>CAVXTR010000020.1:0-938772 GCA_963764705.1 uncultured Alphaproteobacteria bacterium | reverse complement strand
TTCCCAGATCGAGGGCTGGCTAGCGCGCTTAAGCGAGGCGTTCATCCCCGCGCAGCGAAAACTGTTCTTGTCAAACATGCCGTCGGGAGGATTGCTGCGGATACATACCATGCATGGCACCCTCTCCTAAAATCGTTTCAAAATGTCTGCCTCGCTTCAGCGGGGCAGCGAAGTGGTAGCATAACGATCAGAGATTTTAACGAGCGTCGTGGGACCTTTACGATCCGGCACGATGAAAAGGCCCAATGGTGCCCTCCTTAGCGTGGCTCCCGTGACGCGGCTTGATCCAAATCAAGCTGTCGGGATGGATCATCGCTCCTCCTTGGACCGGGAGAAAGGCACCGATGTCGGCGCCGGGAAACTACTCTGCTACCGAACGCTTGCGGGATGGCCGCACAGTCGAAATTCGTGCCCTGCGTCCTGACGACGAAGACGACATGCTCGCGGCGGTCGGCCATCGCCCTGGATACGCTTGCCGGGGTGCGGGGGGGAAATGGCCAGGCTCTATCGGCTGGGATTGAACGGTCGGATCCGGTCCGACGAAATGACCCGGTTCATTTATGCGCTGAAGGAAATCCGGGCCTGCCTTGAGGCGGAGCTCTTGGTGCAGCATCGGCTAGCCTTATTGTCGCGAGATATGGACAACCACAATGGTCAACGCATCATTCATCAGCCGGCTTTCACAGGCCGTTGACCAAATCGAAAACCGGCTAAAACAGAACCGTCCGCTCAAGGTCGTGACGGTTCGTCGTGGTTATAAAGAGGATCCGGATGCGGCGCGAGATCGCCACTACGCGACCCATCCCGAGGATCGGGGGGCGCAAATATCGTGATCGGTTTTACGATGATGAGGATGACCGATGAGGGCTGAGAATTGCTTCCCACCAGCCTGGGCCAAGGCGGCTGCCACGCGGCTCATGAAGGCGGTGGAGCGCGTGACAGCCGATCCTTCGCTGCACACGCCCGACCTCGGCGGCAAGGCGACGGCGACGCAAGTCACCGAAGCGGTGTGCGAGGAATTGCGAAAAGCAAACGACTAGACACGTTCTGCGGGCCCGCTTGTCGGGCCGGCACCCCTTCAGATTGATGTCATGAAGCCTGCTTGTTCGTAGGGTCACAGGGAAAGTTCAAATGCTTGGTGAGCCACGACAATTGCTCAAGGCGATGTTCGACGCGGCCATCGGCGCCGCTTCGCCCAAGCTTTGTATTCCTTCTTACCTTCCACCGCCGCCAAAGGGGCGTACGGTCGTTATCGGCGCGGGTAAGGCCTCGGCCGCAATGGCAAAAGCGGTCGAAGATCTCTGGCCCGGCCCGCTCACCGGACTGGTCGTGACGCGATACGGCCACGCCGTTCCTTGCAGTCAGATAGAGATCGTCGAGGCGAGACACCCCGTTCCCGACGAAAACGGTCACCAGGCCGCCAAGCGCATGCTGGAGATGGTGAAGGGACTGAACCCGGACGACTTGGTTCTGGCGCTGATCTCAGGCGGTGGATCGTCGTTGCTGAGCCTGCCCGCCGATGGTCTCACCTTGGAAGACAAGCAGGCGGTCAAACGCCGCTCTGCTCCGGTCCGGTGCATCGATCGGCGAAATGAACATCGTGCGGAAACACCTTTCTGCGATCAAGGGAGGTCGGCTTGCGGCCGCGGCCTATCCGGCTCGGCTCGTAACTCTCGTGATTTCGGACGTCCCAGGGGACGATCCGGCTGTCATCGCGTCCGGTCCTACAATCGCCGACCGATCGACCTTTGCTGAAGCGCGCGCGGTGATGGAAAAATACCGGATCGCCGAACCGCGTTCCGCGATCGAGCACCTGATCCGTGCCGCAGATGAAACTCCGAAGCAAGGTGCGCCTCGGCTGGCCAATACCAGCACCGCGATTATCGCCACGCCGCGACTTTCGTTGGAAGCGGCGGCCGAGGTGGCTCGGCAGAATGGGGTGACCCCGCTCATTCTGGGTGACGCACTTGAGAGCGAAGCGCGGGAAGTAGGTCGGGTGATGGCCGGGATCGCGCGTCAAGCGGCGTTGCGGGGACAACCAGCCGTCGCTCCGGCAGTCCTGCTGTCTGGAGGTGAAACCACTGTCACGGTGAAGGGAAGGGGGCGCGGAGGGCGCAATGTTGAATTCCTGCTTTCTCTCGCGGTCGAGCTGGATGGCCTGCCCGGCGTGTTTGCGCTGGCCGGCGACACAGACGGCGTCGACGGAGCCGAAGAGATCGCCGGCGCTATCATGACTCCCGACACCTTGGCCCGCGCGAGCCGCCGCGGGATCAACGCCAAGGCCGCGCCTTGCCGACAATGACGGCCACAGCTTTTTCGAAGCTCTTGGTGACCAAGTCATCACGGGGCCGACGCTGACCAACGTAAACGACTTTCGCGCCATCCTCGTTCTCGAAGCAAAAGAAAGGCCGGGCCGCCGGTTAGGGCCGCGACAAAAATGCGCCGTCACCGCAACGCCAAGATCATCGCCACCCTCGGCCCTGCAAGCTCTAGTCCGGAAATTATTCGTCGGTTGTTTGATGCTGGAGCGGATGTGTTCCGTTTGAATTTCAGCCACGGTACCCACGAGGATCACAAGAAGCGCTACGACATTATACGCTCTGTTGAGAAGGACGTGTGTCGGCCCATCGGAGTTCTCGTAGACTTGCAAGGGCCAAAGCTACGAGTTGGCGCATTCGCCGCTGGTCGCGTGATCCTCAAAGCTGGACTAAATTTGATCTCGACCTTGATGGCGGCCCGGGGGACAACGAACGGGTAAGTCTACCGCATCCGGAGATCTTCCAGGCACTCTCTCCCGGCGTGCAGCTCCTGCTCGACGACGGCAAGGTCCGGTTGGAGGTCGAGTCTTGCGGCTCGGGTAAAGCAACGACACGGGTTCTCGTAGGCGGCGCTTTGTCCGACCGTAAAGGGGTCAGTGTTGTCGGAGCCGTCCTGCCGCTTTCAGCCCTGACGCCCAAAGACCGAATTGATCTAGCCTACGGTCTCGAACTCGGCGCGGACTGGATAGCTTTGTCGTTCGTTCAACGTCCGGAGGACGTCGCGGAAGTCCGCAGCATCATCGCTGGGCGCGCTGGAGTGATGTCAAAACTGGAAAAGCCGTCTGCCATCGAACATCTCGATGCCATCGTGGCACTCTCGGATGCCGTGATGGTAGCGCGTGGCGACTTGGGAGTCGAAATGGCTCCCGAACAGGTCCCGCCAATCCAGCGACAAATCGTTCGTGCTTGCCGGCACGCAGGAAAACCCAGCATCGTGGCAACGCAAATGCTGGAGTCGATGATCGAAGTCCCGACGCCCACACGCGCCGAAGCTTCCGATGTGGCCTCAGCCATCTATCACGGTGCCGACGCGGTAATGCTTTCGGCAGAATCGGCATCCGGGAAGTTTCCAATTGAGGCGGTGACGATGATGGACCGCATCATCAGAGCCGCGGAGAACGATCGCGGATATTACCGACCGATGAGCGATGCGGCCCGTCCCGCGCCCGCCGCGACGATTCCGGACGCAATCTGCGCCAGCATGCGGCTGGCGACCGATCTGATGCCAATCGCCGCCGTCGTCACCTATACCAGTTCAGGATCGAGCAGCCTGCGCGCTTCCCGCGAGCGGCCCGCGACCTCGATCCTCAGCATGGCTGCGAGCGTTGAAACGGCACGACGCCTCACACTGGCGTGGGGCATTCACTCGGTCGAAGTACCGGCGATCAACACCATGGATGAAATGAGCACCTTTGCGTGTGAGACAGCACTCAAAGAGGGCTTTGCCGTTAAGGGTAACATCATTGTCGTTGCGGCCGGAACCCCCATCGGGGTTTCGGGAACAACGAACATGCTCAAGATTCTGAGCGTTTAGCCGCCGCGAAAAGGAAACGATCGTGACCGAAATCACTCAAATCGCTGCTCGAGAAATACTCGACAGTCGCGGAAATCCGACTGTCGAAGTTGACGTGACGCTCGCCGACGGCGCGACGGGCCGGGCCGCTGTGCCCTCCGGCGCGTCAACAGGCGCGCACGAAGCCGTCGAGTTGCGCGACGGTGATCGGAAGCGCTTCCAGGGCAAGGGCGTCCTGAAGGCCGTGCAAGCCGTTCGGACCGAGATCGCGGAAGCAATCCGCGGAATGAACGCCACGGACCAGGTCGCCATCGACAAGGCGGTTATCGATCTCGACGGAACTCCGAACAAGGCTCGGCTCGGCGCCAACGCGATTCTCGGCGTGTCGCTGGCCGTGGCGAAAGCAGCGGCACAGTCGACGGGACTGCCGCTCTACCGCTACGTCGGCGGAACGCAGGCCCGAACATTGCCGGTGCCGATGATGAACATAATCAACGGCGGCGCACATGCCGACAATCCGATCGACTTCCAGGAATTCATGATCGTGCCGGTCGGCGCGTCGACTATCGCCGACGCCGTCCGGATGGGATCGGAAGTGTTCCACACGCTGCGCAAGGCGTTGAGCGATGCCGGCCACAACACCAACGTGGGCGACGAGGGAGGCTTCGCGCCGAACTTGTCGTCCGCCGAGAAGCGCGCTCGACTTCATCGTGAGTTCGATCGAAGCCGCCGGCTATAAGCCCGGCGAGGATATGGTGCTGGCGCTCGATTGCGCAGCGACGGAATTTTTCAAGGACGGTAAGTATCATTATGAGGGCGAAGGCCTGGTACGCGAGCCGCAGGCCCAGGCCGAGTATCTGACAAGCCTGGTCAGCCGTTACCCGATCATGTCGATCGAAGACGGAATGTCCGAAGACGACTGGGAAGGTTGGAAGCTGGTGACCGATCTGCGTCGGCCGGCGATGCCAGCTCGTCGGCGACGATCTTTTCGTCACCAATGTGGACCGACTGTCTACTGGCATCGCCAAGGGCGTCGCCAATTCCATCCTCATCAAAGTGAACCAGATCGGCTCGCTGACCGAGACGCTGGCCGCCGTCGATATGGCGAACCGGGCTGGATATACGAGCGTGATGTCGCATCGCTCGGGAGAAACCGAAGACACCACCATTGCCGATTTGGCGGTCGCCACCAACTGCGGCCAGATCAAAACGGGCTCTCTTTCGCGCTCAGACCGCTTGGCAAAATACAATCAGCTCATTCGGATCGAAGAAGAGCTCGGCTCTGCGGCATTTTACGCAGGAAAGAGCGTCCTCCGCAGCGGCTGACTGAAGCTTAACTGATTGCCCTTGGGAACGACCATCATCTCGGTCTCCGTTCCGTAAAAAAAGCACGGCCGAAACAGGAGAAGACATTGGACCAGGATCGCGATCCCGCAGAAACACGTGAATGGCTCGATGCGTTGGATTCCGTTGAGACCTTCGAAGGCATCGATCGGGTCGACGAATTGTTGGACGGGATCGTTCAAGCGGCCCGGCGCAAGGGCGCGAAGCTGCCGTTTGCCGCCAACACCGCGTATGTCAACACCATCTTGCCCGATAACGAGCCGGCGCATCCCGGCGACCGCGCGATCGAACACAAGATCCGCTCGCGTCACAAGGTGATGATGCTCAATTGCGGAGGTTGATCCACAGGCGACGCAGAAGGCGAGCTTCATGTCGCACCTCCACAAAGCCTATTGCGGACGGCAATAACCTTACCGGCCGACCACACTCCGCCGCGCGCGGTCGCGATGCCCCTGCGGTCCAGCGCCATCGCTGCCGCTCTCGCCGACAGAGTGTCGAGGGCGGAGAGCACGGGCCGCAGCCGCTCTGCGAAGTCTCTGGCCTTCTTCGACGTAGCTTGAGCGCCTCTGGCCCTGGTCTCTGCCGTGGCCGCGGCCTGCAGCGACGTGGCGCCCAACGGGCTGCCGAGCTTGACGCCTCTGGCTTTTGCCACGGCAAGCGCCGCCTTTGTTCTCTCGCTTATCATCCTGCGCTCTGCCTGCGCCACCAGCGCCATAATGCCCACCACCATTTCGTTGGCCTCCGGCATGTCGGCGGCGACGAACTTGACGCCAGCCTTCTGCAGGGCGGAGGATCGCGCATATCGCATGGGTCAGACCGAGCGCGTCACCGTGGAATATATGCTGGCGGACGGAACACTCGACGTCTTCATTGCCGACCTGCTTGAAGCCAAGCTGCGGCTGATAGATGCGGTGGAAGCCGACGATGCACCGAACGGGTCAGTTCTAGACGAACTTTACGAAAAGCTGCGCTCGCTTGGTCCGGCGCTGCTGCAGGAGAACAAGGCGCTGCAGGCGACAGGTGAAATCCGCGACCGCCTCGAGGCGCTCGCCAAGACTAACCTTCCCCAAGCGCCCGACGCGCCGCTCCTTGCGGCCGGTGTCCATGAATCCCAGCTCCGCCATCCCGGCCTGGGTGTACCGCGTGACATTGGGGCGTCCGGTCACCTCGAAGCAGCTGCGAAGGCTTCGGTGGCGTGGCGACTGCAAACATGTCCGCGAGGTCAGAGGAATTTCATAGGCAGTCCTGCCGGCCTCGACATGCCGTTGCTCGAGGCGTCAACTGATTCGGTGTGATCGGCAAACGTCGAGACGGAATCCACTCCTATGCCAGTCTGGCGGGCGGCTGGCCATCGCGCGAAAATCGAGTGTCACCAAATCCGGGCAGCCGCGGTCCTCGATGTCGCTGGCGTGAACGATCAGGCCATGCTCGCATGGCGAGATTGCCCCGGCCACAGAACGGCTCGCAGATGGTGGTCACGCCCTTCAGCAGCGGCTCGTGTTCGAACAGGGGTACGAGCGCGATCGGTGGAGTGTCGAACTGATCGAGGCCACGAACGGCGCGCGATCGGCCGAAGGATGGGCGCCCAGGTTCTTGGATCGCTCACCCATCAGTCGGCCACTGAGCCTCAGCCGAATCCGTGCCAGCGGACCATCATTGAATTCACCGCTCCTCGATGACTGGCGCCACCGGCACGCTCCAAACCTCGCCGGTCATGATTGCGCCGACGTTGTCATGCCGCGAAGCTTGCGCCGTGAGAACGTCACGCGCGCTGTCAACTCTGCCAGGCTGATGCGCGCGACTATCCAGTCGCCTTCCTGACGGACGCCGATCACCAGCCCACGGCCGGGGATCAAAGGTGATGTTGGGCTCTTCCGGCCAGCATCGATCTGAAACCAGAAACGGGGATCGCCCGTGATCTTACCACGATCTTCAGGGGTGGAGTCGCCTTCCCGCCATTGCTCGAGACCGTGATCACGAACATACACGTAATCCGCCAGGAAGCCGTCCGCGCTGTCATCCAGCACAGGTGGAGTCAGCCGACCCGATCCGAGCGTAAAATTGCCACGGCCATTGCCGCCAAGGATCTCCGCTGGTTCGTGGAATTCGTCGATATAGTCGAATTCAGTGATGGTGCGGATGGTTGCGTCGATCAGATAAGCACGCATGTTGTCCGTTCTCCTTTGCCGGCTGTCCTCCAAACACAAGCCGGCCCCATCATTTCGTCGATCAATTCCTCGGGGGCTTCGACCGCCTTGAGCCGATCCTTAAAGCTGTGCCGGTCGGAGTAGATCTTGTGTTTGTCGGTGGGCAGCAATCCGTGATTGTCAAAGTACTTCATCAGCGTTGCCGACAGGTTTGAGCCCTGGGGGTCGTTTAAGCAACTCCGCCATCCCGAGCCGGTCGATGCCAGACAAAAATTTCCAAACAGCACCCTGCGGAAACGGACGGACTAAGCGGACCAAGCGGACTAAGCGGGGTCTAATTGCGACCCCGTCAACGCGACCTTGGGAGTTGATCTCATACTCCCTTCACCTTTAGGCACGATCCTTAGTCCGCTTAGTCCGTTCCTTTCCGCAGGGTACGGGCAGAAAATTATTCTTGGCTCGGGATCGGCGCTGCCCGGAGTACAAGACCAACGTCAGAACGGATAATCCCTCGGAGCCGCGTCAAAGGCGCTGAGCAGTTCCTCTACGCGCTCCGGCGTCGGCATGGCGCTGTAGTTCCCGCTGTTCGCCTTAACGTCTTGGCTGCTCACCAGAACGCGATACGATCGCCGCACGCTACGCGCGGCACCTGGGTTAGTAATCTCGATAAGGCCGGCGGTGATGGCCTTGCGGATGCGGTCGGTCAGCACCTGCCGAGAGTTGAGACCAAGAGCGGTGACAATTTGGTCATAAGACAGCTCGATGGTGTCGAGCGAGTCGAATGCATCATTCCCTCCATTCTGTTGCTGGGACTTCACCCGCTTTTCGGCGATGGCTTGTTCAATAACCCTCACGACGGAAAGGACGGTCTCCGCTACCTTAGGCTGGTAAAGTGACGTCAAGCCCGGAGCGAAGCCGACGTACGCCCACCGATAGTCTTCGAGAGTTGCAACGATGCGGCCGTGCGTATCCACGTCGCGCTGCATCCTGTGCGCCACCGCGGAGGCCTTGATCGCCGTCAGAATTCCATCGATGTCGCGGCGAGCGCGCAACGGCAAATTCATGTGCGTTATACGCGGCCTGCAGTGCGTTGTAGAAGGGTATGACAACTTCGATAGGGCGCTGCTGCTCCGATCCACTCCTGATAATTCCGCCAATCGTCAAGTGTGGTACCCGACACCGCCGCTGGTCCGAAGCCGCAAGAGCGCTCGATCCGGCTCTGATGAACGTTAACCGTCTGTCCGCTACTCTCGTCCGCAGGAACGAGCATCAATCGTGTGTGCATTTCGGGCTCGATGTTCTCCCGCGCGGTTGTCAAGATCAGCGCGACCGGACCGCGCTTAACGATCTTGCGCGTTTCTATTGACCGGCTTCCATTGTTATCCGTCACCGGGAGGGCGACATGATGGTTAATTTGTCCTTCTGAGATCAACGTGCGCAGCAATCCGACGCCTGGCCGCTCCTGCCCGCTGGCGTCAAGGAGGCTAGAGGCTTCAGGAACATAGACGAGTTGGCCTTTCAAACTGTCCTCGTCATCGACGCCGCCGCTGTAGACCAGTGCCAACGGCGAACTGCTTGAAAGTCGGATCAGCGGGCTGCTGGCGGTCGGATCGTCGGGACCGCACAGGATCGAGAGTGGCCAAGATTGTTTCAACTACGAAATTCTTGCCAGATGACGGAGCGCCGGTGCGCACCATGCATCCTGCCCTTCCCGCAAGGGTGCGCGACACCGCCGTGAGAAACGTCGCGACGACGGCCGCATCCTCGCCCACGACGCCCTGATCGTGTGCGTAGGCGATCAGTTTCTTAATGAGATTGGGATCGGCGGCGAGCGGGCGTACCAAAGTTTCGAGATCCCTCGATCCTCTTTGCTCCGCATCTTCGGCGGCGATCGCTACGGCTGCCGCCTCCCGCGTCGAAGCTCATCGGCCGTCGGCGCCGCTGCACGATCGAACTCGGCCTCTCAAGCGCTTGATCGCTGCCCGAAGAACGCGAAGCCCAGGGCTGACCTGGCTCTTGGCAATGGCGGCTACCAGGGTTTCAAAGCGAATTTCTGATTCCTGGAGGCTGAGGGCCGCCCGCAGAATATCTTCGATGAAGTTTTCGCTGCCGGGATTGAGCCCCTTGGCCGCTGTCACGAGTTCATCAAGCGTTTTATTGGCGTACGGGTTGTTGACGCCCACCCAATCCATCACACGATCGCTGCGGGCAGGCGCCTTTCCTGTGCGATCACTACAAGTTTGTGCTGTCCCCGCGGCCCAGACCGCATCGTCATCTGCTTCTGCGCTATGGTTGTTCATGGTTGTGGCATCAGGCCGAGTGTCCTCTGCGGCTGGTCGATTTGCGGACCCGGAGAGTTCCCTGTGAGACATCGAGGCGGCCTCCGGTGCGGTAACGTTGAAAGCTCGGTAAAATCTTTGACCGATCTCGGTTGCGACGGCGCGATCGGCAGCCGCACGCTGAGCGTCCTGAGAAGAAAATTTCGCCATGGCTTTGGCGATCCATTCTCGGCCATAGCTTTGTTGGCGGCCGGGATCCGCCCTGCCGAGCGAGAAGATCTGAAACGACCTGATGGGCCTCGTCCACGGTTGCGCCTTGCCGTACCGCAAGACCGAGGCCGCGCTTGAGGGGCTCGAAGTAGCCCAGTTCGCTGCCAAGCGTGCGATCGAGAAAGCGCCGCCAGTCGCTCCCCAGTTCCAATGTCTCGGTGCGGATCGAGCGCTCGATCGCCACCAGCTTTTGCTCGAACCGATCTAGCTTGAGAGGAACACGGACAACTGAGCCTTCGATGAGCGTTGCCGTCAGAGCCGGAGGGACTGGGTCCGTCATGCCGATGAACTGCGGACGCGCGACGTAGATCGGCTGGGAAGGGAGGCACACGTGGGGATCGACCGGATGCTGGGTCGCCCTCGCGCCGCGCGCCCAGCGATAGAGGTCGGCGCTTGCGATCGGGCGGTCCAAGAGAAACCAAAGCCTCAAGCGCGCCAATGCTGGCCCCGATAGCCCAGTCGACGGCGAGGCGGAAACGATGCAGGCCGCGTCGTGAAATTCGACAGGAAGCAACGTGCGGACATGCACGCCGGCCTCGACAAGATTTTCTGCAAGCCCCAGAGGCGTTCGGGCACCGCGCAGTCGTCGACGTCAACGACGAGCCAAGACCGCGGCACGTCCTTAAGCGTGTTCGTCTCCGGCTTTGAGTTGTTTGATCGCCGCAACTGCGGCTTGCCGAGGTCGATGTGCGGGAGCGGCTCGCCGCGAACGATCATGATACTTGGAAAATCAGACATCACGGCGAGCTCGTGAGACATCTCGCCTAGATCTGCGACTTGACGCCTGTTGAACATCCAGCGCGATACGTTTGGGTATGGCGACTTTACTAGTCCACCGGCGGTCATCTCGATTGTTTTTGTCGCTAGATCGTTTTGAGCCGCGACAGCGGTGGTGAAAGCGAAACCGTGGGCGATGCTTGTCACTGTGGCTGCTCCAGTTGAACGTCCGTAACGATAACGCCTCGCCATCCAGTCGATGGGCTGATCACCGCGCGAAGCGTTGCAACGAGCCGCAGCCCACGGCTGCGCTGCGCCTTCCAAAACAGCTTTATGGCGTCTGTTGGCGTGTCTGCGTCCTCAACACCGAGGCAATCAGCCCACTTGAGAAAAACGCTGCAGTCGCGGCCCGCGATGCCGGCAGTTCTTTCGTTGCCGCGCAGAAGGAATCGGATGGGAATACGCACTCCGCGGCGGTCTCCATCGACGATTTCGATTTCGAACCTCACGCTTTCGCCGGCGCGGTCGAAACTCTCGACCGCGGAGCCCGGCACAATCTCGATGACATAATCTCCGTCCGGCACTACCGCCTTTTTGATGTCCTGGATGATGCCCATCGCAGTCAACCCACTCAGCCGTTTAAGCTAGGATCTGCTGAAGGAGCGATCCGAGCCGCTCGTCGTCGAGGGGGCCGCCTATAAGACGTTCGATCTCAGCGCGAGTGAGACGATGGCCGAGAGGCGTTTCCGCCGAATGAATAGCCCCGGCCTCGATGAGCCTATGGATGGTGGATGGATGGCGCCCAGTGAGCGCGGCGGCTTGCGCGATGCTGAACGACTGCTGTCCGGGATAAACGCGCGTGACTAGGTGTCGTTGCCGTCCATTTGGATTTGGTCGCCGTCCCATGGAGTGCCGCCTTTCCTAAATCGAAGCGGTCTCCACTATTCGCACGCAGAAGCGTGCAGCAAGCAAAATTGCGTAGTCGAAATTCGGCCTATTTATTACTACGGGCTTCGGCGAGGAGGTCGGCGAAGTCACGGTGCCTAAGGTAGAAATCGCGGACCGTCGTATGCGAGAGCGCGTTGTGCTTCGCGACCTCTCCATAAATTGCCTTCATGCTTGCTTCTCGGCTTTTTGGTCGGCAGCAGCGATCGCGTCGGTCGGCAACTTCGCGCGCGATCCGGAATGAAAGCCCGTCACGGCGCGCCGGGCGACCGCGCGTGGGCGATTGGATTTCCTTGAATATCTCCCTGATTTGATCGACCTCGGGGCGAGGACCCAAGCCGCGCAGAATTTCTTCCAACCGTTCTAGGGGGTTCGAATTCGGCTCCCCATCCATGCCAAATGTGTCGAATGTCCTTTCGATCGACGCCCGAAGGACCGGGTTCGGGTCGCCTGGCTTCCGCGGCGGCATGACCTTTACCGCTCGCTTGCGTTTCCAATCAGGGCGGCGCGCGCTAAGGGCGTTGGTTATGATCTTCATCCGAACAGGTCCTTTGCACTGGGGATCTTCAGCATCCCCCGTTTTTTAACGGGTACCCTCTTTGCCTTACGGGGGGCCCCTTTTCTCTTGGTGGGGTGGGGCCCTAATGGTTTGGCGCGCCCGCCCGCTTGAGGGGTCCCAGTTACCGCCGCGACTGGGGCCCCGTTTTCGGGTCGGCCCCCCACCCCCACGCCGATACCGATCCAGTCTTCAGATCGTCGTCCTTATCTTCGGGCGGCAAGTTCCACCACCTTTCCGTCATCGTTGCCCGCGCAGAACTCGTCCCACGCGGTCATCAAAGCGCGGCGTCGTTCTATCGCATCCCCCCGACGATAGGCGCGCTCCGTCTGGTCGCCCACGCGGTGCGCGAGGGCTGCTTCGGCAATCTCGCGCGGGAAGTTCGTGCAATCGCCCGCCCAATCGCGGAAGGCCGACCTGAAGCCGTGCACCGTCGGTCCGCCAGTCGTCGCGGACTTAACTTTGAGCCGACGCATCAGCATCTCGAGCGCGCCGGCGCTGAGCGGCTTCGTCGCGTCGCGTCCGTGAAAGACGAACTCGCCTTGCCTGAGCGGCTCCAGAACTTTGAGAACCTCCAGCGCGCCATCCGAGAGCGGAACGCGATGCTCGCTTCCCGCCTTCATTCGCGATCCCGGAACGGTCCAGATCCGCTGCTCCATGTCGATCTCGTCCCAGCGGGCGGCGATGGCTTCGCCGCTGCGGGCCGCCGTCAGGATCAGGAACTTGAGGCAGAGCGCCGCCATCCCCGGCGCGGCGTCGAGCTGATCGATGAAGGCTGGGACGTCGCGATACGCCATCGCGACGTGATGTCCCCGCGCCGTCAGCTTGCGGGCCGGCGGCAGGATGGCGTCCAGGTGCCCGCGCCACTGCGCCGGGTTCTTCCCCTCCGGCCGCCATCCACGCACCTCGGCGAAGGCGAGGACCCGCTCGATGCGGCCGCGAAGGCGCGAGGCGGTCTCCGACTTCGTCGCCCATATCGGCCTTAGCACGGCGACGATGTCGGCTGTTTTGATCTCGTCGACTTTGAGGTCGAGGATCGGCCGACAATAGGCTGGGCCAAGGGTCATTTTCCACTGCTCGCGGTGCTTGGCATTCCGCCAGGCCGCAAGCCGGTGGTCGTCGAGGAAACTCGCGACCGTTTCCGAAAAGGTTGGGATCTCTTCCTTGCTGCGCCGCTCGGTAAGCGGATTACAGCCCTCGGCCACGGCTTTCCGGCAAGCCAGGGCCTTCTGCCGAGCCTCGGCCAAGCTGACCGAAGCAATCCCGCCCAGCCCCATGACCGTCCGACGTCCGGACCGCTTCCACACAAACAACCATGACTTCGCGCCGCTCGGTCCGCACTGGAGGACGAGGCCGCCGCCGTCGGTGTAGCGGCCGGGCTCTTTGATTGCCCGAATGCGACGGTCGGTGAGGAGATTGAGGCGCTGTGGCATGAAATCTGACTGGCCCTTTGACTGGCCCCGCTGCCTGCAATTCCATGCAATGCAATGAGAGCTTCTGAGAAAGGAATAGTCAGTTTATTCAAGTTTTGCAATGATTTATGCAATGGCGTGAGTTGGAATAAGAACTGAGTTCAGCGGACTCCCTCTCCGCCATTCCGATCGCGCCGTGGGTGCAGGAAGCTAACCTTCCAGCGGGGATTGATAGCCGGCTACGAGCTTGACCAGATCGGCCTGCCGCGAGGCGCCGGTCTTTTCAAACAGGTGGCCGACATGGGTCCGGACCGTGCTTTCGGCAACGCCGAGCGCGTTGGCGACCTCGGGGATTCCGCCCACATCGACGATTGCGAGGAGCACGCGCAATTCCGTCGGCGTAAGGCTGAAGGTCTTGGCAATCAGCCCGGAACGAGATGGAATTGCCAGCCCGGCGCGTCGCACGAACAGCGCCGCCGCAGCGCCGCTGGAGACGCCGGCGATCCGCCGCGCGCCCGAGGTAAGTGGCAAAGCGTGGGCGAGGTAACGACTGCCGCTCCTTCCAACCAGCGGCATGGCGGTCCCCGCGGTGCCAAGGGCGGCGTCACCCTGGGCGGCTGCAGCAAATACGGCCCGCAGCGCCCGATCGTCCTGCGCGCTGTAGGCGAATATGGATTCACCGGCGGCACGCAGTACATCTCCCGACTTGAGCAGAGCAGAACCGGCGGCGTTTGCGTGAACGATGCGGCGGTCGCAGTCGACCAGGAACATGCACACGCTGAGAGCGTCGAGCGACTCAGTCAGGCTTTGGGATGCCGCGAGCCTGAGCTCGAACAGCTGAGCGATCAGCACCGCTCGTCGGATATGGGGCACGACCAGGCTCAGCCGGTATCGTACTCCACTGTCGGCCGGGCCATGGCGCTCGTGACGAAAGAGCCCGAAAACGGCCGAAGTGGTCGCCGACTTGTCGAGCACAGCGCTGATGAAATCAACGAGCTGGCGGGGCCGCACCCATTCCCGGTAAAATTCGGTCTGCACCAGTTGACTGAATGGCATCAGCTCGCGGATGGAAATCAGTTGTTCGATGTCTCCCCGAAAGTGCCCCACGGCTGCCGGATAAATCTGCCGGAACAGATGCACAGGCAGCGGCCATTCAACGCCAAAGCTGTGGGGTATGAAGACGTGCTGCGCATCAGTATCCTTGAAGAGCAGGGCCGCACCTTCGCCTTCCACAAAGTGGGTGACCCGTTCGATCGCGCCCTCCCAAAGCGAGTGATCGAGCGCTGCGTCATAGATGGCGCTGATCAGGTCGCTCAGCTGCTCACAATCGGTGAGCCGAGCGGCTGCGGGACGGCTTGAAAGGGACTGCAGATGGGGAGCAGTCTTTTGGGAAGCGGTCTTCATAGCTAATGCTCGAGGGTCTCTCCGCCCTCAAAGGGCGTTCGATCCAAATAAATCGGCCAGCGGAACATGCATCCTCCATGTAGAGGAGAGCTAAGTCTACCGCAGGTAGCTGTTTCGTCAACGGGGAGGAAATTCGCTCTCGAACACCAGCGCGAGCGTCACGCATAAGACCAGCGAGCATAATGCCAACGCGACGAGAGCCGATGCCGTGGTGAAGACCGGCATCCTAATCGCCTCCGAGCACGACGGATACAGGGGTGGTCGATCCCGGCTCCATCATGAAAACGGCGATTCCGTGGAGCAGGCCAAAGCCCATGAGAGTACTGCAGATCAGGAAATATTTGATCACCGCGACCTCTCCACGGCACGAGACAAATCCCTGCGATCTATCGGAGCCGCGCCAGATATCGGCGCAAGCTCAAGCTCGGTCAGCAATTTCTCGCCGGCATGCATTGTCGGGCTTCCTCTGCTGTTGAAGGCACGTTCCGCCGATGGTTCGCTCATCCGGCGATGATCGAATGTGCAACCATGTCGGCTTTCAGCCTGGGCGGCCTCCCCCGTTCCGAGGAGGCCCGAACAACGATTTGTGATGACGCTTGTACGGCCGTGTCGCGGACGCGAGCGACGCGACAGCAGTATCGCCGAAGCATCGGTTCCGGATTGCGACGGCACCGTCTGGAAAGGAATCGAGGCCTCCACCATTCGCGGGAGGCGGTATCACTTCATCGATGTTAACGGGTTGCGGGTTCGCGAAGACAGGACGCGCTCGCGCCGGGTCAATGCAACGCGGCTATTGAGCGAGCCACCATAGGAGAAGTCCGTGCCCAGCACTCGATTGCTCTTGTTGTCAGCAAGGTTCGCACTGCCCTGGTCGACGCCTGCGGCGTCGAGCTCCGGCGCGCAACAGATGCTGAATTGGCTAGCCGACGGCGACGAATTTGTGGTCGCCCCTGCTGCTGGTCCGGGCCCGCTGAGCATGATCATCGTCGGGGCCGCCGGCCTCGGATTCCTGATCGCGGAAGGCGCGGTACTCTCGGCGCAAGGTATCCCGGCTGTCGCGCTTACCCTGATTGCCGTTTTCGTGGCGTCCACCATCTCCAGCATCGCCGGATTTGCGTTCTCGGCGCTGTGCGGTGCCCTGCTGTTTCACGTGATCGACAGCCCCGTCTACGCCGTAAACGTAATGATCATTTGCAGCATTGCGATTCAATTGCTCAGTGTCGCCACGCTCTGGCGTTCGATCGACTGGCGCAGTCTGGGAATCTTTCTGGTCGGCGGCTTTCCCGGAGTGCCCACCGGCGTCTATCTGTTGCTGCATCTTCCGACCGCCACCTATCGCAATGTGATAGGAGGCCTGCTCATTGCCTATGGCGGCTATCTCTTGCTGCATCGGCATGCCCGAGTGCGCCGGATGGGGCCGCTGTCGGACGCATGCGCTGGCTTTCTTGGCGGCATCACCGGTGGCCTCGCCGGCTTTCCCGGCGCGTTCGTAACGATCTGGTGCGGCCTAAAGGGATGGGACAAGGCGCGTCAGCGCGGTGTGTATCAGCCGTTCATTCTCAGCATGCAGCCGGCGACGCTGGTCGCGATCCACCTGATGCGGCCGTCATCCTCGGTTCAGGGGCAACTGGACTGGAAGGCGTTCGTATTCGTTCCGGCTGCGTTGCTCGGCGCGTGGTTTGGACTGCGCATCTTCAAGCGGCTCACGGATCGACAGTTCGGGCTTGTCGTCAACGCGCTGCTCATCTTGTCCGGCATCGGACTGATTCTCTGAACGAACTGAATTCATCACCGCCACGCAAACGAGACAGCAACAGGAAAGCAAACATGGTGTCGTCGTCCTCCCGCCGCACATTCGTGGCTTCAGCAATGGCAATGATGGCAGCGCCTGCACTGCGTACGGGGGCGGCCGCGGCCGACGCGCCGTTGATCCTGCGCTGTTCGCTGGAAACCGCACCGTCGCATACGCGCAACGCAATTATCAGGGACTATCTCGGAAGGGTCGAGACGGCTGCAGGTGGACGGATCAAAACCCAGCTATTCGAAAGCGGGCAACTGTTTCCTGATCTGCAGGTCGGCAAGGCGCTGCTGCAGGGGCAGGTCGAGATGGCAGCGCCGGGAAGCTGGTCGCTGACCGGTATCGTACCGGACGCGGATTTCTTTCAACTGCCCGTCCTTTACGGGCGTTCGATCGAAACGGTGCATCGCGCCTGCGATGGCCAACCGGGGCAGCTGCTCGCACAACAGATTGAACGGCAGTTGCGTTCGCACGTGATCGGTCCATGGCTCGATCTGGGGTTTTTCAACTGGTACAGCACGAACAGGCCGCTAAATTCCTACAATGACCTCAAGGGCCTGAAAATACGCAACAGTGGCGGAGCCGGACAAGCGTGGCGGACGCAGTTCGTGGGCGCGATCCCAAATACGACGCCGTTGCCAAATGTGCAGCTGGGACTTTCGCAAGGCACGTTCGACGGGCTGATCACGACCTATGAGACGATCGCCAGCGGACAATTCTGGGAATTGGGAATTCGCCATGCCCTGGAAGATCATCAGTTCATCGGCGAATACATTCCGATCGTGAGTCTCGCCTTCTGGCAAAAACTGCCTTCCGATCTCCAGCAGGCATTTACCGATCTTTGGCAGGAGAAGGTTGCGGTCTACCGCGCCGACATGGCGGCCGCACAGTCTCGTGCACGCGAACTGGTGCGGGCGCACGGTATCAGCATTGTCGTGCCGTCGGCAGAGCAGCTTGCGGCGACGCGGCGGGACATGATGGCGAATCAGGACCAGGTGGCGAATTTGTCGAAGATATCGTCCGAAATGGTCGCGGCCATTTCAGCGGGGCTCGCCGTCGAATGAAGAATTCGAAAACGGCTTTCATGATGAAGGCCTGGAATCAGGCCGAGCGAACGTTCGTCGGGTTGCTCGGCCTGGCCGCGCTCGCTTTCGCCCTCTGGCAGGTCGCGTCGCGCTATTTCTTTCCGCGAGAGTCGATCAGCTACGCCGAGGAGGTCATCGTCTATCTGATGATCTGGGCCATCATGATCGTGTCCAGTCAGCTGGTCCGCACCGATAGCCATGTCAGGCCCGACCTCGTTCTCAACGTTGTCCCGGTCGGCGTGGCGCGATGGATGGAAGTATTTAATTGCTTCGCGGCCATGGCGTTCTGCTGCGCGTTGATCTGGTACGGCTGGCAGGTCGTTGAAATCGCGTGGCTGATCGACGAGCATAGCGCCTCGGATCTGCGGTTTCCGATGTGGATCTACTATTCGGCGCTGCCTGTGGGCGGCCTGTTGATGTTGATCCGCTATGTCATCCGGCTCGCCGGGTTGATTGCTCCGTCGGGCCGGAGTGCGATGCCCGCGCACCGCCCGGGCGGCCATGAACTGCCAGGCATCGATTGAGCCGGCGACATGACCAGTTTCCTGATGCTGTTTGTCGGACTGCTGGCTACCGGGATGCCGGTCTTTCTGGTGCTGGGGCTTTGCGCCGGCGTCATGTTCGTGATTTCCGGTCAGCCACCCGTGGGCGCCGCGCAACTCGTTATCAATGAGCTCAACTCGCCGACCCTGATGGCGCTGCCGTTGTTCGTAATGGCGGCGGCATTCATGCGGTTCGGAGGGATCGCCAATGCGCTGGTGAATCTGGCGGTGGCCTGGCTCGGTGGACTCCCGGGATCCCTTGGACTCGTTACCGTCGTCGCCTGTACGCTGTTCGCTGCGATCTGCGGTTCGAGCGTCGCGACCGCGCTGGCGATGGGGACAATTCTGATCCCCGCGATGCTCGAGCGAGGTTATCCGCGGCCGTTCGTATTGGGAGTTGTCGGAGCGTCGGGGACGATCGGCATCGTGATTCCGCCGAGCTTGCCGCTGATCCTGTACGGCATCGTTGCCGAGCAATCGGTGCCGCGGTTGTTCCTCGCAGGCATCCTCCCGGGCCTGCTTCAGGCCGCCGCGTTTTTCCTCTGGGTCCTGTTCGAGGCCCGCCGCCGCAACTTTCCGGTCGAGCCGGTGTTGCCGTTGAGGGCGCGGCTGCAGGTTACTCTATCGGCGCTGCCAGCGATGCTCGTGCCACTCGTGGTCATGGCCGGCATTTACGGCGGCTTCGTCACGGTGACGGAAGCCGCGGCGCTCTCCGCGGTCGTAGCGCTCTGCGTTTCGCTGCTGTTCTATCGCGGCTTCCAATGGACGGACACGCTGTCCGTCGTGGCGAACGGGTTGCGCAGCGCTGCGAGTATCATGTTGATTATAGCGACCGCGCTCGCTGTCGGACATTGGCTGACGGAGTCGGGTGCGCCTGCTCGCCTTGTCGAATTTCTACTCAACCACCGCTTCTCGACCTGGCAGTTCCTGCTGGCGATCAACGCCCTGCTTCTGGTGCTCGGCTGCTTCCTGGAAGTGACCGCGACCCTCCTCCTAGTTCTGCCGATCCTGGCGCCCGCGCTCGCGACGATGGGAGTCGATCCGGTCCACTTTTCGATCATCTTCACGCACAACATGGAGATTGGGCTGGTCCATCCGCCGGTAGGCCTGAACCTCTTCGTGCTCTCGTCGATTGCGGTGGCGCCGATGGGCGAGGCGATCCGGGGAATTCTGCCGTTTCTCGTCATCTTGCTGATCGTACTCGCCGTCATCGTCTGTGTGCCTGCCCTCACGCTGTGGCTTCCCGACATGATCTTCGGACGATGACGCTCAGGCCGAGTCATCTCGCCATCTGCAGCGCCAGTCTATCGATCCCGGATTTGTGATTGCATCGTTCGAAGTGGAATCGAAGCCTCCCCCATTCGCCTGAAGCGTCATCACTTCGGCGATGTTAACCGTCGCGAGTTCGCGAAGAATGACGCGCACCCGCGCATGCAATGCAGCGCCGCTGTTTGGTCCATCCACCTCAGGAGAAGTCCATGCCAAGGATTCGATTGCTCTTGTTATCGGCAATATTCGCATTGCTGCCGCTCGCTGCGGGAGCGCAGCTTTCAGCGTCGTCTGAATGGCTCAACGAGCTGCGCCAGGGCGGATACGTGATTGTCCTTCGCCATGCGGCGACCACCTCGGATCAGTCCGGCACCGACTCCATGAGCAGGAAGAATCTGCCCGCGGAACGGCAGCTCAACGAGCAGGGGAGCGTCCAGGCCAGATCGATCGGAGACTCGATTCGCAAGCTGAAGATCCCGGTGGGGCTGGTCCTGACCAGCACTGCGCAGCGGGCGGTCGATACCGCAAGGCTGTTGGGCTTCGGCGAGGTTGCGGTGAACCCCGATCTCGCCGAAAGCGGACCCGCGCTTTCTGCCGACGAGAACAATCGGCGCGCCCAGGCGTTTCGCAAGCTCGTTGCCGCGCGGCCGCCGGCCGACAACAACGTCGTGATCGTTTCGCACAAGCCCAACATCGTCGATGCCTTTGGCAAGGACCTGGCCGACCTTAACGAAGGCGAGTCCTTGATATTCGAGCCGGACGGCAAAGGTGGTTACAAGCGGATCGCCAGGATCCAAGCCGACCGGTGGGATGCGCTGACGGGCCTCCCGGACTAGCCGTGCAGCCGTCCTCGGTCGCGGGCGACAGGTCCATCAGGACTCGCGGCTCACTCCGAGCCCGGCGGCAAGCGACATCTGCTTGGCCTGTTCGGCATAGGCGGCAAGCCGGTGCTGGCTGGTGGCAGCATTTGCGGACGTGGACGCAGAATCCGTCGAACCATTTCCCAGGTTGCTGAAATGGTCGACGAGTTCTTCCATCGCCTTTTCCATTTCGTTCATGGCCGCCAGACCGCCATCGGCGTCGCCGCTCGGAGATGAGTGCCGTATTTCAACAGAGATTCCGTTGGGAAGGTCGACATGGATCATGTCGATCGCCTGCGCACCTTGCAGATCGCCGTTGGATCCGGCGTTGTTTGAACTATCGTTGACGGCGTCCGGCTGCGTCCCGTCATCCGTGCCTTTGGCTGTCGTCGTATAGGCACTCAAATTATCGGCCAGGTGTTCCAGTGAGGCGAGCATTTGCGCGTCAAAGCCGCTGCTGCCCCCACCGAAGTGGAACATGCCGACCTTCATGCCATTTGGCAGCGACACCATGATGGAGTTGGTCATCTCTGACGTGATCTTGCCCAAAAACGGGGTGGTTGGCGCGCCGGTCTGATCGGGAGGATTCGATGCCGCCGTTTGAGGGCTGTCGTCGCGAGAGTTCTGTATCGGGGTCCAGCTACGCGGAATATTCGGTCCGGCAACGCCACTCACACTCATCGCAAACCTCTTGGGTACTGTTGGTGCCCACAAGAAAGCAAACGGTGTGCCGAGAAAGTTTGGAAATCAGGTTGCGCAAATGACGCGGTTTTTCAGCCAGTCTCTTCGTCATCCATCTCGATGACGCATTACCGGGCGCGGCAAAGATTGCCGCGCCCGGCAAAATGTTTCCGGCTATTGCTACGAAGAATCTTCGCCGGGCGCGGGGCGCTTACCCGACCTTGCGTTGCGGCAGGCGCCAGCCCGGGCGGACGAAATGGCAGGTGTAACCGTCGGGGTAGCGTTCGAGATAGTCCTGATGCTCCGGCTCGGCTTCCCAGAAATCGCCGGCCGCTGCTACCTCGGTGGAGGCCTTCCCGGGCCAGATGCCTGACGCGTCGACGTCGGCGATGGTGTCGCGGGCGACGCGCTCCTGCTCGGGGCTGGTATAGAAAATCGCCGAGCGATAGCTCATGCCGATGTCATTGCCCTGGCGGTTGCGCGTCGAGGGATCGTGAATCTGGAAGAAGAACTCGAGCAACTGCCGGTAGCTGAGGATCCGCGGGTCGAAGACGATCTCGATCGCCTCGGCATGGGTGCCGTGGTTGCGATAGGTGGCGTTGCGCACGTCGCCGCCGGAGTAGCCGACGCGGGTCGAAACCACGCCGCTCATCTTGCGGATCAGGTCCTGCATGCCCCAAAAACAGCCACCGGCCAGAACAGCGCGCTCGGTCTTCTCAGCCATCTCGGTTCTCCCTTGGTTTGCTCGACGGCGCTAATGTAGGGTCGGCAGGCCCAACCTTCAACGGACAGCGCGGTCGGCTCAGGCGGCGCCTGTTTTCTTCAGCAAATCCGCATCCTTCCGCAGGTGCTTCGCCGCGAATTCCAGATACCAGTCGAGGCAGCCCGGATTGGCCATCGCGTCCTTGTTGAGGACCTTGTCGAGGGGCTGGCCGAGCAGCAGCTTCTTGATCGGCAATTCCTGCTTCTTGCCGGACAGCGTGCGCGGGATCTCGGCGACGGCATGGATTTCGTTGGGTAGAAACCGCCGCGACAGGCCGGCCTCGATCGCATGGTTGATCCGAGCCTGCATGGCACCGTCGAGCGCAAAGCCGTCCCGCAACACCACGAACAGCGGCATGTAGCTCTCGCGCCCGAGATATTCGAGATCGACCACCATCGAATCCAGCACTTCGGGCAGCGCCTCGATCGCCGAATAGAGTTCGCTGGTGCCCATCCGCAGGCCATGCCGGTTGATGGTGGCGTCACTGCGGCCGTAGATCACGCAGGAACCGTCGGCATGGATCTTGAGCCAATCGCCATGGCGCCAGACTGCGCCGCGGCCGCTGCCGTCGAAATTATCCGGATAGGTCTCGAAATAGCTGGCGCGGTAGCGCGCATCGCCCGCGTCATTCCAGAATTTCAGTGGCATCGAGGGCATCGGCTCGGTGCAGACGAGTTCGCCGACTTCCTCGATGACGCCGCGGCCCTGTTCGTTGAAGGCTTCCACGGCGGCGCCCAGCAGCCGGCACTGCATCAGGCCGGGCGTTTGCGGCAATTCGGGATTGGCGCCGATAAAGGCGCCGGCAAAGTCGGTGCCGCCGGACATGTTGGCCCAGAACATGTCGCGATGCGCGCGGTTGCCGTTGATCTCGGCGAGGCGGGCGAAGCGTTCGTTGAACCATTGCTGGGTGTCGGCGGACAGCGGCGATCCGGTTGAGCCGAGCGCGCGCAGCCGCGACAGGTCGCCGGCGGTTGCGAGATCGACATCGGCCTTGGTACAACCGGCGAAGTAGGCCGCGCCGGCGCCGAAGAACGTGGTCTTCGAATTCGAGACGAAACGCCACAACGTCGACCAGTCCGGGTTTTCCTTCGACCCGCTTGGGCTGCCGTCGAAGATGCAGATCGTGGTGCCGTTGAGCAGGCCCGCGACCTGGCAATTCCACATGATCCAGCCGGTCGAGCTGTACCAGTGATAGCGCTCGCCGAACGAGGCCGGCTGATAGCTGCAACCGATGTCGTTGTGCAGCACGTTCAGCGGCAGCGCCACAATGATGACGCCGCCATGTCCGTGCACGATCGGTTTGGGCAATCCAGTGGTGCCGCTGGAATAGACGATCCAGAGCGGATGATCGAACGGCAGCCATTCCGGTTCGAACGCGTCGATCTCGGGTCCCGCCGCCGACAGGATCGTCGACAGCATCGCCTCGGAGCCCGCCGCGGACGCCGCGCCGTCGCTGTGGATGATGACATGCCCGAGGCTCGGCAGCGATTGCCGCAACTCGTCGATCACCTGGCGCCGGTCGTGCCGCCGCCCGGCGTAGGTGACGCCGTCGCAGGCGATCAGGATTTTGGGCTCGATCTGCTTGAAGCGGTCGATCACCGCGGGCGCCGCCATGTCGGGCGCGCAGACGCTCCACACCGCGCCGATGCTGGCGGTGGCGAGAAAGGCAATGATGGTTTCGGGAATGTTGGGAAGATAGGCCGCGACGCGATCGCCGGAGCGGACGCCCCGGGCCTGGAGGTGGATCGCCAGCGCGGCGGCCTTGCGCCGCAGCTCGGGCCAGCTCGTTTCTTTCAGGATGCCGTCTTCGCCGCAGGAAACGATCGCCGGCATCCCGGCGGCATGCGCCGCCTCGACATGCCGCAGCACCTGGCCCGCGTAGTTGACCTCTGCGCCCGGGAACCAGACCGCGCCCGGCATCTTGCGTTGCGCCAGTACGGCGCGGTGCGGCGTCGGCGACCGCAACTCGAAATAATCCCAGACGCTCTGCCAGAACGCGTCGAGCTCGCGCACCGACCATTGCCGCAACCCTTCATAATCCGGAAAATCCAGGCCGCGCTGGTCGCGGAGCCATTGCCGGTAACGAGTCATTTGCGGAACGGAAGGTGCTGACATGATCTCTTCGACTCTGGCTGTGCCCGGTGACGGCCGCTGTTCAAGAGCGTGCTTTTAACATAGAAGAATCGCCGCAGGAACGCCGTGGCAGATTGGCGAAGGCGCGCAAATGCAGATCGGCGAACTCTTCATCCTTGGCTTCTTCGGCAAGATCCTTCCCGCGTGGTTGCGCGAATTCGCCGGCCGTTACGGCCTCGGCGGCGTCATCCTGTTCGATTATTCCTGCCAGACGCAGAAATACGATAACAATGTCGAGACCCCGGAGCAGGTGCGGCGGCTCTGCGGCGAGATCGCGCAACTACCGTCCGGGCCGATGGTGTTCATCGATCAGGAGGGCGGGCTGGTGCGGCGGCTGAAGCAAGACCGCGGGTTTGCGCCTCTGCCAAGCGCGAAGGAATTCAATCTTCTCGACCCGGATCAGAAACGAAAAATCCTGATGGCGAGTTTTGCCGAGATGCGGCAGCTCGGCATCCACTATGATTTCGCGCCCGTGATCGACGTCGATTACAACCCCGACAATCCCAATATCGGCAGGGTCAAGCGCGCTTATTCCGGCGACATCGGTGAGGTGGCCACCAATGCCCTGCTGGCCAGCGACGTGGCGCGCGAGCAGCGCCTCGGTCTTTGCCTGAAGCATTTCCCCGGCATCGGCGGCGCTGTCGTCGATTTGCACCAGGAGTTCATGGACATTTCCGACGCGCTGGTTCCCGAGCAGGAGGAGCTGTTCTATGCGCTGGCGCCAAAGATGTTCGGCGATGCCGTGCTGGTCAGCCATGCCATCGTGCGGCAGTGGGATCAGCATCATCCGATGACGCTGTCCGCGGCGGGCCTCGGGCGTTTGCGCAAGCGGCTTCCCGACACGCTGTTGATCACGGACGACATGCAGATGCAGGGATTGCAGAAGGCACTGGGCACCAGGGAGGCCAGCCTGCAATCGCTGAAGGCCGGCATCGACATGCTCTGCATCGGCAACAACCTGTTCGATCAGGAGCAGGAGATGGCCGGCATCGCGGAATATCTGTTGCAGCGGCTGCAGGACACGACGCTGGATCGTCCGGCGGTCGCAAAGTCGATCGAACGGGTGCGGAGAAGAAAAGTGCTTCTGGCCTAGCGGGGCTTCCAGCTTAGCGGGGCTCGGCGCAGCAGCTCTCACATCACGAGATGCTGCTCGATCTGCTCACGGGCCTTCTTCAGCCGTGGCAGGAAATTCTCCACCATGGCCTGTGCGGAATGTCGCGCGAGGTTGGTCGAGAGATTGATCGCCGCGATGGTGTTGCCGTTCGGATCGCGGATCGGCACGGCGACGCCGCAGGCGCCGATTTCCAGTTCCTCGCCGACGAAGCTCCAGCCCTGCTTGCGCACCTGTTCGATTTCATCAGACAGTTTTCGCATATCGGTCGTCGTTACCCTGGTCCAGGCGCGGAGCTCGGAGCCTCTCAGGTTGGCTTTGCATTCCTCCGGCGAAAGTCCGGCCAGCAGAACGCGGCCCATCGAGGTGCAAAAGGCGGGAATGCGGCTGCCGATGGTGAGGCCTCGCCGCAGCACGCTCGTGACCTCGGCGCGGGTGACGTAGATGACGTTGGTGCCATCGAGCACCGATATCGCCACCACCTCGTCGGTTTCCCGCGACAGGGTTTCGATGACAGGCTGGGCAACCTCGCGCAGCGACAGCGACGACAGGTAGGAAAAGCCGAGCTGCAGCACGCGTGGCGTGAGCGCGAAAGCATCGCCGGATTGCCGGATGAATCCGAGCGCGATCAGCGTATGCGTCAGCCGCCGCACGCCGGCGCGCGAGAGCTTCGTTCGCTTTGCAATCTCGCTGAGGCCGAGGCTGCGCTCGTGGTGGAACGCCGCGATCACCAGCAGGCCCTTGGCAAAGGCCTCGACGAAAGTGTCGCTGCCGTCAGGCCATTTCGACGCATCGGTCCAGACGTCATCGATTCCAAGCATGGTTGCCAACTCCGATGAACATGTTAATTTGTTCGATAGTAGACCATGCGTTCGATAGTCGAACAAGAAGAAACGAAAAGGAAACTGGAGATGCGGCGCGGCGGTAGGTGGAATTTGCTGGCCTTGATATTCGCGCTGGCTTGGGCGGGGCTTCTGGCCTCGGCGGCGTTTCTGGCCTGGGCGGGGCCTGCCGCAGCCGAAAGTTTCCCCTCCCGCACCATCAAGATCGTGGTGCCGGCAGCCGCCGGTGGGCCGACGCATATCACCGCCCAGTTGCTCGCCGAAAAGATGCAGGCAACGCTGGGTCAGCCCGTCATCGTCGAGCCGAAGCCGGGCGCCGGCAACAATCTCGGCGCCGAGTTCGT
The DNA here is from genome assembly GCA_963764705.1 of uncultured Alphaproteobacteria bacterium. Classification (GTDB taxonomy): domain Bacteria; phylum Pseudomonadota; class Alphaproteobacteria; order Rhizobiales; family Xanthobacteraceae; genus Bradyrhizobium. Next base: position 912,439 of record CAVXTR010000020.1, on the reverse strand, counting down.
CGCCAAGAGTCCGCCCGACGGCTACACGCTGTTGCTGGCGACGACCGGGACGCACGCCATCAACCAGACCCTGTTCAGGCATCTGCCGTTCGATCCGATCAAGGATTTCGAGCCGGTATCTCTGGTGGTGGAGTATCCGTTGCTGCTGGTGGTCGCTCCGGATCTTCCGGTCAATTCGGTCAAGGAATTGATCGACTATGCGAAGAAGAACCCCGGCAAGCTGAACCGGGCCTCGGGCGGCAATGGCACCTCGATGCATCTGTCCGGCGAACTGTTCGTGCATCAGGCGGGCATCGATGCGCCGCACGTTCCCTACCGGGGAAGCGCGCCGGCGTTGAACGATCTGATGGGCAATCACGTGCAGCTGATGTTCGACTCGATGATCACCGCGTTGCCGCTGGTCGAAGGCGGCAAGCTGCGCGCGCTCGCCGTCACCGGCAAAAAGCGGTCGCCGCTGTTGCCGAATGTGCCGACGCTGGCGGAAAGCGGCTTGCCGGACTACGAGGCGACCGGCTGGACCGGAATCGTCGTGCCCGCCAAAACGCCGCCGGACGTCATCGCCACGCTCAACTCCGCGATCGTTCAGGCGCTCAAATCGCCGGAGCTGCAGCAGGCCTTCGAGAAGCAGGCCGCCGAGCTCGTCGGCTCCACGCCCGCAGAGTTCGGTGCCTTCATCCGCAAGGAGACCGACAAATGGGGCAAGACGATCCGGGAAGCGGGCATCAGCGTCGAGTAGGCGCCTGAAACGTCCCTGCATTGCGGCGAACCAAGGTGTCACGCCGAAACAAGGAATGATCCGTTGTTGCGACAAGCCAACCCGTTTCCGAAGGTCGACTGCGATCTTCACCTGACGCTGCCGACGACCAGCGAACTGCTGCCGTTCCTGGATGATTATTGGCACGAGCAGGTGACGAGCCGTGGCATCGATCGGCTGGAGCTGACCGGCGACATCGCGAACATGCCGGCCGCGATCAGGCCGGACTGGCGCGGCGCTGCCACGCTCGAGCGGGTGCAGACCCGTGCGCTGGATGCGTTCGATACCGATATCGCCATCTGCAACTGTCTCTACGGCGCGCAGGCGGTCTACAACGCGGATCTGGCCGCGGCGTTGTGCGGCGCGATGAACGATTGGCTGGTTGCGAACTGGTTGAGCAAGGACGAGCGGCTTCGCGGCTCCATCATCGTGCCGTGGCAGCACCCGGAACTGGCCGCGAAGGAAATCGAGCGCCGCGCGCCCGATCGCCGCTTCGTCCAGGTGCTGTTGATGGTGCTGGGTGACAGGCCGCTCGGCCAGCGGTCGATGTGGCCGATCTACGCGGCCGCGGAGGCGCATGGGCTGCCGATCGGGGTCCACGCCGGCAGCACCTATCGCTTCGCGCCCTGGACCAACGGCTGGCCGTCCTACCATATCGAGGATCAGGCGGCGCAAAGCGTCGGCTTCCAGACCCAGCTTCTCAGCATGATCACCGAGGGCGTGTTCAAGGAATTCCCGAAGCTGCGCGTCGTGCTGACGGAATCGGGCGTGACATGGCTGCCGTCCTTCCTGTGGCGCATCGACAAGCTGTGGCGCGGCTTGCGCATGGAGGTGCCATGGGTGAAGCGGCCGCCGAGCGAAATCGTCGCGGAGCATGTGCGGCTGACCATGCAGCCCTTTGACGGTCCGAAGGACCCTCAGATCGTTCGCGAAATGATCGAACAGATCGGCGAGGAGATGATGTTGTTCTCGACCGACTTTCCGCACTGGAATTTCGAGCAGGCGGAGTTCGCGCCGACAGGCTTCGACGCCGATCTGATGAGCCGGCTGCGAACCGAAAATCCGCTCAAGACCTATCCGCGGCTGCAGGAGACATCATGATGAGCGTCATCGAGAGCCCGGGCGCCGGGGCGGTCACGAAAATCGACGTCGGCATCATCGATTGCGACGTTCATCCGCTGCCGAAGGATTCGAAGAGCCTGTATCCGTACCTCGCCCGGCGCTGGCAGGAGCATTCGGAACAATTCGGCACGCATCTGCGCCAGCCCTTCATTAACACCACGCAATATCCGCGGACGGCCCCGCTGATCTGCCGGCGCGATGCCTGGCCGCCCGCCGGCGGGCCGCCGGGGTCCGACCTGGCGTTCATGCAGCAACAACACCTCGATCCCTTTCACATCCTCAAGGCGATCCTGATCCCGCTGTTCGGCAACGTCGCCAGCGAGCGCAACCAGGATTTTGCGCGCGCGCTCGCGACCGCGCACAACGACTGGCAGGTTGCCGAGTGGCTCGATCGCGACGCGCGGCTTCGCGCCTCGCTGGTGGTGACGCAGGATGACCCGGTCGCGGCCGTGAAGGAGATCGAGCGTTGTGCTCGCGATGGCCGGTTCGTCCAGATCATGCTGGCGCCGCGTAGTAGCGAACCTTTGGGACGGCGGCGCTACTGGCCGATTTACGAAGCCGCCCAGGCCTATGATCTGCCGCTCGGCATCCACTCCTACGGCATCGGCGGCCACGCCTCGACCGGTGGCGGCTGGCCGTCGTTCTATATGGAAGAGCATTACGCGACGACGATGGGCGGGCCCGCCGTCATGAGCAGCATGGTGATGGAAGGTGTATTCGAGGAATTTCCGGCGCTGAAGGTCGTGCTGGTCGAAATCGGTTTTGCGTGGGTGCCCAGCTTCGCCTGGCGGCTCGACCGGTTGTGGGAGCGGCTGGGGGACGAGGTGCCGCACCTCACCCGTCCGCCTTCGGACTACATCAGGAAGAACTTCTGGTACACGACGCAGCCGATGGAAGAGCCGGCCAAGCCGGAAGCGTTGCGCCGTTGTTTTGACTGGCTCGGCTGGGACCGCCTGCTGTTCTCGACCGACTATCCGCACTGGGACCAGGACGATCCGTCCTATGCCTTCAAGGTGAAGTTGAGCCCGGCCGAGCGGAAGCAAATCTGCCGCGGCAACGCCGAAAATCTGTACAGGTTCTAGCCATGCCGAAAGAGCGCGTCGGGCTCGTCAGTGAAATTCCACCTGGCAGCAACAAGGTCGTGACGGTTCGCGGCCGGGAAATTGCGGTGTTCAATGTCGGCGGCGACTTCTATGCGTTGCTTAATCGTTGTCCGCACGAAGGCGCAAAGCTCAGCCGGGGCATCATCGTCGGCCTGCCCGAATCCGAGGTGCCCGGTTGCTACCAGCTCTCGCGCCCCGGTGAGATTCTCCGCTGTCCCTGGCACGGCTGGGAGTTCGATCTGCGCACCGGCAAATCGCATTGCGATCCGCAGGGGCTTTTCACCCGGCAATACAAGACCAGCGTTGAACGCGGGACATCGCCGCCGGACGGCTGCGGTGACGGCGAACTGACTGCCGAAACGTTTCCGGTCATCGTCGAGGAAGCGGTCGTGTTCGTCGAAGTGTAGGTGCTGCGATCAACCGGCCGATGATTTGATCGAAACTCATTTCAGTAAAAAGGGACAGGATGCAAAACGGAGTTTGGCACGCGGTCTGCGCCACAGCCGACGTCGCAGCGGGCGGGATGGTGGCGGTCGAAATCGGTGACCTGCAAATCGCGATCTACAATGTCGGCGGTGAGTTTTTTGCGACCGACAATGTCTGCTCGCATGAATATGCGCTGCTGACGGACGGGCTGCTTGAGCACGACATGGTGGAATGCCCGCTGCACGGCGCCTGCTTCGACGTGAAAACCGGCAAGGCGCAGTGCGAGCCGGCCGAAATCGATCTTCGCGTCTACCAGACCCGGCTGAACGGGAACCGTGTCGAGGTCTGCGTGGTGGGTTGAGCAGGGGCCTTATTTGGCGTGTCGGGTGTGGAACCGGAGACCCGGTCTGCCGCGGCCGGCCCTGCCGGCGCACCGGTTAACCGAACCGCGATTGGGGCCGCTCCGGCCACCGAGATTTGTTGCCTTGGCGGCCCGTTGCGACTAAAAGCCGCCGTATTCAACCGAAAGACGGACGATGGCCCACAATTACGCGATCAATGACGACGTGCATCACCAGTTGCAGGGTCCCCAGGGCCGGGCGACCGTGAAAGAACGCAGCGTCTATACCATCGTCTCGTGCCTGCCGATCGAGGCGGACGGTCGCCCGCGCTATCGCATCAAGAGCAAGACCGAAAACGTCGAGCGCGTCGTGACCGAGGAACAGATTTCCCGGCTCGGTTGAACGCCCGCCACGCTTCGCCGAAAAGCCCGCTGACTTACTTCGCCTTGTCGTGGTTGGCCATGCCGATCGCCTTGTAGTCGTAGGTCGGATAGAATTCGGTGCGATAGCTGCCCCAGGCGCTGTTCTCCATGATGCGGTTGACTTCGCGCAGCCGCGACGCCGGCAGCCGCAACGTCACCACCTGTCCCACTCCCATCATCACGTACCAGCTGACGACTTCGATGCCGGCGGGCGGGAACGCCTTGTAGAAGCCCTGCCGCTCCAGCTGCGCGTTGAGTTCGCTCAGGGGGCGTGACTGATCGTGTTTCAGGAACACGGTCAGCATCACGGCATTGTCGGCCGTGGGCGCCGCATTCTCGGCCGGTGCAGGGGCGGGCGCAGTCTGTGCCGCGACGCCCGAACTGAACGCCAGGGCGCCGGCCAGCGCAGCCATCGCCATCCATGATCCAGTGCTGGATCCCTTGCCGCGCGACATCGCCGCCTCCCGTTTTGAATTGTTGGCCCGGATGATTTCAGGCGGCGATCATCGCGACGGTGGCGAAGCCTGTAAATCGGAATCGGTGAAAAAAACGGTGATGCGTGCCAATCGGCCGCGACGGGGTTTCTACGGCCGATTGTGAAGACGCTCACATGTGCACTGCGGCATATGCGTTATCCACGGTGGCGCCGGCTGGCCCAGCCAGTGAGGATGAGCATGAAGACGCGGCGGTTGGTGTGTTGGTGGTTCAGGGTCGTCGCTTCGGGACGATTCCTGGAAAAGTTCCTCAGGCTGCGCCGCTGACAGGGCACGGGCATGACGGCGTACGACCCCGTCCTGCTTTCCGCGGGCGGCACGGGGCGAAATTTCAACCGCTGAACGGCGCTTCAGTTGCTCACTCGCGCATGACGCGTAGCTGCATTGCGGTAGAGCGGATATCCATGGGGGGGGGCGCCCCGGAAACCGGCGGAGGGCATTAGAAAAGTAAATGGAGCAGCCCCGTGAAACTACGGGGAGAAAGGTCGTTCCGTTTACTTCCGTGGCCCGTAGAATTACTCGGACGCAGCCAGAAGCAAGGACTTTTGGGCCGGGTTTCGGGCGTTTTCTGGCGATTTTCGGCAACCCGGCAAAAATCCGCCCGGCTCACCCCCGTATTCTTACTGGCTACGAAATTAACCATGAAAGAGATCGGAACCGATAACCTAGTTATATGTCACGAGCAGACCATCGAGCCGGTGATTCGCACTTTTCAAAGTGGGTGAAAGATATCGCGCCCCTCGAAGACAATATCGAATTTGTCCAGCTCTCCGTCGCGCGTGTCCGGGCGACGGAAGAGGCGGGAGCCGTGATCGCCCGGCAGTTGAACGGGCCGTTGACCGCGCTGCTGCTCTACATGAACGAGATTAAGCAACACAGCCACCAATTCTCGCAATCGCCCGGCAACCGCGTTTATCTGCAGCAGGTCGTCGAAAACGCGCTTCAGCAGACCGAACGTGTCTGCGCCCTGGTCAAGCAGATGTCGGACACTCATCCGACTCCCGATTCCGATCACCAGCCTGGCCGCGACAGCCAAGGCGGCCGCAGCCGGGATGGCGGCCGCGCCCAGGTGATTTTCGCGACCGAGTCCGGCCAGAAGCCGCTGACCAAGCGCGAGCGCGAGGTCCTCAGCCTGATCAGCGAAGGTTGCTCGAACAAGCAGGGCGCCTTGCGAATGAACATCAGCCCGCGGACGTTCGAGAGCCATCGGGCCGAGGCCATGCGCAAGCTCGGCGCCCGCAATACCGCGGACCTCGTGCGCAAGGCGTTGTTACAGCCCGCCTGATCCCCCCGCCACCAGACTTCATGCCGTCACCGTCGGGCCGAGCTACGCGCGTGCGCAAGCCGGCGCAGCCGTAACCGGCTGGATCGCTGCAACGTCGGACGCGATGACCGGGTGCGCGAGTCAGATCGGCATGCGCCGGCCCGATGCCGGCCATGCGCGCCGTCGACCGGGTAAGCGCCAGAAGGTAAGAGCGTTTTCGAGCGAAGCGGGTACGGGTGCCGGTTCGCGTGAGGAAAACGCGTCAACCCAAAACAGTAGGGCCCGGTTCTGATTCAATCAGAACCGATAAGGCTCTAGTGGAAGTCTTCCGCAAAGGAGCGAACGCGCGGCGCCGGCCGCAACGCGGCGGGCACCCTGGGCTCTTCCGGGATGATCGTGATCGTCCATGCCGCCAAAGTGCCGGCCTTGTTTTCCACGATTGATCGAACGTGGCCGGTGACCGTCGAGCCGGCCGAACGAGCGGTCGCGGTTCTGCCGTTGAACTGGGCGATACGGAAACGCCGTACTTCCTTCTGATCGCTCGTCTCAAACGTGAACATGAGGTACTCCTTCGGTCTACGCGACTATCGCCAGTCAATGTTAGCTGTCCGTGAAAATTTGAAGCCGTAGAAGTACGGCCAGAACAAGCCGGGCCTTGTGCGCCGCAGCCCGGCAATTTCCGATAAAGATCCTGCGATGCGTGGATGTTTGCCGATGCCGGCTGCGTTCGACGGTTGCGCGAACAGCGCGATCCGGAGCGGCACACGTCAGGGCGCGACGCGGAAAAGCGGGCACCGGTTTCTCTCGCGGCCAACGTGGAATGCACCTGCGCGCGGATCATGCTCGAACAAGAGGATGATCGACGCGCATGGTTCAACTCGGTTGAAGCATGCCTGAGAGCGCTTCGAATGAAGCGGATTGTGCTGAGGCGGAAAAGGCGCGTCGAGAACCGGGGATTGAGCCTGGTTCTGATTCAATCAGAACCGATCGGGCCTGCGGGGCGTTGCCCCCCGGCGCGATGTCAGTCGGCCGAGCCGGGAAACACGGCTTCCATTTTCGTCTTCAGCGTCGCGGCGTTGAACGGCTTGACGATGTAGTTGCTGACGCCGGCCTTCTTCGCGGCAATGACGTTCTCGGTCTTGGATTCCGCCGTGATCATGATGAACGGCGTCTTCGAGAATTCCGGGCTGGCGCGCACTTCCTTGAGCAGGTCGTAACCGGTCATCGGCTCCATGTTCCAGTCGGAGATCACGAGGCCGTAGCGCTTCGCCTGCAACTTGGCGAGCGCCGCCGATCCATCGCTGGCATCGTCGACGTTTTCGAACCCGATTTGCTTGAGCAGGTTGCGGATGATGCGGATCATGGTGCTGTAGTCATCGACCACCAGGATCGGCATCGACAAATCAAAGGCCATGTTTTTACTCCGCGCAGGTCTCAAGCCGCTGAACACGGGTTAATGCGCATGGCATCGAAAAGGTATCGATGCTTTTTCTCGAACCCGCACCCGTCAGCACCGTGACAATTATCAGGGCTCATTGAACAGCGCGTTAATTCCAGACCGGTCAGATAGGTCACAAAAGGTCGCGGCTGGCCGTAATTATACGGGGAGTTCCGCGTGCGGATGGGGCCCAGCCGCAATCCCCGCGCGCAACCGCGCAAACCGGCTATCAGAACGTTAAGGATTGGGCCGGGTTCGCCGGCCAGGCCAAAACCCGCCACGCCCCGTCAAGCCGCTGCGCAATGGATGCGTGAATGAATCAGTCTGTTGTAGTGGGTCTTCACGGTTCCGTAGCATTCGCAGGCCGTTCTGGTCAGGCCGTCCAGGTTGGTAATCTCGATATGACCGCGGCTGTAGTGGATGAAGTTCGCCTGCTGCAGCGTGCTGGCCACCAGCGATACGCTGTTGCGGCGGGCGCCGATCATCTGCGCCATCGATTCCTGGGTCAGTACCAGCTTGTCGCTGCCGGACAGGTCGCGCGTCTGCAACAGGCACCGCGCCAGCCGCGACTCCACCGTGTGCGAGGCGTTGCAGCCGGCGGTTTGCTGGATCTGCGCATAGATCGCCAGTCCGTGCCGCGCCAGCAAGGCGCGCATGGTCGGACTCTGGTCGGCTGCGGCGCGAAGGTGGTCGACGTCGATCGTCGAGGCTACCCCGGGGACCAGCACCACCGCGCTGTTCAACGCGACGGCATCGCCAAGCGCGGAGAACGAACCGAAGATGCTGTCGCGACCGACCATCGCGATCTGGACGTGCTCGCCACGCGCGAGCTTGACGACGAGCGAAATCACGCCCCGGTGCGGGAGGTAGGCCCGTTTCAGCGTCTCGTCGACTTCGACCAGCGCCGCTTCTTGCTGAAGTTCGGCAGCGCGCAGATGCGGGCGGATCAATTCAAAGTCGTCCGCAGTCAGCGAAGATAAAAATCCATTCGGGGAACGGGGGGCTGATTCCACGGCAGTCTCCCTGTCTTATTGCGACGCCTAATTCGTAGACCCGATCTTTGGGCGGCTAGCTCCTAATAGGTGTGCTTCGAATGTTGCGATGATGAGCCTGCACCATAAGGTTGGCAAGAAGAATTGACGGACTCTTTCGGCAAGGTCATTAGACCATCGGAGGTCCTGCCGGCCGACGGGAAATTGGACATGCCGCCTCACGGCGAAGCGCCATGCGCTGATCGTTTGCGCTGGAAACTCCCGCAGCAGCGGCAGCGTTTCGCTGGTGCACAAGCCGGGCATGAGACAATCTCTGGTTGAGTCGCACGACGGTGTCTGGGTGCGGCGAACTGAACGAAATTCCGGCGACCGAAAATGTGCGATAGGCGATCGGATAGCGCGGATCCAATTACCTGCGTGCGGGTAGCGTTGAGGTTCTCGCATGAGCCGGACGCGGTGTGACGGCGGCGGGCCGCGATAGCTGTGAAACTACTCAATACCCTGTGAAGGGCAGACAGATCGTCCGATTACGTCAGAAATGTGAAGGTGCTGATTCGCAAGGCAAAACGAGCGGCAATGGAACTTTGAGAGGTCGTCCTCGGGTTCCATCGCTGGAGTGGCGTTCGTCGCGTATCTCGGAGCGTGCCGATACGGCGAAAGAGGCCGCCATGTGTCGCATCCTCGTGGTCGATGACATCAGGCATGTTCGCCGTGCGATCGGCGGCTGGCTCAAGCGGTGCGGGTTCAGGGTCGCGATCGCCGACGGCAACAGCAACGGTCCGACAGCGCTCGATGACTCCAGCTTCGATCTGATGATCGTCAATATCCTGATGCCGAACATGCGCGGTTTCGAGCCGGTCAGGCTGTTTCACCAGCGTGAGCCTGCGGTCTCGCTGATCGCGATTTCCGGCTCCGCCTTTGCCGGAACCGAAGCGGACAATCCCGCCTGCGTCAAAATGGCGCTCAGCCTCGGCGCCACGCGGTGCCTGTGCAAACCCTTCAGGCCGGCGACGCTGCTCGGCGTGATCGATCAGTGCCTGTCGGAGGCCGAGCCGCACCGAAGCCATACCGCAGCGCTTGCCGCGATAGCGGTGTCGGAGAAACGGAGCGGTACGGCCGTGTCCGGCATCGAAAGGGTTGTCACGGGCTGAACTGCCGGAGGTCGCGCCAGGTTTGCTGCCATCGTCGGCATCGCACACGAAAGTCGAGGCAGGTCCGCTTCACACCCGGACCCGAGAAGTGCTCGACCGGTGGGGAGGCGCAGAATCCGCCTCCGGAGGGCTGACATGACGCGCGTTCTCGTTGTCGACGACGATCCGCTGGTCTGCATGGCCATCGAAATCTCTCCCGAACGCCACGGTTTCAAAGTGACGATCGCCGACGGTGGCGAGACCGGGCTTCGCGCGCTGGAAGACGCCAGCTTCGATCTGATGTTCGTCGACATCTTCATGCCGCACATGCGCGGCTTTGAATCGGTCAGGATATTTCACGAGCGCGCGCCGGCGATTCCGCTGGTCGCCATGTCCGGCTACGCCTTCGCCAACATCGACTCGCCGGCGCCGGACTTCCTGCGCATGGCGCTCGAACTTGGTGCCACGCGCTGCCTGCGCAAGCCGCTTACGCCGGCGGCGTTGCTGACGGTCATCAACGAATGTCTCGCCGAAGCCGGATCCCGCTTCGCCGGCGCTACGCAGTCGAACTAGCGGCACTCATATTGTGCGATGCGAGCACCACGCAAGCGCCGTTTAGGATCTGTTTACCATAACCGCAGCTCTCGAGATTTTTCATGCGTTGGGTATTTGTACTGGGGGGTCCGTTAACGAAAGGGTAGCTCTCGAAGAACAGGGTGGCACGATCGCCGGATGAACGTTCCGGCGTTGCGTCAATAGTGTTCATCCAGAAGGATAAGAGTTATGTCAGGTATTGTTCTCTCGTCGTCGGTTCGCCAGAACCTTCTCTCGCTGCAGTCCACCGCTGATCTGCTCGCGACCACCCAGAACCGTTTGTCGACCGGCAAGAAGGTCAACACGGCCCTCGACAATCCGACCAACTTCTTCACCGCATCGAAGCTCGATTCGCGCGCCGGTGACATCAACAACCTCCTCGACGGCATCGGCAACGGCGTGCAGGTCCTGCAGGCCGCCAACACCGGCATCACCTCGCTGCAGAAGCTGGTCGATACCGCGAAGTCGATCGCGAACCAGGCGCTGCAGACCAGCGTCGGTTACTCCACCAAGTCGAACGTTTCCGCGACCATCGCCGGCGCAACCGCGACCGACCTGCGCGGCACCACGACCTATAGCAATGCAAGCGCGGTCACCAACGTGCTGTATTCGGGCAACGCGGGCGGCGCGACTGCGGCTACTGGCGCTGCGACCCTCGGCGCTACTGCCGGTTCGCTGGTTGCTTCGGCTGCCGTCAGCGACAACGCCACCTCGTCGGCGCCATCACTGCTGCGACCAAGCTTTATGGTCCGGGCGGCGCTGGCGTTGCTGGTCTCACGACCCAGGCGACCTCGTCCTTCCAGGACGGCGACGTCTTCAGCGTCAACGGCAAGACCATCACGATCAAGGCAGCCGCTCTTCCGGCCGTCGGCGTGCTCTCTTCCGGCCAGAGCGAAATCGGCAACGTCGTTACCGATGGAAGCGGCAACTCCACCGTTTACCTGGGTGACCCCGCAACGACGAACTCGGTCGCGACTGTCGGCGATCTCACCACCGCTATCGACCTTGCCAGCGGCACCCAGTACGTCGCTTCGGTCGCTTCCGGTGTTGCTACCCTGGGCGGCACTGCCAGCACCATCGTCGCCTGGTGTCCTGACCCTCAAGAGCTCAACCGGTGCCGATCTCTCCCTCACCGGCAAGGCGGACAGCCTCAAGGTGCTCAAGCTCACGACGGCCGTCGGTGCCGGCCCAACGACGCTGACCGCGGCGCGTGCGAACAGCTCCACCAGCCTTGGCAATTTGATTGCCGACGGTTCGACCCTGAATGTCGATGGCCACACCATCACCTTCAAGAATGCGAACGCACGCTTCGCTGGGTGCGGTTCCGACCGGCTCGGGTGTTTCCAACAGCAACCTGGTCACGGACGGAAACGGCAATTCCACGGTCTTCCTGCAGGGTGGAACGGTCGCTGACGTCCTCACCGCGATCGATCTGGCGACCGGTACCAAAACCGCGAGCAATGCGGCCGGCGTGGCGACGATCGACCACTGCTACCGGTGGAACCGCTTCGTCGATCGCTGCGAACGGTACCCTGAAGCTGAGCACCGGTACGATCGCGGATCTGGCGATCACCGGCACCGGCAATGTGCTGGCTTCCCTCGGTCTCACCGGCAACACCGGAACCAATACCGCCTTCAACGCGGGCCGTTCCGCGGCGGCCGGCAGCCTTTCGGGCAAGACCTTGACCTTCTCCTCCTTCAACGGCGGTACGGCGGTCAACGTCACCTTCGGCGACGGCACCGGCGGCACGGTCAAGACGCTCGACCAGCTCAACGCCTCGCTGCAGGCCAATAACCTCAGCGCGACGGTGGACTCGACCGGCAAGCTGACGATCTCCGCGACCAACGACTTTGCTTCGTCGACCCTCGGGTCGCTGACGGCAGGTGGTGCGATCGGTGGCACGCTGACCAGCGCGATCACCTTCAGCACCGCATCGGCTCCGGTTGTCGATGCTTCCGCGCAGACGGTTCGTACCAACCTGGTGAAGCAGTACAACGACATCCTGGCCCAGATCACCACCACGTCCCAGGACGCGTCGTTCAACGGCGTCAACCTGCTCGGTGGCGATCAGCTCAAGCTGACGTTCAACGAAACCGGCAAGTCGACGCTGAACATCACCGGCGTCAACTTCAATGCGGCAGGCCTCGGCCTGGCGAACCTGACCAGTGGCGTCGACTTCATCGACAACAACGCCACCAGCAAGGTTGTGGACGGCCTGGGCGCCGCTTCGACATTGCTGCGCACGCAGGCTTCCGCCTTGGGTTCGAACCTGTCGATCGTGCAGATCCGTCAGGACTTCTCGAAGAACCTGATCAACGTGCTGCAGACCGGCTCGTCCAACCTGACGCTGGCCGACACCAACGAGGAAGCGGCGAACAGCCAGGCGCTGTCGACCCGCCAGTCGATCGCGGTGTCCGCGCTGGCGCTGGCCAACCAGTCGCAGCAGAGCGTGCTGCAGCTGCTCCGCTAAGTCGGACTGCGACGTCAACGAAATCGGCGGCGGGGGAAACCCCGCCGCCACCCTCGATCCAAAATTCCTGAACATCAGATGGCGGCTGGTCTGCCGCGCATTTGCAAGATGCTTCGCAAACGCTGCGAGCGCCATGCTCGCGTGTCTTCGAACGGGGGACGACAGTGCCGCTACGTGTCGAACTTAAGCCATTTGAACGGATCGTGATCGGCGAAACCGTGCTGGTCAATTCCGGCACGCGTACCTCGTTTTTGATCGACGGCGACGCGCCGATCCTTCGCGAAAGAGACACCGTCACGCCCGAGAATGCCAATACGCCGGCCAAGCGGCTGTATCTCTGCGTTCAGACCATGTATCTGAAGAACGATATCCCGCGATACCGGACCGCGTATCAGGGTTTTCTGCGCGACCTGCGCGAGACCAGTCCTGGCGACCGTCTCGTGATCGACGCCGTCAACAGCCACGTGCTTGCCGGAGCGTTGTACAAGGCGCTCAAGGAAATCCGCAAATTGATGAAGCGCGAAGACGAACAACTGGCGGCCTGACGCCGGTCGTCACCCGCCGCGAGATTTCCTGAATTGCCTGCCGAGGCCGCCGCGCGCCTGCGCGAAGATTCGACTTCCCGGCACCATCAAAGCCCATCGAACATCGCCATCGTCGAACGTCGTTGCCGCGAACATCGTCGCGGCTGACGTTGCGCCTGACTGCATTCGCTGGCCTGCGAAGCTGAACGCATTTGTTGCAAATTGAAGGATATTTTTAGCCTCGATCATCGCAGCGAAAATATCCGGACGGCAGCCCTTCATAGACAAGGAATTGCGAGAGAAATGTCGGGAATACTGCATGTTTGCAGCGGTGGCGACAGATCACGTCGTTCGCTCGGCGTGCGATTGCCGACGCCGTGCGCGGTTGCAAATTCACGCTGATATATCGCGGAAATACTCTTCCTCCGTATTAGCACGGACAACGAAATTAACGTGGTCGTGAAACCCGAACGGCTATGCCTGACAGGCGACCGTTACAAGAACATTGGAAGGCATGCTCAGATGGACGATCTTCTGCGGGAGTTCCTCACCGAGACCAACGAGAGCCTGGACACGGTCGATAATCAACTGGTCCGGTTCGAACAGGATCCGACCGACGCGAAGATTCTGGATAACATCTTCCGGCTGGTTCACACCATCAAGGGCACCTGCGGCTTCCTGGGGTTGCCCCGGCTCGAAGCGCTGGCCCATGCCGGCGAGACCCTGATGGGCAAATTCCGCGACGGCATGCCGGTGACGGCCGGTGCTGTGACGCTGATCCTGTCCTCGATCGACCGCATCAAGGAAATCCTCGCCGGCCTCGAAGCCACCGAGACCGAGCCCGAAGGCACCGACGAAGACCTGATCGAGAAGCTGCACGAGATGGCCGAAGGCAAGCATGCCGAGCCGGTCGCTGAAGCTGCGCCCGTGCCGGTGGTCGAAGCCCCGCCGGTGGCGCCGGCAGCTCCCCCGGTCGCCAAGGGCACTTTGGTCGAGCAGGTGCTGGAACGCCAGCTCCGTCCCGGCGAAGTCTCGCTCGACGATCTCGAACGCGCCTTCCGCGAGACCGCGATTGAAGTCGAACCCGCCGCATCCGCACCCGCAGCACCGGTCGCCGCGGCCCCTGCCGCACCCGCGCCGGTCGCCAAGGAAGTTGTCAAGGAAGCTGCACCGGCGCCTGTCGCCAAGGAAGCCAAGGCAAAACCGTCAAAGAAGACGGCCGCCCCCGAGGCCGACGTGCAGGAAGCCGACAAGATTGCCAACCAGTCGATCCGCGTCAACGTGGACACGCTGGAACACCTGATGACCATGGTCTCGGAGCTGGTGCTGACCCGCAACCAGCTGCTGGAGATCTCCAGGCGCAACGAGGACACCGAGTTCAAGGTGCCGCTGCAGCGGCTCTCCAACGTCACGGCCGAGTTGCAGGAAGGCGTCATGAAGACGCGGATGCAGCCGATCGGCAACGCCTGGCAGAAGCTGCCGCGCATCGTCCGCGACCTCTCCGGCGAACTCGGCAAGCAGATCGAACTGGAGATGCACGGCGCCGACACCGAACTCGATCGGCAAGTGCTCGACCTGATCAAGGACCCGTTGACGCACATGGTGCGCAACTCCGCCGACCACGGCCTGGAGACGCCCGCTGAGCGCGCCGCCGGCGGCAAGCCGGAGCAGGGCACCATTCGTCTGTCCGCCTATCATGAAGGCGGCCACATCATCATCTGCATCGCCGACAACGGCCGCGGTCTCAACACCGAGCGGATCAAGGCCAAGGCAGTTCAGAACGGTCTCGTCTCCGAGGCCGATCTGGAGAAGATGACCGAAGCCCAGATCCACAAGTTCATCTTCGCGCCGGGCTTCTCCACCGCTGCGACCGTCACCTCGGTCTCCGGCCGCGGCGTCGGCATGGACGTGGTGCGCACCAATATCGACCAGATCGGCGGCACCATCGACATCAAGTCGGTGGCCGGCGAGGGCTCCTCCGTCACCATCAAGATCCCGCTGACGCTGGCCATCGTCTCGGCCCTGATCGTGGAAGCCGCCGGCGACCGTTTTGCGATCCCGCAGCTCTCCGTGGTCGAACTGGTCCGCGCCCGCGCCAACTCCGAACACCGGATCGAGCGCATCAAGGACACGGCCGTGCTGCGCCTGCGCAACAAGCTGTTGCCGCTGATGCACCTGAAGAAGCTCCTCAAGATCGACGACGGTACCTCTTCCGATCCCGAGAACGGCTTCATCGTGGTCACTCAAGTCGGCAGCCAGACCTTCGGCATCGTGGTCGACGGCGTGTTCCACACCGAAGAAATCGTGGTCAAGCCGATGTCGACCAAGCTGCGCCACATCGACATGTTCTCCGGCAACACCATTCTGGGTGACGGCGCGGTTATCATGATCATCGACCCCAACGGCATTGCCAAGGCGCTCGGTGCCGCCGGTTCCGCTTCCCGCGAACTCGCCGACGAGCATGCCGCGGCGCACGCCTCGACCGGCGAGCAGCTGACCTCGCTGCTGGTGTTCCGCGCCGGCTCGACCCAGCCCAAGGCGGTGCCGCTCGGCCTCGTCACCCGTCTGGAAGAGATCGCCACCGACAAGATCGAACTCTCGAACGGCCGCTACATGGTGCAGTACCGCGAGCAGCTGATGCCGCTGGTGCAGATGGACGGCGTCGTGGTCCAGACCTCGGGCGCGCAGCCGATCCTGGTGTTCGCCGACGACGGCCGCTCGATGGGCCTCGTCGTCGACGAGATCATCGACATCGTCGAGGAACGGCTGCACATCGAGGTGGCGGGCTCGCAGTCCGGCATTCTGGGTTCGGCCGTGATCAAGGGCCAGGCCACCGAAGTGATCGACGTCGGCCACTTCCTGCCGATGGCGTTCGCCGACTGGTTCTCGCGCAAGGAAATGCGCCCGTCGATGTCGTCGCAGTCGGTGCTGCTGGTCGACGATAGCGCGTTCTTCCGCAACATGCTGGCGCCGGTGCTCAAGGCCGCCGGCTACAAGGTGCGGGTCGCACCCAACGCCCAGGAAGGCCTCTCCGCGCTGCGCTCTGGCCAGATCTTCGACGTGGTGCTGACCGACATCGAGATGCCCGACATGAACGGGTTCGAATTCGCTGAAACAATTCGAGCGGACGCGCACCTCAGTTCGATGCCGATCATCGCATTGTCCTCGGTGGTGTCGCCGGCGGCAATCGAGCGCGGACGCCTCGCCGGCTTCCACGACTACGTCGCCAAGTTCGACCGTCCGGGCCTGATCGCGGCGCTGAAGGAACAGACCTCCGCCATCGAGACCCGGCAAGCGGCTTAAGGATCCAGACAGATGACAACGACCAAGACCGAAACCATCGAAGGCGCCGTGGCCGAATACGTCACCGCCTTCATCGGCGGGCAACTATTCGGGCTGCCGATCTCCCGCGTCCAGGACGTGTTCATGCCGGAACGGCTGACGCGGGTGCCGCTGTCGTCGGCGGAGATCGCCGGCGTGCTCAACCTGCGCGGCCGCATCGTCACCGTGGTCGACATGCGCGCGCGGCTCGGCCTGCCGAAGAACGACGACGGCAAGCCGGCGATGGCGGTCGGTGTCGACCTGCGCGGCGAAGTCCTACGGCCTCCTGATCGACCAGATCGGCGAGGTGCTCAGGCTTCCCGATGACGGCCGCGAGGAAAATCCCGTCAACCTCGATCCGCGCATGGCCAAGCTCGCCGGTGGTGTCCACCGTCTCGACGGTCAGCTCATGGTCGTCCTCGATGTCGATCGCGTTCTTGAAATCGTGCCGAAAGTAGCGCTTGCGGCATAACCGGCAGCATAACCTGATTGATACACACGCTTCGTCACATAAGGAGGCCGAGAAATGAAGACCTGTCTCGTGGTCGATGATTCCAGCATTGTTCGCAAAATAGCCCGACGCATCCTTGAAGAGTTGTCCTTTCAGGTCGTCGAGGCCGAAGACGGTGTCGACGCGCTGGTCATCTGCAAGAAGGGCATGCCGGAAGCCATCCTGCTCGACTGGAACATGCCGGTGATCGACGGTTACCAGTTCCTCGGCCATCTGCGCCGGATGCCCGGCGGCGAGACGCCCAGGGTGGTGTTCTGTACGACCGAGACCGGTATCGACCATATCTCGCGCGCGATCGACGGCGGCGCCAACGAATACATCATGAAGCCGTTCGACAAGGGCATCATTGCTGCCAAATTCGAGGAAGTCGGCTTGATCGAGCGCACCGAGCCGGCGCTGGTTTGAAATCCAAATTCCCACTTGCCTTCGAGAGGCCTCCAGTGACCCCGCCAGACTATGAGTACCTGCGTAAGCTCTTGAAGGATCATTCCGGTCTCGACCTGTCCGCAGACAAGCAATATCTGATCGAGAGCCGCCTGCTTCCGCTGTCGCGCAAATGCGGCCTGCCGGGCATCAGCGAACTCGTGCAAAAGATGAAGGGCGGCTCGGCTTCCCTCATCGCCCAGGTGGTCGAAGCCATGACCACCAACGAAACCTTCTTCTTCCGCGACAAGGTGCCGTTCGATCACTTCCGCAATTCAATCATGCCCGAGATCATGAAGGCGCGCGCCAACCGCAAGAGCATCCGGATCTGGTGCGCGGCCGGTTCGACCGGCCAGGAGCCGTATTCGCTGGCGATGTCGCTGAAGGAAATGGGCGCGGCGCTTGCCGGATGGCGGGTCGAAATCATCGCGACCGATCTGTCCCAGGAAGTGCTCGAGAAATCCAAGGCGGGAATCTACAGCCAGTTCGAGGTCCAGCGCGGACTTCCGATCCAGTTGCTGGTCAAGCATTTCAAGCAGTCCGGCGAATTCTGGCAGATCAGTTCCGAAATCCGCGCCATGGTTCAGCATCGGCAGCTCAACCTGCTGCACGATTTCTCTCAGCTCGGCGTGTTCGACGTGATCTTCTGCCGCAACGTGCTGATCTATTTCGACCAGGACACCAAGATCAACATCTTCGGCCGTCTCGCCAAGGTGATGGAGCCGGATGGTTTCCTGGTGCTGGGTGCGGCGGAAACGGTGGTCGGCCTGACGGATGTGTTCAAGCCGTTCCCGGACAAGCGCGGGCTCTACCGGCCGAGCGGTGTGCGTGCAGCCAATGCCATGGCGATGCCAAAAATTCGCGGCGATGGCAGGACATTGAGGAATGAGTGACGACAACAAGGGAACGGAGCGCGTCACGTTCAGCCGGGGCTATGATGTCTGCATCATGGCGATCGACGGTACGTGGCGCCGCGATTGCCAGCTCAACGCGATCTCGGACACCGACGCTACCCTGACTGTCGAAGGCTCGATCCAGGGCCTCAATCTCAAGGAATTCTTCCTGCTGCTGTCGTCGACCGGTCTGGCCTATCGCCGATGCGAACTGGTTCGCGTCAACGGCACGGAAATGGACATTCATTTCCTGAGAGGCAAGCACACCAAGAAGCGCTCGGGCGCGAAAAAGGAAGAGACGATCAACTGATGCGATCGTGCCCGTCGGGCATGCCTCGGCCCGGATCCGTGCTATTGCCGGTTCGATCCGCCGCAGGCTCGCCTGGACATGCTCGACAAGGCCGGCGAGGCCCGAAACGACCGATTGATAGCTGGCATTCCGGCCGTCGGCCCCGGGGCCCGATACCCTCGACTGCGGCATTCCGCACGGTACGCTCCTTCCCGATCCTTCCAGGGCGCGCGTCGCTACTTGTGCGTTAAGCGAACGTCCCGTACAAATACGGTGCAGTTTGATCCGGTATGGCGCTAGATACCGTCACCTGAGTATGCGTCATGATTCACCACGCATGGACGATGCAACATGGCTGAAGAGCTCCTCTCCCGCGGAGAGATCTTTGTGGTCGATGACGACCCGGCGGTTCGCGACACGCTTTCGATGGTGTTGACGGCGGGCGGCTATCAGGTCATCTGCTTTGCGGATGGCGCCGCGCTGCTCGCGGTTGCGAGAACCCGGACGCCATCCTGCATCCTGCTCGACGTGAACATCCCCGGCAAATCAGGTCTCGATATTCTGAAAGAGCTTCACGGCGAAGATTATCCCGCGCCGATCTTCATGATTTCCGGACAGGGCGATATCGCGATGGCGGTTACCGCCATCAAGAACGGCGCGCTGGATTTTATTGAAAAGCCGTTTCGCGGCAGCGAAATCGTGGCGCGGCTGGACGAGGCGATCGAGGCCTATGCACGTCGGCAGGCGGAAAATTCCGCATCGCGGATTGCGACGCTGCATTTTCCCGGCCGCGAACCGCTGACGCGGCGCGAGCGCGAGGTGCTGGAGCAGTTCACCGCCGGCGCATCCAACAAGGAAGCGGGCCGCCATCTCGGCATCAGCCCGCGCACGATCGAGGATCACCGCGCCAACATCATGAAGAAGCTCGGTGCGCGGAATGCCGCCGATCTGGTCCGCATCGTGATGACCACCCAGCGTCAGGCCTGACTGACCATAGCGTTTTCAAGCGAAATGGGTACCGGTTCGCGTTAAGAAAACGCGTCAAACAAACGGCTCGAGACGCGTCCGGACCGCGCTTACCCGGCGAGGGCTTTGCGGATCATGATCGCCATATCCGATTTGCGATAGGGTTTCGCGAGCAGCAGCACCCCCTCGTCGAGCCGGCCGTGATGGATGATCGCGTTTTCGGTATAGCCCGAGGTGAACAGCACCCTTAGCCGGGGCTTGATCTTCAATATTTCGTTGGCGAGCTGGCGGCCGTTGATGCCGGGCATGATCACGTCGGTGAACAGCAGATCGAACGGATGGCCGGCATTGGCGATCGCGAGCGCCTCGGTCGCGTTGGCCGCGTCCAGCGTGACGTAGCCCAGGGAATGCAGCTGTGTCAGCACGTAGTCGCGCACCAGCTTGTCGTCCTCGACCACCAGGATCGTTTCGTGACCGCCTTCGACGACCGGCGCCAGCGCCGGCTCGGGGATGTGCAACGTTCCCGCGGCCGGTGGCAGATACATCTTGATCGTCGTCCCGTGGCCCAGCTCGCTGTAGATCATGATGTGACCGGCCGATTGCTTGACGAAGCCGTACACCATGCTCAGCCCGAGGCCGGTGCCCTTGCCGGGACCTTTCGAGGTGAAGAACGGATTGAACACCTTGTCGAGCATGTCGGCCGGAATGCCGGTCCCGGTATCGCTGACCGCGATCATGGCGTAGCGGCCGGGCCGGACGTCGCTGTGCATCCTTGCATAATTCTCATCAAGCACGATCGATCCGGTCTCGAGGATGAGCTTGCCGCCATCAGGCATGGCGTCGCGGGCGTTGAGCGCGAGATTGAGGATCGCAGTGGCGAGCTGATTGGGATCGACCAGCGCCGGGCACACCTCGTCCTCGAATACCGATTCGATCTCGACATGCTCACCGAGCGTGCGCTGCAGCAGCTTGGCGGTATCGATGATCAGCGTGTTGACGTCGGTTTCGCGCGGCTCCAGCGGCTGCTTGCGGGCGAAGGCGAGCAGATGCTGGGTAAGATCGGCGCCGCGTGACGCCGCCTCATCGATCATCCGCGTGATCGCGGCCAGTTGCGGCTCGCCCTTGACCGCATCGGCCAGAATTTCGATCGTTCCCGTGATCACGGTGAGGATATTGTTGAAGTCGTGCGCAATGCCGCCGGTAAGCTGGCCGACCGCTTCCATCTTTTCGGCCTGGCGGATCCGGTCCTCGGCCGTGATCTTTTCGGTGAGGTCGCGCATGAAGCAGTTGAACACGAAGCCGTCGCGGGTCCGCAGTGCCGTGATGCTCAGCTCGGTGGTGAATTCATTCCCGTCGCGCCGCCTGGCCCGGACCTCGCGGCGCGGCCGTAAAACCTGTTCGTGGCCGGACTTCAGAAAGCTTCTCAGGTCGTTCTGGATCGGCCCCTGGGTCGGATCCGGGGCGAGCAGTTCGAAAACGCTTTTTCCAAGCACCTCCGTCCGGGACCATCCGAAAATGATCTCCGCCTGCGAATTCCAGTCGCGGATGGCGCCGTGTTCGTCGGTCTGGACAAAGGCATCGAGCGCGGAATTGATGATGCCGCGCGCGAGTTGCTCGCTTTCGCGCAAGGTCTCCTGCGCCAGCCGGCTTTCGGTCATGTCGCGGCCGACGAAGAAGAACCGGCCGGCCGGCTCGGACCAGGTTCCGAGCCACGACAGCCATACGGGCCGGCCATCCTTGTGCAGGCCGCGGGTGTCGGAAATCTTCGGACGCAGCCCGCGCCGCGCCTCGCGCATTTCTTCGCGGGCATTTTCGAGATGGTCGGGGTGGATGAAATCGACGCCGCTGCGGCCGATCATTTCCTCGGGGCGATAGCCCAGGACGGACTCACAGCTCGGGCTGATCTGAACGAGGTATCCGCGGGAATCCATCACCAGGATCAGATCCTGCGAGGTCTCGAAGACGCGGCGAAGCTCCTCGGTCTGTTGCCGCAGTGCCTGCCTGGTCTTGTTGCTGTCGGTGATATCGCGCACCACCTTGGAAATGCCGATGGTCACGCCCGAGGGCGCCTTGATCGGGGAGATGCTGAGCGAGACCTCGATCGGTTTGCCGTCCTTGCGCAAGCGTACCGTCTCGTTGTGCTCGATGCTCTCGCCCCAGCCGATCCGACGGAGGATGTCCTGCACCTCGGGCAGCCGGTCCTCGGGGACGAGCAGCGCGACGCTCTGGCCGGCGGCTTCCGCCGCGGTGTATCCGAACAGGCGTTCGGCGGCCGAATTCCATCCCGTGATGGTGCCGTCGAGCGACAGGGTGATGATGGCGTCGTTGGACGATTCGACCGCGGCGCTGAACAGCCGTTCGCGCTCCGCATGGTGATCGCGCGCCGCGATCGTGCGACGGTGTTCCCCGACCTCGCGTTCAAGTGCCGCGGCCTTGGCGTTGGCTCCCTCGATCACGTGCGCGAACGCGCGCGCGAGCACGCCGGTCTCGCCGTGCGCGTCGGTCGGAATCGCGGCGGTACCGCTGCGGGCGGCCGCCTCGACGGCTTCCGTCAAACGGGCGATCGGCCGGGTCAACGATCGCGCGATCAGCAGGGCCAGCACCGTTGCGCATAATACGGCGATCAGTCCGACTGTGATCGAGCTTTTCTGGATCGCCTGTGCCGGTGCCATGAAGACGGCGTTCGACATCGATTCGATCACGGCAGTCCACTCGCTGCCGATCAGGAGGGCGGGCGCCATCGCCTCGCCGCCGCGCCGTCCGGCCTGATTGGGCGCCATATGTGCGACACTTTGCGTGGTGCCGATCGATGCTGCCAGCTCCGGAAAATCCGTTCGCCAATCGGCCGGCCTGCCCAACTGGGTACCGAATTCGCGCGTCCGGTCGGGATGGACCAGGTAGTTTCCCCGTGCATCGACGACATAGACTTCCTCGCCGAGCCGCACCGACGATCGGACACGGTCGAGCGCGCCCCGCATGTCGGCCGTGATGATGACGATGCCGAACGGCTTGCCGTCCGGCGCCAAGACCGGCATCGCGATCCGCATCGTCGGCGCATGCGGTGTTTCGATGGCACCGTTCTCTTCGTTCAGATCGACCGGCGAAACATAGATTTCGGTCGGCGCCAGCTTGATGGTGTCGCGGAAATACGGCGCGTCGCCGACTTGCTTCAGCTCTGCTTCCGGCACGATACGAACGGCGTCGTTCGGGCCCGAGCGGTCGACGCGCACCAGTTCCCGGTGGCCATCCTCGATCCCGATGAGGCGGAGCGAATAGGCCGGCCTGAGCGGCATCTGGGCGGCCAGCCGGGTGGCCAGCCGTTCGCGCCAGACGGCTTCGGGGGTGCGATCGACCGGATCGATCCCGCCATTGAGATGAGCGCGCACCACGCCTGCGACCGCCGCCAGGCCATGAAAGGTGCTGATATCGCCGCGTCCGCTGCGGATGCCGGACTCCAGGTCGCTGGCGACAAACCTCGAATGTGTCTCGATCCGATCGAGGATACGCGGCAGCAGCGCCTGTACCAGGCTGCTATAGCTCAGCCACCCGACCGCGGAGACCGCGATCGCGACCAACGCAATCATCGCGAAAGCAAGCCTGGTTGTGAGCGTCATTTGAGCTGTCGCGCACCCTCCCGTAGGTCCCGGACGAATCCAATGCTATGGCGCATTACGGGCAGGAAGCAACACCGCCGGTCGGTCTGGATGCGGAGTGACGTCCAGCCGCTTCGAGGCACCGCGCGACCGCCGCCAGCAGGTCGGCGGGCTTGAACGGCTTTTGCAGACTGGTGACTGCGCCAAGCTTGGTTGCCATGGCCAGAGAATCGGGGCTTGACCCCGATTCAGACGGCATCGGTTGGCCGGAAATCACGATGATCGGGATCCGCGGGTACTGCTGGCGCACCATCCGCATGGTCTCGAAGCCGTCCATTCCGGGCATGAAGATGTCGAGAAACAACAGATCGAAGTGTTCATCCTTTAGCGACGCGAGCCCCTTGCGGCCGTCACTCGCGCCGACGACGTGATGGCCGGCACGCTCCAGCAACAGCCGGATGGTGGTCTGCACCGCGGCATCGTCGTCCACGATCAATACTCTTGCCAAATGAAGGTTCTCCAGGTCCCGCCGGAACTGTCAACGGTCGCGACCTTTGCTGAAACCGCGGGCTGCCGCAACTGCTTCCGTGCGAGCTGTCAAAAGGCTGACGCGAAAGTTTTCCATCCTCATGTCGCCGGGCAGACAGCCGCCGGACGCGCATCGGCGGGCCTGTTTCGCCAGGAATGCGGCGTGCGTGCGCATCGGTCGGCTCGTTCAGTTGCTCAGATACTCCGGATGGCACGCCCTGATCTGGGCGAGCTCGCTGAGCGTGCCCGACAGATGGGTGCGCAGATGTTTCTGCGCCTCCTCGGGCTCGCCGGCGCCGATCGCTTTTACGATCAGCCTGTGGTGCCGCACGATGTCCTGGGCTTTTCCGGGGGAGGGCAGGTGCATCCGGCGCAGCCGGTCAATATGCCCGCTGCGGCTGCGCACCAGCGACCACAGGTCCTGCTTGTCGGTCGCGGCGTATAGCTGGGCGTGAAACTCGTTGTCGGCGGCCATGAATTTTTCGAAATCGCCGGCCTTGGCGAATTGCTGCTGGCGCGCGATGGCGGCGTTGAGCTCGGTGACCAACGCGACGTCATGGCGGATCGCAAGTCCGCGCACGATTTCGAGTTCGACCGCCTGCCGCAGGAAGTGCGCCTGCTGCGCCAGCCGCACGTCGACCCGGCTGACCACGGTGGCATATTGCGGGAACACTTCCACAAGCCCTTCCTCTTCCAGTCGCATCAGGGCGTCGCGGATCGGCGTCGAACTCGACTCCGAACTGCCCGGCCAGAGCGGCGCGCGACAGCGGCGATCCCGGCGGCAGTTCCAGCGAAATGATCATGCCGCGCAGGCGTTCGAACACCTGCGGCGCCGCCTGGCGGTCGCGGTCAAGCCGGTCGGCGCTCTGCGGGACCGCGCGGCGGCGGGCAATATAGGGTGGAGCCATCAATCGAACCGGCCGTTTCAGAACGGGCTTGCGTCAAATACACTAATACATTAGTGCATCTCGGCAAGGACGTCAACGCGACCCGCCGGAGGAGATGCACAATGAACAACAAGAAGTGGCGCGCTCTTGCGTTCGCCGTCGTCGCACTCGGCATGGCGCTGCCGGCGACACCGGCCTTGGCGCAGGCCAAGAGCGAGATCGCGCTGTCGCGGCAGCCGGGCATTTTCTACATGCCCTCGCATATCATGGAAAAGAACAGGCTGATCGAGAAGCACGCGGCTGCGCTCGGCGTGCCCGGCGTCACCACCAAGTGGATCAATCTGAGCGGCGGCGGCGCGCAGACCGATGCGCTGCTGGCCGGCGGCGTCGACATCCTCAACACCGGCACCGGCAATCTGCTGCTGCTGTGGGACCGTACCCGTGGCGGCGTCAAGGGCATCGTCGCCACCTCGGCGCAGCCGATGACGCTGATCAGCCGCGATGCGAATATCAAATCGATCAAGGATTTCGGCCCCAACGACAAGATCGCGGTGCCGACCGTAAAAGTCTCGACCCAGGCGATCGTGCTGCAGATCGCAGCGTCCGAGGCGTTCGGCGCCGACCAGTGGTCGAAGCTCGACGCCAACACCGTGCAGCTCGGCCATCCCGACGCCTATGTGGCGTTGACCAATGCCCAGCACGAAGTCCGCAACCACTTCTCGATCCCGCCGTTCACGTTCCTCGAACTGAAGAACGTGCCCGGCGCGCACGTCGTGCTGTCATCGCCCGAGGTGATGGGCGGCCCGCTGAGCCAGGCGCAGTTCTTCACCATGACCAAGTTCGCCGACGCCAATCCGAAAATCATCCAGGCGGTATTCGACGCCACCAGGGAAGCGCAGGACTTTATCCGCAGCGATACCAGGGCGGCGGTGGAGATCTACAAGGAAGTCACCGGCGACAAGACCAGTGTCGAGGATCTGCTGGCATGGCTTAAGGAACCCGGCATGATGGAATGGAACCTGCAGCCGCAGGGCACCATGAAGTTCGCCGCCCACCTGTTCAAGACTGGCACGCTGAAATCAATGCCGAAAGCCTGGACCGACTATTACCTGCCTGTCGCGCACGACCTGAAGGGCAATTGAGCGAAATGACCGCGCTTCTCGACGTCAGTGACGTAACGCTGCGCTACAAGACGTCGAGCGCGGTGGTGACTGCGACCGAGCGGGTCAGTTTCACGGTCAATCGCTCGGATCGTTTCGTGCTGCTCGGTCCTTCCGGTTGCGGCAAGTCGACTCTGTTGAAGGCAGTCGGCGGCTACATGAAGCCGAGCGAAGGCAAAATGCGGATTTCCGGCCGCGAGATCTCCGAACCCGGCGCCGACCGGATGATGATCTTTCAGGAGTTCGACCAGCTGCTGCCGTGGAAGACGGTGCTGGAAAACGTCATGTTCCCGCTGCTGATGACGCGCCGGCTGCCGCGCAAGGAAGCGGAAGTACGCGCGCGGGCCTATATCGAGAAGGTCAGCCTGACACGCGTCGTCGACGCCTATCCGCATACGTTGTCCGGCGGCATGAAGCAGCGCGTCGCCATCGCGCGCGGCATGGCGATGGAGCCGGATATTCTGTTGATGGACGAGCCGTTCGCCGCGCTCGATGCACTGACACGGCGCACCTGCCAGGACGAATTGCTTCAGCTATGGGCCGAAACCAAATTCACCGTGCTGTTCGTGACCCATTCGATCGCGGAAGCGATCAAGATCGGCAACCGCATTTTGTTGCTGTCGCCGCATCCAGGGCAAGTCAAGGCCGAGGTCGTCGATGTCGACCATGTCTCCAGCGAGGACGGCAGCGCCGGCCGGCTGGAAAAGCAGATCCACGATCTGCTGTTCGCCGATTCCGTGACGGCACACTGAGGGGAGGGCGCGATGGGTGAAGCAAGGATCCTGCTGCACGACGCGACCGCCGCAGCGGATGTCCCGGTCGAGGTCGAGCGCAAGCTTACCGTGCCGGAGCTGTTGTGGAACGACGGCTTTGTCCGCAAGGCCGTCATCATCATCTTTCTGGCGGCGGCATGGGAAGCCTACGGCACCTTCCTCGACAATCCGCTGCTGTTTCCGACCTTTCACGACACCATCATCACGATGTTCGAGAAGGTCAAGGACGGCACCATTCCGCTGCGCGCCTGGGCCTCGCTGAAAGTACTGTTCATGGGCTACAGCGCCGGCATCGTGCTCGCCGCCATCTTCACCATCCTGGCGATCTCGACCCGGATCGGCACGGACTTTCTCGAAACCATCACCGCGATGTTCAACCCGCTGCCGGCGATCGCGCTGCTGCCGCTGGCGCTGATCTGGTTCGGGCTCGGCAATGGCAGTCTGGTGTTCGTGCTGATCCATTCGGTGCTGTGGCCGGTCGCGCTCAACACCCATTCCGGATTCAAGAGCGTGTCGAACACGCTGCGCATGGTCGGCCGCAATTACGGCCTGCGCGGTCTCCCCTACGTCGCGCGCATTCTCATTCCTGCCGCCTTCGGCTCGATCCTCACCGGTCTCAAGATCGGCTGGGCGTTCGCCTGGCGCACGCTGATCGCGGCCGAACTGGTGTTTGGCGTGTCGTCGGGGCAGGGCGGTCTCGGCTGGTTCATCTTCGAGAACCGCAACCTGCTCGACATTCCCGCCGTCTTCGCCGGCCTGCTGACCGTGATCATCATCGGGCTGATCGTCGAAAACCTGATCTTCCGCACCATCGAGCGCAATACCGTCCAGAAGTGGGGCACCCAGTCATGACCGCCAACAACAAGAAGCCGGCCGACCTCCGCAGCGCGCGCTGGTTCGCGCCCGACGATCTCCGAGCCTTCGGCCATCGCTCGCGCGCGATGCAGATGGGCTACGCGCCGGAAGAGTGGAAAGATCGCCCGGTCATCGCGATCCTCAACACCTGGTCGGATGCGCAACCCTGCCACATGCACTTCAAGTCCCGCGTCGATGACGTCAAGCGCGGCATCCTGATGGCCGGCGGGTTTCCGATGGAGCTGCCGGCGCTGTCGCTGTCGGAATCGTTCCTGAAGCCGACCACGATGCTCTACCGCAACATGCTGGCGATGGATGCCGAGGAATTGCTGCGTGGGCACCCGGTCGATGGCGTGGTGCTGATGGGCGGCTGCGACAAGACCACGCCGGGCTTGTTGCTCGGCGCCACCAGCATGGGCCTGCCGACGATCTATCTTCCGGCCGGGCCGATGCTGCGCGGCAACTGGAAGGGCAAGACGCTGGGCTCGGGCTCGGACGCCTGGAAATACTGGGACGAACGGCGTGCCGGAAAGATCTCTGACAAGGATTGGGTCGACGTCGAGGCCGGCATCGCCCGCAGCTACGGCACCTGCATGACCATGGGCACCGCTTCGACGATGACCGCGATCGCCGAATCCATCGGCATGACCTTGCCGGGTGCCTCGTCGATCCCGGCGGCCGACGCCGGTCACATCCGCATGGCATCGGAATGCGGCCGCCGCATTGTCGAGATGGTGTGGGAGGACCTGACCCCGGACAAGATCCAGACCCGCAAGGCGTTCGAAAACGCGATCACGGTGGCGATGGCGATGGGCTGTTCGACCAATGCGATCATCCACCTGATCGCGCAGGCGCGCCGCGCCGGCCAGGACATCGGCCTCGATGATTTCGAGACCGCCAGCCGGAAGGTGCCTGTCATTGCCAATGTTCGCCCGAGCGGTGACAAATATCTGATGGAAGATTTCTTCTACGCCGGCGGTCTGCCCGGCCTGATGAGCCGCATCAAGGAGCATCTGCATCTCGACGTCATGACCGTCACCGGCCAGACGCTCGGCGACAACATTGCGCGCGCGGAGGTCTATAACGACGACGTCATCCGCACGGTCAAGGACCCGATCTATGCCGAGGGCGCGCTCGCCGTGCTCAAGGGCAACCTCGCGCCCGACGGCTGCGTCATCAAGCCGAGCGCCTGTGCGCCGCGGTTCCTCAAGCACACCGGCCCGGCGCTGGTGTTCGACGACTATCCCTCGATGAAGAAGGCGGTCGACGATCCCAATCTCGATGTCACGGAGGATCACGTGCTGATCCTGCGCAATGCTGGCCCGCAGGGCGGCCCGGGCATGCCGGAATGGGGCATGTTGCCGATCCCGACCAAGCTGGTGAAGCAGGGTGTGCGCGACATGGTGCGGCTGTCGGACGCGCGGATGAGCGGCACCAGCTATGGCGCCTGCATCCTGCATGTCTCGCCGGAAGCCTATATCGGCGGTCCGCTGGCGCTGGTGCGCAACGGCGACAAGATCACGCTCGACGTCAACGCCCGCACCATCAATCTCGATGTGCCGGAAGCCGAGCTCGCCAAGCGCCGCACCGAGTGGAAGCCGCCGGAGCGCCGCTTCGAGCGCGGCTATGGCTGGATGTTCACCAAGCACATCAAGCAGGCGAATGAAGGCTGCGATTTCGATTTCCTCGAAACCGGCTTCGGCGCGCCGGTCGATGAGCCGTCGATCTACTGACGAACCCAAGAGAGCCGGCAAACAATTGCCGGCCCCCATAAAAAGCATCACAGGGAGGACCACCATGACCATTACCCGACGCAATATCCTCGCAGGGGCCGGCGCCGTTGCCGCCTCGACGCTGCTGTCGCGCGCAGCCTTCGCGCAATCGTTTCCGTTCTCGCCGAACCAGCGCTATCCCGACCCGGCAGTGCAGATCCTCGATCCTTCCTTTGCAAAATACCGGCTCTATTCCTCGACCGTCGAACAGGTCTCGACCGGCATGCGCTGGGCCGAAGGTCCGGCCTATTTTCCAGAAGGTGGTTATCTGCTGTTCTCCGACATCCCCAACAACCGGATCATGAAGTTCGACGAGAAAACCAATCAGACCTCCGTGTTCCGCGCCAATGCCAACTACGCCAACGGCAATGCGCGCGACCGCCAGGGCCGCCTCGTCACGTGCGAACATTCCGTCACCCGTCGCATCACCCGCACCGAGAAGGACGGCAAGATCACGGTGCTGGCCGACAAATTCGAGGGCAAGCGGTTGAATGCGCCGAACGACATCGTCGTCAAGTCGGACGATTCGATCTGGTTCACCGATCCCTTGTTCGGCATCAACGGCGAGTGGGAGGGCAAGAAGGAAAAGCCCGAGCAGGCCACCACCAACGTCTACCGCATCGCCAAGGACGGCAAGATCACGGCCGTCCTCACCGATCTCGTCAACCCAAACGGGCTGGCATTCTCGCCTGACGAAAAGAAGCTCTACATCGTCGAGTGGAAGGGCACGCCGAACCGCAGCATCTGGAGCTACGACGTCGGTGCCGACGGCGCTTTGGCCGGCAAGACCAAGGTGATCGACGCCGCCGACCAGGGCTCGCTCGACGGTTTCCGGGTCGACCGCGACGGCAATCTGTGGTGCGGCTGGGGCTCCAACGGCGCGCTGCAGGCCGAACCCTCGGATGTCGGCGGCCGCAAGGTGTACCAGCTCAAGGGCAAGTCGGAAGACCTCGATGGCGTGATGGTGTTCAGCCCGGCCGGCAAGGCGCTTGCCTTCATCCGGCTGCCGGAACGCTGCGCCAATCTCACCTTTGGCGGCCCGAAGAACAATCGCCTCTATATGACAAGCTGCCATTCGGTCTACGCGCTCTACGTGGAAGCCCACGGCGCGGTGTGATGCAACAGACGAAATCATTCCGGGTTCGCGCTTCGCGCGCCCGGAATGACGGACATTAAGGACGAAAGACCATGACAAAACTCAGCGACACCACTCGCGCCAAACTCAAGACTGTCTCCACCGCCACCGTTGCCACCGCTTTGTTCAAGCGCGGCTTTCGCATCCAGATGATCCAGGACGTATATCCGCTCGGCCCCGATCAGCCGGTCCTGGTCGGCGAGGCCTTCACGCTGCGCTACATGCCGGCGCGCGAGGACCTCAACAAGATCGACGTGTTTCGCGATCGCGCCCACCCGCAGCGCAAGGCGATCGAGGATTGCCCTGTCGGCGCCGTGCTGGTCATGGACAGCCGCAAGGATGCCCGCGCGGCATCGGCCGGTGCCATTCTGGTGACACGGCTGATGAAGCGCGGCTGCGCCGGCGTCATCACCGACGGTGGTTTTCGCGATTCCGCCGAGATCGCAAGACTGGGCTTTCCCGCCTATCACCATCGCCCGAGCGCGCCGACCAATCTCACCCTGCATCAGGCGATCGAGATCAACGTGCCGATCGGCTGCGGCGACGCGCCGGTGTTTCCCGGCGATGTCATTTTGGGCGATAGCGACGGCGTCATCGTGATCCCCGCGCATATCGCCGACGAAATCGCCGACGAAGCCGTCGAGATGACCGCGTTCGAGGATTTCGTCACCGAGGAAGTAGGCCGAGGCCGCTCGATCCTCGGCCTCTATCCGCCGATAGACGAGCAGACGCCAAAGGATTTTGCGGCGTGGCGGAAGAAGCACGGAAGGTAATTTACTGTCGTCCCGGCGAAGGCCGGGACGATACGGTGATTCACGCCTCCGCCTTCTCCGCCATCCCCACCGCCCACAGCGCGAACGCGTATACGATCGCGATTTCATCGAGTCGGTTGAAGCGTCCGGACGCGCCGCCGTGGCCGGCGCCCATGTTGGTGCGCAACAGAACCGGGCCGCCGCCGGTCATGGTCACGCGCAAGCGCGCGATCCATTTCGCCGGCTCCCAATAGGTGACGCGCGGATCGGTCAGGCCGCCCATCGCGAGAATTGCCGGATAGTCCTTCGCCGCGACGTTGTCGTAGGGCGAGTAGGAAAGGATGGTGCGAAAATCCTTTTCGCTCTCGATCGGGTTGCCCCATTCCGGCCATTCCGGCGGCGTCAGCGGCAAGGTGTCGTCGAGCATGGTGTTGAGCACGTCGACGAACGGCACCTCGGCGACGATGCCGGCGTACAATTCGCCGGAGCGGTTGGCGACCGCACCCATCAGCATGCCACCGGCGCTGCCGCCGTGGCCGACGATGTGCTTTGCCTTGGTGTACTTCGCCTCGATTAGTGCGCGACCCGCCGCGGCAAAATCATCGAACGAGTTCGTCTTCTTCTCGCGCTTGCCGTCGAGATACCAGCCCCAGCCCTTGTCGGCGCCCCCTCTGATATGCGCGATCGCGTAGACGAAGCCGCGGTCGACCAGCGACAGCCGGTTGGCGGCGAACGAGGCCGGCATCGCCATGCCGTAGGAACCGTAGCCGTACAATAAAAGCGGCGCGTTGCCTTCGCGCACCAGATCCTTGCGATGCAGGATCGAGACCGGCACCTGCGCGCCGTCCTGCGCGGTGGCCATGATGCGGGTGGTGACGTAATCGGCCGGGTTATGGCCGGACGGAATTTCCTGGCGCTTGCGCAGCACCCGCGTCCGCTTTGCCATGTCGTAATCATAGACTTCCGACGGCGTCGTCATCGACGAATAGGAGAATCTCAGATTGGTGGTCTCGAATTCATAGCCGCCCATGGTGTCGAGCGAATACGCCGCCTCGTCGAAGGCGATGGCGTGCTCCTCGCCGGTCGTGAGATCGCGGATGATGATCGCCGGCAGCGCGTTGGCGCGTTCCAGCCGCACCATATGATTGGCATAGAGCTCGACGTCGAGGACATAGACGCCCTCGCGGTAGGGAATCAGGTCGCGCCAGTTGGCGCGCTCCGGCGTCGCCAGCGGCGCGCTGACCACCTTGAAATCGATCGCGCCGTCCACATTGGTAAGAATGAAAAGTTCGTCTCCGCGATCGTTGACCGAATACTGCACGCCTTCCTCGCGCGCCGCGACCAGCCGCGGCGGTACGTCCGGATGCGCCAGATCGATCAGCCGCTGCTCGGAGGTTTCGTGGTCGCCGCCGGCGATGACGCAGAACCGTCCCGATGAACTCTCATGCAGGTGGGTGAACCAGCCGGAATCCGCCTCCTCGTAAACCAGCGTGTCGTCCGCCTGTGCCGTGCCGAGGCGATGGCGCCAGACCTGCATCGGCCGATGGTTGTCGTCGAGCTTGACGTAGAAGAAGCTCGAGCCATCCGTGCTCCAGACCATGCCGCCGTCAGTTTCCTCGACGAGATCGTCGCGGTCTTCTCCATCAGCCCAGTCGCGGACCCGGATCGAAAAGTATTCCGAACCCTTGGTGTCGGCGCTCCAGGCGTGCAGTCTGTGATCGGGCGAATGCCGGCTCGAGCCGAACTTGAAATAATCGTGGTGAGCTGCCAGCGCGTCGCCATCGAGCACCGTGGTGGCGTCGCCACCGTCGCGCGGCATGCGGGCGAAAATCTCGTGCTGGCCGCCCTCGCGGAACTTGCGGAAATAGGCGAACGGCCCGTCCGGCGCCGGCACGCTGGAATCGTCTTCCTTGATGCGCCCGCGCATTTCCGCGACCAGTTTTTTCTGCAACGGCGTGGTGTGGCCGAGCAGGCTCTCGGTGTAGCCGTTCTCCGCTTCCAGATAGGTGCGGATATCCGGATCGAGGATCGAGGGATCGCGCAGCACCTCCTGCCATTTTTCGTCCTTGAGCCAGGCATAGTCGTCCGTCACGGATATCCCGTGCGTTATAAAGGTATGCGGACGGCGCGGCGCAGAGGGGGCTGAAAGCGAAATTGTCCTGGCAGGTTGTGTCACTCAATCCTCACTTGGTCGGCGCCGCATGGCGACAAGAAATCTGGCCTCTATATCGTATCTCGTCGCGCGGATTGCCACACCTCGTCGCGCAGGGTTGTTGGCGGCTTCTTTGTATGGTTAGGCTTTTCGGCCCCGCCGGGAAAGCCTGATGCTCTTCAACTCCTATTCGTTCATTTTTTTGTTCCTGCCGGTGGTGCTGGCGGGTTATTTCGTACTCGGCCGTGGCAGTAATCTGGCGCCGGTGGTCTGGCTGGCGCTGGCCTCGCTGGCCTTCTACTCTCTCGGCAATTGGCAGTACGTGCCGCTGTTGCTGGTCTCGATCGCGTTCAATTATGGCGTCGGTTATCTGCTGATTGAGAGAAAACTGCGTCCCGCGGCGAGGTTTGCGGTGCTCACGGCCGGCGTCGCCGGCGATCTCCTGATGCTCGGCATCTTCAAATATGCCGGCTTTCTCGCCGCCAATTTCAACGCGCTGCTTTCGACCGGCCTTATCGTCCACATCCTGCTGCCGGTCGGCATTTCCTTTTACACGTTCACCCAGATCGCGTTTCTGGTCGATGCCTACAGGGGACACGTCGCGCGCTACGCGTTGCCGCATTACGCGCTGTTCGTGACGTATTTCCCGCATCTGATCGCGGGCCCGATCCTGCACCACCGCGACATGATTCCGCAGTTCGAGCGCGCGGAAACCAAGCGGCCGGATCCGTATCTCATTCTCTGCGGCCTGATCATCTTCGCGATCGGCCTGTTCAAGAAGACCTGCCTTGCCGACGCCATCCAGCCGCTGGTCGGGCCGGTGTTCGGCCCGGGCTCGCCGACCTTCGACCAGGCCTGGATCGGCGCGCTGGCCTACACCTTCCAGCTCTATTTCGATTTCTCCGGCTATTCCGACATGGCGATCGGGATATCCCTGATGTTCGGCATCTTCCTGCCGCTGAATTTCAATTCGCCCTACAAGGCGACCTCGATCATCGATTTCTGGCGGCGCTGGCACATGACGTTGTCGCAATTCCTGCGCGACTATCTCTACATCTCGCTGGGCGGCAACCGGCGTGGCCCGTCGATGCGCTACGTCAACCTTATGATCACGATGCTGCTCGGCGGCCTCTGGCATGGCGCGGCCTGGACCTTTGTGGTCTGGGGCGCGCTGCACGGCGCGTATCTTTGCATCAATCACGCATGGAACCGGTTCGGGCCTGACGTCACGTCGCGACTGCGGCCGATCGCGACGTCAGCCGGAGCCGTGCTGACGTTTCTGGCCGTTGTCGTCGCCTGGGTGTTTTTCCGCGCCAATGACGTGGAGTTGGCGATTTATGTGCTGGTGCGGATGGCCGATCCGACCCGGCTTGCGCTCGGCCGCGTCGAGATCGCAAATCTGGCCTTCATTGGCTTCTATGCCGCGCTGGCCTGGTTCGCGCCGAACACGCAGGCGATCATGGGCTATGACCACGCGAAGCGGACGGTTGGCGACAGGCTGGCACAGGCGCGGCTGCCGCCCTGGTTCCTCTACGCCGCATCGGCGGTGCTGGCGTTCGGGATTCTGGGAATCCAGCAGCACAGCGAATTCATCTATTTCAGGTTTTGATCCCCGTCGTGTCGAAAGCCCTCCTCAAGTTTCTCGGCGCAAGCACAGCCATCATCCTGATGGCGGCAGCGCTCAATTTCGTCGTCGATCCCTTGCAGCTGTTTCGTCCGGCGCGGCTGTTCCCGGCGATGTACTCGGCGGATACGCGGATGCAGGATGCCGGCCTGATCCGCAGCCAGCCGTTCGACACGGTGTTGATGGGCACGTCACTCGCGATTCATTTCCGTCAGAGCGACATCGACCGTATCCTTGGCGGCCGCTCGCTGAAACTCTCGATGACGGGATCCAGCTCGCGTGAGCAGGGCTTTGTGCTGGAGGCGGCGATGGCGCGGCATCCGAAACGGGTGGTCTGGCAGATCGACGACTGGATCTTCCACGATGCGCCGGAGCCGGATTCCGACATCTATCTTCCCTCCGGTCTCTACAAGCGCAGCGTCGCCGGCCTTGCCGGCTATCTGTTCAGCGGCCAGATGGCGCGGGAGTCGCTGTGGATTCTGGCGCGGTCGCTGCCGCCGTTGCAGCCGGCCGTCGCGCGGCTGACCTCGGGTCTGGTCTTCAAGTTCCCGATCGCCGATGTCGACGATATCAATTCGTTGCCGCAAGATTACGATGTCGCTGCAAACTACAATGCCAAAAAGGCACTTGCGGCCTTCAGGCATATCACCGATCCCGTGCGTAGCCGCTATCTGGCTGACGGCTATGACTACGGTGCGATGGTCCGCGCATTCGAGCGCGACGCCATTGGCCTGATTGCGAAGAACCCCGATGTGGTGTTCGACATCTATTTCCCGCCTTACTCAATTCTGCAATTCGTGGCGATGCGCGACGCCTCACCGGCGACGCTGAAGACGGTCTACGATTTTTCGGCCCAGGCGCTGCCGCGATTGCTGCAATATCCTAACGTACGGCTATACGACTTCCGCGCGGTTGAAGGCGTCACCCATAATCTGGATAATTACAGCGACGTGATTCATCATTCACCCGCGATCGATCTGAAGCTGTTGTCGTGGCTGGCGGAGCGGAAACATGCGGTGGATCGAGCCGCGCCGCTGGCGTCGCTTGAGCGGCTCAAGGCTCAGGTCGAGGCGTATCGGGTGGAACGTTGACGCAAACCGCAGGGTGGGGCAAAGCGAAGCGTGCCCACCCTACGATCCGTCGCTAGCTATTCCGCAACCTCGCCGCACTTCCCCCGGGGATCCGGTTCACCGCCATTACCACCGCGAACGTGATCACCAGCATGGCGATGCCGAGCACCGCGATTGCGGCGAGATCGCCGCTTTCGTTGAGGTCGTAGATCAGCACTGACAGCACCTTGGTCTGCGAGGTGAACAGCACGATCGCGGCCGACAGTTCCCGCATTACGCCGATGAAGATGAAGCACCAGGTCGCGATCACGCCGGTGCGCAGCAGGGGCGCGGTGATCTGGCGCAGCGACTGCAGCCGGGTCGCGCCGAGGATGCGGCTGGCGTCTTCCAGTTCGGGATGGATGGTCGCGAACGCCGCCTGCAATTGCTGATAGGCCGACGGCAGGTTGATGGTCAGAAACGCGATCAGCAAAATCCACAGCGTGCCGTAGAGCACGAAAGGCGGCCGTGTGTAGCTCAGGAACAGGCCGACACCGAGCACGATGCCGGGCACCGCAACGGGGGCGGTGGCGAGAAAGCCGAGGATGCGATGGCCGGCGATGACGCGGCGGGTGGTGACATAGGCGATGACAAGCGCGAGGACGGTGCCGATGGTCGCCGTCGAGGCACCCAGGATCACCGTGTTCTTGAGCGCGAGCTGGGTCGAGGACAACTCGCTGAACACGAAGACGATGTTGTGCAGGGTCGCCGTCGATGGCGTCACCAGCGTGGTCGCGTTCGGCGAGAACGCGGCGTTGAGCAGCGCCAGATAGGGCAGGAATACCGGGTTGAGCAGCGCGACCAGGCAGAACGCCAGTGCGGCCCAGCGCCAGCCTTTCAGTTCGACCTGGCGCGGCGCGCCGTATTTGCCGCCGACCACCGAGTAGCCGCGGCGGCCGAGCAGGAATTTCTGGCCTTGCAGCAGCAGGATGGTCAGCACCAGCAGTGGCACCGCGGCGGCGGCGGCCAGTTCGAGTTTCGGCGGATACTGGAACAGGCTCCAGATTTTTGTCGTCATGGTGTGGAATCCGGCCGGCAGCGCCAGGATCGCCGGCGATCCGAACAGCGTCATCGCCTGCAGGAACGCGATCAGCGCGCCCGCGACCAGCGCCGGCAACGCCAGCGGAATGGTGACGCGCCGCGCCGTGGTCCAGGCCTTGCCGCCGAGAATGGCGGAAGCGTCCTCGAGCTCGCCCGGCATGTTGTCGAGCGCGTTGGCGACCAGCACGAACACGAATGGAAACGTGTAGCAGGAGATGACGAAAATGATCCCGCCCAGCGAGTAGATATTGAACAGATAGGAGTCGGACTCGGCGCCGGTCAGGAATCGATAAAGCTGGTTCAGCAGCCCGCTGTTCGGCGCGGCCAGCAGTTCCCAGGCCACCGCGCCGAGAAACGGCGGCGTCACGAACGAGGCCGTCACCAGCGCCCGGATGGTCTGCCGTCCCGGCATGTCGGTGCGCGAGACCAGCCAGCTGATCGGTGCCGCGATCAGGCAGCAAATCACCGCCGAAGTGGTGGCGATGATCGCCGTGGTCAGCAGCGGATCGAGGAAATCCGGGTTGGTGAACAGGGTGACGAAATTCTGCAGCGTCGGGTGCCGCGCCTTGTCGGTGAAGGCGTAGATCGCAAGCCACGACAGCGGCAGCGCGATCAGCACCACCATGCAGAACGCAACCAGCGACAGCACCGGCTTGGTCCAGTCGACGCGGGTTTTGGGAGTGGCAGTGGTGGTGATGGTCATTTGAAAGCTTTCTCAGCGTCATTCCGGGGCGCGCGTAAGCGCGAGCCCGGAATGACGAAGGTTGGGTCCGCGTATCCTAAACCTTGAACAGCCGCGCATAGCGCGTCTTGATTTCCTCCGCCATTTTCTCGACCCCGGCAGGATCCTCCTTCATCAGCTTGATGTCGGAGAGCTTGCGGCGGCCGGGATGCGCCACGACCTGCGCATGCGCCGAATATTGCGCGGTGTAGTCCATGAAGAACTGCTGGGTCTCGCGGGTGTGCAGCCAGGCCTGGAACAGCCGCGCGGCATTGGGATGCGGCGCCGATGTGAAGATCGCCGTCGGTCCCGAGATCGTCGGCGTGCCCTCGGTCGGATAGATCGGCTCGACCGGCTGGCCGGCTTCCTTCAGCAGCACGACGCCGTATTCGTTGCCGTCGGCCATCACGGCGCGCTCGCCGAGCGAAAGCTTCTTTGGCGGATCGGTCGAGGATTGCACCTGCATCACGCGTTGCTTCGACAGCTTGTCGAGATAGTCCCAGCCCAGTTCGCGAACCAGCTGGAAGGTCGCGGTCATGATGGTGCCGCTATAGGCGGGATGAGCCTTGACCATCTTGCCCGCCCATTTCGGATCGAGCAGGTCGGCATAGCTTTTCGGGGCGTCCTCGGGCTTCAACAATCTGGTGTTGTAGGCGATCGACGACAGATAGATCCGCGAGGTCGCGGACATACCGTCGGGGTCGCGATATTCGGGCAGGAAATGCTGGGCGATATCCTCGGACACAAAAGGCGCCAGCCAGCCGTTCTTCTTCCAGGAGATGATGTGCGACGCATCCGAGGTGTTGACCACATCGGCGGCGCGGATGTTGCTCGCGAATTCCTGGTCGAGGCGCTGGAACAGCCGCTCCGAGCCGGAGCGTTCGATCTGCACGGAAATGCCGGGATAGGCGGCCTCGAACGCCTTGCCGAGCTTTTCGCCGACCGGCAGGTCCATCGAGGAATACAAGATCATCTTGCCTTCCTTGGTGGCCGCCTCGACCAAAGCGGGCGTGATCGCGACCGGTGCCGGCGCCTCGGCGCGAGCCGGCGAAGCGAACACGGTTCCCGCGGCGAGCGCCGCAGCGCCTTGCAGAACGTCACGCCGGCTGGGTTTTTTTCGCATGGTCGGAACTCCCTCCTTTGGCTGTCGGTTCAGACGCGGAAGATTTTCTGGTAGCGCGCCTTGATCTCTTCGCTTTGGGCGTCGGCGCTGGCGGCGTCCTCCTTCATCACCTTGATGTCCGCCAGCGGCTTGCGGCCGGGATGCTCCTTGACCTGCGTGTGCAGCGAACGCAGGCCGCCGGCGTCGATGACGATGGTCTGGGCTTCCGGCGTAAAGCAGTAGTTCTGGAACAGTTTTGCCGCATTCGGATTCGGCGCGGCTTTGAAAATGCCGTTCGGCCCGACGATGAACGGCGTGCCCTCGGCCGGATACACCGCTTCGACCGGCTGGCCGGCTTCCTTCAGCAGCAGGATGTTGTACTCGGTGCCGTCGGCCATCACGCTGCGTTCGCCGAGCGACAGCTTCTTTGGCGGATCGGTCGCCGACTGCACCTGCATGATATTCTGCTTGGCGAGGTTTTCGTAATATTCCCAGCCGATATCGCGCACCATTTCGAACGTCGCCGTCAGGATGGTGCCGCTATAGCCGGGATGCGCCTTGACGATCTTGCCCTTCCACTTGGGATCGAGCAGGTCCTTGAAGCTGGCCGGCGCGTCTTCAGGCTTCACTAATTTAGTGTTGTAGGCGATCGGGCTCAGCGTCGCGCGGAAGCCGGCATAGGTGCCGTCGGGATCGCGGTGCTCGGGCTTGTAATATTTCGCGACGTCTTCCGGCACGTAGGGCAGCAGGATGCCCTGCTTCTTCCAGGCCAGCAGATGTGCGGCGTCCGACGAGTTGGCGATATCGACGGCGTAAACGCTGCTGGCATATTCCTGCCCGATCCGCTGGAACACGCGCTCGGCGCCGGTGCGCTCGACCCTGACCTCGACGCCGTATTTGGCCTTGAAGGAGCCGGCAATTTTCTCGGACACCGAAAGATCGATCGAGGTGTACCAGACCACCTTGCCATCTTTCTTAGCCGCTTCGATCAGTTGCGGTGTGATCGCTTCCGCCGGCGGCGCCTCGGCGCGCGCAGCAGAGGCGAACACGGTGCCAAGGGCGAGCGCCGTCGACCCCTTGAGGATATCGCGTCGTGAAGGCCTGTTTTTTTTCATCGCGTCTTCCTGTTTCTTGCCGTTTTCGTTTCTTGTTATC
The DNA here is from genome assembly GCA_963764705.1 of uncultured Alphaproteobacteria bacterium. Classification (GTDB taxonomy): domain Bacteria; phylum Pseudomonadota; class Alphaproteobacteria; order Rhizobiales; family Xanthobacteraceae; genus Bradyrhizobium. The sequence continues at coordinate 872,602 of CAVXTR010000020.1, read as the reverse complement.
GGCTCAGTGCGCGGCAATGGTCGGGCGGCATCGTCAGCCAGACTTCGCTGCCTTTGCCGACATTGGTTTCGGTCGGCGTCGTGACCCTGAGCGTGGTGCCGTCGGCCACTTCGACCATGTAGTCGCGGGCCGCGCCGAGATAAACCTGGCGGGTCACGACGGCCTTCATCGCGTTGTCGGGCGAAGCCGGCGCCTGCGTCGACAGCCCGATATCGTGCTGGCGGATCGCGACCGCGGCGCTTTGGCCTGCGGTGAGCGGCGCGCCGATCACCTGCAACGTCGCGCCCGCGAACGATACATGGTTTGCGTCGCGCGCGGTTCCCTTGATCACATTGCTGGCGCCGATGAAGCGTGCGACGAATTCCGATTCCGGCCGGGCGTAAATGTCTTCCGGCGAGCCGAGCTGGTCGATCTTGCCGCCGTTCATGACCGCGATCAGGTCGGCGGTGGTCATCGCCTCCGATTGGTCGTGGGTGACGTAGACGGTGGTGTAGCGATATTCGTCGTGCAGCCGCCGGATCTCGAACCGCATCTCCTCGCGCAGGTTGGCGTCGAGGTTGGACAAGGGTTCGTCGAGCAGCAGCGTTTCCGGCTCGACGATCAGGGCGCGCGCCAGCGCCACGCGCTGCTGCTGGCCGCCGGAGAGTTCGCCGGGATAGCGCTGCGCCAGCGCCTCGAGCTTGGTGGTGGCCAGGATCGCCGCCAGCTTTTTCGCAATGGTGTCACGATCCATTTTGCGCAGGCGCAGGCCATAGACGATGTTTTCGGTGACCGTCATGTGCGGCCACAGCGCGTAGCTCTGGAAAATCATCGACATCTTGCGCTGCTCGGGCGGCAGCGTGCGCGCTTTCGACGATACCAGCCGGTCGCCGACATGGATTTCGCCGTCGGAAGGCTCCAGGAACCCGGCGATCAGCCGCAATGTCGTGGTCTTGCCACAGCCTGAGGGTCCCAGCAGGCAGACCAGTTGCCCGTGATCGATCCGCAGCGAGACGTTATCGACCACCGCAAGCGCACCAAAGCGCTTGGTCAGGCCACGCAAATCAACGGACGCCAATCGGATTCCTCCAGCATTTTTTCGTGCGCGGATCAGCGTCCGGCGCTTGTCTACTTGTATACCAGTATAAGCACGAAAAATGCGGAGATGAAAACCCATCGAAGGTGGAACGGCTGCACGTAATTTATCCCTCCCCGCCAGAGCGTTTTCCAGCGAAGTGGACCCGGTTCGCGTCAAGAAAACGCGTCAAAAGGGGAAATCCAGAGCTCCGTTTCGATTCAATCGAAACGGAGCTCGCGGAGAGGGATAGATCGTCACGCGTCGACGTTTTCGCCGAGATATTCGATCGCGGCTCCGGTTCCACCCTTGCCATGGGGTATGTCGAGGGCATTGAGGGCAACCTCGACGACGCCGAGGGTGCCCAAAATCATCGGTGCGTTGACGTGGCCCATATGGGCGATGCGAAAGGCCTGGCCGGAGAGGTCGCCGATGCCGGTGCCGAGCACCACGCCGCATTTTTCCTTGCAGTAGCGTTGCAGCGCAGCGGGATCGTGACCGTTCATCGTCACGGTCGTTACCGTGTTCGAACGTTCGGCAGCTTCCGCGATATTGAATCCGAGCACCTGGCCCTCGGCCCAGACCGATACCGCGCGGCGTACCGCTTCGCCGAGCAGGCGGTGGCGCAGCGAAGCGTTTTCCAGTCCCTCGGCGTGGAGCATGTCGATCGCCTTGCGCAGCGCGAACAGCAGATGCACCGGCGCCGTGCCGGCATATTTGCGGTAGTGCTCGCTGCCGTCGCGCTCGGTCCAGTCCCAATAGGGCGTGCGCAGGCCGGCCTTCTTGTGTACTTCGCGGGCGCGGTCGTTGGCGGCCACGAAGCCGAGGCCGGGCGGCGTCATCAAGCCCTTCTGCGATCCGGACATCGCAACGTCGACGCCCCAGGCGTCCATTTCGAACGGCATGCAGCCGAGCGAGGCCACGGTATCGACCATGTACAGCGCCGGATGACCGGAAGCCTTGATCGCCTTGCCGATCGCTTCGATGTCGTTATAGGCGCCCGATGCCGTGTCCACCTGCACCACGGCGATAGCCTTGATGGTGTGGTCCTTGTCTTGCCGCAGCCGCGCCTCGACTTCGGCGGGCCGGACCGCGCGACGCCAGTCGCCCTTCAGAACCTCGACGTCCGCGCCCATCGCCGCGGCAGCGTTGCCCCAATTGATCGCGAAGCGGCCGCTTTCCAGAACCAGCAGCTTGTCGCCGCGCGACAGCACGTTGGAGAGCGTGGCTTCCCAGGCGCCATGGCCATTGGCGATGTAGATGTAGGGGTTGCCCTTGGTCTTGAACAATTTGGTGATGTCGTCGAGCAGCCCGTGCGTCAGCTCCACCATCTCGTTGGAATAGATATCGAGCGCCGGGCGATGCATCGCCTGCAGCACTTCGTCGGGCATGGTGGTGGGCCCCGGGATGGCCAGAAATTCCCGGCCCGCGCGAACGGTCATTTTTTGATTTTCCTTGTCGGAGATTTAGCGTCGAAAATTCAGCCCTCGGTTCCACAATAAGCGATCAGACCAGTCATTGCGAGCGCAGCGAAGCAATCCAGAGCCGCAAAAAGGCTCGATTGCTCCGAGTGTTCTCAGTTCATTTCCCGATAGAATCCGCGATCGCATGCCATATCTGGTCCTTCATCTCGGTTGCCGGCGGGCTCGGGATCGTCACCGCGGGGCCGATCCGCTTCTTGCAGGCCTCCACCAGCCGCAGCACCCAGATCTCGCCGTCGGTGTAATAGAGGTCGCCGCCGCCATTGCGGCCGGTCAGCGTTGGCCCGATGCCGGTGACCTGATATTTGGCGTCGACCATCCCCGCGTTTTCCAGGTCGGCCGCCAGCAGCGCGCGCTCGGCGTCGAGGTCGGCGCTGATATGGTGGGTGACGGCGACAGTATATTTGCTGACGCCGACGCCGCGATCTTCCGTCGCCGCTCCAGCCAGACCGGGCGTTTTTCCTCGCCCTGGTCCAGCACCTTCCAGTAGCGGACATGGTTGCGGCGATCGGCGTTCTGGCCGATCGGCTTTTCAAAGGCGAGGTCCTCGCGGCGGCCGAGATAATAGAGGTTGCTGACCGGCGCGTCCCTGTACGGCCGGTCGAGCAGCACGGAGCCGATGATCTCGATCGATGATTTCAGCGTGATCGGATCGGCCGGATACCAGCCGGCCGCATGCATCGCGCAGACCACGTCGGCGGTATCGCCGACCAGGCCGACATTCATGGGATCGCCGGGAATGCCTTGTGCGGTGCGCGTCACCATCGGCAGATCGGCGAGGCCGCGCTGGTGCTCGTAATGGGTCCAGAACAGCGGCAGCAGCAGGTAGGCCAGCGCGGTGTAGCCGATGACGATCACGAGCGCGAACCGCAGGAATTCGGTCCAGCCGCGACCGCTGGCGCTGCCGTTGCGATTCCAGTTCGTCGTAGAGGTCGGACACCTACCGCTTGGTCTCGCGGCAGCCGGCGGCTTCGGCCTCGTCGACCGAGCAAAACCAGCGCGTGCCCTTGCTGATCTTCATCTGGATCCGCGCATACCAGCGGCTGGCCGGCGTGTGGTAGATGCATTCGCCCGCGGTGTTGACGTTGCCCTTGATGGTGCAGTCGGGCGACGGCGCCACCGGCCCCGAGGCCGAGGCCAGCAGGATCGTGGAGGCATTTTCCGGCGCCTTGGCGGCGCCGAGAATGGTGGTCTTCTTGTTGCGGGCGCGCCAGTCCCACGGCGCGATGAACGCGCCCTGCCACATTCCGGCCTTGGCTTCGCGCGCGGCTTTTTCGTCGGCGTCGTAGTCGTGGCTGACTCTGACGTAGGACAGCGCCCAGCCGTTCGACACCAGCCATTTCTGGATATCCTCGCCCTCGACCTCGCAGCGCGCCACGGTGCGGCCGCGGCGGTCGGTGGTTCTGGGATGACAGGTCCAGCTCTTGTTGCCGACATGCTTGATCAGTTCGTCGCGCGCAGCGACGCCGCAGGTCCAGCGCTCGCCCGAATTGTTCAGGCAAAGCTGGTCCACCGCCGGCGCGTCGATGCCGCCTAAGCGAATCCGGCTGTTGCCGATCTGGATGTGATCGCCTTCGCGGATTTTCGGGACGCCGGATATGTCAGCCGCATCGGCGGTTGCCGGCAGCAACACCAGCAGCAGGGCGGCAACCCAAAGGTTCGATTTCATCGGCATTCCCGGCCCGGAGTGAAACGCAAAAATCAAATCTGCCTAAACATTGTGCGGGCAATGCGACCGGCTTGCCAACCGCCGGGCTCACACTCGCCTTCAACTTCCCGTCATTGTTCGCTTCGAGGGTGGGTTAGCGAAGCGTAACCCATCGAAATCTTTCAGCGGGTGAGTGAGCAGGTGCGTTACGGCTCTGCCTAACCCACCCTATGAAACCTTCATCATCCTTTGTCGCGCCAGCGCCAGGCCCATCAGCACGAACGCCGAGGTGACCTCGGGGCCGCCGACCAGAATACGTGTCGGGGTCTTCATCTTGTTCCACTCATAGGCCTTGTAGGGCCCGTGCCGGCCGCCTTCGCCGAGGCTGGCGACGATGCAGGCCAGCGCCGGTGTGAAGCTTGAGACGTCGGCGCCGAGATGTGCCAGCGCCATCAGTGCCAGCGAGGCGTCGAAGGCGTTCATCTCCCGCGTGATCAGTTCACCCTCGACATAGGCCAGCACCTTGCCGCGGATGAACTCGAAATGGCCGCCGGGATCGATCGCCTGTCGCGCCGGCGCCGGCAATGCCATGAACGCGGCATGGCAGCGGCCGAAATAGGCGCAGTAGAGTTCCGGCAGATAATAGATGTGCGAGCGCGGATCGGCGAACGCGCCGCTTTCCACCAGCCGGCGCTGGAAGCCGATGATGCGATGTACCGTCTCCAGCCGCGCAGGCGTCTCCAAAATCTTCCAGCGCGCGAGATTGCGGAAACTGACCTCGAGAATGTCGAGGTTGAGCGTCGGATCGAGGTCGTTGCCGTAAGGCCGCTCGCCCTTGAGGTTGTCGATCCAGGTGACGACGCCACCCTCGTAATCGATGTGGTCGTTGAGGGGGACGGTGACGCGCGGTTCGTTGGCGCCCTCGCGGACCTGATAGCCTTTGTAGAAGTCCAGCAGCGGCTGGTCGAGGATCGGGTCGGCGGAACCGGCCTGGGTCGCGGCCGAGAACGAACACGCGGTGGTGTCGCAATCCGGCACGTAGATGCCGAAGCCGAGGTCCTGCTTGATCTGGGCGAAGAATTTTGAAAACCGCGGTCCCGAGCCCGGCGCCAGCGCGGTGATGACGCGCACGTTCGAGCCGTCATGCGAGGGCACTTCCTCGGCGCTGGTCTTCAGGCAAAATTCCACCATCTCCGCAATCGCGCGCTGCGATGCCGCGGTCTCGTCGCCCGAGGCGAGGCCGGTTTCCTGAAAGCTCAACAGCGCCTCGGTGAAGAAGGCGTCGTAATAGGCCGAGCGGTGCCGGATCTGCATCGGCTCCCACATCGGCTCGGCGATCCCCGTCCATGGCGGGTTGATCAGCGCGCGGGCCGGCGAATGCGCGATGAAAATCCGCGCCAGGCTGAACAGCAAGGTCGAGTTCTTGTAACCGCGCGCATTCAGCCCCGTGAGCGCCATCAGCATTTCGCGGCCGCCGATATCGGGGTCGCCGATCAGGTTGAAGGCGGCATAGGTCGGGATGAAACCGTTTTTGGAAAACGAGCGCAGCAGATGCGCGCCGCAGCGGCGGATCACGCGCGCGATCTCGGTCTGGTCGGGCGCGCGGGCCGTCGAGGCCGCCGCCGGCTGCGGATGGCGAACCCCGAGATCGCCCATCAGCTCGGCAATCGGCGCGCCGACCGCGGCCCAGTCCGGCTCTGCCGCGTCGCGGGCATGGGTCAGCGCCGCGCGCAAGGCGTCCAGCCGTCCCGCATCCTTCAGGGCGGGCAGCCCGGTCCGCCGCAGCAGCGGCCGCAACGCCGGGTTGCCGAGGGCGGTCCGATAAAATTTTCCGAGATGGGGGTCGCCGCCGCGGTAGTTCAGCAGCACGGGGTCGCAGACGTCGTACAGCGACGGGCCGTCTTTCCGAACCGTGAGCGCGCGAAACGCCGCGCCGGCGATTGTATGGAAGCCCATGCCGTGTCTTTCCGCCGGAACGGTGAACTGGAGGTACCAAGTTGACGCACCCTGCGGCGGCCGCCCCCGGCGCGAAACCAGCAAGCCCTTGAAAATGATACAAATCCACAGGGAATACAAATGTGATGGGTATCACATAAATCGTCCCGGGTTCCCGCCATAGTCAGGCGCCATCGGCTCCATGCGCCAAAGGAGGTTGCCCGGGAAGGCCCACCGGGTTAAGGCTTTCTTTGTTGCGGTGCCGCAAATTGATCTCAATTCGAAGGCACAGACTTCGCAACCCTCAAAACCCTGGCGGACTTGGCGCGACTAACGTTTGCGCGCCGGAAAACGATTGGGACTGGAAACGATGAATTTGAAGCTTCGCATCTCGCGCCGCCCGATTGCCGTGGCCGCTGTCCTGGTCGGCATGGTGTCGCTGGCGATTGGCGCCCATGCTGCGCTGAACAAGCGCTCGCTCGACGCCGCCAAGGCGATCGGCACCGAGCAGACCGGCTCGATCGGCAAGGGCGCCAACCGCGTCGCTTTGGTGATCGGCAACGGCCATTATCCCGACGCCGCAGCACCCCTGGCGCAGCCGATCAACGACGCCCGCGGCCTGACCGCGGCACTGCGTTCGCAGGGCTTTGACGTCGACGTGGTGGAAGATGCCACCAAGGACGACATGGCTCGCGCCATCGGCCGGATGAAGGCCAAGATCAGCAAGGACACCGTGGTGATGCTGTTCTTCGGCGGCTACGGCATCCAGGCCGGCCGCGAGAGCTTCATGATCCCGGTCGATGCCACGATCTGGAAGGAAGGCGACGTCCGCCGCGCCGGCGTCAGCGTCGAGCATGTGCTGGACGCGATGACCGAGAAGGGCGCCAAGGCCAAGCTCGTCGTCGTCGACGCTAGCAGGCGCAACCCCTATGAGCGCCGCTTCCGCTCGTTCTCCCACGGCCTCGCCCCGATCTCGCCGCCGGAAAACGCGCTGGTGCTGACGTCCGCGACCCCCGGCAAGGTGACCGAGGATGGCAAGGGCCAGTACAGCGTGCTGGTGACCGAGCTGCTCGCCAACCTCAACGCCCAGACCGGCGCCGAACAGACCTTCAACAAGACCCGCGTCGCCATCTCCCGCGCGAGCGACGGCGAACAGGTGCCGTCGGTCTCGTCCTCGCTGCTGGAAGACATCCGCTTCGGCGGCTAAGGCGCTTCGCGAGTAGGGTGGGCAAAGGCGCTTTGCGCCGTGCCCACCATTTCCCTGACATTGCTGATTTGACGGGTGGGCACGCTTCGCTTTGCCCACCCTACGCTCTTGGTCCCGTCACGCTGAGGAGCGCGCTCTGGCGCGCGTCTCGAAGGGCGACGGCCCGCGGCTGCTCATCCTTAGAGGCTCGCTAGCGGTCGCACCTACGGGTGAACGCAATTGCGTTCATCCCGGGGGTGGCGGTCCGAATAATTCTCGTCCCTACTTCACATCCGCCGCCGTCACCGGCCGCACCGGATCGCCCTCGCGCAGCAGGGCGCCGGCGCGGGCCACCACGATATCGCCTTCGACGATGCCGTCGCGGATCTCGACCTGGCCGGCCGACATCAGCCCGGTTTCCACCCGCCGTGTTTCGACGCGGGCGCGGCGCACCACCTGCACCACGGTTCCGGCGCTGCCATAGAGGATCGCGGTCAGCGGCACCGAGACGCCGCAGCTTTGCCCGGTGGTGATCAGCGCGCGGCCGGAGGAATTCACCAAGAGCTTGCGGTTGGTGGTGATCGAGATGAAGGCCTGGGCGAGCTGGCTGTCCGGCTGCACCGTGGTCGACAGCCGCCGCACCTTGCCGTCGACTTCACCGGCGCCGATCACCTTGATCCGCGCCGCCTGGTTGACCGCGAGCCGCGCGATATCGCGAGTCGGCACCAGCCCGACCAGGTCAAACTCGCTGCGCGCGATGATCGAGAACAGTGCCTCGCCCTTGCCCGAGGCCATCGCGCCGACGGCGGCCGTGGTCGCCGAAATCAACCCGGCCACCGGCGCCTGCACCGTGACCTGGCCTCCTTCAGGCAGGTTCAGCCGCGCCAGCACCTGGCCGGCGGTGACGGTATCGCCGGCATCCGCCAGCACCTCGGCCACCTTCAGCCCCATCCGCTCCGGCCGCACCTGGGTCTCGTCGCGCGGAATGATGGTGCCGGATACCTCGACAATATTGGCAAAACAGGACTTTGCGGCTTTCAGGACGGTGACCGCTGCGCCTCTGGGGGCGACCTCGGGGTCGTCGGCGGCGAGGGCGGGCTGCGATGAGAGACAAAGGCCGGCCAGAAGCAATACGGAAAGCTTCGGGGAAAAGGCGCACGTGGAGAGCTTGGTCATCGGCGTTTCGTTCCCAATTTCAGGCTCTTGGATAGCAGAACGGTGGATGCTGCGCCAAGCGGGATTAGGATGTGGTAGGAGCAGGAGGCGGACTGAACCTATGACCTTGATCACGCCTCACCGATAAATCAGCGGTATGGGTCCCCGCGTTCGTTGAGCCTTTTCGCGTGCCATTCTACTTTGCATGGGGTTGTTTTCGCGATTTTGTGTTTGGCACGGCGCATGGGTCTCGGCGCTAGGCCGGGACGACGGAAGTCAGTTCTTCTTCTTCCGCTTGGTCGCAGCCGCCGCATCGACCACGTTGTCGACTTCCTCGCGCCAGCTCAGGATCTCCGCGGCCAGCACCGGGTGATTGAAGCCCTTGAGGTTGAGATCGTCGATCGGGCGGCCCTCGACCCATTGCTCGACCATGCCGTAGACGCGCCGCGACACCACGATCTGGTTGGCCTTGGCTTCGTCGCACAGCCTTGAAGCCAGGTTGGTCACGCTGCCGATCGCTGCGTATTCCAGCCGTTGCTCGAAGCCGATCTGGCCGAGCGTGGCGTAGCCGAGCGCGATGCCGATGCCGAAGCCGAGATTGTGGCCGCGGTTGCGCCATTTCTCGGTCAGAAGCCCGATGGTGTCGCGCATCTCCACCGACATCTTCACCGCGCGCGCGGTGTGGTCGGCGAATTGAATGGGCGCGTTGAACAGCACCATGACGCCGTCGCCGGCATAGCGGTCGAGCGTGCCCTCATAGCGGAAGATCAGTTCGCCGAGTGCGGCGTGATATTCGCGCAGCACGTTCATCGCCTCTTCCGGCTCGGTGCTCTCGGTGAAAGCCGTGAAGCCGCGCAGGTCGCAGAACAGCACCGTGACCTCGCGGCGGTGGCTGTCGAGCAGCGCATCATGGCCATCGGAGGAGGCGATCAGTTGCGCCACCTGCGGCGCCAGAAAACGTTCGAGCCGGCGGATGCGCTCGATTTCGCCGAGCTGCGTTTCGACCCGTTCTTCCAGCGACTTGTTCCAGTCCTTCAACTGGTCGGTCTGCTGCTGCAGCTTGTCGGCCTGCCGGCGCACGGTGTCGTTGGCGGTGAGCAGCTCGCGGCTCTTGTCGTCGACTTCGGTGAACAGCCGCGCGTTACGCATCGCCAGCACCGCCTGATGCGCAAAGGTCTTCATCAGTCCGATCAGGTTCTGCGAAAATTCACCGGCGTTCCGGCGCAGCACCACCAGCGATCCCAGAATGCCCTGCTGGTCGACCAGCGGTACCACCAGCACCGAATGGAATCCGGCCTCGATCGCCATGTCGCGCAGCGGATGCTCGGGCGTCTTCGCAAGCTGCGGAATCGAAATCGGCTCGCCCGTTGCTGCTGCATCGCCGAGCGGGCTGCCGGCCTCGTCGATGACGCGATGGCCGCCCTCGGCGGCCTTGTCGATGCCGATTGCCTCGGTCAGGTTGAAGGTGTGGCCGGCGGCGTCATGGCCGTAAATCAAGACCGCGTCGGCGTGGGTGATCTCGAGCGCGCGCGCGGCGACCGTCGGCAGCACCGCGTTGAGATCGAGCGAGGAGGCGACCGCGCGGCCGACTTCTTCCAGCACCTTGAGCTCGTTGATCGACTGCGCCAGATCCCGGGTCCGCTCCTTCACCTTCCATTCGAGGTCGGAATAGGTCTCGGCGAGTTGCCCGGCCATGCTGTTGAACTGGTTGGCGAGCTCCTCGAGTTCGTCCGATGTCTTGACCTCGATGCGATGGCCGAACTCGCCGGCGCCGAGCCGACGCGCACCGGCGCGCAGCGCCGTGATCGGCACCAGCATCCGGCGCGCCATCACGGTGCCGGCGATGATCGCAACCACGAGGCCGAGCGTGATCAGCAACGCGATCCGCACCAGCTGGTCGCGGATCGGCGTCAGCGCCTGCGCGGTCGGCTGTTCGTAGAACACGTGCCAGCCCAGTTTGGGCACCGTGCTCGCCGTCGTCAGCACGTCATGGCCGGCGCTGTCGGTGCCGGCCGAAAGCGGCGCGCCGCCGCGCTTGATGACCGCGGCGACCTGCGGCAGGTCAGCGAGATTTTTGCTGACTTCCGGCCCCTTCGACGAACTCGCCAGCACCTGCCCCTTGTCGTCGACGACATAGGCAAACGCCACCTTGCCGACCTGGGCGTCGCCGAGGAACTCGTTGAGGAAGCCGAGGTCGATCTCGGCGACGGTGACGTTGGAATCGGAATGCGACAGCGCGATCGTCATGAACGGCCGCTCGCCGCGGAAATAGGCCGGCGCGTAGCCGGTGCCGCGGGCGGTCGCCTGCACAAACGAGATGTCGCGGGAGAAATCGAGGTTGCTGCCTTCCAGCGCGGTGCGGCGCGTCACCCGCAGCTGCTCGCGGCCCTCGGGGCTGAGCAGCGAGAGCTGGCTGACCTGCGGCACCTGCCGCAGCAGCTGAACGTAGTCGGTGCGGCGCAGTTCCAGCGTGTTGGAGTAGGCCCGCGTCGCCCAGGAAATCTGCCGCTCGAGGTCGGCCATCGACTGGTCGATCTGCTTGGCGGTCGCCTCGGCCTTCTCCGACATGCCGTCATTGAGCGTGGTCTTGATGCCGCGATAGCTGATCCAGATTTCCATCGCGCCGTTGACGGCCAGCACGAATACGACGAGGCCAACCAGGGCCATGACGTATTTGGCGAACAGGCCTTCGCGCAGGAACCAGATCTTGCCCTTGACCGCGCTCATCAAAACCCTCGTGCGCCGCTCCTCAAAGCGCGCCTCCGCTGCATTGCGCGCGGGCGCCTCCGGGGACCCGCAGAAGGCCCTGTCTAGCACGAATTAGGGCCCCTGACCGGCTCTCCGCCGGCATGGTTAGCCCCGAATTTGGGCAGGGAAGGCTGGTCCCGTCAGCGGTTGAACAACTGCCGCAGCACGTCGTTCATCGGCTGGCTGTCCTGCTGCGCGGTCGCGTCGGCGGGCACCGGGGCCGCGGGCGTGGCGGGCTCCGTCGGCGCCGCCTGGGCCGGCGCGTTCGGGCTGACGATGTTGCGGCCCTGGCTCGGCCGTGGGGCGGCGGTCGCCGTGCCGTTCTGACCGGCCGCACCTTGACCTGCACCCTGACCCAACCCGCTGAGGCCCTGCTGCAGGAGATTGCCGATGGTCTCGCCGAGCTGGCCGCCGAGCGGATCGTTCGGCTTGCCGGGCTGTGCACCGGCGGGCGCACCCGCCGCACCCGGTTGTCCGCCGCCGAGCAGCCCGCCGATCGCAGCCCCAATGCCGGCGCTGTTGAGCCCGGCACCGTTGGTGCCGAACAGGCCCTTGCCCATCTCCTTGAGCTTGGCATAGGCGGCTTCCGGATTATCCAGCATGCCCTGCATTTCCGGATAGATCCGCGGCGCGCCCCACGGCCCCTCGATCATCACGGGAATGCCGAGCCCGACCGGCTCGGTGGCGCGGCCCTGGCCTTCGGTGGTCATCACCAGTTTCGGTTCGACGCGAAAACCGATCTGCTTGGTGCCGAGATCGATGGTGCCGACGCCGGACATCTTCACCAGCGGGCCGACCAGGTTGAGGTCGGTGGTCTGCGCCTGTCCCTTGTCGATCTTGAACGAGGCCGAAAGCTGCGACAGGTCGGTTGCCTGTTCGCTGCTCTCCTGCCAGCCCGACAGCGTACTTGCCGTCAGCGAGCGGATCATCTGCGCGACGTTGAGCCCCTTGATGGCGCCGTCCTGGAACACCGCGAACGTCGTGCCCGACATGTTGGCCATGATCGCGCGTTGGCTGTTGCCGGACGAGCGCACGCTGATCCTGGTCTGCAGCTTGCCGTCGATCTTGTCGAAGTCCGCAAGGCTCTTCAGCAGCGGCAGCGCGCGCACACCGGTGAGGTCCGCGCGCAGCGTGAAGGTCGGATTGGAGGTCGAGGCATCGACGGTCATGTCGCCATTGGCGGTGCCGCCATAGGCGCCGAGGTTGGAAACCTGCGCCTTCAACACGCCGCTGGCGAGCGTGGCTTCGATTGCGGCGGGAGTGAAACGGCCGTCGCCGACGGTGATCTCGGCCGCGGAAATCCGCGCCTGCGCGTCGACATAATTGAGGCCGTTGAGATCGATGGTCGCATTGCTCCAGGGCTGCGCCGCGCTACTGGTGTTCGGCGACTTCGCCAGCGCCAGCCGCTGGAAATCGAGATCGAGCTTGACCAGCGGCTTGCTCGCCAGATCGACCGAGGCCCAGCCGTTGAAGGCGCCGTCGCCGATCGCGCCGGTGAGGCCGTTGATCATGACCACCGAGCCGTTGAGCCGCACTTCGGCCTTGGCCGTAAGCTGCGCTTGCAGCAGGCCGGGTGCGTCGAGCTTGATCTCGGCCGGGATATTCTGCCGCTCGAGCGGCGGCGCGGGCGGCGATGCCTTGATGTCGAATTTCAGCGGGGTGTCGCCGCTGCGCGCATTTCCCGTCATCCGGATCTTGCGGTCGGCATCGACGGTGACGTCGGCATTGATGGTCTCGATCCGGTTCTCGACCCGGTCGCGCAGATTGGAAAACACGATCGTGCCGCCGGTGACGCTGACATGCTCGATCGAAAAGGCATTGGCGCTGGCGGTCGCGGGCTTCGCCGGTGCGGCCGTCTCCCTCAGGCGCTCGCGTTGCAGCGGCAGGGTCACGACCGGGCGTACGACGACGAGTTCGCTGATTTCGGGCTTGCCGGCCCAGACGCTGGCCAGCGTCACGTCCGCCTGGATGCTGCTGGCGGTGAGGCGGGTGCTGATGTCGCGCTCCTTCGGATCCTGTAGCGTGACGTCGTTCAGAGTGACGTTGAGCGACGGCCACAGGCCGATCTTGGTGCCGCCATTGATGGTGAGCTTGTAGCCGCTCTCGCGCTCGACACGGGCCTCGATCTCAGAGGTCAGGAAGCCGGTGGGCACGCCGATCACCAGCAGCAGCGCGATGACGGCGATCACGGCAGCAACGGCGGCGCCGGCGATTTTCAATGCTTTCATTTCGACATTCCAGACCGGTCAACCGGCATCAAGGTCGGCGGTGCGACAGGCCCACGCGACCGACGGGCGAGCTTATCCCGGAAAGGGACAGGGCCCAACGAAGCCAAAAATAATCCAAGGGTACTGCAAAGTTATGTGACTTATGACACACTTCCAGGTGGGCGAATTTTGCTAACCGGCTCGGGAGGCTGGTTGAGACTGATTTGGAAGGCAATACAATGAGTAAACAGGCCGAATTTGCGGTCATTTTGAAAATGAATCCGATGTTTGCGGATTTGGGCCCCGATGAATTGCAGCGCATTTCCGGGCTCTGCCACACCCAGCAACTGGGGGTCGGCGAAATGCTGTTCCAGAAGGGCGATCCCGGCGACGCCCTCTACGGAATCCGCCGCGGCCAGATCCGGATCGAGACCGGTGCCGCCGACGGCAGCCGCCTGACCCTCAACTTCATGGGCCCCGGCGACCTGTTCGGCGAGGTCGCCGTGCTCGACGGCCAGAGCCGCACCGCGGACGCCGCCGCCGGCGAACCGTCGGAACTGTTCGTGCTGCGGCGCGAGGATTTTCTCGCCTTCCTGGAGCGCGAGCCCAAGGTCGCGATCAAGATCATCATGCTGCTGTGCCAGCGCATCCGCTGGCAGAGCGAGCGGATGGAGGAATCGGTGCTGCAGCCGTTACCGGTGCGGCTGGCGCGGCGGCTCTGCGCGCTGTCGGACGATTTCGGATCGGAAGTGCACATCTCGCAGGAACAGCTCGGCGTCTTCGTCGGCGCCGCCCGCGAAAGTGTCAACCGTCAGCTGCAGCTCTGGCGCAAGGACGGCATTCTGGACCTGCAGCGCGGCCGCATCATGTTGCAGAACATGACCAAGCTGACGGCGGTGGCGCGGAACGAGTAGGGGTTTTCCCCTACTCCGCCGCGGGCGACATCGCCGGCGGCACCGATGGCGGGCCCTTGGCCGGCGGCTCGCGGTGATCGTGCCCGTGATCCGCCGGCTCGCTCTCGGCATGCGAAGCCAGCAGCAGTTTGCCGAAGCGCCAGATGAAGGCGCCGAGGTCGTCCATCATCATGAACATCGCCGGCACGAACACCAGCGACAGCACGGTCGAGAACACCAGGCCGCCGATCACGGCGAGCGCCATCGGCGAGCGGAATTCGCCGCCGGCGCCGAACGCCAGCGCTGACGGTATCATGCCGGCCGCCATCGCGATCGTCGTCATCACGATCGGGCGTGCGCGTTTCATGCCGGCGTCGATGATCGCCTCGTCGCGCTTCTTGCCTTCGCGGATCGCCTCGACCGCGAACTCCACCAGCATGATGGCGTTCTTGGTGACGATGCCCATCAGCATCAGGATGCCGATCCACACCGGCGTCGTCAGCTGCTTGCCGGTCAACAGCAGTGCCGCGATCGCGCCGCCGATCGAGAGCGGCAGCGAGAACAGGATGGTGATCGGCTGCAGGAAGGTGCCGAACAGCAGCACCAGCACCGCATAGACCATCATCAGGCCGGCGGTGATGGCGGTGGCAAAGCCTTCCGACAATTCGTTCAGGCTTTCGGCATCGCCCGATGGGCTCACCTTGACGCCCTTCGGCAGGCTCTTCATGACCGGAAGCTCGTAGATCTTCTTGGTCGCGTCGCCGAGCGCGGAATTGCCGACGAGGTCGGCCGCCACGGTGGCCTGCCGTTCCCGGTCGTAGCGGTTGATGCTGGTCGGACCCTGGTCGAGCTGGATGTCGGCAACAACCGATAACGGTACGCCGCCACGCTCGCCGCGTTGGCCCAGCGGCACCCGCAGCTGTTCCAGCATCTTCAGATCGCCGCGCGCGCTGTCCTCGAGCTGGACACGGATCGGCACCTGACGGTCGCCTGCGTCGAATTTGGCGAGCGCCGGACCGACGTCGCCGATGGTGGCGACGCGAATGGTCTGCGACAGGCTTTCGGTGGAGACGCCCAGCCGCGCCGCCAGTTCGGCCCGCGGCCGGATCCGAAGCTCGGGCCGGTCGAGCGAGGTTTCCGAGATCACGTTGGCGATCAACGGAATCCGCTTCATCTGGGTCGCCAGCTCGCTGGCGACGTTGTTGACGATGTTGCTGTCGGTGCCGGTCACGACCAGCGAAATCGCGCGCAGGCCGTTTTCGTCGAGGAACCAGTAGCGGATATCCGGAACGTTCTCGAGCTCCTTGCTGATGTCGAGTTCGAGCAGCCGCTGCGTGTGCGCGCTATCTCGCTCTTTCTTCGGCGTATAGTTGATGATCAGCGCGGCGCGCCGCACCTCCAGCGTACCCGGCGGCACCCGGCCGCCGTCGACGAAGATGCTCTTGACCTCCGGCCGCTTGCGCAGGCGGGCGACGATCTCTTCGGTCACCTTCTCGGTATAAGCGAGCTGCGAGCCCGGTGGCAGCTCCATCGCCAGCAGCGAACGCGCGGTGTCCTGCGCCGGCAGGAAGCCTTGCGGCAGCAGGGTGATGCTCCAGATCGACGCTGCAAAGATGCCGAAGCCGATCAGAACGGTGATGAAATAATGCTTCACCGACCAGGTCACGAGGCGGGTGTAGTTCTGCAGGATGCGTCCGGGCGGCGGGTCGTCGTGCGGATGATCCTTCAGGAAGTAGGCGGCCAGCACCGGCGTGACGAACCGCGCCGCGAGCAGCGAGAAGAACACCTGCACCGATACGGTGATGCCGAACTGCTTGAAGAACTGTCCGGCAATGCCTGACATGAAACTGGCGGGCGCGAAGATCGCAATGATCGTCAGCGAGATCGCGATCACGGCGAGGCCGATTTCGTCGGCGGCTTCGAGTGCGGCGCGATAGGGCGTTTTGCCCATGCGCATGTGCCGGACGATATTTTCGATCTCGACGATCGCGTCGTCGACCAGAATACCCGTCGACAGCGTGATCGCGAGGAAGGAGACGAGGTTCAGCGAGAATCCGAGAATATCCATCGCCCAGAATGCCGGGAAGATCGACAACGGCAGCGAGATCGCGGCGATGATGGTGGCGCGGATATCGCGCAGGAACAACAGCACGACGACAACGGCGAGGATAGCGCCCTCGAACAAGGTCGAGATCGCCGCTTCGTAATTGCCCTTGGTGAATTCGACCGAGGTGTCGATCAGCTTGAGGTCGACGTCGGGATACGCAGCCTTCAGTGCGTCGATGCGCTTCTGTACGGCGGCGGCGACCACGACGTCGCTGGCGCCCTTGGAACGCTTGATGCCGAGAGCGACCACCGGCTCGCCGTTGAAGCGGGCAAAGGTGCGGCGATCGGCGATGGTGTCAGATACGGTGCCGAGATCGTCGAGCCGGACCTCGCCGCCGCCGAACAACGGGATCATGGTCCCTGCAAGCTCGTTCAGTGTCTTGGCGCCCGCCAGCGTGCGGATTGCCTGGTCGTTATTGCCGATTTTGGCGCTGCCGCCGGCGAGATCGACATTGGTGCCGCGCAGGATCTGGCTGACATTGACCGCGGTCAGCCCCGCGGCCGCCAGCCGGTCGGGATCGAGCGAGACCAGAATTTCGCGCTCGACACCGCCGATACGCTCGACTTGCGCCACGCCGCGCACGCCCTGCAGTGCGCGTTTGACCACGTCGTCGACGAAGTACGAGAGTTGCTCCGGCGTCTTGCCCGGCGAGATCGCGGCGTAGGTCACGATCGGCAGCCCGATCACGTCGACGCGCTGGATCAAGGGCTCGGTGACGTTTTGCGGCAGGTTGGCGCGAACGCGGGTAACGGCGTCCTTGATGTCGTTCAGCGCGCGGTCGGTGTTGGTTTCGAGCGCGAACTGGATCGTCGTCACCGACAGACCGTCGGTAATCGAGGATGAAATGTGCCTGACGCCTTCGACACCGGAGACGCCGTCTTCGATGGTCTTGGTGACCTGCGATTCAAGTTCCGAAGGTGCCGCGCCGAATTGCGAGACCGCGACCGAAATCACCGGGATGTCGGCGCTCGGCAGCCGCGTCACGGCGAGCTTGGTGAAGCTCACCCAGCCCAGCACGAGGAGGATGATCGAAAAGACGATGGACGGAAGCGGGTTCCGGATCGACCATGCCGAGATATTCAAAGCCATTAGCGGGTCCGCGTGCGCTCGAGTTCATCGGCGAACATGGTCTTGATCTGGTCGCCGTCATGCAGCGAGGTACCAGCGTCGGCCACGACGGTTTCGCCGACGTCGAGGCCTTCAAGAATTTCCGTTGAGGTGTCGGAGGTCAGTCCGACCCGGACCCTTCGCGTCTCCACGGTGTTGCCCTTGACCACCTGCAAGGTGAGGCGGTCGATGGCGGTACGGGGAACGGCGACGCCGCAGGAACGCTTGGCGTCGATATTGGCGCGGGCAAACATGCCGACCTTGAGCGTGGGATTGTTGTTCAGCGTGATCCGGACCTTGCCGAGCTGGGTGGCGCGGTCGATCTGCGGCGAGATCTGGCGGACCTTGCCGACCACATCGGGCGCGTCGTCGCGGCTGATCCGCACGGTGGCGCCGGGATTGAGCTTGAGCAGGTGAACGCTCGGCACCTCGGCCTCCAGCTCGATTTCGTTATTGACGGAAATCCGGAACATCGGCCCAGCCTGTGGCGAAGCCGGGGCGCCGACCGCGGTTCTGGCTTCGGTGACGAGGCCGGCGGCGGGTGCGCGCAGCGATACCGGCCCGCGGCCGCCCGGGGCTCCCGGCTGCTGCGGCGGCGCAGTCAGGCGCGCCAGTTCCTGGTTTTCGGTGACGGTGTCGCCTTCGCGGACAAGGAGATCGGTGACCCGCGATCCTTCCTGGTCGACGCCGACCTGCGCCTCGCGGCGCGGCACGATGAAGCCGGTGACCCGGATCATGTCGGAGAAACAGGCATTGGTGGATTTGGTCACGAGCACCAGCGCCTGGCCCGGGGTTTCCTTTTCTTCCGGGTGGGAACGGTGCTCGAACCAGTAATAGCCGACGCCCAGAACGGCAAAGAACGCGACGCCGAGCGCAGGTTTGAGGTATTCGGAGAGGTTCATCGCCGGATCAATCCAGACTGCAAGTCAAATGAGGCAGGGCGCATCCGGTCGAACGAGAAACCCGAAATGCCGCCCAAAACGAATACGTCCCGCATGGGGGTTGCGGGACGTATTGTAGCCGGAAAATCCTGGTCAGCGCCACGCCCGTTACTTGGCCAGTTACCTGGCCCTTTACTTGGACGCGGTGGCCTTGTTTTCCATGTTCACGACCTGCACGCGGCGGTTGGCCTCGGCCATCGGCTGGCTCGGGTCCTTCAGCTTGCTCTTGCCGTATCCGACGGTGACCAGATCGGTGCCGGTGATGCCGTATTTATCGACCAGATAGCGCTTGATCGCGTCGGCGCGGCGTTCGGACAGGTCCTGGTTGTAGCCCTCGCCGCCGGCCGCGTCGGTATGTCCTGCGACCACAAAGGTCGAGCCCTTGAGGTCGGCATTGGTCAGCGCGCGGCCCAGCGCCTGCACTGACGGCAGCGATTTTGCGCTGATATCGGCCGAATTGTACTCGAAGTTGATCTCCAGATCGATCTTCGGCTTGTCCTTGACCAGGGTGGCGATTTCCTCGCGCTCGGTGCTCGAAAGCGACCGCGTCGACCGGCCACGGATCTGCTGCACGAACTTGCCCTCGGCGGCGGTGGCTGCCGGGTCGGCGACCTGCTGCGGTCCAACCGAAAGACCGCGGGTCAGCGGCGGCTTCTTCTCGGGCACCAGGGCGCGGACGATCTGGTCCTCGGTGACGTTCTTGTCCTTGTTGTTATCTTCGGCGCGGGCGCTCACGGTCGCGAACGAAAGGGCGGCGCCGATGGTTGCGATCGAAAGGATCGCGGCAAAGGTTTTGGTTGCAGAAATCTTTGACATTACCAGTCCCTCCTGCGCGCTTTCCGCGCGGTTCCAAACGTGATGCAAATGAGCCGCCCGACCCATCAAGCCGCGGCCTACTACTTTCCCTTTAGTCTGGATGCCCGGCCCGTGGTTCGAACAGCGCCGGCCTTCACCTCAAATAATCGTCACTGTACCCCGTAATCGGCGTATTCCTTGGCAATGTTGGGGTCCATCGCCTTCGCGTTGTTTATATCCAGATCGCCTTCCGAAATCGAGCCGTTGCGCTTCTTGGCAAGGCCCCGTCCGTACAGCGAGGAGGTCAGTCGCGGGTTGATCTTGAGGGCGGCGTCGAAATCGGCAATGGCGTTCTTGGTCTGGCCGCTCTTCAGGTTGACCAGGCCGCGGCTGTCCAGCGCATCGACGAAATTCGGCCGCAGCCGCAACGCCTCGTTGCAATCCTTCAGCGCCGCCTGCAAATCGCCGATCACCGTGCGCGCCCAGCAGCGGTTGTTATAGGCCTCGACGTCCTTCGGGTTCAGCCGCAGTGAATTGTTGAAATCCTTGATGGCGAGGTCGTAGAGGCCCTTGCTGGCATAGACCTGCCCGCGCCGGTACAGCGCGGCGCCATCGTCGGGATTGTCGATCAGCTTCTCGGTCAGGCTCTTGATGATCGGGTCGTCGGCAACCGGTGGCGTCGTCGGGGCCGGTTTGGCCGGCGGCGGAGGCGGCGGAATCGCGGCTTCAACGCGCGGCTGCGCCGGTGGCGGCGGCAAGGACGGGGGCGGCGGCGCGGGAGCGGCTACCTGCGGCGCGGGCGTGGGCGCTGGGGGTGGTACAGGCGCGGGAGCAGGGGCGGGTGCTGCAACCGCCGGAGGCGGCGGCGGGCTCGACGGTCGCGGACCGGCACCACCGGGAATAAAGGAGAAATCCTCAGCCAAAGACGACGAAATCCACGGCACCTGCTCGCTGCGCGAGGCGCGGGTGACGCCGACCCGGGTGCGGTTCAGCGTTTCCTCCGCCATCAGGTCGGGCGTGCGGATTTCCTTCAACAGTTCCCGCACGAACAGGCTGTGGTCGGTGCCGTTATCGGAAATCACCGACGAAAGTGCGGCCGAATACATCACCAGCGTGCCGTTCGGCGCGATCACGGGCGCCAGGCCAGCCGAAAAGCTGCGGAACCGGCGCTCGAAAGGATTGCGCCTGGAAGCATCGATCAGCGCGATCTTGACGCCGGCGCCGCGGCTATTGATCTCGCCCAGCACCGTCTCGAGGCTGAAGCCGTCGCGGCGAACATCCGGTTCGGTCCAGATCTGCGCATCGACCGGGATCATGTAGCTCTGGCGGCTCGACTGCACACCGAAACCCGAAAAGAAAACCAGCGCCACCGAGCCCGGCTTGATCTTGCCGTAGAGCCTGTCGAAGGCACGGCGCATCTGCTCGCCGGTCAGGTTCTCGCCGATATCGACGTTGAAACCGTCGCGCTTGAGCTCGTCGGCGACGTCGCGGGCGTCGTTGATCGGCTCCTTCAGCGGCGCTTCGGCGTCCGGATATTTCGCGTTGCCGATCACCAGCGCGTAGCGGTCGCTCGCTGCAAACGACGGGGCGATCGACCCGAGCGAAAAAATCGCGGCCGTAAAAAACGATGAGACGAGCAATGCAAGACGAATTTTCATAGTGACGGCAGTCCAAATCACAGCAGTGCAGCCAAAAAGGCGCCGATACCAGCTTGCGCCGCGGCGACCTTACTCTACGCATTCTGCATTATCAAACCGCGCCCGCAGCGCGTCAACCGCTTGCGATGGCGTCACTAATTGCGACAATTAATCGCGATGCCGCGAGCCGGTTGAGGGGAATAAAAGGATGAGGGGAATAAATAAAAGGGTTGCGCCGCAATGGCCGGATGTTCGGTTGGCCGTGCCACGTGGTTCCGCCGGGCCGCGCAGCGGTAATGTGATCCCTCTCACATAGGTTGGCTGCCGTTTTCATGCGGCTGTCATTTACGCCGGCCGTTTGACCTTTGCGGATGACAATGGCTTGGTGCCGGCATCGGCCAAACGCAAACCTCAAGAAAAGTGACACCGATGGGAAATGCCTACGAAATCTACGCGCTGCGCTATGCGACGATGTCGCCACGCACCCCCAATCTGAATTTCCTGGTGCCGGATCCGCACGAGACCACGGCGCAGGACCTCGATTATTTCGTCTGGCTGGTCCGGGGCGGCGGCCGCGAGATCCTGGTCGATACCGGTTTCAACGCCGAAGAAGCCAAGGCCCGCGCGCGAAAACTGACGCTGAACCCGGTCGATGCGCTGGAAAATTTCGGCGTCAAGGCCGACAGCATCAAGGACGTCATCGTCACCCATTTGCATTACGACCACGCCGGCAATCTCGACCGCTTCCCGGGCGCCCGGTTTCATCTGCAGGATCGCGAGATGAGCTACGCGACCGGACGCTGCATGTGCAACGGCATGCTGCGGCATCCGTTTTCGGTCGAGCACGTCACCACCATGGTCCGCCATGTCTATGGCGAGCGCGTCACCTTCCATTCCGGCGATGGCGAGATCGCACCGGGCGTGACGGTACATCGCGTCGGCGGCCATTCCGATGGCCTGCAGGTGGTGCGGGTCGAGACCGCCCGCGGGCCGGTGGTGCTGGCCTCGGACGCGGCGCATTACTACGCCAACCTGCAGAAGCGCAGCCCGTTTCCGATCGTCTACAATGTTGGCGACATGGCGCAGGGCTGGGAGATCGTGGAAAAGCTCGCCGGCCATCCCGATCGTTTCATCCCCGGCCACGACCCGATCGTGAGCGAGATCTATCCGCGCGCCAGCGACAAGGTCGATGCCTTTGCGTTGCACCTGCCGCCGTCGCGATCGTTTGTGAAGTAGGATGAGTTGGCGAGAGCCGCAGTTTGAATAGCCGCTCTCGTCATTCCGGGGCGTGACGTAGTCACGAGCTTTGATGTGCAATTGCACATCAGAGAATCCATAGCCACGATCGTGAGTATGAATTCCGGGCCCAAGGCTTCGCCTTGTCCCGGAATGACGGAAGCCTCAATACGCTTCCTTGGCGTCCGCTTCCTCGCTGTCCCGCACCAGATCGAGGCTGTCCTCGATCTTGCCGAGCAACAGTGCAAAATTCTTGCGCTCCTGTGCCGAGAGGCACGACAATATTTCCTGCTCCTTGCGCAACAGGCGCGGGATCAGTTCCTCGTAGAGCGAGGCGCCCTTGCGTGTCAGGCGCAGGCGGAATTCGCGGCGGTCGTCCGCGTTCTCGACGCGCTCGACCATCTGCCGCTTCATCAGCGCCGTGACGGCGCGGCTGATGGTGGATTTGTGCGTCCGGGTGCAGTGGGCGATGTACTGCGCGCTGCAGGCCTCGTTGCGGAAACCGAGCGTCGCCAGCACCCGCCATTCGGGAATGTCGAGGCCGTAGCGCGCCGCATATTCCACTGAAAGCGCCGAACTGACTTCAGCCGCCAGCCGGTTCAGCCGGAACGGCACGAACTTGAACAGATCGAGCCTCGAGGTCTTCCTGGCCGCATTGTCGTCCGGCGCGCGCCGGCCCTCCCCGCCTGGTGTTCGGGGCCTGCGCTCGCTGGAAGGCGCCTGTGCCAAAAATCGCTCCAATTTGAGTTGACGCGGCAACGCGCACGGGATTTAAGATAGTTGCAGATGCGACTATTATCAAAGTCGCACGCCCGAGGCTACCTGTAAGACAAGGCTGCTTATAAGAATTGACTAGTTACAAGGTTGGCTGGCTGCAGGGATAGCCAGTCGCAAGGTTCAGCCCGCATGGCGCCAAGCAAAACCCAGTTCGGCTATCGCAGGCATCCCGATCAGGACCGGGTGGCCGCCAACGCGGCCGAACATCCCGTCGTCGTGGTCGGCGCCGGGCCGGTGGGGCTGTCGCTGGCGATCGACCTGGCGCAACGCGGGCAATCGGTGGTTTTGCTCGATGATGCCGACCGGATTGGCGAAGGCTCGCGCGCGATCTGCTTCTCCAAGCGCTCGCTGGAATACTGGGACCGGCTCGGGGTCGGCCAGCGCATGGTCGACAAGGGCGTGATCTGGAGCGTCGGCAAGATCTTTCACGGCGATTCAAAGCTCTACCAGTTCAACCTGCTGCCGGAGCAGGGCCACAAGCGGCCGGCTTTCATCAACCTGCAGCAGTTCTATGCCGAGGCCTATCTGGTCGACCGCGTCGAGCAGCTTTCAGCCATCGACCTGCGCTGGCGCAACAAGGTGACCGGGCTCGAGGTGCGCAACGACCATGTGGCGCTGACGATCGACACGCCTGACGGGCCGTACCAATTGCACGCGGGGTTCGTCGTTGCCTGCGACGGCGCGCGCTCGTCGTTGCGGCGGATGGTGGGCGCCGAATTCACCGGCCAGGTGTTCGAGGATCAGTTCCTGATCGCCGACGTCAGGATGACGGCGGAATTTCCGACCGAGCGCTGGTTCTGGTTCGATCCGCCGTTTCATGCCGGGCGGTCGGCGCTGCTGCACAAGCAGCCTGATGACATCTGGCGGATCGATCTGCAGCTCAATCGCTTCGCCGATCCCGCGGTCGAGAAGCAGCCGGAGAATGTGCGGCCGCGCATCGCGCGCATGCTCGGGCATGACAAGTTCGATTTCGAATGGATCTCGCTGTACAAGTTCCAATGCCGCCGGATGGACAGGTTCATCCACGGCCGGGTGATCTTCGCCGGCGATGCCGCGCACCAGGTCTCGCCGTTCGGCGCCCGCGGCGCCAATTCCGGGCTTGAGGATGCCGAAAACCTGGCATGGAAGCTCGATCGCGTGCTGCGCCAGAGCTCGCCGGCAGCGCTGCTCGACAGCTATCACATCGAACGCAGCGCGGCGGCCGACGAGAACATCCGCGAATCCACCCGTTCCACCGATTTTATGGCGCCCAACTCGCACCAGGAGGCGCGGCTGCGCAAGGCGGTGCTGTCGCTGGCCAAGGAAACCGAATTCGGCAAGCGCATGATCAATGCCGGCCGGCTCTCGACGCCGTCGGTCTACGAGACGCCGCTCTCGACCGCCGATGACGAGGCGTGGCGGGGTGGCCCGCGGCCTGGCGCGTCGATGCCGGATGCGCCGGTCGCCGCAGCTTCCGGCGAGCCGCTGTTCCTGACGGAAGCCTTCATCAAGAGCGGAACGCGCTTCACGCTGCTGGAGTTCGGCAACGGCGCCGCGGCTGACACGCCCGAAGGCGTCGCGGCGGTCCGCATTGGCGGCGACGACGGATTTGCCGACGCCGAAGGCCTTGCCGCCGCGCGCTACGATGCGGAGCCCGGCACGGCCTATCTCTTGCGGCCCGACGGTTATGTCGCCGCGCGATTCCGTCATCCGACGCGGCCGGCGCTCGACGCTGCGCTGGCGCGCGCTGCCGGACAAAATTGAGGTTCCACGGAGGTTTTCTTGGCACTGTCGACCGATTCGAATTTCGCAAGGCCCGACGACGCGTTTCGCGCCGTCGTCGAGGCCCATCGCGGCCTCAGCGACGAGCAGAGCGCCGATCTCGATGCGGCGCTGGTCCTCATCCTTGCCAATCACATCGGCGATATCGCGGTCTTGCACGAGGCGATTGCGCTCGCGAAGCGGCGGATGGTCGATGCCGGCCAGCAGCAACAACAGCAACAGCAACAGTAATTCACGTCCCAACCGAAGTCAGGAATGGAATTGATGGCTAAAGGTTTCGCGTCCACGACGGATATGGCGGAGAAGAAGATCACCTTCTCCGAAATCGGCACCGATCTCTATGCCTTCACCGCCGAGGGCGATCCGAACTCCGCCATCATCGTCGGCGACGACGGCTGCCTGGTGTTCGACGCGCAGTCGACGCCGGCGATGGCCCATAAAGTGATCGAGCGCGTCCGCACCGTGACCGACAAGCCGATCAAATATGTCGTGCTATCGCATTAT
Source organism: uncultured Alphaproteobacteria bacterium (assembly GCA_963764705.1). Lineage (GTDB taxonomy): Bacteria > Pseudomonadota > Alphaproteobacteria > Rhizobiales > Xanthobacteraceae > Bradyrhizobium. The sequence goes on along the minus strand of CAVXTR010000020.1, from coordinate 847,430 downwards.
CATGCGGTGCGCGTACTCGGCGCCTCCGCCTACAAGGCGCAGGGTATTGTTGCATCCGCCGAGACTCATCGGCTGATCGAGGAGCGCGGCCAGCAGGACTGGGATTCCGAATATGGCCGATTTCCGCGCCTGTTTCAGGATGCGCAGAGCATTCCCGGCCTGACCTGGCCGACGCTGACCTTCGAAGGCGAGATGTCGATCTATCTCGGAAAACGCGAAGTGCGGCTGATGCAGCTCGGCGCCGGGCACACGTCGGGCGATATCGTCGCCTGGGTGCCGGATGCCGAGGTGATGTTCTCCGGTGACCTGATCGAATATCACTCGGCCTGCTATTGCGGCGACGCGCATTTGCGCGAATGGCCGATGACGCTGAACGAAATTCGCGCCTTCAATCCGAAGGCGATCGCGCCCGGCCGCGGCGATGCGCTGAAGGGTCTTTCGACCGGGCGCGATGCGATTGCGATGACGCGCGACTTCGTCACCTCGCTCTATGGCGCCGCCGAGACTTCGGTTGCGCGGGGCCGCAACCTGAAGGAATCGATGGCGGCGACGCGGGAGGTGATGGACCCGAAATTCTCGTCGTTTGCGATCTATGAGCACTGCCTGCCCTTCAACGTCTCGCGCGCGTTCGACGAGGCGTCGGGGATCGACGATCCCGTGATCTGGACCGACAAGCGCGATCAGGAAATGTGGGCTGCCCTGCAAGGAGGATGACCATGAATATCAACACCTCGCCGGATGTAATGGCGAAGAACTCCCAGCACATCACCCCGGGCTACATGTCCGGCTTCGGCAACAGTTTTGAGACCGAGGCCTTGCCCGGCGCGCTGCCGATGGGGCGCAACTCGCCGCAGCGCTGCGCCTACGGGCTCTATGCCGAGCAGCTCTCGGGTTCGCCCTTCACCGCGCCGCGCGGCAGCAACGAGCGTTCATGGCTGTATCGCATTCGCCCGTCGGTGAAACATTCCGGGCGCTTTGCCAAAGCCGATGCCGGGCTGTGGCGAACCGCGCCGTGCCACGAACATGAATTGCCGATCGCGCAATTGCGCTGGGACCCGGCCCCGATCCCGAAGGAAGACAAAACCTTTCTTCAGGGCGTGCAGACCATGACCACGGCGGGTGACGCCAACACCCAGGCCGGCATGGCCGCACACGTCTATCTCGTCACCAAGTCGATGGTCGATCAGCACTTCTACAATGCCGACGGCGAGATGATGTTCGTGCTGCAGCAGGGCAACTTGCGCCTCGTCACCGAGTTCGGCCGCATCGATGCCGAGCCCGGCGAGATCGTGGTGATCCCGCGCGGCGTGAAATTCCGTGTCGAGATTCCGGCAGGTCCTGCGCGCGGCTATCTCTGCGAAAATTACGGCGGCGCCTTCACCCTGCCCGAGCGCGGGCCGATCGGCGCCAATTGCCTTGCCAATTCGCGCGACTTCCTGACGCCGGTCGCGGCCTACGAGGACAAGGACACGCCGACCGAACTCTACGTGAAATGGGGCGGCGCGCTGTTCAAGACCGCACTGCCGCATTCGCCGATCGACGTGGTGGCGTGGCACGGCAACTACGCGCCGTATAAATACGACCTGCGCACCTTCTCGCCGATCGGCGCCATCGGCTTCGACCATCCCGATCCCTCGATCTTCACGGTGCTGACGGCGCCGTCGGAAACCCCGGGCACCGCGAATATCGATTTCGTGATTTTCCCGGAACGCTGGATGGTGGCGGAAAATACCTTCCGTCCACCCTGGTATCACATGAACATCATGTCGGAGTTCATGGGGCTGATCTACGGCGTCTACGACGCCAAGCCGCAAGGATTCGTTCCCGGCGGCATCAGCCTGCACAACATGATGCTGCCGCACGGCCCGGATCGCGAAGCGTTCGATCACGCCAGCAACGGCGAACTGAAGCCGGTGAAACTGACCGGCACCATGGCTTTCATGTTCGAGACCCGCTACCCGCAGCGCGTCACCGCGCATGCGGCGCAGTCGGCGACCTTGCAGGACGATTACGCGGATTGCTGGAACGGGCTTGAAAAGCGGTTCGATCCGAACAAGCGGTGACCCCACTTGTTTCCCTCTCCCATCCAACTCGGGTCTACCCGAGTTGGACATTTGAAATTTGTCGAAGTCGGATATATCCGACTTCGAGTGGGAGAGGGTGCACTCGCGAAGCGAGGGCGGGTGAGGGGTCCGTCTCCGCGGATACAAACCCCTCATCCGGCGCAATCTCCCTCCGGTCGATTTCGCCACCTTCTCCCACAAGGGGAGAAGGGAAAAAAGGATAAGGCCAGACGTGACAATCCATCCCAACGACCCCACCCTCCGCTCCTTCATCCCGGTCGCCGCCACCTCCGATTTCCCGATCCAGAACCTGCCCTACGGCGTGTTCTCAACAAAGGACGGTCTCGCGCCGCGCGTCGGCGTCGCGATCGGCGAGTACGTGCTCGATCTGTGGCAGCTTGCACAGGACTGCAGGTTTGAGCTCGATGAGCCGGCGGTGTTCGCGGCGCCCGCGCTCAATCCGTTCATGGCGCTGGGGCCGAAAGTTTGGGCGCGGACGCGGGCGCGGATCAGCGAGCTGCTGCGTCACGACAATCCCGAACTGCGCGACAATGAGAAATTACGAAAACGCACCCTGGTGCCGATGGCCGAGGTCAAGCTGCATCTGCCGATCGCGGTTTCCGGCTACACGGACTTCTATTCGTCCAAGGAGCACGCCACCAATGTCGGCGTCATGTTCCGCGGCAAGGACAACGCGCTGCAGCCGAACTGGCTGCATATGCCGATCGGCTATAACGGTCGCGCGTCCACTGTGGTCGTCAGCGGCACGCCGGTGCGCCGGCCACGCGGGCAATTGAAGCCGCCGACGGCTGAAGTGCCGAGTTTCGGGCCGTGCAAACGGCTCGATTTCGAACTCGAAATGGGCGTCGTGGTCGGACAGCCTTCGCCGATTGGCGAAATGCTGACCGAGGCCCAGGCCGAAGCGATGATCTTCGGCTTCGTGATTCTGAACGACTGGAGCGCGCGCGACATCCAGCAGTGGGAGTATGTGCCGCTCGGGCCGTTCCAGGCCAAGGCGTTTGCGACCTCGATCAGCCCGTGGATCGTGACGCGCGAGGCGCTGGAGCCGTTCCGGCTACACGGTCCGACGCAGGATCCGGAGCCGCTGGCCTATCTGCGGCAGGCGGGGCCGAACAATTACGACATGCAGCTCGACGTCGCCTTGCGCGCGGGTTCCATGAACGAGGCGACAAACATCTCCAGCACCAATTTCAAATACATGTACTGGTCGTCGGTGCAGCAACTGGTGCACCACGCCTCTTCGGGCTGCGCCATGAACGTCGGCGACCTGCTCGGGAGCGGCACCATCTCCGGCCCCGAGAAAAACCAGCGCGGCAGCCTGCTCGAAATCTCGTGGAACGGCACCGAGCCGGCAGAGCTTCCCGGCGGCGTCAAGCGCACGTTTCTGGAGGACGGTGATTCGCTTGTCATGCGCGGCTGGTGCCAGGGCGACGGTTATCGCGTCGGCTTTGGCGAGGTCGAGGGGACCATTACACCGGCGGTGTGAGGCTCTCTCGTCGCTTCGCTCGCAATGACGGATGATGGTTCACCGCTGTTCCGGCGGAATATCCCGATACATCGCGCAATGCGCCGCGACGTCCTCAAGGCTGTACTTGAGATGCACGCGCTTGTCCGAGGGCGGTTGCTTGTCGACGCAAACGCCGGGCCGCATCACGGTCGCGGGCCGGATCGGTCGCGGCACAAAGCCGCCGCCGCAGTTCGGGCAGACGTTATGCAGTTTATGCTCGACGCAGTCGGCGCAGAACGTGCATTCGTAGGAGCAGATCCGCGCCTCGGTCGCGTTCGGCGGCAGGTCCTTGTCGCAATATTCGCAGTTCGGCCGGAGTTGCAGCGCCATGACGATCTCGTCAGTCTGGTTTCAGGCGGATCATTGCAAATCGGACCGGAAATGCGAACGGCGAATTTCCCTCGAATTCGGGCCACGCCGGGCCGCGCTAACCCTTCAACGGCAATTTCGAACTCTCTTTCAACCGGTCCAGCACGATCGAGGAGCGCACATGCGCGACGCTCTGGTGCGGCATCAGCACGTTGTTGACGATATCCGAGAGGCTCTTGAGATCGCGCAGCACGGCCTTGAGCAGATAGTCGGCGTCGCCGGTCAGCGAGTAGGCTTCCTGGATCTCGTCGACGCGGTTGACCAAAGCGCGGAATTTCCTGGCGTTGTCGGGCGAGTGCGTCGCCAGCGTGATGTGGATGAAGGCGATCAGGTTGAAGCCCAGCGCTTCGCTGGCGAGGTCGGCGTGATAGCCCGCGATCACCTTTTCCTCCTCCAGCCGCATCCGCCGACGCGAGCATTGCGACGCTGACAGGCCGACCAGATCGGCCAGTTGCTGGTTGGTGAGGCGGCCGTCGTCCTGCAGCGCGGCCAGCATCTTGAGGTCGAAGGCGTCTACTGAGATCATGCGTTAAATGCCTATATCGTGCACGGATCATGCATCATGATAGCCGATGTAGCGCCGCTTTGCATGCCCTTTGCGCTCCATCCGGCGGAAACTCCATATCGGCAGATCAGGGAGATTCCACCATGGGTCCGTTTCCGCACGACGCGCCAGCCGCCACCGTCAGCGCCGAAAATCCGATGGGCACCGACGGTTTCGAGTTCGTCGAATACGCACACCCCCGCCCGGAAGAACTGCACGCGCTGTTCAAGCTGATGGGTTATACGCCGGTCGCGCGTCACAAAACCAGGAAGATCACGGTCTATCGCCAGGGCGACGTCAATTATCTCGTCAACGAAGAGCCCGGCACCCACGGCTTCGATTTCGTTGCCGCGCACGGTCCCTGTGCACCTTCAATGGCGTTTCGCGTGGTCGATGCGAAGCTGGCCTATGAGCGCGCGCTTTCTCTCGGCGCGGAGCCGGCCGGCTTGTCATCAGCGCAAAAGACGATCGACGTTCCCGCCATCGAGGGAATCGGCGGCAGCCTGCTCTATTTCGTCGATCGCTACGGCGCCAAGGGGGCGGCCTACGACCTCGAGTTCGATTGGCTCGGCCCCCGCGACGCGCGGCCTGCCGGCGCCGGGCTTTATTATATCGATCACCTCACCCACAACGTTCATCGCGGCCGAATGAATGTCTGGACCGGGTTCTATGAGAGGCTGTTCAACTTCCGCCAGATCCGCTTCTTCGACATCGAGGGCCGCGCCTCGGGCCTGTTCTCGCGCGCGCTGACCAGTCCGGACGGCAAGATCCGGATTCCCATCAACGAGGACGCCGGCGATTCCGGCCAGATCGAGGAATATCTCAACATCTACAAGGGCGAGGGTATCCAGCACATCGCCTGCGGCGCGCGGGATATCTACCGCACGGTGGAGACGCTGCGCGCGGATGGCCTGCCGTTCATGCCGGCGCCGCCCGAAACCTATTTCGAAAAGATCGACGCGCGCCTGCCGCAGCACGGCGAGGATGTCGCGCGGCTGCGGCGCGACGGCATCCTGATCGACGGCGAAGGCGTCGTCGACGGCGGTCAGACCAAGGTGTTGCTGCAGATTTTTTCGGCGAACGCGATCGGGCCGATCTTCTTCGAATTCATCCAGCGCAAGGGCGATGATGGATTTGGCGAAGGGAATTTCAAGGCGTTGTTCGAATCGATCGAGGAGGATCAGATTCGCAGAGGTGTGTTGAAAGTGGGGAACGCGGCGTAGATTCTTTTGTAGGGTGGGCAAAGCGAAGCGTGCCCACCATCCTGCATTCGAAGGCAGTCGGTGGGTACGGCGCGAAGAGCGCCTTTGCCCACCCTACGAGGGCGGCACGTTTACCGTCCCGCCTTCCATGCGCTGGTCAATTCGCCGATATCGGCGCTCACCGCATCCCGGATCGCCGACGGTGTGCGCGAGAAGCGCGGCGCCGGGGCCGGCTGCGTCACGCCGTGACGTTCGACGAAAATCTTTCGCGCCGCGTTGTGCGGATGCTTGGGCGCTTCCTGCATGGTCAGGATCGGGGCGAAGCAGATGTCGCTGCCTTCCATGATCTTGCACCAGTCCTCGCGGGTCTTGGTCTTGAACACCTTCTCCAGTTTCGCTTTCAGCGCCGGCCAGGCCTTGCGGTCCATCTGGGCGTCGAAGTCGGCGTCGGTGAGGCCCGCATGCTGGCGCAGCAGCGCGTAGAACTGCGGCTCGATCGAGCCGATCGAGATGAAATGGCCGCAGGAACATTCGTAGACGCCATAGAAATGCGCGCCGCCGTCGAGGAAGTTGGTCGCGCGCTCATCGGTCCAGCGGCCCATCGCGGTCATGTCGAAGAACATCGACATCAGCGACGCCGCGCCGTCGCACATCGCGGCGTCGACCACCTGGCCCTTGCCGGACTTCGACGCTTCCAGCAGGGCGGCGAGCACGCCGACCACGAGGTAAAGCGCGCCGCCGCCGAAATCGCCGACCAGGTTGAGCGGCGGCACCGGCTTTTCCCTGGTGCCGATCGCGGCCAGCGCGCCGGTGATCGAGATGTAGTTGATGTCATGGCCGGCGGCGTTGGCTAGCGGGCCTTCCTGGCCCCAGCCGGTCATGCGGCCGAACACCAGGCGCGGGTTGCGCGCCAGCACCACGTCGGGGCCGAGTCCCAGCCGTTCCATCACCCCGGGGCGAAAACCTTCGATCAGCGCGTCGGCGCCCGCGAGCAGGTCGAGCACCTGCGCGATCGACGCCTTGTCCTTCAAATCGAGCTCGACGACCTTGCGGCCGCGCGTCGCCACCGCCTTGAGGTTCTTCTTGGCGCCGACCCGGTCGAGTGTCACGACCTCGGCGCCCATGTCGGCCAGCATCATGCAGGCGAACGGGCCCGGGCCAATTCCGGCGAATTCGACAATGCGGAAACCGGCAAGCGGGCCGGAGGTGCGGGCGGCGGATTGGGCGGCTGGTTTGTCGAGCACGTTGTTTTCTCTCCCAAGGGAAGCGTCTTTAATTAGTTGATTAGCTAAATTGTCCTGCCGAAGCGAGAGCATGGCAAGCTTCTTTTGCCGACAATTGCTCCAAAATGCAGAACGGCGCGCATCGCTGCGCGCCGCCCTTTTTTAGTTGCGTTTAGGCGCTGTCAGCCCGCCGCAGCCACCGCTCGCTGCGCCATTACCTTGATCAGATTGGCGCGGTAATCCGATGAGCCGTGGATATCGCTCATCAGGCCGTCGGCGGAAATCTTGACGCTGTCGAGCGCGCTGGCTGACCAGTTGGCCTTCAGTGCCGCCTCGATCGCCGGTACCCGCATGACGCCGCTTTGCGAAGCCCCGGTGGCGGCGACGCGGACGTCGCCTCCCGGGCTTCTTGCCACGAACACGCCGGTCAGCGCGAAGCGCGACGCCGGGTGGGGAAACTTGGCGTAGCCGGCCTTGTCGGTCACCGGAAAGGAGACCGCGGTGATGATCTCACCGTCTTCCAGCGCCGTCGTGAACAGGCCCTTGAAGAAATCGCCGGCCTTGATGTTGCGCTTGTTGGTTTTCACGGTGGCATCAAGCGCAACCAGGGCGGCGGGATAATCCGCCGCCGGATCGTTGTTGGCGATCGAGCCGCCGATGGTGCCGCGATGCCGCACGGCGGGATCGCCGATCAGCGAAGCGAGATAGGCCAGCGCGGGAATCGCCTTCTTCACGATCGCGCTCTGGGCGACATCGTAATGCGTGGTGGCGGCCTTGATGGCGATCCCGTCGTTCGTCGGTTCAATGCCAATCAGGTCCTTGATCTTGGCGAGATCGATGACGTCGGACGGCGAGGCCAGCCGCTGCTTCATCACGGGGATCAGGGTGTGGCCGCCGGCGAGGTACTTCGATTCCGAACCCTTGGCGAACAGTGCCGCGGCTTCGTCGATCGAGGAGGGGCGATGGTAAGTTGTCTCGTACATGTTGATCTCCCTCTCAACCGTGAATGGCGTGCCAGACGCGATCGGGCGTCGCCGGCATTTCAAGTTTGTTGTGACCGATGGCGTCCGTGATCGCGTTGATCACGGCTGCCGATGAGCCGATCGCGCCGGCTTCGCCGCAACCCTTGACGCCGAGCGGATTGCCCGGGCACAGCGTCGGCGTGTGCGAGAGCTTGAACGACGGCAAATCGTCGGCGCGCGGCATGGTGTAATCCATGAACGAGGCCGTGATCGGCTGACCGTTGGCGTCGTAGATCGCGTGTTCGAGCAACGCCTGGCCGATGCCCTGGGCAAGGCCGCCGTGGACCTGGCCTTCGACGATCATCGGGTTGATGAGCCGGCCGAAATCGTCCGCCGCGACGAAGTCGACGAACGAGGTCTTGCCTGTCGCGGGATCGACTTCGATCTCGCAGATATAGGTGCCGGCCGGGAAGGTGAAGTTGGTGGGATCGTAGAACGCGGTCTCCTTCAGGCCCGGCTCCATGCCGTCGGGCAGGTTGTGCGCGGTGTAGGCCGCGAGCGCGACCATCGGCAGCGCGATCGACTTGTCGGTGCCGGTGACCTTGAACTCGCCGTTCTCGATGACGATGTCGTTTTCCGACGCTTCAAGCTGATGCGCGGCGATCTTCTTGGCCTTGGCCTCGACCTTTTCCATCGCCTTGATGATCGCGGTGCCACCGACCGCGAGCGAACGCGAACCGTAGGTGCCCATGCCGAACTGCACCTTGTCGGTATCGCCATGGACGATCTGCACCTGGCTGATCGGCACGCCGAGGCGTTCCGAAATCAGCTGCGCGAAGGTGGTCTCGTGGCCCTGACCATGGCTGTGCGATCCGGTCAGGACTTCAATGGTGCCGACCGGGTTGACGCGGATTTCCGCCAATTCCCACAGGCCGACGCCGGCGCCGAGGCTGCCGACTGCCTTCGAGGGCGCGATGCCGCAGGCCTCAATGTAGCAGGAGAGGCCGATGCCGCGCAGTTTGCCTTCGGCCTTCGCTTTGGCCTTGCGCGCGGGGAAGCCGGCATAGTCGATCGCCTTCATCGACGCGTCCAGCGACGCGTTGAAGTCGCCGATGTCATAAGCCATGATCACGGGCGTCTGATGCGGGAACTGGGTGATGAAGTTCTTGCGGCGCAATTCCGCCGGATCGACCTTCAACTGCCGGGCTGCGGTTTCCATCAGCCGCTCGACCAGGTAACTCGCTTCCGGACGGCCGGCGCCGCGATAGGCGTCGACCGGCGTGGTGTTGGTATAGACCGTCATCACCTCGGCATAGATCGCCGGGATGTTGTACTGGCCCGACAGCAGCGTGGCGTAGAGATAGGTCGGCACCGAGGACGAGAACAGCGACATATAGGCGCCGAGATTGGCGTGGGTTTTTACCCGCAGCCCGAGGATCTTGTTGTCCTTGTCGAACGCCATCTCCGCCTTCGAGATATGGTCGCGGCCATGCGCGTCGGTGAGGAAAGCTTCGGTGCGGTCGCCGGTCCACTTCACCGGGCGTCCGACCTTCTTGGAGGCCCACAACGCCACCATTTCTTCCGGATAGATGTAGATCTTGGAGCCGAAGCCGCCGCCGACGTCGGGCGCGATCACCCGCAGCTTGTGCTCCGGCGCGATGTTGTAGAACGCCGACAGCACCAGCCGCGCGACATGCGGATTTTGCGAGGTCGTGTACAGCGTATAGTGCTCTTCGGCCTCTTCATATTCCGCGATCGCCGCGCGCGGCTCCATCGCGTTCGGCACCAGCCGGTTGTTGGTCAGCTCCAGCGTCACCACATTGGCGGCCTTGCCGAAGGCATCCTTGACCGCGCCTTCGTCGCCGATGTGCCAGTCATAGATTACATTGCCGGGGGCTTCCGGATGCAATTGCGGTGCGCCCGGCTTGAGCGCCGAGCGGATGTCGGCGACGACGGGGAGTTCCTCGTAATTCACCACCACGGCTTCCGCCGCGTCCTTGGCCTGGTTCTTGGTCTCGGCGATCACGACCGCGACCGCCTGGCCGACAAAGCGCACGGTTTCCGGCGCCATTGCCGGCCATGCGCCCATCTTCATCGGGCTGCCGTCCTTGGAAGTGATGGCCCAGCCGCAGATCAGATTGCCGACCTTGTCGTCGACGATCTGCTGGCCGGTCAGTACACCGACCACGCCCGGCATCTTCATTGCCGCGGATGAATCGATGCTCTTGACCTTGGCATGCGCGTGCGGGCTGCGGATGAAATGGGCATGGGTCATGCCCTGAAGCTTGATGTCATCGACGTAACGGCCTTTGCCAGTTGTAAAACGTCGGTCTTCCTTGCGCACAACGCTTGCGCCAATGCCTTCAACGCCCATGTTCTGTCCTCCCAACCGGAGTTATTTGTTTCCGCTCTTTCCATCGAAAGCTGGCGGTCTTGAATTCTGGATATTTGCGGCCGGCGGAGGCTATTCGGCCGCCTGCGAGACCTTCATGCGGCCGGCCGCGTCGAGCACCGACTTGACGATGTTGTGGTAGCCGGTGCAGCGGCAGATGTTGCCCTCGAGCTCGTGGCGGACGGTGTCCTCGTCGAGCTTGCCGCTGTAGCGGTGCACGATATCGATCGCCGACATGATCATGCCGGGGGTGCAGTAGCCGCATTGCAGGCCGTGATTGTCGCGGAAGGCCGCCTGCATCGGGTGCAGTTCGTCGCCCTTCGAGATGCCTTCGATGGTGGTGACGTTGGAGCCCGCGGCCTGGCCGGCCAGCACGGTGCAGGATTTGACCGCCTTGCCGTCGATATGGACGACGCAGGCGCCGCACTGGCTGGTATCGCAGCCGACATGGGTGCCGGTCAGGTTCAGGGTTTCGCGCAGGAGATGGACCAGGAGAGTCCGGTCCTCGACGTCGGCCGAGACGGCTTTGCCGTTCACCGTCAGTTTGATGGTAGACACGCGTGATACCTCCCGATGTTTTTGAATTATTCCAATTAGAAACAGGCGGAGGGGAACTTGCAACTAGGATTTTGGTCGCGCTGGTCATTGTGATGACATGCGAAGGAGCGGCGACGAATCTCAAATCCATTTCTTCCACCCTCCCCTGGAGGGTCTGAGACGAGCGAAGCTGGCTCGTGGGTCGACGCTCATGAAATGAGCGGCGGGGTGGGGTGAAAAGTCTCTCCTCGCGAACGGTGCCCAAGTTGATGGACCGTCACCCCACCCCGTCGCGCATCTGGCTTCGCTCGATCCGTTCCGACCCACGAGCGAGCTGGGCTCTCTCGGACCCCTCCAGGGAGGGTAAGAAGCACCTCCACCCACCCCCACAACCCAGGGATTCAGCCTGAATTTACTCGCCCTTATCCATTCTGCCGTAGGTTTACCAAGGGATCGGAGGCCTCGGGCTGCCCGATCCCTGAACTTTGAGAACAAAGGCGGGGGGCTGAGGTGGGTCTGAAGAAACGTACGGGGTCGTCGGCGATCAAATTCCCAACCCTCCGGTTCCGCGCCAAGATCATGCTGGGCTTTGCCGTGACGCTGGCGATTTCGGCCGGCAGCATGGGCTTTGCCTATCTCGGCTTCGAGCGGGTCTCGGGTGGCGTGGAGTCCTACCGGCGCAGCGTGCTGGAGGCCGATCTGGCCCGCAACATCGACCGCGAACTGATCTCCTACCGGTCGCTCGCCCGCTATTTCGTGGCAACGGCCAAGGAAGAGGACGGCAAGGCGGCGCTGGCGGCCGAAGCCAGCCTGAAGGACGCCATCGTCGCCTCGATGAAAGGCACCACCAACCCGGCCCGGCTCGAGCAGGTGGTCAAGCTGGAGCGCGAATTCCGCGCTTTTACCAAGATTTTCGCCGATATCGTCAAGGTCAAGGACCAGAGCGCGCAGATTACGCAGAACCAGCTCACGCGCACCGGCATGACGCTGCGCTACAAGCTCGACGACCTCCCCAGCAACGCCGACGACGCCGAACTCCAGGTGATCACCCTCGGATCGAAGCGGGTGCTGGATCAGTTTCAGGCGGTGGCGGCACTGGCCAATACCTTCGTGATCAATTCCGACAAGGCGACCGCGGCCAGTGCGCTGGCGCGCCTGAAATTCGTCGACGGCTCGCTGAAGGCGATCTCGTCGACCAGCGAAAAGGTCCAGCAGGGGATCAAGGAGGTCTCCGGAATGCTGGAGGAATACCGGCAGGCGCTGGCCAAGCTGGTCGACAATTCCAAGGAGATCGACGAGCTGACCCTCGAAATGACGGAGTCCGCGGCGGCCATCAACCAGGGCTCCGGCGTGATGAAGGCGGCCCTGTTGGCCGACCAGAACCGGCTCGAGGCGGAATCGAATACGACCATCGGCGAGACCGAGCAGTTGATCCTGATGCTGGCGGCCGGCGGATTCGTGCTCGGCTGCGTCTGGGCATTTTTGCTCGGCAAGGGCATCTCGCGGCCGATGACGGCGATGTGCAGTGCGATGCGTGAACTCGCCGCCGGCAATTTCGATGTCGTTCTGCCAGGGCTCGGGCGCAAGGACGAACTCGGCGAGATGGCCAGCGCGGTGGAAGAGTTCAAGGTGCAGGCGGTGGCGAGGGCCGAACGCGACGCCGCCACGCAGGAGGCGCAGAACAAGGCCGCGAGCACCGCGCGCCGCGCCGAACTCATTCGCTTCGCCGACGATTTCGAGACGGCGGTCGGCGCCATCGTCGCCAATGTCTCGGCTTCGGCCGTGCAGCTTGAAGCCGCGGCAGGCACGCTGACGCGGACGGCCGAGACCACCCAGAGCCTGTCGAGCCAGGTTGCCGGCGCTTCGGAAGAGGCCTCCACCAACATGCAGGCGGTCGCTTCCGCCACCGAGGAACTCTCGACCTCCGTCGACGAGATCGGCCGGCGCGTCAAGGAATCCAGCCAGATCGCCGAAGCCGCCGTGCTTCAGGCCGAACAGACCGACGGCCGGATCGGCAAGTTGTCGCGCGCGGCGCAGGAGATCGGCGATGTCGTCAAGCTGATCACGGCGATCGCCGAGCAGACCAACCTGCTGGCGCTCAACGCCACCATCGAGGCGGCCCGCGCCGGCGATGCCGGCCGCGGCTTTGCGGTCGTGGCCTCCGAGGTCAAATCGCTCGCCAGCCAGACCGCGAAGGCGACCGACGAAATCTCCAACCACATTTCGGGCATGCAGGGCGCGACGCAGGAGTTGGTGGCGGCGATCAAGGAGATCGGCGGCACCATCGGCAAGATCTCGGAAATCGCTGCGACGATTGCGAGCGCGGTCGAGCAGCAGAGCTCGGCGACGCAGGAAATCGCACGCAGTGTCCAGACCGTTGCGCAAGGCACCCAGGAAGCCGCCGCCAACGTCATGCAGGTCAACCGCGGCGCCACCGAAACCGGCTCGGCCTCGGAAGAAGTGCTGAACTCGGCCCGTTCGCTGTCGAGCGAGAGCACCCGCCTGCGCGAAGAGCTGGATCGCTTCATGGCGAATATCCGGGCGGCGTAACACCCGTCGTCCCGGCCTGGTGCGCAATTGCGCACGGGGGCCGGGATGACGAGTAATTCTGCGACCGGAACCCCCGCCGCACTGCGGGAACCCGGACCCACCGCAAACGTTGTCATGCGTGGCGGGCATTCGGTTTGCCGCAATTTGGGCGAGGGAACCCTGGAAAAACAATTTCCGGGGTGTCTTTTCGTTGGTTGAATCCAATGGATGTGCAGGCGACACGGCGCGGCGCGATCGCGGGTAACGATACGCCCGCTTCCTTAGCCCTGCCGCAGGACAACGATCGCGTCATCGAAACCAGCATTCCCGCGCGGCTCGATAATCTGCGCTGGAGCGGGTTTCACACCCGTGTCGTGCTGGCGCTTGGAATTACCTGGGTGCTGGACGGTCTGGAAGTCACGCTGGCGGGGTCGCTGGCCGGCGCCTTGAAGGAAAGCCCGGCGCTGCAGTTTTCGAATTTCGATGTCGGATTCGCCAACAGCGCTTATCTCGCCGGCGCCGTCCTCGGCGCATTGGGCTTTGGCTGGCTGACCGATCGGATCGGGCGCAAGAAATTGTTCTTCATCACGTTGGCCCTCTATTTGACGGCGACCGCTGCAACGGCGCTGTCATGGAGCGTCGCCAGTTACGCGCTCTTTCGCTTCCTGACCGGCGCCGGGATCGGTGGCGAGTACACCGCGATCAATTCGACGATTCAGGAACTGGTGCCGGCGCGCTATCGCGGCTGGACCGATCTCTTGATCAACGGCAGTTTCTGGATTGGCGCCGCGATCGGCGCCATCTGCGCCATCGTTCTGCTCGATCCCGCCGTGATGGCGCCGGACCACGGTTGGCGGCTCGCCTATCTGACGGGCGCGGGGCTTGGGTTAATCGTGTTCGTGATGCGGATGTGGATTCCGGAAAGCCCGCGCTGGCTGATGATCCATGGCCGTCCTGAGGAGGCCCATGCGATCGTGGAGGAGATCGAGAAATCGGCAACCGGTCACGTGCAAGATGAGGCGCTGCCGAAGATCAGGATACGGATGCGCAGTCACACGCCGCTGCGGGAAGTGGCGCGGACGCTGTTCACGACCTACAGGACGCGTTCGATCGTCGGGTTGGTATTGATGGGCGCGCAGGCGTTCTTCTACAACGCCATCTTCTTTACCTTTGCGCTGGTACTGACCGACTTCTTCGGCATCCCGGCGAATCACGTCGGCTGGTACATCCTGCCGTTCGCCGCGGGCAATTTCCTCGGACCGCTGCTGCTCGGCCGGCTCTTCGACACGCTCGGCCGCCGCACCATGATTACGTTCACCTATGGCGTCTCGGGCGTGCTGCTGGCGGTATCAGGTTATCTGTTCTCGATCGGCGCCTTGAGCGCGCAGGGACAGACCATTGCCTGGATGGTGATCTTCTTCTTTGCTTCGCCGGCGGCGAGTGCGGCCTATCTCACCGTCAGCGAAACCTTTCCGCTCGAGGTTCGCGCGCTGGCGATCGCGCTGTTCTATGCTGTTGGCACCGGCATTGGCGGCGTCGCCGGCCCTGCTTTGTTCGGCGCGCTGATCGATACCGGATCGCGCAACTCTGTTTTCGCCGGCTACCTGTTTGGGTCGGCTCTCATGGTCGTGGCGGCTGTTGTCGCGTGGCGATACGCCATCGCGGCCGAGCGCAAATCGCTCGAAACCGTCGCGCGGCCGCTCGCCTTTGTGGAGTAGGATATGATGAATCAGGAATTGGCCGAAATGCCGATGGAAGACGATATCGACGATCGTAACGAGGCTCCGGACGCCGTTCCGGTGCCGCGCTCGCTGATCCCGCATTTGAACGAATGTGCCGTGCTGCTCGACATCGACGGCACGCTGCTCGATCTGATGCCGACGCCGCGCGAGGTGTGGGTGCCGCCCGGACTGGCGAAGACGCTCCGCCGCCTGCATGAGCGCACCGGCGGCGCACTGGCGATGGTCTCTGGACGCTCGCTCAACGATATCGATCTGATCTTTGCGCCGGATCAATTTCCGGCAGTCGGTGGCCACGGCGCGGAAATGCGCGTGCGCGGTACTGACGAAGCCGTCTCTGCCGCCCCGCCGATGGACAAGGAACTGAAGCTGCGGCTGGCCGCCATCGCCAAGCTCAGCCCGGGGATACTGCTGGAAGACAAGGGGTACTCGCTGGCGCTGCATTACCGCCTCGCGCCGCATGCCGAGAAGGCGATCTATGCAGCGGTGTCGCTGATCCGGGCCGATCTGCCGAACGCGCCGATCGAGGTGCTGCCCGGAAAATGCGTCTGCGAGATCAAGCACTCCGGATCCAACAAGGCCAGCGGCGTGCGCGAATTGATGAAGCGCGAGCCATTCAAGGGACGTCGTCCGTTCTTCATCGGCGACGACGTTACCGATGAATTGGTGTTTGCGATCATGCCGGATATGGATGGCCTCGCGTTCTCTGTCGGCCGTCGCGCCAAGGGCGTCGCCGGACATTTCGATGCGCCCGATGACGTCAGGCAATTCCTCGCGCACCTGCTTGACGACGAAAGGGACGCAGCGCTGCCATAAAATTTCCGGTGTCGCCGGGATTCGAACATCATTTCTTCGCGCTTCATCCGCGATTTCACGACGAATTTTATTTTTCGTGAGTTCCAGTGAGTTCCGTCCGCTGTTAGCCCGAATTTGGTTTCAATTCGTTGAAACGGTGATCAGGAACCATATTGATGAATGGTTGTTAACTTGCGAGTGAACCCAGGAGGGGACCTGTGAACCTCGTCGTCGTCTCTAACCGCGTTTCGCGCGGTAAACCGAACGAACCCATGACGGGGGGACTTCGCAGCGGCGTTATTGCCGGTTGTCGAGAAGTCGGGCGCTATCTGGGTCGGTTCCAGCGGACGTGTCCGCGACGGGAACCAGAAGGAACCTTTTGCTGAAATCGAGGCGCTGGGCGCCGGCGCGCTGGCAATGCTTGATCTGCCGGCCGCGCATTACGGCGGCTATTACGAAGGTTTTGCCAATTCGGCGTTGTGGCCGGCGCTGCATTCGCGCGCCGATCTGATCCGCGCCTCCGAGGACGATTACGCCAGCTATCGTGAAGTGAACGCGTTCATGGCGCGCGCGCTGCTGCGGTTCCAGAAGCCCGATTCCGTGTTCTGGATCCAGGATTATCATTTCCTCGCGCTCGCCGCCGAGCTGCGCGATCTCGGCATCACGCAGCCGCTGGGTCTGTTCCTGCATACGCCATGGCCGACGCGCGCCGTGATATCGGGCGTGCCGCATCATCGCGCGCTGATCGAGGCGATGCTGGCTTACGATCTGATCGGTTTCCAGACCGAGGAAGATTGCGAGAATTTTCTGTCCTATGCGCAGTCCGATCTCGATCTCGTCGTGCACGACGGCGTCGTGATCTCGCAATACGGCCGTACCCGCGCCGCGGTATTTCCGATCGGCATCGATCCGCAGAAGTTCGCCCAGCTCGCGGCCAAGGCCGTGACCCATCCGGACGTGTCGCGGCTGCGGCGCAGCCTGAACGGCGAGGCGCTCGCGATCGGCGTCGACCGGCTGGATTACTCCAAGGGCCTGGTCAACCGCATCAAGGCTTTCGACAAGATGTGGAGCTTGTATCCGCAGTTCCTGCGCGCCGCGTCGCTGCTGCAGATCGCGACGCCGTCGCGCGGCGCGATCGAAGCCTACGGCAATCTGCAGAGCGAGGTCGCCAGGCTTGTCAGCGACGTCAACGGCATTCATGGCGAAGTCGACTGGACGCCGATCCGCTATCTCAACAAGGGCTTTGGCCAGGCTGTGCTCGCGGGCCTCTATCGTACCGCGCAGGTCGGCGTGGTGACGCCGCTGCAGGACGGCATGAACCTCGTCGCCAAGGAATATGTCGCCGCGCAAAATCCGGAAAATCCCGGCGTGCTGGTGCTGTCGAAATTCGCCGGCGCCGCCAACGAGCTCGACACCGCGCTGCTGGTCAATCCGCATGACATCGACGGCATGGCGCGCACCATTGCCACCGCGCTGTCGATGCCGCTGACCGAGCGGCGGATGCGCTGGGAAGCGATGATGACGAAGCTGCGCGCCGGCACGATCCAGCAATGGTTCGCCGATTTCATCGACGCGTTGCAGGACAGCCAGGTCGAGAAAGGCCCTTTGGGACCGTTCATGGCTGATCCGCCGACCCGGTGGCCGCTTCGCTCAGCCCATGGCGGCGTGCGGTACCACTAGTAACAATACGAGGCGCCATCGAGCACCGGGCAGCGCGCCCGGCGCGGGTCGCTCGGGTTTTCCATCGGCACCACGCCGGTGCCCTTTCCGACGAACACGCCCTGTCCGACGACCACCGATTGCTTGTGGCCGACGATGACGCTCGGATTCGGCGAGGCGAGGCTCGATCGGGTGCCATCGGCCCAGACGATGGAGTCGCCCGCGAAGACTCCGCGCCTGCCGTCGTCGCAGCTCACATCCGTGCCCTGGCGGGTGCAGGCCTGGGCCATGGCGGGGCCGGCCGCGCTTGCGGCAAAGGCCGACATCAGGATCGAGAACAAGAGCGCGCGCGTGATGATCATGCCGTCCTCCGCCCGTGCGATCTGCCGGGGCTGCCGCTACAGTCGTCGGCATTATCAGGATTTCGGTTCGAGGCGCCAGCACCTGCTGCCCAGGCATCCGCCAATACTGAAAAATTACCAAATAAATTCAATGGTTTGTGGAAATTTCGGCAGTCCAGCCCGGCGTCCCTTGCAAAATCAGTCCTGCCCCTTCAAGAGAGGGCCTCCGGAGAGATGGCCGAGTGGCTTAAGGCGCACGCTTGGAAAGCGTGTGTGCGGGAAACCGTACCGTGGGTTCGAATCCCACTCTCTCCGCCAGCCTCATGACCGGTTCTTAATTTTTTAGTGATAGGACATCGCTCGGTCCGTAGGTCCGGCGGTCGTTCGATGTTGCGATTATTTGCGAAAGTGTTCCGTGGGTTCGTGCTGGCCACGGTATTGGCATTGGGGCCGCTATTTGCGTTTCTAATGATACCAGCAGCCGGGTTCTTCCTACCGATTCTGCCCATCTGGAGCATCGGTGTTGTCTGTCTGCTCTTTTTCGGGTTCTTGATCCTCGGCCGAATTCCGTACGCGATCGGCGTTGCGATGTTGGCAATCGCCGTGGCGCTGTCGCCGCTCGGGACGCTGGGCATGAGAAGCGTAAGCGCGGTCGGTGAGGTGGTTAAGCTTGGCAAAGTTGCGCACGAGTTGATGGAGAAATGCGCAACCACCCATGCCCCTCTGAAGAAACCATCCGCGAAGTACGACCTCATCGTCCTGGACGACATCATTGGTACGGGTGGAGAGCAAAACTACGACGCTGCCGACACGATTGCGGTCGTAACGGGAATGCGCGTGGTCACGATCACTCGCGTCGGCCTCGATCTTAATTTCAGTGAAGCCTGGGAAACGAAGGCCTGGCGTCCCGACTCGTGTGACGGGGGGCGCGAGAGGATGGTCGGCGTGACGCCGCGAGGGTCGCAAAGGAAGATTTCGCCGTTAGCCGTCGACGTGTGTTTGACACGAGCCAAAATTCCGGACCCGTCGCGCGATCAGACACCGGCCATCGTTCTCAGAAACATTCCGGGTGGTGCCGATTATTGCCGGGTCACCGAGGTCGTCGAACGCATGGAGAGCGGGGATGTGGCGTTGGGCCGCGCAAACCCTCCCAATCCAGTCCTGCCCAAGGCTCTAGCGCAAGGCAATTGGCTCCTCGTGCTCCTCAGCGAGGTCCTTCAGCAGGATCTCAGCGACAAGGCTGTCATGGCGCACGCCGTCAAGACAATGAAATGAGCCGTCGGCACTGGACCAACTTCGCCAATCGCTTTGCTTCAGTAGCGCGCCACCATGGGGCCTCGTCAGCGCTATTGGGCAGCTTTCGGGTTACGGTGACAATACACAAAACTATTGTGAGTAAGGACCCCGACGACGAGCCGCCGTCCACGCGGAACGTGATCGCGTCAATATTGCGCGCACGCCGTCGTTTAGTGAATTCTGGGATGATGAAATTGTGCCACTGATTTGCCCGACGTGTCAACTTTTCGATCCAAGCCGTCGGTTGCGGCGGCCGCCGGCTACTTTGCATGGGGTTGTTTTCGATATTTTTGTTTGGGCGACCAGACGCGACGGCGTCCGGCCAGAAGGCGCACAGGCCATTTTCAGGCTGTTGCCCACATCGCAGGTTTGGTCTAGGAGGGTCGAAATCCCCGATCTTTCAATGGGGATTGACTGCCTCTCTCCGCCACCTGCCTTCACCCGGTGTCCTTGCCGGACCTTCTCGAAGAGATGATCCGTGGACCAGCACGATACCGCCGCGCTCGACAAGCTGAAGCTCCGCATTCAGGCCTTGCGCGCCAAGACCATCGACAATGGTTGCACCGAGGACGAGGCGCTGTCGGCGGCCGCCAAGGTCGCCGAATTGCTCGATCGCTACGACCTGTCGCTGACCGACGTCGAACTGCGCGCGGCGGCGTGCGAGCGGCGCGTCTATGAGACCCATCGCAAGAAGCGAATCCCGATCGACGACTGCGTCGGCGCGATCGCTCATTTCTGCGATTGCCGGGTCTGGCGCGAGAAGGATGCGTTGGGCGAGAGCCGTTATGTCTTCTTCGGCCTGCGGCCGGATATCGAGGTCGCGCATTATCTCACCGAACTGATCGATGCCGCGGTGCGCGCCGAACTCGGCCGGTTCAAGACCTCGGCCGATTACGGCCGGTTGCGGCACCAGGAGCGGCATCTGGCCAACGCCTCCTTTGCGCTGGGGATGGTGTCTTCGATTGCGGACAAGCTGACGGCGATGAAGGCCGGTCGCGATCAGGTCAACCACAGCACCGGCCGCGGGCTGGTCGTGCTCAAGACCTCGGTGGTCGATGCCGAATTCGACAAGCTCGACATGAAGCTGCGGACGCTGCGCAGCAGCAGCCGGATGGTGTCTGTCATGGCCTATGAAGCCGGCGGCGCCGCCGGCGTGACGCTGGCCATCAATCCCGGCATCAATGAAGGGCCGTCACGGGCAGGGGCGAAACGCAACTGAACTTGGCCAGGAGCCGTGAATCCAAACAATTGGACTCCGGTTGCAAGTCAAAATATGCTCGCCCCGATGTTGCCGGGGGCTTTTCATGAAATTCCGCGTTGTTGCCATCGTAGCGTTGTGGGTTGCGATGTTTGCCGGTTCGAATGCGGAGGCGGGTGGGCCTTTCGGTTCGATCAATGTCGGAAACTGGAAAGGCGGGGCTTACACCGACCAGAACGGCGCGTTTACGCACTGCTCGGCCGGTAGCGTATATACCAGCGGCATCTTCTTCATGGTGATGATCGACAAGGGCGGGGGATGGAGCCTCGCATTTGCTCACGACAAATGGTCACTGAAGACCGGAGAGGCTTTTCCGCTCACCCTTACCTTTGACGGCCAGCAGCCGTTCAACGTTCACGGCGTGCCGATTGCCGAAAAGCTGGTCCGTGTCCCGATGCCGATCACGTCATCGCTGATCACCCAGTTTCGAAAGGCGAGAGCGATGACGGCCTATACGCAGGGGCAGCTTTTCCAGTTCAATCTCGATCAGACCGCGCAGTTGCTACCGGCGGTGTTGAACTGCGTCGAGAAAATCAGCCGGGGCGGCATCGCCAGTGCCGGCGACTTCACCGTCCCCGTCGCCAAGCCGGTGGTCGCAACCACGACGGCGCCGCCGGGCGCTCAGCCGGCGAAGCCCGACAGACTGTTTGACCAGACCGGCACCGGTTTCCTCGTCAGCACCAACGGGCATGTCGTGACCAACCAGCATGTCGTCGACGGCTGCGTCGGTGATATCAAGGGCAATCTGACCGGCGAGGCGCCCGCCACGCTGCGTCTCGTTTCCAGCGACGAAAACAACGACCTCGCTTTGCTCCAGGTGTCCGGCACGTTCAAGGAGGTTGCCAAGATCAAGGACAAGGCGGTCCAGTCCGGCGATAGCGTCGTGGCGATCGGCTTTCCGTTCCATGGACTGCTCACCTCCGATTTCACGGTCACGACGGGGATCGTCAGCTCGCTCAGCGGTCTCCTGAACGACACGCGATTTCTGCAGATCAGCGCTGCCGTTCAACCCGGCAATAGCGGCGGGCCGCTGCTGGCGTCCGGCGGCGATGTGGTCGGCGTGGTTGCCGCCAAACTGAATGCGCTGAAGGTCGTCAGGGCGACAGGCAGCATCCCCGAGAATATCAATTTCGCGATCAAGACCGGCGCCCTGCGGGATTTTCTCGATAACAGCGTGGTGCCTTACCAGATTTCCGACGGCAAGACCGAGTTGAAGACGACAGACATCGCCCGCAATGCAAGGGCGTTTACCCTTTTGATTTCCTGCAAGGCAAAGGACAAGGCCAAGAGCGAGACGGCGAAGAATTAGGGCCGGAATACCGCTCGGCGTGTTTCCCCACTAGCCATCCCCCGCATCTCCCGCGTAAGTAACGTGGATGGAAGCAAAGCCTGTCGCGTCGCCGCGAGCGAATTTCAGTGTGGCCGCGGTACGCGGCGATGTCATAGCCGGCCTCGTCTCTTCGACGGTCGCCATCCCGCTGGCGATGGCGTTCGGCATGTTCGCCTTCGTGACGCTGGGCGACGAATATTTCGCCTATGGCGCGATGGCGGGACTGCTCTCGGCGGTCATTGCCGGCGTGGTCAGTGTCGTGCTCGGCGATCGCTCCACGCGCCTCTATGCACCGCGGATCACCACCACGTTCTTCCTTGGGCTGCTGCTCTATTCGCTGCTGCATCGCGAGGCCGCGGGAGGCGGCGCGCCGGGCGTGCCCGCCACGCTGCTGGTGTTCTTTGCCATCGTCCTGCTCGGGGGTGTGTTTCAAGCGTTGTTCGGGCTGATGCGGCTGGGCACGCTGATCAAGTTCGCGCCGCATCCGGTGATGGCCGGCTTCCAGAACATGGCCGCGGTGCTGCTGTTCCTGGTGCAACTCGGCAACGTGCTCGGCTTCGAACATAATGTGCGGTTCACGCGCGTGTTCGGCGCGCTCGACGAGGCGCGGCCACTGAGCCTGCTGGTCGCCGCAGTGACGTTTGCAACGATGTGGAATGCGCGGCGGATCACGACCAGGCTGCCGCCGATGCTGGTCGGGCTCGGCTGCGGCATGGTTGCTTATTACACGCTGCTTCTTGTCGGGCTCGGCGACCGGCTGGGGCCGATCATCGGCCTGCAGACCGCGAGTGCGGCGATGCGCACCGTGCTGGTGGATTTCTCCGGTCTCCCGATGGCAGATCCGCTGGAACAGTCGTGGGTGCTGATCGTGACCAGCGCGTTGGCGCTGGCGATCATCGCGTCGATCGATGCGCTGCTCTGCGCCAAGCTGGCGAGCCGGCCCGGCGAACTTCGCGCCGGCGATGACAGCCTGCTGGTCCGTCTCGGCATCGCGAATGCGGTCTCGGCGGTGTTTGGCGGCATCACCAGCGGCATCAATATCGGGCCGAGCCTCGCCAACCGGGCCTTCGGCGCGCAAACCCGGCTGTCCGTCCTCGTCAATGCCGCCGCCGTGCTGGCCGCGGCGACGTTGTTGTTTCCGCTGCTCGCCTACATCCCGCGCGCGGTGCTGTCGGCGGCGGTGATGGTGATCGCCATCCAGCACATCGAGCCCTGGACCCGGCAACTGGCGCTGCGCCTGGTCAGCCCGGGAACGCCGCAGCGCGGCGCCATCGCGCTCGATCTCGGCGTCTGCCTGTTCGTTTCGCTGCTGTCGATTGCCGTCAACGTCGTGCTGGCGGTGTTCATCGGCCTCGTGCTGGCGGTATTGCTGTTCGTGGTTCGCATGAGCCGCTCGAATATTCGAAAGCTCTATCGCTGCGACAACGTGCGCTCGCGGCGTTACCGCGATCCGGCCGAGCTTGAAGTGCTGCACGCGCGGGGCGCCTCGGTGCTGGTGATCGAGCTGCAGGGCGCGCTGTTCTTCGGCAGTGCCGAGCGGCTGGCGCAGATCGTCGACCGCGAGACCGCGCAGGGCATTTCCGTCGTGTTGCTGGAAATGCGGCGCATCACCGAAATCGATTCCACCGGCGCCCGCATCCTCGGCGATATCGATGCCGCGCTCGCCGCGCGGGGCATCAGGCTCGCGCTGGTGCTGTCCGCGCGCACCGAGACCGCCGCCCGTCTCGCCGATATCTTCCACGCGCCGGATCGTTTCTTTCCGGATATCGACCGGGCGATCGAATGGGCCGAAGATGACCTGCTGCGTCAAACTTCCATGACACCCGCCACGGAACTGCCGCTTGAGCGGCTGCCGCTGGTCAGTGACTTTACCGCGGACCAGATCGAACACCTGCGCGGCTGGCTCGAGCCGGTGGCGTGGCCGGCCGGCGCGGTGGTTTTCCGCAGCGGCGATCCCGGCTCGTCGCTCTATCTCGTCACCAAGGGGCGCGCCAGCGTCCATATCCTGCACGACGACGGCGATATCAGGCTGGCGACGTTTGCGCCCGGCGCGGTGTTCGGCGAGCTGGCGCTGCTCGATCGCGGGCCGCGTTCGGCCACCATCACGGCCGACGAGGACCTTCGGGCGTTTGGCCTTTCCGAGGCGTCCTTTGCGGTGCTGTGCCGGCAGCAGCCGGATCTTGCGATCAAATTATTGACGTCGCTGGGCCGTGAATTGAGCGTCCGCATTCGCTACGCCAACATGACGATCCAGCAGCTCGAGACCTGAATCCGCCGCCATCAATTGCTGACGTGCAGTTGTGGCTCGGCAAAGCGGGTGGCCGTGATCTCGTCCAGACGCATGGTCAATACCACGCTGTCCACATCGCCAAACTGCCAGCCCATCAACTGATTGCTGGGCAGGTCCAGCAGGACCACGTCCACATCAGGGGAGAAGGCCCGAACGTAGGCCCGCGGAAAGCCGCCGAGCCGCGGCTCGCTCTTTGTCGCGAGGTCAATCCATAGCGGCTCGTAGCGCACCCGCACCGCCGCGGGAAGGTTGTCGACCGCATGGCAGTAGGCGTGACGCGCCATGTCGAAGTGCAAGACATGGTAGTCCCAGGCAAACAGAACGGCATCCGGGTGATGCACGGTAATCGGCTGCACCATCGTCTCGATCAGTTCGGCTCCCGGCCGGCCCTGCGGGTCGCGCCGGCGCAAGACCTTGATCCAGTTGATCGCCTTCATGCGCGCGAGGAGTTGTTGCGCTCGCGCGGCGGAGAAGGACTGGCTGATCGAATCCGCATGCATTTCCGCTGCGATCTGCCGAACCGCATCCAGCGCGGCGCGTCCCAGCGTTCGCGCCTCTGCGCTGGCCGGGATCAATTCGCGCAGCCCCTGCGCGCGGTGCTGCATTTCGACGATCTGCTCGGGCGTATAGCGTTGTGCCGGTTTCCCGGCTTCGACACGGGGAGCGCCGGCAGCTAGCCTCTCCTGCAGTCCGGTGAATTGCAGCTCCAGCTGGTTGGGAGAAGGAATTTCCGTGCCAAACTGAAATTCCAGCGCCGCCACCGCACTGTCCATCAGCGCCAGCATGCTCGGCCAGTCGAAGGGGTGATACGCTGGATCGGCAAGATCGAATCCGCTCTTGTACAGCGCCGAGCTGGCATCGCCTGCGGCCTCATCACGCGCCGGATCGCCGGGGCGCGATGCGACGACGTCGACCGGCCATTCCGGCAAGGCGCGATGCATGTACCGGGCTTGCAACGCATCCTTGTGACGCCAGCCATACGGATTGTACCAGCCATCCTGCGCTGCCGGCGGACTCGGTGGGTCGCGCGGCACACCCAACTCAGGAACATGAACCAGCCGCTCCGCATAACGCGTCGGGTGCAGGAAAAACGCCAACCAGCCTTGGCGCGGTCCGCTCCCGTTCCATAGCTCTGCCGGCAGGTCGGCAAGCGCTATCTGGGTAATGAAATCGCATGGCGTGCCTTCAACCTCCGGCCAGGACATGTCCGCGGGCATGCGCGGTCGCCCACCCAGCCAGCTGCGCGGAGATGGCCGGTCGCGGATCGGGATTTGCGGCACCAGACGAACAGAAAGCGGCTCCGGCCAGGTTCCGTCACTCAACTCCTGTTCGTGGCGCACCTGCGCCAGCACGCCTGTCAGCATCGCCTCGGCCATCTTCCGGCTCTCGGCATCGGGACGCGAAGTGCTGAGCCTTGCCTTGGAATCAGGTGCGGGTGTCTTGGCCGTCGCGACATTGGGGGCCGCGGCGCCGGAGCCGGCACGGATGGCACGCCAAATCCCGATGGCCAGGCTGAGCACTGCCTGCACCTGTACCAGCGCGATCCGCGATCCGCCCAGGCTGAGCCGCACCGCCGTCAGGGTTTCGAGCAGCGCCCAGGCAACGGTCAGAAGGATGAATGTGCCGATAGACCAGCAGATGAAGCTGAGCGCCCGGTCCAGCCAATCTGCCTGTTTCTGCATGAAGCAATCCCCGCGGCTGCGACGCCAAAGCGGTTGATGGCGCTGGCCGCGAGTTGGGCGTCCGCTCGCTACGCCAACATGACGATCCGGCAATGCGAGACCTAGAAAAAGTTGCGGACGGCGCTTCTCGGCTTACCGCGAATTGTTGCCTCGGGGGTGGGCGGCCTGGGCATTCCAGCTGCTCCAGCTGGCGGTCGCCAGCGTTTGCTGGTCGGTCGTACGTGGCCGTCGGGTCTGCCGTTCGTAGGCCGCGATGATCTGCAGCGACTGGCTGATCTTTCGTTGCAGTTCGGCAATGGTCTTCTGGGTCTTGCCGGTCTTCCCCGATTGGGCGGGCTCGCCAACCGTAAACCTGGCGGTCTCGATATTCTTCAAGGTCTCACGCAGCTGCTTGAGCTGGGCACGGTGCCACGCGATGGTACTGTCACTGTCTGCCGACATGAAAATCTCCTAATTCGCAGCCGATTCTAGCACGCATTCGCGTCGATTTCGTCCGCCGCAATCTTTCCAGGCTTAAGCCGCATTTCGCCATCGAAGCGACCGGGCGCGGGCATCGAAACACCCAACTTGCGTGGCGATCTGTTGCGAGCGCGGTCTACCCTTATGTCTTTGCGGAGCTTGAACGCCCGCCGGGACCGCCGGAGCGTGCGATGAGCGAAGTTGAGTTCGATCAAGTGATGGATGCGGTGCGAATGGCCGTCATGCTCGCCCCGGTGGAGGATTCGCTGGCCCGGTCGCTGATTTCAGGCGCGCCGCCGAAAGCCACCAACGACAATATTGGATCGCCCTGGCCGATCATCCCGTTTCCAGAAGGGGCATGCGTCGTCTGATGGTGCGCTCGGTTTTCGAGGTCGTGAAGGCGCCGCTCGGCTGGTCGGTATTTGCCGACAACGTGAAAATCGCCGGCGTCTACGATTTCCGCGGCGCCGCGCTGGAAGCCGCTGCATTGGCGGCTTCCTACGCCGTCAGCGATGGCGTCGGTGTCCAGATCATCGTGCCGGGCGCCGAGGAGGAAAAGCCGAAATGGGCCACCGAGTTCGAAACGTCGACGACCGTTTTGCCAAATGAGGAACCTGCGGCCGACCCTCTGCCGTCGCAGAAAATAGCCGGCGGGTCATCTGGCTAGTCGAATGGCGACACAGCGGCACTTCCGGTCCGCAGTCGCTTGATCCGGCGCACCGACATCGGTTCGCCGTCGGATTCGTACTTCAACTCGTATATCTTGCCGTTCCTGTCCGTCGCCGTGCAGGAGATGGAGGAGACTTCCATCGTCACGAAGTTTCCAACCTGCTTGCAGATGCCGGCCGAGGATTCGACGAACGGGATCGGCAGGCCATCCGCCTTCGGCCTGTCCTTGGATTTCAGCAGCATCCGGTCGATCGGCAACTCGTACAGATTGGCTTCCGGCCGCCGGCCATTGTCGCCCGAGAAAGTGATGATGTGGCTGCCGTCATTGGGGTCGTCGAGCGCCACCGTAAAATTGGCGCGGCCTTCTTCGGTCTGGAAGAACGCCACGGCCCGGCAGGCGAAGGCGTGCCCGGCGACGTTCAGCGTGCTGCACTTTCCCGGCATCATCGCGAAGATGATGGTGTCCGGATCGTCGGCGGCAAAGGACGGCGCTGAAAGCAGGGATATCGCGACCGCGAAGGCATGCCAGCCCGGGCGCATCATGATACCTGCCCGACAGGACCGGACATGGGAAAGGCGCCGTGGGACATCGATCGAATCATAGGGGCTCAGCGTCCGCGAGAGTGATATTTGAGGGCAAAATAGCGCCGGTTTTATGGTTAATCTTCATTGCCGGAGACGGCTTCAAAAATCCAGCGGCGCGTTGTCGACGACCTCCTTCATGACGAAGAACGTCCGGGTCTGGCGGACACCGGGAAGCGCGATCAGCTGCTCGCCATGGATGCGATTGAAGTCTTCCATGTCGCCGACGCGAATTTTGAGAAAATAGTCGAAATCGCCGGCGACCAGGTGGCAATCGAGCACGAATGTCAGTTTCGCGACGGCCCGCTCAAAGGCGGCAAAGCTTTCCGGGGTCGAACGGTCGAGCACGACGCCGACCATCACCAGTGCGCCCTTGCCGACCTTGCGGGGCGCCACCATCGCCCGGACCTCGCTGATAAAGCCTTCGTCGAAGAGGCGCTGGGTCCGGCGGTGACATGTCGCAGCGCTTACCCCGACCCTTTCAGCCAGTTCGGCATTGCTCAGCCGGCCGCTATTCTGCAGCAAACGCAACATCTTGAGGTCGATGCGATCGAGTCGGGAAGGCATGGAAGAATCTTTCGATGTTGGTGACGTATACGGATGGAAGATCAATATTTCTGACCAGCAACGCAATAACCAGTAGAAAACCACGCCAACTTAGAGATCACCTTTCGCACCGCTGGTGCTAGGCGTTCTGGCCAGATCAGATCATCGACGGAGATGCCGGCATGCTGGAAAAATTCGAACGCTATCCACTGACGTTCGGGCCGACCCATATCGAAAAACTGGAGCGGCTGACCCAGCATCTCGGCGGCAAGGTCGAACTCTACGCCAAGCGGGAGGACTGCAATTCGGGCCTCGCCTTCGGCGGCAACAAGCTGCGCAAGCTCGAATACATCATTCCCGACGCGATCGCCTCCAATGCCGATACGCTGGTCTCGATCGGCGGCGTGCAGTCCAACCACACCCGAATGGTCGCGGCGGTGGCGGCCAAGATCGGGATGAAATGCCGCCTGGTGCAGGAAAGCTGGGTGCCGCACGAGGACGCGGTCTACGACCGCGTCGGCAACATCCTGCTCAGCCGCGTCATGGGCGCCGACGTGCGGCTGGTCGACGAAGGTTTTGACATCGGCATCCGGCAAAGCTGGGAGCAGGCGATCGCCGAAGTGAAGGCCGCGGGCGGCAAGCCCTACGCAATCCCGGCCGGCGCTTCCGTGCACAAATTTGGCGGGCTCGGCTATGTCGGCTTCGCCGAGGAAGTCAGGGCGCAGGAGAAGGAACTCGGTTTCGCCTTTGACTACATCGTGGTCTGCACCGTCACCGGCTCCACCCATGCCGGAATGCTGGTCGGATTTGCCAAGGACGGCCGCGCCCGCAAGGTGATCGGCATCGACGCGTCCTTTACGGCGGCCCAGACCAAGGCGCAGGTGCTCGACATCGCCCGCAATACGGCCAAGCTGGTTGAGCTCGGCAAGGAGATCGTCGCGGACGACGTCGTCCTGATCGAGGACTATGCCTATCCCGCCTATGGCGTGCCTTCAGAAGAGACCAAGGAAGCCATCCGGCTCTGCGCGCGGCTCGAAGGCATGATCACGGATCCGGTCTACGAGGGGAAATCCATGCAAGGCATGATCGACCTCGTCAACAAGGGCTATTTCCCGGATGGATCGAAGGTGCTCTACGCCCATCTCGGCGGTGCGCCGGCGATCAACGGATATGCCTATGCATTTCGAAACGGTTGATGCCGTGGCAAGTCGCGCCTAATCCTGTGCGGCTCTCACCAGCGCGATCAACTCGTCGCCGTAATGTTCGAGCTTCTTGTCGCCGATCCCCGGGATGTTGCGAAGCTCGTTGAGCGTCGCCGGGCGCGAGGCCGCGATACCGTCGATGGTCGCATCGTGCAGCACGACATAGGCGGGAACGCCGCGCTTGCGCGCGATCTCGGAGCGCCACGTCCTGAGATCCGTCTGCAAGCCGGCATCGCTGGACCGGCCTTCACCGGCTGCGCGGGGCGCGAGATCGCCGCGCCGCGATTTGCTTCGGCTGGCGCGGACGCTGGCGCCGGCCGGCGCCTCACGCAGCATCACCTCGGTCTCGCCCTTCAGGACGGCGCGCGCAGTCTCGGTCAGCTTCAGCCCGCCAAAGGCTTCGCTGTCGGCGTATAGATGTCCCATCGCGACCAGTTGGCGGACCACGGAGCGCCACTGCTTTTCGTTGAGGTCAGCGCCGATGCCGAACACGGATAATTTGTCGTGTCCGAACTGCGTGACGCGCTCGGTCAGGCGGCCGACCAGCACGTCGATCAGGTGCATGGCGCCAAAACGCTGCCCGGTGCGGTAGGCGCAGGATAGCAGCTTTTGCGCGGCCACCTTGCCGTCGCGAAGCTGCGGCGGCGACAGGCAGTTGTCGCAATTGCCGCAATTGCCCTCGCGGACTTCTTCGCCGAAATAGCCGAGCAGGCGGCTGCGCCGGCAGCCCGCGGTTTCGGCAAGGCCCACCAGCGCATCGAGCTTGCCGACCGACACCCGCTTGAACGCGTCGGAGCCCGTCGAACTCGTCGATCATGCGGCGCTGCTGCACGATGTCGGACAGGCCATAGGCCATCCAGGCGCTGGACGGCTTGCCGTCGCGACCGGCGCGGCCGGTTTCCTGGTAATAGGCTTCGATGCTTTTCGGCAGATCGAGATGCGCGACGAAGCGCACGTCGGGCTTGTCGATGCCCATGCCGAACGCGATGGTGGCGACGATCACGACGCCGTCCTCGTTGATGAAGCGGTCCTGGTTGCGGGCGCGCAAGCCGGCATCGAGGCCCGCGTGATAGGGCAGCGCCGGTATGCCGGCCCTGGTCAGCGCGGTCGCGGTGTCCTCGACCTTGGCGCGGGACAGGCAATAGACGATGCCGGCGTCACCGGCGTGGCGCTCGCTGATGAAGGCCTTGAGCTGTGCGGGCGCGTTCTGCTTTTCGACGATCTCATAACGGATGTTCGGGCGATCGAAACTGGCGACAAAGCGCGGCGCGTCGGCAAGGCCAAGCCGGTCGGCAATTTCCTGGCGGGTCAAATCGTCGGCGGTCGCGGTCAGTGCGATCCGCGGCACGTCCGGAAACCGCTCCGCGATGACGGAGAGGCCGATATATTCCGGGCGGAAATCATGCCCCCATTGCGACACGCAATGCGCCTCGTCGATCGCGAACAGTGCGATTTTGGCGCGGCCGAGCAGGCCGAGGCAGCGCGGCGTCAACAGCCGCTCGGGCGCGACATAGAGCAGGTCGAGATCGCCGGCGAGCAGGCGCCGCTCGACGTCGTTGGCTTCCTCGAACGACAGCGTGGAGTTCAGCACCGCCGCCTTGACGCCGGCTTCGAGCAGGCCCGCGACCTGGTCGCGCATCAGTGCGATCAGCGGCGAAACCACGATGCCGCAGCCGTTGCGCAGCAGGGACGGCAATTGATAGCACAGCGACTTGCCGCCGCCGGTCGGCATCAGCACCAGGCAGTTGCCGCCGCCGGTGACATGGCGGACGATTTCTTCCTGCGCGCCGCGAAATGCCGGCAGGCCGAACACGGAATTCAGCACCGACAGCGCGTCGGGGGCAGTGTCGCGGGGGCGGGCGGCGGGGGCGGGCATGGAACGAGGTTATCCGGGGGTTACAGCGGTCCGGCCGCAATCGCGACGGACCAGCGCCTGATTCGGCCGTGACGCATCTTCGCCGTCAAACGGCCTCCGTGCAAATACGGGTGTCTTTCGAGCCGCTATCGGAATTCGGCAACGTCGCCATGATATCCCTAACTGGTCGTAGCATTTAGCGAAAGTTCTATCGATCGGCTTTTACGTGCCATCCACGCGATTGCGTTACGTCTGCGTACACGGGCGGATTGACCGCTATTGCGGCACGTTCGAGGGCGGTGTTCTACCGCCTGAACGCCGGGTTGCTGCGCTCGCATCCGTCGGCCAGAAGGAATGAGCATGAGTGAATCGCCGTTATTCGATCGAGCCGTCTACCTCGAACTCAGCTCCGAGCTTGGTGAAGAAGACACCGCGGAGGTGCTGGAAGCCTTCCTGGCCGACGGTGCCCGCAAGATGGGGATCATGGCGTCCGCCATGCAGCATCGCTCGACGATCAAGCGGGAAGCTCACTCGATCAAGAGTTCGGCGGCGACGTTCGGTTTCTCCGAGTTGTCGGCGCAGGCGCGGGAGCTCGAGGCCGGTGTCGAGGGCATGGCTGCCCCGCAATTGCAAGAATTCGTCGAAGCCATTCGCCGCACATTCGAGCGAACGGCTGAATTCGCGCGGGCCAATTTGTTGAACACTGGAATCGGGCGCGCCCCGTGAGAACGGTCGCCCGGTAACAAGCCTTACTGATAGCTGGCCACGATGTCCGACACCGCGCGTTCGAGCTGCTGTGCGGTGGCGCATTGGCGGACGACGGTGCAGAAGGTCGAATAGCGCGGCATTTCGGAATCACCCCAGCCCCAGGCCATCCGTCCCTCGGGATTGAGCCACACCAGCCGCTTCGAGCGCTCGGCGATTCGGCGCAGAATGTCCGCGCGGGGATCGAGATTGTTGCTGCGGGCATCGCCCAGCACGATCACCGTGGTCCGCGGCGTCAGTGAGTTCATGAATTCGCTTTCGAAATCGTTGAAGGAATTGCCGTAGTCCGACGAGCCGAAGCCGGCCTTGGACATGATCTCGGCCATCGCCTCTTCCGGCGACTTCCTCTCCAGGATGTCGCTGACCTCGATCAGGTGCCCGGAGAAGGCGAACGAGCGGACGTCGTCGACCACCTCGTGCAGGCTGTGAATCAACAACAGG
This sequence comes from uncultured Alphaproteobacteria bacterium, assembly GCA_963764705.1. Taxonomy (GTDB): domain Bacteria; phylum Pseudomonadota; class Alphaproteobacteria; order Rhizobiales; family Xanthobacteraceae; genus Bradyrhizobium. The sequence continues at coordinate 815,172 of CAVXTR010000020.1, read as the reverse complement.
AAGAAGTCCGAGACCCGCGCCACCGAGCCGGAGACGTCGCAGATCGCGACGATCTTCGGCTTGTCGCGATGCCGGCGCTTCCAGGCGGTGAGAAACGGCACGCCGCCCCAGGCGGCGTTGCGACGGATCGTTCGGCGGACGTCGAGATGGCCGCGGCGCTGGCGCTTGCGCGGCTTGCTGTAGCGCTCGCGCAGGCGGCGCGCGATCTGGCGGATCAGATGCCGCATCTGCTCGACCTGCCGCGGTTCGATCCGCGACAGCGGCGCGTTGCGCAGGATTTCGTTGCGGAGGTTTTCGGCCTCCTCGCGCCCGTACAGCATCAGCGCCTGCGCGACGGTGTCGCGAACGGTGCCGCGCAGCCCGTCCAGTGCGTCCTGCAGCCGCTCCGCCAGCGCCGGATTGGTCGCCTGCAGAGTGTCGAGATCGTCCCGAAGGCGCTGGACGCCCATCTGGTCGAGGATTCGGCCGGAGAAGATGCCGCGCTGGGTGAAGTAGCGGATATTGGACAGCGAGGCGGCATTGGCCGCGTTGGCGATCGCGGCCGAAATCTCGTTGCGGTCCTGCGCCAGCAGCATCTGCGCGAGCTGGCCGAGCCCCTCGGCCTGTTCGTCGCCGCCACTGGTTTCGCCGGAGGAATCCAGTCCGGCCTCGGACTGCTGCGAATCCTGCTCGCCCGATTCGCTCTCTTCCGGCGGCGGCGTCTGCGGCTCCGGCTGATCGAAGAACAGGTCGAAGCAGTCGCCGAGCGCCTTCTTCTCATCCTGGCTCTTGGCGAGCGTCAGCAGAAACGTGTCGCGCAGGATTGCCCGATCGGCGATGCCGACCTTGGCGACTGCGCGCATTGCGTCGATGCTCTCGGCCGGCGAGAGCCGGACACCCGCGCCCCGCGCCGCACGAAAGAAGCGATGCAGGTTCTCTCTCATCGGCGCTACCCGAAGACGTTCTGACGCGTGGCCTTGGCGATGAAGGTGGAGACCTGAGGCATCGTGGCCTCGATATCCGCCTCGTATTTCAGCAGCACGTTCAACGTGTCCTTGACGATCTCGTGGCCGAGTTCGGGCGCCTGCAACAGCACCAGGACGCGGGCCCAGTCGATGGTTTCGCTGACCGACGGCAATTTCTTCAGATCGAGCGAGCGGACCTCATGGATGAAGCCGACCATCTGCTTGCGCAGCGTCTGCGAGATGCCGGGCACCCGGCTTTCGACGATGCGCTCTTCCAGCCGCTGCTCGGGGAAACCGATGTGCAGATGCAGGCAACGCCGCTTCAGCGCGTCGCCGAGGTCGCGTTCGCTGTTCGAAGTCAGGATCACGGTCGGCGCCTTGACGGCGACCACCGTTCCGAGTTCCGGGATCGTGACCTGGAAGTCGCTGAGGATTTCCAAGAGCAGCGATTCGAACTCGGCGTCCGATTTGTCGATTTCGTCGATCAGCAGCACGCAGCCGGCGGGCTGTTCCAGCGCCTGCAAAAGCGGCCGCGGCTCGACAAACTCCTTGGAGAAGAACACGTCGCCGAAATCATGCAACTGTTCCAGCGCTGCCTCGAGCGTCGGCGCGCCGCCGAGGACTTCGCCGAGCTTGTCTTTGAGGATCTGCGTGTACAGCAGCTGCTTGGCGTATTTCCACTCGTACAGCGCCTTGGCTTCGTCGAGCCCTTCATAGCACTGCAGCCGGATCATCTTCAGCCCGCGCCATGCCGCGATCGCTTTCGCCAGCTCGGTCTTGCCGACGCCCGCGGGACCCTCGACGAGGATGGGTTTTTCGATCTGCTGCGCCAGATAGACCGCGGTCGCGATCTGGCGGTTCGCAATATAGCCTTGCGCCGCAAGACCGCTTTCCACTGCCTCGATCGAGGCCGAAGGCCGATTGTCAGCCAAGGGTTTCCACTCCGAATTCACGTGATTTCAGAGTGTTTTGCCTGCGTTCCCGGCAAAGGACAAGCACCGTTTCATCATGCCGAGACCGCAAATTCCGCCATTTTCCGTCTAGCGCAATGTGAGCCCGGTCGCGGCTTCGAGCTCGGTAATCGCCTGCGCCGCGTTGAGCACCTTGATCGTGGTCATACCCATGTCGCGCGCCGGCTTCAGGTTGACGCCGAGGTCGTCGAGATACACGCAATTCTTGGGGTTCACCTTCAACGTCTCGACCATCAACTGATAGATGCGCGGGTCGGGCTTGCGCAGGCCGATCTTGGCGGAACTCGATGACATGGTCGAACAGCACCATCACTTCGGCGACATAAAGTGAACGGCCGCCGCGGCCGCGGATGGCGTCCGCGGGCAAATTGTTGGTGATGCAGCCGGTCTTGTGCTGCGCCTTGATACGCTTGAGCGCTTCGACCATTTCGGGCCGCAGGTCGCCTGACAGCAATGCCACAACGTCCTTGCCGCGAACCTCGGCGCCGAGCGCCCGTGATTCCTTCGCGAACAGTTCGTCGAAAGCGTGGATGTCGACCTCGGCACGCTCGAACTTGGCCCAGGCATTTTCCAGATGGTTGGCGGCGTTGGTGCGCCGGATGATATCGGCGGGCAGGCCGCGCTCGGTCTCGTAGCGCGAGAAGGCCTCGAACGGCGAGGTGGTCAGCACCCCGCCGAAATCCCAGATCACTGCCTCGATCATCATTCCCTGCCCATATGGATGGATATTTCCTGAGCGGCTAACACGGAATGCCCGGTGGAACCAGCCCGATCCGCCGCTTGGCGATATGCGCTATCACGGCTATTGCTGCGGCGATGAAGATCCTGCCCCGCATCATGGCCGGCCTTGCGCTGCTGCTTTCGGTTCCCGCTCACGCCATCGTCGGCGGCGGCGCGCCATCGACCGAGGGCGTCGCCCGCTCGGTCGTCACCATCGTCGGCTCGCGCGGCAATTTCTGCACGGGATCCCTGATCGCGCCGAAGCTGGTGCTGACCGCCGCGCATTGCGCGCAGCCCGGCGCGGATTACAAGATCGTCGAATATGGCGCGGACAGGCAGCCGTCGTTGCAGGACGTCAGGACCGTCGCCATTCATCCCGGCTTCAACATGCAGACGATGCTGGCGCATCGGGCCACCGCGGATGTCGCGCTGCTGCAACTGGGCGCGCCCGCGAAAGGGAAGACGCCGTCGGCACTCGGCATGCCCAACATTCCCATCGTCGTCGGCAGCCGCTTTTCCATTGCCGGCATCGGCGTCACCGTGCGCGGCGACGGCAAGAGCGGCGGCATCATCCGCGTCGCCGGCCTGGTCGCGACCGGCAAGCCGGGGACGCTGCAGATCAGGCTGGTCGATCCCGTCGGTTTGGGTACGCGCGACGGGCTCGGCGCCTGCACCGGCGATTCCGGCGCGCCGGTGTTCGAGGATCAGCAAGGCGGCCCTGTGATTATCGGCGTCGTCAGCTGGTCGACCGGACCGAACGGTTCGGCGGGGTGTGGCGGTCTCACCGGCGTCACGCCGCTGACGCTGTATCGCGACTGGATTTTGCAAACCGCGCGGCAGTGGGGCGCGGGGTTGTAGCGCCTGCCGTCATTGCCGGGCTTGACCCGGCAATCCATCTGCTTCGAAGAAATTCATTTTAGATGGATGCGCGGGTCAAGCCCGCGCATGACGAATGTGCTTAATGCCCCGCCGCCTTGTTGGCCGCAGCATTGTTCAGCACGATCAATCCATCGACGGCGACGCCGAGCTTGCTGTTGATCAGGAACGGGTTGACGTCGATCGATGCGATGCGGGTGCCGGCGTCCGCCATCAGGTTCGACAGGCCGACCAGCGCCTTCACGGCGGAGGCCTCGTGCAGCGCCGGCTTGCCGCGATAGCCCTTTATCTTCACGCCGGCCTTGGTCTTGTGGATCAACTGCTTCGCTTCCGCCTCATCAAGCGGTGCACCGGCGAGTGCGACGTCCTTCATCAGCTCGATGTCGACGCCGCCAGTGCCGAACAGCACCACCGGCCCCATTTCGGCATCGAGCGAGGCGCCGACCACGAGCTCAAGATCGGCCTTGACCTGCTGCGCGATCAGAATGCCTTCGAGCTTCGGCTTGCCTTTCAGCTTCTTCACGCGCGCGGTGATGTCGTTGAACGCTTTCTTTACTTCGGCCGCGCTGTTCAGGTTCAGCACCACGCCGCCGATATCCGACTTGTGCAGGATGTCGGCGCTGACGACCTTTGCAACCACGGGAAAGCCGATCTGCTTGGCGATCTTCACCGCTTCCGCGGGCGTCTGGGCGATCTCTTCCTTCGAGACCGGAATGCCATAGGCCTTCAGCAGCTTCTTCGACGCGACCTCGTCGAGTGCGGCGGCGCCGTTGGCGCTCTTGAGCATCTTTTCCAGCATCGCGCGCGCGGAAGGCTTTGAGCTCGACTTGATGTCCGGCACCACTTTGCGCAGCTGCGCGTACTCGATCAACGATTTGATGGCGCCGACCGCGCGGTCGAGGCCCTGCATGACCGCGATGTTCGGCAGCGACTTGCGCAGGCCCTTGGTGAACTCGGTGAATCCGATCGACATCGTGCTGATGTAGACCACCGGCTTGGAGGCGGCGCCGGCCATGTCGTTGACGATGCGCAGGTTGCGTTCGCGCAGCTCATGCGGGGCCTTCGGCAGCTCGGCGTCGATGATGACGATATCGGTGTCGGGATCGTCGATCATGATCTGGATCGACTTCATGTAGACGGTGGGATCGACCACGGCGGCAAAGCCGGCGTCGAGCGGATTGCCGACGATGCTGCCGGGGCCGAGCATTTTTGCCAGTTGCCCGGTTGCGTTGGCGCTGAGCGTCGCGAAGTTCATGCCGGCCGAAGAGAACGCGTCGATCAAGAGGCCGCGCTTGCCGCCCGACAGCGATACGGCGGCCAAGCGGTTGTTCTTCGGCGGCTCGGCATGCACGAAGCACTCGGTGGTCTCGATCAATTCGTCGAGCCCACGGACGCGGATCACGCCTTCGCGGGTCGAGATCGCGTCAAAGGTTTCGATCGAACCGGCCAGCGCGCCGGTATGCGCCATCGCCGCGGCGCGGCCGCCCTCGGAGGCGCCGAGCTTGAGCGCGATCACGGGTTTCCCCGCCTTGCGCGCGGCCTTGCAGGCGTCGCGGAACACTTTGGTGTTTCGTACGCCTTCGAGATAGACCACGATAACGCGGATCGAGGGATCGGCCGCGAAGTAGGCCATCAGATCCGGCGTTTCGAGGCCGGTTTCGTTGCCGGTCGTGACCATGTAGCCGACGCCGACGCCGCGATCTTCCAGCGCCTGTCGGATCGCCATCACGATGGCGCCGGATTGGCCGGCTATCGCGACGGGACCTGCTTCCATGGTGACGATGCGGTCGTCGATGTTGGTGAAGAGTTTTTCGCCGGCGCTGAGATTGCCGAGACAGTTCGGGCCGGTGACGGCCAAACCGGTTTCGCGCACCGCTTCCTTCAGTTCGACCGCCAGCCGCTGGCTTTCCTCGTCCTGCAACTCGCTGAACCCCGAGGTGACGATGGTGGCGGAGCGGGCGCCGGCTGCGGCGGCGTCGCGGATCACCTGCACGGCAAAGCGCGCCGGCACCAGCACCAGCACGTGATCGGGCTTTTCGGGCAGGCTGGCAAAATCCTTGTAGCAGGGCACGCCCCAGATCGTTTCCCGCTTGGCGTTGACCGGAAACAGCCCGCCTTCGTACTGGTACTTGATCAGGTTGTTCCAGATGCGCTCGGCATAGTTGCCGGGCTTGTCGGTCGCGCCGACCAGCACGATGTTGCGCGGGTGCAGCATGGCATGGATGCGCTTGACGATCTCGCTGGCGTCAGACGAAGGCGACCATTTTTCGGCGTGATGCGACGCGGTAGCGGCCTGAGCTTCCATGGACTTCCCTTACCCGTTGCTTCCTCTGACGGTAACGATCGAGACAATCGCCGCGCCGTGATCTTCATTTGTTGCGAGCCTTTTTATTGAGACTTGGCTGACGTGGCAACACGCGCTGGGCAGGCAGCGCCATTCCTGCCGTGCACGATATCCCGGCACGCGGAGAATTGGCCGCGAGCGCGGTATTGACGGGCAGGCGAGGTCAGGAACCAGGCTCGATCATGGTGGCATGCAGCAGATAGCGGTCGGGCCCCGGCGTCAGCGCGTCGAACGGCCAGCAGGTCGACAATACCAATTGATGCCCGTCGGCGAGCGGATCGATCCCGGAGGCATCGAAGCGCACGATCGAGGTCGCGTCTGCCCGATAACGGAACATCCGGCCGTCATCTCGCGTGATATCGATCTCGTCGCCGACGGTGACGTTCTTCAGGAAGGCGAAATGCGTATCGCGGTGCGCCGAATAGACCGCGACGCCGCGCTCGCCGGCATCGGGCGTCAGTTCGACATGGCCGGGACCGAAGGCGAGCGCCTGGCCGCTGCTCCCCGACAGCACGATGGCGCTGGCATGGATCCGTTTCACCTCGATCCGGGCAACCGGCCAGGTGTCGGCCCATGACCACGGCTTTGTTGGATGTCCGGTGGCGACGGTCGTCGTTGAAGGCGCGTTCCAGCAGCACCTGCGCAAGCAGCGCCTTGGCGTGGATGTAGGCGCCCTGGCCGAACAGGATCAGGCCGGCGAGGGCAAGGAGGAGAGGGAGGACGAAGCGCATTGTCGAATTTCCGAAATTCACGCGCGCGGCCTTGGGGGGACGGGGAGGCCGCGCGCGCTTTTCAGGAGAAGGTTGGGGCACCTCCTCCGTCTCATGACGTCAGCGAGCGAACCGCTGACGCCGGTTGAAGGCGAACAAGATCAGACTGAGCATCAGCAGGATGGAGCCAGCGATCATCTTCAGCTCCGCATCGGTCGCCGTCTTCGGCAGGTTGACCGTGGCGGCAGGTTGCACGACCGGAGGCTGGGCGCGCTTCAGCGTTGCGACCTGAACCCGGGCTTCGCCGTTCTCCGCGCGCCGTTCCGTCGGCGCTGCTGGAAGCTGCGGGCGCTCGCCGAACAGTTTTTCAAAATCCCAGCCAGCCGGCAGGTTGATCGGCAACTCGCTGACCTTCAGCGGTTCGCCTTCGGGACGGCTCGGGGTCTGGTCGACCGCCACCAGGCTGGTCAGCCGCGTCACCAGTTGATGCTCGAGCGCCAGCGCGAGGATCGCCTTGTCGGCCTCATCGGGTTTCGCCTGCTGCGTGGTGCGTGCGACTTCGGCGTCCGCGATCTTGCGGCGGGCCCACAATTTGGACAGGCCCTTGCCTTCGACCGCATTCGCCAGCGGCAGGGTCACGACCCAGGGGCGGTCGCCGATGCGGCCCTTGATCTCGACCGAGCCCGCGAGCTTGTCGAGCTTGGCCGCCAGGATCAGCGGCTCGTCGCGATAGACGTCAGGGATCGCTGCCGGCGTAAGGTCGGCCGCGCTGTCGGAAAATTTCGCGGTGAGATTGGTCACTGCGGGATTTTCCAGTTTTGAGAACAGCCCGCGCATGCGCTCCTCGACCTGCTCGACCGAGCCGATATGGGTGAAGGTGCCGCGGCCGAGTTCAGCGGCGCGCGACATCAGGTAGGTGTTCGGCGCCGAGCCGATGCCGACCATGAAGATGCGCGAACGGCCGCGCAGTGCGCTGATGGTCTCGAACAGTTGCTGCTCGTTGCCGATGGCGCCATCGGTCAGGAATACGACCTGGCGGACGTAATTGGCATCATCGCTGCCGTCGGACAGCGCCGCGCGCATCGCCGGCACCATTTCGGTGCCGCCATTGGCCTGCAGCGCGCCGACGAAGGTGGTGGCCTGGCCGAGATGCGCGCGGTCAGCAGGAACCGGTGCCGGGAACAGCACGTCCATGGTGTGATCGAACCGGATCACGTTGAAGCGGTCGCCCGGCTGCAGGCGGCCAAGCGCGTAAATCAGGCTGGCCTTGGCCTGGATGATCGAGACGCCGCCCATCGAACCGGAGTTGTCGATCACGAAGATCACTTCGCGCGGCAACGGCTTCTGCTGGGCCTGCTCGACCGCAGGCGGTGTGACGAAGGCGAGCAGGTAATCGGCGTTGCCGACATGCTCGCGGAACAGGCCGACCGACGGCGCCTTCTCCGCCGCGGGCTTCCAGGTCAGTTCGAAATCGCGATCCGCCGGTACCGGGCCTTCGGCGAGCCGGATGATGCTGGTAGAGGCGTCGGCCTTTTCGGTCTTGATGGCGTGGTGATGGCTTTTGACCTCGCCGAGCGGAAAGCCGGCCTGCAGGTGCACGGTGATGGCCGTCGGGTTGACGGGCGCGTTGGTCGCGGGATCGAGCACTTGGGACGAAATGCGCGCGCGGTCCGGGACCGGATCGGATTTCACCGCACCCCAGCCGCCGCCATCGGCATTGAAGTCGACGCTTTGCACCACGGGCGCGGGATTATAGCGCGGGCCGACCACCATCGGTACCCGCAGCGAGAATTCGCTACCGGATTGCTGCACCGGCTCCTGATATTCAATCTGCACCAGCACGGTTTCGCCGGGGCCGATATTGGCGACCGAATTGGTGAAGATGTTCGGCCGCTCCTGCTCGGTCAGTGCCGCCTTCTGGCCGTTCTGCCTGGCCTGTTCGTAGATGGCTTTCGCCTGCTGCCGTTCCTTGATGTCTCCGACCACGACGCGATCGCCGATCACCATCTTCAGCGAATCGACCGCGCCGCCGGACGGCAGCGGGTAGACGTAGACGGCCTCGACCCAGTTTTGCGTCGGGTTGCGAAAGATCTGCGTGACTCGGGCGCGTACGGTCGGCCCCGATACGGTGAGATCGACATCGATTCCGAGCCGCGAGGCGTCGGCATAGCCCTCCTCGGTCTTCAGCAGCAACGAACCGGAGCGCGCGTCGCTCGGTTTTACAAATGCCGCCGGTTGGACTGCCGTTGCCGACCACACCGGCTCGAAGCTCAAGAACAGTGCCGCGAACCCGACCAGGATCACGGCAAATCCCTGCATCACGAAGAACAGCACCAGCCTGACCAGGCCGGGCAGATCGGTGCTGCTGTTGGTCTCGATTTCGTCGCTCGTCGTCATTTCGTTCACTCCCGAAGGGCGGTTTCGCCGCTTCAAAGGGTGCGGAATGCGATGATTTGGCGCGAGCGGAATGATCGGCCTTGTTCAGCCACGGGCCAGCGCGGCGCGCCGCGGCCGTGACTGAATTGTGCGGGTTTGTGATGGATTGTGCGTCTGGTAGAGTGGATCGACCGAACAGGGGTGACGATGCCGACGCCGGACAAGCAGCTTTCCGCCGAGCAAAGCCGGCAGATCGCCGATACCATTCGCGAGGAGATCGCCCGCCGCCGCATCTCGCGGCAGTCCTTGGCCGAGTTGGCAAAGCTCAGCCTGTCGACGCTCGAGAAGGTGCTGGGCGGACGCCGCCCGTTCACGCTCGCCACTACCGTGCGGCTGGAGCAGGCGCTCGGCGTTTCCCTGCGCGCGACGCCGGAGGCGCCGGCGCAAGCCACCCCAACCAATGGCGACGTCGCGCCCGACGGCCTGGGCGCCTATTCCCGTCGCGCGGTGGCGTGGATCGAAGGGACCTATGTCACGGTGCGTCCGTCGTTCGGCGACAAGGAGGCGATCTTCGCCTACCGCACCGAGATCGTCTGGGACGACGCGGCGTCATCGCTGGTGTTTCGCGAGAGCGAGCGACAGGATGCCGCCTACACCCAGTTCGGCGAGGTGTCGGTGCCGAACCAGTCCGGCCACATCTATCTCATCACCAACCGGCACGGCCAGTACCGCCTGATCACCGTGGCGCGGCTGGCGATCTCCGACGAGATGTACGGCATCATCACGACGCTGCTGGCGGGCCGCGGTTCGCTGCTGACCCCGATCGCCGCTCCGATCGCCTATTTGCCGATAAAGATGGTCGAAAACCCGACTTTCGGGCGAATTTCGCCAAATAATGCCAATTTCGCGCTGTATCGCCAGCATTTGCGGCGGACGACCGAGGAACCGTTCGCGATGTTTTTGCCGAGCTAGGCCCCTGCGCCTTGCATTTCCACTGAAAATGGTCTACATAGCCGCCATTCGAATTACCGATCTGCCTTGTTGACCGCGCCGAAACCGGCTCCACTCCCCAAGACATCGTTGAAGTCGGATAAAGCCCCCACGGAGGTCGTGTGGGCCAAAAAGCGCTCAGCGCATCTTGGAGATAGTGACATGGCTACCGGAACAGTGAAGTGGTTCAACGCAACCAAGGGCTTCGGATTCATCCAGCCCGACGACGGCGGCACCGACGTTTTCGTTCATATCAGCGCCGTCGAACGTGCAGGTCTGAGCTCGCTCAACGAAGGTCAGAAGATCTCGTTCGAAGCGAAGGTCGACAGCAAGCGCGGCAAGACCAGCGCGGAAAACCTCCGCGTCTAGTCTTAAGTTTTCGAAGCGTTTCTTGCGTGGGCCGGTATCCGCTTCACGCGAAATGCTTTGGCGATCGATACGGATTACCACGGACGTACTGGGATCCTTCGATCGGCTTCTGAATAGAAAAGCCCGCCGGCGATATGCCGGCGGGCTTTTTGCTTTAGCCAGGTCCGGTTCTGATTGAATCAGAACCGGGCCTGGTTTATTTTGACGCGTTTTCTTCACGCGAACCGGCACCCACTTCGCTCGAAAACGCTCTAACCACCGGTCTCGGCGCTGATGATGTCGCCGAACAGTTCCCACTGGCCGTTCTTGAACCGCATCATCTGCGACTGTTCGATCGGCGCGAAGTCGGTCGGGCCGGTGTTGATGGTGATACCGGGCAGGATGACATCGGGGGCAAAGCCCTTCAGGCTGGCGGCCTGTTTCATCACGTTTTCCCGCGTCAGGTTGTCGCCGGCCTGCTTCAGGACCTGCACCATGGTCTGCGCCGCGGAGTAACCGTAGACGACGTTGGTGTCGGCGATGTTGGCGCCCGGCATGTACTTGTCGATGAAGGCCAGAAACCTCTTCATGCCTTCATTGTTCTTCCACTGCGGATCCGACGCGTCCATCAGGTAGCCGGCCGACAGCACGCCCTCGGACGCTTCAAGCCCGGCGGGCTTCATGACGGCGCCGATGGAAATAGAGACGTCGGTCATCAGGTGCATCGGCTTCCATTCCAGCTCGGCCATCTTCTTGATCGCCTGCGCCGCGAATTTCGGCGTCGAGATGTTGACGAATACGTCGGCGCCGGTGCCCTTCAATTTCACGATGTGGGAATCGATCGACGGCTCGGTGGTCTCGTAGCTCTCCTCGGCGACGATGATGCTGGAGGCCTTGTCACCGAATACGTCCTTCAGGCCGTTGACGTAGTCCTTGCCGAAATCGTCATTGGCGTAGAACACCGCGACTTTCGCGCCCGGCTTGTTCTTCAGGATGTACTTCGCGAAGATTCTTCGCCTCGACGCGGTAGCTCGGCTGATAGCCCATGGTCCAGGGAAAGTCCTTCGGGTCGTTCCACTTGCTGGCGCCGGTGGCGAGGAACAGCTGCGGGACCTTCTTGGCGTTGTGATACTTCTGCACCGCGGTCTGGGTCGGCGTGCCCAGCGCGTTGAACACCAGGAACACTTCGTCGCTCTCGATCAATTTGCGGATCTGCTCCACCGTCTTCGGCGGGCTGTAGCCGTCGTCATAGGAGATCCAGTTGATCTTGCGGCCGTTGATGCCGCCCTGGTCGTTGATCATCTTGAAATAGGCTTCCTCGGTCTTGCCGATGATGCCGTAGGCTGAAGCCGGGCCGCTATAGGCCTCGACATTGCCGATCTTGATTTCGGTGTCGGAGGCGCCGGTGTCGTATTTCTTCTGCGCCAATGCGCCTTGCGTCGATAGCAGCGACAATGCCGCGGCGGCCGCGAGCAAAGTGAGTTTCTTGTTCTTCATGAATTTCTTCCCTGGTTTCTTTGTTTTGAGATGGATGAACGAAATCGCGGCGGTTGCTCTTTTTGTCAGGCGGTCAGGAGGTGGTTGCCCTGGCCGTATCGGTGGCTTTGGATACGCCGAAATTATTGCGCAGCGTCGGCTTGTGGATCTTCCCGGTCGCGTTGCGCGGCAGGGCTTCGACAAACTCGATCAGGCGCGGGCATTTGAACCGCGCCAGATTAGCGGCACAATGCGCATGAATTTCCTCGGCGGCAAGGGTGTGGCCGGGCCTGACCGCCACGATCGCCATCCCGACCTCGCCCCACTGCTCGTTCGGGATGCCGATGACCGCGGCTTCGGCAATTGCCGGAATTTGATGCAGCACGTTTTCGACTTCGGCCGGATAGACGTTCTCGCCGCCGAAATGTACATGTCCTTCCAGCGATCGACGATGTAGTAGAAGCCTTCGGCGTCGAGGCGCGTCGCGTCGCCGGTGTGCAGCCAGCCGTCGGTGAAGGAGGATGAGTTGGCGTCAGGCCGGTTCCAGTAGCCCGGCGTGACGTTCGGCCCGCGAACCCAGAGTTCGCCGAGTTCGCCGACATCGGCGTCGGTCCCGTCAGGGCGAACGATCCGCACTTCCGTGTGCAGCACCGGCTTGCCGGACGAGCCGGCCTTGCGCACGGCATCTTCCTTGTCGAGCGTCAGCACCGCCGGGCTGGTCTCGGTCATGCCGTAACCCTGTTGCAGCGCGACGCCGCGCTGTTCCCACGCCTTCAACAGCGGTACCGGCATCGGCGCGCCGCCGACGCCGCCGATCACGAGCCTGGAGAAATCGGCTGACGCGAACGCCGGATGCTGCGCCATGAACTGGTAGATCGAAGGCACGCCGAAGAACTGGTTGATACCGTTCGACGCATCGCTGATCAGTTGCAGCGCCGCGCCGGGATCGAAGGCGCGCATGATGAAGACTGTGCCGCCGGAATGCAGCACCGGATTGGTGTAGCAATTGAGCCCGCCGGTATGGAACAGCGGCAGCACGGTCAGCAGCACCGTCGCCGGCGAGATGAAAGCCGGCCCGCCAAGATTGACGCAATTCCAGAACGTCATGCCGTGGGTGATGATGGCGCCCCTGGGCAGGCCCGTGGTGCCCGAGGTGTACATGATGGTCGAGATGTCATCGAGCGTGACGACCTCCGACGTGTCGAGCGGCTTCGAGGCTGCGATTGCTGCCTCATAGGAACCGCCGGCGCCGAACTGCAACGCCGAGGAAACGTTGCAGAGCCTGGCGACGGTGAGGGCACCTTCCGCCAGGTCGGTATCGTGGATCATCACCGTGGGCGAGGAATCGCCAACGATGAATTGCAATTCGGGAACGGTGAGGCGGTTGTTCAGCGGCAGGAACACGGCGCCGATTCGGAAGCAGGCGAACTGCACTTCCAGCGTATCCGTCGTGTTCAGCGCCAGCACCGCGACCCGGTCGCCGCGCTTGACGTTGTGCTTGTCGCGCAGGTGCGAGGCGAGCAGCGAGATGCGCAGGTCGAGTTGCGCGTAGGAAAGGCGGCGCCGGCTGGGGAGGTCGATGACCGCGATCTTGTTCGGCGTACGGCGGCCGAAATGGGCGATCCAGTCGTAATAGCGAACCGGCACAATTTCCTCCTGATGTTCAGCGGTCTGGCGCCGCCCGATCCTTAACGGATCCTGTTCCGCGCTGCCGGATGGAGCGGGCGAATTCCGGACCTGTCTTGCGTTGAGTGGTCGTTTCTCCACCTGTCGTCCCGGCGCGCCAGCGTCCGCTTCACGTCCAGCCTGTGTGAAAACGGCCCATAATGGTATGATTCCTCGGTGATTTGCCGGGAGGATTGGATGACGCGCTTTGTCGTTGGCGATGACCGCAGTCAGAGCACGTTGTTTCCCGAGCGGCTGGAAGACTATTTGTCCGAGGATAATCCGGTCCGGGCGGTCGATGTTTTTGTTGATGAGCTCGATCTGACGGGTCTGGGCTTCTGCGGAGTTGAGCCGAAGGCAACTGGAAGGCCAGCCTATCATCCGGGGACGTTGTTGAAGATTTACGTCTACGGATACCTCAATCGGGTGCAATCGAGCCGGCGTTTAGAGCGAGAGTGTCAGCGCAACGTCGAACTGGTTTGGCTGACTGGGCGCCTGATGCCGGACTTCAAGACCATAGCCGACTTCCGCAAGGATAATGGCGAGGCCATCCGCCGGGTTTGCCGCGAGTTCGTGATGCTATGCCGCCGTCTTGAACTGTTCAGCGAAGCCAGCGTCGCGATCGACGGCAGCAAGTTCAAGGCCGTCAACACGCGGGATCGGAACTTCACCCAGGCCAAGATGCAGCGCCGTCTGGCGCAGATTGACGAGAGCATTGCCCGTTATCTCTCGCAGCTCGACAGCGCCGACCGTCAGGGGGAAGCGATACCGGAAGCCAAGATCATCCGGCTCAACGAGAAGATTGCGACGCTGCGCGAGGAGATTCAACGTCTGAACGGTCTGAATACGCTGATGATGCAGAGCGAGGATAAGCAGATATCGCTAACCGATCCCGATGCTTGCTCGATGGCTACGAGTGGCCGAGGCAGTGGGATGGTCGGTTATAATGTACAAAATGCGGTCGATACGAAGCACCATCTCATTGTTACCCATGAGGTCACCAATGTTGGTTCTGACCGGAGCCAGCTATCTCGTATGACGGAGCAGGCACGCGCCGCGATTGGCTCTGAGACCATCGAGGCTGTTGCCGATCGCGGGTACTATAGCGGCGAGGAAATTGTGGCCTGCGAGCAAGCCGGCATCACAGTTTATCTGCCGAAACCGATTACCTCGGGCCTTCTGGCGAAAGGCCGGTTTGGCAAGCAGGACTTCGTCTATGTCGTCGCGGACGACGTCTATCGTTGTCCCGCCGGCGAGCAGCTAACCTATCACTACACCAATGAAGAAGAGGGCAAGACACTCCGTCGCTATTGGACCACTGCCTGTCGGGCTTGCGCGCTGAAGAGCAAGTGCACAACGGGCAAGGACGGCGGATCTCGCGATGGGAGCACGAAGCCGTCCTTGAGGCTGTACAAGCCCGGCTCGACCGCAACCCGGACAAGATGCGTGAGCGCCGCCAGACTGTCGAGCATCCCTTCGGTACGATAAAGTCCTGGATGGGAGCCACGCACTTCCAGATGAAAACCCTCAAAAATGTGAGCACCGAAATGGCGCTGCACGTCCTGGCCTACAACATGAAAAGGGTGATCCGCATTCTGGGCGTTGGCGGCTTGATCGAGGCGATCCGAGCATAGGCTCGCTTCAACGCCGCTAACCTCAACCGCCAACCTCAATCTTCGCGTTTTTACACAACCTGCGTCGGAAGCGGACATCGCTTCCATGTCAGCTTTTTGATCCCGAGCGGGCCTGTTTACATTTCCCGTCGAACTCTTCGTGCTGCGATGCATAATGCGCCGCTCAGCTTGATCTACATCAAACCAAGGCTGCCCCTCCCAAAGCGAGCATTGAACTTCTGCAATTGGAGGCGAAGCACATGCCGAAGCGCCTTCTGCAAATCCTTCTTCTGGCGACAATTGCTCTGCTTGCTTGCCGCCCGACTTCGGGAGACGAATCCACTTCGCCTCCACGGATCGAGGAGGAGATGTGGGGGCTGCCATTTCCTTTGCCGGTGCTTGCCTATGTGGTGCGGCCTATCGGCGATGGACCGTTTCCGCTCGTCGTCATGAATCATGGAATTTCGCTGGACGCCAACCAGCGGACAATGTTTCCGCCAGTCGAGTACCGGGACGCCGCATTCTGGTTCGCGCGGCACGGCTATTTCGTAATCTCGCCACTTAGATATGGCGCCTCAAGTCTCGATGCGAAGGACGTTGGGCTCTTCGGGGCCGTCTTCGGGCATGTCGGCAGTTGCGACAACCCGAACTTCCGTGGTCCGGGGCTCGCCATCGCCACTCTCAACGAGTGGGTCATCGAGAACATGCAGAAGAAAAAGCAGATCATACCCGGCAAAGCGGTTGTCGTAGGCCAGTCGGGCGGCGGCTGGGGTTCGATTGCGCTTGCCAGTCGGAACCCGCCGTCCGTTCGTGTCGTGATCACATTTGCGGCGGGGCGTGGCGGCCGAGTCGATGGCAAGCCAAACAACAACTGCGCTCCCGACAAGCTCGTTGCTGCGACCGGCGAATTCGGCAGTACGGCTCACGTGCCGATGCTTTGGATATACGCGGAGAACGACAGCTATTTTGGGCCGGAGCTAACCAAACGCATGCATAACGCCTTTACCGCTGCGGGAGGCAACGCCGAATACCATTTGCTCCCAGCCTTCGGGAACGAGGGGCACTTTCTGATCGATTCGGCAGATGCGGTGCCGTTATGGGCGCCGCTGGCAAGCCAGTTCCTTGAGAAGCATTCGGCTATGGCGCAACAGCGACAACTCGTCACTAACTCAGCTCAGAAGGAGGGTGTTCCGGCCGGACCGCCGCGCGTGCAATTGCCCCAAAATATTGAATATTCCCCATGGCGCAAACTTTGTTTCAAGGGATCGGACGGGGCTACATTATGTCGGACTACGTCGTCCGGCACGCAGGATACCGGCGAGGTGGCGGTACGTATCGACTTGATCGAGCGCCGCGAGGGTGGTGCCGCCCGTTTGCAACTATTTGTTCCGCAAGGGGGGAATTTGGCGATGGGCGTCAATGCGACCGTCGATCACGGAGCGTCCACCCAATTTCCTTACAATTTTTGTCTCACTAACATCTGCATCGCCGCTGACCACGTCAGCTCAAAGCTGATCGGCGAGATGGAATCCGGGCAAACACTCAAGATCGAACTGTCCGATTTCAACTCTTCGACGGTTGCGGTGAACTTTCCTCTCAGCCAGTTTGCCGCAGCTCACAAAGGTCCGCCAACTGAGACCTACGACTTTAATCTTGACGCAAACTGATAGCCGGATTGTGGGCGCGGCCCTCGGTCCGGAGTTTCGTCCAGAAGGGGGCGTTTGAGCCAGAGTTCCTTTTGACCCCAAAACCGACGTCGGTTGCACGGCTTGGCACGTGGCAAACCCGGCCCAACGTTTCACCGGGCGTTGATCCAAGTCAACATCGCCTGTCCATTGCCACTCACCCTATGTTTGGCCGCGTCTGAGCGGCTCCATCACCTTTCGGCTCCCCTGCGAAAAGGAGGATCACCATGCATCGGACGAAGTGCCTCTCGACCAAATCAGTGACTGTTGCGGGAATTGCGGCGAGCCTGTTGTTGGGGCTTGCAGGTGTCACTCTCAATCCGACACCGGCCAGCGCCGTAATTTACTGCCAGTACACTGAATATCCGGCAGGTTGCGTGGCGAGGGCGGGCGTCGTGCTCAGGCCTCGTCCGGTGGCGCGCGCTGCAGTGCGTCATAACGCCGGCGGCAACGCAAATGGCGGCGTCAATCGCGTTGGGGTGCGGCGGTAAAGCACTCGCTAGCGGGTCACGACCTTGGCGCGGCCGACGGCAGGCCAAGTTCGTGAGCCCGTTTGTTCAATACCGTCTCAGCAGGCCGTCCGCCACGCTGTTATCGCCATAGTCAGCGCAGGCCGCTTTCGGGTTTTTCTTCAAGGCGGCCAGAACTCGGTCGGACGTCTTGCTGGCGGCCTCGAACACTTCAGGGCGGAATTTAGCTTGGTCGTAGCCTTGGCCATCGTGAGCCTTTATGGCCGCGTCAAAGGCACCGATCATGGCCATTGCTGCATTCGTGCTGCCGAGAAGCCGGACGCCGAGTTGAACGGCCCCGGCGCCGTTGGCCTCGTAGCCGGTGCATCGTTGTGCCATCACCGCGCCCGCGGTGACGAGTTGGTCGAGGAATGTCGCCTCGGGGTCGGTGAGCGTTGCGGCGCGCGTCTGTGCCGGCACGAGCATCGCGAGTAATGCGAGGGCTGACAATTTGAGTTTCACTGTCGCTGGTCTCCCTGCGGCCGTTCAGCACACTCAGCTAGCGCCCGGCTCTCGCAACCGCAAGCCCGGTAGCGCCGGACGCAGAACTTACAGGCTCAGGACCTGGCGATGCCCGCGATCAGCGCCTTGTCGAACCCTTCGGGGTCCGTCATCTGCGGTGCGTGGCCGTAGTCGGGAAACTCGATCAGCCTGGCGCCGGGAATGGCTTTCGCGGCGGCCTTGCCGAGTTCGGGGTAATTGCCGAGTTTCGGCCGAAGCTCCGGCGGTGCGAAATCCTTGGCGATCGCCGTGGTGTCTTTCTGGCCGATCATCAGCAACGTCGGCACCGAGATTTCGCCGAATTGATACAGCACGGGTTGGGTGATGATCATGTCGTAGATCAGCGCCGAGTCCCAGGCGACCGTTTCCTTACCCGGGCCGTTATTGAGGCCGGCGAGCATGTCGACCGCGCGTTCGTAGCGATCCTCCCACTTGCCGGCGTAGTAGGTCGATTTCTCGTAGGCGCGGATGCCGTCGGCATTTGTCTTCAGTTCGCGGGCGTACCATTGGTCGACCGAGATCGGAGGCACGCCCTTCGCGGACCAATCCTCGAGCCCGACCGGATTGACCAGCACGAGGTGGCTGACGTCCTGCGGATATATCAGCGAATAATGCGCCGCCAGCATGCCACCGGTCGAATGACCGATCACGACAGCCTTTTCGATGCCGAGTTTTGCAAGCAGTTCATGCGTGTTGCCGGCGAGTTGTTTGAACGTGAACTGGTAGGCGGCGGGCTTGCTCGACTTGCAGAAGCCGATCTGGTCTGGCGCAATCACGCGATAGCCGGCCGCGACCAGATCCTTGATGGTCGGCTCCCAGGTCGCGGCGCAAAAATTCTTGCCGTGCAGCAGTACCGCCGTCTGCCCGTTCGCCCGTTCCGGCTTGACGTCGAGATAGGCCATCTGCAGCGACTGCCGCTGCGACGTGAACGCAAAGCGCTGAACGGGATACGGATACTCGAACCCTTCCAGTTCCGGCCCGTAGGCCGACGTGGCGTCGGCCGGCTGTTGCGCCGCCAGGGGTCCCACGACCATGGAAGCCGCAAGCGCTACGCCGGCGAGGATCGTCCGTATCCGGAATTTCATGGCTTTTCCGCCGATGGTTGGGAGATTTCGAGCTGTTTCCTCGCTGACTAGCGCCTGACGGCCTGCACGAACAGTCAAAATCCCTTGATGCATCCGATCGGATGGCGGTATTTCGCCGGCGCTTGCGGTGACGTGACCTCCCGGCAAAGCCGCGCTACACTCTCCGGACAAAAACAAGAGCTTGGGACAAAAACAAGAGGAAGCGCCAATCGTGTACGACTTCATTATCGTGGGCGGCGGATCGGCTGGATCCGTGCTGGCCCACCGGCTTTCCGCCAAGAGTGCCAACAAGGTCCTGGTTTGCGAAGCCGGACAGGACACCCCGCCCGGCAACGAGCCGGCCGAGATCAGGGACAGCTATCCGGGCACGGCCTATTTCGACCCGCGCTTCCACTGGACCGAACTCAAGGTGACGACCCAGGTCGTCAGCCACAACAATCCGAATGAAGCGCGTCCGCCGTTGCGCAAATACGAACAGGCGCGTGTGCTGGGCGGCGGCTCGTCGATCAATGGCCAGATGGCCAATCGCGGCGCACCGACCGACTACGATGAGTGGGAAGCGCGCGGCGCCGCCGGCTGGAACTGGAACGAAGTGCTGCCGTTCTTCAAGAAGGTCGAGCGCGACCTCGATTTCGACGGACCGTTCCACGGCAAGGATGGCCGGATCCCGGTGCGGCGGATTCCGCAGGAGCACTGGACCAGGCATTCGCAGGCGTTCGCCGAGGGCTTCAGGCAGGCCGGCCATCAGTTCGTGCCGGACCAGAACGGCGAGTTCGTCGACGGCTATTTCCCGGTGACGCACTCCAATCAGTCCGAGCAACGGGTCTCGGCGGCGATGGGCTATCTCGATCGCGACACGCGCCAGCGCGCCAACCTCACGATCTCGACCAACACGCAGGTTCGCGAGTTGCTGTTCGAGGGCACGCAGTGCGTCGGCGTCAAGGCTTTGGTCAACGGGCGGGAACAGGAATTCCGCGGCCGTGAGATCATTCTCTCCTCGGGCGCGATCCATTCGCCGGCGCATCTGTTGCGCGCCGGCATCGGCCCGGTCGGCCACCTCAGGGACATGGGCATTCCGGTGCGGATGGGACTGGCGGGCGTCGGCCAGCGCCTGATGGATCATCCCTCGATCTCGCTATCGTCTTTTGTCCGCCGCGGCGCGCGCATGAACGAACACACCAGGCGCCACATGCAACTCGGCTTGCGTTATTCGTCCGGGCTTTCAGGCGTGCCGAAGGGCGACATGTTCGTCGTCGTGCTCTCGAAATCGGCGTGGCATGCGGTTGGTGAGCAGATCGGCTCGCTGCTGACGTTCGTCAACAAGACCTATTCCGAGACCGGACAGGTCAAACTCGCCTCGCGCGATCCCACAGCCGAACCCATTGTCGAGTTCAACCTGCTGTCCGACCGGCGCGACCTTGAGCGCCTGATGAGCGGATTCCGCAAGATGGCGGCCGTGCAGATGAGCGATGCGGTCAAGGCGGTGACGGACAAGCCGTTCCCGGCCTCCTATACCGACCGCGTCCGCAAGATCGGCGTGGTCAACAACAAGAACAGGATGCTGACCAAGATCGCCGCTGTCATGATGGACGGGCCGGCGGCGCTGCGTCACTACATGATCGACAATTTCGTGGTCGAAGGCTTTAGCTTCGATGACGTGATGAACGACGACGAGGCGCTGGAAACCTTCGTGCGCAAGGGAACCATCGGCGTGTGGCACGCCTCGTGCTCATGCCGCATGGGCCGGGCCGACGATCCGATGGCGGTCGTCGACAACCAGGGCCGCGTCAAGGGCGTTCAGGGCCTGCGCGTCGTCGACGCCTCGATCTTTCCCGTGGTACCATGCGCCAACACCAACTTCCCGGTCCTGATGTCTGCGGAAAAGATCGCCGCGGCGATGCAGTGAGAAGGAGATCACCATGGCACCGAATGTCCTGCCGTCCATCGGCCGCTTCCGGCTCCGTCCCGTCGAGCCACTATATGCGCCGCTGTTCTGCTTCGGCCTGCTGACGGTCTCATGTGCGCTGGCGAGTTTTGCACTCGCTTGCGCGACGCCGTTCGCGGCCTTCGCCGTCGTCGCGGCGGCAACACTGTCGCTGCGACCCGCGCTGCTCATCGTCACCGGCGCCTGGCTCGTCAATCAGACCATCGGCTTTGGTGTGCACCACTATCCGATCGATGCCAGTACGATCGCCTGGGGAGTAGTCATCGGTGCCGCGGCGCTCGCCGCGACGGCGGTGTCGAGCGTTTTTCTCCACGCGGTACCGCGGATACGTTGGCCGCTCGCGCTGGGACTGGCTCTGGTGTGCGCCTACGGCGCGCATGAAGCGGCGCTGTTGGCCGCTACGCCATTCCTGGGCGGGACCGAAGCCTTCACCCCCGGTATCGTGGGCCGGCTTGGCCTGCTGAACTTCGCGTGGCTGATCGGCCTCGTCGCGGCTTGCGAGATCGCCCGCCTGCTCAATCCGTTCACGAACCCCCGCGCAGCAATTCGCTGATCACGGCGAGCTGGCTGTCGCGAAACTCGACCATGTAACCGTCCTTGATCGGGCGGTAGTCGGTCGGTGAGGTGTTCAGCGTGATGCCGGGCAAGAGCATCGACAGCGGGACGTTCTTGAGATTGGCCGCCTGCGCCATGATGTTGGTGCGGCTGAGATCGTTCTTGCACTGCTCCAGCACCACCACCAGCGCCTGGGCCACCATGTAGCCATAGCCGGCCGCGAAGTTCGCGGGATCGACTCCGGGCAGCCGCGCTTTCATGAACTCGCCATAGGCGACGAGGCCGGCGTCCTTGGAGTCGGCCACATAAGGCTTCAGCGACACCACCGACATGATGCCCTGCGAAGCCTCCAGCCCGGCCGGCACCATCACGGTGTCCTTGTTGGCACAGCCCGAGGCGATGAAGCGCATCGGCCGCCAGCCGGTCTCATAGGCCTTGCGGACCGCCTGCGCGCAGGCGCGTGGCGTCACGCTGTAGATCATGAAGACGTCGGCCTTGGTGTTGGCCAAGGTCAGGATCTGCGAATCCACGGTGGGATCGGAGACCTCGAAGCTCGAAGCCATCGCGATCGCCTTGTCGGCGTCGGCGCCCAGCGCTTCCTTGACGCCGCGCAGATAGTCCTTTCCGGCGTCGTCGTTCTGATAAAGGATCGCAAAACGCGCGTTGGGGTTCTTCGAGCGCGCGTAGCGGATCTCGATGCCGGCTTCCTCGACATAGTTGGGCGCCCACGGCAACGCCATCAGCCAGGGCTGCGTTGCCGGCTCGTTCCATTTTGATGCCGATGAGATCAGGAACAGATGCGGCACCTTGGCGCCGTTGAGATATTTGGCGGTCGCCGAACTCGGCGCCGTGCCCATGGTGCCGAACATGAAGGCGACGTTGTCGTTCTCGACCAGCCGGCGGGTCGCCTCCACCGTCTTCGGCGGCGAAAAGCCGTCGTCGAGCGAGAGCATGTTGAGCTTGCGCCCGTTGACGCCGCCCTTCTCGTTGACCATGTCGAAATAGGCGGCGAACACCTTGCCGGTGACGCTGAGCGCCGACGCCGGGCCGCTATACGGCATGATATTGCCGAACTTGATTTCGGTATCCGTGATGCCAGGTTGCTGGGCGGAGGCCGCCGTCCACGTGGACAGCGACAGTACGGCTGACAAAAGGACTGCCGGGGCTGATAGGCTCGATCGGATCATGCTTCATCTCCCCGGCCAATGGCCGTATGTGGTATTTTGTTTTTTGCAAAGGCTAGGCAGGGCCTGGGCGGTGGTCTTGCGTTGAGTTGCTGGCCAGCCGCTCAACGCAAGTTTGCCGCGGCCAAATCAGGTCAACGTTGCCTTTATGCTGGAGCATGATCTCTTCGGAAAACCGCAGCCACTTTTCCGGATCATGCTCTCGGGAGATTGGAAATGCTGGAACGGACGCGAGCACAGAACCCCTTTTACACGCCGGAGCATGAAGCATTTCGCGACGTGATGCGCCGCTTTGTCGCGCGCGAGATCGAGCCCTATGCCCATGAATGGGACGAGGCCGGCGAGTTTCCGCGCGAGCTGTATGCCAAGGCATCCGAGATCGGCCTCCTGGGTCTCGGCTTTCCGGAAGAGTTCGGCGGCGTGCCGGCCGACCAGTTCATGAAGATCGTGGCGTCGCAGGAGCTGGCGCGTGCCGGCGCCGGCGGCGTCAGTTCGAGCCTGATGAGCCACACCATCGGTTCGCCGCCGATCGCGCGTGCCGCCCGCCCGGAGGTCAAGGCGCGGGTGTTGCCGGACGTGTTGGCCGGCAAGAAGATTTCGGCATTGGCAATTACAGAGCCGAGCGGCGGCTCCGACGTCGCGAATTTGCGCACCAAGGCGCGGCGCGACGGCGATCATTACGTCGTCAGCGGCGAAAAGACGTTTATCACGTCGGGCATGCGCGCCGATTACCTGACGGTCGCGGTGCGCACCGGCGGCGAGGGCCCCGGCGGCGTCAGCATGCTCCTGATCGAGGGCAATACGCCCGGCCTGTCGCGCACCAAGCTCAAGAAGATGGGCTGGTGGGCGTCGGACACCGCGACATTGCATTTCGACGAGTGTCGGGTGCCCGTCGAGAACCTGATCGGCGAGGAAGGTCAGGGCTTCAAGATCATCATGCACAACTTCAACAGCGAGCGGATGGGCATGGCGGCAAGCTGCACCGCCTATGCGCGCGTCTGCGTCGAGGACGCGATCGCCTATGCCAAGGAGCGCAAGACCTTTGGCAAGCCGATCGCGCAGCACCAGGTGATCCGCCACAAGCTGGTCGACATGGCGCAGAAGGTGGCGGCCTCGCAGGCGATGCTGGAAATGCTGGCGTGGCGGCTCGGGCAGGGCGAGAGCCCGGTCGCCGAGATCTGCATGATGAAGAACCAGGCCACCCAGACCATGGCGTTCTGCGCCAACGAAGCCGTGCAGATCTTCGGCGGCGCCGGCTTCATGCGCGGCATCAAGGTCGAGCGCATCTACCGCGAGGTCAAGGTCAACGCCATCGGCGGCGGCACCGAGGAGATTATGAAGGATCTCGCGTCGCGGCAGATGGGGTTGTGAAGTCCACTTCACCCTCACCGTCATACCAGGGCCCGACCCGGGCATCCACGTCTTTCTTTCTACTGGTGCAAGGACGTGGATGGCCGGGACATCCAGTGCGAAGACGTGCTTCGCACTTTTGCCCGGCCATGACGGCAATTAACTGTTAAGGCGATAACATCATGCTCTTCACCGCCGACCACGACGAACCCCGCCGCGCCTTGCAAAAATTCATCGCCGCCGAGATCAACCCGTTCGTCGACGAATGGGAGAAGGCCGATATCTTCCCGGCGCATGCGCTGTTCAAGAAACTCGGCGATCTCGGCTTTCTCGGGCTCAACAAGCCCGTCGAATTCGGCGGGCAGGGGCTGGATTACAGCTACGCGCTGATGATGGCCGAAGAACTCGGCGCTATCACCTGCGGCGGGGTGCCGATGGCGATCGGGGTGCAGACCGATATGGCGACGCCCGCGCTGGCGCGGTTTGGTTCCGACGAGGTGCGCCGCGAGTTTCTGGCGCCCGCCGTCGCCGGCGACATGGTCGCCTGCATCGGCGTCTCCGAGCCAGGCGCCGGCTCCGACGTCGCCTCGATCAAGACCCAGGCGCGCTCTGACGGGGACGACTACGTCATCAATGGCGGCAAGATGTGGATTACCAACGGCACCCAGGCCGACTGGATCTGCCTGCTGGCCAATACCAGCGACGATCCCGTCCATCGCAACAAGTCGCTGATCTGCGTTCCCATGAACAGCAAGGGCGTGCAGATCGCGCGCAAGCTCGACAAGATGGGCATGCGCTCGTCCGACACCGCGCAGATTTTCTTCGACAATGTCCGGGTGCCCAAGCGCAACCGCATCGGCGACGAGGGCAAGGGCTTTACCTACCAGATGGTCCAGTTCCAGGAGGAGCGGCTGTGGGGTGCCGCCGCCTGCCTCAAGGCGCATGAGTTCATCATATCAGAGACGATCGAATACACTCGTAACCGCCAGGCATTCGGCAAATCGATCCTCGATAACCAGACCGTCCATTTCAAGCTCGCGGAAATGCAGACCGAGGTCGAGCTGCTGCGCGCGTTGATCTACCGCGCCGCCGAAGCGCTGGTCGCGGGCGAGGACGTCACGCGCCTCGCCACCATGGCGAAACTCAAGGCGGGCCGCCTGGGCCGCGAACTCACCGATGCCTGCCTGCAATTCTGGGGCGGCATGGGTTTCATGAACGAGACGCCGGTCAGCCGCGCCTATCGCGACAGCCGCCTGACCTCGATCGGCGGCGGCGCCGACGAAGTGATGCTGACGGTGCTGTGCAAGATGATGGGCACGCTGCCGGGCGTGAAGAAATAAGGACGGTGCGACGATGTTCTATGAACAGAGCCAGAAAATTACCGAGCTGAAGCATCGCCTTGAGCAGTTCATGGATCGCCACGTCTATCCGAACGAGGAGCGGTTCTACAAGGAAGCCGAGGGACTGGGACCATGGCAGGTCTATCCGGTCGTCGAGGAGTTGAAGCCGAAAGCCCGCGACGCCGGCCTGTGGAATTTGTTCTTGCCGGAAAGCGAGCACGGCGCCGGCCTGACCAACCTCGAATACGCGCCGCTGTGCGAGGTGATGGGCCGCTCGCATCTGGCGCCGGAACTGTTCAACTGCTCGGCGCCCGATACCGGCAACATGGAAGTGCTGGCGCGTTACGGCACGCGGGAGCATCAGGACAAATGGCTGAAGCCGCTGCTGGCCGGCGAAATCCGCTCCTGCTTTGCGATGACCGAACCGGCGGTGGCCTCCAGCGACGCCACCAATATCGAGAGCTCGATCGTCCGCGACGGCGACGATTACGTCATCAACGGCCGCAAGTGGTACACCACCAACGCCACCGACCCGCGCTGCAAGATCTGCATCTTCATGGGCAAGACCGATCCTGACAATCCGGATCGCCATCGCCAGCAGTCGATGATCCTGGTGCCGATGGACGCACCGGGCGTGAAAGTGCTGCGGCCGATCCCGGTGTTCGGATTCTACGGCGTGCCTGATCGGGCTTCGGAAGTCGTCTTCGATAATGTCCGCGTGCCCGCGTCAAACATGCTGCTCGGCGAGGAGCGCGGTTTCGAGATCGCGCAAGGCCGTCTCGGCCCCGGCCGGATCCATCACTGCATGCGGCTGATCGGCCTGGCCGAACGGACGCTGGAGAAGATGTGCGTTCGGACCCGGAGCCGCGTCGCTTTCGGCAAGCCGGTTTCGGAGCAGACGGTGACGCAGGAACGAATTGCGGAATCGCGCATCATGATCGAGCAGTCGCGGCTGCTGACGCTGCATGCCGCGCACATGATGGATACCGTCGGCAACCGAACGGCCAGAGCTGAAATCGCGATGATCAAGGTCGCGGTGCCGAACATGGCGTGCCAGGTGATCGACTGGGCAATCCAGGCCCACGGCGGCGCCGGCACCAGCAACGATTTCGGGCTGGCGGCAGCCTACGCCACCGCGCGGCTGCTTCGTCTGGCCGACGGCCCGGATGAGGTCCATCGCAACCAGATTGCGCGCCTCGAACTGAAGAAGCACAGCAACTGACAGGCGCGCGTTCTACGTGCGCCTTCACGTGTGCCTTGGCGCCTGCGCCATCCTCGTCCTAAACTGGCCCGAACCAATTCAAGGAAACGCTCGATGATCACGCTCTATCACTGCGACGCGGCGCGCTCGTTTCGTCCGCTCTGGATGCTGGAAGAGCAGGGGCTGCCCTACGAGCTCAAGATGCTGCCGTTCCCGCCGCGGGTGTTCGCCAAGGAATACATGGCGCTCAACCCGCTCGGTACCATTCCGTTCATGGTCGACGGCGATACCAAAATGACGGAATCCTCGGGCATCTGCCATTACCTCGGCACCAGGCATGGCCCGACGCCGCTGGTGGTCGGGGTCGACGAGCCGGCCTATGGCGCCTTCCTGAACTGGATGTATTTCAGCGATGCCACGCTGACCTTTCCGCAAACGCTGGTGCTGAGATACAGTCAACTCGAGCCGGAAGAGCGCCGTAATCCGCAGGTCGCCGGCGATTACGCTAAATGGTTCCTCGGCCGGCTGCGGGCGGTCGAGGCCGCTACGGCCAATAGCGAATTCCTCTGCGCCGGCCGGTTTACCGCAGCCGATATCGCGATCGGCTACGCGTTGCGGCTGGCCGGAAATATCGATCTCGCCAAGGATTTTGGGCCCAATGTGGCTGCTTATTGGGCCCGGTTGCAGCAGCGCGACGGCTACAAGCGGGCGGTGGCGGCGGAACAAAAGGCCGGCGTGGACCAGGGTGTGAAGGCGAGGGTGCGGCCCTGACGGAGCGGCGATCTGCCACCGAATTAACCCTTCGCCGTCGGTGACAGACCCCGAATTTGCGCTATGGTTGACCCCTGTCGCAGCGGCCAAAGAGCCGCGCGAGGAGGATCTGCCATGGACGACATTGCTCACAACAGCGGCCAGAAATCCGGCCATCTGATGCTGATCACCCCGGAGCGCGTGTTCTACGCCGGGCTGCTCGGCCGTCCGCGCGCGCGCTGCTCGGGTGCGTTCAATGTCTATGTCGCGATCGAAGGCGGGCTGTGGTTGACGACGGCCGATGGCCGCGAGACCCACGGCGAACTCGCCGCCGTGCTGCCAAACGTCCGGCACACCATCGCCAGCGATTACCGCTCGGTGCTCAGTCTGGTGATCGAGCCGGAGAGCGTTCCGCCCGGCGTGTTCGAAGACCTCGTCAAGCGCTTGTCAGGACCGGAGAGCGCCAACTTCGCCAACCGGATTCGCGCCGCCTATACCGCCTTGCGCGAGCGTCAGGGCGGCAACGATATCTCCAATGCCGAATTCGATTTGCTGTGTCTCGGCGAAGTGCTGGCCCCGCGCGCGCTCGATCCGCGCGTAGCACGCTCGATCGTGCAGATCGGAAAATTCTGCGGCGAGCCGGTGACCGCGGCAAGCTGCGCTGCCGAGGCCGGATTGTCGCCGTCGCGCTTCCTGCATCTGTTCAAGGAAGAGACCGGAATCTCGTTCCGCTCCTTCCGCGCCTGGAAGCGCGCGCGGCACCTGCTGCACTTCGCCAACCAGGACATCAACCTTGCGCATCTGGCGCAGGATATCGGCTATCCCGACTCGACGCATTTCAGTCACTCGATCCGCCGCTTCTATGGATTGAAGCCGCGCGCGATCTTTTCCGGCTCGCGCGATCTCGCGATCTATACCAGCGGACGCGTCGAGGCCGACAATAGCGCATGGACGCAAGAAGCCAGTTGATGCCGGCCGCATGATCGCGAAAGCAACAGTTTTCGGGAATCAAAGGGCTGATCCATGGGCGACAAGGCCGTCATTACCTGCTCGCTGAACGGCGTGCTGACTGATCCAAAACAGCACAACGTGCCGGTGACGCCGGAACAGATGGCGCGCGAGGCCAAGGCCGCCTTCAACGCCGGCGCCAGCGTCATGCATGTCCACCTGCGCCAGCAGGAGCCGAACAAGGGCCATCTGCCGTCTTGGGACGTCAGCGTCAGCAAGGAGATCCAGCAGGCGATCCGCGAGGCCTGCCCGGGCGTCATCATCAACCACACCACCGGCACCTCGGGGCCGAATTATCAGGGCGCGCTCGACTGCGTGCGCGAAACCAAGCCGGAGATCGCGGCCTGTAACGCCGGCTCGCTGAATTATCTCAAGGTCAAGTCCGACAACAGCTGGGCCTGGCCGCCGATGATGTTCGATAACGCGGTCGAAAAAGTTCAGGACTATCTCGACGTCATGAAAGTGGCCGGCACCATTCCGGAATTCGAATGCTTCGACGTCGGCATCGTGCGTTGCGTCAACATGTACCGGCAGACCGGCATGTATTCGGGTCCGCTGGAATATAACTTCGTGATGGGCGTGGCGTCTGGCATGCCGGCCGATCCGGAATTGCTGCCGATCCTGTTGAAGCTGAAACTGCCGGAAGGGCGTTGGCAGGTCACCGCGATCGGGCGCGGCGAAATCTGGCCGCTGCACCAGCGCTGCGCCGATTTGGGCGGACATCTCCGCACCGGTCTCGAAGACACCTTCTATCTCGCTGACGGCAAGAAGGTGACTTCCAATGGGCAGTTGATCGAGGCCATCGCCGCCTGCGCGCGGCGCGCGGGCCGCGAGATCGCCAGCCCCGCCGAAGCGCGGCAGATTTT
Source organism: uncultured Alphaproteobacteria bacterium (assembly GCA_963764705.1). Classification (GTDB taxonomy): domain Bacteria; phylum Pseudomonadota; class Alphaproteobacteria; order Rhizobiales; family Xanthobacteraceae; genus Bradyrhizobium. The sequence goes on along the minus strand of CAVXTR010000020.1, from coordinate 786,160 downwards.
CGGGACCAGGCATTGACCTGTCATTCCGGGGCGACGCGCAGCGTCGAACCCGGAATCCATAACCACGATCGGGAGTATGGATTCCGGGCTCGTCCTGCGGACGCTTCGGAATGACGAAGGATAGGGAGCAATCGCCATGACCAATCTCACCGCAACCGGCAGCGTGACCGGCCCCGGCCGGATCGGCCGCGTCGCGATCGGCGATCTGCTCAAGCGCGCGGCGGCGCGGTTTCCCGATCGCATTGCGCTCACCGACGGCGCGCGCCGCGTCAACTTCACCGAGATCGAGCGCGATGCCAATCGTTTTGCCAACTACCTGGTGCAGCGCGGGCTGAAGCCGGGCGATAAAATTTCGACCATCTGCAACAACTCGGTCGAATTCGTCAAAGCACTGTTCGGCATCCATCGCGCCGGCCTGGTCTGGGTCCCCATCAACACCATGCTGGGTCCGGCGGATATGGACTATATCCTCGACCACGCCGAGGTGAAGTTCGCGCTGATCGACGACATGCTGCATGCGCAGCCCGACCGCCGGGCCGCGCTGGAGAAGCGCGGCATGCAGATGATCGCGATCGACCTCGCCGGCAAGGTCGCGGCGACCGGCCTTGAGAATTTCACCGACCTCATCAAGGGCCAGTCCGACGTCGAACCCGAGATCGAGTTCGACGAGCGCGATCTGGCGATGATCATCTATACCTCGGGCACCACCTCGCGCCCAAAGGGCGCGATGCACTGCCACCTCGCGGTGGTGATGGCCGTGATGAGCAATTGCATCGAGATGAAGCTCGGCCGCGGGGACGGCATCACTGGACAATTTCCGTTGTTCCACTGCGCCGGTCACGTGCTGCTGCTGAGCTATTTGTCGGTCGGTGGCCGCATGGCGCTGATGCGCGGCTTCGATCCCGTGGTCTGTATGGAAGCCATCGTCCGTGACAAGCTCACCGTGTTCGTCGGGCTGTCGCTGATGTACCAGGCCATCCTCGATCACCCGCGCCGCAGGGAGTTCGATCTCTCGGGCTTGCGAACCTGCATGTACACGATGGCGCCGATGGGCCGGCCGCTGCTGGAGCGCGCCATGGCCGACATGTGCCCGAACTTCGTGCTCTCCTCCGGCCAGACCGAAATGTACCCGGCCACCACGATGTCGCAGCCGGATCGCCAGCTTGAACGTTTCGGCAATTACTGGGGCGAGTCGCTGATCGTCAACGAGACCGCCATCATGGACGACAACGGCAATTTGCTGCCGCGGGGCGAGATCGGCGAACTCGTGCATCGCGGGCCGAACGTGATGCTGGGTTATTACAAGGACCCGAAGGCGACCGAAGAGGCGCGCAAGTTCGGCTGGCACCATACCGGAGATCTCGCGCTGATCGACGATCACGGCGAGGTGCTGTTCCTCGACCGCAAGAAGGACATGATCAAGTCCGGCGGCGAAAACGTCGCCTCGGTCAAGATCGAGGAGACGCTGCTGGCGCATCCTGCCGTGCAGAACGCGGCCGTGGTCGGCCTGCCGCATCCGCAATGGGGCGAGGCGGTATCGGCCTTCGTCAAGCTGAAGCCGGGTGCACAGGCCGATGAAGCCGCGATCGCCGAGCATTGCCGCAAGCATCTCGGCGGTTTCCAGGTGCCGAAATTCATTCGCATCCTCGACGAAATGCCGATGACCGCGACCGGAAAATTGCGCAAGGTCGAACTGCGTCAGTCCTTCAGCGAACATTTTACCGGGAAGTAATCCGCCGATGGCCATCCTCGAATCCACCATCGCGACCGGCGGTGCCGCCTACAAGGCCAACCGCGACGGCATGCTGGCGCTGATCGCGCGGATGCGGATGCTGGAGGAACGTACCCGCGCCGCCTCCGCCGGCGCCAAGGATCGCTTCCACAAGCGCGGCCAGTTGCTGCCGCGCGAGCGCGTGGCGCTGGTGCTCGATCCCGGCACGCCCTTCATCGAGCTGTCGACGCTGGCCGGCTACATGTTCGACGTGCCGGATGCGGACAAGAGCGTGCCCGGTGGCGGGCTGATTGCCGGCATCGGCTTCGTCGCCGGTATTCGCTGCATGATCAGCGCCAACGATTCCGGCATCGATGCCGGCGCGCTGCAGCCCTACGGCCTCGACAAGACGATCCGGGTGCAGGAACTGGCGCTGGAGAACAAGCTGCCTTACGTGCAATTGGTCGAAAGCGCCGGCGCCAACCTGCTGCGCTACCGCGTCGAGGATTTTGTTCGCGGCGGCAACATCTTTCGCAATCTGGCGCGGCTGTCGGCGGCGGGTCTGCCCGTCGTGACGGTGACGCACGGCTCGTCGACGGCAGGCGGCGCCTATCAGACCGGGCTCTCCGATTACATCGTGATGGTGCGCGGCCGCACCCGCGCCTTCCTCGCCGGACCGCCGCTGCTCAAAGCCGCAACCGGTGAGATCGCGACCGAGGAAGAACTCGGCGGCGCCGAGATGCACACCTCCATCTCCGGGCTCGGCGATTACCTCGCCGAGGACGACCGCGACGCGCTGCGCATCGCGCGCGACATCATGACCAATCTGGAGTGGGACCGACCGAAGCCGGCCGAGCCGACCTATCGCCCGCCGCGTTACGACCAGGACGAACTGCTCGGCATCATGGCGATGGACCACAAGCGTCCCGTCGATATGCGCCAGGTGATCGCGCGGATCATCGACGACTCCGACTTTACCGAGTTCGGCGCCAATTACGGCCCCGCCACCGTCTGCGGCCACGCCCGCATCGAGGGGCAGGCGATCGGCATCATCACCAATAACGGCCCGCTCGATCCCGCCGGCGCCAACAAGGCGACGCATTTCATCCAGGCCTGCTGCCAGTCGCGCACGCCGCTGCTCTATCTCAACAACACCACCGGTTACATGGTGGGCAAGGCCTATGAGGAAGCCGGCATGATCAAGCACGGCTCCAAGATGATCCAGGCCGTCACCTCGGCCACGGTGCCGCAGATCACGATCTACTGCGGCGCGTCGTTCGGCGCCGGCAATTACGGCATGTGCGGCCGCGGCTTTCATCCGCGCTTCTGCTTCTCCTGGCCCAACGCCAAGACTGCGGTCATGGGCGGCGAGCAGGCCGCTGAAACCATGGCGATCGTGACCGAGGCCGCCGCGGCGCGGCGGGGCAAGCCGATTGAGCGAGAAAAGATCGAGGCGATGAAGGCGCAGATAACGGGCGTGTTCGACGGCCAGATGGACGTGTTCTCGACCAGCGCCCGCGTGCTTGACGACGGAGTGATCGACCCGCGCGATACCCGCAGCGTATTGTCGGAGGTGCTGGCGATCTGCCGCGAGGCCGAGGCGCGCACGCCCCAGCGCATGCAGTTTTCGGTCGCCCGGCCATGAGCATGATGAAGCAGACGCCGTTCTTCAAGATCCTGATCGCCAATCGCGGCGAGATCGCGCTGCGGATCATGCGCACCGCGCGCCGTCTCGGCTATGGCGTGGTCGCGGTTTATTCCGATGCCGACCGCGATGCGCTGCATGTCCGCGAGGCATACCAGGCCGTGCGGATCGGCGAAGCCTTGCCGGCGCAATCCTACTTGCGGATCGACGCGATCATCGCCGCGGCCAAAGCCTCCGGCGCCAGCGCGGTGCATCCGGGCTACGGCTTTCTCGCCGAGAACGAGGATTTTGCGCAAGCCTGCCGCGACGCCGGGCTGGTGTTCATCGGGCCGTCGCCCGAGGCGATTCGCGCCATGGGCAACAAGGCCCGCGCCAAGGACATCATGCAGAAGGCCGGCGTGCCCTGCGTGCCCGGCTATCAGGGCGCGGACCAGAGCGACGCCGTGATGCTGAAGGAAGCCAGGAAGATCGGCTTCCCGGTCATGATCAAGGCCGTTGCGGGCGGCGGCGGCCGCGGCATGCGGCTGGTTGCGGACGAAAAAACGTTCCCCGATGCGCTGCGCAGCGCGCGGTCCGAGGCGCAGGGCGCGTTCGGAGATCCCACCGTGATTCTCGAGCGCGCCATCGTCAATCCCCGGCATATCGAAGTCCAGGTGTTCGGCGACCGCTATGGCAACGCCGTCCATCTCGGCGAGCGCGACTGCTCGGTGCAGCGCCGGCACCAGAAGCTGATCGAGGAAGCGCCGTCGCCGGCGGTGACACCGCGACTGCGGGCCCGGATGGGCCAGGTCGCGGTCGACGCGGTGAGGTCGCTGCGCTACGAGGGCGCCGGCACGCTGGAATTCCTGCTCGACCAGAACGGCGAATTCTATTTCATGGAAATGAACACGCGGCTGCAGGTCGAACACCCCGTCACCGAGGCGATCACAGGTCTGGACCTCGTCGAACTGCAATTGCGCGTCGCCAGCGGCGAGCCGCTGGGGCTGGTACAGGAGGACATCAGGTTCTCCGGCCATGCGATCGAGGTGCGGTTGTGCTCCGAGGATGCCGGCCACGATTTCATGCCGCAGTCCGGCCGCATGGCGATGTGGCAGACGCCGGAAGGCCTGCGCGTCGAACACGCGCTGCAGTCGGGCTCGGAGATTCCGCCGTTTTACGATTCGATGATCGCCAAGGTCATCAATCATGGCACCACGCGTGATGAGGCGCGTGGCAAGCTGATCTCGGGCCTGGAGCAGCTTGTTGCGTTCGGCGTCACCACCAACCAGGGATTTCTGATCTCCTGCCTGCGGCATCCTGTGTTTGCCAAGGGCGAGGCGACGACCGCCTTTATCGGCAATCATCGGGCTGAATTGCTGGCGCCGCGTCAGGATGCGGGTTGGGAGGCATTTCTGGCGGCGTTTCTGCTCACTCTCACCAATCCGTTCGCGCCGAAGTGGCAGGCCGGGCGATCGCTGGCGGCGACGTTTCCTGTGCCGGTGCGGCTCGAACTCGATCACGGCGTCCACGATGTCGATATCGTGCGCGAGCGCGACGGCTTCTATCAGGGGCTCGAGAACACGCTCTACCGGGTCGAGGTTCACAGCGTCGGCAGCGACACCGTGCGGTTTACCGGCAATGGTCTTACGGAGTCGCTCAAGTGGTCCCGTGATGGCGACCGGCTGCATTTCCTCTATCGGGGGGATACCGTTGCGGCGCGCGACCTGACGATGGCGGCGCCGGTCTCCGCGGCTGCCAGTGGCGGCGACGGCAGGGTACGCGCCGCGATGAACGGCCGCGTCGTTGCGGTGATGGTGAAGCCCGGCGACAAGGTGGCGGCGGGGCAGCCGGTGATGACGCTGGAAGCGATGAAGATGGAACACGTGCACACAGCCGGTGTCGCCGGTACGGTCGCGGCTATCGATGTCGCCGAGGGCGAGCAGGTGACGACCGGGAAGATCGTGGTGGAGATCGCGGCGGGTTAATCCCGTTGCAGCTTCGTAGGGCGGGCAAAGGCGCATTGCGCCGTGCCGACCATTTTCCAACCGTTGCTTACAATGGTGGGCACGCTTCGCTTTGCTCACCCTACGGCAATTTACTCCGCCCGTCCCGTCCCGTCATTCAGCCAGCACGCCACCTCGTGCTTGGTGCCGGCTGCCACCAGCACCGGCCGTTCCACCTTGCAGCGGTCAATCGCATAACGACAACGCGTATGGAACGCGCATCCGGGCGGCGGGTTGATCGGGCTCGGCACGTCGCCGTCGATCATCGGCTCGAGTTTCTTGGCCTTGGGATCGGCGATCGGCACCGACGCCAGCAATGCCTGCGTATAGGGATGGCGCGGGCTGGCGAACAGCTCGGTCTTGTCGGCGATTTCGACGATGCGGCCGAGATACATCACCGCGACGCGGTGGCTGATATGGGCGACGACGGCGAGGTCGTGCGCGATGAACAGATAGGAGAAGCCGTGCTTGCGTTGCAGGTCGATCAACAGATTGATCACCTGCGCCTGGATCGAGACGTCGAGCGCCGACACCGGCTCATCACATACAATCAGCCGCGGCCCGAGCGACAGGGCGCGGGCGATGCAGATGCGTTGCCGCTGGCCGCCGGAAAACTGATGCGGATAGTTCTTCATCTGGTCGGCGCGCAATCCGACCTGCGCGAACAATTCGGCGACACGTTCCTGCTTCGCGCGGCCGGTTGCCAGTCCATGCACGCTGAGCGGCTCGCCGACGATATCGCCCGCGGTCATGCGCGGATTCAGTGACGCAAACGGGTCCTGGAACACGATCTGCATCGAGCGCCGATGCGGCCGCATCTCCGCCTTGCTGAGGCCGGTGATGTCGGTGCCGTCAAGCTTGATGGCGCCGCTGGAGGGCTCCACCAGCCGCATCACGGTGCGCGCCACCGTCGATTTGCCGCAGCCGGACTCGCCGACGAGGCCGAGCGTCTCGCCTCCGCCGACTGAAAAGCTGACGCCGTCGACGGCATGCACGGTACCGACGCGACGGCGCAGGATGCCGCCGCGCACCGCGTAATGTTTGACGAGGTCAGTAACCTCGAGCAGGGGAGTTTGGTCGGTCATGGCGCGGCCACCGTTTCCGCCGCGCGCCAGCACGCCGCCAGATGCTTGCCGTCGAATTCCTGTAGCGGCGGATATTCGCTACGGCAACGGTCGATCGCGAGGCTGCAGCGCGGCGCGAAGGCGCAGCCAGCAGGCAGGTTGGTCAGCGACGGCACCATGCCGGGAATCTCGGTCAGCCGCGCGTCGGCTTTCGCCTCCAGCGAGATCACGGCCGGCATCGAGGCCATCAGGCCACGCGTGTAGGGATGCAGCGGGTTCTCGAACAAGTCCTCGACGGTGGCCTCCTCGACCTTCTTGCCGGCATACATCACGATGACGCGTTGCGCGGTCTGCGCCACCACGCCGAGATCATGCGTGATCAGGATCAGCCCGGTGCCGAGCGTCTTCTGCAGGTCGACGATCAGCGCCAGGATCTGCGCCTGGATGGTGACGTCGAGCGCGGTGGTCGGTTCGTCCGCGATCAACAGCGTCGGCCGGCACGCCAGCGCCATCGCGATCATGGCGCGCTGGCGCATGCCGCCGGATAGCTGATGCGGATATTCCGATGCGCGCCGTTCCGGCTCGGGGATGCGAACGAGGCGCAGCATGTCGACCGCCTTGGCCCACGCCTGCTTGTTGCTCATGGTCTGATGCAGTTGCACCACCTCGGTGATCTGGTCGCCGATCCGCATCACCGGGTTGAGCGAGGTCATCGGCTCCTGGAAGATCATCGACATCCGGTTGCCGCGGATGCCGCGCATCTCGGCGTCACTGAGCTTGAGCAGGTCGACGCCTTCGAGGTTGACCGAGCCGCCGACGATCCGGCCGGGCGGGTCGGGCACCAGCCGCATGATCGACAGCGCGCTGACGCTCTTGCCGCAGCCGGATTCACCGACGATCGCCAGCGTCTCGCCGCGACGAACGCTGAACGAGACGTCGTCGACTGCCCGGAACAATCCGGAATTGGTAAAGAACACCGTCTGCAGGTTCCTGACGTCGAGAACCGTTTCGTCCGCTCTTGCCTCGGTCATCAGCCGCGCTGCCTCGGGTCGAGGATGTCGCGCAGCGCGTCGCCGAACAGGTTGGTGCCGAACACCGCAAGGCTGATCGCAACCCCCGGGAAGATCACCAGCCAGGGCGCGGTGCGGACATATTCCGCCGCCGATTCCGACAGCATGCGCCCCCAGGACGGATAGGGCTCGGGAATGCCGAGGCCGAGGAACGACAGTGATGCCTCGGTCAGGATGGTGGAGCCGAGCTGCGCGGTCGCCAGCACGATCAGCGGCGCCAGCGTGTTGGGCAGCACGTGGCGGAGCGCAATGCGGGTTTCGCTCATCCCGATCGACTTGGCGGCTTCGACGAACGGCAGTTCGCGCAGCGCCAGCGTATTGGCGCGGATCACGCGAGCCACCGTCGGGATCAGCGGGATCGCAATCGCGATGATGACGTTGGGTAGCGACGGGCCGAGTGCCGCAGTCATCACCAGCGCCAGCACCAGCAGCGGCAGCGCCTGTAAAATATCGGTGACGCGCTGAAACAGCAGGTCGACCCAGCCGGACAGATAGCCCGAGGCGAGCCCGACCATCACGCCGATCGACGAGCCCAGGAAGGTCGAGCCGATGCCGACGGCCAGCGAAATGCGGGCGCCGTGGACGATCCGGCTCCAGACGTCGCGGCCGAACGAATCCGTTCCCATCCAGTGCCGCCAGTCCGGCGCCGCCAGCCGATGCGCGGAATCGACGCTGAGCGGGTCGTAGCGGCAGATCAGGTCGGCCGAGATCGCCACCCAGACGAACAGCAGCATGATGAACAGGCCGAAGGTGCCGAGCACGTAGCGTTGCGCGAGAAATGCCAGCCGGCGCCAGCCATGCGTCGAGTGGGCGCCGGCGCGTTTCAGCTCGCTGTCGTAGTTGATGGAGGTCAAGCGGCGGCTCCTAGTCCGTATACCGGATGCGCGGATCGATCGCGGCGTACAGCATATCGACGGTGAAGTTGGCGACGACCACGACCACGGCGATCAGCATCACGAGGTTCTGCACGATCGGGTAGTCGCGCCAGCGCAGCGCCTCGACCAGGAAGCGGGCGACGCCGGGAATATTGAATACGGTTTCGGTGACGATCAGCCCGCCGATCAGGAACGCGGCCTCGATGCCGATGACCGTAATAACGGGCAGAATGGCGTTCTTCAGCGCGTGGCGGTAGTTGACCGAGGATTCGGAGGCGCCCTTGGCGCGCGCGGTACGAATGAAATCCTGGCGCAGGATTTCCAGCATCGAGGAACGCGTGATGCGCATGGTCAGCGCGGCGCTGCGGAAGCCGACGGCCATCGCCGGCACGCAGAAGATCGCAATCGCCTCGGTCCAGGTCTTCGGATTCGGATTGTAGATCGGCATGGTGCCGAACAGCGAGACCGACGCCATCAGGATCAACAGCCCGAGCCAGAACGAGGGCAGCGACAGGCCGCTCAGGCTGACGATCCGCAGGGCATAATCCAGCTTCGAGCCCTGATGCACGGCGCTGATCACACCCAAGGGAATCCCGATCGAGGCCGAGAACAATAGCGCGAGGGCCGCGAGCCGCGCGGTGATGGGAATGCGAGGCAGGATCTCCTGCAGCGCCGGCTTTTCGGAAACGTAGGAATAGCCGAGATCGCCCTGCAGCAGCCCGCCGATCCAGTGCAGGTACTGCACGTAGATCGGCAGATTGAGGCCGAGTTCCTTTTCCAAATTGGCCTTGTCGGCAGGATCGACGAAGCCCGCCGCGTCGAACAGGATGTCGACGATATTGCCCGGGACGACGCGCAGCAGCACAAAGATGATGATCGAGATCCCGATCAGGGTCACGAGCATCAATGCGAGGCGTCGCACGATATAAGCAAACACCTGGCGTTTCTCCCTGGGCGGCTGACTTGTAGCGGCTGGACGCTATTTGTCCATCCACACGTCCTCGTAACGATAGCCGTTATAGGAGCTGTTGGACATGATCGTAATGTTCTTGACATAGGGCTGCCAGCAGCTCCCGGTGCGGGCGTGGAAGATGATGGGACGGGCCACGTCTTCCTGCAACTTCTTGTCGATGTCCCAGACCAGCTTCTTGCGCTTGGCGACGTCGGTCTCCTCCGACTGCTGGTCGAACAGCTTTTCGATCTCCTTGTTGCAGTAGTTGGTGTAGTTCCGCTCCGAACCGCAGGAATAGTTCTCGTAGAACGACTGGTCGGGATCGTCGACGGCGTTGCCGGTGAGATTCAACCCGAGCGCATAATCCTTGCGCGCGATTTTGGGAAACCATTGCGCGGTGTCGACGACGTCAAGTTCGCCGTCGATATAGATGCTCTTGATCTGGTCGATCAGGATCACGGCCGGGTCGCGGTAGACCGGGATGTTTCGGGTCGAGACCTTGATCGCGAGATGCTTGTCCGGACCATAGCCTGCCTTTTGCATCAGTTTGCGGGCATGGTCGCGGTTGGCGTTGATATCGGGGCCGTAGCCCGGGATCGATTCCAGCATCTCCTTCGGCATCGCCCACAGCCCGGCGGGGGCCGGCTGCATGGTGCCGCCGATATCGCCCTGTCCCTCGAACATGATCGAGATGAATGCATTGCGGTCGAGCGACAGTGCCAAAGCGCGGCGAATGTCGATATTGTCGAACGGCGGTGAGGACGAATTGACAATGATATTGGTCGAAACGTTGTTCGGTTCCACCACGCAAACCGCCTTCGGGGCCTGCGTCTTGACGTCCTTGAGCATCGGGATCGACACTTCGGTCGGCAGCGTGATGTCGAACTGGCCGGAGATGAAGCCGAGGATTGCCGTCGAGCGGTTGGGGATGATCGTGAACTCCATGCCGTCGAGATAGGGCAGGCCTTTCTTGAAGTAGTCGGTGTTCTTGGTCAGCTTGATCGATTCGTTGGCCTTGAACTCGACGAACTTGAACGGACCGGTTCCAACAGGCTTGGTGCGCATGTCGCCCGGCGAAACGTGGCAGGGATAAACCGGCGTATAGCCGGAAGCGAGCAGCGCCAGCAAAGCCGGCTGCGGCCGCTTCAGCTTGAACGAGGCCTCGAAGTCGCCATTGGTGACGACGTCGTCGACCTGATCGTACCAGGACTTGCGCGGGTTCTGCCGGAATTTCTGCTGCGACTTGCCCATCAGCATGTCGAAGGTGCATTTGACGTCGGCCGACGTGAACGGCTTGCCGTCGTGCCACTTGACGCCCTGTCGCAATTTGAAGGTCAGGGTCTTGTTGTCGCTGCTCCAGGCCCAGCTCTCGGCGAGTTCCGGGACGACCGATTCGATGCTGTTCTGCGCGATGTGCTGATTGTAGACGACGAGGTTATTGTAGACCGGCATGAAGGGAATGTTGACCGAATAGGTCGCGCCCTCATGGATCGAGGCGCTGCCCGGGCTGTCGCGGTGATAGAATTTCAGGATGCCGCCGTGTTTCGGCTCTTCCGCCGATGCAACCTGACAAGCCGGCAGCAACAACAATGCCGCGGCGGCTAGCGCGCGAACGCTCCGCATGGGTCCCCTCCTCGAACTTCGGTCTCAATTGGCCGATTGGTATCGAGGATACCACGGTGAGGCGTCCGGGCAACCAGCCAAGCCGGCGCGGGGATTGGCAATTCGGACTAAGCAAAGTTCGCATGGCGGAACTTGCAGCGATACCGTCCGCGCCAAATTGTCTCACGCGCCGTTGGGGAAGCGATGTCCGGCGCGGCGCAGGACAGTGCTGTCAGTAGTATCTGCGGAGCACCTGTGCGCGGCTGAACTGCGCTTCTCCTGCGCGCACCTGTGCATGATAGGCGATTGTATCGCGCGAAGTCGGCTCGTCCGAGGCGAACAGAGCCGCCAGAATCGATTGCAAGCTGTGAAGGATGGTGGACATCTTCATTCTCCGGTCTGGCCACGAATGACCCTGTCCGGGGATAAATACCTCCTATCATTGCTGCGTATAATCGTGACTTTTAGAGAGATATCCTCTCAATATGTGAGAGGAGGAATCGAGAGACTTCATGGATCGTTTCGAAGCGATGTCGCTGCTGATCAAGTCGGTCGAGGCGGGCAGCTTCTCGGCCGCCAGCCGAAAGCTCGGCACGCCGCTTCCGACCATCAGCCGCAAGATTTCGGAGCTTGAGGCGCACCTGAAGACCCGTCTGCTGGTGCGCTCGACACGGAAATTGACACTGACGGATGCGGGCGCGGCCTATGTCGCGGCGTCCAGACGCATCCTCGAGCAGGTCGGCGATGCCGAAACGCAGGCCGTCGGTGAGTACGCCGCGCCACGCGGCGAATTGATCGTCACCGCGCCGGTCGCGTTCGGACGAAGCCATTTCCTGTCGATCATCAACGATTTCCTGGCCGTATATCCCGACATCAACGTGCGCATGACGTTGTCGGATCGTTTCGTCAATCTGGCCGAGGATCACATCGACCTGGCGGTACGGATCGGCGCCTTGCCTGACAGCAGCATGATCGCCACCAGCCTCGGCACCGTTCGCCGCGTGGTGTGCGGCAGTCCGGCCTATTTCGCGGCCCACGGAATCCCGGAGGCGCTGTCCGATCTCGCCAAGCTGACCTGCGTGACCCTCTCTACGCTGGCCTCGGGGCCGTCCTGGTCGTTTGCGTCCGGCGGCAAGGCCATGATTCAGGTCCCGCGCCCGCGATGCCGTCTCAACGTCAACAGCGCCGAAGCCGCGCTCGATGCCGCGATCGCCGGATTGGGGATCACGCATCTGCTTTCCTATCACGTCGCGCGTGCGGCCGAGCAAGGATTGCTGCGCGTGGTTCTCGCCGGCCACGAGCCGGCACCGTTGCCGGTTCATCTGATCCACGCCGGGCAGGGGCTGCTGCCGCTGAAGATGCGAAGCTTTCTCGAATTCGCGACGCCGCGTTTGCGCAAGGCGTTACTTGCCGATCAAACAATGCTCGATGCGGGAACAGCCCGGCCGCCGACGGCGAGAGCCCCGGCATCGCGGCCCCAAAAGCGAGGGCGCGCAAAGGCCCGATAGATTTCCCCTCACACGATCCGCGAGCTCTTGTTGCCCCAGTAACGGTCGCGCAGCAGGCGCTTGTAGAGCTTGCCGGTCGGCAGCCGCGGCAGTTCGGCCTCGAAGTCGATCGAGCGCGGCACCTTCTGGCGCGACAGCGACTGGCCGCAGAACGCGATCAGTTCGTCGGCCAGCTCCTGATCCGGCGAAACCCCCGGCATCACCTGCACCACGGCCTTCACTTCTTCCCCGAGGTCGGGATTGGGCACGCCGAACACCGCGGCGTCGGCGATCTTGGGATGGGTAATCAGGAGGTTCTCGCATTCCTGCGGGTAGATGTTGACGCCGCCGGAGATGATCATGAAGGTGGCGCGATCGGTCAGGTACAGATAGCCGTCATCGTCGACATAGCCGACATCGCCGACCGTGCTCATGCTGCCGTCGGGCGAGCGGGACTCCTGGGTCTTGGCCGGATCGCCGAAATATTCGAACGGCGACGCGGTCTTGAACCACACCGTGCCCGGTGTTCCCTTCGGGCTCGGCTGCATGTTTTCGTCGAGAATGTGCAGGTCGCCGAGCAGCACCTTGCCGACGGTGCCGGGATGGGCCAGCCACTGCTCGCTGTCGCAGGCGGTAAAGCCGAGTCCTTCGGTGGCGCCGTAATATTCGTGGATGATCGGCCCCCACCATTTGATCATCTCGTCCTTGACGGCGGCGGGGCAGGGCGCCGCGGCGTGCACCGCGATTTCCAGCGTCGACAGGTCGTAGCGCTTGCGCACCTCGACCGGCAGCTTCAGCATCCGCGAGAACATCGTCGGTACCAGTTGCGTATGGGTGATGCCCCATTGCTCGACCAGCGCGAGGTAGCGCTCGGGGTCGAAGCTCTCCATGATGATGGCGGTGCCGCCGTTGCGGATCGTCAGGTTGACGGCAGCCTGCGGCGCCGAATGATAGAGCGGCGCCGGCGAGAGGTAGAGCATGCCTTCGCGGTAATGCCAGATTTTCTGCAGGAAATCGAACAACGGCAGTTGCTCACCGGGCGGCACCTCCTGCAGCGGGCGTAAAATACCCTTGGGCCGGCCGGTGGTGCCGGACGAATACAGCATCGCGGTGCCGTTGCTTTCGTCCGCTATCGGTGTCTTCGGCAGGCCGGCGGTCGCCGCTTGCAGGCCGACGATACGATCGCTCTCGCCGTCACCATCAACGACGATGCAGAGTTCGACCTTTGGGCATTCCTTCAATGCCTCGCGCGCGATGTCGAGTTTCGCCTTCGAGGTGATGAGAATGCGCGACTGGCTGTTGGTCAGGATATAGGCGAGTTCGCCCGCGGTCAGGTACGAATTCACGCAGGTGAAATAGAGGCCCGAACGCTCGCCGGCGCCGCAGGATTCCAGGTAGCGGTTGTTGTTCTCCATGAAGATCGAATAGTGATCGAGCCGCTTCAGGCCGCGGTTGCGAAACAGGTGCGCCAGCCGGTTGCTGCGGGCATCGAGTTCGCGATAGGTGACGGCCTCTCCGGTGCTCGCCATGATGAAGGCGGGTTGCAACGGACGAAGATGAGCATGCTTGCCGGTGTACATCGAATTCCCTGTCCTCTTATGCGGCCAAATCAAGAATCTCGCGCACCTGCGCCGGTCCCTCGATCTTGCGCGGGTTGCGCGGCACCCAGGGCGTCGCCATCGCCTGCTGTGCGATGCGGTCGAAGTTTTCAGGCCCGACCTTGACCTCGCGCAGGCTGCGCGGCATGCCGAGGCCGCGAATGAAAGCGTCGAGCACGTCGCCGGCATCCTCGCCGGGGTGGCCCACCGCGGCCGCGACCAGCGCCTGGCGGTCGGCATTGACCGGCTTGTTCCAGCGCATCACAAACGGCAGCATCACGCAGGAGGTAAAACCGTGCGGCACGCCGAACTCGGCGCCGAGCACGTAGCCGATGCCGTGACTGGCGCCCATCGGCACGCCCGACGACAGGCCGCCCATCGAGAGCCAGGTTCCGATCTGGCAATCCATTCGCGCATCGAGATCGTTGCCGTCGGCTTTGACGCGCGGCAACGCCTGCGTCAGCAGCGACAGGCCCTTTAACATCTGGGCGTCGGCATAAGGATGCGATTGGCCCGAGCAGATGCCTTCGACGCAATGGTCGACAGCGCGAATGCCGGTCGACAGCCACAGCCATTCCGGGGTGTGCGCGCCAAGCGCCGGATCTAGGATCACCGCGCGCGGGATCGCCAGCGGATGACGCACCATCTCCTTCACTTTTGTCGCCTCGTTGGTGACGCCGGCGCTGGGGCTGAAGTCGCCGCCGGCGATCGTGGTCGGCGCGCTGATCTGGCGCACGATCGGCGCGGTCATCGGCGGCGGCGCGCCCTTGATGGCGCGAATTCTGTCGATGCCTTCGACGGTCCGGATATCGTTGGCGAGACATAACTGCACCGCCTTGGCACCATCGGTGATCGAGCCGCCGCCGACGGTGACGATGAGATCGGCCTTGGCGGCGCGCGCCTGGTCGGCGGCGGCGATGACGGCCGAGCGCGGCGTATGCGCCGGCATCGCGTCGAAGGTGGCGACACAGCGCGGGCCCAGGGCGCGACGGATCTTTTCGATCTCGTCGGTTTCGCGGTTGAGCGTGCCGCTGACCATCAAGATGGCCCTGATGGCACCCACCCGGTCCATCTGCTCGACGATGGCCTCGGAGGCGGGTCGCCCGAACACGACCTCCTCCATGGCGCCGAATACGACACGCCCTTTATGCACGCTTGTCCTCCCCGGACATTTTGGCTTTGTTGCGAGCCTTGAAGCCGCAAGCCTTGTAGGCAGCGTAGCTTAGGAAATTTGGAACGTCATGTCCGAAGATGAGGCTGATACGATGCCGGTGCTGTATGGCCGCCATGCGTCGCCGTTCGTGCGGCGGGTGGCGGTGACGCTGCGGCTGTACGGCATCGACTACTCCCACGTGCCGCTGATGCCGTTTGGCCCGGACAAGGCCGAACTGGCCGCCTTCAATCCGATTGCGCGTGTACCGGCGCTGAGGCTCGCGGATGGCGAAGTGCTGGTCGACAGCGCGGTGATCCTCGATCACCTCGACCAGGTGGCGGGCGCCAGAGCCCTGACGCCGGCCACGGGCGCCGTCCGCCGGCGGGTGCTGACGCTGACGGCGATTGCCCTCGGCGCCAACGAAAAACTGGTCGCCGGGCTTTACGAGCGGCACTTTCGTCTGCGCGAGGCCTGGCACAGGCCGTGGCTCGATGCCTGCGACAAGCAGGTTCGCGACGGCTTTGGCTGGCTCGACGGCCAGTTTGCAGGTCCGTGGTTCACCGGGCCGGAGATGACGCAGGCCGATATCACGGTTGCGGTGTTCTGGCTGTTCGGGCGCGGCAAGCGGCCGAAATTTTTCGCCGGGCTCGGTTGCAGCAGGCTGGAGGCGCTGGCGGAGAAGTTGCAGGACACGCCGGCGTTTCAGGCGACGTTGCCGGAGCAGGAGATGTTGGCCAGCGAGTTGGGGTAAACGCCCCGGATTGACAGCTCAGATAAGCAGCTTCGCAATCTCATCCAGATCAACATTTCTCTCCGACAACAACACCTTCGCCGCTTCGCGCTCCCATGCCACCTCCTGCGGTGCCAGCGGATCCTGAGCGCTCAACCGATGATCGAGCACGAGCCGCGCGTAGAGTGCGCGTCTGGCGTCGGCGCCGGGTTTTGCGGCTTCCGACATCATCAGCGCTGCGCTGGCGATGTGATAGAGCGCGCTGGCAGCCGCGCGGGCGTGCACTTCCAGCTCCGGTACTGCCGCGACGCGTTCGGCGAAGGCGATCGTGCGATCGAGCGTTTGCCGCAAACGGTCGCGAAACGCGGCCGGGATCGACGTTGCTTCATCGAGTAATTTTATTAGCGCTGCCTGCAACGCCCTGTGGGCGCCGCTCTTGCCGACGGCGCGGGTGATGATGTCGAGCGCGTTGATGTTGCTGGTGCCTTCCCAGAGCACGCCGATATGGGCATCACGCACCAGCCGGGCATGCACCCATTCCTCGATATAACCGTTGCCGCCGCGCGCCTCCATCGCGCCGGTCGCGACCGGAATATTGTCGCGGCAGGCGCGGAATTTCAAAAGCGGCGTCAGAATGCGGAGAATGCTCGCGGCATCTTTCACACCGGCATTGGCGAGGTCCATTGCGTCGGCCGCGAACAGGAACATCGACAGCGCCTGTTCCGCCGGCAGCGTGATCTTCAGGAGCTGACGACGCAGCAGGGGATAGTCGATGATGGTGTTGCCGAACGCTTGTCGCGTCCGCGCGCACACCATCGCCTCGTTGACACAGCGCCGCATCATCGCCGCCGCGCGTACGCCATGCGACAGCCGCGACAGGTTGACCTGTTCCATCATCTGCCTGAGGCCTTGATCAGCCTCGCCGACGAGATAGGCGATCGCGCCTTCCAGCAGGATCTCGCCGGATGCCATCGAGCGGGTGCCGAGCTTGTCCTTGAGGCGGACGATGCGATAGGCGTTGCGGCGGCCGTCCTTCAGCCGGCGCGGCATGGCGAACAGCGCCAGTCCCTTGGTGCCGGCGGGTGCGCCCTCGGGCCGGGCCAGCAACAGCGCCACGTCGGCGTCGGCATGCGAGCAGAACCACTTGTCGCCGTGGAGCCGCCACTCGCCGTCCTCAAGGCGAGCCGTGGTTTCGATGGTGCCGACGTCGGAGCCGCCGGCACGCTCGGTCATGAACTGCGTGCCCTTCCACATCGTGGCAACATCGCCGGACAGCATTTTCGGCAGCAGGTAAGCCTGCAGTTCGGGACTGGCGAATTTCCGGATCAGGTGGGTGGATGTGTCGGTGACGCTGATCGGGCACATCAGGCCGAACTCGGCCTGCACGAACAGGTATTGCAGCGCGTACTTCGCCACCGCCGGCAGCGGGCGGTCCATGCCGAGCGCGCCGGCGCGATGGCTCATGGCATGAAACTGAAACTCGCCGAAGGCGATCTGCTCCATCTCGCGATAGGAGGAATGATAGTCGATAAAGTCCTCATCGCGGCCAAAACGGTCGCGCGGGTGCAGCACCGGCGCATGCTTGTCGGCCTGCCGCGCCAGTTCGTCGAGCCTGCCGCCGGCGAGCGCGCCGAGCCGCTCGAAGTGCGGCTCCAGGTGGGCGAAGTCGGCCGGCGACAGGTAATGCGTCAGCAGGTCGCGCAAACCGCGATCGATGGCGTAGAAATTCTGTCCGGCCGCATCAGGCGCGATGTGATCGGCACCGCGGCGCAGGCCCGTGTCCGGCGCCCCTTCCGGCGAACTCCTGGGTGAAAGCGCGTCCATGGCCGATCTCCCTGATATTCTTTTCCCAATGCTTACCGCTTTGGGACGATGTATTCCAGAAGTCATCGCCCTCTTGTAGCCTGGATGAGCCCCGGTTGGCTCATCCGGGCTACGAAGTTGCAAACGCACCCCCGCGATCTCACGGCGGCGATGCCGCCGAAAACATATCTTCGCTCCGTGCGCGCCCGGTTTTCGCTGACTCGATCTCGCGGTGCTGTTATTATGATGATGCAACCCAAAGGAGTTCGCGATGGCGGCGGCGGACCTTTCGACCTTGAAGGTGGAAGATTTTTCGGCGGCTATCGGTAGCGGCTTTGAAATGCAAGCTCCAAACGCCGCGACCGTCGTGCCGCTGAAACTGGTCAAGGCCGTGTCCAACGGCACGCAGAGGCCCGCAGCGGCCAAGCCGGACGACAAGGTACGCGAGGGCGGTGGATTCTCGCTGGAGTTCGTCGCGCCGGAAGGGCATCGGCTGCCGCAAGGCATCTACAGGCTCGAGCACCCGGCGCTCGGTGCGCTGGACATATTCCTGGTGCCGTCAGGGCCGGTGCCGGGTGGATTTGGCTACCACACGGTGTTTGCGTAGCCGGTGTTTGCCCCAACGCGCGATCAGTGTGGCGTCGCGTTCCAGCGCATCCGCTCGTAGACGCCGGCATCCTCCTCGGTCCCAAAGCCGAGGCGGCGGTAGAGCCGTATCGCGGGGTTGAATTTCTCAACGTAGATTTCGACGGCCTTGCCGGTAGTCGCGGCCTCATCCAGCAGGTCCCGCAACAGCGCCGCGCCCAGCCCGCGGCCGCGATGCTCCGGCAGCAGTGCGATGTCGATGATGCAATGTTCGGTGGGCGTCCGTTCGAGGTAGAGGCGGCCGACCTGGCCGTCGCGCATCATCACCAGCCGGTCGGCTTCCGGGTAATAACACTGGTAATGCGCATGCTGCGCGCGAAACTGCATCTCCAGGAACGCCGTTTTTTCGGCGTCGCTCCATGGCAGCATCGCCATCTCGCCAGTCCTGGTCGAGGCGTAGACGGCGGCAAGGAACGGCAGATCGATGCTGGCGGTTCGGCGGAATGTCAGTCCGGCATCAGCCGCGCGCCGCCATCCAAAGGGCTGCGGCGGCAAGACGTCGCGCCGGACATCCGGAGCGTCGATGCTCACGGTCGTGGCGGGAAAACGCCCTGCATCGCGATGATATAGGTCAAGGCGAGAAAAGGCTGCATGTTGTTGTGCGGCTGCGAGTTGCCGGCCATGCCGAACTCCCCGGGATTCATCTGGACCAGCTTGCTGGTCGAATTGGATTGATAGATCGTGCCGGCCTTGGAGCGTCCGAGAAAGACAGTTGGAGCGGGCACCTTGAGGGTCGCGTCCTCCGTGCTACCCTGGATGATGTGGTTATGCAGCGGCATTTCCTCGGTGATCAGGGTGACGGTCGGGCTGCCTCCGCTTTCGCCGAGGAAACCGGCACCGGCTATGCGACCGACTATTCGGCGAACGGCGCGGCGATCGCGATCGCCGATACCGATGTCAGCATCACCGATCCCGACAACACCACGATGACTTCGGCCGCCGCGGTGCTGACCAACGCGCATGGCGGCGACATCCTCTCGATCAACGGGCCACTGCCCCGGGCCGGCGCGGACAACGGCGCCCTCCTGCGTCCAATTGGCACGGGTTCCTTCGTCACCATCCGGCCGGTGGCTGGCGGAGCCACATTTCTGTAATGTCACGTTTTCGTCATCGCGTTCGATAGGATTCCATTATCGAAAGCGCCGGTTGGGCCCGCCATGTCGATCGTCACCGCCGGCGGGTTCCAGGCCGCCGCGTGCCGCGGCAGACGCGAACGCGCGCCAGCGTCGGGATGCTTAACGATTTTGCTTGCCCGCGGCGCGGTCTTGTCCAGACTGGGAACCGTTCACATCTGTGGCCTCCGCCGCGGATGTTCTACGGCCATCATTTCCGTCGATCACGATGCCGGGCAGTGCAGGGGTGTTGGATGTTGGGTGAGACTGAGCAATTCGATCCTGCGGCGCCGGCCAAGAGCTTCGATCTTCTTTCGCTTCGCGGTTTCAGGCCGCTGATTCCGCTGCTGGTGCTGGCGCTATCCGGCTGCAGTGACAAGCCGCCGCCGCCCGCGGCCGCCGCGCCGCCGCCGGTGACGGTGGCGCAGCCGGTGAAACGAATGGTCACCGACTGGGATGAATTCACCGGACGGTTCGATGCGGTCGAGGAGGTTCAGGTTCGCGCTCGCGTCGGCGGCTTCGTCAACAGCGTCGAGTTCCGCGATGGCGCGATCGTTCATGCCGGCGATTTGCTTTATGTAATCGAACTCCCGTCCATTCGAGGCGGTCGCCGAGCAGGCGGCCGGTCAGCTTGCGGATGCGCGGGCCAAAACGGAACTGGCCAAGCGCGAACTCGACCGCGGCCTGTCTCTGGTACAGACCAACGCAGTCTCTGAACAGGTCGTCGACCAGCGCCGCCAGGCCTTGCAGGCAGCGCACGCCGCCGAGACGGTGGCCGATGGCGCGCTGAAGGCGGCGCAGCTCAATATCGAGTTTACCCATGTGATGGCGCCGATCACCGGCCGGGTCAGCCGCCATCTCGTCACCCCGGGCAACCTGGTGCAGGGCAGCGACGGCGGCTCGACGCTTCTGACGTCGATCGTCTCGCTCGATCCGATCTACATCTACTTCGACGTCGACGAGGCAACCTATCAGCGCAACAGCAGGCTCTGGTCCGAGGGCAAGCGCCCGAGTTCGCGCGATACGCCGAATCCGGTTCAGGTGACGCTGACCGGCGAGACCAGGCCGTCGCACGAAGGCAAGATGGATTTCATCGACAATCGCCTCGATGCCTCGACCGCAACGCTGCGCAGCCGGGCGGTGATTCCCAACGCCAACCTGTCGATCCTGCCGGGCCAGTTCGGTCGCGTCCGCCTGATCGGCAGTTCGCCATACGAGACCCTGCTGCTGCCGGACGCCGCGGTCGCGACCGACCAGTCGCGCAAGATCGTGTTCGTGGTCAAGGACGACAACACCGTCGAGGCCAAGCCGGTGACGCTCGGGCCGCTGGACGAGGGGCTGCGTGTGATCCGTGAGGGCTTGAAGCCGGAGGATCGCGTCATCGTCGACGGGTTGCAGCGGGCCCGCGTCGGCGCCAAGGTGACGCCGCAGATGGCGAAGGCGCCTGTTGGTGCCAAACCATGAATCTAGGCGCGCTGTCCATCAACAAGCCCATCCTGGCGATGGTGCTGTCGATCGTGCTGCTGATTGTCGGCGCCATCGCCTACACCACGCTGCCGGTCTCGGAATATCCGCAAGTGGTGCCGCCGACCGTCGTCGTCACCACGCAATATCCCGGCGCCTCCGCGCAGACCGTGTCCGACACGGTGGCGGCTCCGATCGAGCAGGAGATCAACGGCGTCGAGGACATGCTGTATCTCTACAGCCAGGCGACCTCGAACGGCCAGCTCACGATCACCGTCACCTTCAAGCTCGGCACCGATCTGGACAAGGCCCAGGTGCTGGTACAGAACCGCGTCGCGATCGCGCAGCCGCGCCTGCCCGAAGAGGTCCAGCGCAACGGCGTGACGACGCGCAAGAACTCACCCGACATCCTGATGGTGGTGTTCATGCTGTCGCCCGACGACAGCTTCGACCAGCTCTACATCTCGAACTATGCGCTGCTGCAGGTCCGCGACCAGTTGCTGCGGGTCGACGGCATCGGCGATATCCAGATGTTCGGCGCCCGCGACTATTCGATGCGGCTGTGGCTCGACCCCGACCGCATCGCCAATCTCGGCCTCACCTCGGCCGAAGTGTTGGCGGCGATCCGCTCGCAGAACCTGCAGATCGCGGGCGGCCAGATCGCGGAGCCGCCGATCGCGGACCGCGCCTTCCAGCCCAACCTGGTCTTTACCGGCCGTCTGAAGGACCAGAAGCAGTTCGAGGATATCCTGATCAAGGCAGGCAGCGACGGCCGTATCGTCCGCCTGCGTGACGTCGCCCGCATCGAGCTCGGCGCGCTGTCCTACGCGACCAACAGCTTCCTGCTGCGCAAATCGGCGGTGGCGTTGCTGGTGACCCAGCGGCCGGGATCTAACGCGCTTGCCACCGCCAAGAACATTTCCGACACCATGGTCCGGCTCAAGGACAGCTTTCCGAAGGGGCTCGACTACAATATCGGCTACAACCCGACCGAATTCATCGCGCAGTCCGTCCACGAGCTGATCAAGACCATCTACGAGGCGATGGCGCTGGTCGTCATCGTGGTGCTGGTGTTCCTGCAGGGCTGGCGGCCCGCGATCATTCCGATCATCGCGATTCCGGTGTCGCTGGTCGGCACCTTTGCCGTGATGGCGGCGCTGGGATTCTCGATCAACAACCTCACTCTGTTCGGGCTTGTGCTCGCGGTCGGCATCGTGGTTGATGACGCCATCGTGGTGGTCGAGAATGTCGAGCGACATCTCGAACACGGCATGAGCCGCCGCGATGCCGCGCTCAAGACCATGGAAGAGGTCGGCGGCGCGCTGGTTTCGATTGCGCTGGTGCTGTGCGCGGTGTTCGTGCCGACCGCGTTTCTCGGCGGCATTTCCGGGCAGTTCTTCCAGCAATTCGCCGTCACCATTGCGGTGGCGACCGCGATATCCTGCTTCTGTTCGCTGACATTGTCGCCGGCGCTGGCCTCGCTGATCCTGGTACCACACGAGGACAAGCGGCCGCCGGCGCAATGGAATCTCATCGCCCGCGGCTGGGACGGTTTCACCGGCGTGTTCAACCGCCTGTTCGACCGGCTCTCGCACGGCTACGCCAGCGCGGCCGACTTCGTGATCCGGCATACGGCGGTCATGCTCGTGATTTATCTGGCGCTGATCGGCAGTGCCGGCTGGCTGCTCGCGACCACGTCGCAAGGCTTCATTCCGGCGCAGGACCGCGGTTACGTCATCATCTCCGCGCAACTGCCGGGCGCGGCGTCGCTGACGCGCACCACCGAGGTGGTGCGCGAGATCGAGCGTATCGCACTGGATACGCCGGGCATCGTTCGCGTCGCGGTCTTTGCCGGCTTCTCCGGTGCGACGCGCACCCAGGCGGGCAACGCCGCGGCGTTGTTCCCGGTGTTCTCCGAGCCGGAGGCCCGCCTGAAGAAGGGGCTGACGGCAAACGCCATCACCGCCGACCTGCGCAAGCGGCTGTCCGCGATCCAGGGCGCCTTCATCATCGTGATCCCGCCGCCCGCCGTGCCCGGCATCGGCACCGGCGGCGGCTTCACCATCCGGATCCAGGATCGCCAGGGCCGCGGGCCCGAGCTGTTGGCGTCCGCCACCGACGAGCTTGTCGCCGCCGCGCGAAAATCGCCAAACCTGACCTCGGTGTTTTCGCCCTTCACCGCCAACACGCCGCAGGTCTTCGTCGACATCGACCGGGTCAAGGCGCAGAAGCTCGGCGTGCCGATCGCCGGGATCAACGACACCATCCAGACCTATTTCGGCTCGACCTATGTCAACGACTTCAACCTGTTCGGCCGCACCTACCACGTCACGGCGCAGGCCGATCTGCCGTTCCGCAAGGAGACTACGGACTTGTCGCGGCTGCGCACCCGCAATGCCGCGGGTGACATGGTGATGCTCGGCAGCGTCGTCGACTTCCGCGACGTCTCCGGACCCGACCGCGTCGCGCGCTACAATCTCTATTCGGCATCCGAACTGCAGGGCGAGCCGACGCCGGGGACGAGTTCGCAGACCGCCCTCGATACCATCAAGCACCTCGCCGACCAGACGCTGCCGAGCGGCTTTACGTTCGAATGGACCGATCTGTCCTACCAGCAGGTCAACGGCGGCAATGCCGGGCTCTACGTCTTTCCGATCTGCGTGCTGTTCGTGTTCCTGGTGCTGGCCGCGCAATATGGCAGCTGGAGCCTGCCGTTCGCGGTGATCCTGATCGTGCCGATGTGCCTGCTGGCCGCGACCATCGGGGTGCGGATCATGGGACAGGACGTCAATATCCTGACCCAGATCGGCTTCGTGGTGCTGGTCGGGCTGGCGGCGAAGAACGCGATCTTGATCGTGGAGTTTGCCCGCGACATCGAACTCGAGGGCCGGCCACGGTTAGAGGCCGTGATCGAGGCCTGCCGGCTGCGGCTGCGGCCGATCCTGATGACCTCGTTCGCCTTCATTCTCGGCGTGCTGCCGCTGGTGGTTTCGACCGGCTCAGGTTCGGAAATGCGCCAGGCGGTCGGCGTCGCCGTGTTCTTCGGCATGCTCGGCGTCACGCTGTTCGGCCTGATCTTCACGCCGATCTTCTACGTCATCGTCCGCAACCTGGCCGACGGGAAGAGCAGGAAGCCGACCGCGGCGTGACCGCCGCGGTCCCGCGGCGCGCTGCAAGCCCAATACTATTGGCTGATCTGAAATAGATGGGCAGTCGCAGGGTTATGAAATATTGTTGCGTGGATTTTCTCTGAACAGAAACTGCTGGGAGGCACATATGAAGTCGGGATTGTTGGCGGCCGTGGCGATGGGCGCGCTTTTGCTGGCCGGGCCGGCGTCGGCGCAGGCCGTCAAGATCGGCATTTTGAACGACCAGTCCGGGGTCTACGCCGATTACGGCGGCAAGTACTCGCTCGAAGCCGCCAAGATGGCGATCGAGGATTTCGGCGGCAGCGTGCTCGGCCATCCGGTCGAGATCGTCTCCGCAGACCATCAGAACAAGCCCGATCTCGCATCCGCCATCGCGCGGCGCTGGTATGAGGTCGAAAACGTCGACATGATCACCGAGCTGACGACGTCCTCGGTCGCGCTCGCGATCCAGGAGCTGTCGAAGGAAAAGAAGAAGATCGACATCGTCGTCGGCGCGGCGACCTCGCGCATCACCGGCGACGCCTGCACGCCGTACGGTTTTCACTGGGCCTACGACACCCATGCTCTGGCGGTCGGCACCGGCGGCGCGCTGGTGCAGGCCGGCGGCGATACCTGGTTCTTCATGACCGCGGACTACGCCTTCGGCTATGCGCTGGAAAAGGACACCGGCGACCTGGTCAAGGAAAAGGGCGGCAAGGTGGTGGGCTCGGTCCGCATCCCCCTGAACTCGTCGGACTTCTCCTCGTTCCTGCTGCAGGCGCAAAGCTCGAAAGCCAAGATCATCGGCCTCGCCAATGCCGGCCTCGACACCACCAACTCGATCAAGCAGGCGGCAGAGTTCGGCATCGTCAAGGGCGGCCAGAAGCTCGCCGGTCTGTTGCTGACGCTGGCCGAGGTTCACGGCCTCGGGCTTGAAGCTGCCCAGGGCCTGGTGCTGACGGAGGGCTATTACTGGGATCGCGACGACAAGAGCCGCGACCTCGCCAACCGCTTCTTCAAGCGCACCGGCCGCATGCCCAACATGATCCAGGCCGGCACCTATTCGGCGACGCTGCAATACCTCAAGGCGGTGAAAGCCGCCGGCACCAAGGATTCGGATGCGGTGGCCAAGAAGCTGAAGGAATTGCCGGTCGACGATCTCTTCGCGCAAGGCGGCAAGGTGCTGGAAAACGGCCGCATGGTGCACGACCTCTATCTGTTCGAGGTCAAGAAGCCGTCGGAATCGAAGAAGCCGTGGGACTACTACAAGCAGCTCGCCGTGGTGCCCGGCGACAAGGCGTTTCCGTCGGCGAAGGACTCAGGCTGCCCGCTGACGAAGTAACAGAGCGCGGCAATTAGAACTAAGAGAGCGCACTAGCAAAAGCAAAGCGGCGGCGATCCCTCGGTCGCCGCCGCACTCTTTTGTCGAGACATTGGTCTGTCAAAAAGGAAACGCCGCGCTGTCTGTGCGACAGCGCGGCGTTTGTTGGTTCAGACGAGGTGGATCAGAAGTTACGCTGAGCGCGGAGCTGCAGCAGCACCGTGTTCTGGTCCTTGAACTCGTAGACAGCGGTCGGCTTCGGTGAACCAGCAGCGAAGGTCGACGTGCCCGTGTACTTCTGGTCGAGGTGGAACCAGTCGACTTCGGCCGAGAACGTCAGGTTCTTGACCGGGGTCCAACGGGTGATCACGCCGAGCTGCGAGACGTTGAAGTCGGGGTTGCAGGTGTAGCTGACGCCCGCACCGGGATGGCTGGCGGCGAAGGCTGCGCAATACGCACCCTTGGCCGTCGAGAGATCGCCAACCGTGCCGTTGTAGCGAACGGCCGAATAGCCGCCGAACAGGCTGGACGACCAGTAGGGATCCCAGTTGTGGTTGAACGCGCCGCGGATGCCATAGGCTTCCGTCAGCTTCAGATCGCCGCTGCCGCCGGCAGTGGCCGGAAGCCAGACGGCGTCCGTCGTGACGCCGAGGCCGATGCTCTGGTAGGCGCCGGGAGCGCTGGTACCGCCGAACATGGCGAAGCTCGGCGAAGCCGACGAGGTGGCGATCACGTTCTTGGTGTCACCCTTGGCATAGCTCACGTCGACCTTGATGTCGTCGTTCGCGCCGGTCGGGATGTTCTTGATGTTCAACGCTGCCATCACCGAACCGCCCCACTTGGTCTCGGGGTGGCCGGAGATTTCCGAGAGCCCGCTCGAAGCACCGCCTGCGACGCCGACGGCGCCAGCCGGAACCGCAACCGTGTTCAGGATGTTGTAGGAACCGGAAACTTCATGTGCCGCGGCCGAAATCTGGAACAGACCCCAGGCCTGGTCGACGCGGATGTTGCCGACGACATCCGGAGCGCGAGCGCCGGCGTAGGTGTTCGAGCTGGTGCCGAGTGCGGCGATGCCGCCGACGCCAGCGCCGCTCGGTCCGAGATTGTAAACCGCGGTGCGGTTCCACACGGTCGGATCGTCGAGGCCGATCGAGGCCGATACGCCGTTACCGAACTGGGCGGTGTACTGGATGTTGTTCACGCCGGTGTCGGTGTTGTTGCCGCCGAGCAGGCTCGAGTTGATGTTGCCTGGGAAACCGTTCCAGGGCGTCGAGTAGGCCGAGGAGGACTTACCGAAGGTGAAGCCGGCGAACTGGATGAAGACGTATTCGACCGCGACATAGCCTTCGCCCGGGCCGTTCAGCAGGCTGGTGTTGGTGCCGACGCTGGTCGATCCGGTGAAGCCGGTCGGGTTGACGGAGCTGCTGCCCTGGGTCGAGAACTGGAAGTCGCCCTGGCCGAAGGTGCGGACCACGCCGTATTCGGTCGCGGTGCGGGTATCGATCGTCAGCGCCATACGCGAACGGGAAGCGAAATAATCGCGGTAGCGGTTCTGCTGGCCGAGATCGCCGCTCCATGCCGGCTGGCCGTGGATGCTGCCGTTGAACGTGGTGTCGACGCGCAGGTAGCCGCCGAGCTTGATGCAGGTGTCGGTGCCCGGGATGTAGAAGAAGCCGGCGCCGTACAGCGAGCAGATTCTCACATACTCGACCGCCTTCGCCTTGACGGGAAGATCGGCGGCCTGTGCCCCGCTGATGGCAAGAAGACCTGCGGCCGAGCCGAGGATCAGGGTTTTTGTCGAAAACATAGCTATTCTCCGATGGTGATCTACGCGCTGTGCGAACGTAAATTCATGGAGAAACCTTAATCCGGAACCGGTTTTTTAGAATGACAACAACGTTACATGGACCCACTTGGCCCGCGACCGTGGTTTTTGTGCAACGCAAGCGGTATCCCGGTGCGGTTTTGTTGTCGCGTTATGCACGCAATCGTGATGACGAAAGTAGCAGCCTAGGAACCGGGCACGATGGCTTTATATGATGGGCATCATCATACCATTTGACCCGCGCCGAATTGGCGTAGCGTACGAAGCCTGCCACAAATGAAATCCCCGCCCGTTGGGGATCAACGGACGGGGCAGATCAGAGCAACAGCAACGCACGATGTACGTTGCTTGGCGTCATCATCTACTGAAAACGTGAACGGAAGAAGACATCATTCGATTGCTCGCGCGACTGTGATGCATAAGCGTTGCTGAAGGTATGATTGGACGGTTCGCATCACGCGCGCCGATCGATGTTGGCAAGAATTTGCGATCTATCCGCGCGATCGTCACGCATGAACGATGCGCCAGACGATGGCGCCGAGCGCGCCGACCCAGAGCGCGGCGGCCGCGAGTGCCTGCACGTAGAAGCCGGGTCCGCGCTTTGCCGTCGCCTGCGCATAGCCGAGAATGTAAAGAATGCGGCCGATCACCCAGACCAGTCCCAGCATGGCTGCGATACCGTCGCCGATATAGATCGCGAACAGCCATAGCGACGGCAGAAAGATCGGCAGCCATTCCAGCGTATTCATCTGCGCGCGAAACACCCGCTCGAAATCGGCATTGCCTGACGTTGCGGGCACCTTGACGCCGAATTTGCCGCGCGCCCGCGACACCAGGATCGACGAGTAGAAGTAAACGGCAATCGCCAGACAGGTGACGAGCGCGGTGAAATGATACATCGAATATCCCCCTTGAACGGTGGCTCATAGCGTTTTCGAGCGAAGTGGATCCCGGTTCGCGTCAAGAAAACGCGTCCAAACAAAAGACCAGAGTGCGGTTCTGATCAGAACCGCACTCTAGTACCCCGTCATTTCCAGATATCCTAATCCGGCATGGCTACCGTCGAAGCTGATCGGGCCTTCCCAATAGGGGAAGCTCGTGCCCATCCAGCTCCGTGGATTAAGCGGCGCGCATTCGATCGCGAATGCCAGTCGGGGAATCGCGATCCGCCACGCCGTCGGGATCTTGCGTCCCTCGATCTCGGTGAATGCCTGCGGCGTCATGGTGATGTCGGTGGAGGCGAGCAGCGTCGCGCTGCCGTCGGGCGCGAACCATTTGCCCGAGCCGTAGTGATGGCCGTCGGTCTGGCGCATCCGGTACAGCATCAGCTTTTCGCCGGTCCTGATGTGCAGCGAGAGCCAGTCCCATCCGGACTGGTCCGGCGCCAGCGGCTGGCTGCTCCACTCCCGATCGAGCCAGGCCTGTCCGGTGACCTCGGTCGATCTGTCGTCGATGCCGATGCTGCCTTTCACTGCATAATGCGGCTGGCTGTAATAATACGAGGCCTGCTCGCGCAGCGATTTGCGGCTGTAGCCGCCGTCGCCCTGCAGCACCAGCGGCCGCTCCGCCTCGAGCCGCAGCGCGTAGCTGAAATCGGCGCCCGATGCCGCAAGTTCGAGCGGCGCGATGCTGTTGTCATACATCGTCTCGCGCCCGCGCATCTGCCAGGCGTCGATCCATGCCTGAAACGGTTTGGCCTCGACACCGGCCTGGCCGACGCCGCCGCGCGCAAAAGTCTGGGCATAGCGATGCGTATCGGCGCGGGTTACCGCGGCGTGGCCCATCCAGATCTGCTGGTTGGCCCAGCTCTCTTGCGCCGCGCCCGGCGCGATCGCCTGCCGGAACAGCGTCCACTGCGCGCCACAGGCTGCGCCGCTGCCGTCGACGAGATTGGCGGTCACGTACCACCATTCGATACGAAACTCCGGATGCGGGCCGTGATCGGCGGGAAACGAAAATGTCCGGCCGGGGACAACAGGCGCAAACCCGCTGGTATTTTCGCCGAGCCCGGCAAAGCCCTGTGCCAACGCCTTGCCGCCGAGCCCCGCGAGCAGCGCGCCGCCGATCAGGCCGCGGCGGCTGATGTTGCCGCTAGCGCTCATTGGCAAAGATCCGGATCAGGTGGGCCGGCTGCATGCGCGCCAATCGAATCACCGGAAGCGCGGACGCGGCGAGCGCCGCCGCCATCGCGACGCCGACCAGCCACAGCAGTTGCAGCGGGAAGACATCGAACGGCAGCCGCCAGCCGAACGCCTTGACGTTGACGACGGCGAGCAGGCACCACGCCACCAGGAGCCCGAGCGGCAGCGCGAGCAGCGTCGTGATCAGCGCCACCGACATCGTCTTCAGAAGTTCGATGGCTGCGAGGCGGCGTCTGGTAATGCCGATCGCCCACAGCGGCGCCAGTTGCGGCAGCCGGGAATTGGCCAGCGTCAGCAGGCTGGTCAACAGCGCGATGCCGGCGACGCCGAGCGTGAAGGCGTTCAGTGCCGCGGTGACGGAAAATGTACGGCTGAAGATCCGCTTCGATTCCGCCTTCATGGTTGCCTGATCGGCGACGTTGCGATCGTCGAGGGCGAATTTTTTCTGCAGCGCCGCGATCAACGCCGGGATCTTCGATCGTTCGACCCGCAGGCCAATTCGGGTCAGCGGGATTTCCGGAAAGCGCCGCGTCAGCGCCGCGAAATTCACCGCAATCTGGCCCTTAGGGTTGCCGTAGTCGGCATAGATGCCGACGATCCTGAGCGGCCAGGCGCCGCCCGTCGCGGGCACCTCGACGCTGTCGCCGATGGAGAGTTTCAGACGCCGCGACAGTTGTTCGCTGACGAGGCAGCTGTCGCCGGGCCGAAGCTTGATCCAGGCATTGTCGGCCGATTGCAACAGCGGCCAGTTATCCCGGTAGGTGGCGTGATCGGGCAGGCCCAGCACCTCGATCGGCAGCCCCGCGAGTTGCGCCTCGGCACGGCCGCCGGGCAGGATCGCCTCGACCTCGGGCCGCTCGCGCAGCCATGCCTTGATCTCGGTGGTCTGGGTATCGCTGGCCGCGTTGACATAGACATCCGCCGCCAGTCGCCCGTCGAGCCAGACCAGAAACGTGCGGCTGAAACTCTCAACCATGGTGGCGACGCCGACATTGACTGCGAGCGCCAGCAGCAGCGCCATCAGCGCCAGCGACAACCCCGACAATTGTTGCCGGCTGTCGGCCCAGAACCAGACACTGAGCGGTCGCGTGGCGTGGCGCTGGCCAAACGCCAGCACGGCTTCGAGAAACATCGGCAGGATCAGCGCCGCGCCCAGCATCAGGGCCGCCAGCACGGCAAAGCCCGCGATCAGGGAATCGCCGAACCACAGCAAGCCGCCGGCAACCGCGAACACGGCAAGTGCTGCGGCGGTTTGAACGACCAGCCAGCGGCGCTGCGCCTGTTGCCAGGCCTGCGGCTGCGCGGTGGCGAGCAGCGGCAATCGCAACGCCTTGCTCAGGCTGGCGGCAGCGGCGGCGAGCGCGCCGAAAACGCTGATGGCGATGCCGGCAATCCACCATTCCGGCTTCAGCGTCAGTTGCCCCGGGATCTGCGCGCCATACAATCCGCGCAACGACGCCGCGACATCGGGCAACAGGGAGGCCGCGATGAAGTAGCCGCAGACCAGCCCGATCAGTCCGGCGACCAGCGCCACCGACACCAGTTCGAGCACCAGCACCGCGTTCAGCATCCGTGCCGAGACGCCGCAGGCGCGCAAGGTGCGCAAGACGGTCAAACGTTGCTCGAAGGCGAGGCCGATAGCGGAATTGACGATGAACAGGCCGACAAAGAACGACAGCAGTCCGAAGGCGGTCAGGTTGAGGTGAAAGCTGTCGGTGAGGCGTTCGAGATCGCTTCCCGCTGTCGGTTCGACCAGCCGAAGGCTGCCGCCGGCGATGTTTTCCAGCGGCGCGAGCCTGCCCGCGGACTTGCCGACCAGCAGCCGCGAAAGCTGGTCCGGCATTTTCAGCAGGTCCTGTGCGACGCCGATGTCGACGACCAGCACGCCGGGCACCAGTTGCGGCTGCACCCGCAACGGCGGCAACAGCGCGCCGCCATGGGCCTGATGTCGCGTGCCCTCGGCAAGTCCGAGATCGGCCAGCGTTTCCGGCGCCACCAGCATTTCTCCCGGCGGGGTCATGAAGGATTTCAGGTCGGCTTTCCCGATGGCGGGCGCGCTGCCGACTTCCGCAGGCAAGGTCACGGGTTCGATGCCGAGCAGGCGGAACGATCGTCCATCGATCTGAATCCGCCCCTCAAGCACCGGCGAGACCGGCCAGCCGGCGCGGCGCAGATCGACGAACAGTTGTTGCGGGAAGGTCGCACCGTTGCCGACCAGCATGGCGGTACGCGTTCCGCCAAAGGTGGCGGCGGCGCGGTCGTAGGAATTGCGCGCCTGCTGATTGAGCGCCTGCACGCCGCTCCACAGCGCGGTCGCCGAGATCAGCCCGATCAACAGGGTCGCGAGTTGCATCGGATGCCGCCGCCAGTGGCTCAGCAACACCGCGAGCGTCCACAGTGCGCGCCTCACGCGATCACTCCATTGTGGAGGTTGACCTGACGGTCGAGCGTGGCGGCGAGCCGCGCGCTGTGGGTCACCATCAGGAAGCCGCAGCCGGAGCGCGCGACCAGATCACGCGCCAGCGCCAGCACCTCGTCGGCGGTGGCCTCGTCGAGATTGCCGGTCGGCTCGTCGGCGAGCAGCAGCAACGGCTTTGTCGCCAGCGCACGGCCGATCGCGACCCGCTGCTGCTGGCCGCCGGATAGTTGCTCGGGATAGCGCTTGAGGAAATTCGAAAGGCCCAGCCGCTCCACCAGTTCATGGTGCCAGGCCGCGTCGTGACGGCCGGCGATGCGAGCCTGGAACACCAGATTGTCTTCCACCGAAAGACTCGGAATCAGGTTGAACTGCTGAAACACCAGGCCGAGACGGTCGCGCCGCAATTCGGCGCGGCCGGAATCGTTGAGCTCCGAGACCAGGGCGTTGTCCAGCCGGATCTCGCCGCCATCGGCCGCGTCGAGACCGGCGATCAGGTGCAGCAGCGTGCTCTTGCCGCTGCCGGATTTGCCGGTCAGGGCCACGCTCTCGCCGGCACTGACGGTCAGATGCACGCCGCGCAGCACCGCGATCTCTTCGCCGGCGGCGCGGTAGCTCTTGGTCAAGCCGCTAACGCTGAGCACGATGGGATTGCCGTTGCCGAGGGCCACGCCGGCCCGCCTCACATCGGCTTCTGGTATTTCAGCACGAACTCGTCGTTCGGCACCGCCGGCTGGAACACCTTGGCATCCCGGGGATCTTCGGGGTGGCGCAGGAAGTCGGCTTCCGCGACCAGCTTGAACCCGGCGGCCTCGATCTCCTGCTTCACCGTGCTCTCCTCGATCCGGTGCAGCGTCCTGGCGACGTTGATGCCGTCGCCCGGTTTGGCGGAGTGGTCGGCGATGATGAGAAAGCCACCGGGCTTCAGCGCCGCGAACATCTTCCGGTTCATGGCCGCGCGATCGACCTCCATGTAGGTGATGTCGTGATAGGCGAAGAAGAACGTGATCAGGTCGAGGCCGGAAACATCCGGCGGGATCGGATCGTCGAAATTCCTGACGACGTGGACGACGTTCTTCATGGCGGGCTTCTGGGCGCGGATGTCGAACTTGTCCTTGACGAAGCGTTCGATCACGGCGGCCGAATCCTGGGCGTAGACGGTGCCTGTCGGCCCGACCGCGCGGGCCAGCAGCTCGGTGCTGTAGCCGGCGCTGGCTTCCATATCGAGCACCTTCATGCCGGTCTGGACGCCGGTGAAGGCCAGCATCTTGGCGGGCTGGCGGCGCTGGTCGGCCTGCCGGTCGGCATCGGTTCGGTCCGGGGCGGCGACGATCGCCTCATAGTCCGGCGTTTGCGCCCAGGCGCCCGGCGCTGCCGAAATCGCCAATGAGACCACTGCGCCGATGAGCCAACTGCGCCGATATACCGTTCCGAGCATGAGTATTCCCTTTGATTTGCGGCAACATATCAGGGCTGCGGTATCAGATCACGGCCTCAATCCTGCGACGACGGGATCGTGATCCCTGCCTGGGCTGCCCGGACAACGTCCGGCGGCAGGTTGCGGACAGCCGGCAGTTGCAGTGCAGGCCGGCCTGCCGAAATGCCCAGTTGCGTTGACGGGAAAGCCATGGCTAGCATCGGGCAAGTCCGGTCCAGCCGGCCAAGAAAAGAGCAGAGAAAACACGGGGGAGTAGCCAGCCATGATCGAGCAACCGACGCCCAAAGGCGCCTGGAAAATCACCTTCCTGCTGTTCCTGTTCATGCTGGTGAACTTCGCCGACAAGATCGTGGTCGGCCTGGCCGGCGCGCCGATCATGGACGAGCTGAAGTTGCAGCCGGAACAGTTCGGCCTGCTCGGCTCCTCGTTCTTCTTCCTGTTCTCGATCTCGGCCATCGTGGTCGGCTTCATCGTCAATCGCGTCGCCACCCGCTGGGTGCTGCTGGCGATGGCGGTGATCTGGTCGGTGGCGCAGTTTCCGATGGTCGGCACCGTCAGCTTCACCACGCTCTTGATCTGCCGCGTCATCCTCGGCGCCGGCGAGGGCCCGGCGTTCTCGGTGGCGGCGCATGCGATCTACAAATGGTTTCCCGACGAGAAGCGGACGCTGCCGACCGCGATCCTGTCGCAGGGCTCGGCCTTCGGCGTGATCCTCGCGGTGCCGGCGCTAAACTGGGTCATCGTCAATCATAGCTGGCACTACGCCTTCGGCGCGCTCGGCGTGGTCGGCCTGATGTGGACGGTGGCGTGGTTCGCCCTGGGCAAGGAAGGCCCGCTGGTGCAGACGGCGGCGATGACGGCGGCGGAAACCCGCATTCCCTATCTGCAGCTTTTGACGTCGCGGACATTTCTTGGCTGCTGCGCCGCGACCTTCGGCGCCTATTGGGCGCTGTCGCTCGGCCTGACCTGGTTCACGCCGTTCATCGTCAAGGGGCTCGGCTTCTCGCAAAAGGATGCGGGGTGGGTTTCGGTGCTGCCCTGGGTGTTCGGCGCCACCATCGTGATGCTGACGGGCTGGATCTCGCAGGTGATGCTGGCGCGCGGCTACACCACGCGTGGCGCGCGCGGTGTGCTGGGCTCGGTGCCGCTGATCGTCGGCGGCCTGATTCTCGCCGTGCTGCCTCATATCGCACCCGGCGGAATGATGATCGCGTTCCTGGTGGTCGGCTCTGGACTGTGCGGATCGATCTACGTCGTCTGTCCGCCGATGCTCGGCGAATTCACCCCGGTGCAGCAGCGCGGCGCCGTGATCGCGATCTACGGCGCGATCTACACTTTGGCGGGGATCATTGCCCCGTCGGTGATGGGCGCCGTGATCCAGAGCGCGGCGGTGCCGCTCGACGGCTACATGACCGGCTTCACCATCAATGCCGTGGTCATGGTGGTGTCGGGGTTGCTCGGCCTCGCACTGCTCTGGCCCAACACCGAGCGCGCAAGGCTGATGGCAGGGCAGGAGGCGCAGCCGAAGTTCGCGTAAGGTTTGCGCAGATATGATGGTGTCGTCCCCGCCTAGTGCGCAATTGCGCACGGGCGCGGGGACCCATAGCCACCAATGTTCGTTGCTCAGGCGCGATATCGGCCGGGTCGTCTTAAATAGACAAGCCGCGGCGTATGGGTCCCCGCGTTCGCGGGGACGACACAGCGTCGTAGCCGTTGACCTGTCGCCGGATGCGTCAGGCCGCGCGCAGGCCGGTGATGAAGTTGCTCACTTCGTCCGACAGTTCGGCGGCTTGCCGGGCCAGTTCGGTGGCCGAGCCGAGCACCTGGCCGGCCGCTGTGCCGGTGTCGCCGGCCGCGTTGCTGACGCCGCTGATATTCTCGGCGACCTCGTCTGTCGCCGTTGCCGTCTGCTGCACGCTGCGCGCAATCTCGGTGGTGGCGCTGCCCTGCTCGGCGACCGCTGCGGCGATGCTCGAGGAGATCGTGCTGACCTGCTCGATGGTGCCGGCGATGCTGCTGATCGCCGCGACAGCCTCCTTGGTGGCGGCCTGGATGTGAGCGACCTGGGTGGCGATCTCCTCGGTCGAGCGGGTGGTCTGGGTCGCGAGGCTCTTGACCTCGGATGCCACCACGGCGAAGCCGCGGCCGGCGTCGCCGGCCCGTGCGGCTTCGATGGTGGCGTTCAGCGCCAGCAGATTGGTCTGGCTGGCGATGTTGCCGATCAGATCGACCACGGCGCCGATTTTTTCGGCGGCCTCGGCCAGCGCGCGAACGATCGCATCGGTGCGGCGCGTCTCCCCCACCGCTCGCTCGGTGATATCAGACGACTGCGCCACCTGACGGCCGATCTCGGTGATCGAGGCCGACAGTTGCTCGGCGGCGGCCGCCGCCAGTTGCACCGAAGCGGTCGCGTCATGAGTCGCTGTGGTCACGGTGGCGGCGCGCTGCCTGGTCTGGTCGGCGGTATCGGACATCGCGGTCGCGGTCTGTTTCAGGCCTGAAGCTGCTTCGGTGACGCTGCCGAGGCCCTTGCCGACGCTGGCCTGGAACTGATCGGCGAGCCGCTCCATGTCCTGGCGGCGTCCGAGGCGGCCGGCCTCTTCGGCTTCGGCCTGGCGTTGCCGTTGTTGTTCCGCCTCGGCCATGTTGACGCGAAACACGTCCACCGCACGCGAGATCCGCCCGGTTTCGTGGCGCCATTGCGTGAATGGCACCTCGACGCTGGTGTCGCCCTCCGCGAGTTTCTGCATGGTGTCGCAGAGCGACGAGATCGGCCTGGAGATGCTGCGCGCGACAAAAAACGCAATAATAGCGGCGATAGCGACCGCCAGCAGCGCCAGTCCGCCGACCCAATACAGCCTCTGGCGGACCACTTCGTCGACGTCGTCGACATAGGCGCCGGTCAGCAGCATCCATTTCCACGGCGTATAGGCCATGGCGTTGTTGATTTTCGGCACCGGCACGGTCTGCCCGGCGCGCGGGATCAGGATTCCCATAAAGCCGCCGCCGGCCTTGGCGATTCCAATTTGCTTCTCGACCGAGCGGACACCGGAGCCGTCGACGAAATCGATCCGGTTGGTGTTTTCGTATTTGGGATTGCCGTGGACCAGGGTCATTCCGTCGAAGTCATAGATCGAGATGTAATCATTGGCGGCCCAGCGCATCGCGCGCGCCGCGGTCTTCACCGCTTCCTGCGCGTCCGGCAGCGTCATCTTGCCGGCGCTCACCAGCGCGTCGTAGCGCTTGGCGACCGCCACCACGCTGGTGTTGATGTCGAAGATCTTCTCCCGGCGCTCCTGCAGCATCGACTTGCGGAACGACCACGATTCACCCGCGATCAACCCGACGATCGTGACCAGCAGCAGGCCGACGATCATCGCTAGCCGGGCGTTGATGCTGAGGAATTTCATTGGCGTTGATCCACTTTCCGGCTTCGGTAGCGACATGACGAGGTCTGTGACCTGTCTGCCACATACGGTCTTAGGAACCTCCTAACCGGGCTCCGTATTTCTACCAATGAGCGACGAACGCAGGTGCGGTCTGTCGTGGATCATGCCGACGCCGGCCTACTTTGCATGGGGTTGTTCTCGCGATTTTGATTCTGGGCCCTCCAAGGACCCCGGAGCGCCCTCCGGATGCGCCTTGATGGCCCTGCACACCGGTGACACACTTGCCTCAAGTCCGGCGACAAAGACCGGCAAACACGACCACGGAGGAAACCATGAAGTTGGCCGCGAACCTGTTCGCCGCGCTTCTTGTGCTGCTCGCGGCCCCGGCGGCATCGGCGCAATCCGGCTATCCGGACCGGCCGGTGAAGATCCTGGTTGGCTTCACCCCCGGCACGGCTCCCGATCTTGCGGCGCGCATTCTTGCCGACCGGTTTGCGGAAGCCTGGGGCACGCCGTTCGTGGTCGAGAACATTCCCGGCGCCGGCAGCAACATCGCCACCGATCGCGTCGCCAAGGCGCCCGCCGACGGCTACCTGCTGCTGATGGGCGGCAACGCGTCGCTGGTGATCAATCCGAGCCTGTATGAAACCCTGCCGTTCGATCCCTTGCGGGATTTCGCACCGATCTCGCAGGTGTTCATCGCGGCCAACGTGCTCGCCGTTCCGCCCGAGCAGCCGGTCAGGACGGTGGCGGAACTGGTGGCGCTCGCCAGGGCGCAGCCCGGCAAGCTTTCCTATGGCCATGCCGGCGTCGGCACCTCGCAGCATCTTGGCGCCGAACTGTTCAAATACATGGCGCATGTCGACGTTGCCGCCGTGCCCTATCGCGGCACCACGGCGTTGATGCCGGACCTGCTCGCCAACCGGATCTCGATGTCGTTCGCCAATATCGTCAACGTGCTGCCGCTGGCGCGGGAAGGGAAGTTGCGCGCCTTGGCCATCACCTCGATCAAGCGCTCGGCGCTGGCGCCCGACCTGCCGACCATGGCGGAATCCGGATTCCCCGGCTTCGAGGCCGTGCCGTGGTTCGGCCTGCTGGCGCCGGCCGGGACGCCAAGGGATGTCCTGGACAAATTGCACGGCGAGACCGTCAAGGCGCTGGCGATGCCCGAGGTGCGCAAGAAGTTCGGCGAACTCGGCCTCGAGCCGGTCGGCAACACGCCGGCCGAATTTGCCGCGATCATCCGGAAAGAAACGCCCGAATGGGCAAAGGTGATCAAGGAAGCCGGCATCAAGCTCGGAAATTGATACCCCTAGCGCGGATGGCGCTACGCTCTATCCGGGCTACGCGATACTTCTAGCTCGCCGCCGCGCCGAACTCCGACTTTTCGCCCTGCGCGCCGCGCACCAGCTTGCCCGGCCGTGCGCCGGTGGCCTTGCCGCTGCGCTGCGTCACCACGCCCGAGACGATGGTGGCGTCGTAGCCGTCGACCTGTTGCAGCAAACGGCGGCCGCCGACCGGCAGGTCGTAATGCACCTTCGGCGGATGCAGATGCAGCTTGTCGTAGTCGATGACGTTGACGTCGGCCTTGAAGCCCGGCGCGATCACGCCGCGATCGTAGAGGCCGACCGAGAGCGCGGTCTTGCGTGCCTGTGCCGCCACCACGAACGGGATCGACAGCTTTTCGCCGCGGCTGCGGTCACGGGTCCAGTGCGTCAGGAGATAGGTCGGGAAAGAGGCGTCGCAGATGATGCCGCAATGAGCGCCGCCGTCGCTCAGGCCCGGCACCGAATGCGGATCGCGCAACATCTCGCGGGTCGCATCGAGGTTGCCGTCGGAGTAATTGAGGAACGGCACATAGAGCATGCCGCGGCCGTCTTCGGTCAGCATCGCCTCATAGGCGAGTTCTTCCGGCTGCCGGCCCTGGCGGCGGGCCTGTGCGCCCAGCGTGTTTTCCGGCGGCTGTTCGTAATCCGGCGGATTGCCGAGCAGGTACATCTTGTCGTAGTTCGGCCGGAAGAACAGCGGATCGTCGGTCGAGGTCGCGTGCTCGCTCAGGATCGCCTTGCGCGTTTCAGCCTGGTGCAGCCGCTTCAGCCGCTCTTCCAGCGGCAGATGGGCGATCGCCTTGTAGCTCGGATGGGTCTGGAACGGATTTCGCGACAGTTCCAGCCCGAGCATCAGTCCGACCGGGCGGGCAGGGATCTGCGCGGTGATATTGAGGCCGCGCGCGGAAGCATCCTTGATGATGTCGAGCGTCTTGCGCCAGCGCTGCGGCTCCTTGTCGTTCTGCGTGATCGAGAACGTCACCGGGATCTTGGTATTCTCCGCCACCCGCAGCATCATCGGCAGGTCTTCGTTGATGGTGGAGAGGTCGAGCACGAACTGCAGCACGCTGCGCCCCTGCGCATGCATCGCGGCGGCAATCGCGGTCAGTTCGTCCTCGCCGGCTTTCAGGGTCGGGGTGAAGTCGCCGGTCGAGGTGCGGTGGTTGAGCGTGCGCGAGGTCGAAAAACCGAGCGCGCCGGCCCGGACCGCATCGGCCGCCAGAGCGGCCATCGCTCTGTTGTCCTCGGGCGTGGAGGGATCGCGGCGCGCACCGCGCTCGCCCATCACATAGACGCGGAGGGCGGCGTGCGGCAGTTGCGCGCCGACATCGATGTCGAAATTGCGCTTGGACAGCCATTCCATGTAATCCGGAAAGCTTTCCCAGGCCCAGGGAATGCCGGCGCTCAAGACCGGTTCCGGAATATCCTCGACGCCTTCCATCAGCTGGATCAACCGGACATGGTCGGCCGGCTTGCACGGCGCGAAGCCAACGCCGCAATTGCCCATGATCGCGGTGGTGACGCCATTCTGCGACGACGGCGTAATGTCCTGGCTCCAGGCGACCTGGCCGTCATAATGGGTGTGGACGTCGACAAAGCCGGGGGTGACCAGTTTGCCTTTGGCGTCGATCTCTTCCTTGCCCTTGCCTGCGATCTTGCCGACTTCGGTGATGCGGCCGCCGGTGATCGCGACATCGGCCTCGTAGAGGTCGCCGCCCTCGCCATCGGCAATGTTGCCGCCGCGGATCACGAGGTCAGGGGTCGAGGTCATGGCTTCCATCCCTATCTGTTTTGTTGCCGCATCATCGGATGTCCCGGCGGGCTGTCAACCAGCCGGGATGAGGTTCTGGAATGCGGTAGAGGGGTTTGACGGTTCCGGCGGCCTGCCGCCGCTGCCTCAAGGCCGCTCGCCGCTTATCCGAGCAGCCCCTTCAAGCCGGCATAGATTGAGCCGACGGCGGTCGCGGCGATGCCGACGAGCGGGCCGACGGTCTGCATGAGGTCCTGGATCAGGCGGGCTCTTCGGCGCAACTGCTCTTCGCCGACATGCTGCCCGAGCAGGCGCGCGACCTTGAAGGCGAACGCATTGGGCTTGCCTCCTTGCGAGAGTACGCGCGGCAGGACCTGGAAGATCATGACGCTGAGGATGTTTCCCGAGACGAAGGCGAGCAGGATACTTGCCCCGTATTCGAACACTTCCCGCCACTCGACCCACACTGTCGGCAGGATCGGCACGCCGTCATGGATA
The DNA here is from genome assembly GCA_963764705.1 of uncultured Alphaproteobacteria bacterium. GTDB lineage: Bacteria > Pseudomonadota > Alphaproteobacteria > Rhizobiales > Xanthobacteraceae > Bradyrhizobium. The sequence goes on along the minus strand of CAVXTR010000020.1, from coordinate 746,033 downwards.
CCGGTCACCGTCAGCATCGAGAGCACGCTGGCGCCCGCCGTCAGGAAAGCCAGCAGGAACGCCGCCAACGCCGAGACCCTGTGTAGCGGATAGGCGACGAAGCCGAAGAGCAGCGGGACGACGATCGAGGCTATCCGAAGCGGGATCGGAGAAACGTTGAAGGTGATTGTCACGAGGACATGCGCAATCACCAGCAGCAGCGACGGAATGGCGACGTAGAGAATTGCATGCGTCGCGAAATAACGCAGCGGGTTCTTGTACCGCTCGAGGCGGGCGTTGACCCGGTCGAGGTCGCGCCTGAGTTTGTCGAGTTCGGAAACGATGTGCTCGATCTCGAGCAGCGTCGGTCGCACCACGCGCAGGTCGCGCGCGCAGTGTTTGCACGCAATGGCCTCGTCCTTGATCGTCTCGGCGCAGAACGGGCACTCCATCGTCAGCGCGGCTTCCTGCGTCGCACGATGAAGGCCTCGACCTCCTCGCGGGCGCATTTCAATTCGTGACGCAATTCGTCCCGTTTGCGCAGGAGATCGTCCCGTTCCGCGATCAAGCTCTTGGGCACAGCGACGTCACGCCCGCAAGACGCGCAAACCAGCGCGCCGTCCGCATTCCGGGACTGGCAGTAGGGACAGCTCACGTGAGCAACACCTCGCTTGAAGGGCAGTTCACTTTGGAATCGACTTGGGCGCAACCTTGAGCGTGAAGATCGCCGTTCCCGGCCGGCCATCGCTGTCCTTGAGGTCGACGCGAACGGTGTATTCGCCCGGGGGCAATTCAGCATCCTGCATGTTAATGCCGTCGGCCTGGACAAACGGCTTCACTCGCGACGTCAGGTCGACACTCGGCGTCCGCAAGAAGATCATCTTGACCGACTCCGGATCGATCTTTGCCCCGCCATACGATTCGAACTTCAACTGCAGCCGCAGCGGAGAGCTGACGCTGTCGCCGGGTGAGATGAACTCCACCTTCGGCCCGCGCATGATGCCGCGTCTGTCGGCTGCGATAGCGCCCTTCGGAGGCGGCAGCCTCGCTTCCTCTTCCGTGATCAACTGCGTTGCCCGAGACGTTCCGGAGAACAGGAATCCCGCCGCAACCAGTCCGAACACGACATTCCGCTTCATTGTCCACTCAACCCTTCTCGTCGGCATCAACGTACGCCGCCATCGCCGATGATCGAATAAGGCGCCCAGAACAGCGGATGGGCATAGGAGAATTCGGTCTTGCCTTCGTTGTTTAGGTAGCCCGGACCATCGACGAGCGCCATCATCGCCCGGCGCAGCGCTTCGCTGCGCGACAGCTTCGGATCGTCGGCCTGCCGCTTGAACAAATCAGTGACCAGCTGGCGCGCCGACTGCGAATGCACCGACCAGTTCGTCACAAGCAGGGCTCGCGTGCCCGCATAGAAGAACGCGCGGCCGAGCCCCGATGCCGCCTCGGCGCCGGCGCCGGCGCCGGCACCGGTGTTGCAGGCAGAGAGGATGACCCAGTCAGCATCGAGCTTGAGGCTGAGAATCTCCTCCATGGTCAGAAGGCCGTCGCCGCTTTCGCCCGTCACTGTCGGCGACGACAGAGCGAGCGCCGGCTGCGTCAGTCCGTTGAGCTCGCCCGGGACGAGGCCGTGGGTCGCAAATGCCAGGATCCGGAAACCGGAGAGGTTCATGGTCTTGACGGCGCCCTCGGTCGCGTTCTGGCCGAGGAACAGCACCTTCGAGGGGTCAGCCTGCAAGGCCAGTGCGATCGACTTCAGCTCGTCCGCCGTGTCGGGCAGCCTCGGCAGCAATCCGAGCTCGGCGCTGTCGACACCGTCGAGCTTCGGGCTGTTGCGGCGCTTCAGCGGCATCCCGCGCGTGACGTTGCCGCCTGCGTCGGCCACCTGAACCCTGGCGCCGGCAGTTTCGGCCTCGGCCTGCTGATCCTTGTTGAAATAGGGGTCGCCGAACGCAACGATATCGCCGCGGCCAGGCTTGCCCGGTGGCAGCTGCCGCAGCGTGCGCAACGCGGCCGCGGACGGCACCGTCGACACGGCATGGGTCCGCGCCAGCCACGGCACCTTTCGGTACCCGATGAACAGCGGATCCTCATCCGCGGCAACCTCCGCCGGTGCGGTCGGCAGCAGCGAGAGCGGCAGCAGGCCGAGAGCACCGTTGGTCACCACGATCAAATTCTTCGCCGGCTTCCATCCACTCTCGACCGGTTTGAGCAACAGCTCGTAAAGCTCGTAGCCGAGCTTGAGATCGAACGGCGGAATGTCGGAGATCATGGCGGCCTGCGGCTCGAGCGTCTCGCGCAGCTTGCGGATCCTGGTCTCGATGTCACCGATCCTGGCATTGACAGCGGCGAACGCCACCGGCCCCGACTTCGGCACGGCCCAGACGAAGCTGCCGTTCTGGCCGAAATAGAACGACAACATCGCCTCGTTGTCGGCGAGCGTCACGCGGATTTCGGTGACGCTCGGCGGTTTGGGCGAGACCAGATCGGCGTAGGACGGAAACTTCTGCTTGATCTCCTGCCGCGCCTTGTCGCGTTCGGCGCGGAGGGCCACGATCGATGCCTGGATCTGCTGCGCGCCCTTTTCGTCGCGTTCCGCCGAGGGAATAGCGAGCACATTGTTGAGAGAGCCGAGTTGCGCGTTGACCTGCTTGGTCAGGTCCTGTTCCTTGCGCACGAGCTCGGCAAGCGCGGGATCCTTGGCCGCCGCGCGCGCGCTGGAGGCCGCAAGCGCCTGCTGCACCGAGCGGCCACGGATCGCATCTGCGAGACCGAAAGTCTCCTCGCCGATCGTCCCACCGGTACCCTCCGCACGCGCGAGCAGCAGCAGATAGCTCTCGACGATCGTCTGAAGCCGCTGGCTGCGCGCAGCCACCACGCTGGTGTTTTCATCGTCGGCGTTTTCGTTCGCGTTCGCCATCATGACCGGGATGGCAGCCTTGAATTCCCGGATCGCGTCGGCATCGCGCCGTGCACGCATCAAGCCGACGGCGAGCGTACCGCGCGCCGAGGCGGTGTCGGGATGGTTCTCGCCGACCCGGCCGATCTGCTTCTTCACCAGTTGCTCGGCGGCGGCAATGCCCGCGTCGAGTTGCCCGGAGCCATAAAGCGAGAGAATGCGCGCTGGATTGAGCTCGAACACCTGGCGACGCTGCGGCTCCCAATTGGCCGTCGCCTGGTCGATCCTGGCGAAGATCCCGTTCGCCTCGGCATTCTTGCGCTGGAGGTTCAGGATACCTGCGAGCTGGGATAGCCACTGCACCGTGGCCTGCGAGTCGTCAGGCACGCCGACGGTCTTGTTGATCTCAAGCGCAACGCGGCCGAGTTTCTCGGCTTCGTCGTAGCGGCCCTGGTCAACCAGGACGCTGGCCAGCCCCATCACATAGCGCGGCGTAACAGGATTGTACTTGCCGGTGTCCTTCAAGCGCGACAGCAGGGCACGTCGCGCATCGACCTCGGCTTCGGCCAACCGGCCCTGTTTGGCCTTCATGCGCGCCTGGTTCAGCACCGTGCTGTCGACGGCTTGCAGCAGAACGGTCTCGGCCGGCGGATTGTCCGACTCCAGGACGCCCTTGTTACCGGCAATCTTTCGCAGTTCGGCAGTGCGATAGGCCGCCTCTGCCTCGGCATATTGCCCACGCGCTTCGAAGATGATGCCGCGGGTGATCTCGATCTCACCCTCCCAGCTCTGGCCGAACCGCGCATAAGAGGCACGCCATCCGGGATGCCCGCTGGTACGAGCCTCCTGGATCTGCGTCAGGCTGCGGCGCAGATTGGCTTCCGCCTGCGCGACGTCGCCCATTTGGACGAGAATGGCCGCGACTGCGCGGTTCGCGTTGAACACATATCCCTTCGCACCCGGCGCTCCGGCGGATTCGCGCAACAGCCTCTGCACGATCTCCAGCGCGCGCTTGGGATCGCCGGCGCCGGCGTATTGCAGCGACTGGAGCTGCATCATCCGCCCCATCATGCTGGCGCTGACCGCTCCGCGTCCCGTCTCGACGGCCTTGTTGGCATCGCCGATGGCATCGGCGAGCCGGCCGAGTTGCGAGCGCGCGTTGGCGCGGTCGAAATAAAACTGCGCGAGATCCTGGCGCGGCTCCTTGCCGGTCGGCATATCGTCGGCGTCCGACTTCAGTTCCGCGATCTTCTTCTCATCAACCTTCTCGCTGTCGAGAATAGCCGTGATGTCTGAGATGCTGCGGGGCGGCGCAACGAAATCCTTCGGCAGCGCGGCTCCCGCATCGAGCTTCGGCACATCCACTTTCGGAACTTCGATGGCGATGTTGGCGCGACCGTTGGCGGCATTCAGCGCCGCCATCACGCAGGCCCTGACCTTGGGTGTCGCCTGGGCGCGGCAAGCTTCGAGGTTGGCGCCGCCGCCACCGCCCATCGGTCCACGACCACCCCCCGCATGCATGCATGCCTGCACGATTGGCCTGCCGACGGTCATGCGGCAATTTTCGAGCGCCGCCTCCTGGGTCAGTGCGGCGGCAGACCCGGCCGATCCGAGCAGGAAGGCGATCGCGAGCAGCCTCCCGGCCGGGCGTGGCTTGGCAATATCAAGACGGGCTTCAAAAGAGGTTCCGGAACGCGAACTCATCCCAAAGGCCTTTGTGTAAAATAACTCTAAGAAACAGGGCAATCCTATCGTTCCGGCTTGGCAGGACAAGCACCAATCTGTGCGCTCGGACGATATGCTGAACGAGGGCAGCAACGGATGGATCGAGTTCCCTTGGCCCACGTGCAGATAGAGCTTATGTGCTCCAACCGCCGTGGTTGCATGACCGATCTGGGTCATCGATGCCGCATTTTACGCCATCGACCGGAAAATCGCGCCGTCCGGCAACGAATGCAGCAACGCCATCCTGAATGATAAAATCGTTCGAGATGCACGATCGCCCGGAGCCGCGAGAAGCGAGCTTTCTTCAGGCGCGCTATAGCCGATCCGATGTTCGCTTCGAGTCGTTTCGTCTTAAGCGGTTACCGCCGGCTTGCGGTCGGTGACCAGCGCCAGCACGACCGTCAGCACCATGAAGACGACGGAGACGCCGAACACCCAATGCGGCATGTTCTGGTCCATGACCCAGCCGTACAGCAGCGGGCTCAAGATGCCGCTGAAATTGAATCCTGTCGAGACGATGCCGAAGGCGCGGCCGGCGGCTCCGGGAGGTGCGGCGTTGCGGACCAGCATGTCGCGCGACGGCGCGATGACGCCGCCGAGGAAGCCGGCCAGCCCCATCGCCGCGGTCAGCACCATCGATGGCAGGCTGGTCGTCGCGATGACCGTGATGATGACGGCGTTGATACCAAAGCACGCTGCGGCGACCTGGCCGTGGCGGCTGGTGCGGTCGGCGAGATAGCCGCCCGCCAGCACGCCCGCCGCACTGGCGCTGAGGAAGGCCGTCAGCGCGATATTGGCGGCCGAGAACGTTACGCCATAGCCGGTCATCAGCGCGACGACGCCGAAATTGTTGATGCCGGCATTGGACAGGCCCAGCAGCATGAAGAAGATCGTCAGCACGATGATCGCGGGCGTCAGGATGTTCTGCTTCGACGCCGGCGCGCCATCGCCGCTGCGATCGGCCGAACTGGCATCGGGAATGCCGACGGCGATCAGCAGCAGCGCCACCGCGGGGCCGACCGCGCCCGCCACGATCAGCGCGCCGAGACCGCCGACGGTTGCCACCAAAGCGGCCATGATCGCCGGCGCCACCGCGCCGCCGACGAAGCCCGCGAAAGTGTGGATCGAAAACGCGCGGCCCATCCGCCGCACATCCATATGCGCCGACAGGATCGCGTAATCGCAGGGGTGATAGACGCTGTTGGCGAGGCCGAGCAGCGCGGCGCAGAGGATCAGCGAGGTGTAGCTCAGATGCATGCCGAGCAGGATCAGCGCCACGCCACCGACGGTGAGGCCGATCAGCAGCACTTTCCGGGCGCCGATATGGTCGGCGAGGTAGCCGATCGGCGCCTGGGTCAGGCCGGAGACGAGGCCGAACACGGTCAGTGCGAAGCCGAGCTCGATATAGCCGACGCCCAGCTGCGCCTTCAGATACGGAAACAGCATCGGCAGCACGAACAGATGGAAATGGCTGACCCAGTGCGCGATCGAAATCGCCGTCAGCGTGCGCAGCGAACTGTCCGCTTTTGTTTGCTGCGGTGCGGCGAGAATATCGACCATGTCAGCTCAAAATCCCCGTGAATAACGGCCCGGCGAGGCGCGGGTGAAAATATAGGCTGGCGGTTATTTGTCCATGAATGCCGCTGCATGGCTGCCCCGGCGCGGCCGTCAGACGCAGCCAATGCGTCACTAAAGCCGGCGACAAGCAGGGCCGGGCGCGGCAATGATCCGGCATGCCTGACCCAACAAAGTCGCTCCGGGTACTGGTGTCCGAAGGTTCCAGCACCTCGGCGCGAGAGGCAATCACGATTCTGGGCATGTCGGGCCATCACGTCGAGGTCTGCGATCCCTCGCCGTGGTGCGTGGCGCGGTTCTCGCGCTTCGTCCGAAAATTTCACCGCTGTCCCGGGCTGCGCACCGACCCGGCCGGATATCTGGCCTTTGTCGAGCGGCTCCTGTCGGCCGGAAATTTCGACGTGCTGCTGCCGACCCATGAGCAGGGATTTCTGTTCGCGCGGGTGCGCAAGCGCCTGGAGGGCCGCGCCGGCCTGGCGCTGCCGTCGTTTGACAGCTACCGCACCGCGCACGGCAAGGCCGGGTTCTCGCGGCTGCTCGTTCGACTGGGCCTGCCGCAGCCGCCGACAGCGATCGTCAAATCCGCTCAGGCGCTGCGCGCCGCCATCCGCTTTCCGGCCGTCGTCAAGACCTCGATCGGCACCGCGAGCCGCGGCATCTGGTTCGTGCGCCATGCGGACGATCTCGAAGCCGCGTTGCGAGATCTCGAGTCGGGCGACGCCTTTACCGATGAGGTGCTGGTGCAGGACCTGATCGCCGGCGCCACAGAGAAAGCGCAGTCGGTGTTCTGCCACGGCGAGATGATCGGCTTTCATGCCTACCGGCGGGTCGCGGCCGGCGTCGGCGGCGGCGAGGCGATCAAGGAGAGCGTGAGCCGGCCGCAGTTGCGCGGCCTTGTCGATAAGGTCGGCCAGGCGCTCGACTGGCACGGCGCGCTATCGGTCGACTATGTCATGCCGCATGACGACGTGACGCCGCTGCTGATCGATTGCAATCCGCGGCTGGTCGAGCCGATGAGCGCTTTTCGTTCGGGGTGCGATCTGGTTGGCCTGTTGCTGCGTCTTTCGCTCGGCGCGACGCCGTCGGCGTTGACGGCGAGCCGCGACGGCGTGCTGACGCATCTGGCGATGCAGGCGCTGCTCGGGGCCGCATCGCGTGGCGCCATGCGGCGCGAGATCATCAGGGAATGCGCGCTTCTCGCGGCGGGCGACGGGCCTTATGCCGGCAGCAGCGAGGAACTGACCCCGGTTGGGCTGGACTGGCTCAGTGCCGTGCCGCTGGCGATCACGGTGGCGGTGCTGCTGGCCTCGCCGGCGTTCGCGAACAAGCTCGCACGCGGCGGCTTCGGCGCGCATCTGCTCGATCTCGGGAGCATTCGGAAGATCGAGAGCGAAGGGTTTGGTGAAGCGTGACTTCACAACGGCTCGTCGTCATTGCCGCTGCGGTCGCGCTTTGGCGTGGCGATATCGCCGTCCTCATAATCCTCGTCCTCGACGGGAGCCGGCTCCGGCTTCTTCGACTTGTCGTCGGTTTTCTTCGGAGGGTCGCTCTTCCTGCCAGTTCCGCCCATAAAATTCCTTTTTTGCCGGGTCATTCGGCGTTTGCTCTGCATGCCGATTCGGAGTAACCGCATGGTCTCAATCTGACCGACCTTGCCAGTCATACTAGCGCCGGTCAGACCGATTTTCCTGCCCTTTTTGCGGCGTCAGAGCCCCAAGGGCGTTTCCACGGAGCCAGCATGAAGAAGCCCCGCATCGAGGCGGACGAACCGCAGTCGCGCAAAATCATCCGCGCCGACAAGGCGCCGGAGAGTGGTTACTCGCTGGTGGTTGACGGTCATTTCAAATCGCATCACGAGACGGTGGAGTCCGCCGAAGAGGCGGGCATGGCCCTGAAGAACAAGTTCCAGATGCTTCAGGTTCAGGTCTACGATGCCGCGAGCAAGACGCGATCGATGATCAATTGGCCGCCGGCGTAAGGCGTCAGGCCTGAGGCAAGCGTTTTCGAGCCAATCGGACGCCGGTTCGCACAGCAATCAAGCTTGCGCAGATTGCGTGGACTTATCTGCGGTAGAAAACGCGTCAAACCAGAAGACGCGAGCCCGGTTCTGATTCAATCAGAACCGACAGGGCGCTACGTGCGCCGACCGCCGCTTTGCTGGTTCGCCAGCCAATCCGACAGGGCCGGGGCCGGCTCGTCCGCTTTCTTTTTCTTCGGCGCCGCCGCCTTCTTCGTCGCAACAACGCGCGGGGGCTCGGCGGCTTCGCGCGCCAACCGCAACGCCCTCAGCTTCGCCATGTTGTCGAGCACGGCCTTGTTGGCCGAGTCGCGGTCGGCCTTCCCGGATCTTGCGTCCTGGGCGGCCCTTGTTTGCTTGTCCATGCGCGCCTGGGCGCGATCACGATCCTCTTTCGTCATGATGCTCAGCCTTTTTTCGCGGTCTTGGTTGCGACTTTGGCTTTGGTCACGCGCTTGGCCTTGACCTTCGGCTCCGGCGGATTTGCGAGATCGGCGGCTTCCTTGGCCAGACGCAGCGCGCGCAGCGTCTCGGTCCGCTTGCGGATCGCGACGTCGGCGGCCGCGATTTCGGCCATCGCCTTGATGCCCTCGACTTCCTGGGTCCGTTTCCGGTGCAGCCGAATTTCCTTCATTTCGGCGGGACTTTTCGGCTCGTCGTTCATCTTATACCTCTGAAATCATGACCGATATCGTCGAACGATCTGGGCGGGTGTTACCACGGATCGCAGGGTCTAGGGCGTTATTTTAGGCTCCAAATGCCGCGTTATCGCGCGGATTTGGCCATCATGGTGAAGGGTGGCCCGGTGAGCGCCGGCCACCTTTCCGACTATCCGTGGACCACCGGACCGCCGGCCTTTTTCCAGGCGTCGATGCCGCCCTCGATATGGGCGGTGTTGGCAAGGCCAGCACTTTTGGCCGCGGCCACAGCCATCGCCGAGCGCTCGCCAAAGGCGCAGAAGAACACCACCCGGCGCCCGGTCGCGGCGGCGACCTCGCGCAGCATGCCGCCCGGCTGCAGGTTCTCGCCGATGCCGGGATAGGGCGCGTGCAGCGCGCCGGAGATCATGCCGTGCTTGGCGCGCTCGTTGTTCTCGCGCAGATCGACCAAAAGGATGTCGGGCCGGCCCAGGCTCCCGATGGCGTCGCGGGCGCTCAACGCCAGGCCCTGTTTGGCGAGATCCTCCTGATGCAGGCCGACATGCATGTTGGCGGGCACCGCAACGTCCATCATCTTCGGGTTGGGCAGCTTCAGGTTGGCCATCAGCTCGATATATTCGTCCACCGAGCGCACCTGCAGCCGCGGATTGTAGCGCTTCTCCTCGCCGATGGTGGAGACGGTGTCGCCCTTGTAGTCGTGGGCGGGGAAAACCATGGTTTCTTCCGGCAGCTTCAAGAGCCGGTTGAAGATCGAGTCATACTGCGCGCGCGAAGAGCCGTTCTGGAAATCGGTGCGGCCGGTGCCGCGGATCAAGAGCGTGTCGCCGGTGAAGACGCGATCGCCCATCAAATAGCTGTAGGAATCGTCGGTGTGGCCGGGCGTGTACATGACGTCGAGGCTCAGGCCCTCGATCATCACCTTGTCGCCGTCGGCGACCCGCATCGACACCACGTCGGCCTTGCTCTGCTCGCCCATGATGGTGATGCACTGGGTGCGGTCGCGCAGTTCGCCGAGGCCGGTGACGTGATCGGCGTGCAGATGGGTGTCGACCGCCTTGACCAGTCGCAAATCGAGTTCCCGCAGCAGTTGGCAGTAGCGATCGGCTTTTTCCAGCACGGGATCAAGGATCAGCGCCTCGCCGCCGGGTCGGCTGGCCAGCAGGTAGCTGTAGGTGCCCGAAACGCTGTCGAAGAGCTGACGAAAGATCATGACCACTGCCGGATGTTGATTTCGGAGCATGATATTCTATCAGTGCGACGTATTCAAACGATCCCTTCTCCCTGAAGAGGCAGATCTGCGGGCATATTGCGCCCCTCAGGGCCGGACGTAGCTCCAGCCCTGTTCCTGCAATTCCATCAAATGGACGACGCCTGAGGGGACGATGGTCGCCTCGGGCAGGACGGCAATCGCGTGTCCCTCGGTCTTTTCCATACCCTGTTTGGTGTTGTTGCAGGCCGAAAACTGGATCTTGCCGGGGAACGCCGTGTCCTTGAGCCGCCTGATGCGGTCCTGCACCGGCGAGGTATCTGATCGCAGCATGTGCAGGCCGGGACCGTAGGCGACGATATCGATGTCGACGTCCTCGTTCCTGGCCCGATAATGCTCGATCACGTTGGTGGCGTTGTTGAGTACCAGATTCATCACCTGCGGATCGTTCTGGTCGATCTGGATGGTGACGCGATGCGGCTTGGTGTCGGCGGCCAGCGCGCCTGAGGCGAAAGCGATCGAGAGCAGGGCGGCAGTCGCAAGACGACGAAACATACGAGAACTCCTTAAGGCCTCACCAGCGTATAGCCGTTTTCGGTCAGGAACAGAATCTGGGCGACGCCGACCTGCACCGGCGTGGCGACGGAAATAAATTCGGGGCGCTTTCCGGTTTCGCGCTCCAGCGTATCGACGGTGTTGAGGCAGATGTCGACCCGCGCGCCCTGCGCGATCAGGCTCTCGACCAGCTTGCGGTTGGGATTTTCCGGGCGCAACAGGTCGATGCCCGGACCGAACGCCACGATTTCGACCGCGACCTTGTCGGGGTCGTAGAACTTCATGAGATTGCTGGCGACGCTGAGCACGAGGCCCTGTTTCCTCGGGTCATTGTCCGAGAGCTGCAGCACGATCTTGTGATCGGCAAATGGCTTGTCCTGCAGGGGCGCCTGCTGCGCCCGCACGCCGGGCGCGGGCGCCGCCATCAATAGCGCCACGGCCAACGCGCGGATCATGTTCGGGAAGCCCGTCATCCCGGTCTCGCGATCCCCGGATTGTCGTCGACGCCTTTCAGCGTCACGCCGGGCGGTTGCCGGTTCGGCGGCTTGCCGGACTTGAGGTGGCTTGCGAGCACATCCCAGACCGGCGCGCCTTTCTGTTCGTTGACGGAGGCCCATCCCGCCACCTTGTAGCTCTTGCCTGCTTCGAGCGTGTGGCCGCCGTCGAGCTTCAGTTCGGAAATCCGCTTTCCCACGGTCTCCGATGGCGTGCAGGCGTAGGAAAGCCCGCCGACGCGGACCATGTCGCCGCCCTGCTGGTAATAGGGATCGGGATTGAAGAGATTGTCGCAGACGTCTTCGAGCACGTCCTTGATCTGACTGCCGGTCATGCTCGCGACGTAGGTCTCGGGATAGGTGATGGCGGTCTGCGCCAGCACGTCTTCCATCGTCAGCGCCTGGCCGGCCAGCGCCGTCGTGCCCCAGCGAAAGCCCGGCGACAGCGCGATCTCGGCGTTGAGTTCGCCGCGCAACGCGTCGCAGATCAGCTGGTCCGTGGTGCCGCTGAAATTGCCACGACGATAGAGCAGGTGGTCCGCGGTCGCGATCTTGTCGGCCCACGCGGCGGCATGCGGTTCGCGGGCCTTGTCGATCAGCGCCTGCATCGCCGGATCTGGCTTCAGCAGTTCCGAAAACACCGGCAGCAGCCGGTAGCGCACATTGGCGACCTTGCCCTTGCCGATGTCGAGATCGAGCACGGCGAGATACTTGCCGTTCGATCCGGCATTGGTCACCAGCGTAACGCCGCCGGCATTGGTGACGGTGACCGGCTGCGGCACGGCGTCATGGGTGTGCCCGCCGAGGATGACGTCGATGCCGGTGACGCGGCCGGCGAGCTTGAGGTCGACGTCCATGCCGTTATGCGACAGCAGGATCACCGCATCGACCTTGTCGTTGTTGCGATGCCCATCGACGAGTTTTTGCAGTTCCTCGTCGCGGATGCCGAACTTCCAGTCCGGCGTAAAGCGTTTCGGATGGGCGATCGGCACGTAGGGAAACGCCTGTCCGATCACGGCGATCCGATGGCCGCCGATTTCCTTGATCACCGACGGCTTGAACACGCGGCCCGAGGCCGGATCGAATGCCTTGGCGTCGTTGAAGGCGGCTTCCTCGGTAAGAAACACGTTCTGCGCCAGGAACTCGCCCTTGAAGTGTTCGAGATTGCTGCGCAGCGCCTTTTCGCCATAGGTGAACTCCCAGTGGCCGGTCATCGCCTCGATGCCGAGCAGGTTGGCGGCGTCGACCATGTCGGCGCCCTGCATGGCGTTCGCAAGACCCGATCCCTGCCAGAGATCGCCACCGTCGAGCAGCAGCGAACGTCCCGCGCCGACGTCGCTGCGCAATTTATCGATCAGCGTCTTCAGATGCGCGAAGCCGCCGAGCCTGCCGAACCTGCCGGCGTTCTTCTCGAATTCGATGCAGGTGAAAGCATAGGCGTCGGCGCTGTCGGGGCGGATGCCGAAGCGATCGAGAAAGGCCCTGGCCACGAGATGTGGCGGATTGCCCTGCATCGAGCCGATGCCGATGTTGACGCTCGGCTCGCGAAAAAAGACCGGTTTGAGCTGCGCATGCGTATCGGTCATGTGCAGGATGCGCGCATTGCCGAAGCGTTCGAGGTCGTAGGCGCTGTCGGCGCTGTACGCGAGCCGCGGCAGGCTGCCTGCGAACGCGGCGGCGCCGGTGAGTTTCAGGAAATCCCGGCGGCGGATGGTCATGCGTCTCTCCGCGCGAGCATTATGAGCATGATCTGTTCGGAAAACCGGTTCCCACTTTTCCGGATCATACGCGGGCTCAGCGTATTTCGAGGTCTTTCCAGCGGGTCTTTTCGCTGGTGGCCTGGAAGATCGAAGCCTTTGCCAACGCCTCGGCCTCCTTGGCCGCGGCGGTGGCCTTGTCGAAGTCGCCGCCCTCGGCCGATTTTTTCGCCGCCGCCAGCGTCGATGCCGTGGTGGTCCACTGGTTACGCAGGCTGCCGGCTTCCTTGTTGGCGGCCTCGGCCGCGGCATACGCCGCCTTGTAGTCGTCCTCGCTTGCGGCGAGTGCGCAGGATGAAGTTGCGATCAGGAGCATCGCCGCCAATGCTGGCTTAAGCATGATCATGGCCGCGCTCCCGGACCTGAGATCGGCAGACCGTTGCTGACATAGGACAGATAGTATTCGACGTTGCGATACTCGTCGTCCTGCGGACTGAGCGGCACGCCGCGGATCTGGCTGTTGCAGGTGGTGAAGCGGCGGCTGGTGGTGCCCATGCCGCTCCACTCCGAGCGATAGATCGGCATCGCGTTGAGAATGCCGAGTGCCGGCGCCAGCACTTCGGCGCGGATGCGCTCGCCCGGGCTCTGCACGTGGCAGGTGGCGCAGGAGAAGTTGAGCTGGCCGCGGCGGGTGTAGAAATATTCCTTGCCCTTTTCGTAGGCCTCCAGCGCACGCGGATCGCTGGGGATCTTGATGTCCATCGGCTTGCCGCGCGAGGTGAAGGCCATATAGGCGGTCAGCGCCGCCATTTCGTCCCGCACATAAGAGAATGCCGGCTCGCCATTGGCCTCGCGGCAGCGGTTCAGCGCCAACTCCAGCGTGACGACCTTGCCTTCCTTCTCGTCGAAATAAGGATAGTTCTGGCGGATGCCGACGCCCTTGTTCGGGAAGCAATCCTCATAGCTCTTGCCGTTCTTGAACGGCTTGGAAAACATCTCCTTGCCCATTTCGAGCGAGAACTCGTAGGGCGGAAACTGTTCCTTTTCTTCCCATTGCCGGTGCAGGTCCTCGTTCATCGAATAGGGACCGTTGACGAAATCCTCCAGCTTTACCTTGGGAAACTTGTCGGTGAAGAACTTTTTGAACGCCGCGGCATCCTTGACCGGATCGACGGTGTCGGCGGCCGGCGCAGGCGGCGTGCCGGTAAGGATCAGCACAGCCAGCGCCAGCGCGGCCGAGGCAAATGGGATGGCGGACACCAGCTTCATTAAATCTTCGCCGTGGTGGTGTCGGTCGCGCCCTTGTTGTCGACCCAGCTGATCTTCAGGTCGTCGCCCTTCTTGCCGCCGTTGAAGGCGAACTTGACGTAGGGGTCCTTGGAGACGCCACCGCCCCAGTCGGCGGCGAACACGTTCTTGCCGTCATACTCGAACGTCAGTTGCTGGATGAAATGCGGCGGAATGATCTCGCCCTTGGCGTCCTTGACGAAGCCGGAATCCATCGGGTGCTGGATCAGGGCCTGCACCTCGGTGGTGTCGCCGTTTGAAGTGGCGCGTACGCGAATGGTCGATGCCATCGGTTTCTTCCTTGTATTTAGTTAGCCGCCACAGCCGCCGACGGTGACTTTGACTTCCTTGGTGGTGCTGTAGAGCTTGCCGCCGGCTTCCACGACCACGATCACGTTGCTGGTCTTGGCCATCTTGATGCGGTTGGCGACGCTGGGCATCGTGCCTGCCGGGATCTTGTACGACGCCACCAGCACCACCGGATTTTCGCTGACCAGGAACGAGATCGAGGTCACGTCGGCCAGCGTGGTCGCGACCGATACCGGCACCACCGCGCCGTTCTCCGCGATTTCGGGCGCGTCGAGCTTGACCTTGTCGGACGCCTCGGCGGACTTGCCGTACAGCGCCTTGATCGCATCCGCCTCGGTCTTTTGCTTGAAGGCGTCTTCCGGATATTTGTCGTTGGCCGCGGCCAGCGCCGCCGGCAGATCGAGCGCGATGACGCCGAGGCCGACAAGCGCGAGCACGCCCGCGCCCTTCAGGATCAGCCGCCGCGTCGCCGAAACGCTGTTGTCAGTATGGGGCATCCAAAAATCTCCTAAGGCGTACGGGCTGGCTTCACAGCGTTTGCAGGAAATCCACCACCGCGCTGATCTCCTGTTCGGTCAGAATCCGGTTTCGTCCGAACGGAGGCATCACGGTCTGCGGATTGCGCAGGGTTTCGTCGGTGACGATGGCGACCAGATCGGCGCGGTTGGGATATTTGCTTTTGATGTCCTTTAATTCCGGCGCGATCGAGCCGGGCAGGTCGCCGCCCTTGATGACATGGCAGGTCAGGCAATTGCCCTTGCTGCGATCGAAGGCGAGTTTCTGGCCTTCGGCGGCGGCCGATTGCGCATGGGCGGAACCCGCGCACAGGACGGCGCCGGCCAGCAGCGCCAGAAACAGGGCTGGCTTGGTGGAAAAAGGAGCGATCAAAGGCGTTTCCCGGGCGTTATGACGATGATCTCGGCCGAATATAGGGGCTGAAAAGCATAAAGACCATCGGCTGGCAATGCGGACCATTGGCGCGGGTCAATGGTTCTGGCGCGGCGGCCGGGAATAGCCCGACTGTTCCGGTGTAGCGGGAGATCCGGCGCTTTTTGCAACCGGCGCCGTCGCGGTCTAAAGCTGGCGTCAGGAGAGCGCCGTGGCGGACTATGTGGTGGAATTCGGCAAGGATGGCCGACCGGTCGAGCCTGACGGGCGACTGGATGCGGCGGCGTTCCACCGCAATCACGCGCCGATCTGGGCGGTGTTGCAGAAATTCCTGGCCGGCAAGTCCGGCGACGTGCTGGAAGCCGGCAGCGGCACCGGCCAGCATGTGGTTCATTTTGCCAAACATACGCCCGATATCACCTGGTGGCCGAGCGATTATAACGAACGCCATCTCGTCAGCATCGCGGCGTGGCGGAAACATGCTGATCTGCCGAATATCCGCCCGCCGTTTCGGATCGATCTGTCCGATCCGGCCTGGTGCCCGGCGATGCATGACGGCAGCGGCCCCGGCGAACTGCTGGCGGTATTCTGCGCCAATGTCATCCACATCGCGCCGTGGCGCGTGGCCGAGGGCCTGTTTGCCGGCACCGCGCGCTATCTGCGCGCCGACGGGCGGCTGTTTCTCTACGGTCCCTTCAAACGCGACGGCAAGCACACCGCGCTCAGCAACGCGGTGTTCGATACCAGCCTGCGCGAACAGGATGCCGAATGGGGCGTGCGCGATCTCGGAAAGGTCAGGACATTGGCTGAAAGCGTCGGGCTCAGCCTGATCGAAACCGTGCCGATGCCGGCCAACAACCTGATTTTGGCCTTCGGGCGATCACCACGGGGGTGACGCCGGTGCATGGCGTGCGCCCGTTTGCGTCGGTTGATCGCGCTGGGCCGCGTCTTCATAGTGCAGGAAATGATTCAAAGCGGCCATTTTCGGGGAGGCTGCCGGGCGGGAATGCCGATGCTGGATATGACGGCCACCGACGAGATCGCCAATGACGCACGGGCGCGCGCCAACGTGCTGCGCCTTGCGGCGGCGCAGGCGCTGACCGGCGCCAATTCGGCGGTGATCTTCGCCACCGGCTCGATCGTCGGGGCGACGCTGGCGCCGTCGGTCTCGCTCGCCACCGTGCCGCTGTCGATGTACGTGCTCGGCCTCGCCGCCGGCACGTTGCCGACCGGCATGATCTCGCGCGCCTATGGCCGCCGCAGCGCCTTCATCATCGGCACCTTCTGCGGCGTGCTGACCGGCGCGCTCGGCGCATTCGCGATCCTGCACGCATCGTTCTGGCTGTTCTGCGGCGCCACCTTTCTCGGCGGGCTCTATGGCGCGGTGTCGCAATCCTATCGCTTCGCGGCAGCCGACGGCGCCAGCGACGGATTCCGGCCGAAGGCCGTATCCTGGGTGATGGCGGGCGGCGTGTTCGCCGGCGTGCTCGGTCCGCAGCTGGTGCAATGGACCATGGATATCTGGCCGCCGTATCTGTTCGCCTTCAGCTTCGTGATGCAGGCTTTCGTCGCGCTGGTGGCGATGGCGGTGCTGTCGGGCGTCGATGCGCCGAAGCCGGCGGCGGCCGACATGCATGGCGGCCGGCCGCTGTTCGAGATCGCGCGGCAGCCGCGCTTTATCGCCGCTGCCATGTGCGGGGTGATCGCCTATCCGATGATGAACCTGGTGATGACTTCGGCGCCGCTGGCGATGAAGATGTGCGGGCTCACCGTCAGCGATTCCAATTTCGGCATTCAGTGGCACATCGTGGCGATGTACGGACCGAGCTTCTTCACGGGATCGCTGATCGCGCGCTTCGGTGCGCCGAAAATCGTGGCCCTCGGCCTGGTGCTGGAGGCGACCGGCGCCGCCATCGGCCTTTCCGGAATCACCGCGATGCATTTCTGGGCGACGCTGTTCGTGCTCGGCATCGGCTGGAATTTCGCCTTCGTCGGCGCCTCCGCGCTGGTGCTGGAGACGCACCGGCCGCAGGAACGCAACAAGGTGCAGGCCTTCAACGATTTCCTGGTGTTCGGGATGATGGCGGTCGGCTCGTTCTCGTCCGGCCAGCTGCTGGCGCATTATGGCTGGTCGGCGGTCAACATGGTGGTGTTCCCGCCGGTGCTGCTCGGGCTCGGCATCCTGATGTTTGCTTCGTTCGCGAAGCGGCGGGCGCAGCTCAGGGCCGTGGACGAATTTCCCGAGCCGAGCATCTGATACTTTCCATCTCGCTATCGGAGGTCCCATGCCGTCGCGCGCTTGTCTCGATGAGTTCATTGCGGTCGTCGTATCCGGCGATCACGTCGGCGCCATCGAGCGCTATTACACCGAGGATGCCAGCATGCAGGAGAACGCCACCCCGCCGAGGGCCGGCCGTGACCTGCTGGTCGCCCATGAACGCGCAGCCCTCGCGCGCGCCAAAAGCGTCACCTCGATATGCGTTGCCTCGGTGGTCGAAGGCGACCGGGTCGCGATCAACTGGATCTTCGAATTCGAATACCATTCCGGCAAGACCGGACGGTTCGACGAAGTCGCGCTGCAGGAATGGCGCGGCGACAAGATCTTTCGCGAGCGGTTCTTCTACGACCCGACGAAGCCCAAAGTCGAATCTTAGGGCACCTAGCTGACACCTGCTGACAGTTCGATCTGCGTCGAATTGATGGGGCCTTGCGGCTTTGTCCGCGGCTATCGACTTGCAGCAGTAGAAGCGCGAAGAACGTCTTCGCGGTGATCGCTGCTCAAGAGGGTTGATCGTTGGACGCTTCCAGTCACGTCAAGTTGGACGAAACCTCCATCCGGTACGACGGATGGCGCATCGTCGCTGTTTGTTTCCTGCTGGCGACGTTCAGTTGGGCGTTCGGCTTCTATGGCCAGAGCGTCTATGTCGCCGAATTGCAGCGGCTGCGTGGATGGCCGGCGTCGCTGATCTCGTCCGGCACCACCTTCTTCTATCTGTTCGGCGCCGCGCTGGTTGCCTTCGTTGCCGAGGCGATCAGAGCGTTCGGCGTGCGCAAGTGCCTGACCGCGGGAATTCTCGTCATGGCGGCCGCGGCTGTCGCGATGGGCCAGGTGACCGAGCCGTGGCAGCTTTATCTCGCCAACGCGGTGCTGGCGTTCGGCTGGGCCGGTACCAGTCTCAGCATGATCAACAACACGCTGGGCCTGTGGTTCGACAAGAAGCGAGGCATGGCGATCAGCCTGGCGCTGAACGGCGCTAGTTTCGGCGGCATCATCGGCGTGCCGCTGATGGTAACGGCGATAGGCCATTTCGGCTTCTCCGGTGCGATGACCGTGTCAGCCGTCGTGATGGTTGCGGTGATGATTCCAGTCGTGCTGATCTTCGTCGGCACACCGCCGGTGCTGACATTCGCCAGCGCTGCCGCTGCGACCGACGCGCCATCGCCGATCGAGATCCGCGCCCGGGCATTCCGCGATAACGCGTTTCTGTCGGTGTCGATTGCGTTTGCGCTGGTGCTGTTCGCACAGGTCGGCTTCGTCGTGCACCTGATCTCGTTTCTGGATTCGGTGATCGGGCGCGAGCGTGCGGCGGTCGCGGTCGCCGTCCTGACCGCGATGGCGATGATCGGACGAATTTTGTTTTCCTTTGTGATCGACCGGCTCAATCAACGTTTGGCGTCGTCGCTGTCGTTCGTCAGTCAGGCTTGCGCGCTGCTCGTGCTGATCAATGTGCACAACGACATTGCCATGATCGCCGCCTGCGCGGTATTCGGCTTTTCGGTCGGCAACGTGATAACGCTGCCGTCGCTGATCGTGCAGCGCGAGTTCGACCCGCGTTCGTTCGGCGTGCTGGTCAGCCTGATTACCGCGATCAACCAGATCACCTACGCGTTTGGCCCCGGCGTCATCGGCCTGCTGCGCGATATGTCCGGCAGCTATTCGCTGCCGTTCTACGGCTGCATCGGCGTCGAGTTGACGGCCGCGGTGCTGATCATGATTCGCGGGCGCGCAGCAACTCGTCCAAATCCAGCCGCTTGGTGAACATCGCCAGCGCGCCGTCCGGCGTCAGCGGCCACTCTTCCTTCGGCCGGTCGCGATAGAGCTCGACGCCGTTCTCGTCGGGATCGCGCAGATAGAGCGCTTCGCTGACGCCGTGGTCGCTGGCGCCATCGAGCTGGATGCCGGCCTCGATCACGCGATGCAGCGCATCGGCCAGCGCCGGGCGCGTGGGGTAGAGGATCGCGGTGTGGAACAGGCCTGTCGTGCCCGGCGGCGGCGGGTGGCCGCCTTTGCTTTCCCAGGTGTTGAGGCCGATGTGGTGGTGATAGCCGCCGGCCGAAATGAACGCGGCGGCCGCGCCCATCCTTTGCATCACCTCGAAGCCGAGCACGCCACAGTAAAACCCGAGCGCGCGATCGAGGTCGGCGACCTTGAGATGCACATGCCCGATCCGCGTACCGGCAATAATGGGTGGATTTTGGGGCATGCCGTCTCTCTATCTCTCTATCAGGGCATAGATCGCGCCTCAGCGCGATCTATGCAGCGCTCCCGCCTCACGCAAGGTCGGACACTTCGCCCTCGGGCAGCCCGAACTCAAACGTGTTTAGCGTCATCGACACCATCGTGTAGTAGCCGCACAGGCCGATGACTTCGGTGATGCCGCGTTCGGTCAGCACCTTGACGGCCTCGTCGTACAGCGATTTGGAGACGCCGTGGCCTTCGTGCAGCGACCTGGCGACGTCGTAGATCATCTTGCCCTTGGGGTCGTCGAAGGTGGGCGTGCGGCGATCTCTGATATCGTCGATGATGTCAGGGTCCATGCCGCCCTTCAGCGCCAGGCGCTTGTGCGCGAACCATTCGTAGTGCGAGGTCCAGTGCCGCGCGGTGACGAGGATCGCGATCTCCGACAATTTCGCCGGAAAGATCGTGTTGAAACGAAGTTGCTCGCCCAGCCGGGTGGCGTGCTTGGCCATCGGGGGGCTGTTGAGCCAGGCCATCATCGGCGCCGGTGGGGCGCCGCGCTTGCCGGCGATCAACTCGTCGTAGGTTTCTTTTTGCTCGGCGCTCATTTCGCCTGGCGAAAGCAACTTCAGCCGCATGTCCGTTTCCTCTTGTTTTTCAATCGTTGCGGCTCCTGCGATACACCCGATCCGGCACGGTGGCCACCGTCGCCGGAGCATGGCGCGGCCGAGATGGATATTGAATTCCGCAATGCGAAGGCTAAGGTCGGCCCAACATCCCACATGGAAACGCCGTCATGTCCGATCTGGAAAATTTTCGCCGTGAAACCCGCAGTTGGCTCGAGGCCAATTGTCCGCCGGAGATGCGGCGGCCGATGGCCTCGGAGAGCGACACCTTCTGGGGCGGCCGCAACGCCAAGTTCTCGTCGGAGCCGCAGCGCGTCTGGTTCGAGCGGATGCGCGACAAGGGCTGGACCGTGCCGCATTGGCCGAAGGAATATGGCGGCGGCGGCCTCGATCCCGAACAGGCCAAGATCGTGCGCCAGGAAATGGCCGCGATCGGCGCGCGGCAGCCGCTGACTTCCTTTGGCATTTCGATGCTCGGGCCGGCGCTGCTGCACTACGGGACCGAGGCGCAGAAGAAGGCGTATCTGCCCGACATCACGGCAGGAAAAATTCGCTGGTGCCAGGGTTATTCCGAGCCGAACGCCGGATCGGATCTCGCTTCGCTGCAGACCCGCGCCGAAAGCGATGGCGACGATTTCATCATCACCGGCCAGAAGATCTGGACGTCGTATGCGAACCATGCCGACTGGATTTTCTGCCTGGTGCGCACCGACGCGAACGCCAAGAAGCATGACGGCATCAGCTTCATCCTGTTCGACATGACCTCGAAGGGCGTGACCACCAAGCCGATCCTGCTGATCTCCGGCTACTCGCCGTTCTGCGAAACCTTCTTCGACGGCGTGCGGGTGCCGAAATCGCATGTGGTCGGCACCGTCAACCGCGGCTGGGATGTCGCAAAGTATCTGCTGCAGCACGAGCGCGCGATGATATCAGGCATGGGCGAGCGCGGCGTCGGCCGTCCGCTGGGCCAGGTCGCCGCCGATTCCGTCGGTACCGACGAACAGGGCCGGCTGGAAGACCAGATGCTGCGCAGCCAGATCTCGACCTTCGAGATCGACGAGGCGGCGCTGTCCGCCGCCGCCGAACGCGCGGTGGATCTGGCCAAGGCCGGCCAGTCGCATCCGGCATTTTCCTCGGCAATGAAATATTACGGCACCGAGCTCAACAAGCGCCGCTACGAAATCCTGATGTCGGCCGGCGGCGCCGATGCGCTGGAATGGGAAAGCGAGCGCTCCAGAAACGGCGCCCGCCCGCGCGCCTGGTTGCGCACCAAGGCCAACTCGATCGAGGGCGGCACCTCCGAGGTGATGCTCGGCATCGTCGCCAAGCGCATCCTCGATCTGCCGGGGGCGTAAAGCACCCACACCGTCATGGCCGGGCTTGACCCGGCCATCCACGTCTTTGTCTCAGAGAAGCAAGAACGTGGATGCCCGGCACGAGGCCGGGCATGACGACTTCAACCAATTCAGTCGATTACTCAATATCGGAATTTTTCAATGGCACTCGTCCTCACCGAAGAACAATCGATGCTGCGCGACAGCGCGCGCGGCCTTATCAGCGACAAGGCGCCGGTGTCGCATCTGCGGCAGTTGCGCGACAGCAAGGACGAAACAGGATTTTCCCGGGAGCTCTGGAAGACGTTTGCCGAGATGGGATTTACCGGCCTCCTGATCCCCGAGAATTTCGGCGGCAGCGGGCTTGGCTGCGTCGAGGCCGGCGTGGTGATGGAGGAAATCGGCCGCACGCTGATGCCGTCGCCGTTCCTGTCGACCGCGGTACTGGCCGCTTCGGCGCTCACGCGCGGCGGCAGCGAGGCGCAGAAGGCCGCGCATCTGCCGAAAATTTCCGACGGCTCGCTGCTGGCGGCGTTCGCGATCGACGAAGGTGCAAAACATCGCCCGCTGCAGACCAAATTGCAGGCGGTGCGTTCCGGCAACGGGTTCAAGCTGAACGGTGCCAAGGCTTTCGTGGTCGATGGCCACACCGCCGACCTGCTGATCGTGGCGGCGCGGACTGGCGGCGCTCCCGGCGAGCGCAATGGACTGACATTGTTCCTGGTAGATCCCAAGGCCAAGGGCATCGCGATCGAGCGCACCGCAATGCTGGATTCGCACAACGCGGCGCGGATCGAATTTACCAATGCCGAGGTCAATGCCGACGGCGTGCTCGGCGAGATCGATCAAGGCGGCGCGCTGCTGGAAGGCCTGCTCAACATCGGCCGCGGCGTGGTGGCGTCCGAAATGGTCGGCCTGAGCGAGGAAGTGTTCGGCCGCACTGTCACGTATCTGAAAGAGCGCAAGCAGTTCGGCAAGCTGATCGGCGAATTCCAGGCGCTGCAGCATCGCGCCGCCGAGCTCTATATCGATATCGAGATTACGCGCGCCGCCGTGCTGAAGGCGCTGCAGACGCTCGACGGCGATTTCGAGAGGGCGGGGGCTGCGGTCGCGGTCGCCAAGGCCCGCGCCGGCACCACCGCGACGCGGGCGGTGCAGGAAGGCGTGCAGATGCACGGCGGCATGGGCATGACCGACCAGTTCGACATCGGCTTCTTCATGAAGCGTGCGCGGGTCTGCCAGGAGTTGTTCGGCGATGCGAACTACCACGCCGACCAGTTGGCGCGGATGAAGAGTTACTGAGAGCTCGCGTCGGACACCGCTGTCATCGCCCGGCTTGCCGCCTCCGCTAGAGCTCCGGCGAGCCAACATAGGAAAGCCTCGGCGAAGCCTTGGCGTAGCCGGGACCGGGCGATCCAGTATTCCAGAGAGGCCGCGATCAAGTCGATGGGCCGCAGCGTACTGGATCATCCGCCTTCGCGGGTGACGACGAGTTGTGGTGGGGCGCGTAGCCTTACCTGATCGGCGGCGCGTACTGGATGCCGCCGTTGCTCCACAGCGAGTTCAGTCCGCGCGGAATCTTCAGCCGGGATTCGGCGCCGAGGTTGCGCTCATAGACTTCGCCATAATTGCCGACGTTGCGGATGATGCGGGCCGCCCAGTCCTTGGTCAGGCCGAGGTCTTCGCCGTAGGAGCCTTCGGTGCCGACCAGCCGCATCACGTCGGGCTTTGTCGACTTCATCGCCTCGTCGATGTTCTTCGAGGTGATGCCGAGTTCCTCGGCATTGATCATGGCGTACAGCGTCCACTTCACCAGCATCATCCAGTCGTCGTCGCGCTGGCGCACCACGGGGGCCAGCGGCTCTTTCGAGATCACGTCGGGCAGGATGACATGGTCCTTCGGCTGCGTCAGGTTCAGCCGCAGCGCATAGAGCTGCGAGACGTCGGCGGTGAAGGTGTCGCACTTGCCGGATTCATAGGCCTTGAGCACCTCTTCCAGCTTCGGAAACTTCATCTCCGTGTATTTCATGTTATTGGCGCGGAAATAGTCCGCGAGGTTGAGCAGCGTGGTGGTGCCTTCCTGGACGCAGACCTTGCTGCCGTTCAGGTCCAGCGCCGAATCGATCTTGCGGGATGTAGGCAGCATGAAACCCTGGCCGTCATAATAGGCGACCGCCGGGAAATAGAGGTCGTAATTGGTCTCGCGCGACATGCTCCAGGTCGAGTTGCGGGAGAGGATGTCGACCGTGCGGTTCTGCAATTCCTTGAAGCGCTCGCTGGCCTCGAGCGGCACGAACTTCGCCTTCTTCGGATCGTTGAAGATCGCCGACGCCACCGCGCGGCAGAAATCGACATCGAAGCCGGCCCAGTCGCCCTTCTCGTCGGGGATCGAGAAGCCGGGCAGGCCCTTGTTGACGCCGCACAGCACGTCGCCGCGCCGCACCGTGCGCTTCAGGGTCCTTGTGTCGTAGCGTTCATAGGTGATGGCGATAGCCGCGACCGCAACTGCGACCGCCAGCCCGATCAGGAGGCCGCCTCGAAATGTACGTAGCATTTTTAAACTCACCAATTTCAGGGAAATGGCAGGAAAACAGACAGGCGATGAAGAGAGGTGCGGGCGTTACAGTTCCGGTTTCTGCCGGATGATCACCTTGGTGCCGACCGGAACGCGCTCATAGAGGTCGGCGACGTCGGAATTGACCAGCCGGAAGCAGCCGGAGGAGACGGCGGTGCCGATGGTATCGGGCCGGTTGGTGCCGTGAATACGATAGACGGTCGTGCCGAGATACATCGCGCGCGCCCCGAGCGGATTGCCGGGGCCGCCGGCCATGAAGCGCGGCAGATAGGGCTGGCGCTGGATCATTTCCGGCGGCGGCGTCCAGTCCGGCCACTCCTTCTTTTGCGTGATGTTCACCAGTCCCTGCCACGTGAATCCGTCGCGGCCGACGCCGATGCCGTAGCGCAGGGCGCGGCCATTGCCCTGGATCAGATAGAGGTGGCGCTCGGAGGTCTGGATGATGATGGTGCCGGCCGGCTCGTTGGTGCGATAGAGCACGGCAGTCTTCTTGTACTCCGGATCGAGCTCGACGAAGTCATCCGCCAGCAATCCCGGCTGGTCGCCGACGTCGGGCTGGCGCATCTGCGCCTGGCTCTGCGTGGTCGAAAGGATCAGACCGGTTGTCGCGATCAACATCCAGATCAGGTGCCGAAACTTCGTCATCGCGGAGGTCTCCTTGTTGGCGTTTTGGCCAAATTGGGCAAGGTTGGCCAAATCAGCGGAACCATCAAATCTCAGGGCCCGCTTGATGGCAAGTTTAGGGCGAATGTGGCAGATACGTCACTGAAATGCCTGCTATTTTTCTCAACTGCCCATTTTATGGGGTGTCAAAATCCGTTCATTTTGGCGCGATCCACAACCGCAGGCCGAACGAGATCAGCGCCACGGTGCCGACGCCGCCGAGCCAGAGCGCGGCGAACCACAGCAAACGCTGCATCAATGGCCGCGGATTGGGCTTGATTTCGGTCAATGGTAGCCGCTTTCGGGCTTCACCTTGCCGCGGAACACCCAATAGGCCCAGGCGGTATAGCCGAGGATCAGCGGTATCAGCACGGCGACGCCGAACAGCATGAAGATCTGGCTGTTCTCGGGCGAGGCCGCCTGCCAGATCGTGATGCTCTGCGGCACGATAAACGGATACATGCTGATGCCGAGCCCGGCATAGGACAGCGCGAACAGCGCCAGCGTCAGAAAGAACGGCTGGTAGTCGTATTTGTTGGCGAGGCTGCGCAGCAGCAGCACGGTGACGCCGGCCACCGCGATCGGCACCGGCGCAGTGAGAATGATGTTCGGCCAGGCGAACCAGCGCTGGGTGTATTGCACGTGCAGAAACGGGGTTGCGATGCTGACCGCGCCGATGGCGCCCAGCATCGCCAGCAGCAACAGCCAGCTCAGGTGATAGGCGCGGTCGCGCAACGCGCCTTCGGTCTTCATGACCAGCCAGGTGGCGCCGAGCAGCGCATAGCCGATCACCAGCGCCGCGCCGGTCAGAATGCTGAACGGGGTCAGCCAATCCCACCAGCCGCCGGCATAATGCCGGCCCTCGACATGGATACCTTGCAGGATGGCGCCGAGCGCGATGCCCTGCGCCAACGTCGCCAGCAGCGAGCCGCCGGCAAAAGCGATGTCCCAGCGGTTGCGGCCGGTCTGCGAAGTCCGCCAACGGAATTCAAAAGCGACGCCGCGAAACACCAGGCCGAGCAGCATCGCGATCATGGGCGTGTACAGCGCCGGCATCAGCACGGCATAGGCCAGCGGAAACGCGGCCATCATGCCGCCGCCGCCGAGCACCAGCCAGGTTTCGTTGCCGTCCCAGACCGGTGCGACGCTGTTCATGATGACGTCGCGGTCGGCCTTTTGCGGAAACAGCGGAAACAAAATGCCGAGGCCGAGATCGAAACCGTCCATCACGACATAGACGAACACGGCAAAGGCAATGATGAAGGCCCAGATAGTGGGAAGGTCGATCGGGATCATCGCGCGCCTCCTTCCGCAACAGCGCCCGCAACCGGCGTGATGCCGGCGGCGCGAGCGGGGACGTCGCTGCGCGGGCCCTGTTCGCCGTGATGCGGTGGCTGCGCCATCAGCCGCAGGATGTAAAACACCCCGGCGGCGAACACCGCGAAATAGACGATGATGAACGCGATCAGCGAGGAGGCCACCGCAGGCGCCGCCAGCGGCGACGCCAATTCCACCGTGCGCAACAGCCCGTACACCGTGAACGGCTGCCGTCCGGTCTCGGTGGTGATCCAGCCCGCCAGCACGGCGATAAAGCCCGCCGGGCCCATCGCCAGCGCGAACAGATGCAACAGCCGGGTTTCATAGAGTTTGCCGCTCAGGCGCATCACCAGGCTGAACAGGCCAAGCCCCATGATCAGGAATCCGAGGCCGACCATGACGCGGAACGACCAGAACGTGATCGGCACCGGCGGCCAGTTTTCACGCGGCACGGTATCGAGGCCGGCGAGCGGTGCGTCGAGCGAATGTTTCAGGATCAGCGACGAAAGTTTCGGGACCTCGATGGCGTATTTGACTTTGGCATCGGTCATGTCGGGCCAGCCGAACAGCACCAGCGGCGCGCCGTCCTTGTGGCTCTGGAAATGCCCCTCCATCGCCATCACCTTGGCCGGCTGATGCTCCAGCGTGTTGAGGCCGTGCTGGTCGCCGGCCAGAATCTGGATCGGTGCGACCAGCGTGGCCATCCACATCGCCATCGAGAACATCACGCGCGGGCCGGCGAGGTGCCGGTCACGCAGAAGATGCCAGGCGCCGACCGCGCCGACCACCAGTGCGGTGGTCAGATAAGCCGCCAGCACCATGTGCACGAGGCGGTAGGGGAACGACGGGTTGAAGATCACTTTCAGCCAGTCGGCGGCGACGAACTGTCCGTCGGCATTCAGGGCGTAGCCGGCCGGCGTCTGCATCCAGGAATTGGCGGAGAGAATCCAGAACGCCGAGATCAGCGTGCCGGTCGCGACCATCAGCGTCGCCATGAAATGAAGCTTGTGACCGACGCGTTCCAGCCCGAACAGCATGACGCCGAGAAAGCCGGCTTCGAGAAAGAACGCGGTCAAGACCTCATAGGCCATCATCGGGCCGATCACGGGGCCGGTTTTGTCCGAGAAGGCCGACCAGTTGGTGCCGAACTGGTAGGACATGACAATGCCCGACACCACGCCCATGCCGAAGGCGATGGCGAAGATCTTCAGCCAATAATTGAACAGGTTGATGAAGACCTCGCGCCTGGTCGCGAGCCACAGCGCCTCGAGCACCGCAAGATAGCTGGCAAGCCCGATCGAGAAGGCCGGGAAGATGATGTGGAACGACATCGTGAAGGCGAACTGCGCCCGGGCCAAAACGACGGCATCCCAGCTTTCGAACATCGCGCACCATCCATCATAGCCCCGGCATGGACCTTACCACGCCGGATTTGACGATAGTACCCGCGTCGATATCGTGCAGCTCAGCTATTCGCGTTCAGCAGCCGTCCGACCGTGCGGTCGATCTCCTCGTACTGGCCTTCGCCCGCGTGCTGGAACACGACCTTGCCGTTCTGGTCGACGATATATTGCGCCGGCCAATACTGGTTGTGCCAGGCATTCCAGGTCTGCAAGTCGTTGTCCTGCGCCACCGGGTAGGTGATGCCGTGCCGCTTCAGCGCGGCCTGGACGTTGGAGGCGGAGCGCTCGAACGGAAATTCCGGGGTGTGAATGCCGACCACGACAAAGCCGCGGTCCTTGTACTTGGCGTAGAGCTCGGTGACGTGCGGCAGCGTGTTGACGCAGTTGACGCAGCCGTGGGTCCAGAAATTCACCAGCACCACCTTGCCGTGCAGATCGGCGAGTTTCAGCGGGGCCGAGTTGAACCAGTTGCCGAGCCCGACGAAATCGGGCGCGGTGGCCTGCGCGGCTGCGACGGCAAACGGCGCGTCTTGCGCGGGCGTCGTTTCTCGACTGGCGGCGTGCAGCGCGGCGCCGGTCAAGCCAAGCGCGACGATCATGGCGGATGCGGCGAGCAATCGTAATTTCATGGCAAACTCCATTCGAGGGGATCAGAGGCCGATCTGGCCGTTGGGGTAAAATCCGGTCAGCCACGACACGATCAGCGTGTCGTACTGCAGGTAGGAGAGCGCGGCGAAGGCGATCACGACGACGCCAAAACCCTGCTGCAAGCGGGGCGCGATCCGCGCGAGGCTGCGGACCCGGCTGGTGACGGCCTGGCCGCCATAGGCGATCGCCAGCATCGGCAGGCTGGCGCCGACCGCGTAAACGACCAGCTGCAGGCTTGCCCAGGCGGTGTCTTTCGACGTCGCGACCACCGTCAGGATCGAGCCCAGCACGGGTCCGGCACAGGGCGTCCAGACCAGGCCGAGCGTAGTGCCGAGCACGAAGCCGCCGATCACGCCCGGGCGCGATATGACCGCGTTGCCGCCAAAACCGCCGATCCGGACCGATAGCCACTCGAACGGCGCCGGCCAGATCATCAGCAGCCCGAAGCCTGCCAGCAGGATCGCAGCGCCCGTGCGCAAGTCGTTCGGATCGAAATCGAAGGCGCGGGTGATCGCGCCCAGCAGCAACGCCACCATCGAGAATGACATCACAAAGCCGAGCGCGATCATCGCCGGCCGCGCCTTGCCGGTCTGGCCGACCGATGCCCCGAGGAGAATTGGCAGCATCGGCAGCGTGCAGGGGGCTGCGACGGTGACGACGCCTGCGAGCAGCGCAAGAACGAGGTTCAGCATCGGAAGCGTCCATCACTTGGCCCGGTGACGGATGTGTCCATGCCGGGCGCCTGATGACGTTCGCGATGATGCGGTGTGGCGTTACGTCAGCCGCGTGCCGGCTGCGTCACGTCTCTGTGAAATTTCTCGGGAAAGGCTTCACGGAATCGAGGTCCCAAACGCAGAGCGACCCGGCTGGGGGGGCATCCCGGCCGGGTCGTTGGAGGTAACTTGGGAGGTCAGAAAGTCACGGTAGAAACTGGTTCAGCGAAGATTGGTTCCGCTGTCGGGGGAGATCACGCAGACCTCCTGGGGATCCTTGGTGCTGCAGTCGATCACCTGTTCACGGACCACCATCGAACCGCCATCGCGCTGGGCGCGGGGCGAAACGTTCTGGGCGGACAGCGAAGCCAGGGTGCAGACCGCGCCGAGCGGGATAATGAAGAGGCGGAAGGACGGCTTCAGCATGTTCGCTCTCCTGTTCGGCGTTGGTGTTGCGTTGTTGGCTAAGGGTATAGGGGGCGAGTTTTTCCGGGTGATGTCGCCAATTGTTTCATTTGTTTCGTCGGCGGTAATCTTTTGTCCGTCGAAACCAGCCGGTTTATATCAGATATATTCCCATAACCAGTTGAAATGGCAGGAATTTATGCCGCGAGGCTGTCGACACCGGCGCCCTTAAGCAAGTCGGCCAATTGCTTGCGGGCGTAGAACATCCGGGTCTTCACCGTGCTCTGGGGAATGCCGATGATCTCGCCGGCCTCTTCGACCGACTTCTCATGGTAGTAGACCAGATTGATAATCTCGCGATGGGCCGGCGACAGCTTGGCGACACAGGCGCGCAGGATGGCGCTGGTGTTGCTGCGGTCGAGCGAAGCTTCCGGCGTGTCGGCGCCGTCGGCGATCTCCAGCACGTCTTCCTGATCGATATCCTCATGCTTGCGCTGGCGCAGTGCGGTCAGCGCCTTGAAGCGGGCGATCGACAGCAGCCAGGTCGAAACCTGGGAACGGCCTTCGAACTGGCTCGCGGTCCGCCAGACGTCGAGGAACACCTGGCTGACCAGGTCTTCGGCCATCGTGGTGTCGCGCACCATGCGCAGCACGAAGCGGTAAACCCGGACGTTATGACGGGAGTAAAGCACATGCATCGCGGTACGGCCGCCGGCGGCGATACTCTCCAGCAGCATTTCATCGGATGTGGCGCGGGCAGCGGCGATGGTCTTGCGTGCTGCAGCGTTGATGGCGATGACGTTCGACATGACATACTCCCAGTTCGCCGTTAGGCGTCGCTTCGTTGGGAGGAGTGATAGTTAGTCCACGTTTCGGGATGTCTGCACGCCAAGGGGAAAATGGTTTCGTGAGCAGGAGAATTGTTTCGTCGCCGGGCCTGCGACGAAACATTCGGGGCAGAAATACGAGTAATTTCAAGGCGCGGAAAATGGGGGAGCGCCGAGATTTGAGGAGATATTGGTCCGGGAACAAAATCCCGTCGTCCCGGCGAAGGCCGGGACGACGAAAGCTAACCCTTGTCGCCGGTCGGCGAGAACAGGTAGCCGCCGCCTCTGATCGTGCGGATCACGGCGGGCTTGGTCGGGTCGATCTCGATCTTGCGCCGGATCCGCATGATGCGGAGGTCGACGGCGCGGTCGAAGGCCTCGGCGTCGCGGGCATTGGCGAGCTCGAGCAGCCGTTCGCGCGACAGCACCCGTTTGGGATTGGCGGCGAACACCTTCAACAGGCCGAATTCGGAGGCCGTCAGCGGATGCTCGTTGCCCTCGTCGTCGCGCAACGCCTGGGCTTCGAGGTCGAGCCATTTGGTGCCGAACCGCACCAGCTGTTCCTTTTCCACCTTGGCGGCAGCCGCGTCGGGGCCGGCCGCCTTGACCGGCGCGCTACGACGCAGCACCGAGCGGATTCGCGCCATCAGTTCGCGCAGTTCGCAGGGTTTTGCGATGTAGTCGTCGGCGCCGAGTTCAAGGCCGACGACGCGGTCGATCGGGCTTGCGGTCGCCGTCAGCATGATGACGGGAACGTTGATGCGGCTCTTGAGGTCGCGAATGATCGACAGCCCGTCTTCCTCGGGCATGTTGAGGTCGAGCACCACGAGATCGGGTACGTTGGTCTCGATCTCGCCGCGCAGGCTTTTGCCGCCGTCGCACAGCGTCACGGCAAAGCCGTGCATCTTGAGGTAATCGCCGACCATCTCGCGGGCCGGCGCCTCGTCGTCGACGATGATGATGTGCGGGCTCTGGGTCATGTCGTCTCTGTTGCGGGCATTGTAACCGTAAACGTCGATCCCTGTCCGGGACCGCCGCTTTCCGCGGTCACATGGCCGCCATGCATGTCGATGATGCGCTTGACGATCGAGAGTCCAAGGCCGGTCGAACTCTCGCCGGCGGTCGGCTTGGCCGAGAGCCGCTGGAACCGGCCGAACAGCCGGCCGAGATCCTCCGGCGACAGGCCCGCGCCCTGATCGGTGATGCGAATGACGGTGTTGTGGCCCTCATGGGTGACGGCCACCGCGATCTTGCCGCCGATCGGTGAATATTTGATGGCGTTGCTGACGAGGTTGTCGATCGCCTCGCGGATGCGGTCGGCATCGCACATGGTGACGAAGTTCGGTGGCGCCGACACGCTCAGCGTCTGCTGCTTGTTCACCGCCGAAGGCAGGTTGGCGTCGACCACCTCGGCGACCAGGGCGGCCACGTCGACCGGCTCGCGGCGGATGGTGATGTCGAAGGCGTCGGCCATCGCATCCGAAATCAGGTGATCGACCATCGAGGTCAGGCGCTTGGTGGCGTCGCGGATATGCTCGACCTGGGCGGTGACGTTTTCCTTGGGCGAGCCGGCGCCGATCAGTTCGGTCAGCATTTCGGTGCGGCCGAGGATGACGCCGAGCGGATTCTTCAGGTCGTGGGCGACGGTACCGAGAATTTCGTTCTTGAAGCCGTTGGCGCGCTGCAGCCGCAGCCATTGCGCCGATAGCCGGCGGTTGGCCTGCATCAGCGCGCGGGTACGCTGGGCGACGCGGTCCTCGAGCTGGGTATTGGCCTCGTGCAGCTGCCGGTAAAGAATGACGTTGTCGAAGGCGATCGAAAGCCGGCTGGAGAAGATCTCGACCAGCGAACGGTCGGTGTCGGACAGCGGCCGCTCGGCCTGCAGCAGCACCACGACTTCGCGGCCGCTGCCGGTGCGCAGATAGAGCACGCTGCGGTGGTCGGCGAATTCGTTCTTGCGGCGCAGGAAGGCGGCTTCGACCATCTGCCGCAGATCCGGATCGAGCGCCTTCGAGCTGGTGGTGCCGATGAACCGGCTGTAGCAGCCCGAGCCCGCCAGCACCGAGAATTCACTGTCGGCATTGCCGTCGTCGCGCAGCACCAGAATGCCGGCGCAATCGACATTGAGCAGCGAGGCGAGCTGCGTCAGCACGCCCTCGGCGAGGCGCTGCATCGACTTGAAGTCGTACAGAGTGGAGGCGGCGTCGATGATGATTTCCAGCCCGCGCCGGGTCTGCACCATGCGCTCGAGCTGCTGGTAGCTGCGCAGAGCCGCGGTCAGCGAGGTGAACAGCTTGTCGGCGGTCAGCTCGGTCTTGGCCTTGTAGTCGTTGATGTCGTACTGGACGATGACGCGGCGCTCGGGCGCCTGGCCGGGCTGGCCGGTGCGCAGGATGATGCGGACGGTCTCGTTCTTGAGATCGCTGCGGATATATTCGACCAGTTCAAGCCCTGCGACGTCGGTCTCCATGATGACGTCGAGCAGCACGGCCGCGATATCGGGATTGTCGCGCATCAGGGTGCGGCCCTCGGCCGCGGAATAGGCAGACAGGATTTCCAGCGTGGCGCCGTGAAGGTTGTAGTCGCTAAGCGCGAAACGGGTGCCTTCATGCACCGCGGCATCGTCGTCGATAACGGCGATCTTCCACTTGCGCGCGTTCGAATCCTCCGGAGCGATCCCGGAATCGTCGATCAGGTGGAGGACATCGTCCTGTTCGGCCATTGAGGAGTTCCGTCGGCTACTGCGTCTGTTGTCGTGGGGCCGCCCCTGGCGACCTTCGGCATGATAATGCGGAATGTGGTGCCTTGTCCCGGTCTTGACTCCAGCATCATCCGGCCGCCGAGCTGTTGAGTGACAAGATTATAGACGATATGCAAGCCCAGTCCGGTGCCGCCTTCGTTGCGGCGCGTCGTAAAGAACGGGTCGAACGCCTGCCGCTGCACGTCCGGCGTCATTCCGGCCCCGTTGTCGGCGAAAATGATCTCGACATCGTCGCTGCCGCGCCCCCGCGCCGAGATCGAGATCGCCCCGGAGCGGCCGTCGGCGAAGGCATGGTTGGCGGCGTTGAGGAAAAGATTGGTTAATATCTGGCCGTAGGAGCCGGGATAGCCGTCGATGACGAGGCCTTCGGGGACGTCCACCGACAGCGTGATGGCCGCCTTCTTCAGCACCGGCCGCAGGCTGGCGACGATCTGATCGGTGGCTTCGCCGAGATTGAACTGCCTCCGCTCGGCATGCGAACGGTCGACCGCGACCTGTTTGAACGACTGGATCAGTTCGCCGGCGCGGTGCAGGTTCGCCACCAGCTGCCCCGCCGCGTCGCGCGAGCTCTTGACGAATTCGTCGAGCTTGGACCGCCGCAGCGGTTCGGTGCGCAGCTCGGATTCGAAAATTTCGGCGCGGCGCGCAAAGCTTGACGCGACCGTCAGGCTGATGCCGATCGGGTTGTTGACTTCGTGGGCGACGCCGGCGACCAGCCCGCCGAGTGCCGCCAGCCGTTCAGCATCGATCAGGTTCTGCTGCGCGGTGTTGAGTTCCAATAGCGCGCTCTCGGCTTTTTCCTTTGAGGCGCGCAATTCGTCCTCGGTCTCGCGCTTGGCGATGGCGTTCTCGCGGAATACTTCCACCGCGCGCGCCATGGCGCCGACTTCGTCCCTGGCTGACGTGCCCTGCACGGCGCGATTGTAATTGCCCGACGTGATCGCGTGCATCGCCGCCATGATCTGCTGCAGCGGCAGCCGGATCGAGAGCGCGATCAGGACGCCGGCCGACAGGATGATGCCGAGGAAGATCACGGCGATCGACATCACCCGCCGCGAAATCGACGACAGCGTCCGGTCGAACGTCTCCTGCGCCTTTTGCTCGCGCTGGCGCATCTTGACCGACAGTTCGTCGATGGCGCCGATCGCCTCTGCCTGGCTGGCGTCGATGGTGTTGCGCAACAGCTCGGTCCGGTTGGCAAGCTGCTCGGTCAGTTTGGCGAACCCCTCGCGCAGCGCCAGCGTCCGCGCATTCAGCCGCGTCAGCGCCATCCGCTGCAAATCGTTGTCGGCGAGGTCGGACATCACGGGAATGGTCTTCTCGATCGTCTCGGTGTTTCGGCGCGCCTCCTCCGCGGAGGCCGAGGCCAACGACAGGTAATAGGAGTTGGCGGCGACCAGCATCGCCGTGAACGCCTCGCGCGATTTGCCGAGTGCCGGCCAGATCAGTGCGTCGCGGTGGCCGGTGGCGCCTTCGATGATCGAATAGAGCCCGGCCATTTCCTTGGCCGGCCCCAGCACCTGCTGTTCGTAGGTTTTTGTGATGGTCGCCTGCACCCCTCGCAATTCGCCGAAGCCGTTGAGGAAGCGGTCGGTGACGTGCTCGAGCCGTTCGACCGATCCCGACAGCATCGGGTCGGTCGAGGCGCGCGTGGTCAGCGTGCCGAGCACAGCTTCGCGCAACAGCAGGATCTCGGCGAACAGTTCCGGGCTCGGCTGGTTGATATAGCGATGGATCAGGTTCTGCAGCCGGCTGGTTTCGCTTTCCAGCAGTGCCAGGATCTTGTCGGATTCCCGCACCTGGCGGACATCGTCCCAGGCCGAGCCGAGCACCTGGGCGCCGTTCCAGATCAGCGCGGCAAGCACCACGACGACGGCGGAGTTCAATCCCGCGATCGACAGGATGCGCCAGCGGATCGGCACCGCGCGCAGTGCCTGAACGATGCGAAAACGGCCGCGCGCGGCGAAGCCCGCCTGCCGTTCCATCGCTCCGTCCTGGTGTGGCGTCTCGGCCAATTCACTCCACCTCGCGAATGCGTTCGATCGATCGGGTCATCGCGGGGGCGCGATGAAGCCTGGCGTAGATTCCGGCCGAGGCAGCTTCGTGAAAAATATTCTGCTCGCCGGGCGAAACGCTGAACGATGGCTCTTGCGGCGTCGCCAACGACACCTCGATCTGGCAGCGACCATCGCTGCGCCCCGCGATCAGGCTGCCCAGGTAGCCGGGTGCCTGGACGGTCGGATCGTCCTTGTTCTGGGTATCGGCGGCGCGAAATTCACGCGCAAAAACGCCCGTTGCGGCTGATGTCAGAGACAGCGCGACAACAAGCTGAAAGGTCCGCGAAAGGTCGGCGCGGCGGTACACGGGCAACGAATCCCCTTACTGATACTGTCTGCGGCGCGAACGAAAGGTTCAATGCTTTTTAGCAGAACTTTCCGTAGGTTGGCTATCCGGGCATGGTTAAGGTGCTGGCTCGCCTGCAATCGGTGATTGTGCAGCGCGACGCCCCCCGGATGGGTGGGCCGGGTCAGCTGCACGGTGATTGAAAGTTGCATTGAAACCGCCGTTCCGGGCATTTAAGACGGCGCGTCGAACGGACTTATCGCGGGCAGCGGCAGAGCAGAGTGGTCGATCAGTGAAACTGGCCTTGAGGTTGTTGCAGTCTGTCGCGCTCGCCGCCGCGGCACTGGTGTCTCCGGCGCAGGCCGCCACCGAGATCATGTGGTGGCACGCGATGTCGGGCGAACTCGGCAAGCAGCTCGAGAAGCTGGCGACCGATTTCAACGCGTCGCAATCCGAATACCGGATCGTGCCGGCCTACAAGGGCACCTATACCGAAACGGTGACGGCCGCGATCTTCGCCTTCCGCTCGCGCAGCCAGCCCGCCATCGTCCAGGTCAACGAGATCGCGACCGCGACCATGATGGCGGCCAAAGGCGCGATCTATCCCGTCTACGAGTTGATGCGCGACCAGTCGGAGCCGTTCTCGCCGGGCGCCTATCTGCCGGCCGTGACCGGCTATTACTCCGACGTCGCCGGCAACATGCTGTCGTTCCCGTTCAATGTCTCGACACCGATTCTGTACTACAACAAGAATCTGTTCAGCGCCGCCGGCCTCGATCCGGAGGTTGCGCCGAAGACCTGGCCGGAGGTCGGCGTCGCGGCGAAGCGGCTGCGCGCGGCCGGCGCCGTCTGCGGCCTCACCACTTCGTGGCCTTCCTGGATCAATGTCGAGAATTTTTCCGCGTTCCACAATCTGCCGTTGGCGACCCATGCCAACGGGTTCGGCGGCCTCGATGCCGAACTGACGTTCAACAATCCGCTGGTGGTGCGCCACATCGCGCAACTGGCGGAATGGCAGACCACCAAGGTGTTCGACTATAGCGGCAAGGGCCAGTCGGCCGAACCGCGCTTTCAAAAAGGCGAATGCGGAATCTTCATCGGCTCGTCGGCGACGCGCGCCGACATCAAGGCCAATTCGAAATTCGAGGTCGGTTACGGCATGATACCGTACTGGCCCGACGTGCAGGGCGCGCCGCAAAACACCATTATCGGCGGCGCCACGCTGTGGGTGCTGCGCGACCGGCCGCGCGCCGAATATGCCGGTGTCGCAAAATTCTTTGCCTACCTGTCGAAGCCGGAAATCCAGGCCGCCTGGCACCAGAACACGGGTTACCTGCCGATCACCCGCGCCGCCTTCGAACTGACCCGTGCGCAGGGCTTTTATGATCGCAACCCCGGTACGGCGATCTCGATCGAGCAGATGACCCTGAAGCCGCCGACCGAAAATTCAAAGGGAATCCGGCTGGGCTCGTTCGTCCTGATCCGCGACGTGATCGACGAAGAACTGGAGCAGGCTTTCAGCGGCAAGCGAACGCCGCAGGCCGCGCTCGACTTCGCCGCCGAGCGCGGCAACCGGCTGTTGCGCCAGTTCGAACGGGCGAACCCGGACAGATAGCGTTTGCCAATCATGCTTTCATTGCCGAATCTTCCGAATTTCGAGGCTTACAAAATCTGGCGCGCCGATACGTCGCAATGGCTGCCGGTGGCGCTCGATATTGCGAATGGCCACGGCCTGCCGACGGCGTCGCCGCACATTTTCTCGACCGGGACCAATCTCGTCATCGGGCTCGGTGCCGAGCTGATCCTGAAACTGTTTCCGCCCTTCTTTCGTGCCAAGTTTATTTCGGAGCGCAGCTCGTTGGCGCTGCTGCGCGGCAAGCTCGGCATCCCGATCCCCGAAATCGTGTTCGAGGGCGAGCGCGACCAGTGGCCGTATCTCGTCATCACGCGGTTGCCCGGCGTCCTCGGCAGCGAAGCTTGGCCAGCGCTGCCGGAAGGTCAGAAGGAGCGCGTTCTCGGCGAGATCGGAGCAATCATCGCGGAAGTGCAGCGCGTCCCGGTCGGCGAACTCTGCCTGATCGAGCCGCGCTGGGACCAGTTCATCGCGGCGCAAACCGCAGGATGTCGCGCGCGGCATGTCCGTCTCGGTCTGCCGCAAAAATTTCTCGACGGACTGGACGACCTGTTGCGCGAGGTGCCCGCGCTGATTCCGCTGGACCGGGCGCCGGTGATGCTGACCGGTGAATACATTCCGGAGAATTTCTTGCTGAGTCGCGATGGCGCCAACTGGCGCCTGTCCGGGCTGTTCGACTTCGGCGACGTGATGACCGGCTGGGGCGAATACGACTTGCTGGGCCCGAGCGCCTTCATGGCCGCGGGCATGCCGCGCCGGGTTCGCAGCCTGTTCGAGGGCTTTGGCTATTCAGCCGATGATATCGATGCGACCTTGAAGCGCCGGCTGATGGCGCTGACGATGCTGCACCGGGCAAGCGATCCGGTCCGCCATATCTGCATCGAGGGCTGGCAGCACAAAGTTGAAGACCTCTTCGAATTGCAGGATCTGGTTTGGCCGGTCTGACGCGACCGGATGTCGCACAGTAAACGGGCGCTGGAATTAGTCTGCTCACAAGATATGCAAATAAGCATCTTTGTATGCAATGAGCGCCGGCTTCCAAGTCGCCTTCTCTCGGCTGAAATCGACTATTCCTTTGCGATCGCATAGCGATAGAGGAAAATTGGCTTTCCCTTAAGGTTTGGCACGAACCTTGCGATTCCAGCTCCAAAGCCGCTTTCCCTCTGGCGTTTGGAGCATCCCATGAAGCGTCGCGATTTCCTCAAATCGGTGTCCGGAATAGCTGCGGCTGGCGCGCTGACGCCGGCGCCGGCGATCTGGTCCGCGGCCAAGGCCGACGCGCGGTCGGAGACGCTCTTGATCGTCTCCGAAGGCGGCCCCAACAACCTCGACATCCACGGCGTCGGCACCAACGTGCCGGGCTATGAGGTGTCGTGGAATTGCTACGACCGGCTGATCAGCCACGAGATGAAGGAAGGCCCCGGCGGCGTGCCGTATTACGACCGCGACAAGTTCAAGCCTGAACTCGCCGAGGATATCAATATCGGCGATATGTCGGTGACCTTCAAACTGAAGAAGAACGCGAAATTCCACGACGGCACGCCGGTGACGGCGAAGGACGCCAAGTGGTCGCTCGATCGCGCCGTCAGCGTCGGCGGTTTCCCGACCTTCCAGATGAGCGCGGGCTCGCTGACCAAGGCCGAACAGTTCGTCGTCGTCGACGACAGCACCGTGCGCGTCGACTTCGCCAAGAAGGACAGGCTGACGATTCCCGATCTTGCGGTCATCGTGCCCTGCATCGTCAACTCCGAACTGGTGAAGAAGAACGCTTCCGAGAAGGATCCCTGGGGCCTCGAATACACCAAGCAGCAGACCGCGGGTTCCGGCGCCTACAAGGTGACGAAGTGGACCGCCGGTACCGAAGTGATCATGGAGCGCAACGACGACTGGGTCGGCGGTCCCATGCCGAAGATCAAGCGCGTGATCTGGCGCATGGTGCCGCAGGCCGGCAACCGCCGTGCGCTGCTGGAGCGCGGCGACGCCGACATCTCCTATGAACTGCCCAACAAGGATTTCCAGGAACTGAAGGCGGCCGGCAAGCTCAACATCGTGTCGCTGCCGTTCTCCAACGGCATCCAGTATCTCGGCATGAACGTGACAAAACCGCCGTTCAACAATCCGAAGGTGCGCGAGGCCATGGCCTATGCGGTGCCGTACCAGAAAATCATGGACGCGGTGCTGTTCGGCCTTGCCAATCCGATGTTCGGCGCGCCGGCCGGCAAGGCCACCGAAGTGGCGTGGCCGCAGCCGACCAAGTATTTCACCGACATGGCCAAGGCCAAGGCCCTGCTGACCGAGGCCGGCTATCCCGACGGCTTCGAGACCACGATCTCGTTCGACCTCAATTTCGCGGGCATCAACGAGCCGCTCTGCGTGCTGGTGCAGGAAAGTCTCGCCCAGATCGGCATCAAGACCACGATCAACAAGGTGCCCGGCGCCAACTGGCGCACCGAGCTGAACAAGAAGGAGATGCCGCTCTACACCAATGTGTTCTCGGGCTGGCTCGATTACCCCGAATACTTCTTCTACTGGTGCTATCACGGCAACAATTCCGTCTTCAACACCATGGCTTACAAGTCGCCGGAGATGGACAAGCTGATCGACGGCGCGCGCGTTGCGGCCGCGGCCGGCGACAAGGCGACCTACGACGCCGACGTCAAGGGTTTCGTCGATCTCGCCTTCACCGATATCCCGCGCATTCCGCTGTATCAGCCGTTC
The DNA here is from genome assembly GCA_963764705.1 of uncultured Alphaproteobacteria bacterium. Lineage (GTDB taxonomy): Bacteria > Pseudomonadota > Alphaproteobacteria > Rhizobiales > Xanthobacteraceae > Bradyrhizobium. The sequence goes on along the minus strand of CAVXTR010000020.1, from coordinate 706,311 downwards.
GTCAACGTCGCGATGCAGAAGAACATCACCGGCTATCAATACTGGTTCCACCGCCGCCTCGATTACCGCGCGCTGGCGAAGGGGTAACCCGCCATGCTGACCATGATCGGCAAGCGGCTGCTGTTTGCGATCCCGTCGCTGATCGGGGTCGTGATCGTGACGTTCCTCTTGACGCGTGCGCTGCCCGGCGATCCCGCGGCCTATTTCGCGGGTCCCGCAGCTGGCAAGGAGGCGGTCGAGCAGATCCGCAAGAAACTCGGACTCGACAGGCCGCTGATCGAGCAGTTCTTCCGCTACACCAACGATCTCGCGCATGGCGATTTCGGCAACTCGCTGACGACAGGCCAGCCGGTCGCGACCGAAATCAAGAACCGGCTGCCGGCGTCGGCGGAGCTGACGCTGCTCGGCCTCGTCGTGTCCATCGTGATTGCGATTCCGCTCGGCGTTCTCGCTGCCAACCGGCCCGGGTCGTGGATCGATCATCTGTGTCGAATTACGACGACGGCCGGCGTGTCGCTGCCGGTGTTCTTCACGGGCCTGGTGCTGGTCTACGTGTTCTATTTCAGGCTCGGATGGTCGCCGGCGCCGCTCGGGCGGCTCGACGTGTTCTACAGCGCGCCGAATTCGGTGACCGGCTTCTATCTGATCGACGCCCTGATCGCCCGCGATTTCGAAACCTTCCGCTCCGCGCTCAGTCAGCTGATCCTGCCGTCGATGACGCTGGCGATCTTCTCGCTGGCGCCGATCGCGCGCATGACGCGGGCCTCGATGCTGGCGGTACTGGCCTCCGACTTCGTCCGCACCGCGCGCGCCAGCGGACTGTCGCCGGCCACCGTGATCGTCACCTACGCGTTCCGCAACGCGATGCTGCCGGTCATCACCACGCTGAGCATGGTGTTCTCGTTCCTGCTCGGCGCCAACGTGCTGGTTGAAAAAGTCTTCGCCTGGCCCGGCATCGGCTCCTATGCGGTCGAAGCGCTGATTTCGTCGGACTTCGCGCCGGTGCAGGGTTTCGTGCTGACCATGGCGGTCATGTACGTGCTGCTCAATCTGATCATCGACATTCTCTATGGCGTCATCGATCCCAGAGTTCGTCTCGAAGGCTGAGGGGGAAGCATGAGTACCGTCGCGCCTGCCGTTGAACCCGTTGGTCCCGCGCGTACGTCGGGATTTCTGGCGATTTTCGAACACACCCGCTATGTGCTCGGCGAGAACCGTGTCACCGCCTTTGCCTTCGGGCTATTGGTCGTGATCCTGTTCGCGGCGATCTTCGGCCCCTATGTGGTGCCTTACGATCCGCTCGCCAGCGACACCGCAGCCGCCTTGAAGGCGCCGTCGGCGGCGCACTGGTTCGGCACCGATCAGTTGGGCCGCGATATCTTCAGCCGCGTCATCGTCGCGACCAGGCTCGATACCTTCATCGCAGTGGCGTCGGTGGTGCTGGTGTTCCTGATGGGTGGCCTGGCCGGCATCGCAGCCGGCTATTTCGGCGGCTGGACCGACCGCATCGTCGGGCGTATCGCCGATACCATCATGGCGTTCCCGCTGTTCGTGCTGGCGATGGGCATCGTCGCTGCGCTCGGCAACACCGTGCAGAACATCATCATCGCGACCGCGATCGTGAATTTTCCGCTTTATGCCCGCGTCGCCCGCGCCGAGGCCAACGTCCGCCGCAACGCCGGCTTCGTGCAGGCCGCGCGGCTGTCGGGGAACGGCGAGTTCCGGATTTTGCTGGTGCATATCCTTCCCAACATCATGCCGATCATGATCGTTCAGATGTCGCTGACCATGGGCTACGCCATTCTCAATGCCGCCGGTCTTTCCTTCATCGGCCTCGGCGTCCGGCCGCCGACGGCGGAATGGGGCATCATGGTCGCGGAAGGCGCGGGCTTCATGGTGTCGGGCGAATGGTGGATTGCGCTGTTCCCCGGTCTGGCGCTGATGATCGCGGTGTTTTGCTTCAACCTGCTCGGCGACGGTCTTCGCGATATCGTCGATCCGCAGCGGAGGACCTGACATGAACAGTCTTCGCGCACTCCTGCGCCTGATTCACGCGTTGATCGTACCTGCGCTTCAACCAAAACCGGTTCCCGTGAGGGCGAGCCGAGAGCGTATGCCGAACTCGCGGAGAATCTCTTCATGACTGTGCAACCGTTGCTCGACGTCAACGATCTCACCGTCGAATTCGCCACCCGGCGCGGCATCGTCAAGGCGGTGCAGCACGTCAACATAACTGTTGCCAAGGGCGAGACGCTCGGCATCGTCGGCGAGTCCGGCTCCGGCAAGTCGGTGACATCCTATGCCGTGATGAAGATCCTCGACCGCGCCGGCAAGATCGCCGAGGGCTCGGTGATGTTCTCCGGCATCGACGTCAAGGCGGCGACCGAAAGCCAGATGCGCGACCTGCGCGGCCGCGAAATCTCGATGATCTTCCAGAATCCGCGCGCGGCGCTTAACCCGATCCGCAAGGTCGGCGACCAGATCGAGGACGTGCTGCGCCAGCACGTGCAGCAGTCGACGGTGACCGATCGCGGCGAGAAGGCGATCGAGGCGCTGGAGCAGGTCAAGATCGCGCGTCCTCGCGAACGCTATCACGCCTATCCGTTCGAATTGTCCGGCGGCATGTGCCAGCGCGTCGTGATCGCACTGGCGCTGGCCTGCAATCCGCAGCTCCTGATCGCGGACGAGCCGACTACCGGCCTCGACGTCACCACCCAGAAGGCGGTGATGGACCTGATCGTCGAGCTGACCAAGCGCCGCAACATGTCGACCATCCTGATCACCCATGACCTCGGCCTTGCTGCCGCCTATTGCGACCGCGTCATTGTCATGGAGAAGGGCCGGGTGGTCGAGACCGCGAAGTCATCCGACATCTTCGCTAACCCGGAGCACGCCTATACCAAGAAACTGATGCGGGCGACGCCGCGGCTCGGTGTTTCCCTGCGCGATCTCCTCCCGGTGGAAGAGGCGGCCGCATTGCCGACACTGGCGCCCGCACCGGCGCCGGCCGCCGACGCAAAGCCGTTGCTGCTCATCGAAAAGCTGGTCAAGGAATATCCGCGCCAGGGTGCGACCGCTACGCTCGGAAAATTGTTCAGCCGCAAGCCGCCGGTCGAGGCGGAAGTGTTCCGCGCGGTGGACGGCATCAGTTTTTCCGTCGGCCATGGCGAGAGCGTCGGCCTGGTCGGCGAATCCGGCTGCGGCAAATCCACCACGTCGATGATGGTGATGCGGCTGTTGGACCAGACCTCCGGCCGCATTCTGTTCGACGGCGACGAGATCGGCGGCATGCTTCCCAACAGCTTTGCGCGGTCGCCGCTGCGCAAGAGCATCCAGATGGTGTTCCAGGATCCGACCGACAGTCTCAACCCGCGCTTTACCGCGGCGCGTGCCATCGCCGATCCGATCATGCAAATGGGCGACATCAAGGGCGGTGACGCGATCCGCGCCCGCTGCGAGGAACTCGCCGGGCTTGTCGGCCTGCCGGTCAACCTGCTGGACCGGTTTCCGCATCAATTATCCGGCGGGCAGAAGGCCCGCGTCGGCATCGCGCGCGCCATTGCGCTGGGTCCCAAACTCGTGATCCTTGATGAGCCGACCGCGGCGCTCGACGTTTCCGTGCAGGCGGTGGTGCTCAATCTGCTGCAGGACCTCAAGGCATCGATGGGCATGAGCTATTTGTTCGTGTCACACGATTTGAATGTGGTTCGTCTGTTGTGTGATCGTGTCATCGTGATGCGGTCGGGACGGATCGTCGAGCAGGGAACATCCGAACAGGTCTTGGGTAATCCGCAGGATGCCTATACAAAGGAGTTGCTGACCGCGATTCCGCATCCGCCGTTGCCGGTGCATTAGAGCATGATCCGGAAAAGTGGAGGACCGGTTTTCCGAAAAGATCATGCTCCGAAGATAAGTTGACGGGAGTGAAATGGCTGCTGACCACCTGGACGACTATATCGATGCCGTCTCGAAGGCCCTCCGTTTGCCGGTCGAGGATGCCTGGCGTCCGGCCGTGCGCGCAAATCTTGAGGTGTCGTTGAGGCTGGCCGGGCTGGTCGATGAATTCCCGCTGCCCGATGATACCGAGCCGGCCAGTGTCTATACAGCCTGACCGCACCATGACCGTGAACACCGACGGGATGTCCGCGGAGGCGATCGCGCAAGCCATTGCCGCACGCAAGATATCCGCGCTTGAGGTGGCCGAAGCCGCCTTGGCACGGATCGCCAAACACGACTCAGTTTTAAATTCCTTTACCGACGTCACCGCCGACCGCGCGCGCGCCTCGGCCCGCGCAATCGATGCTGCGATCGCCGCCGGCGAAAAGGTCGGCCCGCTTGCCGGCGTGCCGTTCGCGGTGAAGAACCTGTTCGACGTCAAGGGTCTTGCCACCCGCGCCGGATCGAAGATCAACCGCGACCTCAAACCATCGCCGCGCGACGCCACGCTGATCGAGCGCATGGAAGCGGCCGGCGCGGTGCTGGTCGGCGCGCTCAACATGGGCGAATACGCCTACGACTTCACCGGCGAAAACATCCATGACGGTCCGTCGCGCAATCCGCACGATCCAACCCGAATGAGCGGCGGTTCATCGGGCGGCTCCGGCAGTTCCGTCGGCGGCGGGCTGGTGCCGATCGCTCTCGGAAGCGACACCAACGGTTCGATCCGGGTGCCGTCCTCGTTCTGCGGCATCTTTGGTCTGAAACCGACCTATGGCCGGCTGTCACGCGCGCGCTCGTTTCCGTTCGTGGCGAGCTTCGATCATCTCGGCCCGTTCGCGCGGAGTGTCGGTGATCTTGCGCTGGCCTATGACGCGATGCAGGGGCCGGATGCCGATGACGCCGCCTGCACGACGCGGCCGGTCGACGCTGTGACGCCGCTGCTGGCACAGGATATCTCGAGCCTTCGCGTGGCCATTGCCGGAGGCTATTTCCAGAAGAACGTGTTCCCGGAAGCGGTCGAGGCGGTGGCGCGTGTCGCGAAAGCCCTGAACGCCACGCGGACGGTCGAGATCCCCGAGGCCGCGCGCGCCCGCGCCGCTGCCTACGTCATCTCCACCACCGAAGGCGCCTCGCTGCATCTCGACCGTCTGCGACAGCGTCCGAACGATTTCGATCCCGCGGTGCGCGACCGCCTGATCGCGGGCGCGATGGTGCCTGCGCCCCTGGTCGATCGCGCGCAGAAGTTTCGCCGCTGGTATCGCGCCCGGGTGCTGGAGCTGTTCAAGTCGGTGGACGTCATCATCGCACCCGCGACGCCCTGCATCGCGCCCAAGCTCGGCCAGGTAACGTTCATGCTCGACGGCGTCGAGCTGCCGGTGCGCGCCAATATCGGCGTTCACACCCAACCGATTTCGTTCATCGGGTTGCCCGTGGTCGCGGTGCCGGTGCCGCTGGAGCCGATGCCGATCGGCGTTCAGATCATCGCGGCTCCGTGGCGGGAGGATGTTGCGCTGCGCGCCGCGCACGCCCTGGAGAAAATGGGCGTTGCCGCCGCTCCCGCGCCGAGAGGAATTTAGCGATGGAACTCGATCTTCCCGACGTGCTGGCTGAAGTCACCGCGCAATTCGCGCGCTATGAGAAGGCGCTGGTGTCGAATGATGTCGCGGTGCTCGACGAACTGTTCCGCGACGATTCCCGCACGCTGCGCTACGGCATTGCTGAAAATCTCTACGGCTACGGCGCGATCAGCGGATTTCGCGCCGCGCGTTCGCCGGTCGGGCTGATGCGCAAAACCGACAAGACCGTGATCTCGACGTACGGCCGCGACACCGCCGTGGCCTCGACGTTGTTCTACCGGGATTCACTGCCCGGCAAGGTGGGCCGGCAGATGCAGACCTGGGTGCGTTTCCCCGAGGGCTGGAAAATCGTCGCGGCCCATGTCAGCATCATCAATGAACCTGGATCGTCGACATGAGTCTTGATGATCTCTCCTCGCGCGTTCCGCCGCCCGGCGCCGAGCCCGAGACGGCGGTGCGGCGCGTCGACCGCGCGGCGCCGCAGCGGGACAAGATTACGCGGGCGGAGGAACTGCGCCTCCAGCTCGCCGACGAGATCGTGCGCGGCGTGCTGGCGCCGGGCTCGGCGCTCGACGAAACTGACATTGCGCGCCGTTTCAGCGTGTCGCGCACGCCGGTGCGCGAGGCGCTGCGCCAACTGGTGGCAAGCGGGCTGGTCGAGGCCCGGGCGCATCGCGGTGCTGTGGTGGCGCAGCCGTCGCTGGAGCGATTGACCGGGATGTTCGAGGCGATGGCCGAGCTCGAGGCGCTGTGCGCGGGGCTGGCCGCCGAACGGATGCTGGCGGCGGAGCGCCAGAAGCTTGAGGCGATCCATGAAGAGTTGCGGGTGCTGAGCCACGCCGGCAATCCCGAGCGTTTTCACGAGGTCAACGAGCGCTTTCACAACGCGATCTATGCCGGCTCACAGAACGACTACATCGCCGAGATGACGCTGGCGACGCGGGTGCGGGTGCAGCCGTTCCGGCGGGCTCAGTTCCGCAATCTCGGCCGGCTGGCGAAGTCGCAGGCCGAGCACGACCGCGTCCTGGTCGCTATCCTGCGCGGCGACAAGATCGGCGCCGCCGCGGCGATGCGCGCCCATATCGAACTGGTGCGCGGCGAATACGAGCTTTACGCGGTGTCGGTGTAGGCCAGTCCACTCGCAAAATGCCGAAAGGCGCGCCGTCGGAATGATGTGGCAATCGATCATCACGGATTGGCTGAGCCTCGGGTTCCGCTGGCTGCATATCGTCTCGGCGGTGGCGTGGATCGGCAGTTCGTTTTACTTCATTCACCTCGACCTCAGCCTCAAGCCGGCCGCCGACCTGCCCGATGGCGTTCAGGGCAATGCCTGGCAGGTCCATGGCGGCGGCTTTTACCGGATCGTGAAATATCTGGTGGCGCCGAAGGCGATGCCGGACGAACTGACCTGGTTCAAGTGGGAAGCCTATACGACCTGGCTGTCCGGCATCGCGCTGATGGTGGTGGTCTATTATCTCGACGCCGATCTGTTCCTGATCGACAAGGCGCATTTCGACCTGACGCCACTGCAGGCGGCGGCCTTCAGCGCCGGCAGCCTCGCGCTGGCGTGGATACTCTACGATGTCGCCTGCAAGACCGGCCTGGCCCGCAACGAAGGGCTGCTGGCGTTCGGCGGTTATCTGTTCCTGGTCGGCTTGACCTACGCCTTTACCCACGTCCTGAGCGGGCGCGGCGCCCTGAACCAGATCGGCGCCATCGTCGGCACGATCATGGTCGCCAACGTCTTTCTGGTCATCATCCCCAACCAGAAGAAGATCGTCGCGGCGCTGCTGGCCGGGCAACCGCCGGATCCGGCGCTCGGCAAGTCGAGCAAGCTGCGCTCGGTCCACAACAACTACCTGACGCTGCCCGTGATCGCGCTGATGATGAGCAATCATTATCCGCTGATCTTCGCCACCCGCTTCAACTGGCTGATTGTCGCGATCCTGCTGCTGCTCGGCCCGGTGATCCGGCATTTCTTCAATTCGCGGCACGCCGGCAAGAAATCGCCATGGTGGGTATGGATCGTGGCGGCGGCGGGCATGGCCGCGATCGCCCTGCTGTCCGCGGCAGGGCCGGCGACGGTCACGACGGGCGCGCTGCCGCAGGCCGCGACCTTCGCTCAGGTCGAGGAAATCGTGTCGACCCGCTGCAGCATGTGCCACGCCGGCGAGCCGGTCTGGGAAAAGATTGTCACCGCGCCGAAAGCGATCCTGCTCGATCGTCCCGAGCACATTCATCGTAACGCGAAACTGATCGGCCGGTTTGCCGCCTGGTCGAGCGCAATGCCGCCGGGCAATGTCACCGAAATGACCGGCGACGAGCGCGCCACCGTCGCCGCCTGGCTCGCTGCCGGCGCGGCACGGGATTAGCGGGGGCTATGTTCTTCGCAATGACGAATTAAACCGCCGCCTTTTCCGCCACGAACGCGCGCCAGCCGCCGAACGATGAAATATCGCGCGCGCCTTCGACGGCGATCGGTTCGACCATAAAGCCCTTGATGCTGCGGCCGTCGGCCAGGCGGATGGTGCCGATCGACATCGGCGGCGGGATCGCGGCGACGAATTTTCCGAACGCCGCGGCGGATAACGCCCACAGCTCCAGCTTGATCGCGCTGCCGGTACCGGCGTTGACGCGCTGCATGCCGGGTTTCGGCGGCGTCGTGTCGAGCGCGTAGAGCTTGTAGTCCGGCGCAGTGGCGGTGGCTTCGAGCAGCCGGCCGTTGAGCGCCTGCAATTCGCCGTTGAGTGCCATGCCGGAGAGATGCGCGCCGACCACGGCGATCGCGATCTCGTCGCCGACGAGGCTGGTTGACGGCGCAGGCAATGGCGGCTGCGTCAAACCTCTGGCGCCGATCTTCAGCTTGGTATCGGCGTGGAAGACGCGGCCGATGCTGGCAAGCAGCGCGTCGTGTCCCGCCGGCGCCAGCAGCGTGATGCCGAAGGGAATGCCGTCGGGCCGCATCGCCGCCGGCAGCGCCAGGCCGCAGAGGTCGAGCAGGTTGACGAAGTTGGTATAGGTGCCGAGCCGGCTGTTGAGCTCGACCGGGTTGGCCAGCACCTGCGCGGTCGAGTAGGCGGTCGGCGCCGTCGGCAGCACGATGGCGTCGAGATTGCCAAAGGTGCGGTCGGCGATGCGGCGCAGCGCCTGCAGGCGATAGAGCGAGGCAAAGGTATCGGCGGCGGTCAGCCGTGCGCCGGCTGCGGTGATCTCGCGCGTCACCGGATGAATCGAATCCGGCGATGATGCCAGCAGATTGCGGATCACCAGATAGCGTTCGGCGACCCACGGCCCTTCGTAGAGCAATCGCGCGGTCTCATAAAACGGCTCGAGGTCGAATTCGACCAGCGTGGCGCCGAGCGATTTCCATCGTTCGAGCGCTTCGCCATAGGCTTTCTCCGAGGCGATATCGCCGAAGAAGATCAGTTGTCCCTTGCGCGGCACGCCGAGCCGGAGTTTCCCGGGAAACGCCGAGATCTGCCCGAGCGGGCGGTTGCGCGAGAACGGATCGGCCCCGTCGGGGCCAGCCATCGCCGCAAGCGCGGTCATGGCGTCGTCGACGGTGAGCGAGAACACCGAGATGCAATCCAGCGTACGGCAGGCCGGCACCAGGCCCGCGGTCGAGATCAGCCCAAGACTTGGTTTCAATCCGACGATGTTGTTGAGCATTGCCGGCACCCGGCCGCTTCCCGCGGTGTCGGTGCCGAGCGCCAGCGGCACCAGGCCGGCCGATACCGCCACGCCCGAGCCCGAACTGGATCCGCCCGGAATGAGATCGGCGCGGATCGGATTGACCGGGATGCCGTAGGGCGAACGGACGCCGACCAGGCCGGTGGCGAACTGATCGAGATTGGTCTTGCCGATGATGATGGCGCCGGCCGCGCGCAGCCGCGCGACCGCGGTGGAGTCCTGCGCCGGTGAAAACGAGAAAGCCGGGCAGGCCGCCGTCGTCGGCATGCCCTGCGCGTCGATATTGTCCTTTACGGCAACGGGCACGCCGAGCAGCGGCAGCGTGTCTGGATCCTTTGCGCTCAGCGCCTCGGCTTCCGCCACTGCCGCTTTCTCGTCGCGCAGGCTGATGAACACGGCGGGGTCGTTGTAGTCGCGGATGCGCTGAAAGCTGCGGGCCACGGTTTGCGCCGGCGTCATGGCGCCGGCGCGGTGCGCGGCGACGATCGCGGCAACGGTTTCAGTCAAGGGATGCCCCATCTTTGGGTTGGCTGCTTAATTCATCGGGAACGAAGCAAGCGATGTGCCATTGTGTACATTATGGGCGCAGGCTGAGTTACATAAATAACCACTATGATTCAGTAGCTTAAGAAGAATATCGCGAAATGCCGCAGGCCCCGCACGCGAGCTGGATGCGCAGCATCTGATTAAGTTTTAAGCAGTCTCAATCGGTGCCGGCAACCACATCCCGAAGCGCGATGACACATTGCCGGGCTGCGCGGTTCTCGCGTAGAGCAAACCGCCTGCCCCGAAAAAGAGGGCAGCGGAGGAAACCGATGACGTCAGCCGCCACCGTCAGCCGCGACCATTCCGAAGCGTTGTTCGCCACGCCCGCGATCGTGGCCGATCGCCGCGCCGACGGCAGTATCGTCTTGAAATCGCTCACGCCGTTACGCGAGAGCGCGCGTTGTGTCGGCGACTGGCTGGAGCAGTGGGCGCGGCAGGCGCCGGCGCGGATTTTTCTCGGCGACCGCGCCGGCGTCGAGGCGGCGTGGAAGACCGTTACCTACAAGGATGCGCTGAAGCAGGTTCGCTCGGCCGCCGCCTGGATTTTGGCGCAGGGGCTGAGTGCCGAGCGGCCGCTGGTGATCCTGTCCGACAACGGCGTCGATCACGCGTTGTTCGCACTCGCCGCCCAGCATGTCGGCGTTCCCTCGGCGTCGATCTCGCCGGCCTATTCGCTGATGTCGCGGGATTTCGACAAGCTCAAAAGCATGATCGGCCTGCTCAGACCCGGTGCGATCTACGTTTCCGGCACCAAGCCGTTTGCCGCGGCACTGGCCGCGATTGCACCGCTGCATTCGGCGGTGATCGTCAGCAGCGGCGCCGACGATCCTGACGCCATCGCATTCCCTGATATCGCCGCCACGCCGGAAACCCCCGACGTTGCGAAAGCGTTTGCGTCGGTGACGCCGGATACGATCGCAAAATTCCTGTTCACCTCCGGCTCGACCGGCACGCCGAAGGCCGTGATCAACACCCAGCGCATGCTGACTTCGAGCCAGCAGGCCAAGGCGCAGACCTGGTCGTTCCTCGAGGCGGCCAGCGATCTCGTGATCCTCGACTGGCTGCCGTGGAGCCACACGTTTGGCGCCAACCACAATTTCAACCTGGTGCTGCGCAACGGCGGTACGCTCTATGTCGACGGCGGCAAGCCGGCGCCAGGGCTGTTCGCGACTTCGCTCGCCAATCTGAAAAGCTTGATGCCGACGGTCTATTTCAACGTGCCGCGCGGCTTTGACATGCTGATCGCGGCGTTGCGCGGCGACGACGAATTGCGGCGGCGGTTTTTCGGCGAAGTGAAATTTGCCTTCTATGCCGGCGCGGCGTTGCCGCAAAATCTCTGGGATGCGCTGGAAGAACTTTCGATCAAGACCGTGGGCCGCGCGTTGCCGATGGTGTCGGCCTGGGGCTCGACCGAAACTTCGCCGCTGGCGACCGATTGCCATTTCCAGGCCCGGCGCTCCGGAAATATCGGCGTCCCGATCCCCGGCACCGAATTGAAGCTGGTGCCGTCAGGCAACAAGCTCGAAGTGCGCGTCCGCGGCCCGAACGTGACGCCGGGCTACTGGAAGGCGCCGGAACTGACCGCGCAGGCCTTCGATATCGAAGGTTTCTACCTGATCGGCGACGCCGTGACCTTTGCCGATCCGGCGCGGCCCGAACTCGGGCTGTTTTTCGACGGCCGCGTCGCCGAGGATTTCAAGCTCAATTCCGGCACCTGGGTCAATGTCGGAAATTTGCGCGTCGCCGGCATCGCCGCTTTGGCGCCGCTGGTGCAGGACATCGTCGTGACCGGCCATGGCGGCGATGAAGTCCGCTTTCTGGTATTTCCGAACATCGCGGCCTGCCGCGCTTATGCCGGCCTGCCCGACGGCGTCGACGTAAAGGACGTGATCGGCCACGACAAGGTTCGATCGGGCATCGCGCAGGGCCTGGCGCAACTGAAAGCGCAGAGCGGCAACTCGTCCGGTCACGCCACGCGCGCGCTGTTGCTGGCCGAACCCGCCTCCGTCGACGGCGGCGAGATCACCGACAAGGGCTACATCAACCAGCGCGCGGCGTTGACCCGGCGTGCCGGCGCGGTCGCCGTGCTGGATGACGATGCGCCAGGCGAATGGATCGGCTGCGCGCGTTAGCGCCAGCGGCGGCTCGACCGTCAATCGCCATCGAGCCGCCATCTGGTCTCCGTCACAACCGATCGGCCTCTAGTGCTCGACGACGATGGTCACGTCATCGTTGGTATTGCCGACGAGGGATCCGGTGCCGATCCGGGTGAGCTGCTTTCCCGGCAGATAATAGACGTCGCTGACCGCACCAAGCGCGTCGAGCACCGAGATCTTGGCATTGACCTGATCGACCAGCGTCTGCAATCCGCCGCTGACCTGCGGTCCGAGGCTGTCGCCGATGTGCCCGGATTTGATTCCGCTCTCCACCCACCAGGCCCATCGCTGTCCCCAGGCGCGAAGGTGGTGATTGCCGTCGACGAAGAGCTGAATGTGATAGGTCATCGACGCCGCATAGTCCGAGAACGGCCACGGCATGCTGATGTGCAGCGGCTGATAGATCTTGAGGTAGGTGTGGTTCGGGTCGAGCGAAGAAATGCCGACGGGAAACATTTCCCAGGTCAGCGTCGGCTCGCCCTGACGGCTGGCGCGGCTGCCGGCCAGCTTGCCGTCGAGGAACGTCTCCCACTGGTTGAGAAACTGGTCGCGGAAGCTCAGCCGCGTTTCCTTCTTGCCTTTCTTGTTTCCGGCGACGGAAATCACGCTGCCGATATGGCCGTTGATATTCCACCACGCATCGCCGGTGGAAGCCGCGTCGCTGACCTGCGCGAAGGCCCCTGAAAAGTCGTCGTTCTTCAGGAAGACGAGGTTGCCGTCCGCTTCCGCCGTGGTGACCAGGTCGGCGGAATGGATGTTGGCGTACAGGCCGGAGCCGATCAACTGGATCGCCCGCGTGGGGAAATAGCGGTCGGCATGGCCGACGCCGACCAGCTTCGAGAATCCTGTCTTGTTGTTGGCGGAAAACACCGTGCCCAGAAATTCGACCGACATGATCAAGTCCTCCCTTTGCTTGCGTTGATGAGGCGCAACAGGTTCGCCCTCGTCGCCTGCTTCTGCACGGCGGCGGTGCCTTCGGGCGTCCTGCTGATCTCGTTGAACACGTCTTGCGCCTCGACGATGCTATGTTCGTTGACGCCTTTCGACAGTTGCTCGACCGCCTTGCCGAGGAAGGCGTCATTCTTGCCGTCGGTGTCCTTGATCGCCTGGTTGAACCAGGGCTGCATCCTCAGTTCGGGATTGAACTTGTGGAAGCGGACCGCGCGTTGCTGGGTCGACAGAAATTTGGTGACCTCGGCGGGCATCGCGCCGGCGGGGCCGCCGGACTTCGACTCCGCCGCGACGGGCCTGAGGGCCTTGCCGCTGGCGGTACTTTTTTCTGCCTTGCCGGTTCCCGTCACGGTGATCTGGTCGGAATCGGGTTTGGTCAAATGCGTGAAATTGGCCCAAGACATAATGCTCTCCTTTGTTATGGCTGAAGATCAAAACGAGAGATGTCCGTCCGGAATAATCGCGCGGCGAAGCCGGCGAACATTCAAGGCCGGACGCACTAAGCTTGCCAGACGGGAAACAACTTCCGAATGTGCAAGATGAACTGAACAATGGTAAATTGAGCCGACAGGAAGTATGAGGAGCTTCACATTTGGCTGACGCTCACGGCTTCGTGCGAGCTCGAAGCCGCAGCGTCGCGATCGGTGGATGCGGAAAATTCCGGGCACCGTCCGCGGGGTCGCTCCAGCCGCAAAGGGCTGATCGGGAAAGACAAAATTCTGCCGCCGACTATCTTGTTGCTACGGCAACTAATTTGTGAGAGTTTTCACCCGTAGCGCAGCGATCGACAGAGCAGTTCAACTGCCATGCCGCGCGGGGAGAGACGGATGCGGGAGAGGAGTGGCGTCTTCGGGCGCGATGCGGCCTTGCGATCAGGTCTGGCCGGTCACGGCGCCGAGATTTTCGTGCAGCCGCCGCAGCAGGTCGACCAGAATTTCCCGCTCGTCCTTTTTCAGGCAGGACAACAGCCGGCGCTCGCGCTCGAGAGCGGCGATAATGACCTTGTCGTGGACGGTGCGGCCCCGCGCCGTCAGCGAGATCGCATGGGTGCGGCCATCGTCGGGCGCGGCGCGAATGACGACCAGGCCGCGCTTCTGCAGCATCGCCAGATTGCGGCTCACCGGCCCCTTGTCGAAACCGATGACGCTGCAGATACGCGAGGCCGGAATCCCGGGCTCAATCGCCAGCAGCGACATGATCCGCCATTCCGTGACGTTGACGCCGAAATTGCGCTGGTAAAACACCGTCGCGCTGTTCGACAGCTTGTTGGCGATGAAGGTGATGAACGCCGGCACATAACGGTCGAGATCGAGTGTCGGGCCGTCACCGACGGCGGCGGGTTCGGCGGGCTTCGGCCGGCGCGGTTTCCGGGGGAGGGTACTGGGGCTCATATCTCAAATCATCGCTGCGAAATGCCAGCCGAGCAATAGAGATATGGCCGGGCATGACAAGGACAAACTTCGGGAGGTGCCGATGAGCACAGCAAGTTCTTCCGCCATGGCCGGCAGCGGTGCCGGCGTTCCGCATCTCGATATCGATCCGTTCTCGATCGAATTCTTCGACGACCTCCATCCGGCCCAGGAACGGATGCGCGAGGCTGGCCCGCTGATCTATCTCGACAAGTGGAACATCTATGGCGTGGCGCGTTACGCCGAGGTGCATGCCGTGCTGAACGACCCGGCCACTTTCTGTTCGAGCCGCGGGGTTGGCCTCAGTGATTTCGCCAAGGAGAAGCCGTGGCGGCCGCCGAGCATCATCCTTGAGGCTGATCCTCCCGCGCATACCCGCACCCGCGCGGTGCTGAGCGACGTGCTGTCGCCGACCGTGCTGAAGCATCTGCGGGGCCGCTTCACGGCCGCCGCCGAAGCCAAGGTCGACGAATTGCTGCAACGAAAGACGTTCGACGCCATCGCCGACCTGGCGGAAGCCTATCCGCTCTCGATTTTTCCCGATGCGCTCGGCCTGAAGCAGGAGGGGCGCGAGAACCTGCTGCCCTATGCCGGCCTGGTGTTCAACGCGTTCGGCCCGCCGAACCAGTTGCGGCAGGACGCCATCGAGCGCTCGGCGCCGCACCAGGCCTATGTCGCAGAACAATGCCAGCGCGAGAATCTCACACCGGGCGGATTCGGCGCCTGCATCCATGCCCATGTCGATTCCGGCAGCATCACCGCCGCCGAAGCGCCATTGCTGGTGCGCTCGCTGCTGTCGGCCGGGCTCGATACCACCGTCTATGGCATCGGCGCCGCGGTCTATTGTCTTGCGCGCTATCCGGACCAGTTCGCGAAGCTGCGCCAGGATCCGACGCTGGCGCGCAACGCCTTCGAGGAGGCGGTGCGGTTCGAGAGCCCGGTGCAGACCTTCTTCCGCACCACGACGCGCGAAGTCGAGATCGGCGGTCACGTGATCGGCGAAGGCGAGAAAGTACTGATGTTCCTCGGCGCCGCCAACCGCGATCCACGCCGCTGGGAAAATGCTGACAGCTACGACATCACGCGCCGTACCAGCGGCCATGTCGGCTACGGCTCCGGCATTCATATGTGCGTCGGCCAGCTGGTGGCGCGGCTCGAGGGCGAGACCATGATGGCGGCGCTGGCGCGCAAGGTTGTCGCGATCGAGATCAGCGGCCCGGTGAAGCGCCGCTACAACAACACGCTGCGCGGGCTCGACAGCCTGCCGGTCACGATCACGGCGGCCTGACAAGAAAATTCTGGGAGAGAAACATGAAAAGCTTTGCGAGTTATCTGGCGCTGGTTCTGTCCGGCGCGGCGTCATTGGGCTGTCTGGACCCGGCGCGCGCGGAGATTTCGGACAACGTCGTCCGTGTCGGCGTGCTCAACGACATCTCCGGCATCTTTCAGGACACCAACGGCATGGGCTCGGTGGAAGCCGCGCGGATGGCGGCTGAGGATTTCAACGGCGGCGGCAAAAATATCAAGGTCGAGATCGTCTATGCCGATCACCAGAACAAGGCGGACGTCGGATCTGCCATCGCGCGCAAATGGCTCGATGTCGAAGGCGTCGATGCCATCGTCGACGTGCCGAACTCTGCCGTGGGCCTCACCGTCAATTCGCTGCTGCGTGATACCAGGATGACGTTCCTGGCGTCCTCGACCGCGAGTTCGGACCTGACCGGCAAGGCGTGTTCGCCGAACACCATTCAGTGGGTCAACGACGCCTGGGCGACCGGCAACACCACGGCGGCGGCGATGATGGCGCGCGGCGGCAAGGACTGGTACTTCGTCACGGTGAACTACGCGCTCGGCCAGGGCATCGAGGCCGAGGCGACCAACTACATCGAGAAACACGGCGGCAAGGTGCTGGGATCGAGCAAGCATCCGCTCGGCACCTCCGACTTCGCTTCGTTCCTGCTGCAGGCGCAGAATTCGAAGGCCAAGGTGATCGGGCTCGCCAACGCCGGCGGCGACACCATCAACGCGGTCAAGCAGGCGGCGGAGTTCGGCATCCAGCAAAACGGCACGACGATGGTGGCGTTTCTGCTGTTCGTCAACGACGTCCACGGCATGGGGCTGAAGGTCGCCCAGGGTCTGCAACTGCTGGAAGCGTTTTACTGGGACATGGACGACAACACCCGCGCGTTTGCCAAACGCTTCGCAGCGCGGCCGGGTATGAACGGCAAGATGCCGAGCGGTAACCAGGCCGGTGTCTATGCCTCCACACTGGCCTACCTCAACGCGGTCGCCGCTGTCGGCAGCGACAACGCGAAAGACGCTGTGCCCGAGATGAAGAAGTTCAAGGGCAAGGACGATCTGTTCGGCGACGTCACCATCCGCCAGGACGGCCGCGTCATCCACCCGATGTATCTGTTCGAGGTGAAGAAGCCGGAAGAGTCGAAATATCCCTACGACTATTACAAACTGATTTCGACCGTTCCCGCCGACCAGGCGTTCCGCCCGATCGCCGATGGCGGCTGCGCGCTGGTGAAGTGAAGCGCCGCTCCGCTCCCTCTTCCGCCTGCAGGGGAGGGTCGGGGGGGGGTGTCGCGGCACAGCAGGTCCTTAGGGTGGGCAAAGCGAAGCGTGCCCACCATCAAGACCGCCGGTGTCGATGGATGGTGGGCACGACGCTGTCGCGTCTTTGCCCACCCTACGAAGCTGAGACCTCATCCCCGGATAAGCGCTTTGCGCTCACCGAGGGAGCATCGCGAAGCGATGCGTCTCGAAGGATGGCCACGAGCACATACGCTAAATCTTCACCCGAAATCCCACCTCGATAATCGCGTCCTGCGGAATCTTGAAGAAATCCGGGGCGCGACTGGAGATACGGTTGAGGAACGAGAACACCGAAAACGACATCGGGCCCATCGCCGATCCGGTCTCGTCGCGAACGATCGTTTCGTGGGCGACGTAGTAGTTCTGGTGCGCGAGGTCGGCATCGAAGCCGAGCCGGTTGCAGTTGAGCAGGGTCAGCGGAATGTCCGGGGTCTGCATGAAGCCGAGCCGGACCTGGATGCGGTAGAAACCGTGGCCGAGCCGATGCACCGAATGCCGTTCGGCGAACGGTACGCGGGGCCGGCGGTCCGACAGGAACGTCAGCAGCACCACCTTCTCGTGCAGCACGCGGTTGTGCTCGATATGGCGCAGCAGCATCGGCGAGGCGCCGTGATCGACCTTGGTCAGCCAGACCCCGAGGCCGGGCGCGCGTCCGACCACCTCGTTGTCGGCATAGGGAATGAATTTTTCAAGCGGCATCGACATCTCAGCGAGACGCCGCTTCACCTCCGCCGCGCCCGTGCGCCAGGTCAGCATCAACGTCGCGATGGCGGCGCCGATCACCAGCGGGAACCAGCCGCCCTCGATGATCTTGAACGAGTTCGAAACCAGGAAAATGCAGTCGATGGCGCCGAACGCGGCGATGACGGGAATGGCGAGCAACGGCTTCCAGCCCCAGCGCGCCACCGCGACGCGATAGAGCAGAACGGTGGTGATCAGCATCGTGCCGGAGACGGCGATGCCATAGGCCGCCGCGAGGCTTTCGGAGGAACGAAACAGCAGCACCGTGAACAGCGTGCCGGCCATCAGCAGCCAGTTGGCCGCGGGCACATAGATCTGCCCGGCCTCGTCGCCCGAGGTCGGAACGATATTGGCGCGCGGGCTCAAGCCCAGTTGCATCGCCTGCCGGGTCAGCGAGAACACGCCTGATATCAGCGCTTGCGAGGCGATGATGGTCGCGAGCGTCGCCAGTGCCACCATCGGGATCAGCGCCCAGGACGGCGCCAGCCGGTAGAACGGATTATCCGCGGCGGAGGGATCGCTCAGGATCAGCGCGCCCTGGCCGAAATAGTTCAGCAGCAGCGCCGGGAGTACCAGGCCGAACCAGGCGCGGCGGATCGCTGACGCGCCGACATGGCCCATGTCGGCATAGAGCGCTTCGCCGCCGGTCAGCGCCAGAAACACCGCGCCGATCACCGCGAATGAAATTTTGGGATCGGCGATCAGAAAGCGCGCGGCCAGCAGCGGATTGACCGCCTGCAGGATCATCGGCGCCAGCAGGATATTGGCGATGCCGAGCAGCGCCAGCACGGCGAACCATGCCACCATGATCGGGCCGAAGAATTTTCCGATCAGCTCGGTGCCGTAACGCTGGATCATGAACAGGCCGACCAAAATCACAAGCGTCGCCGGTACGATGAAATGTTCGAAGCTCGGCGCGATCAGCTTCAGCCCCTCCATCGCCGAGAGCACCGAGATCGCCGGCGTGATGACGCCGTCGCCGTAAAGCAGGGAAGCGCCGATTACCCCGATCACGACCATGGCCGGAAGCCGCTTGCCGTTGGCGACCTTGCCTGCTGTCACCAGCGAGAGCAGCGCCAAAATACCGCCTTCGCCGTCATTGTCGGCGCGCAGGACGAAAGTGACATATTTGAGCGAAACCATTGCCATCAGCGCCCAAAGAATCAGCGAGACGATGCCGACCACGTCGGCTGCAACAGGCGCATGGCCGAGACCGGATAGCGCGACCTGAAAGGCGTAGAGGGGGCTGGTGCCGATATCGCCGAACACGACGCCGAGCGCGGTCAGCGCCAGAAACCACGGACTTCCCGCATGATGGACGAATTTGGCATGATCGGCAGCGGCATGCGCCGGCGCGGATTTCGCGGCCGAAACGTTACGCGTGCCCGACGGGGCCTGTGTCCGATCGTCCATGACGAGCTCGATGACAGGCGGACCAACTTCCCGCCTGTGTCAGCTCATTCAAGATTTGGGCCATGGAACGGGGCTTGGGCGCCTACGTCACCACCTTGCTGCTGCCCTGCGTGATCAGCCGCGCGGCGCGCTGGTCGCGGGCGTGGATCCACATCCAGCTCAGCGCCACCGACAGGCGATTGCGCAGGCCGATCAGGAAGTAGATGTGGGCGATGCCCCAGATCCACCAGGCGAGGTTGCCGCGCAGCTTGATGTGGCCGAAATCGATCACCGCCTTGCGCTTGCCGATCTGCGCCAGGCTGCCGGCATGCTTGTACTTGAATGGCGGCAGCGTGCCGCCGTTCAGGCGCGCCTTAATCAGGGAGGCCGCATAGCGCCCCTGCTGCTTGGCGGCCGGCGCGATCCCCGGCACCGGATTGCCGTCGGGGCCCGCGATCGTGACGGTGTCGCCGATGGCGAAGATGTCGGGATGATCGGGCACGGTGAGGTCCGGCCTCACCTGGAGCCGATAGGCGCGGTCAGCGGGCGCATTGAGCCACTCTGCGGCGCGCGAGGCGCGCACGCCGGCGGCCCAGACGATGGTTCGCGCCTCCAGCCGGTTGCCGCCGTAGACGACGCCGTCGGCCGAGCATTCGGTGACGGGCTGTCCGAGCACCACTTCGACGCCGATTTCCTCCAATGAGCGCTGCGCGTAAGCGGAGAGATCTTCCGGAAATCCCGCGAGCACGCGCGGGCCGGCCTCGATCAGCAGCACGCGGGCCTTGCTGGTATCGATATTGCGAAAGTCCGGCGCCAGCGTGTCCTTGGCGAGGTCGGCGATGGTGCCGGCCATTTCGACGCCGGTAGGTCCGGCACCGATAATGACGAAGGTCAACATTGCCGCGCGCCGGGCCGGATCGGTCTCGCGCTCGGCGCGTTCGAACGCGACCAGGATACGCCGCCGCAGCGTGGTAGCGTCCTCCAGCGTCTTCAGCCCCGGCGCGAACGGCTCCCATTCGTCATGGCCGAAATAGGCGTGGCGCGCGCCGGTGGCGAGCACCAGCGTGTCATAGGGCACGGCATCGCCGTCATCGAGCCGCACGCACTTTTGCTCGGCGTCGATGCCACTCACATTGGCGAACAAGGTCGTCACCTCGCGGCGGCCGCGCACGAGATAGCGGATCGGCCAGGCAATTTCGGACGTCGCCAGCGACGCGGTGGCGACCTGGTAGAGCAACGGCTGGAACAGATGATGGTTGCGGCGATCGATCAGCGTGATCTGGACCGGCGCGCCGGCCAAGCCGAAGACGGTTTCCAGCCCGCCGAAACCGGCGCCGACGATCACCACGCGGTGGGGTTTGTTCGGCGCTGTCGTCATGGGATTACGACCCCGGTTTCTGCTCGATTGCTGCAGGCATTATGTAGTCATTCACCGCTCCGATCCAAGGCAAGTTTCAAAAGGCAAGTTTCAAGGCGCATTTGCTATCGGTCGATAGCGAAAGCCTATCGCCGCGCTGTCAGGTGCTTTGCGGTGTCGGCGCGGTCGCAACCTGCTTGCGCGCCGGCAAAAACAGTCCGGCCACCGCGCCGAGCAAGGACAGCAGCGCCGCAACCAGCATGGCCGACGCAAAGCCGGTACTGAAGCCGGCGGCTGAGCCCATGGCGCCGGTGCCGGAAAATACCGCGACCAGAAGTGCGACGCCGAACATTCCGCCGAGGAAACGTCCCATGTTGAATACACCTGATGCCTTGCCCATCTCGACAGGGTTGACCGAACTCAGGACCGCGTTCTGAACCGCCGGCATCGACATCGACACGCCAATCCCAGCCACAATCAGCGGCGTGATCATCGTCGGATAGACCATATCGGGCGCGATGATCGCCGCGATCCAGAACAGGCCGATCGCCTGCAGTGATAGCCCCGCCACCACGAGCGGCCGTTCGCCGATCCTGTTGACGATGTTGCCGGCGATCGGAGCGGTCACGAACAGCGTGGCGGTCCAGGGTAATAGTCGCAGGCCAACGCCAAGCGGTCCATAGCCGAGCGCGGACTGCAGGAACTGGGGCAGCAGGAACAGTACGCTATACAACGTGCCGTAGAGCAGGAAAGTCGCGGCGATGCCTGACGACAGCGCCCGCGACCGGAACAGCCGCATCGGGACCATCGGCGCGGATGTCCACAATTCCCAAGCGACAAAAGCCACCGCCAGCAGAAGTCCACCCGCGAGCGCCGTCACCACCTCGGCGCTGGTCCATCCGGCGCCGTTGCCGCGCAACAAGCCCCAGACCAGAGCGAAGGCCGAAGCCGCGACCAGCATAAGGCCTATAATGTCGAGCTTCGCCGCCGGGCCAAAACTTTCGCGCAGCCGCGTCATGACCATGACGGTTGCGAACAGCCCGATCGGAAGATTGATCCAGAAGATCCACGGCCATCCCAGACTTTCCGTGATGGCGCCGCCGATCGCCGGTCCTGCCAGCACCGCCACACCGACGACGCCGCTGAAGATGCCGAGCGCGCCGGCGCGTTCTTCCCTGGGAAATGCGGTGCTCAAGAGCGCCATTCCGAGCGGCATGATCAGCGCTGCACCGGCGCCCTGTGCGATCCGGGCGGCGATCAGCGCGAGGATGCCGGTTGACAGTGCGCAGGCGACGGACGACGCCACGAACAAGATGATCCCAGCGGCAAACAGCCGTCGCCGTCCGAACCGGTCGCCGAGCGCGGCGCCAGTCAGCAGCAGCACAGCGAAACTGAGATTAAAGGCGTTCACCGTCCACTGCAGTGTCTCCATCGGCGCGCCGAATTCGGTGCGGATGGTGGCAAGGGCTGATGTCAGCACCTGGGTGTCGAGCGCGACCATGAAAGAGGCCAGCGAGGTAATGCCGAGCACCCAATTCTTTTGGCTTCCATCATAAGACTCCTGCATACCCGTTCTCCATCTCCGCCGCGCCGGACGGCGCTTCCGTCGCAAAGACGAGCCGGGAGGGACGAAGGATGCGGCGGAAAATATATTTTCCGGGACCGCATCCTTTGACCGTCTCTAAACGTCCTTGGGTCGAGATGCGCTGCTTCCGCAGCCTGCGAACAAGGAGAACGAGATGAAGCGGACCCTGATCAGGTACAAGACCAAGCCGGAAATGGCCGACAAGAACGCCGAACTGGTGGCGGCCGTATTTGCGGAATTGAAGGCGGCGCAGCCGGACGGCGTGCGCTACATGACGCTGCGGCTGGAGGACAATACGTTCATCCATTTCGTGGAAAGCATGGCGGAGGACAGCGGGTTGCCGAAACTGGCAGCGTTCCAGGCGTTTCAGAACGGCATCCGGGAGCGTTGCGTCGAGCCGCCGATGCCCCGTGGTGCTACCATTGTAGGCAATTACCGCATGTTGGGCGAGACCTAGGGCTCGCTTGTCGGAGGCAGGATGACAGAGCTCCCCGAGGCGTCAGCCGTCGATATCGCGAGCCTGGCCGCGATGCGCCCAAAACTGCATCGCTATTGCGCACGCATGGTCGGCTCGGTGATCGATGGCGAGGATGTGCTGCAGGATGCGCTGATCAAGGCGGTGGAGGCGCATGCCTCCGCCGGCGAGATCGGCACTGCGATCGAAAATCCCGAAGGCTGGCTGTTTCGCATCGCGCACAACACCGCGCTGGATTTCCTGCGCAAGCGCCAGCGGCAGCAAGCGCTTGAGGGCGACGCGGAGGTGGACATGATGCCCGATCAGATCGATGCCGTGGAAAGCCGCCAGATTGCCGGCGCGAGCCTGCGCACCTTTATGCGGCTGCCGGTGGCGCAACGTTCCAGCGTGATCCTGATGGACGTGCTCGGCTGTTCCTTGCAGGAAATCTGCGAGGTGATGGAATGCAGCCTGCCGGCGGCCAAGGCCGCGCTGCATCGCGGGCGAACGCAGTTGCGCGCTTTTGCCAATGAGGCGGAGGACATGCCGCAACAACGTCTGTCGGAACTCGATCGCGCGCGGCTCGGCGCCTATGTCGCGTATTTCAACGCGCGCGATTTCGATGCGATCCGCGCCATGATCGCCGACGATGTCAGGCTGGATCTCGTCAGCAAGACCCGCCTCAACGGCAAGGCCGAAGTGTCCCGCTATTTCGGCAACTATTCCAGCGTCAGCGACTGGCATCTGGTGCCGGGGCTGGTCGAAGGCCATCCCGCCATCCTGGTGTTCGATCCTGACGACCGTGCTTCAGGCCCGAAATATTTCGTGTTGCTGAACTGGGCTGACGGCAAGGTCGCCACCATCCGCGACTTCCGCCATGCGGCCTACGTGATCGAAGGCGCGGAATATCATGTGTGACAACCGCCTCAGCGGCGGCCGGAATCTGCGCCGGTCACCCGCGCGATCCGCGCGGTGGCGGCTGACGCCGTCTCGCGGCCCCGGAACGAATTCTCAGGCATACGAAACGAACCACCCGAACTCGGTGTTTGATCTTCGTATTGGCTGCTCGGCCAGAACAGCAACGCAACCGTGAGCGCGAGATTGAAGAGACTGCCGACGGCCGTTCCATGAGTTTGAGGTCCGAGCGACAACGCCGGAAATCTGGTGGCGATCAGGTAATCGATGATCATGACGGCGAACCATCCCGCAATGATGCAAACCGGATCGCAGCCGATATCCCTGATTCGCATCGCGTACAGCGTGAAGGTGAGCCAGCCGAACAGGAGGGCGATGCTGATGACCGGCCATGTGGTCAGGCTTGGCATCGTTCCCCTTGGGGTGTGCTGAACCACGTAGCCCGCGATGGCAAAGGCGACCGCCGTCATCAGGATGGCGACCGCGATCGTGGCGAGGAAAAACTGCAGCCGGCCGAGACGCGCATTGAACCCGAACAGGAAACCCAGCATGGACCGCCCCGTTGTTTTGAGAGCAGTTGGCCACAGCGAGCTTTCCGGGCGGTGTATCTGACAGGGCGATGGCAAATGCTGGTTTGCGCGCGCTTGGCGGGATCTCTAAAATTGTCCGTAACACGGGCAGGTGGGTCCGGCCGGACCTTCGGGTTGAAACTTCGTCGTTGCCGGGGCAACCAACTGCGACAATCCTGCTTCTCAACCTGAACTATAATTCTTGCCTTCCCCTCCGTCACCGAATTATGGTGCAGGCCGCTGGGGTATGAGCCGAAGGTTCTAAAGGGGCCGGTCGGTTCATGCTTGCCGCCGACTTGCGATTTCGCGCACAAAACACCTCACCTGATAAGAGGCGCGCGGGACAAGCGCTGCTCGCCACCCGGCTGGGCGGATTGGTTCGATAATTGAGGAGGGGAGTGACTATGAAAACGGCATTCTGGCTGGCAGGCGTCGCGGCTTTGGCGCTGGCGCAACCCGCGTTCGCTGGCGACACCGTCAAGATCGGCTTTGTCTCGACCTTCAGCGGCCCGACCGCTGTGATCGGCAACGACATGCGCAACTCGTTCGAGCTGGCGCTCGATCATCTCGGCCGCAAGATGAGCGGCAAGCCGGTCGAAGTCATTTACGAGGACGACGGCCAGAAGCCGGATGTCGGCAAGCAGAAGACCGAAAAGCTGGTGCAGTCCGACAAGGTTGATTTCATCGTCGGCTATATCTGGTCGAACGTGCTGTTGGCCTCGCTGAAGACCGCGGTCGAACTCCAAGACCTTCCTGATCGCTGCCAATTCCGGCCCGTCGCAGATCGCAGGTGAACTGTGTTCGCCTTACGTGTTCTCGACTTCGTGGCAGAACGACCAGACGCCGCAGGCGATGGGCCTCTACATGAACCAGAAGGGCGTCAAGTCGGTGTTCCTGATCGGCCCGAACTATGCCGCCGGCAAGGACATGCTGGCCGGCGTCAAGAGCACGTTCAAGGGCGAGGTGGTCGGCGAGGAATATACGGTGTGGCCGAGCCAGCTCGACTTCTCGACCGAACTGACCAAGGCGAAAAACTCCAAGGCCGAGTCGATCTTCGTGTTCTATCCGGGTGCCGCCGGCGTCCAGTTCCTCAATCAGTACGCGCAGGCCGGCATCAAGGAGCAGATGCCGCTCTACACGGCTTTCACCATCGACGAATTGTCGCTGCCGCTACAGAAGGACAACGCGATCGGCGTTCCCGGTGCGCAGGAATGGGTCAACGACCTGCCGAACGCCGAGAACAAGCGCTTCGTCGAGGACTACCGCAAGAAGTACACCGGCCTGCGCCCGACCTATTACGGCGCCCAGGCCTATGATGCCGCCCAGCTCATCAACAGCGCGGTGGTCGCGGTCAAGGGCGACACCGACAAGAAGGACGCGATGAAGGCCGAGATGGAGAAGGCCAACTTCAAGTCGCTGCGCGGTCCGTTCAAGTACGGCAACAACCATATCCCGATCCAGAACTTCTACCTGCAGGACGTGGTCAAGGGCGCCGACGGCGAGCTCTCGCTGAAGACGGTCGCGACCATCGTCAAGGACGACCAGGATCGCTTCCACGACAAATGCCCGATGAAGTGATCGCGGCCACGGCAAACACGGCGGCGGTGCATCAGCACTGCCGCTGTTTTGTTTAGGCCTGGCATGATCCGGTTTTTGGGCAGGGCGATGCTCAAACAGAGAGCAAAATCCGGATTTCCCGAATATTTTATGCTTAAAGAAATTGAGTAGATCGCGATCCGGTTTGATGCGATCATGATCCGGGTTGGGGAACCATGCTGGTCTTAGTCGAACAATCGCTGAACGGCTTGCAGTTCGGCCTGCTGCTGTTCCTGCTGGCAGCCGGGCTGACGCTGGTGTTCGGCATCATGGATTTCGTCAACCTGGCGCACGGTTCGCTCTACATGATGGGCGCCTATTTCGCCGCGACCTTCGTGGCGTGGACCGGCAGCTTCGTGTTCGGCATCGTTCTGGCGCTCGGCGCCACGCTGCTTCTCGGCATCGCGCTGGAATATGTCGCGCTCCGACACCTCTACGGCCGCGACCATCTCGACCAGGTGCTGGCGACCTTCGGGCTGATCCTGTTTTTCAATGATGGGGTACGGCGGATCTGGGGTCCGGCGGGCCTCGCGCTGCCGCTGCCGGCATGGTTGACCGTGCCGGTGCAGATCATGCCCGGCGTATCCTATCCGGCCTATCGGCTGTCGATTATCGCGGTCTCGCTCGCGGTCGCTGCGCTGCTCTATGTCGTCGTGATGCGGACCCGCATCGGCATGCTGATCCGCGCCGGCGCCTCCAACCGCGAGATGATCGGCGCGCTCGGCATCAACATCAAGCTGCTGTTCACGCTGGTGTTCGGCCTTGGCGCCGCGCTCGCCGGCCTCGCCGGGCTGATGCAGGCGCCAATCCTGACCGTGCAGATCGGCATGGGCGAGAACATCCTCATTCTTGCCTTTGTCATCATCGTCATCGGCGGCATCGGCTCGATCCGCGGCGCATTTCTGGCCGCGATCTTCGTCGGCATGATCGATACGCTCGGCCGCGCCTTCCTGCCGGACCTGCTGCGCAAGGTGCTGAGTTCCGCCGCCGCCTCGACCGCGGCGCCGGCACTGTCGTCGATGCTGATCTACCTGCTGATGGCGATCGTGCTGGTGCTGCGGCCGGAGGGGCTGTTTCCGGCCGCCAAGCGATGAATTTTCGGGTCAACGCCAGCAACGCCGCGGTGGCGCTCGTCGTGCTCGGGCTGGCGTTGCTGCCGGTCTACTCCGCGCTGTCCGGCAACATTTTTATCCTGACGCTGTTCACCCGCATCGTCATCTATGCGCTGGCGGCCGCCAGCCTCAACCTCATCATGGGCTATGGCGGCATGATGAGTTTTGGCCATGCCGCCTATCTCGGCATCGGCGGCTACGCGGTCGGCATTCTGGCCTTTGAAGGCATCGGCTCCGGCTTTATCCAGTGGCCGGTGGCTCTGGCGGTGTCGGCGCTCTATGGCCTCGTCATCGGGGCCCTCAGCCTGCGAACCCGCGGCGTCTACTTCATCATGATCACGCTCGCCTTTGCGCAGATGGCATATTACATCACCTCGGGCCTGTCGCGCTACGGCGGCGACGACGGTCTGACCATCTACAAGCGCAGTACGTTCGGCGACCTGATCAACCTGTCGAACCGGGTGCAGTTCTATTATCTCTGCGTCGCCTGCCTGTTCGGCGGCCTCTATCTGATCTGGCGCATCGTCAATTCGCGCTTCGGCACGGTGGTGCGGGGCGTGCGCTCCAATGAGCAGCGCATGCAGGCGATCGGCTTTCATGCCAACCGCTACCGGCTGGTCTGCTTCGTCATCGCGGGCACGATCTGTGGCCTCGCCGGCGCACTGCTCGCCAACAATACCGATTTCGTCAGTCCGGCCGTGATGTACTGGACCCGATCCGGTGACCTGATGGTGATGGTGATCCTCGGCGGCATGGGCTCGATGTTTGGGCCGGTGGTCGGCGCCATCGTCTATCTGCTGCTGGAAGAAGTGCTGTCGCAATACACCGAGTATTCGGGGCTGGTGATGGGACCGCTGCTGCTGCTGATCGTGCTGTTCGCACGTGGCGGCATCATGGGTCTGCTCGGGAGGATGAGCCGTGGTTGAGCCCTTGCTCCGCGTCGAAAACCTGGTCCGCCGTTTCGGCGGTATTGTCGCGACCGACAATCTATCGCTCGACGTCATCCCCGGCGAACTGCACGCCATTATCGGCCCCAACGGCGCCGGCAAGACCACGCTGATCAGCCAGCTCACCGGGCAGGTGATGCCGAATTCGGGTGCTATTCATTTCGCCGGGCGCAACGTCACCCACCTGCCGACCTACAAGCGCAGTCGGCTCGGGTTGGCGCGCTCGTTCCAGATCACCTCGCTACTCCCGGATTTTTCGGCGTGCGACAATGTCGCGCTGGCGGCACAGGCGCATGACGGGCACTCGTTCCGGTTCTGGGGCGCCGCGCGCAAGGAGCCGGCGCTGCGCAATGCGGCGCATGCCGCGCTGAAACGCGTCGGCCTGGAAAAGCGCGCCGACGTGCCGGTGTCCGAATTGAGCCATGGCGAACAGCGCGAGCTCGAGCTGGCGGTGGCGCTCGCCACCAAACCGCAATTGCTGCTGCTCGACGAGCCGATGGCCGGCCTCGGCGTCACCGAATCTGCGCGCATGGTGGCGCTGCTGAAGGAGTTGCGGCGCGAGGTCACCATCGTGCTGGTCGAGCACGACATGGAAGCGGTGTTCGCACTCGCCGACCGCATCACGGTGCTGGTGTACGGCCGCGTCATTGCCTCGGGCCTGCCGGACGCGATCCGCAACAACGACGAAGTCAAGCGCGCCTACCTTGGCGACCAGCATGCGGTGACCAGCCATGCTTGACAACAATTCGCTTGAAACCGTGCCGCTGCTGGAAGTCGATGGCATCGAGACCTGCTACGGGCTGAGCCAGGTGCTGTTCGGCCTCACGCTGTCGGTTCATGCCGGCGAGATGGTCGCGCTGATGGGCCGCAACGGCATGGGCAAGACCACCACCATCCGCTCCATCATGGGCATGACGCGCGCGCGCGCCGGCACCATCCGGTTCGGCGGCCAGGAAGTGCGCGGCCAACCCTCGTACAAAATTGCAAAGCTCGGCATCGGGCTGGTGCCGGAAGGCCGCCAGATCTTTCCGAACCTGACGGTGCGTGAAAATCTGGTCGCGGCGTCCGGCAACCGCCAGGGCGCGGCAGACCCCTGGACCATCGAAAAGATCCACGCGCTTTTTCCACGGCTCGCCGAGCGCGGCGGCAACATGGGCGTGACCTTGTCGGGCGGCGAGCAGCAGATGCTCGCGATCGGCCGCGCGCTGATGACCAATCCGAAGCTCCTGATTCTCGACGAGGCCACCGAAGGCCTTGCGCCCTTGATCCGCGAGGAAATCTGGAACTGCCTGTCGATGCTGAAGGCACGCGGGCAGTCGGTGCTTGTCATCGACAAGAACGTCGGCAACCTCTCCCGCATCGCCGACCGTCACTACATCATCGAGCGCGGCCGCACGGTGTGGAGCGGCACGTCAGAGCAGTTGATCGCGGAACCGGATCTGCAGCACCGCTATCTGGGGATTTGACGTCTGCCGAAGAGTTGTGTTTTCCTAGGCCGCTCCTTGGAAAGTGTAAGTCTCCACGACTATGAGGCGCTAGCATGACCGGCTCCGATGCAATTCTTTCGCCAGATACGCTTGAGGGAGACAAGCAGCTCATCACCGTCCTTCTGGCCCAGTTCAATGCTTGCCGAGCAGAAATCCTGGCAAGGTCAACCACCCAGGCGACGATCATCAATCTGAATGTCACGGCAACCGGGCTTATTGCCGGCTACTATTTTGGCTACCACGCAAACCCGCTCGTCTTGTTGGTCATCCCGATACTGTCGCCGATGCTCGGCATCATCTGGGCCGATCACGCGATCAATATCGGAAACATAGGCCGCTTCATCCAGAATGGCTTGATGCCGAAATTGGGAGCCGCCTTGAAGCAGCGAATTCCCGACTATGAAATTTCAATTCGTGCTTTCGAGCGGCGGATTGGCTGGCGTCTTCTCCTCCTGCTGGCGCCGATGGTTCTGCTGTTTGCCATATTGCCGGCGGCCGCCTTGGTCCTCGCATGGATGCTTACTCCCGTCCGCGACTTGCCGTTCTATTTGCTGGCGGGCGCAGGTGCGGTCCTGGTCGTCATCTTTGGAGGGTTCTCGGTTTCAATTCTAATGGGATGGATCTGGAACGATACGGCTGCAGCTGCCGCCGCAAATATCAAATGACCGGCAAGGACAACAGCTTCCGTTGTACCGGAATTTTGCAAATCCATTGGTGCTTTCCGCCGACCACCGGTGGTGTGGAATCCCATGTTGCAGAGTCTCGCGACGGCGATGGCGGCAAGGGGCCGTCGGGTCGTCGTGTTGACGGGCGAAAGCAACCCGGAGGAAAGCGGCTTGTTCCAGGTCGTGACGACCGACCTGCTGAATCTGGAAAATCATAGAAGCGGACGATTGCAAATCGAGGGCCTCGCCAGCCGTTTCTCAAGCCTGCTGGCGCGGCTGATCGAGACCCACCAGATAGGTATCGTCCACGGGCACAATCTGCATCACTTCAATTCGGCGCCTGCGCTTGCGATCGATGAAGCGCGGCGGGCATTCGATCTCGGCGTTTTCCACACGTTTCACGAAACCTGGCCGGACCTCCTGCGTGAACAGCCCGTGTACCGGCTGTGGCGCGGCAACTACGCCGTTTCCCGCCACATCGAGGAGCAGTGTCGGACACTCCTCGGCTTTTCGCCGATGCTGCTTCATCTCGGGGTAGATACCGATCGATTTTGTTCGAAGACGGAATGCTTTTCTTCGGGCAGCCGGCCGACAATCCTGCATCCGGCGCGCCTTCTTCCCTGGAAGGGGGTTGAGACCAGTCTTCGGGCGCTTCGCTGGCTGATCGACAAGGGGCATGACGCGACCCTGATGCTTACGGATACCCAGCGGATCGCGGATTGGAATCGGGAATTGACGGACTATCGGCGGCGTATTCTGCATCTGATGGATGAACTCCAGCTGTCGTCCCACGTCGTCATGGTGACAGCATCACATCAGGAGATGCCGGCGCTGTATGAGCGCGCGGACATCGTCATTTATCCGACGGTTGGAGAGGAGCCATACGGCCTGGTGCCCGTCGAAGCCATGAGTTGCTCGCGCCCGATCATTGCAACAAATTCCGGCGGCATACCCGAAACCGTGTCCGACGGAGTCACCGGGTATATCGTGGAGAAGGGGGATGCCGCGGCTTTGGCTACCCAGCTATCGAAGCTGATTTCCGATCCGGTACTGGCGCGGCGTCTTGGTGCGGCGGGCCGGCGCCGTGCGGTCGAGATGTTCGACGAGACGCGCTATGTCTCAACTTTGCTGGAGCATTTTGATGCGGCTTGACGACGATCTGATCGTCTTGTCGCATCGTATCTACCTGGGATTTGCAACTGCGCATCGGAGAATCTCGTGGTTCCCTTGTGTGCAATTGCCATCGTGGAAGCCCCGGTCGTGAACCGACCGGGGCTCTTTGCGGACGTCATGAGACGTCAGAACGTGTCGCCACACACGTAGACGCGGCGCGGTCCCATCGAAGTGAAGATGGTCTTGTAGCAGCTGCCGCCGCCGACGAAGAACGAGCTGCGATAGAAGCGGTGATGGCCGTAGCCACCATGCCAGCCGCTGTGCATTCCCCCGCCGTGCATGCCATGACCGCCTCCGCCGCCATGCGAACCGTGCGCGAGCGCGCCGGAGGTGGCGAGAGCAGTGAGGGTAGCGGCAGTAGTAATTCCAAGTGCAATCTTGCGAAACATTTTAATCTCCATGATGTGTTTGCGCTTCTCTGTCGCAATGCCGCGAGATGCGGTTCATGGAATTTCGCTGTAATTTCAGATGAATGGCGTGTTCATGTTCGAGCAGAATCGCAATGACGAAGAGCGACCCCTTCAAAACATCTCGAAATATTCGCGATGTTCCCAGTCCGAAACCTCGGCCTGGAATCGCTCGATCTCGGCGTTCTTGATGTGAACGTAGTAGTCGACGAATTCCGGCCCGAGCGCCTGCCGGAAGAATGGATCGTCCTGAAGCGCAAACACCGCTTCGCGCAAACTCTTCGGCAGCAGTGCGGCCTTGGTCTCGTAGGGCGTGTCGGCTGACGGGCCGGGATCGAGCTTGCGATCGACGCCGTCGAGGCCGGAAAGAATTTGCGAGGCCATGTAGAGATAGGGATTGGCGGCGGGTTCGCCGATGCGATTTTCCAGCCTTGTCGCGGCATCGCCGGCGCCGCCGAGCACGCGGATCATGACGCCGCGGTTGTCGCGGCCCCAGATCGCGCGATCCGGCGCCAGCGAATAGGAGCGGTAGCGCTTGTAGCCGTTGATGGTCGGCGTGGTGAACACGGTGGACGCGCGCGCATGTGCGAGCAATCCCGCGAGATAGTAACGGCCGAACGGACTCAAGGCCTCGCTCTTGTCGTCAGCCATAAACGCATTTTCGCCGCTCGCACGCGACACGACCGACTGATGCAGGTGCCAGCCGGAGGCGAACACGTTCGGCAGTTTCGGCCGGCACATGAAGGTGGCGTGAAATCCATGTCGGCGCGCGATCTGCTTCACGGCGGAGCGAAACAGCACCATGTTGTCGGCGGGCGTCAGCCCCCTGGTCGGTGCGAACGTGAATTCACACTGGCTCGGGCCGAACTCGACCTCGACCGAGCGCAGGGGAAGACCGAGTGCCAGCACGTCGCGCCGGATGATTTCCAGCGCCGGCTCCATCTGGTCGTAGCGCTGCTCGGTGAGGTATTGATAGCCGTGCGACAGCAGGCTCACGGACGGCGGCGTGCCGGGCTGGCCGGCATCCTCGGGCGCCATCCGCGCATCTTCCAGCTTGAAGAGGTGAAATTCGACCTCGAGCCCGGCGACGAAATCATAGCCACGGCTACCGAGTTGATCAAGTACGTTGCGATAAAGCTGCCGGGTTGCGAACGGCACCGGGCGGCCGTCGCTGAAATAGAGATCGCACAGCAGCCAGCCGGATTCCGGCGCCCAAGGCAGCACGCGAAACGTGGTGGGATCGGCGACCATCAATACGTCGGCCGCGCCCTCCATTTCCTTCATGCCGAAACCGCCGCCGGAGGTGAACACCGGAAACACCGTGCGGTGCGAGGTATCCTTGGCGAGCATCGTGGTAGTGATGGAGCAGCCGCTCTCCAGCGAGGCGATGGCTTCGCCGGCGACCAGGGTCTTGCCGCGCAGAATGCCGTGCTGATCCGGAAACGACAGCCGGATCACTTCGATATTTTTCTTTTCGACGATCCGGCGCAGGCGGTTCGCCGCTTCTTTCTGTTCTGCAGACCACAGGCCGTGACGCTCTACGAAACTCAACGCGCCACTCCCTCAGCCGTCGTTGCCTGAGACAAACGCGAAGCGTTTGCGCAAGGGAGCGCAGCGACGAAGCAATCCAACTGTTCTTTACGCCGTGCGATGGATTGCTTCGCTTCGCTCGCACTGACGGGAGGAAGCATCATCACTCCGCCGCCGACAGATGCCGGATCTTGCCGGCGATCTCGCTCGGCACTGGCGCCGCCCACGGAGCGCCGCGGCGGCGTTTGACGTCGACTTCCATCCAGTAGATTTCCCAGCCGCGCGTCGGCCCGATGCCGTCCATCGTCGCCGGTCCCTGAATGCTGCGCGCATGCGCCGCGTCGAGGAACATGAACGGTTTTTCGCCGCCCGCCACCTTCTCGATCTCCTGCCGCAGCAGGCGGCGGTATTGCACGATCGCCTTGTCCGAGCTGCCGAGATGTTCGTTGGTGCGGTCCTGAATGGCGCCCATCGATTCCACCGCCCACTGGTCGTGGACGTTGATGTCGTTGCCCATGCCGGTATAGGTCGCGGTCGCTTGTTCGTGCGGATCGAAACCGTAGTCGTTGGTCCTGTTCTTGCGCGATTTGTAGTCCGGTAGCTCGTACAATTCGAGGCGCTGGTCGCGCATTTTCTTCTTGTCGACCGGGGCTGCGTAGCTGGTGAAGATCGCGTACCAGTAGCAGTTCTCGTCATCGACCGGCACATGCCACTGCGTGATCGTCATCTCCGTGCTCATCGGAATCACGAAGGCGTGCGGGAACAGCTGGTTGGTGACGCGCACATGGGTGCGCTCCTCATCGATCTCGCGCAGCGCGATCAGGCGCATGCCGTATTCTGTGTGTTCGACATTGATGATCGGGTTGTCGTATTCGCGCAAAATCTTCGTCATCGGCATGTCGGAGCCGGAGGAGGCGCCGCGGAACTGTTTGCCGTAGGCGGTGGAAGTATCCTCGTCCTCGAAGAAGCGATGCAGGAACGAGGCGTGCGCCGGATCGATGCCCACTTCCAGCGCCTGCAGCCAGTTGCAGTTGATGTGGCCCTTGAACGCAAACGTATGACTGTCGGGCGCGACGAAGCAGTCGATCTCCGGGAATGCCGGCGGTTCGCCTTCGCCCAGATAGGCCCAGAGGATGCCGCGCTTCTCGACCACGGGATAAGAGCGCTGCCTGATGCCTTGGCACAGTTTCGAGTCCTTCGGCTCCGCCGGCGTCTCGATGCACTGACCGGAAACGTCGAACAGCCAGCCATGAAAGGCGCAACGCAGGCCGCCGTTTTCCAAACGCCCGAACGCGAGATCGGCGCCGCGATGGGCGCAGTGACGATCGATCAGGCCGTAGCGGCCCTCCTCATTACGAAACAGCACGAGATTCTCGCCGAGCAGCTTGACCGGTCGCACTGCGCGGGGCCCCTGCAACTCGTCAACCAGCGCCGCCGGCTGCCAGTACATCCGCATCAGCTTCCCGCAGGGGTCTTTTGGCCCGGTACGGGTAATGAGGTCGTTGGCTTCCTGGCTCATCATGGCGGGGTGTCCTTTCAGGGCCGGCGTTCAGCACGCTGAATGTTGTTTGAAATCAAATTACTAGCCTTGCGCTTGGCCGCAAGCGGTTTCCTCGGCGTGGTTACCCGGGTGCGGAATTTTTACGCGATTCCCCGTGAACGCGTTTCTCCCTCAGGTGCACGAACTCGGTGCACCTGCTGTGGGAGGTTTCGTGAACAAGACCGACTGGACCATCCGGATTATCGCCGCCCCGCCGGGGGAGGCGCCGCTGTGGGTGCGCCAGAAATGGGTCGGACTCGACCTGCCGGTGGCGCGCTATTCCGGCCGCAGCAGGTTTTTCGGCCTTGGCGTGCTCTCGATGCCGCGCGCGTGGTGGGGCCAATGGCTCGCTGTAGCCAAAGGCCGCGCCGAGCTGGTGGCGGGCTATGCGGTCGAGGCGCTACCGGCCGTCGGTATTCTCGGCGAGAGCAGCCCCGAGGCCGCCGCATGGTGGCGCGAGAACACGCCGCATCTGATCGCGCCGCGGCGCTATCTGGTCTTTCACGAGGAAGTCTGCCGGATCGCGGATATCTGATCAGGACGCCGCGCTACGCAGTCCGAATACTTGCGCGTCGCTGCGCAGCACCGGCGCCACCGCATCGCCGAGACGCGCCGCTGCGGCATCGACACTCAGTCCCGCGGTATCGACCACCGCCGACGCCCGCGCATACAACGGCTCGCGGCTCACCAGAATGTTGCGCAGCTCCGCCATCGCCGAGCGGTCGTCCGCCATCGGACGTAGATCGCCCTGGCCGCGGACGCGGGCCATGTGCTCTTCCGGATCGGCCTTGATCCAGATGGTGTAGAACGACGACAGGATCAGGTCGAAGGTCAACGGTTCGGAGACGATGCCGCCGCCGGTCGCCAGCACCATCAGTTCCTTGCGCGCCAGCAATTGCGTCAGCGCAGACTGCTCCATGCGGCGAAAACCTTCCTGGCCGTAGAGCGCGATGATCTCGGCGACGGACAAACCGTTCTGCGCCTCGATCTCCTTGTTGAGCTCGACAAAGCTCCAGCCGATTTTCTTCGCCAGCATCTTGCCGAGTGTCGACTTGCCGGCGCCGCGCAGGCCGATCAGGGCGATGCCGGAGAACGACGAACGCCGCTGCGCCGCGTTTACGCCGCCGGTGAGCACCTCCTTGGCCTGAGCGATCTGCGCCGGCGTCGCCTTTCGCAGCAAATCGCGAATGACGGCCCAGTCCGGTGCCGGCTCGGTGGAGGGGATCAGGTCTTCGAGATGCGCGCCCATCGCGTTCGAGACCCGGCGCAGCAGCACGATCGAGACGTTGCCCTTGCCGCTTTCGAGTTGCGCGATGTAGCGCTCGGAAATCCCGGAAACTTTCGCCAGCACCTTTCGCGACATGCCGCGCAGCGCGCGCATGGTGCGGACACGCTGGCCGAGCGCTTCGAGGAAGCCGGTTTCGGGATCGCTGCTGTCGGTCATTTCCGCCTGCGAACTTGACATCTTTAGGAACGATAATGCCGATGAGGATTGACAGCAAGCCGACGTAGTGGCTTTCTATGAATTATAATTCTTAAAATTTGGGGAGAAGCGTCGTGAGCGGCACGTCGGGTTCCTACAATGCGGTGACGTGGCTGCTCGACCGCAATGTCGAGGAAGGCCGCGGCGCCAAGCTCGCCTTCACCGACACCGTCTCCGAACTGACCTACGGCGATTTGCAGAAGCAGAGCTGCCGCGTCGCCAACATGCTGCGCCGGCTCGGGGTCCGCCGCGAAGAGCGCGTCGCGATGATCATGCTAGACACGGTAGATTTTCCTGCCGTGTTCCTCGGTGCCATCCGCGCCGGCATCGTGCCGGTGCCGCTCAATACGCTGCTGACGTCGGACCAATATGCCTACGTGCTGGCGGATTGCCGCGCTCGCGTCCTGTTTATCTCCGAGGCGTTGCTGCCGGTTGTGAAAGACATGGTCGGGCGGATGCCGGATCTCGAGCATGTCATCGTGTCCGGCAAGGATGCGCACGGCCACAAGAAACTCTCGGACGAGATCGCCAACGAAAGCGATAATTTCACGACGACCGCGACACATCCCGACGAACCCGCATTCTGGCTGTATTCGTCGGGCTCGACCGGGATGCCCAAGGGCGTGCGGCACCTGCATTCCAATCTCGCCGCCACCGCGGAGACCTATGCCAAGCAGGTGCTCGGCATCCGCGAGGACGATGTCGGGCTGTCGGCGGCAAAACTGTTCTTCGCCTACGGCCTCGGCAACGCGCTGACCTTTCCGATGTCGGTCGGCGCCACCACGGTGCTGAATGCCGAGCGGCCGACGCCGGCGACCATGTTTGCGCTGATGAACAAGTATCACCCGAGCATCTTTTTCGGCGTGCCGACGCTGTTCGCCGCGATGCTCAACGACGACGCGTTGAAAGGCACCGGTGGCGGCAGCCGCCTGCGCATCTGCACCTCCGCCGGCGAAGCGCTGCCGGAATCGGTCGGCAATGCCTGGAAGTCGCGCTTCGGCGTCGACATTCTCGACGGTGTCGGCTCGACCGAGCTGTTGCACATCTTCCTGTCGAATGCGCCCGGCGACATCAAATACGGTTCTTCCGGCCGCCCCGTGCCGGGCTACAAAGTGCGGCTGGTCAACGAAGCCGGCGCCGATGTGCCCGATGGTGAGGTCGGCGAATTGCTGGTCGATGCGCCCTCGGCCGGCGAAGGCTACTGGAACCAGCGCAGCAAGAGCCGTCAGACGTTTGAAGGTCACTGGACCCGCACCGGCGACAAATACATCCGCGACGCCGACGGCCGTTACACCTTCTGCGGCCGCAGCGACGATATGTTCAAGGTCTCCGGCATCTGGGTGTCGCCGTTCGAGGTCGAGAGCGCGCTGATCACCCACCCCGCGGTGCTGGAAGCCGCCGTGGTGCCCGAAGCCGATCCGGAGGGCTTGCTGAAGCCGAAAGCCTTTGTGGTGCTGCGCGCCGACAGCAAGACGGACGGTCTGCATGAAGCGCTGAAGGAGCACGTCAAGCAGAAGATCGGTCCGTGGAAATATCCGCGCTGGATCGACGTGGTGGAAAGCCTGCCGAAGACCGCGACGGGAAAGATTCAGCGGTTCAAGTTGCGGGATGGTGGCTAGTCGTCATGGTTGCGCTCGTACCATCCGGCTTCCTCACCGTCGGCGCGTCCGAACTAGAATACCGCTGGATCGGTCCCGCGCCGGACAGCGCGCCGACCATCGTCATGCTGCACGAAGGCCTCGGCTCGGCCGGGCTGTGGGGCGATTTTCCGGACAAACTTCAGGCCGCGACCGGTGCCGGCGTCTTCGCTTTTTCGCGCGCCGGCTACGGCGCCTCGACGCCGGCCAAATTGCCGCGGCCGATCGATTACATGCAGATCGAGGCCCGGGAGGTGCTACCGAAACTGCTCGATCAAATCGGTTTTCGCCGCGGGCTTCTGGTCGGGCATTCCGATGGCGCCTCGATCGCGGCGATCTATGCCGGCTCGCATCAGGACCATCGCGTCGAAGGCATCGCGCTGATCGCGCCGCATTTCATCGTCGAGGATACTTCGGTGGCCTCGATCGCCGCGATCAAGACGGCGTTTGAGACCACCAGCCTGAGAGAGAAGCTCGCGCGCTGGCACAAGGATGTCGACAACGCCTTCTATGGTTGGAACGGCGCCTGGCTCGATCCCAGGTTCCGCAACTGGGATATTTCCGAATTCCTCGCTTATATCCGCGTGCCCATAGCGATCCTGCAGGGTGTGGATGACGTGTATGGCACCATGCGCCAGATCGAGATCGCGCAGGAAGAGTGCTATTGTCCCGTCGATGTGACCGTGATCCCGGGGGCGGGACATCAGCCGCATCGGGAAGCACCGGGAGCGACGCTGGATGCGATCTCGGAATTCGCCAACGCGGTGTTGCATGTCCACGGCTCGCAGGGGCGGGCCGCGTAACGCGTTTTCCGTCATGACTGGAGCTGTGCTCCGATGACGATATCGCCGGCGACCAAACTGCCGCTGCCGCGATGGGCCTATGTGCCCGGCGAAACCGCCGAGGCCGATTACGAGACGCTGGCGCAGGTGACGCTGCTGGTGCCGCCCCGGTTCCAGGGTTATGTGCCGGCGCGCCACCCGGCGCTGCGCTACGCCATCGCGCTGAACGACCACGGCTATTTCTGGGAGTCGCAGGAGATCTTTGAGACGCTGTGGGCGGCGGCGCCGCAAGGCGGCCGCGAGCGGATCCTGCTGCGCGCCTGTAACCTGATCGCGACCGCGAATTTGCGGCTGCGGATGCAGAAGCTGCACGCCGCGGCGCGTCTCCTCAACGAAGCGCTCGGCGAACTCAACGCGCTCGGCGCGCGATCTGCCGGTGGCGACGGGTTCGCCGATGGGTTTCCGGTGGCAGCCCTGGTCTCGCTGATCCGGACCAAACTGGCGCGGCCACAACTCGCCAAGGCCGGTTGGGTGGCGTTATCGGCCATCCCCCGGACATGAAACAAAATGCATGTTCCGGCGGTTTAGGCTGGACCTGATCCAAAACATGCACTATTATGCATGTAAGGTAATAGCCGAACAACGCCGAGAAAACGACAGAGGGTGGCTCATGGCCGGGGAAGATCGCGTCCTCGCGGGAGGCGCGAAGTTCATCGATTTTCAGACCGATCCGTCGCGCTACCGGCACTGGAAGCTCGGCGCCGAGGGCGACGTTGCGACGCTCACCATGGACGTCGATGAGAATGCCGGGCTGTTCGAGGGCTACCAGCTCAAGCTGAATTCCTACGATCTCGGCGTCGACATCGAACTCGCCGATGCCGTGCAGCGGCTGCGCTTCGAACATCCCGATGTAAAGGTCGTGTTGGTCCGCTCCGGCAAGAACCGCGTGTTCTGCGCCGGCGCCAATATCCGCATGCTGGCGGGATCGACCCACGCGCATAAAGTGAACTTCTGCAAGTTCACCAACGAGACCCGCAACGGTCTGGAAGATTCTTCCGAGAATTCCGGGCAGCGTTTCATCACCGTCGTCAACGGCACCGCGGCCGGCGGTGGCTATGAGCTGGCGCTCGCCACCGATCATATTATTTTGGCCGACGATGGCGCCGCCGCCGTGTCGCTGCCGGAAGTGCCGCTGCTCGCGGTGCTGCCGGGAACCGGCGGGCTGACGCGCGTCGTCGACAAGCGCAAGGTGCGCCGCGACCATGCCGACTTCTTCTGCACCATCGAGGAAGGCATCAAGGGCAAGCGCGCCGTGCAATGGCGGCTGGTCGACGAGATTGTGCCCAACAGCAAGCTGGAAGCGAAGGTTGCCGAGCGCGCCAAAGAATTCGCCGGCCTTTCGAAGCGCAACGGCAGCGGCAAGGGCATTACGCTGACGCCGCTTAATCGCACGATCGACGACAACGGCCTCCGCTATGGCTTTGTCAGTGTCGACATCGATCGCGCCGCGCGGATCGCGACCATCTCGATCAAGGCGCCGGAGGCGGCACCGCCGGCCGATATCGACGGCCTGATCGCGCAAGGATCGTCGTTCTGGCCGCTGCAGGTCGCACGCGAGCTCGACGATGCGATCCTGCATTTGCGCATCAACGAACTCGAAATCGCGATGTTGCTTTTCAAGTCGCATGGCGACCGCGCCCATGTCGTCGCCGCCGACGGCTTCCTCGAGGCCAACAAGGCGCACTGGCTGGTCAACGAGATCAGGCAGTACTGGAAGCGGGTGCTCAAGCGCATCGACGTCACCTCGCGCACGCTGGTGACGCTGGTCGAGCCCGGTTCCTGCTTCGTCGGCACGCTGGCCGAACTCGTGTTCGCGGCCGACCGTTCCTACATGCTGATCGGCCAGAAGCAGGGCGACAACCGCGAGCCGCCGGCGATCGAACTCACCGCGATGAACTTCGGTCCCTGTCCGATGAGCCACGGCCTGACCCGGCTGCAGTCGCGCTTCCAGGCCGATCCGTCAGATCTGGATCGCGCCGAAGCCACCATCGGCACCAGCCTCGACGCCGAGGCGGCAGAGGAACTCGGCCTCGTCACCTTCGCGCTCGACGATATCGACTGGGACGACGAGGTGCGGGTGTTCCTCGAGGAACGCACCTCGTTCTCGCCCGACGGCCTCACCGGCATGGAAGCCAATTTGCGCTTCGTCGGACCCGAGACCATGGAATCGAAAATCTTCTCGCGCCTGACGGCGTGGCAGAACTGGATCTTTCAGCGTCCCAACGCGGTCGGCGAAGACGGCGCGCTGCGCCGTTACGGCACCGGGCAAAAGGCGCAGTTCGATATGACGCGGGTTTGATTTCGTGTCCCGGGCGCTGCGCGGCACGCAAGTGACGCGCTGCAGAACCGGGACCCACGTGACGACGAAAGAAACGACGAAGAACTAGGTCCCGGCTCTGCGGCGCAACGCTTCGCGCTGCACCGCGTCCGGGACACGAGAGCGAGCAAGGAGCACGCCATGAACTTCATGAACGTCGACTACTCGACCAAGATTCCCAACAACGTGAATCTCAGCGAAGACCGCCAGGTGCTGAAGGCGCTGGAGGGCTGGCACCCCGGGTACATGGACTGGTGGAGCGATATGGGGCCGGAAGGCTTTCAGCAGTCGCTGGTCTATCTGCGCACCGCCTATTCGGTCGATCCGCGCGGCTGGGCCAAGTTCGACTACGTCAAGATGCCTGAATATCGCTGGGGCATCCTTCTGGCGCCGCAGGAAGAGAACCGCGTGATTCCGTTCGGCGAGAATTTTGGCAAGCCGGCCTGGCAGGAAGTCCCGGGCGAACATCGCGCCACCCTGCGCCGCCTGATCGTGATCCAGGGCGACACCGAGCCCGCTTCGGTCGAACAGCAGCGCTTTCTCGGCAAGACCGCGCCCTCCCTCTACGACCTGCGCAACCTGTTCCAGGTCAATGTCGAGGAAGGCCGCCATCTCTGGGCGATGGTCTATCTGCTGCAAAAGTATTTCGGCCGCGACGGCCGCGAGGAAGCCGATGATTTGTTGCGCCGCCGTTCGGGCGACGCCGATAGCCCACGCATGTTAGGGGCCTTCAACGAGGCGACGCCGGACTGGCTGTCGTTCTTCATGTTCACCTACTTCACCGATCGCGACGGCAAGATGCAGTTGCACTCGCTGGCGCAGTCCGGCTTCGATCCGCTGTCGCGCACCTGCCGCTTCATGCTGACCGAAGAAGCCCATCACATGTTCGTCGGCGAGACCGGCATCAGCCGCGTCGTGCAGCGCACCTGCGAGGCGATGAAGGCGGCCGGGATCACCGATCCCAACGATATCGCCAAGGTTCGCGCGTTGGGGGTTATCGACCTGCCGACGATCCAGAAGAAACTGCATCTGCATTATTCGCTGTCGCTGGATCTCTTTGGTTCGGAAGTCTCGACCAACGCGGCGAACGCCTTCAACGCCGGCATCAAGGGCCGCTACCGGGAAACCCAGATCGAGGACGACCATCAGCTCAAGAACGCGACCTATCCGGTGCTGAAGCTGGTAGATGGCGTCATCAAGCGCGTCGACGAGCCGGCGCTGACCGCGCTCAACATGCGCCTGCGCGACGACTACACGCAGGACTGCGTCAAGGGCCTGCTGCGCTGGAACAAGATCATTTCGACGGCCGGCTTCCAGTTCAAGCTGACGCTGCCGAATGTCGCTTTCCATCGCCAGATCGGCGAGTTCAAGGGCATCCACGCCACGCCGGAAGGCGTGCTGATCGACGACGCCACCTGGGACAAGCGCAAGGGCGACTGGCTGCCGTCATCCGACGACGGCGACTTCATCGCCTCGCTGATGCAGCCGGTCACCGAGACCGGCCAGTACGCCTCGTGGATCTCGCCGCCCAAGGTCGGTATCGACAACAAGCCCGGTGACTTCGAGTATGTGAAGATCGAGACGTGAATTCTCCGTCGTCCCCGGCCTAGATGCGCAATTGCGCATTTAGGCCGGGACGACAGCGGTTTTGCGTGAAACTACCCCGCGATCTCCAGCCCTGCATTGGCATAAACCACGCCGCCATCGACCGCGATGGTATTGCCCACCACATAGTCGCCGGCGCGCGAGGCGAGATAGATCGCGATCCCCGCCATATCCTCGTCGGTGCCGATGCGCCTGGCCGGAATCCGCTGGGCGACTTCGTCCGAGTGATCGCGCGCGGCGCGGTTCATGTCCGACTTGAACGCGCCGGGCGCAATCGCCGTGACGTTGATATTTTCCTTGACCAGTTTGGTCGCCATCCGCCGCGTCAGGTGGATCACCGCGGCCTTGCTGGCGGCGTAGGAATAGGTCTCGCCGGGATTGACGAAGATGCCGTCGACGGAGGCGATGTTGATGACTTTTGCGGGCCGTTCGTGGCTTGCCGCCGCGCGCAGCGGTTTTGCCAGCGCCTTGGTCAGGAAGAACACCGACTTGACGTTGAGGTCCATGACCTTGTCCCAGCCGCTTTCCGGAAATTCGTCGAAGTCTGCGCCCCAGGCGGCACCGGCATTGTTGACGAGGATGTCGAGCTTCGGCTCCAGCCTAATCAGTTCGGCGGCGAGCTTGTCGCAGCCTTCCACCGTCGAAATGTCGATCGGCAGCGCGATGCATTCGCCGTCATAGGCGGCCGACAGTTCCTTCGCGGTCGCCTCGCAAGGGCCGGCCTTGCGCGCGGTGATGTAGACCTTCGCAGCCCCCTGGGCCAGAAACCCCGCCGCGATCATCTTGCCGATGCCGCGCGAGCCGCCCGTCACCAATGCGACGCGGCCCTTCAGCGAAAACAGATCCTTGAACATGCATTCCTCCGTTTGATTTGACGGAGGTTTTGAGCGCGGGAAGAGTGTAAGTCAAGGAAGGGGCTTCTCCCCTTCTCCTCTTGTGGGAGAAGGTGGCGCGCAAAGCGCGCCG
Organism: uncultured Alphaproteobacteria bacterium; assembly: GCA_963764705.1. GTDB lineage: Bacteria > Pseudomonadota > Alphaproteobacteria > Rhizobiales > Xanthobacteraceae > Bradyrhizobium. The sequence goes on along the minus strand of CAVXTR010000020.1, from coordinate 663,122 downwards.
GATGAGGGGTTTTTCACCGCGGAGACAGACCCCTCACCCGTCCGCGATGCCTTGCATCGCGTCCACCCTCTCCCACAAGGGGAGAGGGAAGGAACGCCACCGCGAAATTACGCCGCGTCGATCCGGCGAAAGCCGTTCCACATCGCGGTGGCGGCGCCGGAGGTCAGGACCGGGAGGATGCGGGCGTCCTGGTAGTTGCCGTTGAGCGAGACCCGCTGCAACGCCGTCAGGTGGTCGGCGCTTTCCGGATAGATCATGCCCGGCCGCGTCGTCACCGCGGTCTTGAACCCGGCGGACCCGGTGAGTGCGAATTCGCGTTTGCCGGCGGCGGCGCGGTCGCCATAGGGATAGCAGAAATGCAGCACCGGCCGCTGCAGCGCGTTCTCGATCCGCTTGCGGCTGGCGGCGATCTCGAACGAGGCTGTCGCCCCGGATTGCCGCGCCAGGTTGCAATGGCTGACGGTATGGGCGCCGATGGTGACCAGCGGGTCGTCCGCGAACGGCTTCAATTCGTCCCAGGACATGCAGAGCTCGCGGGCGATGGCGGCTTCGTCGATGCCATGACGGGCGCACAGTGCCGAGATTTCGCGCTGCTCGTCGTGTTCGCCGGGCAGGGTGCGCAGCCAGCCGTGCAGCCGGTCGAAGGCGGCTTGCCTCGCCGCCGGCGTCGAGGTGTCGAGGCGTGTCATGTTGCCGCCGATCGGGACTTCGATCGCGGAAGCGCTGGCGATCACCCGCTCGAGCGTGACCCACCACAGCCGTCCGGTGCCTTCGGCGAAATCGCTGGCGACATAGACGTTCATCGGCGCGTCAAATTCACGCATCACCGGCAGCGCGAAATCGCGGTTGTCGCGATAGCCGTCGTCGAAGGTGAAACAGGCGAAGCGGCGCGCGAAATTACGCTGCGACAGCCGCGCATGCACTTCGTCCATGGTGACGAAATCGATGTCGAGCGTGCGAAGATGCTCCAGCGTCGCCCGCAGGAATTTCGGTTCGACCTCGAGATGGCGGTTGGGCTGGAATTCGGCGTCGCGGCGCGGGCGCACGTGGTGCAGCATGAAGATGGCGCCGACACCTGCGAACATTGGCCGCAGCAGGTGGTGGGCTCCCGACAAGGAGAGCGCTTCCAGCCCGGCGCGGATGACGGCGTTGCGGAACTGTTTCATTGCACGTGGCTGGCCGGTTGGAGTTCAACCCAAAATTAACGAGGGACCCCTGAAGAAACTGTTAGCCGGGCAAATCAGGACTTCCCGTTATTTCGGGTTTGACAGCCCCGCAAGGGTTTGTTTTCTCTCTGTTCCCAGTGCCCTTTTGGTCCGAAGTTCGTATCAGGGTGCCGCGACAGCGTAAGTACTTCGGCAACGGGGCAAAAGGCCCCGCAGGACCTCGAATGCACGGACTTTTCAGGTGGAGTAGCAAATGGTGGCCGGGTGTGATTCCGCTGGTCATCTTTTGGGCTATCGCGGCCTGGACCAGCACCGAACCGCTCGAAGCCGATCTGGCGCAGCGCGCGACCGCCGCGCTGAAGGATACCGTGCTCGATAAGACCCGCATCGCGGTCGCCGGCCGCGACGTGACGTTCGCCGCCGACGCGTTCTCGGAAGACGGCCGTCAGAGCGCGGTGGCCTCGGTAGATGCGGTGCCCGGCGTGCGGCTGGTCAACGACGAGACGCGCCTGGTCCCTGAAGCCAAGCCATTCGTCTGGTCGGCGGAGCGCGACGTCGTTCGGGTGACGCTGTCAGGCAGTTCGCCGCTGCCGGCAAGCAAGGGCAAATTGATGGAGGCGGCGCGCGCCGGTCTCGGCGGCGTCGAGGTCGTCGACCGGATGAATTTGTCGCGTGGTGCGCCGTCGCGCTTCGACAATGCCGCGCTGCTGCTGCTCGACCAGATCGGCAAACTCAAGGACGGCAAGATCACGCTGTCGGACGGCAAGGTCAGCCTGTCCGGCATGGCGCGCGACCTCGGCGGCCGGGAAGCGATATCCGCCGCGTTGAAAAATCTGCCCGACGGCTATTCGGTGGCGGCCAACGACGTCAAGGCGCCGCCCTATATCTTCCAGGCCTACAAGGACCCGGTCGCGGTGACGCTGACGCTGACCGGCTATGTGCCCGACAACAACGTTCATGCCGCGCTGGTCGCGGCGGCCGGCCGCAAGTTCTTCTCTGAAAAGGTCGTCGACAATCTCAAGGCCAGCGTCGGTGCGCCGGCCGGATTTGCCAATGCGGTGGTGCCGGCGCTCGGCGCGCTGTCGCGGCTGTCGACCGGCACGCTCGTGGTCAGCGACCGCGAGGTCAAGCTGCAGGGTGATGCGCTCTACGATGCCGCCGCCAACCAGATCCGTGCAGGTTTGGGCAAGGACTTTCCGCAGGGCTGGCAGTTCAAGCCGGAAATCTCGGTCAAGCCGGCCGCGGCACCGGTCGACGCCACCGTCTGCCAGCAATTATTCGCCGAGCTGCTCGGCAAGGCCCGGATCCGGTTTGAATCGGGGAAGGCCGATATCGTGGCTGACTCCACCGGGTTGCTGGATCGCCTGATCGAAACCGCGTTGCGCTGTCCCAACGCCGAAATCGAGATCGCCGGGCATACCGACACCGACGGCGACCAAGCGGCCAACCAGACGCTATCGGAGAAGCGGGCGCAGGCGGTCGCCGACTATCTGGTCAAAGCGGGATTGCCGGCCAACCGCTTCCTGCCGGTCGGCTATGGCAGTACGCAGCCGATCGTCGGCAACGATACCGAGGATGGCAAGGCGCAGAACCGCCGCATCGATTTCGTGGTGAAATAGCATGGCCTATCTCGCGACATTCTATTGGGGCTGGCTGCTGGCTTCGCTGCTGCTCGGTTTCGCCATGGGCTGGATTTCCGTGGTTCAGCACGGCGACGGTGTTCCCCGGAAGTGGCGGTGGGCGCTGGCGGCGCTGGCGCTGGCGCTGGTCGCGGCGGCCGTCGCCCGCATCGTTCCCGGTCGTTTCGGCTATTGGCTCGACCTCGGCCTGATCATGTTTGCGCTGTATCTGTGCGGTTGCGCGGTGGGGGCATGGCTGCGCGACTGGGTGGTTTCGCGCAGTGCGCGGGCGGCCTGACGCGTGCCGGGGCCCGCCAAAGCGTCAGGATCGAGATCGTCTCGTTCCCCCGGCCGGTCCCGTCCCTGTCCGGAAAGCCCGTTTCGGCGGCGAGATTGCAGCAAATCTGTGCTTCCGCTGTCATCAACTACGCCTAATATGTTGAAGAAGCGCGTTTTATTGTCGTTTGGCGAATTCCACTCCGGCCCAAAACGCGCTACCAGAGAGACTAGGGAGCAGCGTAGCGCCGGCGGGGTTCGCACCGTTGCCGCCACCGCCGGAGAGCAATTCGCCGGATCGCAATTCGAGGTCTAGATGCTGGAAGCAATACGCAGGGCGATCTCGTTTCTGCGCCAGAAGCAAGTCCTGCATAAGCTTGGGGTTGTGATCAGCATCGCGGTCATCGCGATCGCTTGCTATGTGCTCTATCACATGCTGCGCGGTATCGATTCCAACGAGGTGATCGAGGCCATCAAGGGCACCGAGCCGCGCCAGATATGGCTGGCGGCATTGTTCGTCGCGGCGGGCTATTTCACGCTGACCTTCTACGACTGGTTCGCGGTGCGCGCGATCGGCAAGGGCCACATTCCCTACCGCGTCAACGCGCTCGCCGCCTTCACTTCCTATTCGATCGGCCACAATGTCGGCGCCAGCGTCTTTACCGGCGGCGCGGTGCGCTACCGGATCTATTCAGCCTGGGGCTTGAACGCGATCGACGTCGCCAAGATCTGCTTTCTCGCCGGGCTGACTTTCTGGCTCGGCAACGCCGCGGTGCTGGGACTGGGCATCGCCTATCATCCGGAAGCCGCCGCCTCGATCGACCAACTGCCGCCCTGGCTCAACCGGGTCGCGGCGTTTGCGATCATCGTCGGCCTCGTCGGCTATGTGGTCTGGGTCTGGACCCAGCCGCGCAGCGTCGGCCGGGGCCCGTGGACCGTCACGCTCCCGGGCGGCCCGCTGACGCTGCTGCAGGTCGCCATCGGCATCGTCGATCTCGGCTTCTGCGCGCTGGCGATGTATGTGCTGGTGCCGGACGAGCCCAATCTCGGCTTTGTCGTCGTCGCCGTCATTTTTGTCTCGGCGACCCTGTTGGGCTTTGCCAGCCATTCGCCCGGGGGGCTCGGGGTGTTCGACGCCGCCATGCTGGTCGGGCTCTGGCAGATGGACCGGGAAGACCTGCTGGCCGGGATGCTGCTGTTCCGGGTGCTCTATTATATCGCCCCCTTCATCATATCTGTAATCCTGCTGACGTTTCGGGAGCTTATTCTCGGCGCGCGACTCAAACGTCTGCGCCAGTTGACGCCTAGCCCGGATGCCGAGCCGAGACGCGAGGCCGTCTATGTGCGCGAGCGTGGTGACACCGGCGCCTGACGACGCGGCCCAAGGGGGTTCCAGACCCCGACAGATTAAGGGAAGAAAGCCGGCGCGATGGCGATAGACGATTCCAGCTCTTCTTCGATTTTTGCGCCGTGGCCGGACCGGCTGCGGCACGCGGCCATCATCCTGCTGGCCGCCGCGATCGCCCTTTCCGTGCTGGTGGTCCTGGCCGAACTGTCGCTGGCGCGCGCCGCCGCAGTGTTCGTCTGCATCGCCGCCGCAGCGCTGGTGCCGTGGCGGCTGCATGATGCGGTCAAGTCGCGCGAGGATGTCCGCGGAGTCAATCCGGTCGAGGCCGCGGCCGTCAGCGCCGTCGTTGCCGGCATGCCCGATCCGGCGGTGCTGCTCGACCGCGCCGGTCGCGTCCTGCATCTTAATGCCGCGGCCGCCCAGCTGGCGCCGGCGCTGCGCAAGAACGAGCTTGCCCAGTTCGCACTGCGCTCGCCCGAAATCATTACCGCGCTGCGCGAGGCGATCGCCACCACCGAACCGCGCCGGGCGACCTATCTCGACCACGTGCCGGTCGACCGCTGGATGGAGCTGATCATCACGCCGGTGCCGGTGCCGACGCTGTTCGGCGGCACCGACAAGTGCATGCTGATGACCTTCCACGACCAGACGCCGCTGCGGCGGGTCGAGGAAATGCGCGCCGACTTCGTCGCCAATGCCAGCCACGAACTGCGCACGCCGCTGGCGGCCCTGTCAGGCTTCATCGATACGCTGCAGGGGCCGGCCAAAGACGACGCCAAGGCGCGCGAGCGCTTCCTCGGCATCATGCATGCGCAGGCAACCCGGATGGCGCGGCTGATCGACGACCTGTTGTCGCTGTCGCGGGTGGAATTATCGGCCCATGTCCGTCCCGACACCCTGGTCGACCTGGTTCCGATCATCCGCCAGGTCGCCGATGGGCTGGAGCCGCTGGCCCGGGAACGCCAGGTCGCGATCGAGATCGACCTGCCGGATGCGCCGGTGACGATCCCGGGCGACCGCGAGGAGCTGCTGCGACTGTTCGAAAACCTGATCGAGAACGCGCTCAAATATGGCGCGTCCGGCGGCCGGGTCATCGTTTCGCTGGTGCAGGCGAGTTCGAGCGAGGGCGCGCCGGAAGTGCGCGTCATGGTCCGCGATTTCGGCCCCGGCATCGCACCGGAACACCTGCCGCGGCTGACCGAGCGCTTCTACCGGGTCGATGTCGGCGACAGCCGGGCGCAGGGTGGAACCGGGCTCGGTTTATCGCTGGTGAAACATATTGTTAACCGCCATCGCGGCCGGCTTTTGATCGAAAGCGTGCCTAAAAACGGGGCGACTTTTACCGCCTGTTTTCCCCAGGCCAAGGCCCCGATACAGGCGTAAATACAAGTTATTTCAATGGCTTGTTCCTGTCATCCAACTGTCACCAAACCTTCGTAAAAGCTCTATCGACCGCACCTAAACGGGCGGCGTGAGCGCGATCGGGCGTAACAGGCGCTTCGCTCACAAATGGAGACCAACCATGAATTTCATCAAGACGATCGTCGCTGCCGGCCTGGTCGCCGCCTCGACGTCGGCCTTCGCGGCCGATATCACCGGCGCGGGCGCCACCTTTCCGTTCCCGATTTATTCGAAGTGGGCCGATGCCTACAAGAAGGAGACCGGCAACGGTCTGAACTACCAGTCGATCGGTTCCGGCGCCGGCATCAAGCAGATCCAGGCCAAGACCGTGACCTTCGGCGCCACCGACGCGCCGCTGAAGGCCGAAGTGCTCGAAAAGGACGGCCTGGTGCAGTGGCCGATGGTGATGGGCGCGATCGTCCCCGTCGTGAACCTCGAAGGCATCAAAGCCGGCGAACTGGTGCTCTCGGGCGAAGTGCTCGGTGACATCTATCTCGGCAAGATCACCAAGTGGGACGACGCTGCGATCGCCAAGCTCAATCCGAAGCTGAAGCTGCCGACCGACGCCATCACCGTCGTTCGCCGCTCGGACGGTTCGGGCACCACCTTCAACTTCACCGACTACCTCTCGAAGTCGAACGCCGACTGGAAGACCAAGGTCGGTTCCGGCACCGCGGTCGAATGGCCGGCTGGCGTTGGCGCCAAGGGCAATGAAGGCGTTGCCGGCAACATCGGCCAGACCAAGAACGCGATCGGTTACGTCGAATACGCCTACGCCAAGCAGAACAAGCTGACCTACACCGCGCTGATCAACAAGGCCGGCAAGACCGTGCAGCCGACCATCGCGGGCTTCCAGGCGGCCGCTTCCAACGCCGACTGGGCCAAGGCGCCCGGCTATTACGTGATCCTGACCGACCAGCCGGGCGAAGCCTCCTGGCCGATCACCGCGGCGACCTTCATCCTGATGCACAAGGATGCGACCGACAAGGCGGCGTCCCAGGAAGCCATCAAGTTCTTCAAATGGTCGTTCGAGAAGGGCGGCAAGATGGCTGAAGAACTCGACTACATCCCGATGCCCGACTCGGTCGTCAAGCTGATCGAAAAGACCTGGTCGGCCGACATCAAGAGCTGAGCTCGGTTTCGCTCTTGCGATAACCAGCTTCGCTCAGGCGATCACGGGAGCCTGCTCCCTCTGTCCAACCCGGCATCACCCGGGTTGGACGTTCCCTCCCGGCGGGGCGGGCACCAACCAAGAGATCAAGAACAATTCGTGGCCGAGCCGGCTGCAAAACCCGTGCATCGGATTCGGGTTGATGGGTTATAAGTACAGGGGATTGGCGTGGCAGACATGGCGGTTCAAGGCGACGCAATGGAAGCTGCTGGACCTTACGATCGTGCCAGGGCTCTCAGCGCTTTCAAGCTCGGCGATGTTACTTTTTACTGGATCACCCGCGCCTGCGCGATCTCGGTGCTCCTCATTCTCGGCGGCATCATCATCTCCCTGATCGTCGGCGCATGGCCGGCGATGAAGGAATACGGTTTCGCCTTCCTGTTCACCTCGCGTTGGGCGCCGTCAGCCGATCCGCCAGTGCTCGGCGCGCTCGGGCCGATCTACGGCACCCTGGTCACCTCGGTGATCGCGATGATGATCGCGATCCCGGTCGGCCTCGGCATCGCGGTGTTCCTGACCGAGATCTGCCCGTTGTGGCTGCGCCGCCCGATCGGGCTTGCAATCGAGCTGCTCGCCGGCATTCCCTCCATCATCTACGGCATGTGGGGCTTCTTCGTGCTCGGCCCGTTCCTGGCCAACTCGTTCCAGCCTTTCATGATCAAGATCTTCGACGGCATCCCGGTGCTCGGCACCATCTTCGCCGGCCCGCCGTCCTATCTCTCGCTGTTCAACGCCGCGCTGATCCTCGCGATCATGGTGCTGCCGTTCATCACCTCGATCTCGGTCGACGTGTTCAAGACGGTGCCGCCGGTGCTGAAGGAAGCCGCCTACGGCGTCGGCTGCACGACCTGGGAAGTCGTCCGCAACGTCGTCATCCCCTACACCCGCGTCGGCGTGATCGGCGGCATCATGCTGGCGCTCGGCCGCGCGCTCGGCGAGACCATGGCGGTGACGTTCATCATCGGCAACTCGTTCAAGATATCGTCCTCGATTTTCGCGCCGGGCACCACGATCTCGGCGGCGATCGCTTCCGAATTCGCCGAGAGCGACGGCCTGCACCAGTCCGGCCTGATCCTGCTCGGCCTCTTGCTGTTCGTGCTGACGTTCTTCGTGCTCTCTGCCGCGCGATTGATGCTGATGCGGCTGGAAAAGAAGGCGGGCAACTGACATGAACCCGATTTACGCCTCGCGCAAACGCTTCGATGTCGTGGTCCGGGCGCTGTGCGTCGGCGCCGCTCTGTTCGGTGTCACCTGGCTCGCGCTGATCCTGTTCACGCTGTTCTACAACGGCCTCGCCGGCATCAATCTGGCGGTGTTCTACCAGGACACCCCGCCGCCCGGTTCGACCGACGGCGGCCTGCGCAACGCCATCATCGGCTCCATCATCATGACCGTGATCGGGGTGGGCATCGGCGCGCCGCTTGGCCTGTTCGCCGGAACCTATCTGGCCGAATACGGCAAGCACGACAAGCTGACCTCGATCATCCGCTTCATCAACGACATCCTGTTGAGCGCGCCCTCGATCATCATCGGCCTGTTCGTCTATGGCGCCATCGTGGTGCCGATGGGCGGCTTTTCGGCCTTTGCCGGCTGTATCGCGCTCGCCGTGATCGTCATCCCCGTGGTGGTGCGTACCACCGAGGACATGCTCGGACTGGTGCCCAATCCGCTGCGGGAAGCCGCCTCCGCGCTCGGCCTGCCGCGTTCGCTGGTGATCCGGCGCATCGCCTACCGCGCCGCGCGAAGCGGCCTGATCACCGGTGTGCTGCTGGCGACCGCCCGCGTCGCCGGCGAAACCGCACCCTTGCTGTTTACGGCGCTGTCGAACCAGTTCTTCAGCCTCAACCTGACCAAGACGATGGCGAACCTGCCGGTCACCATTAACAACTTCGTGCAAAGCCCCTACGTCTACTGGAAGCAGCTTGCCTGGAGCGGGGCCTTGCTCATCACCCTTACCGTGCTTGCCCTGAACATTGGCGCGCGCATCCTTGGCGCCGAGAGGACCGCAAAATGACCGACGCTTCCGTATCATCCGGATCAATGAGTGCTGCCGGCGGACTTCCTCCCGCGGCGCAGGCCTTGCCCGACGCGCCGCCGAAGGTGACCGCGCGCAACCTGAACTTCTATTACGGCGAGCACCATGCGCTGAAGAACATCAACCTCGCGCTCGGCACCAACCGCGTCACCGCGTTCATCGGCCCGTCCGGCTGCGGCAAGTCGACCCTGCTGCGGATCTTCAACCGGATGTACGACCTTTATCCGGGCCAGAAGGCCACCGGGCAGTTGATGCTCGACCAGACCAATATCCTCGACCCCAAGCTCGATCTCAATCTGCTGCGGGCCCGCGTAGGCATGGTGTTTCAGAAGCCGACACCGTTCCCGATGACGATCTACGAAAACATCGCCTTCGGCATCCGTCTCTACGAGAAGATCTCGAAATCCGAGATGGACGGCCGCGTCGAAAAGGCGCTGCGCGGCGGCGCGCTGTGGAACGAGGTCAAGGACAAGCTCAATGCCAGCGGCCTCAGCCTGTCCGGCGGCCAGCAGCAGCGTCTCTGCATCGCCCGCACCGTGGCGGTACGGCCCGAGGTGATCCTGTTCGACGAGCCCTGTTCGGCGCTCGATCCGATCTCGACCGCCAAGGTCGAGGAACTGATCCAGGAACTGGCGGAAGACTATACCATCGCCATCGTCACCCATAACATGCAACAGGCGGCGCGCGTCTCCGACAAGACCGCGTTCATGTATCTCGGCGAATTGATCGAGTTCGACGACACCAACAAGATTTTCACCTCGCCGAGCGATCGACGAACCCAGGACTACATCACCGGCCGGTTCGGTTGAGGAGAGAGAATATGGCTACTGAGCACACCGCCAAGGCGTTTGACGGCGACCTGCAGGAATTGACTCGGCTCGTTGCGGAGATGGGCGGCCTCGCCGAACGCATGATCACCGAATCCGTCGATGCGCTGGTCCGCCGCGACATCGCGCTCGGCAACCGCGTCGTGACGTCGGACCTCGAGATCGACCGCTTGCAGCATGTCATCGAGGAGCGCGCGGTGCTGACCATCGCCCGGCGTCAGCCGATGGCGGTGGACTTGCGCGAAATCGTCGGCGCCATGCGGGTTGCCACCGATCTGGAGCGGATCGGCGACCTCGCCAAAAACATGGGGAAGCGGGTCGCGGCGCTGGAAAACGATTTCCAGCCGCTGAAGCTGATCCGCGGCCTCGAGCACATGACTGATCTCGTGCAGTCGCAGGTCAAGTCGGTGCTGGATGCCTACGCCGCGCACGACCTGCCGGCGGCGATGGCGGTCTGGAAGGGCGACGAGGAAGTCGACGCCATCTGCACCTCGCTGTTCCGCGAACTCCTGACCTACATGATGGAAGATCCGCGCAACATCTCGTTCTGCATTCATTTGATGTTCTGCGCGAAGAATATCGAGCGGATCGGCGATCACGCCACTAACATCGCCGAGACCGTGTTCTACATGATCGAGGGTCAGCAGATTCTCGACAAGCGCCCGAAGGGCGACATGACGACCTTCGCCACGACAGTGCCCGGCAACTGACGCGTCGAAACCAGGGGAAGCATAACCGATGAACGCACGCATTCTGGTGGTCGAAGACGAGGAAGCGCTGACCACGCTGCTGCGCTACAATCTCGATGCCGAAGGTTATGAAGTCGAAACCGTCGCCCGCGGCGACGACGCCGATACGCGGCTGAAGGAGCGGGTGCCGGACCTGATCGTGCTCGACTGGATGCTGCCGGGCCTTTCCGGCATCGAACTGTGCCGCCGCCTGCGCGCACGTCCCGAAACCAAGCAACTGCCGATCATCATGCTGACCGCGCGCGGCGAGGAAAGCGAACGGGTCCGCGGTCTCGCCACCGGCGCCGACGACTACATCGTGAAACCTTTCTCGGTGCCGGAACTGCTGGCGCGGGTAAAAGGCCTGTTGCGGCGTGCCAGCCCCGAGCGGCTCGCCACCGTGCTGACCTATGGCGACATCGAACTCGACCGTGAAAAACGCCGCGTCGCCCGTTCCGGCCGCCAGATCGATCTCGGCCCGACCGAATATCGCTTGCTGGAATTCTTCCTTGAGCATCCCGGCCGCGTGTTTTCGCGCGAACAACTGCTCGACAGCGTCTGGGGCCGCGACATCTATATCGATGAGCGCACCGTCGACGTCCATATCGGCCGCCTGCGCAAGCTGCTCAACCCCGGCCGCGAGCAGGATCCAATCCGCACCGTCCGCGGCGCCGGCTACGCGCTGGATGACCGGTTTGCGAAGGTGGAGTTGTAGCGGCTTTGCCAGCGTTATTGCGAACGCGGCTTAACAAAAACTCCGCCGTCGTCCCGGCCTTGAGCCGGGACCCATAACCACCAATGTCTTTTGTTGAAGAGCGCTGGTGCGCCAGCTCGGCATAACCACGGATGCCTGTGGTTATGGGTCCCGGCTCAGGGCCGGGACGACACTTCGTCATTGCGAGCGAAGCAATCCATCTCTCAACGAAGCAAGTCTGGATTGCTTCGTCGCGGTGCTCCTCGCAATGACGGCTAGTTACCTTGTCGGCTTCGGCGCCGGACGGCGGCGATCGCTGGCCGGCTGATAGGCGACGCGCGAGTGGTGCGCGCAATAGGGCAGGCCTGCCAGCGCCTTGCCGCCGCAGAAGAAGAAGTCCGCGCTTGAGGGATCGCCGACCGGCCAGTGGCAGGTGGCCTCGTTCAATTCCAGCAGCGTCAGCCGCTGGCTCATCGGCACCACGTTGTCGAAGGCGATCGGATCGGGCTCCATCTCGACTTCGAAGGCGTGCGCCAGCGCGGTGTTGCCGCGGGAAACCGGTCGCGCCACCCGCATCATGTGCTGGGCCGGACGCGCCTTGCGCTGCCGCGGGGCGGCGGAGGAGGGGCTCTTGGCGCGGCCGGACAGGCCGAGCCGGTGCACCTTGCCGATCACGGCATTGCGCGTCACATTTCCGAGTTCCGCGGCGATCTGGCTGGCGGACAGGCCGCCTTCCCAGAGCTTTTTCAGTTGCTCGACGCGATCGTCGGACCAGGTCAATACCGTCATCGCATTCTTCCCTTCGCGTCGCGCTGGCCGAACCGGGACAGTGCTGGCGATCCAATTCGCTCAAAAATCCCTGCGGTCAGAATCCCTTAGCCCTCGCCGGACGCAAAAATCGCGCCCGAACATCTACGCTTTACAAATGGACTCTTGGGATCAGAACCGCCGCACGAGATGTCGTACCCGACAGCCCAGAAGCTACAATATGGCGTGACTCAGGCGCAAGAGTTCGCGGTGGTGCGTCCACATGTTCCGACATCTAGGCATTGCAGTGCGGATTTTCCACCACACCGGAATGCTACGGATTGCTTTATCTTGCAGTGCAGGAAGGCCGTTGGAGCATGATCCGGAAAAGCGGACACCGGTTTTCCGAAAAGATCATGCTCAAACAAGGAGGTTAACGAGCCTGCGAAGCAGGCTCTACGGCGTGTTGACACGCCCCGCCGCCAGCATAGAATGCCTGCCACGTGCCGCCCCAAAAGGCGGCACGTTTTGTTTTCCACGTTTCGTTTTCCAAGGCTGGTTGTTGCCTGCGTTCGCTCAAGCAGACGCATTCTGCGGCCAGACTCAAACCTCAGTGATCGCCATGACCAACAGCGCCACGTCGCATCTGCTCCCCGTTTTCGCCAGGGTCGATCTCGGCTTCGAGCGCGGCGAGGGTGCATGGCTTGTTGCCACCAACGGCGATCGCTATCTCGACTTCACCTCGGGTGTCGCGGTGAATGCGCTCGGCCATTGCCATCCGCATCTGGTCGCAGCACTTCAGGAGCAAGCTACCAAACTGTGGCACATGTCGAACCTGTTCAGGAGCCCGGATGGCGACAAGCTCGCCGCACGGCTGTGCGAGCAGAGTTTTGCTGATTTCGTGTTCTTTTGTAATTCCGGCGCCGAGGCGATGGAGTGCGTGATCAAGGTCGTGCGCAAGTATCACGCCGCCAAGGGAAACCCTGAGCGCTACCGCATCATCACCTTCGAAGGCGCGTTCCACGGCCGCACGCTGGCGACGCTGGCGGCGACCGGCTCGGCGAAATATCTCGAGGGCTTCGGTCCGCCGATGGACGGCTTCGACCAGGTGCCGCATGGCGATCTCGACGCGGTGAAGAAGGCGATCGGCCCCAACACCGCCGCGATCCTGATCGAGCCGGTGCAGGGCGAGGGCGGCGTCCGCTCGGCGCCGAACGCGTTCTTCAAGGCGTTGCGCGAGTTGTGCGACAAGCACGGCCTGCTGCTGGCGTTCGACGAGGTGCAGACCGGCATGGGCCGCACCGGCGATCTGTTTGCCTATAAGCGCCTCGGCGTTACTCCTGATGTGATGTCGCTGGCGAAAGCGCTCGGCGGCGGATTTCCGATCGGCGCGTGTCTCGCGACCGCGGAAGCCGCGTCCGGCATGACCCCGGGTTCGCACGGCTCGACCTTCGGCGGCAACCCGCTGGCGATCGCGGCCTCTAACGCCGTGCTCGACGTGATGCTGAAGCCCGGCTTCTTCGACCACGTGCAGAAGATGTCGCTGCTGCTCAAGCAAAAGCTCGCCTCGGTGGTCGACCGCTATCCCTCCGTGCTGTCGGAAGTGCGCGGCGAGGGCCTCTTGGTCGGCGTCAAGGCCGTGGTGCCCTCGGGCGATCTCGTCAATGCGTTGCGCGACCAGAAGCTCCTCACCGTCGGCGCCGGCGACAACGTCGTGCGCTTCCTGGCGCCGTTGATCGTCAACGAGGCCGAGATCGAGCAATCAGTGCAGATGCTGGAGCGCGCCTGCATCGCGCTGTCCGGAACGGCGTTGAAGAAGGCCGCGGGGTGATGAGCAAGTCTCCGCGTCACTTCCTCGACATCTCTGAGTTGCCGCTCGCCGAGCTGCGCAACATGCTCGCCGCCGGCGCCGCCATGAAGGCGAAGCTGAAGGCGCACGAGAAAACCAACAAGCCGCTCGAAGGCAAGACGCTGGCGATGATCTTCGAACGCCCGTCGACCCGCACCCGGGTGTCGTTCGACGTCGGCATGCGCCAGCTCGGCGGCGAGTTCGATCATGCTGACCGGCGCCGAGATGCAGCTCGGCCGCGGCGAGACCATCGCCGACACCGCGCGGGTGCTGTCGCGCTACGTCGATGCCATCATGATCCGCATCCTAAATCACGACGCCCTGCTGGAACTCGCCGCGCACGCCACCGTGCCCGTCATCAACGGGCTGACGCGGCGTTCGCATCCCTGCCAGGTGATGGCCGACCTGATGACCTTCGAGGAACATCGCGGGCCGATCGCGGGCCGCACCGTGGCCTGGACCGGCGACGACAACAACGTGCTGGCCTCGTGGGCGCATGCGGCCGAGCGGTTCAAGTTCAAGCTCAATGTCGCCACCCCGCCGCAGCTGGCGCCGAACAAGGCGATGAAGGACTGGATCAAGGCCACGCAAGCCCCGATCGTGCTCGGCAGCGATCCGGAAGCCGCCGTGCGCGGCGCCGATTGCGTCGTCACCGATACCTGGGTGTCGATGGGCGACAAGGACGGCGAGCATCGCCACAACGTGCTCAAGCCCTATCAGGTCAATTCCAAGCTGATGTCGCTTGCCGGCAAGGACGCGATCTTCATGCACTGCCTGCCGGCCCATCGCGGCGAGGAAGTCACCGACGAGGTGATCGACGGCCCGCAATCGGTGGTGTTCGACGAAGCCGAAAACCGCCTGCACGCGCAAAAGGGCATTCTGGCCTGGTGTTTTGGGGCGGTGGCGTAATTTTCGTCGTTCCTGCCTGGTGCGCAATTGCGCACGGGCGCAGGGACCCATACCGCGTGATCTCTCGATCCATGCGATGTGGTAGTGTCGCCCGTAACAACAAAAGCCGGTCGTTATGGGTCCCCGCGCCCCGTGCGCAATTGCGCACTAGGCGGGACGACCCGTTGAGGGGGCTCGCTGTTTTCTACCCCCTTTCGTTTTGCCCCTCCTGACCCCAGATAAAGCGCCATGTCACAATCCCCAGAACCCAAAATCACCACCGAGGCGCCCATCCGCGCGCCGTCGTCCGTTCCCATCGATGACGCGGTGCTGCCGTTCGAGGTCGATGCCCTCGACCTGCGCGGCCGGATGACCCGCATGGGCCCGGCGCTCGACGACATCCTGACCAAGCACGATTATCCCGCTGCGGTTGGCAAGCTGCTGGGCGAGGCGATCGTGCTGACGACGCTGCTGGGGTCGTCGCTGAAATTCGACGGCCGCTTCATCCTGCAGACCCAGACCGACGGCCCGGTGTCGTTCCTGATCGTCGACTTCCAGGCGCCCGATCGCCTGCGCGCCTACGCGCGCTATGATGCTGCGCGGCTGAAGGCCGGTCAGGATTCCGGCGCCCTGCTCGGCAAGGGCCATCTCGCCATGACCGTCGACCAGGGGCCGGACATGAGCCGCTACCAGGGCCTCGTCGCGCTCGACGGCGGCAATCTCGAAGACGCCGCCCATGAATATTTCCTGCGTTCCGAGCAGATCCCGACCCGGGTGCGGCTCGCGGTCGGCGAGGAATGGCGCGGCGGCGGCGACGGCCCCAAACATCGCTGGCGTGCCGGCGGCATGCTGCTGCAGTTCCTGCCCAAGGCCCCGGAGCGGGCGCAACATGATCTCGATCCCGGCGACGTCCCCGAAGGCGTCGAAAAGCCCGAGATCGAGGAAGACGACGCCTGGGTCGAAGGCCAGTCGCTGATCGCCACCGTCGAAGACGTCGAACTGATCGATCCGGATCTGTCCGGCGAGCGGCTGCTGTATCGCCTGTTCCACGAACGCGGCGTCCGGGTGTTTTCGCCGCTGTCGCTCCGCGCGCAATGCTCCTGCTCGCGCGACGCTGTCTCGTCTATGCTGAAGAGCTTCGCCGCGCAGGACCGCGCCGAGATGGTCAAGGACGGCAAGGTCGAGGTGACCTGCGAGTTCTGCTCGTCGGTGTACCAGTTCACCCCGCATGAAGCGGGCGTGGAGGAATAGGCGACAGAGAACCTAATTCAACACCCGCTTGCCCGCCGGGCAATCCAGCGAAAACGTCGGCACGTCGATCTCGAACCGTTCGCCGCGGGCGGTGACCATCTGGTAGCGGCCGGTCATGAAGCCCGATGCGGTCGGCAGCGGGACACCCGAGGTGTATTCGAAGCGTTCGCCGGGCGCGAGCACGGGCTGTTCGCCGACCACGCCCTCGCCGCGGACTTCCTGCTTGCGCCCGCTGGCGTCGGTGATGATCCAGTGCCGGCTGCGGAGCTGCACGGTCTCGGCGCCGGTGTTGGTGATCACGATCGTGTAGGACCAGAAATACTGGCCGGGCTCGACCGCCGGATGTTCCGGCACGAAGTTCGGCTCGACGGTGACTTCGATCTGACGGGTGACGGCACGGTACATGGGAGAGAGCTTCCGGAAATCCTGTTGCGTATCATAGCCAAGAAAGCGGTGAACCCCAAGAAAACGATGGGAACCAACCCCCCGGGACCGATGGCACTGGTTTTCATCGCGGTTTCAACATAGTTCCATTCTAAAAAGCGCAACGCGCATGCGGCCAGCCCGTATTCCCCCGCGTAGCTTGTCTGCGACTTGCGGGCCGATATGATCGGTTCCGGACAGAGCAAGCGCGGAACGCCCAACAGCCCGAACGGTGTTAGATGACGTCCATTGCCGATCCCATTGCCGGAACGTCTGGTGATACCAAGCCCGCGCTCGTCGGACACGACGCGGTCAAGGTCGCCTCGTCGGCGCCGGCGATTGTGTTCCCGGCGATCGGCGAACGCGAATTGCGGCTCGACCTGTTTCGCGGGCTGGCGCTGTGGCTGATCTTCATCGATCACCTGCCGCCGAACATCCTGACCTGGTTCACGATCCGCAATTACGGATTTTCCGACGCCACCGAGATCTTCATCTTCATCTCCGGCTACACCGCGGCCTTCGTCTACGGCCGCGCCATGCTGCAGGCCGGCTTCGTGGTCGCGACCGCGCGGATCCTGCGGCGGGTCTGGCAGATCTATGTCGCGCACGTGTTCCTGTTCACGATCTTCCTGGCCGAGATTTCCTACGTCGCCACCAGTTTCGAAAATCCGCTCTACAGCGAAGAAATGGGCATCATGGATTTTCTCAAGCAGCCCGATGTCACCATCGTGCAGGCGCTGCTGCTGCGATTCCGCCCGGTCAACATGGACGTGCTGCCGCTCTACATCGTCCTGATGCTGTTCCTGCCCATCATCCTGTGGCTGATGAAGTGGCGGGCGGACGTCACGCTGGCGCTGTCGGCGCTGCTCTATGCGGTGACCTGGCATTTCGACCTGTATCTGACCGCCTATCCGAATGGCGTCTGGTTCTTCAATCCGCTGGCCTGGCAGCTGCTGTTTGTGTTCGGGGCCTGGTGCGCGATGGGCGGCGCGGCGCGGCTGCAGCGGCTGCTGTCCTCGCCGGTGACGATGTGGATCTGCTTCGCCTACCTGTTTGCCTCATTTTGCGTCGCCCTGACCTGGTCTCTGCCACAACTCGGCCGTTTGCCTCGCATTGTCGAGCAATGGATGTATCCGATCGACAAGACCGATCTAGACGTGTTGCGCTTCGCCCATTTTCTGGCGCTGGCGGCGATCACCGTGCGCTTCCTGCCCAGGGATTGGCCAGGGCTGAAATCGCCCTGGCTGCGACCATTGATCCTCTGTGGCCAGCATTCGCTTGAGATATTCTGTCTCGGTGTCTTCCTGGCTTTCATAGGCCATTTCGTGCTGGCGGAAATCTCCGGCGGTGCTGCAATGCACTTGCTGGTGAGCATTTCCGGGGTCCTCATCATGTGGGGAATGGCGTGGGTGATTTCGTGGTACAAGCACTCCGCCGACAAGGGTGCGTCGAAAACAAAAGGCATCCCAGGCAACGCCGATCTGGCGGGAGGGGGCGCATGAGCTCCGCTTTCAGGACTCTGCTGGGCGTGGCGCTGCTCGCCGCCTTTGCGGCCGGCGGATATGCGCGCGCCGAGGATGCCGGCCAGAGCTGCGATGTGCCGGCCTATCTGCTGACCAGCGAAAGCTCGCTGCCGAAAGTGGCCGAGGCAGTCAAAAAGGCCCAGCCGCTGACCATCCTGGTGGTCGGCAGCCGCTCCTCCACCATCGTCTCCGCGGAGGCCAGCGCCTACCCCGCCAGGTTGCAGGCGGCGCTCAAGGAGCGCCTGCCGTCGATCCCGATCAACCTATCCGTAGAACTACAGACCGCGAAAACCGCCGAGGAAGCGGCCGGCACGCTCGTTAAGCTGGTGGAAGCAAAAAGGCCTACTTTGGTTATCTGGCAGACCGGCACCGTCGATGCTATGCGATCCGTCGATCCCGACGATTTTCGCGGCGCTGTAGACGAAGGTGTTGTTGCGCTGCAAACCGCTGGAACCGATGTGATCCTGGTCAATCTGCAATACAGTCCGCGAACGGAGACGATGACTTCTGCGCCGCCATACCTAGATAATATGCGAGTGGTGGCACAGCAGCACGAGGTTCCGCTGTTCGACCGCTTTGCCATCATGCGTCACTGGAACGACGCCGGAGATTTCGATCTGTTCTCGACCGCGCACGGCATCGACCTCGCCAAACGCGTTCATGACTGCCTTGGCCGCGCGCTGTCGAAATTCGTGACCGACACCGCGCACCTCGATGCAGCGCAGCAGAATTAAGGGAACTAGCGTTAATGAGTTGTCACTACCCTTTTCGCCTGACCACATTCGCCGCCGCCGCTTTGGCGCTGTTGGCGCCTGTCTGTGTTTTGTCGGTGCACGCGCAAGTTGCCAAGCAGGCCGCGCTGGCCGATAACACCACCATCAAGCCGCCGGCATCGCCGGCCACGGTTGGCACGTCGACCACGGTTGCGCCAGCGGTCGCACCGGCGACCTCGGCTGCTGCGAGCACCGGCAACATCGCGGCCGTCGACCCGGCCAATCCGGCGGCGCAAAAAGGCATCGCCGGCCGGGCGATCGACAAGGTCAAGGAAGTCGCGAAATCGGCGACCGATATTTTCAGCCGCGTCCCCTGCCAGTCGGCGAAGGGCGCTGCCAAGTCGATGGGCTCGCTGCCGCATGTCGCGAGCAAGCTCGCCGCCGGTGCGCCGGTGGTGATCATCGCGTTCGGCTCGTCCTCGACCAACGGTTATGGCGCGACCTCGGCCGAGTTCACCTATCCCAACCGGCTCGCCGCGCAATTGCGCCGGCAATATCCGTCCGCCGATATCACCATCGTCAACCGCGGCAAGGGCGGTGAAGACGCGCCCGAAATGATGAAGCGGTTGCAGTCCGAAGTGATCGACATGCATCCGGACATGGTGATCTGGCAGGTCGGCACCAATGCGGTGCTGCGCAACCTCGATCCCGCCGAGACCGCCGCACTGGTCGAGGAGGGCGTCACGCGCATTCAGGCAGCCGGCGCCGATCTGGTGCTGGTCGATCCGCAATATTCGCCGCGCGTCAACGAACATCCCGAGAGCGCCGGCAAGATCGTGAAGCTGCTCGGCCGCGTCGCCGAACTGCGCCATGTCGGCGTCTTTCCGCGCTTCGAGGTGATGCGCGACTGGCACGAGAAACAGGCGATTCCGATGGACGGCTTCGTCATCTCCGACGGCCTGCACATGAACGACTGGGGCTACGCCTGCTTCGCGCAACTGCTCGGCGACGACATCATCAAGTCGGTCGGCCAGATCAAGCTCGGCGTCAACGTGCCCGCGAACGTGCGAACCTATCGGCCGATGTAGTCCGCGAGGGTGGGCAAAGGCGCACTTGCGCCGTGCCCACCAGCGATTTGCGGAGATGCGGGATGGTGGGCACGCTGCGCTTTGCCCACCCTACGCAGTCGCCCCTTACGCCTTCTCCAGCGCCGCCGCGAAATCCTCGATCAGATCGTCCGCATGCTCCAACCCGGCGGAGAAGCGAATAAAGCCTTCGCTGATGCCGAGTTCGGCACGCGCTTCCGGCGTCAGCCGCTGATGCGTCGTGGTGGCGGGATGGGTGACGAGGCTCTTGGCGTCGCCGAGATTGTTCGAGATCCGCGAGATCTTCAGCCCGTTGAGGCAGCGGAATGCGCCGGCCTTGCCGCCCTTGACCTCGAACCCGATCAGCGTCGAGCCGGCACGCATCTGCTTTTTCACCAATGCGGCCTGCGGATGATCGGAACGGCCGGGATAGATCAGCCGCGAAATCTTCGGATGGCTGGCGAGCGCATCGGCGATCTTCGCCGCGGTCTCGGTCTGCGCGCGCACCCGTACCGCCAATGTCTCCAGCCCCTTCAGCAGCACCCAGGCATTGAACGGCGACATCGACGGGCCGGTCTGGCGCATGAAGTTGTGGATGTGCTCGGCAATGAAGGCTTCCGAGGACAGGATGATCCCGCCGAGGCAGCGGCCCTGGCCGTCGATGTGCTTGGTCGCGGAATAGACCACGACGTCGGCGCCGAGCGAGAGCGGGCTCTGCCAGATCGGGGTCGCGAACACGTTGTCGACGATCAGCCGCGCGCCGCCCTGGTGCGCGATCTCGGCGATCGCCGAAATGTCCATCACGTCGAGCGTCGGATTGGTCGGGCTCTCGAGGAAGCACGATTTGGTGTTCGGCCGCATCGCCTTCTTCCACTGGTCGAGGTCGAGGCCGTCGACCAATGTCGACTGGATGCCGTAACGCGGCAGCAGATCTTCCACCACATAGCGGCAGGAGCCGAACATCGCCTTTGCCGCCACCACGTGGTCGCCGGCCTTCAGCGGCGCCAGCACCGCGGTGGTCACCGCGGCCATGCCGGTCGCGGTCGCGCGCGCGGCCTCGGCGCCTTCGAGCTCGATCATGCGGCGCTCGAACATCGAGATGTTGGGATTTGAAAAGCGCGAATAGAGAAAGCCGGGATCTTCGCCCTTGAACCGCGCCTCGCATTGCTCGGCGGTGTCGTAGATGAACCCCTGGGTCAGGAACAGCGCCTCGGAGGTCTCGCCATATTGCGAGCGCAGGGCGCCGGAATGAACCAGTCTGGTTTCGGGGCGATAGCGGGTGGTAGAACTAGCCTCAGACATGTGACCTCCGTCGTGACCATCAGGAAAATGGTCACAAAAAACCGGCCTGGAAAAATTTCCACAGGCCGGGATCACACGTGTCCCCGGCCTGTTTAGCTACTTATTTAACGTGGCTGCAAGCCGGCCGGCTCAAATCACCACGGGATAAGTCATGCTGATATTCCTTCGCGCCCTTTTCGTCAAGGCGGCCATCGGATAACCCCTAAAAGCCCTTATTTATGAGGTCCGGATGACTTTCGGACCGTCCTGACGGGCCGCCTCAGAGGACCACGCCGTGTCGTTTTCGCTGCCCCCCGACGCCAACGGAATCCTGCCCGACCGCATGATCGCGGCGATGGCGGATGCGGGTCTGATCCTGCCCGAATACCCCTTTGTCGAAAGCCAGATCCAGCCGGCGAGCCTCGATTTGCGGCTCGGCGACATCGCCTACCGCGTCCGCGCGAGTTTTCTGCCGGGGCCGGGCGCGACGGTGGCCGAGCGTATCGACGAATTGAAGTTGCACGAAATAGATCTCTCCGACGGCGCGGTGCTGGAGACCAATTGCGTCTATATAGTCCCGCTGCTGGAAAGTCTTGCTCTGCCGCGCGAGATCGTCGCCGCCGCCAACCCCAAGAGTTCGACCGGGCGGCTGGACGTATTCACCCGCGTCATCGCCGATGGCACCCGTCGCTTCGACATGATCGGCGCCGGCTACCACGGCCCACTCTATGCCGAGATCAGCCCGAAGACATTTCCGGTGCTGCTGCGCGAGGGCTCGCGGCTGTCACAGGTGCGCTTCCGCACCGGTGACGCCATCCTCAATGCCGATGAACTCGATGCGCTGCATGCGGCCGAACGGCTGGTCGATATCGACGACGCGGATCTGGCCAACGGCGTCGCGCTGTCGGTCGATCTGTCCGGCGAGAATGCCGGCGGCTTCGTCGGCTATCGCGCCAAGCGCCACACCGGCGTGGTCGATATTGATCGCCGCAGCGGCTATGCGGCCGGTGAATTCTGGGAGCCGATCGAGGCGCGGCCCGACGGCAGCCTCATTCTCGATCCCGGCGAGTTCTACATCCTGGCGTCCAAGGAAGCGGTGCAGGTGCCGCCGGACTACGCCGCTGAAATGGTGCCGTTCGATCCGCTGGTCGGCGAGTTTCGTGTTCACTATGCCGGATTCTTCGATCCCGGCTTCGGCTATGCTGGCGCAGGCGGGCAGGGCTCGCGCGCGGTACTCGAAGTGCGTTCGCGCGAAGTGCCGTTCATTCTCGAACACGGCCAGATCGTCGGCCGCCTCGTCTACGAGAAAATGCTGGCGCGGCCCGACGCCATGTATGGCCAGAAGATCGGCTCGAACTATCAGGCGCAGGGCCTGAAGCTAAGCAAGCATTTCAAGGTCTAACGCGTCACGTGCACGCCGGGCCTCTGGCCGGCGTTCCACTTGCCGCCGATCGCGCGCTCGATTTGCGCCGCGAGCTGCAGCAGCAGGCCGTCATTGGCCTGTTTCGCCTGCGCCTGGATGCCGAGCGGCAGCCCGTGCTGTTGCGCGGCCATCGGCAACGAGATCGCGGGGATTCCGCAGAGATTGGCGAGCGGCGTGAACGCGAAATTGCGCCAGAGATTGCCGAACCAGTCCGCGACCGACGGATTGTCGCTGATGGTCAGATATTCCGTGGTGCCGACCTTCGGCGTCGGCAGCGCGGTGATCGGCGTTAGAATAATGTCCCACTGCTCGAAGAAGTCGCCGAAGCCGCGCGACGTGGTGTTGAACACCGCCTGCATCCGCGCGCGCTCGGCGAACGTCGTATGCCGTCCGGCTTCCCAGATCTTGATGTTGACCGGCTCGATCAGATCCGCCGGCGGCCGGTCGAGCCCGCGTGCGGCCAGCATGTTGCCGATGACTTGCGCGAAGTTGCTGACGTAGCACATCGTCTGCGCCTCGAAGGCGGTGGGAAAGTCGATGTCCGGCAGTGCGTAGTCGACGTGATGGCCGAGGCCTTCGAGAAATTTTCCGACCCGTTCGAGTTCGGCGGCGATGCCAGGCGTCGCGCGATACACGCCCCATTGCTGTGAGAGCGCGATACGAAGCCGGCCCGGATCGCGTTTGATCGTCTCGGTGTAGGGTTCGGGCGTGGTCCAGAACGGCATGAACTCGCCGGGCGCGGGACCACGGCAGGCATCGACGAAAGCCGCGGTGTCGCGCACCGAGCGCGACTGGCAGCCCTGGATCGATACCAGCCCGGTCAGGTCGGACATGACAGGCGCCAGCGAGAACACCCCGCGCGACACCTTCAGCCCGATATTGCCGTTGACGCCGGCCGGAATGCGGATCGAACCGCCGCCATCGGTCGCATGCGCGATCGGGACTACGCCGGCCGCGACCATCGCGGCGCTGCCGGCGGACGAACCGCAGGTGGTGTAGTCGGTGTTCCAGGGATTGCGCGTGACATAGACGGCGGGATTCTCCGCCGAACTGCAAACCCCGAATTCCGGCGTTGTCGTTCGCCCCATCAGGTTGAGTCCGGCCTGGCGAAATTTCGCGGTCAGGAACGTATCTGATGTCGCGCGATTGCCGCGCATGATCAGCGAGCCCATTTCCTGCAGGCGGCCCTTCATCGTCGGACCGAGATCCTTCATCAGGAAAGGCAGGCCCGCGAACGGTCCGTCGAGGTTGGCGCCGGCCTTGCCGGGATCGGCGATCGCGTCCTCGAACACCTCGACGACGCCGGACAGCGCGGGATTGACCTTTGTGATCCCTGCGGCCGCCTGCTTCGCCAATTCCGCCGCCGTGAGCTCGCCGTTGCGGACGCGCGCGGCCAGCGCCGTTCCGTCATGCCGCATCCATTCATCCCAGCTCATCGGTAGCGTCATTCAATCGATCCCTTTGTCGCAGCATTTGACCTTAGTTTCGCAAGCGCCAGCGTCAAGGCAATCCAGCCTCGCGCGGGATGCATTGCGCCGCGTCAACAGCGATGACAATGTGAGCCTGCAAAAAAAACGGGAGCGAAAATGACCGGAGATCGGGATAGCGCGCGCGAAACGCAGTGGGCCAGGTGGCGCAGCGTCGCCGATCTCTACCACGCGTTTTTCACCGGCCTCATTCTCACAGTGGTGTCCAGGCGCGGCACGGCCGACGCCGCCGAATTCGTCTTCCGGGTGTTTCGCCGCCAGCAGCAGGAGCGCTTCCTGCCCGGCCTGAAGAAACTCGGCCTCGATCATCTGCCGCCCGCGGTCGCCGCCGCGCGGTATCACTATCTCTCGAACTGGATCGGCGGCGTCCATGTCGAATACATGTACGAGAGCGACCGCAAGGCCTGGATCCGCTATCCGCCGCCGCGCTGGATCTGGCGCGGCACCGCGATCTGCGGCGTGCCCGGCGAAGTCTCGCGCGCGATGCTGCGCGGCTGGCACGCCAATAACGGCGTGGCATTGGGCAATCCAAATCTTGGCTTCGTCTGTACCAAGCAGAGCGTCGACGGCCAGGACGGGCTCGAAGGCTATTATTGCGAATACGACCATCCGCTCGAACTCGACGCGCGGCTGGTGTTCGCGCGCCATCTCGAAGCGCCGATGTTCGATCCCGCCACCGCGCCGGCGCTGCCGGTCGATAGCTGGCCGAAGCCGCGGCTGGAAAAGGCCTATCGCAACTATGCGATGGAATATGTGAAGACCGCCGCACCCGTACTGGTGCAGGTGTTCGGACCGGAAGACGCCCGCTATCTCTTGCACCTCACCGGCAAGCTGATCGGCATGCAGTATTTCCACGAGATCGCGCAGAGCTTTGCGATGGGGCGAGGATCGGCTGGAGGTGCCGCCAGCGGGTCAGCGAAGGAATTCGTCGCCTTCCTGCGCGTGCTGTTTGAATTGCAGGACGACGTCGCCGAAATCGCCGCCTCGGAGGGCGCGTTTGAAGTCCGGCAGCAGAGCTGGAAGCTGATGGCCGATGTCGACGATTACCACCCGGCCTGCGCCAGTATTCTCACGGGCCTTTTCGAAGGGCTGGCGGCCGGCTGTGGCCGCCACATTCCTGTGCACTTGAAGCCGTCGGCGGGTGGAAACGCGCCGTTTGTCTGGTCGATCGGCTAGAAAAACCCGTTCGCCTGCAATCGTGCAGGCCCCCCTTGCGCCCCATGCACAGGGAATCCTGCCCGATCGTGGTAGGACAGCCCCGCGGAGCAGCAATCAGACTGCACGCGGGAGCCGAAATGCCCGATATTGCCGTCGCCGAAGTGCCTGTAGACGAGGACGAGCGTCCGCTTCCGCCGCCGCCCCCGCCGGAAAAGAACGCGCTGCTCGACCGCCCGATTCTGCCGACACTGCTGTGGCTCGCCTGGCCCAACGTGATTGCGCTCAGCGCCAGCACCTGCGTTGTCATCGCCGAGACCTCCTATATCGGGCGGCTCGGCGTCGAGTCGCTGGCGGCGATGGCGCTGGTGTTTCCCTGCGTGATCCTGACCATGACGATGTCGGGTGGCGCCATGGGTGGCGGCGTGGCGTCGGCCATCGCACGTGCGCTCGGCGCCGGCGATGTCGAGCGCGCCTCGACGCTGGCTTCCCATGCGCTGCTGATCGGCCTCTGCTTCGGATTGACCTTCATGCTGGGCATGCTGATCTTCGGGCCGCAATTGCTGGAACTGCTCGGCGGCCGCGGCAACGTGCTGACGCAGGCGATCGCCTATACGCAGATATTCTTTGGCGGCGCGGTGGCACCGTGGCTGATGAACACGATGGCCGGCGTTCTGCGCGGCACCGGCAACATGAAACTGCCCTCGCTGATGATGCTGTCATCCGCCGTCTGCCAGATCATTCTCGGCGGCACGCTCGGTCTCGGTCTCGGTCCGATCCCGCAATTCGGCATGCGCGGCGTCGCCGCCGGCTCGCTGACCGCCTATCTCATCAGTATCTCCGTGATGTCCTGGTATCTGTTTTCCGGGCGCTCGCGCGTGATTCCGAAAATCTTCGGTCTCAAGATTCAAGGCGCGATGTTCTTCGACATCCTCAAGGTCGGCGCCGTCTCCTGCTTTTCGCCGCTGCAGTCGGTGCTGACCATCAGCATCTTCACCCATATGCTGGCGAGCTTCGGCACTGAAATTCTCGCCGGCTACGGCATCGGCGCGCGGCTGGAATTTTTGCTGACGTCAGTATCGTTTGCGGTCGGCATCGCCTCGGTGCCGATGATCGGCATGTCGGTCGGCGCGGGACGTATCGCGCGTGCGCGGCGCGTGGCCTGGACCGCGGGCTTCGTCTCGTTCCTCGCGGTCGGCGGTATAGCGACCTTCATCGCTGTATTCCCCGACGTCTGGGTCAACCTGTTCACCCACGACGCCAGCGTGCGCGCGGCGAGCCACCAATATCTGTCAACGGCGGCGCCGATGTACGCCTTCATCGGCCTGGCGTCGTCGATGTATTTCTCCTCCCAGGGCGCGGCCAAGGTGATTGGCCCTGTGATGGCGCAGACCGCGCGGCTGCTGTTCATCGGCACTGGCGGCTGGTGGCTGTCGACCCGCGACGCCACCGCGCAGGATTTTTTCGTGCTGGCGTCCGCCTCGATGGTGGTGCTCGGCGTGCTGTCCTGCCTCAGCGTGATCCTGACGCGGTGGGGGCCGAAGCCGGCCGGTGTGCCCGTGGCACGGCCGGTGTTGTCGTAGCGACCGTCACTGCGGGCGCCCGAATTTGTTCTGTATCGCCAGCACGCCCAGGTCCATCTGCCCCGAGATAAGGGGCGCGATCTCGTTCGGCAGCACGTCGACGATCCAGATCATCCGGCTGCGCGTGGCGCCGTCGGCGAGCACCTGTACCGATCCGGCGTAATGCTGCACGCGCTCGTTGGCGGCGATCGCATAGGCCAGCCGCCTGCGGTCGTCGTCGCAACCGACCAGCAGCTCGCGCGCGACGTTGCCGCTGGCGAAGGTGACGATGCGGGCGTCACCGTCGAGTTTGGTGTCGGTGACGAAGCCCGGCACCAGCCGCGTATGCAGCGCACCGAAATCGCGCACCGCGTCCCAGACGTCGGCCGGCGTGGCGTCGAGGGGGATGTCTTTGTGGATGGAAGCCATGGGGGAAGTCCTTCTTGAGAAAGTATTCGCGGCGTCATCCTGAGGTGCGAGCGCTTGCGAGCCTCGAAGGATGACTGGTTCGGTGTCTACGGCCCATCCTTCGAGGCGCGCCAAGAGGCGCGCACCTCAGGATGACGGCGGTGCGTCCGGCTTACGTACAAACCGCCTCGACATTGTTTCCGTCAGGGTCGATCAAGAACGCCGCATGATAGGTAGGGCTGTAATCCGCGCGCGGTCCGGCGCCGCCATTGTCGCGGCCGCCGGCCTTGAGGCCCTCGGCATGGAATTTTGCGATCGCGGCATGCTCCGGCGCGCGGAAGGCGACATGGGCGCCGGTGCCCGCCGGGCCCTGGTGCAGATACAGCCAGAGTGCGGGCTCGCCCTTCGGGCCGAAACCGGCGCCGGAGGAGTCGCGCGAGCACAGCACATAGCCGAGAGGAGCAAGGGCGGCGCTGTAGAAGCGCACGCTGGCGTCGAGGTTGCGGACGCGCAATCCGATGTGGTCGTACATGGCGGTCTCCAGTAAAGCGCGCGAAATGCCGCGCGGCCTGGAGCGACCTTAGTCAGTTGAGGGCAAGCCGTTCTTGGAAAATCTTGCGGTCGCCGCGCGAAGCCTGGCGGAACCGGGACGGCGAGGCGCCGGCGGCGCGGTGGAAGGTCCGCACGAAATTGGAGAGGTCGCCGAAGCCGACGTCATAGGCGATATCGGTGATGGCGCTGTCGTCGTCCGCGAGCCGCCGCGCCGCATGGCGCAGTCGCGAACGCACCAGATACTGGTGCGGGGTGACGCCAAGCGTATCCGAGAACAGCCGCAGGAAATGGAACGGGCTGATTCCGGCCCGTTCGGCGGCGTCTTCGAGGCCGATCGAAAGATGCGAATGCGCGTCGATCCAAAGCGCTGTTTCCACCGCGCGGCGGCGGTCGCGGACGGCGCCGAAGCCGGCCTTGCGCGGCTTGCCCGTGACCACCTCGACAAAGCGGCTCGCCAGCACCTGGCCGATTTCGTCGAGGCCGATATCGCTGCTGCCATCTGCCGCCGATTGCGCCAGTTCGCCGAGCACCACCAGTTCCGGTAGTGGCGGCGCGCAGCCGACCTGCCAGATCGCGCCGCGGTCGCCGATGGTCTCGACCAGCTCGGGGCTGAGGAAGAACGACAGGCACTCGTCGCCGCAGACATGCTCGTGGGTGCAGGTGTATTCGTCGCCGGGATGGCCGATCAGCACCGATCCTGCCACCAGCTCATGGGATTTGCCGCGGCAGCGCAGGCCGAAACTGCCCTTGCGCACATAGGAAATCGAGTGGCAGCGATGCGCTTCCGCGAACGGTTTGTCACCGGGCCCGGCGTCGCAGCGGAAGTCGGATACGGAGATGGATTTGCCGTCCAGCAGCGTGGTCGCGGTCATTCCGCAAATCTAGTTATGGGCCCGCGGTGGCGCAACCGGCAGCAGCACGTCGAACAGCGTCTTGCTTGACGTCGGGTGGGCGCCCTCGATCGAGAGCAGCCGCCGCTTGGAAATGGCGCCGCCGTTCGGCGAGATCTTGTCGGCGTAGTTGCCGGCCTCGAGCACGCGGTGGCAGGGCACGATGATCATGAAGGGGTTGCGGGCGATCGCCTGCGCCACCGAATAGACCGCCCCCGATGCGCGCATGAGGCTTGCGACTTCGGCATAGGTGCGGGTCTCGCCGCGCGGGATGGCGCGGGTGATCGCATAGACGCGCTGGTTGAAGGCAGGAATGCCGGTCAGGTCGAGCGTGACCTCGGACAGGTCGCTGGCCGCGCCACGCAGCAAAGCGGAGATGCCCTCGATCGCGATCTCGACATTCAGCGGTGCGGGCAGTTCGCGGGCGTCGGGAAAAAGCTGGAACAGCCGCCGCCGCGTATCGATCTCGCGGGCCTCGGGGAGCTGCACGCCGATGACGCCCAGCGGGCCCCATGCGATGCCGCACCGGCCAACCCCCGTATCAAATATGGTGTAACCACGCCCCGCCATACGCCACCAACCCCTGGGCGCATCATAGCACCGTCATAAACCGGCGCATCTGGAATCTTTGCATTCGGTTAAGAGCGGGGGAGGAAGCCCGTGGGAACACCTTGGCGGATGGCGCGGGGTCGGCTAATCATGGGATCGCATGATCCGGACAAGCGGACACCGCTGTTCCGATAAAGCTCATGCTGAGAGTGCCGCGGGCGTAGTTCAATGGTAGAACGGCAGCTTCCCAAGCTGCATACGAGGGTTCGATTCCCTTCGCCCGCTCCAATTCCTCACCATTTGCAATCCTCACCACTTGAACGACGCCGCGATCTCATAGCTGCGCGGCGCGCCCAGGATGACCTGGTCGGGGTAGCTGGAGTCACCCCACTGGGCGTAGAGCTTGTTGGTGATGTTCTTGACGCGGAACGAGATGCGGGTCTTGTCGACGCCGTTGAACACGGTCTTCGGCACGTCGACGAACGCGTAGGCATCGAACAGCGTGTACTGGTTCATGGTCACCAGATTGTCCTGGAAGTTGAAGCGGTCGCCGACATGGCGCACCGATCCACCCAGTTCGAACGGCCATGCGGTGTCGAAGCGATAGGACGCGCCGGCATTGGCGACGAAGCTCGGCACGTTGGCCGGGGTCATGCCGGAGTAGGATGCCGGATTGCCGTTGTCGTCGATGAAGTCGAAGTTGACGAAGCGGGAGCGGACGATCGCGGCGTTGCCCCACAGCCGCAATCCGCCGAACGGATTGACCGCACCGGCGATTTCCACGCCCTGCGATTTGATCTTGCCGGCGATGTTGAACAGATTGCCGCTCTCCGGCACGTAGACGTTCTTGCGTTCGATATCGAAGGCCGAGAAGGTGAATTCCATTCGCTTGTCGGCGGACAACACCTTGACGCCGGTCTCGTAGGTGCGCGCCGTCGTCAACAGCAACGGCTGTGTCGGTTTCAGAATGAAGATGTTGGCGACGGTGGGATCGGCAGCGGTGGCGTACTGGCTGTAGAAAGTGACGCCGGGAACCGCCTCCCAAGTATACCCGGCGCGGCCCGTCACCGGGTGAAAAGTGGTGGCGAACGGATAGCCCGCTTTGAGCGCCCCGGTTTCGTCGAACCTCGTGCGCGACAGCTCGATGTCCTCGACGCGGATGCCGCCGATCAGCGCGAATTGCGACGTGACCTTCAGCCGGTCTTCAAACGACAACGAGACATTGTCGAGATGGGTGTAGATGTGTTCGTCGGCGCGGGCGCCGTAGAGGCCGCGGCTGGGATTCAGCAGGTTGACGGTGTCGGCGTTGTCGCCGTTCGGTCCGACGGTATCTTGCGCAACATTGAACTGGAGGCTGCTCGCCGCCAGCGTCGTCACCAGACGATTGTCCATGCCGGCGATGTTCGAATTCACCGTCAGGTCGGTGACGTTGCCGTAGAGCCTTTGGGAGTGATCGAGCGCGAGGCGCTCGCGATAGACATCGCCCTGCGCCCCGACGGACGGTGTCGGACTGTCGTTGAACGAATTGATCTCGTTGTTGAACCAGTGCCGTTGCGCGTCATAGGCATAAACTTGGCTCTTGAGCTGGACATTGCTGGTGATGTCCCACTGGAAGCCGCTACGCAGCCACAATTCCTCGGCGCCGCTGTGATTGTCCAGCACGTTGTAAGTGGTCCTCAGCGTCCGGGCATCGATGGTGACGGGATTCAGAGTGCCAACGGGACCGGCGAAACAAGTGTCTGGATCTGCCGGGTTGGTGCACGGTCCCGGATAATGCTGGGTCCACT
Source organism: uncultured Alphaproteobacteria bacterium (assembly GCA_963764705.1). Classification (GTDB taxonomy): domain Bacteria; phylum Pseudomonadota; class Alphaproteobacteria; order Rhizobiales; family Xanthobacteraceae; genus Bradyrhizobium. The sequence goes on along the minus strand of CAVXTR010000020.1, from coordinate 632,284 downwards.
GACCGGATACGATTCCTTTGGTCGGAACGATCCCGGGAGCATTCGCCGGCACCAGCGGGGTGCCCCAGTAGAACCGGTCCTTGTCCTGCTTGTACTCATAGGCGCCCCAGACTTTGAAGGTATCGCTGACGCGGTAGTTGAGCTGGCCCGAGACGTTGGTCAGCTTCGAATAGGTGTCGTCGATAAAGCTCTTGTCGTTGGAGTGGCTGAGGTCGAAGCGATAATCCAGCCCGTCGATCAGCGTGCTGCCGCCGGAGCCGTAGCCGGCGCGGTAGCCTTTGAAGGAATCGAACGAGGTGAAGGCCTCGTTGACAACAGGGCCGGTGTGCGGCGCCTTGCTGACGTAGTTGATGGCGCCGCCGACGGCGCCTTCGCCCGACAGCAGCGACGCCGGGCCCTTGATGATCTCGACACGGTCGAGATTGGCGGTATCCATGATGCGGCCGGTCATGCCCGACGGCCCGACCCTGATGCCGTTGTAGAGCGTGTTGAGCTGGTCGCCGGTAAAGCCGCGCATCGAGAACGAGGCGGGTGCGCCCGGCGAGTCGCCGGCGGTGACGCCGACCGCGGCCTGGGCGATATCGGTTGTCGTTCTGAGGCCGCGATCCTCGATGGTCTGCTTGTTGACGACGTCGACCGAGGCCGGCGTTTCACGCACGGTAAGGCCGAGCCGCGACGCGACTTCGGTGACGGTGTTGCCGTTAAGCGGTGTCGGTGCGTTGGGGTTGGCTGCGGCCGCGATGGCCGGTGCCGTCGTTGTCGTGCGTGTCCGCGAGCGGCCGGCGGTGCGGGCCGGCGTGGACGTGCGCTTGTCGTTGGACTGGGCCGATGCCGGCTTGCGCTTGGGCGAGGTGACGACGACGGGACCGAGATTCTCTTGCTTCTTCTCAGTCGGCGCGGCGGTTTGGCTGTATCCGGGACCACCGGAAGCGAGAACAGCCAGCAGGCCGAGCGGCGCAACCGAACAGCGCAGCAGCCGCTTGAGCTTTACAGACCGGCGCGGATCGGTGGCGCCCAACGGCACAACGGAAGAACATGGCGCAAAACGGCCGTCGACACTGAAAACTGACATGACTCAAAAACTCGACGGCGAACGCACAACCGTCAGCGCAGTCGACGTCCCATTTTGCCTTCGCCCCAAATGGCAAATGGTACGTCTATCAGACACATCGGAGCACCCCGCCCAACGCGCTTGCGCATGACCATGACCGGCAGCAGGTTTCCTGGCTCGCGGGTTACTGCGTCGGACCACCTTCCCAGGATCAATTCATCCCAGTGGTATTTATGGTCGTCGGCTATCCGCTTACAGTTGCGGGGGCAGCCGCGGAATTGTCTGCCGAAGCAGACGCACCGCATTCCCTTGGTTAGCCCTTGCGGGCACTACCGATCACGACTTTGGCATTGGGTTAATACCCGGTCAATCGGCGAATCGATCCGCATCTGCGGCATTGCATCAACCGACGCGCCCTGTCCCTTATGTGCAACAGCGGTCTATCTTTCGGCAGCAATCGCGCATATATTCCTCTCGTCGCAAGACGATGGCGCTGAACCTTAGAGTGGACTGCGGGCAGACCCGGGGGCAGTACCCGGCGCCTCCACCTTAGCAGCTTGAGCTTAAAGGTCTCATTTCGGTGAGATCGATTTTGCCGAAAGGTGAAATCCCAAGGCTCTTGAAAGACTGGCTGCTAGGGCGGGGGCGAACCAGGATCGATGGTCGCAATGAAGCTCTGAATTGTGCTCGGCATGATACCGCCGTTATCGGGTCAAAAACCTAAATGCAAACGATAACGTTGCATTGAACGAAGTGCGCCTCGCGGCGTAACCTGTTCGGGGTTGGTCCACCTGGCAACAGAACGGCCATTGCCGCGTCAACCTTCGGGTTGGCGCGGCTTTTATTTGGAGCGCTCTCGTTTGATGCGTTTTCCTTACGCGAACCGGTACCCACTTCGCCTGAACGCGCTATAAGCTTGGAACCGGCCGCACAACAGGAGTGAGCGTTGACCCAGGCGATCGCTTCGACGGATACCTCGCGTAATCTGCTTGTCGTGGCCGGTGGCGGCCTGCTGTCGGGCATTCTCACGCCGCTGTTGCCGACGCTGCTCGACAAGATCGCCGGCGTCCCGGCGGACATTCGTCTTGCGCTGGTCGCGATCCCCTTCGCCGTTCTGGTTTTCATCGTGGTTCGACGGTTCAGCGCCAATCCGCTATGGGCAGCGCTGCTGGCGGCCGTCATCACCATGGTGGCGTTTGTCTGCGCGGTGAACGCCGCCATCTTCATCGACGGCCAGACCAACGGCGCCAGCAAGATGATGCGAAACATCCTGTCCGGGCTGGCCGGTGGTTTTGTCGGCAGCGCCGTGATGGCGCTGGGAATGGCGCTGCTGCCGGCCGGGCCGCGCGATGCCGTGACGTGGTTGCGGATGCTGCTGACCGGGACGCTGGCCGGCACGCTGCTGGCGCTCGATAATGCGCTCGACCTCGATATGACCTCGTTTCTGTATCCGGTCTGGCAGGCTGCCGTCGCGGTCCGGCTGGCGATGGCCTTGCGCCGGCGCCGGCTTTCCTGACAGAATATTTTCTTGATGTTTTCTTGCCGCGATCCCCGCGGGGGTGCGGCAAGAAAAAAGAAAATATCGAGGGAAGATTCGTGAACCGCCCGTTCAAGCCCTATCCCTTTACGGCAAAGCAATATCCGGCGTCGCTGCCGCCGCTGCAGGACGGCGTCGATAAAATACGGCGTCCCGTCGTCGTGGTCGGCGGCGGCCCGGTCGGCTATTGCACGGCGCTCGGGCTCGCCAATCACGGCGTGCCGGTGGTGCTGCTCGAAGCGGACGATTCGGTGTGCTTCGGCAGCCGCGCGATCTGCATCTCGCGGCGCAGCCTGGAGATCATCACGCGTCTCGGTGCGGCCGAGGGTTTTGTGAAACTGGGCTTGCCCTGGACCGGTGGCCGCAGCTTCTATCGCGAAGCCGAAGTGCTGCACTTCAAGATGCCGATGGACGAAAACCAGAAGCATCCGCCGATGATCAACCTCGCGCAATATTCGATCGAGCAGTTTCTGCTCGACGCCGCCGAGCAGCATAACGATAAAATCGAGATCCGCTGGCAGAACCGCGTCACCGCAATCGACGCGCGCGAGGACGGCGCGGGGCTCACTGTCGAGACGCCTGATGGTTCCTACGCGATGGAGGCCGACTGGGTCGTCGCCGCCGACGGCGGCCGCAGCTTTCTGCGAGAGGCGTTGGGGTTGAGGCTGAAGGGCGCCAGCTACGAGGGGCGCTATGTCATCGTCGACATCGTGCTGGATAGCGTGCGCCCGGCGGAGCGGCTCGCTTATTTCGATCCACCCTGCAATCCCGGCTCGACCGTGCTGGTCCACAAGCAGCCCTCAGGCGTCTGGCGCGTCGATTACCAGTTGCGCGACGGCGAAGACCCCGATGAGGCCATCAAGCCCGAAAACGTCATGCCCCGTGTCGAGAGCCTGCTGGCAATGATGGGCGAGAAGGGCGCTTGGAGCCCGGTCTGGATCGGCATCTACAAGGCCAACGCGCTGACGCTCGATGACTACCGTGATCGCCGCGTGCTGTTTGCCGGCGATGCCGCGCATCTGTTGCCGATCTTTGGCGTGCGCGGCGCCAATTCCGGCATCGACGATGCCGACAATCTCGCCTGGAAACTCGCCTTCGTCGTCAAGGGGATCGCGTCGGAACGCTTGCTCGCCAGCTATTCCGCCGAACGCGTCGCCGCCGCGCGGGAAAACCTGAGCTATGGCACCAAGAGCACCGAATTCATGGCGCCGCCCTCGTTCGCGTTCGATCTGATGCGGAAGGCCGTGCTCGGTCTCGCCGTCAAATTTCCCGAACTGCGCTCGCTGATCAATCCGCGCCAGTCCTCGGCGATCGCCTACACGCATTCGCCGCTCAACGCGGCTGTGCCGGATGCCGAATTCAGCGCCGGTCCGGCGCCCGGAACGGTGTTGCCGGAATGCCCGCTGATGGTCGTCGACGGTGCCTCGACGCGCGACGGCCATCTTACCGAGCTGATCGGGCCTGATATCACCGCACTGTACTTCACGGAGAATGACGCCGTGCCGGACGCGCTGACGGCATGCGAAGCCGCGATGCGGATGCGCGGCATTCCGTTCGCGGTGGTGCTGCTGGCGCGGAGCGGCGTTGCTGCCTCGGCGAGGGGCCGGGACAACACCGGGCGGCTGTTTGCGATGTATGACGCCGCGCCCGGCACGCTCTATCTGGTCCGGCCGGATGGCCACGTATTCGCGCGCTGGCGCCAGTTCGACGCCGCGGCCGTCACCGCCACCATCGACCGTCTGCTGCAACCATGACAAGTGCGCCAACCATGACCGAAGCCGAACTCGACGCCGCCTACACGCATCTGTGCAAGACCATGACCGACCTCGGCGAAGCCCGCGCGCCGTTGTTCCTGGCGCGTTTCGCGCTGCTGGCGATGGTCCGCATCGGCGACCCCGCCACGTTGCAACGCTTGACCGATGCGGCCGCCGCAGACATCGTTTCGTAGCTTCGTAGGGTGGGTTAGCGAAGCGTAACCCACCAATTTCGTGCGGCGTGGATAAACCGGCCGGTGGGTTACGGCTTCGCCTAACCCATCCTACGACATCGCGACCGAGGCCGAGGGCTGAGCGGTTACGGCGCGATCTTCAGCACCGCCTTCATATTGGGGTGAAAGCGGCAGTAATATTCGATGGTGCCGGCTTTCGTCAGCACCGACGTCACGGTCTTTTTCGGTGGCATGGCCACATCGAAATCGCCGTTTCGCGCGGTCGCGGTGTGCGCGAACACGTCCTTGTTGATCCATTCGACGGTGTCGCCGACCCTGGCCGAGACCTCGGCCGGCGACACCACCAGATTTTCCATTACGATCTGGATCGTTGCCGTATGCGCCGGGACGGCCGTCGCGCCAAATATCAACGCGGTCACGACCGCAACATAATTTCCCGTACGCATCGCGATCTCCCTTACTTCAGGCCGGCGGCGACGTGTTCGGCATGCTGCTGGTGGCCCTGAAAGATCTTCAGGCCGGTCTGCAGCAGGCTCTTCAGCTCGGCATTGCTGGCCGAGGGGATCAGCAGCGTTTCCAGCGCGCCGTTGACGGCCTTGTGGTAGGCGACCTCGTTGGCGACATAGGCCTTGTCGTAGGCCGCGCCGCTGAGCTTGCCGAGTTCGGCGAGCTTGTCGGCGGCCTGCTTCGACAGCGTCTTGCTGGTGTCGTTGTCCTCAGGTGTTACTTTCAGCTTCTTGACGAGGTCGAGCGCCTGCTTGTTCACGGCCTCATGATCGCGCACCATGTCTTCCGCGAACGCCTTGACGTCCTTGCTGCTGGCTTTGGTCACGGCCTGCTTGGCGGCGGCGATGTCGATCACCCCGGCGGTGTAGGCGATATGCGCGATCTGCGGATCGGTGGGCTTTGTTCCCTGCGCCAGCGCTGCAGTGGCGATAAGGCTCAACGCGGCGACGGCCGCGCTCAATCGTACGAACATCATGAAATACTCCTGTGGCGCCGGCGTTGATGCCGTGCGCGTTGCTGGTTCACAGGAGTTGGATGGCGGGGAGGCGAAGAGGTTCCCGGGAAACGTTAATCAAATTTCAGCCGCGTCAGCACCGCCTCCGTCAGCCGCTCGCAGCGCCTGCCGGCAAACGGAAATGCTTCCAGCACCACCGGGCCGATCTTCTTCTCGACGATGTCGCGCAGCATGGTGCGGGCGCGGTGCAGCCGCGACTTCACCGTCTCCGGCTTCAGCGAGAGAATCTCGGCGGTCTCCTCCACATTCATCCCCTCGATCACGCGGGTGATGAAGACGAGCCGGAACGCTTCCGGCAATTCATCGATGGCGTGCTCGACGACGTGCTGAATTTCGCGCTGGGCCATGGATTTTTCCGGATCGTCGACGGCGGCAGAAGGGAACTGGATGATCTGGGCTTCGAGCACGCCCTGCGGCAGCGAATTGATGTCCACGCCGGGCCGCTGGCGGCGCAACCGTCCTAGCGCCTCGTTCATGGCAATCCGCCCGAGCCACGTCGCGAGGCTGGAATCGCCGCGAAAGCTTTCCAGATGGGTGAAGGCGCGGACATAGGTCTCCTGCACCACATCCTCGGCCTCGCCGTCGTTGCGCAGGATGCCGCGCGCCAGCCGGTACAGCCGGCGGTTATTCGCCTGCATGATGGCGCGAACCGCCGGCTCGTCGCGGGCCAGCGCCCGCCGCACCAAGGCGGCATCGCTGGTGTCGAGGGGCGCGGTTTGCTGGGTATGTGCCTGACGCATCATGGTTCACCAATAGCAGGGTATTGGGGTTGGATGCAGCAAAGGCCGGGAGGTTCCCGAAAAAGTTGAGGTGCGGCGATCCGCTTCCGTAATCCGAGCCGTGAGGTCAAGCCTTCTTCTCCGGCGACCGCGATTCTGGCTTTGGGTAGAGGCGGCCGAGGTAAGAACGAGTGCCGCGGTCTCATTTTGACCCGACATCAGATTATTTTGGTAGAATAGGCCGAATTGCGTTTTTGCTGATGGTAGCCTTGTCCTCGCACTTCGCGTCGGCGCCATGTTTTCCGCAGCGCGCATGCGGGTGTCGCTCAAAATCCTCACTATGTTACAAATCTCTGGCTCATGCGCCTGAAACGCGTACTTCTACGGACGCGATGTTCTTGCGCTTTCCCGACCAGGTTCCATAGTGTGGGCCGATGATTTGCAGCCAAGGGGCGGGATATCAAATGACAGCGCGTAAGTGTCTCATCGTGGCCGCGGGCTTGATGACGGCGAGCGCCGTCCATGCCGACGACATTCCGTCCAACGCCGAACTGTTTCGCATGCTGAAAGCGCAGCAGCAGACCATTTCCGACCTGCGCGCCGAATTAAAGGAGTCGAAACGGGAGCGGAGCGCCGCAACTCCGAGAGAGGCCCGCGAGGGTGCGACGGCAGCCAAGCAAGCCGGCCGCGACGCGGCGAAAGAGACGGTGGCGGCAACCCCGTCCGCTCAGGCCTATGCGATGTACACCAAGGGGCCCGTAGCCTTACCGACGCCCGGCCGCGGCGCCTATGTCGGCGTTTTCGGTGGCGGGGGCAGTCGCAGCAGCAGCACCGTCAGCCAGTTCGGCACCGCCTTTTTTCCCGAGGCTGTCGGAGGCCCCTTGGCCATCGATGCCACGGGAAGAACCAGCAGCGGCGGCGTCGGGTTCGTCGGCGCGCATCTCGGTTATGAATGGTCGTATGGCGCGTATTTGCGGCCCGCCCTGGAGATCGAAGGTTTCTATCTGGCAGGCAACCAGCAGCGTGCGACGCTGGTGAACCCCACAGCGCGACTTGCAGAACAAGCGTTCGACAATACTTTTCCGAGCCGCACCACGGTGCTTCTGGCGAATATGGTTGTCGGCTTTCGCACGCCCTATCAAAGCATCACGCCATATATCGGCGGCGGGATCGGGGCCGCCAATGTCTCCATCAACAACGCCACGTCCACCCAGACCGACCCGCCGGAGGCTGGCATCAACCACTTCAACGCGAGCCCCAACTCCTCAGCCTGGACCTTTGCGGCGCAGGCAAAGGCCGGTGCGCGCCTCGCCCTCGGCGACAGCGGCGCTTACCTGTTTGGCGAGTACCGCTACCTGTATGTCGGCGACGTGAATCAGATTTTTGGCTCCACCGCGTATCCTACTCATGCTCCGACCAGCCCGTGGACGACCAGCTTCGGCGGGACGTCCCACCATCTGGCGGCCGGCGGTGTCGGCTTCAGCTTCTAGCCGAGTTTGAGCGGAGCTTGATCCTCGCGATAAACGGAGGGGTACGTCGTGCCCCTCTAGCGCCTCGCGTGCGTTGCGTGCCGAATTTTCCGAGCGGCGAGGGGGCGGCATAGAAGCCGCGAACTGGCTCCTGATCGTCGATAATCTAAGCGACGTCGCCCATCCCGCCTTCGTGCATACCGACACGCCCGGCGGTTACGAGGAATACGCCTACAAGACCAAGCCGGTCGCGATCGAAAAGCTCGACGACGGTTTTCGGGTCGAGCGCTGGCACACGGGCGCCGAGCCTCCCCCTTTTCTTCGCAAGGTGAAATCGAACAAGACCGACAAGGTCGATCGCCGCAACATCGGCCGCATGATCGTGCCCGGCATCTTCCTGCTCAACTCCATGTTCGCGCGGGCCGGGCAGGGCAGGGAGAAGGGCGTCCAGGTTCCGGGCACGCGGCAAGTTCGCAACGCCCAGTTCATGACGCCGGAGCCGCGCTGCAGCACGCATTTCTTCTGGAACTACCTGCACGATTTCGACATCGACAATCCGAACATCGCGCTGTCGCTGCGCAACAGCCTCGAGGAAGCCTTCAACGAGGATTGGCCATCATCGAGGCGCAGCAGAAGGTGTTCGATGCCGATCCGAACTATCAACTGCCCGCGGTCGGCGCCGATGCGGCGTTGACCTGTTTCCGCTGGGTGCTGGCGCGGCGGATCGAGGCGGAGCGCAACGCGGCGAAGCGGCGTGAAGTAGTTGGTCGCACCACCCGTCATTGCGAGCGTAGCGAAGCAATTCATCTTTCGACAAACAAGACTGGATTGCTTCGTCGCTTCGCTCCTCGCAATGACGACGGGAATCGACGAAATTACTTCGCCGCGACCACCATGATCTCGACATTGTACTGCGGCGCCGCAAGCTTGGCTTCGACGGTGGCGCGGGCCGGGGTGTTGCCGGCCGAAACCCAGCCGTCCCACACCGCGTTCATCTCGGGGAAGGTCTTCATGTCGGTGATGTAGATCGTCGCCGACAGCAGCTTGGTCTTGTCGGTGCCGGCCTTGGCGAGATGGCCGTCGATGATCCCGACGATATCCTGCGTCTGCTCGGTCACGCTCTTGCCGGCGGCCTTGCCGGCGACGACGCCCGCGAGATAGACGGTGTTGCCGTGCACCACGACCTGGCTCATGCGAGGTCCGACTTCGAAACGCTGGATGGTCATACTGCTCTCCTGATGTGTGAGGCCGGTTACTTAGCGCGCCGATGCGTGGCGCGCCACCGCGTTATTGCACCGATCGGCTGCGTCAGGAGGCCGCCTTCGCCGCCGCGCGTCCCGCATTCCTCCCGGAAAACAGGCAGCCGCCGAGAAACGTGCCTTCCAGCGAACGGTAGCCATGCACGCCGCCGCCGCCGAAGCCGGCGGCTTCGCCGGCCGCGTAGAGCCCCCGGATGATCTCGCCGTTCTGGCCGAACACACGCGAGTCGAGATCGGTCTCGAAGCCGCCCAGTGTCTTGCGGGTCAGGATGTTGAGTTTGACCGCGATCAGCGGTCCGTGTTCGGGATCGAGAATCCGGTGCGGTTTTGCCGTGCGGATCAGCTTGTCGCCGATGTAGCGCCGCGCATTGTGGATGTTCATCACCTGCGCGTCTTTCACATAGGGATTGGTCATCTCGCGGTCGCGCGCTTCGATCTGGGCCTTGATCTGGTCGAGCCGCAAGAGGTTGTCGCCGGACAGCGCGTTCATCGCGCCGACGAGATCGCCGAGATTGTCGCGGACGATGAAGTCGGCGCCCTTCTGCTTGAAGGCTTCGACCGGCGCCGGCGCGCCCTTGTTGGTGGCACGCTTGAGGGTCATGCGCCAGCTTTTGCCGGTGAGGTCGGGGTTTTGCTCGGAGCCGGAGAGCGCGAATTCCTTCTTGATGATGCTCTGGGTCAGGATGAACCAGGAATAATCGTGGCCGGTGCGCATGATGTATTCGAGCTGGCCGAGCGTATCGGAGCCGGGAAACAGCGGCGCGGGCAGGCGCTTGCCCGTAGCGTCGAACCACATCGAGGACGGGCCGGGCAGGATGCGGATGCCGTGGCGCGGCCAGATCGGCGACCAGTTGCGGATGCCCTCGACGTAATGCCACATCCGGTCGCGGTTGATCAGCCGCGCGCCGGCGGCTTCGGTGATGCCGATCATGCGACCGTCGACATGTTCGGGCACGCCGGAGATCATGAACTTCGGCGGCACGCCAAGACGTTTGGGCCAGTTCTGCCGCACCAGATCGTGGTTGCCGCCGATGCCGCCGGAGGCGACGACCACGGCCTGCGCGCGCAGTGTGAAATCGCCGGCGACCTTGCGCGACGAACTCTGGCCGCGCTCGACCTGATCCGGTTCCAGGATCGCGCCGCTCACACCCTCGACCGTGCCGCTGGTCATGATCAGCGCATCGACCCGGTGGCGGAATTTGAAAATCAGCTTGCCGCTCTTGTTGGCCTCGCGTGCGCGGCGTTCGAACGGCTCGACGATCCCGGGGCCGGTGCCCCAGGTGACGTGGAACCGCGGCACCGAATTGCCATGGCCCATCGCGTCATAGCCGCCGCGTTCGGCCCAGCCGACCACCGGGAAAATGCGGTGACCCATCGCCCGCAGCCAGTCGCGCTTCTCGCCGGCGGCGAAAGCGACATAGGCTTCCGCCCATTTTTTCGGCCACAGGTCCTCGTCGCGGTCGAAGCCCGCGGTGCCCATCCAGTCCTGCAGCGCCAGGTCGTGGGAATCCTTGATACCGAGCCGGCGCTGTTCGGGGCTGTCCACCAAAAACAGCCCGCCGAACGACCAGAACGCTTGTCCACCAAGGCTTTGCTCGCCTTCCTGGTCCAGCAAGATGACGCGCTTGCCGGCATCGGCGATTTCGGTGGCCGCGACCAGCCCCGCCAGTCCGCCGCCGACCACGATTACGTCTGCGTCCTCAGCCATCGCGTCCTCCCCCGAGCGTTTTCCGATTCAAGACCGCGTCATCGGGCGCGGTCAACGGCAAATGGCGCTTGCCTGTGGCGGCGCGGCCACCGTCGGAGCTCTCACTTGTTCCAGTTTGGGATTTTTGCGGGCAGCCGGTGCAGCGTGCCAGCAACACTTAATTTGAATCTGTTTTGAACGGCCTTGGCCTCCTAGACAAAATCACCGTCTCGAAAGAACTTGTCGTCAGTCTTGCATCACCAAGACAGTCAGATTCGGTTTCGACGTTTTCGACTGGGGCTGGGACATGAAGCTGTTGACGGGTTTGCTGGCAGCGGTGCTGCTGCTGGCGGGGGTTGGAGCGAGCCACGCGGTGGTTCGGATCGCCGACGATCGCGGCGGCCGGATCGGTACCTATGTCGACAAATACCAGGGCCTGCGCACCTCCGGCGAGACCGTGATCATCGACGGGCTCTGCGCCTCGGCCTGTACCATCGTTCTCGGCGCCGTCGCCCATGACAAGATCTGCGTGACCTCGCACGCCAATCTCGGGTTCCATGCCGCCTGGGATTTCGGCGCCAATGGCCGCGCGATCACCAACGCCGAAGCCACCCAGATGCTGTATTCGATGTACCCGCAGGCGGTGCGGAGGTGGATTTCGGCGCGCGGCGGGCTCACCCCTCGCATGATCTTCCTCAGGGGCAAGCAACTGCAGGCGCTCTATAAACCCTGCTTCCTGGACGCCCAGGCCTCGGCGCCGATGCAGGCCTCCAAGCCGGCCGCCGCTGCCGCGACGTCTTCTTCGCGCTGAGCGGAGCGGGATCAGATTAGGTCGGGTCGCGAGGCCGGGCCTTTTTTCGAATTGCACTCTACTTTGCATGGGGTTGTTTTCGCGATTTTGTGTCGGGCCCCTGCCGGGCACCCGGATGCACTGATCCCCCTCCGCATGACGTGATCGGCCGGGCAGCCATGGCGCTTGCCTGCCTAAGAAACTGGCCCTATCTCAAGTCAATGGTTCAGCCGATCTCCACCCATGACGGGCTAGCGGCGGCAACCCGGCCGCAAGGCAGGGTGGCCTCGGCCATCGTCTGGGGCGCCGCCGGCCTCGGCGCGCTGGCCCTGCTCGGCGCGCTGGCATTGTGGTTCCATTACGGCACCGCGGTGTTTTTCGAGATGATCGCCGCCGGCATCTCGGCCTGCTTCTGATCCGGCAACAAGGAATCTTCTGATGGACCGGACCACCCGCCCGCTGGTGATTTTTGCGGCCTTTGCCGGCAGCCTCGCGGTTGGCCTCATCATCATGCTGTGGGCGCTCGGCGGCCTGCGCACCGTCACGGCGCCGGCCGCGATCGGGGGACCGTTTCAACTGACCAACCAGGCCGGCCAGGCCGTCACCGACACCAATCTGAGAGGCAAGCCGACGCTGATCTTCTTCGGCTTCACCCATTGCCCCGATGTCTGCCCGACCTCGCTGTTCGAGATTTCCGAAGTGCTGAAGGCGATGGGCAACGACGCCGATCGGGTGAACGCCTATTTCGTCTCGGTCGATCCGGAACGGGATACGGCTGCCGCGATGAAGGACTACCTGTCGAGCTTCGACCCGCATTTGCAGGGCCTGACCGGAGATCCGCAAGACGTGGCGAAGGTGCTGTCCGCCTACCGGGTCTATTCCAAGAAGGTCCCGCTCAAGGACGGCGACTACACCATGGATCACACCGCGCTGATCTATCTGATGGACCGCGACGGCCATTTCGTCTCGCCGTTCAACCTGAAACGGACGCCCGAGGAAGCCGCCAAGGACCTGAAGCGGTATCTCTGAGCTCAACAGGGGCGCAAATGCCGCAAAACGGCCCTCGCATCGCGGGCCGGATGGTCTATAAGGCCATCAAATCCCCTGACAATTTCCTTTGTATTTTCCGGCAATGCCAGACCTGACCGCCCTGTTGCCCCCGTACCGCTCCGTCCGCGCGCCTCTCGCCGGATGGCCGATCGCGGCTGCGTTGGCGGTGGCGGTTCTGGCTTGTGGCCCGGCGCAGGCCCAAACTCCGGCCCGGCCGGCGGTGGAAGCCGCCCCGCAGGCGGTGCCCGGCTTCTGGGACCCGCGGCGGCGCCCGGACCGGCCGGACCTGTCGCGCCTCACTGTGATCCGGTTCCTGACCGAGACCGACTACCCGCCGTTCAACTTCACCGGCCCTGACGGCAATCCGGCCGGCTTCAATGTCGATCTGGCGCGCTCGCTGTGCGACGAGATCAAGGTCACCTGCACCATCCAGATGCGCCGGTTCGAGACGCTGGTTGATGCCATCACCTCGAACCGCGGCGACGCCATCATCGCCTCGCTGGCGGTGACGCCGCAACTGCGCGCCCGGCTCGATTTCACCGATCCCTATTACCGCGCGCCGGCGCGCTTCGCGTCGCGGCGCGACGCCGTGATGTCGGAAATCCGTCCCGAATATCTCGAGGGCAAGAAGATCGGCGTCATCGCCGGCACCGCGCACGAGGCCTATCTGAAGGCGATGTTCACCGACGCCGAGATCAAGTCCTACGCCAATGACGACGCGCTGCGGCTGGCGCTGCGGCGGAGCGAAGTCGATTTCATCTTCGGCGACGCGATCGCACTGGCGTTCTGGATCAACGGCACCGACTCGGGCGAATGCTGCGCGTTCTCGGGCGGGCCCTTCGTCGAGAGCCGCTATTTCGGCGAAGGCATCGGCATCGGCGTCCGCAAGGGCAACGATCTGCTGCGGCAGTCGCTGAACTGGGCGCTGTTCCGGATCTGGGAAAAAGGCCGCTTCACCGATTTGTGGCTGCGCTATTTTTCCATCAGCCCGTTCTAGCGTATTGGGAATTCGTAGGGTGGGCAAAGCGTAGCGTGCCCACCATCTGCTCGCATCGAGGCGAGCGGTGGCGGTGGGCACGACGCAAGAGCGCCTTTGCCCACCCTACGAATTCCTGCCGTCATTTTGCATTTTACCACGGAAGCGCTAGTTTCCGTGGCCTTGGAGACCACCGATGTCCACGATCGACCTTGCCGCCAGCCCGAACGATTTGCGGGCGCTAGCCGAACAATCCAACGCCTGGCCGTTCGAGCAGGCGAAAGCGATTGTGGCGCGGCTGAAGAAAAGCCCGAAGGACGAGGTGCTGTTCGAGACCGGCTACGGTCCGTCGGGGCTGCCGCATATCGGCACCTTCGGCGAGGTCGCGCGCACCACCATGGTGCGTCATGCCTTTCGCGTGCTGACCGAAGACAAGATCAAGACCAAGCTGCTGGCGTTTTCCGACGACATGGACGGCCTGCGCAAGGTGCCGGACAACGTGCCGAACAAGGAGTTGCTGGAGAAGCATCTCGGCATGCCGCTGACGAAGGTGCCCGATCCGTTCGGTACCCATGACAGCTTTGGCGCGCACAACAATGCGCGGCTGCGCGCCTTCCTCGACACGTTCGGCTTCGACTACGAATTCGCCAGCTCGACCGAATACTACACCTCGGGCCGGTTCGACGCCGCGTTGCTGCGGATGCTGGAGCGGCTCGATTCGGTGATGAAGATCATGCTGCCGTCGCTGCGCGAGGAGCGCGCCGCGAGCTATTCGCCGTTCCTCCCGATCTGCCCGCGCACCGGCATGGTGCTGTATGTCCCGGTCACGGCGCATGACGCCAAGGCCGGCACCATCTCCTATGAAGACCCTGACACCAGGGAGAGCGTTACGGTCCCGGTGGCCGGCGGGCATTGCAAGCTGCAGTGGAAGCCGGACTGGGCGATGCGCTGGTTCGCACTCGGCGTCGACTATGAAATGGCCGGCAAGGACCTGATCGAACTCGGTGAAGCTGTCCGGCAAGATCTGCGCTGCGCTCGGCGGCACGCCGCCCGAGGGCTTTAATTACGAGCTGTTCCTCGACGACAAGGGCCAGAAGATTTCCAAGTCGAAGGGCAACGGCCTGACCATCGACGAATGGCTGCGCTATGCCTCGCCGGAATCGCTGTCGCTGTTCATGTACCGCGAGCCGAAGGCGGCGAAGCGGCTGTATTTCGACGTCATCCCGCGCAATGTCGATGACTATCAGCAGTTTATCGACGGCTATACGCGGCAGGACGCCAAGCAGCAGCTTGCCAATCCGGTGTGGCATATCCATGCCGGCCAGCCGCCGAAGGCGGACATGCCCGTGACGTTCCAGCTGTTGCTGACGCTGGTGTCGTCGTCGAACGCGGAGAATGCCGAGACGCTGTGGGGCTTCATCGGCCGCTATCGTCCGGGCGTGACGCCGCAGACCCATCCGAAGCTCGATGCGATGGTCGGCTACGCCATCAACTACTATCGCGACTTCGTGGCGCCGACCAAGCAGTTCCGCGAACCGACGGACGGCGAACGCGCCGCGCTACAGGACCTGCGCGATGCGCTGTCGAACATGCCGGCGGGCGCATCGGCCGAAGACATCCAGAACGTTGTCTACGAGATCGGCCGCCGCGAGCCGTTCCTCGATGCCGTGAAGAAGGGCAAGGACGGCCGGCCGGGTGTTTCGCTCGACTGGTTCAACATGCTCTACCAGGTGCTGCTCGGCCAGGAAAAGGGCCCGCGCTTCGGCTCGTTCGTCGCGGTCTACGGCGTGGCAAACGCAGTCGCGATGATCGACGGCGCGCTGGCGCGCAGCGCGTAAGAACGACGCGAACACCTTCTTTGCCGTCCCCCACCCAACTCGGGTCTACCCGAGTTGGGCATATTGATTTGTCGAAGCCGGATGGATTCGACTTCGATGGAGAAGGCAGGAAATTACCCCGCCACCAGCACGAAGCGGCGGTTGTCCTTCTGCGCCGGACGGGCGTTCATCGGATAGAGTTTTGCAAAACCGGCGACGTCGCTGGCCGCGACCTGCATCGGTGTGGTGAGCAGCAGCCAGTCGACCACTTCCGAACAAGGCGGCGTCGTCAGCGAGCCTTCATAGCGATAGTAGCTCAGCCTGGCGGGCAACAGGGCGTTCGGGTTGATGGTGCTGTCGGCCTTGACCGCCGGGCCTTCCTTGGCCGGCATGGTGGCGACGATCTTGCCGAAGGCGGGATTTGCCTTTCCTTCCGCCAGCAGCACGCCGACCACGGCAAGTGCGCCGGAGTCCGCGCGATGGACGAAATGCGCTTCCATCGGAAAATTCTTGCCGCCGATCAGATGTTCGCTCGGCCGGTGGAAGTGAACCTGCAGCAGCTTGTAGCTGGCGTCGCCGAGCTTCAGCGTGCTGCCCTCGGCGAAATTGAGCTGAATGGTGTGGCCGTTGTTGACGATGGTGTCGGCGGTCTTGCTCCAGGCAAGCTTGAGCGCCGGCATCTGGGATCTGACGGTGGGACCGATATCGATCGGCGATTGCTGCGAGCCGATCGAGCAGGCCTTGTTGGCGGCATCGAGGTCGCCCCATTTTGCCGGGCCCGCCTCGCCCTCGTAACCCCAGTGCGCACCTTCCGCGGCAAAGCCTGACGTCGTGCAGACCGGACAAGCCGCCAGTCCTGCCAGCGCCTTCAACACGTTTCGACGGTCCATGGCGACCCTCCTTGTGCTTGGTGAAAGCCCCGCATTATCCGATTTCGAGCGAACCATAATCCGGAAACGGGCGGAACCATAATCCGGAAAGATGACGGGGGTTGCGGTGCACCGGCACGGCCGTGGCCGCGGGGGCCGCAAAACGGGATGGGAGGTCCCCGGCAATTTTGGCCGCGGCGGCCCCGGATTGCGCTACACTGTTCGCTGTCACCGCCGAGACCCTCCGCAGAGAGGCCGGCCACATCGCTCGCTCCGCAGGAGGATGCCTATGCACGACAGGGTTTCGCCGAAAGCGCTCGACAACAGCAGCGCCGAGGAGTGGCAGGCGCGGGTCGATCTCGCCGCCGCGCATCGTCTGGCCTTCAACCAGGGTTTTTCCGAAGGCATCTTCAACCACCTCACCTTCACGGTGCCGGGCCGTACCGACCGCTACTACCAGATCCCGTTCGGCACCCATTGGTCGGAAGTCACCGCGTCCTGCTTCATGGAAGTCGGGATCGACGACGGCGAGGTCAAGCGCGGCGAGGGCGAGGTCGAGCGCTCCTGCTATTGCATCCACGCCCCGATCCATAAGGCGCTGCCGCAGGCCAAGGCGGTGTTTCACACCCACATGCCCTATGCCAGTGCGCTGACCCGGCTCGAGGACCCCCGCATCAAGGAGATCGGCCAGACCGAGGTCGGTCTCTCCGGCGCCATTGCCTATGACGACGAATACACCGGGCCTGCGCTCGACCCCGCCGAAGGCGCGCGGCTGGCCGGCGTCATCGGCGACAAGCGGGTGCTGTTCATGGCCAATCACGGCATCTCGACGGTGGGCTCAACCGTCGCCGATGCCTATGACATGCTCTATTACGTCGAGCGCGCCGCCCAGGTGCAGATCTATGCGATGTGGACCGGGCAGAAGCTGAAGCAGCTTCCGGCCCCCGTGGTCGAAAAGACCCAGCGCGATTATCGCGACGATCATCTCTACAAGGGCCCGAGTCCCGCGCAGCGGCATTTCGATGCGTTGAAGCGGATGCTGGACCGGAAAGAGCCTGACTACGCGACGTAGGGCTTTTCCCTTCTCCCACCCAACTCGGGTTACCCGAGTTGGGAATTCAATATGTCGAAGTCGGATATATCCGACTTCGATGGGAGAAGGTGGCGCGTAGCGCCGGATGAGGGGGCTCTATCCGCCGAGACAGACCCCTCCACCCGTCTCAATCGCGCGAAGCGCGATTGATCCACCCTCTCCCACACGGGGAGAGGGGAAGAGCCGCGTTAGTCAATCGTCTCGCCTCACCTCGTCCGCGAAGCGCTGCCAAACCTCCGGCCGCCAGCTTCCATTGGCGGCCCCTGAGGTCGACGGCAAGATCCATACCCTCGTCTCGCCGATCCGCTCGGCCTGTTCGCCGCAATCGCGCTTGCCGCCAAAGAACTTCTCCCCGCCGTCTTGCTGGTGAACGCGAGAAGCCTGGGACGATACGCGGCGATCGAAGCACGTAAGCGGGCGCGCGGGTCATCCAGCTTCGTCAGTTCGGAGATCTGGTTGTCCATGCCGAACCGGTCTTCACCAGATCGGTGAGGCCGATCCCGTGTCGCAGCAGGTCGCGGTACTGATGCGGCTGTAACGGTTCCGGGTCAGCTTCGCCTGGCATGCAAAATCTTCCAGAACTTGTTCTGCTTGTTGGCGTAGTAGGCCTGGGCCGCTGCCGACACGTTGCCCGCGGCAGTCCCGCACAGCACGACCCGAAGCTGCTCCTGCAGCAGGTCGTGCAGGACGTCTCACGGCAACTCCTACTGGCTCGCCCACGCGATCCGCGCGATCCATGCGACATCGTCCGCATCCAGCGTGCGGTCGGGGTGGGCGGGATTGAGCGACTGCAATTCCAGTTGCCTGGCGGTACGGCGCTTCAATTCCTTGACCATGACTTCGCCGCCGTGACGTCTTCACCACCACGCGGTCGCCGCGCCGGATCGCGGTGCCCGGCGATACGATGATGATGTCGCCGTCGCGATAAGCGGGCTTCATCGAATCGCCGGAGATCTCCAGCGCATAGGCGTGCTCGTCGCCGGACGAAGGCAGCGCCACCTCGTCCCAGCCCTTTCCGGCGGGAAAGCCGCTATCGTCGAACTGGCCGCTGTTGCCGGCCTGGGCGAGTCCGAGCAGTGGCACCGATTGCGTGCTGCGGGCGCCGTCGCCGATCAGCTGCACGAAGGTTTCGATCGTCGAATTGGTGGCCGCGAGCGCTTTCGAGACCAATTCGGTGGAAGGCCAGCGCTCGCGGCCGTCGCCGGTGATGCGCTTGGATTTGTTGAACGTGGTGGGGTCGAGACCGCTGCGCTTGGCAAGTCCCGAGGCCGACAGGCCGGCGCGCTCGGCCAGCCGGTCGAGCGCGGTCCAGACCTGATTGTGGGTGAGAATGCGCTGTGACTTGGACTGCTTGGCCATCGCAAAATCCCGGACCCGATCTAGGAATTATTGCCTCATTCGGCACGTTAACGCAAATCCCTGTCGACCCGCTGCCGCGGCGGCGCTTGAGTTACGCGGCCGCCGCCTTTACGGTCGGCTTCGCGCCCGGTGATTTCCGGGAAAACCCCAAGAGTAACAACGACAAGCAGGGAATCCGGAACGCCGTGCCCACGATCTACAAAATCAGTCCTGCTTCGGCCTGGCGCGAGGCCGAACGGCAGGGCGTCTACAAGGGCAGTGCGGACGACCTGCGCGACGGCTACATCCATTTTTCCACGGCGGCCCAGGTCGCCGAAACGGCGCGGAAGCACTATTTCGGGCAGACCGGTCTGTTTCTCATTGCGGTCGATGCGGATGCGCTCGGCGACACCTTGCGCTGGGAGCCCTCGCGCAACGAGGAACTGTTCCCGCATCTCTACGGCGAACTCGACCTCGGCGCGGTCACCGCCATCCTCGACATGCGCGCGCGGTCGGACGGCTATCACGACATCCCGGAGTTGAAACCGTGATCCGCGCCTTCGACGCCTTCTCGCTGCCGCTGCTGCGCTGGTTCGATCCGGAAGACGCGCATCGCATGGCGATCCATGGTCTGCGGCTGATGCCGCCGATGAAGCCGCGCACCGACGATTCGAAACTGGCGGTGCGGGCGTTCGGCCTCAACTTTCCCAATCCGATCGGCATGGCCGCCGGCTTCGACAAGAGCGCGGAGGCGCCGGACGCGCTGCTGCGGCTGGGCTTCGGCTTTGTCGAGATCGGCACAGTGACGCCGAAGCCGCAGGTCGGCAATCCCAGGCCGCGGCTGTTCCGACTCGAGCGCGACGAAGCCGTGATCAACCGCATGGGTTTCAACAATGACGGCGCCGAAGCGGTGCTGCGCCGGCTCGCCGCGCGCGCCAATCTCGGCGGCATCGTCGGCGTCAATGTCGGCGCCAACAAGGATTCGGCCGACCGCGTCGCCGACTACGTCAGGCTGATCGAGACCTTTGCGCCGGTTGCGAGTTACTTCACCGTCAACGTTTCCTCGCCGAATACGCCGGGCCTGCGCAACCTGCAGCAGTCCGCCGCGCTCGACGATCTCCTTGCCAAGGTGATCGATGCACGCGAGCGGGTGCGCAAGAATGCCGGCAATTCGCCGGTGCTGCTCAAGATCGCGCCGGACCTCAGCCTGGCCGAGCTCGACGACGTCGTGCACATCGCGCGTTCGCGCAAGGTCGACGGCATGATCGTCGCCAACACCACGCTGGCGCGGCCTTCGACCTTGCGCGAGAGCAACCGCGCCAAGGAACAGGGCGGACTGTCGGGACGGCCGCTGTTTCGCCTGTCGACGCGGATGGTGGCGGAAACCTATGTGCGGGCGGAGGGCGCGTTCCCGCTGATCGGGGTCGGCGGCATCGACAGCGGCGGCGCCGCGCTGACGAAAATCCGTGCCGGCGCCAGCCTGATCCAGTTGTATTCGTCGCTGGTCTACAAGGGCCTCGGCCTGGTCGAGGACATCAAGAACGATCTCGCCTCGACCTTGTTGCGGACGGGACGAGATTCCCTGTCCGAAATTGTCGGCGCCGATGCGGCGACGATCACGGCCGAGGACTGGCCGGTAAAGTAGTTGTTCGGTAATCAGCCGGGGATTTGCCCTCTCCCCTTGTGGGAGAGGGTGGCTTCGCGAAGCGAAGACGGGTGAGGGGTTCTCTCCACCCGCAAGACTGCAGTGGAGGATAGAGACCCCTCATCCGGCGCTTCGTGCCACCTTCTCCCACGAGGGGAGAAGGAAAAGCAACGCCGTCACGAACCAAACGACTTTCGCAACAGCGCCGGATAGCGCAGCGCCTCGAGACCGCCGCGGGCGGCGTAGTGCACCAGCAGCGCGCCCCATAGTCCGGCATTACCGAATGATAGCAACGCAAGCCAGGCCGTGAGGAAGATCAGCAGCGACAGCACCATCAGGTTGCGCATGTCGCGCGCCCAGGTGGCGCCGATATAGATTCCGTCATAGGCAAAGGCGAACACGCCGAGCAGTGGCGCCAAGACCACGAACGGCAGATAGTCGCGTGCGAGGCGACGGACATCCGCGCTTGCCGTCATGATGTCGATAAACGACGTTCCGAACAGGGCGAAGATCCCCGCCACCGCGAGCGCAAAGCCAAAACCCCAGATCAGCACCAGCCGCACCGCGCCGGTGAACGCGCTCTTGTCGCGGGCGCCGTAGGCGCGGCCGCAGAGTTGTTCGGCGGCATTGGCGAGACCGTCGAGGAAGAAGGCGCTGGCCAGCAGGAAATTGTTCAGCACGGCGTTGGCGGCCAGCGTCAGGTCGCCGGAGCGTGCGCCCTGCGCCGTGAACACCAACCACGCCGCGATTAGCGACGCGGTGCGGATCATGATGTCGCGGTTGACCGACAGCATCCGCATCAGTTTTTCGCGGTCGAACAGTGTCGCGCGCGGCACCGTCAATGATCCCTGCAGGCGCCGCGCGATTACGACGCCGAGCAGGAGGCCGGTGGCTTCGGCGATCAGGGCGGCGATCGCCGCGCCGGCAATGCCGAAGTCGAACACCAGCACCAGCAGCACCGTCGTTGCCGCGTTGATCAGGTTGATGGTGATCTGGGTGCCCAGCGCCAGCCGGGCGCGGGCCTGACCGATCAGCCAGCCGAGCACGACATAATTGCCGAGCGCCAGTGGCGACGACCATATCCGGATGGTGAAGTAGGTTTTGGCGGCGCGCGTTACGCCCTCGCTGCCGCCCATCACGCCCAGCAACACCGTGGCCAGCGGCATCTGCAGCACGATCAACGCCGTGCCGATCAAGGCTGCGACGATGAAGCCGCGCACCAGGATGGCGCGCAGTTCGCTCGCTTCGCCGGCGCCCAGCGATTGCGCCGTGAAGGCGACAGTGCTCATACGCAGGAACGCGAACAGCCAGAAAATGCAGTCGAACAGCACCGAGGCCATCGCGACGCCGCCGAGCAGCGTGGCGTCGCCGAGCCGTCCGATCGCCGTCGTCGAAACGATGCCGATCAGCGGCGTGGTCAGGTTCGCGACCATCGCCGGACCGGCGATGGCAAACACCTGCGCTGTCGTTACCCTCGATGGAGAGGCGGGCGAATGCATGGCTAGAGGTCGATCGCCATGCCGTCGTCAGCGGCGACGTAAGCCAGTTGGTCGAGCCGCCCGAGCATGTCGTCGCTCATATGGGTCAGCACCAGACGTTTGGCGTTGATCTCGGGCAGGTGGGCTTCCAGCGTTTTCAGGCTGAGATGATTCCTGACGATCCTGTCGTAGTAATAGGCTTCGGCGATGAACAGGTCGGCGTCGCGTGCCGCCGGGATCAGCGTCTCCGTCCACTCGGTATCGGCGCTGTAGGCGATGACGCGGCCCTCGGCCTCGATCCGGTAGGCCAGAAACGGCCCGCCGGATTCGCCGTGAACCACCGGGTAGGGCGTAACCCTGACCTCGCCGAAGCTGCGGCTTTCCAGGGGATTAAGCGCAACGACGGAAAGATCGAAGCGCTGTTTGGTCTTCGAGGAATGCTCGAACAGCGTTTCCATCAACTGGGCGAGTTTGCTCTCGATGCCCTGCGGGCCCGCGATGACAAGCGGGCGGGAGCGCCGCGTGAACTGCGCGTCCAACAGCAGGAACGGTAGCCCGCCGAAATGGTCGCCGTGAAAATGGGTGATCAGGATCAGGTCGATCGCGTCGCGCGCGATGCCAAAACGCTTCAGCGCCGGCAGCGACGACGCGCCGCAATCGATCAGGAAATTGACGCTGCGGCCGGTGACGTGAAAGCAGGTATTGAACCTGCCGCCGGACCCAAGCGCGTCGCCGCAGCCGACAAATCGCAGTTTCATCGGCTGCTGCCGCCCCATCTAGCGTCCGCGCGGCGTGCCGAACATCCGCGACAGCAGCCAGATCGGAACCACGATCACGGCGCCGAGCAGGAAGTAGCGCCAGAGCCAGTTGACGGCGTCGAAGCCGAGATCCCACAGCCGCTGGAACAGCATGCGGATACTGTGCAGGATATTCCAGGGATCGAAGCCGATCACCGAGAGCACCACACCGACCAGGATCGACAGCAGGATCAGCCGGAACGCGACCGACAGCGGCGAGCCGCCGAGAAATCGGTACAGGCCGTCATTGCTGCTGGCCGGCAAGTCTCTGGCGTCGTTGTTCATCGGTCTCTCCTGCGGTGTCGTCCGTACAGTATAGAGCAAGGCAAGGCCTGCGAGGAAGGGACATGGGGAACCCGCGCAAGCGGGTCAATGGCAACCATCCGCCTGCGGCACCTTAATTGTTTGTCACAGTCTTTAACATCCGCTCCAGCGTCTCCAGCCGATCGGCCTCGCGGGGCGGTTTGTCCCAGCGCAGCCGGCTGATACGCGGAAACCGCATCGCGACGCCGGATTTGTGCCGTGGCGAGCGCGCCAGCCCCTCGAAGGCGACTTCGAGCACCAGGCCCTGATCCGGCTCGTGCACGACATGGCGGACGGGTCCGAATTTTTCGGTGGTGTTGCGGCGGACGAAACGGTCGATCTGCAGCAGTTCCTCGTCGGTGAAGCCGAAATAGGCCTTGCCGACCGGCACCAGTTCGTCGTTGTCGGTCCAGACGCCGAAGGTGTAGTCCGAGTAGAACGACGAGCGCTTGCCGTGGCCGCGCTGCGCATACATCAGCACGGCGTCGATCAGGTGGGGATCGTGCTTCCATTTCCACCACTGCCCCTTCGGCCGGCCCGGCAGATAAAGCGCATCGCGGCGCTTCAGCATCACGCCCTCGACCGCATCGGCATCGTCGCCGGCCCCGGCGCTGGCGGGATCGGCGCGCGCCGAGGTCAGCGCGTCCCAGCTATCGAAGGCGACTACCGGCGACAGATCGATGCGGGGGTCGCCGATTTTCTGGATGAAAACTTCCAGTCGCGCGCGGCGTTCGACGAACGGCAGTTCACGCAGGTCGCTTTCATCATCGGCGAGCAGATCATAGGCGCGCAGATGGATCGGATATTCCTTCGTCAGCTTGGGCGAGACCACCTTGCGATTCAGCCGCTGCTGCAACACGTTGAACGTCTGCACGCGGCCCTCGCGCAGCACCAGCAATTCGCCGTCAAGTGCGCCAGGCAAATGCAGCGACGGCGTGAGGTCCGGAAAGCTTTTGGTGATGTCCTCGCCGGTTCGCGAATAGAGCCGCGACTGCAGATGGCCGCGTTCGTCGCGGCCTGTGACGGCCTGCACGCGAATGCCATCCCATTTCCATTCGGCAATGTAGTCCTTGGGATCGAGGCCGTCGAAATCCGTATCCTCGATCGCATGCGCCAGCATCATCGGCCGGAATGGCGTCGGATCGCGATTGACCGGTTTTTCGGCTTTGCCTTCCAGCCAGGCGAACAGGTCGAGATAGGGCGGCGTGAGCCCCGGCCACATCAGCTCGACGTCATGGGCATCCTTGTCGCCGAGCGCGGCCGCCGCGGTTTTTGCCAGCCGCGCCGAAACCCCGATCCGCATCGCGCCGGTCACGAGTTTCAGCAGCGCCCAGCGGCCGGTCTCGTCGAGTTCGTCAAGCCAGCGCGCGAGTTGTTTCGGCAGCTCGGTCTTGCCGAGGGTGCGCAGCGTGGTGACGACTTCGGCGAGGGTAGGGGGAGGCGGGTTGTTGTGGCCGGGCAAAAGCACCTTCGGCCACATCAGGGCAACCGTCTCCGAGAGGTCGCCGACATAGTCATAGGACAACCCGAACAGCACCGCGTCGGCGCGGTCCGTGATCAGGTCGCGGATCAATCCCGCCTTGGCGTGCTTGAACGACAGCGCGCCGGTCAGCGCCGCCAGCGCGTAGCCGCGGTCGGGATCGGCGGTCTCGCGAAAATACGCCGTGATCAGCCGCAGTTTGTTGTTGCGGCCGGGCTCGTAGGCCAATCGGTCAAGCAGCTCGGCGAAACGATTCATGCGTTGGTCCCGCCGGCGGCCAGGTCTCTCTCGTCTTCGGCTGCGACCGCCTCGTGCTCGTCCTCATCGCCATAGCCGACCAGGTCGAGCGGCCGCGCCGCAAGGCCCTTTGTCTGGCACCAATGCACCAGCGCGTCTTCCTGGCCATGCGTGACCCAGATCTCGCCGGCGCCGGTGGCCATGATGGTCGCGGTCAGGCCATCCCAGTCGGCGTGGTCGGAAATCACCAACGGCAATTCGACACCGCGCTGGCGGGCGCGGGCGCGCACCCGCATCCAGCCCGAGGCGAACGCCGTCACCGGGTCGGGAAATCTTCGCGTCCAGATGTCCGAGGTGGCCGACGGCGGCGCCAGCGTGATGGTGCCTGCGAGATCGGCCTTCTTCATGCCCTTGACCGGGCGCAGCTCGCCGAGAGCTACGCCGCGGCTCTGATAATAGGATGTGATCGCCTCCATGGCGCCGTGCAGATAGATCGGCGCGTCGTAGCCGGCGAGCCGCAACAGCGCGATCACGCGTTGCGCCTTGCCGAGCGAATAGGCGCCGACCAGATGCGCGCGCTCCGGAAACAGCGCCACCGAGGCGAGCAATTTCTTCACCTCGTCGGCCGCATCGCCATGCCGGAACACCGGCAAGCCAAAGGTGGCCTCGGTGATGAAGACGTCGCAGGGCACCACCTCGAACGGCGCGCAGGTCGGATCGGGCGCGTCCTTGTAGTCGCCTGACGCGACGATGCAGGTGTCCTTGCAGGTCACCGCGATCTGCGCCGATCCCAGCACATGGCCGGCGGGGTGAAATTTGATCGTGACGTCGTCGAGCCGCAGGTCCTCGCCGTAAGCGATCGCCTGCGTGGTGCCGGCGAAATTGTCGCCATAGCGCAGCCGCATCATGTCGAGTGTCTCTTGCGTCGCCAGCACCGCGCCATGGCCGGGTCGGGCGTGGTCGGAATGGCCGTGGGTGATCACGGCGCGCTCGACGGATCGAACCGGGTCGATGTGGAATCCGCCCGGCTTGCAGCACAGGCCGGCGGGTACGGGCATCAGGATGTCTTGCGGACGCATCGGGATCATATAGGGCGGCGCGCGCGGATTTTTACCCTCAGGGGCGGACTTGACCGGTCCCTTTGTCTTCCGGAAAAAATTCGGGTTTGATTGATGGCCGGCGGGCGCAGATCGGTTTACGCGGTCTGCATAACCCACTAAGCCCCGGCGATGACGTATCTGGTTCCCAGGATGCCCCCGCGACTGTTCTTCTCCTCCGGCAACATGATGGCCGACCGCCGCTACGAATTCGCGCGCGATCTCAAATTGAAGGGCGATCTCGCCGCCGCTGCCGACCTGCTGTCGCAGGCGATTGATCTGGCGCCGAACTTTACCTCGGCCTGGTTCACGCTCGGCGAACTTCGCGAGGAACTCGGCGAGCCCGAAGCCGCGGCTGCGGCGTTTCGCGGCGCCCGCACCAGCGACGCCGACGATCGTCACGGCGCCAGCCTGCGGTTGATGCGGCTCGGCGCGGCCCCCTTGGCCGGCATGCCGCCGGGCTATGTGCAGGCGCTGTTTGACCAATACGCGCCGCGGTTCGAATCCGCGCTGATCGGTGATCTCGGCTATCGCGGCCCGGCGCTGTTGTTCAAGGCGGTGCTGTCGGTGCGCGCGGCCGCGAAGATGCCGGCCTTCTTCAGGTGCGCCATCGATCTCGGCTGCGGCACCGGGCTTGCCGCGCTGGCGTTCGCCGAGGGAGTCGAACATTTTTCGGGCGTGGACCTGTCGCCGCGCATGATTGAGCTGGCGCGGGCCACGGGGCTCTACGCCGAGCTTGACGTTGCCGACATGCTGCAGGGCTTGCGCAGCCGGCCGGACGCGAGCACTGATCTGGTCCTCGCCGCGGATGCGATGATCTATGTCGACGATCTCGCGCCCATGGTGACGGAAGCCGCGCGCGTGCTGACGCCGGGCGGCTTGCTGGCGTTCACCACCGAGACCCATGACGGCGACGGTGTCATCCTCGGCAACGGGCTTCGTTATGCCCATGCGGCTGCGTATGTGCGGGCCACCGCCGTGGCCGCCGATCTCGAATTATCCCTGCTCGAGGAGCTCTCTGCCCGCAACGAGGTCGACGTTCCCGTGCCCGGGCTGGTCGTCGTGGCGACGAAAACTTGAGTCTAGGCGCTACGGGGGCAGCGAATATCGGCATTGCCTCGCAAAGCGCTCAATTCGCGCTTGCCGCAGCTGCCGGAATGTCAGATCAATGCGCCCCTAGAGGGAGATAACAATGAACAAGAAACAGACGCGGCGCGAATTCGGCGCCACCGTATTTGCCGCCGCTGCGGCATCCGTCCTGCCCGCGCCGTTCGTCTGGGCCGCGGACAAGAAATACGATCCGGGCTCCAGCGACACCGAGATCAAGATCGGACAGACCGTGCCGCATTCCGGTCCCGGTTCGATCTATGGCGTGCTCGGGCGGATCGGCGAGGCCTATTTCCAAAGCCTGAACGAGAAGGGCGGCATCAACGGCCGCAAGGTCACGTTCCTCACCATGGACGACGCCTACAGCCCGCCGAAATGCGTCGAGGCGACGCGGCGGCTGGTCGAGCAGGACGAAGTGCTGGCGCTGTACGGCTCGCTCGGCACCGCGCCGCAGACCGCCGTGCACAAATACCTGAATTCGAAGGGCGTGCCGCAGTTGCTGCTCAACACCGGCGCCTCGAAGTGGAACGATCCGAAGAACAACAAATGGACCATGGCGGGCCTGCCGCTGTATCCGACCGAAGCACGCATTCTCGCCAAGCACGTCGTCGCCACCAGGCCGAACGGCAAGATCGGCATCCTCTACCAGAACGACGATTTCGGTCGCGACTTCCTGGGCCCGTTCAAGAAGGTGCTGGCGGACGCCGGCGGTGCCGCCCAGGTGATCATGGAGCAGACCTACGACCTGACCGAACCGACGGTCGATTCGCAGCTCATCAATCTCTCGAAGTCGGGCGCGGATGTTTTCTACAACATCACCACCGGCAAGGCGACGTCGCAGTCGATCCGCAAGGTGGTCGAGCTCGGCTGGAAGCCGCTGCAACTGCTGTCAGCGGGATCGACCGGGCTTTCGATCCTGAAGGCCGCGGGCCTCGAAAACGCCAAGGACATCGTCGCTATCCGCTATTCCAAGGAAGCCGGTCCGGGCAAGTGGGAAAAGGACAAGGACGTGATGGCGTTCGAGGCGTTGCGCGCCAGGTATCTGCCCAATATCGACCCGGACAATACCATCGCCTATGCCGGTTACGGCCAGGCGGTCTCGATGGGCGAAATCCTGCGCCGCTGCGGCGACGACCTGACCCGCGCCAACGTGCTGAAGCAGGCGACGACACTGGCCGGCTTTCACTCGCCGTTCTTCCTCGACGACATCAATTTCAGCTACACGCCCGACGACTACTCGCCGATGAAGACGCTGCACATCTCGATCTTCGACGGCAAGGAATGGCAGATTTCGGAAAAAGCGGTGACGGAGTAGGCCGGTCAAGTTGCCAACGAACTAAGCGGCTCTCAGCTGTCATTGCGAGCCAAAGGGTCGCGCGAATGCGCGCCCGATGACAGGCTCCGCGAAGCAATCCAGAGCCAAGCACTGGATTGCTTCGTCGCTTTGCTACTCGCAATGACGGAAGCGGCCGACTTGGCGGAGCGAATTGATCCGCTGCGGCCCTCGACGAAACCACCTCGACGGCTTACCTCTTGAAGCGTGCCGTCATCCGATCCCTTGCCCCTTACGCCGCTCGAAACAACCGCGCTGCTGCCGGACCGTTTTCGCCAATGGTTCGCGTCGCGCGGCTGGTCGCCGCGCGAACATCAGCTTGCCTTGCTGGCCAAGGCCCGCGACGACCGCTCGGCGCTGCTGATTGCGCCGACCGGCGCCGGCAAGACGCTGGCGGGATTTCTGCCGACGCTGGTGGAACTGTCGGCCTCTTCGCTTCCGCAGGGGGAGGGTGACAAGAAGGGCCTCATCTCCACCGGTCGCGGCGTCAAACGGTCGGGCGGCCTCCACACCCTCTACATCTCGCCGCTAAAGGCGCTCGCGGTCGACATCGCGCGCAACCTGGAAACGCCGATTGCAGAGATGGGCCTGCCGATCAAGGTCGAGACCCGCACCGGCGATACCCCGGTGTCGCGGCGGCAGCGGCAGCGGCGCTATCCGCCGGACATTCTGCTCACCACGCCCGAACAACTGGCGCTGCTGCTGTCATCCGACGATGCGCCGTTTCTTTTCGGGTCGTTGAAACGCATCGTGCTCGACGAATTGCACGCGCTGGTCACCTCCAAGCGCGGCGATCTGCTCTCGCTCGGTTTGGCGCGGCTGTGGCGGCTGGCGCCTGACTTGCGCGGCATTGGCCTGTCGGCAACGGTGGCTGAGCCGGAATCGCTGGCGCGGTTTCTGGTGCCGCAGCGCGAGGCTAAGGAAGTGTCCGCCGATATCGTGGTCGCCGGCGGCGCCGCGGCGCCGGTCGTGGAGATGCTCGACACCAAGGAGCGGCTGCCGTGGGCCGGCCACAGCGCGCGCCATGCACTCGGCGAGATCTACGACCTGATCAAGGCCAACAAGACCACGCTGGTATTCGTCAATACCCGCAGCCAGGCCGAGATGTTGTTTCAGGACCTGTGGCGGATGAACGAGGACGGCCTCGCCATCGCGCTGCATCACGGCTCGCTCGACGTCGCCCAGCGCCGCAAGGTCGAGGACGCGATGTCGGCCGGCAAACTGCGCGGCGTGGTATGCACCTCGTCGCTCGATCTCGGCGTCGACTGGGGCGATGTCGATCTCGTCATCAATGTCGGTGCGCCCAAGGGATCGTCGCGGTTGATGCAGCGGATCGGCCGCGCCAATCACCGCATCGATGAGGCTTCGCGCGCCGTCCTGGTACCCGCGAACCGTTTCGAGGTGCTGGAATGCGCGGTGGCGATCGACGCCATCGCCGACAATGCGCAGGACACGCCGCCGTTACGCATCGGCGCGCTCGACGTGCTGGCGCAGCACGTGCTCGGCTGCGCCTGCGGCGAGCCGTTTCTCTCCGACGAACTCTACGCGGAAGTGCTGACGGCGGCGCCCTATTCGGGTCTGACGCGCGCCGATTTCGACGACGTGGTCGATTTCGTCGCCACCGGCGGCTACGCGCTGAAGACCTATGAGCGTTTCGCGCGGATCAAGCAGGACAAATCGGCGAGGTGGCGCGTCGCCAATCCCCGCGTGCGGCAAAGCTACCGCCTCAACGTCGGCACCATCGTCGAAGACACCATGCTGAAGGTGAAACTGGTGCGCTCGCGCGGCGGCGGTTCCGGCCTGACCGGCGCGCTGGGCCGCGGCGGCCGCATGCTCGGCGAAATCGAGGAGGCCTTTATCGAGGGACTGGTGATAGGCGATACCTTTGTCTTTGCCGGCGAGGTGGTACGCTACGAGGCCCTTGCCGAAGACAATGTGTATGTCTCACGGGCCAACGACAAGGACGCCAAGGTGCCTTCCTATGCCGGCGGCAAGTTTCCGCTCTCGACCTATCTCGCCGAACGCGTCCGCAAACTGCTCGACGACCGGCGCCAGTGGGCCGCGCTGCCGGAACAGGTGCGCGACTGGCTGTCGCTACAGAAGGACTTTTCGAAGGTCCCGGCGGTGCGCGAGTTGCTGGTCGAGACTTTTCCACGCGGCGGCAAGCATTACTTCGTCTGCTATCCCTTCGAGGGGCGGTTGGCGCACCAGACGCTCGGCATGCTCCTGACGCGGCGGATGGAGCGGGCGCGGGTGCGGCCGCTTGGTTTCGTCGCCAACGAATATGCGCTGGCCGTATGGGGGCTCGGCGACATGTCGTTCATGATCCGCCACGGCAAGCTCGATCTCAACGCGCTGTTCGATCCGGACATGCTGGGCGACGACCTCGAGGCGTGGCTCGCCGAATCCGCGCTGATGAAGCGCACCTTCCGCACTTGCGCCGTGATCTCCGGCCTGATCGCGCGGCGCTTTACCGGGGAGGAAAAATCCCGCCGTCAGGTGCTGTTCTCGACCGACCTGATCTATGACGTCCTGCGCAAGCACCAGCCCGACCACGTGCTGCTGCGCGCCGCGCGCGCCGACGCCGCCACCGGGTTGCTCGATCTCAAGCGATTGGGTGATATGCTCTCGCGAATTCAGGGGCGAATCAGCCACCGGGAACTCGACCACGTTTCGCCGCTGGCGGTGCCGGTGATGCTGGAAATCGGCCGCGAGTCCGTCTATGGCGAGGCGGCCGACGAGTTGCTGGCGGAAGCCGCCGATGAACTGGTCAAAGAGGCGACAGGATAAAACGTGACGGCAGCGGCGCAGGTTTCGGGATACGATCAGGACATGCGCACCTCCAGGGTTGCCATTGCCGACGTGGTTTTTCTGGCCGATCTCTCCGGCGCGCTGTTCTGGCAGGAGCAGCGGCTGCTTGTCGTTTCCGACCTGCACCTGGAAAAAGGCTCCAGCTTCGCCGCGCGCGGCGTGTTGCTGCCGCCCTACGACACCGTGGCGACGCTGGGCCGGCTCGCCGCCGTGATCGCGCGGCACGATCCCCGGGTGGTGATCGCGCTCGGTGACAGCTTTCACGACCGTGACGCGCATGAGCGGCTGTCGGCGCCCGATCGCGAGGCGCTTGAGGCGATGCAGGCGCGGCGCGACTGGATCTGGATTTCGGGCAATCACGATCCGGCATTGCCATCCGATCTCGGCGGCGTGGTCGCCAGCGAAGTCGCGATCGGGCCGATTGTGTTTCGCCACGAACCGACCGGGGCGTCCGGCGAGATCGCCGGCCATCTGCATCCCAAGGCGCGGGTGCCGACCCGTGGCCGCTCGATCGAGCGCCGCTGTTTTGCTTCCGACGGCGCGCGCGCGGTGATGCCGGCCTTCGGCGCCTATACCGGGGGATTGAGCATCCGCGATGCGGCCTTCGCCAGGATCTTTCGCGCGCCGGGCCTCGTGGCGCATGTGCTCGGCGACAACAAGCTGCACGCCATCGCCGCGTCGCGCTGTTATTAAGCCAATCGTCATTGCACCGTCATCTTGCTCGCGATGACTGCGTTTCGCTTGCTTGCGACATTGCCCTGAGGCAGGTTCCCCTTTCCGGAACCGAACCCTGTCCGGTTCGTTGTCGCGGCGGCTGGAACCGGGCATGTCAGATCGCAAACATTCGAATCCCACGCACTACGGCGAAAAACACGGCAGCGACAAGCCGGCCTCGAAGGCTGTGGCCAGGGAGCCGTTCAGCTTCCGCTATTTTCTGAAGGCACTCGGCCCCGGCCTGATCACCGGCGCGTCCGACGACGATCCTTCGGGGATCGGCACCTACAGTCAGGCCGGCGCCCAGCTCGGTTACGGCATCGGCTGGACCATGCTGCTGACCTTTCCGCTGATGGTGGCGATCCAGGAGATCTCTGCGCGCGTCGGCCGCGTCACCGGGCACGGCATCTCCGGTAACGTGTGCCGGCATTATTCGTCGTGGCTGCTCAATGTCGTGGTCGCGCTGCTGTTCATCGCCAACACGGTCAATATCGCCGCCGATCTCGCCGCCATGGCGGATGCCTCGAAACTGCTGATCGGCGGGCACGGCATCGTCTACGTGGTCCTCTACGGCGTCACTTCCGTGGTCGCGCAGATCTTCCTCGACTACAAACGCTACGTCTCGGTGCTGAAATGGCTGACGCTTAGCCTGTTCGCCTATGTCGCCGCGCTGGCCTTCGCCCATGTGTCGTGGAGCGAGGCGCTGGCCGGCGTTCTGGTGCCGCGCCTGACCTGGAGTGCGGACTATTTCACCACCATCGTTGCGATCCTCGGCACCACGATCTCGCCCTATCTGTTCTTCTGGCAGGCCTCGCAGGAGGCCGAAGACCAGCGCGTCGACGCGAAGAAGCAGCCGCTGATTGAAAAACATTACGGCGCGCAAAAGGAATTCCATCGCATCCGTGCCGACACCATCGTCGGCATGGCGTTCTCCAACCTGATCGCGCTGTCGATCATCGTGACCGCGGCGGCGACGCTGCATGCGGCCGGCAAGACCGACATCCAGACCTCGGCGCAGGCGGCGGAAGCGTTGCGTCCGATTGCCGGCGCGTTCGCGGAAGTGATTTTCGCGCTTGGCATCGTCGGCACCGGACTGCTGGCGATCCCGGTGCTCAGCGGCGCCACCGCCTATGCGGTCGGCGAAGCGCGGCGTTGGCCGGTCGGGCTGGCGCGCAAACCAAGGGAAGCGGTCGCGTTCTATTCCGTGCTGGCGTTCTCGGCGGCGATCGGCATCGCGCTCAATTTCACCAAGATCGACCCGATCGAGGCGCTGTACTGGAGCGCCGTCGTCAACGGCGTGCTCGCCGTTCCCGTGATGGTGCTGTTGATGTTCATGGCCCGCCGCGACGACGTGATGGGCCGCTTTGCGATCCGCGGACCGCTCTACTGGCTGGGCTGGCTGGCGACCGCGGCGATCCTGCTCAGCGTGCTGGCGATGGGCGTGGGGATGGTTATCGGCAAGTCGTAGGGGGTGGGGCTAAGGCGCTCTTGCGCCGTGCCCACCATTTACCCGACGAGCAGCAAGATGGAGGGCACGCTCCGCTTTGCCCACCCTTGTACAATCTCACACTGATCTAATCCTTCCGGAACACGATCGAGGCCATCCATCCCGTCATCAGCGCCATGAAGGCGGTCACGAGGCCATAGACAAAACCGTTCTGGCGCGCGGTGGTGGCGACGAACTGTTCGAAGCCGACCTTGACGATTTCGAACGCGGTCTCGGTCTTGGTCACCAGCGCGCCGTCGGCGAACAGCTTGATCTCGACATCGTAAGTGCCGATCGGCACTTCCGCCGGCAACGGAATTCCGGTGCGAAACAGCGTCGGCGTCAGGAACGTCACCGCCGCGGTCGCCTCGCGATAAAGTCCGTGCTGGGAACGCAGCCGCACGAAGGCGCTGCGGAACGCGTCGTTGGGCACCACGTCAGCGTAATCGGGTCCTACACGCTGCATCAGCAGCACGTTATTGAGACCGAGCTGCTGCCGCCGCTGCACTTCGGGCGAAGCGATGACGTCGAACGGGCGGTTGGAAAACAGCGCCAGATAGCTCGGCACCTGCAGGAACTGGCGCGAGTCGGTGTTGATCCAGATGCCGAAGGTGCGTTCCTTGCGCCGCGTCACCATATCGGCGCGCGGACCGGCGACCGTCACCACGAGATCGTAATTGTTGCGGCCGGCCGGCGTGGTCGCGTCCTTTTCGACCGAGCCGAACAGGACGAGTTCCTCGCCGGAATAGTTCGGGGTCACCGTGACGCGATGGTTCGAGACCGACACGATCAGCCGCTCGGCCAGCGCGGGCGAGGCCGCGAGCGTCGCGGCCAGCACCATTCCGGCAAGCGTGAGCGGTTTGCGCGCGATCATCCGGCGCCTCCGGTTTCCCGGATCGTGAACAAGTCTTCCGGCCGGATCACCAGTTCGATCGCGAAACGGATACCGACCGTGAGCACCAGGAGCCCGAGCAGCAGCCGCAGATGTTCGCCCCGGACCTTCTGCCCGGCGCGGGCGCCGAACTGCGCGCCGGTGACGCCGCCGATCATCAGGATCAGCGCCAGCACGGCGTCGACCAGATGGTTGGTGACCGCATGCAGCATGGTGGCGAACACCATGGTGACCAGCGTCAGCACCATCGAGGTGCCGATCACGGTCGAGGTCGGCACCCGCAATACATAGATCATCAACGGCACCAGGATGAAGCCGCCGCCGATGCCCATCACCGCGCCGATGAAGCCGATGATCAGGCCGATGGCGACGATGGGGATCACCGACAGATAGATCTTGGAGCGCTTGAAGCGCATCTTCAGCGGCAGGCCGTGGATCCAGCCATGGCTGCCCGGGCGCCGGATCGTGGCAGCGCCGCCGCGGCGGGTCCGCAGCAGGGCCCGCAGGCCTTCCCAGAACATCAGCCCGCCGACGGTGGTCAGCAGGATGACGTAGGACATCGCGATCATCAGATCGAGCTGGCCGAGCGAACGCAGCAGCGTGAAGGTCCAGACGCCGAGCGCGGTGCCGATCGTGCCACCGCTCAATAATACCAGTGCCAGCAGTGGATCGATGGCGCGCCTGCGCCAGTAGGACAGCGCGCCGGAAAACGAGGAGGCCGCGATATGGCTGGCGACGGAGGCGACCGCGACCGCAGGCGCGATGCCGACGAAGATCAGCAGTGGCGTCATCAGGAAACCGCCGCCGATGCCGAACATGCCGGAGACGAAACCAACCGCCGCGCCCATCGCCAGGATGAGGAAAACATTGACCGGAATGTCAGCGATCGGAAGGTAAAGCTGCACGCGCGTCCGCTTTTTGTCGTTCTGCCGCCGACTGGCCGAGGCCGCTCAGGGCATGGTTTATGTGTCTGTGCCGGCAGTGGAAACCGGTTGGCGCGCTTGCGCGCGGAGCCGGTTACCGCATCTTTGCATAACTGAATTTGATGGGATGAGGGACTAAAGATTGCGCTCGCAGGCAATTTTTTGCCTCGAACACCCGCGCATTTTCAGCTGGTGGTGAACAGGTGCGGTTAATCGGCTCTGGCAGCGCCTGCCGATCCGGCGCTTCCATCGGTCCGGGCCTTCGAGGGTCAGGGTTTGCCCACGGGATCGGTAACGAGGTTCATCGTCAGGGCCTGCTGGGGGCTGAGCCAGCGGATCTCCCTGGTTTCGGACATCGCCTCGACGACGGATGACGAGACCCCCATTTTGGTCATGTAGCCCAGCACAGCGCCTGTGACGCGCTGGGCGTCTGCAACGGGATCTTTCATGGGCTTTTCGGTCACGAACCGGTGGACACCGAGTGCCGAGCCCAGCACCCCGAAGCGGGGCTTGCCGCCGGCATAGACCAGTACGCAGGCGCTGGCGCAGTAAGCAGGTTTGATGCGGCCTGAGCCGTCGGTTGTGCCGACGGCCGTCGCCAGCCCGTGCGATCGAATGATCTCGCCCATGATCGCGCCCTGGTTCAACTCACCGCCGGGGGACGACAGCAGGATCAGATCGCCGGCGGCAAGCTTGGCCTCATCAACCCGGTCGCGGAGCAGTTTTGCGGCAGCGGGGCCGATCGTCCCGCTGACCGCGAGTGTACGCCGACCCTGGTCGCGGCCGTCGAGATAGGTCTTATCAATCAGCGAGACGGTCATGCTCGGCGAGATGTACTGGTCCTTCCAGTAATCCCAGGCATCGGGCCGCGACAGGTCGCGCTAGGCGCGAATGCCGATGCCGGAAGCGACCAGGACAAAGACGGCAATCGACCAGAAGCTCGGTCTGAAGAGCGGGGGTTTGACCGCAGTCGCGGAAGGCATCGCGTCCGGCATACGCGGCGGGCTCACCGCAGGGCCCGTCGGCGACCTCCGGTAACGACGCTCTTCGTCTTGATGATCGTCCGCGGTCATCGATCCTCGTTGCACGCCAAGGGAACGCGGGTTGGCCCGTTCCCAATATACAACTTTATGGCAGAGGATATAACGGCGATGCCAGCGGCATCGCTCACAGCGTTAATGGGCTGAGGCGCGCTTGGTTGCAACCGGCTTGGCCGCGGGCTTGGTCGTCGCGGCCGTCGCCGGGGCAGAGTCCCAGCCGCCTTGCGGGGCCGCCACGTTGACGGCGTCGTCGGGCTGCGGCTCCGGCGTGAAGGTCTGGATCGCGAGCTTGGCCGCTGCCAGCGACTGGGCATCGAGGCGCTTGGCGATATCGTCGCGCTTGCGGCCGGAATCCGCGTCGCCTTGGGCTGCAGCGAGGCTGAACCATTTGAAGGATTCGGCGAGGTTCTGTTCGACGCCGATGCCGCGGGCGTAGAGAATGCCGAGGTTGAACTGGCTGTCGGCGACGCCGCGATCGGCTGCCTTGCGGAACCACTGCGATGCGCTCTTGTAGTTGGCGCCCTTGCCGCCGCCGTCGGCGTCGAGCACGGCGAGGTTATGCATCGCCTTGGCGTTGCCGCGTTCGGCGGCCTGGAGATAATAACGCCGCGCGATGTCGACGTCCTTTTTCACGCTGAGGCCCTTCTCGTAGAAGGTGCCGAGCCGGAACACCGCGGGCACGACGCCGGCCTGCGCGGCACGGTCGTACCATTTGGCGGCTTCGTCGAAATTCGCGGCAATGCCCTTGCCCTCGGCAAAGCGCACGCCGACTTCGTAGGCCGCGGTCGGATCGCCCTTGATGGCGGCGGCGCGCAACACCGGACCGCCGATACCGTCGGGCAGTTTTTCGGTCGGCGGCACCGCGATCGTCGAGAGCTTGCCGGCGGCAACCGGAGCCGTCGGGATGGCGCCGGTGACGTCGCTGGCGGGCGCCGGGGACGGCACGGCCTGCGGCGGGGTCACAATGCGTGCGCTATCCAGCGTGTTCGGCGCGGGCGCGGTGTTCGATTGCTTGTCGAGCGGGGTCGGCGAGATCAGCGAGGGCGCAGCCGGCGCCGGCATCGACGGCCTGGCGCCGTTGTCCGTCGGCGCGGGCGACAGCGTGACGGGATCGGCCGAATTTTCCACCGCCGGCATCGGCGGCGGGTTGCCGGTGTCGAGCAGCGTCATCGCCATCTTGAACGTGCCTAGCACGATCACGACTACGCTGGCGCCGACCAGCAGCGAGCGGATCCGGGAAGTCACGTTGGGCGTCGACTTGTCGCCGGGCGCGGTCACCTTGGCGGCGGTCTTGGTCTTGTCGCTGACCTTGTCCTTGGTGGCGGCCTTGGCGGCGGCGCGGGCGGCCTTTTCATTGACGGGAGCCAACGCGGCGGCCTGCGCAGCGCGGCGCGCGGCGGCAATGAAGCTCGACGAACTGACCGGCTCTTTCGGTCCCGCTGCGATCTCGCTGATCGCGCTTTCGGAAGCCGCGATCCGCTCCGAAGGCGAAGACATCCGCGCGGAGGGGCGCGTGCCCGGCTCGAGCGGGTGATCGGGCGGCAGATCCGGCGCGATCGTGGCGCGCGGCGCGGCGGCGTGCGGTTCGAGAATTTCGCTGATCGCCCGCGGCGGCATCGGCGGGGTTTGCGTCGCTGGCGGCTGGACGGTCTCGAAATCGCGCTGCGCGGTCTCGAAATCGCGCTGCGCGGCTCGCGCGCGCGCGGCGCGGAAGTCGCGCGGGGCCGCGGCAAAATGCTCCTGCATCGCGGCAGGATTGGGCAATTCCGGCTTTGGCGCCGGCGGCTGCGCAAAGGAGGGTGGCGTGTCGGCCTCAGGCGCAAAGGGCTTGGCCGGCATCGCCAGGCGCGGAGCTTCTTCCTGTGCTTCGACGGTTGCGCGGGCAGGCGCTGCGGGCGGAGCTGCGATCGGCGCGGCGCGAACCGCGCGCAGATCGCCTTCGATCATCGCGAGGCGATCGACCACATGGCCGAGCGTGTTGTGAACCGTCTCCAGTGAATCCTGGGTGCGGCGATCGGTTTCCGACTGGCTGTGGCGGATGTCGGACAGTTCGCGCTTGACGGCGTCGACGATGCCGGGGTCCATCGGCGACGCGCCGTCGTTGCGGCCAGTCTCGGCGAGCGAGACCAGGTTGGCGTGCTGGCGTTCGAGCGAGCGCTGAATGTCCAGCAGCCCTTCCTCGACCCTGCCGAGATCGGCGGTGGGGGCCGAGGTGCGGTCGGTGGAAGCTTCCAGCCGTTCCAGCAGATACGACACGCGCTGTTCGAGATGGGCAAAGGCCGACGCATTGTCGTTGCCGACCGGCATGCGGTCGAGCCGTTCGGTCAGCGAGCGCAGCGCGCCTTCGACCTGTTCCGAATGATCGCTGGGGGCAGGGCGTTCGCTCAGCGTCGAGGTCAGCGAGGCAAGGCGTTGCTCGAGAATGGCAAAGGAATCGCCGCTGCCTTCGGAACGCGCGATCTGGTCGACCTTGTCCGACAGCGCGTGCAGGTCTTGCGACAGCCGCGCCAGCGCATCGTTGGAGGCGATGTTGGAAACGATCGAGCGCAGCGCGCCGATCGCGTCCTCGAGCTTGTGAACGGTCGACGGGTCGTCGTTCGAACGCAGAATCAGGTCGAGCTTGGCGCCGAGGCTGTGGATCGCCTCGTCGTAGCCGGTGAGCTGCTCGGCCGGCGTCAGCTTGCGCAGCACGTCGTAGATTTCGCCAAGCGCGCGTTCGATGCCGGCCAGCATCTGGCCGTCGGTGCCGCTCTGGCGGCTTTCGTCGATGCGGCGGGACAGCGAGCGGATTTCGTTCTCGATCGAATCGATCGCCCGGCGCGGCATCGCCTCGGTGATGGCGAGACGGATTTCAGCGAGCTCGCTGCGGAAGGCCGCGATCGAGGCTTCGATGTTTTCGGAGGGCCGCAGCGACTCGATCTGGCTGGTGATGTTGAGCAGATGACGTTCGAGCGAGGAGAAATCCGGACCGGCGGCGGCCATCGGCGCGGTCGGCGGCGCGCTGCGCGGCGGCACCTGCTTCGGCGCGCCGTCGAGTTCGTTCTGCCGCGCGGCGATCTGGGCGATCGCGGTTTCGAACGAGACCGGGCTCAGCGGCGGCGACGGACGATAGACCTGGGCGGCGGCGCGCTCGACCATCTGGGCCTGGGCCTGCCGGTCCTGCGCTTGCGCCATCGGCTGGCGGGCCGCGCCGGCGCTGGAAATCTGCGACAGCCGCGCATCGAGGCGTGAAATGGCGTCGTTGAGCTGCCGGGCTACCGTCGGCTCGGCGCGGGGAGCTTCACCGCGCGGCGCTTCGCTGCGTGGTGCGGGTTGCGAAATCTGTTCGATCTGGCGGGTGATGGAATCCAGCCGCTGGTGAATGTCGGCGACGTCGCGGCTTTCCCGGCTCGGCATCGCCGGGCCTTGATCGTCGGGCTCACGGAAGTTGGGCGAGACCGGTTCGCCGACGGTGGAATTGAGCCATTCGTTCAGCGACATGCCGGCGCGCCTCGCGGCGGCCTCAGCCCTTTCGCGAACGGAGGGATCGATGCCGTCAACACTCCACGATACGCGCGAATTCATGCTCAGGTCCGGTTCCGACTTCGGCGCTTTACTTGCGCCCTCAGCCTCCCCGCGCGTCCCCATCCGAGAGAAAATCGAATTTCGCGCAGGTCGTCTGCCTCAGATCCTGACTTTTTCGCGTTACGGTAAAGAACGGGTTAAGGATTGGGCTTGCCAGTCAGTAAAGTTGCGGACACGCCGAAATCCGATAATTCTAGCCGTTGTTTTCGCGGCTTCCGCGCGGGCCGTCCCCGATCGTGACGACATTGGCCGTGGCTGCGCCGGCCGACAAAGCCGACAATGCGTCGAGCGCCTCCTCGCACCATTCCACCACCGCGCGCTCGTGACGAACGCCGAGACGCAGGTTGAGCAATTTGCCGGTGTCGGCGAACGCGGCGGTGCCGTCCGGGAAGCGTTTGCCCAGGATGCGTTCGTAGCGGGAACAGCGGTCGCGGTGGTGCTCAAGCCGCGCCATCAGGTCGGTGCGCAGCGGTTCGAGGTCGACGCTGTCGAGCGCGTAGAGCCGCACCAGGAGGTCGTCCTTGATCGAGGCCGGGACGCTCGGCCGGGCCGCCCAGTGTTTCAGTGCGGCCCTTCCTTCGGGCGTGAGGGTATAGACCAGCTTGTTGGGCTTGCCGGACTGGACCACCTCGCGGCCCTGGATGTGGCCGCGGTCGCGTAGTTTGGTCAGCTCGCGGTAGATCTGCTGGTGGTCGGCCTTCCAGAAGAAGCCGATCGACGAATCGAAGGTCTTGGCGAGCTCATAGCCCGTCATCGGATGTTCGGTCAGGCAGGCCAGGATTGCGTCGCCAAGGGCCAAGAGCGGTCTTTCCGGCTATAGGGAATCGTTGACATTATGCATAAAGTTGCATATGCGTCAACGCGCATAATGGCTCGACCGGTCCCGAGCCCCGTCATCGCCCGCACAGGAGACATGATGACCATGACCGCACTCGACAAGTGGTACGGCTACATGAAGTCCCATGACACGGCGGCGCTGTGGGAGCTGCTGCACCCCGACGCGGTGTTCGAAAGCCCGGTGGTGCACACGCCGCAACGTGGCCGCGACATGACCTTCAAATATCTGGCGAGCGCTGAAAAGGTGCTGGGCGGCCCCGGCTTCAAATATACCGGGGAATGGCGCAGCGCCAACGGCGCGGTGCTCGAATTCGAGAACGAGATCGAAGGCATCAGGATCAACGGCGTCGACATCATCACCTTCAGCGCCGACGACCGCATCATCCATTTCAAGGTGATGGTGCGTCCGCTCAAGGGCATGAACCTGCTGCACCGCCTGATGGGAGAGCAGCTCGCCAAAGAAATCGCGAAGGAAATTGCGAAGCAGTGACATCAGGCCGTAGCATCCAAACCCGTAATTTGCTGCCTCGGATCGCCGGAACCGGATAAGGTCCGGCCTCAGAACCCCAAACGATTTTCGCCAGACATCTCAAGCCTGCCCCTGCCGGGAGAACACCATGCCGATCTACAAAGCCCCCGTCGAAGACGTTACCTTCCTGTTCAACGACGTGTTTCAAATCGATCGCTACGGCAACCTGCCCGGCTTCACCGACGCCTCCGCCGATGTGCGCGAAGCGATCCTGGACGAGGCCGCCAAGCTCAGTGAAGAGGTGCTGCAGCCGCTCAACCGCGTCGGCGATCTCGAAGGCTGCGTCCGCCATGACGACGGCAGCGTCACCACGCCGAAAGGCTTCAAGGAAGCCTTCAAGCAGGTCACCGCGGGCGGCTGGCTCGGACTGTCGGCGCCCGCGGAATATGGCGGGCAGGGCCTGCCGGTGACGCTGAGCCAGGCGGTCAACGAATTCCAGATCTCGGCCAACATGGCGTTTTCGATGTATGCCGGCCTGACCATGGGCGCGACCGCAGCGCTGATGGTGCACGGCAAGCCCGACCAGAAGAAGATGTTCGTGCCGAAGATGGTGGCGGGCGAGTGGACCGGCACCATGAACCTGACCGAGCCGCATTGCGGCACCGATCTCGGTCTGCTGCGCACCAAGGCGATCAAGCAGGCCGACGGCAGCTACAAGATCACGGGCACCAAGATCTTCATTTCCGCCGGCGAGCATGACCTCGCCGACAACATCATCCATCTGGTGCTGGCGCGGATCGAAGGCGCGCCTGCCGGCATCAAGGGCGTATCGCTGTTCGTGGTGCCGAAGGTTCTCGTCAATGCCGACGGCTCGCTCGGCGCCCGCAACGGCGTGTCGTGCGGTTCGATCGAGCACAAGATGGGCATTCACGGCAATTCCACTTGCGTGATGAATTACGACAGCGCCACCGGCTGGCTGATCGGCGAGGAAAACAAGGGCATGCAGGGCATGTTCGTGATGATGAACGAGGCCCGCCTCGGCGTCGCGGTGCAGGGCCTCGCGCAATCCGAAGTCGCCTACCAGAACGCGGTGAACTATGCCCGCGAACGCCTGCAGGGCCGCTCGCTGACGGGTGCCAAGGCGCCGGACAAGCCGGCCGACCCGATCATCGTGCACCCCGATGTCCGCCGCACGCTGCTCACCATCCGCGCCTTCAACGAGGCGGCGCGCGCCATGGTGATCTGGACCGCGCTGAAGAGCGACGTCGCCCATCGCTCCACCGATCCGAAGGACCGCCAGGAGGCCGACGACCACATGGGCCTGATG
The DNA here is from genome assembly GCA_963764705.1 of uncultured Alphaproteobacteria bacterium. GTDB lineage: Bacteria > Pseudomonadota > Alphaproteobacteria > Rhizobiales > Xanthobacteraceae > Bradyrhizobium. The sequence goes on along the minus strand of CAVXTR010000020.1, from coordinate 590,120 downwards.
ACCCCGGTCATGAAGGGAGTGATGACCGACCTCGGGTTCTCCAACGCGGTGCTGGCGCAGCAGATGTATGGTGGCCACGGCTATATCGCCGAGCACGGCATGGAGCAGTTCGTGCGCGATGCCCGCATTGCCATGATCTACGAGGGCGCCAACGGCATTCAGGCGCTCGACCTCGTCGGACGCAAGCTGCCGCGCGATGGCGGCCGCGCCGTGATGGCGTTCTTCGGCGAAGTCGCCGCCTTCGCCAAGGACAATGGCGCCGATGAAGCCATGAAGCCCTACGTGGCGCCGCTCTCGACCGCGCTCGGCCATCTGCAGCAGGCCACCGGCTGGCTGATGCAGAACGCGCTGGCCAAGCCCGACAATGCCGGCGCTGCCGCCACCGACTACATGCAATTGTTCGGCCTCGTCACCTTTGGCTACATGTGGGCCCGCATGGCGAAAGTCGCGCAGGACAAGATCGCGGCGTCGGGAGCCACGACCTACCTGTCGACCAAGCTGGTGACCGGCCGCTTCTTCATGGAACGGATGTTGCCGGAAACCACGGTCCATCTCGCGCGCATCCAGACCGGTGCCGCGACCACGATGGAATTGGCAGCCGAAGCCTTCTGAGATTTTTCGCCGCGGGCGAGACTCCGCGGCGATTTCAGCACTATATTACGATCCTCATATCAAGGAGGGCGACATGCCCGAGGCCTATATCTACGATCACGTTCGCACCCCGCGCGGCCGCGGCAAGGCCGACGGCTCGCTCCATGAGGTCACCGCGCTGGCGCTGGCGACGGTGCCGCTGCAGGCGCTGAAAGAGCGCAACAACCTGCCCGAAGACGTCGTCGACGACGTCATTCTCGGCGTGGTCGATCCGGTCGGTGAGGCCGGCTCCGACATCGCGCGCTTTGCGGCGATGAAGGCGGGCCTCGGCGAGGCCGTCCCCGGCGTCCAGATCAGCCGTTTCTGCGCCTCCGGCCTCGATGCGGTGAATTTCGCCGCCGCCCAGATCATGAGCGGGCAGCACGACCTCGTCATCGGCGGCGGCGCCGAATTGATGAGCCGCGTCGGCATCGGCGCCTCTGGCGGCGCTTGGCCGATGGATCCGTCGATGGCGGTGCCGTCCTACTTCATGCCCCAGGGCGTTTCGGCCGACCTGATCGCAACCAAATATGGTTTCTCGCGCGACGACGTCGACGCCTATGCGGTGCAGAGCCAGCAGCGCGCGGCGAAAGCCTGGGACGAGGGCCGCTTCAAGAACTCGGTGGTGCCGGTCAAGGACATCAACGGCCTGACGATATTGGCCAAGGACGAACACATGCGGCCGACCACGACGATGCAGTCGCTCGGCCAGTTGCAGCCGTCGTTCGTGGCGATGGGCCAGATGGGCGGTTTCGACGCGGTCGCGATCCAGTCGCATCCCGAGGTCGAACGCATCAACTACGTGCATCACGCCGGCAACTCGTCCGGCATCGTCGACGGGGCCGGTGCGGTGCTGCTCGGCAGCAAGGAAGCGGGCGCTAAATACGGCATGAAAGCGCGCGCCAAAATCCGCGCCTTCGCCAATATCGGCTCCGAGCCGGCGATGATGCTGACCGGCCCGGTCGACGTCACCGAAAAGCTGTTCGAACGCTCCGGCATGAAGAAGTCGGACATCGACCTGTTCGAACTCAACGAGGCCTTTGCCTCGGTGGTGCTGCGCTACATGCAGGCGTTCGAGATCGATCCTTCCAGGATCAACGTCAATGGCGGCGCGATCGCGCTCGGCCATCCCCTCGGCGCCACCGGCGCCATGATCCTCGGCACCGTGCTCGACGAACTCGAACGCACCAACAAGTCGACCGCGCTGGTGACGCTGTGCATCGGCGGCGGCATGGGAACGGCGACGATCATCGAGCGGGTTTGATTACGTAGGGTGGGCAAAGGCGCGCTTGCGCCGTGCCCACCATCTTCACGGCGGTGGGCACGCTTCGCTTTGCCCACCCTACAAAATCGAAGACAATCGCCGCGCCCATTGGCTGCCGGCATCGAGGGAGCAACACATGGCCTTCAAGAATTTCAAGACCGAGACCGACGCCGACGGCATCGTCCTCGTCACCTGGGACACGCCCGGCCGTTCGATGAACGTGCTGGACGATACCTCGATCACCGAACTCGAGGCGATCATCAAGCAGACCTCGGAGGATGCCGCCGTGAAAGGCGTGGTCATCACTTCGGGCAAGGAAGCGCTGTGCGCCGGTGCGGATCTCTCGATGCTCGAAGGCATGGCCAACACCTATGCCGGCGTGCTCAAGGACAAGGGCGAAGTCGCCGCCAACCAGATGCTGTTCGACCAGAGCCGCCGCTTCTCGCAGGTGTTTCGTTCGATCGAGACCTCAGGCAAGCCGTGGGTCGCCGCCATCAACGGCCTCGCGCTCGGCGGCGGTTTCGAGCTGACGCTGTCCTGCCACTACCGCGTCGCCGCCGATAATCCCAAAACCCGCCTCGGCCTGCCCGAGGTGAAGGTCGGCCTGTTCCCCGGCGCCGGCGGCACCCAGCGCGTACCGCGCATCGTCTCGCCGCAGGATGCGATGCAGTTGCTGTTGAAGGGCGAGGCGATCAACCTCGCCAGGGCCAAGGCGCTGAACCTGATTCACGCCATCGTGCCTCCCGCCGAGATGATCCAGGCCGCGAAGGACTGGATCAAGGGCGGCGGCAAGGCGGTCGCACCGTGGGACGAGAAGGGTTTCAAGCTGCCCGGCGGTCCGGTGTTCTCCAAGGCCGGCATGATGATGTTCCCGGCCGGCAACGCTATCTACCGCCGCGAGACCTACGACAACTATCCGGCGGCGCGCGCCATCATGAGCTGCGTCTATGAAGGCCTGCAGTTGCCGATCGACGCCGCGTTGCGCGTCGAGTTGCGTTATTTCACGCAGGTGCTGCGCTCCAACGAGGCCGCGGCGATGATCCGCAGCCTGTTCCTGTCGATGCAGGAGCTGAACAAGGGCGCGCGGCGCCCCGCCAACGTGCCGCCGACCAAGGTGAAGAAGCTCGCCGTGATCGGCGCCGGCTTCATGGGCGCCAGCGTCGGTTACGTCTCGGCGAAGGCCGGCATCGACGTGGTGCTGATCGACCGCGACCAGGAGAGCGCCGACAAGGGCAAGGGCCACGCCCAGTCCGTGATCGACGACCTGATCAAGAAGGGCCGCGCCAAGGAAACCGACCGCGACGCGATCATGGGCCGGATCTCGGCGACCGCTGATTACAACGTGCTGAAAGACTGCGACCTCGTCATCGAGGCCGTGTTCGAGGATAGAAAGGTGAAGGGCGAGACCTACGCCAAGGCGCAGCCGCTGCTGAAGGACGGTGCGATCATTGCCTCCAACACCTCGACCCTGCCGATCAATTCGCTGGCGGAAGAGTTCAAGGACCAGGGCAAGTTCATCGGCATCCATTTCTTCTCGCCGGTCGAGAAGATGATGCTGGTGGAGATCATCGTCGGCAAGAACACCGGCGACCTCGCGCTCGCCACCGCGCTGGATTATGTCCGCACCATCGGCAAGACGCCGATCGTGGTGAATGACAGCCGCGGCTTCTTCGCCAACCGCTGCGTCGGACGTTACGTCGCCGAAGGCAACGAGATGTTCCTCGAAGGCGTGCCGCCGGCGATGATCGAGAACTGCGCCAAGATGGCCGGCATGCCGGTCGGCCCGCTGTCGCTGTCGGATGAAGTCGCGCTCGATCTTGGCTTGAAGATCATGAAGGCGACGGAGGCCGATCTCGGGCCGAACGCCATCAACCCGGATCAGAAGAAGCTGATGGTGGAGATGGTCGAGAAGCAGGGCCGGCTCGGGCGCAAGAACAGCAAGGGCTTTTACGACTACCCGGAAAAGGGCAAGGGCCAGAAGAGCCTGTGGCCCGGGCTCAATGCCCTGCAGCCGAAGCACCTCGACCCCGACACGCTCGACATCGAGGAGCTGAAGCAGCGCTTTCTGGTGACCCAGGCGGTGGAAGCCGCGCGCACGGTGGAGGACCACGTCATCACCGACATGCGCGAGGCCGACGTCGGCTCGATCCTTGGCTTCGGCTTCGCGCCGTTCACCGGCGGCACGCTGTCCTATATCGACTTCATGGGGACGAAGAAGTTCGTCGAACTCTGCCACAAACTGGAGGCCAAATACGGCTCGCGCTTCACGCCGCCGAAACTGCTGGTCGAGATGGCCGCCAAGGGCGAGACCTTCTACGGCCGCTTCCCGCCGAAGAAGGCGGCGTAGTACAGAATTATATTGTTGTCCCGGCCTTCGCCGGGACGACAATGAAACAAAAAAGGGCCGGATCATCGATCCGGCCCTTTTCGAATTTCCAATCAGGTAAAGCTTACGCCTCCTTCGTCGTCCGTGAACAAGCCTCTAAGGGACTGAGCGGGGTTCTGTTTTTCGGCGGCGGAGGCATTTGAGATTGCAGGGAATGGGAGCTTGAGACCCCCAAACCTTGCAATTTGATTTGTGGATTCCCTTTCGCTGCGGATCATGATTTTGTGGTGCATCGGAGGGGACGATGCGACCGAAGAAGCACAGGACGACTGGATCGAACGATCTGTTCCGGGCGCGGCTGGACCAGATCATCAACCTGAAGCACGAGCTGGTTCTGCTTGCGGGCAAGATCGATTGGGACTGGATCGACGGCGAGATCGCGCCGCTCTACAGCGAGAACGGCCGGCCGGGGATCGAGACCCGCTTCATGATCGGGCTATTATTGCTCAAGCACATTTATGGGCTTTCCGATGAAGGGGTGTGCGAGCGCTGGGTCCACGACCCGTATTTCCAGTTCTTCACCGGTGAAGAGTTTTTCCAGCACGCCTTCCCGCACGAGCGCTCGGACCTGAGCCATTGGCGCAAGCGGCTCGGCGACAAGCTGGAGCTGCTACTGGCCGAGAGCCTGCGGGTGGCGCACGGGGCCGGCGCGTTACGCGGCCAAGACCTCAAGCGGGTCACGGTCGACACCACGGTGCAGCCGAAGGCCATCTTCGTCTGTCATGTTGGGCTTCTCGTCTGCCATGATCTGAGATGCGGTAACGCTAAGAGAAGGGGCGGGGCATGGATGCATTTGAGCAGGTAGTTGCAGAGATACTCTGGCGCCGGGGCTATTGGGTTCGAACCTCAGTCAAAGTGGGGTTAAGCAAAGCTGAGAAAGAGGCTATCAAGTTGCCGTCGACCCCTCGTTGGGAGCTGGATGTAGTTGCATACAAAGGATCTGACAATTCTCTTCTCGCTGTCGAATGCAAGAGCTTTTTGGATTCGCCTGGAGTGAAGATGCATGCATTCGACGGCTCCAATAAAGAGGCGGCCAAGCGATTTAAGCTATTCAACAAGCCGACATTGCTGGACGTGGTGTTCAATCGGCTTCGGCTGCAGTTGGCCGACGCCGACTTCTGTCGTCCAAACCCGACAATTAAACTTTGTTTGCCTGCGGTCGCATCGCGAAGGACTCCGAGAGGGACCAGCTGAAATCGCACTTCGCAAAGAGGAATTGGGAGCTTTGGGATGAAGCTTGGTTGCGTGAATCTTTGAAGGAGATGTCCGACGGCGGGTATGAAAACCAAGTCTCAGCGGTGGTCTCTAAGCTGCTACTGCGTACAAAACCACCGAATGGTCGGTCAAAGTCGAAGAAGCAGGGGGGCGCTTAATTCTCACCCTGCCTTCGCGGGATATGGTGTGGGAAGCAAAAAAAGGCCGGATCGTCGATCCGGCCCCCTTTCGTATTCCAATAACGAAACCTTATGCCGCCTTCATCAGGCCTTCCTTGACGAGCGCTTCCTGCACCTTCGGGCGGGCGCCGACGCGGGCCTTGTAGGCCATCAGATTCGACAGGCCGGCGAGATCCCACTTCATCCGCTCGGCCCAGGCCAGCATCGTGAACATGTAGCCGTCGGCCACGGTAAACTGCTTGCCCATCAGATAGTCTTTGCCGGCCAGTTCGCCGTCGACATACTTGAACTTGCCCATCACGCGGTCCTTGAAGAACGCCTTGGCATCATCGGCGAGCACGGGGCTGAACTGCGGGCCGATGTTCTTGTGCAATTCGCTGTTGATATAGGTGAGCCATGCTTGCAGTTTGTAGCGCTCGTCGCTGTCGCGGGCGGGGGCGAGGCCCTTGCCGGCCTTGTCGGCGATCATCTGGACGATGACCGGGCCTTCGGTGACGAGTTCGCCTGAGTCCAGCGCCAGTGCCGGCACCTGGCCCTTCGGGTTGATCGCCAGATAGTCGTCGCCGTTTTCCAGCTTCTTGGCGCGGAGGTCGACCTTGACCAGGTCATAGGGCAGGCCGGCCTCCAGCAGCGCGATATGGGGGGAGAGCGAGCATGCGCCGGGCGAATAATACAGTTTCATCGGGATTTTCCTTCCTGCGAATTATTGGATTGGGCTTGGCAAGCCTTGGGTGGTGAAGCCTCAGTGGTGAAGCCTTGGTGTTGAAGCCTTGGGGCTGCGGAGCCTCACAGGCCCGGAATCGCTCATTTGACACGTTTTCTTCATGCGAAACGGCGATCACCTCACTTGAAAAAGCCACGAAATGACTAAATGCATCTGCATGGGAATAGTCAAGATTGATGCAGCTGCATTAAGTGCGGTACAGTGGTGTCCGACAGATATGGACTGAACGATGAAACGCAAACCTTCGACCGAGGCGACCGCCGCCTGGATCCGCCTGATGCGGGTCCAGAGCCGGGTGCTCGATGCCGTCGAGCAGGATTTGAAGAAGGCCGGTTTTCCGCCGCTGGCCTGGTACGACGCGCTGCTGGAGTTGTCGCGCGCGCCGACCGGCGAGATGCGCCCGGTCGAGCTGGAAAAGCAGATGCTGATCCCGCAATACTCGACCTCGCGGCTGATCGACCGCCTGGTCGACGAGGGGCTGGCGGCGCGTCGCGAGTGCAAGATCGACAAGCGCGGTCAGTTCGTCGAGATCACCGAGACCGGGCGCGAGATGCAGAAGAAAATGTGGAACGCCTATTCGGCGGCGATCGAGAAATACGTCGGCTCCAAACTGTCGGATACCGATGCCATCAAGCTCTGCGGTCTGCTCGACCGGCTCGGCTGCTCCTGCGGGGACATCAAGACGGCCGCCGTCCGGGACGGCGTGCCCGCGCGATGATCGCCCCGACACCTTTCGTTGTTGCGGACAATGCCGTCCGCATTCCTTCCCTGCACACGGCGCGTTCGGTCGAATCGCCAAGGATCCGGATTTTTTATGGCGCGTGACCAGATCGATATGACGCCGCTGCAATCGCGCGACGAACTCGTGGCGTGGCTGGAAGCCGGCGTGAAGCCGCCTTCCGAGTTTCGCATCGGCACCGAGCATGAGAAGACTCCGTTCACGCTCGAGGGCCATCAGCCGGTGCCGTATGAAGGCGGCAAGGGCATCGGCGCGCTGCTCGAAGGCATGCAGCTTCTGCTCGGCTGGGAGCCGATCATGGAGCGCGGCAACATCATCGGGCTCTACGACGTCACCGGCGGCGGCGCGATTTCGCTGGAGCCCGGCGGGCAATTCGAGCTGTCCGGTGCGCCGGTCGAAACCGTGCACCAGACCCAGTCGGAGCTGATGGCGCATCTGGCGCAGGTGCGCGAGATCGCGACGCCTCTGGGCATCGGCTTTCTCGGGCTCGGCATGACGCCGTCCTGGTCGCGCAAGCAGATTCCGGTCATGCCGAAGGGCCGCTACAAGATCATGACCAACTACATGCCGAAGGTCGGCCAGTACGGCCTCGACATGATGTACCGGACCTGCACGGTGCAGACCAATCTCGACTTCTCCTCCGAAGCCGACATGGTCAAGAAGCTCCGCGTCTCGGTGGCGTTGCAGCCGATCGCGACCGCCCTGTTCGCAAATTCGCCGTTCACCGAAGGCAAGGCCAACGGCTACCTCTCGTTCCGCTCCGAAATCTGGCGCGATACCGATAACGCCCGCTCCGGCATGATTCCCTGGGCGTTCGAGGACGGCATGGGGTTCGAGCGCTGGGTCGACTACGCGCTCGACGTTCCCATGTATTTCGTCAAGCGCGGCGACGAATATATCGACGTTGCGGGCTCCTCGTTTCGCGCCTTCTTCGACGGCAAGAATTCGAAGTTTCCGGGCGAGCGCCCGACGTTGTCGGACTGGGCCAACCACCTGTCGACGATTTTTCCGGAAGTGCGGCTGAAGCGCTATCTGGAAATGCGCGGCGCCGACGGCGTGCCGTGGGGCCGGCTGCCGGCGCTGCCGGCGTTCTGGGTCGGCCTGTTGTACGACGACGACACCCTGAACGCGGCCTGGGACATGGTGAAGCACTGGAATGCGCAGGAGCGCCAGGCCATGCGCGACGACGTCCCGCGTTTCGGCTTCAAGACCCGGATCAGGGACCGCTATCTGTTCGAAATCGCCAGGGAATGCCTGAAGCTGTCGCATGCCGGCCTGCGGCGGCGGGCCCATGTCGATCATCTCGGTCGCGACGAAAGCCGTCATCTCGAGCCGTTGGAGCGGATCCTCGATTGCGGCCGGACCCCGGCCGAGGAGATGCTGGAGAAGTTCAACGGCGCCTGGGGAGGCTCGGTGGAACCGGCCTATCAGGAATATGCGTTCTAATTCCTGGATAATTCTACGCAATCTGCGCAAAATTTGATTGCCGCGCGGGCCGTTGCCCACCCCCCGGATCGAGTCCGGGGGATTGCTTCGTTTGAAAGCGCGGCCGCTTGCCGCATTTTTGGGCCGTTCATCGACCGTACAGGTTGAGGCCGTTCAAATGAGGCCTCGGGGCGCGTATTCGAAAGCAGTCACAGATGGGGATCGACCGCCTGCTCAGGGCGTGTGTGGTGATATTGGCCTTGCTGGCGGTGGTGGCGTCCGTGCACCCGGCGCTGGCGCAGGTCAATTTTGACCGTCCGGGGGGCGATTACCAGAGCGCGCCGGTCACTTCGGGCGATCCGGCCGATTGCGCGTTGGTCTGCGAGCGCGACAAGCGCTGCCGCTCCTGGAGTTTCAGCTATCCGACCGACGTGACCAACGGCGCGGTGTGCTGGCTCAAGAGCAGCGTGCCCGCCCGCACCCAGGACAATTGCTGCGTCTCCGGCGTGCGCGGCGCCGGCGTCGTCGAGCCCCGGAACAACACCATCGAAACCTCGATCGACCGCTTCGGCGGCGACTACAAGAACTTCGATCTTGCCGGCAGCGACGGTGAGGACGCCTGCAAGGCCGCCTGCGCCGCCGACAACAAATGCCGCGCCTGGACCTATGCGCGGCCCGGCTATGCCGGCCGCGACGCCCATTGCTACCTGAAGAAAGACATCAAGCCGCCGCGCCGCAAGGCCGGGTTTAGTTCGGGCGTGGTGAGGTAAATCTTGCTGTCGTCCCGGCCTTCGCCGGGACGATAAACGGGATCGAGCACCGTCACCTCCGGCCACAGCGCCTTCCAGCGTTCCGCTTTCTTCTCATAATTCGCAGGCGAGAAATTCGCGCCCGGGTTCGGCCGCACAATCAAGTTGGCGGCGTCGTCAAACCCGTCCGGCGCATAGATCTCGTAGCCGTCCTGCGTGCGGCGGATGCCGATACCTGTGTTGCGGGTCAGGAAGCGGTCGATACCCTCGGTCGAACGTCGCAGCGGCGGGTAGGGCAGGCCGTGTTTTTTCTCGTACCAGAGGTGAACCCGCGCCTGGTTACGCGCCTCGACGGTGACGCCGAGCTTTGCAATGCGTTCGCCCAGTTTGCGGATCACGGCGTCTTCGGCCTCCCACGACGTATCAGAATCAAAATAGAACACGTCGTAGTCGTTGATGCCGTAACCTGTGGCGCGGCCGGTCAGCACGTTCCAGACGGTTTGCACCAGACAGCCGGAAACGAGCCAGGCGTCGGGCAGGGCGAGATTAAACAACTCGTCGGCGATGATCGCGTTGACGGGATTATGCAGGGCAAGGCTGAGGAATTCGTCTCGAGTCATGATGGTGCCGTAGGGTAGGCAAAGCGAAGCGTGCCCACCATGACGCGCGTCGCGAACAAGATGGTGGGCACGGCGCTGGCGCGCCTTTGCCCACCCTACGCATTCGAATCATATCCCTTCACCGCCGCCTTTGACGCCAGCGAGCGCCAGTGCCGGCGCAGCAACGGTTCGACGATGGCGCGCTTCGCCCTGGACAAACGAAGCAGCACGATCGGATAATCGCGGTAGTGGTCGGTGAAGTAAAACAGCTTCGGCTGGCTCTCCACCAGCATTTCGCGCTCATCCTGCGGCACGCCCGGAATCACCAGGCTGTCGCCATCTTCCTTCAGACGCGCCAGCAGCTTCTTGCGCACCTTCAGCGCCGGCGTGCCGTAGGAGGTGCCGTCCTCGACCTCCGCCCACAGAAGCGCAAACTTCCTGACGTCGTCGAAGGTCACGCGCCGTCAATGCACCGAGGTGAAAAACCGCGCCATCCGGAAGCCCGACATCCAGGTCCAGACCGGCTGGCTGCGGATGCCCATGTCCCAGGAGCCGACCACCGCGTCGGCGCGGCCGACCAGGTTGTCGATCGGCAACAGCCCGACGCCGCCGTCGCGCACCGAGACGCGGCTGTCGGCGGAATTGTCGCGGTTATCGCCGAGCACGAACAGCTTGCCCGCAGGCACCGTCACCTCGGCGGTGTTGTCGAGCCGGCCATTGTCGCGCATCTTGAAGATCGCGTGCGTCACGCCGTTCGGCAGCGCTTCGATGAAGCGATAGGCCCGCTCGCTGCCGCCGCGGTCGTCTTCGGCTTCGCCAACGCCGTCAGGCGTCAACGTCGCGGCACGGTCGTTGATGAAGAGCTGACCCTGGCGGATCTGGATGCGGTCGCCGGGCAGGCCGACCACGCGCTTGACCCAGGCCTGCGAGCGGTCGCCGGGCCAGCGGAACACGACGACGTCGCCGCGCTTCGGCGTCTCGCCGAACAGCCGGCCGGTCTCGGGCAGCGTGATCTGGATCGGCAGCGACGCCGCGCCATAGCCGTAGGGATATTTCGACGCCAGCAGCGCATCGCCGATCAGAAGCGTCGGCTCCATCGAGCCGGAAGGAACATAGAACGGCTCGGCCAGCGCGCCCTTGGCGATGAACACCACGGCGACGATCGCCGCCAGTTGGGCCGCCTGCGCGCGCCAGCTGATCGGCTTGGCAGCCGTTTCCTGTTCCGTCGTCACTAGCCAGTTCCTCCAACCGTAATCCGTTCCATCCGCAGCGTCGGCTGGCCGACGCCGACCGGCACGCCCTGGCCGTTCTTGCCGCAGGTGCCGATCCCGGTATCGAGCGCAAGATCGTTGCCGATCATGGTTATTCTGTGCAGGTCGGTCGGCCCGTTGCCGATCAGCATCGCGCCCTTCAGGGGGGCGCCGACCTTGCCGTTCTCGATCTTGTAGGCCTCGGTGCACTGGAACACGTATTTGCCGGAGGTGATGTCGACCTGTCCGCCGCCGAAATTGGCGGCATAGATGCCGTTCTTGACCGAGGCCAGAATTTCCGCCGGGTCGCGCTGTCCGGCCAGCATGTAGGTGTTGGTCATCCGCGGCATCGGCACATGGGCATAACTTTGACGACGCCCGTTACCGGTCGGCTTCATGTTCATCAGCCGCGCGTTCTGGCGGTCCTGCATGTAGCCGACCAGGATGCCGTCCTCGATCAGGACGGTGCGGTTGGTCGGGGTGCCTTCGTCGTCGATGGAGAGCGAACCTCGCCGCGAGGCCATGGTGCCGTCGTCCACCACGGTGACGCCCTTGGCCGCGACCTGCTTGCCCATCAAACCTGCGAAAGCCGAAGTCTGCTTGCGGTTGAAATCGCCTTCGAGGCCGTGGCCGACCGCCTCGTGCAGCATCACGCCGGGCCAGCCGGCGCCCAGCACCACGTCCATCTCGCCGGCGGGGGCGGGGATCGATTCCAGGTTGACCAGCGCCTCGCGGATGGCGCCGTCGGCAGCCTCGCGCCACGCCTTGGTCTCGATGAAGCGCGCATAGCCCTCGCGGCCGCCATAGCCCTTGCTGCCGCTCTCCTGGCGGTCGCCCTGGCCGGCGACCACGGAAATATTGACCCGCACCAGCGGGCGGATGTCGCGATAGCTCTCGCCGTCCGGCCGCAGGATTTCGACCACCTGCCAGGTGGCCCCCAGGCTGATGGAGGCCTGCCGCACCCGCGGATCCTTGTCGCGCACGTAAGCGTCGATCTCGGCCAGCAGCTTGACCTTGGCCTCGAAGCCCGGCCCATCCAGCGGATTGTCGTCGCCATAGAGCCGCACATTGGTGTGGGCGGGCGCCGCCGCGAACTGGCCGCTGTAGCCGCCGCGGACCGCGGCGACCGCATCGGCTGCGCGGATCAGTGCCGGCAGCGATACGTCGGAGGAATGCGCATAGCCGACGGCGTCATCCTTGACCGCGCGCAGGCCAAAGCCCTGGCTGGTGTCATAGGTCGCCTGCTTCAGCCGGCCATTGTCGAAGGCCAGCGCTTCGGTCTGGCCATATTCCAGAAACAGCTCGCCATCGTCGGCCCCCTCCAGCCCCCGCGCGATCTCGCGTCGGACGGAATCGCGGTCAAGGTTGGCGCGGTCGATCAGGGAGGTTGTGACGAGGTTGGTCATGAAGACTCCAGTGCGACAAATCGGCTTGGCATCCCTGCCTGGTGCGCAAACACACATCGAACGCAGCAACGCTGCGCCCGGCCGGGACGACGTTGGGGCTAAAGATAGGCGTTATTGCAGCAAACCGGGAGGGGGTCTCACGGCAGCTTGTCGTAGCCTTCGCCGATCCCGTTGAGGCTCAGCGGAAAGCCGATGCCCTCTTCGGGGGTCTCGAAGATGATGAAGGTGGCGGTCTTGGCGGTGCGGAGCTGGCCGAGCAGCTTTTCGTCCATCACCACTTCGGCGACACAGCCATTGGGCAGGCAGCGGACGAATCCGGCGCGGCCGACATCGACATTGTCGAGTTTGAGGCCGAGGCCGGAGGGCAGTAGCACGCCGAGCGGCGCGACCACCCGCATCAGCTTGCTCTTCTGATCGGCGGTTTTCAGCACGATCACGGTCAGGCCGGCGTTGGAACGGTCTTCGGCTACCACGCTCTGGATCAAGGCGCATTGCTCCGCCTGCGCGCCCGGCGGAGTGTCGCAGCGGATCTGCCAGTCGCCATGGACCGAGCGCACCGCGCCCTGGGCGCTGGCCGTCGCGGTCAGGCCGAACGATAAAGCGAGAGCGAGCAGGCCGCCGAGCCAGCGGCCAAGATCGTGTTTCGCCTGATGTTTCGAGCGCCCCATGCGGGTCGATCCTCTAATATTTTCCGACGCCGACGGACTGATACCCAATGACGGCGCCTTAAAGGCGGCTAGGCCGCCGTTCCCGCACCCGAAAGGCCACCGGCGCGGGCGAATCAGGCATCTCGGAAGCTGCCTGCCTGTGCCTACATCCGGCAATCCGCCTGTCAAGCGTAGCCGAGTGGCAAACCGGCAGGTTTGGCCTGATTTAGCTGGAAAACCTGACATCCGGCGAATAGCCGGTGACGCATGGCTTGGCGTCCCACTACTGCATTGCGAGAGCCTTGGATTTATGGTTTGAGAGGCTGGATTTCGACGCGTTCTAACGATCTGGCCCGATTACAGCCGCAGCGCTCTGTCGCGACGACTGTTGCAGGTACTTTTGAAGGTGTACTTCTGAGGTAGCTCCGGTTGGCCGTTCGTCGGGGCGGATCGTGCGGCATTTCCGGCTGTCGGCGGGGGTGCTTTGGGGATTTATCAAGGGAGCGCGAGCGGCATGAAGATGTCGAAGGGCCAGATTGGCCGTCGGTTGCTGGGATTAGCGGTGGCAGGCTTGGCGCTTGTCGCCGGTGGAACGGCATTCGCCGAAACGGGACAGCCGAAGCCGTGGGAATACACGCTGCAGGAAGCCGCCTCCCCGGTGATGGAAAACATCATCAGCTTCCATACCCTTCTTTTCGTGCTGATCACCGTCATCACCCTGTTCGTGCTGGCGCTGCTGATCATCGTGATGGTGAAGTTCAACGCCAAGGCCAACCCGGTCCCCTCCAAGACCACCCACAATACGCTGATCGAAGTCGCCTGGACGCTGATTCCGGTGCTGATCCTGGTCGTGATCGCGGTGCCGTCGTTCCGGCTCTTGTTCCAGGAACTGGATATCCCGAAGCCGGACGTGACCATCAAGGCGACCGGCAAGCAGTGGTACTGGAGCTACGCCTATCCCGATAACGGCAAGTTCGAGTTCGATTCGCTGCTGGCCCAGGACAAGCAGCCGCGCCTGCTCGGCGTCGACAATGAAATGGTGGTTCCGGTCAACAAGGTGATCCGGGTCCAGACCACGGCCGCCGACGTGATCCACGCGTTCGCGCTGCCGGCCTTCGGCGTCAAGATCGACGCCATCCCCGGCCGTCTCAACGAGACCTGGTTCAAGGCCACCCAGACCGGCATGTTCTACGGCCAGTGCTCGGAACTGTGCGGCAAGGATCACGCCTTCATGCCGATCGCGATCCGGGTGGTGAGCGATCAGGAATTCGCGGCCTGGGCTGAGGCGGCGAAGAAGAAATTTGCGACCAATCCGGCGAATTCGTTCGCCTCGGCTGGCGCAGCCGCGCAGTAATCGCGCGGTAACGGGACAAGGGCGACGGGACCGCGAGGTCCGAAAAGGGACTGCTAGGCAGGATTTGAACATGGCAACGAGCGCAGCGACACACGACGATCACGCCCATGACGAGCACGAGCACGCCCATCCGACCGGATGGCGTCGTTACGTCTATTCGACCAACCACAAGGACATCGGCACGATGTACCTGGTGTTCGCGGTCATCGCGGGTGTCATCGGCGCGGCGATGTCGATCATGATCCGCATCGAACTGATGTATCCCGGCATCCAGATCTTCCACGAAACCCACACCTACAATGTGTTCGTGACCTCGCACGGCCTGATCATGATCTTCTTCATGGTGATGCCGGCGATGATCGGCGGCTTCGGCAACTGGTTCGTGCCGCTGATGATCGGCGCGCCCGACATGGCGTTCCCGCGCATGAACAACATCTCGTTCTGGCTGCTGCCGGCCTCGTTCGCGCTGCTGCTGCTGTCGACCTTCGTCGAGGGCGAGCCCGGTGCCAACGGCGTCGGCGCCGGCTGGACCATGTACGCGCCGCTGTCGTCCTCGGGCCATCCGGGACCGGCGGTCGATTTCGCCATCCTGTCGCTGCATCTGGCCGGCGCCTCGTCGATCCTCGGCGCCATCAACTTCATCACCACCATCTTCAACATGCGCGCGCCGGGCATGACCCTGCACAAGATGCCGCTGTTCGTGTGGTCGATCCTGGTGACGGTGTTCCTGCTGCTGCTGTCGCTGCCGGTGCTCGCCGGCGCCATCACCATGCTGCTCACCGACCGCAATTTCGGCACCACTTTCTTCTCCGCCGAGGGCGGCGGCGATCCGGTGCTGTTCCAGCATCTGTTCTGGTTCTTCGGCCACCCCGAAGTGTACATCCTGATCCTGCCCGGCTTCGGCATGGTCAGCCAGATCGTCTCCACCTTCTCGAAGAAGCCCGTGTTCGGCTATCTCGGCATGGCCTACGCCATGGTCGCGATCGGCGGCATCGGCTTCGTGGTGTGGGCGCACCACATGTACACGGTCGGCATGTCCTCGGCGACGCAGGCCTATTTCGTCGCCGCCACCATGGTGATCGCGGTGCCGACGGGCGTGAAGGTATTCTCCTGGATCGCCACGATGTGGGGCGGCTCGATCGAGTTCAAGACCCCGATGATCTGGGCGATCGGCTTCATCTTCCTGTTCACGCTCGGTGGCGTCACCGGCGTCGTGCTGGCGAATGCCGGTGTCGACCGCGTGCTGCAGGAAACCTATTACGTCGTCGCCCACTTCCACTACGTGCTGTCGCTCGGCGCCGTGTTCGCGATCTTCGCCGGCTGGTACTACTGGTTCCCGAAGATGACCGGCTACATGTATTCGGAAACCATCGGCAAGGCGCACTTCTGGTTCACCTTCATCGGCGTCAACCTGGTGTTCTTCCCGCAGCACTTCCTCGGCCTGTCGGGCATGCCGCGCCGCTATGTCGACTATCCCGACGCCTTCGCCGGCTGGAACCTGGTGTCCTCGGTCGGCTCCTACATTTCCGGCTTCGGCGTGCTGATCTTCATCTACGGCGTGATCGACGCCTTCGTGCGCAAGGAAAAGGCCGCGGACAATCCGTGGGGTGCGGGCGCCACCACGCTGGAATGGACGCTGTCGTCGCCGCCGCCGTTCCACCAGTTCGAAGTGCTGCCGAAGGTGCAGTAACCCTCTTCGCGGCGCGCGCACCCCGCGCGCCGCGGTCTTTTAAACCAAGCGAGATCCATCTTGTCGGTAGTCGACCACAACGCCATCGAGTTCCCGCGGATTTCCGAGGCGGAGGTCGGCGACTACCTTGCGCTCTTGAAGCCGCGGGTGATGTCGCTGGTGGTGTTCACGGCTTTGGTCGGCCTCGTGATCGCGCCCGGCCATTTCCATCCCATCCTCGCCTTCACCTCGATCCTCTGCATCGCGGTCGGCGCCGGCGCCTCGGGCGCGATGAACATGGCCTATGAGGCCGACATCGACGCCTTGATGTCGCGCACCGCCAACCGGCCGATCCCGCGCGGGCGCGTCACCGCGCCGGAAGCGATGGCCTTCGGCATGATTCTCGCGTTCTTCTCGGTGATGACGCTCGGCATCCTCGTCAACTGGGTGGCGGGCGCGCTGCTCGCCTTCACGATCTTCTTCTATGTCGTGGTCTACACCATCGGCCTGAAGCGCTGGACTGCGCAGAACATCGTGATCGGCGGCGCCGCCGGCGCGTTGCCGCCGGTCGTGGCGTGGGCCGCGGCCACCGGCTCGCTGTCGATGGAGCCGGTGCTGCTGTTCCTGATCATCTTCTTCTGGACCCCGCCGCATTTCTGGGCGCTGGCGCTGTTCCGCAACGACGATTACGCCCGCGCCGGCATCCCGATGCTGCCCGTGGTCGCCGGTCCCGATGCGACGCGGCTGCAGATCCTGCTCTACACCATCGTGCTGGTCGCGGTTGCCGTTGCCCCCTGGCCGCTCGGCTATTTCGACGCGATCTACGGCATTGCCTCGCTGGTGCTTGGCGCCGGCATGATGGCGCTGGCCGTCAACGTCTACCGTCACCGCGAAGGCAAGGAAGCCGGCCGCGCGACGCGCCGGCTGTTCGCCTTCTCGATCTTTTATCTGTTCGCGCTGTTTGCGACCCTGCTGCTCGAGGTCGTAATTCGCGCCATCATGCCCGTGTTCGGGTAGGGGGCGCATGGCGACCGCATGGATAACCAGAAGCCAGATGGAATCGTCCTCACCGAGGCGCAGAAAAGAAGCCGCCGTTCCCGCTCGATCGCCATCGCGCTCGCGCTCGGTGTGCTGGTCGTACTGTTTTTCGCGGTCACCATGGTCAAGGGACCGGGTGTCCTCGTGAGGCCGCTGTAACCAGATGGAAAACCACCCGACCACGCAACGAGAGCCGACCGCAAGCCAGAAGACGGCTTCGCGTCGCGGCCTGACGCGCGATGCGGTGGTGGCGTCGATTTGCGGTTTCGTCGTGGTGCTGATGGTCGGCGCCTCCTATGCCGCCGTTCCCTTCTACAACTGGTTCTGCCGCGCCACCGGCTTCAACGGCACCACCCAGGTCGCCACTTCAGCCCCGTCGGGCGCGCCGCTGACGCGCAAAATCGCGGTACGTTTCGACTCCAACGTAGCACCTGGCCTGCCCTGGAAGTTCGAGCCCGAGCAGACCCAGATCGAGGTCAATATCGGCCAGGTCGTCACCGTGTTCTATACGGTCACCAACCAGTCGGCGCGCACCACTGCGGGCCAGGCCGCCTACAACGTGGCCCCGCTGACGGTCGGATCGTATTTCCAGAAGATCAACTGCTTCTGTTTCACCGAACAGACCATGGCGCCGGGCGAAAAGCGCGAGATGCCGGTGGTGTTCTACGTCGATCCGGCGCTGGTCGCCGACAGCGAGAACGACAGTCTCAGCACCATCACGCTGTCCTACACCTTCTACCCCGTGCGCGATCCGGCGCCGAAGCCTCTGGCTGCGAGCGAGACGGACAAGCGCAAGGGAAACTTGTAACGGCCAATTCCCGTATCTTGCGGGATATCGGTTTTTGATTTTGAGACGAAGACGTGCCGGGAAACACGGCACCGCTAACGGAGAGACCGCAATGTCCACGGCGCAAGTCAAGCACCACGACTACCATCTCGTCGATCCGAGCCCGTGGCCGGTGGTCGGCTCGATCTCGGCCTTTATCATGGCCGTGGGCGCCATCACGTGGATGCACCACATGACCAGCTTTGCGCCGATCATCTTCGGTGCCGGCACCATCGGCGTGCTCTACACCATGGCGAGCTGGTGGGGCGATGTGATCCGCGAAGCCCAGTTCAAGGGCGACCACACCCGCGTGGTCCAGATCAGCCACCGCTATGGCATGATCCTGTTCATCGCCTCCGAAGTGATGTTCTTCGTCGCCTGGTTCTGGGCCTTCTTTAACTCCGCGCTGTTCCCCGCTGACGCCGTCCACGCCACCCGTGACGCCGTGTTCGGCTGCGGCGCCGGCACCGCGATGGGCGCCTGCAGTGTGCCGGGCACCTGGCCGCCCAAGGGCATCGAAACCTTCGACCCCTGGCATCTGCCGCTTTTGAACACGCTGCTGCTGTTGACCTCGGGCACCACGGTGACCTGGGCCCATCACGCGCTGCTCGAGAACGACCGCCAGGGGGTCAAGTACGGCCTGATCCTCACCGTCGTGCTCGGCGCCTGCTTCACCTGCGTGCAGGCCTATGAATACGCCCACGCTGCGTTCCACTTCTCCGGCAACATCTACGGCGCCACCTTCTTCATGGCGACCGGCTTCCACGGCTTCCACGTGCTGGTCGGCACCATCTTCCTGCTGGTCTGCCTGATCCGCACCTATGCCGGCCACTTCACCCCGACCCAGCACCTCGGCTTCGAATTCGCCGCCTGGTACTGGCACTTCGTCGACGTGGTGTGGCTGTTCCTGTTCATCTGCATCTATGTCTGGTTCCGCGGCCCCGAAGGCCTCGCGCACGGCGCCCACTGATCGCAGCTTTAAGTGCTACAAGGGGCGGTCGCGAGACCGCCCCTTTTTCGTTTGCGAAGGCGAGTGCATGCCTGACGATGTCGTCCCCACGGTTACCCAGAGCGCGCTGCGCGGCATCGCCTGCCGCTGCCCGCGTTGCGGCAAGGGCAAGCTCTATGCGGGGTTCCTGCATCTGCGGCCGTCCTGCGAGGTCTGCGGGCTCGACTACGCCTTTATCGACGCCGGCGACGGGCCGGCGATCTTCCTGATCATGATCGCAGGCGCCGTCGTCGTCACCGCAGCCCTGATCGTGGAAGTGAAGTACCAGCCGCCGTTCTGGGTGCATGCCGCGCTCTGGCTGCCGCTGATCCTGGCCACCACGCTGCTGCCGATGCGCTCGATGAAGTCGCTGTTGATCGCACTGCAATTCCACCACAAGGCCGCACCGGGCCGGCTGATCGATCGCGAGCCGAAATGAGCGCGCTGGTTTCGCGACGGCGCGGCAGCGCGGGCTTTGCCATCTTCACGCTTGTCATGGTCGCGGCCTTTATCGGCCTCGGGCTCTGGCAATTGCAGCGCCGGACCGACAAGCACGCGCTGATCGCAGCGCTCGACGAACGGCTCGCCGCGGCGCCGGTGGCATTGCCGCCCGCGGCGCAATGGCCGGCGCTGACGCCGGAAAAGGACGAATTCCGCCGCATCGATTTTTCCGCCACTTACGCCGCCCTGCCGGACGCGATGGTCTATTCCTCCGGCTCCGCGGTCCGTGACGATATCTCCGGCCCCGGCACCTGGGCATTCATGCCGTCGCGATTGCCCGGCGGCGAAACCGTCGCCGTCAACACCGGCTTCGTGCAGAACACGATGCAGGACCGCAGCTACCAGGATCGCGCGGTCGGCCAGCTCATCACCGGCCAGCCGGTCAAACTCACCGGCTACATCCGATTTCCCGAAACCGCGGGAACGCTGACGCCGGCCGAGAATGTCGCAAAACGGCTCTGGTTTACCCGCGACCATCTTTCGATGGCCCGCGCGCTCGGCTGGGGCGAAGGCGGCAAGAACGTTGCGCCATTCTACATCGACCTGGAATCGCCGGCGCCGGAGAGCGGCATTCCCAAACCCGGTGCGCTGACCGTCCTTCTCAAGGACGACCACCTGCAATACGCCATCACCTGGTTCGCGCTGGCAGGCGCCGTGGTGGTCGCGTTTGGCGTCTGGTGGCGCGGGCAGCGGAAGGCGTCCTCCTGAGGGGCGGCCTTTTTGCCGCGTCTCGACCCCGATTGAACCCAATTCTCCTGGCTGCCGTCCAACAGGCAGCCGAAGGAGTTTTGCCTTGAAATATATACTCGCGGTATTGGTGCTCCTGCTGCCGGGCATCGCGTGCGCGGAAGAAACCCTGTCCGAGAAGTGCACCTCGGATCAGGCCTCGTCCTACCGGGGCGAAGGCGACCGCCAGCTGTTCGTCTATGACGTCGAGAACACCTGTGACTTCCGGCTTCGTTGCGAACTCAACATCGCCATCCTCAATGCATTCGGCCTTAACGTCGACCACAAGACCGTAACGATCGAGCCGAAGTCTCACGGCAGCCTGGTGCTCTGGATCAAGTCGGCTGGCGGCATGAGCACACGCCGGCACACATGCACGCAAATGTAATCCTGCAAAGAGTATCGCTGGCGGGTGTTCTGATCGCCGCAACCCTTCCGTCTGTCGTCGGGGCCGCGGATGCCGAACTGAAGCACTGCCTCGACGCCGCTGATGGCGGCGAGCAGAAACGGTGCACGCAGGAACTGTTCCGGAAAGCGTCGGACGAACTGACAACGGCTTATGCCGGCGCGCTGGAAAAGGCCGCCGCGGCCGATGCCCGCAATGCCGCCGACGGCGGTTCGTCGTCCGCGCTTGCCGAGAGCCAGCGTGTCTGGGAAATCTACCGCGATGCCGAATGCAAGGGCGTGGTCGGACGCGGTGGCGGCTCAGGACGAATGGTCTGGGTGTTCGGCTGTCTGGCGGAAAAAACCCGCGAGCGGATCGGGGAGCTAAACGTCCCCTTTTATCAGCGCTGATACGGAAGCGTGTCCGGACTCCACCGATCACCATCGCGCGTACGCGAAGTGGAACTTTCCGCCAGCCGGGCTGTTCTAGGGTTCCACCGTGAACAGCGAGTAACGGACCGTTCAGTGCCGATTAACGACTACTTCCGTATTCCAGTGCGGATCCCAGCCAGCCCGGCCGGGCGTCAACGCCCGGGGTTGCCGCATTTGCCAGAGGATTTCGATCAGATCGCCATCGTCGTCGACTGGCTGGATGCGTGCCGACGGCGGGATCTCGACGCCCTGCTGGATCTGTATGCCGCGGACGCCGTGCTCGAGTGCCAGTGCGATGGCTTGACGGTGAGCGAAGGCCGGGCGCGTCTCGCTTCGCACTGGGGCCCGCGCCTCGATGCCATGGCGCCAAACGCGTTCGGACTGGAGGAAATCACGCCGGCGCCGAACGGTGTGCTGCTCGACTATGTCAGCCACGAAGGCAAACCGGTGCGAATGCTGTTTGCCTTCGCCGGAAACGGGAAGATTCTGCAATCGCGCTGCGAACCCGTCCGGCAGAGGCACGGGAACTTCGTCCCTAACGCTCAGGATACAATCTTATAACGAAACGGTCGCCGCTCCAGATTTCAATCGTCCGGTCTGCGAACAATGCCGTCGCCTGTTCGATCGCGGTAAGGTCGTCTTCGCATATCAGCGGCTGCGCGCTGACGATATGATCGTCGTCTCCGATCACGTACGCCCGGTACTCTGCCAATCGAGACTTCTCTTCGCAATGCAACAGGATGACAGGCAGAAATATAGCTCTTGTTGCCACTTATTCCCGATATCCTAATCGGGAACAAGTGGCAATACGATTCGTTTTCCCTCTGTTGAAACGGAGGAGAGGATCATGCCTGTATTAATCTTGTGGGCCGTGCCCGCCGTCATCGTGCTGGGTGGCGCCGGTTACTATCTCGTTCACATGCACTGAGATCTGCCGGAGGACGGCCTGCCGGCCACTGCCGGTCAGGCCTCCTTCGCGGCCGCGACGCCGGGCGCTGCCTCCTCGGCTGCAAGCCGGCAGCGGACGACGGTGCGTCCATGTTCTCGCAACAATTCCAGCGTTCCGCTCAGCGCGCGGACGCGTTCCTGCATTCCGGTCAGGCCGCGGCCGAACACGCGCTGTTCGGGAAAGCCGATCCCGTCGTCGGATACTTCCACGCTGACATCCGGGTACTCGACCGCCGCAGTGACGCTGATCGAATGTGCATGCGCGTGCCTCAGCACGTTTGTCACCGCCTCCTGGATGACGCGATAGACGGTTTGCGAAAGCAGGCCATCGAGTTCGTTGAGGCCGGGGTCGATGCGCGCGTCCAACTGCAGGCCGGGCGCCTGCGCTTGCGCGTATTGAAGAAGCGTCTTGATGCTGTTGGCGAGCCCGAGTTCCTGTATGTACAGCGGCCGCAGCCGGTCGAGGATGCGGCGGTTCGCCAGCTGAAGTGCCTCCACGGACTGAAGAATGCCTTCGGCGGCAGGTGCTAACCCGGTCTGTTCCGGCGGAATCTGTTCCTGCAGCGCCACCGTGTTGGCTCGAATTCCAAACAACAGCGGCCCGAGTTCGTCGTGGAGTTCGCGCGCCATGTCGCGGCGTTCATCGTCCTGCAGCGACACGATCCGGCGCAGCAGGGACCGGTTGTCGCGGCTTAGCTGGCCGAGTGTGCGCGCCAGTTCGTTGGCCTCCTCGGCGCTCCTGCGTATCTCCGGCGGTCCCGATGGCCGGATCAGCCGGTCATATTCTCCCATTCGCATCCGGGTCAGTCCTTCACCCAATTGACGAAGTGGTTCGAGCGCCGCGCCGGTTGTGAAATAGGCAATGATGCCGGTCAGCACCATCAAGGCGATGCCGGACGATGCCAGGGCCAGAAAGCCGATCCACTTCTCGTAGATATCGGCGGAGATGTCCGGCGAGAAAACCATGTCGCCGACCGGTTTTCCGCCGATGGTTACGGGAAACGACGCGCGAACGTCCGGCATGGCGAGAAGTTCGACAAACCAGCCCGGTACCCTTGCGAGAGATGTCCGCACTTCAACCGGCGGGTCGGTCGACAACGAGGGTCCGGTGCGCCGGAAGTGAATCGCTTCGGCGGTGCCGAGGGTGTGCACGAAGGCGTCGAGGGTCTGTTCCGGGTTGGCCGAGGTCTGCAGCGCGCTCGCGAGCGCATCGGCGACCGCCTTGGTAGCGCGCGCCGCAGGCTCGTTTTCATCGATCAACTGAGCGGGAGCGAAAATTTGCAAAGATATCCCGCCGAGCAGGAGCACGGCCACGAACATGCTGCCGAGCGGAAGCAACAGGCGTTGACGAAGAGAGAGGCTTTTCCACATTCGGACGATTCTAACCCCCGTGGCGGAAGTTACCCTTTTCAAATGGAGCGAAAGACCTATCTAATCCGGCGAGGCCGGAATGATGCACGATACCGTCAAATCGACAACGAGGATATTGATCGTCGACGACCATCCGGTGGTTCTGTCGGGTTGCCGATCGCTGTTCGCGTCGGACGCTTCGATAAAAATCGACGAAGCCGCGGACGCCAAATCCGGTCATCGGGCATTCGTGACGAAAAAGCCCGACGTTACCGTGATCGACATCAAGCTTCCGGACGTGTCGGGTTTCGAGTTGATGCGGCGAATCCGCAAAGACGATCCGGACGCCAAGATCATCATGTTCAGCATGAACGATGATCCGGCTTTCGTCGTCCGGGCCGTCGAGATGGGTGCGCAGGGTTATGTCTGCAAAGGCGACGATCCTCGTGTGCTGGTGAAGGCGGTTCGCAGGGTGGCGGCGGGTGACAATTTCATTTCGCCGCAACTGGCCGAGGCGGTGACGTTCTCCAGCGCCGCCATCAAGGCCAACCCAGCCTCGCAGATGAGTGCGCGGGAACTGGAAATCCTGCGCTTGCTCGGACGCGGCGACAAGATCGTCGAGGTCGCCGAGGCGCTGGATATTTCCTACAAGACCGTTGCCAACACCACGTCGCTCCTGAAGCAGAAGCTTGGCGCCAAGAACCACTCCGACCTGATCCGGATCGCGGTCGAGATGGGTCTCGGCTGACGACCGCCGCAAACGAAACCGGCCGCGCCTGAGGGCACGGCCGGGCAGCGTCTGGAATCCGCTTTCGCCTGGGCAATGGAACGGCGGGCGCGGATTCCGGCGGAGTTAAGTGCTCAATGGCGATGACGGCTCCAGCCATAATGATGTCCGCGGCCGCGGCCCCAGCCGTAGTGATGACCGCGCCCGCCGTGGTGGCCCATGTGGCCGTGCCCATGGCCGCCGTGGACTTGAATTACCGCGTCATCCTGCACCGCCATCGGGGCCATGCCGAGCCGCGCCGAGGCGGAGGCGGTCAACGCCAGCGTCGATGCGAACAGTGCCACACCGATGATCAAAATACGTTTCATGCCATTTCCTCCCGATCGCATGATTGCGATTTGTGCGACAAGTTCCCGCGAGGGGGATTGTTCCAACCCTTGAAATGATAGTGCGACAATTGCTCCGCGGAGGATCGATTGCCGTTTATTCCCGCTAGGTAATCGCGGGCTACCATCCTGCGGGCACGACGCTTCGAAACCCGGACTCGTAACTGGCGATGTGCGGCGCACGGATGTTTGCGACTCTCCTGCGCTTCCCGGGTTGCTTTCTGGCAGGCTTCAAGCGCTCTGCTCCCGCGGCCGGCGTCTCCGTTGTCGCCATGGCGTATGCCTGTGTCGGCGCTTCTGCTTTTGCGGCCGGCGGCCGGCGCTGCGCCACGATCAAGGGGGAGGGCGGCGGTACGATGGTCGGAAGGCTGGTGTCGAACACGGTCGCTTCCGGCCATTTGTGAGCCGAATGCAGGCGGATGATGGTCTTGTCGACCCCCGCCCGGGCTGGCGTGACAACCAGCTTCGGAAAGTACCAATCCGCCAGAAACAGCAGCGCCAGCAGCAGGCTGCCGGCAACGGTGAAGTATCGAGCAAGGGGCATTCACCACCATGATTGTTGTTTGTTAAGCCCCGAATTCTCCGATCCAACGGGAAAAATCGGCAATTGTTCCCTTGTCTCCGAACCACACTGGTCAAGATCAGGAAAAAGTGGCAATTTGCCTGCCGGTGTTGCCATTGCGTGATGGGGGGAAGTGGATGCCGGATCCGGATGTCGCGAGCGCCGCCCTTGTACGGGCCTGGAGCGCCTATCGGCTGATCAACCAGGGTGTCGACGAGCACGATGAACGGCGCGCCAGCCTCGAGCGCTTCATCCGACAGCGTCGTGAGGCGGGGCTCGATGATCCGGAAATGCTGGCTGTCGCCGGGCTCAAGTTTCTCAAGCAAATGGACCAGTCGGGAACGTCATGGCGGGATTAGGCGCCGGCAGACCGTGATTCTTCGGTCGGGAAAAAGTGGAACATTTGACTTGTGTCGGGGTTGCCGGATTGCATCATGCAAAACTGGAGGACACCCCTTGAAGAAATATCTGATGATCGGCGCACTGGCTTTCGCTGCGACCACCGTTGCCAACTCCGCGATGGCGGCGGAATTCTACGTGGTTCGTGACGCAACCACCAAGAAATGCACCGTGGTCGACACCAAGCCGACGACCACGACCACCACTGTTGTCGACAACGGCATCTACAAGACCAAGACGGAAGCCGAAACCGGCATGAAGACGACCAAGGTCTGCACCGAGTAACGATAGACCTTCCAGGAGCGAGGGCCGCGGCGACCGCTGCGGCCCTTTTGCTTGCCGACGACCAGCGGCGATCCGTTGCAGGCTGCGGCTTGTTGGACCCGCTTCCGCCTTCGCGTTGCCGCGGACGAGTTGCTCCGCCTGAAACGACGAACTTGAGAAAAAATGCCTGTGACAAATCAACCCGACGGGCAAATCACCAAAAGTCTGTCCAGCCCTCCGCGCAAAAATATTCCGGTTGCCGCGTCGGGCAAATCAACTCCATAACTCCCGCCATCCTGTCCCACCAGGGGCGTTGGCCATCGTCGCAAACGAGGGGCAGGTCGCGGTGGACGCGATGTCGCGACTGACGAGCGCGACGTTAGCGTACGGTGAAATCGTTTGGGTCCGACGCCCCGATGCAGGCGTCAAGTTCGAAAGGCGGCCAACGCTGCCCGAGAGCGATGGTGTCACAAAAAGCAGGGTCACCAGGACGATCTCGTATAAGCCGTAAAGCCATTGCGTGGGGGAGGCCGGAGTGTTCTCCGCTGAACCTGTATGCTCGTGGGCAGCATATCCTTTTGCAACACGCCTGCGAGACCGCGGGTGCAGCGCGCACCCGGTCTTCCCCGCGCCCTCTGTTTTCTGGAGGGCAAACGAAATGCAAAACTCCGGGCGCATCGCGCCGCGAGAGCGCGAGCGCATGTTCGGTGCGCTGCATTGCGTCATCATTTGACCGCTTGACACCCGGTCGAAGCTGCTCAGTAATAATGCGGTGGGTTCATAAGCTTCGCGAAAATAAAAAAAATCACTCCGGGAGGAGATTGCGATGGCGAGCATTGGCCGGCGCGGCTTTGTGAAAGGCGCGACCGCGGGCGCCCTGACATTTGCGGTCGGTGGCGTCCAGGTCATCATGACGGCCCATGAGGCGAGGGCCCGTGGGGTTCCGTTCCGGCTTCTCGATGCCGCTCAGGCGGAAACCCTGGAGGCGCTCGGCGAAACGCTGGTGCCGCAGGCCCGCGAAGCCGGCATTGCTCACTTCATCGATCAGCAACTGTCGGTGCCGCCAGGCGAGTCGCTTCTGCAAGCGCGCATCTTCAACTTTCGTCCGCCGTTCGCGGAATTCTATCGCGCCGCGATCGTCGCTGTCGAAGCAGGCAGCACCAGGATGCATGGACGCAATTTTGCGCACCTCGCGGCCGCCGAGCAGCGCGAATTCGTCAGCCTGATGCGGCAAAACAAGATCGAGGGCTGGACCGGGCGGCCGGCTGCGCTGGTGTATGCGGTGCTGCGCGCCGACGCGGTCGACGTCGTCTACGGAACGATGGAAGGTTACGAAGCGCTCGGCATTCCCTACATGCCGCATATTCCACCCGAGAAGAGGTGGTGAGATGAAATACGAAAAAGTGGATGTCGTTATCGTCGGTGCCGGCGCTTCCGGCTCGGTCTATGCCTCGGTACTGGCGAAGGCCGGCAAGAAGGTGGTGCTGCTGGAGACCGGTCCGGACTGGGAACTCTCCGACCTCATCAGTTCCGAAATCTGGGGCCGTCGCATCAAGCCCGCCGGCGCCCCCATCCTGCTCGAAGGCAAAAACCCGATGGCCTACGCCGCCCAGGGCGGGTGGGGCGTCGGCGGTGCGGCGTTGCACTACTACGCGAATTTTCCGCGACTGCTGCCGACCGATTTCAGGATGAAAAGCGAACACAATCGGGGGCACGACTGGCCGATTGCGTATCAGGACGTTGCACCATTCTACGATATGGTCGCGCGCGACACCGGCCTCTCCGGCGATGCCAAGGCAGAAGAGAAATGGCGGCCGGCCGGAGAAGCCTACCCGATGCCGCCGATGAAGACGTTTCCAAACGGCGACATCTGGTTGAAAGGTTTTGAGGAGTCCGGCATCCGAATGGTGCCGGCACCGGTCGGGATGAATTCGGTCGAATATAATGGCCGCCCGGCCTGCCTGTATGACGGCTGGTGTCACGTCGGTTGTCCAATCGGAGCACTCGCCAATCCGCAGGTGACCTATCTCGGAAGCGCCCGAAAGGCCGGTGCCGAGGTTCGTGCCCTGTCCACGGTGACGCGCGTGTTGACCAATCAGGCAGGCACCCGCGTCACTGGCGTCGAATACTACGACGACAAGCATCAGAAGCAGACTCAGGAGGCGAGTGTTGTCGTGCTGGCCGCCTGGTCGGCGCAAAATCCACGGTTGCTGCTCAACTCCGCGACCGACAAGCACGCGAGTGGCCTCGGCAACGCAAGCGGTCTGGTTGGTAAATTCATGATGTCGCATCACGTCGCATCGACGTGGGGGATGTTCGACGAGGATGTTCAAAACCACATGGGCACGATCGCCGTACAGTACATGTCCTATGAGCGCTATCCCAAGACCAGTCATCCGACAGCGTTCGGGAGTTCCTTCATCACGGCGGGCTTTGCGTTGAAGACCACGGATCTCGCCAATTCGCGCGCGGATCTGTTCGGGCCCGAGCTGGCGGACTACATGAAGCGGGCGGCGCGCCATCTGGCGGGTATCAAGACGTTTGGCGAGGAGCAGCCAAGGGCGGAAAACCGGGTCGATCTGGCGAGCGAAAAGGACGAATTCGGGATGCCGCTTGGAAAGCTGATCCACAGCTTCGATGAGGATGCGGTCGCGCTTTGGAATGCCAATCATGAACAGGGATTGAAGGTTGCCAAGGCGGCCGGAGCGAAAGAGGCCTGGTCGGCCCGTGGAGCGATTCCGACCAGCCATCTCATGGGCGGCACCATCATGGGGACGGGCGCTGCCAATTCCGTCGTCGACAGCTTTGGTCAAAGCCACGAGATCCCGAATCTCTGGGTCGCCGGACCGAGCATCTTTCCGACGGCGGGAGCGTCGAATCCGACGTTCACGATATTCGCCTTGTCGCAGCGAGGTGCAGAGCGCATGGCCTCGCAGTGGAGCACGCTGACAAATTGAGCGCGGCTGAGTGCTCAATTTCTCTGCCCTCCCAGCCTTTCAATTTTGCAATAGAAGCCATGTCGACATTGAAATACCTTGCCCCGGCGCGGCGCTCTAAGGTGCGCGCCAATCACCCCACAGAATCAACCCTTGGAACGCGAGAGGGAAAACGGCCCGATGACGGATGTTGCAGCAAAATCGAAGGGCGCGGCAGCCGTGCCGGCGTTGCCGACCTGGCCGGACGAGGTCTATCGCGTCCTCAAGGACGCCGGGGTCAAGCAGGTCGCGATGGTGCCGGATGCCGGCCATAGCCGGCTGATCCGCTCGTTCGAGGCCGATCCGGAAACCCGCGTCGTGACCTTGACGACAGAAGAAGAAGGCGTGGCGATGCTGGCCGGCGCGTGGCTCGGCGGCCAGCGCGGCGTGCTGCTGCTGCAGTCGAGCGGCGTCGGCAACTGCATCAACATGCTGTCGCTGCCGACGATCTGCCACATGCCGCTGCTGATGATCGTGACCATGCGCGGCGACTGGGGCGAGTTCAACCCGTGGCAGATTCCGATGGGGCAGGGCACCCGCGCGGCGCTGGAATCCGTCGGCGTGATCGTCAACAAGGTCGATGAGCCGGATCTGGTCGCCTCCGCGGTGCAGGGTGCGGCGCACCTCGCCTTCAACACCTGGAAGCCGGTCGCGCTTCTGATCGGACAGCGCGTGCTCGGCGCCAAGAACTTCAAGGAACTGGCCCGCAAATGACCAACCCAAATGCACTGTTGCACCGCCGCGATGTCGTCAACGAACTGGTGCGTTCGCGCGGCGAACTGCTCGTGATCGCCGGACTCGGCGCGCCGAACTGGGACGTCTCGGCCGCCGGCGATCACGCCAACAATTTTCCGCTCTGGGGCGCGATGGGCGCGGCCTCGATGATCGGGCTCGGTCTCGCGCTGGCGCAGCCGAAACGAAAGGTACTCGTCATCACCGGTGACGGCGAGATGCTGATGAACCTCGGCTCGCTCGCCACCATCGCCGTCGAGGCGCCGCCGAATCTTGTGGTCGCGGTACTGGATAACGAGCGCTTCGGCGAGACCGGCATGCAGAAGACCCACACCGCCGCCGGCGTCGACCTTGCGGCCGTCGCAACGGCGGTCGGCATTCGCACCTCGCGGATCGTCCGGACCATGGCCGAGGTCACGGAACTGCGCGACCTCGCCCATGAAGGCCGCGGCACGGCCTTTGCGCAGATCAAGATTGCGCCTGAAGCGCTGGTGTTCGTGATGCCGCCGGCCGACGGCGTCATCCTGACCTCGCGCTTCCGGCAATCGGTGCTGGGCGACGAGGCGCTCTATAACTGAGGCGTCGTCGTTTCGATCGACCGGGTGCGCGATCGCGTTTTCAAGTGAAGCCGATGCCGGTTCACGCCAGGAAATGCGTCAAAGCAAAAAGACATCCGGCGAAACAATAAAGGGGGGATCGATGATGCGGCGTTCGATGGCGTTGGCGTTTGCGGTTGTCATGAGCCTGGCCGTCACGGCGCAGGCACAAACCGCCTGGCCGGCGAAGCCGATCAAGATTCTGGTCGGCTACGCGGCGGGCGGCAGCACCGACGTCACGGCCCGCATCATCGCCCAGGCGCTCTCGGAACGGCTCGGGCAACCGGTGCTGGTCGAAAACCGCGCCGGTGCGGGCGGCAATATCGCGGCCGAGGCCGCCGCCAAGGCCGATCCGGACGGCTACACGCTGTTGATGGCGACCAGTTCGACATTCGCGACCAATCCGGCGCTCTACAAGAGCCTGCCGTTCGACGTGCAGGCCGATTTCGCGCCTGTTACCGTGACGGCGTTCATTCCAAACCTGATGGTCGTCAACCCCGCGGTGCCGGCCAGCAATCTCGCGGACTTCATCGCCTACGCCAAGGCCAATCCCGGTCAGCTCAATTACGGCTCGGCCGGCAACGGCACCTCGCAACACATTTCGGGAGCGTTGTTCAGCTCATTGGCCGGCGTGCAGATGGCCCATATCGCCTATCGCGGCGGCGCGCCGGCCGTCAACGATCTCCTGGGCGGGCAGATCAACGTGCTGTTCGCGCCGCTGGTGGAGGTGGTTCAGCAGGTGCGGGCGGAAAAGCTGCGGGCGCTCGGCATCACCACGGCAAAGCGATCGCCGCTGCTGCCCGACGTCCCCACCGTCGCGCAGGCGTTGCCCGGCTATGAGGTCACGCTGTGGAATGGGTTGCTGGCGCCGGCGAAGACGTCGCCCGAGATCATCGACCGCATCAACCGCGCCGCGATCGACGCGCTGCGTTCGGTGGAGGTGAAGGCAAAGCTCGCCGAACAGGGCAGCGAGCCGGTCGGCAATTCGCCGGCAGAGTTCAAGGCCTTCATCGGCAGTGAGCTTGTGAAATGGAAGAAGCTCGTGGAGATCTCGGGCGCGACCGTGCAATAGACCTCAAGAGGTGCAGTGCTAGCCCGTCATGTTGATCTTCCACAGCCCTTCCTTGGCGAGCTGTTCGATCTCGGACATGATCAGCGTTGCGATCGTTGTCGTTGCGATCGACGGCGGATCGGCGACCGGCGAGGCCAGGATCAGTTCGCGCGAGACCGGCGGGTTGACCAAAGCCGCCATCTCCAGCCGCTTCGCCGCCAGTTCGGCGCGGATCGCCGACGGCGGCAGCAGCGTATAGCCGAGTCCCTCCTCCATCAGGCTGATCTGCGCGCGATAGGAATTGGCCTCGATCATGGCGTTGAGCGTCAGCCGCTGGCGGGCGACGGCCTTTTCCAGCAGCGCCCGCAGGCCATGCGAAATGCTGGGCAGGATCAGCTTCTGCTTCACCAGCCACTTCAGGTCGACCTGCTTCTTCTTGTTCAGCCCCGATCCCGGCGGCCCGACCACGACGATGTCCTCGCGTCCGATCGACTGCACCTGCAGATGCAGGTCGGCTGCGGGGCCATAGATGATCGCAAGATCCATCTCGCCGCGGTGCAGCCACTCGACCAGGTGGCCGCCATAGCTCTCGACAATGCGCAGCGAGATATCGGGAAATTCGCCGATGACGCGGCGGGCGAAGCGCCCGGCGAACACCGCACTCACGGTCGGCACCAGGCCGAGGATGACGCGGCCCGACGGGCTGCCTTTCGCCGACTGCAGGTCGTCGCGGACCTGTTCGATTTGACGAATCAGCCCGGTGGTACGGTCGAGCAGCATCCGGCCGGCGCTGGTCAGCAGCATTCCGCGGCCGTTGCGGACGAACAGTTCGACACGCAGCTCGTGTTCGAGCAGCTTGATGTGGCGGCTCAGCGCCGGCTGCGCCGAACGCAGCCGGTCCGCCGCCTTGCTGAGGCTGCCGAGCTCGGCCACGGCCCGAAACGTGCGCAATTGCTTGAGGTCCATCGATTGCCTTGGAAGATCGCCTTGGACGGGATTGCATCAAGCGCCAAAGCGACCCCAAAGAAAACGGTTACCTCAAACGCTCATTTATGCCGCATCATAGGCCGTTTTACTGCCATGAATAGCGATCCCGTACCCGTCAAACGCAGGTCAGCCATCGGCCATCGCCTCGTTCATCCTCTGAGCACCACCCAGCAGCCTGACGTTGAGCTTGCCACTTGAGAACAGCATCTCGTTCAGTGCGTCACCGAGATCGGCAGATTGAATCGTCGTACCCCCATCCCGAACGATGCTGGCCTGCGCCATGCGCCGCATCAGTTCCTTGATGAAAGCCGCGCTCACTCCCTGCGTGCGTCGCGCGGCTTCGTCGACGATCGCATCGCTGAGCGGAAGTCCCTTGCCGTAGAGCCGGACCAGCTTGTCGCGGCCGGCATCGTTCGGCAGCGGTACCTCGATCGCCTGGTCGATCCTCCCCGGCCTGCTGGCCAGAGCTGCCTCGAGTTGTTCGGGGCGGTTGGTCGTGAGCACGAACAGGATGTCGGCATCCTCCTTCAGCCCGTCCATCTCGTTGAGCAACCTGTTGAGCAAAGGCTCTTCGCAAGCCCCCATCCTCTCGCGGCTGCGCCCGATGAGATCGACATCTTCGATCACGACCATGGTCGGCTGCAGCAGCCGGGCGAGGCTCATGTATCGGCCGAGCCAACCGATCTGTTCGGCGGTGATGATCAGCGTGGTGTGGTCGGGCAGGTTGCTGGCGAGATAGCGGATCGTGTGGGTCTTGCCGGTCCCGGGTGGACCGTAAAGCAGGATGCCCTTGCGGGTCGATTGCCCGAGCCCGCGCAACCTGGCGCGTTGTCCCACGAAGCTCAATACGTTCCGATCGAGCAGCCTCAGTGTCTCATCGGGCAGGATCACGTCCTCCCGTTTGACCGGGGCCAGCTTGTGAACCGTCAGGCCCCTGGAGCTGCCGCGGTACTCCGTATCGGCATCGAAAGACAATACCTTGCCACGATAGGCGTGAGCGGTATTGACGACGTTTTCAATCTCGAAAAAACGCTGCCTGACGAACTCGGCGCCGTCAGCTCCGGCGGGTACCGCGATCTCGATACGAATACCCGTCTCCCGACGGGGGTCACGATAGGCGGAGAGCAGAACCGCATAGTGCAGGTCACCGGCGAGACAGAGCCACAGTCCGTTATCGAGACATTTCACCGGTTCGGCTTCACCGATGTCGATCTCCTGATATTGCGCTGGCGCAATGGTATCGGCGCCGTCCCTGAATTCGGTCAGCGCGGCGATCGTCAAGGTTTCGTAGCGATGACGTTCGTGAATGCCGAAGAATCGAATCGCGGTTGCCGCAAACAGATTGTCGACTGCGGCCTGCACCTCGGCCCGCATATGCCCGGGAAACTCCCGCGAGGTTGCGACCAGATGATCCCGCGGAACGCCGGCGAAATGCCACTCCAGCGTCTCGTTCGCGTATTCGAACTGCTTTTCCCGGGTGATTCTACCGAAGTTCTTGGTGACGCCCAGCGCGCATTTGTCGCAAATCACGATCGTCTTGCCGCCGACGCGAAATTCGTTGTCGCCGGCGAAATCTCGACACATTCTGCAGCTTCGCATCCCAATGTCCTCGCCGGCCTCAACCGTCATCGACAACAGATGTCCGGATGCCAGGATCCGTTGTCGGACGTCCCGCAGCATCGCTTCAGCGGCGACTCTCGGATAAGTCCCGCACACAGCCTTGCCTTGATCTTCGGCAATCGTGACGACTTCGACAGCGTCCGCCGTGGTCTTGCTGAACACCGAGCGGACAAGGTCGACGACGAAATCCACCGGAGTCTGGTCGTCGCGGTAAAGGACGAGCTGAAGGTAGTCGGCCTCGGCGTGAACATCATGCATCGAAATGCCCCCTGAAAACGAACTGAACGATCAAGAACGCCAGACCAGAACAAAACATGAACCGCGTCAAGTGGGTTCTCGCTTTGATTGTTGTTAGCCTGATCGACACCCCAAGGCGGCCGAGTGTGTCGCGCTCGGATTCCGATTGCTCTTGTGACGCGATTGAGTGATCAACGTCGTACGCGCGCGTGCGCGCTATATTCATGCAAGTAAGTCCAGCATAGCCAGCCAGCCGATAGCGACACCCTCATGACTGTCCCTTCCGTCACCCCCTCAGAAATCCGCCGCGCGCTGTTGCTGCGCGAGGAAATCGCGCTGCTCGATCTCAGGCACGAGGCGGCCTTCGCCACCGGCCATCCGCTGTTCGCCGCCAACATGGCCGCGGACCGGATCGCGCTGGAAGCTGCATTGCGGCTGCCGCGCAAGGATGTGCCGATCGTAGTCTACGATGCCGGAGAAGGCCTCGTGCCGGCGGCGGAACAGTTCAAGGCGCTCGGCTACACCAACATCCGACAGCTCGATGGCGGACTTGAGGGCTGGCGCAACGCCGGTTACGAAATTTTCGAGGATGTGAATTCCTACGCCAAGGCATTCGGCGAACTGGTCGAACATCGTCGCCACACGCCTTCGCTCGCGGCGGACGAAGTCGCTGATCTGATCGCAACCAAAGCCAATATTCAGATCCTCGATGTCCGGCGCTTCGACGAATATACGACCATGAACATCCCGGGCTCGATCAGCGTGCCCGGCGCCGAACTGGTGCTGCGCGCCGGCCGCGCCGCGCCCGATCCCGCGACCACCATCGTCGTCAATTGCGCCGGCCGCACCCGCTCGATCATCGGCACCCAGTCGCTGATCAATGCCGGTGTTGCCAACAAGGTGGTGGCGCTGCGCAACGGCACCATCGGCTGGACGCTGGCGAGCCGGAAGCTCGAACACGGCTCGAGCCAGCGCGGCGAGATCGGCCCGTTCAAGGGCGCGGAAGTCAATGCGCGCAACGTCGCCTATCGGGCCGGCGTCCGGCATATCGGCATGGCGGAAATGGCTGTCCTGCAGGCGCAGACCGATCGCACGCTCTATCGCTTCGACGTCCGCGACGAGGCGGAATACAGCGCCGGCCATCTCAGCGGCTTTCGCCATTATCCCGGCGGGCAACTGGTCCAGGAGATCGACATGGCCGCGCCCGTGCGCGGCGCTCGCATCGTGCTGACGGACGATAAAGCTGTCCGCGCCGACATGACTGGGTCGTGGCTGGCGCAAATGAGCTGGGAAGTGTTCGTGCTCGACGGTGGCCATGACGGCGCCCTTGAAGTCGGACCGCCGGTGGTGGTGCCGAAACCCGATCCGTCGCGCCGCTATCGCCGTCCCTATGAGGGCACCGACGTCAACATGGCGGCGATGCAGGCCTATCTCGACTGGGAATACGGTCTCGTCGACCAGCTCCGCCGCGACGCGACGCATGGATTCTACGTGATTTGATTCAGCCGCAGAGATACGGCGCAAGGTACGCCGTATCTCGAAGTGCCTGCCGGCGGCTTCAACGCTCAGAGAATGAAGTCGTTCGCGGTGAAGGTGTAGGCGTGTGACATGTAGATCTGCATCTCCGGCGTCGCATCGCCGTTGATCGAGATGTTGAGCGTGGCGATGCCGTTCTGGGCGCTCGTGGTTTCCCAGATCTTGCCGGTCCAGTCGCCGGTGAAGTGGGCGGGATCGGCGAGGAAGGTGAAGGCCTGGTCGCCGGCCAGCGAGCCGTTGGCGTCGATCAGCGACAGGTCGATCTTGTCCTCGCCTTGCGTGAAGTCGACGATGGTATCGAGCTGACTGGCGCCCCAGGATACGCGGTTTTGCGAACTCCTCGACGGCGGCGAAGCGGAACGTATCGGCGCCCTCGTTGCCGATCATGTAGTCGCCGCCCCTGCCGCCGATCAGGATGTCGTTGCCGGTACCGCCGACCATGCGGTCGTTGCCGTAGTCGCCGATCAGGGTGTCGTCGCCGGCGTTGCCCTGCAGGTAGTCGTCACCGCCATGTGCCCAGCCGCTGTCGCCATAGATGACATCGTTGCCGTCGCCGCCGTAGAGGCCGTCATTGCCGTCGCCGCCATGGAGCTCGTCGTTGCCGCCGAGACCGTAGATCTGGTCGTCGCCGTCGCCGCCATAGACGACGTTGGCAGTGGCGTCGCCCTTGAAGGTGTCCGCGAACGCCGTCAGATCGAATTCCTCGATCGACGACAGCACATCGCCCTGCGCTTCGCCGGTCCAGGTCGTCGACGCATGCGTCAGGTCGATGCTGACGGCGGAGGTGGCGTCATAGTAGGCCGCGATGTCGTAGCCGTCGCCGCCCTGCAGCAGGTCGGCACCGGCGCCGCCGTTGAGAAGGTCGTTGCCGTCGCCGGCATCGAGCGTGTCATTGCCGTTGCCGCCGGACAGGAAATCGTCGCCGCCGCCGGGACCGTGGTGACGCGCGGCGCCGCCGTGCAGGATATCATCGCCGTCGCCGCCATACAGCCAATCGTTGCCGGCGCTGCCGTCGAGGCTGTCGTTGCCGCCATTGCCGTACAGCGTGTCGTCGCCGCTGGCGCCATTGACGGTGTCGGCGAGATTCGAGCCGATGAACGTATCGTCGAAGACCGAGAGGTAGAACGCCTCGATGCCGATATAGACATGGCCGGCCGCATCGCCTCCGTTCTGGGTCATGTCGAGCAGGTTCACGGTGACGGCGTTGGCCGACGAACCATAGCCGGCGGTGTCGTATCCGTCGCCACCGAACAGCCAGGATGCGCCGGCCCCGGCGTCGAGCCAGTCATCGCCGGCCCCGCCGTCGAGAATGTTGTTGCCGCCACCGCCATAGAGGTTGTCGTTGCCGTCGCTACCGCTCATGAGGTCGGTGCCGAGTTCGCCGACCAGGGTATCGTTGCCGGTCCCGCCATCGAGGCTGTTGTAGCCGTTGCCGGCATAAAGGTAGTCGTCGCCGGCGCCGCCGACCAGCGTGTCGCTGCCGTCGAAGGCCTGGAGGAAATCGTTGCCGTCGCCACCGTCGAGATAATTGCCTCCGGCGCCGTTGCCGCCGACGATGGTGTCGTCGCCGCCATAGCCGCGGATCGTGTCATTGCCGCCGAGGCCGTTGATCACGTCGTCCCAGATGGTGCCGTCGAGCGTGTCATTGCCCCATGATCCCGTGATGTAAATAGGTCCGGAGGGCGAAACGACCGCCGGTGTCGCGTCGGTCAGAAATGTCGCGGTGTCATCAAGAATACGAATTGTCCTGGCCATGATCATCATCCTTGGTCTGGAGGGACGAGAGACCCCGCGCATCTCACAGTGCGTCGCGATCGCCGTCCCGCCGCAGTCGGTAACAGCCCGCTGGCAACCTAGGGGAGGGGACGCGGTTCCGACGTGAGCTGCGGCACAGAGGCGCCGGGAGGCCTCGAACCGGTCGGCACACCGGATTTCGGCGCGGCCATGAGAGCGTGTGAAAGGGTTGACTACTGCGACGCGTGTGAGAGCAAGGAAGTTGTCGGTGTGTCGATGGGCATAGCAAGCGCCGTTCGTTGAACGGCGAGCTGCTCATTGAAAATGCAGTGATCAGCTTGAGGATTGCTTCGATCGCAAAAATCGTTTCATCGTTGCGCTGCGTGAACGTGGAGATAATCCCTTCGGCGCCGATCACATTCGAAATTCCATTTCATTGACGATTGCCGCGTTGCGCCGCATCATTTGCACATCCAATTCGACGGCGCGAAGCCGTCGGGAACAAATCTAACCATCCATCGTGACCTCGGGTTTTCGAGACGCGGAGCTGCGCGCTCTGCGCCAACGGGGAAGCTGTGCGCAACGAAGGTGCGAGAACATGTCGACAAGAGATGATCCAAGAGGCACGCCGAACACGTCGTTGTTGAACCGCCGCGCTTTGCTGCGCGGTGGCGCCGCGGCCGCATTGGCCGTGCCGGCCGGCGTCATCGGCGCGCAGGCGTTTCCGTTCAAGGCCGTAACGCCCGATATCGACTTCTCGCAATTCCCGATCTGCAAGGCGGCGTCGGATGCGCCGCCGCTGACGGGTACGCCGCGCAAATTGAAACTGTCGTGGAATGCCGGCGCAGTCTGCCTTGCGCCGCTGCCGGTCGCGATCGATCACGGGTTTTTCCAGAAACAGAATCTGGACGTCGAACTCGTCAATTACAGCGGCTCCACCGATCAATTGCTGGAGGCGATCGCGACCGGCAAGTCCGATGCGGGTCTCGGCATGGCACTGCGCTGGCTCAAGCCGCTGGAGCAGGGGTTCGACGTCAAGATCGCCGCCGGCACCCATGGAGGCTGCATGCGAGTGTTGACCCGCACCAATTCAGGCGTCGACAAGCTCACCGACCTCAAGGGCAGGATCGTCGCGGTCGGCGACCTCGCAGGTCCCGACAAGAACTTCTTCTCGATCCAGCTCGCCAAGCTCGGTATCGATCCCAACAAGGATGTCGACTGGCGGCCTTATCCCGGCAATCTCCTCAACCTCGCGGTCGAGAAGGGCGAGGTGCAGGCGTTCCTCTCCTCTGATCCGCTGGCCTATCTCTGGCTGAAAGACAGCGCCTACAAGGAGGTCGCCTCCAATCTCGACGGTGACTACAAGGACAAGAGCTGCTGCATTGTCGGCCTGCGCGGCAGCCTGGTACGTGAGGAACCGCAGGTGGCGCGCGCGATCACCCAGGCGCTGCTGGATGCGGCGATGTTCGTGTCGCAGAATCCCGAAAAGGCGGCGAAATCGTTCCAGCCCTATGCACCGAAAGCGGCATCGCTGGCCGATCTCGAAAGCATGGTTCGCTACCACACCCATCATCACCATCCCGTCGGCGAAGTCCTCAAGCGCGAGCTGAAGGGCTATGCCGACGACCTCAAGAGCGTCTCGGTGTTCAAGCCGGGCACCGACACAGCCAAATTTGCGGAGCGCATCTATGTCGACGTATTCGGCGTCTAAGACGGTCGCGCTTGCGCAATCGGCGGAGGAAGGTGCAGCACTTTCGGGGCAGCCGCTGTCGCTGCCGGTCTCATTTCCATCAGGCGGCGTTGGCGTGTTCGCCAGCCTGGCGTGGGTCGGCTTCGGCGTGTCGTGCCTGTGGTGGCCCGATATCGGTGACTGGCCGCGCACATCAGCGATCGCGGCTGTCGCCTTCGTGCTGGCCGGTATTATCTTCGTGGCCACGGTGGCCGGCGGCAGGCTCGGGCGGTTTGACGCGGGCTTGCAGCGGCGCGCGCCGTGGCTGCTCGCGCTGGCATCATTCTTGACGCTGTGGGAAGTCGCGACCGCCAAATTCGCCTGGCTGCCGCTGCCGTTCTTCCCGCCGCCGCAGTCCATCATCGAAGTCTATACCGATGACTTTCCCAAATTGCTGGACAGCATCCTTGCTTCGGTGAAGCTGCAGCTCGGCGGTTACGCCATCGGGGCGGCCACTGGCTTCCTGACTGGTGTCTCGATTGGCTGGTCGCGCGGTGTCGGCTACTGGGTGCATCCGGTGCTGCGCTTCATCGGACCGTTGCCGGCGACCGCATGGCTGCCGATCGCGTTCTTCACCTTCCCGTCGAGCTGGAGCGCCAGCACGTTCCTGATCGCGCTTGCGACCGGCTTTCCGGTAACGGTGCTGACCTGGTCCGGTGTCGCAAGCGTCAGCAACGCCTATTACGACGTGGCCCGAACGCTGGGAGCGAAACCGGCGTTCCTGGTGCTGAAGGTCGCGATCCCCGCGGCGCTGCCGCACGTCTTCGTCGGCCTGTTCATGGGGCTGGGTTCGTCGTTCGCGGTGCTCGTCGTCGCCGAGATGATCGGCGTGAAGGCCGGTCTCGGCTGGTACCTGCAATGGGCCCAGGGCTGGGCCGCCTACGCCAACATGTATGCGGCGCTGATCGTGATGTCGCTGTTGTGCTCCGGCGCCATTACCCTGCTGTTCCGGGCCCGCGATCATCTGCTGGTGTGGCAGAAGGGAGTCGTCAAATGGTAGCGCTTGCGCGGGCCGAACCGACGGCCCTGGATTCGACCGGTGCTTCGCTCACCGTCGAGAATGTCAGTCACGCCTTCGATATCGACGGCGCCGTGCTGCCGGTGCTCGACGATGTCAGCTTTAGTGCCAAGCCCGGCGAATTCGTCGCACTGCTCGGGCCGTCAGGTTGCGGCAAGTCGACCTTGCTGCGCTTGGTCGCCGGACTCGAGCCGCCGCGCTCCGGCATCTTGCGGGAAGACGGCGACGCGATCACAGGACCGTTTCCTTCGCGGGTGGTGGTGTTCCAGGACCCGACGCTGTTTCCGTGGCGGACGGTCTGGCACAACGTTGCGCTCGGCCTCGAGGCGCAGGGCATTCTCAAATCGCAGCGCCATCGCGTCGATGCGGCGATCGAGCTGGTTGGCCTGTCCGCGTTCCGCAACGCTTATCCGCACCAGCTTTCCGGCGGCATGGCGCAACGGGTTTCGCTGGCGCGGGCGCTGGTCAACGATCCCAAGATCCTGGTGCTCGACGAGCCGCTCGGCAAGCTTGATTCGCTAACGCGAATTGCCATGCAAACCGAAATCCTGTCGCTCTGGCAGCGCACCGGATTCACCGCGCTGCTGGTGACGCACGACGTCGAGGAAGCGGTGTTTCTCGCCAACCGCGTCATCGTTTTCAGCGACCGGCCGGCGCGCATCAAGGCCGATATCACGGTCGACCGCCCCTATCCGCGACATCGAGGCGATCCCTATCTCGCCGACCTCCGCCGCAACATTTTGGGTTTGCTCGGATTGGATGCGACATGGTGAACGTTCAGGCTGGTTCCCTGCGCAAGCAACCAACGGAGGACGCAGGGCCGTCCTTCCTGGCCTGCGCAAGCTTGCTGGCGTCGGAGTTTGCGGCGCGCGCGTCTCAACACGATCGTGACGGCAGTTTCCCGTTCGAGAATTTCGAACAGCTTGCCGAGGCGGGATTGCTGGCCTTGACCGTTCCGGCCGCGCTGGGCGGGAAAGGGGCGAATGCCAGCGAGGCCGCGCGCGTGCTCAACATCATCGGCAAGGCCGACCCATCCACGGCGCTGGTGTTGTCGATGCATTACATCCAGCACCTGGTGATGGCGCGCAGCACACGCTGGCCCGGCAGGTTGTCACGAAAACTAGCGCGCGAGAGCGTCGAGGGGGTGTCGCTGATCAACGCACTGCGCGTCGAACCTGACCTCGGCTCGCCGTCGCGCGGCGGATTGCCGGCTACGACCGCTCGAAGGACCGAGACCGGATGGCGGCTGAGCGGGCGAAAGATCTATTCGACCGGCGCGCCGATCCTGAAATGGTATGCGGTCTGGGCGAAAACCGACGAGCCGGAGCCGCGCGTCGGCCTGTTCCTGGTGCCGGCGGGCTTGCCGGGAACGCAGATCGTCGAGACCTGGGATCATCTCGGCCTGCGCGCCAGCGGCAGCCATGATGTCATCTTCGATGATGTGGTGTTTCCGCTCGATCACGAGATCGATGTTCGCAGGCCGGATGAATGGCGGGTTCCCGATCTCACCCATGCGACCGTGCATACGATCTTCGTGGCGTCGATCTACGACGGCATCGCGCGGGCGGCGCGGGACTGGCTAGTGGGGTTCCTGAAGAGCCGGGTGCCGTCCAATCTCGGCGCGTCGCTGGCGACATTGCCGCGGGCGCAGGAGATCGTTGGCGGCATCGAGGCCCGCCTTGCGGTCAACCGGCGCCTGATCGAGAGCTTCGCCGGCGATTTCGACGACGGCGTCGCGCTTGATGCGTCGGAGTCTAACATCGTCAAACTTACCGTCACCAACAACGCGGTCGCGGTGGTCGAGGACGCGTTGTCGCTGACCAGCAACCATGGCCTCACCCGCGCCAACCCGCTGGAGCGGCATTACCGCGATGTGCTGTGCGGCCGTGTGCACACCCCGCAGGACGACGCCACGCGCCTGATCGCCGGACGCCTCGCGCTCGGCCTCTGAAGTCAAATCAAAACTGGAGCCCTGTCATGTCAGTCGAATTCATCGGGTACATCAGCAACAACAATTCGTCGGAAACCATTGTGCGATCCGGTCCAATACTGGACCGCCACCACATCGAGACCGTCGCCAAGGCGCATGAAAACGCGGGCTTCGATCGCGTGCTGCTGGCGTTTCACTCCACCACGCCTGATGGCTTGCAGGTCGGCCAGCACGTGCTCGGCGTTACCGACCGGCTCAAGGTCCTGATCGCGCAGCGGCCCGGCTTCACCGCGCCGACACTGCTGGCGCGACAGTTGGCCACCGTCGATCAGCTCT
The DNA here is from genome assembly GCA_963764705.1 of uncultured Alphaproteobacteria bacterium. Lineage (GTDB taxonomy): Bacteria > Pseudomonadota > Alphaproteobacteria > Rhizobiales > Xanthobacteraceae > Bradyrhizobium. The sequence continues at coordinate 547,872 of CAVXTR010000020.1, read as the reverse complement.
CGGGCGGACGGGTCGCCCTGCACGTCATCACCGGCGGCAACGCGACCGAGTTGAAGCAGGACGGCAATATCCTCGACGACAAGGACGAGCGTTATGCCCGTACCTCCGAGTTCCTCGACGTCGTCAGGGCCGAATGGAGTTCGGACAAGCCGTTCAGCTATCGCGGCAAATATTATCAGGTCGAGAATGGCTTCTCGCAGTTGAAGCCGTATCACAACACCGGAATTCCGGTCTTCGTCGGCGGTGGCTCCGATGCCGCGATCGAGGTCGCCGGCAAGCATGCCGACACCTTCGCGCTATGGGGTGAGTCCTACGCGCAGGTGCGCGACGTTACTTCACGGGTGCGAAATGCCGCCGCCAAACACGGACGGCCGACGCCGCGATTCAGCCTTTCGGTGCGGCCGATCCTCGCCGACACCGAGGACAAGGCCTGGGCCAAGGCCGAGGCCATTCTCGAGCGCGCCACCGCGTTGCAGGACAAGACCGGCTATCGCAAGCCGGCCGACGGCCATGCGACCGCGGGGGCGCGGCGGCTGCTCGCATTGGCCGATCAAGGTACGCGGATCGACAAGCGGCTGTGGACCGAAATCGCCAGGCTTACCGGTGCCAACAGCAATACGACGGCGTTGGTAGGAACGCCGGAACAGGTCGCCGAGGTGTTCGGCGATTATTACGACCTCGGCATCAGCCATTTCCTGATCCGCGGCTTCGATCCGCTGATCGACGCGATTGAGTATGGCCGCGAGCTGATTCCCCTGACGCGCAACCTGATTGCCGCGCGCGGCGCCGCCAGGGGAGTTGCCGCGGAATGATGCGGATTGTCTTGGCGGCAGGCCTTTTGCTGGGTGCGATCGTTTCGGCCGGCGCGCAGACCACGCTTCGCGTCGGCGATCAAAAAGGCAATTCGCAAGCCGTGATGGAAGCCGCGGGCGTGCTCAAGGACGTGCCCTACAGGATCGAGTGGAAGGAGTTTCCGGCCGCAGCGCCTCTGCTGGAGGCGCTCGGCGCGGGAGCGCTGGACACCGGTCTGGTCGGTGACGCGCCCTTTACCTTCGCCGCGGCGGCGAATGTGCCGGTAAAGGCCATCGGCACGGTCAGGCAGACCCGGGAAGGCCTCGCGATCCTGGTGCCGAAAGAATCGGGAATTCGCGGCTTCGAGGATTTGAAGGGAAAGAAAATCGCGACCGGCCGCGGTTCGATCGGGCATCAGCTTATCCTGGCCGCGCTGGAATCGAAGGGCTGGTCTGCGGCCGATGTGAACATTGTGTTTCTGGCGCCCTCGGATGCCAAGGTTGCCTACACGCAAGGCTCCGTCGACGCGTGGTCGACCTGGGAGCCCTATGTCAGCCAGGAGGAAGTGCTGTTCCAGTCGCGGCGCATCATCACGGCGGACGGGATCACGCCGGGCATCGGATTTCAGGTCGCAACCCCCAATGCCATCCGCGACAAGCGGCCGGAGCTGGAAGACTTTTTGCGTCGGCTGACCGCGGCGCGGGCATGGTCGCTGAACAATATCGGAAGTTACGCGGAGACCTGGGGCAAGCTTATGGGCATCCCGACGGCCGTTCCGCTCAACTGGCTCTCCCGCGCCAAAATCCGGATCGCGCCGATCGACGACAGCGCTGTTGCAGACGAGCAGCAGACGATCGACTTGTATTTCCGCAACGGCCTGATCAAGCAGAAGCTCAACGCCGCCGATATCCTGGATCGCTCGTTTTCCGGTGCGATTGGCAAGGGCGCGGGGCTCTGAGATCGGTTTGATGTCTCGATGGGAGATGTGCGCCGCGATCAATCGTCGCCGATCATGCGTGCCAGCTTCTCCGCCGCATAATTCTCGCCGATCGACAGCGCGCAAATCCGCGAGATCTGCACGTAGGCAAGCCCGGTTTCTTCGGCCCAGGCATTGAACTGCGCCTGCACCTTGGCAATGTCGCGCTTCGAGGTGACGGTCTCGGCGATATCGAGGCCGGCGTCGCGCAGGCACAGCACGACGTCCCTCGATGTCACAAAACCGTCCCAGCCGAGAAAACGCAACATCATCTGCCCGGTATTGCCGCCAAGCCGGTTGCCGCGCTTGGAGAGAAGTTCGAGCAGGCCGGTTTGGTCGGAGGACGGCCATTTCGCCAAAAACTTGCCAAAGCTGCCGTGCTCCTTCGCGACGTCCCTGACAAAGCCGGCGTTGGCGCGCACTGACATGATCTTGGCGCCGTTGCGCACGATGCGCGTGTCCTTCATCAGGTCGTCCCAGAAATCATCCGGCTGCAGCGTCAGCGGGCCCGGCTTGAAGCCGAGAAATGCCTTTTCGAAGCCAGGCCATTTATTCTCGATCACGCTCCAGGCAAAGCCCGCCGAAAACACCCGCTGGGTCATCTCCGCCAGAATCCGGTCGTCGCCGAGCTTCGCCAGCGCCTTCGGATCGGGCTTGGCCGGCAGCAGCTTGGCCAGCGCCTTGGGGCCGCCTTTGCGCTTCTCGGCGCGGGCGCGAATGGTCTTGAACGGCGTCACGGTAGTCCCTTGGATGAAAAGCCCTCAAAGCGGCACTCTAGCGGACGGTTTCCAGAAATCCCAGCATCCCCGTGAGCATTTGCGGCTCGATTGGGCACAGAACCGAGCGATCTGAGCGGTTTACCATCCCGATCGGGGCAGGCGGCCCTGCAAAGAATGGATGGTGTTTTGCTTGGATTTGCCCTAAAGGGTCCCCATCTCATCCAATTCATCGCGCCGTGCGCCTGCGCGTGTTCCAGGCGGCAGCTTTCGAGCCATCGGGCTCAAAGCCCTGTTTTCCGTTTCGGCGGACAACGCCAACCAAGGTTTTGAATCCCGTGACATTAATGCCTACAAATCCGCCGCTCGCCCGAGCCTTGGCGGAGCGCAATTTTGATCGGCTGACGCAGGTGCAGACCGCCGTTCTGGCGGATGCCGCCGACGGCCGTGATCTGCTGGTTTCCGCGCAGACCGGCTCCGGCAAGACCGTCGCCTATGGGCTGGCGATCGCGAAGAACCTGCTCGGCGATGCCGAGCGGTTCGAGCAGGCCGGCGCACCGCTTGCGTTGATCGTGGCGCCGACGCGCGAACTGGCGCTGCAGGTCCATCGCGAACTGGTCTGGCTTTACGGCCATGCCAATGCGCGCGTCGTTTCCTGCGTCGGCGGCATGGATCCGCGCCGCGAGCAGCGCGAACTGACCGCCGGCGCCCATATCGTGGTCGGCACGCCCGGCCGGCTCTGCGATCACTTGCGGCGCAACCGCCTCGACGTCTCCCAGTTGAAGGCAATCGTGCTCGACGAAGCCGACGAGATGCTCGATCTCGGTTTTCGCGAGGACATGGAGTTCATCCTCGAAGCGACGCCCGAGACCCGCCGCACGCTGTTGTTCTCGGCGACCCTGCCGCGCGGCATCGTGACGCTGGCGAAGGAGTATCAACAGCACGCGTTTCGCGTCGAAGTCGAAGGCGACGAGGGCGGTCACGCCGACATCGAGTACCGCGCGATCCGGATCGCGCCCGGCGATGTCGAGCATGCCGTCGTCAACCTGCTGCGGTTCTTCGAATCACCCAGTGCATTGGTGTTCTGCAACACCCGCGACGCCGTCCGGCATTTGCAGTCGGCGCTGCTGGAACGCGGTTTCTCGGTCGTCGCGCTGTCGGGCGAATTGACCCAGAACGAGCGCACCATGGCGCTGCAGGCGCTGCGCGACGGACGCGCCCGGGTCTGCGTCGCGACCGACGTCGCCGCGCGTGGCATCGATCTGCCGAACCTCGACCTCGTCATCCACGCCGATCTGCCGAATGATCCCGAGGTGATGCAGCATCGCTCCGGCCGCACCGGACGCGCCGGCCGCAAGGGTGTCAGCATTCTCTTGGTGCCGCCGGCCCGAAAGCGCCGTGCGGAAATGCTGCTCAATCTGGCCGGGATCGATGCGGTCTGGGGTATCGCGCCGCAGCCGGACGAAATCCGCAAGCTCGACCAGGAGCGCATGCTGAAAGACGATCTGTTCGCGGCTGAGACCACGCCCGAGGACCTGGTGATCGCGCAGGCGCTGCTCGCCGAGCGATCGGCCGAGGATATCGCCGCGGCGCTGGCGCGTCTCTATCGCGCCCGGCTGCCGTCGCCCGAAGACATTACCGATCCCGGCGAAGGTCGGGTCCGGTCGCGTGCCGAGCGCGCGCAGGAGCGGACGGTTCGCGAGGATCGTTCCGCCGGGCCGCGGCCAAAGCCGGGAAAATCGTCGCCACGCCATCGCATGGGCGAAGACAGCGTGTGGTTTCGTGCTTCGATCGGAAGTAAGAAGAACGCCGAAGCGCGCTGGCTGTTGCCGATGATTTGCCGCCGCGGCGGCATCGACAAAACGGATATCGGCGCCATCCGCATCATGGATACCACGACCGAGTTCGAGATTTCGGCGCGTGCGGCGGAGTCGTTTGCCGTCAAGATCCGCCGTCCCGACAAGGAAGACACGATCCGCATCGAGGCGCTCGAGGGCGCCCCGCAGCGCGAGGCCGCTCCCGAAAAGCGGGCCTACGTGCCTCGGCAGGATACGCCTCGGCACGAAGCGCCACGGCGGGAAGCGCCTCGGCGGGAGGCGCGGGCGCCCGACCGCGGCGCGGCCGCAAACGATTTCGCGCGTGATGAGAGGCCGTCCGAACGGCCGTTCAAAAAGCACGGCAAGCCTTTCAAGTCGCAAAGCGAAAAAACCGGCGGCGAAAGTTCGCCGTCGTTCGACCGGAAGCCGGACTTCAAGTCGAAGAAGCGGCACCAAGACAAGCCTGCCTTCGCCGGCAATTCAAGGCGCGACCGCGGCGATGCTCCCAAACCTGCGTTCGGGAAGAAGCCAAAGAAGAAATTTCGCGGCTGAGTGGTAGACTGCCAAAATGGATTCGATGTTGCGGGACGATCATTCTTCCGAGCCGGCTGACACCGAATCCCATCCCGTTCCGGTCACCGCCACGCTATCGGATCTGGTGAACAACCTTCCGGGCGAGCATTTTACCATTGAATGGCTGCTCGGCCGGCTCGATCGCCGCTCGTTCGGAATCATCCTGCTGGTAATGGCGCTGGTGGCGATGGTGCCCGGCATTTCGCTTCTGATCGGGCCGCTACTGGCAATCCCGGCCTTCGAGATGATCCTGGGACGCAGCGGGCCGAGTTTTCCGCGGCGCATCGCGGTTTATCCGCTCCGCTCCTCCGCTCTGACAGGCATCGTCAGGCGCGCGCTGCCGCTGCTTGCATCGCTCGAGAAAATTGTGCATCCGCGCTGGCCGATTTCGCCGGGACTGTCGCGGCGCGCCGCGGGCGTCGCCATCCTGGCGTTGAGCGGGCTGTTTCTGGCGCCATTGCCCCTGATCCAGATCGTGCCGGCGCTGCTGGTGGCGCTGATCGCGCTGGCCTATCTCGAAGAGGATGGGCTGCTGCTCTGCCTTTCGATACTGGGCGCCATTATCCTGCTGGCCGTAACGACGGCCGCCGTTTGGGGCGCCGTCCTCGGTTGGATGCACATCACGGGATGACGGGCCGTTCGCGCCGGGCGTTCCGAATGAGGGGCAGGCATGCACCAATTCGCTCGCTCGCATTGCGATTTAACGATACGCCTCCCGTCGAAAAACAAGAATAGCGGGGAAGCCTTGGTGACGGGTCTCATGCCGAAAATTGCAATTGATCGCCGTTCCGTCCTTGCGCTGATCGGCGCGGCGCTGGCGCCTGTTCAGGCGCAAGCCGCGCAATATCCGTCGCGGCCGATCAAGATCATCGTGCCATTCGGGCCCGGCGGCTCCGGCGACATTTCCGCGCGGCTGATCGGCAAGCAGATCGAGGACAAGACCAAACAGGCCGTCGTCGTCGACAACCGCCCGGGCGCCAACGGCATCATCGGCACCATGGCGGTGAAGACCGCCGAGCCCGACGGCTACACGGTGCTGCTGATCACCACCTCTACGCATGCCGCCAATGTCAGCCTGGTGCGCAACCTTGCCTATGATCCCGCCAAGGATTTTACGGTGGTCGGGGTGTTCCGTTCCAGCGGCAGCTATCTGATGGTGCGGCCGGAGGCGCCGTGGCGTGATCTCCCGAGCTTCGTCGCTGCGGCCAAGGCAGCACCCGGCAAACTGGTGTTCGGCTATTTCAACGCCTCCTCGCGCACGCCGCCGGAATATCTGGGCCGTCTCGCCGGGATCGAACTGCAGGGCGTACCGTACCGCGCCATCGCGAATGCGATCGCGGATTTGATCTCGGGTGAAATCCATTGCCTGTTCATGGATACGACGGCGTCGAACCAGTATCTGCAAAGCCATCAGCTGCGGCCGCTGGCGATCACGAGTCTCACGCGCGCAAAGGCAACGCCCGAGGTGCCTGCGGTCGCCGAAACCTTTCCGGGATTCCAGCTCACGGGCTTCCTCGGCATGGCCGTTCCCTCAGCGACGCCGCGGGACATCGTGGTGCAGTTGAACGGGCTGATCAGCGAAGCCCTCACCGTGCCTGAAGTGCGGCGGCGGATGGACGAATTCGGCCTGTCCTACGACATCACCGATCTCGCCGCCTGCGAGGCCGAGGTGCGGGCCGAACGCGAGCGCTGGACCGAATATACCAAAGTGGCCGGCATCCAGCCGGAGTGAAGACTTCAATCGGGGAGCCGGAATGTCCGTCTACATCATCGCGCAACTGAAGTTCACCCGCCGCGAACTTTACGACCGCTACCAGTCGCGCTTCATGGGCGTGTTCAAGAAGTTCAAGGGCAGGCTGCTGGTGGCCGACGCGCATCCGGTCGTGCTCGAAGGCGACTGGCCGCGCGACAAGGTCGTGATCATGGAATTTCCCGATGCCACCGCGGCGGAAGAATTTCAGACTTCGCCGGAATATCAGGAAATCTCGGTCGACCGCAAAGCGGGGGCGGAAGCCATCGTGCTGACGGTGCGCGGCCTGTCCTGAGTCTGACAGGCGCGACCTTTCGTTCTCATATTCTCGTGAACGGAGCATGATGCCGGCCGCCATGACCGCTGACGCGATTGTACTGATGATAATCGTCATATAAATCTTGTTGCAGCCTTCGGTGCAACGCAGGAGCGGCGGATATGGGAACGGCAATCATCATCGGCGTCGGTCCGGATCAGGGCCTCGGCGCGCAGCTCTGCAAGCGGTTCGCGGCCGAAAGCTTGAATGTACTGGCGGCCGGCCGCACCAAACAGGCCCTGGATGCTGTAGTGGCCGACATCGCCGCCACCGGCGGGCGGGCTACGGCTGTCGTCGCCGACGCCACCAGTGAGGCCGATATCGTCGCGCTGTTCGACAAGGCCGGGCCGGACCTCGAGCTTGCGATCTATAACGCCGGCAACAACACGCCGGGCAAGATCATCGACATGGAGGCCGGCTATTTCGAGCAGAGCTGGCGCGTGGTGTGTTTTGGCGGCTTTCTGTTCGGCCGCGAGGCGGTTCGCCGCCTGGTGCCGAAAGGTGCCGGCTCGCTGCTGTTCACCGGGGCCAGCGCCTCGCTGCGGGGACGCTCCGGCTACGGCGCGTTCAATTCGTCGAAGGCGGGCCTGCGTACCCTGGCGCAGGCGATGGCGAAGGAATATGCGGCGGACGGCATTCACGTCGGCCATGTCGTGGTCGACGGGCCGATCGGCGGCGAAAAGATCATGAAGCGTTTTCCCGATGCCGCCAGCCGCGAAGAGCGCCTGATCAGCATCGATGGCATCGTCGATGGCTTTGTGTTCCTGCACAAGCAGCCGCGCCGGGCCTGGTCGTTCGAACTCGACGTGCGAACGTCACAAGAGAACTGGTAGAGAGAGCTGGTAAAATGAACCGGTGATCGGGAGCGGACGAAACACGCGGCTTTCCCAACACGAAGCGATTGTGGCATGACGTAATCCCGGCGCTCGCCGGGATCCGTTTGCAGGAAATCCGCCATGCCCGCTTTTCCGACATCGACCACTGTCCTCAACTCCATCCTGTTCCGCGACGCCTTCGGGACACCAGCGATGCGCGAGGTGTTTTCGGATTTCAACCTGATCTCGCGCTATGCCGACGTCGAGGTAGCCTTGGCAAAGGCCGAGGCGCGCTGCGGCGTGATTCCGGCGGAAGCGGCTCTCGAGATCGCAGAGCGGACCGATGTATCGGCGTTCGATTTCGAGCTGCTGCGCCGCGAAACCGACATCGTCGGCTATCCGATCCTGCCGCTGGTTCATCAAATGGTGAAGCAGTGCGGCGAGGCCGGGCGCTATGTGCATTGGGGCGCGACGACGCAGGACATCATGGACACCGCCATGATCCTGCAGGTGCGTGCCGGCCTTGAAATCATCGAGAACGACATCGCCGAACTGCGCGGCATCCTCGCCGGTCTCTCGAAGCGCTATCGCGATACGCCGATGGCGGGCCGCACCCACTTGCAACAGGCGCTGCCGGTGACGTTCGGCTACAAGACCGCGATTTATCTGGCGATGTTCGACCGCCATGCCGAGCGGCTGGCGCAACTGAAGCCGCGCGTGCTGGTCGGCCAGTTCGCCGGCGCCGCCGGCACGCTGGCATCGCTTGGCGACAAGGGTTTCGAAATGCAGCAGGCGCTGTGCGAAGAGCTTGGGCTCGGCGTGCCCGTCTCGACCTGGCACGTCGCGCGTGACGGGCTGGCCGAGGTGATGAATTTCTTCGGCCTGGTCACCGGTTCGCTCGGCAAGATCGCGCTCGACATCATGATGATGGCCTCGACCGAATTTGGCGAAGTCTCTGAACCCTTCGTCAAAGGGCGCGGCGCGTCGTCGACCATGCCGCAGAAGCGCAATCCGATTTCGTCGGAACTGATGCTGGCGGCGGCCAAGAGCGTGCGCCAGCATGCCGGGCTGATGCTGGATGCGATGGTGCAGGATTTCGAGCGTGCCACCGGACCGTGGCATGCCGAATGGATGGCGATCCCGGAAAGTTTCCTGCTGACCGCCGGCAGCCTGCACCAGGCGAAGTTCGCGCTCGGCGGGCTGATCGTCGATGAGAAGAAGATGGCCGAGCAATCTCGACATCAGCCGCGGACTCATTGTTGCGGAAGCGGTGATGATGGGACTGGCGCCCGATATCGGCCGGCAGGAAGCCCATGATGTGGTCTATGACGCCTGCCGCGTCGCCAACGAAAAAGGCATCGCCCTGGCGGATGCGCTGTCGGCGGACCCGCGGGTTTCCGCGCGGATCGATCGCGCGACGATCGATCGTTTGACCTCGCCGAGGAATTATCTCGGCCTCGCGCCGGAGATGGTCGACAGGGTTCTGGCGGCGTCGAAACGCTGATCCCGGCTGCATTGATTTGCGGCGAAGTGGTGCCTCGCAAACGGGCGGCATGATGCACTTCAGTGCATCTCAAGAACTAATCAAGGGTTTCTCAAGTACACTCACATCTATTTGTCCTACATCGTCGAAGCGTCTGTGAAACATATCACAGGCGTTGACGGCGACCGCTGACATGTTGCCCGCGAGAATATCCGACACTCCAACACGCGGGGTCATCAGCGATGCGCATCAGCTCCGTTGAAGCCAAATCCAGCCGGCGAACCAAACGTAAAAATATTTTCCTGCGCATTCTCGCAGCGTTGCATGTCTCGCGGCGCCGCGAAGCGCGGCGTGTGATCCGCCATCACAGCCATCTCATCGATCAATATTCCAGGGTTGCGCCGCCAAGCATCGCAGCCGATTCATTTCACCCGGAAGAGAGCAGCCGAAATGCCCACGGAAATAAAATCGCCATCCGCGCCGACGGTCGGACACGGAGAATCGCAAACCCTTCTTTCTGGGATCAGCTCGCCTGAGGCGCGGCCGATCCGCCTTACGCCGCTTGTCATCATCGCCGTCCTTACGGTGGTTCTCCATGTCGCCACAGGAGTCGTGCTCGATCGCTCGCATGCCGGTCCGGCGGCCGCAGCGCTTGACGACGCGGTGACGTGCCCGGCGGCAACCGCACCGCCGCAACCCTCACTTCCATTCGACTAGTTTTGCACCGGAGGCGGACGCCATGCCGGATCTCGCGACAGATGTCTTGCTGAGCGTCGCGGTGTTCGCCGGGGCGTTCGTCTCGGGGCTGGCCGGCTTCGCCTTTTCGGCGGTTGCCGGTGCGATCCTGCTTCGCATTTTTCAGCCGCTGGAAGCGGTCCCCCTGATGATGGCCTGCAGCATCGGCGTGCAGGCCGCCAACCTGTGGGCGTTGCGCCGGAACATTCAGTGGGAGGGCAGCCTGCTCCTGATCGTCGGCGGTGCATTGGGAATTCCCATCGCCGTCCATCTGCTGCAGAACACCGATACCTATATTCTCCGGACCGGCTTCGGAATCGTCGTCGCCTTGTATGCCGGCTACATGCTGTTCCGCCCGGCGCTGGCGCGCGCTGACGGCGGAGCCAGCCGACGCCTCACCGCGCTGGTGGGATTCGGCGGCGGCCTGATCGGAGGCCTAACCGCGATGCCGGGCGCGATCCCGACCATCTGGTGCGACCTGCGCGGCATGCCGAAGGGCGACCAGCGCGGCCTGGTGCAACCGTTCATCGCCATCATGCAGATTTTTGCGCTGGTGCTGCTGCTCGAACGCCACGGCCTGTCGTCCAGGGTCGTGGTCGACCTCGCCATCAGCCTGCCGGCGCTGTTTGCGGGTTCCGCGCTGGGCATTCTGGCATTCCGGAACATCAACGAGGCCGGCTTTCGCCGAACCATTCTTGTGCTATTGCTGATATCAGGCGCTTCGCTCGCTTTGGCCTGATTCTGCGACCCCTGATATCGTCATTTGGGCCAGAGGCTGCGGAGCCACAACATCCAGCAGCCTTTGGCCGAAAAATCATGACCGCACATCAGCGCAATCTCTCCGCCTCGATCGATCCCGTCAAACTCGACCGCCTCGCCGAAGTCGCCGTCAAAGTCGGGCTGCAATTGCAGCCGGGCCAGGATCTGCTCCTGACCGCACCCTCGGTGGCGTTGCCGCTGGTGCGCCGGATCGCCGAACATGCCTACAAGGCCGGCGCCGGCATCGTGACGCCATTCCTGTCGGACGAGGAGATCACGCTGTCGCGTTATCGCTACGCCCGCGACAGCAGCTTCGACCGCGCCGCCGGCTGGCTTTACGAGGGCATGGCGAAGGCGTTCGGCGCCAACACCGCGCGGCTTGCCATCGTCGGCGACAATCCGATGCTGCTGTCGGGTGAGGATCCCTCGAAGGTCGCGCGCGCCAGCAAGGCCAATTCGATGGCTTACCAGCCGGCGCTGGAAAAAATCGTCAATTTCGAAACCAACTGGAACATCATCGCCTATCCAAGTCCGGCCTGGGCGAAGCAGGTTTTTCCGGACGTTGCGGAAGATGTCGCGGTCGCAAAACTGGCGGATGCGATCTTTGCGGCTTCGCGCGTCGATCAGGACGGCGCGGTGGCGAACTGGGAAAGGCACAACGCGGTGCTGCGCGAGCGCACCGACTGGCTCAATGGGCAACGCTTCCACGCGCTGAAATATTCCGGCCCGGGCACCGACCTGACCATTGGCCTCGCCGACGGTCATGAGTGGGAAGGCGGCGCGTCGACCGCCAAGAACGGCATTACCTGCAATGCCAACATCCCGACCGAGGAAGTCTTCACGACGCCGCACTGCCGCCGCGTCAGCGGCCATGTCGTCTCTTCAAAGCCGCTGTCCTATCAGGGCACCCTGATCGACAATATCGCGGTGCGCTTCGAGGAAGGTCGCATCGTCGAGGCCAAGGCCTCGCGTGGCGAACAGGTGCTGAAGAAGGTGCTGGAAACCGACGAGGGCGCCGCGCGCCTTGGCGAAGTGGCGCTGGTGCCGCATTCGTCGCCGATCTCGAAGAGCGGGCTGTTGTTCTTCAACACGCTGTTCGACGAGAACGCGGCATCGCACATCGCGCTCGGCCAGTGCTATTCGAAATGCTTCGTCAACGGCGGTAACCTGACGCCGGAACAGATCGCGGCGCAAGGCGGCAACAAGAGCCTGATCCACATCGACTGGATGATCGGCTCGGCCGAGACCGACATCGACGGCGTTCACGCCGATGGCCGCGTCGTGCCGGTGTTCCGCAAGGGCGAGTGGGCGTAGCCGATATATGAAGAGCAGAGCCCGGCTCGAAGCCGGGCTCTGGGGTCTATCGAACTCGCGATCAGTCGTACTTCAGTTTGTAGAAATCCGTCGCGGTCTTCGAGAACAGCGCCGTCTTCTCAGCCTCGCCGTACTGCGCACTGATCCGCTTGAAGGCGTTGAAGATCACCGGATAGCTGCACTGGCCTTTGTCGGGCGGAAAGTTGCTCTCGAACATGCAGCGGCTGGGGCCGAAGGCCTCGATGCAGGTCTCGATATAGGGCCGCCACGCGGCGGCGGCTTCTTCCGACGACGGCGGTTTCGGTCGCAGGTGGAAGTTGTAGCCAAGCAGGCACATCGCGAGCCCGCCGAGCTTGACCACGACATTCTGGCATTTGGCGATTTCCTGAATCGACGCTTTCCATATCGGAAACGTCTCCTCGCGCTTGCCGGCAAAGCGGCCGCGCCCCACCGGCCCGCCGCAGTGATCAAGCACGATCTTCGTGTCAGGAAACGTGCGGGCGAGATCGGCGAGCTCGCCGATCTGCGGATGGAACAGCCAGGCGTCGAAACTCAGGCCGAGCGGCGCAAGGCAGGCAAAGCCCTTGCGGAAGGTTGAGTCTAGCAGCAGCCCCTGCGGTCGCGTGGCATACATGCCCGCGACTTCCGCTTCGGCGTCCCAGGCCGAAGAATGCCGGATGCCGCGAAAGCGGCCGTTGCCGGCGACGATTTCCGCCTCCAGCACCGGCTTGGCGCCGTCGCCGAGCAGCAGATTGACGTGGCTGACGATGCCGGCGCAGAGCGCGGCCTTGCCGTAGCCGCCGCTGGCGGCCATCGCCGCGACGCCGTTGGCGAACTCGACTTCGCCGACCGGGCGGAACGCTTCGGGCCCGTTGGCGCGGTACATCGAGCGGCAATCGACGTAGACGGTGGCGACGACATTATGGCCGGAGGCGGCGTCCGCCGCCATCTCCTCGATCATGTAGTGCAGACCGCCACGATGCCAGAGATGATGATGCGGATCGACGATCGGGCGCGCGGAATCGATAATCTCCTCGGTATGCAGCGCAAGCCAGTCTTCGCGCGGATCGGCATAGAGCCCGCTACTGGTGACGGGTGCAGTGGTAGCCATTAGTTCACTCCCTGATTTTTCGCTTTTTGTTTTCGTCATTGCGAGCGTAGCGACTTGTCCGCCGTAGCTTAACGAGCGAAGGCGGAAACAATCGGCTGCGCCCGCAATGACGGCTTTCTCAAACCCCGTCCAGAATGATCACCGTCGGCGTTGCCGGCAGCGTTTCCCTCGAAATCTTCAGCGTTCGCTCGCTGCGCTGGTCGATCTGGAATTGCTGGCCGATCAGGCGCATGAACTCATCGAGCGGGGTGGCGAAGCGGTGCATCGGCAGCACCACGGAAGCGCGCAGGCGCTTGGTGATCTCGGAGACGCCGTCCAGCGACATGGTGTAGGTGCCGTCGATCGGCACCATCACGACGTCGAGCCGGCCGATCGCCGCGAAATGGGTCTCGTCGAGCTTGTGGTGCAGGTGCCCGAGATGGCCGATGCAGAGTCCGGCGACCTCGAAGATGAAGATCGAATTGCCGTCCTTGATCATCTCGCCGCCGGAGCCTTCGCCCCAGTAGCGGCGGATGTCGGTGGTGACGTTGCGGATGTAGACGTCGTCGACGCGCAAGCCGACATGCGCCGGCTGGCCGTTCTCGCCCCAGCCTTGCAGCACATGGGCGATCTTCGGATCCGGGAACAATGTGTAATGGGTCGAGTGGGCGCGGTTCATGGTGACGACGTCGGGCAGGCGCCCGGTCCGGTAAGCGCCGTTGAAATCGGTCGCGATCCGCACGCCACCGGGCGTGTCGATGTAATAGGTGGAATGGCCCACATAGGTGATCGCGACCTCTTCCGGCTTTTCGCTTCCTTTGGCGGCGACGCGCCGAAAACTGACAGGCACCGCGCGCGGCGGCGCGTTGGCCATGGCAAGGCACTCGCTGCGCAGCGGCTCCGCGGCGGCAGCCGGCGCCATCAGCAGGCCCAGAAAGGCGGTGGCGGCAACAAGGGATCGCAGCATGGCAAGACCTGTCGGCGGCGATGGCCGCTGAAGGCACTCTATCGCTGAATTTCACGCGCGTCATGATGCCAAACGCGCACGGCCATGCGCCGGATTTGCTTCATCAAGGGCGAGCTATGCCGTAGTGTGGAATACGCACCAAGGCCGGGACTGGAGTTTGCCGTGACTGAAAATGCCCCCACGCGTGCGCCCTCGTCGAGGCGGCTGGAACCGCTGCGCGCCGTCGATGCCGGCGTGCTCAACATTGCCTATTACGAGGCGGGTCCCGCGGACGGCCCGGCCGTGATGCTGATGCACGGCTTTCCCTACGACATTCACAGTTATGTCGACGTCGCGCCGCAACTGGCCGCGCAAGGCTGCCGCGTCATCGTTCCCTATCTGCGCGGCTACGGCCCGACGAGGTTTCTCGACCCGGCGACGCCGCGCTCGGGCGAGCAGGCGGCTGTCGGCGCCGACATGATGGCGCTGATGGATGCGCTTCATATCCGGCGCGCGGTGTTCGCCGGTTATGACTGGGGCGGCCGCGCGGCCTGCGTCGGCGCCGCACTTTGGCCGGAGCGGTGCATCGGGCTTGTCTGCGTCAACAGCTATCTGATCCAGGATATCGCTCGGGCCATGGTGCCGGCGCGGGCGGAACGCGAGGTGCCGCTGTGGTACCAGTATTATTTTCAGCTGGAACGCGGCCGGGCCGGCCTTGCCGCCAACCGGCGCGACATTGCCCGGATCTTGTGGACGCAATGGTCGCCGAACTGGCAGTTCGACGAGGCCTGTTTCGACCGGACCGCGGTTGGCCACGATAACCCTGACTATGTCGATGTGGTGATCCACAGCTATCGTCACCGGTTTGGTCTCGCCGATGGCGATCCCCGCTATGGCGATATCCAGCAGAAACTGGCGGCGCTGCCCCCGATTGCGGTGCCGGCGATCACGCTGGATGGTGACGGCGACGGCGTCAGCCCGGCCACCGACGGCCGCTCCAGCGCGCCGCGCTTCACCGGCCGCCGCGTCCATCGCGTCGTGCCGCGCGCCGGGCATAACCTGCCGCAGGAAGCGCCGGAGGCGTTTGCCGTGGCTGTCATGGAGCTGATCAAGGCCTGAGCGATGTCCGATTTCATCGATCGCCGCCGCCTGATCCTCGGCGCGGCCCTGTCGGGAGTTGCGGGCAATGCCTATGCGCAGGCAGGTGCGCCCGCACAGCCGGCGGCGCGGGCGCCGTCATCGCAACGGCTCGAGCCGTTGCGCCATGTCGATGCCGGGGTGCTCAGCGTCGCCTATTATGAGGCCGGTCCTGCCAGCGGACCGGTCGCAATCCTCCTGCACGGCTTTCCCTACGACATTCATTCCTATGTCGACGTCGCGTCGCAACTGGCGGCGCAAGGCTGCCGCGTCATCGTTCCCTACCTGCGCGGCTTTGGTGCGACGCGGTTTCGCGATCCGGCGACGCTTCGCTCGGGGGAGCAGGCCGCACTCGGCGCCGATGTGATCGCGCTGATGGACGCGCTTGGCATCCAGCGCGCGGTATTCGCCGGTCATAATTGGGGTGGCCGCGCGGCCTGTGTCGCGGCAGCGCTGTGGCCGGAGCGCTGCAGCGGCATGGTGACCGTGAACGGTTACCTGATCCAGGACCCGACACGCGCCATGGTGCCGATCGATCCGCAATATGAAGCAGCACTCTGGTACGAGTATTATTTCCAGATCGAGCGCGGCCGGGCCGGGCTCGCCGCCAACCGGCGCGAGATCGCGGAGATATTGTGGGACCAATGGTCGCCGGACTGGGACTATGACGACGCTACCTTCGATCGCAGCGTATCCGCGCACGACAATCCTGATTACGTCGACGTCGTCATCCACAGCTACCGCCATCGCTTCGGCCTCGCCGCCGGCGATCCCGCGTATGCCAAACTGCGGCGCCGTCTCGCGCCGCTGCCACCCGTCACGGTGCCGTCCATCACGCTGGACGGCGGTGCCGACGGCGTCCTGCCCGCAAGCGACGGCCGCGCCAGCGCCGCTAAATTCACCGGCCGCCGTATCCACCGCGTGGTGGAGGGCGCAGGCCATAATCTGCCGCAGGAGGCGCCGGAGGCGTTTGCCGCGGCTGTGATGGAATTGGTGCGGATGTAGAACATGATCCGGAAAAGTGGGCACCGGTTTTCCCTCGCGACAAACGCGGAACGCGTTTGCGCGGAGATCATGCTCAAATTCCAGAGTGACTTTGCCGCATGGTCACCTCGCGCGAAAACCTTCATCCTTCGCGCGCACGTCCTCGGGAGAGGGGCGAAAAGTTTCACGGGGCGGAATTTTATGGCGACGCGTCACGTCCTGCCGGCGATCCTGCTGGCGTCCATCGCTTTCATGGCAACGGCGATGGCCGAGGAATTTCCCTCCCGTCCGATTACCTGGGTGGTGCCGTTCGCACCCGGTGGCATCACCGACACCACCTCCCGCGTCGTTGCCGAGGAAATGTCGAGGGCGCTCGGCCAGTCGGTGTTGATCGACAACCGCGCCGGCGGCGGCGGGACGGTCGGCACCGAACAGGTGGCGCGCGCCAATCCCGACGGCTACACGATGATTTATGGCACCCAGGGCACGATGGCGGCCAATGTCTCGCTGCGAAAGAGCCTGCCCTACGATCCACTGAAGAGCTTTTTGCCGGTTCACCTGGTCGGTGAATCCCCCAACCTGTTCGTCGCCTTCGCAGGCGCGCCGTATAATTCGGTCGCGGAATTCATCGCGTATGCCAAGGCCAACCCCGGCAAGGTGAACTTCGCTTCGTCCGGCGTCGGCACCGCGACGCATCTGGTCGCCGAATTGTTCAAGACCGTGGCCGGCGTCGAGATGCTGCATGTACCCTATAAAGGCAGCGCGCCGGCCCTGAACGACCTGATCGCCGGGCGCGTCGATGTCATGTTCGATTACCCGGTCTCGGTCGGCCCGCATGTCGAGGCCGGCAAGCTGAAGGTGCTGGCGACGACCGCGCCGGAGCGGCTGCACAATTCGCCCGATGTGCCGACCATGGCCGAACTCGGCCTGAAGGAAATGACCACGCAGAGCTGGTCCAGCATCATGGTCCCTGCGGGAACGCCCGCCGCCGTGGTCGATCGGCTGGCGGCGGCCGTGCATACGGCGGTGACTTCGGAGCGCGTGCGCACCCATTTCGAGAAATTCGGCACCCGTCCGATGATGCAGCAGAAGGCGGAGATGATCCCGTTCATCGAAGCGGAGATCGTGCGCTGGGGCGACGTCATCACCCGGGCAAAGCTGGAGAAGCAGTAGCATAGCATTTTCGAGCGAAGTGGCCGCCGGTTCGCGTCAAGAAAACGCGTCAGGAATGAAGCCCTCAAGCCCGCCGCGGGCTGATCTTCCAGGTCGCTGCCAGGATCGCGGCCGTGATCGCGCCGCTGATGACAGCCGCGACCGGGATCGACACCGCCAGCGCCGCGGTGGCGGCCCAGCCGATCGAGCAGAAGGCTTCGGCGAATGTCGCCAGCCGCGACGAGGTCTGGCGGCGGCGGAACTGGCTGCGTTTGGCCTGGACGCGGAACCAGAGCTGGATCGCGGCGGCGGACAGGGTGGCGATGATGACGCCGAGCGCGGTGATGACCGCTTGTGTGATCGAGGCAACGGCAAGGGCTGCGATTAGCGGCGCGAAGATGACACCGATCACCATCAAGACCACCTCGATCTTGGCGCGGGTGACGCGCTGCGGCGGCAGCGGCGCGGTCGATACCAGATCGGCGGCGTCCTCGCCCGAGATCGTCAGCCAGGCGAGACCGCCGGCGAGTTGACCCGCCGCCATCACGACCACAGGCGTGATCAGCACGATCGCGGTCGAACTGTCGGAAAAGCTGCGCCACAGCATCAGTGCGGGTGGCACCAGATACAGCAATTGCATCAGGCTTTGTGACACCAGCCAGGGGTCGCGGCGCAGCAGCAGAAATTCCTTGGCGCGTAGCGCCTGTTGCCGCGAGCCGCCGCGAAACGCACTGGCGCGCGGCGCCCGGCGCGTCGTCATGGATGTTGCCGATACGTGCGCGACGGTATCGGCGAATTTCGGCGAGAAGATCGCCATTACACCGCCGAGCAGCACGAGGCCAAAGGCCAGCAGCAGCGCCAGCACCTCACCGTCGCCGATCGCGGCGCGCGCCGGCCACCACAGCGGGCTGTCGGGACCGGGCGCATAGGCGGCAGCAGCATCCGAGGTCAACACGGTAAAGCGGGACAGCGTGCCATAGGAAAGGATCGCTGCGACCTGCAGCGCGATCACAAAACCGGCGCCGATGATGGCAGCCAGGATCTGTGCCACCAGACGGGTGCGGCTCGGTCCGATCAGCCTGAACAGCGTGACCGTGATGGCGATCGCAACGGCGGCAGCCGAGAGCCCGATGGCGATGACGACGCCGAATGCGGATAGCCATCTGGCGCCACCGCCGATGACGAGCACATCGACGAACGGCGTCGACAACAACAGCGCCATCCCGGTGACCGACAGCGCGATTGCGGCGATGCGGACCGAGAACACGTTGGTCAAGCGTGCCGGCGACGACATGATCAGGTCGAGATCGGCGCGCGCATAAAATACCCGCGTCACCGATTCGATCGCCTGCGACAGCATCAGCGCCCAGGCCAGGAAGATGGTTGCGGTGATGACGATCAGCGTCGGCTTGTCGAGCGGCGGCTGCAGGTCGGCGAAGCGGCCGATCACCGCCCAGGCCGGCAGGTGCATGATGGCGGCAAAAAGAATGAGGCCGATGACGGCGCGCTTACGCTTGCCGCGGCCGCCGGTCATCATCGCGAGCCATTCGCGCCATGCCAGCCGGATCTCGTGCCGGGCAAACCAGCTCAGCGCCGCGGTCGAACTCATGCGGCCACAGCCTCAGAGTCAACCAGCGCGATGAACATGTCTTCCAGGCTGGTGTCGTTGCGGCCGTTCTGCTGGCGCAATTCGGCGAGCGTGCCTTCGGCCACCAGCCGGCCGGCGGCGATGACGCCGATCCGGTCCGCCATTCGTTCGG
Source organism: uncultured Alphaproteobacteria bacterium (assembly GCA_963764705.1). Classification (GTDB taxonomy): domain Bacteria; phylum Pseudomonadota; class Alphaproteobacteria; order Rhizobiales; family Xanthobacteraceae; genus Bradyrhizobium. The sequence goes on along the minus strand of CAVXTR010000020.1, from coordinate 528,757 downwards.
CGACCTCCAGGATATGCGTGGTCATGATCACGGTGCAGCCGGCGCGGACGCGATCTCCGAGCAGTCCCTTGACGTGACGGGCGGACAGCGCGTCGAGACCGGTCAGCGGTTCGTCGAGAATGATCAGTCTGGGGTCGTGGACCAGCGCGCCTGCCAGCGCGACCTTCTGGCGCATGCCCTTGGAAAAGCCTTCGCAACGTTCGTGCAGATGCGGCTCCAGCCCGAGCGACACCAGCAACTGAAGCGCGGAGCGTTGCGAGACCGCGGGATCGATGCCCCAGAGGCCGGCGACGAATTCGAGATATTCCAGCGGCGTCAGTTTGTCATAGATCATCGGCTCGTCCGACACCCAGGCCATCACCTGCTTGGCGGCGACGGGATCGGCCAGCGCATCGATTCCCGATATCGTCACGGAACCGGCGTCGGGCCGGAGCAGGCCGGCCACCATCCGCAAGGTGGTGGTTTTTCCGGCGCCATTGGGGCCGAGCAGGGCGTAGAATTCGCCTGCGCGAACGGTCAGGTCGAGCGCGTCGACCGCCGGGCGGTGAAAACGCTTCGTTAACCCTCGCACCTCGAGTGCCGATACATCTGTCATGATGGCGAAGGGTCCAAAGGGTTTGGTTGCAGGGCCAGCGTTTTTTCGGTGCGCGCACCATGGACCCAAGAACTTTAGGCGCGGTGAATTGACCGCCCCAAAACGTGCCGAACCGAACAACTTCCCGGGCTGCGGCATATCTGCGCATTCCCGGCCGGGACAGCCACCAGCGGTTTATTGACAGGCGTCCGCGCTTTAGGGTCAACTGTGACAGGACATATAGCTTTCAGCGCTTCCGACATGAGGGCGCGTAAGCAAGGTGCGACAGGCGATCACAAGAATCGCCGGGCATCCGGGGGAGGGAAAACGATGCTGGACTTCGTTCAGCAATTGGTCAGCGGCATTGCGCTGGGCTGTGTTTACGGCCTGATCGCGCTTGGTTTCGTGCTGGTCTACAAGGCTACCGAGGTCGTCAATTTCGCCCAGGGCGATTTGATGATGCTGGGCGGATTCTTCGCGTTCACCTTCATCGGCATGCTCGGTCTCAACTACTGGCTCGGCTTCGCCGGCGCCGTGATCGCGATGGCGCTGTTCGGTATGCTGGCGGAACGCGTAGTGGTGCGCCCGATCCTCGGCTATCCGCAATTTTCCATCATCATGGCCACCATCGGGCTCGGCTATTTCCTGCGCTCCGTGGTCGGCATGATCTGGGGCACGGACGACTTCAAGATCGAAACGCCGTTCAGCCAGGGCGTGCTGCGGATCGGCGCTCTCGTGCTGGCCTATGACAAGCTTTCGGTGATCGCGGCCACCGTGATCCTGTGCGCGCTGCTCTATCTGTTCTTCAACCGCACCACGCTCGGCACCGCGATGCGCGCCAGTTCGGAGAACATGCTGGCCGCCTATTACATGGGCATTCCGGTCAAGCGCGTGGTCTCGATCGTCTGGGCGATCTCGGCGGCGGTCGCGACCTGTGCCGGCGTGCTGCTGGCGCCGATCACCTTCATTCATTCCAATGTCGGCCTGGTGCTGGGGTTGAAGGCGTTTCCCGCCGCCGTGCTCGGCGGCTTCGGCTCGATCCCCGGTGCGGTTGTCGGCGGCGTGATGATCGGCGTGATCGAGAGCATGGCCGGCTTCTATCTGCCGCAGGGCTGGAAGGACGTCGCACCCTACATCGTGCTGCTGGTGGTACTGCTGCTCAAGCCCGAAGGTCTATTCGGCGTTCACATGCGGAAGAAGGTCTAGGGATGCGATTCCTGTTCAAGACCGATTACGAGGACGATATAAGGCTGTTTCCGCACAGCGGCTACTTCGTCTCCTATGGTCTCTTGCTGGCGCTGCTGGTGATCGCGCCGTTCGTGCTGTCGAGTTACATCGTCAGCCAGCTGGTGTTCGTCTGCATTTATGCCACCGTCGGTGTCGGGTTGATGATCCTCACCGGATTCACCGGGCAGGCCTCGCTCGGCCACGCCGCGTTCCTTGCCATCGGCGCTTACACGGCAGCCTATCTGCAGCAGTTCAATGTGCCGTTTCCGGTGTATTTCCTCGCGGCCGGGCTCCTGACCGGCCTCGTCGGCGCGCTGGTCGGATTCCCGGCGCTGCGGCTGCAGGGCATCTACCTCGTGATCGCGACGATTTCCTTTGCCTTCATCGTCGAGGAAGTGCTGGCGCGCTGGGAAAGCGTGACCCACGGCAATGAGGGCATGCGGGTCAAGACCATGAGCCTGTTCGGCACCGTGGTGCCGCGCGACGGGCCGGTGTTCTATTTCCTGTGCCTGTCGGTGCTGATCCTGACCATCGTCGGCATCCTCAATCTGCTGCGTTCGCCGACGGGCCGCGCCTTTGTCGCGATCCGCGACAGCGAGACCGCGGCGCGCAGCATGGGCATCAATGTCTCGCTCTACAAGGTGAAGTCGTTCGCGATCAGCGCTGCGATCACCGGGCTGGCCGGCGTGCTGTTCGCGCACAAACTGTCCTTCATCAGCCCGGAAATGTTCACGTTGCAGCTTTCGATCGAGTTCATCATCGTGATCTTGATCGGCGGCACCTTCAGCCTGCACGGTGCGGTGCTGGGTGCGATCTTCCTGGTCATGATAGATCCGTTCCTGACCTACCTGAAGGATGACATGCCCGGCGTGATCGCCGGTCTCGCCGCAACCTTCGGCGCCGGCAAGGCGACGGCGGACAGCATCCAGAGCAGTGTCGCGGCGTTTGCGTCCGCCAACGGCCTGAAAGGTGCGATCTACGGCGTCATCATCGTGCTGTTCGTACTGTTCGAGCCCCTCGGCCTCTACGGACGCTGGCTGAAGATCAAACTCTTCTTCCAGCTGTTCCCGCTCTACAAGCGCGCCACCTTCAAACGGCAGAAAATCTACGTGAAGTCGGAGCGCAACCGGTGAGCTATTTCCGCGCGGAAAACCTCTCCCTGCACTTCGGCGGCCTCAAGGCGGTCGATTCCGTCAGTTTTGCGGTGGAGAAGGGCGAGATTCTCTCGATCATCGGCCCCAATGGCGCCGGCAAAAGTTCGATCTTCAACCTGATCTCGCGGATTTATCCGCCGACATCAGGCAAGATCTATTTCGAGGATCAGGACATCACCGGGCAGCCGTCCTACGAGATTGCCGGCCTCGGCATTGCCCGCACCTTCCAGAACATCGAATTGTTCGAGAATGCGACCATGCTGAGCAATCTCCTGGTCGGCCGTCACCGCCACTCCACCACCCAGCTCTGGCAGGAGCTGCTGTTTCTGCCGAGCGTGCGCGCCAACGAAAAAGCGCATCGCCGCCGGGTCGAGCAGGTGATCGAATTTCTCGATCTCGAAGCCTATCGCGACAAGCTGATCTCGGGACTTCCTTACGGCGTCCGCAAGGTGATCGAGCTTGCGCGGGCGCTGTGCTCGGAGCCGAAACTGATCTTGCTCGACGAGCCGTCCTCCGGGTTGAATGTCGAGGAGACCGACGACATGTCGTTCTGGATCCGCGACATGAAGACCGAACTGGGTATCACCGTGCTGATGGTCGAGCACGACATGACGCTGGTCAACCGCGTCTCCGATAGGGTGATTGCGCTGAATTACGGCCGCGTGCTGGCGATGGGCTCGCCCTCCGAGGTGCAGCGCCACCCCGACGTCGTCGCCGCCTATCTCGGCGCATGAGGGGATGACATGAGCGCGCCCGACATCATCCTCAAGCTCAGCAACATCGAGAGCTATTACGGGCCGATCATGGCGATCCGTGGCATCAGCCTCGAAGTGCCGCGCGGCCAGATCGTCACCCTGCTTGGCGCCAACGGCGCCGGCAAGACCACGGTGCTGAAGACTATTTCCGGCATCCTCGATCCCCAGAAAGGCTCGATCGAATTTCTGGGCAAGCCGATCCAGCGGATGGAAGCCGACAAGATCGTGCGGCTTGGCCTCAGCCATGTGCCGGAGGGGCGGGAAGTGTTTCCGTTCCTGTCGGTGCGCGAAAACCTGATGATGGGCGCCTATCCGCGCAGCGATCGCGACGGCGTCGCCGCGGATCTCGAGCGCGTGTTCGGATATTTCCCGCGGCTGCGGGAGCGCATCAATCAGCCGGCAGGGCAGCTTTCCGGCGGCGAACAGCAGATGCTGGCGATCGGGCGCGCGTTGATGAACCGGCCGACCTTGCTGCTGCTGGACGAACCCTCGCTCGGGCTGTCGCCGATCCTGGTGAAGGAGATTTTTGCGATCATCAAGCGCGTCAATGAGGAGCAGGGCATGTCAATCCTCCTCGTGGAGCAGAATGCCAAGATCGCGCTGGAGACGGCGCATTACGGCTATGTGCTGGAGATCGGCCGGGTGGTGATGAACGACAGCTGCGAGCGGCTGACGAATTCAAAGGACATCCAGGAATTCTATCTCGGCGCCAAGGAAGAGGGCGCGCGGGGCGAGCGGCGCTGGAAGAAGAAAAAAACCTGGCGCTAAAGATCTGGCGCCAGCGATTGGGCGATGAGGAAAAAGACGGCAGTTTGGCGCATGGCGTTCTGAACGGGTTGGGACTAAATTCGGGCCCTGCCTTGAGAAAAGACCGGTCAACCGGCATCCGAGGCAGGCGAAAGAGGGAGGAGGCGAGCATGGCCAGACCGGCAGTGCTGACGGTTGCCGACACGATCGCGAAAAGTTTTCTGCTGGCCGCCGAGACGCGCGGCGACCGGCCGGCGATCCGTGAAAAGAAATTCGGCATCTGGCAGCCGACCAGCTGGCGGCAGTGGCTGCAAATCTCCAAGGATATCGCCTACGGCCTGCACGCCATCGGCTTCAGGCCCGGCGACGTCGCCTCGATCATCGCCAACGCTGTTCCGGAATGGGTCCATGCCGACATGGGCATTCTCTGCGCCGGCGGGGTTTCGTCGGGCATCTATCCGACCGACGCCGCGGTGCAGGTCGAATATCTCGTCAACGATTCCGCGACCAAGGTAATCTTCGCCGAGGACGAGGAGCAGCTCGACAAGATCCTGTCGTGCCGCGCGCGTTGCCCGACCTTGCAGAAAATCGTCGTGTTCGACATGGAGGGCCTCTCCGGCTTTATCGATCCGATGGTGCTGTCGCTGGCCGAATTCATAGCACTTGGGCGCAACCATGCGCAGGACAACGACGCCTTGTGGGATGCGATGGTCGGCAGCCGCGGCGCCGACGATCTCGCGATCCTGGTCTACACCTCGGGCACCACGGGACCGGCCAAAGGCGCCATGCATTCCAACCGAGGCGTCACGCACCAGATGCGCCACGCCAACGACCTGTTTCCGTCGACCGACGCCGAGGAGCGCCTGGTATTCTTGCCGCTGTGCCACGTCGCCGAGCGGATCGGCGGCTACTACCTGTCGATGGCGCTGGGCTCGGTGATGAACTTCGCCGAAAGCCCGGAGACGGTGCCGGACAATCTGCGCGAAGTGCAGCCGACTGCTTTCCTCGCGGTGCCGCGGATCTGGGAAAAATTCTATTCGGGGATCACGATCGCGCTCAAGGACGCGACCGCGTTCCAGAACTGGATGTATCGTCAAGCGCTCGCCATCGGCCATCGCATGACCGAATACAGGCTGGAAGGACAGACACCGCCGTTGTGGTTGCGGCTGGCCAATTATGCCGCCTACTTCCTGGTGTTTCGCAACATTCGCCGCATGCTCGGGCTCGACCGCTGCCGGCTGGCCTTTACCGGCGCGGCTCCGATCGCGCCGGATCTGATTCGCTGGTATCTCGCGCTCGGCCTCGACATGCGCGAGGTCTACGGCCAGACCGAAAATTGCGGCGTCGCCACCGTGATGCCCTACGACCGCATCAAGCTCGGCTCGGTCGGTAAGGCCGCCCCGTGGGGCGAGGTCGCGATTTCCCCGCAGGGTGAAATCCTGATCAAGGGCGACTACCTGTTCATGGGCTATCTCAACCAGCCCGAAAAGACCGCCGAGACCATCGACGCACGCGGCTGGCTGCATACCGGTGACGTCGGCTCGATGGACAATGAAGGTTTCGTCAAGATCACCGACCGGATGAAGGACATCATCATTACCTCCGGCGGCAAGAACATCACGCCGTCGGAAATCGAGAACCAGTTGAAGTTCTCGCCTTACGTCTCCGATGCCGTGGTGATCGGCGACAGGCGGCCGTATCTGACCTGCCTGATCATGATCGACCAGGAGAACGTCGAGAAATTCGCACAGGACAAGGATATCCCCTTCACCAACTATGCCAGCCTGTGCCGGGCGGCCGAAATCCAGGATCTGATCCAGCGTGAGATCGAGGCGGTCAACGTCAATTTCGCGCGGGTCGAGACCATCAAGCGGTTCTTCCTGATCGAGCGTCAGTTGACGCCGGAGGACGAGGAACTGACGCCGACCATGAAGCTGAAGCGCAGCTTCGTGAACAAGCGTTACGCCGCCGAGATCGACGCCATGTATCGCGAGCGGGCGGTGGCGTGAGGCGGCATGACCCGGAAAAGTGGGAACCGGTTTTTCGAAGGTCATGCCAAAAAAGAGTTTTGAGTGAATTGGTAGAAGCGGCGAAGGATCGTAAGGCCCCAGCCTTCGCTCAACACGGGCCAACAGGGAGGAGTTTGCAATGTCGAAATCGTTGAGGGCTAATTCTTTGAAGGTCATGGGCCTTGCGGTGAGCGCCCTTGCGCTGACCCATCTGCCGGCCGCGGCCCAGACCAAGGTTACCAATGAAGGCATTTCGGCCAACGAGATCGTGATCGGCACCCACCAGGATCTGTCCGGACCGATCAAGGTGTGGGGCGTTCCGGTCTCGAACGGCATGAAGATGGCGGTCGAAGAGATCAACGCCGCCGGCGGCGTCCAGGGCCGCAAGCTCAAGATGATCCTGGAGGACAACGGCTACGATCCGAAGAAGGCGGTGCTGGCGTCGCAGAAGATGGTCGAGCGCGACAAGATTTTCGCGATGATCGGCGGCATGGGCTCGGCGCCGACGCTGGCGGCACAGGACATCCTGTTCGACGCCGGCGTGCTGCAACTGTTCCCGCTGACGGCGGCCGAATTCACCTTCAAGTTCGATCCGGCCAAGCCGCAGGAGCGGCTGAAGTTCAACAACCTGCTGCCCTATGTCGAGAGCACCCGGGCGGCGGTGAAATACATGATGGAGGCGAAGAACTTCAAGAAGCCCTGCGTCATGCATCAGGACGACGAGTACGGCAAGAACGTGCTCGACGGCTTCACCCAGCAGCTCGAGGCGATGAAGGTGACGCCGGCCTCGGTGACGAGCTACAAGCGCGGCGCCTCCGACTTCTCGGCGCAGGTCGCCAAGATGAAGTCCGACGGCTGCGACATGGTCGTGCTCGGCACCGTGATCCGCGAAACCATCGGTGCGATGGGCGAAGCCAAAAAGCTCGGTTGGGACGTCACCTTCCTCGGCGCGACGCCGACCAACGTGCTCGAAGTGCCGGCGCTCGGCAAGGAAGCAGTCGAGGGTCTCTATGCCGCGTCGGGCTTCGAGATTCCCTATGAGGACACCGCCAAGGGCAAGGTCAAGGACTGGCTCGCCAACTACAAGAAGATGTTCAACACCGACGCCAACACCCAGGCGATCATCGGCTACAACGCCATCATGACCTTTGCCTTCTATGCCGACAAGGCGGGCAAGGAGCTGACCGGCCAGAAGATGCTCGCCTCGCTGGAGTCGGGCGACAAGTTCCTCGATATTTTCTCCTCGCCGCCGACGAAATTCTCCAAGACCGATCATCTCGCCAACACCATCACCCAGGTTCAGCAGGTCCAGAAGGGCCGCTGGGTGCTGGTGAAGGAAGGCCTGATGTTCTGAGCGGTTGATGGGTTTAACGACAAAGGGCTGCGCGATGATCTCGCGCAGCCCTTTTTATTGACTCCGTCATTGCCTGCAACAAACGCGAAGCGTTTGTGCAAGGGAGCGAAGCGACGAAGCAATCCAGTCGTTCTTAAGATGGATTGCTTCGCGGAGCATCGGGCGCGCATTCGCGCGACCCGTTGGTTCGCAATGACGGTGCCTTGTGCGATGACGGCGGTGTCCTCGTCACTTCGGCCGGATCGCGTCCGCGGTGCCCTGGATGAAGGCTTGCACCTTCACCACGTCCGCTTCCGTCAGCTTGCCGGTGAAGTCAGGCATGCCCTGGTCACGGAACGGGCCCTTGAACACAAAGTCTTTCAGGTTGGTGATGGTGTCCTTGGAGACATAGCCGAGGTTCCTGACATTGCCGCCCTTGTCGACGCCGGGGACGCCGTGACAAGTGGCGCAGGCGGCGACATAGATCGCGGTGCCTTCCGGCACGTCCTTCGGGTCATAGCTGACGCCCGCCAGCAATCCCTCGGTCTGGTATTTCACGAAGGCCGGCAGCGGCGCCTTGCCGTCGACCGCGAAGGTGTAGACCGTGCCCGGGCTCTGCAGCTCGGTGACGCGTTGCGAGATGCCGAACACGCCGCCCCAGCCGACCGCGACCGAGACATATTGCTTGCCGTCGATCAGGTAGGTCGAGGCCGCGGCGACCACGCCGGTGCCGGTCGGCGTCTCCCAGAGCTTTTCGCCGGTCGTGGCGTTGTATGCGATGAAGCGTCCGTCGGCGGTGCCCTGGAACACCAGGTTGCCGGCGGTGGTCAGCGTGCCGCCGTTCCACGGCGCCACATATTCCGCGCGCCAGGCTTCCTTCTGCTTGACGGGATCCCACGCCAGCAGCCGTCCGTATGCCGGGGCTTTGGGCGGCGTCGCATTCAGCATGAAGCCGACGTTCCAGCCGGTGGTGCCGCCGAATTTTCCAGGCGTCGCCGCGTTCTGCGTAAACGTCTTTTCCGGCGTCAGGTTCAAAGGCACGCCCTGCGCTGGCAGATAGACGAGGCCGGTCTGCGGATTGTACGACATCGGATGCCAGTTATGGGCGCCGAACGGGCCGGGGATGCTGTCATAGGGGGCTTCGCCGCGCGCCGCCGGCACTTCGATCGGCCGTCCATTGGCGTCGTAGCCGGTGGCCCAGTTCACATCGACGAAATTCTTTGCCGAGATGAACTTGCCGTCGGTGCGGTCGATGACGAAGAAGAAGCCGTTCTTCGGCGCGTGCAGGATCACCTTGCGCGGCGCGCCTTCGATGGTGATGTCGGCCAGGATCATCGGCTGGGTCGAGGTGTAGTCCCAGTGATCGCCGGGCGTTTCCTGGTAGTGCCAGGCGTATTTTCCGGTATCGGCGTTCAGCGCCACCAGCGCCGCGAGATAAAGATTGTCGCCGCCGGAGGGGCTGCGGATGTCGCGGTTCCACGGCGAGCCGTTGCCGGTGCCGATATAGACCAGGTTCAGATCGGGATCGTAGGTGATGGTGTCCCATGGCGTGCCGCCGCCGCCATTGAGCCAGTATTTCCCCGCCGGGTCCCAGGTCTTGGCAGCCGCTTCCATCGAAGCGTCCTCGAACGGCTTTGACGGATCGCCGGGCACCGTGAACCAGCGCCAAACCTGATTGCCGGTCTCGGTGTCATAGGCGGTGATATAGCCGCGCGTGCCGTACTCCGCGCCACCCTGGCCGATCACGACCTTGCCGTTGAAGGCGCGGGGCGCACCGGTGATGGTGTAGGAATGCTCGTGATCGATCAGCGTGTCCTTTTCCCACACCTTGGCGCCGGTGGCGGCATCGAGTGCGATCAGCCGGCCGTCATAGGAAGCGACGAACACCTTGCCCTTGTAGACGGCGACACCGCGGTTGACGACGTCGCAACAGCCTTTGTAGCCCTTCTCGCGATCGACGCCGGGATCGAAGCTCCAGATCTTCTTGCCGGTGCGGGCGTCGATGGCGTGCACCACGCTCCATGACGCGGTCTGGTACATGATGCCGTCGACGACGACCGGCGTCGCCTCGACGCCGCGCGAGGATTCGAGGCTGTAGCTCCACACCAGTCCCAGTTTCTTGACGTTGTCGGTGTTGATCTGGTTGAGCTTGGAAAACCGCGTCTCGCCGTAATCGAGGCCGATGGTCGGCCAGTCGTTCGAGGTTGCGGTGTTGGCCTTGATCGAGGCGCTGTCGACCGCCGAGGTGACAGCCTTGATATGTTCGGGCGAGCCCTTTGTCTGTGCGAGCGCGGAACCTGCGGAGATCGCGAGACCCAAGGTGATGGCGATCGATGCGCGCGCGAGCCGCGCGGGGCGGTATGAAGACTGGGTGGCTTCAGGGAAAAAACGGCAAGCGGAATCACCGCGCGGCGAACGTGTCATTCTCATTCCTCCCAACGATCTCTAGCGGATCTGTCGAGATGGTATGCCGGTGGAAAGGACGGCGTCAATCACAGGTAGATCGCGAAACCGAAAAGAGAAAATTTGTATCGTCATGTTTTCGCCAAACGGAATGCGATGTGCATTCCGGATGCACTGCAATATCGCGTGACGCTTCAAATTGAAAAAAGCAGAAGGTGAAACGGGTGGCTCAATTCCGCGCGCACTCACAGGCCGCCGATGGCGATCCCGAACTCGATCGGTTGCAGCACGGGCGTGCTGCAGCGCCATCCACCGCCCGCGGTCTTCTGAAACGCGAACGACTTGTCGATTTTCAGGCGGTGCGCCAGCGGTACGTTTTCCCGGCTTCCCGGCGCGGGCTTGGCCTGCCCGGACCGCATGTCCCAGCAGGTCCCGGTGCAGCCGGAGGCAATCGGACTGCAGGCGCCAAAGGGCGACAGAACCTTCATTTCGATTTCGGCCGTCACCAGGGCCTGTTCCGCCGACACTTCGGTATCGACCTGGATGATGCGGCTGACCCGGAGAAAGTCGTGGCAGGTGTTGGCCGAATGAATCTGCGTGACGCAGAGATCGACCGCGTCGGCATCGGGGACGGGAGAGGTGATGGCGCGGCCGAACACGCGCTTTGGATCGCCCTTGGCCGCGACGACTTCGGCGGTCTTCTGCTTGATGTAGTCCGCGAGGCAAGCCGCCGGCGGCGACAATTCGTTCAGCGGCACGTTGTCCTTGTCGTCCAGATCGCACTTTCGGTCGCGGTCCCGGATCCATCTGGCGTACTCCGCCAGAGCTGCCTTTACCTCGCTCTCCTTCAGCTTCGCGATCAGCGCAAGAACGTGTCCGTTCAGCTCCTTGTCGGCAAGCGTCAGTGCGGGCTCGCTGCAGATCAGCATGCCGGCGGTGCTGTCGTCGGCCAGGCAATCGAAATTCGGGTCCTCCAGGATCGCGATACGCTCCCTGGTTTGCTTCAGCAGGCAGGCCTTGACGGAAGATAGTCTCAGGTTGGCGACGCTCTGCCGCTGGAATATTCCGCAACTCAGGTTGCGGCTCTTGATCCATTCGACGTTCTCCTCGATCGCCATCTGGCGATCGGCGATCCGGCTCAGCCGCTCCTGGACCGCGGCATTGAGCTGCACGCCGGCGGCCTGCAAGTCGGGATCGCCGCAAAACAATTGTCCGGCACTGTCCCTGATATCGGCGCAACGGTTCTTTTCGAACAACGGCAGCATGTCGCGAAGCGAGAGGTCCGGCTCGGACGTGCCCTCCGCCTGGGCCGGAAGCGCGGACCCGATCAGGGCCGTAACGACAGCCAGCATGATGGTGCGCATTCGAAAATCTCGCCCCGGAAAGAAATAGGCCACGGCCATGGTGGCCGCGACCCTTCAGCCGTCATCGTGCAATGGAATTGCAAGCCGGATGTTTGTCAATCGGCTTGCGGCGAGGTCTCGTTCGCCGGCGCAATCTGGCCGGGCTCGATCAGCGAACCGACGACGAGCGGAGACGGCCGTTTCGAACCATAAGGGTTTCGCCCGGTGGCATCTGCGAACTGGACCGGATCGGCGTAGCGCATCACGGCATGCTGGTCGATCAGGAAGGTCGGCCGGTAATTCCTGACATTGATGTCCTCGACCATCGCCATGCGGTTGTTGTCCAGCGTCAGCCAGCGGCCGTCGAGCCGTGCGGCGGCTACCGCGTGATCCTCGCCGTGGATGGTGTCGTGCATGATGACGATACGCAGGTCGTCCGGTGCGATGCCGGCCAGCCGCAAGGCAACGAATTTCGCGATCGCGTAGTCTTCGCAATCGCCGCCGCCCTTGGCCAGCGTCGCCAGCGGCGTAGTCCAGACGTCGGCCTGGCCATATTGGACGAGATCGCTCATCGGCCGGATCGCGAGGTTGACCGCGCGGTTGACCTCGCCGAGCCGGGCGCGGCCGTCGCGGAGCTTGGCGGCGTCGATGATCGCAAGGAATTTCAGCGCCGCCGGAGACACGCAGCCGTCGCGGTCGCCATCGCACAGCGCGAGCTGCACCAGTTCATCGTCGAGACGGCGTTGCACGCCGAGCCACTTGTCGCGGAGGCCGCCGCCGTCGAGGGGGGATGCCGCAAGCCCGAACGGCTCCGCCGACCGCGGAATCACCTGCACCGGGCCGAGTGCGACCCGCGTGTCGGCTCGCAGTTCCGCCGGTCCGAACCAGGCCAAAGCGCACGCGACCATGCCCACACGCCATGCGTGTGAAAACCCTGACAAATTCATCTGACGCCCCTCGTCCGGGCATCGGCTGGCTTGTAGAGCCTGCACGTGACCGGATCATTTCACCGGGGCAGGATGGGCGGAGGAGGTTTGGGTCTGCTTAAAACCGTAGGGTGCTGGCCGGAAAGCCAAAAACAGCCTAAAGAAGGTCGCGCCGGGATGCGGAAAATTTTATGGATCGGTGCGGGCACGGCCTTAACCGTGTCTTATCCTTCATTTCCGGTTAATATGGCTAATTCGTTAACGATCACGTGCTTTGTAAGCCAACTAACAGTTTCAACTTGAAAAATGGCGTCATATTGCTCTGCGGCATTCGGGAACAGAAGTCATAAGTATAAATATCACGATTTATACTTCGAATACTCGCAGGGATGTTACTTCGACCTCGGAATAAGGCCAGTATTGTTGGGGTATTAACGAGCAATGCTTGCTGTATTTGACGGCAACCCAAGAAGATTGGCCTCCAGAAGCGGCTTGGTGCGGTTGATCACACAAGCAATGGATAGTTTCGCAAGTGACCATCCGGTGATATGCAAGTTTAGACGATTGATATTGTATAAGATTTAACCATAGCGGCAACGGTGCCCATTTGAGCTTGGCCGGCAAATTCACAGATGTGCTGCCTGATAGTCAGGGTGCTCACCCCGGCGCGCATGTCCACGTCGGTACGGTTTCGGGCCATGCCCCTTCCGACGCTATAATCATTCCTGATGCGCATCTGCTGTTCGGCGGTGATTACAAGCGCTCGGGCGTCGATCTGATTCTGTCCGGCGACGATCACCGGGAAGTCGTGCTGCACGATTACTTCAAGGGCGAGAAGCGGGCCGCATTGGCGTCCCCGGATGGCGCCCATCTCACCGGCGACATCATCAATGCGCTGACCGGACACACCCAGTTTGCGCAGGCCGACGGCAGCGCCAGCACGGCCCAGGTCATCGGCCACGTCACCAAGCTGGCGGGAACCGCGACCGCGATCCGCAACGGCGTCTCGATCATCCTGAACCAGGGCGACAACGTCAACAAGGGTGACGTGGTCGCGTCGGGTTCCGACTCGACGCTCGGCATCACCTTCATCGACGGCACCGTGTTCGGCCTCGCGTCGAACGCCAAGATGGTGCTGAACGAAATGATCTACGACCCCAACGGGTCGGACAACAAATCGCTGATCAGCCTGGTGCAGGGCACGATTTCGTTCGTCGCCGGCGCCACCGCCAAGCATGGCGACATGAAGGTCGACACCCCGGTCGCCACCATGGGCATCCGCGGCACCGCGGTGCTGGTCGAGATCGATTTCACCGTGCCCGCCAGTGGCGGTGCGCCGCCCGCGAAATTCCAGGTGCTGGTCGAGCCGGACGGTACCACCGGCTCCTACATCCTTTTCGACAAGACCACGCTGACGCCGATCGCGACCGTCAACCAGGCGGGAACGCAGACGGTCGTCAACGGCCAGGGCGGCGTCAACTTCCTGTCGTCGGCGCAACTGTCGGCGGATGCGCAGAAGATCATCACCGACGTCTTTGCGCTGAAATTCAGCGACCTCAACAATCCCAATACCAAGCTGACCACCAATTTCACCGACTCGATCGTCCCGCAGACGTTCTTCCTCAAGCTGGCAAACGGCGATTCGATTCCGGTCGACCTGCAGCTGCTGTTCTCGCCCGACAAGGCCGGGACCGTGACCCCCGGCGCAACCATCGCCAGCCGCGAACACATTCCCGGCCCGCCGGCGATCGCCACCACCGGCGGCGCAACGGCGGAACATATCCTTTTGACCGGCAGCGGCGCGGTCGACAGCGCGACCGGCACCGTCTCCTATGCCGACCTCAACCCCGGCGATGTTCCGACCGTCAAGACCGCGTTCGATTCCTTTACCTATCAGAATGCTGCCCATACCGACGTCTCCGCGACGTTGACGGCGGCGCAACTGGCCGCAATCCATGCCGCCGAAGTGCCGCTGGTCGTGGTGCAGGATACGGCCGGCATCAATCACGGCGTGGCGACCTGGACCTACAACATTGCCGACGGCGCGTTCGATTTCCTGGCGGCCGGCGAAGTGTTGACGCTGACCTACAGAGCGCGGGTCGACAACAACTTCGCGCCGAACAACGAGACCGCGTTCCAGACCTTCACGATCACGATCGTCGGCACCAATGACGTTCCGGTCATCACGACCGGCGTGCCGCAGATCGACTTTGCCGGCGGCAAGACCACGCCGGGCGGCGTTCTGACCGCGCACGTTCCGACCAGCGGGACGCTGACCTTCAAGGATCCGGATCTCACCGATCACCACACGGTCGCCGCCGCGTTGAGCACGGTGGCGCTCGACGGCGTCGACGTCGGAACCGTCGCGCCGGCTCCGCTCAGCTTTTTTCAGACCGCGCTCACCGCGTCGCTGGCGGCCGACAGCACCAATTCCGGCACCGGAACGATCAACTGGTCGCTCGCCGATTTCCCGGTTTATTTCGCGGACTTCATCCCGTTCGGCAAGACGCTGACGCTGACCTATACCGTCACGGTCACGGATTCGCAGGGCGCGGTCTCGACGCAGCAGGTTGTCGTTACGATTACCGGTACCGATACGCCAGCCGTGGTCTGGATCGCCACGGCGCATCCCGGCCAGCCTGCGGGCGGCCTGTGGAGCGACGGCGCGAACTGGGAAACCGGCACGGTCCCGACCGCCGATGACGATGCCATCATCATCACCAATCAGCTGATCGGCCTGACGCCGTCATTCCCGGTCACGATCAATCAGGCCGCGGTCGCCAAGACCGTGACGATGAACGACTTCGGCACGACGGCGCCTGTTGTGATCAACAACAGCACGCTGACGGTCGGCGACTCCTTCAGCATGAGCTCCGACTCGGTGCTGCAGAATTTCGGGACTGTCAACGTCGGCGGCCTGATGGAGGTGCTGGATCACAGCTCGCTGCAGAATTCCGGCACGCTCAAGCTGGCCGGTGGCGGCGACTTCAAGAATCAAAGCAGCATCACCAATGCCGCAACCGGAAAGATCGAGATCTCCGGCGGCACGCTGAATGTGCTGGTCGACATCGCCAATTCCGGTGAAGTTAAAGTCGATTCCGGCGCGGTACTCACCCTCGCCTCCGGTACCATCGACGGCGGCACGGTCACCAATGCCGGCACGTTCGATCTTGAGGGCAATGCCGCGCTGACCGACGGAACGCTGAACAATACCGGCGGGATCAACGTCAGCGGCAGCAACAATTCGTTCGGTGGTGAGACCGTCAGCAATAATTTGGCCGGCGCGATCTCGATCACCGGCTACCTGACGCTGGACCATGCCAGCACCATCACCAATGTCGGCGCCACCAATGCCGAGACGGTCGCGGCCGGCGCGACGCTGACGCTGCAGGACACGAGCTACATCACCGGCGGCAAGGTCACCAATGCCGGCACCATCGACCTGAACGGCAGTTCGGCGTTGAAGAACGGCAAGCTGGCCAACAGTGGCACGGTCAACGCCGCGGGCACGACCGCGCTGCTCAACGAAATCGTCACCAACGACCCCACCGGCATCATCGACGTCACGGGCGCCCTGACGCTGGACGGCACCACGGTGACCGGCGGCACCGTCACCGACGCCGGCACGATCAAGGTCAATGGTGGCCAGACGTTGAAGCTGAGCGGCGTGGCGCTGTCCGGCGGCGCGATCACCAATTCCGGCACCATCGACATCACCGGCAGCGGCAGTATCAACAATGATCTGCTGACCAATCACCAATTGACGGTGGATGGTGGTCAGACGCTGACGCTGAACGGCACCACGGTGATCGGCGGCATCGTTACCGATACCGGCACGATCAATATCGACACCGGCGAGACGCTGAAGCTGAACGGCGTGGCGCTGTCCGGCGGTGCGATCACCAACGCCGGCACCATCGACATCACCGGCAGCAGCAGCATCGACAATGACCATCTGACCAATTATCAGTTGACGGTGGATGCCGGCCAGATCCTGACGCTGAACGGCACCACGGTGTCCGGCGGCACCATTACGATCTCGGGCGAACTGGATTCGACCGGCAGCAGCTTCATCATCGGTTCGTCGGTGACCAACGGCGCCGGCACCATCAAGGTGGCATCCGGATCGACGCTGGAACTCGACAGCGGAACGATCGTCAACGGCGGCTCGCTGGTCAATTCGGGCACCCTTCAGATCGAGACCAGTTCCGGCGCGACGCTGAACGGCGTGGCCGTCACCGGCGGCGGCGTCATCAATGTCGACGTGCCGGTCGATGCGGCGACATTGATCCTCGAGGGCGGCACCAGCATCACTGACGGTACGCTGGTGAACGGCGATGTCGGTACGGTCGAGATCTATGGCCTCGACGGCGCGACCTTCGACAACGTCGACGTGAGCAATACCGGCCTGCTGCAGGTGGACGGCGGGAGCAAGCTTTTGCTGGTGGGCGGCGCCACGATCACCGGCGGCGACGTTACCGTCGCGACCGGCGGATTGCTGAAGACCTATGGCGCCGGCATCGAGATCAATGCCGCCGTCACCAACCACGGCACGATCGAGATCAATAACGGCGGCACGCTCAAGATATCCACCTCGATCTCGGGCACGGGCTCGGTCAGGATCGATGGCGGCGCGACCTTCGAACTCAATGGATCCGACGACCAGACGGTCGAGTTCCACGGCGCCAACGCCGTGTTCAAGATCGACGGCTCAAGTTTCGGTGGCAGCATTGCCGGTTTTGCGGTGTCCGACGAAATCGATCTGAAGGCCTTCGGCTACGACGAGACGACCACCGCGACCTTCGAGAAGGGCGTGCTGACGCTGTTCCATGGCGGCGAATCCATCTCCATGACGCTGGTGGGTGACTACAGCCACGCCCATCTGGCGGGATCCGGCGATGGGACGCACACGCTGATCACTTTCAAGGCCGAGGACGATGCGCCGGTCTTCTCTGAGGATTCGGAAAAAGGCTCGGTTGACGAGCAACCGAACACGACCGGTTCATCTGCTCCGGATTCGGTCGGCGGCACCTTGCATTTCAGCGATGTCGACCTGCTGGACCGGCCGACGGCATCGGTCACCTCGAAGTCCGTGACCTGGACCGCCGCGGATCACCACACCGATCTGGGGACACCGTCTCAGCTCGCGGCGATCGAGAATGCGCTGACGCTGACGCAGGCCGGCGCCAACAATGGTGCCATCGGCTGGAATTATTCGATCGCAGACGGTGTGCTCGATTTCCTGGCCGAGGGTGAGACAATTACGTTCACCGCGACGGTCACGCTGACCGACGGCGAAAAGTCGGATACGGCGCAGGTTGTCGTGACCATCACCGGGCACAACGATGCGCCTGTTGTCGCGGCGGCGCTGAGTGATAGCGCCCACGAGGGCGACGCGTCGTTCAGCCGGAATTTGCTGGATGGCTCCAGCGACGTCGACCACGGCGAGACGGCGACACTTTCTGTGGCCCACCTGACCTATGCCGTCGATGGTGGAACGGCCTCGACGACGCTGCCGGCCGGCATTACGCTGGGCGCCGACGGCCACACGCTGACGGTCGATCCGACCGACCCGGCATTCAATCATCTCGCGGTCGGCGAGCAGACCGTGATTACGGTGTCCTACGACGTCAAGGATGCGCAGGGCGCCACGGTCGCGCAAACCGAAGCCATCACCATCAAGGGTACCAACGACGCGCCGGTTGTCGCAGCAGCGTTGAGCAACGGTGCCCACGAAGGCGACGCGTCGTTCAGCCGTAATCTGCTGGATGGCGCCAGCGACGCCGACCATGGCGAGACAGCGACGCTGTCGGTCGTCCACCTGACCTATGCCGTCGATGGCGGGACGGCCTCGACGACGCTGCCGCACGGCGTTTCGCTTGGCGCCGACGGTCATACGCTGACCGTCGACCCGACCGATCCGGCATTCGATTATCTGCAGGCCGGCGAGAAGACCGTGATCACCGTGTCCTACGACGTCAAGGACGCGCAGGGCGCCACGGTTGCGCAAACCGAAACCATCACCATCACCGGCACCAATGACGCGCCCTATATCGTCGCCGAGGCAGATCCGCAGGCCGAGGCCGTCATGGTGGTTCCTGCAACCGCGATGGCCGTACTGGCCCCGGGTGTGACCACCAATTCGCTCGGTCTGAAAACCGAAACATTCAATGACCTGTCGGTGGGGCAAAAAAGCTTCCACAGTACGGCGCTCGACGCCGATTTCAGCGGATCAGGAAGTGCTGCGGTCTTCCACGGATCGGTTGATGGCGTTGCCGCGGCGCCGTTCTTCGGACCCTTGCCGGGGGCGCCCGACACCACCAACTATTTCAGCGTCGGCGGCGGTGGCACCGAAACCATCACGTTCGGCTCCGAGCAAAATGCGTTTGGGCTTTATTGGGGCTCGGTCGATTCCTACAATACGATCAGTTTCTATGACGGAATGAAGCTCGTTGCTTCCTATTCCGGTGCAAACGTCTCGCCGTTGTTCTCGGATGGAAACCAAGGTTCGTTCGCGTCGAACGGATACGTGCAATTCTCCGGCCTGGCCCAGTTCAACAAGGTCGTCCTGCAGTCGAGCTCGAATGCATTCGAGGTCGACAACATTTCTTCCGGCGCCATTCACAGCAAGCTCTCCGCGTCGGTCTCGGGGACGCTCAGCGCCCACGATGCGGATATCGGCGATACGCTGACGGCGTTCGTGACCGGAAACGGCACCGTCCAGTTCACCGGGGCCAATGGTTCGCACCAGTTGCCTGCCGGCGCCAATGTTGCGCCGCTGATCGACGCCAACGACGTGACGTTCGATAGCGTGCAGAGCGACGGTGGCACCGACGTCCTGCACTGGACCTATCATCCGACCAATCCGAATCTCGATTTCCTGAAGGCCGGCGACGTACTGAAGGTCCAGTTTGCCGCAGAGGTCAGCGACGGTCATGGCCATACCGAAAGCCAGCCCCTGACCGTCACATTGGTTGGCGCCAACAGCGCGACCGACACATCCGCGTTCGGCGTCGTCAACGGGACCACCGCAGGTGACACCTTCAACCATGTTGGCGGCAACGTCACGATTTTCGGCAACGCCGGCCCGGACACGTTTGTGTTCAAGCCCGGATTTGGCAGCGCGACGATCGCAGACTTCGACGTCAACAACGACGCGATCGAGATCAGCAAGGACCTGTTCAAGACCTTTGCAGACGTCATTGCCAACGCCCATCCGGTCAATGCCAATCTGGATCTGGCCATTACGGATGCCGCTTCCGAGACCATCACGCTGAAAGGCGTCACGGCCAGCCAACTGCACGCTTCCAACTTCCATCTCGTCTGAGATCGATTACCGTCGGCCGGTGCTTTCAGCTGGTTGGAACAATCGACCCGAGCGTGATATCCAGACAGCATGAAGCGACTTCGGATATTGCAGCGGTGGTTCAAGCGGCGTTTTGGCTACGCGCGGCTGGCATGTCTGGCGCTATTGGTGCTGTTCGCGGGCTTGCGGGTTCTCGATCCCGCCCCTGTCGAGGAGCTCAGGGTCAGGACCTTCGACACTTTCCAGCGCTTCGATCCCCGCAAGAAGGTCGCAAGGCCGGTCACCATCGTCGATATCGACGACAAGAGCATGGAAAAGCTCGGCCAGTGGCCATGGCCGCGGACCCGGATCGCCGACCTCATCACCGAATTGACGCGGCTCGGCGCCGTCGTGATCGCATTCGACGCCGTGTTCTCCGAACCTGACCGGCTCAATCCGAACGTCGCCGCCGACACCTTTCCCAATCTCGACGAGGAAACCCGCGCCAAGCTGCGCGCGCTGCCGAGCAACGATCAGGTCTTTGCCGATGCGATCCGCCGCTCGCGCGTGGTGCTCGGCGAGTTCGGTCTGCCGGAGGAAATCACAGCGCTCGACAAGACGTTGCCGGTGACCGGTCTGGCCATGCTTGGCGAGGAGCCGCAGCGCTTCATGTTCGATTTTCCCGGGCTGCTGCGCAATGTGCCGGTAATCGAACATGCCGCCGCCGGGCGCGGGCTCTTCACCATCCGCCCCGAGCGCGACGGCATCATTCGGCGGGTGCCGATGATCATGCAGGCGCAGGGCCAGACCATGCCGTCGTTGACCTTCGAGATGCTGCGGGTTGCCACCGGTTCGGGTACCATCCTGATCAAGGCCGAGAAGGCCGGCATCAAGAGTATCGGCATTCGCGGCCTGACGATTCCGACCGACCACAACGGCCAGCTCTGGGTTCACTACGCCCGCAACGATGCATCGATCTACGTTCCCGCGATCAACGTGCTGGACAAGACGGTCGCGCCGGACATGATCGCCGGCAAGCTGGTACTGATCGGCACCTCGGCGGTCGGCCTCAACGACATCAAGACCACACCGGTCTCGCGCGCCATGCCCGGGGTCGAGATCCACGCCCAGGTGCTGGAAAGCGCACTGACCGGCGCGGTGATCTCGCAACCGATCTATGGCATCGCCATCGAGTTCACCACCGCGCTGCTGTTCGGACTGCTGGTGATCGCGTTTGCGCCCGCGTTCGGGCCGGTGACGCTGGTCGCGCTCGGTGCGGTATTCGCGAGCGCGCTGATCGGCACGTCCTGGTACTTCTATGCCCAGCACCGGCTGTTGATCGACTTCACCTATCCCTTGTTGTCGACCACGGCGATCTACCTGACGCTGATCTTTTCCAGCTTCGTGCGCGAACAGGCGCAGCGGAAGCAGATCCGCGGTGCGTTTGCGCAGTATATGTCGCCGGTACTGGTCGAACAGCTGGCGCAGTCGCCGGAAAAACTCGTGCTCGGCGGCGAGGAGCGCGAGATGACGATCATGTTCTCCGACGTTCGCGGCTTCACCTCGATCTCGGAATCCTACAAGCACGATCCGCAGGGGCTGACCGCGCTGATGAACCGGTTCCTGACCCCGCTGACCAACGCGATCCTGGCGCGCAAGGGGTACATCGACAAATACATGGGCGACGCCATCATGGCGTTCTGGAACGCGCCGCTCGACGATCCCCAGCATGAGGTTAATGCCTGCGAGGCTGCGATCGACATGCTGGAGCGGATCGACGAACTCAACAAGATTCGCGAACAGGAGGCGCAGGAGGGCGGCCACGCCTACATTCCGATCAATGTCGGCGTCGGTCTCAATACCGGCATCGGCGTGGTCGGCAATATGGGCTCCGACCTCAAGTTCAACTATTCCGTACTCGGCGACAGCGTCAATCTGGCCTCACGCCTCGAAGGCCAGTCCAAGGAATACGGATTTCCGATCATCATCGGCTCCAAGACCGCGATGGCGATCAAGGACAGGTTCGCCATACTCGAACTCGACTTCATCATGGTGAAGGGCAAGACCGAGCCCGAGGTGATCTATGCGGTCGCCGGCCGCGAGGACACCGCGCAATCCGGCCGCTTCCAGCGCTTGCGGAATCTGACCATCGAGATGCTGGCTTGCTACCGCAACCGTGACTGGGAAGGCGCGCTCGCCGCGATCGAACGCGGTCGCCGCACCGACGAGCGGCATTCGCTGGAATTGCTCTACAATCTGTACGATACCCGGATCCGCGGCTATATCAAAAACCCGCCGCCGGAAGACTGGAACGGCGCATTTGCGCTGCTGACGAAGTGATAGCTGTCGTCCCCGCGCCCCGTGCGCAATTGTGCACTAGGCGGGGACGACGAGTTGTTGGTATCTGGTTTCCGCTACTCCAGATCGTAGGGTGGGCAAAGCGAAGCGTGCCCACCATTCCGGACGTCGCCGTCGGTAGAGGGTGGGCACAGCGCAAGAGCGCCTTTGCCCACCCTACGCGGCTTGACGTCACTCCAGCCCGATCGTCGTCAGGTCCTGGAACCAGTGCTGCGCCTGCACGAACTTCTTCACCTTCGGCGACAGCGCGTGCGGGTTGGTATCGTGAACCACCCAGACCAGCACCGCGTCATCCACGATCAGCGAATGCGCTTGCGCGATCAGTTCGTCCTGCTTGGCGGTGTCGAACGTTTCCTTGGCCTCGTTGATCAGCGCATCGACCTTCGGGTTCTTGTAACCGCCCCAGTTGACGCCGACCGGTGCGATCTGGTCGGAGGCAAAGAAGCGGACGATGGCGTAGAGCGGGTCCGAGGTGACATAGGCGATGTTGTTGGCGGTGATGCCGGCGTTGATCTCGTCGGCCGCGCCCTTGCGCCAGTGCGTATATAGTGTCTCGAGCTCGACCACCTTGAACTCGATCTCGATGCCGATTTCCTTGAAGCTCTGCTGCAGGAATTCGTTCATCGGCAGCGACAGCATCTGGCCGGTGCCGCCTTGCGCGATGATGAAGGTCGCCTTCAGCGGCTTGTCCTTCGAATAACCCGCTTCCTGCACCAGCATCTTGGCTTCGGCGAGATCGTATTTGAGTTCGAAGCTGGGCTTGCCGAACCACGGGCTCGACGGATCGACCTGGCCCTTGGCGGGTTTGGCCAGACCGTTCATCAGGCCGACCACGCCGTCGCGATCGATTGCGAGGTTGAGCGCCTTGCGCAGGCGGACGTCGGTCCAGGGCGAGCCGGGTAGCACGCTGAGATGATAATTCCAGACATGCGGGGTGATGTTGTCGACGATCTTCATGCCTGCCGATTTGAGCTGCGGCACCGCATCCGGCGCCGGGGTTTCGATCAGGTCGACCTGGCCCGCCAGCAGCGCGTTGGTGCGGGTCAGCGCTTCCGGCATCGGAATCAGGACCAGCTTGTCGGTCTTCGGAATCCGCTTCTTGTTCCAGTAATCCTCGTTCTTGGTCAGTTCGGCGAGTTCGCGCGGAACGAGTTTTGTGAGTTTGAAGGGCCCGGTGCCGGAGGGCTGGCTGGCGAACTTGTCCCAGTCCTTGCCGAGCTTTTCATATTGCGTGGGGCTCGAGACCAGGAACCAGAGCATCTGGTAGGGGAAGAAGGAATCGACCTTCTTGGTCGTGATCTCGACGGTGTCGTCGTCGATCTTGGCGTAGCTCGCGACCGAGGGCAGGCGGGTCTTGACCTGCGCGCTCTGGCGCTTGTCGAACTGCGGCGCCTTGTCGTTCAGCACCTTGTCCAGATTCCAGATCACCGCGTCGGCATTGAAGTCGCTGCCGTCGTGAAACTTCACTCCTTTACGGAGCGTGAAGCGCCACTTGGTCTTGTCCTTGTCGTCGACCTTCCACTCGGTGGCGAGGCCCGGCACCAGCTTGCCGGGCCGGTCGGAGACGTCCATTTCCCAGGCCACCAAGGGATCGTAGATCGTGTAGGCCGTGAACTGGTAGGCGCCGGCGCCGCGGTCAGGCTGGCCGGTGGTCAGCGGGATATCCGCCATCGAAATGCCGTAGCGCACCACGGATTCGGCCTGTGCGGAATGAGGCGCCAGTCCGATGCCGATGGCCAATGCCGCGGCAGCAAGAAGCATCGAATTTAGGGTGCGCATGAACTAAGCTCCGTTGGCGAGTATTCGAAATACGTAATGCCAACCAAGCAAGCTTGATGCCAGAATAGGCAGCTGGTTTCGTTCTGTGGTCACTATTCACAGGGTGTTGTGCGACCAATTGCCTGTTCGATCGAAATTCGCGTCCCTTGGCACAGGCGTTGCATAGTTTTGCATAAGAATTAATCATCGAAGTGAGAAGGAACTGCTGCAAATGCGTATCGTACGATCGAAGAAGACCGCCGCCGCGTGGATGCTGGCCACCGCGCTGGTCGTGGGAATGCCGCATCTGGCCTCCGCCGAAACCGTGCTGCGGATCGGGATGACCGCCGCCGATATTCCGCGCACGCTTGGCCAGCCCGACCAGGGCTTTGAGGGCAACCGCTTCACCGGTCTCACCATGTATGACGCCCTGACGATGTGGGACCTCTCGTCCAAGGACAAGCCGAGCGTCATGATCCCGGGCCTTGCCTCTGAATGGAAGGTGGACGACGCCGACAAGAAGAAGTGGACCTTCAAGCTGCGTCCCGGCGTCACCTTCCACGACGGCTCGCCGTTCAACGCCGATGCCGTGGTCTGGAACGTCGAGAAGGTGCTGAAGCAGGATGCGCCGCAGTTCGACGCCAGCCAGGTCGGCGTCACCGCCTCCCGCATGCCGACGTTGGCGTCCGCGAAAACGATCGACGACATGACGGTGGAATTGACCACCAAGGAGCCGGACTCGTTCCTGCCGATCAATCTCACCAACCTGTTCATGGCCAGCCCCTCGAAATGGCAGAAATTCTTCGAGGCCGCCGAAGGCGCCGACGCCAAGGCTAAATCGCAGGCCGCCTGGGCCGCCTTCGCCAAGGAGCCGTCGGGCACCGGCCCGTGGAAGATGTCGAAATTCACGCCACGCGAGCGGCTCGAACTGGCCAAGAATGACGGCTATTGGGACAAGGCGCGCGTGCCCAAAGTCGACAAGATGGTGCTGTTGCCGATGCCGGAAGCCAACGCCCGCACCGCGGCGCTGCTGTCCGGCCAGGTCGACTGGGTGGAGGCGCCGGCGCCCGATGCGGTCGCCGAAATCAAGCAGCGCGGCTTTGTGATCCAGACCAACGAAGAACCGCATGTCTGGCCGTGGCAGTTCTCCCGCGTCGAGGGTTCACCCTGGAACGACATCCGCGTTCGCAAGGCCGCCAATCTCTGTGTCGATCGCGAAGGACTTAAGGATGGGTTGCTCGCCGGCCTGATGGTGCCGGCAACCGGCACCTTCGAGCCCGGCCATCCCTGGCGCGGCAATCCGACGTTCCAGATCAAGTTCGACAAGCCGGCGGCGCAGAAGCTGATGCAGGAAGCGGGCTTTGGTCCGACCAAGAAGCTCTCGGTCAAGATCCAGACCTCGGCGTCCGGCTCGGGCCAGATGTTGCCGCTGCCGATGAACGAATATCTGCAGCAGGCGCTGGCTGAATGCTACTTCGACGTTCAGCTCGACGTCATCGAATGGAACACGCTGTTCACCAACTGGCGCCGCGGCGTCAAGGATCCCTCCGCCAACGGCGCCAACGCGACCAACGTCACCTATGCAGCGATGGATCCGTTCTTCGCCATGGTGCGTTTCCTGCAGTCGTCGATGGCCCCTCCGGTGTCGAACAACTGGGGTTTTATCAACAATCCCAAGTTCGACGAGCTGGTGACCAAGGCCCGCCAGACTTTCGATCCGGCGGCGCGTGATACCGCGCTGGCGGAACTGCACGCAGCCTCGGTGGACGACGCGGCCTTCCTCTACGTCGCCCACGACGTCGCCCCGCGCGCGATGAGCCCGAAGATCAAGGGCTTCGTGCAACCGAAGAGCTGGTTCGTCGACTTCTCGCCGGTGTCGATGACGCCGTAAGGTTGCTTTCTTCCCTCTCCCCTTGTGGGAGAGGGTGCCTAAGCGAAGCGAAGGCGGGTGAGGGGTCTCTATCCGCGGAGACAGACCCCTCATCCGGCGCGGACTACGTCCGCGCCACCTTCTCCCACAAGGGGGGAAGGAAAACAGAAGGTGATCCGTGCTCGTTTATGTCGCCCGGCGTATCGTCTACGTCATCCCGATCGTGATCAGCGTGGCGCTGGTGTGCTTCCTCCTGGTGCACATCACGCCCGGCGATCCGCTGGTCGCAGTGTTGCCTGCCGATGCGTCGCAGGAACTGGCGCAGCAATTGCGGGTCGCCTACGGCTTCGACCGGCCATTGCCTGTGCAGTTCGGGTTGTGGCTGTGGCGCGCGGTCCATGGCGACCTCGGCAATTCCATCGCCACCGGCCGTCCGGTGCTGACGGAAGTGCTGCGCGCGGTCAACAATACCGTCACGCTGGCGATTGCGGCGGCGCTGATCGGCTTCACGCTCGGATTGTTCTTCGGGCTGATTGCCGGCTATTTCCGCGATACCTGGATCGACAAGGTCGCGACCTCGATCGCGATTGCCGGCGTCTCGGTGCCGCATTACTGGCTCGGCATGGTGCTGGTGATCATCTTTTCGGTGCAGCTCAACTGGCTGCCCGCGGTCGGCGCCGGTTCCGGCGGCTCCGGCGCCTGGAGCTGGGACTGGGAACACATGCGCTATCTGGTGCTGCCGGCGATCACCACTTCGGTGATCCCGATGGGCATCGTCACCCGCACGGTCCGCGCCCTGACCGGCGATATTCTTTCGCAGGATTTCGTCGAGGCACTGCGCGCCAAGGGGCTGCGCGAGACCGATGTGTTCCGCCACGTCATCAAGAACGCGGCGCCGACCGCGCTGGCGGTGATGGGCCTGCAACTCGGCTACATGCTCGGCGGCTCGATCCTGATCGAGACCGTGTTCTCGTGGCCGGGCTCCGGCCTGCTGCTCAATTCGGCGATTTTCCAGCGCGACCTGCCGCTGCTGCAAGGCACGATCCTGGTGCTGGCGCTGTTCTTCGTCGCCCTCAATCTGCTGGTCGATATCGCGCAAGCCTCGATCGATCCGCGTATCAAGCGAAGTTAGAGCATGATTCAAAAAAGTGGGAACCGGTTTTCTGAAAAGATCATGCTCAGACAAAGAGCCATAATGAAGTTTCGCCCATGAGCGTGATGTCAGATACCGCCCTGCAGGCCGCGCCGGCTACCAAGGCGCGCGGCTATTGGGCCACCGTTGGCCGCCGCATCCGGCGCGACAAGATCAGCATGGCCTGCGCCTTCATTCTGGCGCTGATCTTTCTGTCGGCGCTGTTCGCGCCGTGGCTCGGCCTCGCCGATCCCTATCAGGGCTCGATGATTCGCCGGCTTCGTCATATCGGCACGCCGAACTATCCGCTCGGCACCGACGAACTCGGCCGCGACATGCTGGCGCGGCTGGTCTATGGCGGGCGGCTGTCGCTGATCATCGGCATCCTGCCTGTGATCCTCGCCTTCATGATCGGCACATCGCTGGGGCTGATCGCCGGTTATGTCGGCGGTAAGCTCAACACCGCGATCATGCGCACGGTGGACGTGTTCTACGCGTTCCCCTCGGTGCTGCTGGCCATCGCGATCTCAGGCGCGCTCGGTGCCGGCATCATCAACTCCATCGTGTCGCTGACCATCGTGTTCGTGCCGCAGATCACCCGCGTCGCCGAGAGCGTCACCACCGGCGTGCGCAACATGGATTTCGTCGAAGCCGCGCGCGCCTCCGGCGCCGGCGCCTTCACCATCATGCGCGTGCACATGCTCGGCAACGTGCTCGGCCCGATCTTCGTTTACGCCACCGGGCTGATTTCGGTGTCGATGATCCTCGCCGCCGGTCTCTCTTTCCTTGGCCTCGGGACAAAGCCGCCGGAGCCGGAATGGGGCCTGATGCTCAACACGCTGCGTACCGCGATCTATGTCAATCCGTGGGTGGCGGCATTGCCCGGCGCCATGATCTTCGCGGTGTCGATCTGCTTCAACCTGCTCAGCGACGGCATGCGCAGCGCCATGGACATCAGGAACTGACGCGATGAACCAGACCAGTCCAGTCGAATTCATGGAGCAGGTCGAGGACATCGGCGGCCTGGCGCAGCCGCTGCTGCGGGTCGACGGCCTGACCAAGCATTTTCCGGTGCGGGGCGATCTGTTCAGCGCGCGCAAGACCGTGCGCGCCGTGGACAATGTCTCGTTCTCGATCGCCAAGGGCGAGACCGTCGGCATTGTCGGTGAATCCGGCTGC
Organism: uncultured Alphaproteobacteria bacterium; assembly: GCA_963764705.1. GTDB lineage: Bacteria > Pseudomonadota > Alphaproteobacteria > Rhizobiales > Xanthobacteraceae > Bradyrhizobium. The sequence continues at coordinate 500,704 of CAVXTR010000020.1, read as the reverse complement.
GGCAAGTCGACCACCGCGCGGCTTCTGATGCACCTGATGAAGCGCGACGCCGGCGACATCGTCTATGACGGCATGCAGGTCGGCCGCGCCTTGTCGTTGCGTGAACTGCGCCGCGGCATGCAGATGGTGTTTCAGGACAGTTATGCCTCGCTCAACCCGCGCCTGACCATCGAGGAATCGATCGCATTCGGCCCCAAGGTGCATGGCATGGCGGACAGTTCCGCGCGCGCGCTGGCGCGTGAATTATTGGGCAAGGTCGGCTTGCGGCCGGAAAATTTCGCCAACCGCTACCCGCACGAGATTTCCGGTGGCCAGCGCCAGCGCGTCAACATTGCGCGTGCGCTGGCGCTGTCGCCGCGGCTGGTGATTCTCGACGAGGCGGTCTCGGCGCTCGACAAGTCGGTCGAAGCCCAGGTGCTCAACCTGCTGGCCGACCTCAAGCGTGAATTCGGCCTGACCTATCTCTTCATCAGCCACGACCTCAACGTGGTGCGCTATATCTCGGATCGCGTGCTGGTGATGTATCTCGGCGAGGTCGTCGAGCTCGGCCCGGTCGACAAGGTATGGGACGCGCCGGCGCATCCCTATACGCGGGCGCTGCTGGCGGCGATGCCGTCGTCCGACCCTGATAATCGGACGCAGACGCCGCCGATCTCGGGCGATCCGCCCAATCCGATCGATCCGCCCTCCGGTTGTCGGTTTCATACCCGTTGCCCGTTTGCGGAGCCGCTCTGCGCAAATGCGACGCCAAAACTTTCAGACCTCGATACAATGGGTCATCAAGCGGCGTGCTACATGGCCATTCCAGGCTCCGGGCACAGCCGCGCACCGGTACAGGGAGCAACAGCATGACGAAACCAGGTTCCAGGGAAGTCATGGCGATCACCGCGACCGCGGGCGTGCCCGTGGACAAGGAAGCCGCCGAACGCATTGCCAATTCGATCGGGCCGGCCTTCGACGGCTTCGCAGCGATCGCCGGCACGCTGCCGTTCGATCTCGAACCTGCGAGCTATCTATTGGTTCAGACCGCGCAGGTGTCGAAATGAACAAGCACAGCACCGAACCGGCTCTGATGTCGCTGGTCGCGGTCGCCAGGGCGATCGCGGAGAAGAAGTTTTCGTCACGCGAGGTGACGCAATCCTGCCTGAACCGGATCGCGGAGTGGCAGCCGCGCCTCAACGCCTTCATGGCGATCGAGGCGGAAAGCGCGCTGGCAGCGGCCGATGCCGCCGATGCCGCGCTCGCAAAAGGCAACAGCCACGGCGTGCTGCACGGCGTGCCGCTGGCGCACAAGGACATGTATTACGACGCCGGCAAGGTCGTCACCTGCGGCTCGAAAATCCGTCGCGATTTTGTCGCGACCACGACGTCGACTGCGCTTCAGCGCCTGAAGGACGCCGGCACGGTTCGATCAGGCTCGCTGCAGATGGTGGAATTCGCCTACGGCCCGACCGGTCATAACCCGCATTACGGCGCGGTGCATAATCCCTGGAATGTCGATCACATCACCGGCGGCTCGTCCTCCGGCTCCGGCTCGGCGGTGGCGGCGCGCCTGACCTTCGCGGCGCTCGGTTCGGACACCGGCGGTTCGATCCGGATGCCCGCGCATTTCTGCGGCGTCACCGGCCTGAAGACCACGGTCGGCCGGGTCAGCCGCGCCGGCGCGATGCCGTTGTCGCAATCGCTCGATACCGTCGGCCCGCTGGCGCAGACGGTGGAAGACTGCGCGCTGCTGACGGGACTGATGGCTGGCGCCGATCCCGAAGACCTCACCGCGTCGACGCTGCCGGTGCCGGACTACATGGCGGCCGCCAAGGGCTCCCTCAAAGGCCTCAGGGTCGGCGTACCCACCGCGTTCTATGTCGACGATCTCGATGCCGAAGTCGCAGGTGTGCTCGACGAGACGATCGGGACCCTGAAAAAGGAGGGCGCCGAAATCCTCAAGGTCGAACTGCCGGACCAGCGCCAGCTCACCGCCGCATGCCAGCTCGTGCTTGCGACCGAAGCCGCCGCCTTTCACAAGCGCTGGCTGATCGAGCGTCCCGGGGATTACGGCGCGCAGGTCCTGATGCGGCTGCAGAACGGGCTCGCGATCCCCGCGGTGTCCTATCTCGAAGCGATGCGCTGGCGCGGTCCGGCGCTGGCGGCGTATCTCGCCGCCGTTGCCGGCACCGATGCCGTGCTGGCGCCGGTGGCGCCGATGCCGGCACCGACCATTGCCGAGAGCGATGTCGGCAACAGCCTCAATGCGGAAGCCGTGATCCAGCGCATCACGAAATTCACCCGCCCGATCAACTATCTCGGCCTGCCGTCGCTCTCGATCCCGACCGGGTTCACCAGGTCAGGTCTGCCGGTCGGCATGCAACTGGTCGGCCGCGCCTTCGACGAGGCGATGCTGATCCGCATCGGTGCGGCGTTCCAGCGCGCCACCGACTATCACCAGCGAGTGCCGAAGCTCTCATGACCAACCTCGTCGAGATCGACAACCTCAACATCCGCTTCACCGGCGAGCGCACCGTGCATGCTGTCAACGATCTGTCGTTGACGCTGGGCGAGGGCGAGGTGCTTGGTCTGCTGGGAGAGTCCGGTTCGGGCAAGAGCGTGACCCTGCGCGCGCTGATGCGGCTGTTGCCGAAGAAGCGCACGCAGATCTCCGGCCGTGTCAATGTGCTCGGCCGCGACGTGCTGGCGCTCGATGACGACGCGTTGTCGGCGTTTCGCGGCCAGACCGTCTCGATGATCTTTCAGGAGCCGGCGCTGGCGCTCGATCCGGTCTACACCATCGGCAGGCAGATCGCCGAAAGCGTGATGCGCCACGAAGGAAAGAGCGAGCGCGACGCTACGGCGCGGGCGCTGGAAATGCTGGAAGTGGTGCGAATTCCGTCGGCCAAACGTCGGCTTGAGGCCTATCCGCACGAAATGTCCGGCGGCATGCGGCAGCGTGCGATGATCGCGCTGGCGCTGGCCTGCAAACCGAAAATCCTGCTGGCGGACGAGCCGACCACGGCGCTCGACGCCACCGTGCAGATCCAGATCCTGCTGCTGCTGCGCGAATTGCAGCGCGAGTTCGGCATGTCCGTCATCTTCGTGACCCATGACATCGGGGTCGCCATCGAAATCTGCGACCGCGTCGCTGTCATGTATGCCGGCCAGATCATCGAGCAGGGCACGCTGAGCCAGATCGTGCGCTCGCCGGCGCATCCCTATGCCAAGGGTTTGCTGGCCTCGACCGTTCATGGCGCCAGGCGGGGCCAGCGGCTGGAGACCATCCCGGGGACGCCGCCGTCGCTGGACAAGGCGCCCGACAGTTGCTCGTTCGCGCCACGCTGCGGTTCGGCGCAGCTACGCTGCACCGAAAGATTACCGCCGAATGTGGTGCTATCGCCTGGCCGCACGGCAAGATGCGTGCTGGCGGAGTCGGCGGCTGCTGCCGCAACACAATAAAGCGCGATCAAGTTCCTGGAAATCGCATAGTTAAGCGGCACAGACTGCGGCTGTGGAGCGGGTTGGCTCTTTGATGAGCCGCCCGCGCTTAACCGTTAAATTTGGATCATTCCGCTGTTACCCGGAAATTGGCCTAATCGTCTGCCGGGACGAGTACGGGGCCGTCGTCAAAACGCCCGCTCGAAGGCCGAGGCGCGACATCCGAAGCCCCCCCTGTCAGATTCCAGGCGTGCGATGATCCGCACGTGATGCAGCAATGCGCGCAAGATCTGTTCCCATCAAGTCCAACCCCCCAATGGGTTCTTTTATTTTCGTATGATCCTCCGTAACAGACCTTTTCTCCAGGCTGGCAATTGCCTGCCGTCAATGTGTGTTGCTTGCCATCGTCCAAGATCCAATGCCGTTTGGAGCTCGGCCATTGCCAGCCGTGGCGGCTTTGCGAGAAAAGTTTGACATGAATGATACTGGGAGCGGAATTGGTCACCTTAAAGGTGGCATTCTCGCTCCGAGCCGACTTCACTCCCGAGCCAAGACTTAGCAAAAAGGCCAAGGAGACCGCCGTCAAAAATATACGCATAGCGACCTCCATTGTCGAACATTGACATATCCGATGTCTCGGTTTCGGTTTGTCTAATCGCATCTTAAAGCTGTGAGCCGTCGCATCTCGTGAGCTGGTTCACATGCGATGGATTAAATGGGCCTCGCCAGGATCAAGGTCTGGATTGGGTCCAGCCTGTGTGAAAACGGCCCTTAATGGTATGATTCCTCGGTGATTTGCCGGGAGGATTGGATGACGCGCTTTGTCGTTGGCGATGACCGCAGTCAGAGCACGTTGTTTCCCGAGCGGCTGGAAGACTATTTGTCCGAGGATAATCCGGTCCGGGCGGTCGATGTTTTTGTTGATGAGCTTGATCTGACGGGTCTGGGCTTCTGCGGAGTTGAGCCGAAGGCAACTGGAAGGCCAGCCTATCATCCGGGGACGTTGTTGAAGATTTACGTCTACGGATACCTCAATCGGGTGCAATCGAGCCGGCGTTTAGAGCGAGAGTGTCAGCGCAACGTCGAACTGGTTTGGCTGACTGGGCGCCTGATGCCGGACTTCAAGACCATAGCCGACTTCCGCAAGGATAATGGCGAGGCCATCCGCCGGGTTTGCCGCGAGTTCGTGATGCTATGCCGCCGTCTTGAACTGTTCAGCGAAGCCAGCGTCGCGATCGACGGCAGCAAGTTCAAGGCCGTCAACACGCGGGATCGGAACTTCACCCAGGCCAAGATGCAGCGCCGTCTGGCGCAGATTGACGAGAGCATTGCCCGTTATCTCTCGCAGCTCGACAGCGCCGACCGTCAGGGGGAAGCGATACCGGAAGCCAAGATCACCCGGCTCAACGAGAAGATTGCGACGCTGCGCGAGGAGATTCAACGTCTGAACGGTCTGAATACGCTGATGATGCAGAGCGAGGATAAGCAGATATCGCTAACCGATCCCGATGCTCGCTCGATGGCTACGAGTGGCCGAGGCAGTGGGATGGTCGGTTATCAATGTACAAAATGCGGTCGATACGAAGCACCATCTCATTGTTACCCATGAGGTCACCAATGTTGGTTCTGACCGGAGCCAGCTATCTCGTATGACGGAGCAGGCACGCGCCGCGATTGGCTCTGAGACCATCGAGGCTGTTGCCGATCGCGGGTACTATAGCGGCGAGGAAATTGTGGCCTGCGAGCAAGCCGGCATCACAGTTTATCTGCCGAAACCGATTACCTCGGGCCTTCTGGCGAAAGGCCGGTTTGGCAAGCAGGACTTCGTCTATGTCGTCGCGGACGACGTCTATCTTTGTCCCGCCGGCGAGCAGCTAACCTATCACTACACCAATGAAGAAGAGGGCAAGACACTCCGTCGCTATTGGACCACTGCCTGTCAGGCTTGCGCGCTGAAGAGCAAGTGCACAACGGGCAAGGAGCGGCGGATCTCGCGATGGGAGCACGAAGCCGTCCTTGAGGCTGTACAAGCCCGGCTCGACCGCAACCCGGACAAGATGCGTGAGCGCCGCCAGACTGTCGAGCATCCCTTCGGTACGATAAAGTCCTGGATGGGAGCCACGCACTTCCAGATGAAAACCCTCAAAAATGTGAGCACCGAAATGGCGCTGCACGTCCTGGCCTACAACATGAAAAGAGTGATCCGCATTCTGGGCGTTGGCGGCTTGATCGAGGCGATCCGAGCATAGGCTCGCTTCAACGCCGCTAACCTCAACCGCCAACCTCAATCTTCGCGTTTTTACACAACCTGGGTCAAAAGCTGACCTGAATGGGATGTCCGTTTCCGGGTCCGAAGCGGATCGTGCATGGACCAACGGCTGGTCGGCGGCGGCGACATTCGAAGGCGAATTTTCGAATGTAACGCAGTCCTATGCCGGCAAGGGCGCGGTCCGTTACGCGTGGTGACACGCCCGCTGTCAGCCCAAGCGGGTAGGCGCATGTGGCTGGCCGGGAGCGCAGACAAGTTTACGTAGTCTGCGCCAGGCAGACTACGCAGACGAGTTTACGTAGTCTGCGCAAGGCAGACTACTATGGCTCGGTCATGACGAGCAGCGTATTTATCCCCCCAGCCCCGGATCGGCCCAGCGCTCGATCTGGGATGGCCCCACGATCTGCTTCGGCTGGTGCGGGTTGAGCGTGCCGGCGCTGGCGGTCCAGCCCTTGGCCAGAATCTGCATCGCGAACAGTTTGGCGTCGACTTCGGATTTGAAGGTGCGGGTGGAGCGCACCATGCTGGTTGCTTCCTCGTCCGTCTTGTCCGGACCAAACGTCACATACCAGATATCGCCCTGAGCCATGACCGATAACGCCAGTGATGCAAAAAAGTTTCGCTGCTCCGGAACGGTTGTCCGCCGAAGCGATTAAGGGTCGTCACATCGATCGATTATGGATAGGCTATCGAGGTGGCGTCACCATGACGCCGCGCCATCCGGGGGGATTTCCATGTACATGTCCAATGAAAGCATTCTCGTTGTTCTGTTCGTCGGCCTGGTCGCCGGCTGGCTGGCCGGCAAGATCGTGCGCGGCACCGGTTTCGGCATCATCGGCGACATCCTGGTCGGCATCGCCGGCGCGCTGATCGCCACCTTCCTGTTTCCAAAACTCGGCATTCACATCGGCACCGGGCTGGTGTCGGAAATCATCTATTCCGCGATCGGCGCCGTGATCCTGCTGCTGGTGGTGCGGCTGCTGCGCGGCCGGATGTAGCGGCGAAAAATCCCGTCCGAAAGTGAATCCGGGGCCGTCCTGGCGGACGACCCCGATCGAAAATCCGACGAAGCTTTTGCGGACGCCAATGGCTTGGCGTCCGCAAGCGGTTCAATGCTGTTCGGCTTTCCAGTCGCGCTTGATCTTCTTGGCCAGCGACCATTTGTGGACCTCGGTCGGGCCGTCATAGATCCGGAAGGCGCGGATCTCGCGGAACGCCTGCTCGACGATCGTCTCGGTCGAGACACCGGTGCCTCCCATCACCTGCACGCAGCGATCGGCGACCCGCATCAGCGCTTCGGACACTGCCACCTTGGCCATCGAGCTCTCGGCGGTGCCGAGCGAGCCGCTGTCGAGCACGCCTGCGCACCAGTCGATCATCAGTTCCGACTGTTTGAGATCGATCAGATTTTCCGCCAGCATGAAGCCGACGCCCTCGTGATCGACTAATGCCTTGCCAAACGCGTGGCGGCGGCAGGCATAGTCGGTGGCAATCTCGTTGGCGCGGACCGCAAGGCCGAGCCAACGCATGCAGTGCGAAAGCCGCGCCGGGCTGAGGCGGATCTGTGCGTATTTGAATCCGTCTCCAGCAGCCCCGAGCATCTGGTCGGCCGATACGCGAAGGTTGTCGATCTCGATCTCGGCATGGCCGCCGGGCATCGAACTGTCGATCGTATCCAGCACCCGCAGCGTGCGGATCGCCGGATCCGGTAGGTCGACCAGGAACAGGCACGCGCCGTCGTCGGACTTTGCCATGACGATGCCGACCTTGGCGCCCTCTGCGCCGGTGATGAACTTCTTGCGCCCGTTGATGACCCAGTGATTGCCGTCCAGCCGGCATGTGGTCTGCATCATGGAGGGATCGGACCCCGCGCCTCCTTCGTCGGCCGGCTCGGTCATGAAGAACGCCGATCGCGCCCTGCCTGAAACCAGCGGCTCCAGAAAGCGGGCCTTCTGCTCGGCGCTGCCGACCTTGCCGAGCAGGTACATGTTGCCCTCGTCGGGCGCCATCGTGTTGCAGGCAAGCGGTCCGAGCGGCGATAGGCCGGTCTTGATCAGGGCCTTCGCGGTCTCGATCTGGGTGAGATGCGATCCATCGGCCAGAATGTGCGGGGTCAAGACCCCGGCCGCACGTGCCTTGGCGCGCAGTTCCTGCACCAGTTCGTCGCTCGGACCGTGCGAACCCGTCCGCGGGTCCTTCTCGTAGGGGATCACGACGGTGCGAATGAAAGCTTCGATCTTCGAAGCGATGGTGTCGGCTCGATCAGTCATGGATACTCCGGTCGATCTCCGCTGTGCGGAGCTTTGGCGGCTGAGCCTTCGGTCAGGTACGCCAGTCACGGCGCGCTCCCGAAAGGCGTGAGGGTTGTTATGGCTTAACCAGTCAGATCACGCCGGGCAAGGCTGACGCAGCATACGAAATCGGAGGCCGTCTTGCAGACGGCCCCCGATCGAAAACGTGGTCTTGCGAAAACGCAGTTTCGCGCAGATTTACTCGATGATTTCGACGACGCGGCGGGTTCGGGGCTCTACCAGAACCGAGCGGCCATTGACGACCGTATAGCGATAGCCCTGCGCGCTGTATTCCTCCGGCACGTCGTAATACGTCACGCCCGCTTCGGGCAGCACGGTGCCGACGCGGAAGTCGCCCTGATATTCGTAAGACGGGTGGTGCCGTTCGACCACATAGCTGCGGAAACGCGGGCGCTGGTCGATGCCGAGCACCCCGTTCACGCCACCGACCACGCCGCCGATGACGCCGCCGACCACGGCGCCCACCGGACCCGCTGCGCGTTCGCCTTCTCTTGATCCGCGTTCCACGCCGCCAGGAACGCCCTGGGCTTGCGCCATGACAGGCAGCGCCACGACGGCGACAAGGGTGGCAATTCCGATAAAGCGGCGGATCATGATAGCTCCAGTGATGTTGGCTGAGGTGACAACTTAACCGATGCAAGCCGATTAGGTTCCGTGCGCCACGCGTGAATCCGTGGATTCGGATTGCGGGCCGATGATGGCGACGCCTGCTCCAGGTTCAGGCTGCACCTTGTGCAATGTCCGCCAAGTGCGGCAAGCGGATACTGCTACCCCTGGATGCGGCAACGCTTGTCGTATCGTGCGACGATCTTCCCCTTAGCTCTCTCATTTTCAGGCCGCTCCATTTGCCTGGCCTGGGCCTGGAAAACGGCTGTCGCCCGGCTGCGAATTCGACCAGCAACTTTGCTCTTGATGTGGGATAATTCACACGCCGAAGCCAGATGAAGAGCTACGTTCCCCAACGTCCAACAAATTTTCGTATGGATCTGTGCGACTATTGCAAAGCCGGTGATTGATTGAGCGAACTCAACTGATCGCTTCCCGACAAGAGCTATATCTTCTTCCGCTCCACGGTCGTGATTAACGTTTCTGACAAGTGCCGCTCCAGGAGTTGGGCCGACGTTGCAGAAGCAACCATCGACGAAGCTGGCCGTCAAGCGCACGAAGGAACTGCAGTGAGTCCAAAAATGATGGGACTTCAAGAGAAAGTCGCGAGTGCAGTCGGTGTAACTCCCTGGGGGCTGATCCGAAGGCCACTCACGATTCTCGCTGCGGATGTGGTTGGCTACGCGAGACTTACGGAAGCGGCTGAAGAGGAGACCCATTTTCGGTTTCGAACGATGCGGGTCGGGATCGTCAATCCAGCCATTGTCAGTTATCGCGGGCACATCATCAAGAACACCGGCGACGGATTCCTTGCATCATTCGAGAGTTCCACGGATGCCGTTCGCTGCGCAATCGAACTTCAGCGCGAGGTGGCGGCCAGCGAACGATCGAAACCTCCGGATCGAAGAATTCACTTTCGAATGGGTTTGCATGCCGGTGAGTTCATCGTGGAGCCGGACGACATGTATGGAGCCGGCATCAACATCGCGGCACGTCTGGAGCAACTTGCGCCGCCCGGAGGCATCTTGATTTCGAGAGCGATTCTCGAGCGAGTCCATTCAAAGATAGATGTCCCGATCGAAGATCTCGGTCACCTTCGCTTGAAGAATATTGCGCGACCTGTGCGAGCCTATTCTCTGCGCATCAGGGGGGCTCCACGTGTTGTTGCCGCCAGCCCGCGGCGGCGGCGCAAGCGTGCGGCCGTGCCATCGATAGCGATCCTGCCCTTCAGCGCGAGAAGCGACAGCCCGGAAGACACCTACTTCGGCGAGGGGATGGTCGAAGACATAATTGTCGCGCTCGCAGGCATCCGAGGTCTCCTTGTGATTTCTCGTACGTCCACCCTCGCTTACAAAAGTGAGCCCGTCGACGTCCAAAAGGTAGGACAGGACCTTGGGGTGCGCTACGTTTTGACGGGAAGTGTGCGGCGAATGGTCGACCAATTGCGTATCACGGCTGAATTGGCGGACGTTCAGGCCGGCTCGGTTATCTGGGCTGATCGCTACGATGGCACGATATCGGAACTCTTCGACTTCCAGGACCGCATTGCCACCCGGATTGTATGGAGCATCGCGCCGCAGGTTCGGGAGGCGGAACTCAGCCGCGCCCTTCGGAAGCGTCCTGAAAGCATGAACGCCTACGATCTCGTCATGCAAGCGATCGATCTGATCTATCGCATGAACTTTGATGATTTCTCCCGCGCAAGACCGCTGCTTCAGAAAGCCATCGAGGCTGACGATAGTTACGCGGCTGCCTACTGCTATGCATCCCTGTGGCATATTCATAATATTGCACAAGGATGGACGAATGATCAGGAGGCAGAACTCTGTGGAGGCTGATCACCTCGCCGCCGCGGCCGTCGACCGAGACCCCGCCGACGGGTTCGCGCTTGCAATCCAGGCGCATACGAAGTCGTTTCTCTTTCGTGATTATGATGCAGCCGTCGGGATCTACCAGCGAGCTTTAGCGGCCGCGCCGAGCCATGCGATGGTATGGTCGCTATGCAGCGCCGTGCATTCCTACATGGGTGAGGGGCGCCTGGCGGTCGAATGCGCCGAGCGTGGCCTGCGATTGTCTCCCCTTGATACTCAAGCCTTCTTTTATCTGATGTTTCTGGGAGTCGCGCATTACGTAAACCGTACGTATGAAGAGGCCGTTATCTGGTGCCGCAAGTCTCTGGGTCTTAATCCAGGTCTCTGCGCAACGCTTCGCGTTCTCATCGTTAGCCTTGTCGCACTGGACCAGGTTGAAGAGGCGCGACGTGCGGCAGGCATCTTGCGGCAGGTGCAGCCTCGTTTTCGCCTCTCCACTTATGCTAGGCTGTGCCCTTATCGCGGCGAACTTGGAAAGGAATTTCTGGCGCGACTTCGGCAAGCAGGGTTGCCCGAATAACTGAGGAGTTGAAATAGCGGAGTAGTTGAATTGACTTCCAGGCAGCGCATCGGGTCAGGGCTGAGCAGTCCGCGTATTGGAATGACCGGATTGCGCTCGTTGGGCAGTTACGGAGCGATCGCCTTACCCTCGATATGTAATCGGGTAGAGCATTCGCCGACATTTGGAAGTGCCGCTCGATCTGAAATGTCTCAATCAGTATGGGAGGACGGCTATGGGTGAATTCGGTGGAAGTTGGCAAGGGGGTAGCTGGCAGGGTGGTAGCTGGCAAGGTGGCAGCTGGGGAGGCGTATCGACCGGCACGGCAACTTTCGCGATGCGCGCCGACAAGCCGCTCGCAGATTTCGCGGTGCCCCGGAACGTCGGCGCAACCTTTCCCGACTTTCCTGGTCGCTATTGGGACCCGGATTTGTGGGCGCTCACGGTCCTCACGGAGTTTTTCGGCCCCGGCCTGCAAGGCGGAGACTGGCGAGCCCGGATTACCCTCCAGGGCCCGCCAAACATGGCGGCCACTTTGGTTGAAATCGACCGCCTGCTCGTCCTGGCGGTGACCGAGCGGCCCGAGGCGATAGGCGAGATCATCCAGCAGCATCAGAACTTTCAAGTCGCCTGGCTGCAACTCCTGACGATTGATCCCAGCACGCATCCGTGCACGTTCCTGCTGATGAAGCTCGTGGCACGGGTTGGCGAGGTCGTGATGATGCACTTCAAGCGCATACACCACCGCGCTCGGCCGTCGCAAATCTGTCCCACGCTGTTTCCGCCGGTCCCAATCCCGGGTCACGGGTCATATCCGGCAGGCCACGCCTTGATCGCTCATCTGACATCCATTGCTCTTATGCAAGTTGTCCCGGCAAACTTGCATGCCGCGCTTCTCGAACTGGCAAGAATCGTAGGGTTCAACCGCGAGATTGCGGGCTTGCATTACGAAAGCGATATCGCAGCGGGTGTTCAGGTGGCGGACCAGGTTCTGCCGATCCTCAACGACTGTGCCACCTACCAATTGGTAAAGGGCCGCGCCGCCACTGAGTGGTGAACCGGGCATTTCGAACGGCACTCGCGCACGATTGACTACGGAGGTTGCCATGGCCTTGGATATGTCATTGCCGGGTCCGGATTACATCCGGGTTCTCGCCGTACTCCCGAAAGATGGTCGACAATGGCTTGTTGACGCCGCGCAAGCATTGTTGGGGGGCCGGGACTGGCAGCGCGAAGATCTGGATGTGGCACTGCCCGAGGGATTCGAGCTTGACCAGTCGTTTGGTTCGGTCGCGCTGGGTTCGACCGCCCCATCCGAGTTCGATTTCGAGGGCGACGTAGACAGAATCGCTCTCGCAAACGATTTTAAACCCCAGAATTCTCGCCATTTTGTCATTCGCGGATTCGTCAAGGCGAGGGGCCTTCAAATGCTCCCTCGAAGTATCGGTGACTTGGAGCTTTATTCCGATCCGAGCACGGACACATTGCTGACATGCGGGACAGACGGCGCTGTCGGCTCTGTTGTCGACGTGAGAAACAACCTCGGCACTGCCAAGTTGGCGGCGCAATCGACGCCACTCGATGGCGCCGGCGTGGCCATCGCAATGGTGGACAGCGGCATCTTTCAGCAACATCTCACCCGAGTAAATCTCCTGACGGGAGTGAACGAAGCCTATTCCATGAGGCCCCGCCCTGCATATCCTCTTCCGCCGAGACAAATTGGGGATCCGCCGATCCTCGATCGGGTCAATTCCTGGACACCTACCAGGGTGGCGACGCCCCCGGGCGGGCACCGGATGGGTCATGGCACGATGTGCGCCTACAACGTTCTGGCCATAGCCCCAAGGGCGAGGCTGCTCGACTATCCAAGTCTGATCGCGCGGGCGCCGGGCAACCATACGGTCCCCGCTACGGTCGGCGCCGCGACCCAGGCCTACGCGAGACTTATCGCCTTCTGGATTAACAACCTTGTCATGGCGGGACCATACAAGGCGCTCGTCGTCAACAACAGCTGGGGAATCTTTCATCCATGCGAGGAGGATGCTTCACCGGGGCAGTCGGGCCGCTTCATCGATAATCCGTTTCACCCGTTCCATATTCTTGTGCGGGTTCTTGCCATCCTCGGAGCCGACATCGTATTTGCGGCCGGAAACGGGGGCCTGCCGTGTCCGGCGCCACCTTTCCTGCATCTCACAACCGGATCGATACGAGGTGCCAATGCTTATGCAGAAGTGCTTACGGTTGCCGGATGCGATGTCAACAACAGTCGCGTCGGCTACTCCTCGCAAGGGCCCGCGGTCACCATGTTTCCACTGCCGACTCCGGATAAGCCAGACCTCGCGGCTTACACGCATTTCCTGGGATCACAAGTATTCGGCCCGAGAGAGCCGGATGGCGGCACGTCGACAGCCTGCGCAATTGGCGCTGGATGCGTGGCAGCACTCCGTTCACATCCGAGCATTTCGTCGGCCGCCGTTCCTCCGGCAGTCCTTTTCGATGCGCTCAGGAACACCGCGCGCCAGGTCGCGGTCGGCGGACCTGGTTGGAATCGGGATTACGGATACGGGATCATTGACCCGGTCGCGGCGGCACGGGCCTTGGGCGTGCCGATCCCGTGAGCAATTGAAAAAGTAACCCTCAGCATCGGGCGCTTCGGAGTCTGCCTCGTCAACGACGCGGGTTCGGCGGGCGGGACGCCCGTTCACAACACGGTTAGTCGACCTGTCGCGGCCTTCGCCTGCCGCCGTCGCGCTGCCAGCTGCACTCCGCCGCCGATATAGAGTTATCGCTGTCCAGCGGGTATGGAGAAAGCCAGGGGCGTTGCGCAGCGAGAGTGTTGCGCGACAATGAACTAACCAGATAGAGATTGGCGGGGGCGACCGAGCGCGGCAAGCGACCGGCTTGGGCACAAGCTCGGCACAAAAGGTGGGAAACACACGATGAAGCTGGTCTACTTCGATGATTTCAAGCTGGGCGTGCTGAAGGGCGACGCCGTGGTCGACGTCAGTGCCGCGGTCAAGGACATCCCGCATAGCGGCCCGGGCGATCTGATGAACGGCCTGATCGAGCATTGGAGCACCTACAAGGCGCGGCTCGAAGCGGCGGCGGCGTCCGGCGCCGGGGTGCCGGTCTCCAGCGTGCGCATTCGCCCGCCGGTGCCGGGTCCGCGCACGATCGACTGCATGGCGGTCAATTACATGGAAGACGGCACGCGCAGCGCGCCGGCGCCGCTCAACGCCTTCCACAAATCGCCGAGCGCCATCATCGGACATGGCGACACCATGGTGCTGCCGGATGTGCCGGCCACCTGCTTCGAGGGCGAGGCTGAGGTCGCGGTCGTCATTGGCAGGAAGTGCAGCCATGTCAGCGAAGCCGAGGCGATGGACTACGTCTTCGGCTACATGAACTTCATCGACGGTTCGGCGCGCGGCCTGGGGCCGCCGGCCAACGTGTTTTTCCAGATGAAGAGCCGCGACACGTTCGCACCGATCGGCCCCTGGCTCGTCACCGCCGACGAGATCAAGGATCCGCTGAAGCTGCAGATCAGGCTGTGGAACAACGGCGTGCTGATGCAGAACTTCAACACCGACGATATGGGCCACAAGATCGGCAAGTGCATCGCCTGGCTGTCGAGCATCCATACGCTGCTTCCCGGCGACATCGTCGCCACCGGCACCAACCACCGGGGTCTCAATCCCTTCATGGACGGCGATACGATCGAGCTGGAAACCGAAGGTCTCGGCCGCTTGAAGTTCGGCATCAGGGACGATCTCAAGCGCAGCTGGGCGCGCAAGACCCGCCTCCAGATGCACGAAGAGGCCAAGGAGAAGACGCCGGGCCTTTACCCGGATCTCACGCCGCAGCTTTCGGGCAGATACGCGAAGTAACGGCTGACGGCGCGTCACACGCGCCGCCAGCTATTTCGTCCGGCTCACCGCTTCCACGATCCACTTCCGCACCGCGCCGATGCGCCGGTCGCGGGCCTGTTCGGTGCGCGACACCAGATAGATCGTCTCGTGATAGGCACCTTCGAACGTGAACGGCGCCACCAGCTTCTTTCCGAAGCCCGGCCGCGTCCTGATCAGCGGCGTCATCGCCAGCGTGACGCCGAGCCCGTGTTCGGCGGCCTCCAGCATCGCCGGCACGCTGTCGAGCCAGAGGTGGCCACGCGGGACGAGGTGCGAAAGGCCGGCCTCCCTGAGCCAGGAAGGCCAGGAGCGCGGTTGCGTCGTCAAATGGATCAGCACTTCGCGCGACAGATCTTCCGGCGTTCGCAGGCCGCCCTTGATCAGCGCCGGCGCGCAGACCGGCAATCCCTTCACCGTGACCAGCGGTTCGAATTTCAGCCCCGTCGAATGCTCGCGGCCATAGCGGATCGCGACATCGACGCGTGACGAGTTGAAGTCGGCATATTGATGCGTCGCCTCGATCCGCAGCGTCAGATCGGGGTGGCGCCGCTTGAAATCCGGCAGTGCCGGCAACAGCACCGCCGAGGTGAAAAACGGCAGCGAGCTGATCCAGAGTTCGCTGGTCGCGCCGCGGCGCTGTTGCAGCATGTCGCGGCCGGCGTCCTGCAGCGTCGCCAGCGCCACCGAGACCTTGGCCAGATAACGCTCGCCGTCGGCGGTCAGCCGTACCGAGCGCGCGCCGCGCACGAACAGTTTTGTACCGAAATGCTCTTCCAGCCCGCGGATCTGGTGGCTGATCGCCGATGGGCTCAGCGCCAGGTCGCGCGCGGCGCGGCGGAAGCTCAATTGCGTGGCGGCGCGCTCGAACGCCAGCAGCGCGGTCAGAGGCGGGATCGCGCGGAGCGAAGACCCCGGGGCTTCAGGTGGATGAATGATTTTCATCTGAGGTGATGAAATCCCTTTTGCTGGTGGCATTGAGTTCCGCCAGACTAGCGTATTGCCAAATATTTCTCACCTCAGGATGTCACCCGTGGCGATTTTCGAGCCTTCAGGTCTGCCCCACCACTGGAAGCCCTCCGCGCTGGCCGCCGGTCCGTTCGCGGGGCTGCAGGGCGGCGCGGTTGCCAGCCTGTTGACGGCGGAGATCGAGGCGCAGGCGGAGATGCGTCAGTGGGGTACGGCGATCTCGGCCTCGGCCTGGTTCCTGCGGCCGACGCCGATGACGGATTTGCGAACTCAAATATTGGTCGTCAGCGAAGGCGGCCGCGTCAGCGTGATCGACAACACGCTGTGGCCGGTCGGCGAAGACGCACCCTGCGCCACGGTGCGGGTGACGCTGGCGCGCGAGCGCGGGGTCGAAATCTCAGGCTTTGCCGCGCCGGAAAGCGACGCCGCCGATCCGCTGCGGTTTCCGGTCCGCACCCGGCAGGCCGCGCATGGCAAGCCGTGGTTCATGGAGGCCATGGAAGCCCGCGAGGGCGACGGCGTCGCCTGGTTCCGGCTTCACCACGCCGTCATCGATGGCGCGGGATCCCTGCCGCTGTCGTCGGTGCTTGGCCCGGCCGACTGGACCCACGGCATCGCCCGGCCGTTCCAGAACGTGGTTGCCGATCCCAACCCGAACCTGACGGTCCAGTTGTTCAGGCCGCCGTCCGGTCCGTGGGTTGGCGTTCGCGCGCAAGCGAGGTGGCGGCCCGGGGCAGGGCTGGGTACCGGCAGCGGCGTGCTGCTCGACATCCACGGCGAGATCGGCCGGGTCTCGATGTCGGTGATCCTGGTGCCATTCCCCAAGGGGACCTCAAAGGCGACCCCCGAACCGGGCTCAAAGCCGGTACCGGCGTCCAGCTAGCCCAAGGAAAAGCGTCACGTCCGCGTGTCCCTGCCCATGTTAAGCAGATCACATGGATTCAGGTTAACGTGACTTAAATGGACGGTAGCCGAAAACATCGGTAAAACCGCTGCGTTAGCTGATCCATTTGAAGAGACACGTATTTATGGCAACTGCTCCCGGCGTCCGGCGTTCCGAACTCGGTGAGGCGTTGCGCGCCTGCCGCGACGCATTCATTGGCGTCGGCGTCATGAGCTGCATGATCAACCTGCTGTATCTGACCGGCTCGATCTTCATGCTGGAAGTCTATGACCGGGTGCTGCCGAGCCGCAGCGTGCCGACCCTGGTCGGCCTGGTGATTCTCGCCGCCGGCCTCTACATCGCCCAGGGTTTTCTCGACCTGCTTCGGGGCCGTATCCTCGGCCGTATCGGCACCTCGCTCGACGAGGCTATCAACGCCCGCGTGTTCGAAACCGTGGTGCGCCTGCCGCTGATGGTCGGCAACCGCAACGAAGGCCTGCAGCCGCTGCGCGATCTCGACAATGTCAGGTCGTTCCTCGGCAGCATGGGCCCGGGTGCGTTCTTCGATCTGCCGTGGCTGCCGTTCTATCTCGCGATCTGTTTCGCGTTCCACTGGCTGCTAGGTACCACCGCCTTGGTCGGCGCCATCATTCTGGTGGCGCTGACCCTGGTCACCGAATTCATGTCGCGCACGCCGGCCCGCGAGGCGATGACGCTGGCGGCGCGCCGCAACGATCTTGCGGCCACCAGCCGGCGCAACGCCGAAGTGCTGGTCGCGATGGGGATGTCCGGACGGCTGACCAAGCGCTGGACCGAGGCCAACGAGACCTATCTGGCCGGCAACCAGCGCGCCAGCGACGTCGCCGGCGGCCTTGGCGCGGTCGCCAAGGTGTTGCGCATGATGCTGCAATCGTCGGTGCTTGCGGTCGGCGCCTATCTGGTGATTCACCAGGAGGCCACCGGCGGCATCATCATCGCCGGTTCGATCCTGAGCGCGCGGGCGCTGGCGCCGGTCGATCTCGCGATCGCCCACTGGAAGGGTTTTGTCGCCGCGCGCCAGAGCTGGCATCGCCTCAACAAGCTGCTGCAACAGATCCCGGCGGCGGGCGAGCAGACCCTGCTGCAAAGCCCGTCGAAGCGGCTGTCGGTCGAGGGCGTCACCATCGCGCCCCCCGGCGACCAGCGGATCATCGTGCAGGACGTCACCTTCGCGGTTGAGGCCGGCTCTGGTGTCGGCGTCATCGGTCCCTCCGGATCGGGCAAGTCGTCGCTGGTGCGCGCACTGGTCGGGGTCTGGACCCCGTTCCGCGGCAAGGTGCGGCTCGACGGTGCGGCGCTCGACCAGTGGTCGTCGGACGTGCTCGGCCGTCATGTCGGCTATCTGCCGCAGGACGTCGAGCTGTTCGCCGGTTCCGTGGCCCAGAATATCAGCCGTTTCGATCCCGACGCCAAATCGGAAGCGATCATCGCCGCCGCCAAGGAGGCCGGCGTGCACGACATGATCATCAAGATGCGCGAAGGCTATGACAGCCAGATCGGCGAGCAGGGGACGTCGCTTTCGGCCGGGCAGGCGCAGCGCGTCGGGCTGGCGCGGGCGCTGTACGCCGATCCGTTCCTGATCGTGCTCGACGAGCCGAACTCCAATCTCGACAGCGAGGGTGACGAGGCGCTGACCCGCGCGATCCGCGGCGCCCGCGAGCGCGGCGCCATTGTCGTCGTGGTGGCGCACCGGCCGGTCGGTATCGAGGCGGTCGATCAACTGCTTGTGCTGAAGGACGGCCGCATGCAGGCATTCGGTCCGAAGGAAACCGTTCTCGGCCAGGTGCTGCAGCGCGTCGCGCCGCCGCCGCCGATCAAGATCGTTTCCGATGCCGGAGCCAAGTCATGACCCAGACATCGAAGAGCGAGCTGAAGGGGGCGCGGCGCTCGATCCGCGAGCATCTGATCGTTGGCGGCGTGGTGATGCTGGTGCTGACCTTTGGCTTCGGCGGTTGGGCCTCGACCGTGCCGATCTCGGGCGCGCTGATCGCGCCGGGCGCGGTGGTGGTCGATTCCAACGTCAAGAAAGTTCAGCATCCGACCGGCGGCGTGGTCGGCGAGGTGCGCGTGCATGACGGCGACAGCGTCAAGGCCGGCGACATCGTGGTGCGGCTCGACGAGACCGTGGTGAAGGCGAGTCTTGCCATCGTGGTCAAGACGCTGAACGGGTTGTGGGCGCGCGCGGCAAGGCTCGAAGCCGAGCAGCGCGGCGTCGACAAGATCAGGTTTCCGCAGCAGTTGCTCGACCAGGCTGGCGATCCCGATGTGCGGGACGTGATGGCGAGCGAAGCCAAGTTGTTCGAGGTTCGGGTCAACGGACGCGCCGGCCAGAAGGCGCAGTTGCGCGAGCGCGTCACCCAGCTCAACGAGGAAATCGCGGGCCTGACCGCGCAGGAGCAGTCGAAAGACAAGGAAATCGCGCTGGTCGAAAAGGAACTGACCGGCGTTCGCCAGCTCTACGACCAGCATTTGGTGCAGATCTCGCGTCTGACCACGCTGGAGCGCGATGCGGCCCGTTTGTCCGGCGAGCGGGCGCAGTACATCGCCTCGCGCGCGCAGGCCAAAGGCAAGATCACCGAGACCGAATTGCAGATCATCCAGGTCGACAAGGACATGGTCAGCGAGGTCTCCAAGGACCTGCGCGAGACCAACGACAAGATCGGCGAGTTTGTCGAACGCAAGGTCACCGCCGAAGACCAGCTGCGCCGCATCGACATCCGCGCGCCGCAGGACGGCATGGTGCTGCAGTCGACGGTGCATACCGTCGGCGGCGTCATCACCGCCGGCGACGCCATCATGATGATCGTGCCGCAGGCCGATGCGCTCTCGGTCGAGGCCAAGGTCAATCCACAGGACATCGACAAGCTGCAGATCGGCCAGAAGACATTGTTGCGGCTGTCGGCCTTCAACCAGCGCACCACGCCGGAACTGAACGGCGCCGTCACCCGCGTCTCCGCCGACGTCACCACCGACCAGCGCACCGGGCAGAGCTACTACACCATCCGCGTCTCGATGCCGCCGGCAGAGGTCGCGCGCCTCGGCGACAACAAGATCATTCCGGGCATGCCGGTGGAAGCCTTCGTGCAGACCGGCGACCGCACCATGTTTTCGTACTTGATGAAGCCGCTGAGCGACCAGCTGATGCGCTCGTTCCGGGAGAAATGACGGCTGCTCAGATCTCTCGTCGTCCCCGCGAAGGCGGGGACCCATAACCCCAGGATCTAGCAGTCTGCTGAAAAACCTTGAAATGGAGAGATTTGTTATTCTGTCCGGTCGCTGTTGGAGCGGCGCGGTGGAGTTGGATGTAATTTTCTAGTCTGGTGTTGGGTGTATCCTGAGGCGGGGTGGCTAAGCGGCAAGCAGTTTGGGAATGCGGATCAGGTTATAGGCGATCAGATTGAGCAGGAAGTCGGCGGCGACGCGAGCAATGCCACGATGTTTGGTCTTGCGCATGGTACCGTGCTGCTTGCCCCATCCGAAGATGCACTCGACCATCGCCCGGCGTGATTGCGACATGCCATACCCCGGATGCCGGGTGGTTCGTTCGTCGATGGCGCTGTTGCGGGTCTTGCCGGTTTTGGTGACGGCCTGGTTCTGTGTCACATGCGGCGTCACGCCGATGGCGCGAAGATTGGCGACATGGTCGGCGGTATCGTACGCCTTGTCCTCACCGGCCGTGATGCGGCGGCCTGCGGCTTTGCGTCTCGCCTTCAGCATGGTCTCCGAAGCCCGGCGTTCGGCGGTGCCATTGGCATGCGTGACCCGGCCGGCTACCGCCAGCCCATACCGGTTCTCCATGGTGGCGTGGCCCATATAGCAAAGCTTGGCCTCCCGTCCGGCCGCCTTGCGATAAAGCCTGCTGTCCGGGTCGCTGGTGCTCGCATGAGTGTCGTTCTTGCGCTTCTGGCCATGGAAGTTGGCGCCGTCATCGTCGTCACCGCTGCCGTCCCTGGGGCGAAAGCTCTTCTGTGAAGCCCAGGCTTCGATCAGCGTTCCATCCACCGAGAAGTGCTCGTCCGACAGCAGCGGCTTGACCTGCGGATGGTTCAGAAGCCTGGTCATGAACTTCGTGAACACATCGCCGTTCTGCAGCCGCTCCCGGTTCTTGGTGAAGGTGGTCGGGTCCCAGACCGGATCGTCCGGTGACAGCCCCACGAACCAGCGATACAAAAGATTGTAGTCCAGTTGCTCCATCAACTGGCGTTCCGAGCGGATGCCGTAGAACACCTGCAACAGCAAGGCGCTCAGCAATTGCTCCGGAGGGATCGAAGGACGTCCCTCGCTGGCGTAGAGCCTGCCAAGGCTGCGGTTCAAATCACTCAAAACATCCCGGACAAGTTCCCGGACCTTCCGCAGCGGATGGTTCGCTGGCACACGCTTGTCCGGCGCGATGTACGAAAACAGGCCGCCCTGATCCGTAAACCTGCCGCGCATCATCATCTCCACCGATTCGAGATGATAAAGTGAATCATCAAGCCCCCGCCGTGGCGAGGGGGTTCTTCAGCAGACTGCTAGTCTTACTGCGTCATAAATTTTTGTACTTCGCCAGGTTTTTGATCGGAGCGGTGCAGCACGGACATCGCGGCAAGTTGTTGACGAGGGCGAGAACGAGCCGTCGGCGCATGGTCGCAATGGAGTTTGGAATGTGCCGCTCGGGCCGCAGCGGTAGAACCTCTGGGTCTGTGACCTTCGGGAATGGCAGGCGCCTGGAACATCGCGGTGGAACGAGGTGCTGAGGGGGGAATCGTCTCCCTTTCGGAGATCAGGAATCCGTAGGCCGCGATGCAGAGTGTGGCGTGATGGTGGAAGCCACGCCATCCTCGCCCTTCGAAATGCCCGAGGCCGACCTCCTGCTTCAGCTCCTGATAATCGCGCTCGATGCGCCAGCGTAGCTTGGTGAGATCTACCAGGTTGCCGAAGGTAATATTTTGCGGAAGTGTCGAGAACCAATATTTTGTCGGCTCGGCCTCACCTTTCGGCCACTCGATCAACAGCCATTCTTCCGGGCGGCTCTTGGTTAGATTGTAATCGCGATGGGCAACACGAATACGCAACCGGGCAAAACGCGAGGACAACTGTTCGGCCGAGCCTTCGCGCCATGCGATCTTGCGCCAGGCTTTGGCCGGCAAGCTCAAAGCCAGCTCCTTGACTGAGGTCGGCCGATGATTGCGATCACGCCGTATCAACTTCGGCGGCCGTCCGCGGCCCGACCAGGTTTTGGGATGCAACGGCGCCATGCCCGGCGCCCATACCGTGGTATTCGGCAAGATGCCGGCCACATAGGTCAACCCCAGTGCGCTGATGCTGCTGCGCAGGTCCGTGTTGCAGCCATATCCGGCGTCCATCAGCACCACACCGAGCGGCAGGCCAGCTGCACTGGCCGCACGGATCTGCTCGAGTGCGATCTCGGGCTTGGTCCTGAAAGAGGTATCCTCGGGCACGCCTGTCTTGCGCCGGCGTTCATCGTCCGCCGCCCACTGTTCCGGCAAATACAGGCGATACGCCACCGGCAGGCTGGCGTGGCGATTGGCAATCGATAGCGATGGTTACAAACGAAATCGTCGAACAGCGTTTTCCAAACGATGGGCCGCGGCGTATCGGTCCCTGCGTTCGCAGGGACGACGAGCTAACTCAAATTCTTCAGCAGCAATTTCAACGCCGTCGACGCGAATGCGTCCATATTCGCAGCACGATCTCCGCTACCCGTCTCCAGCGTGAACACGGCCTGTGCAGGCCCCGCCACCGCCATGCAGCTATGGCCGGCGGCATCGCCGTAGCGGTTGCCGGTCGGACCCGTGGCGCCGGTCTCTGATAATCCCCAGTCGGTCGCAAAACGTTGGCGCACCTGGCTCGCCAGCAGTTTCGCGTACGGCTCCGATGCCGAGCGGATGCCCTTCATCGCCTCGTCGGGAATGTCCATCAACAGCCGCCGCGCATCGCGGGTGTAGACCACGGCGCCGCCGAGGAAATAGGCCGACGCGCCCGGCACCGACAGCAATGCCGCCGAGATCAGGCCGCCGGTCGAGGATTCCGCGATCGCAATGGTCTCTTTGCGCGCGATCAATTTCGCCGCGATCTGTTCGGCGATTCCAGCAAGTTCCTTCATGCGAGATCTTTCATAAAAGCTCAGCTCCGCTTCAGCAGGCGTTTCAGCAACGACTTCTTCTCATCCGCCGGCTTTGCCAGCGAGTTGTAGACCACGCGAATGAAATTGGTGGCGGCGAGTTCGGTTGGCGCCCACTTCTTGTCGAGATCGGCGAACGGTTTGGCGGCGATCACGTCGGCCTCGCTCTTGCCTTCCTTCACCAGCTTCGCCATCCGGTCGCGCGCGGTGACCAGCATGGCACGGTATTCGGTCAGCGCCGCCTTGTCGGCGATCGGGCCGTGGCCGGGAACGATGCGGCTCTTGGCGTTGGTCAGCTTGAGATAGGTATCCGCGGCCGCGATCATGCCGGAGATGTTGCCGCCATTGGCGAAGTCGATGTTGGGATAGCGGCCGTTGGTGAACGTGTCGCCGGTCGCCAGCACGTTGGCGGTCTTGAACCAGATGTAAGTGTCGCCGTCGGTGTGGGCTTTCTGAATGTGCTTGAGGTTGGCGACGCGGCCGGGCAGCCGGACCTTGGAGAACACCTCATAGGTATCGGTCGGCAACGCGCCCGCGGCCGCCGGCGGCGTCTTGGCTCCGGTCAGGCCGTTGGTGGTGCCGGCAGCTAACCGGATCTTGACGTTGACATGGGCGACGATGGTGGCGCCGTCCTTGGCAAAACCCTCGTTCCCGCCGGTGTGGTCGCCGTGATAGTGGGTGTTGATCAGGTATTTGACCGGCAGGTTCGAGATCGCTGATATCGCCGCCTTGATCTTGTCGTGTAGCGGCGCGAACTGGCCGTCGACCATGATGATCCCGGTCCTGGCAACGGCGACGGTGATGTTTCCGCCCTGGCCCTCGAGCATGTAGACGTTGTCGCCGAGGTCGGTGGTCTTGATCTCGACCTTTGAGAAGTCGACCGGGGGCGGGGTGGCAGGCGCGGCCGGCGGCGTTGCGGGCTGTGCGGCGGGCGGGGTTGCCGATGGCGTCTGTTGCGCCACCGCGGCGCCGGCCAAGAGCAGGGTTGCGGCAATCGCTGCGCGCGCTGTCCGAATCATGAAGTCGTCTCCTTGAGGCTTTCTCTGCTTCTAGCACCGAAATTCGCTCCGGTACCAACCGCACCCATGCCCGGCAGGCACAGGAGGGCCGCGCCTCCCGAGTTGCAGCATGCTGGCGGGACTGATTGAATGCGATCAAATAACCGGGAGCTGCTTCTGCGCAGGCTTCTCCGAGAGGAAACACCATGACGTCGCCGATTGCGGGTGGCGTGGATTGCGATCTGCATCCCGCCGTTCCTCATCTCACCACCCTGCTGCCCTATATGAACGATTACTGGCGCGACCAGGTGACGACGCGCGGCATGACCGATCTGGTCTCGCAGTCCTATCCGACCAATTCGCCGATCTCGGCGCGGCCGGACTGGCGGCCGGCGCAGGGCAAGCCCGGCTCGAGCCTCGCCGACATGCAGACCCAGGCGCTGGACCGGTTCGGCACGGCTTACGGCATCTGCAATCCGCTCTACGGCGTGCAGATGGTGTTCTCCGAGGACATGCAGGACGCGTTCTGCCGCGCGCTGAACGACTGGCTGGTCAAGGAGTGGCTCGACAAGGATGCGCGGCTGCGCGGCTCGATCGTGATCCCGACCCAGAGCGTCGAGAAATCGGTGGCGGAGATCGAGCGTTGCGCGCAGGACAAGCGCTTCGTCCAGGTGCTGATGCTGGTCATGGGCGACGTGCCCCTGGGCAAGCGCGCGCTGTGGCCGATCTATGCCGCCGCCGAGCGGCTCGGCCTCGCCGTCGGCATCCACGCCGGCAGCGCCTATCACAACCCGCCGTCCTCGGTCGGCTGGGGTTCCTATCACATCGAGGATTACGTTGCGCAGGCGCAGGCGTTCCAGACCCAGCTCACCAGCCTGATCGTCGAGGGCGTGTTCGCAAAGCATCCGAACCTGAAGATGGTGATGCTGGAGAGCGGCTTTACCTGGCTGCCGGCTTACCTGTGGCGGCTGCACAAGTTCTGGCGCGGGGTGCGGATGGAAACGCCCTGGGTCGACCGCGCGCCGATGGAAATTGTGCGCAGCAACATCCGGTTTTCGCTGCAACCGGTCGATGCGCCGCCGGATCCCGCAACGCTGAACCGCCTGTTTGACCATATGCAGTCGGACGAATTGCTCCTATTCTCGACCGACTATCCGCATTGGCAATTCGAGGGCGACGAGGTGCTGCCGGACGGGATTTCGCCCGATCTCGTCCGCAAGATCATGATCGATAACCCGTATGCGACCTACAGCCGGCTGAAGCAGCCTGCGAAGGAGAATGTACGATGAACGTACAGTTCCGCCCCGAAGCGTCCGCCTCCGTCGACGTCAAGACTGCGATCGCCGATTGCGACATCCACCCGGCGCGCGCCACCGCGACCGAACTGTACCCGTTTCTCGCCAAGCGCTGGCATTCGCATCTCGAAACCTACGGCAAGCAGGCCTATCAGGGCATGATGGAAGGCCCGCCCTATCCGAAGGCGCAGCCCAATGCCTCGCGCCGCGACGCCTGGCCGCCGGAAGGCGGGCCGCAGGGCTCGTCGCTGTCGTTCATGCAGAAGCAGTTGCTCGATCCGCATAACGTCGCGCTCGGCGTACTCAATCCGCTCAACACCGGGCAGGGCCTGCGCAACCACGATCTCAGCGCAGCCTTGGCGACCGCGATCAACGACTGGCAGATCGACAAGTGGACGAGCAAAGACTCCCGCCTCAAGGGTTCGATCGTCGTCGGCAATGAGGACGGCCCGACCGCAGCGGCCGAAATCCGCAAGCGCGCCGGCGACGGGAATTTCGTCCAGGTGCTGCTCTTGAGCCGTAACGTCGAGCCACTCGGCCAGCGCCGCTACTGGCCGATCTACGAGGCGGCGCAGGAGATCGGGCTGCCGGTCGGCGTTCATGCGTTCGGCTTCGGCGGTAATCCGATCACGGCTTCCGGCTGGCCGAGTTTCTATATCGAGGAAATGGTCGGTCATTCCCAGTGCCAGCAGACCGCGCTTTCGAGTCTCGTGCTCGAAGGCGTGTTCGAGCGCTTTCCAAAACTGAAGATGGTGATGATCGAGGCCGGCTTCGGCTGGGCGCCGTCGCTGGTGTGGCGGCTCGACAAGCATTTCGAGAAGCTGCGCTCCGAGGTGCCGCATCTGAAGCGCAAGCCGTCGGACTATGTCCGCGACCACATCTGGTGGACCACGCAGCCGATGGAAGACCCTGAGCGCCGCGAACATCTGTTCCAGATGATCGAGTGGATCGGCTGGGACAAGCTCTTGTTCGCCACCGACTACCCGCATTGGGATTTCGACGAGCCGTCGCGCGTGCTTCCCGCCGGCGTCAGCGATGCCAACAAGCAGGCGTTTTACCTCGACAACGCGAAGAAGCTGTACGGTATCGCATGATCCGAAAAAGTGGGCACCGGTTTTTCGAATCAGATCATGCGGACTTAACGTAAATGACGCGTCATGTGATCGCCCCGGTCGACGAGTTGCCGCCGGGGACTCGAAAATTCCTCACCATCGATGAGCGGCCGATCGCGATCTTCAACATCAAGGGCGAGTTTTTCGGCTTGTTGAACCGCTGCCCGCACCAGGGCGCGGCGCTGTGCGAGGGCCCTCTGATTGGCCTCGCGCAATCCAGCGATCCCGGCGAGATCGAATACACCAGACTCGGCGAGATCATCCGCTGCCCCTGGCACGGTTGGGAATTCGATATCCGCACCGGGCAATCCTATTGCGACCCCAAGCGCTTTCGCGCCCGCGCCTATCCGGTCAATGTCGAGCCGGGCTCAAGCGTGGTGAAGGGGCCGTATATCGCCGAGACCCTCGCGGTGTCGGTCGAGAGCGACTACGTGGTGGTGGATCTGTAGCGGCCGTTTGCGCGGCCGGGGTTCAAAAATGCTTGGCGGCCAGAAGCGTCAGCAGAACCGCGCCTGAGACGGTGGACACCACCACCATATTGATCAGATTTTGCTTGGCGATCGATATCGCTGATGCAGCCTGGACAAGCGGCGGGCCTGGCCTTGATTGTTTGGGTTTCGGCTTCTTTGGCGTTGTCTTGGCCGACATTGCATTTCCCGGAGATGGCGGGTCAGGCTGTTTGGCAGCCTGACCCTGACGCTTTCCCTGCCGAGATTTATTCTCGATCTGCAGCCACCATGGCATGCCCTCCGACGAGAAAGCTTAATGGAGCTGGTAAACCAAAGCTGACCGCAGCTGATGGTTTATGAATTCGCGGCACCTTGATCCGCCATCGAGGGAACCTGAAAAAACCGTCGACTTCCGATCGCAACAGGAACAGGGTCGTTCATCGCGGCCCGGATACGCGCAACCCCTGAATTGACGCGAAAGACAGGATGGAAGTGTTTGACCACCTCACGTGATCGGTAACGACAGTCAGGATGCATGCCGGATCGCCGATGGCATGAGCGCGCCCTGGTGGCAGCGTTGTACGATCTATCAGATCTATCCGCGTTCGTTTCAGGACAGTAACGACGACGGCATCGGCGACCTCAAGGGAATAGCGCGGCGGCTCGATTATCTCGTCGGTCTTGGCGTCGACGCCATCTGGATCTCTCCGATTTACCCGTCGCCGATGGTCGATTTCGGTTATGATGTTGCCGACTACTGCGATGTCGATCCACGCTTCGGGTCGCTGGCTGACTTCGACGACCTGCTTCTGCAGGCCCGTCGGCGCGGGCTCAAGGTTCTGCTCGACTTCGTGCCCAACCATAGCTCCGACCGGCATCCATGGTTCGTCGAGAGTCGGGCTTCGCGAAAAAATCCGAAGCGAGACTGGTACATCTGGCGCAACCCTGCGGTTGACGGCGGACCGCCCAACAACTGGATCAGCGATTTCGGCGGCTCAGCCTGGGAATGGGACGAGGCCACGGGACAATATTATTATCACGCCTTCTTGAAAGAACAGCCGGACCTCAACTGGCGTCATCCCGGCGTGCAGGCGGCGATGTACGACGTGATGCGTTTCTGGTTCGATCGCGGCATCGACGGCTTTCGCATCGACGTGCTGTGGCACATGCTGAAGGTTGAGGATTTTCCAGACAATCCGCCCAACCTGGCCTATCGGCCCGAGATGGGCGAGATGCACCGCCTGCTTCAACTTCATTCGACAGACCAGCCCGGGGTGCATCTGATCGCCGCCGAGATGCGCGAAATCGCTGACAGCTATGGCGCCGCGGGACAGGGTGAGCGGGTTCTGATCGGCGAGATCTATCTCCCGGTCGACCGGCTGATGCACTATTACGGCGGTGAACGCCCCGAGATGCATCTGCCGTTCAATTTCCAGCTCATCGATGCGCCGTGGGACGCGCGATCCCTGGCCGCTGTTATCACCGGCTATGAGGCAGCACTACCGCCGGATGGTTGGCCCAACTGGGTGCTCGGCAACCATGACCGGCCGCGCGTTGCGGCCAGGCGCGGGCAGGCCCAGGCCCGCGTCGCGGCGGTGTTGTTGCTGACGCTGCGGGGCACGCCCACGCTCTATTACGGCGACGAACTGGGTTTGAGCGATGTCGCGATCGAACCGTTGCAGGTGCGCGATCCGCGCGAGTTGCGTGAGCCCGGCCTGGGGTTGGGCCGCGACCCCGTGCGCACGCCGATGCCGTGGGATGACGGTGAAAATGCCGGCTTCACCGGGGGCATGCCGTGGCTGCCGCTCCATGCCGACTGGCCGACGCGCAACGTGAAGCGCATGGCGGAAGAACCTCAGTCCCTCTTGACACTTTATCGCCGGTTGCTTGCGCTCAGGCGCGATTCCCCGGCATTGTCGATCGGTGACTTCGCTCTGTTGAATGTGGAAGACGAGACCCTGGTTTACGCGCGCCGGCACGGCGAGGCGCGGCTGATCGTGGCGCTTAATTTCGGGGAGCGACAGCATCGGCTTGAGCTGCCGGACTGGGCGCGCGGCAGCCGGGTGCTGCTGTCCTCTGCCGAGGATGCAACACCGGGGGAAACCGGCACGTTCTTGTTGCGGCCGAACGAAGCTGTCGTGCTCGAGGCCCGATAGCACCAGGCAGAGAAGGGACGTTACCTTGCGCATCGCCATGCTGGCGCCGATCTCCTGGCGCACACCGCCGCGCCATTACGGCCCCTGGGAGCAGGTGACGAGTCTCCTGACCGAGGCGCTGGTGGCGCGCGGCGTCGATGTCACCCTGTTCGCCACCAAAGACAGCCTGACGGCGGCCAGGCTCGATGCCGTCTGTCCGGCGCCCTATTCCGAAGACCCCACGATCGACGCCAAGGTATGGGAGATGCTTCACGTCGCCCATGTCTTCGAACAGGCCGGTCAGTTCGACCTGATTCACAATCAGGCCGATTTCGTGCCGCTCGCGTTCTCGCGGTTGATCAAAACCCCTGTGGTGACGACGATCCACGGTTTCTCGTCGGAGCGCATTCTGCCCGCCTACAAGGAATACGAAGCGCGCGTCCACTATGTTGCCATCAGCGACGCCGATCGCCATCCGGACTTGCGCTATGCCGCAACGATCCACCACGGCATCCCGCTGCAAGATTTCCCCTTCGACCCGCTTGGCGGCGAAGATCTGCTTTTCTTCGGCCGCATTCATCCGGACAAGGGGGCCGCCGAAGCGATTGCGGCGGCGCATCGAACCGGGCGAAAATTGACCATCGCCGGCATTGTCCAGGATCGGAATTATTATGACGAGCAAATAGCGCCCGTACTCGACCGTGGATCGGTGACCTATCTCGGCCCGATTGGCGGAACGCTGCGCGCGAAGACTCTGGGCTCCGCGCGCGCGCTGCTTCATCTCATCAATTTCGACGAGCCGTTCGGCCTGTCGGTGGTGGAAGCGCTCGCCTGCGGAACGCCCGTCATTGCCCGCAATCGGGGATCGATGCCCGAGCTGATAGAGCACGGCGTGACCGGATTTCTGGTCGGGAGCCTGGATGAAGCGGTCAATGCGATCGGACGCATCGACGAAATCGATCGCGCGGCTTGCCGTGCCGCGGTATCCGCGCGGTTTACGGTGGAGCTCATGGCCGATCGATATTTGGCCCTGTACCGATCGATCCTTGGCTGAGAGTTGGTGTTGGCAAGAAGCCAACGGCCCGTTTGGCGCGTCCGTTCCGACTCCCGGTAGATAAGGCTCCGACGGACGCATGCGCATCCGGGCAAATCTAGCTATATTGACGGCATGGGTCTTGCCCGGAGGTCGAACGGGGCACTCGCAATCTTCGTTGGAGATGAACGCGATGGCGCGTCTGCTGTCAGTCAATGTGGGCCTGCCACGCGACATCGTCTGGCAAGGCAGGACTGTCCATACCTCGGTCTGGAAGGCCCCGGTTACAGGCCCGCGCATGGTGCGCCGGCTCAACATTGACGGCGACGGTCAGGGCGACCTCGCCGGTCATGGCGGCGAACACCGCGCGGTGTTCGTCTATCAGATCGATTCATACCGTTATTGGGAGCAGCAACTGGGCCGAAGCGATTCGGAGTACGGGCAGTTCGGCGAGAATTTCACCGTCGACGGCCTCTCCGACACCGAGGTGTGTATCGGCGACCGTTACCGGATCGGCGGCGCGCTGTTCGAGGTGACGCAGCCGCGCGTCACCTGTTACCGGGTCGGCATCCGCATGAACCTGCCGGAAATGGCGGCGCTGCTGGTCACCCATGGCAGGCCCGGCTTCTATTTCCGGGTGCTGGAGGAAGGGCAGGTCGAGGCCGGCGACGAGATCGTGCAGGTCGAGGCCGGGCCCGAGCGCCTGAACGTGTCGGAGATCGATGCGCTGCTGTACAAGCCCGGACATGCCAGCGACAAGCTCGAGCGCGCGCTGCGCATCCCGGCGCTGAGCGCCGGCTGGCGTCGTTCGTTCGAGGCGCTGCTTGCCCGGCAAGGCAAGGACGGCGCGACGACGGGAAATGCCGGGCTCACCGCAGCCGCCGGTCCGCCGCCGGCATGGCGCGGATTTCGTCTGTTTCGCGTGTCGCGGAAACAGCGCGAAACCAGCAACGTCGTCTCGCTGACGCTGGAGCCTACCGATGGCCAGCCTGTCGCCGATTCTCTCCCCGGGCAGTTCATCGTGCTGCGGCTCGGTGCGTCCCCGGCGCTGACGCGCAACTATTCGCTGTCGGGGCCGCCGGGCACGCTGCGCGTGAGCATCAAGCGCGAGGCCCATGGCGCGGCCAGTTTCTACGTCGACGAGAAGCTGCAGGTCGGCGACACCGTGCAGGCCAGCGCGGCCCGCGGCAGTTTTACATTGCGGTCGGGTGGCACGCCTGTTGTTCTGTTGAGCGCCGGCATCGGCGTGACGCCGGTGCTGGCGATGCTTCATTCATTGGCGGCCGAAGCGTCGGCGCGGGAAGTCTGGTGGCTCTATGGCACCCGAAGCGGTCGCGAGCATCCGTTCGCGGCAGAGGCGCGCGGACTGCTCGATGCGCTTGCCCACCGCCACAGCCACATCAGCTATAGCGCGCCCGAACCCGCGGATCGGCCCGGTGTCGATTTCGACGCGCGCGGTCACCTCGATATGCGCGCGCTCGAAGCACTCGGTTTGCCGCGTGACGGCGATTTCTACATCTGCGGCCCGTCGGCTTTCATGCGCGATCTGACGGTTGGCCTTGCGGCGCTGGGCGTCGCGCCGGACCGTGTCCACACCGAGATGTTCGGCGGCGGTCCGTCCATGACCCCGGGCGTTGCCGCAGCGCCGGTGCGACCGCCGCATCTGCCGGAAGGACCTGCCGGCGCGGGTCCGCAGATTTCGTTCGCGCGGTCCGGCCTCAATGTCCGCTGGGACCCGGCGTTCCGCAATCTGCTCGAACTCGCCGAGGCCTGCGACGTGCCGGTGCGATGGTCGTGCCGAACCGGCGTCTGCCACAACTGCGAGAGCGGACTGGTAGCGGGAACGGTGAGCTATCGGCCGGATCCGGTCGATGCCCCGGCGGATGGCAATTTGCTGATCTGCTGCGCCCAGCCCGAGGGCGACGTCGTGCTCGATTTATGAGGTTGTCCGGGCGATCGCTCCATGACGGGGACGGCCGCCGCCTCCTACTCCCCCGCACCATGCACCATCATCTGCCGTTCCCGCGCATAACGCACCAGCGCGACGAAACGATAGATACCGTGCACGAATTTCCCGTACGGCATGGTGACGAACAACGAGAACACCACGCCGAGATGTAGCGCCAGCAACGGCCCCATCGCTGCGGTCTCGCGCAATAGCAACAGCGCCATGCCGGTCAAACTGGTCAGGAACAGCATCGCGATGAAGGCGACGTCCATGCCCGTCCGCGTCGCGTCGACCAGGACCGGATCGCGTTTCGATTTCTCCGCGAGCAGGCCGATCGGTCCGATCAACAGGCCAATGCCGCCGAGCGTGCCCAGCACTACCGGCAGGTCCCACCACGCATAGGGCGCCTCGCGCGCGAACAGGTAATGATAGAGCGTGGCAACGCAGGTGGCGGCGAAGCAAAGGCCAAATCCATAGAAGGTCAGGTGGTGATAGATCTTGCGACGGTCGGTCGGCTTGTCGTCCTCGTTGAAGCAGCCGACCCCGCCGCCGTCGAGATAACGCAATTCGCCGGCATCGCGCATTGCCTGGAACAGCGCACGGACGTCGGTCTTCATGCCGACGGGCTCGCCGATGTCGCGCCAGAACGCGCGCACGCCCATCACCAGCGCTGCGATGGCATAGAGGAACGCGGCGCCAAACAGCGCCGCCATCGCGTTGTGCGGCATCAGTTTGTAGAACGCGCCCGGTCCGGTATGGACGCCGAGCAGCACCTGGCGGTCGGTAAACGCCGCAAAGCCGAAGATGAAGGCCGCCACGCTGAGCGCTGCGACGATGCTGATGACGAGGCCATTGCGCGCGAACGCGCCGGCGAAGGCGCGGGGCCAGACATAGGCGGCGTAGGACTCGTTGCGTGCCACCGCCAGCGTCTGCGGCACATTGACGTTGAATTCGTGCGGCGGCGAGAACTGGCAGTCGGTGTAGCAGGCGCCGCAGGAATGGCAGAGGTTGGCGAGGTAGTTGAGGTCGCCGTCGGAAAACGCGCGCCGCATTTCCATCGCCGGAAACACCGCGCAGAGGCCCTCGCAATAGCGGCAGGAATTGCAGACCGTCATCAAACGGTCGGCCTCTTCGAGAATGCGTGTTCCGTGCATTACGTTACTCTATTTTTTTGACGCGTCTTCTTCACGCGAACCGGTGCCCACTTCGCTCGAAAACGCTTTGCTTATTTCGTCAGTCCCTTGCCTTCGAGCCATTTCTGGATCAGGGCGGCGACCTCGGCATTGTTCTTGTCCATCATCAGCATGTGCGAATTGCCTGATATGCCGACCTTCGGCAGGTCGACGACATCGACGCTGCCGCCGGCGGCCTTGATCTTGTCGCCGAAGGCAATGCCGGTGGCGCGGATTTTCGGCCAGCGCGAATCTTTCTCGATGTAATCGCCATAGACGATCAGGGTCGGAATGTTCTTCAGCACGTCGGCCTTGTCAGGATCGCCGACGCCGGCCGGTTCGATCGCGATCAGCGCCTTGACCTTGTCGGGCCGCGCCTGCGCCACCTTGAAGCCGAAGCTGCCGGCCTGGCTGTGGAACATGATGATGGAAGGCCCGACGCGATCGATCTCGGCGATATAGGCGGCGACGATGGCGTCATCGGTCGTGGTCCAGCGCGGCACGTTCTGCTTGACGAAATTCTCGTAGCCTTCGTTCGGGAACTGGCTGCCGGGGTTCAGCTTGCGCTTCGCCGGATCCGGATCGTAGGAGTTCGGGCCGTCGCCGATGCGAAAGCGCTCGAACGGGTTGGCGGTGGTGAGAAACACCGGCTCGCTCTTGAAGATATCGGGATATTGCGCCCAGCCCGCGCGGCCGCGCTCGACCGCGTCGGAATTGTAGACGCTCCAGCCCTTGCGCAGAAAATAATTCAGAAAGCCCTCGCGGCCGTCGGGCGTGGTCTCCCAGGTGACGCCGGTCAGCCCGCCGCCATGCCACATCAGAAGCGGATAGGCGCCCTTCTCGTTGGCCGGCAGGAAATACTGCACGTACATCTGCTCGACCTGGTAGGTGCCGTTGGGATCGACCTTGGCCGGCACGCCGCCCGGCGTGAACGTGACTTCCTTGACCGGCTTGCCACTGATTTCGACCAGGCGGCCGCCGACATGAAACGAGCCCATGTCGCGCAGCGCGATCGGCTCGGCGGCCTGCGCCAGCGTCGAGGCCATCAGAACAGCGGCGGCAGAAATGATCGAAAGGCGTTGCATGAATCTTCCCTCTGGTTTCTGCGGCACTTAATTTTTTGCATTTCTGGCCGCTTCCCGTCCCGCCACCCGTCCGAACACGCTGCCGATGGTCATGCCGATGCCGGCGGCGTAGCCCTTGCCGAGCACGTTGCCGGCCATGATCTCGCCGGCGGCGAACATGTTGGCGGAGGGCTTGCCGTCCTTCATCACCATGCGCGACTGCTTGTTCACGCGAGTGCCGAGATAGGTGAAGGTGATGCCCGGCCGCACCGGATAGGCGAGATAGGGCGGGGTGTCGATCTTGCGTGCCCAATGCGTCTTCGCCGGCGTGATGCCTTCGGTGCGGCAATCGTCGAGAATGGTGTGGTCGAAGGTGCCGGGCTGCACCGCGGCGTTGAACTCGGCCATGGTCTTCTCGAGCGCGGCGGGATCGAGTTCGAGTTTGACGGCGAGTTCGGCGATGGTGGGTGCTGCGATCGGCGGGAACAGCGTCGGCATGAAGCTGGTGACGACGGTGGAGTTGAAGATGATGTAGGCGATCTGGTCTGGCTGGGCCGCGACCAGCCGGCCCCAGATCGCGTAGCGCTTCGGCCAGATGTCCTCGCCCTCGTCGTAGAACCGCTGGGCGTGCTTGTTGACGACGATGCCGAACACGACCGAGTCGTGGCGGGTGATAATGCCACCGTCGAATTTCGGCGCGCGGGCGTCGATCGCCACCGCATGGCACTGCGTGGGATCGCCGATGTCCTGCACGCCCTTGTCGAGCAGCATTTTCAGGATCGAGCCGCGGTTATAGGGGGTGCCGCGAATCAGAAAATTGTCGGCGGCATCGCCCCAATATTGCTTCAGCCATTCGATGTTGGCCTCAAAGCCGCCGGCGGCTGCGACCAATGCGGAGGCGCGGATTTCCGTGGCGCCGTTGATCGGCTGCTTCAGCGTCGCGCCGAGAAACATCCCGTCCTCGATCTGGAGGTCGGTCACTTCGGCGTCGTAGGCGATCTCGACGCCGAGTTTCTCGGCGGTGAGGTAGAGCGCGTTCAGCATCGCCCGGCCGCCGCCGAGGAAGAACGAGTTGGTGCGGCCGAGGCTGAGCGTGCCGCCGAGCGAGGGCTGCCAGCGCACGCCCTGTTCGACCACCCAGTTCAGGATGTCCTTGGACTCCTTGATCATGAACTTGGCGAGTTCTTCGTCGGTCTGGCCGCCGGTCAGCCGCAGCAGATCGTCCCAGAATTCCTCCTCGGTGTAGGGGCCGGTGAGAATGTCGGTCGCCTCGTCATGGGCGCAGCGCATGTTGCGGGTGTGGCGGGTATTGCCGCCGCGATAAAACTTTGGCGCGCCTTCCAGCACGATGACCGAAGCGCCGGCGCGCCGGGCGCTGATTGCGGCGCACAGCGCGGCATTGCCGCCGCCGATCACCAGCACATCGAACTTGCGATTAAAATCCACCATGCGCTCTTGTTATCGTTGTTGGCATGGAAATCAAACCTGCGGCGCCGCAGGCCAGTCCAGCGCTCCCGGCGATTTTCTAGCCTGATGCCGCGGCGGCGTCACGCCTCGCGGGCAGCCGTACCGGCGATCGACGGCGCGTCATGCGACGATGTCGGATACGGTTCGCGGTGCGGAATATCCGTTATGTCAGGGCTTGGTCTGGGCCGAGGCCACCAGCCATTGCCGGAACGCCGCCAGTTTCGGTGGATCGGTCCGCCCGGCGGGCGAGACCAGGTAGAAACCGGCGTCGGTCGGCAGCGTGATCTTGAACGGAACCACCAGGCGGCCCTTGGCGATGTCTTCCTGCACATAGGCGGTGCGGCCCATCGCGACCCCGAGGCCGTCGATCGCGGCCTGCACGGTCATGAAGATCAGGTCGAAGGTGACGCCCGGCTGCTTGGAAAAATCCGCCGGCAGCCCCGCCGCCCACAGCCACAGCCGCCAGTCGTCGCTGTTGGCATTGCTGGTGTGCAGCAGCACGTGATCCCTGAGGTCCTCGGGGCATTTCAGCGGCTTGTTGCCCTTGAGCAGCGCCGGGCTGCAGACCGGAAACAGTTCGTCCGCCATCAGCCAGTCCGCGCGCAGCCCCGGCCACTGGCCGCGGCCATAACGGATCGCGGCATCGACATTGTCGTGCTGGAAGTCGACGAGCGAGGTCGAGGTGGTGATGCGCACGTCGATGCCGTGATGTTCTTCCTGGAATGCGGTCAGCCTCGGCAACAGCCATTTGGCGGCGAGCGAGGCCAGGGTCGAGACCGTCAGCACGCGGTCGTCGTCCTTGCGCAGCAGGCGGTCGGTGGCGAGCCTGAGATCGTTGAATGCGGCGCGGATGCCGGGGAGGTAATCCTTGGCCTGCGGCGTCAGGGTCAGCGCGCGGTTCTGCCGGATGAACAGCGCGATCCCGAGCTCCTGTTCCAGCCGTTTGATCTGATGGCTGATCGCGGTCTGCGTGACGTTCAGCTCGGAGGCGGCCTGGGTAAAGCTCAAATGCCGGGCCGCGGCCTCGAAGGCGCGCAACCCGTTCAGCGACGGCAGCCTGGCGGTCATGCTCCGGTCCCCGAATACATGAGCTTATATCATGCGAAGCGGTACAAAGTGTCGTTTGTGAAAAGCTGGAATGGCGCAGATATTGACGCCAACAGGTTACCCACAGGAGTTTCAAATGTCCACTTTCACGCATGAATCGATGATAAATCATCATGGACAGGGCGTTTTGGCCCAACTGGCAGAGACCTTCCATGTCTGGCGGCAGCGCTACCAGGCCCGCCACGAGCTGGCGCAATGGTCCGACCGGGAGTTGCACGACATCGGCGTTTCCTCGGGCGATGCGATCTACGAGGCCTCAAAACCGTTCTGGCAGGCGTAAACGCGGCCAAGCCGGCGCCGCCTCTATCGAGGGGCGCCGGCGATCTCGTTCTGCTGATGAGGGGAGGGTGCGATGACCAGCTTTCGTTTCGACGATCTGAAGCAATATTCCGACGCCCTGCGCTCGCGCACCGGCGACGCTGTGACGGTCCGCTTTATGGAGCCGCGCGATGCCGAGCCGCTGCAGAACTATGTCCGTTCGCTCTCGACCCGTTCGCGCTACAATCGCTTCCTCGGCGCCATCAGCGAATTGCCGCAAACCTTGCTCGAGCACTTCATCCGTGTCGGCGAGGCCGAGCAGTTCAGCGTGGTCGCGACCATGATGTTCGATGGCTTCGAGACCATCGTCGGTGAAGCCCGCTACGCCTTCCACGCCGAGACCTCCAGCATCGAATTCGGCCTGTCGATCGACGACCGCTGGCAGGGCCATGGCATCGGCAGGGCGCTGCTGAAAAATCTCGAATGCCGCGCGGCGTCGTTCGGTGCCGATCGCATCTTCGGCGACACGCTGCGCTCCAACGAGCAGATGATCGCGCTGGCCCGCAAGGCGGGCTACGCCTTCACGGCGAGCCCCGGCGACTGGAAGCTGGTGCGCTTCGAAAAGAGCATCGACGTCGAGCCGCGCGATATTCCCTGCGCGAGCTGGAAGCTCGCTGCCATTTCCCGCCAGTCCGCAATCCCTCCTCTTGCGAACTGATGGGAGTTAAGCCCGGTTCTGGCGGTAACCGGAACCGGGCTATTTTTTTGTTCGGCGTCGGGACGTCGTGAAGTCCGTCGAAGTCGCGATCTCAAGCCCCCTTGAACACCGCCTTGCGCTTTTCGATGAAGGCCTGCACGGCCTCCTTGTGATCCGCGGTCACCTGGCAGCGGACCATGCGTTCGGCCTCGTGATCGCGCGCGGTGGCGAAATCGAACATCAGGGCTTCGTCGAGATTGTCCTTCATGGCGCGGATCGCGATCGTCGGTCCGTCCGCGATCGACTTGGCGAGCGCAAAGGCTTCTGCCTGCAACTTGTCGTCGGGGACCACGCGATTGACCAGGCCGATGACCTCGCATCTTGCGGCATCGACCCGCTCGCAGGTGAACATCAATTCCCGTGCCCGCGAAGTGCCGACCAGCCGGGTCAACAGCCAGGCGATGCCGTAATCGCCGCTCAGGCCGACCTTGAGATAGCCGGTGGACAGGAAGGCCGATTGCGCGGCGATCCGCATGTCGCAGGCCATTGCGAGCGCCAAACCGGCGCCGACCGCCGCACCCGGCAGCGCCGCGATGGTCGGCTTGCGCACCGAGACCAGCGCGCCGGTCAGGAGGCGCTGCCGCTCCTGCAAATCGGCGACCCGCTCGTCATGCGACATCGCAAGCTTCGCCTTGTCGCGGTTGGCGCCCATGCCCTTGACGTTGCCACCGGCGCAGAACGCGGTGCCGGCGCCGGTCAGCAGCAGCGCACCGACAGCGGGATTCTCGCCGCAGGCCTTGATCATGTTGCGCAACGCCGGCGTCAGGTTGTCCGACATCGCGTTGCGTGCTTCGGGGCGGTTCAGCGTGATGACGGCGACGCGGTCGCGGATCACGCACAGGAGTTCGTCGGTGCCGGTATCGATTTTGGTTTCGGTGGTCATTTCGTTCCCCATGCCCTTCTTGTTCGTTCTTGTCGCGATTCCGTAGGGTGGGCAAATGCGCGCTTGCGCCGTGCCCACCGATTTCGTGCGCTGTCGTTAATGGTGGGCACGCTTCGCTTTGCCCACCCTACGCAGTGCGATCTAAAATTTCTCGACCCACGGCCGCAGTTCCAGTTCCCAGGTCCAGGCGCTGCGCGGCTGTTGCAGCACATTCCAGTAGCTCAGCGCAATGGCATCGGGGTCGAGCATCGAGTTCAGGTCTATCGGCGGGTTCCGTCCGCGCTGCGCTGCGGATGCCGCCGTCGATGACGAAATGCGCGACATGGATGCCCTGCGGCGACAGTTCCCGCGCCATGCTCTGGGCCAGCCCGCGCAAAGCGAACTTGCCCATCGCGAACGGCGCCGATTGCGCATAGCCCTTGACGCTGGCGGAGGCCCCGGTGAACAGGATGGCGCCGTGTTTATTGGGCAGCATGCGCTGCACCGCCTGCTGCGCCACCAGGAAGCCGCCGAACGCCGAGACTGCGATCGCCTGCGCGACATCGGCCGGCACCAGATCGGTGAAAGCGCCGCGCGCTCGCCCGCTGGCGTTGTAGACCACCAGATCAGGCACGCCGATTTCGCGCTCGACCATCCCGAACAGCCGCTCGACATCGTCGGCGCTGGTGGCGTCGCAGGCAAAGGCGCGGGCGCCGGTCTCGGTGCAGAGCGCGCCGAGCTTTTCGATTTTCCGCGCGGCGAGCGCGACCTTGATGCCCTCGCGGGCAAGCAAGCGCGCCAGCGAGGCGCTCAGTCCTTCACCGACGCCGACGATCAGGGCGTTTTTGTATTTCGGAATTTCCATCGGCGCGGTCCTCGAATGGTTGGGAGTCGTATCTAAGCGCGCAATCCCGCGAGGCAACCCGCCGCGGCCAGGATCAGGTCGAGATCCCGCTTGTCGGCCACGGCGGCGTATTTCGCGCGCAACATACCGAGCGACCGGGCGTGGTATTTCTGCGGCTTCTGAACCCAGACCTTGTCGCCGAGGGTGACGCTGAACTCGCCCTTGCCCTCGGCCAGCGCCTTCTCGTTGGCCAGCGTCCAGGTCCAGAACTGCCGCCCCACTTGTTTAGCCAGGATCGGCATCAGGGTCGGTGCCAGCGCCGTCCAGGCTTCGAACGCGCCCTCCGCGCGCGGCCACAGCATGCGGTGGATCCAGTCCAGCACATGCGGCGCGTTGCCCTCGATCAGGGCACCGGCGGTCGGATCGGTCCACAATTCATAGAATTGCCCCCACAGCCCGAAATCGCCGAATGCCGGACGTCCGCCGAACAGATAGGGCCGCGTCGCCAGATGATCGTTCAAGAGGCCGAGCATCTCGACAAAGCCGGTCTCGATTTGCGTGGCGGTCAGTTCATTGGAGCCGACGAACCAGACCCGGTCCACCATGCGCGCCCGCACCTGCGCCGCGAACGCGTCATGCTCCTGCTCTCCGGCTGCGGGTGCGCGCATGCGCGCGATGCGTCCGGACGAACAGCGCTGATCGACGTCGCGGGCCCAGCGGTAGTGAAACATCCATTTGTTGCCCCACTCGTCGCCGAACTCCTCGATCAGCGCCGAGATGAACCGCGTGACGGGTTCGTCGGGATGAACCGACGGCTCCGGGTGATGCTTCTCGACCGTATCGATGATGGGCGTGGAATCCTGGATGCCAGTACCGTCTGATGTCACCACCAGCGGGATGACCGGCATCCTGGCGTACTTCTCGAATTCCGGCTGGCTTGCCGCATTGCGCAGCACCCATTGGTGCGGAATTCCCTTATAGCGGAAATAGGAGCGGACCTTGACCGAGTAGGGCGACATTTCGGCGCCGATGATGCGATATCCGTCCACCAGACCCTTATCGACCATGGGTGGCCCTCCGATGTTGCTTGTTGACGGCGTGATCGCCTGCGTTATCGGTAGATGACCAAGATCGGGCGGAACGAACAAGGGCTAAAAATGCAGCCACTCAAGCAGGAATGCGCAGGCACGGCCAACCAGCCGGGATTGCTGGCGCCGGACACCACGGGAATGAATTTCTACCGGGCCGATCCGGCGCTGACGGATCTGCTCAAGCTGCATCTTCCCGATGCGCTGTTTCGCCATATTGAACCGCACCTCGATCGTCTCGGCGGGCTGGCCGGCGGCCATCTCGACGAATGCGCGCGGCTCGCCGACCGCCACACGCCGGTGCTGCACCAGCGCGACCGCTTTGGGCGCGACTCGCAATACATCGAATATCATCCGGCCTATCGCGAACTGGAGAAGGCTGCCTTCGGCGAGTTCGGCATTCACGCGCTGTCGATCCGCAAGGGCATCATGGGCTGGCCCGACAAATACCCTGTCGTGGCCAAGCACGCTTTTACGTTTTTGTTCAACCAGACCGAATTCGGGATGGGCTGTCCGATCAACGTCACTGACGGCTGCGCCAAGCTCTTGAACAATTTCGGCAGCGAAGCGTTGAAGGCGCGCTATCTCGACGGCCTGACCCAGACCGACATGAGCAAGCTGACCCAGGGCGGCCAGTTCATGACCGAGAAGGAAGGCGGCTCCGACGTCGGCACGCTGACCACGACGGCCGTACAGGAAGGCGATCACTGGCGGCTGCATGGCGAGAAATGGTTCTGCTCCAATGCCGACGCCGAAGTGGTGATGCTGCTGGCGCGGCCGGAAGGTGCCGGCCCCGGGACGCGCGGCGTCGGCCTGTTCCTGATGCCGCGGCGGCTGGAGGACGGTTCGCAGAATCACTACCGGATCGTTCGCCTGAAGGACAAGCTCGGCACCCGCTCGATGGCCTCCGGCGAGATCAAGCTCGAAGGCGCGATTGCCTATGCGGTCGGCAAGCTCGATCGCGGTTTCGTGCAGATGGCCGAGATGGTGAATTCGTCGCGGCTCTCCAATGGCGTCAAGTCCACCGCGCTGATGCGGCGCGCGCATCATGACGCGATGACGGTGGCGCGAAATCGCGTGGTGTTCGGGCAGCGCATCGTCGACCTGCCGCTGGCGCGGCGGCAATTGATGAAGATCATGCTGCCGACCGAGCAGGCGCTGTCGATGAGCTTCCTCACCGCTGACGCGCTCGACCGTGCCGAGGCCGGCAGCCAGGATGCGGCGGCGCTGTTGCGCATTCTGACCCCGACGTTGAAATTCCGCGCCACCCGCGACGCCCGCAAGGTTTGCGGTGACGCCTTGGAGATGCGCGGCGGCATCGGCTACATTGAGGAGTTCGCTACAGCGCGGCTGCTGCGCGACGCCCATCTCGGTTCGATCTGGGAAGGCACCGGCAACATCGTCGCGATCGATGCGCTGAAGCGCGCGGTCGGCCGCCACGGCGCCGATGCGGCGCTCGCCGCCGACCTGCACGCCCGGCTCGACGACAGCGCCAATGTGCCGCAGGCCTGGCGCAACCGTCTGGGCGATCTCGCCGATCGCGCCATCGGCTTTGCCCGCGAGGTCGCCAGCGGTTCCGATAATGAAGGCGACGCGCGGCGCGCCACCAGTCTGCTCTATCATGTCGCCAGCGCGGTCGCTTTGGCCTGGGAAGGCGGACGCATCCACGAGATGCGCGGCGACGCGCGACGCCTGCTGCTCTCGCGCATGGTCATCGACCATCGCGTATCCCCGGGCGATCCGTTCCAGCTCACGGAAAGTACCGCTCAGCGTGCCATCACCGGCCACCTGCTTGGCGAAAGTGCGGTCGGCATGGCCGAGGTTGGCGAATTGCTTTCCGCAGCGTAGGCTGCGGTCACGCAAGGTTCTGGTTCAAAACAAAAACAGAAATAAAGGGAGTGCCCATGAAGGCCGCCGTACTGTTCGAAGTCAACAAGCCGCTACAGATCGAGGATGTCAGCGTACCGAATCCCGGGCCGCGCGAAGTCCTGATCCGCACCCGCGTAGCCGGCCTCTGTCATTCCGACCTGCACTTCATGGAAGGGCTGTATCCGCATCCGCTGCCCGCGGTGCTTGGCCACGAGTCCGCCGGCGTGGTCGAAAAGGTCGGCTCCGACGTCACCTACGTACAACCCGGCGATCACGTCGTGACCTGTCTGTCGGTGTTCTGCGGCACCTGCGACAACTGCACCACCGGCCGCACCGTGCTCTGCACCGATACCACCGTGAAGATGATGCCCGGCCAGTCCAACCGCCTGTCCTGGGCGCGCTCGGAGAAGCTGAACCAGTTCCTCAACCTGTCGTCGTTTGCCGAGCAGATGCTGGTGCACGAAAACGCTATCGTCAAAATCCGCAAGGACATGCCGCTCGAGCTCGCGGCCCTGATCGGCTGCGGCGTCATCACCGGCTATGGCGCGGTGGTCAACACCGCAGGCGTCAAGGCCGGCGAGACCGTTGCCGTGATCGGTTGCGGCGGCGTCGGTATGGCCGCGATCAACGGTGCAGCGATTGCCGGCGCCGGCCGCATCATCGCGATCGATACCAATCCGGCCAAGCTGCAACTCGCCACCAAGCTTGGCGCCACCGACATCGTCGATCCCGCAAATGGCGACGTGGTGCAGCAGGTGCGCGAATTGACCAAGGGCGGCGTGCAGCATTCGTTCGAGGTGCTGGGTCGCAAGGAAACCGCCGAACAGTCGTTCGCGATGCTGGCGGCCGGCGGCACCGCGACCATCGTCGGCATGATCCCGTTCGGCCAGAAGATCGAACTGCACGGCTTCGACTTCCTCAGGGAGCGCCGGATCCAGGGCTCGTCGATGGGCTCCAACCATTTCCGCGTCGACATGCCCCGCCTCATCGAGTTCTACCT
This sequence comes from uncultured Alphaproteobacteria bacterium, assembly GCA_963764705.1. GTDB lineage: Bacteria > Pseudomonadota > Alphaproteobacteria > Rhizobiales > Xanthobacteraceae > Bradyrhizobium. The sequence continues at coordinate 457,346 of CAVXTR010000020.1, read as the reverse complement.
GCGCGGCAAGCTGCATCTGGAAGACTGGATTTCGGCCAAGCTGAAGCTGAGCGAAATCAACGAGGGTTTTGCCAACATGAAGGCCGGCAAGACCCTGCGCAGCGTGATCATGTTCGATGCGTGAGTGATAACCGCCGTCGTCCCGGCCTTGAGCCGGGACGCATAAGCGGCTGCTGTTATGGGCGCAGTGGCAGACAGCGTCTTTGTAGACGACCGTTAGGAGTTATGGGTCTCGGCGTCCCTGCGCAATTGCGCACTAGGCCGGGACGACGGCAGCTACCGCGACACGTGCGCCGACACCGCCAGCCACTTGCCATTCTGCTTCGCCCAGCAATCGGTATATCGCCCGTTCGACTGGGTGCCGTCGGCGGTCGTATAACTGGTCGTCGCATGGATGATGGCGAAGTCGCCGAGGATGCGAATCTTTACGTCGTGATCCTTCAAATTCTTGATCGTCACCGGCACCGCCGTCTGCTTCAGAAACGCCGCACGGTCGACCAGCGACTTGTCGGGATTGGAGCAATAGAACTCCGGCGCCAGGATTTCATCGAAGCGCTTGACGTCGCAGTTCTGCACCGAAGCGACGTAGTCGCGGTTGAGGACGGTGAGTTGGTCGAGATCGTCGGACATTGTTTTTCCTCCGGTCGTTCATTTCTTCCGTCATTGCGAGGAGCGAAGCGACGAGGCAATCCATCCTTCCCTTTGCGGCAAGATGGATTGCTTCGCTTCGCTCGCAATGACGGTCAATCATCAAACATCCTTGGCGGCACAAATCCGCCGAATTCGCGTTCGATCAGTTCAGCGAGTTTCAACGGGGTGCGGTCCTCCAGCCAGGGGCCGACGATCTGGACGCCGACCGGCAACCCGTCCGGCGCGAAGCCGGTCGGGATCGCGGTTGCGGGCAGCCCGGGCAAGGTGGCGATGCCGGGCCACGAGAGTTGATCCGGATAGACGTAGTCCTTGCCGTCGATGCTGATGCGGCGCTTTTCCTGGTCGTCGGAATGATCGTGCGGATAGGCCTGCGTCGGCATGATCGGGCAGATCACGGCGTCGTAGGTCTTGAACAATTCGCGCCACTGCGCCCGCAAACGCGTACGTCCGCCGTCGGCCATCAGCCAGTCGCGATGGCTTAGCGCGATGCCGCGCAGGCGCTCGGCGCCGAGGCTCATGTTGTCGGCCGGCAGCGCCGCCGCGGCAGCTTGCGCGCCGGCATAGACCTCCGGCGTGAACGATGCCGCGAGGAACGACATCAGCATCCGCATATAGAGTCGTGTCGAGGCGGCGAAGTCCGGCAATAGCGGACTGCTGCGGTCGACCTTGACGCCGGCCTTGGTGAGCCCGGCCGCCAGACTGTCGAGGGTACCGCGTACCGCCGCGTTGGTCGGCATCACCGGATCGGTATCGATCAGCAGCACGCGAAAATTCTTCAGCTCGGTGTGGCGCGCCGGCGGCAGCTCCAGCCGGTAGGCCTTGCCGGCGTCGAGCGGATCGGGCCCCGCCATCGCATCCAGCAGCAGCGAGAGGTCGGCGGCGCCGCGCGCCATCGGCCCGATGACACTGAGGTCGCGGCTGGACGGCAGCGGCGGTAGTGGCGGCGGCGTGTGGCCGCGCATGGCGACGAGGTCGAAGGTGGGCTTGTGGGCGTAGATGCCGCAATGAAACGCCGGCACGCGCAACGAGCCGCCGATGTCGGAGCCGATCGACAGCGGCCCGTAGCCGGCGGCCAGTGCCGCCGACGATCCGCCGGAAGATCCGCCCGGGGTGCGGCCGAGATCGAACGGATTGTTGGTGGTTCCGTAAATGGCGTTGTAGCTCTGCCAGTCGCCAAGCCCGAGCGGAACGTTGGTCTTGCCGAGAATGACGCAGCCGGCGTCCTTGACGCGTGTGATCGGCAGCGCGTCTTCCGTGGGCGTGAAATCCCTTTGCGCCGGATTGCCCCAGGTCGTGGGCAGGCCTGCTATATTGTAGGATTCCTTCACCGTCATGGGGATGCCGAGCAGCGGCTTCTTCACTCCGCGCGCCAGTTCGGCGTCGGCGGCACGCGCGGCGTCAAGGCCGCGCTCGAAATCGCGCACGCAGATCGCGTTGATCTTGCCGTCGTGGCGCTCGATGCGGCCGATCACGTCCTGCGCCAGTTCGACCGCGCTGACTTTTTTGGCGGCGAGCGCCGCTGATGTTTCGACGGCGGTCTTGAAGCTCCATTCGGATTTGGCCAAGGCGTGCTCCGGGTCTGTTATTGATGCGCCGCGGATGATGCTCAGATTGCACACCGCCTGCAAGAGCAATGGCTGTACAGCCGGGAGCCGGGTATACGCGCTACCCCTATTGGCGAAAGCGTCGTGTAAGGGTTAGTCTCCCGATCAACAAGAAATGAAAATGGCGGCAGGTGTCATGAGGCTCGACCAGGCGGCAGGCGTCGCGTTTGCGATAATCCTCGGCAGTGCAGCCGTCGTCGACGCGGCCGAGATCAGGCTCGCCGAACAATTCTCGATGGGCTACCTGCAATTCAACGTGATGAAGCGCGACAAACTGATCGAGAAATATGCCACGCAACGCGGCTTGAAGGATTTCAAGGTGTCCTGGCAGCGCTTCAACGGGCCGGTGGCGATGAACGAGGCGCTGCTGTCGAATTCGACCGACATCGTCAGCGGCGGGGTGCCCGGCCTGATCACGCTGTGGGACAAGACGCAAGGCACCTCGTTCGAGGTCAAGGGCATCTGCGCGCTGAGCTCGCAGCCGTTCCTGCTCAACACCGCCAATCCCGATATAAAATCGATCAAGGATTTTGGCGAGCGCGACCGCATCGGGGTGCCCTCCATAAAAGTGTCGGTGCAGGCGGTGGTGTTGCAGATGGCGGCGGCCGCCGCTTTCGGCGAGGAAAATTACGCCAAGCTCGACCCGCTGACGGTGTCGATGTCGCCGCCGGATGCGACCATCGCGATGTTGAGCGGGGCAGGCGGAGTCAATTCCGCCTTCAGCGTGCCGCCGTTCCAGTTCCAGCAACTTGAGCAGAAGAACATTCACACGGTGTTGTCGTAGTTCGACGTGCTCGGTCCGCACTCGTTCACGGTGGCCTGGACCTCGGCGCGGTTTCGCAAGGACAATCCCGAGCTCTACGCCGCCTTCCTCGATGCCGTGAAGGAGGCGACCGGGATCATTGCCGCCGATCCCAAGGGCACCGCGCAGAGCTGGATCGCCGATACCGGCTCCAAGCTGCCGCTGGAGACGGTGACCAAGGTGGTGATGGGCCCGAACGTCGAATGGACCATGACGCCGGCGGCGACGATGAAATTCGCCAAGTTCATGCGCAAGGTCGGCACCACCAGGCACGAGCCGGCATCGTGGAAGGAGATGTTCTTCCCTGAAATCGCAGGGCTCAACGGCAGCTAACGTAGCGTTTTCGAGCGAAGTGGACGCCGGTTCGCGTGAAGAAAACGCGTCAAAACAAAAAGGCTAGGCCGCGCCGATGAGAATGCCGACCGCGAGCACGATGGCGCCGCCGAGCACGATCTGGAACGCTGCCTGCAGGAACGGCGTATCCATGTAGCGTGAGCGGATGAAGGCGATGGCCCACAATTCAAAGAACACCACGACGCCGGCAATCGCCGTCGCGATCCAGAATGCATTGGCCCAGGAATCCGGCACCAGATACGGCATGGTGTGGCCGAGGCCGCCGAGCGCCGTCATCACGCCGCTGGCCGCACCGCGCAGCCACGGCGAACCGCGTCCGGTCAGCGAGCCATCGTCGGACAGCGCTTCGGCAAATCCCATGCTGATGCCGGCGCCGATCGAGGCGGCGAGACCGACCAGGAACGTCTGCCAGTTTTGATGGGTGGCAAAGGCCGCCGCGAACAGCGGCGCCAGCGTCGACACCGAGCCGTCCATCAATCCGGCGAGGCCCGGCTGGACATATTGCAGCACGAAGGCGCGGCGCCGCGTCTTGTCTTCTTCCGCGCGCACGTCCGGGCTGAGGATCTGGTCGGTCAGCTTGGCCGCGAGTTGCTCGTGGCCCTTCTCCTCTTCGGCGAGATCGCCGAGCAGCCGGCGGACACCGACATCCTCGGCCTGTTCGGCGGCTTTGATGTAGAAGCGCTCGGCCTGCAGTTCCATCGTCTCCACCTCCTTGCGGATGGTGTCGAGCGGCAGGTTCTTGGTCAGCCAGATCGGACGCCGCTTCAGGAAGCCGCGGACGTCCTCGCGGCGGATCGGCGGCAGATGCGCGCCGAAACGTTGTTCGTAGAGTTCGAGCAGCCGGTGGCGATGGCCGCGCTCTTCCTCGGCCATCTCCTCGAAGATCTTGGCCGAGTCCGGATAGCGCTCGGCGAGGTCTTCGGCGAAGCTCATGTAGATGCGGCTGTCTTCCTCCTCGGAGGAAATCGCGACAGCCAGCACTTCACGCTCGGTCAGGTCGGCAAAATTCTTCACAGCCGGGCCCCATATCAATTTAGAACTATTCTAAATCGTTATAGTGGGCCCGGTTTCCCGGGTCAAATCCCTTAACCGGCGCGCTTGGCCTGTTGCAGGAACTGCAACAGCAGCCGGCTCACGTCCGCGGGCTGCTCCTGCTGCACCCAGTGTCCGGCGCCGTCGACGAGGTGGCCGCCGATCATGTTGGTGCAGGCTTTGGACTGCATCGCCTCGTAGACGCCGGGGCGCTGATAGGTGCCCCAGTCCTGTTTGCCGGAGATGAAGGCCGAGGGCACGTCGATGGTGCGGCCGGACCAGGTCTGCAGTTCCGGCAGAAACGCACCCGAGGTGCCGCAGCGATACCACTGCAGGCCGCCCTGGAATCCGGTGCGGGCATATTCGGCGCTGTAGTAAGCGAGTTCGCGGTCGGGCAGCCATTGGTTGGCAGCGATCTCGCTGGCGGAAGGCATTTCTCCGGCGACGGTCTCCGCCATGTCCTTGGCCAGATCCATCACGTAATAGGTCGGCAGCTTTGCCAGTTCGCCCGCGGACCATGACTGCAGCGGATAGGGCACGTTGGCTTTCCAGTCCGCGCTCTTGTGGTGATAGTAGCCGCGCAGGAAATCATGCACGCCTTGCGGCGCGTGCTGCATGTCGGCGTTGGCGGGGCGCGTCGAATAGTACCATTGGTAATGTTTTCGAGACCTTGGCAGCGCCGCCAGTTCGCGATGCACGGGATCGTCCGTCGCTGGTTTGGTCGGCCCGTCGACGGTGTTGAACGGCAGTGGCGGTGTGCCGCCGAATGGCGCGCTCATCAGCACCACCGAGCGAAACACGTCGGGCCGGATTAGCGCGCACCAGGCTGCGACCGACGAGCCGAAATCATGGCCGAACACGGCGTCGACATGCTTGTAACCAAACGCCGACACCAGCCCGAGCGCGTCGCGCACCAGGTTGGTGAGGCGGAACGGCATGAGGTCACCGTCGTAGTCGGCACTCCATCCCGTGGTGCGGCCATAGCCGCGCTGGTCCGGCGCGATCACGTGATAGCCGCCGGCTGCGAGTGCCGGCATCACCTTGCGCCAGGAGTAGGCCAGTTCGGGAAAGCCGTGCAGCAGCAGCACGCATGGGCGGCCCCTGGTCTCGAAGCCGGCTTCGAGCACATGCATACGCAGGCCGTTGATGTTTTCAACGTAGCGCGAGCGGATCGTGGCAGGGAGCGGGATGTCGGGAAGGGCGGTTGCGCTATTCATGAGGTTTCCTCGTCATGGTCGGACGAAAGCGCGAAGCGCGTCTTTACTGGACGTTCCGGCCATCCACGTCTTCTTATGCGTGAGACTGTAAAGACGTGGATGCCCGGGACAAGCCCGGGTGACGGAGAATGAGTCCGTAGCAACCATTAAAAGCTAAGCGGCTTTTTCAGTCCACGGCGTTCCGCGCTGGACTACGGTATTGGCATATATCAGCAGCTTTCGCGCACAGGCGACGAGTGCTGAGTTGTGGGCTTTCCCACGGGCCTTGAGGCGAGCGTAGAGCGCTATCAGTGCCTTGTTCCAACGGTAGGCGGCCGGGAGGGCGGCGGCAAACAAGGAACGGCGCAAGCGGCTTCGACCGCCGGCGATGTGTCGTTGCCCCTTGTGCTGTCCACTGTCGTTATCGAACGGAGCCAGGCCGGCAAGCGCTGCGGCTTCCTCGCGGCTGACTTGCCCAAGTTCGGGCATGCGGATCAGAAGTGCCAGCGCGGTGCGCTCTCCAATGCCTGGAATGCTCAGCACCAGATCGAGCCGTCTAGCGAGGTCGCCGTGGGCACGAAGGCGCTTGGCAAGGTCGCGCATCTGCGCGGCCCGCCGTGCCTTCAGTCGGGTGATGTCGCTGTTGACGATGCGCCGCAAGCCATGCTCGTCGATGTGCTCGATCCGAGTTTTGAAGCGCGCGATGTCTTCCTCGAGCTGTTCAAGAAAGGTCAGATATCCCGCCAATTCCGCCAGTCGTGGATCTGGCGCAATCCTCGGCTGGTCGATAGCAGCGGTGCATGCGGCAATCAGCTCGGCATCGAGCGCATCGTTCTTGGCGCGTCGCAAATGCACTCGACCGAACGCCTTGACCTGGATCGGTTGCAGCACCAGCACGATGAAGCCCGCTGCTCGCAAATGCTCCACCACACCGCGTTCGTAACCGCCCGTTGCTTCGATTCCGACACGCGTCACGCCAGCATTGGTCAAGTTTGCGACCAAAGCGCGCCAGCCCGACAGGGCGTTCGAGACCTGCCAGCGCTCGGTGCGACCGTGAACGGCGGCGTCTAGTTTGGCCTTGGATGTATCGATTCCAGCCGTCGTTATGATAGTCTGCGTCATCTTCCTCGACCCTGCCTTGTGAAGCGAACCAAGTTGTTCCGGCAACCATCCGGGTCCGATGAAGGTGCTGACGACGATCACGCTACGAGGCAGCCACAAACTGCTCAGGGTGGGCTCGATCCGATCGCCAGCGGCCTGCCGCGGGGTACAAGTCCGCGGCAGGCCATTCCTCTCGGAATATGCCGATGATAACCGATTGCGCTATTACAAGGGTGGGCAAAGGCGCATAGCGCCGGCCCACCATCTATCCTGTGCTGTGACCCTGATGGTGGGCACGCTTCGCTTTGCCCACCCTACGAATTCACACCTTCGCCGCCGCCTTCGGCCAATACCTGTCGCGCAAGTGCCGCTTCACCAGTTTTCCCGTCGGCGTGCGCGGAAGCTCGGCTTCAAAGTCGATGCTCTTTGGGCATTTGATCGGCGACAGGTGCTTGCGGCAGAACACCATCAGTTCGGCCTCGAGCTCCTTGCCGGCCTTGGCCATGTCGTGCGGCTGCACCACGGCCTTGACCTCTTCGCCCATCTCCTCGTTCGGGACGCCGAACACCGCGACGTCGGCAACGCCGGGATGGGTGATCAGGACGTCCTCGGTCTCCTGCGGGTAGATGTTCACGCCGCCGGAGATGATCATGTAGGATTTGCGGTCGGTCAGATAGAGATAGCCTTCTTCGTCGAGATAGCCGACGTCGCCGAGCGTCGACCAGCCCCTGGCGTTGTAGGCGCGCTTCGTCTTCTCGGGGTCGTTGTGATAGGTGAAGACCGGCGCGTCGGCGAAATACACCGTGCCGATCTGGCCTACCGGGGCTTCCGCATCGTTCTCGTCGAGAATCTTGATGGTGCCGACCACGGCGCGGCCAACCGTGCCGCGATGGGTCAGCCATTGCTGCGAGGTCGAGACCGTGACGCCGTTGCCTTCGGAGCCGGCGTAATACTCGATCAGGATCGAACCCCACCATTCGATCATCTTCGCTTTGACGTCGACCGGGCAGGGCGCGGCGGCGTGGATCGCGCCCTTCAGCGAGGAGACGTTGTAGCGGGTGCGAACCTCTTCGGGCAGTTTCAGCATGCGCACGAACATGGTCGGCACCAGTTGCGACTGGGTGATCTTATACTTCTCGACCAGCTTCAGGAATTCCTCGGCGTCGAAATGCTCCATGATGATGGAGGTGCCGCCGAGTGTGATGGCCATCATGTTGAAGCGCAGCGGAGCCGCGTGATAGAGCGGCGCCGGCGACAGGTAGATGCTGTCGGACGTCATCCCGCACATGTTGGCGCAGAGAATTTTGAGGAACGGATTCGGCACGTCGATCGGATTGTTCTCCGACGCCCGCTTGATGCCCTTGGGCCGCCCGGTGGTGCCGGACGAATACAGCATGTCGTAGCCGGCAACCTCGTCCGCGATCGGCGTCTTCTGCATCGCGATCGCTTCCTGGTCCCAGGAACGAAAGCCTGCCTCGGGTTCGTCGACCATGAAGAACAGCGGTGCGCCGGCCTCGCCCTTGACCAGGGTTCTCACCTGCTCGGCGCATTTCGGTGAGGTGATGAAAACCCTGGCGCCGCAATCCCTCACGATGTAGGCGATCTCGTCCTGGGTCAGGTAGCGGCTGATCGCGGTGTAATAGAGCCCGGCGCGCTGCGCCGCCCAACAGATCTCCATGAACGCCAGCCGGTTTTCCATCAGGAAGGCGATGTGATCGCCGGCCTTGAGGCCGAGCGAACGAAACAGCTGCGCGCCCTGGTTCGAAAGCTCGTCGAGCTCGCGATAGGTGATCGCCTTGCCGGTGCCCGCCATCTGGTAGGCGATCTTGTTCGGCACTGTGCGGGCGTAGATGGACGGATGGGTCATGGCGTTTCCTCGGGATGAATTACGCCGCCGTCCCGGCATTCCCGGGACGACGGCGTTTGTTGGCGCTGCTTAAGCAGTCGTTCTTCTTACAGCCGCTCGACGATCGTCACGTTCGCCATGCCGCCGCCTTCGCACATGGTCTGGAGGCCGTAGCGCTTGTTACGCTGCTTCAGCGCGTTGACCAGCGTGGTCATCAGCTTGGTGCCGGAGCCGCCAAGGGGATGGCCGAGCGCGATGGCGCCGCCGTTGACGTTGAGCCGTGCCGGATCGGCGCCGGTGGTCTTCAGCCAGGCGGTCGGCACCGAGGCAAAGGCTTCGTTGACCTCGAAAAGGTCGATGTCGTCCACCTTCATGCCGGCCTTCTGCAGCGCGCGCTGGGTCGCCGGCAGCGGCGCTTCCAGCATGATGACGGGATCGCCGCCGATCATGGTCAGGTGATGGATCCGCGCCATCGGCTGGACGCCGAGCGACTTCAGGCCCTTCTCGTTGACGATCATGACGCCGGAGGCGCCGTCGCAGATCTGGCTGGCGCTGGCGGCGCTGAGCTTGCCGCCTTCCTGGATCAGTTTGACGCCCTTGATGCCGTCGAGGGTGGCGTCGAAGCGGATGCCCTCATCGATGTGGTGGGTGTCGGTCGAGCCGTCGGCGCGGGTGATCTTGAGCGGAACGATCTCGTCCTCGAAGCGGCCGGCCTGCGTGGCGGCAATCGCGCGCTGGTGGCTGTTGTAGGAGTATTCGTCGAGTTCATCCTTGGTGAGGCCGTACTTCTCCGCCATCATTTCAGCACCGGTGAACTGGCTGAACATGATGTTCGGATATTTCGCCTCGATGCCCGGGCTCTTGTAGTGACCAAAACCGTTCTTGGCGGGCAGCGAAGAAGCGAGGCCCATCGGCACGCGGGTCATCAATTCCACGCCGGCGGCGATCACGATGTCCATGGTGCCGCTCATGACAGCCTGTGCCGCGAAATGCAGCGCCTGCTGCGAGGAGCCGCACTGGCGGTCGATAGAGGTCGCCGGCACGCTTTCGGGAAGCTTCGAAGCCATCACAGCGTTGCGGGCGATGTTGTTGGACTGCTCGCCGGCCTGCATCACGCAGCCCATGATCACGTCTTCGACCTGCGCGGGATCGGCGCCGGATCGTTCCACCAGCGAATCCAGCACGGATGCGGCGAGATCGGCCGGATGCCAGCCGGCGAGACGTCCACCCTTGCGGCCGCCTGCGGTACGAGCGGTGGCGACGATATAGGCCTCGGCCATGTCTGTTCTCCCTTTGAGATTGCTTGTTGGATGGAAAGTTGGGCCGGATTTAAGGGATGGTCCGGGATTTAGTCAATCAATCAATTAACTCTTGAGTGCAGCCGCGGCATGCGCTTATGTGCGGCCGGATTTGCGGCAGGCAGTGATGGGATCAGAGTTGAATACCAGCGTACCGACGAGGCTTCCGGGCGGCAAAAACTCCACCGCCGAGAAGCTGCTCGTGGCCGCGAGCGAGCTGATGATCGAGCGCGCCTCGATCGAGGTGTCGCTGTCCGACATCGCGCAGAAATCCGGCGTCAACGCCGCTTTGGTGAAATACCATTTCGGCAACAAGGACGGGCTGTTGCTGGCGCTGTTGGCGCGCGATGCGGCGACCGAAATGACCCAACTCGAATATCTGATCAGCCAGCCGATCCAGCCCACCGCGAAACTGCGCCTGCATATCGGCGGCATCATCCGCGCCTATCACCAGTTCCCCTACATGAACCGGCTGATCCATTATCTGCTGCATGAAAGCAGCGCGGAGGCGGCTGACGAGGTGTCGCAGTTTTTCGTGGCGCCGCTGCTGGATTTTCAGCGCCGGCTGCTCGCCGAAGGCGTCAAGGCCGGCGAGTTCCGCGACATCGATCCGGTGATGTTTTACACCAGCCTCGTCGGTGCCTGCGATCACCTGTTCTTCGGCCGCCACGCGATGTCGCGCGCGACCGGCGTCGGTCCTGTTACCGATGAAGTCTGCCGCCAGTATATCAAGCATATGGAAGCGCTGATCTGCGGCGGCCTGCTGAATACGAACAACGAAAGAGGTAGTGCGGCCGCCGGATAGCGGTCGCGTTACCCGAGCCTGTAAGTCTAGAGAAGAAACGCCCCAAGGAAAGGTTATCAAGATGCAGTTGAAAGACGTTGCCGTTCTCATCACCGGCGGTGGCTCCGGCCTCGGTGCCGCCACCGCCCGCGCCATGGCCGCCAAGGGCGCCAAAATCGGCGTCATCGACCAGAACAAGGAAAATGCGGAGAAGGTTGCCGCCGAAGTGAAGGGCGTTGCCCTGCACGCCGATGTCACCGATGAAGAGCAGATCAAGGCCGCGATTGCCAAGGCCGAAGCCGTGCACGGCATCGCCCGCGTGCTGATGAACTGCGCCGGCATTGGTGGATCGCAGCGCACCGTCGGCAAGGACGGCGTCTATCCGCTGGCCAAGTTCGTTCGCATCATCAACGTCAACCTGATCGGCTCCTTCAACGTACTGCGCCTGTTCGCCGAGCGTCTGGCGACCGAAGCCCCGATCGGCGAAGAGCGCGGCGTCGCCATCAATACCGCGTCCGTTGCGGCCTATGAAGGCCAGATCGGCCAGATCGCCTATTCGGCTTCGAAGGGCGGCATCGTCGGTATGACGTTGCCGGCCGCCCGCGACCTTGCCAGCCTCAAGATCCGCGTCAACACCATCGCGCCGGGCCTGTTCCTGACGCCGTTGCTGATGGGCCTGAACGAAGAGGCCCGCAAGAGCCTCGGCGCCCAGGTGCCGCATCCTGCTCGTCTGGGCGATGCCTCGGAGTACGGCAACCTCGCGGTTCACATCGTCGAGAACCCGATGCTCAATGGCGAGACGATCCGTCTCGACGGCGCGATCCGCATGGCGCCGCGGTAGATCTTACTTCCTTCTCCCATCGAAGTCGGATTTATCCGACTTCGACATCATAAAATGCTCAACTCGGGTAAACCCGAGTTGAGATGGGACAAGGTGCCTTCGCCAAGCGAAGGCGGATGAGGGGTTTTTATCCGCGAGCAACCCCTCACCGAACCGAATGCGATGCAACCGCTGGCGATGCCCTCTCCCACAAGGGGAGAGGGCGACGCGATTGGCACCGCAAATGCGCTTCGTTCGTTGGGAGCAAGATGTGACTCAACCGCTGCTGATCGAACACGATGACGGGGTCGACCGGGTGACGCTCAATCGCCCGGACAGCCTCAACGCGCTCAACCCTGATATGATCGACGCGCTCAATGCCTATTTCCAGGGCCTGCAGCGCAACCGTTCGACCCGCGTCGTGGTGCTGAAGGGCGCGGGCGCGTCGTTCTGCGCCGGGCTCGACCTCAAGCACGCGATGGCGCGTCGGGCCGGGCAGCAGGAACCGCCTGGGGTCACCGAGTCCCTGGATTCGCAGCGCCGGATCGCCGACATCGTGATGCTGATGCGGCGCGCTCCGCAGCCGATCATCGCGCTGGTTCAGGGTGCGGCTGCCGGCGGCGGTTTCGCGCTGGCGCTCGCCGCCGATATCCGCATCGCCACCAGGTCCGCGCGGATGAACTGCGCGTTTATCAAATTGGGCCTCGGCGGCTGCGACATCGGCACCAGTTATTTCCTGCCGCGCCTCGTCGGCGTCTCCGTCGCCTCCGAATTGATCCTGACCGGCCGCTTCATCGGCGCGGAACGGGCGCTCGCCGTCGGCCTCGTTTCCGAAGTGGTCGAGGAAGGCGGGCTCGATGCTGCCGCCGAATCCTATGTCGACGCGATGATGACGGCGTCGCCGGTGGGTTTGAGGCTGTCCAAGGAATGCCTCAATATGAGCGTCGATGCCGGCTCGCTGGAAGCCGTGATCGCGATGGAAGACCGCAATCAGGTGCTATGCAGCCGCTCGGAAGATTTCGGCGAGGGCATCAGGGCCTTTCTCGAAAAGCGAAAGCCTGTCTATATCAGGCGCTAGACCAACAAGACTTCAAGATCCGCAAAGGACTGAATTCCGGGAGACGCAATATGAGTGGGAATGCAGCCGAGGTGTTGACGAAGCCCGGCTTTCGCAAGATCGATTGGCTGAAGCGCGACATCGCGGTCGATCGCCGGCCCGACGGTGTGGTCGTGCTGAAATCGCGGATTCCACTTCAGGCTTACGAGAAGCATATCCCGGCGTCGTTGGCGAAATGGGCGAAGCAGGCGCCGGACCGCATCTGGCTGGCGCAGCGCGGTGGCGCCGACCGGCAATGGCGCAAGCTTTCCTATGGCGAGGCCAAGCGCACCGTCGACGGGCTGACGCAGGGCCTGCTCGATCTCGGCGTCGCGGACGGCCGTCCGGTTGCGATCCTCTCGGGCAATTCGATCGAGCATGCACTGATGACGCAGGCCGCGATGCAGGCGCGCCTTCCGGCGGCGCCGGTGTCGCCGGCCTATTCGCTGATGAGTCAGGATCATCAAAAACTCAGATACCTCTTCAACCTGATCAAGCCCGCAGTGGTGATGGTGCAGGACGGGCCGATCTTCGAAAAGGCGTTGAAGGCGCTCGATCTCACCGGTGTTACCGTCGTGCATGTCGTGCGGCCCTGCGACGGCATCGCCAGCGTGTCCTTTGCCGATTTCGCGGTTACGCCGGTGACATCGGCGGTAGAAGAGTCGATTGCGAAGATCACGCCCGACACCGTCGGTAAGCTGCTGTTCACCTCGGGCTCCACCGGCATGCCCAAGGCCGTCATCAACACCCAGGAGATGATGTGCGCCAATGCGGCGATGATGATGCAGGTGCGCCCGCGCGATCCGAACGGGCCGATCTCGACCGTGCTCGACTGGATGCCGTGGAATCACACCATGGGCGGCAATGCCGCGTTCAATCCGGTGCTGGTCGATGGCGGCACGCTCTATATCGACGATGGCCGGCCGCTGCCGGGCCAGCTCGAGGAGACGATTAAAAATCTGCGCGAGGTATCGCCGACCTATTATGCCAACGTGCCCGCCGGTTACGCGGCGCTGGCTGCCGCAATGGAGAAAGACGACGCGCTTTGCCGCAGCTTCTTCAAGAATCTCGGCGTCATGGCCTATGGCGGCGCGCGGCTGCCGGACGATCTCTACGACCGCATGCAGGCGCTGGCGGTGAAGACCACCGGCGAGCGCATCGTATTCTATACCGGTTGGGGCTCGACCGAGACCGCGCCGACCTCGACCGGCACCTATTGGGACACCGAGCGCGTCGGCCTGATCGGCCTGCCGTTCCCCGGCGTCGAGTTGAAGCTGGTGCCGTGCGGCACGAAATACGAGCTGCGCCTGCGCGGCATCAACGTCACGCCCGGCTATTTCGGCCAGCCCGACCTGACGAAGAAAATGTTCGACGAGGAAGGTTTTTATTGCATCGGCGACGCCGGCCTGTTCGTGGATGATAACGATCCCTTGCAGGGCATTATCTTTGCCGGCCGCGTGGTCGAGGACTTCAAGCTCACGACAGGCACTTTCGTTCATGTCGGCTCGCTGCGTACCGACGCGATCGCGGCCGCCACGCCCGCGGTCCATGATGCGCTGGTCGCCGGTCAGGACCGCGCCTTCATCGGTCTCTTGGCGTGGCCCAATCTGCATGCCTGCCGGCAGATGGTCGGCAATGCCGATGCAACATGCGAAGATGTCATCAAGCATCCCGAGGTGATCGCCTGCGTCAGGCGCGGACTGGAAGCGCACAACGCCTCCACGACCGGCAGCAGCATGCGGATCGCACGGGCGATGCTGATGGCCGAACCGCCGTCGATCGACGGCAATGAACTCACCGACAAGGGTTACATCAATCAGCGCGCCGGCCTCGAACGCCGCGCCGCGCTGGTGGAGAAGCTTTACGCCGATCGTCCCGGCGAAGACGTCATCATCCTGAACTGAACAACGCAGCACCAACGCGAGTAGAGCGCCATGAATTTCGATTTCTCCGACGAACAAAAGCAGATGCGCGATGAGGCGAGGAAATTCCTCACCGAGAAGTGCCCGCCGAAGGCCGTGCGCGCGGTGCTGGACGGCAAGGCGACCTATGACAAGGAATTGTGGAAGGGCCTCGCCGAGATGGGCTTTCTCGGTATCGCGATCCCCGAAGCGTTCGGCGGCGCGGGCGCCGGTCATCTCGAACTCTGCGTGATCGCCGAGGAAATGGGCCGCGCGCTGGCGCCGGTGCCGTTCTCCTCCACCGTCTATCTCGCCGCCGAAGCGCTGATGATTGCAGGTTCCGACGCGCAGAAGCAGAAGTGGCTGCCGAAGATCGCCTCGGGTGAAGCCATCGGCACGCTGGCGCTGTTCGAAGGCAAGGGCAATCCGTCGCCATCGGCGATCAAGCTCTCCGCCTCCGGAGGCACGTTGAACGGCGTCAAGAAGCCGGTGCCGGACGGCGCCATCGCGGATTTCGCCGTGGTCGCCGCGCGCACGGGATCGTCGGGCCGCGATTCCGATATCTCGCTTTTTCTCGTCGACCTCAAGGCCGGCGGCGTCGAGGTGAAGTCGCTGACCAATGTCGATCCGAGCCGCGGGCAGGCCGAACTCACCTTCAGGAATTGCAAGGCGGAAGCGCTTGGCAAGGCCGGTGAAGGCTGGAGCACGCTCACGCAGGTGCTCGATCGCGCTGCCGTCCTGCTGGCGTTCGAGCAGGTCGGCGGTTCCGACCGCGCGCTGGAAATGGGCCGCGACTACGCGCTCGACCGGATTGCCTTCGGCCGTCCGATCGGTTCGTTCCAGGCGGTGAAGCACATCCTCGCCGACATGTATGTCTCGGCGACCTTGGCGCGCTCCAATTGCTACTACGGCGCCTGGGCGCTCTCGACCAATGCGTCTGAACTGCCGGAAGCCGCGGCTGCCGCGCGCATCAGCGCGACGCAGGCGTTCCAACACTGCTCCAAGAACAACATCCAGGTCCACGGCGGCATGGGTTTCACCTGGGAGTTCGACTGCCACATGTATTACCGCCGCGCCAACGCCACCGCGCTGACGCTCGGCAGCCTGTCGTATTGGGAAGACGCGTTGATCGACCACATGCGCAAGCGGAATGCGGCGTAAGGACCAATCGTCATGAACTTCGATGACACCCCGCAGGAAGCCGCGTTCCGCGCCGAGGCCAAGGCCTGGATCGGCGCCAATGCACCGAAGCAGTACGAGGCGGAGTTGCGAAAATCTTCGCTCGGCCGCCCCGCGCTGAACAACATGCTCGAGATTGCCAAGGACTGGCAGAAGAAGAAAGCGGATGCCGGCTGGGCCTGCCTGCACTGGCCGAAGGAATATGGCGGGCGCGGATCGTCGCCGATCGAGCGTGTGATCTGGCAGCAGGAAGAGGGCCCGTTCGGCAAGCTCTCCGGCGTCTTCATCATCGGCCACGGCATGTGCGGGCCGACCATGATGGCGTTCGCCGGCGAAGAACAAAAACGCCAATATCTGCCGCCGCTGGCGTCGGGCGAAAAGGTCTGGTGCCAGTTGTTCTCGGAGCCGGCCGGAGGCTCCGACGTCGCTGGTCTGCGAACCCGTGCCGAGAAGAAGGGCAACGACTGGATCATCAACGGCCAGAAGATCTGGACCTCGGGCGCGCACTATTCGGACTACGGCATCCTGCTGACGCGAACCGATCCGACCGTTGCCAAGCACAAGGGTCTCACCATGTTCTTCCTCGACATGAAGAGCAGGGGCGTCGAGGTGCGGCCGATCAAGCAGGCCAGCGGACACTCGGATTTCAACGAGGTCTATTTCACCGACGTTGTCATCCCGGACTCGCAGCGGCTCGGCGCCGTCAACGACGGCTGGAACGTGTCACTGACCACGCTGATGAACGAGCGCATGTCGATCGGCGCCGGCGTTTCCACCGGTTTTCCGGAGCTGTTCGAGTTCTGCAACAGCCTGATGCTGGAGGATGGCCCGGCGATCGAGGATCGCGGCGTGCGATCCAAACTGGCGAACTGGGCCGTGAAGGCAAGCGGACTGAAATATACCTCGATGCGTGCGATCTCGGCGCTGTCGAAGGGCGATCGTCCGGGTCCGGAAAACTCGATCGGCAAGCTGGTGGCGGGTTCGATGATCCAGGACGTCGCGATGTACGCGCTCGATTTGCAGGGCGCCGCCGGTGTGCTCAGCGGTCCGGAAGACGCCGAAGTCGCCGGAAAATTCCAGGCCATGCTGCTGCGCGCGCCGGGCACCCGCGTTGAGGGCGGCACCGACGAGATCATGCGCAACATCATTGCCGAACGCGTGCTTGGTTTGCCGGGCGATATCCGCGTCGACAAGGACGTGCCGTTCAACAAGATTCCGACCAAGGGACGCGCATAAGCAAGCGCGAAAGGAGCCTCTCATGAACTTTGACGATACGCCGCAAGAAGCCGAATTCCGCGCCACCGCCCGCAAGTGGGTCCAGGCCAACGCGCCGAAAAAATACGAGGCGGAGCTTTCAAAATCCTCGCTCGGCCGGATCCGGCTCGAGAAGGAAGAGATCGTCGACGTCGGCAAGGCCTGGCAGAAGAAGAAGGCCGAAGGCGGCTGGGCCTGCCTGCACTGGCCGAAGGAATATGGCGGCCGCGGCGCGACGCCGATCGAGAAGGTGATCTGGCAGCAGGAAGAGGGCGTCTACGGCAAGCTGACGCAGCCGTTCCAGATCGGCGAGGGCATGTGCGGCCCGACCGTGATGGCGTTCGGCAGCGAGGAGCACAAGCGTCACTATCTGCCGAAGCTCGCTTCCGGCGAACATATCTGGTGCCAGTTGTTCTCCGAGCCGGCCGGCGGCTCCGACGTCGCGGGCCTCCGCACCCGCGCCGAGAAGAAGGGCGACGACTGGGTCGTCAACGGCCAGAAGATCTGGACCTCCGGCGCGCATTATTCGGATTACGGCCTGCTGATCACGCGTACCGATCCCAATGTGCCCAAGCACAAGGGCCTGACGATGTTCTTCCTCGACATGAAGAGCAAGGGCGTCGAAGTACGGCCGATCAAGCAGGCCAACGGCATGCAGGAATTCAACGAGGTCTACTTCACCGACGTCGTGATTCCCGATCACCAGAGGCTCGGCGCGGTCGGCGACGGCTGGAACGTGTCGCTGACCACGTTGATGAACGAGCGCATGTCGATCGGTTCGCGGCTCGCGACCGGCTTTCCGGAAATGTTCGAGTTCTGCTCCAACCTGATGACGGAAGACGGCCCCGCGATCGACGACCGCGCCACCCGTTCGAAGCTGGCGAGCTGGGCGGTGAAGGCGAGCGGCCTGAAATACACCAGCTACCGCGCGATCTCGGCGCTGTCGAAGGGCGAGCGGCCGGGTCCGGAAAACTCCATCGGCAAGCTGGTTTCGGGTTCGATGCTGCAGGATATCGCTAGCTACGCGATGGACCTGGAGGGTGCGGCCGGTGCGCTGACCGGCGCGGATGAGGAAGTGGCGCACGGCCAGTTCCAGCAGATGTTGCTGAGCTCGCCGTCGATGCGTATCGCCGGCGGTACCGACGAAATCCTGCGCAACATTATCGCCGAGCGCGTGCTGGGCCTGCCCGGCGACATCCGCGTCGACAAGGACGTGCCGTTCAACAAGATCCCGACCAAGGGGCGATGAGCATGGACGCTGCAGCAAAGACCAAGTACGCGACGGAAGATCGCATCGGCGTGCTCGAGGAACTCCTGGGCGAGCGTTATTCTGTTCGCGCGTTTCTGCCGCAGCCGGTGCCATCAGAGATCATCGAGCGGGTACTGGTTGCATCGCAGCGCACGGCCTCATGGTGCAACAGCCAGCCCTGGCAGGTGTTGATTGCCAGCGGCGAGGCCAAGGAGCGGTTTCGCAAGGCGATCTATGCCGAGGCCGCTTCCGGCGCCAAGGATGACCACGACTTCACGCCGCCGCGCGAATATCTCGGGGTCTATCAGGAGCGCCGTCGCGAAAGCGGCTTCCAGCTCTACAACACGCTCGGCATCACCAGAGGCGACAAGGCCGCCTACGGCAAGCAGGCGCTGGAGAACTACAATTTCTTCGGCGCGCCACATGTCGCGATCATTCACACCGACGAGCCGCTCGGCATCTACGGGGCGATCGATTGCGGCGCCTATGTCGGAAATTTCATGCTGGCCGCGCAGGCGCTGGGTCTCGGCACCATTCCGCAGGCGGCGCTGGCGCGTCACTCCGGGCTGATACGGCGACATTTCAAACTGGCTGATGACCGCAAGGTGGTGTGCGGCATTTCGTTTGGCTTCGCCGATGACGCGCACAAGGTCAACAGCTACCGCACCTCGCGGGCAAGCGTGGCCGAAACGGTGACCTTCGTCGATAAATAACAAAACGAAGTTACAACACCCGACAAAAGCCCCGATCGCAATGAGCGATCGGGGCTTTGTGTTCAGGCGCGATCAGTAAACGTTGTAGGCGCAAACGTTGACGGTGCGCAGGCGCAGGCCGTGACGGGTCTGGACCATCTGCTGCTGATAGCAGTCGCTGACGCCGGTGTTGACGTAGATTCCGCCGAAGCCGAAACCACCGTGGCCCCAGCCATGATGACCCCAGCCGCCATGAAAGCCATGGGCGGAGGCGGCGGAGGGCGCCAGGGCAGCCGCACCGAGGGAAGCAGCAGCGATCAGTCCGAGGGTAACTTTGCGAAGCATCTTGATTCTCCAGTTGGGTGGCACGAGGCCGTTGTTTCGTCCCTGCCCATCAGTCGGAGCGGCCGCGCGCTGAGTTCACGGGCGCGAAGGAGAATCGTGTTTCAGGAGTGTTTCGTGGGGGATCAAAACCGCGGCGGGCGTTTTTCCGCGAACGCCTTGATGCCTTCCTTGATCTCGGCGCCACGCATGCTTTCGCGGTGGCGAAGGTCACAGGCCTCCTCGTCGAGCTGGCCGCGGGAAAATTCGTTGATCGCGCGCTTCATGCCGCGCATCGCCTGCGGCGCGTTGCCGGCCAGAATAGCGGCGAGCCGGTCGACTTCCTCGTCGAGCGATTCCAGCGGCACCATCGCGGTGAGGTAGCCGATCCGCAGCATCTCCGGTGCGGTGATTTTCTGCGCCGTCAGGAACAGCTTCCTGGCGTTGTCGGCGCCGAGCCGCGCCACATAGCGCGCGATACCGCTCTTGTAGTAATGCAGCCCGAGCCGTGCCGCCGGCATGAACATCTCCGATGTGTCGACGCCGATGCGGAAGTCGCAGGCCAGCGCCAGGTCGGTCGATCCGCCATAGACGCCGCCGTTGAGTCGGCAGATCGTCGGCACGCCGAGATCCTCGAGACGGTTGACCACCACTTCGAACGCCGAACCGGCGCTCGGTTCCTCGCTGGCGCTGGTGGCGCGGTCGGCGACCGAGTTGAGATCGTAGCCGGCACTGAAGGCGCGGCCGGTGCCGGTCAGCACCATGACGCGGATCGCGGGATCGGCCTCGATCCGGTCGAACAGCTTCATCAGGTCGCCGAGATCTTCGCTCTGCAGCCGGTTCAGATGTTTCGGGCGGTTGAGGCGGACCGTGGCGCGGGCACCGCTGATTTCGAGCACCGGCGCGCTCGCCGCCTCGGGTAGATCGGACATCTTCGTCTCCATTCTTGTTTTTTGTTTTCTTATTTGTTTTCCTGCGCGCGCCGCTTCGCCTCGACGTCGATGGTCTCGGCGAGATCGGGATGCCGTGCCATCAGCAGCCGGAAGTCGACGAGATCGAGCACCAGCAGTTTTGACAGCCGCGTGGTGGTGATGTTGGCCGAGCGCAGATTGCTGCCGAGCAGCGCCATCTCGCCGAAGAACGCGCCCTCGCTCAGCCGCACCTTCTTGCCGGGCAGGTCGACCTCGACCTCGCCGGCGGCGATGAAATACATGCAGTCGCCCTGCTGGCCCTTGCGGATGATCATGGTGCGTGGCGGCAGGTCCATGGTGCGCAGCATATGGGTGACGTCGGCGATGGCGGACGGACCAAGGGCCGCGAAGAACGGCACCTTGCTGACGGATTCCCAGGTCTTGAGGAAATTGTCGCGGCGGGTTTCGGCGGCGAATCCGGTGGCGAGAATACCGGTCCAGAGCCCGAACACGCCGAGGCCGCAGATCATCACCAGGGCCGCGACCATCCGGCCGGGCAGCGTGATCGGCACCACATCGCCGTAACCGGTGGTGGTCAGGGTCGCGACCGCCCACCACAGCGCGGCAGGCACGCTGTTGAAGGTGCCGGGCTGGACGTCGCGCTCGAAGAAATAGACCGCGACCGAGGCCAGAAACAGTACCATCAGGAAAATCACCAGCACGCTCAGCAGCGGGCCGGATTCGATCACCAGCACCCGGCGCAATTGCCGCAAGCCCGGAATGCCCGGGACCACCTTCAGCACCCACAGCACCGCGAGCAGCCAGGCCGTCCGGGGCTCGACGCCGCAAACCAGTGCCAGCGGCATCGCGACCGCGGCGACGGCATCCACCAGTCCGCGGACCGACACCGAATAGCCCCAGCCGCGCTGCGACAGCACGGCGTGGCGCAACCGCACCGCCCATTCGAATGCAAAATAGGCCCAGCATGCCCACAGCACGGCATCGACCCAGCGGTGCGCGGCCTCATAGGCGGGCGCGACCGTCAGCAGCACCATGACGCCGACGCCAACGGTCACCGCGACATAGGCAGCCTTGGTCATGTTGCGGCCGGCCGTCTGGGCGGCGAACAGCGTAAGAGCCGATAGAACGAGCCGTTTGGGCATTGGAAAGACGGCGCCTGAGCGATGCTGAAGAAGCGTGCCTGCGGTCATGCCACGGCGCGACCGGTCCGCGCAACGTGCCCGCCCCCGGGGAGGCCGTCAACGCCATCGGGCAAACAGCGTTATCGTGCCGGAGCGCCGGCCGCGCCAGCCATATTCGTGGCGGGTTGGGGCCGAATTTGCCCCGGGATTGGTGAGAATCCCGACAAAACGCCGCTTTTTCCTCGTATATCAAAAAGGCCCTCGGGCCATTACGATAGCGGGCGCTGCAACAGAATCGCGAAACGTTCGCGTCCCAGGACTTGCTTTCCGAGTCTTGCTTTCCGAGTTTCACTTCCGAACAATTGGTTGGCTTCCAATGGATACGTCTCATCTGGCAGAACACGCGGGAACCGCCGGCACGCTGTTCGCATCGATCTTCGTGGTCGCCACCACCACGATGCGGACCATGATCCCGTTGCGGGTGTTTGGCATTCTCGCCAATGTCGTCCTCTTCGTGACCGCCATTCCGGCGCACAATTACCTGGTCATGCTGGTGCAGTCGGTGATGTGCTTCGTCAACTCGTACCGCCTGCATCAGATGCTGCAGCTGGTGCGCGACGTGAAAAAATCCGTCAACAGCGACCTGTCAATGGACTGGCTGAAACCGTTCATGACCGAGCGCCAGTGCATCGCCGGAGAAATGCTGTTCTACAAGGACGAGAAGGCCGAAGACATGCTCTACATCGTCAGCGGCAAATTCAAGCTGGTCGAGTTCGGCATCGTGCTCCCGGTCGGCGCCATCGTCGGCGAGCTCGGCATGCTGTCGCCGTCGAACGTGCGCACCCAGTCGCTGGAATGCATCGAGTCCGGTCTTGTGCTGAGCGTCAGCTACAGCAAGGTCGAGGAGCTCTACGTGCAGAACCCGGCATTCGGTTTCTATTTTCTCCGCCTCTCCAGCGCCAGGCTGTTTCAGAACCTCGAAACGCTACAAAAACAATTGACCCAGCAGACGGCCGTGGCCGCCGCGAAACCGGCCTAGAGGCCGGGAGCAGGGAGCGTGTCCGACCGCGGTATTCTGTCCTCGCTGCGTTACCTGTTCGCCGACGTCATCGGCGACGACGACGCTCCGACACCGTTCCTGCCGGAGGGATTGCCCGAAGCCGTGGTGCCCGCGGCCAGCGACGCCATTCACATGCTGATCGAGTATCAGGGGCCAAGCTATGCCCAGCTCTATGTCGACCGGCTGAAGCGGTTCGTCGGCCGGCGCGGCTTCGATGATGCTGACTTCGCCGAGGTCGCGCGGCTGATGGCGGCGCGCATGAGCTATCAGGACCCGATCCGGATTGCGCAGCTCGCGCTCGCGACCCCGGAGGACGCGGCGGGTGCGCCGGCCGCGCCGGTCAACGAGGTCAAAAAATTCCGCATCGACGAATTGATCGGCGCGCTGCCCGCCATCGTCGCCGAACCGGTGCTCGATACGCTCGAATGGCTCGGCTGGCTGCGCCTGCCGGTTTCGATCCGCTTCAGCGCGGCGAGCCGATGGGGGATTCGCCGCCTGAAGATCGAGGCGGGGCTGCGGCGGTGGCGGCTGTTTTCGGTGCGTTATCCCAGGGAGCGGACCTGGGTCGAACGTTGGCTGCACATGATTGACCGCGGCCTGACCAAGCAGCCGGGTGCGGTACCGGCGATCGTGCAGACCGCGACCATGATCGAGGGGTATGGCGATTCCTATCGCCAGGGCATGGCGGACTGGAACGCTGTTATCGACGGCCTGGTCAAGCCGACGTTTGACGGCGTGCTTGATCTGCCCGATCTCGCCGGCGCCATCCTGGAAGCGCGCGCGACGGTATTGCCCGATCCACGGCAGGCGGCGCTCAAGCGCAAGATCGCCGAGATCAGGGCAAGGGTGTCCACCGATCCGAACGCGCAGGCGGGCTAAAACACGATGAGATTGGGTTGGGTCGCGACGACGGGCCTTTTTTAGCGTGCCATTCTACTTTGCATGGGGTTGTTTTCGCGATTTTGTGTTTGGCCCCTGCAGAGCATCCGGATCTGCCGTGCTGGCGCCGTTACGCGCTCTGGGCGGTCTTCACGACCACCACCTTGTCGTCTTGCGCCACGGGGGTCTGGCTACCCGGATTTTGAACCGCGTGCCGCTTGAGGTGCTCGCGGCACATGCCGATCTCGTCGCGCACTAATTCATAGCCGAGCTTGAAGGTCTCGAGCCCGTCGGTGGAAATGGTGCCGTCGCGCAGGCCGACCACCGCGCCGCGCAGGATCTTCTCCAGTTCGTCCTGCAGTTCATCGAGCGCGTCGAGGGTCTTGGCGTCTTCCATCCGCTCGCCGATATCGAGAATGGCGGTCGCGAGTTCGCCGGCCTTTTCCGGCGCGATGCGCGTCACTTTGGTGTAGATGGTGGCGCAGATCGAGCCGATGACGCTCAGCGCCAAGGCGGCCAGATACATCAGGTCGCTGTAGCGATCCATGAACGACTTGGTGTCGTCGTTGATGTATTCGGCGGCGCCCGCATGCGCGGCGACGAAGGCGTCCTTGTCGGTCACGGCCGGTTCGATCTTGCTGGCGAAGCCGTCGGCCAGCGCAAGGTCGGACTTGTTCTCGTAGATCAGGCGCGCGAGGTCGCTCATGGTCGTGGTCGACAGTCTGGACTGCGCGACCAGCAGCCATTCCAGGCCGATGGTGTCGACATCTTCCTCGGGGACCGCAGGCGAAGTCGACAGCATGCCGGTCTCGATCGTTTCCGCGGAAAGGACCGGGTATTTGCGTGCCAGCGCCTTGGCCGAGTTGATCGCGTTCAGGGTAAATCCGCCGCGCTTGGCGTATTGCTCGTAGCTCTTGTCCTTGACGATCTGCGAGGCGTGCCTGACCGCGATGACGGCGCCGAAGCCGGATGCCAGCAGCTTGTCGAGGGTCGAACCCGGCGGCGCCATCTGAACCCGCGCCGCCGCATCGGGCGTATCGGACAGTTCGAGGATGGTGCGGACCAGCGTGACGCTGTTCTCGCTGTCGGCCAGTACCGCGATCTTCTTTTTCTTCAGGTCGGCGACGGTCTTGATCTTCTTGCCGCTCGGGCTGATCAGCAGCAGCACGTCATGATCGAGGATCGCGACGGCGCGGGCGCGCGACGGGATCTTGGCGTCGGTGCGCAGGATCGCCAGGTTGGCTTCCCTGCGATCGAACGACGCCAGCGCCTTGGCGTTGTCGCCGTTGCTGACGATCTTGAGCCGCAACCGCGACGAATTGCTTTTCAGCAGCGTGGCCAGTTTGGCCGCGAAACGCGCCTCGGGGCCGTTGGCCTCGCCGACCGCGAACACCAGCGTCTCGGAATTCCGCAGCCAAGTCCGGCCTCCCCAAACCGTGGCGGCGGTGAGAAGCAAGGTCAGGATCGAAAACAGCACGATTTGCGAGCGGTTGCTTTTGACCACCCGCGTACGTTTGCGTGGCATTTCGGGTGGCGGCGTTGGGGCGTCGGCGCTCATGGCTCATACCCGATCGGGACGATTCGCCGTCAAACCGGCGCAGCGGGCCGTCCTAATGATTTCGTAAATACCTAGAAACGAACGATAATTCCGTCTACCGGGCGATGATATCGCGGCTGCGACAGAATGCAAACCGGCCCAGGCTGGTAACCTTACCGCGGGACGCAGTATCGCAGTTCAGCCACACCGCACGTTTTTCGAACACCTCACAGGTGCATTCCGCTCCGGGAGATGCCATAAATGACAGCAATGTTTCCGTCCGGGTTTGAGAAGAAAATTGCGCTGACAGCCTAGACCCCCGGTTTTTCGTCATCTCGTCAGTCCCAGCAAAGGGCGTCAGCTTTGTTGTTTCCTTCCATGTCGTCGTCGGTCCCGGTTGGTGCGCTGGTGGGATGGATGTTGCTTCTCACGGTGAAGCACGTCATCGCCGATTTCGTGTTGCAAAATTCCTGGATGGCGATCGGCAAGGACCAGAAGACCGGCTGGGCGCTGCCGCTGCTGGCGCATTGTCTCGTGCATCTCGCGGTGTCGATGACGCTGATCCTGGTGGTCGCGCCGCGGTTCTGGTTCGTCGCTTTGATCGATTTCGCCATCCACATCACGGTCGACCGCGCCAAGGGGATCTGCGCCTCGTCGTTCGGCGTGACACTGGAGCAGGAACACCCCTGGTTCTGGACGCTGATCGGCGTCGATCAGGCGCTGCACCATCTCACCGGTTTCGGCCTGTCGATCTTCATGGCATCGAACTGACCGAGTGAGCCGCCGCCGGCCGGCGGCGGATGCAGTTCAAGACCCCAAAACCCCTAAAACTGCCGTCCCACCGCCTGCGGCCGGCCGGTTCCGATTCGGTCAAAAGTGGCAAGTGCCCCGGGACACTACTGCCCGCCTTGGTTAACCTTTCATTAGAGTATTGCATTGCATCTTCCGCATAGGGAGAACCCTCATGTTTTCAAGCCGTGACGCATTCGAGAACGATTTCTGTCCGGTCCGAGACGAATTGCTCGGCGAGATGTACCGCGCCAACGCCAACGGTCTGCCTGTCCTCGTGGAGAGTGTCTCTTCCGAAGTCAGGGCAATGCTGGCGCTGTTCTGCTATCGCCGCAGCCATCTGCACGGCCTCGCGCTTTCGATCGCCGCCAGTTGCAGCGAACGCGAGCTGATCCAACTCGGCGGCCGTGTCGGTTCCACCCTCTATGCGCTGTCGCGCGAACCGGCCGTGCGCTCCGCGCCTTCGTCGTCCTATGGCAACCGCAAGCCGATCACGCTGTCGACCAAGCCGCTCTCGACCTTCGCCCCGATCGAGGATGAGATCGACGACGAAGACGAAGTGGAAGCGGTTACGGCTTAATCGCCAGCCGACAGATTACGCCAGCGCCGGCAACCCGTGCCGCTTCCTCGCCATCGCGCATTCGGGATCGCCGGGCATGCAGGTCCGGCATACTTCGGGCCGTACCGCATAGATCGTGCACGCGGTGGCTTCGCCGATCTTGCCTGACAGTGCCGAACAGCGATTACCCTCGCAGCGCATTCCCGACAGTTTTTCGTTGACGAATTTTGCCGGAATCAGATCCAGTTCGGCGTCGTCCTCGGTCGTGAAGCGCGGCCAGTTTTCCGAGTAGCTGCAGCAGGCGCCGCAGGCCTGGCAGGGGCTGTCGTTGTCGTTGGCCGGATCGATTCTATCCATCAGTCTGTTTAACCCCGAACACGGCGGGCGGCGAGTCGTACAGTTACGGTCAGATGTCCACCGTCAGGTATCTTTGGGCGCTTCCCAGACCAGGCTCCTGCGCCATTTGGCCCGCAGCAAATCGCGCCGCTCCGGATATTTTTCGTCGTGGTACACCGCGTCGACGACGCGGTCGGTGCGAAAGCTGCGGAAATCCTTGCGCAGTTCGCACCACGCCGCCAGAATTCGCACCGCCTCGTGGTAGCCGATCGCAATCGGCCAGATGGTGCGTTCGCTCGAACGGCCATGTTCGTCGCGGTAGGACAGCGTGATCTTCTTGCCTTCGTGGATATTGGCGCGGGTTCGCACCATGTCGATGCGGTCGGGTTCCCGATTCCAGACCGGACGGGCCCGGCTGGCGGGCTCGAGCACGAACGGCCGCAACCGCTCGGGAACGGTGTCGGCGATCTTCGCCATCAGGTCCTGCGCGGCGCGGGCGAGCACCGGGTCGGCGTGGCTCGCCACCCATTGCGCGCCGAGCACGGCCGCCTCGATCTCGTCGGGCGTCAGCATCAGCGGCGGCAGGTCGAATCCCTTTTCCAGGATGTAGCCCATGCCGGCTTCGCCGCGGATCGGAACCCGCTGTTCGATCAGGGTGGCGATGTCGCGGTAAATCGTCCGCTTCGAGGTCTCCAGTTCGGCCGCGATCGCATCCGCCGTCAGCGGCTTCCGGGTACGCCTCAGCACCTGAATGATCTGAAACAGCCGGTCGGCGCGTCTCATGGCAGGTCTCTTTTCTCAAAGTCTCTTTTCTTCAAGGGCGCGGCCCGATGCTGACAGCATGTTGGCAGCAGGGGTCGCGTAAATAAGGACAACATCTCAACTGAAGGGAATTTGTCCATGACGATTTTCAGCGAATTCGGCTTCCGCGGACGAAGCCTGCCTCTGTCGAATGCCCGGTATTTCGCGCTGGCGCATCTGGTTTTGATCCATGCGGCGACCACAGACCTGCGCTGGGCCATGATCGAGCTGCTGTTCCGCTCATTCACAGCAATGTGCGTCCACGCGCAAGAGCAACTGGCCCTGCTGGTCTGCCGAATCCGCCGCGGCAAGCGATGTCTGGGGCAGGGGCTCGACGCTGCTGACACCATGGTGGCAGCAGGGGGTCGCTAGGTTCGGGCATGTCTGAGAATGGGAGACCCCGCATGATTACGCTCTATGGCTTCGGCGCTGGCTTCGGCCTGCCGGAAATCAGCCCGTTTGTGACCAAGACCGAAGTCCAGCTGAAAATGGCCGGCCTAGCCTATCGCAAGGAGAAAGCGCGACCGCCGGCTTCTCCCAAGGGGCAGTTGCCCTATGTCGTCGATGACGCCGAGAGCATCGCCGATTTCCACCTTCATCCGCGCCCATCTCGAAGGCAAATATGGTTTCGATTTCGATGCGCCGCTCAGCCTGCAGGCGCGCGCCCAGGCCTGGGCGTTCGAGCGCATGATCGAACATCACATCTATTGGGCGCTGATCGGCGCGCGCTGGGTCGATACCGAGAATTTTGCCAAGGGACCGGCGCATTTCTTCGACGCGGCGCCGGACCATCTGCGCGAAAAAATGCGCGAGGACGCCCAATTTCGCGTTGCCGAGAACTATCTGCTCAGCGGCCTCGGTCGCCATGCGCCGGAAGAGGACGTCGATCTCGCCGTCCGCTCGCTGTTCGCGCTGTCGGTGCAGCTTGGCGACAAGCCTTATCTGATGGGCGATGAACCCTGCGGCACCGACGCCACCGCGTTCGGCGCGCTGGCCGGAATTCTGACGCCGTTCTTCGAATCGCCACTGCGGCAACGGACCGAACAGTTCGCCAACCTCACCGCCTATGTCGACCGGATGATGCTGCAATATTATCCGGAATTCGCCTGGGCGCCGCTGCAGGAAGCCGCCTGACAACCAAAAGCGCGGCGCCGATCAATCGGGGCCGTGCTTGCTTTGCTCGAAAGCGTCCTGGTTCGCCGGCGCCGACTGGCCCTTCAGCGCCGCCAGTTCCGCCTCAAGCTCGCTGATCCGGGCGTCACGCGTGGCCAGCGCCTGCGCCACATCGCCAGCATCGAACTTCTGCGGGATGTGTTGCGGGCAGTTGGTGTCCCAGGCCGAAATCCGGAACAGGATTACCTGCTCGGGCCTCGCCTTGTAGCCTTTCGGCATCAACGCCGTGGTCAGCGCCGGGTCGTCGTCGACGACGCGCGCCTCGCCCCAGATTTTCACGCGGCGGCGATGCGCGTAGTCCATCACGAAGATATGCGCCTTCGGATTTTCCGACAGATTGCCTTGCGTGACGTACTGCCGGTTGCCGCTGTAGTCGGCAAAGGCAATGGTGTTCTTGTCGACGATCTTGACGAAACCCTTCGGGCCGCCGCGATGCTGGATGTAGGGTTGGCCGTCGGCGGTCGCGGTCGCCAGATAGAAACTGTTGGTCTCGCTAAGAAAGCCCGCGAGCTTCTCGTCGATCTCGGTGCGCCAGCCGCCGCTCTGCTCGACCTGCGCATAGCCGTCGCGCGAGCCCTTGCGGACCTGGATCGCCTTCACGGCGGGGGTGAAAGCGACGTCGCTGGAAAAAGTCTGGTTGGAAGAAGTGTGAAAGTCTGACATCTGAGCCTCCTGAAATTCAGGCCGCGCAAAGCGGTCGTCTCGCCTCCCAATGTGGACTGCCTTAGAATTTAAACAATCGGATGTATTGACACTTCACTATTGCAATATATGAAATAATCCGATGGACCGGATCGACGCGATGCAGGCCTTCGTGGCCGTCGCCGACCTGCAGGGGTTTGCCCCCGCGGCGCGCAAGCTTGGCCTGTCGCCTTCCGGCCTGACGCGGCTGATTGCGGCGCTGGAGGAGCGTCTCGGCGCACGGCTGTTGCAGCGGACAACGCGCTCGGTGACGCTGACAGACGCCGGCGCCCGGTATCTGGAACGGGCGCGGCGAATTTTAGCCGATGTCGAGGAAGCCGAACGCGCCGCCGAAGGCGAGCGAACCAGGCCCGGCGGCCGGCTGGTGGTTTCTGCCCCGCTCGGGTTCGGACGCCTTCACGTCAGTCCGGTCGTGTCGGCCTATCTGGCGCGCTATCCGGAAGTCGCGGCCGACCTGCGGCTGTCGGATCGCATGGTCAATCTGGTGGAAGACGGCGTCGACCTTGCCGTCCGGATCGGCCATCTGCCGGATTCCACGCTGGTCGCGCGTCAGGTCGGCGAGATGCGGCGGATCGTTGTGGCCTCCAGCGATTATCTCAAACGGCGCGGCGAGCCGAAGACGCCGCAGGAAATCACCTCCCATGACACCATCCAGTTCGGCGCCATGACCGCAGGACCGGACTGGCGCTTTATCGAGGACGGCCGCGAAATTCGCATTGCGGTGACGCCGCGCTTCTCAAGCAACAGCTCTGATGCCGCGATCCATTATGCCGAACAGGGCGGCGGGTTGACCCGGGTGATGGCCTATCAGGCGGCCGCAGGGCTGAAAGCGAAGCGGGTTCAGATCGTATTGGCGAAGTTCGAGCTATCAGCCGTGCCGATCCACATCGTCTATCCGACCTCGCGGCTGCTGTCGGCCAAGGTGCGCACCTTTATCGATCTCGTCACCGAAACCGCCGACTGGCATTTCGGTTAGGCCGCGGGTGCCGTTTTCGGCACCACGCGGAACGTTCCATTGGCGCGGGCGATGACGACGTCGTCGGCCTTGATCAGGCTCTGCGCAAAGCAGATCGTGCTGCCGGTCTTGATCACGTCGCTCTCGACGGCAAGCCATTGCCCGACATTGGCGGTGCCGATGAAATCGACCGCCAGCCCGATCGTCACCAGCGACGACACGCCGCCCATCTTATGCGCGCAGCTATGGCCCATGGCGTTGTCGGAAAGGGCCGCGATCAGCCCACCGTGAATCAGGCCGCGCCCGTTGGTGTGCGGCTTGCCGAGCCGCAGCCCGATCACCACCGCCTTGTCGGTGCGCTTCGAATATAGCGGTTCCCAGGGATCGGTGAGCGGGCTCTGCCGGAAGTGGCGCTCGAAGCCTTCAGGGATTTCGGTCGTGGTCATCTGCGCACTCGCATGTTGACGATGTCTGACGTCACTAGACGCCCTTCGCGCGCGAAACGCACCGCCTACAAAGTTTTAAACGGGATTTCGGCGGGCGTTTGAAACGCGCTGGCTGTCGTCACCCGCCTTGTGCGCAATTGCGCACTGGAGCGGGCGACCCAGTATTCCAGAAACCTTCGTTACAAATCGAGATGTCACGGCGCAGTGGATACCCGCCTTCGCGGGTATGACGACGGAGAAAGACGGCGGCGCGTTATCAGAACGGCAGCCCGACGTAATTCTCCGACAGCGACGTTGACGCGGCCTTCGAGCTGACGAGGTAATCCAGCTCCGCCAGCTGAATGCGCGCGCCGAATTCGCCCTCGTCGGGGAATTTGTGCAGCATCGAGGTCATCCACCAGGAGAACCGCACCGCCTTCCACACCCGCGCCAGCGCTTTCGTCGAATAATCATCGATTCCGGCCCTGGATTTCTCGTCGTAGAATTCGCGCAATGCATGTGAGAGATAATGCACGTCGCTGGCGGCCAGATTCAGTCCCTTGGCGCCGGTCGGCGGCACGATATGGGAGGCGTCGCCGGCCAGGAACATCCGGCCGAACCGCATCGGCTCGGCGACGAAACTGCGCAGCGGTGCGATGCTCTTTTCGATCGAGGGACCGGTGACGAGTTCATCGACCGCCTTTTGGTCCAGCCGCCGCTTCAGCTCGTCCCAGAACCGCTCGTCCGGCCACTGGTCGATATGGTCGTCGAGCGGGCACTGCACATAATAGCGGCTACGCTGGGTCGAGCGCATGGTACACAGCGCAAATCCCCGCGCGTGATTGTTGTAGATCAGTTCGTGGCTGACCGGCGGCGTCTCGGAGAGGATGCCGAGCCAGCCGAAAGGATAGACCCGCTCAAAGGTCTGGATTGCCGAGGGCTTGACGCTGGCGCGGCTGACGCCGTGGAAACCGTCGCAGCCGGCGATGAAATCGCAGTCGATTTCGTGGGTGACGCCGTCCTTGAGGTAGGTGACGCGCGGGCGGTCGGTATCGAAATCATGTGGCTGGACGTCGCTGGCCTCGTAGACCGTGGCGAGGCCGGCCGCCTTGCGGGCATTCATCAGGTCGAGCGTCACTTCGGTCTGGCCGTAGATCATCACGGTTTTGCCGGTGGCGGCATGCATGTCGATGCGGTGCCGGGCGCCGCCGAAAGCGAGCTCCACCCCGTGGTGCACCAGCCCCTCGCGATGGGCGCGCTCGCCGGCGCCGACCTCGTCGAGCAGCGCCACGGTGCCTTCTTCCAGCAAACCGGCGCGGATGCGTCCGAGCACATATTCCGGGGTCTGGCGCTCCAGCAGGACATTGTCGATGCCGTAGCGGTGAAGAAGTTGCCCAAGCAACAATCCCGCCGGACCCCCGCCTATGATTGCTACTTTTGTCCTCAATACAGGCTCCCTGATTGTTATAGTGTGCCGGTCGCAGTTGCCGGCTTGGGACGCGGTGTCGCAGGCTTGCAATGATAATTATATCATATAACAATATTCGCAAAGGGGCCAGCAAAGGCCCGGTATCAGGGAGAGGGACGTCGATGAGGAAAACGCTTTTGGCGCTGCTGCTGGCCGCCAGTGTGACGCCTGCGATCGCGCAGGAAAAGACCTTCGAGCTTAAACTTTCGCACTGGGTGCCGGCGTCGCACCCGCTGCAAAAGGCCCTGGAGGACTGGGGTGCGGCGGTCGAAAAGGAATCCGGCGGCACCATCAAGTCCAAGGTTTTCCCGGCGCAGCAGCTCGGCAAGGCCTTCGACCATTACGACATGGCGCGCGACGGCATCGCCGACGTGACCTACGTCAACCCCGGCTATCAGCCCGGGCGCTTCCCGATCATCGGCGCCGGCGAACTGCCGTTCCTGATGTCGGAAGCCAAGGGCGGCTCGATGGCGCTCGATGCCTGGTACCGCAAATACGCCGAGAAGGAGATGAAGGACGTCAAGTTCTGCCTCGCTTTCATCCACTCGCCGTCGTCGTTCCACTCGCGGCTGAAGAAAGTGCTGGTGCCCGATGACGTCAAGGGAATGAAGGTTCGCCCGGCGCACGCCACCATGGCGAATTTCATCACCCAGCTCGGCGGCACCAACGTGCAGTCTTCGGCGCCTGAGGTCCGCGACATCATCGAACGCGGCGTCGCCGATGCCGTCACCTTCCCGTGGGGATCGCTGGTGCTGTTCGGCATCGACAAGGTGACGAAGTATCACATGGACGCGCCGCTCTATGTCACCACGTTTGCCTTCGTGATGAACAAGGACAAGTACAACCAGATGTCCGATCGCCAGAAAAAAGCGATCGACGACAACTGCAACACGGAAGCTGCCGGCCGCGTCGGCGAGCCCTGGGGCAAGTTCGAGGACGCCGGTGTCGACAAGGTCAAGGCCGAGGAAGGCCACGAGGTCTACAAGCTGACGCCGGAACAGACTGCGCTGTGGAAGAAGGCATCCGAGCCGCTGATCAAGACCTGGGGCGAGGGCGTCAAGAAGACAGGCGTCGATCCGGACGCGGCGATATCAGAACTGCGCGCCGCGCTGACCAAATACAACGCG
Source organism: uncultured Alphaproteobacteria bacterium (assembly GCA_963764705.1). Lineage (GTDB taxonomy): Bacteria > Pseudomonadota > Alphaproteobacteria > Rhizobiales > Xanthobacteraceae > Bradyrhizobium. Next base: position 424,302 of record CAVXTR010000020.1, on the reverse strand, counting down.
CTGGCGCAATAAGGCCGCTGTCGTTCATCCCGGCGACGGCGGGTTCTCCGCCGTCGCGATTTTCCGTCATTGTCAGCCGTTTTTGGCTAGCTGTTTGGAGCGGACATGAATCGCGCCTCGATGGATCGCTTCATCGATACGATCGAATGGATCGCGGCCGGATTCGTCGGCATCGTCGCGCTGAACATTTTCATCGCCGTGATCCTGCGCAACACGCTCAATTATGCGATTCCCGACTCGTTCGATATCGGGCGCATGCTGCTCGGCATCCTGATCTTCTGGGGCATCGCCGCCACCAGCTATCGCGGCGGCCACATCACCGTCGACCTGATCTGGGGCAATGTCGGCCCGAAATACCAGCGCTGGATCGACGTGTTCGCGACGCTGGTGCTGCTGTTCGTCGTCACGGTGCAGACATGGACCCTGTTCGACAAGGTGCGCGGCACCTATAACGACAACGTTCTCACCTTCGAAATGCACATGCCGACCTGGCCGTTCTTCGCGGTTGCCTGGGCCGGCGACGTCTCCGCGGTGCTGCTGATTGCGATCCGCACCTACCGCCTGATTTTCCATCCGGATCTGATGCACGATCCCAAGATCAAGCCCGTGGAGTAGACGGCATGAGCACCGACGCCGTCGCCGTCCTCGGATTTGTCGCGCTGTTCGCGCTGATGCTGCTGCGCGTGCCGGTCGGCATGGCGATGGGCCTCGTCGGCGTCACCGGCTTCGGCTATCTGGTCGGCTTCTCGCCCGCGCTGAAGCTGGTCGGCCAGACCTCGATGCGGACGGTGACCGATTACACCTTCGGCGTGATTCCGATGTTCCTGCTGATGGGCACGCTCGTCAGCAATTCCGGCATGAGCCGCGAACTGTTTCGGGCCGCCAACGGCTTTGTCGGGCATCTGCGCGGCGGACTGGGCATCGCCACCGTGGCGGCCTGCGCAGGTTTTGCCGCGATCTGCGGCTCGTCGGTGGCAACCGCGGCGACGTTTTCGGCGGTCGCCTATCCGGAGATGCGGCGCTTCGGCTATCCGCAATCCTTTGCCACCGGCGTGATCGCGGCCGGCGGCACGCTGGGCGCGATGCTGCCGCCCTCGACGGTGCTCGCCGTCTACGGCATCATCACCGAGCAGGACATCGGCAAGCTGTTCATCGCCGGCATCATCCCCGGCCTGCTGGCGATGATGATGTACATGATCACGATTTCGCTGATTGGCTATTTCCGGCCCGGCTTTCTGCCGACCGGTCCGCAAACCAGCTGGCGCGAACGTTTCGCGGGCCTGAAGAATATCTGGGCGCCGGTGCTGCTGTTCATCTTCGTCATCGGCGGGTTGTATGGCCTGCCGTTCCTGCCGCGCTTCACGCCGACCGAGGCCGGCGGCGTCGGCGCCACCGGTGCGTTCCTGATCGGCATCGCCACCGGGCGACTGGATCGGGAAAAGATCCTGACCTCGCTGCTGCAGGCGACCCGCACCGCCGCCGCGGTCTTTACCGTGCTGATCGGCGCGCTGATCTTTGGATATTTCCTCACGGTGACGCAGACCCCGCAAAAGGTCACCGAGTTTCTCACCGGCCTCGGGCTCGGCGCCTACGGCGTGCTTGCTCTGATCATGGTGATGTATCTGGTGCTGGGCTGCCTGATGGACGCCATGGCGATGATCATTCTCACCGTGCCGATCATCTTCCCGGTCATCATCCATCTCGGCTTCGATCCGATCTGGTTCGGCGTCATCATTGTGATGACGGTCGAACTCGGCCTGATTCATCCCCCCGTCGGAATGAACGTCTTCGTCATCAAAAGCGTGGTCAAGGACGTCTCGTTCTCGACGATCTTTCGCGGCGTGCTGCCGTTCGTCGCAACCGACCTGGTCCGGCTGGTGATCCTGATCGCCTTCCCGCTGCTGGCGACCTGGCTGCCGCAACGCATGATGGCCGGCGTGCATTAGGACCTGTCGAAAATGACGCCTGTTCTCGAAACCAGATACGTCTTCACCATCACCGCCCGCATCGGCGACGTCACTTCGGCCGGCGAGATCGGCACCGGTGTGCGCCGGATCATTCCGATCACAGGCGGCGAGGTGAAGGGCGAGGGCATCAGCGGCAAGGTCTTGTCGTTTGGCGCCGACTTCCAGATCATCCGGCCCAATGAGCTGATCGAACTCGAAGCCAAATACGCCTTCGAGACCGACGATGGCGCGGTGGTCTATGTCGAGAACAAGGGCATGCGCTTCGGCCCGATCGAGCTGTTGCAGAAGCTGAAGCGCGGCGAGCCGGTCGATCCCAAACTGATCTACTTCCGTACCGTGCCGCGGTTCGAGACCGGCGCCGAAAAGTACCGCTGGCTGATGGAAAACATCTTCGTCGGCTCTGCCGCCCGCCACGCCGACCGCGTCGTGATCGACGTGCACCAGGTGCTGTGAAACGGGCGGCACGTTCCCCGGATGCTGCGCAGCACGTAGTGACGCGCTGCTGGTCCGGGGTCCATCCTGCTGGCCACCGCCATAGGTCCCGGCTCTGCGGAGCAGTGTGAAGAACGCTGCACCGCGTCCGGGACACGAGAACTCACCCTCCCGCATTGACTCCCTCTCCAATCGTTATAAAACATAACTATTCTGGACAGGAAGCAATAAGCCCATGGGAAACGCCGTCTCCGCCGCCGCGGGTCAGTCCGACCTGCTCACGATCGCGCAGACCGGCACGGTGCTGTCCGTGGGCCTCAACCGCCCTGCCAAGCGCAATGCGCTGAACGACGGCATCATCCTCGCGATCCAGGATTGCTTCGCCAGTCTCCCGGACAACATCGGCGCCGTGGTGATCCATGGCATCGGCGATCACTTCTCCTCCGGCCTCGACCTGTCCGAACTGACCGAGCACGACGCCACCGAGGGCCTGCGGCATTCGCAGATGTGGCACCGGGTGTTCGACCGCATCCAGTATAGCCGCGTGCCCGTGATTGCGGCCCTCAAGGGTGCGGTGATCGGCGGCGGGCTGGAACTGGCCTGCGCGGCGCATATCCGCGTCGCCGAACCCAGTGCCTATTTCGCGCTGCCCGAGGGCCAGCGCGGTATCTTCGTCGGTGGCGGCGGATCGGTGCGGCTGCCGCGGCTGATCGGCGTGGCGCGGATGACCGACATGATGCTGACGGGGCGGGTCTATTCCGCGACCGAAGGCGCGGCCTATGGTTTCTCGCAATACCTCACCGAGGCCGGGGGCGCGCTGCCGAAGGCGATGGAGCTGGCGGAACGGGTTGCAGCCAACGCGCCGCTGACCAACTTCGCCGTGCTGCAGGCGCTGCCGATGATCGCCGAGGCCAACCCGCAGACGGGTCTCCTGATGGAATCGTTGATGGCGACGGTGGCGCAGAGCGATAAGGAAGCCAAACAGCGCATCCGCGCGTTTCTCGACCGCAAGACCGCCAAGGTGAAGCCGACCTGATGAGCGCCAAGTTGACATGAACGTAAAGCCCAACCCAACAGCCGCAAGCGATGCTGCTGCCCGCGCCGGCAGCGCCCATCCGCTGCGCGCGATCTCGTTCGGCAATCCCGACGTTACGGTCGAGCGCCGCGACGACGGCACGATTTATCTGAGGCCGAAAACCCGGCTCGGCGACTATCCGGTCCGCATCACCGACCGGCTGCACCATTGGGCCGGCGTGACCCCCGATCGCGTCTTCATGGCGGCACGCAACGCCGCGCGCGGCTGGCGGCAGATCACTTATTCCGAGCTGCTGATATCGGCGCGGCACATCGCCTCGGCGTTGCTGGCGCGCGGTCTCTCGGCGGAAAAGCCGATCGTGATTTTCTCGGGCAATTCGATCGACCACGCGCTGATCGCCTTCGGCGCGCTCTACGCCGGCATTCCCTTTTGCCCGGTATCCCCGGCCTATTCGCTGATCTCGCGCGACTACGGCAAGCTCGGCTACCTGATGAAGCTGCTGACGCCGGGCTTCGTCTTTGCCGACGACGCCTCGAAGTTCGCCGACGCGCTGATCGCTAACGTTCCCGAGGATATCGAGATCGCGGCATCTTTTGGCGCCGTCGCCGGCCGCGAGGTGACGTTGCTGTCGGATTTGATGGCGACGCCGATTGCTCCCGATCTCGACGCTGTCCATGACGCCATCGGTCCCGACACCATCGCAAAATTTCTGCTCACCTCAGGCTCGACCGGCAACCCCAAGGCCGTCATCAACACCCAGCGCATGATCTGCGCCAACCAGGTGATGCTGCGCGAGACGCTGGCGTTCCTGAAGGACGAGCCGCCTGTCATCGTCGACTGGCTGCCGTGGAATCATACGTTCGGCGGTAACCACAATATCGGGCTGACGCTCTACAACGGCGGCTCGATGTATCTCGACGAGGGCAAGCCGATGCCCGGCGGCATCGAGGAGACCGTGCGTAACCTGCGCGAGATCTCGCCTACGGTTTATTTCAATGTCCCCAAGGGCTATGAATTGCTGCTGCCTTATCTGCGCGACGACAAGGGGTTGCGCGCCAAATTCTTCGGCCGGCTGCATGCGATGTTCTTTTCCGGCGCGGCATTGTCACCGTTCGTGTGGAACAGCCTCGACGAACTCGCTGTTGCCGAGACCGGTTTCCGCGTGCCGATGCTGACCGGCCTCGGCGCCACCGAGACCTCGCCGTTCTTCATGTCGGTGCGGCCGGATACCTCGCGCTCCGGCCATGTCGGACTTCCCGTATCAGGCAATGACGCCAAACTGCTGCCGAACAACGGCAAGCTCGAAGTGCGGGCCAGGGGACCGAACGTCACGCCGGGCTACTGGCGCCAGCCGGAGCTGACCGCCAAGGCATTCGACGAGGAAGGGTTTTACAAGTTCGGCGATGCGCTGAAACCTGCGGACCCCGATGATTTCGACGCCGGGTTCGACTTCGACGGCCGCATCGCCGAGGACTTCAAGCTCGCCTCCGGCACCTGGGTCAGCGTCGGCCCGTTGCGCGCGCGCTTCGTCGCCGCCTGTGCGCCGCTGGTGCGTGACGTCGTCATTGCCGGCATCAACCACGACGAGATCTCGGCGCTGGTGGTGCTCGATCTCGACGGCTGCCGCCTGATCAATCCGACGCTGCCGCCGAACGATCTCGCCGCTGTCGCGGCCGATTTGTTGATCCGCGCCGCCTTCCGCGAACGCTTTCAGAATTTGCTGGCAACCGCCACGGGATCGTCGACCCGGATTACGCGCGCGGTGCTGCTCGATACGCCGCTGTCGATCGACCGCGGCGAAGTCACCGACAAGGGTTCGATCAACCAGCGTGCTGTGCTGGAAAACCGCAGCACTCTCATCGAAACGATTTACGCACCGGCGCCACCGGCACAGGTAATTACGCTGAACTGAATTCGACCAACAGTTTCGAGGGAGAACGCCATGCAGTTGAAAGATCAAGCCGCCATCGTCACCGGCGGTGCATCGGGATTGGGCGCCGCCACCGCGCGCCGGCTGGCGGCGCAGGGCGCCAAAGTCGCGGTCTGCGATCTCAACGAAAAACTCGCCGAAGCCGTTGCAGCCGAAATCGGCGGCGTCGCCGTGATCTGCGACGTCTCCGACGCGGCCTCGGCCGAAGCCGCCATTGCCAAGGCAGCCTCAGCCCATGGTCCGGCGCGCGTGCTGGTGAACTGCGCCGGCATCGGCGTCGCCAAGCGCGTGATCGGCAAGGAAGGCCCGATGGCGCTCGGCGATTTCGACCGCGTGATCAAGGTCAATCTGATCGGCTCCTTCAACATGCTGCGGCTCGCGACCGCTGGGATGTCGAAGCTGGAGCCGCTCGCGACCGGCGAGCGCGGCGTCGTGATTTCCACCGCCTCGGTCGCGGCCTATGACGGCCAGATCGGCCAGTCCGCTTATTCGGCCTCGAAGGGTGGCATCGTCGCCATGACCCTGCCGATCGCGCGCGAATTGGCGCAGTTCGGCATTCGCGTGCTGACGATCGCGCCCGGCCTGTTCCTGACGCCGCTGTTGGCCGGTCTGCCGCAGGAGGCGCAGGACTCGCTCGCCGCCGCCATCCCGTTCCCGCGGCGGCTCGGCCAGGCCGATGAATTCGCCTCGCTGGCGCTGCACATGATCGACAATCCGTATCTGAACGGCGAAGTGGTGCGGCTCGATGCCGCGCTTCGTATGGCGCCGCGCTAGGAGCAAACTCCATGTTCTCCCACCGCCGCGACGTGCAGATCCAGTGGGGCGATTGCGACCCCGCCAACATCGTCTACTACCCGCGCTATTTCGCGATGTTCGACGATTCGACCTCGATCCTGTTCGAAGCGGCCGGCTATTCGAAGCAGGACCTCGTGCATAAATACGGACTGGTCGGCATCCCCATGGTGGATACGCGGGCGAAATTCCACATCCCGTCGACCCATGGCGACTGGATCACGATCGAGAGCCGGATCGAAAGCTTCAAGCGCTCGAGCTTCGAGGTCACCCACAAGGTGTTCAAGGGCGAGGCGCTGGCGATCGAGGCGTTCGAGACCCGCGTGCTGGTCGGCCGTCACCCGGACGACCCGGCGAAGCTGAAGTCGGCGCCGATGCCGCAGGAGATTATCGAGCGGTTTACACGGGGCTGAGGCCTTATTGGGCTGACTTGCCGCAGCGTATGACCTAAAGAAGGGGCTGAATTAGCTACCGGATTTTGCTTTAGACTGTAAAAAGATACCCAATAAAGACCCAAAGGGAGGAATGAATGAAGAAGGCTCTTCTGTCCGCCGCGGCACTCGTGGCGGCCCTCGCGCTGCCGGGCTCGCCGGTGCTGGCGCAGACCAACGAAATCACCATCGGTATCTCGATTTCGACCACCGGTCCGGCCGCGGCACTCGGCATTCCCGAGCGCAACGCGCTCGATTTCGTGCCGAAGGAAATCGGCGGCGTACCGATCAAGCTGATCGTGCTCGACGACGGCGGCGATCCGACCGCGGCCACCACCAACGCCCGGCGCTTCGTCACCGAGTCCAAGGCCGACATCATCATGGGCTCCTGCACCACGCCGCCGACCATCGCGGTGTCGACCGTGGCCAACGAAGCCGCCATTCCGCATTTCGGTCTGGCGCCGTTCCCGATCAATGAAGCGCGCATGAAGTGGTCGGTCGACCTGCCGCAGTCGATCCCGATCATGGGCAAGGTGCTGTACGAGCACATGAAGGCGCACAACATCAAGACCGTCGGCTATATCGGCTACTCCGATTCCTACGGCGATCTCTGGGTCAACGACTTCAAGGCCCAGGCTGTGCCGATGGGCCTGTCGATGACCGACGAGGAGCGCTTTGCCCGCCCGGACACGTCGGTGGCCGGTCAGGTGCTGAAGCTTGTCGCCGCCAACCCCGATGCGATCCTGGTCGGCGCCTCCGGCACCGCCGCGGCATTGCCGCAGACGGCGCTGCGTGAGCGCGGCTACAAGGGCCTGATCTACCAGACCCACGGCGCCGCCAGCATGGACTTCATCCGCATCGCGGGTGCGGCCGCCGAAGGCGTGATCATGTCGGCGGGCCCGGTGATGTCGCCGGAAACGCAGCCCGACAGCGCCCTGACCAAGAAGCCGGGTCTGACGCTGAACACGGCCTATGAGGCCAAGTACGGCCCCAACAGCCGCAGCCAGTTCGCCGGTCATTCCTATGACGCGTTCGAAGTGCTCAAGCGCATCATTCCGGTGGCGCTGAAGGCCGGCAAGCCCGGCACGCCGGAATTCCGCGAGGGCATCCGTCAGGCCTTCATCTCCGAAAAGGAAATCGTCGCGACCCAGGGCGTCTACAACTGGACCGAAAAAGACCGCTACGGCCTCGACGACCGCTCGCGCATCATTTTGACGGTGAAGGACGGAAAGTACGTTCCGGCGATGTGAGGTCTGTAGGTGGGCAAAGCGAAGCGTGCCCACCGACACACCCAACACATACGAAAACAGGGGTGGGCACGGCGCAAGGGCGCCTCTGCCCACCCTATTTTTCTGGCGTCATCCCGTCAGCTGGTTGGAGGCGTCCGCCGCCGGTGGTGCGGCGTTGGGTCGAGACAGGGATTCGCTGAGCCGCCGCAGCATCGCACTGGCTTGCTCCACCGAATAAGTGAGTAGCCAGCGTTCGAACGCCTCGGGCGCCAATGCGGGGGCGAACAGGAATCCCTGAATGACGTCGCAGCCGAGCGCTTTCAATACGTCGCGCTGGCCTTCGGTTTCCACGCCTTCCGCGATCACGGTCATTTTCAAGCTCTGGCCGACGCGAACCACGGCCGTGGCGACCGCCAGTGCGCTGGCGTCGCGCTCGATATCCTGCATGAAGCTGCGGTCGATCTTCAATTCGCGGATCGGCAGATGCGCCAGCCGGCTCAGGCTTGAATAGCCGGTGCCGAAATCGTCCAGCGACAGGCCGACGCCGAGTTCGCGGATGTCATTCATGGTCTCGATCGCCACCGAGCGCTCGTTCATCAGCACGGTCTCGGTGATTTCGAGCATCAGCGCTTCCGGCGGCAGGCCGTTGGCCGCGAGGGTCTCGGCCACGACAGCCGCAAGACTTCGGTTCTGAAAATTGAGCGGCGACAGATTGACCGACACGCATGGCACGTCCAGCCCCGCGCGCCGCCAGGCGGCGATCTGCCCGCAGGCTTCGCGGATCGACCACAGGCCGATCTGCTCGATCAGGCCGCACTCTTCGGCGAGCCGGACGAATTTCAGCGGCGAGACGTCGCCCAGATCAGGATCGTGCCAGCGCGCCAGCGCTTCGGCGCCGTAGATCGAGCCGTCGCCGGTGCGGATCTGCGGCTGATAGTGGAGTTTCAACGCATCGGTGGCGATCGCGTGGCGCAGCGCCGTGATGTGGATCAGCCGCTGTTCGGCGATCCGGTTCATGTCGACGCTGAAGAAACGATGGGTGGCGCGGCCGGCCTGCTTGGCCTTGTACATCGCCGCATCGGCCTGCCGCATCAACGTATCGATGTCGGTGGCGTTGTCAGGATAGACGCTGATGCCCATGCTGGCGGAGATCGGCACCTGCCGTTCGCCGAGCCGCAGCGGCGACGCCAGCGCCTCGGTAATGCCGGTGGCGATCAGCGACGCCTTCGCCGGATCGCAGTTCGGCAGCACCATCACAAACTCGTCGCCGCCGAGACGTCCCAGCATGTCGCCCGGCCTGATCCGGGCGCGCAGGCGCTGCGTCAACTCGACCAGCAATTCGTCGCCGGCCGAGTGTCCGAGCGTGTCGTTGACGTCCTTGAAATGATCGATATCGAGGAACACCAAGGCGACGTTGCTGCCGTTGGGGCAGGCTTCGATGGCCGCGTTGACCAGCTGACGCAATTGCGCGCGGTTCGGCAGGCCGGTCAGCATGTCGTGGTAGGCGAGGCGGGCGATCTGGGCCCGCGCTTCCTTGCGCTCGATCGCCAGCGCGCCGAGGTGAACGCAGGCGTCGACGATGCGCTGGTGCCAGCGGCTCGGCGCGCGGGATTCCCTGAAATAGAACGCAAAGGTTCCGATCACGCGGCCGTCCTTGGCCTTGATCGGCGTCGACCAGCAGGCTTTCAGGCCGGCCGCAAGCGGCATCGCCTTGAACGGCTGCCAGCGCGGGTCGGTGTCGAGATTGTCGGCCAGCACCGCTTTGCCGAAAAACGCTGCCGATCCGCACGAGCCGATCTCCGGTCCGATGGCGACGCCGTCGAGCGCGCGGGAATATTCCGCAGGCAGGCTGGGGCCGCCCAGCGGATGGATCAGCCCATCGGCGTCGACATGCAGCACCGAGGACACGACATCGGGGGCGATGATTTCGACGCGGCGGCAAAGCCGGTCGGCAATTTCGGTGATCGGAACTTCGTCGGCCAGCGCGCTCATGATCAGCTGCTGCAATGACCGCAATTGCTTGGTCTCGGTAATATCGGTCAGCAGGGCGAACAGGTACTTGATCCGCCCGCGCTCGTCGCGAAATGCCTTTGCGGTGACCGAGACCCAGATTTCATCGCCATTGCTGTCGTAGGTGAGGATCTCTTCCTCGCCGTCGTTTCCCTTGCCGACCCGGCGTTGCAACCGCGCCAGCGCCGCACGGTCGGTATGCTGGCCGGCGAGCAACTGGCCGATCGGCTGGCCCAAGGCATCCTCGGAGGAATACCCGAACAAGCCGGCGAAGGCGGCGTTGCTGTAGGCGATCCTGAGGCCGCGATCGGTGACGACGACGGCGCGATTGGTCTTGTCGGCCACCACGTTGAGCAGAGCCATCCTGTCGCGGCGCACGACCTCGACGGTGAGGTCTCGAATGAACACCATGCTGTTGATCTGGCCGTCGATCGCAACGCGCGACACCGACAGTGACACGGGAATGGGGTGGCCATCCTCGTGGTGGATCGCGATCTCCGAGTAGTGCCTTCGCTTGGCCTGACCGCCGGCCGCCTGATCCGCCGCTGCAATTTTTTCGAGCTGGTGATCGTGCAACCCGAGAAGGTCGGCACCGCAACCCATAACCTCTGCGCGGGAAAATCCCCAGATCCGTTCGGCCGCCGCGTTGAAATGGCGGACGCGGTGGTCGCCATCGATGATGACCACAGCTTCGCCAGCCTGCTCAAGCGCCGCAAGCAGGAACTCGGGTGTTTCAACCGCGGGGCATTCGTCGGCGCGCATCGTCTAACCCTGGGCTCGGCAGCAGCCGTTGGCGCTCGATGCCGGCGGCAACTGACTCTATTGATGGCAACGCTAGGGTTCGGAGGGTGTTCAGGAGGTTCCTCAACCCGGCGTGGATCCGGGGGAAGTGAGATTATGGTTAAGATTTTGTTAGCAACCGGGCTCGGCATCCTTCAGGGACGGGTTAAATCGCGCTCGCGCCCTCGTGCTGGAAGCCGAGATAGCTCGCGGCGACGCGCTTGTTGGCGGCGATGTCGCTGGCCGGCCCGTTCAGGATGAACTCGCCGAGCTCCATCACATAGGCGCGGTCGGCGATCCTGAGCGCGGCCTGCGCGTTCTGTTCCACCAGCAGCACCGAGACGCCGGCGGCGCGGAGTTCGCCGATGGTACGAAAAATGTCGGCGACGATGATCGGCGCCAGACCGAGGCTGGGTTCGTCCAGCATCAGCAATTTTGGCGCCCCCATCAGCGCGCGGCCCATCGCCAGCATCTGCTGTTCGCCGCCGGACAGCGTGCCGGCCAGTTGCTTGCGCCGCTCCTTCAGCCGCGGAAACAGCGTGTAGACCCGCTCGAACGATTTGGCGGCGACCGCCTTCGCAATCCGGAACGCGCCGAGCTGCAGATTGTCCTCGACGTTCATGGTGCTGAACAATTCGCGATGTTCGGGCACCAGGCAGAGGCCCGCCGCGACGCGGTCCTCGATGTCGAGCGCGGCCATGTCGTTGCCGGCAAAGGCGGCGCGGCCTCTCAGCGGCAGTATGCCAATGATGGCGTTGAGCAGCGTGGTCTTGCCGGCGCCGTTGGCGCCGATGATGGTGACGATCTCGTTTTCAGCGACGTCGAGCGACACGGAGCGTACGGCTTCGACCTTGCCGTAGGCGACATGGACGTCGGCAACCGACAGCAGCGCGCTCATGCGGTCGCTCCGAGATAGGCCTTGATGACGTCGGGATTGGACTTGATCGCGGCGGGCGTGCCTTCGGCGATCTTGGTGCCGAAATCCAGCACCACGATGCGGTCGGCAAGATCCATCACAAAGCCCATATCGTGCTCGACCAGCAGCACCGACATGCCGCCGTCGCGCAGTTGCCGGAGCAGGGCGGCGAGCCGCTGTTTCTCCATGTGGCGCAGTCCCGCGGCCGGTTCGTCGAGCAGCAGCAGCAGCGGATCGACGCACAGCGCACGCGCGATTTCGACGATGCGCTGCTGGCCCAGCGACAGGCTTCCCGCCAACTGGTCGATCTGGTCGCCGAGGCCGACGCGCTCGATCTGGCGCGCCGCTTCCGCCAGCAATTTCGCCTCATCGGCGCGGTCGAGACGGAACATGCTGGAGATCGCGCCGGCGTGGCCGCGCAAATGCGCGCCGATCGCGACGTTCTCCAGCACCGTCATGTCGGGCACCAGCTTGACGTGCTGGAACGTCCTGGAGACGCCGAGCTTGACGATTTCCTGCGGCGGGGCGTTGTCGACCTTCTTGCCGAGCACCGAGATCGTGCCGCTGGTCGAGGTGAGAACGCCGGTGATCAGGTTGAAGGTGGTGCTCTTGCCGGCGCCGTTGGGGCCGATCAAGGCGACGATCTCACGGGCGTGGACGTCGAACGAGACGTCGTTGACGGCGATCACGCCGCCGAATTGTTTTCGCGCGTTCTCGATATGCAGCAGCACCGAGGGTGTTGCGGCCGCGCGGACGCGTGCGGGCAGCTTGAGCGAGGTGTCCGGGATCTTGCGGGCCGGCTTCAGCGGCAGCCGCGCCATCAGCCACGGCCAGACACCGGTCGGCGCCAGTTGCAGCAGGCCGACCAGCAGGATGCCAAACACAATGGTTTCGAGCTGGCTCTGGCCGCCGAAAATATAGGGCAGGTAACTCTGCAGAATTTCTTTCAGGATCACGACGATCGCCGCGCCGAGCACGCCGCCCCAGACGTAGCCGGCGCCGCCGACCACCGCGATGAACAGATATTCGATGCCGGCCTGGGCGCCGAACGGCGTCGGGTTGGCGGCGCGCTGGAAATGCGCGTAGAGCCAGCCGGAGAGGCCTGCCAGCACCGCCGCATAGATGAACACCAGCAACTTGGCGCGTGGCGTCTGCACGCCAAAAGCTTCGCCCGCGATATGGCCGCGCCGCAGTGCGCGGATGGCGCGGCCGGTGCGGGAATCCAGCAGGTTCATGGTCAACAGCGCCGAGACCAGCACCGCGATCCAGATCGCGTAATAGATCGTGCCGGGGCTCAGCATCTTCAGCGAGCCGATCGACAGCGGCGGAATGCCCTGAATGCCGTCGTTGCGGCCGAGGAATTCCAGCTTGCTGAACAGGTAGAAAAGCCCGATGCCCCAGGCGATGGTGCCGAGTGGCAGATAATGGCCGGACAACCGCACGGTGACGATGCCGAGCAGCACCGCGGCGATGCCGCTGACCAGAAGCGACAGCGGCAGCGTCAGCCATGGCGATACGCCATAGGTCGTGGTCAGCACCGCCGTGGTGTAGGCGCCGAAGCCGCAGAACGCCGCCTGACCGAAGGAGGTAAGGCCGCCGACACCGGTGAGGATTACCAGCCCCATCGCCACCAGCGCGGCGAGGCCGATATTGTCCAGCAGAACGATCCAGAACGGCGGCACGCCGGGGATAAAGGGGATCGCCGCCATCACGATGGCGAAGATGACAAGAGGAAGCCGCTGTTCCATCGCCTCAGTCCTTCTCTTCCTCGACCGCGGGCGCCGCGAGCGAACGCAGCACCAGCACGGGAAGGATCAGCGTGAAGACGATGACCTCCTTGAAGTTGCTGGCATAGAACGACGAGAAGGCCTCGACGCAGCCCACCAGGATGGCCGCGACCGCGGTGAGAGGATAGCTGACGAGACCGCCGATGATGGCGGCGATAAACCCCTTGAGGCCGATCAGAAAACCGGTGTCGTAATACAGCGTCGTGATCGGTACGATCAGGATTCCCGAGATCGCGCCGATCACGGAAGCGAGCAGGAACGCAATCTGTCCCGACAACGTGGTCCGGATGCCGACCAGGCGCGCGCCGAGCCGGTTGACCGCGGTGGCGCGCAGCGCCTTGCCCATCAGCGTGAAGCCGAAGAACAGCCACAGCCCGACGATGAAGGCGATGGTCAGGCCATAGACCGCAAGACTCTGGCCAGTGAAGCGCAACGGGCCGATCGTCAGCGCCGCGCTCGACAGCGCCGGGCCTCGTAAACCCTCGGCGCCGAAGAACACCAGCCCAAGTCCCTGCAGCGCGAGGTGGCAGCCGACGGAGGCGATCAGCAGCACCAGCACCGAGGTATGCGCCAGCGGCTGGAATGCGATCCGATAGAGAAACAGGCCGATCGCCGCCACGATCAGCAGCGCCAGTGCGATATTGACCGCGATGGGCGTCTTGGGGCCGGCGACGGCGTAAGCGAGCGCCAGGATGGCCGCGGGAAGCACGATATCGACGACAAAGGCGCGCGCCACCTGTCCTGGGCGTAGCGCCTTTCGCGCGGCAAACAGGTCGAGGCCGAACGCGACCACGCCCATCGCCACCGCCAGCCGCGCGGTACCGGGCACCTGGCCGGTCGCCAGCATGGCGTAGCTCAGCGCGCCATAGGTGACGAATTCGCCCTGCGGGATCAGGATGACGCGGGTGACCGCGAACACCAGAACCAGTGCCAGCCCGAGCAACGCATAGATCGCGCCATTGGTGATGCCGTCCTGCAGCAGGAACAGCATGATCGTCGTGTTCAAGACCTGGCGCTCCCCCTCAGGCGTCGATCTGGCCGCGACCACGAGAGGTCAGCCGGCCGTCCGATAACGGCGATTGAAAGCCGCCGATATTTGGTATAGTTGATAACAATTATCGAATATAATCTCAAGGCCCGGACCACCGGCGGGACCTTTTACCGGGATTGCGAGCCGCGAGCGATGACAGTTTCCAAAGCTGCTACCGACAAGGCTGCGACCGACGCCGTCAAGCCTGCCCGCCACAACGGCAAGGAAGCCGTCGAGGCGGCGGCGGAAGGCGCCGCGCTGCAACTGGGCGAGTTGTCCGAGCTGCTCGGCTATTCGCTCAAGCGCGCCCAGCTGAGGGTATTCGAGGATTTTCTGCGCTGCGTCGCGCCGCTGCAACTGACGCCGGCGCAGTTCTCGGTGCTGCTGCTGCTTGACAAGAATCCCGGCCGCAACCAGACCGAGATCGCCAACACGCTCGGCATCCTCAGGCCGAACTTCGTGGCGATGCTCGACGGCCTCGAAAGCCGCGACCTCTGCGCGCGGATGCGCTCGGCCAACGACCGCCGCTCCCATATCCTGGTTCTGACCGACAAGGGGCGCGCCGTGCTGGCGCGCGCCAAGAAACTGGTCGCCAGCAAGCACGAGGCGCGGTTGATCGAACTGCTGGGGCCGGCGAACCACACCGCGCTCCTGGAAATGCTGTCGAAGATCGCGATGGAGTTTTGAGGGGAGTGTCACGCGCCTCTCAGCCGTCATTGCGAGCGACGCGAAGCAATCCAGCTCTTTCTTCGCGGATAGATGGATTGCTTCCGCCTTCGCTCGTCGAGCCACGCGGACAAGTCGTCGCTTTGCTTCTCGCAATGACGGTGGATAGAGCGACGCCTACTCCACCAAAATCACCCTGACATCATTCACGTTCGTCAGCGTCGGCCCCGTCAGCAGCAAATCGCCGGTGGCCTCGAAAAACGCCGATGCGTCGTTGTTAGCCAAGTACGCCTTCGGATCCAGCCCCAGCGCCTTCATCTTTGCAAACGTCGCATGATCGATCATCGCACCCGCAGGGTCTGACGCGCTGCCGGCGCCGCCATCGGCGCCGTCGGTATCGGCCGCCAACGCGGCGATATCAGGCGTATCCTTGAGAAGATCCGCCAGCGCCAGCGCGTATTCCTGGTTGGGCCCGCCGCGACCGTTGCCGCGCACGGTCACGGTCAGTTCGCCGCCGGACAGGATTGCGGTGCGCCGGCCTTCGCCGCGCGCTTTCAGCGCCAGCCGCGCGTGTTCGGCCGCCACCTCGCGCGCCTCGCCTTCGAGATCGGCGCCGAGTTCGATGATCGCATAGCCGGCGCCCTTTGCGATTCTAACGGCGGCATCGAGCGAAGCTTTTGGCCGCGCGATCAGCTCGAACTGCGCGCGGGCGAAGGTGGGATCGCCGGGCTTGCAGCTTTCGTTGTTGGGATCGTCGAGCGCACGGCGAACGGCGTCGTCGACAGCGAGATTGTATCTCGCGACCAGCGCGCGGGCGTCCGCCAGCGTCGTCGGATCCGGCACCGTCGGTCCCGAAGCGATCGCCGAGGGATCGTCGTGCGGCACGTCCGATATCGCCAGCGTGACGATCTCCGCGGCGCGCTGCCCTGCGCGGGCCAGTCTGCCACCCTTGATCCGCGACAGATGCTTGCGGACGATGTTCATCTCGCCGATCGGCGCGCCCGAGCGCAGGAGTGCCCTGTTGACCTGCTGCTTCTGCGCGAACGAAACGCCCTCGACCGGCGCGATCCAGTTCGCCGAGCCGCCGCCGGACAGCAGCACCAGCAGCAGATCGTCGGCGACTGCCTCCCGGGCGAGCCGCAGCGTGTCGTCGGCGGCTTTCAGGCCGGCTTCGTCGGGGACGGGATGACCGGCCTCGACGACGCGGATGCGCCGGGTGGGCACGCCGTGGCCGTGGCGGGTGGTGGCGATGCCGATCAGGCGCGCGGGGTCGAGTTTGAGCGCATCGAGATAATGCCGCTCTGCGGCGGCCGCCATCGCCGCCGCGCCCTTGCCGGCCGCAAGGCAAATCACCCTGCCCTTGGGCACGGGCCGCAGATGCGCCGACAGCACGACATCGGGATGCGCGGCGGCAACGGCCGCGTCAAAGATCGCGCGGAGCAGGGGACGTCGGTCGGTCATGATATCTCCGCGAGTCCGGATCAGTTGCTGAGTTCACCGCTGATGACGTCGCCGAACAACTGCCAGCGCTCGCCCTTGAACTGCATCAGCTGCAACTGTTCGATCGGCTGGAAGTCGTCGGCGCCGGTGGTCAGCGTGATGCCGGGCAAAAGGCCGCCCTGCGCGAACTGCTTGAGGCCTGCTGCCTGCTTCATGACGTTCTCGCGCGTCAGGTTGTCGCCGCAGCGCTTCAGCACCTCGACCATGGTGGTCGCCATGTTGTAGCCGGTCATCGCGGAAGCATCGACGCGGTTGACCTCCGGCAGGTACTTCGCGAGCAATTCGTCGAACGCCTTGATGCCGGCATCGCCGGCCCACTGCGGATCGCTGACGTCCTTGGCGTAGGCCGCCGACATCACGTTTTGCGAATTGTCGAGGCCGGCGGGCCGCATCACGGTCGCGGTCGAGGCGCTGACATTGGAGACGATGGTGACCGGCTTCCAGTTCATCTCGCCGATCTTCTTGATCGCCTGGGCGCCGAATTTCGGCGTCGTGAAGAAGATGATGACATCGGGATTGGCGGATTTCAGCCGCACCACGTGGTTATCGACCGTGGGCTCCGCCACCTCGTAGCTCTCCTCGGCGACGATGCGCGACGCGTTGCTGCCAAAACCGTCCTTCAGGCCCTTGAGATAATCCTTGCCCATGTCGTCGTTCTGATAGAGCACCGCGACCTTCGCCGCCGGCTTCTCCTTGGCGAGATATTTTGCGTAGATGCGGGACTCGCTCTGGTACGAGGGAAGCCAGCCCATGGTCCAGGGAAACGCCTTGGGGTCGTTCCACTTGGTGGCGCCGGTGGCGACGAACAGTTGCGGCACCTTCTTGCTGTTGACGTATTTCTGGATCGCGGTGTTGGAGGCGGTCCCGAGCGTGCCGAACAGCAGCAGCACCTCGTCGCTCTCGATCAGCTTGCGCGCCTGTTCGACCGCCTTGGGCGGCGAATAGGCGTCGTCGTAGGAAATGAAGTTGATCTTGCGGCCACTGATGCCGCCCTCGTCGTTGACCTTCTTGAACACGGCGCCCATCGCCTTGCCGACGACGCCGTAAGCCGACGCCGGTCCGCTATAGGGAACGATGTTGCCGATCTTGATCTCGGTATCGCTGGCGCCGGTATCGTATTGCTTCTGCGCGAATGCGGCATGGCTTGTGGCGAATGCCAGCGACAGACCGAGAAGGGCGGTGGCGAAGCGACGGCTGATCGGACGGGGCATTTCGAAACTCCCTGACGTTCTTGGCGGCCCCTGCCGGATCGGCCGGGCCTTGGTTTCTTCCCCTGCATTGATACAGGGGAAAAAAATGTACGCAACAAAAAGCCCCCCGGCGAAGGTATCGCGGGGGGCTCGATGCGCTTTAGGCGGGGATTCCGCTGGAGCATAGCGTTTTCGAGCGAAGTGGACGCCGGTTCGCGTAAAGAAAACGCGTCAAACAAAAGAATAGAGCCCGGTTCTGATTCATCAGAACCGAAAAGGCTCTAGCCGCCGGCGTCGGCGTTGATGACGTCGCCAAACAACTCCCACTTCTCGCCCTTGAACTTCATCAGTTGAAGCGAGGAAATCGGGGCGAAGTCGGTCGGGCCGGTGTTGATCTTGATCCCGGGCAGCAGCACTTCAGTGCGGAAGTCCTTCAGCGAAGCTGCCTGCTTCATGACGTTCTCGCGGGTCAGGTTGTCGCCGCACTGCTTCAGCACCTGCACCAGGGTCTGGGCGACGCCGAAGCCGACCACGGTACCGCCGTCGAGCTTGTCGCCTTCCGGAAAGTCCTTGGTCATGAAGGCATAGAATTCCTTCATGCCGGGATCGCTGTCCCACTGCTTGTCGGAGGCGTCCTTCAGATAGGCGGCCGAGATGATGTCCTGCGAGTTCTCGTAGCCGGCCGGCTTGATCACGCTGCCGACCGAGGCCGAAACGTTGTTGAGGAAATGCTGCGGCTTCCACTGGATCTCGGACATCTTCTTGATCGCCTGGGCGGCGAACTTCGGGGTCGAGATGTTGATGAAGATGTCGGCGCCGGTGGATTTCAGCTTGACGATGTGGTTGTCGACGGAAGGCTCCGAGGTCTCGAAGCTTTCCTCGATCACGATCATCGAGGCCGCCTTGGCGCCGAGACCGTCCTTCAGGCCTTTCAGGTAATCCTTGCCGTAGTCGTCGTTCTGGAACATCACGGCGATCTTGGCATTCGGGCTGTTCTTCAGAATGTACTTCGCATAGATCTGCGTTTCGCTCTGGTAGTTCGGCTGCCATCCCATGGTCCAGGGGAAGTCCTTGGGGTCGTTCCACTTGGTGGCGCCGGTGGCGACGAACAGCTGCGGCACCTTCTTTGAATTCATGTATTTGTGGATCGCGGAGTTCGGCGGCGTGCCGAGCGAGTTGAAGATGAAGAGCACCTCATCGCTTTCGACCAGCTTGCGCGCCTGCTCGACGGTCTTCGGCGGCGAGTAGGCATCGTCATAGCTGACGAAGTTGATCTTGCGGCCGTTGATGCCGCCGGCGTCGTTGATCTTCTTGAAGTAGGCGGCCTCGGTCTTGCCGATGATGCCATAGGCGGAAGCAGGTCCGCTGTAGGGCATGATGTTGCCGATCTTGATTTCGGTATCGGTGGCGCCGGTATCGTATTTTTTCTGCGCCAGCGCGCCGCTGGACGATACGGCGAACAAGGCAAGTGCGGTCGAAGCTATGGCCAACTGTCTGGCGATAACGGGCATGCGTCTCTCCCTCTATTTCCATAATATGGAATGATATGTGTCATGGCTCCCTTGATCCGGAAGCTCTTTGTCACTTGCGCTGTGGTTACCATTTTTGCCCGCCGGGTCCCAACGAAAAGCCCCCGCGGCAAGGCCGCGGGGGCTGCTCCTTTAGTCGAGCGTCTCGGGTGTTAACGTCTCAAATGTTAACCCCGGGCGCCGGCTCGTTGCTATTTCAGCCGCCGACGTCGCCGCTCATGATCTCGCCGAACAGCTCCCAGGTACCGCCCTTGAAGCGTTCCAGCTGCACCTGCGACAGCGGGGCAAAATCGGTCGCCGAGGTGTTGACCCTGATGCCCGGCAACAGTCCGTCGAGTTCGAGGTCCTTGATGCTGGCTGCCTGCTTCATGATGTTGGCGCGGGTCAGGTCGTCGCCGCAGGCCTTCAGCACGTGAACCAGCCCCTGCGCCACAGTGTAGGCGTACATGACCGAAGCGTCGGTGCGGTTGGCCTCCGGATAATACTTGTCGAGGAATTCGTTCCAGGCCTTCATCCCCTTGTCGTTCTTCCATTGCGGGTCGGTCGGATCCTTCAGGTAGGCCGACGAGATGATGTCCTGCGCGTTTTCCGGTCCGGCCGGGGTGATGACGCCGCCGATCGAGCCCGAGACATTGTTCAGGAAGTGCATCGGCTTCCAGCCGACCTCCGCCATCTTCTTGATCGCCTGCGCCGCGAACTTCGGACTGGCGATATTCATGAAGACATCGGCGTTGGTGGATTTCAGCTTGACGATATGGGTGTCGATGGTCGGCTCCGAGGTCTCGTAGCTTTCCTCGGCGACGATCATCGATGCCGCCCTGGCGCCGAGGCCATCCTTCAATCCCTTGAGATAGTCCTTGCCGTAGTCGTCGTTCTGATAGAGCACCGCGATCTTCGCGTCCGGTTTGTTCTTCAGGATATACTTGGCATAGATGATGGTCTCGCTCTGGTAGTTGGGCTGCCAGCCGATGGTCCAGGGAAATTCCTTCGGGTCGTTCCACTTGGTGGCGCCGGTGGCGACGAACAGCTGCGGCACCTTCTTGGTGTTGAGGTATTTCTGGATCGCCGAGTTCATCGCGGTACCCAGCGAATTGAAGATCACCAGCACCTCGTCGCTCTCGACCAGCTTGCGGGCCTGCTCCACCGTCTTCGGCGGGCTGTAGCCGTCGTCGTAGGTGACGAAGTTGATCTTGCGGCCGTTGATGCCGCCCTCGGCGTTGATCTTGCGGAAATAGGCTTCCTCGGTCTTGCCGATCACGCCATAGGCGGACGCGGGCCCGCTATAGGGCATGATGTTGCCGATCTTGATTTCGGTATCGGTGGCGCCGATATCATATTTCTTTTGCGCAAGCGCGCCGGTGCCGGTAGCGGCCAGTATCGCGAAGGCAGCCGAATAGGCACCCAATCGCCGACGGAAAGCAGGCATTTCAATCTCCCTGGGATCACGATGAATGTGTCGATGTTTTTTATTTGGAGCACTTGGCGGCTCCTGCCGGCATTCAATACCTTTCGGCCGCTGTCAGCAACGAAAAGCCCGCCGCGACGGTGTCGCAGGCCGGCCTTGTTTGGTGGCACCGCCCGGAAGGGCGGTGCGGGACTTGTGTTTAGTGGCTAGGTTCGCCGCTGATGATGTCGCCGAACAACTCCCACTTCTCGCCCTTGAAGCGCATCAATTGAAGCTGCTGAATCGGCGCGAAGTCGGTGGCCGACGTGTTGATGGAGATGCCGGGTAACAGCGTGTCGGGCGCAAAATCCTTCAGGCCTGCGGCCTGCTTCATGACGTTGGCGCGGGTGAGATCGTCGCCGCACATCTGCAGCACCTTCACCATGGTCTGCGCCGCGCCGTAGCCATAGACCAGCGCGCCGTCGCTCTTGTTGCCCTCGGGATAGTATTTGGCGAGGAAGGCCGCAAAATTCTTCATGCCGGGATCATTGTCCCACTGCGGATCGGCGCCGTCCTTGTCATAGGCCGCGGACAGGATGCCTTGCGTATTCTCAAAGCCCGCCGGTTTCATCACGCCGCCGACCGAGGACGAGACGCTGGCGACGATCTGCAGCGGCTTCCAGTTGAACTCGGCGATCTTCTTGATCGCCTGGGCCGCGAATTTCGGCGTTGCGATGCTGACGAAGACGTCGGCGCCGGAAGCCTTCAGCTTGACGATCTGGTTGTCGATCGTCGGCTCCGAGGTCTCGTAGCTTTCCTCGGCCATGATCATCGACGATTTGGCGCCAAGCCCGTCCTTGAGACCCCTGAGGTAGTCCTTGCCGAAGTCATCGTTCTGGTAGAGCACGGCGATTTTGGCGTCGGGCTTTTCCTTGACCAGGTATCTGGCGTAGCTGCGCGCTTCGCTCTGGTAGGAAGGCTGCCACCCCATCGTCCAGGGAAAATCCTTCGGACTGTTCCACTTGGTGGCGCCGCTGGCGACGAACAGTTGCGGCACCTTCTTGTCGTTCATGTATTTCTGGATCGCGACGTTGGACGGCGTGCCGAGCGGGTTGAAGATCAGCAGCACCCCGTCGCCCTCGACCAGCTTGCGCGCCTGCTCGACGGCCTTGGGCGGGCTGTAGCCGTCGTCGTAGGAGATGAAACTGATCTTGCGGCCGTTGATGCCGCCTTCGGCGTTGATCTTCCTGAAATAGGCTTCCTCGGTCTTGCCGATCACGCCGTAGGCGGAGGCCGGTCCGCTGTAGGGCATGATATTGCCGAGCTTGATCTCGGTATCCGAGACGCCGGGATCATATTTCTTCTGGGCGAGCGCGCCGGTGCAGGTCGCGGTGAACAGAGCCAGTGCGGCCACTCCCGATCGCCAACAGATAGCAGACATTCGCACGTTCCCGCCCAGGTTCCCGTTTCCGGTTATTTGCCGCATTGAATACGTTTCGGACATCCGGTCAATAAAAAGCCCTCTGCAACTTGCGCTGCAGAGGGCGGTGTTTCGGCCGTTCATCCTATCCCGCTATTCGGGCGTGATATTCGGACGAACACGTCGTGTCGGCCCGGGGGGCATACCCTTGAACGGCAGTGCAGCATCATTCGGTAGCGATGTCGCCGCTGATGGTCTCGCCGAACAGTTCCCACTTCTGTCCCTTGAACCGCTGCATCTGCAGTTGGGCAATCGGGGCAAAATCGGTGGCCGAGGTGTTGATCTTGACGCCGGGCAGCAGCGTGTCCGGCGTAAAGTCCTTCAGGCTTGCCGCCTGCTTCATGACGTTGGCGCGGGTGAGATCGTCGCCGCACATTTCCAGCACCTTGACCAGGGTTTGGGCGGCGCCGTAGCCGTAGACCACGCTGCCGTCGGTCTTGTCGGCGCCCGGCATGTACTTGTCGAGGAATTCGACCCACTTCTTCATGCCGGGATCGTTGTTCCACTGCGGATCGGCGCCGTCCTTGGCATAGGCCGCCGACAGCACGTCCTGGGCGTTCTCGAAGCCCGCGGGCGCCATCACGCCGCCGACCGAGGCCGACACGTTGGTGATGATCTGCAACGGCTTCCAGCCGAGTTCGGCGGTCTTCTTGATGGTCTGGGCGCCGAACTTCGGCGTCGTGTAGATCAGCAGCACGTCCGGGTTGGCGGCCTTGATCTTGACGATGTGCGAGTCGATGGTCGGCTCGGAAACTTCATAGCTCTCTTCCATGATGATGGAGGAGGCAGCCTTGTCGCCAAAGCCGTCCTTGGTGCCCTTGAGGTAGTCTTTGCCGAAATCGTCGTTCTGATAGAGGATCGCGACCTTGGCGCCGGGCTTCTCTTTCATCAGCCACTTGGCGTAGATCTGCGCTTCGCTCTGGTAGCTGGGCTGCCAGCCGATGGTCCAGGGGAAGTTCTTCGCGTCGTTCCACTTGGTGGCGCCGGTGGCCACGAACAGCTGCGGCACCTTCTTGGAGTTCAGATACTTCTGGATCGCGGTGTTGGACGGCGTGCCGAGCGGATTGAACACCACCAGAACTTCGTCGCTCTCGACCAGTTTACGAACCTGCTCGACCGCCTTCGGCGGGCTGTAGCCGTCGTCGTAGGTGACGAAATTGATCTTGCGGCCGTTGATGCCGCCCTTGTCGTTGATCATCTTGAAATACGCGTCTTCGGTCTTGCCGATCACGCCATAGGCGGAAGCAGGGCCGCTATACGGCATGATGTTGCCGACCTTGATCTCGGTATCGGTCGCGCCGGTGTCGTATTTCTTTTGGGCGAGTGCGCTGCCGTTCATGGCAGCGAAAGCGATGACCGCCGTCGTGAACGCGGCGATTCTTGTTGTGGACGTCGAAAGCATTATTTCTCCTTGGGTTGAAGTGGAACTTTTCAAACGAAACATGCCCCCCGATTTGACCCGGGGAGCATGATTTCGCAAGTGGGAACAAAGACGTAAGAATCCGGTCCCGTCGGAACAGGGTACCGGCCTAGTTCTTCAGCTTGGCGACCAGGCCCTGGGCTATCATCGCCACCTGCCTTGCGCCGTGCGGAACCAGGAAGATCACGAGGAACAGCAGCACGCCGAACACAGCGCCGGAGAGGCCCTTGGAGATGCCTTCGGCGATATTCGGCACGAAAATGATGAAGGCGGAACCGACGATCGATCCCGGCAGCCAGCCGACGCCACCGACGACCATGCCGAGGAACAGCGAGATCGCGAGCGTGATGGTGTAGCCGTCGGGCGCGACGAACTGCACCGCGATGGCGCCGAGACCGCCGGCAACACCGGTAATTCCCGCGCTGACGCCGAACGCCAGCGTCTTGTAGAGCGCCACGTCGACGCCCATGGCTGACGCTGCGATCTCGTTGTCGCGGATCGCCATGAAGGCGCGCCCCGAGCGGGACCTCAGCAGGTTCACCGAGGCGATATAGATTCCGATCGAGATCGCCAGCGTGAAGTAATACAGCCACATATCCTGCGACATCGGCAGGCCGAACGGCGCGTCCGGCTTGGTGACCACGAGGCCCTGCACGCCGCCGGTCCAGTGCTCGAAGAAGCCAAGCTTGAGCAGTTGCGGCATCGCGGTGGCGAGCGCAAACGTCGCCAGCGCGAGATAGACGCCGGAAAGCCGCAGGGCCGGCTTGCCGAACAAATATCCGAAGCCAAAGCAGATGACGCCCGCGATCGGCAGCGTCAGCGCGTAGTTCATGTTGGCGTGTTCCATCAGGATCGCCGACGTGTAGGCGCCGACCGCGTAGAACGCGCTCTGGCCGAGCGAAAACTGGCCGGAACCGCCGGTCAGGATGTTCAGCGCCAGCACCGCCAGCGCGTAGATCAGGAGCATCGTCAACTGGAAGATGATGAAGTTCTTGACGAACAGCGGTACGAGACACAGCGCGGCCAGCACCACCAGCGAGGTGCCGAGGCTCAGCGTCATGGCTCTCTTCGGAACGGCCTCGACGGCCGGGGCTTCTGTGACGATGTCTTCAGCAGCGCTCATGATCAAACTCGCTTCACGATGGGCCGGCCGAACAGCCCAGCCGGTTTGACGACCAATACGGTGATGATCAGCGCAAGCGCGATCGGCAGTTTCAGCTCGTTACCGACGCCGGGAATGTAGGTGCCGGCGAGATTCTCGAAGACGCCGACCAGGAAGCCGCCGATCACGGCGCCGAGCGGCGAGGTCAGCCCGCCGAGCACGGCCGCGGCAAATCCGTAGATCAGCACGCCGCCCATCATGTTCGGCTCGAGGAATACCACCGGGGCGATCAGCATGCCGGCGATCGAGCCGATGGCGGTCGCCATGCCCCAGCCGAGTGCGATCATCCAGGAGGTGTTGATGCCGACCAGCCGCGCCGATTCAGGCAAGGACGCCGCCGCCCGCATCGCCAGGCCCATCCGCGTGTACTGGAAGAAGATGAACAGCAGGATCAGCAGCAGCACGGTGACGCCGATCATGCCGGCCTGGTGGGTCGAGATCAGCTGGCTGCCGAGGAAGGGCGAGGAGCCGAACGGGGTCGGATACTGCTTGATGGTGAAGTCCCAGATCAGGCCGGCGACACTGTTGACGATGGCGAACAGCGCGATGAAGCCGGCGACGTTGGTCAGGATCGGCGCTTTCGCCAGCGGCTTGAACAGCAGGCGCTCGATCAGGATGCCGCCGGCAAACGAAATCGCCAGCGTCAGGATGAAGGCGCCCCAATACGGCACGCCCCACTGCATCATCTGCCAGGATATGAAGGTGGAGAACATCGCCATTTCGCCCTGGGCGAAATTCAGATGGTCGATGGCCTGGTAGATCATCACGACGGCGAGCGCCATGCAGGCGTAGATCGCGCCGGTGGCGATGCCGGCCAGGACTTGGTTGGTAAAGAGTTCCATGGCCGCGTTCCTCAGTAGCCGAGATAGGATTTACGGACGTCTTCGTTGTTCGCGATGTCCTTGGCGTCGCCCGACATCACGATCCGTCCGGTTTCGATCACATAGGCCTGGTCGGCGAGCTCCAGCGCCAGCTGCGCGTTCTGCTCCACCACCAGGATGGTGACCTTGTCTTCGCGATTGATCTTGCCGAGGATCTTGAACAGGTCGCGCACGATCAGCGGCGCCAGTCCGAACGACGGTTCGTCCAGCAGCATCAGCCGCGGACGCAGCATCAGCGCGCGCGCAACCGCGAGCATCTGCTGCTCGCCGCCCGACAGCGTGCCGGCCTGCTGGGTGTGGCGTTCCTTCAGAACCGGGAAATGTTCGTACATGCGCTCGATGTCGGAAACCACGGCCGCCTTGTCGTTGCGGGTGATGGCGCCGAGCTGCAGGTTCTCTTCCACCGTCATGGTGGTAAAGGTGCCGCGGCCCTGCGGCACATGGGCAATGCCGAGACGGACGACGTTTTCGGTCGAGCGGCCGGTGAGCGGCTTGCCTTCGAACTCGATCGCGCCGGTCGAACGCACCATGTTGCAGATCGCCCGCAGCGTGGTGGTCTTGCCGGCGCCGTTGGCGCCCAGAAGCGTGGTCAGGCTGCCTTCGTTGAGGGCAAAGGAGAGGCCGTGAAGCGCCTGGACCTGGCCGTAATAGGCGCGAAGATCCTTGACGTTAAGCATCGCGGTCATTGGTCCTTGCTCCCCAGATAGGCTTTGATGACGTCCGGGTCGGCCTGGACCTGGGCCGGTGTTCCCTCGGCGAGCTTGCGGCCGAAGTTGAGGGCGACGACGTGGTCGGCGATCGACATCACCAGACCCATGTGATGCTCGACCAGCAGCACGGTCATGTGGCGCTCGTCGCGGATCCGGCGAATGAGGTCGCCGAGCACGTAGACTTCCTCGTGGTTGAGGCCGCCGGCCGGTTCGTCGAGCAGCAGGATCTTGGGATCGGCGGCGAGGGCGCGGGCGAGCTCGACGCGCTTCTGGGTGCCGAACGGCAGGCCCGACACCACGGTGTGGGCCACGCTCTCGAGATCCAGATAGGCCAGGATCTCATGCACCTTCTTGTTGGTGTCGGCTTCGCCGCGGCGAACCCAGGCCAGCCGCAGCGAGTCACTGATGATGTCGCTCGAGGTGCGCGCATGGGTGCCGACGCGAACGTTGTCGATCACCGAGAGGTTGGGAAATAGCGCCACGTTCTGGAAGGTGCGGCCGATGCCGATTTCCGCGATCCGGTGCGGCGGCCGCGTCAGGATGCTGGCGCCTTCCATCAGGATGTCGCCGGAGGACGGCTGGTAGAGCCGGGAGAGGCAATTGAACAGCGTGGTCTTGCCGGCGCCGTTCGGTCCGATCAGCCCAAGGATCTGGCCCTTCTGCATATCGAAGGAAACGCCGTTCAAGGCGATGATGCCGCCGAACACGACGCTGACGTCGCGAACCGCAAGCAGGGGAGCATTTCCCTGCGCGAGCTGTGCCTGCGTCATCTCGTCTCGCCCATGCTGAACATGGAGCGGGAATGTCCGCGCGAATTTCTGCGCAGACCGTGATGAAGGCTATCTGATTCCTTCGGCCAAACGTGCAACTTTCCCTCCTGATTTGAGCTTTTTGCTTTCGTCTTTTTTTGATTGCGGGGCTACGCCGCCCAGCGCTGCCTCGATGTTCCTTACCATCGCGACAAGGCGAGGTCCAATATCGCGGACCAATCGATCTTCCGTGAAGCGGAATGCGGGCGCGCCACAATTGAAGGCATACGGTCCGGTTCCGTCGTTGAGTTTCAGCGCCACGCCGACAGCGGCGACATCGTCCTGCCACTCGCCGGCGGAAATCGTGAAGCCGTGACGCGCCACCATTTCACCGGCGCGCTCGATGCCGTCGCGCATCCGCGACCAGCGGCTGCCGTAATGGTCGCGCAGTTCGCGCAATAAAGCGGCACGCTCTTCCGGAGGCAGCGCCCAGATATAGGCCCGGCCCATCGCGGTGGTCGCGATCGGTACCCGCGAACCGACGTCGAGCTGCACGCCGAGCGCCAGGCCGTTACGGCTCTGCCCGAAATAGATCATGCTGTGGCGGTCGCGTCCGCCGACGGCCACCGCGCCGCCGGTCGCGCGCATGACCTCTTCCCGGTAGGGTTCGGACAAATGCCGAACGCCGAGATTGGCCAGCGCGGCATACCCCAAAGCCATGGCTGATGGCGCCAGCTGATACTTTTCGAACCGCGGAACCGGTGTAAGATAGCCCAGCTTGGTCAAGGTGTAGGTCAGCCGGGAAATGGTTGGCTTCGGCAAATTAGTACGGGCGGCAATCTCCTGATTGCCAAGAAGCCCGTCGTTGGGATGAAATGCGCGCAACACATCAAGTCCGCGGGAAAGCGCGACGACGAAGCTGCGATCTGTCGCCACTTTCTTCCCTGGACGCTTCATTTACCTGCTTCTGCGCGGAGCTCGTTGACAAGGGACGTGCTTCAAAATAACCCTCCGTGTCAAGATGTGGAATTAAATTTCGCAGTGCGAAATCAACAAAAACGTAGCTACTCAACGCAAGTCGGGCGGCGAAATCGAAAAACCAACGCTAACGAAATTAAAGAACAAGTATCCAGGGAGAAGCCCCGTGAACGAAGTCGTCAAACTCGAACGTCATGACTCCATCGCCATCGTCACGGTTAACAGCCCGCCGGTAAACGCGCTCAGCGCGGCGGTGCGCGGCGGTATCTTCGAATGCATGAAGGCGGCAATCGCCGATACCGAAGTCAAGGGCATCGTGCTGACCTGCGGCGGCCGCACCTTCATTGCCGGCGCCGACATCACTGAATTCGGCAAGCCGCCGAAGCCGCCCGGCCTGCAGGAAGTGCTGGTGCTGATGGAAAATTCGCCGAAGCCGATCGTGGCTGCCATTCACGGCACCGCACTCGGCGGCGGCCTCGAAGTAGCCCTGGCATGCCACTTCCGCGTCGCCACCAAGGAAGCCCGGCTCGGCCTGCCCGAAGTCAAGCTCGGTCTGCTGCCGGGTGCCGGCGGCACCCAGCGTTTGCCGCGCGCGGTCGGTCCCGAGCTCGCGGTCAAGATGATCGTCGGCGGCGATCCGATCAGCGCGGCGGACGCGCTCAAGCACGGCCTGATCGAGGAGATCGTCGAAGGACCGGCCTCCGGCGGCGAAGCGTTTGCCCGCAAGGTGGTCGCCGAGAAGCGCCCGCTGCGCAAGCTGCGCGACGATGATTCCAAGCTCGCGGCCGCCAAGGCCGATCGTTCGATCTTCACCAATGCGGTTGCTGCCCTGACCAAGAAGGCCCGTGGCCTGGAAGCGCCGTTCGCCGCGGCTGACGCCGTCGGCGCGGCGATCGACCTGCCGTTCGATGAAGGGTTGAAGAAGGAGCGCGAAGGTTTTCTCAAGCTGGTGTCGAGCGACCAGTCGAAGGCGCAGCGTTACGCCTTCTTCTCCGAGCGCGAGGCCGCCAAGATCGCCGGCGTTCCCGACGGAACAAAATCGCGCAATGTCGAGCGCGTCGCCATCATCGGCGCCGGCACCATGGGCGGCGGCATTGCGATGTCGTTCGCCAATGCCGGCATTCCGGTGACGCTGATCGAGACCGGCGAAGAGCAGTTGAAGCGCGGCATGGGCGTGATGCAGAAGAACTACGAAGCCACCGCCGCGCGCGGCGGCATCCCGGCCGATGCCCCGGCCAAGCGCATGGGCCTGATCACCGGCGTGGTCGGCCTCGAGAACGTCAAGGACGCTGACCTGGTGATCGAGGCGGTGTTCGAGACCATGGCGGTCAAGAAGGAAGTGTTCACCGCGCTCGACAAGTTCGCCAAGAAGGGCGCCGTGCTGGCCTCCAACACCTCCTATCTCAATATCGACGAGATCGCGAAGGTGACCAGCCGTCCGCAGGACGTGCTCGGCATGCACTTCTTCTCGCCGGCCAACGTCATGAAGCTGTGCGAGATCGTCCGTGCCGACAAGACCGCGCCGGACGCGCTTGTCACCGCGGTCGCGATCGCGCGCAAGATCGCCAAGGTGCCGGCCGTGGTCGGCGTCTGCGACGGCTTCGTCGGCAACCGCATGCTGGCGCAGCGCGGCAAGCAGTCGGAAAAGCTGTTGTTCGAAGGCGCGCTGCCGCAGCAGGTCGACGCCGTCGTGACCAAGTTCGGCATGCCGATGGGCCCGTTTGCGATGAGCGATCTCGCCGGCCTCGATATCGGATGGCGCTCGCGCAAGGACCGCGGCATCAAGTCGGAAATCGCCGACGCGCTGTGCGAGGCCGGACGCTTCGGCCAGAAGACCGGCAAGGGCTACTACAAGTATGAAGGCGGCTCGCGCGCGCCGACGCCCGATCCGGAGGTCGAGAAACTGATCGACGAGACCCTGCTGCGTCTGGGGCGCAAGAAGCGCGCCGTCAGCGACGACGAAATTCTGGAACGCATGATGTACCCGATGATCAACGAGGGTGCGCGCATTCTGGAAGAGGGTGTGGCGGCGCGTCCGAGCGATATCGACGTGATCTGGCTCTATGGCTATGGCTGGCCGATCTACCGCGGCGGCCCGATGTTCTACGCCGACCAGGTCGGCCTCAAGCATATCGCCGATCGTCTGTCCCACTACGCCAAGGAGACCAACGATCCTTCGCTGGAGCCGTCGCCGCTGCTCAAGCGCCTCGCCGCCGAAGGCAAGACCTTCGCTTCGCTGGCCGAGAAGGCGAAAGCGGCCTGATGAGCCATCCCGGAGAGCAGTTCTATCCGGACGGCGTTCGTTGGGACGATACGATCACGCGCGGTACGCTGCCCGACCTGTTGTCGGCAGCGGCCGCCGCGTTCGGGTCGCGGCCGGCGCTTGAATTTCGCGACCGGCCGATCAGCTACAGCGAACTGGAAGCGCTGGTGGAGACCGCGGCCAGCGCCTTCCTGCGCGCCGGCTACGGCAAGGATACTTCTGTCGCGCTGTTCCTCGGCAACTCGCCGGATCATCCGATCAACTTCTTCGGCGCGCTGAAAGCCGGCGCCCGCATCGTGCATCTCTCGCCGCTCGACGGCGAGATCGCGCTGTCGCACAAGCTCTCGGATTCCGGCGCCCGCGTGCTGGTCACCAGCAACCTGTCGGCGCTGCTGCCGACCGCGTTGAAATTCCTCGACAAGGGCCTGCTCGATCGCCTGATCGTCTGCGAGGACGATCACTGGGGCAAGGTCGGCACCCCGCAGACCACGCTGCCGGACAACCCGAAGATCATCACTTGCGGGCAGTTCATCGAAGGCGCGACCAAGCCGGCCGCATGGCCTGCGATGACCGCCGACGACGTCGCGCTGCTGCAATATACCGGCGGCACCACCGGATTGCCGAAGGGCGCGATGCTCAGCCACGGCAATCTGACGTCAGCGGTCTCGGTCTACGACGTCTGGGGCAAGCCGGCGCGCGCCGAGCGCAACAACCCGATCGAGCGCGTGATCTGCGTGCTGCCGCTGTTCCACATCTACGCGCTGACGGTGGTGCTGCTGTCGTCGATCCGCCGCGGCCATCTGATCTCGCTGCATCAGCGTTTCGACGTCGAGGCCGTGATGCGCGACATCGAGGTCAAGCGCGCCACTTATTTCCCCGGCGTGCCGACGATGTGGATCGCGATCGCATCATTGCCCGATCTCGACAAGCGTGATCTGTCGTCGCTGGTCAGCGTCGGTTCCGGCGGCGCGCCGCTGCCGGTCGAGGTCGCACGTATCCTCGAACAACGGGTCGGCATGAAGCTGAAGAGCGGCTGGGGCATGACCGAGACCTGCTCGCCCGGCACAGCCCATCCG
The DNA here is from genome assembly GCA_963764705.1 of uncultured Alphaproteobacteria bacterium. Classification (GTDB taxonomy): domain Bacteria; phylum Pseudomonadota; class Alphaproteobacteria; order Rhizobiales; family Xanthobacteraceae; genus Bradyrhizobium. The sequence continues at coordinate 392,974 of CAVXTR010000020.1, read as the reverse complement.
AAGGAAGGTCCGGACAAGCCGGGTTCGATCGGCCTGATGCTGCCCGGCATCGAGATGGACGTGGTGTCGATCGATGATCCGACCAAGGTGATGCCGACAGGCGAAACCGGCGAGATCCGTATTCGTGGCCCGAACGTCACCAAGGGTTACTGGAACCGGCCAAAGGAAACCGCGGACGCCTTTGTCGGCGACCGCTTCCTGACCGGCGATATCGGCTATGTCGACGCCGACGGCTATTTCTATCTGGTCGACCGCAAGAAGGACATGATCATCTCCGGCGGCTTCAACGTCTATCCGCAGATGATCGAGCAGGCGATCTACACCCATCCTGGCGTGCAGGAAGTGATCGTGATCGGCATTCCCGACGACTATCGCGGCGAGGCGGCAAAGGCCTTCATCAAGCTGCGCACGGATGCCAGGCCGTTCGGCCTCGAAGAATTGCGTACGTTTCTCGCCGGCAAGATCGGCAAGCATGAACTGCCGGTCGCGCTCGACTTTGTCGACGAGCTGCCGCGTACGCCGGTCGGAAAATTGTCGCGTCATGAATTGCGGCAGCAGCAGCCGTCGCCAAAGGCCGCCAGTAAACAAGACGTCGCGTAATCAGGAATTGAACTTAGCTCACAGGAGGATCCGATGGATCTCGCTTTCAGCAAGGAAGAAATGGCGTTTCGTGAAGAAGTTCGCAGCTTCTTCAAGCAGAACGTGCCGCCGGCCACGCGGCAGAAGCTGGTGGAGGGCCGCCACCTCTCCAAGGACGAGATGGTCGCCTGGTGGCGCATTCTGAACAAGAAGGGCTGGGGCGTTTCGCACTGGCCGAAGGAATATGGCGGCACCGGCTGGACCTCGGTGCAGCACTACATCTTCAACGAAGAACTGCAGATGCATCCGGCGCCGGCGCCGCTCGCCTTCGGCGTCAGCATGGTCGGTCCCGTCATCTACACCTTCGGCAACGAGAAGCAGAAGAAGCAATACCTGCCGCGCATCGCCAATGTCGACGACTGGTGGTGCCAGGGCTTTTCGGAACCGGGCTCCGGATCGGACCTTGCGTCCCTGAAGACCAAGGCCGAACGCAAGGGCGACAAGTACATCATCAACGGCCAGAAGACCTGGACCACGCTGGCGCAGCACGCCGACATGATCTTCTGCCTCTGCCGCACCGACAACAACGCCAAGAAGCAGATGGGCATCTCCTTCATCGTGTTCGACATGAAGTCGAAGGGCGTCACCGTGCGCCCGATCGAGACCATCGACGGCGGCCATGAGGTCAACGAGGTATTCTTCGACGACGTTGAAGTGCCGGTCGAGAATCTGATCGGAGAAGAGAACAAGGGCTGGGATTACGCCAAATTCCTGCTCGGCAACGAGCGTACCGGCATCGCCCGCGTCGGCGTTTCCAAGGAGCGGCTGCGCCGCATCAAGGAACTCGCCTCCAAGGTCGAATCAAACGGCAAGCCGGTGCTCGAAGACCAGGGCTTTCGCGAGAAGCTCGCGGCCTGCGAGATCGAGCTGAAGGCGCTCGAGCTGACCCAGCTCCGCGTCGTCGCCGACGAGGGCAAGCACGGCAAGGGCAAGCCCAACCCGGCGTCCTCGGTCCTGAAGATCAAGGGTTCGGAAATCCAGCAGACCACCACCGAGCTTCTGATGGAAGTGATCGGCCCGTTCGCCGCGCCCTACGACGAACACGGCGACGACGGCTCCAACGAGACCATGGACTGGACCGCGCAGATCGCGCCGAGCTATTTCAACAACCGCAAGGTTTCGATCTACGGCGGCTCCAACGAGATCCAGCGCAACATCATCACCAAGGCGGTGCTGGGGCTGTAAGCCAGCACAGGTGTCGTCGCCGCCCTAGTGCGCAGTTGCGCACGGGGGGCGGGGGACCAGTACGCCGCGGCCGATGTGGTCATGCATCGACTCCGGCGAATACTGGATCCCCGCCTTCGCGGGGATGACGAGCGGAAAATGGGGCGCGACGCCCGAGCATCACGACGAATGCGGTTAGCCGGAGAAAGTAAAGAACATGGATTTTGATTTGTCGGAGGAGCAGCGTCTTCTCAAGGAAAGCATCGACGGTCTCCTCAACGACTCCTACGATTTCGATGCGCGCAAGAAGTACCAGAAGGAGAAGGGCGGCTGGAGCAAGGCCGTCTGGAACAAGCTCGCCGAGCAGGGCCTGCTGGGTCTGCCCTTCGCGGAAGCCGATGGCGGCTTCGGCGCCGGCGCGGTCGAGACCATGATCGTGATGGAAGCGCTCGGCAAGGCGCTGGTACTGGAGCCGTATCTGGCCACGGTTGTAATCGGCGGCGGGTTCCTCCGCCATGGCGGTTCGGCTGAGCAGAAGGCCGCGCATATTCCCGGCATCATCGACGGCAGCAAGACCTTTGCGTTCGCGCAGCTCGAGAAGAACTCGCGCTACGACCTGTTCGACGTCGCCACTTCGGCGAAGAAGAAGGGCAGTGGCTGGGTCATCGACGGCGAAAAGTTCGTCGTGCTCAACGGCGAGAATGCCGACACCTTGATCGTGACCGCGCGCACCTCTGGTGCCAAGCGCGACAAGACCGGCGTCGGCGTGTTTCTGGTGCCGGCCAATGCCAAGGGCATAACCCGCAAGGGCTATCCGACCCAGGACGGCCTGCATGCCGCCGACATCACGCTGACAGGCGTCGAGGTCGACGGGAGTGCGGCGATCGGCGATCCCGCCAACGGTCTCGACCTGATCGAGCGCGTGGTCGACGAGGCGCGTACCGCGATCTGTGCGGAAGCGGTCGGCGCGATGGATGAATCGCTGAAGTCCACTGTCGAATATCTCAAGACCCGAAAGCAGTTCGGCGTCGCGATCGGCACCTTCCAGACCCTGCAGCACCGCGCCGCCGACATGTTCGTCGCCTGCGAGCAGGCCCGCAGCATGTCGATGTTCGCGACCATGGCGGCCGACTTCGACAGCGCCAGGGAGCGCGCGACCGCGGTCGCGGCGGCCAAGGTGCAGGTCGGCAAGTCCCTGAAGTTCGTCGGCCAGCAGTCGATCCAGCTTCACGGCGGCATCGGCATGACCCAGGAAGCCAAGATCGGTCACTACTTCAAGCGGCTGACCATGATCGAAAACACCTTTGGCGATACCGACTACCACCTCCGCCGCGTCACCGACGCCGGCGGATTGGTGTAGGTCCATCCACCGTCATTGCGAGCGAAGCGAAGCAATCCAACGTGCCACAAGGCAGAATGGATTGCTTCGTCGCTTACGCTCCTCGCAATGACGAAAGAAAAACGACCAACGAACAAAAGCAGGGAGTGCGTATCGTGAAGGGAACCCCGTTCGATCTCACCGGCAAGGTCGCCGTCGTCACCGGCTCCAGCCGCGGCATCGGCCGCTCGTCGGCGGAATTGCTGGCCAAGCTTGGCGCCAAGGTGGTGATCTCCAGCCGCAAGGCCGACGCCTGCAAGGAAGTCGCCGACGGCATCGTCAAGTCGGGCGGTGACGCACTCGTGATTCCCTGCAACATCTCGCGCCGCGAGGAAGTCGAGGCGCTGATCGCCGGCACCAACAAGCACTACGGCAAGATCGATATCCTGGTCTGCAACGCCGCGGTGAACCCCTATTACGGTCCGCTGCTCGACATCAAGGACGAGGCCTTCGACAAGATCATGGGCAGCAACGTCAAGAGCAACATCTGGCTCTGCGCGCTGACGATCCCGCAGATGGCGGAACGCGGCAACGGCTCCGTGGTCATCATCTCCTCGATCGGCGGCCTGCGCGGTTCGCCCGTGATCGGCGCCTACGGCATTTCCAAAGCGGCGGATTTTTCGCTCGCCCGCAGCCTCGCCGGCGAATGGGGCCCGAAGGGCGTCCGTGTCAATTGCGTCGCGCCCGGCCTGGTCAAGACCGACTTTGCCAAGGCGCTGTGGGAAGACGAGGAGCGCCTGAAGCGCCGCTGCGCCACCACGCCGCTGCGCCGCATCGGCGAACCCGACGAAATCGCCGGCGCGGTAGCCTATCTTGCCTCGGATGCTTCGACCTTCATGACGGGTCAGACCATCGTGGTTGATGGTGGCGTGACCACGGCGTCGGTGTGATTTCTCCCTCTCCCGCTTGCGGGGGAGGGTGCCGAGCGAAGCGAGGCGGGTGGGGGTGCCTCCGCGAGTCCCGTCGTTCGTTGTTTGCGATGCCCGTGCTAAATCGCTGACGCCAGCACCCGCGGAGGCACCCCCACCCCAACCCTCCCCCGCAAGCGGGAGAGGGGGCGCACCGAGCGCGCCGCTCGCGCCCGGGATATTGACCTTCTTCCCGCAATCCGATCACCTTGCCGCAACCAACAATCGTTCCGGGAAGTCACGTCATGTCCTTCGTATTGGCCATCGATCAGGGCACCACATCCTCGCGCGCCATCGTGTTCCGCGGCGACATCTCGATCGCCGCCACGGCGCAGCAGGAATTCCCGCAGCATTTTCCGGCCTCCGGCTGGGTCGAGCACGAGCCGGAGGATATCTGGACCTCGACCGTGATGGTGTGCCGCGATGCGCTGGAAAAGGCCGGCCTTAAAGCGCGGGACATCGCCGCGATCGGGATCACCAACCAGCGCGAGACCACCGTGGTGTGGGACCGCGCCACCGGGCAGGCGGTGCACCGTGCCATCGTCTGGCAGGACCGCCGCACCGCCGATGTCTGCGCCAGATTGAAGGCTGAAGGCCACGAGGCAAACGTCTCGGCCAAAACCGGCCTGATTATCGATCCCTATTTTTCGGGCACCAAGGTCGCATCGATTCTCGACCACGTGCCCGGCGCGCGCGAACGCGACGCGCGCGGCGAGTTGCTGTTCGGCACCGTCGATTGCTACCTGCTGTGGCGGCTCACCGGCGGCCGCGTCCACGCGACCGACGCCACCAACGCCTCGCGCACGTTGCTGTTCAACATCCATACCGGCGAATGGGACGATGAACTCCTGAAGCTGCTGCGCGTGCCGCGCTCGATGCTCCCTGAGGTGAAGGACTCTTCCGCGAAATTCGGCGAGTGCGACCCGGGCCTGTTCGGCGGCGCTATCGCGATATCCGGCATCGCCGGCGACCAACAGGCCGCGACCATCGGCCAGGCCTGCTTCGAGCCGGGCATGATCAAGTCGACCTACGGCACCGGGTGCTTTGCCCTGCTCAACACCGGCACCACGCCGGTGGCCTCGAAGAACAAGCTGCTGACCACCATCGCCTACCAGCTCAAGGGAAAACGCACCTACGCGCTCGAAGGCTCGATCTTCGTCGCCGGAAGCGCGGTACAGTGGCTGCGTGACGGCCTCGGCATCATCAAGCAGGCGAGCGAGACCGGTCCGCTCGCGGGCCAATCCAATTCCATGCAGTCGGTCTACCTGGTGCCGGCCTTCGTCGGCCTTGGCGCGCCCTACTGGAATCCGCGCGTGCGCGGCGCGCTGTTCGGCCTCACCCGCAACACCGGCCCGGCCGAGCTGGCGCATGCTGCGCTCGAAAGCGTCTGCTACCAGACCTATGACCTGCGCGAGGCGATGCGCGCCGACTGGCCGGGCGGGAAGGCCGCCAACGTGCTCCGCGTCGACGGCGGCATGACCGCCTCCGACTGGACCCTGCAGCGCCTTGCCGATCTGCTCGACGCGCCGGTCGACCGCCCGATGATCCAGGAAACCACCGCGCTCGGCGCCGCCTATCTCGCGGGGCTTGAGGCCGGCGTCTATCCCGAGCCTGCAAAGTTTGCCGACAACTGGCGGCTCGAACACCGCTTCAAGCCGGCGATGAGTGCGGCGACACGGGAGCGGAAGCTGGCGGGATGGACGAGGGCGGTGAAGGGGGTGTTGGCGAGTGACGAAGGGGAGTAACGCGGCATGATCCTGCCCGACGGTTATTCCGACGTCCCCGCCGGCAAGATCGCGGCCGTCGTCACCCATCTGGAAATGACCGCGCGCCCGGCGCCGCGTCCCGATCCCGCAGGTGAGTGGTCGCTGCGACGGGTTGAAGTGCCTGATCTCGACTGGTTTCGCGATCTCTATCGCCGCATCGGCGAACAGTGGCTGTGGTTTTCCCGACTACGCATGCCTGACGCCGAACTGGCGGAAAGGCTTCATTCGCCATCGATCGAGGTCTACGCGCTGGCCGATGGCGAAGGCGACGAAGGTTTGCTTGAACTCGATTTCCGCCAGCCGGGGCAATGCGAAATCGGCATGTTCGGCGTCACCGCAAGATTGGTCGGAACCGGTGCCGGCCGCTGGCTGATGAACCGCACGCTGGAACGAGCGTGGTCGCCGACGGTCAGGCGCGTCTGGCTGCACACCTGCAGTTTCGATCACCCGTCCGCGCTCGCCTTCTATCAGCGCTCGGGCTTTCGCCCATTCCGTCGGCAGGTCGAGATCACCGACGATCCGCGCCTCGACGGCACCGCGCCGCGCGAGGTGGCGCGGCATGTGCCGGTGATTGAGTAGGCCCCGCGTGGCCCTCAGAGGTCATGCCCGCGCTTGACGCGGGCATCCACGTCTTCCTTTATTCAAGGAAAGAAGACGTGGATGGCCGGGACATCTAGCGCGAATACGCGCTTCGCGCTTTTGCCCGGCCATAACGAGTGGAGAGCAAACCCATGATCCTGATCGGCCAATACGATTCCCCCTTCGTCCGCCGCGTCGCGATTGCGCTGCGGCTGTATGGCTTGCCGTTCGAGCACCGTCCGTGGTCGACCTTCGGCGATGCGGACAAGATCGCGCCGTATAATCCGCTGCGGCGGGTGCCGACGCTGGTGCTGGATAGCGGCGAGGCGTTGATCGAGAGTACGGCCATGCTCGATTATCTCGACGAACTCGCCCGCGACCAGGAACAGGTCGCCGGCGAAGCGATGCTGCCGGCGGGTGGGCCGGAGCGGCGGCGTCAGCTGCGGCTCTGCGCGCTCGCGACCGGGCTCGGCGACAAGGCGGTGAGCCTCATCTACGAGCGTGTGCTGCGCAAGGAGCAGCTCAAGCTCTGGGTCGAGCGCTGCGAGGCGCAGATATCAGGCGTGCTCGCCGCACTGGAAAAGGAGCGGGCCGCGGTAAAGACGCCGTATCTGTTCGGCGAGCGCATCGGCCATTCCGATATTGCGGTCGCCTGCGCGCTGCGTTTCGTCGGCGAGGCGCACCCGGCGTTGTTCAATGCGCGCTATCCGGCGCTCGAGGCTCATGCTGCGCGCTGCGAGGCGTTGCCGGTTTTCGCCGAAATCGTGCAGCCGCTGGCGCCGCCGAAGGGGTAATTCTTCCTTCTCCCCTTGTGGGAGAAGGTGGCGCGAAGCGCCGGATGAGGGGTTTCTATCGATACGATAGGTCTTAATATGTAGAGGCAGACCCCTCACCCGTCTCAATCGCGCTATGCGCGATTGATCCACCCTCTCCCACAAGGGGAGAGGGGACAGGGAGTCGCCAGCCTATTTCTTCGGCTGCATCGCCTCCGGCGTGTCGGGCTGCATCGAGGGATGCGCCCTGGCGAATTCCGGCAGTGCCATCGCGGTCTCGAAGATGCGCTTCACGGTCGGATAGGGCGCGAGGTCGATCTGCTGCATGACCGCCACGGAGACATGCCCGACCATGCAGATGTCGGCGAAGGTCGGCTGATCGCCATGACAGAATTTTCCGGTCGCCTTGTGATCGGCGAGATGGCCTTCGAGGGCGGCCAGCGTCTCGATGGTCCAGTGCCGGCGCCACGCCGCCTGTTGGGCGTCGCGCAGGTTCAGTTCATGGTCGAGATAGCGCCGCACCCGCGGCACCAGCAGCGGATGGCCCTCGCACGCCACGATCTGCGCGATGCCGCGAACCCGGGCGCGGCCGGACGGATCGCCCGGCAGCAGCGGCGGCGCGGGGTGGGTCTCCTCGAGATATTCGAGGATCGCGAGCGACTGGAACAGCACGGTGCCGTCATCCAGCACCAGCGAGGGCAGCGCCATCTGCGGATTGATTTCGCGATAGGCCGCATCGCGATGGGCGTTGGCATCGAGATCGACGAACACGACGTCGGCGGGCAGTTGTTTCAGGTTGAGCGCGATGCGAACGCGAAAACTCGCCAGCGATCGCCAGAAGGAGAAGAATTTCATGGGGCCTCCGCGTTTCTTGTCCCCTTGCGGGGCGAGCCGGGCAGGGCTCGCTCACGGTGTGGGATGTGGTGCGCGCAACATGACTGGAATCGCGCATTGTGTCGATTGGGACACAGCAGGCCTGCGAAGCGGTCAAAGTGCCGGATACGCCGATCCGAGGTACCGTAGCTTCCAAGACAATTGTGCCCCGTCAGGCCAATTTGTCCCCGGTTGCGGCCCGGTCCGGTGGCCTGGAAGGTGAAGGATGAGGCGAATCTTATTTGCGGCCGCGGCTCTGATGGCCTCCGCGACGGGCGCGTCGGCGGCCGACATGGCGCCTGGCTACGTCAAGGCGCCGGTTGCCGTGGCTTATGACTGGGCCGGCTTCTATGTCGGCGGCAGCGTCGGCGGCGGGTGGCAGCGCTCCGCGACGTCGTATGGCTCCGATCCCAGTTACGGGCTTGGGCCTGGATTGTACATTTTCGCGCTGGCGAACGGCGTTCAGGCCAGTTCGTTGACGCAAAACGGCTCGGGCGTGCTGGGCGGCGTGACGCTCGGCTACAACTGGCAGCGCAGCGCCGTCGTGGTCGGCGTCGAGGGCGACTGGAGCTGGAGCGGAATCAAGGGCGTCAATTCGGTGGCGCCGCCGGCCGCCTTCTTCTTCCCGACGCTGACGACGACGACCGAAACACGCACCGACTGGCTGGCGACGCTGCGGAGCCGGCTCGGTGTGCTGGTCGCGCCGCAAACCTTGCTGTACGGCACCGGCGGCCTCGCGATCGGCGATATCAAGACCTCGACCACTGTGGTGCCGTCGGCGGTCGGGGTGACCTGCGCCGGCAACGCGCTGTGCATCGCCGGCTCCGGTTCCTTCATCCGCGCGGGCTGGACGGCCGGTGCGGGCGTCGAGCAGGGCATCGGCAACAACTGGACCGTGAAGGCCGAGTACCTGCACTACGATCTCGGCACCGTCTCGCATAACGTCGTTGGGGTGTCGCCGGCGTTTCCCGCGCTGATCGGCGCCGTCGGCCTGAAGGCGGATACCCGCGTCAGCGGCGAGATCGCCCGCGTCGGCGTCAACTACCGCTTCTGAGTTCGGCGGGTCGGAGCCTAACCGGCCCCCACCGCCTTCTTCCGGTACGCCAGATGCACGGCGCAATTGCAGCCGGGCGGGTGCGAGGTCAAATCCTTGGAGCTAACGTCGTTGGCGGGAGCCAGCGGTGCGGTCTTCTCCGCGCGATGCGGCTCCTGCGAGGGGATGTAGTTCAGCACCGGCGCCAGCCAGCGCTCGGTCTCGGTCACGCTCATGCCCTTGCGCATCGCGTAGTCCTCGACCTGGTCGCGCTCGATCTTGCCGACGCCGAAATAGAAGCTCTCGGGATGGCTGAAATAGAGCCCCGACACCGACGATCCCGGCCACATCGCAAAGCTCTCGGTCAGCAGGACGCCGGCCGTGTTCTCGGCGTCGAGCAAACGAAACAGCGTCGCCTTCTCGGTGTGATCGGGCTGGGCCGGATAGCCCGGCGCCGGGCGGATGCCGGCATATTGTTCGAGGATGAGTTGATCCGGCGTCGCGGTCTCGTCCGGCGCATAGCCCCAGAACTCGCGTCGCACCCGCGCATGCATCCGCTCCGCAAAGGCTTCAGCGAGGCGATCGGCCAGCGCCTTGCACAGGATCGAGGAGTAGTCGTCATTGGCGTTCTTGAAGCGGTCGGCGACGACGTCCTCGCCGATCCCGGCGGTGACGACGAAAGCGCCGATGTAATCAGGCACGCCCGAGGACGCCGGCGCGACGAAATCCGACAGCGCGGCGTTGAAACGGCCTTCGCGCTTCTCCAGTTGCTGGCGCAGCGTGTGGAAGGTCGCGATCTGCGCACTTCGCGCCTCGTCGGCATAGACCGCGATGTCGTCGCCGACGGCGTTGGCGGGCCAGAAGCCGATGGTGGCGCGCGCGGTGAACCACTTCTCCTTGACGATCAGATCGAGCATCTTGCGCGCGTCGTCATAGAGCGAGCGCGCGACTTCGCCGATCTTGGGATCGTCGAGTATGGCCGGGAAACGCCCGGTCAGTTCCCAGGTCTGGAAGAACGGCGTCCAGTCGATGTACTCGGCCAGTTCGGCGAGGTGGTAGGCGTCGAAACTCTTGATGCCGAAAAATTTCGGCCTGGTCGGCGGCGCCTTGGCAAAGTCGATCGCGACCTTGTTGGCGCGCGCGGTGTCGAGCTTCAGCCGCTTCTTGTCGGCCTGGGCGCGGAAATGCGCCGCGGAAATCTTGGCGTATTCGGCCCTGATATCGGTGGCATAGCCCTCGCGTCTGTCGGCCGACAGCAGCGACGATGCAACACCGACCGCGCGGCTGGCGTCGTTGACATGCACGACCGGGCCGCCCTTGTAGTTGGGGTCGATCTTCACCGCGGTGTGGACGCGGCTGGTGGTGGCGCCGCCGATCAACAGCGGCATCTTCATACCCTGCCGTTCCATCTCGCCGGCGAGGAAACTCATTTCATCCAGCGACGGCGTGATCAGGCCCGAGAGCCCGATGATGTCGGCGCCCTCGGCCTTGGCGGTCTCAATGATCTTGGACGCCGGCACCATGACGCCGAGGTCGATGACCTCGAAGTTGTTACATTGCAGCACGATGCCGACGATGTTCTTGCCGATGTCGTGGACGTCGCCCTTGACGGTTGCGAGCACGATCTTGCCGGCGTTCTTGCGGCTATCACCGGCCACGCCATTGGCGAGGTTGCGCGCCTTCTCTTCTTCCATGAACGGCATCAGATAGGCCACCGCCTGCTTCATGACGCGCGCGGATTTCACCACCTGCGGCAGGAACATCTTGCCGTCGCCGAAGAGGTCGCCGACGATGTTCATGCCGGCCATCAGCGGGCCTTCGATCACGTTGAGCGGGCGTTCGACCGTCAGCCGCACCGCTTCGGTATCGGCCTCGATGAATTCGGTGATGCCGTGCACCAGCGCGTGGGAAAGCCGCTTCTCGACCGGCCATTCGCGCCAGGCCAGATCCTGCTCCTTGGTCTGCTTCTCCTTGCCGCGGAATTTCTCCGCCAGCGCCAGCAGCCGCTCGGAGGCGCCGGGATCGCGGTTGAGGATGACGTCCTCGCAGGTCTGGCGCAGTTCGGGATCGATGTCGTCATAGACGATCATCTGCCCGGCATTGACGATGCCCATGTCCATGCCGGCCTTGATGGCGTGATACAGGAACACCGAATGCATGGCCTCGCGCACCGGCTCGTTGCCGCGGAACGAGAAGGAAAGATTAGAGACGCCGCCGGAAATATGCGCGTGCGGCAGGTTCTGGCGGATCCAGCGCGTCGCCTCGATGAAGTCGACGCCGTAATTGTTGTGTTCCTCGAGCCCGGTCGCGATCGCAAAGATATTCGGATCGAAGATGATGTCTTCCGGTGGGAAGTCGAGCTGATCGACCAGGATGTCGTACGCGCGCTTGCAGATCTCGGTCTTGCGCGCGAACGTGTCGGCCTGACCGGCCTCGTCGAACGCCATTACGACAACGGCGGCGCCGTGGCGGCGGGCGATGCGGGCCTCGTGGATAAATTTCTCCACGCCCTCCTTCATCGAGATCGAGTTCACCACCGGCTTGCCCTGAACGCATTTCAGGCCGGCTTCGATCACGGCGAATTTGGAGGAGTCCACCATCACGGGGACGCGGGCGATGTCGGGCTCGGCGGCGACGAGGTGGAGGAACGTCACCATCGCGGCTTCGGAGTCGAGCAAACCCTCGTCCATGTTGACGTCGATGATCTGCGCGCCGTTCTCGACCTGGTCGCGCGCCACCTGAAGCGCCGCGGTGTAGTCGCCGGCGGTAATCAGCTTGCGGAATTTGGCAGAACCCGTGACGTTGGTGCGTTCGCCGACATTGACGAAGGGGATCGCGGGCGTCAGTTCGAACGGCTCCAGCCCCGACAGCCGCAGCCGCGGCTCGATGGTCGGCACCACGCGCGGTCTGTGCGGGGCGACGGCTGCCGCAATCGCCGCAATATGGTCCGGCGTGGTGCCGCAGCAGCCGCCGACGATGTTGACGAGGCCGGCGGCGGCGAATTCGCCGATCAGCCGCGCCATGTATTCCGGGGTTTCGTCGTACTGGCCGAACTCGTTGGGCAGGCCGGCATTCGGATAGGCGCAAACCAAGGTATCGGCGACGCGGCCGATGTCGGCGATATGGGCGCGAAGATCCTCCGCGCCGAGCGCGCAGTTGAAGCCGATGGTGGCGGGCTTGGCGTGCCGCACCGAATTCCAGAACGCTTCCGGCAGTTGGCCCGAGAGCAGCCGGCCGGATTTGTCGGTGATGGTGCCGGAGATCATCACAGGCACGTCGATGCCGCGGGCTTCGGTGATCTCGGCGATGGCGTAGAGCGCGGCCTTGGCGTTCAGCGTGTCGAAGATGGTTTCGACCAGCAGCAGGTCGGCGCCGCCGTCCAGGAGGCCGTTGATCTGCTCGCCATAGGCCTTGCGCAGGTCGTCGAAGGTGACGGCGCGGTATCCGGGATTGGAGACGTCGGGCGAGATCGAGGCGGTGCGGTTGGTCGGGCCCAGCGCGCCGGCGACAAAGCGCGGCCTGCCGTCTTCAGCGCTGACGCGCTCGGCCGCGGCGCGGGCGAGTTTGGCGCCGTCGCGGTTGAGCTCGTAGGCAAGGTCCGACATGTCGTAGTCGGCCAGCGCGATCGAGGTCGAGGAGAAGGTGTTGGTGGCGACGATGTCGGCGCCGGCGCGCAGATAGTCGGCGTGGATGTCCTCGATCGCCTTCGGCTGGGTCAGGATCAGCAGGTCGTTATTGCCGCGGACGTCGCGGTGAAAATCCGCAAAGCGCGCGCCGCGGAACGCGGCCTCGTCATATTGCAGGGCCTGGATCATCGTGCCCATGGCGCCGTCGAGCACCAGGATGCGTTCGCGGGCGGCGGCGAGCAAAGCGGTTCGCTTCGGAGAAATCGGAACGGTCATCGGTTACGCGGCTTTCTGTGCGCCAGCGGGACGGATGCCCAGCAAATGGCTGATCGCAAACACGAGGTCCGCGCGGTTCATGGTGTAGAAATGAAAGGTATCGACGCCGTGCTTGGTGAGCTTGCGGACCTGGTCGGCCGCCACGGTCGCCGCGACCAGCTTGCGGGTCTCGGCGTCGTCGTCGAGGCCGTCGAACTTGTCCGCCAGCCACGAGGGCACCGACGTGCCGGCACGGGTCACGAAATTTCGTGCCTGCTTGAAATTGTGCATCGGCATGACGCCGGGCACGATCGGGATTTCGATGCCGCGCGCCCGCACCCGGTCGAGGTAGCGGTAGTAGAGGTCATTGTCGAAGAACACCTGGGTGATGGCGCGGGCAGCGCCGGCGTCGACCTTGGCCTTGAGCGTGTCGATGTCGGCGTCCAGACTCTTGCTCTCCGGATGTTTTTCCGGATAGGCGGACACCGAGACCTCGATATCGGGATAACGCTTCTTGATGCCGGCGATCAGGTCCGACGAGCTTTGGTAGCCGTCGGGGTGAGCATGGTAGGCGGTGCCGATGCCGGTGGTGGGATCGCCGCGCAGCGCCACGATGTGGCGGACGCCGACCTCGTGATAGCGCGCCACCACGTCGTCGATCTCGCCCTTGGGCGCGCCGACGCAGGTCAGATGCGCGGCCGGGGTCAGGCGGGTCTCTTTCAGGATGCGGGCAATGGTCGAATGGGTACGCTCACGGGTCGATCCGCCGGCGCCATAGGTCACCGAGACGAAGTTGGGGGTGAGCGGCGCCAGCCGGTTGATGGTCTCCCACAGGCTGCGCTCCATCTCCTCGGTTTTTGGCGGGAAGAACTCGAACGAGATCTTGGGCGAATGCAGTTCGCGCGGCCCGTCCGATGCGGGAGAGATAACCTCGGTCATGGCAGTCACGGCGCTCCACAGGATTGGGCAGACTTCGGGTCTAGCGGCAGAGCGCTAAAATATGCCGAATGGGACGATCAAAATAGCCCATCGATCATGGGAAGCTGCCCAACAGGAGAAAGATATGTGAAAAACTGGCCTCTTATTTTCATATGGTGGGCAACAACCTCCAAGGAGTATTATTGCCATAATATATAGATATATCAATATAGTATGCTGATATCGGCGTCTCAATTTCCGGATAAGAATAGTTGGGCAACATCGAGTTATGTCAGTTTTAACACATCTTGTCCCACTTCCGTCAACCGCCGCCGGGCTTCCGCACCGGCCGGCGCGGGCCAGATCTGCAGATCCCGGCCCTTTGTGGCCGGCCATTGCCGCACTAGCTTAGCGCGATGATCCCGCTTTCAGTCCTCGACCTTTCCGTCGTCACGACCGGCACCAAGCCGGCCGCGGCGTTGCGCAACAGCATCGACCTGGCGCGCCATGTCGATGGGCTCGGCTATATCAGGTACTGGCTTGCCGAGCATCACAACCTGGCCTCCGTGGCGAGCCCCGCGCCCGACCTGATGATCGGGCAGATCGCGGCGGTGACGAAAAACATCCGCGTCGGTTCCGGCGGCGTGATGCTGCCCAACCACGCGCCGCTGGTGGTGGCCGAACGCTTCAAGATGCTGGAGGCACTGTTTCCCGGCCGGATCGATCTCGGCCTCGGCCGCGCGCCCGGCACCGACGGCGCCACCGCGCATGCGCTGCGCAGCCGGCTCGACCGCCGCGAGGGCGACGATTTTCTCGAACGGCTGCAGGAATTGATCCTGTGGGAGACCCGCGGGTTTCCGCCGGGCCATCCCTACAACAATGTGGTGGCGATGCCGGACGACTCGCCGTTGCCGCCGATCTGGCTGCTCGGCTCGTCCGACTATTCTTCAGAGCTTGCCGCCCAAGTCGGCATGGGCTTCGCCTTCGCGCATCATTTCGCGTCCTATGACGCGGTCGCGGCGATGACCAACTACCATGCGCATTTCAAGCCGGCCGGCGGCTGGCGCACGACGCCGCACGGCATTCTGGCAGTCGCCGCGGTTTCGGCCGAGACCGATGCGGAAGCCGAAAAGCTGGCGTCCTCGATGGATCTCAATCGCCTGCGCCGCGACCGCGGCCAGTTCCTGCCGCTGCCCAGCGTCGAGGAGGCACTGGCCTATCCGTATACCGACTCCGAGCGTGCCTCGATCAAGCGCAACCGTTCGCGGCTGTTCGTCGGCAGCCCGGCGACGATCATCTCGCAACTGAAGCCGATGCTGGACGCGGCGAAGCCCGATGAATTGATGATTATCACCGCGGTCTACGACCACGACGCCCGCAAGAAGTCGTACAGCCTGCTGGCCGATGCGTTCGGGCTGGGGAAGCAAGTGGCGGCGTAATCGCTGTCGTCCCGGCCTAGTGCGCAATTGCGCACTAGGCCGGGACGACAAAAATTCAATCCCCGTTGCCGCCGAACGTTTCCCGAAACGGCTGCGCCGGATAGACGCCGACGATGCGGAATTCGCGCGAGAAGAACTTCAGTTCCTCAAGTGCAAAGGCGAGCCCCTTGTCTTCGGGATGGCCGTCGACGTCGGCGTAGAACTGCGTCGCCGAGAATTCGCCGTCGACCATGTAGCTCTCGAGCTTGGTCATGTTGACGCCGTTGGTGGCAAAGCCGCCGAGCGCCTTGTAGAGCGCGGCGGGCAGGTTGCGGACCCGGAAAACAAAGGTGGTGACCAGCGGCCCCGAGCCTTGCTTGGCCCATTTCTCTTCGCGCGCCAGCACCACGAAGCGGGTGGTGTTGTGGGTTTCGTCCTCGACGTCCTCGGCCAGGATATCGAGACCGTAGATATCGGCCGCCAGCCGCGAGGCGACGGAGGCGCAGCTCTTGTCGCCGCGTTCGGCGACGATGCGGGCCGAGCCTGCGGTATCGCCGGACACGATCGGCTTGATGCCGAGCTTGCGGATGATGCGGCGGCACTGGCCGAGCGCATGGACGTGGCTCTCGACGGTCTTGATGTCGGCAAGCTTGGCGCCGCGCGGGGCCATCAACTGGTGATGGATCGGCAGAAACCATTCGCCGACGATGAACAGGCCGGACTGCGGCAACAGATGATGGATGTCGGCGACGCGGCCGGCGACCGAATTCTCGATCGGGATCATGCCAAGATCGGCCTCGCCCGAGGCGATCGCGGCCAGCGCGTCTTCGAAGGTCGGGCAGGGCAACGGCTCGGCGTCCGGATAGGCCTCGACGATGGCGATATGGGAGTTCGCGCCAGGCTCGCCCTGGAATGCGATTTTCAGCTTCTTGGTCATATGTTCTCTCTGGGGCGCCTTGTAGCAGTGCTTCAGGTATTTGCCAGCAGGCGGCGGGCGGTTTCGAGGTCGGCCGGGGTGTCGACGCCGCGCGGCACGGTGTCGACGATGATGACGTCGATCCGCATCCCGGCCTCAAGCGCCCGGAGCTGCTCGAGCTTCTCCTGCCGCTCCAGCGGCGACGGCGGCAGCGTCACGAACCGCTCCAGCGCGGCACGGCGGTAGGCGTAAAGGCCGATGTGGTGGTAGCGCGGACCATCGCCGGTGGGCGCCGTGGCACGCGTAAAATAGAGCGCCCGCAACCGCCGGGGGCCGATCGGCGAGCCGACCGCCTTGACCACGTTCGGGTTGGAGGCCTCTTCGTCGGTATGGATCTGGGCCGCCAGGGTCGCGATATCCACGGCAGGGTCGGCCAGCGGCGGCAGCACGTCGCGGATATTGCCGGGTGAAATGGTTGGGAAATCACCCTGTAGGTTGACCACGATCTCGATTTTCCGCTCGGGATCCAGATGCTGGAGCGCCTCGAAGCTCCGGTCCGAACCGGAAGGGTGGTCGGATCGGGTCATGACCGCCTCGCCGCCATGGGCTTTCACGGCGGCCGCGATCTCGGGCGTGTCGGTCGCGACCGCGACCCGGCCGATCTGCGCCTCTTCCGCCCGCCGCAGCACATGGACGATCATCGGCAGGCCGCCGATGTCCAGGAGCGGTTTACCCGGCAGGCGGGTCGCCGCCATCCGGGCGGGAATCAGCACCAAGGTGCGGGGGTCGGTCATCGTTGCGCAGTCAAAGGCGGCCTTGAAAAACAGGCCGGAAATAATGGGGATTGGCGGAAAGTCGGGGCGTTTATACGGGTTGCCAGAGCCCGGGCAAACCGATATCTCAACCCTGCTGAGGGTGCAGCGCGAAAGCCTGATTCCTGAAGCTATTCCGCGGCCGTTGCCGGCCTACCATCGACCTTCCGGGCTGGAGCCTGAGCCAATATGGACTCCTTCGAACTCAACAAGATCCTCGGTGCCATCCTCGGTACCTGCATTCTGCTTCTGGTGACCAGCTTCGGCGCCGGCGCGATTTTCGCGCCCGTGATGCCGCAAAAGCCGGGTTTCGAGATCGCGGTGAAGGAAGAGGCGCATGGCGGCGGTCACGAAGCGGCGGCCGCGCCGTCCGAGCCGATCGAAAAGCTGCTGCAGTCCGCTTCCGCCGAGCGGGGCGCCGCTGCCGCCAAGAAGTGCGCCGCCTGTCACACCTTCGAAAAGGGTGGCCCCAACCGCGTCGGTCCGAACCTGTTCGGCACCGTCGGCGAGAAGAAGGGCACGGGCAAGGGCGGCTTCAACTTCTCGGCGGCCATGAAGGGCAAGGGCGGCGAGTGGACGTTCGACGACCTCAACAAGTTCATCTCCAATCCGAAGGGCTTCGTTCCCGGCACCGCGATGGGCTTTGCCGGCATCCAGAAGGATGGCGAGCGCGCCGATGTGATCGCCTATCTGGCCACGCTGTCGGATAAGCCGGTTCCGCTCCCGACCGCGGCGAAATAACATTTCCGCAGTCCGGCATGGACTTGCAGGCGACACAACGGCCAGGCATTGCCTGGCCGTTTTTCGTAGGTAGCGTGAATGGGCTGATCGCATTGTCGTTATCGGGACGTTTCGTCGCAGCGTCGTCGCGCGTGAGCTATTATCATGAGGAAAAAGCAACGTAATTTGTCGAACCCTTGCCTTATATTGGGTGCTGGCTGGCGCATGATCCGGAAAAACGGGAACCGGTTTTCCGGCGAGATCATGCGCGAAAATAACGGCGCCCGTTGAAATCAGGAATTCTGCATTTGACGATTACCCGGCGACATCTTCTGCAGGGCGGCGCTGTCGCCGCGATGGCTCCCGCAGTGGGGTTTAACCCGGGCATCCCGGCGATCACGCCGGCTCAAGCACAGGCCGCACCCGATGGGCTGGCCTGGCGGCACGCCATTTCGACCTTCGGCGACGTCAAATATCCTGCCGGCTTCAAGCGCTACGATTACGTCAAACCGGACGCCCCGAAGGGCGGCGTCGTCCGCATGTTCGCGCTCGGCACGTTCGATAACTTCAATCTGGTCGTCGACGGGGTGAAGGGCTCGCTCGCCAACGGCCTCGGTCTGATCCTCGAGGCGCTGACGACCCGGTCGCAGGACGAACCGTCAACCGCCTACGGTCTGCTCGCGGAAGCCGTCGCCTATCCCGACGATTTTTCGTACGTCATCTATCGGTTGCGTGCGGCGGCGCGCTGGCACGACGGCAAGCCGGTGACGCCGGAAGACGTCGTCTTTTCCTTCGATGTGCTGAAGAAGAACAGCCCGATGTACAGCGCGTACTACAGCCACATCGTCAAGTGTGAGAAGAACGGGGAGCGTGAGGTCAAGTTCACGTTCGACGCCCCCGGTAACCGCGAACTGCCGAGCATTGCCGGCGAAGTTCAGGTGCTGCCCAGGCACTGGTGGGAAGGAAGCGATTCACAAGGGCGTAAGCGCGACGTCACCGCGACTACGCTGGAGCTTCCGCTCGGGTCGGGACCTTATCGTATCAAGGAAATGGTCGCGGGCCGGTCGGTGGTGCTGGAACGCGTCGCCGACTATTGGGGTAAAGATCTGCCGGTGTCGGTCGGACAGAACAATTTCGACCAGATCCGGTTTGAATTCTTTCGCGACGACACGGTCGGACGCGAGGCCTTCAAGGGCGATCAACTCGACTGGTTTGTCGAGCGAAGCGGCAAGCAGTGGTCGACGGCCTACGATTTTCCCGCGGTGACCGACAAGCGTGTGGTCAAGGAAAAGTTCACGAATGCGAGCTCCGGCTCGATGCAGGGTTACGCCTTCAACTTGCGCCGTCCGCTGTTTGCTGATGTCAGGCTCCGTCGCGCGTTCAATCTCGCCTATGACTGGGAGACGTCGGATCGCCTGCTCTCCAACGGCGAGTACCATCGCGACGGCAGCTATTTCGACGGCATTCCCGAGTTCATGGCGACCGGCATTCCGGAAGGCGCCGAATTACAGATTCTCGAAACGATGCGCGGCAAGGTGCCGGCCGAACTGTTCACGACGCCGTACAAGAACCCGGTCGGCGGCAGTGCCGAGGCGGCGCGCAACAACTTGCGTGAGGCGGCGCGGCTGCTCAAGGAGGCCGGGTTCGAAATTCGCGATCGAAAGCTGATCGATCCCAAAGGCCAGCCGGTGACTATCGAATTCTTGTGTGGTGATCCCGGCGATGAGCGAGGTGTGCTGTTCTACAAACCGTCCCTTGAACAGCTTGGAATGGCCGTCAATATCCGTACCGTCGACAGCGTCCAGTATCAAAATCGCACCCGCAGTTTCGATTTCGATATCGTCACCTCCGGCTGGCCGCAGTCGCTGTCGCCGGGCAACGAACAACGCGATTTCTTTGGATCGGAATCGGCGGACCGGCCCGGTTCGCGCAATATTCCGGGCATCAAGAATCCCGCGGTCGATACCTTGATCGACCGGATCATCTACGCCAAGGATCGCGCCGATCTGGTCGCGAGCTGCAAGGCGCTGGATCGGGTATTGCTGTGGAACAGCTACGTCGTTCCGCAATTCGCCGCCGGATTTGAACGCGTCGCGCGCTGGGATCGTTTCAGCCGCCCCGATCCATTGCCGAAATACGGCGTCTCCGGATTTCCGGCGCTCTGGTGGTTCGACGCCGAAAAAGCGGCCAAGACAGGTAAACGCTCTTGAACGATTTTTCCCGCGTGCCCGCCCTGTCCCGCCGCCATGTACTCGGTCTCGGCGTCGGCGCGCTCAGCGCCGCGCAGTTTCGCCCCAGCGTCGCCTCGGCCGCTGACGGCACCGAGACGCACGGGCTGTCGGTGTTCGGCGATC
This sequence comes from uncultured Alphaproteobacteria bacterium, assembly GCA_963764705.1. Classification (GTDB taxonomy): domain Bacteria; phylum Pseudomonadota; class Alphaproteobacteria; order Rhizobiales; family Xanthobacteraceae; genus Bradyrhizobium. The sequence goes on along the minus strand of CAVXTR010000020.1, from coordinate 372,842 downwards.
TGAAATATCCGGCCGACTTCCACCATTTCGACTACGTCACTCCGGACGCGCCGAAGGGAGGGTTGTTCTCCTCGATCCCGTCGACCCGGGCCTACAATCAATCGTTCCAGACCTTCAATTCGTTCAACGCCTTCATCCTCAAGGGTGAGGGCGCCAAGGGCATGGAGCTGGTTTTTGATTCGCTGATGGCGCGCGCGAACGACGAGCCCGACGCGATGTACGGCCTTGCCGCAAAATCGGTGTGGATTTCGCCCGACAAGCTCACCTATCGCTTCACGATGCGACCCGAGGCGCGTTTCCACGACGGTTCGAAGCTGACCGCGCATGACGTCGCCTTCTCGCTGAACACGCTGAAGGAAAAGGGCCACCCGCTGATCCTGGTTCAGTTGCGCGACTTCGTGAAGGCGGAGGCGCTCGACGACGCGACCGTGACAGTGATTTTCGCGCCGAACCGGGCGCGAGACGTGCCGCTTTACATCGCAAGCCTGCCGATCTTCTCGAAAGCCTATTACGCGACGCACCCGTTCGACGAAACGACGCTCGATGCGCCGCTCGGGTCCGGGCCCTACAAGGTCGGCAAGTTCGAAGCCAACCGCTATGTCGAATACGACCGGGTCAAGGATTGGTGGGCGGCGCATCTTCCGGTCAACCGCGGCAGCTACAATTTCGATACCGTGCGCTACGAGTTCTATCGTGATCGCGATGTGGCGTTCGAAGGCTTTACCGGCAGGAACTATCTCTATCGCGAGGAATTCACCGCGCGGATCTGGGCGACGCGTTACGATTTTCCGGCGATCAAGGACGGTCGCGTCAAGCGTGAGACGTTACCCGACGAGACCCCGTCCGGAGGACAAGGCTGGTTCTTCAACACCCGCCGCGGCAAGCTTGGGGATCCCAGGGTGCGCGAAGCGGTGATCAATGCGTTCGATTTCGAATGGACCAACAAGACCGTGATGTACGGCGCCTATGCGCGCACGGTTTCACCGTTCCAGAATTCGGACATGGTGGCGACCGGATTGCCGTCGCCGGAAGAACTGAAGCTGCTGGAGCCGTTCCGCGGGCAGGTGCCGGACGAGGTTTTCGGTCAGCCGTTCGTGCCGCCGGTGTCGGATGGATCGGGCCAGGACCGGAACCTGCTGCGCAAGGCGCAGCAATTGCTGCAGGACGCAAAACTTCCCGTCAAGGACGGCAAGCGGTTGCTGCCCAACGGGGAGATTTTTACCATCGAGTTTCTGCTCGACGAGCCGTCGTTCCAGCCGCATCACGCCACCTTCATCAAGAACCTCGCTCAACTTGGCATCGAGGCCAGCATTCGATTGATCGACGCGGTGCAGTACCGTGCCCGGGTCGAGGCGTTTGATTTCGACGTTACGACGATGCGCCTGAATATGTCGCCGACCCCGGGCGACAGCCTGCGGCCGTATTTCGCGTCGCAGGCGGCGGCCACCAAGGGGTCGTACAATCTGGCGGGAGTGGCCAATCCGGCAATCGACGCGCTGGTCGACAAGGCGATCGGCGCCGAAACGCGCAGCGACCTCACCAACGCCTGCCGCGCGCTCGACCGGGTGTTTCGCGCCGGCCGCTACTGGGTGCCGCAGTGGTATCGCACCAACCACCCGATCGCCTATTGGGACCTGTTCGCGCATCCGCCGAAACCGGCACGCTATGCGCAAGGCACCGGCGCTCCCGACAACTGGTGGGCCGATCCGGCAAAAACCGGCAAGCCCGAGCAGGTGAAGTAATTCATGGGCGCCTATATCGCACGCCGCATTCTGCTGATGGTCCCGACGTTGTTGGGGATTTTCCTGGTCTCCTTCATCGTCGTGCAATTCGCGCCGGGCGGGCCGGTCGAGCGCGTGCTGGCGCAGCTCTCCGGCGCCGACACCGGCGGCACCTCGCGGATTTCGGGTTCGTCCGGCGGCGATTTCGGCGCGCGCGGCCAGGTCGGCGCGTCGGCTGACGCCGTCAGTTCGAAATACCGCGGTGCGCAGGGACTTGATCCGGACTTCGTCAAGAAGCTCGAAGTGCAGTTCGGCTTCGACAAGCCGGCGCCGGAGCGCTTCCTTCTGATGCTGTGGAATTTCGCGCGCTTCGATTTCGGCAAGAGCTATTTCCGCGACGTCAGCGTGCTGCAACTGATCAAGGAAAAACTTCCGGTCTCGATGTCGCTCGGGATCTGGATGACGCTTTTGACCTATCTGATCTCGATCCCGCTCGGAATCCGCAAGGCCGTGCAGGACGGTTCGCGGTTCGATACCTGGACCTCTGCGATCATCATCGTCGGCTTCGCCATTCCCGGCTTCCTGTTCGCGATCCTGCTGATCATCCTGTTTGCCGGTGGCTCGTTCTTCAACATCTTCCCGCTGCGCGGCCTGACCTCGGACGGCTGGGCGCAATTTCCCTGGTACTGGAAGATCATCGACTATTTCTGGCACATCACGCTGCCGCTGATCTCGATGGCGCTCGGCGCCTTCGCCACCATGACGCTGCTGACCAAGAACTCGTTCCTCGACGAAATCCGCAAGCAGTATGTCATGACCGCGCGCGCCAAGGGCTGCAGCGAGTGGCAGGTGCTGTACAATCACGTCTTTCGCAATGCGATGCTGATCGTGATTGCGGGCTTTCCGGGCGCGTTCATCCACGCTTTCTTTTCCGGCTCGCTCTTGATCGAGACCATCTTCTCGCTCGACGGCCTCGGCCTGCTCGGATTTGAAAGCGTGCTGAACCGCGATTATCCGGTGGTGTTCGGGACGCTGTTTATTTTTTCGCTGGTGGGTCTCGTGGTCAACCTGGCCTCCGATCTCGCTTATATGTGGATCGACCCGCGGATCGACTTCGAGGCGCGTGAGGTCTGATGACGGTCACCGCACCCAAGCCGATCGAGACCACGACGCAAACGCCGCTTGGCGAAGCGGTGCCGATCACGCGTATTCCGTTCAAGCCGTCGCCGCTGAACCGCAGGCGTTGGCAGAACTTCAAGGCCAACCGCCGCGGTTACTGGTCGTTCTGGATATTCCTGGTCCTGTTCGTGGTCTCGCTGTTCGCCGAACTGATCGCCAACGATCGCCCGTTCATGATCAAGTATGACGGCCATCTCTACTGGCCGGCTTTCATCAGCTATTCCGAAACCACGTTCGGCGGCGACTTCGAGACCGCGGCGGACTATCGCGATCCGTACTTGCAGAAGCAGATAGCGGACAAGGGCGGCAGCATCTTCTGGCCGCTGATCCGCTATTCCTACGATACCCATAATCTCGACCTGCCGACGCCGGCGCCGTCGAAGCCGACCTGGATGCTGACCGAGCAGCAATGCAGCGAGGTGGTGCAGAAGAAGCATCTCAACGGCTGCCGCGACCTCGAATATAACTGGCTCGGAACCGACGATCAGGGCCGCGACGTGGTGGCGCGCCTGATCTACGGCTTCCGCATCTCGGTCCTGTTCGGCCTGACGCTGACGATCGTATCCTCGATCATCGGCATCGCCGCCGGCGGGGTGCAAGGCTATTTCGGCGGCTGGATCGATCTCGGTTTCCAGCGCTTCATCGAGATCTGGAATGCGATCCCCTCGCTCTATCTGCTCTTGATCATCTCGGCGGTACTGCCGCCGGGCTTCTTCATCCTGCTCGGCATTCTCCTGCTGTTCTCCTGGGTGTCGCTGGTGGGGCTGGTCCGGGCCGAATTCCTGCGTGGACGAAACTTCGAATATATCCAGGCGGCGCGCGCGCTCGGCGTCTCCAATGCCAAAATCATGTTCCGCCATCTGCTGCCGAACGCGATGGTGGCGACCATGACGTTCCTCCCCTTCATCGTGTCGTCCTCGGTGATGACGCTGACGGCCCTCGACTTCCTCGGCTTCGGCCTGCCGCCGGGTTCGCCGTCGCTTGGTGAATTGCTGTCGCAGGCAAAATCCAACGTGCAGGCGCCGTGGCTCGGCTTCACCGGCTTCTTCGCGGTCGCGATCATGCTGTCGCTCTTGATCTTCATCGGCGAAGCGGCGCGCGACGCCTTCGATCCGCGCAAGACGTTCCGGTAAGGGCCCGCGCATGGACGCCATCAACCAGCCCTTGCTCGACGTGCGCGACCTCTCGGTGGCGTTCGGCCAGTCGCTTGCTGTCGATCATGTCTCGTTTTCCATCAGGCGCGGCGAGTGCGTGGCGCTGGTCGGCGAGTTCGGCTCCGGCAAGTCCGTCAGCGCGCTGTCGATCCTGAGACTGCTGCCCTATCCGAGCGCCTCGCATCCTTCGGGAAGCATCCGCTTCCGGGGCCGCGATCTCCTGACGGCGTCCGAGAACGAGATGCGCGAAATTCGCGGCAACGATATCTCGATCATTTTTCAGGAGCCGATGACCTCGCTCAATCCGCTGCACACCATCGAGGCGCAGATCGGCGAGATACTCCTGCTCCACAACGGCATCAGCGGCGCGATGGCGCGGGCGCGAACGCTGGAATTGCTGACGCAGGTCGGCATTCCCGATCCCGAAACCCGGCTGAAGAGCTACCCACATCAATTATCGGGCGGCCAGCGCCAGCGCGTCATGATCGCGATGGCGCTCGCCAACGAGCCGGATCTGTTGATCGCGGACGAGCCGACCACAGCACTCGACGTCACCGTGCAGGCCCAGATCCTGGCGCTGCTCGCCGAAATCCGCACCCGGCTCGGCATGAGCCTGCTGTTCATCACCCATGATCTCGGCATCGTCCGGCGCATTGCCGACGTCGTCTGCGTCATGAATTCCGGCAAGATCGTCGAGGCAGGCCCGGTCGAGCAGGTCTTCACCGCTCCGAAGCACGCCTATACCAAGGCGCTGCTGGCGGCGGAGCCGAAGCCCGATCCGGCGCCGCCGCGACCGGAGTTGCCGCTGGTGATATCGGCGGACAATCTGAAAGTCTGGTTTCCGATCAAGCGCGGCCTGCTGCGTTCCACCGTCGGCCATATCAAGGCGGTGGACGGCGTCAGCCTGGCGGTCCGCAAGGGCGAGACGCTCGGCGTCGTCGGGGAATCCGGCTCCGGCAAGACCACGCTGGGGCTGGCGCTACTGCGGCTGATCTCTTCCGACGGGCCGATCGTGTTTCTCGGCCAGAACATCCAGGGCCTGCGCTTCAAGGCGATGCTGCCGTTCCGCCGCGATATGCAGATCGTATTCCAGGATCCGTTCGGCGCGCTGAGCCCGCGCATGTCGGTCGGTGATATCGTCGCGGAGGGGTTGAGCGTGCATCAACCTTCATTGTCGCGGGGCGAGCGCGAGGAGCGCGTGGTCAAGGCGCTGACGGATGTGGGGCTCGATCCGACAACGCGCTTCCGCTATCCGCATGAGTTTTCCGGCGGGCAGCGCCAGCGCATCTCGATCGCGCGTGCGGTGGTGCTGGAGCCGGATTTCGTGGTGCTGGACGAGCCGACCAGCGCGCTCGACATGCTGTTCCAGGCGCAGATGGTCGATCTCCTGCGCGAGTTGCAGCGCAAGCGCGACCTGACCTATATGTTCATCTCGCACGATCTGCGCGTGGTGGCCTCGCTCGCGAGCCACCTGATCGTGATGCGCCAGGGCAAGGTGGTGGAGGAAGGCCCGGCGGCCGAACTGTTCAAGAATCCGAAGAGCGACTACACCCGCGCGCTGTTCGCCGCTGCGTTTAGGCTGGAGACCGCGCCGGAAGCGTGATCGTGATATTCTGCCAAAGAAGGTGCGCTAATACCAATTTTGCGAGATGTCCTACTTTGCATGGGGTTGTTTTCGCGATTTTTGTCTGACGCCCCCCAAACCCTTCATGCTTTAGCCAAGCCGCTTGATCGCCGTCACTTCGCTGCCCGCGGCCTTGATGCGTGCGATGGCGTCGCGCGCATTCTCGATCACCGTCGCCATATGATGCGCGTTGGCGTGAACGATGGTGTCGGCATCGCGGACGATGGCGACATGGCCTTTCCAGAAGATCAAATCGCCGCGTTGCAGCTTTTGCATCCCGGTTGCGTCGAGGGTGCGTCCGATTCCGTCCTGCTGCATGTCGCTGTCGCGCGGGCAGCCGGTGCCGGCGGCGTTCAGCGAGATCTGAACCAGGCCGGAGCAATCGATGCCGAGGCTGCTCTTGCCACCCCAGAGATAGGGCGTGCCGACAAAGCGTTCGGCGACCGCGACGAAATCGTTTTCGAACGTGTCGAGGCCGCCAAGATGTCCGCGCGGCAGATACCAGCCGTCGCGGGTGACGGCGAAGGCGCCGTCGTCGCGCACGACCGTCACCTGCGCCCCGATCGACAGCGTCTCGACCGGCGGCAACTTGATCGACGGTCCCGGGAACGCAAACGTCCGCAGCGACGTGATCTTGTGCGTCGGCTCAGAACCGGGCTTTGCCAATGCGGCATCCGGGATCCAGCCGACATAGCCGTCGTCATTCAACTGGCCCCAGGCAAAACCTTCGCCGTTGCGGTCGTAGACCGTGACGCGCTCGCCCTTCAACGCCTGGGTCAGCAGCATCGCGTTGGAGGCTGGCGCCTCGCGCAGCGGCACGATGGACTCAGAGACGCAGAACGCCTCGCCCTCCACGAAGCGCGCGGCCTTGACCTTGCCCTCGAGATATTTGGCGGCGACCTCGGGTCTGGCCGGCGTCAGGCGCGGATCATCCATAGCGCTGGCTCAACAGTTTGTAGATCGCGCGCGCGGCCTGGCATTCGCCGCCTTCGGGACGCGCCGGTTTGGCTGACGGTGTCCAGCCGTAGATATCGACATGCAGCCATCGCGTGTTGTCTGACACGAAGCGTTGCAGGAACAACGCGCAGGTGATCGAGCCGGCAAAGCCGCCGGACGGCGCATTGTTGATGTCGGCGACTTTCGAATCCAGCCATGAATCGTAGGCCGGCCAGAGCGGCAACCGCCACAACGGATCGTTCTCGCTTTTCGCGTGAACAGCGACGTCTCCCGCCAGCGCCTCGTCATTGGTGTAGAATGGCGGCAAGTCCGGCCCCAGCGCCACCCGCGCCGCGCCCGTCAGCGTCCCCAGATCGACCAGCAGGTCCGGCTTCTCCTCGTCCGCCAGCGCCAGCGCGTCGGCGAGCACCAGCCGTCCCTCGGCATCGGTGTTGCCGATCTCGACCGTCGGACCTTTTCGCGACTTGAAGATGTCGAGCGGACGGAAGGCGTTGCCGGCGACCGCGTTTTCGACCGCCGGGATCAGCACCCGTAGCCGGACCTTCAGCCTGGCGTCCATCACCATCTGCGCCAGCGCCAGCACGTTGGCCGCGCCGCCCATGTCCTTCTTCATGATCAGCATGCCGCTCGATGGCTTGAGGTCGAGGCCGCCGGTGTCGAAGCAGACGCCCTTGCCGACCAAAGTGACCTTCGGATGGGAAGCATCGCCCCAGGTGAAATCGATCAGCCGCGGCGCGCGGGTCGAGGCCATGCCGACCGCATGGATCAGCGGAAAATTCTGCGCTACCAGGTCGTCGCCGACGATGCTTTTGAAACTCGCCCCGAAGCGGTTCGCGAGCGTCTCGGCCGCTGCCGCCAGTTGTTCCGGGCCCATGTCGTTCGACGGCGTATTGATGAGGTCGCGCGCCAGCGACGCGGCTCCCGCCATCCGCGTGATATCGGCGATGTCGACGCCCTCGGGCGGCACCAGCCGGACGCCGGGCGCCTCGGCCTTGCGGTAGCGGCCGAAGCGGTAACTGCCGAGCGCAAAGGCGAGCGTTGCAAGGCGCGCATCGTGCGGCGCATTGGCAAACCGGTAGACGCCCGGAGGCAGCAGGCCGGGCAGGGAGCCTGGCCGGAACAGATCACGGGATTTGCTGCTCTCGTCCTCGATGCCGAAAATCACCTGCGCGATCTGGCCGTCCGGTGCGGGAAGGATCAGGGACTTGCCGGGCTTGGCGGTGAAGTCGTTGGCCAGCGCAAACTGCCGGGCCGGTTCGGTAAGGTCCTTGCTGATCGCAGCCCATGTCGTCCTGGTGGCGAAGGTAATCGGAATGGCGGAGCTTGTGGGCGTCGTCACGAACAGGGAGTGCATGCGGGGTCTCGTCAAGCGGGGGCGGGCGGGGCGATGCGGCTGGCATAGCACGGCCGATTAACCGGCCGTTAGGGTTAACAGTCTATTGATGGCGCGTTCGGCTCCCTTCGCCCGATATTTCCGTGAGTTGAAGTCATGCGTCGTCAGTCCAGCCATACCCGATGTCCTGCCCGGTCCTTTGCACGGCTGCTGTCGTCCGCAGCCATGACCGTGGTTTTGGCCGCAGGTCTCGGCGGCTGCCAGACCATGTCGGACGTGACGGGAGCGCTGACTTCCTCGCCGAAGACCGCGGCGGTTTCCGACGATCCACGGCAAGCAGTCGATGTTTACGGCGAGCGCTACCGCGCCAATCCGAAGGACGCTGACGTGGCGCTGGCCTACGGCCAGGCGCTTCGCGCCACCGGGCAACGCGCACAGGCCGCCGCCGTGCTCGAACAGGCCACCATCGCCAATCCCGGCAACAAGGCGCTGCTCGCCGGCTACGGCCGCGCGCTCGCCGACAACGGCAATTCGCAGGCCGCCTTCGATGTGCTGAGCCGCGCCCATTCCCCCGCCAATCCCGACTGGCGCATTCTCTCGGTGCAGGGCACCGCGCTCGACAAGCTCGGCAAGCACGACGAAGCCCGCCGCTACTACGCGACCGCGCTCAAGATCGTGCCGGAAGAGCCGTCGGTGCTGTCCAATCTCGGCCTTTCCTACATGCTGACGCGGGAATTGCCGCTGGCTGAGGAAACGCTGCGGCGCGCCTATGGCAACCCCCGCGCCGACGGCCGGGTGCGCCAGAACCTCGCACTGGTGGTCGGTCTGCAGGGCCGCTTCCCGGAAGCCGAGACCATCGCCAAGGGCGATCTGCCGGCCGACGAGGCGACAGCCAACGTCGCTTACCTCCGCGAGATGCTGAGCCAGAAGGATCCGCGCGGCGGACGCAAGCCTCCCGTGGTCGCGCTCGACCGGCAGGACTAAGCCACCAGCCGTCATCACTGCGCTGTCGTCGCCACACAGTCGTCATTACCCGCCGAAGGGGGGGCTCCGCCACCCGGCGACCGGCGCCAGCGGTGATCCGGTATTCCTGAGCTGCTCGCAATCCATTCAGGCGCTGCGCGTGCTCGATCGCCTCGGCGAGCGGGCGACGCGGCATCGAACGGCGCGACGCTTGGCTCGCGCCGGCTTAATGCATCGCCTGGATCTTGATGTAGGTCGGCCCGAGAATGACGATGAACAGGCAGGGCAGGAAGAACAGGATCATCGGCACGGTCAGTTTCGGCGGCAATGCAGCGGCCTTCTTCTCGGCCTCGTTCATGCGCATGTCGCGGTTTTCCTGCGCCATCACGCGCAGGCTCTGGCCCAGCGGCGTACCGTAGCGTTCCGACTGCATCAGCGACAGGCAGACCGACTTCACGCCTTCGAGGCCGGTGCGCTTGGCGAGGTTTTCGTAGGCCACCTTGCGGTCCTGCAGGTAGGACAGTTCGGCGGTGGTCAGCGCGAACTCCTCCGACAGCGCCACTGACTGGGTCACGATCTCGGTGGCGACCTTGCGGAAGGCGACTTCGACCGACATGCCGGACTCGATGCAGATCAGCAGCAGGTCGAGCGCGTCGGGGAAGGCGCGCTTGATCGAAAGCTGGCGCTTGCTGATGGCGTTCTTCAGGAACAGCATCGGCGCCTGTAATCCGGCATAGGCGGCAGCGACGCAGATGCCGATCTTCACCGACATCGATTTTTCCATGTGGGTGATCACGAACACATAGAGCACCGCGCCGATAAAAAACACGATCGGTGTCACCGCGCGGGCGAACAGGAACGTGACGTAGGGGGCATGGCCGCGATAGCCGGCCATGATCAGCTTGTCGCGGGCGGCTTCCTGCGCCAGCCATTTGCCGAGGTTGAAATCTTCCACCACCTTGGAAACGAGCTGCTTCGGGCTCTGGCGCAGCGACACCTTTTCCGATTTGTTGAGCCGCTCACGCTCGCGCTGCCGCAGCCGCTCGCGCTCGCTGGCGACGGCTTTCATGCGCTTGGCGAGGCCCTCGCCGGCAAACAGCGGCATGATCAGCGTGTAGGCGGTCGCGCTCGCGGCGATGGCGGCGAGCAGCATGGTCATGAACCGGGCGTCGTGAAGCTTGTCGATCATAAACTGAATCATAACTGCACCGTCAGAAGTCGAAGTTGATCATTTTCTTCATTACAAGAACGCCGCACGTCATCCAGCCGATGCAGCACACCAGCATGAACTGGCCGGTCGGCGTGGTCCAAAGCAGCGAGATGTATTCGGGGGTCGAGATCCATACCAGCAGCATCACGATCGGCGGCAGCGAGCCGATGATGCCGGCCGAGGCCTTGGCTTCCATCGACATCGCCTGGATCTTCTCGCCCATCTTCTTGCGGTCGCGCAGCACCTTGGAGAGGTTGCCGAGCGCCTCCGACAGGTTGCCGCCTGACTTCTGCTGGATCGCGATCACGATGCCGAAGAAGTTCGCCTCCGGCAGCGGCATCCGATCGAACAGCCGCGCGCAGGCTTCGCCGAGCGGCATGCCGATGGTCTGGGTTTCGATGATGGCGAGGAACTCGCTCTTCAGCGGTTCCGGTGCGTCGGCGGCAACCACCTTGATCGATTTCGAACAGCGGCAGGCCGGCCTTGATGCCGCGCACGATGACGTCGACGGCGTCGGGCAGCGCCTTTATAAATGCCTTCTCGCGGCGCTTCTTGAGATAGCCCAGCATCCAGCGCGGCAGACCGAAGCCCCCGGCAAAGGCCATACCCACGCCGCCCAGCAGTCCGCCGCCGGCCGTGAACGCGGCGACGAAAAACACCGCCGCGCAAACGGCGGACACCATCCAGAATTTCTGCGGCGTCCAGGCCAGACCGGCCTGGGAGAGTCGCATGCCCAACGGGACGCGCTTTTCCTTCTGGCGGCGCGCCTCGAGTTCCTTCAGCGAGCCTTCGACCTGCTCGCGGCGCGAGCGCTGGGTCTTGTCGGAGGCCTGACGCGCGGCGGGTTCCGGCCGCGCAATCGAGGCACGGCGCGATTTCGGCCTTCTTCTCGCCCGACAGCGACGGGTAGATGAAGACCCAGGCCAGCCCGCCGATGGCGGTGAAGGCGAGGAAGGCCAGTGCGAGCACCTGCATGTTCATGACCCGCTCCGTTACTTGACGTCAGCGACTTCGGCGGCGTCGAGTGCTGCCGCGAGCCGCTTCTCCTCGCCGTAATATCGGGCGCGTTCCCAGAAGCGGGGGCGTCCGATGCCGGTCGAGCGATGCCGTCCGATGATCTTGCCGTTGGCGTCTTCACCGATCAGCTCGTACACGAACAGATCCTGGGTGATGATGGTGTCGCCTTCCATGCCCATCACCTCGGTGATGTGGGTGATGCGGCGGGAACCGTCGCGCAGGCGCGCGGCCTGCACGATAACGTCGATCGAAGCGCAGATCATCTCGCGAATGGTGCGCGAGGGCAGCGAGAAGCCGCCCATCGTGATCATCGATTTGCAACGCGACATCGCCTCGCGTGGATTGTTGGCGTGCAGCGTTCCCATCGAGCCGTCATGGCCCGTGTTCATGGCCTGCAACAGGTCGAACGCTTCGGGTCCGCGGACTTCGCCGACGATGATGCGCTCGGGGCGCATACGCAGGCAGTTGCGGACCAGTTCGCGCATCGTGACCTGGCCTTCGCCCTCGATGTTGGGCGGCCGGGTTTCCAGCCGTACCACATGCGGCTGCTGCAATTGAAGTTCGGCGGCGTCTTCGCAGGTGATGACGCGCTCGTCATGTTCGATGAACTGGGTCAGGCAGTTCAGCAGCGTGGTTTTGCCGGAGCCGGTGCCGCCGGAGATCAGCACGTTGCAGCGGACGCGGCCGATGATCTGGAGAATTTCCGCGCCCTCGGGCGAGATCGCGCCGAACTTGACCAGCTGATCGAGCGTCAGCTTGTCCTTTTTGAACTTACGAATCGTGAGCGCCGGGCCGTCGATCGCCAGCGGCGGGACGATAGCGTTGACGCGGCTTCCGTCGGCGAGACGGGCATCGCAGATCGGTGAGGATTTGTCGACGCGCCGGCCGACCTGGCTGACGATGCGCTGGCAGATGTTGAGCAGCTGCTGGTTGTCGCGAAACCGGATACCGGTCTTTTGAATCTTGCCGGCGACTTCGATGAACACCGTGCCGGCGCCGTTGACCATGATGTCGGCGATGTCGTCGCGCGACAGCAGGGGCTCCAGCGGGCCGTAGCCGAGCACGTCGTTGCAGATGTCGTCGAGCAGTTCTTCCTGCTCGGCAATCGACATCACGATGTTCTTGATCGCGATGATCTCGTTGACGATGTCGCGGATTTCCTCGCGCGCCGATTTACCGTCGAGCTTGGCGAGCTGGGCAAGGTCGATCGCCTCGATCAGGGCGCCGAAAATCGTCGCCTTGACCTGGTAATAGTTGTCGGACCGCCGCGCTTCGGCGGAGGGAGCAGGGGGCGCTTTCGCGGGCGCAATCGGCGGTGAAGAGACGGCCGGCGCGGCGATTTCGCGCGGTGCGGCCGCGGCGCCGGAAACCGGTTCCGGCGCCTGAGTGGCGGGCTTCGGCGCCCGCGTATCGCTGTCGTTTCCGCTACGCTTACCGAACACTGTGGTACTCCATGCGGGCGGCTTACTTGGCCCGCAACTTCTCGATCAAGGGCGACAGGAACGAACCCTTGGGCTTCTTGGTCTCGCCGCGGCCTGTCAGCCGCTGCGCTATCTGCAGGAACATCTCGGTGGTGCGATGATTGGCGGAGATTTCCGCGATCATCTGGCCGTTATTGGCGGCCGAGCCGAACATCTGCGGCTCGAACGGAATGGTCGCGATCGGCTGGCTTTCGATCGCCTTGGCGAACTCGCTGGTGGGAATCTCCGGGCGCTTCGGAATCCCGACCTGGTTGAGGCAATAAAGCGGCGCGCGGTCGTTCGGGCGCTGTGCCTTCAGGAGGTCGACGATGTTCTTGGTGTTGCGCAGGTTGGCGAGATCGGGCGCCGCGACGATCAGGATGTCGTCGGCCGCGATCAGCGCGCGCTTGGTCCATCCCGACCACTGATGCGGGATGTCGAGCACGATGCAGGGCATCGTGCTGCGCAGCGTGTCGAAGATGGAATCGAAGGCGTCGGCGCCGAAGTCGTAGACCCGGTCGAGCGTCGCTGGCGCCGCCAGCAGGCTGAGATGGTCGGTGCATTTCGACAGCAGGCGGTCGATGAACGCGGTATCGACCCGGTCCGGCGAGAACACTGCGTCCGCGATGCCCTGCGCCGGATCCTGGTTGTAGTCGAGACCGGCGGTACCGAAGGCGAGGTCGAGATCGGCGACCACCGAATCCAGCGCCAGATCACGGGCGATCGCCCAGGCGACGTTATGGGCGACGGTGGAGGAACCGACGCCACCCTTGGCACCGACGACGGCGATGACGCGGCCGACCGCCTTGGCTTCCGGCGCCGAAAACAGGTTGCAGACCGAGCGGACGACGTCGATGGCGGTGACCGGGGCGATCACGTAGTCGCTGACGCCGCGGCGCACCAGTTCGCGATAGAGCGTGACGTCGTTGATCTTGCCGATCACGATCACGCGGGTTCCGGCGTCGCACACGGTGGCGAGCTGGTCGAGGCCGAGCAGGATGTCGTGGCGGCCTTCGGTCTCGAGGATGATCACGTTCGGGGTCGGCGCGGAACGGTAGGCCTCGATGGCGGCGGCCATGCCGCCCATCTGGATCTTGAGATGAGCCTTGCCGAGGCGGCGGTCTTCGCCCGCCGCCTGCACGGCGGCCGCGGTTTCAACCGTCTCGCAGAAGGCCTGCACCGACACCCGCGGCGCCGGCGCAATATGATCTTCCACCGGCGGCGAGGTCGCGTCCGGCTGCTGTTCTGGGTTCTGGCGTGCGTAACTGATCATTTGCCGACGTCGCTGAGTTTGGCCCTGTCGGCCTCGGAATAGGTGGTTGCGGAGGAAGTGCCTCGCTTGTACTTCTCGAAGGCGGCGTTACGGCGCGGCCAGTAAGCGGGCGTTTCCGGACGCGGCTGGACCAGGTCCGACGGATTGTCGACCATGGCGGCCAGGTTGCGCTGGTTGGAGCAGCCGAAATTGTAATAAGACTTGTTTTCGAACCAGCTCTTGTTGTGCACGGACGGTCCGAGATCCTCGGGCCAGAGACCGCACGGGCCGGCCACCGCCGAGATCTTCGGATAGTTCAGCCGGATCGCCGCCATGTGCCGGGGGTCCTCGGGATGATACTGGCGGACATTGATCGCGCGCGGCGGCACGCCGGCGGCGGCGAAGGTGGCCTGGATTTCCCGCAGCGAATCCTGGGCGGCGCGTGCGTTCGGGGTGTCCACCGGCATGTCGATGCTGATGGCGCCGGTGCCTTCCTGAAGCCAGAGCTGGGCCAGGCCCATCACGTCGGCGCGCTGGGGAGCGGAAATGCCGCCGCGGCCACGACCGACGAACACGATGATCGAGCGGTCGGCTTCCTGGATCGCGATCGGATGGCGCTGGCGGTAATCGTTGGGCACGCTTGCCGTCGTCACCTCTTCGGAGGTGTGCTGGCAACCGCCCAGCGCCACGGAAAGACCGATCAGCGCTGCCGCGAGCAGCAGCCCGCGCTTGCGCTCCGCGGGTGTTCTGGATGTCATTTGTCGTGTCATCGTCCCGCCTCAGTCCGTAATAAAGCCGTAGGTGCCGCGATAATTCCGTGCCGGGTCGGTGCGGCCCGGAACGCCGTAGATGCGATTGATGCTGCCGAGCAGGTCGGACTGCGGGTCCGAAGCGCTGGCGAAGCCGTCATCCGGGCGCGAAAGATCCTTCTGTGCGACCGCGCGGACCACATAGGGCGTCACCAGAACCATCAGCTCGGTCTGGCTGTTGACGTAGTCGCGGCTGCGAAACAGCGAACCGAGCACCGGCAACTGCGACAGGCCCGGAAAGCCGCTGACCGCCTGCTTGGTCTGTTCCTGGATCAGGCCGGCCATCGCCATCGCGCCGCCGGAGGGAATTTCCAGCGTCGTCTCGGCGCGGCGGGTCCTGATCGAAGGAATCGTCAGCGAGTTGACCGAGGTCGCCGTCACCGACTGCGACAGCGTGATCGAATTGTCGTTCGAGATTTCGGACACTTCGGTCATGACGCGCAGGCTGATGCGGCCTTCGGTCAGCACCACCGGCGTGAAGTTGAGCGAGATGCCGAACTTCTTGAACTGGATCTGGGTGGTACAGACATGGGTGGTCGGGTCGCAGGAGTAGCCCGCGGGAATAGGAAACTCGCCGCCGGCGATGAAGGTGGCGGATTCGCCGAAATCGCGGTCAGATTGGGTTCGGCCAGCGTGCGCACCACGCCGGCGGCTTCCATCGCCCGCAGGGTGGCGGTCACCGAGGGGGTGGCTCCGAACGACGAGGCCAGCGAATTGGTTCCGACCAGCGGCCGGCCGTAGGCGTTGAACGGATTGGCGTTGTTGAAGTTCACCACCGCGGTGCCGTAGGTCATGTTGGCGGTGAGATCGATGCCCATCTGCTTGATGATGTTGCGCGCGACTTCGGCGACGGTGACCTTGAGCATCACCTGGTCGCGGCCGCGGACCGCGATCGAATTCACCACCCTGTCGACGCCGCCGACGAGGCGGGCGGCAAGGTCGTTGGCCTGTTGCGCGTCGATCGGGTTCGCCGCCGTGCCTGACAGCACGACGCCGTCACCGACGCCTTCGATCCGGATGTCGGAATTCGGCAGCGCCTGCTTCAAGGCGGCGCGGACGCCGTTGAGGTCGCGGGTGACCGCGATGTCATAGGCTGCGATCTGCTGGCCCGCGGAATTGAAGAACACGATGTTGGTCTGGCCGACCGCGGCGCCGATGATATAGGCGCGCTGGGTCGAGCGGACCACGGCATTGGCGATCTTGGGATCCGCCACCAGCACGTCCTTGATGTCGCGCGGCAGGTCGATCACGATGGATTTGCCGATACCGAGCGAAAGCGGGCGCGCGTTCATCTGTCCGTCGACGGCGACGGGTGCTACGGGACGATAGTCGGCCGCGATCACCGGCACCAGCGCCGGATTGAGCGTGAGCGCTGCCACGGCCGAAAACGACAGGGCGCGGACCATCAATGTCCGCATCGGCTGATTTCCCCTGCACTTCATATCGTGCGTCCTTTCGGTCACTTCTGCATCAACTGCTGGCTGGCGACGCCGTAACGGACGACGTTGACGCCTTCGCCACGCTTGACAGGTTCCTCGGTCTTTTCGACCTCTTGGGCATCGGTAATGCTGCGCAGCGCCAGCGACAGCGTGCCGCTCTGGCGCGCGCGGGCCAGCGTCTCGGCCTGGTCGGGCTTCACTTCGAGCGTCGCGGTCTTGCCGACCAGCGCGCTGGTGCCGTCTTTTTCCTTCGGCGCCTGGTCGATGCCGAGAACGCGGATATTGGTCAGGATGACTTCCGAGCTGACGAGATCCGCCCCCTTGCTGTCGGGGTTCTTTTCGCGCTTGGAAAGCAGCACATCGACGCGGTCGTTCGGCAGAATAAAGCCGCCGGCGCCGGTTTCCGGCGAAATTTCGGTCGAAACGGCGCGGTAGCCGGACGGCAGGATCGCGGCCATGAAGCCGGTTCCGCTACCCTTCACCAGCTTCTGGTCCCGGATCGGCTCGCCGGCGATGAACGGTGAGCGCGCGATCGAGCCGGTGATGTCCCTGATGGCCTCGGCCCTGCTGGCCCGGCTGATGAAATTGCTGTTGGCGCTCTCGTTCGGCCAGGCCTGCCATTGGATGTCCTCGGGCTTGACCGTCTGGCCAAGACCGATGTCGGCCTTCGCGACAAGAATATCCACGGTTGGCATCTGCGCCACCGACTCGGTGGGCGCAGGTTTGTCGGACCCGCTGGCGAGAAAAGCGGCAATGCCGCCGGCGCCGATCGCGATGGTCAACACGACAATGCGTGCGGTATTCATACGCTTCACTTTCCACATTACGCCGCGACGCTGCCGCCGCCGTGATGGGAGTTGACCAGCTATTCGTCAAAGCATGGTTAATGAGGCGTGTGTAAATTGCCTTAACGGAGCGTTACCGTCCGCTTGTCAGCGCATGGCGAGGTGGGTGAGGTCCACCGCCCGGATCCATTCGGTCTCCGGATAGACCATCAATGCGCCGACCGCGAGCGCGATGCCGTAGGGGACGCCGCTCTGCTTGTCGTGCAGCTTGGTCAACCAGGCCTGGCCCGCGAGCGGGTAGGGCAGTGGCCATTGCCGGAACACCACCAGAAAGATGGTCAGCGCCCCGCCGAACAGCGAAGCATAGACCAGCCAGTCCATCAGATGGCCGAAACCGAACCAGAGTGCCGTCGCGGCCGCGACCTTGGCGTCGCCGCCGCCGACCTGGCCGAGCGCGAAGCAGGCAAAGGCCACGGCCAGCACGGCCGCGCCACAGCCCAGATGCATCAGCATGTCGTGCAGGCCCATGCCGCCGAGCGGCGCAAGAACGAGGAACCCGGCGATCAGCGCCAGCGAGACCCGGTTCGAGATCGTCATCGTGAGGAGGTCACTCGCGGCCGCGAACGCGATCAGCGCCGGGAACAGCAGAAGACGGGCAACATCGAGGATCATGGGATCAGGCCGCCTGTGCGGTTGAGACGAGGTCGGAACATCGTGCGAAACTAGCGGCGAGAAATGAACAATCGGAAAACGGCGGCGTGAGAGAATTCCGACAATTCGCGGGGCAAAACCTGCGTCGCCGCAAGGTGGACCCGCTGCGCTTCAGGGCGGCGGCGCCAGCCGCAAGTTGCCTTTATCGAAGCCCGTAACATCGAATTAACCAAGGACGTTCCGGCAGCGTTAACGCACAGCGCTCTATTGGTTTTCCCGCCGATGCATGAGAACTGGCGGAGCAGTCATGGCCGATCGTGAGGTCCAGGAAGCCTGGCGACTTTATCTCTTCAACTGGGCGCCGTTGCTGCTGATGGCGCTGCTGTTCGTGGCCGGCCTGGCAGTGACGGATTTCTCGTTCAAGATCGAGAGCCTGGTTCTGCGGGCGATCGGCATGGCCTGGCTATTCGCCGCCGCAGGGCACGCATTCTGGCGCAGAGGTTATCCGCGCCTGGCTTTTGCGCTGATTTCGATTGCACAGCTCGAGCTGTGTTATCTGCTCTCTATACCGCTGGGCTATCTCGCGGCGGCCGCCAATTTTCCCCTGCAGGACGCCAGCTTCGCACATTTCGATCGATGGCTCGGGCTCGACTGGAAGGGTTATTACAACTTCGTCATCGAGCGACCGGCCCTGATCCCCTATGTCTATTTCGCCTATGCCATGATCGGCGTGCCGACCTTCGGTGTACCGGCTGTTCTGGGATGGTCTCGAAATTATGTTCGTCTGCAGCAATTTACGCTGGCCTGTACGCTGACCGCTGTCATCACCATCGTCATTTCAGCGTTGCTGCCGGCGATCGGCACCTATCAGGAATACGGCATTTCCGCCGACACTTCGCTCTTCAAGGCCAACGGTTACCTGGTTCAGGTCGATGAAATTCCCGCCGTTCGCGACGGATCGTTACGGGTTCTGAGTTTCGAGACTCTCAGCGGCATCGTCACATTCCCGAGCTTTCACGCCGCCGCCGCAGTGCTTGCGCTGTGGGGGTTCTGGGGGGTGTGGTGGATGCGCCCGTTCGCGCTGATTGCCTATGTCGGGATGCTGTTGGCAACGCCCCTGGTCGGCGGGCACTACTTCGTCGACGTGTTTGCAGGCGCCGGCGTGGCGCTTCTCGCCATTGCGGCCGCAAAATCCTTTGGCGAAAGGTCGCCGGCCGGGGCTTCCGTGATGACGCAGAATGCGGCCGCGGCTTAGCTAGCTCAGGCTTGTCCGCAGAGGGTGGTTCGGGGCTGGATCGCGCGCCGCGCGACGAGACGGCTTGCCTCAGTCCCCCGGGTCCGGGCCGGGAGGGGCGGGCGCGCTTATGCCGGCAACGCATCCATCGGTAAAAACAACAAAGGCCCCGGGGGTACCGGGGCCTTTGCCGTGCTTTCGCAAGTAACGCTTACTTCAGCGCGTTGCTGATCGAGACGAAGTTGGACGACAGCTTGGTGCCGACGCCGTTCACGGCGGTAATGATGGCAATCGCGATGCCGGCAGCAATGAGACCGTATTCGATCGCGGTGGCGCCCGATTCATCCTTCACGAAACGCGAAACGAGATTCTTCATAAGATAACTCCTGTGTACACGTGGCTGGTCGAACTAACGTTTGGTCTCGCCGGCGTTCTCAGCACCGTGACCATCGCGTCACCGTACGGGCGGACAATTGCGGCGCAGTTAATTCGACCGCGTAAAAGCCGCACGGTCTGGTACTTCTTGAGCAGAGTAAACGTTGAATTAAGGCAATTGGTAAAATGCAAATAGGCCGCAAATGACCGCATGCCGGCGCGCCGCCGTGCCCGGCGTTTTTCCGGGATTCACAGCTCCTTAAGCGCGAACGGATACTCCAGTAGCCTCCGATCAGATGAGGCCGCCATGTCCAATTTGCCCCTAGAAGTCGTCACGATGCTGGGCGAGACGATGACGAAGATCGTTCCGGTCACAGTCGGGTTGGCCCTGGTTTTTACGGTGCTCTCGCATTTCTGGTCGTGCAATCCCGGCCGGCCATGGTGGCGCAAGCGCGAACTCATCACCGATCTCTGCTACTGGTTCTTCGTGCCGGTATTTGGCCGTGTCTTCCGCATCGGATTGCTGGTGCTCGGCGCCAGCATCGTCTTCAACGTCCATGATGCCGACGGGCTGATCGCGTTTTACGACAATGGCCATGGGCCGCTGTCGGAGCTTCCGCTCTGGGTCCAGGCGCTGCTGTTCCTGGTCGCGTCCGACTTCATGCTCTACTGGCTGCACCGCATGTTTCATGGCGGCGGCTTCTGGAAGTATCACGCGATCCATCACTCGTCCGAGGATCTCGAGTGGATTTCCGCGGCGCGCTTTCATCCGGTCAACCTGTTCATCGGGACCATCATGGTCGACGTCATCCTGCTGATGGCAGGCATCTCGCCCAACATCATGCTGTGGGTCGGACCGTTCACCACGTTCCACTCCGCCTTCGTTCACGCCAACCTGAGCTGGACGCTGGGCCCGCTCAAATACGTGCTGGCGACGCCGGTATTCCACCGCTGGCACCACACCTCGCTGGAAGAGGGCGGCAATACCAATTTTGCCGGCACCTTTCCGCTCTGGGACATTCTGTTCGGCACCTTCCGGATGCCGGAAGGCAAGCTGCCGGATAATTATGGCGTCGACGCTGATGAGGCGATGCCGCACGAAATCGGCGGACAACTGGTCTATCCGTTTCGGCATTGAGACGATCGGCGGGAAGGCTTTCTCATGAGCATCGACGCCGGAACGATCCGTCAGGAGAAAGCTTTGAGCCTCGGCCTGGTGCCGGCATGGCTCTGGCTCGGGATCGGCGCCTATGCGGTGCTGCTGGTCTGCGGCGACCGGCTTCTGAACGATACCGACACCTACTGGCAAATCTCGGTCGGCCAGTGGATCCTCGATCACGGCGCGTTGCCGCGCACGGACATCTATTCCTTCACCAAGGCGGGCGAGCCATGGATGTCATCGTCCTGGCTGGCGCAGGTGCTGTTTGCGGGCAGCTACAAACTGGTTGGCTGGACCGGGCCGGTGGTTCTGGCAGCGGCCAGTATCGCTGCGGCCTTTGCATTCCTCGCCTGGATTCTCGGCCGCCGCATTCCCGCGACCTATGCCATTGTCGTGACGTTGGCGGCGCTGGTGCTGTCGACGCCGCATTTTCTGGTGCGGCCGCATGTGCTGGTGCTGCCGGTGATGCTGGCCTGGGCGTATGGCCTGGTTTCGGCGAGCGAACGCGGCGGAGCGCCGTCGTTCTGGCTGCTGCCGCTGATGGCGTTGTGGGCCAACCTGCACGGCGGATTCGTCTTCGGCCTGGTGCTGACCGGCGCCTTCGCGCTCGATGCCTTGTGGAATACCGATTCCGCCCGGCGGAGATCGCTGGCGCTGCGCTGGGCGGTGTTCGGCGCCGGCGCGGTGGCGGCTTGCTGCATGACCCCCTACGGATGGGGATCGATATCAGCCTCGCGCAATATCCTCGATCTCGGCGAATTGCTGCATCTGATCGACGAATGGCGGCCGGCTGATTTCACCAGCCTCGGTGCGTTCGAGATGTCGATCCTGGTGTTGATCGCGGCCGCGCTTTACGCGGGCGTGAGACTGTCGCCGCCGCGGATCGCGCTGGTGCTGGGCCTGCTGCACATGGCGCTTTCGCATACCAGGAATCTCGAAATATTCGCGCTGTTGTTGCCGCTCGCTGTCCTCGCGCCGGTAGCGGCGCAGTTCGCGCTGCAGCCGGCCCGGTTTACGGGGATCGCCGCGCCGGCCGCCTTCGCGGCGATGCTGGCCGTCATGCTCGGCGCTTCGACTTGGGCGCTCGCGGCGAAATCGGCGTTTTCGCCTCCCGTCCTGCATTCACCCGCGGCGGCCATCGATGTGCTGCAGGCGCGCCATCTGAAGCGGGTTCTCAACGACCTTCCGTTCGGCGGCTATATGATCTGGCGGCAGATGCCGGTGTTCATCGACGGGCGCGCCGAACTCTACGGCGAGGCGTTCGAAGTGGCATACTATCGCGCGCTGCAGCTCAGGGACGTCAACGGGTTTCTCAACCTTCTCAAAACCGAGAAAATCGATGCGGTGCTGCTGACGCCGTCGACGCCGGCCGTCGGCCTGCTCGATAACATCGGCGGCTGGGAGCGGGTCTATTCCGATGGCAACGCGGTGCTGCATGTTCGCACCCGTGATTGACCGGCCCGCCATGGCGGAGCGCAATCAATCCCTCGATCTGTTGCGCGGCGTGGCGATCCTGCTCGTCGTGCTCGCGCATTGCGCGCAGGCCGCGACTGGCGCCGTTCCCGGCCTGTCGACGTTCGCTGAAAAATACGGCGAGCACGGCGTCCAGCTGTTCTTCATCGTCAGCGGCTACACGATGATGCTGACCTTCGGCGGCAAGGTCGATTCCGCTGCGATCCGCTCGTTCTATCTTCGTCGGGTGTTCAGGATCGTTCCGCTGTTCTGGATTGCCATCGTCTTCTATCTCTTGGTCACCAAGGGCGCGGGTTTCAGGCACTGGGCGCCTGACGGCGTCAGTGCCGGCGACGTCGCGCTGACGTTCCTGTTCCTGCATGGGGGCAGC
Source organism: uncultured Alphaproteobacteria bacterium (assembly GCA_963764705.1). Lineage (GTDB taxonomy): Bacteria > Pseudomonadota > Alphaproteobacteria > Rhizobiales > Xanthobacteraceae > Bradyrhizobium. The sequence continues at coordinate 350,677 of CAVXTR010000020.1, read as the reverse complement.
GTCACCGCGTTCAATTCGGTCGTTCCCGGCGGATGGAGCATCGCCGTGGAAATGCAGTTCTATCTGCTGTTTCCGCTGCTGATCTGGCTGTTCCGGCGGCCGAACGGCCCGATCCTGGTTTATGCATCGATCGCGCTGGTCAGCGTCGCCGGGAAATTCGCCGCCGACTGGGTTTTCGTTCCGCAGCTCGCCGCGTTGCTGCCGCAAGGCCAGGCCTATCTCGCCGAGGGCTTCTTCTATTGCTGGCTGCCGCACCAGGCGATCTGCTTCGGCTTCGGCATTTTGCTGTACGACTTCGTCGTGCTGAAAAAAAGACCTGCGCTCGGCGCATCGTTGCTGGTCGGGGCAGCGCTGTGCCTCTCGGCATGGGGCGCGGAAGTCGCCCTTCTGTTTGCGCTGGCCTGTGCGGTGCTGGCCTCGAACGCGACGTTTGCGCCAGGCTGTCTGCTGGGGCGCCACTCCTACGCCATCTACCTCGTGCACTTCGCCGTGGTGTCGGCGATCGCGGCGCTGTGGCCGATGGGGCTGCTGCCGTTGTTCGTGCTGGTGACCGCCGCCTCGCTGGCGGTGAGCTATTTCGTGATCGAGCCGCTGATCGAGCGCCGCTTCAACCGGCTCGGCCATGCCCTGGCCGCGGCCGTCCGTTCGCCGAAAGCGGTCGCGACTGCGGCGTAGGGCGTATCGGGCAACGCGGCGTACTGGCCGGCGCAACTGGAAGCGCGAGCGGGGCTCTGGTAAGAACCGGGACATGTCCAACCTGCTGATCGAAGTCGTCGACATGCTCGGCCAGACCCTGGCCAAGGTGGTGCCGGTCACGATCGCGCTGGCGTTGCTGTTCTCGGTGCTGGCGCATTTCTGGGCCTGCAATCCCGGCCGGCCGTGGTGGCGCAAGCGGGAGCTCGTCACCGATCTCGGTTACTGGTTCCTGGTTCCGCTGTTTGCGCGGGTGTTCCGGATCGGGCTCTTGGTGCTCGCCGCCAGCCTGCTGTTCGGGATCAGTGACGCCGACGAACTGATCGCGTTCTACGACAACGGTCATGGCCCGCTGTCGGCGCTGCCTCTCTGGCTGCAGGCGGTGCTGTTTCTGGTACTGGCCGATTTCATGATGTACTGGCTGCACCGCGGCTTTCATCGTCGCGGCTTCTGGAAATACCACGCCATCCACCATTCGTCCGAGGACGTGGACTGGATTTCGGCGGCGCGTTTTCACCCGGTCAACCTGCTGCTCGGCACCATCGGGGTCGATGTCGTGCTGCTGCTGGCCGGCATCTCGCCCAACGTGATGCTGTGGCTCGGGCCTTTCAATATTCTTCTCTCGGCCTTCGTTCATGCCAATCTGAACTGGACCCTTGGCCCGTTCCGCTATGTGCTGGCGACGCCGGTGTTTCACCGCTGGCATCACACCTCGCGCACGGAGGGTGGCGAGACCAATTTCGCCGGCACCTTCCCGGTCTGGGACCTCTTGTTCGGGACCTTCCGGATGCCGGCGGACCGGCTGCCGGACCAATACGGCATCGAGGACCAGGCCTCGTTCCCGCGCGAGATTGCCGGGCAGCTGGCCTATCCGTTCCGTAAATAGCGGGGCCCCTTTTCCTGAAATGGCACGCTTTTTACGAAAACAGGTCGCTCCGGAATTATCCGGTCCCTTTGCACTTCTTTCATCAATTGCCGTCAGATTCAGCCTGTCGGGCGCCGGTTCCGCTGCGTATCGCTTTTGCCGGCTTGTAACGCCCCGGGGTAGAGTATGTCGTTCAGGTTCCAGCGTATTCGCGCGCGTGCGCGTTTTGGATTTCGTTCCCTCGCCATTGGATCACTGCTGTGGCCAGCGGTGTGCCTTGCCGCGCCCGATCCGGACAAGATCGCGGTTTATGTCGATCAGGCAAAGCTCCTCAAGGTTCCTGCCAAGGTCGCCACCATCATCATCGGAAACCCGCTGATTGCAGACGTTACCCTGCAGAGCGGCGGCATCGTCGTCGTCACCGGCAAGGGCTACGGTGCAACCAATTTCATCGCCATGGACCGCGGCGGCGACGTGCTGGTAGACCGCCAGATCCAGGTCGAGGGCCCGATCGAACAGCTCGTCACCGTCTACCGCGGCGTCGAGCGCGAATCCTATAGCTGCATGCCGGTGTGCCAGCGTCGGATCACGCTCGGTGACGGCGAGCACTATTTCAGGGCGGCGATCGACCAGGCCGGCTCGCTCTCCAGCCAGGCTGCCGGCGCGGCGGCTGCCGGATCGAAATCGGGTAACTGAGCTTCCTTCATCGATCCGGTCGAAGGCGGCGCGCGAAGGCGCGACCGCCCGATACGGCTTGAGAACTTCCAGCGTGGTTAACGATTGGCTGACGGAACGGGGCGCTCTGTAGGCGTCTGGCGAAACACTTCAACAATCAGTTTCGGGTAATTCTTGCCCGCTAACTGCTCCCGCGTCTTGAGGTTTGTTCGATGTCCTCGCCCGCAGCTTCCGCCAGAAATATCCTGCGCCGCTTTCGCCGCAACCGCAGCGGTTCGGCCGTGGTCGAGTTCGCGCTGGTTGCGCCGATGTTCTTCGGGCTTCTGTTCGCGATCATCGAGCTGGCGATGGTGTTCTACGCCAGCCAGGTGCTCGAGACCGTGACGCAGGATTCCGCGCGCCAGATCATGACCGGTCAGGCGCAGCTGGCCAACTTCACGCAGGCACAATTCAAGAATCTCGTCTGCAGCAAGGTCGTGGCGATGTTCGATTGCGTCAACGGCATCTCGATCGATGTGAAGAGCTATTCGGCGTTCTCTTCCATCAACATCGCCGCGCCGATCGATGCCGGCAAGAATTTCGTGCCACCGAACAATTACCTTCCCGGCGGACCCGGCGATGTCGTCGTGGTGCGGCTGTTCTATCAATGGCCGCTGTTTGTCACCGGGCTCGGCTTCAACATCTCGAATTTGAGCGGCAGCAAGCGGCTTTTGACCGCCACCGCCGCGTTCCAGAACGAACCTTACTAGGGCAGGCCCAATGACCCCCCGGATCAAACCGATGATCGACATGTGGCGTCGCGTACGGCGCTCGGCGAGCGAACTGTTGGTCGATAGCAGCGGTCTGGCCGCGATCGAATTCGCCATGATCATCCCGCTCATGCTGCTGCTGTTTTTCGGCACCGACGAGTTCTCGTCCGGTGTCGCGGTCAACCGCAAGGTGACGCTGATGGCGCGGACGCTGTCCGACCTGACGTCGCAGAACATCGCGGTCACCGACGCCCAGTTGACCAATTTCTTCAACGCCAGCCAGGCGATCCTGACGCCCTACCCGTCAGCGCCGGTGAACTCGACGATCTCCGAACTCTACATCGATCCCGCAACGAAGGTGGCGCGGGTACAATGGAGCCAGGGCGGGACGCCGCGCGGGCTGGGAAGCACGGTGACGATCCCGACGGCACTCCAGGTCGGCGGCACCTACCTGATCTTCAGCGAAGTCAGCTATGCCTTCGTGCCCACGGTCGGGTATGTCCTGAAGAGCACCATCACGCTCAGGGACTACACCTATACCCGCCCGCGGCAGTCGCTTTGCGTGATGTACAAGACCACGGTCTGCACCACGAGCTGAGCCCGCAGCCGCGAAGTGGCTGACCCCCACTGCCGCGAAACGAAAAAAGGCCGCGCCGTGGGCGCGACCTTTGACTGTTTCGGGTGACTATTTCGGGGCAATCTCTCGGACGAACCGTGAAGGCGCGCCCTGCGAGAGACCGCTTATCCGGCGGCGCGCAGATTGTCGGCCGAAGATTTGCCAGAGCGACGATCTGCCACGATTTCGTAGGAGATCTTCTGGCCTTCACGCAGCGTTCCAAGACCGGCACGCTCGACAGCGCTGATGTGCACGAACACGTCATTGCCGCCGTCATCCGGCTGGATGAAGCCGTAGCCCTTGGTTGCGTTAAACCACTTCACGGTTCCCATGCTCACGGGGGTAGTCCCTTCTCAGATATACAAGTCGTAGCCCACCTTTCGACGGGCTGGTGAGATCGAATTTTTGGAAGGGTCGTCAGCGTCTAAACCGGCTGTACCGGTGGATAGCTAATGTCGTCCGGCCGAAAATCGATGGACAATATTATTCGATAGCAAGGTCCAAAACAATCCTGACGTGCACGATTTTTTGATTCGGCCGGACAGCCCTCCGCGATCGCGCGCGACAGGCTTTGTCGGGCGCGATTTCGCGGCGGGTTTGTGCGCTTTTAGCGGCGGCGGAACTGGCCGCCGCGCGGCGGTGCACCACGCGGTGCGCCGGTGTTCGGACGCTCGTCCTTGTGACGGAAGATCAGGCGGCCCTTCTCCAGGTCATAGGGCGACATTTCGATCGTGACCCGATCGCCTGCCAGCGTCTTGATCCGGTTCTTCTTCATCTTGCCCGCGGTGTAGGCAACAATCTCGTGCCCGGCGTCGAGCTGCACGCGGTAGCGCGCGTCGGGGAGGATTTCGGTCACCAGTCCTTCGAACTGGATCAGCTCTTCTTTAGCCATGGTTGTCTCCAGATCGATCGAGGCTAGCGCTGCGGCCGGTGGGTACGGTTGGGTTGGGTATTCGGACGGCTCTCGCGATGCAAGAAGGCGACGCCTTGAATGCCCTCGCTTTGGCCGGCCTGCTGGCTCTTGCCGCCCTGCTGCGCCGGGCGCTGGTGCTGCTCGTGCCGGCTCGGCTGCGGCGCGGCATTATTACCACCTCCGCGGCGGGGACGGCGAGGGCCTTTTGATGCCGGCGCCGCGTCATGTCCCCTGGATTCATGTCCTCGGGATTCGTGACCGCGCGATTCATGTCCCCTGGATTCCTGTCCCCTGCCGCCGCCATGGGCGCGGGGTGCGGACCGTCCGCCCCGGTTGTGGGGCTGGCGTTGCGCGGGGGCCGGTGCGGCGTCGCGGGTACCCGGCGTGCGGCGGTCTTCCCGCGGCACGGTGATCTTGATCAGCCGTTCGATGTCGCGCAGGTAGCCCATCTCCTCGGCGCCGGCGACCAGCGAGATCGCGACGCCCTCGGCGCCGGCGCGCGCGGTGCGGCCGATGCGGTGGACATAGGTTTCCGGGATGTTGGGCAGGTCGAAATTGAAGACATGGCTGATGCCGTCGACGTCGATGCCGCGGGCGGCAATGTCGGTGGCGACCAGGGTGCGGATCTCGCCGGAGCGGAACGCCGCCAGCGCCCGCTCGCGGTTGTTCTGCGACTTGTTGCCGTGGATGGCGTCGGCGCGGATGCCGACCTTGGCGAGGCCCTTCACCACCTTGTCGGCGCCGTGCTTGGTGCGGGTGAAGATCAGCGCGCGGTCGACCGGTTCCTGCTTCAGGAGCTGGGCCAGGATCCCCGCCTTGGCGGCGAAGTCGACCTGGATGATACGCTGGGTGATGCGATCGACGGTGGAGGCCACCGGCGTCACCGCGACGCGGGCGGGGTCGCGCAGCATCGCTTCGGCGAGCTCGGCGATGTCCTTGGGCATGGTGGCCGAGAAGAACAGCGTCTGCCGCTTGATCGGCAGCTTGCCGACGATTTTGCGGATGTCGTTGATGAAGCCCATGTCGAGCATGCGGTCGGCTTCGTCGAGCACCAGGAACTCGACCGAGCCGAGCTTCAGTCCGTTGCTCTGCACGAGGTCGAGCAGGCGGCCGGGGGTGGCGACCAGGACTTCGACGCCCTGCATCAGGGAGCGGACCTGGCGGCCCATCGGCACGCCGCCGATCGCCAAGGTCGAGGTCAGGCGGATGTGGCGGCCATAGGCGTTGAAGCTGTCGAGGATCTGACCCGACAATTCGCGGGTCGGGCTCAGCACCAGCACGCGGCAGGTCTTGGGCTGCAGCTTGATGCGGTGTTCCAGCAGCCGGTGCAGGATCGGCAGCGCGAACGCCGCGGTCTTGCCGGTGCCGGTCTGGGCGATGCCGACGACGTCACGGCCGGTCAATGCGAGGGGGATGGTCTGGGCCTGGATGGGCGTGGGCGTCTCGTAGTTCTCTTCCTTGAGCGCACGCGAAATGGGTTCGGCGAGGCCGAAATCCTGAAAGGAGGTCAAAAGGTGGTTCTTTCCATTAAAAAAGCAGGCGCCCGGCGGTTTTCGGCCAGGAGCGCGCGAGGGGTGTCTGAGACACCCGCGTGTTTGGGGCGTCGGTTTTGGTCAGCTGAAGGGGCAAGCCAGAAACCGTCGGACGGGATCAGAACACGCGGCTCGCAAGGACCTGATGATTCTCTAGGTCACCAGCCTCATATGGAACACGAACGCGGCGCTTTCAAGGAAAATCCGGCCGCATCGTCAGGCGCAGTTAAGAAATGGCTCGAAATTCACGGGTTCCATAACGAGATGGCGCCGACGATGTGCTGCAGATGCTAAAATTCCATGCCGGAATTTTAGCCAGATCGTCTTGATTGCACAAAAAATAGATAGTTTGCCGCCAAAGCATACATTTTTTTAGGCCAAGAAATAGGCAAAAGTTTCTGGCAATTTTGCGAACGGCGTCAGATTTTACAACAATAACATGACTTTAGGCCGATTTGTCGCGGTGGCATGCTTCTTGCGATTCCGTTAACGCAGGCGGCCGTTGGGGCCGTTTCGCAGCGTTTAACGCCTGCGTCAGGGAGATGACATTTCATGCTTACACAACTTACTCACGATATAGCGAAGCTGAGCCGCCGCCGCTGGCTTGCGGCGACCGCCGGGCTCGTTCTGGGCCTGACCGCGTTTACCCAGGCGAAAGCCGCCGACGACACCATCAAGGTCGGCGTCCTGCACTCGCTCTCCGGCACCATGGCCATCAGCGAAACCACGCTGAAGGACACCATCCTCTTCCTGATCGACGAACAGAACAAGAAGGGCGGCGTACTCGGCAAGAAGCTCGAGGCTGTCGTCGTCGATCCCGCTTCGAACTGGCCGCTGTTTGCCGAAAAGGCGCGCGAGCTGATCACCAAGGACAAGGTCTCGGTCGTGTTCGGCTGCTGGACCTCGGTGTCGCGCAAGTCCGTGCTGCCGGTATTCAAGGAACTGAACAGCATTCTGTTCTACCCCGTGCAGTACGAGGGTGAAGAGAGTGAGCGCAACGTGTTCTACACCGGTGCGGCGCCGAACCAGCAGGCGATCCCCGCGGTCGACTACCTGATGAAGGACGAAAAGGTGAAGCGCTGGGTGCTGGCCGGCACCGACTACGTCTATCCGCGCACCACCAACAAGATCCTCGAAGCCTACTTGAAGTCGAAGGGCGTCAAGCAGGAAGACATCATGATCAACTACACGCCGTTCGGTCATTCCGACTGGCAGACGATCGTGGCCGACATCAAGAAGTTCGGCTCGGCCGGCAAGAAGACCGCCGTGGTCTCCACCATCAACGGCGACGCCAACGTTCCCTTCTACAAGGAACTCGGCAACCAGGGCATCAAGGCCAAGGACATTCCGGTCGTCGCGTTCTCGGTCGGTGAAGAAGAACTCGCCGGCATCGACACCAAGCCGCTGCTCGGCCATCTCGCCGCCTGGAACTACTTCCAGTCGATCAAGACGCCCGAGAACGAGAAGTTCATCAAGGCCTGGCAGACCTACACCAAGAACCCGAAGCGCGTGACCAACGATCCGATGGAAGCTCACGTCATCGGTTTCGACATGTGGGTCAAGGCGGTCGAGAAGGCCAAGTCGATCGACGCCGACAAGGTGATCGACGCACTGCCCGGCATCGAAGCCAAGAACCTGACCGGCGGCACCTCCAAGATGCTTCCGAACCATCACATCACCAAGCCGGTGTTCATTGGCGAGATCAAGGGCAACGGCCAGTTCGACGTGGTGTGGAAGACCCCGGGCCTGGTGGCCGGCGATGCATGGTCGAAGGAGCTCGACGGCTCCAAGGACCTGATCGGCGACTGGGTTGGCAAGAAGTGCGGCAACTACAACACCAAGACCAACAAGTGCGGCGGTCAGGGTTCCTGATCTGCTGACCTTCTGCCAGAAGAAACTTCCAAGAGACTAACAAGAGAGACCGGAGAAGGCGGCAATACTGCCGCCTTCTCCTCACCCTCCCGCCGGGGCTGTACAGTGTCTGTCAATTTTCTTGATCGCCTTCGCGCGCTTCTGCTCTCATTCCTGCTGGTGGCGGCCTTCGCCGCGCCGGCATTGGCGGGTCCGTTCGAGGATGCCGTCGCCAAGTTCGCCAATGACGAGTTTTCCGATACCGAGGAAGCGATCGGCACGATCGCGACGTCGGGCAATCCGCTGGCCTTTCCGATCATCAGCGCGCTCGGCGACGACCGGTTGTCGGCGGATCCCGACACCAAGAAGGTTTTCGTCACGGGAACCGACGGCAAGATCATCGATGCCGCCACCGGCGCGGCCGTCGACAAGCTGCCGGATGGCGCCGCCGCCGTTCGCCTCAACAACCGCCTGCGCCGTACCGTGGATGCCGCGCTCGGCGGCCTGACGCTGCTGTCGCCCGATCCCGCCAAGCGGATCGCCGCCGCGCAATCGGTTTTCAAGACCTATGACGAGACCATGCTGCCGGTGATCGACGGCGCGCTGGCCAAGGAAACCAACAAGGGCGCCAAGCAGGCCTTCACCGAGGCGCGCGCCGCCATCATGCTCTACAAACCGGACGCCACCGAGAACGAAAAGCTCGAGGCCATCGCCGTCATCAAGGCGCGCGGCGACCAGGAAGCGATGGCGCTGCTGACCGGGCTGGGCAGCGACGTGACGCCCAATGTCGCGCGCGCCGCGGCGAGTGCCGTCGCATCGATCCAGAGCAATCTGGCGATGTGGTCGATGGTGCAGAACGCCTGGTACGGCCTGTCGCTGGGATCGGTGCTGCTGCTCGCTGCGATCGGGCTTGCCATCACCTTCGGCGTCATGGGCGTCATCAACATGGCCCATGGCGAGATGGTGATGATCGGCGCCTACACCACCTTCGTGGTGCAGGAAGTGATCCGCACCCGCTATCCCGGCCTGTTCGACTATTCGCTGCTGATCGCGGTGCCGCTGGCCTTCATCGTCGCCGGCGCGCTCGGCGTCGTGATCGAGCGCGGCATCATCCGCTTCCTCTACGGCCGCCCGCTGGAAACGCTGCTGGCGACCTGGGGTCTCTCGCTGGTGCTGCAACAGGCGGTGCGCACCGCGTTCGGTCCGACCAACCGCGAAGTCGGCAATCCCTCCTGGATGAGCGGCGCGTTCGAACTCGGCCAGATCACCATCACCTATAACCGGCTCTGGATCCTCTGCTTCACGCTGGCGGTATTCGCCATCCTGCTGGCGATGCTGCGCTACACCGCCCTGGGGCTCGAGATGCGCGCGGTCACGCAGAACCGCCGCATGGCGGCGTCGATGGGCATCGCCACCTCGCGCGTCGACGCGCTGACCTTCGGCCTCGGCTCCGGCATCGCCGGGATTGCCGGCGTGGCGCTGTCGCAGATCGACAATGTCAGTCCCAACCTCGGCCAGAGCTACATCATCGACAGCTTCATGGTGGTGGTGTTCGGCGGCGTCGGAAATCTCTGGGGCACGCTGGTCGGCGCCTTCACGCTCGGCATCGCCAACAAGTTCCTGGAGCCGGTGGCGGGCGCCGTGCTCGGCAAGATCGCCATCCTGGTGCTGATCATCCTGTTCATCCAGAAACGGCCGCGCGGGCTGTTCGCGCTCAAGGGACGGGCGGTGGAAGCATGATGCCGCATGTGCTCACCCGCTCGCTGGATCGCAGCGCCACCGTCTTCCTGCTGATCGTCGCCGGCCTCGGCGTGCTGATCCCGCTGTCCAACCTGCTGCTGCCGGCCGGCTCGTTCTTCCAGGTGCCGACCTATCTGGTGGCGCTGTTCGGCAAATATGTCTGCTACGCCGTCCTGGCGCTTTCGATCGACCTGATCTGGGGCTATTGCGGCATTCTCTCGCTCGGCCACGGCGCCTTCTTTGCGCTCGGCGGCTACGCGATGGGCATGTACCTGATGCGCCAGATCGGCAGCCGCGGCGTCTACGGCAATCCGATCCTGCCCGACTTCATGGTGTTCCTGAACTATCCGAAGCTGCCCTGGTACTGGTACGGCTTCGACATGTTCTGGTTCGCGGCCCTGATGGTGCTGGTGGTGCCGGGCCTGCTGGCATTCTGCTTCGGCTGGCTCGCGTTCCGCTCCCGCGTCACCGGCGTCTATCTCTCGATCATCACACAGGCGATGACCTACGCGCTGCTGCTGGCGTTCTTCCGCAACGATTTCGGTTTCGGCGGCAACAACGGCCTGACCGACTTCAAGGACATTCTGGGCTTCAACGTCCAGGCCGACGGCACCCGTGCGGCGCTGTTCCTGCTCAGTTGCCTGGCGCTGATCATAGCCTTCCTGATCTGCCGTGCGGTCGTGACGTCGAAGCTCGGCAAGGTGCTGATCGCGGTCCGCGACGCCGAATCGCGCACGCGATTTCTCGGTTACCGGGTCGAATCCTACAAGCTGTTCGTGTTTACGCTGTCGGCCTGCATGGCCGGCGTCGCCGGCGCGCTCTATGTGCCGCAGGTCGGCATCATCAATCCCGGCGAGTTCGCGCCGGGCAATTCGATCGAGGCGGTGATCTGGGTCGCGGTCGGCGGCCGCGGCACCCTGATCGGTGCTGCGCTCGGCGCCATCGTCGTCAACTACGCCAAAACCGTCTTCACCTCTGGCCCGCTGGCGCCGTACTGGCTGTTCATGCTCGGCGCGCTGTTCATCCTGGTGACGCTGCTGTTGCCGAAGGGGATCATCGGCACCTTCAACGCCTGGTGGGAACCCTGGAAGGCCAAACGCATGTCGGCGGATGCCGAAAGTGCTGCGCGCGAAGACGGCGTCAGCGAACCGAACCCGGCGGAGTGAGCGCATGAGTATCATGGAGGGCGGAAGGACGACTTCCGCGTTGCTCTATCTCGACGGCGTGCACGTCTCGTTCGACGGTTTTCATGCCATCAACAACCTGTCGCTGACGCTGGAGCCCGGCGAGATGCGCGCCATCATCGGCCCCAACGGCGCCGGCAAGACCACGATGATGGACATCATCACCGGCAAGACCAAGCCGGACGAGGGCACCGTGCTGTTCGACGGTATTACGGACCTGACGCGGCTCGACGAAACCCGCATCGCCGAACTCGGCATCGGCCGCAAGTTCCAGAAGCCGACGGTGTTCGAGAGCCAGACCATCGAGGACAACCTGCTGCTGGCGCTCAACGTCGATCACAGCGTCAAGGGCACGCTGTTCTGGCGCGAGAGCAAGCCGGAGACCGAGACCATCGAGCGGGTGCTGGAAACCATCCGCCTGAAGGATTCGCGCAACCGCCTCGCGGGCAGCCTGTCGCACGGCCAGAAGCAGTGGCTCGAGATCGGCATGCTGCTGGCGCAGGATCCGAAGCTGTTGCTGGTCGATGAACCGGTCGCCGGCATGACCGACGTCGAGACCCATCAGACCGCGGAGCTGCTGAAGGAAATCAACAAGGAAAAGACCATCATGGTGGTCGAGCACGACATGACGTTCGTGCGCGAACTCGGCGTCAAGGTGACGTGCCTGCACGAAGGCACGGTTCTGGCCGAAGGAACGATCGACCAGGTTTCGCAGAACGAGCGTGTCGTCGAAGTGTATTTGGGGCGCTGATCCATGCTGAAGGTCGACAACATCAATCTCTATTACGGTGCGGCGCAGGCGCTGCGCGGCGTCTCGGTCGCGGCCGAGACCGGCAAGGTCTTGTGCGTGCTCGGCCGCAACGGCGTCGGCAAGACCTCGCTGCTGCGTGCGATGGTCGGGCAGTATCCGGTGGCCAGCGGATCGATCACGCTGGACGGCAAGGACATCACCACGATGAAGCCCTATGAGCGGGCGCGGGCCGGTATCGGTTTCGTGCCGCAGGGCCGCGAGATCTTTCCGCTGCTGACGGTGGAAGAAAATCTCAAGACCGGATTCGGCCCGCTGAAGCGCGACGACCGCAACATTCCCGATGACGTGTTCTCGCTGTTTCCGGTGTTGAACTCGATGCTGGGCCGGCGTGGCGGCGATCTCTCCGGCGGCCAGCAACAGCAGCTCGCGATCGGCCGCGCGCTGGTGATGCGGCCGAAACTGCTGCTGCTCGACGAGCCGACCGAAGGCATCCAGCCCTCGATCATCAAGGATATCGGTCGCGCCATCTCCTATCTGCGCAGCCTCGGCAATATGGCGATCGTGCTGGTCGAACAATATCTCGACTTTGCCTGCGAGCTCGGCGACAATTTCGCCGTGATGGACCGGGGCGCGGTGAAGTATGCCTGTGATCGCTCGAACCTCGATCCCGCTGAAATCAGCCGCCAGATGGCGCTCTGACATAGCGTTTTCAAGCGAAGTGGCTTCCGGTTCGCGTGAAGAAAACGCGTCAAATATAAAATGCCGGAGCGGGTTTTAGTTTGTTTGGGGGACGGATGCGAACCGACACCACGCACGCGGCGGCAGCGACGTTCGCGGCCAACCGGGCCCAGGGCGCGGTGAGGTTCGGCGTGCATCTGCAGGACGGCGTTACCCGGCGCGGTGTCCTGCATGAATCCGGCTCGCTGCGCGTGCGCTTTCCGTCGCCCGAGGCGGAGGGGCTGTCGGGCGTATTCGTCAACACGGCCGGCGGCATCGCCGGTGGCGACCGCTTCGATATCGGAATCACGGCGGGCGAGGGCGCGCGGCTGACGCTGACGACTGCGGCGGCAGAGAAGGTCTACCGCGCGCCTGGACCTGTTGCGGAACTCAATATCGCGCTGAAGGCCGAGGCCGGCGCGCATCTTGCGTGGCTGCCGCAGGAAACCATCCTGTTCGACCGCGCCCGGATCTCCCGCCGCATCGATATCGAGCTCGCCGAAACCGCCTCGCTGCTGCTGTGCGAAATCGTGGTGTTCGGCCGCGCCGCGATGGGCGAACGGATGCTGCACGGCGAGTTCGTCGACCGCTGGCGCCTGCGCCGCGGCGGCAGGCTGGTGTTTGCCGAAACCATCCGGCTCGACGGCGAGATCGGCGAAAAACTGGCGCGGCCGGCGATTGCCAAAGGCGGCGTCGCCATCGGCACCGCGTTGATCGTGCCCGGCGACGAGGCCGTGGTGGAGCGAATTCGCGAGGCTTCGGAAAACTTCGGCGGCGAGGTCGGAATCTCCGCCTGGAATGGATTTGCAATAGCGCGCTTCTGTGCCCAAGATGCGGCCCGGCTCCGCGCCGATATGATGACCGTGCTCGGCCGCGCCAGCAGCGTTCCGCTGCCGCGGCTCTGGCTCAGTTAGGACCCGGCTCAACTCGATCCTTCGAAACCCCCGAGAGTGCCTGCATGAACCTGTCTCCCCGCGAAAAGGACAAGCTCTTGATCTCGATGGCGGCCATGGTGGCGCGCCGGCGGCTCGAGCGCGGCGTCAAGCTCAACCATCCCGAGGCGATCGCCATCATCTCCGATTTCATCGTCGAGGGCGCCCGCGACGGTCGCACCGTCGCCGAACTGATGCAATCGGGCGCGCAAGTCATCACCCGCGCGCAGGTGATGGATGGCATCCCCGAAATGATCCACGACATCCAGGTCGAGGCCACGTTCCCCGACGGCACCAAGCTCGTCACCGTGCACGAGCCGATCAGGTGAGGCGCGCGAGGCGTTTCAATTTCGTCATGGCGGGGACAAGCCCGGTCATGACGCAGCAGAAAGTTGCGAGGTAAACACATGATCCCCGGCGAACTCTTCATCAAGGACGGTGAGATCGAGCTCAATGCCGGCCGCAAGACGGTGACGCTCACCGTCGCCAATACCGGCGACCGTCCGATCCAGGTCGGCTCGCACTATCATTTCTTCGAAACCAACCCGGCGCTGAAATTCGAGCGCCGCAAGGCCCGCGGCATGCGGCTCGACATTGCCGCCGGCACCGCCGTGCGGTTCGAGCCGGGCCAGACCCGCGACGTGCAACTGGTGGCGCTGGCGGGAAAACGCGTGATCTACGGCTTTCGCGGCGACGTGATGGGGAAGCTGTGATGAACGGGCGCGGCGGCGCGGCACTCAGCCGCCGCGGCTGTCCATCATGTAACTTCGAAAATGCAGGTCCAGCGCGATGGCGATGACTGCGGCAAGCAGAAACAACATGCAGCTGTATGTGAGTTTTCGTTTGATATCGGCACGAAACGACAGCCAGCCGAGGCCCACGAACCAGACAGCCATGGCGAGGCAAAACCGGATGAACCAGTTGGCGAGATCCCTTTCGGCGGCGTCCAGTTCGGCGATGAATCCATCGGGAAAGCCGAGCATGAGAACGTTTTTCATGAACAGCCAGCACGCGATCGCTAGCATCAGGCAGGCCAGCGCGAATGGATAGACTCTCATCGTTTTCATCGGCGCGTTCACAATCCTGTCCGGTCGCATGGCGGGTTCCGGACCTTTCGGGCGGTGGCGGCCAGTTGTCAATGAATCAACGTAGCAACCAATTCGTCCTATCTCCTGATAGCGGGAAGGCCTGACATGTCCGTGAAAATCAAACGTTCCGTCTATGCCGACATGTTCGGGCCCACCACCGGCGACAAGGTGCGGCTGGCCGATACCGACCTCATCATCGAGGTCGAAAAGGATTTCACCACCTACGGCGAGGAAGTGAAATTCGGCGGCGGCAAGGTGATCCGCGACGGCATGGGGCAATCGCAGGTTACCAACCGGCAGGGCGCGGTCGATACCGTCATCACCAATGCGCTGATCGTCGATCACTGGGGCATCGTCAAGGCCGACGTCGCGATCAAGGAAGGCATGATCTTCGCGATCGGCAAGGCCGGCAATCCCGATATCCAGCCCGGCGTCACCATCGTGATCGGGCCCGGCACCGACGTCATCGCCGGCGAAGGCAAAATTCTCACCGCCGGTGGTTTCGACAGCCACATCCATTTCATCTGTCCGCAGCAGATCGAGCACGCGCTGATGTCCGGCGTCACCTCGATGCTGGGCGGCGGCACCGGGCCGTCGCACGGCACGTTCGCGACCACCTGCACGCCCGGCCCCTGGCACATGGGGCGGATGATCCAGTCGTTCGACGCCTTCCCGGTCAATCTCGGTATCTCCGGCAAGGGCAACGCCTCGCGTCCGGCGGCGCTGGTCGAGATGATCAAGGCCGGCGCCTGCGCGCTGAAACTGCACGAGGACTGGGGCACCACGCCCGCCGCGATCGACAACTGCCTGTCGGTGGCCGACGACTACGACATCCAGGTGATGCTGCATTCCGACACGCTGAACGAGTTGGGCTTTGTCGAGGACACGGTGAAGGCGTTCAAGGGCCGCACCATCCATGCCTTCCACACCGAGGGCGCCGGCGGCGGCCACGCGCCTGACATTATCAAGATTGCCGGCCTGAAGAACGTGCTGCCGTCCTCGACCAACCCGACCCGGCCGTTCACCCGCAACACCATCGACGAGCATCTCGACATGCTGATGGTGTGCCACCATCTCGACCCGTCGATCGCAGAAGATCTCGCCTTTGCCGAGAGCCGCATCCGCAAGGAGACCATCGCGGCGGAGGACATCCTGCACGATCTCGGCGCGCTCTCGATGATGTCGTCGGACTCGCAAGCGATGGGCCGGCTCGGTGAAGTCGTCATCCGGACCTGGCAGACCGCCGACAAGATGAAGAAGCAGCGCGGCGCGCTGCCCGAGGACAAGGGCAAGGACAACGACAATTTCCGCGTCAAGCGCTACATCTCGAAATACACCATCAACCCCGCCATCGCGCATGGCGTCTCAAAGCTGATCGGCTCGGTCGAGAAGGGCAAGCTGGCGGATCTGGTGCTGTGGTCGCCGGCGTTCTTCGGCGTCAAGCCGGACTGCATCATCAAGGGCGGCTCGATCGTAGCCGCTCCGATGGGCGATCCCAACGCCTCGATTCCGACGCCGCAGCCGGTGCATTACCAGCCGATGTTCGCCGCCTACGGCAAATCGCTGACGGCGTCCTCGGTGGTGTTCACCTCGAAGGCTGCGATTACCGGCGGGCTGGCGCGCAAGCTCGGCATCGAAAAAAAGCTCTATCCGGTGAAGAATACCCGCAGCGGCATCTCCAAAAAGAGCATGATCCACAACGGCGCCACCCCCAAGATCGAGGTCGATTCTGAGACCTATGAGGTACGCGCGGACGGCGAACTCCTGACCTGCGCGCCGGCCGAGGTCCTGCCCATGGCGCAACGCTATTTCATGTACTAGGGTTTTCCCCGGGCGATCAAAGCCAGAACAAAAGTCCGGGAGCATCCAAGTGATTTACGTCGTTGCCACACTGATGATCAAACCTGAAACCCACGCTGAATTCATCGCGGCGGCCACCGCCTGCATCAAGGAAACCCGGAAAGAGCCGGGCAACATTGCCTATGACCTGCATGAGAGCGTCACAGACCATTCCAAGATGGTGTTTGTCGAGCAGTGGGAAAATGCCGAGGCGCTGGTGCCGCACCGCGGCGCCGAGCACATGAAGGCGTTCGGCCGGGTCGTCGTCAAATGCCTCGCCGCGCCGCCGAAGATCGAAGTCATCACGCCCGAGAAGGTCGACGTCCGCTAATCAAAAAAATCAAGGGAGAAAGCTCATGATCTACGTCATCGCCACCACGCCGATGAAGCCGGAAAACAAGGACGACTTCATCAAGGGCCACAAGGCCTGTATCGTCGAAACCCACAAGGAGAACGGCTGTATCTCCTACGAGGGCCATGTCAGCGTCAACAATCCCAACGTCTATGTGGTGGTGGAGCGCTGGGAAAGCCGCGACGACCTCAACGCGCATGGCAAGGCGCCGCACATGAAGGTGTGGCGGGAATACTCTTCGCAGATGAAGACCGCACCGACGGTGATCGAGATCATCAGCGACGGCAAGGTCGAGAAGTTCTGACCATTCGAGGAAAAATGATCCGCGCGACCAAAGTCCTGGGCCAACATCGCTGGACGCAATCCGCAGCCGACACCGTCGTACTCGATTTCGACGACCGGCACCGGCGGCGGATGGCGATGACGGGCACGCGCGGGCTCGAATTCCTGCTCGACCTCGAGCACGCCATCGCGTTGCGCGGTGGCGATGCCCTGGTGCTGGAGGACGGCCGCCTGATCGAGGTAGTCGCCGCTCCCGAGCCGCTGGTGGAAATCCGCGGCGCCGACCCGCTGCATCTGGTGCGGGTCACCTGGCATCTCGGCAATCGCCATCTGCCGACCCAGATCATGCCGAAAGGCCTGCGGATTCGCCGCGACCACGTCATCGAGGCCATGGTGACGGGACTGGGCGCTCGCATCATCGAGATCGAGGCGCCGTTCGACCCCGAAGGCGGCGCCTACGCCGCCGCCCATGCGCATGCGGACGATCATGCTCACGGCCATGGCGGCCATGATCATTCATCGCATGATCATTCCGCGCATGATCACGGCCACCACGATCACGGTCATCATAAACATGATGACCACGGTCACAGCAGTGACCACGATCACAGCAGTGACCACGATCACAAGCATGATCACCATCACCACGACGAGCATTGCGACCACGATCATCACCGCGGCGATGGACATCACCACCACGATCACTCCCATGCTGATGACCACAAGTGAGCCCGCGCCCGCCGACGATCGCGGCGGGATGACGGCAGGCGAAGGCGCGGCGCTGTACCGGCTGATGACCTGGCTGTCGCCGGCGTTTCCGGTCGGCGCGTTTTCCTATTCCAGCGGTATCGAATGGGCGGTGGAAGCCGGCGACATCACCGATGCCGCCGCGCTGCGCGACTGGCTGGCCGCCATGCTCGCGGAGGGTTCGGGTTTTTGCGACGGTGTGTTTCTGGCGCAGGCGCATCGCGCCGCCTCTGCAAAGGACGAAACCGCCTTGCACGGGATCGCAGAACTCGCGGCAGCCTTCGTGCCGTCGCGCGAGCGCCAGCTTGAAACCACCACGCAGGGCCGCGCCTTCATCGAGATTTCCCGGTCCGCCTGGACCTGCGAAGGGCTCGACGAAGCGATCACAGCCTGCGGCGGCGTGATCGTCTATCCCGTTGCGGTCGGTCTCGTCAGCGCCGCGCATGCGATCCCGCTGGCGCCGGCGATGCATGCGTTCCTGCACGCGCTGGTGTCGAACTGGATTTCCGCCGGCGCCCGGCTGGTTCCGCTCGGGCAGACCGACAGCCAGCGCGTGCTCGCCGCGCTCGAGCCGGTGGTGGTCGCGACCGCAAAGCGCGCGCTTGAATCTGGCCTCGACGATCTCGCCAGCGCCACCTTCCGCGCCGACCTCGCCAGCCTGCGCCACGAGACGCAATATACGAGGTTGTTCCGGTCATGAATTCATTAGTCCTGCCGTCCCGGCCTTCGCCGGGACGACGATAGAAAGAACCGCGCAATGTCCAATTCTCACGGCCCGCTTCGGATCGGCATCGGTGGCCCCGTCGGCTCCGGCAAGACTGCGCTGATGGATCTGCTCTGCAAGTCGATGCGCGAGCGCTACGACCTCGCCGCGATCACCAACGACATCTACACCAAATGGGATGCCGAATTCCTGGTTCGCTCGGGCTCGCTGACGCCGGACCGCATCGCCGGCGTCGAAACCGGCGGCTGCCCGCACACCGCGATCCGCGAGGATGCTTCGATGAATCTCGCGGCGGTCGCCGACATGCGCGCCAAATTTCCCAACCTCGATCTGGTGCTGATCGAATCCGGCGGCGACAATCTCGCCGCGACCTTCTCGCCCGAACTCGCCGACCTCACCATCTACGTCATCGACGTCGCTGCCGGCGACAAGATCCCCTCCAAGGGCGGCCCGGGCATCACCCGCTCCGACCTCCTGGTGATCAACAAGATCGACCTCGCGCCGCATGTCGGTGCGTCCCTGGAGAAGATGGATACCGATGCGAGACGGATGCGCGGCGAGCGGCCGTTCGTGATGACCAACCTGAAGAAGAGCGAGGGGCTCGATCGCATCATCGGCTTCATCGAGGCCAAGGGCGGACTGCGGCCGGCGACGAAGTCCAAAACCGGTTAGGGTTGCCCGGCCGCCGCGCGCGTTAATACTTGTGGCGAGGCTGTCGTCTAAAAAAATAGTTCGAACCGGCTGGAACCAAACCGCCGCGATTTGATTAGCAACCTCTGGCCCCCGCCAAACCAGCGCTAACGGTGGCCGCCTTGTTGCCGCTGCCAAACCCTTAGTTGCGTGCCGATGATCGCTCCTTCATATTCCCCCGCGGCCGGCCTCGGCGCGGTTTGCTGCTGCCCCGGCAGCGTCGTAACGCTTCCTTTGAGTCTTCGCTCACATTTCATTTTCGAGTAGGCGAGTGGTTCGGCTGGGATTCATTATCGGCTTCATTGCGCTGATCGGAGTGTTGCTCTCCGGTCTCGCGGCCTATCGCGTTCACGAGCAGGAATTGCAGATCGAGGGCATCGCGCTGGCGCGAGCGATCGACGTCCATGCCAGCCTGGTGCAGGACCGGCTGACCGAGCGCGAATTGCTCGCGCGCGTTGCATCCGGACTGTTTCGCGCTCCGTCGGTTGTAAAAGCCAACATGCTGCAGCCGCTGCGGTCGTCGATCTACGCCTTCAAGACCGACTTTGTGGTGGCATCTTGGATCGCGCGGCTGAAGCCTTCCGAACTCGGCGCAGCGGAATCGGAACTGAAGAGCGCCGGCTTTTCCAATCCCACGATCCGCGATTTTGACGACCAGCCGCTGGACATCAAGGCGATCGACAAGCCGGTCAACGTGTTGATGGACCTCGAACCGCGTAACCCCGATACGATTGGCTTGCCCGGTCGGGCCCTCGACCGGCACTCGATCGTCGGCCCGATGCTGGCGCAGGCAATGGTGGTCGGGAAGCCCGTTGCCTCCGATCCGATCCCGTTGCTGCGCCAGAACGGGCCGATCGGCGTCGCGCTCGCTTCGCCGGTGTTGCAGGAGGGCAGCGACGAGCCCGCCGGTTTCGTCACCTTTTCCTACGAGCTGGCGCCGCTGATGCTGGTCAATGACGACCGCTCGCTGTTCTCGGTGGTGCTGAAGGATCCGCGCGACGCCAACGACGAGTTCGTCGCCAACGATTCCGGCGCCGTCACCTTGCGTGAGGTGAATCCGGCCGGACCGGCGCCGTCGACGGTGCGCACCGTGACGTTCGGTGGCCGCGACTGGTCGCTCGGCTATTATGCCAAGACCAACGCCGTGCAGCGCGCGCAACAGACCGCGGTCATCGTCGCCGGGATCGGCCTGGCGCTGACCGGCATCATCTGCGGCCTGTTCGGCTATGTCGCCTACAACAACCTGCGGCTCAGCCGCGAGATCCAGGTCCGGATCGGTTTCGAACGGCGGCTGACGGCCGTGATCGACGAACTCAACCACCGGGTCAAGAACATCCTCGCCGTGATCCAGTCGATCGTGACCCGCACCTTGCGCCACGGCGCCGACATCGACGTCGCGCGGGAGCTTTTGATCGGGCGCATCCACGCGATGTCCAATGTCGTGACGCTGCTCAGCGAAAGCCAGTGGCAGGGCGTCAAGCTCAAGGGCTTGTTCGAGTCCCGCGCGATCCCGCATGCCGACCGCATCGCGGTCAGCGGCCCGGACATCGCCGTCAGCGCCCGCGCCGCGCAATCGCTGTCGCTGTTGTTCTTCGAACTGGCGTCGCATTCCGACGAGGGGCTGTCGCTGGTCGGCAAGCACCCGCACATCGTCGCGAACTGGGAAGTCACCGGCGAGGGCGCGGATGCGATGTTTCATTTCCGCTGGGAAGAGTTCAACACCAGCGCCGCGACGCGGCGGGAAGATTCGGATTTCGGCCTGATCCTGCTCGATCGCGTGGCGCCGGAAGCGCTCGGCGGCACCGCCAAGCGCTACTTCACCGATGTCAGCTATGTCTACGAACTCACCGCCCCCATGGTCACCGTCGTCGACATGAGCGAACGCGACCGCACCGACCAGATCTCCGCGCCGGTAAGGTAGAACGCTCGCTAGCTTGTAGCTTCGTAGGGTGGGAAAAGGCACTCTTGTGCCGTGCCCTCCATGCTTTTCATTCGGAAATTGAAAGGGTGGGCAAGCTTCGCTTTGCCCAGCCTATGAAACTGCAATCCTCTACATCGCCCCAACAAAAAGGGCGGCCCGACCGGGCCGCCCTTCGTGTCAGTCCGATAGCGTCATCAGCCGCCGTTGCCGCCGATAACGGCGCGCACGGTGTCGTCGGGGCCGAAATCGTCGGCACCGTCGACATAGAGCAGCGCCGACAGCTTCGAGCGTGCGCGGTTGACGCGGCTCTTGATGGTGCCGACCGCGCATCCGCAGATCGCGGCGGCGTCCTCGTAGGAGAAGCCGGAGGCACCGACCAGGATCAGCGCTTCGCGCTGGTCCTGCGGCAGCTTTTCGAGCGCGACCCGAAACTCCTCGAACTCCAGATGGGCGTTTTGCGCCGGCTGGGTCTTCAGGGTTTTGGCGTAGTTGCCCTCGGCGTCCTCCACCTCGCGCCGCCGCTTGCGATAGTCGGAGCGGAACAGGTTGCGCAGGATGGTGAACAGCCAGGCCGGCAGGTTCGAGCCGGGCTGGAACGAGTCGATATTGGCGATGGCGCGCAGCAGGGTTTCCTGCACCAGGTCGTCGGCACGGTCGCCGTTACCTGAGAGCGAGATCGCGAACGCGCGCAGGCTCGGTACCGACGCCAAAATGTCGTCGCGAAGTGAATCTGTGAGAGGCATTACTCCCCTCCATCTTTTTTTGCGATTTCCGCGGCCGCCTCGGGCCCGTCAAGCTTCCGGATCAGGTCCGCAAAGCGGTCCGGCACGCCTTGCCGCACCACGTCGTCGTACATGGCGCGGAGCTGATGCCCGATTCTGGACTGAATCTCGGCGTTGAGCCCGCCCTGCTTCTTTACTTCCTTCATGATCTGATCCACGCTTCCCCGAGTGTTAAGTCCCTGATTTTCAAGTTATTTCCTCGAAATGGGCCTGAATGGGTCTTGTCAGCAGGTCCTGTCAGTACGTCTTGGCCGCCGCGTCATTGGTCAAAAGCTAATGCGATCGATCCCGGAAGGTTCCCAAACAATGGAACTTTTTCAGGGAACTTTTTCGCCGCTCGAACGTAAAAGGGGGTGACAGGGGAACCGGGTCACCCCGTTGATAGATCCGCCGGGCCTGGACCGCGCGTTTCAGGCTTCGTCGACCCAGGTACGACAAGACAAGGATGGAATGGGGATGTCCCGATCACAGCTCGTTGCTGAACATTTGCCGCTGTTGCGGCGCTATGCCCGTGCGCTGACCGGCAACCAGGCGTCGGGTGACGCCTATGTCGGGGCCATGCTGGAGGCGCTGCTGCAGGATCCCTCGCTGCTCGACGAGCGGCATGGCGCCCGTGTCGGCCTGTTCCGGCTGTTCACCCAGATCTGGAATTCGGTCTCGATCAACGACAAGACCGAGAGCATGGCGGCATCGTCGCCGTCGGAACGGCGGCTTTCGAACATCACACCGCTGCCGCGGCAGTCCTTCCTGCTGCTCTCGCTGGAGGGATTTTCGGAGGAGGAAGTCGCCTTCATCCTCGAAAAGGATATCGCCGAGACCCGCAAGCTCGCCGACACCGCCGGCCGCGAGATGGCGGAGGAGATCGCCACCGACGTGCTGATCATCGAGGACGAGACGTTCATCGCGATGGACCTCGAAAGCTTGGTGAAGAATCTCGGTCACAACGTCATCGGCGTCGCCCGCACACATTCGGACGCGGTGGCGCTGGCCAAGAACCGCAAGCCCGGCCTGATCCTCGCCGACATCCAGCTCGCCGACGGCTCGTCGGGTCTGGACGCGGTCAACGAATTGCTCAAGACGTTTGAGGTGCCGGTGGTGTTCATCACCGCTTACCCCGAACGCTTTCTCACCGGCGAACGCCCCGAGCCGGCGTTCCTGATCTCCAAACCGTTCCAGCCCGCCATGGTTTCGGCGGTCGCGAGCCAGGCGCTGTTCTTCCAGCGCAACTCGAAGAACCGCGCACCGAAGGTGGCGTGAGGCTGGAATTCGGTTTCTTGAATTGAAATCGGCGCGCTGAAAGGCGCGCCGTTTTTTTACGGGTTGGACGTAGCCCGGATGGAGCGCAGCGCTGCTAACATACGGCGATGTTGAAGCTAATCAGCTCGCCTTAATTTCGATCGGGATCATCCTGCAGCTATGCCGCGACGGGGCTGGCACGCACGCATCGAACGTGCTCAAAGTCGGCTCCAATTTTACTGCAGGTATTTCCGGAGGAAACGACATGCTCAACGATCGCGAAAAAATTCTCACCGCGCTGCGCGAAAAACCGCTCAAGATCTTTGAAGTCATGAAGCGCGCCAATCTGCCCAATCAGGAGGCTTGCCAGTCGCTGCTGCTGAAGATGCGTGACGAGGGCGCGGTGAAATTCGACATCCACAAGGGGCTTTGGCACATCGGTTGATAGCTGTTGCGGCGCCCGGAGCCATTGCGGGCTCTGCAAGGCGCGGCCCGGGCACGAGTCCAGATCCCGGGCGCAGCCAGATCCAGTCCAGAGCCCCGATTAACCGCCCCTTTACCATGTTGCGCTAGTTTTTCGGCTCTGTAGTTCAGTAAAAGGCCGCAACTCACATGGCGTACCGAAACCATCAGCAGCTCCGCGAGGACATCTGGGATTACCGAGCTTCCAGCTCTGGACCAGAGAACGTTCTGAGGTTTCGCCGGTCCGACGAAGAGGACAACAGTGAAACGGCGCTGGATCTGGTGAACCAGGCCGCCGAACTCTTCGACAGCATGGAAAATCACGCGCGCGCGACCGAGGCTCACGCCCAGTCGCTGTGCAAGACGCTGGCCGAAAAGCTGCTGCTGTCGGAGAAGCAGAAGGAAGCCGCGGAGCGCGCCCAGCTCGAAACCATCACCGAGCTCAATCGCCGGCTTCACGACGTCACCCGCGCCCTGAAGCATGCCCAGGCGCGTATCGAATCCGCCGAAGACTACGCCACGGCGGCCGAGTTTCGGGCGCAGGCCGCCGAGAACCAGCTGTTCAAGGCCAACCGCGAACTGGCCGCGGTCGAGGAAGCCATCCGCAAGCGGTTGCTCTGAGCGATCAGGCGTTTGCCGGCGAGCATGATGCCTCTGCCGGCTGCGGGCAGTGTCGTGCCGCGCCTCGCTTCAATCCTTGGAAATTTCGAACACCGTGCCTTCGGCGGATGATCTGAACGTCAGCCTCGCATTGAGCCGGCGCACCAGTGTCGTAATCACCCGCATGCCGACGCTCTTGCCCTGGGTCGGGTCGAATCCCGCTGATAACCCGATGCCTTTGTCGGTGACGGTCAAACGCCAACGGCACTCGTCGCCGGAAAAGCCGACAGTCACCGGGCCGTGCATGTTGTTCGGATAGGCGTGCTTGAAGCAGTTGGCGAGCAATTCAGCGACGATCAGCCCGAGCGTGCTGGCTTCGTCCGACCGGACCTCGGCGTGGTCGAGGTTGGTATCGACGCTGTCGATACAGGCGGGCGCGGTTTGCTTCAGGCTTTCGCACAGGCTCCGCAGGAAATTTTCGATCTCGATGAATTCCAGGCTGCCGGCGAGATGCAGTTGCTGATGCACGGTCGCAATCGCCTGCACGCGGCGTTGCGCGTCGGCGATTTGAGCTTTCACATCATTGTTTGAGGAGGCGCGGCTCTGCAGCGCCAGCACGGCGGAGACGAGATTGAGCGAGTTCATTACCCGGTGATCGCCCTCGCGGGCCAGCGTCGCGTTTTCCTTGGCCAGCGCCTCGGCCTCTTTTCGGGCCGAATGCTCTTCAGCGTTCCGGCGCCGCAACTCGAACAGCTTCATGATCTGGCTGGCCATCAGGCGCAGCAGGTCCTTCTGGTTGTCGTTGAGCTGGCGCGGTCTGTAATCGAGGACGCAGATGGTCCCGAGCGGCAGGCCTTCTGCCGTTTCCAGCAGCGCACCGGCATAGAAACGCAAATGCGGATCGCCGGTGACCAGCGGATTGTCGGAGAAGCGCCGGTCATCCAGGGTGTCGGGAACCACGAACAGGCCGGGCTGGAGGATCGCATGCGCGCAGATCGAGGCCGGCAGCGGGGTCTCCCGGACGCCGAGGCCGACCTCGGCCTTGAACCACTGGCGCCCGTGGTCGATCAGGTTGATGACGGAAATCGGCGTTTCGCAGATCGCGCTGACGACCCGGACGATGTCGTCGAATTCCTCTTCGCGCGGCGTATCGAGGATTTCATAGGACCGCAGCGCCGCGATACGTTGCTCTTCAGCGCTGTGCAGTGCCGCTTCCACCTCGGGGTAACCCTTTAAACAAGCGGCAAAAAAACGTCTTGCAGCAAAACTGGCTGGCACCCCGGACCGTGTCCAGCATCCGGCATTTTGGGAGGGAGACGGCTGGAACTTGGAAAAAAGAAGGGCGCGAGCGGCATCACCACGCTCGCGCCCTACGTCGCCGGTCAATGGGGCAGGGGGAATAACCGGCTGTTTGGATGACTCCGAGACCCCCTCGGTCGTTCCGGGCGGTTCAAATTTTTTCGTACACGGTTAAGTGATTGCGAGGTTCCCGAACCACCACGGTTCGGCGCGCGTTGTTGCTCCGATCGCCAATGGGGCGAGGGACAAACCGCCATGTCACAAATTTCCAAAGCCATTTTCGGCGCGCTGGCCATTTCGGTCGCCTGCGGCGCCGTGCAACTAGCGTTCGGTCATGATCTCACCGGCACCGGGCAAGCCGCTTCCGCCGCGCCGGAGACTGGCGTCAACCGTGCCGCCAAGGCCGATCGGGACGCGGTGAAATCCGCGTCTGCGCCGATGCGAACCTTTGCGCTGCGGTTCAACGGCATGCCAGATACCTCGGTGCTGGTGCGCATACCCGCCGCCAAAGACGCCGTCAAGGAAGAGGCCCGCAGCCGCCCGGTGCCGTCGATGTTGAAGTCCGGCAACCGCAAGAACGCCGTGGCCTGCGAGCCGGTGGTCAGCGTCTTGACCGAAGTTGCCAAGCTGCTGCAGCCCGGGCGTTGTGTGACCTGACGGCGATAACGCCGCGCTTCAACGCGACGGATGGCACGGCGGGCAAATAAGTACCCTGTCGTCCCGGCGAAGGCCGGGACGCATGCACCGGGTTATAGCGAGATAGTCGACGATTTTTTGTGGTTATGGATCCCGGCCTTCGCCGGGACGACACTGAGTACGCTCACTCCGCCGGCGCTTCGCCCGCGTTCGTCGCGCTGCGGCTCATCATCAATCCCAATGCCAGTCCGCCAACCGCCAGAATCGGGATCAGTTTCTTGACGCCGATCGCGCGCACCACCTGGATGCCGGCAGCGACCAGCATCGGGTCGGCCAGCAGGGTGTGGGCGGTGGATTTCGCCGCCTGTTCGGCGCGGACCCTGATCTGTTTTTTGCGCACGGTGTAGCTGATGGCCGCGATCAGCGTGACCACGAAGAAGATCGCAGCCCCGGTGAAGCAGGCCTGCACCGGGCCGTATTTCTCCAGCACCAGGATGAACGCCGCCGCGCACAGAAACGAGGTGGTGACCAGCAGCGCCACGGCAGCGGCCGCCGCCAGCGAGGTCAGCCGCAGCGCGGTGCCGGTCGAGTCCTTGAAGTCATCGATCAGTCGCTGAAACATGAAGCCGCCTCGATCTGAAAAGTACCTCAACAAAAGCAACGGCGGCGCGCCAGCGGCGCCACCGGGAAAGGAAATCCGGCCGTTTGACGCGCGCTAGCGGCGCCATGTCGCGCCGATCAGGAAGCCGAGGCCGATCGCAAGGCCCACGGTCGCCAGCGGGCGCTGCGTAATGACGTCTTCCAGTGTCTCCTCGATCGAGGATGCCGCATCGTGAGCCGCATCCATCATCGCGCTGCCGCGCTCCGACATGTCGTCCATGGTCGATTCCGCACTGGCGCGGGCCTGCTTGTAGCCGCGCCGCGCCTGCTTGGTGGCGGTGCCGGCAAAACTGTTGAGGGCGTCGGTGATCTGGTCGGTCAGGGCTGCGATATCGTTTTTCACGGCGGTTACATCCTTTTCCAGGCGGTCATAGGTCGCTTTGTCAGTCATGATTTCAATCCAATCTCGCCATCGCTACTCGACATCGAAAGCTCCGGGATTTGCTGGGAGAAAAACGCCCCGTTACCGGGGAAGTTCCAAACCGGAACCAGTTTAATCCTAAGGCAACTGCGGCGAATTGACCGGCATCAGATGCTCCTTGATGATCAGCGCCACGATCAGGAGCGGCGATGACAGGAACGCGCCCATCGGGCCCCACATCCAGGTCCAGAACGCCAGCGCCATGAAAACCGCGAGCGCGTTCAGCGACAGCCGGCGGCCGACGATCGTCGGCGTGATGAAATGGCCTTCGAGGAAGGTAACGGCGGCAAAGGCCGCCGGTGCGAGCAGGCCGGCGCCGATGGTCGGAAAGCTGACGAGACCGACCACGACCAGGATCGCAAACGTGGCAATCGGCCCAATGATCGGAATGAAGTTCAACGTGGCCGCCATCGCGCCGAGGCCGGCGGGATTGGGCATGCCGGTCGCCGCGCAGATGACGCCGGTAATAACGCCGACGCCGATATTGATCATCGTCACCATCAGCAAAT
Source organism: uncultured Alphaproteobacteria bacterium (assembly GCA_963764705.1). GTDB lineage: Bacteria > Pseudomonadota > Alphaproteobacteria > Rhizobiales > Xanthobacteraceae > Bradyrhizobium. Next base: position 323,211 of record CAVXTR010000020.1, on the reverse strand, counting down.
AGTTGCCGAGATGCTCCTCGATCTCGTTGAGGATCCGCAGCGTCCGCAGCCGCACCGGCCGGTCGTCGCCGAAATTCATGACCATGGCGCGGCGCAGTTCGCGCCAGCTGGCGATGAACAGGATCAGGGTCGGAATGAACAGCAGGAATTCGGTAAAGGTTGGCGACAGGAATTCCAACGTCGGCTGCACCCAGTCGAATTTCGGCATCTCGAGCGTTGCCAGCTTGTCGGATCCGCCGAGCATGCTTTGCAGCTCTTGCCACAGCACCAGCGGCCGGTCGAACAGATGCGCCTTTTCTTTCAGACGGGCGCCGAGTTCGGGAAGGTTGTTGCTCCATTCCATCACCGGCGAGGCGATCAGCCCGATCATGAAGCTGACGGCGGCGCCGACCGCGATCACGATCAGGACCGCGGCGACGGGACGCGGAATCCGGTAGCGCTCCATCAGGCTCGCGGCCGGCGACAGCATGGTGCCGATGATGAAAGCCATCGTGATCGGCAGGAAGAATGCTTTCGCCACATAGAGCACCGCAACGATGCAGATGATCAGCAGGGCGACCAGCGCGAACGCCACCAGCTCCGCGCGGCGGATCACCGGCGGCGTTTCGGCGGTGCTGTCGGGCACCGGCATGCCTTCCGGCGGGTTGCGAGGCTGGCGATCGCTTGATTGGGCTTTTTGGCGGTCGCCGGGCAACGATTTGGTGGAAGCCGCCTTGGCGGGGACGGGCTTGCTGGGAGCGACACTCACAATAGTTCTCCCCCGCGCGAGGCGGCAATGACATGGCAGAAACGGTGTCGCCCGCGACCTGAATTCAAAGCGCATAACGGTGGGCTGGCGCGAAGGTTCCATCGCGGAAGTGTGAGCGGGCCGCGGCTTGACAGCACGCGGTTGCGACCGAATCGGAGGGAACCGCGGGGGCCTCACGGTGTTGTTTGGCCAGAGCATCACCCGATGCGCATCCCACGGGGCAGTGTCATGACACAGAATTTCGCCGCCAGTCGCCGGTCTTCATCGCGCGTCGCCAACGCGCTCGTCTTCGCCTCGGCCCTGGTGCTGGCGCCGCTGGCGCTGCCGGCCTCGGCCAGCGCGCAGAGCTTCGGCTACGCTTCCACCCAGCCGGATGGCTTCCCTACCGATGAAGTGATGACGCCGGACGAGGGCGCGGTGCCGGAGCGGCTGCGCCGCCAAGTGGTCGCCTTCAACACCGCGGAAGCGCCCGGCACCGTCATCATCGATACCGGCAATACCGCGCTCTATTATGTGCTCGGCCAGGGCCGCGCGATCCGCTACGGCGTCGGCGTTGGCCGCGAGGGCTTTACCTGGGCAGGCGTGCAGACCATCACCCGCAAGGCGGAATGGCCGGACTGGCATCCGCCGGCCGAGATGATCGCGCGCCAGCCTTATCTGCCGCGCTTTATGGCCGGTGGCCCCGGCAATCCGCTCGGCGCGCGCGCGATGTATCTCGGCACCAGCGAATACCGCATCCACGGTACCAACGATCCCTCGACCATCGGCAAGTTCGTTTCGTCCGGCTGTATCCGCCTGACCAATGAGGACGTCAGCGACCTCTTCAGCCGGGTCGACGTCGGCACCAGGGTCGTGGTTCTCCCGAAGAACGCGCCGATCATGGCGCGCGGCTCGGATACCAGAACCGCCATCACCGTTCGTCCGGCCGCTGCACGATCGCGTCCCGGCCGTGACGACGCTGCCTTCGGGCCGCCAGGCGATGAACCTGACGGCGTCGCAGTCGAACTGAGCGTTGGGTAACGGGAGATCATGATGGGCGTCAGATTGGGAAGATTGGCAGTGTCGGCGGCGGTGCTGGTATGCGCCAGCGCGCTGGCGCCGGCCGCGCAGGCCGAGGATTTCTTCTCGGCGCTGTTCGGCGGCATGGGACGTGCCCGGGCGCCGCAGCCCTACGTTTCGATGCCGTTTGCCAATGAGGACGGTTCGATCCCGGCGCCGCGAAGCGAGACGCGGGCGCGCTATGGCGGCGGTGGCCAGGCGTTTTGCGTGCGCAGCTGCGACGGCCGCTATTTCCCGGTCACCGCGTCCGACAATGCCAGCCGGGCGGCGTCCTGCAACAGCTTCTGCCCCGCCAGCGAGACCAAGGTCGTCTACGGCAGCAATATCGACAACGCGGCGACCGACAATGGAAAGCCCTACTCGGAACTGCCGAACGCATTTCGGTATCGCACCGAGATCGTGGCGGGCTGCACCTGCAACGGCAAGGACCGGATCGGGCTGGCGCCGGTCAAGATCGAGAACGACCCGACGCTTGCGCAAGGGCGACATCGTCGCCGGCGAAAACGGCCTGGTGGTTGCCGGCCGCGGCGCCGACAAACGCGGCGCGGAACTGAATTTCTCGCCGGCCTCGGAGCGCGTCCGCGCAAAGTACGAGCGGGTGCCGGTGGTGGCGTCGGAATAATCCGTCATGGCCGGGCTTGACCCGGCCATCCACGTCTCATCCCAACTCGTCATCCTGAGGTGTGAGCGGAGCGAGCCTCGAAGGATGAAGCGGCCCCAGTCGGGCCGTCGCCCTTCGAGACGGCCGCGTTGCGGCCTCCTCGGGGTGACGGGTCAATACTTGCTTACGCCGCGCGAATCTTCCCGAGGAAATCCGTGACCTGATGACCGAGCTGCTGGCTCTGCGTCTCCAGCGTTTCGGAGGCGGTCTTGACGTCGTCGGCGGCGGCGGCCGAGGCATCCGCGTCGGCCTTCACGCCGATGATGTTGTCGGAGACGTTCTTGGTGCCCTGGGCGGCAAACTGCGTGCTGCGCGTGATCTCCTGCGTCGCGGCACCCTGTTCCTGCACGGCGGCGGCGATCGCGGTCGCGACCTCGTTGACCTCGCCGATGATGCTGCCGATGCCCTTGATGGCGTCGATGGCTTCGCCCGCAACCTTCTGGATGTCGGAGATCTGCTCGGAAATCTCTTCCGTCGCCTTGGCGGTCTGGCTGGCCAGCGATTTGACTTCGGAGGCAACCACCGCAAAGCCGCGGCCGGCTTCGCCGGCGCGGGCGGCTTCGATGGTCGCGTTCAGGGCCAGCAGGTTGGTCTGCGCGGCGATGGTATTGATCAGCCCGACGACTTCGCCGATCCGGGCTGCCGACTTGGCGAGACCCTGGACGGTGCCGTCGGTTTCGCTGGCCTGGCTGACCGCGCGGCTGGCGATACCGGCCGCATGTGCGGCCTGCTGGGAGATGTCGTTGATCGAGGCGCTGAGCTCTTCGGCGGCGGCGGCAACGCTGCCGACGCTGTTGGAGGCTTCGCTGGAGGCCTTTTCGGCGACCTCGACGCGGGCGTTGGTCTGGCGCGACACCGTCGACAGGCCGGTCGAGGTGGTCCGCATCTGGCCGGACGCGTCGCCGAGCTGGTTCAGCGTCTGCCGCACCAGGCTTTCGAACTCGCCGACATGGCTTTCGATCGCCTTCTGGCGGCGCATCGCGGCGGCGTTGTGCTCGTGCTCCTGCGCCTCGATCCGGACCTTGTCGGCCGCCTGCTGCTTGAATGTTTCGAGCGCACCGGCCAGCGCGCCGATCTCGTCCTGGCGCGCGGCATAACCGGTGTCGATCGAGAGGTCGCCAGCGGCGACCTTCAGCATCGCGTCGCTGATATTGTGCAGCGGCTTGATGACGCGGCGGGTAACCATCGTCATCGCGCCGAACGTCAAAGCCAGTGCGCCGGCCAGCAGCGAGAGCTGCAGGATCAGCGAGCGCAGGGCCGACGAATATTGCGTTGCGCTGTGCTCGCGCGCCGCATCGAGCGCGCCTTCGGCGACGCCGACCGCGGCGCCGAGGCGACCGACCGTGATCGGGCTCCACTGGTTCGCCGTCAGTTCGGGCTTTTCGCCGGCGATCATCGCCTTCAGCAAGCGTTCGCGCAGGTCGAGATAGGACTGCTCGAAATAGGCCTTTTTGTTGGCTTCAATCGCGGTGACCAGCGCTGGCGGCAGTTGCATGCCCGAGGCGGTCAGCTGCAGCGCGTTCCATGCCGCATCGGTACCGCCGACAAATTTGATGAAGGTCAGGCGCGTTTCAGCCGGGACCTTGTCCATGGCCAGTCCGTTCGAAATCAGCAGCGACGCCTCACCGGCGGTGTTGCGCAGCAGCCAGGCGATCTGCTTGATGGCGAACAACTGGTCGATCGTCGCGTCCTGGTGGTTGACGCTGCCGGCGAGAAGACCCGAGATCTTGTCGAGCGTGGTCAGCAGACCTTGCGTCGTTTCCATGTATTCCTTGGCCAGCGCCGCGCGGCGCGGCGACGTCGGCTGCGCCATCAGCGCCCAGAATTCCTTCTGCTCGGCGGTCAGGGTCTTGAACAGGCGGTCGAACTCGGGGACCAGCGCCTGTTGCTGCGGGAATTCGATCCTGGGAAGGAGGCCAAGCGCATTGCTCATGCCCGGCATTTCGGCGTCGCGAAGCGACCTGAGATATTTCTCGATGTCGCTGTCCATCGGCGCGCCGCCATTCAGCAGCCGGTTGGTGGTGGAACGGTCGGTGCGCAGATTGTGCATCGCCTTGAACATGTTGGCGGAGGCATCGGTGATCACCGAGATACGGCCGGCCGTCTGCAGGCGCCCCCAGGAATCCCAGGCGTTGAGCGAAAATCCGACCACGACGACAAAGGACGTGGCCAGGATGACGGTTTTCAGCAGCGCGGATACGGTCAGACGGTTCAACATGATTTCCCCCAAAGCTGCGGACATTGGGGGGTAAAAGGGTAAAGACTTAACCAGTGCGGCTGGCCGTATTACTACGAGGGTCGTTGAAATAACTGGGTTTTTCGGAAAGGGGAACAAGTTCCTTCAGCGGAACCGGGCGGGCTTCAGCACGTTAACAAGACACTAAGACCGCATTTTCAACGTTTGCCGGAGGGGGACCCTATGCTTGTCGGCGTACTCATCACGTTTCTCGTCGTTATCCTGATCCTCTATCTCATCAACATGCTGCCGCTCGACGGCCGTGCCAAACAGATTTGCCGCGTCGTCGTCATCGTGCTCGGCATCATCTCGCTGCTGAAATACATCGCGGTGTTTTAGGGTCGGCCAGTGCCAACGAAAAAAGCCCCGGCGTCCGTCGGGGCTTTTCCTTGTCGGATGCGACTGTCCAATTACCCGGCCGCCTTGGCTTCGCGGCGGCGGGCGGTGAGGATGTATTCGGTGTAGCCATTCGGCTGCTCGCGGCCCTTGAAGACGAGGTCGCAGGCGGCCTTGAAGGCGACGCCGTCGAAGGCAGGCGCCATCGGCTTGTAGAGCGCATCGCCCTTGTTCTGGCCGTCGACCACGACCGCCATCCGCTTCAGGGATTCCATCACCTGGGCTTCGGTAACGACGCCATGTGCCAGCCAGTTCGCCAGATGCTGGCTGGAGATGCGCAAGGTGGCGCGGTCTTCCATCAGGCCGACGTCGTGGATGTCGGGCACCTTGGAGCAGCCGACGCCCTGGTCGATCCAGCGCACGACATAGCCGAGGATACCCTGGCAGTTGTTGTCGATCTCCTGCTTGACGTCGTCGGGCGCCCAGTTCGACTGCGACATCGGGATGGTCAGGATGTCGGACAGTTTTGCGCGCTGGCCGCCCTTGGCGAGTTCCTGCTGACGCGCGATCACGTTGACCTGGTGATAATGCAGCGCGTGCAGCGTGGCAGCCGTCGGCGACGGCACCCAGGCGGTGGTGGCGCCGGCCTGCGGATGGCCGATTTTCTGGGTCAGCATGTCGGCCATCTTGTCGGGGGCGGCCCACATGCCCTTGCCGATCTGGGCATGGCCGGGCAGGCCGTCGATCAGGCCCATGTCGACGTTCCAGTCTTCATAGGCCTTGATCCAGGGCTGCGCCTTCATGTCGTTCTTGCGGATCATCGGACCCGCTTCCATCGACGTATGAATTTCGTCGCCGGTGCGGTCGAGGAAGCCGGTGTTGATGAAGCAGATCCGCTTCGAGGCGTTCTGGATGCAGGCCTTGAGGTTGACCGTGGTGCGGCGCTCCTCGTCCATGATGCCGACCTTCATGGTGTTTTCGGGCAAGCCGAGCATCTTCTCGACCTCAGCGAACAGTTCGCAAGTCAAAGAGACTTCGTCGGGACCATGCATCTTCGGCTTGACGATGTAGACCGAGCCGGTGCGGCTGTTCTTCGTCTTGGACGAACCCTTGAGATCGTGGATCGCCAAGAGCCCGGCGACGGCTGCATCGAGCAGGCCTTCCGGAATTTCCTCACCCTTGTCGTCGAGCACGGCGTCGGTGAACATGTGGTGGCCGACATTGCGCATCAACAACAGGCTGCGCCCGTGCAGCGTCAGCTGCTTGCCGTCCGGCGTCTTGTAGACGCGGTCGGGGTTGAGCGAACGCTTCAGCGTCTTGCCGCCCTTGTCAAAGTCTGCGGAGAGCGTGCCGTCCATCAGGCCGAGCGTATTGCGATAGACCAGCACCTTGTCCTCGGCATCGACGGCGGCAACGCTGTCCTCCATGTCGAGAATGGTCGACACGGCCGACTCCAGGATCATGTCGGCAACGCCGGCCGGATCATCCTTGCCGATCAGGTTGCTGCGGTCGATCTTGACCTCGACATGCATGCCGTTGTTGACCAGGAGAATCGCGGTCGGTGCGGCATCGTCGCCGAGATAGCCGGCGAACTGCGAAGCGTTCTTCAGCGCGGTGGCGTTGCCGCTCTTCAGCTTCACCGCGAGTTGGCCGGCGATCACGCTGTACGACGTCACGTCGGTGTGGCTGCCGGTCGCGAGCGGCACCGCCGCGTCGAGGAAGGCCTTGGCCTTGGCGATCACCTTGTCGCCGCGTGCCTTGTTATAACCCTTGCCGCCTTCGCTCGGATCGTGCGGGATCGCATCGGTGCCGTAGAAAGCATCATACAGGCTGCCCCAGCGCGCATTGGCCGCGTTCAGCGCATAGCGGGCGTTGGTCAGGGGGACGACGAGCTGCGGGCCGCAGATCTTGCCAATTTCTTCATCGACATTTGCGGTTTCGACCTTGTGGGTCGCCGGCTCCGGCAGCAGATAGCCGATTTCCTTGAGGAAGGCCGTGTAGGCGTTCATGTCGAACGCCTTGCCCTTGTGGGCGCGGTGCCAGCCGTCGATCCTGGCCTGCAGCGCATCGCGGAAGGCGAGCAATTCGCGGTTTTTCGGCCCCAGTTTCTTGATGATGGCGGCGAGCCCGGCCCAGAACGCGTCGGGCGTAATCCCGCTTTTGGGGGTCGCCTCCTTGGCGATGAAATCGAACAGTTCGGGGGCGATCTTCAATCCGTGGGCATCGACACGCTTCATGATGGGCTTTCTCGGGTAGAAATGGTGTTTGCGGTGCGCTTTTCAGACAAAAAGCAGCAAAAAACGCGCCAAAAGGGGCCGCGTTGGCAGCCCTTTTAGCGCTAAAGCCGGGTCGATGAGAAGGGCCCAAAAGACCTAGATGTTGGCGGCCAGATCGACCAGTTCGTCAAACAGGATGCCGGTTTCGGCCAGCATCCGCTCGATCTCGTCAGTTGCATCCGTCACCGAGCGGGTCGAGGTGTCGATCTTCAACTCGCACTCGACCGGCGGCTGATAGTCGTTGGTGATTCCGGTGAACGATGGCAGCCCCCCGGCGCGGGCTTTGGCGTAGTGACCCTTGGGGTCACGGCTCTCGCAGACCTCGGCAGGAGCGGCGACATAGACTTCGCGGAATAAAGTATCGGCGATGCGCCGCGCCGCGGCGCGATCCGCCAGCGAGGGCGAAACCGCGGCGACGACGGCGATATGTCCGTTGCGCGCGATGTGAGTGGCGACTTCGGCAAGCCTGCGGATATTTTCGCTGCGGTCCTGCGGCGAAAAACCAAGATCGTTATTGAGACCGGCGCGCAGAGTGTCGCCGTCCAGCAGGATCGGCGAACCGCCGCGGCTAAACAGCCGGCGCTCCAGCGCGCGCGCCAGCGTCGATTTGCCGGAGCCCGGCAAACCCGTCAGCCAGATCACCGCGCCGTTGTGGCGGTAGCGCGCCGAGCGCTCCTCGGGGCGCAGCGCGCTTTCCACCGGCACGATGTCGATCGGAACTGCGCGCTGTCCGGCGTCGACCGACAGCACCAGGCCACCGCCGGCAATGCGGCCGTTGACCTCGATGACGAGACGTCCGGTGCGCGGATTATCGGAATAGGGGTCGGCGGCGATCGGCTGTGCCAGCGAGATATCGATTTCGCCGACATGATTGCGCGCGATCGAACTGGTCTCGGCATTGGAGAGTTCGCCGGGATCGACCGCCTTCTCGATCGCGACCACGCTGGCCCGGCTCTCGCGGGTGCCGAGGCGGATCAGGATCTGATCGCCCTTCGACAACGGCTTGTCGTGCAGCCAGAAAATACGGGCGCGGATCCGGCGTGTGTCGCGCGGCGCAGCACCGGCGTGGGCGATGACGTCGCCGCGTTCGAGGAACAGTTCGCGGTCGAGCGTGATGCCGACCGAGCGGCCGGCGCCATGGCTGCCCGCAAGCGGCGTCACCGGCCAGCTCTCGACGCTCTTGATCTTCGCGATCTTGCCGGCGGGCATGATGACGATTTCATCGCCGGTGCTGAGGTGTCCGGATTCGATGCGGCCGGCGACGATGCGGCGGTCGTCGAACTTATAGATGGCCTGCACCGGCAGCCGCAGCGCCAGTTGCTCCAGCGGTCGCGCCGGCTCGAGTGCGTCGAGCGCCTCGACCACGGTCGGGCCCTGATACCAGCCGATCCGATCGGTGTGTTCGGCGACACCGTCGCCATCGCGCGCGGAAATCGGAATCACCGCCGACGGCGTCACGCCGAGGCCGATCAGATGCGCTGAAATCTCGTCGCTGATCTCTTTGAATCTGACAGCGCTGAAGTCGACGCGGTCCATCTTGTTGACGACGATGGCGACCTGCCTGATTCCGAGCAGATGCAGCAGATAGCCGTGGCGACGGGTCTGGTCGCGCACGCCTTCGAGCGCGTCGATGATCAGCACCGCGCCGTCGGCCTGCGAAGCTCCGGTGATCATGTTGCGCAAGAATTCGGCGTGGCCGGGCGCGTCGATCAGCACCACGTCGCGGGAGCGGGTGCGGAAGCGGATCTGCGTAGTATCGATGGTGATGCCCTGGTCACGTTCGGTCTGCAGCGCGTCCAGCAAAAACGACCATTCGAACGGCATGCCGCGCCGCGCGCTGACCGCCTTCAACATCTCCAGCTTGCCCTCGGGCAGGCTGCCGGTTTCGTGCAGCAGCCGTCCAACCAGCGTCGACTTGCCATGATCGACATGGCCGACGATGACGATGCGGACTTGCGGCCGCGTGGTGCCGTTCGGTGTCGCCGAGACGCTTGCAGGAAGGATCATGTTCATCGGAGCCGCCTGATTTGGAAATAGGTCAGAGATAGCCGGCGACGCGCAGCCGCTCGAAGGCATCTTCGGTTTCGTGGTCGAGCGCGCGGCCGGCGCGCTCCGGCACCTTGGTGCCGTCGAGCTCAGTCAGGATTTCGTCGATATTGGACGCGCTCGACGCCACCGGATTGGTGATGTCCTGATCGCCGAGCGAGCGATAGCGCTTGCCGTCCTTGGCGAGGTACAGCGGGATGATTGGGATGTTTTCGCGCTTGGTGTAGGCCCAGATGTCGGCCTCGGTCCAATGCAGGATCGGGTGAATGCGCAAGTGCGCGCCGGGCGGCGGCGAGGCGTTGAACTGGTCCCAGAATTCCGGAGGCTGGTCGCGGACGTCCCAGCCGCCTTCGAGGCCGCGCGGCGAAAACACGCGCTCCTTGGCGCGGGTGGCTTCCTCGTCGCGGCGGATGCCGGCGATCAATCCGTCAAACCCGTATTTGGTCAGCGCCCACTTCAGCCCTTCGGTCTTGCGCGCGGCGGAGCGCGCAGCCGGCGGCAGGGTCGGATCGACGGCATCGATCGGCGGGCAGGGCTCGATCTTCAGATCGAGCTCCCATTCCTTGCCGTAGCGATCGCGGAACGCATACATCTCCGGAAATTTCTTGCCGGTGTCGACGTGGAGCGCCGGGAACGGTACGCGGCCGAAGAAGGCCTTGCGCGCCAGCCAGATCATGACGTTGGAATCCTTCCCGAGCGACCACAGCAGCGCCAGCTTCTTCAGCCGCGCGAAGGCCTCGCGCAGAATGTAGATGCTTTGCGCCTCGAGCTCGTCGAGGTGGTCCATCGAGGGCGGTGGGAGCCGCCCCGCGGCCAGAATTTGCGGCACGGAAGATGCCTGTTGGAGGGCCGGGCCGCGCAACCGGTCTGAAGCGGATTCGTTGTCGAGAAGATGCATCTCTGAGCCTTGGCCGTAGGAGGCTAAAATTCTATAGTTGCGCTGCAATAGAGAAGAAATAATTTTCTCTTTGCGGCCATTGATCGAGACATATATAGAAAATAATTCCAGTCAACCCCGGAAGTGGGGGAAGCGAGTGTCGCATGCGATTCCTGCCCGTGTTCCTCGACCTGCAAAGCGGCGTGGTGCTGCTCGTCGGAGCCGGCGATCTGGTCCGCGCGAAATTGCGCTTGCTGACGTCGGCCGGCGCGCGGGTTCGCTGGTTCGCGATTGACGGCAATTGTGATGTCGCCGGCCTGGAAGATGCCGATGCGGCGCGCGTCGAAGCGATGCCGGGCGATCCGCTGACGGCCGACCTCAGCAACGTGATCGCGGTGCTCTGCGCCGGGGCCGGCGACGTCGGGGTTGCGATGTCGGTGCGGGCCAAGGCGGTCGGCCTGCCCGTCAACGTGATGGACGATCTCGTGCATTCGACTTTCATCTTTCCTGCGATCGTCGATCGCGGCGACGTCGTCGTGGCGGTCGGGACCGGGGGCGCTTCGCCGGTGGTCGCACGCCGGGTGCGCGAGCGAATCGAGGCGGTATTGCCGGCGCGCATCGGCGATCTCGCCAGCTTCATCGGCGGCTTTCGCAAATCCATGCACGCGCGCATCCCGGAATTCGCGCTGCGCCGCCGTTTCTGGGAGCGGGTGATCGACGGTCCGATCGGCGGGCTGGTTCTGGCCGGGCGTCAGGCCGAGGCAGAAATCGCGCTCAAGGGCATTGCCGATCCCTCAAGCTTTGCCGGCGCCAACGAACAGGGCAAGGCCGAAGGCTGGGTGACGCTGGTCGGCGCCGGGCCGGGCGATCCGGATCTGCTGACGATCAAGGGACTGCGCGCCCTCCAGGACGCCGACGTCGTGTTCTACGACGAACTGGTGTCGCCGGAAGTTCTCGATCGCGTCCGCCGCGACGCCGCGCGCATTCCGGTCGGCCGCCGCGTCGGCAAGCCCGGCATCGGCCAGGACAGCATCAACCAGATGCTGATCGACGCCGCAAAATCAGGCCAGCGCGTGGTCCGGTTGAAGGGCGGCGATCCCTTCATCTTCGGCCGCGGCGGCGAAGAGATCGAGGCGCTGCGCGACGCCGGCGTCGCCTATTCGGTGGTGCCCGGCATTACCGCCGGCCTTGGCGCCGCCGCGCAATTCGAGGCGCCGCTGACCTATCGCCACGAGGCGCTGCGCATCACCTTCCTCACCGCACACAAGGCCGAGGATGCCGGCAAGGTCGACTGGTCGGTGCTGACGGACAGCAAGATGACCATCGTCGTCTACATGGGCATGACGGCGGCGCCGTCGGTCCGTGAAGGTTTGCTGGCCGCGGGCCGCTCGCCGCATACGCCGGTCGGCGTGTTCGCGCGGGTGACGCGGCCGGATGCGCAGGCTGCGGTCGGCACGCTTGAGCAGCTTCCCGATCTGGTCAAACAAATCAGCGGCGGTCCCGCCGTCCTCATCATCGGCGACGTGGTCGCGCATTCCGCGCCGTGGCGCCAATCCAACCTCGACGAACAAGCCTATCTCAACGAAGTGATCTCCAACCTGCTGGAAGCCGCCGAATGACCTCCCCACTTGAACAGAAGAAAATAAAATTATCGGGTCCTTCAATGGTGACCGCCAATCGAACCTGGGATGGCGCTGTGATCTACCGTACCGCCCAACACGGCTGGTCGACGGATATCTCGGATGCCGCGATTGTCCGTACCTCCGATGACGCACGGGCATTGCTCGCGGAATCCGTTGCCGATGACGTCGGCGCCATCGGCGCCTATATCGCGCCGGTCGAAATCAACGACAAGGGCAAGATCGCGCCGGGCAATCTTCGCGAGCAGATCCGCTCGGAAGGCCTGACCATCGATCTGACGGTCCCGGCATAAGGCTGATCCATCATGTACGCATATGACGAACTCGACCGCACGCTGATCAACGAACGCGTCTCCGAATTCCGCGACCAGGTGAAGCGCCGCCTCTCCGGCGAGCTCACCGAGGACGAATTCAAGATGCTGCGCCTGCAGAACGGCGTCTATCTGCAACTGCACGCCTACATGTTCCGGGTCGCCATTCCCTACGGCACGCTGTCGTCGAAGCAGCTGCACGCGCTGGCGCATGTCGCGCGGCGCTACGATCGCGGCTACGGCCATTTCACTACGCGGCAGAACATCCAGTACAACTGGATCAAGCTCGCCGAACTGCCGGACGCGCTGGAATACCTGGCCGGCGTCGGCATTCACGCCATGCAGACCTCGGGCAACAACACCCGCAACGTCACCTCGGACCAGTGGGCCGGCGTCGCACCCGGCGAGGTCGAGGATCCCCGCATCTGGTCGGAAATATTGCGGCAATACACCACGCTGCATCCGGAATTCTCGTTCCTGCCGCGCAAGTTCAAGTTCGCGATCACCGCCTCCGACCAGGACCGCGCGGCGATCAAGGTGCATGACATCGGGCTGCGACTGCACAAGAACGCCGATGGCGAGACCGGATTCGAGGTGCTGGTCGGCGGCGGCCTCGGCCGCACACCGTTCATCGGCAAGACCATCAAGCCGTTCGTTCACGGCTACGACCTCCTGAGCTATGTCGAGGCGATCCTGCGCGTCTACAACCAGTACGGCCGCCGCGACAACATCTACAAGGCGCGCATCAAGATCCTGGTGCACGAACTCGGCATCGAAAAATTCGCCAAGGAAGTCGATGAAGAGTGGAAACAGATGAACGACAGCGCGCTGACGCTGGACAGCGCCGTTGTCGAGGAAATCCGTTCGCGCTTCAGTTATCCGGCCTACGAAAAGCTGCCGCACATGCCGGACCAGCTCAAGCAGGCTGCGCATGATCCGAAATTCGAGGCGTGGCGGAAGAATTCCGTGTTTCCGCACAAGGTGCAGGGCTATTCGATCGTGACGCTGTCGCTGAAGCCGGTGGGCGGACCGCCCGGCGATGCCACCGCCGACCAGATGGACGCGATCGCGGATCTGGCGCAGAAATATTCGTTCGGCGAAATTCGTGTCGGCCACGAGCAGAATCTGGTGCTGCCTCATGTCGCCAAGCGCGACCTGCCGGTGCTGTGGAAGGCGCTCGACAAGATCGGCGTCGCGACGCCGAACATCAATTTGGTGACCGATATCATCGCCTGCCCGGGGCTGGATTACTGCTCGCTGGCCAATGCGCGCTCGATCCCGATCGCGCAGGAATTGACCCGGCGCTTTTCCAACCATGAAACCGCCAACCTGATCGGGCGGCTGCACATCAACATTTCCGGCTGCATCAATGCCTGCGGGCATCACCATGTCGGCCATATCGGCATTCTCGGCGTCGAGAAGAACGGCGAGGAGTTCTACCAGATCACGATCGGCGGCCGCGCCGACGAGAACGCCCAGATGGGCACCCTGATCGGCCCGTCGGTGCCTTATGCCGAGGTCGCCGACGTGATCGAAGACATTGTCGAAGCCTATCTCGCGCTGCGCGACCGTCCCGAAGAACTCTTCGTCGATACGGTCAAGCGGCTCGGTGTCGAACCATTCAAGGAGCGGGTCTATGCCACTCGTTAAGAACGCGGAAATCGTCAGCGATCTCTTTGTCCATGTCGCCGATGGCGCCGAACTGCCCGGCGACGGCGCGGTGCTGATTTCGGCGGCGCGGTTTCTCGAAGATCCCGAAATGCTGTCGAAGCGTCCGGGCAAAACCGGCGTGATCTGGCCGAACAACCGTGACGTCGACGACCTCGTGCCGTATCTCGACCGGCTGGAAGCAGTCGCCCTGGTGTTTCCGTCGTTCCGCGACGGCCGCGCCTATAGCCAGGCGCGCCTGCTGCGTGAGCGTCACGGCTTCGCCGGCGAGCTGCGCGCCACCGGCCAGGTGCTGCGCGACCAGTTCGTGTTCATGCTGCGGGCCGGCTTCGACGCCTTCGAGGTGAAGAAGCAAAGCGACGCCGAGGCGTTCGCCTCCACCGCGAAGCGCTATTCGGTGTTCTACCAGCCGACCGGCGACGGCCGCGTCACCGCGCTCAATCGGCGGATGCAGCTGCGTCATTCGGAGAGTGCCGGACAGTGAGCACGCTACTGAAACAATCCGCGGTCGAATCGCCCGGCAAGGTCTGGCCGGCGCAGGTGCTCGATCGCGCGCTGCGCGAGGCATCGCCTGCGAAAGTCATCGAGACCGCGCTGGAGACCGTCGGCCGCGAGCAGCTCGCGCTGGTGTCGTCGTTCGGCACGGAATCGGCGGCGCTGCTGAAGGTGATGGCCGAGGTCGATCCCGCGATCCCGGTGATCTTCCTCGATACCGGCTGGCTGTTCGGGGAGACGCTGGCCTATCGCGATACGCTGATCGCAACGCTCGGCCTGCGCGACGTTCGTTCGATCAAGCCGCTGGAGCAGACGCTGTCTCAAGAGGATCCCGACCGTGAATTGTGGTTCTCCGATCCCGACGCCTGCTGCCGCATCCGCAAGGTCGAACCGCTGGCGCGGGCGCTGAAACCGTTTTCGGCCTGGATCAACGGACGCAAGCGGTTCCAGGGCGGAACACGCGCAGAGATCCCCGTCGTCGAGGACGACGGCGCGAAACTGAAATTCAATCCGTTTGCCAACGTGTCGCGCGAGGAAATCGAGGCGATCTACCGGCTCGCCAAATTGCCGCCGCATCCATTGGTCGCATCGGGTTATCTGTCGGTCGGGTGTATGCCTTGCTCAAGCCGGACCGCGCCCGGCGAAGATGCGCGTGCCGGCCGCTGGCGCGGCAATGCCAAGACGGAATGCGGCATCCACACGACGAAAACTTCGTAGAAGACGTCGTTCTTAGGACAATGACGCTGCGGCACCACAAACAATGAAATGCGGTTTCGTTGACTTGGGGTGCCTTCGCCGCGACTTATGCTCTCCCTGTTTTCGATGACATTTTGTCGAGCCGAATGGAGATTGAGATGGTCCGTCGTATTCTGCCGCTGGTTGCGGGATTGCTTTGGGCGAGTTCGGCGTTCGCCGCCGACGTCAGCCTGCTCAACGTTTCCTACGATCCGACGCGCGAGCTCTATGTCGATTTCAACAAGGCGTTCGCCGCCGCCTATCAGAAGGACACCGGCAAGAGCGTCGAGATCAAGCAGTCGCACGGCGGCTCCGGATCGCAGGCGCGCGCCGTGATCGACGGATTGCAGGCCGACATCGTCACGCTGGCGCTGGCCTATGACATCGACGCCATCGCCGGCAAGGGTCTGCTGGCGCCGGACTGGCAGA
This sequence comes from uncultured Alphaproteobacteria bacterium, assembly GCA_963764705.1. Taxonomy (GTDB): domain Bacteria; phylum Pseudomonadota; class Alphaproteobacteria; order Rhizobiales; family Xanthobacteraceae; genus Bradyrhizobium. The sequence goes on along the minus strand of CAVXTR010000020.1, from coordinate 307,694 downwards.
AGAAACTGCCGCTCAATGCCTCACCCTATACCTCCACGATCGTATTCCTGGTGCGCAAGGGCAATCCCAAGGGCATCAAGGATTGGGACGATTTGATTAAATCCGGCGTCAGCGTCATCACGCCGAACCCGAAGACCTCCGGCGGCGCGCGCTGGAACTATCTCGCCGCCTGGGGTTACGCGCAGAAGAAATTCGGCTCCGCCGACAAGGCAAAACAGTTCGTCGGCGACCTCTACAAGAACGTGCCGGTCCTGGATACCGGCGCGCGCGGATCGACGGTGACCTTTGTCGAGCGCGGCGTCGGCGACGTGCTCTTGGCGTGGGAGAACGAGGCCTTTCTGGCGCAGCGCGAATTCGGCAAGGACAAGTTCGAGATCGTTTCCCCGCCGCTGTCGATCCTCGCGGAACCGCCTGTGGCCGTCGTCGACAAGGTTGCCGACAAAAAAGGCACGCGCGACGCCGCCGAGGCCTATCTGAAATATTGGTATACCAAGGAAGGTCAGGAAATTGCCGCACGCAATTCCTATCGTCCGCGCGATCCGGAGATTGCCAGGGAGTACGAAAAATCCTTCGCCAAGGTTGAACTTTTCACCATCGACGACGTTTTCGGTGGTTGGACCAAGGCCCAGAAGGACCACTTCGGCGAAGGCGGCATTTTCGACCAGATTTACAAGAATTGATCTGTCGAAGTTGAAGCAGGGGGATTTGTGAGCACAGCGGCGGTACGACGCTCCAGCCTGCCAGGGTTCGGTCTCACCATGGGACTGACCCTGACCTGGCTCTCCGTCATCATCCTGATTCCGCTGGCCGCGCTGTTTCTCAAGACGTTCGAGCTTTCGTTCGAACAGTTCTGGGGCATCGTCACCAGCCGCCGCACGCTGAATGCGCTGAAGATTTCGTTCGGGCTGTCGTTTGCCGCCGCGTGCGTCAATCTGGTGATGGGAACCATCATCGTCTGGGCGCTGGTGCGCTATCGCTTTCCGGGCCGGCGACTGTTCGATGCCATCGTCGATATTCCCTTTGCGCTGCCGACGGCGGTGGCCGGCGTCGCGCTGACGCAGTTGTTTGCGCAAAAGGGCTGGCTCGGCGCGCCGCTGGCCGAACTCGGCATCAAGGTCGCGTTCACGCCGGTCGGAATCTTCATCGCGATGGTCTTCATCGGCATTCCCTTCGTGGTGCGGACGGTGCAGCCGGTGCTGATCGACCTCGATCCTGAAATCGAGGAGGCCGCCGCGAGTCTCGGCGCCAACCGCTGGCACACCGTGTTCCGGGTGATCCTGCCGGGCCTGGTCCCGGCGCTGCTGACGGGATTCGCGCTGGCATTCGCGCGCGCGGTCGGTGAATACGGCTCGGTGATCTTCATCGCCGGCAATCTGCCCAACGTTTCCGAAATCGCGCCGCTGCTGATCGTGATCCGGCTGTCCGAATTCCGTTATGCCGACGCCACCGCGATTGCAGTCGTGATGCTGCTGGCCTCGTTCCTGATCATCTTCGCCGTCAACCGCCTGCAACGCTGGGCGCAAAACCGCGCGCCGGTGCATTGAGGATAGCGATGTCGACGGAATCCAGCTTTGTGACCTCAGCGACCGAGTTGCGGGCCTATGCGCCGGCGGCGGACCTGAGTATCGCATCATCACCTTCCCGCGACTTGAGCGCGCAAGCGCGGCCGCGCACCCCGCCACAGCATCTGCGGACGGAGCCGGCTCCGGTCCGCCTTGTCATCATCGGGCTTGCGGTCAGCTTCCTCACGGTCTTCGTGGTGCTGCCGCTGGTCGTGGTGTTTGCACAGGCCTTTTCCAAAGGTGTCGGTGCCTATTTCAGCGCGCTCGCCGAGCCGGAAGCGCTGTCGGCGATCCGGCTGACGCTGCTGGTCGCGGCGATTTCGGTCACGCTCAACCTCGTGTTCGGCGTGATGGCGGCGTGGGCGATTTCGAAGTTCGATTTTCGCGGCAAGACGTTTCTGATCACGCTGATCGACCTGCCGTTCTCGGTCAGTCCGGTGATTTCGGGTCTCGTCTTCGTGCTGCTGTTCGGCGCGCAGGGGTTTTTCGGGCCGTGGCTGCAGGCGCACGACATCCACGTGCTGTTCGCCGTTCCCGGTATTGCGCTGGCGACCATCTTCGTGACGTTCCCCTTCGTGGCGCGTGCGCTGATCCCGCTGATGCAGGAGCAGGGCACGCAGGAGGAGGAAGCCGCGATCTCGCTCGGCGCGTCAGGCTTGCAGACGTTTTTCCGCGTCACGCTGCCGAATATCAAATGGGGCCTGCTGTACGGCGTATTGCTCTGCAATGCGCGCGCGATGGGCGAGTTCGGCGCGGTGTCGGTCGTATCGGGCCATATTCGCGGCGAGACCAACACCATGCCGCTGCTGGTCGAGATTCTCTACAATGAGTATCAATTCGTATCGTCGTTTGCGATTGCGTCGCTGCTGGCGATGCTGGCGTTGATCACGCTGGTCGTGAAGACCGTTCTCGAGCGGCGACTGGACGAAGGACAAGTCCCGCATGACCATTGAAGTCAAAAACATCGTCAAGAAGTTCGGTGCCTTCGCCGCACTCGACAATGTCGACCTCAAGGTCGCCAAGGGGGAATTGCTGGCGCTGCTTGGGCCGTCCGGTTCGGGCAAGACCACGCTGCTGCGGATTATCGCCGGTCTGGACTGGCCGGACTCCGGCGAGGTGACGATGGACGGCGAGGACGCGCTGGCGCATGGCGCCAGCGAGCGCCATGTCGGGTTCGTGTTCCAGCACTACGCGCTGTTCCGCCACATGACGGTGTTCGAAAACGTCGCCTTCGGCCTGCGGGTGCAGCCGCGCGCCATCCGCAAGGACGAGGCCACGATCCGCGCCCGGGTCAAGGAATTGCTGGATCTGGTGCAACTCGACTGGCTGGCGAACCGCTATCCGAGCCAGTTGTCCGGCGGCCAGCGGCAGCGCATCGCGCTGGCGCGGGCGCTGGCGATCGAGCCGCGCATCCTGCTGCTCGACGAACCCTTCGGCGCGCTCGATGCAAAAGTGCGGAAAGAGTTGCGGCAATGGCTGCGCTCGCTGCATTCGGAAATTCACGTCACCTCGATCTTCGTCACCCATGACCAGGAAGAGGCGCTCGAAGTCGCCAACCGCGTGGTTGTCATGGACAAGGGCCGGATCGAGCAGATCGGCACGCCGGGCGAGGTCTATGACCATCCGGCGACGGCCTTCGTCCACGGCTTCATCGGCGAGTCCATCGTGCTGCCGGTGGATGTCAGCGGCGGCTCGGTGCGGCTCGGCGGCCGGCCGCTCAACATCGCCGCCAATGGTGCCGCGTCGGGGGCCTCGAAGCTGTTCATTCGCCGCCATGACATGCAGATCGGCCCGGCCGGGTCCGGCGCGCTGGAAGGCGCGGTGCGCCATGTCCGCTCGTTCGGCCCGATCCAGCGGGCGGAGGTCGCGCTCTCGGGCGAGGGCCACACCGTGATCGAAATCGACGCGCCCCGGGACCGGGAACTGCAGGCCGGCGAAATCGTCAGCCTGCAGCCCCGCCGCTACCGCATTTTCGCCGCGCAGGATTGACCCTCCCTGTCATACCCGCGAAGGCGGGTATCCAGTAATCACCGCCGTGTCAGGCCCTTACCCTCCCGTAGTACTGGATCGTCCGCCCCAGTGCGCAATTGCGCACAAGGCGGACGATGACAGGGCTGAGGGATGTGGGAGGTCCAAAAGCCCCGCCGTTCACCATTCAGCCACGGTTGGTATGCAACAACGGCAGACCATTCCGGGGGAAATTGGGAATCATGCGGGCTATTTTTGCCATTATCGGGCTTTTGGCGCTGGCCGGTTGTACGGCTGACACCCAGGCGCCCGAACAGCCGACCATGTATCTCAGCATGGCCAATGGCGGCGCCACGCTCGATTCACAGGCGGCGGCCTCGATGATCTCGCTGTACCGGCAGAACAACGGCCTCGGCGCGGTCGTGGTCGACCCTGATCTGATGAAACTGGCGGAACAGCAGTCGCAGGCGATGGCCGGCCGCAACAAGCTTGACCACGACGTCAAGGGCCCGCTGGAGAAGCGGCTCGGCGCCTCCGGCTATCCCGCCAAGCTGGCGGTCGAGAACGTCTCGGCCGGCTATCACACGCTGGCGGAAGCGTTTTCAGGCTGGCGCGACTTGCCCCCGCACAAAGCCAATATGCTCAAGAACGGTGTCACAAAATTGGGCATCGCGGCGACTTATGCTCCCAACACCAAATACAAGGTGTTCTGGACGCTCATTCTGGCATCAACCTGACGCGCGATCCGAACCTTTTGGGCCGAACCGGCACAAACCAGGGTGCGTATTTCGAAAAGTTGATGTTCAAACAAGGCGATAAACTCGGCGTGATCCTTGCTTCGATCAGGCTGATTGACGCCGTCGCGAACTGCCGCCACGGTGCAGGCCTCATTGTCCTCTAGTTGACGGTCCCGATGGATAATTCCGATTCCGCGCCCGCAACGACGCCTGCCAATGCGATGCGCGTGCTGGTGCTGCAAGGTGGCGGCGCACTCGGCTCCTACCAGGCCGGCGCCTTTCAGGCGTTGTGCCGTTCCGGGTTCGAGCCGGAATGGGTGGCGGGCATCTCGATCGGCGCCATCAACTCCGCGATCGTCGCCGGCAACGAGGCCAACAAGCGCGTCGATCGGCTGAAGGAATTTTGGGACATGGTTTCGTCCCCGGTGTCCTGGAATCCGATCGGATCGGGCGATCGCGCCCGCACGCTGTTCAACGAAACCAGCGCCGCCTTGATCGCGACCTTCGGCGTGCCTGGATTTTTCACTCCGCGCGTGCCGCCCGCGCCGCTGTGGCCGCCGGGCAGCCCGGAGTTGCAGAGCTATTACGATACCGCGCCGCTGAAAAAGACGCTGGAACGGCTGGTCGACTTCGACCGCATCAACGACCTGAAGACCCGTCTCAGTGTCGGCGCGGTCGGTGTCACCTCGGGAAATTTCAGATATTTCGACAATTACGAATTCAAGAAGCTCGGCAAGAAAATCGGCCCCGAACACATCATGGCATCCGGCGCACTGCCGCCGGGCTTTCCTTCCGTCGTGATCGACGGCGAGCATTACTGGGACGGCGGCATCAGTTCCAACACGCCGCTCGATTTCGTGCTGGACGAGGAGACCGATCGCGATCTCCTGATCTTCCAGGTCGATCTGTTTTCGGCCCGCGGGGAATTGCCGGTGTCGCTGCTCGAGGCTGCCGAGCGCGAAAAAGACATCCGCTTTTCCAGCCGCACCCGGATGAACACCGACAAGAACAAGCAGATTCACAACGCCCGTATGGCGGTGCGCGACCTGATCGGCAAACTGCCCGATTACCTGAAAAACGATCCGTCGGTCGAACTGCTGCGCAAGGCGTCCAAGGAAAACACCGTTACGGTGGTGCACCTGATCTACAAGAGCAAGAACCACGAATCCTCGTCCAAGGACTACGACTTCTCGCACATCGGTGTGGTCGAACACTGGAATGCGGGCGCCCGGGACGTGCATTTGTCGATGCGTCACAAAGAATGGCTAGAACGGCCGCAGTCCGGGGAGACCATGGTGACTTACGATCTGACCGGGGACGTTTCAGCGGCCCCCAAAGGCAAACAGGAGTGAACTGAATGGGTACTTTGACAGGCAAGACCGCGGTAGTGACCGGCTCGACCAGCGGCATCGGATTGGCCTATGCGCGCGCCTTCGCCAGCGCCGGCGCCAATATCGTCATCAACGGCATGGGCGTGCCGGCCGATATCGAAAAGGAACGCTCGGGCATCGAAACCGATTTCAAGGTCAAGGCCGCCTATTCGCCGGCCGACATGACCAAGCCGGCCGAGATCGCCGAAATGATCGCACTCGGCGAGAGCACCTTCGGCTCGGTCGATATCCTCGTCAACAATGCCGGCATCCAGTTCGTGTCGCCGATCGAGGAGTTTCCGCCGGAGAAATGGGAAGCGATCATCGCGATCAACCTGTCGTCGGCGTTCTACGGCATCCGCGCAGCGGTGCCCGGTATGAAGAAGCGCGGCTGGGGCCGCATCATCAACACCGCGTCGGCGCATTCGCTGGTCGCCTCGCCGTTCAAGTCGGCCTATGTCTCGGCCAAGCACGGCATCGCCGGCCTTACCAAGACCGTGGCGCTGGAGCTTGCGACTTTCAAGATCACCTGCAACTGCATTAGTCCTGGTTATGTCTGGACCCCGCTGGTCGAGCACCAGATCCCGGAGACCATGAAGGCCCGCAACCTCACCAAAGAGCAGGTCATTCACGACGTGCTGCTGGCGGCGCAGCCGACCAAGGAGTTCGTCACCTCCGAGCAGGTCGCCGCTCTCGCGCTGTTCCTGTGCGGCGACGACGCCGCCCAGATCACCGGCACCAACCTGTCGATCGACGGCGGCTGGACCGCGGAGTAGTCGTACCCGTCATGCCCCGCGAAGGCGGGGCATCCAGCACGCCGCAGCGCATCGGTTCAAACAGAAGTCTCTGGGACTGGATCACCCGCTCCAGTGCGCAAAAGCGCACAAGGCGGGTGAAGGCCGTCCTCGCCTCAGTTGGTGAGCACTCGCCTAGTGGCCGGCGCTGCGGGCAAAGGCCATCATGCTTTCCGCCGACAAATTCAACTCGCCGGACGCCAGCTTGCCGGCGACCACGATCAGAACGGACGCCAGCGCGATGCGCAGCACCTTCTCCGGCACGCGGACGGCAAAGTAGCTGCCGATCGCGATGCCGGGCAGCGAGCCGATCAGCAACACACCCATCAAGGGCCAGTCGATCGCACCCATCGCCCAGTGCCCGATGCCGGCGACCAATGTCAGCGGCACCGCATGCGCGATGTCGGAACCGACGATGCGGGCCATCGGCAGCCGCGGATAGAGCAGCAGCAGCGCGGTGACGCCGACTGCGCCGGCTCCCACCGATGAGATCGAGACCAGCACACCCAGCGCCATGCCGACCACCACGGTGGCGCGGGCCGTCGTGACGTCATCGAGCCACTCCAGGCGCTGGCGGTAGCGGTCAAGGATCGCCTTGCGAAAAATCAGCGAGACCGCCGTCAGCAGCAGTGCAAAGCACAGCACCAGATTGACCAGGCTGCGCTCGGACGCGCCGTTGAGATCGAGTTGCGACATCACGACAAGAATCGACGACGCTGGCCGGGATGCTGCCGCTGGCAAGACACAGGACCGCTGGCCAGTGGATGCTGCGTGCCCAGCCATGCACCAGGCTGCCGCCGGTCTTGGTCGCGGCGGCGTAGAGCAGGTCGGTGCCGACGGCCGTGGTCGGATGAATGCCGAACAGCATGATCAGCAGCGGCGTCATCAGCGAGCCGCCGCCGACGCCGGTCATACCGACCAGCACGCCGACGCCGAAGCCCGATGCGACGTAGAGCGGATCAATCATTGCCAGTATCAGGCCTCGGTTGCATCGCAATGATATAGCAGCGCCGGCAGCGGGATGCTGCGGTCACGACAGATCAAATGAAATAAAAGAATATTTCAGGCGCGGCCGCATTCGGTGGTCGTTTTCTCCAATCGGGAAGCGCCCGGTGAAATCGGTATCCTGTGGTGCCGCGCAACAGTCTGATGCCCGCTAGCGGGCACATAGCTTGCCGCGATGGGGGAACTGCCGGTGCATGGGAGAAAGAGCAGTGTTGGCATTTGGTATGGCACGCTCGCGACGCGCGCTTGCCGGATCAGCGTTTTCCGAACGCCAGCACATGCAGGCCGAGCCGCTGGCGGACGATCCAGAACAGCAGCACGGTTTCGAACGCCAGCGAGATCGAGGTCGCGGCCGCGGCGCCGTGGCCGCCGTGGCGCGGCACCAGAACGATGCACAGCACGACGTTCATGACGAACGCAAGTGCGTAAGCCAGCGCGCAGATGTGCTGGTGGCCGAGCATGTTGAGCAGCCGTTCGACCGGGCCGATCGCCGAGCGCACCAAAAGCCCGATCGCGGCGATGAACATGATGTCGTAGCCGACCACGAAGTGCGGCCCGAACAGCCACAACAACGGCTTGCCCAGCGCCAGCAGCGCTATGGTCGCGGCCAGCGACGGCCAGAACGTCCACTGGATCGCATGCATCACATAGGCCGACAGCCGCGCCTTGTCACCGAGCGCGTGATACTCGGCAAAGCGATGCGCCGTGGTAGCGGCCATCGCGTAGTGGATGAACGACACCAGCGCCAGCGTCTTCACCACGGCGAAGTAGACGCCGACCTCCTCAGAGGAACGAAATTGCTGCAGCACCAGCACGTCGGTGTAGGACAGCAGCAGATAGAAGCTTTCGACCAGCAGGATCGGCAGCGACACCGCGAGCCAGCCGCGGAAATCGTAGGCCCTGGCGCCAGGTTCGATATGGCCCTTTAGCCTGCGGTTGAGCACCAGCATCTGGCCGATCATCGCGATCCAGACCGCGGCGGCGCTGGCCAGCATCGCGGCGGTGGCGCCGAGATTGAAGCCGAGCATGAAGGCGCCGGCGGTCAGGCCGATAATCAACGACTGGCGCACGATGAATTGCGGCATCAGGCCGAGCCGCATCCAGTCGTGCGAGCGCGCGATGCCGTCCTGGGTGTTGGCGACGACGAACGCCGGCAGTGTCAGGCAGCCGATATAGAGCGGCACGATCGCGTGTGCCTCGATCCACGGCGACAGTCCCTTCACGATCCCAGCCAGCCCCAGCGAGACCACGGAGGACACTGCAAAGGTCATCCAGCGGCTGCCGGAGAGGAAGCCGCGCAGCAGCGCATGTTCGCCGCGCGTGCGATATTCCGGAATGATCTTTTGCGCGGAGGCCGAGATGCCGAAATCCATCATGCTGCCGAGCAGCAGCACCCAGGTCCAGACATAGACATAGACGCCGTAGTCCGAGCCGCCCATCCAGCGTGCCAGCACGATCTGGGAGAAGTAGGCCAGCGCGGCACTGACGACGCGGATGATGAAGATCGTGCCGGCCAGCCGCCGGGTGACGGAGGCTTCGCCGGTGCCAGCGAGCAACGACCGCAACCGGCCGATCACGCCGGCAGGCGAAGCGGTTGCGGATTGCGAATCCATCACGGCCACAGCGGAACATCCCCGAACCCGCCGCGAGGCAGCGGCGAGCTTTGGGTCTATCAACGACTCGTTAAGATTCGGTGGCTCCATCCGACAGTGTCGTCCCTGCCTAGTGCGCAATTGCGCACGGGGCGCAGGGACCCATACCGCGTTGCCCTCGCGGATGGGCAAGGGGGCTGACGCTTTCTCTAAACACCTACCGACAGTGGTTATCGGTCCCGGCCCCCGTGCGCAATTGCGCACTAGGCCGGGACGACAAAACTCAATTCAAATTAACATTGAATTCATAGGCGCGGTCGCCGCCGACCAGTGTCAGTTTCAGCGCGGCGCCATCGGCGCTGGCGCCGGGTGGCAGGCCGTCGAGTTCAAAGACAAAGCGCTTGCCCCCGGGCGGGCCGTGCTCGGCGAGTTTTGGCACCGGCAACGCCCAGTCCGGCGTCGGCCCCTCGACGAACAGGCTGACGTCCCTGCCTTCGGGGACGGTGACATCGACCAGCACGTTGCTCTTGCCGTCGCGCTTGACGTCGAGGATGGTGAGCGGATTGGGGTCGCCGACATTGGCGGGTTTCGGTACCGCATTGAGCGCATCCGACAGCGTGCCGTCCTCGGTGCTGGCAACGCTGGCGAAGCCGAGCTCGGCATTGGCGTCGACGGGAATGCAGATCTTTTCGCAAACCGCGTAATTGATGCTGGCGCGCAGCGTCACCGGTCTGTCGGCATTTTTGGCCACGATCCGCAACGGCAGCACCAGTTGCTGGGTGTAGCCGAGCGAGGTGCCGCCCGCGCCGTCGTCGAGCTTGCGCGGCGCCGGCCACAGCACGGTGACGGCTTCGACATTGTCGGATTTGGAGAAGTCGAAGCGCGGCGGAACGCCGGAGTCGCCGGGCGTGCGCCAATAGGTGTGCCAGCCCGGCTGCAACTGTATGGCGATGCCGCCGAGCAGCACCGCGCCACTGCGCGATCCCGCCAGCAGCCGGACCGCGGAATGCGCGTCGCGCTGCCACGGCGAGGCATCCTCGGCGCGGACCTCGCAAGCTGCACACACGACAGACAAAATGGCGGTGGCGCCGAGTGCGGCGCGGAGGGGAACCATGACGTTCATGAGACGTCTTTACAGGCAAGTTTAGCCGTAAACCATTGAATTGCGTGTGATCCGCGACCGAATGGTATCGCAACCTTGATTGACAGAAACGCCACCCGATATCAGGATGTGATTCAGCAAGAGAGGCCTTTGCGGATGAGCCCTGAAGGCAAGAAATCGAAGCCCGTTCGCCGCAAGCCGGCCGGCACTGGCGATCACTCGCCCGATGACGGCTATCTGGACGGCCAGTTGCTGATCGCCATGCCGGTCATGGGCGATCCGCGCTTCGAACGTTCCGTGATCTACATGTGCGCGCATTCGTCCGAGGGGGCGATGGGCATCATCGTCAACCGTCCGGCCGGCAGCATCGACTTTCCGGGCCTGCTGGTGCAGCTCGATATCATCAAGCGCGCGGACCAGATCACGCTGCCGGAAACCGCCGAGAGCATGAAGGTGCTGAAGGGCGGCCCGGTCGATACCGGCCGCGGCTTCGTGCTGCATTCGAGCGATTTCTTCATCAAGGATGCGACGCTCAACATCGACGAAGGCATCTGCCTGACCGCGACCGTCGACATTCTGAAGGCGATCGCCAAAGGCACCGGACCCAAACATGCGATCCTGGCGCTCGGCTATGCGGGCTGGGCGCCCGGACAACTGGAAGACGAAATCCAGCACAACGGCTGGCTGCATTGCGACGCCGATCCGGACCTGATCTTCGGCGACGACGTCGACGAGAAATACCTGCGCGCGCTGCGCAAGATCGGGATCGATCCGGGCATGCTGTCGAACGAGGCCGGGCACGCGTAGTCAGGTCGCTGACGCCGGACACATCTGCGGTGTCGTCCCGGCCTTGAGCCGGGACCCATACTCCGCGGCCCATCAGGAAAACGGACGGTGCATCGATCACCTTAAATGACTAAGGCCTGTGGTTATGGGTCCCGGCTCAAGGCCGGGACGACGGAGCCTTACTCCGCCGCCTGCTGCGCCACCGTCGGCACCGTGCCGGCCACCGTGGCGCGGCGCATATCGCGCGGCTGCGACTGGTCGTAGCGGCGGACGCGATGCATGGTCTGGCGGTTGTCCCACATGATTAGGTCGTGCACCGTCCATTTGTGGACATAGACGAATTCCGGCTTGGTGGCGTGCTCGGTGAGATCGCGCAGCAGCAGCCGCGCCTCGGGCACGGACATGCCCTTGATGGCTCCCGCATGCGAAGAGAGATACAGCGACTTGCGGCCATGCGCCGGATGGGTCCGCACCAGCCGCTGCAGCACCGGCTTGAACATCTCCTTTTCCTCGTCGGTGTAATCGAGGAAGCCGAGCGATCCCCGCGAATACATCAGCGAGTGCTCGCAGATCATGTCCTCGATCTCGGCACGGGTGTCGTCGTCGAGCGCGTCATAGGCGGCGCGCATGTCGGCGAATTCGGTATTGCCGCCCTTCGGGTTAACCACCCGCGCCGACAGCAGCGAGAATTTGGCCGGGATCGGACGGAACGAACTGTCGGAATGCCACAGGCAGTTGCCGAGGTTGAACAGATGCACGCGGCTGTCGCGCGGCAGCGGCTTGCCGTCCTTGCCGAGATTGGAGACGTCGTTGAGCCCGGTCTGGAGTCGCGAATTCCCCGGCTTGACGACATTGCCGCCGCGCGGATTTTCCCGCTCGCCGAAATTCAGCGCAAACGCCATCTGCTGCTCGTCGGATATGTCCTGGTTGCGAAACAGCAGCACGGCGTATTTGTCCATGCCGGCTTCGACCTCGGCCGCTTGCTGCGGCGTCAGCGGTTGACGCAAATCGAGGCCCGAAACTTCGCCGACGAAATGCGGGTGAAGCTGCCGGATCGTGACCGTCATGGCGTTCCTCCTGAAAGCTGAAGGCGGTTTCCCCGCGCGATTTGCGGCAAAGGCTACTCCGTGACATGGCGATGTCAACGGAGCGGGGCATGCGCTGCATTCAGGGTGTCATGTCCGGCGAAGCGTGCGTTGCGGCAAGCCTTACGCGTTGCGCGCCATCAGCCCGCCATCCACCGGGATCACCGCGCCGGTCAGGAACGAGGCCGCCGGCAGGCACAGGCTCAGCGTCATATGGGCGACCTCCTCGGGATCGCCGTAGCGGTTGAGCGCGGTGCGGCGCCTTGCATAGATCGCCTTGTGCTCGTCGGAAATCCGGGCCGTGATGGCGGTCGTGATCGGGCCCGGGCAGATGCAGTTCACGGTGATGCCGTCGCGGCCGAGCTCCACCGCGAGCGAACGCGTCAGCCCGGTGACGCCGGCCTTCGCCGCCGAATAGGGGCTGTGCAAAGCGGTGGCGCCGAGCGCTTCGGTGGAAGCGATATTGACGATCCGCGGGCATTTCGATCTTCGCAAATAAGGCAAGGCGGCGCGGATGATGCGCGGATGCGCGGTCAGCATCACCGCCAGCCCCTTGGCCCAGGCCTCTTCGTAGCTGTCATCGTCGATCGCGACGCGCACCGAGATGCCGGCGTTGTTGATGATGATGTCGAGTCCGCCGAAATGTTTGGCGATGTCGTCGACGACATGGATGATGTCGTTGCGGTCGGCGACGTCGAGCTTCCACGCCTTGGCTGTGCCGCCGCTCGCCGTGATCGCGTCGGCCACCGCCTGCGTCGGCTCGAGGCTGATATCGGTGACGGCGACGTTGGCGCCTTCGGCGGCGAACACGCGCGCGGTGGCGCGGCCCATGCCGCTGGCGGCGCCGGTGACGAGAACGGTCAGTCCCTTGACCGAGCGGCTGAGCTGTTTGAATTCCGACATGACACAGGCCCTTGGTTATGGCTCTTGAAGCTCGCAGGATGCGGTGCGTTGCAGGATTGACAAGGCTGGCACCGATCCGCAGACAGGTCAAACGCGTATGATCTGCGGACAAGCAAAAAAGGATCGCGGGATGAACGAACTGGATTTCAGCGGCAAGCAAATACTGGTGGTCGGCGGCTCCAGCGGTATCGGCAACGGCATCGCGCAGGCGTTCCGCGCCAGGGGCGCAAAAGTGGCGGTGTCAGGCACGCGTGCGACAACGTCCGAATACAAGGCTGAAGATGGCTCGCATTTCGACGGCCTCGATTATTTTCAACTCGATGTCAGCGCGCCTCAGGCGGTCGACGCGCTCAAGCCACCGTTCGAAAAACTCGACGTACTGGTGCTGGCGCAGGGTGCGGTGATTTACCGCCGCGGCGAATTCCAGATGGATGGCTTTCGAAAGGTTCTGGAGGTCAACCTGATGAGCCTGATGGCGTGCGCGACGAAATTTCATGCGATGCTGAGTGCTGCCCGGGGCTCGCTGATCATCGTCTCTTCGACCGCGGCCTATCACTCCACCATGGGCAATCCGGCCTACAACGCTTCCAAGACCGGCGCGGTCGGACTGACGCGCACGCTCGGCGAAGCCTGGGCCGAGAACGGCATTCGCGTCAACGGCATCGCGCCGGGCCTGGTCGACACCAAGATGACCAAGGCGACGACGGCCAATCCCAAGCGGCTCGAGGGCGCGATCGAGCGGATCCCGCTGAAGCGGCTCGGCACCCCCGCCGATATGGCCGGTGCCGCGCTGTTCCTGGCGTCGCCGCTGTCGTCCTACATCATCGGGCAAACCCTGGTGGTCGACGGCGGTTTGATTTTGTAATCCTAGGAACCCTATCGTCTCTCATCGGTTACATCCTCTGAAACAGGAGTGATGGTGATGGACAAGGATCGAGTAGCAGGTTCGGTCAAGAATTTCGCGGGCATGGCTGAAGGCGCGGTCGGCGATCTGACCGGCGATGCCAAGACGCAGGCCGAGGGCCGGGCGCGCGAAGCGGCGGGCACGGTGCAGAATCTGTACGGCCAGGCCAAGGATGCGGTCAGCGACGCTGCCGACACCGCCGTGAATTACGCCAAGGACGCCTATGATAACCGCGGCGAAGCCATTCGCGGCGGCCAGAAAGCGGTGGCGCAGACCGTGCAGGAAAATCCGCTCGGCTCGCTTTTGATCGCAGGCGGGATCGGATTTGCGCTGGCGCTGATGATGACGCGCCCGCCGCGCCGCCCGCCGCAACGCTGGCGCTACTACGGCTAAGCGTTCAAAAGTGACTAGTGATTCCGGGGCGATGCGAAGCATCGAGCCCGGAATCTCGCTAGGATTTTGCTAGCTCCAAGCAGATCGCGCCAAACCTCTGGATTCCGGGTTCGATGCTGACGCATCGCCCCGGAATGACGGTTGTTGGCGTTTATCGCGTGATACTGCCGTCAGGCACCGACGCCGATCGTCCGACGTTGGCCGGCGGACGCGGCGCGCCTGGTGCGCCCGGCGCCGTTGGCGCTCGGGGTCCTGCGGCCGGCGGTGTGATCTGACGCGGCGCCGGTGCCGGGTTCGAACCAAAGCCTCCGAAGAAATCGCGCAGTGAAGGCGCGGCCTGCGCCGGCCGGATTTGCTTCTTCTGCTGCGGCGGCGGTGGCTGCTGCGGCAGCAACAGCAACAGCTGCTTCTGCCCGGGAGCCGTTGACACCGTTCCATCCGGCGCGGTGGTTGCGACCGGCGTTTCGCCTTTGGCCTGCTCGCGGCCGATTTCGCGGCGCGGCCAGGCGAAATCATCGGCGCGGCCGGCCGGCGCTGCCAGCGGTTCGCCCTTGACCAGCGTACGCGCGGCGAGCGCATCGACCGCGGCCGGGCGCGTGCCGGGTCCGCCCAGCAACTGATCGGTGCCAACAGAAGAAGCCACCAGTGGCACGATCGGTCCGGCCAGCGGACGCGGCGCCGGCTTGCCGGGTTCGGCGTTGGCGTCGGGGGTCGCGGGTTCGGTCGGCAGCGCGATCGGCCCGGAGCGCGAGGCGAGCAGGCGGGTGATCTCGCGCTCGACATAATGCGCGAGCTTGCGCGCGCCGGCAGGCTTGGTGAAATACACGCCGTCGCCGGAACGCAGTTGGCGCATCTGGCCTTCGAAGTCGGGCCCCTTCTGCACAAAGCGGCCGGCCTCATCGACGAAGCCGTCCCAGACATCGACATAGGTGATGCCGGCCTTGCCGGCGGCGTCGCGATAGAGCGCATCGAGGAACAGCATGTCGGCCGTTCCCTGCTGCCCGCGAACCGCGGGAAGGCCGACCCACAAGACCGGCACGCCCTTGGATTTCAGGATGCCGATCATTTCCTCGATCTTCTTGGTGTAGAGCTCGACCCAGCGTTCCTCGCGGAACGCGTAAAGGCCGTTCGGCGAGCGCGCGCTCTTTTCCGGCGCGATGACCGGTGGCGTGTCGCTGTCGGCGGCGTCATCCGGCGACAATTCGGTGTCGACCGGCTTGTCGTCGGGCTTGGCCGCGGCCTCGCCTTCCGGCTTGGCCTTGGCATCCGCCGGCTTGGCATCCGGCTTGGCGCGTGCGTCCTTCTTGTCCTTGTCGTCCTTCTTGTCGGTCTTTTTTTCGACGACCGGCTCGCGGATGGCGACGCGATCGTTGAGACCAAGCATGATGACGATGGCGTCCGGCTTTTCGGTCGCGAGGATGCCCTTGGCGGCGGCTGCCCAATCGGCCGGGTCGCCTTTCGGCTGATACTTGATCAGGCCCGACACGGTCTTGTGTTTGCGGATCACGCCCATGTCCGGCTGTTCAGTATAGAGGTCCTCCAGGCCATAGGCGAGCCAGTCGGCCATGGCATCGCCGAGCACCAGCACGTTACGTTCGGGCACGGTGTCGCGCTTGGCGGGTGCCGGCGCCTTGGAAAAATCCTGCCGCGGTGCCTGGGGCGCCTGTTGCTGGAACGGGGCAAAGAAGTCTCCGCCGAACCAGCCGCCGCCATTGCTGCGCGGGGCCGGGCGCGGCGGCCCGCCGAAATTGAAAAACTGGGCCGAGGCGGGGCCCGCGATCCCGATCAAAAGCGCGACCGCGACCGCCAGCGCCACCAGTGGGCCGGTTTCGGTGAACACGCGAAAGAAGGACGCGCGTAAAAAGGGTTTGGGCTTCGGCATCCGGCTCGGTCGCAATGAAATGTGAGGCGCCAGCTATAATAGCGGAATCAGGCCGCAAGCGGGCAGATTTCGCGCCCATAAACAGGGGTTCCCGCGCCCCGGTCAAGCCTGTCGGCGAGATTGCTGGCGGCAGGGTTAGCCGCCCCCCCCCCGGGGATAAAAGTGGCCGGCACGGGTGGAACTGTGAGCGGCCCCACAACCAGTGTGTGCATTTGCATCTAAAACATCCTCCGCAGCGCGGAACGTACATCTGAATCATCACCATTAACGGAGGATGCCATGCAGAAGTCGATCAGCACGACCCAGGCGGAGGCCCAGGCGGTCCGACTCCTCGACGAGCACGCCGTCGAGGCCAAAACCAAACGGCCGCAAGGCCATGGCCGCGCCGAGCGCGGCCTTGATGCCGTCGCCTACCAGCCGGAGGGCTTTGGCCGCTTCGGCCGCATGTTCCCGGAACTGGCCCGCGCCCGCTTTGGCGATACGCTGGTGCAGGAGCAGGAAGTGATGCAGGCGATTGCGCAAACCATGATCAAGAAGGACGCCGGCGCTGACATCGACGAGCCGGAACCGGTCGACGAAAATGCGGCAATCCCGGCCGGCTACACCTATTTCGGACAGTTCATCGACCACGACATCACCTTCGATCCGGCCTCCGATCTCGATCGCGACAATGATCCGGGCGCAACCGAGGATTTTCGGACCGCACGGCTCGATCTCGATTCCGTGTACGGCCGCGGGCCGGCCGATCAGCCCTACCTCTACAATCCCGATCTGACGATCAAGCTCGGGCCGGATCAGGCGCCCCAATATCTGAAGGACGCCGGAAAGAAGCGCTTCGACGTGCAGCGATCGCAGCTCGATCTCAGCGGCGAGGTGAAGCCGGCCGATCAGGATTGTCCGCGCGCCATGATCGGCGACAAGCGCAACGACGAGAATAACATCGTCGTGCAGATTCACGCGCTTTGGCAGCGCTTTCACAACAAGGTCATGGTCGATCTCGCCAAGCCGACGACCAAGAAGGGCGACGCGCGCGACGGCATCACCGGCCTCGGCGCCTTCAACACCGCACAGCGCATCGTGCGCTGGCACTATCAATGGGTGGTGATGCACGATTTCGTGCGGCGCATGGTCGGCGATGCCATGTTCGAGGCCGTATACAACCACGGCAAGCCGGACCTGCAATATTACAAGCCGGAGGCGGCGCGATATCCGTTCATGCCGGTCGAGTTCTCGGTTGCGGCCTATCGCTTCGGCCATTCGATGATCCGGCCGAGCTATTCGTTGAGTGGCGCAATTCCGCACCAGAAAACCAGGCAACTCAAGCGACTGCCGATCTTCGACATGCCTTTCAGTTGCGGCAGCGTCAGCAGCCTCAACGGCTTCCGGCCGCTGCCCGGCGAGTGGGGCATCGACTGGAGTTTCTTCCTGCCGCATGTCGACTGCAAGCTGCCGCCGGACACCAAGGAATTGCCGTTCAGCAAGTTCGTGCGGCCGCAACCGTCCTACCGGCTCGATACGCTGCTGGTCGATCCGCTGGCCAACCTGCCTGACCAGCGCAACGAGAAGAACGTGGCGCGAAGGTCGCTTCCGGTCCTCAACCTGTTGCGCGGCGTCGCGCTGGGACTGCCGAGCGGGCAGGCCGTGGCCCGGCGCATGGGGATCGAGCCCCTGACCGACAAGGAACTCTGGCTCGACGACGGCAATCTGACGGACAAGGAGAACAGCGATGCGCGCCGCAAGGTGTTTGAGACCCATCGGGCTCAACTGCACGAGAACGCGCCGCTCTGGTATTACATCCTGCGGGAGGCGGAATTGACCGATCGGGTCAAGACCCCGTTCAAGGACGATGACGGCAAACCGCAGACGCCGATGCTGGGCGGCAGTCGCCTCGGCGAGGTCGGCGGCAGGATCGTGGCCGAAGTTCTGATCGGTCTCGCCGTCGCCGATAAGCAGTCCTACCTGGTGCAGAATCCCAAATGGAAACCGACGGCAACTGACAAGGATATGTCGGCCAAAAATGCCAAATACGAGCTGGCCGACATCGTGAACTACATCGATTCCTGATCGGCTGGATCGGGGCGGTGGGTTCCCTGGACGACCCTACCGCCCCCTCAGCCGCTCCAGCACGTCGGAGGAGGCGAACCCGTCCGCGGGCGCGCCGATGGAGGCCTGGAAGCTGCGCAGCGCCTCCCGGGTCTGGCCGCCGAACTGGCCGTCCGGGGTGCCCTTGTAGAAGCCGCGCTGGGCCAGAAGCTGCTGCAGTTCCAGCCGCTCGGCCTTCGACAGCACGCGCTCCTGCCGCGGCCAGGGCTGCACGAAGGGTGGTCCGCCGCGCAGGCGGTCGGCAAAGTGGCCAATCGCCATCGCATAGGCTTCCGCCGGGTTGTATTTCATGATCACCCGGAAATTCTGCATCATCAGAAAGCCGGGCCCCGCAGCGCCGCCCGGCGCCAGCAGATAGACCTTGTCGGTCGAATTCGGGAACGGCTTGTTGTCCGCGCGCTTCAGGCCTTTGCTCTGCCACTGTGCGAACGTCATCGCCCTGGCCTTGTCGGCCAGCATGAAGTCGAAACCCTGCGGCAGCACCACCTCAAGGCCCCAGGTCTGGCCTGACTGCCAGCCGTCCTTCTTGAGGTTGTTGGCGGTCGAGGCGATCAGGTCGGCGGCGTTATCGACGACATCGCGGCGGCCGTCGCCGTCGCCGTCGACGGCGTAGCGCTTGAAGGCGGTCGGCATGAATTGCGTCGGGCCGAACGCACCGGCCCAGGAGCCGCGCATCTGCTCAGGCCGCAAATCGCCACGGTTGAGGATTTCCAGCGCGGTGAGGAACTCGTCCTTGAAATAGGCCTGGCGGCGGCCGACGCAGGCGAGTGTCGCGGTCGACTGCACCACGTTGCGATCGCCCATCTGGGTCGAGTAGTTCGACTCGATGCCCCAGATCGCCGCGATCGCATAGCGATCGACGCCATAGGCTTTCTCCACCGCGTCGAATTGCGGTTTGTACTTGGCGAGAATCTCGCGGCCCTTGACGAGGCGGTTGTCGTTTACGAGGATGTCGAGATAGTCCCAGATCGCCTTGGTGAATTCGGGCTGCGAGTCCATCAGGTCCATGATCCGAAGATCGGGCTCGAGGCCGGAGGTGAAGCGCTGGAAATTGGCCTCGGTGATGTTGCGGCGTGCGGCATCGGGCCACATCCCGGCGACGCAGTTTGGAAAGTTCGCCGCGGCCTCGCGGATCGTGGAGGCCGTCATCAAGGGATGGCCGGAGGCGCCGTCCTCGCCGCTCCAGGGCGGCGGTGCGCCGTCGGGGCCGGGCGTGGTTTGGGTTGGGGTTGCGGATTTCGGCCCTGAGAACAGGTTGCCGAGAAAGTTCGAAACCCCGTTGCCCGAGGATTGGGCATCGGCATCGCCACACAGCAGCGCTCCGCCGAAAAACAGCAGCGCCGCCGCAACCAAGGTCGCGCCGGTTCGTTTGGCCATCGCGGCTTGCTTCAAACCCATGGCTTGCTTTCAAATTCATGTCGTTTCCGTCCGGCGTCAAAGCCCCGATTTAGAAGGCCTTGTCGCGGTTTCCAACAGCTTAACAAAGGCCAGATTTCGTTCTCTCCGCCGGTTCGCGCAAGGGCCGAGGAAAACAATCGCCACCACACATCCGCCTTTGTTCCCGGCTGCAAACCAGCTACCAACGTGCAATCACAGCATTTTCCGTCGTTACCTCGTTTCCAGGACTTCTCACAAAGACCCCTCACAAGGCCTCCCATGAAAATCCGTAAAGCCGTCTTCCCGGTCGCCGGTCTCGGCACCCGCGTCCTGCCCGCCACCAAGGCGATGCCGAAGGAAATGCTGACCATCGTCGACAAGCCGCTGATCCAGTACGTCTACGACGAAGCCCGGGAAGCCGGCATCGAGCATTTCATCTTTGTCACCGGGCGCAACAAGGGTGTGATCGAGGATCATTTCGACCGCATGTTCGAACTCGACACTACGCTGGCCGCGCGCGGCAACAAGAAGGCCGAACAGGACATCCTGGCCCGCGACCAGCCGGCCGCCGGCGCCACCAGCTTCACCCGCCAGCAGGCGCCGCTCGGCCTCGGCCACGCGGTGTGGTGCGCGCGCGATATTGTCGGCAATGAGCCGTTTGCGGTCGTGCTGCCGGACGAACTGGTGCTGAACACGCCGGGCTGTCTCAAGCAGATGATCGATGCCGCCAGTCAACTTGGCGAGAAATCCAACCTGCTCGCCGTCGAGGGCGTGCCGGACCATCTCACCCATCAATACGGCATCTGCGGCGTCGGCAAGCGTACCGCCTCCAACATGTTCGAGGTCGACGGCATGGTGGAGAAGCCGCCGAAAGGCACCGCGCCGTCCAACCTCTCGATCACCGGGCGCTACATCCTGCAGCCGGAGATCTTCAAGATTCTCGAAACCCAGGAACGTGGCGCCGGCGGCGAGATCCAGCTCACCGACGCGATGATCGGGCTTGCCAAAACGCAGCGCTTCTACGGCGTCGAGTTCGAAGGCGAGCGGCACGATTGCGGCTCCAAGCCCGGCTTCCTGCGCGCCAACATCGCCTACGGCATGGCCCGCGCGGATCTACGCGACGGCCTTCGCGCGGAGATGAAGAAGTATCTGGAGAAATAGCGGCGCAATCGAGCGTTCGCATTCCGCCGTTATCATCCGCGAAAGCGGATGATCCAGATTCTGCGGCGTTAGAAATCGACCGAAGCGGCGCGGCGTACAGGATGCCCGCCTTCGCGGGCGTGACAAGTCCGCTTAAGCCACCAGCGACAGCTGCGGCAGGCTGGCGAGCACCGACTGATTGCGGCCATTGCGTTTGGCCGCATAGAGCGCCCTGTCGGCCGCTTCGATCAGATCGGACCAGTCCAGCGACGCGGCCGGAACCATGCTGGCGACGCCGATGCTGACGGTCGAGGCCTTGGGATCTTCCGACCAGAGTTCGACCCTCAGCCGGATCGCTTCGGCCACCCTGAAGGCTTCCACGTTGGAAAGGCCGGGCAGCAGCACCGCGAACTCCTCGCCGCCGTACCGCGCCGGGCAGTCGCCGGCGCGCCGCACCGAGTCCGAAATGCAGATGGCGATGCCGACCAGCACCTGGTCGCCGGCCTGATGGCCGTAGGTGTCGTTGTAGGCCTTGAAATGGTCGGCATCGATCATCAGCAGCGCGACCGGGGTCCCGTTGCGTGCCGCGCGCCGCCATTCGAGGTCGATCTCGGAATCGAACTTGCGGCGGTTCTTCAAGCCCGTTAGCGCGTCGGTGGTCGCGAGTTCTTCCAGTCGCTCTTCTGCCCGGGCGCGGCGGCCGATCTCGCGGGCGAGAAACAGCGTCACCCCGAGCACGAACATGATCAGCGCCGTCATGATGCCGGCGATCCGCGTCGCCTCCGTGCGCCAAAGACTGAGAATGCTGGCCCATGGCTTGCCGACCTGAACGATCAAAG
Organism: uncultured Alphaproteobacteria bacterium; assembly: GCA_963764705.1. Taxonomy (GTDB): domain Bacteria; phylum Pseudomonadota; class Alphaproteobacteria; order Rhizobiales; family Xanthobacteraceae; genus Bradyrhizobium. The sequence goes on along the minus strand of CAVXTR010000020.1, from coordinate 286,152 downwards.
GCGAACCGCTGTTGCGCCAGACGAACAGCCGCATCATGCCGTCGACCACGCTCGGCCTGGAATAGGATCCGCTGGTTTCGTTCAGCACCCGGTCCAATCCGGGCAAATGGCTGAGATTGTGGCCGATCACATCGAGATCGAACGGCGTCCGCATGATCACCGTGCCGTCGCGGCGATAGACCGTGATGATGTCGTCCGGACCAAGGCGCAGGCGGCCGAACAGGTCGTGAAAATAACTGAAGCGGATCGATCCCGCGACCACACCGAGAAAGCTGCCGTCGGCGCCGGTGATGCGGCGGCTGAGCACGATGGCGTAGGCGCCACGATGCAGCATCGGGCGGCTCAGGAACAGGCCGGTATCGGGCCCGTCGCGGTGAACCCTGAAATACTCTTCATCGGCGCGATTTTCAGGGACCGGATCCAGCGTCGAGGCGTCGATGATCAGCCGGCCCTCGGCGTCGAACACCTGGATGGCGCCGAAATGCTTGGCGGTCGCGGCGTGGTCGAACAGGATCAGGTGCCGGATCGGCGCGCTGACCTGCTTGATTTCCGGCAGCTGCATGCTGCTGGCGACGGCCCGCAGCGACAGGTCATAGAGTTCGACGTTGCGGCTGATTTCGGAGTCGATACTGGAAGCCAGGTTTTCAAGGGTCTGGCGCGCCAGTTCCTCTTCGCCGTGACGCATGTCGAGCATGACGTTGGCGCAGATCGCGGAAAAGCCGATGACGGTGGCCACGGAGGACGCGATCAGCAGTTTTGCCGATAGCCGCCAGCGCTGTTTGGTCACGTCTTTTCGCCGTCCGAATAGCATCGTCCGCTCCAGCCCCAGCCTGTATGCCTCCGATACATTGTTGCCGCCTTAAGCGGCGACAGCGATATAAGAATGAGTTAACGATTGGTTGCCGGAATCGACGGCTTTACGCAAAATGCTATCGGGGACAAGGGTGAACGACTACGACCTGCTGCGCGACTATCTGCAGAAACAGAAGCTTCCCGAATTCGTGCTGACCTTCGAGCAGATCGAGGAGATCATCGACGCGGCGCTGCCGCGCGCGGCGCACCGCGCCTCGTGGTGGGAAACCGAACGCAGTCCGCAGGAAAAGATGCCGCAGCGCGAGGCCTGCCTCGAAGGCGGCTACATCGCGACCAGGCAGGCGGACGGCAAGAGCGTGAAATTCAGGAAGATTCCGCCGCAGCGTCGCCCCCGCGAAAGCGGGGACCAATAGCCAACGGATGTTGTTGTCGTGCTGGCTTGTCCCGTGGCGACGCTTCACGGCGATGCGTCAGCCTGTCTCGCTATCCCGCGGCGCATGCACTGCTTCGCCAGCGCGCGCAACGACAAAAGCCTGCGACAAAGTAACCCGACGGGCAAATCACCAAAAGTCTGTCCAGCCTTCCGGATAAAAATATTCCGATTGAGCCGTCGGGCAAATCAGATTCTATGACTCCCGCCATCCTGTCCCACCAGGGGCGTTGGCCATCGTCGCAGACGTTGGGGCGGGGAGCGGTGGACGTGAGGCTCCGACTGACGAGCGCGGCACTTGCGTACGGCGAAGTCGTTTGGGTCCGACGCCCCGGTGCTGGCGTCAAGTCGGCGGAAGCGAAAGTTTCCAAAGACGATGGTGGCAAGAAAGCCGGTCACCAGGACGAAATCGTATAAGCCGTAAAGCCATTGCGCAGGGAAGGCCGGATGCCTCCGCCAAACCTGTATGCTCGTGCGCGTGTTTGATACACTGTTTTGCGCGCGAGACCGCGGGTGCGGCGCGCACCCGGTCTTCCCTGCGCCCTCTGATTTCGAGGGCAAGGATTTCTTGCAAAACTTCGGGCGCATCGCGCCGCGAGAATAAGAGCGCATGTCTCACGTCATTGCGAGGAGCGCAGCGACGCGGCAATCCATTCTTTCTTGCTGTAGCGCGATGGATTGCTTCGCTTCGCTCGCAATGACGCGGAGAGCCCTTCACCTGGACGGCGGAGGCGTCGGCTTCGCGATAAGCTCAGCTCGCCGCTTCGAGCCGCTCTTCCGTCAACAGCCGCATCGCGGCGTCGGCGTCCATCGGCTCGCCGAAGGCAAAGCCTTGCGCGTATTCGCAGCCCAACTGGTAGAGCTCGACCGCGTCCGAGTTCGGTCTCCGCGCCCTCGGCGACCACGTCCATGCCGAGGTCGTGGGCCAGTGCGATGATCGATTTCAGGATCACCGGGCGGGTGCCGCGGCTGGTGGTGCGCACGAACGACTGGTCGATCTTGATGGTGTCGAACGGGAAGCGTTGCAGATAGGCCAGCGACGAATGGCCGGTGCCGAAATCGTCCAGCGACAGGCCGGTGCCGAGTTCGCGGATCCGCGTCAGCATCTGTGCTGCGTGCTCCGGATTCTCCATGACAAGCGATTCCGTCAGTTCCAGCTTCAGCGTGCCGCGCGCCACCGAGGAGCGCGACAGCACGGTGCGGATATCGTGGATCAGGTCATGGCGCAGCAACTGCCGCGAGGAAACGTTGACGCTGGCAAAGATAGGCTCGCGCGAACGCATCGCGCGCTGCCAGATCGCGAGCTGGCGTGCGGTCTGGTCCATCACGAACATGCCGAGATCGACGATCAGGCCGATTTCCTCGGCGATGGAAATGAATTCCGACGGCGACATCCGGCCGAGCTTGGGATGATCCCAGCGCGCCAGCGCCTCGAAGCCGGCGATCGAGCGATCTTCCAGCCGCACGATCGGCTGGTACAGGATGGTGATTTCCTGGCGCTCGATGGCGCGGCGCAGTTCGCTTTCCAGCGTCAGGCGATCGGTCTTGCGGGCGCGCATCGCCGGCTTGTAGACGTCGATGCGGTCGCCGCCGATGCGCTTGGAATGATACATCGCCAGCTCGGCATCCTTGATGATCTCCTCGGAGAGCTGGGTCTGCGGATCGGAGAGCGCGAGGCCAATCGAAGCGGTGAGGAAAATCTCGCGGTCGTTGAAGGCGATCGGCGCGCGGATGGTCTTGCGGATGGTTTCGGCAAAGGCGGTGATGCGCGCCGGGTCCTGCTCCGACATCAGGATCAGGCCGAACTGGTCGCCGGAGAGCCGGGCCAGCGTGTCCTGCGGTTTCAGAATGCGGGTCAGCCGCCGCGCCAGCGTCAGCAGGATCGAGTTGCCGACCGCGATGCCGACGGAATCGTTGACCTGCTTGAAGCGGTCGAGGTCGATCACCATCAGCGTCGGCCGCAGGTTCGGCATCGACTTGGCGAAATTGGCGACGGCGCCGAGCCGGTCGATGAACAATTTGCGGTTCGGCAGGCCGGTGAGGTTGTCATGCACGCTGTCGTGCAACATCCGCTCTTCGGCGTTCTTGGCGTCGGTGACGTCGGTCAGCGTGCCGACCACGCGCGAGACTTCGCCGTCGGAGCCGACCACCGGGCGCGCCTTCAGCGCGAACCACATGAAGTGGCCATCAGGCGTGCGCAGCCGGAAATCCTGCACCAGCCGGCCGCGGCGCTGGTCGAGCACAGAGTCGAGGGCGGCGCGGAAACGATCCTGGTCGAGCGGATGCAGCACTTCCAGCCATTTCGCCGCCGGGCCTTCCAGCGTGCCGCGCTTGAGGCCAAGCAGGCTTTCGGTCTCCGGGCTGGTGAACACCTTGTCGGCGGAGACGTCCCAGTCCCAGATCAGGTCGCCGGAGCCGGTCAGCGCCAGCGCGCGGCGTTCGACGTCGGAGACCACGCCAGTGGTGGCGCCGCCGCCGGCGAAGGCGTGCTGCATCACCGTGAATCCGATCAGCATCACGATCAGCACCAGGCCGCCGAGCAGCGCCGGGCCGACGATATCGTTGGTGACGGAGCCCGCCACCGTCATGCCGGCGGCGATCACCCAGACCACCAGCAGGAACCAGGTCGGGATCAGCAGCACCGCACGGTCGAAACCATGGGTCGAGAGGTAGACGATCAGCGCAAAGCCGGCGAACGCGATCAGAACCAGCGACATCCGCGCGATGCCGGAGGCAACGGCCGGATCGAACAGCGCCAGCGCCACCAGCGAGCCCAGGAATGTCAGCCAGCCGACGGTGATGTGGGAATAGCGCACATGCCAGCGGCTGAGGTTGAGATAGGCGAACAGGAACACCAGCAGCGTCGCCGCCAAAATCGCTTCGCCCGCCGCGCGCCAGACGCGCTCGGCGTTGTTCGACATGTCGAGCACCTTGCCCCAGAAGCCGAAGTCGACGCCGATATAGACCAGCACCGCCCACGCCAAGGCCGCGGCGGCCGGGAACATGATGCTGCCCTTGACCACGAACAGAATGGTGAGCACGAGGGCCAGCAATCCGGAAATGCCGATCACGATGCCTTGGTAGAGCGTGAACGAGTTGACCTTGTCCTTGTAGGCGTCCGGCTCCCACAGATAGAGCTGCGGCAGCTTGTCGGTGCGCAACTCGGCCACGAAGGTGACGACGGCGCCGGGGTCGAGCGTGATGCGGAAGATGTCGGCGGTGGCGCTCTCCTGGCGTTCCGGACGGTCGCCGGTCGAGGGCGTGATGGTGGCGACGCGCGACAGGCCGAGATCGGGCCACAGCAGGCCGGACGACACGATGCGGTAATGCGGCGCCACGATCAGACGGTCGAGCTGGTCATCGGTGTTGTTGGCGAGCGCGAACACCACCCAGTTCTGCCCGCCTTCACGGGCCCGGACCTCGATGCGGCGGACGATGCCGTCGGTGCCCGGCGCGGTCGAAACCTGGATCCGGTCGGCGTCGCTGCGCTGATGGTCGAGCACGGCGGTAAGGTCGATCGCAGGCGCGTCGCCGCGGACGCTGACCGCGTCGATGGCGCGCGCCGGGGTCGCGGCCGCAACAATCACGAGGCCCAGCGCAAACAGCGGCGCAAGGCACCTGATCAGACGCAATGTCAGTACTCCGCGATCAACGATTTCCCGGGGCGGGCGCGTCGCCCCACGTTGCCGCGATAAATGACATGAAAGCGAAGCGAATCAAAGGGTTTCCACCCGGGCTTCGCCGCTCATCGTTAAACCGCCAACACAATTTTGCCAATATGTTCGGAGGTCTCCATCCGCCGGTGCGCATCGGCGGCCTTTTCCAGCGGGAATGTGCTGTCCATCAGGGGCTTTACCCGGCCCTCGCGCAACAGCGGCATCACCTTGGCCTCGATCGCCGCGACCATCGCGGCCTTGTCCGTATTAGTACGCGGACGCAGCGTCGACCCGGTATGGGTCAGCCGCTTAACCATCACCTTGGCGATGTTGACGGTGACCTTGGGGCTGTTGAGGGTGGCGATCTGAACGATCCGGCCATCGACCGCGGCGGCATCGTAATTGCGATCGACATAGTCGCCGGCGACCATGTCGAGGATCACGTTGGCACCGGTGCCATTGGTCGCGGTCTTGGTCTCGGCGACGAAATCCTCGGTCTTGTAGTTGATGGCGCGGTCGGCGCCGAGCTTGAGGCAGGCGTCGACCTTGTCCTGCGAGCCGACGGTGACGATTACCCTGGAGCCGAACGCCTTGGCCAACTGGATCGCCATGGTGCCGATGCCGGACGAGCCGCCATGGATCAGCAGGGTTTCGCCGGGCTTCAATCCGCCGCGTTCGAACACGTTGTGCCAGACCGTCATCAGGGTTTCCGGGGTCGCGCCGGCTTCCTCGATCGACAGCGAAGGCGGCACCGCCATCGCCTGGGCGTCCTGCGCGATGCAATATTGCGCGTAGCCGCCACCGGCCACCAACGACATCACCTTGTCGCCGAGCTTGTGCTTCGTGGCGCCCGCGCCGAGCGCCACGACCTCGCCGGCGATTTCAAGTCCGGGCAGGTCGCTGGCGCCGGGCGGCGGCGGATAGGCGCCGGAGCGCTGGGCGACGTCGGGGCGGTTGACGCCGGCGGCCATCACCTTGACCAGGATTTCGCCGGGGCCGGGCACGGGAAGCTTCCGGGTTTCCGGCAACAGCACCTCGGGACCGCCGGGCTTGCTGATGCCGACGACGGTCATTTGCGCGGGCAGCTTTTCCATGATTTGTCCTTGCGAAAGATAGGGAATTCGAGGTGGCCCCTGATTAGCCAGCCCGGCTGCGGCTGGCAACCGCCGAACGCCCGGTGCCCAATGGAGGAAACGCATGGCGAGCGAGGACGACGACAAGCCGCGGAAGAAGATCACCCACGAGATCGGCCAGGACCTGTCGCTGCTGTCGGTCGAGGAGTTGACCGCGCGCATCGCGCTGATGAATTCGGAGATCGAACGGCTGCAACAGGCCGCCGCCAAGAAGCGCGCGTCCAGGGATGCCGCGAACAGCTTTTTCAAGTCGTAGATCCAGAACGCGAAATCTCTCCACGTCGTCGCCGCCTGGTGCGCAATTGCGCACGGGCCCGGGGACCCATACGCCGCGGCCTTTCGTGCCGCACGGTGTTCGACGCCTCTCCCCAACAGTATCGGCCGGTGGGCTATGGGTCCCCGCCTTCGCGGGGACGACAGGCGAGTCAATTCCAAAACTCGGCCAATGGCCGACATGGCAAACAATTCCTGAAGAAAATCGTTCGTTTACGATCAATTAAGCTTTCTCGATTATGACTATGCCTGTCCTCGTTTGGACACCGAGTGGCTCCTGTCCACTCTGTTTGACGCCTCCCTGTTATCAACTTCAAAAGCCGCCGGAAACGGCGGCTCTTTTTTGTCCGCAGCAAGTGCTGGAAACCATAAATCCGGTTGCTGCTGGAACTCCCGCCCGCACAAGCGCAATGATTTGTTCATCATAAGCCGGCGGCTTTCACAGCCGGCAGCGTAACTGTGGCGTGAGGGCGTTAACCATGGCGGACCGGTCGCATAGCGAATCCGCGCTCGTTCAATTCAGCGAGCGGCTGACTAATTCTGCGGCATTCGGAACCCTGTTCCGCGAGGGCATGGACCTGGTCGAGGAGACCGCCGCCTATCTCGACGGTGACGGCCGCACCGAAGCCAAGGCGCTCGAACGTTCCGTCAGTCTCACTTACGCGACCGAAAGCATGCGGCTCACCACCCGGCTGATGCAGCTCGCGTCATGGCTGCTGCTGCATCGCGCCGTCAAGGAAGGCGAGATGACGCTGACCCAGGCCAACCGCGAAAAAACCAAGGTCAAGCTCTCGGCAGCCGATCCCGGCCCGGATGAGATGATCGCGAAACTGCCGCAGCAATTGCAGGATCTGATCACGCGCTCGATGAACCTGCAGGCGCGGGTACGCCGGCTCGACATCACCATTCACGCCACGCCTTCCGAACGCGCGCCGATCGGCAATCCGCTGGTGCCGCAGCTCAACCGGCTGAAGGCCGCGTTCGAGCGGTAAGTTCCGCCTCCGGCCAGCCCAACAAAAAACGCCCCGGAAAAACCGGGGCGTTTTGCATTTCTGGGCCGGAAAAGGCGGGGTCGAAAAACCCTCAATCCTTCTTGAGGAAGCCCGAAAACTTCTTCTGGAAGCGCGACACGCGGCCACCGCGGTCGAGCAGCTGCTGCGAGCCGCCGGTCCAGGCCGGGTGCGACTTGGAGTCGATGTCCAGGTTCAGCTTGTCGCCTTCCTTGCCCCAGGTGGAGCGGGTTTGGTACTCGGTCCCGTCGGTCATAACGACCGTAATCGTATGATAATTCGGGTGAATTTCGGCTTTCATGGCATATCCTTTGGCGCGCCGGCGCCCGGCTCTAATGTCAGGAGATACGGGATTTGGCGGCTCTATAACGCAGTCAAGCCGTCAAAACAAGCTACGTAGATGACCTGATTGGGAATCTCCCGGATTTGCCAGAGGGGGCCGCGGGGCCTATCTGAGGGCGACAAAACGGGTCGGATTTCATGAGCGCAGCGGAACAGCTTGAAGACAGCGGCAAGGCGCCGCCGCCGCGCGATGCGTTGATCGAGGAAGGGGCCTTCATCGAAGCCACACTGACCGAGCCGCCGGCGAGGACCGGTGCCAAGCTTCGCCCGCTGCTGGCGCTGGCGCCCTATGTGGCGCGCTACCGGGGCAGGGCCTTTCTGGCCTTCATTTCACTGACGGTCGCGGCGATCACCACCCTGGTGGTGCCGATCGCGGCGCGGCGCATGATCGACTTCGGCTTTACCCCCGAAGGCATCGCCCTGATCAACAGCTATTTCAGCGTCATGATCGCCGTCGTCGCGGTGCTGGCCGGCGCCAGCGCCTCGCGGTTCTATCTGGTGATGACGATCGGCGAGCGTATCGTCGCCGACCTCCGGCGCGACGTGTTCGCGCATCTGATTTCGCTGTCGCCCGCCTTCTTCGATTCCGCGCGCTCGGGCGAACTGGTGTCGCGGCTGACCGCCGATACCACCCAGATCAAGTCCGCGGTCGGGGCCTCGGTCTCGATCGCGTTGCGCAACGTGATGCTGTTTATCGGCGCGGCCACCATGATGGTGATCACGAGCCCGAAACTGTCCGGCTTCGTGCTGCTGGCGATTCCGGTCATCGTGATCCCGCTGGTCGCATTCGGACGCTGGGTGCGGCGGCTGTCGCGCAACGCCCAGGACACGCTGGCGGATGCGACGTCCTATGCATCGGAACTGCTCGGCGCCATCCGCACAGTGCAGGCCTTTACCAGTGAGGGGATGGCCAATACCCGCTTCGGCGGCGAGGTCGAGCAGGCCTATGAGGCGGCACGGACCTCGACCCGGGCCCGCTCGATCCTGACGCTGATCATCATCTTCATCGTGTTCTCCAGCGTCGTCGCCATCCTCTGGGTCGGCTCGCACGACGTGCTGACCGGTGCGATCTCTCCGGGCCGCCTCGGCCAGTTCGTGCTGTACGCGGCGTTTGCCGCGAGCGCGCTCGGGCAACTCAGCGAGGTCTGGGGCGAAGTCTCGGCCGCGTCCGGCGCCGCCGAGCGGCTGTTCGAGATCCTGCGTGTCAAATCCCAGATCACCGCGCCCGCCCTGCCGGTGGCGCTGCCGGTGCCGGCCCGCGGCGATGTCGGGTTTGACAATGTCAGTTTTGCCTATCCGACCCGGCCCGACGTACTCGCGGTCGATGGCGTCAAGCTATTGATCCGTGCGGGTGAAAAGGTCGCGATCGTCGGCCCCTCTGGCGCCGGCAAGAGCACGCTGTTTCATCTGCTGCTGCGGTTTTACGATCCCGCCAGTGGCGTCATTTCGCTCGACGGCGTCGCGATCAAGTCTGCCGATCCGCAGGCGTTACGCGCGCGTATCGCGCTGGTACCGCAGGATTCGGTGGTGTTCGCGGCCACCGCGCGCGAAAACATCCGCTTCGGCCGCCCGGCCGCCAGCGATACCGAGGTCGAGCGCGCGGCCGACCTCGCCCATGCCAGCGAATTCCTGCGCCGGCTGCCCGGCGGTTTCGACGCGCAACTCGGCGAGCGCGGCGTGACGCTGTCCGGCGGCCAGCGCCAGCGCATTGCGATCGCACGCGCGATCCTGCGCGATGCGCCGCTGTTGCTGCTCGATGAAGCCACCTCCGCGCTCGACGCGGAAAGCGAAACCCTGGTGCAGACCGCGCTGGAAGAATTGATGCGCCACCGCACCACGCTCGTCATTGCCCACCGCCTCGCCACCGTATTGTCCTGTGATCGCATCATGGTGATGGACCAGGGCCGCATCGTCGAGCAGGGCACGCACGCGGAGCTGGTTGCAGCCAACGGCCTCTACGCGCGATTGGCGCGGCTGCAGTTCGAGGGGATTTAAGCGCGGAAAGCGGGAACCAGATCGTCGCCTGTCTGTTGCAACCTCGTTCTAGTCTGGGACCGGGATTCAATCAGCAGGAGAGGGTCACATGCCGTTTCGCCGCGGAGGTTTTGCGCTCACACCGCCTTCCCTCGTGATATTCGTGATTTCGCTGGTGCTCGCCGCGGCAGCCTTTCTCGTTCACTACGCACATGTTTCCGTCCCGATCGTCAGTTCGGCGCGGGTATTCGACGTGCTGGCAATCGCCTATGTCGTGCTGATGATCGGCGTGCTGTTTCGCGGCATCTGACGTTGCCTGCAAGCGATCCCGGCTAGCCATCGTCCTCGGCGCATTTGGGCGACAGCGTCGGGACATTCGGCCACGGCCAGTTTTTCCAGTAGCCGTCGCTGCCCACGCATGCGGCGGCCGATGGCATCAGCGCCGGAGCTTCGGCGTGATCGTTCGATGTCGCTTGATAGTATGCGTCATCGGACGTGAAGCGCTGGTCCAGATAGGTTCCGAGAAAATATCCGGCAACGACCATTGCCAGGAAGGTTGCCGCGCGTTTGCTAAATTCGGACCGCATCGTCGTGCCTCCGTCGCTGAGCCGTATAGCCCGATTTGGCTACGTCTCCCGCGGATTAGAGCACCGACAATTCCGGCGGCCTGTGACCGGAATCACGCTTTCCAGGCCATTTTCAGCGCCAGCCGTTTTGACCCCGGATTCACGTCCTCGCCGGTATGCACGAAGCCGTTGCGTTCGTAGAAGCGGATCGCCCTGTTATTATCGGCGTTCACCTTCAGCGTGACGCCGGCGGGCGACAGGCGCTTGGCTTCATCGACCAGCGTGGTGGCGAGTTTCGAGCCCCAATGTTCGGGGCCGACCACGAGCTGGTCGAGATAGCCCGATGCATCGATGGTGACGAAGCCGATCAGGTCCTGCGCCTGTTCGGCGACGATGATGGCGGCATTCGGCACCAGCTCATTGCGCCAGCGCTCGCGCCACCACGCCACCCGTGCGGCGAAGTCGATCGAGGGATAGGCCAGCTGCCAGGTCCGCAGCCATAAATCGATGGTCGCGTCTTCGTCTTCGGCGCGATAGGGGCGGAGCGCGAATTCTGCCGTCACTAGCGTTCCGTCAGCTTCAGCTCGATGCGGCGGTTGCGCTTGTAGGCTTCCTCGGTCGGCGCCGTGTCCAGCGGCTGGAATTCGGCAAAGCCGGCGGCGACCAGCCGTTGCGCGGGCACGCCGAGCGAGACCAGGTATTGCACCACCGAGATGGCGCGGGCGGACGACAATTCCCAGTTCGACTTGAACACCGGGCTGTTTAGAATCGGTCGCACGTCGGTATGGCCGTCGACCCGCAGCACCCAGGCGATTTCGCTCGGGATCTGCTTGTCCAACTCGACCAGCGCGGTGGCGAGCTTGTCGAGTTCGGCCTTGCCTTCGGGCAGCAACAGGGCCTGGCCGGTATCGAAGAACACTTCCGACTGGAATACGAAGCGGTCGCCGACGATGCGGACATCCGGCCGGTTGCCGAGGATGGCGCGCAGCCGCCCGAAGAACTCCGAACGGTAGCGCGACAATTCCTGCACGCGCTGCGCCAGCGCCACGTTCAACCGCGAGCCGAGATCGGCAATGCGGCCCTGCGATTCCTTGTCGCGCTTCTCCGAGGCTTCAAGCGCTTCTTCGAGCGCCGCGAGCTGGCGGCGCAGCGCGCTGATCTGCTGGTTCAGCACCTCGATCTGGGCCAGCGCGCGCGACGAAACCTGCTTTTCGGAATCGAGCGCCTTGTTGAGTTCGGTGGCGCGGCCTTCGGCGCTGCTGCCGGCGCCGGCGAGGCCGTCATAGAGTCCCTTGATACGATCGCGTTCGGACTCCACCGAAGCCAGCCCCGCGCGCGCCTGCGAGAGCTGGTCGTTGAGGTTGAGCCCGGTGAGCTTTTCCAGCGCCAACAGGTCGTTCAACTGCGCGAGCTTGGCGTTGAGCTGTTCCAGGGCCTTGTCCTTGCCGGTGACTTCCTGCGACAGGAAGAACTGCACCACCAGGAACACCGACAGCAGGAACACGATCGACAGCACCAGCGTCGACAGTGCGTCGACGAATCCCGGCCAGTAGTTGAAACCGGAATCATTGCGGCGCGTGCGGGCAAGGGCCATTCAGGATTCTCTCTTGCTGATGATCGTGAACTAGCTCTTCTCGGGCTGACGCGCGATCCGCTCCAGCAGCTTCTTGATCTCGCGGTTCTGCTCGCCCTGGCCGTCGGCCCATTCGCGAATCATCTGTTGTTCGGTGCGCATATGCGCGACCAGGCCCTGAATGGCCTCCGCGAGGTTGGCCATCGCCGCCGTGGTGCTGCGGCTGCCGCCGCCTTCCTCGACCACCGCGCGCAGCCGCTCCATCGCGTGCTGCAATTCGCCGCTGCCGACGCCGGATACGCCGTCACCGGCATATTCGCGCACGGTGGAGGCGAGCCAGTCCTCAAGGTCCGTGTAGAAGCGGTTCTGCGCCTGGCTCGACTGCAGGTCTAGAAAGCCCAGGATCAGCGAGCCGGCGAGCCCGAACAGCGAGGACGAGAACGAAATGCCCATGCCGCCGAGCGGCGCGGCCAGCCCCTCTTTCAGGGTGTCGAACAGCGCGCCGGCGTCACCGCCGACCTTGAGCCCGTCGATGACCTTGCCAACCGAGCCGACGGTCTCGATCAGGCCCCAGAAGGTTCCGAGCAGGCCGAGAAACACCAGCAGGCCGGTCATGTAGCGCGAGATATCGCGGGCCTCGTCGAGCCGGGTCGCGATCGAATCCAGCAGATGCCGCATGGTCTGTTGCGAGATCGACATCCGCCCGCTGCGCTCGCCGCCGAGGATCGCCGCCATCGGCGCCAGCAGCGTCGGGCGCTGTTCGACGGCGAGACCGGGATCGGCGATGCGGAAATTGTTGACCCAGGCGACTTCCGGATACAGCCGGACCACCTGCCGGAACGACAGGATGATGCCGATCAGCAGCACCGCGCCGATCAGGGCATTGAGGCCGGGATTGGCAAAAAAGGCAGTGATGATCTGCTTGTAGAGCACCACCATGACCAGCGCGCACAGCACCAGAAACACCAGCATCCGCACCAGGAAAATCCGGGGCGAGGACAGTTTGCTCAGCTCGATCTCCATTTCGGAGCGGGAGGAGGGGCCTGAGGGCATTGCGAGTGTCATCCGTTACGAAAAGCCGCGCTGGCGGCAATATGGCACAGCGGGCCGGATAAAAAAGCTCGGAAAGTCGCGATTTCAGGATCGACCAAAGTGGAACAGGATTCTGACCGGCGCTCCGATTTCAGCGCGCTTCAACCCGGATTTGGATCGACAACATCGTGCATCGACAGCAGGTGTTTTCGGCTGGCGCCGCGGTTCGGGCGGCGAATGTGATTCGCGGCCGATCGCCCCACAATCTTGCGGTGTACCGCCTGCCCGGGCACCAAAGTGACGTGTTCCTATTCATCGGCATCGAAAAGCATTCCCGCACGTCGGATGGAACCGCGCTCACAATCCGGTGAGTCGGCAAAAGCTCTCGCGAATTCATGGCGATAGCGTTGTGTGACATTGGGCCGCCACGAAACGTGTTGCATTGCAATAAGCTGCTCTTATCCTGATCCCATCAACATCGCGGTTGTCCCTGCGACGCCGCGCGCGCGTTTGGCTCGCGTTTCAACTCGAACATTGGGGTGACCTTTGTCTATGTCTGGAATTCGCGCGCAGTCGGCCGGCATTGCCTTGATGCTCGCCGCGATGGCGCCGCTGCTCGCCGGTTGCGACGAACCTCATGTCGCCGTTGCCGCTGCGCAATCCACCGAGCCAGACGTCAGCATCGTCACCGTGAAGCCGCAGAGCCGCGCCATGGTGCGCGAACTGCCGGGACGCATCGCGCCGACGCGGGTGTCGGAGGTGCGTCCGCGCGCGTCCGGCATCGTGGTGCAGCGGCTGTTCAACCAGGGCACCGAAGTCAAGGCCGGCGACATTCTCTACAAGATCGATCCGCGGCCGTTCGAGGTCGAGGTGCAGTCGACCGAGGCGGCGCTGGCGCGTGCCAAAGCGGTACTCGAGCAAGCCACCCAGCATGCCAACCGCATCGCGACGCTGACCAGCCAGCGCGCCGCGCCCGAAGCCAGGAACGAGGAGGCGATTGCGAGCCTGCGTCAGGCCGAAGCCGATCTGGCCGGCCGCAAGGCCGATGTCGCCCGCGCCAAGCTCAACCTCGACTACGCCACCATCCGCGCGCCGATCGACGGCATCGTCGGTGCCGCGCTGGTCAGCGAAGGCGCGCTGGTGGTGCAGAACGAAACCGCGAGCCTTGCCACCATCCAGCAGCTCGATCCGATCTATGCCGATTTCACCCAGTCGGTGACCGAGCTCAACCATCTGCGCCGCGCCTTCGAGAGCGGCGAACTCGATCGCATTTCGCCCGACACCATGAAGGTCCGCCTCGTGCTCGACGACGGCGCGGTCTATCCGCTGGTCGGCAAATTGCTGTTTTCGGAAGCCAAGGTCGACGCGCACACGGGTCAAGTGACGCTGCGCGGCGAGTTTCCCAACCCGAAACGCGAATTGCTGCCGGGCATGTATGTCCGCGTCCAGATCGAGCAGGGCATCGACAGCGATGCCATCGCGGTGCCGCAGCAGGCGATCCAGCGCAATGTCGGCGGCGGCAGCGAAGTGTTCGTGGTCAAGGACGACAACCTGGTCGCGGTGCAGCCGGTGCGCACCGGGTCGATCCAGGACGGGCACTGGTTCGTCACCGAGGGCCTGAAGGCCGGCGACAAGGTCGTGGTCGAGGGCTTTCAGAAGTTCGCGGCCGGCGACAAGGTGCGCCCGCAGGCCTGGGCCGAGGCGGACGCTTCCGACGTGACGGCGGGCACCAGGCTCGCGACCCAAGCGCAGCGATAAATTCGATGCCTAGCTTCTTCATCGACAGGCCGATCTTCGCCTGGGTGGTTGCGCTGTTCATCTGTCTGATCGGCGCGATCTCGATTCCGCTATTGGCGGTCGCGCAATACCCGATCATCGCGCCGCCCTCGATCTCGATTTCGACCAGCTATCCCGGCGCGTCGCCGGAAAACCTCTACAACAGCGTCACGCGGCTGATCGAGGAGGAGCTCAACGGCGCCTCCGGCATCCTCAATTTCGAATCCACCAGCGACTCGCTGGGCCAGGTCGAGATCATCGCCAACTTCGTGCCGGGCACCGAGACCGGTGCGGCGTCGGTGGAAGTGCAGAACCGCCTCAAGCGCGTCGAGGCGCGGCTGCCGCGCGCGGTGATCCAGCAGGGCATTCTGGTCGAGGAAGCCTCTTCCGCAGTCTTGCAGATCATCACGCTGCGCTCGACCGACGGCAGCCTGGACGAAATCGGCCTCGGCGATTTCATGATCCGCAACGTGCTCGGCGAAATCAGGCGCATTCCCGGCGTCGGCCGCGCCACGCTGTATTCGACCGAGCGTTCGTTACGCATATGGGTCGATCCGGCCAAACTGGTCGGCTACGGCCTCACCGCCGACGACGTCAACAAGGCGATCACGGCACAGAACGCCCAGGTCGCTTCCGGCAGCATCGGCGCCGAGCCGAGCACGGCGGACCAGAAGATTTCAGCGCTGGTGCTGGTCAAAGGGCAATTGTCGTCGCCCGACGAGTTCGGCGCCATCATCCTGCGCGCCAATGCCGACGGTTCGACGGTGCGGCTGCGCGACGTCGCCCGCATCGAGATCGGCGGCTTGAGCTATCAGTTCAATACCCGCCTCAACGGCAAGCCGACGGCGGGCCTTTCGGTGCTGCTGTCGCCGACCGGCAACGCGCTGGCGACCGCGAGCACCGTGGAAGCCAAAATGAAGGAGCTGTCGCGCTTCTTCCCGGCCAATATCGCCTACGAGATCCCCTACAACATTACCCCGGTGGTGAAGGCCTCGATTGAAAAGGTGCTGTCGACGCTGGTCGAAGCTGTGGTGCTGGTGTTCATCGTGATGTTCCTGTTCCTGCAGAACATCCGCTACACCATCATCCCGACCATCGTGGTGCCGGTGGCGCTGCTCGGCACCTGCGCGACGCTGCTGGTCGCCGGTTACTCCATCAACATGCTCACCATGTTCGGCATGGTGCTGGCGGTCGGCATCCTCGTCGACGACGCCATCGTCGTGGTCGAGAACGTCGAGCGCATCATGGCCGAGGAAGGCCTGCCGCCGAAGGAAGCCACCCGCAAGGCGATGTCGCAGATCACGGGCGCCATCATCGGCATCACGCTGGTGCTGGTCGCGGTGTTCGTGCCGATGGCGTTCTTTCCGGGATCGGTCGGCATCATCTATCGGCAGTTCTCCGTCACCATGGTTGCGGCAATCGCGTTCTCGGCGCTGCTGGCGATGTCGCTGACCCCGGCACTGTGCGCGACACTGCTGAAGCCGGTGACGGCCGGCCACGGCCATGCGCGCAAGGGCGTGTTCGGCTGGTTCAACCGCATGCTCGATTCCAGCCGCGACGGCTATGCGCGCACGGTCAAGGGATTGCTGAAACGCACCGGCCGGCTGATGTTGATCTACGCGGCGCTGCTGGTCGGACTGGGCTGGGCCTTTATCCGTCTGCCCGGCGGCTTCCTGCCGGTCGACGACCAGGGCTTTATCACCACCGACGTGCAGACGCCGTCGGACTCTTCCTATGCCCGCACCGAGGCCGCGGTCGAGAAGGTGGAAAACTATCTGAAGAGCCGCGCCGGCGTTGAGAACGTCACGTTCCTCACCGGCTTCAGCTTCCTCGGCCAAGGCGTCAACACCGCGCAGGCCTTCATCTCGCTGAAGGACTGGTCGGACCGGCCTGCAGCGGATTCGGCCGCGTCGATCGTCGCCGACATCAACCGCGACCTGTCGTCGATCCGCGATGCCAGGATCACAGCGCTGCAGCCGCCGCCGATCGACAATCTCGGCAACTCCTCCGGCTTCTCGTTCCGCCTGCAGGACCGCGGCCAGAAGGGCTATCCGGCGCTGACGGCGGCGGCCGACCGGCTGATCGCGGAAGCCAATGCCAGCCCGGTGCTGCAAAAAGTCTATGTCGAAGGCCTGCCGCCGGCGCCTCAAGTCAATTTGATGATCGACCGCGAAAAGGCCGGCGCCTTCGGCGTCACCTTCGAGGACATCAACAGCACGATCTCGACCAATCTCGGCTCGAACTACATCAATGACTTTCCGAACCGCGGGCGGATGCAGCGCGTGATCGTGCAGGCCGACCGCGACAGCCGCATGAACGCCGACGACATTCTCAATTACAACGTCAAGAACAGCCGCGGCCAATTGGTGCCGCTGTCCTCCTTCGCGACGGTCGAGTGGCAGAAGGGGCCGACGCAAATCGCGGGCTTCAACTTCTATCCGGCGGTGCGGATCAGCGGCGAGGCTAAACCCGGCTACACCTCCGGCGACGCCATCGCCGAGATGGAGCGGCTCGCCGGAAAGCTGCCGCGCGGTTTCGGTTTCGAATGGACCGGGCAGTCGTTGCAAGAAAAGCTCTCGGGCTCGCAGGCGCCGTTCCTGCTCGGGCTGTCGGCGCTGGTGGTGTTCCTGTGTCTGGCCGCACTCTATGAAAGCTGGACCATTCCGCTGGCGGTGCTGCTGACGGTACCGCTCGGCATCTGCGGCGCCGTGCTGGCGGCGTCGCTGCGCGGCCTGCCCAATGACGTCTATTTCACCGTTGGCCTGATCACCATCATCGGTCTCGCGGCCAAGGACGCCATTCTGATCATTGAATTCGCCAAGGATCTGCGCGCGCAGGGCAAGCCACTGATCGAGGCCACGGTGGAAGCGTGCACGCTGCGCTTCCGCCCGATCCTGATGACGGGCCTGGCGTTCGTCTGCGGCGTGCTGCCGATGGTGATCGCCCAGGGCGCCGGCGGCGCCAGCCAGCAGGCGCTCGGCACCAGCGTCATGGGCGGCATGATCGCGGTGGTGATTTTGGCGCTGCTGATGGTGCCGGTGTTCTTTGTCTCGGTGCAGCGCGTGCTGGCGGGGGACCGGGAGAAGGTGGAGGCGGAGCCCGAGCCGCATCGCGAGCCCGCCACTGCAAAGTAACTCGTCATTGCCGGGCTTACTTACCTCTCCCGCTTGCGGCGGGTGGGGGAAATCTATCCACTTGCGCTGGCGTCTGCGGAGGCACCCCCACCCCGACCCTCCCCCGCAAGCGGGAGAGGGAGTAATGCGAACTACTTCCCCAGCCCCTTAATAATCTTCACCAGTTCGGCGTGCACGTATTCATTGCCGCAGAGCACGTGGCCGGTCTGCAGCGGGTCGCTTGCACCGTCGACGCAGCTCACCGTGCCGCCGGCTTCGCGGACCATGATCTGGCCGGCCGCCATGTCCCAGGGTTGCAGGTTGCGTTCCCAGTAGCCGTCGAGGCGTCCGGCGGCGACGAAGGCCATGTCGAGCGAGGCGGCGCCGAAGCGGCGGAAGCCGGCGACCTTGCTCTGCAGCGCGGCCATCTCGCGCAGCGCCAGTTCGTGGTCGCCGCGCCCGATATGCGGCAGGCCGCAGGCGATCACGCATTCATTGAGCTGGCGGCGTCCGGCGACGCGCAGGCGCTGGTCGTTGAGGAAGGCGCCCTTGCCCTTCTCGGCGATGTAGAGTTCGTCGTTGGCGGGATTGTAGATCACGCCGGCGATGATGACGCCCTCGCGCTGCAGGCCGATCGAAATCGCGAACTGCGGAATGCCGTGCAGGAAATTGGTGGTGCCGTCGAGCGGATCGACGATCCAGGTGTGGCTCTTGTCGGCGCCTTCGCGATTGCCGCCTTCCTCGCCGATGAAGCCGTAACCCGGCCGCGCCTTGGCGAGATCCTTGTAGAGCACTTCCTCGGCGCGCTTGTCGGCGAGGCTGACGAAGTTCGCCGGCCCCTTCAGCGACACCTGCAGATGCTCGATCTCGCCGAGGTCGCGCTTCAGGCCACGGCCGGCGTTGCGCGCGGCTTTCACCATGACGTTGATAAGGGCTGAATGCAGCATGATGCGAGGCTTATGTGGTGCGAGGAAAAGGGCCGATACGGTCAGGGCTTAAGGGACTGGGTGCCCTCTCGATGTGCCGCCGTCAAGGCGTGATTTGCAGAGCATTACTTGACCGTGTTGCCGACCCATTTGCGCGCCGCCTCCTGGGCCTTGGCGCGGTCCTCGGGGCTGACGCCGGCCAGCGCCTCGTCCAGCTCCGGGTCGCCCTTCCCGGCGGTTTTGGCGACAATGTGCCATTTCAGGCCCTCGACCTTGTCCACCGGCGCGCCCATGCCGCCGACCAGCACGCGGGCGAGGCGGTTTTGCGCGATCGGGCTGTTCTGCCTCGCCGCCTTGCGCAACAGCGCGATGGCGGCGGTCTGGTTCTTCGGCGTGCCGGTGCCGTTGTAGAGCGCGATGGCATATTCGACTTCGGCATCGACGTTGTCGGCCAGCGAGGCCGCCTGCAGCAGGCGCACCGCCTTGTCGATGTCCTTCGGGACGCCGGTGCCCTCCTTGTAGAAGGTCGCGAGCGCGTATTGCGCCTCCGGGTTCCCGGCATCGGCCGCCACACGCAGCAGCTCAGCGGACCGTCGGAGGTCCTGCGGCAGCGTCTGTCCGTCGAGATAAAGCAGCGCCAGATTATAGGCCGCCTTGGGCTCGCCGAGCTTGGCCGAGGAGGCCAGCAGCTTGACCGCCTGCTCGCGGTCGACCTTGCCGCCGCGGCCGGACAGTTTCATCATCGCCAGCGCGAACATGCCCTCGCGGTCGCCGGCATCGGCCGCGCGCTGATACCAGTCGGCGGCCTTGGCATAGTCGCGCTTGACGCCCATGGCGTTGGCATAGAGCTCGCCCAGCATCGTCATCGCCTTCGGGTCGTTGGTAAACATCGCGCGCGTGGTCGCGAGATCGAACGCGGTCTTGTAGAGGCCGCGCTGATAAGCGCCGTAGACGAGATCGACATTGGGATCCTCGAACGCGGCCGTCGGCGAGGGCTGCGGTGCGGGCGCCGGTGTTGCCGCGGGCTTGGGCGTCGCCGCAGGTTTGGGCGTGGCTGCGGGCTTCGTGGCCGCGACCGGCGCTTTCGGCTTCGCTGCCTCTTTGGGGGCGTCTTTCTTCGCGGCCGGCTTGCTCTCGGGCGCCTGTGCCGCCGGCGGCGTCAGCGAGATCTGCGCGGACGCAGCCGTAGTGGCCATCGAGAGGCACGCGAGAATCGATATGGGACGCAGGCGTTTCATGTCCTGGTCTATCCGTGTCCGGCTTCGGCTTTTCCGGGGGGCGTCGCGTGCGCTTGCTTGATCACCTGTTCAATCTCGATCAGTGCCGCCTTGGCGCCGCGCGGATCGGCCCAGATGAAATCGCCGACCAGGATAAAGTCCGCGCCGGCGGCGGCGAACTCGAAAGCCTCCACGCGCGAAACCGCAAAACCGACGCAAGGCGGCTCGAACAGTTCTTCCCACCATTGCAGGCGCTCGGCGATGGCCTCGACCGAGGGGCGCTGCCCGTTCTTGTCGGGCTCACCGAACAGCACGTAATCCGCGCCGGCCTCGCCCGCGGCCATCGAATCGTGCCGCGTGGCAAGGCCGCCGACACCGGCGATGCGGTCGGGCTTCAGCGACGGCAGGGCGTCTTCCATTGCCGCCAGGCTGCGCAGATGTGCGCCGTCGGCGCCGGCGCGCGCCACCAGTTCGACATGGCCGTCCAGCAACAGCGCCGGGCCGCCGTTCTGCACGGCCGACGCCAGCGCCTTGATGCGCGAGATCATGGTCTTCTGGTCGGTCTCGCGAAGCCGCACCAGCACGGCCGCGACGTCGGTCGCCGCCAGCAAGTCCGGAAGACCTGCGGCGAATGCCGACGGATCGTCCAGTTCGGGCGTTGCGAGATAGAGGCGCGGCACCGGGCGCGCTGGAACAGGTTTAGTGGCCATGATGTCGGCTCGATGCCTCCGAACTGCGGCCAAAAAAGGGGCGGGGTGTCTCCCGCCGCTTCAAATTAATCGGATGGACCGGGGGCGGCGTCAACGGAGCTGGCCGCGCCGGTTCATGCGACTTTCGGATCAAGCTCGCCCTTGGCGTAACGCTTGGCCATTTCGGCCGTCGTCAGCACCTTCTTGATCTTGCTGGCCTGGCCCGCGGTGTTGAATTCCTGCAGCCGCTGTTTGCACAGCTTGGTCATCGCGTCCATCGCCGGCTTGAGATACTTGCGGGGATCGAACTCTTCCGGATTGTCCTTCAGAACTTTGCGGATCTGGCCGGTCATCGCCATCCGGTTGTCGGTGTCGATGTTGATCTTGCGGACGCCGTGCTTGATGCCGCGCTGGATTTCGGACACCGGCACTCCCCAGGTCGGCTTCATCTTGCCGCCATTGGCGTTGATGATCTCCTGCAAATCCTGCGGCACCGAGGACGAGCCGTGCATCACCAGATGCGTGTTCGGCAGCTTGCGATGGATTTCCTCGATCACGTTCATGGCGAGGATGTCGCCGTCGGGCTTGCGGGTGAACTTGTAGGCGCCGTGCGAGGTGCCCATCGCGATCGCCAGCGCGTCGACCCTGGTCTCCTGGACGAACTTCACGGCTTCGTCGGGATCGGTCAGCAACTGGTCGTGCGACAATTTGCCTTCGGCGCCGTGGCCGTCTTCCTTGTCGCCCATGCCGGTCTCGAGCGAGCCGAGCACGCCGAGTTCGCCTTCCACCGAGATGCCGCCGAGATGGGCCATGTCGGTGACGGTCTTGGTGACGCCGACATTGTAGGTCCAGTCGGCCGGGCTCTTGCCGTCGGCTTTCAGCGAACCGTCCATCATCACCGAGGTGAAACCGGCCTGGATCGCGGTCATGCAGGTGTCGGGACCGTTGCCGTGATCGAGATGCACGCACACCGGGATCTGCGGATAGATTTCGGTGACCGCGTCCATCATGTGCTTGAGCATGATGTCGTTGGCGTAGGAGCGCGCGCCCCGCGAGGCCTGGATGATGACGGGGGCGTCGAGGCTGGAGGCGGCCTCCATGATCGCCAGCGCCTGTTCCATGTTGTTGATGTTGAAGGCCGGCACGCCGTAATCATGCTCCGCCGCGTGGTCGAGCAATTGACGCAACGTAATGCGAGCCATCCTTATTCTCCCTGTCTGTGCGGCGCCCCGGGCGCCCGATCTGGTGCTTAATCTAGCGTAGATTCAGATTTAGCGCAGTTTTAGAACTTCGACACCGGGCAGAGGTTTCCCCTCCATCCATTCAAGAAACGCGCCGCCGGCGGTCGAAACATAGCTGAAATCATGGGCAACCCCGGCCTGGTTCAGGGCCGCGACGGTGTCGCCGCCGCCAGCGACCGAAACCAGCTTCTTGGCTTTGGTCCGCTCCGCCGCGTGCCTGGCTGCCACCATGGTGCCACGGTCGAACGGGGTCATTTCGAACGCGCCGAGCGGGCCGTTCCAGACCAGTGTCTTGGCGTCGTCGATCGCGGCGTGAATCCGCGCGGTCGATTGCGGCCCGACGTCGAGGATCATGCCGTCGGCCGGGATCGCGTCCAGCCCATAGGCATGCGAGGGCGAATTGGCCGCGAAGTGGTAGGCGACCACGGCATCCACAGGGAGGATGATGGCGCAGTTGGCGGCTTCCGCCTTTTCCATGATTCGCAAGGCGGTCGCGGCGAGGTCCTTTTCCGCCAGCGACTTGCCGACGCCGACGCCCTGCGCGTGCAGGAAGGTGTTGGCCATGCCGCCGCCGATGACCAGCGCATCGACCTTGCTGACGAGGTTTTCCAACAGATCAATCTTGGTCGAAACCTTGGCGCCGCCGATGATCGCAATAACCGGCTTGGTCGGCGCTTCCAGCGCCTTGCCCAGCGCGTCGAGTTCGGCCTGCATGGTGCGGCCGGCATAGGCGGGCAGCTTGTGGCCGAGGCCTTCGGTCGTGGCGTGGGCGCGGTGCGCCGCCGAGAAGGCGTCGTTGACCCAGATGTCGCCGAGCTTGGCGAGTTCTGCGACGAACGCCGGATCATTCTTCTCTTCCTCTTTGTGGAAGCGGGTGTTTTCCAGGCACAGGATGTCGCCATCCTTCATCGCGGCGACCGCCTTGGCGGCGGGCTCGCCGATGCAGTCGTCGGCAAAGGCGACCGGCTGCTTGATCACTTCTGCGAGGGCGGCGGCGACCGGCTTCAGCGAGTCCTTGGCGTCGCGCCCTTTCGGACGGCCGAAATGCGCGAGCAGGATGACCTTGCCGCCCTTGCCGGAAATCTCGGTGATGGTCGGTGCGACGCGCTCGAGCCGGGTCGCATCGCTGACGCGGCCGTTCTCCATGGGCACGTTGAGGTCGACGCGCAGCAGGACGCGTTTTCCCTTTACGTCGACGTCATCGAGGGTGCGGAAGTTAGCCATGCGTTACTCCGGATCGTCACCCTGAGGTGCGAGCGGCGCAGCCGCGAGCCTCGAAGGGTGGTGGGCCGTCATCCTTCGAGGCGCGCCAAGCGGCGCGCGCCTCAGGATGACGGTGAGAGACTTACAGCAGCTTGCCCATCGCAACGGCGGTGTCGCCCATGCGGTTGGAAAAACCCCATTCGTTGTCGTACCAGGACATCACCCGCACCAGTGTGCCGTTCTGCACCTTGGTCTGGTCCATGTGGAGGGTGGACGAGTGCGGATCGTGGTTGAAGTCGATCGAGACGTTGGGCGCGGTGGTATAGCCGAGGATGCCCCTCATCTCCTGCTCCGAGGCGCGCTTCATCGCCGCGTTGATTTCCTTCACGTCGGTGGCGCGCTTGGCGACGATCTTGAGATCGACCACCGAGACGTTCGGGGTCGGCACCCGGATCGCGACGCCGTCGAGCTTGCCCAGAAGCTCGGGGAGTACCAGGCCGATGGCCTTGGCCGCGCCGGTGGAGGTCGGGATCATCGACAGCGCGGCAGCGCGGCCGCGGTAGAGATCGCTGTGCAGGGTGTCGAGCGTCGGCTGGTCACCGGTATAGGCGTGGATCGTGGTCATGAAGCCGGTCTCGATGCCGACAGTGTCGTTCAGGACCTTGGCGATCGGGGCCAGGCAGTTTGTGGTGCAGGAGCCGTTGGAGACGACCAGATGTTCCCTGGTCAGCTTGTCGTGATTGACGCCGTAGACGACGGTCGCATCGGCGCCGTCGGAGGGCGCCGAAACCAGCACGCGCTTGGCGCCAGCGGTCAGATGGGCCGTGGCCTTGGCCTTGGCGCTGAAGATGCCGGTGCATTCCATCGCGATGTCGACGCCGAGTTCCTTCCACGGCAGCTTTGACGGATCGCGTTCGGCGGAAACCTTGATCTTGCCGCTGCCGAGGTCGATCGAGTCGCCATCGACGGTCACGGTGCCGGGGAACCGGCCATGCACGGAGTCAAAGCGCAACAGATGGGCGTTGGTCTCGACCGGGCCGAGATCGTTGATGCCGACTACTTCGATATCTTTGCGGCCGGATTCCGCGATGGCCCGCAAGATGTTGCGGCCGATGCGGCCAAATCCATTGATCGCGACCCGAATTGCCATGCTTTTTCTCCCTTAATAGCTGGCGCCGTCCCCGCGGAGGCGTTCCATGAAGGAACATTCCACGAGGGGCTTACGGCGGATCGCCCGGTTCTGCCGGGCGAGAACGGTCAAGATGGGAACTTAGCTAGCCCTTTTTCCCGATAATCTCAACCGTCAGCCCAAGCGCTTCAGGGCAGCGTTAACCGCGGCCTCGGCGGTAATGCCGAAGTGCTTGTAAAGGTCCTTGGCGGGGGCGCTGGCACCGAAACCGTGCATGCCCACGAATTCCCCATCCTGGCCGATCACGGCGTCCCAGCCCCAGCGGATGGCCGCTTCGATCGCGATCTTGACCGGTGCATTGCCGATGATGGCCTTCCGGCGGTCCGCCGGCTGCGCCAGCAGCAGTTCGAGCGAGGGCACCGAGACCACGCGCGACGCGATGCCGCGCTCGGCCAGCTGCTTCTGGGCCGCGACCGCGATCTCGACCTCGGAGCCGGAGGCGAACAGCGACACCTTGGCTTCGCCCTGGGCCGCGACCAACTCGTAGGCGCCGTGGCTGCAGGGATTGTCTGAGGGAGCCGAGGTGCGCAGTTGCGGCAGGTTCTGGCGGGTCAGCGCCAGCACCGTCGGGCCGTCGATCCGGTTGAGCGCCAGTTCCCAGCACTCCGTAGTCTCCATGGCGTCGCAGGGCCGGAACACGCGCATGTTGGGAATGCCGCGAAGTGCCGCCAGGTGCTCGACCGGCTGATGCGTCGGGCCGTCTTCGCCAAGCCCGATCGAATCATGGGTCATGACGTAAACGACGCCGGCGCCCATCAGCGCCGCCAGCCGCATCGCCGGCCGGGCATAGTCGGTGAACACCAGGAACGTGGCGCCGTTCGGCGCGAAGCCGCCATGCAGGAACACGCCGTTCATGGCCGCGGCCATGCCGTGCTCGCGAATCCCGTAATGGATGAAACGGCCCTTCGGCGTCTTGGCAGAGAACGCGGTCGCCGACTTCGCCTTGTTGTTGTTGGAGCCGGTGAGGTCGGCGGAGCCGGCGAGGAATTCCATCGGCATCGCGGCGGCGATCGCCTCGATCGCTGATTCCGACGATTTGCGGGTCGCGACGTTCTGCGGCGTTTCGAGCAGCGCCTTCTTGTGCGCCTTGAGCGCCTTCGCCAGCGAGGCTGGCCGCTCATGCCGCATGCGGCGTTCGAACTCGGCGCGCTTGCGGTTGCCGAGTTCAGCAAAGCGGCCTTCCCAGGCCTTGCGCTCGGCGGCACCGCGACCGCCCGCTTCGCGCCAGGCTTTCAGGACATCTTCAGGCACCGAGAACGGCTCGAGCGAAATGCCGAGCTTTTCCTTGGCGCCCTTGAGCTCCTCTGCGCCGAGCGCCTCGCCATGGGCCTTTGCGGTGCCGGCCCGGGTCGGCGCGCCGAAGCCGATCGTAGTCTTGCAGGCGATCAGGGTCGGCTTGTTGGATTTTTGCGCGCGGGTGATCGCGGCTGCGATCGCCTTCTGATCGTGACCGTCGATCAGCTCGGCGGCCCAGCCGGCGGACTTGAAGCGCTTCACCTGGTCGACCGAATCGGCGATCGAGGTCGGGCCGTCGATCGAGATGCCGTTGTCGTCGTACAGCACGATCATCTTGCCGAGCTTCCAGTGCCCGGCCATCGCGATCGCTTCCTGTGACACGCCTTCCATCAGGTCGCCGTCGGAGGCGAGCACATAGGTGTGGTGGCCGACCACCTTCTTGCCGAACTCGGCGGCCAGCATCTTCTCCGCCAGCGCCATGCCGACCGCAGTCGCGATGCCCTGGCCGAGCGGGCCGGTGGTGGTCTCGATGCCCTTGGTGTGGAAGTTCTCGGGGTGCCCGGGCGTCAGCGAACCGAGCTGGCGGAAGTTCTTGATCTGGTCGAGCGTCATGTCCTTGTTGCCGGTCAAATACAGCAACGCATAGAGCAGCATCGAACCGTGTCCGGCCGACAGCACGAAGCGGTCGCGGTCCGGCCAGTTCGGCTCGGCGGCGTCGTATTTGAGGAACTGGGTGAACAGCACGGTGGCGATGTCGGCGGCGCCCATCGGCAGGCCGGGATGGCCCGATTTCGCCTTTTCGACGGCGTCCATGGCAAGGCCACGAATCGCATTGGCCATACGGGAATGATCGACCTGCGTCATGATGAAAATCCGCTTGAAATGAGGAGGTTGATGATGATCCGCCCGCCGGCGAATTGCAGCGACATTGTGCCCTGCGGCACCGAAACTGACGGGCTGGATAGCACCTCAATCCCGGGAGTCCAAGGCAAGGGAACGCGCTTGCAGTGCGAAAAGTTGCTTAGCGGTGCATAGCTTCGCGTCGGCGTTGCGCTGGCCTCGCTTGCCACGTAAATTTCACCGCGTAACCGCTTGCCGAACCGCCAATTTTGCTGCCCGGCCAGCCGATCGAAAGTGTGCGCTGTCTCTCATGAGCGATCGTTCCGCCAACGGGCCCGGCACCGCCGAGCCGAACTTTGCCGACATCGACACCGCGACGCGGCGGCTGATGGCGGCGCTCGATGCCCTGGAATCCGCGGCCGAGCGGCGGCGTGACGCCGACCGTGACGAGAACGAGCTGGCAAGCCGGATCCAGGCGCTCGGTGCCGATCGATCGCGGCTGGCCGACGAACTCGACGGCTCGCTGGTGAAGACGCGGCGGCTGGAGCGCACCAATCGCGAGATCGCCGACAGGCTGGACGCCGCGATCGGCACCATCCGCTCGGTGCTCGATGCCGATGCCGGAGAGATTGAATGAGCCACATCAATGTCACCATCAATGGCCGGCAATACCGCATGGCCTGCGAGGAAGGCCAGGAGGTGCGGCTGCTCAAGCTCGCCGAAAGCCTGGAATCGCGGGTCGGAGAGCTGCGCGGCAAGTTCGGCGAGATCGGCGATGCGCGCCTCACCGTCATGGCGGCGCTGACGGTGTGCGACGAATTGCTCGACGCCAACCAGCGGATGCGGGCACTGGAAGAAGAACTCGAGAACCTGCGCAACGTTCGGGCTGCGGCGACCGATCGTGCCCGCACCACACAAATCGCGGTCGCCAACGCGCTCAACGCCGCCGCCGACCGCATCGAAAAGACGACGCAGGTGCTGAACCGCACCATCGGTGGCGGCGTCGCGATCGGGTGATTCCGGGATAGTGCGTGGGCCGATACTTACCCTCCAGGGGGAAGTAAGCCCGCGCTTGCTCGCCATGTACAGCCGCCCCTTACCGCTGGCGCAGGCGGCCCATAATGCCTACATTGGCCGGGCGAAGCTGCGTCGTGCGTCAGGAGCCATAATATCCCCGGGGCCTTATCGATCCTTAAGGGAACTGTCCCTGGCCGGGTCCGTGGATCCGGTCATATGGTGCCCACCTACTTTCGTAGGGAACTCCGGGATCGAGTGCTTCAACGGCGTTCGCGGCCTCGCACTTTATTTTTGTTGCGTGTGATTCTCTCTCCCCCGCGCACGTTCGTCATGCTCCGTCTTGTGCGCAGTTGCGCACTGGTGCGGAGTATCCAGTACGCCGCGGCGTCTCGGTTGAATCTTTGAAGTCTCTGGAATACTGGATCGCCCGCTTTCGCGGGTGACGACAGCCGGACAAGATCCAGCATGACGACAACCCTTTCGAAAGCCGACCTCCGCGCGGCCGCTCTCGCCAAGCGCGACGCGTTGAGCGACGAGCAGCGCGCCGCTGCGGCACAAGCGATGGCCAAGCGTGCGCTGCCGTTCGAGATTTCGCCGGGGGCAATCGTTTCCGGATATTCGCCGATCCGCAACGAGATCGATCCGGTGCCGCTGATGCGGCACCTCGCCGGGCTAGGCGCAAAGCTGGCGCTGCCGGCGGTGATGGCGCGCGGCAAGTCGCTGGCCTTCCGGGCCTGGTCGCCCGACGACCGGCTGATGCTGGGGCCGCTCGGCATTCCCGAGCCGTCGCCGGCGGCTGCCGAGATTATTCCCGACATCATGCTGGTGCCGCTGGCGGCGTTCGACCGCCAGGGCCACCGCATCGGCTACGGCGCCGGCCATTACGACTTCACGCTCGAGCACCTGCGCAAGGCCAAGGCCATCATCGCCATCGGCGTCGCCTTCTCGGTGCAGGAAATAAAGGCCGTTCCGGCCCAGCCGCACGACGTGGCGCTGGATTATGTGCTAACGGAAAAGAAAGTGTTCGATTTCCGGAGCTGAACTTTGCGTATCCTCTTTATCGGTGACGTCGTCGGCAAGACCGGCCGCACCGCAATATCCGAACATCTGCCGGGCATGGTGAAAGACTGGTCGCTCGATCTCGTCATCATCAATGGTGAGAATTCCGCCGGCGGTTTTGGCATCACCGAGGCGATCTATCAGGATTTTCTCGACGCCGGCGCCGATGCGATTACGCTCGGCAACCACGCCTGGAATCAGAAGGAGGCGCTGGTCTTCATCGAGCGCGCGCCGCGCCTGATCCGGCCGCTGAATTTTCCGCGCCATACGCCCGGCCGTGGCTCGGCATTGATCGACACCAAGAACGGCAAGCGCGCGCTTGTCATCAATGCCATGGGCCGTGTCTTCATGGAGCCCTTGAACGATCCCTTTAATGCGGTGGCCAAGGAACTTGATGCCTGTCCGCTGCGCGAGGCGGCGGACGCCATCGTGCTCGATTTCCACGGCGAGGCGACCAGCGAAAAGCAGGGCATGGGATTCTTCTGCGACGGCCGCGTCAGCCTCGTGGTAGGCACCCACACCCATGTCCCGACCGCCGATCACCAGGTGCTGCCCGGCGGCACCGCCTATATGAGCGATGCCGGCATGACCGGCGACTACGATTCGATCATCGGCATGCAGAAGGAAGAGCCGCTGCATCGCTTCACCACCGGCATTCCCTCGGGCCGTTTCGAGCCGGCGTTCGGCGTCGCGACCCTGTCCGGCGTCGCGGTCGAAACCGACGATGTGACCGGGTTGGCGCTGCGGATCGCGCCGGTCCGGGCCGGCGGCCGGCTGGAGCCGGCAGTTCCCAATTTCTGGTCGAGCTAGCCTGCGACACTTTGCCGTGCTTTGATGCGCCGGGAATTGGCGCTCGACCCGGGCAGAACCCTTGGCGATCAAGCACGTGGAACGTCGTTTGGCGGCGGTGGTTGCGGCGGATGTCGCCGGCTACAGCCGCTTGATGGGCGGCGACGAAGAGCGGACGCTGGCCGATCTGAAACATGTCAGGGCGACACTGATCGATCCGGCCATCGCCCATCATCGCGGCCGCATCGTCAAGACTTCCGGCGACGGGATGCTGGTCGAGTTCGCCAGCGCCGTCGACGCGGCGCGTTGCGCGGTCGAAGTCCAGCGCGCGATGGCGCAGCGAAACGCCGCTGTGCCCCGCGACATCCGGCTGGAATTCCGTATCGGCATTCATGTCGGCGACATCATCATCGACGACGACGATATTTTCGGCGACGGCGTCAACATCGCCGCGCGCCTTGAAGGCATGGCCGAACCCGGCGGCATCTGCATCTCCGACGACGCGCACCGGCAGATCCGCGGCAAGGTCGACATCGACTTCGGCGATCTCGGTTCGCAGGCGCTGAAGAACATCGCCGAGCCGATGCGGGTCTGGCAGGTCCGCGTTGGCGGCGAGCCGGCGTCGGCGCCGCCGCTGCATGCCGCCCCTGGCGCTGCAAAAATTCCGGAACCGGCACCGAGCCAGCTTCCGCCGCTGCCCGACAAGCCGTCGATTGCGGTGCTGCCGTTCGACAATTTGAGCGGGGATCGCGAGCAGGAATATTTCGCCGACGGCATGGTCGAGGAGATCATCACCGCGTTGTCGCGGTTCAAGTCGCTGTTCGTGATCGCGCGCAATTCGAGCTTCGCCTACAAGGGCAGGGCTGTCGATATCAAGCTGATCGGGCGCGAACTGGGCGTGCGCTATGTGCTGGAGGGCAGCGTCCGCAAGGTCGGTCAAAAGGTTCGCATCAGCGGTCAGTTGATCGAGGCGGCGACCGGCAATCACATCTGGGCCGACCGGTTCGACGGCGGGCTGGAGGATATCTTCGGCTTGCAGGATCGGATCGCGACCGGCGTGGTCGGGTTGATCGCGCCCCGGCTGGAGCAGGCCGAGATCGAGCGGGCGCGACGCAAGCCGACGGAAAAGCTCGAAAGCTACGATTTCTATCTGCGCGGGGCGGCGTTGCTACACCAGTGGTCGTCACTGACGGATGCGCAGGCATTTTTCGAAAAGGCGATCGAGCGCGATCCGGAATATGCGGCGGCCCATGCCATGGTCGGCTGGATGTGGATGGCGCGACAGGCCATCAACGGCCTGCCGCTCGATGCCGGGCAGCGTACCCAGGCCATCCGGCATGCGCGGCTCGCGACACGCCTTGCCGACGAAGACGCCTTCGTGCTGGCGACGGCCGGTCACGTCATGGCCTATCTCGCCCACGAATACGATCTCGGCGTATCCATGATCGAGCAGGCGATCGATCTCAACCCGAACCTTGCCATCGTGTGGTTTTCGCGCGGCTGGGTTTCGTTGATGTGCGACGAGACTGAACGCGCGATCGAAAGCTTCGACCGCATGCTCCGGCTCAGTCCGCTGGATCCGCTGCGCGTCAGCGCCTGGAACGGCACCTCGCATGCGTTCTTCTCGCTGGCGCGCTACGAGGAGGGCTGTGCCGCGGCGCTGAAATCGATCCAGTTCAACGTCAACGCGCACTCGCTGGGTGCGTTCATTATCAATGCCGTGCGCGCCGGACGTCCCGGCGAGACCCAGAAGGCGGTCGGCCGCCTGCTGAAGATTGCGCCGGGCTTTCGAACCTCGCATGTGACCGAGGCATACCCGGTGCGCCGCACCCACCGTCGCGATGAGATCGCCGCGGCACTCCGCGACGCCGGCCTGCCGGAATAGCTGACTACT
This sequence comes from uncultured Alphaproteobacteria bacterium, assembly GCA_963764705.1. Taxonomy (GTDB): domain Bacteria; phylum Pseudomonadota; class Alphaproteobacteria; order Rhizobiales; family Xanthobacteraceae; genus Bradyrhizobium. Next base: position 255,161 of record CAVXTR010000020.1, on the reverse strand, counting down.
CCGCCGTCTGCTTGCGCAGTTCCGCGACGTCGTTTGCCGTCAGCTTCGAGCCTTTGCTGCCGAACCGCGCGGTGACGTAGTTGGTGACAGCAGCGATCTCGTCGTCGGAATAGGCGTTGCCGAATGCCGGCATCGAGAGCGCGCCCTCGGGCGTGTGGCGTTTGGTGCCGGAGATCACGATCTGCGCCACGTTGGTGGCGCCGGGATCGTTGACCGCCCACGCGCCGGTCAGGGTTGCCATCGGCGAGATCGCGCTCTCACCGGTCCAGCCGTGGCAACTGACGCAGGCGCCCTGGAAGATCATCTTGCCGCGCGCCTCCTGCGAACCGTCCCTGTGCGAAGGAGACGCCGGCGGCGCCAGGGTTGCCGGCAGATCGGGCGAGGCCGATGGCGGCACGCTGCGCAGATAGGTCACGATCGCCTTGATGTCTTCCGGGGCCAGGTAACGCAGGCTGTTGTCGACGGCTTCGCCCATCGGTCCCGACGCGGTGCCGTGGCCGGCGGCGTGTCCGACCGAGAGATAGGAAATCAGGTCGTCGTCACGCCAGCCGCCGACGCCGGTGGCCTTGTCGGATGAGATGTTGAAGGCGCGCCACCCCGCGGTCAGGGCCCCGGCAAATTTCCTGCGGTTGTTGAGCGCGAACGCCAGATTGCGCGGCGTATGGCATTCGCCGCAATGAGCGAGCGCTTCGGCGAGATAGGCGCCCCGGTTCCATTCGGCGCTCTTCGACGTATCCGGCTCGTATCGCGTGTCCGGATTGAAAATCTCCGACCAGAAGATCATCGCCCAGCGCTGGTTGAACGGAAATGAGAGCGTATTGGCAGGCGGGGTCGCGCGCACCGGCGGCAGGCTGAACAGGTAGGCCTTGATCGCCAGCGCGTCGGCGTCGCTGAGATAGCTGTAGGACGTATACGGCATCGCCGGATAAAGCCGCGCGCCGTCGCGGCGCTTGCCGCTGTGAACCGCGTTGAGGAAATCCTGGTCGCTGTAATTGCCGATGCCGGTATCCTTGTCCGGCGTGATGTTGGTCGAATAGAGCGTGCCGAACGGCAGCTTGAAGCCGAGGCCGCCGGTAAATTCCTTGCCGCCCGGCGCGGTGTGACAAACCATGCAGTCGGCCGCCTTCGCCAGATATTCGCCGCGCTCGACCAGGCTCGCCTGCGCCAGCGCCTTCGGAACGCCGGTCGGATCAGCCTCCTTGTAGTCTTTCAGTTCGACCCGCGGGCCGCCGGCAAATGCCATCGGATCAGGGCCACGGATGGCCCAGACGGCGACTATTCCCGCCGCAACCACGATGCCGACGACGCTGGTGAGGATACGACGCGTGCCCGGGCTCATGCTTTTTTCCCCGCTGCGATCAGCGAACGGTCGATCGGCAGCCTGCGCAAGGCGACGCCGGTCACGGCGTAAATCGCATTGCGCAAAGCGGGCGGTCCCGCCGTCGTGCCGGTCTCGCCGATACCGCCGGGCGCCTCGCCGCTCTTGACGACATGGACCTGGATTTTGGGCGCCTGATCGATCCGAAGCATCCGGTAGTCATGGAAATTGGATTGCTGGACCCGTCCCTTGTCGATGGTGATCTCGCCATAGAGCGCGGCGGTGAGGCCGAAGATCAGTCCACCTTCGACCTGCGCCATGATGGTGTCGGGATTGGCGGCAATGCCGGTATCGACCACCGAGGTTACGCGGCGCAACTTGATCTCGCCCTGCTCGTCGACCTCCGCTTCCACCACGGTGGCGATGAAGCTCGCAAAAGACGGCTGCAGGCACACACCGCGTCCGACGCGCGGCGGCAGCGGCTGGCCCCAGCCGGCCTTTTCCGCGGCGAGATTCAGCACCGCCAGGAAGCGCGGCTGGTTGGCCAGCATGCCCCGGCGAAACTCGACCGGGTCCTTGCCGGCCTTGCGCGCCAGTTCGTCCATGAAGCATTCGACGGCGAACACATTGTTGTTGGGGCCGACGCCGCGCCAGAATCCGGTCGGTACCGCCGGCGGTTCGGCCCGCACGTATTCGACATGGACGTTCGGAATCTCGTAGGGCACGTCGGTCGCGCTATCGATCGCGTCGATGTCGATGCCCTTCTGGAAGGCCGGCGGCAGCCAGCGCGCCAGGATCGCGGCACCCGCGATCTTGTATTTCCAGCCGACGATCTTGCCGCCGGACAGGCTGGCCGCGATGGTGTCGCGATAGACCGGACGGTAGATATCGTGCTGGATGTCCTCCTCGCGCGTCCACACCACTTTTACCGGCCCCTCGACCTGCTTGGCGATGCGAACGGCCGCGACCACCATGTCAGGCTCGAGCTTGCGGCCGAAGCCGCCGCCGAGCAGATGGTTGTTGACGATCACTTTCTCGACCGGTAGCCCGGCCGCCTTTGCCGCTTCCGACTGGACCCGCGCCATGATCTGCGTCCCGGTCCAGATTTCGCAGGAGTCAGGCTTGCAATGAACCGTGGCGTTCAGCGGTTCCATCGTCGCATGGGCGAGGAACGGCAACTCGAACGATGCCTCGAACTTTTCACCGGCCGCGAGGCCCTTGGCGATATCGCCCTCCGATTTGGCGACCACGCCGTCCTTTTCGCTGGCGGCGCGCAGATCCTGCCAGATGTCCTTTGAACTGAGGCGGGCATTCGGCCCCTCGTTCCATTCGACCTTGAGCGCCTCGAGGCCCTTCTTGGCCGCCCACATGTGGTCGCCGACCACGGCGACGAGATCGTCCAGCACCACGATCTGCCGCACGCCCGGTATCTTCCTGGCGACGCTGTCGTCGACCTTGCCGACCTTGCCGCCGAAAACCGGAGATTGCGCCAGCGTCGCGAATTTCATGCCCGGCAGCATGGCGTCGATGCCGTAGACGGCCTTGCCGTTGACCTTGTCCGGTGTGTCGAGCCGCTTGAGCGGCTGGCCGATATAGACGAAATCCTTGGGGTCCTTGAGCTGTAAATCCTTGGGCGGGACCTCACCGCCCGCGGCCTGTGCCAACGCACCATAGGAAAGCGTCCGGCCACTGGCCTTGTGCGTCACCACGCCCTTCAACGTCGTGCAGCTTGCGGCATCGACCTGCCATTGCGCGGCCGCAGCCTGCACCAGCATGGCACGCGCACTGGCGCCGGCTTCGCGCAGCGGCTTCCAGAACGCCCGCACCGAGGTCGAGCCACCGGTTGCCTGAATGATGAAGATAGGATTGCCGTAAAGCTTCTCGTTGGCCGGTGCGTGCTGCAGCTTCACCTGCGACCAGTCGGCATCGAGTTCTTCCGCGAGGATCATCGCAATGGAAGTATAGATTCCCTGTCCCATCTCGACTTGCGGCATGACCAGCGTGGTCACGCCTTCCGCATCGATGCGGATGAAGGCGTTGGGAACGAACTTGCCGTCGGTGACGTCGGGCGGCTGATTCGGCTCGTTGACGGCGGCGCGCAGCGGCAGATGGAAGGCGAGCAGGAAGCCGCCGGCCAGTCCGCCGGTCAGCAGCGCACGGCGCGAAACGCCGTTGGCGGTTTCTTTTACGGCGTTGGTCTCGATCGATGTCATGGCGCGCTCCTACGACTGGCGTCCGGTGGCGGCCTGCTTGATGGCCTCGCGAATTCGCACATAGGTGCCGCAGCGACAGATATTTCCGGCCATCGCGGCGTCGATGTCGGAATCATCCGGATTGGGCGTTGCGGCGAGCAGCGCCGCTGCCGCCATGATCTGGCCGGATTGGCAATAGCCGCACTGGATCACTTCAAGATCGAGCCAGGCTTTCTGCACCTTGGCGCCGGCGGCCGAGGCGCCGACACCTTCGATGGTGGTCACCGGGCGGTCGCGCACGGCGCTGACCGGCAGCACGCAGGATCGCACCGGCTTGCCGTCGATGTGCACCGTGCAGGCGCCGCATTGTGCGATGCCGCAGCCGAACTTGGTTCCGGTCATGCCGAGGATGTCGCGAAGCACCCAGAGCAGCGGCATGTCCGCCGGCGCGTCAAAGGATTTCGCTTCGCCGTTGATGGTGAGCGTCGTTGCCATAAGCACCCCCAGAGAAAACGGCCGCGGGCAGCGGACACGTTGGCGAATTGCGCAAAACATATCGCACTGCAATGAACTAGGAAGCGAAAATCTTTGTGGCAAGGCTGGTCTGCATTGTCGCAGGGTCAGACGATGCGCATCACGAAATCGTGCGGAACACACTGCATCCGGTTTGGGCCAAGTGACATGATAAGCGTCATTTACCGCGCGCTTTTAATTGGCGAGGGTCAACCAAAGTGGCAATGACGACGGGCGTATGACGCGGACCGTTCAGGACTGCCGGAAACCCATGCGGAACGCGCCCCAATGGCGGCCGCGGACATGGATCGGCGAGGACAGGTCCTTCATCAGCACGAAATTGCCGCCGCCCATGTCGCGGCGGTAGGTCTGCAGCAGGAACGGCCGCGTATTCGCCGCGACCTTCTTCACCGCGCGATCGCTGAACAGGCGCCGGTTGCGGCAGTTCGCATTGTTCCAGACCGGGTCAGGGCCCGGCGGATGGCGGTAGTTCGGATTGTGGGTCGGCAGATATCCGCCTTTGGCCCAGGCCACGCAAAACACGATGCGCGGATCGAGCTTCTGGACCGGGTCCTGGATCGCAGGCAGAATGCGGTCGGTGAAGGCGACGTAGTCCGTCAAGTACTGCTTCGGATCGGTGCCCGCGATCTCGCGATACTTCTCGTCCATCAATTGATCGAGCGTGATGTCGCCGCGCGCGACGGCAGCCTCGAAGGCGGCCGAGATCTGCTTTGCCGTGTCGACCACGACGCGGATCAGCGGCGCGTCCGATGTCTCGACGCCACTGTCGGCGATCAGTGCGATCAATCCTTCCGACACTTCGAGCAGTTTGGCGACGCGGTCGTCGGCATGTCTGAGATCGGTCGACGACAGGTCTACACCCTTGGCGAGATTTCCGAGTTCGTCGATCACCCGGTCGCAATGCGCGAGATTGGAGGTCGCCGACTTGGCGACGCCGTCGATCTCGCGGCCGACCGAGGTAAAACCGTCCTGGACGCGGGCGATGATACTCTGGATCTGGGCGGCGCCCGCGCCGGCATTCTTGGCCCGCAACGAGGCGTCGCCGCTCTCGCCGATCAGATTGTTGACCTGGCCGTCGAGCCCGCGAACGGTATTGCCGATCAGTTGCGTCGCCTGCCGGGTGGCTTCAGCGAGATTTTTCACCTCGCTGGCGACGACCGCGAAGCCGCGCCCCGCGGCGCCGGCGCGCGCGGCCTCGATGGTCGCGTTCAGCGCCAGCAGATTGGTCTGCCGCGCGATCGCCTCGATCGATCCCGAAACCTTGGCGACATCCGCGAGCGCCGTACCGACCGAACTCAGCCGCTGCTCGATGCGGTCGACCGCTTCGATCAGTTCGGCGATGTGCTGGACCGCGGTCTCGACCACGGCGCGGGACTGGGTGATTTCGCCGACGGCGGCCGTCGCTGCGGTCTGCACGGCCTGCGAGGCGGAGGCGATACCGTGATTGGCGGAAACCATGGTCTCCGCGGTTTTCTGCAACTGTCCGAACCGGTCGGACTGGCCGGAAACCCGCCCCGCTACTTCCTGCAAATTGCCGGCGACGTCGGCGAGCTCGACGCCGAGGCCGCCGATCCGGTTGGCGAGCTGATCGACCAGCCGTTCGCTGGCTGACGGCGCCGTCGCGGCAACGCTTGGTTCCGTGGCTTGAGCTGCCGGCATCACGGCATCCCCCTGGCTGAAATCAGCATCACAATTTGTACGCGGTTCGGAAGCCGCCCCAGTGGCGGCCCTTGACGCGGATCGGCACGTCGATCTCGCGCATCATCACGGTGTTGCCGTTGCCCATGTCGCGGGCGTAGCTCTGAACCAAATAGGCGCGCTGGTTGCGGCCTGCGGCAAGCCCGGCCGGATCGTTGAAGATGCGCCGGTTGCGACTGTTGGCGGTGTTCCAGGTGACGTCGCCGGGCCGCTGCGGATGGGAATAGATCTTGTTGTGCACCGGCAGGTAGCCGTTGCGATCGATCATCGCCGCGAACGCCATGCGCGGATCCTTGGCCAGAAACGCTTCCTGGAACGGCGGCAGCGCACGATCGGCCCAGTCGAGAATTCTTGTTCGGTGCTGAACCGGATTGGTGCCGGAGATCTCGACATAGTCGGTATCGAACATGTCCTCGATCGGGATTGCGCCGCTCGCGACGCCGTTCTCGAAGATTTTCGTCAGCGCGGTGCCGGCCTCCATGGCGCGAGTCACGAACTCGGTATTCTCGTCGTGGATCGACCACAGCGCGTCTTCGATGCTTTCGTTCAGCGCCGCATCCGGCCGCGCGAACTGCGCCAGCGTGCCGGCGTTGGTGCGCTCGCCAATCCGGATCTGGCAGGCGCCGACGTTCTGCAGCGTGGCGCCGAGGGTTTCATGGAGCGACAACCGCCGGGCATCCGGTCCGCTGATCAAAATGCCTTCGTTCGAAATCTCGTAGACCGGGGCAGTGATGAGGCCGCGCGGCGTCCGGATTTCGATCTTGAGACTACAGGGCAGCTTGTCACGCTTGCGGCGCTCGGAGTTCTCGCTTTGGCGCAGCAGCACGGCGCAGCGTGATTTGAGCTTCTGGGCGAAGGTGGTGACGGCGCGGCCGGCTTTGGCGACGCTCTCGCCGTGCGCCTCGGCCTCCTTGGTAGCGCTGTCGATTTCGCTGGCGCTGTCGCCGACCGACTCGATGAAGCGTGACGTCGAAGCGGCGTTGTCGGACATCTCGCCGGTGGTCTGGCTCTGTTCGGCCACCGCGCTGTTGACATTGTCGAACACCGGGCGGATCGCCTCGATCGATTGCGAGATGCGCTGCACCGCATCGGCCGAGCCGGTGGCGTCGCGCTGCAGCGCCTCGATCTTCTTGCTGATCTCCTCGGTGGCATTCTGGGTCTGCACCGCGAGCGCCTTCACCTCGGTGGCGACGACGGCGAAGCCGCGGCCGGCTTCACCGGCGCGCGCGGCCTCGATGGTGGAGTTGAGCGCCAAGAGGGTGGTTTGCCGCGCGATCTGTGCGATCAGGTTGACGACGTTGCCGATCGCCGCCGAACTCTCCCGGAGGCGATCGACATTGGCGCTGGCTTCGCGGGCCGCAGCGCTGGCCTGGTCGGCGAGCTTGCCGGCGTCGCGCACCTGCGCGCCGATGCCCTGCGCCGATTGGGTGAACTTGTCGGCCGATTGCGAAAAGGTGGTCGCCGTGCTCTGTGCGGCGCTGGTGTGGCCGGTCAGGGCGTCGGTGCGCTGGCGGATGGTGGAGAGCGTCGTGGCGGTCGCCTCGGCGCCGCCAGCAACCGAATGGGCGGCGCGTTCGAGCTGGCGGATCATGCCGCCGAGCTCGAGTTCCAGCAGTTCAAGGATTTCCCTGGCCGAATCGCTCTCGGCGGCGGCTGTTTCGGCCAAAGGAGCGGTTACGGGAACTCGCGGTTCGGCGGCAGGCGCAGCCGCTTTCGGCACTCGCTTTCCAAACAGACCGAAAGCCATGGGAACTCTTATAAGTTGAGAATGGGTGGGTCATCCTCTCATCCGAGCATGAAGTCATGGTTAATAACTGCCTCATATTCCGGCAGCCGGGACCGGTTGGGCTGCGCGAAATTGACGCAACTCTTTGATTTTGGCCGTCACCGGCCTATAACGCCGCGCTTTCACCCGAAATCCCTCCGGACGAATCCAAGAGACTCCGCATGGCCGGCCATTCCCAATTCAAGAACATCATGCACCGGAAGGGCAAGCAGGACGCCCAGAAGTCGAAGGTGTTCGGCAAGCTGGCGCGGGAAATCACCGTGGCCGCGAAACTCGGCACCCCGGACCCCGCGATGAACCCGCGGCTGCGCGCGGCCATCATCGCGGCGCGCCAGGAAAACATGCCGAAGGACAATATCGAGCGCGCGGTGAAGAAGGCGACCGGCGGCGACAGCGAGAACTATGACGAAATCCGCTACGAGGGCTACGGCCCCGGCGGCATCGCCGTGATCGTCGAGGCGCTGACCGACAACCGCAACCGCTCGGCTTCCGATATCCGCACCTACTTCACCAAATCCGGCGGCAATCTCGGCGAAACCGGCTCGGTGGCCTTCATGTTCGATCGCACCGGCATCATCGAATATGACGCCAAGGTCGCTTCCGACGACGCCATGCTGGACGCCGCGATCGAGGCCGGCGCCGACGACGTGATCTCCAGCGAGAACGGCCACGAGGTTTACGCTTCGCAGGAAACCTTTCGCGAGGTCGCCAAGGCGCTGGAAGCCAAGTTCGGCGAGGCCCGCAAGGCGGCGCTGACCTGGAAGCCGCAGAACACCATCGCGGTGGACGACGAAGTCGGCGAGAAGCTGTTGAAGCTGATGGACCTCCTGAACGAGCACGACGACGTCCAGAACGTCTACGCCAACTTCGAGATCTCCGACGCGCTGGTCGCCAAGATGGGCGGGTAGGGCCGAAAACTGTCATTGCCGGGCTTGACCCGGCAATCCATCCCTTCGCGTGAGGCTTTCTTGTTTGATGGATGCGCGGGTCAAGCCCGCGCATGACAAGTGAGGCGGGGATGACGCCTTTGTTTATGTTTCGTTCACGATGCTCTGGCGTTATCACTACGCCATGACGTCACCTCCGATTCGCCAACCCGTCCGGATCATCGGCATCGACCCCGGCCTCCGCCGCACCGGCTGGGGCGTGATCGAGACCGAGGGCAACCGGTTGGTTTTCATCGGCTGCGGCTCGGTGGAGCCGCCGGATACCCTGCCGCTGGCTAGCCGGCTCTTGGCAATCCATGAGGGGCTCGCCGCCGTGCTCGGCGATTTCAGGCCGATGGAAGCCGCGGTCGAGCAGACCTTCGTCAACAAGGACGGGGTAGCTACGCTGAAACTCGGCCAGGCGCGCGGGGTGGCGATGCTGGCGCCGGCAATGTTCGGCATCGAGGTCGCCGAATATGCCCCGAACCAGGTCAAGAAGACCGTGGTCGGCGCCGGACATGCCGACAAGAACCAGATCGCGGTGATGCTGAAAATATTGCTGCCGAAGGCCGAGCCGAAATCGGCCGACGCCGCCGACGCGCTGGCGGTCGCAATCACGCACGCGCATCATCGCGCCAGCACCGCGCTGCGGCTCAGGGTAGCCAGCCTATGATCGGAAAACTCAAGGGCCTGATCGACAGCTACGGCGAGGACTACGTGATCCTCGACGTCGGCGGCGTCGGCTATCAGGTGCATTGCTCGTCGCGCACGCTGCAGGCGCTGCCGTCGCCGGGCGAGGCCGCGGTGCTGTCGATCGAAACCTATGTGCGCGAGGACCAGATCAAGCTGTTCGGCTTTCGCAGCGACGTCGAACGCGAGTGGTTTCGCCTGCTGCAGACGGTGCAGGGCGTCGGCGCCAAGGTGGCGCTGGCGGTGCTCTCGACCTTGCCGCCGGCCGAACTCGCCAACGCCATCGCGCTGCGCGACAAGGCCGCGGTGACGCGCACGCCCGGCGTCGGGCCCAAGGTGGCCGAGCGCATCGTCACCGAGTTAAAGGACAAGGCGCCGCAGTTTGCGACCGTCGATCCGAGCGTGGTGCATCTGGCCGGGGCCATCGACAACGACCGCGCGCCGCGACCCGTGACGGATGCGATCTCGGCGCTGGTCAATCTCGGCTACGGTCAGCCGCAGGCCGCCGCCGCCATCGCCCACGCCTCGCGCAGCGCCGGCGAGAACGCCGAGACCGCGCAACTGATAAGATTGGGCCTGAAGGAACTGGCGAAGTGAGCGCGTCCCGCAGTTATTCCGCCGGCGCCGTGTTCCAGCGTCTGGCGCGTGCGATTGGCATCGTCCTGATCTTCTCCGTCGTCGGACCGCTGACGATGGCGGTGTTGATGTCGCTGATCGCGGTCGCGTTCGGGGCGGCACTGCTGCAAATGTTTCTGGCGCTGATCGAGCTCGACGTGATCCGCACGATGGTCTCGGTCGCGGTCTGGCTGCTGGCATTCGCAACGGTGCTGGCGGCGTTGCTGCCGTCGATCGTCGCCGGACTGATATTCGCGCTGGCCGCGGTCTACGGCAGCATCAACATGATCTGGATGGCATGGCTCGCCTCGGCCATTGCCGTCGCCGGCTTCGTCGCGTTCGGCATGTTTGTGGTGCCGTCGGAATTGTCGGCCGTGATCTTGCCGGATGTCCGATCCGTGCGTCAGGCGCTGACGCTGTCGGCGATGCTCGGCGTCCTCGCGATCGTTCCGGCCGGCCTGTGCTGGTGGCTCGCCAAACCCCTGCACCGTGCTAGCATCGCCCCATGAACACGCCCTCCCGCATCGTCACGCCCGAGCGCCGCAGCGACGATGTCGGCGATACCGCGCTGCGCCCGCAACTGCTGTCGGAATTCGTCGGCCAAGCGCAGGCGCGCAAGAACCTTTCGATCTTCATCGAGGCCGCACGCAAGCGGAACGAGGCGCTGGATCACGTGCTGTTCGTCGGCCCGCCCGGCCTCGGCAAGACCACGTTGGCGCAGATCGTCGCGCGTGAACTCGGCGTCGGCTTTCGCGCCACCTCCGGTCCTGTCATCGCCAAGGCCGGAGATCTCGCAGCCCTTCTGACCAATCTCGAAGAGCGCGACGTGCTGTTCATCGACGAAATCCACCGGCTCAGCCCGGCGGTCGAGGAGGTGCTGTACCCCGCGATGGAGGACTTTCAGCTCGATCTCATCATCGGCGAGGGTCCGGCGGCGCGATCGGTCAAGATCGACCTGGCGAAATTCACGCTGGTCGGCGCCACGACGCGCGCGGGCCTGCTGACCAATCCGCTGCGCGACCGTTTCGGCATTCCGGTGCGGTTGAATTTCTACACCGTGGAAGAACTCGAAAAGATCGTCACCCGCGGCGCCCGCGTGCTCAATATCGGCATGTCACCCGACGGGGCCAACGAGATCGCGCGCCGCGCCCGCGGCACGCCGCGCATCGCCGGGCGCCTGCTGCGGCGGGTGCGCGATTTTGCTTCCGCGGCGGATGCGAGTTCGGTCGATCGCGCCATCGCCGACCACGCGCTGAGCGCGCTCGAAGTCGATTCCGCCGGCCTCGACGCCATGGACCGGCGCTACCTCACCACCATCGCGATGAACTATGGCGGCGGACCTGTCGGTGTCGAGACCATGGCGGCAGCGCTGTCGGAGCCGCGCGATGCCATTGAGGACATCATCGAACCGTTCCTGATCCAGTGCGGCTACCTGCAACGCACGCCGCGCGGCCGGCTGTTGACCTCGCACGCGTTCAAACATCTCGGCCTCGCCGAGCCCGCACGCGATCCGGCGCAGTTCGGGTTGTTCGGCGGCGGGGAAGACGACGAGTAGCCGCCGATATCACGATCGAAATTTCCCGATCGAGACCAATCCGGTGCTGTTGTCGCAGCTTGCTGCTGCAGCAGGTGGTGACGTTAACACATTAACCCTTTGTCACGCACGCTGCTGACCATCTGCACAAACCCATCGCAATTCCGGCTCAATCCGCCACGATCCTTTGTAAGCATCACGGGTGGTCACATGTTCTCTCGCCGGCATTTTCTGAAATTCATCGGTGGGTTGGGCGCGTTCGGCGTCTCCACCACCGCTTACGGGTTCAGCGAACCCGTGCTGCAGCTCGGCGTTACGCGATACGACCTGACGCCGCCGCGTTGGCCGAAGGGTTTTCAGCTCAGGATCGCGGCCATCGCCGATCTTCATGCCTGCGATCCCTGGATGTCGATCGATCGCATCCACGGGATTGTCGAGCGCACCAACGCGCTGAACGCCGACATCATCGTGCTGCTCGGCGACTATGTCGCCGGCCATCGCCATGTCACGCGCTTCATTCCTGCCGACGAATGGGCGCCGGTGCTCGCCGGCCTGAAGGCGCCGCTCGGCGTGCACGCCGTGCTCGGCAATCACGACTGGTGGGAAGACAAGACGGTACAGCGGGAAGGGCAGGGGCAAACCAATGCCTGCCGCGCGCTGGAGGCCGCCGGCATCCCGGTTTACGAAAACGACGCCAGGCGCCTCAGCAAGGGCGGCCAGCCGTTCTGGCTCGCGGGTCTCGGCGATCAACTGGCCTATATTCCGGCGCGCCGGTTCAGGCCGGTGCGGCGGATCGGCGTCGACGATCTCGGCGCGACGCTGAAGAAGGTCACCGATGATGCGCCACTGATTCTGCTGGCGCATGAGCCTGACGTCGCCAAGCGCGTGCCGTCGCGGGTGGCGTTGCAACTGTCCGGGCATACCCATGGCGGCCAGGTGCGGATGCTGGGCTGGTCGCCGGTCTCGCCATCCGGGCAGCGGCTGGCCTATGGCCACATCCGCATGAACTGCGATGTCATCGTGTCCGGCGGCCTCGGCTGCAGCATCATGCCGTTCCGCCTCGGCGTGCCCCCGGAGATCGTGTTTGTGACGCTGGGCGGGTCAGGAATTGCTGTTTCCTGAGCCGTTGCGGCGCGCCGTTGCGCTTGCGCAGACGGCGGATTTTGCGCAAAACCGGTACTTTCCAGGCGATCAAGGATCGTACGTGACATTACCCCATCTCGACGGCGAGATCCGTGACGGCCGCCATCATATGCAGGTCCGCGTCTATTACGAGGACACGGATTTTTCCGGCATCGTCTACCATGCGAACTATTTGCGCTTCATGGAGCGCGGCCGCACCAACCATCTGCGGCTGATGGGCGCCGACCAGCATGCGCTGTTCGCGGAAGCGCAGGCGGAGACGCCCGGCTTTGCCTTCGTGGTGCGCTCGATGCAACTCGATTTCCGGCGGCCGGCGCGGATGGACGATCTGCTCGACGTCGTGACCTGGCCGGTTGCGGTGAAGGGCGCCTCGATCACGCTGGCGCAGGAGGTGCGGCGCGGCGACGAAGTTCTGGTCTCGGCCGAGGTGCGCGTCGCCTTTATCTGCGAGGGACGGGCGAAGCCGATCCCGAAATCACTGCGGCTGCTGCTGAAGGCCGATTTGATTTCGTGATCGAGCGATAGGTAATCGGCCATCGACTCTGGATGACATGGCGATAGATTGGCGGCCTCAATTTACCTCCGAGGTCACCATGTCGCGCCCGCCGCTGCCGCCCTTTACCCGAGAAACCGCCGCGCAGAAGGCGCGCATGGCCGAAGACGCCTGGAATTCACGCGACCCGGTGCGGGTGTCGCTGGCCTATACCGAGGACAGCCGCTGGCGCAACCGCTCGGAAGTGTTTCAGGGCCGCCCCGCCATCGTCGAATTCCTCACCCGTAAATGGGCGAAAGAACACGAGTATCGCCTGATCAAGGATCTTTGGGGTTTCGACAACAACCGTATCGCGGTGCGCTTTCAGTACGAATGGCATGACGACGCCGGCCAGTGGTATCGTTCCTACGGCAACGAGCAGTGGGACTTCGACGAGCACGGCCTGATGCGCCGGCGCGAAGCGAGCATCAACGACATCGCGATTGCGGAGAAGGACCGCCGCTTTCACTGGGCCGCGCCCGGTCCGCGGCCGGCCGACGTGCCGGGACTGGGCGAGAGTCCGTTCTGATTGCGGACGTAGCCCGGATGGAGCGCAGCGCAATCCGGGGTCTTCTTACTTGATCGGCTTGTTCCTGATTACGCTTCGCTCCATCCGGGTTACACCTGCGCTCCTTACGCCGCCGACTTCTGCCGCGCCAGTTCCGCCTTGTATAATTCGAACTCCTCGGCGATCGCTTTTGCGATGCTGGGGCGGGTGCGCAGCCGTTCGTAATAGGCTTTGACGGTCGGCCACTTCGCCAGTTCGATCGGCGGCGTCGCCATCGTCCAGTTGATGACGGTGACGAGATAGGCATCGGCGACGCTGAAGTGGTCGAGCAGGAATTCGCGGCCTTTGAGATAGTTCTCGAGATAGTCGAGCCGCGAAAGGCCCTTGCCGAGTACGTGGGCCTTCATCTCCGGCGGCGCGGTCTTGTCGAGCATCGGAACGAACAGCCCCTTGTGCAGTTCGGTGCCGATGAAGCACAGCCATTGATGCAGGCGGCTGCGTTCCATGCCGGGGCCGGTGGCGATGCCGGCTTTGGGGAAGTGGTCTGCGACGTATTGCAGGATCGCTGCGTTCTCGGTTAGCACCAGTCCGTCGTCGGTCCGCAGCGTCGGCACCAGTCCGAGCGGGTTGACGTCGCGAAAGTTCGAGCCGTCGTTCTGCACGACCTTGGTCTTGGGATCGACCTCGAGATAGTTGGCGGAAGCGCCGGCCTCATACAGCGCGATCCGGGTCGCCAGGGAGCAGGCGAGCGGCGAGAAATACAGATCCATGAATGCCTCCTTCAGGTTTTTGGGGCGGTCGATCAACCGCACCGGCCCAATGGCGGCCGGGGTTGATTTTTATACTGTTCCGCATAATATAACCACGGTCAAGGAATTTATTGCGAAATGGTACAAAAAAGTAAGAAGCCGCCGGTGACGCGGATCGATGCACCCGAGCCGCCCAAGCGCCGCGGCCGCCCGCGCGCCTACCAGCCAGAGGTGGCGCTGGCGAAAGCGCTCGATCTGTTCCGCAAGGACGGCTTTGCCGCGACCTCGCTCGACGATCTTTCGGCCGCGACCGGCATGAACCGGCCGAGCCTCTATGGTGCTTTCGGCGACAAGCGCGAACTCTACATCAAGAGCTATCAGCGCTATCGCGAGGATGCCCGCGCCAGGATGATCGATATCTTCAGGGGTGAGCAGCCGGTCCGCCGCCGGCTGGAGCGGATCTATTCGATCGCGCTCGATATCTACCTGTCTGGCGAATCCGGCCCGCGCGGCTGTTTCACGGTAATGACGGCGGCCTCCGAAGCGGTCGCCGACCCCGATATCCGCGCCATGGTGCTGGAAGGCTTTGTCGAACTCGACAAGGCTTTCGCCGCCTGCTTCCGCCTGGCGAAGGAACAAGGCGAATTGCCTGACGGCGCCGATCCCGTGGTGCTGGCGCAACTGGCGTCGGCCACCATTCATTCCATCGCCATCCGCGCCCGCGCCCGTGTGCCACGCAAGGAACTCGAGGCGATCGTGAAGGGCGCCATCGACGTGATAGTGGGGAAGAAGTAATCGGAAAAATATAATCGCATCGATGTGTCGGCGCGCGGCTGCCCCGTTCGTTCCCCCGGACGTGCATCACGAACAAAGAGAGACACGATGGGAAAAGTAAGGGTTTCCGCCTTCTCGGTATCGCTGGACGGATTTGCGGCGGGTCCGGGTCAGGACCTGCAACATCCGTTCGGGGTGGGCGCGGACGAAGTGCCCGCCTGGATCCGGCAGACGCAGATGTTTCATGAGATGATCGGCCAGCCGGGCGGGAGCACCGGCGTCGACAACGATGTTGCCCGACGCTCGATGGAAAATCTGGGCGCGTGGATCATGGGCCGCAACATGTTCGGCCCGATCCGCGGCCGGTGGCCCGACGATTCCTGGAAAGGCTGGTGGGGACCCAACCCGCCGTACCATGTGCCGGTGTTCGTGCTGACGCACCACGCGCGGGCGCCGATCGAGATGGAGGGCGGCACGGTGTTTCACTTCGTGACCGATGGGATCGAAGCGGCGCTGGCGCAAGCGAAGGCCGTCGCCGGCGCAAAGGACATCCGGATCGGCGGCGGCGCCTCGGTGATCCGGCAATATCTGCAAGCGCGCCTGATTGATGAACTTCGTCTCGCCGTTGCTCCGGTGTTTATCGGCGCAGGCGAGAACCTGTTTTCCGGGCTCAATCTGCCCGAGCTCGGTTATGCCACTACCGAGAGTGTGGCCGGCGCGAATGCCACCCACATCACCGTCATGCGGCGGTCGTCATAGATATCGCGGGTACAACGCGTTGTCCCGGTCTGTGCCGGAAGCGCGGGCTACGCTGCCCGGATGTGGGCGAGGAAGCGATTGACCTCGTCGCGCAGCGTGCTCGACTGCCGCGCCAGTTCGGCGGCGGAGCCGAGCATGTCGGTGGCGGCCGATCCGGTCGAGGCGATGCCGGTGGTGACGCCGGAAATGTTGCGGGAGACATCGCCGGTGCGCTCGGCGGCCTGCTGCACGTTGCGGGCGATTTCCTGGGTGGCGGAGCCCTGTTGTTCAACCGCCGATGCGATCGAGGATGAGATTTCCTCGACCTGCTGGATCGTGGAGCAGATCGACCGGATGCCGTCGATCGCCCCTGATGTTTCGGCCTGGACCGCGGCGATCTGGGCGCGAATCTCCTCGGTCGCCTTCGCCGTCTGCGTCGCCAGCGCCTTGACCTCGTTGGCGACGACGGCAAAGCCACGGCCGGACTCGCCGGCGCGGGCGGCCTCGATGGTGGCGTTGAGCGCCAGCAGGTTGGTCTGGTTCGCGATCTCGTTGATCAGCGACACCACCTCGCCGATCTTCTGCGCGGCGGCGGCGAGACTCTGCACCCGGTCGCTGGAGTGCCTGCCGTCGTTAGCGGCCTTGCCGACCACGGCGGAGGCCTGCACCAGTTGCCGGCCGATTTCATTCATCGATGCCGAAAGTTGTTCTGCCGCGGCGGCGACGGTCTGGACGTTGTCGGACGCATGTTCGGAGGCGGTCGAAACCGCCAGCGTCTGCTGCCGGGACTGTTCCACGGTCGAGGACATCGACTGCGCGGTGGCTTGCATTTCGGTCGCGGCCGAAGAGACGCTGTCGACCACGCCGCGGACGCTCGCCTCGAAACTGTCGGCCAGCGCCGCGAACGCCTGCTGCTTTTCCTGCCGCGATCGGGCCTCGGCCTGTTCCTGGTCGGCCTGCAGGCGATGGACGCGGATGGCGTTGTCCTTGAACACGGCGACGGCTGCCGCCATTTCGCCCACTTCGTCGCTGCGCCTGCCGGCCGGCAGCGCGACGTCGAGGTTTCCGTCGGCGAGATCGCGCATCGCACGCGTGATCGCCAGAATCGGGCGCGATATGCCGCGCGCGATCAGCAGTCCCGCGCATGCAGCGATCGCCAGCCCCAGCAGCGCCATGCCGATCGCGAGCTGACGGGCACGGTCGAGCGAGGCCACATATTCGCTGTTGTCCATCGCGATCTCGACGGCGCCGATCGAAGTGCCGGAGAAATCCTTGATCGGACCGAGCAGGGCGGCGACCGGCGTCGCATTGAGCTTGGCCTGGCGAATGATGAAGGCGCCGCCGGCGGCGCTGCGATAGTCGGCCGGTTCGAAGAAGCTTTTGCCATCCAGCGTTCCCCCGAACAGTTTGAATTCGTCTTTTGCGGCGAGCTGGAATGCGATGTCGACGCCGCGAGTGCGCTTGAACTCGTCGAAGAAGGGCTGGGCGAAGGTCAGGCCGAACTCGACCGAGCCGAGATGCTTGCCGTCGAGTGCCACCGGCACCACGCCGCGAATGCCGAGGCCGGCGACGCCGCCCTCGAGGCCGACGATCGGCTTGCGGTCGGCATTGGCGGCGACCACGGTCTTGCGAAACCCGGACAGGTCGTCGCCGAACTTGGCCGGCTGGTGGACCCGCAGATAGGACAGCGCCGGCGGCGTGTGGAACTGAAACTGGTCGACGCCGTAGTCGGATTTCAATACCGCGAAGCCAGGCCCGAACAGTTTGATCAGGGCAGCGCGGTCGTCGCGCGCCATCGCTTCCTGAACCGCGGGCATGGTCGCAACCACGGCGCTCATGGCGGCGGCCCGGCGCGACTCCTGTCCCAGCCGCGACAGCAGCGCATCGTAGTGGCTGCGCAATTCGCGCTCATCGGCGCGATCGACAATGCCGGAAATGATCCACATCGCGCCAAGCAGGACGAAAATGGCGGTTCCGGCCGAGGCCAGCGCCAGCGCCGCGGTGATCCGCGTCCTCAGGCCGAAACTCAGTCGTCGGGCAGGCTGGATTTTGGCTGCGGCGGTCATCCGGTCTGGATAACAAAACGCAGCTAATTTTGGATGAACGTTTGCGGCCGGGTCGAAATACGACCACAAGGCAGAAGCTTTCCGGCGTGGTACTCGCGCGAACGAGCCCGTGCATCCGTAACGCCGAGCGGAGGCAACCACCTCCGCTCGGCTTTCCTGCAAGGGCTACGCGTGATTGGCGATGGCCAGGTGTGCAGTCATCATGCTCATGGCCATGTCGTCGTGGTGGCCGCCGTCACTCGCGCCACCGGGGAGAACGCCGTCATCCTCCAACTGGTAATGCGTTCCTGCGGGCAGGTCACCGACTTTGGCATACGCGCCGTAAACGGACGCCGCGTCGGTGGTGATGTCACTTGCCTTCACCAGATTGCCGTACACGGTGATCGTACCGAGCAGGTCTTCATCATGAGCGCCCGCTGCGCCCTGCTGGCTGATAACGGTGATGACGCTGTAGTCCGCCTTGCCATCACCGTTGCTGTCGAGGTGCTCGATCGACTTGACTTCGGCCGTATGGGCCGAGATTTCGATCTTGTCGCCCTGCTTTCGATTGAAGTCGGTGATGACGTCGTTACCGAAGCCGTCGACCCAGTGATCGTGAACGTTGTTGTTTTCACCGGTCACTCCGGCCCAGTCGATGGTGCCGTCGGCGTTGACGTGCTTGGCAACGATTTCATCCTTGGCGTTGACGAGACCCTCGAAGCGGAAGGTGTCGGCTCCCTTGCCGCCGGTCAGGACATCGTGAGTCGCCTTCAGCGCGGCGGTCTCGTCGGCAAAGATCTGGGTCTGGCCGTCCTGGGCCGCCACCATCTCGCCGGCGTCGGATCGGCTGAGCAGGACATCGTTGCCGGTGCCTCCGTCCATGCGATCGGAGCCGAAGCCACCCACCAGAAGATCGTCGCCGGTTCCGCCCGATAAACGATCGTTACCGGAACCACCCCAGATCATGTCGTTGCCGTTGCCGCCGTCCAGCATGTCGTTGCCGGCCTTGCCTGCGACATCGTCGTCACCTCTGCCGCTGAACAGGACGTTGCCCGTCTCGGTGCCATTGAGATGATCGTGACCGGAAGTCCCCCCGGTCATGGAGGCAAAAAAGTCCTGGAAGTGCGGATTGCTGTGAAGCAACCGGTCTAGCATATCGTAACGCGCCATTTGTGGACCCCTTACTCTACTTTTTGAATGCCTCTTGCGCGATGCGCCATCGCCGCTCGCTGGGCAACGGCGTAACGCGCGGGAGCGGATGAGGCGAAGCTTCCGTCCCGTGCCGAACAGAACGGCCAAACAGGCCGTCCAAACGGCCAAGCGATGGCACGCCCGTCCACTCATGCGGCGCTTTTGCGGACTTCGCGATCTCTCGCAATTCAAGTCGCAACGTAAATCGTCTGGGGCATGCGAACCCGGCGACGAGCATTCGTCGAAGGCCGGCCGGTTTCTCTCAATTCTTTCAGGGATGTTCAGCGGCTGCGCCGGTCTCTGTTCGGCTTTGGCGTCGAACTTGACGAGCCATCGTCACTTGATTGACTGACGGCTTTTTCGCGATTCCGAATCGCGCGGCGTCACTATGACGCACGCTCGCATCGGTTGTGTGCATCCTCGACAATGACTTCCACAAATTTGAAACGTTCTAAACTACGGCCCTAATATCCCCGCTTGCGATCGACGACATTCTCCAGCGCGCCGCCGGCTTCAAACCGTTCGATCTGGCGCGCGACATATTTCGAGATCTCATCCGGATCGGTGTCGGCGGCATTGTGCGGGGTCAGCACCACCTTGGGATGGGTCCAGAACCGGCTGTCCGCCGGCAGCGGTTCGGTGGCGTAGACGTCGAGCGAGGCGCCGCCGAGCGTGCCGTCATCGAGGCATTGCAAGATGTCCTGCTCGTTCTGCAGTCCGCCGCGGCCGGCATTGATCAGGACCGGCGCGCCCATCGGGCTGGAGCGATTCAGTTTGGTGAAGAGATCGCGGTTCAGTACGTGCCGCGTCTGCGGCGTCAGTGGCAGCAGGCAGACCAGGATATCGGTCCGCCGCAAAAACGGTTCGACCTGTGCTTCACCGTGAAAGCAATCGATGCCGGGGATCTGTTTTGGGCTTCGGCTCCAGCCGGCCACGCGAAAGCCCATGCGCTTCAGCGCGTCGGCGGCGTCCGCCCCGAGCGCGCCCAGTCCCATCACCCCGACCGAGATCGCGCCGGCCGCCCATTGCGGTTTCGGCGCCCAGCGGTTGGCGCGCTGCAATTCCCGCAAGTACAACTCCTGCCGGTGGTGCATCAGCACGTGGAGCACGACATATTCGGTCATCCGTTCGGTGAGATCATCGACCGCGACGCGCACCAGCGGTACGTCCGGCAGTGACGTGTCTGCCATCAGCGCATCGACGCCGGCGCCGAGATTGAAAATGACGCGGAGGTTCTGGAACGCGGCAAGCTCTCCCGGATGTGGTTTCCACACCGCGGCATAATGCACCTCCGCCGGATCGAACGTCGCGTCCGGTAACCGCAGCACGCGACGGTCCGGACAGACCTCGTCGAACCGGTTTTTCCATCGCACCGGCGACCAGTTTTCGGTCCCGCCATGCACCAGCAGAGCGAGCGCACCCTTGTTCATTGCCATGTCCTTCGAAGCGTTCTTCAGCGTGAGCTGTATCACATAAGGGATCGAACCAATCCCCTAGTCTCCATTCATCAAACAACAGGAGACTTTACATGCGCAAACTGATCCTTATTTCCGCTTTCGTCCTCGCTTCGATTTCCGGCTCGATTTCGGCGCAGGCCGGCGACAGCCGTAACCTGATCCTGGCGGCCAACGACGCTCCGGCGGCGAGCGCCACGGCTCCGGCCGCTGCGACCACCACCACGACGGCGCCGGAAACCGCCACGACTGACAGCGCGAGCTCGAAGAAGCAGGCATCGAAATCCCAGAAGAAGCCCCAGGCCCGCCGCGAGACCGACGAACAGAAGGCCCGCCGGATTGCTTCGAAGTACGGCGTCTACTGGTAATCCACACCTTCGCGACGGTCGCGGTGGTTGTTCTGGCCGACTTCCCGGCAGAACCATCACCGCGACGTCGGCTGGCCTGCATCGGGACCTTCAGATGAAGACGCTTAAAAGCATCGTCCTCGTGCTTTGCCTGTGCAGCGTTTGTTCCAAGGCCGTCATACACACCTGGCGGCATTTCAATCCGCCCCCGGCCGCCATCGTTGGTCCCTGATACCGGCTGGAACCGACTACGAAATTTCTTTCACAGCGCTGTCTGCCCCGGGCATACTCGTTCGTCATCAAGACAACGGAGATGCCTGAGCGCCATGCTGTACGCCATCCTTTGCTATCACGACGAAGACCATGTCGGCTCCTGGACCAAGGAACAGGACGCGGCGGTCATGACGAAACTAGCCGGCGTGCAGGACAAGCTCACCAAACAGGGCCGGCTCGGCCCGGTGGCGCGGCTGTTGCCGACCACGGCGGCGACCACGCTGCGCAAGGACGATCCGCCCATCGTCCTCGACGGTCCGTTTGCCGAAACCAAGGAGCAACTGCTCGGCTTCTATGTCGTCGACTGCAAGAACCTCGACGAGGCGCTGGACGTCGCCCGCGATCTGGCCGCGGTCAATCCCGGCGGCGCCTATGAGATCCGCCCGGTCGGCATGTTCACGCCCGGGAGTGTCGCGACGTGACCGACACCGCCTGGATCGACAATGCGCTGATCTCGGCGCGTCCCCAGGCGGTCGGTGCGCTGCTACGCTATTTCCGCAACCTCGACACCGCCGAGGAAGCCTTCCAGAACGCCTGCCTGCGCGCGTTGAAAAGTTGGCCGCAAAACGGCCCGCCGCGCGATGCCGCGGCATGGCTGATCATGGTCGGGCGTAATGTCGCGATCGACGACATCAGGCGCGGCAAGAAACAAACGCCGCTGCCCGAGGACGAGGCGATCTCCGATCTCGACGACGCCGAGGAGGCGCTCGCCGAGCGGCTCGACGGCTCGCATTACCGCGACGACATTTTGCGGCTGCTGTTCATCTGCTGCCATCCGGAGTTGCCGGCGACGCAACAGATCGCGCTGGCGCTGCGGGTCGTCTCCGGTTTGACCGTCAAGCAGATCGCGCGCGCTTTCCTGGTCTCGGAAGCTGCGATGGAACAGCGCATCACGCGCGCGAAGGCGCGCGTCGCCGAGGCCAACGTTGCCTTCGAGACCCCGGATGCGGTGGCGCGCGCGGAACGGCTCGCGGCGGTCGCCGCCATGATCTATCTCATTTTCAACGAGGGCTATTCGGCCAGCGGCGATACCGCCGAAATCCGCAAGCCGCTATGCGAGGAGGCGATCCGTCTGGCGAGGTTGCTGCTGCGGCTGTTCCAGAGCGAGGCGGAGATCATGGGGCTGACGGCGCTGCTGCTGCTGCAGCACGCCCGCGCGGAAGCAAGGTTCGATAGCGACGGCGCGGTGATTTTGCTGGATGACCAGGACCGGACGCTGTGGAACCAGAAGATGATCGCCGAGGGACTGGCGCTGATCGACAAGGCGATGCGCCATCGCCGCAGCGGGCCCTATCAGGTCCAGGCCGCAATTGCGGCGCTGCATGCCCGCGCCGCAACGCCGGAGGCGACCGACTGGACGCAGATCGATCTCCTGTACGGCGCGCTGGAGATCATGCAGCCGTCGCCGGTGGTCACGTTGAACCGCGCGGTCGCGGTCTCCAAGGTGCGGGGCGCGGAGGCAGCACTCGACATGATCGAGCCGCTGGCGCCGCGGCTGTCGAACTATTTTCATTTCTTCGGCGTGCGCGGCGCCTTCCTGATGCAGCTCGGTCGCAACGACGAGGCCGCCGTCGCCTTCGACCGCGCCATCGCGCTCGCTAATACCTCGGCGGAAGCCGCCCACATCCGCATGCACCTCGACCGCCTGCAGCGCGACAGCAAGCCCCGCGGCGTGAAGACGGGGAAGTAGAGACTCTTTCCTTCTCCCATCGAAGTCGGATTTATCCGACGTCGCCCTAGGGGACAGGGGAATTGAGCGCGCCGCAAAATAAATCCCTCATCCCTGTCGGAATCCGCTCCCGTCGTTCGTCTTGAAACCGAGCAGCCATTCAAGACAACGGGAGCCAGCCATGACAGATATCGCCGAGACCGTGCCGGTTTCGAATTTATCGCGCGCGATCGGCCGCATCCTCAGCGGCCTGGTCATCGTGTTCCTGTTGTTCGACGGCGCCATCAAGCTGGTGCCGTGGCCTGTTGTCACCGACACGATGGACAAGATGGGCTATGGCTCAAGCGAAACGCTGGCGCGGAGCCTTGGGGTCATCACGATCGTCTGCACCGCGCTCTATTCGATACCGCCGACCTCGCTCCTCGGCGCGATCCTGCTGACCGGCTATCTCGGCGGCGCGATGGCGTCGCATCTCAGAATCGGCAGCCCCCTGTTTACCCACACGCTGTTCGGACTGTATCTAGGTCTTATGGTATGGGGCGGTCTGTGGCTGCGCGACCGTCGTTTGCGCACGCTGATTCCCTTTCATCGCTGATTTGTTCTAAAATTATTCACCCAACCGGAGTCCGACATGTCCGAAGTCATTGCCGTCATCACGGTCATCCTGGCGGTCGCCATCGCCGTGGTGCTCGTTCTCGCCGCGACCAAGCCGAGTTGTTTCAGCGTCCGGCGCGAAGCCATTGTGAAGGCGCCCGCGGAAAAGATTTTCCCGCTGATCAACGACTTTCATCAATGGGTCACATGGTCACCCTGGGAGCACCGGGACCCCGCATTGAAGCGCAGCTACAGCGGCGCGGAGAGCGGTAAGGGCGCGGTCTACGGCTGGGAAGGCAACAGGAACGTCGGTTCCGGCCGCATGGAAATTCTGGAAAGTGCCGTGCCGTCGAAGATCGTCATCAAGCTCGACTTCATCAAGCCGTTCGAGGGCCACAACACCGCCGAGTTCACAATGCTGCCGCAGGGCGATGGCACGCATGTCATCTGGCTGATGCACGGTCCGGCACCGTTCCTGAACAAGGTGATGCAAGTGTTCATGAACCTGGACAGGATGATCGGCAAGGATTTTGAGGCCGGCCTCGCCAGTCTGAAGCAGCTCACCGAGAAATAGACTTTCCGACGTCAATTACCCAAGGAGCCAATGATGCAAATCAATCCCTACCTGTTTTTCGACAGCAACTGTGAAGCCGCCTTCAAGTTCTACGAGAAGGTGCTGGGCGGCAAGATCGAGCTGATGCTGCGTAACTCGGAGGGCCCGCCCGAGATGGGGACCGCGCCGGACCGCATGCAGAAGATCATGCACGCCCGGATGTCAATCGATGGCGAAGTCATCATGGCGTCAGACGCGCCGCCAAGCCATTTCCAGAAGGCGCAGGGGTTTGCCGTATCCATCACCGTCAACGATCCCGCCGAGGCCGAACGCAAGTTCAAGGCGCTGTGCGAAGGCGGCAGCGAGAACATGCCGTTCAGCAAGACCTTCTTCTCGAAGGGCTTTGGCATGGGCGTCGATCAGTTCGGCATTCCCTGGATGGTGAACTGCCCGCTGGAAGATTAAGGGAAGAATCGTAGGGTGGGTTAGCGAAGCGTAACCCACCAAGCTCTTTCCATGCGGGAGGTTTTGCGGTGGGTTACGGATTCGCCTAACCCACGCTAGGAAGCCTCATCTGCACGTCGGATAGATCGCCGCGAGTTCCCTTCCGCGCAACAGCAACAGCCGTGACGTCAATCCGCCGCGGCGGCTGATCCAGTTGCGCACCGGGGCCGGATAGGCCTCCAGCACCGCCTGCGAGGCTGCCGGCTCGGCGTACATCCGCCCGCGGCGGTCGATCGAGCGTGCGGCATGAAACCCGAGCACGGCGCGGCGCGTCATGCAGATGCGCTCGCTCGGCACCATGCTCAGCACCAGCGTGCAGGCCGACAGACAGGGGCCGTCGATCACGACACGTTCGCCGAACTCGCGGACGCTTTCGAACAGATCGAGGAACGGGCCGACCTGTCCGCCGGGGCTGGCGAGGATGCGCACCTCCGCCCGCGCCGGTGCGCCTGCGGCGAATAACGCCGCCGTGACCAGAATTGCCTTGATCACCGCCATTCGCATGCGCGGCTCCCCGTACTTGCTCTTCCGTTGACTTAGTAACGCCGGCGCGGGCAACAAGGCTCCATCAATCGCCCGCTCCGGAAACGCCAGCCTCCGCAAAGGTCGCCATGCCCACATGGCAGGCCAGCGCCGCGCGCAGCAGCAGGATCGCGACACCCGCGCCCGAGGCCTCACCGAGCCGCATGTTGAGATCGAGCAGCGGATCGAGCGCGAGTTCGCGCAGCAGATCGCGGTGTGCAGCTTCGGCCGAGACGTGTCCGGCGCGACAATGATCCAGCATGCCGGGTGCGAGTCGCGCCAGCGGCAGCACCGCCGACGTCGCGACAAAGCCGTCGAGCAGCACCGGGACACCGCGCTGCCGTGCGGCTAGCACGGCTCCCGAAATCGCCGCGAGTTCGCGGCCGCCGAGCGCGGCGGCGACTGCCAGGGGATCGCCGAGAAGGCGTTCATGAACTTTCAACGCCGCTTCGATCGCGGCGCGCTTGCGCGTCAGGCCATCATCGTCGACGCCGGTGCCGCGGCCGGCCCAGCGGCCGGCGCCGCCGCCGAGCAGCGCGGTACACAGCATCGCTGCCGTCGTGGTGTTGGCAATTCCCATTTCGCCGACGACCAGCAGATCGCAATCCTCGGCCACCGCGCGAAAGCCGGTGTCGACCGCGTCGAGGAATTCTTCGGTGTCCATCGCCGCGGCCACCGTGAAGTCGCGCGTCGGCCGCGCGAGTTCGAGCGGCACCACGCGCAATTCGGCACCGGTGAGCGTCGCGATCTGGTTGATCGCCGCCCCTCCGGCTGCAAAATTCGCCACCATCTGCGCGGTGACTTCGGGCGGAAACGCCGAAACGCCGCGGGCGGCGACGCCGTGATTGCCGGCAAATACGGCGATGGTGACCCGGTCGAGCCGCGGCATTTCACTGGCCTGCCATCGCGCCAGCCAGACCGCCAGCTCTTCGAGGCGGCCGAGGCTGCCCGGCGGCTTGGTCAGGTTCTGCTGCCGGAGCACGGCCGCCTCGGCGGCTTTGGTATCGCCGCCGGGCAGGTCGCGGCAGAAGGCGCGGATGTCGTCAAGACTGTTAAACCGCATGCGATTTCCCTACAACGTGCTCCGAAATGCAAACCGGTTTCCCGGGCAAGACCGTGCCCGGGCAGTCGAGCGGACCGCACGCTAAGACAATTCCTTAAAACAATTTCCTGGGCGCCACCATGAATGAATGGCTCGACGATTTTAAGATGGCGGTCGGCTTCCTGACACGGATCCCGGTGCCGCATCCGGAGGGCGGGCCGGCGAATTTCGCGCGGGCCTACCGGATCTTTCCGGTGGTGGGCGCGCTGATCGGCGCGGCCATCGGGCTGTTCTGCCTCGTGTTGCGGCAGGTCGGTGTGCCTGACCTGGTGGCGGCGGCGCTGGCGCTCGGCGCCGGCGCGCTCTTGACCGGCGCGCTGCACGAGGATGGCCTTGCCGATGTCGCCGACGGTTTTGGCGGCGGTCGCGACGTTGAGGCCAAGCTTGCGATCATGCGCGACAGCCGGCTCGGCACCTATGGCGCCATGGCACTCATGGTGAGCTTTGCGACGAGGCTTGCCGCGCTGGCCGCGATCCCCGATGGGGTTGTCGTGCCGAGCCTGATCGCGGCGCATGCGATGGCGCGCGGCGTGTTGCCGGCGATGGCGTTGAACCTGCCCTATCCGCGTCCGGACGGACTGGCGCGCAATGGTGGACAGCCCGATGCAACGGCGGCTGCCATCGCGGGTGCGCTGGCGCTGCTCATCGCCTTGGTGTCGCTGGGCTGGACCGGCGCAATGTGGGCCGCGGCCTTGGCCGGCGCGAGTGGCTTCGTGATCGCGCGGCTGGCGTTGCGGCAGATCGGCGGCCAGACCGGCGACGTGCTTGGGGGCGCCGAGCAGGTGGCGGAGACGGCGATCCTGGTTCTGCTCGCTGCAAGGCTGGCGCAGGCGTGATGCGCGCGGCGACCCATCTGTGGCTGATCCGTCATGCGCCGGTCGACGGCCCGCGCGGCGTCGTTCACGGCCCCGATGCGCCGGCCGATCTCGGCGATGTCGCCGCCTTTGCCGCGCTGAAAGCGCGGTTGCCGGTCAATGCGTTTGCCGTCTGCAGCCCGGCGCGCCGCACGCGGGAAACGGCCCGTATGCTGAAACTCGATCCGGTCGACGAGCCGGATTTTGCCGAACAGGATTTCGGCGACTGGACCGGCCGGCGGCACGACGATCTCGCGGCCGAACTCGGCGCCGCCTATCAGAATTTCTGGCAAGTGGCCGCAGGTAACCGGCCGCCCGGCGGCGAAAGTTTTGCAGACCAGATCGAACGCGCCAGACGAGGCTTCGCGCGTCTTCCCGCCGGCGATGCGGTGCTGGTCGTGCATTCCGGCACCATCCGCGCGCTGCTCGCCATAGCACTTGAACTCGCGCCTGATCACGCGCTGCGCTTCGTGATCGATCCGCTGTCGCTGACGCGGATCGATCGGCTCGTTGATGGTTGGCGCGTCGGCGCGGTGAATTTGCGTTAGCCGTTCCGCCGTTCGCCGCGCAGCGTCGGCAGGCCGATGCCCGCGGCATCAAAACCGCCATCGACGGCGAGGATTTGCCCGGTGATGTAGCTGGCGCGATCGCTGCACAGGAAGAACACCGCTTCCGCCAGTTCCTCTTCGAGCCCGTAGCGATTGAGCGGAATGGCGTCGTGATAGTCGGCGCGGATTTCGGGGGTGTGGACTGCTTTCGCCATCGCGGTCTCGACCGGGCCGGGAGCGACGCCATTGACGCGAATGCCGAGCGAGGCGAGTTCCACCGCGAGCTGCTTGGTCAGATGTGCCAGGCCCGCTTTACTGGTGCCGTAGGCCGAACGCAGCGTCGAGGCACGCACCGCGGAGATAGACGTAATGTTGACGATGGCGCCGCCGCCATGCTCGCGCATCAGCGGCGCCGCCGCCTTGGTGCACAGGAACGGGCCGGTGAGGTTGACCTCCAGTACCCGCTTCCAGTCCTCATCCGAAGTATCGAGCAGCGGCGCGAACACCGCGATGCCGGCATTGTTGACCAGTGCATCGAGCCGGCCGAAGCGCCGTTCGATCGCCGCCATCGCACCCGCCACCGCCTTGGCGTCGGAGACGTCGCAAGGCAGCGCGAGCGTGTTGTCGGCATTGGCGAGGCCGGCGACCGCGGCCTTCAGCAATTCGGCTTCGATATCCAGCAGCGCCACCCGCCAGCCCTCGGCGAGAAACCGTTTCGCGGTCGCCAGCCCAATGCCGCGTGCGGCGCCGGTGACGAGGGCGACTTTTTGCTGGGCGAGGGTCATGGTCGATCCGTGGGTCAGGTGATTCCACGGTGTCCCTAGCACGAAAGCAGGGCGCGAGAACCATCCTGTCGGGGATGGTTCCGCTTCCGCGCTGCGAACCGGCGCCGAAAAAATTTTCGCAACAGATGTCGGCAGGCCGAAACGAGGTTCGTCCTTGCTTCAATAATGGAGTTTCCATGGCATTGACCCTGCATTTCCATCCGCTGTCCTCGTTCTGCTGGAAGGCGCTGATCGCGCTGTACGAAAACGACATTCAGTTCACCCCGAACCTGGTCAATCTGGGCGAGGCGGCCGAACGCGACGCGCTGCTCAAGCTGTGGGGAATCGGCAAGTTTCCGGTGCTGAGCGACGATGCGCGGGGAGAGCACATCCCCGAGTTCGAGCATCATCATCGAATATCTCGATCGTCACCACCGCGGCCCGACCCGTTTCATTCCCGACGATGCCGAGCGCGCGCTGCAGACGCGGCTGCGCGACCGCTTCTACGATCTCTACGTGCACCTGCCGATGCAGAAGATCGTCGGTGACCGGATTCGCGCCGCAGGAAACAAGGATCCCCATGGCGTCGACGAGGCGCGGGCCCGGTTGCGGACCGCCTATGCGATGATCGAGCAGCAGATGGCCGCCGGCGGCTGGGCGATGGGCGGCGATTTCGATCTCGCCGACTGCGCGGCGGCGCCGGCACTGTTTTACGGCAACAAGGTCGAGCCGTTCGGTGAGGCGCACAAGAACCTGCGCGCCTATCTCGAACGGCTCGAGACGCGGCCTTCTTTCGCGCGGGTGCTCAAGGAGGCCGAGCCCTGGTTTCAGATGTTTCCGAAGGAGAGCTAGATGGCTTCGACGAGCCGGGCGGACACCATCCGCGCCATCTTCGCGGCCTATCTGAACAACGACCGCAAGCTGGTTGAGGACGCGCTCAGCGACGATTTTCGCTTCACCAGCCCTTATGACGACAGCCTCGACAAATCGGACTATTTCGAACGCTGCTGGAGGAACCGCGACTGGATCGAGCGGCACGAACTGGAGCGGATCTTCGTCGAAGGGGACGAGGCGTTCGTGACCTACCTCTGCGTCGCCAGGGGCGGCAAGAGCTTTCGCAATACCGAGTTCTTTGTGTTCGACGGCGGCAAGGTGAAGCGCATCGACGTCTATTTCGGCGCCGGCTTTGAAGACGGACGCTTTGTCCCGCAACAGCGGTAGGCCGCGCCGTCGATCCCGTCGATCGTCAGGGCGGTATCTGGCCCTGCTTTCTCATGTCATGGTTGCCCACATCAGCCGCAGAGAGACAAAATGCCCGAAAGAAGAACGATCGCGTCCGGATATCCGTTTGAGGATGCTTACGGCTATGCGCGGGCGGTCCGTGTCGGCGACTTGGTTTTCGTCTCTGGTACGACCGCCCGTTCCCCGTTCCCCGTTTCTGGACGGCGACGCCTATGTGCAAATGACCGGCGCGATCCAGACGATTGCCGCGGCCCTCAAGGAAGCGAACGCCGAGCTGCGCCACGTCGTGCGGACGGTCGTCTATATCGTCGACATGGCGGATGCAGATCACGTCGCCCGTGCTCACCGGGAGGCGTTCGGTGACGCGAGGCTCGCCAGCACGCTGGTGCAGGTTGCCGCACTCACGCCCGCCGCCGCTCTGGTCGAGGTGGAAGTGACGGCCATCGTTCACGATTGATCGAAGGTCGCTTGAGCGTGTGTTTCCGGGAGCCGGCAATTCTCCAGCAATTACCTCGAAAATAATTCCGCTGGACATGTCGGTGCCGCAAAATCCCGTTCGTCTAGTTGACGAGCGCCGGCCTCGGCTGGCCCAATGAGCCCTCAAACGGAGCGTGACGATGCGATTCATGGTGATTGTGAAGGCCAGCAGGGACACCGAAGCCGGCGTGATGCCGAGCACGGAGCTGCTGACCGCGATGGGCAAGTTCAACGAGGAACTGGTCAAGGCCGGGATGATGGAGGCGGGCGAGGGCCTGCATCCGACCTCGAGGGGCGCGCGGATCAAATATTCGGCAGGGCAGAACACTGCGACAAATGGTCCGTTCGCGTTGAGCGGCGATCTCATCGCCGGGTTCTGGCTGATCAATGCCAAGTCGCTCGATGACGCCATCGCGTGGATGAAGCGCGCGCCGTTCGGTGCCGGCGACGAGATCGAAATCCGCCAGGTGTTTTCCGCCGAGGATTTTGGCGAGGCCTTCACGCCCGAGCTGCGCGAGCAGGAAGAACGACTGCGCGCGCAGGCAGGAAAGAAATAGCGCGCGCTCTCTCCATCGTCGTTCCCCGGTGCGCAATTACGCACCGGGGAATGACGGCTAACTGATCAAGGACACCCACCATGCGATTCATGATGCTGATGATTCCCGGGAGCTACGAGACCGCGCCGTCGGATCTCGATCCCGAGCGGATGAAGGCGATGATGAAATACAACGAGGCGCTGAAGGACGCCGGCGTCCTGATCACGCTCGAGGGGTTGCACCCGCCGTCGATGGGCGTGCGGGTGTCGTTTGCGACGGGTAAACCTGTCGTGACCGACGGCCCGTTCACCGAGTCCAAGGAAGTGCTGGGTGGCTACTGGATGATCGACGTCGCCTCGCGCGAGGCCGCGATCGCCTGGGCCAGCCAATGCCCGGGTTCCGAGAACGAGATCATCGAAATCCGCCAGGTGCAGGAGATCGGCGATTTTTCCGAGGAACTGCAGCAGGTGGCGGCCGGATTGACTGAGATGCGGGACGGGGCAGGACGGCGTTAACCGCCGTTAATCTTTCTGAGCGCGCCGGCCTTGGGAAAACCCGTGAAAACACAAAGATGAAGTGACCTTTACGGCCGGCTCATGTAAAAGCCGTTCACATGAGCTGGCGCAAGGAAACGCGCCGCGCCGAGCGCGGCTACCATCACGGTAATCTGAAAGAAGCGCTGCTGCAGGCGGCGCTCGGCCTGATCGCCGAAAAGGGCGCGGCCGGCTTTACCTTTGCCGACGCCGCGCGGATGGCCGGCGTCAGCCCGGCGGCGCCTTACCGGCATTTTCGCGACCGCGATGAATTGCTGTCCTCGATCGCGCAGCGCGGCTTTGAGCAGTTCGAGGCCTTGCTGACGCAGGCGTGGGATGACGGCCGCCCGGACACGGTCACCGCGTTCGAGCGGGTCGGCAAGGCGTATCTGGCGTTCGCCCGCAACGAGCCCGCGTTCTATTCGGCGATGTTCGAATCCGGACTTCCGGTCGATGCCAACCCGACCTTGATGGCTGCCAGCGAGCGTGCTTTCGGCATTATCCGCGCCGCCGCCGAACGGCTGGCTGCATTGGCGCCGCCGGGCACGCCGCGGCCGCCGGCGATGATGATGGCGCTGCACATCTGGTCGATGTCGCATGGCGTGGCGTCACTGTTCGGCCGCGGCGATGCGGCGCGGCGCAAATTGCCGATGTCGGCGGAAGACCTGCTGGAAGCCGAAGTGTTGATCTATCTGCGCGGTCTCGGCTTCCCGATCGATCGCCGGCCCGCTGCGGCCGACCAAAAACCGTCAGGTCCGCCGCCGGTCCCCCCGGCGGGCCCCTGGGGCACCCCAAAATAATTCGGCAGCCGCTGTTGGCGCCCGGCTTGACAAAACCGCGGGATGGTTTAGGTATGTAAATGTTATTTACATTCACAACGGCGTGATGCCGTCATGGAGAGGGAAATGGCCTACACCGCAGATGTCAATCGATGGCGCGGCCCGCACGAAGAGCCTGATCGCCCGCATATGCTTGATAGCCCCTGGCATCCCGGCTGGATCGCCGTGACCATTCTCGGCTTCATCATCTGGTGGCCGATCGGACTTGCCCTTCTCTTTTTCACACTCGGGAGCAGAAAAATGGGTTGCTGGAGTCACCAGGATCGCTGGGCGAACAAGATGGAGCGGATGCAGTACAAGATGGAGCGGATGCGCGGTCGCATGGAGCGTCGTGGCTTCGGCTTCGGCGGCTTCGGTCCGCAGTCGAGCGGCAACCGCGCCTTCGACGAATACCGCACCGAGACCCTGCAGCGCCTCGAAGAGGAGCAGGTCGAGTTCAGGAATTTCCTCGATCGCCTGCGCCACGCCAAGGACAAGGAAGAGTTCGACGCGTTCATGGCGCAGCACAAGACGCGCCCGACCCCGCCGAACGACCAGCCGCAGTCCTGAAGCGGGATCTCTAAAGCCACAGGCGATGTGCCCCCATAGACCCTGATGGCGATACAGCCGCCCATCTGCGCAAGCAGGTGGGCGGTTTGTTTTGTAAGCCTTCCGCACTGGCTGCTGGTCCGGTGCGGGTCTATATTGCGAACGGCCGCACCCTTGGACGGATCGTCATGACCGCACCCAAAATTGTACCAGCCGACCAGCTCTGGACGTCGATCCGCCGCGAAGCCGAAAGCGCGCTCGCCCGCGATCCGGTCGTCGGCGCTTCACTCTCGTCTACAATTCTCGATCATGCCGAGCTCGGCGGCGCGGTGGCCGATCAGATCGGCGAGCGGCTCGGCAAAAGCCCGGCCGATCGCCGGCAGTTTTCGCGCATTGCCTGCGAGGCGTTATTGGCCGCGCCCGATCTGGTCGAGGCGGCGAGCCGGGATCTGCAAAGCATCGCCATTCACGATCCCGCGGTCACGGCGCTGCTGCCGCCGCTGTTGAACTTCAAGGGATATGTCGCGCTGCAGGCCTGGCGCGTCTCGAACTGGCTGTGGCGCCAGAACCGAAGCGATCTCGCGCTGCTGCTGCAAAGCCTGTCGTCGGATTCGCTGCAAGTCAGCATTCATCCGTCGGCGTCGATCGGAACCTCGGTGTTCCTCGATCATGCGACCGGCATCATCGTCGGCGCATTTGCCGTGGTCGGCGACGAGGTCACGATCCTGCAAAACGTCACCATCGGCCGCAAGCGTTCGGTTCCGGATCGCGCGCCGAAAATCGGCCGCGGCGTGCTGCTCAGCGCCGGCGCCACGATCGTCGGCGACATCAGCATCGGCGACTTTGCCAAGATCGGCGCCGGATCGGTCGTCGAGCATGATGTACCGGCCGGATGCACGGCGGTCGGCGTGCCCGCGCGGCTGACCAATTGCCCCGAGCCTGCGACAAACTAACCCGCCGGGCAAAATTCCGCTCGCCTCGTCGAGGCGAGATCGCGAAGCCGTACTCTGATCCATCACTGTCATTGCGAACGAAGCAATTCTTCCCTTGCGCGGCGCGATGGATTGCTTCGCGGCGCTCGCAAATGACGGGGTTGGTACCGCCAGCCGGTTCGAAGGCAGTCGGGCCGGAGCCGGAAGACGCCTCCTGGAACCCGTCCTAACCCCGCCCACCACCTGCATTTCCCGTAGCCGGATCTCCCTTTGGTAACCTCGCGTTAACCATGGCTGGCGTCTGGTTAGGGGCGTAATGACGCGCGAATAGCCCTCGTTTTGACATGTTGGCAGGGGATGCAGGACCCGGCTTTCGGCGGGCCCCCCAAGCGACACAAAGAGGCTCTCGTGCTGGCGAATATCGCCGCGCCAGATGCGTGGCTGTGGAACCGGCAGCCTGCGTTCCCGGAAGATCGGGACCTGAGCTCCCGGAAGATTGGGATACTTGCGTTGAGAGGATACCGCCTATGAATCCGGCCGACGTGGCGCAATCAGCCCTGCCGCTGGCGTCCAGCGATGTGTCGCTGATCGCGCTGTTCCTGCAGGCGCACTGGGTCGTGAAAACGGTCATGCTCGGGCTGTTGTCCTGCTCGGTCTGGGTCTGGGCGATCGCGATCGACAAGATCTTCCTCTATTCCCGCACCAAGCGCGCGATGGACCGCTTCGAACAGGCGTTCTGGTCCGGGCAATCGATCGAGGAGCTTTACCGGACACTGTCGGGCAAGCCGACGCAGTCGATGGCGGCGTGTTTCGTCGCCGCGATGCGCGAATGGAAGCGTTCGTTCGAAAGCCAGTCGCGCTCCTTTGCCGGATTGCAGATGCGGATCGAGAAGGTGATGAACGTTTCCATCTCCCGCGAGGTCGAGCGGCTGGAACGGCGGCTATTGGTGCTGGCAACCGTCGGTTCCGCCGGGCCGTTCGTCGGCCTGTTCGGAACCGTATGGGGCATCATGTCGAGCTTCCAGTCGATCGCGGCCTCGAAAAACACCTCGCTCGCGGTGGTGGCGCCCGGCATCGCGGAAGCGCTGTTTGCCACCGCCATCGGCCTTATCGCCGCCATTCCGGCGACTATTTTCTACAATAAGTTCATTTCCGAGGTGAACCGGCAGGCGCAGCGGCTGGAAGGTTTTGCCGATGAATTTTCGGCCATCCTGTCGCGCCAGATCGACGAACGGGCGTGAGCGGCGGTATCGTATGAATGCAACGGTGAGCATCATCTCATGGCGATGAACATGGCAGGTTCGTCGGGTGGTGGCGGACGCCGCCGGCGCCGCGCCGCCGTGATGGCGGAAATCAACGTCACGCCGATGGTCGACGTCATGCTGGTGCTGCTGATCATCTTCATGGTGGCAGCCCCCTTGATGACCTCGACCATCGACATCGACCTGCCGGTCGCAAGCGGCGGCAAGTCGCTGGCCTCGAATGCGCCGCCGCTGACGCTGTCGGTCAAGCGCACCAATGGCGCCTGCAATTCGAATGTCGAACTCTACCTCGGGGACACGCTGATCTCGTCCGCCGACCTGCTGCCGAAGATCAAGGCGATCCGGGAAACCCGGTCGGATGCCGACAGCGTGGTCTATCTGCGCGGCGATAAAGATGTCTGTTACACGGATATGATGAAATTATTGGGGTATATTAGGACCGCGGGGTTCAAGGCGAACATCGTCATCGTGCCGGAGCAGGGCTCCTGAGGTGAACTTGAAGGTCAAGGTCGACAAGACACTGGTTGCGTCCGTGGTCCTGCACGTCCTCGTGCTGGGATGGACGATGGTGTCGTTTTCGACCCGGGCGCTGGAGATGACGCCGGAAGATTCCGTTGCGGTCGACGTCGTCTCGCCCGATCAACTGGCCCATATCATGGCCGGCATGAAGACCGGAAAGAAGGAAAACCCGAAGCCGCTGGTCGACAAGATCGCCGAGGCCAGGCCGGTCGACGACGCCGTCGGCAAGATCGTCGAGAAGGCGCCGCCCGTCGTCAACGAAACCGCGCCGCCGCCGCAGCCGAAGGTCGAGGAAAAGCCGGTCGAGAAAAAGCCCGATCCGCCGAAGGTGGTCGAGAAACCGAAGGAAGAGCCGAAGCCGGTCGAGAAGAAGCCGGATCCGGTCAAGCCCGACCCGATCGCCGAGGCGCTCAAGAAGGAAGAGAAGAAGCCGCCGCCGAAGCCGGTGCAGGCTGCCGTCAAGCCGCCCGAGGCGAAGCCGAAGATCGTGGAACGGCATTACGATCAAACCCAGATTGCAGCGCTGCTCGACAAGCGCGACCCGACGCGCCAGGCCGCGACCGGCGACACGCTGAACTCCAATGCGGCGCTTGGTACCTCCAAGGGCGCGGCCGCTGACAATTCCGCGACCTGGGGCGCGATGTTCAAGCAGCAGGTCGAGCGCTGCTGGAAGAAACCCTATGGCGGCATCGAGGCGCAGCGGTCCGAAGCCGTGTTCAATATCCGGCTGAAGCGCGACGGCAGCCTCGAGGGCATGCCGGTTCCGGAAGGGACGCCGGCGACGCCTTTCCTGCGCGTCTATCAGGAGAGCGCGTTGCGCGCGATCATCGAATGCCAGCCCTATAAACTGCCGGCGGCGTTTTTCGAAGAATGGAAATATTTCGCGCCGGTATTCACCGAACAGAAGACCTGACATTCGGTCCGGCGATCACCAATATGAGTCCAACGCGATGACCGACAAAGATGGATTGCCCAACATGCCGTACCGCCTGAGCCGCCGGCAGATCATTTCCGGAATGGCAGCGCTAGGCGCCGTCGGTGGCAGCCGCAACGCGCTGGCGCAGAAGCGGATCATCGTTCCCGAGGGCGAATTCACGCCGCTGCCGATCGCGATCCCGAACTTCGTGGCGGGTACGCCCGGCGATGCCGAGGTCGGAGTCGGCGTAGCGCAGGTCATCACCAACAATCTCAAGCGCAGCGGGTTGTTCGCGCCGATCGATCAGGCCGCCTTCATCGAGCGCGTCTCCAATATCGACGCAGCGCCGCAGTTCCAGAGCTGGAAGACCATCAATGCGCAGGCGCTGGTTACCGGCCGGATGACGCGGCAGGGCGACGGCCGTCTCAAGGCCGAGTTTCGTCTCTGGGACGTCAACACCGCCCAGCAGCTCACCGGCCAGCAATATTTCACCTCGCCGGAATACTGGCGGCGGATCGCGCACATCATCTCTGACCAGATCTACGAACGGCTGACCGGCGAAAAAGGCTATTTCGACAGCCGCGTGGTGTTCGTCGACGAAACCGGGCCGAAGGAGCGCCGGGTCAAGCGGCTTGCCATGATGGACCAGGACGGCGCCAATGTCCGCTACCTGACCAAGGGCTCCGACCTGGTGCTGACGCCGCGGTTCTCGCCGTCGACCCAGGAAATCACCTACATGGAATTCGGGCAGGGCGATCCGCGGGTCTATCTGTTCAACATCGAGACCGGGCAGCGCGAGATCGTCGGTAATTTCCCCGGCATGTCGTTCTCGCCGCGATTCTCGCCGGATGGCCAGCGCGTCATCATGAGCCTGCAGCAGGGCGGCAACTCCAACCTGTTCGTGATGGACCTGCGTTCGAAGACCACCACGCGCCTGACTGACACGCCGGCGATCGACACCTCGCCGTCCTACGCGCCGGACGGCAGCAAGATCTGTTTCGAATCCGACCGCGGCGGAAAGCCGCAGATCTACGTGATGCCGGCCACCGGCGGGCCGGCGCAGCGGATCTCGTTCGGCGAGGGCAGCTATTCGACGCCGGTGTGGTCGCCGCGCGGCGACTACATCGCCTTCACCAAGCAGGGCGGCGGGCAGTTCGCGATCGGCATCATGAAGACCGACGGCTCCGGCGAGCGGATCCTGACCGCTGGTTTCCACAACGAGGGACCGACCTTTGCGCCGAACGGCCGGGTCCTGATGTTTTTCCGCGAGCCCGGCGGTGGCGGCGGGCCTTCGCTGTTCACGATCGACATCTCCGGACGCAACGAATTGCGGGTTCCGACACCGGGCTTCGCCTCCGATCCGGCGTGGTCTCCGCTATTGTCCTGAGCGGGGAGGGACTGCGCCGGCGGCGACTTTGTTAACCGGCAAACATTGCCTAGCCTGCTGATTTTCCGAGCAGATTTCTACAATTGGAAATCGATGGCAACGTCTCGGTAACGATGTTCCCTCAGAAAGACTTCATCTGGGAAGGGTAGAACTACGCACCCCAACAGGACGCGTGCGCTGCCTATGCAGTTGGTCGACCAGAAAAAACGAAGCAGTCGGGAAGAGCTGGAGCCGGTCCTGTACTCGGCGCTGATCAATTCGATGTGCCAGAATTTCTGGCCGATGTTCGTCGGCACGGTCTGCACCGCCGCGGCCGCCGTGATGACGGCGCTCAAGACCGGCAACGTCCTGCTGTGGCCGTTCGTGGTCCTGATCATCGGGATCGGCACCGCGCGTGCCTTCCAGATGCGCAAGTACGAACGCCGCACCGCGGTGCTGAGCTTCGAGCAGGCCAAGCATCTGGAGCCGCGCTACGCCTTCGGCGCCATGGCCTACGCCGCCGTCCTCGGCATCTGGTGCTTCCTGACCATTTTCGGCAATGACGACGCGGTCGCGCATATGGTGTGTGTCGCCGTGACGATCGGCTACACCGCCGGCGCCGCGGCCCGCAATTACGGCCGCCCGAACCTCGTTCAATATCACGTGCTGCTGGCCTGCGGGCCGATGTCGCTCGCGCTCGCGCTGCATGGCGACTTCTACTATGTCGGCCTCGCTGTGCTGCTGGCGCTGTTCTTCATCGGCCTGAAGGGCATCAACCTCAGCCTGCACGCCATCTTCGTCAAGGCGCTGACGTCGAGCTTCCGTGAATCGGCGCTGGCCGGCCAGTTCGATACCGCGCTGAACAACATGCCGCACGGGTTGTGCATGTTTCGCGCCGACGACCGGCTTGCGGTGATGAACCACCGCTTCAGCGAAATGATGAACCTGTCCGACGACCTCGTGCAGCGCGGCGCCAGCGCGTCCGACATCATCGCGGCCTGCGTCGTCGCCGGCTCGGTGTCGGCGGCGAGCGGCAAGATGATCCTGTCGGAGATCGAAAATACCCAGGCGCGCGACATGATCACGACCGATCCCGACGTCACGCGGGGCCGGTCGCTATCCTGGACGTTCCAGCCGATGACCGGCGGCGGCGCCGTGGTGCTGCTCGAAGACATTACCGAGCGGCGCAACGCGGAAGCTCGCATCAGCCACCTGGCGCGCTACGATGAACTGACGGCGCTGCCGAACCGGGTCAATTTCCGCGACGAGATCGGGCGTCTGCTGGCGATCCAGCAAGGCGCGGAGCAGTTGTCGGCGCTGCTGTTCGTCGATCTCGACCAGTTCAAGCAGGTCAACGATACGCTCGGTCACCCCTGCGGCGACCAGTTGCTGTGCGCGGTGGCCGACCGGCTGCGCGAGATGCTGCGGCCCGAGGACTTCGTGGCGCGCTTCGGCGGCGACGAGTTCGTCGTGTTCCAGCAGAACATCCATTCCGCCGACGACGCCGCGGTCCTGGCCCGCCGCATCGTCGAGCGCCTGAGCGAACGCTACAAGATCGACAATCACCTGGTCGAGATCGGCGCCAGCGTCGGCATCGCCATGAGCACGCACGGCGTCAGCGCCGATACGCTGCTGAAGAACGCCGACATGGCGTTGTACCGCGCCAAGGCCGACGGCCGCGGCACCTTCTGCTTCTTCCGCGACGAGATGGCCCAGGTCGTCGAGGCCCGCCGCATCCTCGAACTGGATCTGCGCAAGGCGCTCGCCAACGAGGAGTTCGAGCTCTATTACCAGCCGCTGGTCAATCTCAAATCGGGACGGATCGCGACCTGCGAGGCGCTGCTGCGCTGGAATCATCCGGTGCGCGGCACGGTTTCCCCGATCGACATCATTCCGGTCGCCGAGGACATGGGCCTGATCGTCGACCTCGGCCGCTGGATCCTGCGCAAGGCCTGCATGGAATGCATGAAGTGGCCCGATGGCGTCAGCGTCGCGGTCAACTTCTCGCCGCA
This sequence comes from uncultured Alphaproteobacteria bacterium, assembly GCA_963764705.1. Lineage (GTDB taxonomy): Bacteria > Pseudomonadota > Alphaproteobacteria > Rhizobiales > Xanthobacteraceae > Bradyrhizobium. The sequence continues at coordinate 215,842 of CAVXTR010000020.1, read as the reverse complement.
GCAGTTCCACCAGCGCGACGTGCTGAGCGAAGTCCGCTACGCGCTCGAGGTTTCCGGCCTGGCGGCGAACCGTCTCGAAATTGAGATCACGGAATCCTCGCTGTTGCGCAACACGCAGATGACGCACGACGTGTTGTCGCAACTGCATTCGCTCGGCGTGCGGATTTCGCTCGACGACTTCGGCACCGGCTATTCCAGCCTCAGCTATCTGCACAACTTCCCGCTGGAGAAGGTCAAGATCGACCGCTCCTTCCTGGAAGGCATCGACAGCGACCGTCCGCTGACGCTGCTGCGCGGCGTGGCGCGGCTCTCGGCCGATCTCGGAATGTCGGTCGTGGTCGAGGGCATCGAGACCAATGAGCAACTGGAGCTGATCAGTGCCGACGGCACGGTCAGCGAAGTGCAGGGCTACCTGTTCAGCCGCCCGGTCCCGGCAACGCGGATCCGCCAATTGCTGAACGTTTCGCATGGCCGCCGGCTGCCGGAAGAGCCATCGCAGGTGGTCCCCGCGCGATCGATCGCTTGACGGTTGAGAACGGGTATTGCAACCTGAAGTACTGGATGGGCCGGCGGTTTCTTGCTTGCTAATCTGGCGCTGTTAGTTAACCCTAACGCCGTGATAGCTTTGCAATCCCTTAATAAGCTGTTAATCTTCTGACTACTCGTGTAAGTTGTTAGCGTTAGGAGTACCAGTATGCGGTCCCCGGCCGATGCTTCTGTAACGGCTGTTGGACGGAGTTCGGACCTGTTGGATCAAGTCGACTATCGTCTAGCGCAAACCCCCGAAGAAAAAGAAGAAATCTACAATCTTCGGTACCGAGCCTACCTCCGCGAAGGTGCGGTCAAGGAATCTCCCGAGCAGCGCGTCACTGATCAGTATGACGATTTGCCGAATTCCTGGACATTCGGTGTCTATCTTCATGGCGAACTGTACAGTTCCGTCCGGATCAGCGTGTTGACCTCCGAATGGCGGTTGTCCTGCTCGAACGAGGCATTTGGCGAAATTCTCAACCCGCGGCTCGACAAGGGCGAGGTCGTCATCGATCCCGCGCGCTTCGTCGCCGACCCCGACCGGGTCAAACGGTTTCCGGAACTGCCGTATCTGACGCTGCGGCTGGCCTATATGGCCTGCGAATATTTCAACGCCGATCTCGGGCTGGCGATCGTGCGGGCCGAGCATCAGGCGTTTTATCGACGCGTGTTCCTGCACGAGACCATCGCCGAGCCGCGCATGTTCCCCGGACTGCTCAAGCCGGTCGGACTGATGGCCGCCGATTTCCCGACGATGAAGGAAAAGGTGTTTGAGCGTTATCCGATGATGCGCTCGACCGCCTTCGAGCGGCGGATGCTGTTCGAGCGCGCTGCGGAGCGTCATTTTGTGCCTCAGCGGGTCGCTTCCCGCTACGAGCGCGCTTCGATCGTTCCGAATTCCTGAACGGCCGGGACGGGCCTGAAACCGGCCCGTCCGGCGGGTTCCGCCGCAAGCCGCGGATTCCCTCAGCCGGTGGTGATCCGGCGCGCGTGAACGCCGAAATACGGTGATTCAGGCCCGGACGGCGCTTGCCTTCACCATCGCGCCACATTTACAAATCATTAACTATCACGATCGCTTTTCGGCGTTCGGCGGCATTTGATCGGGTCTGGCAACATCCCATCAAGGTTGACGGAACGTTCGCTTAACCATCGCCCTGTAGACCAAAATGACAGTTCTAGAACGTGAGCGTGGAGGCTCCGGAATGAAATATCAGATGCGTATCCTCCAGGGATGGAAGCTGGCAGCGGTCGTTGCCGTGGCGCTGTCGATGGGCGCCTGCGCCAAAAACAACATCGGGCCCGAGGGCGCGATGGCCAGTGCCGCGACGCCGGGCAGCCAGCAGGATTTCGTGGTCAATGTCGGCGACCGCGTGTTCTTCGAGAGCGACCAGACCGAACTCAGCCCGCAGGCGATCGCCACCCTCGAAAAGCAGGCGCAGTGGCTGCAGACCTACAACCGCTATTCCTTCACCATCGAAGGCCATGCGGACGAGCGTGGTACCCGCGAATACAACATCGCGCTCGGCGCGCGCCGCGCCCAGTCGGTGCGGACCTATCTCGCCTCGCGCGGCGTCGATGCCAACCGCATGCGCACGATCTCCTACGGCAAGGAGCGTCCGGTTGCGGTCTGCAACGACATCTCGTGCTGGTCGCAGAACCGCCGCGCCGTCACCGTGCTGAACGCCAACTCGTAAGTTCGGCGCCTCACAGAATTTCAAAACCGGCGCCTTCGGGCGCCGGTTTTATTTTGCGCCCATTCTTATTTTGCGCCCGTGATGAAATCCCGGATCACCGCGGCTGCGCGCTCGGGCGCATCGGGCATGACGGCGTGCCCGCAATCGGCAAAACGCTCGAATTGCACCAGATGCGGCGGCAGCGCGGCGGCAATATCGGCCTGGCTCTCGATCGGGTGCATCGGGTCGTCCTCGCCGCCGAGCACCAGCGTCGGGCACTGGATGCGATGCAGATCCGGAAAGAAGTTATAGCGGTGGCTCTCGCCATCGGGGCGCGTGAACCAGAACAGCACTTCCGGCCGGCCGACGGCCCGGCGCGCCATATCCGGATCGCGTGCCTTGCGGAAGTAATGCGGCATCGCCAGCCGTCGCCATTCATCGAGCGAGGTGTGGCCGGTGTGACCTCCGACCTCGAGGAAATGGCGGCGCGCCAGGGCGCCGGCTTCCGGGCCGCCAAGGCGTTCGAATAGCTCGATCCGCCGCTCCAGATATTCAGCGCCGGACGCGGCCGTGCTGATCAGGATCAGTTTGGAAGCGTGGGCCGGATGGCGCGTGGCATAGGCCAGCGCGACCATGCCGCCGAAGGAGGCGCCGAGCACGATCGGATCGACGATGCCGAGCGTGTCGCAGAACGTGCGCACGTCGTCGCCCCATTGCGCCAGATTCCAGTCCTCGCGCGGGCCGTCCTCGCTGCGGCCGTTGCCGCGATGGTCGAGATAGACGATCTGGGCGACATCGGCCAACGCGGAGTAGGCCGGCCGGTAGATCGAGTGGTCGGCGCCGGGGCCGCCGTGCAGCATCAGCAGCACCGGCTTTTCCCGCATCACCGGGCCGTCGGGGACCAGCCCGGTGCCCTCGACGTCGAAGAACAGCCGGACCCCGTTCACGGTCACGTGCATGGGTTAATCCCTTCAGCTTGATGAACGGAACGATCGACGATCACGCTTGCTTGTTTTGAAGCCGATACTAAACCATAGCGTAATCCAGCGTGCGGATTCGGAAACGCCAGTCACAATTCCGGCGTACTCCCTCTCTCAGTTCGTAGCGTTTCCGCGGTCCAACGCGATCTAATTGTCAGGGCAAAATGTCACCCAGATTTCCCAGAGCTGCCGGTGCCGCGGCCATCGCCGCGATGCTGCTGCTGTCTTCCCAAGTGCTGTCCTCCCAAGCCTTCGCTCAAACCTTCGCGCAATCCGACGATCCCGACTCGGAAATGCGGATCCAGCGGTTGGAAAACCAGCTCCGGCAACTGACCGGCCAGAACGAGGAACTGCAATACCGCAACCGCCAGCTCGAAGAGCGGCTGCGCCAGCTTGGTGCCCCGCCGGCCGCGCCCGGCGGACAGTCCGCGGTCGCCCAGCCCGGCGTGGCGGCGGTGCCGCCGGTCCAACCCAATGCGCCCGTGAGGCAGCCTCAGGGCCAGCAAGCCTATCCTCAGCAGGCCTATCCGCAGGCGCAGCCGGGTTACGATCAGCCGCAGATCGCGGCACCGGCTCCGATCGTCCAGGAGCCGGCGGCCCCGCAGGCGCCAGGTCGTCGCCGTGGCGATGCCTTCGACCCCGGTCAGAATCCGAACGCTCCCGGCGCGCCGCGTGCGCTCGGCGGTGGCCAATTGCCGATCGCGAACGAGGCGCCGGTGGGGGCGCCCGGCGGACGCGGCCCGGGCGAGCCGCTCGATCTCGGTGCCACCAGCCCGCGCGACCCCGGCGCAGCGCCGCCGCCGCGCGGCCCCGCCAGCGCCGCGCTGACCACGCTGCCGCCTTCGGCCACGCCCAAGGACGAGTTCGACCTTGGCATCGGCTACATGCAGCGCAAGGACTACGCGCTGGCCGAAGATACCATGAAGAATTTTGCGCAGAAATATCCGAGCAACCCTCTGATCGCGGATTCGCAATACTGGCTCGGCGAGAGCTACTTCCAGCGCCAGCAATACCGCGACGCCGCCGAGGCCTTTCTCGGCGTCACCACCAAGTTCGACAAATCGGGCAAGGCGCCGGACGCGTTACTGCGGCTCGGCCAGTCGCTGGCGGCGCTGAAGGAAAAGGAAGCCGCCTGCGCCGCCCTTGGCGAAGTGACGCGGAAATATCCGAAGGCCTCGGCCGGCGTCAAAGCCGCCGTTGACCGTGAGCAGAAGCGGGTTAAGTGCTAAAGAGGTAGCTGGCCGAGGCCGCTACAGGCCTCGCACAACCCCTTGAAGCCATGTCCGACGACGACCATTCCCCGATCTCGGTACAGCAGGCGAAGGGTATTTTCGCGGACTGGAAGGCCGCGCCCGGAATCGTGCTGGCGGTGTCCGGCGGTCCCGATTCCCTGGCCCTGATGTGGCTTGCGGCGCGCTGGCGCCGCACGCTGAGGCGGGGGCCGAAATTGATCGCGGTGACCGTCGATCACGGCCTGCGTCCGGAAGCCGCGGGCGAGGCGCGTGACGTCAAACGGCTGGCCAGAGAGCTCGATCTGCCCCATCGCACGCTGCGCTGGACCGGCGCCAAGCCGAAAACGGGATTGCCGGCTGCGGCACGCGCCGCGCGGTATCGGCTGTTGGCGCAGGCAGCCAAAGCCAGCGGCGCCACGCATATCCTCACCGCGCATACCCGCGACGACCAGGCCGAGACGTTGTTGATGCGAATGCTGCGCGGCAGCGGCATCGCCGGTCTGGCGGCGATGGCGCGCGAGAGCGAGCGCGAAGGAGTGTGGCTGGCGCGACCGTTGCTGGACGTCACGAAATCGCAGTTGGTCGCGACGCTGAACAAGGCGAAACTCGCCTTCGCCGACGACCCGACCAATCGCGACGCCGCTTACACACGCCCCCGGTTGCGGGCGTTGATGCCGGCTCTGGCCGAGGAAGGTGGCGACAGCCGGAATCTTGCCCGGCTGGCTTCCCGGCTGGCGCGGGCGAATGCCGCGCTGGAAGTGCTCGTCGATGGCGCGGAACGCTATCTCGCGCTGAGGGACCGCAACGATGCCTCGCGCTTTGGCTTCGACGCCTCGGCGTTTGCCGATCTGCCCGAGGAAATCCGTCTCCGGCTGCTGAAGCGCGCGATCGACCGTGTCGGTCACGAGGGATCAGCGGAACTCGGCAAGCTGGAGGCCCTGCTGACGGCCCTGGACCGGGCTAATCTGGACCGGGCTAATACGGGGGGCCCGTCCAGGATGAAGCAGACCCTTGCCGGGGCGGTGATCAGCCTGAACGGAGAGCGGATTCACGTCGATCCGGCCCCGCCGCGCCGCCGCGGAAGGGCGTGAAAGCGCCCCCGATACCGCGATATCCGTCGGAAACCGGCGGGGAGTCTTAACCACCCGCGAAAAACGCCGGTTTCAGCGCCATTATTTGACCGGGAATCGCGCTAGGATGCGCTAAATAGTCCTGCGCGGTTCCCTTGGCATCGACCCGTGCTGCACCTAGATTGTCTGCAGTGGACCAAGGGATTCTCGCCTAAGTACCCAAGCGCTACATCCAGGGTTGCTACCAAGGACATAAGGCCGCGATCCGCGCGACCACGAAGGAAGATCGATGAACGCCAATCTGCGCAATTTCGCCCTCTGGGTTATCATTGTCCTGCTGCTGTTGGCATTGTTTACGCTCTTCCAGAATCCGGGTCAGCGCGCGTCCTCGCAGGATATCTCGTTCTCGCAACTGTTGAGCGAGGTCGACCAAAACCATGTTCGTGACGTCGTGATCCAGGGGCCGGAAATTCACGGCACCTTCACCAACGGTTCCTCGTTCCAGACCTATGCGCCGAACGACCCGACGCTGGTCTCGCGCCTGTACAACGGCAAGGTCTCGATCACCGCGAAGCCGCCCGGCGACAACGTGCCGTGGTTCGTGTCGCTGCTGGTCTCCTGGCTGCCCTTCATCGCGCTGATCGGTGTCTGGATTTTCCTGTCGCGGCAGATGCAGGGCGGTGCCGGCAAGGCGATGGGCTTTGGCAAGTCGCGCGCGAAAATGCTGACCGAAGCGCATGGCCGCGTCACCTTTGAAGATGTCGCCGGCGTCGACGAGGCCAAGCAGGACCTGCAGGAGATCGTCGAATTCCTGCGCGATCCCGGGAAATTCCAGCGCCTCGGCGGGCGCATTCCGCGCGGCGTGCTGCTGGTCGGTCCTCCCGGCACCGGTAAAACCCTGATCGCGCGCGCGGTTGCGGGCGAAGCCAATGTGCCGTTCTTCACGATCTCGGGTTCGGACTTCGTCGAAATGTTCGTCGGCGTCGGCGCCAGCCGCGTCCGCGACATGTTCGAGCAGGCCAAGAAGAACGCGCCCTGCATCATCTTCATCGACGAAATCGACGCGGTCGGCCGTCATCGCGGCGCCGGTCTCGGCGGCGGCAATGACGAGCGCGAACAGACGCTCAACCAGTTGCTGGTCGAGATGGACGGTTTCGAAGCCAATGAAGGCGTGATCCTGATCGCGGCGACCAACCGGCCCGACGTGCTGGATCCCGCGCTGCTGCGTCCGGGCCGCTTCGACCGCCAGGTGGTGGTGCCCAATCCCGACGTTGTCGGCCGCGAGCAGATCCTCAAGGTTCACGTTCGCAAGGTACCGCTGGCGCCGGATATCAACCTCAAGACCATCGCGCGCGGCACGCCGGGCTTCTCCGGCGCCGACCTGATGAACCTCGTCAACGAAGCGGCGCTGACCGCAGCCCGGCGCAACAAGCGCATGGTGACGCAGGCCGAGTTCGAAGAGGCCAAGGACAAGGTGATGATGGGAGCCGAGCGCAAGTCGCTCGTCATGACCGAGGAAGAGAAGATGCTGACGGCCTATCACGAGGGCGGTCACGCCATCGTCGGCCTCAACGTCGTCGCGACCGATCCGATTCACAAGGCCACCATCATCCCGCGTGGCCGTGCGCTCGGCATGGTGATGCAGCTGCCCGAGCGCGACAAGCTGTCGATGTCGCTCGAGCAGATGACGTCGCGGCTCGCGATCATGATGGGCGGCCGTGTCGCGGAAGAACTGGTGTTCGGCAAGGAGAAGGTGACATCCGGCGCCTCGTCCGACATCGAGCAGGCGACGCGTCTGGCGCGCATGATGGTCACACGCTGGGGCCTGTCGGAAGCGCTCGGCACCGTGTCCTACGGCGAGAACCAGGACGAGGTGTTTTTGGGCATGTCGGTCTCCCGGACCCAGAACGCGTCCGAAGCCACCGTTCAGAAGATCGACACCGAGATCCGCCGCTTTGTCGAGGATGGCTACAACGAAGCCACGCGAATCCTGACCGAGAAGCGCGCCGACCTCGAAACCCTGGCCAAGGGCCTGCTTGAGTTCGAGACGCTGAGCGGCGACGAGATCGAGGACCTGCTCAACGGCAAGAAGCCCAACCGCGAGTTGGTGCTGGAGCCGTCGACGCCGCGTGCCTCGGCCGTGCCGCCGGCCGGCAAGTCGCGCCCGCGTCCCGATCCGGATGCCGGCCTGGAGCCGCAGCCGCAGGCGTAAGCGAGCAGGTATTGAAACAAGGAAACGCGGCGGAAACGCCGCGTTTTTTTGTGTCCGGCGGTAGGCGAGATGATGGCTTCCGCCACAGCGCCATGGCATGTTTGTAAAAGCCTGAACCGCGCCATCAGAGCGCAGGGCAGCAACAGGGAGGCAAGCCATGCGCTGGGCCACGGGATTTGGGGTCGCGGGATTTGGCGCGCTCGGCGCGGTCGCCTGTTTGATGTGGCCTGTCGCCGCGATCTCCGCCGAAATGCGCGGCGTCACGGCTACCGAAATCAGGATCGGCCAGACCATGCCCTATAGCGGGCCGGTGTCGGCGTTCGGCGCGCTCGGCAAGGGCGAGGTCGGCTACTTCAAGATGGTCAACGAGCGCGGCGGCATCAACGGCCGCAAGGTCAACCTGATCTCGCTCGACGACAGCTACGCGCCGCCGAAGACGGTGGAGCAGACGCGGCGTCTGGTGGAGAGCGACGAGGTGGCGCTGATCTTCTCCTCGATCGGCACCGCCCATAACACCGCGATCGCCAAATATCTGCAGTCCAAGAACATCCCGCAATTGTTCGTCGGCTCCGGCGCCTCGAAATTCGCCGACATCACCCAGTATCCGCAGGCGACGCTCGGCGTGCAGGGGCCGTTCCGCTACGAGGCGCGGCTCTATGCACGCTATGCGTTAACGAAAAATCCGAACGCCAAATTCGCCGTCATTTCGCAGAACGACGATTTCGGCCGCGACTATCTTTTGGGGCTGAAGGATGTGCTCGGCGACAAATACGATTCCGTCGTCACCGCTGCGACCTACGAAATTGCCGATCCGACCATCGATTCCCAGATCGTGAAGCTGAAAGCCTCCGGTGCCGACGTGTTCGTGATCGCGGCAACGCCGAAATTCGCCGCGCAGTCGATCCGCAAGGCGTTCGAGATCGGCTGGCGGCCGATGACGTTCCTGTCCAACGTCGCGGTATGGATCTCCACGGTGATGGAGCCGGCGGGCGTCGAGGCCGGCACCGGCATTCTCTCCACCGCCTACGTCAAGGACCCCGACGATCCCGCCTGGAAGGACGACGCCGGCGTCAAGGGCTGGCGCGCGTTCATGACCAAATACGTGCCCGACGCCGACCAGCACGACACCAACTACGTCAACGCCTACAACGGCGCGATGGCACTGGAGGCCGTGCTGAAGGCTTGCGGCGATGACCTGTCGACCGAAAATATCCTCAAGCAGGCCTATGCGATCCAGGACTTGGAATTGCCGATGCTCTTGCCCGGCATCAAGGTCAACACCTCACCGACCGACCACGTACCGGTCGACCAGATGCAGTTTATGCGCTTCAACGGCAAGACTTGGGATCGCTTCGGCGAACTGCAGACCGGGAATTGAGTTTCTTCCCGTAGCCCGGATGGAGCCAACGGGTCGCGCGAAGCGCGCCCGATGACAGGCTGCGCGAGATCCGGGATTGGTCCCGCATCGGGATTCCCGGATTGCGCTGCGCTCCATCCGGGCTACGGGAAATTCCCGCGCCTCTTCGCCCAAACCTTAAGATTTCCTCAATTCTGTCCGGCCTATTGCTGTAGGGACGCGCGCGTTCGGACCAGGCGCGCCCGAGCAAGGACCGCGCATGACCGCCTCCGTCACGCCCTCGATCACCGCACCGGTACCGCCGGCGGTACCTGACTGGCTGCGGATGGTGTGCTTTGCGCTGTTTTTCGCCAACCTGTCGTTTTGCCCGATTGCGTATCTGTTGCACTCTTGGATCTACGATTCGAACGGGCTCGGTATCCCCACCGATTACATCAACGTCTGGGCGGCGGGCCGGCTCGTCCTCGAGGGCCATCCGGCCCACGCCTATGACTGGGACATCCAGAAGCCGCTTGAGGTCGCGCAACTCGGCCAATATTTCGAGAGCTATTTTGCCTGGCATTATCCACCGCCGTTTCTGTTCGTCGCAGCGGTGCTGGCGTGGCTTCCTTATTCGGTGGGATATATCGGCTGGGTTCTGGTCAGCCTCGTGCCTTACGTCGCGGCGATCCGCGCGATCGTCGGCCAAAACTTCGGCTATCTGGTCGCGCTGGCCATTCCGACCGTGTTGATCAATGCGTACGTTGGGCAGAACGGATTTCTCACGGCGGGGTTGATCGCCGGAACGCTTTATCTGATCCCGATACGGCCGATACTCGCGGGTGTTTGCCTCGGATTGCTGACCTACAAGCCGCAATATGGCGTGCTGTTTCCGGTCGTGCTGATCGCGGCGTCACATTGGCGGGTGTTCTTCAGCGCAGCCGCAACCGCGGCCGTGATGGCCCTGGTTTCCTGGCTGGCTTTCGGCACCGAAAGCTGGCTGGCGTTCTTCCACTGGATGCCGAAATTCTCGCAAGCCTTCCTGAGCGAGGGCAAAGCCAGCTGGTGGAGGCTGCAAAGCCTGTTCTCGCTGGTGCGCTATTTCGGCGGCAGCGAAGCGCTGGCGTGGGGATTCCATTGGGTGCTGACCGCTTCCGTTGCCGTCGTGCTGGTGCTGATGTGGCGCGGTCGCGTGCCTTACACGCTGAAGGCCGCGGCGCTCGCCGCCGGTACGCTGCTCACCACGCCCTATCTCTTCATGTACGACATGATGGTGCTCGCCATTCCTGTCTCGTTCCTGTTCCGGATCGGACTGAAGACCGGTTTCCGTCCCTACGAACTCCCGGCACTGGGCGGCGTGCTGCTGCTCTTCGCCCTCTTTATGGTCGCGGAAACGCCGACCGGATTCGTGGCCACCCTGGTGGTGTCCAGCCTGATCCTTCGCCGCGCCGGTCCCTGGTGGCGGCACGAGCCGGCGCCGGCCCTGGCTGCGGCCGGCGCATAGACGCCCGAGAGCCTCTCCGCCCGCTGCCACCTTCAGAGTCATACCGGCGTCGCGAATCAGTCTTGTCAGGCGGCGTGAATAGTTGTTCAGTTCTTCATAGCGGCTGGCGCTCAGCCGCTCAAAACATCGAAGACGCGCGCCTTCTGGGGACCCTTTGGGCGCGCGCGGGGACGGGAAACGCGCCATGGTCTATCGGCGAACCCATCAGGTCGTAAAGCGGCTGGCGGCCCGGCGCAGTGCCATTCTGGCGGCGGCGCGTGATGCCGCGGCCGACGGCGGAATGGCCGCGGTGCAGATCGCGCCGGTGGCGGTTCGCGCCAACGTCGCGGCCGGTACCGTCTATCGTTATTTCCCCTCCAAGGCGGATCTGATTTCCGAACTGATTGCCGAGGTCTCGCGCGACGAACTCGCCGCGATCCGCCGCGCCGCGGATGCCGCGCCCGGACCGTCCTCGGCGCTGGCGGCTGCCGTCACCACGGTCGCCGTCAACGTACTGTCGCAGCGCAAGCTCGCCTGGGGCATCCTGGCCGAGCCTGTCGATGTCGACGTCTCGGCGTCGCGGCTCGCCAGCCGCCGTGAAATCTCCGGTGAGATCGCGGCGCGCATTGATGCCGCGGTACGCGCCGGACATCTGCCGGCGCAGGATACCGCACTTGCCGCCACCGCGCTGCTCGGCGCGTTGCACGAAGCCCTGGTCGGCCCGCTGGCGCCCGACAATATGGACGATCAACCCAAGCTGCGCGACGCCGTGCAGACGGTGACGCTATTGGCGCTGCGCGCCGTCGGCGTTCTGGACGCCCGCGCCCGCGGCCTCGTGGTGCAGGCGGTGCTGCCGGCGAAGACGCTGGTCGGCGCCTGAAAAATCATCTCCTCGCGACACGCCTTTGACGCAACAATCCGCCACGCTCGGGCGTATTGTCATGCCCCGGTTTGAACAAGGAGAATGAAAAATGACGGTGACTCACGGATCGGCCAAATGGCAGGGCGGCATCAAGGACGGCAAGGGCGCGATCTCGACCAAGAGCGGCGCGCTCAGCGACTATCCCTATGGCTTCGCCAGCCGCTTCGAGGGCAAGCCCGGCTCCAATCCGGAAGAACTGATCGGCGCCGCGCATTCCGCCTGTTTCACCATGGCGCTGTCGCTGATCCTGGGTGAAGCCAAGCTCACCGCCGAGCATATGGAAACCAAAGCCGACGTCACGTTGGAGAAAGTAGCCGACGGTTTTGCCATCACCGCGGTACATCTGACGCTGACGGCAAAGATCCCCGGCACCGACAACGCGAAGTTTCAGGAACTCGCAGGCATGGCGAAAGCCGGCTGCCCGGTGTCGAAGCTGTTGAATACGAAGATCACGCTCGACGCGACGCTGCAGTAGACGCAGCCGTCACCACTGCGCGTCGCCGTTCGGTCCGACATAGGCGATGCGGATCATGTTGGTGGTGCCGGGTGTGCCCAGCGGCACGCCGGCAACGACGATGACGCGCTGGCCCGCTTTCGAAAAACCGTCGCGGAATGCGATCGAGCCCGCGCGATCGACCATGTCGTCCTGGTCGTGCGCGTCTTCGGCCACGACGCAGTGCACGCCCCACACGACCGACAATTTGCGTCCTGTCGCAAGATTCGGCGTGATCGCCACCACCGGCGGCTTCGGCCGTTCGCGCGCCACCCGGATCGCGGTCGAGCCGGATGAAGTCCAGCAGATGATCGCGGACAATTCCAGCGTTTCGGCGATCTGCCGCGCGGCGTCGGCGATGGCGTCGCCAACGGTAGCTTCCGGCTCGGGCCGCTGCGCCGACAACACCGAGCGATAGAGCGGGTCGCGCTCCACTTCCTCACCGATGCGGTTCATGGTCGAGACCGCCTCGACCGGGAATTTTCCAGCGGCGGATTCCGCCGACAGCATGATGGCGTCGGCGCCTTCATAGACCGCGGTGGCGACGTCGGAGACTTCGGCGCGAGTCGGCACCGGCGACTGGATCATCGATTCCAGCATCTGGGTCGCGATCACCACCGGCTTGCCGGCACGGCGCGCCATCCGCGTCATCTGTTTCTGCAGGCTCGGCACCCGCTCCAGCGGCAGTTCGACGCCGAGGTCGCCGCGCGCCACCATCAGCGCGTCGGAGACCTCAAGGATCTCGGCAAGCCGGTCGATCGCCTGCGGTTTTTCGATCTTGGCCATCACGGCGGCACGGCCGCGAATAATCCGCTTGGCTTCGTTGACGTCTTCGGCGCGCTGCACGAAAGACAGCGCGATCCAGTCGACGCCGGTCACCAGCGCCGCCTCGAGGTCGGCGCGGTCTTTCGGCGTCATTGCCGACACCGGCAGGTCGGTATCGGGCAGGCTGACGCCCTTGCGGTCCGACATCTTGCCGCCGATCACCACCCGCGTCACTGCGCGTTCGGGCGAGGTCTCTTCGGCGATCAGGCGAACCTTGCCGTCGTCGAGCAATAGCGCATGGCCCGGCCGCAGCGCCGCCAGGATTTCCGGATGCGGCAGCTGCACCCGGCTGTTGTCGCCCGGCGTCTTGTCGGAATCGAGCACAAAGCTTTGGCCGTTGTTGAGCTGGGTCGAACCTTCGGCAAAGGCGCCGAGCCGCAGTTTCGGGCCCTGCAAGTCGACGAGGATACCGATCGGCCGGCCATAGCTGCTCTCGACATTGCGGATGGTCTTGACCAGTTCGCGCATCTTGTCATGCGACGTATGGCTCATGTTGATGCGGAACACGTCCGCGCCGGCCTCGAACAGTTTCCGGATCATGGCGCTGTCGGACGAGGCCGGACCGAGGGTAGCCAGGATCTTGATACGACGGAGCCGCCTCATTGCTTGGGCGCCGCGGCTGGCGGCAGTCCCGGCGAGCCCGGCGGCGTCGCGCCCGGGGCCAGCCCGGGAACCCCGCCCGGATTCCCCGGACCCACTGTTCCCGGAATTCCCGGCACGCGCTGCGCCGGCTGCTCGTTGGCTTCGGTCAGTTGCACGGTCCATGCTCGCTGTTCGCCGGTATCGACCTCGAAAAAGCCGGTGCGGTCGAAGCCGCGGGCCAGACAGTTCTCGGTGCCCTTGATGGTGAATTCCTTGTCCCGCGAGCACATGAAGGCCTGTCCCGACCATTCACCGCCGCGGTCATAATCCAGCGCGTAGATGTAATAGAAGCGTGCGACAAGCGTTCCACGCAGCAGGGTCTCGCAACTGCGCGAGGACACGTTCCACCAGCCCTCGGTGGTCCAGCCCTCGGCGTCCTTGTAGCCGAGTGCGATGCCGACCCGGCTCGAAGTGTTGTTGCAGAGCCGGAAGTCGGCCGCGGCGGAACCGTTCCACAGGCACATTACCGCAAACGCCAGGACCGGCAGGAGGCCGGCGGTCAGGCGAGCGGTGAGGGGGGTGGAACGGAGAGAATCTGTAGCAGTCATGCAGTGAGGCTATATCAAATGATTAACGATTTGGCGTGGCTCGGCGGTAAACCTTGATCGCGCCGCAGGAGCCGAATTTTCCGGCAGCAGCCCTGTTTTGCGCGCCGATATGGCAAAATCTGTGACAATTCCCATCTGATATCAATATGCTTGCCTCGATGCCTGGGCATGATCTCGGGGCAAACGCACCGCGTTTGTCCCGAGGAAGATCGGGTCTCCTGACATCATGCCCTCAACGCGGGAACAACGGCCATGACGATTGACGACAAAACCCGAACGGAGCTCGAAGCCGCAGCGTTCCGGCGCCTGGTCGACCATCTGCGGTCCCGCACCGACGTCCAGAACATCGATCTGATGAATCTGGCCGGCTTCTGCCGCAACTGCCTGTCGAACTGGATGAAGGAAGAGGCCGACGCCATGGGCGTGGCCGTCAGCAAGGACGAGAGCCGCGAGGCGATCTACGGCATGCCCTACGAGACCTGGAAAACCAGGTTTCAGGGCACCGCCAAGCCGGAACAGCTCGAGGCGATGAAAAAGACCCACAGCGGGCATTGATTACACACCGTCCTCATCCTGAGGAGCGCGCCGCTCGGCGCGCGTCTCGAAGGATGGTGGATTCATGGTTCGAGACGGCGCTCCAGGGCGCCTCCTCACCATGAGGCCTACCTTCCTGTGGGCGCGCTGTGGATGAGTGTGATGTTTCCTTGACGCAGAGGGCCCCAATCTTGAGGGTCAATCCGACAAAGCGCCGCGCGGAAGCGTGCGGCGCTTGATCTTTCAGCCGCAACATCAGTTCCCATTAGGAGTACCCGATGGCCACCTCCGCTGCCGCCGTCCAGGACGAACCCGCAACCAAATTCGCCAAAGACCAGCTCAAGGCCATCATTGAGCGCATCGAGCGCCTTGAAGAAGAAAAGAAGACCATCTCCGACGACATCAAGGACGTTTACGCCGAGGCCAAAGGCAACGGCTTCGACACCAAGGCGCTGCGCACGATCATCCGGATGCGCAAGCAGGACGCCAACGAACGCGCCGAAGAGGAAACCATCCTCGAGACTTACATGCAGGCGCTCGGGATGCTGTGAGGCGCTGGCCTCTCCGACCGTCGTCCCGGACAAGCGAAGCGCGATCCGGGACCCATAACCACCGATGCCGAGATTGCGTGAAGCTGGAGCCACAGCGGCTCCTAGCAACAAGCTTTTGTGGTTATAGGTCCCCGCCTTCGCGGGGACGACCGTGAGCTTTATGTAGAAGGTTCGGGTTGCGCCCTCAGCGCAGCGCGGCGGTGCGCAGCGTGAACGATTGCGTCGTCAGCCTGGCGGTGGCCGAGCCGGTAAAGCTATCGGTGGTCATGCCCATCATCGGATCGTCCGAGAAAGTCATGGCGATCGCGGCCTGCGGCTTGACGAAGAAGCTGCGCATCATGGTCATGTCGGTATCGCCGAGCACCGTCGTCGACATCGCGTTGCTCGCGCTTGGCGCCAGCATCACCACCCGCATCCAGATGTCGTGGCCCTTGGCGGCGGCGATGCGGGTCGAGGTCGAAATCACGCCGTCCTGAGCCTGCTGGACGCCCTTGGCGACCACGGTATTGATCTCGGTAGCCGTGGCAGCGGCATTGCGGGTCGGACGGGCGATACGTGGGACCGGCGCCGAGGCGGCAACGATGTTGGTGCGGTCAACCGGCGAGGTCGCGGCCGGCGCATAGGCCAGCGCCCTGTTGAAGGCTTCGGTAATGCTGGCGGTCGGCTGCGGATCGGCGGCGCCGACGGACTGACGGGCCCGGAGGGCAGCGACCTGCGCGGGGCTGGCCTGCTTGGTCTCGGTATCGCCCCAGAAGCCGCGGGCATTGATGATATCGGCCGGGGTCTGCGGTTTCGGCTCAGCGGCAACCTGGACGACAGGCTTCGTTTCCGCCTTGGCCTCAACTTTGGCCTCAACCCTGGATTTGGGTGCGGGCACGATCTGGGCGTCGGCTGAGGCCAATTGCAGGGTGGCTGCGACCGGCGGCTTCGAACGCGGCGCCGGCGTCGCGGCGGCCACCACCGGTGCGGGCTTCGGGCTGGCGACGGGAGCCGCGGCTTCCTCGTCGTCCTCGGTGGCCTTGCCCTTGAACAGGGCGGCGAACAGACCGGGCTTCTTGCCGACGGTCGCGGCGTCGTCGCCATTGCCGCGCTTTTCGATATCGGCCATCGCCAGCTCGTAGCCCTTCAGCGGCTTGCCGTCGGTGGGAACGTGCACGGTGCGGCCGTCCGGGAACACCTTTGCGAGCTGGTCGTGGTTCATGCGCGGCCAGTGGCGAATGCTGCCGGTATCGAGATGAACGAACGGCGAGCCCGAGGTCGGATAGAAGCCGACGCCGCCGCGCTGCAAACGGAGCCCGGCGTAGCGGATCTGCTCCAGCGCCACGTCCGGAATGTAGAAGTCCATCGCATGGCCGAGCATGTGCTGGCTGAAGCGCGCCACGCCCTCGGAGCGGCGGCGCAGCATGGCGTTGGTGGCGGGGGAGCGGTAGGAGGAGATGATCTGGATCGGCTTCTTGCCGTCGACGTCGCGGTAGACTTCCCAGAGGATGTCGAACAGGTGACGATCCATCGTGGTCTGGTCCTGGCTGCGCCAGTCGCGGAGGAAGTGATTGAGCTGTTTCAGCGCTTCTTCGTCGTAACGGCCGTCGCGCTTGAAGGTGACGGTGAGGTCTTCGTCGGAATGGGTGTGGTGGAACGAGAGCGTGCGGGTTTCGTTGAGGGCAGTCGCGTCATGTACCGAGCCAGCCCCGGCGAGGAGCAATAGCGAGGTCAGGCCGATTTGATAACCGGCCTTCGGCATAGACAGCGCAGTGAAATGGCGCGCAACAGCAGCCAGCACGTATGAGCCCACCCAGTCGAACGAGCGCCCAGAAAATTCCTTCGCCTTTCCCCAGCGAAAGAAGGTGAACGCTTTCTTAAAGCGGGAGGGTTAACCGAAGCTTACCATCCCGCCCCCAAGCCAGCTGCAACCTAACCCGTGGACTGTGGCGAAAAAGTGCCCGGTGCCGGCTTTGCGATGGATAATGGTTAACGTAAACGGCCCCGCCCAGGAGGCGAGGCCGTTGATTTCGTTCGGTATTTTGGCCGTCTGCGCGAGCAGTACGATTAACGGGTGATGACCCGTTGCTGCTGTTGCGGCCTGCGGCCGACCGGAGCCGGCGGTGTTGCCCGCGACGGGCCGCCGAACAGCCGCTCGAAGAACGAAGGACCGGAAGAGGTGGTGTCGCTGGCGAAACTGACGCCGGCCGGCAGGCTGGAGCCCGGCGGACGCGAGTAGCTCGGCTGCGAATGCGCCACCATGTTTTCCAGATCCTTGCTGCGGCTGCCCTTGAGCAGCGACACCATGGTGGCGTCGCGGCCATAGACGTCCTTGCGGATCTGAAGCTTGCCGGCGTCGTCGACGAACGCGGTCTGGTAGGTGATGTTGACCGGGATCGGAGTCGGGAACTTGAGGTCGATTTCGCTGTGGCCGTACATGCCGCGGATCTTCTCGGGCGTGTAGCGTTCATTCGGCAGCGCGATGTTGAGCAGGGTCGAGGCGTACTGATCCGGATTCTGTACCCGCATGCAGCCATGGCTGAAGGCGCGCTCGTCCCGGGCGAACAGGTTCTTGTCCGGGGTGTCGTGCTGATAGACCAGGAACTTGTTCGGGAAGTTGAAGCGGATCCGGCCGAGCGCGTTGGCTTCGCCGGGCGGCTGCGAGATGTGGATGCTGCCGTCGCGGTTACGCTCGAGCTTCAGGCCCATGCGCTGCAGCACGGTCGGGTCCTGCTGCAGGGCCGGCAGGTATTCGTTGTAGATGATCGACGGCGGCACGTTCCAGGTCGGGTTGACGGTGATGAATTTCATCGTTTCCGTCAAAAGCGGCGTGGCGTGCTGGCCCGGCTTTCCGGTCACCACGCGGGTGGTCCAGACCTGGGCGCCGCCCTGCATCACCTTCAGCGTGTAGTCCGGGATATTCAGAATGACATAGGCATTGTTGAGCGAGGCCACGCCGAGCTGGCGCGGCAGCCAGCGCCAACGCTCCATGTTGACGATGACGGTGTCGATCTGCCGATCCCGCTTCGGGCTGTTGATGGCCTTGACGGTGCGCTCGTCGAGCACGCCGGTCGCCTTCAGATCGGCGCTCTCCTGGAATTTGCGCACGGCCTCGGCGACCCTGGCGTCGTAACGGGTGTCGTCGGCATTCTCGGTGATGCCGAGCTTGGCGCGCAGTTGCGGCACGCGCGGATCTTCCACCGCCACGCCCGGCTGCTTCTTGGTGCCGGCCTTGAAGGCCAGCGCCGGACCGTCGGCGATCTGAATCACCGGACCGTCGCCCTGGCCGCGCAACTCGGCGAGCTTGGCCTTCAGTTCCTTGTAGAGCTTGTGCGGCGGATTGTAGCCGTCGAGCGCCGCGGAAGCGTCCTTGGCGGCCGAGATCGTGGTCAGCACCTCGGCGGGATCGGTCGGGTGCTCGGGATAGAGAATGTCCGCCGAAACCTGCGACCAGTGCATCCGGCCGCTCTGGGCCTGGCGCGCATAGTCGAGCATGGTGGCGGTCAGCTTCATCTCGGCGTCGGCGAGTTGATCGGGCGAGGTGGCAGCCGCGAAATCCGGCAGCGGGTAGTCGGCCGGGTTCAAGCCTTCGGCGGCGGCGTCCTTCAGCCGGGCGATCACGCCCTTGGCGCTGGCGGTCAACTGTCCGGCCTGAGTCCATTGCGGGGCGTATTCGCGGGCCGAGTAGAATTTTTCGACGGCGGCGCGCTCGGCCTTGCGGTCGAAATAGCGCAGCGACTTTCCGCCGATCATCTCGCGCAGTTTGTCGGCGACCGGCTGGTCGGCAGGCGCGACATTGCTCGCGGCCTTGACCGGCTCGGCGGCAGGCGTCGTGGTCGCTGTATCGCTGGGCGTTGCCGCCGGCGCGGTGACGACATCAGCCGGCTTGGCTTCGGTCTTTACATCGGTCTTGGGCTCGGCCGCCTTGGTGTCGGGAACAGAGGCGGTGTTATCCACCTTGAAGTCGCCGGCGCTGGGCGGCGGGACGTTGGCCGGTTCGGGGCGTGGGACTGCCGCATCGATGGCGAGCTCGGCGGCGCTGGTGCGCGGGGTATCGGACTGGGCTGCCAGGGCCGAGGTCGCGGACACCGCGAGGAAGGTTGCCGCGACGGCCATCAAAACGCGGTCAAATCCAGCACGGTTGGTCGAACAGTCACGCATCGTCACACCCCCTTGGGCGAAACTGCCCCGGCATGGAACAGTCGTTAGGTATCATTCGTCGCAGCTTGCGCGGATAGCGCCGGCCTCGACCGGTTCTCTGGTCGGTACGCCTGCACGCAACGAAGTCATACGCAGACGATACATGCGCCCCTATGGTGCAGCTAGCGCCATGCGGAGCATCTCACGACAAACTGACCTCGAACTACCCGATTACATTTCGGGTGGCGAGGTTTTGCCATGCCAACCGACTTTTGTCTGTCACCTGCGGGACACGGTTCAAAGGTTCCCGAATCAGCGATGCGTTTGATTCGTCACTGTCTTTGCCACCGGAGCGCCACAATCGCGCAGCGGGTCAATTGGCGTCCTGCGCGCCGCCCTCGGTCGGGTCGTTGGCAGCGGCCTCATCGAGCTTGCGGTAGAGCGTCGAGCGGCCGATCTTCAGCCGGCGCGCGACCTCCGACATTTGCCCTCGATAATGCGAAATCGCGAAACGGATGATCTCGCTTTCCATCTCCTCTAGCGGCCGCACCTCGCCGGTGGGGGTCAGCATTGCAAGACTGCCAGCGCTGACCAGCGGCGCGATCGGTATCTCATTACCTGATACCATCGCGGGCGCCGTCGACGGTGCAACGATCAGCGGCTCGCTGTGCAGGAGGGCGTCCGGAACGGCATGGGCCGCGGCCTGCGGGAAATCGGCCAGGCCAAGCTGGTCGCTCTCGCTCATGACCACGGCGCGATACACGGTGTTTTCGAGCTGGCGGATGTTGCCAGGCCAGTCGAGTTGGGCCAGATGCGCCATGGCCTCGCCGGAGATGCCGGAGATGGTGCGGTTTTCCTCGGCGGCAAAGCGAGCCAGGAAGTGCCGCAGCAAATGCGGGACGTCCTCGCGACGCTGCCGCAATGGCGGGATCGTAAGCGGCAGGACATGCAGGCGATAGAACAGGTCCTCGCGGAACGCGCCGTTCTTCACCAGATCGAGCAGTTTTCGATTGGTCGCCGAAATAATACGGACGTCGACCTTCACCGGCTTGCGGCCGCCGACAGCCTCGACCATGCCTTCCTGCAAGGCGCGCAGCAGCTTCACCTGCGCCGCCAGCGGCAATTCGCCGACTTCGTCGAGAAACAGCGTGCCGCCGGAGGCCTCGACGAACTTGCCCATGTGGCGTTCGGTGGCGCCGGTGAAGGCGCCCTTCTCATGGCCGAACAGGATCGATTCCACGAGATTGTCGGGGATGGCGCCGCAGTTGACGGCGACGAAGGGTTTGGCCTTGCGCTCGCTGGAGCCATGGATGGCGCGGGCGAACAATTCCTTGCCGACGCCGGATTCACCTTCGACCAGCACCGGGATGCTGGAAGCGGCCGCCTTCTGCGCGATGCGCAGCACGCCGGCCATGATTTCGCTGCGGGTGATGACGTCGGCAAACGTCAGACGGCCCTCACGGCTGTGCTTGATGCGCTGCAATTCGCCCTTGAGTGCCTGGGTATTGAGCGCGTTGCGCAGCGACACCTGCAGCCGCTCGAACCCGACCGGCTTGACCACGAAGTCCTGGGCGCCGGCCCGCATCGCGGACACCACATTGTCGATGCCGCCATGGGCGGTCTGCACGATAACGGGGATGGTCAGGCCGGCATCACGCATTTTTGTCAGCACGCCGAGCCCGTCGAGCCCGGGCATCACGAGGTCGAGCACGACGGCGTCGATTGCCTGGGCGTCGGGAGCGGTCAGCAGGGCCATGGCGGCGTCGCCGCTTTCGACCACAAGGGCCTCATAACCGCACTTCTGCACCATGTTTTCAACCAACCGGCGCTGTACGGCGTCGTCATCGGCAATCAAAATGGTGGCAGCCATGGTTTTCCCCGCACTTTACAACTATGTGTCCTGAATCGGGGCACTGTCGCCGATGCCGATTAACGCACTCTTAAATGTTGCCGTCCTGCTCTCATTCCGCAGCCTTAGCCTTAATGACTGAACACAGGTTTCGAACAAGATGACCTCGCGCTCCGCTCAACGAAAACCGACTGCCAAGAAAACTGTCAGCAAAACTGCCAAGAACACTGCCAAGAACATGGTCAGGAAATCAGCTCCGAAGTCCGCAGCCAAATCCAGGACAGCAAAACTGCCGGAATGGAATCTGGCCGACCTTTATTCCGGCATCGACGCGCCTGAAGTCGCGCGCGATCTTCAAAAGATGGATGCAGATTGCGTCGCGTTTGAGACCGACTACAAAGGCAAGCTCGCGGAAAACACGGCAGCGGAAGGCGGCGGTCGCTGGCTCGCCGAGGTGATCAGGCGCTACGAGGCGATCGACGATCTCGCCGGCCGGCTCGGCTCCTATGCGGGGCTCGTGCATGCCGGCGACAGCGTCGATCCCGCGATCTCCAAATTCTACGGCGACGTGTCCGAACGGCTGACCGCGGCCTCGGTGCATCTGCTGTTCTTCGGGCTCGAGCTCAACCGTGTTGACGATACCGTGATTGAGCGCGCGATGCAGACGCCCGAACTCGGGCACTACCGGCCGTGGATCGAGGACCTGCGCAAGGACAAGCCGTACCAGCTCGAAGACCGCGTCGAGCAGTTGTTTCACGAAAAGTCCCAGAGCGGTTACGCCGCCTGGAACCGGCTGTTCGACCAGACCATCTCCGGGCTGCGCTTCAAGATCGGCGGCAAGGAGCTGGCGATGGAGCCGACGCTCAACCTGCTGCAGGACCGCGCGCCGGAAAAGCGCAAGGCCGCGGGGCAGGCGCTGGCCAAGACCTTCAAGGACAACGAGCGCACCTTTGCGCTGATCACCAACACGCTGGCCAAGGACAAGGAGATTTCCGACCGCTGGCGCGGCTTTCAGGACGTCGCGGATTCCCGGCATCTCAACAACCGCGTCGAGCGCGAGGTGGTCGATGCGCTGGTCGGCTCGGTCCGCGCGGCCTATCCGCGGCTGTCGCATCGCTATTACAATCTGAAGGCCGGCTGGTTCAAAAAGAAGAAGCTCGCGCACTGGGATCGCAACGCGCCGCTGCCGTTCGCGGCGACAGGCAGCATCGACTGGCCCGAGGCGCAGAAGATGGTGCTGACGGCCTATCGCGGGTTTTCCGGCGAGATGGCCGATATCGCCGAGCGCTTCTTCACCGATCGCTGGATCGATGCGCCGGTGCGGCCGGGCAAGGCGCCCGGCGCATTCTCGCACCCGACCACGCCGTCGGCGCATCCCTACGTGCTGATGAATTACCAGGGCAAGCCGCGCGACGTGATGACGCTGGCGCATGAGCTAGGTCATGGCGTGCATCAGGTGCTGGCGGCAAAGAACGGCGCGCTGATGGCGCCGACGCCGCTGACGCTGGCGGAAACCGCAAGCGTGTTCGGCGAAATGCTGACCTTCAGGCGGCTGTTGTCGCAGACCAGGAACGCCAAACAGCGCCAGGCGCTGCTTGCCGGCAAGGTCGAGGACATGATCAACACCGTGGTGCGGCAGGTCGCGTTCTATTCGTTCGAGCGCGCGGTCCATACCGAACGCAAGAACGGCGAACTGACCGCGGAGCGGATCGGGGAGATCTGGCTCAGCGTGCAGAACGAGAGCCTGGGACCCGCAATCGACATCCGTCCCGGCTACGAGAATTTCTGGATGTACATCCCGCACTTCATCCACTCGCCGTTCTATGTCTACGCCTACGCGTTCGGCGATTGCCTGGTGAACTCGCTCTACGCGGTCTACGAGAACGCGGCCGACGGCTTTGCCGAGCGCTATCTCGCTATGCTCGCCGCTGGCGGCACCAAGCATTATTCGGAGCTGCTCAAGCCGTTCGGGCTCGACGCCAAGGATCCCAGGTTCTGGGACGGCGGGCTGTCGGTCATTGCGGGCATGATCGACGAGCTGGAGACCATGGGCTGAGGGCAGGGGCGAGGGCGTAAAACATCTGTTGAACGATAGAACGAGGAGCGTTATACTGATGTATAACGCTCCTTTCTGTTTTGAATTACGACATGTTTTCAACCGGTTACAATAGTGCCGCGATTTTGTGCAATGAAAAGAGGTTCGGATGAAAATCGAAATCAAAAAGATCGGAAATTCCGATGGTGTCCTGCTTCCCCGCGAACTGATGCAGCGGCTCGATCTGAAACGTGGCCAGCAACTGCATGTCACCGAACTGCCTGGAGGTGGCTTTCAGGCGCTCCCCTACGACCCCGACTTCGAGCGGACCATGGAGCTGGCGGAAGAGACGATGGACAAGTACCGCGACACGCTCGCAGCGCTGGCAAAATAACTGGTGGAAGTGCGTGATGAGCGAGCCAAAAGAGCCGCTGTGGATCACCTATGAGCAGGCCATTGCAATCCATAGCCGCCAACTCCGCCGTTTTGGCGGGGCAGCCGGCCTGCGCGACGAAGGCATGCTGCGGTCGGCGCTCGAGCGCCCGGTCAACAAGTGGTATGAAGGGGCCGAGCTAGCTGACCTCGCTTCGGCCTACGCGTTCGGGCTTGCCAAAAATCACGCCTTTATTGATGGCAACAAGCGTATCGCCTTCATGGCGATGCGGGTTTTCCTGCTTAAGAACGGGATCGCTTTTGCCCCCGAGCCCGCGCACGCCACCGCGATCATCCTCTCGCTCGCCGCCGGCGAGGTCAGCGAGAAAAGCCTGACCCGCTGGATCCGCGACAATTGGCCCGCTGCGCCCATCGAATAGGCAATGCCGGATCTGTACAAAAAGACAGCACCGGCGTTGCCCTCTCAATCGCTTTGCGGTATTTGCACGCCAGAATTCGATCTTTGACTGGGGACACCGATGGCTGACCATAACGAAGTTGCCTACACGACCGCCGACGGCAACGATTATCCGGCCCATGAGCAGACCTATGAAGGGTTCATCATGCTCGTGAAATACGGCACCTTGGCCGTCGTCATCATCGTCGCCCTGATGGGCTTCTTCCTGACCTGACCGGTCCCATGCTGCGCTGCCAATGACGGCGGCGATCAGAAAATATGCATCTCATCCGGTTGCAAAACCGGTTTCCTAGCTGGCGGAAATAACGCTAGCTTGCTTGCGCGCGCGCTCTCGCGCCGCCGGAGGCCTCATGAAGATTGCCGTAGCCAAGGAAATCGATCCGTCTGAACCGCGGGTCGCCGCGTCTCCCGACACCGTGAAGAAATTCAAGGCATTGGGCGTCGATCTGGCGATCGAACCGGGTGCCGGCATCAAGTCGGGCCTGCCGGATTCGGAATTCACCGCGGTCGGCGCCACCGTCAGCGCCGATGCGTTAAAGGACGCCGACATCATCATCAAGGTGAAGCGGCCCGAGGCTTCGGAGCTCGCCAACTACAAGCGCGGCGCGCTGGTCATTGCCATCATGGATCCCTACGGCAACGATGCCGCGCTGAAGGCGATGGCGGATGCCGGCGTCTCGGCCTTTGCGATGGAATTGATGCCGCGCATCACCCGCGCCCAGGTGATGGATGTGCTGTCGAGCCAGGCCAACCTCGCCGGCTATCGCGCCGTGATCGAGGCGGCGGAAGCTTTTGGCCGCGCCTTCCCGATGATGATGACGGCTGCCGGCACCATTCCGGCGGCGAAGGTGTTCGTGATGGGCGTCGGCGTGGCCGGCCTGCAGGCGATCGCGACCGCGCGCCGGCTCGGCGCCGTCGTCACCGCGACCGACGTGCGGCCGGCGACCAAGGAACAGGTTGAATCGCTCGGCGCCAAGTTCCTCGCGGTCGAGGACGAGGAATTCAAAAACGCCCAGACCGCCGGCGGCTACGCCAAGGAAATGTCGAAAGAGTATCAGGCCAAGCAGGCCGCTCTCACCGCCGAACACATCAAGAAGCAGGACATTATCATAACAACCGCGCTGATCCCGGGCCGGCCGGCGCCGAAGCTGGTCAGCGCCGAAATGGTGAAGTCGATGAAGCCCGGCTCGGTGCTGGTCGATCTCGCGATCGAACGCGGCGGCAACGTTGAGGGCGCCCGGGCCGGCGAGGTCGCCGATGTCGATGGCGTCAAGATCGTCGGCTACACCAATGTCGCCGGCCGCGTCGCGCAATCGGCGTCGAGCCTTTATGCGCGCAACCTGTTCTCGTTCATCGAAACCCTGATCGACAAGACGAACAAGACGCTCGCCGTGAACTGGGACGACGATCTGGTCAAGGCAACCGCGCTGACCAAAGACGGCGCCGTCATCCACCCGAACTTCCAGCCGAAAGCTTAAGGACAGAAGCCATGGAGCACATTGCACAGGCCGTCGATCCCTTCGTGTTTCGGCTTTCGATTTTCGTTCTCGCCGTGTTCGTCGGTTACTTCGTGGTTTGGTCGGTGACCCCCGCGCTGCATACGCCGCTGATGTCGGTGACCAACGCGATCTCCTCGGTGATCGTGGTCGGCGCGCTACTCGCAGTCGGCGTCGGCCTGATTTCCAGCGGCTCCGGCTGGGCGCGGGGCTTCGGCTTCGTCGCGCTGATCTTTGCCTGCGTGAATATTTTCGGCGGCTTCCTTGTCACCCAGCGCATGCTGGCGATGTACAAGAAGAAGGCCAAGTAGATGACAGCGATCGGCGCGCACCTCGCGGTGACGAAGACAATGGGGACCTGAGATGAACGCCAATCTGGCAGCAGTTCTTTATCTCGTGGCGGGTGTGCTGTTCATCCTGTCGCTGCGCGGGCTGTCCAGCCCCGCGACGTCGCGTCAGGGCAATATCTTCGGCATGACCGGCATGGCAATAGCGGTTGCGACCACGCTTGCCAATCATCCGCCGGTGGACGGCATTGCCTGGATCCTGGTCATTCTCGGTATCGCCATCGGCGGCGGCATCGGCGCCGTGATTGCGCGCCGGGTGCCGATGACCTCGATGCCGGAACTGGTCGCTGCGTTCCATTCACTGGTCGGCATGGCCGCGGTGCTGGTCGCCGCCGGCGCGTTCTACGCGCCTGAAGCGTTCGATATCGGTACGCCCGGCAATATCCACGGGGCGAGCCTGATCGAAATGTCGCTCGGCGTCGCCATCGGCGCGCTGACCTTCACCGGTTCCGTGATCGCGTTCCTGAAACTGTCGGGCCGGATGAGCGGCGCGCCGATCATTCTGCCCGCGCGTCACATCATCAACATCGCGCTCGGCCTGGCGCTGGTGGTCTTCGTCGTCGGCCTGGTGATGTCGGGCAGTGCGCTCGACTTCTGGCTGATCACGATCATCGCGCTGGTGCTTGGCGCGCTCCTGATCATCCCGATCGGCGGCGCCGACATGCCGGTCGTGATCTCGATGCTGAACTCCTATTCCGGCTGGGCCGCGGCCGGCATCGGCTTCACGCTGGGTAACTCCGCGCTGATCATCACCGGCGCGCTGGTCGGCTCTTCCGGCGCGATCCTGTCCTACATCATGTGCCACGCGATGAACCGGTCCTTCATCTCGGTCATCCTCGGCGGCTTCGGCGGCGAGATCGCGGCGGCCGGCGGCGGCGCGGGCGGCGAACAGAAGCCCGTCAAGCTCGGCTCGGCAGACGATGCGGCGTTCATCATGAAGAATGCGCAGAAGGTCATCATCGTGCCCGGCTACGGCATGGCGGTGGCGCAGGCCCAGCATGCGCTGCGCGAAATGGGCGACATCCTGAAGAAGGAAGGCGTCGAGGTGAAGTACGCCATTCACCCGGTGGCGGGCCGCATGCCCGGACACATGAACGTCCTGCTGGCGGAAGCCAACGTGCCCTATGACGAGGTTTTCGAACTCGAGGACATCAACTCCGAATTCGCGCAGGCCGACATCGCCTTCGTGATCGGCGCCAACGACGTCACCAACCCGGCCGCCGAGGAAGACAAGACCTCGCCGATCTACGGCATGCCGGTGCTGCAGGTCTGGAAGGCCGGCACCGTGATGTTCATCAAGCGCTCGCTGGCCTCGGGTTATGCCGGTATCGACAATCCGCTGTTCTATCGCGACAACACCATGATGCTGCTCGGCGACGCCAAGAAGGTCACCGAAAGCATCGTCAAGTCGATGTAGGCGTCCCAGGGACGGGGCCTTATGACCGTCCTGAAATGGCTCCTGATTGTTGTCGCATTCGGCTATGCCGCCGGGCTTGCCGTGCTGTTCTTTGCGCAGCGCGCGTTCCTGTTTCCGGTTCCGACGGCGGCGCGCACGTCACCGCAGCAGGCGGGCTTTCCGGAAGCGGAAGAGCATGTCCTGGATACGGCGGACGGTGAGAAAGTCATCGTCTGGCATGTACCCGCAAAACCCGGTCATCCGGTTGTTCTTTATTTTCACGGCAATGGCGATTTTCTCGCCGGCTTCTTCGGCCGCTTCCATGACCTGATCGCGGACGGGACCGGTGTCGTCGCATTGTCCTATCGCGGCTATGCCGGCTCGAGCGGGCATCCGAGCGAGCAAGGGTTGCTGCAGGACGCCGCGGCGGTCTACGCCTTTACTGTGGCGCGCTACAGCCCTGACCGCATCGTCGCCTGGGGCTTTTCGCTCGGCACCGGCGTTGCCGTAGCGCTGGCAGCGGTGCAGCCGGTCGGCCGGCTGATCCTGGAAGCACCCTATACCTCGACGGCGGACGTGGCCGCCTCGCTGTTCTGGTTCTTGCCGGTGCGCCTCGTGATGCGGGACCAGTTTCGTTCCGACGAGCGCATCGCGCGGGTCAGGATGCCGCTGCTGATCATGCATGGCGGGCGCGATCCGACGATACCCATTCGCTTTGGCGAACGCTTGTTCGCGCGGGCGAATCAGCCGAAGCAATTCGTCCTTTTTCCCGAAGGCGGTCACGAAAATCTGCAGAATTTCGGCGCGATTGAAACCGCGCGGCATTTCATCGATGCTGTAAACGGTTGACCGCTGCTATGGTTGGGGCATCGTCCAATAACCAAGCTTTTGGGGATTTGATCGCATGAGCGCACATGGGCCGATGCCGAGATCGGCGTGGATATTTCCGGCCCTTGCGTTCGCGCTGTTTGCCGTCGCCACCGGTCTCGGCTTGACGTTCACGCCGTCAGCGGCCGGGCTGGTGTTCGCGGCCGTGCTGCTGACAATCCTGTTCGGGACGGTGTTCGCGGCCGTGCATCACGCCGAGGTGATCGCGGAGCGGATCGGTGAGCCCTACGGCACGCTGCTGCTGACGCTGGCCGTCACCATCATTGAGGTCGCATTGATCGCCACCATCATGCTCGGCGACAAGCCGGTGCCGGCGCTGGCGCGCGACACTGTGTTTGCGGTGGTGATGATCGTCTGCAATGGCCTCGTCGGCCTCTGCATCTTCATCGGCGGGCTCCGTTTCAAGGAGCAGGATGTCCAGGTTTCGGGCGCCAACCTGTATCTCAGCGTGCTGTTCGTGATGGCGACGATTACGCTGATCATGCCGAATTATACCCTGACGGCGCCGGGGCCGATCTATTCGGCGGGCCAGCTCGGCTTCGTCAGTGTCGTGACGCTGCTGCTCTACGGCGTTTTTCTCTACACCCAGACCATTCGGCACCGTGATTATTTCATCAGTGATGCCGCCGGATCCTCAGGCGACGAGCCGCATCTGTCGAACCGGATGTTGACGCTGAGTATCGTCCTGCTGCTGGCCTCGCTGTTGGCGGTGGTGCTGCTGTCAAAGAAGTTCTCGCTGGTGGTCGACATTGCCATTGCACGCATCGGCGCACCACCGGCTTTCGCGGGCGTTTTGGTGGCACTCCTGATCCTGCTTCCGGAAAGCGTCGCCGCCGTCTCGGCCGCCCGCAAGAACGATTTGCAGAAAAGCATCAACCTCGCGCTGGGCTCGTCGCTGGCCACCATCGGGCTGACGATACCGGCGGTAGCGGTGGCCGCCTATGCGCTCGACAAGCCGCTGGTGCTCGGACTCAGCAACCAGGACATGGTGCTGCTGGTGCTGACCTTTATCATCAGCATGCTCACCTTCGGCACGGGCCGCACCAATATCCTGTTCGGGCTGGTGCACATGGTGGTGTTTGCCGTGTTCCTGTTCATGGTATTCGTGCCGTAACCGTCTCTGAAGTTACGGATCTCGGAAATTATCTGGAGTGCCCCGACGATGCTCAGCGCCAAATCCGATGTTCAGGTCGACACCCCAGAAGTCCGCGTCACCGAATGGCGACTGGCGCCCGGCAGCGCGACCGGCCACCACACCCACGGCATGGACTACGTGATCGTGCCGGTGACTTCGGGCGAGATGACCATCGTGGCGCCGGACGGGACCAGGTCCAAGGCGCAGCTCGGGGTCGGAAAGTCCTATTTCCGCAAAGCGGGCGTCGAGCACGACGTGCTCAACGAGACCGCGACCGAGATCGTGTTTCTGGAGGTCGAATTGAAGCCCTGACCTTGGGGGTCTGCCGGGGAGGGCTGTCCGGCGTTAACATCCCGGAAAGGATGGCCGGTTTTTCACGCCTGCCGCGGCATAGGGCGACATCAAACGTTGCGCCGGAACCGCGATTGCCACCGATCCGTCGCAGTTGATCCCTGAATATGCCCAGAAGTTCCCGCATCAAGGACACGCGCGGAGTGGCCGGAATGCTGAATTACCTGAAGAAGTTTGCCCTGGACATCCTGCCCTCGGTGGCGGCGACGATCATCGGGGCCTACATCGTCAACCATTACATCGCGACCAAGCCGGGCGCCGACGCCGCTGTGACGGCCGCCGTATCGGCTGCCGACCCCAAGGCCGATGCCGGCCCGGCCGTGGGCGTCAAGGCCAAGGGCATCTCCGAGAAATCGATCATGGAGAAGACCGCCGCCGAGCAGCCGACGGTGGTCGAAAAGTCGCAAGAAAAAACCGAAGCAAAAGCCGAAGCCAAGGTTGACGCAAAATCCGCTGACACAAAGTCCGCCGACGTGAAATCGGCCGACACGCCGATCGAGACCGCCAGCATTCCCGCCGATCCGCGCCGTCACCCGGTGGTGCCGCGTGAAAAAGTCAGGGTGATCCTGCCCTCGCCGGTGCAGCCCGCGGCGTCCGCCGTCGCGCCGGTGGTCACGACGCCCAATCCTGTGCCGCCGGTCGAGGCCACCGTCGTGCCGGAAGAGCGCCGCGACGCCAACGATCTGGCGCGCGCTGCGATCGAGCGCCTGCGCGGCAACGGCGAGGCTGCTCCGCGTGCGCAGGAGGCGGCACGTGCTCCGGAGGCCAACCGCGTGGCGACGCCGTCTGCTGTCGTCTCCGCGCCTGCGCTGCGGCCGCTGCCGCCGCCGATCATGGTCTCGGCGCCGCCGGCCGATAACTATGGTCAGGGTTCGCAGCAAGTACGTCCGCCTTATGCGGCCAATGCCGGCGCCGCCGACCCCCGGGTCACCGACCCCAGCCGTCCGACGCCGCCGGCTGATATTCCGGCGTCACGGCCGCTCGACCTGCGTGCCGAGGCTGCCGAGCCGTCCGTGCGTGAGCGCACTCAGGCTGCTGCCGAGGACGTGCTGTCGACGGCGAAGTCGCTGTTCCACGCCGTACTGCCGAAGTAATCCGCAAACCATCGCGTTTTTCGAGCGAAGCACGCCCCCGGACTTGATCCGTGGGGTGGCGCGACGAAACGTGTCAATGGAAAATGGAATTAGCCGCCGGTGCGCGCGAGGCCGCTTCGCGCGGCTTCGTCCTTGGGACGGAGTGCCAGCGCACGGCCATAGGAAGCCGATGCGTTGGCCTTGTCGCCGAGCCGCTCATAGGCGGCGCCGCGGGCGGACCATGCCTGTGCGCTGTTCGGATCGGCCTGCACCGCCTCATCGAGATCGGAGACCGCTTCCTTGGCCTTGTCGAGTGCGAAGTAGCTGTTGGCGCGGGCAAGCAGCGGCTCGACCTTCTGCGGCGACAGGCCATTGGCCGCGGTGAAATCCTCGATCGCCTGCTGGTGTTCTTTCTCGGCCTGGCGGATCAGGCCGCGCCCGTAGAGCGCCCGCACATTATAGGGATCGAGCGCCAGCGCGTGTTCGAATTCGGCGAGTGCTTGTTCATTGTTGCCGGATTTGGCGAGCACCTGGCCGCGCGTCGCGTAGCCCTGGGCGTCGGTGACGCTGCGGGCACTGATATTGTCGGTCGGTTTCGGCTCGGCCTGGGCCGGCTGCTTTTCCTTGTCCGATCCCCACGATCCCAGATCGAACGAACAGGCGCCGAGCGGCAGCGCACAGATCATCGCCAACAAGATGCCCGGTACCGGCGCCGGGCGCCGGAAACGCAAAATTCCTGACAAGGGCATGTGCGTCGGGTCGGCCATGACTAAAAATGCTCGCGACTAATCCGCTATTGGTAGCTCGCCGCCGCGCAAATTGCATCGATCAAAAAATAACGCGGGCCCAAAGCCCGCGTTATTCAAATCACCTGCGTTATTCAAATCAAACGAGTGGAAGCAGTTCAGCGCGGTCCACGAGGACCAGCGCCCGGACCACCACGGCCGCCGCCAGCGCCAGCGCCACCGCGCTCGGCACCGGGACCAGCGCCGAACACCGGCTTTGGCTTCATCGGCAGCAGGCCTTCGCGCTGCAGCTTCTTGCGGGCCAGCTTGCGCGCGCGGCGCACGGCTTCGGCCTTTTCACGAGCCTTCTTCTCGGAGGGCTTTTCGTAATGACCGCGGAGCTTCATCTCGCGGAAAATACCCTCGCGCTGCATCTTCTTCTTCAGCGCCTTGAGGGCTTGGTCGACATTGTTATCGCGGACGAGAACCTGCACGCGGCATCCTCTTTCGATTGATCGGATAAGAATTCTGGTAAAGCAAAGGGCTGGCGAAACGCCTAGCCCTTAACCCTGAGCGCGGCGATGTACCAGACAAAACCGGGAATGTCCACCTGCGAAGGCGATTCCGGACCGTCGAAAGCCAAGAAAAGCCACTAAATTCGGCCAAATTTTGCCTGTGCAGCCCTGATTTGGGAGCTCTGCGACCCCAAGGGGGCTGTTTCCCGCGGTTGCGACGCGAAAACAGAGCAGGGAGGCGCGACATGAATATAAAAAAATATGCCGCCGAGTTGATCGGAACATTCTGGCTCACCTTTGCCGGGTGCGGCAGCGCTGTGATCGCTTCCGGCTTTCCTCAGGTCGGCATCGGCCTGGTCGGCGTGTCGCTCGCGTTCGGTCTGAGCGTCGTGACGATGGCCTATGCGATCGGCCATGTGTCGGGCTGCCACCTCAATCCCGCCGTGACGGTCGGCCTCGCCGCAGGCGGCCGATTTCCGGCAGGCCAGATCCTGCCCTATGTGATTTCGCAGGTCGTCGGCGCCATCGTTGCCGCGGCGCTGCTCTATGTGATTGCGAGCGGCGCCGCCGGCTTCGACGTCGGCAAGGGCTTTGCCTCGAACGGCTATGATGCCCATTCGCCCGGCCAATACGGCATCGTGGCCTGCTTCGTTACCGAAGTGGTGATGACCATGATGTTCCTGTTCATTATCATGGGCGCCACCCATGGCAGCGCGCCGGCCGGCTTTGCGCCGCTGGCGATCGGCCTGGCGCTGGTGATGATCCATCTTGTCAGCATTCCCGTTACCAACACCTCGGTGAATCCGGCGCGCAGCACCGGACCGGCGCTGTTCGTCGGCGGATGGGCGCTGGCGCAGCTCTGGCTGTTCTGGATCGCGCCGCTGATCGGCGGCGTGCTGGGCGGCGTCATCTATCGCTGGCTCAGCGAGGAGCCGGCCGGCACGGTGGCAGGCACGCAAAAAGCATAGGGGCTATTTGCGGGAAGGCGGGGCCACTTCGGTGACGTGGCCCATCTTGCGGCCTGGCCTGGGCGGGCCCTTGCCGTAGAGGTGCACGGTGGTACCGGGAACCGTCAGCCATTGCTCATAGCCGAGGATATCGTCGCCGATCAGGTTGGTCATGGTCACCGCGCCGTGGCGGACCGGCTTGCCGAGCGGCCAGCCGGCAATCGCCCTGATGTGCTGCTCGAACTGCGAGATCGAGGCGCCGTCTAGCGTCCAGTGTCCGGAATTATGCACCCGGGGCGCGATCTCGTTGACCAGCACCGTCGGGCCGCTTTTCCCGGCGACCACGAACATCTCGACCGCGAGCACGCCAATGTAATCCAGCGCGTTGGCGATCTGGCCGGCGATATCGCGCGCCTGTGCCGCCAGCGCATCGGATATGTCGGCGGGCGCGCGCGAGGTTTTCAGGATGTGGTCGCGGTGTTCGTTTTCGGTGACGTCGTAACACTCGACCTGGCCGTCGGCCGAGCGCGCGGCGATGACGGAGATTTCGCGCTCGAACGGAATGAAGGCCTCCAGGATCGCGGATTTGGTGCCGAGTTCTTCCCAGACCCTGGCGGGATCGTCGCCCTCGCGGATGATGGCCTGGCCCTTGCCGTCATAGCCGAAGCGGCGGGTCTTGATCACGGCGGGAAGTCCGATGCGCGTTATCGCCGTGCGCAGTGTATCCACGGATGAGACGTCGGCGTAGTCGGCGGTGCCGATGCCGAGCCGCTTGACGAAATCCTTCTCGATCAGCCGGTCCTGCGTGGTCTCGAGGATTTTCTGCGCCGGCAGCACCGGCCGGCGCGCGGCCAGCACCATGGCGGTGGCGGCCGGCACGTTCTCGAATTCATAGGTGATGACGTCGACGTCGTTGGCGAACAGTTCGAGCGCCTCGACGTCGGCATATTCCGCGCAGGTCGCGTTCAGCACCACGTCGAAGGCCGGTGAATCCGGATCCGGCGAAAACACCTGGCACTTCAGCCCGAGGCGCGCCGCGGCCATCGCCAGCATCCGGCCCAGTTGTCCGCCGCCGAGAATTCCGATGGTGTCGCCCGGCTTCAGCTTCGCGGAAAAGGAAGCCGTCACGCCGAACCCTCCGGGCGCTCTTTGACGGCGTCGGTCTGCTGCTTGCGCCAGGCGGCCAGCCGCGTTGCCAAAGCCTTGTCGTTCAGCGCCAGCACCGAGGCGGCGAGCAGCGCTGCGTTGATCGCGCCGGCCTTGCCGATCGCCAGCGTGCCGACGGGAACGCCGGCCGGCATCTGCACGATCGAGTAGAGCGAATCGACGCCCGACAACGCCTTGGATTCGACGGGTACGCCGAACACCGGAAGTTCGGTCAGTGCGGCCGCCATGCCCGGCAGATGCGCCGCGCCGCCGGCTCCGGCGATGATGATCTTGAAGCCTTCGGCCTTGGCGCCTTTGGCAAAAGCGAACAGCCGGTCCGGGGTCCGGTGCGCCGAGACGATGCGCTTGTCGCAGTCGACTCCGAGGGCGACAAGCGTTTCGGCGGCGTGACGCATGGTCTCCCAGTCGGACTGGCTTCCCATAATGATGGCGACGGGTGCGGTCATATCGTCAATTCTGTTCGGGAATCCAGAAACATAGGCCGGATTATAGGGGCGGCCGGGGCGTCATCCAAGGCGTGGCAAGGGATCAGGAATGGACTATCCTGTCTTGGTGAATCCCGGCAAGCCTTCATAAGCGAGCCTGCACAGGGAAGGCCAAGGATAGGCCAAGGATAGGCCAAGGAAAGGCAATGGCGAAGAAAACCAGTGCGACCGCCTCGAAGGGTCTAAAACGCCCCAAAAGGGCGGCCGTCGGGCAAAAAGTCGCGTCGCGGCGCAAGGCCACGCCTGTTTCCCGGCCGCCTGCCGCCCCGGCTGACCAGAAATCGACGATTCGCGGGCTCAAGGCGCAACTGGTGAAAGCCAAGGCGCGAATCGAGGAACTGCAGGCCTCGGCCGATACCGACTTCCTGCTGGATATTCCGAACCGGCGCGGTTTTGAGCGCGAACTCCGGCGCTCGATTGCCTACATCAAGCGCTATCATGCCGGCGGCGCCCTGATCGTGCTCGACGTCGACCGCTTGAAGCCGATCAATGATGCCTTCGGTCATGCCGCCGGCGACCAGGTGCTCAAGGCGATCGTCAGTACGCTGTTGGGGCAGGTGCGCTCATCGGACGTGATCGGCCGGCTCGGCGGCGACGAGTTTGCACTGCTGCTGTGGCATCTCAGCGAGACCGATGCCAAGGCCAAGGCCGCGGCGCTGGAGGAGATGATCGACCGGCTGACATTTGTGTTCCGTGGCCGCACTGTCCATGCCGGCGTGTCGGCCGGGGTCGCCATCCTCGACACCCATTCGGAAGCCGGCCGCGCGCTGGAAGCGGCCGACAGCGCGATGTACGTGCGCAAGGCGCAACGGCGGCATGAGGCTTCGTGAAGTAACCCGTCGCAATGACGGCAGCTACAGCCCGCTCAAATCATCAGGCACGCTGCCGAACTTGCGCAGCAATTTCGCGTCGCTGAATTCGCCCATCATCGGATCGCCGGTGCGGCTGAACGCCACGGCGCCGATGCTGCCGGGTGTTCGCGACAGGATCTCGGCGCGCCGCAACGCGGTGGTCGGGCTCTGGCATTCTTCCGCCGCGCCCGCGACCGGCGAGCCGCTATCGTCTTCCAGGAATGGCAGCGCGACGTAATAGGTGACATCGGCCATCTTGATCGCTCCTGTTCACGCCGCGTTGCTATCAGAATATTTTGCAGGCACGCAGCCGGCGTCGATGGCGGCCTGCAATTCTTCCAGCTCGGTTTCCAGGTACTCATTCGCCATGATCAGCGCCTTGATCGTCGAACGCAGATTGCCGTCGCACATCGCGATGGCCTGGTCGCAGGCCTGCTCGTAGCGGCTGTTGTCGGACAGGGATGACGGGGCGGACATGGCGAAACTCCCTTGGCTGGCGGCAGGGAGGCATGTTCCTCTTTTGTTCTTATAGAGTCAAGCCGGCGACGAGACAAAGTCCATTTTTCCTCCGTCAGCCCGGAGCGCTTTTCCTGCCCGCCAGATGTCTCGGCTCGCGTCCACGGCGGGTGCGGAACGAAAACGGCATTCGCCGCTTAATGCCGATGGCAGGGAGTTTGGGTGAATGGGTTCTTCGGCCCCCAAAAGGCCCGTGGTGCTGATCGTCGAGGACGAGTTGCTATTGCGGATGGATGCCGCCGACGCGATCACGTCCGGCGGCTTCGAGGTCGTCGAGGCCGCCAATGCCGATGATGCGATCGAGATCCTGGAGGCGCGCCCCGACATCACCGTGGTCTTTACCGACATCCAGATGCCCGGCTCGATGGATGGGTTGAAGCTCGCCCGTGCGGTCAGGGGGCGCTGGCCGCCGATCAAGATCGTCGCGACCTCGGGCCTTGTGGATGTCGGGGAAAAGGATCTGCCGGAAGGCGGGCGGTTTTTGCCAAAGCCCTATCACGCCAGGCAGCTCGCCGCCGTGCTGCGCGAGTTGACGGGACTTTAGGCCGGTCAAACTATCAGGCAATAATATCAGGCGTGATCTGGTCTTCGATGAAGGCGATGCGGTCGCGCAGTTGCAGCTTGCGCTTCTTCAGCCGCTGCAGCCGCAGCAAATCCGGCGCCGGCGACTGATGCAGCGCGTCGATCGCCGCATCGAGATCGCGATGCTCCTGCTGCAGCCGGGCGAGTTCGTTTTCGAGCTCGCGCTCATCTTCGTCGGTCATGGTATATGTTAACTGCAGAGCACGATGAGGTTGTGAAGGGATTTCCGAAACCTGTAGGTAAATATCGTCCCTGCGGGGCTGCTTCGCAAGCTGGCCGGGTTCCATACTCACGATTGGTTACAGATAAACCCAGAAATATGAGAGGCCCGATTCTGGATACCCATCGACAGATTCGGTAGCGGGTGTACACTCCCTCGTCCGGATCGAATCTGAGGTTTTACCCACCGAGGAGATTTCGTATGGCACTACAGGCGCATCTTGTTGAACTTGAACGCAAACACAAGATCCTCGAAAATGAATTGCACGAAGCGCTCGTGCACCTTTCCACAGACGACCTGCAAATTGCCGAGTTGAAGCGCCGCAAGTTGATGGTCAAGGACGAGATCGAGCGGTTGAGACATACTGCGAGCGAAACTCTCCACTAGCCAGTTTCCCCCAAAGTATCGAGAACGCGATTTCATCGACGGATGGATAGCGAGCGGCACGTTCGTCGATGGATTGCGCGCGTTCATCGTTCAAAACGCCGACTGACGATCGATTAGCCGGCTACAGATTGGCCCGACTATAAGTTGGCCAATGTGCCGACGTGGTCCGCGATTGCAAGCGACGACGTCAGTCCAGGGGATTCGATACCGAACAGGTTGATCAGCCCGGCAACGCCGTGGTCGCGCGGACCTTGGATCAAAAAATCCTGGGTGGCGACCGCGGGCGGCACGATCTTGGGTCGGATTCCGGAATAGCTCGGCATCAGCGCGCCATCCGGCAGTGTCGGCCAATAGCGCCTAATCGCGGGATAGAACTTGTCCGCACGTGCGGGGTCCACTGTGTAGTCGATGTTTTCGACCCACTCGACGTCGGGACCGAACCGCGCCTGGCCGGCCATGTCGAGCGTCAGATGCACACCGAGCCCGCCGGGCTCCGGCACCGGATAGATCAGCCGCGAAAACGGCGCGCGCGCGCTGCAACTGAAATAGTTTCCCTTGGCGAGGTAGGCGGGCGGGATCATCTCGAGCGGCATGTCTTCGATGCTGCGCGCCACCGCGGGCGCGCCGAGCCCGGCCGCATTGACCAGGAGATCGCAGGCCAGCGTCATTGGCGCGTCGCCACCGGTCTCGATTTCAAGGCCGCCCGCGTTGCTCCGCCCACGCAACAGCGGCGTATGGAACGCATAGGCGGCGCCGCGCTCTTCCGCTTCGCCACGCAGCGCCAGCATGTAGGCGTGGCTGTCGATAATTCCGGTGGATGGCGAGAGCAGGGCCGCATCGCAGTTCAGCGCCGGCTCCAGTTCGCGCGCGGCTTCGCCCGAGAGCAACGCCATGCCTTCGACGCCATTGGCTTCGGCATGGGCCCGGATCGACTGCAGCTTCTCCGTTTCCTTTGGCGTGGTGGCGACGATCAGCTTGCCGCAATTGCGATGGGGGATGCCGCGATCGGCGCAGTATAGATACAGCGCGCGGCGGCCGCTGACGCACATCTGCGCCATCAGGCTGCCGGCGCGGTAATAGATGCCGGCGTGGATCACCTCGCTGTTGCGCGAGGAAGTCACGGTGCCGATGCCCTCGGCCGCTTCCAGCACGACCACTTCACGTCCGGCCAGAGCGAGCCGGCGCGCAACCGCAAGCCCGATCACACCCGCTCCGATGACGACGCAATCAACTCTGTCCATGTCAGCTTCAGGTCCGGGATTCTGGCGCGAAATTGGGCGTTGGCCGCGCGCGGTTAGTAGCACCTCGCGCTCGGAACTGTCCAAGCAACCCGTTGGTTTGCCTTGAAATACCCTCTTAGCGTGTAGCCGTTAGTGAAGCATTAATCATGTCAGGGCAATTGCCGTAATTTGTGTCACATTTTGCGGTTGCAAGGGTACGCGTTTACCCGATCCAAACCCGTCAAGTCAGACACTCCGCCCGCAAATCCGCGGGTGAGTAATGGCTGGCAAGAATTGGCAGGCGAGCGGGAAGAGTTCGATTCCGGCGCGGGCCGTCTTGTGCCTGTTCGCCGCCGCGTTGCCGTGCGAATTGGCGTGGGGCGCGCCGCTGTCCGGCGGCGGCTTTGCGCCGGCGAGCTATGTCGGCGCGTTCGATCCCAATCTGATCTGGGAGCTGTTGATCGGCGCCATCGTCATCACGTCCTTTCTCGCTGCGGTCGGGCTCTGGATATTGACGGCGTTGCGCAGGGCCGAGCGGGCCAAGTTGCGGCGCAATGCTTTCATCAGCTCCGCCCTGAACAACCTCAATCAGGGCGTGATGATGACCAACGCGGAAAAGCGCGTGGTGTTCTGCAACGACCGCTTCCTCGAAATCTATGGACTGAGCCGCTCGGACATCACGGTCGATATGACCAGCCGGGACATGATCGAGCTGCGGCGCCAGCGCGGCATGCTCGACACCACCTTTGATGAATTCGTCGATCTCGCCGGCCGGCCGGAAGGCCACATCACCGAATTGCCCAACGGCAACGCCGTGCTCGCGAAAATCTTCCGGCTGCCGAACGGCGGGACGATCGTAACGCACGAGGATTGCACGGAGCAGCGCAAACTGTCGCGCAAGCTGGCGTCGACCACCCAGTTCCTGGAATTGGTGCTCGACAACGTGCCGGTCTGCGTCGCCGCCAAGAACATCCAGGATGGCCGCTACATTTTCGCCAACCGCGCCTTCGAACGGTTCTCGCGCTTCTCCCGCGATCATATCGTCGGCAAGCGCGCCGACGAGATTTTCCGCCCCGAAACCGCGAAAAGCATCGACGTGGCAGACCAGTCGGCGCTGAACGCCACGGCAGGCCATCACCGCACCGAACTCACCGTCGAGCGCGGTTCGGAGAAGCGCATCCTCGCCTCCAACCGGGTGATCGCGCGCAACGAGAACGGTGAGCCCGAGTTCCTGATCGCGCTGTTCGACGACGTCACCGAACGCCGCTCGCTGTCGCGCGAACTGGAAAACACCAAGAAGTTCCTCGAACTCGTGGTCGACAACATTCCGGTATCGCTGATCGTCGAGCGCGTCAGCGACGGGCGATATCTGCTCGCCAACCGCAGCGCCGAAACCATCCTCAACCGCCGTCGCGAGGACGCCACCGGGCTCACCGCCACCGATATCTTCAATCCCAGGGAAGCCAAGCTGATCATCGCGCGCGACGAGGCCGCGATCAAGAAGCGTGGCCTGCTGACCGAGGAACACCCGATCTCCACCAAGGACGGCCTGCGGCTGTTCCTGACCCGCCGCATGACCGTGCTCGACGATGCCGGCGAACCGCAATATCTGATCAAGACCCATGAGGATGTCACCGACCGCCGCCAGACCGAGTCGCGGATGGCGCACATGGCCTATCATGACGGCCTCACCGATCTGCCGAACCGCGCTGCCTTCCTGCAGGCGCTGGCCCAGATGATCGAAGCCTGCGCCGGCACCGACGAGGAGTTCGCGGTGCTGTGCGTCGATCTCGATGGCCTGAAGGAAATCAACGACGTGTTCGGCCACGCCATGGGCGACAAGCTCCTGATCGAGGTCGCCG
The DNA here is from genome assembly GCA_963764705.1 of uncultured Alphaproteobacteria bacterium. Lineage (GTDB taxonomy): Bacteria > Pseudomonadota > Alphaproteobacteria > Rhizobiales > Xanthobacteraceae > Bradyrhizobium. Next base: position 175,791 of record CAVXTR010000020.1, on the reverse strand, counting down.
GCCGCATCCAGGCGTCCGCCCGCGGCGGCGTGGTGGCGCGGCTCTCCGGCGACGAGTTCGGCCTGATCATCGACGGCAAGCAGCCGGACGCCGGCAAGGCGCTGGCCGAAAAACTCGCCGAGGCGCTGTCGAACGAATTCTTGATCGACGGCAAGTCGGTGCGTACCGGCGTCACCACAGGCATCTCGGTATTTCCGCATAACGGCGCCGACGCGGCTTCGCTGCTGGCCAATTCCGGTGCGGCGCTGTTCCGCGCCAAGGCAAAATCGCGCGGCTCGATCGGCCTGTTCGAACCCGAAATGGACCAGCAGATCCGCGACCGCCGCGTGCTGCACCAGGATCTTTCGATGGCGATCAGGAACGGCGAATTGTCGCTGTATTACCAGCCGCAGGCCACCTCGGGACCGACGGTCGCCACCAGCGAGGTCATCGGCTTCGAAGCGCTGGCGCGCTGGCAGCATCCGCTGCGCGGCTTCGTCTCGCCCGGCGATTTCATCCCGCTGGCCGAGGAAAGCGGCCTGATCGTCGAAATGGGCCAATGGATCCTCCGCGAGGCCTGCCGCGAGGCCGCCTCCTGGCCGGTGCCGCTGCAGATCGCCGTCAACCTGTCGCCGGCGCAGTTCATGCACGGCGACGTAGTCAGCCTGGTGCATTCGATCCTGCTCGAAACCGGGCTGGCCCCGGACCGGCTGGAACTCGAAATCACCGAGGGCGTGCTGATCGAGGACTTCGACCGCGGTCTCGCTTTGTTGCGGCGGTTGAAGGCGCTCGGCGTCCGCATCTCGATGGACGATTTCGGCTCCGGCTATTCCTCGCTGAGCTACCTGCAGGCGTTCCCGTTCGACAAGATCAAGATCGATCGCACCTTTGTCATGAATCTCGGGCGCAACCCGCAATCGGCGGCGATCGTTCGCGCCGTCATCGACCTCGGCCACGGCCTCGAAATGTCGATCGTTGCCGAGGGCGTCGAGACCCAGGAACAGCTCGGCTTCCTGTCGGAAGAGGGCTGCGATGCGGTGCAGGGCTATTTCATCGGCAAGCCGTTCCCGATCGGGCAATATGCGGCTCTGGTCGGCCGCAGCCCCGGTGACGTCATTGTCATGGAGCACGCACGCAAGACCGCCAGCGCCTGATCGGCTCTGATTGAATCGGAACCGGGCGCCGGATTTGATTTTGACCGGTTTCTTCACGCGAACCAGTATCCACGTCGCTCGAAAACGCGATAGAGTCTGATTCAGTCACGGCTCTCTCAGGTCAAGCGTTGCGTATGGCGGACTACGATCTGGCGATTATCGGCGGTGGCTTGAATGGTGTCAGCATCGCACGCGACGCCGCCGGGCGCGGCCTGCGCGTGATCCTGCTGGAGCAGGGCGACCTCGGCGCCGGCGCCTCCTCCAGTTCTCCACGGATGATCCATGGCGATCTGGCCGGGCTGGAGCGCCGGCACTTTCTTCGCGTCCATGCCGCGCTTGCCGAGCGCAACATCTGGCTCAGGGTCGCGCCGCATCTGGTGCGCCCGATGCGCTTTGCCATTCCGGCCCATGCCGACGAGCGCCCGGCCTGGCAGTTGCGATCGTGGCTGTTGTTCTACGACCGGCTGGCCTCGCGCAACGGCCTGCCGGCCTCCGCCACCGTCGATGTGACGCATCATCCGGTCGGCAACGCGCTGAAGCGTCCGTTCGGCACGGCGTTCGAATATTCCGACTGCGTGGTGGACGATGCCCGGCTGGTGATCCTGAACGCGGTCGATGCGGCGGCGCATGGCGCCGTGATCCGCACCGGCGCACGCTGCACCCGCGCCGAACGGGGGGCGACATGGCGGCTGGTGACGATCGATCGCGGCCACCGCCAGGTCGTGACCGCGCGTGCTCTGGTCAACGCCACCGGGGCCTGGACTTCATCCGTCGCCGAAACCGTGTTGCGCCAGCCGGCGCCGAACGCGGCGACGTCGCAGATGAGCCAGATCGTGGTCCGCCGCCTGTTCGACAGCGACAACGTCTATGTGTTCCAGAACAGCGACGGAAGGCTGATTTTCGCCAGCCCCTATGAGCGCGATTTCACGCTGATCGGCACCGTCAGCCACGCCTTCAACGGCGATCCCGCCATCGTCGCCGTGGCGGCGGGCGATGTGGCCTATCTCTGTGATGCCGCGAACCGTTACTTCCGCGAACGGATCGAGGCCATCGACGTGGTGCGGACGGTGTCCGGCGTCAACATGGTGATGAAGCCGGTCAGGCGATCGCCGCGCGACGGTGCCATCGGGTTCAACCATGGACGCGGCAAGGCGCCGCTGATCACGATCTTCGGCGGCGACGTTACCACCTCGCGCCTTCGCGCGGAGAAGGCGGTCTCGAAGCTGACGCCATTCTATCCGATGTCGCCGCGCTGGACCGCGAAGGCGCCGCTGCCCGGCGGCGACTTTGCCTGGGGCCGCTTCGACAACGAGGTCGATGAAGTGCGGGCGCGCTGGCGATTTCTCGGCGAGGACCAGGCACGGCGGCTGGTCGCTGCTTATGGCACCAACGCCAAGGCGGTGCTTGGCGATGCCAGCGAACGCGCCGACCTCGGCCCGGCCTTCGGGCCGGAACTGACCGGCGCTGAAGTGCGCTATCTCATGACGCGGGAGTGGGCGCGTTTTCCGGACGACGTCCTGTGGCGCCGCAGCAAGCTCGGGCTGACGATGCCGCCTGCGGACAAGCAAGCGCTGGCGGACTTCATGGCCAGGGGATGCGCCGGGCAGGTGTAGGCCGCGCCGGTCGGTCAGTCCTTGCTGCCGGCTTCGCGGATGTCGGATGGCGTGGCGCCGAACTGGCGGCGGAAGGCGCGGTTGAAATAGGAGATGTCGTTGAAGCCGTTGCTGTGCGCCAGCTGCGCGATCGTCAGATGGGCGTAGCGCTGATCCTGCAACATGCGCCGGACCCGGGCCAGCCGCTCGGTCAGGATAAAGACGGTGAACGATGTTCCGTCTTCTTCGAACAGCTTTCGGATATAGCGGGACGAGATGCCGTGGCGTCCCGCCAGCATTTCCGATGACAGATCGTTGCGGCCGATAATGGCCAGAATATCCGATTTGATCGTCCTCAGCCGTGCGGCCTTGACGCCGCCGAGCGCCAGTTCGGCGCGGTCGCCGCGCGCGCCCAGCGCCAGCGATGCGAGATCGAGGATGTGCGCGGCGGCGGATCGCGCAAGGTCGGGATTGGCAAGCTCGTCGGCGGCGAGCACCGTGTCCAGATATTTGATCAGCAGGCGCAGCGCCGGACTGCTGCTGGGAATGGAGTTGCCATAGGCCGCGGTGAAATCCGGCGCCAGTTCGGCAACGGCCGGCCGCTCCAGTGCGAGCGTGATGAAGCTGCCATGGGTATGCAGGGTGCTGACCGAAGGACCGGTGGCCGCCAGCACGCTGGCGCTGCCGACACCACTGATCAGCTCCTTGCCGAATTGTGTTGCGGAAGCCTGGCCGCTGCGCAGGATGCTCAGCGCGACGATATCGCGGCCTTGCTTGAGCAATTCGGGCGTCACTCTGTAATGCGCGGGCGAGCGCGAGCCGGCGGCAATGGCGACGTTGGGCAACAGATTGAAGGTGACGTCGGCCTGGAACGGACCGTCGCCGATCGGCTCGATATCGACCCTGGCAATGCCGCGTCCATAGATCTCGCGCCACATCGCGAGGCGCTTGTCCTCTGGAAATGCGTCTGTCGAGATATGCAAGCGGCTTCGCTGCGATCCGAAATCCGGCATCGGTCCCCCCGGCCATTACGTCATCCGATAGTCGCTCCCAACTGGCAGTGCGTTCACTCCGACGCCGGACTTTCTGCTGTGCTGTTGGGGGGATTCTTGTGTCAATTCGGCCACAACTGGCGGAGGAAACAGCCGGAGTGCCGAATTCGGCAATTCGCAGTTCCGCAGTCGCCAAGACAGTTTGATCGATCTGGCTAGGATCCCGACTGCCCCGAAGATATTTGAGGAATTTTCCATGAAACGAATAGTGGCCGCCATCGCCGTGACGGGCTTGCTGGGTAGCGTCGGCGCGGCCACGGCGGCGGATTTGTCGCCGCGCAGCTACACCAAGGCCGCGCCGGTCGATCCCGGCTACAATTGGTCGGGATTTTACCTCGGCCTCAATGCCGGTTACGGCACCGGCAACGCACCCACTGCGCTGAACCTGAATCCTGCCGAACTGGCCTTCATTGTGCCGGGAATCGATAATCCGTTGCCGGCGACGTTGCGCCCGCAAGGCTTCGTCGGCGGTGGCCAGGCCGGCTTCAACTTTCAGTCCGGAAGCATCGTGACCGGCATCGAGGCCGACATCGACTACGCGAATCTGCGAAGGACCGATGCCGCAATCGGCCCGCCGATGGGCGGCGGGATCCTGTCGACGACCGTTGCGACCAGCCTCGATTGGTTCGGTACCGTCCGGGCGCGCCTCGGTGTGCTGCCCGTCAATAATGTGCTGCTGTATGCGACCGGTGGTCTTGCCTATGGTGGCGTACGCACTTCAACGACGGCCTCCAACCTTGTTCCTCCCTCGTGCGCCGGCGCTCGCGTCTATTGCGGCAGCGGTACGGCGTCGGGGGTATCGGTCGGCTGGACCGCGGGTGGTGGCATCGAATACGGTTTCGCAGGGAATTGGACGCTCAAGGCCGAGTACCTCTACCTCGATCTCGGCAACCGCTCCGTGACGTTTGCGGACCAGGGCATACCGGGATCGGCGCTGACGGCTACGTCAGGCTTCACCGCGCATATCGCGCGGGGCGGGATCAATTATCGCTTCTAGTTCGCGCTCAATTTCGTAGGGCCGCGGCCTGCGACCAGGCTTTGTCGCGCACCGAAGGCCTGCGCTCGAGCCGCGTTGAGATCAGCCGCGTGGCCTTGCCGTCGTGGCCGGCGCGCAGGCAGGCCACGATCAGGGTGTCTTCCCACAATTCGCGCTGGGCGTGGCTGCCGCCGATCCGCGCCAGCTCGGACATCGCCGGTTCCAGCAGGCGTATCGCACCATCATTGTCGCCGTCGGCGAACGCCTTGATGCCGCGGCAAAGGTCGATCGCGGCGCGGCCCGGCGCCAATTTTCCACCTGCTTCGCGCGCTTCCAGTTGCACCAGCCGTGCCTCCAGGGCGTCGTCGCCGGTCATCGCTGCGGCCAATGCGTAATGCACGTCGGCGAAGTGCGCGCCCGCTTGCGGGAAATACTTTTCGCCGTAGGCCACCATGTCCCGCCAATGCGGCTCCAGGCCCGGTTGTCCGGCGAGCGACAGACGCCACAGCAGCGAGGCGCCGTCGGTGAAGATGTTCAGCGGCGGGTAGGGCCGGCCGGCGGGCTTGATCTGCTGCTCATAGACCGCGAGCGCGCCGTCGAGGTCGCCGGCATCGAGCGCGCTCAGCGCACCGTGCCAGGCCAGATGGCCGTGCAGAAAACTCTGGCGCGCATGCGCCGGCAGCCATTGCGCGATAAACAACCGGCCGGCTTCCATGTCGCCCTGCTCGAACATCGCATGCGAGAGGCCGTGCGCGGCATTGGCATTGGCTGATCGCAGCGCCAATGCGCGTTCGCTCAGGGCCCGTCCTTCGCGCAGGTTTCCGGCCTCGGTATGCGACCAGCCGAGATAGCTGACGAACCACCAGTCCTGGCCGTAATGGGTGGCGTTGCGCGCGCAGATCGCGAGCTTGGCGGCGTCGTGGTCGGCCCGACCCGAGAAAGCATAGAGGCCGAATGCGCCGAGCAGCAGCGCCAGCACCAGCGCGTCGCGGGGATATTCGTCGATATGAGCCTCGGCGGCGTCGATGGCGATTTTCGGTTTGCTGTCGATCACCGCGGCCATGACCTCGACGTGGCCGATCTCGCGGGGCGTGGCTCCTGCCACCAGCAGCCTCGCGTGCGCGGCCATGGCGCGGGCTTGCCTGCCGTCCATGTTGAGCTGGTGCAGGCGGGCGCGGGCGATATGCGCCAGCGCGAAGCCGGGATCTGCCGCAATCGCGCGGTCGAAAGCGTCCTCGGCGCCGTGCCAGGCCGACAGCATGCAGTCCACGCCGTCGCGGTAATACGCCACGGCGCGATCCGAAGTGGTCGTCAGCAGCAGATCGTATCTGTCCCGGTTCATTTCTTCCTGGTCCGTCATCACGAGGGGTATGCCGAGCCTAGCAGAGACGTGACCGGCGGCGTCCATAATGTTGTGGCCGCCACCGGCGAAGCGGTTGAGCGGATGCCGATCCGCCGCTAGCGTGCAGCCACGACTGACATGGCAGGGGACATGACCGAGGAATCGCCCGAGATCGATGCGCCTGACATCAAGGAGGCCGTGCTGCCGGTCAAGCCCGCGCCGCCGGCTGAGCCTGCCGCCGACATGCCGCTGCTCCGCATCGAGGGCGTCGGCAAAAAATTCGGCAATTTCCGCGCGGTGGATAACCTTTCGCTCGATATCCGCGCCGGCGAGTTCTTTGCGCTGCTTGGCCCCAGCGGCTGCGGCAAGACCACGCTGCTGCGGATGCTCGCCGGCTTTGAGACGCCGGACGAGGGGCGCATCCTGCTGGACGGCAAGGACATCGCGCCGATCGCGCCGCACCAGCGACCGGTCAACATGATGTTCCAGAACTACGCGCTGTTTCCGCACCTTTCGGTGCACGACAACATCGCGTTCGGCCTGAAGCGCGCCGGCATGGCGCGGGTCGACATCGCCACCCGTGTTGCGGAGATGGTGGCCCTGGTCAAGCTCGACGGGCTTGCGAAGCGCAAGCCCGATCAGCTCTCCGGCGGTCAGAAGCAGCGCGTGGCGCTGGCGCGCTCGCTGGCGCGGCGCCCGCAGGTGCTGCTGCTCGACGAGCCGTTGGCGGCGCTCGACAAAAAATTGCGCGAGAGCACCCAGCTCGAATTGATGGAGCTGCAGCGCCGGCTCGGCACGACCTTCATCATCGTCACCCACGACCAGGAAGAGGCGATGACGATGGCGAACCGGATCGGCGTGATGGACGCCGGCCGGCTCCAACAGGTCGCGACCCCGCGCGAACTCTACGAGGCGCCGCGGTCGCGCTGGGTCGCCGAATTCGTCGGCGACATCAACCTGTTCGAGGGCGAGGTCAGTTCGCGCGAGCATCAGCGCCTGAACGTCTGGACGCGGCTGGCCGGCACGATCGTGGCTGCCCAGCCGCGACCGCCGGTGACCCAGGCCAATGTCTCGGTCGCAATCCGGCCCGAGAAGGTCAAGCTGTCGCGCCGCGGCCCGGTTTCCGACGCGGGGGCTCCGCAGGCGATCAACCGGCTCGAAGGCGTCGTCACCGATGTCGGCTATCTCGGCGGGCTGACGGTCTACAAGGTCAAGCTCGATTCCGGCGCGGTGCTGCGCTCGTCGATGGCCAATACCGCGCGGCTCGACATCGACGCCTATAGCGCCGGCCAGCGCGTGGTGGCGTGGTTCACGCCCGACGACTGCGTGGTGCTGGAGCAATGAGTGCGCGCAACATCTTTGCCCGCCCGGCGCGTTACGCCGCGATCGCGCCTTACGCCTGGATGGTGCTGTTCTTCCTGGTGCCGTTCGGCTTCGTGCTGAAGATCAGCCTGTCGCAGACCGCGATCGCGCAACCGCCCTACCTGCCGCTGTTCGAATTCACGGAAGGCTGGGGTGCGATCAAGGCGGCTTTCGCCGCGCTGTCGCTCGATAACTTTCGGCTTCTGGTTTCCGACAGCCTCTACATCGCGACGTATCTGCGCAGCCTGGTCGTCGCCGTGACGTCGACCCTGATCCTGCTGCTGATCGGCTACCCCATTGCCTACGGCATGGCGCGGCTGCCGCAGCGTTGGCAGAGCGTGGCGATGATGCTGGTGATCGTGCCGTTCTGGACCTCGTTCCTGATCCGCATCTATGCCTGGATCAACATTTTGCAGCATGACGGCCTGCTCAACAAGATTCTGCTGGCGCTGCATCTGGTCTCGATGCCGGTGGTGTGGCTCTCGACCGACAGCGCGATGTATCTCGGCATCGTCTATTCCTATCTGCCCTTCATGATCCTGCCGCTGTTTGCGACACTGGCGAAGATGGACCCGGCGCTCTCGGAGGCGGCTTCCGACCTCGGCGCCGCGCCGCTGGCGACGTTCTGGCTGGTGACGTTTCCGCTGTCGCTGCCGGGCGTCGGCGCGGGGATTTTGCTGTGCTTCATCCCGATCGTCGGAGAATTCGTGATCCCGGATCTGCTGGCCGGCTCCAGTTCGATGATGATCGGCCAGACGCTGTGGCTGGAATTCTTCACCAACAAGGACTGGCCAGTGGCCTCCGCGGCCGCGGTGGCACTGTTGCTTCTGCTGGTGCCGCCGTTGCTGCTGTACGACCGGCTGCAGCGCCGCACCCTGGCGGGGGGCGACTGATGGCGCGCCGCCTCAACAGCATCTCGCGATTCAACGTCACCGCGCTGGCGCTGGGGCTGGCGTTTCTGTACCTGCCGATCGTGATCCTGGTGATCTATTCCTTCAACGCCTCGCGGCTGGTGACGGTGTGGGGCGGCTGGTCGCTGCGCTGGTACGCTGAATTCTTCAACGACCGCGCCATGCTGGACGCGGCCTGGATGAGCCTTCGCGTCGCCGCGGTGTCGGCGACGCTGGCGACGCTGCTCGGCACGCTCGGCGCGGTAGCGCTGGCGCGCGGCGAGCGCTTTCGGGGACGCGCGCTGTTTTCGGGCATGCTGTATTCGCCGCTGGTGATGCCCGAGGTGATCTCGGGGCTGTCGCTGCTGTTGCTGTTCGTGGCGCTCGACGCCGAGCGCGGGTTCTGGACCGTCACGATTGCCCACACCACGCTGACGATGTGCTTCGTCACCGTGGTGGTGCAGTCGCGGCTCGCCTCGCTCGATCGCAGCCTCGAGGAGGCCGCCATGGACCTCGGCTGCGACCCGGTGCGGGCGTTCCTCGCCGTGACACTGCCGCTGATTATCCCCGCGATATCAGCGGGGTGGATGCTGGCCTTCACGCTGTCGCTCGACGACGTCGTGATCGCGAGTTTTACCACCGGCCCGGGTTCGGCGACGCTGCCGATCCGGATCTATTCGGAGGTGCGGCTCGGCGTGAAGCCCGAGATCAACGCGATCTGCTCCATGGTGATCGCGTTCATCGCGGTGGTGATCGTGATCGCTTCGTTTGCTTCAAGGCTTTCGAGTTCGCAAGGCGAGAGCGCAGCGCCGTTGTAGCCGTCTTTACGATTTCACCGCGCCCGCGGTCAGTCCGCCGACCATGTAGCGCTTGAAGGCGTAATAGATCGCGGCCGGCGGCAGCGCGTAGATGAAGCCGGTGGTCATCAGCAATTCCCACGGCGAATCGTCGGCGGCGAGGAAGTTGCCGAGTGCGACGGGGAGCGTGATGTCGGTGTCCTTTGAGAGCAGCAGGAACGCGTAGAGATACTCGTTCCAGGCCAAGAGCAGCGCGTAGGTGCCGACCGCGACCAGCGACGGCATCATCAGCGGCACGTAGACCAGACGAAACAGTTGCAGCGTGGTGGCGCCGTCCATGGTGGCGGCCTCGTCGAGTTCGACCGGCAGCTTGTCGGAGGCCTGCTTGAGCACCCAGATGGCATAGGGCGAGGCGATCGTCACCATCGCTAAAATCAGCGACCAGTGATTGTTGAGCAGGCCGTAATTGCCCATGGTGCGGTACATCGGCACGGCGAGGAACGCCGCCGGAATGAAGTAGGTGAACAGCGCCATGTTCATCACGGTGCGGCCGCCGGGCACCTTTAGCCGCGAGATCGAGAACGCGGCGGCGGTCGCGATGATCAGTGTCAGCGCGCCGGCGGAGACCGCGATGACAAGCGAGTTCCAGAACTGGATCCAGAAATCCCGCAGGAAGTAGTGCTCCTGATAGAACACAATGTGGAAATTGTGCAGCGTCGGATGCGTCGGCCACAGTTTTCCGGAGAACGCGTCTTCCTTCGGCGAGATCGCGAACAGGAACATGTGATAGATAGGCACCATGGTCCAGATGAACACGGGAATGCCGATCAGCAGCAGCCGCGCCTCGGTGCCGACTTCCCTGAGCGTTGGCAGCTTCATCGCGACAACCGTTTCATCATGAAATACATCAACGGCAGCACGAACGGCAGCGCGCAGACGATCGACGCCATCGCCAGGCTGAGCTGGTCGAGCCGGAGATAGCGGATGCCGAGCGTCGCCAGCACATGGGTGAGATCGGCGGGACCGCCGCCGGTCAACAGATACACGCTGTTGAAGTCGCCAAGCGTCCAGATCATGGAGAGCAGGGTGCAGGTGACATAGAGCATCTGCATCGAGGGCCAGGTGATGAAGCGGAATTTCTGCCACCAGCTGGCGCCGTCGACATCGGCGGCCTCGAACAGGTCGTGGGGAATGGCGAGCCGCCCGGTCAGCAGGATCAGGGTCCAGAACGGCAGCGATTTCCAGATGTGGACGCCGATCGCCATCGTCAGCGCTACCGTCGGATCGTTGAGCCAGTTCGGGCCGTCCTCACCGGTCAGCTTGAAGATCAGCGTGTTGACCACGCCCCATTCCGGATTGAACATGAAGCGCACCGACAGGATGGTCGGGATCGACGGCACCGCCCAGGGCAGGATGAACAGCACCGACAGCCATTTGATCCAGGGGCGCTGCTGGGCGAAAAAGCCGGACAGGAACAGCGCCACCATCATTTTGAAATTGATGCCGATGACGAGGAAGATCAGCGTGTTGACCGCGGCGCGCGCGAAGATCGGGTCGTGATAGAGCGCGACATAGCTCGCCGGATGCCGCGCCAGCCACAGCCCGTAGCCGACGGGGTAGACGACGAAGGCGAGGAATACCAGGAGATAGGGCGCCAGCAGCACGATGCCCCAGACCTGCGGCGTCGACAGCCGCGCCGACAGTGGCGGGCTGGGGATGTCGGATGCTGAGAGTGTGATGGCCATATCTCTACTCTAGTCACGTTGTCGTCCCGGCCTAGTGCGCAATTGCGCACGGGCGCCGGGACCCATAGCCACAGGCGGTTGTTACTGCACCAAGCCGTAGAACAGCGCCCTTCAAAACGACCGCCGCGGCGTATGGGTCCCTGCTTTCGCAGGGACGACGGCATACGTTTGCGGCGGCCGGCATCGCTTATTCTTAACCCGCGACCTGCTTGAGGCGGGCGATCAGTTCGTCGACGGCCTTGTCGACCGGCACTTTCTCGCTCACCACCCGGTTCATCGCCTTGGCCCAGACGTTCTCGTTGTTGAGGATCGTGAACTTCCAGTTCTTGGTGAAGTCGAACGGCGTGGTGCCGCCAGTGAACTGGGTATACACCGCCTTGCGATGGCGGTCAGCCTGCCAGAACGGGCTCTGCTGGCTGGCCGTCGTCACCGGGAACCAGCGGCCGAGCGCGCCTTCGATATAGGGCCGCAGGTTTTCCTCCTGCATCAGGAAGGCGACGAACTGCTTGCCTTCCGCCTTGTTCTTGGCATTGGCGAAGATCAGCCCGGTCTTGACGTCGGAACGGTACCTGATCGGCGTGCCGTCCGGCTTGTTCGGGAACGAGGCGGTGATGATGGTTTCGTCATAGGCCTTCTTGCCGGCAGCGCGCTGTTCCGGGGTCAGTGCCGGATTGTTGGCGTCGTCGAGCCATTTTGCCGCGATCGAGATCGTGAAGTTATGCGTCATCACGATGGTCTTGTTGTGGAACGCGACGTTGTTGTCCGGATCCTTCCAGGTGGTCGAGGAGGGCGGGGTGCAGCCCCGGACATAGGTGTCGGTGTAGTCCTTCAGCGCGCTGATCAGGTTGGCGCGCACCTTGGGATCGTCGACCAGCAGCTTGCCGTCGTCATCGACCAGCTTGACGTTATAGGCGTCCATGAAGGTGTAGAACGACTGGAACGAGTCGGTGGATTCCACGCCCATCGGCTGGCCGACGGCATAGATGCGCTGGCCGGTGGCCTTGCGGCTGGCGGCCTGCACCTTGTCACACCAGAACGACCAGTAGTCTTCCCACTTGGTCGGAATGTCGCTCGGCTTGAAGCCGGCCTGTTCCAGCATGTCGCCCCAGATCTGGACGTGCATGCTCTGCTGCTTCAGCGGAAAGCCGTAATAGGCCTTCTTCTTGGCGACGTCGTTGTAGAGCATCGCGGTTTCCAGCGTATTCGGGGCGAACGCGCCCTTCATCGGCAACAGGATGTCGGAGAGATCCTCGAGCTTGCCCTCGTAGGCCCACTTGCCCTGGGCCTGGACGTCGTAGCTGTCGGAATAGGCGACATCGGGCACGGTGCCGGAATCCAGCGCCGCCACCGTCTTCGGAATCATGTCCTGGATCGCGTATTGCGACAGTTCGACCTTGATCCCCGTTTTCGCCTCGAATTTCTTGATCGCCTCCAGCAGCGCATCGTCCTCGGACTTGTAAAAGCCCTTGCCGAACCAGACGGTGATGGTCTTTTGCTGGGCGAACGCGGGCGCTGCGGCATAAATCAGCCCGGCCGCGGCGATCGCGATTGAAAGCGCACCAATTGCCTTGGATCTCACGTTGTTCTCTCCCTTGGATATGCCCGGGCTTTTAACCGGTTGGATAAAAGATAGCGCAACCATGCGGCGCGATCCAGATGGAGAATGACCTACTTCTGTAGGGGGCTAGGTCCTGTTGGACGAAATGGTTCAACCATTTTTCGAATCTGTCGTCGCCCGGCTTGACCGGGCGATCCAGTATGCCGCGGCTTATCGGATCCACCACGGCCGTCTCTGGAATACCGGGTCGCCCGGTCAAGCCGGGCGACGACATTGAGTGCATATTCGCATTTTCGCGGCGCCATGCGCCCGAAGTTTTGCATTTCGTTGGCCCTCCCAAAAAATCAGAGGGCGCAGGGAAGACCGGGTGCGCGCCGTACCCGCGGTCTCGCGCAATGGTAGATAGTGGACGCACCGGCGCAGTCAGATGGTTCCATCAAGTCGTTTAAGCCGCGGGAATGACCGTTTCGAGGGGAGCCGGAACGGCATGATCCAGATCAACGCGCCGCTCGACTGCCGCCCAAGGAATTCGCGCAGGGAGTTGCTCGACCCGCTTTCTGCGCTGGACGCTTCGCAACTGGGTCGCCGCGCTGGTGAGTGTGGTGGACCACCGCGACCCTAACCCCGCCGCGCGGCGGGCTGTTCGGTGATCCAGAGTATGTCACCATGAAACACTGTCTCGCTGCTTTCGCAATCGCCGCCGGCCTGTCCGCATCAGTTGCGCACGCCAACGATGCCTTGGAAGCCAAGTTGCGGGCCTACGTTCCGGTCTTCTCTCTCGCCAAAGTATGTGACATCACGATCAATGACGCCACCTCGAGTGACCACCGCGCCATGCTTGAAGCGGTGAAGTCGGACCCGAACGCTGGGAAACTGGCCTACCGCCTCCATTACGAAACCCAGACGGCCTTCATCAAGGCCCGCGACGGAGGTCAACGGGTCGCCTTCTGCAAAGACTTCATCGCAGCCAACAGCCAATACGCCAGGGCGCGCTTCACCGCCGTGGTCGAGGACCACATGAGCCACGTCAGCACTAGTGTGCAGAAAGCGATTGCCTACAACGTCTGTGGAGCGAACACCTCCGCCAAACTGTCCAAGGCTGACTGGAAGCCGTACGCGCTCACCAAAAAGATGCTTGAGACCGAGCATAAGTTGGCCAAGGAAAACGCCGAGACGAATGGCTGGAACGTCACCGAGGAAACGACGGCGGTCACGGAACAGTTCTGCGCGGCAGTAAAAGCCCGATGAGCGTCACCGCTTCGGATCGCCACATGGCGGCGCTGCTGAAACTATTGAGGCCGGACGATGCCCGCGGGACAGAGCTGTAGGAACGCTTCCGCCCGTCGCAATTTGACCATCGAGCGGTCTGCACATTCACTGACAAACCAATACGGGGGTTTTCGCGTGCGTCAGCACCTTGTTTGTCACACTGCCGATTAGAAGCACGGAAAGTCCGCTGAGACCATGCGACGACATAACAATGAGATCGCAGTCTTTCTCCGCGGCCGTTGCGATGATGGCTTGATGGGGTGGCACGTTCTCCACCTGAATTGTCTCGCAGGAAACACCTGCCTCCTTCGCCGCATTTGTTGCGCGATCCAACACGCTTGCAAAGTCGCCTGTCACTGCAAAAATCGGTTCCACAACGTTGATTACAGATACCTTGGCCCCAACGGATTTCGCCAGCGCCAACCCATGGGCCACCCCATGCCCCGCTAGCTCCGACCCATCTGTCGGAATGAGAATATGCCGGTACAAGCTTCTTCTCCCGATTGGACGTATCGCTGCGTTCCGAATGCTTGGTCCGCGTTTCGGATACAGTCTTGAGATAAATCAATCCATCGGCCCCTCTTTGACCCAGATGTCCGCTTCCTGGCGTAATGCGAACATCGCAAGCTTGCTCTCATCGCGTCATCACCACGCGGCACGATGCGGAGCCGCATAGACCTTGAGAGACGGCTGCTCGACGGACGCCGGTCTGACGGTCGCCAGCACTTCGTCGGTGACGGGGTTGCGGATCGTCACCAGCTTGCCGGTCGCGTTGGCTTCCTGCTCTGCCACCGCACGGGCTTCTGTGCCGGGAACAAGTGCATCAGCTGGTGATGCAGACGGCAACGGTGCTGTTTTCCAAGCGGAAAGTTTTTTGCGCGACGACTGGACCGGTGGAATCGCGTTGATGTGGCTGGGAAAATCGGTTTCTGGGTGCAAGGCAAAAAAATTGATCCATCGCAATTCCGAGCCGGCGGTTGAGGTCCATCATGCATGGGCGGCAGAAGGCCGCCGCGCCCGGTATCAGCCGGGTGAACGAACGTGCCAGCAGCGGAGGGACACATGACAGTTGCCCAGCAGGCTTTCCTGTTCACCGGCGAAATTTTCGTTCTCTCGTTCGTGGCGATCTATGCGATGTGGTTTGTCGACAAATTGCTGCGCAATTTCTTGCGCTAGCATCGCCTTCACGCCCCGAAACCGAGCAGCTTCTCGGCATTGCGCCCCAGCATGTCGGCCTTCTCGTCGTCGCTGAACGATGTCGACGCGAAAATGTGGTCGACGGGCTGTAGCTGCCAGGGGAACGGATAGTCGCTGCCGAGGACGATCTGGCCGACGCCCACCTGTGCCGCGAGATGGCGCAGCGCCTCCGGCGTGAACACCAGCGAGTCGAAATAGATCTGCTTGAGGTACTCGGTCGGCTGCTTCTTCAGCTTGATGTCGGGATTGCAGCCACCGGGATTGACCAGGCAGGCATGGTCGGAGCGGTCGGCATAGGACGGCAGGAAGCCGCCGCCATGGGCCGCGATCACTTTCAGTTTTGGAAACTTGTCGAACGTGCCTTCGAAGATCAGGTGCGAGAGCGCGATCGTGGTCTCGACGGGATAGGCGATCGCGTTCGCCAGCCAGCCATTGCCGGCCACCTGCTGGTTGAGCTCCGGCACGCCCTGCGGATGGATGAACAAGGATGCGCCGAGTTCTTCGGCCTTGGCCCAGACCGGATGAAATCTGGAATCGGAAAAAGCCACGCCATCGACATTGCCGCCGATCGCGGCGCCCTTCAGGCCCTGCTTCTTGACCGCGGTCTCGAGTTCCTGCACCGCGAGGTCAGGCGCCTGCAGCGTCAGCGAGGCGAAGCCGGCGAACCGGTCGGATTTCGACGCGCAGAGTTCGGCCAGTTTCTCGTTCTGGATCTTGACGACCTGGCCGGCCAGTTCGCGATCCTTCTTGTACCAGTTCGGATTGATCGACAGCACTTCCATGTCGACGGCTTGCGCGTCCATCGCAGCTAACCGTTTGGCCATGTCGATGACGACCTCGTCTCCGCCGCGCACCGTGTTCGGCGTTGCCGGGCCGAGCAGCTTGCTGGCTTCGGGGATGACGCAATGCGCGTGCACGTCGATGGTCCGCACGCGCTTGGCCCCGACCATGACCGGCAGTTTCTGGCGCGACGCCTGAGCATTGGCGTTGTGTAGCATTCCGCAACTGCAGAAGGCGACGCCTGCGGCAGCGGTAGCGCCGCGTTTGAGAAAGTCACGCCGTGTGGTCATGATGTTCCTCCCAAGGATTATTTTTTGCGGCGCGGCATGCTCGACCGCGTCGGATTGGAAGCAAGCCTAAGTCATTGACGAGGGAACAACCAGACACAATCACAGGGGACAGGGTTGCCGCTAATCCGGGCTTGTCGACGGCTAGTTGGTTTGGCTGGCGGCATTGTTTCCTCTGCGTTGACGCCACGACTCCGGAACGGCTAAGCTGCGCCTCCCGAATTCAACGTTTCGGCAATCCTTGTCATGCTCGTTCCGATTCCTGACCTTCTTACGCCGCAACAGGTTGCGCACGCGCGGCAAAAGCTCGACGCGGCGAACTGGACCGACGGTGCGGCCACGGCTGGTGTTCTGGCGAAACAAGTGAAGCGGAACCGGCAGATCGACCAGAGCCACCACGTTGGCCAGGAAATCGGGCTGATGATTCTGAAGGCCCTGTGGGCCAACCAGACCTTTTTGTCTGCCGCGCAGCCGCTGAAGGTGCTGCCGCCGAAGTTCAACCGGTACGAAGGGGGCGAGCACTACGGGGCGCATATTGATAACGCCATTATGATCATCCCCGGCTCCGGGGGGCTGCGCCTGCGCGCGGACCTCTCGATGACTGTGTTTTTCTCTGAACCCGAGGAATACGACGGGGGCGAGTTGCGTGTGCTGGACACGTATGGCCACCAGGCCATTAAACTCCCGGCGGGACATGCCATCCTCTACACCGCCACGAGCCTGCACGAGGTGACGCCGGTCACGCGGGGAGCCCGCACGTCCTCGTTTTTCTGGATACAGAGCCTGATCCGCGATGACGGGCAGCGGTCGATGCTCTACGACCTCGGTAAAGTTATCGATTCACTGGCGGCAACACATCCCGACCACCCGTCCGTCGCGGGGTTCTTGGGCCACTATCACAAGCTGGCGCAGCATTGGGCGGAAGTGTGAACGGGCAGGGGGCGGGCTTGCGCGTGTAGGGGGGAGCGCGGGACCCCCCGCTACCGGGTCGCGCCGTTCGCGCGTACCAGACAGCTGGTCACCTGCCGGTCGCAGTACAACATGCACTTGTTGTTGTTGGTCCCGCCACCGGGGTTGGCGCATCTGCCCACGCAGTTGGCGGCCTGATCCTCACATCGCATCGCCTGCGGCGCTGCGTTTGCTGGCGCGTTGAGGGCCACGCCGATGCCGATGAGGGTGATTGCGAAGAAAATGTGCCGTGCCATGTTCGTATTTCCCGGGAAAAGGGGAGCGGGTCACGCCAGATACTGATCTCTGGATGCGGCTAAACCTACCTTACTCCGAGGTCAACTCAAGCGCGAACCGGATCGCGCCGACCGAAAAGGTGAGAGCTTGATGCTCCGCACAATTCTGCCGGGTCACCTGCGTCCGAACAGTCCGCCCACCACGCCGCCGATCAGTCCACCCGGACCGCCGCCACCGCGGTGATGGCGAGCCCCGCTGGCGCCGCCACGACGGGCCGAACGATCGTCAGCGGATTTGTCGTCACTGCTCAGGCTTGCTTGGGCAGTTGAGACAGACTCGGTCAGCAGCGCCTGATGCTGCGACGTGTTGAGGAAGCCGGTTCCGGGATAGCCGCGTGCCGCCTGCCAGCGCGCGATCACGGCGCGGGTCGATTTGTCGAACCGTCCGTTGACCCTGGTGTCGAAGCCGAGAGCGGTCAGCGTGCGCTGCACGTCGCGACGCTTTCCCTTGTCGAGGCCGATCTGATCTTCGGTTTGCTGGGTTGCCTCGGAGGCAACGGTCGCGGGATCGGCGGATGCCGAGAGGTCGCGGTCGGCCGTGCTCGGGCCGGCCTTGGCCGCATCCGCACTGACGAGAATTCCCAGGACTGATAATGCCAGGATGAAGACACGCAATGGCTATTCTTCCCTGATCTTGAAGTCTCTCGATGATTTCGCTTTGAGAACCGATGTCGGTTCACATCGTCGCCGTGAATCCGGCGGCGCCAATCAAAGGTCAACTCCGGGCTTCGTCGTGGGCAACGATCAACCGGAACACTTGTTCCTCAGGCGAGCATCGAATGTTACGCTGCATCGCACTGACACTGCCCAGCGCCGCACACGGAAGATGAGGCGGTAGCTCATTTCGCTGACCGGCAAGAAGGGAGCTTCGCGGTCGTCGATATCGTTGATTTCGTATCGAGATAACAAGTCGCCGCATCAGCGCGAGGATGCGCGGCTGACCGTGACCGACTACTATTTTGAGTCCGCCGCCGGCGCAGCCGGCCTTCCACCACCCGTCAATCGTTCGATCACGGATTTCACGGCGTCCCGGGCCTTGCTGTCCTTGAGCGAGTCCAGCAATTGCGAGGCGCCCGGCGAGCGGCGGATCAGGCTGTCGGGATCGGGAAATACCAGGGGATCGTCCCACGGGCCCTGCACCACGAATGGCAGGTCGAAGCCGGGCGGGGCGCCCGGGACCGAGGTCAGGCTGGCGACGCCCTTGAGGTCGTATTCACGCGTCGGCACCGAGGCGGTGCCGGTCAGGGTCAGGCGGGTTGCCGCGCTTTCGACGCGGATGTCTTCGGCGGTGGCGACGCCGTCGTTGAATTTCACCGAGACCGTCATGGTGTCATAGGGCGTCGAGCCGGAGCGGAAATTGCCGCCGCCGGACAGCGGCCGGCGCTCCAGCCGCTTCAGCAGTTGCTCGACATTGAAGCCTGATATGGCGCCGTCATGGCCGGTCAGGGTCGCGCTGCCGTCGAGCGAGGAGGCGAGGCCGAACGGGCTCGCGCCCGAAGCCACCAGCGATACGCTGATATTGCCGCGGCCGGACAATTTGCTGACGCCGAACAATTCGCTGGCGCAGGCCTGCAGGTCGACATCGGTGAACTGGAACTGGGCCTTGACGTCGGCGACCGCGTCCGAGCGCGCGATCCCGAACGAGCCCTTGGCGATGCCGCCATAGACCTGCGCCTCGCCGACCGAGAGCGCCAGCGCGCCGCCGCGCAGGTTGGCGCCGAACGCGGTGCGCCCGAGCTTGGTCGGGCCCACCGTCACCTTGGCCGCCGACAGCCGCATGTCGAGGTCCGTGGACGACAGCGAGTTGAGGTCGAAGAGCTGCCGGTTCCAGTCCCGCGCGCCGCTGGCGAGCAGGCGGAAGGTCGAGATGTAGGGCGTGAAATCCAGCGCGCCGGCGGCCAGCGTCGCCTGCAGCGTCTGACGGCCGTTATTGGCAATGGTCATGACGCCTTCGGCGACATTGCCGTCGAGTTCGACATTGACATTGGTGAGCGCGATCGAGGCGCCGACGACATTGGCGCGGGCTTTCAGCGCGAACCGGCCGAAGCCGCCGGCGCCGGGCACCGGCTGTCCCATCCAGCGCAACGCGTTGCGCAGGGACAGGCTGTCGACCGTCATGGTGCCTTCCATCATCGTGCTGGTGCGGTTGGCGACGGTGCCGTCGAAGGCGAGTTTGAGCGGCGCCGAGGCCAGCCGCGCCTTCAGGCCGGAGCGGTCGCCCGACAGCATCGCGACGAAATCGGCGGCGGAGATCGAGCCGTCGACGCGCTCGCCGCGCCAGTCGAACTGTCCGGTCGCGGCAAAGGAGCGCGAGATCGACGGCCAGGCCAGCGACAGGTCGATATCCCCGAGCAGTTCGGAGACGTGGTTGGTGGCGTCCTCGTAATTGAGCACGCCGTCCTGGATCCGGATTTCCGAGAACGAGACCTGGTTCTCGGCGCCGGGCTTCATGGTGCGCGCGATGGTCTCGACGAACGGCGTCCAGTTGCTCTCGCCGTTGCCGTCCCTGACGACGCGGATATGCGGCCGCAGCATCATCACGTCGGCGATCTCGAAACGGCGCAGCAGCAAAGGCAGCAGCCGTAAATTCGCGGTCAGCACATCGACCTGCAAGGCAGGGTCGGTGGTGCCGCCGCCCTTCAGCCCGACGTCATGGAAAGAGACATAGCTGCCGGGAAAAACCGAGACATCGATCGCGCCTGATATCACGAGGTCGAGCCCGGTGACGGCGCGGATCTGGGCTTCCACCGCCTCGCGCAAGGCGTCCCGGTTGAGAAACCAGGACGTCCCGACCAGGCCGATCAACGCCACGCCGAGCAACGCCGCGATCGGCATCCCCAGGCGCCTCATTCCTTGGGCCATCGTCAATGACATATCCGGATCTGACTAAACCGAAATCGGGTTGCGGTGTTGAGGTCTGGTTGAGTGGGGCAGGCGACATTCCGGGCCGGTGCCAACCCACACAACTTGAAGGCTTTTCTTGACGCTTTCAAGGCCATCTTGGAGTCCAGCCGGGCCGCCTTGGCAAGGCCAAAAACGCAGAAATCCCCCGTCATTGACGCAGTGCGAAGATTTCGCCTAATAATCCCTGTCAATGCGGGCCTTCAACCGTCCCCTCCATCAGGTCATTTTTCCATGAAAAAGGTTTATCCCGACGCCAAATCGGCACTCGCGGACGTTCTCAAGGACGGCATGATGATCATGTCCGGCGGTTTTGGTCTGTGCGGTATCGCCGAGACCCTGTCGGACGCCATTCGTGAATCCGGGGTCAAGAACCTGACGGTGATTTCCAACAATGCCGGCGTCGACGGCATCGGGCTCAGCCGTCTGCTGGAGACACGGCAGATCAAGAAGATGATCTCGTCCTATGTCGGAGAGAACAAGCTGTTCGCGCAGCAATACCTCGCCGGCGAACTCGAGCTCGAGTTCAACCCGCAGGGCACGCTGGCCGAGCGCATCCGCGCCGGCGGCGCCGGTATCCCGGCCTTCTACACCAAGACCGGTGTCGGCACGCTGATCGCCGAAGGCAAGGAAGTGAAGGAATTCGACGGCGAGAAATACATCATGGAGCGCGGCCTGTTCGCCGACCTCGCCATCGTCCACGCCTGGAAAGGCGATACCGCCGGCAACCTGGTCTACCGCAAGACCGCGCGCAATTTTAATCCGATGATGGCGACCGCCGCCAAGGTCACTGTCGCCGAGGTCGAGCACCTGGTGCCGGCCGGCGAGATCGATCCGGACCACATCCATACGCCCGGTATTTTCGTCAAGCGCATCGTCGACGTCGGCACCGGCACCAAGCGGATCGAGTTTCGTAACACCCGCCCGCGTCCCGCGGCTTAAACAACTCAAGCAGGAGAGCCTCATGGCCTGGACCCGTGAACAGATGGCCGCTCGTGCCGCGAAAGAGTTGCGCGACGGCTACTACGTCAATCTCGGCATCGGCATCCCGACGTTGGTCTCGAATTACATTCCCGAAGGCGTCGACGTCCTGTTGCAGAGCGAGAACGGCATGCTCGGCATGGGACCGTTCCCCTACGAGGGCGAAGAAGACGCCGACCTGATCAACGCCGGCAAGCAGACCGTCAGCCAACTGCCCGAAACCAGCTATTTCTCCTCGGCCAACTCGTTCGGCATGGTGCGCGGCGGCCATATCGATCTCTCGATCCTCGGCGCGATGCAGGTCGCCCAGAACGGCGACCTCGCCAACTGGATGATCCCCGGCAAGATGGTCAAGGGCATGGGCGGCGCGATGGACCTCGTCGCCGGCGTCAAGCGTGTCGTCGTCGTCATGGAGCATTCCGCCAAGGACGGCGCCAAGCTGTTGAAGACGTGCAACCTGCCGCTGACCGGCGAGAAGGTCGTCGACATGGTGGTGACCGATCTCGCGGTGTTCACCATCGACAAGCACGGCAAGGACGGCATGGCGCTGATCGAACTCGCCGACGGCGTCACGCTCGACGAAGTGAAATCGAAGACCGAAGCCGAGTTTCGGGTCGCGCTGAAGAACGCGTAAGCCGTATGGGACGGCCGCAGCCCGCGATCCGTCCCGCGCGTCGCGAAGACGCAGAATTCATCGCCCGCAACATCCTGCCGTCGCAGCGCGGTCCGAGGCCGCGCGGCTGGTTCGATATCGCGCTCGGCTGGCCTGAGCCGCAATGCGTAGACTTTGTCGAGCGCATCGCTACCGCGAAGCAAAAATCCTGGTGGCATGTTTCGAACTTCATCATCGCCGAAGCCGAAGGCGAGCCGGCCGCGTCACTCTGTGCGTTGCCCGCGGCCGGACCGGCGTTGCTGCGCGAGCAGCGATCGCAGAAGTGGCCGGGGAAATCGGGCTGAACGAAACCGAGTTGGCGGCGATCTTTCAGCGCGGCGCGTATTCCTCAAAATGCTGGGTGCAGGGTGGCGAGGGCGACTGGCTGCTCGAGCATGTCGCCACGCTGCCCGCCTATCGCGGGCGCGGACTGGTGCAGGCCTTGATCGAACACGCACTCGCGGACGGCAGGGCCGCGGGCTTTTCGCGGGCCTCGATCTCGTTCCTGATCGGCAACGATCTGGCCGAACGAAGTTACGTCAAGGCCGGCTTTGTCTTTGCCGAAGAGAAATGCGATCCGGCATTCGAAGCGATCACCGGCGCACCGGGCTTTCGGCGGTTCGTGCGGACAATCACTTAACTCAGCTTCGTAGGGTGGGCAAAGCGCAGCGTGCCCACCATTGATATAGCGATCCGGGATAGATGGTGGGCACGCTGCGCTTTGCCCACCCTACAAGAGCCTCACGCCTCGATCGCGCCCTTGATCTTCTTTCGCGTCAGCGGCAGATCGCGCAGCCGCTTTCCGGTGGCATTCGCGATCGCATTGGCGATCGAGGCCGCCGCCGGGCCCTGGCCGGTTTCGCCGCTGCCGAGGAACAGCTGACCGGGGCGGTTGATGATGTGGACGTCGACCTTTTCCGGCACCGCGTCGAAGCGCAGGATTGGATAGGTCTGCCAATCGACGCTGGTAATGCGCGTCTCGTCGAAGGTGACGCTCTCGTACAGCGTCCAGCTCATCGACTGCAAAATCGCGCCTTCGATCTGGTTGATCAGCCCGTCGGGATTGACGACTTGCCCGCTGTCGACCGCCGCCACCGCGCGCACCAGCCGCGGACGGCCGCTCTCGCGGTTTACTTCGACCTCGGTCGCGATGGCGCAGTAGGCGGCGAGATTCTTGTAGCGAGCAAAGGCAAAGCCGTAGCCGCGGTTCGGCGGTGCCTTCTGGCCCTTCTGCCAGCCGAATTCTTTTGCCGCCTTTTCGATCACGTCGCGTCCGCGCGCATCGTCGAGATGCTTAAGGCGAAACTCGACCGGGTCGACGACGGCAGCGACCGCGAGTTCGTCCATGAAACTCTCGATTGAGAACACGTTGTGATAGGCGCCGAGCGCGCGCATCGCTGAAATCCGCAGCGGCATTTTCGGAATGAAGTGATGCACCACCTTCGCGCTTGGAAATTTATAGAACGGAATGGCGTTGCGGTCGCCGCCGCCTTCCGGCAGTGGCAGCGGTTTCGGTGCCGGCACGGCGAACGCCTGCGCCATGTGCTGGGCCGCCAGCATCGAGCCGGCGCCGCCGGGCCGCATCGAATGGGTGTTGCTCCAGACCTCGAAATTCCAGTCGACGATGGCGCCGTTGCCGTCGAGCGAAGCCTTCAACTTGGTCACCATCGCCGGACCGAACGGCTCCCAGGCATGCTCCTGCTCTCGCATCCACTGCACGCGGACGGGAATGCCGGGCATCGCCCGCGCGATCAGGGCGGCATCGGCCGCGGCATCGTCGGCGCCGTTATGGCCGTAGCAGCCGGAACCCTCGACATGGATCAGCCGGACGCTGGCCGGCGGCACTTTCAACATTTCGGCAATACCGGCGCGATCGGGATAGACGCCTTGGGTATGCGTCCACACCGTCATGGCGTCGTTGACCAGATGCGCCACGGCGCAGGACGGCCCGATCGAGCCGTGGGCCTGATAGGGCCGCGTATAGCTCGCCTCGAGAGTCCTGATGCCGGATGCCGATGGATTGCTCTGCTGATAGATGACCGTGTCCTGCGACGGCAGGCCGGTAATCACGTTCGGCAGGTCGTCCTGCCTCGGCAGCCGAGTGGTCTCCCGCCATTTCGCGGCGCTTGCGAGCGCACGCATCGCCTTGACGGCCTGGTATTCCTTGGCCGCCACGACGCCAAGGAAATTGCCGTCGCGCACGATCTTGATCACACCGGGTAGTTTCTCGACGGCGCTGGAATCAAGCGCGATCAATTCCGCGCCGTAGCTCGGCGGCCGCACCATGCGCGCGTGCACCATGCCCGGCAGTCGCATGTCCTGGATATAGGCGGCGCCGCCGGTGACTTTGGCGGGAATATCGACACGCGGGATCGACTGTCCCATGATCGAATAGCTAGCGGGATCCTTCAGCTTCGATTTGGGCTGCGCCTGCACATGCAGCATGTCGCCGGCGACCAGTTCGCCGTAGCCGAGCGTGCGGCCATCGGCCGCGATGACAGCGGCGTCGGCGGTCTTCAGCGATTCCGGCGGCAGTTCGAGCCGCCGCGCCGCTTCCGCGATCAGGAGTTCGCGGACCTGCGCCGCCCCGTTCTGGATCGCGGTGCCGCTGTACTTCATCGAGTTGCTGCCGGACGTATAGCCCTCATTGGCGGTGCGGCGCGTATCGGCCGTGACGACGTTGACGGCCTTGAAGGGCACATCGAGTTCTTCGGCGGCGATCTGCTGGAACGCGGTCTTGAAACCCTGGCCGAGTTCGGCCTTGCCGGTGAAGGCCGTGATGCTGCCGTCGGCATCGATGCGAATCCAGGCGTCGAGATAGGGCGACTCGGCGAGGCTGCCCGGCGGCTTCGGTGCCGGCGGCGCGCTCTGGTCCTGCGCGAAGGCATCGTCAAGCGAGAAACTCAGGATCAGCGCGCCGCCGCCGGCGAGCACACTGCGCCGCGTGAGATCGCCGGGGCCGTTCATGGCGCGCTCCTCTGTACCGGTGAAGCGTCGGCAGTCTGCATCAGATGGCTGGCGCGATGCACCGCGCGCAGGATGCGCATATGGGTGCCGCAGCGGCAGAGATTAAGTTCGAGTTCGCTCCTGATCTCGGCGTCGGTCGGTTTCGAATTCCGCGCCAGCAGCGCCTGCGCCCGCATCATCATCCCCGATATGCAATAGCCGCACTGTGCGGCCTGCTCCTCGATGAAGGCGCGCTGGATCGGTGCCGGCGCTTCGATCGTGCCGAGACCCTCCAGCGTGGTGACCTTCTTGCCTTCGAGCAACAGCAGCGGCGTGACGCAGGAGAGCACCGCCTTGCCGTCGACGATGACGGTGCAGGCGCCGCACTGGCCGAGGCCGCAGCCGAACTTGGCGGCGTTGAGCTTCAGATCCTCGCGCAGCACATAGAGCAGCGGCGTGTCCGGTTCGGCGTCAATCTGGTGGTCCTGACCATTGACCTTCAATGTCATCATGGCTTGTCTCGCTGCAAGGATACGGTCTGGGTTCGTCTGGCGTCGCGAACGATGTCGGCGGTATTGGTCCAGGGCGGGGCATTGCCGAAGCGAGCGCGCAGATAATCGAGCAATGCGGCGACCTGGTCGTCGGTCATGCTGTCGGCAAAGCCGGGCATGATCGGGCTGCGTTCGCCCGCGGTGGGACGGATGCCGGACAGCACGATATTGGCGGCGTTGCGCGCGTCGGGACCCGTGAGCGCGCTCGAGAGCGCGAGGTTGATTCCGCCGAACGGCGGCGCGCGGTCGGTGGCATGGCATGGCGCGCAGGCGGCGGCAAAGAGCTGGGCGCCTGATGTGGTGCCGCCATTGGCCGGCTGCGCCGGACGGGAGCCGGCTTGCGCCAGCATCTCGTCGCCGCGGCGTTTCTGCTCCGGCGTCGGCGCGCCGAACACGCCGGCCATGTAGACCGCAATGGCGCGGACGTCGCTCTCGGGCACCTCAGCCAGATTGCTGACGACCTCGGCCATCGGTCCGCGGGCGACGCCGTGATCGGGATGCCAGCCGTGGCGGAGATAGCCGAACAACGCGTCCGCATCCCACGGCACCGGCGCCGGCGACTGGCCGTTGATCGCGTAGGCGTGCCAGTTGTCGACATCGCCGCCGGCAAAGGAGGCTTGAGTCTTTTCCGCGCCGAGCACGTTGCGCGGGGTGTGGCAGGCGCCGCAATGGGCGAGGCCCTCGACCAAATAGAAGCCGCGATTCCATTCCGCGCTCCTGGTGCTGTCGGGCTGGTAGGTGCCATGGCGCAGGAACAGCAGTTTCCAGCCGGCCACCGCGATGCGCTGGTTGAACGGAAACGTGAGATCGTTGGCGCGGGCAGGCGCCCGCACCGGCTGCCGTGTCATCAGGTACGCATACAGCGCGCGGTCGTCATCGTCCGTGACGTGGGTGAAGTGGTCGTAGGGAAAGGTCGGGTAGAGATGCTGGCCGTCGCGGTTGACGCCGGACTGCATGGCGCGGCGGAACGCGGCTTCCGACCAGCGGCCGATGCCGGTGTCGGGATCGGGCGTGATGTTCGAGGAATAGATGGTGCCGAACGGCGTCGGCACCGGCAGGCCGCCGGCAAAGTCCTTTCCGCCGCGCACGGTGTGGCAATCGTTGCAATTGCCGATCGCCGCGAGATCGCGGCCGCGCTTGACCAGCGCATTGTCGAACACTGAGGGCGTGGGTGGATCGATCGCGGCTATTGCCGGACGCCACACAACGGCGAACGCAGCCACCGCTCCCGCGATCACGGCAACTGCAACGATCCCCCCGATAATCCGCGGCGATGCCATTGTTCGCACCTGCTGTTGAGCCGCCTTGACGCCTGCGCTTGTAGCACGGGCGTCAAGGCCGTTGCGTCACTAAGTCGATATCAAGCGTCGCGTTCCCGTTTCTTCAGCCTTGGGCGGTGGCGACTTCCTCCAGGCCCCGGTTGCGTGGTTCCACGCCCCAGGCCCACACCACGACGATCTGAATGACCACAAGCCCGATCATCAGCCAGAGAACGCCCGGCAACTGGTAGGAGGCCATCAGTGCGCCGACGATGAAGGGCGAGACCACGGTGGCGCCGCGCCCCAGCGTGTTGCAGATGCCGTTGGCGCGCAACCTGATCTCGGTCGGGAACAGTTCCGGCGTATAGACCCCGAACAGGATCGCGGTCTGGACGTAGATCGCGACGATCAGCACGAAGCCGACGCTCAGCACGATGGTTGGATCGGATGCCGCGTTGAAACGGGCATAGATGTAGCCGGAGATGATGGTGACGATGGAGGCGCCGATGATGCTCCAGCGCCGGCCGATGGCGTCGGAGACGTAGGCGCCGACCGCGCAGCCGACCAAAGAGGCGATCGACAGCACCAGCGTGTAGGCCAGCGAATTGGCGATCGTCAGTCCCTGGCGCAGGAAGAATTGCGGCAGGAACAGCACGAAGCCGAAGATCAGGGTGTTGATCGTGATCAGCACCCAGCAGCCGACGATCATGCGTTGCAGCAGCGGTGGCTTCAGCATGTCCATGGCGGCGACCTGCGGCACCGGGGCCGGCACCACCACTGGCGGCAGCGTGCCGCCGCCGGCGGCTTCCTTTTCGATCTGCTGCATCAAGGCTTCGGCTTCTTCCATGCGGCCCTGCGATTCAAGCCAGCGCGGCGATTCCGGCAGGTTCTTGCGCAGATACCAGACGATCAGCGAGCCGATGCCGGCAATGACGAACATCGGCCGCCATCCGAACACCGGGATGATGAGGTAGCCGAGCAAGGCCGTGATCGGAAAGCCGGCGACCACCAGCAGCACCATCATCGACAACCAGCGTCCGCGCGTCTTCGGCGGCACGAATTCGGTCAGCGTCGAATAGCCGACGACGATCTCGGCGCCGAGACCGAGGCCCTGCACAAAGCGGCAGGCGGTCAGCTGGGTCATATCCTGCGCGAACGCCGCCGCCAGCGACGCCAGCCCGAAGATCAGAAGATTGATCTGGTAGGTGAAGCGCCGGCCGAGCCGATCGCCGACAAATCCGGTGATCAATGCGCCGATCGTCATGCCGACGAACGTCAGCGAGATGAATTGCAGGTTTTGCGGAATGGTGGAGAACTTGGTCTGGATCGCGGAGGCCAGCACGCCGCCGGCGACGTAGAGATCGTAGCCGTCGAAGAACATGCCGGCGCCGACCAACCCGAAAATCCGATAGTGAAACGAAGAAACCGGCAGCCGGTCGAGACGCGCGCCGGCATTTACTGCAAGAGCCATTGGAAACTTCCCCCTGTATGCGGCGCCGGTCTTCTCTGGGACCGGTGCGCCGTTTGTTACTCGTTAGTTCAGTCGTCGTTGCGTTGCCGTGTCGCGGTACCAGTCGAACGGCTGGTCATGCGTCGCGACCATCACGCTCTTGGTGTTGAAATGATCGTCAAAGCTCTCGGTGCCGCATTCGCGCCCGATGCCGCTGTCGTCGACGCCGCCCCAGGGCGAGGCCGGGTCGAGGCGATGATGATCGTTGACCCAGACAATGCCGGCCTTGACCGCCGACGCCACGCGATGGGCGCGGCCGACGTCGCGGGTGCGGATCGCGGCAGCAAGACCGAAGGGAGAATCGTTGGCCAGACGTAACGCATCGGCCTCGTCCTTGAACGGCGTCACCGAGGTGAACGGGCCGAACACTTCTTCCTGGAAGATGCGCATGTCGGATTTGACGTCGGCGAAGACGGTCGGTTCGACGAAGTAACCGTTGTCATGACCAGCGCACCTTGGCGGCCACGCCGCCGGTGACCAGCCGCGCGCCGTCCTCATGGCCGAAACGCGAATAGGTCAGCACGCGGTCGCGCTGCCGCGCCGAGATCACCGGGCCCAGTTGCGTCGCGGGATCGAAGGGATCGCCAATCCGGATGCTTTGTGTCTTTGCCTTCAGCTTCTCGACGAATTCGTCATAGATCGTGGCCTGCACGATATGGCGCGAGGCGCAGACGCAGGTCTGTCCGGCGCCGATGAAGGCGCCAAAGGCCGCGTAATTGACCGCGCGCTCGACATCGAAATCGTCGAACACCATCACCGGCGTCTTGCCGCCGAGCTCCATGGTCTGGTGGGCGAACACCTTTGCCGCCGCGCCGCCGGCGATGCGGCCGGCCTCGGTGCCGCCGGTCAGCACCAGCTTGTTGATGTCTGGATGTTCGGCCAGCATCTTGCCGGCGCTCTGGCCGAGGCCGAGCACGATGTTGAAGACGCCCGGCGGCAGGCCGGCTTCGGTGAAGATCTGCGCCAGCTTCAGCGTCGTCAGCGGGGTGTATTCCGACGGCTTGACCACGGTGACGCATCCGGTCGCGAGCACGGCAGCGAGCGACTTGCACAGGATCATCAAGGGATGATTGAACGGCGTACAGTTGGCGACGATGCCGATCGGCGTGCGCAAGGTGTAGTTCAGGTAGGCGCCTTCGACGGGGATCACCGAGTCGCGGCGTGCCAGCGCGACGCCGGCAAAGTAGCGAAAGAAATCCGGCAGCCGCGATAACTGCGCGCGGGTCTCGTTGATCGGGCGGCCGTTGTTAAGCGTCTCCAGCCGGTACAGCGTGTCGAGATTGGCCTCGAAGGCGTCGGCGAGGCGGTTGACGAGTTTGGCGCGGGCGCGCGTGTCCATGCCGCCCCACGCCTTGCCTTCGAAGGCGGCCCGCGCGCTCTTCATGGCGCGGTCGATATCTTCGGCGGTCGAATTCGGAATCCGGGCGATGACGTCGCCGGTGGCGGGATTGCGCACGTCCAGCATCGCGCCGGAGCCGGCCTCGACCTCACGGCCGTCGACGAAATTGCCGTGGACTTCGACGTCCGTCGTGGCGGGCTTTGCAGGAATGTTCATGCTTCCCTCCCGTCGAGCACCACGGCGTTGCGCTTCAGCGCCGGCAGCACGCGTTTTTCGGTCTGCGCAATATGCGCCTTGATAATGCGGGCGGCGGTTCGCGCCTCGCGCCGCTGCATCGCCTCGATCAGCGCGACATGCTCGGCCACGAGCTGCTTCGGATCGTGGCCCTTCACGTTGGCGACGCTGACGCGCACCAGCCGGTCGGCCTGTCCGATCAGGTCGCAGAGCGCGGTGGCCATGCGGCGGTTGCCGGAGGCATGCGCCAGGGCCGAATGGAAGGCGCGGTTATAGGCGATGAAGTCTTCATGGTTGCCGGCAAAACGCCGAAATTCGTTCAGCGACTTCAGCACCGCGTCGCTGGCATTCTCGATGGCTTCGGCAACGCAGGCCGGCTCCAGCGCGAGGCGAAACCGTAGCAGGTCGCGCGCGTCGGCCAGCGAGATCGGGTTGACGCGATAACCCTGCCGCGGCTGCACGGTGACCAGATGCTCGCGCTCCAGCCGCAGCAGCGCTTCCCGCACCGGCTGGCGGCTGACCGCATAGCGCTCGGCGAGGTCCTGTTCGCGCATATCATCGCCCGGAGCGAAATGGCACGTGAGAATATCAGCGCGGAGATTTTCGTAGACATTGTCGCGTAAAAGCATCGAAAGTCCTTTTTCGGTGCTCCCAATCTTGCAGTCGTGAAATATCACGTCAAGGCCTAAAGGCTTGAATTATGCGTGTTTTGATTTATCAATGGGCGAATTGGCGCGACCAGGGGCGCCTGAAGTGATTTGAAAGTGAGACCGGAATGGATCGGCTGTTCGCCAACGGCACCGTCAACGCAGCGCTATCAGGTGAAGGGCCGCCGCTGTTTCTGTTGCACTCGCTGCTGTCCGACCGCGCGAGTTTCGACGCCATCGTCCCGGACCTGTCGAAGTCGTTTACGGTGATCGTGCCTGAGTTGCCCGGTTTCGGTGGTTCGCAGGCAGTGAAAGGTGGTCTGGCGGCGGTGGCCGACCGGATGGCGGAAGCGGTAAAGGACGCCGCCGGCGGCAAGGACGCCATCGTGCTCGGCAACGGCTATGGCGGCTTCGTCGCGCTGCAGATGGCCATTCGCCATCCCGCCGTTGCGACCAGGTTCGTGCTCGCGGATTGCGGCGCGGCGTTCTCGGAACCGGGACGCGAGGCGTTTCGCAACATGGCGGCGGCCTCAAAGGCCAGGGGATTGTCCGCGATTACGGATGTGGCGATGCGGCGTCTGTTCGCGCCGGAATTTCAGGCCGCGCATCCCGACCTGATGGCCGACCGCCGGGCCGCGTTCCTGCGCACCGACCTCGACGTATTTTGCGCCGCCTGCGATGCGCTGGCGAGCCTCGACCTGCGGCCCGAACTTGCAAGTGTAAAGACACCGGTGCTGGTGCTGGTCGGCGAACACGACGAGGCGACCCCGCCGCCGATGTCGCACGAACTGGCGGCGGGCCTGCCGCAGGCGCATCTCGAGATCATCCCGGGCTGCGCCCATGTCCCGCAACTGCAGTCGCCAAAGCTGTTCCTGGAGGTGATCGGCGATTTCCTGCCGGCGACCACTTCCGCGCCGGTGTGATCAATCAAGAGCTTGTTATTGCCGACAATTTGAGCAGCACGTCTCCTGTTACCGTTCGACCTTGGCAGCCTTCCTGCCTAGTCTTGTGATGAGCGGAGATGATGCTGATGCGCGCGGTTCTGGACTATTGCAAAGGTGGGGTGGAGCGGAAGGTGCCCGAGGGGACGCTGATCCTGCACGAGGGCGGCAAGACCGGGCATCTGTTCGTGCTGATGGCCGGCAAGCTCGAAGTCATCAAGGGCGACATCATTGTCGCTGTCGTGACCGAGCCCGGCGCGATGCTCGGCGAAATGTCTGTTCTGCTCGACCAGCCGCATACCGCGACCGTTCGCGCGGCGTCGGACTCGATCATCTACGAGTTCGACGACGCCGCGTCGTTTCTGCGCGACCAGCCGGCAGTGACGCTGCTGATCGCGCGGCTGTTGGCCCAGCGCCTCAATGTCGCAACCACCTATCTCGCCGACCTGACGCACCAGTATGCCGGCCATGGCACCCACCTTTCGATGGTGAGTGAACTCCTGCACAGCATGATCAACCTGCCGCCGTCGCAGGTCGCGCCAGGCTCGGATCGGCAATCTGACCCAAGGATGTGAGCCAGGGGGGCACGATCTCGATCGGCGCGGCCGGTCGCTTCAGCGGCGCCTTGAGATCGATCGATTGTCCGGCTTCCGCCGACAGCCAGAACGCCGCGCCGTCATCGATATCGAGCACGATGTAGACCGGCGGCCGTCCGGGCTGCAGGCCGGCATTGAACACCCAGGTGTCGCCGAGCCGGTCGAACCATGATCCATCGGGAATGAACGGCGACTGGTGCACATGGCCCGAGATCACCATCGAAGGCCGGTAGCGCTCGATCCATTGCACCAGTTCGACGTCGCCGAAAAACCGTTTGCCGCCCCAACTGGTCGGCGAATTGGCCGGCGGCGCGTGATGCACCCAGATCCAGCGCGGCAGCCGCTCGTGCGGCGGCGTCGCGCAACTGGTCCTCGATGCGCTGCTTGACCAGCGGGCCGTCCCACCACGGGCACACCGTAAACAGCGTGTCGCCGATCGCAAAACTGTCGCCGTCGCAGGCGATGCCGAGTTCGCGGACCTCGCCGACCCAGCGTGAAATCTTCTCGCCCTCGGGACTGCGTTCGTCGAGATCGTGATTGCCCGAGCAGAGAATGACGCGGGTCAGGCCCGACAGCAGCGACAGGTATTTCTTCACCACCAGGATCTGGGCGCGGAAATCCACGATCGAGCCGATGTCGAGCGCGTCGCCGGCGAAGATGACGAGGTCGAATTCCGGGGCTGCCGCCAGCAGCCAGTCGAACTGCGGCAACGAATAATGCAAATCGGCGACGACAAGAGCGCGCATAATCGATCGGTCCAAAATGCCCAGGAAATAGGCGATCCGGGTGCGGATGCATTCAAGCAGATGAATTCGAGCAAAAATTGTGCCGTGGCGCGCGCTATCACGCGCGACACATCCCCGCAGAAAGCTACGGCTTCGCTGCGATCAGACCTTCGCCACCGCGTGCGGAAACACCACTTCGATCAGCGTGCCGGAACGGCCGCCGGTCTTGATCTGGAATTTGGCGCGGTTGGCTTCGACCAGCGCCTTGGTCAGCGACAGGCTGACCCCGCTGTCGGAGGCCTGGTCCGACGGCGCCTGGGTCCGGAACGGTTCGAGGGCGCGGGCGACCTCGTTGTCGTTGAGGCCGTGGCCGGTGTCGCGAACCCGCAGCATCACCTCGCCGAAATCCGACAAGGCGGTGGAGACGATGACCTGGCCGCCGGCATTGGCGAGATGGATCGAGTTGCCGATCAGGTTCAGCGTGATCTGGCGCAGCGCGCGCGCATCCGCCACGACCGGCGGCAGCGTATGCGCCAGCGAGGTGCGGATGATGATGCGTTCGCGGTTGGCCTGCGGCTGCATCACGGCGACGCAGCTCTCGACCATCTCGTTGAGGTTCTGGCTGGTGAAGGCGAGGTCGAGCTTGCCGGTTTCGATCCGCGACAGGTCGAGCAGGTCGTTGATAACAGCGATCACGCGTTCGCCGGAGGCGCGGATGTCCTTCATGTATTCGACGTAGCGCTCGTTGCCGAGAGCGCCGAAGCGCTCGCCGATCATCACTTCGGCAAAGCCGATGATGGCGTTGAGCGGCGTGCGCACCTCGTGGCTGATCGCGGCCAGCACGTCGGTCTTGGCGGTGCCGGCGCGCTCGACCAGCCGCCGCGCCTCGCGCAATTCGTTCTCGGTCTTCTTGGCCTGCGACAGGTCGCGGAACACGGCGAAGAAATTCGGACCGTCGGGGCGGGTGCGGCCCATCGTCATCGACAGCGGGATGATGCCGCCCTTGCTCTCGCGGCCCAGCACCTCGCGGCCGTGATCGAGCAGGCTGGCGACGCCGGCCTGCTTGATGCCGGCGAGATAGTCGAACACCGCGTGCCGGCTTTCGGCTGCGAACAGGTCGGCGAGATTGCGCCGCGCCAGTTCATCGCCGTCATGGCCGAACAGCGCTTCGGCGCTGCGGTTGGCCGAATTGATGTTGCCTTCGGCGTCGAACATCACGATGCCTTCGGCCGTGGTGTCGAGGATGGCGCCGAGATCTTCGGCGCCGGCGTGGCCGGCCGGCAGCGGTTCGGCGATCACGGGTTCGGCGACCGGGATTTCGGCGGCAAGCGCTTCGGTGGCAAGCGCTTGAGTGCCTTGGCCGGCCTGTGCGAGCGCGGCCGCGACGGCCGCGCTTTCATGGCGGGTGCCGGAGAAGATCAGGGCCAGCGCGGATTCGCCGTCCCATGAAATCGTGTAAAGGCGAGCGGCGGCGGCCGACGGCGGCGCTTGCGCGTCCAATGGCTGGCTTGCCGAGATCGTCACCGGCGTGCCGGTGTCCGAGGTCGAGGATGCGTTGGAGACGCCGGGTTCGACATAGAGCGCGTCGAGGCCGCCGGCATCCTCCAGCGCGTGCAGGCCCGGATAACCCATCTGGGTCAGGAAGGCCGGGTTGGCATAGAGCAGGCGGTCGAGCCGGTAGATCAGGATGCCGACCGGCAGCAGATCGAGCAGCGCCCTGTCGCGCCGGGCTTCGCCGCGTGCCGGCGGCTCCGATGGCGCCAGCCATTCCGGCGTCTCGGCGGCCGGCGCTTCGCGCGAAACTTCGAACGTCGTCACGGTCGCGGACCTCTCGACCACGGTATCGTCGATGCCGGTGACCTCGCCGCCCGTGCCCTCCGGCGCCATCAGTGCCATTCTCGGTGTCGAGCCGCGCCGACAATTGCCGCGCCAGCTCGTTGAAGGCGCTGTTCTCCACCGGCGTCAGCGACAGCGGCTTGGCATCGCCGGGCGCGCGGAACGGCAACACGTTCATCGGCGCTTCCGTGGGCGCCTCGGCCGGAATTCCCGTGAGCGTTTCCATCGGTGTTTGCTTTGACGTGTCCTCTAACGTGTCGTCCTTGGGAGGTTCCACGGTGGTTTCCAGATCGGTTTGCTGTGAAGTCTCTGACGCTGTCGGGTCAGGCAATCCTGCAGACGAAGGTGACGCCGCGTCGGTCGGGTCGGCCAATTCTTCGAGGGGCATTTCCGCGGGCGGCATGTCCGGGGCAGGGCCCGCCTGGAGGATATCCGCCGACCATGGCGACGGCGGGGCCGCGGCGTCGAACGACGGCCGGTCGGCGCACCGCGGCGAGCCGCGCGAGGGCCATCGAGATCGCGGCAGACGCCGAAGCCGCGGTAGCCGGCAAAATTCCGCGCGGCATCGAACACCGGCAGGCCCGACAGTTCGACCGGCAACCGGCTCGCCGCCGTCGACCGGCCAGTTCAGCGTGATGCCGCTCCAGGTCGCGCGGGTGGCGAAGCGCCTGCGCGACGCGGCCGTCGGGATCGAGGCCGAACATTTCGGCGATCTCGTGCCACGGCCGGCCGAGGCCGGCGGCGGTGCGCGGTCCGATCAGGTGGATGAACTCGTCCGAGCGTCAGCGTGAAGCGGTCGTCCTCGATCCATCTGCCACGTGAAGCGTAGCGGCAGCCGCTGCGGAGTCGGCAGCGGCCCAGCGGCAGATGACGGTGCCGGGGCGAGCGCGGCGATCGGCTCGTCGCGGATGCTGCTTCCAGACTTGTTTCGACGTGCGCCGGCCGATTGCGTGGCTTCGACATGCGGCAGATCGAGTTGCAGCACGCATTCAAGATCGGGCTCCGAGCGCTTGATCCGCAGGCATCAGGCTGGATCGACCGGCGCTTCGGGCGGCTCGGCGAAGGCGTCGAACAGCGCGAACTCCGCGGCGCTTCGACCGGCTGTCGACGGTTGCTCATCAGTCCGGTGCGGCGGCGCGGATGTGCTGGCGGTGCAACTGCGCGCCGCGTCGGCAATCGATGTGGACGGCTCCGGCGACGGCTGGCTTCGGGCTTCGCCGTCGCTGCGACGGCCGTTCGCGCACGACCGGCGGCTGCGCCGGCGGCAATCAGAATGCCGTGGCTGCCGTCGGGAAAATCGAACCGCGTGCAGCCGCAGGTCGCGAGCATGCCGGGTGCTGCGCCAAAGCCTTGCAGCCGCTCCAGCCGGATCGCGCCACCCGCAAGGAACCGGCCCGCGAGCCGGGCGACCTGGCGGCGATGTCGATCGGCCGGTCCGAAAATCCTCGCAGCCAGTGCCGCGCCGTCCGTCGCGCCGAACACGTCGGCGCCCGCCGGATTGGCCCACAGGATGCGCGTGCCATCGGCCGACCACAGCCATGCCGGCAGCGGGCTGGCCGCAAACGCCGCCAATCGCGGATCGCTGAGCGCCTGCAACTGAAATTCGGCAAAATTCATCGCAAATACATGATCGTCCGGGCAGCAGAATTGGCCGTCAAAATGCCGACAGCCTTAAGGGATCGTTAGTATCGCAAGCGGGGACCGGCAGGTCCACGGCAGGGGCGGACCGGGGGCGGCCTAACCCGGGATAACCTTAACCCGGCTGAACCGTTTGGCGGCCTGCGGCGTTGGGCCAGTTGCAAACGGCGGCGAGAGGTCCACGATAGGGAACCCTGAACACCGCGTCATACCGGTGAGGCCTTTTGGCGCTAACCGAATAGTCCCTGCCCACGCAACAGGAGTGGACCATGAGCGACGATCGTTTCGAGATCCCGAAGGAAATGCGGACGATGGCGGAGGCCAGCTTCGACCAGGCCCGCAAGACGTTTGAGAAATTCCTCACCTCGGCGCAGACGACCGCAGGCTCGATCGAGGAGCGCGGCGCCACGGTTCGCGCCGGCGCCAAGGACATCGGCGCCAAGGCCGTCGCCTATGCCGAACAGAACGTGCAGGCCTCGCTCGACTACGCGCAGTCGCTGCTGAAGGCCAAGGATCTGACCGAGGTGATGCGGCTGCACAGCGAATATGTGCAGGGCCAGATGCGCTCGCTGGCGCAGCAGGCCAGCGAGATGGGCCAGATCGTCAGCAAGGCCGCGATGGACGCGGCGAAGCCCAAGAGCTGAGAGTCGAGACGCTGAGAGCCAAGAGCTTGGTCATCAAGAGCTCGTCATCAAGAGCCGAGCAGTCCAGAGCTGAGCCTTCCTGCAAGTGCTTTTGCTGAGCCATGTGCAACGCTGGATAGCCGAATAGGGAACTGCATCCTGTCCGGGTCACGTATGTGGCATTGCACCAGAAATTGCATTGCGTTGCACAAATTTGACATGATATGGGTGCTAGTTAGGCAGGCCCGTGGATGGGCGCTTCCGTGAGTTTGTGTACGTGCTCCCTTCGGCACCAGGCCGCTTGTCCGCCTGGCGTTGCTGAGGGGGACCCCGGTTTAAACCCCATTGTGAAGGATGCATGCCGTGACCACTTCCACCGATCCGTTCTCCGCCTCCATCATTCCCTTCGAAGTCCCCGAGCAGATGCGTGCGTTTGCTGAAAAGGGCGTTTCGCAGGCCCGCGACAGCTACGCCAAGTTCAAGGATGCCGCCGAGACCCATAACGGCACCATCGAGGCGGTGTTCACCTCCGCCAGCAAGGGCGCCAGCGAGTACTCGGCCAAGATGGTCGAGTTCTTCAAGGCCAACACCTCGTCCTCGCTCGATTTCGCCCAGGAACTGTTCGGCGTGAAGACGCCGGCGGCCGCGATGGAGCTGTGGACCTCGCACACCAAGAAGCAGTTCGAGACGCTCTCGGCCCAGGCCAAGGAGCTCGCCGAGCTCAGCCAGAAGGTCGCCACCGAGACCGTCGAGCCGATCAAGGCCTCGGCCTCGAAGCTCTACAAGCCGGCCGCCTGACCGACCGGGCGTTCGCCAGAAAAGGCCCGGGCCGGTTGCCCGGGCTTTTTGCTGCGTGGAGAGGCGCCGTGACCGTAGCCCGGTACGCAGCGAAATCCGGTCTTCCATGGCGGCTGACCCTGCGCTTCGATCCGGCCGCGAATGGTGTGATTTCAACGGTACCTTGCAATTGAACGCGCGTAACCTTGCCGGCGACCATAATCAGTGGCTGCGCGGCCTTGCCAAAGCGGGGCGTTGCACCTAGTTTCCGCGGAATTCGCGACCCCCCTCTTGAGGGGCCTCGCAAAGGATGCAGTTGTAGCTCAGTTGGTTAGAGCGCCTGTCTGTGGAACAGGAGGTCGGTGGTTCGAGCCCACCCAACTGTACCACGTCCCACAGCGGTCAAATCCGTATCCGTGCGCCGCGACATTTGCGCTCCGGCGCGCAGTGCGCCGCTGCTTGCGAATCCCCCGCCATTCACCCACAATTCGCGGAATTATGGCCCTGGGGGGATTGATGACGATTTTTCGGATCAGCCATTTTCAGTTTGGATTGCTGCTGGCGACGGCGCTGTCGGTCTCAATGTGGTCCACCGCCGGCCAAGCCTATACCCCCGAGCAGGAGCAGGCGTGCACCGGCGATGCGTTCCGGCTTTGCAGCGCCGATATCCCCGACGTCGCGCGCGTGACCGCCTGCATGGCCCGCAACAAGTCGCAGCTCTCGCCGCCGTGCCGGGCGCAGTTCAGGGCGGGCCCCGAGCCGGACGAAGTTGCCGCGGGCGCGCCCACCAACATCAGGCCGGTGGCGCGCAGGCCGGTCGCCAGCAAGGCGCACAAGCCTCCAGCCAAGAAGCCTGCAACGAAATCCTCAGGCAAGCCTGCGAAGAAACCCGCCGCGACCTGATCGCGGTGCGCCGTTTCAAGTCCCTGGCGTGCGACAGACCGACGCCTTGCGGTACCGTGGCTGATGAACATCTGAGACGTTCATGAGCAACCACCAGGAAGAACTCGACCGGCATTTTGCCTGGTTCGAAGCCAAGCTGCCGCCCCGGCCGGCGAAATTCGTCGGCTGGCTGCGGAAGCCGTCGTCGCGCTATGCCCGTATCCCGCTCGCCATTCTCCTGATTTTCGGCGGCATATTCAGCTTTCTGCCGGTGCTAGGAGTCTGGATGCTGCCGCTCGGACTCGTTTTGTTCGCGCAGGATGTGCCGGTGCTGCAGAAGCCGATGGCGCGCTCGCTCGGATGGATCGAGCGCAAATGGATCGAGCGCCAGCGCTCAAAAACCATGCAATGAGCGGTCAAGCCGTTCTGGCGACTCCCCTTTTGGTTGTATCGCACCGCACGGTGTGACTCAAAAAGCAACCTTGTGGGCAAATCAGTGGCTTCATCGCGGCAAGGCGTAAATTTTTCTTTGACGAATCAGCGCGGTGATTCATTTTCGGCTTCTGGGGTCAATCTGGAGGCCAAGGTATGAACGTCATAGTTTTCGCTTCGCGTAAGGGGGGCTCGGGGAAAAGCACCCTGGCTGCTCATCTCGCTGCGCATGTCCATAAGGCAACGAAACCCATCCTGTTGATCGACGCCGATCCGCAGGGTTCGCTGACTCTCTGGCACAAGCTGCGCGGCACCAACGAACCGCCGATCAAGGCGGCTGTGAATTCCGTCAGCGGCATCATTGCGGCAGCCAAGCGTGACGGAGTCGAATGGGTGTTCATCGACACGCCGCCGAATCTTTCGGCGGTCGTCGACGACGCCATCCGCAACGCCACGATGGTGATCATTCCGGCGCGGCCCGGCGTGTTCGACGTCAACGCGGTGCAGGAAACGATTCAGACCTGCCGCTCGGCGCGCAAGCCCTATGCGGTCGTCATCAACGGCGCGCCCGCCGAACGTGACGGCGCCGAAAGCCGGATCGTTGCCATCGCGCGTGAAGCTCTGATCAAGTTCCGTGCGCCGGTGTGGAGCGGTCAGATCACCAATCGCGCGGATCTGCTGATGGCGCTCAGCCAAGGCGAAGGCGCCCGCGAATATTACGCGGAAGGCCGGGCTGCGGCCGAGATCACCCGGCTGTGGGCTGCGATCGAACGTTCGATCAAGGCGATCCGCGGAACGGCGTCGGGATCGGGCGCCATGCACAAGCAGGCGGCGTAACAACGCCGTCGGGTTGGGACTGCTTGCACTCTAAAGACGCGCGGGTTCCGCGCGTTTTTCTTGTGTGCCGACGTGACGACGGAAGTTCATCAACATCATTGCGCAAGCGAAGCAATCCAGAAGGCCAAAAAAGGCAGTCTGGATTGCTTCGTCGCTAGCGTTCTCGTGCACGAACGCTTCGCGTTTGTTGCAGGCAATGACCGTAGGAGACGGCGGCCTTACGCCACCATCAGCATATAGAAGACGACAACGGGCGACAGGGTCAGGATCACCGACCAGATGCCGACCGCCCACAGAATGTCCTCGGTCGTAAAGCCCTGTTGTTCAGGGATGGAGTTGTTGTTTTCGAAATTCACGACGCGCCCCCGCGTTACCTGTTGTTGTCGCGGATATCGATACGCGTCCGGTTTTAAGATCCCGGTCGCATTTTCGCTGGCATTTGACCGCAGGTGCTACCACCGATTAACCACCGTGGTGCGGCAAGGCTAGTCGACGCCCTCATCCCGCGACGCCGATGCTGGTTAACGTCCGATGACCGCGAACCTTCAAAGGCAAGCGAACCCTTGCGCGTGACTTTAAAATTTTGCACGTATCGATATCCCCTCAAGAAAAAACCCGGGGGGATACCAATGTCGAAATCGAAATATCCGATCTGCGAGCACGCCCAGCGAATGCACGACGTCCTGCTGGTGTCGTCGTTCGCGATCTGGGCGATGTTGCTCGGCTTCGCGCCTGTCATGACCTATCGGCTGCTGGTCAGCTAACGCTATTCTCCCTCTCGCCGCTTGTGGTGGGAGGGAGAATAATTTTCGGCGCTATGCCCGCCGCAACACCGGCGGCCTGCGTCGCGCGATCTCGGCATCGATCCGGGCCGCGAGCTCTGCACCGACCTCCACCATCGGCAGGCGAACTTCGGCACTGTCGATCAGGCCCTGGCGCGCCAGCCAATATTTGGCCGGCGCCGGGCTCGGCTCGGCGAACAACAGCCGCGTCAATTCTGAAATGCTTTCCCAGCACTTGCGCGCGCCATCGCAGTCGCCCTGCTTCATCAGCGTGCGCACCGATGCGAAGGCTTCGGTTTCGAGATGTGCCGATAGCAGGATGGCGCCGTCGGCGCCGTCGGTGAGCGCCTCGTGGTATTGCGCATCCTCGCCGGTCAGCACGCGAAAGCCGGCCGGCTTACGGCGGATGAAGTCGGCCGACTGGGCGCGGTCGGCGCTGCAATCCTTGATGCCGACGATGTTGCGATGCGCGGCAAGCTCCAGCAGCGTCTCGTTGGTGAGATTGACCGCGGTCCGGTATGGAATGTTGTAGAGCACGATCGGCCAGGAAGCGTGATCGGCGAGCGCCTTGAAGTGCTGCACCAGGCCGCGTTGCGACGGCCGCGTGTAATAGGGGCTGGCGATCAGATAGCCGTCGATCGGCCAGTCGGCCGTCTCGTCCAGCGCATCCATCATCTTTGCCGTGCTGGCACCCGACAGGCCGAGAACGATCGGCAGATGGCGTCCGCTGCCGGTGCTTTCCTCGCGCGTCACCGCCACCAGCCGCTCAAGCTCGTCTGACCCAAGCGACATGCCTTCGCCCGACGTCGCGGCGAGGATCAGCCCGTCGACCGGGCCGCGCGCATAGTGCCGGACCAGCCGCCGCAGGCTTGATACGTCGAGTACGCGATCGCGGAACGGCGTGACGAGCGGCAGCCACAGGCCTTGTAGCTGTCCTTGCAGCCGGCTTTGCAAATCGGAGGTGGGTTGGTCGGTCATCGTTGGTCTCCTTCGGGGGTAAGCCGGAGACGGGACCAATAAAAAACCCCGTCCAGACGGCGGGGTTTTCGGGATCGGGCAGGCGGCAGGTTTATCGCGCGCGCATCAATCTCGGGTCCCCGGATGGGGACCTTTTTTCGACGACAGATTTGCGCACGAACTCGTGATCATGTGCGAATGATGGGTGCGCGCCGTAGCGTTGTCAATCCGCGCAACATGACGCCGGGATGAAAGCCGCCTTTTCGAAAAGCGCCGTTCGGCAAGCGAACACAAAAAAAAGCCGGACTCAAAAGAGTCCGGCTTTAAGGCATTGGCCACGTGAGGCCGACACAATCACCTTCCAAGAGGGATTACTGAACTTCCGCGCCACTGGAGGAGGGGGACATATGCGCAGCGCGACCGTTCAGCGTGGAGACACTATGATCCCCAACGGCGGCTCGCAGCAACCGCCCGAGCCGCATGTCAGTCATGCGGAGAGCGGGGCCCCTCTATAAGAGCAGCTAATCCGGCCGTGGATGACGAAATCAGGAGGGCCAGCGTTGCGCCTTGCTCACCACGAAGTCACGGAATACCTGCACCCGCGCCACCGTCTTCAACTCTTCCGGGTACACGAAATAGGTATCGACCTGGATCGAGTTCGGTCTCGCCGAACAGCTGCACCAGGCTGTTGTTTTCCTCGACCAGATAATCCGGCAGTGCCGCGATGCCGAGGCCCTGCTGGCAGGCCCGGACCAGGCCCAGAATGTTGTTGACCTTGAAGTAGGGATCGCGCGGACCCGCGCCGTTGCGGCCGGCGTCGATCAGCCAGGCGCGGTTTTGCAGATGCGGTGGCACCTGTGCGTCGCCGAGCATGATGATGCGATGCGAATCGAGGTCATCGAGCGTGCGCGGCGTGCCGAAGCGCTTGATGTATTCCGGCGAGCAATAAGCGTGGAATCCGATCGAGAACAGTTTGCGCTGGATCAGGTCCGGCTGGGTCGGCTTGCGGGTGCGGATCGCGACGTCGGCCTCGCGCATCGACAGGTCGAGATCCTCGTCGGTGACGATCAGCGAAATCCGGATTTCCGGATACAATCCGGTGAACTCGCCGAGCCGCGGAATCAGCCAGTTGATGCCGAGCGCCGGCGGGGTCTGGATCTTGAGATCGCCGCTCGGCCGCTCGCGGCTGTCGGTGAGCTTGGCGCGCGCCGCCTGCAACTGCATGAACACGTCATGCGCGGTGCGGAACAGCAGGTCACCCTGTTCGGTGAGGATCAGTCCGCGCGCATGGCGGTGGAACAGCGACACCGAGAGCTCCTGCTCCAGCGCCGAGACCTGCCGCGATACCGCCGATTGGGAAAGCCCCAGTTGCTCGCCGGCATGCGTAAAGCTTCCCGCTTCCGCCGCAGCGTGAAACACCTTCAGCTTGTCCCAATCCATATCGTTAAATCCGTCTCTCGATCGAGCCATGTTTATTCCGCCGCCGCGCGATCGCTCGCGCGCAACGCCAGGAAGCGTTCGGCCTCAAGCGCTGCCATACAGCCGAGGCCGGCCGCGGTGACTGCCTGCCGGTAGGTTTCGTCGGCGACGTCGCCGGCCGCGAACAGGCCGGGCACCGAAGTCGCAGTCGAGTTCGGTGCCACCTCGACATAGCCCGAGTGTTTCAGCTTGATCTGGCCGGCGACCAGGTCGGTGGCCGGTGCGTGGCCGATGGCGATGAAGACGCCGTCTGTTCGCAGATCGGTCAGCGCGCCGGTCTTGACGTTCTTCAGCCGCACATGGGTGACCTTGTTCGGGTTCTCGGTCCCGCAGATCTCGTCGATGGCGCTATCCCACACCACCTTGATCTTCGGGTGCTTGAACAGCCGCTCCTGCAGGATGCGCTCGGCGCGGAAGTGATCGCGGCGATGCACGATGGTGACCTGCGAAGCATGGTTGGTCAGGAATAGCGCTTCCTCGACCGCGGTATTACCGCCGCCGACCACGACCACTTCCTTGCCGCGGTAGAAGAAGCCGTCGCAGGTTGCGCAGGCCGACACGCCGCCGCCCTGAAACTTCGCCTCCGACGGTATTCCGAGCCAGCGCGCCTGGGCGCCGGTGGCGAGGATCACGGTCTCGGCGATGTAGGTGTCGCCTGAGTCACAGGTCAGGCGGAACGGCCGCTGCGACAGGTCGAGCTTGGTGACGAGGTCGGTGACGGTTTTGGTGCCGACATGGGCGGCCTGCTTTTCCATCTGCTCCATCAGCCAGGGGCCCTGGATGACGTCGGCAAAGCCGGGATAGTTTTCCACGTCGGTTGTGATGGTGAGCTGTCCGCCGGGCTGGATGCCCTGGATCAGGATCGGCTCAAGCATCGCCCGCGCCGCGTAGATCGCCGCGGTGTAACCGGCGGGGCCGGAACCGATAATGACGACCTTGGCATGGATAGGGGCGGGCATCGGAAGGTCCCTCTCTCGTTAAGGGAGTTTGGTCAGGACTTGAGCGGGAAGCGGCCGGAAAAGGCATCGCGGCGGCGCTAAAAGTGTCAAATCCAAGTCTAGGACATCTGGGTAGCTATGCAAGAATTGCAATCCAAATCGGCGAATTTTCCGGGGAAACGAGGTTAATGGCGCACTGCACGCGCAATAAAATTGCGCATCCTGCACCGGCTGGGCTAAGAGTGTTGCAGCATTTTACCTGCCAGCCGAGCCAGCCCCAGGAAGCGGACCCGCGTGTCTAAGAATCTCGACGAAATCGACCTCAAAATCCTCGCCGAAATCCAGGCCGACGGCCGAATCACCAACGTGGAACTGGCCAAACGCGTCGGCATTTCGCCGCCGCCCTGCCTGCGCCGGGTCCGGACGCTGGAGGAAGCGGGCTACATCCTGGGTTACCGCGGCTTGCTGGATCCGCGCCGGCTCGGCTTCGACGTCACGGTGTTTGCCTCCGTGCACCTGTCCAGCCAGGCCGAAGCCGATTTGCGCGCCTTCGAGGCCTTCGTCCGCGCCGAGCCCTTGGTGCGGGAATGCT
Organism: uncultured Alphaproteobacteria bacterium; assembly: GCA_963764705.1. GTDB lineage: Bacteria > Pseudomonadota > Alphaproteobacteria > Rhizobiales > Xanthobacteraceae > Bradyrhizobium. Next base: position 131,512 of record CAVXTR010000020.1, on the reverse strand, counting down.
GGATGCTGTCGGGCGAGGTGGACTTCATCCTGAAATGCGTCGCGCCCGACATGGCGACGTTCCAGGAGTTCGTCACCCATCTGACCGCAGCACCCCATGTCCGCAACGTGCGGACCTCGCTGGTGCTGCACAATTCGAAATACGAGGCGGCGGTGCCGCTGGATCTGAAGGCTGTGGGCTGAGGTGACGGCGTCGTCCCCGCGCAACGGCTCCGCCGTTGCGCGGGGACGACGGAACGGACTATCTACTTCTTCTTCATCATCGCATCCGCGCTGATCGAACCGCCGCCGGCTGTCGCAAGATAGAGGCAGGCGAAGCAGAACAGGATCGCTGCGGTGCCGCCGTTGAGCAGCGGCAGGAACACCGGCTCCTCCGGCTTCTTGAACATGTGTCCCAGGAAATAGGCGAACGCCATTTCACCCGACAGGATGAACGCAGTGATGCGCGTGAACAGGCCGATCATCAATACTGCGCCCAGCACGAGCTCGAGCGTGCCGGCAGCGGTGATCAGCGGCGGGATATTGGCGAAATACGGCAGCACCGGAAACTTGAAGATCTTGGCGACGCCGTATTGAAACAGCAGAAGCCCGGTGACGAAGCGAAGCAGGCTGAGTGCGATCGGTTGGTATTTGGCAGCGATGTTATCGAAGGCGTTCATGATGGTGTCCCCCACACGTTGGATAGCAGAAACAATTCGTAACGTGTCGCAGGCTTGAGGAAAAGCACGCCGCGCCAGGAATCCGATGACGTTTTGCGGAGCAGCAATGGAATAATGCGCGGTGTCGAGTGTTTGCCGCAGTTACCTTGAGGTGACTTCGCGCTGCGGCACTCTGCCGCTTATTGCGAAAGGCAACGGATCGCCTTGGGCTGGCAGGCAATGCCGATGTTGGAGCAGACGGCGGGCTCGCCCTTGGCGCCGCGCGAACAGTTGACGCAGTCGTCGGTCCATCGGCTGCAGTTGGGCGGACCCGATTGCACCGAAATGTTGTTCGGTGCGACACGTGGCGGGATCGGCAGGTCGGCAGCGACGGAGGCGTGAACGGTCGCGACAGCAAGGAACAGCCCCGCCGCAACACACCAACCAACAGCGCGACCTCGTTGCATGACGTCGTTCCCCTGATGACGGCGCGGCCGGTTCGGTGCCGGCAGACGATGCCGCCGGCAACGCGTTCGATCTATCGCCACTCGACCTTGGTGATCTCGTACGCCTTGGCGCCGCCGGGCGCCATCACTTCCACGGTCGCGCCTTTTTTCTTGCCGATCAAGGCGCGCGCCAGCGGCGAGGTGATGGAGATACGGCCCTTCTTGGCGTCGGCTTCCGTTTCGCCCACGAGCTGCCACACGGCTTTCTTCTCGGTGTCTTCATCCACCAGGGTCACGGTCGCGCCGAACTTGACGGTGTCGCCGGAGAGCTTGCTGATGTCGATGATATCGGCGCGCGCGAGCTTGTCCTCAAGCTCGGAGATGCGGCCTTCGTTGTGCGACTGTTCTTCCTTGGCGGCGTGATATTCCGCGTTCTCCGACAAGTCGCCATGCGCACGCGCTTCCGCGATCGCCGCGACGATGCGCGGACGGTCTTCCGACTGGCGCTTTTTCAACTCAACTCCCAGGGCGGCATAGCCGCCAGCGGTCATCGGAACTTTTTCAACCATCGCTTCCGTCCTTCGATCGTGCGAACTGCCGACAGGCGCGCGCACGAACCATTTTTCAATTTCGATTCGAGCCTCGACGGCTCACTCTTGCGAGCCCGCCGGTCTATTGATTTCCGGCCCCGTCGGGGCCATTCAACATCCAAACGAACGGTGGGTTCCGGCCATACTGGCTTTATTACCAATCATTTAGCGGGCATCTTCGCCCGGCGAACGATCAGTTTTCGGAAAAGTAGCTCTGCAGCGTGCGGACCTCAAGGTCTCCGCCCAGATAGGCGCGGATGCCCTGGGCGGCCGCCACAGCGCCCGAAAGAGTGGTGTAATATGGCACTTTATGCAAGAGGGCAGCGCGCCGCAACGAGCGGCTGTCGGCCAGCGCCTGCGGCCCTTCGGTGGTGTTGAAGACGAGCTGGATGTCGCCATTGGTGATGGCGTCGACGATATGCGGCCGGCCCTCCAGCACCTTGTTGACCTTCTCGGTCGGCACGCCTGAATCGGCGAGGAAGCGTTGGGTGCCTGACGTCGCCATCACCTTGAAGCCCAGCCCGTGCAACAGCCGCACCGCGTCCACAATGCGGGTCTTGTCGTTCTCGCGTACCGAGACGAACACGGTGCCCTTGCGCGGCACGCGGGTGCCGCCGCCGAGCTGGCTCTTGGCAAAGGCGACCTCGAACGAACGGTCGATGCCCATCACCTCGCCGGTCGAGCGCATCTCGGGACCGAGCACGGTATCGACGCCGGGGAAGCGCGCGAACGGGAATACCAATTCCTTGACGCCGACATGGCCGAGCTTGCGCTTCTTCAGATTGAAGCTCGCGAGTTTCTCACCGGCCATGATCCGTGCCGCGATCTTCGCGACCGGGGTGCCGACCACCTTGGCGACGAACGGCACCGTACGCGACGCGCGCGGGTTGACTTCGAGCACGTAGATCTCGCCGTCCTTGATGGCGTATTGCACGTTCATCAGGCCGACGACATCGAGGCCGAGCGCGAGTTCGCGGGTCTGCCGTTCGAGTTCGCCGATCATCGCGGCATCCAGCGAATGCGGCGGCAGCGAGCAGGCGGAATCGCCGGAGTGAATGCCGGCTTCCTCGATATGCTCCATGATGCCGACGATGAAGGTGTCCTTGCCGTCGGAGAGGCAGTCGACGTCGATCTCGGTGGCATCCGACAGATAGCGGTCGAACAGCAGCGGGTTCTTGCCGAGCACGGTGTTGATCTGCCCGGTCTTGTCGTTGGGATAGCGCGCCTTGACGTCGGCGGGCACGAGCTCAGGCAGGGTGCCGAGCAGGTAGTCATTGAGCTGGTTTTCCTCGCGGATGATCTGCATCGCGCGGCCGCCGAGCACATAGGACGGGCGCACCACCAGCGGCAGATCGAGATCGGCCGCCACCAGCCGCGCCTGTTCGACCGAATAGGCGATGCCGTTCTTCGGCTGTTTCAGGCGCAGCTTGTCGAGTACGCGCTTGAAGCGGTCGCGGTCTTCGGCAAGGTCGATGGCGTCGGGCGAGGTGCCGAGGATCGGCACGTTGGCTGCTTCCAGCGCCCGCGCCAGTTTCAGCGGGGTCTGGCCGCCGAACTGCACGATCACGCCATGCAGCGTGCCGTTCTGACGTTCGGTGGCGATGATTTCGAGCACGTCCTCGGCGGTGAGCGGTTCGAAGTAGAGCCGGTCGGCGGTGTCGTAGTCGGTCGACACGGTTTCCGGGTTGCAGTTGACCATGATGGTCTCGTAGCCGGCGTCATGCAGCGCAAAGCAGGCATGGCAGCAGCAATAGTCGAACTCGATGCCCTGGCCGATCCGGTTCGGCCCGCCGCCGAGAATGATGACCTTCTTCTTGTCCGAAGGCGCGCTTTCGTCGGCCAGTGCGCCCGCGAACGGCGCTTCATAGGTCGAATACATATAGGCGGTGGGGGAGGCGAATTCCGCGGCACAGGTATCGATGCGCTTGAACACCGGGCGAACGCCGAGCGCGTGGCGCTTCGCCGTGACCTCGGCTTCGCTGCTGTCGGACAGCACCGCAAGCCGCGCATCCGAAAAGCCCATGCCTTTCAGCGTGCGCATGCCGAACGCGTTCTGCGGCAGGCCGTTGGCCTTGACCTTGGCTTCCATGTCGACGATGCCGCGCATCTCGTTGAGGAACCAGGGATCGATCTTGCAGGAATTGAAGACCTCCTCGTCCGTCCAGCCGAGCCGCATCGCCTGTGCGACCTGCAGCAGCCGGTCCGGCGTCGGCGTGCCCAGGGCGGCGCGGATCGCATTCTTGTCGTCGCCGCGGCCGAGGCCGTCGATCTCGATTTCGTCGAGGCCGGTCAGGCCGGTCTCGAGGCCGCGCAAGGCTTTCTGCAGGCTCTCTTGGAACGTGCGGCCGATCGCCATCACCTCGCCGACCGACTTCATCGAGGTCGTCAGCGTGTGGGAGGCGCCGGGAAACTTCTCGAACGCAAAACGCGGGATCTTGGTGACGACGTAATCGATGGTCGGCTCGAACGACGCCGGCGTCGCACCGCCGGTGATGTCGTTGGCGATTTCATCGAGGGTGTAGCCGACCGCGAGCTTGGCGGCGACCTTGGCGATCGGAAAGCCGGTGGCCTTGGAGGCGAGCGCGGACGAACGCGACACCCGCGGATTCATCTCGATCACGACCATGCGGCCGTCGGCGGGATTGACGCCGAACTGCACGTTGGAGCCGCCGGTCTCGACGCCGATCTCGCGCAGCACCGCCAGCGAGGCGTCGCGCATGATCTGGTATTCCTTGTCGGTCAAGGTCAGCGCCGGCGCCACCGTGATGGAATCGCCGGTATGCACGCCCATCGGATCGAGGTTCTCGATCGAGCAGATGATGATGCAATTGTCTTTCTTGTCGCGCACCACCTCCATCTCGTACTCTTTCCAGCCGAGCACGGATTCCTCGATCAGCACCTCGTTGGTCGGCGACGCGTCGAGGCCGCGCTCGATGATGTCGAGGAACTCTTCCCTGTTATAGGCGATGCCGCCGCCGGTGCCGCCCATGGTGAAGGAGGGGCGGATGATCGCGGGCAGGCCGATCTCGGACAGCGCCATCAGCGCCTCGCCGAGCGCGTGCTCCTGATAGCGCTTGCGGCGGTCGTTCTCGCCGAGTGTCCACTGCCGTTCGAGTTCTTCAAGGGCCGCGCCGGAAAGCTTCTCGCGCTCGGCCTGGTGCTTGTCGCGAAAAGACTTCTTCAGTGCGGAAGCATTGGCGAGCCGCGATTTCGGCGTCTCCAGCCCGATCTTGGTCATGCACTCGCGGAACAGCTGGCGGTCCTCCGCCTTGTCGATCGCGTCGGCGGTGGCGCCGATCATCTCGACGTCGAACTTGTCGAGCGTGCCCTGGCGGCGCAGCGACAGTGCGCAGTTCAGCGCGGTCTGTCCGCCCATGGTCGGCAGCAGCGCAAAGCCGCCTGGTATGGCGTGGCGCTCTTTCTCGATGATCTTGGCGACGATCTCAGGCGTGATCGGCTCGATATAGGTGGCATCCGCCAGATCCGGATCGGTCATGATGGTCGCCGGATTGGAATTGACCAGGACCACCCGGTAGCCCTCTTCCTTCAGCGCCTTCACCGCCTGGGTGCCGGAATAGTCGAATTCGCAGGCCTGGCCGATCACGATGGGACCGGCGCCGATGATCAGGATGGTGGAGATGTCGGTTCTTTTGGGCATCAGGTCTCGCGGACTGGATTTTAGGCACAAAAAAGGGCGCGCGTGCTGCGCGTCCCCTAAGCCAAGAGCGCGGGTTACCCTCGCGCGCGGGACGGTCTTTAGACCAGATTCCGCACCCGCGTAACCCCCAAAAAGGCCCCATCAACCGGGATTTTGGAAGGAAATAAGGGTTGTTTGCCGTGGCCCGGCTTCCCGCCTTTGCTCTTTGAGCTACGGCGCGGCGAGTGCCAAGACACGGGGCAAGCTGGCTTGCCGAGCCGAAGCTGCGCAGCAGCGAAGGCTGGAGGCCCGGCCTGGACTTGAACCAGGATAAAGAGCGATGCATCGCCCCCGCGTAGACATTTCCGCCACCGGGCCGCGGCGATCATCGCCGATCACGGGACGGTGAGCTACGTCTGCCCCAAATCAGGGTTAACGCAAACCCGAGCCGACCCCCGGATCAAGTCCGAGGCATGCTTTGCGCGAAAACGCTCTAGCTAGAAGGCGTGCCGCGCCACAAAGGTCATGCGCCAGGGATTGTGGCCGATATTGACGTGGGTGCGCGAGGCGGAAAAGCCTGCCGCCGCCAGCTTGGCAATCATTTCGTCCTCGCCGTAGCGTTGCAGCCCGACCCTGGAGCGCAATTGCCGGTAGTCCGACAATGCCGTGCTGGCGAGGCCGTAAAACGCGTCTCTCAGGAAGCCGTGGCGGCCGGCGAATTTCAGCAGCGCCAGCACGTCCTTGCCCATGCCGACCTCGGGCCGCAGGATGTCGCCCAGCACCAGCCGGCCGGTGGGCCGCAGCAGCCGGCGAACCACGGCAAAGGCGGAATCCAGTTCCTCCGCCGTCATGTATTGCGCGACCGAATTCATGACGACGAGATCGATCGAGGTCTCCTCCATCTTGCGCAGGTCATCGAGCGAGCGGACCCGGATTTTGGTGTTCGGCGCAAACCGCGCGATCAGCCGGCCGCGGACGCCGGGCGCAGGCTCGGCGAGATAGAGTTTGCCGCAGGCGTCAGCCACCTTGGCGGCGGAGAGGGCTTCGCCGCAGGCATAGTCCAGCACCACCGCGTCGGGCGAGGCGATGTAGCCGATGATGTCACGCGCGACGACCTGGAAGTGCAGGTCGCGATGCAGCTTGCTCGCATAGATCGTATGCGTGGAATCGTAATAGTCGATCCAGTCATCCATGGGTGCGTGGTCCGGCAAAACAGGGGTTCCGGCAAGGAACCGGCGGTCGGATGAGGCGTTAGGTGGTTCGGTGGCCGATGTCCAATGCCGCCGATGTCAGGTTTCCTAACAGGAAGGTTCGTCGTGAGCAAAGCCCCCAGCAAATCCGCAAAAGTCTCCCCCGATCTCGATACCCCGACCGACCTGCCGCAGGCTGCGGTGGACAAGATCTCGGCCTCGCTCAATGTTCTGCTGGCCGACGCCTTCGCGCTTTATCTGAAGACCAAGAACTTCCACTGGCACGTCTCCGGCCGGCATTTTCGCGACTATCACCTGATGCTGGACGAACAGTCGGACGCGATCTTCGCCACCACCGATCAACTCGCGGAACGGGTGCGCAAGCTCGGCGGCGTTACGCTGCGGTCGATCAGCCAGATATCGAAGCTGCAGACCATCCAGGACAACAACGAGGATTATGTCCCGCCGCGCGAAATGCTGCGCGAGCTGATGGAAGACAACAAGCACGTCGCGGCCGCGATGCGAAAGGCCCACAAGCTCGCCGACGACCACGAGGATTCCGGCACCGCCGGTCTGCTCGAACTGTTCATCGACGAGACCGAGCGGCGCACCTGGTTCCTGTTCGAGGCCAGCCGCCAGGAAGGCGCCAACGCGGCGTGACGACCGCTCCTGCCTGACCCAAACGCCCGCGTTGATCGCGGGCGTTTTTGCGTTCGCTCGTCGAGGTCCGGCGCGCCGCTTTATCCGGCGATCAATTCCTGCAGGGTGCTGACCAGGTGCCCGGCAGAGTACGGCTTTGCCATGAACCGTCCGCCTTCCGGCAGGTCCTCTTCCGAAATTTTCGCATGCCCCGAGGTCGCGACGATCTTGACCGGAGGCCAGCGGTCCCTGACGAAGTGCGCCAGCTTCAATCCGTCCATCGAGCCCGGCATGTGGATGTCGGTAAAGACGAGATGGATGTCAGTGCGCTGTTGGAGGATGGCAATCGCCTCGTCTGCATTGCCAGCTTCGACAACATCGAAACCGGCGGCCTCGACCGACCCGGCCGCGTCCATCCGGACCAATATCTCGTCTTCGACGATGAGCACGACGGGTCTTTTGCTGGCGCTGGGCTGCATCCGGATCGAACTTTTTGGCTTGGCAGCCCGGCTCGCGGGGGCGGCAGTCGCGCTGAAATGTCGGATGTCGGACACTGCGGCAAAGGGCGAACCCGGTCCTGTTCGAATCGTTCCGGGATATCAGATAATTAATGTGCGGCCTCCCGGTCAGGCGCCGGTTCACGTCTTCGCCCGCCACAAAGCGCTAGGCGCCAGCCGTTCAGTCGAGGGATCCGATTAACTCGTCGTAGCGCCGCTCAATCCGCTCGTAGCAATCGCAGGACACCGCTTCGAGGCCTGCGGCGTCCAGGATCGAGATCCGGCCCCTGCCGATCTGGATCAGACCCTCGTTCTGCAGGGTCCGCTCCACAAGGTTGATCGTGGTGCGTTGAACGCCGAGCATCTGGCCGAAAAATTCCTGGGTCAGACGGATGTCGTTGCTGCCCAATCTCTTTCGGCACTGAAGCAGCCATCGCGCGGCCCGGCTTTCGACCGGGTGCAAGGCCTGGCAGGCGGTCGACTGCTGCGACTGGGCGAGCAAAGAGAGATCGAACAGGGCCACCACCCTTCGAAGGCTTTCGCTGGCCTTTCCAGCGCGATGGAACTCGGCAGCGGGGACGCGCACCGCTTCGCCGCCGACCTGCACGACCGACTCGGCGAACGACGTCATGATGCCATGAATGGAGGAGGAGCCGATCATCCCCTCGCGGCCGACGATCGAGGTCTCGGCGGTCTGGCCCTGTTCCGTGGTTGCCAGCACCGAGACAATGCACGACTGCGGGAAGTAGACGAACTCGATCTGGGCTGCCGAACTGTGAAGTAACTCGCCGTGTTCGACCGTGATCGTTCGCATGTGAGGTTTCAACAGCGACCGGGCCGCAGCGTCGAGCAGGCTCAAAAGGTGATTTTCTGCGGCCACAACAGCTCCGGCACAAGCTAGGCGGGAGCTTCAACTCTCTCTGTCGCCGATGCCTTTGGAAGCGAATTCGACGATAGACCACAGTGGGCGCAGTCATGGGCAATAGCTATTTAAATCGCCCTGGATAGTCGGGTATCCGACAGTTCGCGGGATTTATTTAGGGTTGCAGGTTCGGTCAGGCGCGCTTCCACACCCGCAACAGCGGGCCGTCCTTGCCGCGCACCGGATCGGTCGCGGGCACCTTCACGTGCGGAATCGTCTTCAACGCCCTGGCGTAATTCTCCGGCGTCGGCCGCGTGATCTCGACCGGCGGTCCGGGCGGATAGGCGCCGACCACCGAGAAATCAGGGCTCGCGGACAGGCATTGATGACCGGTGCCGGCCGGCAGAATGGCGACGTCGCCGGCCGCGATCGCCAGCTCGGTGCCGCGGTCGCCGCCGAAGCGTACTACCGCATTGCCGCGCGCGACGCCGAGCACCTCGTGCACGGTGGTGTGATAGTGCACGTAGTCGTAGACGCCGTTGCGCCACATCGCGCCCCAGCCATTGGCGCTGAAGAGTTTCTCGATGCTGGCCTCGGGAGCGCGGCTGTCGAGTTCGAGCGCGCGCTTGTAGACCAATAATGGCATTGCATTGTTCGGCACCAGCCCGTCATCGCCGAAGATGAACGTGAGCGGCTGGATATCGGCATCGACAATCGACAAGGCCATTCTCCAGAGCATGTTTTGGCAAGGCATCCGGATAACCAACTCGCTTGTCCGGAAAACCGTTCCGCTAGATTTTGAACTTCAGGACGTCTTCCTTGAACCGCAGTCCGTGCCCGGGCCGCTCGGGTGCGGTGATCATGCCGTTGGCGATCTCGGGCGGATCGACCCAGAGGTCGTCGATCAGGCCCATGTTCTCGCACCAGATGCCGTTCGGGATCGAGGCCAGCAGATGCACGTTCAGTTCGGGAAACAGATGCGGCGCGATGGTGATGCCGAAAGTATCTGCCAGCGCCGCGATCTTGCGCAAATCCGTCATGCCGCCGCGCATCGGGTCTGGCTGCAGGATCGGCAGGCAGGGATTGATGAAGAACGGCCGCAGGTCGTAGCGGGTGAAATGGGTTTCGCCGCCGACCACGCGCATGTCGAGCGCTGCCGCGATGCGCTGGTAGCCCGCAAAATCGTCGGCCGGCACCGGCTCCTCGAGCCAGTAGATGTCGTATTTTTCGAACTTGCGGCCCATCTCGATCGCGACATCGGCGGTCCAGCCCATGTTGACGTCGATCATGATGTCGATGTCGGGCCCGAGCGCCTCGCGCATGCGGCGCACATTGTCGAGGTCCTGGGCCTGTGTGTGCACATGCGCGACCTGCATCTTGATCGCCTTGTAGCCCTGCTTCACGAAGTGCAGCGCCTTCTCGATCATGCCGTCACCGCCGGCGCCGCGGAAGCAACCGGAGCCGTAGATCGGAATTTGCGAACGGTAATGGCCCCACAGCCGATGCAGCGGCAGGCCGGCGCGTTTGCCGACCGCGTCCCACAGCGCGATGTCGAGCGCCGACATCGCCATCGCGGCGATGCCGCCGCGGCCATAGGTCATGGTCGCGGTCCACAGGTCCTTCCAGATCGCCTCGATCGCGGTGGCGTCCTTGCCCTTGACGCGCGGGATGATGCATTCCTCGAGACACGCCGCGATCGATTTCATCCCGGGCCGGAACACGAACAGATAGCCCATGCCGGTAATGCCGCCGGCGGTCTCGACGTCGAGCACCAGAATGTCGCGCGTCTCGCCCAGCGGGTGGCCCTTGAGCCAGGGATCGTCGGCCCATGGCAGGCGCAGCATGGTGACGCGGATGTCGCGGATGGTCATGTCGGGGTTGGCGGTCATCGGCGTTTCCCTATCCGTTTTTTTGGTTAGGGAAATTCAAGCACACTTCGCCACCGCTAATCCAGCGGTGTCGGTTGCATGGCCGGATGTGTGACGCTCACGCGTCTTTGGGAATCTCGAACACCAGACAGGTCGTGGTCGCGTGCGCCAGCAGGCGACCCTTGGAGTCGGTGATGCGCGCCTCGGCGGTGGCGGCGCGGCGGCCGACGCTGAGCGTTTTGCCTTCGGTGCGCACCGGCCCGGTATGCTCGGTCATGCCCCTGATGAAGGAGATCTTGAATTCCAGCGTGGTGTAGCCGCTGCCGACGGGAAGGGAGGTATGCACCGCGAGCCCCATCGCGGAATCCAGCAGCGTCGCGGCATAGCCGCCGTGCACCGAGCCGATCGGATTATAGTGCCGGAATCCCGGCACGCTGTGGAACACGACGTGGCCGAACTCAGCGCTCTGATCGTACGGTTCGATGTTCTGCATGATCGGCGGCGCCGGCAGTTTGCGTTCAAAGAAGGCACGGACGAAGTCGAGGCCCGTCATCGAAGCCATCACGCTCGTCGGCGTCACGCCGTATTCGACCTTGGGGGCGGCGGGCTTGTCGTCCATGGCGAGGGGTCCCTGCGGTTCGGTTGCGATGATGGGCATCATACTAAAGGAGGCGCGATTGGGCCAGCGCTTTCGAACATACCACATCGTCATGGCCGCGCTTAGCCGTCCGAAGGACGGCGTCGCTTCCGCTCGCCTATGCCCGGCCATCCATCATTCTTCGAAGACGATGGCTTGCCGGGTCAAGCCCGGCAATGACAGGAGAGAACCTACGCCCGCTTGTTCGCGCGCATCAGGTCCGCGAAGCGCTGGAACAGATAGTGCGAATCCCGCGGTCCCGGCGAGGCTTCCGGGTGGTACTGCACCGAGAACACCGGCTTGCCGTCGAGCGCGATGCCGCAATTGGAGCCGTCGAACAGCGAGATGTGGGTCTGGGTCGCGCCCTTCGGCAGCGTCGCCTGGTCCACGGCAAAGCCGTGGTTCATCGAGGTGATCTCGACCTTGCCGGTGGTCTCGTCCTTGACGGGGTGATTGGCGCCGTGGTGGCCCTGGTGCATCTTCTTGGTCTTGGCGCCGACGGCGAGGCCGAGCATCTGGTGGCCGAGGCAAATCCCGAACGTCGGCGTGCCCGAATTGATCACCTGCTTGATGACAGGCACCGCATATTTGCCGGTCTCGGCGGGATCGCCGGGGCCGTTACTGAGGAACACGCCGTCCGGCTTCATCGCCAAAATATCTTCGGCCGAGGTCGTCGCCGGCACCACGGTGATCTGGCAGCCGACGCCGGCGAGCAGCCGCAGGATGTTGCGCTTGATGCCGTAGTCGATTGCGACCACCTTGAATTCCGGCGCGGTCTGCCGGCCAAAGCCCTGTTCCCACACCCACGGCGTCTCGTCCCAGTCAAAGCGCTGGGCGGAAGTCACCATCGGCACCAGGTCCATGCCTTCGAGGCCGGGCCATTCGCGCGCCTCTTCCTTCAGGCCATGCAGGTCGAACGCGCCATTCTTGGCGTGGGCGATCACGCCATTGGGCATGCCTTTGGAGCGGATCAGCGCGGTCAGCGCGCGGGTGTCGATGCCGGAGATGCCGATAATGCCGCGGGCCTTCAGCCACGCATCGAGATGCTTGGTGGCGCGGTAGTTCGAGGGATCGGTAATGGCGGAGCGCAGGATCACGCCGCGCGCGCCCGGCGTCGCCGCCATGTTCACCGTCTCGATATCCTCGTCGTTGGTGCCGACGTTGCCGATATGCGGGAAGGTGAAGGTGATGAGCTGCCCGGCATAGGAGGGATCGGTGAGGATCTCCTCGTAACCGGTCATCGCGGTGTTGAAGCAGACTTCGCCGACGGCGTGGCCTTCGGCGCCGAGGCCGAAGCCCTCCAGCACGGTGCCGTCGGCAAGCACGAGCAGCGCGGTCGGTTTATGGTCCGGCCAGGCAGAAGCGTTTTCAGATGTGGTCATGAGCGCACTACATAGTCGCCGCGAAAGGTCCCGTCAAAGCCGGAAACCGCCGGATTCACATGCGTTTGGCGCATAATTGACAGGCAGCGGCACAGTCTTAAGCTGCCGGCTCCCGATTTTTCGCCCATTCAGCCCGAAACCGGAGCCGCGCGTGGACAATTCGATGCCGATCCTGCTCGTTCCGGGCCTCGTCAGCTCGCCCCGGATTTTTGCCCCGGTCATGCCGGCGCTGTGGCGATATCGGCCCGGTGACGGTCGCCAACCACATCCGCGACGATAATATGGGGACGATCGCGCGCCGGATCCTGGCCGAGGCGCCGCCGCGCTTCGCGCTGGCCGGGCATTCGATGGGCGGCTACATCGCTTTCGAGATCATGCGGCAGGCGCCCGAACGTGTCGCCAGGCTGGCGCTGATCAACACCCAGGCGCGCCCGGATACGGCTGAAGCCACCGAGCGGCGGCGCGGCATGATGGCTCGCGCCCAAGCCGGCGGTTACCGCGACGTGCTCGACGAACTGTTTCCCGGCTTCGTGCATCCCTCGCGGTGCGAGGACGCCAGCCTGCGGCAGCTGGTCTATGACATGGCCGACGATGTCGGCGTCGACGGCTTCATCCGCCAGCAGACGGCGGTGATCGGCCGGCCCGACTCGCGGCCGACGCTGGCCTGGATCAAATGCCCGACGCTGGTGCTGTCGGGCGACCAGGACAACACCATCCCGAATGCACTCTCGATGGAAATCGCCAGCAACATCCCCGACGCCAAACTGGTGATCCTGCCCCATTGCGGGCACATGCCGCAGCCGGAACAGCCGGAGGCGACCGCGGCTGCCTTGGCCGAATGGCTGCGACTTTAGTTGTTCTGGCGGCGCTAACCGCCTAGATCAGGGGCTGAGAATTCGAGAGGAATGAACATGCTGCGCGACGATATCAACAATGCGGTCAAGGACGCGATGCGGGCCAAGGACGAGCGCAAGCTCTCCACGCTGCGCATGGTCAACTCGACCATCAAGAACGCCGACATCGCTGCGCGGGGCGAAGGCAAGCCGCCGCTCTCGGACGCCGACCTGCTCGGTGTGTTCCAGAAGATGATCAAGCAGCGCCAGGAATTGGTCGAGCTCTACGACAAGGGCGGCCGCGCCGAACTCGCCAACCAGGAGCGCGAGGAAATCGCGATCATCTCCGCCTACCTGCCGCAGCAGATGTCGGAAGACGCCGTCAAGGCCGCGATATCGGCTGCGATCGCCGAGACCGGCGCCGCCGGGATGAAGGACATGGGCAAGGTGATCGCTGTGCTGCGAGCGAAATACGCCGGGCAGATGGATTTCGGCAAGGCCAGCGGCATGGTGAAGGCGGCGCTGTCGGGTTAGCGGCAGGGACTTCGGAGGTCGTCCCGGCAAAAACAGCACGTCTTTTGGCGGAACCTTTCCGCCGAAGGAACATCCAACGGGCTCAAGCTTGTTATTCCCGTGGAGAGCACCCCCATGAGCCCAACCGTCCATGCGCTGGATCGCGCGCGCGTGTCGCAGAACGAGACCCACAGGCCCGGCAGATCCGAAGTAGAGGCTGCAGTCCGCACCATCATCCGGTGGACCGGGGACAATCCGGAACGGGACGGCTTGCAGGAGACGCCGGCGCGCGTCACGCGCGCGTTCGAAGAGTTCTTCGCAGGCTATGCTCAGGATCCGGTCGAGATCCTGAAGAAGACTTTCGAAGAGATCGAAGGTTATGACGAGATGATCGTCCTGCGTGGCATCCGCTTTGAGAGCCATTGCGAGCATCACATGGCGCCGATCATCGGCCAGGCGTGGGTGGCCTATATCCCGAACGGCCGCGTGGTCGGCATCAGCAAGCTCGCGCGTGTCGTCGATGTCTATGCCCGGCGCCTGCAGATTCAGGAGAAAATGACCGCGCAAATCGCCAACACCATCAACGACGTCTTGAAACCGCAGGGGGTCGGCGTAGTTATCAAGGCAGCCCATCATTGCATGACCACGCGTGGCGTCCACAAACCGGACACCGATCTCGTGACCAGCCGCATGCTGGGCTGCTTTCGCGACAACGCGCTGACGCGGCAGGAATTTCTGGGAATGGCGACGTAACGAAGCGGAGCAGACATGGCCGATCAGCAAGCCGCGCCCGGAGGTCCGGATCTATCGAGGGGCATCGCCCCGGCTGAATTTACCGGCGCGACGTTGCTCGGCCATGTCGGCGATGAAGCGGTTCTGCTGGTGCGCTCCGGCGCTGAGATTTTCGCGATCGACGCGCATTGCAGCCACTATCACGGGCCGCTCGCCGAGGGACTCGTGACTGGTGAAAACATCCGTTGTCCCTGGCATCACGCCTGCTTCGATCTGCGTACCGGGGAGGCGACCCGTGCCCCGGCGCTCGCGCCGGTCGCGGTGTGGAAGATCGAGCGGGAAGGCGACCGCATTTTCGTTCGCGAAAAGCAAACCCAACCCGGGCCGAACGTCAAAGGCGTGGTCGATGCGCCAGGCCGGATCGTGATCGTCGGCGGAGGCGCGGCAGGCTTCGCCGCCGCCGAGATGCTGCGGCGGCAGGATTATCGCGGCAGTATCGTGATGCTGAGCCAGGAGGCCGTGGCCCCGGTGGACCGGCCCAATTTGTCAAAGGACTATCTCGCCGGCAGCGCGCCGGAAGACTGGCTGCCGCTACGGCCGGATGATTTTTACGCCGGGGCCCATATCGATCTGCGGCTCAACAGCGAGGTCACATCGATCGACACCAAAGCGCGCAATGTCGCTCTCGCCGGCGGCGAGACCATTGGCTATGACCGACTGCTGCTCGCGACCGGCGCAGAGCCGGTGCGCCTGCCGATTCCAGGATCGGACCAGCCCCACGTCCATGTGCTGCGCTCGTTGGCCGACAGCCGCGCAATTATCGGCCTTTCGGACGGCGCACGCCGTGCGATCGTGATCGGTGCAAGCTTTATCGGACTCGAAGCTGCGGCGGCGCTGCGTGCCAGGGAAATCGAGGTCCACGTCGTCGGGTTGGAGCAACGTCCGATGGAACGCGTGCTCGGGCCCGAGATGGGCGACTTTGTCCGCGCACTGCATGAAGAGCATGGCGTCATCTTTCATCTCGGCGATACCGTCACGGCGATCGACGGCAAGCGCGCGACGCTGAAGAGCGGCGGTGTCCTGGAGGCGGATGTGGTGGTAATCGGCGTTGGCGTGCGGCCGCGGCTTGCGCTCGCGGAAAAGGCCGGCCTTGCGGTCGATCGCGGCGTCACCGTCAACAAGTACCTGGAAACCAGTGTCGCCGGAATCTATGCAGCCGGCGATATCGCGCGCTGGCCGGATCCGCACTCCGGCGAGAACATTCGCGTCGAACATTGGGTGGTGGCGGAGCGCCAGGGCCAGACCGCGGCGCGCAACATGCTGGGACAGCGCGAAGTCTTCGACGCCGTGCCGTTTTTCTGGAGCCAGCATTACGACGTGCCGATCAACTATGTCGGGCATGCCGAGAAATGGGACGAAATCGACGTTGACGGCAGCATCGCCGGCAGGGATTGCCTGCTGCGCTACAAGCGCGGCGGGCGGGTGCTTGCCGTGGCGTCGATCTATCGCGATACCGCGAGCCTTGAGGCCGAATGGGCCATGGAGAGGGCGGCGTCTTCCTGAGGACGTAATAAAGTCTCTCCCTGTCATGCCCGGGCTTGTCCCGGGCATCCACGTCTTTAAAGTCCGGTGGCACAAGAAGACGTGGATGGCCGAAACTTTGATGCGAAGACGCGCTTCGCACTTTTGTCCGGCCATGACGCGCAATTCAGGGACGGACGCCTTTCTCATGCTCACCGAAGCCTCCACCTACGACGAGCTCTACCGCAACTTCCGCTGGGACGTGCCCGCGCGGTTCAACATGGCGACGGCGTGCTGCGACCGTTATGCGGATGGGACCGCGCGGCCGGCGCTGGTCTATGTCGGCGAGGACGGCGCCGTCACCCGAACCTCGTTCGACGACGTCGCCGACAGGTCGCGCCGCTTCGCCAATGTACTGGTCGCCGATGGGCTGAAGCGCGGCGACCGCGTCGCGGTGTTCCTGTCGCAGTCGCTGGAATTGCCGGTCGCCCATCTCGCGGCGTTTCGGGCGGCGATGATCTCGATTCCGCTGTTCGCGCTGTTCGGCGAGGACGCGCTCGAGTTCCGGCTGTCGAATTCCGAGGCGAAAGCAATTATCACCGACGAATCCGGCTGGGAAAAACTGTCCAGGATCCGCGACCGGCTTCCGGAGTTGAAGAATATCTACGTCATCGGCGACAAGACGCCCGCCGGCACCAAGCCGTTCTGGTCGTCGTTGAAAGCGGCATCTCCTGACTTCACCACCGTCGACACCTCGGCCGACGATCCCGCGCTGATCATCTACACTTCAGGCACGACAGGTAACCCGAAGGGCGCGCTGCACGCGCATCGCGTCGTGCTCGGCCATCTGCCCAATGTCGAGATGTGCCACAACTTCTTGCCCAAACCCGGCGACCTGATGTGGACGCCGGCCGACTGGGCCTGGATCGGCGGGCTGATCAACGGGCTCTTTGCGTTCTGGTATCACGGCATACCCCTGGTGGGTCATCGCGCGCGCAAATTCGAGCCGCAGGCGGCGATGGCGATGATGGCTGAACTCGATATCCGCAACGTGTTCCTGCCGCCGACCGCGCTGAAGCTGATGCGGCAGGCCGATGTCAAAAACCCCGGCGTCAAGCTGCGCAGCATTTTCACCGGCGGCGAATCGCTCGGCGGCGAACTGCTGGGATGGGTGCGCGAGACCTTCGGCATCGATGCCCACGAAGTGTTCGGCCAGACCGAGTGCAACCTCGTGATCGGCAGCAACTCGAACCTGTTTCCGATCCGCCCGGGCTCGATGGGCCGGGCGACGCCGGGCTTTGACGTTCGCATTGTGAACGAAAAGGGCGAGGAACTGCCGCGGGGCACGCGCGGCGTCATCGGCGTGCGCCAGCCATGTCCCTGCACCATGGTCGAATACTGGAAGAACCCGGAAGCCACGGCGAAGAAATATGCCGGCGAATTTCTGCTCACCGGGGATCTCGGCATTCAGGATGCGGACGGCTATTTCTGGTACGTCAGCCGCGAGGACGACGTCATCACGACCGCCGGCTATCGCGTCGGCCCGTCCGAGATCGAGCACACGCTGATGAAGCATCCGGCGGTGGCGATGTCGGCGGTGGTCGGCATTCCCGATCCGATCCGCACTGAATCGATCAAGGCCTGGATCGTATTGCGCCCGGGCTTTGCGCCCGACGATGCGCTGGCGCGCGAGATCCAGGAATTCGTCAAGGTGCAACTCGCCGCCCACGAATATCCGCGCTTCGTTCAGTTTGCGGAGACGTTGCCGATGACCGCGACGGGTAAGGTGCTGCGGCGGGAGTTAAGGGCGCTGGGGTGAATTTTTGTGTCGTCCCGGCCTTCGCCGGGACGACGGGTTACGGCGTCCCGATCCCCATTGCTTTCAGCGCCGCCAGCATTCGTTGCGGCGGCTGCATCTTGATCGCCAGCGGCTTTCCGGTCTCCAGCACGCTCTTGAGGCTCGACAGAATCGCCGGCCAGCCCTGGCGGCCGCCTTCGAGGATGTCGTCGCTGATCTCGCGGTCGTGCGATTGCAGCATGGTGAGCTTTACGGATTCGCCGGCCTGTTCGATCTCGTAGGTGACCAGCGTCGGCCCCAGTTTTTCCACCAGCGCCGGCCAGTTCACGTTCCAGGTGATCGTGAGGCGCCTCGGCGGATCGCATTCGAACACTTCGCCGCTGATATGCACCGAGCCGTCGGGCGCACGCGCGACGAAGGCGCCCCCGACCCGCAGTTCGGCCTCGATCGCAAAACCGGAGAAATATTGCCTGGAGAACTCGGCCGTCGTCAGAGCCTGCCACACCTTCTCGGGCGTGGAGGCGATGTAGATGGTGTAGACGATGGCTGGTTTGAATTTCCTGACATCCATCACGAGGCTCAGCTTTCGAACTTCATCGCGGCGTAGGGAATTTCCAACGGCTTCCCGGTTTCCAGCAGGCTCTTGAGGCCGGACAGGATCGCGGGCCATCCCTTCGAGACTGCGGAGAAGAACTTGCCGCCTTCGGTAAAGCCCTGATGGGTCAGCGTCAGCTTCACCAGATTGCCGTGGGGTTCGAGTTCAAAGGTCGCGAGCGCGGGAGCTTCGCCTTTGTAGGTGTCCGACACGTTGATGAAGGTGTAGGCCAGCCGCCGCGGCGGATCGCATTCGACCACCTTGCCGGCGTCGGAAACGCTGCCGTCGCCGTGCACCATCTCGAACGACGACCCCACTTTCCAGTCCGATCTGAGATGCACGCCGAACCAGTAGCGCGGCGTGAAATCGCCGTCGGTCAGCGCATGCCAGAGCTTTTCGGCGGTGGTCTCGATGTAGGTGACATAGACGAATTCGGGCTTACTCATCACGCTTCTCCAGTTGCCGTTTCAACTCGCTGAGCGCGGCAAGTTTCCCGCGCTCGAATTTCTTGATCCAGCGCTCGCCGATCTGATGGATCGGGACCGGATTGAGATAATGCAGCTTTTCGCGGCCATGCCTCAGCGTCGTGACGAGGTTGGCCGCTTCGAGAATTCCCAGATGCTTGGTCACGGCCTGCCGCGTCATGGCGAGGCCGTCGCAGAGTTCGTTGAGCGTCTGTCCGTTCTGGGCGTGAAGCCGGTCCAGCAGCGAGCGCCGTGACGCATCGGCAAGCGCCTTGAAGACTTCATCCATGGGTTGGATAATAGGCAACCAAAAGGTTGCATGTCAAGTGGAGACTTTTCATGCGCTGGCAGCGGGGGGTAGTCGTTTGAATACGACGATCAAAAATGCGACGCTGCTTCCACCACGTCGGGACAAGACAACTCAGGAATGACCATGAAAGCTGCCTTCATCGAACGACACGGCGGGCCGGAGGTTCTCAAATTCGGCGAGATGCCGGATCCGGTGGCCTCATCGGGTCAGGTCGTGGTCGACATCATCGCCGCCAGCGTCAATGGCGCGGACTGGAAGGTGCGCGAGGGCAAATCCGGTCAGTTGGCGCATTTCCCCTACATTCTCGGCCGGGATTTTTCCGGCGTCGTTTCGGCCATCGGGGAAGGTGTCAGCGACCTGCGCGTCGGCGACGAGGTGTTCGGCGTGTGCGACGTCGGCCAGGAGGGCGCATATGCGGAGAAGATTGCGATCAAGGCGGCCATCGTCGCGAAGAAGCCCGGCAGCCTGTCCCATGTCGATGCCGCGGCGCTGGCGCTGGCCGGATTGACGGCGATCTGCACCGTCGAGGACACGTTGAAACTGAAGGCTGGCGAAGCCATCCTGATCCAGGGCGGCGCCGGCGGTGTCGCTGCCTTCGCGATCCAGTTGGCAAAACATCTCGGCGCCCGCGTGATCACGACGGCGAGCAAGACCAACCATGATTATCTGCGCGCGATCGGCGCCGACGAGATCGTCGATTACAATGCGGTCGATTTCACCAAGGTGGTGAAAGATTGCGACGCGGTATTCGATACCGTCGGCGGCGAGGTCGCACAGAGATGCTATGCCGTGTTGAAGCCAGGCGGCCGGGCGGCCTTTATTGCCTCGGGAGCACAGGCACCCAAGCCGGATCGCAGCGATGTCGCTGGCTTGCGACCGGCGGTCGGCCGCGATCGGCCGCATCTCGAACGCATCGTGGAGTTGGTCGCCGCGGGCGCTGTCCGGCTGCCGGAAGTGACGCGCTTTGAGCTCAGCGACGCCGTCGCCGCGCACGAGGTCAGCCAATCTCGCCACTTTCGCGGCAAGCTGGTTTTTCTGGTCCGCTGAATGGCCCCGGTCGCGACGCCAAAGCGTGACGATGAATCATCGTCACGCTTTGGCCTTTTGACCAGGGCGCGCGGGGTTCAACGCTTCTGGTAGGGGTGGAAGATGTGATCCTTTGCCTTCACGGCCACGTGGCACGCGTGTCCGCAATCCGAAGGACTGGGATCGGCCGTGAACGTGTCGGATGCGGCGTCGTAGTTGAACAGTGCGTATCCCCATCCGCCGCTCTTCGGAAACCTGGCGCTGTCCTTTTCCATGACGAAGGCCTGCGAGAAGACGTCAGGCACGTCCACGGCGAAGGGGGCCTCCGTGCTCTTCTTCGGCTTCCACTGCAGCTTCGCGATCATGGCGCCGTCCGGAAACGGTTGGCCGTTGCCGGGGATGCCGGCCTTGTAGGCCGCGATCATGGCCGGATTGGCGACGATCACCTTGAGCACCTCGTCGGTCCGGGCGGAAGAGACCACCGCCCAGTCCTCGTATCCCCTGAAGTCGGAGAACGCGACGCCGTCGGGCGTTTTCAATTCGTATTTGTCCGCTGCGTAAACGGCGGCGCCGCCGAGAACGATGAGTACTGTGGCGAGGGCGACCTTGAACTTGTTGCTCTTCATGGCTGATCTTTTCCTGATTGTCGTGGACTGAACTCTCAGACTTTGAATCACCAGCAAATTGTTTTTGCTTGAGCTTAGTGCAAGGCGGGTGGACTCCGCTATGATATCCTCCTGAACGAGCCAGCAAAGATTGGCCGGTAACCGGGGTGGAAAACATGAGTGGTCGCGTCAAACTCGCAATTCTCGCCGCATTTTCAATCGCCTGCGCCACTGGCGCCGCTTTGGAACCGCAGAAGATCGGCGCCCAGCCTGAAGCCTCCAACATGAAGCTGGTCGGATATGACGACCTGCAGGCGCGCAGTGCCTATCAACCGACCATTCATCAGCAGGGCGACCGCTGGATCGCCTATATCGGCCATCACGGCGGCACCGACGATATTCCGGCGCCGGTCAATCCGCAGACCGGCAAGGCGGAGCCCAACGGCACCTCGATCGTCGACGTCACCGATCCCGCGCAGCCCCGATATCTTCGTCACATTCCCGGGCAGGAAGGCAAGTATGAAGCCGGCGGCGCCCAGATGGTGCGGATCTGCGACGGCAAGCAATTGCCGAAGGGCGACCGCAACGCGGTCTATATGCTCAGAAGTTTTGGCGGCGAGGCGCATGAAATCTGGAACGTGGCCGATCCCGCCAATCCGGTGCTGATCACGCGGCTCGGCGGCTTGAAGGACACCCACAAGAACTGGTGGGAATGCGACACCGGCATCGCGTTCCTGGTTTCGGGCGCGCCGGACTGGCGCACGCGCCGCATGACCCAGGTCTATGACCTCTCCGATCCCGCCCATCCCGTGAAGATCAGGGATTTCGGTTTGCCCGGCCAGGAGCCGGGCTCCACCGGCGCGGTGCCGACCGAACTGCACGGGCCGATCTCGACCGGAACGTCAGGCAACCGGGTCTATTTCGGCTACGGCACCAACAAGGGCGGCTTTCTGCAGATCGTCGATCGGGACAGACTGATCAACGGACCGAAGGAGCCGACGCCGGACAACCTGCGCCTGCCGGAGATTTCGCGGATGCCGATGTCGGCGCTGAACGGCGCCCACACCACGTTCCCGATGCTGGGCATGCCGATCGCAGAGTTTGCGAAAGACAAGGACGGCAAGAGCCGCGACATCGTCATGATCGTCGACGAGGCGATCCTGAACGAATGCAACGAGCCGCGGCAGATGGTGTGGTTCGCCGACGTCACGGTCGAGAACCGCCCGATGATGATCTCGAGCTACACCGTGCCGGAGGCCAGCGGCGCGTTCTGCGAGCGCGGCGGGCGGTTCGGCTCGCATTCCTCCAACGAGAGCATGGCGCCCATCTACTACAAGAAAATGGCGTTCATCGCCTTCTTCAACGCCGGCGTCCGCGCGCTCGATATCCGCGATCCCTATCACCCGACCGAAGTCGGCTATTTCATTCCGTCGATCACGGCGGCGACCGACAAGCGCTGTGTTACCATCGACGGCAAGGAGCGCTGCAAAGTTGCGATCCAGACCAACAATGTCGAAACCGACGCGCGTGGCTACGTCTATATCGTCGACCGCGCCAACACCGGCCTGCATATTCTGGAACTGACCGGCCCGGCGCGCGCCGCAGCCGGCTTGCCCTGAAGGCGTGAAGGATGCGCCGTGCGCTGGTCATCGCGATCGGGATTGCCGCGCTCGGCGCGTTGTCGGGTGGCGCTGCCTATGAACATGCCTCGTCCCGGAGCGGCGATTGGCGCGAAATCGCCTGGCCGTTCCCGCGCGACGGCTGGCCGGCGGGCAAGGCCTTCCGCGGCGGCGAGGTCGAGGTCTATGTCCGGCCAAAGATCGGCTTCTGCAACTGCGACGTTGGCGTCGCCGACGATGACGAAGTCGATCGCGTCGCCGATCTCGATCTGATCAGCGAGCACTTTGCGCCGCTGGAAGCGGGCAGGGCGGTGCGTGTCGCGGACATGCCGGGGCGGATCAGGCCCTACGAACTTCGCCTGTCCGACGGATCTCGCCACACTGCCATAGGTATCGCGGTCTCGCACCGTTGCGATTTGATGGTGGCGGTGGCCAGGGGCAAGGGAGAAGCAGCGGACGTGCAGCGCGCCGCGATGGCGTTTCTGGCGACGAACGCGATGACCCGCTGGATCGTCGCATCGATGGATGGACGCTGAAAGTCCCTCGTCATGGCCGGGCTTGACCCGGCCATCCACGCCTTTGTGCCGGACGCGTTTTCAGATAGAACGTGGATGGCCGGGATAAACCCGGCCATGACGAATGTGACGGATTCCCCCATGTCCCTTCAAGCCTATCTTGCTTTCGTCGCCGCCTGCATCGCGCTGGCGCTCATCCCGGGTCCGGTGGTGACGCTGGTGATCGCCAACGGGCTGCGGCACGGCACCCGCGCCGCATTGACCAACATCGCCGGCGTTCAGGCCGGCCTGACCATCGTGATCGGTATCGTCGCGGTCGGACTGACGACGTTGATGGCGACCATGGGCTACTGGTTCGACTGGGTGCGCTTTGCCGGTGCCGCCTATCTGATCTGGCTCGGCTACAAACTCGTTCGTTTTCCGGTCGAGGGCGTCAATGCCGACGAGCCGCCACCGCCGCCACGCGGCGGTCGAATCCCAGATGCTTGGCGCCACAGCGTGGCCTCATAGCGGCTCAGCCGGTCGAGGGGATAGGTCGGCAGATTGGAGAGACAGGGAAGCTGACTGGGCGACGCCGGCGGACCTAAGCGAGCCATTGGCAGTGCTAGCATTCTCAACGACGGTCGCGCGGTGTTCAACATCGCCGGCAACGAGTATCGCATCGTCGTGTGGAACAACTATCCTTACCGCGTTGTTTATGTCTGGTTCATCGGAACGCACCGGCAGTACGACAAGATCGATGCACAAACCGTTTGAAGGTAGACGCTATGCACATTTCACCGATGAACCAGCGCGATTATCGTAAGGTCCTCAAAGCGATCGAGGGCCTGATGAGCGCCAAGCGTAACACACCCGAGGGCGATCGCCTCGACGTGCTAGTCACGTTAGTGGAGGCGTGGGAGCGCAAGCATTATCCGATGGATCTCCCGGACCCGGTGGAGGCGATCAAGTACCATATGGACCAGAATGGGTTGCAGCCCCGCGACCTCATCCCCTTCATCGGCAGTCGTAACCGTGTGCACGAGGTGCTGAATAGTAGGCGCTCGCTGACGCAAAAAATGATCTGGCGACTGCATGAAGGGCTGGGCATTTCCGCAGAACTTCGATCAAAGTGCGGCAGGAGCAGGAGCTGAGCGCCGCGGCGACGGCCCAGTACGGTGGCGGGCCAGGTGTGCGCCTTCGCAAGTCGCCCAAGCAGAAGCGGTAAGAACCGGCCGCGACCTTTTTACGAAACGAACCCAATCCTTCGGCCGCGAACAGTCAGTCTGGCGACGATCCACCGTGCAGAAACGGGCTTTTGAGGACGCTGGAGTGGAGTTGATTGAGGAAAACGGCGGAGGAATAGGGGCGCGGCTAAAGCAACGACTAGAATTCATCGACGAGAATGGCGGTGGCCCAGAAGTTCGCCTGCGCAAGAGCCGAAGGAAAAAGCCCTGATCCCAAGAAATTCTCTTGACCATGGAGTGGTTTAAGGAGTATTCTAGTCAGAACGACTAGAATATCCGGAGCCTATGAAAATGAAGAAGCCAACAAGATTCGGGGTGTCGCGACCAAGCAACCGCTGGCGTCTTCAGGACGCCAAAGCCCGCTTGAGCGAGGTTGTGCGACAAGCCCAACAGCAGGGCCCGCAGCGGGTAACAGTGCATGGCCGGGACGCCGTCGTCGTGGTTCGGGCGGATGAATTCGACCGCATCCAGCGGCCGGTTTCAGGTCGCGATATTGTTGCTGCACTCGCCGCTTCCCCGCTGGCCGAGGTGACGATCGAGCGGCTGACCGTCAAGTCGCCGGTGCGCGATGTCAGCCTGTGAGGGGTTGGCTTCTCGATACCAACGTCGTTTCCGAGCTTCGCAAGCCGCGCCCGAATTCTGCTGTTGCTGCGTTCGTCACTGCGCAACCTGGTGAGGTGCTTTTCACCACCGAAGTTACATTCGGCGAAATCCGTTTCGGGATCGAGCAACTCGAAGACGCAGGCCGTCGTGCGGATATTCACCTCTGGCTCAACCGCACCCTGCGACCGCTTTTTTTCGGGCGTGTCCTCGCGATCACGGAAGACGTCATCGTTCGCTGGAAAACGATGGCGGTCGAAGGACAAAAGCGCCGCCATACCTTCGGGCAACCAGACCTGTTCATTGCCGCTATCGCCGCGTTGGAAGACCTCGTCGTCGTCACGCGCGACACCGGCGAGTTTGTGGCCGCGGAAGTTCCAGTATTCGATCCTTGGTCAAGCTTCTTGCACACGCGCGGCAGAGAGGTGCGAATTGAACCACCCGCATCCGTCGACGCGGTGGCTGAGCTTCTCAGGGTTGGTTGATAATTGGGAGGAAGGGGCGGCGCCGCGCGTCCCTTCAGGGTCGTAAGACGGGCTTTTGAGAAAGCGAATGTCGAATTCATCGACGAGAACGGCGGCGGTCCCGGAGTGCGCCTTCGAAAGCCGGTAAAAGAAAAATCTGTCAAATAATCGAAAGCGGTAGCGCGAGCATCGGCGTATGCGGCAATGCTGTATGTATTCCGTTAACCGGCCGTGCGCGATGCCACGGTGAGGCGCGACGTGCGGTCAACGCTGGAAGTTATTTGCGCAATGTTCGAGTTCGCCGGATCGACGAGAACAGCGGAAGGGCGTGCGGCCTCGCCAATCAAGGAGGCAGAAGCGTAACACTCGTAGAGCTCACCCTCTGACAGGATACGTTGAGCGCTATTCGACTGGCGATGGCTTATTCGTGCCGTTCACGGTTCTGCATCGGTTGGAGCCAATGGCACGGCTCCTAAGACTGTCCTCTGAGAATAGCCAACCATCGGCGTCACTCGCTCGTCCTCAAACCTGAAGGCCATAAGATGAGAGGGTCTAGTTTCCCGGAGAGCTCTGCCTCCGTTTTGGTTGCCGCCGAGCCGGTCGGTGTTGGTGAAGCTTAACCCAATACGCAAGACGCGCGGCGATACCCTTGAAGTATTCGCGACCGCTTCTAGCAAGTGATTCTAACGTGCGCCAAGCCTCAGTCGCTTTTAACCAAGCTATGGACTGGCTGTACCATCCATACAGTCTCGCAAAGGCGGGAATCTTCATCAGCTTTTCTTGTGTAAGGCTAAATAGCCTCTCCACCAAGACGAGCTTCAGCAATTCGCCGAAAATCAAGGTCAGAGCTCCGCTCAGAAACTGGCCAGTAGCTGCTAGGTAGGCGGCTATAGGCTTGATCGGCTCGAGCACGAGGAGGGGTACGGAAAACAAAGCCAGAGATGGATAAGGCGGCAAGGATCTGATCCAATCCCTTAATCTCCTCAGCGGCACATGCTTGTCGATCCAGTTGGCAATCGGCTTGGCGAGCGTCATAAATATCGCATCGACCAGCAGATAGAGTCCGGTCGCAATGTACGTCAATACCTTTAGGATTCGCTTCACCGCCGTTCGCCTCTCAGAAATCGGCCTATTTCGCAACGCTTTGAAATGCAGCGCAGCCTCAATCGAGCGAGAACACCAAAAGTGCGGGCCGATCCTGAGCCTGTGGCTCAGATAACGCCTGTTTGTTCTCTGTCATTACAGCGGCTATCGAGAATCCAGTGCTTCAGGACGGTCAGCCCGTCGGCTATGTACGGGCGTCCGATTTCCCCAAGATGGCGCGCATGCTGGGACTGACTTCATGCGTAGCAAATCGCGTTTCAGAACTGTTTCGTTCACTCGCAAAACACTTGTTATTGCCTGGAACGTGTAAGCTCTCGTCCCACAGACGTAGCCCTAGCGGGGCCGAAGACCCACAAAGCGCTCGCGCGGTGAGACGTGACGCGCGGCTGCAAACCATTCGCGGAGCGTTCGAGTGGCCTGGTTGAGTTCATCGACGAGAACGGTGGCGGACCCGGCGTTCGGCTTCGGAAGCCGACAAAGCCGAAGCGGTAAGAACGAGCGCCGTTCTTTGCGAAACGAACCCAATTTTCTGCAGTGAGCGAAGCGGCGCTTAGAGCCGCCCTGGAGTTCCGCGGGTGTCGAGTTCATCGACGAAAACGGCGGCGGTGTGGGCGTGCGATTTCTTGAGGCGAGGCGAGAAAGGACGCTGCGGGAATAAAGACCGCGGGACAGACCGAGCGCGCGGAAAGACCCAGCGGCAGAGACACAAACTATGTAAACTCGGCTTGTTCGTATACCGGTATACGGTATATGATACAAAAATGATCCAATCGTTTGGCGACAAGCGGACCGAGAGACTGTTTTGGGACGGGGTTGTGCGCGAATTCCGAAGCATTGCGCCTCGCGCAAAGCGCAAACTCGAAGCGATCAATGCTGCCAGCCGGTTAGAGGATTTACGGGTGCCGCCGTCAAATCGGTTGGAGAAGTTGAAGGGCGACCTCGGCGACTTCTACTCAATTCGCATCAATGATCAGTGGCGGATCATTTTTAAATGGCTCAATGGTGAGCCTCACGCGGTACAGATTGTTGATTATCATTGATGGGAGACGACGATGGCTAAGAATGCGTTCGCACCGGTTACCCCGGGTGAAATGCTCAAGGAAGAATTTCTGGTCGAATATGGTCTTTCGCAAAACGAACTAGCGAAGGCCATCGGAATTTCACCAAACCGTATCGCCGAGATTGTCAACAATCGGCGGCGCATTACTGCTGATACTGCACTCCGATTAAGTTTGTACTTCGCCAACAGCCCGGAATTCTGGATGAATTTACAAACCCACTACGACTTGAAAATGGCAAGGCAAAATCTTGATGCAAAAGACATCAAGCGCATCAAGGCTCGGCGCGCGGCCTAGAAGCAATCGGACCGATGTTGGGGTGGGGGCACATGGCCTCCGTCCTTCCAGCCATAGCCTAAATTCTTACGCGTCCAGCGCTGAAATGACGCTTGGCCTCGTCATCATGGTTATGTGTCGACGGGCGTGCATTGAAGCCGATTGCAACGGTAAAAATGCCGATCACGAGCAGTGGGTGCAGCCGTGCCGTAGCAGGCAAGTCGCTATGCTGAGGTGATGGATGGTTCCGCTCATGGCAGGACATCGCCATCACCGAGAACCAGCATGAAACCCGCTGCACCGCGACCTCCTCGTCTACAGCACGAAGGACGCGAGGCATCGCGGCGAATACAAAACCTCATCCGACCGAATCTCCCGACCCAGTTTACACGCCGATTAGTCGCCACCTTATACGTCCGCCGCGTGAAGCCCTCGCCGGTGGGGACATCGACGTCGAAGGCGGGTCGGCGTCGACCGATCCAGAGCGATGCGCCCGGCGGGCGTAAATCTGGGCCCGACCGCACAGCGAAACTCTGGCCGGAATATCTGGACATAACCTTGCCGATCGCGATCTGTTGGGAAGTCAGGAGCCGCCGCCGCTGACATCGCTCGCGCCTTTGTCGGGCTCGCCGCATTACAGCGACAGCAACGGCTTTAGTTTAGCCCTGACCTCATCAAGCACGGTGGCAGGGGCGCTGCAGATAAAGCGTGATCCGCGCTTCTCCCAGGACACGCTGCGCAACTGATCGGTTTGAACGACGCCTTGGACATCGTCGATGCCGGTAATCGCAACATGGAAACTCCAATCGCGATCGCGCCGCGTGATCGGACACGCGACGCATCGGCCTGTCAATTCATTGAAAGCGCGCGGTGAAAGTACCAGCGCAGGCCGTCTTCCAGCCTGCTCGTTGGCGATGGCCTGGAGAAAGTCGAGCCAAATGATGTCGCCGACGTCAGGGCAATAGGCGGTCAAGTTACCAGGCCTCGTTGCCGCGCGGTTCGCCCCAGTCGACCTCCTGCGGCACGTTCTCCTTGGTCATTCCTCTCAGCAGTTCCTGCAGCGTATAGGTCGGCTTCCGCTTGGGCCTCTTGATCGGCCGCAATACCAACGCGCCATTCTCAATTGCGATCTCGGCATGTCTACCCACCCCCACTTTGAGCGCCTCTGCTACGGTTTTCGGAATCCGCACCGCGAGGCTGTTGCCCCATTTGCAGAACTCAACGAGCATGGTAATCTCCTTCAGTAGATACACTGTATACACTGAATAGATGGGCGCTACGCAATCGCATCGGGCAGAGACTAGGTTTGCGATACCGCGGCATTGAGTTCATCGACGAGAACGGTGGCGGGCCAGGTGTGCGCCTTCGCAAGTCGCCCCAGCAGAAGCGGTGAGAACCTTTGCGAAACGAACCCAATCTTTCCATGCCGTGATCGAAGCGCCGCTCCGTATGCCGAGGTGATGAGGTGGACGCGATTTGACATCGCATGGCTGCTGCCTAGATTGAGGAGAATTGATGCCTTAAGCGACAGACGTCATCGCCTCGGTTGGGGTCGGTCGTGTTAGGCAGGATGATCGCGTCTCGGTCATGCCGATTCGGTAACGATCCAACAATCGAGCAAGGAGATATCTTGTCCGCACGGAAACGATTGAAAAGTCCCCCGGGTAAAGCCTTGCGTGCGGCCAGGCGCGCCGCAGGATTCACGTCGGACAGGCGCGAAATAATCCCACTCGACTATTTGTTGCGTCTGATGAACGACGAAACCTTGTCTCGGATGGAGCAGCAGGCCATCGCAGTAAAAATCGCGCCGTACTTTCACCCAAAGCTCAAGCGGCTCCTTCCAGGACAAGTGCCCTACGACTACCCATCCATTCTCGATGACCCGACAGACAATTTGGATGCCGCATCGGATGCCCACGAACGGATCCGGAAAAAGCTTTTCGAGCGGTTCGACTGAGATCGAGGCGCGATCAAGAAAACCGAGTGTGCTTAATTTGCGTATCCTGTATCCGAAGTGCCACACTCATGAGGTAGCGAACCCCTTCGCTACCGATTATATCTTCAAAACCTCAGCACGGAGGGGCCCGTAGTTCACGCTGCGCCGAACAAAGGACGCGGGGCGACCGGTATTGTTTAATTGAACAGTGACGATGACATCATGCATGAGAAGGCGAAAGAAAAGCTAAAACAAACCCTTACGTATCAGCCAGCTTTGCTATCCTTCGAGTCGCAGCACGAATATCGGCAGCTTGAAGATGCAATCCGGGACCATATCAGTCCGCGTGATATTTTGGAGCAGATGTGGACCTCGGAGATCGTCGAGACCGAGTGGGAAACGGTGCGGTTGCGACGCTACAAGAGCCAGATCGTCAACTTGGCTAAGCAAGCAGCACTTCGAAATCTTCTGAACTTGATCTGTGCGGATGCTGACGAGAATCAAATTGATGACCTCGCTCGCCGTTGGTTCACCAACAAAGACGTACGCAAACGAGTTGAGACCCTGCTGCGTAGCAACGACCTCGACGAGTCTGTGATCAACGTGGAGGCCTACCGTTTGTCTATGGCCGATTTGGCTGAAATCGATCGCCGCCTTTCTTACCTTGCGGTGAGGCGGGATAAACTCTTTCGCCAGATCGAAGACTACCGGGCGGGGATAGCCTCAAGGCCTGCGCGTGATCGGGAAAGGCAGATCGAACATGCTGGAGACACCTGATGGCGAGCGAACGCCAGATCGTAGCCAACCGGCAGAACGGGCGGAGGAGTAGGGGGCCGAAGTCGAGCGCCGGCAAGCGGCATAGCTCAGCTAACGCGGTTCGGCATGGCCTGAGCCGCAAAATCGGTGCTCGAGGCGATCCAGAGACGGAGGCGCTCGCCCATCTTCTCGTCGTCGAGAATGCGGATGAGGAGAAGCTCGAGCACGCACGCAGTGTCGTTCGTGCTCATTTTGATCTCCTCCGTATCCGTGAGGTCAAGCGCGACCTGATGGAGCGCGTCTACGGGTTCGGCGCGGTTGGTCCGTTGCGTCGTTTTCGCTCCCGGTCCGCCGAAATCAGGTACCTCATGCGCCAACCGCTCGACCGCCCGTTGCGATGGCCGCAGCGGCTTGACCCCGCAGCCAAGATGCCAGTGGACCGCGACGAGCGAGCGGCAGAAACCGTGCGGCGCCTGCTGCCAGATCTGCGCAAACTCAATCGTTACGAGAGACGGGCCTTCAAGGCGAAACAAGATGCCTTGCGCAAACTTGCGGAACTTGTGAAGTTTTGAACCGACCCTCGCATCGCCGACCGCCGACCGCCGTCGCTAGTGGAGAGTGCCCACTGGTTCAATCAATGGTTGTGTATCAAATTGTTAATCGAGCGAGCATGAGCCTCCCACATTTGCAAAACGAACCCAATTTTCTACTGCGCTTCAATAACTTGGTTTCTTAATACCTCCGAGTTCTGCGTCTTCGAAAGCCGCCAAAGCACAGCGGTAAAAACCCGGCGTACTAATCGCCGCGATCGTCAGGCCCCGGGGAGTCCGTGGTGCACGGACGTTTAAACGTCCAGCCCTTAAAATTGTAGGAAAACGGGTAAGTCGCGTTTCACCCTGTTTCGAGCATTGCGGCCCCGCGACGGCGGCCTTTAACGAGAAGAAAAGCCCCAGCCGCCAATCTTCACCCCTGAAAAGATCCTGGCACGAGCCGATGCAGAACGCCTCGACGATGCCGGGACAAGGGGGTGTCAAATGGCGTTTTTCAAGAACGCGCGCGCATTGCGTGCGGCGATACTTGCGTGTGGCATGGTCTGGCTCGGACCGGCCGGCATCTCGGTGGCGGGCCCGGCGGGTATTCCCTACGGCCCTTTTCCGACGGTCAAACCGGACGAGCCCTTCGGGCTATATACCACGCCGGTCTATAGCGGGGGCCTGCTCAGAAAATGGCTTGGGGTCGCCCACAAGCTCGAGGACGAAAGGGTGCAGCTTGCCCTTTGCGATGGCGACCGCGAGCGCTGTGTATCAGAGGCCGCGCTGAAATTTCTCCGCATCGTCGATCGCGGCAGGCAGCGCGACGGCTGGGCCCGAGTCGGCGAGATCAACCGCGGCATCAATCTTGCAATCCGTCCGATGGAGGACCTCGCCCAATACGGCGAGGTCGACGTCTGGAGTTCGCCGCTCGTCACTTTCAATACAGGCGCCGGCGATTGTGAGGACTATGCGATTGCCAAATACGTCGCATTGCAAATGGCCGGCATCTCGGCTGAAGATCTGCGCATCGTGGTCGTGCTCGGCCTCAATGGTGAAGGCCACGCCGTTGCCTCGGTTCGATTGGACGGGAATTGGTTGATCCTCGACAACCAACGGATGGCGATGGTCGAGGACGTCAACGCCCGCGACTATCGTCCGCGGTTCGTGATTAATGAATCCGGCGTGATGGAATATTCGGACGCGCCAGTGCTTGTCAGCGCGTCTGAACGCAACAATAAAAGGCCGGTCGTCACGACCGCGGCACAACCCGGCTCGATTACTCCCTCCAAGTGAGAGGCATCAGAGCTTTCCGGCGTCGCATCACCCGACGGCAACCGCATGAACCTTCGCCGGAGGTGGACAGGCGCCTAATGGGCGGGTCTGGACCGCAGCAATTGTTTGGGAAATGGTGCAACCAGCAATAGTTGCGCAGGCTATTCCCGTGCCGCAACGCGCTGCAAGCCGTCCTCAGTCAGAACGAGGCGGCCCCGCACTTCTTTCGCGTAGCCAATATCTTTCAGCCTGAATCGAATGGTGGACGGGATACGACATGTGGTCGGATGGGCCGCGATCTGCCGCATGGCCTCAAATTCGAAGTCATTTAGCTCTGGGGGCAGTATTTGATCCATTCTTCGAATATGCGCACAAAGTCCGGCGTTTTGTTGGCAGTAATAAATGCCACAATTGACCAGTCGAAGTGTTGCCCTGGAGGACGGGGACGGTTGAGGAATGGTCCACCAAATTTAGATCAAGGCGCCTGCGTCTTACGGTGTGTTCAGGTTGAGGAGTTAGATGGCCAAGAACCACGAGATCATGGCGAGGATGATTGAGCGGCGAGCGGCCGAGTTGCTAATGCGGTTTCGCCTTCGATCGCTCCAGAATGATCTGCGGGGAGGTTATCCGATGACGATTTTGACAGATGCACTTGGAGGCACGAAGTCAGAAATTTCTTCGGCACGTCAGAAGCAAACTACATCCGGAACTTCCGAGATGCTGACACCCTCCGAAGTGGAGTGGCTTCTGCGGAAGGGAAAAGAGTCGCTCACCTTCACGCCAAATGTCTCTTCGGAGAAGGCGGCACAGAACTAAATCAGGGCGCGGGCCGTGGGCAGACGGATTGCGAAGATTGCCAAACGGATAGCTGTGCCAGAGAAGGCCGCAGAGATTTGCTGAGAGGAGACAAACCTATCGAAAAAGGGCCCCCTGTTACAGGGGCTGGATCCGGCACAGGGAGGCCCAATGCACCCTTAAGGCTTACTCAGCCATGAGGGTGCCATTCGATCTGACGATGGAACACAAGTGCAGGAAAGTTCAATTTAGACTTACCTCGAAGGAGGCATAGGGGGCTGATGCTCACGCGGGTGACTTCACATCAAGCAGCTTTGCCACGTCCGGTGACTTCAACGGGTCTTCCCCGTCGCAATCGAGGCATCGAAACTTTCGGCCGCCGGCCCTTACCAGCGTCCACCGCATGGGTTTGTTGCACTTGAGACAGAGAGGAGGCGGAAGGTTTCTAACAACCATGATGCTCACACTGAATTGGGCGGGAGCACAAAACTCTCAATCACCGATAACAGCCTGGGGTGGGCGGTGATGGATGCAGCCTTAGCACCGTTGTTGTCGGGTGCACGACATAAATCCGTGCCGCGCGGCGAAGTCTGGTTTTCGTTTCATTGCCGGGTAGCCGACAAATCAAATTAGAGAGTCACCGAGAGTCGCTGTCAGAAGGGCTAGGTGTATAGCGGCCAACCAGCAAATCGCTTGTACGAGTCGCGCTGCGTCAGGAAGAGGCATTCCAGTTTCTAACGAAGACTCCAAGCAATCACCAACCCGATAGTCAGTATCGATGCGGCGAGGATTGCCACGTGGGTCATCATTCCCCAATTTTCGATCATGGCTGCGTACCCCCGTCCGCATTTCCACGGCGGTCTCAACCGGTCGACGCAACACTTTATCTTAGAGGGAAAAGATGGAGTGTGTCGATGGATCAGGGATTTCGTCGAGGGTTTACAACGGCTGAGAAGACGGAGTTATGGGATCGATGGCAGCGCGGGGAGTCGCTCAAGGCGATCGGTCGGGCATTTGGCAAGCCTTCCTCGTCGATTTATTTCCAGGTGTCGCCATACGGTGGAATTCGTCCGGCTCCTCGGCGTCGCTCGCGATTGGCGCTGACGCTTTCGGAACGCGAGGAGATATCGAGAGGCATTGCGGTACATCGATCGGCCCGCTCGATGGCCGGGTTGCTGGGCCGCTCGTCCTCGACGGTGAGCCGGGAAATCAACCGGAATGGCGGCTATGATGGCTACCGAGCGGCTCTGGCGGATGACAAGGCCTGGGCCCGAGCCCGTCGCCCGAAACGTTGTAAGTTGGCGACCAATGCTGGGTTGCGACATGCGGTGGCCAGCAAACTGAGACTAAATTGGGCGCCGGAGCAGATAGCCGGCTGGCTTAAAAGAGCCCGTCCTGACGACGAGCGTTATCACGTGTCCCACGAGACGATCTATCGCAGTCTATTTGTTCAAGCCCGTGGGGTGCTTAAGAAAGAGCTGCTTTGCCATCTTCGGTCGAAGCGCACGATCCGTCGATCGAAACAGGCTGGTCTCATCAGCGATGGACGGGGGCAAATCAAGGATATCGTCTCGATCCGTCAGCGACCGGCAGCGGTTGAAGATCGGGCGGTGCCTGGCCATTGGGAAGGCGATCTCCTGTCCGGGTCGAAGAACAGCTATATCGCGACCCTGGTCGAGCGTCATACCCGTTACGTGATGCTGGCAAAGGTGGCCAATAAGGACACCCGGACGGTCATATCCGCGCTCATCAAGCAGGCAAAAAAGCTACCAAGTGAGCTGTACAGGTCGCTGACCTGGGACCGGGGCAAGGAGCTTACGGATCACCGACGATTTACGTTGACGACCAACATCGATGTTTACTTCTGCGATCCGCAAAGCCCGTGGCAGCGCGGATCAAATGAGAACACCAATGGCCTGCTGAGACAGTACTTTCCCAGGGGCACCGACCTCTCGGTACACTCGCAAGCCTATCTGAACAAAGTGGCGCGTCAGCTCAACGAACGGCCACGTGAGACCTTGCAATTTGAAACCCCAGCAGAGAGATTTAACGCCTGTGTTGCGTCGACCGGTTGAGCCGGCACACCCTATGTGGACAATCTACCGTTCTCGATCAGTTGCAACTGCGTCCCGATGTCTCACTCAAAGGATTTTATATGTCGATTGACGATAGCCGCCCGCCATTCAGGCAACCCCGGCGTATGGGGTCGGCCATTGCAATAACAACAATTAGCAAAGGTGAGCAGATGACAAAAAAGACGGCAATACAACTGAAGCTCGATCGCAATAAGCCAGAGAGCAAGTTTAAACTGCTGGGCGGCGGGAAGATGGATGAATGGAACAAGAGACTAAGCGATATCACCATCAGCCGCGGCATAATTTAGGATGCCCACGTTGGGCATCTGGCGCACGCGGCCAAGCTGCTGCGCGAGTGCTGCGAATGGCACCGCCGCCGCCGCACCGCCAAGAAGCGTGATGAAATCGCGCCGCCGCATGAACCGCCTGAGAACCAGATTTTCTGGAACGCCTCAAAACCCTAGCACCTGGCGACCGGGCGGCGCACAAAAATCAGTGCACAACCGACCTCAAGGTGCGTTCCGGGTCATCAACGGACCTGACGGCCCCGAAATTGGACTTCTGCTCGTCCCCCGAAAGCGACTCAAGTCGGACATTGGCCATGTCCGAGAAAAGTGCCAAGAGGAGACTCATGCACCGCAGCATGCACGTCTCTGCAGGGCGTAGATTCGCATGGCGAGCCAAAATCATCGCATCATTTGGACCGATGTTTGGGATACTCCGCGCGTAATGTTCTCCGCCATCAGTTCGCCCGAAGAAGGCTTCAGTGCAAGGACTTATAGGGTGCGAATGGGTCGAAGGGATTTGCCCGGGATCATGAGCACCAAATCGCGCGAAGCTGGCCGTAGCGTCGCGGCCAGCGCTACAGGTCAACGTCAACTGATCCGCAGGGCTTGAAGGTTTGGAGCGAGCGCCCGTGCAAGCACCCCTCATGTTTCTGGGCGTAGGCAAGCACGCCCATGATGATCAAAGCCACCACGACCAATCCGGTTACTAGGTTCTGCACCATGGCTGCCACTCCAGGTGAACTCATGAACAAGGCGACCGGCGCGCGAACCGTGGGGATCAACGCCGGGGCAGCGCGACCATGGGGCTGGGGCTGCAATGATCAGCGAGAGGTCGCGCAGCCAAAGAGAGCACAATTGTCGACCTGATGGCAGTGCAAACTTGTGCCGCGCTGCGCAAATTCGACGCGATCGCGTCGGTCAAAGCTGCCCACACTGGGAACAACGGCTTGTCGCGAAGGTTGATCATGCGGAATTAGCGGGAGAGCATCGTGCCTACAGCAAATGATCTAGAGGGTCCGCAAGACCAAGGCGGAAAGCACGGCGGGCAAGCGGGAATGCCGAAACACACTCCCACCGCGGCCGATCAAGGGATCATGCGCGACGAGCGCGGGCAAGAACAGCCAAAAGATAAAGAACGAGCGCAGCAAGTCAGTCGAAAAGACAAAGGTGGCGATCCCCCGGGGAGCTCGAATGTCCAACCTGACAAAAAAGACCACGCCCGATCGAAGTAAAATCGATACGCAAAATGCCAGGGAGTTAAGGTACTGGACGAGGGCATTGAGCGTATCGAAGGAGGATCTCCTCGCGGCAGTCGAAAAGGTTGGCAACTCAGCTGCCACGGTGCGGAAAGAGCTTGCCAACGCCAACCTGCTGAAACCCGAGGATTTTCCGCTGAATGCGGAAGGCAATGAGATCAAAAAGCAAGATAGCACGCCGGTCGCGAACACAAATGATCCAACGGTCGCTCAGGACATAACGGACCGACTTAATTCGGATGAGGAAGGTCGTGAAGAAGACAAATGGTCGGCGTAGCGGCCAGTCTTCGTTGAGCGCGAACCAAACGAGAAGAGACCGACACCGGGGCGGGTTACGATCGGCGGCGGGAACGACGACCTGGTGACGCACTTGCCGAGCGGCTCACGCTGAACATTTATCGGACGGTTGGGGGCGACAGCGCCAACATACATCGAAAACTGGTCTACCCGGCGTCGGGGTTGGCTTGATATGAAAGTGCCGCGGGCATTTTCGCGCCGCGGCTCCCGGGTATAAATTTATCGGTGATCAAACCGCCAGCCCCGGGTCTGGCAGACTGATCCAAGTTTCCTTGCGAGTGTAGTCGAAAAAGCGGTTCCGCAGAGCGGAACACTGACAGTGTTGCAAAACTGGGACAGAGATTTGTGGTAGCGAGGGCCCAGCAGGGCGAGTACCGCGAGCGTCAAAGAAGCGGTCCCGGTACGGGGCTGGCTACTAGCACCGGGACCGCTTCCTGGCGCCCCCTGTAAGAAGCGCAACGCAACCAACCTCACTGTCTCACTGTGAGAAACAGGCGGCCGCGGGGCGACATCGTGGCGTATCCCCAACTAGCTGGTCCTTATCCCCAACTTACCGGTATCGACATAGATCAGGACAGTATTGGTGACGAGAAGGAGTCCATGACGCGCCCCACCGCGGGATGCTGTCGGTTCTTGACCTTGACCCAGTGCGGAGAGCGGCCAGCACGATAAGGCCGGTCTTTGAAGGCAGGCTAAAACGTGATCGGCGGTTTCCTGTCGAACGATAGAAGCTCACTGAACCTTGTCGGTCCGTATCGCCTCCCGTAGGAGTCCGCGATATGCACATCCCAGCCTGTTCTCTGAAGGGTGTTCGCTTTCGCCATGATAAGCGTAGGGCTGGTGCCCTGCGTTTCGACCCATTCGCCGTCCTTCGACGCATGGATCGTAAATACTTCCATTGTCATCTCTTCACCTTCAGCCCCAACTCTAGAAGCCTGGCAAGACCTAGGGATGTATTTTTTCAAACGGGTCCTTTGGACTTGGCTTCGGTCCTATCACCTCATACTCGAATGCCACGCCTTCGGGGTCGTTTTCTTGAAACCACGTTTCCGCCGCGTCCTCGTTCGCAAAGACCTTGAGGTGGTCCTTATCGCCAACCTGCTTGCTGATATCGACGTAGATCATAACGTTCATGGCTGATCTCGTTTCAGCTTGCGCCGCCCCCAGTGATGCGTCTTGCCTGATGAAGTGAACGCGCGGACGTAATTTCGGTTCAATGCGCGCATGACGCCGATGCGAGCAAACATCGTCGGGCCGCCATGCTCGACCACCAACATCAACGCCTCGATCGGCGCGTGCCATTCGGGGAGGGCGGACTCCTTTTTCGGCACTGGCCCGGCTCGAGCTCAAGGCCATATTCGGGGCTTTGCTGCCAAGGTTACCGCGCATGACACTGGCCGGCTCACCGCGCCGGGCGCGGTCTGCGGTCATCAGCGGCATCTCATCGCTGCCGGTCAAGCAGGTGAGACGCGATGCAGGAACGTAGAACCATCGGCAATCGGCAAAGGCTGGCGCGTTGATGGCCCATTCGCAGGGTGGCCTGCCGGCGAAGCCCGTCAGGGCGAAGGGTGGCGGAGCGTGTTCAAAGGATAGGCCCGCCATACGCGGCATGCCTCAAGTCTAGAGAGTAGTCGTACCGCGATTCGCTTGTCTGGCTGTGTGGCTGACCCCAACCTGCCCATCGCGCCCGTGTGCCAGTAGTCCGGGTGATGCGCGCCGTATCGGCTTTAGAGAGTCACTGAGTCGCGTTTGCGTAAGGGCTGATTATGTAGCGGCAGCGAATTAAATCGCATGGACGGGGCGCG
This sequence comes from uncultured Alphaproteobacteria bacterium, assembly GCA_963764705.1. Classification (GTDB taxonomy): domain Bacteria; phylum Pseudomonadota; class Alphaproteobacteria; order Rhizobiales; family Xanthobacteraceae; genus Bradyrhizobium. The sequence goes on along the minus strand of CAVXTR010000020.1, from coordinate 92,856 downwards.
CTGAGTCACCACGGGGCATTTAGATTTACATTTAGATTTATGAGGACCGCTCCAGACCGTCATCCCCATGACAGCTATCGCTGCGGCGATGATCGCTAGGTTCGTTCGAAGCCGATTAGGTATGCGTGCAGGCGGTTGGGTCATCGATTGCGTGAGGGCTAGGTGTATAGCGGGCAACCAGCAAAACGCATGGATTGCCCGCGCTGAGTCAGGAAAGTGCATTCTAGTTTTTAAGGAGCAATCCAGGCCACCATCCCGATAATCGCTAACGATACGGCGATGATCAGCAGATCGTTCCTGAGCCAATAAGGCATGCGAGGAGGTTGTTGGGTCATAGCTGCGTCCTCCGCCACCGGTACTTTGTCCCGGAAGAGAGCAGACTTCTGTGAACTGGTTCACATGACTGGAGATTGATGGGCAAGCTCACCCGGTTGTGACCGGTTTTCAAAGGATAGGCCCGCCATTCGCGGCAGGCCTCAAGTCTAGGGAGGAAACGCCGAGCCGGTACCGTACACGATTCACCGCTGCGGTTATGAGTCGTAATTCCCACACGCCAAGGAATTCCAACGTTTGAGTTGCGTCTGTTGCGTACCGTGTCCCCCATTTCCCATTCACAGGATTTTATATGTCGATTGACGATAGCCGCCCGCCAGGAGCTCTGGGAAATCCCGCTGGAAGGCCCATAGGAGCCCGTGCGCGAATCTCTGAGCAGCTGCTGGCTGATCTCGCCACCGTCTGGGAGACGCATGGCGCGAGCGTACTGGAGCGCCTGGCGATAACCGAACCCGGCAAGCTTGCTCAGATTGCGTACGGCCTGTTGCCGCGTGACGTCTTCATCTCGGTCGAGCAACGGACACCGGGCAACTTGGACGCCGACGAATGGGCTATCCTGCGGCGGGTGATCGATCTCATCCAGGCGAATGCCAAGGGCGCCGAGCTGGGGCCTGTACTCGAGACGATCGAGAACGCATTGCGTGCTGACACTGCCCAAGTGATCGATGGCTGAATGAGAGTGGGGCCGCCAGGGGATAAGCCCCGACGACCCCTGTCGACCGCGTGCCTGCTGAACGGTTCGCGACCGGCCTGATCCAATAGCCGAATATCCGAGAGGTTTCTATCGCAACCTGCAATAGCGGACTATCGAAAATGCATTGCTGCAGTGAGGGCGCCAAACTGATCGAGGCGGAATAGAAATGGGCCGCCCGAGCGTTCGAAATCCAGACGGCCCATCCTATCGACCGTTGAGGTTTGGGACTCAAATATAATCATTATGTAGACAGTTAAATTCCAGATAGGGGGAATTGGCCAATGAATACGGTGATCAAATTACGGCCCTCGCAGTCTGAAAAGCCGACAGTTGCGGCCGGTCGGGCAAAGAACACTGATTACCGTCAGCGCGAGTACCTGACCGAGGGCGAGATTTCGGCCTTGGTTGAGACCGCCGGCAATAGCCGCAACCCGGTCCGTGATCGTCTGCTGATCCTGATCGCCTTTCGGCATGCGTTGCGGGTTAGCGAGTTGGTCACCCTGCGCTGGCAGCAAATCGATCTAACCACCGCGACCGTCCATATCCGCCGCGTCAAGAGCGGCACCCCAGGTATCCACGGCTTGCAGGGTGACGAACTGCGGCTGTTGCGGGCTTTGCGGCGCGAGCATCCCCACGCTGACTTCGTGTTCCTGTCCGAGCGAAAGGCGCCATTGTCGGTAGACGGTGCACAGTTGCTTATAAAACGGCTTGGCGTGGCTGCTGAGCTGCCTTTCCCGATCCATGCCCACATGTTGCGCCATGCTGCCGGCTACGCGCTGGCAGGCCGTGGAGTCGATACCCGGACACTGCAAGCATTCATGGGCCACCGCTCGATCGCTAATACCGTCGTCTACACCTCGGTTGCTGACAAGCGCATTCGAAACATCTGGGGGAAGTGAATGAGACTAGCCCTAACGCTCGCGCTGTGCCGCTCGCGTCCCCGACGCTTGCGGAGGACCTAAACAGCGGCAATTACATGAGGCCCCGCTGCGAAGCCTCGCTGCAGTCGGCTACTAGCTTCGGGGGCGGCTACTGCGCGGGACTAGTCGACGGTCTGCGCTCGACTGCCTATGTCATTCCAGATGAATCGCTCCGGTCCTGTGCGCCAGCCGACGCCACAAGAAGGCAGACGGTGGAAGTTGTCGTCGCCTGCGGAATAAGAGTGGCTTTGACGAACGGATCGCTCGTCTGAACGATTGGTGGGGGATAAGACCCTTTCTGAGATCAACGGAGAGACGTGTCGAGCCTACCAGAAGCACCGTGGCAACCGGGGTGGGGCGCGTCGTGATCTTGAGGATTTGCGCGCGGCCATTAACCACCACGCCAAGGAAGGGTTGCACCGTGGAGTCGTGCGTGTGGCTCTTCCTCCCCAAGGTCAGCCGCGCGACCGATGGCTGACGCGCTCAGAAGCGGCCGCCATTCTCTGGAAGTGCTGGCGTGCTCGCGAGGTGCAGACAGTTCATCGTGGAAAACTAAAAGGCCAAAAGATCGAAACGGAGAAGCGGCCACTGCGTCATATAGCTCGCTTTATTTTGATCGGCATCTATACCGGCACTCGGGCGGGAGCCATTGCCAGAGCATCTCCGATCCAGGCAGTCGGAAATTCGTATGTCGATCTACAACGCGGGATATTTTACCGGCTCGCCGAGGGGCAGGTCCAGACGAAAAAGCGACAAACACCCGTTCCTCTGCCGCCGCGCCTTTTGGCCCATATGCGGAGGTGGTGGGATCGCAAATTGATTCACCGTCATTTCGTCGAATTCAATGGTGAGGCTGTCGGATCGGTAAAGACGGGTTTTCGACGGGCGGCTTCCCTTGCCGGTCTTTCCGGGAGGGTGACTCCTCACACGTTACGCCATACCGCTGCTACCTGGCTGATGCAGTCCGGCACGGACCGATGGCAAGCGGCGGGCTACTTAGGCATGAGCGTCGAGATGCTGGAGAAGGTCTATGGGCATCACCATCCCGACCATCTGCAAGCCGCTGTCGCCGCTATCGGCAACGGATCGCGCACCAAGCAAGAACAAAGGAAACCTGTTTCTGTGGGGATAGCTGTGGGGGTACAGAAAATGCGCAAGCCGTGACCCTAATAGCTACCTGATTTCGCTGGTGGGCCCGGCAGGACTCGAACCTGCAACCAGACCGTTATGAGCGGCAGAATATCGATCAGGTTCGTTGATTTTACTTGGTTTTCGTTCGATTTCGATCGTGTTTGTTTTGGTTTGTTCAGGTTGTTTCTGGTGCGAAACTGGTGCGGTGACAGAACGTTTAGGGGATTTGGGATCGTGCACCAGATTATCGCTCTTGGACCTGCTAACTCTTAATCATCGGGTCCCAGGTTCGAGCCCTGGTGCGCCCACCAAAAGGCCTTCTCTTGCAACGGTTTTCTGAATTTGTGAAAGTGCCGATTGGGTTGCACGCAACCAAGGGCGGCGGCTAGTTAGCAATCAGTTAGCAACCCGCCAAAGTGTTCGGCCCGGAACATTTCCGCCATTGTGCGCGAGTTCAGTGGATCGACGCGGGTCGCCATTAAAGACAACAGACGCGACCCCGCCGCAAGCTCAAGCGTAGAGGACGACCCAACGGCTCGACTGCAGTTGCTGGTTGGCAGGGTGGTGCCCGGATCGCTCCGAAAGATTCGGCAGGTCAGTTCCCGCATTCTTCTCCACGACAATCAAAAAGGATCGCGCGCAGTTCAATCTGACGTCAGTTTTTCAAGAAGAAGCTCATGCTTGGAATTGTCTATGGACCATGACTTAAAACGCTTGAGGAACGATTGACCGAGCAACAACGGCCCCTCTGAAGGCGTAACAACGCCCTGCACGTTCTGCAGAACAGTGTTGCCGATCTTAAGGGACCTAATCGTGAATGTGTTCCAGTTTCCCTTTGACCCGTCTGCCAGCCTAAGCCCCACCTGAATTGCAAGACGAGGGAAGAATTTGACAAGTTCGTCGCTGGCTACATGGAGTAGCCGCCGGTAAGTCGGTCAGGCCAGCCTCATGGTGCACAGGCGACCCCGGCGCTACTACCGCCAAACCTGCGCTGTGCCCAGCCCGTCTATGAAATCTAGTTCAGCAGTTCCGGCTTGGCCACCGTCTGCCTGATCTGCGCGCCGCAGTTCGAGCATTCATAGATGAAGTCGATCTTCGCCATGGCCCAATGCGGCGCGACTTCCTTGACGTACATCGGCAGGCCCACACAGCTTGGGCAGACAATGAAGGGTGGTTCGGCGTTGTGATGGTGGATATAGGCTGGCATGTGGGCTCTCCCCAACAAGGCATTCAGCTGTTGTCCCAGACCCGAAACCCGATGGTGCTCCGCAACGGTTAATGGAACGTTAACCGGCGCACCCTCACTGATGAGCTTGGGTGCGGCAATCGCAATGTTTCAAGCGCCCGGCAAATCATGAGGTGAAGCCGGTACCGCCGCTTTGACCTCCGCTAAGGCCGCTTGCAGCGCGGCTTCTTTAGTGTGGTCGAGAGAAGTCTTGAGCACTGTGCCGCCTTCGCCTTTGAGCCTGTCAAGAACCTTGTCTGCCGTGACTTTACGTACCAGGACGAAGAGCGCCGCGGTGCCAGGTTGAATGGCGGTAGCGGTCTCCTTCATCCATTTGTCGTCAATGCCGACGTCCGTCAAATATCCACTGAGCGTGCCGGACGCTGCGCCAAGGGCAGCGCCAGCCAGCGGCATCAAAAAGATCAGGCCAATCAGCGAGCCCCAGAAGGCCCCAGTAACCGCACCGGCAGCCGTGGTGTTGATCAGTTGATTTAGTTTGATGTTTCCGTTGCTGTCCTTCACGGCGATCACGGCATCACCGAGTTCGATCAAATACTCCTTCTGCATGGCCAACAACTTTTGACGAACTTCCTCCGCCTTGGCCTCGGTTGGGAATGCAATCACGACAAGATCACTCATCAGTTCTGCTCCTCAGTCGAACGAGAAAATCCGCTCATCCAGTCATTCGTCGTGCTGAACGCTGTCCGCTATTCTTCTGCGCTAGCCGTCAAACGGCTTCTTCGTGCCTCGCGCTGACCGTTATGACAAGCAGTAGCCTTCATATCGTTCATCGCAATCAGCGAAGGTGCACGCGAGTTTCGATCTTCAAACCGAGAGGCATGCCGCCGTTGATCTAAATCAAGCAAGGAGAGCGCCGGACGCTGCCGCCGCTGATCATGACCTCGCCGTCGATCAGGAACGATTGCACCTTGAGGCGCTGCGTAGCGTCAACGATAGCCGGGAAGCGGTCGCCCCAATTATGACCGCCGCGCGTGAAGCAGACGCGCAAGCCAACCCGGCGCAATACCAGCCGTTAGCCGTCGTGCTTGATTACGTGAACCCAAAGCGGGCCGGAAGCCGGTCGATTCACCTTTGACGGCAGGCGGGGCTTGATGAAGCCGGAGGGAAAGACCATGACCGTAGGATAGGACAATGGTGAACAGCATTGTGATAGATTTACATAAGGGCGGGTAAGGCTACTTGACCTTCGGCCGCTTGGAACCGAGCCCGGGATCTAAGTGATGTTCACGAGTCGCCGGAACGATGACTTCTGCTGTAGGACCCTTTAGGCGGGAAAAGCAGACCACGCTTAGGACAATGCTTGGACTGGGTCGCGCGGTCCATTTGAGCGCCCCCGAGCGCCGCGAGTTTTTCCGAAAAACGCGAACCAAAATTGGAGGAAGATATGGGTAACGCAAACGTGCCCGCTGGGGTAACCCTCGTTCACTCTGACGAAGTAGAAAACACCTATCGAAAAGTGGCTTTGAGAATCGTTCCCCTTACCGTCGTTGCATACATCGTCGCCTACATCGATCGCGTCAATGTCGGATTTGCGAAGTTGCAATTTATGCAGGACTTGGGATTCAGCGAGGCTGTTTATGGGTTGGGTGCCGGATTGTTCTTTATTGGATATATGCTTTTTGAAATCCCGAGTAACCTTTATTTGGAAAAGGTCGGGGCGCGCCTGACGCTCGCACGGATCATGATCTTATGGGGCCTTATATCCGCAGGCATGGCCTTCGTCTCTTCACCGATCCAGTTCTACGTTATGCGATTTCTGCTCGGCGCCGCGGAGGCGGGGTTTTTCCCCGGGATCATCTTGTATTTGAGCTACTGGTTTCCTTCTGAGCGTCGAGCCCGGATCACCTCATTTTTCACGATGGGCGGTGCCGTCGCAGGCATTATCGGCAGTCCATTGTCGGGCTGGCTATTAACACTCGACGGGTTGCACGGCCTAAGAGGCTGGCAAGTAGTGTTTATTTATGAGGGCATGCCAGCTGTCGCGCTTGGGGTCTTCGCCTACCTTTATATGGATGACAAACCTCAAAAAGTGAATTGGCTCTCCACCAGAGAAAAGGATATTGTAGTCAATAATCTTCAAGCTGACCGGCAGAGCGTGGATAGCGCCGATCACAGTACCCTCCGTCAGGCATTTCGTGACCCGATCGTGTACGTCCTCGCCATCGCGTATATTGCTGTAATCGCAGGTACGTCAACTGTCGCCCTATGGGCGCCGACCGTTCTGAGGGGACTGGGTGTTGCTCCTTCAATGATCGGAATTTTGACCGGTGCTCCATTCATTCTAGCTGTAGTGGCAATGTATCTGCTGGGACTTAGTTCTGATCGGATGCTTGAGCGGCGGTGGCACTATGCAGGTGCGATCTCGGCGGCTGGCGCAAGTCTTATCCTCCTCGGCCTTGGGACTGGGAACGTCACTCTTACCGTTGCCTTTATAGCGGTTGCTGCCGCTGGTGCATGGGCATCTCTCCCAGTGTTCTGGACAATTCCGCCCGCTTACTTATCTGGTACCGCCAGAGCAGGTGGTATTGCTCTTATCAGCAGCGTTGGAGCAATCGGCGGCTTTATTAGTCCGACAATCGTTGGAGGGATCACAAGCCTAACGGGCAGCTTGTATTACGGGCTTGCAGGCGTCGGCGCGATGCTCATCTTGTCGGCTGTGATCCTGCTTCTCGGTATACAGTCGAAAACGATTCACGAGAGAAAGGTAGAATTACAAAGGGCGACAGCGTGATGCCGTAACTGATCCCATGTAGGGTTCCAGTTCATGGACCGGCGTTGCCTTCGGTCGCCGCACGATGTCGATGCGCATCGTCTTGCGCCTTGCCCGTTCAAGCAAGATGGACAGGCCCGACCGATTGAGCGTCGGAAGGTCTGAAGCCAAGATTTCGATGAGGGCGTGGCAGTCGTCAACCGCCCGGTGGGCCTGGAGAAATAGCCCGACGCCGGCGAGCCGGAATTGCGTATAATGTATCCGGCATGCTGCGAGAAAATTCGGTACAAGCCTCTGGTGCCTCGGACTCTTCCATCACCTCGAATTTGCAATTGATATATTGCGCATCTAAATTGATGCTTGAAACTGTAATTGGTGTGGTATAGGCATATCCGATGCGAATCTCACTGGAGGCCGCCATTTCATGATTACGGCCAACCAACTCAGGGCGGCCCGAGCGCTCCTGAACATAGATCAGCGGCAAACCGCCGACCTTGCAGACCTTTCAGTCCCTACCATCCAGCGCATGGAAGCGAGCGACGGCGTTATCCGCGGCAACGTCGATTCCCTGATGAAGCTGGTTTCCGCACTGGAAAATGCGGGGATCGAATTGATCAATCCCGGCGTTGCGAGCTCAGCCGGCGGTCGCGGCGTTCGTCTCAGGGAGCACGTTACGAAGCCAAAGATGAAGAACGTGAAGCAGTCCAAACCTTCGTCCCCGCGGACTTTGGAGCGGACCAGGTGACTACCGTGATTCTCGGAAAACGGATTTCCCGATAGAAAGCGGCGCCGTACGCTTCGCTGTCGCTCCAAATATCCCGCGGCTTCAAGATGCGGTCGTCAACCCGGATTTTGGTTCCATTTCAATCAAGCGACGTCTCACGAGCAGCGGCGTTTACCGCGCCGCGACGCGATCGGGAAATCAATACGCGGCGTCCGTAGCTGCATGCGCGTTTGCTCCGAAACCGGCAACGCAGACGCTGATCAGTGCCGACCACAGGATGGGCGCCGCTGGGTGGGGACCGAGATGCAAGTCCATAGCCACCAGGACGACGGGAGGCGGCTGCAGGGCATACGATGCGCATCCGATCGATGCCAGGAAGAGACAGATGGCGAGCGTGCCGGCTAAACGATCCGGCTCGGAAGACGACATGAGGTGCGAAGCGTGGCGGATTCGCGTGGTCGTCAACGTCACATAACGGTGCTTTGTCAGAGCCACCCCTGCGGCGAGCACCACGTAGATCAATGGCAGAAACGCGATCAACGAGACCGCCGGGTCGGCCAGACGCGCCGGAATCATGATCCCGATATTGCGCGAAAAGGATCACCAACGGCGTCATCACAGAGACCAAGCCGGCTTGAACGCACCCGGCGATCAAGCCGGCCTGGAATAGCCGAAGTGGTCTCCAGAGCCTCAAGTCGAAGCGGCGGTTTTGGCCGTTCGATCGAGCAGGGCGAGAAGTCCCTGCAAAATCGTAACGGGTGGCGGCGGGCAGCCGGGAATATGAAGATCGACGGGAACGACTTGCGAGACCCCTCCGACCACCGCGTAGCTGCCGGCGAAACATCCGCCATCCCGTGCGCAATCTCCCAAGGCAATGACCCATTTCGGGTCGGGGGTCGCATGATAGGTTCGCTCCAGGGCATCGCGCATGTTTTTGGTCACGGGCCCGGTGACCATGAGAACGTCGGCGTGGCGTGGCGAGGCGACGAACCGGATACCGAAACGCTCGACGTCGTAATAGGCGTTGCTCAGCGCATGAATCTCCAGCTCGCACCCGTTGCATGACCCGGCATCGATTTCGCGGATCGAGAGGCTTCTGCCGAGGCGTCGCCGTGCGGCGCGCTTGAGAGCCGCCGCGAGTTCTTCGACGGCGGTCTCGTCCAGCGCGGGCGCCGGCTCCGTGAGCGGCCCCCGGAAGAAGCTTTGAAAGAGAAGCTTGCGCATTGTCTTCTCCTACAGATCCTGCCCGGAATAGGAACAGTTGAACGATTTGTTGCAGAGTGGAAAGTCGGCGACGATGTTGTCCTCGATGGCGGCCTCGAGCAGGGGCCATTGAAACCAGGATGGATCCCGCAGATGGCAGCGGTCGATCCGGCCGCCGTCGAGCCGGAGCCAGACCATGACGTCGCCCCTGAAACCTTCGACCAGCGCCATGCCCTCGCGCGGTCCCGCCTCGGCGGCGACCGGCACGCGCAGCGGGCCACCGGGAAGCCGGTCCAGAATCTGGTTTGCCAAAGAAAGGCTCTGCTCGACTTCGCGAATCCGGATCCAGACGCGGGCGTTCACGTCACCCTCGTCGAGCACCGGTACCTCGAAGCGCAGATCGTCATACGGGGCATATCCCGGAGCCCGGCGGGCATCGAAGGTGCGCCCGGATGCGCGCCCCACATAGCCTCCCGCGGCGTACTGCCTCGCCAGCGCCGCCGTGACGATGCCGGTGCCGACGGTGCGATCCTGAAGCGAGGCGGTGTTGTCGTAGAGTTCGATCAAGTGCGGGAAAGCGAACGTGGATATTGTCGAGCGCCGCACGGATGCTCGCTCGCCCCTTTTCGTCGAGATCGCGACCTAGCCCGCCGGGAACGATGACGTCCCGCATCAGGCGGTGACCGAAGGCGATGTTCGCCGCGCGGAGAACGTCCTCGCGCAGCACGTTGCAATGGGCCTGCATCAGGCCGAAGGACGCGTCGTTGCAGATCGCGCCGATGTCGCCGAGATGATTGGCAAGCCGTTCGAGTTCCGCAAGCAGCGCCCGCAGCCAGACCGCGCGCGTCCGGCACCGCAAGTTGCAGCGCCGCTTCGACGGCCCGCGAAAAAGCATAGGCATAGGCGACGGTGCTGTCGCCCGATACGCGTCCGGCGAGCTGCAGCGCCGCGCTCGACGCTGGCGCCGCGCATCAGCCCCTCGATACCCTTGTGGGTATATCCCAGCCGCTGTTCCAGCCGGACCACGGTCTCCCCGCTGGCGGTAAAGCGGAAATGTCCGGGCTCGATGATGCCCGCATGCACGGGGCCGACCGCAATCTGATGCAGGCCATCGCCTTCCGCCGGCAGGAAGCGGTAGGGCGCCGTCGTCGACAACGCGTCGATGCGATCTCCCAAGCGGAAAGCGTACACCCCAACGGTTGTGATCGAGCCAGGGGCGGGCGTCGGGCAAGTCTTCCGCCGATAATCCGAACAGGTCGTTGACGGTGCGCTCCAATCGAAGCGCCGGCGGGTGGTGCTGGCTGACCGAGGGATAGACGCGATCGGGGCAATCCAGGCTGATGACCGCGACTTCCGCCGTGTCCCGGTCGATGATCGCCATGTGCACCGTCGTGGGTTCACCCCAGAGGCCAAGCAGGCTCCAGCGCTCCCTGCGCCAGTTCGCCTGCTGCAAATTTCCAGAGGTGCGCGTCGACCACGACGCGCGGCCACGGGCTGTGTTGCTGGATCTTGCGGCCTTCCAGCATCAGATCGATCAGCGATGGCATATCCCGTTCATCCCTCAATTATCCAAGAAGACGAGCGACGTGCTGGAACCAGACGACGAGCGGCGCGGGAAGATAGATTCCCGCGCCCAGAACCAGTGCGAGATGCGCAAACATCGGCACGTAGGATGCTTCCGCCGATGCCGTGCTGCCGCGAGGTTCGCCGAACGCGACGCTGGTCAGGCGCAACGTCAATGCGCCGAAGGCAAGCAGCAGTCCGAACACCAGCGCGATCGCCAGCAGCGGCTGCCGCGCAAAGGTCGAACTCACGACCAGAAACTCGCTCATGAAGATGCCGAGCGGCGGCAGTCCGGCGATCGCGACGACGCCCACAACGAAACCCCAGCCAAGCACCGGATGGGTCACCGTCAGGCCCCGGATCCTGTTGATCCGCTGCGTGCCCTTGATCTGCGAGATGTGGCCGACCGCGTAGAAGATCGCCGACTTGGTCAGGCTGTGCATCACCATGTGCAGCAGCCCGGCGAAATTGGCGAGCGGGCCGCCCATTCCGAACGCGAAGACGATGATGCCCATGTGTTCGATCGAGGAGTAGGCGAACAGCCGCTTGATGTCGCGCCGGCGGTACAGCATGAACGCCGCGAAGATCAGCGAGACGAGGCCCATCGTCACCATCAGCGGGCCCGGAGCGATCGCGTCAGGATTGGCGGCGAGCAATATCTTGAAGCGCAGCAGCGCATAGAGCGCGACGTTCAGCAGCAGGCCCGACAGCACGGCCGATATCGGGGTCGGACCTTCGGCGTGGGCGTCCGGCAGCCAGGCGTGCAGCGGCGCGAGGCCGACCTTGGTTCCGTAGCCGAGAAACAGGAAAATGAAAGCGACATTGAGCAGCGCGGGATCGAAGGCGGCGGCATGCTGGATCAACAGCGTCCAGACCATGCCGTCCTGGCCTTCGCCCACGATCGGCCGCGCCGCCATGTAAACGAGGATGGTGCCGAACAGCGCGAACGCAATTCCGACGCTGCCGAGGATGAAATATTTCCACGCCGCTTCCAGCGCGGCGTGGGTGCGATAGATGCCGACCATCAGCACCGTGGTGAGCGTCGCGATTTCAACCGCGACCCACATCAGGCCGATATTGTTCGACACGAAAGCCAGATTCATGCCGAACATCATGGTCTGGTACATGGCGTGGTAGAAACGCAGATAGGTCGGCGTCAGCCGGCCGGTATCGAGTTCGTGGGCGATGTAGCTCGCACTGAAGATGCTGGTCGTGAAGCCGACGAACGTGTTGAGCACGATGAAGACGATGTTGAGATCGTCGACCAGCACATAGGGCCCGGCCGGCGGGCGCTCGATGACGAAGAGGGAAAGCGCCGAAAGAAATGTCGCGAGACTTGCAATGACGTTCAGCCGCGCCGTCAGCCGGTAACCGGGCAACACGGCGAGCAACGCCGCCGAGCCGATCGGAATCAGCAGGACAGCCGCCACTGGATCGAAGGAAGACATGCTCATCGGTGCTCGCCCCGGTAGTCGTCGAGGGCGGAGACATCGACGGAATCGAAGCGTTCACGGATCCGGAACAGGAAGATGCCGATGACGATGAAGGCGATCAGGATCGAGAAGGCAACGCTGATCTCGACGACGAGCGGCATGCCCTTGGCGCCGGTCGCCGCCAGCACCAGTCCGTTCTCGAGCGACATGAACCCCACGACCTGGCTGACGGCATTGCGCCGCGTCACCATGACCAGAAGTCCGAGCAGTACGACCGACAGGGCGAAGGCGAGATCCTCGCGCGCCAGCGGATCGGCCTCGGCGGTGACCCGCAGCATCAGCACCATGGAGAGCGCGACCAAGGCCATTCCGGCCAGCATGGTCGGGCCGATGCCCACGGCCGACTCGATGTCGCGATGAATGCCAAGCTGCTTGACGATGCGATGCAGCGCCACCGGAATGACGATCGCCTTGAACACGAGGGCGATGGCCGCCGTGATGTAGAGATGCGGCGCGTTCTGGACAAAGGCCTGCCAGGCCACCGAAAGCGCAAGCACGACGGCGTGCAGCGCAAAGACGTTGAGCAGGGAATATAGCCGGTCCTGGTACAGCATCATGAAGCTGATCAGGACGAGCCCGCCGGCCAGCGTATGCGAGATGTCGAAGGCGAGGCTGTGCATCTGCATCAGAAACTCCTCGACACGAACAGCAGGAGCGTACCGAGCAAGCCCAGCATGAGTGCGGCTCCGAGAAATTGCGGAATGCGGAAAACCCGCATCTTCGCGGTGGCGGTCTCGAACAGCGCGAGCAGGAAGCCGGCGACCGCCAGTTTGACGACATAGGCGCCGGCGCCGATGGCGTAGGCCAGCGGGCCGGTACCGAACAGCGGCGATCTTCCAGGGCGACGAACACGCAGGCGATCAGCGAGATGTAGAGCAGCAGCTTGAGAAACGCGCCGAATTCGATCATCGCGAGATGGCGGCCGGAATATTCGAGAACCATCGCCTCATGCACCATGGTGAGTTCCAGATGCGTGGACGGGATTGTCGACCGGGATGCGCGCGTTCTCGGCGAGCGCCACCATGATGAGCGCGATGAGCGCCATTCCCAGCGATACCCGCAGTCCGACGTAGGACGAGGCCATGAAATTGGCGACCGTCGAAAGCTGGGTCGAGCCGGCAACCAGCGCCATGCAAAACACGATCAGGAGCATCGCCGGCTCCGCAAGTGCCGCGATCATGACTTCGCGGCTGGAGCCGATGCCGCCAAAACTGGTGCCGACGTCCATTCCCGCGAGCGCCAGAAAGAAGCGCGCGCTTCCGAGCAGGGCTACGATGGCGATCAGGTCGGCGGTCCAGTTGAACAGCAGGCCTGTCGCAAAGGTCGGCACCAGGGCAGCGGCAACCCAGATCGCGGCAAAGGTCACATAGGGGGTCACGCGGAACAGCCACGAGGCGTTGTCGGCCAGCACCACCTCCTTGCGGAGCAGGCGCAGGAGGTCGCGATAGGGCTGAAAGATCGACGCGCCCTGGCGGCGCACCAGCCGCGCCTTGATCTTGCGCACGAAGCCGGTCAGCAGCGGCGCGAGCAGCAGCACCAGCAGCATCTGCACGCCCTGCACGATGATGTCCGAGATCACGACCATATCGCGAGCACCAGCAGCAGCGTGACGAGGGTGGCAAAGACGAGACTGAGATATTGCCGGATGGTCAGGAATTGCAGGCGATTAAGCCAATCGGCGGAATATCCGACCGCGCCCGCGATTGGCGCATACATCCCCTCCCAGACCAGATCGTGCAATTCGATCCGCAGCCGCGCCGGCCTGGTATCTCCGGGTGCCGGCATCTCGACATGGTCGCGGGCGTGAAACACCAGCGTGCCGAATACACGGCGGATCGGCTGAGCGAAGCTGCCGGCCGAATACTGGGCCGCAGGCGTCGGATCGGAAAAGCCGCAGCCCCAGGCGGGTCCCCGCCGCAGCGCATGCGAGGCGAAGCGATGGATGACGAAGACGGCTGATGAGGCGGATATCGTGATGAAGACCATCACCAGCAACCCGTTGTAGGAACTGCGGCTCTCCGCAATCGGCGCAATCGAAAGCCAGGGTTCATTGGCCTGGATCGGCATGCGGCCGCCAAGGATCTCGATGGTGATCGGCGAAAGCGCGTCGATCACCAGTCCCGGCAGGATGCCGGCCAGCAGGCACAGCGCAGCGAGGATGAACATGGCGGCGAGCGAGTAACGGTCGACCTCGTTGGCGGTTTCCGCCGCCGTTGAGCGCGGCCGCCCGAGAAAGGTCACGCCGTAGGCCTTGACGAAGCACGCCGCGGCCAGCGCAGCCGCCAGGGCCAATAGCGCGCCAACCGCGGGCACCGCGATCTTCAGCGCCCATTGCGGCAACTCCGGACTTTGCAGCACGGCCTGGAACATCAGCCATTCCGAAACGAAGCCGTTGAAGGGCGGAAGTGCGGAGATCGCGACGCAGCCAACGAGAACGACGAAGCTGGTGAGCGGCATGCGATGAATGAGACCACCCAGTCGGTCCATGTCCCGCTCGCCCGTCGCGGTCAGGACGGCGCCGGCGCCGAAAAACAGCAGGCTCTTGAAAAAGGAGTGGTTGAGCACGTGAAACAGCGCCGCGGTGAAGGCCAGCGCCGCCGCGAGCTTCAGCCCGTTGGCCTGGAAGGCCAATGCGAGGCCGAGGCTGGCGAAAATGACGCCGATATTTTCGATCGTGCTGTAGGCGAGCAGGCGCTTCAGATCCTTTTCCATCATGGCGTAGAGGATCCCCATGACGGCGGTGATGCCGCCGAGGATCAGCACCACCACGCTCGCCCACCAGGTCGGCTGTCCCAGCAAATCGAAGATGACGCGAATGAAGCCGTAGATCGCGACCTTGGTCATGACACCGCTCATCAGCGCCGAGACGTGGCTTGGCGCCGCGGGATGTGCGAGCGGCAGCCAGACGTGCAACGGCACCAGGCCGGCCTTGGAACCGGCGCCGAGCAGCATCAGGATCAACACCAATGTCGCGACGTAGGGCGTGTGTTGGGCGGCGCGGATGGCCGCAAATCCGTAATCTCCCGCCGGTCCCGCCAGCAGACCGAAGGCCAGCAGCAACGCGAGCGTGCCGAAGCTCGCCATCACGAGATAGACGTAGCCTGCCTTGGCGTTGCCCGGCTCGCGATGATGCGCCATGACCAGCGCCCAGGAAGCCAGCGACATGAACTCCCAGCAAAGCAGATAGGAAAACGCATCATCCGCCAGCACCACGAGATTCATGCCGGCCAGAAAGGCGGGAAAGAACGGCAGCACGCGGTGCGGCGCCGGATCGTGGTGGCCGTAGCCAAGACCATAAAGGCTTGCCGACGCGCCCCCCAGATTGACCACAACAAGAAAAAACGACGCCAGCGCATCCAGGCGGAAATGGGCGCCAAGCCACGGCAGTCCGATCGGCAAGGTCAGGTCGGAGACATCAGGGACGTCGCCGAGCAGCCAGCGAAACGACCCGAACAACGCGACCAGGGAAACAGCCAGAGTGACGCCGTAAACGATCGCCGTGGCGCTCCTTGCGCGGCTGAGAACGATCGCAAGCACGGCGATCCCCAGCAATCCTGCGACACCTGACATTTGCAAAGCGACGGGAGACATCAAGCGCCGCCCCTCGTTCCGCTCGATGCTTTGTGCTCTGCCTGATTGTCCAAATAGGTTTTGGCCGAACCCGAATTCATCTTCAGTCGCACCCCGCGTCCCTGCGAATTGCTGACGGCGCCTTCGTCGATCATCTCGATCCCGGCGGCGTCGAATGCGGCAATCAACTTGACCAGCGAATTGACATTGCCTCGGACCATCGTTTCGCTCGCCTCCATACGCTGGATTGTAGGCACGGAGAGTCTGGAGAGTTCTGCGAGCCGGCGCTGATCGATGCCGAGCAGCAACCGGGCAGCGCGCAATTGAGCTGCCGTGATCATCGGTCTGCCTCTCCGTCGGGACCCCAGACAATATCAAACATCATTCCTGCATCCTAACTAATGATGTTAAACTGTCAATAAGTGATAGTTTAGGATATCTATTCTAAGGGATATCCATCACACGATAGAATACGCGCAGCATACCGATCACCGCGCACTTGAGCGAAAGATTCCCTGACGTTCGTGCAGCAAACGAGTGCCCGAAACACGGACCGTAATCCATCGGTGGAAATTTCACCTGGCGGGCGCCCATGCCCGTTCTGGCGGCAAAGTGGAGGTGTACACACCAAGACGGGCGCCACGACGATCGAGCGCGGCCTGGCCGACGCCGTCGCTTTTGGTAGGATGTTCATCGCCAATCCGGATTTACCTGCGCGTATCTGGACCGGCGCACCTCTCACGTTCGACCAGTCGACCTCCAATGGTGGCGACGCGCATGCTTACACCGACTATCCGACGCTTCACGCTGCGGCGGCCAATGTCGCGTAAACCAGATTAGCTGCGCTTCCGATGCCACCGCCCAGCTAAGCGCACCCGCGGTTCACTCGGGTAAATATCCGGTGACTGCCAAGGTGCTTCGCTTCAAAAAGGTGGAGCGGGTGTCACCGCTTACGAGTGGCGCAACCAACGGACTCGGGGCCGGCTAAGAGCCAATCCGTTACTTGAGTGAAAAGTCCAGAGGCTGGAATGACTGCTCGTGGCGCGAAGCGGTCGTTCGCGGCATAAGCGGCAGCGCGGTGTTCACTATCGCTGCCCGACGTTAGTCCCTGATATCGCGGCAAAGACGTGCAGTGGGCACCGGTGCGTAGGCGAAGCTTCCGTTTTGCGATACTCGGGCTTGCTCGTCCCAGAGACCACATTGGCGGAATTCGGTTTGGAGACGGTAACGAACATTACGAAGCAACAGCGCTCCGATGCCGAATGTGTAGAAACTCGGGACCTCTTTCATATTGGCTCCTATGCATTTTCGATTTCGCGCTGAGAGGGCGCATCGGCCGACAGGCCTGCTTGCAATTTGGGGGCAATCAGAGTTTCATGCGTGATATCCGTTGCGGGGGCCGGCTCCTTGATCCCGAACCACGCCACATAGAGCGCCGGCAAGAACAACAGCGTCAGCATGGTGCCTACGATGATGCCGCCCATCATCGCGTAGGCCATCGGCCCCCAGAAGATCTCGCGCGCGATCGGGATGAGGGCGAGACTTGCGGCGGCTGCGGTCAGCATGATCGGCCGCATGCGGTGCTCGGTCGCTTCCACGACCGCGTCCCAGGCGGGCCGTCCCGCTTTCCTCAGATCTTCGATCTGCACGATCAGGATCACCGAGTTGCGGATCAGGATCCCGATCAGCGCCAGCACACCGAGGATCGCGACGAATCCGAGCGGCGCTCCGCTTGGCAGCAAGGCCATGACGACGCCGATCAAGGCGAGGGGCGCAACCGCAAACACCAGGAACAACCGATGAAAGCTTTGCAGCTGAATCATCAGGATCGTCGCCATGATGAAGAGCATCAGCGGAACGACCGCTTCGATCGGAGCCTGGCTCTTCGCACTTTCCTCGACCGAGCCCCCGATCGCGACCGAGTATCCGGCCGGCAGTCCTTTTGCGAACTCGTCCACCTTCGGCGCGAGTTGATCCACGATTGTCTTCGGCTGCACGGTGTCGAGAACGCTTGCCTTCAGCGTGATCGTGGGAAGCCGCGATCGGCGCCAGATTGTCGGCTGCTCGATTTCGTAGCGCAGCGTGGCGACCGCTCCGAGCGGCACCGACTGGCCGCCCAGGCCGGTCAATTGCAGGTCGCGCAGCGTATCGATCGACGCGCGCTCGGGCGCGGTCGCGCGTCCCGTCACATTCACCAGGTAAATGCTGTCGCGCACCTGGGTGATCGAGGAGCCGGCAAGGACGCCGTTCAACGTCGTCGCGATGTCCTCCGAACTCACGCCAAGCTGGCGCGCCTTGTCCTGCAGAACGTCGACCTTGACGACGCGCGCCGGCTCCATCCAGTCGAACACGACATGATCGAGGTGCGGATTGGCGCGCACAATGCCGGCGAGCTTTTGGGAAAATTCCCTCACCTTGGCGATGTCGGGTCCGCTCAGCCGATACTGCACGGGACGCCCAACCGGAGGTCCGACCTCGAGCAGTTTGACGAAGGTATCGGTGCCCGGAAAGGTCTTTTTCAGATAGGTTTCGAATTGCGCCTTGACGCGATCACGCGCGGCAATGCCGCCCTTTGTGACGACGACCATCTGGCCGAACCAGGCGTTCGCTGTCTGCAGGTCGAACGACAGCACAAACCGCGGAGCGCCGGTTCCGACATAGGTCGACCAATGGTCGACAGCGGGATTGCCCTGCAGCTGTTCACGCTCGAAGCGCGCGATCTGCGCATTGGTCTCGGTAATCGAGGCGTTCTGCGGCAGGTTCCAGTCGATGACCAATTCGGCGCGGTCCGACGACGGAAAGAACTGCTGCTGCACGAACTTCATGCCGAACAGGGCGAGCGCGAAGGCCGCGACCGTCACCCCGACGGTGATCCAGCGATGACGCATGCAAACCAGAAGCAGACGGGCGAACGTCTGCCCAAGCCGGCCTTTGGATTCATGATGACCTTTGATCCTGGCCGGCAGGATCGTGACGCCGAGCAAGGGCGTGAACAGCACCGCGACGATCCATGACACGAGCAGCGAGACAGCAATGACCACGAACAAAGTGTAGGTAAATTCACCGGCGTTGCTGGTGTTGAGGCCAATCGGGATGAAGCCGGCGACGGTGACCAGCGTGCCGGTCAGCATGGGAAAGGCCGTGGAGGTGTAGACGTGCGTTGCGGCCTTCTCCAGGGGATCGCCGACTTCCAGTCGCGCCACCATCATTTCGACGGCGATCATGGCATCGTCGACCAGAAGGCCGAGCGCGATGATCAGGGCGCCGAGCGAAATGCGCTGCAGCGAGATTCCGGCATACGCCATCACCACGAACGTGATCGCCAGAACCAGGGGAATCGCGATCGCAACGACGAGACCGGCGCGAAGGCCGAGGCTCAGGAAGCTGATCCCGAGCACGATGACCACCGCTTCGAACAGCGCTTCCGTGAAGCCAGACACGGCGTGCTCGACCACGACCGGCTGGTCAGCGACGAGATGAACTCCGAGGCCGATCGGCTGCTCGGCCAGAATCTTGGACATTTCCTCTTTCAGCGCCTCGCCGAAATGTCAGCAAGTTCGCGCCCGACTTCATCCCGATCGCGAGTGCGATCGCGGGCTGGCCGTTGAAGCGAAATAGCGTCGTCGGCGGATCGGCGTAGCCGCGCGTGATGGTTGCCACGTCTGTCAGCGGGAAGAACCGGTCGTTGACCCTGAGATTGATCGCCTTGCAGGCTTTCCTCAGATGCGAACTGACCGTTGACCCGCACGCTGATACGCTCCGGTCCCTCCTGGAATACGCCCGAGGGCGCGACGGCATTCTGCGCCTGCAGCGAGGAGACGATGGAACGGGTGTCGAGGCCGAGCGCCGCGATCTTCCGGGTCGAAAATTCCAGGAAAATCTTTTCGTCCTGCGCGCCGAGGATGTCGACCTTGCCGACATTCGGGACGGTCAGAACTTTCGCGCGAATGTCTTCGACCCGATCGCGCAATTGCCGCTGGCTCAAACCGTCGCTGGTGAAAGCGTAGATGTTGCCGAAGACGTCGCCGAAGCGGTCGTTGAAGCCCGGCCCGATCACGCCTTGCGGGAAATCGCCCTTGATGTCCGCGATCATATTGCGCACGCGCGCCCAGGTCGGGGCGACGTCGGCAGCCTTCGTGCTGTCGCGCAGATAGACGAAGACGGTGGTTTGGCCCGCAACGGTGACGCTCTTGGTATAGTCGAGCGACTCCAGCTCCTCGAGCTTCTTCTCGATCCTGTCGGTGACCTGGCGCGTCATTTCCTCGGGCGAAGCGCCCGGCCATTGCGCCCCGATCACCATGGTCTTGATGGTGAAATCAGGATCTTCCTGCCGCCCCAACTGCAGGTATGCGAAGAGACCCGCCGCCATGAAGGCGATCATGAAATACCAGACGAGCGAACGATGTCCGAGTGCCCAGTCGGAAAGGTTGAAGGTTTTCATGGCGTGGCGTCCTGTTCGATGCGGACTTGCTGTCCTTGTTTGAGGCTGTGGATTCCGGCAGTCACGATGCGCGCTCCAATGGAGAGACCGCCGGTGACCCGGATGCCTCCTTCATCCTCGGAGAGATCGACCTTGTGCAGCGAAACCGTGCTCGTGGGAGCGTCAATGACCCAGACGAAAGTCTCGGCGCCCTCTTTGAGGACGGCGGACGCGGGCACTCGGAGAACTGAGCTATGACCGATGCTTAGACTTGCCGTGATGGTGCTTCCGAGCCGGAAGCTTTCAGGCGGATCATTCAAAATGATACGAACGCGGCGCATGCGCGTCACTTGATCGGCTTGCGGCGCAATTTCGCGAATTTGGCCTTGGACTTGAACGGCAGGAAACAGCTGCAAGCTGACGGTGAACGGCAAACCGACGGTCAAGGGTACGGGAAAGTCCGCGCCGATATCGACCACAGCCTCCCGGACGTCCGGTCGCGCCACGGTCACCACACTCTGACCCGGCGAGACGACTTGTCCCACCTCGGCGCTCACGGCCGTGACGACACCCGCGAAATCGGCCTTGACCTGGGCATATCCCAGCTGCTCGATCGCCTTGGTCAGGTTCGCGCGGGCGCGAGCGGTCGATGCTTGTGCGCCCGCGCGCACCTGCTCTGCATCGTCAAGCGTCTGCTTCGTCGTGGCGTCAGTCTTGATCAGGATCCGCTTCCGCTCCTCGGTCCCGATTGCGTTTTCGAGCAGGGCCTGGGCTTTCGAAAGGTCCGCTCTCGCTGACCGCACGGCGAACTCGAGGGCTGTCGGGTCGATTGCGGCAACCATCTGCCCCTCGGCCACCAGATCTCCGACATTGACTGGTCGCGCGATCAGGCGCCCCAGCACGCGGAAGCCGAGATTGGTCTCGTAGCGGGGCTGTACGGTTCCAACCGCCACCGTGCTCCCCGATGCGGCCGGTTGCAGGACGGTTGATAGCACGGGCCGGACGGGCTCCGGGGCCTTCGCCTCCTGCTGGCATCCGGCCATCGCCAATGCCGAGGCGATGGTGCTTGCGACGACAAGAAATCGCGTTCTCATGACCGATCTCCACCAAATGTCACGGGCTGGCCGGAGCTCAGCAGCTTGCCGCCGTCGACGACGACGCGGTCTCCAGCCTCGAGCCCTTCCTTGATCAGCACCGCTCCCGCTTCGTAAGCGCCGACGGTCACCGGCTTCAGCGACGCTGTCTTTGTCTTGGGATCGACGATCCAGACGGCGGGCTTTGAGCCCGTTGCCATCAGGGCGGTCCACGGCACGGTGATCTCGGTTGCCGGTTTCGTCCCGGCGGTGCCGGCGATGGCGCTTCCGAGCGTCATCGCAGCGGGCGGATTTTGGATCGCGACTTTCACGCGAACCGTGGAGCTCTTGGGATCAACGGCAGGCGATATTTCCCTGACGTAGCCGACGGCGGTCACGTCAGGACCCGAGACCAGCGAAAGCGACACGTGGCCCTCCACATCGCCAGAGAAAATCGATTCGGGAACATCGAAGACGGCGTCGCGCTCGCCGTCTTGCGCCAGCGAGAAGACCGATTGAGCCGCCTGCACGACTTGCCCGACCTCGAGATTTCGCGCGGTAATCACACCCGCAGCACGGGCGTGCAGTTCAGTATCGTCGAGCGCCTCGCGGGCCGTTCCCAGCTGCGCTTTCGCCGATTCAAGAGTGCTTTCCGAACTTCGCAATTCCTCCTGCGCCTGGTCGTAGGCGACGCGCGTGGTGAAGCCGGAAGAGATGAGATAGGTCTGCCGATCAAACCTGGCTTTGGCCACGCGCAGCTGGGACTCCGCTGCGGCAACCCCCGCGGTCGCGGCATCAAGCTCAGCCCGCTGCTCGGCCGGATCGAGTCGTGCCAAGACGTCGCCGGCATTGACGTGGGCGCCGACGTCCACAAGCCGCTCGAGCACGCGTCCGCTCACCCGGAACGACAGGTCGGCACTGAAGCGGGCCTGGACCTCGCCGGTCAGCGTTGAGGCAGCCTGTCCGTCCCGCGGCTGCACAAGCTCGGTGTGCACCAGTGCGGCACGCTCGACAGGAGCGGCGGAGCGGTCATTGCAGGCGCTGAGCGGCATGGCCAGAAGCGCGACAGCGAGTGCTGCACGCATGGGCCTCGGAATGGCCAGCGGGGCACGGATCAGAGATGAAAGGGTACATAGTGGGCTCCTGCTTTAATAAACTATACCGTATAGTTTAGTTAATGGATTGTCAACTCCGAAATCGAACCTGAAGACAAGTTCCGTTAGGCCCAAGACAGACGCCCCGGTGCAAGACCGGGGCGCCAAAGGGCCTTCTCAATCAGTTTTCATGACAGACCAGAACGCGCCTGGAGCCAGATCGCCTGTACGTAGACACGTAGTAGCAGCCGTCGTCGGAGGAGGCGTAGGATCTGCCATAGGCGTAAGCCGCAGCCGCCGCATACGGCCAATAACGGGAGCTACGGGCATAGCCATGGCTGTAGCCGTAGCTGGCGTAACTATTGCGGATGTGACCGTTGACGCGGTAGGCCGCGGCGCGAGCTTCGACGCCACGAAGACCGGCCGATCCGCCGCGATCGAAACCATGCAGTCCGGCCGGACCGTCCAGATGGGGACCAATGGCAAGATCGCGCGGAGGTGCGCCCGCGCCGCCACGGGGCGGAAGGCCAGCGACAGGTCCGGCCGGAGCATCACCCAGGGGAGGGCCGCCGGCGAGACCCGGAGGAGGACCACCGGCAACGGGGCCCGGAGGAGGGCCAGCGAGCATCGGCGGAGGACCCGGAGGAGGGCCGAACTGCGCCAGTGCAGCGTTGGGCGCTGCGATGGCGGCGCCGAGCAATACGCTCGCGGACAGGGTAAGAACAGTCTTTGCCGACATGTTGTCTCCTTCGATCTAGAGCTGTGGCTGAGCGGCGATCGGATTTGCCCGCTCGCCGGCGATGGCGCCGAAGGCAGCGAAGGCGTGGCCTTTAATCGACGGCTGGTTCTGAGACGGCGGGCGCCAACGGTGCGGTTGGCATGCTGCTCGCGCTGGGTCAGAGGGAAGTCCAGGGCGAACGAGGTCGATGTCGTACCGAACGCAGCTGACCCATCCGGCCGCCCAGGCTCTTTGCCAGCTCGCCGACGATCCGCAGGCCCCGACCAGGCTTGATCCTTCCGAGTCCCGATCCGTTATCGGTCACTCGACAGTTCACCCAGGAACCGGCACGCATCAGCTTGATTTTGATTTCGCCGTCGTGGCCCTCGAAGCAGGCATGGCGGACCGCGTTCGTCACCAGCTCGTAGACGGCCAGCGCCAGCCGCCAGCACCGCTCCGATTCCATCGGCAACGTGTCGATCGACAACAGAAGGTGGATGTTCATGCGGTCCAGCTTGCATCGGCTCGTGGCCAGGCCAAGCTTGCGAAGCTGTTCGCCGGCGTCGACGAGCGCGTCGCGGTCCGGCATCGTCAGAATGCTGTGGACCTCGACATGCTGGTGAAGCAAATCGACGACGTTGCTCAGCTCTTCCTTGACGTCGACGTTGTCCGTCCAGATTGCCTTGAAGGAGACAAGATTGATGACCGAGGCGAGCTCGTTCTTGATCCGATGATTCAGCTCGTCCAGCAGGGTTCGTCCCTCCAGGGCGGGCGGATGGGAGATGGAATGGGGCAAGTGGTCTCTCCTGATTGATGTAAACTATACCGTATAGTTTATTTTACTTGCACTTTGATCGAGAACGTGTCAAGCCGGCATTGTCAGCGAGCTTGGGCGCTCGCAGCATCGTGAATGCAGGGGTGAAGCTGATGGTGAGCAAGCACAACGATTTGAAACGGCCGCGTCCCGGAAGACCGCCCAAAGACTTGGCGGGCGACGTGAAAGCGCGGATCCTCGATGCGGCTCAGCGGGTGTTCCTCAAGAGAGGTTATCAAGCGCAAGTCTCGACGAGATCGCCGAGATGGCGCCGGCGAGCAAGCCGACGATCTATGCCCACTTCGAGGGAAAGGAGGCGCTCTTCGAGGCGGTTGTGGCCCGCGTCATCGCGGGGTTGACGAATTTCGAAGGTTTTGAGCCCCGGGGACGCACGGTACAGGACAAGCTCGCGAGTCTCGGCACCGAGATCGTGGAACGATTCATCGAGGAGACGATCGGCGTCACCCGTGTAACGATTGCCGAAGCCGACAGATTCCCCGCGTTGAGCCGCCACGTCCACGAACACGGGCGGGACCGCGCCGCGGCTGCCGTGTCCCATGTCTTGAACGATGCCACTCACGCGCTTTCGCGCGGCTCCAAGGGACCCTTCGGCCCGAAACGAAGCGTCTCCACGGCGCAGATTTTCATGGATCTCATCCTGTTGCCGATGATGATGCGGGCTTTGATGGGGGAGGGCGAGAAAGAGCTGCGCAGCGAATTGCCCGCTTTCGTGCGCGAACGCGTCAGTTTCTTCCTGGCGGCCTGTGAAGCGGATTGGGGAAAGTAAGGCCTTGGGCGCTGTATCGAGGGCGCGAGCTAGTTCAATTTGACGCGCCTTCCCAATTAGCGTCCCGGTCCGCAACTTGGCCAGCGAGCAGGGTGGTCGAAAACAAGGCCTGACGGGATAGCCATCTCGGCGAACGCGTCGAAAGTGGCGCTCGGCCTGGCGGGCGTTTCGCTTCGGCCAACGTCAATCTCGGGTCGGCTTTCCTTCACGTGCCAACGTCGAACGCGTCGTGTCGAACACCACGCGTTCAGGCCATTTATGATCCGTATGGATCCGGATGTTGATTTTCTGATCGAGCGGAACGTCAGAACGCGGCGCTGGGCTAATCGGTGCGGAGCAGCACCAGTTCGCAGCAAGAAGCGCTGCGATAAGAAAGCTTCCCGCCCACCCGAAATACTGAAACAGCGGCATGGTCAAGGAGCCTCAGCGCCGGTCGGCCGATTGCAACTCGCGGCGGCAGGCCTCGCTGAAATCGCGCAACGGATCCATCTCCTCGATCAGCTCGGGCAGATCGACGAATGTCCTGTTCGGCGAAAGATAGGTTTCGAGGATCAACCGTCCTGCCTTCTCGGCCGCTTCAATCACGGCGTCGCTCGAAAGGATCTTCATCCGGGCGATGAGAGCGTACAGGTCGACGAGTTTCGACACCTCGGACTTGTCGTTGACGAGTGCATCCGCGTACAGCCTCGATGCTTCTTCAATGAAGCTCTTGTAGAGTTCTTCGCGCTGAGATGTGGCCCGCCGGCTGTGACGGACGCGGTCCTTGCGACGCTGGGTCACCCAGCCGGTGACAATCGACGCAAGGGTTCCGGAAGCCGATCCCGAAAACGACGCGAGTCGCGGGAATGTAGAACAGATCCATTTTTTATCTCCTTGCTGCCTCTTATTTGGCCCTGCCGGCCACGAGCCCGGCGCTTTGCTCGAACACCGATCGGCATGCCTCGCTGAGACCGGACTTGTTCTGCCTCAGGCAGTGCTCGACCCCGGTGGGATCGGGAATGTAGCTGCTGCAGAACCTGAATGCGTCGGGCGCACAGGCGGCTCGCTGTTCGGGGGTGCCGCGATTCTCCTGGGCAAAGGCGGTTGTTGCGCAGAACAAGACTGCCAACATCGCGATAGAACGGCCGTTGAATTTCGAAATCATGTCGGATCACTCCTCTCATTGTGTCGCTTCTGTCATTAGCGAATGGCCGGCCTGCCAAAGAACCTGATTTCAGCGACACTCCCGCGCTCACAGAAGCTGAACACGGGTATGTGAACTCGTCCTTCCTTGACCGGACTGCTCATTCGTGGTTTATACAAACTATACGGTGTAGTTTAATAAGTCAACGCTGAAATCTCAGCGACCCTCACGAGTGGAGAATTTGATGACAAAACCCAATCCTCTGTCGGCTGCACTGATGGCTGCAGCTCTACTACTAACCACGCCCGCGATGGCCCGGCAGGGTCAACTCACTTCACAGCCGCCTCATCGCGAACGCGCGTATCGCGACGACCGCGCATAGTGCGGACGGGCAAACCTGCTTCGTAATCGCGCCAGTGATTTGCGTGGTCCTGGGGAGCGCGATGTGTGGGGCCACTGGGGCGACTACTACGGGCCAATGGTTCGTCGCTCCTTGAGCCGAAAATCACCAGAACTATGCGCGATGGCCATCACCCGTTCGGTCCCGTCTTCCAACTTTTCATACCGCACGAAACTCGTGCACAACGTCAGCGAAAGAACTAAGCCATGAATTTCCAGGTTCGTCCGAATTCGATGAAGGCGAACGATCGTCTTCCATTCGAGTGCGTCGCCTTGCTTCTGCAAGGCGGCGGTGCGCTGGGGGCATATCAGGGAGGCGTCTACGAGGCGCTGGCGGAGGCTGATATCCATCCCAACTGGATCGCCGGCATCTCGATCGGTGCGATCAACGCCGCCATCATCGCAGGAAACCCGCCCAATTCTCGCGTCGATCGGTTGCGCCAGTTTTGGACGCAGGTGACGTCGAGCGCGCTTTGGGATTGGTCAGCCAATCCATTCGTCGATCTGGCCGGAAGCGACGACGCACGCAATCTCCTCAATCAAACGAGCGCCAATCTCACGGCCGCCTCCGGCGCCAGCGGTTTTTTCTCCGCGCGGGCCTTGATGCCATGGCTCCAGCCGGGCGGGTCGCTCGGGGCGACTAGCTTCTACGATACCAAGCACCTCAAGCACACGCTGGAGCGCCTGGTGGATTTTGATCGCCTCAACGCCGGGATGACGCGCTTCAGTGCGGGCGCGGTCAATGTCAGGACCGGCAACTTTGTCTATTTCGACACCACTACTCATACGATCGCGCCGGAGCATGTCATGGCGAGCGGGGCGCTGCCACCTGGCTTTCCCGCCGTCGAGATCGATGGCGAGCATTACTGGGACGGCGGCCTTGTGTCCAACACGCCACTGCAGTGGGTGATTGAGAGCAACCCCCGCCGCCAGGACACGCTCGCATTTCAGGTCGATCTCTGGAGCTCGCAAGGCGCGCTTCCGCGCAACCTGGCCGAAGTCGCCACACGTCACAAAGAGATTCAGTTTTCAAGCCGCACGCGAGCGAGCACCGAGCCAGTTCAAGAACGTGCACCGGGTCCAGCGTGCCCTTGATGCCCTGCTGCGCAGGCTTCCTGTCGATCTTGAGGAGAACGATGATCTGAAGATCCTGAAGTCGGTCGCCAGTGACAAGGTCTACAACATCATCCACCTGATCTACCGGGCTCGGAACTACGAAGGTCACTCCAAAGACTACGAGTTTTCCCGTCTGTCGATGCAGGACCATTGGCGCGCGGGTTACCACGACGCAGTCCGCACGCTGCGCCATCCCGAGGTTCTTGCTCGCCCCACGAGCCTGGATGGCGTCTTCACGTTCGATCTCGAACGCGACGGTCGTGAATGACTTATGAGTCAATGCTGAACACAGAGAAGGATCTGAACATGCGCGAAAAAGAAATCCTGGAGCAGGCATTCGCTATGCCGCTGACGAGCCCGCCTATCCCGCCGGGACCGTACCGGTTCGTCAACCGCGAATACCTGATCATCACCTATCGCACCGATCCGGCGAAGCTGCGCGCGGTGGTGCCCGAGCCGCTCGAACTCGACGAGCGCGAGGCGCTGGTGAAATACGAATTCATCCGCATGCCGGATTCGAACGGTTTCGGCGATTACACCGAGAGCGGGCAGGTGATCCCGGTCTCTTTCCGCGGCCGCAGGGGCAGCTACACCCACTGCATGTTCCTCAACGACGAGGGGCCGATCGCCGGTGGCCGCGAGCTCTGGGGCTTTCCGAAGAAACTGGCGCAGCCGACGCTGCGAACCGAGATCGACACGCTGGTCGGAACCCTGGACTACGGGCCGACTTCGGGTCGCCACCGGTACGATGGGTTACAAGCACCGCGAAGCCGATCTGTCGCACGTCAAAGCTTCGCTTGCGGCGCCGAACTTCCTGCTCAAGATCATTCCGCATGTCGACGGCACGCCGCGCATCTGCGAACTGGTCGAATATCACCTCGAGGATGTCACGATAAAGGGCGCGTGGACCGGGCCTGCGGCGCTCCATCTGTCGCCTCACGCGTTGGCACCCGTAGCCGACCTGCCAGTTCTCGAGGTCGTGTCCGCGATTCACATCGTGGCCGACCTGACGCTCGGCCTCGGCAAGGTCGTGCACGACTACCTCCAACAGCCAAGCCGACGTCTCGTCGAAGCCCGCGAGATGAGTTTGGTCGGCTGAACATGAAGGCATGCAACAGAAGAAGGAGAGTGAATTGAGTATTCTGAAGGGCAAGACGGCCGTTGTGACCGGTTCGACAAGCGGAATTGGCCTGGGGTGCGCGCGGGCATTCGCACGTGCTGGCGCCCACATCGTGCTTAACGGGATTGGGGCGCCGGCCGATGCCGAAAAAACGAGGTCGGCAATCGAGAACGATTTCGGGGTGAAGGCTATCTATTCGCCGGCGAACATGGCCGAGCCAATGGAAATCGCCAGCATGATCAAGCTTGCCGAGAAAACGTTTGGCCGCGTGGACGTGCTCGTCAACAATGCCGGCATCCAGCATGTCTCGCCAATCGAGGATTTTCCAGTCGAAAAGTGGGACGCAGTCATCGCAATCAACCTCTCTTCCGCATTCCATGCGATCCGTGCCGTCACTCCCGGCATGAAGCAACGAGGCTGGGCCGAACTCCGCTGCATCTGCTAACGGCCGGTTATGGCACATCGCGTCATTCCGCTGCGCTGCGGAATTTGGTCGCTATCGGGGCATAGCGGACATGGCCGGACTTACTGCTGGCTGGCTCGACCCGGTCGCGAATGACCCTGGCTGTGTGAAAACGCGCTACTTGAAGTGATTCTCGCGATATGATTCCCGCGCCATTTGCGGGGGATCGGATGAGACGCTTCGTTGAGGGCACGGATCGCGGGCAGAGCACGCTGTTTCCTGAATGTCTTGGGGACTGGATCGGCGAGGACAATCCAGTTCGGGTGATCGACGTCTTTGTGGACGAACTCGATCTTGCTGAGCTTGGGTTCGACGGTGTCGAGCCCGAGGTGACCGGCCGACCTTCCTATCATCCATCGGTCCTGCTGAAGCTCTACATCTACGGCTATCTCAATCGGGTCCAGTCGAGTCGCCGGCTTGAGCGCGAGGCTGGGCGCAACGTCGAGGTGATGTGGCTGACGGGGCGCCTGGCTCCAGATCACAAGACGATAGCCGACTTCCGCAAGGATAATGGCCGCGCCATTCGCCAAATCTGCGCCCGGTTTGTTGCGCTGTGTCGCGCCCTGGGCCTGCTCACGCAAGCCAGCGTCGCCATTGACGGCAGCAAGTTCAAGGCGGTCAACAATCGTGACAAGAACTTCACGCGCGCCAAGATGGACCGGCGCATGGCGCAGATCGAGGAGAGCGTCGCACGCTATCTGCAGCAGCTCGACACCGCCGACCGGCAGGAGCCGTCCGAGGCGCTCAAAGCCAAGACAAGCCGCCTGAAAGAGAAGATCGCGAAGCTGAAGGAGCAAATGCAGCGTCTCCAGGTTCTCAAGGTACAAATGCTTGCCACTCCGGATCAGCAGATCTCGCTGACCGATCCTGATGCCCGCTCGATGGCGACCAGCGGTCGAGGCTCCGGTGTCGTCGGCTATAACGTCCAGGTCGCCGTCGACACCGCACATCATCTGATCATCGCGCATGAGGTAACCAACGTCGGGACCGACCGGTCGCAGCTCTCGTCTGTAGCTAAGGAGGCCAAAGCGACGCTGGGAACGAAGAAGCTCGATGCCGTCGCTGACCGAGGTTACTTCAGCAGCGAGCAAATCCTGGCATGCGAAGAAGCAGGCATTACGGTCACGCTGCCAAAACCAATGACCTCGCACTCAAAGGCGGAAGGACGCTTCGGCAAGCAAGACTTCCGCTACGTGGCCGAGGAGGACGTTTACGTTTGTCCCGCGGGCGAAAGCCTCGCTTACTCCTTCACCACATCGGAAAATGGATTGGTCCTGCGCCGCTACTCGACCAAAGCCTGCCATGGCTGCCGCATCAAGAATAGTTGCACCACCAGTAAGGAGCGACGGATCACCCGATGGGAGCATGAGCATGTTCTTGAGGCCGTGCAGCGGCGACTTGACGAGCATCCAGAGAAGATGCGCCAGCGGCGCGAAACGGTCGAGCACCCCTTCGGCACCATCAAGGCCCGGATGGGCGCAACCCACTTCCTGATGAAGACGCTGCCACGGGTTGCCGCCGAGATGGCGTTACACGTGCTGGCCTACAATATGACGCGGGTCATGAACATCATGGGCACCAAACCGCTAATTGCGGCGATGAGGGCGTAGTCCCCCGCCGACGCACGTCCGTCCGCTGTTGCAGAAGCCGCCCAGGGCGGCTGAAATCCGGATCAGAAGCGCTTCCAGACAGAAAAATCAACCAAACGCCGAAAATGACCACGCGCCGCCACGTCGCCGACGTCACGAGGCGTCGATGCTATCGCCAGCGCGTTTTTGCACGACCAAGACCCCAACTCGGACATGGCCGGGCAACTTTGCTGTGACGCACAAGACACTCCCATTCGGTGATGTGTTAGAGTGCCTCCTCGACCTAAGGGAAGACCTGTGAGGCGGCGCGATTTCATTGCGGTCGTTGGCAACGCTGCTATCGAATGGCGGCTCGCGGCGCCTCGACATGGACGCCACGGTCGCACCGCAACCGTATGTGGGAGGAAAATGTGGCCATGCGCAAGGACATCGAATTCAAGACCGAGGACGGCATTAAGTTGCGCGGCTGGCACTATCTGCCGGAGAAACGAACCGGCAAGGTGCCTACCATTGTCATGGCTCACGGCTTCTCCGCCGTGAAGGAAATGTATCTCGATCGCTTTGCGGACGCCTTTGCAGCGGCCGGGCTCGGCGCCTTGGTGTTCGACAACCGCAATTTCGGCGCCAGCGACGGCGAGCCCCGACAGGAAATCGACCCCTGGCAACAGGTTAGCGACTATCGAGACGCCATCACGTTTGCCGAAACGCTGCCTGAGACGGACCCCGCGCGCATCGGTATTTGGGGCTCAAGCTACAGCGGTGGTCATGTGATGGTGGTCGGGGCAATCGATCGACGGGTAAAATGTGTAGTGGCGCAAGTCCCGCTCGCCAGCGGTCACGACAATGCACGTCGCCTAATTCGAGCCGACTACCTTGCCGGGGTGCAACAGATGTTTGCCGACGATCGTCGTGCTCGCATGGCCGGGAAGCCGCCGGCTATGATTCCAGTGGTGGCCGAAGATCCGGCGGCGCCATCCGCCCTCCCTACACCGGATAGCTGGAAATGGTTCACCGAGACTGGTCGCAGCCGTGCGCCTTCCTGGAAGAATGAGGTTACCCTCCGCTCTGTCGAGATGTTCACCGGGTACGAGCCCGGAAGTTATGCCGCCTTTATTAGCCCGACGCCGCTGATGATGGTGGTTGCGCTTGGTGATGTCCTCACGGTCGCTGACCTGGCCCTGGGAGCCTATGAGCGGGCGCTTGAGCCTAAGCGTCTCGTGACGCTGCCCGGTGGCCATTTTGACGCCTACGTGAAGGATTTCGAAGCCTCCGCCGGACCAGCGACCGAATGGTTTACACAGCACCTGCTTGCTAAGTAGCCGACCAATAATAATCCGGCTCGCGACGATGCCTCAGAACCGCGTGCCTCCATGTTGGGCCAGAACGGTACGAGTCCGATTCTGGCCCAACTCTGACCTAGCCGGATGTCCGCTTTTGTGCTGCTGTTGGGGGCGAAACGGTCTACGCGTCTATATAGAGATCTAGGACGAATGAATGCGGCAGATTCCGTTGGGAGCCAGAGGAACGTCGACGTTGCGGGTGCAACCCGAACATCTTGCCGACCGATTCAAGGACGCCATATTGCCGCAAGTGCTTGCGACGCCCGTGATGATTTTGATCATGGAAAACGCCGCGCTCAATGCCATTAGACCATTTTTGGATGCAGGTGAAAGCGCGGTCGGCACTGCAGTAGATGTACAACACTTCGCCGCCACGCCTGTAGGCCACGAGGTGTGCGCGACGGCCGAGGTAATCAACGTTGAGGGAAAACGAGTTGACTTCAAGGTGTCGGCAAGCGACGGCATAGAAGAGATCGGCAGCGGAACCCACCAACGAATCGTGATCGATCTTCGTTCGTTCAACGAGCGCCTTGCCAAAAAGAGGAGCTACTAACGAAACGGTCGGCCTGACATTGCGGCCAGCTCTTGATACACGCGTGCCGGACCTGCTCGTAAGGGAGCGGTAGCGCCTTGCGATCGGAAAGGGACAAACCGGGTGCGAGCGAAGACAGACGAAACTACTCCGCCGACATGGTCGCCGTTTCTGGACCCAGGGAGAAATCGATGTCTGATTTCCTGATCGAACATACGCCGTCGGCCTACAAGTACCCGCTGCTGATCAAGCACCTTCTTCACGCGCCGATGACACAGGCGGCCAATCAGGAGATCGTCTACCGCGATCTCAGCCGCTACACCTATCGCGATCTGCGCGAACGTATCGGGCGTCTTGCGAGCGGCCTCACTTCGAGCGGCGTCCGTCGCGGCGATGTCGTAGGCGTGCTGGACTGGGACAGCCATCGCTACCTGGAATGCTATTTTGCGATCCCGATGCTGGGCGCCACGCTTCAAACCGTCAATATCCGGCTATCGCCCGAGCAGGTTCTGTTCACGCTCAATCACGCGCGTCCCAAGCTGCTTCTGGTCAACGTCGAGTTTCTTCCGCTGATCGAGCAGTTGCAGGGGCAACTTGAATCCCTCGAAGGCATCATTCTGATGTCGGATGGCGGGGTGTTTCCGAACAGCCCGATCAAGACCGTCGATGATTACGAAGCGATGCTGGCAAAGAGTTCACCTGATTTCACGTTCGAGGATTTCGACGAGAATACCCGCGCAACGATGTTTTACACCACGGGAACCACCGGCGCGCCCAAGGGTGTCTACTTCAGCCATCGCCAGCTTGTGCTTCACACGTTGATCGATCTGGTCGGGTTCGGCTCGCCGGGGCGGCAAGGGCGGTTTCACCGCGAAGACGTGTACATGCCGATCACGCCGATGTTTCACGTCCACGGGTGGGGGTTGCCCTATGCCGCGACCGCAGCGGGCGTGAAACAGGTCTATCCCGGCCGGTATCAGCCCGAACTACTCCTGAACTTGATCAAGACCGAGGGCGTGACGTTTAGCCATTGCGTTCCGACGATCCTGCAAATGCTGCTGTCGGCGCCCAACAGCAAGGACATCGATCTTTCCAAGCTGAAGATGGTGATCGGCGGCGCGGCGCTGACCAAAGCACTCGCCAAGGCCGCGATGCAGCGCGGCATCGACATCTTTGCCGGTTACGGCATGTCGGAATCCGGTCCCATCCTGACGATTGCTCAGCTTAAGGAGCATGAACTTACCGGTGACCTTGACGCAGAGGCCGAACTTCGTACCAAGACCGGAACACCGGTGCCGCTGGTCGACTTCCGCATCGTGGACGCCGAGATGAAAGACGTCGCTCACGACGGCCGCACGTCCGGAGAAATCGTCGTTCGCGCGCCGTGGCTGACCATGGGATACCTCAACAATCCGGCGTCTTCGGAAAAGCTCTGGGAGGGCGGCTACCTCCACACCGGCGACATCGGCACCATGACCGCGCACGGCGTCGTCCAGATCACCGACCGGATCAAGGATGTGATCAAGACCGGAGGCGAATGGATTTCGTCGATCGAGCTGGAGGACATCCTGCTCCAGATGCCAGGCTTGAGCGAGGCCGCGATCATCGGCGTGACGGATGCCAAATGGGGCGAGCGCCCGCTCGCCATCCTTGTCGTCCATCCCGGTGACAGCGTAGACGATGTGGCCGTGCAGAAGCACGTCAAAGCCTATGCCGACAAGGGGGTCATCTCGCGCTTCGCCATTCCGGAAAGGATCAAATTTGTCGATGCGCTCGACAAGACAAGCGTCGGCAAGATCGACAAGAAGGTGCTGCGCGCGAAATACGGGGACGGTTAGCCGAAGCAACAAATTGCGCTTCGTGGCTGACGGATCGTTGATTGATTAATCGAAGCCGGTCCGACTATGATGCGAGACAAATAAAGACGTGGGCAACACAAAGCAGCTCCACGCATAAATCAACAGGGAGGAACAAATGGCCGACAAGACCGTGATGGATATGTTCGCCGATATGGCAAAGCAGATCAATTTGCCGAAGGTCGATTACCAGCCGTTTCTCGACATCCACCGCAAGAACATCGAGGCGATGCAGAAGTCAGCGGCCACGTTGTCGGAGGGAGGCCGTGCGGTTTTCGCAAAGCAACAGGAAATCCTGGCTGAGGTTGGGCGCGAGGCCCAGCAAATGATCGCCGACTTTAAGCCGGGCGGGTCTCCTCAGGAAGTCATGACCAAGCAGGCGGCATTGGCCAAGCGCATGTTCGAGGCGAGCGTCAAGAATACCAGGGACATCGCTGAACTGGTCCAAAAATCGAGTACCGAAGCGCCCAAAATCATTCTTGATCGGATGCGCGAGAGCTTTGCCGAAGCGCGGGCGGCCGTCGAGTCAAAGAAGGCCTGATACGCGACATCCGCCTCGTATGAGAGGCGGCACGAACAGGCTCTGCTGCAGCGCGGGAGAATGGCGCGGCACGCCTCCGGCACAAGGCCCGCGATTTCACGATGATCCGGCTTGCAGTGACGGGCCCAAAAGGTCCGTACTGGGGCGGCGGAACGGCGCGAGTACGTTGCGAGGGTGTCGCCGATACCGAGGGCTGAAACATCTAACTCGAGGGTGAGCGTCAAGATGAAAAAAGAGGACGTGCTCAAGCAGTACACAACGCCGACCGGAGCTCCGGCTTTTGTTCCAGGTCCGCATCGCTTCACATCGCGTGAATATCTGAACATCACCTATCGGACCGATCGGGAAGCCCTCGTCAAGCAAGTGCCCGAGCCGCTTGAAGTCGACGAGCCGCTGGTGCGCTTCGAAGTGATGAACATGCCCGACACGACCGGCTATGGTTCATATGTCGAATGCGGGCAGGCCGCGGTCGTGCGGCACAAGGAGGAAGTCGGCGAATACATTATCGGCATGTATCTCGACAACCTGCCGGCGATTGCCGCGGGTCGCGAACTCAGTGCGTTTCCGAAGAAGCTCGGTTCGGCAAAGCTGTTCGTCGATTCCGATACGCTGGTAGGTACGCTGGATTACGGCACGCTCAGCGTCGCCCGTGCGACCATGGGCTACAAGCACAAGCCGATGGATCTGGAAAAGGCGCGGCAGGAAATCTGCGTGCCCACGTTCATGCTGAAAATTCTTCCGAGCTACGAGAAGCGCCCGCGCATTTGTGAACTGGTCCGTACCGAGATCACCAATATCTCGGTAAAGGGGGCGTGGCGGGGGCCGGCGCGGCTGCAACTGTTCGAACACGTGCTGGCGCCACTCGCGGATCTTCCCGTCCGCGAGATCATCTCGGCCACGCACATCCTCACGGATCTCACGCTTTCGCCGGCCGTTGTCATCTACGACTATCTCACCGACAGCGCGCCTTCGGCTGGTCCAAAGAAATAGGCGAACGTCATGGCCACAGCTCAACAAGATATTCTGAACCGATATTCGAGAGTTACCGTGATCGGCGCCGGCGTCATCGGCGCGTCGTGGACAGCGCTCTTTCTGGCGCACGGCCTGACCGTGGTTGTCAACGATCCGCGCCCGGACGTCGAGACCATCGTCCGCGAC
This sequence comes from uncultured Alphaproteobacteria bacterium, assembly GCA_963764705.1. Lineage (GTDB taxonomy): Bacteria > Pseudomonadota > Alphaproteobacteria > Rhizobiales > Xanthobacteraceae > Bradyrhizobium. Next base: position 57,126 of record CAVXTR010000020.1, on the reverse strand, counting down.
TATATTCGCAACAATCTGTCGACACTTAAGGAGCTTGGGCTGCCGACGGACAATCTGGAAAAGAGGCTGAGCTTCGAGGCCGATCTCGAACGCTCGGTGACAGGCGCCGACCTCGTTCAGGAAAACGGACCAGAGCGGATCGAGTTCAAGCAGGACTTATGGGGACGCATCGGCAAGGTTGTGGGAGAGCACGCCCTGATGCTTTCGTCGAGCTCTGCCAAAACCGCGACGGAGCAGGCGTTGAAGATGTCTCGGCCCGAGCGGCTGCTGGTGGGGCATCCCTTCAACCCGCCACATTTAATTCCACTGGTCGAAGTCGTTCCCGGCGAGAAGACGAGCCCGGAGGCGGTGGATGACGCGGTTGCGTTCTACGCGGCACTCGGCAAGGTGCCGCGCGTCGTGCGCAAGGAAATGCCCGGCTTCGTTGCGAACCGCCTGCAACGGGCGATTTTCCGGGAATGCTGCTATCTCGTCATTCAAGGCGTCGTCAAAGTCGATGAACTCGACGATATCGTGACCAGTTCGATCGGCTTGCGCTGGGCGGCGGACGGTCCGTTCCGCTCGTTCCATCTCGGCGGCGGCGCGGGCGGGTTCAAATCGTTCTTCAAGCAATTCGGTCCGGGTCTCAACGAGGCCTGGAAGAACATGGCGCCGGTCAATCTGGATGAGGCCGCGCAGGACAAGATCATCGCGCAGGCCGAGGCGTCGTTCGCCGCGCAACCTCCCGAGGAGCTCGAAAACGAACGCGATGCCAAGCAACTGGCGATCATTCGCGCGCTCAAGGCGGTGAAGGCAGGCAAATAATAGACGTCGCAATCGGATCATCCGGGCCGGAACGGACGCGATCAACGGGAGGAACGAGATGGGACTTTTGTTCGAAGGCTTGAAGGTAATCGATTGCGGCAGCTTCATCGCAGCGCCGGCAGCGGCCACGATTCTTTCCGACTTCGGCGCCGATGTCGTCAAGATCGAGCCGCCGGGGGCAGGGGACCCTTACCGGCACCTCACGAAACTTCCCGGCCACCCGAAGAGCGACCAGAACTATGCCTGGATGCTCGGTTCCCGCAACAAGCGCAGCCTCGCGGTCGATATGGGCAAACCCGAGGGCAGGACCGCGGTCCAGCGTCTTGCCTCGCAGGCCGATGTCTTCATCACCAACTATCCCGCCGCCGTCCGCAAAAAGCTTGGCATCGGCTATGAAGCACTGTCGGCGCTGAACGACAGGCTGATCTACGCGTCGTTCTCCGGATATGGCGAAAACGGCGCCGAGGCGACCAAGCCGGGCTTCGATGTCACGGCATGGTGGGCGCGGTCGGGTTTGATGGACACCGTTCGCGCGTCGTCGGAGTCGGTACCGGTGCGACCCGCGAACGGCATGGGCGATCACTCTGCCGGTTTCACGCTCTATTCCGGCATCGTGATGGCGCTTTATCAGCGCCAGAACACGGGCAAGGGAACGGAGGTGTCGTCGTCGCTGGTCGCGAACGGACTTTGGGCCAACGGTTACAACGCGCAAGCAGCATTGTGCGGCGCGACCTTCACTGACCGTCCGGCACGCGAGGTCGCATTCAATGCGCTGACGAACTATTACAAGTGCCGTGATGGTCGCTGGCTGATCCTCACCATTCTCAATGAAGAAAAGCAGTGGCCGGAGTTCATGAAGTGCCTTGATCGCGAGGACCTTGTCGATGACCCGCGTTTTGCCAAGAAGGTGGACCGGTTGGCGCGCTCACGTGAACTGATCGCATTGCTCGACAAGGAGTTCGAGAAGCAGGATCGCGCGGACTTGCGCAAGCGCCTGACGGAAAGGGGAATCGTGTTCGACGTTGTGGCCACGCCGGAGGATATTCCGTCAGACCAGCAGCTCCTCGATAACGACATTCTCATACCCTTCGCCGACAGTGAAACCAGGACGATCAATAGCCCGATTGCCTTGCGTGGCGCGGACAAGGTGCAACCAAGGATGCCGCCTTCGGTGGGCCAACACAGCGATGAGGTGTTGAAGGAGGCAGGTTTCGATACGGCGGCGATCGCCCAAATGCGGGCCGCCGGCGCCATTGGCTGAGTAGCGACGACGTATTCCCAGTCCATCAGGAGCGACGCATGAAAATCGAAGAGCTGTTCTCGGTCCGGGGAAAGGTCGCCCTGGTCACCGGCGGTAGTCGAGGTCTCGGCGAAATGATCGCCCGCGCCTACGTCGAAAACGGCGCCAAGGTCTATATCACCGCCAGGCGCGCCGACGCCTGCGAGGCGCTTGCAAAAGAGCTGTCGCGGTTCGGCGAATGTATCGCCATCCCGGCAGATCTTTCACGCATGGAAGAGATTGCGCGCCTGTCCGGCGAGCTTCACAAGCGGGAGAAGAAGCTCGATATTCTGGTCAACAATGCGGGCGCCAGCTGGGGCGCGACCTTCGCCGAGTTCCCCGAAAACGGCTGGGACAAGGTGATGGACCTCAACGTGAAGTCGGTGTTCTTCCTGACCCAGAGTCTGCTCGATCTGCTGGAAGCGGCGGGATCGGCGAATTCCTATTCGCGGGTGATCAACATTGGCTCGATCGAGGGCATCAGGACGTCGCATCTCGAAGCCTACTCATATGCAGCGTCGAAAGCAGGCGTGAACCACCTGACGCGCATCATGGCAAAGTTTCTTGCGCCAAAGCACATTGCGGTCAATGCGATCGCGCCCGGCTACTTCCCGTCGAAAATGACCGATGCGATCGATGAGCATGGCGCAAGGGAAGTCGTCGAAAATGCGCCCATGAAACGGATGGGGCATGCGGACGATCTCGCGGGCATCGCCATCTACCTCGCCTCGAGGGCGAGCGGTTTTGTCTGCGGTGCGGTCATTCCGGTCGACGGTGGATTGGCCACGACGGCCTAAGGCTCATGCGCTAAGGCAAGACTTGAGCGTGGGCGCACGGCTTCAAGAACCTCAAAAAAGGCGCCGCATTTGCGGCGCCCATTTTTGGACCTTGAACCATCAGGACCGCCGGACGGCCGCCTTAGGACGTCAATCCGGGCTCGACAGCTGGTTCGTTTGGGTTCGCAGCCTTCACGATTAGCAGCAACAGCAAGCCGGACGGGTGTTCCGCATCCGAACCGAGCGATCGAGCGCGACGAGCCTGCCCGAGCCTCGCACGTCGCACAACATCACCAACGTGGAACTGCTGGAAGCAGGAGACGGTCTTGTAAAGGTACGCTTCAACTGGGTCTCGTTGAGTTTTCGCTACAAGACGACCGACACCCATTTCGGTGCTTCATTCTACACCATCGATACCTCGGGTGAGAACTTCGCAATCACCGAGAAGAAGGTCGTGCTGAAGAACGACTACATCCATCACGTAGTCGATATCTACCACATCTGAAAAGGCAGGTCGGGGAGGAACCAAGACATGGTGCACCGTATTGCGCTCAGTTTCGAGGATGGGGTGACGCGCTTCATCGAGGCGCGGTCCGACGAGCTGGTGGCCGACGCTGCCTATCGCGCGGGTCTCAACATTCCGCTTGATTGTCGGGACGGCGCCTGCGGCACTTGCAAGTGCCATTGTGAGTCCGGTGATTATACTCTTGGCAGTTACATAGACGATGCGCTGACCGAGGAGGAAGCGGCTGAGCGGCTGGTTCTTACCTGCCAGATGAAGGCAAAATCCGATTGCGTGCTTCGCATTCCGGCTTCCTCGACCATCTGCAAAGTGAAAATTGGCTCGATGTCGGCCGAGATCGAATTGGTCCAACAGCTCTCCCCTTCCTCGATAGGCTTTTCGCTCGCGCTGAAGGATCCGGACGGGATGCACTATCTGCCCGGGCAATACGTTAACGTCTCGGTCCCGGGCACAACGCAAACGCGCTCTTACTCCTTTTCGTCCATGCCGCGCGCAGGAGTCGTCCAGTTCCTGGTGCGCAACATCCCCGGTGGATTGATGTCATCCTATCTGGCCGGGCAGGCCAAGGCAGGAGACGTCGTCACCATCGCGGGTCCAATCGGAAGTTTCTACCTGCGCGATGTCACAAGACCGGTGTTGTTTCTTGCCGGCGGCACCGGACTGGCGCCATTTCTGGCGATGCTTGAGGAACTGGAACGAGGGGGCGCGAACCAGCCGATCCACATGGTCTATGGTGTCACCAACGATGCCGACCTCGTCGAGCTCGATAAGCTGGAAGACATTGCTACGAAGATTCCAAACTTCACCTTCACCACCGTCGTCGCCGCCGAAGACAGCACGCATCCGCGGAAAGGTTACGTCACCCACCATCTGCCTGATACAGCGTTGAACGGTGGCAATGTGGACGTCTACCTCTGTGGCCCACCGCCCATGGTCGACGCTGTGCGCGCGCACCTCCATGAGAAGGGTGTCGTTCCCACGAGTTTCCATTACGAGAAATTCTCTCCATCTGAGACGCACAAATGAGTTCCGCATCCCGCTTTGCGCACAAAAGCATGGTTGTCACCGGTGCGGCCCAAGGCATAGGCAAACAGGTTGCGATCGATGCAGCTGGCGAAGGCGCGCGGGTCACATTGATTGACCGATCGCCGCTCGTCGAGTCCGTTGCCGCTGAGATTACCCGTTCTGGAGGTCAGGCCGTCGCCATGATCGCGGATCTGGAAACCTGGGACGGCAATGTCGAGGCGATGAAGGCGGCACACAAGGCGCATGGAGGCATCGACATCCTGGTAACGAACGTCGGCGGCGCAATCTGGATGAAGCCGTTCCAGCACTTCGACGAGAAACAGATCGTGGCTGAAGTGCAGCGCTCGCTGTTTCCCACGCTCTGGGGCTGCCGTGCGGCACTACCCTACATGCTCGATCAAGGTCGAGGCGCGATAGTAAATGTCTCGTCAGTCGCAACGAAGGGAGTAAACCGCGCTCCGTATTCCGCGGCGAAGGGCGCCGTGAATGCGTTGACCGCATCACTCGGCGTTGAATTGGGGACAAAGAATATCCGCGTCAACGCGGTCGCCCCAGGAGGGACGACTGCGCCGCCCCGCGCCGTACCACGCAATGCTGCTGCCCCGAGTGACGACGAGAAAGGCTGGATCGAGGAGGTTGTCGCCCAGACGATCGGGTCAAGTCATATGAGGCGATATGGTCTCTTGCGTGAAATGTCGGCCGCCATCCTCTTCCTCGCGTCGGACGCCGCCTCCTATATTACTGGCACCGTGCTGCCGGTCGGCGGCGGCGACCAGGGGCAATAGAGGAACCAGAATGCGCCCGATCATCGTAGGCTGCTTGCGTGGATTCGATCTGCTCTGCCGGCAGGGCCGGCAGCGCGGGATTGTCTTTCTTGCGCGGAACCGATCCGGCTTCGCGCGGCCCGGTGATCGGCGGCCTTCTGAGGGTTGAGCGCCGGGATTCCCGAAACGTCACTTCAGATCTGATTGGCTCTGGCAGCTTCCAGCGAAGCCGGCTCATGAAGACTACGGCTTGAAGCATTTGCGCTGGCGCGCGGATGACAGCGCACGAGGTTGTCCGACGTCATACTCGATAGGTATCAAAATAGACGCAAACGATCCTGTGTTGGGCGAGTATCGATCGGTACTATGGTTCTCGAGAGGGAGGACCACGTCATGTCCGTCTTAACGGTCGATTTTCAGAAACTCGTCAATCCGCGCCCATTTAGCCGGTTCCAGAACGCAGTTTCGGTGCCTGGTTTTCCTGCCGACGCCGCCGATTAGCTGCGGTCGGCTTCATCGCACCGACGCTGAAGCTCTCACCAGCCAGGAGCGCACCGTGATCGTCTGCAGCTGTAACGTCCTGAGCGACGGTCAAGTGAGATGCGCGATCGCAACCGCTGTATCCAGTGCGCGGATCAGCCACGTCTACGCGTCGCTCGGCTGCGCGGCGAAATGCGGCCGCTGCGCCCATACCATCAAGATCATACTTGAGGATACCTTCGCGCCGCTGGCGAAAGAGTCTGTGAGCTAGACTACGTCGTTGAGGAAGCTCGCTCATTGGAGACGGGGAGGACGTGTCGTGTCTGCTTTGCGTCGGCGCCGAACTTCGCAGGGTGAAGCGTTTCCGTCCTAAGGCTCGTTTGCTGACGTCCTACAACAGCAAAGGATTCGTGTTTCCCGATCGAGAGCCCTGCTAGTTGGGTTCTCCCACCGAGAGCGCGGTTGACAACCCCTCGACGAATCCAATGCCAGCGATCATGTGGCAGTTACGCCCTATACGGCCAAATCCTTGAACTACCCCTGTCTTGGCTTGGCGGGCGCCCCCTTAAAGTGGTACACAGCGGTGGTACACGACGTTTCCACCGGATACCGAAAGTACCTTGCCTATAGGGGTTTCTTGCATTGGATTGGTTCGCGGAAGAGAGTCCCACTCTCTCCGCCACCCTCCCGAACGTCCAGGTTTCGTCGTCGTCGAAAAGGCCGAAAATCGCCCAACGAAGTGGAGCTTTTCGAAGCTGGCGACCGTACCAGAGATTACCGTTCTGCGGCACAGTTGGCCCGGAGACGGCATTTCTCTCCAAAGCTTCGTACTTCGTCCTTTTGGTACGGTTTGAAAAATGAAGAGCCGCAGGCACAACTCGCAGTGGGAGCTTCCTGGAGTTCGAATCTCTCTTGGATGAGCGAGACTGCTTTGAGAGCTACTTCGGTCCCTATTTGCCAATGCGTCGCGCGCCCGTAGGGTGTTTTGCGCGCGCCCGAAAACGGCAGGACTCACGCCGTCAAATCGACCGGCGCCCTTTTCGCAAGGCAGGAGAAAACAGGATATGGCAGGCATCCTTGATCGCAAGGTAGCGCTGGTGACGGGCGGCGCCTCTGGCATCGGACGGGCGACCGCGCTGGCCATGGCGCGCGAGGGCGCGCGCGTGGCGGTGGCCGACCGCACCGAGGAGAGCGCGGCCGGAACCGTCGCCCTGATCAACGCGGCCGGCGGTCAGGCGATTGCGATCGGCGGCGACGTCACCAAGGAAGATCAAGTGGCCGCGATGGTTGCGCGCACGGTCGCCGCCTATGGGCGGATCGATTGTGCGTTCAACAATGCGGGTGTGGCCGGAGGATCCGTCGGCCCAGGACGCCAGCGCCTGCACGAACTCAGCCAGGCCTCGTTCGACGCCATGCTCGCGGTCAATCTCAGGGGCGTCTTCCTGTGCCTGAAGCACGAGGTTGCGCAAATGCTGGGACAAGGAGGCGGCGGAGCCATCGTCAACACCGCCTCGATCGCCGGACTGATCGGCCTGGCGACATCCGGACACTACGTGGCGGCAAAACACGGCGTGGTGGGGCTGACGAAGACCGCGGCGATCGAGTACGCGCAAGACGGGATCCGCGTGAACTGCGTCAATCCCGGCTATGTCACCACGCCGATGACCGAGGAAGTGGTGAATACGCGCCTTGATGAGGTGATGGCGAAGGTGCCGATGAACCGCATGGGCCTCCCCGACGAGATCGCCGAAGCCGTCGTCTGGATGTGTTCCGACAAGGCATCCTTCATGACGGGCGCTTCGCAGGTCGTCGACGGCGGATATTACGCGGCTTAGAACGTCGAATTTAGCGTGCTCCCCTCCTCAACGTCCGCCTTTGGATGTCGAATGGACCGAGCGCTTAATTTCTGGCCAGTGTCTTGGGTTGCTTGTCCCACTCGACCGGGAATGGTTTCAGCAAATCGTGGAGCTCAAGGTTGGTCGGCTGCGTCCCAGCCAGAATTGCTTCGACGAGATTGGGCGCCAGCAGGGTAAGACGCAGGACGCGACCAAGGTAGACTTCATCGATGGCTTCGGCTTTGGCGAGGTCACGGGGGTGGAGCATTCGTAGAACACCACGAATAGTGCCATTCATTTTTTGCTCGATCAGAGATCTTGTCGATCAAGGATCCGAAACAGTTCTTGGACATCCCGCCAAACAAAATCCCTTCGCTATGGATGCGTTGCCGCGCAATGCCTCCTTCATACGCAAAAAGTCTGAATTCCGAAAAGGCCTCAAGCCCGGAAGATAGCGTTTTGAATTCCTAAGCGTTTAGCATCGCCTCGACTACGGCGTCGCTCTTGGCTCTTTCATTCATAGCGTTTTGTTTGGATAGCCCAGCCGACGACACGAATTATGGCTAGTGTTCATCTTTCAGTTAAATCGCGAGGCATCCGCAAAGTTCCGTAGCTACAGTGGATCGCAGTGGTCCCTCAGCGCGGGGTGGTCGGCGGCAATCAAGTTGTTCCATAACATCTGATTGGCGAATGTCAGTCTTGCCGCTTTGCTCCCAAAGCTCGTAGGCGCGCTGTCGAATTTTGTCTTCCAGTCCGTTCATGACTTGCTCCAGTTTCTACGGCATTTTTACGTTGGGTTCGCGTCCCCAGACGCGCAACTTTGCGAGGCCATCAACAAACGACTTGGCGGCCTTCGAACTGCCTAAAGCGATGCAGCCCTCATCGAGATCTTCAGCAGCGATGCCCGATTTCTCGAATAGCGGCAGGGCCGATTCGACGTACCCGATGAACTTGCAGTGCGCAAAGGCATCGGCAACGAAATCGCGTGCCGCGGATTCCTGCAGCAGGTCGTCCATCGCGGCCGCCGCCGGCAGAAGGGCAACTGCGTCGTAGAGAACGGAGGGGCCTCCATCGATCATCTGATCGGCATCGATCCAGCTACCGTCGCTCGCTTTCACGCCGGTTACCTTCGGCGCGATGATTTCAAAGGTGGCCCCGGCCTTGTCGAGGGCACCTTTGAGTGCCTTGAGGAGACCGGCATCCGATCCGTCGGAAACGAGAATGCCCAATTTTCGACCCTCGAAGCGCTCCGGTCCGTTCTCGACGATGCTCAGGGCCGGGGAGGGATCGAGATCCTGGCGAGTTGGCATGGCGGCGTCGGCCGGTTTCGGCATCTTTTGCAGGCCCAGTTTGCCGGCGACTTTGTTGGCCAGCGTCTCGTCGATATTCAAGAGATGCGAGACCATGCGCTCCCGGATTGCGGGCGTTTTGACCTTGCTGAGTTCGAACGTCAAAGCGGCGGCTATGTGCGCCTGCTCGCCCATGGTCTGACTGATGAAAAACTGACGCGCCTGGCTGTAGTGGTCCGCGAAGCTTTCAGCGCGCAGACGGCGTTTGGCGCCTTGTTCGATGTCAGCGAACGGCGTGAAGCCGCGCTGCGGCGACTCTCTGGGTCCTTCGCCGAAGGAATTCGGCTGGTAATTGGCGCGTCCGACCGGATTGCGCATGGCCATATGTCCGTCCTGCTGGAAGTGAGCGAACGGGCATTTGGGGGCATTGATCGGAATGTGGGTGAAGTTGGGGCTTCCCAGGCGCTTTAGCTGGGTGTCGAGGTAGGAGAAATTGCGTCCTTGGAGTAGAGGGTCGTTGGAGAAGTCGATTCCCGGCGGAACGTTCTGGGTCATGAAGGCGACCTGTTCGGTTTCCGCGAAGAAATTATCGGGCATGCGATCGAGAACCAGTCGACCAACTGGGATCGGGGGCAAAATTTCCTCTGGAATGATCTTCGTCGGATCGAGCACGTCGAAGTCGAAGGAGTCGGCGAATTTCTGGTCAAACAATTGCAACTGCAACTCCCATTCCGGGAAGTTGCCGGTTTGGATCGCCGTCCAGAGATCCCGCCGATGGAAGTCAGGATCGGCACCATTGATCTTGACGGCTTCGTTCCAAACGACCGACTGCAGGCCCAGCTTCGGTTTCCAGTGGAATTTGACGAAGGTGGATTCGTTCTTCGCGTTCACGAGCCGAAAGGTATGGACACCGAAACCTTCCATGAACCGAAACGAGCGCGGGATTGCCCGATCGGACATCACCCACATGACCATATGCATGCTCTCGGGGGTGAGGCTGATGAAGTCCCAGAAATTGTCGTGGGCCGACTGGGCTTGGGGAAAGGCGCAGTCAGGCTCTTCCTTCACCGCGTGGATCAGGTCGGGAAACTTGATCGCGTCCTGGATGAAGAAAACCGGGATATTGTTGCCGACGATGTCCCAGTTGCCCTCCTGCGTGTAGAGCTTCACGGCGAAGCCCCGGACATCCCGCGCGAGGTCGACCGAGCCCTTGCTTCCGGCGACGGTGGAAAATCGGACGAAAGCAGGCGTCCTTTCGCCGGCGCGCTGGAATAGGTCAGCCCTGGTGTACTTCGATAGCGACTTGTAGTTTTCGAAAAAGCCGTGCGCCGCATATCCGCGCGCATGCACGACCCGCTCAGGAATGCGTTCGTGGTCGAAGTGGAAGATCTTCTCCCGGAAGTGAAAATCCTCGATTAACGTCGGTCCGCGAGGACCGATTTTCAGAGAGTTCTGATCGTCGGAAACCGGTCCACCCTGGGCTGTTGTTAGAACAGCCGCCTTACCTGATGCGGTTTGATGAAGTTCGCCACCTTCACCGCGGTCGAGCTTCTGATCGTGGATCAGTTGCCGTCCCGCCGGATGCGCGGTTTGATTTCGTGGTCTTGGCCATTGTGCGATCCCCGTAGACGGAACTGAGGAATCCTTAATCCGCCGAAGCGCGGTACGTTCCGCTTTTGCACTCGATCGGACTCTGTCGACCGCCAGCCTCTTGCGACCAGAGATGATCGAGGCGACGGTGATGGAGTGCCTGCACAACTGGCGGTAGACCTCAACGACGTCGGGACAGAGCGAATCTTTTGGCCGATCGTCCAGAAGGCGTCCAAGCGGCTAGTTCATTGCGCTTTGGAAACCTCAATCGTCTGGCTGATTACCTGGCATTGCTTGTCCGAGGTGAGAAACGCGATATCGGACGCGTCGCGGCCGCTTCCGATACGGACGATGCCTTCAATCGGCGCCAGCCGTGTGGGGTCGATGAGCCACCAGCCATTTTCGATGTAGACTTCGAAGATGGCGTGAAAGTCGGGCGGATCCAATTGGAGGGCGTAAGCGCTCACCGCCCTGGCGGGCGTTCCTAACGCTCTTGCCAGTGTGATGCCCAGATGGGTGAAATCTCTGCAAACTCCCGCCCGGTCGACGAATGTCCGCTCTGCAGTGGTCTCGGCATTGCTCACGCCCGCGACATAATCGACGTTGCGATGGATCCAATCCAGTATCGCCATGACCTGAGCGACCCCGTCGCCGGCACCCCCGAACTCACGCTGCGCGAACCGCATGAACTTGTCGGACGGACAGAAGCGGCTGGGCAGCAGAAACGGGAGAACCTCGCTTGGAAGGTCGGACCACACGTGCTGACGACCGGATGGAGGAAGCAATTGTCGAAGGTTGTTCTCGACTACGGCCGTGTACCGGATGGTTACATCGCCCGAAAGCGAAGCCCGTATCCGTCGGTCACCGTATGGGGTGGTATCGGAAAGAATTTTGGCCGGGGGCTGAATGTCGAGCGATTCTGACAGAATCAGTTGGTCGCTCGTCCGCGAAGCTTCCAGGTTAGCGATGACTTGGGTGTCATTGGCGAAATTGTAGACGAGTTCAGCCTCGATCGAAAGTTTCATCGTGTCCTCGATGCTCGGAACGGAACCAATACCTTGCAAGAATTGAGCCGCCTCTCGCTCAAATTGCTCCCGCCGGCGGGCATATCAATCGTAACGCGATGACGAGCATCGGAACCAATTGGAACTCAGAACATTGAATGGCCAACGGCAGCCTGCGGAGGTCGCATTGGCCGTGTGCGAGGTCTACCATGAGCGATGACACCCCGGCGCCGTCACCTTACACGAACGACAGGCCCGATCCGGCATCGGAGCCAAAATCCACGGTCGCCGACGTTTCCGGAGCCGTGAAGTCGGCTGCGCATACCGTTAGTGATGCCATCGAGACCGGAAGAAAGCCCGGAATGCCTCTCGGCGTCCTAAGCAACATTGCGCGCGAAGCGCCATTAGGATCGCTACTGATCGCTTTTCTGCTCGGTGTTGCCGTCGCCCGCCGTCGATGACTTGCTATTCTCGGCAGACCGCCGGCAAACGACCGCGATTGGCCAGCCATTCCGCGAACTCTCGGATTCATCCGCAGGACGATGTTCGGCGGATCGATGCCGAAAGCATAGGATTATCGTCGTCCGAAGCCTGTCAGCAGCCTCAGTAGTCGTTCCGTTATCGCGCCGACCGCTAGACCGGCGACAACATCGCTCGCCCAATGGGCGAGGAGTGCGATTCGGGTAAGCACTAGACCGCCCCCGATCGCCCAGGCCGCATTGCGCTGGGCAGTCGGCAGGACGGTAGCCGCTGAAGCCAAGGCGCCAATATGGACGGCGTGTCCCGACGGGAAGGCGTCGAGACGCTTTCCCGACAGCGGAATCCCGCGTAGATGCCCGATAACCGTCAGCCGGTCCGGCCGCTCCTGGTCGAACACCCTTTTGAGAATGTGAGGCAATGCAGACGCGACCAGCGTGGTGAGAAGGACATGATCGCTCGCACGACGGGCCCGCGTATCCCCGGATCGCGTATATAGCCACCAGCCGAAGGCAAGGGCGCAGAGTACGTGCTCGTCGGCGCCCCAGGTCAGTGCTCGTGCAACGTGTTCGGTAGGTCGACCGGTGCGCGCGACGACGGCGTCGGCAATAGCAACGTCGGCAACGGTAGGCCTCACTCGGACAAGAGCCATGCGACCTCGATTTGCGGTTGTCGCTCTAATTGTTATCTTCGAATGTGCGGTCCCAAAGGGTTGCGGTAATGCTCGATGCTTTGGCTATGTTTCTAACGACAAATACTGTAGCGGCACCTACCATCATTGGTTGTTCATAAGGCGAGGCGCCGGGCAGGAGTATTTCATCAGCAATCGATATTCTTCCGGAGGGCCGCAGCGCAGATCCGCTGCGGCCATTTGCTTTGAGCCCGAGCGCGTGGAACGCCTTTTGCGCTCTTTCGTAATCAGTCATATCCTTTTCGGCTTCGACCACTCTAAACGCTTTGTGGGCTTCGCGCTCGGCGGACGTTGTTACTCGTCGCTCAAATGTGTGGTCCCTAGGCATTTTTGACCTCATTACGGATTAATTCGAGTCAACGCCGGATTTCGATTTTTGATCCGAAAAACAGCCCTAAGCACGCTTCGCGGCATGTGAGCGGAGTTACTTGCCTTTCGACTTCGGGCGGTCAACTCGAACTCCGCGAAATTCTTCCGGCCCCTTAAGGAGGCGACGTTTGCGGCTGGCCTGATCGTCCGGATTAGCTTTGGTGTCGCTCATGTCATCAATCGTATTGCCGGCCATTTCGCGAGCGCGAAGTTTCTGGCCTTCTTTGGATTGGCGGCCCTTTGTCTTCACGGTCAAGCCGAGCGCGACCAGCCGGCGCGTCGCTTCCGACAGAGTAGGCGCGTCGGTTTGGTTTTCTGCCCACTTTACGATCGACGCTCGCAATACCGGCGCCGCTCGGAATCCCATCATCGGATCGCGATCAGGGACGGACGCCCGCGCTTTTTTTGGTTTTGTCTTTATCGACATTCGCAACATGGTTTACCAAAGAAAGGAAACGGCGACTTCCGCATTATCAATCAGCCCCACCGTCAAACTCCGCAAGCTCACCGATCAGCTTGATGAGCGCTTGATGCTCGGGCCACCTGCCTCCGGCTGAAACACCCAAACCTGGTGTCGATCAAACCGGCAGCAGCTCAAACTATGCTGCTTCGTCTTTTTCAGCGTCCAGATTAATGACGGCTTTCGCAAGTTTGGTCAGCGCGGCGTCAGTCGCACGTTCCTCGTCAAGGGTCTGTTGGAGCAACTTTGCCGACTTGGTGTAACCGAGTTCTTCGGCCCACGTGCGAAGCGTGCCGTAGCGGGTCATTTCGTAGTGTTCAACGGCCTGAGCTGCGGCGAGCAACCCCGCGTCGTGGGCTGGCATGCCTTCGTACTCGTCCATAATCTCCTGGCCTTCCTTTGCGATGCCCACGATGGCGTCACAAGTCTTGCCATGGGGTTTCTTATCGATTTCCGCAAACACCTGCTCTAAACGATCAATCTGACCTTCGGTCTCGCCAAGGTGTTTCTCGAAAGCAGCTTTGAGTCCAGCATGCTGCGCGGCCTTCGCCATTTTCGGCAGGCTCGCGAGAATTTCTTCTCAGCGAAATAGACGTCCTTGAGAGTGTCGTGAAATAGGTCTTCGAGCTTCTTCATCTTCGCCATGGTAGTCTCCGCGGTGAGGGGATTGCATGAGGCAACCTCCCGCGTCCGGCTAAGTTCCTACTCAAGCGCCGTTTGCCTCATCTCCATGCTCCAGGCTGACGATGTGCAGGCAACACCGAAGCAAGAAGCCTGCAAGGAACTATGTTTGAGACAGCAAGTTAGATCCCGGCGACAGAACCAGGAGACTGGGAGGCGCGAAGAAAAGCCGTTCGGTGTAACGCCCGGGCGGCTTTTGTTTCAAGGCCGTGTCTCTTTGACCCTTGAGTGGTGTGTGAATCCGATGACAGCGGGGCTCCGCGCTCCGAACCAGAGGCGCTTTGTGATCCGCGATCAACGTAGGACGCTGAGCTAAGAGGCGTCGAATAGCATTCGCAGGACATTTTTTCCAAACCCGCCGGTTGAAAATGTTTAGCGCAGCGAGAGTAATGTCCGGCCTCCGAGGGCTTGGACAGCCGCACGTTTGAGTGCCCCAAGTGCGATATGCGACGGCATCCCGTGTGTCATATCTGCACCGGCGCTGAATCGCTAAACACCAACGGCCCAAGCCCTCCACGCGTGCCCAACGGCTCCCAAACGCGGTCGATGATTTCCGAGGGCCGACGGATTATTTGGCGATGAGAAATCCGCTTAACGTCGCAGGTCGAGGAACTAAAGCTGCGACGAGAGATTAGGTTCGCTCCTGAAACTCTGGAGAAAACTATGAAACGCTCACTTCTTTTCATTTGTATTGGACTATTGGCCGCTACCACGGCTTCGGCGCAAAATCCGCCGGCGCAGTCGGGACCGAACAACAGCGCGGTCAACAGCCCCGGTCAAAACAACTCCAACGCTCCTGTCGCGGGTCGCAACAGTTTCACTGAAGGACAAGCCAAGTCGAAGATCGAAGATGCGGGCTACACCAACGTCACCGAACTGAAGAAGGACGACAATGGTGTCTGGCGCGGCACGGCCAGCAAGGGCGGGTCAGCCACTGCGGTAAGCGTCGATTTTCAAGGCAACGTCAATACCGCCAAGTAAGGAAGGTTTAGCATGACCGTTACAATTTCTCGTCTTTACGACAACCACAAGGACGCTCAGCAGGCTGTTCAGCGCCTCGAATCCGCAGGCGTGCCGCACGCGGACATCAGCATAGTCGCCAACAATTCAGATAGCTGGTTCAACACCGACAAGAAGGTGGATCGCGATCGCGATGGCGTCGACGATCGCGCCGAAGGTGCTGGGAAAGGCGCCGGCATTGGTGCGGGCGTAGGTGGCACTGCTGGCCTTCTTGCCGGGCTCGGCTTGCTGGCGATCCCTGGCCTCGGACCCGTTGTCGCAGCTGGTTGGCTGGCCGCGACGGCGGTTGGCGCGGCCGCAGGAGCAGCTACCGGCGGTATTGTCGGTGCGCTTACGGAGGCTGGCGTTTCGGCCGAGGATGCTCACGCCTACGCTGAGGGCGTCCGTCGCGGAGGCACGCTGGTGTCGGCGCGAGTGGCCGACGCGGACCGGTCCCGCCTCGACTCAATATTGAACGAGTTTGCCGTCAACCTGCGTGACCGGAGTGCTGCCTGGCAAAAGGCAGGGTGGAAATCGTTCGATCCTGCCAGCAAACCCTACGGTGCTGAGGAGATTCAGAAGGAGCGGCAGCTGTACGGCGGTGCACTTCGGTAAGGCACATTGAGACGGCCCGCTCCGGCGGGCCGTCCCTTTTTTTCTGTTAGGCCGATCCTCGGGAGGCGAGTTCCGAGCCAGGGAGTTATGAAGCAAGACAGCCGCCGTCCTGACGAATGTTCTCTGGTCAGCGGAGTTCAGTCTAACCGCGGTGTCCTGAAGTTCGTTGCCGAGCTGCTGGACGGAGAGAAGATGGCGGTCCTGTGCCGTCGGTTCGGTGTCTCACCCAAGACCGGCTACAAGATGCTCGAACGCTATAACAGTTGCGGTCTGGAAGGGCTGACCGACCACTCGCGGCGACCCTAGCGGCATGCCAACCAGCTCCCCGTTCAGATCGAGACGCGATCGCGCAGCAAGCAGGAGCGGCCGATCTAGTTGCTCTAAGTGAAAGGCACGGCGACGCGAGGGGGTTGATTGTCAAAGGCTCGGAGCGCTTTTAGACTGTTCCGCCCAATTCGCCGCGCGGCCTTGTCTTCTTTGACGCGGCCGCGCGCCACGAACTTCATTGCATCGTCCATCTCGTTTCGTGGCCAAGGAACCGGGATCGCTCCGGCGTATTGAAATGCAGAGTTCGGCGGCGAATGGGCTAGTGTATAGTCGGATGTCATGGTCGAGCGCAGCGCGGCGCCTCCCCGAAGGTAAGCCTGAGGACCGGGGGTCTGGTTACGCCTCTACCCTGGGGGTCCTCGCAACTCTCGGGGCGGCGGCTTTGATCGCATACGCGTTTCCGGTAAAGCGCGAGGAAGATAGCTCCCGTCCAGCATCGCTCCAGCCACCCCGCGAGAGCTCCGCAGCAGCCGGACCCCGCGCGCTAGAGCCTGGCCGTGGCCGCCTGGCCGACACTCCTTCCGAAATCCCGGCACGGGGCTGGAAGGACATCCTTCTTCGAGTTTACCGCAATATCTCAGATCACCGGGTCTTTGCGCTGGCTGCTGGCATGACCTACTACAGTCTGCTGGCGATCTTCCCGGCGCTCGCGGCTCTCGTCGCGATCTACGGCCTATTCTCCGACCCGGCTGTCATAGCTTCGCATCTAGACAAAGTGTCGGGCTTCGTTCCGGGGGGCGCCCTCGACGTCGCAAGAGACCAACTCACCCGGGTTGCATCGAAAGGCACGCAGACACTCGGGCTAACGTCCGCGATTGGTCTGGCCATTTCGTTGTGGAGCGCGAACGCCGGGATGAAATCTCTGTTCGACACCTTGAACATTATCTATGGCGAGAAAGAAAAGCGAGGCTTCATCAAACTCAACGCCGTCTCTTTTTCGTTCACAATGGCGGGAATTCTGTTCGTACTAATCGCCATCGGAGCGGTGCTGGTCTTGCCGATCGCATTGAAGTACATCGGCCTTTCCGATTTTGCTGATCTGCTCCTGCGCATCGGGCGATGGCCTGCGCTGTTTATCATAATCACGGTAGCGTTGGCCTTCGTCTACCGTTACGGCCCCAGCCGCGAAGCGCCGCGATGGCGTTGGATAACATGGGGCAGCGCGCTTGCGGCTATCCTGTGGCTTGCAGCATCCGCGTTGTTTTCATGGTACGCGGCGGATTTCGGTAAGTTCAATGAAACGTATGGGTCGCTAGGTGCCGTGATCGGCTTCATGACTTGGCT
The DNA here is from genome assembly GCA_963764705.1 of uncultured Alphaproteobacteria bacterium. GTDB lineage: Bacteria > Pseudomonadota > Alphaproteobacteria > Rhizobiales > Xanthobacteraceae > Bradyrhizobium. The sequence goes on along the minus strand of CAVXTR010000020.1, from coordinate 39,853 downwards.
TTGGATCTCCGCCATCGTAATCCTGATCGGGGCAGAGCTTGACGCGGAGATGGAGCATCAGACGGCACGTGATACGACAACCGGGGTAGCCAAACCGATGGGCGCCAGAGGAGCTCGCGTGGCTGACACGTTGGGGCCCGCAATGTAAACTTCACTCCGGTCACCCTTCACGCCGCCTTGTCTTCCTTGTCGGCGCCGCGCACGACGATCTTGTGCGCATCGTCGGGCACGGGCGCCGCATCTGCGCTCGAAGCCGCACATGAGGGCTAACGTGCCGGCCGAATAGCAGCGTGGCAATCGATTTGCCCACATAAGGTGGCGTCCAATCGATGGACGTCCGATATCGGTGCTATCGACCGACACCCGCCCGCTCTTTGTTTCAGTTCATTGGAACTAAGAGACGTTGCGAAAGTTCCATCCCGATGATCCGTCTAATATTTGCCGCGTGGGCGGTCTCTTGTCTGTCTCCGACTGCATTCGCGGAAAGTTGTGTCGCTTCTCGATATGGTTATGGCGGCGGCAGAACAGCGTCGGGCGAACGGATGGATGCAAGCGCGATGACCGCGGCGCACCGTTCCAGACCGTTCGGCTCCTACGTCACAGTCACTTCGCGTTCAACCGGCCGAAGCGTCACGGTCCGAATAAATGACCGTGGCCCGTTCGTGAAGGGACGGTGCATAGATCTGTCCAATGGCGCCGCTGGTGTGCTCGGTATGGGCGGGACTGGGATGGTGTCTTTACGTTGAGGGATAATGAAGTCGACGACTGTGAGGATTCTACCACACCAGTTGTTGGTCTTATTGCATCCACCAAAAAGGCCGCCAACGCGCGCGGCGACCTAAGGGGCCATTTCGGAAGTGGTCCCAGTCCCTTGCAGGGGCATGGTTGTGTCGGAACTGGGACCTCTCAGGATGTGCCGCAGGGATGGTTCACCGCTTGCTTTCCCCATGGCACGGCCTGCTAATGTGTACCCCTGAAAATCGTTCCAAAAATTCTGTGGCCGGCGAGGGCTTCGCGCAGCGCTTCAGCGCGGCCAAAATTTGGATCGTCTTTCCACTGCGTTCTCGGCGAGCTTGATCCAGTCGGCGGCAAGGCGCAGCCAATAATCCTTATCCAGCTGGCTGACCGATCTCTCGGCCTGCTTGCTGCATTCCTCAGCTTCCTTACGGAAACTATCTGCATCGGCATCGGTCATGGCGACCGGGATAATGCGGAAAAGTGAATTCGGCTCCGCGGGCAAAAGACGGCCCCAGCCATCGGGGGGCGTCGGCCGTTTTGGTCAAAGAAAACCGGATGTGTCATCGCTATGCCATTTATGAACTATGGCATTAATAGGTGCGGTTGCGTGAATGCCAAAACGTTATCCCTCAAACTAACGCAACGCGTTGAATCGATCCTTGGCCTCCGAAATGCCGCCGACAGTGGCCTTCGCATAAAATTCCCGTGCCTTCGCCGCATCGCCGCGCGTTCCATACGCCCCCCAACTGGATAACATGCGAGGATCATACGTCTCCGCCAGCGCGAAGCTCGCCTTCGCACTGCCCATCTCGGCAGCGCGCTCAAGCACGAGCCGCGCTGCCCCGATGTTTCCCTGGGCGAGCAGTATGCTGGCACGCGCTGTCAATCTTGCCGCCTCAGGATCGACTTTCGCGCCTGCAGCCACCGGCCGCTCCGCCGCGGCCGGTTCCGTGACTGACGTCGTCTCACTGGGCAGGCTGCTCGCCGGGCGTTCTTGCGTCATGCGCGCCTCGGGCATGCCCTGCGTCGATTCAAGATCGGGTGTGAGCGCAGTGGCTCGTTGGCGCTCCTGCTGAAGAGACTGCTGCAGCTCCTCCGCTCTGGCTTCCGCTGCCTGCCCGCGCTGTGCCGCTTCGTCATCCGACTTGCGCGACAATGGGATCCTCTTTTCGAGCTCACTGCGTGCCGCCGAGAGCTCGCTCATCAGCGCAGCTGCTCGTTGGCGTTCCTGCTGAAGGGACTGCTGCAGCTCCTCCGCCCTGGCTTCCGCTGCCTGTCCGCGCTGTGCCGCTTCATCATCCGACTTGCGCGACAATGCCACCTTCTTTTCGAGCTCGCTCGCCAGCCCAGCCCCCCGTTGGCGTTCCTGCTGAAGGGACTGCTGCAGCTCCTCCACCCTGGCTTCCGTTGCCTGTTCGCGCTGCGCCGCTTCGTCATCCGACTTGCGCGACAGCGCGATCTTCTTTTCGAGCTCACTCGCCAGCGCAGCCGCGCGTTGGCGTTCCTGCTGAAGAGACTGCTGCAGCTCCTCCGCCCTGGCTTCCTTCGCCAAAACCTCTGGGCGCTGCTCCTTCTCCAAGGATTGGCGCGCTTGCGGCGCGGTCGCCTCCACGGCCTGCTTGAGCTGTGCATGCGCCTGCGCTGTGGTCTGATCGGATTCGGTCCGCTGCTGAGGAGCAATATCGCGCGAGAATGAGGAGGCATCCGAGTCGCTTGGCAACTGAGTCGCTTGCTCGGCCACCTGCCCGCCCATCATGCTGATCCCAAGGATGCCCATCATGCCCATCCCGAAGATGCCCATCATGCTGATCCCAAAAATACCGTATCGACCGGCGTATCGGTCGAGAGTGGCGGTGATCGAGGAAGCTGCGAATCGCTGCCGCGCATGCGGCGTGGGGTTCGCTTCGACCGGCGCGGTCTGGGCCTCGAACGCCTCAAGGGTCACGGGCGCCGCCGCCACAACTGAACGAAGTGCAACGACGTTGCCCGCCGTCGTCGGTTGTGGCGGAGCCCGGCTCGAGGAGAAAGGGAAGCTATCATACCAATGTGTCGGCGTGATCTTGATTGGCTCGCCATCTTCTCCGACCCATTCACCCGCCTCAGCCGACCAGCGAGCGGCCTCATAGGTCCCACTGGCGTCATCCTCGAGAATGACGACTTTTCCATCTCTCGGTGCGGTCTCGAACGCCTCGCGCATGTAAAGGACCCGGTGTTCGGGGGATCTCTACTTCCCAGAACTCTATTCCACGCGTGGTAAGGCTCAAGTAGTCCAATTAGGTGACTTTTTGGGCCGGCAGAAGGAATTCAAAAATCATCGAGGTTGACTCAGGGGCCGTCGCTGCCGACGCAGTGATATCTACCCAACTCGGAAATGAGCCAGGACCACCGCCCTTGGGCGGCCTATGTGAAACCGAAGGCTCGCCCGGACGTTCCCTTTTAGCATCGGAATGTGGCGTGGGAATGTGGCGTGCGCCCTATCGCCGGGCGATGCCTCATCTAATCCTGGTAGAGTCGGATGTAACTTGCCAAGATGGATGCGCTGGCGGTGTGGGTCCTTAAGCGGGTCTGCGCTGCTCGCCGGATTCAAGAAAAATTTGGCCCCAGCCACCGGGGTGGGGTACGGCTGGGGCCGAAAGCTTCTCCTCCGTGCGCCTGTGCAGGCTGGCGCATACTCCTAAAACGCCAGCACCCGCCCGCCGTTCCTATCGGAGCTTGCTCGAACAGCGGCCTGACATCTGTGCTTGTTTGCGCAGGCGCGGGCGGGCCGGCCTTTATCGCTCCAGGTGCGTTCGCCGCACTTGCATTCAACATGCGGATACTCCTTCCGATACGCGGATCGAGTATCTGGCGGACCTATTACGTAGGCGCGGTAGTCTTCCATCTTCTCCCCCCCGAGCACGCGGACATCGCTAATGATCACAAGGTTAGAACGATTTGAAAAAACCGTCCACGCGCATGCTAGTGGCCGATCTCGCCTTATCAGCCAACCATGATAAGTTCACTACCGCACCTGCTTCGAAAAAGCCCGCCGGTGGATGCCGGCAGGCTTATCGTGCTTAAGATCGATTTGGTGCTGAAACAGGGTGAGCATAACAGGCGAACATGAACGGCAGCCGAACACCGTCCAGAGGGATAAATTTTTGTGCCGTAGGACAAGTGTTCACTTTGTAACTTAAGGTCTCACCGGGCAGCGGTGAGCCATGACTTTCAGCAGCGATAAGCAGGCAAAGAGACGCGAGAAGATCGCAGGTGCCGGCGCTGTGCGCAGCCTCGCTTGGTCCGCCAGATATTCGATGCACGTACCGGAAGGAGTATCCGCATGTTCGAATGCAAGTGCGGCGAACGCACCTGGAGCGATAAAGGCCGGCCCGGCCCGCGCCTGCGCAAACAAGCACAGATGTCAGGCCGCTGTTCGAGCAAGCTCCGAGATCGCGGTATTCCACGCCAAGCAGTAAGGCGGGCCTTATCGGCGGATAGGAAGAACAAAGCTTCGTCTTCGGGGTTAGTCCGTCTGGAAGGCGGGCATGCTCATGTGTGAAAAATGCGAAGAACTCGACGAGAAGATCGAGCACTGTTTGCCGTCAGCGCCCGTGAGACAAATTGAGGGACTTCACGGAGGGAGGATTTCTGGTTCATCGTAGCCGCAAGGAGCGAAGATGAAACAGAAATCCGGGCCGGGCAAAGCGCCGGCAGAACAAGTGCTAAAGGACATCCGGCGTCAGACACGCCGGCAGTACTCGGCGGAAGAGAAGATCCGCATTGTGCTGGAGGGATTGCGCGGCGAGGAGAACATCTCCGAGCTGTGCCGCCGCGAGGGCATCGCTGCCTCGATGTATTACGGCTGGTCGAAGGAGTTCCTGGAGGCCGGCAAGCGCCGGCTGGCGGGCGACACGGCGCGCGCAGCGACGTCCGGCGAGGTGAAGGATCTTCGTCGCGAAGCCGCCGCCTTGAAGGAGGCCGTGGCCGATCTCACCCTGGAGAACCGCCTGCTCAAAAAAAGCATGAACGGGGATGGGGAGGACGAGGCATGAGGTATCCTGCATCCGAGAAGGCCGAGATCATCGAGCTGGTCGAGCAATCGCATCTACCGGCCAAGCGCACGCTGGACAAGCTCGGTGTCCCCCGCGCCACGTTCTATCGATGGTACGATCGCTACCGCGAGGGCGGCATTGAGGCGCTGGCCGATCATCGGTCACGGCCCGACCGTGTCTGGAATCGCATCCCGGACGACGTCCGTCGCCAGATCATCGATCTGGCGCTGGAACTGCCGGAGCTGTCGCCGCGCGAGCTGGCCGTGCGCTTCACCGACGAGAGAAAGTACTTTGTCTCCGAGGCTTCGGTCTATCGGCTGCTGAAGGCGCATGACCTCATCACCAGCCCGGCCTATGTGGTGATCAAGGCTGCGAACGAGTTCAAGGACAAGACCACCGCCATCAACCAGCTCTGGCAGACCGACTTCACCTACCTCAAGATCACCGGCTGGGGCTGGTACTATCTCTCGACCGTGCTCGACGACTTCTCGCGCTACATCGTGACCTGGAGGCTCGGTCCCACGATGTGCGCCTCCGACGTCACGGCCACGCTCGACCAGGCGCTCGCGGCATCGGGCCTCGATCACATCACCGTCATGCACCGGCCGCGGCTTCTCAGCGACAACGGTTCGAGTCTACGTGGCAGACGATCTGGCCACGTGGCTCGAAGACAAAGGCATGCAGCATGTGCGCGGCGCGCCGTATCATCCCCAGACCCAGGGAAAGATCGAGCGCTGGCATCAGACCCTGAAGAACCGCATTCTGCTCGACAACTACTACCTGCCCGGCGATCTCGAACGGCAGATCCACGCCTTCGTCGAGCACTACAATCACGTCCGCTATCACGAGAGCATCGACAACCTCACGCCCGCCGACGTCTACTTCGGCAGAGCCGAGACGATCCTCGCCGAACGACACCGCATCAAGCGGGCCACCATCGCAAACCGTCGCTTGCAGCATCGACTGCAGGCCGCTTAAACTCTAACCCATGATGAGCCAGAGCCTCCCTGGCGCCCGGCCCCGGTCATCGCCTGCCGATGACGCTGCTGCATTTGTCCGTTCGCGATCATTTTCTGCGAGCGGCTGCGGACATCCACTGCACCGGAATGTCGGATCGAGCAGCGGCGGCATGGCTGCACAACAAGCTCGCGCGCTACAGGGAATGCGCATGGCGCAGGGATCGCGTCGAGACATGAGTGTCCACCAAGACTTGCCGGGCGCATCGAGGCGCTGATGTGGTGTGTGTCTGAAATGCTCCGACCGGGTGGCGAGCGAGCGGTTGATCCGGACACGTGCTGGCGCAGGGTAATCGCCGACCGCTATTCGTTGCCCACGCGATGTGATCCGCTTCGATCATCACGAGATCGATGGGAGGAGATCACATGACCAAACGCGACGACAAAGACTGGCGGCGGCAGGTGATCGCGATGCTGCCGACGACGGAGGCGACGGCAGAGCAAGACAACAGGCTTCACACCGGCACCCGCAAACCCGCAGCCGGTGTCCTTCGCTGGCCCGCACATCGCGCCGCCGTTCGACGTGATCGAGCTTTTGCCGGAGGAGCGAAAAGACCTTCTCCGAAAACTTCGCCAGCACGCCGATGATGCGCGGGCTTTGGCGGTACCTTTCGAGGAAGTCCGCGCTGCGAGCATGGACCGTGTCGAGAAGGAAAATGCGCTTCGGCGGCTCGACCGATCATCCGGGAAATGGCGGCTTCGGCCTCAAGCCGGATGATCGGCGCGTCATGCTCGCGCAACAGGCTCTTACAACCGCCACGGAAGACCTACGACGGCGGCAGGAGCGCAGTGAAACGCGGGCGTCGGCACAGCAAGCGGCATTGCGGGTGTTGGCCGCCAGCCGAGAATTTCGCGCCACGGGGTGCCCGGCGGCTGCACGCTCGAAGCGGCTGAGGCCGAGGAGCCGAAGTTGCTGAAGAAAGGGACCTGTTGGACGGCGTCGAACGCTTTCGCAGACGTGGTCGCGAAATCAAGGCCGATCTGCACGCCATCCAGAGTAGTTGCTTCCCGAAATCCCACTGCAAGCAGCGCGCGCGACATGGTCGAAGGAGTTGCGCGCGGGACCCCGGATGTCTCGATGCTGGTTGAGTTTGACCGGGACATTGCATGGCCGACGATGCGCCAGCAGTCGCAGGTGATCGGCGCGGAGCGGCACCTTGCGTTCGCCGAAGTGCCTGACACGATTGGACTGCTGGCGTGGATGTTCAAAGATGCGCTGATCGCCGCGCTCGACCGAGAGATCGACGCCGAGGCGGACGACGCTGCCGCTCTGACGCACGAACAGCGACAACAGCGTGAAGCTGAAGCGCTCGGCGATCTGCTTGCGGTCGAACGCGATGAATGTGCGCTGGTGTGGCAGGGGCAGGCGCAAGGACTGCCGGTCGAGCATCGCGCCGACATCTCGCCGCTCGCGCTGCTTGGTCTGCGGCTGATCACGGCACCGCGCGCTGACGCAGCCGAAACATCGCCGGGATATTCGTGGCCATGGCGACGATGACACGGATCGTGCGCCGGGGGCTTGCTGCCTGCTTCCTCCCCGGCGTGCACGGGCGCGGGGTTGGTCTGTCGAGCAGCCGTCCCCGCGCCACCATCTATCACGACCGCGCCGCTTGGGACATGGGAGTAAACCGGCGACGCTCAGGGCCGGGACATCGCGATGCGTCCCTGTCCCGTCCGGGCGTGTGCTGTGCAAGCGCTCGCCCGCCGGTCGCCCGTAAGGACAGCTGTCCTACCGGCACCTTTTGCGCTCCCGCCGCCTTGATTTGGCTCAACTCGTCTGGCCGCAAGTGCTAGAACACTCCAATGCTACAGTCGTAGCAGGAGGCTCCCATGTCCCGATTTGTCGTCTGCTTCATGAAAGACGTGCTTGGCTAACGGCCGCGAGCGCGAGGTCTGCCAGAGCTCTATCGAGATCGACGCCGCCGACGAGGGGCTGGCCACCGAGACAGCCAAGCGAAAATTCTGCGAATTGCAGTCTCTGCGCGACTGGTCACTACATGCCGACCGGATCAAGATCTCGACGGCCGATTTTCCATCCTGAAAGCCAGCTATCGACAATGAGCAGCCGCTTGCTCGACGCTCGCAGGACGGCAAAAGCGTGGCTCTGTGTCCTCTCGGGTGTTCGATCCGCCATTCGCTGCCTCACTCGATCATCAGGAAAGCCGCAACCTTTCACCAGAGCCGCCGGTCGTCAACGTCACGCCAGCAGCATCAGCATCACCGCGACCGCGATGACGACCACCGCGATGTACCCGAACAACGATACGCTCGGCGAGCGGCTCAGGCTGTATGTCGAAGAGAACTTCCATGATGCTTGAAGAAGAGATCAAGCTTCACAGGTTCGCCGGTATCTCGCCAGAACAGTCTTTTACCGAGGCTGGCCGCCACCGCGAGGCGGTGGTGGCCGCCGATTAGAGTATGGTCATCCGTTGCTTTGGCGATGATCTCGCCGGCTTCGTCCACGATGATTTTCATGTGCCGCCTCCAATCCAACGCGCCGGCCTTGTTGACGCTCCTATAGACCGGGCATTGGTTCAAGCGATGTACCTGAACAACGGCACGCTGGGCGCACGGATCAAGCTGTATGTTGAGAAGAACTTTCCCGACTAAAGCCGTCCACCGCCAGCGTGATCTTGTGCGCGACATGGTCAATGGTGATGCAGTGTATCCTTACCAGCGCGCCGCCGGTACTGAAGAACAGTTTGCGGCGGTGCTTTAGCTCGGCGTCGATGCGTTCGTGCCCCTTGATAAGCATGCCGTCGAGATTAGTCTGGCCGACGGCATCGCCGGCTTCGTTCACGATCATCCGGATCATTTCGCCTCTGTGATGTGTCAGCGCCGCCACGATGGTGCGCAATCTATCTAACCTCGTGCCGGCCCCGGCGTTCCAACCCATCCGCTGCTTCACCCTAAACCTCGCCCGGTCACTCGCAGCCCCGGCTTTTTCGCCCAGCTTAACCTTGACACTCGCCAGCGTGTGCCCGGTACATGCCAGCGTGGGTCAGGGTCGCTGTCGGACCAAATCAGGTGATCGCGTAACCTGGACAGCCATTGACAGCGCCCCCGGTCAGGCCCCTAGTCCGCGCGCCCCTAAAGCCATTTTCAAAATGCCATTTGAGGTCCAAATGATATGTCCGACGCCACCAAGAACTGGCTGATCCTGCTCGTCGGCGTGCTCGCCGTCGCCATGATGTTCAAGACGTTCCTCGACGTGACCGGCTTCGACTAGCCCATTCAGAGCGCGAGCAGCACCAGCAGGAGGCAGAACGCCATCACCACCAGCGAGGGCCGGACGGTGGCCGCGCCACCTTCGACGGCAGGCACGGTTCGATGAAGCCGGAGGGACGCCGCCGCTGCTGGACCATGGCCGGAGGATAGAGCAGCGCGACGGGTTCAATCCGCGAGAAAGTGCCTCGCGTTAACCCCTCAACCTACGGCGGTGTGGTATGCCCTTTTCGGGGGACTGCTCCAATGGTCAAAAAGACACCTAAATTCGATCCCGACGACGGCCTGATCGTCGGCGAGGTTGGTCCGTGGGCGACGGAAAAGCACGACCGGCGTGCGAACGATACATCGACGCGGCGAGCGCGCGCGAGCGAAGTTCTTGCCTCCCAATGGGCACGGCTGGAGCGAGCCTACATCGAACTTGTATCTCCGGCGCTGGTCGATCCGTCATCAAGGACACCAAGCGCAGATCATCGAGGGCAGCGCCGTCGTGGCCTTCAAGGCTGCGCACGCGCAGCGTCGCCCGTTCTCCGAAATGCACCTGTCGATCTTGATGCGCAGAACTCAGCTGCGCTGGTGCAGCGCATCCGGCGCTTGGCGGAGCGCCGACAAGCTATGTCGGCGCTGCCAAGCGTCGTGGTCGATCAGGTCATGAGCGCCATCAATCCCTACGGCCTGCATCTTGCCTTTCTTGACCCGTTCAATCTCGCGCAGCTGCCGTTTCGATCATCGAGAAAGCTGTTGCGAGTGAAGCGGATGGACATGATCATCCATGTCAGCGTGCAGGACCTGCAGCGCAACCTTGACGACTACACACGCGCGTCGGCGGATCGCTCGACACCTTTGCGCCGGGATGGCGGGATGCAGTGGACGTGAACCAAGCAATGGCTGCTCTGCGGGCGGCACTGATGGAATACTGGCTGGGCGACGATTCGTTCAGCTCGGGACGCATCCCGCAACAGGCATGCCGCTGATCGTCGGCGCAAAGAACCAGCGGCTCTATTGGCTGGTGTTTGTGAGTTCAAATCCGCTCGGACGAGAAGCTGTGGAACGACGTACAGAACTTGAGCGGACAAGGATCGCTTTTCGAGGGACTGTGATGGCTGACACCTCAATCGAATGGACCGACGCGACGTGGAACCCGGTCGCAGGCTGCACGGTCATCTCGCCCGGCTGCACGAACTGCTACGCGATGCGGATGGCGGCGCGGCTCGATGCGATGGGCATGAAGAAATATCGCGGGCTGACCCGCAAGAGCGGCAAGCGCGCGGTCTGGACCGGCAGGGTCAGGCTTGATCACGACGCGCTCGGCATACCGGCAGGTTGGAAAAAGCCGCGCCGGATTTTCGTGAACTCGATGTCGGACCTGTTTCACGAAGCGGTGCCAGCCGAGTTCGTCGCCGCCGTCTGGCGTGCGATGCAGGCAACGCCGCAGCACACCTATCAGATTTTGACGAAGCGACCGGATCGGATGGCGGAGATCACCGCATCGCTGCCGGTGCTGCCGAACGTGTGGCTCGGGACCAGCGTCGAGAGCGCCGACTATCTCGGGCGCATTGACGATCTGCGCAAGGTCGATGCTGCCGTCAGGTTTGTTTCGTTCGAGCCGTTGCTCGGGTCGGTGGCTCGGGCCGATCTGACGCGGCATCCAGTGGGCCATCGTCGGCGGCGAGAGCGGCCCGCGTTCGCGACCGATGGCGGAGCAGTGGGTCGCGGAGATTGAAGCCGCATGTCGCAAGGCAAGGACGGCGTTTTTCTTCAAGCAGTGGGGCGGCGTTCGCAAGAAGAGCACCGGCAGGCACTATCGCGGGCGCACGTTCGATGAGATGCCGCGCGCCGTCGCGATGTCCTAGATTAACGTTGACCCGGGCATGTCGGGTCGCACGCCTTCCTTGTATGCTTGTTGCAAAACCGGGAGGACGTCCTCCCAAATACCCTCGATAATCTTCAAGAAACACTCCCGCATGTCCTTCGCGCTAGCTCGCAGTTCCTCCGGCAAGTGCTGATCTAGAAGACCGAAGACGTTGACGCGATCAGCAAGCGGCGGATGTGATGTTCCAGCCGGGGCACTGTCGAGACCAGTCTCTAACACCCAACGCGCACGGCGGATCATGTCCATCAACCCCAGCACGATAACGCCGCCTGCGCCGGATAATGCATAGATGTTCGGGGGCTCCGCCTTGTCGCCTAAAGCGATGCTTGCCGCGCGCAGCAAAGAGATCAGCTTCGTGCTCATCGTCGAAAACGCTGCGCGTCTCTGCAGTTGACGTAATCTGACCGTGCCTCATCACGTGATGGCCATACTCGTGGGCAAGCGCAAACCATTCCATTGCCCTCAAAAGTAAAATTCGTGTCACTTGCTGGCCAACCTGATCGGGCGGCGGGCTAATGAAACGCGGCGGTAACTCACCATAAGCGAAATGCAGGATGATCAGCTTCCATTCGCCTAGCAGCTTTCGCGATGCACGCAAGTTCGGAAGCACCACGGCAGGATCATTGCTAACCTTGATGAGTGGCCCCGCCTCGTGCGGCAGCGTTCGAGCGAGCGCTTTGCTTATGCAGTTGCAAAACACGAGAAATGGCATGCTGACATCGATAATGCTGACATCGGTCGCCATGACTTCGCGCTGTCTTGCCAACAATTCAAACTCCGGCGCAACGCCATAGACCACGCCGTTTCGGATCGGAATTTTATGTTCACGGCAGAGGTCTTCAATATCCCGCAATATCGGATCGAGGATGGCGCGCGCATTCCTGTCGTCGAGTTTTGAACCGGGCGAAGCCGACGCGAGGTGCGCCTTGTATGCTTCAATCGCTGCCTCAACATCGATGTCAGCGGTTCCGTTTGCTTTGATAACATCGCGAAGGCGCTGCTCGTTCTGCGCCAGCCAATCGTCAAAGCCAGCAGAGGTATATCCGAAGCGGTTTCGCTGCGCGTCGGCATGTTGGCGCTGCTGCCGGTAGTCTTCTGCAGCAGCTTTGCTTTCTTCTGTCACGCTTGTTTTGTCCCGTGGGTAATCGAAAGACGGCATCCTTGGGCGAAGCTTACGCCGGCAGCCAAGCATAGGGCCAGCATACCAACGACGGGCCAGCCCGCAACATTGGCGGGGATAATGAATTTCCGACCGAAAACTTGGTTTTACTGGAAGCCCAGTGGGTGGCTGGTTTCAGGCTCCAACAGCCACAGGAGCAAGCCAAGTGCGAACCCCGAAGCCCTTCACCGTCTTTCAGCCGATCCCCGGCCAGAACCCCAAGCCGCTCTTCACCGTCCACGCCTATTCGCTCGAACAGGCCCGCGCGCTCGTCGCGGCAAAGGTCGCGGGCGAGACCATCGTTGTCGCCGTCTCGCTCGACGGAGCAAGCCGATGATCCCCGACACCAAGCAACGGCCTTCCCGCGATGGCCTGCGTCTCAGCGATGCAGAAGGCGATCCGGCGCGGCATGGAGCGCGAAGCGATGGAATTCGCCGTCGAGCTGATGCACACGTCGAAAGCCTTCCACTCGATGGTCTGCAATCGGCTCGAAGTCATCTGCCACGAAGACCTCGACACGCTCGCCGCGCCATGGGTCGTGCCGTTCGTCGCGACGGCGCTCGCAGCAGTCGAGGGAGCGCTACGGCAAGAGCATCGGCGAAGCCCGGCTGATGGTCGGCAACGCGATCCGCATGATGTGCCGGTCGCCGAAGTCGCGCGCTGGCTGCCACTTCGCTGCGGCCATCGGGCTGCGGTCGATGCTTGAGGACTTCGCGCCGACAATCCCCGACTGGGCCAACGACAGCACACGCTGGCCGGCGCAAGGCGATGGGCCGTGGTCTCGATCACTTCCGCAAGGAAGGCGCGAAGCTGATCCCGCCGCCGACCAGGCCGATGATCCCTCGAGGACGAAGCCTACCGGCTGTGGGCGATCAAGCAGCAGGCAAGTAGATCGCTACGCCGTCACTCTTTCGGAGTTTTCGAGGTCTGTGCCTCGATTGCTCGCGCCACCTCATTCGCGAGTACTGAATAATGCTCGGCTAATTTAGTGAATAGATCGCGTTTTTTGGGGTCCGTGGCTAGGTCGCGTATCAGGGCACACTCGGCTGCATCCGCACGGAGTTTGTCCAACTGAGCCTGCATGTCTTTCATGAGGAAATCGTAGCACGGGAAAAAGCGGCAGTGAATGAGAATGGCTCGTTCCAGAACAAGCGCCAAAGAGGGCGCGAGGCTGGTCCCGCGCCGACCGCTGATGATCCCTACGAGGACGAAGCCTACCGGCTTGCGATCAAGCGGCAGGGCAAGTAAGACCCCACAGGCGGCTGATAGCAAATGTTTGGCAGGCGGTCACAAGCAGCCCGAATGTCCGCGTGCTACAAGACCATAGTGAAAGTTTGATTGGTTTGCGCCGATAGCGCCGGGATCACCGCTTAACCCCGCGCCAGCGCTTAACCGGCATGCTCGCCGATTTGGGACGCGAGCAGGGTCGACACAAGACCATCTGTATTGATCCAGCGACCCGCGATCCGCACGAACTGACCCTTCGACGGCTGCTGCCCTATGCGGGTCGCAGAACGATGTGTCATCCCGGCCTTCACTAACAGGAGCAAGCAAATGAAACGCTATCTACTGATCTGCCGCAGCGCTCGCGCTGCTGACGACCGCCGCGCAAGCGGAGCCGCTGATGCCACCATTGCCACCGGGCATCAAGCCGACAATGGAGTATTTCAAGTCTGCGGCGGCGCGTGGTGCCATACATGCGACTTATGCGGCGCAAAATGCGCCCCAAGAGGCAACTGCTTTCGTCAATCGCGACTGTAAACTGTGGGCAGCGGCACAGCCCACAGGCGTCATACCCGGCGCACTGCCGCCCGATCTTTTGGCGAAACTGCAACAGAAGGATTTCGCGCGCAACTTTGAAACGTGCGAACGCCAGAAGCAGCTTGGCAAAGAGCAGGTCGCGGCACAGGAAGCGCAGGCGCGAGCGCAGGCGGCGTTAGATGCGCAGCAGGCGGCGCAACGGGAAGCAGAACGTCGGGCGGCGTCCGAGCGTCAAATCGCGGCGCAGGAAGAAGCCGCGCGACAAGCGGCAGAAGCCGCCAAGCCGATTAACCGACTTTATCGCGGTTATCAGTACTACGCCCACATCAAGTTCTGCAACGAAGTGCGCGAGGGCTACCTCGTCAAATACGTCAACGATGTTGAACTCGAACGCGCGGAAATCGCAATCAAAGCGATTGTCGCGCAGACCACGAAAGAGGACGCGGCGATTGATACCGACGATGTCTGGAAAAAGGCATTGAAGGCGGTGGTCGGCCAATATGCCGAAGCCGATGTTTGCAAGAACTCGCTGGTGCAACTTTTCAAAATGTCGCCGCAGCCGGTCTACCAAATCGCGAAGCCCTGACGTTTCGACACCGCGTCTCCCGGCGCGCGGCACGATGCCCCATCCGGCCTTCAATGAAACGATCTCTACTCACCGCCGCAGCGATGGTGCTGCTGGCAACCACCGCGCAGGCCGGAACCACCCCGATCACGCTGGTAAATAGCGGCGTCTGGAAAACCAAATACCATGAAGCGACCATTCAAGAAAGCGCGTGAGCTGCGCATCATCCACGCCTATACCAAGACGTGCTTGGGCATCCAGATCAAAATCCGTAACATCGGCAAGGTGTTCAAGGAGGGCGAGCGCTTGATCGATCTCGGCGTTGATGACGAGCAACTCGGCCACGGGCTGCGCGCGTTCGTGGAGAAGATAGCAGTAGGAGGACAGTAGCCATGATCTGGCGATTGCTCGCCTCGGCTGACCGACGGCAGCGACAGATAATGAAACATGAGCAAGCGATGAACGACAGCAAGAACAAGGCGGACACTTTGCCGGAGTGGCGACCGATCATGAACCGAGACGACGTGCTTGTCTGGCTTTCGCTTGCTTGGTTTGTCGCCCTCTGCGGTGCGGCGATCTGGCCTGCAATGGCCGAAATTGACGATCCTCTCGGTCTTCGCCTTGGCGTGCGCCGCGCGCCGTCAACGTTCACGCCAGCAGCGCCAGCGCGACCATGACGGGGACCACCGCGATGAAGATCAGCGCCTGAGCGTTCGACATGCGCCATATCGCGCACCGCCTTTGTGTACCAATCCGCACATAAATTTAGGTGAGATTGAAAAAATGCAAATACGTTCGCACGACAGGGTCGCGCGGTACCCGCACCCTCCCACGCGCTTCACAGTACCTTGGCTCGGTTGCGCCGAGGTTTTGGAGATCGCTGCGAGATGCGCCGTTGCGGCCTGACTGGCTTGGCTTCTGCCGATCACGACTGCGAGAGCAAACCCGCCACTGGTGGCGGATATGGAAGGCCGTCCGCCACCTCGCCATCGCCAGAGCGCGACGACTGCGAAATCAAATCCGCAGAATTCTTGATTTCTGCCCCGGATTACGCAAGCTTCCAGTGATGGCGTACCGCCTTCATCGCCGGCGCTCTTTCTGGCTACGATCCAAGGCATGTACTCCCTCACCGCTATTGGCCGGCCAGCTGTCGCAAAGACTGCCATGATCGAGCTTTCGGCATGTGTTTAGAACGCAAAGCGCGGGTGCGCCGGACAACGCCGCCACCTGAAAGCGTCGTTGCAGGCTGGTACGAGAACGCCAGCCTACTCGATAGCTACAGCATCGATTTGAGTTCATCGAAACAGTACAGCATGCGCGTGCTGGCGACCCGGACAGTCGGCGATCCGCCCGCGTGGATCAAGGCGTTGGTCGCGGTGCGCGACGCCATGGTGACGCCCTTTGGCGTCAAAACCTCCGGCGAGGTCCGAGCGTCCAGGGCCGACAACGAACGCGTGGACTTCTTCCCGGTGCAATGGGAAAGCAACGACGAGATTGTGCTGGGTGAGGATGATCGACACCTGGACTTCCGATTATCGCTGCTCCGTCGCAATTCTCCAACCGGCACGCAGCTCATCGCGACAACCGTCGTGCACTCCCACAATGCCTTCGGCCTCACCTATCTCAACGTGATCAGGCCCTTTCATCACCTCGTGGTCAGGACCAACCTGGCACACTTTGCACGAGCACAAGGTTAGGTGGCCACAAAAATCTTGGAATTTGGAAGCTGGCGACGACAGGCGGGCAGGCATCACACCACCACCTCACCATCGTCAGCGTCACAGCCATCGCGCCAGCACCACCGATAGCGGACGGCTCGCGGCATCGCGGCATCGCCAGCATCGCGCGCGCCAGTGTCCAAGGCCATTAGAAGGCGCTACAGCGCGCCGCCAACGCAGGGCTCAGGACACCGGGAAAGCAGCGCCAGCGCACAGGCGGCCACGCGCCGCAGCAGGGACCGCACAACCTCAATTTAGGCGTTGTCAACGTTGAGGTCCCATGAAGCGATGGGCATGCTCCGCACACAGGAGGTGATGATGCAGGTTAGCTATCCATTGCCGGCCGGAAACCGTCATATTTAGATATTTGATACCGTCCTCGATGTGCGTTGAAACGCTGTTCCAGAAAAAGGTGGGGTACTTATCAATAATATCAGCTGGTGACGAATATCCGAGTTGTCGGTTCATTCCGATCTCTTCAAACTCGCTATAGAGCGCGTTTGCCTTTCGTGAGTACATTGGATCGCCTAGCTGTCCAATGAGATCGGCAGCTTGGACCAGTTTTGGCTCTATGCTGTCATGAGCACTGCGATCCAGTCGTGCCGGAAAGCGCGTCATCTCAATTGCGGCTGCGATACGAGACGCGTCGATAGTGGGTGAATTTCCGAGGCGCTCAAAGGCAAACAGCTTCGACCGGTCGACGTGATAAGGCGAGAGGGCTGCATCTGATGCGCCGCGAGGTAGCGTAATTTTCTTTCCGCTCCCGTCCACCACGAACTCAGTTTCGGTGTCGCCGCTCAGAACACCACGCATATAGCCGATATCGTGCAATAGACAAGCGACGATCAGATGGCTGTAATCAGTAGGTTCTATTCGTTGTGAAAGTGTCATTCCCTGTAGAATGTCGCGTCCGACCATCGTGACTTGTAAGGTGTGCTCGTAATTGTGGTAGAGAGCATCGCTTCTGGCCAGACATTCAATGGTACCGCGCGCCAAGGAGCCTAAACGCTCAGCCATATCGTCGTGTGCTGGACCAAAAACGCGACGAAAATCCTTGGCGAGAAACTTGCCCAACTTGTTGGCTGCTATTGCAGTGATCGTCTTCACCGACCCTCTCCAAGACGGCGAGATGGTATCATTTTGCAAAGAAACTGGAAGGCGAAAGAGGCCGGTCAGTACGCTCCCAACCGGAACGCAGCGGTGCACTCAGCCCGACTGTGCCGCCGACGCTGTTTGTCCGCGCCGACGAAGTGGTCAAATAGCAACACGCTTTGCTGCGGTGCATGAGTTCGGTGTTGGCGCTTTTGAGACATGCCGACCAACCGTGACGATGTCCGTTTCCGGGGAAGACCGGAGTGCGCCGGGAGACCGGCAAGGAGTAGATGGTGCAAGTCCATCACGATGAAGGAGTAGCGAACCGCATCGACCCCGAGTCATGCGCAGATGCCCGCGAGGGTATTGGCGAAGCGTTGACAGGGGAGCGCATAGGCCAGCCATTGAGCCGCGAAAGTACCCTCATCCCGGGTGCCGACGTCGTTCCGGTGACGGAAGGCAACACGGATGGGCGCGATAACGCGAGCGCCCAGACGGCCCGGCGTGGTCTTAGACACTGGCATGTGCGGACGCTCTTTGCTCGGGAACCGGGAGATCTCATGGTCGGCCAGCGCCAGCATGCGTGCTGCACTGGTCCGTGTCGGGAAGGCGAGGAGCCGTAGCCGATGATGTACGATCATGAGAAGTCTGACCCCGCCATAGTAGCTGTGAAGCCGACGAACAAAGCCGGGCAACCGGCTGCGGAGTTGGTGGAGCCAAGGGCGGGGGCCGAGGGGAATGTGAGTCAGCAAAGCACGGGCCGGGCACAGTACCGGGAAACCGTGTCACAGGCGCTGAAGCGCATACGGCAAGCTGCAAGGCAAAGGAAGAAGGAGAAGTTCACCGCGCTCTTCCACCACGTCAGTATTGATCACCTCGAAGAGGCATTCTTTGAACTCAAGGAGAATGCTGCACCTGGGGTGGATGGGCTGACATGTCGGGACTACGAGCAGCACCTTGAGCGCAATCTCGAGGACCTGCATGCCCGCGTCCATCGGGGAGCGTATCGGGCACTACCGTCGCGGCGCGTTTACATACCCAAGCCGGATGGTCGGCAGCGCCCGATCGCGGTCGCCGCCCTTGAGGACAAGATCGTCCAGAGGGCCACGGCTGCGGTGCTGAGCGCGATCTACGAGGAAGATTTCCTCGGGTTCTCGTATGGGTTCCGGCCCGGACGCGGCACGCACGATGCGATGGATGCGCTCTTGGTCGGGATCACCAGCACAAAGGTGAACTGGATACTGGACGCCGACATCCGCTCGTTCTTCGACACGGTGAGCCAGGAATGGCTCATCAAGTTTGTGGAACATCGCGTCGGCGACCGACGCATCATCCGCCTGATCCAGAAATGGCTCAAGGCAGGCGTCCTGGAAGACGGGATCGTGACGGTCAGTGACAAGGGGACCGGGCAGGGATCGGTGATCTCACCGCTTCTGGCCAACCTCTACTTGCACTACGTCCTCGACCTCTGGGCTGAGCGCTGGCGACGGCGTGAGGCTGCGGGCGACATGATCATCGTGCGCTACGCCGACGACTTCATTGTCGGCTTCGAGCACGAGAGCGACGCCCGGCGCTTCCTCGACGAGATGCGTGAGCGGTTACAGGAGTTTGCGCTGTCGCTTCATTCGGAGAAGACCCGGCTGATCGAGTTTGGACGCTTGGCGGCGGCAAACCGCAAGCGGCGCGGGCTCGGCAAACCGGAGACCTTCACCTTCCTGGGCTTCACCTTTATCTGCAGCAAAACTCGCCGGGGCAAATTCCAAATCAAACGGAAGTCCCGGCGGGACCGCATGCGGGTAAAGTTGCAAGCCATCAAACAGGAATTGCGACGGAGCATGCATCAGCCGATTCCCCAGCAGGGAAGATGGTTGCAGCAGGTCGTCACCGGCTACTTCAACTACCACGCGGTGCCGACAAACGGTCCGACACTGACCGCGTTCCTCTTCCACGTCACCAATCTCTGGCGGCGCACGCTACGGCAGCGGAGCCAGAAAGACTGGACGACCTGGGAGCGGATCAAGCGGTTGGCCGACGACTGGCTCCCGCAACCGCGAATCCTTCATCCGTGGCCAGAGAGGCGCTTCGCCGTTAGACACCCAAGGTGGGAGCCGTATGCCCGAATTGGGCCCGTACGGATCTAATGGCATGGACCGGCCGCGCTCCTTCGGCGCTTTGGTTGAAGGAGGGCGGATCGGCAATACATGCTGTACCTCGCACGGAGGCACCTTCGGCAGCTGCATGATTGTCGCGCGGCGCGCCCCTTCGCCGTCAAGCCCTCGCCTTCGGGTCGCCGCTGCGCGGCTGCGGGCTTGACCGCTCGGGGTCGGCCACGCAACTAGCTTTCCGTGCCGCGAATGCCGACAGATGTACCTCCGGCTCTCACCGTCATTCGGAGGACACAACCATGATCGCTATCAACAAGGACATCATCGCGACAATCGGCGTCGATCTTGGCAAGAATACCTTTCATATTTGCGCTATGAACGACAAAGGAACGATCCTTCTGCGCGAAAGATTGACGCGCGCCGCACTGCCGAAACGCTTGGCAAACATTCCGCCTTGCCGCATCGGCATGGAGGCCTGCGCCGGATCCCATCACATTGGCCGCCAGCTTACCGCGCTCGGCCACGACGTTCGCTTGATGCCAGCGAAATACGTCAAGCCGTTTCTGAAGAGCCACAAGAACGACTATCGCGATGCCGAGGCGATTGCAGAGGCGGTGCAGCGCCCAACCATGCGCTTTGTGCCCTTCAAGAGCGACGAGCAACTCGATCTTCAAGCGCTCCACCGCGTCCGAAGCCGGCTCGTCGGCCAACGCACCGCTGTAATCAACCAGATTCGCGCCTTCCTGCTCGAGCACGGCGTCGCTGTGCGTCAAGGGCCTGGCGCCCTGCGGCTAGCCCTGCCTTCGATCCTCGCTCAGCGAACCGACGTCCTATCGCCGCGGATCATTCACCTCATCGAGGGCCTCACCGGCGACTGGCGACGTTTCGATGAGCGCATCGCCGACGTCACCAGAGAGATCGAGCAACTCGCAAAACAGGACCAGTACTGCAAGGGCCTTATGGGCGTTCCCGGTGTTGGACCGATGACGGCAAGCGCGATGGTGGCGGCGATCGGGGACGGTGCGGCATTCAGTCGGGGCCGCGACTTTGCTGCCTGGCTCGGTCTCGTGCCAAAACAAATCTCGACTGGCGATCGCACGATTCTCGGTGGCATCAGTCGGCGCGGCAATCGATACCTACGCACGCTGTTCATTCAAGGCGCCCGTTCTGTTCTCCAGCGGTCCGATGGTTGGGAGAAAAAGAGTTTCGGTCGCTGGCTGATCGCGGCATCCAAGCGACTGCATAAAAACGTCCTTGCTGCGGCGTTGGCCAACAAGCTCGCTCGAATCGCCTGGGCGGTGCTCTACAATGCACGCGAATACGATACCGCGCTTGCGCCTAAGGCCACATAACAGTCGTCACTGCCAAACAAAAGGTAATTGAAATCCCGCCGAGGTTCGCGAGAGGAAGAAGACGATGGAACAACGGTCTCCCTGCGCAGCTTAAGCCTGGCCCCGCACATGGCCTTCGAGGCCTTGGATCTAATGAGGAGAGCTGCGCGCGGATTCCCATGATGGCCGGGGGCGCAAGCTCCAACCAGAGGCCGGATAGATTGATGCGGACCGCATGCCCATCCGAAGATTCCACTTGCAACGCGCGGCCGGTCCATAGATGTGCGGGGGGCGCGAGGTAACTCGCGTCCCTACCGCGAAAGTGGCTGGCAGAGTGTCAAAACGGCGCTAATGACCCAACTGAGACATTGGCGCGGGGCTTCTGTCCCGCGTTTTGCGTTTAGGACCACGGCGGCTCTTCGCTCGCCCCGGCTGCCTCGTGGTGGATCGTGACACCCGCCGAACGCAACCCGGTCAGCAATACAGTTCTTACAGAGGCAGGATCGAATCCAATATCCTTGGCGTTTGGTGGATGTGCTTCGCTGCCCTTCAATCGGAGCGCCAAGTGCAATTGCTCGCAAAGGTGCTGAACGACGAGATTGACCTGATCGTCAGTCATGATCTGCTTTTCCTGCTACCATTTTGCTACCCAACTAGGTAGCACACATGAAAATAGGGCGGTACGCGATTGGACCGCCCCAAGGATCAACCCCACGCGATTGCCCATGGGCGGGCTCCAAAATCGTCCGCCTATCGGGGCAGATCGGAAGTACTAGCGGGCGACTAGAACGACGCTTTTGACCCAATTCAGACATTATCGCATTATTCTACGTGACGTATTCCTTCGGCAGGTCGCAGCTTGGATGATCTACTTTAGTCCGATCACCATCGAGTCCGGGCCAACCAGCGGTTCGACACGCGTTTCCGAAAATCCGGCTTCACGCATCCACACCTGACAGTCCGCGCCCGTATAATCGAACCCGCCGGAAGTTTCGAAGGCGCCGGGCCTGCTGCGCTGCCCAAGTGAGGTGGTGACGGCTCTCGATGTCCACCACCAGCTCCGCCTTGTGCCGTTCTGCCGGATCGAGCGAGTGCGGCTCGGGGACGGGACGAGAGTTCGATCCTCGCCGCCCGTCCCAGGGTCGATGGCGAAGGATGCCGCCGCGACGGCAGCGTCCGGGGATTGCGCGGATCGGGCATGGTGCGCCGCGCCCACACGCTCGTGCGGATGCCAAGCAGCGTGCCGCCGGGCACGGGAATCTTCTCCACATCAGGATGGGTCGTATCGCCGATCGACTTGCGTACCTCGCGGGCGAGCCCCGGCGAACGGCTGCAACCAGATCGTCTCTCGAACTGTCCACCAGTTGATCGAGCGTAACCGGACTGCGGCGCTCGATCCTTAACGGATTATTCACCATGAGCTCACAAAATCGGCGGACGGAGACATGCCAATTCCGAGACGCCAATGACCGACGCCGACCTGCTGCAGCATTACATCGAGTGTAAACGCATCATCCACGGGGCGCAGCGTAGCCCCGGCCACCATCGTCTCCTGAAGCTCGGCTTTATCGAAGAGTACCCCGTCAGTCTCAAAAACCTCCTGATCACCGTGACTGCCGCCGGCCGCACTGCGATTGATTGCCGCCCAGCGGCGTACGTCGGGACGCACCCCACGCTGTGGGGTCTCATCCCCCTGACTCCTCAGAAACGCCCGCGCACTATGAGCGCGCGCCGTGACCCAGCGCGCCCTGCCCATGCGCCACGCGTGGATCGCGACACGCCCTGGGACCGACGGCGCCATCTGTGATTGCTTGCGCGGCCTCCGACGCGAGCACGAATAAGCCATCGCGCGATCTTTGCTTGCACTCTCGTCGCGCCGGCGTAAACCTCCGAACTGCTTCGCAATAAAGCGCGCGCCGGACGCGGTGCAACGCTCCCACTTGCGCATGCTGAGCGGCAGTTTGCGAATGCTGGATCAGCAAGCCCCACTTGGTCACAGCGACCCCAAGGGCGTCAGTTCTCCCCAAGCTGGAGCCTTCAACGTTTCAGGCGAATAGGGCTGCACCGGCTTGAGTGAACCGGACATAGGTTCCGAACTCGTGCAGCTCCAGCCAACCGCGAGCCACCGCCAGATCTAGTCCCGCCTTGTATTCGGCTGGACTCCCGCGTTCCTCGTAGAGAAATGGCGCTCCCCACAGAGGATTGGCAATGCTCATCTCGCGGATAAGCTTGCGTATCTCCAACGGGACAGTTGGCCTGCCACCCCGCGCTTTCGATTTCCATCGCCAAATATAAACGGAAGCCAGCGCGATGCCATTTGACTACGGTCTCCGGCTTGACAATCGCCTGCGCATCGCGAACGCCGGGGAGAAGCCGATAAAGGCAAACAAAAATCAAGCGGTCGATGGCGCTGAAGGTGTGTTTCTTAGGAGCGGTTCGCCGCAGAACGTTTATCTGCTGCCGCAACATCCAAATTTCCACCTGGAGCGCTGCCCGCGACCGAAACAGATCTGCGACGATCCAAACAATGAGCCTGACAAGATCTCTCATCACGCAACAGCATCGCCCAATTCTCGACCAACTGCTAGTCAAATTCAGTTTGCGACAGGGACAAGTATAACCTCGGGCATCGAGAATGGTGTCTATCGTTTCTTTGAGTTCTGATATTAAGAACGGCTTCCTAAGCAACGGCCGACGACTGTACGGCTCTGGTAGACCTGCCGATCCATAACCGCTTGCGAAAATGATCGGCAGCCCCCGTCGCTCAATAACATCGGCGACCGGGCTGATGCTGTAGCCCGCAATATTTACGTCAAGAATGGCGAAGTGAAAAATCGCAGTCTCTGCCAAAACATTGCGTTTTGGATGTCACCGGCTTGAGCTACTACGCGATGCCCAAGCTCTTCGATCATATCAGCCGTCATCATACGGATAAGGGCTTCATCCTCTACCAAGAAAATGGACGCTTCGCGCATCTTGAGGGCAACGGCGTTGTTGGTCCGATCAGAAATGTACAAATGTGAACACAGTGCATAGTGAGGAATTGGCAATTGTCAGCCGAGGTTATTATCTCCCAGTCGTATTTGGCGTCTCGCCCCGGACCTTAGTCCCGTTTCAGACGCTGCTTCTTGGGCGCCAGCAAGCGTCGATCCAATCCACCACCATACCGATGGCTTCGCACTTGGGGCATCATCCACCCTTTAGCTCGGCGCCCCGAACCCGATCAGGTAAATGAGCCAGCATGAACGGCTCGTGAACTGCCTGTTCGCTATCGCAGTTGGAACCGATGCGCCCTCTAATCAGGCCGCCGCTTGATCTTCCTTATCGGCGCCGCGTGCCACGACCTTGAGGGCGTCGTCCGGCAGCCTTGGCCTCGTCCCATGGCGCGCGTATCCAGATGTCACGCTCCTCGTCGGTCGTCAGGATGACCGGCATTGCCTTGGCATGGATCGGCTCGACCATGGCGTTGGACGTCGGGGTCAGGAAGCCGACCAATAGGCAGCCAGTGCTACGTCGCGGTGCGGCACCCTCAAGGAATAGAAGGCCATTCTCTCGGCGGCCTGATACTTCGTAACCTGCAGGCGGGCGTCCAGCCTTAAAAACGAAGGGCCTCGCCTTTAACTTGACCACCATGCTCTGCGCCGTGAAAAAGCAGGGTTCCTGGTTCTATGGTGAGAGCCGGTCTTGGCTCCCAGTATCGGATTTCTATTGTCCGACGGGAGATCTCTTCAGTTCAACAATTGACCCGTTATGTTCCAAAATCTCTAGGGTCGAGAAGCGACTGTCCAACGTCTTAACAGCGTCCGAAACTAGATTCGTATTAGTGAACGGTCGATCGATTTTGCACCTGAAGCTAGTCGCTCTGAGCTCTGCTTGCTCCCCGCGGTAGCCATCGCCCGAGATAATAAGCCGCCGATGATTGCGACGGCGCAAGCACTCGTTGGTGTGACTTTAATTATCAATAACCCCTCGACGGCAGAGTCATTCGAGCCGTTCTGTTCATCCGCCAGTCGCCATTTCATTGAAAATGTGTTCCATTTGGAAAAATTTTCACCGTGAATCGCCTGCATCGCTGTTATGGGGGAGAACAATCTTGCTGAAGGCGACCCTCGCTTGGGTATGTTTCAAACGATCGATACCTCAGGCGTCTCCAAGACTTTGGATAAACATGGTCTCAAAGCAATTGGCGCGCTTGATTTCAAACACGAGGATGCGGCTGTCTCTTCTCGAAAGATAACGCGATCAAGTAATCATCTCTGAGATTCCACCGCCTAGCACCCCTACGTTGGCAGCCCCGATTACTGAAATTGCACCCGAAAGCGGTCCGGTCAAGTTTTGGCGCACTGTGGTTCCTGTCCCTAGCACTTCTTCGGAGTCAGTGTCTCTGGATTCCTCTGGCGACCCAGCAACAGTGCTCGTGGCATTGCTGAATCCACCCAAACTATCACTCCAAAGTCGCCACTGCAAGCTGTTCAGTCAAGCTGCGGTATGCAGTGGCTGGAGGCGATGAACCGGGAGAAGCAATGCCACGTCAAGAACGGGACATTCGGTGAAAATGGAAAGGATCCGGACCCTCCTAAATCAATCCCTGCTGGTTGGGTATTCAAGATCAAGCACCGTGGAGCTCCAATTGAGGCCAAGGATCTCACTGCAAAACAATTCAAGGCGCGCGTGGTGATTCGTGGACAGTTCATGAAAGAGGGGCTTGAGTACAACGACACATTTGCTCCGGCGGCTTTGCCGCTCTGCGCGCAGTACTTGCCATCGCCACCAAATACGGTTGCAAACTCAAGTCTGGAGATGTGGAAACCGCATTTTTGGCCTCAGGACATGGATTGTGAAGTGTGGGTCAAGATGCCTGCTATGTGGGGTCATGGCGAGAACGAGATCACTGGTGTGGATGAGACACTCCAGCCAAGAAAGCTCTTGAAAGGAGTGCCTGGGATACCTCAAGGAAGTCGCCTCTATTATGAGACTTTCCAAACCAAGCTGCAAGAGATGGGATGGGTGCCCGCCAAAGCTGACAAGTGTCTCTTTGTCAACCCTTCTCTCAAGGAACGTACTGCCGTCCTCATTTGGGTGGACGACTTTATTTTTATGCATGAGCAAGAAACTACTTGGTTCAACTTCATTGAACAATTGCGGACACGCTTCACTATTCCACTAGTAGGGCCTTGGAATGGATATTGAGTACGACCCCACAGCCAAAACGATGTTTATTTCCCAGGCTAACTCAGTTGCTTCACTTCTGGAACGCGCCCGTATGAGCGACTGCAATTCCACTGTTACTCCATGTCAAGCAGGCATCCTCTTCAGCAAGAAAGACTGCGAGTATCGCAGCTTGATTGCACTGGCCAACTTTATTGCATGTTGGACGCGTCCAGATATTACTTTTACTGTGAACAAGCTCTGCAAGTTCATGTCAAACCCGGAGAAGTTCACTGGCAAGCCCTTTTCCACCTTTTGCGTGACCTGAAGGGAACAAAGAGCAAAGGCCTTTTCGAGAACTTCAGCGTGGATCGGGGAGACGCAGTCAACGGCGTTCATGGCTACACAGATTCATCCTATGCCGACTGCCACCAAAAGCACGACGTGTTTTATTATGACGGAGCAATCCTCTCATGGTACAGCAAGCTCCACACTTTCGTGACTACCTGCACCAACCATTCTGAATACGCAGCACTGGCCCTTGGCGCAAAGGAAGCACAGTGGATGGTTTACTTGTTTTCTCAGCTTGAGCCTCAAACAAAGCACGTTCCCGTGCCCCTGTACGTCGACAACTCTGGGATTATTTCGCTGGTATTCAATCCTGTCGACCACCAATCAAATAAGCATATTCGCATCAGCTGCCACTATGCCCGTGAGCTGACCAACGAAGGAGTAATTGCCCCTCAGCGAGTGCCTACTGACAAAAATCTGGGTGATATTCTGACAAAGCCACTGGGAGTTCACTTCAAAGCACTGGTGCCATACTTTGTCAATGACCCTCCTGCGAAAGGATCATCCGTTCGAGGGGGGGTGTTGGCCTACCAGTAGTCCTTCTCACGGTTGCCCCAGCTATTTATCTTCTTGTTTACAGCTCTCATGTCCCACACACGTGCAAAATGCTGCTCTCAACATCCCATGTCTGGTGGCCGCACAGCGCCCCCTTTTAACCTTTCGGTGTAATTCATCTATGGCGTCTGTGGTTTCAACTTCCAGCTTACTTCACGTGAAGTTTGATCGTGCCCTTTTTCCTTATGTTTTTCTCCTTCTCCTCATGTAGTCGTCGTGTGTTCTATTTCTTGAGTAAGCGAAGAGCGGCATGTTCACTGTTGCTCCCCGATTGTTCCTAGACCTCATTTTTCATGCGGATTCCGATTCTGGGGTCAAAACGAGACCCAGTGTTCAACTTACCACGGAAATCGAGGCCCTTGAATAGCCCTCTCTCGCTCTCTCCTTTCTTTCTTGTCTATCGCATCTACCTCTCCTAAAAACAATATGCGTAATATCAGAGTGATTTGCTTTTTTGTTGTCTTCACTCCCATGTAGTCATGGAGGAAGCACTGGAATAAGGACCGCAAATCGCTGTTGTATTCCTTTGCTCGCACAGAAGGCGGTCATGGCGGTGGACTTGTAAACGGAGCCATTATCCGAGAGCAACCATGACACACAATTGGCGCGACCCAGCTCAGCTTCAATGCGAACTACAAATTTACTCCACAGCTCTAACCACTCAGACTGAGATTTAACTAAAAAGCCAAAAATCCTTCTGGTAAAATGCACCTCTTGTGTCATGGGAAAATCGCACGTTCACCCACACCTGTCGAATGGTTTCGAGCGGGCTACTCGCATTGCGGAGGGCTTTCATACAGATTTCCGTGGGCCTTTTTCAGTGCCAACCCCTCAAGGAGAGCTCTATCTGCTGAGAGGAATAGGGAGCGCATACTGGCGGGCCACGTCCACAAAGTTGCGATGGCCATGTCGAAGATGGAGTTTCCATAATAGTTCCTGGTCTCCGCTGCCTCCTCCATACGAACGGGCCAAAAGGGAGGTTGGGGTTAATTCCGTTCGCGCTTCTTGCAGGAAAAATAATTGGGTTTTGGGATCGCGGAGTCCCACCAAAACACGGCCATTGACTTTATTGTTGCCAACCCAATCGTCTTTGACTTTGGCCTTTTTTTCCTCCTTGTTCGCTTCGTACTCCGCCGCGCAATCTTCGTCCGTCAAGTCGAACACATTTTTGTGTGTTGCAGCCCAGCACGCATCAGACAGACGAGCCTTCCAAATGCTGAATTGGTCAGCAGTCTTGAGCACGGTTTGGCAGCGGGCTCCTTCCGGAGCGTGGGCTTGGCTGTTAGAGCTCATAACCTGTGAAAGATTCAGTCAGCAAAATTTTAATAAAGGACCTGTGAAAGATTCAGTCAGCAAAATCTGAAG
Organism: uncultured Alphaproteobacteria bacterium; assembly: GCA_963764705.1. Classification (GTDB taxonomy): domain Bacteria; phylum Pseudomonadota; class Alphaproteobacteria; order Rhizobiales; family Xanthobacteraceae; genus Bradyrhizobium. The sequence continues at coordinate 11,820 of CAVXTR010000020.1, read as the reverse complement.
AATCAGTCAGATAAGCCCTATATAACCAGACAGAGTGGTATGAGATTTTTCCCAAATTCGTTTTGCAAGTTGAGGCAGAGCTGGGTAAATCGAATTGCATTTCTCGGCTTACCGACAATGGTGGCGTTTATTGTTCCCAGATTATGGAAGACTACTACTCCAGCAAGGGCGATATTTACCACGTGAAGCGCGGCGCAATCAAATCTTTGATGACAGGAGATCAACGCGGCGCTGGTGATGAACAACGCGGAAGAAGTCCAACCGCTCCGTTTGGAATTGTATGCAGCTTCGATGCAGGAGGACTGCGATTCAGACCTTCAGTCGTGGATTTCGTATCTGCTTCAACGGGCAAAGAAACTTGGCATTTCTCGAGAAACCAGTCGCGGATGACGAGCTCATCTCAATATTTTTAAAGGGTCTGCACCCAATTTTTCAACCTCTACAAGTCCACTTCGCTATTCCTGGCACGCTGCCGAAGACGTTTCTCGAGTTAATTAATGTTACAAGAAAATTTGCTACCACGCCTGTCATGGGAAAATCGCACGTTCACCCACACCTGTCGAATGGTTTCGAGCGGGCTACTCGCATTGCGGAGGGCTTTCATACAGATTTCCGTGGGCCTTTTCAGTGCCAACCCCTCAAGGAGAGCTCTATCTGCTGACGATCATTGATGATTTTACCAGAAGGATTTTTGGCTTTTTAGTTAAATCTCAGTCTGTTAGAGCTGTGGAGTAAATTTGTAGTTCGCATTGAAGCTGAGCTGGGTCGCGCCAATTGTGTGTCATGGTTGCTCTCGGATAATGGCTCCGTTTACAAGTCCACCGCCATGACCGCCTTCTGTGCGAGCAAAGGAATACAACAGCGATTTGCGGCTCCTTATTCGCAGTGGATGGACCATATCGCGGAACGGGATATTACGAGAGGACGATCGGAGAAATGGCCGTTACTACGCTTGTCCATGCCAATTTGCCCAGGAGCGCTTGGGGCCACGCTGTCCTACACGCAGTGGATGTGATCAATCGTACTTCAGACTCTGCAGAGCTCAACAGTGGAAGGGTCACAAGCTCCCTGGTCAAGTCAAAGGTTTATGTTGGCCTACCAGTAGTCCTTCTCAGCTATTTATCTTCTTGTTTACAGCTCTCATGTCCCACAAACACACGTGCAAAATGCTGCTCTCAACATCCCATGTCTGGTGGCCGCACCCCAGCGCCCCCCCTTTTAACCTTTCGGTGTAATTCATCTATGGCGTCTGTGGTTTCAACTTCCAGCTTACTTCGTGAAGTTTGATCGTGCCCTTTTTCCTTATGTTTTTCTCCTTCTCCTCATGTAGTCGTCGTGTGTTCTATTTCTTGAGTAAGCGAAGAGCGGCATGTTCACTGTTGCTCCCCGATTGTTCCTAGACCTCATTTTTCATGCGGATTCCGATTCTGGGGTCAAAACGAGACCCAGTGTTCAAGACTCCACGGAAATCGAGGCCCTGCCCTCTCTCGCTCTCTCCTTTCTTTCTTGTCTTTACGTGTGTTTTATCGCATCTACCTCTCCTAAAAACAATATGCGTAATATAGCAATGATGCCTCTTTTGTTGTCTTCACTCCCATGTAACTATTGTTCCACGTACGTGCAGATTTTGCTGACTGAATCTTTCACAGGTCCTTGTTATTAAAATTTTGCTGACTGAATTTCACAGGTTATGAGCTCTAACAGCCAAGCCCACGCTCCGGAAGGAGCCCGCTGCCAAACCGTGCTCGACTTGCTGACCAATTCAGCATTTGGAAGGCTCGTCTGTCTGATGCGTGCTGGGCTGCAACACACAAAAACGTGTTTCGACTTGACGGACGAAGATTGCGCGGCGGGTCTGGCGGAGCACGAAGCGAACAAGGAGGAAAAAAAGGCCAAAGTCAAAGACGATTGGGTTGGCAAACTTTGGACGATCATCACTGCTTCCCTCCATGACGATATTTACACCAAAATTAACCACGTGAAGCGCGGCGCAATCAAATCTTTGATGACGGAGATCAACGCGGCGCTGGTGATGAACAACGCGGAAGAATCCCAACCGCTCCGTTTGGAATTGTATGCAGAGAGACTGCGATTCAGACCTTCAGTCGTGGATTTCGTATCTGCTTCAACGGGCAAAGAAACTGGCATTTCTCGAGAAACCAGTCGCGGATGACGAGCTCATCTCAATATTTTTAAAGGGTCTGCACCCAATTTTTCAACCTCTACAAGTCCACTTCGCTATTCCTGGCACGCTGCCGAAGACGTTTCTCGGGTCGCGTGGTGGTCAAGTTTAGTACGAATAGCAGATGGCACGTGCTTGAACGCTAAGCAACCCAACGGGTATAAACCTTTGACTTGACCAGGGAGCTTGTGACCCTTCCACTTCTCCAGTCGTGAAAACGTGGAGTCGAAACCAGCCGCCTTGTTGAGCTCTGCAGTCTGAAGTACGATTGATCACATCCACTGCGTGAAGGACAGCGTGGCCCCAAGCGCTCCTGGGCAAATTGGCATGGACAAGCGTAGTAACGGCCATTTCTCCGATCGTCCGCATATTCCGTTCCGCGGGATGGTAAGTGGCACAGCAGGTTGCTCCAGAATCCAGAACCCAATGTGGCAGCAGGCTGAAAGCTCGCTCAGTTGAGACCATTTCTCCATAGGTAGAGCAATTATCGAGTCAATCACCACTTTGTAGGCAGGAATTTGCCGGGCTGCTCTAATAATTCTGGTCCGCAAGTAAGAGTCAGGGAAGATAATCCGGGTTGTTTCAGGTAGTCTCAGGTTGAGATCGTTCAAACGCTGAATAGCGTCTTGAGATCCTCTGTGTAAGAGAAAATGTCGTATTTATGTGGGTCATATTCGAGATGGGTCACATTGTGTATCTCGTCGTCGATGACACAAATAGAAATAGTCTCCAATCAGAGCAATTTTCCGAAACAGATAAGAAATATCATACATCTGCACTTGCTTTGATAGGTAGTAGTAGGGGCCAGGGGCACTTGAGAGTCACAAACCAAGTCCACAGCTTTTGGCGGGCAGGAAGTTTCTTGTCATCTTCATACTTGAATTTTGCCAAGTTGCACCACTGTTGAGATGAAGAGGTACCTCCAACTAGCTTCAAACCACCTAACATATCCAACATAGCAATTGTATCTTTCTATCAACATTCATGGCCTTTTGAAGTAAATAGTTGTAATGCCAGAAGTTTGTATGGAAACTTGCTTGAAATTAAGCAGTTGTTGATCGTGACTTGCTGAGTCAGGCCTCTTCATCAAGTGCATCGATCTTCACTGTCCCAATTTTCTCCACCGAGAAGGTACTTCCTGCAGCAGTGACATTGACACATGAGGAAAAATCTGATCAACCTTGACACCTTTACTTTTGAGTTGATTCCACTCATCACCACCCCGCAGAATAGTACTCTCCCAGTCAGGTAGAGCCCACACGAGTCCACGATTCCCGATTGCTCGTTTAAAATCCGACCACTGATTTGTGTTTGAGAGATAGAAATGGGGAATTTCTTCGAGATTATGTTGTAGGCTCGGTATCGTTGAGGCAACCATTGCCACAGGCTCTGGAGGCGAAGGAGGCAAATTGGGACGCTTGGGAGGCATTTGGATTCGGCTACCACGTTGTGTTGTAACTGTTCGTTACCAGGACAACTCCTGGGAATTCAAATTGAATCCTCTTGATAAAATCGTTTGCCCACCAAAGCTAATAACTGGTTCCTACTCAGGTTCCAATGATTGCCACTTGCACCAGAGCCACGCAGGTTTTGTGAAGTTGACAACCTGATTGAAGGTTAGACAATGAGTTTCTCAAAGAGGTACCTGATTGAAGGTTAGACAATGAGTTATGGAGGGTAAACCATTAAAAAGGAGTGGTAAACCATAATTAAAAGAGTGGTGGTCCATCGTAAATACGAATGGACCCCAATACCGTCTGGTAGAGAGTGTGTGAGATTTTAAAACACTTGAACCTGACCTTTGACCTTGATCCTGTATCATGTACCATGACATCTCCTATATATGTCGGGTCCTCAGAATAGACACAACTCCACTCAGTATAGGTGAACGATACACACTTGAGGTGCAGTAGATGATCTGACATTACTGGAACTTTGGTTATCTTGTAACTCATACCAACATCCTAGACATAACCTGTATGTAGGAGTGGTGAATAAAGTCCAGAGGATCAGAATCACTCCTTAGGATAGTAGTGTATGAATGACTGAAGTGATGAAGATTCGTCGTCGATTACCACCCAACAAGAGGCCCCTCTGCGCCATGCGGGTTTCGCCTTCAAAGCCTACACCGACAACGTCGCCCTGTTTGCATCTGTGGGCGCCTTCGCAAACGCTGCGCCTCACGTCACGGTTGTGTCTCCAAGGCCTACCCCCACGCATCGCCGACTCAATTGTCCGCACACTGGCCCTGATACGTGAAAGGATCGACGAGGAAATCGCCACTCGCTTTTTGCCACCAGTCCAGGCCTCTGCCAACGATTGTTTGCTCTTTTATGCTGAAAGTGAACAAGGAAGAATTGCCGCCGACAAACTCCAGAAGACACTGAGCACTTCAGCCGCTCAAAAATTATCAATGTCTTTGCTCGAATCAGCCTCACCAACCCAAGCAGCGCGCTTTTTTGCGTGCACCGCACCTTATGCAAGCTCCTGGCTATCGGACCCTTTTCTCGCCCAGCCTATGCGTGATGAAGCACACGGAGCCGCCTGTAAACTGAGGCTCAATCAGCCTATCTCCAATATTGCCACCTGTTACTGCGGGGACAGTCTAGAGTTAGACCCGTGGCACGTCTTGAGCCATAAAGGAGGAGGTGAAGCTGGGCGCAGACACGACGAAATTGTCAACCGCTTAGTCGACGCAGTACAGAGAGCGGGACTTCCGTCTATTTGGGAATTGATTCAAAATCGCGCGCATTCCTGCTTGGCACGTTGTATGACTTACATTTGTCGGTATCAGTCGAAGTTACCTTCATTGAAAATGTGTTCCCATTTCGAAAGATAACGCACCGTGAATCGCCTGCATCGCTGTTATGGGGCACGGAGAACAATCTTGCTGAAGGCGATCCTCGCTTGGGTATGTTTCAAACAGTAGATGCCTGGCGTCTCCAAGACTTTGGATAGACATGGTCTCAAAGCAATTGGCGCGCTTGATTTCAAACACGAGGATGCGGCTGTCTCTTCTCGAAAGATAACGCGATCAAGTAATAACTCTGAGATTCCACCGCCTAGCACCCCTACGTTGGCAGCCCCGATTACTGAAATTGCACCGAGAAAGCGGTCCGTCAAGTTTTCGGGCGCTGACAACATACTGTCCCTAGCACTTCTTCGGAGTCAGTGTCTCTGGATTCCTCTGGCGACCCAGCAACAGTGCTCGTGGCATTGACTGAATCCACCCTACAAACTATCACTCCAAAGTCGCCACTGCAAGCTGTTCAGTCAAGCTGCGGTATGCAGTGGCTGGAGGCGATGAACCGGGAGAAGCAATGCCACGTCAAGAACGGGACATTCGGTGAAGAATGGAAAGGATCCGGACCCCCTCCTAAATCAATCCCTGCTGGTTGGGTATTCAAGATCAAGCACCGTGGAGCTCCAATTGAGGCCAAGGATCTCACTGCAAAACAATTCAAGGCGCGCGTGGTGATTCGTGGACAGTTCATGAAAGAGGGGCTTGAGTACAACGACACATTTGCTCCGGTGGCAAAGCCGTTGACTCTGCGCGCAGTACTTGCCATCGCCACCAAATACGGTTGCAAACTCAAGTCTGGAGATGTGGAAACCGCATCAGACATGGATTGTGAAGTGTGGGTCAAGATGCCTGCTATGTGGGGTCATGGCAAGAACGGAGTCGCTGGTGTCATCGGGACACGCGACAAGAAAGCTCTTGAAAGGAGTGCCTGGGATACCTCAAGGAAGTCGCCTCTATTATGAGACTTTCCAAACCAAGCTGCAAGAGATGGGATGGGTGCCCGCCAAAGCTGACAAGTGTCTCTTTGTCAACCCTTCTCTCAAGGAACGTACTGCCGTCCTCATTTGGGTGGACGACTTTATTTTTATGCATGAGCAAGAAACTACTTGGTTCAACTTCATTGAACAATTGCGGACACGCTTCACTATTCCACTAGTAGGGCCTTGGAATGGATATTGAGTACGACCCCACAGCCAAAACGATGTTTATTTCCCAGGCTAACTCAGTTGCTTCACTTCTGGAACGCGCCCGTATGAGCGACTGCAATTCCACTGTTACTCCATGTCAAGCAGGCATCCTCTTCAGCAAGAAAGACTGCCCTGAACCTCCTGCGGATGCTCGATCCTGCACCGAGTATCGCAGCTTGATTGCACTGGCCAACTTTATTGCATGTTCGACTAGTCCAGATATTACTTTTACTGTGAACAAGCTCTGCAAGTTCATGTCAAACCCCGGAGAAGTTCACTGGCAAGCCCTTTTCCACCTTTTGCGTGACCTGAAGGGAACAAAGAGCAAAGGCCTTTTCGAGAACTTCAGCGTGGATCGGGGAGACGCAGTCAACGGCGTTCATGGCTACACAGATTCATCCTATGCCGACTGCCACCAAAAGCACGACGTGTTTTATTATGACGGAGCAATCCTCTCATGGTACAGCAAGCTCCACACTTTCGTGACTACCTGCACCAACCATTCTGAATACGCAGCACTGGCCCTTCGCACAAAGGAAGCACAGTGGATGGTTTACTTGTTTTCTCAGCTTGAGCCTCAAACAAAGCACGTTCCCGTGCCCCTGTACGTCGACAACTCTGGTGTTGAGAGCAGCATTTTGCACGTGTGTTTGTGGGACATGAGAGCTGTAAACAAGAAGATAAATAGCTGGGGCAACCGTGAGAAGGACTACTGGTAGGCCAACACCCCCCCTCGAACGGATGATCCTTTCGCAGGAGGGTCCTTTCGCAGGAGGTAATAAAGGACCTGTGAAAGATTCAGTCAGCAAAATCTGAAGAATCAGTCAGATAAGCCCTATATAACCAGACAGAGTGGTATGAGATTTTTCCCAAATTCGTTTTGCAAGTTGAGGCAGAGCTGGGTAAATCGAATTGCATTTCTCGGCTTACCGACAATGGTGGCGTTTATTGTTCCCAGATTATGGAAGACTACTACTCCAGCAAGGGCGATATTTACCACGTGAAGCGCGGCGCAATCAAATCTTTGATGACGGAGATCAACGCGGCGCTGGTGATGAACAACGCGGAAGAAGTCCAACCGCTCCGTTTGGAATTGTATGCAGCTTCGATGCAGAGAGACTGCGATTCAGACCTTCAGTCGTGGATTTCGTATCTGCTTCAACGGGCAAAGAAACTTGGCATTTCTCGAGAAACCAGTCGCGGATGACGAGCTCATCTCAATATTTTTAAAGGGTCTGCACCCAATTTTTCAACCTCTACAAGTCCACTTCGCTATTCCTGGCACGCTGCCGAAGACGTTTCTCGAGTTAATTAATGTTACAAGAAAATTTGCTACCACGCCTGTCATGGGAAAATCGCACGTTCACCCACACCTGTCGAATGGTTTCGAGCGGGCTACTCGCATTGCGGAGGGCTTTCATACAGATTTCCGTGGGCCTTTTCAGTGCCAACCCCTCAAGGAGAGCTCTATCTGCTGACGATCATTGATGATTTTACCAGAAGGATTTTTGGCTTTTTAGTTAAATCTCAGTCTGTTAGAGCTGTGGAGTAAATTTGTAGTTCGCATTGAAGCTGAGCTGGGTCGCGCCAATTGTGTGTCATGGTTGCTCTCGGATAATGGCTCCGTTTACAAGTCCACCGCCATGACCGCCTTCTGTGCGAGCAAAGGAATACAACAGCGATTTGCGGCTCCTTATTCGCAGTGGATGGACCATATCGCGGAACGGAATATGCGGACGATCGGAGAAATGGCCGTTACTACGCTTGTCCATGCCAATTTGCCCAGGAGCGCTTGGGGCCACGCTGTCCTACACGCAGTGGATGTGATCAATCGTACTTCAGACTCTGCAGAGCTCAACAGTGGAAGGGTCACAAGCTCCCTGGTCAAGTCAAAGGTTTATGTTGGCCTACCAGTAGTCCTTCTCACGGTTGCCCCAGCTATTTATCTTCTTGTTTACAGCTCTCATGTCCCACAAACACACGTGCAAAATGCTGCTCTCAACATCCCATGTCTGGTGGCCGCACCCCAGCGCCCCCTTTAACCTTTCGGTGTACGGTATTCATCTATGGCGTCTGTGGTTTCAACTTCCAGCTTACTTCACGTGAAGTTTGATCGTGCCCTTTTTCCTTATGTTTTTCTCCTTCTCCTCATGTAGTCGTCGTGTGTTCTATTTCTTGAGTAAGCGAAGAGCGGCATGTTCACTGTTGCTCCCCGATTGTTCCTAGACCTCATTTTTCATGCGGATTCCGATTCTGGGGTCAAAACGAGACCCAGTGTTCAACTTTCCACGGAAATCGAGGCCCTTAATAGCCCTCTCTCCGCTCTCTCCTTTCTTTCTTGTCTTTACGTGTGTTTTATCGCATCTACCTCTCCTAAAAACAATATGCGTAATATCAGAGTGATTTGCTTTTTTGTTGTCTTCACTCCCATGTAACTATTGTTTCACGTACGTGCAGATTTTGCTGACTGAATCTTTCACAGGTCCTTGTTATTAAAATTTTGCTGACTGAATTTCACAGGTTATGAGCTCTAACAGCCAAGCCCACGCTCCGGAAGGAGCCCGCTGCCAAACCGTGCTCAAGACTGCTGACCAATTCAGCATTTGGAAGGCTCGTCTGTCTGATGCGTGCTGGGCTGCAACACACAAAAATGTGTTCGACTTGACGGACGAAGATTGCGCCGGCGGGTCTGGCGGAGCACGAAGCGAACAAGGAGGAAAAAAAGGCCAAAGTCAAAGACGATTGGGTTGGCAAACTTTGGACGATCATCACTGCTTCCCTCCATGACGATATTTACACCAAAATTAACCACGTGAAGCGCGGCGCAATCAAATCTTTGATGACGGAGATCAACGCGGCGCTGGTGATGAACAACGCGGAAGAAGTCCAACCGCTCCGTTTGGAATTGTATGCAGAGAGACTGCGATTCAGACCTTCAGTCGTGGATTTCGTATCTGCTTCAACGGGCAAAGAAACTGGCATTTCTTGCAGAAACCAGTCGCGGATGACGAGCTCATCTCAATATTTTTAAAGGGTCTGCACCCAATTTTTCAACCTCTACAAGTCCACTTCGCTATTCCTGGCACGCTGCCAAAGACGTTTCTCGGGTCGCGTGGTGGTCAAGTTTAGTACGAATAGCAGATGGCACGTGCTTGAACGCTAAGCAACCCAACGGGTATAAACCTTTGACTTGACCAGGGAGCTTGTGACCCTTCCACTTCTCCAGTCGTGAAAACGTGGAGTCGAAACCAGCCGCCTTGTTGAGCTCTGCAGTCTGAAGTACGATTGATCACATCCACTGCGTGAAGGACAGCGTGGCCCCAAGCGCTCCTGGGCAAATTGGCATGGACGGCGGCCGTAACGGCCATTTCTCCGATCGTCCGCATATTCCGTTCCGCGGGATGGTCATCCTCAGAGTAAGTGGCACAGCAGGTTGCTCCAGAATCCAGAACCCAATGTGGCAGCAGGCTGAAAGCTCGCTCAGTTGAGACCATTTCTCCATAGGTAGAGCAATTATCGAGTCAATCACCACTTTGTAGGCAGGAATTGCCCGGGCTGCTCTAATAATTCTGGTCCGCAAGTAAGAGTCAGGGAAGATAATCCGGGTTGTTTCAGGTAGTCTCAGGTTGAGATCGTTCAAACGCTGAATAGCGTCTTGAGATCCTCTGTGTAAGAGAAAATGTCGTATTTATGTGGGTCATATTCGAGATGGGTCACATTGTGTATCTCGTCGTCGATGACACAAATAGAAATAGTCTCCAGAATCAGAGCAATTTTCCGAAACAGATAAGAAATATCATACATCTGCACTTGCTTTGATAGGTAGTAGTAGGGGCCAGGGGCACTTGAGAGTCACAAACCAAGTCCACAGCTTTTGGCGGGCAGGAAGTTTCTTGTCATCTTCATACTTGAATTTTGCCAAGTTGCACCACTGTTGAGATGAAGAGGTACCTCCAACTAGCTTCAAACCACCTAACATATCCAACATAGCAATTGTATCTTTCTATCAACATTCATGGCCTTTTGAAGTAAATAGTTGTAATGCCAGAAGTTTGTATGGAAACTTGCTTGAAATTAAGCAGTTGTTGATCGTGACTTGCTGAGTCAGGCCTCTTCATCAAGTGCATCGATCTTCACTGTCCCAATTTTCTCCACCGAGAAGGTACTTCCTGCAGCAGTGACATTGACACATGAGGAAAAATCTGATCAACCTTGACACCTTTACTTTTGAGTTGATTCCACTCATCACCACCCCGCAGAATAGTACTCTCCCAGTCAGGTAGAGCCCACACGAGTCCACGATTCCCAATTTATCATTTTTAAAATCCGACCACTGATTTGTGTTTGAGAGATAGAAATGGGGAATTTCTTCGAGATTATGTTGTAGGCTCGGTATCGTTGAGGCAACCATTGCCACAGGCTCTGGAGGCGAAGGAGGCAAATTGGGACGCTTGGGAGGCATTTGGATTCGGCTACCACGTTGTATTGTAACTGTACGTTACCAGGACAACTCCTGGGAATTCAAATTGAATCCTCTTGATAAAATCGATTGCCCACCCAAGGCTAATAACTGGTTCCTACTCAGGTTCCAATGATTGCCACTTGCACCGGAGCCACGCAGGTTTTGTGAAGTTGACAACCTGATTGAAGGTTAGACAATGAGTTTATAAAAGAGGTACCTGATTGAAGGTTAGACAATGAGTTATGGAGGGTAAACCATTAAAAAAGGAGTGGTAAACCATAATTAAAAGAGTGGTGGTCCATCGTAAATACGAATGGACCCCAATACCGTCTGTGGTAGAGAGAGTGTCAAGAGAGGTTAAAACACTTGAACCTGACCTTTGACCTTGATCCTGTATCATGTACCATGACATATCCTATATGTAGGATAGGTAAGTTAAGTCCACTAAATCAGAATATGTCCTCAGAATAGACACAACTCCACTCAGTATTGGTGAACGATACACACTTGAGGTGCAGTAGATGAACTGACATAACTGGTTCTTTGGTTATCTTGTAACACATACCAACATCCTAGACATAACCTGTATGTAGGAGTGGTGAATAAAGTCCAGAGGATCAGAATCACTCCTTAGAATAGTAGTGTATGAATGACTGAAGTGATGAAGATTCGTCGTCGATTACCACCCAACAAGAGGCCCCTCTGCGCCATGCGGGTTTCGCCTTCAAAGCCTACACCGACAACGTCGCCCTGTTTGCATCTGTGGGCGCCTTCGCAAACGCTGCGCCTCACGTCACGGTTGTGTCTCCAAGGCCTACCCCCACGCATCGCCGACTCAATTGTCCGCACACTGGCCCTGATACGTGAAAGGATCGACGAGGAAATCGCCACTCGCTTTTTGCCACCAGTCCAGGCCTCTGCCAACGATTGTTTGCTCTTTTATGCTGAAAGTGAACAAGGAAGAATTGCCGCCGACAAACTCCAGAAGACACTGAGCACTTCAGCCGCTCAAAAATTATCAATGTCTTTGCTCGAATCAGCCTCACCAACCCAAGCAGCGCGCTTTTTTGCGTGCACCACACTATGCAAGCTCCTGGCTATCGGACCCTTTTCTCGCCCAGCCTATGCGTGATGAAGCACACGGAGCCGCCTGTAAACTGAGGCTCAATCAGCCTATCTCCAATAT
>CAVXTR010000019.1:0-17800 GCA_963764705.1 uncultured Alphaproteobacteria bacterium | reverse complement strand
CGTTCGGGTCCGGCTTGCCGCCTTTGGCCGCAATGTCACCACCGGCATTGTGGACGAGAATGTCGATCGGGCCCAACTCTTTCGTCGCGGTCTCGACGACGCGCGCGATATCATCGCCACGCGTAAGATCGCCGAGGACGCGGATGGTGCGCACGCCGTGCGCAGCCGCCACCGCTTCCGCAACCGCCGTCAGCGTCGATCCCTCGCCGTATTCCGCCGGACCGTTCTCGCGCATGCCGTGGATCGCGACGTCGGCGCCGAGGCTGGCGAGCCTTTCGGCAAAAGCCCGGCCCAGACCGCGGCCCGCACCGGTGACGAGTGCGACCTTGCCCTTCAGCGCCCGTGCGTCATCGTGTGATGCCATGATGTTTCCTCTCGAATTTTTTGAATGTCAGTCTGCGGCGAGATCAAGTCCAATCGCGAGTGCCTGTACGAGGCACATCGGCGCAACCAGCGTGCGCAGTGCCGGCTCCGGCATGTCCTGAATTTCGAAGACGACTGAGGCGCCCTCGGCGATCGGGCTCAGCAGGCTGTCCGTGATCGAGATTGCAGGTACGTTGCGCGCCACCAGTTCGGGAAACAGCCGGGCCGTATCCGGGTAATAGTTACGGAAGCTGATCGCAACCAGCGCGTCCGCCGAACTCGCCGGATGGGATTGCTCGCGGATGCTGCCGCCGATGCCATCGAGCAGCACCACGCGCCGACCGAACTTGCGCAGCACATAAGCCAGATGCGTCACGACCGGAAATGAACCGCCGAGACCCAGCAGGTAGATGTCGCGCGCGTTCGCCAGGATCTTGATGGCGGCGTCGAGCTGCCGCTCATGAGCCGACTGGCTCAGCGTCACCAGCGCCGATTGTGCTTCCGCGACGAAACGCCCCAGTACCGCCGCGGGTTTGCGACCGAGGATCGATTTCTCCTCGCTCTTCATGCGCGCCAGCCGCGCCTTGTAGCTCGGCGCGACGCCGGCCACGAGGCGCGTACGAAACACCTGCTGCATCTCGGTAAAGCCGCCGAAACCGAGCGCATGCGCAAAGCGCACGATCGCCGACGGCGGCACCCCGGAACGCTCCGCGATTTCAGCCACCGTGCCGAGCGCAACGTCCGTCGGATGGTCCAGCACGAATTCCGCGATCTGCTGCAGCCGGCCCGACAAGGCCCGATGCCGCTGGGCGATCGCGCCGCGCAACTCGTCATAATTCATCGCCGTGCCGACGGTCTTGTTCATGGTCTCAGTCTACCCGATCGCGGCACGTTTCGCCGACTGGTTCAAATATTCTACTTTACATTCACAATAGAACGTTCATTCTACGGACCGCAACAAGAAAACAAGCGGTCTGGAGGGAGCGATGAAGAAGCGTGAGATTTCACGGCGCGGCGTTCTAAAGGGCAGCCTGATGGCCAGTGCCCTTGCCGGCACGGCCAGTTTCTTCGGACCGTGGAAAGAGAATCGGGTCTGGGCGCAGGGTGCCGCCAAGCCTATCAAGCTCGGCCTGACCTGCGATGCCAGCGGTCAATACGGCAATAGCGGCCAGGACGACCTGCGCGGAATCCTGATGGCGATCGACGAGGTCAACGCCAAGGGCGGCGTGCTCGGGCGCAAGATCACCTGGATCACCGCCGACACCGAAACCACGCCAGCGACCGGCAGCCGCGTCGCCGAGCGCTTCATCACCCGCGAAGACTGCACCATCCTGATCGGCGCGCTGCATTCCGGCGTCGCCAACGCCATCACCCAGGTCGCGGCCAAAAACGGCGTGATCTATCTCAACACCAACTCCTCCGCCCCAAGCGAAGCCGGTGAAAACTGCGCGCGCGTCAAGTTCGTGTGGGACGGCAACGGCACCAACTTCTCCAGGGCGTCTGTGAAGAACGCCGTCGATTCGATCGGCAAGAACTGGATGCTGCTGACCAACGACTATGTATGGGGCCACACCACGTCGGCCGCGACCAAGGCACAGGTCGAGGGCGCCGGCGGCAAGATCATCGACAATCTGCTGGTGCCGCAGAACACCCGCGACTTCACGGCCTATCTGCTGAAGATCCAGCAGGCAAAGCCGGATGTGGTGGCAACCGCGATCGGCGGCGACGACATCAAGGCGCTGCGCGAGCAGGTCGCCCAGCTCAAGCTCGACGGCAAGCCGGCCTGGATCAACAACCAGCAGGATTGGCCCGATGTCTGGGGCGCGCCCGACAGCCTGTTCGGCGTGTTCGGCACCACCTGGTATCACAAGCTGGCACTGCCTGGCGTCGCCGAGTTCGTCAAGAAGTGGCAGGCTACCAACAAGGAAGGCTCGATTCCGGTCCCCGGAAACGTCTCCTACAACGGCTACATGTCGACCCGCGAATTGCTGAAGGCGATCGAGCGCGCGGGCTCGACCAACAACGTCAAGATCATCAAGGAACTCGAGAACCTGAAGATTTCGGCGACCGACCGCATGCAGCATTTCGACGCCTACATGGATCCAGTCACCCATCAGCTGCAGCAGACCATCTATCTGGCCCGGAAGAACGCGAAGCCGGCCGACAACACCGATCTCTACGAGCTCATCAGCTGGACCGAGCCGAAGGCGGCCGCGGATACGGATGCGAACGCGAAGTGCAAGCTCGTTCCCTATGAGCAGGTGCCGACCGTCGATTCCTGACGACGGCCGGTTGAACTTGCAGCGGGCGCGCGGTGCGCCCGCTGTTTTGTAATAGCAAGTCGAGACGACAACCTTGTTCGATCTTCTTCCCCACCTCCTCAACGGTCTCACGCTCGGCCTGCTGTTTGCGCTGATCGCGCTCGGCTTCATGCTGATCGTGGGATTGATGGAGCAGATCAATCTGGCGCACGGTTCGCTGTTCGCGCTCGGCGCCTACTTCGCCATGCAGCTGATGGGACCGCGTCCGCCGTTTCCGCCTGACCTTGCAAAAGCCTGGCTCGCGCTGCCGCTCGGCTGGCGCTATGCCGCGACGCTGCTGCTGGCGCCCGCCGCGGTCGGCATCGTCGGGATTGCGATCGAATTCTGCATGCGCCGCACTTACGGTAAGGACCCGCTGTACGGCCTGCTGCTCACCTTCGGCGCGGCGATGGTGATCGAAGAGACGATCCGCCTGACCTGGGGTACGCGCGACTATGTGTTGCAGGTGCCGCAGCCGATCAATGGCGGGTTCATCATGGCCGACCTGATCTGGTCGACCTATCGTTTTTATGCCGCCGGCATCGCGGTCGCGATCATCGCCCTGGTCTGGCTCCTGATCGAGAAGACGCGGTTCGGCGCTGTCGTCAAGGCCGGCGCCCATGACAGCGAAATCGTCCGCGCGCTCGGCATCAATCTGACACGCCTTCGACTTCTGGTGTTCGTGTTCGGCACCATGCTGGCGGCAATCGCCGGCATTATCGTGGCGCCGATATGGGGCATTCGTCCGCATATGGGCGTCGATGCCGTGATCCCGGCGTTCCTGGTGATCGTGCTCGGCGGCGTCGGCAGCTTTTGGGGCGCGGTCGTTGCAGGCCTGCTGGTCGGTCTGGCCGTTGGCCTCACCGGCGCCTATGCGTCTGAATGGTCGTTGCTGTCGATGTACGTGCTGCTGGTGGCGGTCGTGACCGTCCGGGCGCGCGGGCTCTGGGGCAAGAAAAGCGTGCTCGAGGCCTGAGATGAACTCAACTCCATCAAATCACTCGGACGCCACCCGGCTGATCACCCCGACCATGCTGGTACTGTGGCTGGTGCTCGCGACAGTACCGCTGTGGATCGCGCGTGTCGGGCTTTATCCCTATCTCGGCATCGAGATCCTGATCTGGTCGCTGTACGCACTCGCGTTCAATCTCGTACTGGGCACCGCTGGCCTGCCGTCGTTCGGCCACGGCGCCTATTTCGGCATCGGCGCGTACGCCTTCGGCCTCTGCCAGTTCAATGTCGTCGCCAATCTCTGGGTCTGCCTGATCGCCGCCTTCGTCATGGCGGGTCTCGCCGGCGCGCTGGTGGCGCTGTTCATCTCGCATCGGCGCGGAATCTATTATGCCTTCATGACCATCGCCTTCGGCCAGATCTTCTGGACGCTGGCGATCAAGTTGCACAAGGTCACCGGCGGCGAAGACGGGCTCTTGAAGATCGCGCGCCTGCCGGCCGACCTCGGCTTCGCCTCGTTCAATCTCGCCGACAATGTCGCGTTCTATTACTTCGTTCTTGTGGTCTTCGGGCTCGCCGTCATCGGGCTGTGGCGGCTGGTGAACTCGCCCTATGGCAGGGTGATCGCAGCGATCAAGCAGAGCGAAACCCGCGCGGCCCATCTCGGCTACAATGTCTGGCTCTACAAGGCATCGATCTTCACGCTGTCGTCGGCGGTGTCGGGATTGGCCGGCGGCCTGTTCGCGATGGCGCAGCTCGCCGCGTTCCCCGATGTGATGAGCCTGCATCAATCCGGATACGTCGTGATGATGACGCTGGTTGGCGGCGGCCTCGTCAATTTCTGGGGACCGGTGATCGGTGTGTTTTTGTTTCTGATCGCGCGCGACGTGATCGGCGCGCTGACAAATGCCTGGATGCTGTATTTCGGCCTGCTGTTTATGGCCATCGTGCTGTTCCGGCCCGAGGGCATCGCCGGCGCCATGACGGCGGCGTTCCAGAATCGCTCACTCCGGCGGCAGGGAAGTTCGGCGATGCGGCTGTTGTTCGGAGGTGGACGGTGGCGCTGATCGACGTCGCAGGCGTTCACGTTCGATTCGGCGACCGCGTCGTGCTTGAGAGCATCGACCTGGCGGTGCCCGAGGGCGAATTCCATGGCCTGATGGGGCCGAACGGCGCCGGCAAGACCACGTTCTTCAATGTGCTCACCGGCCGCGTCAAGCCGAGCCGCGGCTCGATCCGGCTCGACGGCGAGGATGTCACGGGGCTTAGTTCGCACCGCATCGCCGCGAAGGGCATTGCCCGCTCGTTCCAGATCATGTCGCTGTTCGACGATTTCAGCGTCCGCGAAAACGTCATGGTCGGCTTGCCCGGTTTTCGCGCCCGCGGTTTTGACATGCGCCATGCGGCCGCCGCCGATCGCGGCTTTGCCGAGAAGGCGTCCGAAATTCTCGTAACCGTCGGCTTGGCAGACAAGGGTGACGTTCGCGCCAGGGATCTGTCCTATGGCGACCGCCGCGCGCTCGAAATCGCCGTCGCGCTCGGGCAAAGCCCGCGTGTGCTTTGCCTGGACGAGCCGACCTCGGGACTTGGTACTGACGGCGTACGGCGGCTGGCGGCGCTGGTTGCACGATTGAAGGGCAAGCTCACCATCGTCGCCATCGAGCACGACATGGAATTCCTGTTCGCGCTGGCCGACCGCATTTCGGTGATCCACTGGGGCCAGGTGGTCGCGCGCGGCACGCCGCATGAGCTGCAGCAGAACGAGTGGGTCAAACGTTCCAACCTCGGGCGGTTCGCATGATCTTGGAAGTCGAAGGGGTCGATACGTTCTACGGCGAGACCCAGGCGCTGTTCGGCGCGTCGCTGGCGGTGGAACGCGGCAAGGTGTTTGCGCTGCTTGGCCCGAACGGCGCCGGCAAGACCACGATGCTGCGCTCGATCCTGGGCCTGACCCGCCCAAAGCGCGGTGCGATCCGCTTCGACGGCCGTGAAGTCACGCATAGCGCGACCCACGACATCGCGCGCGCCGGAATCGGCTGGGTCCCGGACGACCGGCGGCTGTGTCCGACGCTCTCTGTCGCACGCAACCTCAACATCGCGCAGAAGCGGACGAAATTCCGAAGCTGGTCCGTCAAGGAGACGTGCGAGATCTTCTCGCCGCTGGAATATCTGATGACCCGCGACTGTGAAAACCTCTCCGGTGGCGAGATGCAGATGGTGGCGATCGCGCGCGCACTGATCGGATCGCCCGGATTGATCCTGTTCGACGAGCCGAGCCAGGGACTGGCGCCGAAAATCGTCGGCGACGTGCTGGCGACAATCCGCAGACTGCGGGAAGAAGGCGTCGCTTCACTCGTGGTCGAACAGAACGCGGAAATCGCACTATCGGTCGCCGACCATGCCGCCGTCATCGACCGCGGCCGCATCGCCTGGACCGGCGAGGCTGCGGCGCTTCGTGACGACAGTACACTGCGCCAACGCCTGCTGGGAGTTCACTGATGGCCGTGCCGTTGCTCGCGCTCGATCGCGTCCGCAAGGTTTATACACGCGGTCACCTCGTACGCCGTCCGACTTTCGCGCTCGAAGCCGATCTCGTGATCGATCAGCCTTCGATCATAGGTGTGGTCGGCCCGAACGGCGCCGGCAAGACCACGCTGTTCGAGATGATGACCGGCTCCAACGCGCCCTCCTCGGGTCATGTCTATGTCGCCGGTACCGACATTCACCGGGTCAAATATCGCGAGCGCGACCGGCTGGCGATCCATTACCACCAGTCCTATCAGGTGCGCCGGTTTCGGAAACTGGTGCCCTCTGCATTGCTCGAGAAGTCACCGACCACGGCGCCGATGGTACACCTGTTCGACGAACCGCAGTTCAACCTGCAGGACGGTTACATCGGCTTCATGCTGGATTTCTTCCGCAGGCTGCGCGCCGAGGGACGCCTTGTGGTGCTGTGCCTGCACCCGACCGCGACATGGCATCTGGAAATTCTGGCCGAGATCGCAGAACAGTATCTGCTGGTCGCGGATGGCGGTGTCACGCGACAGGAGAGCTTTGCGGCGCTGACCGGGCAGGCGCGTTTCCGCAATTATCTCGGTCCGGATATGACGCGGGCAGCGGAAGCGCTTTGCTCTGCCCGCGCGCGGGCAAGCCACTGAAGCCATCCCGCCATCCGATCGAGCGTCGCACCGATAGCGGCGCATGATCACCTTTCCAGCCAATCGCACATGGGCGACAAACAACCAACAGGAGAACGTCTCGTGGCCTATTCCAACACCCAACTGTTCATCAACGGCAAGTGGCGTCCGAGCCAGTCGGGCAAGACCATCACCGTGCTCAACCCGGCGACCGAGGAATTTATCGGCACCGTCGCGCATGCCGATCGCGCCGATCTCGACGAGGCGCTGGAAGCCGCTGCCAAAGGCTTCAAGATCTGGCGTGCTGTGGCGCCGTTCGACCGCTGCAAGATCATGCGCAAGGCGGCGGCGATCATGCGCGAGCGCAACGACGAGATTGGACCTCTGTTGACGCTGGAGCAGGGCAAGACGCTCGCCGAAGCCAAGATGGAAGCCATGGCGGCCGCCGACATCATCGAATGGTTCGCCGAAGAGGCCAAGCGCGCCTATGGGCGGGTGATCCCGGCGCGCGGTCCCGGCATCTACCAGATTGCGATCAAGGAGCCGGTCGGCCCGGTCGCGGCTTTCACGCCGTGGAATTTCCCGATCAACCAGGTGGTTCGCAAGATCTCGGCGGGCCTGGCCGCTGGCTGTTCGATCATCGTCAAGGCGCCGGAGGAAACCCCGGCGTCACCAGCGCAATTGATCCGCGCCTTTGTCGACGCCGGCGTGCCCGATGGCGTGATCAATCTGGTCTACGGCGTACCGGCGGAAATTTCGGAATATCTCATTCCGCACCCCGTCATCCGCAAGATTTCCTTCACGGGCTCGACCCATGTCGGCAAGCAGCTTTCCGCATTGGCCGGCCTGCACATGAAGCGCGCTACCATGGAACTGGGCGGACACGCCCCGGCTATCATTTTCAAGGACGCCGACGTGGCGTCGGCCGCGAAGATTTTGGCGGCTGCAAAGTACCGCAACGCCGGCCAGGTCTGCATCTCCCCGACCCGCATGCTGGTGCAGGACGAAGTGTTCCGCGAATTCGTCGACAAGTTCGTCGAAGGCGCCAGGGCGATGAAGGTCGGCAACGGCATGGACCCGGACTCGAAGATGGGTTCGCTCGCCAACCCTCGTCGCGTCATTGCCATCGAAGGCATGGTGCAGGACGCCGTGAGCAAGGGCGCCACGCTGGAGACCGGCGGCCACCGCGTCGGCAACAAGGGTTATTTCTTCGAGCCGACCGTGGTCAGCGACGTACCGAAGGATGCGCGCGCGATGAACGAGGAGCCGTTCGGCCCGCTGGCGCTGATCTCGCGGTTCTCGACCTTCGACGAGGTGGCCGAGGAAGCCAACCGCCTGCCCTTCGGGTTGGCGTCCTACGCTTTCACCAGTTCGACCAAGACCGCGACCGCGATCGGAGCCGCGATCGAGGCCGGCATGGTTTCCATCAACAGCTTCGGTCTGGCACTCCCCGAGGTGCCGTTCGGCGGCATCAAGGATTCCGGCTACGGCTCAGAAGGCGGCACCGAGGCGATGGACGGCTATTTCAACACCAAGTTCATCACCCAGACCGGGGTGTGAGCCGGGAGTTGGGAAACTCGCTTAGGGTCGTTCCGGGCCGATGCGAAAGCATCAACCCCGGAATGACCCGACTACTTCACCGTCTCACCCATCCGCGCCTTGCGGGCGTCGGTGGCTTCCCACACCATGCGCTTGGCGCGCTCGCGGCCCAAGAGTTCGATCGGATCGTGATTGTCGATGTGACCGAACTGTCCCTTGTAGACGCTGTAGCCGCACAGTTCCTGCAGCCGTCGCGGAAATCGCTTCGCGGTGTCCTGGGGAATGCCGAGTTGCAGGTTTTCCTGCTGCCGCATCCAGCCCCAGCAATAGGCGCAGGAGAGCGCGAAGCGCCGCTCATCGCTGCTGTTGGCGCCGCCGCCGTGCCAGAGTGCGCTGTCGAACAGCATCACGCTGCCGGCCGGCATGGTCGCGGTGACCGCGTCGTACGCCTTGCCGTATTTCGGCGAGGACGAAAATTTGTGGCTGCCCGGCAAAATGCGCGTCGCGCCGTTGTCGTTCCTGAAATCCGACAGCGCCCAGATCGCATTGATGGTGATCGGGATGTGCGGGCGCGGCAGCGGGATCAACTGGGTGTCTTCATGGATCGGCTGCGCCTCCTGGCCGGGGCCGAGCACCAGCGAGCAGAACGACGACAGCAGGCATTCCCTGTCGAGCAAGCGCTCCACCACCGGCAGCACGTTGTCGTGCAGCGGCACTTCCCAGAACAGGTCGTCGTAGGTGAGAAGGTTGTTGATGCGCACGGTCTTGAAACCCTCGAACGAGGTTTTGGCCGGACCCAGATGATGCTCGCGCTCGATGCGCTCCAGCGCCTGCTTCAACCCTTCGACCAGTTCACGGCTCGCCGCGTTCTTGATGACGGTGAAGCCGTCGTCACGGATCTTGTCGGCATGGGCCTGAACCTGAACGTCCGTCAGCATGTCGCGCTCCCCGATTTATTCTCGACGCTGTGTCGCGCCTTTTCCCGCACAGGATAGCGCGGCGCTTTGCGGTTTGGGAGCAATTTGCGATTGTAGCCGTCAGGCCGCCGGGCGGGCCTTCCAGAAGCCGACAACGCGCTCGGCGGTCGAGGGCATCAGGCGCGTGAAATTGATGCGCGCGCTTTCGATGTCCGCCGGCGGCGCCACCCGGTTCGGGCCGAGCCGGAGCAGGATCAGGGCACGCACCGTCGCCCATTCGAGGCCAACCGCCTTGCCGGCAATCAGGATCGGATCGTAGCGGTCGCCCGCAATCAGGCGATCGAGGGTGGTGATCTTCACGCCGGTCATCGCCGCCAGCGCGGCGACGGACTCTTCGTATTTGTTGGCCTTGGCAAAGTTGAGCAGCGCGCCTTCGCCGAGTGCGCCGTCGCGGTGCAGGGCAAGCACGGTGCGCTGCGCCGGTTCGAAATTGCGGACACCCTCGACCCGCTCCACGGCGCCGGAGATTTCGTTCATCGCCCGCTTGATCGCCATCTGCCGGACCGGCTTGACGACGTCGTACAGACGGCGGCGGATCACATCGATCGATCCGGACAGCAGGCCCTTCAACTGCTCGGGCGAGAGATCGTCGCGCTGGCCGATCTTGATCGTCAACACGCCGTCCTGGCCGGCACGCTTGATCAACGTGGAATAGCCGTCCGTCGAGAACGAAGCGCCCGCATTGCCGGCGGCGCCCCGGATGACGTCGCGGTCGCCGCGGCGCACGATGACGTCGGTGAGATCGGACGACAGCGTCGACCGTTCGGTCATCGCCAGCAGATGGCCCTGACCCTTTGCCGCGGCAATTTCGAGCAGCATCTGTTCCGATATGACCGGAGATCGCCGCAGCAGCGGTCCCGCGATCGCAATTTCATCCTCGTGCGCAAGTTGCCCGACCAGTTCACGCGGCGCATTGGCCAGTCGCGACAACCGCTCGGCCAGATCGGCGCGCTCGGCGAGTTCGGAATGCGGAACGAGGCTGGTCAGCACGCCGTCGAACAACTCGACGTGATCGGGGCGGAAGCTGGCGGCACCCTGCAGGAATAATTCGCTGATCCGCCGTGCCGCGTCAGCACGGCGCTTCGGGTCGCCACGCCTGACGATGTCGTCAAGTTCCGGGATCAGCGATGCCGCGGTTGTCATAAACCTACCTAAACCGCCGCAGTGGCTGGTTTTCCTGCAATCTAGGCGCCGTAGGTGAATGAAGGGTTAGGTTTTTACCGTTGCGCGGGGCCGTAAAATCACCCCTCGACCGGCGCGCAGGCCTTGCCGGATTGCATGAAAACCGCTATATCGGCGGCAACTTATGGTTCTCATACGATCGCGTTTGAGAGTGGGCCCCACCGGACCCGCTCTTTTTTATTACCTGAACGAGCCCCAGCCCAGAATGGGCGGCAGGAGCTATGTTCAGGGAGCCGGCCGGACACGGCTAGGTCCGACCTAAACCCATGTAAGTAAAGACACTTTTGACCCTGGATATGACCGATCCGACCGCTGGTTCCGTGGATGCCGACCTGCTTGCCGAGCCCCGTCTCGTCGTTGAGCCGGGCGTGGCGGCGCGGGTGTCGGCGGTGGCCGGTCCTGTCTTGCAGGAGCTGGGCTACCGGCTGGTCCGGATCAAGATTTCCGCCGAGGCCGGCTGCACCGTCCAGATCATGGCCGAGCGGCCCGACGGAACCATGCAGATCGAGGATTGCGAGGCGATTTCGCGGGCGCTGTCGCCGGTGCTCGATATCGCCGACCCGATCGAGAAGGCCTACCGGCTGGAGATTTCATCGCCGGGCATCGACCGCCCGCTGGTGCGCCGTTCCGATTTCGAGCGCTACGCGGGTCATCTCGTCAAGATCGAGATGGCGGTCGCCCATCAGGGTCGCAAGCGTTTCCGTGGTCACCTTGCCGGCGTCGAGGGCGATGCCGTGCGGTTGCATCCCGATGGCGTCCGCACCAGCGAAGATGACGACGTGCTGCTGGTGATGGAAGACATCTCCGATGCACGCTTGGTGCTGACCGACGAACTGATCGCGGAATCGATGCGGCGCGGCAAGCAGGCCGAGCGCGAGTTGAAGCAGAATCTCGGACTGGCGCCGCCGCCCCCGCCGCACGCGAAGAAGAGCGATCCGGCCAAGAGCAACAAGCCGAAGCCCAAGACACTCAATAAGCCGCTGAAGAAGCCGCTGCCGAAGAATACCAAGAAACACCGCCTCGCCGCGCAAGGACTGCCCGGGGGCGAATTCGATCCTACTGAAGGAGACTAGGTCATGGCAGTCAGTGCCAACAAACTCGAACTGCTGCAGATCGCCGACGCGGTCGCCCGCGAAAAGTCGATCGACCGCGGCATCGTGATCGCGGCGATGGAAGACGCCATCGCCAAGGCGGCCCGCGCCCGTTACGGCAGCGAGACCGACGTTCACGCCGAGATCGACGCCAAGAAGGGCGAGTTGCGGCTGTCGCGCCACATGCTGGTGGTCGACCTGGTCGAGAACTCGTCGAACCAGATTTCGCTGGCGGACGCGCAGCGCGCCAATCCCGGCGCCCAGGTCGGCGACACCATCGCCGACACCCTGCCGCCGCTGGAATATGGCCGTATCGCCGCGCAGTCGGCCAAGCAGGTGATCGTGCAGAAGGTGCGCGAGGCCGAGCGCGACCGGCAATACCAGGAATTCAAGGACCGCATCGGCGACATCGTCAACGGCGTCGTCAAGCGCGTCGAATATGGCAGCGTGATCGTCGATCTCGGCCGCGGTGAAGCCATCGTCCGCCGCGACGAAATGCTGCCGCGCGAAGTATTCCGCAACGGCGATCGCGTCCGCGCCTATATCTTCGACGTCCGTCGCGAGACCCGTGGCCCGCAGATTTTCCTCTCCCGCACCCATCCGCAGTTCATGGCAAAGCTGTTCGCGCAGGAAGTGCCCGAGATCTACGACGGCATCGTCGAGATCAAGGCAGTGGCCCGCGATCCCGGTTCGCGCGCGAAAATCGGCGTGATTTCCCGGGATTCCTCGGTCGATCCGGTCGGCGCCTGCGTCGGCATGCGCGGTTCGCGCGTGCAGGCGGTGGTCAATGAATTGCAGGGCGAGAAGATCGACATCATTCCGTGGTCGCCCGACATCGCGACCTTTGTCGTCAACGCGCTGGCGCCTGCCGAAGTCGCCAAGGTCGTGATCGACGAAGAGCGTGAGCGCATCGAGGTCGTGGTGCCCGATACCAACAACCAGCTTTCGCTGGCGATCGGCCGTCGCGGCCAGAATGTGCGGCTGGCCTCGCAGCTGACCGGATGGGACATCGACATCCTCACCGAGCAGGAAGAATCCGAGCGCCGCCAGGCCGACTTCGAGAACTCGACGCGGGTGTTCATGGAAGCCCTTAACGTCGACGAAGTGGTCGGGCAATTGCTCGCCTCGGAAGGCTTCACGTCGGTGGAAGAACTCGCATTGGTCGACGTCAAGGAGTTGTCCGGCATCGAAGGTTTTGACGAAGAAACCGCCAACGAACTGCAGAGCCGGGCAAAAGAATATCTCGAACAGCTCGAGACAGAGCTGGAAAACAAACGAAAGGAACTCGGCGTGGATGACGCTTTGAAGACGGTGCCCGGCGTGACCTCGAAAATGCTGGTCAAGTTCGGTGAGAACGACATCAAGTCGGTCGAGGATCTGGCCGGCTGCGCCACCGACGATCTGGTCGGCTGGACCGAGCGCAAGGAAGGCGGCGAGCCGACCAAGTTCCCGGGCATTCTCGATGCCAACGAGATCTCGCGCGACGATGCCGAGCGCATGATCATGCAGGCGCGCGTCATTGCCGGCTGGATCACCGAGGCCGACCTGGCCAAGGCGTCCGAGGCGACCGAGGCTGCCGAAGACCAGACGGCGTAAGCGGGTGTTCCGCAACGCCACATATCGTTGCTGCGCGCAGCCCGTGCGCAGATGACCGGAGTAACCAGACAGGCATGCTCGCTTTGGCCGACCCCGATCTCGACAATGGACCGCGGACCGACAGGTCCGCGACCATGCGGATGTGCGCGGTCAGCCGCGAGGTGCGCCCGATCGACGAACTGATCCGGTTCGTCGTCTCGCCCCAGGGCGACGTGATCCCCGATCTGAAGCGCAAGCTGCCCGGCCGTGGGCTGTGGATTTCGGCGTCGCGCCGGACCGTTGCGGAAGCGGTGCGGCGTAACCAGTTTAGCAAAGGGTTCAAGCGGCAGGTCCGGGCCGCGGCGACCCTTCCCGCCGACACCGAGGTTTTGCTGGTTCGGAGCTGTACCGAGGCGCTGGCGATGTCCGCCAAGGCCGGCCAGGTGGTTTCCGGCTTCAGCAAGGTCGAAGGCGCGCTAGGGCACGGCCAGGCCGCGGCCCTGATCCACGCTTCCGACGGCGCCCCCGACGGAATCCGCAAATTGGACGCGATCGCCGGGCACAGAAGCGCAAATCTGGGTGAATCCGGGGATTTCCCCATCGTTACTGTTTTAACGTCCGAACAATTGGATTTGGCACTGGGGCGGTCAAATGTGATACATGCTGCCCTGCTCGCGGGCCCGGCGAGCAAGACGTTCCTGTCGCGCTGCCAGATCCTGGTCCGATACCGGATGGCAGATGACGACAAGACCGCCGATGTGGCCAGAAATTCTGACTAGCAAGACCAAGATTTGGTTCCGAAGACTTGATTCAATGACGGTGCGGACACGCACAACCCAACGAGATTAGGACTGCTGAATGGTTGATACCAAAACGCCCGGCGACAAGACTTTGAGTGTCAGCAAGACGTTGACGCTGAAGCCGCGCGTCGAGACGGGCACCGTCCGCCAGAGCTTCAGCCATGGCCGGACCAAGCAGGTCGTGGTCGAAAAGCGCGGCAAGCGCCGCGTTGGCGGCGACGCGCCGGCGACCGAAACCCATGCGCCCGAGCCGGTCGTAGCCGCGCCGAAGCCGGCAGCCGCTCCCGTAGCAAAGGCGCCGCTTTCCCGCCCCGCACCCGCAGCCCCCCGCAGCGGTTCCGGCGTCGTGCTGCGCACCCTGACCGAAGACGAACGTTCCGCACGCGCGAGCGCGCTGGCCGACGCCAAGGTTCGTGAAGTCGAAGAGCGCCGGATCGCCGAGGAAGAAGCCAAGCGCCGCTCCAGCAAGGAAGGCATCGAGCAGGCCGAACGCGAGGCCGCCGAAGCCCGCCGCAAGGCCGAGGAAGAACGGCACCGGCTCGAAGAGGAAGCCAAGCGCAAGGCCGAGACCGAGGCCAAGAAGCGATTCGGCGAGGCCGAGGCCAAGACGGCTGCAGCCACCGCTCCGGCGACAGCACGCCCCGGCGCGCCCCGCCCGGCCGGCGCCCGTCCCGCCACATCAGCGGCTGTACCCCCGGCGCGCGCGCCCGGTGTCGCGGCCGACGCTTCGGATGAAGATGAAGGTCCGCGCCAGATCCGTCGCGGCCCCGGCGGCGCCATGCGCCCCGTGGTACCCCCGAAAACAACCGCAAAGCCCGGGCCGCAGAAGGATCGCGGCCGCCTGACGCTGGTCACGGCGCTCAATGCCGACGACGTGCGCGAGCGTTCGATCGCCTCGTTCCGCCGCCGTACCCAGCGCCTGAAAGGGCACGCCTCCAACGAGCCGAAGGAAAAGCTGACCCGTGAGGTGGTGATTCCGGAAGCCATCAACATCCAGGAACTCGCCAACCGCATGGCGGAACGTGCGGTCGACGTCATCCGCCTGCTGATGAAGCAGGGCGCGATGCACAAGATCACCGACGTGATCGATGCCGACACCGCGCAGCTGATCGCCGAGGAAATGGGCCACACCGTCAAGCGCGTCGCCGCGTCCGACGTGGAAGAAGGCCTGTTCGACGTCGTCGAGGATTCCACCGATACCGAACCGCGTTCGCCCGTGGTCACCGTGATGGGCCATGTCGACCACGGCAAGACCTCGCTGCTCGACGCGCTGCGCCACGCCAACGTGGTCTCCGGCGAAGCCGGCGGCATCACCCAGCATATCGGCGCCTATCAGGTGACCTCGCCGGAAAGCGGCAAGAAGATCACCTTCATCGATACGCCGGGCCACGCCGCGTTCACCGCGATGCGCGCGCGCGGCGCCAAGGTCACCGACATCGTGATCCTGGTGGTGGCGGCCGACGACGGCGTCATGCCGCAGACGATCGAGGCGATCAACCACGCCAAGGCGGCGAAGGTTCCGATGATCGTCGCGATCAACAAGATCGACAAGCCCGACGCCAAGCCGGAGCGCGTCCGCACCGAACTGCTGCAGCACGAAGTGCAGGTCGAATTGTTCGGCGGCGATGTCGTCGACGTCGAAGTGTCCGCCAAGAACAAGACCAATCTCGACAAGCTGCTCGAAATGATCGCGCTGCAGGCCGAGCTGCTCGACCTCAAGACCAATCCGGATCGTCCGGCCGAAGGCACCGTGATCGAAGCCAAGCTCGATCGCGGCCGCGGTCCGGTCGCAACCGTGCTGGTGCAGCGCGGCACGCTGCGTATCGGCGACATCATCGTCGCCGGCGCCGAAATGGGTCGCGTCCGCGCACTGATTTCCGACCAGGGTGTAACGCTCACCGAAGCCGGACCGTCAGTGCCGGTCGAAGTGCTCGGCTTCAATGGCCCGCCGGAAGCCGGCGATCGTCTTGCCGTGGTCGAAAACGAAGCCCGTGCCCGCCAGGTCACCAGCTATCGCGCCCATCAGAAGCGCGAGAACGCCGCCGCCTCGATTTCCGGCATGCGCGGCTCGCTCGAGCAGATGATGTCGCAGCTCAAGACCGCGGGCCGCAAGGAATTCCCGCTGATCGTGAAAGCCGACGTCCAGGGTTCGCTCGAAGCCATTCTGGGCTCGCTGGAAAAGCTCGGCACCGACGAAGTCGCCGCCCGCATCCTGCATGCCGGCGTCGGCGGCATCTCCGAATCCGACGTCACGCTGGCGGAAGGCTTCAACGCCGCCATCATCGGCTTCTCGGTTCGCGCCAACAAGGAAGCCGCGGCCGCTGCCAAGCGTAACGGCATCGAGATCCGCTACTACAACATCATCTACGATCTCGTCGACGACATCAAAAAGGCGATGTCCGGCCTGCTCGCGCCGACGCTGCGCGAAACCATGCTCGGCAACGCCCAGATCCTGGAAGTGTTCAACATTTCCAAGGTAGGCAAGGTCGCCGGCTGCCGCGTTACCGACGGCACCGTGGAACGCGGCGCCAATGTGCGCCTCATTCGCGACAACGTCGTGGTTCACGAAGGCAAGCTGTCGACGCTGAAGCGCTTCAAGGACGAAGTGAAGGAAGTGCAGTCCGGCCAGGAATGCGGCATGGCGTTCGAGAATTATGGCGACATGCGTGCCGGCGACGTTATCGAGTGTTATCGCGTGGAGACGATCCAGCGCTCCCTGTAAGTCCAAATCTTGCAAGGCGCACGGGTCTTTATTGACTGAAACTGCAGCGGCGTGGCCGGATTCATTCCGGCCATCCTCGCTTTACCTGATTTGAACCCGAAAGATGGCGAACCGCGCGACAGGCGCGGCGCTTTGATTTTGAGAGACGCAATGCCCCGTCATCACACCAAAAGTTCCGCTCCCGGCGGCTCGCAACGCCAATTGCGCGTCGGCGAGACCGTACGCCATGCGGTCGCCGATATTCTGTCGCAGGGTAACGTGCACGACCCCGATCTCGAAGGCCACATTATTACGGTTCCCGAGGTACGCATGTCGCCCGACCTGAAACTCGCCACCGTTTACGTGATGCCGCTCGGCGGCCGCGATACCGACGTCGTGCTGGCGGCACTCGAGCGCAACAAGAAGTTCCTGCGCGGCGAGATCGCGCATCGCGTTAACCTGAAATTTTCCCCTGATCTTCGCTTTCGCACCGACGAACGATTTGACGAAGCGGAACGGATCGAGAAATTACTGCGAACACCTGCGGTGCAACGCGACCTCGCACCCGATTCGGACGACAAGTGATGAAAGTGATCGCCGCCAACAGCGTGATCGGTTCGGAAAACGCCGAATTGAACGGCGTTGAGAAAAATATTTTTGGTGAAGCGCGCGACGACGTCGACCGCCGCGGCCACAACGATCCGCGCCCGGATACGCGTCAGGGCAGGCAGCCGCGCCAGAACAACCAGCCGCGGCGCGACAAGCGCGACGTCCATGGCTGGGTCATCCTCGACAAGCCGATCGGCATGACCTCGACGCACGCGGTCGCCGTTCTCAAGCGCCTGTTCCAGGCCAGGCGCGCCGGCCATGCCGGCACCCTCGATCCGCTGGGCATCCGGCGGCCTGCCGATCGCGCTGGGCGAAGCCACCAAGACGGTTCCGTTCGTGATGGACGGCCGCAAGCGCTACCGCTTCACGGTCGCCTGGGGCGAGGAACGCGATACCGACGACACCGAGGGCCGGGCCACCCTGAGCAGCGATCTCAGGCCGTCCGCGGACGCGATCCGGGCCCTTCTGCCGCGCTTCACCGGCCTGATCGAACAGATCCCGCCGCAGTATTCTGCCATCAAGGTCCAGGGCGAACGCGCCTATGACCTGGCGCGGGACGGCGAAACCGTGGAGCT
>CAVXTR010000018.1:0-12819 GCA_963764705.1 uncultured Alphaproteobacteria bacterium | reverse complement strand
GCCGAGATAGGTCTGCACCAGTTCGTAGTCTTTCTTCATGCGCTCGCCGTCGATCCAGCCCAGCGCCTTTGACGTGGTGAATTCGTCGGTCATCAAGAACTTGATGCGCTCCCACTGCCGTTCCTGGTTTTCCTTGTCGAGGCCCGAGGCCTGATCGAGCAAGGCCCTCAGGCAGGGGGCCACGTCGGCAACGCAGGCCGCATAGGCCTTCTGGGTGATGCGGACGAACTCCTCGACCAGTTTCGGATTCTTTTCGAGATACGCCCCGTTGACGATCAGCGAATTGCCGTACGGGTTGAGCCCGATGTCCTTCCAGTTGACGTAGCCGAGGTCGGCGCCGAACTCGATCGCTTTCAGGTCGTGCTCATTGTAAAAGTCGCTGATGATGTCGACGGTGTGGCTCTTCAGCGCCGCGATCTTCGCGGTCGGCCCGACATTGACGAAATTCACCGCATCGGGCGCGATCCCGGCGGCCTTGGCAAAAGCCGGCCACATCACCCGCGAGGCGTCACCCGGCGGGTTGCCGATCTTGTGGCCGGGAAAATCCTTCGGCCCGTTCACGCCGTAGCTCTTGAGCCAGTAGAAGGTCTGCCCGGTGTTGGCGTAGATGCTCATCAGCGCCACCACGTCGGCGCCCTTGCTCTTGGCCACCAGCATGGTTGCGAGATCCGCGACGCCGAACGGCGAACCGCCGGAGCCGACCTTGAGCGAGGACACGCCGGAGCCCTTGCCGACCTCGATGGTGAGGTCGATGCCGGCCTTCTCGTACCATCCCTGCGACTTGGCGTAATAGAACGGCGAATGATCCGCCGTCGGCGTCCAGTTCAGGATCAGGTTGACGGACTCGGCGGCATCGGCGGAAACGGCCGGCAGGACCAGCGCAAGCGCCAGTCCGGCAACTCTCAAACTCTTCATCGCAACTCTCCTCGTTTGCAACCCGGCCTTGTCGTCGCGCACCCGTGACGCTACCAATGCAACAAGGACGCGACCACTTGTCAACTGTTTGGTTGGAAATGCCCGAAAGACGATCGCCAAAAGCAATGCCTGACGACACAAAGCCGCAGCGACGCGATCCGGCCGCGACCCGCGCCAAGCTGTTGACGGCGGCGCGGCGCGAATTCGCGGCCAGCGGCCTCGCCGGCGCCCGGGTCGACGAAATCGCGGCTCGCGCCGGCGTCAACAAGCAGCTCGTCTATCACTACTTCGGCGACAAGGACGCGCTGTATCTGGCAGTACTGGAATGGGTCTACGAGGAAATCCGCGCCCAGGAGCGCAAGCTCAATCTCGAAGGCTTGCCGCCGGAACAGGCGATCAAGAAGCTGATCGAGAGTTCTTTCGACCACCTCGCGGCCCACCCCGATTTCATCGTGCTGCTGAACGACGAGAACCGCGGCGGCGCGCGGCACGTGCGCGGCTCGCGCAAGCTGGAAGCAATGCATTCGCCGCTGGTCAGCATGGTTTCCGCCATCCTCGCCGAGGGCGTCAAATCGGGGGTGTTCCGCAAGGGCATCAATCCCGTTCATTTGTATATCTCGATCGCCGGCCTCAGCTATTTCTTCTTCTCGAACACCCCGACCCTGTCGGCGATCTTCGGCAAGGACCTGTCGAGCCGGGCGGCCAAACTGGCCCGCCGCAAGCACGTGGTCGACCTGGTGATGCATTCGCTGCGGCCTTAATCAACCAGATGGTTGATTACCGGGAGAGGGCGGGCTAGGTTGCGGTGGCGAGGCCGGGAACCGGCCCCGCCGGGAAAGGGAGTGCAAGGTGTTCAGCGATGGCGGGCGATCGGCGCGGTCTCTGGCGATCATCCTGATCGTGCATCTCGCCGTGATCGTGCTCTGGCAGGTGCTGGTCGATGCCTTCCAGGTGCCGAAATTCATCCTGCCCTCGCCGCTGGCCACGCTGGCGACCCTGACGTCGGCCAAATATGCCTGGCTGTCCAATCTGGCCGTGACCGCCGTGGAAATCCTCGGCGGTTTCTGCCTCGGCGCCCTGGTCGGCGTCATGCTGGCCGTGATCTTCAGCTGGTCGCCGCTGATCAGCCTGTTGCTGCTGCCGTTGTTCGTGACCCTGAACATGATCCCGAAGGTGGCGCTGGGCCCGCTGTTCATCGTCTGGTTCTCCTACGGCATCTTTCCGAACATCCTGATCGCGTTTTCGATCTGCTTCTTTCCGATCCTGCTGACCACCGCGCGCGGGTTGAGCGAGGTCGAGCCCGATCTGCTGGATCTCGTCAAATCGCTGCGCGGCTCGCGCTGGACGCTGTTCCGAAAGATCCAGTTGCCGGGTTCGCTGCCTTACGTGTTTTCCGGAATGAAGGTCGGCGCCATCCTGGCAGTGGCGGGCGCCATCGTCGGCGAGTTCATCGCCTCCGAACGCGGCCTCGGCTACCTCATGATCCAGGTGCAGTCATCGCTCGATACGCCGGCGATGGTGATGGCCGTCGTGCTGCTGACATTGCTGGGCGTGGCGCTCTACGGCCTCGTGCTTGGCCTCGAACGGATGTTCGTCGTCCGCGACATCCGGCTGCAATAAAGGACAGGGAAACAAACATGCTGCTGACGCGTGAAAACCTGCCGCAGACGATTTCTGACATCGCAGCCCTCGACGAGCTGTTGTGCCGCCCGAGCCAGGCGCTGATCGACGACCTGCGCAAGGTCGACGGCGACATCATGATTCTCGGCGTCGCCGGCAAGATGGGGCCGACGCTGGCGGGGCTGGCCAAGGCTGCCGTTCCGGAGCGCCGCGTCATCGGCGTGGCGCGGTTTAGCGATGCCAGCGTGAAGGACTGGCTGCAGGCCCGTGGCGTCGAGACCATCAACTGCGACCTGCTCGATGAAGCCGCGATCAACAGCTTGCCGAAAATTCCGAACGTCGTGTTCATGGCCGGCCGCAAATTCGGCGCCGAGGGCGACCTGTCGCTGACCTGGGCGATGAACGCGCATGTCCCTGCCTTGGTCGCGCAGGCTTTTGCGGGTTCGCGGATCGTCACGTTCTCGACCGGCTGCGTCTATCCGTTCGTGCCGGTGAGCGGCAAGGGCTCCGGTGAAGACATGGCGCCGAACCCACCCGGCGAGTATGCGCAGTCCTGCGTCGGGCGCGAGCGCATGTTCGAATATTTTTCAAAGCAGCATTCGACGCCGGGACGATTGTTCCGGCTCAATTACGCGATCGACATGCGCTACGGCGTGCTGCACGACATCGCCAGCAAGGTCCTGCAGGGCAAGCCGATCGACGTCAGCCTCGGCCATGTCAATTTCATCTGGCAGGGCGACGCATCGGCGCAGGCGCTGCGCTGTCTGGCGCATTGCGAAACGCCGACCTCGCCGATCAATGTCAGTGGCCATGAAATCCTGGCGGTGCGCGATCTCGCCACGAAATTCGGCCAACGTTTCGGCCGCGCCCCCGTTATATCAGGCAAGGAAGAGCCGACCGCATGGCTCAGCGATACCTCGCAGGCGGTAAAACTGTTCGGCCTGCCCGTGGTCGATACCGAGCAATTGATCAGCTGGACCGCCGACTGGGTGTCGCGATCGATGCCGAGCCTCGGCAAGCCCACCAAATACGAGGTGCGCGATGGCCGATACTGAGCATCTGGCGATCGTCGAGCTCGGTGTCGCGGACGCACGCGCCGGGCTCGCGCTGTCGACCGAAGCACACTGGAACCAGAACGAGGCCGACTGGCGATTTTTCCTGAGCAACGGAATCGTTTTCGGCCTGCGCGACGGCAACCGATTGGTCGCAACCGCGGCCCTGCTGCCCTACTCCGCCGGCAATGCCTGGATCAGCATGGTGCTGGTGACCGCAGACTGGCGCCGCCGCGGCGTTGCGACCCGGCTGGTGGACGTGTGCCTTGTTGCGGCAAGGAAGCGCGGCCTCACCACCTGGCTGGACGCGACGCCGGATGGTGCCACGGTTTACGGTCCGCTCGGATTTACCCCGACCCTGCAATTGCGCCGGCTGCGGCTGATACATCCGGCGGAAACTGCCGCGACAGCATCGCTGTCGACGAGCAGTCTCGACGCGCTGACCGCGCGCGATATCGGCGCCATGGGCTTCGACCGCAGCGCGCTGCTGACAGCATTCAGCGCGCGCCCGGGCTCGCGCATCGTGACCAATGGCGATGCGATCGCACTCATCCGCGACGGGCGTACCGCGCGGCACATCGGCCCGATCCTCGCCGATCGCGCCGATCAAGCGCTGGCGCTGGTCGACGCCATCGTTCGTTCCGAGACCGGGCCCTGGCTGATCGACGCCGTGCACGGAAGGGACGCGTTTCTGGATGGACTCACCAGCACCGGCTGGACCAACGAGCGGCCGTTTCAGCGCATGCGCTTCGGCCGCGCGACCGCACCGGCCGCGGAGCAGCCCTTTGCCGTCGCCGGCCCCGAATTCGGATAGGAATAGCCGACATGCATCATAGCGAACTCAAATCCGAGGTGCGGCAACTGATTGCCGAGGGAACGGTGATCCCCGCGCATCCGCTGGCGCTCGATGCCAGCCGTGCGCTCGATGCCAGGCATCAGCGCGCCTTGACGCGTTATTATCTCGACGCCGGCGCCGGTGGATTGGCGGTTGGCGTGCACACCACGCAGTTCGCGATCCGCGATGTCGGCCTGTATCGCCCGGTGCTCGAACTGGCGGCGGAAACCGCGGCAGCCTGGACGAAGCGGCCGCTGGCGATGGTCGCCGGTCTCGCAGGGCCAACGCAACAGGCCATCGCGGAGGCGAAGACCGCGGTTGGGATCGGCTACCATGCCGGGCTGCTCAGCCTCGCCGCGATGAAATCGGCCTCCGAGGACGACATCATCGCGCATTGCGCGGCGGTGGCACGCGAAATTCCGCTGGTCGGGTTCTATCTGCAGCCGGCGGTCGGCGGCGTCATTCTCGGCGCCAGTTTCTGGCGGCGCTTTGCCGCCATCGACAACGTCATCGCCATCAAGATCGCGCCGTTCAACCGCTATCGCACCCTCGACGTGCTGCGCGGCGTCGCGGCGGCCGGCGCGCTTGACCGCGTCGCGCTGTACACCGGCAATGACGATCACATCCTGCTCGATCTGACACTGCCGTTCGACCTGCGCGATAACGGCGTCACCACCCGCGCCTACTTCAAGGGCGGCCTGCTCGGGCACTGGTCGGTGTGGACCGCGGCCGCGATCAGGCAGTTCGAGATGTGCAAGGCCGCGCGCCATAAGGACACGGTGCCGGCGGACCTGCTGGCGCTCGATGCCCGCGTCACCGATTGCAACAGCGCCTTCTTCGACGTCGCCAACGATTTTCACGGCTGCATCGCCGGCTGCCATGAAATCCTGCGGCGGCAGGGACTGATGCAGGGGCTGTGGTGTCTCGACCCCGCCGAGGGTCTCAGCCCCGGACAGATGCAGGAGATCGACCGCGTCTGCCGCGAACACGCCGACCTCTCCGACGACGCCTTCGTGAAAGCCAATCTGGAGAAATGGCTGGCATGACGGCGGAAGAGCCCTTCATCAGCCTGCGTAATGTCCGCAAGGTCTACCGGTCGCAGGGAAAAGAATTTCTTGCGGTTTCCGACGTCACCATGGACGTCCGGGAGGGCGAGTTGGTCTCGCTGGTCGGCCCTTCCGGCTGCGGCAAGACCACGGTGCTGAAAATACTGGCCGGGCTGCATGAAGCCGACGGCGGCACCATCCGGATCGGCACCGCCAAAACGCCGTTCGACCCCGCGCGCGATATCGGCATGGTATTCCAGCAGGCGCTGCTGCTGAAATGGCGAACCATTCTGGACAACGTGCTGCTGCCGGCCGAAATCGTCGGCCTGCCGATGAAGGCCGCGCGGGCGCGGGCGCGCGATCTGCTCCATCTGGTTGGCCTATCTGGCTACGAGGACAAATATCCGCAGCAATTATCCGGCGGCATGCAGCAGCGCACCGCGATCGCGCGCGCCTTCATCCACGATCCCAGGCTGATCCTGATGGACGAACCGTTCGGCGCGCTCGATGCGCTGACGCGCGAGCAGATGAACCTCGAAATGCTGCGGATCTGGCGCGAGAGCGGCAAGACCATCCTGTTCGTGACCCACAGCATCCAGGAAGCGGTGTTTCTGGCGTCACATTGCGCCGTGCTGACAGCCGGACCGGCGCGGATGGCGGAATACTTCCCGATCGAGCTGCCGTTTCCGCGCGACCTGCCGATCAAGACCACCGACGAATTCGGCGCCTATGCGCGACGGATTTATGCCAGCCTGGGATTGGGCGCAGGCGCCTGACGCTCAGGCCGCGCGCTGGCGGACCGGAATTTCACCGGCCGAAGCGGCCGGCGGCATCGAAGCCAGATCCTGCGCGAAGACGAACCCGCCGCGCAACGTCTTGGCTTCGTAAAGCGCCTTGTCGGACCGCGACAGCAACGCCTCGACCGTCTCACCGTCGTCAGGTGAGATCGCGATCCCGATGCTGGCGCCGATGACGATGTCGTGGCCGTCGATGCAATAGGGCGCGCTGACGGATTCAAAGATTCGCTTCGCCATCCGCTCCGCATCGTCCCGACCGGAGACGGATTTCTGCACCAGGATGAATTCGTCACCGCCCATGCGGACGATCAGATCGCCCTGCCCTGCGACGGCCTGCAGCCGTGCGGCGACCTGCTTGAGCAAGGCATCGCCGACGGGGTGGCCGAAGCGGTCATTGGCCGCCTTGAAGTGGTCGAGATCGATGGTCTGGACCACGACACGCGCCTCGCCGCGTTCCGCCACGATCCGCGCCAGGTCGGTCGCCAGCACCGAACGATTGAGCAGGCCGGTCATCGGATCGGTGCGGGACAGTTGCTCGAACTGCTGCTTGAGGGTGATCTGGTTGAGCGTCGACTTGTACGACATGCGCACCATTTCGAAGCTGCCGACCATATAGATCGTCATCAACAGCCCGAGGCCGACATGCGGCGCATCGAACTGCTGGGCGAACGCCGTAATGATGACGGGAATGCCGATCACACCGAGGTCCAGGACCGCGATGATCGGCCGCAGCGAGAGCCGAGAAACGACGCCGGCACCGAAGCCGAAACCAAGCCCGATCGCCATGATCGAACAGATCGCGTCGTCCAACATCACGGCGCGCGCGGCAAACAGGCCGATGATGAATGCCATCGCGACGCTGCCGGTGGCGTAGCGCCACTCCCAGACGACGGCATCGATACGTGCCAGCGACGTCGCAGCCACCCGGCGTCGATAGGAAAATACGTCGAACGTTCGAATGACGGAAAGCACGACGCCAAGCGCGGTCAGTACCGCCGTAAAGATGTCGCCGGTCTCGCGCGCTGCGATGCTGCCCACGATCGCGAGCCCGATGCCGGCAAAGAGAACCGGGACTGCCGTGCCGTAAAGCGACGCTATGATTTCTGCATGCACGGCATCGGAAACCGGCGCAGGCCGAGAATTTTGATCGGAAAAAAACATGACGTCCCCCAACTCCGGGAACGCTAACGCAGCATCCGTAAAGTTACGGACGTTCGGATCGATAAAATTGAATCGACTGGCGCAATTGACGGATCGCTAACCTTAAAGACGGCCGCCGCAGCGACCTCTTTGTCTTGGCGCGTTTCCTTCGCGCGAACCGGTGCCCACTTCGCTCGAAAACGCTCTACTCATGCGGCACCGGCCCGGTATCGCGATAGGCCCAGCAGCTTTCCCGCGGCAACGAGACCTGGGTCTCGATGCCGACCTGATGCCGGGCGGCGGTGCCAAGCTCGACCACTTCCAGCCGCCTGCCGAACAGTTCGATGCCATAGGCGGTCTGGGTGCCCTGATAGCGGCGGTCGAGCACGCGGGCGGGGAAAATATTGGCGCCGTTGTGCGGCCCGATCGTGATGTTTTCCGGCCGCAGCGCGATTCTTACCTTGTCGTCCGGCCCGCAGGAATGCAGCAGCGACACCTCGCCCTGCCTTCCCTCGCCGAAATCGACCGTGCCGAATTCGCCGTTGCGCGACACCAGCGTGGCCGGCAGTTCATTGGTCGCGCCGGTGAAATTGGCCACGAACAAATCCGCCGGACGGTTATAGATTTCGTCCGGCGTATCCATCTGCAGCAGCTTGCCGTCGCGCATCACGCCGATGCGGTCGCCGAGCACCACCGCCTCGGCCTGGTCGTGGGTGACGTAGAGCGCGGTCATGCCGGTCTGCTTCAGGATCACGCGCAAATCGTCGCGCAGCCGCAAGCGCAGCTTGGCATCGAGGTTCGACAAGGGCTCGTCGAGCAGCAACAGTTGCGGGCGGTAGACGATGCTGCGCGCCAGCGCCACGCGCTGCATCTGTCCGCCCGACAGCGCCACCACCGGCCGCTCGGCATATTCCGACAGCCCGACCAGTGCGAGCGCCTCGTCGACCATGCGGCGCGC
Organism: uncultured Alphaproteobacteria bacterium; assembly: GCA_963764705.1. Lineage (GTDB taxonomy): Bacteria > Pseudomonadota > Alphaproteobacteria > Rhizobiales > Xanthobacteraceae > Bradyrhizobium. Next base: position 4,456 of record CAVXTR010000018.1, on the reverse strand, counting down.
TTCTTCGCGGGAAAATTTTCGGTGCTTGAGCGGATAGACCACGTTCTGCCGCACCGTCATGTGCGGCCACACCGCATAGGACTGGAACACCATGCCGAGTTCGCGCAAGCGCGGCGGCACCAGAATGCCGCGCTCGGGCGAAGACACGACCCTGCCGGCGATGCTGATTTCGCCCGAGGTCGGATGCTCGAGGCCGGCAACGCAGCGCAAGGTCGTGGTCTTGCCGCAGCCGGACGGGCCAAGCAGGACGACGATCTCGCCCGCCGGCACCGAGAAGCTGACGCCGTCGATCGCGGGCCGGCCGATCGCAAACTGCTTGCGCAGGTCGGTTACTTCGAGCGTCGCCGTCATGAGCGACCCTTCTTCATTCGCGCAACGCTCACTGCCGGTATCCGAAGGTCTTGTCCCACTCAGCGACCCAGGATGCGTGCAGCTTCACGTATTCGTCGAACTTCGGGTACCAAACCTTGACCACCTTGGGATCGAAGCCCTCGGGATAGGCCGGCGGCTCCTTCAGCGACGTCAGATTGCCGAGATCCTTGATCATGAAGGTCTGCCCCTCCTTCGACAGCGACCAGTTCAGGAACAGTTTCGCGGCATTCGGATGCGTCGCGGTCTTGGTAATTCCCGAGGCATATGGATTGACCGGCGCCCCCTCCGGCGGGAAGAACATCTTGATCGGCGCACCGTCCTTCTGCTTCTGATAGACGATATTATAAAGCAACGGACCCATGGCTACCTCGCCGCGCACCAGCGCATCCGCCATCGGCGCGCCCGACGGATACAGGACCGGGTGGGTCGCGGCCTGCTTCGCCCAGTAGTCCTCGCCAAGCACCTGGCGCTCGAACATGATCCGGGTCCAGGTGGTGCCGCCGGACTGCGCGAACACCTGGCCGGTCATCGTGTCGTATTCGGGCTTGGTGAGGTCCCTCCAGGTCTTCGGCGGGTCCTTCACCAGTTCGGTGTTGTAGGCAATCGACCAGGCGATGGTGGCGCGCGGCCAGAACTTTGGCGAAATCAACGCCTCCGGATTGTAGTCGGCCGCGTTCGGCGGCGCGTAATCCTGGAACAGATCCTCCAGCGGCTGCATCAAGGCGCGGTCGGAATGATCGATCACGTCGGCAATCAGTTTGCCTGCCGCAGCCTCGGTCCTGACGCGGGTGATGAGCTGGCCGCCGGGGGCGCGCACCATCTCAACCTTGATCTCCGGAAAACGCTTGTTGAACTGCTTGATGACGATCTGTTCGATTTCGGCGAAATTCGCCGTGTAGAACACCAGTTTTCCCTCCGCCTTCGCGGCGGCGATCAATTCGGGCGAGCCGAATTCCTGCGCCTGCGCGGAAGTTGCCGATGCCAGTCCGAAACCGGCAATGCCAGCCAGCGCAACAGCGCTAACGAAGATCCGTCTATCCATCGCCAATCCTCCCATTACTTTTTGTTATCCGGTACGCGCGACGCTGCCCTGCGCCGCACCGCGCGACAGCCAGTTGGCGCCGCCGATGAGAACGCCGAGCAGGATCGTCTGCACGATGCTGAATGCGGCGGTCTTGCCGATATTGCCGCCCTCGTAATAGTCGAGCAGCAGCACCGACATCACCATGGTGTTGCTGGTGTAGAGAAACAGCGACGAGCCGAGTTCGCGCACCGCCAATACGAACAACAGCGTCATCGACGCGATCACGCCGGGACGTGCCAGCGGCAGCACGATCGTTCGGATGGTGCCGAGCATGCCCTTGCCGCAGACCCAGGCGGCTTCCTCGAGCTCGCGGTGAATTTGCAGGAACGAGGTCGACAGCGCTTTGACCGTATCCGGCATGAAGCGCGCGATGAACGCCAGCGCCAGAATCCAGATCGTACCGTAGAGGCCGCCGGGAATGCCGATCCAGGCCCAGAGATAGGCGACGCCGACCACCAGCCCGGGGATCGCGACCGGCACCGTGGAGATCAGATCGATCCAGCGCCGTCCCGTCAGTTGGGTGCGGTGAATGGTATAGCCGATCGCAAAAGCGAGCACGCCCCCGACCACCGCCGTGATCACGCCGACCTCGACCGCGTTGTAGATCGAGCGCAAGGTCAGCGGATTGTCGAAGATGCTGTTGAAATGCATCATCGAATATTGCCGCATGTCGAACAGGCTGGCGGCGTCGCGGATGAACATGAACTTGCGGAACGCCGCCACGATCAGCGCCAGCGACGGCAGCACCACGACGACGACGAGATAGACGATGCCGAGGCCGAAGGTAAACCAGCGCCAGCGCCCGAGATCGAGGCTGCGCGGACGGAATGCCTTGCCGGCCACCGTCGTATAGCTGCGGCCGCTCAATACCTTCTGCTGCAGGAACACCAGCCCGCCGGTGACGACCATCAGAATGATCGCAACCGCGGCCGCCGTGTTATAGAGCGGCGGTGACCAGTTGGTCAGCTTGAAGATATAGGTGGTCAGCACCGCCAGATTGGTCGGCGCGCCCAGCACCGCCGGAATGCCGTAGATGCCGAGCATCACGATGAACGACAGCAGCATACCCGAGACGATCGCCGGCATGATCAGCGGGAACGTCACCGTGAACAGGGTCGCGAATGCGCTGGCGCCGGAAATCTCGGCGGCCTCCTCCAGGCTCGGATCCATGTTGCGCAGCGCCGACGAGGTGAACATGTAGACGTAGGGCGCGTAGTAGATACCGAACACGAACACCAGCCCGGTCAACGAATAGAGGTCAATACGCCAGTCGAGCCCCATCCATTTGAACAGGGTGTTGATCAGCCCGGTCTTGGGCGAACCCAGAATCGCCCATGCGACACCCGCGACCAGCGGCGGCGCGAACAGCGGCAGGATACTGGCGGCGGCGATAAAGCCCTTGAACGGCGTATTGGTGCGAACCACGATCCAGGAAAACAACAGCCCGATCGCGACCGCGATCAGCGTTCCGCCGCCGCAGGCGATCAGCGTGTTCAGCAAGGCCTCGGCGACATTGGGGTTCGCCAGCACGGTGAGGAAGTTGGTCACCGAAAGATGGCTGAGCGAGAAGCCATCGACCACCGGATTGGTGTCGGTGAGCGCGCCCAACAGCAGCATCAGGACGGGATAGATGACCAGGAAGCCGAGGATCGCCAGCAGCAGCGTGACCCAAAGCACGCTCCACATGCGCCGGCGCACGCCCTCGCTGGCGCTGTGCGTGATTTCGGTGCGCCGTCCCGCAGGTCCGTGCAAACGCTTCCCCTCGCCGTCAGCCGTCTTTTTTTCGATTTTGCGGCCGCCGTGCGCCGGAAGCCTAGTCGATCATTTGGCCGACGGGAAGGTATCCCAAAGTCGGCGCGCGGATATGGCGCGGAAGGCCGGAATCTTGCGCAATTTGGCCGATCGCCCGCCGCAAACGAAACCGATCCGATGATTTCCGCATACAACGCCGTCTCTTCGCATATGCATCATGCAACCGCGCCTCTGTGGTCCGGCCGGCGTCCGTAGTAACACGCCCCAGCGGGGCCTCAGTCCCGGCGCAGAGAACCCAATCGCGATGCTAGACCCAACCACCGCAAGGCCGCCCGCGCCGCCGATGGACGGCCTGCCCCCGGAACTCCGGCGCTGGGCGGTCGCGGCGATCTTCACGACGCTGGCGCTGGCCTCGCTGGACACGGCGATCGCCAATATCGCCCTGCCGGCGATCGCCGCCGACCTCCATGTCAGCGCCGCCGACGTCGTCTGGGTCGTCAATGTCTATCAGATCGCGCTGGTCGCGACGCTGTTGCCGCTCGGCGCGCTCGGCGAAATCGTCGGCCATGAGCGGATCTATCTTGGCGGCCTGCTGCTGTTCACACTGGCCTCGCTCGGCTGCGCCTTGGCCTGGTCGCTGCCGAGCCTGACCGCCGCGCGAGCGCTGCAAGGCCTGGGCGCCAGCGGCATCATGAGCGTGAACGCGGCGCTGGTCCGCTTCGTCTACCCGACCCGGATGATGGGCCGCGGCTTCGGCCACAACGCGCTGGTGGTCGGAACCGCGATGACGCTCGGGCCGACGATCGCCTCCGCCATACTGGCGGTCGGAAACTGGCCGTGGCTGTTTGCGATCAACCTCCCGTTCGGCGTGCTCGCAATCGTGATCGGCCTGAAGACGCTGCCGAAGACGCCGCGCGCGGTGCACGCCTTCGATTTCATGAGCGCGACCCTGACCGCGAGTTGCCTCGGCCTCTTTATCATCGGGATCGGAAGCGCTGCGCACGGGGCGCCACCGGCACTTGTCGTGGGTGAGCTGGTCGCCGCAGTGCTGCTGGGCTGGTTCCTGACCCGCCGGAATGCCGATCACCCGGCACCGATGCTGCCGATGGACCTGTTCCAGCGGCCGATGTTCGCACTATCCGCCGCCACCTCTGTTTGCTCGTTCTCGGTGCAGGGCCTCGCCATGGTCGCGCTTCCCTTCTATTTCGAGGACGTCTTGATGCGCTCGCAGGTCGAGACCGGCTTTTT
>CAVXTR010000017.1:0-125425 GCA_963764705.1 uncultured Alphaproteobacteria bacterium | reverse complement strand
CCGGTACCAGCGGGTCGTCGGCGGCGGCGAAGACGTGTACCGGCACACGGATCGTGGGCAAGAGGTCGCGTAGTACGGGCAGTTGCTCAGGGTAGGTGCGGACGTAACGCGTCGACTGGGCGAACCGGCCGTTCTCATAGGCTGACACGTAGTCTTCCGACCTCCGGCTCCTGGCCCCGGGGCGCTGCCAGCTCGACTGCCGCACCGATGGTGGCACCGCCATCCTGGCCTTCGAACACCTCGATGGCCGGTGCCGCGATAATCTCCGCGAGAGTGCCTGTCACATCCAGCGGGTAGGCCATGGCCTTCCGCATCACCCAGCTTCTCGACCGCGTCCGGGTGCCGCGCGGCCAGGAAGAGCGCCGCGCTGGAGCCCACGTCGGGCGCGACCAGAGGCGAAGCCATAGGCCGCCGCCCGGCTGATGCGCAGCAGGATTGCCGCCTGCGGAACAGGAATCAGCAGGGGAAGCCCGCGAAGGGGTCGGTGATGGTCATGCTGCCTCCTCGATTGCCGAATTCGGCAGTGCTGGCACTTGGCCGTAGGATCAGCGGGTGAAGATATCTCATGGACGAGTCAGGAAATGGACATCCTTCCCAGCCACTTATCGTCGGCGCGGTCGAACTGGGTGACAATGCAGATGATATAGAGCAACTAGTCCGAAATCTTTACAAGCGCCTGTCCCGATCTATCTTGCCGGGATGCGTGGATTCGAGAAGTTCCGCAAGAAGGGCTTTCACAGTACGACTGACCCGGTAGAGGTCTCGCGTCCCATTTCTAGAGCTAATGCGTGCCTATTGTCTTCAGAACGTACATGGTCGTCACCGATCGAACGAATGTTCCCGGCGACACGGAACACGAACAGATCGAGTTCATGTACGTAAAGTTGCTGAGTGACCTACTACGCATCCGACACCGCAACGACGAATCCGAGTTGATCTGCTACATAGAGCAGAATGAGGGCATCCGGGTCGATTATTCACCGCCTCCCTGATGCCGCTACCAAGCAGGCACACCCAACCCTCGGCAAGGTCGCTCAGTTGCCGGAGCTAAAACTCAGCATGGTCGCCAAGACTGATTACATGTCAACGGCCATCATAGATTATGTGATGTCAGCTGTATCCAGATGGATCCAGGAGGGACGTCCCGAGTTCCAGGAAAACGTCCTCCAGAGGGTTTCGCGAAATTGAGCCATTCGTGTCCATACTCTATTCGTTCGAGCACGGAGGAATGCTCCCTCCAAGGACTCGCTCCACTAACCGATTCTCCGAGAACTGCAACCCTGCTGATCGGGTCCGGTCTGCCTGATGGATCTTCGTTGAAAGCATCTTCATAGACTGGTATGCTCTCCGCCAGGTAGGGTCGCAGTCAACTTTGTGCGCGAGTTCGCGTGCGTTGCTGGATAGTCTCTTGCACGGGAGTGCGGCCCTACCGCCTAAAGCTCACTCTGCGCAGGGGCAATAGTGCCATTCTCGGTTGATGAACTTGCGGAGCACGCGGGTGTATCGGTTGGAAGTCCTTGAAGCGCCTATCGGCGGACGCTTCCTACGGTGCGGGCGACTCTACAATCGGTGGACGTCCCGTAAGAAGCACGGCGGGGTACGTGAAATATTCAAGCCAAACCCCCGATTGACGTCGTAACTAAGAACTTGCACTCGAAGCTTTACTGACGCAGTTGCCATACGAGCACCTGATCATGTTCACGGATTTGTCCGCGGACGCTCCGCACGTCAGCAACGCGAGCCAACACCTCGGAAAAAGTGCGTGCTGCGTGTCGACCTTGAAGACTTCTTTCCGTCGATTAGCGCCGCGATGGTAAAAACCTTCACTGCAAGAGCAGGGCTACGAAGAAAAGGCCGCGGAACTCGCTGTCAGTATCGTTACTATAGCCGGCAAGCTGCCGATCGGCCTAAGCACGTCGCCCTTCCTGTCGAATCTGGTCTTCCTGATACGGATCGCTCTCTTGCGGAGTATGCCAATAGAAAGGCTGTCATTCACGCGCTATGTGGACGACCTCACATTCTCTGGTGAGCGTAACTGACCGCCACCTTGGCGAACATAACCGAATTCTCGACGACGCTGGCTGGTCGGTGAATCACGTACAAGACCGCGTTCATGCGTCGCGGTGGACGGCAGTACGTCACCGGTTTGTATGTGGGGGAATCGGACCGGCCACGGATCCCACGAAAGACAAAGCGCCAGATGCGGTGGATATCTACACATGATCTCCAAATTCGGTTACGACACCTATATGGGAGAGTTCGGCGGCGAGGACGATGAAATGCATCGGCACCGCCTGCTGGGCTGGGCGTGCTATATCGCCGCAGTTGAGCCAGACGTGGGCTACCCCCTGCTGCGAACTTTCCTATAACTGATTCCGGAAGGATGTGGCGGCGCACCAGAGTGGGCCGATCCAGGTAGGGATCTAATTACGCGCGTGAGTACGGCGCTACGAGACTGGCGAGGCATTACCTGCCCCTGCGCCCGAAGTGGTGGACCTGGCTCATCAGGGCAAGAAGCTCCATGCACTCGCTGTTACCTGGAGTCTGAATCCCGGCATTAGCATCAATCAAGCAAAAGATGTCATCGATGGGATTTGAGTCCCGAATCCATCTTCATGAGTCAGTATTTCGGCGTGACTGGCTCTGGGTAGTTGTCGGCCCACCTGCGGAGCACGTCCGCGGCTTGGCTCCGGAGCGTTCCGCCTGCGCTGACCTCGGGCAAGGATCGCTGCTCGGTGCCAGTTGCCAGCTCGCGGTACAGCTGTAGGCGTCTTCAAAGCCGTTGGACGCTACGTCGTAGATGGTCGCGCCGAAGACGAGGCGGGAGACGTGCGCCCAGTGGCAGGCCGTCAGGCACAGCGGGCAGGATTCGCTGCTGCTGTAGAGAATGCTGCATGGAGCAGAATGGCGGCCGAGTCTCCGCGCTCCGTTCCGTCGGCGCTGGCGCAGATTAACCAGTTCCAAGCGGTGGCGGCGGTCGAACATGTTGCAGGACACCTGACGCGCCTAACGGCGGCTCTGGAGCGGCCTGCGCCCGCATAAGCCCCCTCCGTCGCACCGGGAACGAGGTGGAGTGCGGGAGTTGCCGTAGCAGAGCGGGTTCATCCGGCCCGGCGCGGCCGTGCGCGGCGAGTGGTCCGGGCCGTGCTCGGGGGCACCCGGCGCTGGTGTTGGGTTGGGTGAGCAGGGTGCACGACATGGGCGGGCAGACGGGGTTCGGGCCGGTCCCGGCCGAGGATGACGGGAAGTTTTTCCACGCTGACTGGGAAGCCCGGGTGTATGCGATCGTCCGGGTGCTGCAGCGCCGCGGGGTGATCAACGCCGCGTTCGACGATCTGCGCGATGTTATCGAGCAGGATGCCGCCTGCCGAGTACCTGGCGATGTCCTACTACGAGCGGTGGCTGCGGGCGGCTGAGATGCTGCTGGCCGAGCGGGGGCTGGTGGCCGATGACTAGGTTCGCCGTTGGCACCCGGGTGCGAGCCCGGGCGGCAGATCCTGACGGTCATACCAGGCTGCCGCGGTATGCCCGCGGCCATGTTGGCGAGGTCGTCGAGGTCCAGGGCAGCCTGGCAGCTGCCGGACGAGGCGGTGCGCGGCGTGTTCCGCGCCGAGCCGGTCTACGCTGTGCGCTTCGCCGCGGCGGCTGAGCTGTGGGGTTTCGGGATCGCACTCGGTGATCCTCGACATGTGGGAGTAGCTCCTGGAGGAGGCGCCGTGAGCGGCGAGCACGGCGAGCTTCCGTGGCGGCCAGGGTCCGCAGGCTCGAAGAGCGCTTGATCGCCGCCGGGCTGGCCACCGACGCCGAGCTCGACGAGATCCTCCAGCGGGTGTTTACTGGGCCTTTCGCCCGGTCGACGGCGCCCGGATGGTCGCCCGCGCCTGGAGGGATCCGGGGTACCGTGACCGGCTGCTGGCCGACGGCAACGCGGCGGCGCGGCCGCTGCCCGCTCAGCACCAGCACCCAGGGGTACCTGCTGAAGGCGGTCCAGAACACGCCAGCCGTGCACAACATGATGGTGCACGCTCTGCTCGTGCTACCCGACCGCGCTGCTCGGCCCGTCGCCGAGCTGGTACAAAAGCTTGGCCTACCGGTCGCGGGCGGTGCGCGAGCCGCGGGCCGTGCTGGCCGAGTTCGGGCTCGAGCTTCCCCGACAGCACCGAGATCAGGGTCTGGGACGCCAACTCCGGAACCCGCTACCTGGTCCTGCCACTGCGGGCCGAAGGCGCCGACGAGATGGACGAAAACGAGCTGGCGCTCACTGGTCTCAAGGAACGGGCTCATGGGCAAGGGTCACGACTGGTAACCGCCCTTGCCCGGCCGGCTGTGGCAGTCACCACAGGCCCGTCCGGCATCGGGTACCGGCATAGAAAGCCCGGACCTGGACGGCCCGTCTCTTCCGAACCCGGCCGAAGTCCCTCGTAAGACGGTTTGAGCTTGCCAGGGCGCTGCGTTTGAGGTGCGTAACCTTACCGGGAACCTTCACCAGGGCCCGGATTTGCGGGAAACCCGCGGGAATCCGGCATCCGAGAAGGTCCAGGTGCAGGCCTCGCCGGTAAAGACGCGGTAGCAGGCCAGAGCGAGCTGCTCAGCGTCGTGAACGCTGGCTCGAAAGAAACTATGGCACGATCCATCACCGGCACACCGCGATCGCCACGATCACGATGCGCCCCATACCTGCCGAGTATGCGCGGCGCGCGACGGCCCTGGATGGGGTCCGCGCCTGACGCCGAACCGTCGATCACACCATGAGGAACGGGTGCCTGCCGGGTGGCGAGCGGGATGGGGTGGGCGGGGCCTGCCTGGTGGCAGCGATGGGGTACCGGCGAGGGCAGATGCCGGTGGTTTCCCCTCACGTGCCGGCCAGGATGATCCTGGTTTTGGCTGGCTGCGCGGGACTGTGGGCTGTTGGGGGATGCGGTAACGGTTCCCCGGTAGCCAGTCACGGCACTGTCCAGCCACCGGCGCAATCGGCTCAGGCGGCAACAACGCAGACACCCACGTGGGGAAAAGGTAGGACGCCTGCCATACCGTGCGTCGGCCACTGCGTCCGCGAGAGGCGGTTCCGGTGGCTACGAGCGCGACCTGCACCTCAAGGACAGCCAAGGGGACACGTACACGCAGATCTTCACCTTCGGCAGCCCACAAGCTGAGGCGAGCGTCCCCGATGCCGTTAGCGGGGTGCAAAACTGCCAGATGGGACTGGCCATTCCAGCCCGCAATCTCGTGGTTCCCGTGCAGGTGACCACGACGCTGATCACGAGCGTCCAGACGCGAATCCGACTCAGCTCTACGTGTCCGACTTCCGGCCGGGTCCGTCGGCATTCCCGGCGTTGTCGTTTACCAGAATCCGGCCGGAGACCAATGCGAGACGAACAAGCAGGCGCTGAGGTGACGCTCAGCCAGGCCCTGGGTGACCAGGCCAGGGCGTGGATCGTCTTGCAGGACGCGATCACGCCCGACTACCCGGCGGGGGACGTGGCCGAGCTCGGCGCGAACTTCGTCGCCCTCAGCGTTGCGGGCGGCAGCTTCGCAAGCGTGACGTCCGCGCAGGTGTCCGCCGTCTGCACCGGCAACCCGCAGGCCCAGCCGGTCTACGCCCAGCCGTACCTGATGTTCGCAGGAAACCCACCCCCCAGCGAGGGCTGCACCGGCCAGTACACGGCACCGCCCACCAGCTGAGCCGATGGCCCGTATCCTTCGCGCGTCCAACATCGTCAGGGAGCGAGAGGTGTTGCAGCGCGCAAATCGTCTGGTTCGGCGCGCCCGCGGCCGACTTCACTGAGAGAGCCATCACAGTACATATCGGCGGCACTGCGCGCTGGTCCGCGGACCAAGGACGATCACCCACCGTGTGCGAACGCCGAGAGCGGGGCACACGGCGGGCGCCATTACGGCGCTGCCGCGGCAGTGCCTACAATAATCGGATCTGAGGGCCGATGACCCAGTTCGGCGTGCCGGCACCCGGTAGCGGTGAATCGGTCATCCGATCTGCGAGACTAAGAGCATGGACGAGTCGTTCGAAGCCGTGACCGCAGAGGCTGTCGCCGTGCTCAGGCAGGCCGGAGCCCGCTTCGCGTACCTGCACGGCAGCCGCGCCACCGGTCAGAACCGCGCCGACTCGACGTAGACATCGCGGCGTACTTCGGCGACGCCCGCCGAGCGCCTTCGACGTGCTGCTCCCGCCCGGCGTCGAGCTGCTCGTCCTCGACGACGCGCCGCTTGAGCTAGCCGGGCGGGTGGCAGTCGGCGGAAGGCTCCTGTTCGAGGACGACCAGGTCCGCGCGGGTCCGCTGGGAGGCGATGACCCGGAAGATCTACTTCGACGAGCTGCCCCGGATCACCCGGTCCCACCGGGAGTTCGCCGCCGCCGTCACGGCCAGGGCCGGGTAGCCCGTGGTCGACGAAGCCCGGATCCTGCGACTGCTGCGCAGCATCAGCGATGACGTCTCCGTCCTGCAGCGCGAGTCAGGCGCTGATGAGAGCCGCCGCGCGGATCCCATCTGGCTGCGGGCGTCAAATGCACGTTCGTCACCGCCATCGAGGCCTGCGTGGACGTCACCCCGCGCATCTGCGCGACCGAAGGTCGGCCCGCCGGCGGACAACGGGGACGCGGTAAGACTGCTCGGCGAGCACGGCGTCTGCACCCGCGTGCTCGCGCGCTCGATCCGCCGGGCGGTGCGCTTCCGCAATGTCCTGGTCCACGAGTACATACGGGTCAACGACGACATCGTCACCGACCGGCTCAAGGCCCTCGCCGACCTCGAACTTCGTCAGCCCAATGGCGGCCTTCGTCACCCACGCCTGAGCCAACACATCACGTCGACGCACTCACCTGCAAGAACTCCTCCCTGCCGACTATGCGCCTCGCCCAGGAGATACCGGGAAATGGCGGCGGTGCCGCATATCATCTGCTTCTGGGCTCTATCCGTGCGCGAGTTCCATCTCGTTTCCGGGTCCCGGCGCTAAGCGCTGTCGCCGTAGGTGCTGCCCCGTACGACGAACAGCCCGGTCGCTGCGGCGCAGTAGAGCTTGTTCGTTAGCGGTCCCCACAGCCCAGAGCTGCAGCGTGAGATCGGGATCGGCAGATTCCGCGGGAACGACCGTGTAATCAGGGCGCAGCGAGACCCAGCCGGTGCTGTGGTAGCCCTTCACCCGGTTCCCCTCGATCGCAGATGTCGCCCAGCGGCGCACAGGCCCGGCGGAACCAGCGGCAACTGTCATGAACGGAAGCGCGAGGGAACCGGATTCCTCGGATTCCTCGCGGAAGGAGACGCTGTCCACCTTGCGCTGCTCCACGCTCATCCCGAACCGCAACAGCTCGCCCAGCCGCTCGATGGCCGCCTCCGCCGTCGAGGGATTGCGGCGGACCAGTCCCAGGAGGGCGTGCAGCGTGTTGAGGAGGAAATGGGGATTGAGCTGCGTCCGCAGGAGCTGCAGCTCGGCGCGCGCGCGCAGGGCCTCCGCGCGCTGGGCCCGCTCCTGGGCCTCGCGGGCGCGCGTCCCGTTGTGCCAGGCATAGCCGGCCCCGACCAGCGCCAGCTGAACCAGGCCGTCGATCACGGTCTGCCACAGGAGGATCTGGCGCGTGGGAAAGCGCCACGCGCCGAAGGTGATCCTCTCGTCGACGCCGGCCACGAGCACCCACGACACGGTGGCGGCGGCCGTGATGGCCAGCGAGGCGAGGACGGCGCGGGCCACTCCCGCGGCGCCGCGCTCCGGCCAGGGCCAGCGCCGGGCCAGACCGAGCGACCATCGGCCCAGCAGGGCGTTGGGCAACACGACGGCGGCGGCCGCTCTCAAGGCCAGGGCGGGGACGGCGCCCGAGGCCACGAACAGCCCGGCATAGCCGAGCGCGAGGGCGACACACCCGCCCGCATAGGCGAGCAGCGCCGCTCGCCGGGACGCCGGCGCGTCTCCGCCTTCCGTGATCAGCGCGCTGGCCGTGGTCTCACTTCCCGGGTTCCCCCATCGCCTCGATCTGGGGCAGGAGCACGTCGTGCACGTAGTGCCAGTCGGAGGCGGCCGACGAGAGTCCCTCGGCATAGGCGCGCGCCGTGGCCTGGTTCTGCACGGCGCTGTGCGAGTAGACGTAGGCGAGGTTCATCAGGTTCTCGGCCCCTCCCCAGCGCGGCACGTAGGCAGGCGCGGCTTCGCTCTGGAGCGCTTCGCGGCGCGCGGCTTCGACGCCCCTGTGCAACGTGGCGGCCGCCTTGACCGGGTCGCCGCCGTAGGGAGGGGGCGCTCCCAGCTGCATGCCTCCGATCATCCACAGGGCGCGCGGGTTGTCACTGCCTTCGGCCGTCATCTCTTTCAGCACGGGAAGGAACTCCGCAAGGAGCGTCTTCCGCCGGTCCTGATCATCGCCGGCCAGGAACAGCAGGCTGGCCGAGCAGCCGACGATCCCGATCTTGGGCTCGATCCAACCCGGCTCTTCGATCAGCGCGCGCCGGAAGCTGGCCACGCCGTCTTCCAGGTCCTGCCTCAAGTCCGCCGGCCACGGCGTCTCGTTGAAGCCGTTCAGGGCGCGCCGCCACCGCGCGAAACCCTGCCAGTAGAGGATGTACGCCCCGAGGTGGGGATCCTTGAGTCCGGCGAGGACGGAGTCGATGCGGCGCAGCTCGCGCGATCGCCACGGTAGTCGGCCGCGCGGAGGGCGCGGACGAACGGCACGAGGCGCACGGCCTCATTCGGCGGCGGCGCCGGACCTTCGGGTCGGGCCAGGGCCAGCGCCAGCAGCGTCCACGCAGGCAAGGTCATAGTCTCCTCCTAAGGGGTGGAGTCTAGGAAACGCGCGCCGGGGACGCCTTCCTGATTCGCCCGAGAGGCGCCCGCGACCGCTGAGGGGGTCGTCCCGCGCCTGGACGGCGCAGACTAGACTACCGGGGGGCCGGCGAAGGAGAGCAGGCGAATGAGCGAGCGTCCGCGAGTGGGGCCGGACAAGGTGGGGCCGGACGATGCCCGCTACGGCGATCTCGTCGCGTCGAGGATTCAACAAGCGATTCGTCGGCACGCCGGACTACGTGCGCCTGGTCGAGTCCACCGAGCAGGTCGTGAGGCGCTCCAGGAGGCCGTGCGACACCTGCACGGATCGCGGCGCGAAGCGGCGGGCATTGCCTCGAGGGTTTCGTCGCGGACCCCGCGGTGCGCGTCGTCATCGACACGTCGCTGATGACGGCGTCTCCTACGACGCGAACATGCGCGCCTTCGCGATCGAGGCAGGGACGACGCTCGGGCGAGGCCTACCGCCGGCTCTTTCTCGGCTGGGGCGTGACCATCCCGGCCGGCGAGCTCCCGGACATCGGAGTCGGAGGCCACGTGCTGGGCGGCGCGTTCGGCTTCGTGTGCCGGCAGTACGGCCTGGCGGCGGATCATCTCTACGGCGTCGAGGTGGTCGTGGTCGACGAGAGCGGAACGGCTAAGAGCGTGGTGGCGACTCGAGAGGCGTCCGATCCCAACCACGACCTCTGGTGGGCACACACCGGCGGCGGTGGCGGCAACTTTGGCATCGTCACGCGGTACTGGTTCCGGTCGCCGGACGCCGCCGGCTCCGATCCCGCCTTGCTGCTGCCCAAGGCCCCGGAATCGGTGCTGGTCTTTAGAGTTTCCTGGAATTGGACGGACGTCGACGAGGCCGCGTTCGCGAGAATGGCGCGCAACTTCGGGGATTGGGGCGCGAAGAACGTCGCTGCAGACTCTCCGGCGTCGACCCTGTTCAGCATTCTCTTCCTGCGACGCCGGCAATACGGCAAGCTCGAGCTGAAAGGGCTGTCGACCGCCGGGGCCGGCGCCCAGCCTCTCGTCGACGAGCATCTGTCCGGCGATCACGAGGGCGTTGACGTGCCCCTGCACGCGCGATTCGAAAGGACCTCCTGGCTGGGCTTTGCGCTTGAACCCCTTTCCGGAGCTGTTCAAGGCGGGCCCGGGCGACGCGCTCGCCAAGGTCAAGGACGCCTTCCTGCGCAAGCCGTTCACCGATCGCCAGATCGCGGTCGCCTACCAATACCTGACTCGAACGGACTACGACGTCCCGGGCGGAGGACTCGGCCTGGCCACCTACGGAGGCGTCGGTCAACACTGTCGCGCCGAACGCCACGGCCTCGGCCCAACGCGATTCGATTCTGTCGACGGCGTGCAACGTCGGCTGGGCGAATCCCCAGGACGAAGCCCGGCACCTCGCCTGGGTGCGCGAGTTCTATCGAGACCTCGTTCGCCGACACCGGCGGCGTGCCCGTGCCCGGCGACGCTCTGCGACGGCGCGATGATCAACCATCCCGACGTCGACCTCGCCGATCCAGCGTGGAACACGTCCGGCGTCCCGTGGCACACGCTGTACTACAAGGACAACTATCCGAGACTCCAGCGCGTCAAGGCGCGCTGGGATCCCCGCAACGTGTTCCATCACGCACTGTCCATCCGACCGACATGAGGGGCCAATGACCAGCCTCGACCTGCAGTCCGAAGAACCGCGCGAGCCACCGCGGCGCGGGGGCAAGGGCCTCGCCTTGCTCCTCGTCCTCTTCGTGCTCGCCCTGGGGGGCCTGGGTTGGCTCGCCTATGAGAGCCGGATGCGGACGCGCGCGCTCGAGGAACAGCTCGCGAACGTGTCCGGCAAGGCCGAGGCCTCGGCGGCCCTGGCCCGGCAGGCGTTGGACCGCGCCACCGCGGCCGAGACCGCCGCGCGTGCGGCGGCGGAAGCCCGGCAAACCGCGGAGGCCCAGAGCGCCGACGCGCGCAAGGAGGCGGACACCGCGCGCCTGGAAGCGAGCACGGCCAACGAGACGGCGGCACGTGCGCAGGCGGAAGCGGCCGCCATTCGCAAGAAGGCGGAGGCGGAGGTGAACCGCCTGGAGGAGGCGCTCGGCCAGATCGTGGAGACGCGCCGCACCGCCCTCGGCGTGGTGATGAACCTGGGCGAGGACCACCTGGAAGTTCGAGTTCGACAAGGCCGACCTGCGGCCGCAGGACCGGGAGCTGCTGGCCCGCATCGCCGGGATCCTCGTGACGTCGCACGACTACACGATCTCGGTGAACGGCCACACGGACGACGTGGGGTCCGACGCCTACAACCAGAAGCTCTCCGAGCGGCGGGCCCAAGCCGTGCGCGACTTCCTGGTGAAGTCCGGCCTGCCGCCGGAGATCTTCTCCGTCACCGGGTACGGGAAGACGCTGCCTCTCCTGCGCGCCAACACCGACGCCGCCCGCGCCAAGAACCGCCGGGTCGACTCGGCATCGTCAACATCCGCATCCGCTACGGCCGCTGACGCGCTATCCTCGCGGAAGGCGTCCCCATGGGCGCCCGGCGAGGAGCGTGATGAGCACGGATCAGAACAAGGCCGTCTACCGCCGCTTCCTGGAGCAGGGGTTCAACGAGGGCCGGCTCGACGTCGTGGACGAGGTGCTGTCGCCCTCGTACGTGAATCGCGACGCGCCGCCCAGGGCTTGCCTCCGGGCGCGGAAGGGGTCAAGCAGATCGTCGACGCGTTCCGCGCCGCCTTCCCCGATCTCCAGATCACGATCGAGGAGCTGGTGGCGGAGGGGGACAAGGTGTGCGCCCGCAGCACGATGCGCGGCACGCACCGCGGCGTGCTCTTCGGCGTCGCCCCCACCGGCAAGGCGGTGGCCATGGCCGGCCTGACCATGGTGACCATCGTCGACGGGCGCCTGATCGAGAGCTACGTGAGGAACGACGTCGCGGGCCTCATCAGCCAGATCGGAGCGGGAGCGCCGAGCCGGCGGCGCGAAGCCCTAACGACCGAACTGGCGCAGGTGATGGTCTGCGTGGAGATAGCCCAGCGGCGCCATGCGGCCTCGGACATCGAAGACCGGACGCGGATCAGCGCCTCGGGGCTTCTCGCGTCCGTGGTCATGCGCTCCGACCGTCTCCAGCTCGGCCGCTCCGCGGCGAACGCGACGGGCTGCGTACCTCCGACCTCCTGATCGAGCTCCGGTGTCGTCGGATCCCGGTCGGCCAGCGGACGGGAAGACGAGCGCGATCCATTTCACGATCGACCGCGGCAGCAGGCCGTGGGCGAGTCTCGGGCCTCTCGCCGGTCGCCATGCGAAACGCGTCGCTCAGGTGACAGACCATCTGGTGCGCGGACATGCGGCCCCAACGGCGCGCGCTGTCAGGACGCAGCGC
Organism: uncultured Alphaproteobacteria bacterium; assembly: GCA_963764705.1. Taxonomy (GTDB): domain Bacteria; phylum Pseudomonadota; class Alphaproteobacteria; order Rhizobiales; family Xanthobacteraceae; genus Bradyrhizobium. The sequence goes on along the minus strand of CAVXTR010000017.1, from coordinate 113,283 downwards.
GCGCAGGCGCGTGAGGATCTCCGTCTTGTCCGCGGCGAGGCCAGCGTTTTCATCGCGTCCCCTCGGGCCGTTCACGGCCGAGCAGCCGCTCGCCGCCGGCCTCGCGGAACGCGGCGAGCGCCCGCTGGCGGCCGGCTTCGGCATCGGCCAGCAGCGCCTGGAACGCGGGATCGCTCGCGCAGCGCGTCGAACTGCGGGCTGCGCGCGAGCGTCGGCGCCGACGAAGTAGCCCTTGGCCACCGCGCGTCGCAGGTACGCGAGCCCCTGCTCGTGCTCGCCGACGTCGCAGAGCAGCCAGCCCTCCTGAAAGATCGCCTCCGGATCGTCCTGAATCTTCAGCGCGCTCGAGAGCGGACAGGCCGGCCGAGCATGTCCGCCGGCCGGCGATCGAGCCACGCCATCAGGTAGTCGGTCCACGACTTGAAACGCCGGCAATGCGCGGCGCCTGGCGCATGCTCGAGCAGCAGCCGCGCGCGCCTCGTCGCGGCGGCCGGCCAGCCCGAGACCGATGACCCGGATCCCGTCGTCGGCGCCGGCGACGATCGGCGGCGGCTCGACGGCCAGCAGCCGGTCGATGTCGCCGGTCATCAGCAGCGTCTGCTCGAGGCTCGTCGGGACGTTCGGATCGAGCCGGCGCGCCTCGGCGTGGGCCGCGATCGATTCGCTCGAAGAGCCCGCAGTAGCGGCAGGCGTGCACGAGCCCGGCGAACAGCTCCGGATCGTTGCCGTGGCGGCCGGCCTCGCCGAGCAGGCGCACGATGCGCGTCGCGGCGCCTGGCCGATGTCGGCTTCGAGATTCGCGTAGAACTTGTGCGCGACCGACAGCCGCGGGTTGAGCGCGAGCGCGCGGCGGAAGGCCTCCTCGGCGCGCGCCTCGCTGTCGGGCGTCGCCTCGATGTACTTGCCGATCACCCGATGGCAGCGGCCGAGATGCGCCCACGCCGGCGCGAAGCTCGGATCGAGCTCCAGGCACCGCTGGTACAGATCGCGCGCCTGCGGCAGGCCGTCGTAGGTGCGGGCCAGCTCGTTGGCGCGGAGGTAGAGCTCGTAGGCGCGCGCGTTGTGCGGCGCGTCGGGCGTCGGGCGGCGGCGACGCCGCCCGCCAGCGGCAGCGCAGCGCCTCCACCACGCGCCGGGCGATGTCGTCCTGCAGCCGGAACAGATCGCCGAGCGACGACTGCACGGTGTGCGACGTGAGCAGCGTGCCGCCGGGCGCCTCGACGAGCTGCGCGGCGGCGCGCAGCTGATCGCCGGAGCGCAGCAGCGTGCCCATGACCACGCGATCGACGTCGGCCTCGGCGGCCAGCGCCTTGAGGTCCGGCGCCTCGCCGGCGAAGCGCGCGGCGATGGCGCTCGAGCGCACGACCAGCGAGCCGATGCCGGAGAGCGACGTGGTGATCGCGTCCGGCAGGCTGAAGGCCAGGAAGTCGGTCTCGGGATCGGGCCGCAGCACGCGGAACGGCAGCACCACGAGGCGCGTGAGCGCGTGCGCCAGCGCCGGCGTGTCGTCGCCGTCGACGCCGCGACACGGCGCGCAGCTCGTCGGCCATCGCGTCGGCCGACGCCGGCCGGTCGGCGGGACGCTTGGCGAGCGCGCGGCGGATCACGCGGTCGACCGCCGCCACCGCCGGGGAGCCGGTCAGCGCCGGCGGCTGCTCGTAGAGCGTCGCGTGCAGGATCTCGACGACCGTGCGGCCGCCGAACGCCGGCCGGCCGGCCAGCATCTCGAACAGGATGGCGCCGGCGGCGAACAGATCGGTGCGGGCGTCGACCGCGTCGCCGGTCACCTGCTCGGGCGCCATGTAGCGCGGCGTGCCCATCACGATGCCGGTGCGCGTCAGGTCCGTCGTCGCGACGTCGAGCGAGCGCTCCGGCTCGCGGCCGCGCCAGGCCGAAGTCGAGCAGCTTGACGCCGTGCGGCGTGAGGAACACGTTCGACGGCTTGAGATCGCGGTGGACGATGCCGCGGGCGTGCAGCGCCGAGAGCGCGGCCAGCATGTCGAGGCCGATCGGCACCGTCTCGGCGACGCTCAGCGGCCCGCGCCGCAGCCGCTCGGCCAGCGACTCGCCCTCGAGCAGCTCCATCGCGATGAACAGCTCGCCGCCGTCCTCGCCGATCTCGTAGATCTGGCAGACGTTCGGATGATTGACGCTCGCCGCGGCCCGCGCCTCGCGCCAGAAGCGCTTGCGCGCCGTCTCGTCGCTGGCGAGCGACGACATCGTCTTGAGCGGCGACGGTGCGCTCGAGCCGCTCGTCGCGCGCCGCGTAGACGACGCCCATGCCGCCTTCGCCGAGCTTGCGCGCGATCGCGTAGTGCCCGATGCGGGCGGGCACGCTGTCTCGCGTGGGCGGGTCGCGACGAGGTCTCGGGGACAGCGCCGGTGCCGCCGCGTCGCGTCAACCACTCGTAGAGGGCGCGCAGCCGTCCCCGGGGCGTGTTGTCGTCAGGATCCTCGGCCACGGGAACGTCGATCATAGCGAATCTGCCGAGGACACGTGCCGGCCCGCGGAGCCACGAGCGCGGGCGGCGGACGCGAGCCAGACCCTCGCGGGGATCTAGCGGGGCGGCCCCGCGCTGTCGGCGAGGAGCCGGCGCAGCGCTTCGGGCTCGACGGGCTTGACCAGATGGGTCGTGAATCCCGCCTCCGCCGAGCGCTGCCGGTCCTCGAACTGGCCGTAACCGGTCATCGCGACCAGCACGATGTCCTTGTTCGCCTCTCCCGCCCGGATCCGCCGGGCCACCTCGTAGCCGTCGATTCCCGGAAGACCGATGTCGAGGAGCACCACGTCCGGGGCGTAGCTGCGCCACGCCTGCTCGAGCGCGCCCGCGCCGTCCTGCCCGGTCGTCACGTCGTAACCCCACAGGCGAAGCAGCAGGGCCATGGAGTCGGCCGCGTCCTGGTTGTCGTCCACGACCAGGACCCGGAGCCGCCGGCCGGCGCGCTCGAGGCGCCGGCTCGGCCGGAGGACGCGGCATCCGGAGTCTCGTCCAGCCGGGAGGCGCACGACGAACTCGCTGCCCTGGCCGAGCCCGGCGCTCGTCGCCGTCACCGTGCCGCCGTGCAACCCCACGAGGCGCTTCACGAGGGTGAGGCCGATGCCCATGCCGCCGCTCGCCCGATCGAGGGCGCTCTCGGCCTGTGCGAACAGATCGAAGATCCGCGGTAGCAGTTCGCGGCGATGCCGATGCCGTCGTCGCGCACGACGATCGCAGATGCCCTCGTCGCCTCGCGCACCACCGAGACCTCGATGTGACCGCCCGCCGGCGTGTACTTGATCGCGTTGGTGAGCAGGTTGTCGACGATCTGCGCGAAGCGGATCGCATCGCCGTCGACCGCGACCGGCCGGCCCTTGATCGGAGCGTCCGTGACGATCACCGCGCGCGCGCTCGCCTCGCGGCGAGCGAGACGACGGAGCTCGCGACCAGCTCGCCGACATCGACGCGCCCGCGCTGGAGCACGATCTTGCCCGCCGTCACGCGCGAGACGTCGAGCAGATCGTCGACGAGCCGCGCGAGGTGCGCGCTCTGCCGCTCGATGATCGTCGCGAGCCGCGCGATCTCCGTCGACCGTCTCCTGCGGCGCGCGCGACCTGGGGCCAGCACGGATCGGCGCCGAGCGGGTTGCGCAGCTCGTGGCCGAGCATCGCGAGGAACTCGGTCGTCTGACGGCTTTCCTCCTCGATCCGCTCGACCCGTATGAGTAGCGGGACGTACTGCATCATCCGCGACCTCGGGTTGGTCAAAGGCGGCAAGGGCATGAGGCATCACGAGGTGCTCGTCACCTTCAGCCTCGGCGCGCTCGGACGGTCGATCGGTTTTTGGCGCGGCGATCTTGCCGGCTTGGGCAAGCGGCGACTGGCCTGGCTGCAACGTGTTCCGGAGCGGCTGGGCGTGGACGTTGACTCATCGTCGGTGCCGGAACGCGCTTCCCAACCCTGACGATGTAAAGCGTGAACCCCGGATGCGGGGGTGTGGTCGCGCGACCTAAAATGCCCCGCCGCGCGCAATCCCAAGGGACCGGCGAGAACGGGGCAGTCAAGGAGAAAACGGCGAGATCGCCGGATGATGCCGGACGTCTGTGTCAGGCATCATGTGCGGCGAGAATCCATTTTTTGGATCGTCGCCGCATTGACCTGGATCAACCTGGCGAGGCCGCATCAGATCAGCGCTGCGAGGCCTGCCATGCCAGCAGCCGATGTTCGGCCATCGACATCGCGACCGATGTGACGTAACCGGTCACGCCGAGCAGGATGACGCCGGCGAACAGATCGGCCGAGCGAAAGGCGCGCGCCGAGAGCAGCACCCAGTGGCCGAGCCCGTCGAGCCCGGCCAGGATTTCGCAGACCACCGCAAGAATCAAAGCCACGGTCAGGCTGAGACGCATGCCGGCAAGAATGTCCGGGCTGGCGGAAGGCAGTGCAATTTTGAAAATCACCGCCAGCTTCGACATCTGCAGCGACCGCGCCACCTCGTAGAGCCGCGGCTCGACGGCCGCAAAGCCATGGATGGTCGCCAGCATGATCGGCCAGATCGCGCCGAACGCGATCACGAACAACGCCATCGCCTGTGTCAGCCCGAGCATCGCGATTGCGACCGGAATGATCGCCGAGACCGGCAGCGGCCGCAAAAATTCCAGCGACGGCGCCACATAGGTTCGCATCTTCGGCGACGATCCGATCACGGCGCCGAGCGCGGTGCCGGCAATCGAGGCGGCCAGCCAGCCATAGGCCATGTGTTCGATCGTGCCGGCGAGCTTGGTCAGGAGGTCGCCCGAGGAAAACCCGCGCACCAGCGAGGCCCAGGCGCGGTCGGGTCCGGGCAGGAACACCGGCGAGACCAGTTTCAGATTGGCCACCAACTGCCAGATCGCAATGAAGCCGGCGGCGACCGCAAAGCTCGCCAGGCGCCAGAGTATGCCCGTGGTTTTCATGCGCTGTCTCCGCTCAGCGCCGCGCGGCCGAACAGGCGGCGCTGCGCCACCACCAGCGCAATATTCAGCGCATAGCCGACGACGCCGATCCAGACCAGATAGGCTAGCATCAGGTCCGCGCGCAGCGCCTGCTGCGCCAGCATGATGCCGGCGCCCAGCCCGATCGGATTGATCGCGATTTCGACGGTCACGGCAACGATCAGCGCGATGCCGGCCGACAGCCGAAAGGCGACGAAGATCCGCGGCAGCGCGGCGGGAATGATGATCTTCCAGATCCGCTGCGCCGCCGCCAAACGCAGTGCGCGCGACACTTCCATCAGCCGCGGCTCGATGCTGCGCACCGCGGCCCGGCTCAGGATCAGGATCGGCCAGACGCAGGCAAAGGCGACGATGACGATTTCCATGCGGTAGCCGAAGCCGAGCGCGATCAGCGCGATCGGCAGCAACGCGATCGAGGGGATCGGCCGGATCGCCTCCACGGTCACTTCCATCAGGCGGTTGAGCGTGTTGGAAAGCCCGAAGGCGATGCCGAGCGCAAGGCCGATGATGCTGCCGATGGCGAGGCCGGTAAAGGCCGAGAACAGCGTGTCGCGGGTCGCAATCAGAATCGAGAAATCGGCGAGGGCCTCGGCCAGCGCCCGGATGACGTCGCTGGGCGGCGCCAGGCTGTCGCTCTGCAAATGCGTGGCGCGCGCCCAGACCTCGAAAGCCACGAGCAGCGTGACCGGCAACACCAGCGCCTTCGCTGTATTACTGGCGGTATTGCTGGCGGTGGTGTCGCTCACTGCTCGGTCGCTTTGATGAAGTCGAACAATTGCCGCCGCAGCCGCAAAAATTCCGGATGCTCGCGGGTCGACAACTGGTCGCGCGGGCGCGGCAGGTTGACCGTAAGCTCGATGCCGATCCGGCCGGGATGCGGCAACAGCCCGATGACGCGGTCGCCAAGATAGATCGCCTCGTCGAGATCATGGGTCACGAAGATCACGGTGGCGCCGCTCGCCGCCACCAGCGACAGCACCTCGTCCTGCAATCCCTGCCGCGTCATCGCGTCGAGCGCGCCGAACGGCTCGTCCATCAGCAGCGTCTTCGGTTCCTGCGCCAGGCAGCGGGCGATCTGCAGCCGCTGCTGCATACCGCCGGACATCTCGGCCGGGTATTTGCCGGCATGGCCGGGCAGGCCGACCGTGCGCAGCAGTTCCTCGATCCGGGCCGGGCGCTCGGCCGCGGGCATGCCGCCGGCCTCGAGCGCCAGCGAGACGTTGCCGGCAGCAGTCCGCCACGGCAGCAGCGCCTTGCCGTAATCCTGAAACACGATCGCGATCTCGCGGCGTGGCTCGCGCATCGGCTGGCCGTCGAACGTCACCTTGCCGCGCGTCGGTTGATAGAGCCCCGCCGCCAGCCGCAGCGCCGTGGTCTTGCCGCAGCCGGAGGCGCCGACAATGCAAAGGAATTCAGCGGGTTGGACGCCGAGGCTGAGATTCTCAATGATGGTCTTGCCGCCAAGGTCGAGCGTGACATCGGTGAACGCGACCTGCGGCGCGGGGTGGCCGGGAACCGGATCGATCGGCATCTGGGCGTTGGCCGTTCCCTGAGCTTTCACTTGAGCGTTCACTTGGGCCTTCATGGGCGTCAGCTCTCATTGCCGCTGGGGTAGACGATGTCCATGGTCGAGCGAAGATGCGCCTCCAGCATCGCTTGCGCCCCCTGAACGTCGCGCCCGATGACGCGGTCGGCCAGCAACTGGTGCGCGCGGACGAATTTCTTGCCGCTGTCGAACGAGCGCATCATGACGCGGCGGTAGCGATAGGCCTGGTCGTAGAGATCGGAATGCGCGGCCAGCAGGCGCTTGGAGCCGCAGGCCGCCAGCAGCGCGGTGTGAAAACCCTTGTGCAGCCGGTCGAAATCCTCGGCGCCCTCGCGAAATTCATCGCCGGTGCGCTCGATGTGGCGGCGCATCTGGTGCAGGGCGCTGACGATGCCGGCCTCCCAGGCATCGTCGCCCTCGGTGATCGCGAGCCTGATCGCTTCGATTTCGACGGCGGTGCGCATCAAGGTGATGTCGAGCAGGTCATCGCGGCTGATGTCGGCGACGCGAAAGCCGCGCTGTCCGGTGCCGACGATCAGCCCGCGCGACATCAGCCGTGACAGGCCCTCGCGCAGCGGCGTCGCCCCGATGTCGTAGCGCTGCACCAGGTCGACGATGCCAAGCCGCGATCCCGGCGCGAGATGGCCGGCGAGAATGTCCTGCTCGACCAATGTAGCCGCGCGTTCGCTCAAGGTGGCGGCTTCGATCACCGGTCGGCTCGCAGGGCGTTCTTGAGCCGGCATCGCGACATCCTCATTTCAGGACGAGCTTATTGGGTTCGAGCTTGGATTGCAGCATCTTCTGCGACGACATCACCTCGATCCACCAGCCGAGCTGCTCGGGCTTCAGCTCCGGGACCGAGCGGTTCGGCGGCGTCATCTTCACCAGATCGATCGGCTGCTTGGTGAATTTCGAAATCGAGGCCGAGGCCTTTTCGCGGTCGTTGTTGACGATCTCGGCGGACTCGGCGAGCGCATCGCGGAATTTCTTGATCGCGGCCGCGTTCTTGTCGGCCCATTCGCGCGACGCCGCGTAGAAGATGATCGGATCGGTGCGCGCCAGTTCGACCGCGTAGCGCGCGCCGACCGAGCCGAGGCCCGCATTGGTCATGCGGGTCACGAACGGTTCGGCCGTCAGCACCGCGTCGACGCCGCCGGACTTGATGATGTCGGACATGGTCGGGAAGGTGACCTCGACGAAGTTGACGCTCTTGGGATCGACGCCGTTTTCGACCAGCCATTTGACGAACAGCACGTGCAGGAAAGCGTTGAGGCCGGGCGCGCCGACCTTCTTGCCGACGAAATCCTTCGGCTCCTTGATGGTGATGCCGTTGCGAACGAAAGCCGTGATGTTGCCGTTCGATACCGGATTCATCACCGATGCGCCGGCGATGGCGACGAGGTCCAGCCCGCCGTCGACCGCCTGCAGGAACACGGTCGAGGTCGGTCCGCCGATCTGGATCGAGTTCGACAGGATCGCGGCCGGAATGTTCGAGTTGATGCCGATCGGCGTCATCTCGACCTCGAGCCCGTGCTTTTTGAAGATGCCTTCGTCGACCGCGACCATGGCGGAGGCGCAATCCGACGTCGCGGTGCAGCCGACCTGGATCTTGGCTTGCGCCAGAGCCGTGCCGGTCAGCGCAATGCTGACGGCAAACGTCGCGATGATCTTCTTCACTGCGGTTTCCCCATTCACATTTTTAAGACTTGATTATCGATATTTTCTTCGATCATATATTGCATCTGAAAGCAAGAGGCGGTCACATGAAACTCGCAACATTCAAATCCGGCGGCCAGGACAAGGTCGCCATCGTGCATTCCGGCGATCGTCGCCTGTTCGATCTTGCCGCCGCCGCCAGCCGCGACGGCAGCGTCAATCCGGCCTTCGCGTCGATGCTGGCCCTGATCGATACCGGCGACGCCGCGCTCGAACAGGCCGCAAAAGTGTTCGACAAGCACGGCAAGGACGAATCCCTGTCAGTCCCGGTGACAGGGGCCGATATTCTCGCGCCGATCCCGGAACCGCGGCAGATGCGGGACGGCATGTCGTTCCCGCTGCACATCCTGCAGGCCCCGCGCGGGCAGCTGAAGCTCGCCGCGCGCGCCAAGAACGACATGGCGGAACTGGCGCGGATCGACGCCGAGCCGCTCGGCGAACTGCCCGAGATCTATCGCAAGCAACCGATCTACTACATCACCAACCGCTTCAGCGTCCGCGGTCCCAACACCACCGTGAAGTGGCCGCGCTACAGCCAGGTGATGGACTACGAGTGCGAATACGGCGTCATCACCAAGAACAAGGGCGCCAATATCTCGGCCGCCAAGGCCAGGGACCACATCTTCGGCTACACCATCTTCAACGACTTCTCCGCGCGCGATGCCCAGCGGATCGAGATGGAAGGCCGGCTCGGCCCCGCCAAGGGCAAGAGCTTCGACGGCGGCAATGTGATGGGCCCGTGGATCGTCACGCCCGACGAGATCGGCGACCCCTACAAGCTGAAGATGGAAGTGCGCGTCAACGGCAAGATGCGCTCGCAAGGCGTCTCCGACGGCATGCTGTTCCCATTTGAGGAGATCATCGCCCATGTCACCAAGGACGAGACCTTGATGCCCGGCGAGTTCATCGGCTCGGGCACTGTCGGCAATGGCTGCGGACTCGAGCTCGGCTGGTACCTCGAACATGGCGACAGCATCGAACTCGAAGTCGAGAAGATCGGTATCCTGAAAAACCGGGTCGAGCGTCAGCAAGTCTAGGCGATCTCTTCGCGGGCGTTCGGGTTGCTTTCAGCCACCCGAACGGCCCGGAGCGTCGCGGTCACGCTAGATCGTCGAAAGAAAGTTCGACCAGAAAGCGAGCGCCGTGACGAACAGAAAGATAGCGGCAAAGGAAGCCACCTCTTCTAGGAGGCTGATGAACATGGCAGGGGTCCCAAGTGCTAGGTTGCAAATCGTGACCGCACGGTCACGACAGGGGAATTTGCATCCGGCGTGCCAATTTTATTGTGGTTCGAAATCAAGATGTTGGTGGAAGTGAAACGATCCATTTACCATAGCGGAGTTCGAACTTTTCCGACTCGCGCGGAAATCCTTTCCTACCGACTTCTACTGACTTTTGGACTGCGACTGCGCGAACCGTCGGAGCTGAACAGAACAAAACATCAGCCGTCAGAACAACAATCAAACGATATCACACGAGGAAAACCGCCATGGCGCGCAAGCTGATCGACATCTCCGTTCCCCTGCAAAACGACGTGCCGGCCGATCCGCCGGGCGGGCATCCTACCATCCAGTATATCGATCATCAGCAGGGCCTGCCGCGGATGCTGCAATTCTTCGACGGCTTGAAGGCGGAAGACCTGCCGGACGGGCAGGGCTGGGCGGTCGAGCAGGTGCAGCTTTCTACTCATAACGGCACGCATCTGGATGCACCCTGGCACTTCCATCCCACCATGAATCGCGGCGAGCGTTCCTGGACCATCGACGAGGTGCCGCTGGAATGGTGCCTGCAGCCCGGCGTCAAGCTCGACTTCCGGCACTTGGCCGACGGCTATGTCGCAACCGCAAAGGACGTCGAGGCCGAACTCAAGCGCATCGGCCATACACTGTCGCCGCTGGAGATCGTGGTGGTCAACACCAGCGCCGGCGTCAAATACGGCCGCCAGGATTACGTCACCTCGGGCTGCGGCATGGGCTACGAGGCGACGATGTACCTTTTGGAACGCGGCGTGCGGCTGACCGGCATCGACGGCTGGAGCTGGGACGCGCCGTTCGTCTACACCGCGAAGAAATATGCCGAGACCCATGACGCCAGCCTGATCTGGGAAGGCCACAAGGCCGGCCGTCATATCGGTTACTGTCATATCGAGAAGCTGCATAATCTCGAGCAGCTGCCGTCCGACCGGGTTTATGGTGTCGTGCTTCCCGGTGAAGATCGAGCGCGCTTCGGCGGGCTGGACCCGGGCGGTGGCCATTCTCGACGACTGATATCCGCGTTCAAAAAATAAAATCTTGGAGGGAGTGACATGACGGAATTGCGGATGCCCGCGCTGAGCGGATGCTTTTGCTGCGACCAAACCAGTCCGTCACTGTTATCGCCATCCAGGCGCGGCTTCATGCTCGGCGCCGGCGCGCTGGCGCTGACTGCGGCGATGGGAGGCGATCGCGTGACGGCGCAGACCGCCGACGCAAAACCGTTCCGCATCGATGTCCACCATCACCTTTCGCCGCCGACTTACGTGACGGCGTCGAACGATATCGGGTTTGGCGATCCCCTGATGAAGAACTGGACCATCGAGAAGTCGCTCGCCGACATGGACAAAGCCGGCATCGCGACGGCGATGCTGTCCGTCACTACCCCCGGCATCCAGCCCATGAAGCCGGACGTGGCGCGGCGGCTCTGCCGCGAGTCCAATGAATATGCCGCGAAACTCGTCGCCGATCATCCCGGACGGTTCGGCAATTTCGCGATGCTGCCGCTGCGCGACGCCGAGGGCAGTTTGCGCGAGATCGAATATGCGCTCGACACCCTGAAGGCCGACGGCATCGCGCTGATGACGAGCTACGGCGACAAATGGCTCGGCGATCCCTTGTTCCTGCCTGTCATGGAGGAACTCAACCGCCGCAAGGCGCTGGTCTACACCCATCCGACGGCGGCGAATTGCTGCGTCAATCTGGTTCCGACGCAGCAGCCCGTCATGATCGAATTTGGCACCGACACGACGCGCACGATCGCGGACATCGTCTTCAGCGGCAATGCGCAGAAATTCGGCGACATCCGCTGGATCTTCTCGCATGCCGGCGGAACAATGCCGTTCCTGATCGAGCGCTTCGTCCGCAATCCCCTGCTGGATCCGAAAGCAAAGGGGACCACGCCGGACGGGACCCTGGCGGAACTCAAGCGCTTCTATTACGACACCGCGCAGACCTCGAACAAAAGCGCGATGTCGGCGCTATCGGCGATCATCCCGCCGTCGCAGATTTTGTTCGGAACCGATTTTCCGTACCGGACCGGCATCGATCATGTGAAGGGGTTGCGCGAGGCGGGCGTGTTCACCGACGAACAGATGGCGTCGATCGAGCGCGGCAATGCGCTCAAGCTGCTGCCGCGGCTGGCCAGTTAAGTCGCGCCAACGGCGAATTCAACAAAGCAGCGAGCCAAAGAAAAAGGGTGCGCCGGTTGTCCGGCACACCCAAAACGTGTCGATCGCGCGTGGCGCTGATCGAGCTACATTACCACCTGCAAACGCGCACGCCGTAAGCGTTCCACCAGCAGCGGGGTCCCGGGCGAACGACGACAGCGGGACCACCATAGTAACCGTAGCCCCGACCATAGCCATAACCGCGTCCATAATAGCCACGTCCACCCCAGCCTCGGCCGCCACCGCGAGCCACCCAAGCCTGGGCCGATGATGTGGTTGCACCGACCAGAATCGCGGACGTGCCGGCGACATAGACGAAGAACAAAGCCACCGCCGCAAGGCAGCGCGTCACGATATTGTAGCGTTTAGTCATTCGAGGATCTCCCGGTCACTTCCAAAACATCTGGATTTCGGCACTATCTCACTTAGACGCTTGAGATATCGTTTGGTTCAGATGCGCTAAGACAATATTTTTACTAAGGTTCTTGCGGGCTTTAGGGACTTTATTGAGAAGCGAATATAAGGTCAAGTTACAGTCCGGTTGCGGCGTTTTCACGGCTCGCGTCGTTCATCTTTCTGAACGTCGATGATTGTGCGCTGCAGAACTGCGGGACGTGAAAAACTACGGCTAGGCCATGCCAGCAACTTGATGTCGACGTGATTCCCATTCCAAAGCACTCTCGATCCCCGCGCCAACGAGTACCCATGCCCAAACAACACACCTATGTCCTCGGCCTGAACACCTATGACCACGATGTCAGCGCCTGCCTGCTGCGCGACGGTGCCATTGCGTTTGCGATCGCCAAGGAGCGGATCACGCGGGCCAAGCACGCCTCGGGCTTCTACAAGGAGGTGATCGATTACTGCCTCGAAGCCGAAGGCATCACGCTCGACGACGTCGATCTGATCGTGCGCAATTGCTACATCATGCCGGTCCCGGAAATGGAGGAGCGGCTGGTCTATTTCGATGCGCCGGGCTTTCTGCCCGAGTTCGAACGCGGCGATGCCGCCAAGCATCCGCTTTATCTGTCGAAGTCGGACAAGGTGGTTTCGATCTCTCACCATCTCGCGCACGCCTACAGCGCGTTCGCGGTCTCGCCGTTCGGAGATGGCGTCGTGATGGTCGTCGACGGCGTCGGCAGCTACCAGTCTGACGTCATGGAATCCTATCCGTCGGGCGATACGGCGACGCCGCTCGCGCGCGAATCCGAAAGCTATTACAAGTTCAACGGCGTGGAACTCGAATGCCTGAAGAAGGTCTGGATGGAACCGGATCGCGGCTTCCTCAGCGATGAGTTCTACAACATGCCCGGTCTCGGAGCGCTCTACAGCCGGGCGTCGACCTACATCTTCGGCGACTGGAATAAATGCGGCGAACTGATGGGCCTCGCGCCCTATGGCCGCCGCGACCAGGTCAAGCACCTGCTCGAAATGACGGACGGCAAGCTGCACGTGCCGCACTGGACCAGCGACCTCAAGCAGCCCTTCGTTTTCGACGGCAGCAACTGGGAGAAGAGCCCCGCGATGCGGCATTGGGAGGATCTGGCCTGGCGTACGCAGGACGATACCGAAAACGTGCTGCTGGCCCGCGCCCGCTGGTTGCGCGAGACCACCGGCGCCAAGAACCTGTGCATGGCCGGCGGCGTCGCACTCAATTGCGTGGCCAATGGACGTGTTGCCCGCGAGGCGGGTTTTGACAATGTCTGGATCCAGCCCGCAGCGGGCGACGACGGCATCGCGATCGGCTGCGCCTATTACGGCTGGCTGAAAATCCTTGGGCAGCGCCGCTCCTTTGTCATGGACCATTCCTATGTCGGCAGGCCCTACAGCGAGCAGGAGGCCGCCAGCGCGCTGCAGAGGTTTCTGGTGCGCATCCAGGTCGAGGCCAAGCGCAGCGACAATGTCTGCCGCGACACCGCAAAATTGCTCGCCGACCAGCGCGTGATCGGCTGGTTCCAGGATCGCTCGGAGTTCGGGCCGCGTGCGCTCGGCAACCGCAGCCTGCTGGCCGATCCGCGCAAACCCGAAATGAAAGACATCCTCAACAGCCGCGTCAAACACCGGCAGGCGTTCCGGCCGTTCGCGCCGATCGTGCTGGCCGAACGGATGAAGGACGTTTTCGAAGGCGAGGAGGACTCGCCGTTCATGCTGATCGCCAAGCCGGTTCGGCCGGAATGGCGCGACAAGATTCCGGCGATCGTGCATGTCGACGGTACGGCGCGGGTGCAGACGGTGCGCGAGCAAACCAATCCGATGCTCTATCGCCTGCTCAAGGAATTCGAGGCGCTGACCGGCGTTCCCGTGCTGATCAACACGTCCTTCAACATCAAGGGCGAGCCGATCGTGGAAACGCCCGAGGATGCCGTGGCCTGCTTCCTGAACACCGGGATCGACAATCTGATCCTGCATGACACCGTGGTCTCGAAGACCGCGATGCACAGAGTGGTGGCGCCGCTCGTCAATACTTTCACCGACGTCGCGACCCTGGTGGCCTCGACCCAACCGGCCGGAGCCGGGAAGGGGTGAAGGCCGCCTCAGGCCGGTTTTGGCGCCACCGGTTTGGGCAGCGGCTTGTCCTGCCGCTTCGACCAGGAGATGTAGTAGGCCACGATGGTCATGATCGCGATGCCGGTCACGCTGACGAAGATCTGCGCGAACAGCGAACCCGAGCTCATCGACAGTTCGAAGTGCCCGACAAAGGACAGGAACACGCCGACGCAGAACACCGCCAGCGACTGCTGACCGCAGACGATCAGGGGATCGAACACCTTCCACTCCAGCCCCGGCCAGTCCTTGGGCAGGAAGCGGATCACCATGATGACGATGACGACGAAGTGGATGAAACGGTAAGGCGCCAGGTTGGTCTTGTCGTTCGGGTTGAACGTCGAATACAGCCAGTGCGGGAACAGGGCGCCGAACGAGTCCGGAAACTTGCCGGCCATGGTCATGACCAGGCCGAGGATGAGATAGCCGATACAGAACCACAGCGTGACCGGGTGATTGATCACCCCCATCGACTTCCGGGCGCCGCCGAGCGCGCACCATGAGCCGAACACGAACAGTACCTGCCAGCAGAACGGATTGAAGTACCAGGTGCCGGCCGGGTAGGCGGCCAGGTTCCAGCCGGTTTGCCGCGACACCAGCCACAGCACGATCGCTGCCACCATGGTCCAGTTCGGCTGGCGCAGCATCATCCACAGCACCGGCGGGAACAGCCCCATCAGCACGATGTAGAGCGGCAGCACGTCAAGGTTGACCGGCTTGAACTTCAGGAACAGGCCCTGCCGCAGCGTTTCGGTGGCGTTGTCGACGAGGCCGACGACGTTGAACTCGTTGACCAGCTCGGAATCGCCGAAGCGCAACGCCAGATAGCTGATCGAGGCGATGTAGATCACGAACAGGATGATGTGGGCGACATAGAGCTGCCAGACGCGCTTGGTCAGCCGCGTGGCGCCGACGATGAAGCCGCGGTCGAGCATCATCCGGGCATAGACGAAGGAGGCGGTATAACCGGAGATGAAAACGAACAGGTCGGCGGCGTCGCTGAAGCCGTAATTGCGGGTCGTGATCCAGTTCACGACATTGTCCGGGATGTGATCCAGGAAAATCGCCCAGTTCGCGACCCCGCGAAACAGGTCGAGCCGGAGGTCGCGTCCTTTTTCGGGCAGGGTGGCGTTGATTTTCATGGGGACCGTTTTGCAGTGATGCTTTCGAGAGGATTGTGCGGCTGGATCAGGCTCGAAATCGTCCCTGGGCCGCCTTGTGGCTCAAGGTCTTGCGGCCCAAGATTGTCACAGTGCAGCATAGTGACTATACCGGTACGGAAATGGTACATCTGAAGTTACGGAATCACCGATCAAATCCCTGAAAGGTGTCTGTATACTATCCCTGATGTGTCCACCAAACGCTTCCATGTCGCATATCCCCGGGGGTCCTACCATCCATGACCGCACGCATTTTTAAGCCCGCCAAAAACGCGATGCAATCGGGGAGGGCCAAAACCAGGGAGTGGCAGCTCGACTACGAACCCGAGCAGCCGCGGGCGATTGAACCCCTGATGGGCTGGACCTCGTCCGGCGACATGAAACAGCAACTCACACTGCACTTCGACACCAGGGAAGACGCGGTGGCCTACTGCGAGCGCAAGGGCATTGTCTACCAGGTGATCGAGCCCAAGGATTCGGTCCAGCGCCAGGTCGCCTATTCCGACAATTTCGCCTTCCGGCGCGGCGAACCGTGGACGCACTAGAAGGGTTCTGAGCCCCTGGATTCCTTGACGCACCGGCGCCCGTGGGGCGCTGGCGCGATGCGGCGGCCTGACGCAAGACCGCCGGCCGGGCCGGGCGGCAAATGCCTGCACGTTCAGACCGGGACGAAATCCTCGCGCACGAAGCAAGCCTCAAGCCGGGCAGGTCTTAAGCGGGCAGGCCTTAAACTTGGAATGTCAGGGACATGACATTTCAAAAGTCAGGGTTGCGCTAGACCGCGAGCCGATGACACCATGACGTCAGCCTCCGTGCCGGATTGCGGCGCACCATAAACCGCTCGAGAGCCATGCCGCTTCATTCCACGATCGATCCGAAATCCCCCGAGTTTGCCCGCAACGCTGAAGTCATGCGCGGCCTCGTCGCCGACCTCAGAGACAGGCTGAAGACGGTCGCCGGCGGCGGCGGCGAGGTGTCGCGAGCGCGGCATACCTCGCGCGGCAAGATGCTGGCCCGCGAGCGCGTCGACCTCCTGGTCGATCCCGGCACGGCATTTCTCGAACTGTCGCCGCTGGCCGCCAACGGCCTCTATGGCGGCGACGTTCATTCCGCCAGTGTCATCACCGGCGTCGGGCGCATCTCGGGCCGCGAATGCGTCATCGTCGCCAACGACGCCACCATCAAGGGTGGCACTTACTACCCGATGACGGTGAAGAAGCATCTGCGCGCGCAGGACATCGCGCGGCAGAACAATCTGCCCTGCATCTACATGGTCGATTCCGGCGGCGCCTTCCTGCCGATGCAGGACGAGATCTTTCCGGACGAACGGCACTTTGGCCGCATCTTCTACAACCAGGCCCAGATGTCGTCGCAGGGCATCCCGCAGATCGCCATCGTGATGGGCTCCTGCACCGCCGGCGGCGCCTATGTGCCGGCGATGTCGGACGAGAGCATCATCGTGCGTAATCAAGGCACCATCTTCCTCGGCGGACCGCCGCTGGTGAAGGCGGCGACGGGGGAGGTCGTCACCGCGGAAGAACTCGGCGGCGCCGATGTGCATTCGCGGCAATCCGGTGTCACCGACCACTACGCGCAGAACGACGCCCATGCGATCGGGATCGCGCGGCGTATTGTATCCACGTTGAAGCCGGCGACGCGTGCTGTACTCAACATGCGCGAGCCCCGGGAGCCGCTGTTTCCGGCCGAGGAAATATACGGCGTGGTTTCTGCCGACGGACGCAAGCCGTTCGACGTCCATGACATCATCGCACGCGTGGTCGACGGCTCGGAATTCGACGAGTTCAAGAAGCTGTACGGCACCACGCTGATCTGCGGTTTTGCCCACATCTGGGGTTATCCGGTCGGCATCATCGCCAATAACGGCATCCTGTTCAGCGAGAGTTCGCTGAAGGGAGCGCACTTCATCGAGCTGTGCTGCCAGCGCAATATCCCGCTGGTGTTTTTGCAGAACATCACCGGCTTCATGGTCGGCAAGAAATACGAGGCCGGCGGCATCGCGCGCGACGGCGCCAAGCTGGTGACGGCGGTCGCGACCGCCGGCGTGCCGAAATTCACGGTGGTGATCGGCGGCTCCTACGGCGCCGGCAATTACGGCATGAGCGGCCGCGCCTACAGCCCGCGCTTCCTCTGGATGTGGCCGAACGCCCGCATCTCCGTGATGGGCGGCGAGCAGGCCTCGATGGTGCTGGCGCAGGTGCGGCGCGACGGTATCGAGGCCAAGGGCGACACCTGGTCGGCCGAAGAGGACGAGAAGTTTCGTGCGCCGATTCGCGCCCAGTACGAGAGCCAGGGCAGTCCCTATTACGCCACCGCGCGGCTGTGGGATGACGGTGTGATCGATCCCGCCGACACGCGGCTGGTGCTCGGCCTCGGATTATCCGCATCGGCCAATGCGCCGATCGAGCCGACGAAGTTCGGCCTGTTCAGGATGTGATGCAGGACCTCATGACAGACCGCTCGAAATTATACCGGCGTTTTCGCACGCTCCTGATCGCCAACCGCGGCGAGATCGCCTGCCGTGTGATCCGCTCGGCGCGCGCCATGGGCCTGCGCACCGTCGCCGTCTATTCCGAAGCCGATCGCGACGCCATGCATGTCGCGATGGCCGACGAGGCCGTGTTGCTCGGGCCGGCGCGGGCGCGCGACAGCTACCTCAACATCGAACGCGTGATCGAAGCCGCGCGGCAGACCGGCGCCGAGGCGGTGCATCCTGGCTACGGCTTTTTGTCTGAAAATGCCGAATTCGCGCAAGCCTGCCTCGACGCTGGATTGGTGTTCGTCGGCCCGACCGCCGCGATGATGACGGCGATGGGCTCCAAGTCCGGCTCGAAGCAGTTGATGGAGAAGGCCGGTGTGCCCTTGGTGCCGGGCTATCATGGCGAGGCCCAGGACGAGGCTATCCTGGCGCAAGCCGCCGACAAGATCGGCTTTCCGGTACTGGTGAAGGCGTCCGCGGGCGGCGGCGGACGCGGCATGCGCGTGGTCAAATCGGCCGGTGAATTGTCGGCGGCGATCGTCAGCGCCAAGCGCGAGGCCAAGGCGGCGTTCGGCGACGACCGCATGCTGATCGAGAAATTCGTCCAGAACCCGCGCCACATCGAGGTGCAGATCATCGGCGACAGCCACGGCAATCTGCTGTCGCTGTTCGAGCGCGAATGCACGCTGCAGCGCCGGCACCAGAAGGTGATCGAGGAGGCGCCGTCGCCGACGCTCAACGCGACGCAGCGCGAGGCCGTCTGCGCCGCCGCGCGCAAGGCCGCAGGCGCGGTCAATTATGTCGGCGCCGGCACCATCGAATTCGTCTCCGACGGCAAGGAGGTGTTCTTCATCGAGATGAACACCCGTCTGCAGGTCGAGCATCCCGTCACCGAGCTGATCACCGGCATCGACCTGGTCGAATGGCAGTTGCGGGTGGCCTTTGGCGAGAAGCTGCCGCTGGCGCAGGACGAGATCAAACTGAACGGCCACGCCATCGAGGCGCGGGTCTATGCGGAAAATCCGCAGAAGAATTTCATGCCTTCGGTCGGCCGGATCAAGACCTGGCGCACGCCGGATGCCGTGGACGGCCTGCGGATCGACGCCGGCTATCGCAGCGGCGATGCGGTGTCGCCCTATTACGACGCCATGCTCGCCAAGGTGATCGCCTGGGCACCGACACGGCAGGCCGCGATCGATCGTCTCAACCGCGGCCTTGAGGAGACCGACGTCCGCGGCATCGTCACCAACATTCCGTTCCTGTCGGCGCTGGTGACGCATCCGCAGGTGCGCGCCAATACGATCGACACCAGCTTCATCGAACGCGAATTGAAGAGCCTGACCGATCATACGGGCGTGGTCGGCGATCTTGAGCTCTGCGCGGCGGTGGCCGCCATCATCGGCGAAGAGCAGCAGGCTGCGCGGCACGAAGCGCATTCACCGTGGCGGACCTATGGCTGGCAGCCGGTTGGCCTGCGAACCCGGGTATTCCAGTTCCGGCAGGGGCAGGGTACCGAGCAGAAGGTATCGCTGCAATACGGTGATGGCCAGTTTGCTGTGTCAGTTGCCAATCGCGAGGCGCCTTTTCTGGTCTCCATGGCGCCTTACGCCGGTGGCGGCTTCGACCTGACGATCGATGGAATGAAATCCCAGGTGACGGCTGTGATCGAGGGCCATGAGCTCTATCTGCGCACCCGCAACGGCCGCTTCGATCTGCATTGGGTCGATCCGTTCGGCGGCGAGACTGAGGAGCAGGTCGGCGAGGACAAGATCGTCGCCCCCCTGCCGGGCACGGTCGTCGCGCTGCTGGCCGAGGAGGGCGCGACCCTGGAGAAGGGTGCTGCGATCCTCACGCTGGAAGTGATGAAGATGGAGCAGACGCTGCGCGCGCCCTATGCCGGCGTCTTGAAGAAGATCAAGTGCAAGGTCGGCGACATCGTCGGCGAGGGCGTCGAACTGGCCGAAATCGAACCGGCAGCGGCCTGATGAGCGACGCGGTCCGCATCGTTGAAGTTGGCCCGCGGGATGGCCTCCAGAACGAGAAGACTTCTGTCAGCGTCGCCGACCGGATCAGCTTCATCGAAGCGCTGATCGGCGCCGGGCTGCGCGAGGTCGAAGTCGGCGCGTTCGTATCGCCGAAGGCGATCCCGCAGATGGTGGGCTCGGACGCCGTGCTGCGTGGTGTCAGCCACCATGCGGAGTGTGAACTCCCGGTGCTGGTGCCGAACGAGAAGGGTTATGAGGCTTCGCTGGCCGCCGGCGCGAAGTTGATCGCGGTGTTCGCCGCGGCCTCCGAGAGTTTTTCGCGCGCCAACATCAATTGCTCCATCGCTGAAATCGGTCGAGCGCTTCAAGCCGGTGATTGCCCGTGCCAGTGCTGATGGCGTCCGGGTGCGCGGCTATATCTCCACCGTGCTCGGCTGCCCCTATGAGGGCGAGATCAAGCCGCAGGCGGTGGTCGACGTCGCCCGGGCGCTGTGGGACCTCGGCTGCTACGAGGTCTCGCTTGGCGACACCATCGGCGTCGGCACGCCGCTCAAGGCCCGGCAACTGTTGCGCGCGGTCGCGGGCCATGTGCCGATGGCGAACCTCGCGATGCATTTCCACGACACCTACGGCCAGGCGCTGGCCAATCTCTATGCCGGGATGGAGGAAGGCTGCCGCGCGCTGGATTCCGCCGCCGGCGGCCTCGGCGGCTGTCCCTACGCCCCCGGCGCCACCGGCAACGTCGCGACCGAGGACGTGGTCTACATGCTCGAGGGCATGGGTGTTAAGACCGGCGTGGACATGGCGAAGCTGGTAGCGGCGACCAACGTCGTGAGCCAGTTGATCGGTCGCCCGCCTGTCAGCCGTGTCGCGGCAGCGTTGAACGCGAAGGCGCGGACGGCGAAGTAGCCGCGCACGTCGCCTCGTGCTCGGAAACGCCATCTATCGTGCCTGGCCCGGATTAGTCGCGGTGCAGTATAATCAATAGTTGTAAACACATAAAATACTATCGTACCTTGAGGCTCGATGTAGCACCTTGAGGCGGACCAGGAATGTCTCGGCGTCGCGTTTTCGATCTGGAAAGCAGGGTACGCTATCGAATTCTGTTCGCCCGCAGCACTCGCAAGGTCGTCGTCTACATAACCACCGGCCTCGCTTTGGGTTTTACGGCGCTGCAGGTTCGAGATTTCACGGTCGAACCCGTCATTTCCGGCGCAGCATCCGAGGTGATCTGGCGTGGCGCTCTGATCGCTTATTTTTGGTGCTGGCGATTTGGCTGCATCCGGGACACTGACATTCAGGAGTTGGCTTACGCTAGCCTGCCCAATAAGGGGCAATGGCCGCTGCGCAGCTACGGTATTGTCGGTCTCTTGATTTTTGTGGCCGTCATTCTTGTGGCAGCACAGGGGAACATCTTCTGGTTCTCGATAGCTCTTGGTTTCTTTTTTATTTTGGACCACGTTGGTTGGCGGCATCTGGTCGCCGTGCTCGCAAGCGAAGCCAGGAAATCCGAACAGGAGTTCAGGCAGAAGCGAGAGTACTTTGCTTTGGAGAGACTAAGGTTAGTGAGAGCCCAAATTCAGGGTAATTGGAAATGGTGGCGCTTTGGCGTTGGCGCGGCGATTATCGTTGTAACCGATGCCTTTGCCTTTGTTCCTGCCTTTCGATCGCTTCTGACGGCTCAACTGCTCGCAATCAAATCCGGCCTTTCGGCGGGTGAGGCGGAAGGATTTATTTATAGTCTGCTAGTGCTGAGTTTCGTCATTGTTATGGAAGTTTGGCACTACTGGATTCGCTTGAAAACCTGGGTCTCGCTCGATTGTATCGACGAACTCAGCGAAAATTACAGTCTCAGACGAAAGCATGGCGATGTGTCGCCCTGAGAACAATGAGGGCGTCTTGCTCGCTTCACCTTCCCCCGTCCGGGCCCATCACCAGGTCGGGCAGGCCGGTCGAGATGCCCGGGAAGAAGCATAGCAGCAGCACCGCGACCATCATCAAGAGCACGAACGGCAGCGTGCCCCAGATCACTTCGCTGAGCGGAATATCGGGTGCGACGTTGCGGATGACGAAGATGTTCAGCCCGACGGGGGGATGAATCAGTCCCATCTCCATCACGATCGTCATGACGATGCCGAACCAGATGATGTCGAAATTGGCGGCGCGCAGCGGCGGCAGGATGATCGGCGCGGTCATCAGGATGATCGACACCGGCGGCAGGAAGAAGCCGAGCACGACCACCATGACCAGGATCGCCGCCAGCAATTCCCAGCGCGGCAGATGCATGGCGACGATGGCTTCGGCCGCCGATTGCGAGATGTGCAGGTAGCTCATCACATAGGAATAGAGCAGCGACATGCCGATGATCATCATCAGCATGGTGGATTCTCGGATGGTCGATTTCAGGATCGGCGCCAGGTCGCTCGGCCGCCAGACGCTGTAGATCAGCGCGATCAGCGCCAGCGCCAATAGCCCGCCGAGGCCTGCGGTTTCCGACGGCGTGGCGTAGCCGCCGTAAAGTGCGATCATCACGCCGGTGAGCAGCAGCACAAACGGCAGCACGCGCGGCAGCGCGCTGAACCGCTCGGCCATGGTGAATTCGTCGTGCTGCAGGATCGCGGCATCGGTTCCGGTCGCGGTGTAGAGCGCATGCGCCGCGGCGTATTCCTTGCGGAATCGGAACACCGCGTAGATGCCGAACAGCGTCACCAGCAACAGGCCCGGGCCGATGCCGGCGAGGAACAGCCGGCCCAGCGATTTTTCCGCGGCGACCGCGAACAGGATCATGGTGATCGAGGGCGGCAGCAGGATGCCGAGCGTGCCGCCGGCGGCGATGATGCCGGCCGCGAAGCCGCCGGAATAGCCGCGCTTGCGCATCTCGGGAATGCCGGCCGAGCCGATCGCCGAGCAGGTCGCGGGCGAAGAGCCGGCCATCGCCGCGAACAAGGCGCACGCAAACACGTTGGCGACGCCGAGCCCGCCGGGGACGCGATGCAGCCAGGCATGCAGTGCCGAATAGAGATCCTGACCGGCGCGGGATTTGCCGATCGCCGCACCTTTCAGGATGAACAGCGGGATCGACAGCAGCGTGATCGACGCCATTTCCTCGTAGACGTTCTGCGTCACGGTATCGAGCGAGGCCGCCGGCATGTAGATCGCCATGAAGACGACCGCGACGGCGCCGAGCGCGAAGGCGATCGGCATACCGGAAAACATCGCAAACAGGGTGGCAAAACCGTAACTCAAGCCAATTCCGAGAACGCTCATCGGCGCGCAGCACCCACCAAAGGAATAATGATTTGCAGAAAAATCTGCACGCATAGCAGCGTCATGCCCGACGCCATCAGCACATAGGGAATCGCCAGCGGCGGCGACCACATCGAGTTCGAGACCTGGCCGTCGACCCAGGCCTCATGCGCCAGCGTCCAGGATTTCCAGGCAAAGAAGGCGCAGAACAGCAGGCTCGCGACATCAACCAGCCAGAGCCGGATCCGGTTGGCGCGGGGCGACATCAAGCCGACAAAGGCCTCGATGCCGATATGGCCGCGCTGGCCCTGCACGTAGGCCGCGGTCATGAAGGTGGCGCCGACCAGAAGAAACACCGCCGCCTCGTCCTGCCAGTAATTGGCGCTGTGAAACAAGGCACGGCCGATGACGCTGTAGCTGAGGATCGCGCAGGCCGCGATCAGCGCGATCGCGGCGCAGAAGACGATGACGTTGTTGCAAAGCGACAACGCCTGACCGAGCATCGCCACGAGCGGGTTGCTCGTGGCGACACCGGTAAGGTCTTTTTGATCCGGGAGCGGACCATGCATCATGCGGAGACTTCGCTCGCGAGCTTCAGCAAAGTCGCTGAGGTCGGAGTCTTAGCACCATAATCCTTCCAGGCGGTATCGCGCGCAATGTCGCGCCACTTGCCGACGGTCGCGACATCAAGCTTGCTGACCTTGGCGCCGGCCTTCTCGTAGACCTTGGCGACCTCGACATCGTCGTCCTGCGCGCCTTTGCGGCCGAACGCTTCCAGTTCGGTGCCGACGGTGAGCAGGATGTCCTGCTGGTTCTTCGGCAATTTGTCGAAGATCGCCTTCGACATCATCAGCGGCTCCAGCATGAACCAGTAGGAGGCGCCGGCGCCGGAGGTCAGCGCCTTGGCGACTTCCTCGAGGCGGAACGAGATCAGGCTGGTGGAGGAGGTGATGCCGGCGTCGCAGGCACCGGTCTGCATCGCGGCATAGATTTCGTTCGACGGCACCGACAGCACGGCGGCACCCGCGGTCTGCAGCACCATGTCCATCTCGCGCGAGCCGCCGCGAACCTTCAGTCCCTTGCAGTCTTCGGGGGCGACGATCGGCCGGGAGCGGCTGGCGACGCCGCCGGCCTGCCAGACCCAGCTCAGGAGGATGATGCCCTTGTCGGCGAGGAAGTCGGTCAGTGCCTTGCCGACCGGCTCTTTCTTCCAGCGCATACCCTGATCGTAGGTCGCGACCAAGCCCGGCATCAGGCCGATATTGGTTTCCGGCAGTTCACCGCCGGCATAGGGCATCGGGTACAGGCTGATGTCGAGCGCGCCCTTACGCATCGCCGAGAACTGCGCGTTGGTTTTGACCAGCGACGAGTTCGGATAGATCTCGCCGACGAGTTCGCCGCCGCTGCGCTTGGCGACCTGCTCGGCGAACATCCGGCACAGGCGGTCGCGGAAATCACCCTTGTCGATGGTGCCGCCGGGAAACTGGTGCGAGATCTTCAGCGTGGTCGCGGCGTGGGCGGTCCCGGTGCCGAGACGCAGGATGGCGGGCGCGGCAAGCGCGGATGCGAGGACGTGGCGGCGTGTGATCATGGTGTTTCCCCTGAAACGGAATGCGGTTCTTGGTCGGCGGATCCTGGCCGGCATTGAGCCCATGTTAGCCGGTCTTCGCCCGAGATGGCTCTAGTCTGATAGTTCGAGGCAGTTTGAATAGGTCGAGGCAGCGCGCGGCGGCAAGTCCTGAAATCGGTCCCGATTTCAGGCCTCGGAGAGAGGCCGTCCATTGCTGCAGTGCACACCCGAAACGAGGCTTCGCAGAAGAACTCCGTCAACAATGCGTCCAAGCTTGGGCGGCAGCTTGTCGCATGCGGCCTTCTGATCGCCTGCTTCAACACTCCGTGACAGCCGCTGGCGTGTTGGGTCGGACCGGTAACAATCCCGGTCATCGCGTCGTCATGGGGTAAGCGGCAGACGTCGCTTTCAAAAACCCGACCCAACCTAAGGGAAGACTTAACCATGAAGACCACGACCCGTATCGGCTTCGGCCTCTCTGCCGCTGTTCTCTCGCTCAGCCTCGTACTCGCGCCTGCCGCTTTCGCGCAGGACAAGATGGGCGACGGCACGAAGAAGGACTCGATGTCCAAGGATGCGATGTCCAAGGATGGCATGAAGAAGGATGACGGAATGAAGAAGGACGATGCCATGTCCAAGGATGCCATGTCCAAGGACGGCATGAAGAAAGACGACGGCATGAAGAAGCACTAAACCGTCGTTCGTTTCGTGCGGGCCCGCTCTGTCCCCGGAGGCGGGCCTGCATCGTCGGCGGCGAACGGGTCGCCGGTGTAATTGGCTTACTTCTTCTTGCCCTTGCCGCCGCCCTTGCGTGCGGCGTAACGGGCATCGCGTTTGGCCTTCTGTTCGGCCTCGAGGGCGGCCGCACGGGCGGCTTCCTCTTCCTTTTCGCGGGCGAGCAGGGCGGCGGCCTCGGCGGCGGCGGCTTCCTCACGCACCTTCTGCTCGGCCTTGGCGGCTTCGCGGGCTTCCTTGGCCTTGGCGCGCAGGGCGGCCTGGGCCTCGCGTTCGGCGGCCCGGCGCTTCACCTCGGGATCGTCGGGTCCGGGGGCGGCCTTGAATTTGTTGAGGATGTCCCTCTTGGCCTGCATCGCGGCCTTCTGGCGGTCGGCGAAGCTCGGTTCCTTGAATCCACTCATAAAAGAGGCCTTGTCGCTTTCAAAATCGGGGGCGGGCGCGGTTGGCGCCTTCCTAGGTGAACCGAAGGCAAAATACCAGCGTCCAATGCGGAAATCAGCGGAGACTTTGATGTCTGGGGAGGACGTGCGTGAACAGCAAATGGCCGAAAATCATGCTGATGAGCGGGGCGACGTCGGCGTGGCTGCTCTACGACATGGCCACTGCCACCGAGGTTCCGCGGCAGGCGGTCGTGATGCTGCAATATGGCCTGCTGGCCTGCGCGCTGATCGGTTCGATCGTGATGGCCGCGTCGGAGAACTAGGTTATCGCGGTCGCGCGGTCGGGCCAAGAATCCTGGCAACCGCCACCGCCGTCATCGCCACCCGGTCCGATGTCCGCTGCGCCTCAAGCCGGTCGCGGGCCTTCTCCTGGATCAGCTGCTCGATCAGTGCGAGCCGCCTGGTCTCGTCGACCGCCTCCGCCAGCAACTTCCGGTAACGATGGTAGTCGTAACTCGATTCCATCTTACTCATGGCACGCCCCCGCGTACGCTCAGTCTCAAAGAAAGAGTGTCGATCAGGGCGTGCGTGTGCGCAACGGATTTGCGACAGTTATACCCAACCTGCGCGCGTGCGGCGCGAGATGTGGAGGGCAAGGCGATGACGGATCCCGATGAGGGCGGCGGCCGTCGCGGCGCGATCGCCGGATTGTTGATCGCCGCCGCCATGCTGGCGGCCGGGCTGTGGCTGGCGCACGACCTGACCGCCGCCAGCAAGATGCAGGATTGCCTGATGTCCGGCCGCACCAATTGCAACGTGATCCAGCCCGCGCAGTGAGCCCGTCAAGCGCCGGCCTGCCGGCCATCACGAAAGCGGGATGGCGCAGTGTGATCCCGTTCACATCGGGCAGCGCGCCACGGACCTATGTTCCCGGCTTTCCAAAGGAGGACCGCCGTGTCCCGCAATTGGTGGACCCGCAAGTACGTCGTTTACAGCCTGGCGTTTGTCTCGCTCGCCTGCGTCGTCGCTTTCGTCGCGGTTGGATTGACTTCGCCGGAGCCGATCCAGAGTGCGGCGCTCGGTCCGCACTGGCAGTGCAGCCGCATGGCATTCATGTTCACGATCTGCAGCCGGGTGTCGCAGGTCGAGCGCGCAGTCGTTGGCGCGGTGAAGGCGCCGGCGTGCCGGCAGCCGCGGACGCAAGCGCGTCTGTGATCGTGATTCGGATTTGAATTTCAAATAGCTCCGTTGTCGTCCCGGCTTTGAGCCGGGACGACGGATGAACGCTCCTTCGCGTTCTGGCGGCATGTTTTGCGGCGGTGATTTGCCCGTCGGACTACTTTGTCGCAGGTTCACTCACTGCTGCGGGGTTCATTTCGGGACGTGCAGCCGCGGGCCGGACAATGTACCCTACGGGTCGTTGAACCGGTCAGCCGCCGGCGAGTTGACCGGGCAATGCTCGGGTTAAAACGGAGTTCGAGATTGAGCGTTGCCTTTACCAAGGAAGACAGTGCTGAAACCGCTGCGGAAACCCTGCTGCCCGATCGCGCGATTTCACCTCACGCGAACCTTGTTACCGAAGCCGGCTTGAAGGCGCTGGAGTTGCAGCTCCAGCAAGCGCGCGAAGCCTACGATGCGGCGAGCAAAATCGACGACGTCAATGAACGGCGGCGGCAGGCAGCCAATCCCTTGCGGGATGCGCGTTACTTTGCGGCGAGGGTTCGCACGGCCCAGGTTGTTTCCGAACCTGCTTCGACCGGCACCGTTGCGTTTGGCAGCACGGTTACGTTCAGCCGTGCCGACGGTCGTGTGCAGACGTATCGAATCGTCGGAGAAGACGAAGCGGATCCCAAGGCCGGATCAATCTCCTTTGTGTCTCCCGTGGCGCGCCTGTTGATGGGCAAGGCGGTTGGGGACGCCGTGAATGCGAACGGTCAGGAACTCGAGATCGTCGCCATTGCGTAAGCCAACCCGGTTGGTACTGGCGTTCCCGGGGTCGGGATTCTATAATCTCGCAACACATGGTGGTTCGCGCGAATGTCCGTTGCTTCAACTCGATCAGCTTTTGCAGTCGGCTTTGCCGTCGCTTTGGCCGCGCTTTGTCCCGGAGGGCATTCGGCGCACGCCCAGGCGAGCGCGGTGCCCTATTGGGCCTCCGGCTGGTCGTCGGGCTTCCGGGGCGGCCGGTCCGTTGACCTTGGCGCGAATGACCAGGGCGCGAACGCGTATGGCAACGCTGCGGGCTTTGCCGGCGGCAGCGCCGGCAGCGGCGAACCGTTTTCACGTTACAATTTTTCAAACGGCTGGTTTGTCGGAAGCGAACGCGGTGGCCTCGGTTTGGGTGCCAATGGCTTCAGCCAGATCAGCGCGTTCAGCGGTAGCTCCGCCTTCTCCTATGAAGGCGTGCAGTTCGGCTACAACTTCAAGAACGCGCCGGTCTCGGTCTATGCCGGTTTCGACACCCTGAAATACAATGCCGGCCCCGGCGGTCCGTTTGCGCCGTTCGACTCCACGTCCACCAATGTGCCCGGCTATAGCGCGCATGCGGGCGTGGAAATCCGGCCGACGTCGAATCTGAGCCTGTCACTCGGAGCCAGCTTCACCCAGCAGTCCGGCGGCATCGACGGCAATTCGCTCGCACTGCCCGGTGCTCCCGCGATTGGCCTCGTCCCGCGCCGCTAAGGCCTGACGGCAGCGCCAGTTTGCGAATAGCCGGCGACATCAATAATCAACGCCGGCTTTGCGCGCTACGCCGCGGCCTCCCTTGCCGCTGATGGCGCAGTGTCCTGGTTCGGTCGCATTCGCATGCCGGCGCCGGTTTCTGCCGCATTCTGCGGAAGCCCGGCGAAGCGGCGCAGCGCTTCGGCCATTTTCGCGCGCGCGCTGACCCCGGTGATCACCACGTCGACCATCGTCAGCGACGAGTGGAAGTGACCGTGCGCCTGAAGTTGCTCGACCTCGACACCGGCGGTCGCCATCGCTTCGGCATAGGCGATGCCCTCGTCACGCAGCGGATCGAACTCGCAGGTCGCGACGAAGGCCGGAGGCAGGCCGCCGAGCGTGCCACGCAGCGGCGAGGCGCGGGGATCGGTGCGGTCGGCCGGCGAGCAGTAGATGTCCCAGAACCAGAACATCAGCGCGCGGGTCAGGAAATAGCCGGTCGCGTTTTCGGTGTAGGAGGGGCGGTCGAAGCTGCAGTCGGTGACCGGGCATACGAGAAGCTGGCCTGCTATCGCCGGGCCGCCGCGGTCGCGCGCCAATTGACAGGTGACGGCGGCGATGTTGGCGCCGGCGCTCCAGCCCGCGACGGTGACCGGTCCGGGCCTGCCGCCGAGATCGGCCGCATGGTCCGCGATCCAGCGCGTGGCCGC
Source organism: uncultured Alphaproteobacteria bacterium (assembly GCA_963764705.1). Taxonomy (GTDB): domain Bacteria; phylum Pseudomonadota; class Alphaproteobacteria; order Rhizobiales; family Xanthobacteraceae; genus Bradyrhizobium. Next base: position 84,138 of record CAVXTR010000017.1, on the reverse strand, counting down.
GTAGCCGTCCTCCACCGCTGCCGGGAAACGATGTTCGGGCGCATGCCGGTAGCCGACGCTGACGACCATCATGCCGCTGCGGCGGCAGAGGTCGCGGCAGAACGGATCGTCGGATTGTTCGTCACCGAGCACCCAGCCGCCGCCATGGAAATAGACCACGATCGGATGCGGTCCCGGCGTTGCCGGCCGGTAGAGACGGTAGGGCAGCGGACCCGCGGCGCCCTGCACCGCGCCGTCGCCGACCTCGCCGACCGGCCGGCCAGGCGGGCGGCTCTTGTTGAATTCGCCGAGGAAGTCGCGCGCACCCTGCGCGCCCATCGACTCGATCGGCGGCAGGTTCATTTCCGCCAGCATGTTCAGCACCAGCCGGACGTCCGGTTGCAGCCGGACGATCTCGCCGTCGTTGCATTGCTCCGCGCCATTGGGGCCGGTCAGCCGGAAGCCGAGCATGCCCTGCGCGACGACCTCGCCGCAGATGCTGCGATAGGGGCCGACGCCGCCGGTATAAGGCATCACGCCCTGCGGTTTGCCCGGCACGTTGGCGCCGGTATACCAGGTGTTGGCGAGCCGGTGCAGCGTCAGCGTGGCGCAGTCGGCCATGTGCCGGGCCCAGCCGGCTTGCGCGGTTTCGGTCGGCTCGATCGCGGTGAATCCGGCTTCGCGCATCGCCGACAGGCGATCCACCACCCAGTCGACGTGCTGCTCGATCGACACCGCCATGTTCGACAGCACCGAGGGGCTGCCCGGACCCGTGATCAGGAACAGGTTGGGGAAGCCTGCGACAGTGAGGCCGAGATAGGTGTGCGGGCCGTCGGCCCAGAAGTCGGTCAGCGATCGGCCGCCGCGGCCGGTGATCGGATGGATCGCCTTGATGGCGCCGGTCATGGCATCGAAGCCGGTCGCGAACACGATCACGTCGATATCGAAGCTGCGGCTTTCGGTGGTGATGCCGGAGGCCGTGATCGATTTGATCGGTTCCTTGCGGAGATTGACCAGCGTGACGTTGGGACGGTTGAAGGTGGCGTAGTAGTTGGTGTCCAGACAGGGGCGCTTGGCGCCGAACGGGTGATCGAACGGGCTTAGCGCGTCCGCAGTCTCGGGGTCCTTTACCAGCGCGCGAATTTTCTCGCGAAACAGGTCGGCGACCACGGCGTTGCCGTCGGCATCGACGCCCTGATCGGCCCAGAGCTGGGTCAGCATGCCGACGAGATCGCCCGCCGCCCACAGTTTTTCGAAGCGCTCGCGGCGCTCGGCGTCGCTGAGCTGCCAGCTGAAGTCGGTAGCCGGCGGCAGCGGCACGCCGGCCATTGACCAGCGGGCCTGCTCGCGGAAGGTGGCGCGGTCGCCCTGCAACAAGGCGGCGCGATCCTCCGGGACCGGACCATTTTTGGCGGGCAAGGCGAAGTTCGGGGTGCGCTGGAACACGGTGAGGTGGGCGGCCTGTTCGGCTATCAGCGGGATCGACTGGATCCCCGACGAGCCGGTGCCGATGATAGCGACGCGCTTGCCGGCGAGGTTGACGCCGTGATGCGGCCAGCGGCTGGTGAAATAGACTTCGCCCTTGAAATCCTTGACGCCCGCGATCTCCGGCGGTTTGGGCGCCGAGAGACAGCCGGTCGCCATGATGTAGCTTTGGCAGGAAACCGGTGCGCCGTTGGTGGTCGTGAGCAGCCAGCGTTGCGCGGTCTCGTCCCATGTCGCCGATGTGACCTTGGTGCCGAAACGGATGTCGCGCCGCAGCTCGTAGCGGTCGGCGACGAAACCGAGGTAGCGCAGGATTTCGGGCTGGGTCGCGTATTTCTCCGACCAGTTCCAGTCGCGCTCCAACTCCGGATCGAAGGTGTAGCTGTAGTCGACGGTCTGGATGTCGCAGCGTGCGCCGGGATACCGGTTCCAGTACCAGGTGCCGCCGACATCGCCGGCCTCATCGAGGGCCACCGCGGAGAGGCCGGCCTTGCGCAGGCGGTGCAGGAGGTAGAGGCCGGCAAACCCGGCGCCGACCACGGCGACGTCAACCTGTTGCGCCTGAGCGCTGCTCGCCTCGGAAGCACGTGCTGCGTCCGGCATGCCATTCCTCCCTGGTTTTGCTTTCCCTGATTTTATTTTGTTTGATTTTATTTTCCGACAGGCTATCGCAGCCAGCGGAGGTTGTCATCAAGGCAACGCCAAACCCTTCGCAGGCGCGGACGAAGCGGTCGAACAATGCACGATCGCGAACACACGCCGCTTCTTCACGGCTGACTTTAAGCATCAAAGCGTCGCCTACCGAACAGACGTCGAAGCTCCGGAAGTCCTACCATTTGTTTGGGTGATTTGCGGTTTCGACTGCTAGGAGGGCTTTCCCGCCATGCAACCACAGCATCCTCAGTCGCTTGCACTGGAACAGATCGTTGCGACCTACCGGAAGCGGTTGGAAGCGGCGATTGCCAAGCTGCCGAGTAGCCCTGAACGGGAGGGCCTGCGCGGGGAGGTCAGGCAGCTTGATGCGGCTCGCACGCGTGGCCGCATATGGGGAATGAGCGGTGGCGAGATGCCGAAGCCTGATCCCGAACTGCTGCCCGTGCGTCCGCGTTGCCCCACTGCGAAGTGCGAATGACGGGCATCGCGGTGTCGGAAACCAGCGAAGGATTCGAATGTCGCACGTTCAGGTGCGCGACATGCGGGCATTCCGAAGCCAGGGTGATGGCCAGCGGTCTGCCGTAACCCGGCGCGACAGGCGGGATTCCGACGAGGCCAGGGGCGGGCGCGTGCCCCCGGGCCGGTTTGGTAAGATGTCACTGCCCGGCAGGCGAGATCAGCGTGGCTTCCTGTTCCACCAGGGTGGCGTAGCACTCGCAGGAAAGCCGCTCCAGCGCGTCGCGATCCAATATCTTGATGACGCCACGCGCGTAGCTGATGACGCCCTTGCCCTGGATCCTGCGTGCGACTTCGGTGACCGACGTCCTGCGGACACCGAGCATTTCGGCGAGCAATTCCTGGGTCAGGGTCAGGGTATTGCTTGCGGCGCGGTCGGCCGACTGCAGCAGCCAGCGGCAGAAGCGTTCGTCAACCTGGTGCAGCGCGTTGCAGGCCGCCGTGATGCGGGCTTGTGCCAGCATGATCTCGTTATAGCGCACGCAGATATCGCGAAGCGGCTCGCTGGCTGAGACGGCTCGCCGGAACACCGCCGCGGCGATCTTGCTGACCGGAAGCGGCAGTTGAACCACCGCGCGAACCTGGGAGCGGTACAGGCCGAGGCCAGCCATGGCGCCGACCACGCCCTCGCGGCCGACGGTCGCGGTTTCGATGGCCTTGCCGTCCCGCATCACCGCGAGCAGCGAAAACATCCCGCCATGGGGAAAGTAGACGTAGTCCACCTCGGCGCCTGCCTCATGGACGACTTGTCCCTGCGGCAGCAGGCTGGTGGTCAAATGCGGGGCGAGCGCGCCGAAATCCTTGGGAGGCAATGACGCAAGTAGCTTGTTGTCGAGGGGATCGTTTGAAGGTGCTTGCAACTGAGCGGCTTTCCAGCCCGGTCGGTCGGGCGCTTTACCGCAGTGGGTGGAGATACACTCCGAGTCGTGTTCCGCGGGAAAGGTAGATACTAGGATCAGCAGAGCGCCGTGTCGGTACGATACCGGAACTCGAAACCATTGTACGGCCAATTCTATTTCATGAATCGCAAGCGATAGACAATTGCGACGCTTCTGTTCGCCCCGCGATAGTTTCGAATGCCGCACTGTTGCAACCTCTCTACAGCTCTGGGTTACGTGCGAGCGGAACTGCAAACGCTGATTGGCCCGCCATGGCGGGCAATTCAGGCTGGATTGTGCGACTCACGGATCTTCGCGACCGGGTGATTCGCGTGGCGGTCCGGCAGATCGGGATTCGTGGGTGCAACCCGCAAGGTTTCGGGCAAAGGCGGTGCGGACGACGCTATTCGTATCCGGCGCGCCGCACCGTGACACGGCATAGTCCGTCGCAACCGATCTCGCGCGCCGCGCCCAGCGAGAAGTCGAGCACGCGGCCGCGGGTGTAGGGGCCACGGTCCTGCACCGGGCAATTGATCTTCTTGCCGTTGTCGAGATTGGTGACCACGAAGACGGTGCCGAACGCTTCGGTGCGGTGCGCGCAGGAGACCTCATGGGCCTTGAAGCGCTTGCCGCGCGCGTCCCAGGTGTCTTCCCAGTAGACCGAGGCTTCCTGGTCGTCGGCCGGCGGCCGCGCGACGCGCCCCATCCACATTTCCTGAAAACTGCCGGCGACCGCCGGAACCGAAGTCAGCGCCAGCGCCAGCGCGGCGAGCTGCAGCTTCGAAACACCATTGCCGTCGCGGTGGCGATCCCCTGCCATGACACCCAACGTTCTGTTGCGGGACCCGGCGGACCCGAAGGAGGTGGGTCAAAGTTCCCTTCTGATCTGGGCGACGGCGTGGCGGTCTCGGGGCGGTATTGCGCCAGGTTCGCTGCCCGCCACCGGGCGGCGGCGAGCCGTCTGCCGGCGGCAAAGAAAGCGGTCAGCGGACTTCCGCCGTGGTATGTCTGGCGAAAGGCAGGAGGAAGAATTGTCCGAGCAGGCCATCGAAACATTGATTACCAGCGCCATTCACAGCGCCTTTATCAAATATCCCGAGGGCGACGGCGGCCCGAACCTCGATTACGAATGGATCAAACCGGACCAGAGCGCGCTCATTACCAAGGCGATCCTGCAGGACCTCGCGGCCAACGGCTATCAGATCGTCAAGAAGCGCGCCTGAGGAGGGCGGGGCGTCCGGTCCGGGACTTGATCCAGCAGGACCACCGGCGGAACAACGTGCCATTAAACTATGCGGGATAAGGTCCGCCGTTAAGTCGGCGATAAGGCTTCGCCGCTTTCCGGGGCGTTGCACGATCGATGGAAGATTCAATCCAGGTGCGCTGCACGAAGTGCAAGGGATGCTTCCGCGACCGCGCCCGGCGCATTCAAACCGGCTATTCGCGGCAGTGTCCGAGCTGCGAAGTCATCATCTTTTTCGAGGAAGGGGCGATCGATCCCAACGTCCAGCGCGCGATCCGCGACGCCAGACGCTTGCGCCGCGCGCTTCGGATCGAAGACGAGGTCAGGCCGTCGGCGCCGTCCCGGGTGTACGCGCATCGGCGGTAGCACCCGGCATTAAGAACGCGCTAGCCAAAATCCGGCAGGCTTTAACGGATCGGGCAGCCCGTCGTTGATGGCGGCAGACGGCCGTGCTGGAAAAGCCGCGCGATGCCGCACATAATCGCCGCATGGCAAATGGCCTCTGGACCACGGAATACTTCGGCTGCCCCAATTGCGGGCTGACTTACGTCGCGACCCGGGAACATCATCCCGACAAGCGGTCCGGCAGTTTCAGTTGCGAGGTGTGCGACGGCAAGGTGCACGTCTGGTCGGGCAACCACGACTTCTTTGACTGGAAAGTCGATCGGGCGAACGCCCCGGTATTCGGCAGAAGGTGGGGCTGAGCGGTGCGGGCGACCGCGACGCGCAGTCAGCGATCTGATCGGGCGCGTTGGGCGGCATTGAATTCCATGGCGGCCAGATCCAGGTTCAGCGCCCGGAATACTTCGGCGGCCAGTGCGTTGAGCCGGGTAAGCCTTTCCTGGATATCGGGTCTTGTCTCGGGTCTTGCTTCGATGTCACCGCAGGCCGGCGCGACATCGCGGGTGCTTCGGTAATCCCCAAAACGAATGATCTCCGCAGCCACAGCCAATCCCTCCCGATCGGAAATGTCACCATCCCGAAGGCAAGGTAAGGCGCGCTCCATTAGCCGCGGTTAAGAGCCGTTCCGTGCCTGCGCGAATGGTTACTGGCTTCGAAATGACGCTCGGCATTCCAACCGGCCGGGCGCTTCAGGGCGCCCATCAACCGCACGTCGTACTCAATCATGGTTGTAGTCGACAGGGAGCGCACGCGGTCTCGTCAACTCCCTGAACTTGCATCCGAATCCAGACTGGGCTGCGGTGAAAGCGACTGATCGGGTCCTTGCTAGAATTAGCCCGCAACTGTACGGTGCGTCGCAGCAGAGTTAACTTTCCGTGAGTGGATCAGCTAAAATGTCCGCAATTGAGGGCGTGGTGTCGGAAGAAGGTACGGACCCGAAAATGCCACCGGGCGTGCTTCTCGAAGGTCCGGTGGTCGACGCCAAGTTTCTCGATTCCTACATCGCGTTCGGCATCATGGTGTCAGGTTCGATCGCGGCGCTGGTCTGGGCATTCACGCAAGGCATCGGCTGGATCGAGATTTCGGTCTTCGTCGGCACGTTTGTGATGTCTACCATCGGCATCGGCTTCATGCATCGCTACTTCGTCCACCGCAGCTTCCGCTGCGGTCCCGTCACGCGGACGATATTAGCCGCGATCGCCACGATGGCGGTGCAGGGCTCGGTGCTCAAATGGGTCTCCAACCATCGCCGGCACCATGCTCACTCCGACAAGCCCGGCGACGTCCACAGCCCGTATTATGACGGCGCCGGCAACCCCCACGTCAGCTTCCGTAAGGGGATGATGCATGCCCAAGGCGGCTGGGTGTGGGACCAGGCGACGACAGATGCCGAATACTACGCCAAGGATATCCTGGCTGACCCGATCTCGATGTTCTTCACCCGGACACGCTGGTACTGGTACGCGATGTCGGCGGTGGTCATTCCGGGCGCCGTCGGCTACGCGCTTGGCGGCGTGCATGCGATGATCGGCTGCGTCTTGTTCTCCGGCCTGTTCCGCAGCTACGTCATGACCATGGCCACCTCGCTGGTCAACTCGGTCTGCCATAGCGACGGTCGCTACGGTTACCGCCGCTTCGAGCTCAATGACGGCACGACCAACGAGTTGGTGACCACGATCCTCACCTTCGGCGAAGGGCTGCACAACAACCATCATCGGTTTCCGCGGGACGCCTATCTTTCGCACGCCTGGTACGAGATCGACATCAATGGCCTGATCATTCTGGGGCTCGGGAAACTCGGGCTCGTGCACGACATTTTCGCGGCCGCCTCGCTCCCGGATTCGGACGGCGGAAAACGTTCAATGCCGGATCCGGCCCGCGAAGACATATTCGCGGCTTGAGCGCAGATGTGAACAACTGACGTCGCCTGAAATGGGCGTTACCGCTTGCGCGTGTGAGGCCGCCTCCGGGCGGCCTTTTGTTTGCGCCAACTCCCGCTCGTGCTGACGCAGCTGATGTGGATGGGTCAACTGGGCTGCGGCATGTCGTTCCCGACCTGGGGGTCCGTGTTGAGCCATATCAACACCGGTCCCGGGACGAGGCGGATTTTCAGCCATCGCATCCAGTATGGAGATGGCGCCCGCCATGAAAAGCCTGCTCGACGAAATCCGGCGTACCCCGCTGCTCTGGCTGCTGGTCCTGGTGCCAACCGTGCTGGTGGTGGAGACGGTGGCGCCGCATTCCCACACGCTGCTGTTCGTGCTTTCGGTACTCGCCATCGTGCCGCTGGCGGCCCTGCTCAGCCACGCGACCGAAGCGGTTGCCGCCAAGACCGGCGATGCCGTCGGCGGGCTGCTCAATGCGACGCTTGGAAACCTGACGGAGCTGATCATTGCGATCACCGCGCTGCGCGCCGGCCAGTACATGCTCGTGAAAGCGTCGATTGCCGGCGCGATTGTCACCAACGCCCTGTTTATGCTCGGTGCCTGTCTGCTACTCGGCGGCCTGCGCTATCACGTCCAGGAATACAACCGTGCCGGCGCGCGGCTCTACTCCGGTCTCTTGCTGATGGCCACCGTCGTCCTGCTCGCCCCGTCGGCCGTCGCCGACCTCGATCTCGCGCAGGGCGAGGCCGTCATGCGGAAGCTCAGCCTCGGTCTCGCCGTTCTGCTCATCATCGCCTACGTGCTCGGCCTGCTGTTCTCGCTGAAGACTCACAAGGAATTGTTCGCAAGCGCCGAGCATGAGGCGGGCGAGGAGCACTTGCCGATTGGCGTTGCGGTCGGCACGCTGCTCGTCGTGACGCTGCTGGTGGCATTGGTGAGCGAGATCTTTGTGGAATCAGTGCAGAAGGCGGCGGAAAGCTTCGGGATGAGTCCGGCCTTTGTCGGTTTCATCATCGTCTCGCTGGTCGGCGCCGCCGCCGAATTTGCCGTGGCCTTTTCCGCAGCGCGCAAGGACCGCCTCGACATGAGCGTCAGCATCGCCCTCGGCAGCGCCTCCCAGATCGCGCTGTTCGTCGCGCCCGCGCTGGTGCTGCTCAGCTATGTCATTGGACCGTCGCCGATGAGCCTGCAGTTCTGGCCCGGCGCGGTGACCATGGTGATGATCGCGACCGTGACCGCGAGCTTCATCACCAGCAGCGGCCGCTCGGCATGGTTCATCGGCGCCTTGCTCATCTTCATCTATGCGGTCTTTGCGTTGACGCTTTACGTGGTCCCGCCGTCCGGCCAGGGGACGGGGTAGAGCTGGCGCCTTTCCCTCGCGGTCCGTCAGCCTGCTCCGTTTGCTCAAAAAAGGGCTGGCGATCCCCGCAGGAATGACATTCTCAATACAAACCAACAGCTTGCGCTGGCCAACCTAAAAGGTTGCCTCACTGCGTCTGTCGTGGCGCAAGACGGCCATGGAAGAACGGCTCGTCAAGGAATACGTTGCTTGCAAATCTCATAAGGGACAGGCGGTTTCACTTCCAGCTAGCGCCCATTTTCGCTCATGCGAACATGAAGAGGCGCCTGATATCGGTGATCGTTCGTTGGAGGCACGTCAATTGCGTTACGGCAAGCCGTGCGCCTTGATTGCAAGTAGACGAGGAAATCGTCGTCGAAGGTAATCTTGAAATGAAAGACATGCCGCGTTTGCACTACGCTGGAAAGTTCGATCCTTTCCAAATTCCGATTATCAGATCGATCACGCGAAAGCGGGTAGACGTACAGGTTTACGACAAGGCCATGGAGCCTAAAGCCATGGCAATTCATCCTTGGGGTAAGGTGTTTATTTCTGCCGGTGACGCAACATCAAGGGATGCGCAATATTCAGCGCTCACGAAGTGCGCGAGCGATCCGCTTCGAAATGGCCGTGATGGCGGATGCTTCATTTATGCTGTCAACAACGACGTTATAATTGGCGAGAGACGAACTTCTCCAAAATGACAGCTTTTGTCGTTTTCGTTCTGTTTTTTATTGGGTCGGAGTCTACGCGCGGCGCTGCGATTGCTGCGGGTTCGGTCTCCCTCCCGAACGAGCCTATCGCGCCGGTCGCTCGCCGCACAGGATCAAGAACAGGAAGCACCCGGCGGCAAACCGCGAGTTCTGACCGGCCGAGGTGACCGCAAATGCCGGTCTATCGTAATACGAACCCGCCGGATCGCCAGTAGTTCGAGACTGCATTTCGTCTTGCCGGTTCTGATCATGGCGCCGATACAAAACTCGTACTTCCAAAGGCCGGGTTCGATCATTGAGATTTCGAATTCTATACCGTTGTGCACCATTGACTGCTCTTACACGATCAGCGTCCAAAGGCACCCGACCATCAGGGCGGCGAGCCAGATCAGCGTTGTGCCGAAAAGAATGGTTTCGCGACTCATCGCAAAATTTTAGCGCAGCGGACCCCGATAGATATTGACCCATCGGACAAGTCGTTAGGCAATTGGATGCGCGAGGTTTACGACGCCGCCGATTTGCCCGACATCGCCAACCATTGCTTACGCCGGCGTCGACGTGTGGGGCTTGATGAAAGTGTTCGGCTGGAAAACGGTCGCTCAGGCGCAAGTCTATGTCGAACAGGCCGTGGCGATGCGGATGGCGGGGCAGGCGTTCGACAAATTGGAAGCCTATGAGGCCGGGAACGCAACGGGTCCAAATCCGTCCCAACCCTGGAACAAAAGGTTGGGACGCAAGCCAAAAAACTAAACGAAACTAGGTGGTTGAAATCTAAGTGGCGATCCCAGCAGGATTCGAACCTGCAACCCACGGAGTAGAAATCCGTTACTCTATCCAGTTGAGCTATGGGACCGTCTGGGCGGTGTTCCGCCGGGCCTTTTGGGGACCTGGCTGGTACCTGCGCCCTTGTAGCACTGCCAATATGAAAAATCCGCTGCGCCGCCAAGGGCGTCGAACCGATTTCCACGAGCTTGCGACAAAGCCAGACGGCAGGCCATTGCTTATGGTGCGCCGCTGACCCAAAGCTTCCGCCGGCCACCCGCCGCCGGCGAAGGCCTCAAGACCACTTTGGACTGCCAACGCCATGCCCGCTGCGACTTTTTCGCAAGCCTTGCCGACCGCCATCAGTCCGTCACCATTTTGCGCCTTTTTGACCGTACCGCGGCGTTTGTCCGCGCTGGGAGATCCGTCATGACCGGTTTTGTCCGCGCCATCCTCGTTTGCGCCACGCTGGCGCTTGGCCTGATCCCGGCGCTATCAGCCGACAAGGCGTTCAAGCGCGACGATCTCGCCGATTCCGCGATCAAGCTGGAGGCCCAGATCAAGAGCGAGGCGGGGCCGGTCACCAAGTCGCCGGCGACCCTGCGCAACGACGCCGACGCCGCTTTCAAGCGCTCCGACTTCCGCACCGGGCTCCAGATTCTCGGGCAGGTCGCCGCTACCACGCCGGAGGACGGCGCCAACTGGCTGAAACTGGCCAAGACCGTCTTCCAGATCCGCTCCGCCTCGTCGACCGAACAGACCTTCCTGCTCGAGCGCGCCTCGACGGCGGCCTATATCGCCTATCAGCGCGCCGGAAATGCCGGCGAGGAGGCCGACGCGCTGGCGGTGCTCGGCCGTTCCATGTCGGAACGAAAATTGTGGCGGCCGGCGCTGGATAGTTTCCGGCTGTCGCTCGACCTGCGCGAGGTCGCGGATGTCCGCGGCCTGTACGAGAAGATGCGCGACGAGCACGGCTTCCGCCTGCTGGATTACACCGTGGATTCCGACGGCGCCTCGCCGCGGGCCTGTTTCCAGTTCTCCGAAGACCTCGCCAAGCGGGTCGATTTCGCGCCGTATCTGGCGCTGGCCGGCACCGACAAGCCGGCATTGTCCGCCGAGGGCAAGCAGCTCTGCGTTGACGGGCTGAAGCACGGCGAGCGCTACAACATCAACCTGCGCGCCGGCCTGCCGTCGACCGTCAAGGAAACCCTGCCGAAGTCGGCCGAGTTCAACATCTATGTCCGCGACCGCAAGCCGTTCGTGCGCTTCACCGGCCGCGCCTACGTGCTGCCGCGCACCGGCCAGCGCGGCATCCCGCTGTTCAGCGTCAATACGCCGGCGGTGAATGTCAACGTGTTCCGGATCGGCGACCGCAACCTGATCAACACGGTCATCGACAGCGATTTCCAGAAGACGCTGAGCCGCTACCAGCTTTCGGACCTTGGCGACGAGCGCGGCATGAAGGTGTGGACCGGCGAACTCGCCACCGCCACCACGCTGAACCAGGACGTCATCACCGCATTCCCGGTCGACGAGGCGCTCGGCAACCTGCAGCCCGGCGTCTACGTCATGACCGCGGCGCCCAAGAGCCCGGGCAGCGACGACGACGGCACGCTGGCGACGCAATGGTTCATCGTCTCGGACATGGGCCTGACGGCGTTTTCCGGCAATGACGGCATTCATGTCTTCGTCAATTCGCTGGCTTCCACCGACCCGGTCGGCAAGGCCGAAGTCAAACTGGTCGCGCGCAACAACGAGATTTTGGCGACCCGCAAGACCGACGATGCCGGCCATGTGCTGTTCGAGGCGGGCCTCGCGCGCGGCGAGGGCGGCCTGTCGCCGGCCTTGCTGACGGTCACCAGCGAGAAGGCCGACTACGCCTTTCTCAGCCTGAAGACCAGCGCCTTCGATCTCACCGACCGCGGCGTTGCCGGGCGGGAATCCCCCGCCGGCGCCGATGCCTTCGTCTATGCCGAGCGCGGCGTCTACCGCTCCAACGAAACGGTATACCTGACCGCGCTGCTGCGCGACGGGCAGGGCAACGCCATGACCGGCGGTCCAATGACGCTGGTGATCGAGCGGCCGGACGGCGTCGAATATCGCCGGGCGCAGCTTCCGGATCAGGGCGCGGGCGGCCGTTCCATGGCGGTGGCGCTCAATTCCGCGGTCCCGACCGGGACCTGGCGGGCGCGGGCCTATACCGACCCGAAGGGAACTTCCGTCGGTGAAACCACCTTCATGGTCGAGGATTACATCCCCGAGCGGATCGAATTTGCCCTTACCGCCAAGGACAAGCTGATCAAGGCTGAAGTTCCTGTCGAACTGAAGGTCGACGGACATTTCCTCTATGGCGCCCCGGCTTCCGGGTTGCAGCTCGAGGGCGACATGCTGGTGGCGCCGGCGGCGTCCGGCCGGCCGGGCTATCCCGGCTATCAGTTCGGCGTCGCCGACGAGGAGACTTCCAGCAACGAGCGGACCCCGATCGAGAACCTGCCCGAGGCCGACGCCAATGGCGTGGCGACCTTCCCGGTCAGCCTGCCGAAGCCGCCGTCCTCGACCCGGCCGCAGGAGGCCCAGATATTCATCCGCATGGCGGAGACCGGCGGCCGCGCGGTCGAGCGCAAGCTGGTGCTGCCGGTGGCGCCGGTCCAGAACCTGATCGGCATCAAGCCGCTGTTCGGCGACAAGAACGTGGCGGAGGGCGACAAGGCCGAGTTCGACGTGGTGTTCGTCGCCCCCGACGGCAAGCAATTGCCGCGCGACGGCCTGCGCTACGAACTGCTGAAAATGGAATCGCGGTACCAGTGGTATCGCCAGAACTCGTCGTGGGAATACGAGCCGGTCAAGTCGACCAGCCGCGTCGCCGACGGCGATCTGACGCTGACATCGGACAAGGCGGCGCGCGTCAGCCTGGCGCCGCAGCCCGGCCGCTATCGCCTCGACGTCAAATCATCCGACGCCGACGGGCCGATCACCTCGGTGCAGTTCGACGTCGGCTGGTATTCCGACGGCAGCGCCGACACGCCTGACCTGCTGGAGACCTCGATCGACAAGCAGGAATATGTGTCGGGCGACACGATGGTGGTATCGGTCAACGCCCGCACCGCCGGCAAGCTCACCATCAACGTGCTCGGCGACCGCCTGCTGACGACGCAGACCATCGACGTCAAGGAAGGCACCCAGCAGGTCAAAATCCCCGTCGCCAAGGACTGGGGCACCGGCGCCTATGTGCTGGCGACCCTGCGTCGGCCGCTCGATGCGGCCGCGCAGCGGATGCCCGGACGGGCGATCGGCCTGAAATGGTTCGGCATCGACAAGAAGACCCGCACGCTGCAGGTCGCGCTGTCGCCGCCGTCCCTGGTGCGGCCGGGAACGGCCTTGAAGATTCCGGTCAAGCTCGGCGGGCTCAATCCCGGCGAGGACGCCAAGGTCGTGGTTGCCGCCGTCGATGTCGGCATTCTCAACCTGACCAACTATAAGCCGCCGGCGCCGGATGACTATTATCTCGGCCAGCGCCGCCTGACCTCGGAAGTCCGCGACCTCTACGGGCAGTTGATCGACGGCATGCAGGGCACCCGCGGCCAGCTCAAGACCGGCGGCGATTCCGCCGGCGCCGAGCTGCAGGGCTCACCGCCCACGCAAAAGCCGCTGGCGCTGTATTCCGGCATTGTCACCGTCGGCCCCGACGGCAGCGCCGAGGTCTCGTTCGACATTCCCGAATTCGCCGGCACCGCGCGGGTGATGGCGGTGGCATGGAGCGCGACCAAGGTCGGCCGCGCCAACATCGATGTCGTCGTGCGCGATCCCGTGGTCCTGACGGCAACCTTGCCGCGCTTCCTGCTCAATGGCGACAAGGGCACCATGAGCTTCGACCTCGATAACGTCGAAGGCGCCCCCGGCGACTACACCATTGCGGTGAAGACATCAGGCCCGGTGAAGGTGACCGGCAATCCGACCACGACGGTCAAGCTCGCCGCCAAACAACGCACCTCGATGGCGCTGGCATTGGACGCCGGCGGCGCCGGCACCGCCAACCTCGACGTCGACATCAAGGGGCCGGATGGTCTGGCGCTGGCGCGGCATTACGCGCTCGACGTCAAGGCGGCGACGCAGATCCTGGCGCGGCGTTCGATCCGCACATTGGCCAAGGGCGAGAGCCTGACCCTGACGCAGGACATGTTCTCGGACCTCGTCTCGGGTACCGGCAGCGTGTCGCTGTCGGTCAGCCTGTCGACCGCGCTCGATGCCGCGACCATCCTGAAGGCGCTCGATCGTTATCCGCACGGTTGCTCCGAACAGATCACCAGCCGCGCGATGCCGTTGCTCTATGTCAACGACCTCGCGGCCGGCGCGCATCTGGCGATGGACACCGAGGTCGATCAACGCATCAAGGATGCCATCGACCGGCTGTTGGCCCGGCAGGGCTCCAACGGCTCGTTCGGCCTGTGGTCGGCCGGCGGCGACGACGCCTGGCTCGATGCCTACGTCACGGATTTTCTGACCCGCGCCCGTGAAAAGGGCTTTGCGGTGCCGGACATCCTGTTCAAGAGCGCGCTCGATCGCATCCGCAACTCGGTGGTCAACGCCAACGAGCCGGAAAAGGACGGCGGCCGCGATCTCGCTTACGGCCTCTATGTGCTTGCCCGCAATGGTGCTGCCCCGATCGGCGATCTGCGCTACCTCGCCGATACCAAGCTGAGCAACCTCGCTACCCCGATTGCGAAATCGCAACTGGCGGCAGCGCTGGCTTTGGTCGGCGACAAGGGCCGGGCGGAGCGGGTCTATGGCGCGGCGCTCGACGCGCTGGCGCCAAAACCCGTGATCGAGTTCGGCCGGGTCGACTACGGCTCGGCGCTGCGCGATGCGGCGGCACTGGTCTCGCTGGCCAGCGAAGGCAACGCGCCGCGCGCGACGTTGACGCAGGCTGTCGCACGGGTCGAAGTGGCGCGGGGTCTGACGCCCTACACCTCGACGCAGGAGAACGCGTGGCTGGTGCTGGCCTCGCGCGCGCTCGCCAAGGAGAACATGGCGCTCGATATCGATGGCTCGCCGGTCAAGCAGGCGCTCTATCGCAGCTACAAGGCCGAGGCGATGGCAGGCAAGCCGGTCAAGATCACCAACACCGGCGATGCGCTGGTACAGGCGGTGGTCTCGGTCTCCGGCGCACCGGTCACGCCGGAGCCGGCGGCCTCCAACGGCTTCAAGATCGAGCGCAATTATTTTACGCTCGACGGCAAGCCGGCCGACATCTCCAAGGCGAAGCAGAACGATCGCTTTGCGGTGGTGCTGAAGGTCACCGAGGCCAAGCCGGAATTCGGGCACATCATGGTGTCCGATTATCTCCCCGCCGGTCTCGAGATCGACAATCCGAAACTGGTGTCTTCGGGTGACTCGGGCACGCTGGACTGGATCGAGGACGGCGAGGAGCCGGAGAACACCGAGTTCCGCGACGACCGCTTCACGGCGGCAATCGACCGCGCCGCCGATGACGCGGCGGTGTTCACGGTGGCCTACGTCGTGCGCGCGGTGTCTCCCGGCAAATACGTGCTACCGCAGGCGTATGTCGAGGACATGTACAACCCCTCGCGCTACGGCCGCTCCGGCACCGGCACGGTCGAGGTGCGTTCGGCGAAATGACTGAAGACGGGGACATGATCGTGCCGGCGACGCCTCCCAAGGCGCGCTGGCGGCGGACCAGGAAGGCGGCAGCGATATCGGCTGTGGCCGGCGTGGTCGCGAGTGTCGCCTTCGCGACCTGGGTCGTCTCGCTCGGACCGCTCCCCCTCGAAGAAGCGCGGCAAGTCTCGACTTCCATCATCGACCGCAACGGCAAGCTGCTTCGCGCTTATGCGATGGCCGACGGTCGTTGGCGGCTGCCGGTCGACGCGAAGACCGCCGTCGATCCCGGCTATCTGAAACTGCTGCTGGCCTATGAAGATCGCCGCTTCTACGAGCATGGCGGCATCGATCCGCTGGCGCTGGGACGCGCGGCATTGCAACTCGTCACGCGCGGCCACATCGTCTCCGGCGGATCGACCATCACCATGCAACTGGCGCGGCTGATGGAGCCGCGGCGCGAGCGCTCGGTCTACGCCAAGCTGCGGCAGATGGTGCGCGCGGTCGAGATCGAGCGAAAGTTGAGCAAGAACGAGATACTCGATCTCTATCTGGCGCTGGCGCCGTTCGGCGGCAACCTCGAAGGCATCCGTTCAGCCTCGATCGCTTATTTCGGCAAGGAGCCGAAGCGGCTGTCGCTGGCCGAATCCGCATTGCTGGTGGCGCTGCCGCAGTCGCCGGAACGGCGGCGGCTCGATCGCTATCCGCAGGCGGCCCACGCCGCGCGCGACCGCGTGCTCGACCGCATGGTCGAGGACGGCATCGTCAGCCAGGAGGATGCCATACAGGCGAGGGCGGTCACGGTGCCGTCGCTGCGAAAGCCGATGCCGATCCTTGCGCCGCATTCCTCGGACGCCGCTATCGCCATCGTGAAGGACCAGCCCGTCATCAGGCTGACGCTGGATGCGACCTTGCAGAAAACCCTTGAAGCGCTGGCGCGCGACCGCGCGATTGCGCAGGGGCCGAATATCTCGATCGGCATGATCGCGATCGACAATGAAAGCGGCGACGTGCTGGCCCGCGTCGGCAGTTCCGATTATTTCGACGAGCGCCGCGCTGGCCAGGTCGACATGACCCGCGCGGTGCGCTCGCCCGGCTCGACGCTGAAGCCCTTCATCTACGGGCTCGCCTTCGAGGACGGCTTTGTCCATCCCGAAAGCCTGATCGACGATCGTCCCATCCGCTTCGGCACTTACGCGCCGGAAAATTTCGACATGACGTTTCAGGGCACGGTGCCGATCCGTAAAGCCCTGCAACTGTCGCTGAACGTGCCGGCGATTGCGCTGCTCGACCGCGTCGGCGCCAGCCGGCTGTCGTCGCGGTTGAAGCAGGCCGGCGGCTCACTGGTGCTGCCAAAGGACGAGGCGCCGGGACTGGCGATGGGCCTTGGCGGCGTCGGCGTCACCCTGCAGGATCTGGCGCAGCTCTACGTCGGCTTCCCGCGGCTTGGCACCACCAAGCCGCTGCGCGAGATCATGCGGGACAAAGACGACCGCGAACCGATGCGGCTGATGGATCAGGCCGCGGCGTGGCAGGTCGGCAATGTCCTGATCGGCACGCCGCCGCCGGAAAACGGCGTGCACGGCAAGATCGCCTTCAAGACTGGCACCAGCTACGGCTATCGCGACGCGTGGTCGATCGGCTTCGACGGCCGTATCACCATCGGGGTGTGGGTCGGACGTCCCGACGGCGCGCCGGTGCCGGGGCTGGTCGGCCGCACCGCTGCCGCGCCGATCCTGTTCGACGCCTTTGCCCGTACCGGAAAGATCCCCGCAGCACTGCCAAAGCCGCCGAAGGCGGTGCTGCTCGCCACCAACGCCAAGCTGCCGCTGCCGTTGCGGCGCTTCCGCGCCGTCGGCGAACTCGTCCGCACCGGCGCCGACCAGGCGCCGCACATCCAGTTTCCGCTGAACGGGTCGCGGATCGACGTCGAGCGCGCGGCCGATGGTCAGGCCGCCGCGATGCCGGTGAAGGTGGCCGGCGGGGTGCTGCCGCTGACCATGATGATCAACGGCATTGCCGTCGGCGAGATCGACAGCCGCCGTCAGCGGCTGGTCGACCCGCCCGGGCCGGGGTTCGCCCGGCTGACGGTGATCGATGCCACCGGGGCGGCGGATACGGTTGTGATCCGGGTGCAGTAGGGGGCAAAACGCGCCTTTGCCGCCTGGAACAGCGGGTTGTTTGCACTGCGGTTTCATCGTATGCGAAATGGATGGTTGAAACCGCGCATATCAGGCGTTTTGGAGCAGGCCAACAGCCTGTGAAACCTGCGCATTCCAGCCGCAGGCTGGTCGTCGCGTTCGATTTCGCCACCGCCAGTCACTTCCGCGCCATCCTGTTTCTGCTGCTGTGCAGCATCGTGCTTTTCCTGCCCGGTTTCTTCAATATTCCGGCGATCGATCGCGACGAGGCGCGCTTTGCGCAGGCGACCAAGCAGATGGTCGAAAGCAGCGATTTCGTCGATATCCGGTTCCAGGACGACGTCCGCTACAAGAAGCCGGTCGGCATCTACTGGTTGCAGGCCGCCGTGGTCGAAACCGCCAGGACGCTCGGCCTGCCGCGCGCCGAGCTGCGGATCTGGATCTACCGGATTCCCTCCCTGATCGGCGCCATCGGTGCGGTGCTGCTGACCTACTGGACCGCGCTCGCCTTCTTGACGCGGCGCGGGGCGGCGCTGGCCGGACTGATGATGGCCAGTTGCGTACTGCTGGGCGCCGAGGCTCGGCTCGCTAAGACCGACGCCATGCTGCTTCTGACCGTGGTCGCCGCGATGGGGGCGATGGCGCGGGTCTATCTGTCGTGGCAGCGCGGCGAGGAGCCGGCGCGTCTGCCCTGGGCGCCGCCCGCGATCTTCTGGACCGCGCTGGCCGGCGGCATCCTGCTCAAGGGCCCGTTGATCCTGATGTTCGTCGGGCTGACGATCCTGACGCTGGCGATCCTCGACCGCTCGGCGGCCTGGCTGTGGCGGCTGCGCCCGGTGTGGGGCCTGATGTGGATGCTGGTGCTGGTGCTGCCCTGGTTCGTCGCGATCTTCTGGCGTGCCGGGGACGCGTTCTTCGCCAATTCGCTCGGCGGCGACATGCTGAGCAAACTGGCCGCGCAGGAATCCCATGGCGCGCCGCCCGGCCTCTATCTGCTGCTGTTCTGGGTCACGTTCTGGCCCGGCGCGGCATTGGCGGGCATGGCGGCGCCGGCGGTGTGGCGCGCGCGGCGCGAGCCCGGCGCGCAATACCTGCTGGCATGGCTGATCCCGTCCTGGATCGTGTTCGAACTGGTGCTGACCAAGCTGCCGCATTACGTGCTGCCGCTCTATCCGGCGATTGCGATCCTCACCGTCGGCGCGCTCGAGCGCCGCGTGCTGTCGCGCTCCTGGCTGACGCGGGGGGCTGCCTGGTGGTTTGCCGTTCCGGCGCTGACGGCGGTGATCGCCATTGTCGGCGCCATCAAGCTGAGCCATCAACTGGTGCTTCCGGCCTGGCCGATTTTGGCGGCGGCGATGATCTTCGGCCTGATCGCGTGGTGGATGTTCGAGGACAGCCGCGCCGAGCGCTCGCTGTTGAATGCGGTGATCGCGGCGATGTTTCTGGCCATCGGCGTCTACGGCATCGTGATGCCGTCGCTGACGACGGTGTTTCCGAGCGCCGAGGTCGCGCGCGCGTTGCGTAACGTCGTCTGCGTCGGGCCGAAATCCGCCGCCGCGGGCTTTCACGAGCCCAGTCTGGTGTTCATGACCGGCACCGATACGCTGCTGACCGACGGATCGGGCGCCGCGGATTTTCTGGGCCAGGGCAGTTGCCGTTTCGCGCTGGTGGAAGCGCGCTCGGAGCGCGGCTTCGTGCAGCGTGCCGAAGCCATCGGGCTGCGCTATAACGTGGCGACCCGGATCGAGGGCTATAACATCTCGCAGGGAAGGGCGATTTCGATCGCGATCTTCCGCTCGGAAGGCACCGAATAGGATGTCCGCGCACGACGCCGGCATCGGCGAATCCCCTCGATACTTGTCGCGCCTCGTGACGCTGGCCTGGCTGTCGTTCGCCCAACTCGTGCGCGCGCCGTCGCATTCAAGGCGTACCGAGGCCGCCCGGCGGGCGGCGCGTCATATCCTGTGGCTTTCGGCCGGCATCGGCCTCGCCATCATCGTCCTGATGTATGCGCTCGATGCCTGGGAGATCGCCCAGATGCCGAAGCGCGGCACCCCCTCGCTGTGGTGGATGCGTATCCTCACCGATTTCGGCAAGGACGAATACGTGCTGTCGACGCTGGCGGTGCTGCTGATCCTGATTGCGATCGCGGCACCGGCATTGCGCGGGGTGCAGCGCGCGCTGTTGCTCGGGTTGGGCACGCGGTTGCAGTTCCTGTTCTGCGCGGTGGCGGTCTCCGTGCTCGTCACCGAAGTGATCAAATGGACCGTCGGCCGCGGCCGCCCGGGCGTCGGCGGCGAGGGCGATGTGTTCCACTTCTCGCATTTTGCGGGCACCCCGGCCTATTCCAGCTTCCCCTCCGGACACGCCACGACGGCCTTTGCGCTGGCCTTCGCGGTGGCGGCCGTGTGGCCGAAGACGCGCAGCGCGGTCATCGTCTATGCCCTGGTCATCCTGGCGACGCGGCTGGTGCTGCTGGCTCATCATCCCAGCGACGTCGTCGTCGGCGCGCTGATCGGCATCGTCGGCGCGATGTTTGTGCGCTACTGGTTCGCGGCCCGAAGGCTCGGTTTTGCGATCCATCGCGACGGCACGATTGTGCCGCTGACGGGACCTTCGTCCGGGCGCCTTAAAAGGGTTGCCCGGGGCGCTTTGGCCCCATAAAAGCGGTCGCCCAAGCGCATGATCGAGCCGGTTCCGGCCTTGTTCCGGCCCTTATGCTCTTTCAATCCAGCCCAAGACGATGAGTATCGATTTGCCTTCTTCCGACAGAGCACCGGTTGCCGTTTCCATCGTTGTGCCCGTGCGCAACGAAGCGGACAATGTCGCGCCGCTG
This sequence comes from uncultured Alphaproteobacteria bacterium, assembly GCA_963764705.1. GTDB lineage: Bacteria > Pseudomonadota > Alphaproteobacteria > Rhizobiales > Xanthobacteraceae > Bradyrhizobium. The sequence continues at coordinate 63,688 of CAVXTR010000017.1, read as the reverse complement.
ATCGCGGAAATCATTGCCGCGCTCGACGGCCGCTGGGCTTATGAAATCATCTACGTCAATGACGGCTCGACGGATGCGACCGGTGGTCGCCTGGCGGCGCTGATGCAGCAGCACGGGCAAATCCGGCAGCTCAGGCATGCCGCTTCCTCCGGCCAGTCGGCGGCGGTGCGCAGCGGCGTCCGCGCAGCGCGCGGCGCGATCGTGGCGACCCTCGACGGCGACGGCCAGAACAACCCGTCGTTCCTGCCGGACCTGATCGCGGCGGTGGAGAACGGCGGCGGCAAAATCGGCCTCGCCGCCGGCCAGCGGGTCGGGCGCAAGGACACCGGCTTCAAGCGGACCCAGTCGAGAATCGCCAACGCGGTGCGCAACGCGATCCTGCAGGACGGCACCCGCGACACCGGCTGCGGGCTGAAGGCGTTTCCGCGCGATGTGTTCCTGTCGATGCCCTACTTCGACGGCCTGCATCGGTTCTTGCCGGCGCTGGTGCGCCGCGAGGGTTTTGAGATCGCCTATGTCGACGTGATCGACCGGCCGCGCCATTCCGGCGTGTCCAATTACGGTTTCTTCGATCGGCTCTGGATCGGGATCATGGATCTCGCCGGCGTGTGGTGGCTGATCCGCCGCAAGAAGCCGACGCCTACAGCCACCGAGGTTTTTTGATGCTGATTCAATACGGCCAGGCGCTCGGCGACTACCTCTACGACGTCTTCGTCGCCAAATTCGATTTCTGGCTGGCGTTCGGCCTGATCGCGCAACTGCTGTTCACGGCGCGCTTCCTGGTGCAGTGGATCTCGAGCGAGCGGGCCGGGCAGAGCGTGGTGCCGATGGCGTTCTGGTTCTTCTCGATGGGCGGCGGGCTGATGACGCTGGTCTACGGCGTCGCCAAGCGCGAACCGGTGATCATCCTCGGCCAGTCGATGGCCACCGTGATCTACATCCGCAACATCATGCTGATCATGAAGAACCGCGGCAAGGCGTCGAAGACGCTGTAGCGTTTTCAGGCGTAGTGGTTACCGGTTCGCGTCAAGAAAACGCGTCCAATAAAGCCATCGCTAACTGCGTCCCGGCACCGGCGCCGATAGCGCCGCCACGTCCGCTTCCGTCGATCGATAGGCGGCGAGTTCGCCGGCGGCGTCGAGCACGGGGTAGGCGACCGAGCAGATGTGCGAATGAATCCGCCGGAGATCGCGCAGCACGTCGAGATGCAGCGAGGTGGTTTCGATGGTCTCGGGCCGGCCTTCACGCAAGCGATCCAGATGCCGCTCGGTGGCGGCGAGCTCGGCGTTGCGCAGCGCCGCCTTCTCGGCCAGAAGTTTGCGCGCCTCATTGACGTCGCCCGACATGAACACGCCGAACGCGATCCGCAACGAATCCATCGTGCGCTTGTGGAAGGCCGAAAGTTCCTCGGCGCCCTCCGGGGAGAACTGGAAGCGGCGCTTGATCTTCTTGGTCGCCAGCTCGCTCAGGTTCTTGTCGATGATGTCGCCGATATGTTCGAGGTTGATGGCAAAGGAAACGATCTCCATCGCCCGCTGGCCCTCGCGCTCGTCGAGGCTGCCGCGCGTCAACTTGGTGACGTAGAGCTTGATCGCCTCGTCGAGGCTGTCGACGCTGTTGTCCATCTGCGAGACCTGGTCGACCAGCGCGCGGTCGTTGGTCATCATCGCCGCCATCACCTTGCGCAGCATGATCTCGACATGGTCGCCCATGTGCAGCGTCTCGCGCGCGGCGTCCGCCAGCGCCAGCGAGGGGGTCTCGAGCGCGCTGTCATCGAGGTAGCGCGGCCGCGACGGGTCGGCCTCCTGTACCCGCTGCGGCAGCAGCAGCTTCAACAGCCGCGCCATGCCGTCGAGCAGGCCGATGAAGATGACAGCGGTGGCGACGTTGAAGGCGATGTGGAACAGCGCGGTCGCCTTGGCCAGATCGGGCTGCCAGGAGGTCAGCAAGTCCGATATCGGGTTCAGGAACGGTGCCACCAGCACGATGCCGGCCAGCCGGTTGACGAGGTTGCCGAGCGGCAGCCGGTAGCTCGCCGGGTTGTCGCGGCGGGCGCCTTCGAACACCGGATTGATCGCACTGCCGAGATTGGCGCCGAGCACCAGCGCCAGCGCCGCCGGCGCCGAGATGAAATGCGCGTAGGCCAGCGACATCACCAGCAGCACGCTGGCGACGCTTGAATGCACCACCCAGGTCACCACGGCGCCGAAGATGATGCAGAGCACGGGATCGCCGGTGAGGGCGGTCATGAACACGCGCACGCCCGGCGCGTTCTCCGCCGGCGCCAGCGTATCGAGCAGGATATGCAGTGCCAGCAGCATCAGCCCGAGGCCGATCGCGACCCGGCCGATGTCCTTGATGCGGGAACGGGGCCCGCTGCGGAAGGCGACCAGGCCGATGATGAAAAGGATCGGCGCGACCGCGGCGATGTTGAACGACAGGATCTGCACGATCAGCGTGGTGCCGACATTGGCGCCGAGCATGATGGCGAGTGCCGGGACCAGGCTGACCAGTCCCTCCGACGTGAAGGAACTCGTGATCAGGGCGGTAGCGGTGCTGCTCTGCAGCAGCGCCGTCAGGCCAAGGCCGGCGGCAAAGGCGGTGAAGCGGTTGCTCAGGGCCTTTGCCAGCAGCAGCCGCAGATCGGGACCGAACGCACGCAGGATTCCGCTGTGGACCATATGCAGGCCCCACAACAGCAGCGCCACGCCGCCCATCAGATCGAGAAGAACCATGGTTCCCATGCTCGTTTGCTTCCCGGCAATTCGAGTTCGAGGGGTCAGGCTATCGCCAATCGGGGGCGGATCAACCCTTTAAATGGTTGAAATCGCGGGCATGGCGCTGCCGTAATGGGCTTTGTTTGCCGTTCGCCGTGGCCGCGCTTCGGTAAACGGAGTTCTAAAACCGACCCCTACAAAGCGAGTACAAAGCGAGGCTTTCCCCTAGGCAATTTCCAACAGTTCTTCTGTAAAACAGGAAGCTCCATCGGGTGCAGTAAATCAGACAGGGCCAGGGATCCATATGTTAGCAGCAGTAGCAGCAGACAACCGCCGCAAGAGCGAACGTCGTCCGTGCAGGAGTTTCGCCAAGATCCAGTTCGCAACGGGCGGGCTGCCGCGGGATTGCATGATCTCGGACATCTCGGAAGGCGGCGTGAAGATCATCGCCGAATATCCGGAGATTCCAAGCGAATTCACCGTGATCTTCTCCGAAGGCCGGCCGCGCCAATGCAAGCTCGCATGGCGAATCGGATTCGAGCTGGGCGCTCAATTCGTCGACTAAGACCGGCAGATCCCTGCCGATATGGCAGGGACTGGGCCGGGCGAAACCGCGAAGACCGGGGGCAAAATGCCCCCGGAGCCGGGGCTAAGTGCCTCGGAGGTCTTCCGTTACCGTAAACTCCCGGGAACTTAACCTGAATTTAGGGTTAAGCTGTGAGCGTACTCGGACAGCGCCGACCGCGAGTCCAGTACATGTTCCAGAAATTCCAGTCCCCCCGCGTTGCACGACTTGTTGCGGGGACGGCTTCCGCCATCATCCTGGCGGTCGCGCTTTGCAGTTGCCAGACCTCAGGCCTATCCGACATTTCCGACGTCACCGGCTCGCTCGGCGAGAAGGCCGATGCCAAGCGCTCGGCTGACCCGCGGCGAGACGTCGAACTGGCCGCGGAGCGCTTCAAGGCCAACCCGAAGGACGCCGAAGCGGCGCTGCAATATGGCAAGGCGCTGCGCGCCACCGGCCAGCGCTCCCAGGCGGTGGCGGTGCTTGAACAGGCGACCATCTCGCATCCCAACAACAAGGCGCTGCTTGCAGGCTACGGCCGTGCGCTCGCCGATAACGGCAATTTCCAGCAGGCCTTCGAGGTGCTCGGCCGCGCCCATAGCCCAGACGCTCCGGACTGGCGCATCCTGTCGGCGCAGGGTGCGACGCTGGATCAGCTCGGCCGGTTCGAGGAAGCGCGGCAGTATTACGCCAGCGCCCTGAGGATCGTGCCCAATGAGCCGTCGGTGCTGTCCAATCTCGGACTGTCCTACGTGCTCGCGAAAGACCTGACGAAGGCCGAGGAGACGTTGCGGCGCGCGTACGAGCAGGCGCCGGGTGATCCGCGCATGCGGGCCAACCTGGCGCTGACGGTCGGCCTGCAGGGCCATTTCGCCGAGGCGGAAAAGATTGTGCGGGCGGACCTGCCGCCGGATGAAGCGGCCGCGAATGTCACGCAACTGAAGCGGCTGTTGTCGCGCAAGGAAGGCGGGCGCGCCGAGGGCGAGAAGCTGCCGATCGCAGGCGCCGGCCGCGCCAACTAAAGCAGGATCAGATAAGGTTCGGTCGCGGCGGCGAGCTCTTTTTAGGGTGCCATTCTACTTTGCATGGGGTTGTTTTCGCGATTTTGCGTTTGGCCCCCGGAGCGGCTCTGATTTAGGCCCGCTTGCGAGCCGCGCCCTGCAACTTCCTCAGGATCGGCGTCAGGAACGAAGCCTTCTTGGTCACGGCGTGGCCGGTCATGCGCTGCGCCATCTGCAGGAACATCGTGGTGGTCTTGTGGCTGGCGGAAACCTGCTGGATCATCTGGCCGTTATTGGCGGCGGTCCCGAACATCTTTGAATTGAAGGGAATGGCGGCGATCGGCTGGCTCTCGATCGCCTTGGCGAATTCGCGCACCGCGATTTCCGGGCGCTTGTGCATGCCGACCTGGTTGAGACAATACAGCGGCGGCCGGTCGTTGGGCCGGGCGGCTTTCAGCACGTTGAGCATGTTCTTGGCATTGCGCATGTTGGCGAGATCAGGCTCGGCGACGACCAGGATGTCGTCGGCGCCGATCAGCGCGCGCTTGGTCCATGCCGACCATTGATGCGGCACGTCGAGCACGATGCAGGGTGTCGTCATCCGCAGCGTGTCGAAGATGGCGTCGAACGCGTCGGCCCCGAAGTCGTAGACCTGATCGAGCGTCGCGGGCGCCGCCAGCAGGCTGAGGCGGTCGGTGCATTTGGCGAGCAGGCGTTCCATGAAGGCGGTATCGGGCCGTTCCGGCTGGGAGATCGCGTTGGCGATGCCCTGCACCGGGTCCTGGTTGAAGTCGAGGCCGGCGGTGCCGAACGCGAGATCGAGGTCGATGACGACGGAATCCAGCGCCAGGTCGCGCGCGATCGCCCAGGCCACGTTGTGCGCCACGGTGGAGGCACCGACGCCGCCCTTGGCGCCGACCACGGCGATGACGCGGCCGACGGCGACTTCCTCCGATGACGAGTAGAGCCCGCAGAGGGCGCGGACGACGTCCAGCGGCTGCACCGGTCCGATCACGTAGTCGCTGACGCCGCGCCGCACCAGTTCGCGGTAGGGGGCGGCGTCGTTGGCACTGCCGATCACGACGACGCGGGTGCCGGGGTCGCAGACGGTCGCGAGTTCATCGAGGCCTGCGAGGATGTCATGGTCGACTTCGGTCTCGAGCATGATCACGTTCGGGGTCGGCGCCTTTTGATAGTGGTCGATCGCGGCGGCAACGCCGCCCATGTGAACCGAAACATGGGCCTTGCCGAGGCGGCGGTCGTCGCTCGCCGCGCGCACGGTGGTTGCGACCGCGACGCTGGCGCAAAAGGCCTGCACCGATACGCGCGGCGCCGGCGAGATATATTCGTCGGCCTGCGTCGGCGTGACGTCCACGTAGTCGTCCTGGTCATGCAGCATGTGCTTGATCATTTTCCGGTATCGCTGAGTTTGGCTTTTTCGCCCTCGGTGTAGGTGGTCGCGGTATCAAGACCCTTGCGGTATCTGTCGAATGCGATATTGCGCCGCGGCGTATAGGCGGGGCTTTCGGGGCGCGGCTGCTCGAGATCCGCAGGGTTATCGACCATGGCGGCGAGGTTGCGCTGGGTGGCGCAACCGAAATTGTGGTAGGGGCGGTTTTCGTTGTAGCCGCTGTTGTCGAGGTTCGGTCCGAGATCTTCCGGCCACAGGCCGCACGGGCCGGCCACCGCCGTGATCTTCGGATAGCTCAGCTTGATGGTCGGCATCGCGCCGGAATATTCCGCTTGGGCGGGACGCTCGGTGATGGCGCGCGCGGGCACGCCGCCCGCCATCAGCACCGAGCGGATTTCACGATACGAGGACGCTGCTGCGCGCCCGTAGGTCGGGTCGGCCGGAACGTCGGCCACGATCGCGCCGGTTCCCTCGCGGACCCAACTCTGCGCCAGTCCCATCACGTCGGCACGCTGCGGCGCCGACAGGCCGCCGCGGGCATGACCGACGAAGACCACGATGGAGCGGTTGGCTTCGGTCACGGCGATCGGGTGGCGCTGGCGATAGTCGTTGGCGGGAATGCCCCCGGTGACGAGTTCGCCGGTCTGGTTGCACGCCGCGAGCGCGCATGACAGGCCGAGCAGGGCGCCAGCCAGGCGCCATCTTTGGGGGCGGTCGATCGGTGTTTGGCTGGTCATCGTGGTGTCCTCGTCCCGGATCGGTGGAGCGCGTCCGTCTCAGTCAATGATGAAACCGAAATTGGCCTGGGTGGCTCCGACCGTCTCGGGGCGGGCGGCAAGGCCGTAGATCCGGTTGATGCGGGCCAGCAGCGCCGATTGGGAATCCGACGCCGGCGCAAACCCGTCATCCGGACGCGACAGCTCCTTCTGGGCCACCGCGCGAACGACATAGGGTGTCACGATCACCATCAGTTCGGTCTCGTGATTGACGAAGTCCTGGCTCCGGAAAAGTCCGCCAAGGATCGGGATCTGGTCCACACCCGGCATGCCGTTGACGGCTTGTTTGGTCTGCTCCGAAATCAGGCCCGCCATCGCGATCGAGCCGCCCGACGCGATCTCCAGCGTGGTTTCCGCGCGACGGGTCTTGATCGAGGGAATCGTCGTTCCACCGGCGCCGCCGGTCAAAGCGTTTTCGGTCGAGACTTCCGACACCTCGGTCATCACCCTCAGGCTGATCCGTCCCTCACTCAGAACGACCGGCGTAAAGTTGAGCGAGATACCGAATTTCTTGAAACTGACGGTCTGGACGCATTGCCCGATCGCGCCCGCCGTCGTCGTTTGGCAGGTGACGCCGGTCGGAATTGGAAATTCACCGCCTGAAATGAATGTCGCTGACTCGCCCGAGATGGCCGTCAGATTTGGTTCCGCCAGCGTCCGCACCACGCCCGCGCTCTCCATCGCGCGCAGGGTCGCGGTGACCGACGGCAGACCGGCCTTGGTCAGGGCTGCCGCGGTCAGGTTGTTGCCGGCGACGAGCGGGGCACTGTTTGCGGTGAACGGGTTGGAGTTGTTGAAGGCGACCACCGCAGTGCCGTAATTCATGCTGGCGGAGAGATCGACGCCCAACTGCTTGATGATGCTGCGTTGTACTTCCGCGACGGTGACCTTGAGCATCACCTGGTCGCGGCCGCGCACCGCGATCGAGTTGACGACCTTTTCGGCGCCGCCGACCAGTCGCGCCGCGATCTCGCCGGCCTGCTGGGCCTCGACCGGGCTCGATACCGAGCCGGTCAGGATGACGCCTTCGCCGACGCCCTCGATCTGGATTCCCGGCAGCGTTTGCCGAAGCGCCGCCCGCACGCCGTTGAGGTCGCGCTTGACGGCGATGTCATAGGAGGCGACCTGCTGGCCGTCGGCATCGAAGAACACGACGTTGGTCTGGCCGACCGCGCCGCCGATGATATAGGCGCGCTGCGGCGAGCGGACGACGGCGTTGGCGATCTTGGGATCGGCCACCAGCACGTCCTTGACGTCGCGGGGCAGGTCGACGACCACGGACTTGCCGATGCCAAGCGAAAGAAACCGCATTTTGCCGGACGCGTTGATGGACGATGTCGTCACCGGGTCGTCGGCTTCCCTGGACAGTTCCCTGGCCAACTGCTTGTCGGGCTCGGCTGCCACGACGGATACCAGCGGGCTGAGCGTGATCGCGGCGACCGCCGTAAACAGCAGGGCCCGGACTGCGACCGAACGCATCGCTGACTGATCTTCCCCAAACTTCATCTCTCGCGTCCTTTCGGTCACTTCTGTGCCGTCGATTGGTTGGCGACCCCGTAGCGAACCACGTTGACGCTCTGGTCCCGTCTCGGCGCCTCTTCGGGCGCGCTCGCGATGGCGTTGACATCGGTAATGCTGCGCAGCGCAAGCTGGAGCGTGCCGCTCTGGCGCGCGCGCGCCAGCGTCTCGGCCTGCTCGGGTTTCAGTTCGAGCGTGGCGGTCTTGCCGACGAGCGAATTGCTGCCGTCTTTTTCCTTTGGCGCCTGATCGATGGCGAGCACGCGGATGTTGGTCAGGATGATTTCGGAACTGACGAGGTCCGCCCCCTTGCTGTCGGGGTTCTTCTCGCGCTTGGAGAGCAGGACGTCGACGCGGTCGTTGGGCAGGATGAATCCGCCGGCGCCGGTTTCCGGAGAAATTTCGGTCGAGATCGCCCGCAGGCCGCTCGGCAGGATTGCCGCCATGAAGCCGGAGCCGTTGGCCTTGACCAGCTTCTGCTCGCGGATCGGTTCGCCGGCGACAAAGGGCGCGCGCACGATCGAACCGGCGACATCCCTGATGGCTTCGGCGTTGCTGGTGCGGTTGATGACGTTGCCGGTGGCGGCCACCGTCGGCCAGGGCTGCCATTGCAGATCCTCCGGCTTGACGATCTGGCCGAGCCCGATGTCGATCTTGGCGACGAGAATTTCCACCGTCGGCAGTTGCGCAACCGGTTCGGCGGGACGCGCCTTGTCGTCCGTTCCACGGGCGAGGTAGGCAGCGACACCACCGGCACCGAGCGCGATGGTCAGGACGACAATACGTGCGATGTTCATACGCTTTACGCTCTACTTTTACGCGGGATGCCCCAACTGCACGGTGCTGACAGCCTTCCCCTCAAGGCATCACTAGGCAGCAATGGTATAAGGGAACTTGAGGGGTGAATTATTTGCGCGAAACGGCGCCGGGATTCGTCGTCATGGTGAACGGGTGGTTATCGCCGGGCCCCCCGCAAAAATCCGGGAGTTGCACGCCGGCCGATCGTCACCTTCCGCGCGTCGCGACGCGGTATCACCGGTCCGCCATTGCGCGGCAATGGTGGTGCCGCGGCGCCGCCCGCAGCGGACATGGCGTCAGATCATCTCGCAGCTTGCGGACCGGACGGTCGAAAAATCGACGCGTTTGCGGCCACCACGGCGTTTTGCCGCAGTCGCCTCACATCATGAAAACCGCCGCCAGGCGCGGGCTGTAGCCGGGCGAGTTAACAACAGAACGCAGAAGTCGGCAGTCAACCCCTTGACCCGGCTCGCCAGTCGTTCTGTGATGCGCCGCAACTATCCAGTCGCCGCACGTTGAGGGGCCTGCCGCGACCTTGCGATCCATCGTCTGACCGAATTGCCCGTCAAACCGCCGGTTGGATGGGCGCTTTTCGGGCGATGGATCATTGGGTTGGCCCAGCAACTTCAGGTGACGTCAGTAAAGTTCCCGGACGACCCCTTGAAAGGCTCTTGCCCATGAAACGCGTATCTCTGGTTGTTGCCCTTGCCGTTGCCGCCGCCGGTCTCTCAGTCCAGGCCGCCTCGGCGCAAACCCTCAAGACGGTCAAGGATCGCGGCATGCTGTCCTGTGGCGTCGGCCCGGGCTTGCCGGGCTTCTCGTCTCCAGACGACAAGGGTAACTGGACCGGTCTTGACGTCGACGTTTGCCGGGGGATCGCGGCCGCTATCTTCAATGATCCGACCAAGGTCAAGTTCGTGCCGCTGTCGGCCAAGGACCGCTTCACCGCGTTGCAGTCCGGCGAAATCGACCTGCTGTCGCGCAACACCACCTGGACGCTGTCGCGCGATACCTCGCTCGGCGCCAACTTCACCGGCGTGACCTATTACGACGGCCAGGGCTTTATCGTGAAGAAATCGCTGAAGGTGAATTCGGCGCTCGAGTTGAACAGCGCTTCGGTTTGCGTGCAGACCGGCACCACGACCGAGCAGAACCTCGCCGACTACTTCAAGGGCAACAACATGAAGTATGAGGTGATCGCGTTCGGCACCGCCGATGAAGCGGTCAAGGCCTATGAATCCGGACGTTGCGACGTCTTCACCACGGACGTGTCGGGGCTCTATGCCGAACGTCTGAAACTCGCCAATCCCGCCGATCACGCGGTCCTGCCCGAGGTAATCTCGAAGGAGCCGCTCGGGCCGATGGTCCGCCACGGCGACGACCAGTGGTTCGACATCGTCAAATGGACGCTGTTTGCCATGGTCAACGCCGAAGAACTCGGCATCACCCAGAAGAACGCCGACGAAATGGCCAAATCCGACAAGCCCGAAATGAAACGCGCCGTCGGTACCGACGGCAATTTCGGCGAACAGCTCGGCCTGACCAAGGACTGGCTGTTGCGGATCGTCAAGGCGGTCGGCAATTACGGCGAATCCTTCGATCGTAACGTCGGCGCCGGCTCCAAGCTCAACATCTCCCGCGGCCTCAACAACCTCTGGAACAAGGGCGGGATCCAGTTCGCGCCGCCGATCCGCTGATCGGCAGCGCAAGGCTGCGGCGATGGCCATCGAACCCCGACAACCGCCGTCGCAGCTGCTGCCCAGGCTGCAGCGCGCGCTTGGCGGCCGGGCGGGCTGGAGCGGCTTCGTCGTCCAGCTGCTGTTCGCGGCCGCGCTGGCCTGGATCGCTTACGAAATCGTCGCCAATGCCCGCGCCAATTTGCAGGCGCAGCGGATCACCGCGGGCTTTGGCTTCCTGGTCAACACCGCGGGCTTCGACGTCAGCCAGAATCTGATCCCGTACACGGGATCAGATAGCTATACCCGGGTCTTTCTCGTCGGGCTGCTCAACACGCTGCTGGTCTCAGTGATCGGCATCTTCTTTGCCACCCTTATCGGATTCACCGTGGCGCTCGGCCGCCTGTCGCCGAACTGGCTGCTGGCGCGTATCGCGGGCGGCTATGTCGAACTGGTCCGTAACCTGCCGCCGCTGTTCCAGATCCTGTTCTGGTATCTCGCCGTGCTCGCCGTCCTGCCCAATCCGCGACAGAGCATCTCGATTTTCGACAGCTTCTTTCTCTCCAACCGCGGTTTGGTGATTCCAAAGCCGATCGGCAGTCCCGGTTTCGAGCCGTTCGTGATCGCACTGCTGGTTGGCATCGTTGCGGCGATCGTGTTGTGGCGCTACGCGCGCCGGCAACTGTTCGAGAGCGGCAAGATGATCAAGGTCTGGCCGTATGCGCTCGGCATGCTGGTCGGGCTGCCGTTTCTGAGCGCGTTGATCTTCGGCGCGCCGGTGACGTTCGAAGTGCCGGTGCTGAAAGGATTCAACTTCGCCGGCGGTTCCCGCGTCATTCCGGAATTCGTCGCGCTGACCCTGGCGCTGTCGACCTACACCGCCGCCTTCATCGCCGAGATCGTGCGCGCGGGCATTTTGTCCGTGAACAAAGGCCAGATGGAAGCCGGCTCCTCGCTCGGGCTGCAACGCGGTTCGGTGCTGCGGCTGATCGTGATCCCGCAGGCGATGCGCGTGATCCTGCCGCCGCTCACCAACCAGTATCTCAATTTGACCAAGAACTCTTCGCTGGCGGTGGCGATCGGCTATCCCGACCTGGTCTCGGTGTTCGCCGGCACGACGCTGAGCCAGACCGGGCAGGCGATTGAAATCATCGGCATCACCATGGGCGTCTATCTACTGATCTCGCTGGTGACCAGCGCCATCATGAGCTTCTACGGATGGCGGCTCGGCCGGAGCCTCGGCAACTCATGAGCGACACCGGCACCACGCAACCGTTTGTCAGCGAGAAACTGATCGCCGAGCGTCCGGCGCCGATCAAGACCACGGGCTTCGTCGGCTTCCTGCGCACGCGGCTGTTCAATTCGCCGACCAACATCCTGATCACCGCCGTCAGCGCGCTGTTGCTGTGGGTCTTGCTGGTCCCGGCGCTGAAATTCACCCTCGTCGACGCGGTCTGGAGCGGCAAGGACCGCAACGCCTGTCTCGCCGAGAACGTCGGACGCACCGTCGGTGCATGCTGGCCGTTCGTGGCAGCCAAGTTCAGCCAGTTCATCTACGGCTTCTATCCCGAGGCGGAGCGCTGGCGCGTCAATCTGACTTTCATTCTCGCGGTCATCCTGCTGGTGCCGCTGCTGATTCCGCGGCTGCCGGCCAAGGGCCCAAATGCCATTCTGTTTTTTCTGGCGTTCCCCGTGGTGGCGTTCTTCCTGCTGCATGGCGGCGGCCTGGACGGGTTCGGCGTTAGCTGGATGGCCGGGTTCCTGTCCGGGCTCAACGACAGTATCGCCGAGGGCGGGTTCAAACTGCTGCGGGTTGCAGCGACCTCGGCTGTATTCGGGTCACTGCTGGGAGAACTCGGCAAGCTGATCGTGCAGCTCAGCTTCCTGATCTCGTATGTGTTGCTGCCGCTGACCTGGCTGCGCGATCAGATCCAGGCCTCCCGCGGTACGGTGTGGTTGGACCTGGCTGCGACTGCCATCATCGTTTCGGCGTTGCTGTTCTGGCTGAGCGGCGGGATCCGAACTGGCTGGCGGGCGCTGGTCACCAGCCTCGGAATTTTTGCCGGCATCGGCATCGTGATTGGACTGATGGGGCTCGACCACGGTGGCCTTCCGGTGGTCGATACGCGGCTGTGGGGCGGGTTGCTGGTGACGTTGGTGGTGTCGGTTACCGGCATTGTCGCCTCGATGCCGGTTGGCATCGTGCTGGCGCTCGGCCGCCGCTCGACCATTCCGCTGATCCGGATTTTCTCGATCGCCTTCATCGAGTTCTGGCGCGGGGTTCCGCTGATCACGGTACTGTTCTTCGCCACTTACATGCTGCCGCTGTTCGTTCCGACCGGCTTCACCATCGACGGGCTGATGCGCGCTTTGATCGGCATCGCGATCTTCGCCGGCGCCTACCAGGCCGAGGTGATCCGGGGCGGCTTGCAGGCGATCCCGCGAGGGCAGGGCGAAGCGGCGAGCGCGCTCGGTCTGTCCTGGGCCAAGACCACGGCGCTGATCGTGATGCCGCAGGCGCTGCGGCACGTCATCCCCGGCCTCGTCAACTCCTTCATCGCCTTGTTCAAGGACACCTCGCTGGTCTCTATCGTCGCCTTGTTCGACCTGCTCGGCATTTTGCGGGCCGCGTTCTCCGATCCGACCTGGTCGACGCCGTCGACGCTGTTCACCGGGTTCGCTTTCACGGGCATCATCTATTTCGTCTTCTGTTTTGGCATGTCGCGTTACTCCCTGTTCGTCGAGAACAGGCTGAACGCGCACCGCCGCAACTGAGTAAATGACCATGACCGCAAGCCCGATCGTCGGCATCAACGGCCTCAACAAATGGTACGGCGATTTTCACGTCCTGCGCGACATCAACCTCGACGTCGCCAAGGGCGAGCGGATCGTGATCTGCGGACCGTCGGGTTCGGGAAAATCGACGCTGATCCGCTGCATCAACGCGCTGGAAGAGTTTCAGGAAGGCCGTATCGTCGTCGACGGTATTGAACTCGGTCCGAACCTGCGGCGGGTCGATGAAGTCCGGCGCGACGTCGGCATGGTGTTCCAGAGTTTCAACCTGTTTCCGCATCTGACCGTGCTGGAGAACTGCACGCTGGCGCCGATCTGGGTCCGCAACATCCCGAAGAAGGACGCCGAGGCGGCGGCGATGAAATATCTCGAGCGGGTCAAGATCCCGCATCAGGCCAACAAGTATCCCGGCCAGATGTCGGGCGGACAGCAGCAGCGCGTCGCCATTGCGCGCGCGCTGACCATGAACCCGAAGGTGATGCTGTTCGACGAGCCGACCTCGGCGCTCGATCCGGAAATGGTCAAGGAAGTGCTCGACACCATGGTCGATCTCGCCAAGGAAGGCATGACCATGCTGGTGGTGACCCACGAAATGGGATTCGCCCGCGAAGTCGCCAACCGCGTCGTCTTCATGGACGCCGGCCAGGTCATCGAGTTCGAACACGCCGGAAGAGTTTTTCTCCAATCCGCAACATGCGCGGACGAAGCTGTTTTTAAGCCAGATTTTGCGGCATTGATTCAGTTGCGTAGGGTGGGCAAAGCGAAGCGTGCCCACCACTTCGATCAGCGATCTTGAGGGATGGTGGGCACGGCGCAAGTGCGCCTTTGCCCACCCTACGGCTCAACACTCACACCTTCTCGAACGGCAACTCGATGCCGCTCGGCGGCTTCTCCAGCCATGCCGGCACCGGCAGGTTCTTCGAGCGCATGAACCCCGGATTGAACAGCTTGGACTGGTAGCGGTGACCGGAGTCGCAGAGTATCGTGACGATGGTCTTGCCGGGGCCGAGCTTCCTGGCGAGCTGGATCGCGCCGGCAATATTGACGCCGCTGGAGCCGCCGAGGCAGAGGCCTTCGTGCTCGTTCAGGTCGAAGATCACCTTGACGGAGTCTTCGTCGGGAATGAGAAACGCGTCATCCACCCTGGCGGTTTCAATGATCGGTGTGACGCGGCCAAGACCGATGCCTTCGGTGATGGAATCTCCCGGCGTCGATTTGGCGACGCCGTTCTTGAACAGTTCGTACATCGCAGCTCCCGGCGGGTCGGCGCAGGCTGTGACGACGGCCTTGTTCTTCTCCTTCAGATAGCGGCTGATGCCGGCCAGCGTGCCGCCCGATCCGACGGAGCAGATGAAGCCGTCGACCTTGCCGCCGGTCTGCTCCCAGATTTCCGGGCCGGTGGATTCGTAGTGCGCCTTGGCGTTATCGAGATTGTTCCACTGATCGCCGAACAGCACGCCGTTGGGCTCGGTCTTGCGCAGCTGCGCGACCAGCCGCTTGGCGAGGTGCTGGTAATTGTTCGGGTTGGAAAACGGCAGCGCCGGCACTTCGATCAATTCGGCGCCGCATAGCCGCAGCGTGTCTTTTTTCTCCTGGCTCTGGGTTTTCGGAATCAGGATCAGGGTCCGGTAACCGCGGGCGCTGGCGACAACGGCAAGGCCGATGCCGGTATTGCCGGCGGTCGCTTCCACCACGAGGCCGCCGGGCTTGAGCTCGCCGCGCTTCTCGGCTTCCAAAATCATCCATTTGCCGGCGCGGTCCTTGACCGACTGGCCCGGATTCATGAATTCGGCCTTGCCGAGAATGGTGCAGCCGGTGGCTTCAGATGCGCGCTTGAGTTTGATCAGCGGCGTGTTGCCGATCGCCTGGACGACGTCCTTGTTGAATATCATGTCTTAAAATGCCGGTTTGATTGCCCAATCGTTGGGCGACCCTAAAGGACCGCCGCGGGGCATACAAGCCAGCGCAAGGCACGGCAGTCAGCCGCAAACCTCAGTCGGATTTGGCGAACACCACCTGTCGCACGTCGATATTTCCGGACAGGAAACCGGCCTCGCAATAAGCGAGGTAGTATTCCCACAACCGGCGGAAGCGGTCGTCGAAACCCGATGGCATCAGGCTGGGCCAGGCCGCGCGGAAATTACTTCGCCAGATCGCCAGCGTCCTGGCATAATCTTGCCCGAAAATGCGCTCGCGGATAACGGGAACACCGAACCGCTCGCCGAGCGATTTCAGGATCTGCGGCGAAGGCAGCATGCCGCCCGGGAAAACGTAGCGCTGGATGAAATCGACCTCGCGGCGATAGCTTTGGAACAGGCTGTCCTGGATGGTGATGGCCTGGATGCCGGCGAGGCCGCCGGGCAACAGGCGGTCGCGCAACTGTGAGAAATAGTTGGGCCAGAACTGCTCCCCGACGGCCTCGATCATCTCGATCGAGGCAATCCGGTCGTAGCAGTCGCGTTCGTCGCGATAGTCCTGCAGCCTGATCTCCACGAGGTCGTTGAGCCCGGCCTTCTGGATGCGGGCTTGCGCAAAATCGCGCTGCTCCTTGCTGATGGTGAGGCCGACGACCCTGGCGCCGTAGGTCTTCGCGGCATATTCGGCGAAGCCGCCCCAGCCGCAGCCGATCTCCAGCAGCTTCTGGCCGGGCTTAAGATCGATCGCTTCGGCGAGCCGCCGGTATTTGTTGTTTTGCGCTGCGGTCAAATCGGTGCTGCCGTCCTCGAACAAAGCGGAGGAATAGGTCATGCTCGGGTCGAGCCATGACGAATAGAAGGCGTTGCCGATGTCGTAATGAGCGTAGATGTTGCGGCGGGCCTGACGCCTGGTGTTGCGGTTGAGCCAGTGCCGCAGCGCCTGAACAATGCGCGTCAACGGGCCGCTCACCAGCATGGTCTGCATCCACTCCTGGTTGACGCAGAACAGGTAGAGGAACTGGGTCAGGTCAGGCGTGTCCCATTCGCCGCGCAGATAGGCTTCGGCGATGCCGATGTCGCCGCCGCGCAACAGCCGTGAAGCAAAGCCGTAATCGGAGATCGCCATCGCCGCCGCGGGACCCGGCCCGTTGCCGCCGAGGCGGACGGTGCGGCCGTCGGCCAGCGTCACGTCGAGTGTGCCGTGTTTGAGTTTCGAGCCGAAGCTCAGCGCCAACCGCACCAGCCGTGGCAGTTCCGGAAATGTGGTGTCGACGGTTTCCGGCGTCACCAAAGTCAATCCAGCTAGCGAAATGTCCGCCAGGTGGTAGGGCTTCGCATCCAGGTTCAAGGTGATGGGTCGATCGACTTTTGACATGTTACTGGACCAGTGCGCGCTTTTGCGGGGCGGCTGATGATGCCGATGAGATGTAATCGTGACCGGTTGCAGAGCCGGTATCGCCGGCGACTTTCCGGCGCGGCACCAGGCGCGCGCCCTTGAGCCAGAGCCGCAGCGCCTCCCAGTGGATTGCCGCCATGATTTTGAAGGTCACAAGCGGGAACGCAAAGAACGCCCGAAGCAGTTGTCGCGTGTTGAGGGCGCGGCGGCGGCCATTGAAGGTTGCGGCGAGCAGGGGACCATTGTCGTCGGTTTCCAGGATCCGCAGTTTGATGCTTTGATCCGGTGGCGAGACGCGGAAATGATATCGCATCGCCATCTCGATAAAGGGCGAGACGTAGAGCAGCTTTTCCTGTTGTTGCCGGATGCCGGCATCGCTCAGTTGGTCCGGCTGCAGCGGCAGGACATAGGGATGAATGTCGCCGAAGGTATTCCGCACCTCGTAGATCATCAGCGCCAGTTCGCCGTCGGCGCGATAGCCAAAATACACCGACAGCGGATTGAAGGTGTAGCCGAGCAGGCGGGGATAGCAGAGCAGCAGCACCCGCCCGCCCGTGAGGTCGATGCCGCGCTCGGCGCCGCAGCGCTGCACATGGGCTCGCAGCGGCGATCCGTCGCGCGCGCCATGATCGGCCTCGTTGAAACTGTAAAGCGCTGCCCGGTTGACGCCGAACAGAGGCGATTGCCGGTTTGCCTCGTCGAGCCGGTCGAGGTCGATCAACAGGCTCATGACGCGGTAGCTGAAGCGATGACCAATCGGCTTCAATCGCGCATGCATGACGTCACCGACGTAAAGCGCTGCCGCGGCGTCGGCGGCCTCGCCGTGGGTTCCGATGCCTGTGACCTTTTTGGCCATTGCTACTCCGCGGCCTCCGCGAGGCCCAACACCGGTTCGCGCCAGGGCGCGAAGGCGCCGAGCGCTTCTGCGACTGCGAGGCCGGATCGCAACCCGTCCTCGTGGAAACCGTATCCAGTCCAGGCGCCGCAGAACCAGGTGCGGCGCGTGCCCTGAATTTCGCCGAGGCGTTTTTGCGCGGCAAAGGCGGCGGCGTTGTATTGCGGATGTTCGAACAGGTAGGTGCCGAAGGTCAGCGCCGGATCCGGTTCGAACGGTGGGTTGAGGCTGACGAACAGCGGCTTGTCGTGGTCGATCCCCTGCAGCGGGTTCATCCAGTAGGTCACGGAGACGTCGTTGGCGGCTGAACCTCGGCGCGGCCAGCGCAGGAAATTCCACGAGGCCCAGGCGCGCTTTCGCTTCGGCATCAACCTGACATCGCGATGCAGATAGACCGTGTTGGGGGAATAGCTGATCGCGCCCAGGATCGAACGCTCGCGCTCATCCGCGTCCGACAGCATCGCCAGCGCCTGATCGCTGTGCGAAGCGACCACGACGTGATCGTAGATGTCGGTATTGCCTTGGCTGTCATGGACGAGGACGCCGTGCGGCGTTCGCTCGATCGCAGTCACGGCGCAGCCGAGCTTGACCTGGTCGCGGAAAGCGGCGGTCAGTTTTTCGACATAGCGCCGGCTGCCGCCCTTCACCGTGCGCCAGACCGGGCGGTCATATTGCAGCAGGCGATGGTTGGCGAAGAAGGCGACGAAATTCTCGGCCGGGAATTCCAGGATTTCGTTCGCCGGCGCCGACCAGATCGCCGCGCCCATCGGCGCCAGATAATCCGTCAGCAGCCTTGGTGCGAAATTATTGGTGCGGAAATACTCGCCGAGCGTCAGCCCGGCGAGTTTGCCGGCGGCGTAATCGTTGGTGCTCTGTTCGTTGAAGGTCAGGACGTCGCGCAGCATCCGGAGATAGGATGGCGACAGCAGGTTCCGAGGTTGCGCGAAAAGGCCGCGGGCGGTCTCGAGCCAGGTGCTGCCGCCGCCCTTCCATTCGAAACGGCCATCGTTGGCCGTCACCGCAAAACTCATGCAGCTTTCTATCGTGTCGACACCGAGATGGGCGAACAGTGCGGTCAGGCCCGGATAGTTAAGCTCGTTGTAGACGATGAAACCGATATCGACGGCAAGCGGAACCCCGTCGTAGTCGATGGTAACCGTGTGGCTGTGGCCGCCGATCCGGGTGTCCCGGTCGTAGACCGTGACCGGGTATCTTTTCGAGAGGCTCCAGGCCGCGGCATTGCCGGCGATTCCCGTCCCGATGACCGCGACGCGCATTCAAGACCTCTTTTCGGCTTCCACTTGGCCTACCCCTGAGGAAACGAAGCGATGGCGGCTTTGGATCACTGGTGATCCAACAGGCGCCGTTGTGCGTTTTGCAGGTATGTCCATCACCGCATCATTCTGCGTTCCAGTTGGCGCTCTGGTCAGCACGGCCGTGATCCGGTACTCACGTTGCAGCAGCCATTCCGAACGGGGGCGTTCCCGCCGCATGCCGAATGAGATACCCGACGGTGCGGCCTCGGACGCGGCCAGGTGGGCGGCGTTGATCGAGGCCGTGGCTACGCGCGGGGATCGCGAGGCCTTTGCGCTGTTGTTCGAGCACTTCGCGCCCCGCATCAAGACCTTCATGCAGCGCTCGGGCGCGGACGAGCGGAGCGCCGATGAACTGGCGCAGGAAACCCTGATTGCCGTCTGGTCAAAAGCCAAGCTGTTCGATCCCAAAAGCGCCGGCGCCGCGGCCTGGATATTCACCATCGCGCGCAACCTGCGCATCGACGGGCTCCGCCGCCGGAAACGGACGCCGACCCTGGATACGAGCGAGGTCGATCTGGAGTTTCAGGTCGACGACGGACCGCAGCCCGATGCCGGGCTTGCCGCTTCGGAGCTGGAAACGCGGGTCCGGAGCGCATTGACGGTGCTGCCGGAGGACCAGCTCCGGGTCATCGAATTGTCCTTCTTTGAGGACAAGGCGCATGCGGAGATCGCCGAAAAGCTTCGGATTCCGCTCGGCACGGTAAAATCACGACTGCGGCTGGCGATGAACCGGCTGCGCGGCCTGCTAGGTGACTTGTCATGACGGTTCATCATCACCCGCCCGACGAACTGTTGACGGCGTTTGCGGCGGGCACGCTCGACCTTGGACAGCACATCGCCGTCGCCACGCATCTGGTGACCTGTCCGCATTGCCGCAGCATGGTGCGTGCGATGGAGCAGGTCGGCGGCGCGGTGCTGACCGGGCTGCCGCCGGCGGAAATGTCTCCCGGCGCATTTGCCGCTGTAGAGGCGCGGCTGGGCGGAGGCGGCGCGGCGAGCGCGGCTCGTCCGCCGGTGCAAGACGCAGCAGGCTTTCGCGATATTTCCGGCCTGCCGCAATTCGTGCGCCGGTACCCGGACAATGGCTGGAAATGGATCGCACCAAAGGTTCATCTGCGCCCGATCGGGCTGCCGGAGACGAGCGCGACACGGGTCTTTCTTCTGAGATCGAAGCCCGGAACGAAAATGGTCGAGCATACCCATACCGGCTTCGAATTGACCTGCGTGCTGTCAGGAAGCTTTACCCATGACGGCGGGCATTTCGGGCCCGGCGATTTCGATTTTGGCGATGGTTCGCACGATCACGACGTCAGGATCGATTCGACAGAGGACTGCATCTGTCTGGTGGCGATGCAGGGCGATTTGAAGCTGCACGGCGTGATCGGCCGCCTGCTGCAACCGCTGATCCGGATGTAGCCGGATTGGAGAACTCGCTCGCGCGGTGCGCAATTGCGTGAAGTTTCAGGCTCGCACGCGTAGGCTTCCGTCAGGCGGTTAGCCTGGCGGTGATCCAGCAAGCGGCTGTCGCCGAGATTGCACCAAGCACCGTGCCCCAAACGATATCCAGCACGGAGAGCTGAGACGTCCAGTTTCTCAACGTCGCCTGATTGGTGAGGTCGTAGGTCATGTACGTGAAGAAGCCGAACAGGGCGCCGCTTAGCGCCGCCTCACCCAGGCTTTCTGATTTCAGTGCCGGAAGCACCGCGAAGATGGCCAACCCGACGGGATAGATCAGGTAAAACGCGGCTGCTGCGGGGAGATTGGGGCTGCCCAGCATGATGTCGCCGAGCGTTGGACGGTACAATCGGCTCGCCATCGTTCCAAGCCATGCCATGTCGCAGAGCAGGAACACGACAAGGGTCGACAAATAGGCGTAGATATAGACCATCCTGGCTTGCTCACGGTTGGATCGAAGGTGGCGGCGACTCGCAGAGGATTGCCGCGTCTTCGGAATAACGACGACAATCGGCGCGTGGATCACGGATCGTCGCATGCGGTGCTGTGGTTTCAGCGTAACAGGTGGGGAAATCCCCATGAAATCTTGGTAAGATTTGCGTCCGTTTTTGTCCGCCAGAATTGCAATAGTGCCTGCAAAATAAGGGGAAGTCGCATTCCCGTCGGCGGTAATCGAGGCCTGCACACGGGTGGCGGAAACCGGTGCAGGTCTGTCCGCCCCGTGTTCCCCGGGCTAGTGTAGCAGTTCGGTTCCAACGGAAGCATTACCCCCGTGATTTGCATGCAGATTCTCCCTCCAGACGTCGCGCGCGCATCGCGACGGGATTCTGCGTTCGGGGGAGATCTGGCGTGATCGAGCACGTTCCCGGGATTTTGGCCGCTGGCCGGATGGCAAGCCTGCCTCGCCTGAGAAGCCTGCCTGGCCTGACGCGGCTGGTGCAATCGCTCGCGGCACTTTGCCTGGTCGCCAGTTCCGCCGGCTGCATCCTGACCAAGGATCTGCCCGATCCGGCGTTAGATGTTCCCGACGGCTACAAGGCGGCGCGGCTGGCGACCGCGCCCGACAAGCCGCCGACGCTCGACTGGTGGCGCGGTTTTCGTTCGCCGGAGCTGACCCAGCTGATGGAGGAGGCCCAGACCGTCAATCTGGATATCGCCGCTGCCACCGCACGCTTCATACAGGCCGACGCCCAGGCGCGGATCGCCGGAGCGCCACTGCTGCCGAACGTCAGTGGCTCGGGCTCCGAGAACAATAACCGTACCTCCGGCTCGAGCGCCAGCGGCCTCACCAATGGCGGCCGTGAAACCGTCACCTACGGGGCCTCGCTCAGCGCCAGCTACGAACTCGATTTCTGGGGCAAGAATCGCGACGCCGCACAGGCCGCGGAAGAGACCGCGGTCGCCAACCGTTTCGATCGCGATGTCGTGGCACTGACAACGCTGACCACGGTCGCCGACGCCTATTTCCAGGTGCTGGCTTCGCAGGACCGGATTCGTACCGCGCAGCGCAACATCGCCAGCGCCACGCGTATCCTCGATGCGATCAAGCAGCGTCTGAGCGCGGGCACCGGCACCGATCTCGACGTCGCACAGCAGGAGAGCGTACTTGCCAACCAGCGCGCGCTGGTGCCGCCGTTGAAGCAAACGCTCGACCAGAACATCAACGCGCTAGCGGTGCTGGTGTCGCGGCCGCCGGAAGCCGTGCGCGTCATTGGCGGTTCGCTGAACCAGATTGCCTCGCCGCGGGTAACGCCGGGACTGCCGTCGGAATTGCTGACGCAGCGGCCCGATGTCAGACGCCAGGAAGCCCAACTGGCTTCCGCGACGGCCAATATCGGCAATGCCCGCGCGCAGTTCTTTCCGAGCATTCAGTTGACCGGGCAGGGCGGTTATCAGAGTTCGGCGCTGGTGTCGCTGTTCCAGCCGCACGCCGCTTTCTTCAGCCTGGTCGGCAGCGCGACCCAGCCGATCTTCGATGGCGGCAAGATCCTCGGCAATTTCGAGTTCACCAAAGCCAAGCAGGACGAGTTGCTGCAGACCTACCGCAAAACCGTGGTGCAGGCATTCGCCGATGTCGACAACGCGCTGATGTCGATTCGCCAGACCACGGAAAAGCTGCGGCTGCAGCGCGAAGTGGTGGCGGCGTCGCGGCGGGCGTTTCAACTGTCCGAACAGCAGTTGCGGGCCGGAACGGCCGACATCGTAACTGTGCTAAATACCCAATTGACGTTATTCCAGGCGGAAGATTCGCTGTCGCAGGCCCAACTGGCCCGACTGCTCGCGATCGTCAGCCTGTATCAGGCGCTGGGGGGCGGCTGGGAGCCGAGGATGGAGAGGCCGGTCGATGCTCTTTAAGCCGGAAGAAAAGGACGACGCGAAGACCGCGGGGGCGCGCAAGCCGAGCCTCGTTTCGCGGATCCTCAGGCGCATGGTGTCGCTGTCCGTTCTGTGCGTGATCCTGGGCGGTCTCGCCTACATCGGCTGGTACGCGTTTCAACCGAAGGCGGGCGGCGGCGCGGGCCGCGGCGGGCCCGGTGCGGGACTCAATTTGCCGGTGCCGGTGCTGGCGGCGACGCCGCGTGTCCAGGACGTTCCGGTCTATCTCGACGGCGTCGGCTCGGTGAAGGCGCTGAACAACGTCATCGTGCGCGCGCAGGTCGATGGCAAGCTGATCGCCGTGAACTTTACCGAAGGCCAGGACGTCAAGAAGGGCGACGTGCTCGGCGAGATCGATCCCGTCATCTACAAGGCCCAATACGACCAGGCGGTCGCCAAGAAGGCGCAGGACGAGGCGCTGCTCGCCAACCAGCGCATCGATCTCACCCGCTACCAGCAGCTTGCCGCGTCCAACGCCGGCTCGAAGCAGCAGGCCGACACCCAGCGCGCCGTGGTCGCGCAGCAGGAGGCGCTCGTCAACGCCGACCAGGCCGCAATCGACAACGCGGCGGCGACGCTCGGCTACACCAAGATCATCGCGCCGTTGTCGGGACGCACCGGCTTGCGCCAGGTCGACCAGGGCAACATCATCCACGCCGCGGATGCGACCGGGCTCGTCATCATCACGCAATTGCAGCCGATCGCGGTGCAGTTCAGCCTGCCGCAGCAGCAGATCGTGCGGGTCAATGCCGCGTCGGCAAAGGGCCCGCTGGCGGTGGATGTGTTCGGTAATGACGGCGTCACGGTCGTCGACACCGGCAAGCTCGTCGGCATCGATAACCAGGTCGATCCCACGACGGGAACGCTGAAGCTGAAGGCCGAATTTCCCAACGGCAAATTCCAGCTCTGGCCGGGCCAGTTCGTCAACGTACGCCTGAAGGTCGAAACGCTGGAGAAGGCGATCGTGGTGCCGACCTCGGCGGTGCAGCGCGGGCCCGCCGGCACGTTCAGCTATGTGATCGGCGACGGCGACATCGCGACCGCCAAGCCGGTCGTGGTGACGCAGCAGAATGAAAACGATGCCGTGATCGCCAGCGGGCTGACGACGTCCGATCGGGTGGTGACGACGGGCTTTGCCAATCTGTCCGACGGCGCCAAGGTGCTGATCGGCAAGAACGAGGACGCGCCGACCGCCGACCTCGCGCCGCGCAAACGCAGCCGCGCGCCCGATGCCAAGGGCGCTCCGGCCAAGGACGGCGAGGCCAAGGGCGGACAGAAGAAGGACTGGCAGGGTAAGGAAGAGGGCAAGGAACAGGGCAAGGATGGCGAACGCCGCGGCAAGCGCGGCGAGGGCGATCAAAAGGGACCGGCATCGGGAAGCGAACAATCGGGTGGCGCCGCGAAGTCGCAGCCATGATCGCGACCTCGTCTGCGTGAATATCCTTGTGTGCGGTGAGTACGCAACCATGAGCAGTCAGCAACCATGAGCGTTTCCGAACCGTTCATCCGACGGCCGATCGCGACCTCCCTGTTGGGGATCGCGCTGTTGATCGGCGGCGCGCTCGGCTATTGGGCGCTGCCGGTCTCGGCGCTGCCGCAGGTCGACTTCCCGACGGTGCAGGTGACGACGCAACTGCCCGGCGCCAGCCCCGACGTGATCGCCTCGCTGATCACGGCACCGCTGGAGCGCCAGCTTGGACAAATTCCGTCGCTGTCGGCGATGCAGTCGACCAGTTCGTTCGGCGTCAGCCAGATTTCGCTTCAGTTCGACCTCAACCGCGACATCGACGGCGCTACGCAGGACGTGCAGGCCGCGATCAACGCCGCTGCCGGCATCCTGCCGAAGAGCCTGCCGTATCCGCCGACCTATGCGAAGGTAAACCCAGCCGACGCGCCGGTGCTGACGCTGGCGCTGACGTCGGACACGATCTCGCTGCGCGCCATGAGCGACATCGCCGACACGATTTTGGGACAGCGGCTGAGCCAGATTTCCGGCGTCGGCCGCGTCGCCATCCTCGGCGGCTTGAAGCCGGCGGTGCGGGTGCAGGCCGATCTGGCGCGGCTCGCCGCCTACGGCATTTCAATGGAGGATCTGCGCAACGCCATTGCGGGCGCCAATGTCTCCGGGCCGAAGGGATCGCTCGACGGTGCGCAGCAGGCCTACACCATTGCCGCCAACGACCAGATCGCGGCGGCCGAGGCCTACAAGCCGATCATCATCGCCTATCGCAACGGCGCGCCGGTCACGATCGGCGACGTCGCCACCATCATCGACGGGCTGGAGAACGACCGCACCGGCGGTTGGTACCAGGGCACGCCGGCTGTGATCATCGACATCCAGCGCCAGCCGGGCGCCAACGTGATCGAGGTGGTCCGGCAGATCCGCGCCGAAATTCCAAAAGTCCAGCGTTCGATCCCGGCCGGCGTCAATCTGACCGTGGTGAGCGACCGCACCGTCACCATCCGCGCCTCCGTGCACGACGTCCAGTTCACGCTAATCCTGAGCGTGGTGCTGGTGACGCTGGTGGTGCTGCTGTTCCTGCGGTCACTGCGAGCGACGTTGATCGCGGGCGTGGCGCTGCCGCTGTCGCTGATCACGAGCTTCGGCATCATGTATTTCTCGGGCTTCAGCCTCGACAACCTGTCGCTGATGGCGCTGACGATAGGCACCGGCTTCGTGGTGGACGACGCCATTGTCATGATCGAGAACATTGTCCGCCATATGGAAGACGGCGAGTCGGTGATGGAAGCGTCGCTGAAGGGCGCCGGCGAAATCGGCTTTACCGTGATCTCGCTGACGGTATCGCTGATCGCGGTGTTCATCCCGCTGCTGTTCATGTCCGGGCTGGTCGGCCGCATGTTCCGCGAATTCGCACTGACGCTGACGATCGCGGTGGTGACGTCGGCCGTCGTGTCGCTGACGCTGACGCCGATGATGTGCTCGCGGCTCCTGAAGCATGCCGGCGAGGAGATGACGGTTCCGGGCCTTGCGGCTATCAGCCGATTCATCGACCGCATGGTCGCGTTCTATCACCGCACGCTGCTGGTGGTGCTGCAGCATCGCACCATGACCCTGGTGGTGACGTTCGCAACCATTGCACTGACCCTGATCATGTATGTGATGGCCCCGAAGGGCTTTTTGCCGCTGCAGGACACGGGCTCGATTACGGCCGTGACCGAAGCCGGCGCCGACGTCTCTTTTGCCGAGATGCAGAGCCGGCAGACGGCGGCGGCGGCCGCGATCCAGGCTGATCCTGATGTCGTCGGCGTCGTCTCGGTGATCGGCGCGGGCTCGGTCAATCCGACCACCAATGTCGGACGATTGGTGATGACGCTGAAGCCGCGCGGCGAGCGTCGCGACGACGTCTCGGTCGTGATCGACCGGTTGAAGGCGCGCACAGCCTCGATCCCGGGCATGACGATCTACTTCCAGCCGGTGCAGGACGTGCAGATCTCGACCCAGTCGAGCCGCTCGCAATATCAGTACACGCTGACCGCTACCGATGCCGCTGAGGTGGTGTTGTGGGCCAACAAGCTGGTTGCGGAAATGCGCCGGGATCCGATGTTCCGCGACGTCTCCTCGGAGGCGCAGGAGGGCGGCCTGCGTGCCGCGCTCGATATCGACCGCCAGCGCGCAGGACAACTCGGCGTCAGTATCCAGGGCGTCAACGACACCCTCAACGACGCCTTCGCGCAGCGGCAGATATCGACCATCTACGGCCAGGCCAACCAGTATCGCGTGGTGCTGGAGGCGCTGCCGATGTACCAGCGCGATCCGTCGATCCTGTCGAAGCTCTATCTGCCGGGGGTGGCCGGCGCCCAGGTGCCGCTGTCGGCGGTAGCCAAGCTGACCCGCACCACCGCGCCGTTGGCGATTTCTCACCAGGCGCAGTTTCCGGCGGTGTCGCTCAGCTTCAATCTGGCGCCCGGCGAGGCGCTGGGCGACGCGGTCGAGGCGGTCAAGACCATCGAAACCCGGATCGGGATGCCCGGCAGTATTGTCGGCGTGTTCGGCGGCGACGCGGCTGAATTCTCGAAATCGCTGGCCGGCCAGCCGTGGCTCATTCTGGCGGCGATCGTCACCATCTACATCGTGCTCGGAGTGCTCTATGAGAGCTACATCCACCCGATCACTATTCTCTCGACGCTGCCGTCGGCCGGCGTCGGCGCCATTCTGGCGCTGATGCTGTTCGGACAGGACCTGTCCGTGATCGGCCTGATCGGCATCATCCTGTTGATGGGCATCGTCAAGAAGAACGCGATCATGATGATCGACTTCGCGCTGGAGGCGGAGCGGCACAAGGGCATGACGGCGGAGGAGGCGATCGTGCAGGCCTGCCTGCTGCGTTTCCGCCCCATCATGATGACGACGCTGGCCGCCTTGTTTGGCGCGCTGCCGCTGGCGGTCGAAAGCGGTACGGGCGCCGAGCTGCGTTTTCCGCTCGGCATCTCGATCATCGGCGGCCTGCTGCTGAGCCAGATGCTGACGCTCTACACCACGCCCGTGATCTATCTGGCACTCGACAAGCTCAATCGAAAAATTGAGAAGGCGGTGCCGGAGCCGGGACCGGTCGGCCCGCCGGCGGCCGGCGCCACCGAGGGGATGCAGTAATGGCATCGATCTCTGAGCCCTTCATCCGCAGGCCGGTCGGCACCACGCTGCTGGCGATCGGGCTCTTTCTGGTCGGCGTCGTCGCCTATTCCTTCCTGCCGGTCTCGGCGGTGCCCAACGTCGATTTCCCGATGATCCGGGTGTCGGCCTCGCGGCCCGGCGCCGACCCCTCGATCATGGCGGCGACCGTCGCGGCCCCGCTCGAACGCAAGCTCGGTACCATCGCCGGCATCGACCAGATCACCTCGACCAGTTCGCTTGGTGTTACCAGCATCCAGCTGCAATTCTCCATCGGCCGCAACATCGACCGCGCCGCCCGCGACGTGCAGGCCGCGATCAATGCTTCGCTGGCGGATTTGCCGAGCGACTTGCCGTCGTTGCCGCGATTCCGCAAGGCCAATCCCGCGGCGGCCCCGGTGTTCGTGCTGGCGCTGACCTCGAAGACGCTGACGACGAGCGCGATGTACGACGCGGCCGATACCGTGATCGCGCAGCGCATCTCGCAGGTCCCCGGCGTCGGTGAGGTCACCGTCAGCGGCGCCGATCAGCCGGCGGTACGGATCGCGCTCAACCCGGTCGCGCTCTCGAACGCGGGGATTGCGACCGACGACGTTCGCATTGCCATCATCAATGCCAATCCGCTGGGGCCGGTCGGTATCTTCAACGGCGGCCGCCAGAGCGAGACGCTGTCGATCAACAAGCAGATGCGCACCGCGGCCGAGTTCCGCGACATCATCGTCAAGAGCTCGGGCGGCAACTTCGTCCGGCTGTCCGACGTGGCGGAGGTGGAAGATTCTGTCCGCAACAGCCGCTCGATCGCCTGGTTCAACAAGCAGCCGGCGGTGCTGATCCAGATCACCAAGCAGGGCGACGCCAACGTCATCGAAACCGTCGACCGGGTACGGGCGCTGATCCCCGAACTGAAGCAATGGCTGCCCGGCGGGGTCGAGATTTCGACGCTGGTCGACCGCACCGGCACCATCCGCGCCAGCGTCCAGGACATGCAGTGGACGCTGCTGGCAACCGCGTTTCTGGTGATGATGGTGGTATTCGTGTTCCTGCGCCGGATCGTGCCGACGATCGCGGCCGGCGTTTCGGTGCCGCTGGCGCTGGCCGGCACCTGCGCCGGGATGTGGCTCGCCGGATTTTCGATTGACAACCTGTCGCTGATGGCACTGGCGATCTCGATCGGCTTCGTGGTCGACGACGCCATCGTCATGATCGAGAACATGTACCGCAACCTCGAACACGGCATGGCGCCGCTGGCGGCGGCGCTCGAGGGTGCGAGGCAGATCGGATTTACCGTGCTGTCGATCAGCCTGTCGCTGATCGCGGCCTTCACGCCGCTGATCTTCATGGACGGCATCGTCGGCCGGCTGTTGCGCGAATTCTCGCTGACGCTGACTTTCGCCATCGTGGTTTCGACCGTGGTATCGCTGACGATCACGCCGATGATCTGTGCGCACTACGTCAAGGAAGCGACCTCGGATCGCGCCACCCTGTTCGACCGCATCGTCGAGGGCACGCTGTCGCGGATCGTGTCGTTCTACGAGCGGACGCTGCGGGTCGTGCTGGGCTTCCCGTTCCTGACGCTGATCGTGTTTTTCGCGACCATTGCGCTGACGGTGGTGCTGTATATCAAGACACCGAAGGGCTATTTCCCGACCGATGACTTTGGCTTCGTGATCGGCGCGACGCGCGCCTCTCCCGACATCTCGTTCCAGGCGATGCTCGGACTGCAGCAGCAGCTTGCCGATATCGTCATGGCCGATCCGGCGGTGGCCGGTGTCGGCTCGTCGCTCGGCGGCGGCGGGGGTCCCGGCGGCGGCGGCTCGAACCGCGGCGTCATGTTCATCAGCCTGAAGCCGCCGGAAGAGCGCGAGGGGCAGTCGACGGCACAGGTGATCGATCGGCTGCGCCGGAATTTGTACCGGGTGGCCGGCATCCGCCTGTTCATGTTCGCGGCGCAGGACATCCGCGCCGGCGGACGCCAGAGCGACTCCGATTATCAGTACACGCTGTCGAGCACCGACCTCGATCTGTTGCAGAAGTGGGCGCCGCTGGTAGCCAAGCGGATGGAGACCGTCGAGGGCATCACCGATATCTCCAGCGATCGCGATCCCGGCGGGCTGCAGCTCAATCTGGTGATCGATCGCAAGACCGCATCCAGCCTCGGCGTCCGGGTCCAGGACATCGACAACGCCCTGAACAACGCGTTCTCGCAGCGGCAGATTTCGATCGTCTACACCCAGCGCAACCAGTACATGGTGGTGCTGGAGATCGATCCGAAATTCCAGGCCGATCCGTCCAACCTGGAGCGCATCTACGTCGCCGGCGCCAACGACGTGCAGGTGCCGCTATCGGCCGTGGTGCATTACCAGCGCGGCCTGTCGGCGCTCGCGGTATTTCACTCGCAATCGTTTCCGTCGACGACGGTGTCGTTCAATCTGCTACCGGATGTGCCGCTGGAGGTCGCGACTTCGAACATCCAGCGCGCGGTCGACGAATTGCACATGCCCGAAGGTATCCGCGGCAGTTTCGACGGCAATGCCGGCGACTTCAACAAGACCAGCGGACGGCAGCCGCTGTTGATCCTCGGCGCGCTGGTGGCGATGTATATCGTTCTTGGCGTGCTCTACGAGAGTTCTGGCGCACCCGATCACCATCATCTCGACCTTGCCGTCCGCAGGTCTCGGCGCGCTATTGGCGCTGCAGGTGACCAACACGCCGCTGACGGTGATCGCCTTCATCGGCATCATTCTCCTGATCGGCATCGTCAAGAAGAACGGCATCATGATGGTCGATTTCGCGCTCGATGCCGAACGCCATCGCGGCCTGTCGTCGGCCGAGGCGATTTTCGAGGCCTGCAGCGTCCGGTTCCGGCCGATCCTGATGACGACGATGGCAGCGGCGTTTGCCGGGATTCCGCTGGTGATCGCGACCGGCCCCGGCACCGAACTGCGCCGGCCGCTCGGGATTACCATCATCGGCGGGTTGTTCGTCTCGCAGATCCTGACGCTGTATACGACGCCGGTGATTTACCTGCTGATCGACCGGCTGCGGCAGTGGCGATCCGGGTCGGCCCCGGTGGCGGCACCTGCCGAATAGTTGAATTACTGGCCACGAAGCGTATAGCGGGCGGATGTCAGACAAATCAGACGCGACCAGCGCTATTCCCGACGAAATTCCGGATTGCCCGCATTGCGGCAAGCCGCTGCCGCTTTGCATCTGCGAAAGCGTCGAACTCATCGAGAACAGGATCCAGCTCCTGATCCTGCAGCACCCGCAGGAACAGGACAGGGCGCTCGGCACGGCGCGGCTGGCCGCCCTTCATTTCGAGGATGCGGTCGTCAAGGTAGGCCTGTCCTGGCCGAGCCTCTCCAAGGCGCTGGGACGGCAGGTCGACGATCCCTCGCGTTGGGCGATCCTCTATCTCGGCTCGGCCAAGGTCGCCGACTTCGACACCGACAAGGAGATCGTCGCGATCAACCGAAAGGGCGAACTGGAGCAGCATCAGCGCGCCATTCTCGAAGACATCGAAGGCATCGTGTTGCTCGACGGCACCTGGAGCCAGGCTAAGGCACTGTGGTGGCGCAATGCCTGGATGCTGAAATGCCAGCGAGTCATTCTCGGACCCAAGCGCGCGTCGCGCTACGGCGTGCTGCGCAAGGAACCGCGCAGCGACGGTCTCTCCACCATTGAAGCCGCGGGCCTTCTGCTCGCCGGGCTCGAGAAGCGGCCCGATATCGCCGAGACGCTCAACACCAGTTTCGAGCGGATGCTGACGCGTTACCGGGAAGTGCAAGCTGAAATGCCTGAGCTCGCGCCCAAGCCGAAGAAGAAGGATTATCGCGGACACAAAGGCCATAAAGGCCGCAAGGGCGCGGCTAAAAGTGCGAAGAAAAAAGCCGCGAAGCCGCGCTCCAAATAGTGCGCCGATCCGGCAGGGACCTGATGCGGCATCTTGACGCCACACGACCCGCTCTTGGCGCTCGATGTGCGCGGCGACCGATCCGGGCATAGCTTCAGGGGAGATTGGACGCCGGAAGAGCATAAGTGGGTGGCCGAGCGCCTGATCGGTCTGGTTCCTCTGTTACTCGCGTCACAGTTGCCTGCTGCGGGCAGGCCGTATATGCGAGTAGTTAGGGCTCTAAAAGACCATTGATGTCGTGTGATGACCATCATGAAGACCCCGCCAACGATTCCGATCGAGGGCTGCGCGCCCGTACCCGTGAAAGCCAACGCTGACGAGCGCGGCTGCCTGTTCGAGATTTTCCGCGAGGAATGGGCCGGAGCATTCAAGACCGTGCAATGGAATGCGTGCAGCTCGCGGGCTGGCGTCATGCGCGGCGTTCACGTCCATGTCGACTACGACGAGTTCTACACCCTGCCGAAGGGCCGGGTCTTCATTGCGCTTCGGGATATTCGGCGGAAGTCGCCCACATTCGGCAACAGCATCGGCTTTGAATGGTCGGCCGCCGACGGTTTCGCCATTCCGGTGCCGGAAGGCGTCGCGCACGCTGTCTTCTTCCTCGACGACTCCGTTCTCGCCTTTGGCTTGAGCCAATACTGGAAAGCCGAACTCGATGTGCTGGGATGTCGATGGGATGATCTCGACCCGTCGCTGAAGTGGCCGTTGGAAAGCGCGAAACTGTCGGCCAGGGACACGGAGTCGGGATCGTTCGCCGACATGCTTGCCGGATACGAGGCGATGTCGATTCCAGCCTGAGCAGACGGGAGCCCCGATGCCCGGTCACTCGCGAGTTCTGCATCATGCGTCCTGATTCAGCCATGCCTGAATCGTCGCCGGCCGTTTCCGTCGTCATCGCGACCTACAACAGAACCCACACGCTGCGGCACGCCGTGCAGAGCGTCTGCAATTCGTCGCTGACCGACTGGGAGCTCATTGTCGTCGGCGATGCCTGCACCGACGATACCGCCGAATGCGTTGCCGCGTTCAACGACCCGCGTATCCGCTTTGTGAATTTGCCCGACCGGATCGGCGATCAATCCGGTCCCAACAACCGCGGCCTCGCTCTCGCGCGCGGCAAATACGTCGCGTTCCTGAACCATGATGATATCTATTTTCCCGATCATCTCGCCGCTTGCGTGGCGGAGCTGGAGCGCAGTGGTGCTGACCTGGTTTGGGTTCCCTGTGCGATTGCCCGTCCCAAGGCCGTTGCGGATGACGGCAGGCCGTTCTCGTTCGCTCTCATCGGTGTGCCGCCATCCACGTCGAGCTACTCGCCCCTCGCGACCTGCCTCGCTTCTTCCTGGATGTTCCGGCGCGGTCTGGCCGAGCGGGTCGGCCCCTGACGCCCGCCCGACAGGCTGCACGTGACACCGTCGATGGACTGGCTGTTCCGCGCGTGGCGCTCGGGGGCCGTGCTGCGATTCCTTCCCGCGGTGACGGTCATCGTCGTGCTCGCCGGGCCGCGACCTGGCAGCTATGCCCGTCAATCCAGCCCCGAGCACGAGCTGATCGCGCAATCGCTTCGCGAGGACTCGCGCTACCGGGAGCAGATGCTGCAGGAGGCCGCCGTCAACGAAGCCATGGATGGCTTCCGGAACGACCGCTACCCGTCATTGCGGCTGCTGCGCCGGCTGATGTTGCGGCCGTTTTATTGGTTTTTGATTCGAGCGGGCATTCATCCGCTGGCTCTGCCGAACGCGTGGGTGTTTGGGGAGCGGGGCGGGCTGGTCCGCAAGCATCGGACTATTACCGGCGCGGAATGAGGCCCGCGGCAGCTCCTGCGGTCTCTCACATATTCCAGCTAAGCTATTGATATTATGGATGGAGGCCACGACCAGAATTGAACTGGTGTACACGGTTTTGCAGACCGTTGCGTAACCACTCCGCCACGTGGCCCCATCGGCGGCTTAGCTACAGTCTTCGCGGGATTTAAGCAATCCCGGGCGTCCGGTCAGCAGGCGGCGTACCAGCCTTCAGGGAACGGAACCAGCGGCCACGGGGACCGGTTGTCGTTGGCGGCGCGCGGCGGCTGATAGCGGGGCAGGGTCTGGGCCATGAAATCATCCTCCGGTTCGGGCGCAATTGCGGTCTGCACGGCATCCAGCAACAGGTCGAATTCAACTTCACTCATCGCGCTCTCCGGGGTTCGAGAGCTCACGATGTCAAAATAGCTTTGTTTCCAGCTTGCACCGATCGTTCGCATTTTAACGAACGAGCGATCGCGCCAGGCTTGGTTACCGAAAAGTTTCCCCGGGGTGCACGCTAGTCCCGCGCCGGCGGGACCAATTGTGAGAAAAATCACATTCTTCGAAATTTAATCGGCGTATTCGCTGTGATGACGCCCGGCCTTGTCAAGGCTGGACCCAAGCAAGGGAGACGCGGTCATGAAAGCAAGATTTGCGCGTAGTGCGGCCCCGCTGGGCCGGGTCCGCCGGGCCTCGAAGCTCGGTTTCCTGCTGACGCTGCTGGCGACGGGGTCAGCCTCCGCGCAGCAGGGCGGCCCGGAGCCGCGCAAGGCCTCTACACCGGGCGTCCACCGGCTCAGCGCCGGCGAAATTCCCAACGTCGGGCCGACTGCCAACCGCCTCGGCGGCAGAGACCGAGCCTGAATCCGGCCTCTGCGGTGGTGTTCGAGCCGTGAGAATGCCGGCCTGTTGGCGATCCGACACCGTCAGACTGACGGCCGGATCATTTCCCGATTCTGAAATTTTCTGAAAGGAGCCCGTCACAGACGGCAGCGATCAAAATGCACCTATCCCGGAACTTGAAATTCGACTAGATCGAATTTGCTTCGGGAAGCTGATTGAAAGGTCGTCTGATATGAAATTTATCTTTTCTGCATTGATCGTTATGGGAATTTCGCTCGCAACCGGAAGCGCGTTTGCGGCCGACAGCCGCAACGTCTCGGTCGTCAACGAAACCGGTTATGCCATCAAGTTTCTCGGCTTCAACGGCCCCGACGACGGCCTCGACGAGTGGGATAACGAACTCGACAAGACCCTGAACAACCAGGATACCGCCTACGTCGAATTCGACGGGGACGACGAGGGTTGCGTCTGGAATGTCAAGGTGGACTGGGCTAACTACGACGAGTCGGTGCTCTGGAAGAACGTCAACCTCTGCAAGTTCAATGTGCTCAGGCTGCGGTATGACTCCGGGACCAAGACCACGTCGTTCCTGGCCGAGTAATCGTTTCATCTCTTGCGGCTTCGGGTCAAATCAGGGGCGCGGCGACGTTCGCCGCGCTGATCGCTTGCGTACGCGGCTGTCGCTGACACAGGCGCGCCGCGGCTCTGATCACATATTGTGCATAGGCTGCCCAATTGGGCGGCCTCGCCAATCCAATTTTTTGTACGTCCCCGGACAAGCTTTCCGGGGCCCATTCCCCGTAGCCTTTCCCTCGAGTTTTGGAACATGGCAGGCGCCATGACAAATTCGAAGGAGCTGGCAACATGCATAAATGGCTTTCAAGCGAAGCTCGGCGCGCGTCAGCTTCCGTGGCGTCGGGCGGTTCTGGGTGCAATCGTCGCTGCGGGATTTCTGGCGCCGATTGGCGCGCAGGCGCTGCCTGCGGGCTGCGCGGCGCTGCAGGAGAAATATCCGGACTGGAAGGGCAAGACGCTGGTCAATGCGATCAACCCGCACACGCCCGGCTATGAGGCGATCGATCCGAAGGACCCCAGCAAATATGTCGGCTTCGACATCGATCTCGGCGAAGAGATCGGCGAATGCCTCGGCTTCAAGCTGACCTACAAGGCGGTGACGTTCGCCGCGCTGCTGACGACGCTGGCGAGCGGCCAGGCCGATATCGTGATCTCCGACATCTACGCCACCGAGGAGCGCGCCAAGGCGGCCGACTTCATCACCTATTCCAAGGTGTTCGACGGCGTGCTGGTCGCCAAGGGCAACCCGAAGAAGATCACCGGCATCAACACCACGATGTGCGGCGCGGCGGCGGCCGAGAACACCGGCTATGTCGAAGTGCCGCTGATCCAGGCGCTGATCCCGCAGTGCAAGGCCGAAGGCAAGCCCGAGCCGACGCTGCAGCTCTATGACAACAACGCCAACTGCATCCAGGCGATCCTCGCCGGCCGCGCCGACACCTATGTCAACGACGTCAACACCGTCGACAACGCGGTGAAGGCCTATCCGGACAAGCTGGAGAAGGCGATCGCGGTGACGATCCCGTATTCGGTCGGCATCGCCGTGCCGAAGGACAAGCCGAAATTTCGCGAAGCCGTTCATGCCGCGATGATGGAGATCTACAAGTCCGGCGACCAGGTCGCGCTGCTCAAGAAGTGGGGGCTCGATCCCAACAACCTGAAGGAACCGGGCCTCCTGACGGTCAAGTGATGCGCTGTCCTGATGTCGCTGTTCCCGCACTATCTCAGCCTGCCGTATCTGCTCGAGGGCATCGAGGTCACGCTTCAGGTGACCGCCCTCGGGCTCGGTCGGCGGGCTGATCCTCGGGCTGATCCTCGCGTGGATGCAGCTCAGCCGCTTCTGGTGGCTGGCGGCATTCGCGCGAGGCTACACCGTGATCTTTCGCGGCACGCCGCTGATCCTGCAGATGGTGTTTGCCTACGACGCGCTGCCGCATATCGGCATCAAGCTTCCGGCGATCATCGCCGCCGGCCTGGCGCTGGCCTGCAACGAGGCGCCGTTCATCGCCGAAATGCTGCGCTCCGGCGTGCTCGGCGTCGATCGCGGGCAGGTGTCTGGCCGGGCAGGCGCTCGGCATGACGCCGGCGGTGCTGATGCGGCGGGTGATCGCGCCGCAGGCGATCCGCACCATGATCCCGGCGTTCGGCAACGAATCCGTCAGCGCGCTGAAGAACTCCTCGCTGGCCTCCGTGATCGCGGTGCAGGAGTTGACGCTGCGCAGCACGCAACTGGCGTCCTCGACCTTCGATTTCTTCTCGATCTTCTTTGCCTCCGGCCTGCTGTATCTGGTGCTGACCGGCGCGGTCAGCGTGATCCAGCTGTTCCTGGAATGGCTGCTCGATCTCGACCGCGCCAAGAAGGAGCGCAGGCTTGCCGATTACCTGCCGTGGCGCCGCGTCGAATCTTGCTGACGAGCCCGGCGCCTATGCCCGACGCCATTCCGGCGCCCGGACGTCGCCGGCACTGCCGCCGGCGCCGGTGCTGACCCGTGAGGAGCGCACCAAGCGCGCGGTCACGATCGCCCGCAACAATATCGCGGTCGACGTCAAGGATCTGCGCAAGAGCTACGGCGCGCAGACCGTGCTCGACGGGCTCGATCTGACGGTCCGGATCGGCGAGGTCGTCGCGCTGCTGGGGCCGAGCGGCTCCGGCAAGAGCACGCTGCTTCGCTGCATCAACCATCTCGAAAGCTGGGATGCCGGCACCGTGCGGGTCGGCGGCCGCCGGCTCGGCTTTCGCGACGACGGCGGGCGGCTGTCGCCGCGCGACATCGCCAACGAGCGCGCCAGCGTCGGCGTCGGCATGGTGTTCCAGCAATTCAACCTGTTCGGCCATCTGACGGCGAAGGAGAACGTCGCCGGTCCGCTGCGCTGGGTCCACGGCATGACCCGGATCGATGCCGACCGCCGCGCCCGCGAACTGCTCGACCGCGTCGGCCTCAGCCATCGCGCCGACGCGCTGCCGCGGCATCTGTCCGGCGGCCAGCAGCAGCGGGTCGCCATTGCGCGCGCGCTGGCGCCGAACCCGAGCGTGCTGCTGCTGGACGAGCCGACCTCGGCGCTCGATCCCGAACTCGTCAACGAGGTGCTGGAGGTGATCCGGCGGCTCGCGATCGACGACGGGCTGACCATGATCATCTCGACGCATCAGATCCGCTTCGCCGACGAGGTCGCCGACCGCGTCGCGTTCCTCAGCGGCGGCGCGATCCTGGAGGAGGGGCCGGCGCACGAGGTGCTGACCAATCCCGGAAACCCGCTCACGGCGCGCTTCCTCAGCGTGATGGAGGCCGACAAGGCGCCGGAGACGGTGCGATGAGCGCGCACATCCGCAGCCAGTTCGTCATTCCCGATCGCGTCCCCAGGAGGCACTCGCATGAAGCATTTCACTCTGCCGGTTTCGCCGGCGACCGTTCACTGGGGCTATTTCAGCAAGAAGGTTGCGCCGGCGCTGACGCTGCGCTCGGGCGACCGCGCCACCATCGAAACGCTGACCCATCACGCCAACGACGATTACGAGCGGATGATCGCCGACGATCCCGGCGCCGAAAGCGTGTTCCACTGGACCCGCGAGCACAAGGCGGTGGCGCGCCGCGGCTCCGGCCCGACCGAAGGGCCGTTCATCCGCGGCTCCGGCGAAGGCGTCGGCGTGCATCTTGCTGACCGGGCCGGTCGCGATCGAGAACGCCGAGCCCGGCGACGTGCTGGAAGTGCGCATCCTCGACGTCCGGCCGCGGCCAGCCTGTCACGCCTGCCATGCCGGCCGCTGCTTCGGCTCGAACGTCGCGGCGAACTGGGGCTTTCACTACCACGACCTGATCGAGGAGCCGAAGCCGCGCGAGGTCATCACGATCTTCGAACTCGACACCTCGGGCGAGCCGTTCGCCAAGGCGGTCTACAACTACGTCTGGACGCCGCAGACCGATCCTGACGGCATCGTGCATTCGACCATCGA
Organism: uncultured Alphaproteobacteria bacterium; assembly: GCA_963764705.1. Taxonomy (GTDB): domain Bacteria; phylum Pseudomonadota; class Alphaproteobacteria; order Rhizobiales; family Xanthobacteraceae; genus Bradyrhizobium. The sequence goes on along the minus strand of CAVXTR010000017.1, from coordinate 25,879 downwards.
TTATCCCGGCGTGCGCGTCGATCACGCGACCATCCGCAAGCGCGAAAACATCCTGACCAGCGTCAAGGTGCCGGCGCGGCTGCATTTCGGCACCATGGGGCTGGCGCCGTCGGAAGCCGATTTCGTCAGCTCGATCCCGCCGAGCTACACCGGCGGCAATATCGACGACTGGCGCATCGGCAAGGGCGCGCGGATGTATTATCCGGTCGCGGTACCCGGCGCGTTCTTCTCGGTCGGCGATCCCCATGCCGCCCAGGGCGACAGCGAACTCGGCGGCACCGCGATCGAGACCTCGCTGACCGGCGATTTCGAATTCATCCTGCACAAGAAGAACGATCTCGGCGGCACCACGCTCGAGGGTCTCACCCATCCGATGCTGGAAACCGACCAGGCCTGGTCGGTCTACGGCTTCACCTATCCGAACTATCTCGCCGAACTCGGCGCCAACGCGCAACTCGAGATCGCCAATCATTCCAGCCTCGACCGCGCGATGCGCGATGCGTTCCGCAAATTGCGCCGGTTCCTGATGACCGTGCACAGGCTGAGCGAAGATGAGGCGATTTCGCTGATGTCGGTCGGCGCGGATTTCGGCGTCACCCAGGTGGTCGACGCCAATTGGGGCGTCCACGGCACGATCCGAAAGAACGTCTTCAGGTGCGACTAATGCGTTGAACGAAAGTGGCTTTTCACCGTCCATCGCCGAGCCGCTGCGCTGGTTTGACGCTGGCCGTCACGCCGAGGCGAATCGCGCGCGTCTGGCACGGAGGTTGCTTCGCTTGATCCCAACTGGATCGATGCGATGAGCTTTCGTCCGTTCACGAGTGAATCCTACGCCCGAGACGACCGCCCGGAAGCCTGGCGGGACGTGCTGGCGCGGTCGGCCTGCAGCCGGCCGTCAAGCACCGCCTTCTATGACGGGCACGCCACCGCGTCGCATCGCAACGCGCGCCGGCGTGGCGCTGACCCGGATTTCGGCGGGATCGCAGGGCGTGTCGCCGCTGCCGCAATCGGGCGACGGCCTGCCGATCGTGCTGTTGCCGATCGAGGACGGCGTGGTGCTGCGCGAAGGCGGCAGCCATCGCATCGTTCCCGTCGGCCATCTGCTGCTGTTGCCGCGGAGCGGCGACTGGAGCGTCGTGTTCCAGCGCGACATGCGCGCGATCGTGCTGTCGGTGACGTCGGAGGCGCTGCACGGCCGCATCACCGGCAAGTCGAAACTGGACGAGCCGCGCGTGGTCGCGCCGGGCGGCCTGGCCGACGTGTTCTCCCGCATGCTCGACGCCACGGCGCGGACGCTGGAGACGCTGGCCGACGTCGAATGGGCCGCGGTCGCGCAAAGCCTGGTCGATCTGCTGCTGACATTTTCGCACCAGTTGTCGGCCCCGCCTCGGAAGCGAGCGGCACCGCGACGCAGGCGGCGATCCTGCACCGGATCTGCCAGACCATCGAGCGCCGGCTCGACGATCCCGAACTGGCGCCGGCGCGCGTCGCCCAGGCCGAGGGAATTTCCGAGCGCTATCTGCAAAAGCTGTTCGAAGGCGTCGGCGACAATTTCACCCATTATGTGCGCGAGCGCCGGCTGCAGCGCGCCTGGGCCGATCTGTCCAATCCGGCCGAAGCGCATCAGTCGATTTCGGAAATCGCCTACCGCTACGGCTTTGGCGATTCCGCGCATTTCAGCCGCACCTTTCGCCATCGCTTCGGCCTGCCGCCGCGCGAATTTCGCCAGCAGGAGGCCGAGCGCGCGACGCCGCCGTCGACGGCATCCGGACAGCGCGGCTGGCCGCAGGACGCGCTGGCGCAGTTGCGCGCGCATCCGGCCGTCTGGCGCCAGCCAGGAAGATCGCGGCACTCACGGCGCTGAAGACGGACGAGTGCCGCAGGGAAGCCGACCACACCCACCATCATCTCGCGGTGGAGGCGCGACGGGTGCATTGGGGCTATTTCAGCCGCACGCTGGCGCCGCAGATCGAAATCAGTTCGGGCGACACCATCACCATCGAAACGCTGACGCCAGCATGCCTCCGACGATCCCGAACGGATGATCGCGGGCGATGCCGGCGCCGAGAACGTGTTCGGCTGGACCCCGCATCACAAGAACGTCGACCGCCGCGGCGCCGGTCCGATGGACGCCTCGGTGTTCGGCCGCGGCGCGGGCGAGGGGTTCGGCGTGCACATCTGCACCGGCCCGATCGCGGTGAAGGAGGCGCAGCCCGGCGACGTGCTGGAGGTGCGCATCCTCGACATCGTGCCGCGCCCGAGCCGGAATCCGCCATATGAGGGCCGCGTGTTCGGCTCCAGCGTCGCGGCGTGGTGGGGCTATCACTACAACGAGTTTCTCGCCGGGCCGAAACCGCGCGAGGTGGTGACGATCTACGAGATCTTCGATTCCGGCGACAGCGCCGCATGCCCGCGCGCTGTATTCCTATCGCTGGGAGCCGCAGACCGATCCGTTCGGCGTGGTCCACACCACCTATGATTATCCGGGCGTCCCGGTCGCGCCGGGCACCGTGAAACGCCGGCACGCCGTGCTCGACGGCATCCGCATTCCGCTGCGTCCGCATTTCGGCGTCATCGCGGTTGCGCCGCGCGAGGCCGATTTCGTCGAACTCGGTGCCGCCGTCCTATTTCGGCGGCAATCTCGACAATTGGCGGCTCGGCAAGGGCTCGGCGGTCTATCTGCCGGTCTCGGTGCCGGGCGCGCTGCTGTCGGTCGGCGATCCCCATGCCGCGCAGGGCGACGGCGAATTGAGCGGCACCGCGATCGAATGTTCGATGACCGGCACGTTCCAGGTGATCCTGCACAAGAAGGGCAATCTCGCCGGGCAGCCGTTCGCCGATCTCAGCTATCCCCTGATCGAGACCGAGACCGATTGGGTGCTGACCGGCTTCAGTCATCCGAACTATCTCGCCGAATTCGGCGCGCAGGGCCAGAGCGAGGTCTATGCGACATCCTCGCTCGATCTTGCGATGAAGGACGCGTTCCGCAAGATGCGCCGCTTCCTGATGAACGTGAAAGGCCTCAGCGAGGACGAGGCGATCGCGCTGATGTCGGCCGCGGTCGATTTCGGCGTCACGCAGGTGGTCGACGGCAATTGGGGCGTGCACGCGATCCTGAGCAAGCGGCTGTTCGAGAACGCGCCGTGAGGGCGATAGCGCCTTTGAATTGAGAAGGAATCCAGCGTTGAAATTTCACATGATCGCAGGCGGGCCAAAGCCCGTGGCGCCGTTCAGCCACGCGGTGGAAACCGACGGCTTTGTCTTCGTCACCGGCCAGATGCCGGATACGCCGGCGACGCCGGGTGTGCTGCCCGACGGCATTGTCGCGCAGACCAATGCCGTGATGGAAAATCTCCGCATCGTGCTGATGGGTCTTGGGCTCGGCTTCGAACACGTCGTGATGACGCGGATCTACCTGACGCGAGTTCAAGCGGGACTACGCCGCGATGAACGAGACCTACCGCAGCTACTTTCCGCCGGACCGATTGCCGGCGCGAACCTGCGTCGGCGTCACCGGGCTCGCCTATGACGCGCTGATCGAGATCGATCTGGTGTGCCGGAGAGGGTGACGAAATTCCCTGTAGGGAGGTATGGTCGACTGCGAATTCGCCGCCTGCGAGCGGGTATCCGTCATCTTGACCATTCAAAGTCTGTGCTATTGCCTGCCTTTTCCCGTTGCCCGGTGTCCCCATGGCCAAAACCATCTCACTCAATGCCAGTCCGACCTGGCCCGGCGTCAAGGACGATTTCCGTCTCTACTACGAAGGGCACGAGATCGGACGCATTCGCCGGATCGGCGGTGCGTGGGGCTGGGCCGTGACCATTCCCATGGCGATGCCGGCATGGGCGCAAGGAAGCGCCGACAATCTTGACGATTGCAAGAAGGCGTTTGCAACGGCTTGGGGAAAGATTATGACCACGACCAGTCCCGATCGGCTGGAGCGGGCGTGGGAGCTTGAGCGGGCTGCCGAGGCGCGGCGACCGCGGATCGATGCGACCTCGCAAGATCATAAAGCAAAGCCTAGTCCAGGCGACGTTTGATCATTGCCCCCAAGGGAAGCGAGTTGCTGATGGCGACCTTCATTTCTGTGGTGCGGAGTGACGTCGATTCCGGCTTCACAGCCTCCGTTCCGGACTTTCCCGAATTCGCGGTGCAGGCCTGGACCCTGGATCACGTGCTGGCCAAAGCGCGTGAAGCGCTTGCCGGGCATGTCGAACGCCTGCTTGCGGACAACGAAACCATCCCCGCTCCGACTGCAGCCGATGCGATCGAGCCGGGCGATGCATTGTTGCTGGCTGCCATCGACGTGCCTGACGATATCAGCAGCGTGGATGTAGATCTGGCCATTCCGGCGCTGTCGCTGGCCCGGATAGATTCGTTTGCCGGTCGGAATGGTCTCACCCGCGCTTCGCTGTTCGTGAGGGCGGTCGATGGCTGGATCGTTCAGGAGACCTCGCCGCGCCATGCGATGCGCGAGAGATCAACCGGCCCGACGCTGTTCGACTTCAGTAATCCGCTCGTACTCAAGATGGAGACCATGGGGACGGCCATCGATCGCCTAACGGAAGCCGCGGTGGAACGGAGTGAATGTGTTGTCGCTGACGATGTCGGCGTGGAACGTTCCGTCGATAATATTACCCAGGAGCTCGAGCGCTTGCTGGAGGAAGGCGCGCATTCGGAACCCATGTCCGGCGGCAAAAAAGACGGATAGGTCGGGTCGGCGGAAAGCATCGGCGCGGTAGCAGGGCGACAATGGTGGGACGCGAAAGTTCTTGATAAGGGCTGTGCAATTTGAAAGTCTTGGCCGGAAGGCTTTTTGGATCGAGGATTGTCATGCAAAAAATATCGTTGGCGGTCTTTGCCGCAACCTTGTTTGTACTTTCGGGCAGCGCCGCCTATTGCGGCCCCTATCCCTTTGGTGATGAGCCCTACCGGCTGAACTGGGGATACGATCCCGAGATCGAATCCGGCTGCTGGAAATGGAATTGGCAGCAACATGAATGGGACAACCATTGTCCCGTCTACGTCAACCCGAAGGCGTATATGTACCCGCGCTCATCACGCGTGGTGCTGCGTTCGAAGGGATAAAAAAATAAGGGATAAAAATCCGCATCGCATCGCTGCAACCGTTGCCGCGATGCGATCACTCCGGAGTGCGCTCCCGGACCCTTCGGTCTCAGGCGCGCTCGGTCTCAGCCTGCTCGATTTCAGAAGTACTCGATCTCAGGAGTGCTCGATCGTGCAGGCGACCTGGCTGTTCTTGCTGAAGTTCAGGAGCGCGCTCTCGCGAAAACCGTCGAGCCAAACGCCGTGACCGGCGTAGCGATAGCCGACGCCCATCGGAATCAGCCTGACGTGCATGGCGTGACCCCGGCCAAGGTGCAGCGAGGCGGTGACGACCTCACCGGCGACCGTTACCGCAATCGGGCAGAGCGGGTAGGTGTGACCGTTCTCGCATGTGAAGACGATTTCGTTGCATCTTCCAATAGCGCTCGTGCCCGACGTCATGATCCCGAGGTCTGCCGCGCCGGCTGCTTGGGAATTGGCGGCCACCGCCAAAACCAGAAAAGCAACAGTCGCAACAGACCTAAAAATATCTGCGCGCATCGCAACCCCCATAAGCGGATTAAGGTATGGTACCAGAGCAAAAGTCCCCAAAAACGTCAAATGGAATTGCAATCGACATTTTTCGGCACGGCGCGATGTCCGAACTTGAGTCCGTTATGCTCCAGGCCGGACTTTATTAGTTGTCGGTGAACAACGTCTAAGCCGCTGATCGAGAGTCGCTTTTTGGCGTACCAGCGGTTTGAACAAGGTTTCGGGGGCTGACACAGGCTGTCGCCACCAGCAAGGCTTCTTCCTTGCTTGCGCTCCGCCCCCCGGACGAGGCTCGTCGCTCAGCGCCCGCTCCAGATTGCCTTCCACGAAGCGTCGTTTGGTCCGGTACACCGGGTCACCGGCCCCGGCGTCAACGGCCAGCAAAATCTACGCGCGCTTGAGCTTGCGCGACGCATGCTTGCCGCTGCCGGGCAGCGCCCCGAGTTCCGTGCGCCCGATTTTGGCTGAGGTAGATCCGTCCGATAGCGTATATTAATGGCGTGCCTCAAACCCTCCACACGCAGGGCCAATACCTGGCCTTTATCCGCCTCTACACCCAGCTGCTGGCTCTGTTGGATTGGGGTTGCGATATTACCTTTGCGACAAATTCAGAAAGATGCGGTTTTCGATATTGTATCGGAATGGCAGCGACGAACGGAAAATTTCGAACAGCAACGGGGTTTGCCCGAACCTCGGGAAACCTCGCGCAATCATCGATCTCGCCACACAGCCGGCTCACCTGGCTCTGCCGCTCATCCCTATCGCCTGCACCAGATCGTCTGCCGAGCGGGTCGAGACGCCTGCGCACCACGGCGGTAAGCGCCTTCTCGGCTATGCGGCGCGGTTCCAGGAAGCCGGGGAAGTAGGAGCTTTTGCGCACTTAGGGATGCAAAGTTCGACCGCGCCGGCGCGGGTCTCCCAGATCCGCTCCCTGTAGCCGTTGCACTGGGCCAGGCGCTCGGAGTTCTTCTCGCCAAGCGGGCGGGCGGCTTCGCGGTAGTCACCGGCAGTTCAATCGAGGAACCACCGATGATCGACGATATGATGAACCTGCGCACGCTCGTGGGAAGACCCCAGACGCCGATCTGCTGCGCGAGATGATCGGCTTTGCCGCCCAGCGTCTGATGGAGCTGGGAGTCGAAGGCCAAGCCGGAGCGGCCTATTACGGCGCTGTTGGAGGCGCGCGTCCGGGCGGCTTGCTCCACCGACCTACACCACCTCCGGGGACACGACCCGCTGTGGAGCGCGCACGGCCTTTCGAGCACCGCACATCACGCGGCTAGGTCTTCCAATCAACCGACACTCGGGTCGGATCCAGACCCGCGCCGCCGGATCCGAAATCTTTGGTGAATTTACTTCTGATTAAGCTTTTACCCCTAGAAGCCCGGATTGTTAACCTGACCTTAGGATTTTGTCAGAGCCAACGAACAATGATTCGGGGACTGGCCGCGGTGGTCAAATTTGGGAAGTTTCGTAGCGTAGGAGTTGGGTAAAATGGCGAGAAAATGCAGCACATGCCAGCATATCAAGCGGGCTGAAATTGACCGCCGGATTGCAGCGGGGGAGCCAGGGAGCCCAATCGCGCGTGACTATGATTTGAATCCCTCGAGCCTGCACCGGCATCGAACCAATTGCCTAAAGCTCTCGTCGTCCAATGCCATCATGAAAGAAATTTCGCGCGGAACGGCCGCTGTCGCCTGTCTGCCGACAAGGGACGAATTGAACCAGGCCTATTTTGACCTACGGTCGCGGATCGACCAGATCGTCACGCAAGCCGAGCAGCAAGGCTCGCTTCAAGTCGCATTGTCCGGCCTCAACTCGATCCGGCATACACTCGACAGCCTGTCGCGACTTTCAGGATTCGATCGACAGGGAACGCAGGTCAATGTCGCCGTGCAGACTAATGTTAACCTCGGATCTAGCCCATATCAGAACCAAGCTCGTCGAGGCGTTTGACCATGAGCCCGAGGTGAAAGCACGGATTGCGAAGACACTTTTGGAGGTGGCCGATGAACCCAATTAAGCATCTTGCCTATGCGATCGATCCGGCGTCCTGGGTTAGAAGAGAGCTCGGGGTCACGCCAGCAGAATGGCAGTCGCAACTCTTGCGTTCGCCAAAGGGGGCTTCGATTCTGGCGTTGACTGCACGGCAGGTTGGCAAAACTACAGCCGCATCATGGGCGATTGCGCACTTCATGCTGTTTACGCCAAGCAGTTTGAGCGTGATTGCCTGCCCGGCCCAGCGCCAGAGCGCGGAAGCGGTGCGCAAGGTGCATGATCATCTCACCAAGGTTGGGGCCACATTGAAGGTCAACAACGTTTACGGCCTGGAGCTGGATAATGGATCACGGGTTCTGGCGCTGCCAGGAAGCGATGATTCGATCCGTGGCTTGACGGTGGATGGCTGGATCGTCGCCGACGAAGCAGCCCGCCTCACTGACGACTTGATTTCGGCTTTGCGGCCAATGCGGGCGCGTCGACCTCAAGCCAGGCTTGCGATGCTGTCGACGGCCTGGAGCCGAACCGATCCTTTCTGGACGGCATGGTCGGACGATGACGATCCAAACGATCCATCGTGGCTACGGCTGAGAGCCACCGCAGAGGTACCGGGGCTGTTCGAGCCCGCCTATCTCGAACAGGAACGACGGGCGTTGGGAGAACACAACTTCAGTCGGGAATATCTCGGCATTCCCGGTGGGGCGCACGCCAGCCCGTTCACCTGGGACCTATATGAGCGCGCCACCCGATTGCGCGGGCCGCTGGTGCCGGCCGGCAGCGTTTTTGCGCCGCGCGCTGAACAAGCCGTGCCTGGCGCCAACCCCTTCCGCAGCCTTCTAATCAACGGAGCCTTTCGATGATTTACCAACCAGATGACGTCAACAGTTGGCCGATTTTCAAACCCCTGATCATTGCTCATGATGTCGGCCGCAGTCGTGATCGTTCGACTGCCGTGGTCGGTGGCAACTCGCCCTGCGGGCGACGCCTACTTGGGATCGGCGAGGCCAAAGAGCTGTCGCAAGGCCTGTTCGGAAGCGCGCGCGCCAGTGCATTGGCGGCGGTCGACCGGCGCCACAACAACAACGCACTGATTGTGGCGGATCTCAGCAACGATGCCACCTACGCGGAGGTGCTGCACGAGACGTTCGGCCCCCGCGTGATTGGCCTGCATATCAGCCGGTATGGCGACGGGATGAACCACGAGTCGCGGCCGGTCCGATCTGGTAGTTTGCCAGTCTATACGATCGGCAGAACCTTTCTGATTGAGCTGTTTCACACCGAGATGCAGTCCGATCTGGTGCGATTTGCGGATGGGGCGTTGATGCGACAGGCCTACGATCAGCTCGTTAATTTGCAGCTGGAGCATCGGGACAGTGGCGCGGTCTATGTTTGTCCACCAGGTAAACATGATGACCTCGGCATCTCCTGCGCGATGCTGGCCTGGGCGGCCCGGCATCCTCATTTGGAGATGTGGCTGAGACCCCTTGTGGCCGCTCGCAGGCCTCGCCAACCGCGCGCGAAATTCAGCTGGGACGCGGTGACCTAGCCGCGCGAGCCTAGCACGCGCCCATTGCGCGGTTTTTCGGCCCGAATGCCCGACGCGCCAAGCACATGGCGGAGATCGTGGATTGGCCACGATTGATCAGGCATCAATGGAGTGCGAAATGTTGCTATCGAACAGGCATAACCGCCGCGCTATTGTCGGCGGTTCGGACGCCCGTATCATCATGGGGGATAATGAGGCCGCACTGCTGCGGCTTTGGCGGGAAAAGCGGGGCGAAATCGAACCGGAAGATCTGTCGGCAAACCTGATCGTGCAGCTCGGCACCGTGACCGAAGAACTCAATCGACGTTGGTACGAGCGCAATACCGGGCACGTCGTCAAAGACGTGCAGCGACAGGTGAAGCACCCGGTGATCAGATGGATGGGGGCGACCCTGGACGGCCTCGTCGATCCCGGAGGCTCCGTGTTCGAGGCCAAGTTCATGCTGCCCTGGACCTTCTCGGAGGAGGCGGCGGCCGAAAAGCATATGGCCCAGCTCCAGCACAACATGTGGGTCTGCAATGCTAGATCCGCTGTGCTTTCGATCATCACTGGCGGCGGTAAATGGGTCGAACTCACCATTCATGCCGACCCGCTGTACCAGCACCTCCTGATAACCGCAGAAAGAAAATTCTGGCGCTGCGTTCAGAACGGAGAGACGCCGCGTTTGTTCGGCGTCGAGCCACCTCGGCCCAGGCTAGAGGCGGTCCGGGTCGTCGACATGAGCACTTCCAACAGCTGGGCGGATTTTGCCGCTACGTTCCGGCGAACCCGTGCTGCCCATCAAGAACATGAGGGCGCCAAGGCCGATTTGAAGAAGCTGGTTCCAGAAGATGCCAAGGAGGCGTCCGGTCACGGCCTTCGCGCGAAGCGCTCGAAGTCGGGAGCGATCAGCTTCGACCTCACGGAGGTGGCCGATGCATCGCTCCAGTGAATCGATCGGGGCGATCGCGGCCGCCCTCGCCAAGGCCCAGGGCGAGCTAACCAATCCGGAAAAATCTCTCATCGCCACCATCCGATCCTCATTCCCGCGGGAGGGTGACCGAACGTTTCGCTATGCGTCTCTCGCCAGCGGGCTTGATATCGTGCGCAAAAGCCTCGGCCAGCACGGCATCGCAATACTTCAGACAACCGCAATCGACAATGAAGCCGGGCAGATCCGGCTAACTACCGTTCTCGCACACGAATCTGGCGAATGGTTCTCATCTGACTGGCCGGTCTGTCCGACCAGCCAAACCAATACGCCACATCTGATGGGGGCCGCGCTGAGCTACGCCCGGCGCTACGCCTTGTTCGCGCTGGTCGGCATCGCCGGCGACGATGATCTTGATGCGCCGGATCTGCTCGCTGCAGCACCTCCCGTAATCAGCGTTCCGACGGATCAGAACCGAAACGGCCACCGAAGCCGAAAGCCCCAGAGCGGATCTGTTCACAAGCCATCTCAATCAATTCTTGCTCCAGAATCTTCGTCCGTGTTGCGCGACGAATTAATCACAGAAATCAATGGCTCGAAAAGCCCTGATGGTCTTGCGCTGTGGGCCCACAGCCATCTCGCCACCAAGAACACGCTCACGGCAGATGACGCCAGAGCGGTAGAGATTGCTTATCTGGAGGTCTTGAAAGTCTTGGACATTCCTGATCACCACGGAACTGAAGCCGGTACAGAACCCCCGGACCCAACTCTGGCCAGGCCGGAAAATGAGACAGTTTCTGCCGCACTTAATAGTCCGGCTCACAGCGACCATCAGAACCATAAAGCTGTAACGCCATTGCCGAAGTCTTCACGGGCAAGAAACAAGGCGCATCTTCGATTTGTCGCGGCGCAGGCATGCCTCGTCTGCCAGCGGACTCCGTGCGATGCCCATCATATCAAGTTTGCTGAACCCAGGGCCTTGGGGCGCAAAGTCAGTGACGAATTCACGGTGCCATTATGCCGGGAGCACCATCAACAGCTCCATCGCCACGGAAACGAGAGGGCATGGTGGGCCAACGTCAAGGTAACGCCCCTCGAGGTAGCAAGAAGTCCTGTGGGACGTGACGACGTCAGGGCACGGTAACACCGTCTTGTTTCCAGATGCGGTTCTCGATGCTTCGGGGAGCCAGCCACGAAATGAATAGGGAGATCCAAATCTTCTCGGCACCATCCGAGTTAAAGTCGCTCGCAAACCCTCGTTGCCCGGGGAAAGCGCGTACGAATTTGAGGTCATTCATTTTGCGGGCCCTGCTTGCCTGCTTTGTTCTGCCGGCAGGGTTGGGCTCCGGACGACTGAGCGTAGTCATAAGCACGGATTAGCTCCCCTATGGGATCGCCCATGTTCGAGGCTATTGCCGCATTTCTTATAATTCTTAGCGTCGGCATCCTTGTCGCTCACGCTCTGGATGCCTTTCGATCATGGAAATGTGGTGGCTCGGCGCGCTCCCTGACTTAAGGGCGCGGAACCGGGCGTCTCTTTGGCAGCGGGATCCGGCCGGTGAATAGTGGCTCATCGGCGGACGCCTTGGCATTCTGCGCTCGCTTCAGGATAGCCTCGGCGGCTCGTTGATAAGCAGCAAGGTCATCTTCCGTACTTGGCGATTGAATCTTCCTTGATGCCCCCGAATCGGGACGCGCTGTCGCAATCGGCGCGGCCGGCGGCGAATGCTGACCGGCTTCGATAGTCTGAGGCGGGGCAGGAGTTGCGAAGTAGGTGATACATCCCGCCACAGCAGCGGCGACTAGAACGGTCAGAACAGCAAATCGCCAGCTGATCATTTCAGCACCTCAGCCCTAGCTTCGCAAGCCTGGCCACCATTCTACCCGGAAGAATACCGGGAGAACGGAATCCTTAATCCTTCTTCGGCATCCCGATATCCCAGTGGATGTCTTTGCGATCGAGATTGAACTGCCGCGCCTCTGGCGGTGCAGCGCCTTTATGACGCCAATGAGGGCGAGCATCGTCTCACTCCACTAGGTCGGCCTTGACGATCACTTCAAGATAGTTCCGGTGCAATGTGGAAGTGGATTTATTCCCCGAAGCGGACGCTGAGGCTATTGCCGTAAATGCTGCCTCCGACGATCGTGCCCATCCTATCGGCGAGACGAATGCACCGTGACGCACCGAGTGTGGTCATCCGAACGCGATCGCCAATCGTAAAATCAAACTTCATGGCAATGTCACGCTGCAAATCGAACCGAATCAATGTTTGAACTTTACCAGAAGTCGAAACTCATCGCATGAGGCTTCGCAGCCTACGCTGCCTAGAATGCGCCCGGCTGCCGGCAACGACAAGCCGCTAGACTAAGACTAGTCCCATTCCGATGCCGGTACATCGAGAACGGTATCGCAGCTTTTGCGGACAAACCGGCGAGCGGGTTGGTCGTTTCATCCGACAGCTTCACCAAGTTCAAAGATGGCCGACAATCTCGATGGCTGCGAAGGCAACCGACAGTATATGCTCTTCCACGCTTTGCTGCTCACGGTGAGCTGCTTGGATTTGGCTCAGACGGTCGCGACCAATTTCTACGGTCGGCATCTTACGAACGGGGAGAAGGTCAGAGGACCTCCCAAGACAAGCTCCAGTCAAATATGAACTGGCGATCAACCTGAAAACGGCGAAGGCCCTCGGTCTCAGTCCGCCAGCAACGCGGCTCGCCCGCGCGGACCAGGTTGATCGAATAGGACGGCAGACGGTGATGTTGTCCGTTCACGCCTTCATCCGATCAAGATGGATTGTGTCGCCTCGGTTTCGATTAAACCCAAAGAGTGCCGCACGTCGAGACGAATCCCTCCTTGCCAGGCGGCAATTTGGTTTGCATACGGCCCAAAAATCTTAACCTCGATTTAACGTGCGGGTGCCTCGAATGTCGCCTATGAGTTGAATGCACCCCGCAAGCTGCCCATTGGGAAATAACGATGATCGTCGATGATGGCCTCATTGGGCCGAAGACCTTGGTTCGCGGCCTTTGCGTCGTGTTCGCTTTAATTTTATCTGCACCTTCACTGTCATCTCAGGCGCAGGCAGGAGAAGCGTTTGGCGGCCCGACGTTTCGAAAAGGGTTGTGGCGTTTTGTTCGAACGCTGGAAGTCGTTAAGCCTCAAGATGTAAAGCAGACGTTGCTCGAGCAGGAGATGACGCGGTGTGTCGATCCGACCCAGGCGATGAAAGCCACTTTTGCATCCGCGTCCATCGGAAGCTGTCACTCTTCGAGACCGGAAAAGGTCAGCAACAAGTATATCTTCTCGAACCGGTGCGATTACATGGGCCCGGTTAGAACCGTGATCACCGTCCAAAGCGATGAAGCGTATACCGAAGTCAACGAGCTTTCGGTCGGCCAGCTTCTTCGAAAAGATTTAGTGGCCGCCAAGAGGATTGGTGATTGCCGCGAGGATAGTGCAGTCCTAAGGACGCTACCCGATTTGAAGATTGAGCAGTGAATTAGCGCCGACGTTATTACCCACGTTCGACCGCAAGCGCCACCTCATAGCGGCCCAGCCGTTCGAACGTTCCCTTGTCGAGTTCGGCAAGACCCATCAAACAACGCGCGGCCATGTCAACTGTGACTTCTGAGCGCTCAGATTTAAAATTTCGCGTTTTCTGTTGGCTTGGGCCTCGGCGCGCGTCGTGGTGGGATTCGGGTTGAAAGATCGTCATGATGTTCGAATCTCGTGCCGGTCGGCTAGCCGGATGAGACGGCATTCGGTGCTGGATTTGGAGCCTCTGTTTCGTCGCAGCCGCGCGTCGCAGCCGCCACAACAAGCTCGCCAGCCGAAGTACCAGTTCGTGTTCGACGACGGTTTCGGCGTGATAGCCGGCGGTCACCGCCTGCCCGAAGGCGCGGTAATCACCGTGATCCTCATGGCGATGCTGTCCTTTAAATCCGGCAAGAACCCGAATTGCCATGCAGTTAGAAGTCAGACGCCCGATGCCACGCTGGCCCCCCGGCGATCTCAACGTCCGCACCGTGACATCGGCCGCATCGCTCAGCGTCGCGCAGGATAAACCGCTTTTATCTCGAACCGATGTTCGGATCCGAACTGCGCATAACCACGAAAAGGCGCGTCAGTGCTGTTTTCCCGCCGAAGTGCAATGCGGGAATGGAGAAGCCAAAATTCTCGCCTCCAGAGGCTTGGCAAAGCCGTCGGAGGTGGGCGATGCAATCTCGTAACGGCTTTTTATACATGTCGGGTCCTCCTCTGCGTGCAGCGAACTGCCAAGGTGAACCCCTCCAGGCACGTCGACACGTCGTCGGATGTCAAAGTCAGCATTGTTGGCCGCTTGATCCAACCTTCACCATCCGCCGCTACAGAGTAAGAGGCACCGTGCGACAATCCGGCTTGCAATACCGCGCGCCCGCACCTCTTTGAGGGCATCCTATGCCTGAATGCGGCTGATCATGAATGCCATGAACTGGATCAGCTGTTACGAAGACCCTCAGCGGAGCCTTTCCACTGCTCTACGTTGTCCGCGATCAAGCGCGTAGATTTCATAGCGGCTTGGCTAAGCTGGGCGTAGCCGGAGATCTCACGCTGCACGCGCTTACCTTCGGCATGGAGCAGGTCGCGCAAACCTTCGAGTTCTGAAATCAGTTTTTCGATTTCCTGAATTGAAGCGCCGGCGACACGTTGGACCAACGAATTGACGTTATTGACGCTGACCTCAGGGCTCTGCTCGGTTGCGAGGTCGATGCTTCCCGGCGGACCCGAAGTGGGTCGGCGCAGATTGGCAACATCATTGCGAACGAAGTCGCGGATGCCGGCCTCTACATCCGATACCGCTGCCAAGTTGCGCTGCTCTTCAGTCAGATCAATTTTTTCTGTACTCGTGGTAGCGTTCATCAGATAACCCCATGTTACGGGTTGAGCGAGCGCGAATGGTTCCCCTCGTCAGAAGCTCCTATATAACAGTGCGAGCAGGTTATTAAAGCGGGGTTACTTTCGCTGGCAGGTGGGGGCGCCTCTCGATTACCGGCCGAACCTCGCCAACCACCCCAATCAACAGGGCCCAACTTGGGCGCCAATGACCCCACAATCGACGCCGCCACCCAGGAAGATAGCCTGCTTCGGGCACGCAAGCCAAGCCGAGGGTTTCGGATCAATCCAGGAGCGTTTTGCCGTGAATCGAAGCTGTTGTTCAGTTTCGAAAGTGCGCCGCTAGATGCTTCTTTGGCCCCCAGGCCCGCTGACCTTGACCGTTATCTTCTGGATTTCCGTTCGTCCGCCGGCGTATTTGACCTCAATCGTCAGAACGTCGTCGCCTATAAATTCCGGCGGCGATTTATAGAACGCGACATATGCAGGCACCTCTAGCGCAAGGCAGGCCCTGTAGTTGGTGGCCTTCGCCTTCGCGGTCTTTACGACGACTTTGCCAGCGGTCGGTGGGTTGATCAGTCGTATGGTCGGCAAAGGCCCCGACGTGCAGTCAGGTAGCACGTTCAAGTATACGCCTATTCGGGTGTCCTTGTTTGGCGCCGCAGTGACCGAGCGCTCGACGGTCCGCTCCGTCGGTGTCTGCGCGGCTGCCGCGACGACCGAACAGAGTAGCAATCCCTGGATGCATGTCGGATATAATACACGCATCGATTACTCCCAAATTGCCGCGCCGGTGATCAGCTTAAAGGTAGGAATTAACCTATCAAAAGGTTAATGTTGCGCCAACCTATTGTTCGGACAGCTTTGTCTGCTGCCTCTTTACCACATCCACAACGAAAGTATTGATTAACCAATCGCAGTCTTGAACCAAGATGGGGTAAACATTAAATTAAGTGCAAATTAATCAGTAAAATTTCTGCAATTTCATCCCTTGCGGAGAATATGAACGCCTCAGTGTTGATTTATCCCACCTTTGATTCGGCGGAGTCCAAACAAATGAACGGCCCATTTCAGGTTGCTCAGGCTGGCGGCACCGCCATTTCGAGCACCAACGGTAGCCCTGTGCGAATTTACAAGCTGACCAAGCCGCTGACCGATCAGGCCGTTGTCGTCAATCTCGGCTACGACCAAAAGGCAAAGATCGATTTTTCTGCAATTGCCAACGAAAAAATTACGCTCGTCCACATCGGCGAAAAGCTGATCATCCTATTCGACAACGAGTCGACCGTAACTGTTGAGCCGTTCTTCAAGTCGCGCGCCGATGGGCCCGGAAACGATACGCGTGACGAGATTACGGTTGAAATGGCGCCAGGGCGCGACATCTCCGTCAAGGAGTTTGCAGCGCTATTTCCGATCACCACGGATGCTTCCGTGTTGCCGGCGGCCGGCGGCAATTCGAACGGCAACGCGCAGGCAAGCGGTGCATACTTCAGCCCGTTTTCGGTCGACCCGTTGGACCCTGTCCTCCTCAATAAATTGGCTCCGCAGGAAGAATTGGGGAACTTTGTTCTCGAGATCCCGACGGGTGGCAACGTCATTCCGGACCAGGCAGGTGACAACCTTCGCCCGGACGAACTACCGCCGTCAGCGCTGCTAGATCGTCCGACGATCCTTGTCGGCGTTGGGCAGGGCCTCGTAGTGGACGAGAGCTTCATTCCGCTGGTTGGATCGCAAACGCTGGTCGCCGGTACTCCGAACTCAAATCGTGATTTCCGGGATTTTGCGGGGGCATTCACAATCAACGTCCCGGCTGGCGTGAAGTCGGTGATCTATGGGCTGAAGATTGACAACTCCACTACCAACCTGATCGATGTGGCAACCGGCCAGTCCGTCCGTCTGGTGTCGAATGGCAGCGGCGAGGTTGATGGTGTCATCACGATCAACAACACCCAGATCACGGTGTTCACGCTGACGGTAGATGGTGCCGGCCGCGTGGAGTTCACGGTCCTGCAAGCTGGCCGTCAGTTCGTCCACAGCGCCGATGTCCTTGAAGGCATTTCGCCCAATGCGGGCTTAATTTCGCTGACCGTCACAGTGACGGATAATAACGGCGCTATAGCGAGCGCCAGCCTCGATATTGGACCGTTAATCACCGTCTTTGACGACGTTCCGCGCCTTTCGGTGGCGGCGAACCCCGAAGTGACGATTGCTCTCGATGAGACGTCGGCGACAACGACCGCGGCAGCAATTAACACCGGCACGATCCTCAAAGGTGACGATCCCGATGTTCCGAACACCCCAGACGCTGCTGGCTACATTTCGCATGCGGTGAGTTCTGTTCCGTTGGTGAGCAATGTATCGCACTTTGGAGCGGACGGGCCCCTGGGTAACAACGCGACGACCGCCACCAGCTACGCATTTGTGGTGAACGCCCAAGCTCCGTCCTCAGGATTGTTTGTGACCGACGGATCGCCCATCAACCTCCAGCTGGTAGGTGGTGTTGTGGTTGGCGTTGTCTCTGGCGGAGCATTCGATGGCAAGGCGGCGTTTGCGATTTCGATCGACAGCGCCACCGGTGTGGCGACGATTGAGCAGTATTTGTCGCTGCAGCACCCGATCAACACCAATCCGAATGACTTGGTGTTCCTGAAGGACGGGTCACTGTCGGTTCAGGTGACAATTACGGATGGCGACGGAGATCAGGCGAGCAAGAGCGCCGATGTGTCGCATCAGATCTCGTTTGCCGATGACGGTCCGACAAACAACGAGACGACCCAGACCCAGACGGTCTTTGAGGACGGTCTGACCAACGCGAACTCGAACAATCAATCTGTTGGAAATTCAGAGCCAGGCCATACAGAGGTCACCGCAACCTACACGGCGGCGCAGATCCTGTCGCTGGTGAACATCGGCTCGGACGGGCCGGGCTCGGTGAAGCTTGCAGGTGTGGCCCTCGAGGGGGTCTTGACGGGATTGCAGTCGCAGGGCGTTGCGGTGACCTATCACGCGGTGAGCGGCACCGAGATCGACGGCGTTGCCGGCGGTCGGGTTGTGTTCACCCTGGTGGACGACGGCGCGGGCAACTTCGTGTTCACGCTGAAAGACCAGGTTGACCATCTGCCGCTGAATGCAGCGAGCGGCGACAACGACGCCAGCGTGACAATCGACATCGCCCGGGCGTTTGTGGTGACAGATGCTGACGGCGACTGGGTGCAGCTGGACAACGGCGCCACGGTTGCGATCGAAAACGACATTCCGGTAACCGCGTCGAACACACTTGTCGCCGTCGACGAGGACGATCTGGCGTCGGGCAACCACGACACGACGTCTCCCGGTGACGATGCGGCATCGTCGTTGACAGGCACGCTGCATTTCTTGGTCGGTGCTGACGAACCCGCAACGGTTGGTTTTGCCTCCCTAAATGCGACTGCCGTGATCGATACTTTGGGCCATGCGGTGACTGCGGGAGGCCACGCGCTCAGCTATCTCTGGGATTCCACCACCAACACGCTCTATGCGACGCCGGACGGTACGGCTGGCCATGCGGCCTTCAAGGTGAGCGTCAATCCGGCGACCGGCGCCTACAGCTTCTCGCTGCTGGGCCAGGTCGATCATCCCGGCCATGATGCGGACGGGCTGAACAACGGCCCCGACACGGCCTACGAAGACAACATCAATATCAACCTGACCTACACCGTCACCGATTTCGACGGGGATTCAGCAACCGGCACGCTGTCGATCTCGATCGACGACGACATGCCGATTTTGGCCGCCGCGCCGGTCAATCAACTCACCAACGGCGACTTCAGCGCCGGGACATTCGCCTCAAATCCCAGCTTTGGCGGGGTTGCAGGGCCGGGTGATGTTCCGGGCTGGGTAGTTTCCAACTCGTCCGTCGAACCGCCGGCTCCGGGCGGTCTGCAAGTTGAGCGCGTCTTCGACGGTTATCTCGGGCTTCACAGCTCGACGCATGGCAACATGATCGACATGGGCGCATCGCCCGGTAACATTCAGATCTCGCAGCAGCTCAGCGGACTCACCGCCGGCCAGACCTACGCGATCGAGTTCGAAGCAGGTGCGCCTTATCCGGCGACCGCGGAACTTCAGGTTCTCTGGAACAACGTCGTGATCGGCACCATCGATCCGACCGGTCCGATGACGTCCTACTCCTATGTCGTCACGGCGACCGGCATTGCCGCCAACGACCAGATCACGTTCCGGGAAGTCGGGCTCGGCCACGCTCCGATTCCGGGCGAGGCCGATGAAGGCTATCACGGCACCTATCTCGCCAACGTCGCGATCGTTGCGACCAGCGTCGTCGACGAAGACGGGCTGACCGGCCCGCTGTCGTTCGGCAACCACGACGGCCAGGTCGGCGACAATGTCGTCGCCAATACCGACGGCGACAACAACGAAGCGACCGCGACCGGCAATCTCAACATCAAGTGGGGCGCGGACAACGCTCGACAAGGCCGCCGATACCGTCACCGGGACGTTCGCGACCCTGGTGCAGGACACGCCCGGCGGCGTCGGCAACCGTAGCGTCACCTTCACCGATGCCAACGTAAGCTTCGCCGGCGCGTCGTCGCTGACGTCGCAGGGCGTCGCAGTCACGTTCTCGCTCAACGCGGACCACACCGTTCTGACCGGCATCGGCGGGCGGCCGCACGGTGTTCGAGGTCTCGCTGTCCGATGATGGCACCGGCAGCTACCGCTTTGTGCTGCTCGATCAGCTCGATCACGCGCCGAACGGCAACGAAAACGACATCGCGCTGACCTTCAATTACACCGCACGGATTCCGACGGCGACGCCGCAAGCAGCAAGTTCATCGTTTCCGTCGACGACGACATGCCGGTGACGGGCTTGAACGCGACCATCACCGTCGACGAAGACGATCTGGCCTCGGGAAACCATAACACCACGTCTCCGGGAGACGACGCGGCATCGGTCTCGCCGGTGATCGGTACGCTGAACTTCTCGGTGGGCGCCGATGAGCCCGCCACGGTCGGTTTCGCTTCGCTCAACGGCGCTGCGGTGGTTGATACGGCTACCCACGCCGTAACGGCTGGCGGCGTCGCGCTGCATTACTACTGGGATAGCGCCAGCCACACCCTCTATGCTTCGACGTCGGCGGATACGCTTGCGCATGCGACCGCGACCGCCGCATTCAAGATCCAGGTCACGGATCCGGCCACCGGCGCCTACAGCTTCGCGCTGCTGGGCCAGGTCGATCATCCCGGCCACAACGACGGCGTCGGCGGCACGCAGACGGCCTACGAAGACAACATCAACATCAATCTGACCTACACGGTTACGGATCGAGACAACGACTCCGCAACCGGCACGCTCGTCGGTCTCGATCGATGACGATATTCCGATCATCGGATCGGGCGCCGCGACGAACAATCTGATCGTCAACGGCAGCTTCGAGCAGGGTCACGATGATCTCGGCAACAATCAATGGTCGATCTATCATACGATTACTGGCTGGGCTTCAAAGGACATAGGTCCGGTCGGTACAGCCGGCGACGTACCGTTCGAGTTGCAGACCGGCAATGTCGGTGGTGTCTTTGCCCAGGACGGCAACGCGTTGCTCGAGCTCGATTCCGATCCTCTGAGCGGAAATCTGTCCGGTGGCGATCACTTCAACGACTCCGGCCACACCAACGCCACCATTTATCAGACGGTTGCTGGCACGGAGGCCGGTCAGAGCTATGAACTGACCTTCTATTACGCACCGCGGCCGGGCGAAGGCGATGCCGACAGCGGCAGCCTGAACGTGCTGTGGAACGGCACGATAGTAAAGTCGATCGAACTCGACCGGCATGACGCCGGGTGTCTGGCAGCAGATCACGGTCAGCGTGGTCGGCACCGGTCCGGGCGACGTGATCGCGTTCCAGGGCACGGGCCAGGAGAACACGCTCGGCGCCTTGATCGACAATGTCAGCCTCGTTCCCGTGACCTTCGTCGACGAAGACGGTCTGACCGGACCGCTGTCGAAGGGCAATCATGACTCCCAGCCCGGCGACAACATTGTCCCTGACACGGATCATGACGCCAACGAGGCGACCTCGACAGGCAACCTCAATATCAAGTGGGGTGCCGACAACGTCGACAACGGTACGGACACCGTCACGGGCTTGTTCGGCACGCTGGTCCAGGATCATCCGGACGGCGTCGGTGACCGCAGCGTGACTTTCACCAATACCAGCGTCGCTGTCGACGGCGTGTCGTCGCTGACCTCGCATGGCGAGGCGGTGACGTTCTCGCTCAATGCCGACGGCACTATCCTGACCGGCGTCGCCGGAGCACGCACCGTCATGGAAATCTCGCTATCCGACGAAGGCACCGGCGCATTCCGCGTCGTGCTACTCGATCAGCTCGATCACGCGCCTGGCAACAACGAGAACGACATCTTCCTTACCTTTAACTTCACCGCCACGGATTCCGATGGCGATGCTGTCAAGGGCACCTTCACGGTCGGCGTCGATGATGACGTGCCGGTCGCAACCGGCGGCTCCATCTTTATCGGCGAGGTCTTCGAAGGCGGACTTGGGAGCGACGTTGCGCCGACCAAGGTTACCTTCAGTGGGCTCGCTTTGGCGTCCATGGTGTCGGTTGGCGCCGATGAGCCGGCGACCATTGGCCTGAACGGCGCCGTCGCCGGGATTGTTCACGACAGCACCGGCCATAACGTGACATCGCAGGGTATCACGGTGAAATTTGCCGCCGTCGGTGGCGACGTTATCGGATTTGCCGACACCAATGGTGACAACGTGTTCACCAGCGGCGAACATGAGATCTTCCGCCTCCACGACAATGGCAATGGCCTGCTTACATTTACTCTCGAAGACCAGGTGGACGGTGCCGGCAGTTCTGCCGGCGGCGGCCATCCGCTCATCTTGAACCTTGCCACCGCGTTCAAGGCGACGGATTTCGATGGCGACAGCACCGTTCTTTCCGGTTCGGTCTCATTCGGGGTCGAGAGCGGTACGACGGATCCGATTGTGCTGGATCTCGGGAACTCCGGTCTTGCCTTCACTTCCTCGGCGAATGGTGTCCAGTTCGACATCAACGGCGACGGCGCAAAGGACCAGGTTGCCTGGACCGCGAACGGCGAAGACGGCATTCTCGCCCTCGACGTCAATGGCTCCGGCAAGATCGAGAACGGCAGCGAGTTGTTCACGCCGGGTTTTGCGGGCGGCCATTTTGCCAATGGCATCGCAGCGCTTGCGAGCCTCGATGCCAATCATGATGGCGTGATCGACAGTCACGATCCGGCGTTCAGCCAGTTGGTAGTTTGGCAGGATGCCAACCACAACGGCGTCAGCGATGCCGGCGAACTGACGAAGCTCAGCGATCTCGGGATCAAGAGCATCGATCTTGGTACCACAGCGGGTGCAGGGCCGATCGACGGACAGAACATTGCCGCTACCGGCAGCTTCACCTACGCCGATGGTTCAAAGGGTGCCTTCGTCGAAGTTGATCTGGATGCCTCGCTTGGCGCCGGGCAGGCTCAGCCTGATAGCCATCCTGCCGACGCGCACTCTCTGTTAGCAGCCGTGGCCGCTGAGATCGATCATGGCGGTGGCAATATCGACCTCAGCGCGTTGCATCAGGGTGGAGCAAATCATGCTCCGGGCCCGCTGGGGCAGGGTGGAGAGGCCGCACATCCGGGACTGGATGCTGGCGCGACGATGCCCGCTGCAGTTGCGATGATGCATGAACAGGCTGCGCTGGCTATGCAGCTGGCGGCGTACTAGTAGCTGCGGCCAATCAAAAGCAAAATCCGCCGGCTCATAGCCGTTGGATGTTTTTGCGCTGTGAACGGGTCATGGCTAATAGCTCCCACCGTCGCTTGTCGAAGCATCCAAGTCGCCAACGAGCGGCCGCCTCCATTGAATTCGTTCGGATCTCGCTCGGTCGTTGTGCGGATCCTTTAGAAATGTCGTTCACCGCGTTCTGACACTAGGACTATTGATGCTACTGCGTCGACAATTGGCCAAGCTTGGCTCGTCTACCATCACGGCGGCCTTCGTGCTTGCGGATCAGCCTGCGTGCGTCGGCTCCCGGCGCTTCCGCTGCGGAGACGGCCGCGACCGATGTTTTGAGCGATTTGATCCCAGCCGCCGACGCCACCAGGACGCCTTCGCCAGCCACGTTCTGCGCCTTCTGTTCAGGTTCTCGCAAAACTCGCTCGAGAGCGCGGCAAAGTAGCTGGCGCTACGCGAACTGACGGTCGTTCCAATGTTCGCGTTCGTGGCGCTGCCTGCCCTGAACGAGGCGCCGCCGGTCTGTGTCGTCGCCTTCCCCGCGCCGGAGGGAACGGTGTGGTCACAAGTCTGGCCCGGCCTTGAACTGACATCCCCAAAGGCATGCTGTCCTCGAGCACTGCCGCCGCACTGGCCCGGAGGCTTCGCCCCGCCGAATGCTGCGCCAATTCCTGCAGTAGAACACTGCGGCCAGGTCCCGGTTCGGCCGGGGCCAACTCGATGAGGCCAAATCGCGCCGTCAACATGGTGATCCGCTATGGTCGGCAGCTTCGGCCGGTGAAGGCGACCGCCGGAGTCCGGCGCTTGCGACCTTCGCAACCGGAAAAGGCGACGGCGCGGATGATGCGATTGCCTAATACGTCGCCGTCCACGTCGCCGGTTTCCTCGCGTGACGACCTCTAATTGGTCAGTGTGTGCGCAATCGCGCGGCCCGTCAGGACCACGCTCGTGTTGGCCGCGCGTCTCCACGCCACTGGCTCCTGCTGGACAATCGGTTCTCCAGCCTGATCCAGCACTCCGACGCTTCCCGGTTCCACCCCGCTGTTCCCCATTGATCACCAAGGTGTGCGCCTACTCGTCCGCGTCCTATGCCAAGCGTCAGGTGCTTGCGGGCGAAACTGAGGAGGCGGCACCGGCGACCACCGGCCATGGCCCCGCCGGCGATGGGATCGGTAACTAACGACCAGCGAAATCCTTTTTGATGAAGCAGCGGATCGGAGAAAATTTTGACCAGTCCACTGGTCACGATACCCTCCTGATATGCAGGAATTCGCTTGCCCCGGCGGGCGTGGCCTCGACCGCGCCCTCAACTGAGCCGCGCGTCGCGTAGGGCGCGGCAAACAGCCTAACGCCGCGAGCCGTTGATCGTGAATAGTGGCGTGAAGCTCGTGACCTCACTTTCGTCCATCGATTCCGAACGCCGGCTGTCGAGAATGAGCCAATGGCCATCCAGACGCGCGACTAACACGGCATGGTCTTGCCGAACGGCGCGATCGCGCACCAGTACCAACAGCAGATCATCACGCGGAAAGCCAGCTTCGATGAGGATAACGTATTTGGCAATCGCATAATCCTCGCAATCGCCCTTTCCGGTTGCAAAGGTCGCAAGTGGCGCACTCCAGCGGTCGGTTTCGCCATGCTGAGCGAAGTCGCTCGTATGGCGGATCACCATATTGACCGCGCGGTTGGCCTCATCCAGCTGGCCGCGGCCGGACCGGGCCTTGACGGCTTTGACCAACCGCAGAAACTGCGCCGCATTGGATGGGCAGCCTTCAGAATTCGCTCGGCAGTGCTCGAGAACCACATGCTCCTTGGCGATATCGGCTTCGATGCCGCGCCACTTGCGCCACAGAAGTCCCTCCGGCGCACGGAAGGTAAAAAGGCCGAAAGGCGCCTCGCCGACCGGCGGCGGATGGCCCATGGATTGCGCGTCGGTCGCGACATTGGACAGCGTCAAACCCGCCATTCGCGTGGCGCCAACTCCTTTGCCGCGCTGACGATCAAGTTTTACGAGAACCTCAACGATCGTAAAAAACGTGGCTGGCGGACGGTTCGCGGTGCGGTCGGGGCTCGATACTAAATCGCCGTCGGCTCCGCGGTTGCGGCTCTTGAGCGTAAGCGCCGGAGGCCGTGGCATATAGGCCGACGGCAAGTACGATCGCCGCCTTGAATGTTGACGAACCAAGCTTGGTCAATTGCCGACGCAGTGTCATCAAGACGTCCCGATGTCAGAGCACGGTGAACGGCATCTCCAATGAACCTCATAGGGCCACGGCGGCAGTGCTGGATCACACCGCGAGCAAGTGGTGCCGTGTGAGATTGTGATCGGAGCGAAACTCTTTGTTGTGATCCAAGACGAACTAACGGCCGAACTTTCTAGCAACGCTGGCTTTTGACGCGAACCACCAGCCATGGAGACAGCTCGGCGTAAGCCGACTTTCATTTGGATGCCCTTGATCTAGCGCAAGCTATGCCCGCTAACTGGGTTAACGATATGTAAACATTGAAATTTTCTGCCGAAATTTTCAAGTAGTATTAGGCGTCCCGGGTTGGAGGAAAGGTCATGAACGGACCATTTCAAGTTGCTGAGACTAACGGCACCGCCAGTTCCAGCACCAACGGCACCCCTGTACGAATTTACAAACTGACGAAGCCGCTCACCGATCAGTCGGTCGTCGTCAATCTCGGTTACGACCAAAAAGTCAAAATCGACTTCTCTTCAATTGCGAACAAAAAATCACGCTCGTTCACGTCGGCGAAAAGCTTAATCATCCTGTTCGACAACCAATCGACGGTAACCGTCGAGCCGGTTTTCAAGTCGAGGGCGGATCGGCTGGAGACGAAACGCGGGATGATACCGGCGGCCGATGGCGCCGGGTCGCGACATCTCGCTTACGGAGTTTCCGAACCTCTTCCCAATATCCACCGACACTTCAGCTCTGCCGGCGTCCAACCACGACGGCAGCTCGAACGCCAACCCGCAGGCAAGCGGAGCATCTTTCAGTCCGACTGCGGTGTGAACCGTTGGAGCCCGTGCCGCTCAATCAACTGGCGCCGCAGGAAGGATTCGGGGAACTTTGTTATCGAGATCCCGACAGGTGGCAACGGCATCCTGGGCGGACCCGGGTGGCAACCTCATCCCGGACGAGGAGCCCGCCGGCGGCGCTTCCGACGATC
>CAVXTR010000016.1:347500-666635 GCA_963764705.1 uncultured Alphaproteobacteria bacterium | reverse complement strand
CCGGAAATCTCGCCGCCGAACACGGTGACCACGACCGGCCCGAACGCCGGCTTGGTGTCGAGTTTGCCCAGCATCGTCAGCGCGGCCTGCAGCCGCGATACGCCGATCGAGAAACCGGTCGCCGGCACCGGCTCGCCGCGAAAGCGCGAGACCAGACCGTCATAGCGCCCGCCGCCGCCGACCGAGCCGAACCGCACCGGGCGGCCCTTTTCGTCCTTGGTCTCGAGCGTGAGTTCAACTTCGTAGACCGGGCCGGTGTAGTATTCGAGGCCGCGGACGACGGAAGGATCGATGCTGATGCGATCCGCGCCATATCCGGACGCAGTGACCAGCTTGGCGATCTCTTCGAGTTCACTGACGCCGGCCGGACCAACTTCGCTTTTGCTCAGATAAGTATCGGCCGCGGCGATCGCTTCTTTCCAGTCATCGCGCTTTGCGGTGACGGCCAGAACGACATCGGCTTCCGACGCACTGAGGTTCGCGCCCTTGGTGAAATCGCCCTTGCCTTCTTCGCCACCGTCCCAACGGCCGGCACCGAGCAACTTGCGAACTTCATCGGCGGAAAACTTGTCGAGCTTGTCGATGGCGCGCAGCACGGTCAGCCGTCGTCCGGCATTCTCTTCGCCGCCGAGGCCGATCGCCTCCAGCACGCCGTCGAGCACCTTGCGGTTGTTCACCTTCACGACATAGCTGCCGCGGGGAATGCCGAGCGCTTCCATGGTGTCGGCGGCCATCATGCACATCTCGGCGTCCGCCGCGGGCGAAGCTGAGCCCACCGTGTCGGCATCGAACTGCATGAACTGGCGGAAGCGGCCGGGACCGGGCTTTTCGTTGCGATAGACGTAACCGGCGCGATAGCTGCGATAGGGTTTCGGCAGGCTATCGAAATTCTCGGCGACATACCGCGCCAGCGGCGCGGTCAGATCGTAGCGCAGCGAGATCCACTGCTCGTCGTCGTCCTGGAACGAGAACACGCCTTCGTTCGGCCGGTCCTGGTCGGGCAGGAATTTGCCGAGCGCGTCGGTGTATTCCATCGCCGGGGTTTCGACCGGCTCGAAGCCGTAGCGCTCGTAGACCTCGCGGATTTTCTCGACCATCTGGCGCGTGGCCGCGATCGCGGCAGGGCCACGATCTTCCAGCCCGCGCGGCAGGCGCGCGCGCAATTTCTGCGGTTTTTTGGGTTTTTCAGCCATGGCGGGCGTTTACCAGCGTGGGCGTTCACGGGCAACCGTGCTGACTTCGCTCCCTCCCGCTCTTGCGGGGGAGGGCTGGGGTGGGGGCGACGCGGGCGACGGCGCTTGTGGCTGGCACCCCCACCATAGCCGATGCTTCGCATCGGCGTCCTTAGAAGGACGGCGGCCATAGGCCGCCTACGCCTCCCCCGCAAGCGGGAGAGGGAGAAGAAGAGCCGACGCGCCCCGCTTGCGGGGAGAGGGAGCAGATCGTCATATGTGGCAGCCACCTACGCCGCGGCGGCCTTGTCCCTCGGCTGCACTTCGGCGGTGTAATCGGCCATCAGCTGCGCCGAAATCCTGCCAGGGGTGAATTTCCACGGCCCGACCTCGGACACCGGTGTCACCTCGGCGGCGGTGCCGGTGATGAAGCACTCGGTAAACCCCGAGAGTTCCTCCGGCATGATGCGGCGCTCGATCACCTCGATGCCCCAGCGCCTGGCGAGATCGATGACGGTGGCGCGGGTGATGCCGGCGAGGAAGCAGTCGGCAATCGGCGTATGGATCCTGCCATCTCCGATGAAGAAGATGTTGGCGCTGGCGCATTCGGCGACCCGCCCCTGCCAATCCAGCATCATGGCCTCGGCATAGCCTTCGCGTTCCGCCTTGTGCCGGGAGATGGTGCAGATCATGTAGAGGCCGGAAGCCTTGGCCATTGCCGGAATCGTCGCAGGATCGGGCCGCCGGTATTCGGCCATTCCGATCCGGATGCCCTTCAGCTTTTCGGCCGGGTCGAAATAGCTCGGCCAGTCCCAGGCGGCGATCGCCAGATGAATGGTGTTGGCCGGCGCCGAGACGCCGAGCATTTCCGAACCGCGCCAGGCGATCGGGCGGACATAGCAATCCGTCAGATTGTTGCTGTCGATCACGAGCTGCTTGGCAGCGTCGATCTCGGCCACCGTCCACGGGATCTCGAAATCGAGGATGCTGGCGGAGTTCTTCAGCCGCTCGGAGTGCTGCCTGCTCTTGAATACCCTGCCGCCATAGGCGCGTTCGCCCTCGAACACGGCGCTCGCATAATGCAGGCCGTGGGTCAGCACATGGACATTGGCATCGGCCCACGGCACCAGTTTGCCGTCGTACCAGATCACGCCATCGATTTTGTCGAACGAAATTGCCATCGAAATTGCCATGAGCTCTCTCCCGGTTTGGCGCAGGCGCACGTCTGCCGCCGGGGCGCGCAGCCCCGTGCTGACGTTCAAAAACTGCTGACTTGTCGTGGGAGCGGCGGAATAATTCCGCCGCCGGTCACAGGATCCAGGTCACAGGACCTTCGTGATCCAGTTGTGCGGGTCGTTGGAGCGGCCGTACTGGATGTCGACGAGCTTCTTGCGCATGCCCATGGCAATCGGGCCAGCGACGCCGCCGCTGATCGAAAAATCGCCGCTGGTCGAGCAGACCTTGCCGATTGGCGAGATCACGGCCGCGGTGCCGCAGGCAAACGCTTCCTTCAGCTTGCCGCTGGCGGCGTCGGCGCGCCACTGGTCGATCGAGTAGAGCTCCTCGCGCACGCGCATGCCGGCATCTTTTGCCAGCGCGATGATGGAGTCGCGGGTGATGCCGGGCAGGATGGTGCCGAGGGGCGGCGTCAGCAGAGAGCCGTCGTCGAACACGAAGAACACGTTCATGCCGCCGAGTTCCTCGACATAGCGGCGCTCGACCGCATCGAGGAAAACCACCTGGTCGCAGCCGTGATCGATCGCCTCGGCCTGCGCGCGCAGGCTGGCGGCGTAGTTGCCGCCACACTTGACGGCGCCGGTGCCGCCGATCGCGGCGCGCGTGTAATTCTCCGACACCCAGATCGAGACCGGCGCGGGTCCGCCCTTGAAATAGGAGCCGACCGGGGAAGCAATCACCGCGAAGATGTATTCCGCCGACGGCTTCACGCCGAGGAAGATCTCGCTCGCGACCATGAACGGCCGCAGATAGAGACTGCCCTCGCCGCCCGGGATCCAGGCGCGGTCGATCCGCACCAGCTGCTCAACCGCCTCGGTGAACACGGCTTCGGGGATCGGCGCCATCGCCATGCGATCGGCCGAATTGTGAAAGCGTTTGGCATTGGCGTCGGGGCGGAACAGGTTCACGCCGCCGTCGTCGCGCTTGTAGGCCTTGAGGCCCTCGAAAATTTCCTGTGCGTAATGCAGCACGGCCGCGGCCGGATCGAGCGGGAAATTGGCGCGGGATTCGACCCGCGCGCCATGCCAGCCCTTGGCCTGACTGTAGCGGACGATCGACATGTGATCGGTGAAAACCCGGCCGAAGCCAGGATCGACCAGCTTGGCCGCGCGGTCCTTGTCGGACGTCGGATTGGGCGTCGGCTGAATGTCGAATTTCATGGCCTCGTTTCCTGCTGCCGCGGTCTGTGGCGCCGGCTTTTCCTTGAGGGCCTGCTGGGCCGAGTTACTGTACGACATGGGCTCTCTCCCGGATCGGCGCGGAACGCGCGCCTGGCGTCTAAGCGCCGTTGACGTGGTCTGAACCTCACCAGCACTGGCAGACTTGACCTTTAAGGGCCTTGCCGCCGGTGTCCATCGCCATCATGTCGGTTGAGGACATGCTTTTGCGGAATGCCGAAGTCCAGTATGTTTGCCGAAATGCCGCTCGACAATCGCACGGTAGTCAAATTCGCGGCCGTTGCCGCCATTGCTGGCTTTTTACGGCTGCGTGAAACGTCGCCAAGAAAGAAACAAGGTCAAAACGACTTAAAGTTTCGCCGTGGCTGGCAGTTTTGTAACATTGAACCCAAGATATGTCAACATGACTGACATAAATTTCTCAAGGCCATCCGGCGAGCCCGATTCGAAGGGCGGCGACGGCGTGGCTCCGTCCCCGCGGACGGGCGAATTGCGCTGGGACATCATCGAATTGCTGTTCTTTGCCTACCGAGACTTCGTCGGCGACGCCGACCACGAACTCGAGGCTTTCGGCTTTGGCCGCGCCCATCACCGGGTAATGCATTTCGTCCACCGCTATCCCGGGCTGAAGGTCGCTGACCTCCTGGATGTCCTGCGCATCACCAAGCAGTCGCTCGGCCGTGTCCTGAAACAACTGCTGGACGAGGGCTACATCATCCAGAAGACCGGCAATAATGATCGTCGGCAGCGCCTGCTTTACGCCACACCGAAGGGCGAAGCCTTGGTGGGAAAACTGGCCGGGCTGCAGACCGACCGCATCACCCGCGCGCTCGGCGAGGTCGATCCATCAGGCGTCGCGGCTATCAGCCAGTTCCTGCGTGCGATGATCGATCGCGACGATCCGGATAAGGTGCTGGAGGCGATCTTCGGCACGCCCGGCAAGAAGCCGTGACAAGAAACCCTGGGGAGTGACCGTGGCGCAAGCAGCAACCATCGCCTCAACCGTCGCGCGCGCGCCGCTGAAGCCGGCCGACGACGCACCGCATCTCTTGCTGGTCGACGACGATCGCCGTATCCGCGATCTGCTGTCGCGCTTTCTGTCCGGCGAGGGCTATCGCGTCACCACCGCGGCGAGCGCCGGCGACGCCCGCGCCAAGCTGCTCGGGCTTCACTTCGATCTTCTGATCCTCGACGTCATGATGCCCGGCGAAACCGGGTTTGATCTCGCGCGCTTCATCCGCACCTCATCCTCGGTGCCGATCATCATGCTGACGGCGCGCCATGAAGCCGAGGCCCGGATCGAGGGCCTGCAGATCGGCGCCGACGACTATGTCGCCAAACCGTTCGAGCCGCGCGAGCTGGTGCTTCGCATCGGCAATATCCTCAAGCGCACCGCGCCGCCGCCGGTGGAAACGCTGGAGCAGATCGCCTTCGGGCCCTACGTCTATCACCTGGAGCGCGGCGAACTGCGCCAGGGCGAGGAAATCATCCACCTGACCGACCGCGAGCGCGAAATGCTGCGCATTCTCGCCGTCAGCCCCGGCGAGACCGTGCCGCGCGCGGCGCTGACCGGCGGCGGCACCGTCAACGAGCGCGCGGTCGACGTGCAGATCAACCGCCTGCGGCGCAAGATCGAAAAGGATCCCGCCAATCCCCTGTTCCTGCAGGCGGTGCGCGGCATCGGCTATCGCCTCGTCGCGTCGCCGTGAGGCGTTTGTAACATCCCAGCAGAATCTCGCATGAGCACCCTCGACACCGGCCTGACCCTGATCCGCAACGCGTCGCAGCGCGTCTCCGCGGCCAATGGCTGGATGGGCAACGCGTTCAAGAGCTGGATGCCGACCGGCCTCTACGCCCGCGCGCTCTTGATCATGATCGTGCCGATGGTGATCCTGCAGACCGTGGTCGCGTTCGTGTTCATGGAGCGGCACTGGAATACGGTGACGCGGCGGTTGTCGGCCGCCGTGGTGCAGGACATCGCCAGCCTGATCGACGTCTACAAGTTCTATCCGCAGGACAAGGACCGCGCGCAGCTAAAGCGGATCGGGCAGCGGCTGCAATTGGTGGTCGATTTTCTGCCCGGCGGCGACATGCCGCCGCCCGGTCCAAAGCCGTTCTTCTCGCTGCTCGATCAGACGCTGTCGGTGCAGCTCGGACGGCAGATCGGTCGGCCGTTCTGGATCGATACCGTCGGCAATTCCAACCTGGTCGAAATCCGCATCCAGCTAGATGACTCGGTAATGCGCGTGTTCGCCCAGCGCAGCGCCGCCTATGCTTCCAATTCGGAGATCTTCATCTTCTGGATGCTGGGGACCTCCTCGATCCTGTTGATCGTCGCGGTGCTGTTCCTGCGCAATCAGATCAAGCCGATCCTGCGGCTGGCGGACGCCGCCGAAAGTTTCGGCAAGGGCCGCGAGGCGCCGAACTTCCGTCCCCGCGGCGCGCGGGAAGTGCGGCGCGCGGCGCAAGCGTTCCTGGAAATGAAGGCGCGCATCGAGCGCACGATCGAACAGCGCACCGCGATGCTGGCCGGCGTGTCGCACGATCTGCGCACCATCCTGACCCGCTTCAAGCTCGAACTGGCGCTGATCGGCGACAGCCCCGAAGTCGACGGCATGCGCAAGGATGTCGACGAGATGTCGGCGATGCTGGAAGCCTATCTCTCCTTTGCGCGCGGCGACTCCGGCGAGGTCGCCCAGCCCACCGACATGACGATGGCGCTGGAGGAATTGCGCAGCGACGCCGAGCGCAACGGCCATGCCACGACCGTGTCGTTCCACGGCCTGCCGGTCGTGATCGTGAAGCCGGCCTCGTTCAAGCGCTGCCTCGCCAACCTCGTCTCCAACGCGGCGCGGCACGCCAAGACCATTTCGATCACCGGCCACCGCGACCACCGCTATCTGACCGTCACCGTCGACGATGACGGGCCCGGCATTCCCGTCAACATGCGCGAGGAAGTATTCAAGCCGTTCCTGCGGCTCGACGACGCCCGCAACCAGGATGAAGGCGGCACAGGCCTGGGCCTCGCCATCGCCCGCGACATCGCCCGCTCGCACGGCGGCGACATCACGCTCGGCGACAGCCCGATGGGCGGACTGCGGGCGGCGGTAAGGGTGCCGGTGTAACGTTAGAACGGAGACTTACTTCACCCTCGCCCCGCTCTTGCGGGGAGAGGGCTGGGGTGAGGGGCTGCCTCAGCAAATTCGATAGAAATGGTCCGCGGAGAGTCCCCTCACCCGGATTGCACTGCGTGCAATCCGACCTCTCCCCGCAAGCGGGGCGAGGTGAGGAGAGAGAACTACTTCTGCAGGTTCTTCGGGATCAGGTCCTTCAGCTTCTGCATGTCCTTGATGTTCATCTTCATGCCGCCGGGCATCATGATGTCGCCAGCCTTCTGGTCGGCCTTGCAGGCCCCCAGCCACTTCGCCTCGATCGTCGTGGTCGAATCGCGCGCCACGCCGGTCGGACCACGCTCGGAATGCGAGGTCGATTTCACCGTATAGGCCGAATTGAAGTCGCCGGTGATCTCGGCATGCGAGGTGATCGACATCCCGGCGATGCCGCAGACGGAATCGCTGACGTAGCCGGTCGCGGTCTTCTGGATGTCCTGCTTCGAGCACATTTCCTTCGCCATCGGCGAGAACGAGCTGCTCATCTCCTTGTCGGTGGTCTCGTCGGTGCAATGCTGCATCGTCATGTCGGGCACGGCCGAGCCGGTGTGCAGCACCTTCATTTCCCACAGGCCGGCCTTGCGCACTGGCAGATCGACGGCATTTGCCGCGGTCGCAGGCAACAGCGCCAGCAGCGCAATTGCCGAACCAAATACGAGAAGCTGTCGCGTCATGCTCGCGCTCCAAGCCAGTTGAGATTTGCCTGATGAGCTTTAGGAGGTCGTGCCGGTCAGTAGGACGCGCGCACCGGCCGTTCGTTGGCGCCATACGGCACCCAGCGGCAGGCGAACGAGATATATCCGCCGTCATGAGGCTCGACCGAGAGGAATTTCACCACCTTGCCGTAATAGGCGCAGTGATCGACCGCGCGCTGCCGGACATCGATGTCGTGCGCCACCGAGTAAGCGATAATGCCGCCTGTGTCGTTGCCCTTGAACGGCGGCACCCAATCGGCCCGCGCCGGCGCACCCGCCAGCATCCCGGAGATGGCAACCAGGCACGCAGCCCCAATCATTCGCATCGCAGACTCCATTGTGTCGTGCCCCACCATAGAGGGCGTAGGCGACCGTGAAAAGAATGGCGTACGGCGGAAACAGACTTGTCCGCCAAGTGTTGCCGCGTTGCACTTGACCTTGCCCGGGCTTCGCGGCACCGTCCCATGCTCTGGATGACCGGCGGAATCCCCATGCGAAACCTGTTCACACTCCCCAAATCGCTCGGCTTGGTGGCTGCGTTTGCCGTTTTGGCATCCGGCGCCCTGTTGGTATCCGGACAGACGGCCCAGGCCGCCAATCCGCTCGAATTGAATTTCGGCCTGTTCGGCCCGCGATATGACGGCCGTGTGGCGGAATGCGAGCGGGCGCTGGGCACCATCACCTCGCAATTCCAGGAAAAGGAAAGCACCTTCTGGAATTCGTCGCTGACGATCACCGCTTACGGCCGGATCCACGAAACCGCCTTCCGGCCTTGGCAGTCCGACAACATTCCGCGCCGCTATTGCACCGCCGACGTCATGCTGAGCGACGGCAAGATGCGCACCGTGCACTACGCGATCGTCGAGGACGGCGGCTTTGCCGGCTTCGGCCAGGGCGTCGAATGGTGCGTGACCGGGCTCGATCGCAACTGGGCCTATAATCCGGGCTGCAAATCCGCCCGCCCCTGATTGGGGCCTGACTCCGACAGAATTTAACCGATTGGCAGACGCCGGCCCGGACGATTTTCGGGCAGATCAATTTTGTTCTTGAAATGTTCTCATGCCCTGCTAGGCTCGGGCGAGCCACATAGGGCGCGCGTAACAGGGGCGTTTGATGTTTCGGTCAGTCAATTTTTCCCGCACGATTTCCCGGCTTGTGATCTCGCTGGTTCTCATGGTCGCCGCCGTCGGGATGGCGTCGGCCCAGGACCGCCGGCAAAACACCCCGGGCGAGTTCGATTTCTACGTGCTGTCGCTGTCCTGGTCGCCGTCGTTCTGCGAGCAGGCTTCCGAACGCGGCAACGGCGGCCGGTCCGGGGCCCAGTGCGGCGGCCGACCGTTCTCCTTCGTGGTGCACGGCCTGTGGCCGCAATATGAGCGCGGCTTTCCCGAATACTGCCAGCGTTCGGCGGAATGGCTCGATCGCAACATCATGACCTCGATGCTCGACCTGATGCCGGCGCCCGGCCTGATCTTCAATGAATGGAAGAAACACGGCACCTGTTCGGGTCTCAGCGGGCGGGCCTATTTCGAGACCATCCGCAAGGCCCGCGCGGCGGTGAAAATCCCCGAGGAATTCCTGCAATTGTCGGAGCCGAAAACGATCGCCCCCGATGACCTCGAGGCGGCCTTCATCAAGGTCAATCCCGGCCTGAGCCCTTCGGCGGTCTCGGTGACCTGCGATAGCAAGCGCCTCAGCGAGGTGCGGATCTGCCTGAGCAAGGACTTGCAATTCCGCTCCTGCGAGGAAATCGACCGCCGCGCCTGCCGGCGTGACCAGGTGCTGATGCCGCCGATCCGGGGCGGGTAGCTTTCCCTCAACCGTCATTGCGAGCCAACGGGTCGGCGCAAAGCGCCGCCCGACGACAGTCTCCGCGAAGCAATCCATTCTTCCTTTCTAGCCGTATGGATTGCTTCGCTCCGCTCGCAATGACGTGCTAACCCCTCCCCATGAACTACCGACACGCCTTTCACGCCGGCGGCTTTGCCGACGTCATCAAGCACATCGTGCTGGTGCGCATGCTGACCTATCTGCAGGAAAAGCCGGCTCCCTTTCGCGTCATCGACACCCATGCCGGCGCCGGGCGCTATGATCTTGGCGGCGACGAAGCCAAGCGCAGCGGCGAATGGCTGACCGGAATTGCGCGGGTGATGGCGGCGCGGTTCTCGGAAGCCGCCCAGCCGCTGATCGGGCCGTACCTCGATATCGTCAGGGCGTTCAATCCGCCGGGCGAACTGAAGGCTTATCCGGGATCGCCGCTGATCGCGCGTGCGCTGCTGCGGCCGCAGGATCGCCTGACGGCGTGCGAAATCGAAAAGAACGCCCACCGCCAGTTGATCGATGCGCTGCGCCGCGACACCCAGGCGCGGATCGTCGACCTCGACGGCTGGACCGCACTGCCGGCCTTTGTGCCGCCGAACGAGCGGCGCGGTCTGGTGCTGATCGACCCGTCGTTCGAACAGAAGGACGAGTTCGAAACCCTGGCCGACGGATTTACCGAGGCCTATGCCAAATGGCCGACCGGCAGCTATCTGATCTGGTACCCGGTGAAGAGCCGGCGCATGACCGACGAACTCGCCCGCCATGTCGCTTCCGTTGCGGCCGAAAGCAGGCCGGCGGGAAAATGTCTGCGGCTCGAGTTCAGCGTCGCGCCACAGCAGGCCGGCGGCCCCCTCACCTCGACCGGTCTTCTGATCGTCAATCCGCCGTGGACGCTGGCGGGTGAATTGAAAACCATTCTACCCGAGCTGGAAAAACCGCTCGGCCAGGGTGGCGCCGGCCGGTTCAGGCTCGAAACGCCAAAGCCTTGAAGCTTCCGCTTTCGGCGAAAAGTGCGTCTGGGCCGTAGGCAATTTGCTCGGAACCGTATTATGCTCGGCCTGTTGGGACTGGCTTTACGTTCCGCTTCCGCGAATGGTTGCGGCGGAGTGACCAAGGCCTAAGAAAAATCCAGGCCGATCGGTGGCGTGACCCGATCGGCTCAGGTGGCCACGCTTCCGGCAGCGATTGTCCGGTCGGCCGATACGCAGATTGTGCGTAACGGCGGAAGCAGTGCGGGGGAGGGTTTCCCGATGGCCATGACTGGTACGGTCAAGTTCTTCAATGGAGAGCGCGGCTACGGCTTCATCAAGCCCGATGACGGCGGCCGCGATGTGTTCGTTCACATCACCGCCGTCGAGCGGGCCGGATTGAAGGATCTGACAGAGGGACAGCGCATCACGTTCGAGGTCGAACCGGACAAGAAGGGCAAAGGCCCCAAGGCGGTCAACCTGGTAATTTCAACGTGAGCTGACGCTCACGCCTGGAAGCGGTCCGCGTTCTTGCCTGAGAACGTTCGACTGGGCGCGGCAGCGCTCAGATCGTGGAGGCGTGCATGATATGCCCGCCCCGCGTCGGTGCCGACCGTTCGGCTTCCGGGAAGAAGCGCGCTGCGAGTTCGGCCGGCCCGATATCAGCGACATGACGAAAACCGGCCGCGCTCATTTTTGCGCAGAGCGAGGCGGTGTCGAGATAACCCTGAAACCGCTCGCCGACGGCCGCCACCCGTGCCGCCAGCGCCTGATGCGCGGTACGGCCGGCGGCGGGAATCGATGTCGCCGGATTGACGTAGTCGAACACCACCTCGGCTCCGCCCGGCAACTGCGCGATAAAACCCAGCGTCGAATAGATCGCAGCCTCCGTCAGATAGGGCACGACGCCAAGCCAGCTGAAAAAACTGCGCCCGGCGAGTTTGAAGCCTGCGGCTTGCAGCCTTTCGGACAGTTCTTCGCGCTCGAAATCCACCGCCACGAAGCTCAGCGTTTCCGGGACGGCGATCTCTGCTGCCGCCAGCATTTCGCGCTTTCGCGCCTGCGTCGCCGGATGGTCGACCTCGAAGATCCGCAACCGGCCAGCAAGCGGCGTCCGATAGGCCAGCGTATCGAGCCCGGCGCCAAGCACCACGAGCTGCGTCGTGCCGCCATCGACCGCCATGGCGAGCGCGTCTTCCGCGACGCGCGATCGCGAGGCGATGAACCATCGCATCCGTGGCCCGGACGTGTGGGTCCGGGCGTGGTCGAGCGATACTTCGATGTCGTCGCCGAGAATCCGCACCGCGAGCGGATCGGCCAGGATCGACGCGTTATCCAGCACCTGGTGCGCCGCGCGCAAGCGGGCAGCACCCAGGGCGGTCCGGCTGGGTTGTCCGGTCTGCATCGACCAGTTCTATCGCGTTTTCGAACAAGATGCCGGCACCGTCCAAAAAAATCCCGGCGACTTACTGCCGCCGGGAGGTTGTAACGAACGATTTTCTTGTTCTCAGAAGTGATAGTTCACGCCGGCGCGAACCAATCCGAACCGGTAACCGTTTGACGCGCCTGTAATGACGAAGTTGCTGTCGTTGAGATCGACATACAGATATTCGATCTTGGCGCTCCAGTTCGGCGCAAAGCCCATTTCGGCGCCGACGCCGAGCGTCCAGCCCAGATTGGTATTGGATTCCGACAGGCCGAAGGTGGTGGCGCGCAGTTCGCCGAAGGCCAGACCGCCGGTGCCGTAGAACAGCACGTTGTTGAAGGCATAGCCGGCCCGGCCGCGCAGCGTGCCGAACCAGGGATTGGAGAATTTCCACGGCGCAAAGGTCTGTTCGGCGCCGCTCGCCTGGATGTCGCCTTCGACGCCGAACACCCACGGACCGTTCTGCGCCAGTTGTAGCCGGCCTGAACGCCGCCCGCGAAACCCGACGGCTTGGTCGGGTTGTTGTCGACCGAGCCCCAGGCATAGCCGAGGTTGCCGCCGAGATAGGGACCGGCCCAGCTATAGGCATTGAGCGGCTGATTGACGGTATAGGGGGCGCGCGATCCGTAATTCAGGTCGGCCGCCTGCGCCGACATGGTCCAGGCGGCTGCGACCAACGCCAGCGCCCGCAAAACAGACTTGCTCATCACGCAACTCCACGCCACTGCCGCGACCACCGGTTCGACAGACCGGCTTGGTTACGGAATTCCAATTTTTTCCCGTAAGATTTATCGAGAGTTTTAAGTTAAAGGGTTGTTAAGCTGGGTTACCGCCCGCTCATCATTCTTAAGGAACCGTTACCGGCGCGTTTTCGCAGGCTCAGCCGCACGCACCGTGCGCGCTCGCCATCTCGTTGTTCGGGCATGACCTTTCAAGGAAAACCGGCGGCCGCTTTTGCCGATCATGCGGCTGGCGATGCGGCCTTGCAGCGCTTAATTTAGGCCCATGGATCACGATTCTACCGACCACCCGAAAGGCCCCGCGCAAGCCGCGCCGGGGTTCGCAGACGGATTTGCCGCCCGAGGGCCTCGTCTGCCGCCGATGTCGATCCCGCGACGTCGGCCGTCGAGGAAGACGACGAGGCGCGCCTGCCGGAAGCCCCCGAAGAGACGGTCGAACAGCCGGCCGAAGGCACGCTCGCGGTCGGCCATGCCGCGATCGAAAACGCGGTGCGGCTGGCGCCGACCTCGCCCGGCGTCTACCGCATGCTCAATGCCGGACATGACGTGCTCTACGTCGGCAAGGCCAAGAACGTCCGCAAGCGGCTGTCGTCCTACGCCCGCGTCAACGCTCCCTTGCCGGCGCGTATCCTGCGCATGATCGCGGCCACCGTCACGGTCGAGATCATCTCGACCACCACCGAGACCGAAGCGCTGCTGCTCGAAGCCAACCTGATCAAGCAGCTGCGGCCGCGCTTCAACGTGCAACTGCGCGATGACAAGTCGTTTCCCTATATCCTGATCACCGGCGACCATTGGGCGCCGCAGATCCTCAAGCATCGCGGCGCGCAATCGCGGCCCGGCCGCTATTTCGGGCCGTTCGCCAACGCCGGCGCCGTCAACCGCACCATCACGGCGCTACAGCGCGCGTTCCTGATCCGCTCCTGCACCGACGGCTTTTTCGAAAGCCGCACCCGGCCGTGTCTGCTCTATCAAATCCGCCGCTGCTCGGGTCCCTGCACCGGCGAGATCGATTTTCCCGGCTATACCGAGCTGGTGCGCGAGGCCGGCGACTTCCTGTCCGGCCGCAGCCACGATGTGAAGAAGCAGCTCGCCGGCGAGATGGAGAAGGCCTCGGGCGAACTCGAATTCGAGACCGCGGCGCTGTATCGTGACCGTCTCGCCGCATTGTCGGCGATCCAATCGCAGCAGGGCATCAACCCGCGCACCGTGGAAGAGGCCGACGTGTTCGCCATCCATCAAGAAGGCGGCTATTCCTGTGTGGAAGTGTTCTTCTTCCGCACCGGCCAGAACTGGGGCAACCGCGCTTATTTTCCGCGTGCGGAAAAATCATTCACCCCGGAAGAAGTGCTGGCCTCGTTCCTGGCGCAATTCTACGACGACAAGCCGCCG
Source organism: uncultured Alphaproteobacteria bacterium (assembly GCA_963764705.1). Taxonomy (GTDB): domain Bacteria; phylum Pseudomonadota; class Alphaproteobacteria; order Rhizobiales; family Xanthobacteraceae; genus Bradyrhizobium. The sequence goes on along the minus strand of CAVXTR010000016.1, from coordinate 652,837 downwards.
CCGAAACTCATTTTGCTTTCGCATGAGATTGAAGAGAGCGCCCTCCTGGCCGACGCGCTCGCGGTCAAGGCCGGCAACAAGGTCGAAGTCTCGACGCCGAAACGCGGCGAAAAGAAAGAGCTGATCGCGCATGCCTTGACCAATGCGAAGGAGGCGCTCGGCCGCAAGCTGAGCGATACCGCAACCCAAAGCCGGCTGTTGCAGGGCATGGCGGCCACGCTTCAATTGCCGCAGCCGCCGAAGCGGATCGAGGTCTACGACAACAGCCACATCCAGGGCACCAACGCGGTCGGCGCCATGATCGTGGCGGGACCGGACGGTTTCATCAAGAACCAGTACCGCAAGTTCAACATCAGGTCCGAGGGCCTGACCCCGGGCGACGACTACGCGATGATGCGCGAGGTGCTGGAGCGGCGCTTCAAGCGGCTGTTGAAGCCGCCGGAGGGCGATGCCGCCAAACCCCAGGAATCATCAAAGCCAGATGACGATTCGTTTCCGCAATGGCCGGACCTCGTCATCATCGATGGCGGCCGCGGCCAGCTCAATGCCGTCAGGGAGATTTTCGAGGGGCTGGGGCTGACCCAGGTGTCGCTGATGGCGGTGGCCAAGGGCCCCGACCGCGACGCCGGCCGCGAGACCCTGTTCATGCCCGGCCGCGAGGCGATCAAGCTCGAGCCCCGCGACCCCGTGCTGTATTTCATCCAGCGGCTGCGCGACGAGGCCCATCGTTTCGTGATCGGATCGCACCGCAAACTGCGCAAAAAGGACATCCGGGAGGCCGGCCTGCAGGAAATCCCGGGGATCGGCCCGTCACGCAAACGTGCCTTGCTGCATCATTTTGGAACGCTGAAGGAAATCGAGCGGGCCTCGATCGCCGACCTCGGCAAGGTTCCAGGGGTCAGCGCCGAAAGCGCCCGCAAGATTTTCGAGTTTTTCCACGCCCAACCGGGTTAAACCGGGGGCGATTCACATGAACGTCGCCCGGCGCAGCTTAGGTCTGCCCGGTTGACCTTCACGCTCGAGCGGTATTGGTAAGACGGATGAACATCGCGACCACCACCAAGGGGCCGGCCAAACAGTCAAAAAGCCTGTCCCTGCCGAATATCCTGACCTACGCCCGCATCGCCGCGATCCCTGTGGTGGTCGGCTGCGTCTATGGCCAATCCATCATGGACGGCCCGCTGTGGCTGCGCTGGATCGCGCTCGCGGTGTTTATCGCCGCCGGGGTCACCGACTATCTGGACGGCTACTATGCCCGCATCTGGGACCAGCAATCCGCCTTTGGCCGGATGCTGGATCCGATCGCCGACAAGCTCCTGGTGGCGTCCTGCCTCCTGATGCTGGCGGCGGACAACAGCATTCACGGCTGGACGCTGTGGGCCGGCATCGTGATCCTGTGCCGCGAAATCCTGGTCTCGGGCCTGCGCGAATATCTCGCGGCCCTTCGAGTCAGCGTCCCCGTGACCAAGCTCGCGAAATGGAAGACCACGGTGCAGCTGGTCGCGATCGGCTTCCTGATTGCCGGCGAAGCGGGCGAGCAGATCCTGCCCGCGACCACCCTGATCGGCATTGTGCTGCTGTGGATGTCGGCGATTTTCACGATCTACACCGGCTGGGATTATTTCCGCGCCGGCATCCATCACCTCATCAAGGAGGATGAGGAATGAAGGTCAAGTATTTCGCCTGGGTGCGCGAACGGATCGGCGTCGCCGAGGAAACGGTCGAGCCGCCGGCCAGCGTGCGCACGGTCGGCGATCTGATCGGCTGGCTGTCTGCGCGCGGCGAGACCTACGCCTATGCCTTCGAGACGCCGAGGGTGATCCGCGCCGCGATCGACCACACCCACGTCCAGCCGGATGCCGCGATATCGGGCGCCCGCGAGATCGCGTTCTTCCCGCCGATGACCGGCGGCTAATCTTTTATGACCGCCGCAGTCACCATCCGCATTCAGGAGGCCGATTTCGACATCGGCCACGAGATCGCGGCGCTGACCAAAAGCCGGACCGATGTCGGCGCGGTCGTCAGCTTCAGCGGCATCTGCCGCGGCAGCGAGAACGGCGAACCGATCGCAGCATTGACGCTGGAACATTACCCCGGCATGGCCGAGGCCGAGATCCAGCGCCACGCCGACGAGGCGATGGCGCGCTGGCCGTTGACCGGGCTCACCGTCATTCATCGCGTCGGCCGCATCACCCCCGGCGAGAATATCGTCGTGGTGCTGGCGGCGTCCCAGCACCGGCAGGCGGCATTTCAGGCTGCGGAGTTTTTGATGGATTATCTGAAAGCCAACGCGCCGTTCTGGAAACGTGAGGAAAGCCAAAAGGGCACCAACTGGATCGAAGCGCGCGGCCATGACGAGACCGCCGCCAAGCGCTGGACCAAATCCTGATGGCGAAGCGCACAAAGCCGGCGGCAAAGCGAAGCGCACCCGTAGCGAAATTCCCGAAAGTCGGCGCCGGCGAATTGCTGACCCTGCTCGACTTCGTGCGCTTTGCCGTCAGCCGCTTCATCGAAGCGAAATTGGTGTTCGCGCACGGCACCACCGATCCCACGGCCGAAGCCGCCTTCCTGGTCTGCGAGGCGCTGCATCTGCACCCCGACCAGTTCGAGACGTTCGCGACCGCGCGAGTCACCGTGGCCGAAGCCAAGAAGATCCTCGGCCTGATCGAACGCCGCGTCACCACGCGAACGCCCGCGGCTTACCTCGTCAACAAGATCTACATGCGCGGCCTGCCGTTCTATGTCGACGAGCGCACCATCGTCCCCCGCTCCTTCATCGGTGAATTGCTGGAATCCCATTTCGGCGGCGACGGCAACGACGAAGGCGGCTCGCTGATCCCGGATCCTTCGGCGGTCGAAAGCGTGCTCGACCTCTGCACCGGCTCGGGCTGCCTTGCCATTCTGGCGGCGCATCATTTTCCGAACGCCGAAGTCGACGCGGTCGATATTTCAAAACATGCGCTCGAGGTCGCTGCGCACAATGTCGGGGATTACGGACTGGAGGGTCGCCTGACGCTGCACCGCGGCGACCTCTTCAAGCCGCTCGGCGGCAAGCGCTACGACCTCATCATCTCCAACCCGCCCTATGTCGACGCCGAAGGCATGGCCGGCCTGCCGCGCGAGTGCCGCGCGGAACCGAAACTCGCCTTTGACGGTGGCGTCGACGGGCTGGATATCGTCCGCCGCATCCTCGACGAAGCGCGCGCGCATCTGACGCCGCAAGGCGGGCTGTTGTGCGAGATCGGCCGCTGCCGCCCGCAACTGGAGGACGCCTACCCGGAACTGCCGCTGCTCTGGCTCGATACCGAGGACTCCGAGGGCGAGGTATTCTGGATCGCGGCGGCCGATCTCTAGCGCTACCGAACGCTACGGTACAGCCGCCCCTCTCTCCTCACGGCTCCCCCTCCCCCGCCACACGCAGGGCGAGAGCGCAGGAGCAGTTCCGGGCGTGTCAAACAAACACTAGCCCCGCGAATCAACATTGATGCTAAGCTCGCCGTGCTTGGGGGAGCGCAGACCGGACCATGCCTGACGACTTCCGTGTTTTCCCGGGTGGGCGCAGTTCGGACGTGAGGGCGTAGCGCGCGACATGATTCGCATTTCAACGATTTTCATCGCCATCTGCATGGTGCTGGTCGCAGCATCGCTTGGCCTGGTCCTGCATTCGGTGGCCGGCATCAGCGGATCGGAATCCGCGATCGTGGCGCTCACCGCGCTGACCTTCCTGATCCTCTACAATGCCGTATCGATGCGGCTGCGCGACCGCTCGGATGTCGGCAGCCAGATCGCGGACCTTTCACGCGGCACCGCCGACCTCGCCCGCCAGGTCGCCGAATTCGGCCGGCGGCTCGCCGCCGTCGAGGGCCGGGTAGTATCGGCCAATTCGACCGGCGCCGACCGTATTCAGGCTGTGGTCGGCGAGATCAACGAACTCGGCGTGCTGGTCAAGCAGCTCGCAGCCTCCGTCGCCGGCCATGAGGACTTGCTGGCCTCCGGCGCCATTGCCGCAGCTCCCGCAGCCGCAGGCAGGCCGGATTCCGATGCACAGGACGAATTGCCGCTCGTCGAAGCCAAAACAACGGAGACGGCACCTGCGATCGCCCCATCGGCGCCGGTAGCCTCGCCGGCTGCGGCCAAACCGGCGGCGCCCGCCACGGCCGCGCCGGCCCCCGTCGCCGCGGCGCCCGCGCGCAGCCAGCTGCAGCTTCTCGCCGCGGTCAAGAACGCCATCGAGGAAAACCGGCTCGACATCTACCTGCAGCCGATGGTGACGCTGCCGCAACGCAAGGTGCGCTTCTACGAGGCGGTGACCCGGCTGCGTGACGACAAGGACGAGGTGCTGGCCGCCGACGACTTCATCGCCATCGCCGAAGCCGGCGGACTGATCGGGCGCATCGATCACATGGTGATGCTGCGCTGTGTGCAGGTGCTGCGTCGTCTGATGGTGCGCAACAAGGAAGTCGGCGTGTTCTGCAACGTCTCCGCCGCCACGCTCGGCAATCCCGTGAATTTCGCGCAGTGCCTCGATTTCCTCGAGGCCAACCGCGCGCTGGCGCCGTCGTTCGTGCTGGAATTCAAGCAGGCGACCTTCCGCAATCTCGGCCCGACCGAGACCGAGCATCTCGCCGCACTCTCGCAGCGCGGCTACCGGTTCTCGATCGATCACGTCAGCGACCTCCGGGTCGAACCCCGGGAACTCGCCGACCGCGGCGTGCGCTTCATCAAGGTGCCGGCGGCGCTGCTGCTCGATCCCAGGCAGAGCTCGACCTCGGACATCCACCCCTCCGACTTGTCCGATCTGCTTGGCCGCTTTGGAATTGATTTGATCGCCGAAAAGATCGAGGGCGAGCGCGCGGTGGTGGACCTGCTCGATTTCGACGTCCGGTTCGGGCAGGGCTTCCTGTTCGCGCCGCCCCGGCCGTTGCGGCCCGAGGGGGCATCTGCTACCGGCGGGGCCACCCCGAACAAGGCAGAACCGAACAATTCCAATGGCTCCAATGTTCCCGATGGCCCCGGCCACCCCGCTCCTGTCGCCGGCCCGGCGGCCGAGCCTCCGCCGCGTGCGACCGGCAATGCCGCGCTGGCCCGCCGCGTCGGCGGACCGGGCTAACCGGCGCCTGATGTCATGACCTCATTGCGGTTCGTCGAACGGCTGCGCGACCTCGTCGATGGCGTCGATGTCGTCCTCTCCGACATCTGGGGCGTGGTGCATAACGGGCTGGAGGCCTTTCCCGAAGCCTGCGAGGCGCTGCACACTTTTCGCCAGCGCGGCGGCACTGTCATTCTCATCACCAACGCGCCACGGCCGGCCGATTCCGTGCAGCGGCAGTTGCGCAAGCTCGGCGTCGCCGACGAGATCTACGACGCGATCGTCTCTTCCGGCGACCTGACCCGGCATTTCGTCGCCGATCACCCGGGCAAGAAGATGTTCTGGCTCGGCCCGGAGCGCGACAATTCGATCTATCGCGGGCTCGATCCCGTCATCGGCCCGCTGGAGCAGGCCGACTACATCGTCTGCACCGGACCGTTCGACGACGAGATCGAAACCCCGGAAGACTATCGCGCGATGATGCTGCAGGCGCTCGCGCGCAAGCTGCCGTTCGTCTGCGCCAATCCCGACATCGTCGTCGAGCGCGGCGACCGCCTGATCTATTGCGCCGGCGCGATCGCCGAACTCTATCGCGAACTCGGCGGTGAGGTGATCTTCTACGGCAAGCCGCACCGGCCGATCTATGAACGGGCGATGCAACTCGCCGCCGAGCGCCGCGGCCATGCGGCGCCGCTCGACCGTGTGCTGGCGATCGGAGATTCCGTGCGCACCGATCTCACCGGCGCGCTCGGCTTCGGGATCGATTGCCTGTTCGTGACCCGCGGCATCCATTCCGAGGAATTCGAGGGTATCGACCAGCTCGACCCGGCCTCGGTGAAGGAGCTGTTCGGCCACCCGCCCCGCGCGCTGATGCGAGAATTGCGCTGGTAACGAAAATGCCCGGCGGTGCGAAGACGCGCTTCGCGCTTTTGGCCGGGCATCGATAGCCCTGGATTATTTAGATGGCTTACGCCGTCGCCATGTCCGGGAAGACCGCCTCGATCTTGGTCTTCAGGGTCGCCGCATTGAACGGCTTGACGATGTAATTGTTGACGCCGGCCTTCTTGGCCGCGATCACGTTCTCGGTCTTGGATTCCGCCGTGATCATGATGAAGGGCGTGGTCGCCAGATTGGGATCGGCACGGACTTCCTTGAGCAGGTCGTAACCGGTCATCGGCTCCATGTTCCAGTCGGAAATCACGAGCCCGTATTTCTTGCCGCGCATCTTGTCCAGCGCCGCTGAACCGTCGCTGGCATCATCGATATTCTCAAAGCCGAGCTGCTTCAAAAGATTTCGGATGATACGGATCATGGTGTTGTAGTCGTCAACAACCAGAACCGACATCGACAAATCAACCGCCATCTTTTCCCCCACTCAACGCTTACGCCACAAACTACCGACAGGCCTGCGCGACCCGCAGTCCTCCCCTGACCTGTAGCAGCAGGCGTTAAACAGCGCGTTAAAGCGGAACCGCCGGATTGTATTGGTTTTGATCAGACCCCGCCCGGCTTGACTTCGAAGCGGCTGCCGCGTCACGGTCCGGCCGCGTTCTCGAACGACCCCAATCCGCAACGAATCCCTGCCAAGAGCCGTGCCAAGAACCCGCCAAGAACCCCTTGCAATGACAACTGGTTTTACCGTTATCCGAGACACCACTCCCGATGGAGCGATCCCGCGGGGCGCGGTCGTCGCCATGGGCAATTTCGACGGCGTCCATCTCGGCCACCGCGCGGTCATCACAGCTGCCCTGCAAATGGGCCGGGCCCACGGAAAACCGGCTTTTGCCGTCACTTTCGAGCCGCATCCGCGCAGTTTCTTCAGCCCGAACAGCCCGCAATTCCGCCTCTCCGACGAGGCCAGCAAGCTGCGGCTCCTGGCCGGGACCGGGCTCGACGGCGCCGTGGTGATGACGTTCGACAAGGGCCGCGCCGGGACTTCGGCGCAAGATTTCATTCACCATGACCTGATCCGGCGGCTCGGCATCTCAGGAATTGCGGTCGGCTACGACTTCCATTTCGGCAAAGGGCGCGTCGGTTCCCCCAGCCTGCTGGTCAGCGAGGCGCCGCGGCTCGGGATCGAGGTCGATGTCCAGGCCCATGTCGATATCGCCGAGCGGCCGGTATCCTCCAGCGCGATCCGGATGGCGCTGGCCGAAGGCCAGATCGACGACGCCACCGAGATGCTCGGCGGGCCGTGGTTCGTGACCGGCGAAGTGATCCATGGCGAGAAGCGTGGCCGCGACCTCGGCTATCCCACCGCCAATATCCGCCTCGACAAGACCTGCGGGCTCAAGCACGGCATCTATGCGGTCCGGGTCGGCCGCGGAGCCGAGCGCTTCGATGCGGTGGCGAGCTATGGCCGCCGCCCGACCTTCGACAACGGCGCGCCGCTGCTGGAAGTGTTCCTGTTCGACTTCAAGGGCGACCTCTATGGCTGCAAACTCGACGTCGCCTTTATCGGCTTCATCCGCGAGGAATTGAAGTTCGACAACATCGAGGCCCTGATCCGGCAGATGGACGACGACAGCGCCCGCGCCCGCGCCGCGCTGGCCGCAGCACCGGATGCATTCCCGAGGCTCGGAGAAATCGGCTGAGCAAGACCGAAAAACAGAAGATGCTGGCGGGCGAACTGTATCGTCCTGACGCCGAACTCGGTGCCGATCAGGCGGCGACCAAAGCCTGGCTGGTCCGATACAATGCGGCGCTGGCGCTGCCGGTATCGCAGCGCCACGCGCTGTTGCGCGAACGTCTCGCTCACGTCGGCAAGGATGCGGTGATCCGGCCGCCGTTCTTCTGCGACTATGGCTATAACATCCGTCTCGGCGACAACGTGTTCCTGAACTTCAACTGCGTCATCCTCGACGTCGTCGAAGTCAGTATCGGCGACCGCACCCAGATCGGACCCGCGGTGCAGATCTATGCCGCCGATCATCCGCGTGATGCGGAAACGCGGCGCACCGGCGTCGAATTCGGCCGCCCGGTGCGGATCGGCAGCGACGTCTGGATCGGCGGCGGCGCCATACTCCTGCCCGGCGTCACCATCGGCGATGGAGCGGTGATCGGGGCAGGCAGCGTGGTCACAAGAGACGTCGGCGCGGGCCAGACGGTGACCGGCAATCCGGCCCGGCCTCACCCCAGATAGTCCCTCCTTTGCGTGGCTAGCGGGCTTTGCGATTTTCCCGGCCGGCTGCTATGGAATGGCCCCATGTTCGCGCGGCGCACCATACGCATTAGCGGCCCGGCTTCCGCCTGAGCTTCGGCTCGGCGCAAGACCGGGATGTCCCTGCTTCATCCGCGTTTTCGCGCCGTTTACGAGCCAAATCAGAGCATTCATGTCCGAAAAACCGCAAAAGTCCGACGTTGCCGACTATTCCAAAACCCTGTTCCTGCCGCAGACGGAATTCCCGATGCGCGCCGGCCTGCCCAAGCTCGAGCCCGAAATCCTGAAATACTGGAACGAGATCGACCTCTACGGCAAGCTGCGCGAGAGCGCGAAAGGTCGCGCCAAGTTCGTGCTGCATGACGGCCCGCCCTACGCCAACGGCAACATCCATATCGGCCACTCCCTGAACAAGATCCTCAAGGACGTCGTGACCAAGAGCCAGCAGATGCTCGGCTTCGATTCCAACTACGTGCCGGGCTGGGACTGCCACGGCCTGCCGATCGAATGGAAGATCGAGGAAGAGAACTACCGCTCCAAGGGCAAGCAGAAGCCCGACTTCCGCGACTCGGCGGCGATGGTGGCGTTCCGCAAGGAGTGCCGCGCCTATGCGACGCACTGGCTCAACGTGCAGCGCGAGGAATTCAAGCGGCTCGGCATCATCGGCGACTGGGATCATCCCTACGCCACCATGAGCTATCCGGCCGAAGCGCAGATCGCGCGCGAACTGATGAAGTTCGCCGCCAACGGCACGCTCTATCGCGGCTCCAAGCCCGTGATGTGGAGCGTGGTGGAGAAGACCGCGCTGGCCGAGGCCGAGGTCGAATACGAGGATTACACCTCGGATACGGTGTGGGTGAAATTTCCGGTCACCTCGCCGGCGCATGGCGCGCTCGCCAAGCGCTTCCGTCGTGATCTGGACCACGACGCCGTGGACGCTGCCCGGCAACCGCGCCATCTCGTTCTCGCCGAAGATCGCCTATGGCCTGTTCGAGGTCACCGACGCGCCTCAGACAACTGGGCGAAGAACGGCGATCTGCTGATCCTCGCCGATGCGCTCGCCGAGGGCGTATTCAAGCAGGCGCGCGTCACGGCCTACAAGAAGGTGCGCGACCTGCCGGCCGACACGCTCGATGCGGTGGAATGCGCCCATCCGCTGAAAGGCGTCGGCGGCGGACTACGAATTCACGTCCCGCTTTTGGCCGGCGACCACGTCACCGACGACACCGGCACCGGCTTCGTGCACACCGCGCCCGGCCACGGCCGCGAAGACTTCGACGTCTGGATGGCGAATGCGCGCGAACTGGAAGCGCGCGGCATCAACACCAGCGATCCCCTACACCGTCGACGAGAACGGCGCCCTCACCGACCACGCGCCGGGCTTCACCGGCAAGCGCGTGATCAACGACAAGGGCGAAAAGGGCGACGCCAACGAAGCCGTGATCAAGGCGCTGGTCGAGGCCGGCAAGCTTGCTGGCGCGCGGTCGGCTCAAGCATCAATACCCGCATTCCTGGCGCTCGAAGAAGCCGGTGATCTTCCGCAACACGCCGCAATGGTTCATCGCGATGGACAAGGACATCGCGGACTAACGACAAGGCGAAGCCCGGCGACACGCTGCGCGCCCGCGCGCTGCACGCGATCTCGGTGACGCAATGGGTGCCGCAGTCCGGCCAAAACCGCATCAACGGCATGATCAACAGCAAGCCCGACTGGGTGATCTCGCGCCAGCGCGCCTGGGGCGTGCCGATCGCGGTGTTCGTGCGCGAGAAGGGCGACGGCTCCGCCGAAATCCTGCAGGACGAGGTGGTCAACAAGCGCATCGCCGATGCCTTCGAGCAGGAAGGCGCCGACGCCTGGTACATGGACGGCGCCCGCGAACGCTTCCTCGGCTCGCTCGCCAATGAGGACGTGGAAGAAGGTCGACGACATCTGCGACGTCTGGTTCGATTCCGGCTCCACGCATGCGTTCGTGCTGGAAGACCCCGTGCACTTCCCCGGCCTCGCCGGCGTCAAGCGCAAGGTCGATGGCGGCCGCGACACCGTGATGTATCTGGAAGGAAGCGACCAGCATCGCGGCTGGTTCCAGTCGTCGCTGCTGGAAAGCTGCGGCACCCGCGGCCGCGCCCCGTTCGACGTCGTGCTCACCCACGGCTTCACGCTCGACGAGAACGGCCGCAAGATGTCGAAGTCGGTCGGCAACACCGTCGAGCCGCAGAAGGTGATGAAGGACTCCGGCGCCGATATCCTCCGGCTCTGGGTCTGCGCCACCGACTATGCCGACGACCAGCGCATCGGGCCGGAAATCCTCAAGAACACCATCGAGACCTATCGCAAACTGCGCAACTCGATCCGCTGGATGCTCGGCACGCTGCATCACTTCAAGAAAAGCGATGCGGTGGCCTTTGCCGACATGCCCGAACTGGAGCGGCTGATGCTGCACGAACTCGCCGGCCGCGCCGCGATCGTGCGCCAGGCCTATGCCGAGTTCGACTACAAGACGGTCGTCGCGACCCTGTCGGCGTTCATGAACACCGAACTGTCGGCGTTCTATTTCGACATCCGCAAGGACGCGCTGTATTGCGACGCGCCGTCGTCGCTGGCGCGCAAGGCCGCGCTGACCACGATCGACATCATCTGCGACGCGATCCTGCGCTGGCTGGCGCCGGTGCTGAGCTTCACCTGCGACGAGGCCTGGCGGATGTACCGGCCGGGCGCCGAGCCGTCGGTGCACCTGACGCTGTTTCCGGAAGGGTTCGATAAATTCCGCGACGAAGCCTTGGCGGCGAAGTGGGAAACCATCCGCGATGTCCGTCGCGTCGTCACCGGCGCGCTCGAACTCGAACGCGCCGCCAAGAACATCGGCTCCTCGCTGGAAGCCTCGCCGCTGGTCTACGTCTCCGACAAGAACATCTTCAACACGCTGTTCGACGTCGACCTCGCCGAAGTCTGCATCACCTCGAACGCGATGGTGACCAATGACGCGGCACCGGCCAATGCCTTTACGCTCGGCGACGTGCAGGGCGTCGCGGTCGTGGTCGAAAAGGCCGTCGGCATCAAATGCGCGCGGTCGTGGAAGATCCTGCCGACCGTGGGCGAAGACCCCGAATATCCCGATGTCTCGCCGCGCGACGCGCAGGCGCTGCGGGAATGGAAGGCGCTGGGAGTGGCGGTGTGACCCCTCAACTCCGCGCCGGCGTCATCGCCGCGATTGCCGCCCTGGTCGCAGACCAGGCCTCGAAACTCTGGCTGCTCGACGTGCTCGACATCGCCCATCGCGGGGCGGTCAAGGTGACGCCGTTTTTCGACCTGGTGCTGGCCTGGAATGTCGGCATCAGCTTCGGCTGGTTCCAGACCGACAGCCCGATCGCCCAGGTGGGCCTGATGGCGGTCAAGGTGGTCGCCGTGATCGTGCTGGCGATCTGGATGGCCCGGTCGCGCACCCTTCTGGCCACCGTGGCGCTCGGCCTGATCATCGGCGGCGCCATCGGCAACGGCATCGACCGCTTCCTGCATGGCGCGGTGGTCGATTTCGCCCTGTTCCATCTCGAAATCGGCGGAATCAGGTACAACTGGTACGTGTTTAACCTTGCGGATGTGGCCATTGTTGCCGGGGTAGCGGCCCTATTGTATGACTCCTTCCTGGGGGTACCCGCCGCAAAAGCGCCCTGATCCCGGCCGATACGGACCCCTGCCCCGCAGTTTGCGGAAACTTGAATGGGAACAGCGCGATGCGCCAGACCGAAGCCAGCTTCCGGATGTTGCAGACCAGCTCGCTGACGCGGGCGGTGCGGCTCGCCGCCATTGCCCTCGGCGTCGGCCTCGTGATGGCCGCCGGCCCGGTGCGCGCCGGTGACGACGACGACGACGACAAGACCTTCGAGGAAAAGATCATCGAAGGCATCATGACCGGCATCGGCGGCACCAACATGGAAAACAAGGGCATCGACTACCGCGAGCGTTCGCCGCTGGTGGTGCCGCCCAAGATCGACCTGCCGCCGCCGGCCGGCGCCGCGGCCGAAGTGAAGGCGCCGAACTGGCCGAAGGATCCGGACGAGCAGCGCCGCAAGGCCGCGATCGCGGCCCGCAAGAAGGACAACAAGGATCCGGCGCGGCAGGCCCGCATCCTGACGCCGGCCGAACTCGCGGTCGGCAAGACCGCGGCGTCGAAGCGCAACCAGCAGCGATCCGGTGCAGCCCGGCACCAACAACAACAATCCGATCCTGAGCCCGTCGCAGCTCGGCTATAATGGCGGCTTCAGCGGCCTGTTCGGCGGCAACAAGACCGAGACGGCGCCGTTCAAGGGCGAGCCGACGCGCGAAACCCTGACCATGCCGCCGCCCGGCTACCAGACGCCGTCGCCGAATTTTGCCTACGGCACCGGACCGAAGGAATCGCTCAACAAGGAATACAACCCGGCCGCCGGCAAGTATGGCGAATAGTTAAGCCGATCTCTCGCCTTCGTGACGATTCGCAGGCGTCGGCGCGGTGTACGATGCCGCGGCTTCATCCCGAACGATTGGTTCGGGTTCGCCTTTCAACAACTGCGCGAATTCTCGTCGCAAAACCGGTAGCCGCTTTTGCGGAATACGCGCCAGACAGGTCATGATGTCATCGCACCGCTTTGCCGTTTCGCTCGTTGCCGCAGCCCTTCGTCTCCACATTCGCCTTTTCCGCCGGCCCCGCCTTCGCCCAGACCACGGTGACGTCGGAGCGTCCCGCCAGCTTCACGCTCGGCAACGGCCTGCAGGTGGTCGTGATCCCCGATCACCGCACGCCCGTCGTGACGCAGATGATCTGGTACAAGGTCGGCTCCGCCGACGAGACGCCGGGCAAATCGGGGCTGGCGCATTTCCTCGAACATCTGATGTTCAAGGGCACCAGCAAGCATCCCGCCGGTGAATTCTCCCAGACCGTGCGGCGGATCGGCGGCAACGAGAACGCCTTCACCTCGGTCGACTACACCGGCTATTTCCAGCGCGTGCCGCGCGAGCAGCTCGCCAGCATGATGGAATTCGAGGCCGACCGCATGACCGGCCTCATTCTCAAGGACGAGAACGTGCTGCCCGAGCGCGACGTCGTGCTCGAGGAATTCAACATGCGGGTCGCCAACAATCCGGATGCGCGGCTGACCGAGCAGATCATGGCGGCGCTGTATCTCAATCATCCCTATGGCCGCCCGGTGATCGGCTGGCGCCAGGAGATCGAGAAGCTCGACCGCGAGGATGCGCTGGCGTTCTACAAGCGCTTCTACGCGCCGAACAACGCGATCCTGGTGATCGCCGGCGACGTCGACGCCAAGGAGATCCGCCCGATGGTGGAACGGGCCTATGGCGCCATTCCCGCCCAGCCGGCGATTCCGGCGCAGCGCATCCGCCCGCAGGAGCCGGTGCCCGCCGCGCCGCGCACCGTGACGCTGTCCGATCCGCGCGTCGAACAGACCGGCCTGCGGCGCTATTACCTCGTTCCCTCGTCCACGACCGCGCCGCCGGCGAAAGCCCGGCGCTCGACGTGCTGGCGCAGTTGATGGGCGGCGGCTCCAACTCCTATCTCTACCGCGCGCTGGTGATCGACAGTCCGCTCGCGATCAGCGCCGGCGCCGGCTATCAGGGCACCTCGCTCGATCCGTCGCAGTTCTCGATCTCGGTCTCGCCGAAGCCCGGCGTCGAGTTTGCGCAGATCGAGCAGGCGATCGACGGCGTGATCGCGGACGTGATCCAGAACCCCGCCCGCGCCGAGGATCTCGAGCGGGTCAAGACCCAGCTGATCGCGGAAGCGATCTACGCCCAGGACAACCAGGCGACGCTGGCGCGCTGGTATGGCGGCGCGCTCACCACCGGGCTTGGCATCGACGACATCAGAAGCTGGCCGGATCGCATCCGCGCCGTCACCGCCGAACAGGTCCGCGACGCCGCGCAGAAATGGCTCGACAAGAAGCGTTCGGTGACCGGCTATCTGATCAAGGATACCGACCGCGCCGAAGCGCGAGGAGAAGCGCTCGTGACCCGCTTTACAGTTGGCGCGCCGCGCTTCGCATCCGTCGTTACCGCCTGCGTCGCGCTGTCCTTGCTGGCAGCGACGCCTTCGCATGCCGCCGCGAAAATCCAGCGCCTGGTCTCGCCCGGCGGCATCGAGGCCTGGTTCGTGCAGGACGCCACCGTGCCCCTGATCGCGATGGAATATGCCTTCTGCGGCGGCGCGACCCAGGACCCGGCCGGCAAGTCCGGCGTCGGCAACATGGTCGCCAGCCTGCTCGACGAAGGTTCCGGCGATCTCGATTCCAAGACCTTCCACGAGCGCCTCGACCGCCGCGCCATCGAACTCGAGCTTCTCCGCGACGCGGGATTATTTCCGCGGCTCGCTGCGCATGCTCAAGGACAACAAGGACGAGGCCTTCGACCTGCTGCAGCTGGCGCTGACCTCGCCGCATTTCGACGCCGACGACGTCGAGCGCATCCGCGCGCAGATGATCTCGGGCCTGCGGCGCGACACCACCAACCCGACGTCGCTGGCGAGCCGCAAGTTCCTGGAAATCGCCTTCGGCGATCATCCCTATGGCCGGCAGTCGAGCGGCACGCTGGACAGCGTGCCGAAGATCGACGTCGCCGACATGAAGGATTATGTCGGCCGCGTCATCGCCAAGGACACGCTTGCGGATCGCCGTGGTCGGCGACGTCGACGCCGATACGCTCGGCAAGCTGCTGGACAAGACGTTCGGCGGATTGCCGGCCAAGGCCAACCTGACGCCGATCGCCGACGTCGCAGGCCGCCAAGCCGCCGCAGCGCGCCTTCATTCCGCTCGACGTGCCGCAAACCGTGGTGACGTTCGGCGGCCCCGGCATCCGCCGCCACGATCCGAATTTCATGGCGGCTTATGTCGTCAACCACATCCTCGGCGGCGGCGGTCGTCGTCGCGGCTCTACAAGGAAGTCCGCGAAAAGCGCGGCCTGGCCTATTCGGTCTATGAATCGCTGCTCTGGATGGATCACTCCGCGCTGTTCGTCGGCAATACCGGCACCCGCGCCGACCGCGCCGGCGAAACCGTCGATGCCATCGAAAAGGAAATCCGCCGCATCGCCGAGGACGGCCCGACCCAGAAGGAACTGGACGAGGCCAAGTCCTATCTGAAGGGCTCGCAGATGCTGGCGCTCGACACCTCCTCGAAGCTGGCGCAGGCGCTGCTGCAATACCAGCTCGACAAGCTGCCGATCGACTACATCGAAAAGCGCAACGCCCTGGTCGACGCCGTGACGCTCGACGACGCCAAGAAGGCCGCCCAGCGGCTGTGGGGCCAGGGCCTGCTCACCGTGATCGTCGGCCGCGCCCCGCAGGCCGCCGCCCAGCCGGCCGCGCGCGGCGCCGAAGGCGAATTAGCTCCAGCTACAGCCCTACCAGACGCTCTCTCCTCCCTTGCGGGGAGGGCTGGGGAAGGGGTGCCGCGAGCTCATCTGTCGTGGCTACCTTCCCTCCCTTCCCACAAGTGGCGAGGAACGTGAAGACTGCCAACGGGCAGCCTCCACTCAAACCCGCTATCGTGCGCTCGCCGATTCTCATTTCCCGGTGAACGCCATGCTGCGGATTTCCCGCGACCTCACGATCGACGAGAACGACATCGAGATCGACTTCGTCCGCGCCTCCGGTCCGGGCGGGCAGAACGTCAACAAGCTCTCGACCGCAGCGCAACTGCGCTTCGACACGCGCAAGGTCACGCTGCCGGAGGACGCCGCGCTGCGGCTCAATCGGCTCGCCGGCCAGCGCATGACCAAGGACGGCGTGATCGTGATCCACGCCCAGCGCTTCCGCACCCAGGAGCGCAACCGCGCCGACGCCATCGACCGCCTGCTCGAACTGTTGCGCGAGGCCATGGTGCGGCCGATGCCGCGGCGGGCCACCAAGCCGACCTTCGGATCGAAGCAGCGCCGGCTGGAAGGCAAGAAGCGCCGCAGCGACGTCAAGGCCGGGCGCGGCGCGAAGCGCTTCGACGATTGAGCGACCGCCTGCGTCAGTCCCGGATCGAAGTATTCCCGGATCATCAGCCGCGCGCGGTGAATGCGCGCCTTGACGCTCTCGCGCGTCAGGCCGAGCACGGCGGCGATCTCGTCGATCGACAGCTCCTCGATGTCGCGCAGCAGGATCACTTCGCGATAATGCTCGGGCAGCGACTGGATCGCGCGCGACAGATCGATGCGGATGTCTTCGGGCCGCAAGATGCGCCAGCCGCGCATCTGCATCGTCGGCGGTGCATCTCGGCAATCCCGATCGACATCGGCGCAGCAGGCGATAGCAGGCACGCCGCGCGACCGCGAACAGCCATGCCGAGAACGACGTCACCGCCCGCAAGCGTTCCGACCCGCCGGTACAGCAGCAGCAGCGTTTCCTGAACCGCATCGTCGATGTCGGCCGCGCGGCAATTGCGCGCGGCATAGCGGCGGACATCGGGCTGCGCCGCCGCGATCAGCGACACCAGCGCTTTCTCGTCGCCGCCGCGCGCGGCTTCGATCAGCGCGGGATCGCAGCGGCTGGCCGCGGCCAATGCGAGTCATGACGACGGCAGTCTGCGGCCGACCATGGCGCACATCGGGCAGAATCCGAAAAATCCGGTCGCGATCGCGACCGCGCCGGCACCGGCGATCAGATAGCCGATCGGCGTGCCGGACAGGCCGAGCAGCCCGCACCGCGATCATTGCCGACGCCTCCGATCGCCCGCATCGCCCGCTCCCAGCCCGGCAAGTTCTTGCGATAAAACATCGCAGCTCCTTTGGTTTCAGCGAGAGAACTCATGATGTTCTCGTCCCATAGAGCCGCCCGGCCGGGCTTTCGGTTCGCCGGCCGCCAACTATATTTGGCCGAGAATTCACCCGGGAACATCGGCCCGGTTTGAGTCCCGCCTCGGCCCCTAAATCGGCTACCAACAGCCCATGCCCGTCCGCCAGCTCCCCGAACAGGTCGTCAACCGCATCGCCGCCGGCGAGGTGGTCGAACGCCCTGCGAGCGTGGTCAAGGAACTGGTCGAAAACGCCATCGACGCCGGCGCCAGCCGGGTCGACATCTTCACCGATGGCGGCGGCCGGCGGCGGATCGGCATCACCGACGACGGCAGCGGCATGACCCATGGCGATCTCGCGCTCGCCGTCGACCGCCATGCCACCTCCAAGCTCGACGACGAGGATCTGCTGCGGATCCGCACGCTCGGGTTCCGCGGCGAGGCGCTGCCCTCGATCGGCGCGGTCGCCAAGCTCGGCATCACCACGCGCCACGCCACCGAGCCGCACGCGTGGTCGCTGTCGGTCGAAGGCGGCGAGAAGTCGCCGATCATGCCGGCCGCGCTCGGCCAAGGCACCCGCGTCGAGGTCAGCGATCTCTTTTATGCGACGCCGGCGCGGCTGAAATTCCTCAAGACCGACCGCACCGAGGCCGAAGCGATCCGCGAGGTGGTGCGGCGGCTGGCGATGGCGCGGCCCGATATCGCCTTCACGCTGGCCGGCGAGGAACGCGCGCCGGTGACCTGGGCCGCGGCGCTGCCCGGCGCAGCGGGCCGCTGACGCGGCTCGGCGATATTCTGGGCGCGGATTTCCGTTCCAGCGCCATCGAAGTGCGCGCCGAGCGCGAAGGCGTGGTGGTCGAAGGCTTTGCCGCCGCACCGTCGCTGACCCGCGCCAACGCGCTCGGGCAATATCTGTTCGTCAACGGCCGCCCGGTGCGCGACAAGCTGATCCTCGGCGCGGTGCGCGCCGCCTATTCCGACTATCTGCCGCGCGACCGCCATCCGGTGGTGGCGCTGTTCGTGACGCTGACCCGCAGGAGGTCGATGCCAATGTGCATCCGGCCAAGACCGAGGTGCGCTTTCGCAACGCCGGCCTCGTCCGCGCGCTGATCGTGCATGCGCTGAAGGACGGCCTCGCCCGCGAAGGCAGGCGCACCGCGGCCAACACCGATGGCTCGGCCTGGCGCATTTCGCCGGCGTTCCGCCCGTCGTTCGCGCCACGCCCGGGCAACTGGGACTGGCGGCGCTCGCCGTCCTATCCGCCGCGGCCGATGCCGTCGTTCGACGGATCGGCGGCGCCGGCCTTCGCCGAGCCGGGACAGGCCGCGTTCGATGTCGGCACGCCGACCGCCGACGTGCGCTTCGAGGCGCAACCCTCCGCCGATATGCTCGACCGCCCGCTGGGCGCGGCGCGGACGCAGATCCACGAGACCTATATCGTGTCGCAGACCCGCGACGGGCTTGATCGTGGTCGATCAGCACGCCGCCCATGAGCGCATCGTCTATGAGAAGCTGAAGGCCTCGCTGGCGAAGAACGGCGTGCAGCGGCAGATCCTGCTGATCCCCGAGATCGTCGAACTCGACGAGGCCACCGTCGAAAAACTGCTCGATCGCGCCGAGGAACTGGCGTCGTTCGGGCTCGCGATCGATACCTTCGGCCCCGGTGCGGTCGCGGTGCGCGAGACGCCGTCGCTGCTCGGCAAGGCCAATGCCGCTGGGCTGTTGCGCGATCTCGCCGAGCACATGGCGGAATGGGACGAGGCGTTGCCGCTGGAGCGCCGGCTGATGCATGTCGCCGCCACCATGGCCTGCCACGGCTCGGTCCGCGCCGGCCGCCGCCTCAAGCCGGAAGAGATGAACGCGCTGCTTGCGCGAGATGGAAGACACGCCGAATTCCGGCCAGTGCAACCACGGCCGCCCGACCTATGTCGAATTGAAGCTGAGCGATATCGAGAAGCTGTTCGGGCGAAGGTGAAGCTTCGTAGGGTGGATTAGCCGAAGGCGTAATCCACCAACCGCGAAGGTATCGGCGGATTACGCTTCGCTAATCCGCCCTACAACTTGGCCCGCAAAAACACAAACTCAGTATCGTCATACGCCCGCCGCTCCAGCTCCTCGAAACCGTCGGGCGCTGCAAAGGCCGCCGCCTTGGCCTCCTCGACCACCAGCAGCGCGCCCGGCGTCAGCCAGCCGCCGTCGCGCAGCGAAGCGAGCGCCTTTTCCGCCAGCCCCTTGCCATAGGGCGGATCGAGAAACACCAGTGCGAACGGTTCGACCGGATGCGCCGGGCCGAGATCGGTGGCATCGCGGCGATAGACTTTTGTGACGCCGCCGAGACCGAGCGACTCCACATTGTTGCGCAACAGCGCGCGGGCCTCGGCGCCATTGTCGACGAACAGCGTGAACAGCGCGCCGCGCGAGGTCGCCTCGATGCCGAGCGCGCCGGTGCCGGCAAACAGGTCGAGCACGCGCGCGCCCTCGATCGGATCGTCGTAGGCGTGGATGAGAATGTTGAACACCGACTCGCGCAGCCGATCCGCCGTCGGGCGAATATCGCGCGATGAGGGCGAAGCCAGGTTGCGACCCTTCAACCGTCCGCCGACGACACGCATGGCCCAACTACTCGTCGCGCGGCTTCAGATCGCGCTTGCCGTGATAGCCGCGCTGCGGGCGGCGCGGCGGGCCGTAACCGCTGGCCTCTTCCTCGTTGCGCGCGCGGGCTTCGTCGCTGCCGGTGCGCTGCACCAGCACGCGGCGGCCCTTGCGGTCGGCGATCAGCCCGCTCTTGCCGGCCGGCTTGAACGGTTTTTTGCCGCGCGGCGCATCGGCGTCGTCCGATTTCTCGGACTCGGACTTGTCGCCCGGCATCGGCCGGTTGAAATCGGCGCCGGCCAAAGCTGCGATCTTCTCGCCGAGCTGCTCGCGCAACACACGCGTCTTGACCTCCTCGACCTTGCCTTCCTCGAGTTCGCCGAGCTGGAACGGGCCGTAGGAGACGCGGATCAGCCGGTTCACCTCGAGGCCGAGATGCGCCATCACGTTGCGGACTTCGCGGTTCTTGCCTTCGCGGATCGCAAACACCAGCCAGACATTGGCGCCCTGGTCGCGCTCCAGCGTCGCGTCGATCGAGCCGTATTTGACGCCGTCGACCTCGACGCCCTTTTTCAGCTCGTCGAGCTGACCCTGCGTGACCTCGCCATGGGCGCGGACGCGGTAGCGCCGCAGCCAGCCGGTGTCGGGCAGTTCGAGCGCGCGCGCCAGCCCGCCGTCATTGGTCAGCAACAGCAGGCCTTCGGTGTTGAAATCGAGCCGGCCGATCGAGATCAGCCGCGGCAAACCATCCGGCAAATTGTCGAACACGGTCGGCCGCCCTTCCGGATCGGCGTGCGTGGTCATCAGGCCGCGCGGCTTGTGGAACATGAACAGCCGGGTGCGCTCGCGCGGCGGCAACGGCTTGCCGTCGATGGCGATGACATCGTTGCCGGTGACGTCGAGCGCCGGCGAATTGATGACGCGGCCATTGACGGTGACGCGGCCCTGCGTGATCCATTCCTCGGCATCGCGGCGCGAGGCGAGCCCTGCCCGTGCCATCACCTTGGCAATGCGCTCGCTGGATTTTTTCTTCGGCTCGGGGCGCGGCGCCCGTTTGTCGAAATCGGGCGCGCGTTCGCGGTAGGCGCCGCGGCCGCCGAATGCGGGACGCTTGGCAAAAATCCGGCTGTCGTCCTCGTTCTCGCGGCGCGGCCGCTCTTCACCGGCCTCGTTGCGCGGATGCTCCTGCCAGTCGGTGCGACCCTCCGGACGCTGACGCGGCCGGTCGAATTTCGGGCGGTCGCCGCGGTCTTCACGGGGTCGATCGAATTTCGGCCGCTCCCGGAACGGACGATCGCCAGAGGGACGGTCTCCCTGGGGACGATCCTCGCGCTTCTGCCACGGTTTTGAATCACCACGGTCAGAGCCAAAATCCTTGCGCGGACCGCGATCCCCGCGGTCGCTATTGCGATCCCGATCGCCGCCGCGATCCGGACGGCTGCCAAAGTCCTTGCGCGGTCCGCGATCCGGCGCACCACGTGATGAGAACTTCTTGTCGCCGCCGAATTTTCGTTCCGGCCGATCACCACGAGGCCGATCGCCATCACGTGGCGGTCGCGCGCTGAAGGGACGATCGCCACGGGGCCGGTCGCCGTCTTTGCGGAAACCTTCGCCACGGGGCGTGTAAGGCCGCTTCTCGCCGTCGCGCACGCGCGGAGTATAGGGTTTCTTGTCGCCGAACTTCTTATCCTGGAAACGCCCAGCCGGACGCGCGTCGTCTCGGTCACGCCGCGGTGGCCGGTCGTCGCGGTTGAAGTTGGGACGGTCGCCGCGCGGCGTGTAGGGACGCTTTTCGCCCCCGCCACGATCATCACGGCTGAAATTCGGGCGATCGCCACGCGGCTTGAACGGGCGCTTCTCGCCATCGCGGTCCGGACGCGAACCAAAATCCTTGCGCGGGCCGCGGTCGGGACGGTCGCCGGCGGGACGGTCTTCGCGGTTGAAGCGGGGCCGTGGCGAGTCGCCGAAATCCCGGCGCGGCGGACGATCGTCGCCGTCGCGTTTGCCGGCGTAGGGTTTGCCGCCGCCCGCATAGGGCTTCTTGCCGAACGATTTGGCGCCATCCGGCTTCCCGGCATAGGGACGCCGCTCGCCGTCACCCTCGCTCTTGCCGGCAAAACCGCGCTTGGCAAATTTCTTTTCCGGCCCCCTCGCCGCTCCCGAGCGGCCCTTGCCTCCGGCGGGGCGCCTGACGGTCACGCCGGCCGCGGGAATCATTGTTTTTGTCGTTATCGCGGGGCATGAAGGGTCTCTCGGGTACGTATGAAATGGCTATCAGGCGGATGGGCTGTCATAGCGATAACGCGCGCGCACTTTGATCAAGGCGCATTCTCACGCAAAACCGGCATCCACGTTTGCTGAAGGCGCTCCTAGTAGCAGGTTTCTTTCGATGATACGAGGCATGACTGCCCCTTCTTTCATGGATTTGGCCCTCAAAACGGCCGAAAACGCCGGAAAAGCCGGCGAAGTCCCGATCGGATGCGTGATCGTGCTTAACGGCGAGGTGATCGCTACGGCCGGCAACCGGACGCTGACCGACCGCGATCCGACCGCGCATGCCGAAATCCTGGCGATCCGACAGGCCGCCGAGGCGTTCGGTTCCGAACGCCTGGTCGATTGCGACCTCTATGTCACGCTGGAGCCCTGCACCATGTGCGCCGGCGCGATCTCGTTCGCGCGGATCCGCCGGCTCTATTACGGCGCCGCCGACCCCAAAGGCGGCGCGGTTGATTCCGGCGTAAGATTTTTCGCGCAGCCGACCTGTCACCATGTGCCGGAGGTCTATTCGGCGGTGGGCGAGACCGAAGCCGCGACGCTGCTGCGGGATTTTTTCAAGGTGAGGCGGTAGGGCCTCCACCCACGTCATCATCGACCTATCCGGATGACTTGTCCGCCGTAGCTCGAAGAGCGAAGGCGGATCCAGTATTCCAGAGACGCCAGCGATCAATCGAGAGGCCGCGGCGTACTGGATACCCGCCTTCGCGGGTATGACGAGCTAGGCCGCCGTAAAAAACTCCCGCAATAACTTCGCCGTCGCGTCCGGATTTTCCTCCGTCAGGAAATGCCCTGACAGCACCGGCGCGCCGGTCACGTTGGTCGCCCATTTCTTCCAGGTATCGAGCGGCGTCGCCGCCGCCCTGGCGATGCCGACGTCACCCCACAGCGCCAGCATCGGGATCGTGATCTTCTTGCCGGCGTCGAAATCGGCCTTGTCGATGTCGTAGTCGGCATAGGCGCCGGCGCGGTAGTCCTCGCACATCGCGTGAATCCGCGACGGATCGAGGAACGGCGCGATGTAGTGTTGCAGCGCGCGCGGGTCCATCGCCTCCAGCGTCTTCGACCTGGTCTGGCTCGCCATCTTCTGCCGCAGGAAGAATTCGCCGTTGTTGCCGATCAGCGTTTCCGGCAACGGATATGGCTGCGCCAGGAACGTCCAGTGATAGATGTTCAGCGCATAGAGCCGGTTCATCTTCTCCCAGTAGTCATAGGTCGGCAGGATATCGAGCACCGCGAGCTTCGACAGCCGGCCGGGATGATCGAGCGCCAGCCGGTAGGAGACACGCCCGCCGCGATCGTGACCGGCCAATGCGAAATGCACATGGCCGAGCTGCTCCATCGCTTCCACCATGGTCTTCGCCATCGCGCGCTTGGTGTAGGGCGTATGGTCCTTGTCGCTGTCGGGCATATCCGACCAGCCATAGCCCGGCAGGTCGGCGATGATCAGCGTGAACCTGTCGGCGAGTTTCGGCGCCACCGTGTGCCACATCACGTGGGTCGACGAAAAGCCGTGTAGCAACAGCAATGGCGGACCCTCGCCGCCTACGCGCGCAAAAATGCGGCCGGCGCTGGTATTGATCCATTCGGAGGCATAGCCGGGAAACAGATCGGCAAGATCGGGCATCGTCCTACTCCCTCGCCGCGGCTGCTTTAAACATTGTTTGGCGTTGCCGCTGGCACGTGGCAGCGTTATGCCATCCGCCAAGCCCGGCCAACAAGAACCAAAAGCGAGGAAGTGCCATGTCGATCGATTTCGAAATCCCGGCGGAAGCCAAGGCGATCCGCGAAAAAGTCCGCCAGTGGGTGCACGATCACTGCATCCCCGCGGAAAAGGAACTCGACACCAAGCCGCTCGCCGAAGTGCTGGGCCCGCTGCGGGCCAAGGCGCGCGCGCAGGGCCTGTGGTGCCCGTTCGTGCCGAAAGAATATGGCGGCATGGGCCTCGGCCCGCTGGCGAACGCGCTGGTGCAGATGGAGCTCGGCGAGAGCATGCTCGGCGCGCTCTCGATGAATACGCAGGGGCCCGACGACGCCTCGATGATGACCATTCTCGAGCATGGCACCGAATATCAGAAGGAAAAGTTCCTTAAACCGCTGCTCAACGGCGAGAAGCGCATCTGCTTCTCGATGACGGAAAAGGCCGCCGGCGCCGACGCCACGGGCATGCAGACCACCGCCGTCAAGGACGGCAACGAGAACTACGTTCTCAACGGCGAAAAATGGTTCTCGTCTTCCGCGAGCGTCGCCGACATGGCGCTGGTCATGGCCAAGACCGATCCGAACGCACCGCGCCACCAGCAATATTCCACCTTCATCGTCGAGCTGCCGAACCCCGGCTACAAGATCAAGCGCAATGTCGCCAACATGGCGATCGAAGGCCCGCATGACGACGTGCTGCACGGCGGCCATTCCGAAATCGAGATCAAGGATCTCAAGGTATCCGCCGACAACCTGCTCGGCGGCGAAGGCAACGGCTTCAACATGGGCCAGCATCGCCTCGCCTATGGCCGCCTGCGCCACGGCATGCACAACGTCGCCAAGGCGCAGCGCGCGCTCGACATGGCGGTAGCCCACATCACCAAGCGCTCGACCTTCGGCGTGTTGCTGGCCGACCGCCAGGGCGTCCAGTTCATGCTCGCCGATTGCGCCGAGCAGCTCTATATCGGCCGGCTCATGCTCTTGCATATCGCCTACAAGGCGGAAAAGGGCATGGACATCCGGCAGGAGAACTCGATCGCCAAGATCTTCCATGCCCACATGGTGCACAAGGTGATCGACACCGCGATCCAGCTCCACGGCGCGCTCGGCTTCTCCCAGGATACGCCGCTCGCCAAATGGTACACCCAGGTGCGCGCACAGCGGCTGGTCGACGGTCCGGACGAAGTGCACCGCTGGAAGATCGGCAAGAACGTCATCAAGGCGTTCCGCGAGCACGGCACGACGGCGAGCGCGGTGGGTGGGGATTTGCTGTAGGGTGTGATTGCCGCAAACATCTGTCGTCATGGCCGGGCCATGTCCCCGGGCTGAACACTTGTCCCGGCCATCCACGACTTACTTTTCCTAACGAAGAAAGGCGTGGATGCCGGGACAAGCCCGGGCATGACGGACGGAGCTAGCCGCCCCGCTCCCGCTCCACTGCCCGCCAGCCGATATCGCGGCGGCAAAAGCCTTCCGGCCATTTGATCCGGTCGACCGCTTGATAGGCGCGCTGCCGAGCCTCGCTGACGGTCTTTCCGGATGCGCAGACGTTCAGCACGCGGCCGCCATTGGCGAGGATCTTGCCGTCCTTCGCGACCGTGCCGGCGTGGAAGATCTCGACGCCATCGATCCTGCCGGCCTCGTCGAGACCCGCGATCACCGAGCCCTTGCCGTAGTCGCCGGGATAGCCCTTTGTCGCCATGATCACGGTCAGCGCGACATCGTCGAACCAGCGCAGGCTGAAATTCTTCAATTGACCGTCGGCGCAGGCGATCAGCGCCGGCAGAACATCGGACATCATCCGCAGCATCAGCACCTGGGTTTCCGGATCGCCGAAGCGGGCGTTGTATTCGACGAGTTTCGGGCCGTCCCTTGTGACCATGATCCCCGCAAAGAGCACGCCTTTGTAAGGCGCCCCCATCGCCTTCATCGCGCGCAGCGTCGGCATGATCATTTCATTCATCACTCGCGCGTTCATGGCGTCGGTCATGACCGGCGCCGGCGAATAAGCGCCCATGCCGCCGGTGTTTGGCCCGGTATCGCCGTCGAAGGCGCGCTTGTGGTCCTGGGCGGTGGCGAGCGGCAGCGCGTGTTCGCCATCGCACAGCGCGAAGAACGACGCTTCTTCGCCTTCCATGAATTCCTCGATCACTACTTCCGCGCCGGCGCCGCCAAAGCCGCCGCCGAACATCATGTCGACCGCGGCCTCAGCCTCCGCCTCGGTCATCGCGACGACGACGCCCTTTCCGGCGGCAAGCCCGTCCGCCTTGACGACAATTGGCGCTCCCTGCCTGCGGATATAGGCCTTCGCCGCT
This sequence comes from uncultured Alphaproteobacteria bacterium, assembly GCA_963764705.1. Taxonomy (GTDB): domain Bacteria; phylum Pseudomonadota; class Alphaproteobacteria; order Rhizobiales; family Xanthobacteraceae; genus Bradyrhizobium. The sequence goes on along the minus strand of CAVXTR010000016.1, from coordinate 626,943 downwards.
TCGGCATCGGCGAAGTGCTCGTAGGCCGCCGTCGGAATGTGGTTGGCGCGGCAGAGCGCCTTGGTGAAGTTCTTTGAACTCTCAAGCTGCCCGGCGGCTTTGGTCGGACCGAAGGCCTTGAATCCGGCGGCGTTGAGATCGTCGACCATGCCTGCGGCGATCGGGGCGTCCGGACCGACCACGACGAAATCAACCGCATGGCGCTTGCAGAAATCGATCACAGCGGGGTGGTCAGTGATATCGAGCGCCACGCATTCGGCCTCTTTGGCGATGCCGGCATTGCCGGGCGCGCACCACAGCTTGGTCAGCAGCGGGGAAGCGGCGATCTTCCATGCCAAGGCGTGTTCGCGGCCGCCTGAACCGAGCAGAAGGATGTTCATGAGATGGACCGGATGCAGGGTTTCGAAGCGCAGTCGGTCGCACGAGTCTCCCTTGTTCTGCAAGGGGTTCCTGCCGAATTAGGCTCCGATATCTTCCCTATCCGCGGCGGCCGAAAATCCCTATTTTATGTTGATAATTTACATGCCGAATCGATGCCCATGCCTGCTGTCGAGAAACTGACCAACACGCCTGAACTGACCGTCTCGGAGCTGTCCTCGGCGCTGAAGCGGACGGTGGAGGACACCTACGGCCATGTCCGGGTGCGTGGCGAAATCTCCGGCTTTCGCGGGCCGCACTCCTCCGGCCACTGCTATTTCGCGCTCAAGGACGAGAGCGCCAAGATCGAGGCCGTGATCTGGAAGGGCGTGCATGCGCGCATGCGCTTCAAGCCGCAGGAAGGCCTCGAGATCATCGCCACCGGCAAGCTCACGACCTATCCGGGCTCGTCGAAATACCAGATCGTGATCGAGGCGATCGAGCCGGCCGGGATCGGCGCGCTGATGGCGCTGATGGAAGAGCGCAAGAAGAAGCTCGCCGCCGAGGGCCTGTTCGACGAGGCGCGCAAACAATTGTTGCCGTGGCTGCCGGAGGTGATCGGCGTCGTCACCTCACCGACCGGCGCCGTCATTCGCGACATCCTGCACCGGCTGCAGGACCGCTTCCCGCGCCGGGTGCTGGTGTGGCCGGTGAAGGTGCAGGGTGAAGGCTCGGCCGAACAGGTCGCCGCCGCCATCCGCGGCTTCAACGCGCTGCCCGAGGGCGGCCGGATCCCAAGGCCGGATCTCTTGATCGTCGCGCGCGGCGGTGGCTCGCTGGAGGACCTGTGGTCGTTCAACGAGGAAATCGTGGTTCGCGCCGCCGCCGACAGCATGATCCCGCTGATCTCGGCGGTCGGCCACGAGACCGACATTACGCTGATCGATTTCGCCGCCGACAAGCGCGCGCCGACACCGACCGCGGCCGCCGAAATGGCAGTGCCGGTGCGCAGCGAATTGTTCGTCGAGGTGACGGCGCTGGCGCGGCGCACGATGATCTGCTGGCAGCGCAGCCAGGAAGGCCGCCGCAACGAATTGCGCGCCGCCGCCCGTGCATTGCCCGGTGCCGCCGAACTGCTGGCGATCCCGCGGCAGCGGCTCGACAGCGCGGCCGGCGCCCTGCCCCGTGGGCTGAAAGCCAATACCCATGCGCATCATCGCCGCTTCTCGCAGGCCAGCGCTGGCCTGACGCTGAAGGTGCTGCGCGGACAGGTCGCGCAGGCAAGGCAACGCCTGACCGTATCCGGCGAGCGCATCACGCTTTCCACCCGCGCGCTGCTGCGCCATCGGCGCGATCGCTTTGCCGGGCTGGAGGTCCGGCTCAAGGCCTCGAAGCTTGCCAACGCGCAGGCGCAGCGCAACGCCATTGCACGTGACCGCGAACGCGCCCAGCGCCTCGCCGAGCGCGCCCGCCGCGCGCTGCTGACAGCGATGCAGCGGCTGGAAGCGCGCGTCGCCCATAGCGGCCAGTTGTTGTCGGCGCTGTCCTATCGCGGCGTGCTGGCGCGCGGCTTTGCCTTGGTGCGCGACGAGCACGGCCACGCCTTGCATGCCGCGGCCGCGGTCGGACCCAACGCGCATCTGATCATCGAATTTGCCGACGGCCGCCTCGGCGCCACCGCCGACTCCGATCGTCCGCCTGCCACATCAGCGCCCGATAGCTCGCAGAAGGCCGCACCGCGCGAGGCCAAGACGATGGCGGCAAAGCGCGTGGTCAAGCCGGTCGATCAGGGCAGCCTGTTCTAGAGTTTAGCGCGCCAGCCACTCGGCGACGCGCGCCTGCGAGTCCGAGCGCGCTTCGGCGTCGGTGCCGATATGGCCGCGTTCCGGTTGCGCCGCGTCGCCACCGCCGATCGCGTGCAGCGGCAGATCCGGACGATCGAAATCGTGGGACGCCCCGGGATAGATCTCGATCCGGGTCAGCGCGCTGCGGCCGCGCGCGCCGTCGATCATCGCCCGGCAAGCCGACGGCGAACTGATGTCGTCCTTGGCGCCGATCAAGAGCAGCGTCGGCACCCGCGCGCTCCAGCCGAGGCCGGACGAGACGCGGCAGTCCGGATAGAACGCAATCGCCGAACGGAAATCGGGAACGGCGCTGCGCGACGACGATTGCGGCCGTACCGCCCACAACAATGCGCTGGCGCCATTCGCCCATCCGATCAGGCTGACGCGGTCGTGCGCCACCCAGGCCTGTTGCGAGAGCCACTGCCGCGCCGCGGTGATATCGGCCACCCGCTCGCGGCGGGCGAGTACGTGACGCTCCTTGACGCGGCATTGCGGCCCGAGTTCGCGCGAGCCGTAGCTGTCCGGCAGCAGCACCGCATGGCCGGCCTTCAACAACTGTTCGGCCCAGTCGCGGTAGCGCGGCAGCACCGGTTCGGAATGTCCGCCCAGTCCGCCGCAGCCATGCAGCGCAATCACCGTGGGGAACGGTCCGTCGCCCTCCGGCTTGTAGAGCTGCGCATGCAGGGTCAGGTTGGCGGCGGGAATATCGACCTGATGCGGCGCCGGCAACGGCGCAGCGTCCGCGGCAAAGTTCGCGGCAAGCAGCGTCAGGAGCAGCGTAGCTGACAGTGGGCGCATCGGTTCAGGCCGGATCATTATGGCGCTGGCAGCACTATCACGCACCGGGGCCAAAATTCATCACAAGTAGGTGGGTTTCGGGAGCGGACAGTACGACCTATTTATGATAGACTGTTTTCGGAAAATACACTTGGCCGGGCCGCTCGCGGACCGGTCTATCGGAGAGTTTGACGGTGCTGAATAAATTCGGTCCCTCGGGGAATGGCGAAGCGCAGGTGCAATATCTGGATGGCGATTTCCGCGTGGTCTCGCCCGGAACCTATGTGCGCTGCGCCATTACCGACGTGCGGATCCCGCTCGACGAATTGAAATACTGGAGCGTCGATCTGCAGGAGGCCTATTCGGTTCCGACCGCCGTGCTGCAACGGCACTTTCCCGGCGCCGTGAAGGGCCAGAGCTAGCCGTTCAGCTTTCGCTCGCGCGCCTTGAACAGGCGCGCCGTCACGAAGCTGCGCAAGCGCGCCGCGTCGTCGAACTCGAGCGTCACCGCGAACGGCACGATGTTCTGCGCCCAATCCGGCACGCCGCCGGCCTGTCGCAGCCGCGCCAGATCCTTTTCCGTCGTCACCAGCGTCAGCCCATCGCGCGTGGCTTCCGCGACCAGGCCTTCGATCTCGCCTTGCGCGAACGCGATGATGATCGGCGAAAGCACGCCGCCGCACCACCTCGATGCCGCTGGCCTCCAACGTGGCGAAGAATCGCGCGGGATCGCCGATGCCGGCGAAGGCCAGCACGCGCTTGCCGCGCAGCGACGCGACAGATGCCGCCTCCGGCTGCAGATGCGCGCGCAGCACCGGTTTGCCCTGCGCGGCGATCTCCGCCGCCACCGCGTCGGCAGCCGTGCCGTTACCGACGATGACCAGCGCGTCGGTGCGCGCGATCTGCGGCTTCAAGGGCGCGCGCAAGGGACCAGCCGGAAACACCTGCCCGTTGCCGAGGCCGCGGTTGCCGTCGATCACGATCAGCGACGCATCCTTGGCCACGGACGGATTCTGGAAACCGTCGTCCATCAGGATCACGGTCGCGCCTTGCGACCGCGCCAGCGGCACGCCGTCGGCGCGCTGGCGCGCGACCACCACCGGCAACGTCGACGGCCAGCATCAGCGGCTCGTCGCCGACATCGGCGGCCGCATGCCGTTCCGGATCGACCCGGACCGGTCCGCGCAGTTTTCCGCCATAGCCGCGGCTCAGCACCACCGGCGTCTCGCCGAGTTCGCGCAACAGTTTCGCCAGCGCCAGCACCGTCGGCGTCTTGCCGGCGCCGCCGACGTGATAATTGCCGACGCAGAGCACGGGGATGCCGGCATCGAGTCCCCTGCGTTGCAGGCGCTTGGCGGCGATAGCGCCATAGAGCGCGCCGAGCGGCCTCAACAGATGCGATTTCCACGAAGACGGGCCGTGCCAGAAGCCCGGCTCACGCATTGGCGGCTCCCATCTCGAGCCGCAACTGCAACAGATACGGCTCGAGCGCGGCGAGCGTCCGCTCCAGCGCGCCGCCGAGCTGTTCGACCACGCGCTCGGAGGCCGCAAGCTGGGCGTCGCGCGCCTTGGGATCGGCGAGCAACTGACCGAGCTGCTTCACCAGCGCTTCCTGGCTATCGGCCCGGCGCGCGCCGCCGGCGTCATCGAGCGCCTCGTAGACGTCGGTGAAATTGAAGACGTGCGGGCCATGGACCACGGACGCGCCGAGCTTGACCGCCTCGATCGGATTCTGTCCGCCATGCTCGACCAGCGATCCGCCCATGAACACGATCGGCGCCAGCCGGTAGAACAGGCCCAGTCTCGCCCATGGTGTCGGCGACATAGATGTCGGTTGCAGCGGTCGGCAATTCCTCGCGCGAGCGCAGGCTCGCCTTGCAGGCCGGACGCGGCGATCATGCCCGCATATCGCCTCGCCGCGGTCGGGATGCCGCGGCACGATCACGGTCAACAGCCCGGGAAAGAATCCGGCCAGCGTCTTGTGGGTCTCGACCAGCATCTCGTCTTCGCCGGGATGGGTCGAGGCGGCGACCACGATCGGCCGGCCGCGCGTCATCGACATCAGCCGTTCGAGCTTGCCGGCATCGGCCGGCGGTGCGGGCACGTCGAGCTTGAGATTGCCGGTGACCGTGACGTTGCGGCTGCCGAGCGCCGCAAAACGTTCGGCGTCGAGTTCGGATTGCGCGAGGCAGACGTCGAACCGGCCGAGCAGCGCCGAGATGGTGCCGGAGACCCGGCGCCAGCGCGGAAACGAGCGATGCGACATCCGCCCGTTGATCAGCACCATCGGCAGCCGCCGCGCCGCGCTCGACAGGATCAGGTTCGGCCACAGGTCGGATTCGATGAACAGCGCCAGCGACGGCCGCCAGTGATCGAGAAAGCGCGCGACGTAGCGCGGCGAGTCGTACGGCACATATTGATGGATGACGTCGGCGGGAAACCGCTTGGCGACGATCGCCGCCGACGTCACCGTGCCCGAGGTCAGGAGGATGCGCAGGTTCAGCGCCCGCAACTTCTCGATCAGGGCCGCGGCCGCCAGCACCTCGCCGACGCTGGCGCCGTGAATCCAGACCAGCGGTCCGACCGGGCGGACATCGGCGCTGACGCCGCGGCGCTCGCCGACGCGCGCCGGATCTTCCTTGCCGAGCTTGAGCCGCCGGTTGATCAGCGCAGGCGCCAGCGGCACCATCGCGGACGACAGTTTCCGGTAGACGCGCAACGTCATCGGCAGCGGATCAGCCAAGGGCGGCCTCCGGGCGCCCGACCGCCGCATAGGCGCGCCGGGTCGCTTCGTTCAGATAAGTCTCTACCTGCAGGCGCAATTTTTCCATGGTCTCGGCATCGGCGTCCGGCGGCACGTGAACCGGTTCAATGCCTACCACGGCACCGCGCCCGAATGGCAAATTGATGGTGGTGGAGTCCCAGTTCTTCAACCGGATGAACCGGCTGGTCACCATCGCAAACGGCATGATCGGCCGTCCGGACTCCCGCGCCAGCATGATGAGGCCGAGGCCCACCACCCGCGCCCGCTTCGGCACGTCGGCGGTGGTCGCGACGTTCCAGTTCTCCTCGAGCGCCTGCACCATCTCGCGGAACGCGCCGACGCCGCCCTTGCGGTGAAACGCGCCGCCATGATCGCCGGAGCCCCGGATGGTGCCGATGCCGAGCCGCTCGGCCGCGATCGCGTTGAACTCGCCGTCGCGATGCCGCGAGATCAGCACCTTGGCGCGATAGCTCTCCTTGGTCTTGATGAACGGCGTCATGAAATGCTGGCCGTGCCAGAACGCGAAGATCGCCGGCATCTGCGGCTCGACGATCTCATAGACGTCGGCCGGGATGTAGCTGAAGCGGTTGGTCAGCCAGACCAGCCGCAGATATTCGGCCGCAAGCACGCCCAGCGCGCGCTGAACCCAGCTGCTGCGCAGCAAATCGCGAAAGAATTGTTTCAACGGGAGTGCTTCGTGTCTTGCGCTCGGATCGAGCAGCCGGTGGAGGTGGACCACGAAGTAGCGCATGTGGGCATTGTCCACGGTCTGCTGCGCCTTCGCCTTCCAGGCCGCATGGGCGGTGGCGTAATTGGGGTACACGCCGACGATCTCGACCTTGTCGAGATCCTTGAACGTGTTGTGTTCGAGATCGATCAGCTCGCCGCCGATGACGAGATGAAGCAGTTGCGGCTGGGCACTATCTGGCATGATGATTTTTCCTAACGAGGTGCCCGGCAAGCAAGGTCAGTATATAGCGCAAGACGCGTGACGTGTAGCGAAGGATTTGTGGCGCGTAGCTTTACGGGTTCAGGGCAGCGGACGGTTTCGAAAATGCTCGACAATGCGTGCATGACGATCGCGTCCCGCTGCCACCAGCACCCCGTGCGTCACCTCCCGGCGATTGTACTCAATCGCATCCCCCGAGAGCGCGGTCATTCTACCATTCGCTTCCTGCACGATCAAATTGGCCGCGGCAAGGTCCCAGTCGCGGCTCTGGCCGCCCGCAAAAGCGGCATCGAGGCTGCCGTCGGCGACCCGGCACAGCCGCAGCGCCAGCGAACCGATTCGCGGAAACAGCGTGATTTCGTCCGAGGACGGGCTGAGCCGCTGCACCAGCGGCTTCGGACCGGCCATGCGGGAGAAATCGAGATCGGTGCCGGTGGTGGCTGAAACCTGCCGCCGGTTCAGCGTCGCGCCCTGCCCGCGCACCGCGAAGAAGAATTCGTCCGTCGACGGCGCGAACACCGCCGCCAGCACCGGCGCATCGCCCGGCGACCAGCGCCACGCTGACGCACCAGTCCTCGCGGCCGGCCAGATAGGCGCGGGTGCCGTCGATCGGATCGACGATCCAGACCAGCGGCTTGCCGAGACGCGCATCGTCGTCGACGCTTTCTTCCGACAGCCAGCCGTAATCCGGCGTCGCCGAGCGCAGCCGGCTCTCGATCAGATCGTTGACGGCGATGTCGGCCTCCGAGACCGGCGACGAGGCGCCCTTGGTCCAGTTCTTCAGCTCGGTGCGAAACAGCGACTTGGCCAGCGCGCCGGCTTCCCGCACCGTCTCCGTCAGCAGCGCGGCGTCGCGCGCCGTGATGTTTTCGGCCGTGTCAGCGTCCGCCAAGCGTCAAGCCCTCGATGCGCAGCGTCGGCGCATTGACGCCGTAGCGGAATTCCAGGTCGTTGGCCGGCGACCAGCGACTTGAACATCGGCAGCAGATGGCCCGCGATCGTCACCTCGCTGACGGCATAGGTGATCTCGCCGTTCTCGATCCAGAAGCCGGAGGCGCCGCGGCTGTAGTCGCCGGTGACGCCGTTGACGCCGGAGCCGATCAGGTCGGTGACGTAAAAGCCCTGCTTGATGTCGGAGATCAATTCCTTCGGCGTCACGCGGCCGGCCTCGAGATGCAGATTGTACGATCCCGGCGACGGCGACGACGACACGCCGCGATGGGCGTGTCCGGTCGTGACCATGCCGAGCTCGCGCGCGGTCGCGGAATCCAGCAGCCACGTCGTCAGCACGCCCTCGTCGATCAGCGCGTGCTTCTTCACCTTGACGCCCTCGGCGTCGAAGGTCTGCGAACGCAAGCCGCGCACCCGCAAGGGATCGTCGATGATGCGGATGTCCTTGGAGAACAGCTGCTCGCCGAGCCGGTCCTTCAGGAAACTGGTCTTGCGCGCGATCGAGGCGCCGTTGATGGCGCCGACGAGATGGCCGACCAGCGATCCCGATACCCGCGGGTCGAACACCACAGGCACCTTGCAGGTCTCGACCTTGCGCGGATTGGCGCGCGCCACCGTGCGCTCGCCGGCCTTGCGGCCGACGCTTTCGGGCGAGGCGAGATCGGACGCATGCGGCGCCGACGTGAAATCGTAGTCGCGCTCCATGCCGGTGCCGTCGCCGGAGATCGCGGTCATCGAGATGCCCTGGCTCGAACGCAGGTAAGAGCCGTGGAAGCCGGTCGAGGTCACCAGCACCATGCCGCCGATGCCGCTCGAGGCCGAGGCGCCGCCGGATTTGCGTCACGCCCTTGACCGCGAGGCCAGCCGCTTCGGCTTCGCAGGCGCGGCGCTCCAGTTCGGCCGTGGTCGGGACTTTGCGATCGAGCAGATCGAGATCGGCGAACTCGCGCGCCAGCAGCGACGGATCGGCAAGGCCGACAAATTTGTCGTCCGGCGCCACCCGCGCCATCGCCACCGCGCGCTCGGCCAGTTTGGCGATGCCGTCGCCGGAGACGTCGTTGGTCGAGACCACCGCCTGGCGCTGGCCGACCAGCACGCGCAACCCGACATCGTCGCCTTCCGAGCGCTCGGATTCCTCGACGCGGCCGTCGCGCACCTCGACGCCCTGCGATACGCCGCGCACCGCGACCGCGTCGGCTGCATCCGCGCCGGCGCGCTTGGCGGCCTCGACCAGGCGCTGCGCCAGCGTCGAGAGCGCCGATTGATCGAACAGGTCGGAATTCGCAGGCGATCGGGAAAGCGACTGATCCGTGGATGGTGAAGAGTTCACAAACAAAATCCCTGACATTGAAGAGAGTTGGAACGCTGACCGGCAGACCCACCAGATGTGCCTGATTCACAGGGATTTCAAGCATCTTGCGGCGTCAAATGCCAGACAATTTCGGCATTGCCGCAAGGTCTCGTCAATCATGTGGGCCAAGGTCTTGTCAATCATGCGGGCAGAAGCGCGGCAGGTGACCACGGGTTAACCAGCCTTTTTAAGCCGAAACGGAAACGCGTCCGCTAAGGTCTCACGTATCGACCGGGAACATAATCCCGGCGGGGAGATAAAGCCGTGAGGCGTCAAACAGCAACAAGCGGGATCAATCCCGCCGGGTCGAGCCGCGCATTGCGGCTCGACCCTCTTTCCCTTCCGCTCCGCTTCGATGCGCATGACACCCGCGCAGACGGCAGCGTGCGGAAGATCGAACTTCATCGCGAACGCGTCGTGCTGCGCCGTGCCGTCCAGGGCATGCGGATGGCCGTCAATATCCGCGTCAGCGATTTTCTCGGCGTCGGCCTTGCGCGGCCTCGACGACGCGCAGGCGCTGATGCTGGTGCATCGCGATCCCTCGCTTTCGATTCCGCTGCTGGTCTGTTCCGATGCCGACGAGATCGCATCCGCCTGGCAGATCTGGAGCGAGATCTTCGCGCTTCCGCAATTGCCGGAAGACAAGGTTTCGCGAACCCGCCGCCCGCCGCCGCCGCCACAACGCCATCCGCGGCCGCCGCCCGAAATTCCTGGTGCGCCGCCGCGCCGGCGACCTGCTCAACCCGGCGAACCTTCACGCCGGCGAACGCGAGATCATCGCAAGGGATTGATCCCACCGCGACACATGCGGTCGTCATCCCCCGCGCAGGCGGGGGATCCAGTACGCTGCAACCTATCGATTTAATCATCAGCATCTCTGGAATACTGGATCGCCCGGTCAAGCCGGGCGATGACAGCGGAGATTGTTCTCGCAGCGCATCGCGCCCGAAGTTTTGCAATCAACCTTGCCCTCGAAATCAGAGGGCGCAGGGAAGACCGGGTGCGCGCCGCACCCGCGGTCTCGCAGGCTGTTGCAAAAAGATATGCTGCCTACGAGCATACAGGTTCAGCGGAGAGCCTCCGGCCTTCCCTGCGCAATGGCTTTACGGCTTATACGAGATCGTCCTGGTGACCGGCTTTCTTGCCACCATCGCCAGCTTCGGCTTTCGCTTCCGCCAACTTGACGCCAGCACCGGGGCGTCGGACCCAAACGATTTCGCCGTACGCAAGTGCCGCGCTCGTCAGTCGCAGCATCAGCGTCCATCGCTCCCTGCCCCTCGTTTGCGACGATGGCCTACGCCCCTCTGGTGGGACAGGATGGCGGGAGTTATGGCGGTGATTTGCCCGACGGGGCCAGCGATTTATTTTTACGCGAAGGGCTGGACAGGTTTTGGTGATTTGCCCGTCGGGTTACTTTGTCGCAGACGACAGCGACATTTGCTCGTTGCAGGCGCACGCGAATCATGAGCTGAACCGGCAATCCGCTTGTAGTTTCGTAGGGTGGGTTAGCGAAGCGTAACCCACCGACTTTCTTCGTTGCGAAATGGTGGGTTTCGGCTTCGCCTAACCCACCCTACGAAGTTACGCCGCCCGCATCACCGCATCCACCAGCAACCCCGCAAACAGCAGCAGCCCGGCATCGCGGTTGGATTTGAACACGCGCAGGCACAACGCGGGATCGCCGATATCGAGCCGTCGGATCTGCCAGGCCAGATGGGCCGCGAACGCGATCAATCCGATCCAGGCCGGCCAGCCTGCGCCGGCCAGCCGCAGCGCGACGCCGATCAGCACCACCGCGAGCGTGTAGAACACGACCAGCGCGCGATGGGTGCGGGCGCCGAACAGGCGCGCGGTGGACTTGATGCCGATCAGCGCGTCGTCCTCGGCGTCCTGATGCGCGTAGATGGTGTCGTAGCCGATCACCCAGGAAATCGAGCCGGCATAGAGAACCAGCGCGGTGAGATCGATCCGCCCGAGCGTGACCGCAAAGCCCATCAGCGCGCCCCACGAGAACGCCAGGCCGAGCACGACCTGCGGCCACCAGGTGATGCGTTTCATGAACGGATAGATCGCGACGATGAGCAGCGAGGCGATGCCGGTCATGATCGCGAAGCGGTTGAACTGCAGCAGCACGGAAAAGCCGATCAGGGCCTGCAGCACCAGAAAGACAAAGGCCTGCGACACGCTCACCTGGCCGGCCGGGATCGGCCGCGACCGCGTCCGCTCGACCTTGGCGTCGAGATCGCGATCGGTGATGTCGTTCCAGGTGCACCCGGCGCCACGCATCACGAAGGCGCCGATGAAGAACAGCACGACCACGAACACGAACTGGCTGACGTCGTGCGCGACGCCGGCGGCGATGCCGCCGACCACCAGCACGGCATCAGCAGCAGCCAGGATCCGATCGGGCGGTCGAAACGGGCGAGCCGCAGATAGGGCCGCGACCACGACGGCGCATGCGTATCGACCCAGTTGCCGGTCGCATCGGCAACGCGGGCGCTGGCGTCGCTCATCGAGGATCGGTCATCGCGTCAGAACGTTGCCGTTCAACGTATCGAAGGTGCTGCCGCCCTTCTTCACGGTTTGCGCCTCGGGCAGCGCCGCCGAAGTGCCCAGCACGTCGCTGAGACTGGGGCCGGCCGGCCGCTGGTTGGCCGCCTGCTGCGCCACGTTGCAGACCTGATTCTGCATCTTCTCGGTGTTCTTGTGGCCGGCCTTGAGCTGGTCGCCGATCTGCGGCGGAATTCCGCACTTCGCCGCGTTGACCTCGATATACTTGATCATCTTGATTTCGGATGCGCCGAAGTTGCCTATCAGCTTGCAGGCTTCGTCCGGCGGCGCATGGCGGTCGCTGGCGGCCTTGATCAGCTTGCCACGCTTTTCCGCCTCCTCGCGCAAGGGAACAAAACCCTTCATGCAGGCGTCGGACGGCCCGCCCGCCGAGGAGGGCGGCTGCGGCCCGGCGCCACCGAAGCCTGCGCCGGTGACCGGTGCAGCGCCTCTGGTGAAGGCCGAGTCAACCGCCGGCGACGAAGCGGGAGGCGGCGCCATTTGGCCATTGGGCAGCGGAGCCGGAAATGCGCCCTGCGCGAAAGCGTGACCGCCGTGGAAGGTCACGACGGCAACGGTCAGCGGCACAATGAGGCGGCGGATCATCAAGGGTGTTTCTCCGGCAAGACCAGCGGGGCCTTTCGTGTTCCGATCGAAGCACGATTTCCGATAGCGGCTTTCTACGATTGCTGGGTGCCCTTAACAACCCGTCGAATTGGGCAACAGCGCGGCACGGGCCACATCGGAGGCCAATATTTGCCCCTGATTCGGGCCGTTTCGGTTAAAAGACGCTCCGATTGGATGATCACAAATGCCTGAATTCGATTTTAGCGCCCCGCGCCTGTTCATCGATGCCCCCCTGAAGGTGGGGCAAACGGTGGCGCTGGAGCGGAACCAGAGCAACTATCTCGGCAACGTGCTGCGGCTTGCGGCCGGCGACACCATCCTGGTGTTCAACGGCCGCGACGGCGAATGGCAGGCGCAGATTGCCGGCCGCAAGCGGCCCGACGCCCTGGTGATCGTGGCGCCGACGCGGCCGCAGGACCGCCTGCCCGACATCGCCTACGTGTTCGCGCCGCTGAAACACGCAAGGCTCGACTACATGGTGCAGAAGGCGGTCGAAATGGGGGCTTCGAGCCTGCAGCCGGTCCTGACCCGCCATACCCAGGTCTCCCGGGTCAACAGCGAGCGGATGCGCGCCAATGTGATCGAGGCCGCCGAACAGTGCGGCATCCTGAGCCTCGCCGAAGTCGCCGAACCGATCGCGCTCGACCGCTATCTCGGCCAGCGCGACCCGTCTCGCCTGCTGGTGTTCTGCGACGAGGCGGCTGAGACCGCCAATCCGGTACAGGCGCTGCAACAGGGCCCAGCCGCTGACGGCATCGACATCCTGATCGGACCCGAGGGCGGGTTTGCCGAGGAAGAGCGGGCGCTGCTGCTGCAGCAGCCCAAAACCCTACGGCTGTCGCTGGGACCCCGGATCCTGCGGGCGGATACCGCGGGGGTCGCCGCGCTGGCGCTGGTTCAGGCGGCGCTGGGCGATTGGCGAGATAGAGCTCTTTAATTGGCCGCTATCTGCCGGCTGCGAGGCATCAAGTCCACGACGACGCATGGAAACGGAAACAGCGGAAACAACATCGCGCCCCAGAAAAACCAGGCACGTTCGGAGCGGCCCTTCGCTGCCGCATGTCTGGCCGTGTACCGGCCGGCCAGGAACGCGACGGGAAGAATGAAGAGCGCGATAAAAGCAAGCCAGGCGAACATGGGCGGCTCCTGTCGATGCCCCAGCATATAAGATCGGGCCGGCGGACGCGACAGGGCTGGAAATAACGGCCACCCCGGCCTCGAGGTCTTCGTTAAGCGACTTGTCCAATCCCTGTCGAAACCCCGCCCCGGCCATGCTAAGGCCTCCGCCAGCAAACCTATTTACCCCTGGAACCCGGATTTTCCGGGTATTTGGACGTCAAAATGACCGTAACCGCCGCTGCCCGAGGGGCTGCCGGGTCCGCCGCCTGGGCGGACGCGCTGCTATTGTCGTTTGCGCAAGCCGGCTACGTCCAGGCCGAGCCCGCGATCCTGCAGCCGGCCGAGCCGTTCCTCGACCTTTCCGGCGAAGACATCCGCAAGAGCCTTTACCTGACCACCGACGCCAGCGGCGAGGAACTCTGCCTGCGGCCCGACCTCACCATTCCGGTGGCGCGCGACTATCTCGCCTCCGGCCGCGCCGGCGAGCCCCTGGGCTTCAGCTATCTCGGGCCGGTGTTTCGTTATCGCGGCGGCCAGCCGAGCGAGTTCCTGCAGGCCGGCATCGAATCCTTCGGACGGCAGGACCGCGCCGCGGCCGATGCCGAAATGCTGGCGCTGGCGCTGGAAGCGACATCGCGCGTTCGGATTGAAGGACGTCGAAATCCGCACCGGCGACGTCGCTTTGTTCATCGCGCTGATCGACGCGCTCAACCTCTACCCGGTGTGGCGGCGACGGCTGATCAAGGATTTCAACCGCAAGCTCAGCCTGACCGACGACATCGAGCGGCTGACACTGGCGACAGCACCCGGCCGCAACGAATATGAAGGCGTGCTGGCGGCATTGGCCGGCTCCGACCGCAAGGCGGCGCTGGCGCTGGTGACCGACCTGATGTCGATCGCCGGCACCACCAATGTCGGCGGCCGCACGGTTGCCGAAATCGCCGACCGCTTCCTCGAACAGTCGACCTTGAAGGGCGGCGCACTGCCGCGCGACGCGCTCGGCATCATCAAGCGCTTCCTTGCGATATCCGGCGATCCGGACGAAGCGGTGGCGCAACTGCGCGCGCTGGCCGCCGATGCCAAACTCGATCTTGCGGCGGCGATCGACCAGTTCGAAAGCCGCGTCGGCTTCATGGCCGCGCGCGGCATCGACACGCGCATGACCCGCTTCTCGACCGCGTTCGGACGCGGTCTCGACTACTACACCGGATTCGAATTCGAACTGCACGCCAAAGGCAATGGCGTCGAGCCGCTGGTGGCCGGCGGCCGCTATGACGGGCTGATGACCCAGCTCGGTGCTGCGACGCCGATCCCCGCGGTCGGATTCTCGGTCTGGATCGAGGCCCTGACGCAGCTCGGCAAACCCGTTGCGCCAGCTACCACAGCTCAAGGGAGCGCCGCATGACCGCGCCGTTCGTTCTCGCGGTCCCCTCCAAAGGCCGCCTGCAGGAAAACGCCGAAGCCTTCTTCGCCCGCGCCGGACTGACGCTGGCCAAGCCCGGCGGCGCGCGCGACTATCGCGGCACGATTCCCGGCCTCGCCAATGTCGAGATCGCCTATCTCTCGGCGAGCGAGATCGCCTCGCAACTGGCGCGCGGCATGGTGCATCTCGGCGTCACCGGCGAAGACCTGTTGCGCGAAAGCATTGCCGACGCCGACAAGCGCGTGCTCCTGATCGACGGTCTCGGTTTCGGCAGCGCCAATGTCGTGGTCGCGGTGCCGCAGGCCTGGATCGACGTCCGCACCATGGCCGACCTCGACGACGTCACGACCGGCTTTCGCGCCCAGCATAACCGGCGGATGCGGGTCGCGACCAAGTACATCAACCTGACCCGCAACTTCTTCGCCGCCCACGGCGTGGTCGACTACCGCATCATCGAAAGCGCCGGCGCCACCGAAGGCGCGCCGGCGGTCGGCACCGCCGAGATGATCGTCGACATCACCACGACCGGTGCGACGCTTTCCGCCAACGGGCTCAAGGTGCTCGACGACGGCGTGATCCTGCGCAGCCAGGCCAATCTGGTGGCTTCAAAAGATGCCGACTGGTCGGACGCGGCGCGGGAAACCGCGCGCGTCATCCTCGATCACATCGCCGCCCGCGCCCGCGCCAGCAAGTACCGCGAAGTGCGTACGCGCTTTGCCGGCTGCAACGACAAGCTGCTGGCGGAAGCGCATAATCGTTTCGGCGTGGTGGCCCCGTTCGGCGGTCCGACTTCGTCAGGCATGCTGACGCTGCACTGCCCACCGATGCAGATCTACGCGCTCGGCAGTTTCCTGCGCGAGCACGGCGCCGACACGGTGTCGGTGGCCTCGCTCGATTACGTGCTCGACCGCGAGAACCCGCTGTTCGCCCGGCTCGAGGCGTTCCTGCGGCGATAGGGCGTACCGCCGATCCCCGCGTCTGTGGCGACAAGGCGCGGCGATTGCCATATGTTTGACATGAGCAAGCTTGGAACTGACACGATGATGCTGGGTACCGACGTTTCCGGACTGTCCACCACCGCGGCCAATGCCGCGGCGCAGGGACTGTCGATCGTCGTGCCCGTCTACAACGAAGCCGCCGGCCTTGCTGCGCTGCACGAACGGCTGATCGGGCTCGCCAAGACGCTGCACGCGCGCTACCGGCTGGCTTGCGAAGTCGTCTATGTCGACGACGGCAGCGCCGATGCGACGCTGTCGATTGCGCGTTCCCTCAAGGCCGAGGCGCTCGACGTCCAGGTGGTGTCGCTGTCGCGCAATTTCGGCAAGGAAGCCGCCCTGATGGCTGGCCTCGACCACGCCCGCCGCGGCGCGGTGCTGTTCATGGACGGCGACGGCCAGCATTCGCCGGACCTGGTCGAGCAGCTGGTCAGCCACTGGATCGATGACGGCTATGACGTCGTCTATACCGCCAAGGCGCATCGCGACAATGAATCGTTCCTGCGCCGCCAGGCGGTGCACGGCTTCTACGCGCTGATCAACTGGGGCGCGCGGCAGAAGATCCCCGAGGACGCCGGCGACTTCCGCCTGCTGTCGCCGCGCGCGGCGGCAGCGCTGAAGCAGCTTCCCGAGCGCAACCGTTTCTTCAAGGGCCTCGCCACCTGGATCGGCTTCCGCCAGATCCGCGTCGACTACGAACCGGCGCCGCGCGCGCATGGCGTCACCACCTTCAGCCCGGGCCGGCTGATCGGTCTCTCGATCGAAGGCCTGACCTCGTTCTCGGTGGCGCCGTTGCGTTTCGCCAGCCTGGCCGGCGTGGTGCTGGCGTCGGTCGCGTTCCTGTTCGGCCTCTCGATCCTCTGGGAAGTCTGGACCACCGGCAAACAGGTGCCCGGCTATCCCTCGCTGGTGGTCGGCCTGATGACGATCGGCGGCGTGCAGCTGATCATGATCGGCATCGTCGGCGAATACATCGGCAAGATCCTGTCGGAACTGAAGGCGCGGCCGATCTACTTCGTCGCCGAGCATTCCGAGAAGCGCGCCGATAGCGCGACGGCCGCAAGCCCGCCCGAGCGGACCGCCGCCGAATGAACGATGTTGCGCCGCGCCGGATCTGGCTCTGCGCCGACGATTACGGCCTCGGCCGAAGGCGTCAACCGCGCCATTCGCGACCTGATCGGCCGCGGCCGTCTCAACGCAACCTCGGTGATGGTGGTGGGCGCCGCTATCGGCCGCGACGAGATCAAGGCCTTGCAGGAGGTCGCGGCAAAGAGCCCGCGCTGCGCGATCGGCCTGCACGCGACGCTGACCGCGCCGTTCCGCCCGCTGACGATGCATTTCCGCCCGACCGACGGCGGCATGTTCCTGCCGTTCCCGAAACTGCTGCGCGCCGGCCTGCTGCGGCGGCTCGACGCCGAGATGATCTACGCCGAGCTGATGGTGCAGCTCGCAGCGTTCAAGGATCTGTTCGGCCGCGCGCCCTGACTTCGTCGACGGTCATCAGCATGCGCAACTGTTTCCGCAGGCGCGCGACGGGTTTCTGCGCGCGGTCAAGGAAGCCGCCCCCGGCGCCTGGGTGCGCCAGGGCGGCCGGCAACAAGCCGCTGGCGCAACGGCTGGCGACGCCGAAGGCGCTGGTGCTCGACGTGCTGAGCGCGCAATTCCGCAAGCGCGCCGCCCGCGCCGGGATCCCGTTCAACCCGGCCTTTGCCGGCGCCTATGATTTTTCGACGGCGCCCGATTTCGGCGCGCTGATGCGGCAGTTCCTCGATGGCCTGCCGGAAGGCGGCCTCGTGATGTGTCATCCCGGATTCGTCGACGACACGCTTTTAAGCCTCGATCCGCTGACCACCCAGCGCGAAGCCGAACACGCGTTTCTCGCCGGCGAGCGATTTCCCGCCGCTGCTGAAGGCGAACAATGTAACACTGGCCTGATCAGCATTGGCCTGAAAAGGTTCACCAAAACCGGCCGGACGAGATGTCGCATACCAAAATTTAATTCGGCCACCCACTATTTGCGACGCAAACCCCGCCTACATCATCCCCGCGCTTCGATCCCCATTCGGCGCGAGGAGAAGGCCATGACACCGCAAGAACGCCAACTGATTGACGATCTTTTCGACCGGCTCGCCAAGCTCGAAACCACGCCGCGCGATCCCGAGGCCATGTCCGCGATCATGCAGGGCCTGCGCACCGCGCCCAATGCGGTCTACGCGCTGGTGCAGACCACGCTGGTGCAGGACGAGGCGCTGAAGCGCGCCCATGAGCGCATCGAGCAACTGGAAGCGACGCAACCCGGCCAGCCGAACCAATCCGGCGGTTTCCTCGATTCGATGCGCGACGCGATCTTCGGGCAGGGCCAGCCGCAAGGCCAGGCGGCGGTTCGGTTCCGCATGTCCGCGCGCCCGACATCGGCGGCAGCCGCCCGGTGTGGAACAGCGGCCAGGTGATGCAGCAGTCCCAGGCGCCGGGACAACAATACGGCAGCCAGCAATACGGTCAGCCGGCGTACGGCCAGCCTCCTCAGGGCTACGGCCAGCAGCCGGCGTTCGGCGGCGGTGGCGGCTCGTTTCTCGGAACCGCGGCGGCGGCCGCGGCCGGCGTGGTCGGCGGCTCGCTGCTGCTCGGCAGCATCCGCTCGATGATGGGCGGCGGCGGTCACCAGCAGTCGTTCGCCGATTCGTCGGACTTGGCAGCGGCGGCAACCAGAAGCCGTGGAGCGATCAGTCGGGCAGCGATCTGGCGCGTGACGCCGGGATCAACGACATCAACTCATCCGGCTCGTCCGGCCAGCGTGCCGCCGACGACGGCTCCGGTTCGCGTGCCGGGCTGTTCGACCAGGCCTCGAACGACGACGACGATCACGACTCCGACGGCTTCGATGACGACGACGGCGGCGGCGACGGCGACAGCGATTTCGCCTGAGCCACGTCAGGTCCGAAACGAGAAACGGCCGCCCGATCGGGCGGCCGTTTTGATTCTCGAACAGAAAAAATTCTTGACGCGTTTTCTTCACGCGAACCGGAATCCACTTCGCTTGAAAACGCTATGTCAGATCACGATGACCTTGGTGCCGACGCCGACGCGGCCGTAGAGGTCGATCACGTCCTCGTTGCGCATCCGGATGCAGCCGGAGGAGACGTTGGTGCCGATGGTCCAGGGCTCGTTGGAGCCGTGGATGCGATAGAGCGTCGATCCGAGATACATCGCGCGCGCGCCGAGCGGATTTTGCCGGGCCGCCTTCCATGTGCCGCGGCAGATCGGGACGGCGCGCCAGCATTTCCGACGGCGGCGTCCAGGCCGGCCATTCCTTTTTCGCCGAGATCGTCTTGACGCCCGACCAGGTGAAGCCGGGACGGCCGACGCCGATGCCGTAGCGCAGCGCCTTGCCGTCGCCCTGCACCAGGAACAGGAACTTGTTCGGCGTATCGACGACGATGGTGCCGGCGCCTTCCTTGCCGTGATACTCGACCACCTGCTTTTCGTATTTGGGATCGAACGAACGCTGCGCTGTCGTCGACCGCCTCTTCCTGCTGCTGCGGGCGCATCGACTGCTGCGGATCCATCGGCGGCAGCAGCGAACGACGGCCGTACCGTTGTCCGGCTGCTGCTGATAGATCGGCTGCTGTTGCTGGTAACGGCCGCCCTGCGGCGCATCGCCGAACAGGAACTGGATGAAGCCGCCGCCCATGTTGGCGCGATCGGCGGAGGCGATGCGCACCGGCTGCGGCTGCGCGGGCTCGCGCGCGTAGATGACGGAGGGATCTGCGAGCGGCGAAGCGTCGATCGCCTGGGCCTGGTCGGCGAAGCAAAGGCAAGACGCGCTCGCGAGGAGCGCAAGAAGATTTTTGACATCGACGTACTCGTTACTGTTTCGTCACTGTGGTTCACTTCGGCGTCTGCACGGCGCCGTTGCACGCAATCAATACAAACGAAAACCTAATCGGTTTGGTAAACGGAAACGGCGTTTCAATTCACCACGTCGTCAAGCGCGGGCGCTGATTTGTCCGGTAGCGTTTATTTTGGGTGAACGCGCAGCCCCATGGTTAATCGTTGGTATGCGGGCTCTTCGCGAAACGTGTCCACGCGCGTGTTCCGGCGTGAACCTGACGTTAAATCGCATCGGTCTAAAACACTGGAAGTGAAGGGGTGGGAAAACAACTCATGTCGATTAGCCGCAAACGTTTTCGTATCGAAGAAGCCATTATGGGCGACGCGCCCATGCCCGTTGCCGAAGGCGGCGACATCGGCCCGATGCATCGCGAGATCATGTCCGAGCTGCGCTCGATCCGCGCGCAGATGGCCGCCGGCGGCGGTCCGCTCGGCCGCGACCGAAACCGTGGAAGCCAGCGTCGCGCGCGAAGTGGCCGAAGCGCATACCCTGCTGGAAACCTATCGCGCCCAGATCGAACAGTGCGAGAAGCTCAAGGTCGAGCTCGACCTCATTCACGACGCCATCAACCGCACCAAGCGCGAAATCGCCATGCTGCACGGCAAGAGCTTCGACGGCGAGGAAATGGCCAAGGTCAACGGCGAACTCGGCGCCGTCGTCGGCGGCACCGAACAGGCCACCCAGCAGATTCTCGAAGCCGCCGAGGCGATCGACCAGGCCGCCAGCGCGCTGTCGAAGAACATCTCGCCGGACCAGCAGAAGCTGCTCGCCGAGGAAATCCAGGAACGCGTGATCTCGATCTTCGAGGCCTGCAACTTCCAGGATCTCACCGGCCAGCGCATCAGCAAGGTGATGACGACGATGAAGTTCATCGAAAATCACATCAACGCGATGATGGAGATCTGGGGCGGCGTCGACGCCATCAAGGCCCACGCCACGCCGATCGTCGACACCCGCGAAGGCGACGACAAGCTGCTCAACGGCCCGAAGCTGGACGGCGACGTCGGCCACGCCTCGCAGGACGACATCGACGCGCTGTTCGACTGAGATTCATTCCCGCCGGGTGGCGACACCCGGCCGCGGCATCCGAAACGAAAAAACGCCGGCAGCGAGCCGGCGTTTTTTTGTTGTGCATCGTCGTTCCGGGATGCGTGCGATAGCACCAGACCCGGAAGCTCAGAGATTCCGGGTTCGATCGCTGACGCGATCGCCCCGGAATGACGACGTATAGTGAATAAATCTCACGCCCGCGGCGCGCAGCGCACGTAGACCATGTTGCCGTAACGGGTGGCGGCGTCCTTGTCGATGAAGCGGGTGACCAGCACGCGGCCGTCGAACGACACGATCTCGCGGTCCTGTTCGCCGGGGGTGGGTCCGGGCGGGACCGATATAATTCTTGCCGCTCGGGCTGCCCTTGAGCCGAAGTTCCTGCGGGGTGGCCTGGTCGGCCAGATGCATGATCACGCCGCCGGACTGCCCGGCGCCGATCACGTAAGGCTGCTTGCACTGTCCCTTCGCCGCGGCCTCGGTCCGGGCGCGGTCCGCAGGGTTCTGGAACGAGGCGAGGCCCCAGCGACCGACGATCTCGTCGGCGCGGATCGTGGCCGGCATTTCGGGGGCGACCCCGGGCTCGACCGCCGCCGGCGACGAATTCGACGATAGCGACGGCAGGCTCATGCTTCCGCAGCCCCCGAGGAAAACCGTCAGCGCCGAAGCGATCGCCAGATTGGCAACCGTACGCGCATTACCTGACCTGATCATCGCACTCCCCCGACCGATACCTTAGCCGCCCATCCCGCGCAGCCAACCGCAAAACGCCTGCCGGAGCAATGACGTCCCTTTAACTACGCCACCATTCCGATTTGGTTTCTCAGGCAGCATCCTATATTGGCCTCACCAAGGCCTTAACTGTTTTCGGAACCTGGCTCGCCTTCGTTCCCTCCGGCTCCCTTGCTTGACAGGAACCGCGCCAAGCCATATTCCCCGGGGCCACAATTAGCACTCAAATGCAACGATTGCTAAGGGGACCTGCCGTCCCGCCCGGGACGGGTTCGAACAGCCGGCATTCCCGGTCATTTTCGATGGCAACCAGACCTGAAACCGCGCCTTCCAGAGGAATGAAGAGGAAACCTCATGTCCAAGTCCAAATTCCGCCCGCTGCATGACCGCGTCGTGGTCAAGCGTATCGATGCCGAAGAGAAGACCAAGGGCGGCATCATCATTCCCGACAGCGCCAAGGAAAAGCCCTCGCAGGGCGAAGTCACCGCGGTCGGCCCCGGCGGTCGCGACGAAGCCGGCAAGCTGATCCCGATCGACCTCAAGGTCGGCGACCGCGTGCTGTTCGGCAAGTGGTCGGGCACCGAGGTCAAGCTCGATGGCGACGAACTCCTGATCATGAAGGAGTCGGACATCATGGGCGTGCTGAGCTGAGACGAAATCTGAACGGCTGCGGCATTCGCCGCTGTCATGCCCGGACTTGATCCGGGCATCCATCCTTGCTTCCGAAGATGATGGATTGCCGGGTCAAGCCCGGCAAATGACGATGCAAACGCAGCGACCAATTTCCCGATTACCTAAGGAGTTCAAAATGGCTGCCAAAGACGTTAAATTTTCCGGAGACGCCCGCGATCGCATGCTGCGCGGCGTCGATATCCTCGCCAACGCGGTCAAGGTGACGCTCGGTCCGAAGGGCCGCAATGTCGTGATCGAAAAGTCGTTCGGTGCCCCGCGCATCACCAAGGACGGCGTCACCGTCGCCAAGGAAATCGAACTCGACGACAAGTTCGAGAACATGGGCGCGCAGATGCTGCGCGAAGTCGCCTCCAAGACCAACGACACCGCCGGCGACGGCACCACGACGGCCACCGTGCTGGCGCAGGCGATCGTGCGCGAAGGCGCCAAGTCGGTCGCCGCCGGCATGAACCCGATGGACCTCAAGCGCGGCATCGACATCGCGGTCGCGGCCGTCATCAAGGACATCGAGAAGCGCGCCAAGCCGGTTGCCGCCTCCTCCGAGGTTGCCCAGGTCGGCACCATCTCGGCCAATGGCGATGCCGCGATCGGCAAGATGATCGCGCAGGCGATGCAGAAGGTCGGCAATGAAGGCGTCATCACCGTCGAGGAAAACAAGTCGCTCGATACCGAAGTCGACATCGTCGAGGGCATGAAGTTCGACCGCGGCTATCTGTCGCCCTACTTCGTCACCAATGCCGAGAAGATGACCGCCGAACTCGAAGACGTCTACGTGCTGCTGCACGAGAAGAAGCTGTCGGGCCTGCAGGCCATGCTGCCGGTGCTGGAAGCCGTGGTGCAGTCCGGCCGTCCGCTCCTGATCATCGCCGAGGACGTCGAAGGCGAAGCGCTGGCAACCCTGGTGGTCAACCGCCTCCGTGGCGGCCTCAAGGTCGCCGCCGTCAAGGCGCCCGGTTTCGGCGATCGCCGCAAGGCGATGCTGGAAGACATCGCGATCCTGACCGGCGGTCAGCTGATCTCCGACGAACTCGGCATGAAGCTCGAAAGCGTCACCGTCAACATGCTCGGCCGCGCCGGCAAGGTGGTGATCGACAAGGAGAACACCACCATCGTCAAGGGCGCCGGCAAGAAGAAGGACATCGAAGCCCGCGTCGGCCAGATCAAGGCGCAGATCGAGGAAACCACCTCGGACTACGACCGCGAGAAGCTGCAGGAGCGCCTGGCCAAGCTCGCCGGCGGCGTCGCGATCATTCGCGTCGGCGGCGCGACCGAGGTCGAGGTCAAGGAAAAGAAGGACCGCGTCGAGGACGCCCTCAACGCGACCCGCGCCGCCGTCCAGGAAGGCATCGTGCCGGGCGGCGGCGTGGCGCTGCTGCGCGCCAAGAAGGCGGTCGGCCGCATCACCAACGACAACTCCGACGTCCAGGCCGGCATCAACATCGTGCTGAAGGCGCTGGAAGCCCCGATCCGCCAGATCTCCGAGAACGCCGGTGTCGAAGGCTCGATCGTGGTCGGCAAGATCCTCGAGAACAAGTCCGAGACCTTCGGCTTCGATGCGCAGACCGAGAACTATGTCGACATGGTCGAGAAGGGCATCATCGACCCGGCCAAGGTGGTGCGCACCGCCCTGCAGGACGCCGCCTCGGTGGCCGGCCTGCTGGTGACCACCGAAGCCATGGTCGCCGAACTGCCGAAGGAGCCGGCGCCGGCGATGCCGGGCGGTGGTGGCGGCGGCATGGGTGGAATGGGCGGCATGGGCTTCTAAGCCTGCCCTTCCCGATCCCAGACAGAGCGAAGGCCGCCTCCGGGCGGCCTTCTTTTTGGCCAATGGGTGGAAGGTTTGCTAGCTTACGGCGGCCTACCGATTCTGTCGTTTCAGGGAATTTCATATGCGCGCGCTGATGCTTTGCCTGTTCGGTCTGGTGACGGCCTCCCCGGACCTCGCTTTCGCCCAGATGAAACTGCCGACCAAGACCGCGCCGGGCTCGACCGAGGTACGGTATTTCACCTCGATCGACGGGCTGATGGACGGCAATGCCGACGTCGTCCTGAAGGAGACTCGCCAGGGCAAGACCGTCACCGCGGCCGTGCTCGACGTCTGCTACCCCGCCGAGAAGGGCGTCCGACCGCAAGGACCGCTTCGTCGTCAACCTTGCCGTCAACGGCCAGAACCTGACCGGCACGACGCAGACCACCGGCGACAAGAAGCCGGTGACGATCAAACTGCTGCGCAAGCCGAGCGGCGACACTTTCGAATTCCGCGGCCAGATCACCATCGGCACCAGCGTCACCGAAGTGACCTCGACCGATAATTCCGACCTCAGCGAGAAGGAATTTCTGGACAACCAGACCAGCGACGACGGCATCACGCCACAGCCGAAGGACTTTACCGAGGTCTCGCCGGAATCGGTCGGCGTGCGGGTGAAGCTGGACGCAGCGCTTGACTACCTCAAGAGCCTCCGCGGCGAAGGCGTCGAGATCGGGCTGAGCAGCCTCGCGATTGCCTGCGACGCGATGCGCGCCGGCGAGCAGACCATCAACCTCACGGTCGATCCGGAGCGGGCCGCGGCGCTGATCGCCAGGACCAAATCGGCGCCGGGCGTGACCGCCGTGGGCTGGACCTCTGGCGCCGTCGAGATGGACCGCACCATTCGCTTCGCCGCCGCCGACTGGCGCGACGGCGACAAGATCAACAAGGACAAGATCGCGTCGACGATTTCGAGCGTGCTGAGCAAAACGTTGTCCGCCAAGCCGGCCAGCGCCGACTGGAACGCCACGCACCGGAAAGCTGAAGCTGACCCTGAAGCGCCCGAGCCAGACCTATCCCGCGCTTGGCCTGACCGAGAGCCTCGAGATCACCGCGCTGGTCTCGACGGACAAACCGGGCGCCTCCGACCGGCTGATGCTGTGGATCTCGAGCCCGGTCATCACGACCACGGACGAAAGCGCGGGTCCCAAGCTGAACCTGTCGGAAGAAGCCGCCGGTGACGAGGAAGGCGGCGACCCCAAGGACGACAACGGTTCGGTCGACGCGCTGGCCAAGGAATTCAGGGGCCAGCGCTGGGACGCCGACAAGTCGGTCTGGAAGTAACCTCCCTCTTCCAGAACGATGCCGGAACCCGATAAGATGCCCTGTCTGATCTGGGGTGGAAATGGCGCGGGCTTCAAAGATGGGCGGCAAGGCGGGCAAGGCGAAGCCCCGCAAGGCGAAAGCTCGTAAGCCAAGTCCTAAGCCAAGTCCGGCAAAGGGCCGCGACACCTCAAAGGCCGGCCAAGCCAAGGTCGCCAAGACCAAGCGCCGCATGGCTCGGTCTTCCATCCCGCCCAAGCATCGTTCTGCCTCCGATCTGACCAACGAGCTGAAGGAAGCCCGCGAGCAGCAGGCCGCGACGTCAGAAATCCTGCGCGTAATAAGTCAGTCGCCGACCAACGTGCAGCCCGTATTCGACGTCATTGTCCAAACAGCCGTGCGGCTGATCCGCTGTGACATCGCATTCGTGTTTCGCTGCAACGGCGCCACCTTCTCGCCCGCTGCGGCGGCCGGACGGGACGGGCGGCTCCCCGACCTCGGGCCCTCGCATTTGCCGATCGACCCCGCCGCCAACTTTCCATCGCGCGCCATCGTCGGAAAGAAAAACGTCCATCTGCCGGACTGGTCGTTGATCGACCTGCCTGACCACGAGCGTCAGATACAGATGCTGATCGGCGTGAACTCTGCGCTGTTTCTGCCGCTGCTGCGCGAAGCCGAATGCATCGGCGTTCTGGGGTTGGCCGGCAAACAGGCCAATATCTTCGGCGAGAGCGAGATCGCCCTGGCCGAATCTTTCCGCGATCAGGCCCTGATCGCCATCGAGAATGCGCGGCTATTCAACGAGACCCAGGAAGCGCTGGAGCGTCAGACCGCGACCGCAGACATTCTGAGGATCATCAGCCGTTCGGTCGCGCACGCGGCGCCGGTCTTCGACGCGATCCTCGAATCCTGCCAGCGCCTGTTCGATCCTTACGATGCGGCCGTCTACCTGATCGAAGGCGACAGGGTGAGGGGCGTCGCGCGGCGCGGTCCTGGCGTGGGGGACTGGGGAACGGATTCGATGCCGCTCGCTGGCAGTTCGACCGGCCTGGCAATCGCGCAGCGGCGACCGCTTCATTTCCCCGATCTTGCCGACAAAGCGGACCTGCCCGAGGACAAGAGGGATGCCGTTAGGTTGGCCGGCGGCATGTCGGTGCTCTACGCTCCGATTGTCTCCGAATCTCGCGGTGTAGGGTCCCTCGTCGTCACGCGGCAGCCGAAGAAGCCATTTACCGAGACCGAGATCGAATTCATTCAGAGTTTTGCCGATCAGGCCGCCATCGCGATCGAGAACGCGCGGCTGTTCAACGAGACCAAGGAGGCACTGGAACGGCAGACGGCGACCGCCGATATCCTTAAAGTAATCGCCAGTTCGCCCTCGGACGTGCGGCCGGTATTCGAGGCGATCGCGGAGCGATCAAACCGGCTGGTAGGGGGCCTGTCGAGCGCGGTCTATGCCATCGTTGAAGACGTCATGCACCTGATGGCTTTCACGCGAACCAGCCCCGAGGCCGATTCGGCGATACAGGCATCTTTTCCCCGGCCGTTGTCCGAGGCTCCCTGGGCTGACCGGATCCGCAAGGGCGAGATCGTTGAAATCCCCGATGCTGAAATCGAATGGGCTGATCATCCCGCGTTGCTAAGAATGGTGAGGCTGCGTGGCTTCCGCTGCCAGCTTCTCGTCCCGCTGCTGCGCGACGGAACGACGGTCGGAGTGATCAGCGTCACGCGCAGGCAACCCGGCACGTTCGCGGCCCATCACATCCAGCTGCTTCAGTCATTCGCCGACCAGGCCGTGATTGCGATCGAGAATGTCCGCCTGTTCGACGAGGTGCAGGCCAAGACGCGCGATCTGACGGAGGCGCTGGCGCATCAGACCGGGAGCAGCAATGTTCTCAGGGTCATCGCCGCCTCGCCGACCGATATCAAACCGGTCCTCGAAGCGATCGTCGAGAGCGCGCGCGAGCTTTGCGAAGCCAACGATGCCGTCGTGCTGCTAAAGGACGGTGACGATCTGCGCTTCAGCGCCCATTCCGGCCCGATACCCGTCACGGTCGAGAAATGGCCGATCGGTCGCGGCTGGACCGCCGGACTGACTTTTCTCGACGGCAAGCCGGTGCATGTTCGCGACATGCTTTCGGACGAGGGCGCCGCGTTCCCGGATGCCAGAAAAATGGGCCAAAGCACCGGCGCCACCGTCCACACCGTCTTGTCGGTGCCCTTGCTGTCGGAGAAAAGCAGTATCGGCGCAATTCTGCTGCGGCGTACCGAAGTGCGTCCGTTCAATGACAAGCAGATCGACCTGTTGCAAACCTTCGCCGATCAGGCGGTGATCGCGATCCAGAATGCACGGCTGTTCAACGAGACCAGGGAGGCGCTGGAGCGGCAAACCGCGACCGCGGACATCCTGAAGGTCATCGCCAGCTCGCCCGATGACGTGCAGCCCGTCTTTCAGGCTATCGCCGAGCGCTCGAACCACCTTGTCAGAGGATTTGCGACGACCGTCGTGAGCATTCTCGATGATGTCGTTCACTTGTCGGCGTTTACACCGACGACCCCTGTGGCCGATGCGGCGCTCAGAGCCTTCTATCCCCGACCGCTGGCGGGATTCACTTACAGCGATGCTATCCGCAAGGGTGAGATACACAGGATTGTCGACACCGAAGTAGAACTTGCCGGTCAATCTGATCAACTGACGATCGTGCGCCGACGAGGATGGCGTAGCGCGTTGTGGGTCCCGCTGCTGCTCGATGGCAAGGCCATCGGCGTCATCGGAGTGACGCGGGTCGAACCGGGTCCCTTCGCCGATCATCATGTCGAGATGCTGAAGACATTTGCCGACCAGGCGGTAATCGCCATTTCCAACGTTACGCTGTTCAACGAGGTGCAGGCGCGCACCCGCGACCTGAGCGAATCCCTGCAGCAGCAGACCGCCACCGCCGACGTGCTCAAGGTGATCAGCCGGTCGACATTCGATCTGCAAACCGTTCTGGAAACGCTGATCAGGTCCGCGGTCGATCTGTGCGGCGCCAACCGGGGTTCGATCTTCCTGCGCGAGGGCGACGTGTTTCCGCTCAAGGCGGCTTCCCACACCACGCCTGAATTTCTGCAATACTGGGCAGCGAATCCGCCGCGGGCCGGCCGAGGCTCGGCAACCCACCGCGTCATCGGATCGGGCAAGGTCGAGATCATTCCCGATGTTCTCGAAGACCCGGAAATGGAAATGCCGCCCGGCGCGCTGGCCCGGATCCGCGCGACGCTGGGCGTACCGATGCTGCGGGACAACAAGGTCGAAGGCGTGCTGGTACTGACGCGGCCAGAACCCGGCCACTTCAGCAAGAGCCAGATCGATCTGGTCCAGACCTTTGCCGACCAGGCGGTGATCGCGGTCGAGAACGTGCGGTTGTTCGACGAAGCCCAGGCGCGCAGCAGGGAACTCGCCGCCTCGCTCGAAGAGCTGCGCACCGCCCAGGACCGCCTGGTGCAGACCGAGAAGCTGGCCTCGCTTGGACAACTCACCGCCGGCATCGCCCACGAGATCAAGAACCCGCTCAACTTCGTCAATAACTTCTCGCAGCTTTCGGCGGAGCTGATCGACGAACTGGACGAGGCGCTGGCGCCGACCCCGCTCGATCAGAAGACGCGCGACGAGGTCGGCGAATTGACGGCGATGCTGAAGTCCAACCTGGAAAAGGTGGTGCAGCATGGCAAGCGCGCCGATTCCATCGTCAAGAACATGCTGCTGCACTCGCGCGAGGGTTCGGGCGAACATCGCGCCGCCGACGTCAACGCGCTGGTCGATGAGAGCCTCAACCTCGCCTATCACGGCGCACGGGCCGAGAAGTCGGCCTTCAATATCACGCTCACACGCGACCTCGATCCGGAGGCGGGTGCGGCCGAGCTGTATCCGCAGGAGATCACCCGGGCGCTGCTCAACTTCATCGCCAACGGCTTCTACGCGGCCACAAGGCGCAAGGCCGAGGCCGCGGACGAGAGCTTTGAACCCGCCTTGTGGGCGACGACGAAGAACCTCGGCAAATCAGTGGAGATCCGCATCCGGGACAACGGCACCGGCATCCCGCCCGAGGTGAAGGAGAAGATGTTCAACCCCTTCTTCACCACCAAACCGGCCGGCGAAGGCACCGGGCTCGGACTTTCCATGAGCCATGACATCATCGTCAAGCAGCATGGCGGCCGGATCGAGGTCGAGACCGAGCCAGGGCTATTTACCGAGTTCGTCATCACGCTGCCGCGCCATGCGGCAGCATCGGTTTGAGCCGCCTGCGCACTTGACCCATGCAGCAACGCATTTGACATGCCGGTTCCGAACGGCAATGAACGTTGCGATAAGTGCATGAGTTCCCAAGGATTTCCCCAGGATTTAAGCTCGAATGGCGTCTTATGATGTGGTAGTGATCGGCGCCGGCCTCGGCGGCCTGACGGCCGGCGCGATCCTGGCGCGCGAGGGCCGCAAGGTGCTCGTGATCGAGCGTAGCAATTCGGTCGGCGGGGCGGCATCGAGCTACAAATCCGGCGAGTTGTTTGTCGAGGGATCGCTGCATGAAACCAGCGACCCGCACCACCCTGATGACCCCAAGCACGACGTGCTGACGCGCGCGGGCGTGATCGACAAGGTGACCTGGGTACCCTCAGGCGCGTTCTACCAGGCACGAGGCGGGCCGATCGGCGAGCCGTTTTTGATGCCCGACAATTTCGACGCGGCGCGGCAGGCCCTCGCCGCTCGCTTTCCGGAAGCCCGCCAAGGCATCGACCAGTTGCTCGGCGAGATGCGAGCGATCGTCGACGCGATGGCGACGATCTCGCAAGGCAAGCACGCGCCGGAAAATCCGGGCGAGACTTTGCTGAAGCTGGTTCCGGATGCGGGCGACTGGTCGCTGTCGCTGTCGCAAAAGCTCGACCGTGTGTTCGGCGATAACGAAGCCATCAAATCCGTGCTCGCCGCCAACCTGTCCTATTTCCATGACGACCCGACCACGCTTTGGTGGATCTATTTCGCTTTTGCCCAAGGCAGTTATCTTCAGGGCGGTGGCCGCTACGTGCAGGGCGGCTCGCAGCGGCTGTCGAGCGCGCTGGCCCGCGCCGTCAAGCTGGCTGGCGGCGAGGCGCTGGTGCGGCGCGTCGTTACCGGCATTTCGCTCCATGGCGAACTCAAGACCGTTACCCACACCGCCAAGGACGGCAGCGATCCCAAGACCGTCGAGTGCCTGCGGATTGTCGGCAACGCCGCACCTGCGGCCCTGGAGCCGTTGATGGAAGCCGACGCCGCGGAGAAACTGAGCCAGGCTTATGTGCGGCAAACCCCGTCGGCGTCGCTGTTCGCGCTGACGCTCGGGCTGTCGAAGCCGCCGCGCGAATTCGGCGTCACCACCTACTCCACCCAGTTGCTGCCGCCCTGGATGAAACGTTTCGCCGACTACGGCCAAGGCGCGGCGCTGATGTCAGACGAGCCCGGCGATCGGATGCCGCCGATGTCGGTGGTCGATTATGCGGCGATTGAGTCCGGCGTGCCGGCGCCGCCTTACGTGCTGTCGGTGCTCGGACCCGATCTGCTGTCGAACTGGGACAGTTCCGACATGGAGGCCTATCGCGAAAAGCGCGGCCGCTGGCAGGTCGCGATCATCAGCTATCTGTCCTCGCACTTTCCCGGGCTCGGCGACGCCGTGGTGGCGTCCTCGTTCAACAGCGCTTTGTCTGTGCGGCAGTATCTCAACGCGCCCGACGGCGCCGTCTACGGTTTCGCGCCGACGCCGCCGGATTCGACGCGGCAAAACCCGTTCCGCTCGCCGCGCACGGCGATCCCAGGATTTTACCTGGCCTCTGCCTATGCAGGGTTCGGCGGCTACACCGGCGTGATCCAATCCGCCGGCGCTTGCGCCGACATGATCTTGCGCGAGGGTTAGGAACGCTGGACAAGACCAAAGCCGTAAGCGAGAACGAAGACCTCGCGCCTATTTCAGGAAACGCAACGATGAAGTTCGATGATGTCATTCTCGGCCGGCGAAGCATTCGCGGTTACAAGCCCGATCCTGTCCCGCAGGAATTGATCAAGGAAGTCCTGGCGCTGGCGATGCGCGCGCCATCGTCGATGAATACCCAACCCTGGAATTTCTATGTCATCACCGGCGCGCCGCTGGATCGCATCCGCCAGGGCAACACCGAGCGCAATCTGGCCGGCGTGCCGCACTCGCGCGAGTTTCGAATTGGCCAGCCGTTCGACGGGGTGCATCGCGAACGCCAGATTGGCGTTGCCAAGCAGTTGTTCAGCGCGATGGGGATCGCGCGCGACGACAAGGAGCGGCGGCAAGACTGGGTCATGCGCGGCTTTCGCCAGTTCGACGCGCCCGTGTGCGTGATCATCACCTACGATCGCGCGCTCGCTTCCAGTGACGATACCGCCTTCGACTGTGGCGCCGTGGCTACCGCACTTGTCAACGCGGCCTGGGCGCGGGGGCTTGGTGCCGTGATCAACAGCCAGGGGATCATGCAATCCCCCGTGGTGCGCGAGCATGCCGGGATCGCGGACGATCAGGTGATCATGAAAAGCATCGCCCTGGGCTGGCCGGATCACAGTTTTCCTGCCAATGCCGTCGTATCCGAGCGCAAATCGGTCGACGAAGCGACGACCTTCGTGGGATTCGACGGTGGCGCCTAGTAGCAGTCCGAACACCGACTATCGCGACTGCTGCGCCAGAGCCCGCCGACATGGCAGTCTAGTTGGTCCCGCGCAATGGATCAAAATGCGGGGCCGACGTACCTGAGGCGGCTTATGTCGGATTGCCCCTGCTCGGGGAATTCGAGCGTCGGCGTGACATGGCCAACGAGGATGCCGGGTGTCACCGCCGTCTTGATGTACTTCGTCTCGCCCGCTGCCAGTTGGAACGTGACCGCATTTTCGACCTCGGTTGCCGTTGTTACGGCGTACTTCCCCGGGGGCCGGTCGACATAAGAGAATCCGCCGGGCACAGATCTGGCGACGACTTCATTGTTCATCCGAATCTCGGGCTGAACGGCCGCGCCCCCCAAATCGCCCGGCCGGGTGAAGTAGACACGGCCGAGACCCGGCTTCAATGCCGGGATCTGCAAGGGCGGCTCATCGAGACCGCGTGGACTCGCACAACTCGCCAGTAAAAGCGCGACAAACAAAAGGGGCACCGCCCCGATTCTAGATCCCATATGCCCCGCCCCGATATTGGATAGCGCCCAATTCCCAATCAAGAGCAAACAACGAAAGGTTGGCCCTCGCTGTTTCCTCACCCCAAGGGCAAATAGGCATACACGTTTTGATTGCGCAACGTTTTTTTGCTCTGCGAGCAAACCGCCCCCCAGCAAGCCTACCGCGACCGCTGCGCCAGATAGAACCCGAACAGCACCGTCGCCAGTCCCGCCATCTGCAACGCCGTCGGCGGCTCGCCGAGCAGCAGCCAACTGAACAACAAAGTCAGCGCCGGCACCGTCGCCGGGAAAATCGAGGCGCGGGCGGCGCCGAGATGCTGAATCGAGGCCGTGAACAGATACATCGCCGCTGGCCCGGACAGGATGCCCTGCGCCACCGCCTGCAATGCATTCTCGTGAAGACCGAGCGCCGCGATGCGAACCAGTCCGCCCGAGAGCGCGTAGGCGGGGAACAGCAGCAGCGACAGCACGCTGATGACGACGGCGACCGACACCGCCGAGACGCGCCAGTAGCGCACCAGCGTGCCGAAGCCCGCGAACATCATGCCGGTCAGGACGAAGATCAGATCGCCGCGGACGCCGTCGAGCCCGATATGTGCGATCGAGCTCGCTGCCGATCACCCCGAGGCCGGCGACGATGACAAGCGCGCCGACAATGCGCGACGGCGCAATGCGCTCGTGCAGCAGGAACGCCGCGAACAACAGGCCGCCCAGGGTGGCGCAGGACGGCTGGATCACGCTGCCATGCCCGAGCGGCACGAACAGGAATCCGGCATAGCTGATCAGCGACATCACGGGTCCGCCCAGCACCATCAGCACCAGGCCGCGGCCCCAGCCGATGCCGCAGAGATCGCGAAGACCTGCGCGAAACACGAACGGCAGGAAGACAAGGCCCGACCACACGAAACGATGCATCAGCAGATCGACGGGCATGAACCCGGCTTTGAGGCCGTGCCGTGTCGCCACGAAGCCGAGCGCCCAGAACAGCGCAGCTCCAATGCCGCACGCGACCCCAAGCAGGCCCGGTGTCGTATCCGATTTTGGGGAGATTTCAGCGCCGCTGGTCGGCTCATTCATCGCCGACGGTTACGTCAGCGCACACAACGGTTCAACCCACGGGGATGCAAGGCTGAGCCGCGTGCTGAATGAGCGTATGCGCCCTCCTGCTTTTGATGCGTTTTCTGCCGCAGATAAGTCTACGCAATCTGCGTAAACTTGATTGCTATGCGAACCGGCGTCCACTTCGCTCGAAAACGCTTCAGTTCGTATTGATGCGAAACCGCAGCGTCTTCGCACCGACGAACGAGACGAAATCGCCCTGTCGCTTCCAGGTGGCGGCGTCCGTCAGCGCCGCGATCAGATCATCATCGGCCTGCGCCCGGTCCGGCGCACAGCTGCGATTTTCCATCTCGCCCGCGACGAAAATCACGGTGTTGCCGGCCACCGAGAATTGCCCCTTGCCGCCCTTGCACCAGAGTTCGAGCACGACCTCGCCGGCGTCGCCGATCTCGATATTCGGAATCCGCTTCGAGCCGGGCTGACGCCCGACATCGAGCGTCATTTCGGTGCCGAACGGAAAACCGTCATCGGCCCAAGCGGGGCTGAAATTCAGGAAGGCTGCGATCAGCAGGACTGGCGCGACGCCCGCCTGCTTCGACATCCGTGCGAACGAAACCATAACACCTCTCGAAAGACCGAAAGAACCCGACACCACGCGCCGTTTTATTCAACGGCGGCGTCATTGGCTAGAGCCTCATCGGTTCTGATCGAATCAGAACCGGGCTCTACTCTTTTGTTTTGACGCGTTTTCCTTACGCGAATCGGTGGCCACTTCGCTCGTAAACGCTCTGAGGTGTTCTGGTCAATCTCGATCATCCGTCAGGTCACGGAACTGTCTTCTACGAACCGGCTTCGTGCAAATTCGCCGCCTGCTGTTATGATTCAGCGCCGGCCAGGGATTCGATCCATTCCACGAGGCGAGTGACTTCGGGATAAAACGAAAACTCCTGTTCTCCGACCGATACGCCGAGAAAGGCCCGGCCTTTTTCGTCGCGCATCGTCCGCCTCAGGCGTCGTGCAAAAAGCAACAACTGTTCATCGGACGGCATTGGCTTTGCAGACTTGCGTTCCGTTCGCCTGTCGGTCCCGGACCGCCGCTCCCCGAGCAACTGCTTCTCGCTCTCCGAGCGCGTATCAATTCCGGATCGTCTTTCGCGAATAATCATCATCCAGCCTCCCGCTCAACAGCGGCCTAGTCGAACGCGACACCGATGCGAAACTCCCTGCGCCAGACCACGTGACAGGGCAGCTTCAATTTCTCTTCAGGCAGTATCAAATTGAACGTCGCCGGGACAATCCCGGTGAGTTCGGAAATCTCCAGCGCCGCGCCAGTGACCGATATGTCGCGAATCGTACACGGCGTTTTCATGCCGCCATATTCGATTTTGGCCGGCTTCATGACGCGGTGACGAGGTGCAATTCGGGTTTCCACCATCCGCACCATTCCCCTACCAAAACCATCATTCCCAGCAAGCTATCAACCGAAGCCGATCCGGAGCTGACGCAATAAAAAGCGAGGCTGCCTCGATGCGGCCGAGTTCAAAAAACAACAATCAAATCCAGCGGCAAATACACGGAACGAAAATCGTTCTGCAGTTGATCATTTTAATAATTGCAATTATGCGACACCAAAATTAACGCAGATTTAACGCCTAACTTTTGATCAACTGTCCGCCTCGAAGGCATCACCGTGATTCATCCGGCGCTCATCGCGGTTCGCCCGAAAAGGCCTGACGCAGCGTCGCCAGACGGTCGAGGGCGGCTTGCGGCAGCGGGCCTTTCAGGACTGCGGCGAGCGAAAGCTCGAATTCCTGCGGCGTCGCCAAACCGACCAGGATGGTGCCCATCGCCGGATGCGAAATCGCAAATCGCGTCGCGGCTTCGGTCAGGCTGGCAGCAAATCCTTCGCTGACCAGCGGCATCAGGCGGCGGGCGCGATCGATATCGGCATCGTAGCTCATCGCCGAACCGATCGGCTCCGGCGCCGGGCTCGCAATCGGGTGACGCTCGGCGGATCCCGACAACGCTCCGCCGGCCAGTACGCGGATGCCGACGACGCCGACGCCGGCGGCTTGGGTATGATCGAACAGCCGTTCATAGTCCTGCGCCGGATAGTTCACCGGCAACGCCGCCGCTGCGGACGGGTTGAGCATGTTGTAGACCACCTGCGCGCTGTCGAACACGCCGGCATCGATCACCTGATGCAGCGCCGCGGTATCACCGACGCCGGTCAGCCCGAGGAAACGAATCTTGCCGTGCCGGCGCAGCCGTTCGAACGTCGGAACCACCTCGTCGAGCACCTGCCGCACGCTCAGCGAGGTATCCCCGCCTTGCAAGGTCACCGGATTGTGCAGGTGAAAGATCTCGACCCGGTCGAGGCCCAGTCGCGCCAGGCTGCCTTCGAGCGATGCCGTGATGGTGTCGGCGATGCGGCCGAAGTCGGCGGGCGGCAGCCGGACCTTGGTGCCGACGGCGGCATTGGCCGGCTTCAGTTTTTGCAGCACGCGGCCGAGGTTCTTTTCCGATTCGCCGTCGCCGTACTGCACGGCGGTGTCGAAATAATTGACGCCGGCTTCGAGCGCCCGCGCGACGGTGCGTTCCTGGTCGGCAGGATCGCCGCGCACCATGAATCCGCCGACGGCGCCGCAGCCGAAGCCGAGCACCGACAGCTGCATTCCCGTGCGCCCGAAATTCCGCAGTTGCATGGCGTTTCCCTTCCTTGGCCGACAACTATGCGATGCCGAGAGCAAAAATACGGCACAGTTTGTTTGGACGCGAACCGGTGTCCACTTCGCTCGAAAACGCTCTATACGAAAATCCCCGCGGCACCGCCGCGGGGATCGTCGATGCAGCGCTTCGCCGGCAATCCTATTTCAGGACCATCAGCGTGAACGGATAGACGTAAGCCTGCAATGTCACCAGCACGCCGACGAGGCAGGCCAGCACGATCGAATGCAGGAACACGTAACGCAGGATCGAACCTTCGTGGCCGTACCAGTTGGTCGCGGTCGAGGCGACGACGATCGACTGCGCGTCGATCATCTTGCCCATGACGCCACCGGACGAGTTGGCGGCAGCCATCAGGATCGGCGACAGGTGAAGCTGCTCGGAGGTGATCTTCTGCAGGTTGCCGAACAGGATGTTGGAAGCGGTGTCCGACCCCGTCAGCGCCACGCCCAACCAGCCGAGCAAGGTGCCGAAGAAGGGATAGAGCACGCCGGTTGCGGCGAACGCCAGACCGAGCGTCGCGTCGACGCCGGAAAGCCGCGTCAGCGTACCGATGGCAAGCATCGCCGAGATCGTGATCAGCGAGATCGCGCACAGCTTGAGGGTACGGCCGTATTCACCGATCAACCTGGCGGGCCCGACACCCATCAGGAAGCCGGAGATGATCGCGGCGATCAGCATGCCGGATCCGGTAAAGGACAGATAGGTGAAGCCGAACACTGCGCCTTGCGGTGTCGGCTTGGCGGACACCGGCGGTACCACGTTGATCAGGTTATGCAGCTCGGGGACGGCATAGTTCCAGACGAAGATCGAGTTCGCCCAGGTCTTGAAGGCGCCATTGCCCCAGATCAGCATCACGACGCAGACGATGATCCACGGCAGCAGCGCGCTCCACAACTCACCCTGCGTCAGCGGAGCCTTGTCGAGCGGCTTCGCCGCCGCCATGGTCGCGGCAAACTCGTCATTGCCGCGCAGCGCCGGCGAGAGCCAGAGCTGCTTCGGCTGCCAGACCTTCAGGAACAGGATCAGGCAGCCCATCGAGATCAGCGACGCACCGATGTCGACGATCCAGGGATTGATGTAGTTCGAGATCACGAATTGCGGGATCGCGAAGGAAAGCCCGGTGACCAGGATCGCCGGCCAGACATCCTTCATGCCCTTCCATCCGGCGAACGCCCACACCACCCAGAACGGCACGATCAGCGAGAACACCGGCAACTGCCGGCCGACCATGGCGCCGAGGATATAGGGATCGAGACCGGTGACCTGCGCGAGGCCCGCGATCGGCGTGCCGAGTGCGCCGTAGGCGACCGGCGCGGTATTGGCGATCAGCGACAGGCCCGATGCCGCGAGCGGCGAGAAACCGAGGCCGAGCAGGATCGAGCCGGTGATTGCGACCGGGGTGCCAAATCCGGACGCCCCCTCGAAGAACGCGCCGAACGAAAACGCGATCAGCAGCAGTTGCAGCCGGCGGTCCTCGGTGACGCCGCCGACCGCACGCTTTAGCAGTTCGAAACGGCCGGTCGAGACCGTGACCTGATAAAGGAAAATGACGTTGAGCACGATCCAGCCGATCGGGAAGAACCCGGATATCACGCCGAGCAGCGAGGCGCGGATCGACATGCCCGCGGGCATGTGGAAGATCGCGATGGTGATGATGTTGGCGACGACAAGCGCGACAATGGCCGCGATGTGCGCCTTGACCTTGCCGCTGGCGATCAGCACCAGCAGTACGATGACCGGAAGTGCAGCGGCAATCGTCGACAACACGGCATTGTCGAGCGGGTTGTATATTTGATTCCACATGAGCGGACTCTCCCCCACGCTATTATGCGACGCGCCCGCCTGCGTGAACGGTCGGGCGCGTCTAGCGCGATCGCGGGAGTCCCCCTGGGAAATGGAGCAAGATCGCCTGCGAATTAGGCACCGCCAAAATCGCTCACAAGCTCGCGAACTTAGGGGGCCCCCCACCCCTCGCCATTACGGGCATGCTAGGGTTGACTCGAACACCGGGACAAGACGACGCTGAATATGAAACCTACGACTTTAGTCTAGTATTCCCGCTGATTATCCCGCTTTTTCAGACCTTTGAAGGTCGCCCCCCGGAGACGGTAAATCTGTGAATAACATCCGCTCGACGCTCGCGACGGTTTGGCGCATCGCCGCCCCCTACTTCCGTTCCGAGGACAAATGGGCCGGCCGCGGCCTGCTCGCCGCCGTGATCGCGATCCAACTCGCGCTGGTCGCGATCGATGTCATCCTGAACCAGTGGCAGAATCGCTTCTTCAATGCGCTGCAGGATTACAATTGGGATGTCTTCGTCCGCGAGATCGGAGTGTTTTGTGTCATTGCGGCCTCCTACATCGCGCTGGCCGTCTACCAGCTCTACCTGCAGCAATGGCTCCAGATCCGCTGGCGCCGCTGGTTGACCCGGCATTATCTCGGCGAGTGGCTGCACCGCGCCAATCATTACCGCATGCAGTTGCAGGGCGACGCCGCCGACAACCCGGACCAGCGCATCGCCGAAGACGTCAAATTGTTCGTGGATCGAACGCTGGACATCGGCTTGAACCTGCTGAGTTCGGTGGTGACGCTGCTGTCCTTTGTCGTGATCCTGTGGGGCCTGTCGGCGGCGGCGCCGCTGCATCTGTTCGGCAAGGATTTCGACATCCCCGGCTACATGGTGTGGGGCGCGCTGATCTACGCGATCTTCGGCACGGCGCTGACGCAATGGATCGGTTCGCCGCTGGTGCAGCTCGGCTTCCAGCAGCAGCGTTATGAAGCCGACTTCCGCTTCAACCTGGTGCGCGCGCGCGAAAACTCCGAACAGGTCGCACTCCTGAAGGGCGAGAGCGCGGAGCGCCAGCAGCTCTGGCATCGCTTCACCAGCGTCGTCGAGAACTGGTACGGCATCATGAGCCGGACCAAACGGCTGACCGCTTTCACCGCCAGCTATTCGCAGGCCGCGGTGATCTTCCCCTACATCCTAGTAGCGCCGGCCTACTTCGCCAAAAAAGTCCAGCTCGGCGGCCTGCAGCAGACAGCGTCCGCGTTCGGCAGCGTGCAGACGGCGCTGTCGGTGTTCGTCACCATCTACCGCACGCTGGCCGAGTGGAGAGCCGTCGTCGCCCGTCTCGACGGCTTCGAAACCTCGATCGCCCGTGCGGCTGTGTTTGCGGACGGTGCCGGTTCGATCGGCGTCGATTCATCCGGCAGCGGCAAGGCGATCGACATGCGCGGGCTCGAGGTGCGCCTGCCAGATGGCAAGCCGCTGGTCGCAGCCGACGGCCTCGGCTTTCGCAGCGGCGAGCGGACGCTGCTTACCGGTCCGTCAGGCTCCGGCAAGTCGACGCTGTTCCGCGCCATCGCCGGGATCTGGCCGTTCGGCAACGGTTCGGTCGCGATACCTGCGGGCGCCTCGGTGATGATGCTGCCGCAGCGGCCGTATTTCCCGATCGGAACGCTGCACGGGGCGATCGCCTATCCCGGCGAAACCGATCGATTCAGCGCCGCTCAGGTCAGCGAGGCGCTGGCGCTGGTCGGGCTGCCCCAGCTCGCCTCCAGGCTGGCGGAGCAAGCGCACTGGAACCGGATGCTGTCGCTCGGCGAACAGCAACGCCTCGGGCTGGCGCGCGCGCTGTTGCACGCGCCCAGCTATCTGTTTCTCGATGAAGCGACGGCTTCGCTCGACGAGCCTTCGGAAGCGGCGTTGTACAAATTGCTGGCGGAGAAACTGCCGCAGACCACGGTGGTCTCGATCGGCCACCGCTCGACGCTGGACGCCTTCCATCAGCGCAATATCAGCATGGTCCGCGACGGCGATCGCTTCAAGTTGCAGGACGGCAAGCCGGCTTAGCTAACTAGAGCCAGCGCTGCGGCCAGTTCTGGCGCCGCACCCAGCGGTGCCAGACAAAGGCGAAGGCGGTCAGAAGCACGGCGCCGGCCAGCACCGGCGCCAGCAGAAACATCCCAGGCAGATTGCCTGACACCACCAGCAGCGGATTGATGCCCGCCGGCGGGTGGAAAGTCCCGGTGAGGTACATCGCCAGGATCGAGAGCCCGACAGCGGCGGCCGCCGCCCAGGCTTGCGGTCCCGTCAGCTTCAGCACGGCGAAGCCGACCAGCGCCGTCACCAGATGGCCGCCGATCAAGGCGCGCGGCTGGGCCGGCTCGACATCGGGCGATCCGATCACCAGGACAATGGAGGTCGCGAACGGAATCACGGCCAGCGGGTAATGCGCCGCAACCGAGAACCATTCCATGGCACCGATGGCGATCGTACCGCCGAGACCGGCGACCGCACCTGCCAGCACGTTGTGATGATCGTTGCGGGAAATGGCTTCGCGCGCACGCCGCTGCCAATCCAGTTTCATTCAAGGCAATCCCAAAACAAAAGAGGCGGCAGATTGCTCTGCCGCCTCTTCGATCTCCGGAGGAGAATTTTACTTCAGGTTGGTCATCGCGGTCAGGTCAGCCGACAGCTTGACGATGCCGGTCGCGCCGCACCAATTGGATTCGAAGCCACCCGGGTTGATCGCGGAGACGCTGCCGGCAGTCGCCGTCGTTGCAGTGTGGTCGCTGGTGAACGCGTTGCAGGCACCCTTGGAGAGATTGGTGTCGGAGTAACGCAGGTCCAGCGTGAACACCTTGTAGGTGAAGCCGACGCCGATGTTCCAGGTATTGTAGCTCGGCTCAGGAATGCCAGCAGCATAAGCCGCGATGATCGCACCGGTACCGTAGAAGGCATCCGAGGTTCCGAGCCACTGACGACCGAATTCACCGGAGACGTACATGCCAACGCCGCTGGAACCGAAGGTGGTGCTCGGCGCGGTCCACTTGCCGGTGACCGACGCGTAGTTGCCCCAAGCGCCGAGGTTCAGGAAGTTTGGCGAGTAGTACTCGTTGAAGCCCACCGCGAATTGATCGTTGAGCGTAATGTTGACCTTGGCATAGCCTTCATAAAAGCTTGCGCTCTTCTTGGCGAAATTGCCGTTGATCGGCAATCCACCCACTCCGGGGACACCAAAGTCGATGCCACCACCGCAATTTCCGTTCACAGACAATCCCTGTGAACCGAAGCACTGCCCGCCCGGATAGAGGTAGCCCCAAACGCCGAAGTCGAAGGCGAACATGCCGACGGTCGGGCGGATACCGCCGTAGATGTCGATTTCAGCCGCCGCGCGGTTGGCGAAGGAAATGCTCTCGCCGGCGGTGCCGATATAGAGCTGGACGTCCTTGTTGATGTTGTAGCGCGGCTCGAAGTAGGCGGCCACCGAGGGCTTGTGGTTGGACTGGGTGATGCCGCGGAAGATGTAGTCGTTCATGAGCGCTGAGCCAAAGGCAAAGTCCCAGGGATCGAATGCAGCCACTGGCGGAGCCTTTACGGCCTTGACGGCCATATCCGCGGCAAGAGCCGAACCCGAAACCATTGCCAGCGCCGTTGCTAACAAGACGACTTTCTTCATGACGATCCCCATCACCTTCCAAGACAGTCCCGTTCCGGCGCCCCCCAAGGGCATGCGATAACCGACTGCAACCAAATTCATTAACGTGATTGCAATCTGGTACGCGGCGCCGGGGCCGTGAAGCAAAAAAGTCAAGCATATGCCGCCTTTTTAGGCGTTTTGATCGTTTCAAATAATGTTGTCAGCCGGTGTTGCATTCCGAGCACAATTTCGGCGGTTTCCTGGCCCCTCAGGATGCGTCTCGAACCTGAAAGCAGTGGAAAACCACGGCCGTCAGACAGCTACTTATACGAATCAATCCTCCGTAGAAGTCCGGAGCCGTGCCAACCGGATGCCGCACCAAAAAGCACCGCTCAAACGAAAAGGGCCGCAGCAGTGCTGCGGCCCTTCGAGCGCGTGTCGCTGGCGGCGGCCTAGTGCTGCTCGCCTCCGTTGGACGAACCCCATGACGGGGTTGACGGTTCCGGGGTAGCCCAGCTCGGGGCCGGCGCGGGTTCCGGTGCAGGCGCCGGAGCGGGAGCCGGAGCTGCCGCCGGCTTCACGGCTGCCGCCGGCTTGGGGGCGGCCGCCTTCTTTTTCTTCGCCGGGCTCTTCTTGGCGACCTTCTTCGGCGCCGCTTTCTTGGCGGATTTCTTGGCGGATTTCTTCACGGCCTTCTTGGCTGTTTTCCTGGCAGCCTTCTTCGCCGATTTCTTCGCAGATTTCTTGGCCGCCTTTTTCGACGACTTCTTCGCGGATTTCTTCTTCGCCATTACCGCCTTCTTGGCCTTTTTGGCCTTCTTGCCTTTCTTGCTCTTCTTTCCTTTAGCCATTCGTGGTCCTCCTGTTGCCGCTGGTCCATGAGCCTGTCGTCGTGTCGGTCGTCGAACGCTTCGAATAGTTCGTCAAGTTGGATCGTCGGAGCTGGATCGTCTTAGCTGGATCGTCTTAGCTGGATCGTCCTGGCTAGATCGTCCTGGCCGGATCGTTCAAGCCGGATCGACTGAGCATGCATTTCGGAAAACCGGTGCCCGCTATTCCCCATCATGCTCGGGGCAGATCGATCAGTTCAATCCTGTCCCTCTCAATTCAGGTTTTGGACCTCCTGTCGCCCAATCGAGAAGCTCAATGGTGTGCACCACAGGAACTGACGTACCGCCGGCAATCTGAACCATGCACCCAATATTGCCTGCAGCGATCATGTCCGGCTTCACTGTCGCAATATTGGCGACCTTTCGATCGCGCAATCTGCTCGCAATGTCGGGCTGGAGAATGTTGTAGGTCCCCGCCGAACCGCAACACAAATGGCTCTCGGGTACATCTTTCACCACGAATCCATTCTTGGAAAGCAATTCTTTCGGAAGCTGCGTGATTTTCTGTCCGTGCTGCAGCGAACAAGCCGAGTGATAGGCGATCGTGACGTCGCCTCGCTGCGTCGACGGATGGAGATCGAGGCCGGCGAGATACTCGGTGATATCCTTTGCCAGCGCCGATATTTGCGCAGCGGGACCGGCGAATTCGCGATCCTCGCGCAGCATGAAACCGTAGTCCTTGATGACCGTCCCGCAGCCTGACGCCGTCACCAGGATGGCGTCCAGGCCGCCTTGTTCCGCTTCCCTTTGCCACACGCTGACGTTGCCGCGAGCCCGCGCCAGGGCGTCGCCGTCCCGGCCCAGGTGATGGGTCAGCGCGCCGCAGCATTGCTCGTCCTTGACCAGCACGACCTCGATGCCGTGGCGCGTCAAGAGGTTGATGGCGGCCTGGTTGATCCGCGGCGCCAGCACCTGCTGGGCGCAGCCCTGCAGCAGCGCGACCCGTCCCCGCCGCTCGCCTGTGGCCGGAAAAACGCTGCCGCCTGATGGTCCCGGCGCCGGCAGACGGCCCGGCGCCAGCGCCAGCATCGCCTTGATCCGCCGCAGCAGCGAGGGGGTCGCAGCCGCGTTCGGTGCCGGCAACAAAGCCGCGAACGGCCGGCCCAGGCGCGCCAGGATCATGCTGGCGCGAAACAGTTTCGGCCGCGGCAGCACGAAGGCCAGCACCGCACGCAGCAGCCGTTCCGGCAGCGGCCGGGAGAAATCCCGCTCGATCCGGACCCGCGCCTGATCGACCAGATGCATGTAGTTCACCCCCGACGGACAGGTGGTCATGCAGGCCAGACACGAGAGGCAGCGGTCGATGTGCTTGACCACCTCCGGCGTCGGCGGCTTGTCCTTCTCCAGCATCTCCTTGATCAGGTAGATCCGGCCGCGCGGGCTGTCGAGTTCGTCGCCGAGCAGCACATAGGTCGGACAGGTCGCGGTGCAGAAGCCGCAATGCACGCACTTGCGCAGGATCGTGTCGGCTTCGGCGATATCGGGATCGGCGAGCTGGGCGAGCGAGAATTCGGTTTTCATGGGCGAGATCCCCGCGTCAGCCGGCCGCGGTTGAGAATGGTCTTGGGATCGAAGCTGTGACGCACCCGCTCGCTCAACAGCGCCAGCCCGCCCGGTTGCGGATGGAACACATCGACGTTGGACCGGACCAGTTCGGACGCCCGGATCAGCATGGCGTGGCCGCCGGCGGCCTCGACGCGCTGGCGCACCAGCGCCGCCTGCGCGTCCGGCTTGGGCGGCAACGCCGCCCAGATCAGACCGCCACCCCAATCGTAGATCACGTCGCCCCCGGTATCGCGCGCCAGCGCCTGGCCGAGGGCGCCACCTGATGCCGGCGGACAGACGATCCGCCACACCGGCCACGCGCCGAGCGAGCCGCGCGCCGCGAACGGTTCGACATCGCGGATCGCACGCCAGGCCGCGGCGGAGGCTGCATCCTGCAACATCTCCACCG
Organism: uncultured Alphaproteobacteria bacterium; assembly: GCA_963764705.1. GTDB lineage: Bacteria > Pseudomonadota > Alphaproteobacteria > Rhizobiales > Xanthobacteraceae > Bradyrhizobium. The sequence goes on along the minus strand of CAVXTR010000016.1, from coordinate 582,552 downwards.
CCGCAAAGGACGCGAGCGTTCTGGACAGGGAACCGGCGCGATCCGCGACCGAGGCGGCAATGCCTTCCAGCCGGATCAGCGTTATCGCCTGACCCTGGGAACCAGGACCCCGGGAACCCAATTCCGCCAGCGCGCCACCGGCCGGCCGAAACGCCGAGTTCGGCAGATGCGCCGCGCCGGAGACGTCGAAGGGCGAGCCGAGGGCCGCCGTCATCGCCCGGTTCGCGGTCAGGTCGTCGAGGGAGCGCAGCATCAGCGTGCGCTCGCTTTCGGGCTTCGGCATCACTTTCAACGTCACTTCGGTCATGACCGCCAGCGTGCCCCACGACCCCGTCAGCAACTTGCAAAGATCGTAGCCGGTGACGTTCTTCACCACCCGGCCGCCGGTTTTAAAACTGTCGCCGAAGCCGGACACCGCATGCGCGCCCAGCAGGTGATCGCGCGCGCCGCCGGCCTTGATACGGCGGGGTCCGGCAAGACCAACACCGATCATGCCGCCGATGGTGCCGTTGCCGGATACGCCCAGCAGCACGGAAGTATCCATCGGCTCGAAGGCGAATTGCTGGTTCTTGGAATCGATCAGCGACTGCACGTCGGCAAGCGGGGCGCCGGCCTGCACCGTGATGATCAGTTCGTTCGGCTCGTAGGAAGAGACCGCATTCAGCGCCGACAGATCGAGCAGCGCATTGGTCGCCATCGGCTGGCCGATCTGGCGCCTGGTGCCATGACCGACGATCTCGAGCGGCTGCTCGCTGGCGATCGCCGCCCGCACCACCTGCTCGACGTCCTTGGCGTCACGTACCTTGAGGGTGTCCATCGGAAACTCTAGACGATTGCGCGCAACGGCGATTGCCGCAGCACGAAGGCGGATGCCGCGAAACTTCCGATCGCCGCAAGCAAGGTCAGCAGCATGGCTTTCGGGATCGCGCCCAGTGCGACCGGATGCAGCAGGATGGCAAAGCCGATCAGGATCGGCGGATGAATCAGATAGACGCCGAACGCATTGTCGGAGAGCCATCGGGCAACCGGCCCCTGCTCGTCGAAATAACGTCGGTAGATCGCAAGCATCAATAGACCCATGCCGACGCAGACCAGCGCTTCCCACAGGCATTTTCCGGCACTCACCGGATTGAACCCGCCCGCATATTGCGCAGTCTCGCCCTGCAAGCCACCGCCAAACACGATGAGCGCCGCAAACAGCGGGACCGACAACGACAGCGCGAGCGATCCCCACAGCAAGGACATGCGTGCCGGAAATTCCGTGATCCAGTTGCCGCGATAGCCGAAGATGCCGGCCGCAAACATCAGGACGTATTGCGGGAAGTCGCCGGGGTGCACGTTGAGGACCGAGGCGTTGCCGCTGATGCCGACACGGACCAGGAAGGTCGAAGCCGCCATCATGGCGATGAAAGCCGCCACCGCGATCCCGCCCCGGTGGTCGCCGGCGAGCTCGATCCGGGGCGCTTTCGATCCGGTCAGGCGGATCAGCGCATAGACGATCGCAAACATCAGCAGCGCTGCGCAGAACCACATCGGTCCGGTTTCCGACAGCCACTCGCCGTCCCTGAGATGAAGCAGCCATTGGTGCCCGAAGCCGCCGTCACCCCATGTCCAGGACAGGAAATACTGGGTGAGCGGACCGATCACGAGCATATACAGCAATGTCGGCAATCCGAGCCGGAACAAGCGGTCGCGGAGAAACCGCGAGAACCCTTTTCGATCGTAAGCGGCGGCGGAAAAATAGCCCGCAATGAAGAACAGCACCGCCATGAAGAATGCCTGCAGGAAACTCTGGTAAACGCCGAAGAAAATCGCGGTGCCGAAACCCGTCTTTTGCCGGTCGACGTAGTACCAGTTTCCGAACGGACTATAGGTGTCGCATGCGTGCATGCTGAGCACCAGAATGATCATCGACCATCTGATGTTGTCGATGAAAGCCAGGCGAGATGCGGTACGCCCTTCGCTGGCCGCAGCTGACACCCCACCTATCGAAACATCCGTCATGTGTGCCGCCGGGTCGCTGCCGGGCCCTCAGAATCGCGGAAGTTCGGGAAATGCCAGCTTGCCGCCGTGCACATGGACGCGGCCGAGTTCGGCGCAGCGGTGCAGGGTCGGAAACACCTTGCCGGGATTGAGCAGGCCCTGGGCGTCGAACGCGCATTTCAGCCGCTGCTGCTGGTTGAGATCGATCTCGGTGAACATTTCCGGCATCAGGTCGCGCTTCTCGATGCCGACGCCATGTTCGCCGGTGAGCACGCCGCCGAGTTCGACGCAGCAGCGCAGGATGTCGGCGCCGAAGGCTTCGGCGCGCTCCATCTCGCCGGGCTTGTTGGCGTCGTACAGGATCAGCGGGTGCAGATTGCCGTCGCCGGCGTGAAACACGTTGGCGACGCCGAGACCGTATTTTTCCGACAGCTCGCGGATGCGCGCCAGCGCCTTCGGCAGCGCGCCGCGCGGAATGGTGCCGTCCATGCAGAGATAGTCCGGCGAAATCCGGCCCACCGCCGGGAACGCCGCCTTGCGGCCGGCCCAGAACAGGTTGCGCTCGGTCTCGGAGGTCGAGATCTGCAGGTGACCGAACCGCAGCCCTTCGCGATGGTCTCGACCCGCGTGATCAGTTCGTCGACCTCGACGCTCGGGACCATCGAGCTCGATGATCAGCAGCGCCTCGACATCGAGCGGATAGCCGGCATGGACGAAGGCTTCGGCGGCGTGGATCGCGGGCTTGTCCATCATCTCCATGCCGCCCGGAATGATGCCGGCGCCGATGATGCGCGCCACGCATTCGCCGGCGGCCTCGACCTCGGCAAAGCCGACCATCAGCGCGCGCGCGGTCTCGGGCTTTTGCAGGATCCGCACCGTAATTTCAGTGATCACCCCGAGCAGGCCTTCGGAGCCGGTGATGATGCCCATCAGGTCGTAGCCGGCATTTTCCGCGGACTTGCCGCCGATTTTCAGGATTTCGCCCGACATCAGCACGATCTCGCAGCCGAGCACGTTGTTGGTGGTCATGCCGTATTTCAGGCAATGCACCCCGCCGGAATTTTCCGCGACATTGCCGCCGATCGAGCAGGCGATCTGCGACGACGGATCCGGCGCATAGTAAAAGCCGGCATGCGCCACCGCCTGGCTGATGGCGAGATTGGTGACGCCGGGCTCGGTGACCACGACGCGGTTGTCGAAATCGATCTCGCGGATGCGCTTGAACTTGCCGAGCCCCAGCAGCACGCCGTCGGCCAGCGGCAGCGCGCCGCCGGACAGCGAGGTGCCGGAGCCGCGCGGCACCACCTTGATGCCCTGCTCGGAACAGTATTTCAGGACTTGCGAGACCTGCTCCGTGGTGTCGGGCAGCACCACGACCATCGGCGGCTGGCGATAGGCCATCAGCCCGTCGGACTCGTAGGGCAGCATTTCGGCCGCGCTGTCGATCACGCCCTCGCCGGGCACGATCGCGCGCAAGGCGGCGACGATGGCGTCGCGGCGATCCAGCACCGCCTGATCGGAAGCCGGCATCATGATGGCCATGCGCGTATTCCTCCCGACCTTGCGGATTCCAGTTATTGGATTCCAAGCCCACGCGTTATTTGTGATGCCAAATCAAGCACGTCTGAGCAAGCTTGGGTAGGCCACCAAGGTCGGATTGCCTCTGCTCGCAACAGCTGAGTTCTCTCTGGGACAAGTCCACCGTCATGAAACCTGTCAAGGTTTCGTGACTTGTCCTGTCGAAGCCGGCCATGCCACAAGCGGCACCAGCCACACCACCGAAGAGACGAAGAGCACCCCATGACCAAACTGACCCTAGGCGCGCTGATGGCCTTCACCTCCCTGACAGTCGCGGCGTCGGGCGCGCTGGCGCAGGACGTCGACCTCGCCGCCGGCAAGAGCTCGTTCAACAAATGCCTGGCCTGCCACGCCATCGGCGAAGGCGCCAAGAACAAGGTCGGCCCGGAACTGAACGGGCTCGACGGCCGCCATTCCGGCACCGCGGAAGGCTATTCCTATTCGGACGCCAACAAGAACTCCGGCATCACCTGGAACGAGGCCCAGTTCAAGGAATACATCAAGGACCCGAAGGCCAAGATTCCCGGCACCAAGATGGCCTTCGCCGGCATCAAGAGCGAGAACGAGATCAACAATCTCTGGGCCTACGTCTCGCAATTCGACAAGGACGGCAAGGTCAAGTCCAAGTAAGGCTTCGGCCGATCTGCGCCGCTACGCCAGCGTATGCACGATCACCGGCCCGGCCACCGCCATGGCCGGCCCGGTCAGCAGCGGCGCCAGGTCGTGCTCGATCCAGGCCAGCGCGCGCTTGTTGGATTCCTCGGCGGCCGCGTAATTGTTGAACAGGCTGATCGCGATCACGGTGTCGTCGGGCGCATAGACGACGTAGTAGCCCATAAAACCTTCGACGCCGCTGATCACGGGAATAGCCCCCTCCTTGATCCGGCGCGTCAGTTCCTCGGCCTTGCCGGCCTTGGCCTTGCCTTGACGAATGGCGGCGTACATGGCGCTCTCCCTCGCGGTCGGCTGCCCGTAAACGCAAGCTCTCACGCGATCGTATGCCGGGCGGGACGAGCAGCGAAATCCCGCAACAGCCGCGGTAGCGCGATCGACAGGCTACGCCGATCCCGGCAGGATGGAAGACGGCGCGAGCAAAATCCGAGGTGACACCCGGACCCGGGAATTGCCACCGTCCTAATAGATGGCAACCGCCGTGCTTGCCTAATTGACGGCGGTCGCCGTGCTTGGCGCCATCGCGCCGATCATCGCCTCGATCTCGGCAATCACGCGATCGGGCGCCGCGTTCTGCACCATGTGACCGACGCCGGGCAGCACGATCAGTTTCGCATTCGGCGCGGTCGCCGCCAGCGGCTGCGAGTGGATGTGGGTCGAGACGGTCTTGTCGGAGCCATCGCCGGAAATGATCGTGACCGGCGCCTTGATCCCGGCATAACGCGGCGCCTGTTCGGCGACGGCTGCCTTCAGCGTCACGAGGTCATGGGCATTGGCGAGAAATTCGCGCGGCCGCAGCAGCAGCGTCGTCGCGGTATCGCGGACATAGCCGTCCGGCATCGTCTGCGGGAAGAACACGCCGCGCGCGCCGGGCTCGACCAGAAGGGCGCCGAGCGGCAGCGTGATCGGTGTAGGCCAAAAGCGGCCCGATCACCGGCAGCGCCACGATCTGGTTGTAGCGTCCGACGCCGCCGGGCCATGGATAGGCCACCGGCGCCAGCATCACGAGGCCCGCGACGCGCTTGCGGATAATCCAGCGCCATCCGCGCGCCGAGCGCGCCTGCCCAGGAATGCACCACCAGGATCGCCCTGCCGATGCCGAGCTTGGCCAGCGCCTCGTCGATCATCCGGCCCTGGATTTCCGGCGTCGAGTCCTCAAGGCGGGCGCGGGTGCTCCAGCCGTGGCCGGGACGATCGATCAGGATCACGCGGTGATTTTTTGCCAACAGCTCACCGAGCGGCCGCCGCATCGCTTCGAGATTGGAGCTGGCGCCATGCAGCATCACGATCGGCGGCCCCGCGGCATCGCGCGGGCCGAGTTCGACGACGTGAAGGCGGGCGCCGGTAACCTCAACCATGGCGCCCTGATGCGGGATGGGCGCGCTGCGACCCGCAGCACGCCGGCCTGCGTGACCAGCGCCAGTATCGCCAGCGCGGCCACGACAACTACCGCCACCATGAAAAATGCCTGAATGATCTTTCGCACCAATAAGCTACGGCCGGAGCCCGCGCGGGGTTTCGGAACGGTTATCCACAGGACGCGCGCCCTGTGGATAACGGGGTCATCCAGCCGTCATCGCCACTTTATACGAATGCGTCGACACTTTCGCCATGTGTCGGCGTGCCTGATGGGGTGGCCGACGCCCGAGACTGTACCCAACATCCACAGGAACAGCGGCGCTGGCCAAACTTTGTTCCAGAGTACAATCGGAGAACTAGCCATGATTTCCAATGCAAGCGAAGCGGCCATCGACCAGATCGTGGCAAACTGCAACGGCGACATTCGCGGTGCGCTGAAGGCGCTGTTGCTGGTCAATGAGCGGCTCGAGGCGGAACTGGCCGAGTTCTACGCAGCAGTCGGCCTCGACGGAATGGCGCGCGGCAGCAACGCCGTGCACTAGAATCCCGGGATACCCATCTAGCTCGATACCGCTCTAATTGTCCTTGTCTGCCTTGTCCGCGTCCCGCGCATCGCCGGGAGGTTCGGGCGGGCATTCGCGAATGGTTGAGCGCGCCAACTTGGCGTCGTCGTTCGACCGGTAGGGTCCGCTGCCAAACGTGACGTTGCCGCCGACCTGGCTGTCGACGACCGGATTGCTGGTGACGATCCGGCATTTCCCGCTCGCGCGATCGCCGGTCACCCAATAGCCTTGCGCGAAGGCGATGTTTCCGGCTGCGATCAGTACCGCGCCGGCCAGCAGCAATGACTTCATGGCTACGCTCCCTGGACGCTGTTACGCGATAGATAATAGCGCGGTGGCGGCGGGTGTTCCCGCGCGTCCGAGATCACGGTTAACCAGGGTAAATCAGATATCGCGGCCTTCGACCTTTTCGGTCAGCGTCTTCACCAGTTCCGGCACCTTTTCGAGGTGCGGGTTGACCGCGAGCGCCTTGCGGAACGCGTCGAGCGCGCGCTTCTCGTCACCGATGTCCTGCATGATCATGCCGAGGCCGGCCAGTGCGCCGAAATGGCGGGGTTCGCGGATCAGGACCTCGCGGATGTCCTCCATCGAATGCGCATAGTCGTTCTTCAGATAATACAACGTCGCGCGCCGGTTCCAGGCCTCGACATAATCCGGTCGCAGCTTGACCACGGCATCCAGGAGCTTGAGCGCAACATCCATCTGCTGCGCGTCCATCGCCGCCTTGGCGCGCAGCATCAACAGCGCCGCGGTGTCGCTCGGGGTCTGCATCCACATCGCCCAGATCCGCGCCTCGACATGCTTGGCGCTGGCTTCATCGGGTGCGGCCTTGAGCGCGCCGAACAGGAAATCCAGTCCGCGGATGCGATCGGCGCCGACCTTGGGCAGCTTGCTCGGCGCTTCCGGCAGCTTCTTCTGGCTCTTCGGAGGGGGAATGACCCGGGGGTCGCGGGGAGAATCGCTCTGGGCAAAAGCCGTTAGCGGCACCGCTGTCAGAACAGCGGCTAGTATCGCAATCCGGCAGTCTCTCGCATCCGGGAATCTCAATGCCATGGGGCAAGTCTAGACGCGCAAAATCGCGCTGCAAAGCAGCACGTCGTCAAAGACCTGTGAAACGAGAGGGGTGCCGGCGAAAAAATCGCGAGCCGTGTCGGCTCAGCCCTGACGGGCCTTGAAGCGGCGCTGCACCTTGTTGATCACGTACACCCGGCCCTTGCGGCGGACCAGACGGTTGTTGCGGTGGCGGCCGCGCAGCGATTTCAACGAGTTACGGACCTTCATGGGACAATCCTGATGCTTCGAAAGGCCGTGTTGAAGGCCGAACCTGAATACCTGCCCGAGTGTGGCAAAATGGGATTAACCCCGCCAGCGGCGATCCGCCCGGGATGCGCGGTTTCTAAGCCATCGCAGGGCCGGATGTCAATCAACCCGGCGCTGGCGCCTCAATCCGCCCTCCGGTTCCGCTATGGAACTGATTCTCCAGCAATTTTTGGCAAAAGACAGCGTCAATTAGCCCCAGATTTTGGACCCCGAAGCGGGTTCGAACCGTATATGAGGAATCAGACACCAACGCTTTGGCGAGACCTCCCACCGAACGGAACCAACCTCGGAATGACGACCGCTCCCCGGCCGATCGCAAAAACTGCGGTACTTGACCCCACCAACCTTTCTCCAGCCCTCTCCCCGTCCTCAGCGAATTCCAGAATATCGCTCCCGGCGGGTGTGCGGCCGTTTCAGCTCAACTGGCCCTATATCGTCGTGATCGGCGCCTACCATGTCGCCGCGGTACTTGCCTTCATGCCCGGCTATTTCCGCTGGAGCGGTCTGATCCTGGCCATCGCCGGCACGCATCTGTGCGGGCTGTTCGGCATCAACCTCTGCTACCACCGGCTTCTGACCCATCGCGGGCTGACATGTCCGAAATGGCTGGAGCACACGATGGTCGTGATCGCGATGTCGTGCCTGCAGGAAACGCCGGCGCGCTGGGTGGCGATCCACCGCCGTCACCATCAATTCGCCGACGAACAGCCGGACCCGCATTCGCCGCTGGCGAGTTTTTTCTGGAGCCATGTCGGCTGGCTGCTGGTCCACCAGCCCGAACTGTCACGGCTCGGAATCTACGAGCGCTATGCCAAGGACATCCTGCGCGATCGCTTCTATGTCGCGCTCGAGCGCCACAACGGGCTGGTGTGGATCAACCTGCTGCAAATGCCGTTGTTCTTCGCCGCTAGGTTTCGCCACGGCCTGGCTATCCGGGGAAACGGCGGCCGAGGCTACACACACCGGATTGAGCATTCTGTTGTTCGGCGTGTTCGTGCGTACGGTTCTGGTCTGGCACATCACCTGGGCGATCAATTCGGTGACCCACGTGTGGGGCTACCGCAACTACGAGACCGACGAGGACAGCCGCAACAACGTCATCGTCGGCCTGATCTCCAACGGCGAAGGCTGGCACAACAACCATCACGCCGACCCGCGCTCGGCGCGCCACGGTCATCGCTGGTGGGAAATCGACAACACCTGGCTCACCATCCGCTTCCTGGCGCGTGTCGGCCTCGCCACCGAAGTGGTGGCGCCGAACGCACATCTCGCCGGACGGCCCAAGGGCAGCCGGCTGACGACACGCGGAACGACCGGCGTTCCGGCTGACTAGAGCGTCCCGACCGAAAATATCGAAAACAACCCCATGCAAAGTAGACCCGCAAGGCGATATCGCGCCGGGACAGCCAAGCGGCGCGGGCGTCGCGCGGCGGCACGACGCCCGACGATGCCTCAAGCCACCTTTGAGGTTGCGGTTGCAGCCTCGAACAGCACGTGCGCCGCCGTGCCCTGCATCGGCACCGCGGTGTAGAACTCCGTCTGGCCCTGGATATGGAAGATCGAGAACCGGTGCACGGTCGTGATGCCCTCGGCGGTGATATTCGCGGAGCCGAACAGCCCATCCGGCAGGTTGACGTTCGGCAGCAGCACGCTGAACGTCGTCGAACCGGAGTCCACGGTCAGGTGGATCGTGACCGTCACCAGCATTCCGATGCTGGTTTGCAGCGTCGTGATCTGGTTGCCGGTGAAATTCTTGACCTGAAGCGCATCCTGGTAGGTGAAATGCGGTTGTCCGGCGATGCCACTCGTCGAGTAGGTGATGTGAATTCCGCCGCCGGAGAGCTGGTACAGATTGGGTTGATTGGCCATGGTCGTTACCTCGTGGGCTGTGAACTCGTCCCCCGGGCCGCATGCTGATATCACACTCAAGACGTCACTATGAACTATCTCACAACTAAAGCGGGAAATCGGAAACGCGCGATTTTGTGATCGCCCGCCCCCGAGCCTCACAAACAACTCGAATGACCCACTCCGGACATGGAGCGTTTTGCAACCTTGGTTAGCTGATCGCTGGCGGAAGAATGCTCAGCTATGCGAGGATGCGACGGAAGCTGTAGCCGACGGCGCGGGGCGGCCCAGCACGCTTGCTTCAGGCCAGAACGGCTTCCACCACAGCTACCGGCGATTGGGTTGCCACGACGCGGTTGAGGTGGAAGCCAGCCTTATCGAGTAGATGTGCATACTCGGCTTCCGTGCGCTCCTGACCGCCTGTCAGAACCAGCATCACCATGTCCAATATTTTGCCCGGGTGTGGAGCATCACCGCGAGGCAGGACCATCTCGACGATCAGCAACCGGCCATCGGGTTTCATGGCCTTGCGACAATGACCGAGAATTGTCAGGCACTGCTCATCGCTCCAATCGTGCATGATATGCGACAGGATGTAGGCGTCGCCGCCGGTGGGCACTGTCTGGAAGAAATCTCCGGCCTCGATGGTCACACGATCCACAACGCCATTGGCTTTGAGCAACTTGGTCGCGTCGACGACCACATGCGGTCTATCGAACAGCAGGCCACGAGGTTCCGGGTATCGCGCAAGGATAGCGGCGAGCATATTGCCGGTCGCCCCTCCGACATCGACGACGGTTTTGAACAGCGAAAAATCATACGCTGCTGCGACCGCTGGGGGTTCGGCTCCGTGAAGCCCGACCATTGCTTCACTAAATACGGCGGCATGCTCGGGATGTTGGGCAAGGTAGTCGAAGAACGGCATTCCTTGTGCTTTTTCAAAGCCCGCGCGGCCTGTTTGCACGGAATGAAAAATGTTGGCGAAGCCAGTTCCAACCCAACTGCTGCCCGTCATGAGCAAGGTTGCCCTTGCTGAGCCCGGAGCGCCCGTCTTCAACGCCTCACCGAGGTTCGTCAACGAGAAACGCTGTGCTTCGCCTTCGGTGAGAAGCCCGAGGCTCGCCATCGTTCTCATTAACCGGTGCAAAGCCGGCGCGTGCAGAGCCATGGGCCCCGCCAGTTCGGCGGCGTTCCTCGGGCCGTCAGCGAGTAGATCCGCCAATCCAAGCTTGGCCGCTATCTGGACGACATGGGCAACGGCGCCCCCCGTTCCCATCTGTATCAGCTGAACAGGCGGTGGAAGGGACGGAGGAGCTGCTTGAATTGATTCCGCCATAACTTGCTCCGTAAGGCATCCTCGGCGCAACAGGCACGCGATCCATCCCTGGGAAACGTTGTCTCCGCGCAGAGAATGCTCTCTCGCTGGAGGGCGCGCTTAACAGGCGGCTTACATTTTCCTTACCGGCGGCTTATTCTTTGCTTCGCAACCGGTGCTGGAGTCCCGACGATCGGAGACCATCTGAAGGATTGACAGATTGCGCTTTCTTTTCGGGGACTACGCACTCGACACGGACCGACGCGAACTGCAGTCCGGGGCGGCCGTCGTCCCGGTCACGCCACAGGTATTCGACCTGCTCGATTATTTGATCCGCAACCGGGAACGCGTCGTCAGCAAGGACGACCTGATCGATGCCATCTGGAACGGGCGCAGCGTGTCCGATGCCGCACTGACGACCCGCCTGAATGCCGTCCGAAGTGCAATCGGCGATTCCGGCCAGCAGCAGCGCCTGATCAAAACACTGCCGCGAAAGGGCTTTCGTTTCGTCGCCTCCGTACTGGAAACGCAGAGGCCCACTGGTGCACCAGTCGCCCAAATGGAACAGGAGCGGCCCGTTCTCGCGCTTCCCGACAAACCGTCCATCGCCGTGCTGCCGTTTCAGAACTTGAGCGACGATCCGGAACAGGAATATTTCGCCGACGGCATGGTCGAGGATATCATCACGGGGCTGTCGCGATCGAAACTGCTGTTCGTAATCTCGCGAAATTCGAGTTTCACCTACAAGGGAAAAGCCGTCGACATCAAGCAGGTCGGCCGTGAGCTTGGTGTTCGCTATGTGCTGGAAGGCAGCGTCCGCAGGGCCGGGAAACGGGTTCGTGTGACCGGGCAGTTGATCGATGCATCGACTGACGCACACATCTGGGCAGACAAGTTCGACAGCGATCTCGAAGAAATCTTCGATTTGCAGGATCGCCTGACGAGCAGCGTGATCGGCGCGATCTCTCCACGAACTCGAGCGCGCGGAAATCGAGCGCGCACGTCGCAAACCGACCGAGAGCCTGCAGGCCTATGACTATTATATGCGCCATAAGTTCGGCACGTACCAGTGGACGCGGCAGGGCAGCACTGAAGCTCTCAGGATGGCGAAGCTTGCCATCTCGCTCGATCCTGCGTTTGCCGTCGCCTACGCCGCTGCGGCCAACATTTTCGGTCAGAGGAAAGCGTTCGGGTGGAGCGAGGACGCGGCAAAGGAACGGCTCGAAAGCCGGCAACTGGCCGAGCGCGCGGTGCAGCTCGACCAGGACGATCCCCTGGTGCTTGCGCACGCAGCGCAAGTGTATTCCTACATGCTCGAAGATCCGGAGACCGGGTCAGCTTTTGCCGCAAGGGCCGTCGCACTCGACCCCCATCTGGCAATGGCGCGTCTTTGGGCGGGCTGGGCACAGCTTTATCTCGGCAATGACGAGGCGGCGATCGAGCAGTTCTCGGCAGCCATTCGCTTGAGTCCGATCGATCCCCACTTGTTCCTGCCCCAAACCGGGATGGCTTACGCTCATTTCTTTGCCGGGCGGTATGAAGAAGGTCTGTCCTGGGCCACGAGCGCCATCCAGCGCCAGCCGAACTTTCCGGGTGCGCGGCGAATACTGATATCGAGCCTGGCCATGGCCGGACGAATCGCCGAAGCCCGGCGAGCTTGCGATGCCATCCTGCAAGCCGATCCCCTCTTCTGCATCTCCGGCTTTAAAAATCAAATGGTGCTTCGTCGGCTCGAAGATATCGAGAAATTGGAGCAAGCCTGGCGAATAGCTGGCGTGCCCGAATGACCGCCTTTGGCGGCGGCCGGTCACAAGCATGTCCGCTCCCGGCGGCAGAACGGACATGCCACGCCGGTGAACTCTGGTCTCAGTTTGACCTCGAACAGACATCGTTTCGAATTATCGTTCACTGCGCGGCACTATTGAGTGTGGTGGCATCTCGTTTGAGATAAGCAGTGCCCTATTTTGAAGTGTGATGACCATCACGGCAACGAACGACCTGATCGCATATTCCTGCAACTACAGATTGGGAGGGAATGGTCCCCCCCAAAATCAGCAGGAGGCGGATATGGAAAGACAGCAACCGGAAATCAATGAGCCCGAGCTGACGGCAAACGATCTGGATAGCGTCAGCGGTGGGCTTCGGAACAATCAGACCGAAGCGTGGGGCTGGTTCCAACTCGGGATGGCGAAAGGTTTTGCGGAGGCAGGAGGCATCGGTTGTTGGGTTGTTACTCATTGATCAAAACGAGGGGTCGCCCAGTCGGCGCGCAACCAGAGGAGATGAAGATGGATACCCGGAAAGATGAAATCAGCATTACGAGTGAAATCAGGCCGTATGAATTGACGGCTGAGGAGATGGATGCCGTGAGCGGCGGACTTAGGAACAATCAGACGGCATGGTGGCATGCCGTGACAAGAGGTATTGAAGTAGGAATTATAATGGGTGGCGCAACCGTAGTGTGTAAACCCTGATGAAAATAAGGAGAGGCCGCCTCGGCTGGCGGCCTCTCGAATTCACGTAGTCTCTTGGCACCAAGCTGCCGTCCTAGATGTCCGCAATCCGGTCGCTACTGGGGGTAAACCGGACATGGCCGAGAGGTCGGATTCGGCCGCGATTGACCCAAACCGGGCGTGGCACGCGGCCCGCCGCATCCAGATGATCCGGCCATGGTTAAGGCGAGTGGACGCCTTGAGCCGAAGCTCGATAAACTCAGCGAACCCAGATAGGTATCTGCCAAGGCCAATTGCAAAAGCAACGGAAACACGCACATGCAAGACCTTACCGGACGGACAGCCTTCGTCACCGGAGCAGCATCAGGCATCGGATTAGGGATCGCCACGGCGCTGTCGCACGCCGGGGTGAATGTCATGTTATGCGACATCGAGGAAGAGGCGTTAGCAACGGCTGTAGCGAAATTGAAACTGACCAACGCCGACGTTGACGGCGTGAGAGCGGATGTATCGCTTAAAGCAGACCTCCAAGCCGCAGCGGATGCCACCGTGTCGCGCTACGGAAAAGTCCATATTCTGGTCAACAATGCGGGGGTCGCCGGCGGCCGGGGTTATGGTCATTGGACAGATGCGGGTTGGAATTGGGTTCTCGACGTCAATCTGATGTCGGTGATTTGGGGCATCGAGATTTTCGGTCCACTGATCGAGGCGCACGGCGAAGGAGGGCAAGTTGTTTCCACAGCGTCCGTCTTCGGGCTGATCGCTGGAGGAAGTCCGCAGTATGATGTGACCAAATATGGAGTGGTGGCTCTGTCCGAAGGACTGCGTAAGGCGCTCGCGCCGCGGAAAATCGGGGTATCCGTCCTGTGTCCGGGCGTTGTCCGCACTCAGATCTTTAATTTTCGTCGCAACGTGCCGCAGCGGATCGTCGAGAAGATCGGCAGTCCGCCGACGGAAGGACCGATCGCCGATATTATCAAGGCACTCCAGGAGCGGATCAACAAATTTGGTATCGATCCGCTCTATGTCGGCGAACTGGTTTGCGAGGCAATCGAAAATGACTGGCCCTACATCTTCACCGACACCGAGCACGAAGCCACGATCGACGCGCGCTTCGCCGCGATCAAGCAGGGCTTCGACCGCATCCGCGGAAGGACGCCGCGGCGCTAGCTTATCGCAGTCTGCTCACTGCCGCTTTTGGCACTTTTCGGACATGCCGAAGCGACCGTAGATGTCCGTTGTTCGGTGAAAAGTCGACATCCGGCACTCCCCGCTTAGGATTGGCCGCCGTTGGCGCAAAGCGGCCGTTTGCGAAATGACTATGGATGTCTTGTTACTGCCATAACGGACCGGGCGGGTGACATTATCGACGAGGTGATGGATCGGGCGTGGCCGCGGTCGTCATGTTTTCTCCCGCGAACCTTGCGCAGTTAAGGGGCAGCTGTTGAAGCCCGACGACGGCCCGAACGAACGCAAACCCCAAGGGCAGGCCGGGCCGAACATGCTGTTCGAGACTGGGCTGCGGTCGGCCAGCGCCCCGCCAGGACGGCGCTGGTCAGGCCTGTCGGCCATATCTCTCGGTTACCGCCGCCGCGACGAACTTCCTGCGTCCGGCGCTGCCCGGGCTTGTGCCATGGGCGACGCACCAGTCCGGGAATGTGGCGGGGTCGATGTAAACACGCAGCACGACGTGTCCGTAGGCCTTGAGCCCCTGCTCCATTTCCTCGGCCATCTTCAGCCATTCTTTCCAGCTCGGTGGCATCTTGTCGCTGTCGTCGAAAAGCTTCAGTAGCGCTGGATAATCTTCCTCCTTGATCCAATAGGCCCCGACTGCGGGAGGCGGTTCATTCTCGGAATTCGTCATCGTATGTTCTTCCTGCAGATGCTGCCTGTTACTGACACGCGTGAGGCCGGTCGCCCGCATCGACTGCCGTAAATCAACGAATCTCGATAATCGAGGCCACGTCGATCGCCGGCCCCTCAGTCGTTCGGGAACTCCACCATGGCCTCGCCGGTCGCGACCTTGTCGCCGGCCTGGTTGCGGACCATGACGTCGATCAGCACCCAGCGCGAACTTTTCGTCACCTGCTTCGACTTGACCATGCCTGATGGCTGGATGGTGTCGCCGGGGCGCACCGGCTTGACCCATCGCGTTTCCAGCCGGCGGTGAACGGCGCCCAGCGGATAGGCCCAGTCGGTCAGCATTCGCGAGATCAAGCCAAAATTGTTCATGCCGTGCATGATGATGCCGCCGAAATTGGTCTTGCCGAAACTGCCCTTCATGTAGTCGTCGTCGAGATGCAGCGGGTTGTAGTCGAGCGAGGCATCGCAAAACAGCCGGATGGATTCGCGGCTCACTGCGAACTGAGGTCCGTCGATGCCATCGCCTGCGTTCAGGTTCTCAAATGTCGTGGTCATCGCGTCCTCTCCCCTAAACCGGCCGGATCGTCCAGCCGCGGCCGGAACAGATCACTTCGTTGCGCTGGTTGAAGAACACGTTGTCGTGCACCACGAACAGCCGCTCGCGCTTGATGAACTTGTCGAGCGCGCGGGCCTCGAGCCGGATCACGTCACCCGGTCGCGCCGGAATGTTGTAGCTCCAGGACTGTCCGGCATTGACGGTGCCCGGCGAGCGCATCCAGTCGTCCGCCGGCGTGCAGGAGAACATCAGGAGGATATGAATCGAGGGCGGCGCGATCAGCCCGCCATAGCGGGTGGTTTTGGCATAGGCCTCGTCGAAATAGATCGGGTGATCCTCGCCGACCGATTTGCAGTACAGCTCGATCGCCTCTTTCGTCAGCGTATAGGGCAAGCGTCTTGCGCGGCGCGCCGGGCACGATGTCGTCCCACGCCTTGCGCAGATTGGCGTCTTTCCAGAAATCGGTCTCGAAGGCTTCCGATCTGAGGCTCGCTCTGGGCCATGCCGCACTCCCTTATTTCCGCGCTTTTGCTTCTGCCGCCTTGCGGAATTTGTTATATAGTATAATCAATTTTCCAGACCCAAAAAGCAAGCCGCCTGGAAACCCCAAAATGCCCAAGCTCAAACTGCCCGATATCGAAAAAGTCGTTGCCATCGACATCCACACCCATGCCGAAGAGCCCTGCGGCATGCATGGCGACGATGGCTATGACGATTTCCAGGCGCAGATGGCCGACTATTTCAAATCGCCGCACAAGCATCCGCCGACCGTGCCGGAGACCGCGGCCTATTATCGCTCCAAGAACATCGCCGCCGTGATCTTCCCGGTCGACGCCGAGCGCGAGACCGGTTTCCGCCGCTACAACAACTACGAAATGATCGAGGCCGCCTCCGACCATCTCGACGTCCTGATCCCGTTCGTCAGCATCGATCCACACAAGGGCAAATTGGGCGTGCGCGAGGCGCGCAAGCTGATCGAGGAATACGGCGTCCGCGGCTTCAAATTCCATCCGACCATGCAGGGCTTCTACGCCAACGACCGCATGGCCTATCCGCTCTATGAGGCGATCAACGAGGGCGGCGCGATCGCGCTGTTTCACACCGGACAAACAGGTGTGGGAAGCGGCATGCCCGGCGGCATGGGGATGCGGCTGAAATATTCCAACCCGATGTACATGGACGACGTGGCGGCGGATTTTCCCGATCTGAAAATCATCCTCGCCCACCCGTCGTTCCCCTGGCAGGAAGAGGCGCTGTCGGTCGCGACCCACAAGCCGAACGTCTATATCGACCTCTCCGGGTGGTCGCCGAAATACTTCCCGCCGATCCTGGTGCGCTACATCAACTCGATTTTGCAGGACAAGATGCTGTTCGGCTCGGACTGGCCGGTGATCACGCCGGACCGCTGGCTCGCGGATTTCGCCAAGCTCGAAATCCGCGAGGAGATCCGGCCCAAGGTAATGAAGGCCAACGCGCGCAGGATTTTGGGTATATAAGAGACATCGCGCGGCGCACGGGGCCATGAAGCGCGATGGAGGTTCGTCATGTACCTCGTCAAAGCGGCTGCCTTCGTTATCGTGCTGCTGACCGGAAGCGTGGCCGGATGCGCTTTCGCCATGGCCGAGACATCGGCCAGCATCGTCGATTTCGAAACGCCGCTTTCCAGGCTGCAGCCGCTGCAGGGCTACCTGCGGCAACCGGCGGGTGCTGCTCCCTCGCCTGCCGTGGTGCTGCTGCATAGCTGCAACGGCAACTGGCGGCGCCTCGACGAACGCTGGGGCAAGCTGATCGCTTCCTGGGGTTATGTCACACTCACCGTCGACAGCTTTGGGCCACGCGGACTGAGCAGTACCTGCAGCAACGGCGCGCCGGTCGACCTCGCCTTCGATGCCTACCGTGCGCTGGGTTATCTCGTGCAGCAGCGATTTGTCGACCCGGCCCGCGTCGCCGTGCTGGGGTTCTCGCAAGGCGCAGGCCAAGCGCTGTCGTCCGTCGAGCGCGGCTTCCTCGAGCGGACCTCGCCGAACAAGTTTCGCGCCGCGATCGGCTTCTATCCGCACTGCCTCGGCCTCAAGGGCAACATGACAGTGCCGACGCTGGTCCTGATCGGCGAACTCGACGATTGGAGTTTGGCGACGGAGTGCCGCAACATGGTAGATGGTCGCGACGACTGGGGCATATCAAGGCAGAAGGACCAGGGCGTTCCGATCAAGCTGATCGTCTATCCCGGCGCCTATCACGCCTTCGACGCGGCGGGCCTGACGACACCGGTGCAACTGCTCGGACACCACCTCGAATTCAATCCATCGGCAACGGATCAGGCGATCGGCGCGGTGCGGGAATTTCTTAAAGCGCAGATTGGCGGGAACTAGCTAGTTCTTCGTAGCTACAATTTCGATCTCTACCAGCATCGCCGGGTGCACCAAATCGCAAATGACGAGCGTGGACGCTGGGCGTACCTCGCCCATCACTTCCAGGAAAACGGCGCGATACGCGGAAACGTAATTTCGATCGACAACATAACCGGTGACCTTAACCACGTCGGTCAACGTCATTCCGGCCTCATTGAGCAGGACCTCGATTTGCGTCCAGGCCTTCCGCGCCTGGATTTCGAAGTCTCCGGTCACGTCGCCCTGACCGGCGACGTAGAGTGTGGGACCGGGAACCTCAACCAAGACCGCTTGACTGAAGTGTGCGAAGCGCCTGGCACCCTCCGGATCGAGCTTTCGTACCGCCACTGCACGCTCCTGTTTGCACACAAAAGGGCGCCCGCCGGCCATGTTTGGCTGATCGCATCCCCGCAGACTAACGAATTACCTAGGGTAGGCTCAGTAGACAAGTCGAGACATTCTTGAACCCGCACTTGACATTTTTCATCGTCCCATTCGTTCGTCTGAGAGACCGGGGCCTAGCCTGCCGGCCGTACGCCACGCCATCGTCGATCTCATTCTTCGACCACTATCTCAGCAATGCCCACACTGCCGAAGACGAAGCCGTGAAAAACAGCGGCGTGGGTAAATCTGCCAAAGTAGTGCTAGGCCGTGTACTCAAATCGAGATTCGGAACGAGGCTATCGCGCCAATTCCAACAGCCGACGACAGTCCGCCGGCAGCCGCCGTTCACCAAGGTTGGTCACGCAGAGCAATAGTCCCTGCTGCCGGGGAGGTTGCATGTACCACGCCGACATCGGACGCGGCGCGAGGCCGAACTCCAGCGCGCGTGAAGCGATGTCCACGTCCGACGCGGACTTGGGAAGCAAGATCACCACTGCAAGACCGGCGGTCGCCTGCACCTTTATCGAGTTTGGCGCCATTTCTCCCAGGCAACGAAGCAAACTCTCCCGCCGGGCGGCGTAAAGCCGCTTCATGCGGCGCAGATGGCGAAGATAGTGACCCTCCCGCAGGAATTCCGCCACAGCGAGTTGCATGCCTGCGGCCGGCGCCGGCGCCAGGGAAGCAGCGAGCTCGGCGAACCGACAACTCAGTTCCGGCGGCACGACCATGAAACCCAGGCGCAGCGCCGGGCTGATCGTTTTGCTGAAACTGCCGATGTGCAGCACCCGTCCTCCATGATCGAGAGATGCAAGAGCCGGAGCCGCCCGTCCTTTCAGCTGCAGTTCGCTCAGGTAATCGTCCTCGATGATCCAGGCGTCGTTGCGCCGGGCCCAGGCGAGCAGCGCAAGCCGCCGCGGCAGCGACATCGTCATGCCGAGCGGCGCCTGCTGGCCTGGTGTCACAACGGCCAATTTCGCTCCTGCGGCGGTCCGGACGCCAGCGGCAACATCCAGTCCTTCCGCATCGACCGGGACTGCTGTCACAGCCATGCCAGCCAGACCGAGCGCGGTGCGGGTCAGCGGAAAGCCTGGATCCTCGATCCAGGCTCCCGTCCTTCCAAGCGGAAGCCCTCGGATCGCCAGACCGAGCGCACCGGAGAATCCACCCGTTATGAGCACCTGAGAGGGATTGCACCTGACGCCGCGGGCCAGCCCCAAGTAAGCCGCGACCTCCTTTCGCAGTTCCGGATCGCCACGCGGGTCCGGATAGGTCACCGGCGCCGCCGCAGCCCGCCGGGTCTCTCGAGTCAGGATGCGTGACCACAGCTTGAACGGGAAGGCGTCTTGAGCGGGCACGCCCATCTGAAATGGCAGCGGCGCGTTTCCGAACTCGTGGAAGAGGTCCGGCAGAAGCGGGGCTTCCGGCGACCCATCAGGTATCGAGGATCGGGACTGCCGCTCGGCCACACGAGTTCCTGCCGGCCCGAGACCGATCGCGAATTGTTCCGCGATGAGACGCTCGTAAGCCACACGCACGGTGCCACGGGAGACGCCGAGTTGAGCGGCCAGATCCTGCCAGGAGGGCAACCGCGCGCCCGAGGCGAGCCGTCCGTTCTCGATGCCCTCCCGGATCGCCGAATAAATCTGGGCAGCCAGCGGAATCCTTCTGGCACGATCGAGTTGGATAGGGAGGGCGGCCATCGGGCGATGGTACAGCCGGAATCGGCAATCTTGGTACTGTTTTAATGACCGGGCGCAACGCATCTATTCGCCAACACCGGCGCCCCCCAAGCGACAGCGACCGAAGCGGTTCCGATCCATCGGGCTTGGCGGGAGCCCGGGTCAAAATCACCGAGGAGAAAATCATCATGAAGGCAATCGTTGTGACGGACCAGGCGGTGGGAACGGCCGGGATGAAGCTGGTGGAGCGGCCCGAGCCGCAGGCAGCGATCAACGACGTCATCGTCAGGGTTCATGCGTCGGGATTCGTTCCGACCGAGCTGACGTGGCCCTCGACCTGGACCGATCGCCTCGACCGTGACCGAACACCGTCGATCCCCGGCCACGAGCTGGCCGGAGTGGTCACCGCTCTCGGCTACGGCACGATGGGACTGTCGGTGGGACAGCGGGTGTTCGGCCTCGCCGACTGGTATCGCGACGGCACCCTGGCGGAGTATGTAGCCATGGAGGCACGCAACCTTGCGCCGCTGCCGGGCGACGTCGACTTCACGGTGGGCGCGAGTTTGCCGATCTCGGGCCTCACCGCGTGGCAGGGACTGTTCCAGCACGGCCGCTTTCAGGCGGGGCAGAGCGTGCTCGTGCACGGCGCGGCCGGCGCAGTCGGTTCTATGGTGACGCAGATCGCACGAGAGTTCGGCGCCCACGTCATCGGCACCGGACGCGCCGCCGACCGTCAGACGGTGCTCGACTTCGGCGCCAAGGAGTTCGTCGACCTCGAGAACGACGCGCTGGAAGACGCCGGCGGAGTCGATCTGGTGTTCGATGGCATCGGCGGCGAGATCGGCAAGCGGTCCGCAGGCCTGATTCGAGCCGGCGGAACGCTGGTGTCGATCGTCGGGCCGGCCGAGGCGCGGCCCGCCGACGGCCTCGCGGTCGACTTCGTCGTCGAGTCCGATCGTGCCCAACTGGGTGAGATCGTCCAGCGGGTGCGGGACGGACGACTGCGGACCAACATCGACAACGTCTCGACCCTCGACGATGCCGTCGCCGCCTTGAACCCGACCGCGCGACGCAAGGGAAAGTCGATCATCCGCGTTCGTCCCTGAGCGACGCACGCCCGTTGATGCACGCAGCCGGCATCAATCCGAATTTGGCTACGCGCTTGTGAGTCCACGCGCCAGCCAGATCACGCCATGATCGGCGCGGCACGCAGGGTGCCGGCGTTACTCAGGCTGTCCGCAAGATAGTTGGCGAGTTCGCTGACAACGCGGGAATTGCTGCGCCGGCCTTGCGAGTAGACCAGTTCGACCGACGGCAATTGCGGCAGCCGCATCCCGTGACGAACGACGCGCAAGGGCGGCGTCATCAAGCAACGATTGGCCGGAACTGGGACGCGGCCTCATTAAGCCGCACATCAAGCCGTCGACTCCCCGCTGAATCCGTCGAAAATGAACCCAAAGCGGACGTGTTTGAGAGTACAGAAGTTGCCAATTCCAGGAGAACTCGCGTATGCACTAGTGCAGGGTCGTAGTGTGAGAAATTCAAATGGCGATGGAGCTGAAGGGCGCGAGAGGCGAGGGATTTGCGACGATTGCCGCGGACGGTCGCGTGCTGGATTCCTGGTTTCTTCAGCTGCGCCTGGTCGCGGAGGCCGACAAGGCGGCAACGGTACGACTGACGAAGGACGAGATCATCCGATCGTTGGGTCAATCGGCAGACGGATATGCTGGACATGACGACGTCCGCAATATCGATATCGTTCCAATCCATACCGAAATTGCCTCCCTTGCATCTGCGCCGACCGATGTGCACGACGCATATCTTCGCCTCCATCTACTGAGCCACCGGCTGGTCCAGCCCAATTGCCTGAACCTTGAAGGAATTTTCGGCCTGTTACCGAACGTTGCCTGGACGACCCTCGGTCCCTGTGAGAGCTCTCGTGTACCGGAAGCACGACTAGTGGCGCGAAAGCGTGCCCTGGCGTTTGAGGTGACAGGCGTGGATAAGTTTCCGCGCATGACCGACTATGTGACGCCGGCGGACGTGAGAATTGCAGATGCGGATCGCGTAAGGCTCGGAGCCTACCTGGCTCCGGGTACGACCGTCATGCATGAAGGCTTTTGCAATTTTAATGCAGGTACGCTCGGCCCCTGCATGGTCGAAGGCCGGATAAGCGCCGGCGTGGTTGTCGGAAGCGGCAGCGACGTTGGTGGCGGCGCGTCGATCATGGGCACTCTGTCCGGAGGAGGGAAAGAGAGGATTACAGTTGGTGAGCGCTGCCTGATCGGAGCCAACGCCGGTATCGGCATTTCATTGGGTGACGATTGTATCGTCGAAGCGGGCTGTTATGTCACGGCAGGCGCGCGCATCCTTTTGCAGGATGGCCGAGTACTGAAAGCCAAAGAACTCTCGGGCCAGAACGGCCTGCTTTTTCGTCGTAATTCCCAGAGCGGCGCGCTTGAGGCAACCAGACGTTCACAAAATTGGGACGGCCTCAACTCGCAGCTTCACGGCTAGGCAGCCCACTCCAAGAAGTCGTTGGCGACAATTGTGGCGCGTCAACGATGTCGCCTTCTGGCCCCTCGCGTCATTTGCTGCTGCACAAAAGCGGCCGTATCGGAGCGAAGCGGACACCATGAGAACTTATGAGTACGCCCCCTGGGCCGATTCTGCTTTTCGATCCATTCGAACGTTTCTCGCACTGGTCGAGAGATGCCCTCTTCAAGATCACCATAGCCAAGAAGTTGAAGCGACGGAGTTGACTCAGCAGTGAATGAGGCGGCTACAGACCGCCGAACGCCCGTTGTCCCGGCGAACTTCGTCGGCAACGGCTTGTGTCACGCAGATACGATCGTTCGCGTGTGCATTTCGAGGTACCAGACCGCTCGGACAGGGTGTTAACTGACCACGCGCATTGTCGCTTGCCGCCTGGTCTCTGACTTGCGGGCTGACGCAGGCGTGATCTGCAGGATTGGTCCCGCGCCAAACGAAACCCGAGGCACACGTATCCGGACCGGATGGCAGAGGCGGATCAGTTTTATACGTCTGCTGAACGAAAGCGCTGCATCGGTCGTGACCGATGACGTGTGTGACGCAGCCTTGAATTTGTATCAACAAATTCGCGCAGGTATTGGGCTCCGTGAGTGTGAACTTTTTTACGTCGCTTTTGTACTCGTATGCGTGATCATCGTTCTTGCCGGGATGTCCCCATCGGAAGTGCCATTTGTCCCACCCATTGCCACTCCACGTTACATTGATTGTGCTTCCGGACTGCCCCACAGAGAGGAAGGGTCCCGGGTCGCCAACGGCCACGTTGTCTTCGTCACTGACATAGTGGCAGTAACCGTAAGTAGGCCCGCCATCATAGTCTCTGATCTGTCCGTATGCGGTCCCGCCAATGGACGCGCAAAAGATCGAGATCGCAGCTGCAAAAGCATGTGTGCGTGACAACATCCGGCCCCCGAAATTTCCTAAAAAAAATCATCGGCAGTGGATGTTAGCTGGGTTCTCGGCCCCATGCAACTGCGGCTGATGCTATCAACCTAAACGCGATAAGAACGGCTTGGCCAAGAACGCACTGTAACGACTGTAATCCGCGCACCAGCCAGATCACGCCATGATCGGCGCAGCACGCAGGGTGCCGGCGTTACTCAGGCTGTCCGCCAGATAGTTGGCGAGTTCGCTGACGACGCGCGAATTGCTGCGCCGCCCTTGCGAATAAACCAGTTCGACCGACGGCAACTGCGGCAGCCGCATGCCGTGACGAACGACGCGCAACGGCGGCGTCACCAGCGCCCGCGCCAGCACCGTCAGCCCCATGCCTTCGACCGCCGCCGATTTGAGGCATTCGAAGCTCGGGCTGACAAAGCTGAGATGCCACGGCCGCTTGTGATCCTGCAGTGCCGCCACCGCAAAGCGGCGATAGGCGCAGCCCTCGGGAAACAGGATCAGCGGCACCAACTCTCTTGCGCCGGCGACAAAGTTCGGACCGCTGACCCAGACCAGTTGCTCGCGCAGTGCGACGGTGCCCAGCTTTGCGCCAGTCTCCTGCTTGAAGAAGGCCAGGTCGAATTCGCCCCGCGCACTGCGCTTCTGCAGGTTTTCCGACTGGTTGGCCTCGACCTCCAGCCCGACCATCGGATGCTTGCTCTTGAAGCGCGCCAGCCATGAGGTGAAATCGCGGCCGAAGAAATCGAGGGGAACGCCGAGCTTGACGAATCCGGTCAGCACGTCGTCCGACATCGACGCATAGGCCTCGTCGTTGAGCTGCAAGATCTGCCGCGCATATTGCACCAGCTTGCCGCCCTCCGACGTCAGTTCGATCACGCGGCCCTTGCGTCGCGCCAGCAGGCCCTTGCCGATCTGGCTTTCGAGCTTGGCAAGCTGCTGGCTTACCGTGGATTGCGAACGGCCGACGCTCTCGGCGGCGCGCGAGATGCTCATCGTGTCGGCCACGACCAGGAACGACCGCAGGCAATCGATATCGAAATTCACGGCCAGGCTCCATTATCGGAAATGACGATACCGATCATCGCTAATATTCATTTTGTCACTTCACGACCCGCCCGTAAAGACGTAGCGCCTCGTAAAGACTTGGCGCCCGTCCTGCGCATCACCGCGCCGGATCGGCCAACCGCAGCAATGCGGGAACAATTCGCCCCGCGCCGCCGGCATCGGATCATCGATGCCACGAGCGCGAAGGATGCGGCTTGAGCAGCAAAGCGGGAGGGGATCATGGTTCGCAACGGGGCCTCGTTAGAGGCTGCACACGCTTCGGTCAGGCAATTGATCGCCGAGAAGCTGAAATACCTGGTGCCGATGACGGTCATTTTCATGGTCGGCTACATCGGCCTCACTGTGCTCGCCGGATTCGCCAGGGATCTGATGGCCATCAAGGTGATCGGTTCGGTCAATCTCGGCTTCGTGCTGATCGGGCTCAACTACCTGCTCTCGTGGGTGCTGGCCATCGTCTACGGCCGCGTGGCCAGCAGCGTTTTCGATCCGTTGGCCGCCACGGCGGCGGCGCAAATCAGGGCGGGAAACTGACATGAGCATCACGCTTGGCATCTTCTGCGTCATCCTGCTGATCACGCTCGGCATCACCTATTGGGCGGCGAAACGCACCGCCACCACCAGCGACTTCTACGCCGCCGACAGCCAGCTCACCGCGTCGCAGAACGGCTTTGCGCTGGCCGGCGACTGGTGCAGCGCCGCGGCGTTTCTCGGATTTACCGGCTTGACGGCGCTGTACGGCATGGACGGCGCGTTCTACGCGCTCGGTCCGCTGGTCGCGTTCTGCACCGTGCTGTTCCTGATCGCCGAGCCGATGCGCAACACCGGCAAATATACCCTCGGCGACATCATCCGCAGCCGGATGCAGACGCGAACCTCGCTGCTGGCGGCGATCGCCGGTACCGTCGTCGTCAATTTCGCCTACCTGATGCCGCAGATGGCCGGCGCCGGCGTGCTGGTGCGGCTGCTGACCGGGATCTCCTATGACTGGGCGGTGATCTTCGTCGGCGTCGCCATGATCATCTACGTCGCGTTCGGCGGCATGCTGGCGACCACCTGGGTGCAGATCGTCAAGGCGGTGCTGATGCTGAGCGCAGGCGCCGATCATCCTGGTGATGATCCTGTCACTGGTGCATTTCAACCCGCTGACGCTGTTCGCCGACGCCGAGCAGAAATACTCCGCGAAATACCTGCTGCCCGGCAATTACCTGAAGAATCCGTTCGACCAGATCTCGCTCGGGCTCGGTTACGTGCTCGGCCTCGCCGGATTGCCGCATGTGATGACGCGGTTCTACACCGTGCCGGACGCCAAGACCGCGCGCCGCTCGGTGGTATGGGTGATGTTTCTGGCCGGCGCCTTCTTCGCAGGCACCACGCTGTTCGGCCTGGCCGCCGCGAATTTCGTCGGCCAGGACGCGATCCGGGCCGCCGACAAGGGCGGCAACCTGACGCTGCCGCTGCTGGCGCAGTATCTCGGCGGCGGCAAGGGCACCTTCGGCGGCGACCTCATGCTCGGCTTCGTGGCCGCGGTCGCCGTCGCCACCATTCTGGCCGTCGTCTCGGCGCTGACCTTGTCGACCTCGAGCGCGATCGCGCACGATTTCTACGTCAACTGGGTCAAGCGCGGCCAGGTCGACGGCAAGCAGGAGGTCTGGATCGCGCGCATTGCGGCGGTCGTGATCGGCGTGCTGGCGATCGCGCTCGGCATCCTGGCGCAGGGCGTCAACGTCGCGGTGCTGGTGATTCTGGCGATCTGCGTCGCCGCCAGCGCCAACTTTCCGGTGCTGATCCTGTCGCTGTTCTGGCGGCGCTTCAACACCGGCGGCGTGATCGGCGGCATGACGGTCGGCCTGATCTCGTCGGTGGTGCTGGCGATGATCGGACCGGCGATGCGCGGCGCCGACGCGCTGTGGCCGCTGGTCAACCCGACCGTGGTATCGTTGCCGCTGGGTTTCCTCGGCGCCTACCTCGGCACGTTGATCGCCGGGCGCGACATGGAAAACGAACAACGCTTTGACGCGTTCCTGCTGCAGGTTCACACCGGCGTGGCGCCGAAGTAGACCGGTAAGCGCACCGACAAACCAAGCCCGTCGCGGCCTGCCGCGGCCAATTCAGACAAAAGAGTACCTATCGTGACGATCAAAGCTGTTGTGTTCGATGCCTATGGCACCCTCTACGACGTTCAGTCGGTGGCCGCCGTCACCGACAAGGCGTTTCCCGGTTACGGCGAGATCATCACCCAGATCTGGCGGATGAAGCAGCTCGAATACACCTGGCTGCGCTCGCTGATGCGCCGCTACGAGGACTTTTCCGTCATCACCCGGGAATCGCTGGCCTACACGCTTCGGTGCCTGGGATTGAAAAGCAGTCCCGGCGTCTTCGAGGAGATCATGTACAAGTATCTCCACCTCGACCTCTATCCCGACGCCAGGGCGGCGCTGGCGGCAATGGGCGGCTGCAAACTGGCGATCCTTTCCAACGGCAGCACCGACATGCTCAACGCGCTGGTCCGCAACAGCGGCCTGGACCAGGTGCTCGACGCCACCATCAGCATCGACTCCCGAAAGATCTTCAAGCCGTCGCCGGACGCCTACACGCTGATCGAGCAGAATCTCGGCGTATCGCCGTCCGAGGTGCTGTTCGTCTCTTCGAATCCGTTCGACGCCTGCGGCGCCAAGTCGTTCGGGCTCAACGTCGCCTGGATCGAGCGGGTCACCACCGACGCCATGGCGCTCGCCTGCGTCAAAAGCGACCTGGTGGCGCCGCTGACCATGTTCAAGGCGATCCGGATGCAGATGGACGAACTCGGACTGGAACCGGACTATCGAATCAAGCGACTGGCCGACCTGCCCGGACTTCTGGTGTCGCTTGGCTGACACGCCGCCGGCCGCGTGACGAGCCGAACCGGAGTCGGCTCTGCCCGGGCCCGCTAGATGGAGTAATATCGCCATGAGTTGGAAAAACACCATCCTTGCGGGAGTTCTCCTGATGGCGTCGCATTCCCAGGCATCGGCAGACAGCGGACTGGTCACCAAGCCGAGCAAATACACCGTCCAGCAAACCATCGAGAAATTCGAAGCCGCGGTTAAATCGAAAGCGGCCGGCGGATGGGTCGTGTTCAGCCGGATCGATCACGCCGCGGCGGCAAGGGATGCCGGACTGGAGATGCGCCCACGAACGGTGATCGTTTTCGGCAATCCGAAGGCCGGGACGCCGGCGATGACCAAGAGCGCCACGCTGGCGATCGATCTTCCGATGAAGGCGCTGGTCTGGCAGGACGACGCGGACAAGGTCTGGCTGACCTATAATGCAAGCGGGTACAGCGCGAAGGAAATCTATCCGCGGCATGGCCTGGCGGTGCCGGATGAAGCCGCGCAAGCGCTGGCAAAATTTCTCGCCGACATCAGCGACCAGAGCACGCAATAGCCCTTCTTGAACCATTCTTGCCGATGCGCCCCGAACCGAGGAGACCAACGCGATGTCAACGACCCTGTCGCAACAGCTCGATGAATTCCTGGCCGGCTGGAAGCAGCGCGTGCCGCCCGAGCGCCAGGCCGCCATGGAGCGCCATATCGCGTATCTGACGGAAACCGCCGTCGGCAAGAACGCGAAGCAGGTCGGCGACCGGGCGCCCGACATCGTCCTGCCGGATGCGACCGGACAATCCTTTGCCGTCGCCGACCTGCTTGCGAAGGGGCCGGTCATCGTGACGTTCTATCGTGGCGGCTGGTGCCCCTATTGTAACCTGGAACTGAAGGCGTATCAGGCCGTGCTGCCCCGTATCACCGCCGCAGGCGCCAGCCTGGTCGCGATCAGTCCCGAAAAGCCGGACGACACCGTCAGCACGACAGAGAAAAATGCCCTCACCTTTCCGGTCCTGAGCGATGTCGGCCAGAAGGTCGGAAAGGCGTTCGGCCTGGTCTATGCCTTTACCGACGAGCTGCGCAGCGTCTATGACGGCTTCAAGCTCGACATACCGGCCAAGAACGGATCACCCGACGAATGGGCGCTGCCGCTCTCGGCGACCTATGTAATCGGCCCGGACGGGCGGATTCTGTTCGCCGACACCAGCGTCGATTACCGCCGCCGTACCGACCCGCTGGAGGTTCTCGGGGTGCTGGAGCATCGCGCCGCCGCGGAATGAGGTTCGTCGCGGACGGGCTGGCGGGGATCGTCCGCGCGTTGACGATCCTGGCGCGCTTGGCTATTCGGATCGCGCGGCCGTCGCGGCGCCGGGCAGGAATTCAACAGCATGAGCATCGAGTCCGTTCGCGCCTTCTTCGCCGAGAAGGCGCCCGACATTTCCGTGATCGAATCGACGATGAGTTCGGCCACGGTGACCCTCGCCGCCGAAGCCTATGGCGTCGAGCCGGCGCGGATCGCCAAGACGCTCAGTTTGCGGGTCGGCGACCGCGTAGTGCTGATCGTCGCGGCCGGTACTTCGCGGATGGACAACAAGAAGGTGAAGGCGGCCTTCGGCGGCAAGCCGAAGATGCTCGGCGTCGACGAGGTCGCCGAGATCACCGGCCATGAAGTCGGCGGCGTCTGCCCGTTCGGACTGAAGACGCCGCTGCCGGTCTATTGCGACGTTTCGCTCAGGGCATTCGACATCGTGGTGCCGGCGGCGGGCTCGACCCACAGCGCGGTACGCATCGCGCCGGAGCGGATGGCGGAACTGACCGCCGCCGAATGGGTCGACGTCTGCGAGCACAAACCCTGACGATATCTCACTGGTCGTTATAGTAAGGGCTGGGCTGCGCCGCACGCGGTCGCTGCGCTGACGGCGGCGGCACGCGGGTTTGCGGCTGCTCGGCGCTGGCATTGGATTCGAAGATCGCACGGCAGGAATTACCAAGCGACGGCGTGTTCTGCCGCAGGCACGCCACAATCCGGTTTACATCGGGAATTTGATCGCCGCAGAGCCGCATCACGTCGGGCGTGCAGGCCATCTGCTGTTCCCAAGTTCCGCGATATTCTTCCGACCAAGCGGGACTTGCAGCAGCGATTCCGATCATCGTCGCAAGGCCAAGGGAACAGTTCAGGACAATCCGCTGCGTTGGCATGGACGGGTCCTTTCGTAAGCATGTGAATTGACGCGGGCTGGTTCCGCGCGGCGATGGGCGCGAACCTGCCAAGGGAATGCGGCCAAGCCACGTTGGCGGATACAAAAAATTGTGAAGCGGGTTCCCTACTCCACCTTGCCCAAACGTCATTGCGAGGAGCACTTGCGACGAAGCAATCCATCTTACCGCGAAAGGAAGACTGGATTGCTTCGCTAACGCTCGCAATGACGGCAACATAAATCCCTACTCGACCTTGCCGATCTTCTTCACCGCCGCGACCAGCCGCGCGCTGTCCTCGGCGACGAATTTCGAGAATTCCGGCGCGTCCTGATACGCGACCGGGCTGCCGGCGGTCTCGAAAGTCTTGATCACTTCGGGCGCCTTCACCGCCTGCGCCATCGCCTCGCGCAGCCGCGTCATGATCGGCGCCGGCAAATTGCTTTGCGCGAACAATCCGGCCCAGATGTAGAACTCGACATCCTTGTAGCCGAGTTCCCTAAAGGTCGGCAGGTCGGGAAAACTCGCGACGCGTTCGGCGCCCCAGTTCGCCAGCACCCGCATCTTGCCGTCGTCGACCTGCTGCTTCAGCGTGCCCGGCGCCGAGGCCAGCGCCTGCACCGTGCCGGACAGCAGCGCCGTCAGCGCCGGACCGGCGCCGCGAAACGGCACGTGCAACAATTTGATGCCGGCGCTGGCGGCAAACATTTCCATCGCGACATGCAGCGTGCCGTAGGGGCCGGACGAGCCATAGGGAATTTGTCCCGGACGCTTTTTGGCGTCGTCGACGAAATCCTGCAGCGTCTTCCACGGCGCCGACGCCGGCACCGCCAGCAAGGTCGGATCGGCCAGCACGCGCGCCACCGGCGCGAATTGCGCGACTTCATACGATATCGGTCGCTCGAACAGCCGGTCAGCTTCGGGCAGCACCGCCAGCGACGACAGCGTCATCAACAAGGTGTAGCCGTCAGGCTCGGCGCGCGCGGCCTGCGCATTGCCGACCGACCCGCCACCGCCGCCGGCGCGGTTGTCGACAATCACGGGTTTGCCGAGGATTCGCTCCAGCGCCTGCGCGATCGGCCGCGCCGCCAGATCAGCCTGCCCGCCCGGCGGAAACGGCACGATCATGGTGATGTTGCGCGAGGGATAGGGGCTTTGCGCGAAGGCTGTATTCGCGAGCGCGGTTTGTGCGAGCGGTAGTGCGGCGGCGACTTTCAACAGTTCGCGGCGATTCATGGTAGTCCCCCCAAGCAATTTTGTTTTGCTTGGGGACAGCCTAGCCGAAACCACGCGAGGTGAGCAAAGGCGCACTTCGCCGCGCCACCTTTACGGCTTCCGCCGCTTCCCCTTCAAAAACTTGCTTGCCAGAAACTCCGCCAGCACTTCGACGCGCGCCGGGCGCGGGCCGCCGGGCGGGGTCACCAGATGCACCGCGCCTTCCGGCTGCTTCCAGCCTTTCAGGATCACCTCGACCTCACCCGATACGATCGCGTCGCCGATGATGAAATCAGGCAAATCGGCGATGCCGAGACCGGCAACGACCGACGGCAACAGTGCTTCGCCGTTGTTGACGCGGAGTTGTCCCGCCGGACGCACGCTGGCCTCTTCGCCCGATGCGTTGGTGTAGTGCCAGACGTTGGGTGTCGAAAGATAGGTGTAGCCGAAGCACTTATGTTGCGCGAGATGCATCGGATGCGTCGGCCGGCCATGGCGCTTGAGATAGGAAGGTGCTGCCACCGTGTAGCGCGGCATCGCGCAGAGCCGCCGCGCGATCAGCGAAGAGTCCGGCAGCCGCGCGATACGCAAACCGGCGTCGAATCCCTCGCCGATCAGATCGACCGTGGCGTCGCTGAGGTGAAGATCGATCGAGACTTCCGGATAGGCCGCGAGGAACTCCGGCAGCAGCGGCGCTACCGCCTTGACCCCGAACGTCATCGGCACCGCGAGCCGCACCAGCCCGCGCGGCGCAGACGATTGCGACAGCGCCTCGTTTTCGACCGCCTCGCCGTCGGCCAACAGGCGCGCCGCGTGCGCAGAGAGTTTTTGCCCGGCATCGGTCAGCGCCAGCCGCCGCGAGGTGCGGTTGAACAGCCGCGCCCCGAGCCGCTGCTCCAGCCGGCTGACCGCCTTCGACACCGTCGCTTTCGACAGCGCCAGTTCAGCCGCTGCCGCTGCAAACGACCGCAATTCCACGACCTTCGCGAAGATCGCCAGCGCTTCGAAATCCGGGAGTTTCGACATGCGGTGCCGCCCCTATGTCACATATTGGAAACAATGAGTTTCAATAGTTTCTATTTATATACCACGGCGGGAGGCATATCCAATACCCAACGTTCAACGAAAGGGACACTCCCATGATCGAACTCAGACCATTTGCAAAACTCGGCGGCGCCGACCACGGCTGGCTCAAAGCCAAACACCACTTCTCGTTCGGCAGCCACTACGACCCCGACAATATGGGCCACGGCTCCTTGCGGGTGTGGAACGACGACGAGATCGCACCGAACACCGGCTTTCCCGCCCATCCCCACGCCAACATGGAGATCATCACCTATGTTCGCGAAGGCGCGATCACGCACCAGGACAGCCTTGGCAACAAGGGCCGGACCGAAGCCGGCGACGTGCAGGTGATGAGCGCCGGCAGCGGCATTCGTCACTCCGAATACAATCTGGAGCCGACCAAGACCCGCATCTTCCAGATCTGGATCGAGCCGACGACAAAGGGCGGCCAACCGACCTGGGGCGCGAAACCGTTTCCGAAGTCGGATCGCTCCGGCAAGCTCGTCACCATCGCCAGCGGCATTGCCGGCGACAACGACGCACTGCCGATCCGGGCCGATGCACGCGTACTCGCCACCACGCTGAAGGCCGGCGAGAGCGCGGAATACGACGCCAGCAAGAGCCGCAACCTCTATCTGGTGCCGGCGGCCGGCAGTGTCGAAGTCAACGGCGTGCGCGTCAACGCCCGCGATGGCGCCGCGATCCGCAATGAAGCCAGGCTGACCATCACCGCGCTGGAAGATTCGGAGCTGGTGCTGGTCGACGCGGCGTAGGACCGACCACCACTCTCACCGTCATGGTCGGGTAAAAGCGCGAAGCGCGTCTTCGCGCTAGATGTCCCGGCCATCCACGACTTCACGCGAAGGAAGACGTGGATGCCCGGCAGCGCAGACAAGTTTACGCAATCTGCGCAAAGCAGCCTGCTATGGCCGGGCATGACGACGGATTTTTTGTCTCGAACATCTCACATCAAACCCAACTTCACAGGAGAGCCATCATGGCCAAAGTACTCGTGCTCTATTATTCCGCCTACGGTCACATCGAAGCGATGGCGAATGCCGTTGCTGAAGGCGCCCGCGAAGCCGGCGCTACGGTCGACATCAAACGCGTGCCCGAACTGGTTCCCGCCGATGTCGCCAAGGCGTCGTATTACAAGGTCGATCAGGCCGCCCCGGTCGCCAAGGTCGAAGAACTCGCCAATTACGACGCCATCATCGTCGGAACCGGCACCCGCTTCGGCCGGATGTCGTCGCAGATGGCGAACTTTCTCGACCAGGCCGGCGGCCTCTGGGCCAAGGGCGCCCTGCACGGCAAGGTCGGCGGCGCCTTTGCCTCGACCGCGACCCAGCATGGCGGCCAGGAAACCACGCTGTTCTCGATCATCACCAATCTCCTGCACTTCGGCATGACGATCGTCGGCCTCAACTATGGCTTTGCCGGCCAGATGAAGCTCGACGAAGTCACCGGCGGTGCGCCCTATGGCGCCACTACCATCACCGGCGGCGACGGCAGCCGCCAGCCGAGCGAGAACGAGCTCGCCGGCGCGCGCTATCAAGGACGTGTGATCGCGGAAACCGCGAAAAAACTGCATGGCTGATGCGATATCGGCGGCGTTCTCTCATGAGAGCGCCGCCCTATCTGTCTGTCGGGGACGATGGACATCGGCATGATCGAACTTCTTTTCATGGCACAGGTGGTGCGCAATCCGCTGCAGGCGATTGCGCGACGCTGGTGGTGCCGGAGCCTGTTCCGCGCCACGCGCGGTGCGAGGCGCTGCCCGGAATGCACCAAATCGTGATATGCCTTCGGCCTTCACGATCCGCACGCACGGGATTTAGCCATGAGCAGCAACCATCCAATCCCGTGGCCGGAATTACCGACCGCGGCGTGGCGTGATACCACTGCGACATTGCAGCTCTGGACCCAGATCGTCGGCAAGATCCGGCTGACCAAGTCGCCCTGGCTAAATCATTCCTGGCACGTGACGCTCTACGTCACCCCGCGCGGCTTGACGACCTCGCCGGTGCCGGATGGCACCAAAACATTCCAGATCGATTTCGATTTCATCGACCACGCCTTGCGCATCTCGACCAACGACGGTGCGGATCGGGAATTCGCGCTGGCCGGGCACTCGGTCGCGAGCTTCTACGCCGCCACGCTGGCGGCCCTCGCCGAACTCGGCATTGCCGTCAGCATCGACGAAATGCCGAACGAGTTGCCGGAGCCGGTGCGATTCTCGCGGGACACCGCGCATGCGTCTTACGATCCCGATGCGGTGCGGCGATTCCTGCAGATCCTGGTGAATTGCGATCGCGTCTTCAAGCAATTCCGCACCGGCTTTCTCGGCAAGGCGAGCCCGGTGCATTTCTTCTGGGGCAGTTTCGATCTCGCGGTAACGCGCTTCTCGGGACGTCGCGCGCCGCGCCATCCCGGCGGCGTGCCGCATCTGCCCGACAGCGTCGCATGCGAAGCCTATTCGCATGAGGTCAGTAGCGCCGGCTTCTGGCCGGGCGGCGGCGCCATCGACTATCCCGCGTTCTATTCCTATGCCTATCCCGAGCCGGCGGGCTTCCGCGCCACGAAGGCACGGCCCGACGCGGCATTCTTCAGCGAAGCGCTCGGCGAATTTGTCTTGCCCTATGACGCCGTACGCACCGCCGCCGATCCCGACAAGGCGCTGCTCGATTTCCTGCAAAGCACGTATGAAGCCGCAGCAGTCGCGGGGAAATGGGATCGCGATGCGCTGGAATGCGACCTGGGCCGGCCGGGCGTGGTGCGGCGGATTTGAACGCCGCTTTGTAGGGTGGGTTAGCGAAGCGTAACCCACCATTCTGTCATCGTGTTCAAATTGGTGGGTTACGGCTTCGCGTGACCCACCCTACGAACTACGAAGCAATCAATGCCGGAGCTGCGGATTGACCACGGTCTGCCTTACTTCCGCGCCGCAATCCGAGCATTCATAGGTGAAGTCGATCTTCGCCATGCTCCAATGCGGCTCGACGTCGCGCACGAACATTGGAAGTCCGACGCAACTCGGACAGATAATAAAAGCCGGCTCGGTGTCGTCGTGATGATGGATATAGGCTGGCATGTCGGAACTCCCCAAGCATTCACCAGTAAGCCCGTGACCCGACTCACAGCTTACGCGCGTCCCGCAAATCCGATCATGAACTCTGGCGAACACAGGAAGAACGGCGGCACAATCCTGGCGAGTGTGACTGGTTTGCACGACCGTGTCCGCCCGGCCACAATCCGTTAATTCTCGTTTACGAATTGCAGGTCTGGCGCGCATGAGCCCCGTCAGCCGGCGACGCATGCCGAGCGGCTCACATCGAATTAACGGTGTCGCGCGAGATCTGCCGGCGCACGTTGTCACTATGGCTGAAACATGATTTGTTGCTTTTTTGTCGCACCCACAAATATCGAACCGATCGTAGGCGCGGACTCGTGCACGGCAACGTATTGCTTCTATCGCAGCGCCGGATTTCAGATCTGGTCGCGTTTTGCCTCGCCTATGAGTTCGAGGATACGTTCCAGGCCGTGACCGGCGCCGAACGGATCGATGCGACCGATCTGGCCTCCCTCGAATTCTCCCGGCGCGCCTACAAGCTGGCGCGCGCCGCAACCGGATCGTCGCGCACGGCGCTGCGGCTGGCGCCCTCGCCGCGGGGCAAGGTGGCGCTGGAGCGTGATTACGACCTGTTCTTTCCGGTCTTCAGCAACGCTTTTGAGCTGTATTCGCTGGCGACGATTCCGAACTGGCGCCAGCGCTGCCGCAAGGCGGCCTGCTTCATCACCGAGGTCTGGACCGACCAGTTGCCGGAATACCTGCTCGAGCTGCTGTCCGAGTTCGACCATATCTTTCTCGGCCTGCGGCATTGCGTCGACGACGTGGCGCGCATCACCGGCCGGCCCTGCAGCTACCTGCCGCTGGCGACCGACGTGTTGCGTTTCGCGCCGGCCGCGCTGGACCAACCGCGGCCGATCGATGTCTGCAACATCGGCCGCCGTTCGCCGGTGACGCACCAGGCGCTGCTGGCGGATGCCGGGCGGCGGCAGTGCTTCTACTACTACGACACGGTGGCCGCGAGCGGCTCCGACCTGAAGCAGCGCACCTTTCGCGTCGACAATCCTGGGGAACATCGCCTGATGCTGGCGACGCTCCTCAAGCACAGCAACTTCTTCATCGCCAACCGCAGCCACGTCAACAATCCCGAGTTCACCGCCGGTCGCGACGAGATCTCCGCGCGCTTCTACGAAGGCGTGGCCGCGGGCACCGCCATGATAGGCGAGGCGCCGCGCACCGATGAATTCAAGCGGCAGTTCGACTGGCCGGACGCGGTGATCCACCTGCCGTTCGATTCCCCCGACGTTGCCGATATCCTGGCCGACCTGAACCGCGACCCGGCACGGTTGCAGACCGTGCGCGCCAAGAACGTCGTTGAGGCCGCGCGCCAGCACGACTGGCTGCATCGCATCCAGATCGTGTTCGACGTCCTCGGGCTGCCACCGGCTGACGGCATGCAGGCCCGCGCCGAACGGCTCGAACGGATCGCCTCGCAGGCTTGACGCGATACCCTTCGCCACGGCGATCGCGTTGATGCCTGCATTTGCGCGGCATCGGCCCTCATAAAGTTAATGAACCCTCGAAACATATGGTTAACGAATTCGTGGAATTGTGGAGCAACGGACGGCCGGCTCCTTACTTCCGGTGACAGCCCCCATTTTCGGGACTGACACAGCCTCGACGTCACCTGTGTTTCTGGGGTTTGCCGTGAAGCGTAATCTGTACAGTGGTGGTCATCGCAGGCCGGGTCCCGAGGCTGACTTTCAGCAAGGGGCGACCGCGCCGTACCGGCCAGCGCCGCGACGGCATCGGGCAGATCCTCAACGCCGCGAACTCCATGCCGCCGAAGAGCGCAGTCCGGGTGCGCCGTTTTCCCATTCGCCCGATCGATCGCGCCGCAACGGCGGCATCGAGCACGACGATCAGCTTCGCACCGCCGAGCAACATCAGAAGGCCGAACTCAAGCGTCTCCGCGAAGAGGTGCTCGATATCGCGCGCGAACTGAAGGGCATGCAACGCCTCGACACCGGCGTGCTGGCGCCCGGGGCTTTGACGGGCCGCCCGCGCGGGAATTCGGGATCCGGACCAAGTCACCTGCTGCCTCGCGCAGTGGCCGCATCGTCGCAATCCCAAGTCCGGCCGTCGGAGCTCCGCCCGCCGGAGCTGCGACCGCAGCCGGCCGAGCCGGCCCTCCGCGCCGTCTCCCGCCGATGCGAAGGTCAAGCCTGCGCCCGCGCGCGCCAAAACGCCGCCGCCGTCTGATCGTTCCCGGCGTCAGGAAACCCGCGAAAAATCCCCCCGCGCGGATCAAAGGCTTTCGCATGAGCCTCGCAGCCAAGGTCGCATTGGTTGCGGTGCTGATGCTGGCCGGGACCGCCCTGATCACCATGAAGCTTTGGGGCGAAATGCCCTGGCTGGCGCCTGCGCGCCAGAAAGTGGCCGACATGATGGTCCACGTCTCCTGGCCGGTTTCAAAGACGAAAGCCATGCAGCAGGCCGAACTGCGGACCTGACCGCGTCGATCCGTCGGACGTCTTCAGCCCAGCCGTTCGCGGCTCCCGACACCTACGGCGTCTATGCCGTCAGCGACGGACAGTTGACGCCGCTCGAGCCGTTGCCGATCCGCGTTCCCGATGCGCGCGTGTCGATTTCGAGCACGATCTCGAAACCGGCGCCGGCGCCGCTCGCCAACGGACACCTGTCCTTCGTCGTCTATCACCGTGAACTGGCCACCAGCGTTCCCGAAACCGCTTCGGTGCGCATCGTCGCCAAGGTCATGCAGGCGACCGCATTCGCCGGCGGCAAGCCGAAGTCGATGGCCATCGAGGATACCTGGGCAGTGCGCGGCGGCGCCGTCGATCTGCGGATCGCGCCGGTCGCCGCCAACCAGGAGATGATCGTGATCCGGCCGGCCGATCCGAATTTCACCCTGTCGCCGGGACGTTACGTCCTGATGTTCAAGAACCAGGCCTATGACTTCAGCGTCGCGGGAACGGTCAGCGACACCGCGCAATGCCTGGAGCGGGCGGACCTGCAGGACCGGTCGGTCTATTCCGAATGCCGCGAACTTCCGGCGCAGCCGGTCAGCTTTTAGCCAGAACCTGCGGCTTTAGTTGCGGCGCCGGAGGCGCCGCATTGATCCGGCGCCAGATCAGCAATCCGGCGCCGCCGCCGATCAAACAGATCAGCCGTCAACACCGCCTCGCCGGTTCGCAGACCGCCGTTAACGGCATAGGGCAACAGCCCCAGACCGACCCAGAACAGCTTCTGCCACTGGTAGCTGTCATACCGCTTGGCGATCTGGCGACGATCGAACCAGATCTGCTTCGCCTCGGCGGAAAACGGCAGCAGCTCCCGCAGCACGGCCGGGACCACCCGTAGCCCGATCAGCAAGGCGAGAAACAGCACCAGGTCGATCCAGATCTGATCGCTACCGCCGGACAGACGCGCGAAAAGCCGGCGGAATGCACAGGCCAAGCGCCACGCGGAAACCGCGGCCCGACGGGCCGCTGTCAAGTTCGACAAGAAATCGTTCGAGATATCTCATCGGAGTGCCCAACGTCTGAGGTCAAGTACTGGCCGGTGAACGAACGGCACGAAAGTCGCGCAGCACGGAAAATACCAGCTGGAGCGGATCGGTAACCCTGAAGACACCGATCACGACGGCGAGATAGGTCAGCGAGCAAACCATGTCGGAAACGAAAATGCGCATGAAGCTGGGAGATTCGCCGAGAAACTCCAGTTGCACCACGAAGCCCACCGCGACGGCAGCGAGCGCCGCGATCATCTGCGGGCCGACGGCCTGCAGCACATCCCTGGTGCCGATGCCGACCGGGCGGCCCGAATAGACCAGCGCCGGCACGAACAAGACAAACATCGCGATCGCATAGGCGATGGCGACGCCGGTAACGCCGAACGGCAGGCCGGCCGCCAGCGCCAGCAGCTGGACGATCGCGCGCTGTAGACGCCCCAGCGCATCCAGCGGTCGGCGCGTCCGGCCGCGACGTGAAGCCATCCCATCGTGCGCTCGACGCTATGGGCGATGCCGCGCACCGCAAAGATGCACAGCAGCGGACCGGCCGGCGCCCATTTCTGCCCGAGCAGCAGCACCACGAAATCCTGCCCGATCACCGCGAGCATCGCAAAGGCCGGCGCGGAGAAGAAGCTCAGTGTCGACAGCGCCGTCGTCCCAGGACCGCTTGAGTCCGTCGACGTCGTTGCCTGAGCTTGCTCAGGCTCGATGCCGCGATGTTGTGCAACGGGTTCGGTGAGAATGCTGAGCACATTGCTGTAGATCGTGAACGCATTCTGGAAATAGCCGAGCGGGCCCGCGCCGTAGGAAATAGCCGATCGCAATCCGATCGGCCGATTTCGCCAGGTAGTCGGTCATGGTGAAGCCGGTGACGCCCAGACCGAAGCCAACCAGTTCCTTTGCGTCCGACGAGATACGCGGCCGCCCGGGCACCCAGCGGCAGCTCATCCAGACGGCGACGGCGGTCAGGCCGCGGTCACGATCGGCTTTGGCGACCAGCGACCAATAGCCCCAGCCGGTCAGCGCCATCGCGACGCTGACGATACTGCCGATCAAATTGGCGGAGATATCGATCATCGCGATGTGACGAAACTGCATCGCCCGGCGCATCAGCGCGTAATGCTGGGTCGACATCGCCGTCAGGACGAAGGTGGCCGACGAGCGCCAGCGCGATGCCGGTCAGGGAGGCTCGCCGAAAATCCGCGCAATCAGCCGCTGCTGCCGACCAGCGAGCAGAACGGTCAGGACGAGCGCGATCGCGATGTTCAGCCAGAACAGGGTGCTGATCTCGGCCTGGGTGATATGGCGTCTTCTGCGTCGACGCCTCGCTGGTGCCGAGATCGATCAGCATCGGCGCGAAACCGACCAGCGCCAGCACCATCGGCGACCAGACCGAAGTCGTGCGGGCTGAGGATGCGCGCCAGCAGGATGGTCGAAGCCAGCTGAACGAAGATATTGGCGCCGCGCGCGACAACGAAGATCACGCCGCTGTGCAGCGACGCCCGGCCAAGGCCGGCATAGGCCTTGTTTTCCGTGAAATAGCTTGTCGGCGTCGCGATTCGGACAAAATCGATCGTTCCTTACCCGTGTATCGCAGGTTGCCTTGACCTGCATCCTGCGGCACGCGCTCCAGCCAGATTTCGCGCCAATAGGGATAGATCGCGCGCGGACAGAAGCGGCGGCAGATCGCGTAACGGGCTTCGCAGACGGCATCCTTCAGGATGATGGCATCGGTCTTGAAGCGGATCATCTTGCCGGAGCCTTCATCGATGATCTGCTTCTGCCGGCGCTCGACTTCGTATTGCGCGCTCGGTGAACGGCACCATCTCGGCGTCGAAATACAGGCCGCGGTTGCGATAGTTGGAATCCAGCGTCTTCAGGATGTCCTTGTACGGCTTGACGCGAACCATCTCGCCGACCTCGCAGGTCGAGCGTTGCGCGCGGCACCGGCGTTCCCTTGGGCACGCCGTAGGGCCGGATCGGATACGGCACGCCGCCGATCGCGCGCTGGAACTGATCGTAGATCCAGCGCATCGCAAAGCCGACGCCGACGCCGGCTTCGGCGACCGTGCGCCACGTCGAATACAGCAGACCGATCGCAAGCTCGGACAGGTGCACATTGCCCGAGGTGTAGTCCTCCACGTACTGCCGCACATCCCACCACGGCAGCGGCTGGGTGGCGAACTTGATCTGCGTGTTCTGGCAGACATAGAGTCTGTTCGGTCTCGCCGGCGGCCGTCGGAATCCGGATGCTGGAATGCAGAACGTCTTCGGTGCAGCCGGCGCGACTTGCGATCGGCGCACAGCGGCGCTCAGCTTCGCCTTCGCCGGCTTGGCACTCGATCCGCTTCAGCCACGCTTCCTTCCAGAAGATCAGGCAGCCGGCCTCGCAGCCGTCATGCGCCGCGCCGTTGCAGCGGATGTTCGACAGATGCACGGTGTTGGCCATCTTGCGGCCGCCGATGCCGAGCGCCGGATCGCAGGTCTTGTGCGCGCGCTTGCCGACCATCATCCGGGCGCCGCAATATTTCAGCATCTCCGGCATGAACGGCAGTCTCGTCGAGCCGGCCATTGGCATCCAGCGTCGCCAGAATCTCTTCCTTGGACTTGACCTGGACCCATTCGTCGGCGTGAAGCTGCGGGGACCTGTTCGTTGCACATCGCGTGCGTTCCTCGAATAAATTGAAGTCTCAGTAGGTCACTTGACCGCACGAATTTCGCGCCGGCAGTTCAAATCAAGGCGAGCTTGCGCGCGAAGAAGGCTTCGGCGTAACGCTCCGGCGCACGGCACTCCATGCCCCTGATCCGCGCCAATCCGCGAAACGTCTCGTCGTCGAACCACTGCTTGGAACGCTGGCTGCCGAAATGCGCAATCAACAGCTCGATCTTGCGCTTCAGCG
The DNA here is from genome assembly GCA_963764705.1 of uncultured Alphaproteobacteria bacterium. Classification (GTDB taxonomy): domain Bacteria; phylum Pseudomonadota; class Alphaproteobacteria; order Rhizobiales; family Xanthobacteraceae; genus Bradyrhizobium. The sequence continues at coordinate 541,238 of CAVXTR010000016.1, read as the reverse complement.
CGGCGGCGGAGACCGGCACGTAGACATTGGGCTGGCCGATATCGCCGTCCCACTTCGGAATCTCGTATTCGAGGATCTGATGATCGCGGAACGTATTCCAGGTCAGCCGGCAGACCTTGCGGTGGTCCTGATGCGCATCGTCGCGTCGGTGGGTCAGAATCAGGTCGGGATTGATCCGTCCGCTTCAGCGCCTCGAACCACTGCTTGATCGCTTCGCCCTGCTCGGGGAAAAAGCCGTCGCGAAACGACATGACCTCGACCTCGGCGCTTGGCGCCTTGGCGAGAAAGTCGGCCGCGGATTTCCTGGCCTCGTCGTCGCGAACGCCGCCGCCGCTCAGCACGCACCAGTGCACGTCGAGCTGGACGCCGCGCTCCATCAAGCTCAGCAGCGTGGCGCCGGCGCCGATCTCGATGTCGTCCGAATGCGCTCCCAGAGCAGAGAAGCGACAAGCGCTCGCCCGGTTTGGCAAGCTGCAACGCCCTTCATCACGCGGCCTTGATGATCGGCAGGACGTGCTGCATGCGCCACGGCGTCTCGCCACGCTCGACCATGTCCTCGAGCACCTGGCGGTCGCGCAGCGTATCCATCGCGCGCCAGAAGCCCTCATACTTGTAGGCCATCAGATGATCGCCCTCGATCAGGCGGTTGAACGGCTCGAGCACCAGTTCCTCGCCGTCCTTGATGAAGTCGAAGATCTCCTTGCGGAAAATGAAGAAGCCGCCGTTGATCCAGATATCGGATTCCTGGCTGGAGCGAATGCGCTGCACCGAGCCCGTCTCGTCGAACTCGGCGAGATGGAAGCTGATCGGCGGATGGATGGCGATGAAGCAGGCGATCTTGCCGCTCTCCTTGAAGCGTCTCGATCATCTCCGGCAGCGGCGCGTCGGTCAGGCCGTCGCTGTAGTTGGCGAGGAACATCTCCTCGTCCTTGACGAGATGTTTGACCGCCATCAGCCGCTCGCCGATGTTGCGCCAGATGCCGGTATCGACCAGCGAGACGCGCCAGTCCGGCGGCCGGTCGCCGAGGATCTCGACCTTCTTGCCGAACTCCGAGATGACGCAGTCGCTGTTGGCGGTCTGCCGGTAGTTCAGGAAGTAGTCCTTGATGACGTTGGCCTTGTAGCCGAGGCAGAGAATGAAATCGTCATGGCCGTACTGGCTGTAGTACTGCATGACGTGGCACAGGATCGGCTGATGGCCGACCGGCACCATCGGCTTCGGAATGCTCTCGGAATACTCCCGGATGCGGGTACCAAGCCCGCCGCAGAACAGAACGACCTTCATTTCGACAGCTCCTCGACCTGGGATCGATGATCGTGAACATTCGGGATCGGCACGATGAACTTGCAGCCCCAGTCGCCGACGTGGCGCATCTGGGCGACGATCTCGTTCTTCAGGTTCCAGGGCAGGATGAACAGGTAGTCCGGCTTGGCCTCGTCGATGGCCTCGACCGGATGGATCGGAATGTGCATGCCCGGCGTGTAGCGGCCGTGCTTGTAGGGATTGCGATCGACGGTGAAATCGAGGAAGTCGGTGCCGATGCCGCAGTAGTTGAGCAGCGTGTTGCCCTTGCCCGGCGCGCCGTAGCCGCAGATGCGAGCGCCCTTTTCCTTGCACTCGATCAGGAACGACAGCAGCTTGCGCTTGGTGTCGTGAACGCCGCGCGGCGAAGCGCGCGTAGGTCGCGATGTCCTCGAAGCCGATCTGGCGTTCGTGCGGCCAGCAGCGCCGGTGACGTTCGACGTACACGGCGTGCGCGGCATCGGCGCGGCAGAGATAGACCCGCAGCGATCCGCCATGGGTCGCGATCTCCTCGACGTCGAACACCTTCAGGCCGTGGCGCGCGGCCATGCGATCGATCGTGACCAGCGAGAAGTACGAGAAGTGCTCGTGATAGATGGTGTCGAACTGGTTCTCGTTGATCAGCTTCTCGAGATGCGGGAACTCGAGCGTGATCACGCCCTGCGGCGCCAGCAGATGCGCCATGCCGGCGACGAAGTCGTTGAGGTCGGGCACCTGCGCCAGCACGTTGTTGCCGATGATGAGGTCGGCGGTCTTGCCTTCGGAGCCAGCCGCTGCGCGAGGCTCGAGCCGAAGAACTCGACCAGCGTCGGGATGTTCTTCTTGCGCGCGACTTCGGCGACGTTGGCGGCCGGCTCGATGCCGATGACGGGCACGCCGAGCGGCAGGAAGTGCTGCAGCAGATAACCGTCGTTGCTGGCGATCTCGTAGACCCGGCTGTTGGCGCCGAGCGCGAGGCGCGCCTTGATCATTTCGCAGTAGCGCCGCGCATGCTCGACCCAGGAGGTCGAGTAGGACGAGAAGTAGGCGTACTCGGTGAAGATATGCTCGGGCTGGACGTATTCCTTGAGCTGCACCAGGAAGCAGCCGTCGCACACCAGCGCGTGCAGCGGATAGAACGGCTCCATCGCATCGGTCTGCTCGGCCGTCAGGAAGCTCTCGCACAGCGGAGACATTCCGAGATCCATGAAGCTGGTGCTGAGAGCCTTGTCGCACAGCCGGCAACGACCGTGTGTGGATTTCGACGCGATCAGTTGGGAGAAGGAATGTGCGTTCATGGCCTGTGCTTCGCTATTGAAATGGGCTGCTCGAACGAATTTGCGTATCGTCAGCATCATCTATTGCATAAGGCCGTTTGATTTAAAGCGTTGTACCGTATTATGGTAAAATTCGAAGGAGTTACCAATATTTAAGCCGACATTCGTTAGCGTGTTGGCTGGTTAATTTCGGGACAATTGGGACAACGATAAATCATGCGGTTCGAAGCGATCGGCCTCGACGGTGCGTGGCTCGTTCATCCAGAACGCAATTGCAGGACAGCCGCGGCTATTTCGTGCGCACGTTCTGCGTCAACGAATTTGGCGAGCACGGGTCTCGAGACCAAATTTCCGCAGCACAGCGTGTCCGCCTCGTCCAACAAGGGGACAGTTCGCGGCATGCACTTCCAGCGCGATCCTCACGAGCGAAGTGAAGCTGGTGCGCTGTCTCACCGGATCGATCTGGGACGTGATCATCGACATCAGGCCGGGATCGCCGACGTTCCGGCAATCGCGCGGCTTCGAACTGTCAGGCGAAAACGGATTGCAGCTCTACATCCCCAAGGGCTTCGCTCACGGCTTCCAGACGCTGCAGGACGACACCCGGGTCAACTACCTGATCTCGGAATTTCACGTACCCGGCGCCGCCGACGGCATTCGCCACAATGATCCGGCGTTCGACATGAAGTGGCCGCTGCCGGTAACCGTGATTTCGGAAAAGGATCTGGGCTGGCCTGACTTCAAGGCCTGACCGCGCCGTGGTCTCAGACGGGCTTCAGCAGCCCGTGATCGCTCAAGCAGTTTCGCCGTCCGTCTGCACGACCGCGAACGGCAGCTTTGCCCGCTCCGCGATGTCGAGCAGCGAATTCGTCGCCGTCCGACTGATTGAGGATCCAGAGCATCGCCATGTTGGCGGCGGCCGCGTCCTTGTCGCCGCCGATCGCGCCATAGAGCCCGCGCTTGCCGAGCTGCGGCTCGCCCTTCGGCGAGGTGTTGAGAATAGGTCCCGTTGGCCTCGATCGCGCCGATGGTCTCGCTGATCAGCCGGTAGGATTCGCCAAGCGCATCGGCGCGGATGAAGTCGAGATTGTCCGCCGAGGTGTGATATTCGGGAATCGCGCCGAACTTGCTGCGCGAAAACAGTCCGACCGGCAGGTTGAAGCCGGGCGAGCAATATTGCCGCTCGTCATAGCCATAGGGCGAGAAGTCCTCGATCACCGGCGACAGGCCGGAATGCGCTCAGCGCATGGATCATCGCCCGGTCGATCTCGGCATTGCCGCGCCGGCTCTTCTTGTAGGTCGGGCCGCCGCGATCGCCGACCATCGAAACGACGAGACCGTGCTTGATGCGGTCGACGCTGCTCTTCGTTGCGGGCAAGCCAGGTGATGGCGCCGATGGTGCCGGGCGCGAACAGGAAGCGATAGCTGTAGCGGGTGCGCAAGCCGCGAAATGCGCTTGGCCAGATGCGTCAGCAGCGCGATGCCCGAGCAATTGTCGTTCGCCAGCGAGGGATGGCAGACATGGGCGGACAGCAGGAACTCGTCCTCGGTCTCGCCCTTGTGGAGATATTCGCCATAGGTGAGATGGCCATCCGTCAGGCTGGAGTCGATCGAGACCTCGTAGGTCTCGTCGCGCAGCGCCTCGAACTGCCGATGCGGCATGCAGAACGCCCAGTTCTCGGCGTAGTAGGACGTCCGATAGGGAATCAGATCGGGCTGATCGGGCAGCGTGTAGATGTGCTTCTTCAGCTCGGCGAGCGACATGCGCTGCCTGCACCGGCACGCTGTAGCTCATGACGTGCAGGTTCGATCTGCTTGAAATCGACGATCTTCTCGCCGCGTTCGTTCTTGATCCAGGCGTCGCGAATGTTCCATTCGCGCGGAATGGTCCAGTCGAGGACCGGCGTGCCCGTGGCAACCTCGTGGATGTCGAGGTCGATATGCGCGCCGACCTCGCGCAGGGTCTGCCGGACCCCGTCGCCGGTGATGCTCCGGCAAATCGGAAAAATCCTCGCGGCCAGCGCGAGGATTTCGGTTCCGACGTCGTCGACGAGGGGTTTGTCCAGGGACATCCCGTCCTTTCATGGGCCGTCAGGCCCCGGCTTCACGAGCCAGCCAGCTGGGGCGCAGCGCCCGTGGTAGCCGACGTCCGGCTTCCGCTTGTGCGGTGCCGCAGATCGGTTTCGAGAATTCCGTCCGCCAAGCAGCTTGTTGATGTGGCCGATGCGCTGATAGCGCGGGCCTTCGAAGTCTTCCAGCGTAATGCTGGAGGCGAGATATGCCTTGTAGAGCTGTTCGGCGCCCTTCTTCGCATCCCATTGCGGCTTGAAGTTCGGCAGCCGGGTTTTGATCTTCTCGAAGCTGACGCGATAGGAACGGGTATCCGGGCCGGCGCCGTCGGCGAAGTCGACGGTGCAGCCGGGCACGACGTCGGCGACGATCTTGGCGAGATCGCGGATCTGATAGTTGTGGGCGGTCTGGCCGACGTTGAAGGCTTCGTTGAACACCGCGTCGACCGGCGCTTCGAGCGCCGCGATGAAGGCGCGCGAAATGTCCTCGATGTGCACGATCGGACGCCACGGCGTGCCGTCCGACTTCATGTGGATCTTCTTGGTGGTGATCGCCCAGGCGACGAGGTTGTTCAGCACCACGTCGAAGCGAATTCGCGGCGACACGCCATAGGCCGTGGCCGGGCGCAGATAGACCGGGCAGAAGCCGTCGCCGGCGATCTTGGCAATGCTGCGCTCGGAAGCGACCTTCGATTCGCCGTACGCCGTCACCGGATTGAGCGCGCCGGTTTCGTCGATCATGCCTTCGCCCGACTTGCCGTAATTGCTGCAGGACGAGGCGAACACGAAGCGCTTGACGCCCGCCTTCTTGGCGAGTTCGGCGATGCGCACGCTGGCGCGATGATTGATTTCGTCGGTCAGGCCCGGCTTGCAGATTGCCGAGCGGATCGTTGGAGAGCGCCGCGAGATGGATGACGGCGTCGATGCCCTTGAAGTCGGCGAGCTCGGCGTCGCGGGTGTCCTTGAGAATGGTCGGCACGTCGCTGATGACGCCGCCCTGCGGGAACGTGCAGCGCTCATAGAGATCGCTGTCGAGGCCGATCACTTCGTGTCCGGCCTGCTGCAACATCGGCGTCATCACCGAACCGATGTAACCGAGATGTCCAGTCAGCAAAACGCGCATGTTCACACACCCTGTTCTTGTTTGGCTTCGGCAATTTCAACGACATTTACACGATGTCGGATCGTTAATTCACGCGTTCGATGAAACCGTAGTTAATCCAACGTCGTAACGATCACGCGAGGTCGGCCGTTAAGGTTTACGAAGCTTTTCGCCGCGACTTCACCACAGCGCGAACTGCGCCATTCCGTTGCGAGCCGATATTCTTCGCATCAAGGCCCGCGGTATTTTTCGAATGGTGTGCTGAACCCGGTAATTGGCCGTCGAACGCACGACGTCGAAACGGTTGGCCACTTCGCCGCCGAACGCCACCATGAAACGGTACCTGGCATCATTGTGCGATGCCGCCGTCGAAATCGAAACACAGACCGAGCGAATGGGCGAGCTCGATGCCGGTCCAGAGCAGCAGGCTGACCGCACCGGGATGCGCCACATTCCTGTCGCGCGTCGACAGAAAATAGTGGACGTATTTGTCGTCCCAGACGAAGAACACCTTGGCGTGCGCGACACCCTCGTCATCGACAGCCGCGACGATCTTGCATTGCTGGCGGGCGCTGGCCGCCGCAAAGGCAGGCGCCAGCAGCGCCAGATCGAAGTAGGATTCGGCGCCTTCCAGATTGGCCTCGTAGAAGCGGGCGAAGCTGTTGACGTCGTCGATCTCGCGAACCGTCAGGCGCTCGCGGGCGCGGCGAATGATGTTCTTGGTCTTGTCGCGCAGGCCTGCCCACAACGGCTCGATCGGATTCGCCGCTGCAATCCAGCAGAAAGGTCGGATGCACCTTGACGTCGTAGCCCGCGGCCAGAAACGGCGCGAGATCGCCAAAGCCGAGTCCAGCGTCATTTCGACATGGTCGTGACCGGCAATCTGCTTCAGCAGTTCGGTGACGATCGAGTGGGTCGAGCGTATCCGGGTTTCGGTCTTGCCCGACTGCGGCGCGACGACCGGCCCGAGAAAGCGGGTGATCTGCGGCATCTCGCAGATCTTCACATTGCCTTCGCTGCGTTCGACAAATCGCAGCGATCCGGCGACGCGGCCGCCACGATGACACGTCACCTCGCGCCAGCGTCCAGGCGCCAGCGCATCGAGCCACCAGTCCTCGTGGAAAATGGATTTCCGCATCAGATCGCGTGCCAGACCGGTTGACGAACACGGGGCAGACGAACTTTCGCAAACCAACGATCGCAGCCGTCCGACAGTGCGGACCTGCAGCAAGGATCGATCGGTGGTTGCCCCAAGCGTTTCATGTTTTTGCTTTTGCCGAACTTAAGCCCAGTCATAGCGCACGCAGCGTTGCCTTTTCACGCGACGCATCGACGCAAGCGGCATTTTCGGTGGTGTAGCACCCCTATAACAACTGCTTTACCGAGTTAGTATTAACGGCTCCATGGCCGGACGCGTGGATTGCATGATCGCGCCTGCCAGATCGTAATCAAATTCGGTCAAACAGTTCCGAAACGGAACTGCAGCCAGCAGCGAAGTCGCAACGCCAAACTTTCGCCGTATCGCAGCCGGCTCACGGCTGCGTGAACGGCGTTCCGGCGTCGTAGCGCGCCTTGGCCGGCAACACGTAGAGCTTGGTCGGGCCCGCCGCATCCACCCATGGCCAAGTATAGCCGCGTCCGGCGTTAAAGAAGGCGGGCTTCCCGGTCAGATATAACGAATTGGGCAGCGTGCGATCGGCAATGGCCGGATCCCATTTCACGGTATTGGTGAGGTAATCGAAGTTGCCGTGGCGGATGGCTGACGCGGAGACCTCGGCATCGATCGGATAAGGACTGACCGCGTCCCAACCGAGCATCCAGATTCCGGGCTTGCCGCCAGCGAAACTGGTTTCGTAGACCCATCCGTCCATCTTTCCCGGCGCGCCGAGCACGTTGCCGGCGAACGTCATCCAGTAGGAAAAGGCCATTAACCCTGCCGCGCGTTGCGGGCCGTTGCGAGGCTGGGAGGCGTCGTCGATCCTCCCGCCGGCCTGATTGTCGAACGGCGCGCGGATGCCGCGCAGATGATTGCGGAAGAAGGTGAGATAGACACTGTTGCCGTGGGTATTGTCGCTGTCGGCGTTGTGGCCGTAGTTGCCCTCGAACAGAACGTGATGCGGCCCCACCATGTGACTGGCGTTCAACCCGGTTTCGATCCACGAGCCCTGGGTGTTGATGTAACTCATGTCCATGTAGTTGTAGGCGACCACGGAGCCGGCGCCGGCCGATCGCGCCGCGATCAGCTTGTTCGCCCTGACCGCAATTCCGTTTTCGATCAGCACCTCGGATGATCCGGCCGACAGGCTGATGGCGTAGCCGCCACCGCCGGGCTGCGCCCAGGCCGCGTCGTGAACATAGAACTCGCGGAGCTCGATGCGAAAGGAACTATGAATTGCAAAGCCTTCGTCGTGCCACACCGTGTTGTCGATATTTCTGGCCCAGCATTGTGCCGCCCAGTTGAAGTGGATGTTGCCGGCATCGCCGCCGGTCAATTTCAGGTCCTCGACGCCGGCGTTCATCACATGCGGCCGCGAATAGAGCGACAACTGCGCGGCGTGGCTGGACCGATAACTGATATGGACCGGCGTCGTGAAGGTAACGGTATTGCCGGTGATCGAAGCAATCTGCTTGATCTCGGCGGTCGGCCGGTCGGGCCGCGAAAACCAGGATCCGGCGGTCTGCGGCGTCGTCGGAAACGCTTCAGGCGCGAAGTCATCGACATATTGAACCGCGGGCTGATGCTTGTTCCAGACCACCCGCCAGTCGGATGACGCCCAAATTTTCCCACGGCCCTGCGGGTCGTCCCGCCAGTCAGCGCCGGAGGCCTCGTCGAGCAGCACGATCTGACCCGGTCTGAAGCCGGCGATGTCACTCACCTTCACTGCGTACGTGCCCTTGACCGCATCGGCGGTGAGATTGGTCGAGCCGTGGACGTCGGTAACATTGTCGGTCGACGAGAACAGCGACGGGCCGACGAGGATCAGCGGTGAGGGTTTGGCGCCGACCTCAGATTGGAAGGGTTTGGCGCCATCGGTCTTTGCCAGGGTCGTCTTGTCAGGCCCGGCACCCCGCAGCGTGATCCCCTTGTTGATCACGAGGTAATTGCCGCTGTTGATCAGGAAGGTGCCGGCTGTGAGTTGCACGACCTGCCCGATCGGGCAGACGTTGATCGCGGCCTGAATTCGTACCGTGTCGTCCTTCGCCGGACTGCTCGGAGATACCGTCGCGCAAACCGTCGAGCGCGCCGGAATACCGCCGACCGCCATCATGCCCGGCTTCCAGGTCGTCGCTCGGTCCGCGGGAAGAAAGCCGTTCGAAGCGGCCGCAAGAGACGCCGTCTCGTTGTCGGCGGCGGCAACGCGCGAGGGTGCGCAGAGCGCGGCGCCCATGACGGCCATCGCCACGGCGAAGATATGAAAGAGAGATGGACGCGTCGGTGCGATCGCCTGCATTTGTTCAAGTCCCTTGCGCGCGAGCGACGCGCACATGCTGCCGTCGCACGCAGGTATGACATTGGTGTTTATGCGTCCCCAGCGGAAGCTCGGCTTAACATTAACGTGCGAACCGCATGCCCCGAACGGTCACCAGCGGTGTCCGGCATGATACCTGCTCACTACGTCTCATCGCGTCCAAGCACCTGACCGCTTTGTCCCGAATAAGGACAGAACGGCCAAAACCGGCGCATCGACAGCTAAGTGATGTCCACCGATGAAACATGAACCCAATCGCGAACTGTTCCGAAACCCGACAGACGCGCATGAGCTGCTCAACGTGAGCCGCTCGCGGCGTTATCTGCTGGTGTCGCCCTGCCGCGACGAGGCGCAGTACCTTCGCCGCACCCTCGACAGCGTCGCGTTGCAGTCGGTGCCGCCGGCGCTCTGGATCATCGTGGACGACGGGTCGACCGACGAAACCCCGGCGATCCTGGAAGAATATTCAAAGCGGTTGCCCTACCTGCGCGTGATCAGGCGCGAGGATCGCGGCGGCCGCAAGGTCGGTCCCGGCGTCATCGAGGCTTTCTATGCGGGCCTCGAGCACGTGCAGCTCGAGGACTTCGATTATGTGTGCAAGCTCGACATGGATCTGGACTTGCCGGTTCGCTACTTCGAAATCCTGATGGAGCGGATGGAAAGCAATCCGCGCATCGGAACGACGTCGGGCAAGCCGTGGTTCGTCCATCCGCGCAGCGGCGCATTGGTGCCGGAAGTCTGCGGCGACGAGATGTCGGTCGGCATGACCAAGTTCTACCGGATCGCCTGCTTCAAGGAGATCGGCGGCTTCGTGCGCCAGGTGATGTGGGACGGCATCGACTGTCACCGCGCTCGCATGCTCGGCTGGATCGCCGAGAGCGTCGATCTCGAACCGATCCGCTTCGTGCATCTGCGCCCGCAGGGCGCGAGCCAAAAGGGCATCTGGACCGGACGGCTTCGCGCCGGCTTCGGCCAGTACTTCATGGGCACCTCGCCGCTTTATTACCTGGCCGTCGCCGGCTACCGCCTGACCGCGCACCCGGCGCTGATCGGCAGTGTCGCGATGTTGTGGGGCTACATCCGAAGCTGGCTCAAGGGCCTGCCGCGCTACGACGATCCCGAATTCAGAAAATTCCTGCGTTCCTACCAGCACGCCTGCCTGCGCATGGGCAAACGCGCCGCCACCGCGCGGATCAACGCCGAGCGGGCGCATCTCTGGCATGAGAACCATCCGTCGCTGGCGCTGGATGAAAATTCGGCGAAGAGCCGCGAACGCGCCGAACTGATGGGATTGAAATTCGACACCGTGACCATCGAGGCCGCGGTCGCGCACTGCCTCGAACTGTGCCAACAGCCGCTCTCCTCCAACACGGTGATCACGGCCAACTCCTCGCATCTGTGCATGATGCGCCGCGATCCGGAACTGGCGTCGGCCTGCCGCGCCGGCGATCTGATTTTGGCCGACGGCATGTCGGTGGTCTGGGCGCTGCGGGCCTCGGGCCAGCCGGTGCCGGAACGCGTCGCCGGCGTCGACCTGATGGCGCGCCTGCTCGCTGCCGCGGGTGAACATCACTTGCGAGTCTATTTCCTCGGCGCCAAGCACGAAGTGGTCTCGACGCTGGTGCAGCGTAGTCTGATCCAACATCCCGGCATTGCGATCGCCGGCTTCCACGACGGCTACTTCGGTCCGGGCGACCATCCGCGCATCATCGAGGAAATCCGCGACCAGCAAGGCGCACATGTTGTTCGTCGGCATGCCCACGCCGTTCAAGGAAACCTGGGTCGAACGCCACCGCGAGCGGCTGCAGGTGCCCGTGATCGTCGGCGTCGGCGGCAGCTTCGACGTGCTCGCCGGTTTCATCAAGCGCGCGCCGCATTGGGTGCAGATGGCGGGCATGGAGTGGTTCTGGCGGCTGATGATGGAGCCGCGAAAACTCTGGAAGCGCTACCTCACTCTCAACAGCGAATTCAGCTGGGTTGCCGGCCTCGAAGTGCTGGCGCGCCGGCTCGGTCGACCGCCGGTCGAACAGAGTCAGAAATAACGCCATCCAGGGAGATCACGATGACGACAAAGCGCAACATCCTGGTCTTCATGGGCACCCGCCCCGAAGCGGTCAAACTCGCTCCCGTCGTTGCAGCGCTGCGCAGCTCTGACGATTTCAACTGCACCGTGGTGGCGACCGGACAGCACAAGGAAATGTTCCGTCAGGTCGCCGACACCTTTGGCTTTGCGGTCGATGCCGACCTCGACGTGATGCGTCCCAACCAGACGCTGGCGGGACTGACCGCGCGACTCATCATCGGGATCGACGAATGGCTGGAAACGGCCAAGCCGGACATGGCGCTGGTGCAGGGCGACACCACCACTGTCCTTGCTGCTTCGCTCGCCTGCTTCTACCGCCGCATCCCGATCGGCCATGTCGAGGCGGGCTTGCGCACCGGCAATATCTGGTCGCCTTTTCCCGAGGAGGCCAACCGCAAGCTCGCGACGCCGCTGGTCGCGCTTCACTTTGCGCCGACCGAAGGCGCGCGCGACGCCCTGCTCCGTGAAGCACGTTCCGGAAGAAATCATTTCGGTTACCGGCAACACCGTCATCGACGCCTTGCGCATCGAGGTGGCGCGCCAGAAAGCCGATCCCGCGATACGCGCTGGTATCGACAATGAGCTCGAGCCAGCTTCTCGGCGCCGACTGGGCGCAAGTTCCCTTCGTCCTCATCACCGGACACCGCCGCGAAAACTTCGGCGACGGCATCGAGCAGATCTGCCGCGCCATTTCCACGCTGGCCGAGCGTTTCCCGGATCATCGCTTCGTCTATCCGGTCCACCTCAATCCCAACGTGCTGACGCACGTCAACCGGCTGCTCGGCGGCCTGCCGAACGTCCGGCTGATCGCGCCGCAGGGCTATCGCAACTTCGTCGCGCTGATGGCGCGCAGCAAGCTGGTGCTGACCGACTCCGGCGGCGTCCAGGAAGAAGCGCCCTCGCTGGGCAAGCCGGTGCTTGTGATGCGCGACACCACCGAACGTCCCGAGGGCGTCACGGCCGGCACCGCGCTTTTGACCGGCCCGAATGCGCCCGCCATCGTCGAGCACGCCGTGCGGCTGCTGACGGATGAAACGGCCTATCGTTTGATGGCGACGGCGCGAAATCCGTACGGAGACGGCCACGCGGCCGATCAGATCCTCGCGCGCATGCGCCGCTACTTTGCAGGCGATACGGCGACGGCGGCGACCTCGCCCGGACTACAGCCCGCATTGATGGAACTGGTGAAGTAGTCCGTCGCCTCCGCTACGCCGGCGTGAAGCCGGCGAGGCTTCGGCGAGAACGTCTTCAGCAATACACGCGGTTGCGGTGGCACCACCGGATCAAGACGTAGACCGACCACACCCGCGACCAGTAGAAGCCCGAGCCGCCGTCGAGGAAGGTTTGCCAGAGCTTGGCAACCGCCACCGGATCGAGACCGCATGGCGCGATCGCCTGCGGATCGCGCATGGTCTGGTCCATGACTTTCTTCAGGCCTTGCCGGATCCAGCGATCGAACGGCAGGACGAATCCGCTTTTGGGCCGATCGAACAGCGCCGGATCGAGGCCGCGCAGGCCGATCTTTCGCAGCATGTCCTTGCGGCCGAGCGGCGCATAACGCGCCTGATCGGGCAGCCGGTCCACGCTCTCGAACAGCACATGGTCGACCAGCGGCACCCGCTGCTCCAGCGAGGCGGCCATGCTGGCCACGTCGTTGTCGCGCAGCAGCCGCTCGCCGAGAAACAGCCGCTGCTCCATCACAGAGATCGCCGATAGCGGCGCGCGGCCTGCTGGTTTCGGCACCGAGCCGCTCGCGCATGGCGGACGGCAAACCATCGGTCAGCACGTCGGCAAAACCGGGCGCCAGCAATTCGCGCTGCCATCCGGCAGGAACAGCGCGCTGGCCAACTGATAGAGCGCCAAGCAGATCGTCGCCGTGACGGACCATTTCCGGCAACTTTGCCCAGCGGGTCTGCGGCGGCACCGCCTGACCGGAACGCCGCAACGGCCAGGTCGCGAGTTTTGCCGCGGCCACCTGCAGCTCACGCGGCACGAAGCCGGCGCGCTTCGACCAGCGCTGCAACACCGGCAGATCGCGAAAGGTCGGATAGCCGCCGAACAATTCGTCGCCGCCGGTGCCCGATATCGCCACGGTAAATCCGGCGTCGCGGATCGCGCGCGACATGAAGTAGGCGTTCAGCCCGTCGAAGGTCGGCTGGTCGAGACTGTCGAGCGCTGCTTCCAGATTGGCGACGAAGTGGCCTTCGGTCAGCACCACCTCGTGATGCTCGGTGCCGATGGCCTTCGCGATCTGTTGCGCAATCGGGCCTTCGTTGAGTTCCTGCTCTTCAAAGGCCAGCGTGAAGGTATGGATCGGGCTTTTGCGCGGCGCGCTGCGCCAGATTGGCCATCGCCGGAGGAATTCGACGCCGCCGGAGAGAAACACCGCCAGCGGCACGTCGCTGGCGAGATGAAGGCGCAGCCCCTCCTCCAGGATTTCGGCCAGCTCGTTCTCTGTCATGGTCGAGATCGGGCGCATGGTCCGGGATGCGCCAGAAGTCCTCCTGGCGGATTTCCTTGCCCGAACCGTCGAACTCGATGAGCTGCCCGGGCCACAGCAGTTCGACGCCTTTGACCGCCGTATCGGGCCCGGTCACGAAACCGTTCCAGACGCAGCTGGCCGACCGCCTGCGGATCGAGGCGCGGCGTGCCGAGCAGCCCGGATGCCAGCAACGCGCGCAGCTCGGAGGCAAAGACCACCGACCAGCCGCTATTCGGATCCGATGAGCGCGCCACGTAGAGCGGCTTGATGCCCAACTGATCTCGCGCCAGCAGCAGCCGGCGCTGCTTCTGGTCCCAGCAGGCAAAGGCGAACATGCCGCGCAACCATTTCACGGCATCGCGGTCCGTGCAGGCCGAGCGCGCGCAGCATCACCGCGGTGTCGCCGCTGGACTGGAACTGCTGTCCCTCGCACTCCAGACGGCGCCGCAAATCGCTGATAATTGTAGATCTCGCCATTGAAGGTGATGACGTGCCCGGTGACCGGATCGAGCATCGGCTGCACGCCGGCCGGCGACAGATCGAGGATCGCGAGCCGGCGATGCGCCAGCAGCGCGCCCCAGCCGCGATCGTCGGGCGTCGAGGCCCAGATGCCGGCGGCATCCGGGCCGCGATGAACCATGGCGTCGTTCATCCGCTGCCAGCGCTGCGCGGTTGGTCTGGTCGAGTCGTCCGATTATACCGGCAATGCCGCACATCAACTCAGTCCCTTGCGAACACCTTATCCCACGATTTGCGCGGCCCGTCGCAGGATGTGAGTGAATGGCTAAGGTACTGCTTAGCTTAACGTTAATCCAAACTGCCCGGTAATTCAGGCGGGCGAAGCCGAGCACTGCGCCTATAACAAACCATGAGCCCGGAACGCCTCAATATCCTCTACGTCTCGCAGATGCCGGCGAGCCCGCCGCGCTTCGGCGCGCAGGCGCGTCTGCACGGGCTGATGACCCAGCTCGCGCAACGCCACGACATCACCGCCGTGATGCTGGTCGACGACGAATTCGACATCGAGGAATGCCGCCGTCGCTATGCAGGCCTACTGCCGCGAGGTGGTGCTGATCAAAAACCCCTATGGTCGCGACGGCCTCGCCAAGCGGTTGCTGCAACTCCGCTCGCTGGCTTCGACCCGAAGCTTCGAACGGCTACGCGTCGTGGTGCCGGAGATGCAGCATGCGCTCGACAAGGTGCTGCGCGCCCAACGATTTGACATCGTCAATCTCGAATTCACCTTCCTCGGCCACTGCGACCTGCGGCAGGCACCACCGGGCGCGAAGATTCCAGCCGTGGTCGTGGACTCCCACAACATCGACTACGATCTCGCACGGCAATACACGCGCACCGGCGGCAGCCTGCTGCGCCGTCTGTACGCCGAAGCCAACTGGCGCAAGTTGCGGCGCGAGGAACTTCGGACCTATGGCCGCGCCGACGGCGTCTACCTCTGCAGCGTCGCCGACCAGCAGCGCCTGCTCGACGATATTCCCGCAGCCCGCACCATGGTCATCCCCAACGCCGCCGACGTCGATTTCTACAAGCCGCGCCCCACCGATCCGCAAGCCGGACGGCCGAACCATCGTGTTCTTCGGGCTGATGTCCTACATGCCCAATATCGACGGCGCGACCTGGTTCATCCAGGAAATCTGGCCGCGGATCGCCGAGGCCAATCCGGATGCGCGCTGCAAGATCATCGGCGGCTCGCCGTCGCCGCAACTGCTGACGCTGTCGGGGCCACGGATCGAATTCACCGGTTTCGTGCCGGACCTGCGGCCGCACCTCGCCGAAGCCGCGGCCGTGATCGTGCCGCTGCGGCTCGGCGGCGGCACGCGTCTGAAGATCGTCGAGGCGATGGCGATGGGCAAGGCGATGGTCTCGACCACGCTCGGCGCCGAAGGGATCGACGCGGTTCCCGGGCGCGACATTCTGATCGAGGATCAGCCTGACGCGTTTGCGGATGCGGTGATCCGACTGCTGGCCGAACCTGAATTGGCAGCGCGGATCGGAAACTCGGCACGGCAATTGTCGGAAGCACGTTATGCCTGGAGCGCCGCGGCCAAGGCGCTGGAAGGCTTTTATCGCGAAGTCCTGGACGCCAGCGTTTAGGCTGCTGGTTCCTTCGCGGTCGCGTAAAACCGTTTCAATCCGAGAAAGCGCTTCTCGAACAACTCGTAGCTCACATAGGCGATCGCGATCGAGACGGCCGCGCCCAGCGTCGCCTGCAGCGCGATCGCCGCACCATGCGAGCCGAGCCAGGTCGTCAGCTCGCGCTCGGTGTGATTGATCGTCAGGTAATACGAAATGAAGTGATGGTAGACGTACAGGCCGTAGCTGTAGGTGCCGAGGAAGACCAGCCAGCGGCTGCGGAAGAATCGCGAGACCGGTGATCGCTCGGATGCCACCACCGCCCAGACCAGCAGGCAAGCCAGCAGCACCTGGATCACGGCGGCCCGAACCGGCAACACCATTTCCATGCTGTCGCGCGACACCAGCCGGGTCCAGCCGAAGGTCAGCAGCAGCAGCGCCGCAGCGACCGTCGCTACCAAAGGCAACGCCCGCACCAGCCGGTCGAGCCCTCCGGGTTGCCGCGCCATCACCGCCAGGAACGCGCCGAGCGCGAGTCCATCGAGACGGAACGGCGTCAGGACGTAGGTGGTCCACCAGCTCAGCCCCATCATCGATCCGGTCAAGCGAGCCAGCATGGCGCCGAGCGAGACCGCGAGGCAGACGCCGATCAGCATTCGCGGACGGCGCGCCATCAGGAACACCGCGAGCGGCCAGACCAGATAGAAATGCTCTT
Organism: uncultured Alphaproteobacteria bacterium; assembly: GCA_963764705.1. Classification (GTDB taxonomy): domain Bacteria; phylum Pseudomonadota; class Alphaproteobacteria; order Rhizobiales; family Xanthobacteraceae; genus Bradyrhizobium. The sequence continues at coordinate 524,667 of CAVXTR010000016.1, read as the reverse complement.
CGATGCAGAGCGACCAGAGATGTTCCAGATAGGAGAACGACCAGTCACCCTGGATCGCGATGTAGATATTCACCGCGTAGAGCCAGGCCCATGCCTGACGGTCCAGCAAATAGTCGAGCGACGGCCCGCGCAGCACAGAGATCAGCGGCGCGACAAAGAACACCAGCGCCAGCACGCCGTAATACAGCGGAAAGATCCGCAACACGCGGCGCATGTAGAAATTGCGAAAATAGTTCGGCTCTGTTGCGCGCGTCATAGAGAATGCCGGTGATCAGAAAGCCGGACAGGACGAAGAACAGTTCGACGCCGTAGGAACCGTAGTTGGTGATGCCGACAATGGCGCGCTCGACCGCATTGGTCGGTTCCATGTTGCCGAGGAAGTGAAGCAGCAGCACCATCAGGATGGCGAGGCCGCGCACGCCGTCGAGCACGGGCAGATGGCCCTGCAGATCAAGCTGCGGGGTGGCGCTCACCGAGGATGGAGCTCCCGGCGTCGCCCTTGGCGCGGAACCCGGCGAAGAAGTAACGAACGCTTGAACGAGCATCTGGCCAGCCTATCGGTGCCTGTCATGCTCCGGCAATTCCGGAGCGGCGAGATCGGATGCCGCGCATCGCTCGTCCCTTCGGAACTGCCTGCGCGCCGGCGGAATCTGCGCAGTCGAACCCGGCGATGTCGAGCGGAACGACGCGCTTGCACGGCAAGCCTGAAATTAGGGTTAAGTGATTGGCGCGGCACATCCGCCATTAACTATCGGCATGCTAGGAACACACATTAAAAGCGACCGCTGCTAGAGTGCCGCATGCCCAGAGCCGCCACGCATTCTCAGGAAATGGATGGAGCGCGATCGTCGACACGGACGTTCGACGGATACGCGCTCATTCCGATCCTGGCGTGCGTCTACGCGACGATCGTGTTTCCGCTGATCATCGTCTCGTGCGACCCGACCGACTCGGCCTGCCTGATGGAAGCCCGGCCCGAGAGCAAGATCTTCTGGCCGATGCTCGCCGCAATTGCCGTCGTTTTGGCCGTACGGAATTTTTCACGCCTCAGCTTTCCTCCCCATATCCTCTGGCTGTTCGGATACCTGGCGCTGGCCGGCGCGAGCGTGCTGTGGGCTTTCAAGCCGGAAACCTCGTTCATCCGGTTTTCGCAACAGGCGATGATCGTCGTCTCCATCGTCGTGCCCGCGATGCTGGCGTCGCGAAAGGCCGATCTGATGCGCGGCCTGTTTCTGTGTTTTGCGCTTGCCACGATCCTGAACGTGTTCTTCGTGATCGGCAGGCCGCCGATCGACACCAAGTTCGCGACCTGGGGTTATCCCGGATACTTCTCCGGAAAGAACTATCTCGGCGAATGCGAATCGCTCGCGATTCTGCTGGCGCTTCACGAAACGCTTCATCCGGGCAAACGCCGCGTGTTCGGCATTCTGATCGCCGTCACCGCCGCCGTCCTGCTCGTCCTGAGCAATTCCAAAACGGCGATCGGGCTCGCATTTCTGGCTCCACTGCTGGCCGGCGCGACGTTGCTGCTCCGCAGGGCGACGCGGATTTCGCCGGCCCTCATTCTGCTGTCGATCCCGGTTTGCTGGCTGATATTGACCACGCTGACCGGCTTCAGCATCTACCGCATCTCCTACATCCTTTACGGCGATCCGACCTTTACCGGCCGCTCCATCATCTGGGACTTCGTGGAGTCCGAGATCGAGCACCGGCCGCTGCTCGGATGGGGATATCAATCGTTCTGGCTGGTTGGCCCCGACGCGCCCAGCATCGTCAATGCGCCGGGCTGGGTGAAGGACATGCCCAACGGCCATAACGGCTATTTGGACGTAAAGGTCGAATTGGGCTACGCCGGATATGCATTGTTCCTGGCGTTCATCTTCGGAACCCTCCACGCCATCGGGCGGGTCGCCGATCGCGCACCCACCCGGGCCTGGATTCTGCTCACGCTGACGCTTCAGATCATCATCACCAACGGCCTCGAGAGCATATGGATGCGCGGCTTCGAAATGCTGTGGGTCGTGTTCCTGATCCTCGCCGCCGAAATCGCCCGCTACTGGAAGCCGCTTCGCGCCGGCGCAAGCCGCGCGGTGAGCGGACTAAAACCCGGGAACCTGCGAACCGACCGCCCCGGCTCCATCGCGCGGCCCGCGCAGATCAGCCATTTCCAACGTCTGGCTCCATTCCGTTAACGGCAGCGAACCGGCCGGCAGCCCGGGTGCAAGCGTAAGTGAGGGCGCCACCGCGACCACCAACTAGGCCGCGCACTGCACGTTGCCGGACAAAACCTCCGATTGATTAATTAATGCACATTAACCATCGGTACCGATCGGCCAGAACTCTAGGACAAACAAGGATATATTGCGGTCATCGCCGCTGTTGACGGGAAACAACGACGACAATTGCGAACAACGCGATCGCCTGAGAGCTGATCAACGGCCGCTGATTTGGATGGCCCTCTCAACGATTGAATAGCGCTCGAGTGGATACGATCCGATGGATGCCAGAACCAACGAACTGCCTCTTGAGTCCGAATACGAATATTCCGATGGGAATCATTCGCAGCGCTCGAACGCGCGTCCCTCGATTGGCGCTACCGATATTCTCGAGACGTTGCGCCGGAGCTGGCGCTTTCCCCTGTACGGATTCCTGATTGGACTGGCGCTGGCCGCCGTCTATTTCATCGTCGTGCCCAACCCCTACAAGAGTTCGGCGCGCATTCTGGTCGACCGCAGCGTGAGCCGCTATTTGCAGACCAACAAGATCGTCGACCAGCCGACGTTTGACGAACCGGAGATCGGCAGCCAGACCTTCGTGGTGTCGTCCGACAGCGTCATCATTCCCGTCGTGCGATCACTCGGCCTCACCCACGACAGTGAATTCGTCGGCCAGCCCAAGATGGGCGGCGCACGAATTTCGGATTATCTCGGCGACCTGAAAAAGACCGTCGGCAACCTGCTCGGCATGAGCGTCGCGCCGCCTGTCGACCCCGAGGCCGCGCTCGAACGCGCCGCCGTCGAGGCCGTCGCCAAGCGACTGACCGTCAATCGCGAAGACGTCGCCAATGTCATCAACGTCACAGTCGAGTCGGAAGACCGCAACAAGGCGGCCAGGATCGCCAATGCCCTGGCCGACAGCTACATCACCACGACCCTTGACGCGAAGCTCAAGTCCACCAGGGTCGCGAGCCAGTGGCTGCAGGATCGCCTGGTCGAATTGAAGAAGCAGGCCGCCGACGCCGATCGCGCGCTGCAGGATTTCAAGGCCGCCAACAATATGAAGACTTCCGCCGGCGGCCAGGATCAGCGTGCGAACCTGGAGACCCAGCTCGCCAACGCCCAGATCGCCGCGGCCGAAGCCAAGAGCCGCCTCGACCGCATTCGCCTGCGAAGCGGCGAAGAAATAACCACGATGATGAATACCGATGCGTTGAACAACAACGCCAAGGCCGGACTGACATCTCCCGGCGAACTGTTTTCCCTGACCAACAACGAACTGATCAGGCTGCGCGGGCAATACCGCGACCTGTCGGCAAGAGCCGCCGACATCGAGTCGCATGTCGGGGACAAGCATCCCATCGCTGTTAAAATCCGTCGCCAGGCCGACGGTATCCGCGCCGCCATTCAGGCCGAGGAACAGCGAATTGCCGATTCCTATGCCAACGAATATCAGGTCGCCCATGCGCGCGAGACCGAGATCGCGGCTACCGTCGCCAATCTCGCCGGCGGCACCAAGGCCGGCAGCGAGTTGCGCGAACTCGAAAGCTCGGCGGAGGCCCTGCACAAGCTCTACGACAGCACCCTGCAGAAATACAAAGAGATCAACACGATCGAAACCGAAACCATGCCGGTGCAGAGCGCGCGGGTCATCACCCGCGCTGCTCCTGCGCTCTCCAAGAATTCCAAGAAGGGCTGGGCCGTCCTCGCGGGCAGCATGATGCTCGGCCTCCTGCTTGGTGCGGGCGCTGCCGTCGGCAAGGAATGGGTCGCCGATGTGTTCCGGACCCCCAAGGCAGTCGAACAGGTCACCGGAAACAAGTGCGTGGTTCTGCCGCTGGCCGAGGCGAAGTCGACGCCGATGGAAGAACTTGTGCTCGACGCGCCCTACTCCCGCTTCACCGAGGCGCTTCGCAACGTCAAGGCACAGATCGATACCAACAGGAGCGTGCACGGCGCCAAGGTCATCGGCATCGTGTCCTCGCTGCCGAAGGAAGGAAAGACGACCGTCGGCGCCAACCTGGCGGCGCTGATGATCGCAGCTTCAGGTGCGCGGACCCTCGTCATCGACAGCGATTTCCACGTCCGCCGGCTGAGCGCCGTACTGGCGCCCGACGCGCGCGAGGGATTGCTGGAAGCGCTGGAAAATCCCACCCGGCTGCCGTGGCTGGTCTCGCGTCGGCAGCGTTCGGGGCTTCATGTGCTGCCGTGCGTGGCCCCGGCGCGTATTCCGAACTCGGCCGAACTGCTGGGTTCGCCGATGATGGCGCAGCTGCTGTCCGTTGCCCGCAAGTCCTATGACTACATCATCATCGAGATCGCGCCCGTAATGTCGGTCGTGGACGTGAAGATGATCGAGCGCTTTGTCGATCAGTTCGTCTTCGTGGTCGAGTGGGGCGAAACCAAACGGGATCTCGTTCTCGACGCGCTCTCGGAGGCAGAGATCATTCGTGACCGCCTCGCCTGTGTCATCCTCAACAAGGCCGACCCGGTCGCGATCCAGCAGATCGAATCCTACAAGGGCATCAAGTCCGGGGATTATTACCAGAGCTGAGCTCCGGCGCGGCGAGCGCCAGGGCCCGATCTGTTCTGATCGATTCATTAACGGCTGTTAGCTTTTGCTTGGCGCGCCTGCTTGGCGCAAACCGACGTTCACGTCGCCCGAAAACACCACAGATCTCACCCACGCCTCCGCCGGCGCGTCCAGTCAAGGCAACCGGTTCCAGCCGGCGATCGCAACGTGGTCGATGCGGCATTTTGCACCCCGTTATATGCGATTCCGCACAGCGCGCCGGCCACATCTCCGGCAGAAATGTGCGCTGCGCCGCCGCATTAACCCGCCTTTAAACATAAGCGAATAATTTTTCGCATGTAGCGTCTTGTTAACCCGGAGTCCCCTCTCGTGGCAAAAAGACTAGACTTTTGCGACGAGCAAAAGGCAGGCCCGGCTTTGCCCGCGGCGCAGTCGCCGCGCCAGCCACGGGACCTCCCCGGTGCAGCCAGATTGCTAACGCGTGCAGCCGTGTTGTCGGCGCTCCTCGCCCACGCCGGCTGCTCCAGCCTTCCTTCCTCCGGCCCGTCAAATGCCCTGGCACGCATGGAGCAGGTCGATCCTGCCGCGCTGCCCTATGCCCTGGTCAAGGTCACGCCGGACATCGAAAATATCCTGGAACGCAATTCGTTCAGAATAGGCCGGGTGTTCATCGACCGGCGCGGTCCGGCCGAAATCCGCTTCGGCATTGGCGATACCGTCAGCGTGACGATATTTGAGGCCGCAGCCGGCGGCCTGTTCATTCCGGTCGATGCCGGCGTTCGCCCGGGCAACTACGTGACGCTGCCTAACCAGCCGGTCGACACCCAGGGCAACATCACGGTTCCCTATGCCGGCCCGATCAAGGCGCAGGGGCGGACCGCCGTGCAAGTGCAGACGGCGATTGTCAACGCGCTCAAGAACCGCGCGCTCGAGCCGCAGGCGGTGGTTGCCCTCGTCGACCAGAAGGCCTCCTCGATCAGCGTGCTCGGCGAAGTCGGCACGCCGTCCCGCTTCCCGGCGAACGCCGCGGGCGAACGCCTGCTCGATGCCATTTCACGCGCCGGCGGCCCGCGAAATCCCGGTTACGACACCTTTGTGATGCTCGAACGCGAGGGACGCCAGGCGACCGCGCCGTTCGGCTCGCTTCTCAACGAGCCGACCAACAACATTTACGTCCGGCCGCAGGACACGATCTACGTGTTCACGCAGCCGCAGACCTTCGTGGCCTTCGGCGCGTCGGGACAGCAGGGACAATTCAGGTTCGGCGCGTGGCGGCTCTCGATCGCCGAGGCGTTGGGAAAAACCGGCGGGCTTAACGACAATCTGGCGGATCCGGCGTCGGTATATCTCTATCGCGGCGAGCGGCGCGAGGTCGCCGAACAGCTCGGGGTCGATTGTTCGCGGTTCAGCGGCCCGGTCGTTCCGGTCATCTACAATCTCAATCTGCGCGATCCGGCGGGCTACTTCCTCGCCACCAAGTTCGAGATGCACAACAAGGACGTCATCTTTGCGTCGAACTCGACGTCGGTCGAATCGAGCAAGCTCCTGACCTATCTGCGATTGATCACAGCCACCGTCAACGATCCGCTGATGGCCGCCGTCAACGCCTACACCGTCAAGGGCCTGGCCACGGGCACGGCCAGCGCAACCGTCGTCAACACGACGTCGAGCGTGAAGTAGCGCTTCCGAGCATTGCGGAAAAACGAAAGCTCACCCGTCCAAGACGGGTGAGCTTTTTGTTTCCGAAAGCGAGCTTGCCCGCGCAGTGCCCGGTTACAGCGGCTTGATCTGCACCTTGCGGAACTTGACCACGCCCGAGCCGTATTGAAGCGCGAACGGCCCGCCGGCATTGTGCTTGCTGTCCTGGACGTCGGCGGTTTTCTGGCCGTTGAGCACGACGACGAGATGCGAGCCCTGGGCGGTGATCTCGTAGGTGTTCCACTTGCCCGCCGCCTTCGGCATCGGATCGACCTTGGCGACATCGACGATCGCGCCGGTGCCGTAGCTCGGGTCGGGCCGCTTGTCGAAGATGTTGACCTCGTAGCAGATCTTGGAGTCGATCTTGTCCCTGGCGTCGCAGCGGATGAAGATGCCGCTATTGGCTTCCTCGTCGGTCCAGAACTCCGCCTTGATCTGAAAATCCTTGTAGGAATCCTTGCTGACGAGATAGGAGAGAACCTTGGCGTCGTCGAGCTTGTCGGCGGCCAGCGCGCCGTCCTTCATCTCCCAGTTGGCCTTGCCGACTTCGGTCCAGTCGCCCTTTTTGGTGCTGTCGAGCAGCGTGATCCAGCCGTCGCTCTGACCCGACGCCACGCCCGAAAATTGGAAAGCGGCGGCGCCGATCAGCAAACCGGCCGCGAGTGTCGACATACGTTTCATGTAGCTCATCCTCCCTTGGTGTTTTTGTTGGGCCGCAACCTAGCACCGCAATTTGCGGCGTAAATCCCGTTTCCATGCTGCAGTTGCGTTGTAGGTCACTTCATTTTGTCGCATGCATCGCCGCGTCGGCGTCCACGCGGCTTGCCCCGCGGGAACGAGACCGGCTAGCATCGGCAACAACAGAGACGAGCGATGTGCAGCTCGCGGAATGATCAGGGGAGAAAACCATGAAGGTGACCAACCGTTTCTGGCGATACCTTGCAACCCCGCTCGTGTTCGCCGCAATGCTCGGCGTCAGCTCCGCCGCGGAACTCAATCCCGCCGCCCTCGTCTACAAACTGCCGGATCAGATTCCCTGGGGCCCGGTGAACGCCGCCGGCGCACAAAGTGCCGTGGTTGCAGGAGATCCGACCAAACCGGGCTTCTATGCGGTCTACAACAAATGGACCAAGGGCAATCATTTCAGCCGGCCGCACTTCCATCCCAACGACCGCTACATCGTCGTGCTGCAAGGCACCTGGTGGGTCGGCACCGGTCCGAAGTTCGATCCCGCCAACACCACGCCGATGCCGGCCGGCAGCTTCGTCACCCATTTCGGCAAGCAGGTGCACTGGGACGGCGCCAAGGACGAAGATGCCGTTCTCCTGATCATGGGCGAGGGTCCAGCGACGTCAACGGCGGCGGAAGAGAAATAACCCCGACGTCGCCAATCTATTCCCGCAATTATTTCTCACGGGTTTGTCCATGCTGTTTCAATGCAAAGTCTGCGGCCCCGCGACCGATCACGGCAGCGCGCCGTTGCGCGCGGGCAAGCCGCTCAACAAAGCGCTCAATAAACCTTGGCGCACCATCGACATTCATTGCCACTGCATGGTGCCCGAGGCCAACGCCTACGTGACGAAGGCGACCGGCATTCAGGGCGGCGGCCACACGCCCAACGCCAACGCGCATGTCAACGACCTCACCAGGAGCATTCAGCCGCAGCGCGGCAAGATCGATTTTCCGAAACTGACCGATCTCGATACCCGGCTTGCCGACATGGATCGCGACGGCATCGACGTGCAGGTGATCTCGCCCTATCCCGGCCATTTCGTCTATGCCGCGCCGCCGGACGTCGCCCGCGAGAGCTGCCACATGGTCAACAATCACATCGCGGAAATGGTGGCGAAGCATCCCGACCGGCTGATGGGTATGGGTACGGTGCCGCTGCAGGATCCCGGCATGGCCGTTGCCGAACTCGACCGCACCGTCAACGAACTCGGATTTCGCGGCGTCGAACTCTGCACCAACGTGCGAGGTGTCGACCTCACCCGCGCGGGGCTGGAAAAATTCTTCGCCCGCGTCGAGGAGCTCGACGTGATGATCTTCCTGCATCCGTTCGGCACCAGCCTGGTCGGGCGCATGGAGGATCATTACTTCCCGAACACGATCGGACACCCCCTGGATTCGGCGCTGTGCGTCGGACAACTGGTGTTCGACGGCTATCTCGAACGGTTTCCCAAACTGAAAATCTGCATCGCCCATGGCGGCGGCTACATTCCCGGCTATTGGGGCCGTTTCGATCACGCATGGGCGCATCGCGAGGATTGCCGCGTCACCATCAAGAAGAAGCCGTCGGAATATCTGAAGAAGCTCTATTTCGACACTGTGGTATTCGACGAGCGCGAGCTCCAGCACCTGATCGAGATCTGGGGCGCCGATCACATCATGCTGGGCACCGATTATCCGTTCGACATGGCGGAGCCCGATCCCGTCGGCTTCCTCGGCCGGGTCAAGGGCGTCAGCGAAAAGGACATGGCGCTGGTGGCCGGCGGCAATGCCGAGCGGCTGCTGGGTCCGCCGGCCAAGGTCCATTCGAAGGGAAAATCGACGGCCTGACGCAGCTATGGCCCGATGCGAACAGCATAACCGGCCATAACCGGCCGCCGCGCATTGGCGCCGCGCCGGGAATGCGGATATCATCCGGCGTCAGGAGATTGAATGCATCCAGCGGCGAAACTGCAATTCGAGCGCATGATCGGCGAGTTTGCCCGATGGCGCGCGGTTCCCGAGGACGCGCGATCGCCGGCTCCGGCCTGGTGGTGGGGACCGGCGATGGAGCTGCGCAATATTCCCGAGCCGCTGCCGGTCGAATGGTGCGCAGAACTCGGATTGCCCGATGGCGCGACCTTTGGTGCCGGCGCTGACGTCTTTCTCAGAGCGATGGCCGGAGAAAAACTGGTGCCGTGGCCCTATGATTTTCCGCGCAAGGCGGCCATGGCCGAACCTGAGGTCCGCGAGCTGCATCCGCAGCCGTCAGACGACAGCGCCTTTCAGCCTTGACCGGCGCTAAGTCTGGCGCGAACTTCGGCCTTGAGCGCTTCGTCATCCGCGCTCGGCTGTAGCGGCGGCGAGGCAATCTGCGACTCGGCGCGCAGCAGATTGGCCATCTCCCGCGCCGGCAGCGGTTTCGAGAACAGAAAGCCCTGCATTTCGTCGCAGGCGTGGCTGCGCAGGAAGGCTTCCTGCTCGACGGTCTCGACGCCCTCGGCGATGACGGTCATCCCGAGCGCCTTGCCCATGCTGATGATCGCCTGCGCGATCGCCTGGTCTTCGGTGTCGACCGGCAGGTCGCGAACGAAGGAGCGGTCGATCTTGATGGTGTCGATCGGGAACTGCTTCATCAGCGACATCGATGAATAGCCGGTGCCGAAATCGTCGATCGCGAGACGAATGCCGCGGCTCTGGACCGCATCGAGCACCTTGATCGCGCGCGAGACGTTGCGCATCACCATGCTCTCGGTGACTTCGAGCTGCAGCAGCACCGGCGACATGCCGCTGGCCAGCAGCGCCTCGTCGACGTCGTGCAGCAGATGCGCATCGGCAAACTGCCGTGGCGACAGGTTGACCGCCATCGTCACCGGCCGCAGGCCGCGGCGCTGCCATGTCATGTTCTGTGCGCAGGCTTCCTTCAGCACCCAGCGGCCGATCGGAACGATCAGCCCGGTTTCCTCGGCAAGCGGAATGAACTGGCCCGGCGAGACGAGACCGAGTTCGGGATGGTTCCAGCGCAACAGCGCCTCGACGCCGGTGATCTGGCCAGACGCCATGTCGACCTTGGGCTGATAGTGCAGCGAAAACTGGTCGCGCTCCAGCGCGCGGCGGAGCGCGCTCTCCAATGTCAGGCGCTCGATCGACTGCGTCTTGATTTCCCGGGTGAAGAAGCGGAAACCGTTCTTGCCGTCTTCCTTGGCGAGATACATCGCCATGTCGGCATTCTTGGTCAGCGTCTGTATGTCGGCACCGTCGGACGGATACATCGCGATTCCGATCGAGGCCGTGGTGTGGCATTCATGACCGCTCAACTGCAACGGCTGGCTGAGCACCGACAACAGCTCGCTGGCAATGCGCTCGACCTCGTGGCGCTCCGCGGCCTCCTCCAGGATAACCACGAACTCGTCACCGCCGAGCCGCGCCACCACGTCGCTCGAACGCAGCGCGCGACGCAGCCTGCCGCCGATCTCCACCAGCAGCATGTCGCCGGCGTCATGCCCCAGCGAATCGTTGATGATCTTGAATCTGTCGAGATCGATGAACAGCACGGCAAACTGGCGCCGGTAACGTTCCGCGGCGTCGATCGTCCGCCGCAGCATCCCGTTGAACATATCGCGGTTCGGCAGGTTGGTCAGGCTGTCATGCGACGCCAGATATTCGATGCGCTGGTCGGCTTGCGCCTTTTCGTCGACGCGGGCGAAGTTTTCCAGCGCAAACGACACGTTGTCGGCGAGCCGCTGCAGCAGTTCGGCGAATTCCGGCGTGAACGTGTCCTTTTCAGTGGCCACGAAAACCAGGATGCCGACCACCTGCCCGCGCGCGAACAACGGAAACGACGCGCCGGATGCCGTTCCGTCCTTGCGCGCCTGGGCATGGAACGCCTGGCAGCGCGGATCGCCGAGATAATCGTTGATGACGCAGGCCGTTCCCGAACGGAACGCCATGCCGCACGCGCCGCGCCCTTCGGGATGCGCTTCGTTGACGGACATCCTGACCGAGCGGGCGCTGACGGCGGCCGGTCCGCCGGTGGCGACGACGTCGAGATAGTCGCTGTCGGGTTTCGCCAGCGCGATGGTGGTCGAGGTGAACTTGCCGCCGGTGGCGGCCGCAGCACACACCAGGTCGAACAGCTCGGTACGGGACTTGGCCCGCATGATCGCTTCATTGGTGGCGCTGAGCGCCGCGAACATCCGGCCCAGCCGCTCCTTCTGTTCCTCGGTCCTGGCCTTCTCGTCAGCGCGGTCGAAATTCTCCAGCGCGAACGATACGTTGTCCGCAAGCCGCTGCAGCAATTCGGCGAACTCCGGCGTGAACGTGTCCTTCTCGAGCGAAATGTAGACCATGACGCCGACCACCCGCCCCTGCACGAACAGGGGGAAGGCCGCGCCGGAATTCGCGCCGTCGTTACGCGCGCGGGCGTGGAACGCCTGACTGAGCGGGTCGGCAAGATAGTCGTTGATGATGCTGGGGCGTCGCGAACGTATCGCCCGGCCGCCGACCCCGCGCCCCTCCGGATGGGCTTCGTTGACCGACAGTTTCACCTGGCGCGCGCTGGCCACCGTTGGCCCCGCAGCTCCTGCGACATCCAGATAGTCGCTATCCGGCCGTATCAGCGCGATCGAGGTCGAGGTGAACTTGCCACCCTGTGCGGTGGCTTCGCACACCAGTTCGAACAGCTCGCTGCGCGACCGTGCGCGCACGATCGCTTCGTTGGTCGCGCTGAGCGCGCCCAACATGCGCGCCAGGCGCTCCTTCTGCCCCTCGGTCTTCGCCTTCTCGTCGGCGCGATCGAAACTCTCCAGCGCAAACGACACGTTGTCGGCGAGCCGCTGCAACAATTCGGCGAATTCGGGTGTGAACGTATCTGCATCGGCGGAGATGAAGAACATCACGCCGACGGGCTGGCCGGAGACGAACAGCGGAAATGCCCCACCCGATCTTGCGCCATCGCTGAGAATGAACTTTTGAAACTTCGCGCCCCGCGGGTCACCGCGCAGGTCGTTGGCGACGCAAGCTTGCCGGGAGCGGAATGCATTCCCGCACAGTCCGAACCCTTCCGGGTGAGCCGCGCTGAACGAGACCTTTACCCGGCGCATGTTCTCGGCGGTCGGTCCGGCCACCGCGACCATGTCGGGATAGTCGCTATCCGATCGCGCCAGCAGGATGCTGGTCGAATTGAAACGCCCGCCCTTGGCGGCGGCTTCGCACACCAGTTCGTGCAGTTCGGCGCGGGACTTCGCCCGCATGATAGCTTCGTTGGTGGCGCTGAGCGCCGCGAACATGCGAGTCAGCCGCTCCTGCTGCTGGTCGGCAACGGCCTTTTCGCTCGCGCGCTCGAAATTATCGAGCGCGAACGACACGTTCTCGGCGATCCGCGCCAGCAATGCGATGATTTCCTCGTCTTCCGCCCAGGATTTGCTGACAAAGAACAGCAGCACGCCCACGCTGCGGCCACCCCTGGTCAGGGGAACCGCCACACAGGCCATCACGCCTGATTCGCGCTGAGCCTCTTGCCAGGGCCCGCCCTGAACGGTCGCTGCCAGGTCGTCGTTGACGCATGGGCGCTGCGTCCGGAACGCTTCACCGGAAATGCCCTTGCCGTACTCATTGTCAGGGTCGATCGAGAAGCGCGATCGCGTAATCAGATGGAGGCTTTCGCCGGTACCGGCAACCGGCTTCAGCCAGGACGACCCCTGCTCGGCCAGCAGCACGGCGGTGGCCACCGATTTTCCGCTGTGGACGGCGGCATCGCAAACGCGCTGATACAGTTCCTGTTCGGTCTTGGCGCGCAGAATGGCTTCGTTGGTGGCGCTGATGGCGCCGAACATCCGGTTCAGCCGCCGCATCGCCCGCTCACCGTCCTTGCGCGCGGCCTCGTGATCGAAATTATCGAGCGCGAACGATACGTTCGCCGACACGCGCTCCAGCATCGAAATGATCTGGCGGCTAAGCGAACCCGGTTCACGCCGGGTCACGAGGAATACACCGACGCTGCGGCCGTTGCAGGTCAGCGGCAACGCCGCTGCGGCGCCGACCTGCCCGGTTTTGGCGCCGTCACGCCAGGCCGTCGAACGCGCGTCCTTGATATAATCGTTGCTGACGATGACTTTCTGGTCGCGAAAGGCCTGCCCGCAAACCCCTGAACCCTCGGGCGTACCCGCGACGATCGAAATGTCGATGCCGCGGAGGCGGGCGATGTCGTCGCCACAGCCGGCGGCGAAACGCAGCAGGTTGGTGCCCGGCTCCAGCAGAAAGATCGCCGAGGCCAGGAAGTCGCCGCTGAAGAAGGCAGCTTCGCTGACTTTCCGGTACAGTTCTTCAGGTGATTTGGCGTACAGAATCGCTTCGTTGGTGGCGTTCAACGCCGCAAACGTACGCACGATTTCGGTCTTCAACGTCCCCAAGCTCCCTGCGGACAACACGGGCCAGCCCCCGCGGGATTTATGCGCGGAAGACGCCTAAATGGACGTTATTGGCGGTCCAAAGATGCGATTCAGAGTAAATGTCCGGCGAACGGCCTCCGCAAAAACACTGAGAAATTAAGCTTCTGTTCGGCATGTTGCACCACCCGCGCGCGGCACGCCGGGCCGGCAATTTCCGCGTCCCGCCACGTCGGTTCCGCCTGATGAAATCGAGGGGCGCGAAGCACGTCCTGCGGCATGGCTATCAAGCCATTCTGCCCTTGCTCTCAAGCCACCGCTTTGAGACCATGCCGCGCGAACAACAAGCAAGATCCGCAACAAGCAAGCTCGTGCGGGCAATCAAAGAGGAAATCCCATGCCGATCGTTCAGGCCGACCGTCTCACGCGTATCGGCGCGGCGCTGCTCAAGGCGGCCGGCGCATCGGAGGAGGAAGCCAGCGCCGTGGCGATCGGCTGCGTCAACGCCAACCTCGCCGGGCATGACTCGCACGGGGTGATCGCGATCCCGACCTATATCGACCGCGTCAAGGCTGGCCATATCGTGCCCGGTGCGAAGTGGACCGTCGTGCAGGAATCGCCGACCACGACTGTGATCGACGGCCATTGGGGATTCGGCTTTCACGTCAACGCCAAGGCGATGGCGATGACGATCGAAAAGGCGAAGACCGCCAACGTCGCGGCCTGTACTGTTTTCCGGCAGAGCCATGTCGGACGGCTCGCCGCCTATCCGATGATGGCGATGCGGGCCGGTATGATCGGGATTGCCGCCGCCGATTCCGGCCGTTCGCCGAAGCACGTGGCGCCGTTCGGCGGCCGCGAGGCCCGGCTCGGCACCAATCCGATCTCGATCGCGGTGCCGTCCGACCTCGAAGCCCCCTTCTATCTGGACATGGCGACGTCGGCGGTGGCCGCCGGCAAGATCGCGCTGTCGGTCGCGCGTGGCGAACAGATCCCGCAGGGCTGGATCATCGATGCCGAGGGGCGGCACACCACCGACCCCACCCAGTACCGCAAGGGCGGCGCGCTGCTGCCGCTCGGCGGCAGCGAGGGCTACAAGGGCTCCGGCCTCGCCGCGATGGTCGAGGTGCTGTGCGGCCTTCTCACCGGGCTTGGTTTCGGCGTCGAGCCGACCGGCCGCCACAACGACGGAACTTTCATGGCGGTGTTCAACGTCGCCGCGTTCCGGCCGCTGAAGGATTTCGAAAAGGAAGTCGGCGAGTTCGCGCGCTACCTCAAATCGACGCCACCGTCGGAAGGCTCTCCCGGCGTGTTCTATCCGGGCGAGATTGAATACATCCGCGAAAAGAAACGCCGGGCCGAAGGCATCGAGATCGAGGACGCCACCTGGGACAAGTTGAAGGCGCTGGCCACCGACTACAAGCTCGCCGCCGAGCTCGACCTGAAATGAAACCTGAAGCCACTCGCACAAGGAAAACAACATGACACGGCAAATGGCGATGGTGGGTTTTCTACAGGCGCAGAACTGCACCAATCTTCCGAGCTCGTGGCGGCATCCGGAATTGCGCGATGATTCGATGTCGGCGGATTATTACCAGGAGATCGCCCGGATTCTCGAAGCCGGCAAATTCCACATGGCGTTCTTCGACGACCGCCTGGCGATGCCGGACCGTTACGGCAACGATCATGCCCACACCGTCGAATACGGCATCCGCTGCGTGAAGATGGACCCGATCGTGGTGCTGACCACGATGGGCATGGTCACCACCAAACTCGGCCTCGCCTCGACCTGTTCGACCACCTATTACGAGCCGTTCGACGTTGCACGGCGCTTTGCCACCCTCGACCTGATGACGAACGGCCGCGCCGCCTGGAACGTCGTCACCTCCGTCAATGACGGCGAAGCCCACAACATGGGCAAGGACGCCCATCTCGAACACGACCATCGCTACGACCGCGCCGACGAATTCATGGAAGTCGTGCTCGGCCACTGGGATTCCTGGGAAGACGGCTCGCTGATCGTCGACAAGAAGAGCGGGCGCTTCGCCGATCCGACCAAGGTGAAGCGGCTCGATCACAACGGCCCGTTCTTCAAGTCGCGCGGACCGTTCACGGTGCCGCGCTCGCAACAGGGCCATCCCGTCGTCATCCAGGCCGGCGCCTCCGGCCGCGGGCAGCGCTTTGCCGGCCGCTGGGGCGAGGTGATCTTCACCGCGGCGCGCAATCTGGCCAGCGCCAAGCAGGGCTATGACGCGATCCGGAACGAAGCCGCGAAGGCCGGCCGCGATCCCGACCAGATGTTCCTCTGCAACCTGATCACGCCGGTCGTGGGCGCGACCCAGTCGGAAGCCGAAGACAAGATGGCGCTGATCGGCAAGCTGCCGCTGGAGATCGACGCGCTGTCGCTGCTGGCCGAGGGACTGAATTTCGACTTCGCCGCCAAGGGCATCGACGAGCCGCTGACCACCGAAGAACTGCAGGGCATGCAAGGCATGCTCGGCATCCGCGACGGCGTGCTCAAGACGTCGGGCAAGCCGAACCCGAGCACGCGCGACTTCATCACCTTCTCCGGCCGCGGCCAGACCCAGGACGCCATGGTCGGCGGGCCGAAGGAAATCGCCGACAGGCTGGAAGAGATGTTCGTCAACCGCGGCTGCGACGGCTTTGTCATCGCCGCGACCTATGTGCCCGGCTCCTACGCCGATTTTGTCAAGCACGTGGTGCCGGAGCTGCAGCGCCGCGGCCTGTTTCACAAGGACTATACCGGCAAGACGCTGCGCGAAAATCTCGGTCTGCGGCGTCCCGCCGCCGGCGCCTGGAAAACCCCGCCGCAAGTCGCGGCCGAATAACAATAAACAAGAACAAGAGGAACACACATGCGCTGGCTCAAATTCACCGCCGCCGGAAAAACATCCTGGGGCCTCGTCGAGGGCGACAAGGTGATCACCGTCAACGGCGATCCCTTTGGCGAATGGCAGCGCGGCACGCAGACCCATGCGCTGAAGGACGTCAAGATCGAACTGCCGCTGATCCCGCGCACCTTCTATTGCGTCGGCCTGAACTACCTCAAGCATCTGAAGGAAGCCGCCGACAAGGCCGGCACGGTGCCGAACGTGCCTGATCGGCCCGAGATCGGCTATCGCGCCCAGAACGCGCTGATCGCGCACGACGAAGACGTCGTGATCCCGGCCACCGCGACCGAGAAGATTCACTACGAGGGCGAACTCGCGGTCGTGATCGGCAAGAAGGCAAAACACCTCACCGAAGCCAACGCGATGTCCTGCGTGTTCGGCTACACCATCGGCAACGACGTCAGCGAACGCACCTGGCAGAAGGCCGATCGCGGGCTGTGGCGCTCCAAGAACGCCGACACCTTCAAGCCGATGGGCCCGTGGATCGAGACCGACGTCGACCTCGACAAGATGGAAACCACCATCCGGGTCAACGGCAAGCAGACCGGCCATTTCCACACCAACGACATGATCTTCGGCGTCGTGCCGTTCATCGTCGAACTGACCAAATATTTCACGCTGTGGCCGGGCGACGTGATCTGGATGGGCACCGACGGCGCCTCCCCCGACATCAAGGCCGGCGACGTCGTCGAGATCGACATCACCGGGATCGGCACCCTGCGCAACAAGTTCGTCGCCGAGAAGCGATAGAGATGAGCCGGTACAGCACCGCACATTACTTCCTCGAAGGCCTGGTCGATCTCGGCGTCGAATATATCTTCGCCAATCTCGGCACCGACCACGTTTCGCTGATCGAGGAGATGGCGCGCTGGGACAAGGAAGGCCGCAAGCATCCCGAAGTGATCCTGTGCCCGCACGAAGTGGTCGCGGTGCACATGGCCGGCGGCTATGCGCTGGCGACCGGACGCGCCCAGGCTGTGCTGGTGCATGTCGACGCCGGCACCGCCAACGCCTGCATGGCGATCCAGAACCTGTTCCGCTATCGGCTGCCGGTGCTGCTGTTTGCCGGCCGCGCACCGCACACGCTGCATGGCGAACTGACCGGCTCGCGCGACACCTACGTGCATTTCGTGCAAGACCCGTTCGACATCGCGAGCATCGTTCGCCCCTACGTCAAATGGGAATATTCGCTGCCATCCGGCGTGGTGGTGAAGGAGGCGCTCGCCCGCGCCGGCGCCTTTGCGCACAGCGACCCGCCCGGCCCGGTCTACATGATGCTGCCGCGCGAAACGCTGGCCGAAGAATGGGACGAGGCCGCGATGCCGGCCTATCCGGCGGCGCGCTATGGCAGCGTGCAGGCGGGCGGCGTCGAGCCGGCGCGAGCGAACGCGATTGCAGAGGCGTTGATGGCGGCCGAAAATCCGGTGGCGTTCGCGGCCTATCTCGGCCGCAAGCCGGAAGCAGTCGCCGCCCTCGATCGGCTGGCGCGCACCTGCGGCATCCGCGTCGCCGAATTCAATTCGATCGATCTCAACATCCCCCAGGACTTGCCGTGCTTCGCCGGCTCCGATCCGCTGCCGCTGCTGGAGCGCGCTGATCTCGGCCTGCTGCTCGATTCCGACGTGCCGTTCGTGCCGCAATACGCCAAGCGCGCCAACGCGATCAAATGGATCCAGATCGACATCGATCCGCTGAAGGCGGATTTTCCGATGTGGGGCTTTGCCACCGACATGCGGATCCAGGGCGATTGCGCCACGGTGCTGAACCAGGTGCTCGAAGCGGTCGAAGCCCGCGCCGACGACGCCTATCGCAAGCGCGTCGCGGCGCGCATTGCAAGCTGGAGCGACGCCCGCGAGGCATCGACCAAGCGGCGTGCGACGGCCAGCGCCAACAAGGGCGTGTCAGGCGCCCTAAACCCGGCCTTCGTGTTCGCGACACTGAGCGGGAAACTTTCGCCTGACGACGTCGTCCTCAACGAGGCGATCCGCAATGGGCCTGTTCTGCAGGAGCACGTCATCCGCACCCGGCCGCAGAGCTATGTCGGTCTTGCCGGCGGCGGCCTCGGGTTCTCCGGCGGCATGGCGCTGGGGCTGAAACTCGCGCAGCCGGGCCGCCGCATCGTGCAGGTGATCGGCGACGGCGGCTTTCATTTCTCCTCGCCCGACAGCGTCTATGCGGTCGCGCAGCAATACCAGATCCCGATTCTGACCGTGGTGCTCGACAATGGCGGCTGGCAGGCGGTGAAGTCCGCGGTGCAGCGGGTCTATCCCAAGGGCATCGCCGCCGAAACCGATCAGTTCCAGTCGCGGCTGACGTCGGGCCGCCAGGGCGAACGGCGGGATTTTTCCGAGGTCGCCAAGGCGTTCGGCGCCTACGGCGAATGCGTCACCGAGCCGGACGAACTCGCCGCTGCCATCGATCGCGCGTTTGCGGCGCTCGATGACGGCAAGGCCGCCGTGCTGCATATCAAGGTGACGAAGCTCTAGCTTTCATTTCCGATTTGAAGGGATCGATTGCATGCGAACGCCCGGCCGGAATTTTTGGATGACAGCGTGCCTTGGATGGCTGACGCTCGCCGCGCCTGCGCTGGCACAGGAAGACCCTTCGAAATATCCGAGCCGGGCGATCCACATCATCGTCGGATTCGCGGCGGGCGGCGGCAACGACATCATCGCCCGCGTCTTCGGGCAGAAACTGTCCGAAAGCCTCGGCCAGCCCGTGATCGTCGAAAACAAGCCGGGTGGCGGCGCCATCGTCGCCACCGAATATGTCGCGAAATCGCAGCCCGACGGCTACACGCTGCTGATGAGCGCCAGCGGCATCTCGATCAATCCGGCCGTCTACGCCAAATTGCCCTATGACGCGATCAACGACTTTGTCGCGGTCTCCGAGCTGGCCTCGTTTCCGCTGATCATGATCGTCAACGCCGCATCGCCGATCAAATCGGCGGCGGAACTCGTGACCTATGCCAAGGCCAATCCGGACAAGATGAACTATGCGAGTTCGTCGGCTTCGTTCCAGCTGGTGACCGAACTGTTCAAGCAGAAGACCGGCGCGCCGATGCAGGTCATCCCCTACAAGAGCGCCAACGAGTCGGTGCTGGCGGTGGTCTCCGGGCAGGTCACCACGACCATTGCCGATGCCGGCCCGGTATTGCCGCAGGTCAAGAGCGGCACGGTGCGGGCGCTGGCTGTCGCCGCGCCCAAGCGGATGGAAGAATTGCCCGATGTGCCGACCCTGCAGGAGGCCGGCGCCGACGTCGACGCCGTGCTGTGGAGCGGCATCTTTGTAGCGAAGGGTACGCCGCCGGCGATCGTCAAAAAGCTCGAAGGCGAATTGATGCGGATCGCCAAGCTGCCTGACGTAATCGCCCGCCTGAAGCCGCTCGGTATCGATACCGTCGGCAATTCGTCGGACGCGTTCGCCAAAATCCTGGCTGCCGACATCGCACGGTGGGGCGAAGTCGCCAAGGCCGCCAACATCAGGATCGAGCAGTAGCTACTCCGGCTTGATGCCGGCATCCTTGATGACCTGGCGCCAGCGCGATTCTTCGCGGAGAAAATACCGGTCGAGCGCTTCGGGCGGCTCGGCCACCATCACGAGGCCTTCGTTGACGCCAAGTTTCTTGAAGCTCTCGGCTTGCACGGCTTTCGCGGCCGATTTGTTCAGGCGGTCGATGATCTCGGGCGGCGTCTTCGCCGGTGCGTAGACGCCGTACCAGGCTTCGGCAGCATAGCCGGGCACGCCGGCTTCCGACACCGTCGGCAACTGCGGAAACGCCGGCGAGCGTTCCGCCGAAGTCACGGCGATCGCGCGCAATTGCCCGGATTCGACCAGCGAGGCCGCGCTCGCCACCGTCGTGAACATCACCTGGATCTGTCCGCCGAGCAGGTCGGTGATCGCGGGCGCCGCGCCCTTGTAGGGCACCGTCGTCAGATTGACCTTCGCCAAGTGCTTGAACAATTCGCCGGCGAGATGCGCCGACGTGCCGGTGCCGTAGGTGCCATAGGAAAGCTTGTCGGGCTCGGCCTTTGCGGCCGCGACGAGGTCCGCGATCGACTTGATCGGGGACGCCGGATTGACCACGACCAGATTGAACGAACGCGCCACCAGCGCCACCGCGGCAAAGTCGCCATGGGCGTCGTAGGGCAATTTGGCCTGCAGGCTTGGATTGACGGCGTTGGCGAACGTCCCCATCAGCAGCGTGTAGCCGTCCGGCGCGGTGGTCGCGACCGATTGCGTTCCGATGATGGTCCCTGCTCCCGGCTTGTTCTCGATGATGACGGAGACGCCGAGGTCCTTTGACATCTCCTGCGCCAACGTCCGCGCCACCACGTCGGTGCCGCCGCCCGGCGCGAACGGCACCACGATTTTGATGATGCGCTCGGGATATGCCGCGAAGGCCGCGCCGTCTGGAAACGCGGATAGCAGCATGCATGCTGCAAGCGCGAACAGAACGAATGATTTCACAGTGTTGTTACGGGCTTGCATGAGTCCTGGCTTGCGGTGGGAATAAGGAAACATCAGCAAACCACGCCCGACCACACAATGCTATGCGTCTGATGACCATCGGTCATGACGCCGGGATCGCGTGCCAATCGCTTAGGCTTCGACTAGCATCCGCCCCAACAACAATAACCAAAGTCCCGGGAGGATTGACATGAGGCACTGGCTGGCCGGATTGATGCTGTTGGTCGCGCCACCGGCGTTTGCGCAACAAGCCGTTCCCACGATCGCGTTCGAACTCGGTCCCCAATCCCTTAAAGCTGCCGCCGAACATGTATTTCGGCGAAGTGTCGGGGGTGTCGGTCAATTCCAAGGGGCATGTGTTCGCACTGTCGCGCGGCAACACCAGCGGGCCAGCTTACGCCGCCGCGGCGACGCAACTGCTGGAATTCGACGCGCAGGGCAAGTTCATCCGCGAAATCGGCAAGAACCTCTACGCCTGGTCGTTCGGCCACACCGTCAAGATCGATCCCCAGGACAACATCTGGGTGACGGACAAAGGCTCGGACATGGTGATCAAGTTCGATCCCGAGGGCCGCGTCGTCATGGTGTTCGGCCGCAAGCAGGAAGCTTCCGACGAGGACACCGCGCCGCTGAAACATCCGAAGCCGCCGCTGCCGTCCGAGGACGGCAGGTTCCGGCAAGTCACCGATGTCACCTGGGACAAGGCCGGCAACACGTTCATCAGCGATGGCTACATCAATTCGCGCGTCGCCAAGGTCGACAAGGACGGCAACTGGCTGAAGTCGTGGGGCGACCGCGGCAAGGAGCCCGGCCAGTTCAACACCCCGCACTCGATCGCCTCCGACGCCAACGGCAATGTCTATGTCGCCGACCGCGGCAACCACCGCATCCAGGTGTTCGACGGCGACGGCAAATTCCTGCGCCAGTTCACCATCGACGTGCCGGTGCCCGCGGGCGCCAAGCCCGCGATCGGCAAAATTCCTGACGAAGCGATGATGGCCGGCGGCACCTTCCATCCGGGCTCGCCCTGGTCGCTCTGCATCACTCCGCCGCCGAACCAGGTGCTCTACAGTTCCGACGCCTGGCCCGGCCGGATCTACAAGCTCAGCCTCGACGGCAAGGTGCTCGGCGTGCTCGGCCAGTCCGGCAAGCAGCTAAAGCAATTCGGCTGGATCCACGCGATGGCGTGCCCGTCGGAGAATGTGCTGTTCGTGGCGGAATTGTTGAACTGGCGGGTGCAGAAGTTGCTGTTGAAGCCTTAGGCCAACCACGAATGCGGTGCGCTCCCTCTCCCGCTTGCGGGGGAGGGTCGGGGTGGGGGTGCCTCCGCATCACGCGCTGCACGTCGATTGGATAGACTTCCCCCACCCGCCGCACGCTTTCGCGTGCGTCGACCTCCCCCGCAAGCGGGAGAGGTAAGAGCCATCACGAATACGGATTGATCAGCTTCTGCTGTTCCGCACTATGATGAGCCAGCATGTCGATGAAGGTCCTGACCTTCGCCGATAGATGATGACGATGCGGATACACCGCGTTCATCGCCAATTCCAGCGGCCGGTATTCCGGCAGCAGGCGCACCAGGCGGCCGGCTTCGAGATCGTCGTGGACCAGAAAACCGGCCGCAAGGCTGATGCCGCCGCCTTCCAGCGCGACCTTGCGCAGGGTCTCGCCGCTGTTGGTGATCAAATTGCCGGCAACCTTGACCGACGCCGGCGCGCCCTTGCGGTCGGTGAAGCGCCACTCGTCATACGGATAGTTCACGTGACGAATGCAATTATGATTGGCGAGCTCGGACAAGGCTTGCGGCCGCCCGTGCTTCTCCAGATAGAAGTGCGAACAGCACAGCACATGCCGCCAGGTGGCGAGGCTGCGCACGATCAGGCTTGAGTCCGGCGGCGGCGTCAGGCGCACGGCGATGTCAAAACCTTCGTCGATCATGTCGATATTGCGCTCGCCCATTTGCAGGTCGACCTTGACCTCGGGATAGGCTGCCAGGAATTCGGCGACCACCGGCGACACGAACTGCACGATGTGGGTGGCGCTGTAGATCCGCAGCGTGCCGCGCGGCGTCAATTGCTGGGCGCCGGCGATGTCGTCGGCCTGTTCGATATCGGCGAGGATCTGGACGCAGCGGTCGTAATAGGCCTTGCCGACTTCGGTGAGGCTGACCTTGCGCGTGGTGCGCTGAAGCAGCCGCGCGCCGAGCCGGTCTTCCAGCGACTGCACATGGTTGCTCACCATGGTCGTCGACATCTCGAGGCGGCGCGCTGCGGCGGAAAACCCGCCGCTATCCACCACTCGGACAAAGGCCGTCAAACTGGTCAGCCGGTCCATCGGCAAGCTCCCAATTATCCGCTTCCACTGGATAATGCTTCCAATATTGCCGGGATTATCACAGTCCAGCCGATATTGCATCTTCCGGGCGCACCCAGCGCCCTCCTCCCGAGGACGCTTCCCCGATCAGGAGGACGCCATGTCAACAGCCACTTATACCACTGATATCAAAGATAAAAGTGTTCTTCGGCCATCGCAGAAGGCGATCAAGCGGGCCGCGCTGGCGCTGCTCGTAGCCCTTGGAATCGCGGCCGCCGCGGATTTCGGTTACGGCTACCTCACCACCGGCCGCTACCTGGAATCGACCGACGACGCCTACGTCAAGGCCGACTCCACGATCATCTCGCCCAAGGTGTCCGGCTACATCGCGCAGGTCTTGGTCGGCGACAACCAGCCGGTGAAAGCCGGGCAGCTTCTGGCCCGGATCGATGATCGCGACTTCCAGTCGGCGCTGGACTCCGCGCATGCCGATGTCGATGCGGCGGAAGCCGCGGTACGCAACCTCGATGCGCAGATCGCCTTGCAGCAGCCGGTGATCGAACAGGAAACTGCCGACGTCGCCGCCGCCGAAGCGAATCTGCAATTCGCAAGTGAGGAACAGGCCCGCTACGACGGCCTGATGAAGACCGGCTCCGGCACCATTCAGCGCGCGCAGCAGACGGATGCGGCGTTACGCGAGAAGAACGCGCAATTGCAGCACGAGAAGTCCGGTCTGGTGGCGGCGCAGCGAAAGGTCGACGTTCTCACCACCGAGCGCGCCAAGGCCGTCGCGCAGCTCAATCGCGCCCGCGCGGTCGAACATCAGGCGGCGCTGAACGTCTCCTATACGCGGATCTCGGCGCCGGTGGACGGCACGGTCGGCGCGCGCTCGTTGCGGGTCGGCCAGTTCGTGCAGGCCGGCACGCAGTTGATGGCGGTGGTGCCGCTGGACGCGGTCTATGTGGTGGCGAACTTCAAGGAAACCCAGCTCACCCATGTGCGCAACGGCCAGCCGGTCGAAATCCGCATCGACAGCTTCCATGGCACCAAACTGAAGGGCCATGTCGACAGCCTGTCGCCGGCGAGCGGCCTCGAATTCGCGCTGCTGCCGCCCGACAACGCCACCGGCAACTTCACCAAGATCGTGCAGCGCGTGCCGGTGAAGATTGTGCTCGACGACCACAACCTGACCGGCCTGCTGCGGCCGGGCATGTCGGCGGAGCCGACGGTCAACACCAAGGCAACCGTGCTGGCCGAACGCGAGACCCGGGCCCGATTGGCTTCGGAGGCCGCGCTGGTCCACCGGACGGCGATTGAGGCGCCGGCTCGGCCGGAGATTACCAAGTCCTGCCGGACAATCCTTCCATATCCGACCCAATTATCGGACCTGCACGCCTAGTGCATCGTGCCTCTGCCCGAGCAAGAGGAGACCCCCATGGCCGCACTCCAGACCACCCTGAATGCCACTTCCGCCGCCAACCTCGGCGGCCATCGACCGCAAGCCGCGGTCGCGCCGGACAAGGCGGCGCCGGCAACCTCTGCAAAGACCTGGATGGCGGTCATCGGCGCCACGCTCGGCGCCTTCATGGCGGTGCTCAACATCCAGATCGTCAACGCCTCGCTGGCCGACATCCAGGGCGCAATCGGCGCCGGGATCGACGATGGCGGCTGGATCTCGACCTCCTATCTGATCGCCGAGATCGTGGTGATCCCCTTGAGCGGCTGGCTCGCGACGGTGTTTTCGATCCGCCGCTATCTCCTGACCAACGCCATCCTGTTTCTCGTTCTCTCGGTGGCCTGCGCCTTCGCGCAGGACCTGCCGCAGATGATCGTGCTGCGCGCGATCCAGGGCTTTTGCGGCGGCGTGCTGATCCCGATGGCGTTCACGCTCATCATCACGCTGCTGCCGAAGGCAAAGCAGCCTGTCGGTCTCGCCTTGTTCGCGCTGTCGGCCACTTTCGCGCCGGCGATCGGCCCGACCATCGGCGGCTACCTCACCGAAAACTGGGGCTGGCAGTTCATCTTCTACGTCAACCTGGTGCCGGGCGCGGTGATGATCGCGATGCTGTGGTTCTCGCTGGAAGCCAGGCCGATGAAACTCGCGTTGCTGCGTGAAGGCGACTGGGCCGGCATCGCGACCATGGCCATTGGCCTGTCCGCGCTGCAGACCGTGCTCGAGGAAGGCAACAAGGACGACTGGTTCGGTTCGCCCTTCATCGTCAACCTGTCGATTACCGCAGCCGTCGCACTGACCGCGTTCCTGTGGATCGAGCTGACCACCAAAAAGCCGCTGCTCAACCTGCGCCTGCTGCTCCGCCGCAACTTCGGCTTCGGCATGCTGGCCAATTTCCTGCTCGGCATCGCGCTGTACGGTTCGGTCTTCATCCTGCCGGTCTACCTGTCACGCATCCAGGGCTACAACGCCGAGCAGATCGGCATGGTGCTGGCATGGACCGGCCTGCCGCAACTGCTGCTGATCCCGCTGGTGCCGCGGCTGATGAAGCGCTTCGACCCGCGCCTGATCATCGGCATCGGCTTCGCGCTGTTCGCCGCCTCCAACTTCATGAACATCTACATGACCAACGACTACGCCACCGACCAGTTGTTCTGGCCCAACATCGTCCGTGCGCTCGGCCAGGCGCTGGTGATGGCGCCGCTGTCGGCGGTCGCGACCGCAGGCATCGAGGCGGAGAACGCGGGTTCGGCGTCCGGCCTGTTCAACATGATGCGCAACCTCGGCGGCGCCGTCGGCATTGCTGCGCTGCAGACGTTCCTGACCAAGCGCGAGCAGTATCACTCCAATGTATTGACGCAGTCGGTGTCGATGCTGGAACAGGCGACCCGCAATCGGATCGATCAGTTGACCCAGTATTTCGTCAATCACGGCGTCGCCGATCACGCCGAAGCGACGCACCGCGCAGTGATCGCCATCGGCCGCGTCGTGCAGAAGCAGGCCTTCATCCTGGCCTTCAGCGACACCTTCTATCTGCTCGGCGCCGCGCTGATTGTCGCACTCATGGCAACGTTACTGCTGAAGAAGCCGGACCATCTTGAAAGTGGCGGCGCACACTAGGTTATTAACGCTTCTCGAAAACCTTTGGATTATCCTCCAACCCAACAGGAGAACGACCATGAAACCCCGGATGAACTTCTACCAGGCAGCCCCCGACACCATCAAAGCGCTCGTCGCGCTCGAAACCCAGATCCAGGGCTCGGGCCTGGAAAAATCGCTGATCGAACTGGTCAAGACCCGGGCGTCGCAGATCAACGGCTGCGCCTACTGCATCAACATGCACACCGAGGACGCCCGCAAACAGGGCGAAACCGAGCAGCGGCTGTATCTGTTGAACGCCTGGCGCGAGTCGCCGCTCTACACCGACCGCGAACGCGCCGCTCTGGCGTGGACGGAAGCGCTGACGCTGATCGCCGAGACACATGCGCCCGATGATCTCTACGCGGATGTCCGCGCCCATTTCAATGAAGCGGAGACGGTCAACCTGACCATGCTGATCGGCGCCATCAATGCGTGGAACCGGGTAGCGATTTCGTTCCGGGCGATACATCCGGTGAAGGTAAAGGCGGCGGTGGCGTAATTTGTGTGATTGCGACCAACCCTAACTCGTCATGCGCGGGCTTGACCCGCGCATCCATCTGGCGAAGCGTCTTCTCAAGTGATGGATTGCCGGGTCAAGCCCGGCAATGACGGTTAGAACTACACCGCCGTCCGCTTCGCGAACTCGACATAGATCTCGCGCAACCGGTCGGTCATCGGGCCGGGCTTGCCGTTGCCGACCTTCTTGCCGTCGATCGTCACCACCGCCTGCACGAACACGGTGGCGCTGGTGACGAAGGCTTCCTTGGCGGCCAGCGCCTCTTCGATCGTGAAGGCGCGTTCCTCGACGCGAAGCTGGCGTTCTTCGGCAAGTGCTACCACCGCCTTGCGGGTGCAGCCCGGCAGAATTTCGCTGCCGTTCTGGCGCGTCACGATCACGTCGTCCTGGGTCAGGATGAAGCACGACGACGAGCCGCCCTCGGTCACCTTGCCGTCCTCGATCATCCAGGCTTCGCCGGCGCCGGCGAGCGCCGCGGCCTGCTTGGCGAGAACCTGTGCCAGCAGCGCCACGCTCTTGATGTCGCGGCGGGTCCAGCGCAGATCGGGCACGGTGATAACGCCGATGCCGGTCTTGGCCGACGGCGCATTGATGATGTCCTTCACGGACGTGAACATGACCAGTGTCGGCGTGACGCCCTTGGGGAACGCGAAATCGCGTCCGGTGTCGGCGCCGCGCGTCACCTCCAGATAGACCATGCCGTTGACGAGATGGTTGCGCTTGACCAGTTCGCGCTGGATTTCCTCGATCTGGGCAACGCTCACGGGCAGCGCCAGCTCGATCTCGCCGACCGAACGCTCCAGCCGGGCCAGATGCGAGGCATTGTCGATCAGCTTGCCGTCCAGCACCGCGGCGACCTCGTAGATGCCATCGGCAAACAGGAAGCCGCGGTCAAGGATCGAGACCTTGGCCTCCGAGAGGGGCACATACGAACCGTTGACGTAAGCGATCTGTTCCAAACGAATTCTCCTGTCGGGCCTGCGAAGCGGTAGCGGCGGACCTTATACGCAATTTGTTAAGGGCTAGGAACCCTGACGACCGTCATTCCGGGGCGGCGTACGATTGCACCGAGCACCTCGGAACAATGAAGGCTAGTGCGACAGGATCTTCGACAAAAACTTCTGCGCCCGGTCGCTGCGAGGGCTGCCGAAGAATTCGGTCTTCAGCGCGTCCTCGACGATTTCGCCCTGGTCCATGAAAATCACCCGATGCGCGACCTTGCTGGCAAAGCCCATTTCGTGGGTCACGACCATCATGGTCATGCCCTCGCGGGCGAGATCGACCATGACGTCGAGCACTTCCGAGATCATTTCGGGATCGAGCGCCGAGGTCGGCTCGTCGAACAGCATCGCAATCGGGTCCATGGCGAGCGCCCGCGCGATCGCCACCCGCTGCTGCTGGCCGCCGGACAGTTCGGCCGGATATTTGCTGGCATGCGCATTCAGGCCGACGCGGTCGAGCAGCTTTTCGCTCTTGGCCATCGCCTCGGCACGCGACCGGCCGAGCACCTTCTCCTGCGCCAGGCACAGGTTCTCGATGATCCGCAAGTGCGGAAACAGCTCGAAGTGCTGGAATACCATGCCGACCCGGGCGCGCAGCTTCGGCAGATCGGTCTTGGGATCGTTGACCTTGATGCCGTCGAGGATGATCTCGCCTTCCTGGAACGGCTCCAGCGCGTTGACGCATTTGATCAGCGTCGACTTGCCCGAACCCGACGGACCGCACACCACCACCACCTCGCCCTTGGCGACGCTGGTCGTGCAATCCTTCAGCGCCTGGAAGCTCGGCCCGTACCATTTATTGACGTGGCTGATCTCGATCATGCGGGCCTTTACCGGACAATGGCGATGCGTGCCTGCAGGCGCCGGACGCCAAAGGACGCAAGACTGGAAATCGCGAAATAGACCGCCGCCGCGAACAGGTACATCTCGACCAGCCGGCCGTCGCGCTGCGCCACCTTGCTGGCGGCGCCGAGAAAATCCGTAATCGACAGCACGTAGACCAGCGAGGTGTCCTGGAACAGCACGATGGTCTGCGTCAGCAGCACCGGCAGCATGTTCCGGAACGCCTGCGGCAGTACGATGTAGCGCATGGTCTGGCTGTAGGTCAGGCCGAGCGCGTTGGCGGCCGCCGGTTGCCGCTTGGAGATCGACTGAATGCCGGCGCGCATGATTTCGGAGAAATACGCCGCCTCGAACAGGATGAAGGTGATCAGGCACGATGCGAACGCGCCGACGCGTATGCGGCCGCGACGCGCCGGTCAGCCATTGACCGATATAGGGCACCAGGAAATAGAACCAGAAGATCACCAGCACCAGCGGCAGCGAACGCATCAGGTCCACATAAAGCCCCGCGATGCGGCCGAGCAATTTGAAGCCGGACAAGCGCATCAGCGCGATCAGCGTACCGAACACCAGTCCGCCGACCGCGGAGAGCGCCGTCAGCGTCAGCGTGAACGTCATGCCGTCGAAAAACAGATAGCCCAGCGAGCGGCGGATGACATCGAAGTCGAAATTGGCGAACATCGCCCGACCTACTTCCCGGAGATGTAGCCGGGAATCGCGACCCGGCGCTCGAGCAAGCGCATGGCGGTCACGACGACGATATTGATCAGGAGGTACAACACGGTCGCAGCAGTAAAGGCCTCGAACACCTGAAACGAAAATTCCTGCATCGCCCGCGCCTCGCCGGTCAGCTCGATCAGTCCGATGGTAATGGCGACCGACGTATTCTTGATGGTGTTGAGAAATTCGGAAGTCAGCGGCGGCAGGATGACGCGGAACGCGATCGGCAGCAGCACGTAGCGATAGGCCTGCGTCGTCGTCAGCCCGAGCGCGGTCGCCGCCAGCTTCTGCCCGCGCGGCAACGAACCGATGCCGGCGCGGAGCTGCTCGGCCACGCGCACCGACATGAACAGGCCGATGCCGACCGCCGCCGTCCAGAACGGCGCATTGGGCATCTGCTTCAACCACAAGCCGGCGGTGCGCGGCAGCAGTTCCGGCAGTACGAAAAACCACAGGAACAGTTGCACCAGGAGCGGAATATTGCGGAAAAACTCGACGTAGCCAAAGCCGATCGCCGACGCCGTCCTCGACGGCAGCGTCCGCATCACA
The DNA here is from genome assembly GCA_963764705.1 of uncultured Alphaproteobacteria bacterium. Classification (GTDB taxonomy): domain Bacteria; phylum Pseudomonadota; class Alphaproteobacteria; order Rhizobiales; family Xanthobacteraceae; genus Bradyrhizobium. The sequence continues at coordinate 494,707 of CAVXTR010000016.1, read as the reverse complement.
CCTATGATCGTTCCGATCACCAGCGCAATGATCCAGGCCAGCAGCGCGGTCTTGATCGTCAGCACCAGCCCGGACAGCAGCATGTCGAGATAGTTGCCGGTGCCGTTCGGCGACGGCTCCCAGAAGATGCCCCAGTTCCAGTGGTAGTTCACTCTCGCCCCCGCGAAACGCCGTCGACATCAAGCGCCAACGCCTGTGAGATTAGCGTTTCGGCGAACAACATCCATGCAAATTTCCGGCCATTCCCTGCTGGAAATGGCCGGACTTGACTGGCGCTCCTCATCCTGAGGAGCGCGAAGCGCGTCTCGAAGGATGAAGGCCCGACTTGGCCACATGGTTCGAGACGCCGCTTCGCGGCTCCTCACCATGAGGAGATACAATCACCTACTTGTAGGAATCCGGATCCGGCGAGTCCGACGGCTTGGCGAACTCGTGCTTCAGCTCCGCGGTGATCGGCGCGTTGAGGTTCAGGCCCTTCGGCGGGATCTTCGCCAGGAACCACTTGTCATAGATCTTCTGGCCCTCGCCGCCCGTGTAGACGCGCCGCTGTGGCGGCATCGACGACCTTCTTGAAGGCCGCGTCGTCCTTGCGCAGCATGATGCCGTAGGGCTCGGGCTTGGAGAACGCATCCTTGGAGATGACGTAGTCACCCGGCGCCTTCGATCCGGCAACCAGGCTCGCCAGCAGGATGTCGTCCATCACGAAGCGCGACCGCGCGATCGGTCTCGACCATCAGGAAGGCTTCGGCGTGATCCTTGGCCGGAATGATGTTGACGTTGAGATTGCGCGCGGCGTTGGCTTCGGTGAGCTGCTTGATGTTGGTGGTGCCCGACGTCGAGACCACCGACTTGCCCTTGAGATCGTCGATCGTGTTGATCTTGTTCGCCTTCTTGGTGACGTAGCGGCTCGCGGTCAGGAAGTGGGTGTTGGTGAAGGCAATCTGCTTCTGCCGCTCGGCGTTGTTGGTGGTCGAACCGCATTCGAGATCGATGGTGCCATTGGCCATCAGCGGAATGCGGGTCGACGATGTCACCGGATTGAGCTTGACCTCGAGCTTGTCGAGCTTGAGTTCCTTCTTCACGGCATCGACGATCTTGTAGCAGATGTCCATGGCGTAGCCGACCGGCTTCTGGCTGTCGTCGAGATAGGAGAACGGAATCGAGAAGTCGCGGAAGCCGAGCGTGATGGCGCCGGTTTCCTTGATGTTCTTCAGCGTGCCCGTCAGTTCCTCGGCTTGCGCCGGGCCGGCGCAAAGCGCGGCGGCGAGCGCGTAGCCGATGATGTGTCTGACGTTTCATACCTGTACTCCTTGTCTGGTTTAGGTCGATTGCGTGAGAATCTCGCCGAGCACCGGCGCGATGTAGCGGCGAAACTGATCGGGATTTTCGCTCATCGGAAAATGACCGAGTTGCTCCATGATCGTGACGCTGGCGCCCCCGATACGCGGCCGCGGTCCGTTTTGTGTCTTCCGGCGTGCAGGAGAAATCATACTCGCCCGTGAGCAGAAAGAGCGGGCATACTTTAGTATCGATCTGCTCGACCCGGCCGCGCAGGTCGCCGTCGACCCGGTAGAAATAGAGATCGCCCTTGAATACGCCGGGACCGCCCTGTTTGTAGCCCCACAGCGTCTCCATCCGCGAGCCTGGCCGGGCTTTGCGGCGCGATCAGGCCGGACACCAGCGCGGCGCAGACTTCGCCGCCATGGACGTCGGGACGGTTCAGCCAGGTGGTGTCGTACCACGGCGCCTGGAAATCAGCGGCCTCGAGCCCGATCAGCGCGCGGAATTCGGCGGCATGATCGATCGCGAGATTGAGGACGATGCGGCCGCCGATCGAGCATCCCATCACGACTGGCTTGTCGAGCTTCAAGCGCCCGGCAGAACGCGCGGATCGTCTGCGTGTAGCGCGCGGTGGTGAGCTGATATTCCGCGCCGTCCCAGTTCTCCGGTGGATTGGACTTGCCATGCCAGGGCATGTCGAAGGCGATGATGCGGAAATTCTTCGCGAACTCTTCGTCCGCCAGCAGATGCCGCCACTGCCGCGCGTCGGAGCCCGCGGTGTGCAGGCACACCAGCGGGATGCCCTTGCCGCTCTCCTCGAAATAGATGCGGTGCATCTCGCCGTCGATATCGACATGGACGTAACGGCCGACCATCGCTTCGATATGCGCCGTTCATGACGCCACCATGGCAAAATCCTGCCGCGGCAACGCCAGCACGTCCTTGAAATACTGCAGATTCGCGATGAAGGGATGCAGGTCGCCTTCCAGCACCGCCTCGCCGCGCTTGGTCAGCGCCAGCAGATCGTGCCAGCCCGGCCGCGGCGCGGGTTTCCAGTATTCGGTCCAGGCCGCGGGCGACGCGCGATAGGAAAATCGCCACGACCGCATCAAGACCGGCGCCGGCGTCAGGTCGACGATCCGGCCTGCCCGGATCGAGGCGTGAAAGGGATGGCCGATCGGCCCGAGCAGGCATTCGCAGTCGAGAAAACGGCCGCGCGCGATCAGCGCCGGCGTCCGTTCGAGACAGTGCCGGAATTTCGGCGAACGCCCGGATGACAGCGGCGTCGGTTGCGTTCGTAACTGGCGATCATGCGATCCAGAGCGATGTCCTGCAGTGCCGACATTGGCGGCGACATGATGGCCCGAGGCTCCGGATCATAGCAAGGTACCGCGACCTTTAGCCTACCTTGATTATTGCTTCGCGGAGCCTCTGCCCCTAGCCGGCCTTGATGACTTTCAGCGCGCTCGGCTTGGCCGGCTGCGCCATCGCCCGCGTCAGGATCTGCGCTTCCTTTTTCAGCATCTCGGCGAGTTCCGTCTCGCGCCGCCGGATGCGGTCGCTGGAAGCGCCGATGCTCAGGGCCGCCACCACCTGTCCGGTTTCGTCGCGGACCGGCACGCCGACCCCGCCCATGCCGGGATAGGCGGCATCGATCAGCACGGTATGGCCATGCTTGCGCGCAGCCATGATCCGTTCGCGCAGATATTTCGGCGTGATGCGCGGCGATTTCGCCAGCCGCGGCATCGATCACCTCGATGATCGCCTCGATCTCGGCATCGGGCAGCCACACCATCAGCGCGAGGCTGCCGGCGCCGACGCCGAGCGGCCGACGGCTGCCGATCTGCAGGTAATTCGGCTGCAGCGGATGGCTGCCGACGGAACGCGCCAGATACAGCGCCTCGACGCCGCTGCGCACCGACAACAGCGCGGTATCGGCGGATTTCTCCGACAGCCGCAGCAGGCTCGGCTGCGCCAGTTCGGCGATATCGACGGTGCGGCGCGCGCTGATCGCCATCACCCGCGCCTCCTGGCCGAGTTCATAGGTCTTGGCGCCGGCGACGCGGCTGACAAAGCCTTCCTCGATCAGCGAGCCCAGAATGCGCAGCGTCGTCGCCTTGTTCAGCGAGGTGGCGTCGGCAATCTCGGTCAGCCGCAGCGGCGAATTCTGCGCCAGCACGCGCAGGATCGCGCAGACTTTTTGAATGGCGTTGAACTTGTCGGGCTGGCCCGACCACGGACAGCTGCAGGCTTTTTCTTCGGCGCCGTCGCGGCAATCTTGACGGGAGACGCGTTCATGCCGCCCTGCCCTTGCGCATCGCGCTGGAATAGCGCGGACAGATTTCTTCCGCGAAGCGCGTCATCATCTTTTGCCTGATTGCCAGGGGCGTGCCCGGCGTCGCGCAGGACACCATGAAGTAATTGAAGCCGAGCGACGATCAGCGCGTCGATGCGCCTGCAGATCGTCGCGGGGCTGCCGACCAGATTCGAATCCAGGAACGGCCCGAGTTCGGCCGGATCGGTCATCTTGCGCAGATTGGCGAACATCCGGCTGAAGTCGGCATATTCGGGGATGCCGACCCACGGATTGGCATCGGCCTCGTAGTGATCGGCCTGCAGCGCGAAATAGGGCGGATAATAGCGGCGGCCCAGTTCGCGCGCCTCCTCGTCGGTGTCGGCGATGAACATCTTGACCGAGATCGGCAGGATCGCGCCGTCCGCCTTGGCGCCGGCGCGCGCCGCGCCAGCGCTCCAGGATTTTCACCAGCAGGCCGTCCGGGAAGGTCGACAGGCAGATCGGCGGAATGCCGAGATCGCCCATCACCTCGGCGCTCGCGGGGCTGCCGATCGCGCCGTAGAAATGCACCGGCTTGTCGACGGGATCGGGACGAATGCGGATCGGCTTGTTCGATGTTCCAGAACTGGCCGTGATGCGTAAACGGCTTGCCCGCCAGTCCCTGTTCGACGATCTTGAAGACCTCGGCAAAGCGCGCGCGGCCCTCGTTCATGTCGACGTTGTAGGCGTCGTATTCCATCCTCGCGGTGCCACGCCCGATGCCGAGATGCAGGGTGCCCTGCGTCAGGCTGTTGAGCATGGCGATTTCTTCGGCCAGCCGCAGCGGATGATACCAGGGCAGCACCAGCACCGAGGTGCCGAGCGACAGATCCGGAAATTTCGCGGCGATATGCGCCATCATCAACAGCGGGCTCGGCGTCGGGTAGTAGTCGCTGAAATGATGCTCGAGCAGCCAGGCCGCGTCATAGCCGAGCCGGTGGCCCAGCGCGCAATCCGACATCAGGTCAGAATAGAGCTGCTGGTCGGGCACGCCGGCCACATCGGCCGCCGCCGCCTGAAATCCGAACCGCACATCCTGCATTGCCATGGTCTCCGCTTTGCGCCGATCCTAGAGAGACCGGGCTGCGTGCGACAGTCCATAGTTTCGTCTGACGAAATTTTTTTGCCAAATATTTGCAGTTTTTGCAGGGCATCCGGTTCCCAACCGAAACCATATTCCGCTAGGCGAACCCGTCATCCGCCGCCGTCCGTCGGATCGTGACCAGCGCGCACAGGCTGACGATGCCGCAAAGCGTGATGTAATAGCCGGGCGCAAGATTGCCGAAAAACGCGAAGCTTCCCATCCAGGCCATGGTCACCGGCGACATGCCGCCGAATACCGTGACCCCGATGTTGTAGCTCAGGCCGAGCCCGGTGCCGCGCGTCACCGGCGGGAACAGTTCGGACATCAGCGCCGCGAGCGGCCCGAAGTAGAGCGCCTTCAGGGTGCCGAGGCCTAGCACGACCAGGATGATCACCATCGGCGTCGGCGTCCGCGTCAAGATCAGGAAGGCCGGAAAGGCCGATACGAGCAGCAACAGACAGAATGCGATCATGTGGGTGGTGCGCCCGATCCGGTCCGAGATGATTCCGGCGATCGGCGGCAACAGGGTGACCGCGATGCCGGCGGCCAGCGCCGCCTGGAAACCCACCGACGGCGGCAGCTTGAGGGTTTTGACCACGTAGGTCGGCATGTAGACGATGAGGTAATTGACCGAGGTCGTCACCGCGATCGCGCCGATGCCGAGCAACACCCGAAGTTTCTGCTCGGCGAACACTTTTGTCACGACGGACTCGTTTTTGGCGGCGGGAGGCGCTGTCGCGTCGTCGATATTGTTCCGGATATAGATGCCGATCGGCCCGATCAGGACGCCGAACAGGAACGGGATGCGCCAGCCCCAGGATTCCAGATCGGCCGGGCTCATCGCCGAAGTGAGCCAGACGCCAAATCCCGACGCCAGCAATCCGCTCAGTCCCTGACTGGCGAATTGCCAGCTTGCGACGAAGCCACGCCGGTGCGGCATGTGCTCGACCAGAAACGCGGTCGAGCTGCCGAACTCACCGCCGGCGGAAAAGCCCTGCAGCAGCCGCGCGAGGATGATCGCGATCGGCGCGACAATGCCGATGGTCGCGTAACCCGGCATCAGTCCGACCGCCAGCGTACCGAACGTCATCATGACGATGGAAACCAGCAACGACGCCTTGCGGCCGAAACGATCGGCATAGGCGCCGAGCACAACGCCGCCGATCGGCCGCGCCAGATACGACAGGCCGAACGTGCCCAACGTCAGCAGCAGCGACGCCGTCTGGTCCTCATTCGGAAAAAATGCTTTCGACACATAGATGGCGAAATAGCCGTAGACGGCAATGTCGTACCACTCCAGCGCATTGCCGATCGATGTTGCGACGATGAGCCGCGTGATGTTCTTCGGCGCTGCCGTCGATGCCGCGGGCAACTCTACCGGGGTGGACAATGTCATGTGCTACTCCTGATCCAGGGACGCGATGGTTAGCTCTTGCGCGGCATCTCGCCGAGATCCCAGAACAGCCCCGCCATGATCGCCAGCGCCTCCTCGGTCAGCGGCAGCAGGATGTGTTCGTCCGGCGCGTGCTGCGAGCAGCCGGGATAGGAATGCGGCACCCAGATCGTCGGCAGGCCGAGCCCTTCGGCGAATACGCCGTTGGGCAGCGAACCGCCGATATTCGGCAGGATCGCCGGCGGCTTTGCCGGTGGTGTTGCGGATTGAATTCGCCGCCCAGTTCACCCAGGGGCTGTCGACATCGGTGCGCGACGCGCCAAAGCGCTGCTGGCCGGTGACCTCGATCATTCCAAAGCCATTGGCGTGCAGATAGTCCCTGACGGCATCGACGACCTTTTCGTATGCGGTGCCGACCACGAAGCGAAGCTGCAGCACCGCGCGCGCCCTCCCCGGAATCGCGTTCGCCGGCTCCTCGATATTGCCCGACGACATCGCCAGCACTTCCAGCGTGTTCCAGGCATAGACGCGTTCGGCCGCCGTCAGATCATCCTCGCCCCAGTTTTCGGAAAGCTGCGGCTCGTCCGCCGTCGGCTTCACCTCCACTTCGGCCAGCACGGAGCGGATCTGGTTCGTGATCCGCGGCGGCTTCATGATCTCCAGCTTCATCCGCCCCCGGTGATCGACCAGGGCTGCGATGGCGTTGGCGAGGATGGTCGCGGGATTGGCGAGCAGCCCGCCCCAATTGCCGGAGTGATTGCCGCCTTCGCGCAGGTTCACATCGAGCGCAATGCGGACACCGCCACGGCAGCCGAGGAAGACGGTCGGCCGATCCGCAGACAGCCGCGGACCGTCGGAAGCCAGCAACAGGTCGGCTTTCAATTCCTCATGCAAGGAGGCGCAGACCTGCGCCAGATCCGGCGAACCGATTTCCTCAGCAAGTCTCGATGATGAATTTGGCGTTGAAGCCGAGCTTGCCGCCCCTGGCGTCGTGCACCGCACGCAGCGCCGCCATGTTGATGCTGTGCTGGCCCTTGTTGTCGGCAGTGCCACGGCCATAGACCCGCTCGCCCTTGGTGGTGGTCTGCCACGGATCGAGATTGTCCCGCCATTCGCCAACCATGCCGCCGACGACATCGCCATGGCCATAGGACAGCACGGTCAGCAACGACGGGTCCTCGCGATAGTCGGCCAGGAGATAGGGCCCCTTGCCGATTGGCGATTCCACGATCCGCGTCGTAAATCCCATTTCCTGGAACGCCGGCGTCAGCCCCTCGACGAGATAGGCGCGCATCGGATCGCCCGGCAACGGTTCCTGACTCTGCGTCTTGAATCCGACCCTGCGGTTCAGTTCGGCGATAAAATCACCGGAATGAAGATGTTCGCGCGCGTTCGCAATCGCGTCGGCTCTGGTCGCCATGGTCTTCCTTTCACACTCACAATCCTGACTGCAACCTATCGATAACCTTCGCCGTCCGGAAGTGGCGCCGATGCGCCGAATGGGCCTTGCCAAAGCCCGCCGGAATGCAACAACTTGGCGCCCATAGTCCGGCCTTCGACCGGGCAAGTCCCAGAGGAAATGCTGCGTGCTCAAGGCTTTTTCACAATGAAAAAACAGATCCGGCTCAACGCCTTTGCCATGAACTGCGTGGCGCATCAGTCGCCGGGGTTGTGGACCCATCCGCGCGACCGCACCCTCGACTATAACCGCCTCTCCTACTGGACTCGACCTGGCGAAAACGCTGGAACGCGGACGGTTCGACGGGCTGTTTCTCGCCGACGTGCTCGGCGTCTACGACGTCTATGGCAACAGCCCGGATGCCGCGCTGCGCAATGCCGCGCAGACGCCGCTCGAACGAACCGCTGATGCTGATTCCGGCGATGGCGGCGGTGACCGAGCATCTCGGCTTCGGCGTTACCAGCAACCTGTCGTACGAGCCGCCCTATCCGTTTGCGCGGCGAATGTCGACGCTCGACCACCTCACCAATGGCCGCATCGGCTGGAACGTGGTGACCGGCTATCTCGACAGCGCCGCCCGCGGCGCCGGCAAGGACAAGCAGACCGGTCATGACGACCGCTACGACATCGCCGACGAATATATGGAGCTGGTCTACAAGCTCTGGGAAGGCAGCTGGCAGGACGACGCCGTGCTGCGCGACCGCGCGCGCGGCATTTTCGCCGATCCCTCGAAGGTGCATCGCATCGAACATGAGGGCAACAACTACCGGCTCAATGCCATTCACCTCAGCGAGCCGTCGCCGCAGCGGACGCCGGTGCTGTACCAGGCCGGCACCTCGCCGCGCGGTCGGCAGTTCGCGGGCCAGCATGCTGAATGCGTGTTCATGTCGGGACCGTCGGCCAAGATCATCGGGCCACGCGTCGCGGCGATCCGGAACGCTGGCGAAGGAGAACGGCCGCAACCCGGCCGAGATCCTGATGTTCAGCATGATGACGATCATTCTCGGCCGCACCGATGCCGAGGCGAAGGCGAAATACGCCGACTATCGCCGCCACATCAATCCTGAGGGGGCGCTGGCGCTGATGTCGGGCTGGACCGGCGTCGACTTCTCCGGTTACGACCTCGACCAGGAAGTGCGCCATGTCCAGAACGACGCCGGCCGCAGCGCGATGGACAACGTTACCCGCGGCGATCCGGACCGGGTCTGGACCGTGCGCGAGGTCATCGAGCATGTCGGCATCGGCGGCGCCGGACCGGTCGTGGTCGGCACGCCCGAGAAGGTCGCCGACGATATCGAAACGTGGTTCGAGCAGACCGACGTCGACGGATTGAACGTGCCGTTCGCGGTCTCGCCCGGCGACTTCGAGGACATCACGGAGATGTTGGTGCCGGAACTGACCCGGCGCGGGATTTACAAGGACGCCTACGCCGAGGGAACGCTACGGGAGAAATTGTTCGGCGCGGGACGGGCGCGGCTGACGGAGCAACATCCGGCGAGCCGGTATCGGCCGCAGGTGGCAGCGAAAGCAGCGGAGTAGGTTCTCGCACTTCGTAGGGTGGGTTAGCGTAGCGTAACCCACCAAAGTCTATCCGCGCGGAAAGTCTCGCGGTGGGTTACGGCTTCGCCTAACCCACCCTACGAAACGGCCGCTCAATTCACCGCGTTGTTCACCACCACCTCGATCAGCTTCGCCCCGGGCCGGCTGAACGCCGACGACAGCACCGATTTCAACTGCGTGGGATCGGTGACGCGCGTGGCTTCCAGGCCCATCGATTTGGCCAGCGCCGTGAAATCCACCGGCGGATCCTTGAAATCCATGCCGACGTAGTGATCGTCACCGTGGAAAGCGAGCAGCCGCTGCTTGATGATGCGGTAGCCGCCATTGTTGACGATCACGAATGTCAGCGGCAGGTTCTGGTTGGCGGCGGTCCACAGCGACTGGATCGAATACATCGAGGAGCCGTCGCCGGAATAGCACACGACAGGCCGGTCTGGGTTGGCGAGGCTGACGCCGACGGAAGCCGGCAGTCCCCAGCCGATGCCGCCCGAAGCCAGCGCATGATAGCCATAGCGGTCGCGGTGCGGGCGCAGCGCGATGATCTGCCGCGACGAGGTCAGGCCTTCGTCGACCAGGATGGCGTTGTCGGGCATCGCTTCGACCATCTGCAGCGCCAGCCAGTCCGGATCGATCGGCGTGGTGGTGGCTGATTTCGAGATGTGATCGACCACCAGCTTGCGTTTGGCGGTCCAGTTCTTCGACGCCAGCGCCGCCAACCCCTGCTTGGCGCGCGCCTCCAGCGCGCTGCCGCCGGCGGCCTTCAAGGCCGGAACCAGCGCGCGCAGGGTTTCCTTCACATCGGCCTTGAGCGCGATGTCGACGCCGTAGTTCTTGGCGAGGTCGTGATCGACGAGACCGACCTGCACGATCGACAGGCCGTCGGGCAGCGGATCGACTTCGCTGTAGACCGACATCCGCAACGGATCGCCGCCGACGGCAATGATGAGGTCGTAGGGCGTCAAGGCGTCGCGGGCCAGTTTCTGGATCCGCGCCAGCGCGCCCATGAAGCACGGGCTTTCGGACAGGAAGTGTGCGCCGAACGGCGTCGACGACTGGTAGGCGGGACAGCCCAGCGTTTCCGCGAACTCGGCGGCTTCCTTCAGCGCGTCGCTCTTGACGACTTCGTCGCCGACGATAATCACCGGACGCTCGGCCTTGAGGATGCGGGCGGCGAACGCGTTGAGCGATTCGTCCGACGGCCGCACGCGGGTATCGACGCGGGTGGAGCGGCCGAGCTCGATGCCGGCTTCTGCATTGAGAATGTCGCCCGGCAGCGAGATGAACACCGGACCGGTCGGTGGCGTCATCGCGATCTTGGCGGCGCGGCGCACGATCCGCGGCAGGTCCTCCAGCCGCGTTACCTCGACCGCCCATTTCACCAGCGGTTCGGCCATCTGCACCAGCGGCCCGTATAGCACCGGCTCGGTGAGGCCGTGGCCCTGCTCCTGCTGGCCGGCGGTGAGAATCATCGGCGTACCGGTGAAACTCGCATTGAACAGCGAGCCCATCGCGTTGCCCAAACCGGGCGCGACATGGACGTTGCAGGCGACCAGTTTGCCGGAGGCGCGGCTGAAGCCGTCGGCCATGGCGACGACCAGGCTCTCCTGCATCGCCATCACATAGGTGAGGTCCGGATGCTCCTTCAGCGCGTGCATGATCGGCAGTTCGGTGGTGCCGGGATTGCCAAACAGATGCGTGATGCCCTCGTCCTTCAACAATGCGAGAAACGCCGAGCGCCCGGTGATCTTGTTTTTCATGTTTCCTCCAACCCGCCGATGCGTTGACCTGCGGCACCCCGGCACATGACCAAACTTGAAGGGGATGCGCAATGGAGCCGGTCATGCCCGCCCTGCATGGGGGCACGCGGCCTCATGGTTCGAGACGCGCGAAGACGCGCTCCTCACCATGAGGGTCGGGGACCTCGACCGGCCGAGACCTCATCCTGACGAGCCTGCGCAGCAGGCGTCTCGAAGGATGAAGCCACAACCACCGCGCTAGAACATCCCTTCCCGCTCGGCGGCCTTCTTCTTTTTCGAGCGCTGCCAGACCACGCCGGGAAAACCCTTCAACGGCACCAGCGGCTCGCCGGTATAAGCCCATTCCTGCAATTGTTCGATCGCGATGTGGTAGAGCGGCTGGCGGCCGGTGCGGTCCGTAAACAACGCGCGGGGAATGTTGACCATGTGCGGCGAGCGGCCGCGCTCGTAGATCACGGGCGTGCCGCAATGCGCGCAGAAGCTGCGCGCGGTCTTGCTGGCCTTGTCCTCGTAACGCGCCAGGCTTTTTTCGCCCCTGGTGATGCGAAACCGCTTGCGCCAGCTTCCGACATAGGTCGCATAGGCCGCGCCATGCGCGCGGCGGCTCGGGGCTGAATGATCGTGCCACGCCCAGCGCGCCGGCACGTCGATCTCGAAGGCGACTTTGCCGCACAGGCATTGCCCGGCGGCGGGCTTGCCGGGCGCGATGGCCTTGGATTTCTTCCTCGTTGTTGGCGAGCCGATGGCCGGAATATCCCCATCGAACCTGTCCTGGTTTGCCAAAAAGACCTCCGTCGCCGGCTGGTTCCGACACTCGATATACGCGAGCCGACCACCTTACCGGTTTCCAACCAAAAAATAACCGATTCAGCTCGACGGTTGAAAATGCAATCTACCCGTCCGGGTTGAATCCTGCTAGCATCCTCCATACTATTTCAAACCTGATCCATTTTGAATGCAGCCATGGCGAAGCCTGTTTGGCTTGGAGGACGATCTACCGATCCGGTGATCCGCGCACGCGCCTTCGGTGCGGCAGGCGTGCTCACCGCTGCCAACTGGAAGCCAAGCGACGGCAACTATGACGATGCACTTGCCGGCATCGTGGAGGGCGGTTCCGGATTGATCTCCTGGCAGCATCCGTCCTCCAGCGAAATCATTTCCCAGGTTCCGTTCGACGAAGCTGCCCTCGCAAGAGCATGGGAACATGCGTTTGCCGGTTCCGGCAGTTCGGGCGTGGAAAATCCGATCGCGCGACTGACGATCGATACGCAGTCGTTTGCGGAAGCCGGCATCACGCTGCAGCAAGGCGTGGCCGATACTTACCAGACCCTGCTTTCACCCTGGATGAAACGGCTGGACGACAGGCAGCCGGGGCAAATCGCGGCGCTGTCGTTTGCCGCGTTCGATCACGCCGACTTCCATCACTGGAATTGGCCGATCAAGGTCGGCGTGCAGCAACAGCCCGATCCTGCGCTTTCCGACCGGCTGAACGCCATACGTGGCGTACGGCGGGAATTCATCGAGGTGGTACCGCCGGGCGCGGCGAGGTCCGATGTCGTGCTGCTCAGCGAACCGGAGTTCAGCGCGCTGTCCCGCTCGAACAAATTGCCGCCGGGACTGGCTATTGTCTACCTGTCGTCCCCGGATACCCCCGGTGGCATGGTCACGCAAATCGCAGCGAACACATCGGCGCCCACCGCGGTGATCGGTGTCGGCCAAAAGTCGCTACCGAAATTCCTGAACGAGTTCGGCGACGAAATCGCGCACAACAAGCCGCTCGATGTCGCCATGTTCGATGCCTACCGCACCATCTTCGATCCGAGGGGCACCAGGGGCGACGATCTCGCCCCATTGGTGCTGCTGGCGCCGCGGACCAACCAGCAGACGGCTTTCGATGGCATTCGGGTCCAAAACAGGGTCAGGGAATTTGCCGAGCGGCTGAACCAGCTGCCGGGCAACGTGGTCGTCGGCAAGCCTCCGGCCGCCGCACGACACATCGGGATCAATCGGTCCTTCAAAACCATCGACGAATACCGCAAGGGCGTATCGCAGGCGATCGAGAACGACGATCTCAACTTCACGCGGGAAATTTTCGGCAGCAAAGGGCTGAGAACCACAACAAAAGTCATCGAGAATCTGGAAAAAAATCTCTCAATACCGCCGCCCGGCGCAGAATTCGAGAGCGCGACCAATGAGGCGGCGTCGGCACCGGACAGTCAGCCGTTCAGCGCCTTTCCGCGCCTCGATGCGCCTGCTGCCGTCGAGGCCGAAAAGAGCTTCGAAGTCGAGGTCGGATTTTCCGACGTTCCGGATCCCACCCAGCCCGACCAGAAGAAGATCACCATCAGCGACGCGCAAGAAGACGAGGAAATGCTGGTCGTCGTCTTTGCAAAGAACGGTTGGGTCGATGGGCCCAATCATGCGCTGCTAGGACTGAAAATCGGCGCCGCCGCAAAATTTTCGATACGCGCTGCGGCAAATTGCGATTTTGTGGAGGTCACCGCCGAATATTTTTTCCGAAACGTTTATGTAGGAGCGATCGTCAAGCCTGTACCTGTCGCGGGACGGCCGGCCCCTCAGCTCGATTACGAAGCCGTTCCAAATATCTTCCGTCCGATTCTCAAGACCGTGGAACACGCGGAACTCGACCTCATACTGATGGTCAAACGCGCGGCAGGGACCGAGATCACATGGCAAGCTCTCGCCGCAAAATCCAAAATCCCCTCGGAGCCCTACGTCGTCGACGTCGGAGACGCCAAGCAATTCGCTTCGCAGCTCGACAAGGATCAAAAGCAAAAAAAATACACCGGCGCTGAAGGTCACACCGTTGTTAAATCCATAGGACAGTTTATCGCCGATAATATCCCACCTGAAATCCAGACAGGCTTTCTTGCACCCTGCCTCCAAAAATCCGAGGCACCACGCATTATGATCCTGACCAACGAACCCTATATTCCCTGGGAACTGGCGTTACTTCAGCCGAGTATTACCGGCCGCAAGAACCTGGAATATTTAGGGGCAGTGGCTCGCATCGGACGATGGTTTATCGGTGCCGTCACGCCCGCACCGGATCCTGATCTCAAGATCGGAGCCTTCAGCGTCGTCTGCGCGGAGACATATACTGGCAACAAGAAGCCGCTGCCGCAGGCAATCGCCGAACGAGACTGGCTCAAGGCAAAATATAAAGACAAAGTCTCGACCGTGCTGGGCAACCGCGACCCGGTGATTGAATGGATCAGCGGCCTGCCGAACGGTCCTGGCCATCTTGCGCATTTGGCCCTCCACGGGTACTCGAACCCAACCGCGAACGATCAATTACTGATACTCGGCGACGACAAAAATCTGACGCCGGCTGATTTGACCGGTGGCCCACGGCTGGAAACCGACATGCCGAAATACGGCATGGTTTTCCTGAACGCATGCCAGGTGGGCACAGCCGGCGTGACGCTGGGGCAATTCGCGGGATTTCCCGGCGCGCTGCTGCGAGCAGGTACCAATGCGGTGATCGGACCGATCTGGGAAGTCAACGATGTCGCGGCCCGCGAGCTGGTCGAGGAATTTTACGAGAATACACTCGAGAAAGGCGTCCCGGTGAGCGAGGCCTTACGGAAACTTCGAGCCGGTTGCGATCCAAACGCGACCACGACTCCGCTCGCTTACATATTCTATGGACATCCGGATCTTGTGCTGAAGAAGTAGCAGGGAGTTCGCCATGGACATTCAAGGATCACCGATTCCGGAAGCGGTTGGGAAAACCGGATTGTCCATTCTCGCGCCAGGTGCAAAGGGCGTCGTGGAGAGCGTGGATGACGGGTCCGGGGACACGCGCTCCGGGCGAGGCGACGGCAACACAAGCGCCAACGAAGCGCTGGCGAAAGAGGGCATCTTTGTCGTCGAGCGCCTGAATATCAATCTCGATTTGCCGAAACCGGATCCCTCGGCGGCAACGCGTGGAGAGATCGCGGCGTCGCCGTCAGTGCTCGTTCCGGTTCGCGACGACGAGACCGCCTATGCGATCAACTACGTCGATGACACGACCGGCGCCAGCATTTGGGTTTTTCCCAAAGAACGGGTCGCCGCTGGCTCCGATCTCGCCTTCGACTTGCCACCACCGGTGCCGGATGCGCCGGACCCGAATGCGCCGCCCACCACCGACAAAGATGGCACCCGCGGCGACATCACGAAGGCGATGCGCGGCCTTGTGACCGTCGTTATGTGGGTCACCGACAAGGTCGTGGGCGCCGGCGTCAACGCCATCGCCGAGGCCTGGGAAAACAGCAAGCGTCCCTATGGTCTGCATCAGGTCGCTGCGAACGGGAAAATGGTCAAGCCGGACTGGAGCGCCTTCAACGGCGACCCCGTGCTGCTGTTGGTGCACGGCACCTTCAGCACGCCAGAAGCGGGATTCGCCGGATGGATCGACCATGCGGATTTCGCAGCGATCCACAAAAACTATGGCGGACGCTGTTTGGCGCTGGCGCACCCCTCCATGCATGCGAGTCCGGCCGACAACGTCGACTGGCTGCTCAAGGCGCTGCCTGAGGGCAAGCAATGGACGTTTAATGTCGTCAGCCACAGCCGCGGCGGCCTCGTGGTTCGCGAACTCGCGGCGCGCGCGAGCAAGGATGGCCTTTACCAAGTCGATCGCATGGTGATGGTGGCGCCGCCCAATTTCGGAACCCCGTTGGCGAACGCCAAGCACTGGGTCACCTTCCTCAATACCTACACCAACATTCTGACCGACTTGCCCGACACCGTCACCACCGTCGTGACCGAGGGCCTGCTTTGCCTCGTCAAGATCATCGGCAGCGCCGCCACCCACGGGCTCTCGGGCATCGCCTCGATGAACGCGGACGATAAATATCTAAAGGAGCTGGCGCCGCGCGCCTATCTTAATCCCGATGGATTATACGCGATTGCCTCGAACTATTCGCCGGAGAAGAAGGAGATCATCAAGCAGCTCGCCGCCAAGGCTGCCGACGTGGTGATCGACGGGTTTTTCAAGGAAGAGAACGACATGGTGGTCCCGACCTTGGGCTGCAGCCAGGGATCGCTGGAGTCGGCTGGATTCCCGATCGGTAAGGAACGGCTAAAGGTCTTGGGCGGACCGATCCATCATTGTAACTACTTCCAGCAACCGGAAGTGCGCCAGCAACTCACCAAATGGCTGATGATCTGATCAGGCCACGCTGAGCCGCTCACGCCTTTTCCAGCTCGCCGTGCTCGGGATAATCCGTATAGCCCGCCACGTCGCCGCCGTAGAACGTTGCACGGTTGTACGGCGTCAGCGGGAAGCCGCGTTGCAGCCGGTGCGGCAGATCCGGATTGGAAATGAAGATGCGGCCGAACGCGATCGCATCGGCGTGGCCATCACGGATCGCGGCGTCAGCCGTCTCGCCGGTAAAGCCGCCGGCGGTGATCAGCACGCCTTTCCAGATCGGACGGAACAGCACCATCGCCGACGGCACGTTCTGATGGTTGACCTCGGCGCGGCCGGCGCCGGAGGAGCGCGGCTCGATGAAATGCAGATAGGCAAGCCCGAGCGGATTGAGCGCCTGCACCACATGCGTATAGAGCGGCATTGGGTCAGGTTCGCCGGAGCCGTTCGCCACGCCATAGGGTGACAGCCGCACGCCGACACGGTTCGCACCCCAGACCTCGACCACGGCCCTGGTCACTTCCATCAGAAACCGCGCGCGGTTCTCGATGGAGCCACCATATTGATCGGTACGCAGGTTGGTATGCGACTGCAGGAACTGCTCGATCAGGTAACCGTTGGCGCCGTGGATCTCGACGCCGTCGAAGCCGGCTTTCAAGGCGTTCTTCGCCGCTTGCCGGTAGGCATCGATCACGCCGGGAATCTCCGAAGTCTCCAGCGCCCGCGGGGTCTCGTAAGGCACTGCCTTGCCGTCGGCCGTTCCGGTCTTGAGATCGGCAATCGCGACCGCCGAGGGTGCGACCGGCAGCACGCCATCAGGCTGGAACGAGGAATGCGAGACGCGGCCGACATGCCAGAGCTGCAGGAAGATCACGCCGCCCCTGGCGTGAACGGCATCGACCACCTCGCGCCAGCCGGCGGTCTGCGCGTCGGTATAGATGCCGGGAACGCCAGGGCTGCCGAAGGCGGTCGCCATCACCGGCGAGGCTTCGGCGATCAGGAGCCCGCCCGGCGTCGCGCGCTGGGCGTAATATTCCGCGTTGAGCGGCCGGGGCGCCAGCGAAGGCTTCGCCGCCCGCATCCGCGTCAACGGCGCCAGCGCGACACGGTGCCTGAGCTGATACGGACCGACCTTCAACGGTGAAAACAACGATGGAAAATTCATGACTGCCCCGGAACTCCCGTGGTTGTACGGATATGTAACCGGCTCACCTTGTTCGTAAAAGGCTTATGAATTCAAGTAGGCGTTTTCTTCGCGCGAACCGTGACCACTTCGCTTGAAAAGCGCTATTGGTACAACCTGACGATCCAATGCGAGCGAGCACTTCTTCCATGCAGAAAACGAGCACGACATCGCTGCCCTCGCTCAGCGTCCGCATCGATCTCGATAGCGAGGGCCGGATCGGGCCGGGCAAAATCGCCTTGCTGGAGAATATCCGCAAGCACGGCTCGATTTCGGCCGCCGGCCGCGCCATGGACATGTCCTACAAGCGGGCGTGGGATCTGGTCGACGAGATCAACCGCATCTGTCGCCAGGCGGCGGTGGAGCGGCAGACCGGCGGCAAGAACGGCGGCGGCGCCGCGCTGACGCCGTTCGGCCTCTCGCTGGTCGCGCGCTATCGCAAAATCGAGCGGGATGCGGCGAGCGCCGTGCGCAAGGAATTGCAGGCGCTGCGGGCCGAGATCGGCGGCGCGAAGAAGCGGGCGGGAAGGTAATACTAAATACGTCGGCTTACCCGGGCTTCATCCTTCGAGACGGCGCTTCGCGCCTCCTCAGGATGAGGTCTTTTATCTCACTCGCCAGCCTGTCCCCTCATGGTGAGGAGCGCGGCAACGCCGCGCGTCCTCGGCGATGCTTCGCATCGTCCGGAGAACCATGAGGCCACAGACGTGCCTAATCCTAACCCGTCTTGATCCAGACCGCCTTGACGTTGAGATATTCCTCAACGTGCTGCTTGCCGGACTCGCGGCCGTAGCCGCTCATCTTGTAGCCGCCGAACGGCACCGCCGGGTCCATCGCCTGGTAGCAATTGACCCTGGCTGTGTAAAAACGCCATTGAGCTGCTATGATTCTCTCGATGATTCTCGGGAGAGAATTGATGAGGCGCTTCATTGAAGAGGCGGATCGTGGGCAGTCGACGCTGCTGCCCGAATGCCTCGATGATTTCATTAACGAAGGCAACCCGGTTCGCGTGATCGACGTGTTCGTCGATGCGCTCGATTTGGCGGAAATGGGCTTCGATGGGGTGGACCCGGCGGCGACCGGACGGCCGTCGTACCATCCTTCGGTGCTCCTGAAGCTTTACATCTACGGTTATCTGAACCGGGTTCAGTCGAGCCGGCGGTTGGAGCGAGAGGCCGGCCGCAATGTCGAGGTGATGTGGTTGCTGGGCCGGCTCGTGCCTGATCACAAGACGATCGCGGACTTCCGCAAGGACAACGGCTTGGGGCTACGCAAGGTATGTGCGCGCTTCGTTGAGCTTTGTCGTGAGATGGGCCTTCTCGCGACGGCGAGCGTTGCCATCGACGGCAGCAAGTTCAAGGCCGTGAACAACCGGGACAGGAACTTCACGCGGGCAAAGGTGGAGCGGCGGCGTGCCCAACTGGATGAGAGCGTCGCCCGCTATCTGAGCCAGCTTGACACCGCCGACCGGCAGGAGCCGACCGAAGCGCTGGCCGCGAAGGTGACACGGCTCAAGGAGAAGCTGGCGAAGGTGAAGGAGCAAATGAGTAAGCTTGCCGTCTACGAGAAACAGATGCTGGCTTCGCCCGACCAGCAGATATCTCTGACCGATCCCGACAGCCGCTCGATGGCAACCAGCGGCCGCGGATCGGGCGTCGTCGGCTACAACGTGCAGGTCGCTGTGGATACTGATCATCACCTGATCATTACCCATGAGGTGACGAACAGCGGCTCGGATCGGGCGCAACTCGCCAATATGGCCAGGCAGGCAAAGGCTGTATTGCAGACCGAGACCCTCGAGGCCGTTGCCGACCGCGGCTACTTCAGCAGCCCGGAGATCCTCGCCTGCCACGAGGCCGGCATCACGGTAACCCTGCCCAAGCCGATGACTTCGGGCGCCAAGTCGGACGGACGCTTCGGCAAGCAGGACTTTGTCTATTTGCCGGAGGACGACGCCTATCGTTGTCCGGCCGGGGAGCGGTTGCCGTATCGCTATACAAACGAAGAAGCCGACAAGATGCTGCGGCGCTACTGGACCAACGCCTGCAAGAATTGTTCGATCAAATCCCAGTGCACGCCTGGGTCCGAGCGACGGATCACGCGATGGGAACACGAGCATCTGCTCGACGCCGTGCAGCAGCGGCTCGATGCGAACCCGCTCGCCATGCGACTACGTCGCGAGACCGTCGAGCATCCGTTCGGCACCATGAAGGCGCGCATGGGTGCGACGCACTTCCTGACCAAAACCCTCCCAAAAGTAGCCGCCGAAATGGCCCTCTCGGTCCTGGCCTACAATCTGACTCGGGTTATGAACATCGTTGGGACCAAGCCGTTGATGGCCGCGATCGCGGCCTGACGCCGAGCCGGTCCGGCTTTCTCCCCGGCTTCCCCGGAATGGAGTTTTTACACGGCCAAGACCCAAACCGAACCGGCGCGCAGCGATTTGGCGACCTGGTGCGCTTTGCTGACATTGGTGGTCCAGACGCCGCTGCCGAGCCCGAAGGTGGTGGCGTTGGCGCGCTTGATCAGCTCATCACTGTCCTTGAACGAGATCGCCGAGATCACCGGCCCGAAAATTTCTTCCTGCGCGATCCGCATATTGTCCTGCACGTTCGCGAACACCGTCGGCGCCACGAAGTAACCCTTCGAGAGTGCGCCTTCGGTCAACGGCGCACCGCCGGCCAGCGCCTTGGCGCCCTCCTTCTGGCCGATCGACAGATAACCCGAGACCCGCTCCATCTGCTGCTGCGACACCAAAGGCCCGATCTGGGTGTTGGGATCGAGGCCGTTGCCGACCTGCAGCTTTTTTCCAAACTCCGCGACCCGGCCGACGAATTCGTCGTAGATCTTGTGCTCGACGAACAGCCTTGTGCCGGCACTGCAGATCTGGCCGGAATTGGCGAACACCGCCATCGCAGCGCCCGGCACCGCCGCGTCGAGGTCGGCGTCGGCAAACACGATGTCGGGCGACTTGCCGCCAAGCTCGAGCGAGACGCGTTTCAAATTGCCGGCAGAGGCGCGGATGATGGACTGCCCGGTCACATGCGAACCGGTGAAGGCGACCTTGTCGACATCGGGATGCGAGGCCAGCGCCGCACCCGCGGTCTCGCCGTAGCCCGGCACCACGTTGACGACGCCGGGCGGAATGCCGGCTTCCATGCAGAGTTCAGCCAGCCGCAGCGAGGTCAGCGGCGCCTCTTCGGCGGGCTTCAGCACCACGGTGCAGCCGGTCGCAATCGCCGGGCCGATCTTCCAGACGCTGGCGGACAGCGGGCCATTCCACGGGATGATGGCGCCGACGACGCCGACCGGCTCCTTCAGCGTGTAGGAGAAGATTTCGCCGGGCAGCGAATTCTCGATGGTCTCGCCATGCAGCGCGGTGGTCTGGCCGGCGTAGTAACGCAGCATGCCGAGCACGCGGAGTTTGTTGCCGCGGGTGCGGCTGATCGGCGCGCCCATGTCGAGGGTGTCGAGCTGCGACAATTCCTCAAAATTCCTTTCGACGATATCGGCCAGCCGCAGCAGCATGCCCTGGCGCTCGAACGGCTTGACCTTGCTCCACGGTCCTTCGAAAGCGCGGCGGGCCGCGGCAACCGCACGGTTGATGTCCTCGGCGTCGCCCTCGGCGACGGTGGCGAGCAATTCGCCGGTGGCGGGATTATGCGTCTCGAACTTCTTGCCGGAGGCGGCATCGACCCATTTGCCGTCGATCAGCATCTTCTTGTAGGAACCATCCGCATAAGGATGACGCGTCATCGGTATCGCTTGCGTAACAGCCATGTCAGCACTCCCTGGGGTCGGCATCGTTATATTTCATACAATATAGCGTTGGGCGGGAATCGTAAAGCAGACCGGCCCTTCGGGGCAAGCCGGAAACGGAGACCTGCCATGCCGGTTCGCACATGGTAGGGTCGGGATATCAGACGAGAGAACACGTCAGATATTTGTCAGGAGAAAGACCGATGCCGCATCCCGTCATGTCGCCCCATCATGTTGCCGTGATTACCGGAGGCGCGTCGGGGATCGGCCTTGCGGCCGCCCTGCGCTTCGCCAGTCTCGGCATGCGGGTCTGCATTGCCGATATCGGCGCAGAACGGCTCGCCGAGGCCGGCGCCAGGCTGTCCGCCGTCGCCAAGGGCGGCGCGGCCGATATCATGACATCAGCCGTGGATGTGAGCCGCTTCGAGGAGGTCGCCGGTCTGGAAGCCGACGTGCGCAAGAAATTCGGCGGCACCGACATCCTGATGAACAATGCCGGCATCGGCCCGGACAGTACAAGTTTTGGCCCGCTGGAGAACTGGCAGCGGATTCTCAACGTCAACCTCTGGGGCGTCATTCACGGCACGCAGGCGTTTGCGCCTGACATGATCGAGCGCGGCCGCGCCGGCCTGATCATCAACACCGGCTCCAAACAGGGTATCACCACGCCGCCGGGCAATCCCGCCTACAACGTTTCCAAGGCCGGCGTGAAGGCGCTGACCGAGGCGCTGCAGCACGAATTGCGCAACAAGCCCGGCTGCCGCATCAACGCGCATCTGATGATCCCGGGGCATGTGTTCACCGGGCTGACCGCGCGGGGCCGCAGCGAGAAGCCGCCGGGCGCATGGACGCCGGAACAGACCGTCGACTTCATGATCGAACGCATCGACGCCGGCGATTTCTACATTCTGTGCCCGGACAACGACGTGCCGCGGCAGCTCGACGAGCGGCGCATGGCCTGGGCCGCCGGCGACATCATCGAAAACCGCCCCGCATTGTCGCGCTGGCATCCGGATTATGCGGAGGCTTTTGCGAAGTTCGTAAAGGGCGGTTAGACCGTCATGGTGAGAGACGATCGCGCAGCTCCCTGGTGACCCAGCAAGGAAAATGTCATGAAGCAGGCTTACGGTATTCCGGTTCAACAAACCCTGGAGGATGTCTGCGATCCCTCGCGCCTGGCGTTGCTGGTGTATGACATGCAGGTCGGCATTGTCAGTCAGTTGAAGGGGAGCGGACCGGTCAGCGCGCGGGTGGCGCAGGTGCTGGAGGCTGCCCGCCACGCCGGCGTTCGCACCTTCTTCACGCGGCACATGTCGCTGCCCCGCGAATTGATGGGCGCGTTCCAGTACCGGATGGCGATGGCGTGGCAGCGTCTCGACGATCCCGCCAAGGTCCAGCCATGGTTTCTGCGGGACTCGCCGGGCTTTGCCATCGTGCCGGAGCTCACGCCGCGCCCAAGCGAGGCAATCTTCGACAAGCTCGCGATGTCGGCGTTCGAAGGAACGCCCTGGAGATGGCGCTGCGCGACTGCGGTATCACCGCGGTCGCTATTGTCGGCATCGCAACGGAAATCGGCATCGAGCCGACCGCGCGGCACGCGGCCGATCTCGGTATCATCCCGGTCATCATCGCCGACGCCTGCGGTGCCGGTCACGAGGAGGCAGCACAGCGCTCGCTGGAATCGCTGAAATTTGCCGGTGACGCCATCATGACGGAGACAGACACGTTCTGCCGAATCCTGCAGCATCGAGCAACCTAGACCATGTCTATTTTGTTCTTTCGATCGTCCGATTATTCTGCAGTCAGCGGACGACTGTTCAGCAGCCCTGACCTCGGCCGGTCAGGTCCGGCGCGTGACTTGCCGCTCGTGCCGGACCGACCGCTGACCTGGCGCGGACGAAAGCAAATAGAGGCTTGAAAAGGACCTTGGCAAGATCGGCAAGGCCAAACCAACAGCGAGGGGGATGATCAATGAGGTTTTGGATCAGCGCGGCGTTCTTGATGGCGGCAACGGCGGCAAATGCTCAAACGCCCTATGCCGGGATGCAGACCAGACCGATCAAAGCGTTGTCAGAGCAGCAAGTCGCAGACCTGGGGGCCGGTCGCGGCATGGGACTGGCACTTGCGGCTGAATTGAACGGGTATCCCGGCCCGTCCCACGTGCTGGAGCTTGCCGACAAACTGGAACTGACCGCAGATCAGCGCGCCAGCATCAAAGGGCTGTTTGATTCCATGAAGGCGGAAGCCGTACCGATTGGCGCGAAGCTGATCGAACAGGAAGCCGCCCTGGATCGGCAATTCGCCAGCCGAACCGTGACAGCGGAAAGCCTCAAGGCATCAACGGCGGCCGTCGCCATGACGCAGGGCGAGCTACGCGAAACGCACCTCAAATATCATCTGTCAACCGCCGCGGTTCTCAGCCCCGGTCAAATGCAGCGGTATGCCGAACTGCGCGGCTACGACGGCGAAACGCCGATGAAGCATCACCACTGAGACAATGGGTTTGCCAACCCCGCAAGCGGGGTGACGGCGACGTCTTCACAGCGTCTCTTGCTTGTGGCCGCACTGCTTGCAGGCGAACTTGACGCGGGTGGCGCCTTTTTCGGCCTGCAGGCGGTTCGGCGCGCCGCACTTGCCGCAGGTGGTTTCGATGCGGGTGTTGCCCTGCTTGATGGTGAGGGCCTTCTTTTCCATGCTCTCGCGGATCAGGCGCTCGGCCTCCTCGCGCATCGCTTGCTTATCCATCCGCCGCACCTGTCATGAACACTGGTTGGCGCCGTCTATAGCACGGCTGGACCTGTTTGCGAGCGGCGGACTATCACGTCCGCCGCGCATTTATGCGTCAGGCCACCGTGAAATGGCTGCCGGAACCGCCCCGGCTTACACCGTCAGCACGGTCGAGCCCGTGGTCTTGCGCGCGGCGAGATCGGCGTGCGCCTTGGCGGCGTCCTTCAGCGGATAGGTCTGGTGCACCTCGATCTTGACCGCGCCCGATTTCACCACCTCGA
This sequence comes from uncultured Alphaproteobacteria bacterium, assembly GCA_963764705.1. Lineage (GTDB taxonomy): Bacteria > Pseudomonadota > Alphaproteobacteria > Rhizobiales > Xanthobacteraceae > Bradyrhizobium. The sequence continues at coordinate 470,730 of CAVXTR010000016.1, read as the reverse complement.
ACAGTTCGTTCGCCATGGACACGAGATTGGCGCGCTTGGCGGCATAGGTGTTGAGCGTCGGGCGGGTGACGTAGAGCGATCCCTTCTGCGCCAGCAGGCCGAGGTTGAGCGGATCGACATTGCCGGAAGACGCACCGAACAGCGCGGCGACGCCGAGCGGCGCCAGGCAGTCCAGCGATTTCAGGAACGTGTCCTTGCCGACGAAGTCATACACGACCGGCACTTTGGCCCCGCCGGTGATCTCGTCGACGCGCTTCACGAAATCCTCTTTGGTATAGATGATGGTGTGGGCGCATCCGTGGGCTTTCGCGAGCTTGGCCTTCTCTTCGCTGCCGACGGTGCCGATCACGGTGGCGCCGAGATGTTTGGCCCACTGGCTCAGGATCAGGCCGACGCCGCCAGCCGCGGCGTGCAGCAGGATGGTGTCGCCGGATTTGACCCGATAGGTCTGGCGGATCAGGTACTGCGTGGTCAGGCCCTTCAGCATCATCGCCGCCGCGGTCTTGTCGTCGATGCCATCAGGCATCTTCAGCAAACGATCCGCCGGGATCAGCCGCGCCTCGGCATAGGCGCCGATTGGTGCTGCGCCATAGCAAACGCGATCGCCCGGCTTGATGTCGGTCACGCCTGCACCCACTTCCTCGACCACACCGGCCGCCTCGCCGCCGAGCCCGCTCGGCAGCTGCGACGGATAGATCGCCGGAGCGGTTATAGATGTCGACGAAGTTCAGGCCCACGGCGGTGTGGCGGATGCGCGCCTCGCCCGGACCGGGCTTGCCGACCTGCACTTCCTCCCAGACCAGAACTTCGGGACCGCCGGTCTTGTGAAAGCGAATGGCGTGCGTCATGGGTGGACTCCTTGGGATGAGATGATGATTGGAATGGTGTAACCGAAATGGAAGACGCCGTGGCTCACGTCTCGATGATGACGTAGCTGTCCTCGACATGGACAGGAAACGTTTCGGCTACGTAAGGCCCCTTTTGCAGGTCCTCGCCGCTTTCGACCGCGACCGGGTAGGAACGGATTTTCACGCGGTTCGGATCGAAATACGATTGGCCGTTGCGCATGTCGAATTCCCAGCCATGCCACGCGCAGCGCAGGAGTTCGCCGACCCGCGAGCGCTGGTAGACGCCCGGCTCCGGCGAGGTCAGCCGCGCCACGCAGGCCGCCTTCTCCAGCGGCGCGCCGGCATGCGGGCAGCGATTGAGCAGCGCGAAGAACTCGCCGTTGACGTGGAACACGACGATGTCGCGGCCTTCGACACCGACGACCTTGTTGCCGCCGGGCGGGATGTCCGAGGTGCGGGCGACGATGTGACGGGCCATATCAACCTGTTCAGAACTTGTAGATCGCGCGCGCGTTGCCGCTGAAGATCTTGGTTCGCTCGACTTCCGTCAGCGGCGTCCGGAACGCATAGCGCGGATCGTCAAAATCCCAGTGCGGGTAGTCCGACGAGAACAGCAACCGGTCGGCGCCGACCCAATCGATCAGGCTGCGCAGATGCTTGCCTTCATCGGGCTCGTCGATCGGCTGGGTCGTGAACCAGAAATGCTCCTTCACATATTCCGACGGCTTGCGCTTCAGGTGCGGCACCTCGCTGCGGAAGGCTTCAAAATGCCGGTCCATGCGCCAGGTCGCCGACGGGATCCAGCCAAAGCCGCCCTCGATGAAGACGATCTTGAGGTTGGGAAAACGCTCGGGAACGCCTTCGAGCACCAGGCTCGTGAGCTGCGCCGCCATGGTGTGGGCGTTGCTCTGGTGCTCCTCGGCATAATAGGACGGCCAGCCGCCGCCGGTCGGTGCGTGGCCGCCATAGCCGCCGACGTGAATGCCGAGCGGCAGGCCGAGTTCCTGGGCGCGCGCGTAGATCGGCCAGTAGCGGCGACGGCCCAAGCGGCTCGTTGGCGCGCGGACAGACATTGATCTGCACGTGACGGCCGATCTTGGCGCAGCGTTCGATCTCGGCGATAGCCAACTCCGTGTCGTCCTGACCGGCCAGGATCGAGGCCTTCAGGCGCGGATCGCGGTCGGACCAGAACGCCAGTTGCCAGTCGTTGATGGCGCGCTGGATCGCGGCGCCGAATTCGAGGTTCTGTTGCGAGAAGATGAAGAGATCGAGCACCTGCAGAATGCCGAACTCGACATCGAGCGGGTCGAGATACTGCTTCTGCATGAAGGGGAGATCCGAGCCGGGCGGTCCGCCGGTCGGCGGCCAGGCGTCGCGGCGCGCGATCAGCGGCGACGAACGCGGATACGGCGTGGTGCCGATATAGGGCGTACGCAAATGGCTGCCATAGGTGCGCAAGTGTTCCTGCCAGCGTTTGGGCAGGAACTGATCAAGGTCGCTATGCGCGTGGATGCTCGGATGCACGTCGCAGTCGACGATACGCAGCCGGCTTTTGGCGGTGACTTCCTGTTCGAGGATGGGACGGTCGATGACGTCGCTCATGCTGTCCTCCTTCTTTGTTTGAGCGTGATCTTATCGGAAAACCGGTATCCACTTTTCCGGATCATGCTCCCTATTGTTACGCCGCGAGCTTCAGCCGCGGAAAGGTTTCAAGTGGATTGTCTTCGCACATACGCGCGATGAGACTGGCCGGCAGGTGCGCCGGCATCGGATCGTCGCCGTCGAACTGCCAGTGCGGGTAATCGGACGCGAACAGGAACATCTTGTCGGAACCGATCTGCTCGATGATGTCGGCAACCCCTGCCGCATCGGGCGGGCCGTCGAACGGCTGCATGGTAACGCGGAAATGATCGCGGATGATCGAGGCCGGCTCGCGCTCGACCCAGGGTACCTCGACGCGCACGCCGCGCCAGGTCTTGTTGGCGCGCCACATGAAGGCCGGCAGCCAGCTCACGCCGGATTCCATCAGCACGACCTTCAATCCCGGAAATTTGCCGAACACGCCCTCATAGACCAGGCTCAATATCTGGGCCTGCATCGCCTGCGCCTCAGCCAGGTAATATTCATAGCGATAGGACGGCCAACCGATCGAACTCGGCGAACCCCGGTACTGGCTGCCGGCATGGATCGCGATCGGCAGCTTGTGCTTTTCGGCTGCCTGCCAGACCGGCCAGAAGTGCCGCTTGCCCAAGAGGCTGTCGCCTTGCGCCAGCACCAGCACGGAGACGAACCTGTTGTCGCCGGCAAGCCGCTCGATCTCTTCCACCGCGAGGTCCGGCGCCTGCAACGGCACGACGATCGAGGCGCGCAGCCTTGAATCCCTGGACAGCCATTCGGCCGCGATCCAGTCGTTGATCGCCTTGCAGAAGGCGGCCGCCATATAGGGATCGAACACCGCCTGCGCGCCGTACAGCACGTTGCAGATGGCGTGGCTGGCGCCGAGCTGGTCGAATGCCCCGCGCTGCACCATCGCGAGGTCGCTGCCCGGCTTGCCCTGCGCCGGCCGCCAGTCGGCGCGGCCGGAGAACGGCATGTTGGGCGGATAGGAATTGAGGTCGAGGCCATCGATCGCGCGGCTGACCACCTGCTCTTTCCAGTGGTCGTCGAGATAGGGCAGCAGCGTGGTGCGGGTTCCGCCCACCGCCGGATGGATATCGCAGTCGATCCGCGTTGCCGCCATGGAGGTTCCTCGGGACTCTTTACATTTGACGCGTTTTCTTCATGCGAACCGGGGTCCACTTCGCTTGAAAACGCTACGCCTTGGCGATCTTGGTGTCGCGGCCCGAATGTGCCGCTGACGGCCGTCAGGCGCAAGGGCCTCGAGGCGCAAGGGTCATGGCAAATGACGCAAGGGATTTATCCCGTGCCGGCAATGCGACCACTCGCCCATTGTCTTTTCACTCAACCAGAGAGAGAATGCCGTCCAGCCACCCGCAAAGTCGTTTAGCTGTATTTTTTGACCGTCCAGAGGCGATTGAATTCGCAATAGCGGCGGCAATTGACGAACTTCCGGTCAGCATCGAGGCTTCATGGCACAAACTGTTGATTTCAATGCCGTCTTCAGCGCGGAGCTTGGCGCCATTCGCGACCGCCATAACAGCACTGCACGCAAAAAAATTCAGGAGAACGACACCGGCGCTCCAAGTACGACCAAAGAGCTGACCGGCATCACCTGTTCGGGCGGCGGCATTCGGTCCGCATCGTTCTGTCTCGGCGTATTGCAGGGCCTTCAATCGAAGCCGACCCTCGAGCAGATGGATTATCTTTCGACCGTTTCGGGCGGCGGATATATCGGCACCACGCTGACGATCGGAATGTCGTCGCATAACCTGTTTCCGTTCGGCCGGCTCGATCAGGAGAACCGCGAAACGCCCGAGGTCCGTCACCTTCGCGACAATTCGCGGTACCTGGTGCAAAACGGACTGCCCAGTGTCATCACGGCGTTCGCGGTCTATCTGCGCGGCATCATGATGAACGTGCTCGTGATCCTGCCGATCCTGCTATGCGCGGCCGCGATCCTGCTTTGGCTAAATCCGGACACCAAGGAACTGGTGACCAACCGCTTCCTGTGGCTCGACCTGACCGGGTGGTTCGGCCAAACCAAGCTGCCTTTCACGATCCTGACGCTGTTGATCATGACGGGCTTGCTGGTCGTTTATGCCGTGCTGGTTTCGGTGATGCAGATCAAACCGCTCAACGAGCGCCAGAAGTCCGCACAAATCGCCGGCATCATCTTTGTGGTTGCGCTTGTGGTGATGTTTCTCGAAGTCCATGCCACGTTGCTCCGGCTGGTGTTCGAGTCGCAGGGGCTGGTCAAGACGGCCGACGCCGCCGGTGCAGGCAAAGGTTCGTTTTTCGGGTTCTTTGAGTTCATATTCAAGAACGGAAAAGCCTTCGTGCTTTACGTCAGCCCGTTCGTCCTGCTGATTCTGCCATTCCTCAAAGGCCTGATAACGAAGGCGACGACCGCGAAGAGTTCCAGTTGGGGAGATGTCGCGCGAAAGCTGGCCAGCCGGGCGGCGCTGCTGTTTGCCGCGGCGGTCATCCCGCTGTTGCTCTGGCTCGGGATGATGCAGCTGGCGTATTGGGGAACGCAGATATCCCAGTGCAACGGTGCCGGCGAGCTTCTGGGCTGTTCCCGGGAGCAGATCACCAACGGCGGCTGGCCGCATGCTCCCGGTTTCCTGGCGTGGTATTTCGCGAAAACGGCCTACTACAGCGGCGCATTTCTCTCGTTCGTGATAGCCGCCATCGCTTTCTTCCTGTTCTGGCCGTTCCTCAGCGTCAATTCCAACTCGCTGCACCAGCTTTACCGCGACAGGCTGGGCCAGGCCTTCCTGATCAAGCGCAAGGACGCGGCAGGGTCGAACGACGAGATCGACCATGTCGATGACTTTGCGCTCACCGCAATCGATCCCGAGCGAACGCCATATCATTTGATAAATACCGCGCTCAACGTCCCCGGTTCGAAATTCGCCAATCGCCGTGGGCGCAACGCGGATTTCTTCCTGTTCAGCAAGTGCTTTATCGGCAGCGAAGCGACCGACTATGTCGATACCCAATCCGCCGGGAAGGTCGTGGATGGACTGAATATCGGCACTGCCATGGCGATCTCCGGCGCTGCCGCTGCGCCCAATATGGGAATGGCTTCGATCCGGCCGCTCTCGCCCACGATCGCGCTGTTGAATGTCCGGCTTGGTCGGTGGGTCCGCCACCCCCGCGACATCGCACATCGCGCAACCAGGCTGGAGGCCAAGAGGGCAAAGAGCGCGGCGAAAGCCAGCGCTCCCGCCGGCGAAGCGCAGCTCCGGCGCATACCGGGTCCAATTCACTTGCTATATGAGGCATTCTCAAAGACCGGCGTATCGGTGGAGCGACTGGACGCCAAGGCGCTGCATGAGCGAAGCGGCTTCGTGTTTCTGACCGACGGCGGACATATCGACAATCTCGGCATTTATGAACTGCTGCGGCGGCGCTGCAAACTGATCATCGTCATCGACGGCGAGGCCGATCCCGATTTCAATTCGGGATCGCTGGTCCAGGTCGAGCGCTTCGCGCGAATTGACCTCAACGTGATTATCCGAATGAATTGGGAGCCGATCGGCAAGCGAACCCGCGCCCTCGACAATGAAATCAGGCACAACCTGCTAACGATCCAGCCGGGACCCCATGTCGCCCTCGGCTCGATCAGTTACCCTCCTCTCGCGCCAGGGGGCGACCGCGAAAAGGGGGCGATCGTCTACATCAAGACTTCGCTGAGCGGCGATGAGAGCGACTACATCCTCGCCTACAAGAGGGCCAATCCGGAATTTCCCCACGAGACGACGCTGGAGCAGCTCTTCAGCGAAGAACAGTTCGAAGCCTACCGGGCTCTCGGCGAGCATATCGCGCGGCGGTTTCTGGATGGCCGGGACGGCGTCGCCGTGTATGCCGACGAAAAGGACGAACTGCTGGCCATCGTGCGCGCCATGTTGCCTGAATCAACCCTGACCTGAGATCGGGTCAGGTCGATCGGCGCGCCCCTGCCGGAAGACGCATCGGGAAGGGCTGGCGCTCGCACCGTGGCGTATGAAATATTCGTCACTGGCGAAGGCGCCGACTGTGCTACGGACGGCCGCGCTTGGCGATGTCAGACCTTAAGGACACGAAGATGAAATCTTGTACGCTGGCGATGTTCGCTACCTTCCTTGTCGCAACCGGTGCATCGGCAGCCTCGGCGACCGTCAGCGGTCCCAATGCGCTGGCGCTGGCCGGCGTGGTGGCGCTGTACTCGCCGTTGCTGTCAGGCGACGAACGGGAAACCGCCGCCGCCTTGTTCGTCGGCCAGAAGGATGTCCCTTATGCGAAGAAGATCACGATATCAGCGGACAAGATTGTCTGCCGGGTCAGCAACGTCGACATATCAGCGCGCTCTTGCGAACTGACGTTCAGAGGCAAGAAACAAACCGTCAACGGCCGCCGCGCCAGCGAAATCTTCGCCACCGAAGCGTTGGCCGGCGTTCCCTCCGACGGCGCCGCCGGATCGGTGTTCGAAGGCCTTTCGAACCTGAACTGCACGCTCGACCCCAAGGCGATCAAGCAAAAGGACGGCAGCGGCGCGAATTGTTCGTTCGAGCCCGGGAATTGAGGTGGCGGCTTCTGGCTTCGAGTTTAAATGGTTTGGTCATGCCCGGGCTTGTCCCGGGCATCCACGTCGTTGGTGCCAATGTGAAGAAAGACGTGGATGGCCGGGACAAACCCGGCCATGACAAAAGATCAGCCTCGCCGCAAACTATTATGCAGCGGCAATACGTACGACCCCGTCAGCGGCGCCAGCGGAAAATCCGGCAGGACATTGGCGGCGACCCAGGCGATTTCCTCGATCTCGGCTTCCGGCCGCACGCTTTGATCGCATTCGACCAGGAACAGGTCGGCGTGGACGTTCAAGCCGGCCTCGTGGGCGGCCGGTGCCGAAAAGTGGCCCAGCGAAATCAGCGAATTGACATCGACCGAGATGCCCAACTCCTCGTTCAACTCGCGAACCAGCGCGCGTTGCGCCGTTTCGCCAGGATCGATCTTGCCGCCGGGTTGCATGAAACTCGTGGTCCCGCGCTTTCTGACCAGAAGCGTGTGGCCATCCTCGCGGATCAGGAGTGCTGCGGCGATCCGCAATCCCGGTAACTTGTCATCGTGTTCGGACATCTGGATTTCGGTGGCGGGAGTGAGTAGCTGGGCGTCGGTCCTGCGAAAGAATTGCGCGGAATATTCAAGCAAATCCCGAGGCCAAATCAAGCTCCCGGAGCAGTGATTGACAGCGCGATCGATCCCTCGCCAAATGGCCGCTTAAAAACCAAGAACCAGGGCGGATCGCGTGGCGGGACAGCAACAGGAAACCTACGAATGCGACGCGCTGGTGGTCGGCTCAGGCTGTGCCGGGATGTCGGCGGCGGTGACCGCGGGGCATCACGGCCTCAACGTGCTGATCGTGGAGAAGGAGCCGCGGTTCGGCGGCACCACCGCGCGTTCCGGCGGCTGGCTCTGGATTCCCGGCACCTCGCTGGCACGCGACTGGGGCATTACGGAAAGCCCCGACCAGGCGCGGACCTATCTGCGCCATGAGGCCGGCAACAGTTTCGATGCCGCCCGCGTCGATGCGTTCCTGACCAAGGGCCCGGAAGCGGTGGACTTTTTCACCACCAAGACCGCGCTGCGGTTCGACATGCCGCTGACGTTTCCGGATTACCACGCCGAAGCGCCGGGCGGCGCGCAGGGCGGCCGCTCGATGGTGACGCGGCCGTTCGACGGCCACGAACTCGGAACCAAGCTCAAGGATATCGGCAGTCCCCTGCCCGAGCTCACCGTGTTCGGCATGATGCTGGGCTCCGGCAAGGAGATCATCCATTTTATGCGCGCGACGAAGTCGCCCGTGTCAGCCTGGTACGTCGCCAAACGCCTGAGCCGTCACGCGCTGGATGTGCTGCGCTACGGCCGCGGCATGACGCTGACCAACGGCAACGCGCTTGCCGGGCGGCTGGCGAAATCGGCCTTCGACCTCAACATTCCCTTGTGGCTTTCATCCCCGGTGCGCGAATTGATCGTCGAGGACGGCGCGGTGCGCGGCGCCATTGTCGAGCGCGACGGCAAGCCCGTGCGCGTCACCGCCAAGCGCGGCGTGGTGCTGGCCTGCGGCGGCTTTCCGCACGATGTCGTCAGGCGCAAGGCGATGTTCCCGCACGCACCCACCGGCGCCGAACATTTCTCGCCTGGCCCGACCGGCAACACCGGCGACGGCTTGCGGCTGGCGGAAGCCGCCGGCGGCCGGATCGAGGATTCGCTGCCGAACGCAGCAGCCTGGGTGCCGGTGTCGGTCACCACGCGCAAGGACGGCAGCAAGGGCGTGATGCCGCATTTCATCGACCGCGCCAAACCCGGCGTCATCGCGGTGACACGCGACGGCGCGCGCTTCGCCAACGAAGGCAATTCCTACCACGACTTCGTGCAGGAGATGATGAAGGCGGCAAAACCCGGCGAGGAGATCGCGGCGTTCCTGCTGTGCGATCACCGCGCGCTGCGCAAATACGGTTTGGGTTGCGTGCCGCCGTTCCCGATGCCGCTCGGGCATCATCTGAAAACCGGCTATCTCAAGCGCGGCGAAACGCTGGCCGAGCTTGCGACCAATGCCGGGATCGACGCCAAGGGATTGGAAGCGACGGTCGCGAAATTCAACGAGACCGCCGCCAGCGGGCAGGATCCCGCCTTCGGCAAGGGATCGCGCGCCTATAACCGCTACCAGGGTGACGCCCTGCACGGCCCGAACCCGTGCATCGCGCCGATCCAGGACGGCCCGTTCTACGCCATCAAGATGGTGATCGGCGATCTCGGCACCTATGCCGGCATCAAAACCGACGAGAACGCACGCGCGCTCGACGGCAACGGCCAGCCGATCGCGGGCCTCTATGCCGCCGGCAACGACATGGCCAGCATCATGGGCGGGAACTATCCCGGCGCCGGCATCACGCTCGGCCCGGCGCTGACTTTTGGATACATCGCGGGACGGCATATCGCGAGTTGACGCCCGAAGATGCTATGCTGACCTAACGAGCGGGCTAAAATTAAAAGTCGCCAACAGGAGGAACCCGATGCTGAATATCAAAACCGTCGCCGCTGCCATCGCGCTCGGATTGGCCACGCTGGCCGGCGCGGCGCAGGCACAGGACAAAGGCACCATCGGGATTGCGATGCCGACCAAATCGTCGGCGCGCTGGATCGCGGATGGCGACAACATCGTCAAGGTGTTGCAGGCCAGGGGTTACAAGACCGACCTGCAATATGCCGACAACGACATTCCGAACCAGCTCGCGCAGATCGAGAACATGGTCACCAAGAAGGAGAAGGCGCTGGTGATCGCCGCCATCGACGGCACCACGCTGTCCGACGTGCTGCAGCGCGCCGCTGACGCCGGCATCAAGGTGATTTCGTACGACCGCCTGATCCGCGGCTCGGCCAATGTCGACTACTACGCCACCTTCGACAATTTCCAGGTCGGGGTGTTGCAGGCCGCCAGCATCGAAAAGGGACTCGGGTTGAAGGAGGGCAAGGGCCCGTTCAACATCGAACTGTTCGGCGGCTCGCCCGACGACAACAACGCCTTCTTCTTCTACGACGGCGCGATGTCGGTGCTGAAACCCTTTATCGACAGCGGCAAACTCGTGGTGGTGAGCAAGCAGGTCGGCATGGACAAGGTCTCGACCTTGCGCTGGGAAGCCTCCGTCGCCCAGGCCCGCATGGAAAACCTGCTGAGCGCGTTCTACACCTCCAAACATGTCGACGCGGTGCTGTCGCCCTATGACGGGCTGAGTATCGGCATCATTGCAGCCCTCCGGGGCGTCGGCTACGGCTCCAAGGAAATGCCGATGCCTGTGATATCGGGTCAGGATGCCGAGGTGCCCTCGGTCAAATCCATCGTCAATCACGAGCAGTATTCGACCATCTTCAAGGACACACGTGATCTTGCGAAGATCGCAGCCGGCATGGTCGACGCGGTGCTGTCGGGCGGCAAGCCCGAGGTCAACGACACCAAGACCTACAACAACGGCGTCAAGGTGGTTCCGTCCTATCTGCTGAAGCCGGTCGCGGTCGATTTCGACAACTGGAAGTCCGCGCTGATCGACACCGGCTATTACAAGGCCGAACAGTTCAAGTGAGCGGAAGCGAAGCCGGAATGCGGCCAGAGTAGATAGAGCCTGCCATGACCGCCATTCTGGAAATGCGAGGCATATCCAAGAGCTTTCCCGGCGTGAAAGCCCTGCGAAACGTCAATCTCAAGGTCGAGGCCGGAGAAATTCACGCCATCTGCGGCGAAAACGGCGCCGGCAAGTCGACGCTGATGAAGGTCCTCAGCGGCGTCTATCCGCACGGCTCCTACGAGGGCGACATCTTCTATGATGGCGAGAAGCGGCTGTTCGCCAGTATTTCCGACAGCGAACGGCTCGGCATCATCATCATCCACCAGGAACTGGCGCTGGTGCCGTTGCTGTCGATCGCGGAGAACATTTTTCTCGGCCATGAGCCGGCTGTCATGGGCGTCATCGACTGGGACGAGGCCTTCCGTCGCACCCGCGAGCTGCTCGCCAAGGTCGGACTGAACGAAGCGCCGGATACGCTGATCACCCATCTCGGCGTCGGCAAGCAGCAACTGGTCGAAATCGCCAAGGCGCTCGCCAAGAAAGTCCGGCTGCTGATCCTGGACGAGCCGACCGCGAGCCTGAACGAAAGCGACAGCGAAGCGCTGCTCGAGCTGCTGAAGGAATTCCGGAATCAAGGCATCGCCTCGATCCTGATTTCCCACAAGCTCAACGAACTCGCCGAAGTCGCCGATAGCATCACCGTGATGCGCGATGGTTCCACGGTGGAGACCATCGACGCCCACACCGGGCCGATCAGCGAGGCGCGCATCATCAAGAGCATGGTCGGCCGCGAAATGTCGGAACGCTATCCGTACCGCGCCCCCCAGATCGGCGACACGCTGTTCGAGATCAGGGACTGGCGCGTCGAGCATCCGCAGCATGCCGGCCGCGAAGTGATCAAGGGCGTCAGCCTTCACGTCCGGCAGGGCGAGGTGGTCGGCATCGCCGGCCTGATGGGCTCCGGGCGCACCGAGCTCGCGATGAGCGTGTTCGGCCGTGCCTATGGCCGCAACGTCACCGGCCAGGCCTTCATACAAGGCCGCGAAATCGACCTCGGTTCGATACAGAAGGCAGTCGCCGGCGGCCTTGCCTACCTGACGGAAGACCGCAAAGGCCTCGGGCTGGTCCTCGGCGAGGACATCAAGAGCAATATCACGCTGGCCAATCTCGCCGGCGTCTCCCGCTACGGCGTGATCGACGACGACAAAGAGAGCGATGTTGCCGAGCAATACCGTTCCAAACTGAACATCCGCTCGTCCGGCATTCTGCAGAAGGCACTGACGCTGTCGGGTGGCAATCAGCAGAAGGTGGTGCTCGGCAAGTGGCTGTTCGCCGATCCCTGCGTGCTGATTCTCGACGAGCCGACGCGCGGCATCGATATCGGCGCCAAGTACGAGATCTATACCATCATCAACGACCTCGCCGCGTCAGGCAAAGGCGTGATCGTCATTTCGTCCGAAATGCCCGAACTGCTTGGCATCTGCGACCGCCTCTATGTCATGAACGAAGGCCGCCTCGTCGATGAAATGCCGGTCGGCGAAGCCAGCCAGGAAAAAATCATGGCCGCGATCATGCGACAACACGGAACCGCGCCATGAAACACGAGACGATGGCGACCCCGAACAAGGACCAGGCCGGTTTCTGGAAGAGCAACCTGCGCGACTACGGCCTATTGGGTTCGCTATTGGTGATCATTGCGCTGTTCGAATATCTGACCGGCGGCGTGCTGCTGGCGCCGGTCAACATCACCAACCTGATCCTGCAGAACAGCTACATCGTCATCATGGCGCTTGGCATGCTCCTGATCATTGTCGGCGGCAACATCGATCTGTCGGTCGGTTCGATCGTCGGCTTCATCGGCGCCATCGCCGCCACCATGATGGTCGACTACAAGATTCCGTGGCTACCGGTGGTCGGCCTATCGCTGGTGGCCGGCGGCCTGATCGGCGCGGCGCAGGGCTATTTCGTCGCCTACGCCAAGATCCCCTCCTTCATCGTGACGCTCGGCGGCATGCTGGTGTTTCGCGGGCTCACCGGCAACATCCTGCTCGGACAGTTCGTCGGGCCGTTTCCCAAAGATTTCCAGAGCATCAGCTCCGGCTTCATCCCTGATATCGTCAGCGCGCCGCTGCTGGCGCTGTTCGGCGACGGGATCGGCGCCAACTTTCGCTGGACCTCGATGCTGATCGGCCTCGCCGGCGCCGCTCTCCTGATATTCACCAGCGCCCGCCGCTGGCGCCGCGCCAAGGCGCATACGATGGAGACCGAACCGCTGGCGTTATTCATCGTCAAGAACGCCGTATTCGCGATCCTGATCGTCGGATTTTGCTATCTGCTGTCCTCCTATCGCGGCCTGCCCAATGTGCTGATCATCATGGGCGTGCTGATCCTGCTCTACATGTTCGTGACGCAGCGCATGACGATCGGACGGCGTATCTATGCGCTCGGCGGCAACCGGTTGGCGGCGCAGCTGTCCGGCATCCGGACCGAGCGGCTGATCTTCCTGACGTTCGTCAATATGGGGGCGCTGGCCGGCCTGGCCGGGCTGATCGTCGCGGCGCGGTTGAACTCGGCGACGCCGAGCGCCGGCAACTCCTTCGAGCTCGACGTCATCGCGGCCTGCTTCATCGGTGGCGCGTCGGCCTCCGGCGGCGTCGGCAAGGTGATGGGTGTCGTGATCGGCGCCTTCGTGATGGGCGTGATGAACAACGGCATGTCGATCCTCGGCATCGGGATTTACTGGCAATATGTCGTCAAGGGACTGGTGCTGCTGGCGGCGGTCTATGTCGACGGCTACCAGAAGAACCGCGCATAGGGCGTTATATCACGGCAGACGCGACGGTTTCGCCGCCAGTACGGACATGCCGCTTCCGCCGTGTGAAATTTGCACGCACCTGCGACTTCACTTGCGTTTAGACGCCGTTCGATTGCGTCCGGTTGCACGATCGCAGGGAACAACGTAGCGGCTTGCATTGTTCCGGAAAGCGCGCGAACATCTTGCAAAAGAACCAACAAGAGCATCCGGGATGGGAATCAAAAACCTCGGTCAGCAGGGAATCGTGTTCGCGGTTTTCGCGGCCCTGTTTGCGATCTTCGCGATTGCCCTGCCCGGCTTTCTCACCACGGCGAACATGCTGACGCTGCTGCAGAACGTGGCGGTGCTCGGCATCCTCGGCCTCGCAATGGCGATCGTCGTGATCGGGCGCGGCATCGACATCTCTCTGATCGCAGCCCTGGCGGTGCCGCCCGGACTGGTGCTGCAGATGGTGCAGGACGGTCATTCGCTGCCAACCTCGCTCGCCGCCGCCTTCGCGCTGACCGCCGCCTTTGGCCTCGTCAACGGCTGGCTGATCGCCTACGCCGAAGTGCCGTCGCTGTTCACGACGCTGGCATCGGGATTGTTCCTCGCCGGCCTCGGTCAGGCCGCTCTGTTCAAGCTCGACGTCGTGCAATGGAGCCCAGGCCTCGACGGGTTCGAAAAACTGGGCCAGGGCAATCTCCTGGGCATTCCGATGCCGGTGGTGATGTTCGCGCTGGCCTGCATCGTCGTTGCTTTCCTGCTGCGGCAGACCCGGCTCGGCGCCTATATCTACGCCATCGGAGACAACCCGAACGGCGCGCGCGTCACCGGCATCCCGACCCGTCCCATCATCGTGCTGCAATATGTCATGGCAGCCTTGATCGGCTGCGCCGCCGGCCTGATCATGGCGTCGTCCGTCAACAGCATGCCGACGCGTATCTTCAATTCGACACTGATCTACGACGTCATTCTGGTCGTCGTGCTCGGTGGCATCGGACTGTCGGGCGGCCGCGGCGGCGTCGTCAACGTTATCATCGGAACGCTGCTGATCGGCACCATGCTGAACGGCATGACGATCATGGACGTCTCCTATTCCGGCCAGAACCTCGTCAAGGGCGTGGTGCTGCTGATCGCCGTCATTACCGACTCGTTTCTCAACCCACGCAACGAAGAAACGGCGCAACAAGGCGACATCTGATCGCCATACCCAACGCAGAGCAAACCAGAACGGGAGGACGACATGATATTCTCTGGACGGACATTGAAGACAACGGTCTTCGGACTAGGCCTGATGACCGCGGCATGCGCGCCGGCGCTGGCGCAGAAAGGCCTCGACGAGCCGTTCCAGGCCGCCTTCAAGGAAGCCCTCGCCGGCAAGACAGTGGCCTACATTCCCGTCGCGATGAACTTCGATCTCACCGAAGGCTGGTTCGCGGGCGTCAAGAAGGAGCTCGAGCCCTACGGCATGAAGGTGGTTGTGCGCGATCCGAACTGGAGCACCAATGCCGGCGCGCAGGCGCTGACGACACTGATCTCGGAAAAGCCGGCCGCGATCATCGTGCATAACCCTGACGTGCAGACGTACGCCAAGCTGATGCAACGCGCCGAGAGCGAAGGCATCTACATCATCCAGATCAACATGGGCTCGGTCTATCGCAGCTCGGCGTTCGTCGGCGCCAACTGGATCGAAATCGGCGAACGCGACACCGAAGCCGTGGTGAAGGCCTGCGAAGGCAAGTCCAACAAGATCGCGATCGTGCAAGGGGCGCTGTCGGCCGCCGCCAGCGCCTATACGCTGAAGGGCGTCGAGAACGTGCTGGCCAAGCATCCCGAGATCAAGGTGGTATCGAGCCAGGCCGCCGACTGGGATGCCGCCAAGGCCAAGGCGATCACCCAGACGGTGCTGAAGCAGAATCCGGATCTGTGCGGCATCGTCGGCTTCTGGGACGGCATGGACATCGGAACCGCTGCGGCGGTGAAGGAAGCCGGCCTCACCGGCAAGGTGTTCGTCGCCACCTCCGGCGGCGGCGAGCGCAGGGGCGCCTGCGAACTGGTCAAGTCGGGCGCGTTCGATCTCAACATGAGCTATGACGTGCCGACCCAGGCAGAACAGATGGCCGGCATGATCAAGTGGCTGGTGTCATCGGGCGTCAAGCCCGGTTCGGTCAAGGGCTCGATGTATACGACGCTGATTCCGGTCACCAAGGAAAACGCGGACAGTGACACCGCCTGCTGGAATCTCAGCGACCTCAAGAAGTAGTCGCCACCCCGGCCTATCGGAGAAGCGGCATGCCTGGCATCGCCGCTTCTCCGGAGTGGCGTGCTTCTCTCATTTTCCTCCCGCCCGGTCCCGCCGATGCAAGACGTCCTTCTTCGCTTGCGCTACCGCTATTGGCCGGATCATCTGCTCGGCGAAATCCTGTCCAAGCGCTGGACCGAGACTGCGATCCCGGTGATCGTGCTCGCTCATCATCACCATCCTCGCTCAGCCGGGCGATCCCGGGCTTCCTGTCGCCGGCGGGCCTTGCCGACACCGGGCGACAGGCCGGCGAAATCGGCTTTGTCGTGCTCGGCATCGCGCTGGTGGTGATCGTCGGCGGCATCGACCTGTCGGTCGGCTCGATGTTCGCGCTGTGCGATTTCTGCGCGCTGTTCTGCCTCGACGTGCTGGACTGGCCGGTGCCGGCCGTGATCGCGGCGACGCTGGTCTGCGGGGCGATGCTCGGCGCCGTCAACGGCATTCTGATCGGTTATCTGCGGCTGCGCGCCTTCATCACCACGCTGATCACGCTGATCATCTATCGCTCCGCCTACGACCTGCTGCTGTTCGACTATTCCAACGAGATCGCGGCCGCGTTCCCCGACATCCCGTCCTGGAATTTCGTCGGCGGCGGCGTGGTCGTCGGGCGTGCCGAGCGTGGTGCTGGTCTATCTCGTCGTCGCCATCTTCGGGCACGTCTTCCTGACCCGGCTGCGGCCGGGCTGGCACATCACCGCGATCGGCGGCTCGCGCCGCTCGGCGTACAATTCCGGCATTCCGGTGCGGCGCACGATCGCGCTCTGCTACGTCGCCAGCGGCGTCCTGACCTGCGATCGGCGCGCTGTTCTTTGCCGCGCGGCTCGGCACCGTCGGCGGCGACGTCGGCGTCGGCCTCGAGGTCACCGTGCTGACCGCGACCGTGCTCGGCGGCATCAGCCTCGGCGGCGGCAAGGGCTCGGTCGCCAAAGCGCTGGTCGGCACGCTGATCGTGCTGTTCCTGATCAACGGCATGACCACGCTGTCGGTCTCCGGCGGCGTCAACCGCATGGTGCTGGCCGCGCGTCCTGCTGGTCGCCGCCACGATCGACATCCGCTGGCTGAAGAACCGCACCCGCATCATCAGCAAGGTCTATGTCAGCCCGACCTATCATGCGCTTGCCGCCGCGGCCTCGACCGCGCCCGGCAGCGGACCGTTCGCGCAGAACGACAAGCTGCGCGACGTCTCGCTGATCGGCCTCGGCCGCATCGAGGCGCCGGAAGACGTCATCCTCGACCGCCACGACAACCTCTATGCCGGCTCGCGCCACGGCGACATCATGCGTTTCATCGCGCCGGACTACAAGAAGATGGAGGTCTTCGCCCATATCGGCGGCCAGCCGCTCGGCATGGCGTTCGACCGCAAGGACAATCTCTATGTCTGCATCGGCGGCATGGGGCTCTATCGCATCACGCCTGAGCGCAAGGTCGAGAAGGTCACCGACGAGACCAACCGCAGCCTCTGTTCGGTCAACGACGACAGCCGGCTGCGGCTCGCCGACGATCTCGACATCGCCGACGACGGCCGGATCTTCTTCTCGGAAGCGACCGTCCGCTACGAGATGCACGAATGGCCGATCGACGGCCTCGAAGCGCGCGGCAACGGCCGCATCATCTGCTACGACCCGAACACCGACACGACGCGCACCGTGCTGCGCGGGCTCAAATTCCCCAACGGCATCTGCATCGCCAGCGACGGCCAGTCGATCCTGTTCGCCGAAACCTTTGGCTGCTCGATCAGGCGCTACTGGTTCGACGGCCCGAAGAAGGGCACGTCGAGATGGTGATCGACAACCTGCCGGGCTACCCCGACAACATCAACCTCGCCTCGGACGGCAACTACTGGCTGGCGATGGTCGGCATGCGCAGCCCGGCGCTCGATCTCGCCTGGAAGATGCCGGGCTTCCGCCATCGCATGGGCAAGCGCGTGCCGATCGACGAATGGCTGTTCCCGAACATCAACACCGGCTGCGTCGTCAAGTTCAACGAGCGGGCGAGATCCTGGAATCGTTCTGGGACCTGCAGCGGCGAGAACCATCCGATGATCACCTCGATGCGCGAGCATCGCGGCTATCTCTATCTCGGCGGCATCATCGAACAACCGGATCGGCCGGTACAAGCTCGAGCAATGCCGATCCGAACTTCGTCCAGTACGACAAGCGCTGGGGGAAGAGCCGTGATCGCGGCCTTGCAGGGATTTTGCCGACCGCTTGCTCGGGCGCGGCGACGCCACCATCACCGTGCCGTCGTTCGACGGCGCGCTGAAGCCCAACCAGATGCTGGAAAAAGCCGAGACGCTGGCGCAGCTGCGAGGCGCCGGAAGATCTCGCCACCGACGGCAAGGCACTCTACATCGCAGACGGCCGCCGCCATTCTGCGCCTCGACGGCGGCGCGGCCACGGAGGTGCGGCGCTTCGAGCGCAACGATCACGGCGCTGTGCTGCCTGCCGGAGGCGGTCTTGCCGTCGCGCTCGACGGACGCGAGGTGCAGGTGTTTGCGACGCCATCGGCCGCGCAGCCGAGCGTGACCTTCACCGATCCGTCGATGACGCGCGATCAACGCGCTGTCGCCGGGGCCGGCGGCAACGCTGATCGCGACCGACGGTTCGAGCGACGCGGCCGTACGCGACAATGGGCGCGTGACCTGATGGAGCGCGGCCGCACCGGCCGCGTGCTTGCGGCTCGATCCCGCCGGCAGAGGCGTCCGCACGATCGCCTCGGGACTGCAGCTACGCCTTCGGCGCCTGCGCCGACGGCGACGACATCCTGGTCAGCGAAAGCTGGCGGCATCGCGCTCGTTGCGATCGCGCCCGACGGCGGCCAGCGCGCCGTGCTCGACCATCTGCCGGTCTATCCGTCGCGGCTGTCGCCGGCCGTCGGCGGCGGCTTCTGGCTCACCGCCTTCACGGCGCGCACCCAGCTCGTCGAATTCGTGCTGCGCGAACCCGCCTACCGGCGCCGCATGATGGCGGAGATCGATCCGGAATACTGGATCGCGCCGCGCCTGCGCTCCGGCCAGTCGTTTCAAGGAGCCGATGCAGGGCGCCCACCTCAAGACCATGGGCGTCATCAAGCCCTGGGCGCCGCCGCGCTCCTACGGCCTCGTCATCCGGCTCGACGCCGATGGCATGCCGCTCTACTCGCTGCACAGCCGGGTCGACGGCGTCAATCACGGCATCGTCGCGGCGGTCGAAATGGACGGCGAGCTGTCCGGATCGCCAAGGGACCGGGCCGACTGTTGCGATTGCCGCTGGCGATGGTCGACGGAGTTGCGCGCATGAGCGACATCATCCTCTCGCTTCGAACAAGGCGACCAAGCTCTACGCCGGCGTGCCCGCCATCGACGGCGTCGATTTCGACCTTCGGCGCGGCGAGATCCACGCGCTGGTCGGCGAGAACGGCGCCGGCAAGTCGACGCTGACCAAGGTGATGGCCGGCGTGGTGACGCTGACCTCGGGCACGCATGACGGTCGACGGCGCCGACGTCGCGCCGAAGACGCCGCTGGAGGCGCGCCATCTCGGCATCGCCATGGTGTTTCAGGAAAACAGCCTGGTGCCGACCATGACGGTCGCGCAGAATCTGTTTCTCGGGCAGGAGAAGTTCTACAACCGGCTGCGCGGCATCTACATCGCCGCGCAGCAGTTCCTGCAATCGCTCAATTTCGACGTCACGCCGACCGCGACCGTCGGCCTGCTCGGCGCCGCCAAGAAGCAGATGGTCGAGATCGCGCGCGCGGTGCTGCACGACGCGAAGGTCATCATCTTCGACGAGCCGACGGCGTCGCTGACGCCGGAAGAGAAGAAGTACTTCTTCGACCTCGTGCGCGATCTCAAGCGGCGCGGCGTCTCGATCGTCTTCATCTCGCACGCGCTCGAAGAGGCGCTGCTGCTCGCCGACCGCATCACGGTGCTGCGCGACGGCAAGCATGTCGTGACCGACGACGCCGCCAAATTCGACCGCGCGCGGATCGTCCAGGCGATGGTCGGCCGCGACCTCTCGAACACGCTCTACGGCGCGCGCAAGACCACGATGCGGCCCGCCGGCGCGCGCGTGCTGACGGTGCAGAACCTGAAGATGGCGCCGATGGTGAAGAACAATTCGCTGTCGGTGTTCGCCGGACAGATCACCGGCGTGTTCGGCCTGGTCGGCGCCGGCCGCACCGAGACCTTCAAGATCGTCGCCGGCGTGCTGAAGCGCGATTTCTTCCACGGCGGCGAAGTCCTCCTGCACGACAAGCCGGTGCGCTACCGCGTGCCGGCGCCGGCGGTCAGGGCCGGCATCGCCTATGTCACCGAGGACCGCAAGGTCGAAGGCTTCTTCGAGACCATGTCGATCGCGCGCAACATCTATCTCGGCCTGCTGGCGAAGTTTCCCGGCGGCCGTATGTTGCTGTCGCGGCGCGAGGCCGACGAGGTCGGCAGCACCTGGATCGAGCGGCTCAAGGTTCGCGCCATCGGCAACGAGCATGAAGGTCGTCGAACTGTCCGGCGGCAACCAGCAGAAGGTCGTGATCGCGAAATCGCTGGTGCAGGAGCCGGACCTGATCATCTTCGACGAACCGACGCGCGGCGTCGACGTCGGCGCCATCGTCGAAATCCACGAACTGATCAACCGGCTCGCCGACGAGGGCAAGGCGGTCGTGGTGATCTCGTCCTATCTGCCCGAGATCATGGCGCTGTCCGACCGCATCCTGGTGTCGCGGCAGGGCAAGGTCGTCGAGGAATTTTCGGCGCTCGAGGCGACGGAGGAGAAGATCATGTACGCGGCGGTGCACTGAGCGGCTTACGGCTGAGAAGCCCGCCTTCGCCAAGCGGCTTCGGCGTGGCATCCTTTGCTCGCTTCGCGAGCGAAGGATGGTGGGCGCGACAGGGATCGAACCTGTGACCCCTACCATGTCAAGGTAGTGCTCTCCCGCTGAGCTACGCGCCCTAGACCGGGATGATCTGGTCATCCTGCTCTAGCTTCATTCAGGGCATAAATGCCCCAAGTCGTATTGGGTGGGGTCCGTATATCGGCTCCAAAGCGCCCCCGCAAGGACGCTCGGGACTAATTTCTGGGGTGTTTTCGACCCGAAATGGCGCCGAATCAGGCCGCCAGCATCTTGTTCACTTCGCTGACCAATTCGCGCAGGTGAACCGGCTTGGCCAGCACCTTGGCGTTCTTCGGCGCTTCCGAATCGGAATTCAGCGCGACCGCGGCAAAGCCGGTGATGAACATGATCTTGATATCGGGATCGAGTTCCGAGGCGCGGCGCGCCAGCTCGATGCCGTCCATCTCCGGCATCACGATATCGGTCAGCAGCATCTCGAACGGCTCCTCGCGCAGCCGCTGATAGGCCGACATGCCGTTGTCGTGGGGCGAGACCTGAAATCCGGCGTTTTCCAGCGCCTTCACCAGGAAGCGGCGCATGTCGTTGTCGTCTTCGGCGAGAAGGATTTTATGCATGGTTACTCTACTGTCGTCGAATCCGGCTGGAAGGATCACTCCGCCCACTAAGCCCGACAGACGGTAAATATCGGGTGAAGGGGAACGGCGTACGGAGGATGGCGCGAGCGCTTATTTCTGTACCCGAATGCAGCCGGGATCAATGATCGCGGGTGGTTTTGGCGCGTTTGAGACCTGTTCCAACAGCTTTACGGCTTTTTTCGCTTGGCAGAATGATGGCGATTACCGACAATGCCGCCCACATAAAACTTCCGTTTTCCGGCAGAATTGGCTGGCTTGTCGATTAAGCTCTACGGAAATGCGGATCTCAGGGATAGCGCCCGGCGATGACCCAGTTTGAAGGTGAATTATCGCCTCCGTTCGAGATCGTGGAGCCGGCCGACTGGCGGGCGCCGATCATCTTCAACTCGCCGCATTCCGGCTCGGTCTATCCACCCGATTTTCTCAACGCTTCCCGCATCGACCTCGCGAGCCTGCGCCGCTCCGAGGATTCCTTCATGGACGAATTGATCGCCGATCTGTCGGAGCGGGGTTTTCCGACCGTGCGGGTCAATTTCCCGCGTTCCTATGTCGACGTGAACCGCGAGCCTTACGAGCTCGATCCGCGCATGTTCAACGGCCGGCTACCCAGCTTTGCCAACACCCGCTCGATGCGGGTCGCCGGCGGCCTCGGCACCATCCCGCGCGTGGTCGGCGACGGCCAGGAAATCTATCGCGAACGGATCAATGTCGACGAGGCGCTGGGACGGATCGAGGCGCTCTACAAGCCCTATCACCGCGCGCTGCGGCGGCTGATCAACAAGGCCCATCAGGCATTCGGCACCGTCATCCTGGTCGATTGCCATTCGATGCCGTCGGTCGGCGTGTCGCGCGACGAACCGCGGCGGCCCGATATCGTGATCGGCGACCGCTACGGCACCAGTTGCGCCAGCGTGCTGCCTGACCTCGTCGAGGAAATCATGAGCGGGCTCGGCTATTCGATCGGGCGCAACAAGCCCTATGCCGGCGGCTTCATCACCGAGCATTACGGCAACCCGGCAAGTGGCTTGCACACCGTGCAGCTCGAACTCAACCGCGCGATCTATATGGATGAGCGCCGCCGGGAACGCTCGCCGCGCTTCGCGCAGGTCGCCGCCGATTTCACCAAGCTCGCCGATGCGCTGGCGCAGGTTCCGCTCGGCGATCTCGGGCCGTTCCAGGCCGCGGCGGAGTAATCATTCTCACCGTCATTCCGAGGATGCGCGCAGCGGAATCTCGAACTTCCGGATCGCCGCTTCGCGTCGTCCGGAATGACAACTTCTCCTCCAAAAGAAAAAAGGGCCGCTTGAATGAACAAGCGGCCCAAGTCTAGGGAGGAAACGCCCAAGGAGGGCAGCGATAGCGCGAGGCGCTACCGCACCGCAACAATATGCGACCGCGCTGCACAAAAGGCAAGGGTTTTTGACTCATTTCCGGAGCAATGTTGGTGAGCATGGCGGAATGGCAACACAGCCGGGTCAGGCGATTTAATCGATATAGATCAATTGGTTACATAATGTGAATCTGGAGACACATATACATTGCATCTCTGGTATGCCAAAACTCTCAACTTCGTGATCGACGCTGTAGACAAAAATTTCACCAAACCACGGGTCTGATTCGGCATCAAAATACCAGAGGCAAACGCCGACATGACGGTGCGCGGCATGCCGGATTGAGCTAGGCAGGGGCTAACAACTGTTCTGCCCCTTGGCCCAAGGAACTGCCGTGACGGTCATCGATTTTACAGCCTTCATCGGCCGCCTTGCGACCTCCTCCGGCGAAACCATCCTGCCGTTCTTCCGGACTTCGCTGCTGGTCGACAACAAGAGCACCAGCGATTTCGACCCCGTCACCGAGGCCGACCGCGCCGCCGAAGCGGTCATGCGCCGCCTGATCAAGGCCAACTTTCCCCAGCACGGCATCGTCGGCGAGGAATTCGGCAGCGAGCGCGAGGACGCCGAATATGTCTGGGTGCTCGACCCGATCGACGGCACCAAATCCTTTATCGCGGGCTTTCCGATCTGGGGCACGCTGATCGCGCTGCTGCACAAGGGCACGCCGGTGTTCGGCATGATGCACCAGCCCTATATCGGCGAGCGTTTTTACGGCGACTCTGGCTCGGCGCATTATTCCGGGCCGTCGGGCGAGCGAAAATTGTCGGTGCGCCGCTGTGCCTCGCTGAAGGAAGCCACCTCCTACACGACGAGCCCGCTGTTGATGAACGCCGCCGACCGCGAGGTTTTCGGCCGGATCGAACAGGAAGTGCGGCTGTCGCGCTATGGCGGCGATTGCTATTCCTACTGCATGCTGGCGGCCGGCCATCTCGACCTCGTGGTCGAGACCGAGCTGAAACCCTATGACATCGCAGCCCTGATCCCGATCATCACCGGTGCCGGCGGCGTCGTTACCAACTGGGAAGGCAAGCCCGCCCAGAACGGCGGCCGCATCGTCGCCGCCGGCGACGCCCGCGTGCACGAGGCGGCGCTGAAACTGCTGAACGCCTGAGCCCTGATTGATCGCGCAGTGGCCCTATCCACTTCGCTCTAAAACGCGATAGAATTGCCATCAGCGGCGTCAACGCGCAGGAGATGCGGAGCCGCGCGGGAGGCGTTGATGAAAATCCTGGGCCGGTTGCTGGCAGGACTGTGGCTGTTGCTGTTGCCGACGTTGGCTGCCGCGCAGGATTTCCCGACCAAGCCGATCAAGCTGATCGTGCCGTTCCCGGCCGGCGGTCCCAACGACATCATCGCGCGCGTGGTCGGCCAGCGGATGTCCGAGATTACCAAGCAACCGATCATTATCGATAATCGCGGCGGCCAGGGCGGCGTGCTCGGCACCGATGCGGTCGCGAAGGCGGCCCCCGACGGCTACACGATCGGAATCGTGAGTGCGAGTTCGCTCGTGATCAACCCGACCATGGAACGGGTGCCCTACAACGTCAGCACGGACTTCGCGCCGATCACCCTGGTGACGACGGTGCCGGAGATGCTGGTCGTTGCCAGCAACGTTCCCGCCAAAAACATGAGTGAGCTGGTCGCGCTTGCCAAAGCCCAGCCCGGAAAGCTCAATTTCGCTTCCGCCGGCGTCGGCGGCCTGCCGCATCTGGCCGGCGAACTGCTCAAGCTGACCGCCAACATCGACATCGTTCACATCCCCTATCGCGGCGCCGCCCCGGCCATCAACGACCTGCTCGGCCAGCAGGTGCAGATGGCGTTCCTCGATCTGCCGGTGATCCTGCCGCATATCAAAGCTGGAAGTTTGCGCCCGATTGCGCTCGGCGCGCCCGAGCGCGCGCCGACCGCGCCTGATGTGCCGACCACCGCGGAGGTCGGCATGCCGGATCTCCTGATCCAGAACTGGTACGGCATGATCGCGCCGGGCGGCACGCCTGAAAATATCGTCAACCTGCTCAATGCCGTCACCAACCAGGCGATGGACGATCCGCAGGTGAAGCAGAAGCTGGCCGATCAGGGTCTCACCGTCGCCGGCGACAGGCCGAAGCATTTTCGCGACTTCATCGCGTCCGAGGCGCAAAAGTGGGCGCGCGTCATCAAGGCCGCGCATCTCGAAACGGTGATGAAGTAAACGTTACGGTGCGGCCGTGCGCAGGTGGTCGGCGAGCTGCTTCGCCGGCCGCGGCAGCGACTTGAAGCTGCGGGCGCAGATCGCCAGCCGACGGTTGGCCCAGGGGTCCCTGATCCGGACGACGTTGATCTTCATCGCGCGCGCGCAACGCTTTGCTGCGACCTCGGGCATCACGGCGACGCCGATGCCGGCGGCGACCATCTCGCCGATGGCGTCGAAATTGTTCAAGCGGGCACGAAACCGCAGCCGGGCACCGAGCCGCGCCGCATGTCGGGTGACATGGGCGTGCAGCGCGCTCGTGGTGATCAATCCGACGAAATCCCGCTCGACGACCTCGCTGAAATCGACCTGCCGTCGGCCCGCCAGTTCGTCGGTGCGCGCGGCAATCAGCACCAGGCGGTCTTCGCTGAACGGGATGCGCTCGATGTTATCAGGCAGCGCATGCTCGGCGGCGAGGCCGAGGTCGGCGGCGCCGGTCAGGATGGCGTGGGCGATATCGCCGCTTTCACGCTCCTCGACGTCGATCGAGATATGGGGATGCTGGCCGAGGAAGGCCGCCAGCGCCTTCGGCAGATATTCGGACAGGCCCGAGGTGTTGGCGAGGAAGCGCACGGTGGCCTTGACGCCGCGGGAAAAGGCCAGCAGGTCGCCTTGCAGCGCCTCGACATGGTGGATGACGATCCGGGCATGATCGAGCAGGCTTTCGCCGGCCGGCGTCAGTTCGACGCCGCGGCGGCCGCGCACCAGCAACGCGACGCCGAGCGCCTGTTCGAGGCCCTTGATCCGCGCGCTGGCCGACGCCAACGCCAGATGATGCCGCTGCGCGCCGCTGGTGATGCTGCGGGTCTCGGCCACCGCGATGAAGAGCTGAAGGTCGACCAGATCGAAACGCATGGCCATGCTGCAATCCTCCTGCCTTCGTCATGAGCGAAGGCTATCTCCGTAATCTCCAGATTGTGCCCGCATCTTCAATCGGTCAATGTATCCGTCATGTTCGATTCACTGCTCATTCTCATCGCGTTCGCCTTGCTGGTCGCGGGCTTCGTCAAGGGTGCCCTCGGGCTTGGCCTGCCGACGGTGGCGATGGGGCTGCTCGCGGTGTCGATGCCGCCGGCCCAGGCGATCGCGATCGTCATCGTGCCGGCGATCGTCACCAATATCTGGCAAACCTTCGGCGGCCCCTATCTGCGCGATATTCTCCGCCGGCTGTGGCCGCTCTTGATCGGGACGGCGGCCGGCATCTGGCTCAATGGCGGGGCGCTCACCGGCCCATATGCGCGCTACACGGGGATCGTGCTCGGCCTGTTGCTGGCGATCAATGCCATCATCGGCCTCAGCAAATTCAGTTTCACCGTCGCGCCCCAAAACGAGAAATGGGTCGGCGGCATCGTCGGCGTCGTCACCGGCATGATTTCGGCCGCGAGCGGCGTGCAGGTCATCCCCTCGGTGCCGTACCTGCAGGCGATCGGCATGGAGAAGGAGGAGCTGATCCAGGCGCTCGGCGTCTTCTTCACGGTTGCGACCCTGGCGCTCGGCTTCAACCTGACCAGCGAGGGCCTGCTGACATCGGCGACCGCGCTGCCGGGCGCGGTCGCGATGGTGTGCTCATTCGCCGGCATGTTCGTCGGCCAGGCGGTTCGCACCCGGCTGCGGCCGGATATTTTCCGTATCTGGTTCCAGATCGGGATGATCGTTCTCGGGGCTTATCTTGCCGGCAATGCCTTGCTGAAAATGACCACCTGAGACGTCACGGCCGGAACGAACGGTAACGGCTGACTTCAGCGCGTATCCATCATGGCGACGCGGACACCGAGATAGACGAACATCCCGCCAAGCAGGCGGTTGATCCAGGCCATTGCGCCCGCCGATTGCCGGAACCGGCCCGCCGCTCTGGCCGCAAAGGCCGCCACGCTGAAGCACCACAGCGTGCCGTTGCAAATGAAGATCAGGCCGAGCGTCAGGAACGCGAGCGCCTTGTGCGGCGAATCCACCGCCACGAATTGCGGCAGGAATGCGAGAAAAAACAGCGCGACCTTCGGATTGAGCGCACAGGTCAGCACGCCCTGCCAGAACACGCGGCGCAGCGACGTGCCGCCGGCATTCGCCGCCGCCTCCGGGACGGGACGGGGCCGCGACAGCAACATCCGGATGCCGGAGAACAGCAGATAGGCGGCACCGACCAATTTTACGACAGCGAATGCCGCCGAAGACGCCATCAGGAGCGCCGACAGACCGATGGCGGCGCCAAAGACGTGAACCAGGCAGCCGCAGCTTATCCCCAGCGCAGCCGCCGCCCCGCCGCGCCAGCCGAGCTGGACACTGCGGCCGACGATATAGGCGGTGTCCGGTCCCGGTGTGACATTGAGAAGTAATCCGGAGAGGATAAAGAGCCACAATTCGTGAATGCCGAGCGTTCCGTCCATCGTCTGACCGTCTCCCGGGGCCTTGCCCCAAAGCCTTGTCCCAAAGCCTTGAGCCCGACCGCCCCATGCCAATTCCGCATGAATTGCATTACTATCATGATACTATCGTGGCCGGATTGGGCTTCCACTGGAAGCCACGTATTTTATAAGCATTGGAATCAGTCAACCGACCACGTACTGGTTGTCTGCCGGTACTGGGGCCTTTGGGATATCTTGGGGACATGGAAAGACGCCTGGCTGCCATCGTCTGCGCTGACGTCGCCGGCTATTCCCGCATGATGGGAGCCGACGAGGCGGGTACGCATGCCACGTTCAAGGCCCATCGCGGTGCGATCTACCCGATCATTCTCAACCATGGCGGCCGGCTGGTGAAGAACACCGGTGACGGCTTCCTGCTGGAATTTCCGAGCATCGTCGGCGCCATCGAGGCCGCGGTCGCGATGCAGGGGCTGATGGCCGAACGCAACAACCACATTCCCGCCGATCGCATCATGCAGTTCCGCATGGGCATCCACATGGGCGATGTGATGGCCGACGAGGACGAAGTGTTCGGCGACGACGTCAACATCGCCGTCCGCCTCGAATCGGTTGCCGCCCCCGGCGGCATCGCGGTTTCCGGCAAGGCCTGCCATGAGGCCGGCAAGCGGCTCAGCGTCCACTCTGGTCGATTCCGGCCCGCACCGGTTCAAGAACATCGAAGAACCGATCGAGGTCTGGAGCTGGCAACCCGCTGGGTTCCGACAGCCCCGGCCGGGGATCCAAGCTGGTTCCAAGCGAGACCTCCAACCTCGCAGCCCAGTATCGAACCGCGATCGTCGGGGTGCTGCCGTTTGCGAATCTCAGCGACGGCGCCGACGAATATTTTTCCGACGGCCTGACCGAGGACCTGATCCACGCGCTGTCGCTGCAATCGTTCTACCGGGTGCTGAGCCGCAACTCGACCTTCGCGTTCAAGGGCAACAACCAGAGCACGCGGCTGATCGCGCGCGAAATCGACGCCACCTACCTGATCCAGGGATCGGTGCGCCGGGCCGGAACCAAGATTCGCGTCACCTCGGAACTGATCGCGCCGGAGACCGGCGAGCAATTATGGACCGGCCGGTTCGACCGCGACATCGGCGATCTGTTCGCGATGCAGGACGAAATCACCACCAGCCTGTCAGCGGCGATCGCGGCCGAGATCTACCGGGCGGAAGCCTCCGCACCGCCGCGGCCGTCGTCGAACGACCTGACCGCGTGGGATCGCTTCCTGAAGGGCTTGTCCTACTATTACCTGCAGACCAAGGACGACTGGGAAACCTCGATCGGCCTGTTCCGGGAAGCCATCGCGCTCGATCCGACGCTGTCGATCGCGCGCGCCTATCTCGCCACCATCCAGATCCAGGGCATCCAGTTCGGATGGATCAACAGCACGCGCGAATTGTGGGACTCCGCGATGGCGCTGGCGCAGAGCAGTGTCCGGCTCGATCCACGTTCGTCCTTTGCGTTTCAGATTCTGGCTTATGTGAGCGCGGTGCAGGGGCACTACGAGGCGGCGATGGACGCCGCCAAGCGGGCGGTCGCGCTCAACCCCTACGACATGGGCGCCCGTGGCGTGCTCGGCATGTGCCATCTCGTGATCGGCGAACACCGGCAGGCCATCGAGCTGTTTTCGATGGCGGCGCAGCGCGGCAACTCCGACCCCCGATATCAATGGGCGGCGGTGAACGCGTTCAGCCACTATCTGCTCGGACAATATGACGCCGCTTTGTCATGGGCGCGCGAAGAGCTGTATCTCAATCCCAATCATCTTCAGGCGCTCGCAGTCCGATCGGCGGCGCTTGCCCAATTGGGGCGGACCGCGGAAGCCAAAAACGCGGCCGAGGTGCTGCTGAGCAACTATCCGAGCCTGACGGTCGAGCGCATGATGCGGCATCTGCACTGGAAAACCCCGGGCGATGTCGCGCACTACCGCGAGGGCCTTTTGAAGGCCGGCATCCCCTTCGGCAAGGTGACGCTGATCGAGTCTTCGCCCAAGCTCGCCGCGGATTCCTCCGATTTCCCGCTATCATGCCGGGCCAGCCTTGAGTTGATGCGGCTTTGAGTTGACTCGGCTTCGAATTCCGCGAAAACTTGGCACATCCAGAAGTAGTGCGCCACCACAAATTCGCCTTTCGAGACCTTCCATCCTGTCAGATGGACATTTTTCATCCGCTGCCTTCAAGGGATTTGGAGCCATGACAGACGACCGCACTGGTACTGCTCCGGACGTCGCACCTGCCGCCGCCGTTTCGCCGAACAATCCCTGCCCGTTCCTGCGCGCCTTGGTCGCGAACGGCTATGTCGGCGGCCACGTCGTTCCGCTTTCCAAGATCGCCGAAACGATTGCGCTCGCCAGCGGCGAGGTCAATGTCAGCAAGATCAAGGTGTGGATGGAAACCTTCGGCGTCGCGCAGATGGCGAACGGCAATCCGTTGAAGAGCTTCATCTTCGGCGCGGTGCTGGACGAGTTGCGCAACGGTCCGCTCGACAAGCATGGCGCCGGCTCGCGCATCCTCGATGTCGAAGCCCATGTGCATGAGGACGAAATCACCCGCCTCGCCTCATTCGGCAAGGACCGGCCTGACGGCGCGGGCGGCATGGAGCGCGGGCTCAACGCCAAGGAAATCGACACCTACATGGCCGCCAATCTCGAGCGCGCCGGCGATGCGGCGCGCTTTTACTATCCCGATCCTGATGAAGGGCGAATGGCCGGTGCTGTTGAACATCCTCGGCAAGGGCGACGGCGACGACCGCTATCTCAGCGTCGCCGAGGTCAGGACACTGTTCGTCGAACGGCGTTTCCCGGCCCGCATCATCGCGCGGTTGCCGTCACCGCCGGTGCCGTAGCTAAAGCACGTCCAATTCGCCGCGATCGTTGCTGCTTCTTCCCTGGCCGCATGGTTCGAGACGCGCAGCGTAGCCAAGTTTACGCAGGCTACGCTGACTTGCCTGCGTGACACGTTCCTCACCATGAGGATTTCAGACCTCATCCTGAGGAGCATCGCGAAAGCAATGCGTCTCGAAGGATGAAGCCACCGAAGGGGACGCTGTTCCAGCGCTTACTTGAACAGCGGCGTGCCCGGCACGAAGGCGTCGAACGCCGCCCAGAATTGCGCGCGGTAGCGATCCTGCTCCTGCAGGATCTCGTGCTTGGAACCCGCGATCACCAGATGCGAGCCGGCGCGCAGATGATAGGCGAACTCCTCGATCGCCGCCGTCGAGACGATGCTGTCGTTGCTGGCGGCCAGCATCAGGATCGGCTGGCGGATTTCGGACGGATAATTGGCGCCGCGAAAGGTGTGCATCGCCCGGAACGCGGTATCGGCCCAGGCCACCGTCGGCGAGCCGATGCCGAGCGTCGGGTCTTCCTCCAGGATCGCGGCGTTGCGGGCGAAGCGCACGGGATCGCTGGTGAAGGGATTGTTGACGAAGGATTCCGAGCCGGTCAGCGCGTCGCTGCCGCCGGGCACGTAGCGGCCGCCCTGGCCGGTCAACCGCATGATCCGCAACAGCGCGCGCACCGGAAACGAAGTGGCGCGCCCCGGCAGGTCGATCATCGGCGCCGACAGCACCATGCGATCGAACCAGCGTTTGCCCGCATGCGCGATCCGCAGCATGACGGCGCCGCCCATCGAATGCGCCAGCGCGAAATAGGGCGGCGGACAATCCGGCAGCACCACCTGCTGCACGAAGGTTTCGACGTCGACTTCGAAATCGGAGAAATCGCGGACATAGCCCTTGCGCGGATCGCGCAACCGCCGCGACGAATGCCCCTGGCCGCGCCAGTCGATCATCGCCACCGCAAAACCGCGATCGCGCAGGTCCCGCACCGTCTCGAAATATTTCTCGATCGATTCGCTCCGCCCGGTGAAGACGCAGACCGTGCCCTTGCGCCCCGCCGGCGGCGCCCAGCGCGCGAAGCGCAACTCGGCGCCGTCGGGCGTCTTGATGGTGCCCGAGACGACATCCTCCGGAACCGGATTGGCGGGAATCGAGACGAGCGTCATGACCGGAACCGGCTAGGTGAAAAGGGCTGAAAATCAAGGCGGGAGCGCAAAAAAGGGCGGCGTTTGCTGCCCTCTTGAACGCCGTTTCTCCCCTCCCATATCATTTCTGTGCAGGCCGCTACCAGTGTCTCGGAACCGAAATGCTCCGGAGCACGATGTGCTTCAAAACACAAAGCTTCGAAACACAAAGGCTGCACAAAGACGAAAGCCCGGCCCGATGGCGGGCGGGTTAACCCAGACAGTCGCTCAATGGAGGACTACCCTATGCGTACCTACGATCTCACCCCGTTCTATCGTTCCACCGTCGGCTTCGACCGTTTCTTCAACCTGCTCGACCAGGCCACCGCGGACGGCAGCCCCGGCTATCCCCCCTACAACATCGAGCGCACCGGTGAGAACGCCTACCGGATCAGCGTCGCGGTCTCCGGCTTCTCGCAGGGCGAGCTTTCGATCGTCGCCAAGGAAAACACGCTGACGATCAAGGGCGAGAAATCCGCCAACGAGAACGTCACCGACAAATCCGAAGTGCTCTACCGCGGCATCGCGGCCCGCGCCTTCGAGCGCGCCTTCCAGCTCGCCGACTTCGTCCAGGTGAAAAACGCCTCGCTCGAGAACGGCCTGCTTCACGTCGATCTCGTTCGCGAGATTCCCGAGGCCAAGAAGCCCCGCAGCATTCCGATCACGTCGGGCAGCAAAGCTCCGCAGGTGGTCGACGCCTCGGTCGCCGCGTAACACCGCTCCTGCTTTCGGCAGATATTGGCCGAGACGAAACGCCCCGGGAAACCGGGGCGTTTTTGTTGGGAGCTACTCGAGCCCCTGCACCTTCGGCAGGTCCTTGGTCGGCGCGATCTCGGCCATCGGCTTCGAGGGAGCCTGGCCGGTCGTGACGGCCGGCGGGGCCGCTGGCGCCTCCGCCGGCTTTGGCTGCGTCGCCGCCGATTGCTGTGGTGGTTCGGCAGCTGGGCTTCCGGCTTGGCTGCGAGCGGGCTCGCCTTCGGCACCGGCACGGTGCGGCTGGCCACATGCGGGATCGACCGTGGCGGCCGCGGCTCGCCCCTGACAGGGGTGCCGGGCGGCAACGCGCCCGGCTGGCCATAGACCACCGGCGGTTCCTCGGCAAAATTGTTCCCGATCCGGTAACCCGGCCTGAAGCGGACGATCCGCCCGTCACGGGCATCGACGATCAGGCGGCCGCTTTCACCGCCGCGATCGATCACCTCGATGGCGTAGACGAAACCGCGCTGCCGGGGGATGCCGAGCGGCGAGAACCCGTTCTCGCGCACCACGGTATAGACCTCTTCCGGTGGCAGCAGCCGTGGGCCGGTGCCGTAAGGCGCTCCTGGCGCGTCCGGCATCGCCGCATAGGGACCGCCAAAATCGGAGACGGGCGTATAGGGCGCCAGCACCTGTGCCTGCGCACCGGCCGCGAACAGAACCAGGCTCGCCGCCAGACATCCGGTGAACAACTTCATCGTTGAATGCTCCTGTAAGTCCCAACGCCTCTGAACGCGAAGGCCGGGGCGTTTTCGCCCTCTTGCCGCCGTATCCGCGTAAATTTCGTCGCAAAATCCGGCGGAGCTTGGGCCGGATCGCGGCGCGTTTGCTTCAAATCCGGGGCGGCGGTTCGGTCCGCGAGCCGCACGGATCAGCCATGCGGGCAAGGACTTTCACGTGCTTGTGTGATAGATAAAAATTTGGCATGGTCGGAGTTAGGACAGTATCACTGTCTCAATTACGGGGCGGTCCCGGCACAGGGATTGCAACGAAATCTGGGTGCTTCGAGCTCCAGGGAAGTGCAGGCAAGGCCGTTCCTCAGGGACGTTGAACGCCCAAGCCTGAATTTAGGAAATTGCGGCTCGCGGAGGACGAGCGGTGGCCCGGTGGGTGCCGCGAACGCCCAAGGTGCGCCGATGAAGTGGTGGCCCTTAGCCTAGTCAAGAGGATTGAAATGAGCGGGTCGGAATTCGAGCGCGAAAACATCGGGGCAGCTTCACTGTCGGCGACCGCGGCTTCGAAACCGGCCGACACCGATACGCCGCGCGAATTCTCCTGGCGTCCGCCGGCCGAGGGCCTGTACGACCCGAGCCTGGAAAAGGATTCCTGCGGCGTCGGCTTCATCGCCAACATCAAGGGCGTGAAGTCGCATCAGATCGTCTCCGACGCGATCAACATTCTGTGCAACCTCGAACATCGCGGCGCGGTCGGCGCCGATCCGCGCGCCGGCGACGGCGCCGGCATTCTGGTACAGATCCCGCACGCCTTCTTCAAGCGCAAGGCCGCCGAGATCGGTTTCCAGTTGCCCGATCCCGGCGACTATGCGATCGGCGCTTTGTTCCTGCCGAAGGAAACCGCGTGGCGCAAAGTCATCCAGAGCATCGTTGCCGAACAGATCAAGGCCGAGGGCCTGATGCTGCTGGGCTGGCGCGACGTGCCGTCCGACAACTCTTCGCTGGGTGAAACCGTCAAGCCGACCGAACCCTACCACATGCAGGTGTTCATCGGCCGCAACGGCGGCGCCAAGACCGAGGACGAGTTCGAACGGCGGCTCTACATTCTGCGCAAGTCGATCTCGCAAGCGATCTACCAGCGCCGCGAACGCGGCCTCGCCGGCTATTATCCCGCGTCGATGTCGTGCCGCACCGTGATCTACAAGGGCATGTTCCTCGCCGACCAGCTCGGCAAGTATTATCCCGACCTGCACGAAGCGGATTTCGAGAGCGCGCTGGCGCTGGTGCATCAACGCTTCTCGACCAACACCTTCCCGGCCTGGTCGCTGGCGCATCCGTACCGGATGGTGGCGCATAACGGCGAAATCAACACGCTGCGCGGCAACGTCAACTGGATGGCGGCGCGGCAGGCCTCCGTGCATTCCGAACTCTACGGCAAGGACATCTCCAGGCTGTGGCCGATCTCCTACGAAGGTCAGAGCGACACCGCCTGCTTCGACAACGGCCTCGAATTCCTGGTGCAGGGCGGCTACTCGCTGCCGCACGCCGTGATGATGATGATTCCGGAAGCGTGGGCCGGCAATCCCCTGATGGATGAGCAGCGCCGCGCGTTCTACGAATATCACGCCGCCCTGATGGAGCCGTGGGACGGCCCCGCCGCGATCGCTTTCACCGACGGCCGCCAGATCGGCGCCACGCTGGACCGCAACGGCCTGCGGCCGGCGCGCTATCTCGTCACCAGGGACGACCGCATCGTGATGGCGTCCGAAATGGGCGTGCTGAAGATTCCCGAGGACCAGATCGTCACCAAGTGGCGGCTGCAGCCCGGCAAGATGCTGCTGGTCGACCTCGAACAGGGACGTCTCATTCCCGACGACGAGATCAAGGCGGAGCTGGCCAAGAGCCATCCTTACGCCGAGTGGCTGCACCGCACCCAGATCCAGCTCGAGGAACTGCCCGACGCCGCCACCAAGGGCATGCGCTCCAACCTGCCGCTGCTCGACCGCCAGCAGGCGTTCGGCTATTCGCAGGAAGACATCACCATCCTGATGACGCCGATGGCGTCGACCGGCGAGGAAGCCGCGGGCTCGATGGGCAACGACACCCCGATCTCGGCGCTGTCGGACCGGCCGAAGCCGCTGTTCACCTACTTCAAGCAGAACTTTGCGCAGGTCACCAACCCGCCGATCGATCCGATCCGCGAAGAGCTGGTGATGAGCCTCGTCTCCATCATCGGACCGCGGCCGAACCTGTTCGACCTGCAGGGCCTCGCCTCGACCAAGCGGCTCGAAGTGCGCCAGCCGATCCTGACCGACGCCGATCTGGAAAAGATCCGCTCGATCTCCGACGTCGCCGACAGCGCACTTCAAGTCGCGCACGCTCGACACCACCTTCCATGCCGGCTTCGGCGCGGCCGGTCTCGAACAGGTGCTCGACGAACTCTGCGCGCGCGCCGAAGGCGCGGTGCGCGAAGGCGTCAACATCATCATCCTGTCCGACCGCATGGCCGGCTCGGACCGGATTCCGATCCCGTCGCTGCTCGCCTGCGCCGCCGTGCACCATCATCTGATCCGCACCGGTCTGCGTACGTCGGTCGGTCTCGTGATGGAAACCGGCGAACCGCGCGAAGTGCATCACTTTGCTTGTCTGGCCGGCTATGGCGCCGAAGCGATCAACCCCTATCTGGCGTTCGAGACCATCATCTCGATGAAGGACCGCCTGCCGGGATCGCTCGACGACTATGAAATCGTCAAGCGCTACATCAAGTCGATCGGCAAGGGTCTCTTGAAGGTGATGTCCAAGATGGGCATCTCGACCTATCAGTCCTATTGCGGCGCGCAGATCTTCGACGCGGTCGGTCTCAAGGCCGATTTCGTCGCCAAGTATTTTGCCGGCACCCACACCCGCATCGAGGGCGTGGGTCTCGCCGAAATCGCCGAGGAAACCGTGCGCCGCCATGGCGACGCGTTCGGCGATGCGCAGGTCTACAAGTCAGCGCTCGATGTCGGCGGTGAATATGCCTACCGCACCCGCGGCGAGGATCACGCCTGGACCGCCGAGACCGTCGGCCTGCTGCAGCATGCCGCGCGCGGCAATTCGCTGGAGCGTTACCAGGCGTTCGCCAAGGTTCTCAACGAGCAGTCCGAGCGGCTGTTGACCTTGCGCGGCCTGTTCCGGATCAAGACCGCCGAGGACGAGAAGCGCAAGCCGATCAAGCTCGACCAGGTCGAGCCGGCCAAGGACATCGTCAAGCGGTTTGCCACCGGCGCCATGTCGTTCGGCTCGATCTCGCGCGAGGCGCACACGACGCTGGCGATCGCCATGAACCGGATCGGCGGCAAGTCCAACACCGGCGAAGGCGGCGAAGAAGTCCGATCGCTTCAAGCCGATGCCGAACGGCGACAGCATGCGCTCGGCGATCAAGCAGGTCGCCTCCGGCCGCTTCGGCGTGACGACGGAATATCTCGTCAACTCCGACATGATGCAGATCAAGATGGCGCAGGGCGCCAAGCCCGGCGAAGGCGGACAATTGCCCGGCCACAAGGTCGACGCGGTGATTGCGCGCGTGCGGCATTCGACGCCGGGCGTCGGCCTGATCTCGCCGCCGCCGCATCACGACATCTATTCGATCGAGGATCTGGCGCAGCTGATCTACGACCTCAAGAACGTCAATCCGGACGGTCAGGTCTCGGTCAAGCTGGTCTCGGAAATCGGCGTCGGCACCGTCGCCGCGGGCGTTGCCAAGGCGCGCGCCGACCATGTCACCATCGCGGGCTTCGAGGGCGGCACCGGCGCGTCTCCCCTCACCTCGATCAAGCACGCCGGTTCGCCGTGGGAGATTGGGCTAGCCGAAACCCACCAGACGCTGGTGCGCGAACGGCTGCGCAGCCGCATCGTGGTCCAGGTCGACGGCGGCTTCCGCACCGGACGCGACGTCGTGATCGGCGCGCTGCTCGGTGCCGACGAGTTCGGCTTCGCCACCGCGCCGCTGATCGCGGCCGGCTGCATCATGATGCGCAAGTGCCATCTCAACACCTGCCCGGTCGGCGTCGCGACCCAGGATCCGGTATTGCGCAAGCGCTTCACCGGTCAGCCCGAGCACGTCATCAACTACTTCTTCTTTGTCGCCGAGGAAGTCCGCGAGATCATGGCGCAGCTCGGCTACCGCACCTTCAACGAGATGGTCGGCCAGACCCAGATGCTCGACCAGTCCACGCTGGTGGCGCACTGGAAGGCCAAGGGGCTCGACTTCTCAAAGCTGTTCGTGCGGCAGAAGGAACTGCCCGGCCAGAAGATCTATCACGTCGGAAAACCAGAACCATCACCTGGAAGCCGTGCTCGACCGCCGGCTGATCGAAAAGGCCCGGGCGGCGATCGACCGCGGCGCACCCGTCAAGATCGAGGAAGAGATCAACAACACCGACCGTTCCGCCGGCGCGATGCTGTCGGGCGCGATCGCGAAGATCTACGGCAATGCCGGGCTGCCGCATGACACCATTCAGGTCAGCCTGAAGGGCACCGCGGGCCAGGCGTTCGGCGCGTGGCTGGCGCGCGGCGTCACCTTCGAGCTCGAAGGCGAAGGCAACGACTATGTCGGCAAGGGCCTGTCGGGCGGCCACATCATCGTCAAGCCGCCACGCAATTCAGGCATCGTGCCGGAAGAGTCGATCATCGTCGGCAACACCGTGATGTACGGTGCGACCGAAGGCGAATGCTATTTCCGCGGCATCGCCGGCGAGCGCTTCGCGGTGCGCAACTCCGGCGCGGTCGCGGTCGTCGAGGGCGCCGGCGACCATTGCTGCGAATACATGACCGGCGGCATCGTCGTGGTGCTGGGCAAGACCGGGCGCAACTTCGCGGCCGGCATGTCCGGCGGCATCGCCTACGTGCTGGACGAGGCCGGCGACTTCACCAAACTCTGCAACATGGCGATGGTCGAGCTCGAGCCGGTGCTTTCGGAAGAGATGATCAACGAGAATACCTATCACCACACCGGCGACCTCGAAGCCCACGGCCGCGTCGACGTGTTCAAGGATCTGCTCGACTCCGACGTCGAGCGGCTGCACATCCTGATCACGCGTCACGCCAAGCTGACCGGTTCGAAAAAGGCCGCCGAAATCCTCGCGAACTGGAAGACGTGGCTGCCGAAATTCCGCAAGGTGATGCCGGTGGAATACCGCCGCGCGCTGAAGGAAATGAAGGCCAACGCCGACGCCGAACCGAAGATCGCGATCGGGGCTTAGACAATCGGGGCCTCATCCTCCGAGACGCGGCGCACGCGCCGCTCCTCAGGATGAGAAAAAATAGTCATCCCTCACGGTGAGGAGGCGCTTGCGCTGTCTCGAACCATGAGGCCAAGGAAGTCGCAGGGGCGTCAGGTTCTATGGGCAAGATCACAGGTTTTCTCGAAATCGACCGGCATGACCGCAAGTATGAGCCGGTCGCCGACCGTTTGAAGAACTATCGCGAATTCGTCATTCCCCTGAGCGAGAAGGACACCCGCGACCAGGCCGCGCGCTGCATGAATTGCGGCATCCCCTATTGCCACGGCACCGGTTCGGTTCAGCCGGGCACGCCGGGCTGCCCGGTCAACAACCAGATCCCCGATTTCAACGACCTCGTCTACCAGAACAACTGGGAAGAGGCCTCACGCAACCTGCACTCGACCAACAATTTCCCGGAGTTCACCGGCCGGATCTGCCCGGCGCCGTGCGAAGCGTCCTGCACGCTCAACATCGACGACAACCCGGTCACCATCAAGACCATCGAATGCGCCATCGTCGATCGCGCCTGGGACAATGGCTGGCTCAAGCCCGAGATCGCGGCGAACAAGTCCGGCAAGAAGGTCGCGATCGTCGGCTCCGGGCCCGCAGGCCTTGCCGCCGCGCAGCAGCTCGCGCGCGCCGGCCATGAGGTCCATGTCTACGAGAAATTCGCCAAGGCCGGCGGCCTCCTTCGTTATGGGATTCCCGACTTCAAGATGGAGAAGCACGTCATCGACCGCCGCGTCGCGCAGATGGAGGCCGAGGGCGTCACCTTCCATTACGGCGTCCATGTCGGCGGCGGTGCTTCGGGCGCGCTCGATGCGCAAGCTCTGCTCAAGCAGTACGACGCGGTGGCGCTGACCGGCGGCGCCGAAGCCGGCCGCGACCTGCCGATCCCCGGCCGCGACCTCGACGGCATTCACTTCGCGATGGACTTCCTGCCGCAACAAAACCGCCGCGTCTCTTCGGAGCCGGTGAACGGCGTCAAGGACATCCTCGCCGACGGCAAGCATGTCGTCGTGATCGGCGGCGGCGACACCGGATCGGACTGCATCGGCACCTCGTTCCGTCAGGGCGCCAAGTCCGTGACCCAGCTCGAAATCATGCCGGCGCCGCCCGAGCACGAAAACAAGGGCCTGACCTGGCCGAACTGGCCGCTGAAGATGCGAACCTCGTCGAGCCAGGCCGAAGGCGCGCGCCGCGAATTCGCAGTGCTGACGCAGAAATTCTCCGGCGTCGACGGCAAGGTGCAGAAGCTGCATTGCGTGCAGGTCGACGACAAGTTCAAGCCGATCGCCGGCACTGAATTCGACCTCGACGCCCAGCTCGTGCTGCTGGCAATGGGCTTCGTGCATCCGGTGCACGAGGGCATGCTGAAGACGCTCGGCGTCGACCTCGACCAGCGCGGCAACGTCCGCGCCAATCTGCACGGACTACAAGACCTCGCTGCCAAAGGTATTCACCGCCGGCGACATGCGCCGCGGCCAGTCGCTGGTGGTGTGGGCAATCCGCGAAGGGCGCTTATGCGCGCGAGCGATCGATCAGTTCCTGATGGGTTCGACGACGCTGCCGCGGTAAGGTCTCTGTCATGCCCGGGCTTGACCCGGGCATCCATCAATCTTCGAACGAATCTTGCAAGCGAGACGGATTGCCGGGTCAAGCCCGGCAATGACGACGGGGGTCGCGCGACGACGCCGTCAGTTCTGTAATCTCACGCCCAGCATCACCACCGTCGACGCCGTGCTGTTGCCCGGCAAATTCGAATCCAGCCAGTCGCGACGCAGGGTGCCCTTGAGCCAGATGTTGCGGCTCATCTTGTAGATCACGTCGCCGGACAGCGAGTAGAACTTGTCGTGGCGGCTGTCGCCCTGATAGTCGAGCGAGCCCCAGGTGAACTTGCCGATCCCGGTCAGCCAGCGGCGAAAGTCGTGATCGACTTCGACGGTGTAGGTGTGCGTCAGCACGCCTGAGGTGCCGGGCAACGTGGTCTCCGAGATCGCGGTGTCGGAATAGAATTTGGCTGTGGTCAACGGCGTCACGGTCCAGGTCAGCGAGGATGACACCAGCAGGCCCTCAAGCCGGTTGAGCCTGACGTCGACATAGTCGCGCGCGGCGTAGCCGATGCCGATTTCGCCGGTCAGGAGCCGCGAGAATTCGAAGCTGGTGCCGCCCTTGACGT
This sequence comes from uncultured Alphaproteobacteria bacterium, assembly GCA_963764705.1. Taxonomy (GTDB): domain Bacteria; phylum Pseudomonadota; class Alphaproteobacteria; order Rhizobiales; family Xanthobacteraceae; genus Bradyrhizobium. Next base: position 430,667 of record CAVXTR010000016.1, on the reverse strand, counting down.
AGCCGCCACTGGAGTCGCGCGCATAGCCGCTGCGGTCGAGCTTGACGTCATGGACGCGGCTGTCGCCCTCGACTTCCACGAACGGCTTGACGCCGGGCATCAGGTCGTAGCTGACGCGGCCGATGCCGCCGAACTGGTTGAAGTTGCGGTCGTCGTTGCTGGAAGTAGTGCCGTCGGTCAGCTTGGAGTCGGTATAGGCCGTACGATCGACCGTGGCGCCGGCGGAAATCTGCAAGCGGTTGAAATTCTGGTCGACCCCAAACGTGCCGCCGAACGACGCATAGACCGGATACTTCGCGAGTCCGGCCTGAATGTTCGGGCTGCCGGGGTTGTCGGTCGCGACCCGCAGCCGCGTCTGCGCCAGCAGGCGGGTATCATTAGTGACGTCGAGCCGGCCGTCGACATGGCCGGTGAAATCAGGACGATCGACATTGACCGGCGCCGAGGAGATCGTGCCGTCGCTCGGCGGCGGAAAGGTGTTGCCGTAGCCGGTGAAGGAGCCGCGCAAGTCAGCCACCAGCGCGTGGCGCTCCCAGTCGGAGACGGCGAGGAACTCGGGTGCAATCACATAAAATGGCGACCCGCCGGGTACCGCCGTTCGACGCGGGTTGGTGTCGTAGCCGGCCGAGAGTTCGAGCGCCGACTTGATCAGGAAACTGCCGGCGTAGTCGCCGACCGCGCCGAACGGATCGTCATCGACCTTGAGCCGCTTGCGCAGGGGTTGCCCGACCACGGTGCCGGCCATCGCGGGTGCGATCGGGGTCTTGTTGGCGGACTGCGACGGCGGAACCGAAAGCCGCTGCAGCGTGGCTGATGCCAGCGGTGGCGGCGGATTGCCGGGCCCGGCCGGCGGTTTCGGCTTGGCCTGCCCGGGATAATATTTCGGCTGCTTGCGTCTGCGGTTGAGCGAGTCGTAGCCCCAGTCCGATGCACCGCTGGCAGCGGGCGTGCCGTAGCGCGGGGTCTGACCAATCCGCGACGGCGCGGGCCTGTCCTGATCGCGCAGCCGCGTATCGCTGTTGGCATCGCCGGATTGGTTACCGGCGTCGGCCGTGGTCCGCCGCAACGGCGAATCCGCCGACGTGATCTGGCTGGAGCGCGTCGGGCTGAACAGGTCCGGCGTGACGGTCTGGGCCTGCGCCTTGGACGCCGCTCAGGGCGATCAGCACGAGGCACGACAAGGCCGCGCCAAACGGATGCGCGCACAGGCCTCGGACCCTTGCTGGACCCGCCATCACGATAAAAATTACCCCAACAACGTCAGATACTTGCGTGACGCGTTCCAAAAGCGCGCGGAAAACGTCGTTAATGGAGTTAAAACAATTATGGTTAATGAGCCGTTGAGAGCGGGAGGCGCGCGTCGCATCACCGCGCGGCCCATGCTAAGGAGGGGTCTGGGGGCTGAGCCCCTCCTCCCTGGAAGACATCTCCTCAAGGCAGACATGGCCAATCCGAATCCGCTGATGGCAAAATCATCCGGCACCGACCACGCTGACGCCGCCATCCAGTCGGCCCTGCGCACGCTGGATGCCGAGGGCAGCGGGATCGCCGCGATCACGGCGGCGCTGCAGTCCGACCTGCGGGCACCCTTCGTCGCGGCCGCCGACCTGATCAACGGCGCCAAGGGCCGGCTGATCGTCACCGGGCTCGGCAAGTCAGGCCATATCGGCCGCAAGGTCGCCGCGACGTTCGCCTCAACCGGCACGCCGGCGTTTTTCGTCCACGCCGCCGAAGCGAGCCACGGCGATCTCGGCATGATCACCGCCGACGATGTCATCCTGGCGCTGTCGTGGTCGGGCGAGCAGCCGGAGATGAAGAATCTCATCACCTACGCCAAGCGGTTCCGGATTCCGGTGATCGCGATCAGCGCGGAGCGGGAATCCTCGCTGGCCAAGGCCGCCGACGTCGCGCTGACCTTGCCGAAGGCGCGCGAGGCCTGCCCGCATAATCTCGCGCCGACCACCTCCTCGCTGATGATGCTGGCGCTCGGCGATGCGCTGGCGATCGCGCTGCTGGAAGGCCGCGGCTTCACCTCGGTCGATTTCAGCGTGCTGCATCCCGGCGGCAAGCTCGGCGCGCTCCTGAAATACACCCGCGACCTCATGCATTCGGGCGATAGCGTGCCGCTGAAGCCGCTCGGCACCAAAATGTCCGACGCGCTGGTCGAGATGACGTCGAAGGGCTTTGGCTGCGTCGGCATCACCGATGCGCGCGGGCATATCGTCGGCATCGTCACCGACGGCGACTTGCGCCGTCATATGCTGCGGCCGGACTTGATGACCGCCAGCGTCGACGACGTCATGACCAGGAATCCGAAAACCATCGGTCGCGATCTCTTGGCCGGCGAGGCGCTGGAGATTCTCAACTCCTCGAAGATCACCGCACTGATCGTCACCGACGCCGGCAAGCCGGTCGGCATCGTGCATCTGCACGATCTGCTGCGGGCGGGCGTGGCGTAGCGCGCCGACGTGCTGCGTAGCTTCGCAGGGTGGGTTAGCGAAGCGTAACCCACCCTACGATTCAATTCGTCCAGTCTGGAAACCGCGCCGCCGTCGCCTCCAGCGGCAGCGCCAGCGTGTTCGCCAGATACGACACGGTGCGATAGAATCCGCACAGCATGATGATTTCGAGAATCTGCGCCTCGTTGTAATGCGACGACAGCGCCTTGAACTCGGCATCGCCAAGCGTTGCCCGCTCATGCAACGCATCGACGGTTGCAATCAACACCTGCTCGGCAGCCGACCAGCACGCGGCATCGGCTTTGTCCCGCACAGTGGCGCGGACCTGTTCCTCGGTGAGATGCGCAGCCTCCGCAAACGCCGCGACATGCACGCCCCATTCGTATTCGCAAGCATTTCGCGCGCAGGTGCGGTCGATGACGATCTCGCGCTCGCGCAGGCTAAGCGGACCTCGATCAAGCAGGCCGCCGCCGCGAAACTTCTCCCAGGCGCGGGCGTGGCCCGCCATCACCCGGAACAGCACCAACGGCGGCGCGCCGCGCATGATGCGGTCGAATTGCGTCTGGATCTCCGGTGCATAAGGCGGTTCAAGCGGCGCGATGCGCGGCACGGTCTGTGACATGGCTATCTCCTGTGCTACATTATCAGTAGCAATACGCTACAATTTCTGTAGCATCAAGAGGATCAACATGCCAAAACAGGCCGATGGAAAAAAAAGCAGCGTCCGCGGCTCCCGATCGGGCCGGCCGATCATGGCGCTGCTCGATCTGCTCGGCCGGCGCTGGACCTTGCGGATCGTCTGGGAACTGCGCGATGCCCCGCTGACCTCCCGCGCGCTTGCGCACCGCCTGCGACGACGCCTCGCCGACCATCGTCCAGGCCCGGCTCACCGAACTGCGCGAAGCCGGCCTCGTCGAACTCGAACCGGGCGACGGCTACCGCCTCACTGCGCTCGGCCGCGAACTCGAGCAGACCTTCCTTCCCCTCGCCCGCTTTGCCGAGCGCTGGAGCAAACAAACGAGCGGTTCGAACTAGGCCGCCGCCACCGTCAGGCTGGCGCCGTCGGCCTGCACGATCCTGACCCGGCTTCCGGCCGGCGTGTCCGGCCCGGCAACGCGCCAGACGGTATCGTCGATCCGCACCGTGCCCGAGCCGTCGACGATCGGCTTTTCCAGCGTGAACTCCCGGCCGATCATGGCTTCGGTGCGCTTGTTGAGAAACGGATTGCTGACGCTGTTGCTGGAAGCGCTGCGCGCGAAGTGGCGCCAGGCCGGCACGGCGGCCGCCGTGAAAACCGCGAACATCAGAAGCTGGGTCTGCCATGCCGGATTGATCGCAAACGACAGCAAGCCAACCAGCAGCGCGGCGAGCCCGAGCCAGAACAGAAACACACCCGGCGCGAGCAGCTCCAGCGCCATCAGGATGAAGCCGAAGACCAGCCAGTTCCAGGTGCCTAACGTCACAAATATCTCGGCCATGACACGACCTTTCAAATTTGCCTTCTCGGTATCGTCCCTCTCCCCTCGCGGGGAGAGGCAAGTAAAAGCCTCACCGCGGCGGCGTGAACGGCGGCGGGGTCGGACCGGCCGGCGGCACCGAACCGCGCCGCGCGGCGGCGGCAGCGGAGGCCGCGCTTTCGCCGAAGGTAGCCTTGGCGATTTCGCCGATGCCCGCGAGCGAGGAGAGGATCGCGGTCGCCTCCATCGGCAGCATCAGGATCTTCTGGTTCGGCGAATCCGCGAACTGCCCGAACGCCTTGATGTATTTGTCGGCGATAAAGTAGTTCAGCGCGGCGACGTCACCCTTGGCGATGGCGTCGGATGACCATCTGCGTCGCCTTGGCTTCGGCTTCGGCGGAACGTTCGCGGGCCTCGGCGTCGCGGAACGCGGCTTCCTTGCGGCCTTCGGCCTGAAGGATCTGGCCCTGCTTGGCGCCTTCGGCGCGCAGAATTTCCGACTGCCGCTGGCCCTCGGCCTGCAGGATGTCGGCGCGCTTGACGCGCTCGGCCTTCATCTGCCGCCCCATCGCTTCCACCAGATCGGCCGGCGGCACGATATCCTTGATCTCGATGCGGTTGACCTTGAGGCCCCACGGCGACACCGCGGCGTCGACCACGCGCAAGAGGCGCTCGTTGATCTCGTCGCGATGCGACAGCACCTGGTCGAGATCCATCGAGCCCATCACCGAACGGATGTTGGTCATGGTCAATACGATGATCGCCTGATCGAGATTGGAGACTTCGTAGCTGGCCTTGGCGGCATCGAACACCTGGAAAAAGGCGACGCCGTCCACCGTCACGGTGGCGTTGTCCTTGGTGATCACTTCCTGCTCGGGAATCGAGATCACCTGCTCCATCATGTTCATCTTGCGGCCGACGCGATCGAAATAGGGAACGATGATGTTCAGTCCCGGCGACAGCGTGCGGGTGTATTTGCCGAACCGTTCGATGGTCCAGTCGTAGCCCTGTCCCACCGTCTTGACGCCGGCGAACAGGGTGACGATGACGAGCAGTACAAACGCAATCGCGAAAATATCAAAACCGGTAAAACCAGTCATAAAGTCCTCCAAAGCCGCATCACCATCTTCGCGGACGTCTTGTTATTTGGTCTGAATGCCGGCCGCGACGGTTCAGTACAACTTCGCCAATATAGGTAAGGGGGAGTTTCGGGGCCGCCAGATGTATCCGCGCTGAACAATGACCAAGTGCCTCGTTTCGTTCATGAAGCCGTTGGCTTCACATAATCGTCAAATCTGGCCTCAAGCCCGGTTAGCCTACTACGCTAGTTGGACCAGTTGAAATTGACAGGCGTCAGATCTGCAATCTCACGCCGCTCCTTCCGGAATTTCACCAGTGCCGAGGGGGTTGGCGCGATTTCGAATTTACGCTCCTGGCCAGGAAAAACAGTCGCAACATAATACAAGCCGCGGGAATTGATATTGATTGCCGGCGTGCTTACCGGCACGTATCCGTATGCCGAACCATTGGGGAGGTAGCCTCCCGGCTGACGGGATATCGTATAGTTGCTGAGCGAAAGCCCTGTCGTTCCTACCGGGACCCGGACCCCAACGATTCCGCCGGGGGGAAGACTAATTCCCCGTGCGTTTATCGCGGGCAAACTATCGTGCACAAATTGCAGATAGTTGATCGTTTCACTGCCGCCATTCCCGACGAGCACGACAGCTGTATTGGCTTCGATGACGCCGCCAACTTGCAACGGCTCAGGGTACATCGACGAACTTCCTGTAGTGTTACATGATCCGAGCACGATGGACATGGCAATTGAAAGCAATGACTTACGCATGGAATATCTGCTTGCGCGGCTGATGTGGGGAACGAGCTATCTGCGGTTGCAGTAGCAGTTCGATTGATTCATATCCAGCCTTGCAACTCGCGCAGCACGAGCTGGCGGATAACGTCCATGCCCGGATCGCTGTCGTTGAGGCAGGGGATGGCGGCAAATTGCTCGCCGCCGTTGTGCTTGAAGATCTCGGCGTTTTCCTGCGCGATCTCTTCCAGCGTCTCCAGGCAATCGGCGGAGAAGCCGGGCGTCACCACCGCAATGCGCCGCACCCCATCTTTCGCAAGCTGCTCGATGGTCTTGTCGGTATAGGGCCGCAGCCACGCGTCGAAGCCGAACCGCGACTGAAACGTAAGCATCAGTTTGGAGGCATCAAGGCCCATGCGCCGGCGCAGCGCTTCCGTTGTTGCGATGCACTGCGCCTCGTAGGGATCGCCCTTGTCGACATATTTCTGCGGCATGCCGTGAAACGACGCCACGATGCGTTCGGGCTGAAACGGCAGCGTCGCCAGATGCGCATTGATCGAGACCGCGAGCGCATCGATATAATCGGGGTCGTCGTAATAAGGCGGCGTCACCCGCAGCGTCGGCTGCGCGCGCATGCCTGATAGCACCTTGAACACCTCGTCGCAGACCGTTGCCGAGGTCGCGGCCGAATATTGCGGATAGAGCGGCACCACCAGCAGGCGGTCGCAGCCTTGCGCGGTCAGCGCGTCGATGCGCGAGCGGATCGAGGGATTGCCGTAGCGCATCGCCCAGTCGACGACGACGTGGTCATGGTCGGCGATGGCGGCCGCGAGTTTTTCGGCCTGCGCGCGGGTAATCGTCTTGAGCGGGGACTCGTTCTTTTCGGTGTTCCAGATCTTGCGGTAGTCGCGCGCCTTGCGGCGGGGACGGATGCGCAGGATGACGCCGTTGAGGATCAGTTGCCACTTCAGGCCCTGGTCCTCGATCACGCGCGGGTCGGACAAAAATTCCTTGAGATAGACCCGCACGCCCCTGGTATCCGCCGTATCGGGGGTACCGAGATTGACCAGCAGCACGCCGACGCGCTCCGGCCGGGCGGCCGGCGCAGCCTTCGCGCTTCCAATGGGAACAACCGCGGTCATGATTTCAGTGGCTTCGCGCGTTGCACCATCCTTGTCAAGATAACCGTCCGTTCGGTACGGTTCGCCAAATTGCCGCCGGCGGGAGGAACCATGACGGTAGCCGAATTCTGTATTTTCGGAATAGTCGCGCTCTATCTTTTGACCATCGTGCCGGTCAAATGGATCGGCTATCGGAAATATGACAACGCCAGGCCGCGCGACCCCGCATTTTACGAAGACGCCATCCGCGCCCGCGCGCTGGGCGCCCACCTCAACGGCATCGAGGCGTTTCCGTTCTTCGCCGCCGCCGTGCTGCTGGCGGAGTTTCGCCTCGGGCCGCAGCACCTGATCGACGAACTGGCGGTGCTGTTCCTGATCGTGCGGATCGCCTATGTCTTCACCTATCTCGGCAACCGCCCGCGGCTGCGGTCGATCCTGTGGAACATCGGATTCACGATCAACATCGCGATTTTCTTTCTGCCGCTGATCAGGGCGTATTTGCCGGTGTGATTGCTCGTTGTCATTCCGGGCGCGAAGCGAACCCGGAATCTCGGAATTCCGCGTTCGATGCTTTCGCATCGCCCCGGAATGAGCCCGGCCGGACGAGATACAACTTCGCATTCTCGCGGCGCGTCGCGCCCGAAGTTTTGCATTTCGGCGGCCCTCTCAGAAATCAGAGGGCGCAGGGAAGACCGGGTGCGCGCCGCACCCGCGGTCTCGTACGCGATAGTTGCAACAAGATTTGCGCACGAGCATACAGGTTTGGCGGAAGCCTCCGGCCTTCCCTGCGCAATGGCTTTACGGCTTATACGAGATCGTCCTGGTGACCCTGCTTTTCGTGACACCATCGCTCTCGGGCAGCGTTGGCCGCCTTCGAACTTGACGCCTGCATCGGGGCGTCGGACCCAAACGATTTCGCCGTACGCAAGTGCCGCGCTCGTCAGTCGCGACCTCGCGTCCACCGCTCCCTGTCCCTCGTTTGCGACGATGGCCTACGCCCCTCTGGTGGGACAGGATGGCGGGAGTTATGGAGTTGATTTGCCCGACGGGGCCAGCGGATTTATTTTTGATTCGCGGGCTTGACACCATTTCTGATAATCAGAAGTGATTTGCCCGTCGGGTTACTTTGTCGCAGGCATCGCGTTCACATCGCCCTTGCCAGCGGAGCGACTCGCCCCACAGCTAGCCGGTCTTTTTCCTGCGCCGCGGCGGCCAGTCGACCGGCCTGGACGTTCCGCCAAGCAGGCCTTGAAGCTGTGTCACCGGCAAATCCTCGCCGGCCAGCCAGGAATCGAAACTGACATCCAGCATGTCCTCTTCGAGCGCCGCGGCGTCGCCGCCGATCCCGATCAGCAGCCGCCTCTTGGCGGGTTCGGCGACGATGGTGTGAAGCGTCCCGCCCCATCGCAGATATTCATGAAAGAACACCGGCGAGGTCGACCGGTTCAACGCCGTAAACGTCTGCTCGGCGCTCAGGTGGCGCGACGCCCAAGCCTCCAGATGCGGCAATCGCTGCACCGACTGCGCCACCCGGCGATTGAGCGGCCGGAGCTGAGGCGACTGAAAGTGATTGGTGCAGGCAAGCCAGTCGCCGGTGCGCACCACGACAGCCCCCGGACCGGCTTCGACGACAGCGGCAATGCCGCCGGCGTCCAGCAGCGAGTAATTGAATTGCATGGCATGCGGAATCTGGCGGAGTTTTCGCCACCGCTTCCGCCGTCGTCGCGCATTGATCCAGGATCATCCGCACGATCAGGCTAGACGTCAGTCCGGGAAAGCGCGGGCTCCTCTTGATCAGATGCAGGCCGATCGTCAGGCCGTGCTGGTTCATGCCATCGAGCCGTCCGGTCAGCTGATGGCTCGATCCGATACTGGCATAGGTCCCGCCGGCCTGCAGCAGAACGAACTGGGCGCCGTAGTATCGCGGCTTGAAGTCGTAGTTGCGGCCATAGACGTCCGCCGTCATCACCGCCGAGCAGGCGCCGATCGGAGGCCGAAGACCATCATTGCCGAAGTTATACGCCGCCCGTTCCAGGGGAATGCCGAGTTCGTCGGCAAGGCCGTGAACCTCTTCCCATAGCGCGGGCGCGAACCTGGCAAAGACCCGTTCTTCGGTACGGATATTGAACCACCACGGAAACCGTATCGTCTTTTTGCGGAGGAAAGCCTTCCCTTTCAAGGTAGCGGCAAACAAGCGCCCCTGTGCGCGGCCGACCTCGTAGGACGTGCCCCGGCACTGAACCACGCCGACACGAAACGGCTTTACCGGCACCCTCATCGGCAGGCCCAATGACCAGGAATATATTCGTCCTACGCGTTACGCCGTCAGCGACTATGCAACAGACTGGCCCGCGCGCCAGCCCATTTCCCAGAAATCGGCCTCGAGCCGGGTGGCTTCCGCAGAAGATCGCGATCAGCTCTGCCTCGCGGGCCGGCGTGGCGTAGCGATCGGCGAGATTCTTCCAGTTGCGCGCGCGCATTGGCCGCGACCTCCTGGTATGGCGCGCCGGCATATTCGGCGATCCAGACGCTGTACGGATTGGTTGCCGCGAGCGCGTCGGGCTGCGCGGCGAGCCGCGTCGCGATCTCGGCATAGCCGATCACGCAAGGCGCCAGCGCCACCTTGAGCGCCAAGCAGATCGCCGCGCATGCCCGCATCGAGCACATAGCGCGTATAGGCCAGCATCTCGGACGCGGGCGGCGCGTGTTCGAGATCATCTGGCGACAGCCCCCAGCCGGCGCAGAGTTTGACATGCAGATCCATCTCGACGTCGAGGATAGCCGAAAGGCCCGCCGCCGACTCCCGCATGTCGGCGAGATCGGGCGACTTGTAGATCGCGAGCGCATAGGCGCGGGCAAACTCGATCAGGAACAGGTAATCCTGCACGAGGTAGTGACGAAACGCCGCCTCGGGCAGCGAACCGTCGGCCATGGCGTCGGTGAAGGGATGTTCGGTGTAGGCCCGCCACTCGGCCGACGCCGCCGTCTTGAGACGCTCGAAGAAACTCATGATTGCGGCTCCCGCGTCGCGATCATGTCCCGAATCGATTTCGGGATCGGCAACGGACGATGCGATTTCTGGTCGGTATAGACCCAGACGATTTCGCCGGTCACCAGCGCTTCGTCGCGCGCCCCTCAGATAGATCGCAAGTTCGAACGTGAGGCTCGAATTCCCGATCCGAGCCACCCTGGCACCGACGTCCAACTCCCAGTCGAACAGCACCGGCGCCTTGTATTCGATCAGCGATTTGACGACGTGGAAGTCGAAGCCCGTCGCCTTGGCGTCGGCAAACTGGTCGTAGCCCAGCGCGCGAAAATACTCGGTGATGGTGGTGTCGAAATAAGTCAGGTAATGCGCATTGAAGACGACGCCCTGGCCGTCGATCTCGGAATAGCGAACGCGGAAGGGATGGAAGAACCAGAATTGATCGCGTGACATGAGGGCTCCGGTGACGTCGTCATTCCGGGATGGTCCGAAGGACCAGACCCGGAATCTCGAACTTCCGGGTTCGATGCTTCGCATCACCCCGGAATAACAGATCACATCATAAGCATGTCACCCGTCCGGCCGCCAATCTTCGTAGCCAATAGCAAATCTAATTCCTCATGGTGAGGAGGCGCGCAGCGCCGTCTCGAACCATGTGGCCCGTGGCCATCCCTTCGAGACGCCGGTTCGCGGCTCCTCAGGATGAGGACCGTCACAAACACGTCACCCGCTCGGCGGCGAGATAACCGAACAGCAGACCGATCCCGAACAGCAGCACCAGGCCGGCCGCGGCGAATTCGATGCCGCGCATGATCAGGGTGCCGCGGCCGTCGCTGCCGCCGCTGAGGCGCTGGGCGAGGCCGCGGGCGGAGACCGCGAGCACGGCGATGGTGGCGACGGTGATGGCGGTGCCGAGGCCCATGACGAAGGTGGCGGCGATGCCGGCCCAGAACAGGCCTTGCGCCAGCGCGAACACCAGCACCAGGATCGCGCCCGAACAGGGCCGCAGGCCGACCGCAAAGATCGCGCCGAGACCGCGCTGCCAGCCGCCGGGGCCGGCGAGCTGATCCGGTGTCGGGCCGTGCGAGTGGCCGCAGTGTTCGTCGTGCACGTGCTCATCGCCATGATCATGGCCGTGGTGATGATCGTGGTCATTTCCATGATTGTGCTGATGGTGATGGCCGTGGTCATGACCATGATGGTCGTGCACCACCGCCATCGCCGGAGCTGGCTTCGCGGACAGCGCGCGCATAAAGCCGCCGCCCTTGGTCCAGACCAGCCGGGCGCCGAATGCCGCGATCAGGGCGTAGCTTGCAATCTCGATCGCCTTCTCGGCCCCGCACATCGTCTTCGCGGTAGCGTTGAGCAGCCAGGCGCAGATGCCGACCACCACCACCGCCACCAGCGCCTGCAGCAGCGCCGAGGCAAACGACAGCACGATGCCGCGCCCCGCGGTCTCGCGGTTGGCGACGAGGTAGGACGAGATCACAGCCTTGCCGTGGCCGGGGCCGGCGGCGTGGAAGATACCGTAGGCAAACGAGATCGTGAGCAGGGTCCAGACCGCCGAGCCGTCGGATTTCGCGGCGCGGATCGTCGCCGACATCTCGCGATAGAATTCCGACTGTTTTGCCAATAGCCATCCGACGATGCCGCCGACCTGTGGTTCGGCCGCGGTGGCGCGCGGGCCGCCGAACGGATTCTGCGCCAGCAGGACATGCAGTGCGCCATCGAGGATGAGAACGGCCACAATTACCGCTACGAAGACCGCTAATGCGCGATGAAATTGAATTGACGTCCAAACTGCGCCGACATCGGCACGGCGCTCCCTCTCCCGCTTGCGGGGGAGGGTTGGGGTGGGGGTGCTTCCGCATCGGGATTCCCCACGCTGAGACAACCCCCACCCGCTCCGCTCTTCGAGCGTGTCGGCCTCCCCCGCAAGCGGGAGAGGCGGCGCAGCGAACCAGCCGATAAGCTTCGCGAAAAGCATCAAGGGCAATCCACCGTGATCTTGTTGGCGAACATCATGCCGAAATTTCCGCCTTCGCCGCTCAGAAAATTCTGTTCGCCGAGTTTTTGCGCGGCGGCCGAGCCGTCATTGGGCCGCTGGAATTGCATCCTGCAATCGGCGGGCGCGCCGGCCAGCGTCACCGGATCCTTCTCGGCATATTGGAAGTCGATGAAGTAGGTCTTGTCGAATACTTCCAGCACCAGTTGCTTGGCCTTGAACGGCGTCTTCGCCGGCAGCGTGAAATGCAGGGTCAGGAGACCGTCCTTGAACTCAAGGAAGTAATCCACCGGCTCGAGGAATCGCTGCCTGGCGCCGTCGGCGCGAGCGAAGGTGAAGAAGCCGTATTCCTTCAGCGATTCCACGTTGGTCTGCGCCAGCGGCGCCAACTCCTCGTGAGTGTAGACGCCTTTGGTCTTGGGCTCGGTGCCCTGCAACGCGTAGGTCGAGAACATGTCGTCGAAGGTCCAGGCGTGGCGGACGCCGGTGACCGTACCGTCGGGGGCGTAGAGGATCTGGCTCTTGGCGGTGATCCAGACGTGGGGGTGGGCGGCGGCCGGGGATGGGGCGGCGGAGAACGCGAGGAGCAGGGCGAGCAGGCCGAACAGAAAACGCCACCCGTCGTCCCCGCGAACGCGGGGACCCATACGCTGTGCCGTCATAGTTTGGACGATGTCGCAGATGCCTTCCTTTACAACTGGCGCCGCGGAATATGGGTCCCCGCGCCCCGTGCGCAACTTGCGCACCAGGCGGGGACGACGAGGGGAGGAGCTGAGAGCTCACGCCGCTTCGGGCGTTTCGAGCAGGCCGCGGCGGCGCAGCAGCGCGTCGGGCTCGGGCTCGCGGCCGCGGAAGGCGACATAGGCATCCTCGGGGTCGACCGAACCGCCCGACGAATAGATATCGTCGAGCAGGCGCTTGGCGGTGGCGGGATCGAAGATGTTGCCGGCTTCCTCGAAGGCGCCGAAGGCGTCGGCATCCATCACCTCGGACCACATGTAACTGTAATAGCCCGATGCGTAGTGATCGCCGGAGAAGATGTGGCCGAACTGGGTCGGCCGGTGCCGCAGCGCGATTTCCGCGGGCATGCCGATTTTCTCCAGCTCCGCCTTCTCGAAGGCGCGGACGTCGCGGCTGGCCGACGCCGGCTGGGTGTGGAATTCGAGGTCGATCAGCGCCGAGGAGACGAACTCCACGGTGGCAAAGCCCTGGTTGAACTTTCGCGCCGCCAGAAAACGCTTGAGCAGGTCGTCGGGCAGCGACTCGCCGGTCTGGTAGTGCTTTGCGAACTGCCGGAGTACCTGCGGCTGCTCCTGCCAGTGCTCGTAGAGCTGCGAGGGCAGTTCGACGAAGTCGGTGAACACGCTCGTCCCCGACAGCGAGGGATAGGTCACGTCGGACATCATGCCGTGCAGGCCGTGACCGAACTCGTGGAACAGCGTCCGGGCGTCGTCGGGCGACAGCAGCGACGGCTCGCTGCCACCCCCTTGGAGAAGTTGCAGACGTTGATGACCAGCGGCGCGATCTCGCCGTCGAGCTTCTGCTGGTCGCGCAGCGAGGTCATCCAGGCGCCGGAGCGCTTTGAGGGCCGGGCGAAGTAGTCGCCGTAGAACAGCGCCTTGTGCTTGCCGCTGGCATCCTTGACCTCCCAGACCCGCACATCGGGATGCCAGACCGGGATGTCCTTGCGTTCGGAGAAGGTGACGCCGAACAGGCGGGTGGCGCAGTCGAAGGCGGCGTCGATCATGTGGTCGAGCACCAGATAGGGCTTGATCGCGGCGTCGTCGAAATTGGCGCGGCGCTGCCGCAGCTTTTCGGCGTAGTAGCGCCAGTCCCAGGGGGCGAGCGCGAAGTTGCCGCCCTCCTCTGCCACCAGCGCCTGCAGGGCGTCGCGGTCGGCAAGTGCGCGAGCCCGCGCCGGCTTCCAGACCCGCTCCAGCAGGCTGCGCACGGCGTCCGGTGTCTTGGCCATGGAATCCTCCAGCCGGTAGGCGGCATAGGTCGGATAGCCCATGATCTTGGCGGCCTCTTCGCGCAGGCTGAGGATTTCAACGATGGTCTCGTTGTTGTCGTTGGCGTTGCCATTGTCGCCGCGCGCGGTGAAGGCTTTGAACGCCTTCTCGCGCAGGTCGCGGCGGGACGAGCTCTTCAGGAACGGCTCGACCGAGGAGCGCGACGTCGTCACGATCGCCTTGCCGGCGAGCCCGCGCTCTTCGGCCGCAGCCTTGGCCGAGGCGATGAAGGCCTCCGACAGGCCGCCGAAATCGTCCTCGCCGAGCTCCATGTACCAGTCCTGCTCGTCGCCCAGCAGATGGTGGCTGAACGACGTGCCGAGCTCCGCCAGCCGCTCGTTGATCGCGGCCCGGCGCGCCTTGGCTGCTTCGTCGAGGCCAGCGCCGGCACGGTGGAAGTTGTTGTAGGTGCGCTCCAGCAGCCGCATCTGCTCGGTCGTGAGGCCCAGCGTGGCGCGGTTGTTGTGGATCAGCGCGATCCGGCCGAACAGCACCGCGTTCATCATGATCGGGTTCCAGTGCCGCGCCATCCGTGGCGAGACCTCCTTGTCGATCGCGAGGATTTCCGGATTGGAATTGGCCGAGACCAGGTCATAGAACACCGCCGAAACCTTCGAGAGCAGCTTGCCCGAGCGCTCCAGCGCGGTGATGGTGTTGGCGAAGTCGGGCACGGACGGATCGTGGGTGATCGCAGCGACCTCGGCTGAGTGATCGGCAAAGGCCCGCTCGAAGGCGGGCAGGAAGTGCTCGGGCGAAATCTCGGCAAACGGCGGCGTGTCGAACGGCGTCTGCCACGGCGTCAGCAGCGGATTGGCCTGCGGGTTACCGGTATTTTGCGGGGTTTCTGACATCGCACTTCCCATTCTTGCCGTGGAGCCCGCACGGGCTTCCGCCTTGGTTTTGACGCGTTTTGCTTCACGCGAAAACGCCCTGAAATCTGCGGCAATCTATATCACGCGATGCGGCCTTTTTGGGCCTTTTGCGCTTGATAGCGGGGGCCTTTTCGGAGAGATTGCGGCCTCAAACAGGACCTGATCGATGAGCCAACTGCCCGCCTCCAAGCCCACCCGCGAGATCGTCTGGCCGAGCGTCGTCACCGTGATCTCGGCGGCGATCCTGATCGGCGCGGAAGTGTTCGGCGCGGCGTTTGCCGGCGGCTGGGCGCTGGCGATTCTGTTCGGGCTCGACGACACCGGCGCGCACATCCTGCAGGCCGTGCTGTTTGCGCTCGGCGTGCTGATCATGGTGGCCTTCATCCGCGCCGCTCAGCGCATCGAGCCGTTTTTCAAGCGGGCCTGAGCGCGGTCGGCGCGCGCGGGATTCTCAGAATTCAGAGAAACCGCTGCGGCACAGGCGCAAACGCCAACGCGCTTGCCGGCAAAATCTTAACATCCGTTCATGTTTGACGCCGCCGAGAGGCGCCGAGCGCGGCGCTGTAAGCAGGTGTTAGGTAAATTTGTTCTCAACCTAAAAAAATTGTTGCGAAGCGGATTCAAATACCTTATTTGCACTTTTGCCCAATTTCGCACGTGCCTGTGGTCGTGTGTCAGTCGGTAGGTATCCGGACAAGAGGCCGGACAGCCGCCAAGGGATGAAGAACCGAGGGTCATTCACGCTTGAGCAGTCAAGTTCGAGTGGCCAGCATCTCTCTCAAGAGATGCCGTTGAAGGTCTCTGCATCGCTTGCAACCGTGACTGGCAGCCGGAGGCGAACCGGCGCACCCCGCTCTCAACGGGGGACGCGACTTAAAGCAACGACGGATCGGGCTTTTTTGGTCTCTACCGGCATTCCAACGCCGGCGCGGGCTACTGAAAAGGCTTGTCCTTCATTGCCAGGTGTGCGGGCGGGAAAAATCCCAACCAATCCACGGCAGCACAGTCTGGTCTGAGTATTTTGGCTTCGTTGCGCCTCCATCGCGCGATTGGGCCGGGCACTCATATCCGACGCCAATTTTTTGAACGGGACCCCGTCGCTGGGCCGTTTGGGAGAGTGCTATGACCGAACGTATTCAGGAATTCCTGCGCAACCGCCGCAGCGAAGGCCAGGACACCGAGCCGTGCCTCGTGGTCGACCTCGAAGTCGTGCGTGACAACTACCAGACCTTCGCGAAGGCCTTGCCGGACAGCCGCGTGTTCTATGCGGTGAAGGCAAATCCGTCGCCGGAAGTGTTGTCGCTGCTGGCCTCGATGGGCTCGTGCTTCGACACCGCGACCGTCGCCGAAATCGAAATGGCGCTGGCCGCCGGTGCGACGCCGGACCGCATCTCCTATGGCAATACGATCAAGAAGGAGCGCGACATCGCGCGTGCCTTCGCGCTCGGCATTCGCCTGTTTGCGGTCGACTGCGCCGCCGAAGTCGAGAAGATCGCCCGTGCCGCCCCCGGCGCCCGCGTGTTCTGCCGCATTCTCTATGATTGCGCAGGCGCCGAGTGGCCGCTGTCGCGCAAGTTCGGTTGCGATCCGGAGATGGCGGTCGACGTGCTCGACCTCGCCAAGCGTCTGGGCCTGGAGCCGTGCGGGATCTCGTTCCACGTCGGCTCGCAGCAGCGCAAGGTGAAGGCATGGGACCGTGCGCTGTCGATGGCCTCGACGGTGTTCCGGGACTGCGCCGAGCGCGGGATCAACCTCACCATGGTCAACATGGGCGGCGGATTCCCGACCAAGTACCTCAAGGACGTTCCTCCGGTCGTGCAGTACGGCCGGTCGATCTTCCGTGCGCTGCGCAAGCACTTCGGCAACCAGATCCCGGAAACCATCATCGAGCCCGGCCGCGGCATGGTCGGCAATGCCGGGATCATCGAGACCGAAGTCGTCCTGATCTCCAGGAAGAGCGACGAGGACGAGGTGCGCTGGGTGTATCTCGACATCGGCAAGTTCGGCGGTCTCGCCGAGACGATGGACGAGTCGATCCGTTACGCCATCCGCACGCCGCATGACGGCGCGGACATGACGCCGTGCGTGCTCGCAGGCCCGACCTGCGATAGCGCCGACGTGCTTGTACGAGAAGATGCCGTATCCGCTCCCGGTAACGCTCGAGATCGGCGACAAGCTGCTGATCGAAGGCACCGGGGCTTATACCTCGACCTACTCGTCGGTCGCGTTCAACGGCATCCCGCCGCTGCGGACCTACCACATCTAATCGTTCTTACCTCTCCCGCTCGCGGGGGTCGAGACGAGCGAAGCTCGCTCTTAGGTCGGCGCGAAGCGCCGGGTGGGGGCTCTCTCCACACGAACGATCGAAGTTGTGGAAACACCCCCACCCCGGCCCTCCCCCGCAAGCGGGAGAGGGAGCAAGAAACGAGGAGCCGGTGCGCCGGCTCCCCACCCCTTCTTTTGCGAATTTTCGAAACAACGCTCCGCGGCCTGACCGGCCGTTGGAGTGAGGACTGACGTGCCATGACTGCTTTGCGGAAGACCCCGATCGCCCTCTCCTCCGATGCCGCTCCGTTCGCGATCCGTGCGGAGCGTTCTTCGGACGTCGTTGCGCGTGAAGCGCTGCTGGATGCCTGCTTTGGCGACAATCGCCATGCCCGCACCTGCCAGCGCCTGCGCGACGGACGTGCGCCCGCCGAAGGCCTTGCCTTGTCGGCCACGGCGCGAGGCCGCCTGGTGGGGACCGTGCGGTTGTGGCACGTCAGCGTCGGGGGCACCCCGGCGCTCATGCTCGGCCCGCTGGCGGTAGAGGCATCCTCCCGCAAGTTCGGTGCTGGGGCTGCGCTGATGGACCACGCGCTCGCGGCGGCGAAGGCGCGTGGCCATCGCGCGGTCATTCTACTCGGTGACGCGCCCTACTACGTCAGGTTCGGGTTCTCGGCCGCCAAGACCGGCGAGCTGTCGCTGCCCGGCCCGTTCGAGCGCGACCGCCTGCTCGGCCTTGAGCTGGCCGAAGGCGCGCTCGACGGCGCCTGGGGCATGATCACGGCTACCGGCAAGCCGATGCCGAAAACGCGGGCAGTCCGCAAGGCGCTGCTGCCGGCGACGCAGGCGGCCTGAAGCGGGGTTGCGCGACCGGGCGAAAAGCCCTTAAACCGCGCCAAACCAGCTTTTTCGCATCTCTCCCCGCAATCGAGGTCCCGATGCCCCGACGCCTGATTTCCACCGGCTCGCCGCTTGAGAAGACCGTCGGCTACAGCCGCGCCGTGATCGACGGCGATTTCGCCTTTGTCGCCGGCACCACCGGCTACGACTACGCGACCATGACGATGCCGGCAGATGTCACCAGCCAGTCACGGAACTGCTTCAAGACCATCGAGGCCGCGCTGAAAGAGGGCGGCTTCGCGATGGAAGATATCGTCCGCGCGACCTATTACGTCACCGACGCCAACAACATCGATGCCCACTTCGCGGTCTGCGGCGAATTCCTCGGCGACATCCGCCCGGCCGCGACGCTGCTGGTCGTCACCGCCCTCGCCAGACCCGAGATGAAGGTCGAGATCGAAGTGACCGCCAAGCGCCGCAGCGCCTGATCCCATCCCCTTCACGACAGATAAATTCCGGAGAAACCATCCCATGAGCCCCGCCTCGCAGATCTACGCGAAGATCACCGGCCCCATCGTCATGGTCGGGTTCGGCTCCATCGGCAAAGGCACCTTGCCGTTGATCGAGCGGCATCTCGATTACGACAAGTCGCGTATCACCGTGCTCGATCCCAAGGACGAGGGCCGCAAGGCACATTGCGAGAAGCACAATGTAAAATTCATCCAGCAGGGCGTGACCCGGGACAATTACCGCGACTTGCTGACCCCGCTGCTCACCGAAGGCGGCGGCCAGGGTTTTTGCGTCAATCTCTCGGTCGATACCGGCTCCACCGACATCATGGAGCTCTGCAACGAACTCGGCGCGCTTTATATCGACACCGTCAACGAGCCCTGGCTCGGCTTCTATTTCGATGCTTCGAAGGGCCCGGAAGCACGCTCCAACTACGCCCTTCGCGAAGCGACGCTGGCCGCCAAGAAGGCGCGCCCCGCGCGCTCGACGACGGCCGTCTCCTGCTGTGGCGCCAATCCCGGCATGGTCTCCTTTTTCGTCAAGCAGGCGTTGCTCAATGTCGCCGCCGATCTGAAGCTCAATGCCCCGAAGCCGAAGACCAGGGCCGAATGGGCGGACCTGATGCGGCAGGCCGGCGTCAAGGGCATCCACATCGCCGAACGCGACACCCAGCGCTCGAAGAAGCCGAAAGAGCCTGACGTATTCGTCAACACCTGGTCGGTGGAAGGTTTCCTGTCGGAAGGCGTGCAGCCGTCCGAACTCGGCTGGGGCACCCACGAAAAATGGATGCCCGAGAATGCGCGTACCCACGAAGCCGGCTGCGGCGCAGCCATCTACCTGATGCAGCCCGGCGCCAACACCCGTGTGCGCACCTGGTGCCCGACCCGCGGCGCGCAGTATGGCTTCCTCGTCACCCACAACGAATCGATCTCGATCGCCGACTACTTCACGGCGCGCGACGCATCGGGCAAGGCGATCTACCGGCCGACCTGTCATTACGCTTACCATCCGGCCGACGATGCCGTGCTGTCGCTGCATGAAATGTTCGGCCGCGCCGCCAAGATGCAGGAAAAGCACCACATCCTGGATGAAAACGAGATCGTCGACGGCATCGACGAACTCGGCGTGCTGCTGTTTGGCCACGACAACAATGCCTATTGGTACGGCTCGCAGCTCTCGATCGAAGAGACCCGCGCCCTCGCGCCCTACCAGAACGCCACCGGCCTGCAGGTGACCTCGGCCGTGCTCGGCGGCATGGTGTGGGCGCTGGAAAACCCGAAGGAAGGCATCGTCGAAGCCGACGAGATGGATTTCGATCGTCTGCTCGAAATTCAAATGCCGTATCTCGGCCCGGTGAAGGGCTATTACACCGACTGGACCCCGCTGACGGACCGGCCGGGCCTGTTCCCGGAAGACATCGACACCTCCGATCCCTGGCAGTTCCGCAACGTGCTGGTGCGCTGAGGAACCCACTGGGGAACCCAAAGACAAACCCGGCTGTGCGCTGCACATCCGGGTTTTTCCGGCCGATCCGGCGGGTAGAACTACCGATCCGGGCGGTATTTTGCCGTAACGGTCGCTTAATCAGTTCGCGTCACGGTGAGGCATAAATTCTTTGCGGGGGCCAAGGCCCATTGCCGCAGCTCCATTTGAGCCACGGCTCCCTCAGCGGAGCGAGCAACATGCGCGCCATCATCACCATCGTGCTGTGCGCAGCCGCCCTGGCGGGCTGCAAGCCGGAAAACAACGACGTCACGGGTTCGATCGACACCTGCGTCAGCAAGCTTTACACGCCGTACAATCCCAAGGACATGAAGCAGTGCGTCGCCGTCTGCCTCGCCTGCGAGAGCGGCGTGATGACGACCTGTTCGACCTCGTGCACGCTGAAGGGCGCGCACTGAAAGTTTGGTCGTCATTCCGGAGCGCGAATTACGATGCGCAATTGCGCATCTGAGAATCTCGAACTTCCGGGTCTGGCGCTAACGCACCATCCCGGAATGACTCTTCTCACTTCGCCAGATAATCGAAATCGACCGTCCCGAGGCCAAGCGTCAGGTCCGCCTTGAAATGCGTGGCGGAAACCACCTCGCGCACCGGCAGCCGCGCCACGTCGGCCAGCGCATGCGGAAACAGGCCGAGCGCGCCCGGGCCGGTCCATGCTTCCTTCAGCGTGATGTCCTCCAGATAATAGCGCACCAGTTCGCAGATCCGCGGGGTGCCGTCGACGTGCGGGATGATCTTCAGCATGAAGTTCGGCGTCTTCATCGATTTGAGCACCGCGTCGTGGTCGATCGCGCGGTGCTTGTAGCCCATGGTGGCCGAGGCGCACAGCACCGAGCCGTAATGCAGCGTGCCGACCAGCACGTCGCTCTCGACCGCGATCTTCGGCGACGCCAGCTTCTTCGGAAAGCCCCACAGCTCGCGGCCGCCGGCGATCGGCGCTTCGTCATCCAGATACATCGAATGAACGTAGCCGCCGGCTTCGCCCTTGTAGCGCACCGGGATCACCTGCCCGGTTTCGGTGTAGTCGCCGAAGCCGGTTGAGTCGGGCATGCGGATGAACTCGTACTTGACCAGCGGCTCGGCGATTTCGAGCGGCTCCGGCACCACGGCGGCCAACGCCTCCGGATCGGTGCGATAGGTGATGATGAAATATTCGCGGTTGAAGAAGCGATAGGGCGCCGGCGGAAACGCCGGGTTGGTAAGCGGCATCGAATAGGCGTTACGCCTGACGTCGTCGATCTTCATTGCTGCCCTCGTTGGTCGCCTGCGCGTACGCGCGATGACGCGATTATGGAGCAACTGACGGAGGCAGGCGAGCCGGTAAAATCGGCAGGCGATCAAATGAT
Organism: uncultured Alphaproteobacteria bacterium; assembly: GCA_963764705.1. GTDB lineage: Bacteria > Pseudomonadota > Alphaproteobacteria > Rhizobiales > Xanthobacteraceae > Bradyrhizobium. Next base: position 409,481 of record CAVXTR010000016.1, on the reverse strand, counting down.
TGCCAGCATAGCGTTTTCCGCGTGAAGAAAACGCGTCAAAACAACGAGCTATCAGTCAGGCGACACCGCCGAGATAGAGCCGCTTGACGATGTCGTTGGCCTTCAGCTCGTCGACCGAACGGGCCGCGACAGCAATCTCGCCATGGACGATGATGTAGCCGCGGTCGGCAATTCTGATGGCCTGGTTGAAATTCTGTTCCGCCATCAGCACCGTAAGCCCCACCCGCTCTTTCAGTTCGCCAATCTTGGCGATGGTCTGCGACACCAATAGCGGCGACAGCCCGACCGACGGCTCGTCGATCAGCAACAGCCGCGGCGACGACATCAGCGCGCGCGCGATCGCCAACATTTGTTGTTGCCCGCCGGACATGGTGCCGGCGAGCTGGCTGGCGCGCTCCCTCAGCACCGGGAAGGTTTCGAAGGCGAGCGCGATATTGCGGTCGATGGCGCTGCGGGCGACCTTGCGGAAGGCGCCGAGCATCAGGTTTTCGGTGACCGTCAATTTCGGAAACAGCCGCCGTCCCTCCGGCACCAGCGCCACGCCGAGATCGACGATCTGTTCGGTGGAGAGCCTGGTCAGGTCATGCGCCGCGCCGTCGATGGTCAGCGTGATGGTGCCGCGCTCCGGGCGCACCAGGCCCATGACGCACTTCATCAGCGTGCTCTTGCCATTGCCATTGGTGCCGAGCAACGCAACGGTCTCGCCGGCCTCGACGCCGAGCGTGACGCCGCGCAGCGCCTTGACGGCGCCGTAGCCGGCATGGAGGCCGTCGATGGCGAGGCTAAGTGCCAAGGTAGGCCTCCTGCACCCGCTTGTTCGCCATCACCTCGTCCGGCGCGCCAAGCGCAATGATCCGGCCGGCATCGAGGCACATCATCCGCTTCGAAAACCGCATCACAGCCTGCATGATGTGCTCGATCATGATAATGGTGATGTCCTCGTCGCCGAGGCTGATCAGGAGGTCCAGTACCTCGTCGACTTCGGAGTGAGATAGCCCGGCCATGGCCTCGTCGGAAATCAAGAGCTTGGGGCGCATCGCCATGGCGCGCGCCAGCTCCATCTTGCGCAATTCCACCTGGCTCAGCGTATCCGTGGGCGCGCCGGCCTTGGCCGCCAGCCCCATCCGCGCGAGGATCGACATTGCCGCTTCTTCCTCGGGCAGGCCCGAGACATGGTGACCGGCAGTGAAGTCGAGGCCGACCATGAGGTTTTCGAGCACGGTCATGCTCTTGAACGGCCGCGGAATCTGGAACGAGCGGGCGATGCCGCGGCGCGCGCGCAGGTGCGGCGGCAGTTGGGTGATGTCTTCGCCGCAGAACATCACGCTCCCTGCATTCTGGCGCAGCGCGCCGGAAATGCAGTTGATCAGCGTGGTCTTGCCCGAACCGTTCGGGCCGATCAGGCCGAAGCGTTCGCCTTTCTTGATATCGACGCTGATATTGTCGAGCGCGGTGAAGCCGCCAAAGGTCTTGGTCAGGCCGCCGATCTGCAGCAGGGGCGTGTCGGCTAACGTGGTGTCTTGAGCGGCAGCTTGCGTCATGTCTTGCCTCCCGCGCGCAAGCGGTAGCGCGGCCGCAACAGTCCGATGATACCCTTGGGCGCGGCCACCACGAACACGACCAGCATGATGCCGAGCACGAGAACGTTGACTTCCGACGAGATGGTGACCGCCAGGAGCTGTTGCGTGGTGCCGAGCAGGATCGCGCCGAGCACCGGACCGATCCAGTGCGCGGTGCCTCCGATCAGCGACATCGCCAGCACCGAGACCGAGTAACTGAGATTGAAGGCCGAGGAAGGATCGGCATATTGCAGGTACATCGCCGCCGGCGCGCCGGCCGCGGAGATCAGCCCGCCCGAGATCATGCAGGCGACCAACTTGAGCTTCAGCGTCGGCACGCCGGTGCATTCGGCGGCGAGTTCGTCGTCCCGCAGCGCCTGCAGGCCGCGGCCGATCCGGGAGTTCTGGATGTAGCGCGCGATTGCCACCGCTATCACGACAAGCACGCCCTGCACGAAGAACAGCATCTTCACGTAACTGTCGAACGGCTCCATCACAGGCGGCCGCTGCAACTGGATGCCGGCGGCGCCGCCGACGAACCGCCAGTTCATCACGGTAGTCTCGATGATGATCGCCAGCGCAATGGTCGCGATCGAAAAGAAAATGCCGCGCATGCGCAGGGTCAGGAGACCGACCGCGAGCCCGAGCAGCATGCCGACAACCCCGGCAGCGGCGATCTGCACCACCAGCGGCGCCCCTGACACCTTGAACAACGCCACCGCCGTGTAGACCCCGACCCCGAAGAAGGCGTTGGTGCCGAAATTGACGTAGCCGGCATAGCCGCCGAGGATGCTCCAGGCCACTGACAGCACGACGAACTGCAGGATCACATAGCCGGCAAAGAACGGATATTCGTTGCGGACGATCTGCGTCATCGCCGTGACGGCGACGAGAAAGACCGCGACGCCGGCCCAGAAGGCGATGCTGTTGCGTCGCGTGCTCATCGGCCAAGCAGACCTTGCGGCCGGATCGCCAGTACCGCGAGCAGCATCGCGAACGAGATCGCCGGCGCCCAGGAGGCGCCGAACAGCGTCAGCACGATGGTCTCGGCGACACCGAGGATGATGGCGGCGACCAGCGTGCCGGTCATGCTGCCGAGCCCGGCCATCACCACGACGCAGAACGTCCGTCCGATATAGGCGCGGTCCAGCGTCGGCTCGACCGGCGCCACGATGATCAGCAGCGCGCCGGCCATGCCGAGCACGGCGGTGGCGATGCCGAAGGCAAACTGCTTGATCCTGACCGGGTTGGCGCCCATCAACCGCAGCGCCTCCTCGTCCTGCGCCACGGCGCGGATGGCGCGGCCCATGAAGGTCTTCGACAGATAGAGCGCGAGCAGGACCGTCAGCCCGAGCGCCACCGCAAACGCGACCAGTTGCCGGATCGGGATCCGGAATTCGCCGAACCGCCACGACTGGCCGATATAGCTCGCCGAGACCGACTGCTGGTCGACGCCGAACTGCAGGATGATCAGCACCTCGATGATGAAGGCGATGCCGAAGAAGAACGCGATGCCGCGGACGGCGGCGTCGGTGCCGCGCTTCTCGAAGATTTCGTGGTAGATGCGGTAAGCGACCATGCCGAACACGAAGAACAGCGGCGTGATGATCAGCCCCGCGACCAGCGGGTCGATGTCATAGCGGTCGTTGAGCAGGAACACGCAATAGGACGCCAGCACCAGAAACGCCGGATGCGCGACGTGGGGCACGTCGAGCAGTCCGAACGACACGGACAGCCCGACGCTGACGGCTGCATAGAAGCAGCCGAGCAGCACCCCGAGCACTACCGCGCCGAGCAGCAGGTCCATTGAAAACACGTCAAATCCCCCTTAGAGCCCGATCGGTTCCGACGCCATCGGAACCGGGCTCTAGTCCCTGTTTTAACACGCTCTCTCACCGCGAGCCGGGGCCCGCCTGCTCTCGAAAACGCGATCGGCTTTTCCCGACCTGGAAACAGCCGCGTGGCTTATGTGCGGGCAGCCTCGAAGGGACTGACCAGCGTCCCGGTCTTCAGCTTGTCGGGGAACAGGATCACCTGCTTGCCGGAGGTCCGGAATTGTTCGATGTCCTTGTCCTTGACGCCGCGGAACTGCGCCTGCAGCGTCGCGGTTTCCTTGCGCTCGCCATCCGCCGAAAACGCGATCGGCCCAACGATGGTCTTGTGCTCGTTCTCCCTCAGGTATTTCGCCAGCGCCTTCTGGTCGAGCGACTTGGTGGCGTTGACCGCCGCCTCGATCATCTGACCCTCCGCATAACCGAACGGCGCCAGATAATAGCCGAGCGGATCGACCTTGGCCTCCACGGCGCGCTTGGTGTATTTCTCGAAGAACTCCTTGGTGCCGTCGAAATACATGCTCTTTTCCGGCAGCCAGGTATTGTAGTTGACGACGCCGTTGAGCAGCGATCCCAGGTTGGCCATCACGGCCGCGAATTGCAAGCCGACCATGCCGCCGCCGAAGATCTTGACGTCGTCGCCGATCCCGATCTCGTTGACGGCGCGCAGGATGCCGGCCGAATCCGGCGGATAGGACGCGACATAGACGATGTCGGGCTTGGCTGCCTTGAGCGCGCGGATGATCGAGGAGAATTCCACCGTGTTCGGCGGATAGTTCTGGTCGAATACGACGGGGATGTTGCGCTGCTTGGCGACGTCGCGCGCGGTGAGCGCCAGATTCTGGGCGAACTCCTGGTCAGCCGAGAGCAGCGCCATGGTCTTGCCGCCGGCCTTCTGGCCGATATCGAGGAACGACGACGCCCAGCTGTCGGCCGGCCCCCACGGCGCATTGTTGAACCACATGTCGTGGCCGACCTTGCTGTTCACCTGGAACGAGAAATTGCCCATCAGCAACAGGCCGCGTTGCTTGACGAACGGCATCAGCGGCGCGGTCGGCACCGTCGCGTAAGGCGCGAACAACAGATCGACCTTGTCGACGTCGACCAGCTTGGCATAGATCGCCGGCGTTTCCGACGCGCTCGACTTGTCGTCATAGACGATCAGTTCGACCTTGCGGCCGAGCAGCCCGCCCTTGGCATTGACGTCGTCGCGCCAGACCTCGATGCCGAGCTGTGAAGCCTTGCCGCCGCCGGCCAGACCGCCGGTCTGCGCCATCGACATGCCGATCTTGATCGGCGGTTGATCCGCCTGAGCGATCGAACCCTTGCCAAGCGCTGCGACTGCTACTGCTCCGCCGAGAAACGTTCTGCGTTTCATTGATCTCCCCTTATTCCCATTGTCCCGGCTGTCCGCCGGCTGTTATTGCCGGCAAACCTACCCGTTGTTTGGGGACCAGCACAAGGCTTGGCGGCCTGCGGCGAGAGGACCTTAAACCAATTGCTACAGGGTGACTGCCGCTGCACCGCGGCGCAGTGGCAAACGACGAAAATCCGCAGGTGCTGCCCACGGATCTTGCATCGCGCGCCGGAACAGCCGGAAGCGGATTATTTTTGCTGGATCGGCGGCGCGGTCTTTTCGGCGGGTGCCGGCGGCAGCACCGGCTGGGCACCGGCCTTCTGGGCCTCGGCGTCGGGACGGGCCGGTTCCGGCGGAATACTGGACGGCCGGGCGCCGGTCGTCACCGGCGCCGACGGCGCCGACGGCTTGCTCTCCGCGCCGGGGGTGGATTGCAGCGGCGGTGTCGCCTGCGCCAGATGGTGCCGGTCGCTGGCCCTGATCTGGTTCAGCGAAAGCGCCGATATCACCAGCCCCGCCGCGATCAGTGCAGATGCGAACATCAGCCGTTCCCTGTACTCGCGCTTGCTGTCGTCGGCAGCCATGTCGTTCGCCTCGCAAAATCGTTCACGAGAGCAACGGCCGGGAGAATGAATGGTTCCAGGGCGGGAGACCTAGTCTTTGGTGCTGGATTCCCAGGTGGCGTGGCGCACGCCAGGTTGCCGCTGCAGGTCGGCGGCCACCAGATCGAGCTCCTTGGCCTGAACTGCGGTGCTGACGAGGGTCGCGACAATTTCCTGCAGATCGCCGCGTTCGAACAGTTCGACTTCCGCCACCGGGTATTGCGCAGCCTCCAAGCGCTCCACCAATTGTTCGCGCAGTCCCGCCGCCGCGTCGGCATCGACCAGCAGCTTGACGAAATAAGTCGCTTCCGACGCCTGCTCGTCGATCGGCGAGCGGTTGATCGCATTCACCAGCGGCCGCAGCAGGGTGTTGCCGGCCAGCACAAATACCGTCAGGGCGGCGGCCTGCGCCAGCATATCGGCGCCGGCGCAGCTTCCGACCGCGGCCGAGGCCCACAATGTCGCAGCCGTATTGAGGCCGCGCACATTGGTCCCCTCTTTCATGATGACGCCGGCGCCGAGAAAGCCGATGCCGGAAACCACATAGGCGATCACCCGAACCGCGCCCTCGGCGGCGGCCAGATGCATCGCCAGATCGACGAACGCCGCAGCACCGACCGCGACCAGCACGTTGGTGCGCAGGCCGGCGCTGCGCAGCCGGTATTGCCGCTCGGCGCCGATCAAGGTGCCGAGCACGAACGCCGCGCTCAGGCTGATCAGCGTGTCGATGAAATCGGCGGTCTGGAAGGTCGTGAGAAAACGCATGCGGGCCTGCCAGGGAAGTATTTAGTTTGACGCGTTTTCTTAACGCGAACCGGAAGCCGCTTCGCCAGAAAACGCTACGCCGATGACAATCATGTCACAGCTCAACCATCCCCGCATCACCATCCTCGGTCGCGAAAGCGAGCTGGGTGCCTTTGGCGCCCCAGGCCAGCGCCGAGACGGCCTCGCCGCCATTGCGGCGTACCAGAATTTCCGCGCCGTCCTCGAGCCGCACCATCAGCACGGTGCCGTCACTGTAGCCGACGCCCATGACGTCCTGTTTCGGATGGCAAGCCACCATGGAGACCCGCGCCTGCAGCGGCGCCAGCATCGCCGGCTCCTTGCCCATCGGACCGTCCTTGCTGGTGAACGGCCAGACGATCACGGTATCGGCGCCCGACGTCGCCAGTCCCTTGCCGCCCGCGCTCCACGACATCGAGCGGACGCGGCCGGGATAACCGGACATCCGCATGTGCCGGTTGTCGGCGAGGCGCCAGCCGTGCAGCGCCGGCTCGTGCATCATGGTAACCAGGAATTTGTTGTCCGGGCTGAAGGTGACGCCGAGATGCGAGCCGGCCCATTCCAGGAATTCCGGCTTCGCCGCCATGTTGGGAAACCACAGCGTCACGCCGTTGTAATGGGCAATCGCGAGGCGCAGGCCTTTGGGCGCAAAGGCGAGGCCGCCGACGGTCGTCGGCGCATCGAATGATTTTTCTTCACCCTTGCCGCTGCGCACGAAGGCGGACTTGCCGGACGACCACGCCACCGCGCCGTCGGGATGCAGGGCGACATTGTCGATCCAGCGCCGCTTCGGATCGGTCGCCAGCACGGTCACTGCGCCCCTGGCGTCGAGCGCCACGACCTTGCCGTCATCGCCGCCGGTGACGATGCGTTCGCCGTCGCAGGCCGCGCACAGAATAGCGCCGCCGTGAAGGGCGACGGACGAAATGTCGCCAGCGGCATTGACCAGCGCCGCGTTCTCCTCAGTGCCGACGAACACCGCGGTGTCGCCGAGGAAATGAATCGCGGAGACCGGCATGCCGACCGCAAGCGGCCGCACCTTGTCGGTGATCGAAGCGATGGAGGGGCTGTCGCCCGGATCAAACTGTTTCATCACGTGGTGATACAGCTTTCAAAACCGTCACGGATCATCTGCTCCGGCAATTCGCGGCCGATGAAGACGACGCGGCTCTCGCGGGCCTCGCCATCCTTCCATTTACGCTGATGATCGCCTTCCAGCATCATGTGCACGCCCTGGAACACGTAGCGGTCGTCATCGTCGCTGAAGGCGAGGATGCCCTTGGAGCGCAGGATCTTCTGGCCCTCGCTGGCAACGAGGTTCTGCAGCCACGGCATGAATTTGGTCGCATCGAGCGGTTTGGCCGAGCGCAACGACAGCGATTGCATGTCCTCATCGTGGTAATGCTTCAGGCCGCCATGGCTGTGATCGTGATGATGGTCATGACCGTGGTGATGATCGTGGTCATGGTGGTGATCGTCACCGGCGTCGAGGAATTCCGGCTCGATTTCCAAAATGCGATCGAGATCGAACGCGCCGCGCTCCAGCACATCCGCAATCGCGACCTGGCAGCGCTCGGTGCGGTGCAGCTTGGCGTAGGGGTTGATGGCGCGGATCCGCGCCTCGACTTCGGCGAGTTCGGCCTTGGAGACGAGGTCAGTCTTGTTGAGCACGATGACGTCGGCGAACGCAATCTGGTTCTTGGCTTCGGGGGCGTCCTTGAGGCGGTCGCTGAGCCATTTGGCGTCGGCCACGGTGACAACCGCATCGAGCCGCGCGTTCTTCTGCACGTCCTCGTCGACGAAGAAGGTCTGCGCCACCGGCGCCGGATCGGCGAGGCCCGTGGTCTCGACGATGATGGCGTCGAACTTGCCCTTGCGCTTCATCAGACCGTCGAGAATGCGGACAAGGTCGCCGCGCACGGTGCAGCAGACGCAGCCGTTGTTCATCTCGAACACTTCTTCGTCGGCGCCGATGATCAGGTCGTTGTCGATGCCGATCTCGCCGAATTCGTTGACAATGACGGCGTATTTCTTGCCGTGGTTTTCCGACAGGATCCGGTTCAGCAAGGTGGTCTTGCCGGCGCCGAGATAGCCCGTCAGCACGGTCACTGGAATTTTTTGGAACGTCGATTCAGACATAATTGCTCCGGGCGGAATTGAGCGCGCCGGCAGCGGCAGGGAGGCCCCTGCTCTATTGGCTGAGCGCGCTGGTCAGGGCCTTTATATTGTGCCTGACCATGTCAATGTAAGTGGGAGAATCGCCCTTTTCGCCGGTCAGACTGTCCGAATAGAGGGTGCCGCCGACCCTGGCGCCGGTCTCGGCCGCGATTTGGCGGATAAGCCTGGGGTCGCTGATATTTTCGAGGAAAACCGCCGGTATTTTGGATGCCCTGATCTGGGTGATAATCCCGGCGATATCGCGGGCGCTGGCCTCGGTCTCGGTCGAGACGCCCAGGGGTGCGATGAACTCAACGCCATAGGCGGCGGCGAAGTAGCCAAAGGCGCGGTGGGTCGAAATCACCTTGCGGCGGTTTTCCGGAATTTGCGCCACTGCCTGCCGCACCTCGCCGTCCAGCACGTCGAGTTTTGCCAGATAGGCGCCCGCATTGGACTTGAACGCCTCGGCGTCGGCGGGATCGGCCGTGATCAGCGCATCGCGGATATTGGCGACATAGATCTTGGCGTTGAGCGGCGATTGCCAGGCATGCGGATCGGCGTCCGAGCCGAGCTTGAGCGGCGCGATACCTGACGTCGCGGTGACGATCGTGGCCTTGCCGCCCGCCGACTGCACCAGCCGCGGCAGCCAGCCTTCAAGGCCGAGGCCATTGACGAATACCAGCCTGGCGTCGGCGATCTTCTTGGCGTCCGCGGGCGTCGGCACATAGACATGGACGTCTCCATCGGGGCCGACCAGTGTCGTGACATTGACCCTGTCGCCGCCGACATTGCGGACGAGATCGCCGAGGATCGAGAAGCTGGCGACGACACCGAGCCGGTCGGCCGCATGCGTGGGCGCTGTGACAGCCATCACGGCGAGAACGATGAGCCAGCGCATCGTCACGCCTCGAGGTGGCGGCCGGGAAACAACTGCCGGACCAGGCCGCTGACATTGCCGAACAGCACCGAAAACACATAGATCGCCGCCGCCACCAGGATGATCGCGGGGCCTGAGGGAATCCGGGTCTGGAACGACAGCACCAATCCGAAATAGCCGGACACCATCGCACTCGCGACCGCGATGCAGATCATCCCGGTGATGTCGCGCGACCAGAACCGGGCAATGCCGGCAGGCAGGATCATCAGGCCGACGCCGAGCAGCGTGCCGAGCGCATGAAAGCCGTTGACGAGGTTGATCACGACCAGCGCCAGGAACGCGAGATGCGCAGGTGCCCCGGCGCGGCTGACGGTGCGCAAGAACACCGGATCGACGCATTCGATCACCAGCGGACGGTAGATCACCGCCAGCAGCAGCAGCGTGATGGTGGCGTTGAAGGCGATCACCAACAGCGTCTGGTTATCCATCGCCAGGATGTTGCCGAACAGCACGTGCAGCAGATCGATGTTGGTGCCCTTGATGGACACGATGGTGACGCCGAGCGCCAGCGACACCAGGTAGAACGCCGCCAGCGAGGCGTCTTCCTTGATCTCGGTGGTGCGCGCCACCACGCCGGCAAGGATCGCCACCGTAAAGCCCGCGATCAATCCACCGGTTGTCATCGCAAACAGATTGAGCCCCGAAATCAGGAAACCGATCGCGGCCCCCGGCAGGATCGCATGCGCCATCGCATCGCCGACCAGGCTCATCCGCCGCAGCATCAGGAACACGCCGATCGGCGCGCCGCCCAGCGACAACGCGATCACGGCGGCCAGCGCGCGGCGCATGAATTCGAATTCGGTGAAGGGCGCGATCAGCGCGTCAAGGATCATGGGAGATCAAGCCGCCCGCGACGGCGCATCGTGCACGACGCAGGCCGCAGCGGTGTCGTCGAACGCCTCGCACATCCGCCGCGCCTCGGCGAGATTTTCCGCGGTCAGAACCTGCGCGGTCGCACCCCACGCCACCGGCCCGCGGGCCAGCAGCAGCGTCTCCGGAAAATTCGCGCGCACCAGCTCCATGTCGTGCAGCGCCGCCAGCACGGTGCGGCCCTCGGCGTGCCAGCGCCGCACCAGCGCCACCAGGTCGGCCGAGGTTTTGGCGTCGATGGCGTTGAAGGGCTCGTCCAGCACGATCAGGCGCGCGTCCTGCAGCAGCACCCGCGCGAACAGCATGCGCTGCATCTGCCCGCCCGACAGCGTGCCGATCGAGCGGTTCTCAAAACCGTTGAGGCCGACGGCGGCCAACGCCTGCGCAATCTTGTCCCGCGCCGCCTTGCCCATGCCGCCGAAAAATCCGGTCGTGCGCCACAGGCCGGTGCCGACGAAATCGAACACCGAGATCGGAAACGTGCGGTCGATATCGGCGGTCTGCGGCAGATAGGCGATGTCGCGGATGTCGAGCCCGCCGAGATCGATCGATCCCGCCAGCGGCTTCAAAATGCCGGCGAGCCCGCGAAACAGTGTCGACTTGCCGGCGCCGTTGGGGCCGATCACGGCCAGCAGCGCACCCTGGGCGACCTCGCCATCGAGGTGATGCACCGCCGGATGGCGGTCGTAGCCGAGCGTGACGTCGCGAAATTGAACTTGCGCCGCCATGCTCACCTCATCGCCAGCCACACGACCACCCACAGCCCGGCGCTGACCGCCACGGCGGCACCAAGCCGCGACAACACGGTCATCCGCAGGATCGACCAGGGCGCCGGTTGCGACGGATGCGGCGTCTCCGGCCCATGGCTGTGGGCATGGCCGTGATGATGGGAATGGTCGTGATGGTGGTCGTGGGAATGCGAGTGAGCCATCCAAAGATGTTATATTATAACATAACTAGAGTCCAGAAACGAGACTGGGGTTAGAGCGGTCGTCTGGCCGCATGTCGGACGCCATGGATGACGATCCCGGGCGGCTGGCCGATAGAAGATCACATATGGATATGGGCTTACGACAAAACGGCGGACGTCTCCCTCGTTTGTGACGCGCCCAATCCTGGGATGGTCGGCGAGCACTTGGGCAACGGCTTGCAACCGTCTTTTGACGTTCTGTGCGCCCCGCGGCGACTTGGCTTCAATATAGTCGAGGACATCGGCGAGTTCGCGAAGAGCCCTGCGCGTGTAGCGGATACTCACAGGCCATGCTTCGCCCAGACGGCGCGGACCTCTTCGTCTGTCGCAAACTCACCACGCTCAGCTTCAGCCAGCGAAGCGCGTATGTCCGCTGCCTCCTCTGGGGCCAGTTCATAAGGTGGCTGTTCGACGCCGGCGAGTTGCAGCAGAATTCGCGCGAGATCGTCCTGCGTCTCATCAGGCAAAACCGACACGGCCTCGACGGCCTGTTCAAGCAAGCGGGTCATGAGTGAAAATATAGAGCTTCAAAGCCGTCTTAGGAAGCCTTGCTCCCCCTCACGGCTTCCCGATCGCCATCGCCAGGGCCGCGGCCAGAAACGGAAACGGCAGCGACACCGCGGCGCGGAACCAGACGAATTTGGCCGGCATGAACGGGATTTCCCAGAGTATCAGCCGCTGGAAGGCGAACAGCGCCCAGGCCACCACATAGGCGATCACCTGCGGCGCGCCGCCGCCGACCTTCAGCGCCACGGCGCCGATCGAAAAGCCGACCACCGGGCCGCCCGGGGTCGCCGCTCCCGCGACCACGGCGGTCAATACGCCGAGCCAGCCGCTGTCTGGCCCGAGCCAGCCGGTAATGACTTCCTGTGGAATGACGGCGGCGATGTAGCCCGAACCGATCACGCCGAGCCCGATCCGGGGCACGATGTTGATGAAATCCATGGTGCCTTCGCGCGCCGCCGACACCAGCACCGGACGACCGCGCCGCCAGACCAGAAACGCAAGCGCCGCGACCGAGCCCCACAGCGTCAGATCGATGAGCAGCGCCGCCGTCATGACGGCGGCTCCGCGATGCCTTGCGGATACATCCGCACATAGACGAAGCGCCCGAGCGCGCCGGCCAAGACCGGGATCGGCAGCGAGATCACGATCCGCCACAGCGTGAAGTCGACGCCGAGGATCGGCAACTCCCAGGCCACCGCGCGGCCGTAGCCGATCAGCGTCCAGCTCACCACCATCGCAATGGTGGCGCCGAAATCGGCGCCGACCGTGAGCAATGCCGCCGCCACCGGATAGGCGGTGAAGGGACCACCGGGCAGGATGGCGCCGAACGCAGTCCCGATCAGCAATCCCTTCAGGCCGGAATTCGGCCCGAGCGATCGCGATACTTTCTCGTGCGGCAAGACCTCGGCGATGAACGCGCCGAGCAGGCAGCCGGCCAGCACGCGCGGCAGGATGCCGCCGAACAGCGCCAGATCATGGACCAGAATTTCCAGCACGCCGTCGATGCCGTCGCGCCGCCACACCAGCGTGGCGCGAGACCGCGACCAGCACGCCGATCATGATCATCGACCAGCCGACCGGCTTGCGGGCGCGCCGCGGCCGCTGCTCGGCGTCTGCAGCGTCGTCGGCAGGCGCCGGGTCTTTGACGGGAGATTCGGACAAGGCCAGGTTCTGAAAAGGCAATGAGTCGGGCGGGTGATCGAGAATTCACCCTGCTTAGTCCCGGCACTCCAGCGAAGCAAACGGAAGCTGCCCCTTACCCATGCGCCTCTCAGGCATGCCCATGCGAAGGCCTCACGCAGGCTTGACCCGCCGTTCAGGTGAGCGAGCGCACCAGCGCGAGGCCGCCGAACAGACCGGCGATCGACAGCACCACCGATCCGAGCACGTAGAGTGCCGAGAGCCCGAGTTCACCGCGCTCGTAGAGCAGCGCGGCGTCGAGCGAGAAGGCGGAAAACGTCGTGTAGCCGCCGAGAATGCCGGTCATCACGAACAGCCGCCAGGGCTGCGAGGCCTCGCCCTTGAAGGCGAGATAGCCCGCGATCAGCCCCATCACGGTCGAGCCGGTGATGTTGATGATGAAGGTGCCCCAGGGAAACCCGGTGCCGAAAGCACGAGCGCAGGTGACGTTGACGAAATGGCGCAGCGTCGCGCCGAGGCCGCCTCCGAAAAAGACCAAAAGATAGCTCATCGCAGCATTCCCGCGTCAGCGAATGTCACCCGGCATTCAGTATGTGCCGCAACCGCGCGGTCGCGGCAAGGTGGTGAAAACGCGTACAAGCGAAAGGGCGGCAGTTTGTGCTGCCGCCCTTTGAATTCTTCCGTTTGTCATTCCGGGATGGTCCGAAGGACCAGACCCGGAAGTTCGAGATTCCCCGATGCGCAATTGCGCATCTGGGGTTCGATGCTACGCATCGCCCCGGAATGACGTTGAGCTAATCAAACCTTGCCGAACAGCTCGTCGACATAGTCCCAGTTGACGAGATTATCGACGAACGCCTTCAGATAATCGGGACGGCGGTTGCGGTAGTCGATGTAGTAGGAGTGCTCCCAGACGTCGCAGCCGAGGATCGGCGTAGCGCCGTGGACCAGCGGGCTTTCGCCGTTCGCGGTCTTGGAGATTTCGAGCTTGCCGTTCTTGACCTGCAGCCAGCACCAGCCGGAGCCGAACTGGCCGACGCCGGCGGCGGCGAAATCGGTCTTGAACTTGTCGAGCCCGCCGAGGTCCTCGTTGATCTTCTTTTCCAGACGGCCGGGCAGCTTGCTGCCGCCGCCATTCGGCTTCATCCAGCTCCAGAAATGCAGATGGTTGTAGTGCTGGCCGGCATTGTTGAACACGGCCGGGTTCTTGCCGAACGAGGCCTTGACGATTTCCTCGAGGGATTTGCCTTCGAATTCGGTCCCCTTGATCGCGTTGTTTCCGTTGGTCACGTAAGCCTGATGGTGCTTGTCGTGGTGGAATTCCAGCGTTTCCTTGGACATATACGGCGCAAGGGCGTCATGGGCATAGGGCAGATTGGGCAGCGTGAAGGTCATGGGGTGATGTCCGAACTGATGGGAGACGTGGTCTAACGGGAACCCTTATAGAAGGTTCCATCGAGCTTAAACACAGGCAATTTGGCAAAACAAAACGCCGCAGGAGGCATATCGAGCGGCCCGTATTGTCAAAGTCCGCGGTATCGAATTAAATCCCAAAATACTATTGGAATGAATTGCTTATGGATTTTGCCAATGAAAGTCAGCTCGATCGGTTCGAGTGCAGCGGTAATCGTCGCTATCCTTGCAATCCCGGTTTCCGGCGAAGCAGCCGGCGCCTCCATCCGGGGGCGCTTCAGCTATGACGGCATCGCCAACTGCCAGCAGCCGGCGATCAAGAATTTTCCGATCCACGCCGAAGGCACGGCCGTGCTTTCCACCGATCGGAACGCCAGCCTCGACATGACCACGAACACGGGCGGACGTTCGCGCCTGAGCGCCACGCTGGGCGGCAAGCCCACCGAAGCGCCGGGCGGCTCAACCAGTCTTAAAGTCATCGGCAGTCACACCTTGCGGGCGGTGCGGGACTATCCGAACAACGTTGCGATCGTGACCATGACCATCCGCGGATCGTCCTGCATCATGACCATCGATAACCGGCTCAAGCCGGGCAAGAAGGTATACACCTTCGTGAGCGGCTCAGGCAGCGTGTCATATTGCGCGCGCCCACAGATTACCCGAACCGAATGCGTCAGTTTCTGACGCCTCGATAACCGATATCGTAAATCAGCAATATCGTTGAACCCTGATATTTCAAGGATGAGAGCCATGAAAACCAGAATTGTCTTTGCGATAGCGTCGGCGGTCGCCTTGATGTTGCCGATGCTGCCGGTTTCGGGTGAAGCGGCCGGACAATTGCGCGTCAAATTCAGCTTCGATGGTCTCGCCAGCTGCCAGAATCCGCCGATCAGCAATTTTCCCATCCATGGCGAAGGCACCGGGGTGCTGTCGACCGATCGTACCGCGTCGCTGGACATGACCAGCACCGTCGAGGGACGGGTGGAGTATCGCGCAAAACTCGGCGGCGCGCCGATGGAAGCGCCTGCCGGCTCGGCGTCGCTCCGCGTGGTGGGACGTCAGTCATTGCGCGCGGTCCGGGATTATCCGAACAATCAGATTATCATCACCATGAACGTTCGCGCCGGCGGCGCTTGTTCGATGACGATCGACCAGCGGCTGAAGCGCGGTAAGCGGGAATACACGTTCTATAACGGCTCCGGCGTTTCGATCTGCTCGCGTCCACAAATCACGCGGACCTCTTGCGAAAGCTACTGATCGAACTGCCGTCAAAAACACCGGCGCAGGCGCCAGCCGCTATTCGCAGAATGACGAGCCGTTATACATGAAACACTTGCCGCCGCGGCGCCCCGCCGCGGCCGGTGCCCGCCGCTCGCGTTGTGCAACGGCCGGCTTGCGTTCGGGACGCTTTTGGCAACTGCCGTTCGATCCCAGCGCATAACCGTCGTCGCAGATAATCTTCACGCAGGAATCGCCGCTGGCGCGGCTGCCGCGCTCGCATTCCAGCGGACACACCCGGCCGGCCTTCGCCTTGACCGCGTCGAGCGCATCGATACTGGCAACCTTGACGTCGAATTTGGTGCCGGCTTTGTCGTTGAAGGACGATAGTGCCCGGCGCGACGAGGCGTTCCATTCGCCGTCGATCTCGCCGGTCTTGCAGCCGACCCGTTTCAGTTCGGACTGCAGCAGCCGCGGAATATCCTGCGCAGGCCCGTCGGATTTCACCGTCTCCTTCGCCGGTTCAACCGCGGCGACCTTGGCAGCTTCGAGCTTCCTGGCATCTTCCGCTGCGCGGTTCTGCTGCTCGGCAGCGGCGAGCCTTGCATCCTCCGCCTGCTTTTTCTTCTCGGCCGCGATTCTCGCTTTTTCGGCCTCTTCGGCGGCCTTGGCTTGCGCCGCGACCTTGGCCTGCTCGGCGGCGGCGACTTTGGCGTCCTCGATCTGCTTCTTCTTTTCGGCCGCGAGCCGCGCCTCCTCGGCGGCCTTCGACTGTGCGGCAGCCTTGGCCTGTTCGGCGGACTTGGCGCCCTCGGCAGCGAGCCTCGTTCGCTCTTCCGCGGCCTCGCGGGCTTTTTCGGTCGCGGCAATCCGCGCGGCCTCGGCGGCGAGCTTGTTGCGCTGCGCCTTGGCCAGGTCCGTGTAGAAGCCGGACGGATTGGCCAGAATGAAGGAGTCCCAGGCCTCCTTGGTGCCGACGCGCTCGGCCAGCTCATAGTCGCGGCGAAGATCGGCGTTGGGGTTGGCGTTGCCGGCCGCAGGCGCGGCGGGCGCGGGCACCAGCGACACGTCGTTGCCGCCGAGCGAGCCGTAGACGAACGGCTCCTGCTTGTTGGCGGTGGCATTCATGACGTCATCGCGTACCAGGCGGAACGCCTTGCCGAGTTCGAGGCCCGGCTTGGCGAGATATTTCAGCAGCGCCGTCGTGAATGGGCTGTTCTTGCTGTCGCCGTCGGAAGCCGTCGATCCTCCCTTGGCCGCGAACGCGATCAGGGTGTTCGGCTTCGACGGTTCGACGCCCGCAAGGCCGCGGCCGAGCGAACGCGATGCCACGGTCCGCTTCATGCTCTTGGCGAACGGATTGTCGCGGCAGGCATCGAGAATGACGAGGCGCAATTGTTTGGCGGGTTCGATCGCCTGCAGGATCCGGTCGAGTGCGATCGCCTCGTCATAGGCGTCGGTATCGCGCTCGAGCACGGCATCCACCGGTATCAGGTAGTTGGTTCCGTCGACCTCGATGCCGTGACCGGCATAGTAGATGACCGCGATGTCGGCATCACGCGCCTTCTCCGTAAAGTCGCGCAGCGCACGCCGCATCTCGGTATTTTTCAGATCGCGCCGGGATTCCACGACGTCGAATCTGGCCTTCTTGAACATCTCGGTGATCGCGGCCGCGTCATTGGCCGGATTGGTCAGGGCGCCGACGTTCTGATAGTTGGAATTGCCGACCACGAATGCGACGCGCTTGTCCGCCAAAGCCGGTTGGCTTGCCAGACAAACGATTGAAGCCATGAATAAAAAGGCGGCGAGCCGACGCATCGACGTTCCCGAGTCCCAATTGGGACAACCATATCATTTGGCATTATGACAGCAAGGCACAGGGCGCGGGTCTGTGATTGCGATCACGGATCGCGATCAAGACCACCGTCAACGCGCCAACGGAGGGCTGAACCGGCATGAGCATCGAGATCGACGTCCTGAACGGGGATGCGTCATGGAAAAAGGTCGAACCGCTGATGGATGCGGTCTGGCCGCCGCCATGTCGTCGAGAGGCTGCCCTGGGGACATATCGAGTGGGCACATGCGGATTTGCGCGTGCTGATCGATGCGCCGGAAGACCATGCCAAAGGCGGATTGGCCTGCCATGTCGGCATCTTCTTCCGCACCGTCACCTGGAACGGGCGCAAGATGGATATCGGCGGCATCGGCGGCGTCGCAACCCGGGAAGATTGCCGGGGTCGCGGCTATGCCACCGTCGCCCTCAACGCCGCGGTTCAGACCATGCGCGACCACGAAGCGATCAAGTTCGCCCTGCTGTTCTGCGAGCCGCACAATGAAGCCTTCTACCAGGCGCGCGGCTGGCATCCTTTCAAGGGTGAAATCTACGCCGAACAACCGGCGGGGCGAGTCCGCTTCGACGCGATGGCGCCGTTCGTGTTCGATTTCACCCGCAAGCCGCGCGAGGGCGTCATCGACCTATGCGGCCTGCCGTGGTGACCCCTGCATCGCGGCGGGTGGTTTGCGCCAGCCCCGATGCATAATATGTTACCCGTAATTTATACGATTCCGGCTGAAGGCACGTGACGCATGACGATTGACGCCCCGCTCGACGTGCGCCCTGTTGCCGTGCCGCCCACCGCGGTCAACAGCCTGCTGGTCGCACCGATCCTGCCGACGCTGCTGAAGCTCGCAGTCCCCAACACGATCGCGATGTTCGGCACCGCGCTGGTGGCGGTGGCCGAGACCTCCTATATCGGCCGGCTCGGCACCGAGCCGCTGGCCGGCATCGCGCTGGTGTTTCCGTTCGTGATGCTGACCCAGATGATGTCGGCCGGCGCGATGGGCGGCGGCGTTTCCTCCGCCATCAGCCGCGCGCTCGGCGCGGGAGACCGCGACCGCGCCGCGACGCTGGCGCTGCATGCGGCCATTATCGGCCTCTGCGCCGGATTGTTCTTCACGGTGATGATGCTGACCTTCGGCCGCCAGTTCTATTCGCTGCTGGGCGGCCGCGACGGCGTGCTCGAACAGTCGATGCAATATTCGCACGTGCTGTTCTCCGGCGCGGTCTCGATCTGGCTGGTCAACACGCTGGCCTCGGTGGTGCGCGGCACCGGCGACATGCGGATACCTTCGGTGACGCTGATCGCCACCGCCGTCGTGCAGGTCGTGGTCGGCGGCGGATTTGGTCTCGGGCTTTTCGGGCTGCCGAAGTTCGGCATGGCAGGTGTCGCCACCGGCCAGCTCACCGCCTTCACGCTCGGCGCGATTTTCCTCGCCTGGTATCTCGCCAGCGGCCGCAGCCGGCTGAAGCTGAATTTCGCGGCGTTCACGTTTCAGCGCGACATGTTCTTCGACATTCTCAAGGTCGGCGCGGTCTCCTGCCTGTCGCCGCTGCAGACCGTGCTGACCATCCTGATCTTCACCAAAATCCTCGCCTCCTTCGGCACCGAGACGCTGGCCGGCTACGGCATGGGTTCGCGGCTGGAATTTTTGCTGACGCCGATCGCTTTTGCCTTTGGTGTTGCGTCGGTGCCGATGGTGGGCATGGCGATGGGCGCAGGCCTCGTGGCACGCGCGCGTCAGGTGGCCTGGACGGCAGGCGCGGCCTCCAGCCTGATCGTCGGCCTGATCGGGATCGTCGTGGCGATATGGCCGGCGCTCTGGGTTTCGCTGTTCACCAGCGATCCCGGCGTCACCGCCGCGGCCAATTCCTATTTCGCGCTGGCGGGGCCGGCCTTCGCCTTCTTCGGCATGGGCGCCTGCCTTTACTTCTCGTCGCAGGGGGCCGCAAAAGTCGGCGGGCCGGTACTGGCGGGCACCGCGAGATTGCTGCTGGTCGGTGTCGGCGGCTGGTGGCTGGCGTCGTCGGGCGCGTCGGCCTCGGCACTGTTTGCACTGGTGGGCGTGGCGATGGCCGTCTACGGCCTCGGCACCGCGCTCGCGATTCGCCTGACGCGGTGGGGCAAATAAAACCACAACCGCTGCGACCTGGAGCGTTGCCACGCTCCAGACTTTTGTTTTGACGCGTTTTCTTGACGCGAACCGCATTCCACTTCGCTCGAAAACGCTATGGATTGCACAAATCTGATTTGTTGTTATGCAGGCCTGCTTTTTTTCGGGGAATGATTCATGGCCTGCAGATACGGTTTTACCATTGCGATTTTGGCGGCATTGCTCGCCACGCCGTCCGCCCGCGCACAAGGCGCTGGAGACGCAACCGGCACCTGGACGACCCAGGCCGGCGACGCCCGGGTACGGGTCAGCAAATGCGGTAGCGGAATTTGCGGGGTTATCGTCGGCCTGCGGGAGCCGATCGATCCCGCCACCGGCAAACCCCAGGTCGACGACAAGAATCCCAATCCGGCGCTCAAGAAGCGTCCGATGATCGGCCTGCCGCTGTTCAGCGGCATGCACCCGACCGGTCCTGGAAAATGGTCGGGCCAGATCTACAACGCCGATGACGGCTCGACCTATGCCAGCAACGTTTCGGTCACGGGCGCGGATACGCTCCGGGTCGAAGGCTGCGTCGGCGCGCTCTGCGGCGGCGAGAACTGGACGCGCGCCGGGCGCTGAGTCCGCGCTATCTATCGAGACTACCGACGCCGCGCGACCCCCACCCTGACCCTCCCCCGCAAGCGGGAGAGGGTATGGACCGAGTTTAGGTCGCGAGCGGCAAACTTTCTCTAAAGAAGGCGAGCAGCTCGCCAAACAAACGGTCGGACTCCCTCTCCCGCTTGCGGGGGAGGGCTGGGGTGGGGGTGCCGCAGCAGACTCCAATGCAAGATCAAGCCACCGCCGCCTTCAACGCCGTCGCCGCCGAGGCGTAGCCACCCCGCGCGCCGTCGATGAAGTGGACGTGGTCGCTGCGCATCACCGACGGCGTGAAGCAGGTCATCATCGCCGCATCCTGCCGGTGCAGGCCATAGCGCACGACCTTGCTTGAAGCGGCCGCCGCCAAAAGCTGCGTCAGCGCGCGCTCGAGCTCCGGCGTACAATCCAGAATCATCCGCAGACCGTCGTCATATTTGCGGAAGTCGGAATTCTCCACCACCTGCTGCACATAGGTCTTCGGCACGAAATTCCCGACCTTGATGCCAAGGCGCATCACCACGAAGGCCCACAGCGTCACGGCGAGCACGGTCGCGCGCCGCTTCAACAGCGGCCCGCCGCGCGCGGCGCGCGCCTCGTACTCCACGCCCGCCGGCGGCCAGTGCAGCGGCGGCCCACCCGGCGGCACCGGCCGTCCCGCGTCGGGGCTTTTCTCGACGAGATCGATGACGTCCTCGATCACCTTGCGAAACGCATTCGGATCGGCGCCGGGAGCCGGCACCACCAGCACCGAAAGAATGAGGCCACGGGTCGAGGGAATTTCCTCGAACCGGCACGAAAGCCCGGAGAGATCGGGCTGGGTGCCGGGCGAGGCTTTCGGCACCGCGAATTCGCCGCGCTTCATCGCCGCTTCCGCCCAGCCGAGACCGCCGCCGGAAAACATCGCATAGGACAAATTCGGCGACGGTCCAAAGCGGGCAACGCGGACATCGAGTCCCTGCGCACGGATCGCAGCGACCGGCATCAATGCGACCCGCAACACCAGATTGAGGCTTTCCTCGACCCAGATGGCGGTCGCCGCCAGCGCTTCCCGGGCCCGTTCGAGATCGGCGGGCGACACCGCAAAGCTGGCGCCGTCGCCGCCGAACACGAACGGAAACTCGCGGCCTTCCAGCGCATTGGTGACGGCGGCGATCACCGAAGCGCCCGCCATGTTGACGGCCTTGTAGCGCGCGTCCGCGATCGCCTTCGTCGACTCCACGATATCGGCGACGCCGACGCTCCAGTCGTCGGGCAATGCCGAATACAGCGACGGATCCATCAGGCGATCGAAGCCGCGAAAGACCGGAATCGAGCCGTAGAAGATGTCGGTGCCCTCGGCCTTCGTCATGGCGATGTCGGAAACTCCGGTTCTCTGCCTCTCTAGCAGATACGATCGGCTTTGAAATCGGGTTCGCCGGCGATGCTAGTTTGCCAGCCCGCGCAGCACCATCGCGTTGAGCCGGCCGGCAAACGCGGCCGGATCTTCCGGCAGTTCGCCGTCGAGGATTTGCGCCTGCTCCAGCAGCAGCAACGACAGATCGGAAGCCGCATCGCCTGACGTGGCGACCGCTGCGACCAGCGGATGGCGCATGTTGATCTCAAGCACCGGCTTGGTGATCGGGCCCTTGTTCTGCATCGCCAGCAACCGTTCGAGCTGGCGATCGCGGCCGTCGCCACCGGCCACCAGACACGACGCACTCGAGGTCAGCCGCTGCGAGGCGCGGACGTCGGAGACGCGCTCGCCGAGCGCGTCCCTGATCAGGGCGATCGTGGTGGCTTCGTCGGCGCCTGCGGCGTCCTTGTCGTCACTGGCCTTGTCTTCCAGCAGCGGGATCAGGCTGAAATCGATATCGCCCTGGCTCAGCGATTTCAGCGGCTTGCCGCCGAAATCCGTTGGCGCCGAGGTCCAGAACGCATCGACCGGATCGGTCAGCAGCAGCACCTCGATGCCGCGCGCCGCAGCCGATTCCAGTTTCGGGTTGGACTTCAGCCGCTCGACACTGTCGCCGGTGAGATAATAGATCTCGGTCTGGTTGGACTTGATATCCTCGACATATTGCTTGAGCGAGCGCTTCTCGCCCCTGGTCGTGGTGAAGCGCGACAGACCCAGCAACTTCTCGCGCCGCTCGAAATCCTCCCAGATGCCTTCCTTGATGACCGCGCCGAACGCGTCCCAGATTTTCGCGAACGCTTCCGGCTCCTTGTCGCCGAGCGTCTCCAGCTCCGATACAACGCGGCTGGTGACGGCCTTGCGGATCTGCGTCAATTGCGGATTGTTCTGCAGCATCTCGCGCGAGATGTTGAGCGGCAGATCCTCGCTGTCGATCACGCCGCGGATGAAGCGCAGATAGGCCGGCAACAGATCAGCGTCGTCGGCGATGAAGACGCGGCGGACGTAGAGCCTGACCTTGCCCTTGCGCGCCTGGTCGAACAGGTCGAACGGTTTTGTCGACGGCGCGAACAGCAGCACCGCATAGGACTGCCGCCCCTCGGCGCGGTAGTGCAGCGTCATCGCGGGGTCGTCGAACGCGCCGGCGATCGACTGGTAGGCCTGCTTGTAATCTTCCGGCGTCAGCTCGGATTTCGAGCGCTGCCACAGCGCGCTGGCCGAATTGATCTGGCGCGGCTCGCCCTCCTCCGGCACCAGCAGAATCGGAAACTGGATGTTGTCGGAATAGGCGCGGACGATGCGCTCGATCTCGTGGGTTTCGAGATATTTCCTGGCGTCCTCCTTCAGGTGCAGGACGATCTCGGTGCCGCGCGCGATGCGCGCCGCGTCCGCCTCGCTACCCGGCGCAATTTCAAAGCCGCTGCCGCCCGAGGACGACCAGACAAAAACCCGATCCGATCCGGCGCGCCGGCTGGTGACGACGATACGCTCGGCGACCATGAACGCCGCATAGAAGCCGACGCCGAACTGGCCGATCAGGCCGGCGCCGTCCTTGGCCTCGGTCAGCCGCGACAGGAACGATTTGGTGCCGGAGCGCGCGATGGTGCCGAGATTGTCGATCAGCTCCTGCCGGTCCATGCCGATGCCGGTATCGACCACCGACAATGTATTGGCCTTCTGGTCCGGCGCGATGCGGATGACAGGCGGCGCGCCGTCAGTGATCAGTTCCGGCGCCGAAATCGCCTCATAGCGCAGCTTGTCGCAGGCATCCGACGCGTTCGAAATCAGTTCCCGCAGGAAAATATCGGTCTCCGAATAGACCGAGTGCACCATCAGGTTCAGGAGTTCGGCGACCTCGGCCTGGAACGGCTGGGATTCGGGGGCGGCGGTGGCGGTCTCGGTCATAGGGGGCTCACTCGACAAACGAGGTGGGTCAAGAAAGCCCTGATATAGCGATACCATCCGGGGTGGCAAGATTTACGCTGACCGGCCGGAGGCCGATGCTGCCCTCAGCGCTCGACAAAGGCGCGCTGCAGCTGGTCGAAAATCGGCTTGAAGAGATAGCTGAACATGGTCCGGCTCCCGGTCTGCATGAACACTTCCGCGGGCATGCCCGAGACCAGCTGCAGGCCGGCCAGCCGGCGGCGTTCGTCATCCGGCAGCATGACCCGTACCGTGAAATAAGGCGCGTTGGTCTGCTGGTCGTGGCTGATGTCGGCCGACACATAGGACACCTGCCCGGCGAGTTGCGGCGTGACCCGCTGGTTGAAGGCCGAGAAGCGGACATAGGCTTGCTGCCCCATCCGCACCTGATCGATATCGTTCGGCTGCAGCCGCGCCTCGATCTGCAGGTCATCCGAAGTCGGGTACGATCTCCATGATGGCGTCGCCGGGGCGAATGACGCCTCCCAGGGTGTGGGCGGCGAGCTGGTGGATGACGCCCGACGTCGGCGCGCGCAGTTCGATGCGCTCCAGCACGTCCCTTGCGGCGACCCCGCGCTCACTGAGTTCGGCTTCCTTGCCCTGCGAACTCGCCGAGTTCCTTGACGACATCGGAGCGGAAGTCCTGGTCGAGCTTGACGATCTGAAGCTGGGCCTCACCGATCTTCGCCTTGGTCTCGGCAATCGCCGAGATCAACTGGCCGCGTTCGCCTTCGATCCTGGCGCTCTCGCGCTGCAGGGTGGTGAGCCGCGTTCAGCGGCACGAGGCGCTTGTCGTAGAGCTCCTGCACGCCGGTCAGTTCGCCGGTGATCAATTCGATCTGCCGGGCCTTGGACGCAACCTGCGCTTCAAGGCCGCCGATCTCCTCGCCGAGCTGCGACACCCGGCTCTGCAACAGATCCTTCTGGCTGTCGCGCGCGGTCGCCCGCGCCCTGAACAGCGAGGCCTCGGAGGCGAGCAGCGTCTTGACGTTGACTGTCGTCCATCCGCGCCGACAGTTCGGCCGGCACGACCGGCCGCGGCAGGCCGTCACGCTCGGCGACCAGGCGCGCCATGCGCGCCCGCGCTTCATCGAGTTGCTTGCTCACCACCTGAAGGCTGGCCTGCGCCTGCGTCGCGTCCAGCCGCAGCAGCAAATCGCCGGCGCTGACCCGCATGCCGTTATGGACCGGAATCTCCGCCACCACGCCGCCGGTCGGATGCTGAATGGTCTTGACGTTGGACTGCACCACCAGATTGCCCGGCACCACGACGGCGCCCGCCAGCGGCACCAGCACCATCCAGCCGCCCGCGAGCCCGCCGACGACGAGCAGCGCCCGCAACCCGGTGCGCAACTCGTGCTCGAAGGCGCGTCCCGCCCGCATCACGATGCCCTCACCCGGGACGTCAGCGGTGTCATCGCGATTGACCAGGAACGAAACGCCCGCGATCAGGCCCTCGCGGCCTTTCGCGATCATCCGCGCCGTGGAACCGTGGCTCTCCGCGGCACCGGTGATGTCCACGGGAGCCAATCGGGGAGCATCGACATGAATCGGCTGCCGTGGGTCGTGTGCCGCCGAAGGTGCCGGCCCGGCCGCCGGCACATTCAGCAGCGAAGGATCGTCGGGCGCGATGATCGGGCTTCGCGCGCGGCGCGGATTCGTGGCGGCTACCGGCTCGCGCACGGCGTGGCCGCGATCGTTCGCCGGGGCATCGCCATGAGATCGCTCGCCGTGAGATCGTTCACCATGAGAACGCTGGCCAGGAGAACGCTGGCCAAAAGAACGTTCGTGCATGAGATCTTGGGCCACGAGACCGTTCGTCATCGGATCGTTCGTGACGAGACCGTTCGTCTTGAGATCCATCGCCATGAAATCCGAGCGGTGCAAGCCACGCATCCAGCACCCGCCCGACCTTGCCTTTCGGTGGCCGCTTCGGTTTGGGTGCGCGCTGGCGCTGGGGTGGACGATGATCGCCGCGCGGCGGACGACCAGATGGCGGCGAACGATGCTGCGGCGGATGCCCCTCGTCGAGATTCTCCAGCTCGAACGCCCGGCGAAGCCGCTGCAGTTCAAGGATCAGCGCCGCGCCTTGCGGCCCGACAGTCCCGTCATCGGGTACGATGGTCCGGCGCGGAGCCATGACTTCGTCGTCGTGTGGGCGATCGACAATCCTCATGATGCAACACCTTCGGCCAGCGTCTTCGGCTGACTTGCTTTTGCCGGCGGCGCCGCCGGCCTTGCCGGCGGCCTGGCTGGTTACGTTGCGGACGCGCGCGAACACTTCCTCGCTCGGACCGAACGCGATCGCCTTGCCTTCGTAGAGCACCATCATCATGTCGAGCGCGGCAAGCGCGCTCGGACGATGCGAGATGACGATGACGATGCACTTGCTCTGGCGCAAGATCAGAATGGCGCGGGTCAGGGCATTCTCGCCGTCGGCATCGAGATTGGCATTGGGCTCGTCGAGCACGACCAGAAACGGATCGCCGAACACCGCGCGCGCCAGACCGATGCGCTGCCGCTGCCCCGCCGACAGCGACATGCCGCCCTCGCCCGATGCGCGTCGCATAACCCTCCGGCAGGCGCAGGATGATGTCGTGCACGCCTGCGATCCGCGCGGCCTTGAGGATGGCGTCGGAGCCCGCCTGCGTGTCGAAGCGGCAGATGTTTTCCGCAACGGTGCCGTCGAACAGCGCCACGTCCTGCGGCAGGTAGCCGATATGGCGGCCGAGATCCTCGTTGCGCCATTGATCGAGCGCGGCGCCATCGAGCCGCACCACGCCATGCTGCGCCGGCCAGATCCCGACCAGCGCCTTCGAGAGCGAGGTCTTGCCCGATGCGCTGGCGCCGAGCAGCGCCAGTCCGGCGCCGGCCTTGAGCGAAAACGAAATGTTCGAGACGATCGCCGTCGCCGAACCCGGTGCGGTCACGGTGAGGTCCTGCACCGACAATTCGCGGCTCGGACGCGGCAGCAAGACCGGCGGCGCGGCAGGCGGCGCGGTGGCCTTGCAGATATCGCGCAGGCGCTTGAGGCCCTGCCGCGCGGCGACCAGCTGCTTCCAGCTGCCAAGCGCGATTTCGACCGGCGCCAGCGCGCGGCCCATCATGATCGACGACGCGATCATGATGCCGCCCGACGCCCGGTCCGCCACGACGAGATAGGCGCCGATGCCGAGCATGCCGGATTGCAGGATGTAGCGCAGCACCTTCGCGCCCGAGCCGAGATTGGCATAGACATCGGTGGCGCGGATATTCTCCTGCAGATAGCGCTCGTTGGCCTGCGACCAGCGCGCGGTCAGTCGATCCGTCATGCCAAGCGCGCGAATGACTTCCGCATTTCGCTGCGTGATATCCGCCAGCACCTGCCGCTGGGCGCTCATGTCCATCGCGGCCCTGGCCGCGCCGCGCGAAATCCGTTCGGTCAGCAATGTCATCGCAATGATCGCGGCGGTGCCGAGCAGCGCCGTAAAACCGATCGCCGGGTGAAACAGAAACAGCGCGATCAGAAACATCGGGATCCACGGCATGTCCAGGAACGCCGTCGGCCCCATGCTGGACATGAAGCCGCGCACCTGATCGAGATCGCGCAGCGGCTGCTGCATCAGGACCGGCTTCACCCCGCGAAGCGGCAGAGCGGCGAGCGCGCTGTGGATCGATCCCTGCAAGGCGCCGTCGAACAGCGTCGCGATCCGGCACAGCATGCGCGTGCGCATCGCGTCGAAATAGCCCTGCACCAGATAGGCGAACAGCACGATCAGCGACAGGCCGAACAGGGTCGCGATGTTGCGGCTCGGAATCACCCGATCGTAGACCTGCAACATATAGAGTGAGCCCGACAGCATCAGGACGTTGATGACGCCGCTGAACACGGCGACGCCGATCATGCGCCGCGCGCTTTCGCGCAGCGCCAGCGCCACGGGATCATCGGCGCCCAGCGTCGACAACAGACTGGAGATGACGCGCGATGGCGCCGTGGCCTTGGCTTGACCTTGCTCGGCCTGGCCCTGAGCGATACTCATTTACTGCGTCCCCACGCGCTCGAGAGCAACTGTCCCTGAACTCTCCATGACTGTCGATGCCGACCATTTTTCGGCAAGAATGCGACGCTCGCCGGTTTGTCGTGCTCGCGCCGGAATAAAAATATCGCTGAGGTGTTTCTTAGCGGCCCCGGCGCCCGACACGGATGAGCACAATTGCGGCGCGATGGAATTGCACTTCAGCTTCCCGCGGCAAGTAACGGTAGCACCTTGTAATTTTTTCGTATGAGCACGTTTCATTTCCGATTTCAGCAACAGCCGGCGTCACCAATTCGTCCGTCTATGACCTTGCTTCTGCGCGCATTGGTCGCGGTGTCGGCCGAATGACGCCATGAAGCTCAACAACTCTTCATCGTGCGCATCATCGTTGCGCGCTCGACGAATTGCGCCAACACGTCACGAAACCAGAGATCACAGGGGACGAACAATGGCTCTGACAGCAACGGATCTATTCAACGACGCAACGACCCGCGAGATCGGCGGCGTCGGCCCGGATCAGGTCAACCTGATCGTCTCGGACCTCATCGGCGTGCAGCAGATGCTGGCGCGGCAGTCCCGCAGATCAACAACCTCTCCGATCTGCACACCCAGATCATCATCAATCAGCTCAATGAAGAGATCGCATCGGTCGAGAACGCCAACTCTCCGACCGGGCACGCTGGTACTGGGCACCGATCTCGGACAATATGTCGGGCGCTCGATCAACGACATCCATCGCGACATCATCGACATCGCCCAGGGCGATGCGGGTGTTCAGGCGCTGTTCAATCCGACGCCGCTGCCCGCCCTCAACACCCCGCGCGGCGCCGTTCCACGACAGCGCCGACCAGACGGCCTTTGTGACCCAGTGGATCCAGGACAGCAATCATCTCGGCCAGATGGCGACCACGATCGAGAACAATGGCTTCACCGGCGACATCGCCGGACTGGTCCAGCAGATCCAGACCTACGCGACCAATTCGAACGCCTTCGATCAGGCGCAGGGCGGCCTGTGGTCGGCGCGATTCTGGAACGAATTCCGGTCAGACGGCACGTCGGGCACGGCGGCGGCCGCGCTGATCGATGGCTTGCAGACCCACAATGCCGGCGAAGTCAACGCCGCGGTCGAACAGCTCGCCGCGAACTCGGCCGACGTCGGCAGCAATAACGTCATGGCGGATGGCGGAAGCTTTGCAGCGGTGGTGGCCGCGGCGCAGGCGACGGCCGTGACGCCGTGAACACCGCCGCGCCAGCGGCTGCGGCAGCGGCTGCATGCGCCTGCTGCCGCAGCCGCGGCTCCCGCCGCCGGTCTGACGGCAACCGATCTGTTCAACGACGCAACGACCCGCGAGATCGGCGGCGTCGGCCCGGATCAGGTCAACCTGATCGTCTCGGACCTCATCGGCGTGCAGCAGATGCTGACTGCGGCGGATCCGCAGATCAACAACCTCTCCGATCTGCACACCCAGATCATCATCAATCAGCTCAACGAAGAAATCGCATCGGTGGAGAACGCCAACTCTCCGACGGGCACGCTGGTTCTGGGCACCGATCTCGGACAATATGTCGGGCGTTCGATCAACGATATCCATCGCGACATCATCGACATCGCCCAGGGCGACGCCGGCGTTCAGGCGCTGTTCAATCCGACGCCGCTGCCGGCCCTCAACACGCCCGCGGCGCCGTTCCATGACAGTGCCGACCAGACGGCCTTTGTGACGCAGTGGATCCAGGACAGCAATCATCTCGGACAGATGGCGACCACGATCGAGAACAATGGCTTCACCGGCGACATCGCCGGACTGGTCCAGCAAATTCAGACCTACGCCACCAATTCGAACGCCTTCGATCAGGCGCAGGGCGGCCTGTGGTCGGCGCGGTTCTGGAACGAATTCCGGTCAGACGGCACGTCGGGCACGGCGGCGGCCGCGCTGATCGAGGGTTTGCAGAACCACAATGCCGGCGAAGTCAACGCCGCGGTCGAACAGCTCGCCGCGAACTCGGCAGACGTCGGCAGCAACAACGTCATGGCCGATGGCGGAAGCTATGCGGCGGTGGTGGCCGCGGCGCAGGCCACGGCCGTGACGCCGGTGACACCAGGGGATGGTGGCACTGGTACCGGGGGTGGCGGAGGTGGCGGTGACGCGGGCGGAGGTGGAGGTGGCGGCGGCGCACTCGTTGCCGGCGATCTCTATTTCGGGAATATGTTCAACGACGCCACCCGAATTCTCGAAGGCGGGCTGTGGCACAACAACGTCCCGGTGGGCAACCAGGGCAACGGCACCGATGGCCGCTACGTCGCAGATCTCCAGGCGGTTCAGACCGGACTGACCGCCGACGTCGCTGCCGGCGATTTCACCGGCGACCAGCTCACCCACGTCAACACGGTGCTGGCCGACATCCAGACGGCGCTTGCCGCAGTACCAGGCGCCGTCAACAACGACGCCGCGGCTGAAGCTGCCCTGCGCACCGCGCATCTCGACATCATCAACACCATCGAGAACGATCCGATCCTCCAGGCGCTAAGCGTCAAGGACGACAATCCGGGCTTCAATTTCGCGCCCGCCGAGTTGGCGACGCCCTTGAACGCCAACACGCCGCACGCGACGTTCGCCGAACTGGGCGCCATCTTCGACGATGCGCAGTCCAAGGCCCTTGGCGGCGTCAACGCCGACAACATGGCGGCGATTCAGGCGGACCTGCAGACGGTGCATGACGGACTTCTGACGCTGATGCAGGACCATCCGCAGATGTTCGGCGGCACCACCGGAATACACGCCTCCACCATCGTCGATCAGATCAATCTCCAGCTGACCAATTTCGACCATCAATACGGGTTCAATCCCGACGCTGCGAGGGCGACCAACGACAATCTCCTCGACATCACCGACATCGTTGCCGGCGACGCCAACCTTGCCAATATGGCGTCGGCCAACGGCGTCCACGGATGGACGCCTGCTCCGGCCACCGACGTCGTGCCGACGCCCTATCAGGACAATGCCGCCCAGACCAACTTCTGGGCCGACTTCATCGCCTCCGGCAACTCGCTTGGCGCCCAGGCCGAGCATTTGATCGCCACTGGCGGCAATGCACAGGCGATCAGCGCCTTTGTCCAGACGCTGCAAGGCTGGGAGAGCAACGTCACGAACTTCGACGCGGCCCAGGGCGGCATCTTCCAGGCGCGGTTCGACAACGAGTTGCTCGGCAAGGACTCCACCGTGGGTGCCGACGTAGCCGCAATGATCCAGGGCCTGCAGACCGGTAACGCGGCACTGGTCACGGCGGCAGCAGAAGGGTTTCACGCCAACGCAGCTGACGTTAGTGGCAACAACGTTCCGCTCAACGGCGGCACCTTCAACGCCGACGGCCTTACCGTGGCGGATGCGCTCAGCACGGCGACGGCGCCCTTGCCGCCCGCACCGGTCACGCCGCTGACGCCGGCGACACCGGTCACCACTCCCGTTCCGGCTGCTACAGCTCCAGCCGCGGTTGCGAGCGCCGACGACCACGCGACGGCCGGGGGCGCAACCGACCACCAGCATTTTGACGCACCTCCGATGGCACAGCATTTCCACCACATGTGGGGCTAGCGGCGCGCGGCGCGACTTCCAGCGTTCCCTGGGGCGTTAAAGGGGACGCTGGAGGCCGGCGCGATGGGTGGGTCGGGACAACAGAAGTTCGCGTTGCTGCCGGCAGCGAATGCCGCGGCATCGCAAAGGAATTCTTCGCCGGCGCGGGCGGAATTGCGATTTGGGGATAGCGATTTGTGCGACAACAACAACGACCGTGGGCGGGTCGACGCCGCTTGCGCCAGCCTCACCGGCGACGGGGTGCGGGCGTGAGGCCGCGCAAGACAGACTACGGCACCGTCATTCTGCACTGGCTGTTCGTCGCGGCGTTCGCCGTGGCGCTGTTCAGCGGCTTGCGCATTGCTACCGAGTCGCCCGAACGAACCTGGATCAATCTGTTCGACGTCTTCCTGCCGCGCAACAGCGTCTGGACCGCACACATGCAGGCTGCGGTCGCGCTGGTGGCGTTGGCGCTCGCCTACACCGTCTATGTGATCAAGTCCGGCCTCGGTCGACGCATCCAGCTCGA
Source organism: uncultured Alphaproteobacteria bacterium (assembly GCA_963764705.1). Classification (GTDB taxonomy): domain Bacteria; phylum Pseudomonadota; class Alphaproteobacteria; order Rhizobiales; family Xanthobacteraceae; genus Bradyrhizobium. The sequence continues at coordinate 378,119 of CAVXTR010000016.1, read as the reverse complement.
CGGGGTTCGCCTGCGCGGCCTGTTCGGTCGCGGCCAATCGAGGCTTAGCGCCATCAACGCCTGCCTTTACTGGATCTTCTTCGTAACCATGCTGGCGCTGCTGGTCAGCGGCGGCCTGCTCTATTTCGGTTTTTACTCCGGCTATGACGTCGCCATGCTGCATTGGGTCGGGACCTGGGTGATCCTCGCCTTCGCCGTGCTGCATGTGGTGACGCAGTACAAGAGCGGCGGCGCGGCGCAGCTGCTGCGGATCTTCCGGCCCGCACCGCTGCCGGCGCCGCCGGCGCGGCTCGATGCCGTCGAATTGCTGAACCTGCTGGTCGAGCAGCAGGCCGCGCATCCGATTCAACCGGGCGACGATACGGGCGACGCCCAGCCAAACGAGACCGGTGCGGTCCCCCGAGAACGAGTCCGCAAGGCGAAATTGCGAAATCCGACCCTGCAGGCCAATGCGTTTGTCGTAGCGGCCGCGGTGGCGATCACAGGCGCTTCGATGATCGTGGCAACCGATCGAATGTCCGTGGATAGCCTGCAAATTCACCGGATCGACCCCGCAGCGGCACCCATTCTCGATGGCGACACCTCCGACCGGGCCTGGCGCGGTATCAAACCGTTCTCGATCCTCACCAGCGAAGGCGGCAATTTCGACGGCAAGGGCGAAACCAGGATCGAAATCCGCGCCGTGCATGACGGCAACTGGGCCTATTTCCTCTTCACTTGGGAAGACCAGACGCGCTCGCTGAAACAGCTGCCGCTGGTCAAGCAAGCCGATGGATGGCACCTGCTCCGTTCCGGCTACGACATCGGCGACGAGCATGACTACAACGAGGACAAGTTCTCGGTGCTGCTCACGACATCCGACGTTACGCTGGCTGGAGACCGGACCTTCCACGCCGGGCCGCATCCTGTACCGAACGCGCCGGCCACCATGACCGGCCGCGGCCTTCATTTCACGGAAGCCGGCTATGTCGATGTCTGGCAATGGAAGGCGACAAGCGGCGGCCCGACCGGCTGGATCGACGACGCCCATTTCGGACCGCCAACCGATCCGACGCCGATGCAGGCAGCCAACATCGTGCCCTACAAAGGCGGCTTCGCGCCTGATCCCGGTACGGCGAACTACCGGGACAATTTCACGGTCACCGCCGACAATGCAGACGGGACCTACCGCAGCCATCTGATCGCGCCGCTTCGTCTGCCCAGGGATGTCGCGGAGACGACAGCGGCGATGGGCAGTATCGACCTCGATCCCAATCACGGCGAGAGCGACGGCGCGCGCTGGTTCATGACCGTAGCGGAGACCGTTCCTTACTCGGCGGATGCCGACGCTCGGCTTCCGATCGGCACGGTAATCCCCGGCGTCATCGTGGACGGCGAATTCTCCGGCGACCGCGCCGACATCCGATGCGCGGCGCGCTGGGCTTCCGGCCACTGGGCGCTCGAAGTCGCACGCCGGCTCGATACGTCAAGCGAATATGACGTGCCGATCCGCAGTGGCGTCTTCATGCGGGTCGCAGCCTTCGATCACAGCCAGATCCGGCACACGCGTCACGTCCGCCCCATCCGGCTCGAGGTGGAATGATGCGAAAGATCTGCAAGGTAACGGTCAACGACGAACCTCATCTGGCGAACTGCGGCGAGCTGCTACTGGACTGGGCCCTGATGAACGGCGTCGATCTTCCGCACGACTGCCGCGCCGGCGTCTGCGGCGCCTGCCGCGTGCGCCTGGTCGACGGCACGGTGTTCGGTGGCCACACGCCGGGCGACGAGATGATCCACGCCTGTCAGGCGCGAATCGTCTCCGATCTCGCGATTGCGACCGAGGCTGCGCCCGATCCTGTCGCACTGGCCGCGCGCGTGGCAAAAATCGTCCGGCTCGCGCCTGACGTAATGGGCGTCGACGTCGAATTGCCGAAGCCGCTCGACTACCTCCCCGGCCAATATTGCAAGCTGCAGTTTCGCGGGCTGCCGGCGAGGTCCTATAGCCCGACCTATCCGCTGGAAGGCCGTTCGCACGATCGCTTGCTGCACTTTCACGTCCGTGTCCTGCCGGCGGCATGGTGTCCTCGGAGCTCGGCCGCAGCATCCGCGCCGGGCATCGCGTCAGGCTGACGGGGCCTTATGGCAGCGCGTTTTTCCGGCGAAGGTCACCCCGGCCGCATCGTCCTCGTTGCCAGCGGAACCGGTTTTGCCCCGATGTGGTCGGTTGCGGTCGCTGCGATCATGGAACGGCCGCAGCGCGAGCTGGTGTTCATCGTGGCGGCGCGGAACATCCGGGCGCTTTACATGCACGCCGCGCTCTGCCGGCTGGCGCTGTTTCCGAACGTCACCATCATTCCGCTGGTATCGGAGCCGCAAAATGTCTCACACGCCGTTCGCAAGGGCCGACCGACCGAACATTTGCCGCAGCTTTCGCCTGACGACGTCGTCTATTGCCGCGGGCGCGCCCGCGATGACCGACAGCGTGGCGCGACTGGCAAAAGCCGCCGGCGCCCGCTGTTACACCGATCCGTTCGTTCCGGAATCAAGCCTCTCCGGCCAGGCCAACCTGATGACGCGCTTCACCGGATGGTTCAACCAACCCCGCCACGATCCGATTCAGCTGCAGCCGGCGCGCAACGGACGGGTCCGAACGACCGGTCTGGCCGCGGCAGCGAGAGCTCACCGTTAGTCGGCGATCGCCGCCAGATAGCGGCGGACCGATGCATCGAACGCCGCCTTCGCGTCGCCAGCGATATTACGGCCCCACCATGCGCCGTAGATGCGGTCGAACGTGAGCGGCGCGACCGCGCGCGCAATTCTCGTCACCGCTGTTGCGTTCATGGGAATGTAGTTCGGGTAGCTGTACATGAAGCTGAGGTGACGGCGGTCCGACGCCACCATGGCGACGTCGCCGGTCAGCAACGCGCCTCGGCCGCCCGCGCCGGCGCGCCAATGCAGGATGCGTGGCACCGGCAAAGTGTCCGCCGGTGCGCACCAGCATGATATCATCCGATATCCGATGGCTGTCGCCGCTCCACGGCACGATGGCAGAATGCGGCCGCGTGACGAAGCCGCGGTCGTCGCCATGCAGATAGACCGGCACGCCGCCGAACGCCTCGCTCCAGTCGGCGACCGCGCCATAAAAATGCGGATGCGATACCGCGATCGCCTTCAACCCGCCGAGCGAGCGGACATATTCCACCGCCTCCGGCGTCACCAGCGGCACGCAATCCCACATCACGCAGCCATCGGCCTCCGGGCACCAGCAGCGCGCGCTGGCCGATCGCAAAACCCGGCTCAAGACCAATTCCGGCAAGGCCGAGATCGTCGCGCCACACCAGCCTGTGACGCTTCGCCAGATCCTCGCTTGTGAGCCACGTCTGGCCCTTCCAGTTCACAAATTGCCGCTCGTCCTCGCAGACCAGACACGCCGCCGGCGGTTCGCGGCGTCTGTCGGGAAACTGGGCGCCACATTGTTCGCAAGTCCAGAGCGGCATCAGCGTCACCTCACCATCCGCCGTGACCGCGCGTCAACGTTTCCCCTCGATGGCAATCTCGACGAGATAGGGTCGATTGCTCGCAACCGCGCTTGCGAGACCGACGCGATATCGTCGGCCTTTTCGACCCTGACGCCTTCGACGCCCATGCCTTTAGCCAGATGCACGAAATCGAGATCCGGTCCGGTCAGATCCATCTGCTGATAGGGATGCTGCGTCCCGGGCTCGAAGTTCTTGCGCCAGACGTCCACATTGTGTTTGAGGATGCGATATTCCCGGTTCGACAGCACGACGAACACGATCCCGAGTTTGTGGTGAGCCGCACTCCACAGCGCCTGGATGCTGTACATCGCCGAGCCGTCGCCGGAGACGGCAACGACGGGACGATCCGGCATCGCGACCTTCACACCGATCGCCCCGGCAAATCCCTGACCGATGCCGCCGCCACGCCCGCCGAAATAATCGCCAAAACCGCGATAGTCGAACGTTCGCGCCAGATCGAGACTGGCCGTGATGCTCTCGTCGACGATGACAGCGTCGTCCGGCAGGCCGCGCCGGAGTTCGGCCATCACCCGTGCCATCGAACTCGGCTCGCGGTTCCAGCTCTTCTCCAGTCGCGACCGGTGCGCCTCCTTTTCGCGCGCACTCAGTTCGGCCAGCGCCTGATTGCGGCCTTGCGCCGCCAGACGGAACTCGGGAGATTGCCGCGAGCGCACCTGCTTCCGCCAACGCGGCGATGCTGGCCGCCATGTCGCCGACGAGCCCTGCGTCGAGACGATGATTGAACGCCAGCCGTTCGGACGATTCCTCGATCTGCACGACAACGGCGTTGTCGGGGAAATGGCTGCCCGACGCGTACCAGATATCTTCGAAGAACGGGCCGCCCAGCAACAGGACGAGATCGGCATCCCCGAGGGCCTTGCGAACCTGGGCGGCATCGCCCGGAAGCGATTGGCGATAGTTCGGATGGCCGGTCGGAAACGACGCATGCGCCCGCAAGCCTTCGAACCAGACCGACGCGCCGATCGCCTCAGTCAGCGCGACGAGCTGTTGATGCGCTCCGGCGCGCGCGACATCGTCGCCGACCACGATCGCGGGCCTCGCCGACTTCAAGAGAAGTGCTGCGACCTCCGCGAGCCCCTTGGGATCCGCCTGCGCGGAACGCCACAATTTATCCGGCCCGCCGGGCTCGACCGCGGTTTCCTGCTCCATCACGTCGATCGGGAGAGAAACGAAGACAGGCCCGCTGGGCGCATCGGTCGCGACCTTGAACGCGCGGCGCAAGACGGGCGCCATCTCGTCCGCCCGCTCCACCTGCACGCTCCACTTGGTGACCGGTGCGGCCATGGCGACGAGATCATGACCGAGCAGCGGATTGGCAAGCCGCATCCGCGTATCCTGCTGTCCCGCGGTGACGATGAGGGGCGAACTGGCCTTCAGCGCGCCGTAGAGCGAGCCCATCGCATTGCCCAGCCCAGGCGCGACGTGAACGTTGGCAAAAGCCGTGCGGCCGGTGGCCTGCGCGTAGAAACTCGCCGCTCCAACCGCAACGCCCTCATGCAGCGCCATGACGTAGTCGATCTGCGGATAGGCAGCCAGGCTATCCAGCAACGGGGTCTCTGTGGTTCCGGGATTGCCGAAGATATGGCGTACGCCGTTCGAGACCAGGGATTCCATCAGCACACGCCGTCCGCGCATTTTCTTCTCCGCTTGCAAGCCAACGTTTGACGATAGCGTTACAAGTTTAATCACCTGTTGCGTGTGCGACCTAATCAAATCTTAGCGGCGCGGCTGTAGCGATCATTGGCAAGACAGGATCACCGGTGGACGTTTCCGTGGCTGCCGGCTGACCAGACCTTCCTGCAAGCGATCGACTTCTCGGGCCGCATGGTCCGCGCCGCCAACTTCGCGCTCGACCAATGGTGGATATGGCTCGTCGCCGCCGCCGTGCTCTGGCTGGCTCTGAAAATCCGCTCGCAGCATGCATTGATCGCGCAGCTCGACGAGCGCGCGGGCGCCGCATTCGGCGAGGTCGACGCGCTCCTGATCGAACGCCATACGTCGATCGGCAATCTGGTCGAAGTGGTCCGGGCGTTCGCGACCAAAGAGCGTGACGTGATCCGGGATGTGCTCGACGCCCGCATCGATGCGCTGGACGCGATCAGCAAAAGCGGCGCGGTGATCCAGAGCGACACGCAGATCGCCAACGCGCTGCAAAATCTCTTTACCGGTAGCGAAAAGTATCCGGAGCTTGCCAGCGCCGCCCATTACGGCAGCCTGCGCAACGATCTGGTCCGGATCGAGGATCGCCTCGCCGCGGCGCGCAAATTCTACAATCTGGCCGTCGAGCGAATTCAATTCGGTACGCCGCGCCTTCCCCGGCAATCTGATCGCGCCTGCTGGACAAGAGCGCGTCGCGCCGAACAAGTTCACGCTCGGCGAACGCCGCGCGGAATTCGCGGAGCCGACCAAGATCACCCTCTAGGCCAACAGGACGGCGTGCGATGGCGGTCCACGGCTACATCACGCACGCCGCGCACAACCGCGCGCTGGACCGCCTGGCTGGTGCTGGGCTACGTCCTGGCGTTCGAGTTCGATCGGCGCCGTTGCAGCGACGATGGTCCTGCTCATCCGCGACTCGCACGAGCACACCATCCTCTCCAACCCGGTCGGATATCGCGGTCCGCTACGCGCGTGCCGATCGCGATCGTGAGCCGGGCTGATCATTCTGGCGCATGTACCGCGGTCACGCCAAGGCCGTGACGCAGGAACTTGGCGTGCGGATCGTGACGACCGCCAGGACGAGCCCACGTTTCGATCGAGATCGCCGAGGAGCAATGCACCGCGCTCGGCGTGCGCCTGCCCCGCTTCGGCATCATCGAGGTCAGCGAGCCCAACGCGGTGACCGTGGGCGAAGGGCCGAACCGCGGCCTGATACGCAGGTCACGCGCGGCCTGCTCGAGCGGCTCGACGACGACGAGCTGGCGGCGGTGCTCGCGCATGAGGCGCTCGCATATCCGCCATGGCGATACCAGAACTCCGTGGCCGCCAACCACGCGCTGATGCGCACCGCCGTCATCCTGCAGATGAACAATTCACTGCGGTTCGCATAGCTGGCGGCAGCTGATCGTCCCGCTGATCTTTCCGCCGATGATGCTGCTGATGCTGGCGAGCAGCGCGGTGACGTCGATGTCGACTGCAGCTCGCGCGCGTGGCGCGGCGCGGGCTGAAACTGGGCCGCGACTCACTCGTCGCCGACGGCGAAGCCATCCGCGTCACGCATTTTCCCGAGGCGCTGATCAGCGCGATCGCGAAGATCGGCGACCGCGGCGCATTCGAAGGCAGCTATCGCGTCGAGGCCATGCTGTTCGACGGGATCGCCGATCATGTCGAGGGCAGCCATCCGACCGCCCGGGACCGCATCGATGCCATCGCCGATCTCGGCGGCGAACTGATGAATCCGGCGCGGCAACGCCGCGACACCCGCGCCGGCGCGGTACCGGCGTTCGGCCAGCGCCCTCGTATGGCCACGACCACCTATCCGCGCATGGCCGCGACCGCCTATCCGCGCGATGCCCAGCGGCAAGCCGCTGGAGCAACCGCAGCGGCCAGGTCAGGACCTGTTGCTGCTGTATTTCACCGACCGCGAGGCCTTCCGGCAGTGGCACGATGCCGCCATCGCCTGGACCGAATGCGATTTGCGCGAGCGCCGCAACATCCTCGGCCTGACGACCAAACTGATGATCCCGCTCGCTTTGACGTGGGCCGCCTTGCTGTTCATCTACTGGCCCAAGGACGGCAACCTGTCGAAGCGGTGACCGTGTTCAACCCGACGCAGGTCGTGGACCTCGCCCGCGACGATGAATTCCGGGCCGTTCTGCGTCCGGCCCATCCTATCCAGACGGAAAATGTCAGGGCCGCCAACGGTTTCGCAACGATGACGCAGTTAAGGCCACGACACAGGCGCAGGAACAGGTTCGTGCGCCGGCAGCGAACGTCGGCGCGCAGGCCGAGCGCAAAGCGCCTGCCAGCGGCACCTTCGCCAACAGCTCGGTGTCACAGGGCTGACGATCCGATTGGCAGCCGTCCGAACATACTCAAGGTCCTGCTGATCGCCTTCGTATCATGCTCGTCACCAGGCCCGCCTGCCCGCAAGATCTTTGGCACCTTCGAAACGCCCACGATCGATCTCAGCGAATTCCGCAAGTTCGATGCCGGTGCGGCGAACACCAATCTGCGACGCACGCACAATCGACCTGGAACGTCGGCGGAGCCGGTGCGCCACGCGCCGCCTTCGGGTCCGGTCAGCTTCGGCCGCCAAAAACGAAAAAGCCCGCCAGAGGCGGGCTTTTTCATGTATGCTCAAGGTTTGGTTGCGGGGATAGGATTTGAACCTATGACCTTCAGGTTATGAGCCTGACGAGCTACCGGGCTGCTCCACCCCGCGTTAAACCGTTGCAATGCCGTCTCAAAAGCTGATCCGAAGCGAAAGCGGCCAACGCTTTGGGCGTCGATCGTCCCGACCGGAGGCTTCCTGAGAAGGCAACCCGGGCAAAGCCAACGGGTGCGAGGGGTATGTATCAACGTGCACCTGCTTTGGAAAGGCCCAAGGCTCCCGTTTTTGAGGTTTTTGTGACGCCGAAAACGCGGCAAAACCACCCCCTGGAACTGGCCTTGCCATAAACCCCGCAAAAGCGGAGCTTTGGGGGTAAATAAGGCCGGGCAAGGCTTGAGATTCCGGGTTCGATGCTACGCATCGCCCCGGAATGACGAAAATGGATGGGGGAAATACGCGTGACGGATACATACGATTTCGTGGTGGTGGGCGGCGGCTCCGGTGGCTGCGCGGTGGCGGGACGGCTGTCGGAGGATCCGCAGACCTCGGTGGCGGTGCTGGATGCCGGCGGCAAGAACGACAACTGGGTGGTGACGACGCCGTTCGCACTGGTGCTGATGGTGGCCGGCAACGTCAACAACTGGGCCTTCAACACCGTGCCGCAAAAGGGCCTCAACGGCCGCATCGGCTATCAGCCGCGCGGCAAGGGGCTCGGCGGCTCATCCGCGATCAACGCCATGGTCTATATCCGCGGCCACCGCGCCGACTACGATCAATGGGCCTCGCTCGGCAACACCGGCTGGTCGTTCGACGACGTGCTGCCCTACTTCAAGCGTTCGGAAAACAACGCCGATTTCGGCGGCGAGTATCACGGCAAGGACGGTCCGCTCTCGGTCAACAAACTGCGCACCGACAATCCGGTGCAGCAGATTTTCCTGCAGGCGGCGCAGGAAGGCCAATTCCGCCTGCGCGAGGATTTCAATGCCGACGAACACGAAGGGCTCGGCGTCTACCAGGTGACGCAAAGGAACGGCGAGCGCTGCAGCGCCGCGCGCGCCTATATCCATCCGCACATGAACAACCGCGCCAACCTGCGGGTCGAGACCGGCGCGCATGCGACCCGCATCCTGTTCGAAGGCAAGCGCGCCGTCGGCGTCGAATACCGCCAGGGCAAGGAGCTGAAGCAGATCCGCGCGCGGCGCGAGGTGATCGTCGCTTCCGGCGCGTTCCAGACCCCGCAACTGCTGCAACTGTCCGGCGTCGGCGATGGCGCCGCGCTCGTCAAGCACGGCATCACCAGCGTGCATCACCTGCCCGGCGTCGGCGCCAACCTGCAGGACCATCCGGATTTCGTGTTCGGCTACATGTCGGACAATCCGAACTTCAACGGCCTCTCGCTCAAGGCCATCCCGCGGCTGTTGCGCGCGATCGGCCAATATCGCCGCGAGCGCCGCGGACCGATGACCTCGAACTTCGCCGAATGCGGCGGCTTCCTGAAAACCAGTCCCGATCTCGACATCCCCGACATCCAGCTGCATTTCGGCATGGCGATGGCCGACGATCACGGCCGCAAGCGCCATCGCGGCGCCGGCTTCACCTGCCACGTCTGCCTGCTGCGGCCGAAGAGCCGCGGCACGGTTTCGCTCGGCAGCGCCGATCCGTTCGCCGCCCCCCTGATCGATCCGAACTTCTTCGGCGACGAGGCCGATCTGGAAACCATGGTCGCGGGCTTCAAGACCACCCGGCGGCTGATGGAGACGCCGGCGCTGAAGGCCCTGCAGAAAAAGGAAATGTACACCGAAGGCGTGCACACCGACGACGAGATCCGCAGCCTGCTGCGCCAGCGCGTCGATACGGTCTATCACCCGGTCGGCACCTGCAAGATGGGCGTCAACGATCCCATGGCGGTGGTCGATCCGAAGCTGAAAGTCTATGGCCTCGAAGGCCTGCGCGTGGTCGACGCCTCCGTGATGCCGACGCTGATCGGCGGCAACACCAACGCCCCGACCATCATGATCGGCGAAAAGGCCGCCGACATGATCAAGGCCGAGATGCGGGCGGGTTAAAACGCGCCGTCATTGCGAGCGAAGCGAAGCAATCCAGCTTCGTCAAACAAGATGGATTGCTTCGTCGCTAACGCTCCTCGCAATGACGGGGAAAGTACGGACAACTTTAACGATCGCGAATCCGGTTCCTTGACGTAGTCGTCGTACAGGAACCGTCATGAACAGTTTCGATGCCGCCGTCTGTGTCGGCCTGATATTCGCCGTGGTCACCGGCTTCAACACCGGGCTGGTGCGCAGTGCGGTCACGATCGTTGCCTATCTATTTGCGGCGCCGATCGCGATGGGGGTGATGTCCGCGGTGTCGCCGCCCGCGAGCGGCAATCTGGCCGCTGTCCTGGCGCAGAACGTGTTGGTGTTCTTCGGCATCTTTCTGCTCGTCGGCATGGCCTTTGGAAAGCTGGCACGGACGGCGATCGACGAGGCCACTGGATCGCACTCAGGCATCGTCGACCGGCTCTGCGGCGCCGTGCTGGGCGCGGCGCGCGTCGGCCTGATTGCGGTGACCGTCGTTCTGGTCGTCGACCAGTTGCTGCCGCCGCAGCTTCAGCCGCCCTGGCTGACCGGCTCGCAGCTGCGGCCATGGCTCTCAGCCGCCGGCCAAAAAGGCGTCAAATCGCTGCCGCCGGATGTCGCGGCCACGCTCGATCGCCTGAAGCGAAACCAGCAGATATAATAGACTTACTGATATGCATTTCGACCGGCGCGCAGGCCCTTATCAGGGCTGCCTGACTTCGTTACAGTGGCCCCATCGAAACCTTCAAAAAATCACCTGACATAACGGGAGCGAAACAGTGGATCTTGGGATCAAAGGCCGCCGCGCCATCGTGTGCGCATCCAGCAAGGGACTCGGGCGCGCCTGCGCGATGGCGCTGGCCAACGAGGGCGTGCACGTGACGCTGACGGCGCGCGGCGCCGAAGCGCTGAAGAAGACCGCCGATGAAATCCGCAAGGCGCATCCCGGCGTCACCGTGACCGAAGTCGCCGGCGACATCACCACACCGGCCGGGCGCGAAGCCGCGCTGAAAGCCTGTCCCGATCCGGATATCCTGATCAACAACGCCGGCGGCCCGCCGCCCGGCGACTTCCGCAACTGGACCCGCGACGACTGGATCAAGGCGATCGACGCCAACATGCTGACCCCGATCGAGCTGATCAAGGCGACGGTGGACGGCATGATGGCGCGCAAGTTCGGCCGCATCGTCAACATCACCTCGGCCGCGGTGAAGGCGCCGATCGAGATATTGGGCCTCTCCAACGGCGCCCGCGCCGGCCTCACCGGCTTCGTCGCCGGCATCTCGCGCAAGACCGTCATCAACAACGTCACCATCAACGGCCTGTTGCCCGGACCTTTCGATACGGATCGCCTGCGCGGCACGGCAAAGGGTGAATCGGAAAAGCGCGGTCTTCCCGTCGAGCAGGTGCTGGCGGAACGCGCCAAGCTCAATCCGGCCGGACGTTTCGGCACCCCTGAGGAATTCGGCGACGCCTGCGCGTTCCTGTGCAGCGCCAAATCCGGCTTCATCACCGGCCAGAACATCCTGCTCGACGGCGGCGCATTTCCGGGGACCCTCTAAAGGGGGACGCGAGATGAAAGCAGTCTGGTACGAGCGAACGGGCCCCGCGCCCGAGGTTCTCACCTATGGCGAGATGCCAACGCCTATGGCCGGCCCGGGTGAAGTCCGGGTGCGGCTGGAGGCGTCCGGCGTCAACCCCGCCGATGTCGGCCGCCGCGGCGGCAGCTATCGCACGCTGGAATTTCCGCGCGTGATTCCGAACAGCGACGGCGCCGGGATCGTCGACCAGGTCGGCGACGGCGTCACGCGGTTGAAGATCGGCCAGCGGGTCTGGCTGTTCAACGGCCAGCGTAACGGCCGCGCCTTCGGCACCGCGGCCGAATACATCACGCTATCAGAACATCTGGTGACGCCGCTGCCGGACAACCTGTCGTTCGCCGCGGGCGCCACGCTCGGCATCCCCGGCATGACGGCGTGGTGCTGCCTCTATTGCGACGGACCGATCGCGGGACAGACGGTGCTGGTCACCGGCGGCGCCGGCGCGGTCGGCCATTACGCCGTGCAGCTCGCCAAATGGGGCGGCGCCAAGGTGATCGCGACCGTCAGTTCGGCGATGAAGGCCGAGCAGGCGCGGCTCGCCGGTGCCGATCTGGTCGTCAACTACAAGACCGAAGACGTCGTCGCAAAGGCAATGGCCTTTACCGGGCAGCGCGGCGTCGACCGCGTGGTCGACGTTGATTTTGGCGGCAACGTTGGCACCACGCTGAAGTTGATGGCTGTCAATTCGACCATCGCGGTCTATGCCACCAACGGCAACCGCACGCCCGTGGTGCCGATGCGCGACCTGATGGAAAAATGCATCGCGCTGCGCACGCTGGTGTTGTTCGCGCTGCCGCCGCCGTTGCTGGCGGCCGGCCAGACCGACATCACGAAATGGCTTGCGGCCGGCCCGCGTCTGCACAACGTCGCCGGCCAGTTCGCGCTGTCGGACACCGCGCAAGCGCACCTGGCCGTTGAAAAAGGCGACAAGCTCGGCACCGTCATCGTCGACTGTGCGCGGTGAGCCCGCGAACCGGAACAAGAACGCCGAAATAAAAGGGAAGCGCCGGATGCACTGGAATGTGGGCAAGGTCAAAATCACCAAAATCGTCGAACTGGAAACCGTCGGCAGCACCCGCTTCATCCTGCCGCTCGCGACCAACGAGGAAATCCAGAAGCTGCCCTGGCTGATCCCGCATTTCGCCACCGAGGAAGGTCGCCTGAAAATGTCGATCCACTCGCTCCTGGTCGAGACGCCGACGCGCCGGATCATCGTCGACACCGGGCTCGGCAACGACAAGCAGGGCCGCAAGGTGCCGACCTGGAACGACCGCAAGGACCCGTTCCTCGATACCCTGACCGCGGCGGGTTTTGCGCCCGACAGCATCGACACGGTGCTCTGCACCCATCTGCATGTCGACCATGTCGGCTGGAACACACGGCTGGTCGACGGCAAATGGGTGCCGACCTTTCCGAAGGCGCGTTACGTGTTCGGCAAGACCGAATACGAATACTGGCGCGACCACAGCCACGAAGAGACTGACAAACTGGCCGTGTTCAACGATTCCGTGAAACCGATTGCCGATGCCGGCCGGGCCGATCTGGTCGCCTCCGACGCCCGCCTTGCGGACGAGATCACCCTGATCCCGACGCCTGGCCACAGCCCCGGCCATATGAGCATCCACATCAAATCGGACGGCCGCGAGGCCCTGCTCACCGGCGATGTCGCCCACCATCCCTGCCAGATGACCCATCTCGACTGGTCGTCAACCGCGGATTCCACGCCCCAGCAGTCCGCGGCAACACGGCGCGAGCTGTTCTCGCGCTTTGCCGATACGCCGACCCTGGTGATCGGCGGGCACTTCAATGCCGGCCATATCAAGCGTGAAGGGACTGCCTTCAAGTTCATCGCCTTGGGCTGAATGGATGCCTCCGCCACCCTCCACGAAATGAGGGGGTGCAATGCGGTACGCATCGGCAGTTGAATTTCCCTCCGCGCTGTTCCAAAAGCATTCCAAGTCGAAAAGTCCTCAAGAAAACCCGCCAGGGAGTGAAAAATGAAGCTTGTTCGTTACGGCGCCAAGGGTGCGGAAAAGCCCGGCCTGATCGATAAATCCGGCCAACTGCGCGATCTTTCAGCCCATGTGAAGGACCTCGATGGCGAGGCCTATGCGCCGGCCTCGCTGGCCAAGCTCGCCGGTCTCGATGCGTCCAAGCTGCCGGCCGTCTCAGGCTCCCCGCGCCTCGGTGCGCCCGTCACCGGCATCTCGAAATTCGTCGCGATCGGCCTGAACTATGCCGACCACGCCAAGGAAACCGGGGCACCGATTCCGACCGAGCCGATCTTCTTCATCAAGGCCAACACCGCGCTCTCCGGCCCCACCGACGCGGTCGAAAAGCCCCGCGGCTCCACCAAGCTCGACTGGGAAGTCGAGATCGCCGCCATCATCGGCACCCGCGCCAAGTATGTCAGCGAAGCCGATGCGCTCAACCACGTCGCCGGCTATTGCGTCTGCAACGACGTCTCGGAACGCAATTTCCAGATCGAGCGCCTCGGTCAATGGACCAAGGGCAAGTCGCACGACACGTTCGGCCCGCTCGGCCCGTGGCTGGTGACCAAGGATGAAGTGCCCGACGTGCAGAAGCTGTCGATGTGGCTCGACGTCAATGGCCAGCGCCGCCAGACCGGATCGACCTCGACCATGATCTTCAACATGGCGAAGTGCATTTCCTACGTCTCGCAGTTCATGACGCTGCTGCCCGGCGACATCGTCACGACCGGCACGCCTCCCGGCGTCGGCACCGGCATGAAGCCGCCGCAGTTCCTCAATGTCGGCGACGTCGTTACGCTGGGCATCGAAGGCCTCGGCGAACAGCGCCAGGAAATCGTCGCGGCGTAAGGCGCAGGCTGGCCTAACTCGTCATGGCCGGGCTTGACCCGGCCATCCACGTCTTCTCTCGCAACGCAAGAACGTGGATGCCCGGATATCCAGTGCGAAGACGTGCTTCGCACTTCTGCCCGGGCATGACGGAAGAAAAGACCCACCAAGGGATTTCAAAAATGAAACTCACCTTCTCTCCCGCCTCGCCGTTCGCCCGCAAGGTCCGCATCGCCGCGATCGAGACCGGCCTGATCGACAAGATCGAGTTCATTCCGGCCGCGGTCGCGCCGGGCCAGCCGAACGAGGAATATTCGAAGATCACGCCGCTGAAGAAGCTGCCGGTGCTGATCCTCGACAATGGTGATGTCATCCTCGATTCCTACGTCATCGTCGAATATCTCGACGAACTCGCCGGCGGCAACAAGCTGATCCCGGCTTCCGGGCCCCGAGCGATGGAAGGTCAAGAGCGACCATTCCCTGCTGCAGGGCATGCTCGATGCGATGCTGCTGTGCCGCTACGAGAAAATGGTGCGCCCGGAAGGGTTGCGCTGGAGCGACTGGCACAAGGACCACTGGAACCGGGCCTGGTCCGGCATGGCGCGGTTCGAGAACAGGCATGACGTGCTGTCGGGCCCGTTCAACGCCGCCCAGATCGGCCTCGTTTGCGTGCTCGGCTACGCCGACTTCCGCTTTGCCGATTGCGGCTGGCGCAAGGCCTATCCGAAGCTCGACGCCTTCAATCAGAAGATGCTGGAACGGCCGTCGGTGAAGATCTCGGTGCCGCCGACGGCGTAACAACGAAAACGGAGACGGCGGCATGCGCGAGGGCGGCAAAAAATTGCGGCGCCTCGGCCTCGCTGCCGTTTTTGTATTTGCGACAACCAGCGCGCTGGCACAATCGAATGAAATGTCGCTGGGCCAGCGAAATCTGGCCTGCGGATCGCCCGTTGCACTCGACGACGGCTGGGTAACCGCCTCTCCCGAAAGCGTCGGCCTCGACGGCGCGCGGCTCTGTGGCATCAGGGCGCGGATGAAGGAAATGGAAGCCGACATCCATTCCGTGGTCATCATCCGCCATGGCAGGCTGGTGTTCGAACAATATTACTCCGGCTATGATGAGCCCTGGGGTCAGGCAGGAGGCCTGCACGAATTCGACGCCACCACCAGACACGACCTGCGCTCGGCCTCGAAGAGCGTGGTCTCGCTGCTGGTCGGCATCGCCATCGACCGCAAGCTGATCGCAAGCGCCGACGAGCCGGTCGTGAAATACTTTCCGGAACATGCTGACGTCAGATCCGCGGGCTGGGACCAGATCACGCTTCGGCATCTGCTGACGATGTCGTCGGGCATGCAGTGGGACGAAAACCGCGGCTGGAACGATCCGAAAAACGACGAACCGCATCTCGGCAACGAAGCCGATCCGATCCGCTACATTCTGTCGAAGCCGGTCGCCAAGCCGCCGGACGCGCTGTGGACCTATAATGGCGGCGCCACCAATCTGCTCGGCAACATCCTCGAGCGTGTCTCCGGCAAGCCGCTGGAAGTGTTCGCGCGCGAAGTGCTGTTCCAGCCGCTCGGGATTACCGATCTGGAATGGAAGAATTATCCTGAGAACAAGAAGATCGCTTCCGCCGTCGGCCTACGGCTGCGACCGCGCGATGCCGCCAAGATCGGCCAGCTCGTGCTCGACCGTGGCGCATGGAATGGCAAGCAGGTCGTCTCGGCCGACTGGATCGCGCAATCGGTCAAACCGCGCTTCCAGGCGATCGGCTATTTCAGCGGACTGTTCTTCTACGGCCAGCAATGGTGGCTGGGACGCTCGATCTCGGATGGCACCGAAGTAAAGTGGATCGCCGCGATGGGTTCGGGCGGTCAGCGCATCTTCATCGTACCCGACCGCGACCTTGTCGTGATGACGACCTCGGGCCTGTATTTCCGGCCGCACCAGGGCGACGGTGCGCTGGATATGCTGACCAATTTCATCCTTCCATCCGTTCGCGACAAGTAGCGCTGATCCGGCCGGGACAATAAAAAGGACAACAAGAACATGGGCCTGAAATTTTCCGTCGGCGACCTCACCATCCACCGCATCATCGAGCAGGAAACCACCTTCCTGCCGGCGCTGGAGATGTTGCCGGGCCTGACGCCGGAAGTGCTGGCCGAGAACCGATCGTGGATGCAGAAGGCCGGCGCGCTCGACGACAAGGACGTACTGATCCTGTGTTTCCAGTCCTACGTCGTAAAGACGCCGCACCACACCATCCTGATCGACAGCTGCATCGGCAACGACAAGCCGCGGCCGCAGCGCCCGAAATGGAACATGAAGACCGACGACACCTACCTGCGCGCGCTGGGAGCAGCGGGCTTTTCGCCCGGCGATATCGACTTCGTGATGTGCACGCATCTGCATGTCGATCACGTCGGCTGGAACACACGGCTCGACAACGGCCGCTGGGTGCCGACGTTTCCGAAGGCGCGCTACGTGTTCGGCAAGACCGAATACGATTACTGGACGGAGCAAAACGCGAAAACGCCGGTGCCGCCGTTCGTCGACAGCGTGCTGCCGGTGGTCGAAGCAAAGCAAGCCGAGATCGTGCGCGACGATCATGCGATCGGCGATCACGCCCGCATCCTGCCGACCCCGGGTCACACGCCCGGCCATATCGCCTTCACCTTCGGCCGCGGCAAGGACGACGCGGTGTTCTCCGGCGACCTGATGCATTCGCCGCTGCAGACGCGCTATCCGGAATTCTCCGCGAAGTTCGATGTCGACCAGGCGCAGGCCGCATCGACGCGGCGCAGCTTTCTCGAACGCTATTGCGACACCGATACGCTGTGCTGCACCGCGCATTTCCCCTCGCCATCAGCGGGAAAGATTCGCCGCGCCGGCAACGGATTTTCCTGCGAGGCGATATGAGCGCATCAGAGTTCGAAACCCTTTCGCTGGAAGCGGCCAGTGAGCACGTCACCATTATCCGTCTCAACCGGCCGGACGCTTCCAACGCGCTCAACACCCAGATGGGCAAGGATCTGGTGCGCTGTTTCGAGGATGCCGCCCTCGATCCCAAAAGCCTGCGCTGCATCGTACTGACCGGATCGGGCGACAAGGCGTTCTGCGCCGGCGGCGACCTCAAGGAACGCCGCGGCATGACCGACGAACAATGGACGCGTCAGCACGTCATTTTTGAGCGGATGGTGCGGGCGCTGATCGACTGCCCGGTGCCGATCATCGGCGCCGTCAACGGTGCGGCCTATGGCGGTGGTTGCGAGATTGCCGGCTGCTGCGACTTCCTCTACGCCGCCGAGACCGCGCGCTTTGCGCTGACCGAAGTCACGCTCGGCATCATGCCGGGCGGCGGCGGCACCCAGACACTGCCGCGCGCCGTCGGCGAGCGCCGCGCCAAGGAGCTGATCCTGACCGGCAAGCCCTTTACCGCGGCGCAAGCCCACGCCTGGGGTCTGGTCAACGAAGTATTTCCGCAAGGCGATCTGTTGCGGGAGGCATTGGCGACCGCATCGCACATCGCCCGCAATGCGCCGATTTCGGTGCGGCAGGCCAAGCTGTCGATCCATCGCGGCCTGCAGTCCTCGCTGCGCGACGGGCTGGCGCTCGAGATCGAGGCTTATAACCGCATGGTGCCGACCGAAGACCGCCGCGAGGGCGTGCTCGCCTTCAACGAGAAGCGGAAGCCGGATTTCAAGGGGCGGTGAAGATCGCTCAATCGAACAGGCTCGGCGTGTAATTCACCGGCGCGCCTTCGATCTCCAGCATCTTCAGCTTGGTCACCACCCCGCCATTGGCGGAAAATCCACCAGGCTTGTTGCCGGCGGCCAGCACGCGATGGCAGGGCACCACGATCGGACAGGGATTGCGCCCGAGCGCCTGACCGACGTCGCGCGACAGCTCGACGCCACCCAGCTTCTTGGCGATATCGCCATAGGTCAGCGTCTTGCCCGGCGGAATGGTGCGCGCGATGTCGTAGACGCCGCGGTTGAATTCGGGGACGCCGTCGAGATCGAGCACGACGTCGGCGAGGTCGTTCGGCTTGCCTTCCAGCAGTTCGACGATCCCCTCGATCGCGGCCTGTATCTTCGCCGGCGGCGGCGTTTCAATCAGGTCGTCATGGCGCTGCTGCAGGCGGGTGCGGGTCATCTTCTCGTTGCCCATCGGCAATTGTACCGAGGTGATGCCGCGCTCGCCCCAGACAATGCCGCAGCGGCCAATGGACGTGTCGAATATCGCAAAATGGTGCCCGGTCATGGCTGGCTCCAGTTCTCCCGTTCAATGCCACCAGCTTCGTTTCCAGCCCAAATCTAGGCTTGGAGATTGTTGCTATCCACCCGAAAGCTGGGGGAACTTGACGGCATAAACAACTTCCGCTGATCTGGGGTTCTCGCATCAGCCATTCAATGGCCTCCAGACCCTCCGATCTTCACGAGTCTCCCATGCAAACGCTCCGCGTCAACGGTTATGACATGGCCTATCTCGAGGTCGGCGAGCGCATCGGGCACGGCGCGCCGCTGGTATGCGTGCACGGCTCGCTGTGCGATTTCCGGATCTGGTCGTCGGTGCTGGGTCCATTGACACGCAAACACCGCGTGATCGCGGTGTCGCTGCGGCACTTCTTTCCCGACCATTGGGACGGCGTCGGCGGCACCTATTCGATCGCCCAGCATGTCGACGACGTCATCGCCTTCATCGAGCAGCTCGATGGCAAACCGGTCGACCTGATGGGCCATTCGCGCGGCGGGCATATATGCTTTCGCGTCGCCCAACGCCGGCCGGACCTGCTGCGCAAGCTGATCCTGGCCGAGCCCGGCGGCGAACTCGACGCCACGCTGGACCCTGCGTTCAAGCCCGGCCCCTCGCCGCTGGCGGCGCGGATCGCGGCTTCCGCCGAGGTGATCGCCAACGGCGACATCGACGGCGGGCTCGCGATCTTCATGGATGCGCTGGAAGGCCCTGGCGCCTGGAAACGGCTGCCGGCGACGCCCAAACAGCTTCTGCGCGACAACGCCACCACGCTGATCGGGCAGATGAAGGACCAGCGCCCGCCCTTCTCGAAGGCGGACGCTGAAGCCGATCGAGACGCCGACCTTGTTCATCGGTGGCGCCAATACCAGGGGTACGCTGCCGCAAGTGCTGCATACGCTCGCCGCAAACGTGAAGGGATCGCGCACCGAGATGATCCCGGGCACCACGCATCCGATGTTCGAACAGGCGCCGCAGAAATATTGCGAGATCGTGCTGGCGTTTCTGGCGGGGGCCTGATCGCGATGCAGACGCTCACCGTCAACGGTTACGACATGGCTTATCTGGAGGTGGGAAAAGGCCCGCCACTGGTCTGCGTGCACGGCACGCTTGGCGATTTCCGCACCTGGAACGCGGTGCTCGGACCGCTGACCAAAAAACACCGCGTGATTGCACTCAGCCTCCGCCGCTTCTTTCCGGAACACTGGGACGGCGCAGGCTCCGACTATCTGATGGCGCAGCATGTCGCCGACGTCGTCGGCTTCATCGAGAAGCTGAACGCCGGCCCCGTCGATCTGATCGGCCATTCCCGCGGCGGCCATATCGGCTTTCGGGTCGCGCAAGCGCGGCCGCAATTGCTGCGAAAACTGGTACTCGCCGAACCCGGAGGCGACCTCGACGCAACGCTCAATCCCGTTACCGAAGCCCCCGGCTTCACGCCGATCGGCGTGCGCATTCCGGCAGCCGCGGAGAAAATCAGGAGCGGCGATATCGACGGCGCGCTGGCCCTGTTCGTTGACGGCATCGACGGCGCCGGTACCTGGGCGCGCCTGCCGGCGGTGCCGAAGCAGCAATTGCGCGACAACGTCTTTACGCTGATCGGTCAGGTCGGCGAGAATCGCAAACCGTTCGCAAAGAGCGAAGCGGAGCAGATCAGGACACCGACGCTGCTGATCGGCGGCGGCGACACCAAGGGCGCGCTGTCGGTGATTTGGCGCGTGCTGGCCGAGCACATTCCGGGCGCCAAAACCGCCGTGATCCCGGGCACCCGTCACTGGATGTTCGAACACGCGCCGCAGGAATTTTGCGAAGTAGTGCTGGATTTTCTGGCGGCGTAAACGCCGTTATTTCTGATCGAGGCGCCACGCGCCGTCCCAATCCGCGGCCGGCGGATTGGCCTGGAATTGCGCGACACGCCGGGCCAGGGCCATCGACGGCCCGTCGCCCGGAACCGCTTCGAGCGCCGCAGCGAACGCCTGACGCGCGTCGTCCCAACGGCGGGCGCGGTAGGCGGCCAGCCCCTCCGCATAGCGCTCCCGCAACCGCAACTGGTTCTCGTCGAGTTCGTCCTTGCGTCCCATGATCTCGAACACCGCTTCGGGACGGCTCTGGCCGACCACGACCAGCCGGTCGATCTCGCGAACTTCAACGGCGCGGCGGCGGCCTTGACCGTCGGCTCCGAGACCAGCGAGGTGCTGCCATAGATCTTGTTGGCGCCTTCGAGGCGCGACGCCAGGTTCACCGCGTCGCCCATCACGGTGTAGCTCATCATGAATTCCGAACCGATGCTGCCGACCAGCACCTCGCCGGTCGCAATGCCGATGCGGATGGTGCAGTCGCTCGGGATGGTCCGCAGGCCGAGCAATTCCGGCAGCTCGGTCCGCAACGCCACGCCGCGCTGGACCATCTCGACGGCAGCAAGGCACGCGAGCTGCGCCTGCTCGCCGTTTTCGGTGAAGGGAGGGCCCCAATAGGCCATGATGGCGTCGCCGATATATTTGTCGATGATGCCGCGATGGCTGCGGATCGGCCCCGACATCGTCGACAGATAGTGGTTCATCACCTTGACGAGGCCCTTCGGCGTCATGCCCTCGCTGAGGCCGGTAAATCCCTTCATGTCGCAGAACAGCACTGTCATCACCCGCCGTTCGCCGTCGCTTGCCGTCAGCGACTTCGGGTCGATCAGCCCTTCGACGACGCGCGGGTCGACATAGCGTCCGAACGTTTCGCGCAGGCGTTCCTTGTGACGCAACTGCTCGACCATGTTGTTGAATGCGGTCGTCAGTTGCCCGATTTCGTCGCGCGTGGTGACGTCGATCGATCCGTCGAGCTTTCCGGCCTCGACCGCGCGGGTGCCATCCAGCAGGCGCCGCACCGGCGTGGTGATGCCGGTGCTGATGAACAGCGAGAACATCAGTCCGAGGATGGCCGCCAGCACCGTCAGAATGGCCGATATGGCGATGGCCGTGCGCTGGTCCCGCATCGTCACGACTGAATCGCTGCGGACCTGCGCCATCATGTCCGTACGGATTTCCTCGACCTTCTGGCTGAATTCGTCGCGCAGGGTGTCGGACCGGACAAGGCTCGTTCTCGCTTCCGGAAAATTTCCGGCCTCGAGCAGCGGCAACAACCGCCTGTATTCCTCGCCGAGATAGCGGCGCAGATCGCCGTTGACGTGCTCGATCCGGTCGTCGATGCGGCCAAGCCGGGCGTTGTCGGATTCGGTGGAGGTATCTTCGATGATCGCATTGATCAGGGTCCGCGCGACCTGCGCTTCCTGTTCGATTTCCTGTCCCTTTGCCTCGTAGACCTTCTGACGTTCGACAAAACCTGCGTCGTCCGGCGGCGACTGCATCTTCGCGATCACCATCCGCCGCAGCGCCAGAGCCTGCTCCAGCGAGCGGATATTCATCCGCGCCAGATGGCCATAGGCTTCGACATATTTGCCGCTGAGTTCGTCGAGCTGATGGGCAATTTTTCGCGTCATCATCGTCGACAGCGCCGACGTGATCGCCATCAGGAAAATCAGCCCGATGGCAATGCCGAGGATGCGTCTTCGGATGGTCGGTCGCAGCACGATCGGAACTCTGACGCGAGAAGCAGAATGGGACGGCTTTAGCGGATTGGAGCAACAGATTGCGAAAGCCCAGCCGGTTCGGCCGGGTCGTTGTTTAGCGCGCAGCAGGTAAATTTAGCACGAGCGGTTCCCGCGCGGGATCGTTCGCTCTTGACCCAGCCCTCAGGCCGGAGTTAGTTACCGAATACGGAATTCCGTATTCCGAATTGGACCGCCGGCATGACCCCGTCTGGACCCGCTCCCGAACCTGATCGACCAGGTCTATGCCCGGATCCTGGAGGCGATCACCGACCGCTCGCTGCCGCCGGGACACCGCATCCGCCAGAACGAACTGGCCGAACGGCTCGGCGTCTCGCGTCAGCCGGTCTCGCATGCGCTGCATTTGCTGCACCGGCAGGGCCTTGTCGCCGAAAGCGGCCGGCGCGGCTTTGAGGTGACGCGGCTCGACCCCTCGCGTATCCGTCAGCTCTACGAGGTGCGCGGCGCCATCGATGCGCTTGCCGCCCGGCTCGCTGCCGGACGGGTCGAGGACGGATGCCGCCGGGCGCGCGCAGCTCGAGGCGGCGCTGCAGGCCGGGCGGGCGATCGGCAGCAACACGCCGCTGGCGCAACTGATCGCGCTCGACGTCGATTTTCACCGCGCCATCTATCGTCTCGCCGGCAATCCCGCGATCGAGGAAATGATCGCGCCGCAATGGCCGCATATGCGCCGCTCGATGGCGACCGTGCTGGCCGAACTCGATTACCGCGACAGCGCCTGGGCCGAACACGAAACCATCGCCGCGCAGATTCTGGCCGGCAACGCCAAGGCGGCAGAAGCCGCGGCACTGGCGCATGCGCAGACCGCGGGACGGATGACCGAGGAGAGACTGAAAGCGACGACGAGGCCGCGTACGAGCGTCATGCCGGGAGCCGGGCATCGACGTCTCGAGCGATAGCAAGACGTCGATGGCCGGACAGCCCGGCCATGACGAAAGAATAAACACACAGGAGAGAACGCCATGAAATTGACCCAGCAGCAGATCGACTCGTTCAACCGCGAAGGCTGGCTGTTCCTGCCCGAGCTGTTCAGCCCCGAGGAAGTCGCCTATCTCGCCCGCGAGGCCGAGGGCATCTACGACACCAACCGTCCCGAGGTATGGCGCGAGAAGAGCGGCGCGCCGCGCACCGCCTTTGCCGCCCATCTCTACAACGAAGCGTTCGGCGCGCTCGGCGCCCATCCGCGCATGATCGATCCGGTCGAACAGGTGTTCGGCGAAAAAGTCTACATGCATCAGTACAAGATCAACGCCAAATCCGCCTTCACCGGCGACGTCTGGCAATGGCACCAGGATTACGGCACCTGGAAGCGCGACGACGGCATGCCGCAGCCGCGCGCGATGAACATCGCGATCTTCCTCGACGAGGTGATGCCGATCAACGGTCCGCTGATGCTGGTGCCGCGGAGCCAGCACGCCGGCGATTTGCCGGCCGCGCATGACCTCGCGACCACCTCCTATCCGCTGTGGACGCTGGACGAGGCCACCGTGACGCAGACTGGTAAAGGAAGGCGGCATCGTCGCGCCTACCGGCAAGGCCGGCGGCATGCTGATGTTCCACGGCAACCTGGTGCACGGCTCGGCCGGCAACATCACGCCCTACCCGCGCAAGATCGTGTATCTGACCTTGAACGCGGTCTCGAACTACATCCGCACGCCGACACGGCCGGAATACATCGCCCATCGCGATTTCACGCCGATCCAGACCGTGGACGACGATGCGCTGTTGCGACTTGCGCGGGCGCATCGTCAGGCGGCGGAGTAGTCATAGCGTCGAGCAGGAAAGGACGTCGTCATGCGCCGGGCTTGTCCCGGGCATCCACGTCTTTCTTGCGGCGACACAGACGTGGATGGCCGGGTCAAGCCCGGCCATGACGGACAATAGTCGTACCGCGCCACTTGATCTCAGTTATCGGAATCCCTCATGAACCTTCATCATCTCCTCAACGCCCGCCTCGCGGCCGGCAAGCCGGTTCGCGTCGCGCTGATCGGCGCCGGCAAGTTCGGCTCGATGTTCCTCGCGCAGGTGCCGCACACGCCGGGGCTCGAGGTACCGCTGATCATCGACCTCGACCGCGACCGGGCGCGCGAGGCCTGCCGCACGGTCGGCTGGGATCAGGCACGGATCGCGCGGACGGCCTTCACCGACGATGGCCTGCGCGCGATTGCGGGCGGCGCGATGGACGTGGTGGTGGAAGCCACCGGCAATCCCGCGGTCGGCATCCGGCATGCCCGCGCCGCGATTGCGGCGGGCAAGCATGTCGTGATGGTCAACGTCGAGGCCGACGTGCTGGCGGGTCCGCTGCTCGCCGAGGAGGCGCGCAAGGCCGGCGTGGTCTATTCGCTGGCCTATGGCGACCAGCCGGCGCTGACCGCCGAGATGGTGGACTGGGCGCGCGCGACGGGATTTCGCGTCGTCGCCGCCGGCAAGGGCACCAAATACCTGCCGGCCTATCACGACGTGACGCCGGAGGGCGTCTGGGGCCATTACGGCCTGACGGCGGGCGAAGCCCAGTCGGCCGGCATGAACCCGCAGATGTTCAATTCGTTTCTGGACGGCACCAAATCCGCGATCGAAATGGCGGCGATCGCCAACGCCACCGGGCTCGACGTGCCGACCGACGGCCTGCTGTTTCCGCCCTGCGGCGTCGACGACCTGCCGCATGTGATGCGGCCGCGCGACAACGGCGGCGTGCTGGAGAAATCCGGCGTGGTGGAAGTGGTGTCGTCGCTGGAGCGCGACGGCCGTCCGGTGTTTCGCGACCTGCGCTGGGGCGTCTATGTCGTGCTGGAAGCGCCGAACGACTATGCCGCCGATTGCTTCAAGCAATACGGGCTGAAGACCGACGCCTCCGGCCGCTATGCCGCGATGTACAAGCCCTATCATCTGATCGGGCTGGAGCTGAACATCTCGATCCTGTCGGCGGCGCTGCGCAACGAGCCGACCGGGCAGCCGCACGGTTTTCGCGGCGACGTCGCCGCCGTAGCGAAGCGCGATCTGAGAGCCGGCGAAATGCTCGACGGCGAAGGCGGCTACACGGTGTGGGGCAAGCTGATGCCGGCATCCGCCAGTCTTGCCGCCGGCGCGCTGCCGATCGGGCTTGCCCATCGCGTCAAGTTGAAGAACAACATCGGCCATGGCGCGGTGGTGCGCTGGAGCGACGTCGAGGTCGATGCTAACAACGATACCATCAAGACGCGCAAGGCGATGGAAGCGGCGTTCTCCACGCCACGGTAAAATCAGGTCAGGGAGCGGGATGTTTGTCAGGCTGGCGCCGCTCCTGTTCGTGCTGCTCTGGAGTTCTTCGTTCATCTCGGGAAAGGTCGGATTGCGGCACCTCTCGCCGCTGCTGTTTGTCGCCGTCCGGCTGATTGCCTGCGCGGTCGATCCTGACCGCAGCCATGTTCGTGCTGCGGCGGTCCTGGCAACCGCTCGCCGGATGGCGATGGCTGCATTGTGCCATCGCCGGTGCGCTGTTGAACGCGGTCGGGCTGATGGCGCCGCATGTCGGCCTGATGATTGCGCCCGCCGCCCATATCGCGCTGGTGCAATCGCTGACGCCGCTGCTGACGGCAGCGCTCGGTGTCATGCTGCTGCGCGAGCGGTTACGTGGCGCGCAATGGCTGGGACTGGTGCTGGGTCTGGTCGGCGTCGGCCTCGTGGTCGGTGAGGCGGCGGTCGAGAACCCCGCCCGCTTTCAAGGTCTGGTGCTCGCCTTTGTCGGCGTCACCGGGCTGGTTTCCGGGACGCTTTATTTCGGGCGGTTCTGCCGCGGCATGCCGCTGTTGCCCGGCGCCACCGTGCAGTTTCTGTCGGCCGCCGTCGTCTCCTCGCTGGGGGCGTGGCTATTGGAAACACCGCAGGCCGACTGGACCAATGCGGCGATCGGCGCGGTGGCCTGGGGCGCGCTGATGGTCTCGCTCGGCGGCATGGGCCTCTATTCGGCGATGCTGGTGCGCGGCAGCGTCGCCCGCGCCAGCGCGAATTTCTATCTGGTGCCGGGAACAGTGGCGGTACTCGCTTGGATCCTGCTCGGCGAGCAGCCGAGCCCCCTCGCTATTGTAGGGCTGATCGTGGCCTCGGCGGGCTGCTGGCTCGTCAGCGCAGCACCTGCGGTGGCCGCAACGCCGCCGGAGGATAGCCACCAGTAGTGCTGGAGTCTTTTTGTTTGACGCGTTTTCTTTACGCGAACCGGCGTCCACTTCGCTCGAAAAACGCTATGGTCCTACGGCAGCAGACGGCTCGACCGCGCTTGTGCGAACCACTTTCGAAACATCGCTTCGGTATCCATCATTTCCGTAAAGCCGGCCTGGTTGATCTTCACGGTCGAGACGATCGAGGGCGGCCCCGATTGGGTCTGGCCATGGCGCATGCTGTAATCGGCATACTGGAACGAGAGACCGACGAAGGCTTCGAGGCCGGGTGAGATCAGACCGTGCTTGCGGCGCAGTTCGTCCCACGGCGCGATCCATTTCGGGTATTCCTGCGCCATCGACAGCGGCACGGCGGCGCCCGGCTTCATCTCCAGCGCATCTGCGATCGCCGGCCAGACGTTCTCCCAGGTGAAGACATCGCCATTGGTGACGTTGAAGGCTTCGTTGCGCGCAGCAGCCGCCTCCCCCGACCAGGCGATGGCGCGCGCCAACAGATCGACATCGACCGCCTGCGACACCCGCGCAGCACCTCCGGGATAATCCAGCGCGCGGCCCTGCTCACGCAGCATCGCCGCGTAGACGCCGAGCGGCGGGATCAGATCCATCGCGCCGCCCATGGCGAGGCCGACGATCAGCACCGGCCGCAAAATGCTCCAGTGCCAGCCTTTGCCTCTTTGCAGCTCGCGCAAAAAGTTCTCCTGCGCCCAGTAGAAATTCGGCTGCTCGTACATTTCGGAGCGGCCCTCGCGCGCCGGCACGGTGAGCGGACGGACGTGGACGCCATAGGCCTTGGTGCCCTGCAGCAGCGCGACGTGTTTCAGCGTGGGCGCAACTGGCTCCAGCGCGGCCATCAGGTTGCGCAGCATCAGGTCGTTGGTGCGGATCTGGTTGGGATCGCGCCAACCGTCGATCAGGTTCGGCGCTTCGTAGAGTGCGGCATAGACGAGATGGGTCGCACCCTGCAATTCAGCGGCGGCCTGCAGGCATTGCGCGCGATCGGAAAGGTCGACCGGAACGTAGCGGGCGCCGTACAGCTCACGCGGCTCGCGCCGTGCCAGCGCCACAACGTCGCACCCACCTGCACGGCCGAAGTGCCGCAGCGCGGCATTTCCGACCAGTCCGGTCGCGCCGGCCACCACTACTTTCTTGTCCGCCATTCCATGCTCCAACGCCGATTGGCGCTTTCAGTAGCAGACAGAGGGGGTCGCGTCAGCGCACCCCTTAGCCTTTCGTCGGGCAGGAAGCGGGGCCTCTTCGCAACTGCGGTCGAAGCAGGACGCTTGATTATCGATCCCCGATTGGTCATCTTGACCGCACGTTTGAAGGCCCGGGTTTCAATCACCAAGCAAACATCGGCCATCGGCAAAAATAAAAACGACAAGCAAGATCGTTGTCCCTTGGTCGGGTATCGGCACAAACAAGAGGGGAAGCGCATGAAACGTCGTGATTTCTTGAAGGTCGGCGGTGTCGGTCTCGCTGCAAGCGCAGTAGCCGCACCCGCGATCGCCCAATCCAATCCTGAAATAAAGTGGCGATATACGGCAAGCTGGCCGAAGGCGCTCGATACGCTCTATGGCGGCTGCGAATATTTCGCCAAACGCGTCGCCGAGATCACCGACAACAAATTCCAGATTCAATCGTTTGCAGCAGGCGAAATCGTTCCAGGCCTGCAGGTGCTCGATGCCGTCGGCAACGGCACCGTCGAGATGGGCAACACCGCGCTGTATTACTACTGGGGCAAGAACCCCGCCTTCACCTTCGGCACCGCGCTGCCGTTCGGGCTCAATACGCGCGCGCACATTGCCTGGCTGAACTTCGGCGGCGGCACCGAAATGCTCAACGACCTCTTGAAGGAATATGGCTGCCTCGGTATCCCGACCGGCTCGACCGGCGCCCAGATGGGCGGCTGGTTCCGGAAGGAGATCAAGTCGATGGAGGACTTCAAGGGCCTCAAATTCCGCATCGGCGGATTTGCGGGCAGCATCATCGCCAAGGTCGGCGGCGTGCCGCAGCAGATCGCCGGCGGCGACATCTACCCGGCGCTGGAGAAAGGCACCATCGACGCTGCCGAGTGGGTCGGTCCCTATGACGACGAGAAGCTCGGCTTCGTCAAGGTCGCGAAGTACTATTACTATCCGGGCTGGTGGGAAGGCACCGGTCAGGGCCACAACGTCATCAACATCGAGAAGTGGAACGCGTTGCCGAAGCCCTATCAGGCCGCGATCGAATGCGCCTCACGCGACACCTTCACCTGGGTCACCGGCAAGTACGACTACGTCAACCCGCCGGCGCTGAAGCGGCTGCTGGTTGCCGGCGCGATCCTGAAACCGTTCCCGCAGGAAGTGCTGGAGACCTGCTACAACGCCGCGAACGAGATCTACGCCGACCTGTCGAAGACCAATCCGCACTTCAACAAGATGTATGCGAGCCTGTCGGCCTACAGAAACGAATCGCTGGCGTGGATGCAGGTCGCGGAATTGAGCTACGACAGCTTCATGATGCGGATGCGCACCCGCACCTGAGGAATCCATTCGAAGAAGAAAAAAAGCCCCGGAGATTTCTCCGGGGCTTTTTCATTGATCTCGCCGATCGGACTTATTGATAGCGTTTTCGAGCGAAGCATGCCCTCGGACTTGATCCGGGGGTGGGCACCGGTTCGCGTTGAGAAAACGCGTCAAAAGAAAACCTAGTTCTGGCTGTCGCCCAGTGCGGCCGCGAGCTTGTCGTAGTATTTTCCGACCAGATCGATGTTGCCCTTGTTCTCGATCGCGGGCGGCGGCGACTTCAGCGCCTCGTTGATGTCGGCCAGCGCTTCCTTCTTGTCCTTGGCGGACATCTTCTTGTCGGCCTGGACCTGGGCGAGCTGCGCCTTCATGACGGCCTCGGCGCCGACATATTTCTTGGTTGCGGGATCGAAGCCGCCGAGCACCAGGCTGATATTGTCGACAACGGTGTTGTACTCGTCGTAGCTGGCAAAGCCGGCCTTCTTGGCGGCGGCATCGAGCTGCGCGTCGACCTTCGGATCCGGCTTGGCATTCTCCGGAATCTTGTCGGTGATGGCGTCGATGTCCTTTTGCCCGGCCAGCACCTGCTCGATCTGCTTGTCGGTGAGCGCAATCTGCTTGAGCGCGGGACCCTGGTCGGCTGCCGCCGGCGGCGGCGCGGCCTGCTGCTTGGGCGCAGGGGCCATCTTGGCCTGCGCCAGCACCGCCGAACTGGAGACGGCCGACATCGAGAACGCAAGGCAGGCAACACTCAAGACACTGGCGAGGGGGCGAACGATCTCACGCATGGAAGTCTCCTCAAGGCATTTCGGGATGGTTCTTGGTCGGGGCGGGTACATAGATGGGTCGATGCGACCTGGGGACGGTTCAAACGATGCCGACGAATCTGCCGGCGAAACGTGGCGGAAACAAAAGCGACCTGAGCCTAGCGGCGCGTTCCTGAACGGAAGATGATCGGTTGGGGAACTGGAGGCAGCGAATCGGTGGCCCATTCGAGCGGAATGCGCGGCCCCGGAGCGAGGCGGCGTCTCCTCCGATCACGATATCGAGAGCCGCCATCGACCACGGCGGGATCGGCCGCTCAGGCGCTTCGAGGCGGAACGCCGGCAACCTGCTGCCAGCGCTCGTCGCCCTCATGGGTGGCGGTGACAATCTGCGGGCACCGCACGCAGGCCGCCCGGCCCTCCTGCTTGAACCAGCGGCAATCGGACCTGATGTTGCAAGCCGGAAGGTAATCAACCACTTCGGGCAGCATTTTTGCAATGCGAACCGCGAGCTGGCAGTCGTGCCCGTCGAAATGCGTGCATTTCTTTTCTTCGCAACGGGCCGACAGACGAAACACCTGATCGACCTCGAGCGGCGCCGCCAAAGCGAGGATCTCGGGTGTCGGCAGCATCGGCTCGTCGAGATAAGCAAGCTGCGGCGCCTCGGCGTCGCGCGAAATCACGCCGAGGATCTGCACGTCGCCCATGCCTGGCTGC
The DNA here is from genome assembly GCA_963764705.1 of uncultured Alphaproteobacteria bacterium. Classification (GTDB taxonomy): domain Bacteria; phylum Pseudomonadota; class Alphaproteobacteria; order Rhizobiales; family Xanthobacteraceae; genus Bradyrhizobium. Next base: position 347,796 of record CAVXTR010000016.1, on the reverse strand, counting down.
GCGCTCGGACATTTCAGTGGCTGCCGGGGCCGGGCCACAGGGCTTACTCTTCAATCATCTCGATTTCGGCAGGAGGGAAGAAACCGCAGATGATATGCCCGCCTCCCAACGCAATATTGGGGCTACCCGCTTTCACAGCCGGCATCGCATGAGCGATCTCGGCATGAACATCACCGGCCAGTTGCTGTGCACTCGCGAACGTCGCTTTGTCCAGCTCCGCACTGTCCATGACGAAGCCAAATATCAGGGGTCGCGGAAAAAAGCCTACGGGGTGGCCAGGTTTGATCGCGAGGGCC
>CAVXTR010000016.1:0-345000 GCA_963764705.1 uncultured Alphaproteobacteria bacterium | reverse complement strand
TTAGCACCCGCCGTGTGACTCCCGCGTATTACTTTCGGGTATTCGGAGTTTGGTTGGGTTTGGTAAGACGGTAAGTCCCCCTAGCCCATCCAGTGCTCTACCCCCCGAAGTATTCACGCGAGGCGATACCTAAATATCTTTCGCGGAGAACCAGCTATTTCCCAGTTTGATTGGCCTTTCACCCCTAACCACAAGTCATCGGAGTCTTTTTCAACAGACACCCGTTCGGTCCTCCAGTGAGTGTTACCTCACCTTCAACCTGCTCATGGCTAGATCACTAGGTTTCGGGTCTAATACAACGAACTTGACGCCCTATTCAAACTCGCTTTCGCTGCGCATACGCCTATCGGCTTAAGCTTGCTCGTTAAATTAAGTCGCTGGCCCATAATACAAAAGGTACGATGTCACCCAGAACGTATCTTGGGCTCCATCTGTTTGTAGGTGTCCGGTTTCAGGTCTATTTCACTCCCCTCGTCGGGGTGCTTTTCACCTTTCCCTCACGGTACTGGTTCACTATCGGTCGCTGAGGAGTACTTAGGCTTGGAGGGTGGTCCCCCCATGTTCAGACAGAATTTCACGTGTTCCGCCTTACTCATGGATACATCATCGCATTACCCGTACGGGGCTATCACCCTCTAAGGCCCTGCTTTCCTGACAGGTTCCGGTTGTCTTTGATGTATCACTGGCCTGGTCCGCGTTCGCTCGCCACTACTAACGGAGTCTCGTTTGATGTCCTTTCCTCCAGGTACTTAGATGTTTCAGTTCCCCGGGTTCGCTTAAAACCTCCTATTTAATTCAGAGATTTCATACCTTCACTTGATAACTGGAAATCCAAAACCTCACGGCTTGGTCTCACACATTGCTGTATGAACCCCAAGACACAAGATCTTGGAGTTCCAGCTATCGAAGGTGGGTTTCCCCATTCGGAAATCCGTGGATCAAAGCTTCTTCGCAGCTCCCCACGGCTTATCGCAGCGTAGCACGTCCTTCATCGCCTCTCAGCGCCAAGGCATCCACCGAACACCCTTAAGGCACTTGATTGCTCTCATTATCAATGTCCACACACTCGGCAGAATGTTGTCCGCACAATTGCCTTGAGGTCGAAACCTCAAAACGCGCACCCTCGATGAATGCTATGCGCGGCCGGACAATGATTAGAAAGACCAGCTTGCTTCGTAAGATCAACCCGATAGCGAGGCGGTCAAGCTTCGCTAAAAAGATCATTTACAACTCACTCATCTCACTCATCTTGCGATGAGTTGCGATGCGCGAGCGCCGAAATGATCTGGAGATTATGGATGAGATTCCGCAAATTGCTTTGCAGATCCCAAACTCGGATCAATCTCCTCTTTACGATGTCAGAAATCACGCACGCGCATGTCCGTCCGGACAGCGCGTGCGAAGTGATGTTTCGCGGACGATGTCGAAGCGCCTTGCTGAAAGCATTGCATCGATCTTCGAATTCCATCTGGTGGAGCCAGACGGGATCGAACCGACGACCTCATGCTTGCAAAGCACGCGCTCTCCCAGCTGAGCTATGGCCCCGTACCAGAAGACGAATGCTTCGCACTCGATCAAAGTGGTGGGCCTGGGAAGACTTGAACTTCCGACCTCACGCTTATCAAGCGCGCGCTCTAACCAACTGAGCTACAAGCCCCTAACGCTCCTCCCGAGAGGGCTCAGGGACATGCTCGCGCGCAATCGGCTCGCGCCAATGCATCGCACAAGCGCAAGCCCGCCCCTGGCGCGTGTTCGTCCGCGAAGAAAGAGAAACGAAGACGGCGAAATCCCGCCAATGCAGCTCAACAATCCTGACGATCGTTGGCCACTGATGTTTCTAAAACGGTTCGATAGAAGCAAGCTTCTGAAGAACCATCCTTAGAAAGGAGGTGATCCAGCCGCAGGTTCCCCTACGGCTACCTTGTTACGACTTCACCCCAGTCGCTGACCCTACCGTGGCCGGCTGCCTCCCTTGCGGGTTAGCGCACCGTCTTCAGGTAAAACCAACTCCCATGGTGTGACGGGCGGTGTGTACAAGGCCCGGGAACGTATTCACCGTGGCGTGCTGATCCACGATTACTAGCGATTCCAACTTCATGGGCTCGAGTTGCAGAGCCCAATCCGAACTGAGACGGCTTTTTGAGATTTGCGAAGGGTTGCCCCTTAGCGTCCCATTGTCACCGCCATTGTAGCACGTGTGTAGCCCAGCCCGTAAGGGCCATGAGGACTTGACGTCATCCCCACCTTCCTCGCGGCTTATCACCGGCAGTCTCCTTAGAGTGCTCAACTAAATGGTAGCAACTAAGGACGGGGGTTGCGCTCGTTGCGGGACTTAACCCAACATCTCACGACACGAGCTGACGACAGCCATGCAGCACCTGTCTCCGGTCCAGCCGAACTGAAGAACTCCATCTCTGGAGTCCGCGACCGGGATGTCAAGGGCTGGTAAGGTTCTGCGCGTTGCGTCGAATTAAACCACATGCTCCACCGCTTGTGCGGGCCCCCGTCAATTCCTTTGAGTTTTAATCTTGCGACCGTACTCCCCAGGCGGAATGCTTAAAGCGTTAGCTGCGCCACTAGTGAGTAAACCCACTAACGGCTGGCATTCATCGTTTACGGCGTGGACTACCAGGGTATCTAATCCTGTTTGCTCCCCACGCTTTCGTGCCTCAGCGTCAGTATCGGGCCAGTGAGCCGCCTTCGCCACTGGTGTTCTTGCGAATATCTACGAATTTCACCTCTACACTCGCAGTTCCACTCACCTCTCCCGAACTCAAGATCTTCAGTATCAAAGGCAGTTCTGGAGTTGAGCTCCAGGATTTCACCCCTGACTTAAAGACCCGCCTACGCACCCTTTACGCCCAGTGATTCCGAGCAACGCTAGCCCCCTTCGTATTACCGCGGCTGCTGGCACGAAGTTAGCCGGGGCTTATTCTTGCGGTACCGTCATTATCTTCCCGCACAAAAGAGCTTTACAACCCTAGGGCCTTCATCACTCACGCGGCATGGCTGGATCAGGCTTGCGCCCATTGTCCAATATTCCCCACTGCTGCCTCCCGTAGGAGTTTGGGCCGTGTCTCAGTCCCAATGTGGCTGATCATCCTCTCAGACCAGCTACTGATCGTCGCCTTGGTGAGCCGTTACCTCACCAACTAGCTAATCAGACGCGGGCCAATCTTTCGGCGATAAATCTTTCCCCGTAAGGGCTTATCCGGTATTAGCACAAGTTTCCCTGTGTTGTTCCGAACCAAAAGGTATGTTCCCACGCGTTACTCACCCGTCTGCCGCTGACGTATTGCTACGCCCGCTCGACTTGCATGTGTTAAGCCTGCCGCCAGCGTTCGCTCTGAGCCAGGATCAAACTCTCAAGTTGGACTTGAAACTTTAAACCGGCTGATCACAACGTTTGACGAGGTCCCACCATATTTATCGCCGAAGCCGACAAGCGCCTGCAATTCACATCGCGGACGACGATGGTGTAACCTATGTAAACGTGTACCGCCGAAGTCTTTCGTCCAGCCTCAAAAGATGAAAACCGAAGTTTTCAAGTATTCGAGACTCGCAAGGACTCCGCCGTCCACGTTTCTCTTTCTTCATCTTCACTTGTCAAACAGCCCGGGATCGATGGGATCCCACCCTTCCACTTCTGGAAGGTTCCGCGAAGACCTCATCCGACGACAAATAACAACCGATTGTTATCGGCTGTTTAAGTCACTCATCGTAATGAGGAGCTTCACGGGGCGCGAAAAGATGCCTTGGCCTCAGGGGCCAATGCATCGCCGCGCTCAGTGGCCGGGTTATAGGCCCGCCCGATCGGGGTTGTCAACGCCCATCGTCAACAAATTGTCGCATCACGTCGAAGAAATTTGCGACGCCAAGAAGTCCCTATATTTAGGGCCTTTGCGCCGCACTTGAGCCACAATCCTGCGACGTTCTGACTATAAGGTATGCATTGAATCACCGGATGCCAGTGGGGGCTGCCGGTGTTCGATCTACCCGGGACAGGCGATCTTCGATGAACCCGTCGCCTTTCCCATGCGGCCGAGAAACTTCGAGAGATCTGCACACCATTGACGTTCGAGACTCCGGCCGGTCTTCTTCTGGCCTCTGATTCCCGAATATTCATGCGTGCGGCACGCCATGCTCCGGAATCGCTCCCTTACAAGGGGCGAAAACATGCGGTTCTGGATCGGGCGAGGGTCTTGTCGAATGTTGATGGAATTTGGGGGGACACAGGGTTGAGCCAGAAGGCGCCACGCGGGAGCGGCTATGGACGCGAGACCGGGATCATCGATCTCGGTCACGAGCCGCCACTTTCCGTCGATGGCTCCGAGGCCGCGGTGATCGATCGCCGCCGTGTCTCCGTACAATGGTTTAGCGGCACTATCCTGACCGGTCTGTGCGGCGCAGCTCTCATCGGCGGCGCCGTTTTTGCGTCGCTCGACGGCGAAATGACCTTCGCCAAGGTGCCGGAGCGCGTCGAAGGCGCGCTGCGCGGCGCGTTCGGCGCCAACGATCGCACCGCCACCCTGCACAAGAGCGACCGCCTGCCGCCGCCCGGCGAATCCACCGCCTCGCGCAATGTGGTGCGGGTATCGACCGTCACCCGCGTCGGCAACCGCGACGTGATGCGGGTGCGGCCGTTCATCCGCATCTCCGGCAATCTGTCGATGACGACGAGCGACCTCTGCGCCAAGATCCCGCCGTTCAACGCCCAGCGCATGCTGACCGATGTCGGCACCGCGATCGCCGGCCGCTTCCGACGATCCGAACAATCCCGAGGCCGTCGAACCCGATGCCGAGGTTTCCTTCGTCACCAAGGACCTCGCCACGGTGCTGCCGAAGGCGAAACTCGCCGCCGTGGTCGCGCTCGACGAAGTCCTGATGCGGGTGCGCGACGCCGCCAACTGGCGCGGCGCCGGCGGCGTCCGCTACACCGCGCTCGCCAATGCCACGGCCGACGCCAGCGGCGCCCAGTCCGACCTCAAGCTGGCCTATGCCACCGAAGGCAACGTCTCCGATCCCTATGCCGGCTTTGAGACCCGCGTGGTGCCGGAAAACGTCACGCTGCTGCCGAAGACCAAGGACCAGATCACCGGCGGCAACCCGTCCGGCGAACGCGTTCACGTCGTCAAGAAGGGCGACACCGTCACCTCGATCCTGCGCGATCAGGGCGCAACGCCGGACGAAGCCAGGGCGATCGCGGCTACCCTTGGCCCCCGCGGCCGCGACGGCGGCCTGAAGGAAGGCCAGAAGCTTCGCATCCTGATGGCGCCGGCCGGCCCCGGCCCCGGCGCACGGCTGCAGCCCTATCGCGTGATCGTCGCCAACGACACCACCATCGAAGCCGTGGCCGCGCTGTCGGACATCGGCAAATACGTCGCCGTCGACGTGCAGAGCATGAACACCGTCGCCGAGGCCGCGACAGCAAGGACGACGACGATGATGATGATGGCAGCGGCGTCCGGCTCTACCAGAGCATCTACGAGACCGCGCTGCGCAACAAGGTGCCGGCCACCGTCATCGAGGACATGGTCCGCATCTACTCCTACGACGTCGACTTCCAGCGCAAGGTGCAGCCCGGCAACTCCTTCGACGTGTTCTTCGCCGGCGAGGACGAAGGCGCGACCATCACCGAAAAGACCGAAGTGCTGTTCGCCTCCCTCACCGTCGGCGGCGAAACCAAGAAATACTACCGCTTCCAGACCCCTGACGATTCCGTGGTCGATTACTACGACGAGACCGGCAAGAGCGCGAAGAAGTTCCTGGTCCGCAAACCCGTCAACAACGCCATCATGCGTTCCGGCTTCGGCGGCCGCCGCCATCCGATCCTCGGCTACACCAAGATGCACACCGGCGTCGACTGGGCCACGCCCTACGGCACGCCGATCTTCGCCTCCGGCAACGGCGTGGTCGAGAAGGTCGGCTCGGAAGGCGGCTACGGCAAGTATGTCCGCCTGAAGCACAACAACGGCTACGAGACCGCCTACGGCCACATGTCGGCCTTCGCCAAGGGCATGGAGCCCGGCAAGCGGGTGCGGCAGGGCCAGGTGATCGGCTTCGTCGGATCGACCGGCATGTCGACCGGCGCCCACGTCCACTACGAAATCCTGGTCAACGGCCGCTTCGTCGACCCGATGCGCGTCAAGCTGCCGCGCGGTCGCTCGCTCGAAGGGCCGGTGATGGCGGGCTTCGAGAAAGAGCGCGATCGCCTCGATACCCAGATGAACAACCGCGGCAACGCGGCGCGCGTCTCCGATGCCGCCGGGACCGCCGGCGCACCGACGGTGCGTCAAGTCAGCAATCGCTGATCCCGACAGCTCCGAAACAATCATATCCTGAAATCTGAATTCGCCTGCCGGCGATGCCACATGCCGTGCTTCGGCGATGCCGCATGTCGCAATTATGACTGCGGCACAGTGGCTTTCGCGACAGTTTCGTTTGCCAAACCGGCATCCTCGACGAATACTCGCTCCCATAAATCAACGGGAGGTAGCGTCATGACGAGCAGGCTTGCACGCGATGCGGCTGTTGCGGCGATCGTTCTCTGCACCACCACTTTCGGCGCTTCGGCGCAGACCTATGAAGTCACGAAGCTCGTTCCGGGCTCGGCGTTCCATGGCGTGCATGGGCTCGGGATCGACAAGTCCGGGCGCCTGTTCGCCGGCAGCGTCGCCGGCGCCGCGCTGTACGAAGTCGATCGCGCCAACGGCACGGCGAAGATCGTGATCCCGTCGCCGGAAGGCATGGCCGACGACATCGCGTTCGCGCCCGACGGCACCATGGCCTGGACCGGATTTCTCACCGGCGATCTCTATTCGCGCAAGGGCGACGGTCCGATCAAGAAACTCGCCTCCGGCCTGCCCGGCATCAACTCGCTCGCCTTCCGCAAGGACGGACGGCTCTACGCGACGCAGGTGTTTCTGGGCGACGCGCTCTATGAGATCGACGTCGAGGGCGTCAAGCCGCCGCGCAAGATCATGGAGAAGATGGGCGGCCTCAACGGCTTCGAGTTCGGGCCGGACGACATGCTGTACGGTCCGCTGTGGTTCAAGGGCCAGGTCGCCAGGGTCGATGTCGACAAGGCCGAGCTGACGGTGGTCGCCGACGGTTTCAAGATTCCGGCCGCGGTCAATTTCGATTCCAAGGGCAATCTCTGGGTGGTCGATACCGCGCTCGGCCAGCTGGTGCGGGTCGATCCGAAGACCGGCGCCAAGAAGATGGTCGCGCAGCTCAAACCCTCGCTCGACAATCTCGCGATCGACGACAAGGACCGCATCTTCGTCTCCAACATGGCCGACAACGGCATCCAGGAAGTCGATCCGGAAACCGGCGATGCCAAGCAGGTCATCTCAGGCAAGCTGGCGCTGCCCGGCGGCATCGGCGTGGTCTCCGACGGCGAAAAAGACACCATCTATGTCGCCGACGTGTTCGCCTACCGCACCGTCGACGGCGCGACCGGCGAGGTCTCCGAACCCGCCCGCATGCATGCCGACGGCGTGACGCTGGAATATCCGATGAGCGCCACCGCCAAGGGCGACGACGTGCTGCTGTCGAGCTGGTTCACCGGCACGGTGCAGGTGATCGACCGCAAGACCGGCGAGACGCGCGAAATGCTGCACGACTTCAAGGCGCCGCACGACGCCGTCCGGCTCGGCGACGGCAGCATTCTGGTCAACGAACTCGGCAGCAAGTCGCTGCTGCGCGTCAGCGGCGAGCACGGCAAGGATCGCACCGCCGTGATCGGCGGCCTCGAGGGGCCGGTCGGGATGGTCGCCGCCTCGAATGACACGGTCTATGTCACAGAAGCCTTCGCGGGCCAGGTCTCGAAGATCGAATCCAACGGCGAGAAAACCATCATCGCCAGAGACCTGAAAATGCCGGAGGGCATCGCGTTGGCACCGGACGGCAAGATTGTCGTCGCCGAGGTCGGCGCCAGAAGGATCGTCCAGATCGATCCCGCCAAAGGGTCCGTCACCGAGATTGCCGCCAATCTGCCGATCGGCCTCGCCGCAGCCCCCGGCGGATTGCCGACCAACATTCCGACCGGCGTCGGCGTCGGCGCATCCGGGGTGATCTATTTCTCGTCCGATATCGAAAACGCGATCTACAAGATTACGAAGCGATAACCCACAACCGTCATGCCCGGGGCTTGTCCCGGGCATCCGCGTCTTTCATTCTGCCGTCTTAAGACGTGGATGGCCGGGACAAGCCCGGCCATGACGTCGTTTGATGCAAGTTAAACCTTCAGTTCAGCTTACGCTTCGGGACCGGCGCCCCGAACTGCGCGATCTCGGCGGTTTGCGGCGCCTGGCCGTTGAAGGTCAGCACGTTGCCCTCGGTGGAGATTGCGACGCGATCACCGTCGGCGACCTCGCCGGCCAAAATCATCTCGGCGAGCGGGTCCTGCAGATGGCGCTGGATCACCCGCTTCAGCGGTCGCGCGCCGTAGGCCGGATCCCAGCCCTTGGCCGCCAGCCAGTCGCGCGCCGCGGCATCCAGCGTCAGCACGATCTTGCGCTCTTCCAGCAGCTTCTGCAGACGGGAGAACTGGATCTCGACGATCCGGCCCATCTCGCTCTTCTGCAGGCGGTGGAACAGGATGATCTCGTCGACGCGGTTGAGAAACTCGGGGCGGAAATGCGCCCGCACCATGCCCATCACCTGATCGCGTACTTCAGAGGTATCCTCGCCTTCCGGCTGGTTGACCAGGAACTCGGAACCGAGGTTCGAGGTCATGATGATCAGCGTGTTGCGGAAGTCGACCGTACGGCCCTGGCCGTCGGTCAGGCGGCCGTCGTCGAGCACCTGCAGCAGCACGTTGAAGACATCGGGATGCGCCTTCTCGACCTCGTCGAACAGCACCACCTGATAGGGCCGCCGCCGCACCGCTTCGGTCAGCGCCCCGCCCTCGTCGTAACCGACATAGCCGGGAGGCGCGCCGATCAGCCGCGATACCGAATGCTTTTCCATGTATTCGGACATGTCGAGGCGAACCATCGCGGTCTCGTCGTTGAACAGATACTCGGCCAGCGCCTTGGTCAGCTCGGTCTTGCCGACGCCGGTGGGCCCTAAGAACATGAACGAGCCCATTGGCCGGTTCGGGTCCTGCAGGCCGGCGCGCGAACGGCGCACGGCGGTCGCCACCGCACGCACCGCTTCGGACTGGCCGACCACGCGCTTGCCGAGCTGATCCTCCATCTTCAGCAGCTTGTCCTTTTCGCCTTCCAGCATCTTGTCGACGGGCACGCCGGTCCAGCGCGACACCACCTGCGCGATGTGGTTGGCGGTGACCGCCTCTTCCATCATCTCGCCGGCGTTTTCCATCGCCTCGATGTCGGCAATCTGCTTTTCCAGCTCGGGAATCCGGCCATAGGCCAGTTCACCCGCGCGCTGGAATTCGCCGCGGCGCTGCGCATTGGCAAGCTCGATGCGCAAGCCGTCGAGTTCGCTCTTCAGCTTCTGCGCGTTGGAGAGCTTGTTCTTCTCCGCACTCCAGCGCGAGGTCAGGGCTGCCGACTTTTCCTCAAGCTCAGCGAGTTCCTTTTCCAGCGTCTGCAAGCGGCTCCTGGAGCCCGCATCGCTTTCCTTCTTCAGCGCCTCCTGCTCGATCTTGAGCCGGATGATTTCCCGATCCATCGAATCGAGTTCTTCCGGCTTGGAATCGACCTGCATCTTCAGCCGCGCCGCCGCCTCGTCCATCAGATCGATGGCCTTGTCGGGCAGGAAGCGGTCGGTGATGTAGCGGTTCGACAGCGTGGTCGCCGCCACCAGCGCAGAGTCGGTGATGCGCACGCCGTGGTGCTGCTCGTACTTGTCCTTGAGGCCGCGCAGGATCGAGATGGTGTCCTCGACCGTCGGCTCACTGACGAAGATCGGCTGGAACCGGCGCGCCAAAGCGGCGTCCTTTTCGACGTGCTTGCGATATTCGTCGAGCGTGGTGGCGCCGATGCAGTGCAGTTCGCCACGCGCCAAAGCGGGCTTCAACAGGTTCGACGCGTCCATCGCGCCGTCGCCCTTGCCGGCGCCGATCAGCGTGTGCATCTCGTCGATGAACAGGATGATGCTGCCCTCGGCCGAAGTGACCTCCTGCAGCACGGCCTTGAGCCGCTCCTCGAACTCGCCACGATATTTGGCACCCGCAATCAGCGCGCCGAGGTCGAGCGACAGCAGCTTCTTGTCTTTCAGGCTTTCCGGCACGTCGCCGTTGATGATCCGCAGCGCCAGACCCTCGGCGATCGCGGTCTTGCCGACGCCGGGCTCGCCGATCAGCACCGGGTTGTTCTTGGTGCGGCGGGACAGAACTTGGATTGTACGCCGGATTTCCTCGTCGCGGCCGATCACCGGATCGAGCTTGCCGTCGCGCGCGGCCTGGGTCAGGTCGCGGGAATACTTCTTCAGCGCGTCATAGGCGTTTTCGGCCGTGGCGCTGTCCGCGGTGCGGCCCTTGCGCAGCGCCTCGATCGCGGCATTGAGATTTTGCGGCGTGACGCCGCCCTTGCTCAGAATGGCGCCGGCTTCGCCGCCCTTTTCGAGGGTCAGGCCGAGCAGCAGCCGTTCCACCGTGACAAAGCTGTCGCCGGCCTTGTCGGCGGCCTTTTCGGCAGCGTCGAAGGCGCGCGCCAGATCGGGGGCAAGATAAACCTGCCCGGCCCCGCTGCCGGAAACCTTTGGGAGTTTGTTTAGAGCGTCCTCGGTCGCCTTGAGAATGGCGCGGGAATTACCGCCGGCCCGGTCGATCAGACCGCCGGCCAGGCCCTCGCTGTCGTCGAGCAGCACTTTAAGCATATGCAGCGGCGAGAACTGCTGGTGTCCGTCGCGCACCGCCAGCGACTGCGCAGACTGGATGAAACCGCGCGCCCGCTCGGTGTATTTTTCAATATTCATCGTTCTTTTTTCCCTCGGCCTGCCGTCACCACCCCTAAGGCATGATTGCGGCATCTTCATTGGGTTTCCGCGCGGCAGCGTTGATATCCGTCAACCGGCCGGCGGTCGTCGCCATCATTTTATAGGCTTGACGCAAATGTGGGCATCGACGGCGGAAACGGAAGGGGCCAAGCCACTTCGCAAGCCATAATTTCAGCATGGTGGGACTTCCAGGAATCCCCTAAATAGCCGGATGCCTTCATCCCCGCCCGCCACGATCACTTCCATCTACCGCTATCCGGTCAAGGGCCTGACCCCGGAGCAGCTCACCCGCACGACGCTCAGCCCGGGCCAGACGCTGATCTCCGATCGCCGTTACGCCATCGAAAACGGCCCCTCCGGCTTCGATCCGGCGGAGCCGAAATGGCTGGCGAAGCCGCATTTCCTGATGCTGCAGCGGGACGAATGGCTGGCGCCGCTGCGTACCCATTTCGACGATGCGAACACCGTCCTGACCATCCGCCAGAATAGCGCGGTGGCCGCCGAGGGCGACCTCGAAACCGCCGAGGGGCGGGCTGCCATCGAGCAGTTCTTTGCCAGCCGCTATGCCGGCGAGATCAAGGGACCGCCGAAGATCCTGACCTGCCCCGGCCACAGCTTTTCGGATGTCGCCCGCAAGGTGGTCTCGATCATCAACCTGGCCAGCGTCCGCGCCATCGAGGGCATGGTCGATCATCCCGTCCATCCGCTTCGCTTTCGCGCCAACCTTTATGTCGAGGGCTGGCCGGCCTGGCACGAATTCGACCTGGTCGACCGCACCATCGCCATCGGCGAGACCAGGCTGAAGGTGGTCAAGCGCATCACCCGCTGCGCCGCCGTCAACGTCGATCCCGACACCGGCGCGCGCGATCTCGGCATTCCCAACACGCTGATGCGGCGTCTCGGCCACAACGAATGCGGGATCTATGCCGAGGTGATCGAGGGTGGCCTGATCGGAACCGGCGATGCTATTGTCGAAGCGGAGCCCGTGCTGATCTAGGTGCGCGCGGACCGACAGGGGGAAGCTTCCGTGATCGTTCGTTGGCTGAGGTTGCTTGCGGTGGTGGCCACGTTCGTGGGATCGGACGCGGCGCTGGCCGCAAACCGCTTCGCCTTCGTGGTCGGCAACGATGCCTATCAGAACGTCGATCCGCTCCGGAAGGCCGTCAACGACGCCCGATCGATCGCGCAGGCGATCCAGACCATCGGGTTTCAGGTCACGCTGGGCGAGAACCTGACACGCCGGCAGTTCATCGAGCGATTCAGCGCATTCGAGAACCGGATCCAGCCGGGCGACACCGCCTTCCTGTTCTACTCAGGGCACGGCGTCGAACTCGACGGCGCGAATTACCTGGTGCCGGTCGACGCGCCCCGGGTCGCCGCCGATCAGCAAAGCCTGCTCAAGGATGAATCGATCTCCACCGACAACATGATCCAGCGGCTGAAGGCGCGCGGATCGCTGGCCCAGATCGTGGTGCTGGACGCCTGCCGGGAAAATCCGTTCCGGCAGAGCAACGGCCGCGCCATCGGCGGCACCCGCGGGCTGGCGCCGACCCAGGCGCCGGGCGGCGTCTTCGTGATCTATTCCGCAGGGGTCGGCGAGGTCGCGCTCGACCGCCTGTCGGACAGCGACACCAATCCGAACTCGGTCTTTACGCGCAGCTTCCTGCCGCTGCTGACCGACCCCGCGCAATCGCTGGTGACCGTCGCCAAGGAAACCCGCTCCCGCGTCAAGGCGCTGGCGACCACCATCGGCATGACCCAGTCGCCGGCTTACTATGACGAGATCGACGGTGAGTTATTTCTGGCCAAGGGCGCGGCCGGCACGCCGCCGCTTCCTGTCGCGCCGGCGAACATCCCGCCTGCGATCGCCCCGCCCGCGGCGCAGAAGAACTATCCGCCGCCCGCCCCCGCGATGCCGCCGCCATCGGCCTCCGCCCAGGGCTTCATCTTCGCCAACTCCGATCGCGTCAGGCTGAACCCGGGCATGCTGCGCGCGCTCACGCCGGCGCAACTGCGTCTCGCCCGCAACGAAATCTATGCCCGGCGCGGACGATTCTTCCGCGATCCCGCATTGGCCGAATATTTCGGCCGCTTCGCCTGGTATCGTCCCTATGCATGGGACGTCCCGCTCAACGCCATCGAGCAGGCCAATGTCAGCCTGATCGGATCGATGGAACGATAGACCCGACCGCCAACAACAAGAACAATCAAGGGAGATTCGAAATGCCCCACGCCGTCACCAGGGACAACGTCCGGCTCTATTTCGAAGAAGCGGGAAGCGGAACGCCGATCATCTTCCTGCACGAATTCGCGGCCGACCACACCAATTGGGAGCCGCAGATGCGTTACTTCTCGCGCGGCCACCGCTGCATCGCCTATTCGGCGCGGGGCTATACGCCCTCCGACGTGCCGCCGGCCGCGGACGTCTACACCTACAAGCATTTCTACACCGACGCGCTCGCGGTGCTCGATCATCTCAATATCGCCAAAGCCCATTTCATCGGCCTGTCGATGGGCTCCTATTCGTCGCTGCAGGTCGGCCTCAACGCGCCGGAGCGCGCGCTGTCGATGACGCTGGCTGCCGTCGGTTCAGGCTCCAACCTCGAGAACCTCGACGCGTTCCGCAAGCAGTGCCAGGCCAATGCCGTGCAATACGAGACAACAGGCTCGGTCGAAGTCGCGAAGGCGACGCGCGAGGCGCCGAGCCGAATTCCGTTTTTGCTGAAGGACCCGCGCGGCCACGCCGATTTCTATGCGGCGCTGGCCCGTCACAGCGCGCAGGGCTCGGCCAACACCATGCGCAGTTTTCAGGGTGGCCGGCCCTCGATCTACACCATGACCGAGGCGATCCGGAAGGTGCCGACGCCGGCGCTGATCCTGTGCGGCGACGAGGACGACAATTGCGTCGCGCCGAGCCTGTTCCTGAAGCAGCATCTGCCGGCGGCGGGATTGTCGTTCTTCCCGAAGTCCGGCCACGTGCTCAATCTCGAGGAGCCGGCGCTGTTCAACGAGATGGTCGAGCGGTTTATCGCGCTGGTCGAGGCCGGAAGATGGCCGGTGCGTGATCCGCGATCGATGATGGTGGGGTAGACCGTCATTGCGAGCGAAGCGAAGCAATTCATCTTGCAGCGAAGAAGGTCTGGATTGCTTCGTCGCTTCGCTCCTCGCAATGACGATTTTTTACTTCCCCTTCTCGGCCCGGCTCAGCAAAAACACGCCCTGCTCGCCGAACATATTCCAGAACCACCACGGCAGATTGAGCCGCAGCGGGCGGCCATAGAGGTCGAGGGCGACCGCGCGTTCCATCTTGACGTTGATCTCGTCGCAGAGCTGGACGAAATCCTTGATGGTGCAGAAGTGGATGTTCGGCGTGTCGTACCAGGTCGCCGGCAGGTTTTCGGTGCGCGGCATGTGGCCGCCGACCAGCAATTGCAGGCGCATCTTCCAGAACCCGAAATTCGGGAACGAGACGATGGCGCGCTGGCCGATCCGCAGCAGGTTTTCCAGCACCACCTTCGGCTGCCGCGTCGCCTGCAGCGTCTGCGACAGGATCACGTAGTCGAAGGCGTCGTCGGGATAATTCACGAGGTCTGTGTCGGCATCGCCCTGCACCACCGCGAGCCCCTTGGCGACGCAGCGGTTGACGCCCTCACGCGACAGCTCGATGCCGCGGCCGTCGATGCCGTTGCCTTCCAGCAGCTGCAGCAATTCACCGTCGCCGCAGCCGACGTCGAGTACACGCGAGCCGCGCTCGACCATTTCGGCGACCAGCAGATGATCGGTGCGATATTTCCCGATGCGGTCGGGCGCGATGCCGCCGAGCGGCAGGGTCTGTTCCTGGAGCGCCATCTCAGCCACCTGCATTGGCGAGCCCACGCGCCTTGCCTGCGGACTCCAGGAAGGCACGGGAGATGTCGAAGAATTCGGGCACGTCGAGCAGGAAGGCGTCGTGACCGCGATCGGTCTCGATCTCGGCGAACGACACCCGCGCGCTCGACGCGTTCAGCGCATGCACCAGCGCGCGCGATTCCGCGGTCGGGAACAGCCAGTCCGAGGTGAACGACACCACGCAGAAGCGGGTCTTGATGCCGCGGAACGCCTGCGCCAGCACGCCATTGTGGTCGCCGGCGATGTCGAAATAGTCCATCGCCCGCGTCAGATAGAGATAGCTGTTGGCATCGAAGCGCTCGACGAACGACGAGCCTTGATAACGCAGATAGCTCTCGACCTGGAAGTCCGCATCGAACGAGAAGGTCGGCAGGTCGCGATCCTGCATCCGCCGTCCGAACTTGCGATGCAGGGCCGCGTCCGACAGATAGGTGATGTGCGCCGCCATCCGCGCCACGCCGAGCCCGCGATGCGGATGCGTGCCCTCGTCGAAGTAACGTCCGCCGCGCCAGTCCGGATCGGCCATCACGGCCTGACGGCCGAGTTCGTGGAACGCGATGTTCTGCGCCGAATGCCGCGTCGAACACGCAATGGCCAACGTCGAGAACACGCGCTCCGGATAGGCCGCGGTCCATTGCAGCGCCTGCATGCCGCCCATCGAGCCGCCGACGACGCTGAACAAGGTCGTGATGCCCAGGCGATCGATCAGCATGGTCTGCGCGCGCACCATGTCGGGAATGGTGATGACCGGGAAATCCAGGCCCCACACTTTTCCGGTGGCGGGATTGGTCGAAGCCGGGCCGGTCGAGCCCATGCAGCTGCCGATCACGTTGCTGCAGATGATGAAGTACTTGTTGGTGTCGAGCGGCAGGCCAGGGCCGACCATGGTGTCCCACCAGCCGTGCTTGGCCGTCACCGGATGCACGTTGTTGACATGCTGATCGCCGGTCAGCGCATGGCAGACCAGAATGGCGTTGGAGCGCTCCGCATTGAGTTCGCCATAGGTCTGGTAGGCGATCTGGAACGGCGCCAGATCGACGCCGCAATCGAGCTTCAGCGGCTGATCCGCGCCGAACTTCGCCACCAGCGATGTCGGATGATCGGCCTCGTGGGCGCGATCCTCGCTGTGGATCGACGGGCTTGATATCGACTGCAAATTCGTCATATCGGCGACCTGCCTCCTTGCGGAGGTCCAAAGACAAAATCAGGCCATAAAAAAACCCGGCCTGAACAAAGGTTCGGCCGGGATCGAAACTGTCCCCGGCCTGTTTAGCGAGTTGTTTAACGTGGCTGCAAGCCGGCCGGCTCAAATGACCACGGAGTAGGCCTAAAGCTAGTCCGAAGCCGGCATTTCGTCAAGGCTGGACCATGGTTAACCGGTCCCGGAAGCCTCATGGTGGGGAGGCGCTCTTGCGCCGTCTCGAACCATGGGGGAGAACGGGCTTTCATCCTTCGAGACGCGGCGCCAGCGCCGCTCCTCAGGATGAGGGAAAACTCTCGCCAGGTTACTCGCATGTCCAAGGCACCCCCGGCTCCGCCCTCGCTGCAGGAGCTGCGCAAAGAGATCGACGCGATCGACGAGCAGGTCCATCGCCTGCTGATGGCCCGCGGCGACATCATCGACCGGCTGATCCAGGTCAAGCAGACCCAGGAAGTCGGCTCGGCGTTCCGCCCGGCGCGCGAGGCCTCGATGATGCGCGAGCTGGTCAAGCGCCATCGCGGCATCCTGCCGCTCGACACCATCGAGAGCATCTGGCGCGTCATCATCTCGACGTTCACGTACGTGCAGGCGCCGTTCGCGGTGCATGCGGACGTTTCCGTCAGCGAGCCCGCGATGCGGGATTCGGCGCGGTTTCATTTCGGCTTCGTCGTGCCCTATGTGGCGCATTTCAGCGCGCAGGCGGCGGTCGAGTCGGTCGCCAAATCCAAGGGCGATCTGGCGCTGGTCTCGGCGATCGCAAGCCGCACGCCGTGGTGGATCGCGCTCGAAGCCGACGGCGCGCCAAAGATCATCGCCCGCTTTCCGTTCCTGGAGCGCGCCGACCATCCGGCAGCACTGCCGGTGTTCGTGATCTCGCGGGTCGCGGACGATGCCATGGTGACCGATGTCCAGATGTGGAGCGTCCGCGTCTCCGGCTGGAATGCCGATACCGCGCGCGCGCTGGCGCCGCTGGCCGAAATCGTCGCCGTGCCCGATACCGCCTTCGACGGCGCGGCGCTGCTGGTGTCGGACGCCGGCACCGGCTTTGAGAAGATCAAGATGGCGCTGATCGCGGCCGGGGCGTCGGTGCGCTCCTCGGCCCTCGTCGGCAGCCACGCGACGCGCTATACGGTGCCCCCGAACGGGGCCGCCAAATCCTGAGACGGCCCTGATTATCCGGAGTTGACGATGTCCCGCCCCGTGCCGAATCCCGGCATTCTCGATATTGCGCCCTACACGCCCGGCAAGACCCCGGTGCCGGAGCCGGGCCGCAAGGTGTTCAAGCTGTCCGCTAACGAGACCCCGTTCGGGCCGTCGCCGAAGGTGATGGAAGTCTACAAGCAGGCGGTCTCGCATCTGGAAGACTATCCGGAAGGCACCTCGCGGGTGCTGCGCGAGGCGATCGGCCGCGCCTTCGGACTCGATCCCGACCGCATCATCTGCGGCGCCGGCTCGGACGAAATCCTCAATTTGCTGGCGCACACCTATCTCAGCCACGGCGACGAGGCGATCTCCACCGCCCACGGCTTTCTGGTGTACCCGATCGCGACCATGGCGAACGGCGCCAAAAACGTCGTCGCACCCGAGACCGATTTCACCGCCGACGTCGACGCGATCCTCAAACGCGTCACGCCGAAGACCAAGCTGGTGTGGCTGGCCAACCCGAACAACCCGACCGGCACCTACATCCCGTTCGACGAGGTCAAGCGGCTGCGCGCCGGATTGCCGCCGCAGGTGCTGCTGGTGCTCGACGCCGCCTATTCCGACTACGTGTCGCGCAACGACTACGAGCTCGGCATCGAGCTGGTCGCGACCACCGAAAACACCGTGATGACGCATACCTTCTCCAAGATTCACGGGCTCGCCGCCTTGCGGATCGGCTGGATGTTCGGCCCGGCCAACATCATCGATGCTGTCAACCGCATTCGCGGCCCCTTCAATGTCTCGACGCCGGCGATGCTGGCCGCCGTCGCCGCCATCGAGGACACCGCGCATGTCCAGATGTCGAAGGCCTTCACCGAAAAATGGCGGAACTGGCTGACCGAAGAGATCGGCAAGCTCGGCCTGAAGGTGACGCCAAGCGTCGCGAACTTCGTGCTGATCCACTTCCCGCTCGACAAGGGCACGACCTCGGCCGACGCCGATGCGTATCTGACCAAACGCGGCCTGGTGCTGCGGGCGCTGAACAATTACGGGCTCCCGCACTCCTTGCGCATGACCATCGGCACCGAGGAGGCCAACCGCCTCGTCGTCGACGGCCTGCGCGACTTCGTGGCGGGCAAATGAGCGCGCCGCTGTTCAAACGCATCGCGCTGATCGGCTTCGGGCTGATCGGCGGCTCGATCGCGCGCGCCGCACGCGCGCAGGGCTTGGCCTCCGAGATCGTCACCACCGCGCGCTCGGAGAAGACCCGCGCCCGCGTTGCCGAGCTTGGCATCGTCGACGCGGTGCTGGCGACCAACGCGGAAGCGGTCAAGGACGCCGATCTCGTCATCCTCTGCATCCCCGTCGGCGCCTGCGGACCGGTGGCGCAGGAGATCGCGCCACACCTCAAGCCGGGCGCCATCGTTTCCGACGTCGGCTCGGTCAAGGGCGCGATCGTCAAGGAAATGGCGCCGCACCTGCCGGCGAACGTCCATTTCGTTCCGGCGCATCCCGTGGCCGGCACCGAGCACTCCGGCCCCGATTCCGGTTTCGCCGAACTCTTCATCAACCGCTGGTGCATTCTGACCCCGCCTGAAGGCACCGACCCCGCCGCGGTCGAGACGCTGCGCACGTTCTGGGCCGGCATGGGCGCCAAGGTCGAGATCATGACGCCGGATCATCACGACCTGGTGCTCGCAATTACCAGCCATCTGCCGCATCTGATCGCCTACACCATCGTCGGCACTGCCGACGAACTCGCGCAGGTGACGTCGTCCGAGGTGATCAAATTCTCCGCCGGCGGCTTTCGCGACTTCACCCGCATCGCGGCCTCGGATCCGACGATGTGGCGCGACGTGTTCCTGAACAACAAGGACGCGGTGCTGGAAATGCTCGGCACCTTCACCGAGGACCTCTCGAAACTCACCCGCGCCATCCGCCGCAACGACGGCGAGGCCCTGTTCGACCACTTCACCCGCACCCGCGCCATCCGCCGCGGCATCGTCGAGATCGGCCAGGATTCGGCCGCGCCGGATTTCGGCCGGCCGCACGCGAACCTGGCGAAGAAGGCGGAGTGAGTTGCCCTGTAGGGTGGCAAAGGCGCCCTTGCGCCGTGCCCACCATCTGCCTTATCGCGCTCTGAATGGTGGGCACGCTTCGCTTTGCCCACCCTACGACGTCTGAATACGACTTCGCATTCTCGCGGCATGTTCTGCCCGAAGTTTTGCATTTCGTTTGCCCTCGGAATTAAAGAGGGCGCGGGGAAGACCGGGTGCGCGCTGCACCCGCGGTCTCGCAGGCCTGTGCATCAAAACAAATGCGCCCACGAGCATACAGGTTCAGCGGTGAACACACCGGCCTCCCCCGCGCAACGGCTTTACGGCTTATACGCGTTCGCCCTGGTGACCGGCTTTCTTGCCACCATCGTCTGCTTCAGCTTTCGCTTCCGCCAACTTGACGCCAGCACCGGGACGTCAGGCCCTCACGACTTCACCGTACGCTAATGGCCGCGCTCGTCAGTCGCAGCCTTCGCGTCCATCGCATCCCACCGCACGGTCGTGACGATCGCGATCGCCCCTCTTGTCGCGGTAGACGGGCAGATTAAACGCTTGATTTGCCCGACGCGGCAACCGGAATATTTGCCCGACGGGTTAATTTGTCGCAGCCCGTCGGGCAGTTGGCGCATGCCATCACATGTGTCCACGGCATCCTACTGCCAATCCTTGAACGTCGGCTCGGTACACCCGCCGCAGACCCAGGGAAATGTCCAGTCGGCAACGCGCCTGGCGCTGCCGGGAAGATACCTGCTCCAGGCCGAAGCCTTGATCGGGCTGATCGATCGCCAGACCACATCGAAGCTTCCGGAAGAGTCGAGCTTGCCGATCATGGCCGGCTTGGAGAGATGATGGTTGGTGTTCATGACTACCTCAAAGCCGCTCGGCGCCCGTACACGCTGGCCGTACATGGCTTGCCGGACCGCATTGACATCGGTTGTGCCGGCCTGGCTGACCGCCTGCGCCCACATCCGGAAGCCAATGAAGGTCGCTTCCATTGCATCGTTGGTGCTTTTGTCTCGCTGTTCGTTGAAATTCGCCCACATGGCGATGAATGCGTCATTTTCCGCCGACATGACGGATTGGAAGTAGTTCCGCGCCGCCATTTGTCCGGTAAGCTTGCCGAGGTCCACGCCGCCCAGCTCACGATCGCTGAGGGACAGGGTGATGAAGGGTATCTTTCGGGCGTCGATCTGCTGGCTGATCAACTCTCGATACAGATGAGCGTTTGAGTCGCCGATGACGGTCGAGACCACCGCGGTCTTTTTTCCGCCCGCGGCAAAGGCTTTCACACTTTCGACGATCTCCCGCCAGTCGGATCGGTTCGGCGCTGCGTAAATCGTCAGGATGTCCTCTGGAGAGACGCCCTCCGCAGCAAGATAGGCAGTCAGAATCTGATTGGTCTTGCGCGGATAGAGATAGTCGGTTCCAAGCAGAACCCATCGGCGAACGTCTCCGCCTTCCTTGCCCATCAGGTAGCGAACCGCCGGAATGGCCTGCTGGTTCGGTGCGGCGCCCAGGTAGAAGATGTTGCGCGAACTTTCTTCGCCTTCGTATGGAGCGGGGTAGTAAAGCAGGCCGTTCGTTTGCTCGAAGATGGGAAGAGCCGCCTTTCGGGAGAGCGAGGTCCAGCCGCCAAATACCACCGCGGCCTTTTCGCTGGTAAGCAGCTCGCCGGCCTTTTCCGCGAAAGCATCCCAATCAGACGCGGGATCGGCGACAACCGGCTCCAGCTTCTTTCCGAGTAACCCTCCTTTCCTGTTCTGATCGGCAATCAGCATCAGTACCGTGTCCTTGAGGACAGCCTCACTGATAGCCGTGTTGCCGGACAGGGAGTGCAGGACACCGACCTTGATCGTATCTCCGGCGGCGTGAACGGCTGAGGCGACGAAGCTCAGCCAGATCGCGAGCAGCGTCGTCACCGTGCCACGACCGATCGGCGACCGCTTCATGTCGATACTCCCATCAGTTCGAAAATCCGGGTTTCCTTTGTCATGCCCTTGGCAACGACGGCATCGAGGGCCCTGAATATGAACAGATCCCCAACCCGCAGCTGCACATCCTCGCTGACAAGGATCGTCGTCCCGGTTTGCTTGTTCAAACCCTCAAGACGCGCTGCCAGATTAACGGTGTTGCCGAGCGCCGTGTAATTCATGCGCTCGGTCGATCCGACATTGCCGACGACGGCTTCGCCGACATGAATGCCAAATCTTGTAATAAAGGGCTTCAGTCCGGCGCTCTCGAACTCGACGTTGAGCCGCTCACCGGCAGCCTTGGCAGCCAGCGCCGCACGGCAGGCGCGCGCGACGTGGTCTGCTTGCGGATTTGGAGCATTCCAGAACACCATCACGGCGTCGCCGATGAATTTGTCGACAGTACCGCCCTCGGCGAGGAAGGCTTCCGTCAGCACCGAGAAGTACCGCGACGTCTGCCGCATGAGCACATCGGGATCGGCGAATTCGGCAATGGTCGTGAAGCCCTGGACATCGGTGAAAATCAGCGTGATGTCCTGCTTTGCACCGCCGAGTTCGGTCGAGATGGAATTGTCGATCAAGCCGCGGACGATCTCCTTGGGAACGAAATGCGCGAACGACCATATCGCTCGCTGCGCGAGATTCATTGTGCTGCCAAGTTGGTGGATTTCGCTGATGTAGGACGTCACCGGCACGAGTTCGGGTTCAGCCAATGTCTGCAACTGGCGCGCCTGCGCAGTAATGCGCTGGATGGACCGGGACATCTGGCTGCCGAACATCCACACGATCGGAATGAAGCCCGCGCCAACCAGAATCGCGAGGATGAGCCCATTTAGCTGGAGCCTGCGGACGTTCTGAACGAAGTCATCCTGGGCAGCCAGCAGCAATATGCTGCCGTTGTAGCGGTCGCCGACCACGAACTTCGTCACCCTGAAGAGGAAACCGTTGCCCGCTCCATCCTCAATGTTTCCTTCGTAATTGCCCTTGTTGTACGAACCGCGGATCACGGTGGCCACGATTCCCGTATTGATCTCGTCGATGCTGGGCAATGACGATCGTGCCGGATGCGTCATTGCGCTCGTAACCATATCTGAGTATTCCGGGTGAGCGATGATCGATCCCGCCTGATCGAAGATCATGGCCGTGCCATGCTCGCCCGGCCGCTGGGCCTGGACGAACTCGCTGAACGTATCGAGTTTGAGATCGGCAGCTATCACGCCCGGCACCTTGCCGCGCAGCGGCGCGCTGACGGTGATGACCGGCGCGCCTATGCTGAACGAGAGATAGGGCTCGGAAACATAGGGCCGGTCGGCCTGCATCGTCGCCCAGTACCAGGAACGCTTGCGGGCATCGTAGCCGTATCGCCACAGATCGATCTCGTCGATCTCGTTGCCTTGCTTGTCCTGAAAAATTCGTCGCAACGGCAACTCGCCCCCCGCGGTGGGGCGGATGAGATTGATCGCGATGTCCGCATTGGCCGGCGCGCGCAAGCGCTCTCGCTGCTCCTCGGTAAGGTCGCTGATGCGCCGCACTTGCAGCCAGGCGCCATTTTCAAAGCCGGCATAGATGCTGTCCATCTGCGGCAATTCCTGCAATGCAGCCTTGAACAGCGGAATCGCGCGCCCGGTCTCGCTTCGCTCGTTCGAGTTCGGCAACACTTGAACTGGTGGCGAGCACATGGACCAGGGATGAAATCGCGGAGAGCTCCCCTTGAAGCCGTCCGAGGACCTTGGCGCTGGTCGCGTCCATGTAGGCGGACGCGGCTTCCTTGGTGGCAAAACGCAACGAATGGAGCTGAATGGCGATCAGAAGCACGGTCAGCGCGGCGATAAACGTCATTACCGCAAACGTGATCGAAGTCCGGAATGTGAACATCCACCCGCTCCCGATCCGTAGCCTTGCCGACGGCGTCCGCCGCTGCGCAACATTGTCGCGTCTTTGTTCCGGCACCGTGCGGCCATGGACCGTTCGCCGCGGTTGGCGGCTTAAGACATAACACCCGCCAGCCGGATTGTCCCGGGCGCAATTCCCCAGGCGCAATTACGCGTTGCGAGCGCGATGCGCCTTGGACAGCGACAGCGCCCTGCATGGCGAACACATCGGGGCGGCTTGCAGAGTTTACGACGAACGACGCCGCCGCGGCGCAGCCGCCATCGCAAACGAAACGAGCCCAGTCCGGTGAAGACTGGGCCCGCTTCAATTGATGAAGTGCCTTACTTGCCGGATTTGACCTGGCGCACCGGATGGCGCACGACCGGCCGCGGCGCCATCGCCTGTGCCTGCGCGTCGGCGACGGGGCGCGACGAGCCGATGCCGAGATCGCCGTTGGGATGAGCGAACGCGAACATTCCGGGCTCGTCGATCATGTGCTGTGCCGATGCCGACGTGGCGATCAACGTCGAGAGAATAGCGGCCGCACCAAGCAACTTGAACGTAGTCATCTCTGTTCTCCTCGTTATCGACCCACCGTGATGTCAGCGGGTCTTCGGAGAGCAAGAGCTGGATTGGTGGCGCAACATTCCCGGCGCGATATCACGGTTCGGCGAGCGGGAGTTTACCGGGGCATTTGGTTAACTTCGCAGGAGGGGCAAAGGCGCTGTTGCGCCGCGCCCACCAACTTTGTGAATGGTGGGCACGCTTCGCTTTGCCCACCCTACGAAGCTCGCGCTTCGCTTGGCCGGGACGACGCAGAGAAATCAAAACAGCGGCGGCACCTGCGCTACCTTGATCGGACCGAAGTACACCGCACCGTCGACAAAGCGCAGCGGGAAGGCGCGGGCCTTCTTGCCTTCCAGTTCGGCTTCCTTGCCGAGCGAATTGATTCCGGCGGCGACGCCGGCATTGGCGTTCTGCTGGACGACCTTGCCGAGACCCGGAATCGCCTTGTCGAGCGCACCAAAGAGCCTGGTGAGGTCCTGGCTCTTCACCCCCGGCGCCACCTTGTCCAGCGTTGCCTGCGGCACGCCCTCTTCCAGCATCTTTTCGATCCCCAGCGCCGGTATAACCTTCTCGATGCCGGCCACCGTCATCTGCAACTCGCCGTCGATCCGGCCATTGGCGTTGAGGCCGAGCGTTCCCGCGGCGACCGCGATCATGTCGCCCTGCTGGATCCGCGACCGCACGATCTCGACATGGCCGTCGGCCGCCTGAATTTCACGAAAACGTTCCGGCCACGGCTTTGGCGCAAAATCCTTCAGCCCGCTCAGCCGGGTCTGGACGTCGGCATCGAAGGGCGCTGCCAGCAGCGGATGCACTTCCTGGATGGTACCGGCGGCGATCTGCAGCACGGTCTCGATCACGGGATGATCCTGCGCCGAACCTTCGGCGAGGCGGCCGTGCAACTCGACATGACCGGCTTTCGCCAGCGGCGTCAGCACCGGGCCGTTGATGCGCTCGATCGCCGGATTGTCGAACACGATCGAGGCGCGCTGCGGGTTGTTCGGCAGCCCGGTAATGCTGCTGCGGCCAACCGTCCAGTTCACCTTCATCGACGGCGGCTGGCCGCGTTCGGCAACTGTCGCCGGCGCCTTGAAGTCCGCGATCAGCAGGTTCGGCTGATAGATCTGCGCGATCACCATGATCTCGCTCAAGCGCGCGGTGAACGGGGCCGCCGCGCCCGCGGTCTGCGACACCAGCGTCACGCTGGCGTCTTCGCAACTCACTTCGAGACGGAACGGATAGCCGGCGACCGAGCGCTTGCCGCAATCATATTCCCGGCCGGATTTGGCTTCCCGCGCCCGCCAGGCGTCGGCACGGACGCCGACCTCGGAGGCCGCATAGAACCAGAACGCGCTCCAGCCGATGGCGGCGACCACG
Source organism: uncultured Alphaproteobacteria bacterium (assembly GCA_963764705.1). Lineage (GTDB taxonomy): Bacteria > Pseudomonadota > Alphaproteobacteria > Rhizobiales > Xanthobacteraceae > Bradyrhizobium. The sequence continues at coordinate 320,017 of CAVXTR010000016.1, read as the reverse complement.
AGCAGAGCGGGCAGGATGAACAGGCGCCAAAGCGGGCGACGGCGCGGTGCGGGGGTGATGTCAGGCATGCGGCGTCCTTTGGGCGGTGATTTTGTCAAATGTAAGCGCTTGGAGATCACAACAAAAGGCGCTGAATTGACTTCGCATCACGGCGCTCTTCTGGTAGCGGTGCGGCCGATGTCCGCACTTATCTTGCACGAATCGGAATTCCCGACAGGCGACCTCTGGGTGTTCGGCTATGGCTCGCTGATGTGGCGGCCGGGCTTCGACTTCGTCGAGCGGGTGCCGGCACGGCTGATCGGCGAACATCGCGCGCTCTGCGTCTATTCGTTCGTGCATCGGGGCACGCCGGAAAAGCCCGGCCTCGTGCTTGGGCTCGATCGCGGCGGCGCCTGCCGCGGCATTGCCTTCCGTGTTGCGGAAAACAACCGCGCCGCCACTGTCGCCTACCTGCGCGAACGCGAGCAGGTGACGTCGGTTTACCGCGAAGTGAAACGCTCGGTGTGGCTGGAGAACGAGGCGCGGCTGCGCGTCAGCGCGCTGGCCTACGTAGTCGATCGCGGCCATGGGCAATATGCCGGACGACTGACGCTGGCCGATCAGTTGCGCCACGTGCTGCAGGGCCACGGCCAGTCCGGCATCAACCGCGACTACGTGCTCGCCACCGTGAAGGCGATCGAGGCGGAAGGCTTTCGCGATCCGCAACTGCATCAGCTGGCTGTCATGCTGCACGGCGAGCACGCGCCGGCGCGGGACCGAGACGGCGGGCGATAGACTTCTCCCTCGCCCCGCTCTTCGCGGGGAGAGGCAAGCAGCTCAATTCGCCTGGGCTGTCGCCGGGCGGCGCGACGGCGAGCCGCTCGGCTGTTCGGCAAAATCCGGCGCCAGGTCGATACCGAGATCGGCCAGCCGCACGCGCAATTCCACGGCGACGTATTTGGCATATTCGGACAGCAGAAGGCGGAATGTCGTGCCGCTGGTCCACCACGGCTCGTCGCGCCATTTGTCGCCAACGACCGCGAACGGAATCAGCGTGACATCGGGCATCGCATGTGACATTTCGGCGATGGCGCGCGGCATGTGGTAGTTCGACGTCACCACGATCAGCGACTTGAAGCCGCGTTCGCGGGCCCAGCGCCGGGTCTCGGCAGCATTGCTGCGCGTATTGATGGCGGAGCGGTCGAGATCGACGCAGCAGCCGAGCAGCGACGACTGGTTGTCCGGCAGCGAGCGCGAGATATCGCTGGCGGCGTTGGTCGGGTGCACCCCCGAGATCAACAGACGCTTGCCGTAGCCGCCGGCCAGCAACTCCATCGCGTCCGACACCCGCGACGAACCGCCGGTCAGAACCACGATGCCGTCGGCGTTGCGGGCGGGCTGGGTTTCGACGCCGCGCAGCTGCGAGAGAAAGGCGATGAAGCCGACCGCCGCGCCGACAAAGGCGATCGACAGGGTCGCGACCACGGTCACGCGCAGCCAGCCTCGCGGCGGCGCGGCCGGCGGTTCAGGCGACCTATCGTCGGGCGGTAAACTCATCTGATTCTGCTGGTCCTCTCCCCCTGCGCAATTCTATAGCGTTTTCGAGCGGAGTAGGAGTCTGCCCTGGAGCCCGATCAAAACGCTCTAGTCGATATCATCCAGCGTCGCGAACAGCGTGCGCCGCGAGGCCCAGGCGGTAATCGCGGCAATCAGCACCGCCTGCGCCGCCAGCGCCAGATAGCCGGACGCGGGCAGCGAAAACGTCCCCAGCAGGGCTGCGAACTGATCGCCGACCGGGGTGCCGGAGAACCAGCTCGCGATCGATTCGGAGAAGCCGAACCCCAGCATCGCAGCGCCGCCGCCGATCATTCCGCCCTCGAGACCGAGCCTGAGAAAATGCCGCAGGAAACGGTTGGCGATATAGGTGTCGCCGGCGCCGACGAAATGCAGCACCTCGACGATCGGACGGTTCGCCGCCATCGCGCCGCGGGTGGCAAACGAAACCGAGATGATGGTCGCCGCGATCACCAGCGCCAGGATGGCAATGCCGGCAAACACGGTGGCGCCGGTCATCGAGCGCATGCGTTCGATCCAGGCGCGGTGATCGTCGACGCTGGCCGAAGGCGCCACCTGAACCACCCGGCCGCGCAAGGCGGCGAGGTCGAGCACGGCGCCCGCCTGCACCCGCGCGACGATGACGCGCGGCACCGGCAACTGGTCGATCGACAGTCCGGTGCCGAGCCACGGCTCCAGCAGCTTTGCGGATTCGTCCTTGGTGAACGGCTTGACCTGAACGATGTTGGGTTGCGTGCGCATCGCCTCGGCTGCGGCCGCAGCATCGCGGTCGAGATCACGGCCGGCCACGGGCCGCACCTGCACGGTGATTTCGCTCGCGACTTCGGATTGCCATTCGGCGGCCGAGGCGCTCACCAGCAGCACGGTGCCAGTCGTGATCGACGCCAGGAAGGTCATGATCGCGACAACGGCAACCAGCGCGCGGCCGGAGATCGAGGCCCGCGGCACGATCGGCGACATGTTGCGCGCCCGCGCCGTGACCAGCGGGCGTTCGTTGCCGAGGTCCACCAGCGGGATATGTTCTTCGCCAGGCCTGGTCATCGCAGCCTATTCATAGATATGCAGCCGTCCCTGATGCAGCACCAGGCGTCGCGCCTCGTACTGGTCCATCAGCGTGATGTCGTGGGTCGCGATGATGACAGCGGTGCCCGACTTGTTCAATTCGATGAACAGCCGCAGCAGGCGCCGGCCGAGCGTCGGATCGACGCTGCCGGTCGGCTCGTCCGCCAGCAACAGTTGCGGCCGCGAGATCACCGCGCGGGCGATCGCCGCCCGTTGTTTTTCGCCGCCCGAGAAAATCGGCGGCAGCGCGTCCATGCGCTCGCCGAGGCCGACCCATTTCAACAGATCGATCACCTCGCGGCGGTAGCTGGATTCCTCGCGGCCCATCACCCGGAACGGCAATGCGACGTTCTCGTAGGTCGTCATGTGGTCGAGCAGGCGAAAATCCTGCAGCACGATGCCGATGCGCTTGCGCAGATCCGCGATCTGGTCCTTGCCCAGCAGCGAGACGTCGTGGCCGAACAGGTTGACCAGGCCCCGGGTCGGCCGCATCGACAGGAATAACAGTCGCAGCAGCGAGGTCTTGCCGGCGCCGGACGGGCCGGTGAGGAACTGGAACGAATGCGCCGGGATCAGGAACGACAGGTCGCGCAGAATCTCCGGGCCGAGCCCGTACCGCAATCCGACATTTTCGAACCGAACCAAGCTCAGCTCCGCTCGAGTTGGGCTGTGGCCGAGCGTCGCTCGGCATGAACCGTGGCCGGAAACCCCGGATGTGAGCCGAAACCTCGGGCGCCCATCCCGCCGATCCCTGTCGGAACCGGACAAAACGGTTGTGCGACCGTTATGGTTTCCGGTTCGTTAACGGTCGCTCTATAGCATCCGGGCAAAGACACTGTGGAATTGGGCTCCATGCACATCGTTTGCCCCCATTGTACAACATCCTACGCCATCAAACCGGCCACCTTGGGGGCGGCCGGACGAACGGTGCGCTGTTCCCGTTGCAAGGAGACCTGGCTGGCCCGTCCCGAGGACGCCATCGAGATCCCGGCCGCGGTGCCGGCGATGGCGGCATCGAGCCAGACGGCCGAAAACGATGCCGCCGCCGACTGGGACGCGATGGCGCGCGCGGAAAGCAGCCAAGACACCGGCCGTGACACGCCGGTCGTCGACAGCCCCTCGATTTCGGCCGACTTGCCGGCCGGCAGCGACGACGCCGACTGGCCGTCGATCGCGAGATTGGACGCCGAGGGCCATGAGCAGGCTGAGGCCACGAGCCACCGGGAGCGGCTGGCGCGGCTGTTCAAACTGCCCTCGTTGCCCCGCATTCCCTTCCTGCCGCGGATTCCGTATCTGCCTTCGGTCGGCCTGCCGACCGCCTGCGCCGCGATGGCCGCGCTGCTGCTGGCGCTGGTGATCTGGCGCGGCGACGTCGTCCGCCTGCTGCCGCAGACCGCGACCTTCTACAAAGTGGTCGGGCTCGACGTGAACCTGCGCGGACTGGCATTCAAGGACATCAAGATCACCAACGAGACGGTCGAAGGCAAACCGGTGCTGGTGATCGAAGGCGCCATCGTCGGCGCCACCGGCAGGCCGGTCGAACTGCCGCGGCTGCGCTTTTCGGTCCGCGACGAGCAGGGCGCCGAGATCTATGCCTGGAACGCGGTACTCGAACAGACCGTGCTGAAGCCGGGCGAACGCGCGGTTTTCAAGTCGCGGCTGGCCTCGCCACCACCCGAGGGCCGCAATATTGATGTACGCTTCTTCAACAAGCGGGATCTGACCGGCGGCCACGCCTGAACGGCGTCGCCCCGTCCCGCGCGCCAATGAGCCTTTGCCGATGCCTCGCGTGCTGATCGCCGATGACGAAGATTCGATGCGCCTTCTGGTGGCGCGCGCGATCGCCATGGACGGGCATGACACCGTCACCGCCGAGGACGGCGCCGAGGCGCTCGACATCCTGACCCGCGAGCGTGGCGCGTTCGACCTGCTGTTGACCGATATCCAGATGCCGGTCATGGACGGCATCGCGCTGGCGCTGGCGGCGGCGCGCGATTTTCCGGACCTGAAGATCTTGTTGATGACCGGCTTCGCCGATCAGCGCGAACGCGCTTCCGGCCTTAATGCCATCGTGCACGACGTGGTGACGAAGCCGTTTTCGGTGGCGGATATCCGCACGGCCGTGGCGGACGCGCTGGCGGCAAGGAAGCTCTAGTACACCGTCATGGCCGGGCATAGTAGTCTGCCTTGCGCAGACTACGTAAACTTGTCTGCGCCCCCGGCCATCCACGCCTTTTGCCCGCGTAGAACGTAAGACGTGGATCACCGGGACAAGCCCGGTGATGACGACCTATTTCGAGACGAAGCTAATAATCCTTCAGCAGCCGCTCGATGTAATCGAGCTCGATCTGCGGACGGGCCGGGTCGGCGAGACGGCGGCGCAGCTCCTCGAGAATCCGGCGCACCCGCTGCACGTCGATTTCGCCGGGGATCTTCACCGAATAATCGTCGCTGAACTCGTTGTGGCGCATCGGCCGTCCCAGCGGATCGGTGCCGTTCTGCGCGCCCTGCTGACGGCCCTTGGCGTTGCCCGGGCCGTCGCCGGGCTGGTCGCCCTCGCCCTGCTGCATCGCCTCGGCGAGCGACTGGGCGCCCTTGCGCAGCGCTTCCAGCGCACGGCCCTGCAAATCCACCGCACCGTCGGCATTGCCTTCGCCGAGCCGGCCACCGGCATCGCCCATCGCGCCATCGGCCTGTTCGAGCCCGTCCTCGCCGTCGCCCTGGTCGCCTTGCTGACCCTGCTGGCCCTGTTCGCCGCGCTGACCTTTCTCGCCTCGCTGGCCCGGACCCATGCCGCGCTTGGCCAGTTCTTCCTGCAATTTCTTCAGCCGGTCGCGCAGGCCCTGCTGGTCCTGCTGCAGGTCGCCCATGCTCTGGTCGCCCTGCTTGCCGCGCATGCGGTCGCGCCGGGAATCCTGGCCCTGCTTGAAGGTCTTGTCGCGCAATTGCTGCTGCTTGCGGATCATGTCGCCGAGTTCGTTCAGCGCCTGCTCCATCTCGTTGTCGCCGGACTGGCCGGGCTGGGCCATCTGCAGGTTTTCCAGCATCTGCTGCAACTGTTCGAGGAGTTGCTTGGCGGCGTCCTTGTCGCCGGAGCGCGACATCCGCTCCAGCCGGTCGAGCATGCTCTTGAGATCCTGCTGGCTCAGCATCTTGGTATTGGGATCGAGCGGGCGGGCCAGTTGCTGCGGATTGTTGCGCAGCTGCTCGGCGAGCTGGCGCAGGAAATTATCCAGCGCGGCGCGCAGATTGTCGGTGAGCTTCTTGATCTCCTCGTCGCTGGCGCCGCGCTCCAGCGCCTGTTTCAGCGCCTCCTGCGCCGCGCGAAGAGCCTTGTCGACGTCGCTGATATTGCCGTCCTCGATGGTGACGGCGAGTGCCCAGATGCTCGCGACCACGTCGCGCAAGGCGGCATCGGTGCGCGCGGCTTCCAGCTGCCGCGCCACAGCGTAGAGCCCGAGGTAGTGGCCGGTCTCCGGCGTGAACACCTCCGGCGCGATCATCAGCGCGTCGAGCGCCGCATAGACCTGCGAATTCTGGTTGGCGTCGAGGGCGAGAATCCGGCGCTGCTCGATCAGGGCGCGCGCCAGCGGCTTTGTGAAGAGACGCTCGGGCAAACGCATGCCGAACGGTTCGCTCCTGCCCTCGTTGCCGGCTTCATCCTTGGCCGTCAGCGTCAGCGTGACGTCGGCGCCGGCATAGGGATCTTCGCTGAGATCCTTGACGGTCTGGCCGACGCCGTTACGGGTGCGCGCATTCGGCAGCACCAGCGGAAACGAAGGCGCCTCGAACAGCGGCCGCGGCTCGGCCGCCGCGGCATCCTTGGCCGTTTCCTTGGCTGTGCCAACCGGCCTGCCGGATTCCATGGCCTCGCTGCGACGGACGGCGAACTGGGCGCGGGCTTCGGTGACGCCGTAATCGTCCTCGAGCCTGTAGGACATCTGCAGCGAGCCGCGGGCCTGACGCTCGGGGTCCTTGGCCAGCGAAATCTTCGGCGGATTGTCCGCCGTCGCCGCGAATTTCCACAGCGGCTGGCCGGCCGGGGCGCGGACATGCGCGGTGCCGTCGCCGGTGACCTTGAAATGCCGCTCGTTGGTGCCCTGGGGGGCGGCCTCGCCCGGCGCGATCTCGGTAACGCCGCCGCCGACCACGACATCAATGGTGCCGCCGCTGGAGCGCACCAACAGTGTGCTGCCGGCCGGAACCGACAACGGCCCACTATCGGGCGCGCCGGCATCCTTGTTGGCGGCGGAAAGAATGATCGGCGGCTTGCCGGTATAGACCGGCGGCGTCACCCAGGCGTCGACCCGGACATTGGCCGGCGCCAGCACGCCGTTCCAGTCGAAGGCAGCTCCCACCCGCATCGACCGCTCGTCGCCGGCGGCGACATAGGCGGCGGCGATCATCACCATGACCAGCGCGCGCAGTGCCCAGGGATCGTGGATTGCCAATCGCGGCGAAGGCAGTCCGGCGCGGATCCGCTTGATCGAGGCCAGCGTGCGCTCGCGCTGTTCGCGCCACAGCGCCTGCGCGATCGGATCCTTGCTGGCGAGCGTATCGGTCAGCGCGGTCGCCGGGCGATGGCGGATGCCGGTACCGCGGTCGAGCCGGCCAAGCGCCTCTTCGCGGGAAGGCCAGCGGAAACGAATCAGCGGATACAGCGCCCCGAGCGTCAAAACCGCGAACAAGGCGATGCCAATGGCCCGCGCCAGGAACGGCAGCGCCAGCCACAGCCCGGCCCACGACACCACCAGGAACAGTCCGACCACGCTCAAAAGCCCGGCGAGACCCGGCCAGGCGCGCTCCCACGCGATGGCATATTTGGCCCGTTGCAGGGCCTGCGTCAGCTGGAGCCGCGCGACAGCATCCGGCTCGCGCACGGGCTGTGAGGGATCAGGTGTGGCGCCGTTCAATAAACTCTCCGGGTTGCCGACAAATCAGCCTAGCACGGCGGCGGCAATGAGGCACCCCGCTTCAGGCGGTTCCCACACCCGGAAATACGCATAACACGAAGGCGTGACTGCGGCGCCGCGACCCCGTAACGTCCGCCGCGAACCGTAAAATACCGGGGAAACGTTTTCTCCCGCCTTCGCTCTATCGAGCTTCGGCGCGGCAAGCCGCCCCGCAACAACAACGACAAAATTGAGGAAATGCCACCATGGAAATCGGATTCATCGGCCTCGGGAAAATGGGTTTTCCGATGGCGCGGCGCCTGATCGAGGCCAAGCACCAGCTCACCGTGTTCGACACCCGCAAGGAAGCGGTCGACCAGCTGGTCGCGCTCGGGGCCCAGGCAGCCTCCTCGCCCAGGGATATCGCCGACCGCTGCGAGACCGTGATGGCGAGCCTGCCGTCGCTGCAGGCCTCGCTCGAGGTCGCGACCGGCTCCGGCGGCGTGATCGAAGGCAAGCGGGTCAAGCGCTTCATTGATCTCTCCACCGTCGGCTCGCACATGGCGGTGAAAATCCACGGCTTGCTGGCGAAGAAGAACATCGTACAGCTCGACAGCCCCGTCAGCGGCGGTGTCGGCGGCGCCGAAAAGGGAACGCTCGCCGTGATGGTCTCCGGCCCGCGCGCCGATTTCGAGACGGCAAAGCCTGCGCTCGACGTCATCGGCAAGGTGTTCTTCATCGGCGAAAAGCCGGGCTCTGCGCAGACCATGAAGCTCGCCAACAATTTCCTGTCGGCGACCGCTGTCGTGGCGACCTCGGAAGCCGTGGTGATGGGCGTCAAGGCAGGGCTCGATCCATCCGTCATGATCGACGTCATCAACTCCGGATCGGGCCTCAATACCGCCAGCCGCGACAAGTTTCCGCGCGCGATACTGCCGCGGACGTTCGATTTCGGTTTTGCCACCGGGCTGATGGTAAAGGACGTCCGGCTCGCGCTGGAAGAAATGAAATCGATGGGCCTGTCGATGGAGGTCGCCGAAGCGGTCGGCCGGCTCTGGGAAGTCATTATCAAGGACCAAGGCCCGGAGTCGGATTTCACCGAGGCGATCAAGCCGATCGAAAAGGCGGCGGGCGTGATCGTGGGCGGTCCCAAGGGCGGCGCGACGGGGAAGTAAATATTTCGTCGTCCCGGCCTTGAGCCGGGACGACCGCAAAAGATTTCCCTCACAGCCAGGGCGCGGGCTTGTCCATCGCGATCAGGTCTTCGACCTCGATGCGCGGCCTCACCACCGCGAACTGATCGTCCTTGACCAGCACTTCCGGTATCAGCGCGCGGGTGTTGTAGAAGCCGGACTGCACGGCGCCGTAGGCGCCGGCAGTCATGATGGCGATCAGGTCGCCGGCCTTCGGTTCGGGCATGTTGCGGTCGAGCGCGAGGTAGTCGCCGGTTTCGCAGACCGGACCGACGACGTCAGCCATGACCATGCGCGCGCCCTTGACGGCCTCGCGGACGGGCAGGATATCGTGATGCGCCTCGTACAAAGTGGGGCGGATCAGATCGTTCATCGCGGCATCAATGATGACGAAATTCTTGGCCTCGCCCGGCTTCACATAGATCACGCGCGAAACCAGGATGCCGGCATTGCCGACGATCATCCGGCCGGGCTCGAACATCAGCGTGCAGCCGAGGTTATGCGTCACCCGCTTGACCATCGCGGCATAGGCCGATGGCAGCGGCGGCGCTTCGCGGTCCATGTGATAGGGAATGCCAAGCCCGCCGCCGAAATCGATGTGCTGGATGTTGTGGCCGTCGCCGCGCAGCGTCAGCACGAAATCGGACAGAATCCGGAACGCGGTTTCCATCCTGGAGAGATCGGTGATCTGGCTGCCGATATGCATGTCGGTGCCGGTGACCTCAATGCCCGGCAGCGTGGCGGCACGGGCATAGACCGCGCGCGCGCGGGCAATGGGAACGCCGAACTTGTTTTCGGATTTTCCGGTCGCGATCTTGGCGTGGGTGCCGGCGTCGACGTCGGGATTGACCCGCACTGAAATGCGCGCGGTCTTGCCGGCCTCGACCGCGAGCTTCGACAGCAGTTCAAGTTCGGGCTCGGAACTCGACATTGATGCAGAGGATGTCGTGTGCCAGCGCCGCGCGCAGTTCGGCTTCGGTCTTGCCGACGCCCGAGAACAGGATCTTGCTCGGCGGAATGCCGGCCGCCAGCGCCCGCTTCAGTTCGCCGCCGGACACCACGTCGGCGCCGGCACCGAGTTTGGCCAGCGTGCGCAGCACCGACTGGTTGGAATTGGCCTTCATGGCGTAGCAGACCAGCGTCTTCTCGCCGGCAAAGGCCTCGGTGAAAACCCGGTAATGGCGCTCCAGCGTCGCCGACGAATAGCAATAGAACGGCGTACCCACGGCGTCCGCGAGTTCGGAAAGATTGACCGCCTCGGCGTGAAGCACGCCGTTGCGATAGTCGAAGTGGTTCATGGTGAGCTCAGTTGCCCAGCAGCGGATCGAGAACGAACGATTTCTTGCGGCCCTTGGATGCCGCAGGCGCCGCTTCCGAACCATAGGTCGAGTTGAAGACGCTGGGCTGCGCGGCGCGCTCGGTCTCGGTATCTGCGGTCGCGGGCGCGGCCGCCAGCGGCGGCGCGTTCGGCGGCAAATCGAGGCCGGCCTTGCGGCCGCAGCCGCCGAGTGCGAGCGCGGTCACGCTCAGCAGGATGATGGCCCATCCCGACGATGACGGGCGGTAGTTACTGATCACGGCGTATTCCCCGCTAGAGCGCAATGACGCTTCTTCGAACCGTCATCCCGCTCTGTCTCCTTCGATTTGAGCATGATCTTTCCGGAAAACCGGTCCCCACTTTTCCGGATCATGCTCCGCGCGCCGCACCATACAAAGATTGGCGCAGTCTGGCGAGACCCGAAGACTTCCGGATAACCATGAAATTGCAGCGAAATTTTTGCCTCAGCCTAATTTTCGCTCTTTTTCCAGCCGCTTCAGCCAGGCTTTGGCCTGCGCCGACACGTTCTTCGGCGCGGTGCCGCCATAGCTGGTGCGGCTCTTGACCGAGGCTTCCACGCTGAGCACGCGCAGGGCTTCGGCCGTAATCTTCGGTTCGACCTCCTGCATCGCCTTCAGCGGCAGCTCGTGCAGCGCCACGCCTTGCTTCGACGCCAGGCCCACAATTCTTCCGGTGACATGGTGGGCATCGCGGAACGGCATTTTCAGCGTCCGCACCAGCCAGTCGGCGAGATCGGTGGCGGTGGCATAGCCCTCGCCCGCCGCAGCCTTCATCCGCGCCTCATCCGGCACGAGGTCGAGGACCATGCCGGTCATGGCCCGGACCGCCAGCGACAACGCCGAAAACGCTTCCATCGCGCCCTGCTTGTCCTCCTGCATGTCCTTTTGATAGGCGAGCGGCAGCCCCTTCATCACGATCAAAAGCCCCGTCAGCGCGCCGATCACCCGGCCGGTCTTGGCGCGCACCAGTTCGGCGGCATCCGGGTTGCGCTTCTGCGGCATGATCGAGGAGCCGGTGGTGAACTTGTCGGACAGCCGCACCAGGCCGACCAGCGGCGAGGTCCAGATCACGATCTCCTCGGCGAAGCGTGACATGTGCACGGCCGCGATCGAAGCCGCCGACAGGGTTTCGAGGACAAAATCGCGGTCCGACACGGCATCGAGCGAATTGGCCATCGGCCGGTCGAAGCCGAGCGCTTTCGCGGTCGCCGTGCGGTCGATCGGAAACGAGGTTCCGGCCAGCGCCGCCGCGCCCAGCGGCAATTCGTTCAGGCGCTTGCGCGCATCGGCGAAACGGCCGCGGTCGCGCGCCGCCATCTCGACATAGGCCAGCAGATGATGGCCGAAGGTGACGGGCTGCGCGGTCTGCAGATGGGTAAAGCCCGGCATCACCGTGCCGGCATGTTCCAGCGCGCGGCTGACCAGCGCGTGCTGGAACGCGGCCAGCGCAGCATCCGTCTCATCGATGGTATCGCGCACGAACAGGCGGAAATCGGTCGCGACCTGGTCGTTGCGCGACCGCGCGGTATGCAGGCGCCCGGCGGCGGGGCCGATCAGGTCGGTCAGCCGGCTCTCGACGTTCATATGAATATCTTCGAGCGCGCGCTTGAAATCGAACGATCCGTTGTCGATTTCTGACAAAATCGTGTCTAGACCCTTGCCGATATTTTTCGCATCACTCGCGGTGATAATGCCTTGCGCGGACAGCATCGTGGCGTGGGCCTTGGACGCGGCGATGTCCTGGGCATAGAGGTGTCGGTCAACGTCGATCGAGACGTTGATTTCCTCCATGATCGCGTCGGGACGCTCGGTGAACCGGCCGCCCCACATCTTGTTGCTCATGACTTCTCAAGCCCTGTCATTTAAAGCAGCCCTGCAAAGCAGCCTTGCCGTTTATCGTGGAAACTGGCGAAACGCCGTGTCAGTCCAACCGTAACTTTGAGCACTGCATAGCCGTATCTGACACAGGATGACAAACGATATGCCCGAAATGCCCACCCCCCGCCCGGCCGTCACGCGCCGGATCCCGCTCGCCGTCGGCGCGGTCGTGGTCGGGGCGCTGATCGGCTTTGCCGCCGTTTACGGGTTTGGCGCCTTCAGGCGTGGCCCTAGCGGGGATTCCGCCTGCAACGGAGCGGTCGCGACCGCCCGCAAGATCGCGCCGCTGGCGCAGGGCGAGGTGGCGGCGCTGACCATGGCGACCAGCCCGTTGCGGCTGCCGGATCTGGCCTTCGAGGATGCCGACGGCAAGCCCCGAAAACTCTCGGACTGGCGCGGCAAGACGGTGCTGGTGAACCTGTGGGCGACCTGGTGCGTGCCCTGCCGCAAGGAAATGCCGGCGCTGGACAGCCTGCAGACCAAACTGGGCGGCAAGGATTTCGAGGTGGTCGCCATCAACATCGACACCCGCGACGCCGAAAAGCCGAAAAATTTCCTGAAAGACGGCAACCTGACCAGGCTCGGCTATTTCAGCGACCAGAAAGCCAAGGTTTTTCAGGATCTTAAGAACATAGGCAAGGCGCTGGGGATGCCGACCTCGCTGCTGGTGGACGGCCAGGGCTGCGAGATCGCCAACATTGCCGGGCCGGCCGAATGGGCCAGCGACGACGCGGTCAAGCTGATCAAGGCCGCGATGCAGCCGGTGGCGGCGGGGTTTTAAGCCGTAATGTTGAGGTTGCCGCCGACGCCCGCGCCAAGATTGGCCGTGGAGGGCGAGGCCTGGCCGCCCAGCAGGGTCTGGACCGCGAATTTCTCGGCATCGTTGTTGGATTTAATGATCGAGGTCGCGACCTGCATCTGGGTATTCCCAGCCTGCATGGCGAGCGCGCTCGAAACCATAGCCATCATGTCCATACGCAGAAACTCCTCAACGCCGAGGACCCTAGCCGACGGTGGTTAACGAATTCTGGAAATGGGGTGCGTACAAAAACGTACGGACCCGTCCGGAGTGGGCAAAGCGAAGCGTGCCCACCAATCAATGTTTAGCGCCTGAACTGGTCGAAGCTGGTGGGAACGGCGCAAGCGCGCCTTTGCCCACCCTACGGCACCGCCCCTACCGCGTCGGAACCGGCTTGTCGCCGCGGTAGTCGTAGAAGCCGCGCTGGGACTTGCGGCCGAGCCAGCCGGCCTCGACATATTTCACCAGCAGCGGGCACGGCCGGTACTTGGAATCCGCCAAGCCCTCATGCAGCACCTGCATGATCGACAGGCAGGTATCGAGCCCGATGAAATCGGCCAGTTCCAGCGGGCCCATCGGATGGTGCGCGCCGAGCTTCATCGCCGCATCGATCGCCTCGACATTGCCGACGCCTTCATAGAGCGTGTAGATCGCCTCGTTGATCATCGGCAGCAGGATGCGGTTGACGATGAAGGCCGGAAAATCCTCGGATACCGCGATCTGCTTGCCGAGCTTGGCGACGAAGGCCTTGGCCGCGTCGAACGTCGCGTCATCGGTGGCGATGCCGCGGATCAGTTCGACCAGTTCCATCAACGGCACCGGATTCATGAAATGAATGCCGATAAAACGCTCGGGGCGGTCGGTCGAGGCGGCGAGCCGCGTGATCGAGATCGACGATGAGTTGGAGGCAACGATCGCTTCCGGCTTCAGCACCGCGCAGAGGTCGTGGAAGATCTTGCGCTTGATTTCTTCCTTCTCGACCGCGGTCTCGATCACCAGATCGCAATCCGCCAGGCCGTCCATGGTCTCGGCGGAGACGATCAGGTCCAGCGCCCGCTTGCGCTCCTCCTCGGTGATGATCTTCTTCGAGACCTGGCGCGACAGGTTACCATTGATGGTCGCCATCGCCGATTTCAGCCGCTCAGTTGACAGATCGTTCAGCACCACCTGGTAACCGGCGAGCGCCGCCACATGCGCAATGCCATTGCCCATCTGGCCCGAGCCGATCACGCCGACCTTCTTGATTGTCACCGCCATCTTGTCATCCACCGGAACGGCGCGCCGTCAGCGCCTGTTCATCTCTGAACCCGGATTCTGAAGTCATTCAGAACCGAGGTTTCAGTCCCACAATTGGCAAGTTTTCTTCACGCGAAGTCGGTATCCGCTCCGCTTGAAAACGCCTTCTCTTGCGCATGATCCGTATCGGAAAACCGGTACCCACGTTCCGGATCATGCTGTCGAAATACCGGCCGGACGCTGAACATCCGGCCGCTGTCTCTAGCTACTTGCTACTTACCGAGCTTGCCGAGCGCTTCGGTCAGTTCGGGAACCGCCTGATAGAGGTCCGCGACCAGGCCATAATCGGCAACCTGGAAAATCGGCGCATCCTCATCCTTGTTGATCGCGACGATCACCTTGGAATCCTTCATGCCGGCCAGATGCTGGATCGCGCCGGAGATACCGATCGCTACATATAGTTCGGGGGCGACCACCTTGCCGGTCTGGCCGACCTGCCAGTCGTTCGGCGCATAGCCGGCATCGACCGCGGCACGCGAGGCGCCGACACCGGCGCCGAGCTTGTCGGCGAGCGGCTCGATATATTTGGCGAAATTCTCGCGGCTCTGCATGGCGCGGCCGCCGGAGACGATGATTTTGGCCGAGGTCAGTTCGGGACGATCGCTTTTGGCGACTTCCTCGCCGACAAAGCTCGACAGGCCGGGATCGGCCGCCGACGCGGCGTTCTCCACCGTCGCGCTGCCGCCGTCACCAGCCGCGGCAAAGGTCGAGGTCCGCACCGTGATCACCTTCTTGGCGTCCTTGGACTTCACGGTCTGGATCGCGTTGCCGGCATAGATCGGCCGCTCGAAAGTATCGGGCGCAACTACCTTGATGATTTCCGAGACCTGCATGACGTCGAGCAGCGCTGCGACGCGCGGCATCACGTTCTTGAAGCGCGAGGTCGCGGGCGCGACAAAGGCGTCGTAGCCCGGCGCCAGCGCCACGATCAGCGCGGCCAGCGGCTCGGCAAGATCGTGGGCATAAAGCGCGCCATCGGCGAGCAGCACCTTCTTGACGCCGGCAAGCTTGGCCGCCGCGTCCGCCGCTCCCTTGGCGTTTTCACCGGCGACCAGCACGTGGACCTCGGCGCCAAGCGCGCTCGCCGCCGTCAGCGCCTTGTTGGTGGAGTCCTTGATCGACGCATTGTCGTGTTCGGCAATCAACAGCGTAGTCATCAGAGAACCCCGGCTTCGGTCTTGAGCTTGGAAATCAGTTCGGCGACGTCCTTGACCTTGACGCCTCCCTTGCGGCCCGGCGGTTCCGATGTCTTCAGCACTTCCAGACGCGGCGTCAGATCGACGCCGTAATCGGCCGCGCTCTTGTCGTCGATCGGCTTCTTCTTTGCCTTCATGATGTTGGGCAGCGAAGCATAGCGCGGCTCGTTCAGGCGCAGGTCGGTCGTCACGATCGACGGCCCCTTCAATTTCACAGTCTGCAGGCCGCCGTCGACTTCGCGGGTCACCTTGAAATCGGCGCCGTCGACTTCGAGCTTGGAGGCAAAGGTCGCCTGCGACCAGCCGAGCAAGGCCGCCAGCATCTGGCCGGTCTGGTTAAAGTCGTCGTCGATCGCCTGCTTGCCGAGAATGATCAGGCCGGGCTTCTCCGCGTCGGCGATGGCTTTGAGAATCTTCGCGACCGCCAGCGGTTCGACATTGCCTTCGGCCTTGACCAGGATGCCGCGGTCGGCCCCCATCGCCAGACCGGTCCGGATCGTCTCCGAGGCCTGCGCCGGGCCGATCGACACCACCACCACCTCGGTCGCCTTGCCGGCCTCCTTCAGCCGCAGCGCTTCCTCGACGGCGATTTCGTCGAACGGGTTCATCGACATCTTGACGTTGCCGAGTTCCACGCCCGTTCCATCGCTCTTGACGCGGACCTTGACGTTGTAGTCGACCACCCGCTTTACCGGCACAAGAACCTTCATCGATCCTCTTTCGCTTGAATTCTGGATTTGATTGGCTTCGGCGCGGAACCTAAAGGTCCCGCTATCGGCGGTCAACGCGCGAAAGCCAAAAATCGCCTCAGGAAGACGCCGGGAAGACTCGGAGAATACCCCGGAAATGCCCCGAGGACGGCCGGAAGAACGCCCGGTTTAACGGTTCTGGCCGGGCACCCACAACACGTCGCCGGCCCCGTTGTCGTTGACGGCACGGCTGGCCACGAACAGGAAGTCCGACAGGCGGTTGATATATTGAATGGCGGCCTCGCTGACCGGCTCGTCCGGATTGGCGGCGAGTTCCACGATGGTTCGTTCCGCCCGGCGACATATGGTGCGGGCGAGATGCAGGTATGCCGCGGCAGGGGTGCCGCCGGGCAGCACAAACGAGGTCAGGGGCGCAAGCTTCGCGTTCAGCGTATCGATGTCGCGTTCGACCCGTTCGACCTGGCTCGACAGCACCCGCAGGCGCTCCGCCTTGCCGTCACGCTGCGGTACCGCGAGATCGGCGCCGAGATCGAACAGATCATTCTGGATCAGGCCCAGCATTTGATCGAGTGCGGGCGCCTCGGCCAGATGCAGCCGAACCACGCCGATGGCGGCATTGGTCTCGTCGACAGTGCCATAGGCGGCCACCCGCAGATCGTATTTCGGCCGCCGTTCGCCGCTGCCGAGCGCGGTGGTGCCGTCGTCGCCGGTTTTGGTATAGATGCGGTTGAGCACGACCATCTCAAACTCCTGCTTGAACTCTTGCGCCCGGTTCCATTATTTGCCGATCGCCCAGACCGCGATCATGGTGATGATGATGGCGACGAATTGCAGCAGGACCCGCAGCCGCATCAGTTGCTGCGAACGGTTCGGCGAACCGCCCCGCATCATGTTGATGAGGCCCAGCAGCAGCACGATAGCTACGGCCGCAACGGCGATGGGAAGGACAATCGAACTCAGAAAGGATGCCATTGGCGCTACATAACACCGCGCAGGGCCAACCGCCACACGGTCGCGCCGGGCCAGACGACCTGCACGACTGAGTTAACGATCTGGCTTTTAACCCAATAATATCAGAAACTAGCGCGTTCGCGGTTCGAACCGTTCATCGTCAGACCCAGGGTGAGATGTGAGGCAGGTAAGGTACGTCTACCATGTCGTGATGGACGCGTTTTACACGTTCCTCGCCGATGACGGCTGGGCGATTGCGAGCCATATCGCGCTGTCGACGCTGATGGCGCTGTTCCCGTTCCTGATCGTGCTGACCTCGCTGGCCGGCTTTTTCGGCTCCAAGGAACTGGCCGACCAGGCCGCCCAGTCGTTGCTGCAGGTGTGGCCGCAACAGGTCGCGGATTCGCTGGCGGGCGAAGTCCACGACGTGCTGACCACGACGCGCAGCGACGTGCTGACCATCGGCGTGGTGCTCGCATTGTATTTCGCATCGAACGGCGTCGAGGCGCTGCGGGTCGCGCTCAACCGCGCCTATTCGGTGATCGAACCCCGCCGCTGGTACTGGCTGCGGCTGGAATCGATCGGCTACACGCTGGTCGCGGCGTTCACCGCGCTGGCGATGGCGTTCCTGATCGTGCTGTTTCCGTTGTTCGTCGAAGCGGCGCGGCGGCATATTCCGCTGGTCGTCGAAACCAACGAGCACTTCCTCAACGTCACCCGCTACAGCATCACCATCGCGGCACTGGTGGTGGCGCTGTTCATCCTGCACGCATGGCTGCCGGCGGGACGGCGGGGTTTCCTGCAGATCCTGCCCGGCATCATCTTCACCCTGGCGGCATCGCTGGTCTCGGGCATCGTGTTCGGCCAGTATCTGGCGCGGTTCGCCAACAACTACGTCACGATGTATGCCGGCCTCGCCTCTGTGATCATCGCGCTGGTGTTCCTGTATTTCATCGCCGCGATCTTCGTCTATGGCGGCGAACTGAATGCCGCGATCATCAAGTCGCGGCTGCCGCACGGGATGTCGCTTCAAGCAGCGCAGTCGCTAGCGCACGCGGAGACACAGGCTTGACCAAAAAGGCGTCGGCGCCGGCCTCGCGCGACGCCGCCTCGTCGTCGCCGCGGCCGGAGACGCCGATGATCGCGATGCGGCCCGCCGGCGGATCGAGCGCACGTATCCTTCTGATCGCCTCGATGCCGTCGATGCCCGGCAGCACCATGTCCATCAGCACCGCGTCGAACGCACCGTTCGCGATCCGCTCAGGCGCGGCTTCGCCCTGGCCGATGAATTCGGTCTGGTGACCGAGTTCGGTCAGGATGGCGTTGAGCACGACGCGGCCGAACGGGTTGTCTTCGACGCTGAGCAGCTTGAGCGGACGATGCCCGCGCAGCGATAGATCGCCGCTGGCTCCCGGAACGCCGGCAGCCCGGGGCGCCTTGGCATGCGCCAATGTCACGGCCAGCGTGAATGTGGTGCCGCCGCGCCGCGACGCCACCATGATGTCGCCGCCCATCGCGCGCGCGATCTGCTTGACCGATGCCAGCCCGAGCCCGGCGCCGCCAAACCGGGAAGCAATGCTGACATTGGCCTGCGAGAACGGCCGAAACAGCCGCTTGATCTCGTTGAGCGTAAGTCCGATGCCGCTGTCGGAGATCGCGAAGGCCACTCCGACCTTGCCCTTGACGCCGGGCAGCGGCATCGCCGTCAGCGTGACCGCGCCCTGCTCGGTGAATTTCGCCGCATTGTCGATGAGATTCTCCAGCGCCGCGCGCAAGCGCACGGGATCGCCGACCACGAACGCCGGAAGCTTTTCGGAAATTTCGACCGACCAGTGCAATCCCTTGGCCGCCGCCCGTCCCGCCAGCGAATCACCGGCAGCGCGCGCCAATGCCCGCAGATCGAACAGGTCCTGCCGCATCCCGGCATGCGCGCCCCTGCCTCGCGCTGCATCGACAAAAAGCGTCGCGAGGCTGGCCAGGTGTTCGGCGCCGGCCTTGATGGTGTCGACCCAGCGCCGCTCGCGTTCGTCTAGGTCGGACGTCGCCAGGAGATTGCTGATCGCGAGAATTCCGGTCAGCGGGGTGCGGACCTCGTGGGCGAAAGCCGCCAGCGCCGCCTCAACCATGCCCGGCCCCGATGCCGCCGCGCGCTTGCTTCGCTTTTTTACGGGCGGCTTTTTGACCGGCGGCTTTTTGGCCGGACCCTTCCGGACGGGCAGCTTCCGGGCGCGTTTCGTCGCCGGCCGCTTTTTGGCCGACTTCGGTGAACGCCGTACGCGTGGTTTTGCCGCCATGGTTCTCTTGTCCCGCGAGGACAGCATGCCATGTCAGCGCCGCGCGAGTCACGGGCGGGATTGAGTTGTGCGCAGCCGGAAAACTACGGCAGCGCGACCTGCCGCCGAATATCGGCCGGCGTTGCGCCCGCCACGCGCAATTCGCGCAAGGCCCGGGCTCCGGTCGATTTCGCGAGCTTGGCCCCGCCCGCGTCGCGTAGCAGCGGATGATGCCGGTAGGCCGGCTGCGACAACCCCAGCAGCGATTGCAGCAGCCGGTGCACGCTGGTCGACCAGAACAGGTCCCTGCCCCGCACCACCTCGGTGACGCCCTGCAGGGCATCGTCGATCACGACAGACAGATGATAGCTGGTCGGCGTCTCCTTGCGCGCCAGGATGACGTCGCCCCAGGCCTCCGGCCGGGCAGCGACAGTTCCACGTTCTCCGTCAGGGCCTTCGCCAAGCTCGGTCCAGCCGAGATTTTTCGCGGCCGCGCAGGCCGCCGCCACGTCGAGCCGCAGCGCGTAAGGCGTGCCTTCCGCGATCAGCCGCCGGCGCGCATCCGGCGCAAGCGATTTCGCCACACCCGGATACAGCGGCACGCCCTCGGGATCGCGCGGCCACGGCGCGACGGCTTCCTGTTGCGCCACCAGCCGCGCGATCTCGGCCCGGCTCTCGAAACCCGGATAGATCAGGCCGCTCGCCCTGAGCTGTTCGACCGCTTCCCTGTACTCAGCAAAATGCTCCGACTGCCGCCGCACCGGCGTCTCCCAGGATATCCCGAGCCAGGCGAGGTCTTCGTAGATTGCGGCCTCGAATTCCGGCCGGCACCGCGTCGCATCGATATCCTCGATACGCAGCAGAAACCTGCCGCCGGTCGCGCGCGCCAGATCGAAGTTCAGCAACGCCGAATAAGCGTGGCCGAGATGGAGATAGCCGTTCGGGCTCGGCGCAAATCGGAAAACGGGTGGCGACATCTGGCAACAATACTCACGAACCAGGACTCTGCTACGATAGGAGATGGATGCGCGGGTAATCCAGCGCAAAGACGCGCTTGGCGCTTTTGCCCACGCACGACGAATCGAAAGTCCTGATGACCATCCATCTCAATACCCAGGCCGACCTCGAAGAGGCGATCGACGCGCTGGTGAAGCAGGACAAGCGGCTGAAGCCGATCTTCGAACTCACGGGCATGCCGGCGCTGCGGCAGCGCGAACCGGGTTTCGCGGGCCTGGCACACATTGTTTGCGGCCAGCAGGTGTCGACCGCCAGTGCGGCGGCGATCTGGGGCCGGCTCTCGGCGGCGTTCGACCCGTTCGATCACGACGCGATCCGCAAGGCCCGCACCGACCGCCTCGGCCGGCTCGGCCTGTCCGGCGCCAAGATCAAGACCCTGAAGAATATCGCGCGCGAACTCAGCCTGGAGCGGCTGAACCTCGACGTGCTGGCGGAAGAGGACGCCGACGCCGCGCACAACACGCTGACCTCATTGCACGGCATCGGCCCGTGGACCGCCGACGTCTACCTGCTGTTTTGTCTTCGCCATGCCGACGCATGGCCCGCCGGCGATATCGCGGTTCAGGAGGCGATGAAAGTCGGGCTCGGCCTTGAGGCGCGTCCGAACGCCAAGCAGATGGCGCCGCTGGCGGAACCGTGGCGCCCATTGCGGGGCGCCGCGGCGCATCTGTGGTGGAGCTACTATCACGTGCTGAAGAAACGCGAAGGCGTGATTGCCGACCCGGCAAAAGCCAACAGCGTTTCAAACAATGCTGTTGCAAAACAGTCGTCAAAGCCAGCAAGGATCACGGCACGCAAACGACCGGGATCGAAATCGTAAATCAACCAACCGGATAAAGCATTCCGGATGGATCGCCCGACCCATCGCATTGTTTCGTCTGACGAACCGAAACTGCCGGGCACGGGCATATTCTGTCGCTCTAACCGTTCGATCGCGCGCCAGCGAATAACCGATATCTCCTCGCGCCCTTTCTGCGCCTTCCCGAATGGGTATAGGCTCGCGAACAGGGTAACGCCGCATAGACGGCTGGTGACGAGAAACGCTCATGCTCGACAAGACCGACGACATTTCGGTTGCGGCCGACAACTGGCTCGCGCAATTCGAAGAGGCGCTGACCAAGCCCGACGACGGCTTGCTGAAGACGCTGTTCTGCCAGGACAGCCATTGGCGCGACGTGCTGGCGCTGAGCTGGAACATCCAGACCATCAATGGCGCCGATGGCATTTTGAACGAATTCAAGGCGCTGGCACGCAGCGCCGCGCCGCGCGGCTTTGCGCTCGATCCCGACCGCCGCGCGCCGCGCAAGGTGATGCGCGCGGGCACCAACTGCATTGAAGCCATTTTCAGGTTCGAAACCAGAGTCGGCCGCGGCAGCGGCATCGTTCGGCTGATCCCGGATGCCGCCGACGGCAACAGGCTGAAAGCCTGGACGCTGCTGACCGAACTCGGCGAGTTGAAAGGCTTTGAAGAGCAACTCGGCGCCCAGCGCCCGCGCGGCAGCGCCTATTCGCGCGATTTCCGCGGACCGAACTGGCTCGACCTGCGCAAGGCTTCCGCCGGCTATGCCGACCATGACCCGACCGTGCTCGTGATCGGCGGCGGACAATCCGGCCTGAGCATCGCGGCGCGGCTGAAGCAATTGAACGTCGATACGCTGATCGTCGATCGCGAAAAACGCATCGGCGACAATTGGCGCAAGCGCTACCACGCGCTGACGCTGCATAACCAGGTCCAGGTCAATCACCTGCCCTATATGCACTTCCCGCCGAACTGGCCGACCTATATTCCAAAGGACAAGCTCGCCAACTGGTTCGAATCCTATGTCGAGTCCATGGAGCTGAACTTCTGGACCGAGACCGAGTTCGAGGGCGGCAGTTACGACGAGAAGCAAGGCCGCTGGACCGTGACGCTGCGCCGCGCCGACGGCGGCACGCGCACTATGCATCCGCGCCATGTCGTGCTGGCGACCGGCGTCAGCGGCATTCCGAGCGTGCCTGACATAACCGGCCTGAAGGATTTCGCCGGCAAGGTGATGCATTCCAGCAAGTACGATGACGGCGAGAACTGGAAGGGCAAGCGCGCGATCGTGGTCGGGACCGGCAACAGCGGCCACGACATCGCGCAGGACCTGCATTCCAGCGGTGCCAGTGTGACCATGGTTCAGCGCTCGTCGACGCTCGTCGTCAGCATCGAGCCGTCGGCGCAACTGGTCTACACGCCCTACAACGAAGGTACGCTTGACGATAACGACCTGATCGCGACCTCAATGCCACTTCCGGTGGCGCGCAAGAGCCACGCGATGACGACGGACAGGTCAAAGGAATTGGACAAGGAGTTGCTCGACGGGTTGACGCGCGCGGGTTTCAAGCTCGACTTCGGTGAGGACAATACCGGCTGGCAGTTCAAGTACCTGACCCGCGGCGGCGGTTATTATTTCAACGTCGGCTGCTCCGACCTGATCGTCAAGGGCGACATCGCGCTCAAGCAGTTCGCTGACATCGACACCTTCGTAGCTGACGGCGCCAAGATGAAGGACGGCAACACCGTCACCGCCGATCTGGTGGTGCTGGCGACCGGCTACAAGCGCCAGGAGGAGCTGGTGAAAAAACTGTTCGGCGCGGACGTCGAAAAACGCGTCGGCACGATCTGGGGTTTTGGCGACGGCCAGGAGCTGCGCAGCATGTATACGCGCACCGGCCAGCCCGGACTTTGGCTGATCGCCGGCGGGCTGGCACAATGCCGCATCGGTTCGAAGCATCTGGCGCTGCAGATCAAGGCGATCGAAGAAGGGTTGTTACCGCGGGACGCGGGACCGCGAGCCGTCGTCCACTAATTCAAGAATAATCGGGGGAAACACACATGCCGGCCATTCTCGGTTCGGGCGACCATCGCTACCGCGTTGTCGAGAACTTCGCAAAACTCCCGGACGGCTGGAGTCTAACCGACGTTGCCTCCGTCGCCGTCGACAGCAAGGACCGGCTCTACGTCTTCAACCGCGGCGCCCATCCGATGGTGGTGCTGGACCGCGAGGGCAATTTCCTCAAGAGCTGGGGCGAAGGGTTGTTCAACCGCGCCCATGGCCTGCACATCGATGCCGACGACCATCTCTATTGCACCGACGACGGCGACCACACCGTCCGCAAGTGCTCCACCGACGGCAAGGTGCTGCTGACGATCGGCATTCCGAACAAGCCGGCGCCGTTCATGAGCGGCGAGCCGTTTCATCGCTGCACCCATACCGCGCTGTCGCCGAAGGGCGAGATCTATGTCTCCGACGGTTACGGCAACGCCTGCGTCCACAAATATTCTCCCGACGGCAAGCTGTTGAAGACCTGGGGCGAGCCCGGCACCGATCCCGGCCAGTTCAACATCGTCCACAACATCGCCACCGACGCCGATGGCTATGTCTATGTCGCCGACCGAGAAAACCACCGCGTCCAGGTGTTCGACGGCAACGGCAAATACGAGACGCAGTGGAATAATTTACACCGCCCCTGCGCGCTGTGCCGCTGCGGCGGCAAGCAGCCGACCTTCATCATCGGTGAACTCGGACCGGGTATGAACGTGAACCGCAAGTCGCCCAATCTCGGCCCGCGACTCTCGATCGTCGACGCCAAGGGCAACCGCATCGCTCGTCTGGGCGGAGAAAATGGCCCCGGCATCGAGGCCGGCAAATTCCTCGCCCCGCACGGCATCGCGATCGATTCCCGGGGCGATATCTATCTCGGCGAAGTCGGCGTTACCGACTGGAAGACCAGCTTTCCGGACACGTCGATGCCGCCCGCCGTGGGGATCGCGCGCTGCCTGCAGAAGCTGGAGAAGGTCTAGTCCCCGACCGCCTCGCGGCGTCGCTGCTCGGATTCTTCCGCGTAGCGCCGCATCGCGTGGGCTTCGGTCAGGATTCCGATCGGGCTGCGTTCGCCGCCGGTTTCGACCACGACCAGCGACTCGGCCTCGGCGGCGTCGAACACCGCGATCGCTTCCTGAATGTTCATGGCAGGATGCAACACCACCTCACGGTGATGCAGGATCTCGATCAGTCCGCTGCTCTCGTCGATATCGGGCGCGTGCGCGTCCGCGATCAGCGCCAGCCCGACGTAATGGCCGGCGCCGTCGACCGCGACCACCTGGGTCTTCGAGCCGAGCGGGAATTTCTGCCGGAACTCCTCGATTGCCATGTTCGCCATGACAGTGGTGAGGTCGGGCCGCATCAGCCGCCCGACGGTGAGGTCGCGGATCCAGCCGACATCGGCGGCGCTGCGGATGGTCTCGCCGCGCAGATGCAGCCGCCAGGTCGCAAAGGAATATCCGAACAGTTCGCGCGTGATCAGCGTCGAGACGATGACCGCGACCAGCACCGCGGTGGTGAGCCAAAGGTTGCCGGTGGATTCCAGCGCGATGAACGACATCGTCAGGGGACCGCCGACCACCGAGGCCGACAGCGCGCTCATGCCGATCACCGCATAGACATCCGGTTCGAGATGGAATCCCGGCACGACCGCGTCGACCCCGGCGGCAAACAGCCGACCGCCGAGCGCGCCCATCAGCAGCGTCGCGAAAAACAATCCGCCGCGAAAGCCGCTGCCGAGCGAGACGATAGAGGCCACGGCCTTGAGGATGAACACGCCGGCGATCACCGCCAGCGGCATCGAGACGATCCCGGTGAAATGCAGCGCGCCATGCCCCGACGACATCACCTGCGGCGTCAACAGCGCCATGGCGCCGACGGCAAGCCCGCCGAGCGCGGGACGTAGCGGCGCCCACAGCCGGGTCCGCGCCAGCAACGCCTCGCACAGCGCCACGCCGCGCATGATCGCGATCCCGAACAGCCCCGCCAGCAGCCCGAATACGGCGGCGATGGCGAGATCGCGCCCGCGCACGTCGCCGAACGATTCGATGCCGATGCCGAGCGAGAGCGCGGAAAAGCCGTGAGTGACGAAATAGCCGGCGACGGCGGCAACCCCGACCGGCGTCAGGCTGGCCGGCGTATAGCCGCCGATCACCAGCTCGAACGCATAAAACGCGCCCGCCAGCGGCGCCCCGAAGGCACCGGCGATGGCCGCCGCAGCGCCGCAGCCGACCATGACGCGCTGGTCGGCGCGGCGAAGGTGAAAGCCCCGGCCCAGCGAGGCGGCAATGCCGCTGGCGAGCTGGGTATAGCCGGCCTCGAGCCCGACCGAGGCGCCGACGCCCGAGGACCAGATCGTCTGCAGCGCCACGATCACGCTTCCCCGGAAAGACATCCGCCCGCCATGCAGCGCATTGGCCTCGATCGGATCGATCTCGCGCGCCGGCCGCCAGCGCAACAGCAGCAGGAAGGCAAACCCCAGTAGCAGCCCGCCAAGGGTCGGCACCAGCAGCGCCCGCAGCGGCTCGATGCTGAGCTGGCTCGAAAGCCGTTCCCGGATCGAAATGTTGAACAAGACCGCGTGAAGGGCGGCAACCGCCACGCTCATGGCGACCACCACCGCCCCACTGACGGTTCCGATCAGCGCCGCCAGCACCACCAGGCTGATTTCGTGGGCGCGAACGAAGGCCCGCAGCCGGCGTGGCGCCTCCAGATAGCGGCTTCTGGTGGTCATCTGGCGGGTCCGTCTGCGGCGGGAACGTACTCTCGGGGTGACTGACGGCCCGGTTTAGCGGGGTTTGCGCCAACGATGCAATTGGGCCGGATCGTGGCGGCCAAGGATAAGGCCCGGAACGCTCTTCACAATCCCGTCACGCTGCCTGTAGTATGCAGACGCAATGCTGCTTCGCAGCTAACGTGGGAGTCAGGAGCGTTACTTGAACGCACATGTCTCGCAAGGCGGTTGGCCGGTACTGGTGCTCAACGCGGATTTCCGGCCGCTGAGTTATTACCCGCTGTCTCTCTGGTCGTGGCAGGACGCGATCAAGGCGGTGTTTCTCGATCGCGTCAACATCGTCGAGCACTACGACCGTGCGGTGCGCAGCCCAACCTTCGAAATCCAGCTGCCGAGCGTGGTGTCGCTCAAATCCTTCGTCAAGCCGACCACCCACCCGGCCTTCACCCGGTTCAACGTCTTTTTGCGCGACCGCTTCGTCTGCCAGTACTGCCACGCGCATGACGACCTCACCTTCGATCACATCATCCCGCGCAGCAAGGGCGGCCAGACCACTTGGGAAAATGTCGTCGCGGCCTGTTCGCCCTGCAACCTGCGGAAGGGCAACATGACGACGGCACAGGCACGGATGTTCCCGAGACAAGCCCCGTTCGCGCCGACAGTGCACCAGTTGCACCGTAACGGGAGGCTGTTCCCGCCGAACTATCTGCACGATAGCTGGCTGGATTATCTTTATTGGGATACTGAGCTGGATCCGTAGCGCGACGCGCGCGGGCGCCGGGTGTGAGGGCGTTGCTCCGGTCAACTGAATCTCCTCTACATTCTGCGAGACGAGCCCGGCATGAAAAAGGCAGTTGTCTTCGGTGCGACCGGATTCATCGGGTCGCACCTGCTGCGCGAATTGCTGGACAACCCGGATTACGAGCGGGTCATCGCCGTGGCGCGCAAGCCGCTGGCGCTCAGTCACACCAGGCTGACCACGCTGATCGGCGACCTCGCCTCCCTGCCTGCCCTGAAACCGCGACTGGTGACCGACGAGATCTTCATCGCGCTGGGCACGACGCGCAAACACACGCCGGATGAGGCGGCGTATTACAAGATCGATCACGATTATCCGCTACTGGCCGCTGACATCGCCAAAGCGAACGGCGCCAGGTCGGTATTCCTGGTCACGGCCGTCGGCGCCAACGCAGGATCAAGCGTGTTCTACATCCGCACCAAGGGCGAGGTGGAGCGCGATATCCTCGCACTGGATTTCGATCACACACATATCTTCCGCCCGTCGATGATCATGGGACAGCGCGACGAGGATCGGCCGCGAGAACGGCTGATCATCGCCGCGTGGGGCGTTCTCAATCCGCTTCTGGTGGGACCTGCGGACCGGTTTCGCGGGATCGCCGGCGAGGAGATCGCGCGGGCGATGGCCAACGCCGCGCAGCATGAGACGGGGAAGGTGCACATCTATCACTGGAAGGAAATGACCGCACTGCTGCGGACGTGATCGAACGCCCGGACGACTAGCGTTCCTTCATGCGGTCGCGAGTTTCACGTCGGGTTCGGGTCGGCCACGCGCCGCGACATCCAATATAAAGGTGCGGCCGTGACCAGCGTCGGCGCGCCTGGCGTCATCCGTCATGTCCTGCCATGCCGATGTCACCAGCAGTTTCGAAAAATCCCGGCCGACGAAGGCGGGACAGCTCGACTGCCGTGCCGGCACGCGCAGGCTGCGCAGATGTTGGCCTTGCGGACTGTAGACGTCGACGCAGCCGCCGCCCCAGCGCGCGTTCCAGATCAGGCCGTCGGCATCGACCACCGCGCCGTCGATACCACCGCCGCCGCACCTGATCACCAGCGGCACCGGCGCGCCACGCGGCAGGCCGGTCGCGGCATCGAGGTCGACGCGAAACAGCGTGTTCTTCCCGGTATCGGCGAAATAACCGACGGCGCCATCAGGCGAAAAGCAGATCGCGTTCGGGATCGTGATCTCGCCATAGAGCCGCGACAGCTCGCCCCGATGCAGCGCATAGATCGCGCCGGCGCCCGGTTCGGCGCGGCGCCCCATGGTGCCGATCCAGAAGGTGCCGGACGGATGCACCCGGGCATCGTTCGAGCGCGTCGCGGGATTATCAGCCTCCAACGGACGGAACAATTCCATCCGTCCATCCGCCAGAGCGCGGATATAGAGGCCGTCGTCGGCAACCACGAGCTGGCGCCGCGCGTCGATGCGTCCGAGCGCGCTGCCCATCACGCCGAGGGAATGGATGACCGTTCGTCCGCTGCCGAGATGCGCCTCGAACAGCCGGCGCTCGACGATGTCGAACCACCACGCCGTGTCGGTGGCGGCGTCATAGGTCGGTCCCTCGCCGAGATGACAGCGCTCGTCGGAGAGGACCGACGTCGGGACCTCTTCGATCGCCACTTCACTGTTCATCGCATTCCATGTTCATGCCGTTGCAAACCGGTACAGCGTTTGGTGGTGATAGATCCCGCCCGGCGAAAGCCGCGCCGAGGGAAAGTCGGACCGGTTGGGTGAATCCGGCCAGGCATGCGGCTCGAGGCACATCGCGTCGGACTGCCGGTAAAGCCGGCCACCTTTGCCGGGCATGCCGCCGTCGAGAAAGTTGCCGGAATAGACTTGCAGGCCCGGCTGGTTGGTGTGCAACTCCATCACTCGGCCGGATTTCGGATCAGCTAACCGCGCGGCGAAGCGGATTTCACCGCCTGACGGTGCGAGACAGAAATTATGGTCATAACCGCGGCCGGTTCGCAATTGCGGATGGTCGTCGCGAATCCGCGCGCCGACGGCTGAGCCGGCACGGAAATCGAACGGCGTGCCGGCAACCGCGCAAGGCGGCCCCGGCAGCGGAATGGCGCCGGTATCGACGGCGAGAAAATGATCGGCGGCAACGGTGAGGTGATGATCGAGAATATCGCGACCCGAGCAGGCGCCGGCGAGATTGAAGAAACTGTGATTGGTAAGATTGACGACCGTCGGGCGATCGGTCCGCGCCGTCATCTCGAGCGAAAGCTCCATCGGGGCGGTCAGGCGCCAGGTAACCTCGACCTCGAGCGTGCCGGGATAGCCCTCTTCGCCATCGGGACTGGTGCGCGCGAGCGTGACCGCCGGACACGCGCCGTCCTCGGTTCCGACAATCCGCCAGTTATAGCGATCGAAACCTTCGGGCCCGCCATGCAGCGCATTGGCGCCGTTATTGGCGGCCAGCCTCACCTCGGCGCCGTCGAGCGCAAAACGTGCGCCGGCGATTCGGTTGGCATAGCGACCCACGGTGGCGCCGAAGTATTGCCGCCGCGCGACATATCGATCGAACACGTCATGGCCAAGCACGATGTCGTCGCGCTGGCCGGCGGCATCCGGCACCAGCAATGCCTGCAATGACGCGCCATAGGTCATGATGCGGGCTTCCAGCCCGTCGGCGTCCCGCAGGGTGATACATTCGACCTCGCTGCCGTCGGCCATGACACCGAACGAGGACCGCGCCATGCGGGGAATCAACTGCCGATTCATGTCGCGTCCTCGAATGGCTCGACGATATGGCGTCGGCCGAGCAAGAAGGCATCGGCGACAAGCTGGAGCGGCGCAAGATCGACGTCACTCTCGCCGGTCGCAGTGAGCTGGACGAAGCGCCGGTAGAGGGCGGGATATTCCGCTTTGATCGCGTCGACGTGCTGCTCGTTTCCAACAGACAGTTTCGCACCGCCTGAAGACAACACCACCGAACCAGCGTCGGTGTCGACGTGAATATCCCAGATCTGCGGACCGGTCTGCCGGAAATCGAAATCGGCCGAGATCGGCAAGCCCTCGGGGTCTTTGAGCGTGAGCGTGGCCGCAATCGGCGCGGCACGGTTGGCGGGAAAGGAAAGGTCCGCCGAGGTGACGAACAAGGGCTGTGGCAGGATACGTGTCAGGATCGAGAGCGCATTGATGCCGGGGTCGAATACGCCGAGCCCGCCCGGCTGCCAGATCCAGTCCTGGCCGGGATGCCAGACCCGCACGTCTTCTTTCCAGACAATGCGGACCGCCGTGATCCGCCGGCCGGCCAGCAACTGCCGCGCCGGCTCAACCGCCGGCGCCAACCGCGAATGCCAGGTCGCGAACAGCGTGCGTCGCGCCGCTGTCGCGGCCGTCAGCAACGGTCCGATTTCAGCGACGGTAGCGCCGGGCGGCTTTTCCAGCATCACATGCTTGCCGGCCGCGAGCGCGATGGCGGCCTGCGCGCGGCGAACCTGCGGCGGCGTACACAGCGCGACCGCATCGATCGGCGGCCCGTCACGCAACAGCGCTTCGAGGGTCGCGGCATGCGGCACACCGGCGAGCGAGGCATTGGGGTCGGCGACGGCGGCCAGCGCCACGCCTTCGGTCGCTGTGATCGCGGGCACGTGCCGGTCGCGCGCGATCTTGCCGAAACCGACGATGGCGATGCGCAACGGGCTCATGAATCCGCTCCGGGCTTAACAGCCGTAGACGGGCCGGTGGATGCTACCGGAACCGATCCCTCGTGACGGCGCAATCCATTGTGGATCACCTCGATCATGGCGGCGGCCGCCGCCTCGGCATCCCGCCCCACAATCGCATCGACGATGCGCTGATGCCACGACAGCACCGTCTCGCGGTCCTGGGTCTCGACCGGCGCGCTGAGCAGGAACGAGGCCCGCAGCGCCGCCTCGATGACGTTGCCGATCGAACGCATGAACAGATTGCCGGAGGCATTGGCGACCGCAAGGTGCAGCGCGAGATCGGCATCGGCAAAGCCCACGGAGTCCGAGGGTTCCCGCCGCATCCGCTCCATGCCCGACCGCAACTCGGCGATATCGGCTTCGGAACGGCGCTCCGCCGCGAGCGCAGCCGTGCGCGGCTCAACGGCGAGGCGGATCTCGGCGAGATCGTTGAGAAAGCGGCGATCGATACCGGCATCGAGATGCCAGGCCAGCACGTCGGCGTCGAACATGTTCCAGGCGCCGCGCTCGCGCACCACGGTGCCGACCCGCACCTTGGTGGTCAGCAGGCCCTTCGCCACCAGCGTCTTGACGCTCTCGCGCAACACCGGCCGCGACACGCCGAACATCGCCGTGAGTTCGACATCGCCCGGCAGGCGGACACCCTCGGCGTAGCGGCCGGCGATGATGTCGATGCCGATGCTGCGGGCGACCTCGGCGTGGTTGGAATGCGCGCGCCGCGTCCGGATGACGACAAGCGGGGAAATCATGGCTTCAAAACTCCTTGCTTCAGAACTCCTGGCTTTAAAATTGCTGGCGTCAAAACTGCTGCCTTGTCGGCGCGGGAGCGACGGGCGAACCCCAGCATGGCCTGCTGCAGGCCGATGAAGGCGAACAGCAGCATTCCGGTCACGATCTTGGTCCACCAGCTCGACAACGTTCCGTCGAAATTGATGTAGGTCTGGATCAGGCCCTGAATCAGCACGCCGAGCAAGGTGCCGATCACCGACCCCTGGCCGCCGGTGAGCAGGGTGCCGCCGATCACCACCGCCGCGATCGAATCCAGTTCGACACCGACCGCCGACAAGGAATAGCCAGCGGCCGTATAGAACGAGAACACGATGCCGGCCAAGCCAGCGAGCACGCTCGACAGCATGTAGATCCGCACCGTCATCGAGCCGACCGGGATACCCATCAGCGCGGTGGTGACGCGGCTGCCGCCGAGCGCATAGACGTTAGCGCCGAAGCGGGTGAAATGCAGCAGCACGGCGCCGGCCGCCACCACCGCGAGCATGATCAGCGCGATCGCGGTGAGCCGGCCGCCGCCGGGCAGAAGCAGCGCGAAGTCGGACACTGTCGCATAGATCGGCGCGGTGATCGGCGTCGATTCGGTCGAGATCAGGAAACTGCTGCCGCGGGCGAGGAACATGCCCGCCAGCGTCACGATGAAGGGCGGCATGTCGAAGACGTGGATGATCGCGCCCATCGTCGCACCGAAGGCGGCACACAGCAGCAGGATCGCGGCGAAAGCGAGCAGCGGCGGCACGCCGAGGCGCTCGACCATCACAGCGACAAAGACGGTGGTGAAGCCGATCACCGAACCGACCGACAGATCGATGCCGCCGGAAATGATCACGAATGTCATGCCGGTGGCGACGATGCCGAGAAAGGCATTGTCGGTGAAGAGATTGGCGACGACGCGGGTGGACGCAAAGTTGGGAAACTGCATCGTGCAGAGCGCGAACCCGACCACGAGGACCAAGGCGGTGATGGCGGCCGGCGGCAGTCTCCTCATGAGCGGGCCCTCCACAACGCGGCGCCGGCGCTGGCGAGACGTGGCGATTGCAGCAGCAACACGATCAGCACCACGGCGGCCTTGACGACAAGATTGAACTCCGGCGGATAGCCCGACAGCAGGATGCCGGTGTTCATCGCTTGGATGATCAGCGCGCCGACCATCGCCAGCACCAGACTGAAGCGCCCGCCGAACAGCGAGGTGCCACCGATCACGACGGCCAGGATGGCGTCGAGTTCGAGCCAGAGCCCGGCATTGTTGGCGTCGGCGCCCATGATGTCGGCGGCGGCGATGACACCGGCCAGCGCCGCGCACAGCCCGCACCAGACATAGACCGCCAGAATCATGGCGCGGGTGCCGATCCCGGCAAGCTCGCTGGCCCGGGCATTGCCCCCGGTCGCCTCGATCAACAGCCCCAGCGCGGAACCGCGAGCCACCGCACCGGTGATAACCAGCATGCCGAGTACGATCACGACCGGCACCGGCACGCCGAGCACGGCGCCGTTGCCGAGCCAGACGAAGTCGACGGCGGTAAAGGTCACGATGCGGCCCTCGGTGATGAGCTGGGCGATACCACGGCCGGCGACCATCAGGATCAGGGTGGCGACGATCGGCTGGATGCCGAGCACCGCGACCAGAAAGCCGTTCCATAGCCCGCACAACAGCCCGGCGCCAAGGGCAACGGCGATCGCCAGCGGCACGCCGTAGGAATCGGCAAGGCTGGCGGCGATTGCGCCCGATATCGCCATCACGGCGCCGACCGACAGATCGATGCCGCGCGTCGCGATCACCAGCACCATGCCGAGCGAAAGCAATGCCACCGGTGCGCCGCGATTGAGCACGTCGATCAGGCTGCCGAACAGGCGGCCGTCCTGCAGCCGCAGGTCGAAGAATTGCGGCGATACCATGCGATCGACCGCGAGGATCACCAGTAGCGCGACGATCTGGGCGAGGCCGCGGCGTTGCAGGCTGAATGTCATGGCTGGGCGGTCTCCGCGCCGGCGACGCTGCCGGCCGCGATCGCCGCCAGAATATTCGAGACGTCGATGGCTTCGCCCTGCAACTGGTCGACATGGGCGCGGTCGCGCAGCACGATCACCCGGTCCGAATAGGTCACGATTTCATCGAGCTCGGAAGAGATCACCAGCAGCGCCAGGCCGTCATCGCACAGCGCGCGGATCAGCCGGATGATTTCGGCATGGGCGCCGACATCGATGCCACGCGTCGGTTCGTCAAGCACCAGCAGTCGTGGCGCGGTGGCGAGCCAGCGTGCCAGCAGCGCCTTCTGCTGGTTGCCGCCGGACAACAGGCCGATCGGGCGTTCCGGCTCGGGCGGGCGGATGTCGAGCAATTTGATGAAACGCGCCGCGATCTCGTCCTGCTCGGATCGCGACAGCGGCCGGGCGAGGCCGCGCTTGGCCTGCAGCGCCAGCACGATGTTTTCGCGCACCGTGAGGTCGGCAATGATGCCGTCGATCTTGCGTTCTTCGGGACAGTAGCCGAAGCCGTGGGCGACGGCGTCACGCGGCGATTGCAGCCTTGCCGGTTGTCCTTCGACCAGCGCCCGGCCGGAATCGGCGCGCTCGGCGCCAAATACCAGCCGCGCCGTCTCGGTACGCCCCGAGCCGAGCAGCCCGGCCAGACCAACCACTTCGCCGTGGTGAAGGACGAGATCGAAGGGCGACAGATAGCCGGCCTTGCCATAGCCCTCGAAACGCGCGCAGACCTCGCGCACCGGCCGCGCATGCTCCGCCGCCCGCGCGCTGGTGGTTTCCGCGAGTTCGCGGCCGAGCATCATCCGGATCAACTCGATGCGCGGCAGCTCCGCCGTCGTCCGCTCTCCGATCAGGCGGCCGTTGCGCAGCACCGTGATGCGGTCGCAGATTTCGTAGACCTGATCGAGGAAGTGGGTAACGAAGAGAACACGAATGCCCCGCGCGGCGAGCTTGCGCATCACCGCGAACAATATCTCGACCTCGTGGCGATCGAGGCTCGCGGTCGGCTCGTCGAGGATCAGCACCCGCGCCGACAGGTCGACGGCGCGCGCGATCGCGGTGATGTGCTGGACCGCGACCGAATAGCTGCCGAGGGGTGCGGCGACGTCGATATGCAGGTCGAACTCCGCCAGCAGCGCGGTGGCGCGACGGCGCATCTCGGCGTCACGGACCAGACCAAAACGGGTCGGCTGCCGTCCGAGATAGAGATTCTGTGCCACCGACAGGTTCGGCAGCAGATTGACTTCCTGATAGACGGTGGCGATGCCGGCATCGAGCGCCGCCCTCGCCGACCGCGCCACGACCTCGGTGCCGTCAAGCCGAACGATTCCGGCGTCGCGCTCGAACACGCCGGTCACAACCTTGACCAGCGTGGACTTGCCGGCGCCGTTCTCGCCGAGCAGCGCGTGGATCTCGCCGGCGCGCAAGGTGAAATCCACCTCCCGCAGCGCCTGCAGCGCGCCGAAACTTTTGCTTAAGCCGCGCACTTCCAGCAGCGCAGGACCGGGGTCGGGACTTGCATTCATGCCGACATCACTCCCGTCAACGTCCGCGCCGGCCGCGGACGTCGGGCATGTTCACTTTGTTGGACGGACTAGTCGAGAAGCCCTTGCCGCCGGGCCGATCCCCGATCCGGCGGCGCAGCACCGGCCGATCAGTAACCGAGGCCCTTCTTGCTGTCGTAGACCTTCATCGGATCGTCGGCCGCCGTGTACAACTTGGATTCGGTCTGGATCCACTTCGGCGGCGTCGTGCCCTTGCTCTTGTAGGCGATGATGGCGTCGAGCGCGGGGCCGGCCATGTTCGGCGTCAGTTCAACGGTGGCATTTGCCTCGCCGGCTGCCATCGCCTTGAAGATGTCAGGCACCGCGTCGATCGATACTGTCAGCACGTCCTTGCCCGGCTTGAGCCCGGCTTCCTTCATCGCCTGGATGGCGCCGACCATCATATCGTCGTTATG
The DNA here is from genome assembly GCA_963764705.1 of uncultured Alphaproteobacteria bacterium. Classification (GTDB taxonomy): domain Bacteria; phylum Pseudomonadota; class Alphaproteobacteria; order Rhizobiales; family Xanthobacteraceae; genus Bradyrhizobium. The sequence continues at coordinate 285,070 of CAVXTR010000016.1, read as the reverse complement.
GGCATAGACCGCGCAGAGCGACTTGCCGCCGCCTTCGGCCTTGATGAAGCTTTCCATCACTTCCTTGCCCTTGGCGCGGGTGAAGTCGCCGGTCTGGCTGCGCACCACTTTGAGGTTGGCGTGCTTGGCGACGACGCTGTCGAAGCCCTTCTTGCGGTTGGTGGCGACGCTGGCGCCGACCGTGCCCTGCAATTCGACGATGTTGCAGGCCTTGGCGCCCACCGTCTTCGCCAGCCATTCGCCGGCGACGGCACCTTCCTGCACGCTGTCGGAGGTGACGGCGGTGAGATACAGTTCCTTGCCCGACGGATCGATGTCGCGATCGAGCAGCACCACCGGAATCTTGGCTTCCTTGGCTTCCTTCAGCACCGCGTCCCAGCCGCTCGACACCACGGGCGCAAGGAAGATGGCGTCGACGCCCTGCGCGACAAAGGAGCGGATCGCCTTGATCTGGTTCTCCTGCTTCTGCTGCGCGTCGGCGATCTTGAGATTGACCTTGCGCTTGGCGGCTTCCGATTTGGAGACTGTGGTCTCCGCCGCGCGCCAACCTGATTCCGAACCGATCTGGGAAAAGCCGACCGTGAGTTCGGCGGCGACGGCGGGAAGCGAGAACGTGATGGCGGCCAATGCAGTGGCCGCAAGAAGGGCTTTGATGGTCATGAGGCGCATCTCCCAACGATGTTTGTCGCGGCGCCAGGCATCCACCAATCGGTGTCCAAGCACCTTTGCGGCTACCTGTTGCGGTAGCGGAAGGGAGTATTTCACGAGGGATTTGGGCTGACTAGTAATATTATTTTACTAATGAGATCTGAGTCTTGATCGACCGCCCTTGTTCAACTGCGACTGCAAGCCGAACAATTCAAGGGTGAACCATCAAGGATATTCACGCCGGACGGAAGGGCAGCAGCACCAACTTAATGGAACGGCCCGCCTGGATCCGGATCGCTTCACGCTCGCGCCCAACTCTGTCAGGATAACCTGCAGGCGGCGCAGCACCGCCATCGAAGCACAAGAGCGGCCAAAGACGCCGCCGAGCCACGGAAACGCCCCCAATGCTTATCCCTATCGCCGACGTACCGCGCTGGTACGCCGACCGCAAGCCAAGCGACGCCGTCGCCGTCAGCCATGGCGCGGATCAACTGACCTGGGAACAACTCGAACGCAATGCCAACCGGCGCGCCCGCGCTTTCGCCGCCAAGGGCGTCAAGCCCGGCGATTTCGTCGCCATCGGACTGCCCAACAGCAACGCGTTTTTCGAAACCACGTTCGCGGTGTGGAAATGCGGCGCGACGCCGACATCGCTGACCTGGCGGCTGCCGCGCGGCGAGGCCGCGGCGGTGCTGGATATCCTGAAACCTTCACTGGTCGTCGGCGGCCAGCCGGACTGGAACGCGCCGAATTCATTGCCGGCCGATTTCGTGCCCGAAGGTTTTTCCGACCAACCGCTGGCGAACCCGGTCGCGCGCTACTGGAAGGCAATGACCAGCGGCGGCTCGACCGGGCGGCCGAAAGTAATCCTCGATCACATGCCAGCGGTGCACGACACCGCGGTCGCTTCGGGGCTCGGCATTCCGCAGGACGGATCGCTGCTCAATCCCGGCCCGCTCTATCACAATGCGCCGTTCATCGCGACCCATGTCGCGCTGTTCTCCGGCAGCCGCGTCACCGGCTTGGTCAAATTCGACGCTGAGGCAACGCTGCGTCTGATCGAAGCCAATAAAGTGCAGTGGGTCAATTTCGTCCCGACCATGATGCACCGGATCTGGGCGCTGCCCGACGAAGTACGAAATTCCTACGACGTCTCCAGCCTGCAGATCGTGTTCCACATGGCAGCCCCGATGCCGCCCTGGCTGAAGGAGAAATGGATCGAGTGGCTGGGGCCGGAGCGCATCTACGAACTCTATGGCGGCACCGAGCGGCAAGGCGCCACGATCATCACCGGCACCGAATGGCTGGCGCACAAGGGTTCGGTCGGCAAGATCGGCGACACGAGCCGGCTGAAGATCATCGGCGCTGATGGCAACGAGGTCGCGACCGGCGAGACCGGCGAGATCTATTTCCTGCCCAATGACGGCGCCGGCAGCACTTATCATTACCTCGGCGCCGAACCGAAACGCCGCAGCGACGGTTGGGAATCGCTCGGCGACATCGGACGTCTCGATGCCGACGGCTATCTCTATCTCGGCGACCGGCTCGCCGACATGATCCTGCGCGGTGGTGCCAATATCTATCCGGCCGAAGTCGAGGCCGCCGTGTCCGCGCATCCGGATGTGCGCTCCTGCGTCGTGGTCGGCCTGCCCGATCCGGAATTCGGCCAGCGCGTGCACGCCATCCTCGAACTCGACCAAACCACCGATGCGCAAGCGGTCGCCGACGGCATGGCCGCCTTCTTGGCCGACCAGCTCAGCCGCTACAAGCATCCGGAAAGTTTCGAGATTGTCAGCGTCGGCCTGCGCGACGATTCCGGAAAAGTCCGCCGCACCCTGCTACGCGACGAGCGCGCCGGCTGGCTGAAGGAAAATCGGGATTTCCGGATCATGCCGGCCCGTGCCCACGCCAGAGCGGAGTAGCGCCGGAGCAAGACCCGGCAACTCCTGCGGATAAGCCGCGACCTCGCATTGAGATTGCGTCTCGCCCGCCTATAATCCACCGCATTCCTGCAATCCGCTTGCACGGGGCGCGATCCGGTGTGGCGCAAATCCCGATGAAACCCGGGATCTTTTCCGAATATGACGTGCTTATGCGTCGCCCTGCGTCTGGCTTTGAGGGATACTTTAAAGGCGGCCGTTTGCAACATAGATTATCATTCGTTTCGCGCATCCGCTGGAAGCGCGCCCGTTGCCCAGGAGCCGATCGATGACTTCTTTGACCGAATGGAAAGTGCCGCCGGCCAACCAGCCGCGCCCGGGCGATTACAGTTTCGATCTCGAGCGCACGCTGTCGTCGGTGGTCGGACTGCATTCCATCATCCCGCCCGACGCCTTCAGCGCCGAGACGCTGGGTACCGAACGCGCCGGCAACGGCGTGCTGATCGATGACGGACTGGTGCTGACCATCGGTTATCTCATCACCGAGGCCGAATCCGTCTGGCTGCATCGCGGCGACGGCCGCGTCGTGGAAGGCCATGCACTCGGCTTCGATTTCGAATCCGGGCTTGGCCTGGTGCAGGCGCTCGGCGATCTCGATCTCGAGCCGCTGCCGCTCGGTTCTTCCGCGGCCGCGAAAATCGGCGACCGCGTGGTGCTCGGCGGCGCCGGCGGACGTACCCGATCGGTTGCCAGCCAGATCGCAGCGAAGCAGGAATTTGCCGGCTACTGGGAGTACCTGCTGGACGAGGCGATCTTCACCCATCCCGCGCATCCGAATTGGGGCGGCGCCGCACTGATCTCCAGCCGCGGCGAACTGCTCGGCATCGGCTCGCTGCAGCTCGAACGGGAGCGCGAGGGCAAGGCCGAGCATGTCAACATGATCGTGCCGATCGACCTGCTGAAGCCGGTACTCGACGATCTGCGCAAGTTCGGCCGCGTCAACAAGCCGTCGCGGCCGTGGCTCGGGATGTTCTCGACAGAAATCGACAACCGCGTCGTGGTCGTCGGCATCGCCAGCAAGGGTCCGGCGGCGCGCGCCGAACTCAAGACCGGCGACGTCATTCTCGCTGTAAACGGCGACAAGATCACCAGCCAGGCCGGTTTCTATCGCAAGCTATGGTCGCTCGGGCCCGCCGGCGTCGACGTGCCGCTCACGGTTCATCATGAAGGTGTCACCTTCGACGTGACCCTGACCTCGATCGACCGCACCAGGCTCTTGAAGGCACCGCGGCTGCATTGAGCCGGCAGGGTATCCGAAAGAAAGAGTCTGACATGAGCGAGGCCGTGGTCGACGACATCGTGGCCGTGCTGCCACCGCTGCTGCAATCGCTGGAGTCGCTCGGCTTTGTCGCGCGCCATCTGAACCCGCCGGATTTCGGCCGCGTCATGGAGGCGGCAGGCGAACCGGATGAGGCGTTGCGCGCGGTTCGGCCGCGGCTCAACGAATGGCCTGAGGAGTTTTCCGGCATCAGGAGCGCGCTCGAAGCGGCCAGCGATGCCGCGCTCTCCGCATTCGCCGGCTTGCGCACCGTGCAGAACGGTAACGGCGATCTCGTCAGCGTGTTCAAGGCACTGCGCTACATGCCACGTGCGCAGGAAGCGTTGTATACGCTGTCCTTGAAACTGCCGCCGGTCAGCGAATTCTTCGTCGATCCGGATCTGCGCGAGGACGCCGCGCTCGCGGCGCGGCTCGCGGCACCCGCCAACGACAACACCGGCATCTTTCACGACGCCAACGAACCGGGCAGCCGCGGCGGCTTCTCGCTCTACGTTCCCGAATATTACACGCCCGACCGCCCGCTTCCGCTGGTCATGGCGCTGCACGGCGGCAGCGGTAACGGCCGCGGTTTCCTGTGGAGCTGGTTGCGCGACGCGCGGAGCCGTGGCGCGATCCTGATCGCACCGACCGCGACCGGCGATTCTTCCAACAAGACCACCTGGGCGCTGATGGGCGACGACACCGACACCCCAAACCTGATGCGCATTCTCGAACAGGTGCGCTCGCGCTGGAACGTCGATCCGAAGCGGATGCTGCTGACCGGCATGAGCGACGGCGGCACCTTCTGCTATGTGACGGGTTTCGACAGCGCCTCGCCCTTCACCCATCTGGCGCCGGTGTCGGCGACGTTTCATCCGCTGATGGCTGAAATGGCCGATGCCGAACGCCTGCGCCGCCTGCCGGTTCATATCGTGCACGGCAAGCTCGACTGGATGTTTCCGGTGCAGGTGGCGCGGCAGACCAGCCAGGCGCTGTCGGCGGCCGGCGCTGACGTCACCTACCGCGAACTCGACGACCTCAGCCATTGCTATCCGCGCGAGATGAACGCGGAGATTTTGGCCTGGCTCAACCGCGCATAGGAGCCGGCGGCGCCTCACACCGCCGGGCCTGTTGTGCCTTCAGCTATTCACCCTCGGATGCAACAGGTCAGAAAGCCCGACACGGTTCAGCATCTCGTCGCGGACGCGATCGATCACGCCGAAAGCCACCTCGGCGCCATCACGGGTCGGATCGACATGAACACGGAACGGGCGCTTGCCGAACGGGGTATCGACTACGTTGGCGATGGCATCGGCCACCAAGGAAGCATCGGCATCCGCCGGCACGATCGCGGCGAACGCTTTCTGCAGTTGCGCGCCAAAACCGGCATAGGGACCCGCTTCATATTCCGCAACGCGCGCCTGATCGGCCGGCGAGCCCGCATGAGCGAAATGATTGGTGCCACCAGTGAACGCACCCGGCACGATGATCGTGGTTTCGATGCCCCAGCGCGTCAGCTCGCGGGCATAGACCGTCGCCATCGCATCCATGCCGGCCTTCGCAGCGAAATAGGGTGACAGATACGGCGGGGTGCCGCCGGCCACGCTGCTGGAGGAAACCCACACCAGCAATCCCCGCCCCTGCTTGCGCAGTTGCGGCAGCGCCGCGCGATTGACGCGCTGGGTCGAGAGCACGTTGACGTCGTAGAGTTCGGCGAGTTGCTCGGGCGTGAACGCTTCAGCCGGACCAAACGACATGTGGCCGGCATTGTGCATCACGACGTCGAGACGCCCTTGCTCGGCAATGATCTGCGCGATCGCGGCGTCGGCCGATATCTGCGAACCGACGTCGAGCTCGATGGCATGCAGATCGACATTGTTGTCCCGCGCAAACTTCTCGACGTCGGCGACCTGCGTCGCATTGCGGCCCCTGGTGTCGCGCATCGAGGCGTAGACCGTGTGTCCCGCCCTGGCGAGCGCATTGGCGGATAGCCGGCCGAAGCCGCTGGAAGCACCGGTGATGACGATAACCTGTTTCATGACATTTATCCTTTTCGAGGGTGAGTTGTCGCGAGATGCGGGGAGCTGGTTCAGACCATGCCGCCGTTGGCGCGCAGGGTCTGGCCGTTGATCCAGCCGCCGTCGGGACCGGCGAGGAAGGAGACGCTGGCGGCGATGTCCTCGGGCGTGCCGAGCCGTTCCAGCGGATTCATCTTCGCGAACCGATCGATCAACTCGGGCGATTTGCCGTTGAGGAACAGGTCGGTCGCGACTGGGCCGGGCGCGATCGACATTCACCGTGATCGAACGGCCGCGCAGCTCCTTCGACAGGATCGCCGTCATGGTTTCGATTGCAGCCTTGGTGGCGGAGTAGACGCCATAGGTTTCGGTTTTGGCGCCAACGACGCTGGTCGAGAGGTTGATGATCCGGCCACCGTCGCGCAGCCGCCTCGCGGCCTCGCGCATCGTGTTGAAGCTGCCCTTGAGGTTGATCGCGATCTGCTGGTCGAACAGCGCATCGTCGCTGTCGGCGATTTTCGCGAGCTTCATGATGCCGGCATTGTTGACCAGCACATCGACACCGCCGAAGGCGGCTTCCGCAGCATCGAACATACCGCGCACCGCATTGGGGTCGCTGACGTCGGCCTTGGCCGTCAGCGCCCGTCCGCCTTTGGCCTCGATCTTCCGCGCCAGCGCTTCGGCCGGTTTGACGTCGCCGGAGTAATTGATGACGGCGGTGAAACCGTCGGCCGCGAGACGCTCGGCCACCGCGGCGCCGATGCCCCTGGAAGCGCCGGTGACAACGGCTACCTTGTTGGATTGGTTCGACATTTTCGTTCTCCTCATGATTGGCGGTGCATGCCGCGTCTGATGAGGAGCAACCTACATACTTTCATTTTTCGGATAATCAGGCATTATCTGACATCATAATTCGGATAATTCGAATAACCAGATGGACCGATTCGACGCGATGCGCGTGTTTACGCGGGTGGTGGAGCGGCGCAGTTTTTCAGCTGCCGCCGACGACCTCGGCCTGCCGCGCTCGACCGTGACCGACGCCGTGAAGTCGCTGGAAGCGCGCCTTGGCGTACGGCTGCTGGAGCGGACCACGCGGCAGGTCAGCCCGACGCTCGACGGCGAAGCGCATTATCGACGCTGCCTCTCGTTGATTGCCGATCTCGAAGATGCCGAGGGCGCCTTCGGCGGCGCGCGACCGAAGGGGCTGCTGCGGCTGGAGGTGCAGGGCACGCTGGCGCGTCACTTCCTGCTGCCGAACCTGCCGGGTTTCTTCGCGAAATATCCGGATATCGAGATCAGCATGAGCGAAAGCGATCGCTGGGTCGATCTGATCCGCGAAGGTGTCGACTGCGTGCTGCGTTTCGGCCAGTTGCCCGACAGCGACATGATCGCGCGGCAGGTGGTGGTGCTGGAGCGGATGACCTGCGCCACGCCGGACTATCTCGCACGCTACGGTATGCCGGGCAGTTGGGACGCGCTCGATGGCCATCACATGATCGGAATCCGATCGCTCACCACCGGGCGGGTGCGCCCGATGGAATTCATGGTGGAAGGCACAAGGCGAGAGGTTCCGTTACCAACGATCATGTCGGTGACAGGACCGGAGAGCTATCTCGCCACCGCGAGGCTCGGCCTCGGCCTGGTGCAGGTGCCGTATTTTCACGCCGAAGCGGACCTCGCGAACGGGACGCTGGTTCAGGTGCTGGCAGACTTGCCGCCGCCGACGGTGCCGGTATCGCTCCTCTATCCCCGCAACCGCCAACTCTCGCCGCGCGTCCGTGTGTTCATCGACTACGTGATGCGGGCATTCGGGCTGGGGTGACGTGGAACCAACCTCCATCAGCGGTGTTGTCTGCATAACGGAGGGATTACTCAATGCAGACGTTTATCGGAATGATCTTGGGCGCGCTGTTGCTGGTCTGTGGCGTCTATGTCTACGATTCCATGAACACATCGAGCGTCGCGAACGGCCAGGTCGCGACGGCCAACCGCACCATCGTCAACTGGGACGTGGCCGCGACCGACTGGGGCAAGCTGAAGACGCGTGCCCATGACGACTGGGTCAGGATTTCGTCGAAGTAAACGCGGCACGATTGCCGAATAGATCAAGGGCGCCTCGTCGCGGACGAGAGCGCCCTTTTCATTTGACGGTGATTGCTAACCCTTGCCGGCCTTGGCCTTGCGCGCGTCGGCGATGACCAGTTCGAATTCCGCCATGGTCAGCACCCCCGGCACGCGGAATTTGCCGACGATGAAGGACGGCGTACCCTTGAAGCCGAACGCCAGCGCCTGATCGTTGTTCCGGGCCAAAATCGTATCGATCGCCTTGGCATTGGTCTCGAGGTCGCGCTTGAGGCGGTCCATGTCGATGCCAGCACCCGCCAGCAATTCGTTGATGCGCGGTTCGGTCAGTTTCGAGCTGACGGCGATCATCGCCTCATGCGCGGGCATGAACTTGTCCTGGTATTTCGCGGCCAGCGCCATCCGCGCGGCGACCTTGGAGACCGGCCCCAGGATCGGCCAGTCCTTCAGCACCAGGCGGACCTTGCCGTCGTCCTGGATGACCTGCCGCAGTTCCGGATCGATCTTGCGGCAATACGGGCAGTTATAGTCGAACCATTCGACGATCGAGATATCACCGTCGACATTGCCCGCCGCCGGGATTTCGGGGTCGCGCAGCACCAATGCTTCGGTCAGGACCTCGTCATCACCTGCAAAGGCCGGACGCGACAGCAGCCCCGCACCCAGCAGCGCCGCGCTGACACCAAGCAAACCGAGCGTTTCCCGGCGGGTACGTCCCGGGCTGGTTCCGGCTGCATCATTCGATCGGTTCATGGTGGTCTCGCGCGGGCTGGCCTGCCCTAAATACGGTCAAGGCAGGGATATGTTACGCGCCAGCATATAGAGCGCCACCGCAATAATGACCACCGCGAACACAATGTTGAGTGCGCCGCGCTTTTCCGCAAGGTGCCGCGCCGAGCGGGTACCGGCCAATCCGCCCAAAATACCGCCGGCCACGAACAGCCCCGCCAGCATCCACGACACCAGGCCGGACCAGGCATAGCTCGCCGCCGTGGTCATGCCGAACGCGGTGACCGCGACCAGGGAGGAACTGACCGCATTCATGATCGGCATCCCCGTCGCCAGCATCAGGGCCGGCACGATCAGGAAACCGCCGCCGATGCCGAAGAAGCCGGACAGCGTTCCGGTCGCAAGGCCGAGACCGACGATGGCCGGCATGTTGGACATCGAGATCTTGACGTCGGGCAGCCCGATCCGCGACCGCGTCTTCAGCATCAGCATCGCGATGACAAGCATGATCAGCGCGAACAGCGCCAGCAGTTTCTGGCCGTCGACCATCTTGCCGACGATCGAGCCGCCGAACGCGCCGGCCATGCCGGCCAGCGCGAACACCAGCGCGCAGGACCAGATCACGGTGCCGCCGCGCGCGTGGTTGGACAGATTGATCGCAGCGTTGGCGGCGACCGCAATGGCGCTGGTGCCGATCGCGACATGGGGTTCGGGCACCCCGACCACATAGACCATCAGCGGCACCGCGAGGATCGAGCCGCCGCCGCCGACCAGGCCGAGCGAGAAGCCGACCAGCATGCCCGATGCCAGTCCGAGCAGGCTTTGCGTTGTGGAGATGATCAAGACGGGAGACTCACTTTTGCGGCCGGACCATAGAAGGAATTTCCACGGATCGCCATGCCGATAGCATGAGTTTGCCCTGCAAGCCCGCTCAGCGGATCAGCAAGGTCACCGCCAGCGGCACCAATAACGAGGTGACCAGCGCATTCAGGCTCATGGCGATGCCGGCGAACACGCCGGCCACCGCATCGACCTGGAATGCCCGCGCCGTGCCGATGCCGTGGGCGGCGAGCCCGACCGCGAAGCCGCGGGCCCGAAAATCGGTGATGCCGGTGCGGTTCATCAGCGGCGTGACGATGATCGCGCCCATGATCCCGGTCAGCACCACCGCGACCGCCGTCAGCGATGGATCGGCGTGCAGGGATTCGCTGATGCCCATCGCGACGCTGGCCGTCACGGACTTCGGCGCCAGCGACAGGATGATGCCGCGCGGCAGGCCCACGGCTTCCGCCAGCACCACCACCGAGACGATAGCGGTAACGGAACCAACCACCAGCGCCACCAGCATCGGCAGGATCGCCGCCGCCACCACCTTGCGATTTTCATAGAGCGGCACCGCCAGCGCCACGGTGGCCGGCCCGAGCAGGAAATGCACGAACTGGGCGCCGCCGAAATAGGTGGTGTAGGAGGTGCCGGTGACGAGCAGAAATACGCCGATGATCCACATCGAATGCAGCACGGGATTGGCCAGCGGATGCCGTTGCGTCTTCAACGAGACCGCATCCGCGATGGCATAGGTCAGCAGCGTCACCGTCAGCCACAGCAGCGGCGATTGCGACAGGTAGACCCAGAGCGAGAACGGATTGTCGCTCACGGCTTGCTTCCGCGCGTCATCAGTCGGCTGGCGACCAGGAAGGTCGCGACCGTCACCAGCAAGGTCACGACGACGGAGACCGCCAGGATGCCGAGAATCGCGACGCCGTGCTCGGCCAGCAGGTCAAGTTTTTGCACCACGCCGACACCGGCCGGAATGAACAGCAGCGACAGATGCGCCAGCAGCCCGCGGCTGGCGCCCTCGACACCGTCGCCCTGCAGCGGTCCGCGCGCCAGGATCGCGAAGCGATCGCGCGCCAGCAGCAACAGCAGCAGGATGATCAGCCCGACCACCGGGCCCGGCATCGGCAGGCCGAGCCCGCGTACCATGACTTCGCCGGTCAGTTGACAGAGCAGGATCAGGCTGAGGCTGGCAATCATGCAACCGTCCGCGCTTGGATACCTCTGCATCAGGTCGCCGCAGCGAACGCTTGTCAATCTCGGCGAGATCGATGTCCCCGCATCAGACCGACGCGCGAACGCCATCCTGCGCCGGCACCGCTTCGCGGCGCGGCAGCGCCATCAACGTGCCGGTCATGGTCGCGATCAGGGTTTCCGCGCCGTCCTGGATCGCATAGGCACGTCCTTCGCACACCGTCAGCGTGCGGCCGGGCTTTACCACCGTGGCGCGGAACGCGAAGCGCTCGCCACGCGCCGGCGCCAGCAGGTTGGTCTTGAACTCCACGGTCAGGATGTCGGAACCGGTCGGCATCAGCGTGAACGCCGCGATGCCACAGGCGTTGTCGAGGCCGGCGGTGATGATGCCGGCATGGACGAAGCCGTTCTGCTGGGTGAATTCGGGCGCGTAGCCCATCGAGAGGTCAACCTCGCCCGGCGCGATTCGCGCGATCGAAATGCCGAGCGTGCGCATCGCGCGCTGCCGCTCGAAGGTGTCGGTCGCGATGGCACGGTAGTCCGGGTTTTTCGGCTGGAATGGCGGCATCAAGTTCACGTCAGCGCCGGTTCTGTGGGATCGAGATGCGCCATCGCAAGGTTGCGGATCGCCGGCGCGAACGGTGCCGATTTGCGCGCCTTGCGATCGAGGTGCACCCCGGTGAATTCGCAGGTCGCGGCGATCTCGCCGGTCTCGGCGTTGCGCATCTCGTGCAGGAAGCGGATCGACTTTTCGCGGATCTCCAGCAGCCGGCTCGTCACCTCGACGATGTCACCGGCCAGCAATTCCCGCTTGTAGGTGACGTTCTGCTGCACGGCCACCATGCCGCGGCCGGACTCGCGCAGATAGGACGGCGTCAGCCCGAGCCGGGCGAACAGGTTCCAATTCGCCTCGTCGAATTTGCCGACATACCACATGACGTTCATGTGCCCGACATGGTCGCATTGCCAGGGATAGACCGTGCCGCGATAGGTCGCGTCCGTCGCCATCGTTTCGATCCCTTTCTTGCCCGTCCTTTTGTAATCTTGATACGGTAGCGTATCAGGGGCCGAACGGGTTAGCAATACGGCACCGTATCAAGAATTGGTGAGACGCTGGGATGACCGAAGGCACCGGGATGACCGAAGGCAAGAGCGACGCGCGGCTGGAGACCTGGATAGAGGCCGGTTTCGCGGAAATCGCCCGCACCGGCGTCGAGGGCGTGCGGGTCGAGGTGCTGGCGAAAAATCTCGGCGTCACCAAGGGCGGCTTCTACCGCCGCTTCCGCGATCGCGCGGCGCTGCTGGAAGCCATGCTGCAGAACTGGCGCGACGGGCGCGTCGCCGCGATCGAGAAACACACCAGCCTCGATGGCGCCAGTGCCCGCGAACGGCTGAAGGCGCTGATCGCGCTCTATTCGGAGCGCATGAATACCGAGGGCATGGGAATCGAACTGGCGATCCGGCAATGGGCGCGGTCCGACGAGCTTGCCGCCAACGCGGTTGCCAGCGTCGATGCCGCGCGCCTGAAGAATGTCGGGCAGCTCTACCGCGCGACCGGACTGCCCGCGGAGGAAGCCGACGCGCAGGCGTTCCTGTTCTACTGCTTCATCTTCGGCCAGAGTCTCTTGTTTCTCGAACGCGGGCCGCGCAAGCGCGCGCAGCTGGTGGCGAAGTCCGCCGAGAAGCTGATCGAAGACGAGTAAGACGCATGATCCGCCAAAGTGTGAGCGGTTTGGCGGCAAGATCATGCGCCAAACATCATGGCGCGGCCGAAGAGTTGATCCGGCCGCGCCTGGATGCGTTGACGTAAACCTTACGCGGCGGGCTTCAGCTTCTTGTTGCACTCGCTGTAATAGCCGCCGCCCTTCTCGATCCACTTCAGGCCGCCATTGCCGCCGGTGGTCTTGTTGGCGTTGTACTGGTCGACGCAGGTGTGCATGCGGCCCTTGCCGGCGGTTTCCTTGGCGTATTTCGGATCGACCGCCGACGGATAGACGGCAGGCCCGGAGGGGGCCGCCGGAGCCGCCGCGGGCGCGGCTTCCTTCTTGGCCTCTTTCTTGGCTTCCTTGGGCGCCGCGGCGGGAGCGGCAGCGGGTGTTGCCGCTGGCGCAGCAGCGGGCGTCGCCGCCGGTGCGGCGGCGGCATCCGCACCGCACTGCGCCTTGCGGAAATCGTTCCACTTCTGGCCGGCGAGGGTGCCGGCGGTCTTGGCGGCCTGGTACTTTGCGCTGCATTCCTGCGTGGTCAGGGCCTGGGCCGGGGCGGTCGCCGCCAACGCGGCAAAACCCGACACCGCAATCGCGCACAGTATTTTTGCTTGAATGGTCATCCTTGGTCTCCTTGGGACAGTCATCTGCAACTCCCATCCTAGCGCAACCGGAGCTTGCGACAACGCGAAGGGCGATTTGTCGTTCAAAATATTGTGGCGGCCAAACCGTAAAATCCGCCGCTCCATTCACCCACGGTTCAGCATTGCGGCGCGACGGTTGCGGCCTTCCGTTCAAACCGAGGTGCCCCATGATCAAGATTTCGTCCCTTGCCGCCGCGACCGCCGTGGCTTCGCTGTTGCTGATGGGTGCCGCGTCAGCGCAGACCGCCGCGCCCGCCAAGACCGAAGCCCCCAAGGCCGACACCAAGGCCCCGGCGGAAAAGAAGGTGGAGAAGCCGCGCACGGCCGCCTCGCTGGAATGCTCGAAGGAGGCCGACGCCAAGGGCCTGCACGGCAAGGAACGCAAGAAATTCCGTTCCGAATGCAAGGCCAACGCCGACAAGGGTGACAAGCCCGCAAAATAGCGAAGCTCACCCTCCCCCTCCAGGGGAGGGTAATTCCTTGCGACGCGGTGCGCATTGCTGCATCGCATCAGCGCATTTGTCCCGCTGGTGCGGATTTGCCATAAGATGGCGTGAACCTGATCCCCACATCCGTCGCATCGGCCCTTCCCGACCGCGCCCAGCTTCTCGTCACGCTCGAAACGCTGTCCATCGGCGCCGCGGGCGGCTTGCTGTTTTTGTGGGCAGGCCTGCCGGGCGGGTTGATATCCGGCGCGATGATGACGGTCGGCATCGCGGCGCTGGCCGGACGAACGCTGGCCGTGCCGCCGCTCCTGACCCAGACCGTGCTGGTGCTGCTCGGGATATCGCTGGGCTCGCTGGTGTCGCGGCAACTGATCCAGCATGTCAGCTCCTATCCGCTGACCATCGGCCTTTTGGCGCTCGCCACCTTCTGCTCCACCTTCGGCTCCAGTTTCTATCTGCAGCGCGTGCACGGCTGGGATTCGACCTCGGCTTTTCTCGCCGGCAGCCCCGGGGCGCTGTCGCAGATCACCATCCTCGCGGTCGAGAAAGGCGCCGACGTCGCCGGGATCGCCGTGGTGCAGACCATGCGCGTGATCATTCTGACCGCGGCGTTGCCGCTGCTGGTCGCGCTCAGCGGGATTCCGCCGCAGGCGTCGCCGAGCTTCGGCTTCGCCACCGCCTCGCCGCCCGAACTTTTCGCGCTGATCGCGGCCTCGGTCGCGGTGGCGCTGCTGCTGCGGCTGGCCAAATTTCCGGCGAGCTGGATGTTCGGCGCGATGATCGCCTCCAGCGTGCTGCACGGCACCTCGCTGGTCGAGGGCGGCCTGCCGAACTGGATCCGCAACATCGCACTGGTCGGCATCGGCGCCCTGATCGGCTCGCGCTTCGCGCGGCTGCGAATCTCGACCCTGCTCAAGCACGTCAATGCCGGGCTGGGTTCGTTCGCGGTCGCGATCGCGATCTCGGCGATCTTCGTCGCTGTCATCGTGATGACCACCCATGTGCGCTTCGCCGACGTCGTGGTGGCGTTCGCGCCCGGCGCGATGGACGCCATGCTGGCGCTGGCGCTGACCCTGCATATCGATCCGATCTTCGTCGGCGCCCATCATCTGTCGCGGTTCGTGTTCGTCTCGATCACGACGCCCGGCATCGTTCATCTGTTTGGACGGCCGCAGGAGGATGTCGACGATTAGGGGGGACGGAAGTTCTCTCGTCATTGCGAGCGAAGCGAAGCAATCCATCGTGCCACAGTAAGAAAGAATGGATTGCCGCGTCGCGTCGCTTCGCTTCTCGCAATGACGTTGTGAGACACGCGCTCTTGATCTCGCGGCATGATCTGCCCGGAGTTTTGCAAGTAACCTTGCCCTCAATATCAGAGGGCGCAGGGAAGACCGGGTGCGCGCCGCACCCGCGGTCTCATGTGCGTGAGATGCAACAAAATGCTGCACATGAGCATACAGGTTTGGCGGAGGCATCCGGCCTTCCCTGCGCAATGGCTTTACGGCTTATACGATTTCGTCCTGGTGACCGGCTTTCTTGCCACCATCATCCCTTAGAAGCGTTAGCTTCTTCAGAATTTGACGCCAGCACCGGGGCGTCGGACCCGAACGATTTCACCGTACGCTCACGCCACGCTCGTCAGTCGCAGCCTTCGCGTCCACCGCTCCCTGCCCCACGTCCGCGACGATGGCCAACGCCCCTGGCGGGACAGGATGGCGGGAGTTGTAGAGTTGATTTGCCCGACGTGGCAACGGGAATATTTTTCCGCGAAGGACTGGACAGACTTCTGGTGATTTGCCCGTCGGGTTATTTTGTCGCACCCGCTAGCTGAACATCGTCCTTGCGCGACGGAGCGACTCGGCGGCCGTGAAATCGTAGGGCGAGTTAGCGAAGCGTAAACCACCGCGGTCTCAACACCGGAAATCGCTGCCGGTGGGTTACGGCTTCCGCCTAACCCACCCTACGCAGTTCAACTCAGGCCCGCTTCGTCGAGACCAAACCCCACGCTGCGATCGCGGCCATCAACAGCGAGATCAGCACGTTGTAGCCGGCGAGCGAGAGGCCAAGAAAACGCCACTGTACCTCGTCGCAGCGGACCACCTTCACACTGTCGAGCCGGTCGAGCAGGCTGCCGGCCTTGCCGAAATCCACCACCGGCCCGCTGCAATCAGTCGGGCCCTGCCAGAATTTCCATTCGACGCCGGCGTGATAGCCACCGAGCCAGGCATTGGCGAGCGCAGCCAGCGCGAGCAGCGCAAGACCGGCCAGCAGCACCGGGCGCGGGGCATCCCGGGAGGCGACAAATGCCACCAACAGGCCGAGCGGGAGTGCCAGATAATAGGCATAGCGCTGTTCGAGGCAGAGCGGACAGGGCACGATGCCGAGCACCAGCTGGAAGAACCAGGCGCCCGCCAGCGTCGCCGCGGCGATCGATGCTACCGCCAACGCCGCCGTCAGCGCCGGATTGGCGGAAAGGCGCTGACGGGACGGATTGGCGGTGGCATAGGATGTCACGGGAATCTCCTGCAAAACGGTCGTATCCCCTGTGGCCGGCACTGTCGAGGCGGGGAACAATCACATCCGCGCGGGTTGACCCGCAAGAGTCTACAGCTATATTCCGGCCGCTTCGCGATGCCGGCCCCAAAGCCTGCGCCCGAATGCCCCTGTGGCGGAATTGGTAGACGCGCTCGACTCAAAATCGAGTTCCGCAAGGAGTGCTGGTTCGATTCCGGCCAGGGGCACCAACGTTCGCGGCGGCCAGATGGGCATCTGCGCGACAAGCGCGCCTTGCAAGGGCGAAGACGGTAGCCGCGCCTGACTATTCGTCACGGCAAGCGTCTCAACTACCAATAAAGTCGCTGGTTTCGGCTCACTTTCCAGGCGGACGGTCTTACATAACTCTTCCACACCTGCGCCGGCGCATTGAGCGGGGTCTGGAATTGAATGCACCGTGATTCTTGCGATCATCATCGGGAAAGCCAGCGGCAAGGCGACCGCTGTGCCCGCTCCCAACTAAAATATCGAAAACAACCCCACGCAAAGTAGCTTGGTGTCACCGGCATCGATGCTTCGAGTGATCCCAGCGAAAACATTTGACACGTCGGGCAAATCACCGGCACTAATCCATCATCACGCAATTCGTAAGACGGGGCAGGATCGGCATGATCATGTTCTGCAGCACGCGGTCGCCGGAAATCACGCAGCTTTCGGTGAAGCCGTCCTGGATAACATCGGGTTCGATCACCGCGGGCAAGTTCGTGATATCCCGGCCATCGATGACGCCCACGATGCCGAGATAGCTTCGGGCGCCGCCCAGCACGTTCATTGCCGATCGACCCGATTGCACTGCCGTTTGCCAGGATCTTTGTTGCACTTTGCGAGGAGATTGACCGAGTTCGAGGTACTTCGCCGCCCAATTCGCCTCTTGCGCATTGGGCGGCATCCTGTGGGTCGACACGAACGTGCCTGTAAGCGGAGCGTCACCGCAATTCCAGATTGACAGCGTGGGAGCGGTAGCTACTCCGCAACAACCTGGACTTAGACTTCAGAACTGCCCTTCTTTTGCTGGAAAATCACCTCAGCACCGGCCACCAGGAGACTCTTTATGAATTCGGCACTCTGCGTACCGTTGTAGGTGAAATCAACCGTTGTCCCACCGGTGATTTTTTGAACTGAAAAGTACACCCCGGAGAGTACAAACACCGCAAATCCAACGGCAACAGCTGTCTGAACGGTAATAGTTCCAGAGAGGAAAGTGTCGTTTTCCGCACCTTTCTTGTTCCAACGGACATGGATGACCTTGTCCTTTAGTGGAACGGGCCCGATGGTTCGTGAAGCCTTCCAACTCCGCGCGCCGAGCGCTCGTGCTTCCGCCTCCGCCACTCCCGCCGCAAGGACATCCCCTGCGTAGTCTTCAAAGCGGTAGGCCTGCCCGCGAGGCTCGTCATTGGCATCGGCAGTGAGAAGGTCCATTGCGTCAACCTGCGTGGGCAACCGCGCAATCGTCACACCGAGGATCAGAGGCGCCTCTGAGGTGGACGTGCCGCTGAAGCTGCGCCCTGCCTCGCTGTAACTCCATTGTGAACTCTCGATACCGCCGTCGGCGTCGATGGTGACGGGACCGATGCGGATGCCAATAGCCGACTTGAATTTCTCCACGAAGCTCTTGAAGGTCGACGCGCTGGTCGTGATCGTGAACGTCGGCTTGTATATGACGTACATCCCGGTCTTCAGCAGCCCAATGAACCCTTTCTCTCCGAATATTGGCTTGTTTCCATCGCCGCCGTAGGGGCTGTACCCGTGGATGAACGGGCCGTCCGCCATGCTTTTAACAAAAGGCCCGTTATACCAGTCTGCTGGCTGCACAGTGATCAGGTCGAAGGCCTCAAACTGGATGCTCACCGCCAGTTCCTGATCACTTTCGAACTCGGTGATCCGCTCCCAACTGCCGGAGAGGTTGACCGACCAGAAAAACTCCGAGACGGAGACCGAGCCGCCGGCCCAGGTTTTGGAGAAGTCGTAGGAGCTGTCACGGTTCGTGAAGCCCATGGTGGCGCCCGCCGGTCCGTCCCCCGCCTTGATGGCGTCGACCCACGCGCCCGGATTCTGAGAGACGCTCCACAGCGGCACTTTCGGGAAATTCTGAAGTCCCGAGTTGGTGAGCTTGGAGTAGAAATCGACGTTCTTGAATTGCGCCTGTGCGTTGGACAGCCCCGGGGTGTTGGCCTGCGCGACGAGAGCGTTGTAGTTGAGTTGCGCCTGGTTCATCCGGGTTTCGGTTGAAGTGATCTTCGTCTGCCAGCCCTTGCCGGGCGCGGTGCCCAGCCATTCCGTGAACGACGGCTTGTTGTCCTTCCCTCCAGCCGTGTCCAGGTAGACGCTCTGAGCCTGAGTATACGCGGTGGTGTAGGCGTTGGTGGCGTCCGTGAGCACCCTTTCGGACTTGGTAATCTTCTTGCGCAGAACGGGATCTTCCGTCTGAGGGACGATCACGTTGAGGAATTGCTCGTAGGCCTGGTTGAATTTGTCCCCGCTGGAGACGTAAGCTCCGACCGCGCTCCATTGGGGCACTATTGCGCAGAAGTCGTATTGTTGGGCGCTGAGGAAGCCAACGGATTGAGTTGGCCAGTTCCATGAGGCAAAGGGGTAGAGCAGTTGGAAGTTATTTGGGCTTGTGCCAGTGCTGTCGACGATGGCCTTGTAGAGCAGGTTCCAAGGCTTTTGGTCATAGGTTGTCGAATCCGCAACCGACTCGACGGAGCGTGGCGCGTTTCTACGGGCGAATGACAAATCACGTAAGATGTTCATAACTGCTCTCCTTCGCGCTGCTGCGAGCACATGCTTCTATGTTTTGTAAATAAACGCCGCCGTTCCGAATTGTGTCAGCAGGTGCAATTCTGCTTATCGACTCACCACTGGATTGCGACGAGGCAGTTGCACCAGCTCGGTGTTCTCAAATATGATCGTGTGACATCTGCCCGCATATCGGGAAGCCGCGCTGATTTACCTCGGGAGAAAACCTGCGCGGCGCCTCGGGCAATCCCCGATGGCCCAAGCGCGGCTGCAATCGTAGATGGCGAAGCCGGCATCGTCGCCTGTGCAGCAACGTTGGGACGTCACTGCCCACGTCCGGGCAACGCCTGACGCGCACGCTACGTGTCCCAGCGGCCCGGCGTGAGCTTTCTGCCGGTGGGATCCGTGCCACTCCCGAGCGCGGCGCGGATCGCCGAGAGCGCCTTCCCGTTCAGCGCCTGCTTGCTGACGCAGCCGACCGCGCCGGCTGCGAGCGCGCGTTCGACATAGAGGGGGCCGTCGTCGATCGACATCATGAGTACCGGCAGACCGTGATGGCGCGCGCGGATTTCCCGCACCAGATCGGGACCGAGCCCCGGCTCGAAGGAAAAATCGGCGATGACGAGCGCGGGGCGGACGGCGGCGATCGCGTCGAGCGCTTCCCGCGCGGTGGCGGCCTCGGCAGGGACGGCAAGGTCGGGCTCGGCGCCGATCAAAGCCGCAAGCCCGCGCCGAAGCAGAGGATTGGCGTCGACGATGAGGATACGCCGCTTTTCCGGCGAGCTTGCTCCAGGGCACTCGGACATGGGTTCGGTTCGTCCTCTCAAAACGGCGCCCTACGCGCGAAGATACCCGTTGCGCATCGGGGGCCGCACCCGCTTTTCGTATCGGGAAAAGCCCGATGGCGTCCGCCCCGATCAAGGAGTTCTCACCCGTTTCGACGAAACGGACGGCGCGGCGGACCAGTTCAGGCCCGCCGTCGATGTTCAACTTCTGCTTGAGGTGTTCGCGGTAGGCTTCGATCGTCTTCGGGCTCAGATGCAGTACCAGCGCGATCTCCCGCGTGCGCCGCCCCGCCCCGATCAGCCGGAACACCTGCAGCTCGCGGTCGCTCAGCGTCGCGAGCGCCGACTGCGGTTTCGCGTCGCCGCCGACGAAACGCGACGCCAGCTCCATCCCCAGCGCTTCGCTCATGTAAATCCGGCCGCCGAGCACGCGGCGGATGGCGGCGAGTACTGCCTCGCCGAGCTGTTGCTTGGCGATATAGCCGCGTGCGCCGGCCCGCAACGCGCGCTCGCCGTAATGGGCTTCCGGATGCATCGAAAGCACCAGCGTGGGGACCGGAGGCTCGCGGACTTTCAGCGCCTTCACGAGGTCGAGGCCGTCCTCGCCGCCCTCGAGCGACAGGTCGACGATCGCGAGATCGGGAGCGCATCGGGCGATGGCGTCAAGCGCGGTATGGCGGTTGGCGACCTCGGCGCAAACGGCGAGGTCGGGTTCGCTGTCGATCAGGGCGGCCAGCCCGCGCCGCATCAGCGGGTGGTCGTCGACGAGGAGAATCTTCGCCTTTCCCGGCGTTGGCTCAGGGGAGATTGCCGCCGCCATGGCGAGGCTCCTTCGCTGGAGGGGGCGGCAGCGGGTATGTGCAGGCGACCAGGGTCCCGCACGGCGCGGCCGGTCGCACCCGCAAACGAGCGCCGATTAGACGCGCCCGGTAGTCCATCGTATCGAGCCCCATGCCGACGGCGTCACGCGGAATTCCGACGCCGTTGTCGCGGATCCGCAAGCTTGCCTCCCGATCACGAAGGCGCAGACTGACGTTAATCCGACTGCCTCGTCCGTGCCCGACCGCGTTGCTCACTGCCTGCTGGGCGATGCGATAGAGATGTGCCTCGACCGTGGGATCCAGACGAGGAAAATCACGATCACAGGCGAAGGCGCACGTGATCGCGTGAAGCGCCTCGACATTCCCCGCCAGCGCCTCCAGCGCGGTGGCGAGCCCCATCTGCGCGGCGCCCCCGGCGCTCAGGCCGCGCGCGAGATCGCGGGCGTCGCCGATCGCCTGTTGCAGCAAGACGGTGATCTCGGCAGCGGCCGCCTGCGCCGGGTCGTTGCGCGCGGCGAGCTTGCTGGCAAGCGTCGCGCTCAGCGCGGCGATGCCGGCGAGATTCTGGCACAGCCCGTCATGCAGTTCCCGCCCCAGGCGCTCCCTTTCCCGATCGCCAGCCTCGATCCGTTCGCGCTCGCGGCGCTGCCGGCCATCGAAATCGCCGGGGGTCACACAGACCGCGCCGCGCTCCGGCGATGCAAGGACGCCTTGGTGTCCTGGCTTGGAACCGCTGTTTATGCGTGGCGCGGTTGCCGGATTTTCAGCTGGTCGAGTACGCCATTGGCGATCCATCGTCTGCCCCTCGTTCCAGGGTTTTCATGCTGCAGAGTCAATTTTAGAAACATTCGCCGTACCGTTGTTGCGGCTGGGATTTTCCGGAACTTCGCTCGCGTGACGCCAATTCAGACCGACCGCCGTCGCCGCCTGCATCAAACAAGCGTCACAGCAGCGCTATCTTTTGCGGAGGGATGGAGAAAAACGACGATTGCGAGGTGCCGCTGCGAACTAAAACTTTCCTTGTGCCCCGTTGCAAGAGCCAATCGACGTTGCGTCAGAGATTGAGACGCTGCGTCAATGAATTGATCTGCCATGTAAGTTTCAGTTGAAATGCGTGCGGAGAATCCGGCCCGCCGGCCGCGGCCTGCGGATGACGTTGGCGTGACAACGAGGCGCGAAAAAATCCAGGGCTACTTTACGTCCGATTGCTCTGAACCAAACACCGAAGATACAATTATTGATTGTATCAATCAATCATGCTACCTTTGCTACGATGGCCAAGAGCAGCGCCAACGATTCCAAAGCGAACGTCCCGGCGCCGCGGTCCGCGACGGACAACGGCGATGTCTTTTCGTCTTCCAAGCTGCGCGGGTTAGACAGCAATCGAAGGCGCTTTCGGCCCGCGTTTCTGGCAGGCGTTCCGCGCCACCCTCACACACATCTACACTTTGTCGCTACCGGACCCCTCGGAGGAAGCACGTTTCACCCTTTCCACCCGCACCTATGCCACGCCCCGGGGGATCCTGATGCGCTGTCAGGGCACGGCGTTCATCATGACGCGGAGCCCCGGACTGATCGCGCACGGCGCCGACCAAGTGCTTATCGTTCTCCAGACCGAAGGCTCGGTGGACACCGATTGCGTCGGACGGCGCGAGCGTGTTGAGCCGGGCGATGTCGCGATCTTCGATTATGCGCGGCCATTCCACAGTGTGGCGACCGACTACGGGAATCTGATCGTTCACCTCGCGCGCGAGAGCGTGCCCGCGGCACTGCTGGCGCTCGAGCCGAACGGCCTTGTCTTTCCGCGCGGGAGCGGCGCGGCGCGTCTGATCGGCGCGGCGATGCGGGAGTTTTATGCGCAGGCCGACGGCCTGACGGTGAGCGAAGCCGAGGCTGCGATCGAGGCCATCCTGGCGCTGACCACCGCCTGCGCGCGCGCAAGGCTGGCGGGCGATGAAGCCGATCACATGAAGTCGAGGAGAAAGACCGCGCTGGATTACATCGACGCGAATCTCGGGAAGGCGCAGCTTACGCCCGACGATATTGCCGCTGCGGCTCACCTCTCGCGCGCCTCGCTCTACCGGCTGTTGGCGGCGGAAGGCGGCATTCGCGCCGTGTTGCTGACGCGCCGGCTCGACGAGGCCCTGCGGCTCATGCTGGAAGACAACAGGGACGAGTACTCGCTCAAAGCAATCGCCAAGTGCTGCGGCTTTGGCGGCACGAGCCAGTTCAGCCGGGCGTTCCGCGCGCGCTTCGGCGCGCCGCCGGCGCATTACCTCGCGCTCATCCGCCGGCAGGACCTCGACTGGCACGAAGCGCGGCTCATCGCCGATGGCTTCGACCGGCATGCCTTCCTATGGCGGCAACAGGGGTTGAGGGAATCGAAACAATCCGGTGGGCCGGATTGAGCGCAGCGAAGCGCGCTCGTCCGGCGAAGCCTCACCGGCAATCGGCAGTTCTCCTCCCGGCTATCGCTCTTGCGATTTCCATGCTCCAATGAAAATCGTACCGCGACTTGTCCGCTGCAAGGACAGCGCATTTGCATGACGGAATGGAAGCGATGGATCTCAAGGGTAAAGTTGCACTGGTGACGGGCGGCAATGGCGGGCTGGGGCAGCGCATCTGTCATGCGCTGGCGAAGGAAGGCGCGCATATCGCCGTCATGTATGCGAAGAGCCGCGAGCAGGCGGAAGGCGTCGCCAGCGAACTGAAATCGAGTTATCAGGTCAACGCGCATGCTTTCGCCTGTGACATTACCGACGACGCGGCTGTCAAAGGGCTGATCGGCGAAGTAACGAAGGTCTTCGGCCGCCTCGATATCCTGATCAACGACGCCGCCTACAACCTCGCGATCCCGTTCGGCGATCTGGACAGCCTCTCGATGGAAGTATGGGACAGGATCATGGCCACCAACCTGACGGGGCCGATGCGCCTGACCAAGGCGGCGGCCCCCGTGTTGAAGGCGCAGGGGCAAGGCCGCATCGTCAACATCGCTTCGGTCGCCGGACTGAGCCCGACCGGCTCTTCCATTGCCTACGCCGTGTCGAAGGCGGGGCTCATTCACCTGACGCGCTGCATGGCGGTGGCGCTGGCGCCCGAGACGCTGGTCAACTGCGTGGCGCCGGGCCTGCTCGACGGCACCCGCGCGACAGCCAATCTCAAGCCCGAGCAGGTCGAGCGCTCCGCGTCGAGCTCGCTCTTGAAGAAGCCCGCCGACAAGGACGACTGCGCCGACATGGTGGTCACCATGTGCCGCACCGAGACCATGACCGGCCAGACGGTCGTCATCGACGCAGGGCGGATCTTTCATTGAGAGGATGGGGTTGACCCAGGCCGCTTCGTGTTCGATTTCGGTCGGAGCACCACGCAAAATGTCCGAACCGCCGACATCACGGGTAGTAGCCTAAACTCCGAACGAATGCCGCATCTGGGTGGTCAGCTGTCCGACCGCGCGAGTGTACTTGCCCGCTGCGTAATGCTGGTCGGCAACATAAAGGGCGGCGACAATCATCGCGGCGACCAAGAATTTCTTCATCAGGAGCACCTCTGGAAAAGAGGCTGGCAAACGCTCGAGACCCTCAGACCAGGGAGGACTCTTGTCTTGCAACGTAGTCGAGCACGTCGCCGTGTCGTTGCCCGATCAAGCTGGAACAAACTCTTATGGTCTGAAATAGAATAGCAACACTGACGATGTCGAATATCATGACAACACCTCCGGAAAAAACGCAGGTATTTCGATCTAAGGCTACCGGGCTTAAAAATAAAAGCGTATAAAATAGCTGCCGGCGCCGGTTGGGGAAAAGCTAACGCAACTTCGAAATTGAAGCCAAATGGAATTTCGGGTTCCTGCGCAGGAACAAAACGTTTGTTACCTGGCTGCAACAGCTCTCCGCAGCACCGGTTCGCCGGGGCATGACCACGTCGCACGATCGAACCGATCGCAAAACCGGTGTCCACGACACCTCAATGCTCCACCCGGTACAGGCGCCACTTCTTCGGCACGCCTTTGAGCTGGTGAACGCCGCGATCCGTGAAGCGGATTGCGGACTTCGGCATCAAATCCCTGACCGCGCTCGAAACCAGGACTTCGCCGGCACGCGCTTTCGCGGCGACGCGCGCGCCGATGTGAAACGCGAGACCGATCACGTCGGCCCCGCTCACTTCGTACTCGCCCGCATGCAGCCCGACCCTGATCTCCAGCCCCAGCGTGCGCACGGCCTCGCGCATGGCGGCCGCGCAACTGATCCCGGCCGCCGGCGCCTTGAACGTCGCCAGCAATCCGTCCCCCGTGGTCACCACTTCCTTTCCGCGCGACGTCTTCAGCTCTTTGCGGACGGCGGCGTAATAGTGGTTCATCACCTTTGCCCAGCGCGAATCGCCAAGCCGCGCGGCTTTTTCGGTGGACGCGACGATGTCGACAAACAGGATCGTGGCGAGCGTCCGTTCGAGCTCGGCGCCACGTTTGGCAGGAGGACGCCGGGTCGCAATACTCCCGCTCAGCGGTTCGTAGCGATGGCTGCGTCGCCGCGCGATGGCGGCTTTTTCATAATCCCTGGCACGCTGCACCGTGCCGCAACGAATGGTCTTCGCCTGCGGCGGCAGCGTCCAGTAGACCTTTCGCCCATCGCCGACGCCGTGAACCTCGACGGCGCCCCATTTGAGGAAAATCGTCGAGCCAACCCGGCGAACCCACCATGCCTTCGACGTGTATCCCGAAACGTTGGACTGATGGACTCCGATGCGAAGGAATTTTGGCATATGTGTGCGACCGATCGAAAGGCCGTTGGGCCTGGCAAGAATGTGACCATACATTCCCGCGTTGGCAACCGCACTTCCGACGAAAATCGTAGGGTGGGCAAAGCGAAGCACAAGCCCCCTGCCCCATGAATATGGCTGTCGCCAGATGGCGCCTCGGGGTTAAACTCGCGGTGGCCGCGGGGACAGCCGGCCGGAGCGGTCTTGATGAATGCGTTGGGCAATGAGACATCGGCGGAGGCGATCACGGTCCTGCTGGTCGAGGACGATGCGCCGACCTTGTGGCGGCTGCAGGATGCGCTGACCGGGCCGGATTACCAGGTCAGGGCCGCCGGCACGCTGGCCGAGGCCCGCGCCGCTTTGGCCGAGGGCGCGCCAAAGGTGCTGCTGACCGATCTGCAACTGCCCGACGGCCACGGCGTCGACCTGATCCGCGAGACGCGGCAGCGCTTTCCCGACACCGAAATCATGGTGATCTCGATCCTCGGCGACGAGGAGAGCGTGATCTCGGCGATCACCGTCGGCGCCACCGGCTATCTGCTCAAGGACGCGTTTCCGACCGACATCGCCGCCACCGTGCGCGATCTCGTCGCCGGGCACTCGCCGATCTCGGCGTCGATCGCGCGCTTCATCGTGCGCCGGACCCAGAACGCTGCCGAGCCGCCGCCGGGCCCGGCGCTCAACACCGCCAAACTGACGCCGCGCGAGATCGACATCCTCTGGGGCATCGCCAAGGGCTTCAGCTATGCCGAGATCGCCAGCCATCTCGGCCTGTCGCGCCAGACCGTGCCCGGCCATATCAAGAGCATCTATCGCAAGCTCGAAGTGCACACCCGCGGCGAGGCGGTGTTCGAGGCGGTGCAGCAGGGCCTGATCAAGCTGTGACTGACGCGGCTGCGAAGCCCGGTGCTATCCGGCCGCCGGCGCGCGGCAAATCGCCGGGCGCTCGTGCTAGTATATCGTGC
Source organism: uncultured Alphaproteobacteria bacterium (assembly GCA_963764705.1). GTDB lineage: Bacteria > Pseudomonadota > Alphaproteobacteria > Rhizobiales > Xanthobacteraceae > Bradyrhizobium. The sequence goes on along the minus strand of CAVXTR010000016.1, from coordinate 258,953 downwards.
TGCAGGCGCTGATCGTCGTGATCTGCGTCGTCGTCCTGCGCCTGCCGCCGCCCGAGCCCTCGTCGCAATATCTCGCTGAGCGGATTCACGCTGCGCGAGGCCGGCACGACCCGGCCCGTCACGCTGCCGCACTTCAGCGCGTCCGCGCTTCGCGATGGACGATCCGCCGCTCTTACAGCGGCCGCTTCGACTGGAGCGACGGCGACGCGCAGGCGCGCCTGGTCGGTGCTACCTGCCGCGCTTCACCAACGGCGTCGAGGTCTCCGTCAACGGCGTCGTGATCCTCGACAGCCGGCGCGATCCCGCCGCCAACCGGCCCGACCGCAACACGCCGGAGATCGCGGTCATCCCGGCTTCGCTGCTGCGCGACGGCGCCAACGACCTCGCCGATCCGGCTGTTCGTGTGGGGACCGATCACGGGCTTCCTCGACCGCGTCTATGTCGGCCCGGACGAGGCGCTGCGTCCGAGCTACGACCAGCGGACGCTGCTGTTCGTCACGCTGCCGCGTGGTGTTCTCGGCCTGGCAGGCGATCCTGGCCGTGATCCTCGGCATCATGTGGGTGATGCGGCGCCACGAGCCGGCCTATGGCGCGCTGGCCGCGGCGATGGCGATCGGCGTCGTCGCAGGCATTCCTGCAGACGCCGATCGGCCGAATCGCCGTTCTCCCGTGTGAACGTGGTCCTGATTTCGTCCGCGCCGCTCGAAAGCGCGCTGGTGCTGACCTTCGCGCTGCTGTTCTTCGGCTGGAAATGGCCGCGCTGGGCGTTTCTGATCTTTCGCGCCGGGCCTCCTGCTCGCGCTCGGCGGCCTGTTCGGACACCAGACGCTGTCGCGGGCGCTGTTCTTGTTTCTCGGGGTCCCGATGGTCGGACTGTCACTGCTGGTGCTGGCGCTGATCGTGGCGGCGCGCGCGGCGCTGCAACGGCAGAACGTCGCCGGCCTGCTGCTCGGCTGCGCGGCCACGGCGATGCTGACGGGCTGGATCTTCGACCTGCTCTCGGTGTTTCAGCTGATGCCGGACCGGCATCTTCGTCGCGCGGCTGTCCTACTCGGCGCTGCTGGTCGCGATCGGCGCCGGGCTGACCTGGCGGTTCGCATCCGCCGCTCAACCAGGTCGACGGCTTTGCCGGCCGGCTGGTGACGCGGGTGCGCGAGGCCGAGGAAAAACTGAAGGCAAGCTTCGCCCGCGAGGAAGAACGCGCGCGGGCCGCGGCGCTGGCGCGCGAACGTACTCGTCTGATGCGCGACCTGCATGACGGACTCGGCGGCCAGCTCGTGTCCATCGTCGCGCTGAGCGAGCGCGGCCATGCCGGCGCGCCGGTCGGCGACGCTGCACGCGCGGCGCTGAAGGATCTGCGGCTGGTGATCGATTCCATGGACGACATCGGCGGCGACCTGATGCTGGCGCTCGGCTCGTGGCGCGAACGCGCGATGGCGCAATTGCGGCCGCACGACATCGCGCTCGCACTGGCACGCGGTCACGGCGCAGGGCCTGCCGGTGCATCCGGAACTGCGGCCCTGGCACGTGATCCAGATCGTGCGGCTGCTGGATGAGGCGCTGACCAATGCGGTCAAGCACGCCGCAGCGCGGACCGTCACGGTGATGATCGAGACGCTGGCCGGCGCCGACGGCCTCGATCGCGGGCTGCATCACGGTTGCCGACGACGGCAACGGCTTTGACCTCGCGGCCGGAGCTGCCAAGGCAGCGCGCGGCCTGCGCAACATGCGCGACCGCGCCGAGCGCTGCGGCGCGGAACTCGAACTGGACTCCGATGCTGCGGGCACGCGGATGCGGCTGACCTTGCCGCACCGCTTTCCCGACAGTGACGCCGCCGCGAATTAGAGAATTAACGCCTGCCGACGCGATCGACCGGGCCACCGCAATTCATCGGCGTACCGGCGCGTACGCCAACGCCGGGAGCGCCGACACCGACCCTGGCGACGGGCGCAACCACCACCGGCGCTGGGGTCACGACCACCGCGGCCGCCGTCGGCCGCACCACGCAGCCCTGCGGCACGCCCGCCGTCTTGCAATAGACCACCGCGGCCTCCGCCGTACCCGCGCCGAACCCAAGCGAAACCGAGGCCACGGCCGAAAGCGCCGCCACGGTCAGACCGGCGCTCAGCCATCCCTTGTTCTTCAACATCTATCTCTCCCGATTGGCGTGCAGTCTTGCGAGGCACCACACGGTCACCGCAGCCGACGCGGGCTGTACATGGCCCAGCGCCACGCGCGGCGACATCCCATGAAGAGGGTGCGGCGACCCGCCAGCGGCCGATCGGGTGCCATGAACATGGCATGGACCGCGGCGGCGGCCTCGACGAGGTTTCGCGCGCCTGATTTCAGGGGCGCCATTCCCGGCGCGATTCAATCCGAAAGGTGATTCATGAAACGACCTGTTTACGCCGCCTCGGCATTCGCTTCGGTCATGCTGCCCTGCGCCGCAGGCTCGCCAGCCACGGCGCAGTCAGGACCGAGCCCGCAGGAACAGATGGCCTGCCGTTCCGATGCCGGAAAATTCTGCGCCGAACATATTGGCAAGCCGCCGCAGATGAACGCCTGCCTGCGCGAGAACAAGGCCAGGCTGTCGGATTCCTGCCGCAAGGTGGTGGAGTCGCACGGCGGCTGAGTGTCACTCACTCCGGGACGGCACGAGCCTCCCCGTCATCCTGAGGAGCCGCGAAGCGGCGTCTCGAAGGATGACGGATCGATTAGTCGTCGCCGAACAGCTTGATCCGGCGCGTTTCGAGCCTCACGGGTTCGCTCGCAAAAGCCCGGCGCGGTTCGGTGTCGTCCCGGACGGCCTGCTCGACCACCTCCAGGTCCTGTTCGCGCGGCTGACGCACACGGCGCTTGTCGGCCCATTGCTGATGCCGTTCTGCGCGACGCTTCTCCGTTGCCGCGCGCTTCAGATCCACATCGCGCGATTTGGCGAACGCTTCGCGCGGCGAAGCCGCCGGCTCACGCGCGGTCTGGTCGGCGGGCGCGGCTGAAGTTGCGGGCTGCGCCGCAGGCGTATTGCTCGCCGCCTTCTGCTCAGCAGGGGCGGCGGCAGCAGGCAATTCCTTCTGCGGCTCGGCCGGCGCAGGCGCGGCCGCGACGATCGGCGCCGTTGATGCCGACGGCTGCGGCGCCGGAGATCGCGTGGCGGCAATCGCAGGCGCCGGTTCCGACGGCGGCGAGCTTACGGGCATCGACCGCTCTGCCATCCGCAATTCGAGCTTGGTCGGTTCCGTCGCATATTTCGGTTGATGCGGCGCGACGATGTTGGAGAACAGCAGTCCACCGCCGAGACCGGCAGCGATCGCCACGGCCACGGTTCCCACGCCTGCAAAATAGGCTGTCGTTGTGCGCATGATATCGGCTCCGTTATCCACGCGGGCAACGCGCGGAACAGGTCCGATGTTCCGAATGATGAAGAGAGAACGAGAGATGGAACCGGCGTCGCCGCACCGACTCAGATCATGGAGGCGACTTTTTCCAGCCCGATGATGCGGGCGAGCGAGCGCACTTCGCTCTTCTGGTCTTCACGCAGCTGGAACAGCAGCGGCATCGCCGCCGACTTCAACTGCTGGACTTCCTCGGCGTCAGGGTCGATCGGCACGCCCGGCGCGTTCGGATTGGCCTGCCGGCCGGCGTGAATCTTGCGGGCGACGGCGCGCAGCGCGTTCTCCACCGGCGGCCAATAGGATTCCTGCGACGACGAAAGCTTCAGGCGTTCCTTGATCCCGGCGATCTGGATGTCGCTCAGCAGCGCGTAATTCTTCTGCGGCTGCGGCTTGGCGGCGGCCTTCGGCTTCGGCAGCGCGGCGGGCGTCGTGGCCGGGGCACTGGAAGGTGAAATCACCTGCTGGGGCATGCCGAGATCGGCCGGCGAGGTCGAGGCATAGGCGCGGCGCAGCGACTCGTTCAGCGCGGGGTCGATCTGCACGGGTTCGGACGGCCTGGCGTCAAAAGCTCTGGGATCGAACGCGGCCAGCGCCTGGCTGACGACGGCGAGCTTGTCTTTCTTGCCTTCGCGGTTCGAAACCGGGGACTGGATCGAGGAGGTCGAGGCGGCAGCCAGTTCGAAGCGCGCAAAGGGTACGCTGTCACGGCCGAGAATGCTGGTGGCGGCGGCGCCGACCACGAGGAAGCAGGTCAACGCGACGATCGTCATGGCTCTGGTCAAAAACGTCTCCATATCCACCGACCGCCTGGGCCTCTGATTTAGAATTGAATGGTAATTAAGGCTTTACCATGCCGACCGGACCCGTCTCATCGGGCGCAAGCCCATGAAAACGCCCCGGAATGACCGAAACTCTCTCGAAATCAGGCCGCGACGGCGAGATCATAGGCCTCCTGGATATCGGCGACGATATCGGAGGCCTCCCAGAGCGCGTCCGGGGCGACCGAGCGCAGGCTGATGGTCCAGTTGCTGCTGCCGGTGCGGGGCATGCTGATGATGTCGAATTCGACGTTGCGGCACAGCGGATGCCGGTCGAGGGCCCGGGTCACCCGCCATTTGATCTCGTCGAGGGTCGCCGGGGTCTTTGCAAAATATTGCTCGAGGTCCATGTCAGCCCCTTCGCTTTGCGGTCGGCGCGGCCGTGGCGGCGGGCCGTCCTCTGGGGCTATTGTTGGGACGGTTTTGGTTAATGGCCGGTTAAATCCGAACGCCGGGCAACAACGGTGCGACACACCCGAATGGCCTCAACGACATCCCCGACGATAACGGCCGCGGCCGAACCCCCGGTGCGCGCCGCACTGGTGGCGGCCACGGCGATCTCGGCCGTAACATTGGCGATCGCGACCTTCGAACTGTCGATGGCGGACTGGCCGTCGGCCTTCGTGCTGCTGGGCCTGGTGCCGTTGACGGCGCTGGGCTTCATCGGCGGCGGCCTGTGGTCGGTGACGCTGCTGCTTCGCGTCCGAAACCACGGCGTGAAATTCGCCGCACCGTTCCTGATCTATGCGCTGACGCTGCTACTACTGCAATGCGCGCCGCTGGAGCGGATCGCCTTGCAGCGGAATTTCGACTGGCACCGCGCCAATCGCGAACGGATCGTGGCGCGGGTCGAGGCCGGCGAACTCAAACCCAATGTCGACTACAACAAGAACCTGATCGCGCTCGGCGATCGCGAGGCCAATGTTTCCGCGGGCGGGAACGACATCGTCGTCGATCCCGTCGAGAAGGGCGCCTACGTGCTGTTCCTGACCTCGCGCGGCCTGAAACACTATTTCTCCGGCTTCCTGCACGTGCCCGATGGCGCCAAGCCTGAGGACTTCTTCGAGTTCGACGACAAGCCGCCGAGCCGGCTCGTGCGCTACGACAAGGGGTGGTATTTCGTGGCGAACTAGGCTCTGCGCCAACACGCCTTGGCATTTTCGGGTTCAGCCATTCGGTTGCAGGAACGTGCCGTATTGCTTGCTCGCGGCGACCGAAGCGGCGGCCTGTCCAATGATGCGCATCGCCGCCATCATCGGCCACGGCCCGAGACTCACCCGCCGAACGCCGACGCGAGCGAGATCCCCGATTTCGGGAACACCCTGCGTCACCATGATATTGACCGGCAGAGGGGTGAGCTGAACAAACTTCTCGATCAGAGCGAGGTCGGTGAGGCCGGGTACGAAGATTCCATCAGCGCCGGCGTCGGCATAGACCCTGGCACGCCTTGCCGCTTCATCCAGGCATTCGTCCGGCGATCCGAATTTCAGCAGAAACGGATCGGTTCTGGCATTGATGAACAGACGTATTCCGAATTGTTGCGCGGCGTCGCGCACGGCCTTGATCTTCGCGGCATGCTGTTCGGGATTGACGAGCTCACGCTTTCCCGCGGACAGCCCGTCTTCGATATTGATGCCGATGGCGCCGGCTTTGAGAACTTCGGTCGCCGACTTCGCAGCGGCGACCGGGGTGTCGCCATACCCTGCCTCCAGGTCGATCGATACTGGAACCGGCACGGTCGCGGTCAGCCGCGCCACCAGACCTGTCACCACATCGAGCGGGACATGTTCTCCGTCTGCGTATCCAAGTGCAGACGCGACCGCACCGCTACTGGTCGCGATCGCCGGCGCGGTCTTCGCGATGGCCTTGGCGGTCGCGACGTCCCAGGCATTGAACAGGACCAGCGGATCGCCCTTCCGGTGAAGGGCGTGAAAGGTCTCGGCGTATTGCTGCTGTGTCTTGACGTCCATCGCGCGCGCTCCCGGTCAGATAGCTCTGGAGATGTTGTGGCCGCGCCGCTGTCGGTTCGGCCACAAGGCCGTTCGTCGTTCGGGCGACGCGTCCGCTTTATCCACTCAGTCAGGTGCGTGCGTCTTGAACCAGTCCATGATCAGACCGGTGACTTCGGCCTCACGCTCGAGGTGCGGGAAGTGTCCGACATCGGGCAGGACGATCCGCTGATGCGGCCCCTTGAAGAACGGCTCCTCCTTCATCGAATATCTCGCCGTCGGATCGTTGCTGCCATAAATCGTCAGCGTCGGCGCATGTATCGAATTCATCGGCAGCCGGCGCTCAAATCCCGCATTGAACAGGCCGCCATAGTATTTGAGCGCCGCGGCCATGGTGCCGGGAGAGCTCAGCGTCTGCTTGATCGAGCGCAGATGCTCGTCGTTTTTGAACGTCGGCGACCACAGCTTCCAGAGATAATCGACAAAGGGGAGTCCCTCGACGTTGACGGCCGATTCAGCGCCGGGTAGCTGGAAGAAATAGAAATGGAAGATCGACCGGACCGCTTCGGGATCCCTCCTGATGCTTGAAAAGGTGATCGGGTGCGCGGTGTTCATGACCACCGCAGCCTTGATCGCCGACGGCGCCGTGGCCAGCACCTGAAAGGTCGATGTGCCACCCCAATCCATGCCGACGACGCGCGCTTGTCCATCGTCGCTCAGCGTCGCGATCAGCGCTTCGAGATCCTTGCCAAGGGCGATGGGATCGAAAATTCCGTCGGCCGGGATCTCGGTCGGCGCATAGCCGCGCAAGAACGGCGCGACCGCGCGGTAGCCCGCATCGGCGAAGATCTGCAGTTGCTTTCGGTACGACCAGGCATTGTCGGGAAAACCGTGCATGAACATGACAAGCGGCCCCTCCCCCTGTTCGAGGTAGGCAAACCGCACGCCATTGGCCTGCACGTATCTCAGGGCGGGTTCACTGCCGGTCGCGTCGGGCGTTGTCAGTGCGGCGCTCTTCATTCGCAACTCTCCATGTCTCTTCGGTTGGTGCAATATGTGCGTAGCGCACATATTTGGTCAAGTTGTTTTTTGTGCGCTACGCACATATTATTCATGGCATGGAAAACGGAATCGCGAATTTGCTGGGCGCGCTGTCGCTCGCCGTCATGGATCGGATCGAGCAGGGAGCGCGCGAGGTCATCGGCCGTGGCGGTGAAACGCCTGCCGCCCTCGTCGTTATCGGATATGGCCAGGGCATGACCAACGACAAGCTGCGGCGGATCCTCGGCCTGTCGCATTCAGGAACGGTCCGGCTGGTGGACCGGCTGGTTTCGGACCGACTTGTCGAACGCCGCCCCGGAAAGGACGGCCGGGAGGTCGCTCTTTACCTGACGACCACGGGCGCTGCGACCCGGAACGATCTGATGGATTCCCGGATTTCGGCCGTTGCGGCGCTTCTGGATGTGCTGTCGCCCGCCGAAACGAAGCGGTTTGGAACGCTGATCCGTGAGTTGCTGGCAAGACAGGACACTTCCGAGCTGGATCGCTTCACGATCTGCCGGATGTGCGACGATAGCGTCTGTACGAATTGCCCATTGCCCACCAACAAGAGTCAACGCGATCGCTAGCACTGTTGCCCCGACGACAATGGAGAAAGCGCCTCAAAGCAAGATTAAACTCTGGCGCTGCTCGCGGCCTGCGAGCTGCCGCTGCCGACCGAGCCGATCGCGATGCCGCCGATGATCAATGTCATGGCCAGGAACAGCGACGGCTCGACCGGCTCACCCAGAAACACCGTCGCGCTGACGATGCCGAGCAGCGGCGTGGCCAGCAGGCACAGCGAGGTGGTGACGGCCGGCAGGCTGCGGTTCACCATCGTCATCGCCCAGTGCGCGAACGCGGTGCAGACAATGCCGCTATAGATCAGAAGGGCGGCGAGACGGCCGGTCCAGACGATATGCGGTGCGCCCTCCATAGACGCGGCCAGGACCGTCAGCAGCACGGCCGCCAGCAGCACCTGCCAGAACACCAGCTGGAACGGCGTCGAAATCCACCTGTGCGCCCGGACATAGACGATGTTGCCGGCCCAGCAAAATGCCGCGATCAGGATCAGGCCGCTGCCGGACAGCGCATCACGGTCGCCCCAGTTCAGCGTCGCGGGATTGAAGATCACGGCGAGCCCGGCGAGACCGGAGCCGATGCCGATGGCGCGCCTGAGGGTGATCGTTTCCGACAGGAACATCGAAGCCCCGATCGCGACCCAGATCGGCGTCGTATAGCCGAGCACGATCGCCCGGCCCGCCGGCACGAATTGCACCCCGGCCGCGACCAGCGCGGAGAACGCCACCATGTGCAGGATCGAGGTACAGAGCACGACCGGCATGTCGCCACGCTTCGGAATGATGAAATCGCCCTGCACCCACAGCAGCGGCGCCAGGCCCGCGGCCGCGATCATGCAGCGGATCGCCGTCGACCATAGCGGCGGGATCTCGTGCACGATCAGCTTGGTCACGGGCCAGTTGGTGCCCCACGCGAACACGACCATAGCCAGCAGCGCCACCGCGCCGCGGGTTGAAAGTCCTCCGTTCATATCGACTCGCAATCCCGCATGATCGTGATTGCCTAGCCCATCAACTGGACCTAACAAAAGAACCAGTTCGAAGAGAATGACGGAGCCAGTTATGGACGATCTGTTGCCGGGCATGCTGCATCTCGCCCGCGACGGCGGCGAGACGCTGCTGCGCCAGCTCACCGACCAGTTGCGAACGCTGATCACCGGCGGGCGGCTGACGCCGGGCCAGCGCCTGCCGTCGAGCCGGCATCTGGCAGAGGCTCTCGACCTGTCGCGCAACACCGTCTCGTTTGCGATCGAGCAACTCGCCGCCGAAGGCTATGTGAACCTTTCCGCCGGACGCAGGCCGGAAGTGTCCGATGGCCTGTCGCTCGATGGCGACAAGCAGTCGCCGAAGAGCAGGCGCGTCGCGGCCGACCAGTTGTCATTGTCACCGTGGGCGCGTGGATTGCAGCAGGCGACGTGGCCGCCGGTCTACGATCTCAGGCCAAAACCGTTCCAGCCGGGGCTCGCCGACGAACGGGAATTTCCGCACGATCTGTGGAGCCGTTGCCTGCGGCGCGCGGCACGCAACGCGCTGTCGCGCCGGGACCGGTCCCTCAACCATCCGCCGTTGCAGGAGGCGCTGCTGGCGCATCTGGCGGTTCATCGCGGCATCAAGGCCAAGCCCGGCCAGATCCTGATCGTGCCGACCGCGCAGGCCGGGCTTGCCATGATCGCCAACGCGTTGCTGGCGCATGGCGACCATGCCTGGATCGAAAGCCCCGGCTATGGCGGCGCCCACGTCGCCTTGCAGGCGGCCGGCGCCGTCGTCGCTGCGATCCCGCTCGACGAACACGGCATCACGGTTCGCGCGCGAAAGCGCGCGCCGCGGCTGATCTTCGTCACCCCGTCGCATCAATATCCGACCGCGCGGATGATGCCGGTCGGACGCCGGCTCGAACTCATTCGCTACGCCGACACCGTCGGCGCCTCGATCGTCGAGGACGACTATGACGGCGAGTTTCACTACGAGGCGCGCCCCGTCGCCACCCTGCAGGGGCTCGCGCCGTCTAGCCGCACCTTTTATCTCGGCACGTTCTCGAAATCGACCTATGCCGATATTCGCCTCGGCTACGTCGTGGTGCCCGAGCCGCTGGTCGCGACCTTCGAGCTGGCGCAGCGCCACATGGGACTGATTGCATCGATCACGATGCAGGAGGCGCTGGCCGAGTTCATCTCCTCGGGCGCCTATCTCGCGCATCTGCGCCGGATGACGCGACTCTACAAGTCACGGCGCGACCGCATGGTGCAGGCGCTCGCCGCCGAGGCCGGAGACCGGCTCACGGTCGAAGTGCCCGCCGGCGGCATGCAACTGCTGGCGCGCTGTCGCGGCTCCGTCGATGACGCGCGTCTTTCGGCCCGGCTGCGCGAGGCCGGTGTGATTACCCGTCCGTTGTCGAGCCTGTTGTTCCACAACAGCAAGGAGCAGGGATTGTTTCTCGGCTTCGCGGCATGGAACGACGAGGAAATCGACCAGGCGGCGCGGATTTTGGGGCGGGTGATGCGTTAGGGGAGCCCGACACGCGCCGACGCCGCCCGATACTCCGCCACCGTCCGCGCCACCATCTCGTCGACGGAGAGCACCTCGGTGACGCCCGAGGTCGAGTGCCCCGCGCTCCAGATATCCTTCCAGCGCTTGGGGCGGTCTTCGCGGGCGAAGATGTCGATGTCCTTTGCAATGTCGATGGCGCCGCGCGCCGGCAGATCGTCCGGGTCGAGGCCGGCGGCCTCGATCGAGGGGCGCAGCATGTTGGTCTGCAAGCCCGTGAACGCCTTGGTCAGCAGGATGTCGTCGGCACTGCTTACGACCAGCATCTGCTTATACCGGTCATCCGCCATGCTCTCACGGGTGGCGATGAACTTTGTGCCCATGTAAGCGAGGTCGCAGCCGAGCGCTTGCGCAGCGCGCAGCGCATGGCCGTCGCTGATGCCGCCCGCCAGCACCAGCGGCCCGTTGAAGAACGCCCGCACCGCGCGCACGAACACGAACGGATTGAGCCAGCCGGTCTGGCCGCCGGCGCCCGCCGTCAGCAGCACCAGCCCGTCGGCGCCGGCGGCCACCGCGCGTTCGGCGTGGCGGATCGAGGCGACGTCGGCGAACACGATTGCGCCGGCATCGTGCAGGGGTTTCAGCACCGGCGCGGGCGATCCGACCGAGGTGATCACCATCTCCGGCTTGTGACGCATCAGCACCTGCAGGTCGTGCTCCAGCCGCGCGTTGGAACGGTGCACGATCAGGTTCGCGCAAACCGGCGCGGCGGGTTTGCCGCTCTCGTCGGAATGCCGCCGCAACCGGCCTTCGATCTCGCCGAGCCATTCGTCGAACTGCTCGGAGCTGCGGCAATTCACCGTCGGGAAGGAGCCGATCACGCCGTTGCGGCAGGCGGCGACCACGAGCTCGACGCCGGAGACGAGAAACATCGGGGCTGCGATCAGCGGCAGGCTGAGACGGTCGCGAAATCGCGAAAGCGGATCGGTTGTTGGCAAAGTGTTTCTTCCCGGCTTGAGCAGCGGCCTTGTTGTGCTAGCGTCTCTTTGTTTTGACGCGTTTTCTTTACGCGAACCGGTATCCACTTCGCTCGAAAACGCTATGCTTCAACATTGGCACGATCGAAGGCCAATTACAAAACACCCCCGGGAGGGATCAAGATGAGCAATCCGCTCTACGCGTTTCCGACGACATGCGAACAGACGCTGCGGGCGCTGGCGCGCTACCCGTCGCGCACGGCGTTCAGTTGGCCGGGCGGATCGATCACCTATCAGGGCGCCACAGACATGATCGGCCGCATGCAGGCCGTGTTCACGAAATTCGGCTTTGCGCCCGGCACCCGCGTCGCCTTTCTCACCGCCAACCGCGCCGACACCTGGTGCGCCGGCGTCGCCGCGCAATTGTCGCAACTCGCGATCACCTGGCTGCATCCGATGGGTTCGCGAGACGACCAGCTGTTCCAGCTCGAGGATTCCGAAGCGCAGATGCTGATCGTCGACGGCGTCACCTTCCGCGACCGCGGCGGCGAGCTCGCGGCCAAAGCCACCGGCCTGAAGACCGTGTTCACGCTCGGCCCGGCCTCGTACGGCGCCGATCTTCTCGCGGCGATCGAGGCCGCCGGCAGCGCAACCGCGCGCTCGTTTGCCAGGCCCGACGATCTCGCCACCCTGAACTACACCGGCGGTACGACCGGCAAATCCAAGGGCACCGTGCGCCATCACCGCGAACTGGGCGGCTTCGCCAGCGCGATCCTGGCCGATTTCGAAATTCCGGACACGCCGAGCTATCTGGCGGTGGCGCCGATCAGCCATGTCGCCGGCACCAAGGTGCTGCCGACCCTGATGCGCGGCGGCACCGTGCACATGCTGAAAGGGTTCGATCCGGAGGCGGTGTTCAAGACCATCGAACGCGAAAAGATCAGTTTCACGCTGTTCGTGCCGACCATGATTTATGTGATGCTCGATCATCCCGCACTCGACAAGACGGATCTCTCCTCGCTCGAATTGCTGCTGTACGGCGCGTCCGCGATGTCGCCGAGCCGGCTGGTCGAAGGCATCGAAAGAATTGGCCCGGTGTTCTCGCAGCTCTACGGCCAGACCGAATGCTATCCGGTATCGGTGCTGCGCAAGGCCGACCATGATCCGAAGACGCCGGAGCTGTTTTTGTCCTGTGGCTTCCCGATCGCGGCCTGCGAGGTCAGGATCCTGGACGACAACGACCAGGAAGTCGCGATGGGCGAAGCCGGCGAGATCTGCGTGCGCGCCACGCATGTGATGGCCGAATACTGGAAACGGCCGGAGCAGACCGCCGAAACCCTGAAGAGCGGCTGGCTGCACACCGGCGACATCGCGCGCAAGGACGAGCGCGGCTACATGTTCATTCTCGACCGCAAGAAGGACATGATCGTCTCCGGCGGCTTCAACATTTTCCCGCGCGAGATCGAGGATGTGTTGTCGCAGCATGCCGACGTCGCGATGGTCGCCGTGGTCGGCGTGCCCGACGACAAATGGGGCGAGGCCGTTACCGCGGTGGTCGTGCCACGCGAAGGCGCCCGGCCGAGCGAAGAGGAACTGATCGCGCTGGTCAAGGCCCGCAAGGGCTCGACGCACGCGCCCAAGCAGATCAAGTTCGTGACGGAATTGCCGATGACCGGCGTCGGCAAGGTCGACAAGAAGGTGCTGAAGGCCGGCTTCTGGACTGGCCGCGACCGCATGGTGGGGTAGCCCGGAGAGGGCCAGACAGAAAATCGCGAAAACAACCCCATGCAAAGTAGAATGTCACGAGAATAGTGGCTGTCGCCACCCAACCTGATCACACGTCTTAGCCTAAAATCTGGTCGAGCCGGTCGCGCAACTGGTCCTGGTGATAGGGTTTTGCCAGGCGGGGCAGATCGAGCTGCGTGCCCTCCGGCAATTCGGCATAGCCGGTGGCCAGCAGGACCGGCAACGTGGGTCGGACGTCGCGCGAGGCCGCGACCAGTTCAAGGCCGGTCATTCCCGGCATCATATGGTCCGTCATCATCAGGTCGATCGGCTGTTCGCTTTTGAGGATTTCGAGCGCATGCGATCCGGAATTGACCCCGATCACGTGATGGCCGAGATCTTCCAGCATCTCGGCCGTCGACATCGCAATCAGCGGGTCGTCGTCGACAAACAGGATCACCGCCGAGCGTTTGGCTTTCGGCGCTAAGGGAGCCACGCTTTCCCGTTCGGGCGCCGCGGTCGCGACCGGGAGCACCAGCGTCGCGCAGGTCCCCTTCCCGACCGTGCTCGTCATCTGCAACGCGCCGCCGAGCTGGACCGCGAGCCCGTGCACCATCGACAGCCCCAAGCCGGTACCCTTGCCGAGCGGTTTTGACGAGAAGAACGGTTCGACCGCCCGCTTCAAAGTCTCCGGCGCCATGCCGGTGCCGGTGTCGACGACGGACAGTTTGAGATAACGGCCGGGCTGCAGCGCCGCGTCGCTCTTTTTCGCCTGATACTCCACAACCCGGATGTCGATCGGACCACCATCCGGCATCGCATCGCGGGCGTTGATCGCGAGGTTGAGGATGGCGAGTTCGAGCTGGTTGGCGTCGATCCGCGCCGGGGGCAGCTGATCCGGGATATCCAGACGCAACTCCACGCGAGGTCCGAGCGAGCGGTCGAGAAGATCGGTCATGCCCTCGATCAGGGTTTTCAAATCAACCGACACTGCGCGCAAATCCTGCTGGCGCGCAAAAGCCAGGAGCCGCTGCGTCAGCGAAGCGCCACGCTCGGCACCCTGCAAGGCGCCATCCACCAGGCGGTGCAATCTCGGATCGTCAGGCATGCGCTTGCGCAGCAGATCCAGATTGCCCATCACGGCCATCAACAGGTTGTTGAAGTCGTGCGCGACGCCGCCGGTGAGCTGGCCGATCGTTTCCATCTTCTGGGCCTGCCGCAATTGTTCCTGCGCCTTCTCGCGGGCGGCAACTTCCTTCATCAGTTCGGCGGTGCGCTGATCGACGCGTTGCTCCAGCGTGGCGCTCAATTCTGCCAGCGCCGTGCGCTCGGCTGCCAGTTGCCCCAGCAGATTATCGCGTTCGATGTCCGCGGTCTTGCGCGCGGTGATGTCGGAGCAGACGCCGACCAGCGACTTGATGCTGCCGTCCGGCAGGCGCACGACGCGGGCACGGGTGTCGACCCAATGCACCGAACCGTCCGGCCAGATGTTGCGGTATTCGATCCGGTAATCGCTGCCTTCGTTGATGGTCCGCTCCAGAACCTCCAGCCGCCGCTCCCGGTCGTCAGGATGAACCGACGCCTGCAAATCCGTAAAGGCGAACGGCTCGTCTACCTTCCGTCCGAAAAAGCTGCGGCAGGTTTCCGAGAGATCGAGCTCCAACTCCGGCAAACGCAATTCGAGCGTGCCAAGATGCCCGGCGTTCAGTGCCGTCTGCAGCAGGCCCTCGCTTTCGGTAAGCTCGGCGAGATTGGCTCGGGCCTGATACTGGCGCCGGCGGCCCCTGACCGCGGAGCCGACGATGCTGACCAGCGTAGTAGGATGAAACGGCCGCTCGATGAAGGTAACGTTGCCCAGCGCGTGCCCGAGCCTTGCGGCATCCGGATTACGCTCCGGACCTCCGCCCTGGTGGGTCAGCAGCACGAATGGAAAATCCGACCATGGCGGCTGGCCGTTGAGCCAGATCGCGAGCGGGTGTAAATCCGCCGTCTTGATCGCCTCGTCGGCAATCACGGCAAGACCTGCGCCGCCGTCGATTTCGTGCAGCAGGGAGGCGAGGTCGCCGCAGACGCTGGCGTGATATCCCGCTTCCATAATCAGGGTTGCGGCCACGGCAGCATCGCGGCCCACCGGCGCGAGAATGACGGCCCGTTCGGATGACGGACCGGGCCTCACTTGCCTAACTCTTCCAGCAGCGGCTTGCCTTCGCCGATATAGGTCGGAACGCCAAGCAACACGCCCTGGAATCCGTCGAGCGGCGCGCCGATGGTGAGGCCGCGAGTGTCGATGCGGAATTCGCGAATGGTCGCCTCGTGGGCACCGGTGCGTTTCTTGATGACCGAAACCGCACGCCTCACGATTCCCAGCGCCTCGAAATAGCGCAGCAGGATAACGGTATCGGCAAGATAGGTGACGTCGACCGGCGCCTTCATGTCGCCGACCAGCCCGTGCTGCGCCACCGTCATGAAGGTCGCGGCGCCCTGGCGATTGAGATATTGCAGCAACTCGTGCATGTGCAGGATCAGCGAATTCTCCTCGGGCATCGCCGCCTGATAGCCGTTGAGACTATCGATCACCACGGTCTTAATGTTATCGACGTCGACTCGCCTGCGGACGCGATGTGCAAATTCTCCCGGCGACAATTCCGCCGCATCGACCTGCTCGATAAAGAGATCACCACGCTCGCGCATCGCTTCGAGATCGATGCCGAGTTTCTTCATGCGCGAAAACAACAGACCGAGCTCTTCGTCGAACGCGAACAGGGCCGCCTTTTCGCCGCGCGCGATGGCAGCCGCGATGAAGACAATCGATATGAGCGACTTTCCGGTGCCGGCCGGCCCGAGAATGAGCGTGCTCGATCCCGTTTCGACGCCACCGCCGAGCAGCCCATCCAGACCGGCAATGCCGCTCGACATCGTAGTTCGCACGAAGTTGGAGCGGTATTCCGACGCCACCAGACGGGGGAACACGTTGAGCCCGCCCGTTGAAATCGTGACGTCATGATAACCGCCGCGAAATTTCACGCCTCGATATTTGATGACACGGACGCGGCGCCGTTCAGCGCCGTAAGCCGGCGCCAGTTCCTCAAGCCGCAGCACGCCATGCGCGACGCTATGCACAGTTTTGTCGGCAGCCTCGGTCGTCAAGTCGTCCAGCATCAGAACCGTCGTGCCGAATTTCGCGAAATAATGCTTGAGAGCGAGAATTTGTCGGCGATATCGCAACGAGCTTTGCGCCAGCAGCCGGATTTCAGAAAGGCTGTCCAGCACCACGCGGCTTGGTTGCGCCTTCTCAACCGCCTCGAAGATCTGCTTGGTGGTTTCGCCGAGCTCGAGATCGGACGAATAGAGCAGGCTCTGCTGCTGATCCGAATCAAGAAGACTTTCCGGCGGCAGCAATTCGAACACTTCGATTTTTTCATCCAGCGACCAGCCGTGCGAAGCGGCGCCGCCGCGCAACTCCGTCTCGGTCTCGGACAGGGTGATGTAAAGGCACTTCTCGCCTGCACGCGCGCCTTCCATCAGGAACTGAAGTGCAATGGTGGTCTTGCCTGTCCCCGGTGCACCCTCCAGCAGAAAAACATGCTGGCGCGTAAACCCTCCGCACAGAATATCGTCCAGGCCCCAAATCCCGGTTCTGGCCCGGTCGGTGTTCATTTCCGCAAAGTTCATACGACCCCCTAACCGAGATTAAATCCCGGTGGCGCCAGGGGGTTCCCCGCAACATGGAACTATTTTTGCGAATGGGTGTGTCAGGGCAATCACCAGGATGGAGCGAAAATCGCCCCATCCTGCGACGCGACGTCTCAGCCGGCCATCCGCCGTTGCGAAGCCACCCTCGATTTCTCGAAATCGTTGGGGACCTCGATGTCGACTTCAAGCGTCGAGACATTCTTGCCGCGTTCGAGGCGGACGATCACCTTGTCCGGATCGAGCGTGACGTGCTTGGACACCACCGCGAGGATTTCCTCGCGCAGCGTCACCAGCAGATCGGGCTGGCCGAGCAGCCCGCGCTCGTGCGCCAGCAGGATCTGCAGCCGCTCCCGGGCGACGGGAGCCGAAGTATCGCGACCGCCGAACAGCCGCAGCAGCTTCATGCTCATGCGGCCCTCCGTCCCAGCAGGCGGTCCATGAAGCCCTTGCGCTCGACCGGCACCACCATGGCCAGTTCCTCGCCCATCAGGCGGCGCGAGGCATCGACATAGGCACGGGCCGGCGCGCTGTCGGCATTGTTCAGCGTCACCGGCGAGCCGACGTTCGATGCCTTCAGCACGTCCTGGCTCTCGGGAATGATGCCGAGCAAGGGCGTTGCCAGGATTTCGAGGATGTCGTCGATGGTCAGCATCTCGCCGCGCGCGGCGCGCATCGGGTCGTAGCGCGTGATCAATATGTGCTTCTTGACCCGCTCGCCCTTCTCCGCCTTGACGGTTTTGGAATCGAGCATGCCGATGATGCGGTCGGAGTCGCGCACCGAGGAGACTTCGGGATTGGTGACGATGACGGCCTCGTCCGCGTAACGCATCGCCAGCGTGGCGCCGCGCTCGATGCCGGCCGGGCTGTCGCACAGGATCCAGTCGAACCGGGTCGAGAGTTCGGCGATGACGCGGCCGACGCCCTCGTCGGTCAGCGCATCCTTGTCGCGGGTTTGCGAAGCCGGCAGCAGCCAGAGATTTTCCAGCCGCTTGTCGCGGATCAGCGCCTGCGGCAGTTTGGCGACGCCCTGCACCACGTTGATGAGGTCGAACACCACGCGGCGTTCCGCCCCCATCACCAGGTCGAGGTTGCGCAGGCCGACGTCGAAATCGACGACGACGACATTCTGGCCGCCTTGTGCCAGCGCCGCGCCGAGCGCGGCCGTGGTGGTGGTCTTTCCGACGCCACCCTTGCCGGATGTAACGACCAGAACTTTGGCCATAGGTAATCTCCTTGAGCGTTAGTTCAGCGGGGTAATTTTCATGGTGTCGCCCTGCAGCCAGGCCTGGGCCGGGCGGTTGCGCAGCGAGACGTCGATTTCTTCCGCGGTCTGGTAAAATCCGTCGATGGCGAGCAGCTCCGCCTCGATCTTCTGGCAATAAATTCGCGCCGATGAATTGCCGTTGACGCCGGCCATCGCGCGGCCGCGCAACGTGCCGTAGACGTGGATCGATCCGCCGGCGACGATCTCGGCACCGGAGCCGACCGACCCCAGCACGGTGACGTCGCCGTCGGTAAAGACGATCGACTGGCCCGAACGCACCGGGCTTTCGAGCAGCAGCGAGGTCGGCTTCGGCTTGGGTTCTTCCCTCGGCTCCTCGGCCTTCTGCACCGGCTCGTTGCGGGTGATGACGCAGGCCCGCCCGCCGGTCAAAAGCGGCGGCATGTTCGCCGCGAGCCGGCTCTCTGCGACGCCCTCGATGCCGAGCACGCGGATGTTGCGGTCGCTGAGGCTGGCGAGGAGATGGGCGATGGCCGAGCCGCTGAGATCGACGGCGGCAAGATCGAGCACAATGGGCTTGCCGACGAAATAGCCCGGCGAGCGCGCCAGCGTGGCGTCGATCTCCGAAAGCCAGTCCGACGATCGGCACGGCAGGGCTGAACACGAACGCGACATAGGACCGGCCGCGCAGCCGGACCAGTTGACGCGTGGGATCGGCTCGGGCGTCCATGATTTGACTCAACCTTTCTTATTGAATGGTTAAGAATCAACGAACTTGGTTAACGAGTGATTAATGCTTGGCGGCGATTGGAAGGCTTCTGCAAGGCCATCTTGCGTGCGATCGAATCAGGCCTGAATCCAGCCATTTCCTGAGTCGGGGCGCTGAAGTACCTGGCCGGACGCTATGCCCGAAGGGCAGCGACCACGATTTTCGCGTTAACCACTAACAAAATCTCAACTCACTTTGGTCACGATTCGGGCCTAAATTCGTCTTCGCGCGGTTCCATCAAAAACGGGTGACCCGGTCAGGTTTAGCCTGACGGGGGTCATGTCCGCCGGGAAGCGGGCAATTGCCGAAGGGGACGAGGCAATGGAAGCGGTGGGGAGCTTGGGGTCGCGAGATTTCGTCTCGCTGGCTGGTGTCGCCCGACTTGGGGCCGACGCCGGGATTTTTGATTCAAATTTTCCAACCGAACTTAGCGGGTGGTGGAGCGGAGCGGTGCATAATGGCATCCGTTACTCTTCTTTCAAGGGCGTCCACCCCCGCGTCTACGTGCAGCGGCCAGGCAAGCCGCCCAGTGAAACGTCCAGTGACGAGGAGTAAGCGTATGAGTACCCTGAGCGAGCAAGACCATCTCAACCCGAAAGATCCTCGATACTATGCGCCGCGCTGGCTCCGTCAAAAGACGGGACAGCAGCCCGCGCAGGAAGCCGAACGCGACACACCGTTCTCTCCGGCTTCGTTCGATTCCGAGAGCAACGTATCCCATGCGCTGCTGCAACGCCTCGATCCCGAGATCATGCACGAGCCCGGATATGAGCTCGAACTCGGGCAAGGCGCTGCGCAGCATCACGGTACGCTTCGCCGCCGCCGTCGGCATTGCCGCCGTCGTGGCGCTGTTCTTCGTGGTCGTCGTGCCGGCTTCACGGCAGCCCGATGGCGAAGCGGCGAGCCCGACCGGGATCGTGCAGTCGCTCAAGACCGCCTTGTTCCAGTCCGGCGAGACCGAAGCCGCACCTGGCATTGCGCCGACTACCGCGCCGAAACCTGCCAGGGAAGAGCCCCAGGCTGTGGTAACCTCGGCGAAATCCAATCCGGCAACGACCGGCCAGTCCGGACAGTTGCTCAACCAGTTCATGCAATGGCGTCAGAAGCCGGCGCCATAGCGCGCCGGCCCAGACATCCAGACGGAGGAAGCAAGAATGCCTGAGAATCAAAGCGGCACGACACTGTACTCACGGAGTTTGCCATGATCTCCCGCAGGATCTTGCTACTGCTCGGCGCCGTGCTGACCGGCGCGACCGGCGCCCATGCCGGTGACAACACCGATATCGTGCGCGATCTCGCGGTTCGCGTCGGACCGGTGATCGGTTCGGCACTGGCCTGCCGTGACATCGCCCGCCCCCGCATCCAGGCCGTGGTCGAGAAATTCGCGGTCGTGATCCGCGATGCTTCCGCGAACGAGGCGGAACGTTCGGACCTGACCCAGGTGTTCGACCGCAGCGTCGCCGACGGCCGCGCCACGGTGACCGCAGGCCGGGTCGACTGCAAGGCCGTGGACCAGCGGCTTGCCGATCTGGAACGGTCGGTCGCAGGCCCAAGCCTGTCGAGCGTGATCGGACCCTCCGCCGCCGTCGCGGCCACCTCGATCGCGCCGGTCTCGGCCGGACCTGCCCCGCGCGGGATCGGCGAGCGGGAAATCCGCTTCGGCATCGCCGCCCCGTTCTCCGGCTCGGCCCGCGAGCTCGGGCGCCAGATGAAACTCGGCATCGATACCGCCTTCAACCGTATCAACGATGCCGGCGGCGTCGACGGCCGCATGCTCAAGCTTTTTGCCGCCGACGACGGCTATGAGCCCGGGCGCACCGCCGAGGCCATGAAGCAGCTCTACGAAAAGGACCAGGTGTTCGGCGTCATCGGCAATGTCGGAACGCCGACCGCGGCCGTGGCCGTGCCCTACGCGCTCGATCGCCGGATGCTGTTCTTCGGCGCGTTCACCGGCTCCAACATCCTGCGCAATGATCCGCCGGATCGTTATGTATTCAACTATCGCGCCAGCTATGCCGAGGAAACCGACGCCGTCGTCCGCTACCTGATCAAGCTGCGCAAGCTGCAGCCCCGACAGATCGCGGTGTTCGCGCAGCAGGATTCCTACGGCGATGCAGGCTTTGCCGGCGTCTCCAAGGCGTTTCGCGCGCTCGGGGTCAGCGATAGCGCCATCCTGCGGCTCAACTACGCCCGCAACACCGTCGACGTGGACGACGCGGTCAACCAGTTGAAGCTGCAGAAGACGCCGATCAAGGCGGTGGTCATGGTCGCCACCTATCGTGCGGCGGCGCGCTTCATCGAGAAGACCCGCGATCTCTATCCCGCGATGATCTATTCCAACGTCTCGTTCGTCGGCAGTACCGCACTGGCAGACGAATTGAAGCTGTTGGGCCCGCGCTATGCCAGCGGCGTCATCGTCACCCAGGTGGTGCCGGCGGTGGCCGGCTATTCATCCGCGGTGCTCGAGTACAAGAATGCGCTCGCCAAGTATTTCCCCGGCGAGGCGCCCGATTATGTCTCGCTCGAGGGCTATGTCGCCGCCAACGTCCTGATCCAGGCGATCAAGCGAACCGGCCCGCAGCTCGACACCGAAAAGCTGATCGACACGCTGGAGACGACGCGCAACCTCGACCTGGGTCTTGGAACGCAGCTCGGCTTCGGCCGCTCGGAGCACCAGGCCTCGCACAAGATCTGGGGCACGGCGCTCGACGAGACCGGCCGCTTTCAGCCGCTCGAGCTGGAGTAACCGCAAACACGGCGAGGCTGCGGCGTTTGCTGCAGCCTCGACCTTGCCGACCTCTGCTATTTTGATTTTCTCTATTGCAGTCTTGCCCGCATTTCGTCGCTCGGCTTGATGTCGCGCGATTGGCTGTAGATCGCGACAGCGATGATCAGCACCACCGTCAGCACGCCGAACAAAGCGCGGTAGGCGCTCTCAGCGCTTCTCGATGACGAGGCTCTGCACGGCACGGCCGAAGTAGCCTCTGGTATCGGCGAGCCGCGCCATCGCGAGGCCGGCGCCATCGGGACCGATCCAGGATTCGGCATCGAGCAGGATCCAGTCGCCGACCGGCTGGCGCGCGAAATTGACGGTGAGGTCGGCGTTGAGAAAAGTCCATTGCCGGAAATCCAGCACCGACGAGGTGCCGTTGCAGAAATCCGCGGCGATCATCGCCCGCATCGCCTGCGAAATCGCCGCCCCCTCCACGATCGGCCGGTCCGCGCGATACCAGATCGCGCCGGGCCCGGGCACGCCGAATTTGCCGCGCGCGGCGCGCAGCGACATCCCGGTCACGAACGGGCTGGAGGAAAAGTCGACATCCTCGACCGGTGACTGGTCCGGCCCCGGAAGTTCGACCGGCAGGATCGCGGCTTCCGGCGGCAGGTCATTGGCCTGCACCTTGATCTTCAAGATCGTCGCGCTGACCACGGCGACGCCGTTCGCCGACAGCCGGACGGCGCAGAGCTGGATCTTGCGGCCCTCGCGCAAAACCTTGCTCTCGATCGTCAATGGCGCCACCGGCACCGGCCGCATCAGGTCTACAGTGACGCGGGCGACCCGCATCGGCACCGGCGTTGGGATCTTCTCGGCGGCCCACACCACCAGCGCCGCCGGCGGCGAGCCGTGCTGCATGCTCGGATCCCACGGTCCCGCGGCATTGGGGCTGGTGACGACGTCGTTGCCGTCGACGCGAAAGATGGCGTCCATCAATGAGGGATCCTGCTGGCTGTCCATATCAGTCTATTGCCCGCCCGATTTGCGGGAGTCGAGAGTGCAGCGGGCCGCACCCCGGGCCGGATTTGCAGGGTGTTCCGCACAGCGGAAACGGCGCCTCAAATGAACGACATGCCGCCGTTCAGGACAATGGTCTGCCCGGTCATGTAGTCGTTGCCCAGTACCATCGTCACGGCCTGCGCCACTTCGGACGCCTGCCCCATGCGGCCGAGCGGGATGTTGCGCGCCAGATCGGTCCGGCCGCGCATCATGTCGGTCTCGATCAGCGACGGCGCCACCGAATTCACGGTGATGCCCTCTTTGACGAGCCGCGCCGCGTATCCTCGCGTCAGGCCCTCCATGCCGGCCTTGGAGGCGTTGTAGTGCGGGCCGATGGCGCCGGCGCCGCGCGCGGCTCCCGAGGTGATGTTGACGATGCGGCCCCATTTGCGCGCCCGCATCGCCGGGATCACCGCCTGCGTGCACAGGAACGCCGATTTCAGGTTGACCGTGATGGTGCGGTCGAAATCGTCCTCGGTCAGTTCGTCGACGCCGCGCACAATCGCAATCCCGGCGTTGTTGACGAGAATATCGATCGGACCGAGCGCCTTCGCTACCTGCTCGACCATTCTGGTGACGGCAGCGGACCGGGAGACGTCGGCTGCGACCGCCATGGCGCGGCCGCCCTTGGCCGCGATCCCGGCGACAACCGCATTGGCATCGTCCGCCCGCTCGCGATAGTTGACCGCGACCGCAGCACCCGCGTCCGCAAGTGCCGCTGCCACCGCGGCACCAATACCGCGCGAACCACCCGTCACCAGCGCGACATGCCCGCCAAGATTCTGCCCCGTCATCGATTTCAACCTCACCCGCCGTGAAACACCGGTGAGACTATAGCATCTTGTGCGAGACGTTCTTGGTCGACCGTGTAGCACTGCAGGCCTTCGGTGCCGCCTTCGCGGCCATAGCCGGTGTCCTTGACGCCGCCGAACGGCGTTTCGGCGATGGAGGCGACGAAATGGTTGATCGAGAGGTTGCCGACCTCGACGCCGTTGGCGAGGCGATCGGCATTCTGCGCCGAGCGCGTGAAGGCATAGGCCGCGAGCCCGAACGGCAGCGCGTTGGCCTTCTCGATCGCCTCGTCAAGCGTCTTGACCGGATTGATCAGCGCCAGCGGGCCGAACGGCTCTTCGCTGCATCGCGCGGGCATCGTCGGGGACGTCGGCCAGCACCGTCAGCGGAAAGAAATAGCCGCGATTGCCGATCCGGCTGCCGCCGGCCAGTACGCGCGCGCCCTTGGGTCTGGCGTCGGCGACCAGACTTTCCATCGCGTCGATCCGCCGCGAATTGGCCAGCGGCCCCATCTGGGTGGAGGGATCGAGGCCGTCGCCGACCTTGATCTGCGCGGCCTTCTCGGCAAACGCGTCCGCGAACTGCTTGTAGATCTGTTCCTGGACGAAGAAGCGCGTCGGCGACACGCAGACCTGGCCGGCATTGCGCGACTTGCCGACCACCGAGGTCGCCGCGGTGGCGACCGGATCGACATCGTCGCAGACGATGACGGGGCGCATGACCGCCGAGCTCCATGATCGCCGGCTTCATGTGGCGCGCCGGCCATCTCGGCCAGTCGCTTGCCGACCGGAATCGAGCCGGTGAAGGTAATCAGCCGGATCGACGATTGCGGAATCAGGTATTCGGAAATTTCGCGCCGGATTGCCGAACACGAGATTGAGCACGCCGGGCGGCAGGCCGGCATCGTGGAACGCGCGAACCAACTGCACCGCGCCGGCCGGCGTTTCCTCCGACGCCTTCAGGATGATCGAGCAGCCGGCCGACAGCGCGCCCGCGACCTTGCGGGCCGGCGAACTCATCGGGAAATTCCACGGCGAGAACGCTGCCACCGGGCCGATCGGCTGGCGCAGCACGGTGTGGCGCATGCCGGGCTCGCTCGGGATGATGCGGCCATAGACCCGCAATCCCTCGGTCGCGTCCCACTCGATGATCTCGCAGCCGCGCAGGATTTCGAGCCGCGCCTGATCGAGCGGCTTGCCCTGCTCCAGCGTCATCGCGGTCGCCATCGCTTCGACCCGTTCGCGAATGAGGCTGGCGGCCTTCAGGATGATCTGCGCCCGCTTGGCCGGTGAGGTATTGCGCCAGACCACGAACCCGCGCTCGGCCGCGGCCAGCGCGTCGTCGAGATCGGCGGTCGTGGCATGCGGCACCGTGCCGATGCACGCTTTCGTCCGCGGGGTTGAGCACGGGGTGCCCGCTCGCCCGCTTCCAGCGGCCGTCGATGTAGAGTTCGAGCTCGGGATAGTTCATGATGCCCTCATTTTGGCGACCATCTCACGTGACGGTCCGGTTCAAGTTCTTGCGAGGCAAGGCGGCCGGCCAGGGTCGCAGCAAGTAGCCCAAGCGTTTCCTTGTTATATTTCAATAAATATAACGCTTTCACAACAAGCAAAGTGACCCGGTCGAGTTCATCATTGCGAACGCCGCCCATCGGCTTGACGCATGGCGGGACTGACATTGAATTTGGTAAGATGAGTTGAAACCCGGAAGGAGCCGTCTATGAAACTGTTCATGTTCTACGTCGGCGGCAATTGCGGCAACTCGAATGTCGAGTTGCACGACGTGCGCTTTTCGATCGGGGAGACGGCGGAGGATTGCCACGCCGACCTGCGCGAACAGTGGTGGGGCGATGCCGAAAGCCTGCATCTGGATTGCTGGGGCGCGGTGGAACAGGCCGACGGGTTCGACGTCGCATTGACAAGGGACGGTCCGCGCGCGGGCACCGACAAGTTATTCTTCATCAATCTCGGCGGCTACGACCCGGCCGAATTCAGCGAGTTGCACCGCAACGTGCTGCTGGTGGCGCCCGATGCGAGTGTAGCAAAGGCAAGGGCCAAAGCGCTGATCACGAGCTGGCTGCTGCCGCACAAGGACAACCTGTTCGAGGTCGACAAGGCGATCGACGTCACCGCCATGCTGGAGGCTTACGGCTATTTCCTGAGCCTGAAACCGGCAACCGAGGACAAGCCGTTCAGGTTTGTTTGCGACTATTTGCCGATCGGGTAAGCGTCCTTGAGCCGCTGGATTCCACGCTCTCCAGAAACTCCTTCACGCTGCTGACCCTGCCGGTGCTGGTCGCGACGTAGCCTGGAAGGCTTGCGACCGCCTTCTGGAATTCGCGGCCTTTCATGATGTCAATGACGCGCCGCATCGGCTCGGTCTCGAGAAAGGCGCGCTTGCAGACAAAGAAATAGTCCTCCGTCAGCAGGCGGATGAAATCGAGTCCGAACTGTCGCGCCGCGGCCTCGACGCCGAAGCTCGCATCCGCCATGCCGCTGGCGACATAGGCGGCAACGGCGGCGTGGGTGAACTCGATCTGCTGGGCGCCGTTGATCCCGGCTTCGTCGATCCGGTGCAGCGCCAGCAACTGGTCGAACAGAAGCCGCGTCCCGGAATCATGGTCGCGGTTAACGAACCGCGCCTTGCGATCGACGAGGTCCTTGATCGACGAGATTTTCAGCGGATTGCCGCGCTTGACTATCAATCCCATCTCGCGGGTCACGAAACTGATGACGCGATCCTCGCGCGGGTCGAGCCATTCGCGACAGGCCTTGACGCCCTGCGCGCGCAGTTCGCCGCGCGGCAGGTGCACGCCGGAGAGATCGCAGGCGCTCTGCGCCAGCGACACCAGCGAATTCTGATTGCTGACATAGCGCAGATCGACGCCGATGCCGGGCTCGCGGTCGAGCAGTTCGCGCAGCTTCGATACCGCAAAGCCGTGGCTGGCGTGGACGCGAATGACGGACGGCCGCTGCTGCAAAAACGGCTTGATCTCGGTCGCCAGTTCCTGCGCGAGATTTTCGAGCTGCGGCCCCAGACGCGCCTGCATCCGTTCGCCGGCCCAGACCAGCTTTTCGCCGAACGGCGTCAGCACCGTGCCCTTGCCGCGATGGGTCTCGACCAGCGGCACGCCGAAGAATTCCGACCATTGCTCGACCAGATTCCAGACGTGGCGATAGGAGAGCTGGGCGTGCTTCGCCGCACTGGTGAGTTTTCCGGTCTTTCTGATCTCGTTGAGCACGCCGAGCATCACCACGGCGGTCTGCGGACTGCCGTCCTTGTGAAATCGCCAGACGGTTTCGATCTCGATGTGATGCATTTGTGTCAGCAGCCTATGAAGCGAGCTTCATATGACGGAATGCCATAGGCACAGAATATCATATTTACACTGGTATACCTAATACCGAGATTGGAGGAAATAACCGGAGGAATATGATGTCCATTGCATATGACTATGCGCGCGATGCCGTGCCCGAGTTTGCTGCCGACAAGCCAAAATTGTTGCTGATCGACGGTCACCACGTGCCGTCCGCCTCGGGGCGCACCTTCAAGACGCTCAATCCAGCCACCGAACAAGTCATCGCCAGCATCGCCGAGGGCAACGAGGCCGACGTCGATCGTGCGGTCGCCGCGGCCCGCCGCGCCTTCGAAGGCCCCTGGCGCACCATGCGCGCCTCCGAGCGCGGGCAGATTCTGCTGCGTCTTGTCGACCTGATGAAGAAGCACGCCGATGAAATCGCGGCGTTGGAGAGCCTCGATGCCGGCAAGCCGATCTCAGCGGTACTGCGACAGGATCTCCCCGCCGCCCTGGACACGCTGACCTACTACGCCGGCTGGGCCGACAAGATCTCAGGCGAAGTGGTTTCGACCCGGGATGACGCCCTGACCTACACCGTGCGCGAGCCGGTCGGCGTCGTCGCGGTCATCGTGCCCTGGAATTTCCCGTTGATGATCGGGATGTGGAAGCTGGCGCCGGCACTCGCCTGCGGCTGCACCATCGTGATGAAGCCGGCCGAGCTGACCTCGCTGTCGGCGTTGCGGATCGGCGAACTGGCGCTGGAAGCCGGCCTGCCGCCGGGCGTGCTCAATATCATCACCGGCCCCGGCCGCATCGTCGGCGACGCGCTGGTCAATCATCCGGATGTCGACAAGGTGACGTTCACCGGCTCGCCCGGCGTGGGACGCGGAATTCTCCGCGCCGCCGCCGGTAATTTCAAACGCGTCTCGCTCGAGCTTGGCGGCAAGTCCGCCAACGTCATCTTCGACGATGCTGACGTCGAAGCCGCGAGCAAGGCAGCCGCTTCCGGAATTTTCTTCAATGCCGGACAGGTGTGCTCGGCCGGCTCCCGCGTGCTCGCCCATGAGAAGGTCTATGACGAAGTGGTGGAGCGGCTGACGCAGCGCGCCCAGGCCTTGCGGATCGGCGATCCCGCCGACCGCGCCACGGTTCTGGGGCCCGTCATCTCCGAGAAGCAGATGAAGAGCATTCTGGATTATGTCGATGTCGGCCAAAAGGAAGGCGCGATGCTGACGACCGGCGGGGAGCGCGTCGGCGACCGCGGCTACTTCATCAGCCCCGCGGTGTTTGCCAATGTCAAACACGAGATGCGGATCTCGCAGGAAGAGATCTTCGGCCCCGTCGTCAGCGTCATCAAGTTCAAGGATGAAGCCGATGCGCTGCGGATCGCCAACGGCACCGCCTACAGCCTCGCCGCCGGCGTCTGGAGCCGCGACATCGGACGGGTGCAGCGCTTTGCCAAGAAAGCCAATGCCGGCACGGTCTGGATCAATACCTATGGCTATACGGATGTGCGGTTGCCGTGGGGCGGCGTGCGCGATTCCGGCTTTGGCCGCGAACATGGCACCGCCGCGATCGACAATTTCACCGAGCCGAAGGCGGTGTGGATGAATCTCAACGTATGATGTGCAAGAGCCCGGTTCCGAATGAATCAGAACCGGGCTCCACTTTTCCTGGACGCTACTACATCACAGCGGCGGATCGATCGCCTCGTCGTATTCCTTCTTGAAGCGCGCGATCAGTTCGGCCGCTGGCAGAACCTTCGGAATGCTGCCGACGCCCTGGCCGGAGCCCCAGATTTCCTTCCAGGCCTTCGGCTTGGCCCGTTCGCCCGAGGCGTCGGTGCCAAAGCTCATCTTCGAAGGATCGGAGGTCGGCAGGTTGTCGGGGTCCATGCCGGCGGCGACGATCGACGGCTTCAGGTAATTGCCGTGCACGCCGGTGAACAGGTTCGAATAGACGATGTCCTCCGCGGTCGACGACGTGATCATCTCCTTGTAGCCCTCGACCGCGTTGGCCTCCTGGGTGGCGATGAAGGCTGAGCCGATATAGGCGAAGTCGGCGCCCAGCACCCGCGCGGCACGGATGGCGCGTCCGTTGGCAATCGCGCCCGACAGCGCGATCGGGCCGTCGAACCAGGCCCGCGTCTCCGCCACGAACGCAAGCGGCGAAATCTCGCCGGCATGACCGCCGGCCCCCGCCGAAACCAGCACCAGGCCGTCGGCGCCCTTCTCGACCGCCTTGTGCGCGAATTTCTGGTTGATCACGTCGTGAAACGTGATGCAGCCCCAGTTATGCGCCGCCTGATTGAGTTCCTCGCGCGCGCCGAGCGAGGTGATCATCATCGGCACCTTGTGTTTCTCGCAAAGCGCCAGATCCTGATCGAGGCGATTGTTGGATTTGTGCACGATCTGGTTGACCGCGAACGGCGCCGATAGCCGGTCCGGATGCGCCCTGTCGTGGGCGGCGAGTTCTTCCTTGATCCGCGCCAGCCATTCGTCGAGCAGCGCCGGAGGCCGCGCGTTCAGCGCCGGAAACGAACCGACCACGCCCGCCTTGCATTGCGCGATCACGAGATCGGGCACCGAAATGATGAACAGCGGTGCTGCGATCACGGGTAGCGACAGGCGGCCCTTGAACAAGGCAGGCATGGACATTCGAAGCGATCCTTATCGGTTTGCGGAGACGAAAGTTGAGATGGCAGGCGTCATCTCAACAAGGCAATCTTTCCACTGTCAAGTATTGCGTCTTGGCGCTGGCGCAGGATGGCATCGTTTCGAAACTTCATGCCGTCCCAACTGTCGGGCGGAGCATGATTTTCTGAAAACCGGCGATGCTACTGGCACAGCGCCCGGGTCACGTAATTTTCGGTCTTGCAGTCGCCCGGTTCGCGCTGGCGGCCGGGGATGAACACTTTCGGCGAACATTTTTCGGCAGCGTCGGTGTCGACGCTCTTGCCTTCCTTGTAGCCCTTGCTCTGGCAGAGCTTGTCGGCGCCTGCCTTGCAGTCTGGCGCACCGTTGGCGGCAACCCCGCAGGCCGCCCGCCCCTTCACCATGAGCGACGGCTTCGCCAGGTTGGTCAGGCTGTCGCCGGCATCCTTGGCGCGCGCGTTGAGATCGTCGATGGTCTCACTCGGACTCTTGATCGTGGGCAACAACGATTTGGACTTTTCGAACAGCTTTCCGATCTCGTTGATCAGGCCTGGATTTTCAGCGGGCGCCGGCGGGGATGGTGGCTCGACCGGTTGCGGCGCGGGCTGAGCGGGGACCGATTGCTGCGCCGGCGACTGCAGGCCGAGCGAAGGCTGCGGCGGTGCCGCTTGCGACCAGGCCGCGCCGGGCGCGAGCAGCGCCAGCGCCAAGACCGGCAGCACGACAAGATTGATCAGATGGCCAACTCGATCAGACATATCGGGAAACGTAGCCCGAAGGCCCCGCCGGGCAAAGCCATACGTCAGATCAACTTGAATGCAATATAGAAGCCGAGCACCAGCACCGCGGCCCCCAAGCCTACCCACAGGCCGAGCCGCTTTTCGAGTTCACCCCGGATCAGGTCGCCGTAGCGGTTGAGCAGGATCGCGACCACGAAGAAACGTCCGCCGCGCGCGACGATCGAGCACAGCACGAACAGCCAGATGTTGTAGCCGGCAAATCCCGAGGTGATGGTCACGAGCTTGTAGGGGATCGGCGTCAGGCCCTTGATCAGGATGATCAGCGCACCCCACTCGTTGTAGGACTCGCGGAAGGCTTCGACCTTGCCGCTGAGGCCATAGAGGTTGATCAGCCATTGCCCGACCGAGTCGTAGAGCAGCGCGCCGATGGCGTATCCGAGCACGCCGCCGGCGACGGAGGCGACCGTGCAGACGGCAGCGAACAGCCATGCCCGCTTCGGCCGCGCCAGCGACATCGGCAGCAGCATGATATCGGGTGGTATCGGGAAGAAGGAGCTCTCGGCGAAGGCCACTGCTGCCAGAATCCAGAGCGCGTAGGGCTTGTCAGCGGCGGCGAGGCACCAATCGTAAATCCGTTTCAGCATGGGCGCATGAACCACCATGGAGCGGATTTGTCCATGCCGGGAAAACGGGCAATTCGGGGAAGTTTAGTGCCGTTTGCGGAGACTACGGGTCTCCAGCGCGACAATTCGCCGCCGCGCCAGGGGCTGGGCGGTGCCGTCATTTACAACTGCCTTGGACAAGTCCTTCGACATTTCCTTGGGCAATTTGACCGCCGATTTCGGCAGCTTCTCAGCGATGCCCTGCAGGCGCTCGCGCCGCTCCATCTCGCGCCAGACATCCTCGGGCTTGACGCCGGCGGCTGCCCACAGAACGGTCAGGTTGTAGAGCAGGTCGGCACTCTCGCGAACGACGGCGGGGCCGTCGCCGTTGACGGCGTCGATCACGACTTCGATGGCTTCCTCGGCCAGCTTCTTGGCCATCTTGGACGGGCCGCGCTGAAACAGCCGCGCGGTACGCGACGTCGCCGGGTCGAGATCCCGGGCCGCGAGCACCTGCTGATAAAGCCTTTCGAGCGAATCACTCATCCCTTGAACCTAATCCAAAGCCTTGGCCAGCGTGTTAACGGCTGGCCTGGCAACCAAAAAAAACCACCGGCTGGTTACCGGTGGCTTCCTCTTTCATGAAAAGTTGCGACTACCAGCTGGCGAGCGGATGGCCGCGGTAGTGCGGCACGCCCGAGTAACGGCCGCCATAACCACCATAATACGGGCCGCCACCGTAGTAGGCCGGTCCGCCACCGTAATAGGCCGGCGGGGCGTCGTAGTAGCCGCCGTAGCTGTCGTAATAGTCGCGACGGTTCTGGCTGGCCGCAATCGCGATACCGGTGCCGACGATACCGGCAAAGGCCGCGGCTGCCGCGGCACCGCCACCGCGATAGTAGCGGCGACGGGCGCTGATATCAGTCGCGCCGCTGGTCCCGGTCGTCGCCGTTACGCCGTCGCCTTTCGGCGCCGATCCGGCGAACGCCATCGACGGTTCGAGCGCGGTCAGGGCAACCGCCACAACCGTCGCCACTGCGCCGGCGCGGCCCATCGATGAAAACACACCTTTTCGCGCAAACATTCTCAATACCCTCCGTGGTCATTTGGCCTCACAGGCCTTGGATAGCTAACCACCGGGAGGATGTTAGGTTCCCCAAACCCAACGCAGGCTGAACGATCTCAGGCGAAATCGTGGCAGTCACGGCCATGCAGTCATCGGGCGTTCAGATTGGATGCGGCAGAATGCCCGCAATTCCGGCTTGTATTGCCGGTCGTGGTGTCATGAAACAGACACGTCGCGAAGCGGTTTCGGCTGATACGACAAACCTGTCACTTCCTCTGCAGACACAAGCTCGATGCGTAACATCTGGACCAATGCCTTCCGTTCCGTTCTGACCGCGCTGCTCGGCCTGTGCGGAATGGCGGGTGCCGGCTTGAGCCAGGTGCACGCCGCGGACGAAGCCCGCCCGCCGCTCGCGATCCAGTTCTCGCTCGACCGGCCGATCGACGCGGTCGCGGCGCCCTTCGTGATGGCGGCGACCGGCGGCCTGTTTACGGCGGAGAGCCTCGCCGTGACGACCCATGTCGCCAGCGGATCGCCGGATGCCATCGCGCGCGTCGCCGCCGGCACCAGCGATTTCGCCCTCGTCGACATCAACGCCCTGATGCGGTTTCGCGACCAGGACAAGCAGGGCGCGCCTCGGGTCAAGGCGGTGTTCGTCCTGTTCAACAAGGCGCCCTACGCCATCGTCGCCCGCAAGAGCCGCGGCGTCACCACGCTGTCGGATATCGAAGGCAAGAACCTCGGCGTGGCCGAAGGCGACCTGTCGATCCGGCTGTGGCCGGCGGTCGCCAAACTGAACGGCATCAAGACCGGGCACGTGAAGCAGAGCAGCATCAGCGCCGCGGTCCGCGAACCGATGTTGTCGGCTGGCCAGATCGATGCCGTCACCGGATTTTCCTATCTGTCGGCGATCAATCTTCGGGATCGCGGCATCCCCGCCGACGACCTGGCGGTGCTGAAATTCGCCGACTATGGCTGCGAGGCCTACGGCTTCGCCGTGATCGTCAACCCGACGCTGGCGACCGCCAAGCCGGAAGCGGTGAAGGGCTTCGTGCGGGCGGTGATCGGCGGCGTCAGTCTCGTGATCAAGGACCCTGCTTCTGCGGCGACCGAAATTGCCAGCCGTATGGACGGCGGCTCGCGCGAACAGGAACTCGAACGCCTGCGCACCATCCTGCGCGACAACATCCTGACCGGCGAGGTCAAGCACAACGGCATCGGCGCCATCGACCCTGTGCGGTTCGAGCGGTCGATCGATCAGGTCGCGGAGGATTTCAAGTTCCAGAAGCGGCCACAGGCGTCTGATATCTTCGACGACCAGTTCCTGCCCCCGCTCAACGGGCGTTTGATCAACTGAGTAAGCCACCGACCTCATCCCCGGATGAGCGCTCTGCGCTCACCGAGGGAGCGCGCTCGTGCGCGCGTCTCGGGGGATGGGCCACGGGCTTCATGGTTCGAGACGGCGCTACGCGCCTCCTCACCATGAGGCGAAGGATTTGGCGAGAAATGCCCACTCACTCTGGTTCTCCACCGCGATCCCTGTTTAGAATGGCTTCCGATCGATCGCCTTCCGCCTGTCCCCCGAGCCCGTAACGTGATGTCCCTGATCCGCCTCTATACCCGCGTGCTCGAGTTGCTCGGCAAGGAAGCGCGGCTGGGCTGGATTCTGGCCGGCGCCAACCTGCTGCTGGCGGCGGCGCAGTTCGCAGAACCGGTGCTCTTCGGCCGCATCGTCGACGTGCTCTCGGGCAAACCGCAGACCGGCCCGCTGTCGTCGAACTCGGCCTGGCCGCTGCTCGGAGCCTGGGTCGCCTTCGGCCTGTTCACCATCGCCTGCAGCGCCTGGGTAGCCCTGCAAGCCGACCGGCTGGCGCACCGCCAGCGCCAGGCGGTGCTGACCGACTATTTCGAACACATCATGCAGCTGCCGCTGACCTTCCACACCGGCACCCATTCCGGCCGTCTGATGAAGGTGATGCTGAACGGCACCGACTCGCTGTGGCGGCTCTGGCTCGGATTTTTCCGCGAGCATTTCGCGGCGATCATGTCGCTGGTGGTGCTGCTGCCGCTGTCGATGTACCTGAACTGGCGGCTGGCGATCCTCCTGTTCGCGCTGTGCGTGGTGTTCACCGTGCTGACCACGCTGGTGGTGCGCAAGACCTACGGCATGCAGAGCGAGGTCGAGGCGCATTACAGCGACCTCTCGGCGCGCGCCTCCGACGCGCTCGGCAATGTCGCGCTGGTGCAGAGCTTCGTGCGCATCGACGCCGAGGTGCAGGGCCTGCGTTACGTCGCCGACAAGCTGCTGGCCGTACAGATGCCGGTGCTGTCATGGTGGGCGCTGGTCACCGTCATCACCCGCGCCTCGACCACCATCACGGTGCTGGCGATCTTCACCGTCGGCATCATCCTGCACGAACAGGGCCTCACCACCGTCGGCGAAATCGTGATGTTCGTCAGCTTCGCGACCATGCTGATCCAGAAGCTGGAGCAAGTGGTGAGCTTCATCAACAACGTGTTCATGGAAGCGCCTCGGCTGCAGGAATTCTTCGACGTGCTGGATGCGGTGCCCACCGTGCGGGACCGGCCCGGCGCGATGGATACCGGGCGGCTGTCGGGCCTGGTCGAATTCAACGACGTCTCGTTTTCCTATGACGGCAAGCGGCCGGCGATCGAGGACCTGTCGTTCACCGCCCTGCCCGGCCAGACTATCGCGCTGGTGGGTCCGACCGGCGCCGGCAAATCGACCGCGATCGCGCTGCTGCACCGCGCGTTCGATCCGCAGTCCGGCATCATCAAGATCGACGGCATGGACGTCCGCGGCCTCAAGCTGACGGCGCTGCGGCGGAACATCGGCGTCGTGTTCCAGGAAGCGCTGCTGTTCAATCGCTCGATCGCCGACAACCTTCGCGTCGGCAAGCCCGATGCTACCGAAGAGGAAATGCGCGTCGCAGCGGCGCGCGCCCAGGCGCTCGACTTCATCGAACGCGGCGAGAAGAAATTCGAGACCCATGCCGGCGAACGAGGTCGCATGCTGTCCGGCGGCGAGCGGCAGCGGCTGTCGATCGCGCGCGCCATTCTGAAGGACCCGCCGATCCTGATCCTCGACGAGGCGACCAGCGCGCTCGATGCCGTCACCGAAGCCAAGGTCAACGCCGCTCTCGATGAAGTGATGCGGGGCCGGACGACGTTCGTGATCGCGCACCGGCTTTCGACCATCCGCAACGCCACCCGGATCCTGGTGTTCGACAACGGCCGGGTGATCGAAAGCGGAACCTTTGATGAACTGGTGGCGAAAGGCGGCCGCTTTGCGGAACTCGCCAAGGCCCAGTTCATGGTGCAGGAGAATGCGCGGGCGAGCATCGAGGCGAAATAGCCGAAAAGCAGCCCTTTAGCTGGAAGGCGGCCCTGCAATACCGCCATGAATCGCCGAATTTCAGCCCATTTTGGTCCACGATTTAATCGCCGAAGCACTGTTCTGGACCGGCAAGCCGGTATAGGTTTGCGCTGCCGCAAAGCGACGGCACCGGAAACGCTTGAAACCCGAACGTTGATTACCGGACCTCCTTTTCGAAGGCGGGTCTCAAAGGACCGGAACGGAAAAGTGGATTTTCTTCGCCCGCTGCTTTGCAGCCCATCATGGAAATGGATTCTTGTAGCAGCAGCTTTTGCTGCGATCGCGCCGCGCGCTGCTTCCGCCGAGGCGCTGCTGGTCGTCGAAGCCGATACCGGCAAGGTGCTGCAGGCCGACAACGCGACGATGCCGTGGTACCCGGCATCCGTCACCAAGATGATGACGGCCTATGTCACGCTGAAGACGGTTAAGGAAGGCCGGATGACGCTCGATCAGCTGGTGACGGTTTCGCCGGTCGCAGCTTCGCAATCGCCGTCCAAGATGGGTTTCCGTCCGGGCACGCAGGTCACCCTCGAAAACGCGTTGGCGATGATGATGGTGAAGTCCGCCAACGACATGGCCGTGGTGCTCGCCGAAAGCGTCGGCGGCTCGATCGACGGCTTCTCGGCGCTGATGAACCAGAACGCGCAGCGGCTGGGCATGACGCAGACCAGCTACGTCAATCCGAACGGCCTGCCCGCCGACGGCCAGATCACCTCGGCGCGCGATCTTGCGATCCTCGCCCGCGCCATCATTCGCGACCTGCCGGAATACGAATATTTCTATCACATCCCCTCGATCCGGTTCGGGCGCAGGGTCACCAACAATTTCAACCATCTGATCGGGCGCTATCCGGGCGCCGACGGCTTCAAGACCGGTTTCATCTGCGCGTCCGGCTACAATCTGGTGGGCTCGGCGACGCGCAACGGCAAGCGGCTGATCGCGGTCGTGCTCGGTTCGACTTCCGGTCACCAGCGCGCGGTGCGCGCCGCCCAGTTGCTCGAGCGCGGCTTTGCCTCAAACGGGCTCGGCTGGCTGCGCCCCTCGCTCGGCACCGTCGACAATCTGGTTCCGATCGACGCCTCGCCGCCGAATTTGCGCGACGAGATGTGCGGCGGAAAACGCAAACGCCCGGCCAGCGATGAGGATGAAGAATTGCTCGCCAGCGCAGGCAGTGCCGCCAGCGGCGAAAGCCCGGCGATGTTCTTCACTTCGGGCCTGCAGCCGGCGATGCCGAAAGCGTCGGAAATGCTGGCGGGAGGCCCCGCCGCTTCGGAGCCCATGGTGGTCTATACCGGCCCGAAGAAGACCGGCCCGGCCTTGATCGCCGCCGTTGCGGTCGATTCCGAAAAGCAGACGCCGGCCAAGCGCGGCAAGAAAACCCGTGTCGCAGCACATAAGCCTGACGCGGCGGCGACCCCCAAGGCAGATGCCAAACCGGCTGCGATCCGGCATGCCAACGCGAAGCCGGACGCCGTGGCCAAGCCCGCCGAAAAGCCGGCGGCCAGGCCAGCCCCCTCGGCTGACAAGAAGCCCGCCGCCACCGCCGCCAAGCCCAAGGCCGTAGCCAAGCCCAAGAGCGAAACCAAGCCGGCTGGTTAACGGCCGCGATATCGGCTTTTTGGGCTGTTTTCGCGCGGTTCAACCGCTTGATCCGGATCGGCCAATGCGTCGATAACGCGCAGCCGCTTGCCATCGGCGGCGGCATTCTCAATACTGCCCAAAACAAGGCATCCCGGCTCAAACATGCAGGGAAAGCCAGTGCGTTTTCACGTGCAGAAGACGCGTCAAAACAAAGAACAGGAGCCCCGGTTCTGATCCAGTCAGACCCGGCCCGGCTCTAAACCAGAGGGGAAATACCATGGAGCGGATCTGGCTCAAGCAATATCCGGCCGGCGTGCCCGCCGATATCGACGTCACCCAGTACTCATCGCTGGTCGAACTCCTGGAAGAAAGCTTTGCGAAGTTCAGTGACCGCAAGGCGTTCATCTGCATGGACAAGTCGATCAGCTACCGCGACCTCGACGAAATGTCGGCCGCACTCGGCGCCTATCTGCAGAGCAAGGGCCTGCAAAAGGGCGCGCGCGTCGCGCTGATGATGCCGAACGTGTTGCAATACCCGGTGGCGACGGCAGCCGTCCTGCGCGCCGGCTATGCGGTGGTCAACGTCAATCCGCTCTATACCCCGCGCGAGCTCGAACACCAGCTCAAGGATTCCGGCGCCGAGGCGATCGTGGTACTGGAGAATTTCGCGACCACCGTGCAGCAGGTCATCGCCAAAACCGCGATCAAGCACGTCATCGTCGGCAGCATGGGCGACCTGCTCGGCTTCAAGGGAGTGATCGTCAATCTGGTGGTCCGCAAGGTCAAGAAGATGGTGCCGGCCTACAATATTCCGGGCGCTGTCACCTTCAACGACGCGCTCGCCGCCGGCCGTGGCATGAAACTCAGCAAGCCCCAGCTCGCCCGCGAAGATGTCGCCTTCCTGCAATATACCGGCGGCACGACCGGCGTTTCCAAGGGCGCGACGCTGTTGCACAAGAACATCCTTGCCAACGTGCTGCAGAACGACGCCTGGCTGCAGCCGGCGCTGAAGAAGCCGCCGATCATCGACAACATGATCATCGTCTGCGCGCTGCCGCTCTATCACATCTTCGCGCTGACGGCGTGTTATCTGCTGGGCGTCCGCGCCGGCGGCACCAACCTGCTGATCCCCAACCCGCGCGACATGGCCGGCTTCGTCAAGGAGCTCGGGAAGTACCAGGTCAGCTTTTTCCCCGCCGTCAACACGCTCTACAATGGCCTGTTGAACACGCCAGGGTTCGACAAGCTCGATTTCTCCAAGCTGAAAATATCCAACGGCGGCGGCATGGCGACGCAAAAACCGGTTGCCGAGAAATGGCTGAAGACCACCGGCTGCGCGCTGTCGGAAGGCTACGGGTTGTCCGAGACCTCACCGACGCTGACCTGCAACCGCGCCGACATCGAGCAGTTCTCCGGCTCGATCGGCCTTCCCGTGCCCTCGACCTATCTCTCGATCCGCGACGACGACGGCAAGGAATTGCCGCTCGGCGAGGCCGGCGAAATCTGCGCCAAGGGTCCGCAGGTGATGGCCGGCTACTGGCAGCGGCCGGAAGAGACCGCGAACGT
This sequence comes from uncultured Alphaproteobacteria bacterium, assembly GCA_963764705.1. Lineage (GTDB taxonomy): Bacteria > Pseudomonadota > Alphaproteobacteria > Rhizobiales > Xanthobacteraceae > Bradyrhizobium. Next base: position 220,833 of record CAVXTR010000016.1, on the reverse strand, counting down.
GATGACGGCCGACGGCTATTTCCGCACCGGCGACATCGGCGTCATGGATGCCCAGGGCTATACCAAGATCGTCGACCGCAAGAAGGACATGATCCTGGTCTCCGGCTTCAACGTCTATCCCAACGAGATCGAGGAAGTGATCGCCAGCCACCCCGGCGTGCTGGAATGCGCCGTGATCGGCGTCCAGGACGCGAAATCGGGCGAGGCGGTCAAGGCCTTCATCGTCAAAAAGGACCCCAACCTGTCGCCGGAGGAAATCATCAAGTTCTGCGGCACCCAGCTCACCGCCTACAAGGTCCCCAAGCAGATCGAGTTCAGGACCGACCTGCCCAAGACCAATGTCGGCAAGATCCTGCGCCGCGAACTGCGCGACGAGAAGAAGGCCGCGGCCTGAACTCCCGCCCCTCATGGTGAGGAGCGCCGCAGGCGCGTCTCGAACCATGAGGCTACAGAACGGGCTTCATCCTTCGAGACGCAGCGAAGACGCTGCTCCTCAGGATGAGGCTCTCTATTTCGCACCCGGCTGGTCGATGACATAACGGTGAACGCGCAAGGCCATTGCCGTTTCCGCCCCGCTCAATATTGTGCCAGCCACCTGCCCGGTCTAAGAAAAACCCGCACATTCAAGGAGAATTGACGATGACGATCCAAGTTGGCGACAAGCTGCCGGAAGCCAAGTTTCGCGTGATGACCGCGGAAGGTCCGCAGGTCAAAACCACCGACGATATTTTCAAGGGCAAGAAGGTGGCGCTGTTCGCGGTGCCCGGCGCCTATACCGGCACCTGCCACAAGATGCATCTGCCGAGCATCTTCCTGAACGCCTACGCCATCAAGGACAAGGGCGTGAACACGATCGCGATCGTCTCGGTCAATGACGCCTTCGTCATGAACGCCTGGAAGCGCGACACCGACCAGCGCGACGAAGCCACCTTCCTCGCCGACGGCAATGCCGATTTCACCAAGGCGATCGGCATGGAGCTCGACGCTTCCGGCAACGGCCTCGGCATCCGCTCCCACCGCTACTCGATGCTGGTGGAAGACGGCGTGGTCAAGAAGCTCAACAAGGAACCGGCGCCCGGCAAGGTCGAGGTTTCCGGCGGCGATACGCTGCTCGGGCAGCTCTGAGCTACACCGACTGCAATTAGAGAAGACGTCATGCCCGGGCTTGTCCCGGGCATGCACGTTTTTGGGTGACTGCCATCGCCCGCGAAGGCGGGCGATCCAGTATTCCAGAGACGCCAGCGAAAAATCGGGAGGCCGCAGCGTACTGGGTCGCCCGGTCAAGCCGGGCGATGACGGCTGTGGTCGCGCGCTACGACTTCAACCGCGCCATCGCGACGCCCTCGCGCGCCAACTGATCCGCGCGCTCGTTTTCTTCGTGGCCGGCGTGGCCCTTGATCCAGTGCCAGTTGACCTGATGCGGTTTCAGCGCGGCGTCGAGGCGCTGCCAGAGGTCGACGTTCTTGACCGGCTTCTTGTCGGAGGTACGCCAGCCGTTCTTCTTCCAGCCATGGATCCAGCCGGTGATGCCCTGGCGGACATACTGGCTGTCGGTGGTGAGGTCGACCACGCACGGCTTCTTCAGCGCTTCCAGCGCCGAGATCGCCGCCATCAGTTCCATGCGGTTGTTGGTGGTATGCGCCTCGCCGCCCTTCAGTTCCTTTTCGGTATCGCCAAACTTCAGGATCGCGCCCCAGCCGCCGGGGCCGGGATTGCCCGAGCAGGCGCCGTCGGTGAACACGATCACGCGGGGCAATTCGCTCACGCGGCGAATCCCGGCTGGGTCAGTCCGTAATCGCGCACGCTCTCGACGCTCTGGTGGAAGCGCAGGCTGCGGACATATTCCAGCGGATCCTTTGGCTTCACCAGCGCACCCGGCGGCACATTGAGGAAGTCGACCAGCCGCGTCAGCAGGAAACGCAGGGCCGAGCCGCGCGCCAGCAGCGGCAACGCTTCCTGTTCGGCCTCGGACAATTGCCGCTCGCGGCCATAGGCGTTGAGCAGCGCGCGCGCCTTGGTGACGTTGAAGGAATGATCCGGTTCGAAACACCACGCGTTCAGGCAGATCGCGACGTCGTAGGCCAGGATATCGTTGCAGGCGAACGGGAAGTCGATCAGCCCCGACAATTTGTCGCCGAGGAAGAAAACATTGTCGGGAAACAGGTCGGCATGGATGACGCCGACCGGCAGATCGATCGGCCAACACGTCTCGAGATGATCGAGTTCGCGGGCGATGAAATCGCGCAGACCCGGCTGGACGCCGTCCGCGCGCGGCGCAGCGAGATCGAACAGCGGCCGCCAGCCCCCGACCGACAGCGGGTTTTTCCGGAACATCGGAAAATCGCGCCCCGCCAGATGCATTCTGGCGAGCCCCTCGCCGACGCCGGTGCAATGCACGGCGTTCGGCCGACGGGGCCAGACGCCTTCGAGGAAATTGATGATCGCCGCCGGACGTCCGGCCAGCTCGCTATAGACTTCGCCCTTGCGGTTCTTCGCCGGCTGCGGACAACGCACGGCGCGCTCGGCCAGATGCGCCATCAGGGACAGGAAATACGGCAGATCATCCACCGCCACGCGCTTTTCATAGAGCGTGAGAATGTAGGCGCCCTTGCTGGTGTGCAGCAGGAAGTTGGAATTCTCGACGCCCTCGGCGATGCCCTTGTACGAGAGCAACTCGCCGATGTCGTAACCGGTGAGGAATTCCGCGAGGTCTTCGGCGGCAACGTCCGTGTAAACCGCCATGGCAGCGCCTAGGCGGCGTCAGGCCGCAGCGAGCGCGGCAGCGGGAAGAATTCGTTCTCTTCCGCAGCCGAGACCGTCTCCACATGCAGCTCGTAGCGCTCCGCGAAGGCGCCCATGATTTCCTCGACGATCACTTCCGGAGCGGAAGCACCCGCCGTGATACCGAGGCTCTTGATGCCTTCGAAGCGCGACCAGTCGATGTCGCTGGCGCGCTGGGCCAGCACCGAAACCGGGCAGCCCTCGCGCTCGGCAACTTCGCGCAGGCGCTGCGAGTTCGACGAATTCGGCGCGCCGACCACGATCAAGGCATCGACCACCGGCGCCACTTTCTTGACCGCGAGCTGGCGGTTGGTGGTGGCGTAGCAGATGTCTTCCTTGTGCGGGCCGGAGATGTTCGGAAACCGGTCCTTCAGCATCGCGACGATCTCGGCGGTGTCGTCGATCGACAACGTCGTCTGGGTCACGAAAGCGAGATTGTTCGGGTCCTTCGGCGTGAAGGTCTTGGCGTCTTCCGCGGTCTCGATCAGCGTCACCGCGCCGACCGGCAACTGGCCGAGCGTGCCGACCACTTCCGGATGGTGCGAATGTCCGATCAGCAGGATTTCGCGGCCGCGCTTGAAATGGATTGCGGCCTCGCGGTGCACTTTCGTCACCAGCGGGCAGGTCGCATCCAGCGAGAAGAAATTGCGAGCGCGGGCGTCGGCCGGAACCGATTTCGGAACCCCGTGGGCCGAGAACACCACCGGTGCGTTGGTATTGTCGGGGATTTCAGCCAGTTCCTCGACGAAAATCGCGCCCTTGGTCTTCAGGCTGTCGACCACGTAGCGGTTGTGCACGATCTCGTGACGGACATAGACCGGTGCGCCGTAGATCGTGAGCGCCCGTTCGACGGTATCGATGGCTCGCACCACGCCGGCGCAGAAGCCGCGGGGGGAACAAAGCACGATTTTAAGGTCTGGTTTGGCTGACATTAGAGGCCCTTGGGGCTATCCGGGACCGAAATCACCCCTCGCCGGCGGGCGGGGAACGGCCAATTCGTATAAGGACTTGGGGCTGCTTTTGGGCCCTGTCAAGGCGCTTTAGCAGACCATTGCGCCAATCCCCCTGGAAGGGGTATATAGGCGCCGAATTCCCGTCATCACCGATGACCACAGACTTCGCCTCCGGAAAAGAGGTGGGCGAGGAACAAAGGAGATTTGCCATGAGCAATGCACCGCTGATGCCAAAAGCGACTGCCGTGTGGCTGGTTGATAACACCGCGCTGACCTTCGACCAGGTGGCCGATTTCACCAAAATGCACCCGCTGGAGGTCCGCGCCATCGCCGACGGCGACGCCGCCCAGGGCATCAAGGGCATGGACCCGATTTCGACCGGGCAATTGAGCCGCGACGAAATCGAGCGGGGCGAAGGCGACCCGAACTACCGGCTCAAGCTCGGCGAGAGCAAGGTCACCCTGCCCCCGGCCGCCAAGAAGAAGGGCCCGCGCTACACCCCGGTTTCGCGCCGCCACGAGCGCCCGAGCGCGATCCTCTGGCTGGTCCGCAACCATCCCGAGCTGAAGGACGCGCAGATCATGCGCCTGGTCGGCACCACCAAGACCACGATCGCCTCGGTCCGCGACCGTACCCACTGGAACGCCTCGACCCTGACCCCGATGGACCCGGTCACGCTCGGCCTGTGCTCGCAGATCGAGCTCGATTTCGAGGTCCAGCGCGCCGCCAAGGAAAAGCCGGTCCCCGCGGCCTATGGCGGCGCCACCCTGCTGCCGGCCTCCGAGACCACCAAGAAGGAGCCGGAATTCGAGCCCAGCGAAAAGCAGCGCGACGAATTCAACGTCGACGCCGTGTTCGCCAAGCTGAAGACCATCGGCGGCAAGAAGCAGGACGACGAGGAAGAGTAGGCTTTACTCACGCGGTGAGGGATTTCGAACGCGGCGGGGCAACCTGCCGCGTTTTGTTTTGGGGGGCGCGATCACGATCGAGGCGTGCCGGCTGGATCGCCGGCAGTCGATTCCTGTGAAAGCCGCGCAACGCACCGCAGAAATTCGTCCGCCAGAAACGGTTTGAGCAGGACCGAAATGCCCTGTGCTGCAATCCTGTCCACGATCTCCGAGCGGACGTCCCCGGTCATGACAATGGCCGGGATATTCCGGCCAAGGGCCGCCCGCAGGTCCTTGACTGTCGCGACCCCGTTCGTCGAGCCGCGAAGATTGTAGTCACATAGCAACAGGTCAGGGCGGATTTCCTGCCGGCGGACGCCCATCAGCGCGTCCGCTGCCGTTGCCACCACGATCGCCTCTATGCCTCGCGCTTTCAACAGACGGCTGATCGACGCGCGGACGCTGGCCTCGTCCTCGACGACAAGTATGGTGCCGCGGAAGTCGCCGTTCTTGTATCGCGGCGTCTGCGCACGTTCAGGCGCAGCACCGTTGGTGTCTCCGCGCGGAACCTCAATCGAAATCACCGTGCCCATGCCGGGTGTGGAACGCACACCGATCGCGTGGTCCAGCATCTCCCCCAGACGTCTGACGATCGCCAGGCCCAATCCGAAACCGCCGCGCTCTTCAGGCGAGACCTGATAGTATTCCAGAAAAATGTGAGGGAGCTGATCCTGCGTGATGCCGATGCCGCTGTCCCAGACTTCGATCCGAACCTTGTCGCCCACCCGCCGGCAGCCCAGCAGAATCCTTCCCCGATCGGTGTATCGCAGCGCGTTCGAAAGCAAATTACGCATCATCGTTTCGAGCATTCGCTTGTCGCTGCGGACCAGGAGTTCCGGAACGCACCACGCGCCACCGCAGCCCCTTGTCTGTCATGGAATCGGAGAAATCGGCCGCCAGAGAATCAAATATCTCGTTGATCGCGAAGTCGCTCTTCGCACGGACGAAGATTCCCTGCCTCCAGACGGTTCACGTCAAGCAGGCTCGTCAGAATGCTGGACATCGTGTCGAGAGACCGCCCCATTCCGCCGACAAGGTCGCGCCCCTCGCCATCGCCGGATGTGCTGCCCAAGTGCCCCTTGCAGGAACCTCAGCGTTTGCAATGGCTGTCGCAAGTCATGGCTGGCGGCCGACAGGAAGCTGGTTTTTGCCCGATCTGCCAATTCTGCCGATTTCCAGGCGCGGGAAATTTCCTCTTCGAATCGCCTCCGCTCCGTGATGTCAGTCGTCAGGCCCGTGATGCGCACCGGCTTCGCTGCGGAGTCCACGTGCGTAATGGCAACTTGCTCCAGCCACACCTCGCCGCTCCCGTCCGGTCGCACGAAGCGGAACGTGATCGAATGTGAGAGGTCATCGAGACGAGCCTCAGTCAAGCGAGCTGTAACGGAAGGACGATCATCGGGATGAATGCATCCGATCCATTCCGCGCTGCTGAGCGATTGTCGTGGACCGAGACCAAGAATTTCCGCCGCATTCGGGCTCAGCCCGATCAGGCCGGTCTGCAAGATTCCAATCGAGGGTAATCACGCCGCCGGCCCGAAGCGCTTCTTCGAGCCGACGCTCCCGCTCGAGGATTGCGTGTTCGTGCAGCCGTCGCTCGCCGAACAGGGCTGCAAGAACCAGCGCGCCGAACGAAGTGGCCATGATGGTCGCCTGGGCAGACAGGACACGTTCCTCGACCGGCAATTGCGCGTCACCGAAAAGACCGATCGCGAATATGGTCGTCCATACGATCGTGATCGCGCACATGAAGGTTGCGATCGCGGTAAAGGCCGGGCGAACGCGGGCAGCTATCCACACGAACAGCGGACAGAGCGAGGCAATCGCCAGTTCGAGTGTCCAGGGCTCATTGGGCAGGACAACAAGGAGCCCACACAGCGTGGCCACGACCGCAAGCGCGAAGGCCCCTTCCGCAATTTCACGCCTTCGGCGGGGCATTGCGCAGGAACGAAGCAAGACCGATCAACAGCGGCGCGACGGTGATGCTCCCCACGATCTCGGAAGAGACCCAGTGACTCCACGTCGTCACGGCGGACGCAGTCCGAGGGATGAAAAAGCACAAACCCAAGCGTGCCGACGAGACCGCTCATCAGCGCGGCAAGGATCGTGGCGGCGAATAATCCAAAGACACGGCGCAGCTCATCGAGCTCGAATGGCGCGCCATAAAATCGCTGGATCAGTGCCGAGACGATGAGGGGACCACTGGCATTGGCCACCGCGAAGACCGCGGTGCTGGCAAAATTGCGATCGCCCAGCAGATTGGCCGCGAAAGTGGCAGCGACCACGCCGATGACGACCGGCCATCGCGCGATCGGCCCGAGCGCCACCAGAACTCCGGTGGCAACGCCCGCAGCCGGCCAAAACACCGCGACGCCGTCCGACTTGTCGAGCAGAGCGAGGCTGAGACGCGCTGCGAGAAAAAAACAGATAGCGACCGAGATCGAAACGATCCACGGCTGCCATGCCTGAAACCATTGCACCCGGGGCACATCGGTCCTGGCGCTACTCCGAGCTCATTGTGCTCACCCGTTACGCGTACGCAATCTAGCTTGAATTGTCTTGCTCGTCGCTCGTATTCCGCCTTCGTCGCCGTCTTCTGTAGCGAAATCACTCGCCCGTCAGTATTTGGTGTCGGCGGTGGCCTGACAAGTGCAATCCGGTCAGCCCGCTGCCAGGCTGCGACCCACGTCTTCGACCCGCGCCGCCGACCAAGACGTGGATGGCCGGACGAGCCCGGCCATGACGGCTTGCATTGGTGGACCGGCTCACGCCTTCTTCAAGAACTCCGTGCGCAGCACCAGGCCCTTGACCTTGTCGGTACGGCCCTCGATCTCGTCTTCATTGTCGGTGAGGTGGATGTTCTTGATCACGGTGCCGCGCTTGAGCACGGTCGAGGAGCCCTTCAGCTTCGAGGTCCTTGATCAGCGTGACGGTGTCGCCCTCGGCGAGCTGTGCGCCGTTGGAATCCCTGACCTTGATGTCCATGTGATGCTTTCTGCGCGTCGCGCCGGGGACTTAACCTAGTTCGATCTCGTCGGTGATCTCATGCGAGAGGCTGACGCCGCCGAGGGTCAGGACCATCCTGGCCGGCAGTTTCTCATTGCCCTTGAGCTTGCCGGCCTCGACGGCATCGCGGACGGCTTTTTCGATCTCGCGCTGCGAGGTGATGCCGACCTTCTTGAGAAACCTGCGCAGGCTGGCGTTGAAGACGTCTTCGTTCATGATGACCTCCTGATCACGGCCGTGTCCGGATTGTTCAGCATCTGCTCGGCGAGATTGCGCTGGCGCGCGGTCGGTGCGGGCGTTGGCAGTTGCCGCGCTGGACGTCGCGGTTCTTGCGGCAATTGACATATTCGTGTCGAACCGACCGCGACATTGTTGGCGCGGCAGAACGCGTCGTCGTCGGCGCTGGTGTCGACCATGGTCGGCTGGCCGCGCTCGAGGCAGCCGGCGAGCAAGGGGGCCGCGAGCAGGAGCGCGATGAAGTGCTTTGCGAATCGAGACTGCATTGCCAGGCTTCCGTTTTTTCATCTCGTCATTGCCGGGCTTGACCCGGCAATCCATCGAAAGATGGCGTCTTCGCGCTATGATCCGGCAATCCATCGCAAAAGACCCGGCATTGAAGTGGGATGGATGCCCGGGTCAGCCCGGGCATGACGGTCGGGAACCCTACACCCTGCCCTTCAGCGCGTCGCCGATCTCGTCGAGCACCTTGGGGTCCTCGATCGTCGCCGGCATGGTCCAGGTCTCGCCGTCGGCGATCTTCTTGATGGTGCCGCGCAGGATCTTGCCCGAGCGGGTTTTCGGCAGCCGGCCGACCGTGATCGCGAGCTTGAAGGCCGCGACCGGTCCGAGCTTGTCGCGCACCAGCGCCACGATCTCCTTTTCGATCTCGGCGGGCTGCGCGTCACGCCGGCCTTCAGCACCAGGAAGCCGCAGGGCACCTCGCCCTTGATCGCATCCTTGATGCCGAGCACCGCGCATTCGGCGACGTCGGGGTGGGAAGCCAGAATTTCCTCCATGCCGCCGGTGGAGAGCCGGTGGCCGGCGACGTTGATGATGTCGTCGGTGCGGCCCATCACGAAGACATAGCCGTCGGCATCCTTGTAGCCGGCATCGGAGGTTTTGTAGTAGCCGGGGAATTCGGTGAGATACGCCTCCCTGAAGCGCGCATCCTGCTCCCACAACGTCGGCAGGCAGGCCGGCGGCATCGGCAGCTTGATCACGATCGAGCCCATGGTGCCGGCGGGCACCGGCTTGGAGGCCTCGTCGACCACGTCGACCTGATAGCCCGGCATCGGCACCGTCGGCGAACCGTGCTTGACCGGCAGCATGCCGAAGCCCACCGGATTGCCGGCGATGCACCAGCCGGTTTCGGTCTGCCACCAGTGATCGATGACAGGCACCTTCAACTGCTGCTCCGCCCATTCCACCGTCGGCGGATCGGCGCGCTCGCCGGCCAGAAACAGCGTGCGGAATTTCGACAGATCGTATTTGCGGATGAATGATGCCTTCCGGGTCTTCCTTGCGGATGGCGCGGAACGCGGTCGGCGCGGTGAAGAACGCCACCGCCTTGTGTTCCGAGATCACGCGCCAGAACGCGCCGGCATCCGGCGTGCCGATCGGCTTGCCCTCATACATGATCGAGGTCGCGCCATGCAGCAGCGGGCCGTAGACGATGTAGCTGTGGCCGACCACCCAGCCGATGTCGGAGCCGCACCACCAGACCTCGCCGGGCTTGACGCCGTAGAGATTGAACATCGACCATTTCAGCGCGACCAGATGCCCGCCATTGTCGCGCACCACGCCCTTGGGGATTCCGGTGGTGCCCGAGGTGTAGAGAATGTAGAGCGGATCGGTCGCCAGCACCGGCGACGCAGGGCGCGGCCTTGCCCGGCATCCAGCGCGGCACGGCGCAACGACGCCCAGTCGTGATCGCGGCCGGCTGCGAGGTCGCAGCCTTGTTGCGGCCGCTGCAGGATGATGCAGGTTTCCGGCTTGACGCTCGAGAGCCGGATCGCCTCGTCGAGCAGCGGCTTGTAGTGCACGATGCGGCCGGGCTCGAGCCGCAGCTCGCCGAAAAGATCAGTTTCGGTTTGGCGTCCTCGATCCGCGTCGCCAGTTCCTTGGCGGCGAAGCCGCCGAACACCACCGAATGCACCGCGCCGATCCGCGCGCAGGCCAGCATCGCGATCACGGCTTCCGACACCATCGGCATATAGAGGATGACGCGATCGCCCTTGGCGACGCCGAAATCCTGCATCACGGCGGCGAGCGTCTGCACTTCGCGCAGCATCTCGGCATAGGTGAACTTCGAGACCGACCTTGCCAGCGGCGAATCGTGGATCAGCGCGACCTGGTCGCCGCGTCCATTGGCGACATGGCGGTCGAGCGCGTTGTAGCAGGTGTTGACCACGCCGCCGGCAAACCAGCGGCCGTAGGTCCCCATCGAGGCATCGAAGATCTTTTTCGGCCGGCTCGATCCAGTCGATCTCGCGCGCCGCCTCGGCCCAAAATCCCTCGGGATCGGCTGAGCGAGCGCGCATGGACCTCGTGGTACCTGCTTTTCTCGTGGATGTTCATGGCGTACTCCCGCTCATCCTCGTCATGCCCGGGCGAAAGCGCGAAGCGCATTGTCGCGCCAGATGTTTCGGGCATCCACGTCTTTGCTCGTTGCAAAAAGCAAGACATGGATGGCCGGACATAGGCAAGTGTAAACGACGCCGTCCTACGAACGGCTATGCCCGGCCATGACGCAGATCAATTCAACGGCCTTTTTCCGAGGCATTGTCACATGAAGCGGCGCCAGATCAAGCCGGAACAGCTGGGACCTTCGGGTAAACCCTGCCGCAGGACGCACCCGACGGCATTAATAACCGTCGACCCCGTTCAGCTCCTGCAGCCGCTGCTTCATCGCCTTTTGCAGGTCGTAGCCGGACCGCCCGAACGAGGCGTTGCGGCGGGCGATGAACTCGTCCTGCTCGCGCTGCAGCGTACGTGCCTGGCGTTGAGTTCGTCGCTTCGTTGATCACCCTGACATGCGCGGCGTTGATCTCGCGGTCCAGATCGGCAAGTTCGGGATTGGCGCAAATCGTCTTTTCCGCCGCGCGCCGGGCGGTGGCGCAATTGAAACTCGGCTTGCCCGCGACCGCCTTCAACGCGCCCAGCCGCTCCAGTTCCTGTGCCAGCGACTTGTAGTTGGCCTTGGCGGCGAGGTGATTGGGGTTGAGCTTGATCGCAGCGCCGAAGTCGGCCAGCGCCTTGGGCCGGTCGCCCTTCCTGCGCCAGAGCTCGCCACGCGCGTTGAGGATATCGGCGAGCGCCGGATCGAGGCTGTAGTGCTGCGCTCATAATCGCCGATGGCGCGATCGATCATGTCGTGGCGGCCGTAGGCCGCTCCCCGCGCGATCAACGCCTTGAGACGGTCGGCCTTGTCGGTCTTTTCGTTGTCGATCAGCGCGCCGCAAAGGCCGACGATCTTGTCATCGTCATTGGCGGCGGCGGCCGCGACACAGGGCGCGGGATCGATACGCAAATCCTTGGATGGCTCGACGCCGGTCGCCAATGCGCCATGCGCCGACGCCATCCACAACAGGGACGCGACGACGAACTGGAGGATGTCGGGATAGCCTCGCATCGATGGATCCGGGAAACGCTCTCGATGGCAGACCGATCCTAGCAAGTGCATCGCATTTCCGACAGCGACGATTGCGAGTCTCCTCTCGTCGCTCAAGATTCGTAGTGAATCGCAGCGAATCGGATTTTGGCCGAAACATGACACGCGTAAAGTAGAAATTTTCGCGAATGAGCGGGAATAAATTTGTCTTGAACCTTTCAGCGAATTCATGGACTCAACAACCATGACCACATTGACCGACTACCATCCGCCGCGCGCCATCGCGCAATCCCAGGCAACCTGGTTTTACTTCTACATGGCGCTGGCCTGCATGGCCGTCGCCTTTGTCGGCTTCGCGCCGACCTACTGGCTGCCGCTCGCTTCGCGATCGTTCTCGGCCTCGCCCGTCATCCATTTTCACGGGCTGCTGTTCTTTGCCTGGACGCTCTATTTCGCATTCCAGAGCTGGCTTGCGGCGTCCGGCAAGATCGTCCGGCACCGCGCCATCGGCATGATCGGCGTGTCGCTGGCGACCGCGATGACGATCTTCGGCTTCCTGGTGTCGGTCAACGTGATGAAGCGCTCCGCGGCGGTGGGACAAACCGACGCAGGCATTGCCTTCGCGATCGTGCCGCTCAGCGGGATTTTGTTCTTCGCCGTTGTGTTCGCGCTCGCGATCGCCGCAGTCCGCCGCCCGGAAACCCACAAGCGGCTGATGCTGCTGGCCGGGATCTCGCTGCTGGACGCCGCGGTGGCGCGCTGGTTTCTGACCTTTCTGGCGCCCCCCGGACCCGTCGGTCCGCCGCCGGTCTTTGTGACCATCCCGCCGGCCTTCGTCGCCTATCTCCTGCTGGTGGTCGCCATGGTGTTCGACTGGCGCACGCGCGGCCGTCCGCACCCGGTCTATGTCTACGGCGGCGCGGCACTGATCGCGGTGAAGCTCTCGAACTGGCCGGTCAGCGTCACGCCGCTCTGGCATTCCTTCGCGGGCGGCATCTTGGCGCTGGCGCAGTGAACAGATCGACCTCAACGTGATCGTCGCCTCAAGGCCGCCAGCCGATTGGCGGCGGCGAGGCCAGCCCTGAGACATCACCCGCGCATGAATTAGACGGCAGCGCCAGCGATGCCGGTGGCATTTAGTGCTAAATTGAGGCACACCACCGCGGGGATTTCCGGCTTGCTTACATTCGAATGGATCATCGGTCTGTTGCTCGGCGCTGTCGGGCTGTCGGCGCTGGCCCGCCGGATCAAGGTGCCCTACCCGACCTTTCTTGCCGTCGGCGGCGCGCTGCTGGCGTTCGCGCCGCAGACGCCGTCCTGGACGCTGGAGCCCGATCTGGCCCTGGCGCTGTTCGTCGCGCCGGTGTTGCTGGACGCCGCCTACGACACCTCGCTGCGCGAACTCCGTAACAACTGGCTGCCGGTGTCGATGCTGGTGGTGGTGGCCGTCGGCGTCACCACCACGGCCGTGGCCGTGCTGGCGCATTGGCTGCGACCGGACATGCCATGGTCGGTCGCGATCGCACTCGGCGCCATTGTCGCACCGCCGGATGCCGCGGCCGCCGTCGCCATCCTTCGCCAGGTCAACCTGCCCCACCGCATCCTGAAAATCCTCGAAGGCGAAAGCCTGCTCAACGACGCGAGTGCGCTCCTGATCTATCGCATCGCCGTCGGCGCCACTGCAGTGGAACATTTTCGGTGGAGTGCGTTCGCGCCGCAGGTGGCGCTCGCATTGCTGGGCAGTCTGATCGCCGGTTATCTGTTCGCCAGGGTCCTGCAGTTGGCGTCCCGGAGGATCAGCGAGGCGCCGAGCGCGATTATCGTCCAGTTCACCGGCTGTTTCATGGTGTGGATCATCGCAGAACGGATCGGCCTTTCTGGCATCCTCACGATCGTGGTGTTCGCGATCACGCTAGCCCGCACCGCGCCGGCCTACACCCCCGCGCGGCTGCGCGTACCGACCTATGCGGTGTGGGAAACTGTCGTGTTCGTGCTCAACGTGCTGGCGTTCATGCTGATCGGCATGCAGTTGGGCCCGATTTGGTCGCACCTCGACGACGTGGTGCGGACGGAATACTGCATCTTCGCCGCCGGCGTGCTGGCTACGGTGATCCTGGCGCGCATCGCCTGGGTGATGTTCTACGGCGCCCTGCTCCGGGCCATGGCCGCGTGGGGCGCGGTGCCGGTCCAACTCGCGACGTCGGTGCCGACGGCCAAGCGCGGCGTCGTCGTGTCCTGGTGCGGCATGCGCGGGATCGTCACCCTGGCGGCGGCGTTCGCGCTGCCGGAAGGTTTTCCCTATCGCGACCTGATCCTGCTGACCGCGTTTGCCGTGGTGCTGGGATCGCTGGTGATCCAGGGCCTGACACTGCGGCCGCTGATCATGGCGCTACGGCTGGACGACGAGAATCCGGTGGCGGCCGAGGCGGCCCGGGCCCGCGCCACGGTATATCGCGCGGCGCTCGACGAAATCGACAGCGATCCGTCGGAGGAAGCCGAAATCCTGCGGCTGGAATACCGCGCGCTGTTGCTGCGTGCCGAAACCAGCCCGGACGGCGGCGTCTCGTCGAGCGAGCTTCCAACCGACCCGATGCGCCGCCGCGCCCTCGGCGCCGCCCGACGATCACTGTTGAACCTGCGTGGCTCCGAAGAAATCGGCGACGACGCGTTCCACCAGATCGAGGAAGAACTGGATCGCGCGGAACTGGGCGCGCAGGGCTGATCCTGTCTCACGCGCCGGACTTCACCGTGATCCCGCCATCGACCACCAGCTCGATCCCGGTGACGTACCGGGATTCGTCGGACGCCAGAAACAGCGCCGCATTGGCGACGTCCCAGGCGTCGCCCATGTGGCCCATCGGCACCTGCGCGTCGCGGGCCCGCCACATCGCCTCGACGTCCCCCGCCGAATAGCTCGCCGCAAGGCCCGCGGAGTGCGCGACCATCGGCGTCTTCATCAGGCCCGGCAAAATGCAGTTGACGCGAACATGATCGGGCGCGAATTGCACGGCGGTGGTCTTCGTCATCTGGTTCATCGCCGCTTTCGAGGCACCATAGGTGACGTAGGAAATGCCGAGATGCCGGATCGAGGCGATCGACGAGATGTTGATGATCGAGCCGCCGCCCTGCCGCTTCATCACGGGAATAACGTGCTTCATCGCGAAATAGGCGCTCTTGAGATTGACCGCGAAGACGTGGTCCCAGCTCGCTTCGTTGACCTCGACCACGCTGCCCATCTCGGCAATGCCGACATTGTTGTCGAGCACGTCGATCCGGCCGTAGGTCTTCAGGCACGCCGCGACCATCGCCTCGACTTCGGTTTCGCGGGAGACGTCGGCGGTAAACGCGGTCGCCTTGCCACCCTCGCCGGTGATGATGTCGACGGTTTCTTTCGCGGCAGCGCCATTACGATCGACGCAAAACACCTGCGCACCCTCGCGCGCAAAGGTCGCGGCGGTCGCCTTGCCATTGCCCCAGCCGGGACCGATCGAGCCCGCGCCCACCACCATCGCCGTTTTGCCCTTGAGCCGTTCCATCGACTTCTCTCCCTGCTCTTCTTATGGTTCGCACGCGCTCATCGTCGTGACGTTGACGCCGACCGGATGGCCCAAAATCTCCGACAATGTCCGGCAACTGCCATCATGACACAGCCGCCATTCACCGGCAGCCCCGGAATTGCCCAGCACCAGTTCCGGCATCGGCGCGCGCTTCGGCTTCCATTGAAACCAGCCATCGACCAGCCTCGCCTCCGGCGGCGGCTCCATGCCGGCACCGGAGCCCTTCACGCGGGCCTGTTCCAGTTGCAGCCCCTGCGGCGTGACGCGCCAGTCTTCCTGCCAGTCGATCTTTTCGATCGAATGGGTCCATACCAGCGTGAAGGCCGCGACCGACAGCGTCTTCACGACGCCGGCCGAAGCGAGGCAGAGGCTCAAGCCGCCGCCACCGCGTCGCGCGGACGCTGACGCCACTGCCAGACCAGGACGGCAGCAGCCAGGATAAAGCCCGCGGTATCGCTGAACGGGAATTCGCCGAGAAGGCACAGCGCGGCAACCGACGCGACGGCGAGTTCAAGAAACGCGAGCCGCGTGAACAGGAAGCCGATCGCGACGATGCCGAACAAGCCGATCGCCACCAGCGCCTTGAAGGTTGCCAGCGCCACCGCGCCGTAGAAGCCGAGCTTGGCGGCCATCGGATCGCCGGCCTGCAGCATCAGCGCCGGCGAGTAGACGAAGATGAAGGGAATGACGTAGCCGGCCAGCGCGATCCGCATCGCTTCCCAGCCGATCTTGTCGGGATTTTCTTTCGCGATCGGCGCCGCCGCCAATGCCGCCAGCGCCACCGGCGGCGAGAGGTCGGCCATGATGCCGTAATAGAACGCGAACATGTGGCTGGCGATCAGGGGCACGCCGAGTTTGGCCAATGCAGGTGCTGCCAAAGCCGCGGTGATGATGTAGGTCGGAATCGTCGGAATGCCGGTGCCGAGCAGGATCGACAGCAGCATGGTCATGATCAGCGCCAGGAACAGGCTCTTGGCGCCGAGCCCGATGATCCAGCCGCCGAAGATGGTGCCGACGCCGGTCTGCGTCATCATGCCGATGATGGTGCCGACGATGGCGCAGGCCATGCCGACGGTCAGCGCCGACTTGGCGCTTTCCGCCAGCGAGTCACGGCAGGCGGCGAGCGTCGCCCGGCCGCCGCGCGTGATCGCGGCAAGCACGATGAGGCCCACGACGACGCTGGCGACCGGAATGATCTCGAGCCCGTTGCGCGACACGGCGGCAACCACCAGCGCCAGCCCGATCCAGAAAATGTACCGCAACGCCATGTTCGAGAAGCCGAGCACGATGCTGGCGCCGAGGATCAGCGCAACCGTCAGCGCCAGCCCCATGCTGCCGGCGTAGAGCGGCGTAAAGCCTTCGAACAGCATGTAGACCAGCGCTGCCAGCGGCAACACCAGGTACCAGCGGTTGACCAGCGCCTTCCAGGCGCTCGGAATCTCCGAACGCTTCATGCCGACGAGACCGTGCTTGCCGGCTTCCAGATGCACCATCCAGAACGCGGAGGCGAAATAGAGCAGGGCCGGAATCACCGCGGCCTTGACGATTTCGGAATATTGCACGCCGAGCGTCTCGGCCATGATGAAGGCAACCGCGCCCATCACCGGCGGCATGATCTGTCCGCCCATCGAGGCAGTGGCCTCGACCCCGGCAGCAAAGGCGCGGCGATAGCCGAACTTGATCATCAGGGGAATCGTGAACTGGCCGACGGTGACGACGTTGGCGACGCCGGAGCCGGAGATCGTTCCCATCATGCCCGAGGCGAACACCGCGACCTTGGCCGGCCCGCCGCGGGTGCGGCCGAACAGGCCGAGCGAAACATCCGTGAACAACTGGATCATCCCGGCGCGCTCGAGGAACGAGCCGAACAGGATGAACAGGAAGATATAGGTCGCCGAGACGTAGATCGGCACGCCGTAGAAACCTTCGGTGCCGAACGACAGATGCGAAATCACCTGGTCGAAATCATAGCCGCGATGGTTGAGCGGCGCCGGCAGATACTGGCCGAAGAACCAGTAGAGCAGACAGGCGCCGCACATCAGCGGCAGCGCCATTCCCATCATCCGCCGGGTGCCTTCGAACACGAGCACCGCGAGCAAGGTGCCGACCGCGAGATCGATGCGCGTCGGATCGCCGTCGCGGGCGATCAGGTCGGCATAGAAGATCCACTGGTACAGCCCGCACAAGAATCCGGCAGACCCGATCAGCCAGCCCATGGCGCGGCCGAAGTCGCTTTTGGCGGTGAAGTTGCCGATCAGGCCGAACGTCATCAAGAGCAGGAAGCCGACGTGAATGCCGCGCACCACCTGGCTCGGCAGATAGTTGAAGGCGGCGACATAGAGCTGGAACACGGCGAAGGCGATGCCGATGGCGTAGGCCAGATAGCCCCAGCCACCCGGGCCGAAACCCGGAGGAAATCCGTGCTCGAAATTGTCGAACTCGACCTTGATGGGCTCTTGTGCGCCCTCAGATTGCAGCATGTTCGTTTCCCCAGCCCGTGCCCGCGACGCTTATATCACTTGTGGAATTGCAGACTACGTCATGGCCGGGCTTGTCCCGGCCATCCACGTCTTAATACAGGGGCGCCAGAGACGTCGATGCCCGGGGCATGGGCAAGCGGAAGCGACGCTGTCATTGACGGCTATGCCCGGGCATAACGGGTCGAATGGTCAAGGATACCTTACTTGATCAGGCCCTTTTCCTTGTAATAGCGGATCGCACCGGGGTGCAGCGGAACCGGGCTGCCGGTCGCCGCGGTCTCGAGCTTGATCTCCTTGCCGGCCGCGTGGGAATTCGCGAGTTCAGGGAGCGATTCGTAGACCAGTTTGGTCATCTGATAGGCCAGATCGTCGGAAACCGCGGAACTGGTCACGAGATAGTTGACCACCGCGGCCGTCGGGACGTCCTTGTCCTGGCCGGTATAGGTATTGGCGGGGATCATCACCGACACGAAGGGCGGGCCGATCTTGTCGACGGTCGCCTTGGGGACCGACACCACGGTGATTTCGGTCGAGGTCGACAGATCCTTCAGCGAGGCGACGCCGAGACCGGCCGATTGCAGCGTCGCGGCGAGCTGGCGGTTTTTCATCAGGTCGACGGATTCGGCGAACGGCAGATATTCGACCTTGCCAATGTCCTTGTAGGTCATGCCGGCAGCGGCCAGAATCGCACGAGAGTTGAGTTCGGTGCCGGACTTCGGCGCGCCGACCGAGAGGCTTTTGCCCTTCAGGTCCGCCAGCGTCTTGATGCCGCTGTCGGCGGTGGCGACGATCTGGATGTAGTTGGGGTAGATCGCTCCGATGGTGCGCAGCTTGTCCAACTTGTTCTTGAAGCCCGCCTCCTCGTCGCCCTCCCAGGCCGCTTTGAGCGAGTCGCCCAGCGTGAACGCGATCTCGCCGCGGCCCTGCTGCAGCAGGATCAGGTTCTCGACCGAGGCCTTGGTGGCCTGCACCTGGGTCTTCACGTTCGGAATCTTGTCGCCGTAGATCTTTCCGATGGCGACGCCGAGCGGGTAATACACGCCCGACGTGCCGCCGGTCAGCACGTTGATGAATTGCTGGGCCTGCGCGCCGGGCGCTGAAAATACCGCTGCCGCCGCCACGGCGGCAGCCATCAATCTCGACTTCATAAGTAGCGTCCCTTCCCTGAATTTCGGCGGGAAAGTGGACGGGCCAAGCCCCCGGGTCAACCCATCCAAACGACGCAGATACGGGCCAAATTCGCAACGCTCGGACGTCGTCCGGGGCGCGCGGGGGAACCTGCCGCATCCGCCGTCGTTGAGGCAAGTATCACTCCTTACGAGGTATCGATTGCAGCCGTCCAAAGAGGCCGTCGAGAGGGCGCTGGACGCGCTGAATTTCTTTCTCGCCGACGTGCGGGACGGCCTCGGGCCCTATCTCGCGATCTATCTGCTGACCGAGCAGAAATGGGACGAAGCCTCGATCGGCGCCGTGATGTCGGTGGCGGCGCTCGCCGGTATCGTGGCGCAGACGCCCGCGGGCGCGCTGATCGACCGCTCGACCGCCAAGCGCGCGCTGATGGTCGGCGCGGCCGTCCTCGTCACTCTCACTTGTGTTGTTCTGCCGCTGATCCACCGGTTCGAACTGGTCGCGGCGACGCAAGCGCTCGCGGCCGCCGCGGGCGCGATTTTCGCGCCGGCCATCGCGGCGGTGACCCTTGGCATTGTAGGGCCGACTGCCTTCGCTCGCCGCACCGGGCGTAACGAGGCCTTCAACCACGCCGGCAACGCCGTCGCCGCCGCGATGGCCGGCATCACCGCCTATTGGTTCGGACCAATCGTGGTGTTCTGGCTGCTGGCGGCGATGGCCATCGCCAGCATCTTCGCGACATTGTCGATTCCCGCCGGCGCGATCGACCATCACGTCGCGCGCGGGCTTGACGATGCGGCCAACCGAGGCGGCGCAACGCACGACCAGCCGTCGGGTTTTCAGGCGCTGCTGGCCTGCAAGCCATTGCTGATCTTTGCGGTGGCGACCGTGGCGTTTCATTTCTCCAACGCAGCGATGCTGCCGCTGGTTGGTCAGAAGCTGGCGCTGGTCAATCGCGACCTCGGCACCACGCTGGTGTCGGTCTGCATCGTGGCCGCTCAAATGGTGATGGTGCCGGTCGCCCTGCTGGTCGGCCACAAGGCCGATATCTGGGGCCGCAAGCCGATCTTCGCCGTGGCGCTGGCGATCCTGACGCTGCGTGGCGCGCTGTATCCGATTTCCGATAATCCCTATTGGCTGATGTCGGTGCAGTTGCTCGACGGCGTCGGCGCTGGAATTTTCGGCGCGCTGTTTCCGCTTGTGGTCGCCGATCTCACGCGCGGTACCGGGCATTTCAATATCAGCCAGGGCGCGATTGCCACCGCTGCCGGCCTCGGCGGCGCGCTCAGCACAGCGTTTGCCGGCCTCATCGTCGTCAAGGCCGGATACAGCGCGGCATTCGTGTTTTTGGCCGCGGTAGCCGGTGCGGGCCTGCTCGGATTTATCGTCATGATGCCGGAGACATTGCCGCATGCACGGAACGGGGGTGACAGCCGCGCCGATTAATGAATACGGTCCGCCGAATTTCAGAGGAACCGTCAATGCACTCGAACAACCTACGTCTTGACCGCCGCAGCCTGCTGGCCGGCGCCGCCGCCTTGGGCGGCATGTCGCTGCTGTCGCGCCGGGCGCGCGCCGCCGAATGGCCGACCCGGCCGGTCAAGTTCGTCGTTCCGTTCGCGGCCGGCGGCACCACCGACATCCTGGCGCGGGTCGTCGCGGCCAAGGTATCGGAGGAATTCGGCCAGCAGTTCATCGTCGAGAACAAGACCGGCGCCGGCGGCAACATCGCCGCCGACTACGTCGCCAAGGCCGAGCCCGACGGTTACACCTTCGTGGTGGGCACGCCGGGCACCCATGCCATCAACCAGTTCGTGTTCAAGAACATGACCTACGACCAGGCCAAGGATATCGCGCCGGTCATCATCATCGCGCGGGTGCCGAACCTGTTTTCGGTCACCAACGCGCTGCCGGTGAAATCGGTCGCCGAGTTCATCGCCTATGCCAAGTCGAAACCCGGCGAGCTGTTCTACGGCACGCCCGGGCTCGGCAGCACCGCGCATGTCTCGACCGAACTGTTCAAGTCGATGACCGGCGTCGAGATGACCCACGTGCCCTACAAGGGCTCCGCACCGGCGTTGACCGACCTGATCGCCGGCCGCGTGCAATTGATGATCGATAATCTGCCGGCGGCGCAGCCCTTCGCGGAATCCAGTTCAATTCGCCCGATCGCGGTCTCCTCCGCCAAGCGCTGGCCGGGCTTCCCCGATTTGCCGACCATCGCCGAAGCCGGCGTGCCCGGCTACGAGGCGTCGTCCTGGTTCACGATCGGCGCGCCGGCCAAGACGTCGAAGGAGATCATCGGCAGGCTCAACGCCACCGTGGACAAGTTCCTGAAGACCGAGGACGGCATCGCGCGCCTGCGCAAGCTCGGCGCCGAGCCCGCGGGCGGATCGCCCGAGGACATGCAGGCTTACGTGCTGGCGGAAACCGAGAAGTGGGGCAAGGTCGCGAAATTCGCCGGCATCAAGCCGGAGTAAGCGTCCGCGACGTGACGCTTACTCGAACTTCATGTCGACGCATTTCGAGATGTCGGAGCCGAGGCCGGACGAGATGGTGATGCAGCCGCGGGCCTTCAGCGCCGCGTTGTCACTGGCCCAGATCGCGTAGCCGCCGGGGCCAAAGAACGAATTGGTGTTCGGCGCCTCGGTCTCGGTGGCGTCGAACGAATAGTTGCCGTCGCCGTCGAAGATGCGGGGCTTCTTGGTGCATCCGCCGTCGGTCTGCACGTTGATGACTTCCTTGTTGTCCCGGGTCAGCGCCAGCGAGACCTGGCAGCGGAAATATTCCGAAGTCCTGGTGTTGAATACATACGCGTAGGACTTGCAGGTCGCGGTGTTGAGCTTGCCCGCGCTGAGCCCCCGGCTGCAGGCAATCCGCTGATTGTTGGAGAGCTTGAACTCGTCGGCCTGCGCCGCGGGGGCCAGCATCAGGGGAGCAAGCGTCATGAACGACAACGCAACACCGAAACTGATCTTCATGACGTGGATCATCCGAATCATCCCCATGACGTTCTTGGCCAAGACGTTCCTGGCAATGGATCGCTTGTAGCCGCAAACCGGAACATAGTCGCGAAGTCGAACGCAGGAAATCACAAAGTCGGGGTACCCCGTGATGCGTCAAAGCTGCCATTGACGGAATAATGACGTTCGTGATTTGTTCAAATGCGGGACCAGAAGACAATGAGACGACGGCCGTTTTGGCCACGGGGAGGATGACGATGACGGGATTTTCAACCAGGACGATTTTGATTGCGGCGGCGCTGACCGGACTTGCGACCTCAGCCCTGGCGCAGGCCGCCGCGCCGACGCCGTGGGAGTTGAAGCCGGATATGGGCTACGGCTATGACAGGGACGGCAAGACGTTCTCCTACCAGATGGGCACCAACAATGCCGGAACGCTGCTGAAGGGCGCCAAGAAGGTGCCGAAGGGCACGCTGTTCTTCATCGGTCACAACGGTCAGCTCTACATGCGGACCGGCCCCTATCTCGAGGGCGACGGCAAGTTCATGTTCGGCACGAATTGAGCGGAGCGATCGCTTGCACTTACCCTCCCCTGGAGGGGGACGGTGCAATCAGAACGCTGCCGCCAGTTCCCTGGCGCCGGGTTTGTTGCCGTTGTAGTCCATGCGCTCGTCGGTGACCGCCAGCAGTTTCGCCACCGTGTTGTGGCGGATCGCGACCGGGTTGCGTTCGTAACCGCCGCGCTGGAAGAAATTCGAGGTCGGCACCTGCTCGCGCATCGCCTGCGGCATCGTCACCATGTCGAGCCCGGTGCCGTCGCCAGTCAGGTTCATCATTTCGAGTTCGGCGGCGGTGAGCGGCCGATTGTAGCCCTTGGCGCGGGCGAAGATTACCGAGGTCAGCAGCTTGTGGGTCTGCAGCATCGGCCCGACGTCGATATCCAGCACCATGGCATGCACCGCCCAGCCCTGCGCGGTGTTGGCGAGTTTCTCATGCGCTGACCAGTCGTCGGGCACAGTGCGGGTGAACGCCACCATCTTCTTCAGCACCGCGAGCTTGTAGTCCATCGCCTTGCGCGCCGGCCCCGATAATGTCGCCGCCTTCGCCGCCAGTTCCTTGACGAACTCGTGGCCCTGCTCGGCCATCAGTTCGACGCTGTTGGTGGTGAGGAGCTGGTTGTAGCCCATCGCGGTCGAAATCGCGCGCTTGCCGCCATTCTCGATGCCCGACTGGACGTCGTAATTGCCGACACCTCCGGTCTCGAACGAATAGACCCGCACCGCCTGCTCTTTCGTCAGCCCCGACGCCAGCGCATAGCGCGCATAGGCGCGCTTGAACTCGATTTCGCTGGACGGCCGCTGCGGCGTGAACTGGAACTCCTGCGCCGCCGCCTGCAACAGATCAGCAGCAACGGGTATCGGCTTGCGTTCACGCGGCTCCGATTGTTCCGGCGCTGGATCGACCGGCCGCTTCGGCCCGGTGTAGAGCGGCGGATGCGTCAGCACGTAATCGTCGAGCGTGATCGGCTGCCGATCGCGCCGCTTGGCGTTGCGGCCGCGCCTTTTGTCGGAGATCGAGGTCCAGTAAGGCCCCGCCTCCGCCTCGAACGCGGCGCGCGCGGCCTGATATTCCGCGAGCTTGCGTTGATAGTCGGCGATCGCCTGCGGCGAGGCTCCTTGCGCCATCGCATCGGCAGTGGAGGGCGGCAGCGGCTCGGTCGCGACAGCCTGCGGCGCGCCAAGCAGCGCCAGCGCGACCATTCCGGAACCCAGGCGAATCAAATGCAGGCGCATGATGCCGTTGTAGCAAGCGCTCCGCGCATGTCAGCCCCGAAACGGCGCGACTCTTTTTCCTTCTCCCCTTGTGGGAGAGGGGAAGCGTCCAGCCCTACTCCGGTGCGACGCCGCTGGCTTTCAGCAATTGCGACCACTTCTTCTCGTCCTTGTCGATCAGCGCGGCATAATCCTCCGGCGAGCCGGGCGTGATCTCGGTGCCGTCGGCGCCCAGTTGCCGTTTCACCTCGTCGGAAGCGAGCGCCTCGCGCAGCACCTTGTTGAGCTTGTCGATGACCGGCTTCGGCGTGCCCGCCGGCGCGGCGAGGCCGTAATACAGCGAGGCATCAAACCCGGGCAGGCCCGCTTCCGCCATCGTCGGGACGTCAGGCATCAGGCTCGAGCGGATCGTGCTGGTCACCGCCAGCGCGCGCAACTTGCCCGCGGTGACGTTGGGGTGCGAAGCCGGGATCGGCGCGAACGCCATCGGGATATGGCCGCCCAGCAGATCGGTCAGCGCCGGTCCGGTGCCCTTGTAGGGAATGTGCACCAGCGTGATGCCGGCGGAGGCCGCGAAATATTCGCCGGTGATATGGCTCGCCGTGCCGGCGCCGGCCGAGCCGAAATTGACCTTGCCGGGATTGGCCTTTGCATAGGCGATCAATTCGGCAACGGTCTTGGCCGGGAACGACGGATTGACCACCAGCGAATTCGGCGCGTTGCCGATCATGCCGATCGGCGCAAAATCTTTGCGCGGATCGTAGCCCGCGCTTTTGTAGGCCGACGGACCGATCGCCAGCGTGCCGGTGTAACCCAGCACCAGCGTGTAGCCGTCGGGCTCGCTTTTCGCGACCGCCTTGGTGCCGACGGTGCCGCCGGCGCCGGGACGATTGTCGATCACCACTTTCTCGCCGAGCAGCTCACTCATCTTGTCGGCGACGCCGCGGCCGACAATCGACGTACTGCCGCCGGGCGCGAATGGAATCACCAGCGTGATCGCGCGGGTGGGATAGGTCTGCGCGGCAGCGTCATCGACGCCTGCACCGAGCGCGAGTGCGGCGACCGCAATGCCAAGCGATTTGTTCCAGATCGTCATATCGAGTGCCCTCCCGAGGCTATCGTTCTTTCCGTATTCTCGTCATTGCGAGCGAAGCGAAGCAATCCATACTTTCCTCGTATGGATTGATGGATCGCCGCGTCGCTTCGCTCCCTCGCACAAACGCTTCGCGTTTGTTGCAGGCAATGACGAGCCTTCACTTCCACGCGAACACCGGCTGTTCCAACTCCGCCACCCGCGTCTCGCGGCCGGCCAGTACTTCGCGGAATTGATAGATCAGCGCCGCGGTCGGCGCGTGGATATGTTGGCCGTCGAGACGAAAGCGGATCACGCGCCGGGTGCTTTCGGGGATTTTCGTGAACGAGAACGCATCCTCCTGTTCGATCTCCTGCAGCGCAATGTGATGCACCGAGGCGACCTCCACCGGGTTCGGCGCGATCGCCGCATTCGTGCTGACCCAGACCACGACCGGCGTGATCAGGTAGCCCGAGCGGGTCGGGTAATCGTCGAGCAGACCGAGCACATCGCACTCTCCGAGCGCGATGCCGAGCTCTTCATGCAGCTCGCGCAGTGCCGACTGCGCCTGCGTCTCGCCGGGGTCGCAGCGGCCGCCCGGCAGCGCCCATTGCGCCGAATGCGCGCGCAGGCTGGCGGCCCGCCGCGTCAGCAGGAACGCCGTCCCCTCGCCCGCCTCGGCCGCTGTGAGCGCGATCGCCACCGCAGCCCGCTTCAGCGCCGTTTCCGTCTCGGTCGCGGGCGCGCGCGCGAACGCGGCGCAGAGCTCTGCGATATTCCGCCGGGTGGTATCGTCAAATGACCTGACCATCCCGCTTGACTACAACACAAGCGCGACCGATGAAATGACCCCGACAGCATGACAGCCTGCAAGAGAACGGACCTCACGACATGACCAGCAAGGCCGCGGACAAGCTCAAATCCGACGGCTGGAAGGTCGTTGAGACCAGCGGTTTCCTGCATCTGATCGGCCCGCTGTGGCAACGGGTCGTCGACGGCGTCCACGAATACGCGCTGCTCACCGAGGACAAGCACCACAACCGCCGCGGCCTGGTGCAGGGCGGCGTGCTGATGACCTTCGCCGACCGCACCTGCGGCATGACCGCCCGCTACGTCTCCGGCAAGCCGACGCTGGCGACCGTGCAGCTCGATACGCATTTCGTCGAAGCCGGCAAGATCGGCGAGCTCCTGGTGTCGAGGCCGCACGTGGTGCGCTCCACCCGCAGTCTCATTTTCATTACCACCGAAGTGACGGTCGACAAGCGCTGCATCGCGATGGCGAGCGGCGTGTTCAAGATCTTGAAGAACGAGAGTTAGGGAGACCACCCGATGCACTATCGTAACCTCGGCCGCAGCGGCCTGAAGATTTCGCCGATCTGTCTCGGCACCATGATGTTCGGCGGGCCCACCGACGAGGCGACGTCGTCGCGGATCGTGGCCAAGGCGCGCGAGGCCGGCATCAACTTCATCGATAGCGCTGACGCCTATAACGGCGGCAACTCCGAGAAGGTGGTCGGCCGCGCGATTGCGAACAACCGGCAGAACTGGATTCTGGCGACCAAGCTCGCCAACCAGATCGGCACCGATCCCAACCACGGCGGACTGTCGCGGCGCTGGGTGTTGCAAGCGGCGGAAGACAGTTTGAAGCGGCTCGGCACCGACTTCATCGACATCTACTATCTGCACAAGGAAGACCATGCGACGCCGCTGGCGGAGACGGTTCGGGCGATCGGCGACCTCATACGTCAAGGCAAGATCCGTTACTTCGGCGTCTCGAACTACCGCGCCTGGCGCGTCGCCGAGATCTGCAATCTTTGCGACGAGAACGGCATCGACCGCCCGATCGTCAGCCAGCCCTATTACAACGCGATGAACCGGATGCCCGAGGTCGAGCACTTTCCGGCCTGCGGCTATTACGGCCTCGGCATCGTGCCCTATTCGCCGCTGGCGCGCGGCGTGCTGACCGGCAAATACGCGCCGGATGCGCCGCCGGACAAGGACAGCCGCGCGGGCCGCGCCGACAAGCGCATGATGCAGACCGAGTGGCGCCCGGAATTGCTGCAGCTGGCGCAGGAGATCAAGCGCCACGCCGAAGCCCGCGGCATCACCGCCGGCCAGTTCGCGGTGTCGTGGGTGCTGAACTCCGCGTTCGTCACCGGCGTGATCGCGGGACCCCGTACCGAAGAGCAGTGGGACGATTACATCAGGGCGCTGGACTATAAATTCACTGCAGAAGACGAAGCGCTGATCGATCGGCTGGTGGTGAGCGGACATCCCTCGACGCCCGGGTTTAACGATCCCGGCTATCCGATCGAGGGACGGCGGGCGCGGACGGGGTGACGGCACACCAACACGCACCGCTGTGTCTTCTCCCTCTCCCGCTTGCGGGGGAGGGCTGGGGTGGGGGTGCCTCCGCGAAACAGCTCGTCGTGTGGATAGGCTTCCCCCACCCGCCCCGCGCTGCGCGCGCGTCGACCTCCCCCGCAAGCGGGAGAGGTAAGTGAGAGCGTGCTCCTGTGCGCAGGGAACAATGACCTGAATGGGCCGTTGCATACCCGACGCGCGGCGAAAACAGCCGTTGGCGCCGTGGAGAATTCCGATGGAATTGATCCTTATTATCCTCGTCGTAATCCTGTTGTTCGGTGGTGGCGGATACTGGGGTCGTCGTCGCGGTCATTGGTAGGGTCGAGATGATCGATTTTCCGAACCACAGCCGCTCTTATGACGTCACGCGGCGCGCTGTGCGGTTCTGGGGACATGACAGCGCGATCGAGGCGTCGTTCTATGTCGACGCGGCGGCGCTGGCGCGAATCCAGCCGGGGGCGCAGCTTGATGAGTCAGGCTGCCTCAACGCCTTCGACGCCAATCGCGACAGAATATGCGCGGCGGCCGCGAAGGTTTACGTGCGCGGAAGCCGGGGATCCTACGATCTGGGCGCCGCGAATTTCTGAAGCCGCCGCGGCCCGCCGACGTGATTCGATTCAACTGTCAAACAGCCTCCACTGTCGTCGCCCGGCTTGACCGGGCGATCCAGTACGCCGCGGCCTATCATTTCACTCGCCGCGGCCTCTGAAATACTGGATCGCCCGGTCAAGCCGGGCGATGACAACTGAATACGTGTTTGCGATCTCGCGGCACGATCTGCCCGAGCTTTGCTCTAGCCTTGCCCTCCAGAAATCAGAGGGCGCGGGGAAGACCGGGTGCGCGCTGCACCCGCGGTCTCGCAGGCGTGTTGCAAAAGGATATGCTGCCCACGAGCATACAGGTTCAGCGGAGAACACCCGGCCTTCCCTGCGCAATGGCTTTACGGCTTATACGAGATCGTCCTGGTGACCCTGCTTTTTGTGACACCATCCCCGTGCGAGGCTTTCGCCTCGTCACGAGTTGACGCCTGCATCGGGGCGTCGGACCCAAACGATTTCACCGTACGCAACGGATGCGCTCGTCTTTCGCACCATCGCGTCCACCGCTCCCTGCCCCGCGTTTGCGACGACGGCCGACGCCCTGGTGGGACAGGATGGCGGGAGTTATGGAGTTGATTTGCCCGACGCGGCAACCGGAATATTTTTGCGCGAAGGGATGGACAGACTTTTGGTGATTTGCCCGTCGGGTTGATTTGCCGCAGGGCGGCGTTTCAATCTGCGCTTGCGCGCGAAGGCGACTCGCGATCACAGCCCCAGCCGTCATCGGCGCCGATGAAGCCCCGCGCGGCTGTTATTATGAGATTTATGCGCGGCCTGACTCTGTGCTTAAATGGCCTTGCGTCAAAAGACCTTGCGGTCAACGGAGTGCCCAACATGCCCGCCTGTAACAAGCTCGCGACGATCACGTTCATCTCCCTAGCGCTGCTGGCGCCCCTGCGAACCGCGCAGGCCGCGCAATGCGGCAACGGCCCGGGCGGCTTCGAGGCCTGGAAGGCCGAGTTCGCCCGCGAGGCCGGCGGCAAAGGCGTCGGCGCGACAGCGACATCGGCGCTGATGGGAACCAGCTATGCCAGCGCCACCATCAACGCCGATCGCAGCCAGCGCAGTTTTGGCCTCTCGCTCGACCAGTTCCTCGCCAAGCGCGGCGCCTCGACCATCGTCGCGCGCGGCCGTTCGCTGAAGCAATCGCAAGGCGCCTTGTTCGCCTCGATCCAGGCGCGCTACGGTGTGCCACCGGGGCCGCTGATCGCGATCTGGGGCATGGAGAGCGGCTTCGGCAGCCAGCGCGGCAATCAGAACATGCTGTCTTCGATCGCCACCCTGGCCTACGACTGCCGCCGCCCCGAATTTTTCACTGAGCAGCTCTACGCCGCGCTGAAACTGATCGATCGCGGCACGCTGTCCGGCGCCACGCGCGGCTCGATGCATGGCGAGGTCGGCCAGACCCAGTTCATGCCGAAAAACATTCTGGCCTACGGCACCGGCAACCTCGACAACGCCGCCAATGCGCTGAACTCAACCGCCAACTTTTTAAGGGCGCACGGCTGGCGTGCCGGCGCCGGCTACCAGCCCGGCGAAGCGAATTTTGCGGCGATCGAAGCCTGGAACGCGGCGGGGGTTTATCAGAAGGCGATTGCGTTGATGGGGCGGCAGATTGATGGGGGTGAGTGAGGGGGTGGCTAGGGCATGCCGAAAATATAATACATCGGGGCGGCAGCATGGCCGGGGTGGAAGAAAACGGTGCGGTCTCTCGAACATCCTGAAGGAAAACGGGAGGCAGCAAGTCAGCGAGGAAATTACGGCCACTGGGCATTTAATCGGGCGAGAATGTTTAATGCACTGTCACCGCAATTCCCGGATTTGATTTGCGATCAAGTTGTCTTCCTGTTCGCGCTTTGGCTTCCAAAAAAGAACCCCAAAATTATTGTGAAAGAGAGCTTCACGACCTCCAAGATCGTGGGGTCTGCACTCGTTCTGGAAAAGGCGAGGAAGGATAGCAGGACTGAAAACACAAGAATAAGAAAAAAGGCGATTACTCAACCGATGCCGGCCAACTCAATGAAGCGAAAGAAAAAGTTACGCTCTCTATATCCAGCTACCGCCTGAATAATATCACCGTGCCAGCGGAAAACCTTCATCTGGTCGGCGTGGTCGAAATGCACATGGTTCGACTCTTCCTTGTCGTTCATCATAAAATTAACAGAGACAATAGTGCCGTCGAGAATTTGATCGTATGTCTTGGTAGCCTTAAATCCCGTGGCCCCCAAGTTATCGGCCTCTACACGCTTCACGGCCGCTTTCAACATGTCGTCACGGTTCATGAGCACCCTCCTCCTTGCACATGCATACGTCTCAACAGACTATCCCGACACTTGTTGGAGGACCATACTCTACCTTAACTTGTATCACATGCCAACGCTGCGCACCTGTAATTTGCGGTGACAGTGTATTCAATCGAGCGATGGTATTTAGTGCACCGTCACCGCAATTTCCCACTTGAAGGCCGGACAACGGGCAAACGATGAAACGAATATCTGCACTCGGTGTCGCGATAGGGAATATCACTGACATCGTATGTACATACGCCGTGATAGTGCCTCTGATGGTCTATGTCGTGGCCTCGTCAAAGTCGGGATTGCCGCCCGCCGAAATTCTCAGGGGAAGCACTGCTTTCGTGGTTTGGTCCAGCATTTTGGGAGGCATCTTCTCCGTGCTGGGTGGTTACGTTGCAGCACGCATCGCCAAACATGACGAAGTGCTGAATGGCGCACTCTCGTCGATCCTCTGAATCGGTAGTGGAGTTTATGCTCTCGCCAGCGGCAGCGCAGCCGACCATTCATGGCTGCATCTGCTTTTCCTGCCCCTGAGCCCGGCACTGGGCGCTTTCGGCGGCTTGCTGCGCTTACGGCGAACTGCGCTGCAGAGTTGATCCCAATATCGAGCGACGACCAAATGTGAGGATCAGCCCGTCGTCGCCCAGCGGGCTATGCCGGGCACGCTTCGCCCAAGCATCGCTTCGCTCGAGCTCGGGCGAAGCGTGGTGCCCAGGGGCGGGATCGAACCACCGACACTGCGATTTTCAGTCGCATGCTCTACCAACTGAGCTACCTGGGCATACCCGGGGCCTGAAAGGCGTGCCGAGCGGGCGGTTTATAGTGGGGTGAGAGGGCGCTGTCCACCCGCCTTCGCCTGCGGCTTCGGCGCGGCAGGCCCGGCTTCGCCACCAATTCCGACCAGCGGCGCCCTTCCCGCCAAACACCTCCAGAACCACGCTTATTCGGCGTCTTCCGGGTCGGTCTCCTTGCCGGGGATGACGTAGGAGCCGGAGAGCCAGCGGTTGAGGTCCACGTCGCGGCAGCGGGGGGAACAGAATGGCAGAGTGGCGGGATTCGCCGGCTTGCCGCATTCGGGGCAGGGTTTTGCGGTGGTGGCGGTTTTGGGGGATTCGGTTGGCGTCATTGGGGGAGTTTACACGATGTGAGGGCTAGGCGATGGCCGCTCACAGCATCAGCTCGCGTTCAGCCAGCCGAAGCGGATCGGAAAACCTTCGCCGCCGAGCAGGGTGATCAATTCGTAGAGCGGCAGGCCGACGATGTTGGTGTAGGAGCCGACCATCTTGACCACGAACGATCCGGCGATGCCCTGCACCGCGTAGCCGCCGGCTTTGCCACGCCATTCGCCGGAGCCGATATAGGCCTGGATGTCGTCCTCGCTGAGGCGCTTGAAGCGGACGCGGGTCTCGATCAGGCGCTGGCGGAACGCCTCCTTCGGCGTCACCAGGCACACGGCCGTATAGACGCGGTGGTTGCGCCCGGACAACAGCCGCAGGCATTGCGCGGCCTCGTCGACCAGGTTGGCCTTCGGCAGAATGCGGCGGCCGACCGCCACAACAGTATCGGCGGCGAGAATGAACGCGCCGCGCAGTTCGTCGTCGAGCTGGATCGATTTCAGCGCCGCATCGGCCTTGGCGCGCGCGAGGCGGTTGGCGCACGCGCGCGGCAGTTCGCCCCGCTTCGGGGTTTCGTCGACATCGGCGGGACGCAGCGCGTCGGGCTCGATGCCGGCCTGGTTGAGCAGGCTGAGCCGTCGCGGCGAACCGGAAGCGAGAACGAGTTTGGGACGGCCAAGCATGCGGGTTTTGTCAGGGATTTTGGGATTCGGGGCGGACGCGCGCGGAACCTATCGGATGGGGCTGCATTCCACAACCGGGGAACAAGCCTTTGAAGTAGCAACAACTCTTTCGTCGTCCCGGACGAGCGAAGCGCGATCCGGGACCCATAACCACAGGCCGGTGTCGTTGGAATGACAATTGACGACTGGGACTTCCTTAACTCGCGCGGCCGCGGCGTATGGGTCCCCGCGCCCCGTGCGCAATTGCGCACCAGGCGGGGACGACGGCTGGGGTGCTACTCACTCACCGCGCCCACCTTCGCAAACCGCCGCCGGATCCGCAGCATCAGGCCGTCGCAGACTTCGCGATAGGCCTCGAGCTTCTGCTCGCGGCTGCCTTCCAGCGTGGTCGGGTCCGGCGTCGGCCAGTATTCGACGTCGGCGGCCAGCGTGTGCGTCAGCTCCAGCGCCTTGTGATGGGCTTCGGGCGACAGCGTGATGATGAGGTCGAAATTGAGCCCCTCCCAGTCCTCGAGCTCGGCGAACGTCATCGGCTTGTGGCCGGAAATATCCTGGCCGAGTTCGGCCATCACGGCGACCGCGAACGGATCGAGCTCGCCCTTGCGGACGCCGGCGGACTTCACGTAGAGCGCGTGGGGAAACATCTGCTTCAGTAGGCTTTCGGCCATCGGCGACCGCACGCTGTTGAAGCCGCAGGCGAACAGCACGGCTTGCGGCGTGCGCGCACTGGGCGGCGCCACCATGCGTCAGGCGGCTCTTGTTTGGAGCGTGACCTCTTCGAAGCGCCGCGCGGCATTCATGCGTCTTGTCCCTTCCAGTGAAGGACGCAGATCAGCGTGAACAGCCGCCGCGCGGTTTCGAAATCGACCCGCACCTTGCCGGCCAGTCGTTCCTGCAGCGTGCGCGAGCCTTCGTCATGGATGCCGCGGCGGCCCATGTCGATGGCCTCGATCTTGTCGGGCGTCGCGGTCCGGATCGCCTGGTAGTAGCTGTCGCAGATCATGAAGTAGTCCTTCACGATCCGCCGGAACGGCGTCAGCGACAACAGGTGCGCCACCACAGGCGTGCCGTCCTGCCGGCGGATGTCGAACGCCAGCCGGTTGCCGGTGATGGCCAGATGCAGCGTGAACGGCCCGTCGGTCGCCCCCTCCGGCGCGAACAGGTTCTGCTCGATCAGGTCGTAGATCGCGATTGCGCGCTCGTGCTCGATATCGGGGCCGGAACGGCCGATCAATTCCTCGTCGAGCGTCACCGCGACGATGCGGTTGTTGGGGTCCTCGTCTGGTGGCGGCGTGGTCATGACAAATTGAGACGCAGTCCGACGGAGCGTGAATGGGCATCGAGACCTTCCGCTTTACCCAAGGTCATCGCGGCGGGCCCCAGCGCGCGCAACGCCTCCGGCCCGCATTTGAGAATCGAGGTGCGCTTCATGAAGTCTAGCACGCCGAGGCCGGACGAGAACCGTGCCGAACGCGCGGTCGGCAGCACGTGGTTGGAGCCGCCGACATAGTCGCCGATCGCCTCCGGCGTATGCGGGCCGAGGAAGATCGCGCCAGCGTTGCGCACTTTTGCCGACAGGGCTTCCGCGTCGGCGGTCATGATCTCCAGGTGTTCGGCGGCGATGGCATTGGCGAGTTCGACCGCTTCGTCGAGCTTTTTCACCAGGATGATGGCGCCAAAATCGTTCCACGAGGTTCTGGCGATGTCCGCGCGGGGCAGCGTGGCGAGCTGCAATTCCACCGCGCGCTCGACCTCGGCGGCCAACGCCGCGCTGTCGGTGATCAGGATCGACTGCGCGCTGGCGTCGTGCTCGGCCTGCGCCAGCAAATCAGCCGCGATCCAGCCGGCGTTGCCGGTGTCATCCGCGATCACAAGCACTTCCGAAGGGCCGGCAATCATGTCGATGCCGACCTTGCCGAACACCTGCCGTTTGGCGGCGGCGACATAGGCGTTGCCGGGGCCGACGATCTTGGCCACCGGGGCAATGGTCGCAGTGCCATAGGCCAGCGCGGCGACGGCCTGCGCGCCGCCGACGCGGTAGATTTCGGCGACGCCGCCGAGTTGGGCCGCGGCCAGCACCAGCGGGTTGAGCTTGCCGTCCGGCGACGGCACCACCATCACGACGCGGGGCACGCCGGCGACTTTGGCCGGCACCGCGTTCATCAGCACCGAGGACGGATAGGCCGCGGTGCCGCCGGGCACATAGAGCCCGACCGCGTCGATCGCGCTCCAGCGCCAGCCGAGTTCGACACCCAGTGCATCAGTGAAGCGCTCGTCCTTCGGCAACTGGCGGCGGTGGAACACTTCGATCCGGTCGGCTGCGAATTTCAGCGCGTCGAGGGTCTTGCTGTCGCAGGCCTTCACGGCCGCATCGACTTCGGCCGCGGTGACGCGCAGGCCGGAGGCCGCGATCTCGAGCCGGTCGAATTTCTTCGTCGCCTCGATCAAAGCGGCGTCGCCGCGGGACGCGACGTCGTCGACGATGGCGCGGGTCGCGCGCTCGACGTCGGCGGAGACTTCGCGCTTGGCGGCGAGAAATGTCGCAAACCGCGCATCGAAATCGGCGCTGCTTCTGTCGAGACGAACGGGCATGGCGGCTTTCTGA
The DNA here is from genome assembly GCA_963764705.1 of uncultured Alphaproteobacteria bacterium. GTDB lineage: Bacteria > Pseudomonadota > Alphaproteobacteria > Rhizobiales > Xanthobacteraceae > Bradyrhizobium. The sequence continues at coordinate 186,904 of CAVXTR010000016.1, read as the reverse complement.
CGGGATTTTGGCTCCCTGTTGAATGGCGCGGGGAAAAGGGGGCGTCAACCCTTGTGCACGCGGAAACCGGACCCGTAGGGTGGGCTAAGCCACCGGTCGGGCGAATGCCCGCCCGATGATGAACTCCGCGAGCCCACCGTCAATGATCCTCATCGGAGGCCGGAAGGTGGTGGGCACGGCGCGAAGGGCGCCTTTGCCCACCCTACGGCAGCGGCGCTACGTCTCCAGCCCGGACAATTCCGCGTCGACATCGCTGGTGCCGAGGTCGTCGCCGCCGAGGTCGGTCAGCTCGCATTCCAGGCACTCGACGTCGAGCCGCAGCGCCCCGCCCTGGCTGAACAGCAAGAGCGCGCTGCCGCCGGGGGGCTCGGTGGGGTGGAATTCGATCCCGACCAGTTCCAGCACGGCTTCCGGCTGCTCCAGGTCGATGTTGCGGGATTTGCAGGCCAGCACCCGGTCGAAGCGGAGCGCGGCGAGCAGCCGGCGCGGGGCGGTTCCACCCGACAGGGTCTGCGCCCAGTCGAGCCGGTTCAGGCCGACCACCAGCCGCTTCTCGTCCTGCCGCCAGACGATGTCGGCGGCCTGGATCCGGGCATCCTGGACATGCGCAGAGATCACCGAAAGATCGTCGGCGTCGAGCGCGATCAGTCTGAGCTGTTCCGGCGCCGGCATCGTCAAATCCCTTTGCTGGCGCCAACCTTGCGAATGCGGTCCATCGCCCGTCACGCTACAGGAGGCGCGCGGTCAAGGCAAAAGTGGCGCTAAATCGCGTTGATATCCTCACTCTCCAGGATCCGCTTCGGATAGCCTGACCGGGCCACCTTGATCATGGCGCGGCCGAGCTTCTCGCTTGTGGTCATGACCTTCGGCTGCGATCGCGCCAGATACGACCACAGCGGCGCCGCGACGACATAGATCGCCTGCACCCAGGCGGTTTTCGACCGCACGCCGCGCAGCGGCTGGATGCCGCCGGGGCGGAACATGTAGGCCGCCTTGAACGGCAGCTTGAGCAGGTCGTTTTCGGTCTTGCCCTTGACCCGGGCCCAGCGCTGCGGGCCGCGTTCGGTGGAGTCGGTGCCGCGGCCGGTGACGTAGGTGAACACCATGTTCGGGTTGAGCCGCGAGAGCGTCTTCGCCGCGGCCATGGTGACATCGTAGGTCAGGTGACGGTAACGCTCCGCCTCCATGCCCACCGACGAGACGCCGAGGCAGAAGAAGCAGGTGTCGTAGCCGGCAAGCTCGGATTCGATCGCGGAAAAATCCGTGAAATCGCCGTGCAGGATTTCACGCAGCTTGGCATGCTGCTGCCCGGTCGGGCTGCGCCCGACCACCAGCACGCTCTCGACACCGGCATCGAGCAGGCATTCGCGCAGCACGCCCTGCCCGACCATGCCGGTGGCGCCGAACAGGATCACTTTCATGATTTGATGAAAGCAAGCAGGTCCGCATTGATCGTCGCCGCTTCCGTCGTCGGCATGCCGTGCGGAAAACCCTTGTAGGTTTTCAAGATGCCGTTCTTCAGCAGTTTCGCCGACAGCGGCGCGGAGTCGGCGTAAGGCACGATCTGGTCGTCGTCGCCGTGCATCACCAGCACCGGCACTGTAATCTTCTTCAGGTCTTCGGTGAAATCGGTCTGCGAGAACGCGACGATGCCGTCGTAATGCGCCTTGGCGCCGCCCATCATGCCCTGCCGCCACCAGTTCTGGATCACGGCCTCCGACGGCTTGGCGCCGGGACGGTTGTAGCCATAGAACGGACCGGAGGGGAGATCGCGATAGAATTGCGTGCGACTGGCCGCCAGCGCCTGCTGCAGGCCGTCGAACACCGATTTCGGCAGACCGCCGGGATTGGCCGCGGTCTGCACCATCAGCGGCGGCACCGCGCTGAGGATCGCCGCCTTCGCCACCCGGCTCTCGCCGTGGCGCGCGATGTAGTGCACCACCTCGCCGCCGCCGGTGGAATGGCCGACGTGAACCGCATTCTTCAGGTCGAGATGCGCGGTCAACGCCGCCAGATCGTCGGCATAGTGATCCATATCGTGACCGTCGCCGGTCTGGGTCGAACGGCCGTGGCCGCGGCGGTCATGGGCGATGACGCGAAAACCGTGGTTCTGGAAGAACAGCATCTGCGTGTCCCAGTCGTCGGCCGAGAGCGGCCAGCCGTGGCTGAACACGATCGGCTGCCCACTTCCCCAGTCGTTGTAATAGATCTCGATTCCGTCCTTGGTGTTGACCGTGGGCATGGCGAACTCCTTCTTACAATTTACGCCGGCCGGAAGCGCCTGATGGCGCCGATAATCATCAGCACGAAGAACACCAGCACGATGCCCTGCGCCACCGCGAACACCGGCCCCGCCGGCGGATTGCCCGGCGCCAGCGCGGTCAGCGCCGGGATCTTCAGGAAGCTCTGGATCACCAGCACGAACGTATTGAAGTACAGCGACAGCAGCGCGGTCACCGTATAAATCCAGCGCCACGAACCCAACAGCTTCATGGCGTAGAGCGCAATGCAGGCGATTGCGAGCAACACCAGCGACAGAGCGCCGATGATGTGCGACGGCAGCAACTTGTCGGATACCAGAGGCGGAATCAGAAACCCGGTCGCGCTGGTCAGGATCGTCAGCAGCAGGAACAGCGCAGTAAGGCCGCCCGGCCGCATCGATTTCAGCATGCCGAACATCACGATAAAGCCTGCGACGATCGCAACGATGCTGATGACGGTGTGGACCAGAACGAACGTAGACAAACTCATACCAAGTATCATGACGCGCCCCCGTTTTTTAGAATTGCTCGAAGGTTACGACGGGGGCCGCCAAATTGCCAGACGCATCGCGCGCGGTTCTGACAACACAACTTCGTCAACGCGCGTGCCGCAACGAAAGTCGCAAGCTGCATCAAATATTTGCACCGCTGTCACAAATCGCAGCAGAAGGATTTAGCGATTGAGAAATTCGACCAGTTTGGGGATCACCTGATCGGGCGCCTCTTCCATCAGCCAGTGCCCGCGTCCCTTCACCAGCACGCCTTCGACATTGGTGGCGACCATTTTGCCCTGCTCGATCAGGAACGGTCCGCCGGCCTTTTCACCTGACAGCACCAGCATCGGCATCGTCAGTTTGGTTTTGGCCAGATCCGCAAACTCTTCGGCGTCCTTTGGAAATGCGCGGAAGACTTCCATGCCGGCCTTCATGTGCCCGGGCCTGGCATATTCAGTGGCGTAGAATTTCCGGTCGGCCTCGGAGACCGATTTGGTCGCATCGGCGGCAAAATCGTTCCAGAAATGTTCGAGATAGATCCGCTCGCGCCCTGTCACCAGTGCCAGCGGCGTCTTGCCGAAGAAATGGAAGTGCCAGAGATCGCGCAGCAGGAACACGTGATTCCAGTCGCCGACGCCGGGCAGGAACGCCTCCATCAGCACGACGCGATCGACCTCCGCGGGATATTGCGCCGCATAGGCGTAGGCCACCATCAATCCGATATCGTGGCCGACCAGCCGGATGCGATCATATTTCAGGCTTTTCACCAGCGCGTGGATGTCCTGCGCCATTGCCTTCTTGGTGTAGCCGTCTTCCGGCGAGCCCGACTGGCCAAAGCCGCGCAGATCGGGCGCGATCACGGTGTGCTTGTCGGCGAGCTTGGCGATCAGCGGCAGCCACATGTGGCTGGTCTCGGCAAAGCCGTGCAGCAGAACGACGGGATCGCCCTTGCCGGCCGTGAGATAATGCAGCTTGACGCCGTTGACGTCGGCAAATTTGCTCTGCGGCGCCTGCGCGAATGAGGGACTTGAGGACAGCAACGCGATCGACAAGACGGAAACGACGGCACAAAGCGTGCCCAACAAGCGTTGCATTCAAACTTCCTCAGTTCTTCGTTGAAAGAGGGATTAGTAGTAGCGCGGTATCTTGCCGTTGTGTGGAGTTTTTCGTTTCGACAGATCGAATACGACTTCGTCGACATAGCACCAGCCCCAGCCCTCCGGCGGATCATAGCCTTCGATGACGGGGTGGCCGGTGGCGTGAAAATGCGCTGTCGCGTGCTTGTTCGGCGAATCGTCGCAGCAGCCGACGTGGCCACAGCTGCGGCAGATCCGCAAATGCAGCCACGGGCTTCCGCTTTTCACACATTCTTCGCAACCGAGCGCGCTCGGCGTCACGTCCTGGATGCCGGCGATGTGCGTGCAGCCCTTGGACGCCATCGTGTCACACCTCGGTGGTTTCAGAGAAATGCAGATCGGCGCCGCCGGTCGCGAATTTCGGCACGTCGGCCGCGGTGGCCTTGCCCTCGGGGCTGGCGAAGGCCGCACCGATCGCCGCCATGCTGTCGAAGGACAATATTGCGATCAGATGCAATGGCGACGGTCCGCCGGGGGTCGCGACCGGCCCCTTGGTGACGGTGTACTTCCGCAAGCCCGGTAGCTTCTTGGCGAGCGGAATGTGGGTCTCGACATAATATTTGTCGAAGGCGGCGGGATCGATCGGGGTCTTGTAGAGCACAACGACGTCGGCCAAGGCGCTTCTCCCTTTTGTTTTCGTATATCAGCCAATGCTGGAGCTACAGTACTTGGTACTATAGCGCCGGTTTCATGGCGTCGGCCAGATAGCCGTGCAGCGCCGCCACCACCTGCGCGCCCTCGCCGATCGCGCCGCCGACCCGCTTGACCGAACCGGAACGCACATCGCCGACCGCAAACACGCCGGGCACCGAGGTTTCCAGCGGCGGCACCGGACGGCCCTGATTCTGCTCGGACTGTGCACCCGTGACCACGAAGCCGCCGCGGTCGAGCGTCACGCCGCAGCCCGCGAGCCAGCCGGTCGCCGGATCGGCGCCGACGAACAAAAACATGTTGCGGATGTCGAAGCTGTGCACATCATCGGGGGCAAAGCGGCTGCGCCAGCGCACCCGCTCCAGCGAACCGTCGCCCTCGACCGCCACCACCTCGGTATTGAACATCAGTTCGATATTCGGCGCCGCCTCGATGCGGTCGATCAGGTAGCGCGACATGCTGGCCCCTAACCCGCCGCCGCGGATCACGAGGTAGACTTTTCGCGCATGACCCGACAGGAACACCGCCGCCTGCCCCGCTGAATTGCCGCCGCCGACCAGCACCACGTCCTGATCGGCGCACAACCGCGCCTCGATCGGCGAAGCCCAGTACCAGATGCCGCGGCCTTCGAAGGCGTCGAGATTTTTGATTTCCGGACGGCGGTAGCGCGCCCCGCTCGCCACCACGATCGACCGCGCGCGCAGTTCCTGTCCGCATTCGGTCGCCAGCGCAAAGGCGCCGTTGCGATGCGCGCAGTCGAGCGACGTGATCGCGACCGGGATCAGCATCTCGGCGCCGAATTTCTGCGCCTGGGAAAATGCCCGCCCCGCCAGCGCCTGGCCGGAAATGCCGGTCGGAAATCCCAGGTAGTTTTCAATGCGGGCGCTGGCGCCGGCCTGCCCGCCATAGGAGCGCGCATCGAACACCGCCACCGACAGGCCTTCGGACGCCGCATAGACCGCGGTGGCAAGACCGGCCGGGCCGCTGCCGACCACCGCGACGTCGTAGAGCTTGTTCTGGGCATGGTTGCCGATCATGCCCATCGCCATCGCGAGCTCGGTCTCTGTGGGATTGCACAGCACAGTACCGTCGGGACAGACCACCAGCGGCAGGTCGTCGCGTGAGGGCGCGCAGCGCGCGACGATGTCGGCGGCATCCTTGTCGGTGGCGGGATCGACCAGATGATGCGGTTGCCCGTTGCGGGAGAGAAAGTTCTGCAGCCGCGCCATGTCGCCAAGTGACGAAGGCCCGATCAGCACCGGGCCGCCGACGCCGTCCTGGATCAGGTTGACCCGGCGCAGGATCAGCGCCCGCATGATGCGCTCGCCGAGATCGGCTTCCGCCACCAGCAGCGCGCGCAGCCTTTCGGGACGGATCAGCAGCGTTTCGACATCGCCCTCGGCGTGACCGTCAACCAGCGCAGCGCGGTCGGAGAGTTGTCCGATCTCGGCCAGAAATTGCCCCGGCCCCTGGTCGATAATGGGCGTGACACGGCCGAGTCCATCGCGCTGGGTGATGGTGACATGGCCGGACAGCAGCACGAACATGCCGGGCCCCGGCTTACCGGTTTCGAACAGCGCTTCGCCGTGGGTGTAGCTGCGCAACTCGCCGAACCGGCGCATGCGCTCGATTTCGGGCAACGTCAGCGTCGGAAAGGTCTGCTCGTGACGCGGAAACACAAAGGAAGTCGCAGCCGTCGCCGCACCGGCCGTGGTATCAGCACTCATTTCGCCACCCAAAAAAGAAACCGGAACCAGACAGAGCAAGACCGAAGCAGGGCAAAGAAGCAGGGAACGTGCCGCGACCCACCCGGCGCGCCGTCGGGAACTTGCCGACCGCTACCGGCCCGGCTCCTCTCCACCCGTGTCATCTAGGGAGGTGTCGGCGCCTTCGGAAGATGGGCTTTGGTCGCGGCCTCGCGCCTGCGACTTCCGGCGCTTGAGATTTTCGCGCAGCGCCAGCTTCAGGCGGTCCCGTCGTGAACCCTTCACATCCGCAACCGCCTTTCCGTCGCGCTTGGCTCGATCGTCGGTCATGCAGGCCTGTTGGATACGCTGTGGCTCAAATCCGGATCGGCCGGAGGTCTCTCCGGCCGGCGTTGTACCGGCGCGACGATAATGCCTTTCGTGGTCCCGCGCAGCCATCAGCGCCCCTCAAAAACGTGGCGCACGCCAACGATTCGGCCACCCGTTGCGCCGACCGAGGTTCGGGAACCGGATCGAGCCCGCCATCGGTGGCCGGCGCCGGTTTTTGCCCATTTTGGGCCATTCCAGACCCCGCCGCGCGCTTGCGCGGGCGGGGTCCTTGTGGCAAGAACCGCCCGCCTGTGGGGGCCTTTAGGGCCAATTCCCCGTACCGGCATGCTGCCGTAGCTCAGTGGTAGAGCACTCCATTGGTAATGGAGAGGTCGACAGTTCAATCCTGTCTGGCAGCACCATTCATTTATTTGAAATTTATACGTTTATTCTGATCGGTTTAGTTCGGCCTTCCATCGCCGAATTGAATTGGAACCGCCGCGTAACCACGCGCTGTCATTTCGCGGCAATGCCCGGTTTGTCTCGTCAATAAACGGTCCGGCCCGAATGATCGCGAACAGTTCGCGCTCGAACAGCAGTTCCACCGGAGCGCCGTCGCGCTTAGAAGGCGGCTGGCAAACTGGCGCAGCTTGCCGGTGATCCTGTAGCCCTCGCTGGCGCGCTGTGCGGCCTTCCTGCGGCCCGCGGTGTTGCCACATCGGCCATTGTCTGCCGGGCCCTCGGGAGCGAAATCTTGGCTAGCCTGAAATGAAGTCGCCGTCGGTGTGCCGTTGCCGCCAATAGCGCGCTTGCAGCCGTGGTGCGATTAGCCAAGCCAAGGGTGCGGAAACGAAGAAACTGCCTACCACCATCCATGGGACAAGCGTCATCGCGTTTTCATTCCACGGGGTCACCAGAATGGAGACCATCCCGATGCCAAACAGCATCGCTTGGACCATCATGAAAACCATTGAGGCTATCTGTAGTCGTGTCCACATGATTAGTCTTCCTACAAAGCGTTGGAGCTAACCATCGACCGCTAGAGATTGTTCCACCGACCAGTCCGCAATTCCATGCTTTTTGAACGCGGATCTGCGCCCGGTAGCGCGGCGTTTCGTGGCGCGGGCCTGTCTGATGCGATGGCCGGGCCTGTCCGCTGGTCCTGCAGCCCTGCGCTGGCGGGGCGCTGTGGGCCTTCCTACAGCCTCGACGCTGGCAGCCTGTCTAGACGCCTTGCCCTCCCGTCCAATGTCCTTCGGGACAACTGTCCCGAGCCCCGCGTCCTGAGTTTGTATGGCTGAGCTTGGTAACCGTGATTCGTCCCGGTTCATCCAGAACCCAGCGCGCACGGCCCCAGTCTCCGCGACTGGGGCCGTTGGGTGCCGAACAGGCGGCGGTAGGCGGAGCATCGAGGAGGCAGGTTATGACACGCAGTGAGTTTTTGCGGATCAATCTCCTGATCTGGCTGGTGGCTGCGCTTGGCGTGGCATCAATCCTATCCACGATCTGGTAGGCGCCTTCAGACCCCATGCTCATCTGCTGGCGGAAGTACATTTCGAAGGGCGGCTTGTATCGCCCCAAGACGACCCGCTTCCGCGCGATCTTGGTCGAGAGTGTCTGCGTCGATGGCAAATGGCGGCATAAGCACGTTGCCGTCGTTGGCAGCTTCGTCGCCGAGACGCTCGACATCGCGGCCCGTTGCGACTTCTGGAGAGCGGCCCGTCAACGGCTCTCGATCTACGTCAAGGATGGCGAGCGCGCCAGAATTGACGCCACGCTGGCACGGCGCGTGCCTCCGCCGACGGCAGCGGAGGAAGCGTGTGGCAACGGAAAGCTGCCCAAAACTGATGCGATGCACGCGCGCGACACTTGCGGTTCGGCCGCAGCTACGCGGCCGAACCGGAAGCACTGATCGAGCAACTCAGGATAGACGAAGCTATCACCGAAGCCGACACGCTGCGCTGACCCGGCAACGCCGCGCCCTGGCGTGATGAGTTCGAGGGAAAAGCGCTGCAGCCAGGCATGGGGGTCCCGGTCTCCCAAATCGAGGCGTTGAGAAACGCCATGAGCTCCGCGGATAGATCCTGCCTTATTGGCCTCGAAAAGCAAAACTTTGGCGCGATCCGACAACCGTGCCGGGTGTGAATGATTATGTAGCGTTTGGAGGTGTCAGGGCTGCGCAGGCAGGCCGTTCTCGGGATGATTGTCTCTTCCCTCGGGCGGGCTCGACTGCGCGAGGGACGGCGCGCCGACCTCAAATTCATGGAACACCTGGCCGCCAACGAATTGGATCTGACCCGCGATGGAAACGAATTCAGCACTCGAATCGGTCGAACTGTTGGGACAGCTGGCACGGGTTTTCTCGTTCGAATGCACCAAGCACGGATTGCGCGACCGCGAATGGATGGCCCTGCGATTTCTCTCCCGCGCCAACCGGCTCTCGAGGACGCCTTCGGCGCTGGCGAGCCATGTCGGCGCGACGCGAGGGACCGCATCCATCATCATCAGCGAACTGGAACAGCTGGGATGTCTGGAGAGAAAGCCCTCAGCCGAGGACAAGCGCTCGGTGACGCTGAACGTGACGCCTCAAGGCAGGAAACTCCTCGCGCGCGACCCCGTCAACGCTCTCGTGGACGCGATTGCCGTACTCGAAGATGACAGCAAGGACCGCTTTCGTGACGCGCTCCGGCATGTGCTGCATCAATCGGATGCGGCTGAAGGAGGACACCACACCGACGTGTGCAAGGGATGCATATTTCTCAGGGAAGACCGCGCGAACACCGGCAACAAGTCGCCGGCCGGTTACACGTGCCTGCTGTTTCGCGCGCCGCTCGCCGAAGCGGAGACCGAATTATTGTGCACCAAGTTCGAAGCACGGCCAATAACGGAAGCGTACGAACTCGCTCCGGCGCTCGACTGACGATGAGCCTGGATCCGGCAACTGCGGTCGTGAGTGCTCAGCCACCAGGGCAAGGCACGCGCTCAGGGCGCTGACTTGCGGGCAGAGTAGACCGCTCCCGCGCTGGACAACACGACCAGGCGTCCCGGCAAGGCGGCCCGCCAACAAATTAGTGGAGAGCGTGGGGAAACTCCGTTCCCGACGTGGCCCCGGTCGGGAGGAATGACCGGGGCCGTCGGCTGCGGGCTCTGGGATACCGGGTGGTCGTCGGTCGCCCAGCACCGCCATCTAAATTCAGAGAACGCGTCAGCAGCAATTGTCCTGAAGCCCACTGTCCCAACGTACAGTGGACTGCCACGTTGATCACCCCACGAAAAGCCACCTCCGGCGTACTGCTCGCATTCAACGTCTACGATGTGCCGATGTCCCGGGAAATCCAGAGCGCAGATTTGCCCGACGCGGGTTTCTTAAGTCGACGCGAGTTGTCTGGCACGAAACCCGCGGGGCGTCATACCGGTCCATCGTTTGAAAGCATGTGTCAGCGAGCTGATCTCCCGATAGCCAAGCAGCCATGCAATTTCGGAAATCGGCAACGTCTTGTCCTGCAGATAACGCTTCGCGAGAGCGGCTCGCAGCTCGTCCAGTGTCTCCGCGAAAGAAGTACCTTCCTCGACGAGCCTGCGCGCCAAAGTTCGTGGACTCATCCCGAGCCGCCGCGCGACCTCCGCCGCTGTGGCTCTGCCGTGGGGCAGCAGTTCCGACAGACTGTCCTCTGCCTTCGAACGAACCGTGAGACGCTGTTGTGGATTGCGCACCAGTGCTTCTTCCGCGTAGTGCCGCAACAGTTCGTTGAGGCGTTCATCGCGCCCCACGACAGACAGCAGCGCAACCGGTCGTGGAAACAGAATTTCATCGGCGTCAGCGCCAAATTCGATGTCAACGCCGAAGAATGCCCTGATTTCTGCAGGCATCCCATTTCTGAAATGTCTTGTCTTCACCTTTAGAAGCGACAAACGACCGTTCGTCACCTTTCGGCAAATGCGCACCAGCGTCACCAACCAGAATTCTATCTGGTGCCTATCGGCATGCCGGTCGACGTTGACGTAATCGAGCGCAATTGCGGCTGACCCGTCCTTCATACGGAAATTCAGACGAACGCCTTCATTGTTGATCTGGCTGTATCGCTCAGCGTTCCGCAGCGCATCTGCAAGCTGATCCGAAGACGCCATCACATAGTAGACGAGACCGATCTCACGTAGATCGAAGCTGCGCGCCAGATGGAAACCAAGCCATTGGTCCTGCACCTCTTCGGCGGCTAATTTCAAAAGCTTGATCTGGGTTCGTACTTCCAGCCGGACGGCCGGGTCTCTGGCGTCTTCGAGCGTCAATCCGACTTTCGAGAGAATGACAGCGGGATCCTTGCCCATCTCGTCCAACCGAGCGCATGCCAGCCGCGCGATCCCGCCGGTGGCGCTTGGTATGGAATTGAAACCGCTTGGTCTTGCTGCCTGCATGGTGAGGAGCATCCTGATCCGTCGTCCGGTTTGCGTTGACCAAAGGCCAATGGATCACGGTTGTCTCAGTCCTTTCAATTTACGGAACCGCCCAAAACCTCAAATGGATCGTTGGTCGCTCTGCCCGCGCCCGGTATTGATTTGCGTCAAGCAAGTCCGGGGATGGCCGAGGCTAAACCGCCACGGTAGCTACGGTAGCCACAGTCAGCCACCTACAGAAATACTTCTTCGCTCGGCGGCTTGAAATCGACGAATTGATCCCGGATTGGCGGCTGATCCCAACTATTTGGCATGTATTTACAAGCAGCTCCGGATCTCCGGTGATATAAAACAATAGTGTTTTATTAGGTTTTGCGCACCGCTTGAACCCCGAGCCAGTGCCAACCTGCACGCTTGCCCGATTGTGCGCAGGTGGGCCACCAGACCGATGGACACGGCCCCTTGTGCGGCGGTCAAGGCTTGGCGGTGATGACCGCCAGTTTGACCTGGTGTTGTCGCCCAGCATGAGCGGCGAAGGTTGTTGCTGAACGCGCAGCCAGCATACGCGACCTGCAGCCGCTGTTGATCCAATCAGCACCACCGACGCGGCCGAAGCCCGTCCGACGACATCATCTGACGCTTCGACACCGCGCATCCCTCGAGGTGCGCCGCACGAAGCGCCAATCCCGGCGACTTCACAGGGAGCAAGTAAATGAGAACGACCACACATAAATTCACTGGCCTGACCGATCTCGCACCGATCACCCGACAAAACAACGGCCCCATGACCGGACAGCACCAACAAGACAGCAACGGAGGTCGAGCAGGTCTCCCGAGTCCAGTCAGGCAACAGCCAGACGTGGGGTTTGGACCAACCATCCCCCAGGGATGCGCCATGCAGCGGTTGGCGGGTCACCAGAGGCACCGCCGCATCGTTCAATTTGCCGGGCGGCCACATCTCGTATCAATGGAACGTGCGTAGCGTTACCAACGTCATGGGCAATGCCAATTTTGCTTCGGCCAGTTCTGCTGGATGCAAGGCGCGAACGACCGCGGATGCGGCAGCGAGCGCATCCAGCACCCTGCTCCGGGCGCTATCCGTGTTTGGTCCGGTGTCCCAGGTTGATTTTGGGAGTGTCCTGATTCGTCAGGACCTGCCGCCGTGCCAATAGCGATGCACGCGATACAGGCCAAATGCCAGCACGGCCAGCACGACGACTAATGCCCACGCCCAGTACGTGGTCGGCGCCGCGGAACCCATTTCGAAATAGTGAAACACCCGACCCGCCATTGCGAACGGGATCACAGTCAATGCGATAATCAGCAGCTTCTTTGAAGCTTGATCCAAGCTCGCCGCCTGTGTCGAGGCCGCCTCGGTTGCCTGCCTCTTATCTAGGCCCCGGCGCGCTCCTTCAGCTGATCAAATTCGCCGGAACGATAGGCCGCGCCGCCCGGCGTGATGATTTCCACGTTCAGGCATCCATCAGAAATAAGTTCGGAAGCTTTCTTGATGGCGGCGGGTACGAAGTCACGGTGCAGCGTGACAGTTCCAGATGTATCGAGCGCAGTGATATAAAATTTCATGGACGCTCCTCGACCCTGAATGGCCTGCCATTCTGACCCAACGGGTAGCCGCGTCAAGCGGCACGTTTTCGAAAAATCCCCCTATCCCCCGCCCCGGGAACCGCAGCGTCAGAAGTTGCTAACCACGAATTCCGTGCCGATATTGATCGCGTCCAGCAGAGGCTTCTTGTCGTCATGCGCGGTTTGGTAACCCTTGACGATAGCCCTGCCCCTCTCCTCGTGCGTGCCGTGATGGTCGGGGTTGTTGAGCATGTCATCTCCGGAATTGTATTGCGTCAACGCAATCACCGCCGCCGGAAAACCAGGCAACTCCCGCTTTCGAACGCCCGCGAAGTACCCCGCAAAAAAATCGGCCTGCAATTCGACGCGTTTGACCGTGGGTTGGCCTTTGCGGAGACCCTTGTCCAGACCCAGCTTGTACTGAAGGATGTGACCGAACTCGTGGGCACAAACACCGGCAACCGCAACCTCTGGACTCTCGCGACCTGCCATCAGTCGCTTCAGAAGATTTTTTCCAAACAGCACTGTACCGTCGTCTCCGGCCAGGCGGGCGACGTCGGAGGCAAACGCGTTCTCCCCATCATAGTCATCATAGTACGCGAACCCCGGCGTGACATTCAGGCAATCCGAAATCTTGGATAGTGTCAGTGCCAGCGCAAGATCGAAGTCCTTGTTACCGGACTGAGGAATCATCGGCTCGTTGCCGGTGATGTAGCGCCGCGTTTCAGTGTTGGCGTCGAGGAAATTGTTAGCCTCGTTGGACGGCAGCCTGCAGCCATAAATCGGATTGTGGCGTGTTGCCGCTGCTTTGGCGCCGGCGCCGCCGAGAAGAAAGAGCCCGCCACCCGCGAGGCAGCATCGTCGTGTCAGCATCTGCGGCCTCCCCTAACAGAGATTTGGAAACTTTCGGCATGCTTCGGATGCGCTGCTCGCGGCAGGCGGCGGGTTCGACGGCGGGTTTGGCGCGGTCCCCGGGAAAGGCGTCTGACTTTGCGGGAGTTGCACGGGCTGGGGCGGCAACTGCTGCGGTGCGCTTCCAATATTGAAGTTCGCGTACTCAATCCGGTTGGTATAGAGGCTGATGCCCAGCAACCACGTCGATACGCCGTTCTGATGTTGCGCCACCAAGGAATAGACCGGCCCTGCGGGGAGTTGGGTTTGTCCGTTCAACACAACGTTGGTCACCGGTCCCAGTTGGACCAAAACCGGGTAAACACCACTGTTGTTCGTCTGCATGGCAATAGTCTGCCAAAGTTGAGGGCCATACCAATTTGGATTTGGCGTGCCCGTCTGTACCTGGAGGATGACCGCCGCCAATATCTGACGGGGATCCGCTTGCGCTTCTACCCTCGTGGTCATCGGCGCCTGAAACAGGCAAATCAACATTGCCGCTACCAAGAGTCTGATCGATCCCCTCGAAGTCATCTGCATCTCCTGACCGTCACCCACCGATAGTCAAACTCGAAATCTGCGACGCGCCTTCCCTTCCTCGCCAATCATCAACCCGCTACTTCGTGAGCTCGGTCGGATTTTTGACGTCCGACCGGGGAACGACGATCGGCCGCTCCCGAGGCGGGCCATCGCCACGGGGAGCGATATCGAATGTGCTCGATCCGCCTCCGGTTCCGCGGCGTGAGCCGATATTGGAACATACAATCTTGCAGCCAAGATCCTTCAGGTCGCAGTCGCAATCGTCCGCGACGCGGTTAACGAACTCGGGATGGCGCAACGGAAACACGAGCAGCATCAGACCGGTTAGCGTCAGCAATTTTCGTATCGTCATCATCGCTCCTCCGGCTTGAGGCGGACGCTCTTGAAGCCGACCACGACCGGACGAGGCAAGAGCGTATCCGGCAAGAGCACGCTCGACGCCGCGCTTCGCTCGAAGCCGATCGCCGCACCCGGCGCTTTGGTCGAGCCGGCCTGCGGCATCGTCGATGCCGGATCGGCCTGCTTCGGTTTGTCCGGTTCGACCCGGTCACCACTCGTATTCGCCGGCGCCGAAACCGGTTGCTGCGCCGTTACCGGCAACGTCGCCTCCCGGATCAGTCCGCCACTTCCCCGCGTCGCACCGTCTTCGCGAATACTTGTCTGGATCGAACGCGCCAGAAACACGCGGCTGACGAGCGCCAGCTCGACCGAAAAACGCGGCTGCTGCAACCCGGTTTTGCGATCCTTCACTTTGTCGTCGATCAGAGACCCGACCAGAATTGAAAGCTGCTTGCGCAATCCCTTGTCCGAGCAGAACGCTTTCGTCGCCGGCGCATCACAGAAGTCAATCAGTCGAAGCTCCGCCGGCACAGCGGGAACGCCGTAGGTTTCCGTAGCCGAAAATCTTACTTCGACGGTTTCGCTGGAGCTTGCCTCTGCGCCAAACGCGCCATTTAGCAATCCAGACACGCCCCCTGCACTTCCGCTGGCATGCTTCGCACTGGTGACGGTGAAACGCGGGAACAACACTAGCGGAAGCGAGGTTCGTGTCGCCGGAGGCTTGAACAGTGAATCCGTGGAGCTCGATTGCGGCCAAATTTGTCCTTCATGTTCAGGCCGCGCAACCGTGTCGGGAAACTGGTAGACGTCTCGATAGGCGTCTTCGATTTCCTTGGTCATATTGAGATGCATGAGTTTGATCGAACGTCCGGCAAACGGCTCGGCCGTCACCGAATCGGTATCGGTTAATGCGTCTTTGGTGATCATCGCAAAAATGTCGCCGACCTGGATATCCTCGACCGGAGGATATACGGGCTCGAAACCGAGTTTCTGGATAGCTTCGTTCCATTGCTTCGCCACCGAGAGCTCGGGCCGCTCAGGTGAACCCGCCCAGTGGACCGCCGAGAAGATCAGCCCTGCGGCAACGACCAGACCGAGCAAACCAAGCCAGACCTTGTAGCCCCGCCTTTCCGGCGCTGGACCATCGCCAGGAGGATCGCCCATGACCCATCTACCCCATCGTACGGCGCAGGCTCCGTTTCGAACGCCTGCTCAGGATAAGAGCAAGTCGGAGCCCAGCCCAAAGCTGCTCGCTCACGACGGCTTAGTATCAATCAATTACGCTCGGCGAGTGTGAAGCCGATCGCAGGCGAAAACTGCCTCGAACGCACTAGACAAGAATATCCCGGTAGTTGCCAATGACAATTCTCACAATTTACGGAATCGTCAACGGCTATCAGGGAGAGATCCCGGACATGGGTCCGCGGCTTTGCCTCGGTCCGGACGGCCTGGATACCCAAGATCGTCAAAAATCCAGCGGGGCGACTTTTTCCGGTCGATCGTGAACCAGACCCGCAAATCCCGATACCACATCCCGGGATACCGATTTCGCTCCAGGAGACCGCATGAGCCGCACGCAAACGAGATTCTGGGCAGCGCTTGCCGCCGCCATGACGCTCGCGGGTCATTCGGCCGCCGCCGAGCCCTGCTATGATCTGCAAAACCCCGACGCCAGAATCGCGGCCTGCACGCAGGGAATCAATTCGGGGAAACTGACGGGCCCCCAGCAGGCGATCGGCTACAGCAACCGGGGCGTCGCCTATCGCCAGAAGGGCGACGGCGACCGCGCCATCGCCGACTTCAACGAAGCAATCCGGCTCGATCCCGGCTTCGCCGCGTCCTTCTACAACCGCGGCCTCGCTTATCGTGACAAACGCGAACCCGACCGCGCCATTGCCGACTACAACGAGGCGATCCGGCTCGGTCTCAAGGACGGCGATATCTTCAACAGCCGGGGCATCGCCTGGTTCGACAAGGGCGACACCGATCGCGCCATCGCCGACTTCAGCGAGTTGATCCGGCTCGATCCCAAGGACGCCACGACCTTCAGCAATCGGGGTGCCGCCTACCTCGAGAAGGGCGACAACGATCGCGCCATCGCCGATTACAGCGAGGCGATCCGGCTCAATCCCCGGGTCGCCTCGACCTATTTCAAGCGAGGCAAGGCCTATGGCGACAAGGACGACAACGACCGCGCCATCGCCGACTACAGTGCTGCGATCAGGCTCGATCCCAAGGACGCCACGGCCTTCTTCAACCGGGGCAGCGCCTACAGCGACAAGGGCGACAACGATCACGCCATCGCCGACTACAGTTCGGCGATCCGGCTCGATCCCAGGGACGCCACGACCTTCAACAATCGAGGCATCGCCTATAGCGACAAGGGCGACAACGACCGCGCCATCGCCGACCTCACCGAGGCGATCCGGCTCAATCCCAAATACGCCAACGCCTTCAACAACCGAGGCCGCGTCTACAGCGACAGGGGCGACAACGACCACGCCATCGCCGACTTCACCGAGGCGATCCGGATCGATCCCAAATTCGCCAAGGCTTTCAGCAATCGAGGCAGCGCCTATAGCGACAAGGGCGATAACGACCGCGCCATCGCCGACTACAGCGAAGCAATCCGGCTCGATCCCACGCGCGTCAAGGCGATCTACAATCGAGGCATCGCCTATCTCGAAAAGGGCGACAACGGCCGCGCCGTCGCCGATTTCACCGAGGCGATCCGGATCGATCCCAAAGACCCCGAGGCTTTCAACAGCCGAGGTCTGGCCTATCGCGTCAAAGGCGACAACGACCGCGCCATCGCCGATTACAACGAGGCGATCCGGCTCGACCCGAAATCCACCGGGGCCTTGGTCGGTCGGGGGAACGCCTACCAGAACAAGGGCGACGACAACCGCGCCATCGCCGACTACAACGAGGCCATCCGGCTCGATGCAAAATCTGCCGTCGCTTACTTTGCTCGCGGGCGTTCATATTTCTTTGCCGGCTCAGCCGAAAAGGCGCTGGTCGATTTCAACCAGGCAAGCGCGCAGGCACCGAAAAATGCCTATATGGTGCTGTGGGCTGATATCGTCGGTCAGCGCAACAAGCTCCCGAGCCGCCTGGCGCAAACCAGCTCACGGATCGACATGACCGTCTGGCCGGCGCCGGTCATTAAATTGTTCCTGAACCAGATGACGCCTGCTGCCTTGCTTGCTGCGGCCGACGATCCGGACCCCGCAAAAAAGTCGGGCCAAACCTGCGAGGCGAATTTCTACAGCGGCGAGTTGTCGCTGACCAAGGGATCGAAGGATGAAGCCATCCGCCTGTTCCGTCTGGCCGCGAACGATTGCCCGCACGGTTTCAACGAGTGGGAAGCCGCCAATGCCGAGTTGAAGGCGCTTGGCGCTGTCCCCTGAGCAGGTTTCGCTCAACCGCGACGTCCGGCTTGTTGCACCTCAGGCCTTGAGCGCCACGGTCCTGAACGCCTTCACCAGCGAGCCTTCCAGCTTGCCGCCCATGTCGCAGAGGATCTGGTAGGCGGTGTGCCGGGGCATCGGCGCCCGGTAGGGCCTCGCCTCGATCAGGGCCGCGAAGATGTCGGAGATCGTCAACAACCGCACCAGGTCCGAAATTTTCGACGCCGTCAGTCCGTCCGGATAACCCGAACCGTCGAGATATTCGTGGTGGTGCCGCACGCCATCGAGGATCTCCGGCGTCATGCCGGAAACATTCTTCAGCAGGTCATATCCGATGTCGGGATGACGCCGCATGATCTCATCTTCGGCCGGGTCGAGCTGTCCCGGCTTGTCCAGGATCGACAGCGGAATGCGGGCCTTGCCGATATCGTGCAGGGTGGCGGCAATCCCGAGCCGCGCGACATCCTGGCTGTTGAATCCGATCTCGAGACCGAAGCCCGCGGCAACGCCGGTGACCAGCAGGCAGTGCTGAAAGGTGCCTTCGTGATAGCGGCGCACCTCGTCAAGCCACGTCACGAGCCCGTCCCGCTTGACGCGATCGACGATTTGCGCGGTGGCATGTTCGGCATCCAGGATGTTGATCGTCTTGCCGTTGCGCACGTCCGAAAACATCGAAGCGAACGCCCGCCGAAGGACCGCTGATCTCGGGTGGCGGCGGTACCACCGCGTCGCGCTGCGCCGCCTTTTCGACTTCTTCGATCTGCACCAGCTTGACGACGGCTTCCTTGGCACGTGAAATCACGAAGGTCGCCCCGAGCGCGTAGGCTTGCGCCACCATCGAGCGGACCTGATTGTGGACGACAAACAGCTTTTCGGGATGGCTGCTGAGCTGGTGCAATGCGAGCTTGAGCTGCTCGACACGCGCCATCTGGCGCAGGTCGACGTCGACCATCAGCACGCCACGCGCACTTGCCTGGGTGCCGTCGTCTCCCAGCAAACGGGGAACGACGTCAAACCGCGGCTCGAGCATGGCGCGGACGGCCGGTAATTTCGCCGGTTCGTCCGTGATGAAATAGACGAGCATATCAATACTCCGACGCACGTTCGAAGCGGCGGCCCTTTGAAACCAAAACCTTAATAAGGCGCCCCGAGCACCGAGGGGGTGGCAACCAAGTCCAAGCCCAAAAATCGAGGCCGAGGCGAAATTGCCTCGGCATTGCAATTGTTTCCGGAACAGAAGGTTCAATTCTACGCGTCAAGACTACTTTCCCGTTAAATTACGGGTCAGTACAACTACGGGCCCCCGCGCGGACGGCGCGCCCGCGCGCTTGCGCCGCCGCGGGCGGAGCTGCCTGCCCGCGAGGACACGCGAATATCAGTTGAACGGGGATTGGCAGGTCCGCAACAATGCCGCCAACGGGAGACAGCGATGCGCGGAAAATGCTCGTACCGGCCGCTTGCGACGTTTGCGGGTTTGCCTGTCCGCGAACCGGCACGGCGCCTGTTGGCCCTTGTCGCCTGTCTCCTCGCCGCAGCCCCCGCTCTCGCCCAGGACGATCTCGCCGGCGCGCCGCCAAAGCTTGCGTTGCAAGTGACGACCGCCTCGCTCGGCGAAACCTGCCGCCGTGTCGAAACGACGGATCCGGCATCGCTGACGTCGGTTTCGCTGCACCGGACCTTTCACGACGATTTCGACACCCATCCGCTGTCGGGCGACCGATGGGCGTCGCACTACGCCGGCGGCGCCGCATGGCCGGAAGCGCGATACTGGGGCGGCGAAGGCTCCGACTTCAGGCGCAAGGACACCTGGAACGGCGAGCAGCAGATTTATGTCGATCCGCGCTACGGCGGCCGCGAAACCACGCCGCTGGGACTGGACCCGTTCCGGGTGCACGACGGCGTGCTCTCGATCGTCGCCAGCCGCACGCCGGCCGCGCTCAAGCCGGTGCTCTTCAACAATGAATACATCTCGGGCATCCTCACCACCCAGAGCCGCTTCTCGCAGAAATACGGCTACTTCGAAATCCGCTCGAAGATACCGGTCGGGATCGGGGTGTGGCCGGCATTCTGGATGCTCGCCGACGACGGCGGCTGGCCACCGGAGATCGACGTGCTGGAAGGCCGCGGACCCAAACGCGACAACCTGGTGATGACGACGCATTGGCGGATACCTGTGACGCAGCGGGTGGAATCCTGCGGGTTCGACTTCGCGGTGGCGGACACGACGACCGCTTTCCATAATTACGGCGTGCTGTGGCAGCCGGACCGCATCACCTATTTCATCGATCGAAAACCGGCGTCGGAGATCAAGGTGCCGGTCGGGTTCGACGACCCGATGTACATGATCGTCAATCTCGCGATGGGCTCAAATCATTTTCCGGGCGTGGGATTCGTCGACGGCCAATCGCCTGTTATGGTCGAATTCCAGATCGACAGGATTTCTGCCTATCAAATCGATCAGCGTTAGAGCCTTTCCGTTCGGAAAAGCTCTAGCTTTTTTGAGTTGACGCGTTTTCTTGACGCGAACCGGTATCCACTTCGCTGGAAAACGCTTTGCTAGGGGGCACGATGCCGAAAAAATTCTCGCGCCGCCAGTTCGCGAAGCTCGCCGGCCTTTCGGCGCTCGGCGCGGCGGCACCGGCTCACGCGGCCGACGGCGCACCAACGGCTGCGGCCGATCCGCACGCGCCAGCGCGTTTCCCGAATGATTTTCTGTGGGGCACCGCCACCTCGGCCTATCAGATCGAGGGCGCCGTCAACGAGGACGGCCGCGGCCGCTCGATCTGGGACACGTTTGCGCATACACCCGGCAAGATCGAGGATCACACCACCGCCGATCGCGCCAACGATCACTATCACCGCTACAAGGAAGACGTCGGGCTGATCAGATCGCTCGGCGTAAAAGCCTACCGGTTCTCGATCGCCTGGCCGCGGGTATTTCCCGATGGCACCGGCGCACCCAATCCGAAAGGCCTCGACTTCTACAACCGCCTGGTCGACGAACTGCTCGCCAACGGCATCGAACCCTATGCCACGCTGTATCACTGGGACCTGCCGCAGGCGCTGGAAGACCGGGTCGGCGGCTGGCGGTCCAGCGACACCTCGAAGGCATTCGCGGATTACGCCGGCTATGTCGCGGAGCGCCTCAGCGACCGCGTGAAAAATATCTTCACGCTCAACGAGGCCGGACGTTTCCTGAACTTCGGCTATGGCTGGGGCATCGACGCGCCCGGCCTGAAATTGCCGACCGCCGAATTGAACCAGGCGCGGCATCACGTCGTGCTGGCGCACGGGCTCGCGGTGCAGGCGATCCGCGCGCACGCGCGCGCCGGCACCAGGGTCGGCCCGGCCGAGAATATCGCCGCCTGCGTGCCCGCGTTCGACACGCCCGAGAACGTCCGCGCCGCCGAAATGGCGACGCGCGAACTGAACGCGGGCCTGCTCGGGGTGATGCTGGAGGAAAAATACACCGACGGCTTCCTCGAATATTCGGGCAAGGACGCGCCGAAATTCACGCCCGAGGAATTGAAGATCATCGGCGCGAAAAATGACTTCGTCGGCCTCAACATCTACGCGCCGCAATTCTACATCGCCGCCTCCGACCAGAAGCCGGGCTGGAAGGTGCTGCCGTTCCCGGCCTCGTTCCCGCACATGAATTCGGAATGGCTGCGGATCGGCCCCGAGGTGATCTACTGGGCGCCGCGGCTGGCGGCAAAGGTCTGGAACATCGACAACCTCTATATCAGCGAGAACGGCACCTCGTCGGAAGACAGGCTTGCCCCCGACGGCCAGGTCTACGATCTCGATCGCGTCAGTTTTCTGCGCAACTATCTGCGGCAGTTACAGCGCGCGACCGCCGAGGGCGTGCCGGTGCGCGGCTATTTCCTGTGGAGCCTGATGGACAATTTCGAATGGATCTTCGGCTTCGAAAAGCGTTTCGGAATCTATCACGTCGATTTCGAGACTTAGGTCCGGACCGCAAAGCTCAGTGCGGCCTTTTATCGTGAAGTCGTGGCGCGAAACGCGATCGGCGCCTGAGTGGAAGCGTTTTCAAGCGAAGTGGTACCGGTTCGCGTCAAGAAAACGCGTCAAAGCAGAACTCACCAGGTCAGTCGTTGGCCGCGAATTGGGCGATCGAACGCGCTTTGGCATCGGTCGCCACAGTCGTGGCGGGTTCGTGCGCGAGTTTCCGCGATGATTCGTGGCTGACGAAGACGCCTGCCGCCGTGACCATCAGCACAACGTAAAGCGCGAACATGCCGCCGACGCGCCGCCAGGAGATCTGGCTATCGTCGGGTGTCAGACTTTGGATGAGCGAGCGCATGGTTGCCTCCTCGGGAAACGAATGCAGTGCGTATAGCCCGCGCCCCACGCGCCGTGTGTGACGCACTTCACAGAGACCCTTCGAGACGGAGAAACCCGTGACCGGCCCGGAACTGAAGAGACTTCGCGAGCATCTCGGGGAGGCCATCGGCCAGAAGCTGACGCACGCCGATATGGCCAAACTCTGCGGACTGCCGCCCGAGGGCGCCGACACCATCCGCAAATGGGAGGTGTCAGGTCCGAACGGGCCGGTGGCGGAGTTGCTGCGGATCCTGGCGATGGCCAGCGACCATTATCCGATCCTCGAAATGTTCAACGTGTTCGACCGCCACGACGTCGCGGTGAAGGACCGCCCCGCCCGCCGGCAGGCCTTTCGCGAACAGATGCGCGCCGACGTGCGGCGGCGAATTGCTTAAGCAAAGCTTGCCGGATGGCCTTGGGGCCCCGCGAAAATTAAGCCATTCTTCAGCTTTGATTAGGCCCCTGTTAAGTACGAAAAACGTTTATCTGCCAATGGGTTGGGTTGCTATTCGCTGTGGCCGGCAAGTGACAGCATTTTATTCAAAAGCAGTCTATCTGCGGGGCCATGGACGGCGCCCGCACGCGGCGTCTCCGATCCAATTTTTGGGGAGACCAGACCATGAAGAAGTTCCTGCTCGCGACCGTTGCCCTCGCCGCCTTTGCCGCACCGGCCCTCGGCGCCGACCTCGGCGCCCGCCCCTATAACTATAACAAGGCGCCGGCCTATGCCGCGCCGCTCTACAACTGGACCGGCTTCTATATCGGCGGCCATATCGGCGGCGCCTTCGCCGGCAGCAACAACTTCAACGGCCTGGTGCTGAGCGACTACAGCGCCCGCTTCCTCGGCGGCGTGCAGGCCGGCGCCGACTACCAGTTCGCGCCGAACTGGGTTCTCGGCGCCGAAGGCCAGTACAGCTGGCTCGGCGGTAACTACGTCAACGCGGTGTTCCCGAACGGCGCCGTCTACAACAACAACCAGCGCGGATTGGGCTCGATCACCGGCCGCGTCGGCTACACCTGGGGTCCGGGCCTGCTCTATGTCAAAGGCGGCTACGCCTATTCGGACAACCGCGACACCCTGACCTTCGCGGGTGCTCCGGTCGCCTTCACGCTCGATAAGAACCACAGCAACGGCTACACGGTCGGCGCCGGCGTGGAATACATGTTCGCCCCGAACTGGTCCGCCAAGGCCGAGTACATGTACTACGACTTCGGCAGCACCCGCTTCGTGACGCCGGGCGTGCTGGCGCCGTTCGGCAGCTGGCGCAACGACGAGCACACGTTGAAGGCCGGCATCAACTACCGCTTCAACCTCGGCGGCCCGGTGGTCGCCCGCTACTGATCGCATTCAGCGAGAGGTTGCACGAGCGATTACGCAAGCGATGATGAAAGGCCGGCTTTGATGCCGGCCTTTTTGCTGTCCGGGGTTTTTCCGGTTCGCGGAAATACACCTCAAATCAGCCTCTAACGCCGAAAAGTCGCAAAAGCGCCCTTGGTTTTCCGGAGTTGTTAACCGGGTACCTCGATACTGCCGCGCGAGGAAACATCTCAAGGTAGCGTAGACGGGGCGACGGACACATGGCGTTTCGGTTCAAGGTCGGCAAATTCAGGCTCAGGGGTTTCAGCTTTCCGCGGTTCGGCGTCAGGGGAAGTCTCTTCGTCGCCTTCGCCGTCATCGCCGGCATGGCGATCGTGATCAGCGCCGGCGCCGGCCTCGAGCTCGGACGTCTCGGGGTGACCATGGTCGATCTGAGCGGAAGGGACATTCCGCGTCTCGCCGCCAGCCTGCAGCTATCGGCCCAGAGCGCCAGCCTTGCCAGCCAGGGCCCGGCACTGTTGGACTCGAAGACCGAAGAGCTGCTCAACGAACGCGCCAAGAAGATCGCGGAGACCCAGGCGGTCACGCTGGCAAAGCTCGGCGAGATCACCGAGCTCGGCGCCGACAAGAACGTGGTCGCCGCGTTGACCGAAACCATCAAGAACATCGAAGACATGGTCAAGAGCCTCGGCTCGGCCGCGCGCGAACGGCTCGAAGCCGGCGCCCAGCATGACAAGCTCTATGAGGCGGTGCGCAAGGCGCAGGCGGATTTCCTCGCCGCCGGCGGCCCCGCGATGATCAACGCCCAGACCCAGCTCAACGGCATCTTCGGCGCCGGCGACTTCTCCCAGGACGAAGCCAGCAAGGCGCAGACAACGCTCGACCACGTCAGCGATGTCGTCAGCGGCGGCAACCGGATGGCATTCGGCCTGATCGCGGCACTTTCGGCCACCAGCAGCGACACGCTCGAAGTGATCGAGAAGGAATTCCGCAACTCGCAGGAACGGTTGAAGAAAAATCTCGATGCCCTGCCCAAGAGCTCGGCGACGACGGCGGTCCGCAACACCACCACGGCGCTTTCGGCGCTCGGCGACGGCAAGACCGGCGTGTTCAAGATCCGCCAGAAGGAGCTGGACGCGACCGATTACGGCCAGACCATCCTCGAGGAGACCCGCAAGCTCAATGTCGGCCTCGGCATCAGCGTGCAGCAACTGGTCGACGGCGTGCGCAAGGAAACCGACACCTCGACCTGGCAGGCGCGTCAGGAGATTTCGCTCGCGACCACGGTCATGCTCGGAGCCGGCGTGCTGACGCTGGTCGGCTCGATCCTGTTCGTCTGGCTCTATGTCGGCCGCAGCATCCTGCGGCGGCTGCGCAGCCTGCAACGTTCGATGCAGTCGCTGTCGAGCGGCGACCTCGAATCCGAAATCTACAAGAGCCACCAGCACGACGAAATCGCCGAGATGGCCGACTCGCTGCACGTGTTCCGCGAGAGCATGATCCAGAGCCGCGCGCTCGCCGCCGACCAGGACCAGGACCGCGCCGCCAAGGGCGAGCGTGCTTCCCGCATGGAAGCGCAGATCGTGGCGTTCGAAACCACCGTCCGCACCGCGCTCGACAGCCTGCAATCGGCCGCGGGCTCGATGCAGACCACGGCGCAGAGCATGTCGGCAACGGCCGATCAGTCCAGTGCGCTGGTCAGCGCGGTGGCCTCCGCCGCCGAGGAGACCTCGGTCAACGTCCAGACCGTATCGTCGGGCACCGAGCAATTGTCGTCCTCGATCGCGGAGATCGGCCGTCAGGTCGTCACCTCGGCGGACATCGCCCGCAAGGCGGTGGAGGAAGCAGGCCAGACCGACGCCACGATGCAGGGACTGGCCGACAACGCCGGCCGGATCAGCGTTGTGGTCGACCTGATCCAGACCATCGCCTCGCAAACCAATCTGCTGGCGCTGAACGCCACCATCGAAGCCGCGCGCGCCGGCGATGCCGGCCGCGGATTCGCCGTGGTCGCCTCGGAGGTCAAGAACCTCGCCAACCAGACTGCCAAGGCCACCGACGAAATCCGCCAGCAGATCGTCAGCATGCAGACGGTGACGACGTCGGCGGTGTCGGCGATCCGCAGCATCTCGACCACGATCAGCGAGATCAACGACGTCACCACCGCGATCGCGGCCGCGGTCGAGGAGCAGGGTGCGGCGACGCGCGAGATCGCGCGCAACATCCAGCATGCCGCCGGCGGCACCAGCGAGGTCTCCAGCAACATCGTCGGCGTCTCCACGGCCTCGACCGAAGCCGGAACCGCCGCCAGCGAGGTCCTGAGCGCCTCCGGCGCGCTGCGCCACGAGGCCGAGGTGCTGCGTGCGGAAATCGACGCGTTCCTGTCGAATATCAGGGCGGCTTAAAACGCTGTCATTCCGGGGCGTTCCGCAGGACCGAACCCGGAATGACGGTCATCCGCTTTTTCGGCTAGCGCCCCGCCTTTGGTGCGGGTAAGCCGTAGCGATGGATACAAAGACAGAGACGATGTCCTCGGCCGAGGCACTGCGATACCCTTGGGAAAGTCACCCGGGCCACGACCAGGTGGTCGAGGTGATGCCCGGCGTGTTGTGGGTCCGGCTCAAGCTGCCGTTCCGGCTCAACCACGTGAACATCTACCTGCTCGCCGACGGCGATGGCTGGGCGATGGTCGATTCCGGTTTCGGCAATGAGGAAACCATCGCGGCCTGGACCACCTTGTTCGAGGGTCCGCTCAAGCACGTGAAGATCTCGCGGCTGATCGTCACCCATTCGCATCCCGACCATGTCGGCCTTGCCGGCTGGATCGTCGAACGCTTCAACTGCCCACTGCAGATGTCGCAGGTCGAGTATCTGCAATCGGTCTATCACCAGAACCGCGGCACCGAAGAACGCAAGATGGCGCAGCGGCTGTTCTTCCGCCGCCACGGCATGGACGAAAGCCTGACCGACAAGCTGCTCGGCCGCGGCCAGGATTATTTGAAGCGGGTGTCGGTGCTGCCGCCGTCCTATCACCGCATTTCGCATGGCGATGAAATTTCGATCGGGACGCGGCGCTTCAAGGTCATCACCGGCGGCGGCCACGCGCTCGACCAGGTCATGCTGTATTGCGCCGCCGACAAGTTGTTCCTGTCGGCCGACCAGGTGCTGAGCAAGATCTCGCCCAATGTCAGCGTCTGGGCGGTCGAGCCCGACCAGAACTCGCTCGGCGAATATCTGGCCTCGCTGGCGAGCCTGACTACGACATTGCCCTGGGATGTCATGGTGCTGCCCGGCCATGGCGTACCGTTCTACGGCCTCAAGACGCGGATCAAGCAGCTCGCCGATCATCACGAGGATCGCTGTCGTTTGATCGCGGAAGCCTGCCGTGAAGTGCCGCAGACTTCGCGGCAACTGGTGCCGGTCGTGTTCCACAAATACGAACTCGACGTGCATCAAATGGGCTTTGCTGCCGGCGAACTGATCGCGCATGTCAATTACATGCTCAACGAAGGCCGCCTGACCTCGGAAGTCACCGACGGCGTGCTGCGTTTCCGCACCACCTGATCTCCCCAAGGCAGAGCGAGCCTCCGTTCGAACCAGGTTCGCGGCGCAAGTCCTGGGTGCTGCTGCTGCGGTCACTCCCCCTCGAACGCCTCGATGAAGCGCAGCAAAAACTCGCGAAAGACGACCTGATCTTTCGGCGAGAAGACGCCGAACACCCGCCGCTCGATCGGGTTTACCCGCTCACGCGCCGCGTGAAGTGCCTCGCGTCCGACCTCGGTCATGTGCAGCTCGAGCACGCTAGGGTGTCGGGGGTGCGGCGACCGGGTGATCAGGCCCTGCTGCTCCATGGTCTTGAGCAGAATCATCATGGCCTGCGGCGTAACCAGACAGGCGCGCGCCAGCGTCGCCGCGGTAATCCCCGGCTGCCGATCAAGTTCGAACAGCGCAACATATTGCGACGGGGTCAACCCGACCGATTTCAGGACCGTGCTTTTGGCCCGAACCATCGCCTGCTCGGCGCGCTTGACCAGCATGCCAAGCCGCTCCTGCTCGGTAGACGGACGCAGCGAGGATTTGTGATCGACGGGCTTGCGCGCCGAAGATTTGTGCCCGGACAATTTGCTTTTGCGGTTCACTTCCACGGCACGACCGTCCCGCTCGCCACCACCGAGCCGAACGGGCCAGGTTCTTCCCGGCCGACATGGACGAGCTCGCCATAAAAAGATTCGTGTGGCGAGGGGTCGAGCGCGAGGTCCAGAAGCGGGCCTGCGACTTCGTCCGGCTGCGGGGCACCGGTCATATCGAGCCAGGAGCGCGACGCCCCGGTATCGATCAGACCCGGTGAGATCGATGCAATCAGGATCCCACGCCGCGAATTGTCGGCGCGGCGTTGGCCTGCGAGCACGCGCACGGCCGCGACCTGGCCGATCTTGGACGGAATGTTGATCCAGGCCGGCCACGCCTGGCCCGGCGCGCGACCCGAGCGGACCGCGTCGCGCCAACGACACACCGCGCGGTCGACATCGTCGAGCGATTGCAGGTTTTCGAACCGCGGGTGCAGCGCCGGCGCCAGCGCGCGCAGGCTGCCGGCCCGGCTCGCAACCACGAACAGCCGCCCGCCATCGCGCAATAGCGGAGCGAAGCTGCGCAGAACATGCGTCGTGCCGAGATTGTTGGCCTCGACATATTGATCGATCACGGCGCGCGGATCGTCGTCCGGCTGAACCCGCGCGTAGTGATTGGAAAAGACGATGTCGACGCCGCCATGACGCGAGACCAGCAGCTCCGCGAAGCGCTCGACCGCGTCCGGCATGGCGACGTCCAGGAACTCGCCGCGCACCTCAGCCCTGACGTTCGACAAACGATGCACGGATTCGGCGACGCGCGCCGGATCGCGTCCGGTCAAATACACGATGTCGGTGGGCTCAAGCCGCCGCGCCAGCCCTTCGGCGAGGGAGAAACCGAGATTGCGAGTCGCGCCAGTGATCAATGCTATTTTATTCATAGCCTTATTGTTATCAACACATTGATAGATGTCAAGACCTGCGTCGGCGTCGCCCGATCGAGTTCAGCCTCACGCCGGTAATGCCGACTTATCACGAGTTATCCTGCCGAGTGCGAACCCAGTTGTTTTCGTGCCACATTCGGTGTCTTCGGACTGGTTGTTCACCCTGCGCGGTCGCGCCGGCGTGCTGGTTACTCCGGCCCTGCTGCTCTACGGCACCGGCGGTCTCGCCGGCGCCAACGTGAAGGCCAATAACCTTTTCACCGACACCTTCGCGACCGCCAACGAATCGGCTTCGATCTCGGACACGCGTTACGGCTGGACCGCGGGTATCGGCGGCGAATACGCGCTGCTGAATGGCTGGTCAATCAAGGCCGAATATCTCTATGTCGATCTCGGCAGGACCAGTGTCACCAGCACCAACCTGACCGCCTTCGGCCCCCCGGCGATCCCGTTCCCCACCAACGTGTTCACGCACACGGTCGATCTGCGCTCGAACATCCGCCGCGTCGGTGCGAACTACAAGTTCGGCGGCCCGGTCGTCGCCAAATACTGATGTTAAGTACTGATCTCGCGTACTGATCTTCAGTCTGTCTT
Organism: uncultured Alphaproteobacteria bacterium; assembly: GCA_963764705.1. Classification (GTDB taxonomy): domain Bacteria; phylum Pseudomonadota; class Alphaproteobacteria; order Rhizobiales; family Xanthobacteraceae; genus Bradyrhizobium. The sequence goes on along the minus strand of CAVXTR010000016.1, from coordinate 157,924 downwards.
CAACAGCAAAAGCCCCGGCGTCGCCGGGGGCTTTTTCTCGGAACCGATGGCGATCGAGCCGTCCCGGCTATACTGATCGAGGGAGCCGATGCAAATCGCATTTCGTATCCTGGCCAACACGCCGGTCTGGGTTTTCGTCCTGCTCGTCTACCTGATCTGGCAGGGAGCGCAGGCGCTGCGGCCGCGGACGCAGGCGGTCTGGCGCATGCTGATCGTCCCGCTGGTGTTCTTCGGGATGGGCCTGTCGCGGCTGGTATTGGCACGCGAGCACGCCCTGGAGCCGCTGCTGGCATGGTTCGCGGCGTTGGCCGTGTTCGCCCCGCTCGGGCTTTTCAATGGGCCGCGGCTGCTGGCAGCGGACCGGCAACACGGCACGGTGACCCGTCCGGGCAGCATGGGCCCGCTGTTGCGCAACGTCACCGTGTTCTCGCTGCAATATGGCGTGGCGGTCGCGTCAGCGATGAAACTGGAGCCGCACGCAGCGGTCGCGATCGTCGGCCACGCCGTTTCCGGTGCCAGCGCCGGCTATTTTTCCGGCTGGGCGATCGCGCTGTGGCGGGCTTACCGGAATTTCGATGGCAGACAAAATAACGGGAGCTCAAATCGCTCCTAGCGCATTGATCAGGATCAAGTTTTGCTGCGCCTCCGGCGCATGCCGGGGGTCCGCTGAAATGTGGGATTCCGCATAGACATGAAACCTGGAAAAGTTCTAAAAAGACGAAACGCCTGGAGGCTGGCTCCGGCCAGTCCGTTTCCAGGTCTCACTCTTTCCAGTCTCCTGCCGGGTCTCGTAATGGATTACAGCCAATTTTTCAGTGCCGCCCTCCACCGCCTGCATGAAGAGCGGCGCTATCGGGTTTTCGCCGACCTTGAGCGGATCGCGGGCCGGTTCCCGCATGCGATCTGGCATTCGCCGAAGGGCCCGCGCAACGTCGTGATCTGGTGTTCCAACGACTATCTCGGCATGGGCCAGCACCCCAAGGTGGTCGGCGCCATGGTCGAAACCGCGACCCGTGTCGGCACCGGCGCCGGCGGCACCCGCAACATCGCCGGCACCCATCATCCGCTGGTGCAACTCGAACAGGAACTGGCCGACCTGCACGGCAAGCAGGCCTCGCTGCTGTTTACCTCGGGCTATGTCTCGAACCAGACCGGCATCGCGACCATCGCCAAACTGATCCCGAACTGCCTGATCCTGTCCGACGCGCTGAACCACAATTCGATGATCGAAGGCGTCCGCCAGGCCGGCTGCGAACGCCAGATCTTCCGCCACAACGACACAGCCCACCTCGAAGAGCTGCTGATCGCCGCCGGTCCCGACCGGCCGAAGCTGATCGCCTGCGAAAGCCTGTATTCGATGGACGGCGACGTCGCGCCGCTGGCAAAGATCTGCGACCTCGCCGAGAAATACGGCGCCATGACCTATGTCGATGAAGTCCATGCGGTCGGCATGTACGGCCCGCGCGGCGGCGGCATCGCCGAGCGTGACGGCGTCATGCACCGTATCGACGTGCTCGAAGGCACGCTCGCCAAAGCCTTCGGCTGCCTCGGCGGCTACATCGCGGGGAATGCCGACATCATCGATGCGGTCCGTTCCTACGCGCCGGGCTTCATCTTCACCACCGCGCTGCCGCCGGCGATCTGTTCGGCAGCGACCGCGGCGATCCGCCACCTCAAGACCTCGAACTGGGAGCGCGAACGCCACCAGGACCGCGCCGCCCGGGTCAAGGCGATCCTGAACGCGGCCGGCCTGCCTGTCATGTCGAGCGACACCCATATCGTGCCGCTGTTCGTCGGCGATCCCGAGAAGTGCAAGCAGGCCTGCGACATCCTGCTCGAGGAGCACGGCATCTACATCCAGCCGATCAACTATCCGACGGTTGCCAAGGGCACCGAGCGGCTGCGGATCACGCCCTCGCCCTACCATGACGACAGCCTGATCGACGGCCTCGCCGACGCATTGTTGCAGGTCTGGGAACGCCTCGGCCTGCCGCTGAAGCGGAAATCGATGGCAGCCGAGTAACCCTACGGCGCCAAAACCCCTAAATTGGGCCGGCAGTGCGATGCGCTGCCGGCCCAATGCGTTTATACTGGGCGATCAGGCTGCCAGGGAGACAAGCAGCAATGCTGCACGACTGGGGCGTCATCGCCGCCGCGTTCGCCTATATCGGACTGTTGTTTTTTGTCGCCAGCCTGGGCGAACGCCTGTCGCCGAGCCAGCGCGGCCGCGCCGGCATTCTGATCTATCCGCTGTCGCTGGCGATCTACTGCACGTCCTGGACCTTCTTCGGCTCGGTCGGGTTCGCCACCCGGACCAGCGTCGATTTTCTCGCGATCTATGTCGGTCCGGTGCTGATGATCGGCCTTTGCACGCCGCTGCTGCGCCGCGTGATCCAGCTCGCCAAGTCGCAGAACATCACCTCGATCGCCGACTTCATCGCCGCGCGCTATGGCAAGAGCCAGGCGGTCGCCGCCACCGTGGCTGTCATCGCGATCATCGGATCGGTGCCTTATATCGCACTCCAGCTCAAGGCGATGGCATCCTCGCTGGAAACCATCCTGAGCGAGGACAAGGCGTTCTCCTCGATCCCGATCGTCGGCGACATCGCGCTGGTCGTCACGCTGGCGATGGCGGTGTTCGCGGTGCTGTTCGGCACCCGCCAGACCGACGCCACCGAGCACCAGCACGGCCTGATGCTGGCGATCGCCACCGAATCCATCATCAAGCTGGTGGCCTTTCTCGCCGCCGGCGCCTTCGTCACCTTCTGGATGTTCACGCCGGTCGAACTGATCGAACGCGCGATGAAGACCCCGGAGGCGGTGCGTGTCATCGACTACGTGCCGGGCATCGGCAATTTCCTGACCATGACGCTGCTGTCGTTCTGCGCGATCATGCTGCTGCCGCGGCAATTTCACGTCAGCGTGGTCGAGAATTCCAGCATGGCCGAGGTCAACCGCGCCCGCTGGCTGTTTCCGCTCTATCTGGTCGCCATCAACCTGTTCGTGATCCCGATCGCGATCGCCGGTCTCATCACCTTCCCGTTCGGCGCCGTCGACAGCGACATGTACGTGCTGGCGCTAACGATGGAGGCCAATTCGCCGCTGCTCAGCGTCGCCGTGTTCGTCGGCGGCCTGTCGGCCGCGACCGCGATGGTGATCGTCGAATGCGTCGCGCTGTCGATCATGGTCTCCAATGACATTGTCGTGCCGCTGGTGCTGCAGCGCAGCCCGGAGACCCGCGACGGCCAGAAGGACTTTGGCAACTTCCTGCTCAAGGTGCGGCGGTTTGCGATCTTCGCCATCATGGTGATGGCCTATTTCTACTATCGCGCGCTCGGCAACACCCAGCTGGCGGCGATCGGCCTGCTGTCGTTCGCCGCCATCGCGCAACTGGCGCCGGCCTTCTTCGGGGGCCTGTTCTGGCGGCAGGCGACCGCGCGCGGCGCCATGGGCGGCATGCTGGTTGGCGTCGCAGTCTGGGTCTACACGCTGTTCCTGCCGAGTTTCCTCGAGAACAGCACCGCGGGCCTGCTGCTGCTTCAGCACGGGCCGTTCGGCATCGAGGCGCTGCGGCCGCAGGCGCTATTCGGCGCCGACCTGCCGCCCTTGCTGCATGGCGTCTTGTGGTCGCTCTCGCTCAACGTCCTGACCTACATCGTGATGTCGCTGTCGCGCCAGCCGTCGTCGATCGAGCGGCTTCAAGCTGATTTGTTCGTGCCGCCCACGCTGGCGCCGATCGCGCCGACCTTCCGGCGCTGGCGCACCACGGTCACGGTGCAGGATATCCAGAGCACGGTGGCGCAATATCTCGGCCCCGAGCGCGCCCAACACGCCTTCGAGGCCTTTGCCGCGAGCCACCCTGGTCATCTCGATCCGGCGGTACCGGCCGACTTCGAATTGCTGCAACATGCTGAACGCCTGATCGCGTCCTCGATCGGGGCCGCCTCCTCGCGCCTCGTGATGTCGCTGCTGCTGCGCAAACGCACCGTGTCGGCCAAGGCTGCGCTGAAGCTGCTCGACGATTCCCACGCCGCGCTGCATTTCAACCGCGAGATCCTGCAGACCGCGCTCAACCATGTGCGCCAGGGCATCGCCGTGTTCGACGCCGATCTGCAACTGATCTGCTCGAACCGCCAGTTCGGCGAAATCCTCGCGCTGCCGCCGCACCTCGTGCAACTCGGCATGCCCCTGCAGGAGATCCTCGAATTCATGGGCGCCGTGTCGCCGTCCGGCTTCGGCGACGCCGATGCGCTGCTGCAGCGGCGGCTGCAGGCCTACACCACCGAGGGCGAGCCCTATCTGGAACGCCTGCTCGACCGCCACATGGTGATCGAGGTCCGCGCCAACCGGATGCCCGGCGGTGGCCTCGTCATCACCTTCTTCGACGTGACGCCGAGCTTCGAGGCCGCCGAAGCGCTGGAACGCGCCAATGCCACGCTGGAAAAGCGGGTGCGCGACCGCACCGAGGAACTGACCAGGCTGAACTCCGAACTGGCGCTGGCGAAGAGCACCGCCGAGGACGCCAACATTTCGAAGACGCGGTTTCTGGCAGCCGCCAGCCACGACATCCTGCAGCCGCTCAATGCCGCCCGGCTCTATGTCACGAGCCTGGTCGAACGGCAGAACGGTGGCGAGGACTCGCGCCTGGTCGAGAACATCGACGACTCGCTGGAGGCGATCGAGGAAATCCTCGGCGCACTGCTCGACATCTCCCGGCTCGATGCCGGCGCCATGACGACCTCGATATCGAGTTTCAAGATGGCCGATCTGATGCGCTCGCTGGAGATCGAGTTCGCGCCGATCGCGCGCGCCAAAGGCCTGGAGCTCGCTTTCGTGCCGTGCTCGCTGCCGGTGGAATCCGACCGTTCGCTGCTGCGGCGGCTGTTGCAGAACTTCATCTCCAACGCCATCAAGTACACCCCGCGCGGGCGCGTGCTGGTCGGCTGCCGCCGCCACGGCCAAAGCTTGCGGATCGGCGTCTACGACACCGGCGTCGGGATTCCCGTGATGAAGCGCGGCGAGATCTTCAAGGAGTTCCACCGTCTCGAACAGGGCGCGCGGATCGCGCGCGGCCTCGGTCTGGGTCTATCGATCGTCGAGCGGCTGGCGCGCGTGCTCAACCACGGCATCGCCATCGACGCCAATGCTTCCGGCGGCTCGGTGTTCTCGGTGACGGTGCCGATCGCGACCGCGATCAACCATACCGCCGCCGTCACCAGCGCGACCCCGTTGTCTAGGACGCCGATGAGCGGCGCGCTGATCGTCTGCATCGAGAACGATGCGGCGATCCTCGACGGCATGAAGACGCTGCTGAAGGCGTGGGACGCCGAGGTGATTGCGGTCACCGATCCCGAGGCGGCGATGGCGGCGATCGAGGCCTCGGGTGGCGACGTCACCGGTTTGCTGGTCGACTACCATCTCGATCGCGGCAACGGCGTCGCCGCGATCCGCGAGATTCGCCGCCGCTTCGGCGAAAACATTCCGGCGATCCTGATCACGGCCGACCGCAGCCCGAACGTGCGCGCCGCCGCGCGCGAGGAAAACATCGCGATCCTCAACAAGCCGGTCAAGCCGGCGTCCTTGCGCGCCTTGCTCGGACAGTGGCGCAGCCAGCAGATGGTGGCGGCGGAGTAGGTGGGTAACATCCGTCATTGCGAGGACCGTAGGATGGGTGGAGCGCAGCGATACCCATCATCTCGCAGCGCATTCATGTCCTCTCGCCAAATTCCCCTTCCAGCCCGGAAACATCGCCCGCCCAATCCTCCGGATAAACTCCAAGTTTCACCATGCGGTGAAACGACGAGTACGGCCAATCCCTGACCCGTTTTACCAGCGCATGCTTGGGGGGATTGATATGCACGTAGTCGATACGGCGCGCAAAATCCTTCTCGTCGCGGATCGTGTGCTCCCAATAACGACGCTGCCAGATGCCACGCTCGCCTTTGGCAGCACGGCTGGTCGAAACTGGTTCGGCCGATGCGAACCTCCTGGAAAATGACGTTTTGATCAGCCGCCAGCGCGTGGGAAAATCCGTGTCGCCTTCCGGTAGCGTCCAGACCGTGTGGAGATGGTCAGGCAAGACGACCATCGCGTCGATCGTGAACGGATGATGCTGACGTGTCTCGCGGAAGGCTGTGCGCAGCCCGTCGATGCATTCCGTTAGCAGCCGTAACCGCCGGTCTGCCAAATTGACCGTAAAGAAGAAACTGCCCCCTGCGATGAAGTTGCGGCGGTAGTCGTTCATGCAGACGTGACCGGATAGCTAGATGACGGGTATCGCTGCGCTCCACCCATCCTACGCGCCTAACCGGTCGGCGTTCCCTGGCGCCACTGGCCGCCGGCGATCTTGGCGGCCGCGATCACCGCCTGGGTCCGGCTTTCGACGCCGAGTTTTTGCAGGATCGCCGAGACGTGGGCCTTGATGGTGGCTTCGGAGACACCGAGCTCATAAGCGATCTGCTTGTTCAGCAGGCCCTCCGACAGCATCATCAGCACCCGTACCTGCTGCGGGGTCAGCGTCACCAGCCGGTCGCGCAGCTTCGTCATGTCGGGGTCGCTGGCGGATGAGAGATCGGTGTCCCGGGGAACCCAGACGTCACCGTCCATCACCTTCATAATGGCATCGCGCAGGGTTTCGACCCCGAAGCGCTTGGGAATGAAGCCGGAGGCGCCGAAGTCGAGCGAACGCCGGATGGTGCCGGCGTCGTCGCTGGCCGACACGATCACCACCGGGATCGCCGGATATTGTGCGCGCAGATAGATCAGCCCGGAGAAGCCCGAAATTCCCGGCATCGAAAGATCGAGCAGGATCAGGTCGACATCGGAATCCCGCTCCAGCAGCGCGGTGAGATCGTCGAACGAGCCGGCCTCGCTGATCACGGCCGAGCTCAGGACACCCGCCACCGCCTGCCGCAAGGCGTCGCGGAACAACGGATGGTCATCGGCGATGACGAGGTGGGTAGCTGCAGCGGTCGTCATTCAGCTCTCTTCATGAGGCACGGGGTAGCCCGTAGCAGCTTTGTCCCCTGACGGGACGTCGCGTGCAAGCGCACAAAGCTACCACATTTGAAAGCAGTTAATCTGTCCGATTGTGCGCCGCAATACGGATTGGCGTCGACCCAACCCCGAATTGAGTGCACGCGACCGCAGCCGCAGCCTTCCGCGGTGTCCGTGCAAAGGGCCGAAAGTCGTATTGGGGCGGGTTTCACGGCGATGTTACCGTAACTCCAAGCCCACAGCTCAATCCGGCCAAGTTCGGCGCGGGGCGGACTTAGCATCAACGATTTTTGGGGAGCGATTGAAATGTCCACTATGACTGCAACATCGGCGAGGACCGGAGGGATGACGAAGGACGAACGTTTCGTCATTCTCGCCTCGTCGCTCGGCACCGTCTTCGAATGGTATGATTTCTACCTCTACGGGTCGCTCGCCGGCATCATCGGCGCGCAGTTCTTCTCGGCCTATCCGCCGGCAACCCGCGACATCTTCGCGCTGCTCGCCTTCGCCGCCGGCTTCCTGGTGCGTCCGTTCGGCGCCATCGTGTTCGGACGCGTCGGCGACATCGTCGGACGCAAGTACACCTTCCTCGTCACCATCCTGATCATGGGTCTGTCGACCTTCATCGTCGGCCTGCTGCCCAACGCCGCGACCATCGGCATCGCAGCGCCGGTCATCCTGATCGCACTGCGCCTGCTGCAGGGTCTTGCGCTCGGCGGTGAGTATGGCGGTGCTGCGACCTACGTCGCCGAGCATGCGCCGATGGGCAAGCGCGGCTACTACACCTCGTTCATCCAGACCACGGCCACGCTCGGCCTGTTCCTGTCGCTGCTGGTGATCCTGTTCACCCGCTCCGCACTGGGCGAGCCGGAATTCGCGGCCTGGGGCTGGCGCATTCCGTTCCTGGTGTCGGTGGTGCTGCTCGGCGTCTCGGTCTGGATCCGGCTTCGCCTGAACGAATCGCCGGTATTCCAGAAGATGAAGGATGAGGGCAAGAGCTCCAAGGCTCCGCTGACCGAAGCCTTCGGCAACTGGAGCAACGCCAAGATCGTGCTGCTGGCACTGCTCGGCGGCGTGATGGGCCAGGGCGTGGTCTGGTACACCGGCCAGTTCTACGCGCTGTTCTTCCTGCAATCGATCCTCAAGGTCGACGGTTACACCGCCAACCTCCTGATCGCCTGGTCGCTGCTGCTCGGCACCGGCTTCTTCGTCGTGTTCGGCGCCCTCTCCGACAAGATCGGCCGCAAGCCGATCATCCTCGCGGGTTGCCTGATCGCGGCGCTGACCTTCTTCCCGATCTTCCGGATGATCACCACCAACGCCAACCCGGCGCTGGAGAAGGCGATCGAATCCACCAAGGTCGAGGTGGTGGCCGATCCCGCAGGTTGCGGCGATCTGTTCAACCCGGTCGGTACCCGCGTCTTCACCGCGCCTTGCGACACCGCCCGTGCGCTGCTGGCCCAGTCTTCGGTCAAATACTCGACCGTGCCCGGACCGGCTGGCTCAGGGGTGAAGGTCGTGATCAACGGCAAGGACACGCCGTACACCGACGCCAAGACCTCCAATGCCGCAGTATCGGCTGCAGTGCTGGCCGGCGGCTATCCCAAGCCCGGCGACGCCGGCATCGTGAAGATGTCGAACCCGTTCGATATCTTCCGTCCGCAGGTCGCGGCCGTAATCGGACTGCTGTTCATCCTGGTGATCTTTGTCACCATGGTGTACGGGCCGATCGCCGCGATGCTGGTCGAACTGTTCCCGACCAAGATCCGCTACACCTCGATGTCGCTGCCCTATCATATCGGCAACGGCTGGTTCGGCGGCTTGCTGCCCGCGACCGCGTTCGCGATCGTGGCCTCGACCGGCGATATCTACGCGGGCCTCTGGTATCCGATCATCTTCGCCTCGATCACCGTGGTCATCGGCGCGATCTTCCTGCCGGAAACCAAGGACGTCGACATCACCAAGACCTGAGCTTGATCCGGCTGACGCCGGGCGCCTCAAACGATCGGCCGCGGAGCAATCCGCGGCCGATTTGTTTTAATCGACGTTTTTCAATTCACTTGGCCCATGAACTGCAGCACGACCTCACGCCGGTGCGGCCGCGCGCGGTGCTCGACCAGATAGATCGCCTGCCAGGTTCCGAGCGCCGGCAGGCCTTGCAGCACCGGGACCTGCAGCGAGGTCGCGGTCAGCATGGTCTTGATATGGGCCGGCATGTCGTCCGGGCCTTCGGTGTCGTGGCGCCAGTCGGCATTTTCGGGCGCCAGCCGGTTCAGCGCCGTGGTCAGATCGGCGAGCACCGTCGGATCGGCATTTTCCTGAATCGTCAGCGATGCCGAGGTGTGGCGGACGAACAGCGTCACCGCGCCTTCGCGCGCGCGGACATCGCGGACGAATTTTTCGACCTCTGACGTCAGGTCGGTGAACCCTGCGCCTGACGTCTGCACCGTCAGCAGCGAGGAGGCGATGGTGGCGGCGCTGACGGACGAGGGAGTGGTGCGGGAGACTTTTGGTGCGGTCATGAAAATCGGTCTCTCAACACGTCGCTCCCTGCTCAAATCCTGCCGCTGACGTCCTTCTGCACCCGGTTGGCCATGTCGATCAATCGCCGCCAGGCCCGCTCCAGGAACGACATCATGCGGTCCATGTCGCGGTCGCTCGGCAGCGGGATTTCGATCTTGCGCTCGCCCTCGGCGACTTTCGGTTCGGGCTTTTTCAGCGAGTCCGATTTCGCCAGCGGCTCTTCGATCTTGCCGGACACCGTCGGCTCGCGTTCGGCGAGCTGGGCTTTCATCTTTTCATTGTCGGCCTGCAGCCGGCCGATTTCGGCATCCAGCGCCGCGCGTTCGTCGGGCACCGCGTAACAGGCCCATCCCGCACCCGAGTTGTTGCAGGTCGAGACCGCGCCGGTTCGGGTGTCGAGCCGCAGCACGCCATCGGCGAGCGGCGACAGCGCATAGCGGCCGTTCTCGGTGTCGGGCATCGCGCCCGCGCGGGCGCAATCGCCGGCGAGACAAAATGCTAGGGCGGCCACCGCGGTGACGGGTAGAGATTTCGAAGACGATGTTGCCATGTTCATGCGCTTGCTCCCGCCTCAGAACCGTACCGGCTTCCCTGAACCGTCAGTGCGCCGCCAAAACGCCGAGAGTTTGACGACGTTCAAGCTCGCTGGCGCCATTTGCTTTTGACGCGTTTCCTGACGCGAACCGGTACCAACTTCACTCGAAAACGCTTTAAACCTTTGAGCTATAGGCCGCACGGCCTGACTTTAACGCGTCGCCGAGCAATTCGATCCGGTCCTGTCCCCAGAACACCTCACCATCCAGCACGTAGACGGGTGAGCCGAACACGTCGCTGGACAGCGCGTCCTGACGGTTCTGCTCGTAGGCCGCGCTGATCGCCTCCGCTCCCGAGCGCTCCACCAATTGCTTGCCGGGCAGTCCGGATTCGTCGGCCAGTTTCGCAATCGTCGCGGCATCGGCCAGATTGAGTTCGTCCTCCCAGACCGCGGCAAAAGCGCGCCGCAGATAACGGTCGGGGTCGAGGCCGGCTTCGATCGCGGCAATGACGACGCCGTCCGCAAGCCGTGCATTGAACGGCCAGTTCGCCGGCTGCAGGTTGAATTTCAGGCCGCGCTTGTCGCGCCAGCGCTGCAGTTCGACCATCCGGTAGCGCTGCCGCACCGGATGGCGCTTCATCAGGGGCAATCCGCCGGTCTCCGAGAACAGATCGACCAGCACCACGGGCTTGTGATTCACCTTGAGATCATAGGCACTTACGAGCTCGCGAAAGGATCCATGCCCGATATAGGCCCACGGCGATTGAAACGAGAAATAGTAGTCGACCTGACGCGGCATGCGGGCTCCGGAGCGAGGATTGGCGGATGTTTCGTGCATCCCAACAGAGCGGCCAAACGCGCGCAAGATCGCTTCGTGATGCGCTAGCTGCTGCACTGCGATGGCGGCTCCACAGGCCCGTGGACATCACTTAAATAAGTCCAGATAAATCAATGGGCTAACTGGTTACCACGCAATCTTGACTTGATTAGACGCGGTAAGTATGGTCCGCGCGGCTTTTGAGGGTGACGGGCGCAATTTCCATCAATCGCGGGCATCGTTTAGGGTCTTGGGCATGGCCGAAGACAACAACGACAACGCAAGTGGACATCGCGATCAATCGTCGTCCGACGAAGCTGCGCTTTCCGCAAGGCTCGGAAGTCTGGATCAGCGGTTGTCCGAAATTCGTGACAGCCGCAAAGTCGGGACGGACCAACCCGGAACCGAAAGCGGAGACACGGCTGCCAGAGCCTCGGCGATGGCGCTCGGTTTCCGCCTTTCCTCGGAGTTGATCGCGGGTGTTGTCGTCGGGGCGGCGATTGGCTGGGGGTTCGACCGTTTATTGTCGACATCGCCGTTCGGTTTCATCGTGTTTGTTCTGCTCGGCTTCGTCGCCGGCGTGGTCAACGTGGTGAGGTCCGCGGGCGCTGGCTCCGGCAAACGCTGATCGTCGATGGGAAGTCACGACATTTGAAATTCGATTGCCGGCCAGGCCGGTGGACAAAGAGCCGCGCGGATGAAAATCGACCCGATCCATCAGTTCAATATCGAGCCGCTGTTCACGATCGGCCATATCGGCAACCAGACGATCGCCTTCACCAATTCGTCGCTCTACATGTTCATCGCGGTCGCGGTGATCTCGATCCTGATGATCGGTACCGGACGGCAGCTCGTCCCCGGGCGCATCCAGTCGATCGCCGAAATCTCTACGAATTCGTCGCCAGTACGATCCGCTCGACCGCCGGCTCGGAAGGCATGAAGTTCTTCCCGCTGATCTTCTCGCTGTTCATGCTGATCTGCGTGTCGAACCTGATCGGCATCATCCCCTACACCTTCACGATTTCGAGCCACATCATCGTCACCGTGGCGCTGGCGCTGCTGGTGTTCTTCATCGTGCTGATCTACGGCATCTACAAGAACGGCCTGAAATTCTTCAGTATCTTCGTGCCCTCCGGCGTGCCGAGCTACATCCTGCCGCTGGTCATGTTCATCGAAGTCCTGTCGTTCTTCCTGCGACCGGTTTCGCACAGCGTGCGTCTGTTCGCCAACATGCTGGCCGGCCATATCGCGCTGAAAGTGTTCGCGGGCTTCGTCGCGATGCTCGGCGCCTCGCTCGGCGCGCTGGGCTGGGCCGGCGGCATGCTGCCGCTGGCGCTCACCGTCGCACTGACCGCGCTCGAACTGCTGGTCGCATTCCTGCAGGCCTACGTGTTCGCGATCCTGACCTGCATCTATCTCAACGACGCCATTCATCCGGGACACTAAACGGTCCGGGGAATTTCCACCCTCACTTTGTCTTTCTCTCAAGGAGCTCAAGAAAATGGAACCGGCAGCAGCAAAACTTATCGGCGCGGGCATCGCATGCATCGGCATGGGCGGCGCAGGCGTGGGCGTGGGCATGATCTTCGGCAACTACCTCGCCGCAGCCGTGCGCAATCCGTCCGCAGCCCAGGGCCAGTTCGGCAACCTGATCTTCGGCTTCGCCGTGACCGAAGCGCTCGGCATTTTCTCGCTGCTGATCGCGCTGCTGCTGCTGTTCGTTCCGCTCTGAGCGGTACCCGTCGCGCCGTCCGTTCCGGGCGGCGCGTCTGACAGCAACAGGAGGACCCCGTGGCTGAAAAGAGTCATGGTACCCCGGCCAAGGGCCACGAGACCGGCGCCCACACCGAAGCCGCAGGCGGCCACGGCGGAGGATTTCCTCCGTTCGAGTTCGTCGACCTATGCTTCGCAGCTGGTGTCGCTGGTCATTGCTTTCGTCGCGCTCTATCTGATCGTGTCGCGTATCGCGTCTGCCGCGTGTCGGCGGCGTGATAGACGCGCGTGCCAATGCGATCGAGGGCGACTTGTCCGCGGCGCAGAAGCTGAGGGACGAATCGGACGCGGCGCTGAAGGCCTATGAAACGGACCTCGCTTCGGCGCGTTCCCGTGCCCAGGCCATCGGCAACGAGACCCGCGAGAAGCTGAACGCGGCCTCGGAAGCCGAGCGCAAGACGCTGGAAGACCAGCTCAACGCCAGGCTTGCCACCGCCGAGAAGCAGATCGCGGCGACCCGCGAGACCGCGATGAGCAACGTTCGCGGCATCGCCGCGGATGCGGCCAGCGCCATCGTCCAGCGTCTGACCGGCGTGCTGCCCGACGGCAACACGGTGAACAGCGCGGTCGACGCGTCGTTGAAGGGATAGTCTGATGTTGTTCGAACCGGAAACCTGGGTCGCGGTAGCCTTCGTCATCCTGATGGCGCTGTTTGCCTATCTCGGCATCCACCGCACGGTGCTGACGGCGCTCGACAAGCGCGCCGAACGCATCAAGGCCGAACTCGACGACGCCCGCCGCCTCAAGGACGAAGCCGCCAAGCTGCTGGCCGACTACAAGGCCAAGCGCGCCACCGCGGAGCGCGAGGCCGACGAGATCATCTCCAACGCCAAGGCCGAAGCCGAGCGCATCGCGACCGAGGCCAAGGCCAAGATGGAAGACTTCGTCGCCCGCCGCACCAAGACCGCCGAAAGCAAGATCGCGCTGGCCGAAGCCCAGGCTCTGGCGGACGTTCGCGCCGCCGCGGCCAACGCCGCCGTCACCGCCGCCTCGACCATCCTGTCGCAGTCGGTCAAGGGCTCGGTCGCCGACGACCTGCTCGCCAAGGGCATCGCCGAGGTTCGGGCCAAGCTGAACTGACAGCCCGACCAATTGAAAAAGCCGGCGCGAGATCATCGCGCCGGCTTTTTTCATGGCTGCTTCTTCTTTTTCGGCGCCGGCGCGGCGCGCTCGGGCTTCAGCGATTGCGGGTCGAACCCGATATAGAAAATGTAGCTGTCGCCGATAGCGCCCGGAGGTGCCGGATAGGTCAGATCCTCCGCCACCAGCGTGAAGGGATCGCTGCCGGTTTCGGTCAGGTTGACGCTGGTCTGGTAGGCCTTGGTGGCGATGGTCTTTTCGTTGACGCCGCCCTGCACCACGGCGACGCGGATCGGAACCTGGATCACGGATGGCGCGCCGGCGGGACCGGCAATGACGCGGCCCTGAATGCCGATCCGCGCGGTGATCACGCCGCCATTGATGGTGCATTCGCGGGCCATCTTCGTGATCGTTGCCTGGAAACGCAGGTCGTTGCCGACCGGCTGTTTGCCGGGTGGCGCCACCGCATAGGTCGACGCACCGGCACGCACCGTGACCGGCGGACAGGTCAGGTCCCCGGTGTCGGCTTCCGGCGCACCCGGAGTCGCCGGCGCGGCCGCGGCCGGCTCGTCGGATTTGCCGCCGAACAGGCCCTTGAAACGATCGGTCAGCGACTGCGCCGATGCCGGCCCGGCCAGCAGGCCGCCCGCCACACCGGCCAGAATCACGGCTTTGAGCAAGCGATTGTCACCCATGCGACGTCCTTGGCATCCACGTCATTTCATCGTCCCGAGGCGGCCTTATAACAGGCCAATGGCGGCGAACCCAAGGCGTCCGTGGTGCTGGAAAATCGAGCGTCAACCGCGAAAATCCTCGTGCAGCAGTCCGAAGAGCAGGTGGTCCTGCCAAACGCCATTGATGCAGAGATAGCGCCGGGCCAGCCCCTCGCGGCTGAAGCCGCATTTCTCCAGCACCCGGATCGACGGCGCATTGGTCGGAATGCAGGCAGCCTCGATGCGGTGCAGATTGAGTTCGCCGAACAGCGTCGGCAGCAGCACCCTCAGCGCCGTGGTCATGTAGCCGCGATGGGCGTGAGGTTCGCCCACCCAATAGCCGATGGTGCCGGCCTGCACGATGCCGCGGCGAACGTTCGCCAGGGTGATCCCACCAACCATGGTGCCGTCGAACTCGCGGAAGACGATGAACGGGTAGGACCGGTCGGCCGCGATATCGTCGGCGTAGCGACGGAGCCGGCGCCGGAACCCGGCGCGGGTGAGGTCGTCCGACGGCCAGATTGGCTCCCACGGCGTCAGATAGCTGCGGCTCAATTCACGCAGTTGGGCCCATTGCAGGAAGTCCGACATCTGCGGCGCGCGCAGCAACAGCCCGTGGCCGCGCGGCACGAGCGCGGCCGGTCCGCTGGATGGCAAACGAAACAGGGCCATGCCCTAAACTCCCCCCGCAATGAACAGCCTTCAATGCAGCAGCGTCTTCGCCTTCGACCGGGTCAATCCTTCCGCAAAAGCCACCGCCGTGTCCAGACCCCTGCCACTGCCGAGCGCCACGACCGCCGGCCGGCTGCGCGACAACAGGCCCCGCGCCGCGTTGCGGGTCAATTCCACGCTGACCGCGTCGATCCGGGCCACCAGTTCTTCCGCCGTCAGCGGCCTGCCATAGGCAAGCATATGACGTGCCAGCTGTTCGGCGCGGGATGAACAGCTTTCCAGCGCCATCAGCAGCCCCGCCTTCATCTGCGCCTTGGCGCGGGCGATCTCGGCTTCGGTCAGGGTTTCGACGGCATCATTGATGACGTCGACGATCACTTCCATCATT
The DNA here is from genome assembly GCA_963764705.1 of uncultured Alphaproteobacteria bacterium. GTDB lineage: Bacteria > Pseudomonadota > Alphaproteobacteria > Rhizobiales > Xanthobacteraceae > Bradyrhizobium. The sequence goes on along the minus strand of CAVXTR010000016.1, from coordinate 142,427 downwards.
TCCGGCGCGTCGGCCGGATCGGTGCCGGTATAGAGGCCGAAAAAGCCGGTATCGGCATAGGGCGCGTGGAAGGTGTAGATCGAATAACAGAGCCCGCGCTTTTCGCGCACTTCCTGGAACAGCCGCGACGACATTCCGCCGCCGAGCGTGTTGGTGAACACCTGCATCGAGAACAGCGAGAGGTCGGACTGCGGCACGCCTTCGAGCGCCAGCGTCAGATGCGCCTGTTCGAGGTCGCGGTGCACGACGCGCGAGCCACCCTTGCCGAACTGTGCGACTTGCGGCTTCGGCGCCTGATCGCCGCCGAAGCTGGCGAATTTCTGCGTCACTTCCTCGACCACCTGCTTGTGGTCGACCGCGCCGGCCGCCGCCACCACCATGTTGGGCCCGCGATAATGCGTCGAGAGATAGTTGCCGAGCATGTCGCGATCGAACTTCTGCAGCGTCTTGGCGGTGCCGAGCAGCGAGCGGCCCATCGGCTGGTCCGGATAGCAGAGCTCGTTGAGGTGTTCGAACACGACGTCGTCGGGAGTGTCCTGCGCGGCCCCTATTTCCTGCACGATGACGCTCTTTTCGCGTTCCAGCTCGTCCGGCACGAACGACGGATTGGCGAGAATGTCCGAGAGCACGTCGAGCGCCAGCGGCACGTCGGCCTTCAGCACCCGCGCATAATAGGCGGTGGTCTCGGTCGAGGTGCCCGCATTGAGATCGCCGCCGACCGCCTCGATTTCCTCGACGATTTCGCGCGAGGAGCGCCTGGTGGTGCCCTTGAACGCCATGTGTTCGAGCAGATGCGAGATACCGTGCTCGTTCGGCTTTTCGTCGCGGCCTCCGACGCCGGTCCAGACGCCGAGGGCGGCGGTCTCCAGATGCGGCATGGTGTCGGTGATGACGGTAAGGCCAGACGGCAGCTTGGTGACTTCAACGCTCATCCGGCAACTCCCTGCTTCGCGGCACGGCTGACCCTGCGCACGAATTTTTCCACTTCGGCCGAATCGTTCTTCATCACCGTGATGTGTTCGGATTTCGTCATCAGCCCGTCGAGCCAGGCCGGCAATTGCGGACGCACGCCGCAGGCGGCTTCCACCGCGTCGGGGAACTTGGCCGGATGCGCGGTCGACAGCACGATATTGGGGATCTTCGAATCCGGGGTGTCGCGATCGGCCACCGCCAGCGCCACCGCGGTATGGGGATCGACGAGGTCGCCGGCCTCGCGCCAGGCGGCGCGGATCGCGGCTGATGTCTCGGTCTCGTCGGCGCGGCCGGCATCGAACTCCTCGCGGATCGCAGCCAGCATCGCATCCGGCAGCACGAAGCGTCCGGACTGCTTCAACGACGCCATCAGCCGGCGAACGCTGTCGGCGTCACGGCCGCCGGCCTCGAACAACAGCCGTTCGAAATTCGAGGACACCTGGATATCCATCGACGGCGAGGCCGACGCGTGCACCTCGCGCACTTCATAGATGCCGGTCTTGAGGGTGCGCGGCAGGATGTCGTTGACGTTGGAGGCGATCCGCAACCAGCGCACCGGCAGCCCCATCTTCTTGGCGACGTAGCCGGCAAAGATATCGCCGAAATTGCCGGTCGGCACGGTGAAATCAACGGTGCGGGCGGGCGAACCGAGCGCCACGGCGGAGGTGAAGTAATACACCACCTGCGCCACGATCCGCGCCCAGTTGATCGAGTTGACGCCGGACAGCGACACCGCGTCGCGAAAGCCGTGATGGTTGAACAGCGCCTTCACGATCGCCTGGCAATCGTCGAAATGGCCCTCGATCGCCAGCGCGTGGACGTTGGCCGCGCCCGACGTCGTCATCATCCGGCGCTGCACGTCGGAGATGCGGCCGTGAGGGAACAGCACGATCAGGTCGACATTGTCTAGACCCGCAAACGCATCGACCGCGGCGCCGCCGGTATCGCCGGAGGTCGCGACCACGATGGTGGTGCGCTGGTTGCGCTTCGCCAGCACGTGGTCCATCAGTCGCGAGATCAGCTGCATCGCGACGTCCTTGAACGCCAGGGTCGGGCCGTGGAACAGCTCCAGCACGAATTGATTGGGCCCAACCTGGTCGATCGGCACCACCGCGGGATGGCGGAACGTGGCATAGGCTTCGTTGGAAATGCGGCCGAGATCGGCGTCGGAAATCTCGCCGGCGACAAACGGCCTGATGACCTCGACTGCGACTTCCCAATAGGGCCGCCCGAAAAATCCGGCGATGGTGTCATGCGACAGCTGCGGCCAGACTTCCGGCACATAGAGACCGCCGTCGCGGGCAAGCCCGGTCAGCATCACGTCGCAGAAACCCAGCGTGGGGGCTTCGCCTCTGGTCGAAATATATCGCGTCAATTCACCCTCCAAAGGTCCGTGCCCTGCGCCAAACCTTTGATATAATTTATCTATTTTCGCCCGCCGTCAGCGAAGCGCCCGGCACCATAAGCGTTTTCGTTCGCAGGGGAAATGCCGGATTGGCGAAAAGCGTCGGGCGCGGGCGGGGCCTTGTTCGGCGGGCGCGCTCAGATCGACAGCTCTCTCCCCGTCGTTGCGAACGCAGCGAAGCAATCCATTCTTTCCTTGCGTGGCGCGATGGATTGCTTCGCTGCGCTCGCAATGACGGTGGGTTGGTTGCGCAGAGGGGTACAAGCCAAGTCAGGCGCGTTGCGCACCATCATTCGTCACCGGCCCTTCGCCGAGCGCGCGCAGCGCGGTCAACCCTTCGCGATAGGTAGGATAACGCAGACTGACGCCCAGCTCTTCACGAATGAGCGCGTTCCGAATCCGCCTGGATTCGCTGTAGAAGCTTCGCGCCATCGGTGAAAGCTGCGCGGACTTCGAAGGGAATTTCGGGCGGCGGCTCTACGCCGCAGAGCCTTGCGGCGAACGCGACGACATCCTGCGGCGGCGCCGCCTCGTTGTCGGTGACGTTGTAGATGCCGCCGGGGCGCGGTCGCGCCAGCGACGCTTCGATCACGGCGGCGATATCAGCGACATGGATGCGGTTGAACACCTGGCCTGGCTTGACGATGCGGCGCGCCGTTCCAGCCGCCAGCTGCGCAAGCTGGTTGCGGCCGGGACCGTAAATTCCAGACAACCTGAAAATCTGCACGGCGATGTTGTTCGCCGCGCCAAAGGCGAGCCAGTCCTGCTCCGCCGTCACCCGGTTCTGCGAGCGCTGCTTCCCGGCGCCGAGCGGCGTCGTTTCATCGACCCACCCACCGGCATGGTCGCCGTAGACGCCGACGGTGGAGAGATAGCCAACCCAGCGCAGGTTCGGCGCGGCGGCGATCCGGTCCGCAAAGGACGCGAGCACAGGATCGCTGGATTCGCAGGGAGGGACCGAAACCAGAATGGTCTCGCTCGCCGCGATATCGCCTGCGATCGCCGCATCCACATGATCGGGAGAAAACACCCGCGCCGTGATTCCCGCTTGCGCCAGCCCTTCGGCCTTGGCGCGGCTGCGGACGGTCGCGGTCACCCGCGCGCCCGCAATCTGCAACCGCTGCGCGATATGCAGCGCCGAATATCCCAGGCCGAACACCAGAAGTTTCATGCGGGCACGATAGTCGAGGAGAGACGGCCGCGCCATCCCGCGGCGGGACTGGCTTGAACCCAAGAGCTTGAACTCAAGAGCTTGAACTCATGAAGTTGTCGCCAACTCAACTTGTCCGGCCACGAAACCCGCCTATGGTGACAAAAAACGATAACAGGGAGACGGGAATGAACAGGCGATGGGCCGCGGCCGCAGCACTTCTGATTTCGGCCGGATTGAACGGCGCGCGGGCCGAGGATTATCCGGCGCGAACGGTGACGGTGATCGTGCCCTTCGCCGCCGGCGGACCGGCCGATATCACCGGCCGCATCGTCGCTGACATTTTCTCGCGCCATCTCGGCCAGAAATTCGTGGTGGAAAATGTCGTCGGCGCCGGCGGCACCATCGGCGCGCTGCGCGCCGCGCGCGCCGCCCCCGACGGCTACACCATCCTGTCCGGTCACGTCGGCACCAACGCGCTGGCGGCGGCGTTCTATCCCAACCTCGGCTACGATCCGCTGAAAGACTTTGAGCCGATCGGAATCTCGGCCGAATATCCGGAGTTGCTGGTGGTGCGGAAGAATTTTCCGGCCAACAACCTCAAGGAATTCGTCGCCTACGCCAAGGCCAACGAAGCCAAGCTCAATGTCGGCCATGCCGGCCTCGGCTCGGTGTCCTATATCGGCTGTCTGCTGCTCCATGCGGCCATCGGCATCAAGCCGGCGATGGTGCCGTTCACCGGCACCGCGCCGGTGCTGAACGCCATGCTCGGAGGCGAGATCGACTATGAATGCGATCCGGTACTGGGCACGCTGGAACATGTCCGCGCCGGTACCGTCAAGGCGCTCGCCGTCGCGGCACGGAAACGCAGTTCGCTGTTGCCTGACGTGCCGACCTCCTACGAGCAGGGCCTGCCCGAATTCGACTGCGCGCCGTTCTATGCGGTGTTCGCGCCGGCCGGGACGCCGAAGGCCATCGTGGAAAAACTCGCCGACACCCTCAACAAGGGCCTCAACGAGGAGGCCGTGCAAAAGCGGCTGGCCGAGCTCGGCTCCGATATCGTCGAACCGGGCCGCCGCGGACCGAGGGCGCTCGGCGACCTCATCAGCAGCGAAACCACGCGGCTGATGCCGATTTTGAAAGCGGCGGCAGCCAAGTAGATATTTTTCCGTGCGATGGCTTCAAGCGGGGGTCCTGAGAGCCCGGTTGAGACTTTCTGAAATTTATCTGATATTCGGTCCTCCTGTGCGTTTGGGCACATTTTCGAGGTCTATCCGCGACCTAAGTAGAGAGAGTTGCCGGGTGGAGACGAAGGTGCTGCGGTTTTCCGGATTTGAGCTCGACCTGGAGCGGGCCGGACTGCGCGCGCCCGACGGCGCAACCACCAAGCTCCGGCCCAAGACCTTCGAGATGCTGCGGATATTCGCCGCCAGTCCCGGACGCATTCTCAGCAAGCGGGACTTGATGGAGGCGGTCTGGCCGAACGTCCATGTCGGCGAAGACAACCTGTTCCAATGCATCCGCGAAATACGCGCCGCGCTCGGCGACGACAAGCGCCAGGTGGTCAAGCTGGTGTCCGGCCGCGGCTATCTGTTTCAGGCCGAGGTGACCGACACCGCCGTCCCTGCCCCGCAGGACGGTGTGACCGCCGCTCCGTCCATGCCCGCCGAGCCGGTTCCACAAACCGAAATGAACCGCGAACCGCCCGCGCGCCGTTTGGATTTCAATCGGTGGCGCGGCGCCGCACTTGCAGCCGTCGCGGCGCTCGTCATCCTGGTCGGAGCGGTTGCGTTTGCGGTGCTGCGCCCTGGCGTCATCCTGGCGCGCGGGCCCACGACCGTCGCCGTGATGCCGGTGACGGACGCCGGCAACGACCCGCTCGCCGTACAAGTGGCAGCCGAGGTCGGCAACCGCCTGTCCGACGGGCTAGCGAAGATCGAGAACATCCGCGTGCTGCTTCCGGAGACGTCGGCGACGACGGCCGACTACTTGGTGAAAAGCGAACTGCAGCAGAGCGAGCAGGCCTGGACGATCCGGGCGCGCATGACGGACGGCGCGACAAACGAGGTCAAGTGGACGGCTTCCTATTCGGTCAGCTTCGCCGACGACGCCGACCTGCCGTTGCAACAGTCGCGGCTTGCGGCGGGCGTCGGTCACGCGCTGGCGCTGCGGATCAACGAACTGCTCAACGCCAGCAAACGACCCACAGCGGCGGCCGATGCGCTGGCCGGAAAAAGCAAAGTCGTGATCGAACAGGCGACCGCGCACATCAATCAGACCAGTCCGGAACGGTTTCAGGCGGCGCAGGCCATGCTGGAAAAAGCGGTCGCCGACGACCCTGACAATGTCGATGTCCAGGTCGCGCTGTCGGCGCTTCTGATGCGCGGCGTCCAGATGGTCTGGCTTGGCCCCGCCGAACGGGAAGCGTCGGAGGCCAAGGCCGAACGCCTGCTGCAGCAGACGCTGCGCGCCAGGCCGGATTACCTTCCCGCCCACGAAGCCTATTGTCGCTTCCTCAACGCCACCAACCAGTTTCGCGCCAGCCTCGTGGCCTGCTCGCGGGCACTCAGCTTCGATCCCTGGAACGGGATCGCGCTGTATCACGTCGGCCTTGCCCAGATCCAGACCGGGCGCTTCGAGGATGCCCTGGCGACATTCAAGCAGGCCGACCGCTTCGGCACCCCGCAGGTCTCACGCTGGACCTGGCTGGTTGGCGCAGGCTGGGCCAATCTGCTGATGGGCCGCGCCGAAGATGCCGTGCCGTGGCTGCAGAAGTCGATCGCGATCACGTCCGCCTCGGGACGCACGCATATGCTGCTGGCGGCAGCCTATCAGCAATTGGGCCGCATCGATGAGGCCAAGGCGGCGATGGAAAAGGGCCAGCAATTGCGGCCCGGCTCGACCTATCAGAATGTCCCGACGCCGAAGAAGAATTCCAGCCCGATCTATATCGACGCCGCCGAACGGATCATGCAGTCGATGGTGGCAGCCGGATTGCCGCTGAGCTGAGCCGAACGCAACGGCTTTGCGGCTCGGTTCGATACGCCTTCAGTGACCCGATCGATAGTCCGCGCGCGCGGGAACTTTACCCGAGGGCGGCACGTCGAGGCGCACGACAACGCCCTCAAGCTGCGGGCTCATCGCCGGATAGAGTTTCATCACCAGGGGATCGTGGCCGGGGACGATATGGCTTTCGTCCGGTGCCATCGCGATCAGCTTGTCAAAGCCTTCGAGCATCTCGCCAATGTGGAAGGCGGTCGTGAACGGACGCTCGCTTGCCATGTTCTCGTAGAAATGGCTGACGTCGGAGGCCAGTACCACCGGCCCGCGGCGGGTATTGACGCGAACGAATTGCAGCCCCGCTGAATGACCGCTGGCGGCGTGGATGGTGATCCCCGGCGCGAGCTCGGCGTCGCCGTTGTAGAATACGACACGGCGGGCGTAATTGAGCCGCACGATGCCGCAGACATCCTCGACCTCGAAGGAATGCGACAGCCGCGGATATTGCATGTAGCGCCCGGTGGCATAGGCCAGTTCGCGCTCCTGCAGATGGAAACGGGCTTTCGGAAAGCGGTCGAAATTGCCGGCATGGTCGTAATGCAAATGCGTGAGGATGACGTCCTCGACCGCGTTGACGTCGATGCCGAGCGCGCCCAGCGTCTCGATCGGCGAGCGCAGGAAGGTGCGCTTGCGCTTTTCCGCGATCTCCGCATTGAAGCCGGTGTCGATGACGAAGGTGCGGCCGCCTCCCCGCGCGACCCAGACGAAATAATCCATCGGCATCGGACCGTCATGCGGATCGCCGCCGATGAAATGATCGCCGCGGCGCGCCTCGCGGGTGGCATAGCGGATGGCAAACAGCTCGTATTCCGGTTCGGCCATGAGGTCTCCTGCCTTCGCGCTCCGCGACGCCGTCAAGGCGTTCCGTTGGGACAGGCGCCGTTTAGCGCAATCGCGGCGGCAGTCCAGAGCGGACGTCGCGCAAAAACCTGCTCCAAAGCAAACGCGACCCGAATTCGGGCCAAATTCGACAGGCTTTTCATGCCCGTACGCGACCGGTACACTTGACGGGAAGCAGCTGGCGAGGGAACACCTCCCGGAAATCACTTGCCAGACATTCGCGCCCCACAGGAAATCCCGGAGAGACACGTGGTTGCCAGCATTCTGCAGAAACTTCCCGTCGGCGAACGCGTCGGCATTGCCTTTTCCGGGGGCCTCGACACCAGCGCCGCCGTGCACTGGATGCGCGCCAAGGGCGCCATTCCCTGCGCCTACACCGCCAATCTCGGCCAGCCGGACGAGACCGACTACGAGGATATTCCGCGCAAGGCGCTGGCCTACGGCGCCGACAAGGCGCGGCTACTGGACTGCCGGAACCAGCTGGTCGCGGAGGGAATTGCCGCGATCCAGTGCGGCGCTTTCCATATCTCGACCGCCGGCGCCACCTACTTCAACACCACGCCGCTCGGCCGCGCCGTAACCGGCACGGTGCTGGTGGCGGCGATGCGCGAGGACGGCGTCAACATCTGGGGCGACGGCAGCACCTACAAGGGCAACGACATCGAGCGGTTCTACCGCTACGGCCTGCTGACCAATCCGGACTTGCGGATCTACAAGCCCTGGCTCGACCAGCAGTTCATCGACGAACTCGGCGGCCGCAAGGAAATGAGCGAGTACATGGCGGCGGCCGGCTTCGAGTACAAGGCCAGCGTCGAGAAGGCCTATTCGACCGACAGCAACATCCTCGGCGCCACCCACGAGGCCAAGGATCTCGAATTCCTCAATGCCAGCGTTCACACCGTGAACCCGATCATGGGGGCGGCATTCTGGAAGGCCGACGTCGCCATCAAGGCCGAGACCGTGACGGTGCGCTTCGAGGAAGGCCAGCCGGTCGCGCTGAACGGCGTGACGTTTTCCGACGCGCTGGCGCTGTTCACCGAGGCCAACAAGATCGGCGGCCGCCACGGCATCGGCATGTGCGACCAGATCGAGAACCGGATCATCGAGGCCAAGAGCCGCGGCATCTACGAAGCGCCCGGCATGGCGCTGCTGCACATCGCCTATGAGCGCCTGGTCACCGGCATCCACAACGAGGACACGATCGAGCAGTACCGCAGCAACGGACGCAGGCTTGGCCGCCTGCTCTATCAAGGCCGCTGGTTCGATCCGCAATGCCTGATGCTGCGCGAGACCGCGCATCGCTGGGTCGCGCGCGCCGTCTCCGGCGAGGTGACGATCGAACTGCGGCGCGGCAACGACTATTCGCTGCTCGACACCACCAGCCCCAATCTCACCTACCATCCCGAGCGGCTGACGATGGAGAGCGGCGCCGGCTCGTTCACGCCTGCCGACCGCATCGGCCAGCTCACGATGCGCGACATGGACATCGCCGACACCCACGACAAGCTTATTCTCTATTCCAAGGTCGGCTTGCTGGGCCGCGGTTCCGACGGCGGCGTGCCGCTGCTGTCGAACCCGGCCGACGCGCCCAAGAAATAGTTCACGACCCGGCGGCGAAACTTACGACGCGCGGCAGCCGTCCAGGAACAGCGCCGCGCAGGTCCTGACCCGCTTTTCAATTTTCGCGCGCGACGGCAGCGGCACGCCGCCGTAGATCGCGGCGCGCTGCGGCGCAGAGGCGACCATGCCGATCAGGAAGCCTGCGGCCTCATCGGCATCGTCGAGCCGGATCAGACCGCGCTTGACCTGGGTGCGCAGCCAGCCCGCCAGTGCCGCATTGGTGCGTGCGATGCCGTTCTTGTAGAACGCCGCGGCGAGATCGGCGGAATTGGTCGCGTCTTGCAGGATGATGCGCTGAAGCGCGACGACTTCCGCCCCCAGCACCAGGTCGGCACAGGCCATCAGCGCCGCTTCCAGCGCGGCCTGAATGTCGGCGTGGTCGCCGGCGTGCAGGTTGACGTCCCGCAAAAACCGGTCGAGCCGCTCCGACACCATCTCCTCGAACAGCGCCGCCTTGTTCGGCACCAGACGATACAGCGTCTTGGTCGAAACCCCGGCGCGGCGCGCCACGGTTTCGGTACTGGTGGCGGCATAGCCGTTGGCGGCGAATTCGTGCCGCGCGGCCTCATAGATGATTTGCCGCGTCTCGTCGTCGGGGCGGAGTGGCGGCCTGCCGCGGGATCGTATTTCGGTGGAAGATTTTTCCTGAGCCATGCTTTTACATGATGCCTGTCATTCCATTGACAGTTCCGATATTGGGTCTATTTTGGAAATTGTCAAGTTTCCTAATTCCTCCACCGGCCAGAAGCCACAGGAGAAGCGCCATGACCGTCCACTCCACTGCATTCCAGGATGCGCAGCCGATTGCCGCCGCCGGCCCCGTAGAGGCCCTGCGAGCGGCTCCCGCCGCTGTGAAAAAGATCAATCTTCGCAAGCTGTTGATGACCGGCGCGGCGCTGCTGACCCTGGCGGGCGCCGCCTGGTATGGCTGGGATTACTGGACCGTCGGCCAGTACCTCGTCTCCACCGACGACGCCTATGTGAAGGCCGACAACACCACCATCGCCCCAAAGGTCTCCGGCTATCTGCACACGGTGCTGGTGAAGGACAATGAGCGGGTGCGGACCGGCCAGGTGCTGGCGCGGATCGACGATCGCGACTTCAAGGTCGCGCTCGACCAAGCCAGGGCCGACGTCGCCGCGGCCAAGGCCACGATCGCGAGCAAGCAGGCGCAGCTCGAAGTCCAGCAGGCGGTGATCGCCGCGGCGCATGCCACCATCGATGTCGACCAGGCCGCGGTGACCTTCGCCGCCCAGGACAACAAGCGCTACGCCGATCTCGCCAGCAACCGGATCAGGCAGCGTGCAGAATGCGCAGCAGGCGCAGGCCCGGATTGCCGGCACGCCAGGCCGCACTGGCGCGCGACAACGCCAATCTCACCTCCGCCGTGAAGCAGGTCGATCTGCTCAACGCCGAGATCGTGCAGGCCAACGCCGCGCTGGCGCGGGTCGAGGCGATCCAGAGCCAGGCCGAACTCAATCTCGGCTACACCACGATCACGGCGCCGATCGACGGCGTCGTCGGCAATCGCACGCTGCGGGTCGGCCAGTTCGTGCAGGCGGGAACGCAGTTGATGTCGGTGGTGCCGCGCCAGGGCGCCTATGTGGTCGCCAACTACAAGGAAACCCAGCTCACCGACGTGCATGAAGGCCAGCGCGTCGATATCGCCATCGACATGTTCCCCGGCCAGATCGTGCACGGCCATGTCGACAGCATCGCGCCCGCCAGCGGCCAGGAATTCGCGCTGCTGCCGCCCGACAACGCCACCGGCAACTTTACCAAGGTGGTGCAGCGGATTCCGGTGCGGATCGCGCTCGACGCCGACGGCAACTCACCGATCGAATTGCGGCCCGGCATGTCGGTCGTTCCGACCATCGAGACCGCGCTCGACCAACACCCCTCATGTCGCAGCTACCCTTTCCAAGACGCCGATCACCGCTTCCGGAGCATCGTGCCATGTCAAATCTCAGCCAGTCCGTCTCGACATCAACGCTGCCGACCTCGCAAGCCTTATCTAAGAACTTGGCATCTGATCCAGACCGCGCCAGCGCAAAAGTCTGGGTCGCCGTTCTCGCCGCCATGATCGGTTCGTTCATGGCGATCCTGAACATCCAGATCACCAACGCCTCGCTGCTCAACATCGAGGGCGGCATCGGCACCGGCGTCGACAACGGTTCCTGGATCTCGACCTCCTACCTGATCGGCGAAATCATCGTGATCCCGCTGACCGACTATCTCAGCCGGGTGTTCTCGTTCCGCCGCTACATGATCGCCAGTGCCGCGCTGTTCGCGGCGTTCTCGGTGGCCTGTGCCTTCACCCACGACCTGCCGTCGATGATCGCGATGCGCGGCCTGCAGGGCTTTGCCGGCGGCGTGCTGATCCCGATGGCGTTCACGCTGGTGCTGACCAAGCTGCCGAAGCCGCAGCAGCCGATGGGGCTGGCGATCTTCGCGCTGTCGGTGACCTTCGCGCCCGCGATCGGTCCGACCATCGGCGGCTATCTCACCGAGAATTACGGCTGGCGCACCATCTTCTTCGTCAACGTGATCCCGACCGCCGTCATGGTCGCAGCGCTCTATCTGACGCTGGAGCGGCAGCCGATGCAGCTCAAGCTGCTGAAGGAAGGCGACTGGGCCGGCATCGTCACCATGGCGATCGGACTGTCGGCGCTGCAGACCGTGCTCGAGGAAGGCAACAAGGACGACTGGTTCGCTTCGCCCTTCATCCTGCGGCTCGCCCTCATCGCGCTGGTCAGCCTGTCGCTGTTCGTCTGGATCGAGCTCACGGTCGAGAAGCCGCTGATCCGGCTGCGGCTGCTGAAAGGCCGCAACTACGGCTTTGGCGTCGCGGCGCTGACGCTGGTGGGCTTTGCGCTGTTCGGGTCGGTCTACATCCTGCCCGCCTATCTCGGCCAGGCCCAGGGCTACAATGCCGAGCAGATCGGCAACGTGCTGGCCTGGACCGGCCTGCCGCAGCTCGTTCTGATCCCGCTGATCCCGCTGATGATGAAGCGCTTCGACGTCCGCTACATCGCCTTCACCGGCCTGATGATCTTTGCCTATAGCTGCTTCATGAACACGGCGATGTCGCCCGACTATGCCGGCGACCAGCTCTGGATTCCCAACATCGTGCGCGCCATCGGCCAGGCCATGGTGCTGACGCCGCTGACCTCGGTGACGACGAGCGACATCGCGCCGCAGGATGCGGCCGGCCGCCTCCGGCATCAGCAACATGCTGCGCAACCTCGGCGGCGCGATCGGCACCGCCGTGCTCGCCACCGTGATCACCAAGCGCGAGCAGTTCCATTCCAACATCATCGGCCAGTCGGTCACGCTCGGCCGCGAGGAAGTGCGCAACCGGATCGCGCAGTCGACCGACTACTTCATGGCCCACGGCGTGCCCGATCCCGCCGCCGCGCACCAGCAGGCCATCATCGCGCTCGGCAAGGCGGTCAAGCATCAGGCGCTGGTGATGGGTTTCAGCGATACCTTTGCGGTGATCGGCGTGGTGCTGGTGCTGGCGGCGCTGGCCGTGGCGCTGATGCGCAAGGCAAAGGCCGCCGCGGCCGGCGGCGCGCATTGAAGGTCCGGCTCAGGGCCGCCATCGCTTGACTTTCAGTCGGGGTCACCGATGATCGCACGGCAGGTCGCCCGAACTCGCGCGACCTGCCGGCAGCCCATCACGGAGGTCATATCGCCTTGTCCGACCCACGCGATTTTCACACGCCGCAATCGTCCTACTCAAAGGAAGATCTGCTCGCCTCGAGCGAAGGCGGCTATTTCGGTCCCGGGCAATGCGCAACTGCCGGCGCCGCCGATGCTGATGATGGACCGGATCACGGAGCTCAGCACCGACGGCGGCGAATTCGGCAAGGGCCATATCGTCGCCGAACTCGACATCACGCCGCGCCTCTGGTTTTTCGATTGCTTCTTTGCCGGCGACCCGGTGATGCCGGGATGCCTCGGCCTCGACGCGATGTGGCAGATCATCGGCTACTGGCTCGGCTGGTCGGGCTCACCCGGCAAGGGCCGCGCCGTCGGCGTCGGCGAGGTCGAGTTCACCGGGCAGATCACGCCCGGACACCAAGCGGGTGCGTTATGAGGTCGACATGCGCCAGGTCAGGCGCGGCAAACTCGCCGTCGCCATCGCCAACGGCCGCGTGCTGGCCGACGGCATCTGCGTCTATGTCGCAAAGGACATGCGGGTCGGCCTGATCATGCCGGTGGGCTGAGGAAGATTCCGTTCTTGCAGAATTGATGGCGCGCCCGAAGAGATTTCGAACTCCTGACCCCTAGATTCGTAGTCTAGTGCTCTATCCAGCTGAGCTACGGGCGCGTTTTTCGCTGGGCATTTGGGCTCAAGGCCCGGAAGCATCCGATAATGGGTCGGAAACCCCGCGAAGAGCGCCTTAGCTACCCGCTCCGGCCTCACTTGGCAAGCGTGGGAAATGCCCCCGCGAAGGCAATATCGGACTGCAAATTCAGGCCATTCCGAGGGACTAACCGGGAATCTCGGGTCATTTCTTCGAGATTTCTGGCTCGCGCCTACGTCGCGCCCCGGAATGACATGAAACAGCTGGCCTTACGCCCGCGCCCGCTCATTGCGGACGCTCTGCAGTTCCACCGGACGGTCCGGGATCGAGATCCGGAAGGTGGCGCCGATGGTGCCTTCGACCAGATGGATGTCGCCGCCATGGGCGCGGACCAGTTCGGCGGCGATGGCCAGGCCGAGCCCGCTGCCGCCGGGACGGCCGGAGCTCTGGAACGCCTCGAACAGGTGCTCGCGCGCGCGCGCCGGCACGCCGGGGCCGGTGTCGGAAACCTCGATGATCGCGACCGAGCCTTCGCGGCGGCCGGTGATCCGAATCTGGAAGGTCGCGGCATCACCCTTGGGACGGCTTTCCAGCGCCTGGGCGGCGTTGCGCACCAGGTTGAGCAGCACGCGAAACAGCTGGTCCGGATCGGCGTCGATCGAAAGCCCGCGCTCGATCGCGCTGATCCAGCCGATCGAGGCATCGGCCAGGCCTGCGGATTCGCGCACCTCCGATACGACGGGCTCGACCAGCATCATGCGGCGGTCGGGGGCGGCTTCCTGCACGCGACCATAAGACAGCGTCGACTGGCAGAAATCGATGGCGCGTTCCAGCGATCGCAACAGTTTCGGCGCAAAGCGCTGCACCCGCGGATCCGGCACACTGGCCAACTGGTCCGACAGCAGCTGCGACGAGGCCAGCAGGTTGCGCAAATCGTGGTTGATCTTGGAGACCGCGAGGCCAAGCGCTGCGAGCCGGCTCTTCTGATGCAGCATCGAGACCAGGTCGCGCTGCATGTCGGACAATTCGCGCTCGACGACGCCGATCTCGTCGCCGCGCCGGGTCGGCACGATGATCCGCGCCGCACTTTCCGGATTTTCGTGGAAGCCGACCAGGTTCGCGGTCAGCCGCCGCATCGGCCGCACGAACAGATAGTGCAGAACGAGGTAGACAAGCCCCGCGGTCAGCATCGCGATCCCGAGCGAGACCACGAGGAGATTGCGGGAAAACCGGTACATCGCCTGCCGCAGCGGCAGTTCGTCGATCACGACCTCGATGAATTGCGCGCCGCCGGGCGCGGGCCCGACGACGCGGATGGTCTGGTTGCCGCGCTCCAGCATGGTTTCCAGGGAATCGACGATCGCCGACCACGCGGTCATGGTCCGCATGTCGATGTCGTGGTCGATCGCCTCCGGCAGGTCGGAGCTGGCGAGCAGCCGGCGCTGCTGGCCCATCTTGATCGCGACCGCGCGCGCGCCGACGCTGGTCAGGATCTGCCGCGCCAGCGAATCCGGAACCATGCCCAGCGGTGCCGCATCCAGCACCAGCGCCGCGGTATTGGCCGCCGCCAGCCGGTCGTTGAGCCGGTTCATGCGGAAATTCGCGATCGCGGGCACGTAGATCATCAGGCCGGCGATCATGACCAGGGGAATGGTCAGCAGCAGCAGCTTGCCGGACAGGCCGAGCCGGCGCGGCGGGTGGGCCCGCGGCACTTCAACAGTCGGTTGGTCGTCGGTCGCTGGCACCTAATATCTGCCCTTGATATCTCTTTTGGTCCGGCGGTCCGCAAAGCCCGCCCATCGTCCTTTACGGAACTAGCTGATTCCGAGGATGCGTTTTGCAACCCCAACCGGTCAAATTACCGATCGCTCATGTTGGCCGGTTCCGGATGACCGGGCGAACCGGTCGCCTCACTGTAAAAAACCCCGCGAAAACAGATATATTCGCCCCAATTGCGCCATTTTGGAGAACCCCGATTGCGGCGCTTGGTGGCGTTGACGAAAAGGGGTCGCTCCCGTATAAGCCGCGCAATTGTCCGCGATGGCCCGGTTCTCCGGGGGCGGCTCTTTTGGGGCCGTAAAAGGCTCGTTTGGGCCGACCAGCATTACCGGACTTACCTCAATTCAACAGGCACATTGCCCGGTCAGCGGAGAACTACCCGTGAAGCGGACTTATCAACCCAGCAAACTGGTGCGCAAGCGCCGTCACGGCTTCCGCGCTCGTCTTGCCACGACCGGCGGCCGCAAGGTTCTCGCCGCGCGCCGCGCGCGTGGCCGGAAGCGTCTGAGCGCCTGAGCCGGATCTTCCGGGGATTTCATTATGGATCGGCTAAGGCAGCGGGCGGACTTCCTCGCCGTTGCCAATGGCGCACGGGCGAACGGCGCTGCCTTCGTGGTGCAGGGCCGCTCACGCGACGATGATGGCCCGGTCCGGATTGGTTTCACCGTTACCAAGAAGAACGGTAACGCACCCCAGCGCAATCGCATCCGGCGCCGGCTTCGCGAACTGGTGAAGCGGCTCGACGTCATATCCGTGCGACCGCACCATGATTATGTGTTAGTCGGCCGCAAGGCCGCGCTTACCCGCGACTTCGCGGCCATGCTCGAGGATCTTCGCTCGGCAATGCGGCGCCTCGACCGGCAGCCGAAGGCATCTGACTTGCGAAAAACTTCTGACTTGAATGGCGAGACCTTGAAACGATGACCGACAATCGCAACACCATCCTGGCCGTCATTCTGTCCGGCATCGTGCTGATCGCCTGGCAGTATTTCTACAACGTGCCGCAGATGGAAAAGCAGCGCGCGCAGACCCAGGTGCAGGCCGAACTGGCCAAGCCGTCGCCGCAGGCAACGCCCGGCTCGACGACGCCGCAAGCCGGTTCGACCCCCTCCGCCAGCGCGCCCGGCAACACCCAGCCCGCCGCCGCCGTCGTCAGCCGCGACGCCGCGATTGCCGCCACCCCGCGCATCAAGATCGAAACCCCGAGCGTCACCGGCAGCATCTCGCTGAAGGGCGCGCGCATCGACGATCTGTCGCTGATCAAGTTCCGCGACACCGTCGATCCGACGTCGCCGCCGATCGTGCTGTATTCGCCGTCGAACACCGCGAGTCCTTATTACGCCGAGTTCGGCTGGGTTCCGGCATCCGGTTCTACCGCGCGCATTCCCGACCAGAACACGGTCTGGCAGCAGGACGGCGTCGGCAGCCTGTCGCCGGGCCACCCGGTGACGTTGAAATACGACAACGGCGAAGGCCTCACCTTCCGCCGCACCATCTCGGTCGACGACCGCTATCTCTTCACCCTCAAGGACGAAGTGACCAATGTCGGCGCCGCGCCGGTCACGCTGTATCCGTTCGCGCTGATCTCGCGCCACGGCACCCCGCAGGTCTCGGGCTATTACATCCTGCATGAAGGCCTGATCGGCTATCTCGGCGAACAGGGCCTGCAGGAATACGGCTACAAGAAAATCGAGGACGCCAAGTCGGTCCCCTTCACCGTCACCGACGGCTGGCTCGGCATGACCGACAAATACTGGGCCTCGGCGCTGTTGCCCGACACCACCGCCAAGCTGCAGGCGCGCTATTCCTCCAACCTCGTCGGCACGGTCCGGACCTACCAGACCGACTATCTGCAGGACCCGCAGACGATCGCGATCGGCGGCACCGGCAGCGCCAATGCGCGATTGTTCGCCGGCGCCAAGGAAGCCGGCGTCGTCGGCATCAACTTCCCGTTCGCCGGCCTCGGCGGCTACAACAAGGAGCTCGGCCTCAACCATTTCGATCTCCTGATCGACTGGGGCTGGTTCTATTTCATCACCAAGCCGATGTTCCTGGCGCTCGACTTCTTCTTTCGCCTGATCGGCAATTTCGGCGTCGCCATTCTGCTGGTGACCGTGCTGGTGAAGACGTTGTTCTTCCCGCTCGCCAACAAGTCCTACGCCTCGATGGCGAAGATGAAGTCGGTGCAGCCGCAGCTCGCCGCGCTGAAGGAGCGCTATCCGGACGACCGGCAGAAGCAGCAGACCGAGATGATGGAGATCTACAAGAAGGAGAAGATCAACCCGATCGCCGGTTGTCTTCCCGTCGCCTTGCAGATCCCGGTGTTCTTCTCGCTCTACAAGGTCTTGTTCGTCACCATCGAAATGCGTCACGCGCCGTTCTACGGCTGGATCAAGGACCTCTCGGCGCCCGATCCGACCAACCTGTTCACGCTGTTCGGCCTGTTCAGCTTCGACCCGACGCAACTACCGCTGTTCGGCCATTACCTCGCGCTCGGCATCTGGCCGATCATCATGGGCATCACGATGTGGTTCCAGATGAAGCTGAATCCGACGCCGCCGGATCCGACCCAGCAGATGATCTTCGCCTGGATGCCGCTGATCTTCACCTTCATGCTGGCGGGCTTCCCGGCGGGTCTCGTGATCTACTGGGCCTGGAACAACCTGCTCTCGGTGCTGCAGCAGAGCTTCATCATGCGCAAGAACGGCGTGAAGGTGGAATTGTTCGACAACATCAAGGCGACGTTCGCCAAGAAGGCGGTCGAGAAGACCTGACGATAACCTCATCCTGAGGAGCGCGCTCTTGCGCGCGTCTCGAAGGATGGGCCACGGGCCTCATGGTTCGAGACGGCGCTCACGCGCCTCCTCACCATGAGGACGCCAGAAAGAACCCCCTTCGCATGACCACCGAAACCGATGCGAAGCTGATCGAGCAGGGACGCAAACTGTTCGCCGGCGAATGGCAGTTCGTCTGGGCTTCGCCCTCGATCGAAACCCTGCCGCCGATGGCCAGCATGGAAGTAGCATTTGCCGGCCGCTCCAATGTCGGCAAGTCCAGCCTCATCAATGCGCTGACCGGCCGCAGCGCGCTGGCGCGCACCTCGCACACGCCGGGCCGCACCCAGGAACTGATCTTCTTCGAGGGCCCCGACAATGCCGGGCTTCGGCTGGTCGACATGCCCGGCTACGGCTACGCCTCGGCGCCCAAGACCAAGGTGGCGTCCTGGACCAAGCTGATCCATCAATTTTTGCTGGGGCGCGCCACGCTGGCACGGGTCTATGTGCTGATCGACGCCCGCCACGGCATCAAGGACGTCGACCAGGACGTGCTGAAGACGCTGGATAAATCGGCCGTCAGCTACCAGGTGGTGATGACCAAGGCCGACCAGGTCAAGCCGGCCGAATTGCAGAAGCATATCGAGGAAACCACGGCAGCGCTGGCCAAGCATCCGGCCGCGTTTCCCGAAGTATTGGTGACGTCGTCGAAGAACGGCGCCGGCATGCCCGAACTGCGCGCCGCGATGGTGCGCCTCTTGGCCGAGCGAAGCTGATGCCGCGCGCCTATCGCATCCTGATCGCTCTCGCCGCCCTCATGGGCGCCGACGGCGTCGTCCTGGCAGCCGCGTCCGCACATGGCGCCGAGGCCTCGCGGCTAGCCTCGGCATCGTCGATGCTGCTGTTCCACGCCACGGCTGTGCTCGGCGCAGTCGCACTGGCCGAACGCGGCATTATTCACGCCCGGCTCGGCTTGTTGTCGGCCTTTAGCTTCGTCATCGCGGCGTCATTGTTCGCCGGCGACCTGACCTTGCGGCAATATGCCGGCCACGGGTTGTTTCCGATGGCCACGCCGACCGGCGGTACGATGCTGATCGTGAGCTGGCTCGTGCTGGGCATAGCCGCGGCCTGGCCGAAGCGGGGTTGAAAATTCCGTAGCCCGGATGGAGCGAAGCGCAATCCGGGCTACGAATCCAACAATCCCCCACTTTGCGCCCTGCCCTGCAATCAGATAGAACCCCGCCCGACATCTGGAATGGCGAGATCCGCTTCATGACCGACGTGCCCATTATCAGCCCCCTCGATCAGGCCCGCATCCTGTCGGAAGCGCTGCCGCACATGCAGCAATATGACGAGGAAACCATTGTCATCAAGTATGGCGGCCATGCCATGGGCGCGGAGGAAACCGCAAAGGCCTTCGCCCGCGACATCGTGCTGCTGGAGCAGACCGCGATCAATCCGGTGGTGGTGCATGGCGGCGGGCCGCAGATCGCGACCATGCTGAAGCGGCTGGGGATCACATCGGAATTCGCGGCCGGGCTTCGCATCACCGATGCCGCCACCATCGAGATCGTCGAGATGGTGCTGGCCGGCTCCGTCAACAAGCAACTGGTCGGCTACATCAACGAAGCCGGCGGCAAGGCCGTCGGCCTCTCCGGCAAGGACGGCAACATGGTCAAGGCGTCGAAGACGACGCGCACCGTGGTCGATCCGGATTCCCATATCGAGAAGGCCGTCGATCTCGGCTTCGTCGGCGATCCCGACAAGGTCGATCTCACCTTGCTCAACCAGTTGATCGGCCATGAGCTGATTCCGGTGCTGGCGCCGCTGGCGACCTCACATGAAGGCCAGACGCTCAACGTCAACGCCGACACCTTTGCCGGCGCGGTAGCCGGCGCGCTCAAGGCCAAGCGGCTGTTGCTGCTGACCGACGTTCCCGGCGTGCTCGACAAGTCCAAGAAGCTGATTCCCGAATTGTCGGTGAAGGACGCGCGAAAACTGATCGCGGACGGCACCATTTCCGGCGGCATGATCCCGAAGGTCGAAACCTGCATCTACGCGCTGGAACAGGGCGTACAGGGCGTCGTCATCATCGACGGCAAGATGCAGCACGCGGTCCTGCTCGAATTGTTCACCAACCAGGGCACAGGTACGCTGATCCACAAGTGACCCCCGCGATGCCAACGCCTCCGATGCCACCGCGCCGCCTCAGCGCCATGCGGCGGTATGGGAGACGCACGATCCTGGCGTTCCCGGCGGCGGCGATCTCGCTGTTCGTTTCGGCGGCACCCGCCTTCGCCGATCTGAAACTCTGCAATCGCATGAGCTATGTGGTCGAGGCCGCGATCGGCATCGACGACAAATCGGCCACTGCGACGCGCGGCTGGTTTCGCATCGATCCCGCCGCCTGCCGCGTGGTGCTACAGGGCAAGCTGACCGCCGACCGCATCCTGTTGAACGCCCGCGCGCTCGGCGTCTACGGCGCCTCGCCGATCCCGCAGAACGGCGGCGACACGCTGTGCATCGCGCCGGAAAATTTCGTCATTGCCGCCGCGCGCCAGTGCCGCGCCGGGCAGACGCCGGCGCCGTTCACCCAGATCACGCCGACGCCAACCGACGACGGCAACATGGTCGCCTATCTCGCCGAGGATTCCGAATATGACGACGAGCAGGCGCGGCTCGCCGGCATCCAGCGGCTATTGGTGATCGCAGGTTACGACGCCGCCCCGATCGACGGCGTCGATGGGCCGAAGACGCAAGGCGCATTGGCGGCATTCCTGAAAAGCCGCGGGCTTGCCGCCGATATCGTGCAGTCGCAAAACTTCTTCACCGCCATGATCGACGCCGTGCAGTCGCCCTCGTCCACCGGACTGACCTGGTGCAACGACACGCCGCACAAGATCATGGCCGCGGTAGCGACCGACGACGGCAAGGCGGTGACCAGCCGCGGCTGGTACCGGATCGATCCCGGCAAATGCCTGCATCCCGACGTCACCGGCCAGCCCAGGCAGATCTTCAGCTTTGCCGAGGCGGTCGACAGCGAAAACCGCACCGTCAAGGTCAAGGACAAGCCGCTGAACTGGGGCGGCGGAAAAGAACTTTGCACCCGCGAGAGCAAGTTCGAATTTACCGAACAGGGCGATTGCGGCAGCCGTGGCCTCGCCGCGATCGGATTTGCTCCCGTCGACATGTCCGGCGGCGGCAAGACATTACGATTTGCGATGCCGTGATGGACGTTCGCGCCTCACACTCCCGTTGTCATCACCCGCGAAAGCGGGTGATCCAGTACTCACTGACATCAGCGATTCATTCGAAGGCCGCGGCGTACTGGATGCCCGCCTTCGCGGGCATGACAGTGAGTGAGATATGATGAAAGCTACCTTCCCCCGCGCCTTCGGTCATGTCGACACCTGGGTGTTCGATCTCGACAACACGCTGTATCCGCATCACGTCAATCTGTGGCAGCAGGTCGATGCCCGGATCGGCGAGTTCATCAGCGCCTACCTGAAGATATCTGCGGAAGAAGCCCGCGTGATCCAGAAGGATTACTACAAGCGCTACGGCACCAGCATGCGCGGCATGATGACCGTGCATGGCGTGCGTGCCGACGATTACCTCGCTTACGTCCACAAGATCGATCACTCGCCGCTGGAGCCCAATCCCGCGATGGGGACGGCGATCGCAAAGCTTCCCGGCCGCAAGCTGATCCTGACCAACGGCTCGACCGACCATGCCGGCGCCGTGCTCGAACGGCTCGGCATCGGCGAACATTTCGAGGCGGTGTTCGACATCATCGCCGCCGAACTGGAACCGAAACCGGCGCCGCAGACCTACCAGAAATTTTTGCGCGTTCACAGCGTAGATCCCGCGCGGTCCGCGATGTTCGAGGACCTCGCCCGCAATCTCGTGGTGCCGCACGAGCTCGGCATGACCACGGTACTGGTGGTGCCCGACGGCGCGAAGGAGGTGGTGCGGGAGGACTGGGAGCTGGAAGGCCGCGATGCCACCTATGTCGACCATGTCACGGATGATCTGACCGGGTTTTTGCAGCGGCTCGCCTAACACTCCTCCAGCCGTCCCCGCCTGGTGCGCAATTGCGCACGGGGGGCGGGGACCCGGTAATCGCAACCATCTCGATCAATCACTGGCGTCGCGGCGTACTGGGTCACCCGCCTTCGCGGGTGACGACAGCGGGGGGAGCCTTGACTCCGTGGCTCCAAATCCCGAAAAAGCCTCCCGGCTTTGCCCAAATACCCCAATCTTCGAGGAAATCCCGATGTCCCTGTCCGCGCTTGAATCCACCGTCAACACCGCGTTCGATGCCCGCGACGGCATCTCGACGGCGACCAAGGGTGAAGTTCGCGACGCCGTGGATCATTCGCTCGAACTGCTCGACAAGGGCGAGGTGCGCGTCGCCGAACGCGAGGCCAGCGGCAAGTGGAAGGTCAATCAGTGGCTGAAGAAGGCGGTGCTGCTGTCGTTCCGCCTCAACGACATGAGCCCGATCCCCGGCGGCCCCGGCCAGGCATCGTGGTGGGACAAGGTGCCCTCGAAGTTCGAGGGCTGGGGCGAGAACCGTTTTCGCGACGCCGGCTTCCGCGCCGTGCCCGGCGCGATCGTGCGCCGTTCGGCTTTCATCGCCAGGAACGTCGTGCTGATGCCGTCCTTCGTCAATCTCGGCGCCTATGTCGATGAGAGCACCATGATCGACACCTGGTCCACCGTCGGCTCCTGCGCGCAGATCGGCAAGCGCGTGCATATTTCCGGCGGCGTCGGCATCGGCGGCGTGCTGGAGCCGCTGCAAGCCGAACCCGTGATCATCGAGGACGATTGCTTCATCGGCGCGCGCAGTGAAGTCGCCGAAGGCGTGATCGTGCGCAAGGGCGCGGTGCTGGCGATGGGCGTGTTCCTGGGCGCGTCGACCCAGATCATCGATCGCGACAGCGGCAAGGTCTATATCGGCGAAGTGCCGGAATACGCGGTCGTGGTGCCGGGTTCGCGACCGGCGCGTCCGTTGAAGGACGGCTCGCCGGGACCGGCTCTTTCCTGCGCCGTCATCGTCAAGACCGTCGACGAACAGACCCGTTCCAAAACCAGCATCAACGAGCTGCTGCGAGACTAGAATTTAACCGTTCTGGTGCTTTCCGGCCCGAAAAACGGGCCGGATCAGACGCTGCTTCGAACCCAAAACCGGCTTGCGCGACCAATGTACCGGACCGGCTGAAAACGCTGCCATCCGGAGGTCGCACCATGGATTGGGTCTGGTATCTCTTCAGCTTCGAAGGCCGCATCAACCGCGCCAAATTGTGGCTCGCGGGGCTGATCATCATTTGCTGGATGATCTTCCTGGCCGCGCTGATGGCGGGCTTGGCCGTCTTGCTCGGTCATGGCCTCAAGGACATCGGCTTCGGCCTCGACTACCTCCTGAGGATCTTCGATCCCGCCTTCTATCGATCGCGGCCGCTGGCCGAACTGCCGATTTGGCTGTTCGAAGCGGCGGGCTCGGTGCTGTTCCTGTGGGTCTATTTCGCCACCTCCATCAAGCGGCTGCACGACCGTGACAAGAGCGCCTGGTGGGCGATTCCCCTTGTGGCGATCCCGAGTTTTTACAATCAGCTGGCCGATTGGCTGCCCGACGATTCCTATCTCACCCTGGTCATCAGCGTGCTGGCCCTGGTTTTCTGCATCTGGGGTTTTGTCGAACTGTACTGCCTGAAGGGTTCGCGGAA
Organism: uncultured Alphaproteobacteria bacterium; assembly: GCA_963764705.1. Taxonomy (GTDB): domain Bacteria; phylum Pseudomonadota; class Alphaproteobacteria; order Rhizobiales; family Xanthobacteraceae; genus Bradyrhizobium. The sequence continues at coordinate 118,785 of CAVXTR010000016.1, read as the reverse complement.
GACCAACCGGTTCGGCGCCAATCCGCTCGCACCGGTAGATACGCGGCCGCCCTGGGAGCAGCAAAGCGAGATCGAAATGGTGCCGCACAAGGCTGGCCCGCCGCCGGTTTGGCGTGTTAAGCCGGGCTATGAATGACGCTGTTTCCATCACGCGCGACCTCGTCCGCTGCCCGTCCGTCACCCCCGCCGATGCCGGCGCACTGGGTGTTCTCGAAAACCTCCTGAAGGCCGCCGGCTTCGAGCTGCACCGCGTCACCTTCAGCGAGCCCGGCACCGAGGACGTCGACAACCTCTACGCCCGGATCGGCGATAGCGCGCCGCACATCACCTTTGCCGGACATACCGACGTGGTGCCCGCCGGCGACGAGACGGCATGGAGCCACGGCGCGTTCTCGGGCGAGGTAAAAGACGGCTTTCTCTACGGCCGCGGCGCCGTCGACATGAAGGGCGGCATCGCCTGCAGCGTCGCCGCGGTGCTGCAATATCTCGCCGACAACGGCGGCAAGCCAAAAGGCTCGATCTCGTTCCTGATCACCGGCGACGAGGAAGCGATCTCGGTCAACGGCACCATCAAGCTATTGAAGTGGGTCGCCGACCGCGGCGAGAAGTTCGACCATTGCGTGCTCGGCGAGCCCAGCAATGTCGAGGTGCTCGGCGACTGCATCAAGGTCGGCCGCCGCGGCTCGCTGTCCGGCACAGTCCATGTCGACGGCGTGCAGGGCCACGTCGCCTATCCGCACCGCGCCGCCAATCCAGTGCCGGATATCTCGCGGCTGATCGTGGCGCTCTCCGACGAACCGCTCGATCACGGCAGCGCCCAGTTCCAGGCGTCCAATCTCGAATTCACGTCCGTCGATGTCGGCAACACCGCCAGCAACGTAATCCCGGGGCAGGCCCGGGCCAGGTTCAACATCCGCTTCAACGACAACCACACGCAGGAGACGTTGCGCGAGCTGGTCGAGCAACGGCTGGCGAAAGCCTGCGGCAACCGCATCCGCGCCCACATCAAGTGGGAATATTCCAACTCCAACGTGTTCGTGATCAAACCCGGCCCGTTCACCGATCTCGCCGTCAGCGCCATTGAGGAGGTCACCGGCCGCAAGCCGGAACTCTCGACCTCAGGCGGCACCTCGGACGCGCGGTTCATTTCGAGCTATTGCCCGGTGATCGAATTCGGCCTGGTCGGCCAGACCATGCACCAGGTCGACGAACGCACGCCGGTGTCGGATCTGGAAAAGCTGACGAAGATCTATCGCGGCGTGCTGGATCGGTATTTCGCCTAGTAATCCACCCGCACCAGATACAATCCCTCGGGCGGCGCGACGATGCCGCAGGCGGCACGGTTGCGGGCGGCCAAGGCGGCGGCGAGATCGTCCGCGCTCCAGCGGCCTTCGCCGACCCAGACCAATGAGCCCACCATCGAACGCACCTGGCTGTGCAGGTACGAGCGCGCCGAGGTGACGATATCAACGGCATTGCCGTCCCTGATGACGTCGAGCTGGTCGAGCGTCTTCTCCGGCGATTTCGCCTGGCATTCGGTGTCGCGAAACGTCGTGAAATCGTGCTTGCCGAGCAGCCGCTGCGCGGCGCCATGCATCGCATCGGTATCGAGACGCCGCGGCACCCGCCAGCTTCGGCCGATATCAACCGCGAGGTTGGCGCGATGGTTGGTGATGCGATAGCGGTAGTGCCGCTTGATGGCGGAGAAGCGCGCCTCGAAATCATCGGCCACGACATCCGCCGAAAGCACGCCGATCGGATGCGGGCGCAGATGCGCGTTCAGCCCGTCGCGCAGCCGACCCGGCGGAAACGGTTTTTGGATATCGCAATGCGCGACCTGCCCCAGCGCATGCACGCCGGCATCGGTGCGGCCGGCGCCATGGACGCGAACCTGTTCGCCGCAGATAGCTTTCACCGCAGTTTCCAGCGCGCCCTGCACCGTCGGTGCATTGTCCTGGATCTGCCAGCCGGAAAACGACGTGCCGTCGTATTCGATGATGAGCTTGTAGCGGGGCATCAGACGAGCCGCGCCGGTGGCTTCAGCGGCGTGCCGCGCAAAAAATCGGCAACTTTCATCGGCGCCTTGCCGGCGCGCTGCAATTCGAGAATCCGGATCGCGCCATCGGCGCAGGCGATGGTCAGGCTGCCATCCAGCACATCGCCCGGCGCACCTGCGCCTTTCGCCGGTTCGCAGCGCAGGATTTTCAGGCGAGCCGGTTCGCCGTCGGTCGCAAGTTCGCACCAGGCGCCGGGAAACGGCGACAGCCCGTGAATGTGCCGCAGCACCGCGTGCGCCGGCTTGTTCCAGTCGATCCGCGCCTCTGATTTGTCGATCTTGGCGGCGTAGGTGACGCCGTCCTCGCTCTGTTTGACGAGTTGCAGGCGGCCGCGTTCCAGCGCGCCCATCGCCCGCACCATCAGGTCGGCACCGAGCGGCGCCAGCGCATCGTGCAGGTCGGACGCCGTCATGCTGTCCGTGATCGCAAGCCGCTCCGCCATCGCGACGTCGCCGGTATCGAGGCCGGCGCCCATCTTCATCACCATCACGCCAGACTCGGCATCACCGGCCATGATGGCGCGGTTGATCGGGGCCGCGCCGCGCCAGCGTGGCAGCAGCGAGCCGTGCAGATTGAAACAGCCGAGCTTTGGCGCATCGAGAATCGCCTGCGGCAGGATCATGCCGTAGGCGACGACGACAGCCGCATCGGCATCGTGTGCGCTGAATTCCGCGAGCGCGTCCGGCGTCTTCAATGTTTTCGGCGTGAATACGGGAATGCCCAGCCGCCGCGCCTCCTGCTCGACCGGCGTTGGCTGCAACTTCATGCCGCGCCCGGCCGGCTTTGCCGCGCGGGTGTAAACCGCCACGACCTGATGGCCATGGGCCACCAGTTCCAGCAGCGTCGGCACCGCGAAATCGGGCGTGCCCATGAAGATGAGACGGAGGGACATTTTGGCTAGCGATCCTGCGGACGTTCAATTTACTCCGTCATGCCCGGGCAGTAGTAGTCTGTTTTGCGCAGACTACGTAAACTTGTCTGCGCTCCCGGGCATCCACCTCTTTAGCGTCGACAAGAAAGGTAGACGTGGATGGCCGGGTCAGGCCCGGCCATGACGGCTGAGAGAGGGTCGGGGCCTATTCCCCGGCGCGCTTGGCGGCCTTGGTGAACTTCTTCAGCACGCGGTCGCGCTTCAGTTTCGACAGATAGTCCACGAACAGCACGCCGTTGAGATGGTCGATCTCGTGCTGGATGCAGGTGGCGAACAGGCCGTCAGCGTCTTCTTCATGCACCTTGCCGTCGAGATCGGTGAAGCGGATGCGGACCTGCGCCGGCCGCTCGACCTCCTCGTAATATTCGGGGATCGAGAGACAGCCCTCTTCATAGACCGACAGCTCTTCCGAGGAGGAGATGATTTCCGGATTGATGAAGACGCGCGGCCGCGGCGTGGTCTCGCCGTCCTCGTCGCGCTTGGCGAGGTCCATGGTGATCAGCCGCACGGGTTGCGCGACCTGGATCGCCGCCAGCCCGATGCCGGGCGCGTCGTACATGGTCTCGAGCATGTCGTCGGCAAGCTTGCGGATTTCCGTCGTCACCTTCTCGACGGGTTTTGACACGAGCCGCAACTGCTTGTCCGGCAGGATGATGATTTCTCTGAGGGCCATAACGCGCGATTTAAGCTGCCGGTTTGCCGGGGTCAATGCGCCGGGGAAACCATTAACCCGGCCTTAACCATGATTTTTAAGGCGCTGTTAACCATAAAAATTTACCCACGATTAACCATAAATGTTCCCTCTTCGTTCGCGCAAGCCGCCGAATCGGCTACAAGCGGGCATGAACGAGATTCTTTTTACGCTCGGCGACCTGCCGATTCACGTCAGCGACGCCCTGATCGGCTTCGGCGCGCTCGCTTTGGTCTTGCTGCTGACGATCGCCATCATCATTGGGCGGTCGGGCCGCCGTGGTGCGGAACTGGCGATGGCGCAGGCCATCCGCGCCGACGAGTTGGAAGAACGCCTGAGCGAAATGCTGCAGGCCCAGAACCAGTCTACCGGCCGCGTCGATGCGATGGCGCAGGCGGTGACCAGCCGCCAGGCCGAGTTGGCGCGCGCGGTCAACGAGCGGCTGGATTCGGTGACCCACCGCGTCGGCCAGTCGATGGAAGCGACCACGCGCAACACCATGGACAGCCTCCGCGTACTGCACGAGCGGCTCGGCATCATCGACAATGCGCACAAGAATCTCACCGACCTGACGTCGCAAGTAACGACGCTGCGCGACGTGCTCGCCAACAAGCAGTCGCGCGGCGCCTTCGGCCAGGCGCGGATGGAAGCCATCGTCCAGGACGGCATGCCGCAGGGTTCCTACGCGTTCCAGCACACGCTCTCGACCGGCAAACGCCCGGATTGCGTGGTGTTCCTGCCCGACCAGCGGCCGCTGTGCATCGACGCCAAATTTCCGCTGGAGGCGATGACCGCGCTGCACGACGCGCGCACCGACGACGAAAAGAAATTCGCCACGCAGCGCCTGCGCAACGACGTCATGAAGCATGTCAGCGACATCGCCGAAAAATACCTGATCAACGGCGAGACCCAGGATACCGCGCTGATGTTCGTGCCGTCGGAATCGGTCTATGCCGAAATCCACGACGGTTTCGACGACGTGATCCAGAAGGCCTACCGCGCCCGCGTCGTGCTGGTGTCGCCGTCGCTGTTGATGCTGGCGATCCAGGTGATGCAGCAGATCCTGAAGGACGCGCGGATGCGCGACGCCGCCGACCAGATCCGCACCGAAGTCCTCAACCTCGGCGACGACCTGGGGCGCCTGCGCGACCGCGTGCTGAAGCTGCAAAAGCATTTTGGCGACGTCAACGAGGACGTCCGACAAATCCTGATTTCCGCCGACAAGATCGAGAAGCGTGCAGGGCGGATCGAGGAACTCGATTTCAGCAAGCCCGACGCCCCGGTCGACGCGCCGCGCGCGGTCGAGCCCCGCACGCCGGAGCTATTCCCGCTGCCGCGCAAGCTGCAGGCGGGGGAGTAGCGCGCGCCCTTGCGAGGTCGGAGTACCCTGCAGCAACAAGTTCAACTGTCATCGCCCGGCTTGACCGGGCGACCCAGTATCCCAGAGACGGCAAATGGGGGCACGCAGCTACTACGTCTACATCCTAGCCAGCCGCATTGGCGGCACCCTCTACATTGGCGTAACCAATGACCTCATTCGTCGAGTCGCAGAACATCGCCTGGAGTTGATCAAGGGATTTACGAAGAAATACGAAATCCACAAACTGGTCTATTTCGAGCAATTCGATGATATCGAGAATGCGATCAAGCGCGAGAAGCGACTGAAAAAGTGGAATCGGGCCTGGAAAGTTCGACTGATCGAAGAACTCAATCCCAATTGGGATGATCTTTACCCCGGCATCGCGGGTCCTCCCTAATTTGTCGTACACCGCGTTCCTCGTCATATCCCGCGAAGGCGGGGTACCCAGTATTCCGAGGCCATCATTGTTGACTGCTGGCTTCACGGAATACTGGATCGTCCGCCTTCGCGGACGATGACAGCGGCATTTGATGAGAGGGTCATTTCCTGGCCGAATCTGCTAACACCCTTCCATGATCACACCTGAAACTACGCCCAATCCCGCTACCTCCTGGCGCGACAGCCTTGCCGTCTACCGGCAGCCGCGCGTGCTGATCGTGCTGCTGCTCGGCTTTTCGTCCGGACTGCCGCTGGCGCTGTCGGGATCGACGCTATTGGTGTGGATGCAAGAGTCCGGGGTCGATCTCGGCACCATCGGACTGTTCGCGCTGGTCGGCACGCCCTACACGCTGAAATTCCTGTGGGCGCCGCTGGTGGACGCGCTGCATGTGCCGCTGTTCACGCGGGCCTTCGGCCGCCGCCGCGGCTGGCTGGTGTTTTCGCAACTGCTGTTGATCATCGCGATCCTGCTATTGGCACTGACCGACCCTGCGCGTTCGCCGCTCTACGTCGCCCTCGGCGCGCTGCTGGTCGCGACCATGTCCTCGACCCAGGACATCGTGGTCGACGCCTTTCGTGTCGAAAGCCTGCCGGAGAGCGAACAGGCCGCCGGCATGGCGTCGTATGTCGCGGCCTATCGCATCGGCATGCTGGTCTCGACCGCGGGCGCGCTGTTCATCGTCTCGGGTTTCGAACGCACAGGCATCGCGCGCAGCCACGCCTGGACATGGGGCTATGTGGTGATGGCGGCGCTGATCTTGATCGGAACCGTCACCGCGTTGGCCGCGACCGAACCGGAACAATCGGCGCGCGCAAAAGCCGCAACGCAGGGCGAGACTGCATTCGCGCGCGTGCTGAAGGCGGCGGCCGGCGCATTCTCCGAGTTCCTGACCCGGCGCGACGCGTTGGCGGCGCTCGCTTTCGTGGTGCTGTTCAAGTTCACCGACGCATTTTCCGGCACCATGACCGCGCCGTTCGTGATCGATCTCGGCTTCACCCGCAACGACTATGCCGCCATCGTCAAGGGCGTGGGATTGGCCGCGACCCTGATCGGCGGCTTTGCCGGTGGCTTCGTGGCGCGGCGCTATTCGCTGGCGGCAAGCTTGTGGATCGGCGGCGTGCTGCAGGCGATCGCCAACCTGTCGTTCTCATGGCTCGCAATTGTCGGCGTCAATCAATGGGCGCTGGCGTTCGCAATCACGGCGGAAAATTTCACCAGCGCCATCGGCACCGTGATCTTCGTCGCTTATCTTTCGGCGCTGTGCCGCAACCCGCTGCATACCGCGACCCAGTACGCATTGCTGACGGCGCTGGCGGCCGTCGGGCGGACCTATCTGTCATCGGGGGCGGGCTATGTGGCAAAGGCCACCGGATGGCCGCTGTTCTTTGCGATCTGCGTCGTGGTCGCGGTACCGAGCCTGATCCTGCTGGCGTGGCTGCAGCGCCGCGGGCATTTTGCGTCCCTGGGACCGGTGCGGGTGTAGCCGCGTCTCGCTACTTCGGCAGCACAGACCATTGCGGCACCGCGACGTCGCCGACATGCCAGGCGGTCTCCGAGCAGAACAGCGCCACCGCCTTGACCGAGATCTTCCTGCCGAGCAGCGGCTTCAACTGCTTCTTCGCCGCATCCGTCATCGTGAACAGATGAAACGTGGTGGCGCCCTTGTCGTAATCGCAGAAATCGTCGTTGGGCGGCATCAGGCGCGGTTCGCTGACGATCTGATAGGCGACGAGTTTGGTGCCGTTGGGATGGCGGGTGGTCACCAGCCGCAGGGTTCCGGTCAACGTGTCGCCTTCCCTGATCGGCTCGAGCGCACTCGCTGCGCTCGCCGAGAACGCGATCAGAGCTACACCGACGACAAAGCCAACGAACCGCATCAGACCATCCTGATTTTGACGCGTTTTCTTCACGCGAACCGGTGCCCACTTCGCTCGAAAACGCGATCAGTGCTTGGCCACCACGCTCCATTTGGTGACGACGGCTTCGCTCATCTGCCCGGCATCCTGCGCGCAGGCAATTTCATCGACCTTCACCGAGATTTCCTTGCCGATGAAACCCTTCAACTGCGCCGCCTGGGCGTCGCTGTTGGTGATGAGCTGGAAGGTTTCGGGGCCGGTCTCGAGATTGCAGAGCCCGTTCGGCGGCGGCAGCCGGCGCGGCGCGCTGGTGACCTGGAAGCTGTTGATCTTGGTACCGCGTTTGCCGCCACGCACTTTCAGGGCGCTGAGTTCCCCCGACAGCACGTCGCCGGTGTTGATCGGCTTGCCGGCTTTCGCCGGTGCGGTATCAGGCTCGGCTTTCTGCGCCCATGCGGAGGGCGCGGCCAGCGCCACGGCCATCATCATCGCAAAGCAGGAGCGTTTGCCGAATTGTCGTTTCGTCATGTCGATCAGTTCCGTCTGTGATGGTTAGAACAGGGTGCGCTGCCGCATCGCAGCCGATAGCGTACCTTCGTCGAGATAATCAAGCTCGCCGCCGACGGGAACTCCGTGGGCCAGCCGTGTCACCCGGACGTTGGCTTCCTGCAACAAATCCGTGATGTAATGCGCGGTAGTCTGGCCATCCACCGTGGCGTTCAGCGCAAGGATGATTTCGCTGACCTGCGGATCGTGCGCGCGTGCCACCAGCGCATCGATGGTCAGATCCTGCGGACCGACGCCGTCGAGCGGCGACAAGGTCGCGCCGAGCACGTGGTAGCGGCCATTGGTCGCATTGGCGCGTTCCAGCGCCCAGAGATCCGCGACATCGGCGACCACGACGATGATGGCGCCGTCGCGCCGCGGATCGGTGCACACCGTGCAGGGATTTTGCGTGTCGATATTGCCGCAGGTCTTGCAGACCTGGATCTTGTCGATCGCCACCTGGAGCGCACCGGCCAGCGGCGTCATCAGCGCCTCGCGCTTCTTGATCAGATGCAGCGCCGCGCGCCGCGCCGAGCGCGGACCAAGACCGGGCAGCCGCGCCAAAAGCTGGATCAGACGTTCGATTTCGGGGCCGGCAACCGCGGAAGCCATTCAGGTCAGACCATGCATTTCAGGCAAGACCACGCACTCACGTAAGACCGAGGCCCGGCGGCAGGCCGAGTCCGCCGGTCAGCGCCTGCATCTTTTCCTGCATCGCCGTCTCCGCTTTGCGGCGCGCGTCGTTATGCGCGGTCACCAGCAGGTCTTCCAGCACCTCGCGCTCCTCGGCCCTCATCAGCGACGGGTCGATCCTGACGCCTTTCACTTCCATCTTTGCGGTCATGCGCACCGCGACCAGCCCGCCGCCGGAAATGCCCTCGACCTCGACATTGCCGAGTTCTTCCTGCATCGCCTGCATCTTGGATTGCAGCTGCGCCGCCTGCTTCATCATGCCGAGAAAATCAGCCATCGTGTTTCCCTTGGACGTGTTTCCCTTGGAAGTGCGTCTATCGATCAATCGTCGTCGCTGTCGGAACTCTCTGCCGGGTCCTCCCCGGTAGCATCGGATTCCGGCGGCTCGGCGGCAAGCTTGCGTACTTCGACGACCTTGGCGCCGGGAAACCGCGCCAGCACCTCCTGCACGCGCGGATCGGCCTCCGCGGCGCGGGCATGCTCGCTTTTTTTGACTTCGTTCTGCGAACGCAGCGTCGGCTGGCCGGCCTCGTTGGAGACGATCACGGTCCAGCGCCGCCCGGTCCACTGTTCCAGCTTGCGGGAGAGATCGTTGACCAGCCCGCGCGCGGCATTGCGCTCCAGCGCCACTTCCAGCCGCCCGTCCTCGATCCGGACCAGCCGGACGTCGGTTTCCAGCGCCGACTTGGTCATGATGTCGCGCTTCTCGCCGGCGAGCGCCACGAGTTGCGGGAAGCTCGTGATCCGCAAAGCCGGCGTGGCATCCGTCTGTGGTGCCGGCGCCATCATCTGCGGGCGCGCGGACGCTTCCGCGCCGTTCCTGGACGAGGCCGGTGTGCGCATCGGCGAAGAGGCTATGGACGAAGAAGAAGCGGACGACGCCGTCGAGGTTGCTGTCGAGCGCGACGACGCCGCGCTGGACGCGGCCTGTGCGCCGCCACCGTCCTGGTCGAGCATTTTGATCGCCTCGTCCGGCGTCGGCAGGTCGGCGACATAGGCGATGCGCACCAGCACCATTTCGGCGGCGGCCGCGGGCCGCGTCGCGGTCTGCACCTCGGTGATGCCCTTGAGCAGCATCTGCCACATCCGCGACAGCACCCGCATCGACAGTTTGGCGGCAAACTCGCGGGCGCGCACCCGCTCGGTCTCTCCGAACGCGACATTGTCGGCCGTGGCCGGCACGATCTTCACCCGGGTGACGAAATTGACGAATTCGGCCAAATCGCTCAGCACCACCACCGGATCGGCACCGACGTCGTATTGCGCGCGGAATTCGTTGAAGGCGGCGGCGATGTCGCCGCGCGCCAGTGAATCGAACAGGTCGATGACGCGGGTACGGTCCGCGAGGCCCAGCATCTGCCGCACCGCATCGGCGCGCACCACGCCCGCCGCATGCGCGATCGCCTGGTCGAACAGCGACAGCGAATCGCGCACCGAGCCTTCGGCGGCGCGGGCGATGATGCCGAGCGCCTCGGGCTCGACCTCGACGCTCTCCTTGGTCGCGATATTGCCGAGATGGGCCATCAGCACGTCGGCCTCGACCCGGCGCAGGTCAAAGCGCTGGCAGCGCGACAGCACCGTGACCGGCACCTTTCGGATTTCGGTGGTGGCGAACACGAACTTGGCGTGCTCCGGCGGCTCCTCCAGCGTCTTCAGGAAGGCGTTGAAGGCCGCGGTCGACAGCATGTGGACTTCGTCGATGATGTAGACCTTGTAGCGGGCGCTGGCCGGCGCGTAGCGCACGCTGTCGTTGATCTGGCGGACGTCGTCGACGCCGGTATGGGACGCCGCGTCCATCTCCAGCACGTCCATGTGCCGGCTTTCCATGATCGCCTTACAGTGCACGCCGAGGTCCGGCATGTGGATGGTCGGCCCCTTCACCGAACCATCGGGCTTTTCGTAGTTCAGCGCGCGGGCGAGAATCCGCGCCGTAGTGGTCTTGCCGACCCCGCGCACGCCGGTCAGAATCCAGGCCTGCGGAATGCGCCCGGTTTCGAACGCATTCGAAACGGTGCGGACCATGGCCTCCTGGCCGATCAGGTCGTCGAAACTGGAGGGGCGATATTTGCGCGCCAGCACCCGGTAGGGTTTCGTCGCGTCCGGCTGGCCGCCAAGCGCGAAGCCGCCCTGATCGGCGCCATCGGAATGATTGGGGGGAGCGCCAGCATCACTCATCGGTCGATCCGCAATGGGTTGTCTCTCAAGGCCGGCTTGCGGAAAGGACGTGGAATCAAGCGCAAGGTACGGACCGGCCGCATCCTCGCGCGATTCGCTCGAAAAACAGGTAGGAGACTGACGAGCGACCCGATCCGGACCTCGTTAGGGCTGCTTCCTTCCGGACCTGACCCGGTTGGCGAGAGGCTCGTCCACCGCCAATCTCCCGACCCTTATTTGGGGCCAAAAGGGCCGGAAAGCAAGCGGGCTGGCATGGCTTTCCGGGGCTTGTGCGGAAACCGGGAAAGGCATTAGTTGCCGTCATGCCCGGGCCTTTCCCGGGCATCCACGCCTTCCTTTCGTTCCCCGACAAAGAAGGCGTGGATGGCCGGAACAAGTCCGGCCATGACGAGGAAATATGCATGCCCACTGACGCCTCCGACTGGTCACTGCACTCCCAGCTCAAGAAAGACACCATCGATATCGGCGACCTGCCGCTGTGCAAGGTGCTGGTGATCAAGGACGCGCATTACCCGTGGCTGCTGCTGGTGCCGCGCCGGAACGAAGCGGTCGAAATCATCGACCTCGACGAGGTCGGGCAAGCGCAGCTGATGACCGAAATTTCCAGGGTGGCCCGCGCCCTGAAAGAGGTCACCGGATGCGACAAGCTCAATATCGCGGCATTGGGCAACCTGGTGCCGCAGCTCCATGTCCATGTCATCGCACGCCGGACCAGCGATGCCGCCTGGCCGCGTCCGGTCTGGGGCGTGATGCCGCCGCTGGCGCATGACGCCGAGGAAGTACAGAATTTCATCAGCGCACTTCGCCGCAAGATCTGGTTGGGTTGAAATATGTCTGCATTTGATAAGTATCCGCTAGGAAAGCCCGCTTTCGTTACTAACGTTCTCGACCGCGCCGCGCATCTGCGCGGCAATGACGAAAAGCTGTTCGCGATGGAGGGCCAGCGCGATGCCCGCGCCTATGTGATCTATCGCGACTTGCTGCTGGTGAAGCAGGAAGCCGGCGGCCCGCGCCTGCTGCTCGGCGTCGACGAAGCCGTGAAACTCGGCGCCAATCCGGGAACGATCTTCCTGGGCTTGCGCGATGGTGCACCGTTGTTCGGCATGGGCATCGCGGCAACGGCCGTGGAAAAACTCGTGGGCCGCGACGACGTCGCCGTCACCGAGCTGCGCGGCATGGCGATGCAGGGACTGGCCCCGATCGAGCAGCTCTCCGCGATCGCGATGGCCAAGTCGATGGTGAGCTGGCATCAGCGCCACGGCTTCTGCGCCAATTGCGGCGCCCGCACGGGGATGAAGGAAGGCGGCTGGAAGCGCGAATGCCCGAGTTGCAAGGCCGAGCATTTTCCGCGCACCGATCCGGTCGTGATCATGCTGGTCACGCATGGCGACCGAATCCTGCTCGGCCGCCAGAAGCAGTTCATGCCGGGGATGTATTCCTGCCTCGCCGGATTCGTCGAGGCCGCCGAGACCATCGAGGACGCGGTCCGCCGCGAGATTTTCGAGGAAAGCGGAATCCACTGCACCGACGTGACCTATTACATGACGCAGCCCTGGCCCTACCCGTCGTCGCTGATGATCGGATGCACCGCGCGCGCCACCACCGAAGACATCGTCGTCGACCGTGTGGAACTCGAGGACGCGCGCTGGTTCAACCGCACCGAGGTGGCCCTGATGCACAGGCGCGAGCATCCCGATGGCCTGTTTGCGGCCCATCCGTTCGCCATCGCCCATCACCTGATCGGGCTATGGCTGCATAAGGGAACCAGCGTCAGCGCATAGCGGGAACCGTCCGATGCACCAATCGGTTAACTCCGGACCCAGGTTCCGGCACAATGCGGAGCCGGCATGACGGATCCCCGGATGAACTTTCAAAATAAAGCGCCCAAAATACCGCCACGCATTCTCTGCATCGGAATGCCGGTGCGCGACCTGACCTTTCGCGTCAGCGGCGTTCCCGCCCGCGGCTCGAAGGAAAACGCCACCCATTTCGAGGAAATATGCGGCGGCAACGCGCTGAACGCTGCGATCGGCATCGTGCGCCTCGGCGGCCGCGCCTCGGTCTGCGGGCCGATGGGCGACGTCAAGGAAACCTCCGCGCGCTATATTTTCGACAAGCTGGCGCATGAGGGCATCGAGACCAAACACATCGTGCACATGCCGGGCCTGGTGACGCCGATCTCGGCCATCATGATCGATCCGACCGGCGAACGTACCATCGTCACGTTCCGCGATCCGGAGCTGTGGAAGGTCCACCTGCCGCCCATCGAAGCCCTGCTGGATGACTGCGACGCCATCCTCACCGAGAGCCGCTGTGCGGAATTCTGCACGGATCTGTGCGCCGAGGCCGTGCGGCGCGGCATTCCCGTCATTGTCGACGTCGACCGCGCGATGTCGCTGCGGGAAGGGCTATTGAACGCGTCCTCGCATCTGGTGTTTTCGAGCGAGCCGCTGCAGGAGACCGCCGATATCGCCGACGATGCCAAGGCGCTGCACAAGATCGCCAAACTGACCAAATCCTTTCTGGCGGGCACGCGCGGCCCGCAGGGCACCATCTGGCTGGACGAGAACGGCGGCATCCAGGAGACGCCGGCCTTCCATGTCCACACCGTGGACACCCTGGGCGCCGGCGACGTGTTCCACGGCGCTTTTGCGCTCGCCATCACCGAGAAGCAGGAATTGCGGCAGGCGCTGCGATTTGCCTCCGCCGCCGCGGCGCTGAAATGCACCCGGTTCGGCGGCGCCTTCGCTGCCCCGCAACGTGCTGAAGTTGAAGCACTTTTGAGCCAGAGCCAGGGTGCCGATCCGGCCCGGACCGGCCCGTAGCGGGCTTGCATGAGAAGAATTTTCTATATATGAGGTAGATACACCTCGACTATGGAACATTTTTCTCATGACCGACCTCGCCGTTCAGCTTCCCGAAGCCAATCGCCGCCTCGACGCCATCGACCGCAAAATCCTGACCGTGCTGCAGGAGGACGCCTCGCTGTCGGTGGCCGAGATCGGCGACCGCGTCGGCCTGTCATCGACCCCGTGCTGGAAGCGGATCCAGCGGCTGGAGGCCGATGGCGTGATCCTGCGCCGGGTCGCCCTGGTCGACCAGAACAAGATCGGGCTCGGCATTTCGGTGTTCGTTTCGGTCGAGAGTTCGGATCATTCCGAGGCCTGGCTGAAAACCTTTGCCGGCGCCGTCAGCGCCATGCCCGAGGTCATGGAATTCTACCGGATGGCCGGCGACGTCGATTACATGCTGCGCGTCGTGGTCGCTGACATGGCGAGCTATGACGTGTTCTACAAAAAGCTGATCAGCGCCGTGCCGCTGAAGAACGTCACCTCGCGCTTTGCGATGGAGAAGATCAAGTCGGTCACCGCGCTGCCGGTGCCGGCGGCGTAAGACTGTCGGTCTACCGACCCTGTCGTCCGACCCCATGCTGTCGTTACCCGCCTTGTGCGCAATTGCGCACTGGTGCGGGTGACCCAGTCCAGAGACACCTGATTGGAATCGATAGGACGCGGCGTACTGGGTACCCCGCCTGCGCGGGGTATGACGGCCATCAGGCGCAGCGATCGCACAATCATTCCGTTTAAACATTTCATTAACGCAACATTTACGAGCAATTAGCTTCGTCACGCTATTGTCTCGCGATGGAGCGGGAAACCACCATCTCACCATCGCGATGGCCCGCCTGGCTTAACGCTGCCGCGTTGCTGGTCGCGAGTTTTATCGCGATCGCGGCGCTGTCGCTGCAGGTCCGCCCCGGTTCCGAGGTCGTTGCCGTGGCATTCCCGCCATGGTGGAGCTCCCAGGAAGTGTTGCAAGCCGCGGCATCGGCAAATGCCGCCATCGTCCGGATGACGGCATTTTCGGCACTTCTGGTGGTGCGGCCGGACGGCCAAGAGGGACTGACGAGATTGCGCCAGGCCGGCGCCTGGCTGGCGATGGACCCGCAGGCGATCGCGGCCTGTTTTGCGAAATAGAATACTGGCGAAGAAGAATACTGCGTTTCGAACTTCAATCGGGGGACTGGGAATGACCATCGAGAGCGATGATCTGGCGAGTTTGCGCGAGACCACCAGCAAGGCCCTGCTGGCCGTGCTGTGGCTGCATGTGCCGATTGCCATCACCATCGGCATGATGCGCGGCACCGACTGGATCGGGCCCGGCGTCTTCATGGCGGCGATGGCGCTGGCCGCCACTGTATCATGGCGCGCGTCCGGCAACGGAGCTTCGACCCGCCTGATCTTTGCTGTCGCCCTGATGGGCGGCGTGTCGGTGTTTGCCTATCAGCTCGCGGGCCACGCCTGGCAGATCGACATGCACATGTACTTCTTCGCGGCGCTGGCCTGCCTCGTCGCCTATTGCGACTATCGCCCGATCATTGCCGGCACGGTCGCGGTCGCACTGCATCATCTGGTGCTGAATTTCCTGCTTCCGGCGGCGATCTATCCGGGCGGCGCCGACTTCGGCCGCGTCGTGCTTCACGCCGTGATTCTGCTGATCGAAGCCGGCGTACTGATCTGGCTGTCGTTCACGCTGTCGCACCTGTTCGAGATGTCGGCGGAGAAAACCGCGGAGGCGGAAGCCGCCAGCGCCGCGGCAGCTCGCGCCAATGTCGACCGCAGCGAGGCCGAGCGTCAGGCCAAGCAGGACCGGGATGCGGCGCGCCGCGAACTCGCGGCCGGCTTCGAACAAAAGATCAGCGGCATCGTCGAGGCGGTCGCCGTCGCCGCCGGCGAAATGCAGGGCCTGTCCACCTCGATGAACAACAGCACCACGGAAACCACCCGACAGACGGCAGCTGCCGCAGCGGCATCGAGCCGGGCTTCGTCGAACGTGGAAACCGTGGCGTCTGCAACCGAGGAACTGACGGCATCGATCAACAGCATCGCCCAGCAGGTGACGCGCTCGGCCGAAATCGCCAACAAGGCCGCAGCCGAAGCCCGCCGCACCAACAACGTGGTCGAAGGGCTCGCCGCCGGCACCCAGAAGATCGGCGAAGTGGTGACACTGATCCAGAACATCGCCAGCCAGACCAACCTGCTGGCGCTGAACGCTACCATCGAGGCGGCGCGCGCCGGCGAACACGGCCGCGGCTTTGCCGTCGTGGCGAGCGAGGTCAAGGCGCTGGCCAACCAGACCGCAAAGGCCACCGAGGAAATCTCGACCCAGATCCAGGATATCCAGAACGCCACCACCGAGGCCGTCAATGCCATTCAGGCGATCGGCGGGACCATTGCCGAGATCGACGAGATCTCCAACGAAATCGCCGCCGCCGTCGACCAGCAGGGCGCGGCGACGCGGGAAATCGCCGGCAATGTGCAGCAGGCAGCCGACGGCACGCGCGAAGTCAACGACAACATCGTCAGCGTCGGTCGCGCCTCGGAAGAGACCGGCCGGGCGACCTCGAAACTGCTGGATGCCGCCAATGGCCTGACGTCGCAGTCGGACCGGCTGAAATCCGAAGTCGGCAGTTTTCTGGGTTCGCTGCGCGTGGCGTAGTTCACGTCCCGGACGCGGTGAAGCGCCCGTTATGGCGCTGCTCCGCAGAGCCGGGACCTATCGCGCAGAGTTCTCGGTCCCGGGTCTTCGCCCGGGACACAGAGACCTAAATCTTCTGATTATATTCGCCGACTTCGGAATGCGTCCGCAGCACCGAATCCATCGCCTCGAACAGGTCGCGCATCCGCTGCTCGCTGACGGGGCTTTCGACCACGACCACCAGTTCCGGCTTGTTGGATGAGGCCCGCACCAGGCCCCAACTGCCGTCCTCGACGGTGACGCGCACACCGTTGACGGTGACGAGATCGCGGATGTTTTGTCCCGCGACCTTCTCGCCGTCCTTCTGCTTTTTCTCGAAATGCTTCACCACGGCATCGACGACACCGTATTTGGTTTCGTCGGCGCAATGCGGCGACATCGTCGGCGACGACCAGGTTTTCGGCAGCGCGTCTTTCAGGTCCGCCATCGACTTGCCGGACGCGCGGTCCAGCATCTCGCAGACCGCGATCGCCGAAACCAGACCGTCGTCATAGCCGCGGCCATACGGCTTGTTGAAGAAGAAGTGCCCGGACTTTTCGAAGCCCGCCAGCGCGCCGAGTTCGTTGGTGCGGCGCTTCATGTAGGAATGGCCGGTCTTCCAGTAGGTGGTGTGGGCGCCCTGCCGCTGCAGCACCGGATCGGTGACGAACAACCCGGTCGATTTCACGTCGACGACGAATTGCGCGTTCTTGTGGATCGCCGACATGTCCCGCGCCAGCATCACGCCGACCTTGTCGGCGAAGATTTCCTCGCCGGTATTGTCGACCACGCCGCAGCGGTCGCCGTCGCCATCAAAACCGAGGCCGACATCGGCCTTGTGCGCGAGCACCGCATCGCGGATTGCGTGCAGCATCTCCATGTCTTCGGGGTTCGGATTATATTTCGGAAAGGTGTAATCGAGCTCGGTGTCGAGCGGGATCACCTCGCAGCCGATCGCTTCCATCACCTGCGGCGCGAACGCGCCGGCGGTGCCGTTGCCGCAGGCGACCACGACCTTCAGCTTGCGCTTGAGTTTGGTGCGACCGGTGAGATCGGCGATGTAGCGCGCCGGAAAATTCTCGTGAAATTGATAGGCGCCGCCGGCCTTGTTGTTGAATTCGGCGTTGAGCACGATCTGTTTCAGCCGCGTCATCTCGTCGGGGCCGAAGGTCAGCGGACGGTTGGCGCCCATCTTGACGCCGGTCCAGCCATTGTCGTTATGCGAGGCGGTCACCATCGCGACGCAGGGCACGTCGAGTTCGAACTGCGCGAAATAGGCCATCGGCGTCACCGCCAGCCCGATATCATGCACCTTGCAGCCCGCCGCCATCAGGCCCGACATCAGCGCGTATTTGATCGAGGCCGAATAGCTGCGGAAATCGTGACCGACGACGATCTCCTGCTTGACGCCGAGTTCCGCGATCAGCGCGCCGAGCCCCATGCCCAGCGCCTGGATGCCCATCAGGTTGATTTCCTTCTCGAACAGCCAGCGCGCGTCATACTCGCGAAAGCCGGTCGCCTTCACCATCGGGGCGGATTCGAAGGCATAGGTATTCGGAACCAGCGCGGGTTTCGGCTTCGGAAACATCAGGCAACCTGTCGTAAAGGATTGAGCGAGCACCGCAGCCTTAGCGGATGCATCGGCGCGGCGATAGGCGGGACCGGCGCCTTGGCACGGTTAATTACGGCGGATTGGTAACCGGTAAACCTTACTGCTCCAGCACCATCTTGCCGTTGGCATATTCGTAACGCTTCAGCCTCGACAGGAACGACAGGCCGAGCAGGTTTTCCGACAGCGCGGTATCCGGCAGCACCATGGCATCGACGTCGCGCACCACGACGCCGCCGAGATCGATCATGGAAATTCGCGTTCGTGCGGCCTTGATGGTGCCGTTGGCGGTAGAGACGGTCGCATTGTAGTCGCCGCGCCCGGGGCGCAGGCCGAACCGCGCCGCGGACGTCTCGTTCAGCGCCACCATCGAGGCGCCGGTATCGACCATGAAATCGACGCGCTGACCGTCGATGCGGCCGTCGGTCCGGAAATGGCCGCGCGCGTCGCGCGGAATGCTGAGGCTGCGGCCGGAGGCCTGCGCGATCGTCTCGGTGGACGGCTGCTGTCGCGGCGCCGCGGTGGCGGAAGCCGCCGCCGGCGTCATCTTGTCCGCCATCTGCGCCATGAAGGTGCCGAGGCCGATCAGGATGGCGGCAAGGATCATCAGGTTACGCATACGCCACATACTCGCTTCCGGGGCCGCGATATCACCACGGCAGCCGCCAAGCCGCGACTAACAGCGCCGCCCGGCGCCGCCATTTTGGCGAAAAGGATGAGTGAAGTGTTAACGGCATGGTCGTCATACGCGGGCTTGACCCGCGTATCCATCAAACTTCGGAAAATGCTTCTTGCGAAGACGATGGATTGCCGGGAGTGCAGACAAGTCTACGTAGTCTGCGCAAGGCCGACTACTATGCCCGGCAATACAGCTTGCGGCCCTCTTCACGTCCCGCGCGGCTTGACCCGCCGGGTCGGCAGCGCGCTGGCGGGATCCTCCGGCCAGGGATGCCGGGGATAGCGGCCGCGCAGGTCGGAGCGGACCGCGGCATAGCTGCCGCGCCAAAATCCCGGCAGGTCGCGCGTTACCTGAACGGGCCGCTGCGCCGGCGACAGCAATTCCAGCACCAGCGGCACCGCGCCCTTGGCGATCGAGGGATGGGTGTTGAGCCCGAACAATTCCTGCAGACGGACCGCGATGGTCGGGCCCTGCTCGGCTTCATAGTCGATCGCCAGCATGGTGCCGGTCGGCGCTTCAAAGTGCGTCGGCGCCTCGCGCTCCAGCCGCGCACGCAATTCCCACGGCAACAGTCCCATCATCGCGTCCGAGAGATCGCCCGGCGAAAACTCCTTCAGCGAAATCTTGTCGTAGAGAACAGGCACCAGCCAGTTCTCGGCTTCCGCCGCCAGCGCCGCATCGGAGAGATCAGGCCAGCTATCGCCTTCCGCCTTGCGCAGGAACATGACGCGGTCGCGCCATTGTTGCAGCGCTTTCGACCACGGCAATTTGTCGAATCCGGCCGCGATTAGGCCTGCTGCAAAAACCCGCGCGGTCTCGGCCGACGGCGACAGTGCCATCGGCGCCTCCGACAGCGTGATCGCGTGCAGCGACCGCTTGCGGCGCCCACGCAACGCCATCGCGCCGCGGTCGAACGTAATCTCCTCGGTGTTTTCGATCTGGTCGGCGAAGCGCAGTTCGATGTCGGCCTGCGCGATCGACGCCGCCAGCAATATGCGTCCCTGCGCGGCGGTGCCGGTCAGTTCGCCGACCGCGATATAGGGCGCGCGCGCCAGCGCCGAGGTCTGCTCGACGGCGGCGCCGCGGCCATTGGCGAGCACGAAACTGCCATTGCCGCGGTTGCGCGCGACCCGGTCGGGAAAGGCAAAGGCCAGCATGATGCCGGTGGCGGGCACGCTGTCTTCCGCGGCCGCGCCTTCGGTTGAAGCCACCTGCGAAGCCCAGCGCTGCGCCAAGCTGCGCGCGCTGGAGGCGCGCTGCGAGCGGTCGCGGCGGAACTGGTCGAGCCTGACATCGAGATCGACACTGTCGCCGCCGAGGCCGCGCTCGGTCAGGATGGCGGCGATCTCGGCAGCCTCCTCGCCGGCGCCGAGCCGATGCGAATCCACGATCATCCGCGCCAAACGCGGCGGCAGCGCCAGCGCGCGCAGGCTCTTGCCTTCCGCAGTGATGCGGCCGTCGGAATCGAGCGCGCCGAGTTCGCTGAGCAGACTGTTCGCTTCCTTCAGGGCCGGTGCGGGCGGCGGATCGAGGAACGCCAGCGTGGCGGGATCGCTGACGCCCCATTGGGCGAGGTCGAGCACCAGCGAAGACAGGTCGGCGGAGAGGATTTCCGGCTGGGTGTAGGCTGCGAGCGAGGCGGTCTGCGGTTCGTCCCACAGACGGTAACAGACGCCGGGCTCGGTACGGCCGGCGCGGCCACGGCGCTGATCGACCGCGGCGCGCGAGGCGCGCACGGTCTCCAGCCGCGTCAGGCCGATATCGGGCTCGTAGCGCGGCACCCGCGCCATGCCGGAATCGACGACAATACGTACGCCCTCGATGGTCAGCGAGGTCTCGGCAATCGACGTCGCCAGCACCACCTTGCGCTGGCCCTTCGGCGCCGGTGCGATGGCGCGGTCCTGCACGGCGGCATCGAGCGCGCCGAACAGCGGCACGATTTCGATGCTGGCGTCGTGCACCCGCTCGCCGAGGAAATTCTGGGTGCGGCGAATTTCGGCCGCTCCGGGCAAAAAGGCCAGCACCGAGCCGGGATCGGCACGCAGCGCGCTCGCAATGGCGTCCGCCATCTGCCGCTCCAGCGGCGCATCGGCCTTGCGGCCGAGGTAACGTGTTTCCACCGGAAAGGCGCGGCCCTCGCTGGCGACGACCGGCGCATCGCCCAGCAATTTGGCGACCCGCGCACCGTCGAGCGTCGCCGACATCACCAGGATGCGCAAATCCTCGCGCAAGCCGGTCTGGGCATCCCGCGCCAGCGCCAGGCCCATATCGGCATCGAGCGAGCGCTCGTGAAATTCGTCGAACAAGCACGGCCGCGACGCCGTTCAACTCGGGATCATCGAGGATCTGCCGTGAAAAGATTCCCTCGGTGACGACCTCGATCCGGGTCGCGCGCGAAATCTTCGAGCCGAAGCGAACGCGATAGCCGACGGTCTCGCCGGCGCGCTCGCCGAGCGTCTTCGCCATCCGCTCGGCACTGGCCCGCGCCGCGATCCGGCGCGGTTCCAGCATGATGATTTTCTTGCCCTTGAGCCAGGGCGCATCGAGCAGCGCCAGCGGCACCCGCGTGGTCTTGCCGGCGCCCGGCGGCGCCACCAGCACCGCGGCGTTATGGCCCGTCAGCGTGCGCGCGAGCTCGTCGAGCACGGCGTCGATCGGAAGCGGCGTATCGAAAGTGCGAGGCAAATTATCTGACCCGTCATCACCCGCCTTATGCACAATTGCGCACCGGGGCGGGTGATCCAGTAAAGCAGGCGTCACCGATTACGAACATCGGGCGTACTGGATACCCCGCCTGCGCGGGGTATGACAACTATGGCCTACAGCCCCGGCTCGATGCCCCGCCCGACGCTCTCGTAGACAAAGCCGTGGGCCGCCATGTCGTCGGCGCGATAGATGTTGCGCAGGTCGACCACGACCGGCTGCGCCATCGCGCTCTTGATGCGGTCGAGGTCGAGCGCGCGGAATTGCACCCACTCGGTCACGATCACCAGCGCGTCGGCGCCGCGCACGCACTCATAGGGGTCTTCGCAATATTCGATATCCGGCAATTCCTTGCGCGCCTGTTCCATACCGACCGGATCGTGGGCGCGCACGATGGCGCCCATGTCGAGCAAACCGGTAACAAGCGGAATCGACGGCGCCTCGCGCATGTCGTCGGTATCCGGCTTGAAGGTCAGGCCGAGCACCGCCACGGTCTTGCCGCGCAGATTGCCGCCGACCGCGTTGGCGACCTTGCGCGCCATCGCGCGCTTGCGATTGTCGTTGACGCCAAGCACGGCCTCGACGATGCGCAGCTGCACGTCGTGATCGAGCGCGATCTTGACCAGCGCGCGGGTATCCTTCGGGAAGCAGGAGCCGCCGAAGCCGGGTCCGGCATGCAGGAATTTGGAGCCGATGCGGTTGTCGAGCCCGATGCCGCGCGCGACTTCCTGAACGTTGGCGCCGACTTTTTCCGAGAGGTCGGCGATTTCGTTGATGAAGGTGATCTTGGTGGCGAGAAAGGCGTTGGCGGCGTATTTGATCAGCTCGGCAGTACGCCGCGCCGTGAACATCAGCGGCGCCTGGTTGAGCGACAGCGGGCGGTAAATATCGCTCATCACCTTGCGGGCGCGCTCGTCGGAGGTGCCGACCACGATGCGATCCGGGAACTTGAAATCGCGGATCGCCGCGCCCTCGCGCAGAAATTCCGGATTGGAGGCGACGGCGACATCGGCCGCCGGATTGGCTTCGCGGATCAGCCGCTCGACTTCGTCGCCGGTGCCGACCGGCACGGTCGACTTGGTGACGACCACGGTGAAACCGGAAAGCGCGGTGGCGATTTCGCGCGCCGCGGCGTGCACGTAAGTGAGATCGGCGTGGCCGTCGCCGCGCCGCGACGGCGTGCCGACGGCGATGAACACCGCATCGGCTTCGGCGACCGGCCCGGTCAGGTCGGTGGTGAAGTCGAGCCGTTTGGCCTTGACGTTGGACGCCACCAGCGCGTCGAGGCCGGGTTCGAAGATCGGGATTTCGCCACGGAGCAAGGCCGCGATCTTGCCGGCGTCCTTGTCCACGCAGGTAACCTGGTGGCCGAAATCGGCAAAGCAGGCGCCGGACACCAGCCCGACATAGCCCGTTCCAATCATCGCAATGCGCATCGAAAAAACCTGTTTCCAGGGCCGAACCGTTCTGACCAACCAGACCCCGGTCTTCAGCCCTTGTTTTGATGCGCTTTCTTTACCCGAGCCGGCATCGATTTCGCTCGAAACGCTACGTGGTGGTTAACGCCCGTTCACCCTTTCGGCGCCTCTTAAGCCATTTGAGGGCAAAGGGGAAACCGGAAACCCGGTTAGTTAACCGGCATGACAATTGTATGAATAAACAAGAATGAAACCGATAGGGCCGATGATGCCGGCCTGTCGCGCCGAAAAGAGACATCATGACCGTAAACGGCACATCCACCGTCCCCGACCGTCCCGCGATTTCCGCGAGGCAGGCGCCGTCCGCACCCGGCCGAATCGACTGGGTCGACTACGCCAAGGGCATCTGCATCGTCATGGTGGTGATGATGCATTCCGTGCTGGGCGTGGAAGCCGCCGCCGGCCAGACCGGATTCATGCACCTCGTCGTGATGTTCGCCAAACCGTTCCGGATGCCGGATTTCTTCCTGATTTCCGGGCTGTTCCTCTCGGTCGTGATCGACCGCGACTGGCGCATCTATCTCGATCGCAAGGTGGTTCACTTCGCCTATTTCTACGTGCTGTGGGTGACGATCCAGTTCGGCTTCAAGGCGCCGTCGTTCGCCGCCGAATCAAGCTGGCATCACGTCGGCTACCTCTTTCTGGAATCCTTCATCGAGCCGTTCGGCACCCTGTGGTTCATTTATCTGCTGCCGATCTTCTTCGTCGTCACAAAATTGTCGCTCCGGATTCCGCCGCTGGCGATCTGGCTCGTGGCGGTTGCGCTTGAAATGACGCATGTCGCGACCGGCTGGACCGTGATCGACGAGTTCTGCGCGCGCTTCGTCTATTTCTATTCCGGCTATTGGGCTGCCTCTTACGTATTCACACTGTCGGATCGTGCCCGGGCGCAACCGGCAAAGGCGCTCGCCGGCCTGGCGCTGTGGGCCCTCGTCAATACCGGCCTGGTGGCATGGGGCTTCAGCGAGTGGCCGCTGGTTTCGCTGGCGCTGGGTTTTGCAGGCGCCGGCGCCATCATCGTCATGGGCACGCTGCTGGCGCAACGGCACTGGCTCAACTTCCTGCGCTATTGCGGCGAGCATTCCATCGTCATCTACCTCGCCTTCTTCCTGCCGATGGCCGCGACCCGGACGCTGCTGCTGCGCAGCGGGCTGATCGCCGACATCGGCACGGTCTCGCTGATCACGACCGTCGCGGGCGTCGCTGGCGCCGTGGCGATCTGGCGGCTGGCGCTGGCGCTGCATGCCAACTTCCTGTTCGAACGCCCGGACGCGTTCTCGATCGCGCCGAAAAAGGCGGGATCGGCGTTGCAGGCCGCGGAATAGTTTTCGTATCAGGTTCGTAGCGCGGGCGATAATTGGTTGTAAAACCGCCCTCCGAGGCTGTCCTTCCCCGGCAAAAATCCCTAAATTTCGGCCATGCCGAAAACAGCCCCCAAAGCCGCCGAAAAGCCCGCTGCCGTCAAGGCCCTGAAGAAGGGCGACCATGTCTTTCTGGTCGACGGTTCCTCCTACATTTTCCGCGCCTATCACGCGCTGCCGCCGCTGAACCGCAAGTCGGACGGGCTGCAGGTCAATGCCGTGCTCGGCTTCTGCAACATGCTGTGGAAGCTGTTGCGCGACATGCCGGAGAACAACCGGCCGACACATCTGGCGATCATCTTCGACAAGTCGGAAGTGACCTTCCGCAACAAGCTCTACCCCGATTACAAGGCGCACCGGCCGCCGGCCCCCGAAGACCTGATTCCGCAATTTGCGCTGATCCGCGACGCCGTCCGCGCTTTCGACCTGCCGTCGATCGAGCAAGGCGGCTTCGAGGCCGACGATCTGATCGCAACCTACGCCCGCGAGGCCGGCGAGCGTGGCGCGACCACCAGCATCGTCTCCTCCGATAAGGACCTGATGCAGCTCGTCACCGACAAGGTGACGATGTTCGACACCATGAAGGACCGCCGCATCGGCATTGCCGAAGTGATCGAAAAATTCGGCGTGCCGCCCGAAAAAGTCGTCGAGGTGCAGGCGCTGGCTGGCGATTCCACCGATAACGTTCCTGGCGTGCCCGGCATCGGCATCAAGACCGCGGCGCAACTGATCATCGAATATGGCGACCTCGAAACCCTGCTGCAGCGCGCCGGCGAGATCAAGCAGCCGAAGCGGCGTGAGGCGCTGATCGAGAACGCCGAGAAGGCGCGGATTTCGCGCCAACTGGTGCTGCTCGACGACAAGGTAGCGCTCGACGTGCCGCTCGATGAACTCGCCGTGCACGAACCCGATGCACGCAAGCTGATCGCGTTCCTGAAGGCGATGGAATTCTCCACCCTTACCCGCCGCGTCGCCGAATACTCCGAAATCGATCCGGCTGATGTGGAGGCGAATGCGGCAAACAAGAGTGCCACTGCAGCGCCGTCAGGCAAGGCCGCGCCGGGCGGCACGACCGGCGATCTCTTTGCCGGTGGCAGTCCGGCGGCGACCGTCAAGACCGGCGCCGACAAGCAGGACAAGGCCGCCAGCCTCAAGGGCACGCCGATCTCGCTCGCCGCCGCGCGCGCCGAAGCCGCGCGAAAACTGCCGGTCGATCGCAGCAAATACAAGACCATCCGCACATCAGACGAACTCAAGGCCTGGATCATCAAGGCCTGGGACGCCGGCACGTTCGCGATCGACGCCCAGGCGAATACCGACGATCCGATGCAATCCGATATTATCGGCATCGCGCTGGCGCTGGCGCCGAACGATGCCTGTTACATACCCTTTGCCCACAAGCAGTCCGGCGGCGGCGCCGGCCTGTTCGACGCTGGCCTGGCGCCAGACCAGCTCAGGGCCGCCGACACGCTGGCGGCGCTGAAGCCGCTTTTGGAATCGGCGGGTGTTCTCAAGGTCGGCTTCAACATCAAGTTCAACGCTGTGATGCTGGCGCAGCACGGCATCACCGTGCGCAACCTCGACGACGCCCAGTTGATGTCCTACGCGCTCGACGCCGGGCGCAACTCGCACGGGCTTGGCTCACTGGCCGAAAGCTGGCTCGGCCATGCCGTGATCGCTTACGGCGACCTTGTCGGCAGCGGCAAGAACAAGCTCGGCTTCGATCAGGTCGCGATCGACAAGGCGACGGAATATTCGGCCGAGATCGCCGACGTGGTCCTGCGATTGTCGCGCCTGTTGAAGCCGCGCCTCGTCGCCGAGCACATGAACGTGGTCTACGAGACGCTGGAACGGCCGCTGGTCA
The DNA here is from genome assembly GCA_963764705.1 of uncultured Alphaproteobacteria bacterium. Classification (GTDB taxonomy): domain Bacteria; phylum Pseudomonadota; class Alphaproteobacteria; order Rhizobiales; family Xanthobacteraceae; genus Bradyrhizobium. The sequence continues at coordinate 92,826 of CAVXTR010000016.1, read as the reverse complement.
GCGTGCTGGCGCGGATGGAGCGCCGTGGCATCTCGATCGATCGGCAGGTGCTGTCGCGGCTGTCAGGCGATTTCGCCCAGACCGCGGCGAGGGTCGAGGCCGAGATCCAGGAGATCGCCGGCGAGCCGATCAATGTCGGCAGCCCGAAACAGCTCGGCGACATCATCTTCGGCAAGATGGGATTGCCCGGCGGCAGCAAGACCAAGACCGGCGCGTGGTCGACGTCAGCCCAGGTGCTCGACGAACTCGCCGAACAGGGACACGAATTTCCGAAGAAGATCCTGGAATGGCGGCAGGTCTCGAAGCTGAAATCGACCTACACCGACGCGCTGCCGGAATACGTCCATCCGCAGACCCATCGCGTCCATACCACCTACGCGCTGGCGGCAACCACCACGGGTCGCCTTTCCTCCAACGAGCCGAACCTGCAGAACATTCCGGTGCGTACCGAGGACGGCCGCAAGATCCGCCGCGCCTTCGTCGCGACCCCGGGCCACAAGCTGATGTCGGCGGATTATTCGCAGATTGAATTGCGGCTGCTGGCCGAGATCGCCGACATCCCCGTACTGAAACAAGCGTTCCGCGACGGGCTCGACATTCACGCCATGACGGCCTCGGAAATGTTCGGCGTGCCGATCAAGGACATGCCGAGCGAGGTGCGCCGCCGCGCCAAGGCGATCAACTTCGGCATCATCTACGGCATCTCGGCGTTTGGGCTGGCCAACCAGCTCGGCATCGCCCGCGAGGAGGCATCCGCCTACATCAAGAAATACTTTGAACGCTTCCCCGGCATCCGCGCCTACATGGACGCCACGCGGGATTTCTGCCGCGCCAACGGCTATGTCGAAACGATCTTCGGGCGGAAATGTCATTACCCCGATATCAAGGCCTCCAACGCCTCGGTTCGCGCCTTCAACGAACGCGCCGCGATCAACGCGCGATTGCAGGGCTCCGCCGCCGACATCATCCGCCGCGCCATGGTGCGGATGGAAGACGCGCTGGCGGCAAAGGAGCTTTCGGCGCAGATGCTTTTGCAAGTTCACGACGAACTGATCTTTGAAGTGCCCGACAAGGAGGTGGCGGCGACACTGCCGGTGGTGCAGCACGTGATGCAGGACGCGCCGTTCCCCGCCGTGCTGCTCTCGGTGCCGCTGCAGGTCGATGCAAGGGCCGCGAACAACTGGGACGAGGCGCATTAGATTTCTTGCTTACCTCTCCCGCTTGCGGGGGAGGTCGGATCGCGTAGCGATCCGGGTGGGGGAAATCTGTCCGCTCGATAGGTCCAAGTATGCCGCGGCACGCCCACCCCAGCCCTCCCCCGCAAGCGGGAGAGGGAGCGCACTTCCGCTTCGGCCTCGGAAATGTCCTCGGAGCAATTTCCGAAATGACACCGTGGCCGCCGACACGTTAGAACACCCGCATCCCCTCGTGCGAGTCACCCATGCCTCACATCACCACACTGGCCGCTTTCGCCCTGGTTTCGCTCGGCATCGTGCTGACGCCGGGGCCGAACATGATTTACCTGATCTCGCGCTCGCTGACGCAAGGCCCCGCGGCGGGGATCGTGTCGCTCGGCGGCGTCGCGCTCGGATTCCTGTTCTACATGCTGTGCGCGGCGTTCGGCATCACCGCGCTGCTGTTCGCGGTGCCCTATGCCTATGACGCGCTGCGGTTCGCGGGCGCCGCCTATCTGCTGTGGATGGCGTGGCAGGCGCTCAAGCCGGGCGGCCGCTCGCCGTTCCAGGTGAAGAAGCTGAGGGTCGACGGCCCGCGCAAATTGTTTGCGATGGGCTTTGTCACCAACCTGCTGAACCCCAAGATCGCGATGCTGTATCTGGCGCTGCTGCCGCAGTTCATCGATCCCACTGTGGGCAGCGTGCTGACGCAGTCGCTGGTGCTCGGCACCATCCAGACCGTCATCAGCGTCGGCATCAACGCCGTGATCGCGCTGACCGCCGGATCGATCGCGATGTTCCTCGGCACGCGGCCGACCTGGCTGCTGGTGCAGCGCTGGCTGATGGGAACGGTGCTGGCGGGGCTGGCGGTGAAGCTGGCGTTCGAGACGCGGAGGGCGTGAAGTTTTCTTACCTCTCCCGCTTGCGGGGGAGGTCGGATCGCATCGAAAGATGCGATCTGGGTGGGGGAAACTCTCTCCACACGAACAGTGTGACTCGCGGCAACACCCCCACCCCAACCCTCCCCCGCAAGCGGGAGAGGGAGAAGAAAGAGTTCTAATCCAGCTTCGCCTCCATGCCGCGCTTGGTGGCCGGGCGGGCCATCAGGGCGTTGTACCAGCGCTCGACATTGGGGAAATCCTTCAGCTCGACCTTGTGGCGCGGGTGGCGCCAGGCCCAGCCGAGGATGGCGAAATCCGCCACCGACAGCGCATCGGCGACGAACTCGCGCCCCGCCAGCCGGCGGTCAAGCACGCCGTAGAGGCGGCGGGTTTCGGCCATGTAGCGCTTCAGGCCATAGGCGCGGTCGGTCTCGTTCTCGAGCGCGATGAAGTGATGCACCTGGCCCGGCATCGGCCCGAAGCCGCCCATCTGCCACATCAGCCATTCGTAGACCGGGATCCGGTCCGCCAGCGGTTTCGGCAGGAATTTGCCGGTCTTCTCGCCGAGATAAAGCAGGATCGCGCCGGATTCGAACACGCTGACCGGCTTGCCGTCCGGCCCGTCGGGATCGACGATCGCCGGGATCCGGTTGTTCGGGCTGATCTTGAGGAAAGCGGGCGCCATCTGCTCGCCCTTGCTGATGTTGATCGGGATCACCTTGTAGGACAGGCCCATTTCCTCCAGCGCGACCGAGATCTTGCGGCCGTTCGGCGTGTTCCAGGTGTGCAGTTCGATCGTCATTTCCGGCTTTCCCCCAAACGCTTTCAAAACTCTTGCAAGGCTTTGACATCCCGTAGCCCGGAACCCGACGGCCTTACAACTGCGCTTTGCGCTGGCCCTCCCCGCGTTCACGGTACCCTGTTGACGACGCCAGATCGGCACTGGAATCTGCGGGAGACCACCGATAGATTGCGCGCCACCTTAAAAATCCCGGGAAAAACCTTGTCCAAATCAGCCTCCCGCGCCCGCCTCGCCGAGATCATCCGCAAGCGCTCGTTCGGCCGCGGCGAGATCACGCTGGCCTCGGGCCGCAAGAGCGACTTCTACTTCAACCTGAAGCCGACCATGCTCGACCCCGAAGGTGCGGCGCTGCTGGCCGAGCTGACCTATGAGGCGCTGAAGGACGACAATCTGGATTTCGTCGGCGGACTGGAAATGGGCGCCGTGCCGCTGGCGGGCGCGATCGCGCAGCTCTCCTGGCTCAAGGGCCATCCGATCGCGGCGTTCTTTGTCCGCAAGAAGCCGAAGGAACATGGCGCCCGTCTCGCCGTGGAGGGGCTCGCCAAGGGCGAGAGCCTGCAAGGCAAGCGCATCGTGATCGTCGAGGACGTCACGACCACAGGCGGCTCGGCGCTGAAGGCGGCCGAAGCCGTGCGCGAGGCCGGCGGCGAGATCGTGCTGGTCTTCACCATGGTCGACCGCGACGAAGGCGCGACCGAAGCCTTTGCCGAAGCCGGCATCGCGTTCCGCTCGCTCTACAAGGCCGGCGAGTTTCTGAAGGACTGATTGGTCTCTGCGCTCCCTCGCCCAGCCCTTGCGGGGCGAGTAAGAAAACCGCATTTCTTTTCCGCCTTCCGCCGCCCATGCACCGCTCGTTTACCATCGCGACTTATGGTGAATCGAACTGAAGCCGTTGTGTTTCAGCGCGTATTGTTGCGTTGGGTGGAGTTGGCGTTGCGTACAGAGTTGGCTTTTTTGCGCGTGCGGCGCCGCGCGACGCTTGTTGCCGCCGCGACCCTTGCAGGGTCGATCATGCTGGTGCCCGGCAGCGTCTCCGCTGAGGGCCTGTTCGATATGTTCTTCGGCGGCATCCAGAAGCAGCAGGCGCGGCCCGCGGCGCCGCAAGCCAGTTTCTTCGCCGATCCATTTGGCATCAATCAGCCGCAGTCGCAGCCGGCCCCGACGCAGCGCGTCGCCGGCTCCGGCCCTGCCTTCTGCGTGCGCGCCTGCGACGGCAAGTATTTTCCACTGACGATGCGCGGCAACGCCTCGCCGGCCCAGACCTGCCAGGCCTTCTGTCCCGCCAGCGTCACCAAGGTGTTTTACGGCGGCAATATCGACGGCGCGACCTCCAGCACCGGCGAACGCTATGCGGACACTGAAAACGCCTTCGCCTACCGCAAGGCGTTGCGCGCCGACTGCACCTGCAACGGCCGAAGCCCTTCCGGCCTCGCGCCGGTCGACCTCACGCTCGACACCTCGCTCCGCTCCGGCGACGTGATCGCCACCACCGACGGTCTGGTGGCCTATACCGGCGTCCGTCTCGGCACTGACCAGACCGCCGAATTCACGCCAGTAGCCTCCTATCCCGGCCTCACCGCGGATGTCCGCGCCCGGCTCGGCGAAATGAAGGTTGCGCCCGTGAGCGCCGAAATGGTCCGCGACACCGTGATGCCCGAGGCCAGCCGCGATTTACCCACGGCGACGGTGACGGTACCGAAGACGGGTACGCCAAAAGCGGCGAAACGAGCGGAAGCCCAATAAGCACCGCGACCGATCCAAATCTCGAAAACAACCCCATGCAAAGGAGGCTCGTCCCCCCGGACGAGCGCGATATCGGCGGAAACCCAGTAGGTCCGACGACGCGGCACATCGTCCCTACCGGATCAGTCCACCGTGATAACGCAGGCCGTAGACCTTCTCTCCGGCGCGAAACACCTGCTCCTCGCCATGGAATTCGGCGATGTCGCCTTGCCAAGCGTTGGCGTAGCGAAAGTTACCGTCTTCAAGCTTCTCAGGTCCGCGAAACGGGGCATCCTCGCGAATAGCCAGTAGCGCCTTTCGCAGGAAAGCGTAGATCGCGAGGAATTCATCGCGATCCCTGACGCCGGACGAAACGCCACCGGCATAGCTCATCGACCAGATCACGTGCGGACCCGCCTGCGCGGTTTCCTGGCCGACGAAGAATCGCATTCCGAAGTAGATGTCCCGGTAGCCCAGATCGCCAGCGTGATATTCCAGTTGCTTCGACCCAGGCAGCAGTGGCGCTGAGATCGTCGCGTCGTCATCGAGACCGGCATAGGTACGACGTTTGGCGTCGACCAGAAATCCGGCAAGGCGCGAAAGAGGAATCTGGTTCATAACCCTTGCCTCAGAAATCACCGCCCGACGATCACGCCGATCACGTTCGGCGCCGCCAGATATTTTTCCTCAATCTCGGCACGCGAGGCCGCGCGGTTTTCCGGCGTCAGCAAGCCGCGCTTCTCGGCCAATATCATCCAGCAATAGCCCCACCAGTCGGTCAGCATGCCTTGGTCGTCGACGAGGTCGTAGCCCTGCTCGGCGGCGAACAGCCGCGCATGGGCTTCGTCGAGGGTGTCGAGCCAGGCGTGATCTGCGACCGAGAACAGCTCGTCGCTGAAATCGTCCGTGGTGTAGCCCCACACCGACATGCAGACCGCATTGAATTCGCGGTCGATGGCGTCGTCATCGACGGCCTGCCGACGCGAGGCCTGATGCAGCCGCGACAGCGAGCGCGCGAAGTCGGCGATGCGGGTAAGGGCGAACTGATCGAAGGCAATGGTGGACATGTAGTCCTCACAAACTCGGATAGACCATAGATATTGTGTCGGCACTGCGCCGAATCACAATGATATATCAAGTACTTGCTAAAGTGTTCTTAATTTGTTCCGATGCTCACGAAGATTGGAGTGGGGTCAGGAATATGGACAAGAAGCAAGCCGCCGAGATTCTGAAACATGCGCTAGAGGCGTTTGACGCGATCGAGCGCGCCGGCGAGATCGTCATCAACGTCGATAAAGCCGATCGTCTTGAACTCGCCGATCCGATCGAAGAAATCGTCGGACGATTGAATTACGAGCTTCTGCCCGCAATTTACCACCGGTACCCCGAGCTACGTCCATCGAAGGGGGAGCGACCAGCCGTCAGCGTGTATCATCGCTGGGAGGACGTGGAGTTGCGAGGCAAAATATCCGAGGCCGAACTCGACGCGCTTCTCTTCTCGGTCATGGGACCACACTGGACTAAGACCATGATGGTCATTGCACGCGCGGACAAGCGTTGTCAGGAATTGAACATTCAGATCGAGAGGGTCGTGCTCGGCTTGCGCCTGTTGGTGCTGGCCGAGAGCGACCGGATTGAGAGCCAGGGGCCGGTTCGGATGTGGAGACATAGCGAGATACGACTGCGGAGCGCCGCTGAACTCTCCTAGCGGCAGATCGGAATCTGCGATTTCACATCGCCGACAGCAACTTGTCGCCGCAATAATTGGCGTAGAATTTCCCGCCGCATTGCCGCTTGATCGACGCGCAGCGGGCGGCGGGCGAGGCGTTGGCGGGTACGCTGAAGGCGCAGCTCAATCCGTCGGCACTCTTGCCGGCCTTGCCCGCGGCAAAAGCGGCGCTGGTGGCGCTGATGCAGAATAGCAGCAGTACGGCGGCGGCGATCTCGATCGTCAATCTCATGGCAATTCCTCCCCTAAACTGTCGCGATCTCTCAGCTTTCCCAGCTCATCCTATCACCAAACCGAGCCCCGCGGACGCCGTGAAATCGGCCCGGTCCTTGCATAAAAACATACCAGCGCGGTGCACAACAATAGAACCGGTGGTTTAGATTGCAGTGCAAGGCGCGTATCGTTTGTGTGAGTCTCAACCGCAGGGATTGAAGCGTTGCAAGAACAATTCCCAGGGAGCTACCCGGCGCCGGGCCAGCCGATCGACGAGCTGGCGCTGGTCGAAATCAAGGGCGCCATCCTCGCCAAGCTCCGGCTCGCGATCGGCAAGGATGCCGGCAATGCGACCAAGCGCGACTGGTACAAAGCGGCCGCGCTGGCGCTGCGCGACCGCATCGTGCACCGCTGGCTGACGGCCGAAAAAGCCAGCTACGATGCCGGCCGCAAGCGGGTCTATTATCTCTCGCTCGAATTCCTGATCGGTCGCCTGTTCACCGATGCGCTGAACAACATGGGCCTGCTGCCGGTGTTCGAGGCAGCACTCGGCGACCTCGGCGTCGGGCTCGACGATTTGCGCAAATGCGAGCCGGACGCGGCGCTCGGCAATGGCGGCCTCGGACGGCTCGCGGCATGCTTCATGGAGAGCATGGCGACGCTCGCCATCCCCGCCATCGGCTACGGCATCCGCTACGATTTCGGCCTGTTCCGCCAGATCATTTCGCAGGGCGTGCAGCACGAATATCCGGACGAATGGCTCGGCTTCGGCAACCCCTGGGAATTCCAGCGCGCGGAAGTGGTCTATCACATTCACTTCGGTGGCCATGTCGAGCATGTCGACGACCGCGGCCGCGACCGCGCCACCTGGCGCCCGACGGAAACCGTGCAGGCCGTCGCCTATGATACGCCGATCGTCGGCTGGCGCGGCCAGCACGTCAACGCGCTGCGGCTGTGGTCGGCGCGGGCGCCCGATCCGCTGCGGCTCGATGTCTTCAACACCGGCGACTATCTCGGCGCCGTCGCCGAGGAAGCGCGCGCGGAATCGATCTGCAAATTTCTCTATCCGAATGACGAAAGCCCGGCGGGACGCGAACTGCGGCTGCGGCAGGAATATTTCTTCGTCTCGGCCTCGCTGCAGGACCTGATCAAGCGGCATCTGTCCTCGGACGGGCAATTGCGCAGCCTTGCTTCGAAAGTCGCGGTGCAGCTCAACGATACCCATCCCAGTCTCGCCGTCACCGAACTGATGCGCATCCTGGTCGACCTGCACAATTTCCGCTGGGACGAGGCGTGGAAGATCACGGTGGACACGCTGTCCTACACCAATCACACGCTGCTGCCGGAGGCGCTGGAGACCTGGCCGGTCGAACTGTTCGAACGGCTGCTGCCGCGGCATCTCGAAATCATCTACCGCATCAACGTCCAGCATCTAGCCCTGGCCGATGCGCGTTGCCCCGGCGACATCGATTTCCGCGCCTCGGTGTCGCTGATCGACGAAAAATCCGGCCGCCGGGTGCGGATGGGGCAGCTCGCCTTCGTCGGCTCGCACCGCATCAACGGCGTCTCGGCGATGCATTCCGACCTGATGAGGGAGACCGTGTTCCATGATCTCAACCATCTCTATCCCGGTCGCATCACCAACAAGACCAACGGCATCACCTTCCGCCGCTGGCTGATGCTGGCGAATCCGCGCCTCACCGGCCTGCTGCGCGAGGTCTGCGGCGAGGCCGTGCTCGACGACTTCTCGCTGTTCGAGCGGCTCGAGGCCCGCGCCGGCGACAACGCGTTCCAGCAACGTTTTCGCGACGTCAAGCACCACAACAAGCTGGCGCTGGCGCGATTGATCGGCGAGCGGCTCAACATCAAGGTCGACCCGTCGGCGCTGTTCGACATCCAGATCAAGCGCATCCACGAGTACAAGCGGCAACTGCTCAACATCGTCGAGACGATCGCACTGTACCAGGCGATCAAGGACAACCCTCAACATGATTGGGTGCCGCGCATCAAGATTTTCGCCGGCAAGGCGGCGGCGAGCTATCGCACCGCCAAGCTGATCATCCGACTGATCAACGACGTCGCCGAGGTCGTCAACAACGATCCGGCGGTGGCTGGACGGCTGAAGGTGGTGTTCCTCGCCAACTACAATGTCAGCCTCGCCGAGGTGATCATTCCCGCCGCCGACCTGTCCGAACAGATTTCGACCGCGGGCATGGAGGCCTCAGGCACCGGCAACATGAAGCTGTCGCTCAACGGCGCGCTGACCATCGGCACGCTGGATGGCGCCAACATCGAAATCCGCGATCATGTCGGCGCCGAAAACATTGCGATCTTCGGCCTCGAGGCCGGCGATGTCATGGTCAGGCGCAAGCAGGGCCTCGACGCCACCGACGTGATCAGCCGCTCGCCGCGGCTGGAGCGTGCGATCCGCGCCATCGAGAGCGGCGCGTTCGCATCCGACGATCCCTCGCGATACGCTTCGATCGGGCACATGCTGCGCTACCTCGACCACTACATGGTCTGCGCCGATTTCAATTCCTACTACGAGGCCCAGCGCGGCATCGACGCGCGCTGGCAGGTGGTGCCGGCCTGGACCCGTGCCTCGATCCTCAACGTGGCGCGGATGCCCTGGTTCTCCTCCGACCGCACCATCCGCGAATATGCCCATGACATCTGGAAGGTTCCGGTGCGCGCGGCGGCGTCGGGATTGCTGGAGGAACCCGGGGTGCGCGGCGCGACGCGGTGAGGCGGCGTGATTACCTCACGCGTCATTGAATTCGGCGGGTCAGCCGTGATACTGCCCGGGAAACCTCAGGGACGTTCATGCTGACAAAGACCCCGCATCTCTTCGACGACGCCACAAAGGTCACCGCCGGCGACAGTTGCTGGCAGGGCAAGACCAGCCCGGATTACTGGGCCTTTGTCGGCCCGTTTGGCGGCTGTACGGCAGCCACCATCCTGCGGGCGCTGATCGAGCATCCGGAGCGCGCGGGCGATCCGCTGTCGCTCACCGTCAATTTCTGCGCGCCGATCGCGGAAGGCGCCTTCGATCTCGACATTCGCCTGGTCAAGGCCAACCGCTCGTCGCAGCACTGGTGCGTCGAGATGACGCAAAACGGCGGCGAGGTCGCGACGCTCGCCACCGCCGTATTCGCCGAGCGCCGGCCGTCATGGTCGCACCAGCAGGAGGCGTTTCCCGGGGCCGCACCGTTCGAGCAGGCGCGTTCCTATCCGCGCACCAAGATGACATGGACCCATCAATATGATTTCCGCTTTGTCGAGGGCGAACCGGATTTCCACGGCTCGGCCGCGGCCACGCCGCTAAAGGCGTTTTCGAAACAGTGGATCGGCGACCACGTGCCGCGCAAGATCGACATGCCATCGCTGATGTCGATGTCGGACGCATTCTTCGGCCGGGTGTTTCTGGCGCGCAAGGAATTGGTCCCGTTTGGCACGGTGTCGATCACGACCTACTTTCACACCTCGTCGGAAGAACTCGCGGCCGAAGACATTCGCCACGTATTGGCGGTCGCCGACGCAAAAATCTTCCACCGGAGCTATGGCGACCAGAGCGGTGAATTGTGGTCGCCCGGCGGGCGCCTGCTCGCGACCACGACGCAGATCGCTTATTTCAAGGCGTAGCGGAACATGAGCGCACCGGCTTCGTTCGATCCCTGAAGGCAGGCCTCATGTCCGACATCAGCAAACCCCGCATCGCCCTGCTCGGTATCCCTATTGAGATCGGCGCCTCGCAACCGGGAACGTTGATGGGCCCGCCGGCGCTGCGGACCGCAGGCATCGGCCGCATCCTCGACCAGCTTGGATTTTTGGTCGAAGACCATGGCGATATGGCCTTCCCCGGCATCACACCAGTGGAAGCACCGGCGCCGGCCAACGCCAAATATTACGACGAGATCAAAGCATGGATCCGCGCGCTCAGTGCGCGCAGCTTCGATCTGGCGCGCTCGGGCGCAGTCCCGATCTTCATGGGTGGCGATCACTCGCTGTCGATGGGATCGGTGAACGGCGTCGCGCGCTACTGGCAACAACAGCAACGTCCGCTGTTCGTGCTGTGGCTCGATGCCCATGCCGACTACAACACGCCGGACACCACCATCACCGGCAACATGCACGGCATGTCGGCGGCGTTCCTCGCCGGTGAACCCGGCCTCGACGGCCTACTCGGCGACGAGCCGCGCGCGCCGGTCGGCTCAACCCACATAGAACTGTTCGGCGTCCGCTCGATCGACCCGCTGGAGAAGAAGCTGGTGTCGGAGCGCCGCGTTGCCATTGCCGACATGCGCGCGATCGACGAATTCGGCGTCGGCGTCCTGATCCGAAAAGTGATCGAACGGGTGCGGGCCCAGAACGGCGTTTTACATGTCAGCTTCGACGTCGACTTTCTCGATCCGGCGGTCGCCCCCGGCGTCGGCACCACGGTGCCGGGCGGCGCCACCTATCGCGAGGCGCACCTGATCATGGAGCTGCTACACGATTCAGGCCTGGTACGATCGGTCGACATCGTCGAGCTCAATCCGTTTCTCGACGAACGCGGCCGCACCGCGCGCGTCGCGGTTGAACTGATCGGCAGCCTGTTCGGCCAGGAGATCACCGACCGGCCGACGCCGAGCAATGCGGTGTTTCCGGACAACACCTGACCATAGCGTTTTCGAGCGAAGTGGGCACCGGTTCGCGTAAAGAAAACGCGAAAACAAAGAGGCTCAAGTGGCCAGGGTCGCGTTGCCCTCGACGAGGCTGGTATTCCCGGTCGCGGGATCGGTGATCACGTTCTTGACGTCGGCTGCTCCCTGCGCCGTCAGCGTGAACTTGGTATCGCCGATCCGGAACGAACTGTCCTTGATCAGCACGCTTTGATACTGGATAGTCGAGCCGCTCTGGTATTTCACCTGCGCGCGAAATCCGTTGACCGCCGTGATCGACAGATCGAATTTCTGGTTGTTCGAATAGGTGCCGCTCCAGTTGCCCTGGTAGAGCGTGGGATCGACGTTGGTATAAGGCGTGCTCGACGGCGTATTCAGCGACGCTGACGCGTAGCTGCTCTGGAGAATGCTCATGATGTCGCCCATGCCGACGTTTCCCTCATCTGCGATCCGTGAAGGGCTACATACCGGCGGCCACGGTTAACGAGGGCTTGAGCGCCTTGTCCCGATGTTGCCGGGATGGCGGAGGAAATGATCTGAAACAAAAAAGGGCGGCTCACAGAGCCGCCCTTTTGCTTGGTCGAGATTGTGAGCCTTACTCGGCGGCGAGCTTCAGATCCGGCGCGGCGGCGCGGACTTCGGCGTCGACCTGGGCTTCGAACTTGGCGAAGTTCTTCTGGAACATGCCGACCAGCGAACGCGCGGTCTTGTCGAACTCGGCCTTGTCCTTCCAGGTGTTGACGGGATCGAGGATCTCGCTCGGCACGCCCGGCAGCGCGGTCGGCACCGCAAAACCGAAATACTTGTCGGTGCGGAATTCGACATTGCGAAGCGAGCCATCGAGCGCCGCGGTCAAAAGCGCACGCGTCACCTTGATCGGCATCCGGCTGCCGGTGCCGTATTTGCCGCCGGTCCAGCCGGTGTTGACCAGCCAGCAGTCGACATTATGCTTGGCGATCAGCTCGCGCAGCATGTTGCCGTAGACGGACGGATCGAGCGGCAGGAACGGCGAGCCGAAGCAGGTGGAGAATTCCGGCTGCGGCTCGTTGCCGAGGCCGCGTTCGGTGCCGGCGACCTTGGCGGTGTAGCCGGACAGGAAGTGGTACATCGCCTGCGCCGGCGAAAGTTTTGCGATCGGCGGTAGCACGCCGAAGGCGTCGGCCGCCAGCATCACGACGTTCTTCGGGTGGCCGGCACGGCCGGTGCGCGAAGCGTTCGGGATGAAGTCGAGCGGATAGGCCGAACGGGTGTTTTCGGTCTTCGAGCCGTCGTCGAAATCCGGAACCCGCGTGTCCTCATCGAGCACCACGTTCTCGAGCACGGCGCCAAAACGGTTGCTCGCCGCAAAGATCTGCGGCTCGGCTTCCTGCGACAGCTTGATGCACTTGGCGTAGCAGCCGCCTTCGAAATTGAAGACGCCGTCGGAACCCCAGCCGTGCTCGTCGTCGCCGATCAGCGTGCGGTTGGGATCGGCCGACAGCGTGGTCTTGCCGGTTCCGGACAGGCCGAAGAAGATCGCGGTGTCACCCTTGGGCCCGACATTGGCCGAGCAGTGCATCGGCATCACGCCCTTGGCGGGCAGGTAATAGTTCAGCGTGGTGAACACCGACTTCTTCATCTCGCCGGCATAATAAGACCCGCCGATCAGGACGATCTTGCGGGCGAAATCGATCGCGACGACGTTTTCGGACTTGCAGCCGTGACGTTTCGGATCGGCGCGGAAGCTCGGCAGATCGATGATGGTCAGTTCAGGCACAAAATCCCTGAGCACCGAGGCTTCGGGCCGGATCAGCAACGTGCGGATGAACAGCGAATGCCAGGCGAGTTCGGTGAACACGCGGGTCTTGATCTGGAAGGTCGGATCGGCGCCGCCGTAGAGATCCTGCGCGAACAGGGTCATGCCTTCGGCATGCTTGAGGAAGTCGGCGTAGAGCGCCGAGAACTGATCCGCGGTGATCGACTGGTTGCCGGCCCACCACATCTTTTCGGTGGAGGCGTCGCGAACCGTGAACTTGTCCTTCGGGCTGCGGCCGGTGAAGTCACCGGTATCGGCGCACAAAGCGCCATCCGCCGAGAGAACCGCCTCACCCGCCGACAGCGAGAACTGATAGAGGTGCGGCGCACCCAGGTTCCAATGCACCGTCTTGAGATTTTTTAAGCCGAATTTGTCGGCACCGAAGGCACCGTTGTGTAGACCCGTCTCTTGCACGAAGAACCTCCTCGAACCCGCGTATCTCGATCGCGCGAATGCCGCTAAACGCGCTCTGTCGCGGTGACCTCTGAATATAGCCTTCCGGCCTCGGTCTGGCGACCTATTACTGGGCAACGCCGCGCTTGCCAAGCCGATCTTGCAGGATTTGGTTTATTCCAGCCACGCGCTTGATCTGCATCAAATTGCTGCAGCGCTTTGCTTTCGTTTGCGAGCATGGTTGCGCGACCATACGCCGCTATTCAACACAGCGATTAATTGCTGCGTCGCACAATCGAAATGGTCATCGTGCCGCACCCTCGCCGATCAGGGCAAACGGCGCCCAGAACGCCGGATAGGCGTTTCGCGGCGAGGAGGTGTCGTTGAGGTAGGCCAGCATCGCCTGGCGCAGGGCCTCGGCGCGGCCGAGCTTCGGATCGGCCTTGAGGCGGTCGAAGGTCGAGATCGCCAGCCGCGTGGCAGCTTCCGAATTGACCGCCCAATGCGACACCAGCAGCGCCCGCGCCCCCGCATAAAAGAACGAACGTGCGAGACCCGAGAGCGCTTCCGCGCCGGGCTTGTCGCCGGCGATGGTGTTGCAGGCGGACAGCACCACCCAATCGGCATTGAGCTTGAGTTGCGCGACTTCACTCGCAGTCAGCAGGCCATCGTCGAACTCGGTGGGCTGCTTCGGAATGCTCAGCACCAGCGACGGCTCGGCCACGCCCTTGACGTCACCGGCGACGAGGCCATGCGTGGCAAAATAGACGATGCTGTAATCCGCAAGCGGCGCGCGCTTGACCGTGGTTTCGCTGGCGTCCTCGCCGAGATGAATATCGGATGCGGCAACGCCGAGATCCCTGGCGACCGCATTGAGTTCATCGGCGGTATCCGGCAGTTGCGACAAAGCGCCGGCGAGCCGCGCGCGATCGACGCCGGCGCCCTGCCAGAAATCGGTATAGGCAGCGGTCCCGAGACTCGCGCCGCGGTCTTGCTGGAACGCGGCCATCGGTCCCGACTCGCGCCGCGGTCTTGCTCGGCCATCGGCGGGCTTCGAGCCCGGATTGAACAAGGGATCGCCAAAGCCCGTCATCGGCTTGGTGCTTTGTTCCTTGCGCGCCACAACACGGAGCGTCTTCAGGCTTGCCGCCGACGGCAGCACCGACACCGCCTGACGTTTCAAGAGCCACGCCGCCTCGCGATAGCCGTCGAACTTGTCGGGGATCGCGGCCGCCGGTTTTTCGGTCACCAGCAGGTGGAACGGCAGCGCCGTCAGCGCGCCCGACGGCACCACCAGCAACGACGGCTTGTCCTTGACCAGCGCCTCGACCGGCGCCAGCAGCGTGCCATAGAGTTCGTTGGCAAGCGCCAGATCGAACAGCCCGGACTTGCCCGAGGCATCGCTCGCCTTGCCGATATCGAGGCCGCGGCGGAACGCGGCAACCTTTTGCGACAGGGCGTCGGCGCCTGATGGTATGGACCGCCACTCGACGCGATCGCGCGTCATCGCGAACACATAGCTTTCCTTGTCCGCGACCGCGAACAGCACCAGCGCTTCACTGTCCGACAACAGCGCCTGCATCTCCTTTGCCTTCAACGGCAACGGATTCGACAGCGCGGCGTAATCGGGAAATTCGACAGCAAAGGTCTGTTGCAGGCCGGCGCGCTCGGCGGCGATGACCGCGAGCCGGTCGCGGCTCTTCTGCTCGGCGGCCATATCGCGCCTGGCGCGCTCCTTCGAGACCGCGGCCACGATCGCCTTGTCCAGCGCCTCGGCCTCGCTGGCGAGATCCTGATCGCGACGCACCAGTTGCGCGAGCCGGTCGGTTCCGGCTGCCAGCCGCACCGCAAGCTTGTTGACGGCCGACGCCGCCGAAGACTGGGTGCCGCGCTGAACCGCATTGAGCGCGTCGTCGAGCGCCTGTTCGGCCGGCATGATCTGCTGCTGTCGCGCGGCGAGCAGTACCGGCAACGCGACGCGCAACTGCGCGCGGCCGCCGGCGAGCGTCTTTTCCATCAGCGGCAAGGCGTCCGCAGTCCGGCCTTGCATTTGGTACAGCGAAGCGAGGTTACTCAGCGAAATCGCGACATCGGGATGATTGGCGCCGAGCGCCGTTTCGCGAATTGTCACCGCCCGCTGGTAGAGCGGCAAGGCGTCGGCATAGCGGCCCTGGCGTTCATAGAGATCGGCCAGATTGTTCAGCGAGCGCGCGACATCGGGATGATCGCGTCCGAGCACCTTTTCGCGGATCGCCAGCGATCGCCTGATCAACGGTTCGGCCTCGCCATAGCGACCCTGGACCTTGCCGACCTGACCCAGATTGTTGAGCAGCGTCGCGACCGCCGGATGCTCCGGGCCCGCGGCCTTTTCGTAGATCGCCAGCGCGCGCCTGAACAACGGCTCGGAATCGCTGTGGCGGTCGAGCTTCTCGTACAGCGTCGCCATATTATTCAGGGACTGCCCGAGATCGGGATGACCGCTGCCGAGCGATTTTTCGCGAATCGCCAGCGCGCGTTTGAACAGCGGTTCGGCGTCGGCATAGCGTTCCTGCCGCTGGTACAGTGCGGCGAGATTGTTCAGTGCGGCTGCGATCTCGGGGGAGTCGAGACCAGCCGATTTCTCGAGAATGGCGATCGAACGCTTGAACAGCGGCTCCGCCTCGCCATCCCTGCCCTGACTGCCGTAGACCTGCGCCAGATTGTTGAGCGCCGCTCCGACATCGCGGTGAGCGGGGCCGTACTTCTTCTCGAGGCTCTCCACCTGTCCCTGCGCCAGCGCCGCGGCCTCAGCATATTTTCCGGCGCGGCTGAGGTCGTTGATTTTGGCACTAAGCGCCGCGGTCTCGCCCTTCTGCGCCGCCGACGGCGTCGTGAAACAGGTGCTCGCCCAAAAGGCCAGCCACAACGAAAATACCATTTGCTGACGAGATTTCATGATCCGGACTTCGCTGGGCCAATTCTGCTTGCACGCGGGCCTGCATAAGTCGCGGAAATGTCCGCTCCCGTTCAATTCCGGCCGTGGTTAACAGCTAGCCCTTCGCCCGCGCCTCGCCCGCCAGCCGGACCAGCATCTTGCGCAAGCCGGTGCCGCCGGTGACCCGTTCCGGGAAATCCAGCCGCAGCACGGCTGTGCCTGCCTGCATGTCGATGCCGTCGGGGTCGCAGCCGGTACAGGTCCAGTCGACGCTCTCGGCACCGAGCAGTTTCGTCGCGTAGAGGTTCATCGCCTCGCGGTGATCCTCGTTCATGTGTTCGACCGCGCCCTGCTCGGCCGCCAGCAACTCCGCGGCATCGCCGATATCGGTCAAAAACTGCGCAGGCTGGAGGTCGATGATGCGGCCGAAGCCCGCGACCAGATGGGCGCCCGATGGCGCGATCCGGAAAAACGAGAAATCCTTGAAATCGACGAAGGCCTCCGCGGACGGATGGGCGTTGAGGTAGCGCCGGCGCAGGGTCGCGGCGAGGTCGCCCGAGGCCTCCTCGGCCCGGCCCGCCAGCATGATCCGCGCACCCTCCAGCGGATCGCCCGCGGCGCGCTCGTCCAGCATCAGCGACACCCTGTTGTCGGCGAGGATGTTCCTGGTATGCAGCGCCAGCCGCGAGATCAGCAGGATCGGCGAGGCGTCGGCATGGCTGGCGACATTGACCAGCGAGCAATAGGGGTCGCCGCTCCCGGCCATCAGGGTTGCCAGCGCCCCCTGGCGGCTGCGCCTCAGCAGCGAGCGGGTGAGCCGGGGGGCATTGAAATCAGCGGTCAGGTGCATCGTTTTGATCCAGCCATCTTATTGCAAAAAGGGCCTTTTCTCGGCCAAACAGGGTGCTATATGGGGGGCTACGTATCGCCCGCGGAAGCGTTTTTGCGGAACTCGGTCACACTTCAGCCCAGCTTGCATTGCTCGTTGACCACGTACGAAGCCCATTTACACGGCGCCTAGCTGGATTGCCCGCCGTTTAAGCCACTGTCTCTTTCGAAAGCAGGCTCAATGCCCACAATCGCCCTGGTCGATGACGACCGCAACATTCTTACTTCCGTCTCGATTGCGCTCGAAGCCGAAGGCTATCGCATCATGACCTACACGGATGGTGCATCGGCGCTCGACGGCTTTCGCACCTCGCCGCCGGATCTGGCGATCCTCGACATCAAGATGCCGCGCATGGACGGCATGGAGACGCTGCGGCGGCTGCGGCAGAAATCGGACCTGCCGGTGATCTTCCTGACCTCCAAGGATGAAGAGATCGACGAACTGTTCGGACTCAAGATGGGCGCCGACGATTTCATCCGCAAGCCATTCTCGCAGCGCCTGCTGGTCGAGCGCGTCAAGGCCGTGCTTCGCCGCGGCCAGCCCAAGGATCCGACCGCCGTGCCGAAGGAGCCGGATGCGCGGGCGCTGGACCGCGGCCTGTTGCGGATGGACCCGGAACGTCACACCTGCACCTGGAAGAACGAGCCGGTAACGCTGACGGTAACGGAATTTCTGATCCTGCAGGCGCTGGCGACCCGGCCCGGTGTGGTAAAGAGCCGCAATGCGCTGATGGACGCGGCCTATGACGACCAGGTCTATGTCGACGACCGCACCATCGACAGCCACATCAAGCGGCTGCGCAAGAAGTTCAAGGTGGTCGACGACGATTTCGAAATGATCGAGACGCTGTATGGCGTCGGCTATCGCTTCAAGGAAGCCTGATACGAGGATCTGTTTCGTTGCGGGATTTGTTAACTGACGGCGCCGCGGGGCTCGGATAGGATGCCGCGATAGAACACGCCAGCGGCGCGTATCACCGGACCGATAGCGGCGCGTCGCGCGGGATTTAGTCGAGACAACCGGCAGTTTTGGCCATTGCTAGATCGAACACAGCCTGACCCAGGCCTGAACGACGAGGATGCCTCCCCGCCCCTCGATCAGGATGATTTTGCCAACGACAAGCCGTTGGTAAAGGGCTGGCGCCGGCCGCTGGGCTGGCTGCAGCGGGCCGGACAGTTTTTCTTCGCGCTATCGTTCTCGAGCCTGACCCGCCGCATCGTCTCGCTCAATCTCGCCGGCCTGGTTGCGCTGGTGGCAAGCATTCTCTACCTCTCGCAGTTTCGCGCCGGCCTGATCGACGCCCGCGCGCAGAGCCTCTTGGTTCAGGCCGAGATCATCGCCGGCGCCATCGCGGCGTCGGCCACCGTCGAGACCAACACCATCACCATCGATCCGGACCGGCTGCTCGACCTCAAGCCCGGCGAGAGCTACGGCGTGCCGGACGAGTCGTCCGGACTGGATTTCCCGATCAATCCGGAGCGGGTGGCGCCGGTGCTGCGGCGGCTGATCTCGCCGACCAAGACCCGCGCCCGCATCTATGGCGGCGACGGCGGCATGATCCTCGACAGCCGCAATCTCTATGGCCGCGGCGACGTGTTGCGTTTCGAATTGCCGCCGCCGACGCTGGAAAAACCGGGCTTCCTCGAGCGCGCCACGATCGCGACCCGCACCTGGCTCAACCGCGGCGACCTGCCGCTCTATCGAGAACTCGGGCCCGAGAACGGCAAGGGCTATCATGAAGTCGTACAGGCGCTCGACGGCATCAAGACCAGCATGGTGCGCGTCAACGACCGCGGCGAGGTGATCGTCTCGGTCGCAGTGCCGGTACAGCGGTTCCGTGCCGTCCATGGCGCCTTGATGCTGTCGACGCAGGGCGACGACATCGACCAGATGGTGACCGCCGAGCGGCTGGCGATCTTGAAGGTCGGCGGCGTCGCCTCCGCGGTCATGATCGTGCTGTCATTGCTGCTGGCGAGCACGATCGCCGGCCCGGTACGGCGGCTCGCGGACGGCGCCGAGCGCGTTCGCCGCCGCATCCAGACCCGCGTCGAGATTCCCGATTTCACCCGCCGCCGCGACGAGATCGGCCATCTCTCCGGCGCGCTGCGCGACATGACCAACGCGCTCTACAGTCGGATCGAGGCGATCGAGATGTTCGCCGCCGACGTCGCCCACGAACTGAAGAACCCGCTGACCTCGCTGCGCTCCGCGGTCGAGACGCTGCCGCTGGCGCGCAACGAAACCAGCCGCGCGCGGCTGCTGGAGGTGATCGAGCACGACGTCAAGCGGCTCGACCGCCTGATCTCGGACATCTCCGACGCCAGCCGTCTCGACGCCGAACTGCAGCGGCAGGACATGGCGCCGGTCGATCTGCGCCGGCTGCTGAACACGCTGACATCGGTCGCCAATGAAACCCGGCTCGGCCACGACGTCGCGGTCGAGGTTCGCTTCGAAGGCCGCGGTTCGAACGACAGCTTCTCGGTGCCCGGCCACGATTCGCGGCTCGGACAGGTGGTCTCCAACCTGCTGTCCAACGCGCAGTCGTTCTCCGCCGCCGGCGGCAAGGTGCGCATCGTGTGCCGCCGCGTGCGCTCGGAAATCGAAATCATGATCGACGACGACGGGCCGGGCATCGGCGAGGATGCGCTGGAGCGCATCTTCGAGCGCTTCTACACCGACCGGCCGCATCAGGGCTTTGGCCAGAACTCCGGGCTCGGGCTGTCGATCTCCAAGCAGATCATCGAGGCGCATGGCGGACGGATCTGGGCGGAGAATCGCCCGGGGCCATCAGACGCAGACGGTGAGCCGACGGTCGCCGGCGCGCGCTTCGTGGTCCGGCTGCCGGCACCATGACATCGGCCCCCAGCGTCCACGCCTCCGCCGTCCTGATCGGCCGTCAGGCGGTGCTGATCCGCGGCCCCTCGGGCGCCGGCAAGTCGCGGCTGGCCTTCGACCTGATCCTGGCCGGGCGCGCGGGACAGCTCCCAACGGCCATTCTGGTCGGCGATGACCGTGTCCATCTCGACACAGTCGCCGGACAATTGTGGGTTCGACCGGCGCCGGAACTGGCCGGGCTGATCGAGGTCAGAGGGCTCGGAATCCGTCGTTGCGACTTCGCCGGTGAGGCCATTGTCGGTCTCGTGGTCGATCTGGCGGCCGCGGACGCGGAGCGTCTGCCGCCGCCGCAAGCGCTCCATATCCTCCTAAATGGTGTTTCCGTACCTCGAATCCCGGTCCCGACCGGGTACCTACCCCTGCCACTGGTTGTCGCCGCGCTGACGACAACTGAGAGTTCATATTCCGGTAACCAATTGGCCGATTGTGTGAAGGACTTTGGTAACCATATAAGCCCCACTATCGCGACCGAATAAGACCGGCGCAGGCTCCCATCTCTGCCACCAGTTCCGGGAGAATAGCCAAGATGCCCTCTTGCGCGGGGCCTCTGGATGGTCAAAGTGGCGCGTTCGTGCGGTGCACCAAAAAGCACCCACGAGGAGTTTCCGATGATTGGTCTAGTGCTTGTGACCCATGGGCGCCTTGCCGACGAGTTCAGGGCGGCGCTCGAACATGTCATGGGTCCACAGAAACAAATTGAAGCCATCACGATTGGAGCCGAGGACGACTCCGATTTGTGTCGAAGTGACATCATCGAGGCGGTGAACCGCGTCGACAGTGGTGACGGCGTCGCTATCCTCACCGACATGTTCGGCGGCACGCCTTCGAACCTCGCCATTTCCTGCATGAGCCGCCCGAAGGTGGAAGTGCTCGCAGGCATCAATCTTCCCATGCTGGTCAAGCTCGCCAAGGTGCGCGAAGAGCGCTCGCTGCCCGACGCTATCGCGATGGCCCAGGAAGCCGGCCGCAAATACGTCACCATCGCCAGCCGCGTGCTCGCCGGCAAATGAGCGACGACGCCGAGCCCGAAAAGGAAATCGGGCTGAGCGTGCCGGAAGGCGCTGTTTCGCGCGAACTTCTCATCATCAACAAACGCGGCCTGCACGCCCGCGCCTCGGCGAAGTTCGTCCAGATGGTCGAACGCTTCAATGCCGAAGTGTTCGTGACGCGCGGCAACGAGACCGTCGGCGGCAACTCGATCATGGGATTGATGATGCTGGCGGCCGGACCCGGCACCACCGTGAAGGTCGCAGCGGTTGGCCCCGACGCCCAGCCCGCCGTCGACGCGCTGGCGGCGCTGATCGCCGACAAGTTCAACGAAGAAGGCACGTGATCCGCTTTGACGGACGACCGTAGGGTGGGCAAAGGCGCATTGCGCCGTGCCCACCATCTATCCAAATCGTCGGTTGAAATGGTGGGCACGCTTCGCTTTGCCCACCCTACAAATTCCCTCCGCAAGCGCGGGTAAGCGGTCCGACACTTCAAAACGGATTGGTGACGATCCCGCCATCGACGCGGAGTGCGGCGCCGTTGGTCGCGCTGGAGGCTTTCGAGCAGACATAGCAGATCAGGTTGGCGACCTCTTCCGGCGTGGCGTAGCGCTGCAGCAGCGAGGCCGGCCGGCGCTCGGTGAACATCCGCGAGGTGAGGTCGTCGACGGTGGTACCCGCCGCCTTGGCGCGCGCGGCGAGCCGCACCGGCGCCATCTCGACCCAGGTCGGGCCCGGCATCACCGAATTGACGGTGACGTTGCTGCCCTTAGTCATTTCGGCCGCGCCGCGCGCGATGACGAGCTGGGCGGACTTCGAGAAACCGTAATGCACCATCTCCTTCGGGATGTAGACGCCGAACTCGCTGGAGACGAACACCACGCGGCCCCAGTCCTTGTGCTCCAGCATCCGCTTCAGGTAATGCCGCGTCAGCCGCACCCCGCTCATGACGTTGACCTCGAACATCCGCGACCAGTCGGAATCCGCGATGTCGAAAAAGCCCTTCGGCTCGTAGATGCCGAGATTGTTGACGAGGATGTCGACATCAGGGAATTGCGCCAGCAGCGCATCGCAGCCTTGCGGGCCGCCGAGATCGAACGCCGCCGCATGCATCCTGGCGGACGGCGCGGCCTCCCGCACCTTCGCCATCGCCTCCGCGACGGCCGCCTGCTCGCGCCCGTTGACGATGACCTCCGCGCCCATTTGCGCCAGCCCGATGACTGAGGCGAGCCCGATGCCCCGCGTCGAGCCGGTGACGAGCGCGGTCTTGCCTGTCAGGTCGAGATCCATGCGTTACCCCCGATCGATTATTTGCAGTTATCTGGCCGGCGGCACGACGACGATGTTCCACGCGGTCGCAGCACCGGCGATGCCGAGCGTGAACCTGCGGGTGGTGACCACCATGGGCTCGCCATTGGCGGCATGGAGCTTCATCCACGCCTCGCATTTTTCCAGCTTCCAGTCGCCGGTTTCGCAGATGCCGATGAAGCCGGAGCGTTTGGCTTCTTCCAGCGACGTCAGACCTGAGGACCACGGCTCGTCCGGCGTCAGCGGCGCCGGATGATCCGGACTGTAGAAGGTAACGGGCTCGCCGGTATCGGTATAGGCCGCGACCACCGGCCAGCGTGAATGAAACCGCGTGCGCCACACTTCGGTCAGTTCGCGCGCCAGTTCGGAACGCGCACGGTAGGTCGCACCTTCATTGCGCTTCTGGCCCAGCTCATAGGCGACGATCTTCGGTGAAACCAACAGCACGACCAACGAAATCACCAGCCAGGTCGCGGTCAGGTTCAACAGCGCGATCTGCCGCACCCGCAACGCCGGCATTGCCACCAGCGCCAGCGGCACCAGGAAGAACAGCGGGATGCCCCAGTCGGTCTTGATGTAGATATGGAACAGCACCGCGCCGAGCGGTGGTCCGATCGCCACGATGGCCTGGACGATCCAGACGTTGAGCGCCTGCGAAACGTTTACGCCGGAATTTGCGCCGGGCGACCAGAACGAAAACAATCGCCAACGTCGCGGCGGCCACGCCAGCGCAACCGCTCCCAGCGCGACCGGCGCTGCCAGCAGCGCGAAATTATGCCCGACATATCCGAGCGCGAGATCGACGATCTGGGCACGGTCGGTGATGGTGTAGCTATCGCCGGCATAGGTGATCGGAATGAAGTTCACCTGCACCAGCCACATCAGATGCGGAGCCATCGCCACCGCAAGCGTGACGATCGCGACCCACGGCGCCGGCGAACGCAGGAACTGCAGGCGCGCCGGATGCAGCAGCGCGGCAAGCCCGATGGCGCCGATCATGGTCAGCACCCAGTATTTGGTCATCAGCGCCAGTGCGCCAGCCAGCCCGAGCCAGATGCCGGATTTCACGCTGCGTTTTTCGAATGCATCGAGATAGGCCAGCATCACGAGCGGCAGCGTCACGAGTTGCAGGATGTCGGGATTGTATTTGAAGCCCTTGAAGTTGAAGATCGGGTAGAGCGCGAGCATCACCACGACCAGGAAGGCGCGGCGGCGATCGACCACGCGCAGCGCCAGCAGCCAGCAGATCACGAGGCCGCAGCCCAGCGTCACCATCGCCAGCGCGTAGGTCGCCCAGTCGGTGACCGGAAACACCATGAACCAGGCGCCGGCGACCCAGCCCGACAGCGGCGGGTGCTTGCCGTAGCCGAGCAGGAATTTCTGGCCCCAGGCATAGGCTTCCGCGACGTCCATATGGACGTCCTGGCCGGTCTTCAGGTTGACCAGGATCAGCGTCCACAGCGCGGCATGGACCGCGGCAAAGCCGATCACCAGCCACAGGCCGGCCTTGGGATCGCCGGCGCGCGAGGCCAGCCACGCCCCGAGCCGCCGGAGGGACGGAACGCGCTTGCCGCCGGAGGCCGCGGGTAAAATGGATGCAGTCGACATGGTTTGGTGCGTAGCGCGTTTTTGGTCCGAGTGGAATCAACTAAGCGGGAAGAAACCCCCTTAAAATACAGCAAGATGGTTGCCGCACGGGGGGCCGAATGCTATCCCGCGCCCCATGACAACCGCCCCTATTTCCAACATCCGCAATTTCTCCATTGTCGCCCATATCGACCATGGCAAATCGACGCTGGCCGACCGCCTGATCCAGATGACCGGCGGCCTGACCGATCGCGAAATGGCGGGCAAGGAACAGGTGCTCGATTCCATGGATATCGAGCGTGAACGCGGCATCACCATCAAGGCGCAGACCGTCCGGCTGAATTACCACGCCAAGGACGGCAAGGATTACATCTTCAACCTGATGGACACGCCGGGCCATGTCGACTTCGCCTACGAAGTCTCGCGCTCGCTGGCGGCCTGCGAGGGATCGCTGCTGGTGGTCGACGCCAGCCAGGGCGTCGAGGCGCAGACGCTCGCCAACGTCTACCACGCGCTCGACGCCGGTCATGAGATCGTGCCGATCCTCAACAAGATCGACCTGCCCGCGGCCGAACCCGACAAGATCAAGCAGCAGATCGAGGACGTGATCGGCATCGACGCCTCCGACGCCGTGATGATCTCGGCCAAGACCGGCCTCGGCGTTGCCGACGTGCTGGAAGCCATCGTCACCCGCCTGCCGCCGCCGAAGGGCGACCGCAACGCGACGCTGAAGGCGCTGCTGGTCGACAGCTGGTACGACGTCTATCTCGGCGTCGTGGTCCTGATTCGCGTCGTCGATGGCGTGATGAAGAAGGGCAGCCGCGTCCGCATGATGGGCACCAACGCCGCCTATGACATCGAGCGCGTCGGTTTCTTCACCCCGAAGATGACGCAGGTCGACGAACTCGGCCCCGGCGAGATCGGCTTCATCACCGCCGCGATCAAGGAAGTCGCCGATACCCGGGTGGGCGACACCATCACCGACGACCGCAAGCCGGTCACCGAGATGCTGCCGGGCTTCAAGCCGGCGATTCCGGTGGTGTTCTGCGGCCTGTTCCCGGTCGACGCCGACGATTTCGAAACGCTGCGCGCCGCGATGGGCAAACTGCGGCTCAACGACGCCAGCTTCTCGTTCGAGATGGAAACCTCCGCTGCATTGGGTTTCGGCTTCCGCTGCGGCTTCCTCGGACTGCTGCATCTGGAGATCATCCAGGAGCGGCTGTCGCGTGAATTCGATCTCAACCTGATCGCGACCGCGCCGAGCGTCATTTACAAGATGCACCTGACCGACGGCCAGGAGATCGAGATTCATAATCCGGTCGATATGCCCGACGTGGTCAAGATCGCCGAGATCCACGAGCCGTGGATCGAAGCCACCATCCTGACCCCCGACGAATATCTCGGCAGCGTCCTGAAGCTGTGCCAGGACCGCCGCGGTTCGCAGAAGGAGCTGACCTATATCGGCGCCCGCGCGATGGTGAAGTACGATCTGCCGCTCAACGAAGTCGTGTTCGATTTCTACGATCGCCTGAAATCGGTGTCGAAGGGCTACGCCTCGTTCGACTATCATTTGACCGACTACAAGCCCGCCGACCTCGTCAAGATGCAGATCCTCGTCAACAACGAGCCGGTCGATGCGCTGTCGATGCTGGTGCACCGGACCCGCGCCGAAGGCCGCGGCCGCGCCATGGTCGAGAAGATGAAGGAACTGATCCCGCCGCACATGTTCCAGATCCCGATCCAGGCCGCGATCGGCGGCAAGATCATCGCCCGCGAAACCGTCCGCGCGCTGCGCAAGGACGTCACCGCAAAATGCTACGGCGGCGACATCACCCGCAAACGCAAACTTCTGGAGAAGCAGAAGGAAGGCAAGAAGAAGATGCGGCAGTTCGGCAAGGTCGACATCCCGCAGGAAGCGTTCATTGCCGCGCTGAAGGTGGATAGCTGAGGCGGCGACTCGAGCCGCCAGAGCCTGCCGCAAGGGGGCCGACCTGACGCATCAGGGGCCCGACTACAAAAAAATCGAAAACAACCCCATGCACAGTAGCCGGTGGCGGGCCGACGTGGACTGCTGATTTTCCGAAATTGCTTGACGCGTCGGGCAAATCAGTGGCATGATGCCATCATTGCCGCTTCGCTCAGATCAAGAATACAAAAACCGCGGGGAAACGCATGAGCAAATCCCAGAATTTCGATTACGGCTGGGTCGTGGTCGGCGCCGGCGCCATGATGACCTGCGTCGGCTTTGGCGCGATGCTGTCGCTCGCGGTATTTTTGCAGCCGATTTCCGAGGCGATGGGCTGGTCGCGCAGCGGCGTTTCGGCGGCGGCGACGATCGATTTCCTCTGCATGGGACTGGCGGCGTTTTTCTGGGGCGCACTGTCGGACCGCTACGGCACCCGCATCGTCGTGCTGGCCGGCGCACTGCTATTGGGAACTGGCCTCGTCGCGGCGAGCCAGGCCGCGACGCTCTGGCAATTCCAGCTTTCGTTCGGCGTGCTGATCGGGATCGCGGCCGGCAGCTTCTACGCACCGATGGTCGCGGTGGCGAGCGCCTGGATCGAGCGGCACCGCAGCCTCGCGGTGGCGCTGGTCTCGGCCGGCATGGGCGTGGCGCCGCTGACGGTGGCGCCTTCCGCCAGCTACCTGATCACGACCTATGACTGGCGCACCGCGATGCTGGTGATCGGCATCGCTGCATGGGCGCTGCTGATTCCGGCCGCACTTCTGGTGCGCCCGGCACCGCCAGCCGCAGCGCCGGCGACCACGGGCGGCGCGAGCTTGCCGGAAACGCAATGGACGGTGGCGCAGGCGTTGCGGACGCCGCAATTCATCACGCTGGCGCTGGCCCATTTCGCCTGCTGCGCGGCGCATTCCGGGCCGATCTTCCACATGGTCTCCTACGCCATGGTCTGCGGCATCGCCCCGCTGACGGCCGTCACCGTCTACAGCCTCGCCGGCTTCTCCGGGCTTGGCGGCCGCCTGCTGCTCGGGACGATGGCCGACAAGATCGGCGCCAAGCCGGTGCTGGTCGGCGGGCTGTTGGTGCAGGCGCTGGCGATCGCGACCTATCTGGCGGTCGGTCAGCTCGGCGAGTTCTATGCGCTGTCGGTGGTGTTCGGCATCGCCTATGGCGGCGTGATGCCGCTTTATGCGGTGCTGGTGCGCGAATATTTCGGCGCCCGCATCATGGGAACCCTGTTCGGCGCCGTCTCGGCCTTTGCCAGCCTCGGTATGGCGCTGGGGCCGCTGGCCGGCGGATGGGTGTTCGACACCTATCACGGCTATGGGTGGCTCCATGTCGGCTCGTTCGCGATTGGACTGACCGCGGTCGCAGTCGCGCTGGCGTTTCCGTCCAAAAAACAGCCACCACAGCCCTCGCTCGATCTCGGGCGCGCCACGGCTTGATCGCGTGCGGCGGATGGGCCACCATCATACCTGCGCCAAAAACAAGAGACTGCGAGGAAGCGCATGAACAAACATCCCGGCGTTGATCTGGTCGAGCGCGCGCGAGCGCTGCAACCCCTGATCACGCGCGACGCCGACGAAATCGAGCGGACGCGGCGCCTGACACCGGCCGTAACCTCGGCCCTGATCGAAAACGGGCTGTATCGCTCGCTGCTGCCGCAGAGCCTCGGCGGCAGCGAGGCGCCGCTGGAAACCTTCATGCAGATGCAGGAGGAAATCGCCAAGGCCGACGCCTCGACCGCGTGGTGCCTCGGCCAGTGCAGCGTCTGCGCCATGACCGCGGCCTATCTCGATCCCGATGCCGCCAACGAGATTTTCAACACCGCGCCCGGCATCCTGGCCTGGGGTGCGATCAATCATCAGGTGCAAGCGGTCCCCGGCGGCTACAAGGCCAGCGCCCGCTGGGAATTTGCCTCGGGCTCCCGGCAGGCGAGCTGGCTCGGCTCCCATGTCCGCGTCATCGAGGCCGACGGCACCCCGCGGCTCAAGAAGGATGGTTCGCCGGAAATCCGCACCATCCTGTTCCCGGTCAGCAGTGCGACGATGTACGACGTCTGGGACGTCATCGGCCTGCGCGGCACCGGCACCAATTCCTATTCGGTCGACAATCTCTTCATCCCGGAAAAGTTCGCAGCGCTGCGCGACGACCCCGCGGCGCTGCGCGAACAAGGCCCGCTCTACAAGCTCACCACCAACATGGTGTTCAGCATGGGCTTTGGCGCCACCTCGCTCGGCGTCGCCCGCGCCACGCTGGATGCGGCTACGGACCTCGCCCGCGGCAAGACGCCGCAAGGCCTCAAGGCGATGAAGGACAACAATGCCGTGCAGGGCCTGATCGGACGCACCGAGGCAACGCTGCGCGCCGCGCGCGCCTATCTCTACACCACTGCGGCCGAGGTCTGGCGCGATCTAGCGCGCGGCGAGCCGCTCACCGAGCAGCATCGCATCGCGCTTCGCATCGCCGCGACCTGGACCATTCATCAATCGGCCGCCGTGGTCGACACCGCCTATCATATGGCCGGCGCCACCGCGGTGTTCGCCGCCAACAAGTTCGAGCGGCGGTTTCGCGACATGCACGCGATCGCCCAGCAGATCCAGGCGCGCGACACCCATTACGAGGACGCCGGCAAGGCCATCCTTTCGACCAATCTCGGCGCTCCGCCGACGGCGCGGTAACCGGTTCCGCTTGCAGCGTTTTTTAGAGGACTAACCGTAATTCTACGGAGCTCCGATCAACTGCTGTTGTTAAACAGTTCATGAACACTGTGGACGAAGTCCCTGCACGTGGAGCTTCCGTCTTTTCATGTTCAAAATTCGATCGATCGCGGCGCGCCTGATCCTCGCCATTTCACTGACGGTTGCGGCCGCCTGCGCCATCCTCGGAACCTTCTCCATCGTGCAGCAGCGCGCGTTGACGCAGCTTGCGCTCGATCAGCAGCTCAAGCTGCAATATGACAGCGTGATCGCCGCCGTCGACTATGAAGGGCGCGCGGCGCTCGCAGTCAGTTCCGTGGTTTCGGCGCTTCCGCCGGTCGTCGATGCCCTCGCCAAAGAGGACCGCGACGGGCTTGGCGGCGCTGCTTGGCGACGCCATGAAGACGTTGACCGCCCAGGGCATCCCGCTGATCACGTTCCAGAAGGCTCCGGGAGTCGTGATCTACCGCGTTCATGCGCCGAAGGTTTTTGGCGATGACATCTCGGGACGCCGCACCACGGTGGCGGAAGCGATCAAGACCGGCAAGCAGATCGTCGGCGTCGAACCCGGACGCGAGGCGCTCAGCATTTTCGGCATGACGCCGATCGTGCGCGACGGCAAGACCCTGGCGAATACCGACGTCGGCGCCGCCTTCGGCAAGGAATTCGTCGATCGCGCCAAAAAACGCTTCGGCATCGACCTCGCCGTGCATTCTTTCGACGGCAAGGAATTCAAAAAACTGTCTTCGACCTTCGGCGACAGCGTGGTCGCGACCCAGGACGAACTCAAGGCCGTCGTGAACGGCGGGGCACTGCGACGCGATGCGGAGCTCGGCGGCCATCCGGCGGCCCTCTATCTCGGGCAGATCAAGAATTACGCCGGGCAGCCGGTCGGGGTTCTCGAGGTCATCAAGGACACCACCGAATACGAGGCGGCGGCGGCAACGTCGCAGCGCCACCTCATTCTCGGCACCGTCGCCATTCTGGCGGCCGCCATCGTGCTGGCGTTCCTGCTCGGCCGCGGCCTGTCACGTCCGCTCGCCGCCATCACCGCCGTGATGAACCGCCTTTCCAGCGGCGAGATCGACGTCACCATTCCCGGCAGCGAACGCCGCGACGAACTCGGCACCATGGCCGCCGCGGTCGACGTGTTCCGCCGCAGCATGATCGAGTCGCGCAGCATGCGCGAAGCGCAGGAAGCCACCAAGCAGCAGACTGAGCTGGAGAAGAAGGCGCTGCAGCGCCAGATGGCCGACCGCTTCGAGGCCGACGTCAAGAGTGTCGTCGCCGCGGTCGCCACCGCGACATCGGACATGCAGCGCGTGGCCGGCGAAATCACCCTCAGCGTCAGCGGCACCTCGGAACGGGCCGCGGCCGCGGCTGCGGCGTCCGAAGAGGCCTCCGCCAGCGTCAACACGGTGGCCGCCGCCACCGAGGAACTGGCCTCCTCCGTGGCCGAGATCGGCCGCCAGGTCACCCATTCGAGCCAGGTCGCCGACAACGCCGTGGTCAAGGCCGGGCAGACCACCGAAATGGTGGCCAGCCTTGCAACAGCCGCCGAAAAGATCGGCGACGTGCTGCGCCTGATCGGCGCCATCGCGAGCCAGACCAACCTGCTGGCGCTCAATGCGACCATCGAGGCCGCGCGCGCCGGCGATGCCGGCAGAGGCTTTGCCGTCGTCGCGTCCGAGGTCAAGAACCTCGCCAGCCAGACCGCGAAGGCCACCGAAGAAATCGCCGAACAGGTCGCCGCGATCCAGTCCGCGACCGGCGGCTGCGTCACCGCGATCGGCGGCATCAGCGACACCATCCGCGAGATCAGCGGCATCGCCACCACGATCGCCGCCGCCGTCGAACAACAGGATTCGGCGACGCGGGAGATCGCACGCAGCGTGCAGCAGGCCGCGACCGGCACCAGCGAGGTCTCGGTCAACGTCACCGGCGCCAGCCAGTCCGCCGACCAGTCGCGGGCGTTGGCCGACAACGTACAGGCCGCCACCGGCAAGCTCGGCCGACAGGCCGATGCGCTGCACGCCAGCGTCGATACGTTCCTCGCCGGCCTGCGCGACGCCGCGTAGGCGGCACTGCTTCCGCTGGTGCTTGCGATGTCCTAGTCTGTCCGGCGCAGGTGAATGCACGGACAGACTGCGATGAAAACGCCGGTGAAAAAGAAAGCCGCAGGCGGCGGCGCGAAACCGCGCGCGGGAAATTCAGGCCGTGCGGTGGACGCCGTATTCGCTGCGTATCCCGGGCCGGTGAAAGCTAAATTGCTGGCGCTACGCCGGCTGATCTTCGATACCGCCAAAGCCACCAAGGGCGTCGGCGCGCTGGAAGAAACCCTGAAATGGGGACAGCCGAGCTACCTCACCCCGGAGAGCAAGAGCGGCAGCACCATCCGGATCGACAAGGTGAAAGCTGAGGCCGGCCGCTACGCGGTCTATTTCCATTGCCAGACCGACCTGGTCGAGACGTTTCGCGAGCTCTATCCAAACCTGCGCTACGAGGGCAACCGCGCTATCCTGCTCGATGCCGGCGAAAAACTTCCCGAAGCCGAATTGCGCCACTGCGTCGGGCTGGCGCTGACGTATCATTTGAGGAAGCGGAAGACGGGGCGGGCGAAGTAACAGCGCTTCCGTCATTGCGAGGAGCGAAGCGACGAAGCAATCCATGTCTCAGCGAGCCGCGCTATGGATTGCTTCGCGGAGCCTGTCATCGGGCGCGCATTCGCGCGACCCGTTGGCTCGCGATGACGGCTGTCTGACAGCGTCGCCTCACGCCACCAGCGCTGTACCCTTGCCGATTCCCCCGCCGCGCTGCGCCTGCAGCAGGCTGACGATCTCGGCATTGGGCCGCGCGCGGCTGAACAGGAACCCTGGCCCTCGTGGCAGCCCTCGTTGCGCAGGCAGCTCAGTTCGGCCTCGGTCTCGACGCCTTCGGCCGTGATGGTGACGCCGAGGCCCTTGCCGAGACTGATGATCGAGCGAACGATCGCCTGCGCATCGGGATTGGCGCCGAGATCGCGCACGAACGACTGGTCGATCTTGATCTTGTCGAACGGAAAGCTGCGCAGGTAGCTCAGGCTGGAATAGCCGGTGCCGAAATCGTCCATCGAAATGCGGACGCCGAGCGAGCGCAGCGCATGTAGCGTCGCCAGCATCTGGCTGCTCTTTTCCAAGCAGCAGCGTCTCGGTGATCTCGAGCTCCAGCCGCGTCGGCGGCAGGCCGGAATGCTTCAGCGTGTCCATCACCAGCGACAGCAGGTTGCCGACGCGGAACTGCAGCGGCGACAGATTGACCGCGACGCGGACATCGTCGGGCCATTGCGCCGCATCCATGCAGGCGCGGCGCAGCATCAGCCCGCCGACGGCGTTGATCAGGCCGGTCTCCTCGGCCACCGGGATGAACTCGGCGGGCGAGATCATGCCGCGCTCCGGATGCGGCCAGCGCACCAGCGCCTCGAAGCCGGTAATGCGCCCGGTCGCAAGATCGACCAGCGGCTGGTAATGCGGACGTAGCACATCGTTCTGGATCGCCTCGCGCAGGTCGATCTCGATCTTGCGACGGGTCTGGGCGCGCGCGTCCATTTCGGCTTCGAAGAAGCTGAACGTGCCGCGAAAGTCGTTCTTGGCGCGCGACAGCGCCATGTCGGCGTTCTTCAGCAGCTTGTCGGATTCGTCGCCGTCGCCGGGCGACAGCGCAATGCCGATGCTGGCGCCGATGACGACGGAATGGCCGTCGAGCAGATAGGGATCGCTGATCGCTTCCAGGAGGCGCCTCGCCAGCAACACGGCGTCCTCGGGACGCGTCACGCCGGCCTGGACGATCGCGAATTCGTCGGAATTGAGCCGGGCCAGCGTGTCTTCCTCGCGCAGCGTCGACTTCAGCCGCTTGGCGACGCCGCGCAGCAGCTTGTCGCCGATGCCGTGGCCGAGCGTATCGTTGACCGCCTTGAAATTGTCGAGGCCGAGCACCAGCACCGCCACCTTCTCGGCGCTGCGCCGCGTATGCATCAGGATCTCGTCCATCTGCTGGCGCAGCAGGGTGCGGTTCGGCAGCCCGGTCAAGCCGTCATGCTGGGCCATGAAGGCCAGCCGCGCCTCGGCGCGCTTGCGTTCGGTGATGTCCATCAGCGCCAGCAGCACCGCCGGCTGGTCGCCGTAGACCAGCTGGCGCGAATAGATCGCCAGATCGATCAGGGCGCCGTCGGCCCGGACATGCTTCCAGGTCCGCGCCGCCTGCTCGTCGCTGGAGCGGTCGCCGCTCCAGGGCAGTTCGGGATCGAACGCCTGCAGGCTGCGGATCGTCAGCCGTTCGAACTCGGCGCGGCTGTAGCCGTAGTGCTCGATCGCGGCATCGTTGACGCCGAGAATGCGTTCGCCGTCGAGCGCGCAGACGATCATCGGAACCGGATTGCTGTCGAACAGCAGCCGGAACGACGCCTCGCGCTGCTTCAATTCGGTGATATCGACGCGCAGGCCGATGACGCCGCCGTCCTCGGTCAACCGCTCATCGATCAGGATGACGCGGCCGTCGGCCAGCGTCTGTTCGTGCCGTTCGCTGGGCTGGTAAAGTTTCTTGAGCCGTTCGGCGATCCATTCCTGCTCGCGGCCGATCGCTTCCGGATAGTCGCCGCGCTCGACGCCGACACGAATGGTGTCTTCCAGACGTGCGCCCGGCTGGAACAGATCCGAACTGCGGTTGTAGATCTCCGCGTATTTCTTGTTCCAGAGAATGTAGCGGCCGTCGGCGTCGAGAAACACGATGCCCTGCGGCAGGATGTCGATCGCCTCGCGCAACCGCTCGTGCGATTTGCGTGCATCCGCAATCGCGGCCTCGACCTCGGCGCGCTTGCGCGCGATCTCGCCGGTCTCTGCGGCAATCTGGCGGCGGCTTCCGGGGCGCTTCAATGCGGGCTTTTCCGGCCGGCCGAAAACGCGGATACGCGTTGGCTGCTTCCGCTTATTGGCTGTTTTTGGCTTCTTGTTCCGCATCGCAACGTCCCACCGCATCCTGAGTGCCATGTTCTCCGATAAGTATCTGAAAAAATGGTATCTCTTGCCGGTCCGCGCAGTCCGCGTCCTTGTTCCGCCTGCCTTTTAAAAAGGCTGGTTCGCGCGGTGCGTGTGTTGTCGCACGCAGCGACCACAACTACGCATGGCAAAAATGCCGATCGCCGGCGGCGGTAACGCAATCCGACCGCCGAATGCACAACGAATGCGCGAACCGCGCGGTTGCGCATGAATATTCGCCAATGATCGGCAGGGTTATCGAACAGTTAAGGCCGGCGTCGCCGACACCCTACCTTAGTTGATCTCGATCCGGGTGTGGCTCGGTCCGTCGCGCTGGACCAGCGCAAACAGCGCCGCCGCGTGCGAGGGATGCAGCCTGACGCAGCCATGCGAGGCGGGACCGCCCAGCCGGGAGATGTCGTTGGTGCCGTGAATGGCAAAGCCGTAATAGAAGAAAATCGAATGCGGCATCGGCGAGTTGTAATATTTGCGCGAGAAATGCTTCCGCACCATCGATTGCGGATGGTACACGCCGCTCGGCGTGCCGTAGCCGACGGCGCCGGTCGATACCTGCCAGTTGTAGCGCGGCGTGCCGTCAACGCTGACCGCCATGCGCTGTGAGGATTTATCGATCCGCACCACGACGTCGGCGCGCGCCGGCGCCCAGGCCGACATGACGATCGCCATCGCGGCGATCAGGGTCTTGCCCCAAATCAATTTCATAATAATGCCCTGCCACTCACCTTAATGAGCACATGATGTGATTTGACGGTGCGCCTTGTAAAGGGCGGGCCAGCCTTCCGGCACGGACAGACCGAATTGATCTTAAGGCGGGAGAGATCAAACAAATGCGATTGTCGCGCCCGGCCCCGTCTTGCCGATTCCATGCTAGGCTCGATCAGATAGAGTGATCCGATGACCCGCCGCCTGATTCTGATCCCGCTCCTGATCGCCGTCGCCGCAGCCTGTGCCTCTGCCGCCTGGGCGCAGGACAAGGGCACCGTCGACGCCAAGCCGCTGCCGCCGCTGGCCAACCCCAACGATCCCCATATCGGCGCCAAGGAATTGTTCGGCCGCAAGGTACTGCCGGCGGCGATGCCGACGCGCGTGCTCGGCTTTTACGCCCATGGCTGCATCGCCGGCGCGGAAGCGTTGCCGATCAACGGCGACACCTGGCAGGTGATGCGGCTGTCGCGCAATCGCTACTTTGCGCATCCCGACATGGTCGCGCTGCTGAAGCGGCTTTCCGCAAGGGCGCACAAGGATGCCGGCTGGCCCGGAATCCTGGTCGGCGACATGTCGCAGCCGCGCGGTGGCCCGATGTTCACCGGACACGCCAGCCATCAAGTGGGGCTTGACGCCGACATCTGGCTGACGCCGATGCCGAACCGGACCTTGTCACGCAACGAGCGCGAGGAGATGTCGGCTGTCATGATGGTGCGCCACGACCGGCTTGATATCGACACCAAGGTTTTTACGCCGGGTCATCTGGCTGTCATCCGCGATGCCGCGCTGGAGCCGACGGTGCAGCGCATCTTCGTCAATGCCGCGATCAAGAAGGCGATGTGCCGCGAAGCCAAGGGCGACCGCCACTGGCTCTCCAAGGTGCGGCCGATGTACGGCCACGACTACCATTTCCATGTCCGCATCAAATGTCCGCCCGGCAGCGGCGAATGCGAAAGCCAGCCGGATCCGGCGGAAGGCGAGGGCTGCAGCACCGGCGACCTGGCGTTCTGGTTCAAGGATTCGACCCTGCATCCGAAACCGCCGAAGGTACCGCCCAAGCCCAAACCGCCGATGACGATGGCGGCGCTGCCAGCCGCCTGCAAGGCGGTGCTCGCGGCACCGGACGCGAAGCAATAACGGCCCCGGCAAGGCTATCGGTGCCGGCACGAAATGCGTTAGTATCGGCCGTCGCAGCGCCGTAAGCGCGCGTCACACCGGGGACGACGGTCCCGAATCTCAATGCATCAAACAGCCAGCAGGGCGCGGCATGACCGTGCGCGCCTGGCGTTGTGAGGACCGTCATGCGCATCAGTGCACGCAACCAGATCAAGGGCACCGTCACCGAAGTCAAGAAGGGCGCGACCACGTCACACGTCCGCGTCGACATCGGCAACGGCCAGGTCATTACTTCGTCGATCACCAACGAAGCCGTTGACGACCTCGGCATCAAGGCCGGCGGCAAGGCCACGGTGGTAATCAAGGCTTCCGACGTCATGATCGCGGTGGACTGACATGCGCAGAGCCGTTCTCCTCGCATTGGTACTGTTCGGCGCCGCCCCTGCCTGGGCGGCGGAGGAGCCGAGCGGCTGCGACAAGTTCAAATGGCCGATCGAGCGCGAGCGCGCGGCGCTGACGGCGCCGGACCGCGCCAGGCTGTCGTCGGGCGGCGAACTCGCCGCCCTGCCCTCGACCGGCGTAACGCTGGAGCTGGTCGCGCCCGGCGACGCCAAGCTGCCGAGCCCGCCCGAGCGCGCCCCCAAGGAAGGCACCTTTGCCGGCTTTGCCAGCATCAAGGCCGCACCCAAGGCCGGCCTCTATACGGTCAGCCTGTCCTCGGGCGGCTGGGTCGACGTGGTGCAGGACGGCCATTTCCTCAAACCCAAGGCGTTCAGCGGCGCCACCGACTGCGACGGCATCCGCAAGACCATGAAATACGAGCTGTCGGCGAGCCCGTTGGTGCTGCAGGTCAGCGGCACCCGGGACAATTCGATCTCGATCGCGGTCCTGCCGACCGAATGAGCCGCAGGGACCCCGGTCGAAGGGTCACTTTACCCGGACCGTCAGCCTGCTATTGTCCGGCCTTGGCGACAATCCGATCGGCCGTAAGCCGTCGGATTTGCCGGAACAGCGCTTCCGCCTGTCGTTTTCTTGACCCAACCAACGCCTGATTGCGGCGCGCCACCGGCGCGGCTCGCGATCATGCACGGAGCGCACCCATGTCTCGCCTCGCCGGAATTTTTGCTGCCTTCGTCGTTCTGCTTGCAGCAGCGCACACGCCTGCCGCCGCGCAGGACAACACCATCACGGTCTTTGCCG
This sequence comes from uncultured Alphaproteobacteria bacterium, assembly GCA_963764705.1. Classification (GTDB taxonomy): domain Bacteria; phylum Pseudomonadota; class Alphaproteobacteria; order Rhizobiales; family Xanthobacteraceae; genus Bradyrhizobium. The sequence continues at coordinate 56,160 of CAVXTR010000016.1, read as the reverse complement.
CGGCCTCGATGAAGAACGCGCTCGACGATATCGACACCGCCTATACCGCCAGGACCGGCGTCAAGGTCACCGTGAGCTATGCCGCGAGCTCGGCGCTTGCCAAGCAGATCGAACAGGGCGCGCCGGCCGACGTGTTCATTTCCGCCGATACCGACTGGATGGACTACGCGATCGGCAAGAAGAACATCAACGAGCCGACCAGAGTGAACCTGCTCGGCAACAGCATCGTGCTGATCGCGCCGAAGGATTCCAGGATCGACAATGTCGCTATCGGACAAGGCTTCGATCTCGCCAAGCTTGCCGGCGACGGCAAGATCGCGACCGGCGACGTCAAGTCGGTGCCGGTCGGCAAATACGCCAAGGCGGCGCTGGAGAAGCTCGGCTCGTGGCAAGCCGCCGAGCCGAAATTCGCGATGGCCGAGAGCGTGCGCGCCGCGCTGACGCTGGTGGCGCGCGGCGAAGCGGCACTCGGCATCGTCTATTCCACCGACGCCAAGGTCGAGCCCGGCGTCAAGATCGTCGGCACCTTCCCGGCCGATTCCCATCCGGCGATCATCTATCCGGTGGCAGCGACCACGACCGCGAAGCCGGAGACCACGGACTATCTCGCTTTCCTGCGCTCGACCGCGGCAAAGACCATCCTCGAGAAATACGGCTTCAAGTTCCTGGTCAGCCCGACCACCTGATGTCCGAGATCACGCCGGCCGAATGGACGGCGATCCTGCTATCGGTACGGGTCGCCGTGATCGCAACACTGGTGGCGACGCCATTCGGCATCGCGCTGGCGTGGCTGCTGGCGCGGCGTGATTTCTGGGGCAAGTCGATCCTCGACGCGGCGATCCACCTGCCGCTGGTGCTGCCGCCGGTCGTGACCGGCTACCTGCTGCTGCTGACCTTCGGCCGCCGCGGCCTGGTCGGCGCTTGGCTGGCCGACCATCTCGGCATCGTGTTCGCGTTCCGCTGGACCGGAGCGGCGCTTGCCTGCGGCGTGATGTCGTTTCCATTATTGGTGCGGCCGATCCGTTTGTCGATCGAGGCCATCGACAAACGGCTGGAACAGGCCGCAAGCACGCTCGGTGCGGCGCCCTGGCGGGTATTCGCGACCGTGACCCTGCCGCTGGCACTGCCCGGCGTGCTGGCCGGCATGGTGCTCGGCTTTGCCAAGGCGATCGGCGAGTTCGGCGCCACCATCACCTTTGTCTCCAACATTCCCGGCGAGACCCAGACCATTTCATCGGCGATCTACTCGCTGATCCAGACCCCCGACGGCGATACCGCCGCAGCGCGGCTGGTTCTCATTTCCATCGTGATCGCGATGGGCGCCCTGATTGCGTCCGAGTGGTTCGCACGACGCGCGACCCAACGCCTGCACGGGAACTGACCATGCTGCGCGTCGACGTCACCAAACAGCTCGGCGAATTCTCGCTTGAAGCCTCGTTCGAGAGCCAGGGTCGCGTCACCGGCCTGTTCGGCGCTTCCGGCGCCGGCAAGACCTCGCTGATCAACATGATCGCCGGCCTGCTGCGGCCCGACCGCGGCATCATCGCGCTTGACGGCGAAACGCTCGATGACACCGCGAGGCGTGTTCACGTGCCGCCGCACCGGCGCCGCATCGGCTACGTGTTTCAGGACGCGCGGCTGTTTCCGCATCTGGATGTCCGGCAAAATCTCGACTACGGCCGGCGCATGAACCGCCTCACCGAAGATCCCGCCCAGCACAAGCGCGTCACCGACCTGCTCGATATCGGCGGCCTGCTCGAGCGCCGCCCCGGCCAGCTCTCCGGCGGCGAACGCCAGCGCGTCGCGCTCGGCCGTGCGTTGTTGTCGAAGCCACGGCTGCTGCTGCTGGACGAGCCGCTGGGTTCACTCGACGAGGGCCGCAAGATCGAGATCCTGCCCTATCTGGTGCGGCTGCGCGACGAGGGCATTCCGATGGTTTATGTCAGCCACGACGCAGCCGAGCTGCGCCAGCTCGCGACCCAGATCGTGATGTTGCAGCGCGGACGGGTGACCGCGCTCGGTGGCGTCAAGGTGCTGGCCTAGCCGCAGCCCTTGCCCCGGCGCGCGCCATAGTTGCGCTGTAAACCGGTGCGAGCCTTTGCCGGATATCGAGCGGCCAAAATGGGAGGGCTTCGCCATGGCCCGCCATCTGACGGAATCCGTGCGCGTCAAATCGATCGGCGTTTGTTGTTGGGCGCTGGCGGCGCTGGGGCTGTTGCTGTCGCCGGCCGTAGCGTTGGCGCAAAAATTCGAGATCAAGCCGGTAGCCGAGAAGAAGATCAGCCAACTGCCGGCGGGTCCGTTGTTCTGGCGAATCGAAAACTTTCCGACGCTGGCGCAAGCAGAGGCAGCCGCCGGCCCGACCGGGTTGGCTGCCGAAGTCGCTGATAAGGTCTGGCTGTTCACGCTCGGCGCAAAGGGCGGATCATCTTCGGGCGGCAGCGTGGTGGCCGAGATCGGCCCTGTGCCACAGATCGCCGCGCCGGAATATCTGCTGCGCATCAACAACACCGGCGGCACGCCAGGGGTCAAGACACCGGTGCACACCCATGCCGGGTCCGAAACCTTCTACGTGCTGACGGGACAGTTGAGCCAGAAAAGCCCGCACGGCGAGAGCCATGTCGACGCCGGCCAGTCGATGCCCGGACATGGACCGGGCATGCCGATGGAAGTCTCCAGCAGCGGAACCAGCGACCTGAATGCGCTGGTTATGTTCGTGGTTGACGCCACGCAGCCGTTTTCCACGCCGGCCACAATGCCCTGAGCATCGTGGGACAGGTTAACGGAACGAACCCTATTCCGGAACGACGCGTACCGCGCCGCGGGCTGCGCTGGTCGTCAGCGCCGCATAGGCCTTCAGCGCCATCGTGATCTTGCGGCTGCGCTTCTTGGCGGGCTTCCACGCATCCGCCCCGCGGGCCAGCATGGCTTCGCGGCGTTTGGCCAGCGTGGCGTCGTCGACCGCAAGGCTGATCGAACGCGAGGGGATGTCGATCCTGATCAGGTCGCCCTCCTCCACCAGGCCGATCAAACCGCCTTCGGCGGCTTCCGGCGACAAATGTCCGATCGACAGGCCCGAGGAGCCGCCGGAGAAGCGGCCATCGGTGACCAGCGCGCAGACTTTTCCGAGGCCCTTCGATTTCAGGTAGCTGGTCGGATAGAGCATCTCCTGCATGCCGGGGCCGCCGCGCGGGCCTTCATAGCGGACCACGACGACGTCGCCGGGCTTGATCTTGTTGCCCAGAATGGCTTCGACCGAGGCATCCTGGCTCTCGAACACCCGCGCCGGCCCTTCGAACTTCAAAATGCTCTCGTCGACGCCCGCGGTCTTCACGATACAGCCGTCGAGCGCGATATTGCCCGAGAGCACCGCGAGGCCGCCATCCCTGGAATAGGCATGTTCGAGATCGCGGATGCAGCCGGTGGCGCGGTCGGTATCGAGTTCCTCGAACCGGCGCTCCTGGCTGAAGGCGACCTGCGTCGGCACGTTGCCCGGTGCGGCCATGAAGAATTTGCGGACGCTCTCGCTCTTGGTGCGCTTGATATCCCAGCGGCCGAGCGCGTCCTCCAGCGTCTTGGAGTGAACCATCGGCAAGCCGCGGTTGAGCAGGTTGGCGCGGTCGAGCTCGCCGAGGATCGCCATCACGCCGCCGGCGCGATGCACGTCTTCCAGATGCACGTCGGCCACCGACGGCGCCACCTTGCACAGCACCGGCACCCGGCGCGACAGCCGGTCGATATCGGCCATCGTGAACGGCACTTCACCCTCGTAGGCCGCCGCCAGCAGATGCAGCACGGTGTTGGTCGAGCCGCCCATCGCGATATCGAGCGTCATGGCGTTCTCGAACGCCTTGAAGCTCGCAATCTTGCGCGGCAGCGCGGTGTCGTCGTCCTGCTCGTAGTAGCGCCGCGCGAGGTCGACGATCAGATGACCGGCTTCGACGAACAGGCCGCGGCGATCGGCATGGGTTGCCAGCACCGAGCCGTTGCCCGGCAGCGCCAGACCCAGCGCCTCGGTGAGACAGTTCATGGAATTGGCGGTGAACATGCCCGAGCACGAACCGCAGGTCGGACACGCCGAGCGTTCGATCGCCTCGACGTCGGCGTCGCTGACGGTGGGGTCGGCGGCGGCGACCATGGCGTCGATCAGGTCGACCGCGCGGATCTTTCCCTTGAGATTGATCTTGCCGGACTCCATCGGACCGCCCGAGACGAACACGGTCGGGATGTTGAGCCGCAGCGCCGCCATCAACATGCCGGGTGTGATCTTGTCGCAGTTGGAAATGCAGACCATGGCATCGGCACAATGGGCGTTGACCATGTACTCGACGCTGTCGGCGATGATCTCGCGCGACGGCAGGCTGTAGAGCATGCCGTCATGGCCCATGGCGATGCCGTCATCGACCGCGATGGTGTTGAACTCTTTCGCCACGCCGCCGGCGGTTTCGATTTCGCGGGCGACAAGCTGGCCGAGATCCATGAGATGGACATGGCCGGGCACGAACTGGGTGAACGAGTTGACCACGGCAATGATCGGCTTGCCGAAATCCTCGTTCTTCATGCCGGTGGCGCGCCAGAGGCCGCGGGCGCCCGCCATGTTGCGGCCGTGGGTCGTCGTTCTGGAGCGGTAGGCGGGCATGGCGTGTCCTCTGGGTCGTTTATGCGGGCGTCTTTTAGCCCGTCATTTCAATCAATTAAACGCACCCCCGTGCAGAGGCGCTATGCGCGCGCCCCGGCGGGCACGCGCTTCAGGGGTGATACAGGCCGGGACTTGCGGGTTCAAGCCGGGGTTCCGGCGTCCAATGGTCCTATCGGCCTGTATCAGACCATCTCTCCGTCCGCGGTCGCGATCAGGTCCTTTGGAACCAGCAGGATGGCCGGCAGCATCAGGGCGTAGACGACGGTGATGGCAATGACGCAGACGTCAAAGCTGCCGAAATGGTCGTAGAGGTAGGTGCCAAGGAGGTCGCCGAAGCGCGAGACCACGAAATAGAGGCTGCTGGCCAGCATCAGCGTGGTGCCCTGCAAGCCGCGCGGGCACGACCGCATGATCAGGTCGAGGTAAGCGCCGGTGGCAATGCCACCCATCAGGCCGATCGGTACTGCGGCAATCAGGGCCCCCGTCACCGAATGGATGAAGATCAGCGGCACCATCTGCGGAACCGCGATCACCGTTCCCCACAGCAGCAGCGTCTTCAACGCGAATTTCCGACACAGAATGCCATAGACGATGAAGGTCGGAATGAAGGAAGCGGCGAAGATCGCATTCCACTGGCCCCATTGCGCATCCGAGGCATGCAGCGCGTTCTGAAGATGATATTGCAGCGGCGTCGCCGAGCCGGGCGCGAAATTCCACAGCAGCCAGATCAGCATCGCCGGATAGACCGGCCAGTGACGCACCAACCGCTTGAGGTCCGCCATCGGATGCAGGTCGGCGTCGCGCTCGACGCGGACATTGTCGAACACGTCTCCCGGCCGCCACAGGGCATAGGCGGCGACGGTGAACATGATCGCGGCGCCGACCAGAAACAGGATACGGACGGCCTGATCGGAGCCCTTGTCTTCGAGCAGGCCGCTGAGCGCGCCGCCGGCGAGCAAGGCGGCGAAGGTCGGGATCGACAGGAACACGTTCCACGCCGCGCTGATCTGGCCGGTCATCGCATGTTGCTGGCCGAGGACGGCCGTCAGCCCGTTCTGGGCGCTGGAGACGAACAGAAAAGAGGCCGTCAACACCATCACCGCGAAGAGAAGGCCGGGATAGCTGATCGGGATGAAGGCGAACAAGACATAGAGAGCCGCGCTGATGCTACCGAACAGCAGCATGAAGCCGCGGTCCCGCATCCCGAACGGATTCCAGATGTCGCGGATGAAACCGAAGGCGAAGGCGAGGTAAAGCGGGATCGCGGCCAGCAGCCGGAAACCGGCGACCTCATGCGCTTCCAGATGCAGCTTGTTCTTCAGCAGGAAGCTGATCGGAATATCGATCAGGCCGCCGGAAGGGCTGCCGAAGGCGAGCAGGACGATGAGGATGCCGAGGTAGAGGAAGATGCTGCGCCGCGCCGAGGACGGCAACGCCGTCGACGCCACAGCATCCGCCGATACCGCTTCGGGAGCCGCCGTCATGACCTAGACAATTTCACGCGCGCGCAAATCGGCAATCGCTTTCGTGTCATAGCCGAGCGAGGCCAACACCTCCTCGGTGTGCGCGCTGAGTGCGGGGGCCATGCGGTCGAGCCGGCCGCCGCCATGGGCGAGTTGAAAGCCGCTGCCAGCGAAGCGCAGCCGGCCGTAGGGCGTATCGATCTCCTGGATGGCGCCGCGCGCCGCGATCTGAGGATGGTCGATCACTTCCTCGACCGTCCAGATGCTGGCGCAAGGCGCGCCGGCCGCCTCCAGCACCTTTTCCCACTCGCGCGGGGTCTTCTTCGCCAGCGCCTCTTCGATGATGGCGCGCAGCGCGGGTTCGTTTTCCTGGCGGGCGAACCAGTCGACGAAGCGCGGATCCTCCAGCGCATCGGCGCGGCCGAGTGCGGTCATCAGCCCCTGATACTGCTTCTCGCTGTTGACGGCGAGCAGCAGAAAGCCTTCGCCCGCCTTGAACAGGTTGGCGGTCGGCCGGCGGCTGACAGCCTGGTTGCCGGAGAGTTGCTGACGATGGCCGGCGACCGAATAGTCCGCCACCTGGCCCGAGAGGAACGCCAGCGTCGCCTCCAGCATGGAGACGTCGACCAACTGGCCCTTGCCGGTATGGGTGCGCTGGAACAGCGCGCTCGACACGCCGAACGCCGCCGTCGCGCCCGACAGCACGTCGCAGACGGCAAAGCCGGCGCGGGTGGGCCCGGTTTCTTCGTGGCCGGTGATCGACATGATGCCGGACAGCGCCTGGATCTTGCCGTCATAGCCGGCGCCGGATCGTTCCGGACCGGTCTGGCCGAAGCCGGAAATGGCGCAATAGATCAGCCGTGGATTGATCTCCGAAAGCGCCTTGTAGCCGATGCCGAGCTTGTCCATCACGCCCGGCCGAAAGTTCTCCATCACCACATCGGCCTTTTCGGCCAGTTGCTTGATGATGGTGATCGCCTCCGGCCTCGAGAGGTCGAGCGTCAGGCTGCGCTTGTTGCCGTTGATCGCCTGCCAGCCCGGGGCGAGCCCACGGTCGGCCCATTCGCGGCTCAGCGGCGTGCGGCGCATGTCCTCGCCCTCTCGCCGCTCAACCTTGATGACGTCGGCGCCGAGCAAAGCAAGCTGGTAGCTCGCATAGGGGCCGGCCAGCACCTGCGTGAAGTCGAGAATCTTCACGCCTTCGAACGGTCGGGTCAATGGATGTCCTCCTGATTTATCTTCTTCCCCTCTCCCCTTGTGGGAGAGGGTGGATCAATCGCGCCAAGCGCGATTGAGACGGGTGAGGGGTTTGTCTCTGCGAGCGCTGAGCGCGCGGTGAGGGACCCCTCATCCGGCGCTGCGCGCCACCTTCTCCCATCCCAACTCGGGTATACCCGAGTTGGGCATCTGAATATGTCGAAGTCGGATAAATCCGACTTCGATGGGAGAAGGCTAAGGGCCGTCTCACGCAGCGCGGTTGCCGCGCGCGATTTCTTTCTGCTTGTCGAATTCGGCGCGGCGCCGCGCCAGTTCTTCCGGGCTCATCTGCGCGATGTTGTTGTAGTCGAGCTTCCAGGAGGCGTCCGCGTTCCAACGCAGCGGCGACTGCATCGTGGTGCGCGCACCCGACGCTGACTCCAGCAGACCCAGTGCCAGCTCGAGCGTCAGCGCCTGCGAGGCAACATCCTGCGGTCTGCCGGCGGAGTTGCCGAGCGGGAAATCGTTGAACAGGAATCGCGGCACCGCGGCATGTTCGACGATGTCCTTGGCACAGCCCATCACCACGGTGGCAACGCCGTTGGCTTCGAGATGCCGCGCCACCAGCGCCGAGGTCTGGTGGCAGACCGGGCAGTTCGGCACGATCACGGCGACATCGACCTTGTCTTCGAGGCAGCGGGCCAGGATTTCCGGCGCGTCGGTGTCGATGGTGACGCGGTGGCTGCGATTGGTCGGCGCGCCGAAGAAGCGCGGCGCGACCTCGCCGATCCGCCCCGCGGCCTCGGCCTTCAGAAGCTGCGGCAGCGGAAACCAGGTGCCGCTGTCGGTCGCCGACGTGTGCTTGCGGTCGTAGCCGATATGCGAGATGCGCAGATCGTGCTGCTTGGAGGTGTCGCCGTCATAGACCTGGTAGAACTTTGCGCCGCCGTTATACGCCGCACCGGGACCCTGGTCGCCCTTGGCCGGATCATACTGGGCGGCAGTCGTGACGATGGTGACGCGCGACTGCGCCAGCGGCTTCTTCAGCGGCTGGAACGGCGCATCGATATAGTGCGCCCAGCGATAGGGCGTCGTGTAGCCGATCGCGGTGTAATAATCGCGGGTCCGCTGCATATAGGGGACCGGCGCATCGTAATCGGGCGCGAAGCCGAGTTGGTCGTCGAGGGGGCCGGACATTTGCTGTCTCTCCTGCGTTTCCACCGTGGGGCCGCCGGGCGGCCTTTGGCTTAACCTAGTGATAGTCCGCGGTTTGCTCAACAGCGGAAATGGCAGACCACCCGTCCGCGACAACCCGGAATCCGGTCATTGCTTGTAGCCCGAACTGAAGACACGCCTTCGCTGGGCATTTAACACGCGAATTGATAAACTGCACCGCGTTGGATGACGGTATTACTCGCGATTGTCCGCTCGCTGCACTCAAACAGCCTTCATGCTTTTGCAAGGAGTGAAGTCATGTACAGGACATCTCAATCATTACTGCTGGCTTTCGCTGCTGTTCTCTTCAGTCCGCAGGTACGGGCGCAGCCAAATTCAACCGAGACGCCACAGGGAATACTCGCCGTCCAGGTTCGGACACAAGGGTTCGCCTGCGACAAGCCGCTCGATGCAAAGCTGGACAAGAGCCGATCCCGGCCGGACCACGACGTTTGGGTGCTTAGGTGCAGCAACGCCACGTATCGAATTTCGCGCGTCCCCGACATGGCAGCGAAGATCGAACCGCTCCAGTAGGTGGCTGGTCTCGAATTGAGTGCGCGTCACCGACATGGATTGCTTCACTCAGCCACCGAGGATCGCAAAGATATCTGCCGACGACACAACGCCGACAAGGGACAAGGCTTATTTCGCCGGCAGATGCCTGATCGGTTTTGTCGCGGCGGGTTCGGGTGGGGAAACGGTGAAGGTCAGCCAGCTGTTCCAGCCATGGGCACGATTGGCCGCATCGAATTCGCCATAGGCCCTCAAGCCGAGCGAGCCCTGCATGTCTCCCACCGGGAAATTAAATCCGATCTGCGGACCGACACCGAGAACACGTGACCTGAAGCCACCCAGGATCGGATTCTGACCGGAATCGTCTGTGACTTGCTGATAGGCATATCCGGCAATGCCGACGAAAAGCTGCCTCGTGAGCGCGTGCGACGCGCCCCAGTCGAAGTGAAAATCGACACCGCTCCTGTACTGTGTGTCGGGATTTTTGAAATTGTAGGTGAAGCCGGCAATGCCCGAGAACTCGTTACCCGTCGCCGTGTCGAGATAGGTATAGGCGGCGCCGGCATCCATCGCTCCGTGCCCGAGCCCGATATTGGCGAGCCGCAACGGGTTATAGTCGCCGGCGGGAATGTTGCCTGTGGCATAGACCGCGTAGTTGTTGACGCCCTGGTTCCAGAACAGCGCCGCGAACGGTCCGAGGTCTCCGTAAGAGGTTAGCCTGTCTTCGATCATTCCGGAGCGCGTCAACACAACCGGTCCGGCTATTGCCGTCAGCGTTCCGGCAAGACTGCTGCCGCTTCTGCCGTACTGGCCCGACATGCCCACGGACAGTTGTCCGCCAAGAACCGGCGTCGCGAACGTATACGACGGCGTGAGGGTGACCAGATCGGCGCGCCCGCTCAGGCTCAGATCCAGATTGACTTTCACGGTCGCCGGGATGCCGGCGGTCCGGATTTCTCTCGCCGCAGCGACGCTTCCGTCCGCGGCAACGCTGGAATGAGTGTGGCTGACAGTGAGTGCCCAGCCGGGTGTCTGCGGCGCGGCAGCAAGACTCGCATACTGACCCGGAATCCAGAAGGAAGCGCCGGACTCGTCGGCTCGTGAGGCTGCAGGACAAAACAGCAGAGCTGCGGCCGTTACCGCACAATCAAGGGCGCGAACTGTTTGCCGGTCTGATCCCATTGCAAACCTCCGGGCGGCATTTGCAAGCAGCGGCAGTTACCAAAAAGCGGCCAACGAATTTCGAAGCACCGAATGACGACGGGCATTCAATACTAGGGCACAGCGGTCGCCCAAAGCCCGTAACAGAAAGGTAACAGCCGGGATATTTCGAGACCAGGTCGGCAGGTCCGTCGCGAATGGCCCGGGATCAGCGTCAGAGTTGCGAGTCAATCGGCAGTAGCTTCAGCAGGTTCGCGACCAGTCTCCGACGAAATTGGGTTTCGGGCTCGTCCCGGTAGTGCACCCTTTTGCCGTCCTTCATCGTCTCCCACACGATCGCGCCATTAGGTTCGAGCCGGACGCGGTAGCTGTTGGCAGGCATGACGCCCGTTGTCATATAGGCCGTCAGCTTTTCGGCAAGCTCCGGGCTCTCGATATAGAGGCCAGCTTCGGTGTTGATCACGGCAGAGCGCGGGTCAAGGTTGAAGCTACCGATAAACACGGCTTCGCCGTCGAAGGCCATCGCCTTGGTGTGCAAGGCGGCTGACGATCGTCCGGAACGGAACGACCAGCCCGGCCGGAAGGCGTCGGTATCCGGGCGCAACTCGTATAGCTCCATACCGTTCTCAAGCAGTCGCCTTCGCGTCTTGGCATAGCCCGAATGCGCCGGCAGCATGTCATTCGAAGCGAGCGAGTTGGTCAGCACGCGGACCCGGACGTTGCGCTCGTGCAGCGCCTTGACGGTCGCCTGCGCGCCTGCGGGCAGGACAAAGTAGGGCGACTCGACGAGTAGCTCCTGCTTCAGTCCGGCAATCCGCCCGCGAATGAATCCGATGACGTCGTCACTCTCCTTGCCGCTGGCGATGGCTTCCGGGTCGTCGGCGATGATCCGACCGCGTGCCCATACCAGATTGTCGCGAAGCTCGGCGCTCTGCGCCGCCAACTCATCCAGATCCTGGCCGATGGGATAAGGGTAGTCAGCCGCGGCGATCGCTTCATGCAAACGAGCCAGGATACCTTCGAGATCGGTTGCGTCATGGGCGCGATCGACGATGGCCGCGATCGGCACGGTCGAGTCGCTGTTCCAGAACTGGTCGAACACCCCCGATAGATCGCGAACGACAGGCCCAACCGCCAACACATCCAGATCGCGATAATTGGCGATGGTATTCACACCATAGTAAATGTCACCGATGTTGCGGCCGCCGACAATTGCAGCCGCATTATCGGCAACCATCAACTTGTTGTGCATGCGGCGATTGACCCGGCGAAAATCGAAAATGAAGTCGAGAATTGACCAGCGCCGGTTGGTGAGCGGGTTGAACAGACGGATTTCAACATTTGGATGTGCATCGAGGCAGGCTTTGACGAAATCGCTGTCCTTGTAATAGGGATCGTCGACGAGGAGTTGCACCCTGACCCCACGATCGGCGGCCCTCATCACATGGTCGACGACGATCCGTCCGGTCGTATCGCCGTCCCACATGTAGTACTGCATGTCGAGGCTGCGCTCGGCCAGGTCGGCCAGCGCCAAACGGACGATGAAGGCTTCACGGCCGTGGCTCAACAGGCTGAAGCCGGACAGGCCCGGATGCCGATCGGCCGCCGGACCAAAGAATTGCCCGAGCCTGGTCGACGCGAAGCCCTTAAACGCTGTCGAAAACGTGCGCGAATAACGGGGCCGGGTGCCGGTGGCACGTCCCGTGATCGCTTGGACAAGCCAGGTCAAGGCCCGCAGTGGTGATTTGCCAACGGCGCCCGCGCGACCCGGCTTTGCAATATCAAGCCTCGACATCAAGCCTCTCCGGCCACCGGGATCCTGCCGCGGCGGGCCGCCGTCTCAAGCGCGCCATGGTCACGCTCGGTCTGCTCGAGATAGGCCATCGAGAATCTTCCAATGGCTTCCGGGAGCGCGTCTCCGGTACCGCAATAGCCCGATATCATCGCCGCGTCGCCCGACTTTGCGTGGGCGAGCGCGAGCGCCCAGCCGCACAGACCGCAGTACCGCGAGAGGCCGTCAAGCGCCTCGCGATCACCCTCCTTCAAACTCAGGCCGCCTTTCATGTCGGCAAGCTGTCGAACGTAGTAGTGCTGCCCGTTGCCATTGATTGAACTGACGGGCCCCCAGCCAAGGAAAATATCCGGAGAGCCCTGGATCATTCGCTGTCCGATCACGACGCGCCGGCCCTGTTGCTTGATCGATCCCTTGCCGTTGCAATAGCGCGCCAGCACGGATTCACGCGCTTCCTTGATCTGGAGGAACAGTGGACTTTCCCCTCCCTGCTCCTCCAGCAACACAACCCAGCAACTGGTGCCGACGCTGCCCACCCCGACAACCTTGCGAGCGACGTCGATGATCCGGTAGCGCGACAGCAGGCGCCTGCGGTCCTCCGGCAGGGATGCGAGATAGGATCGCAACATGGTTTCCAGCGCGATTGTTATCGGCGTGCCATCCGGAAGATGCTTGGCGCGAACGATCAGGGGCACATCCTCCACGATCCGATGCTCGCCGTTGACCTCTTCGGTCAGCCGATCGAGCGCACGAATATGGCCACGGGCGCGAGCCTTGGCGAAAGCGGCCTGGGCGAGCTTTCTCAGGCGCTGCGGGGCCGCAGCGAGGATGGTTTTTTCGTCGATCAGGTCGTACCAAACCTCCAGAAATCCCATCTCCGAATAGCGGCGAATTCTCCTGACATAGGCTTCCACCACCGCGCGCGAGGCCTCCTCGGCATCAATCCGATCGCCGCCGAGGAACAGCGCAGCGACCGCGGCGCTCGCCGCCAGCCGCTTGAGGTCCCACTCCCACGGCCCTGGAAGAACCTCGTCAAAATCGTTGATTGCGAAAATGAGGTTGCGTTCCGCCGACGCGAACAGGCCGAAATTCATCAGATGCATATCGCCGCAGGCCATCACCTCGAGATCGGTGTGCGGAGAGTTTGCGAGATCTCCCGCCATGATCGCGGCGCTGCCTCGCAAAAAGGCGAACGGCGAAGTCAGCATCCGCGCCATCCGCACCGGCACGAGTTCCTTGATACGGGTTGCATTCTGGGCTTCAAGGACCGAAACCGGGTCGGGTCGTCCGCGCGCACGGCGGAATTCCGCGTGGGACGAGCGCGGCACACTGCCCCGAAGCGCCTTCCCGTTCGCCATCCGCTCGGCACGCGACAAGCGGATTGCGCTGAAATTGTTGAGCCTCGCAAGCTCGGCCCGGCTCGCACTCAATCGAAAGAAATCGTCGAGCCTGGGCATATGCGTGGACCCTGCACCGCTCCGGCGGTGTCGCTGCAATTCGGATCGGCGTTCGGATCTTGCTGTCGTGGATCGGTGCATTTCGGACACGCAGCGACGACGCCAATGAGCGCTTGGTCGAACGTCACACGCTTACGTGCCCGATCTGCATACGGCGCGGAAAAATTCTCCGGTAATTTCTAGTAACAAGGTCCGTAGGGATAGTATCCGCAATGTTGCGCCCCGTAAGCTCCGTATGCTGCGGCACCGACGGCGGCGGCGCCGACGCCGACCGCCACGCCACGCCGTACGGCTGCGCCGCGGTAAACTCCGCCGCGGTAGGCAGCGCCGCGATAAGCGCCGCCGTGATAGCCGCCAGCGCGGCCAACACCCGCGCGCCCGCCGCGATAGGCGAACGCATCATTTGAAACCATGGCAACGCACCCGATGCCGATAATGACCGACGCGGCCAACGAGAAGATTGTTCGACGTGACATGTTGACTTGTCCTTCCACGGTTGCCGAAAGGGATTCCTCCAGCCCGCCGACCAGACGATTTTGTGACAGGTTGCGCCAAGCGCGGCGACCTGCGGCGGCAGCGTCGCGCCCGGTCTCATTTGCTCCGTTGATTTAGATCAACCCTGCCCGCCATCCCGCGACCCGTCGCTCAGAAGCTCCAGTCCGTTCCGAGGGTGAAGATGCCGCTGGGCTTCAGCTGCAAACCGACGGTGTCCAGAACGACATCGATCCACGCGGCGAGATTGGCTGCGTCTGGCCGCACGGCAATGGCGATCTGGTCCTTCTGCGCGCCCACCAGGCAAAGCTTGAGCTTGATACGCGCCGCAGGATTCCGGGCGAACAACTGGCGCAACTCGATCTCGCCGCCCAGACCGGCGAGTAGCTTGTCGGTTTCCAGGGCGTCGTGGAGTTCCCGTTCGGTGTCGAATACCGTCGGGTTGATGTTTTTGTCCTGGTTGCGCAGCGCCTGTTCATAGACGCCGCCGCGCGTCACGCCTAATCCGCCCGGCCGCGCCGCCAATGCCGCCGCACCGGCGGGGGTGTCCGGACAGGCAACGTTCTCCTGCAACGCACGCGCCCGGTTCAACGCAACAGCTACCGACTGCGTCAGGTACGGACGCGAAAAGCGCACCGCTTGTGCCCGCTCGGCGGTCCGCGTCACCGAAGACACCGCAACGTCCACTTCGCCGGCAGCGACCTGAGCCACCAGTTCATCATGCGTCGCGGCGGTGCGCACGAACTGAAGCTTGACCCCCAAGCGCTTCGCCAGGCCGCCCGCCATCGCAACCTCGATACCGGCAGGTTGACCGTCACTTCCGGTTACCAGCAGCGGCGGAATATCCTTGGCGACCAGCCCGACGCGAAGCGCGCCGCGCTCCTGCACCTGGCGGATATCGGAAAAGCTCGAAAGCGCAGCCGCAGCGGATTGCGCCGGCGGCAGTATCGCCAATGCAAGCCATGCACCCATCACCGATATCCGCCACGGCCTCGCATTCATGCGCTTTTCCCCGGTTTCGCGGTAATGACGGTCAGCGCGGCCGTACCCAGCACGGTAAGCAGCGAGACCAGCGGCGCGACCGCGGGCTGCGTGGTCGCCAGCACCACGACCGCCAGCGCGTCGGGTATCTGCGCATTCAGCAGGATCGGCGCGAGGATCGGCACCAGCGCCGGGCCGCCTCCGACGGCCGCCGCACCCGAGATCAGGCACGAAACCGCGACGATCACGATCGCGACCCAGCCGAGCGAAACGCCGGAGACCTGTGCAAGAAAAAGCACGGTAAAGGTGAACAACAGCACCTGACCGTGCTGGTTGGCGAGCACGCCGAACGGCGTGACCGTATCGACGACGCGGCGGTCTACACCGAACCGCTCCTGCAGCGCCTCGATCGCGGATTGCAGTGCGGCCAGGGGATTGTCGGTGGCAAAGGCGATCACAAGGGACTGGCCGAGATCGGACAGCACCCGCCAGGGCGACTTGCGAGACACGATCGACAGCACCGCCGTCAGGCCGGCGACCGCCACCAGTCCCGCCAGGTAGAAATAGCCGACATAACGTACCAGCGCTCCCAGCAACGTTCGATCGGCCTCCGCTACGTGCGCTGCACCGAGTGCGAACAGGCCGAACGGCAACGGGATCAGTATCCAGTGGAAGATGGTCGCAAATGCTTCGTAGAGGGCGTTCAGGATCCGCAGCGTATCGTCAGCGCCGGAGGACTTGACGACGCCGAGCGCCAGTCCGAGCAGAACGCAGAAGAAAACAATGCTGATGAACTGCGCTCCCGACAGCGCCGCGAAGATATTGGGCGGCACCATGCCCTGCAGGAAGGCCATGATCGGACCGCCGGACTTGATCGCCGGCTCGTTCGCCAGTTGCCGGCCAAGCATCGCCGCGGCGCCTTCGCCCAGGTTTTTACCCGGGCCGAAGCCGACGCACACCAGCACCGCCGCCGCGCCGGGAATCAGCAGCAGCAGCAGATAGGACAAGGCCATGCGCGAGAACACCGCGCGGGTCGTCTCGTTGCGCAACATCTGTCCGATGCCCCAGGTGAGCGCCGTCACGAGGATCGGCAACATGCTCATCGACAGCAGGGCGACGTATAGTTTCGCGAACGGCACCAGCGTGTGGGCTTGCTTGGGCAGAAAGAATCCGAACAGCAGTCCGCAGACGACCCCTGCGATGATGGTCGCCGGATGCGTGACGATCTTCATGACCCAACGCAGCAATCGATTGCCTTTGTGATCGCGGTCGCGGGAACGCGGGCCCGCTCGTTGCACAGCAGTTGCGGAACCGCCGAAGCCGCCGTTGATCCAGATCAACCTGTCGGCTTTGGCTGCCGTCGTGTCGTTCAGAGATGGGGTGATGTCCGCGCGTCGCAATTGACGGACATGACCGATGACGCCCCGCTCCTAGACCCCGGCCACTGACGACCAGATCTCCGCCAGCTTGCGCTTGAACGCCTGCGTGCGTGTCAGCGGCGCAACTTTCTCCTCATCCTCAGGCAGCCTGAGGCCGACGACGTTGACCCGGCCGCCGCCGATGCTGCGCGCCACCAGCACGATGGGATCGAGCACCAGCTCGGCGCCTTCCTTCGGCGCATAATCGAGATGAATGTCGAAATAATCCGCCAGCGTCAGCTTCGCCTGATCATCGGCGACCGCGACGCCGTAGATCTCGGCCAGTTCGCCGAGCGTGTGTTCGCCCAGGACCACGAAATCGCCGAGCAGATGCGGATCGGGCGCCGAACTCGGCGCCATCTCGACAAAGAAGCGATCCAGCGCCTCGGCTTTTTCCGGCGGCGCCAGCAGGTAGATGTAATCGCCGGCCGCGACCGGATCGGCTTCGGCCGGCGTCAGGATCCGCTGGTCGCGGATCACCAGCGTCGGCTTCGACCAGGATGGAATGAGACCGCGCCGGAAATACAGGCTCTTTGCCCGCACGGGATAGCCGACCAGTTGCTGTTCGAGCTGGCCTGGCAGATCGAGCTCGACGCGACGCGGGCCGCGCTCGGCGCGCGGCAGCGCCACGTGCAGGCGACGTGCGGCCGGCGCCAGGGTCCAGCCCTGCAGCAACAGCGAGATGATGACGACGACAAAGGCGACGTCGAAATAGAGATAGGCCTTCGAAAGCCCGACCAGCATCGGGATCGAGGCCAGGAAGATCGCGACCGCGCCGCGCAGGCCGGTCCAGGCAATGAAGATTTTTTCCCGCCAGTTGAACTTGAACGGCGCCAGACAGAGGAAAACGGCGACCGGACGCGCGACCAGCATCAGCGCGAAAGCGACCATGACCGCAGCGCCCGCGCTGCTCAGCAGGCGCTGCGGCGACACCAGAAGCCCGAGCAGCACGAACATCACGATCTGCGCCAGCCAGGTCGCGGCGTCGAGGAACGTCACCACCGAATTATGCGCCCGGGTCGGCCGGTTGCCGATGATGATGCCGGCAAGGTAGACCGCGAGAAAGCCCGACGCGTGCGCGATCTGCGCGGCGCCGAAAATCACCAGGGCGGCGGTGGTGACGAACGGCGCATGCAGCCCCTGCGGCAGCGCGACCCGATTGAGCGCCACCACGACGAGGCGTCCGCCGATGAAGCCGACTACCATACCCAACAGGGCTTCGCGGGCAAATTCGAACGCGATATGCGCGAACGAGCTTTCGCCGCTGGAAATGTACTCGACCAGCATCAGGGTCAGGAAGATCGCGAACGGATCGTTGGTGCCGGACTCGGCTTCCAGCGTCGCGCCGACACGGGGACGCAGCCGCAGGCCCTGGGTATGCACCAGCAGGAACACCGCCGCGGCATCTGTGGAGGCAACGACCGCGCCGACCAGCGAGGCTTCGGTCCAGTTCAGATCGAGCGCGTATCTGGCGACCGGCGCCGTGATCAGCGCCGTCAGCAGCACGCCGGCCGTCGCCAGCACCATCGACGGCGCCAGTACGGTGCGGATGCTCTGAAACCGGGTCTTCAGACCGCCGTCGAACAGGATCAGCGCCAGCGCCACCGAGCCCACCAGGTAGGTGGAGCGAACATCGTCGAACTGGAGTCGGCCGGGGCCGGAATCGCCCGCCAGCATGCCGATCAGCAGGAATACCAGCAGCAACGGCGCGCCGAAGCGCAGCGCAAGCAGGCTCGACAGAATTCCGGCCATCACCAGAATCGCGCCGAGGAAGACCGCTATGCTGACGGAGTCCAGCGAAGCCATAAGCTCTCACAAATCATTGCAAATACTTAGCTTTGCATCCTTATCGTTGCCACAGTTCGACGCCAACCCATTTTCTTGCAGGAGCGGCAAAGTGCCCGATTTACCGGCCTAACTCGCCTTTCCGGTCTGTGTATCGATAGCGTCGGCATCTCGCCTGTGAGAATCTGGCGCTCATTCGAATCAAAAACGGCCCGATGCGCGCGGGGCCTCATGGTTCGAGACGCGCGGCATGCCGCGCTCCTCACCATGAGGGGCGGGCTCGATCCCCTCATCCTGAGGAACCGCGCAGCGGCGTCTCGAAGGATGAGGTCACGTCACTGGAAGCGTTCCAAAGAGATAAGAGATTTTGCGGATGGATATGGACCCGAAGGACGTCATCGAGTTTGTGCAAGCGACCTTGCGGTCGCTGGGCGCGGAGGTTACCTCGCCTTGGTTCTACCTGCAGTTCGGCCTGATCCTGGCCGCGTTCGGCATCGCCTACGCGGCCGATGCGACGATCCGCGCCCGCGTCGACATGTCCTCGGTCGCGATGAAATGGCCGTTGCCGCTGCGACGCCTCGCCCATGTGCTGGTCGGCAGCGCCTCCACCGTCGTATTCGCGGTATTGGTGATCGCAGCGCGGATCACGATGTACCATTCGACCTGGCCGAGCCGCAGTTACCTGCTCGCTGTCGCTGCCAAGCTGGCGCTGGCGTGGCTGGTGATCCGGCTCATTACCTCGGTGATCCGCAACGCGTTCATCGTCCGCGTGGTGTCGGTGTCGGCGTGGCTGATCGCGGCCTTGAGCGTCCTCGGCCAGCTCGGGCCCACCCTCGAGCTGCTCGATTCCGATCCGGTGTCGATCGTACTCGGCGGACTGCGGCTGACGCCGCTGGTGCTGATCAAGCTCGGCGCGCTGCTGATCGTAGCGCTGTGGCTGACCAACATCGCCAGCAATTTCATCGAAAGCCGGATCAACCGCTCCGCGGACCTGACACCGTCGATCCAGGTGCTGCTGGTCAAGATGATCCGGATGGGACTGATGGTGGTCGCGGTGGCGATCGCCGTCAGCGCGGTCGGCATCAACCTGTCGGCGCTCGCGGTGTTCTCCGGCGCGGTCGGCGTCGGTATCGGTATCGGCCTGCAGAAGATCGTCGCCAATTTCATCTCGGGCATCATCCTCCTGGCGGACAAGTCCGTGAAGCCGGGCGACCTCGTCACCATCGGCGACAGTTCGGGCCGGATCAGCGCGATGAAGACGCGCTATATTTCGGTCGCCGCCGGCGATGGTCGCGAGTTCCTGATTCCGAACGAGGATCTGGTGACTCAGA
This sequence comes from uncultured Alphaproteobacteria bacterium, assembly GCA_963764705.1. Classification (GTDB taxonomy): domain Bacteria; phylum Pseudomonadota; class Alphaproteobacteria; order Rhizobiales; family Xanthobacteraceae; genus Bradyrhizobium. The sequence goes on along the minus strand of CAVXTR010000016.1, from coordinate 36,716 downwards.
AGGTGGTGAACTGGACCTATACCGACAAGAACACGCTGGTGAAGGTGCTGTTCAGCACCAACTACGACGCCGACCCGAGGCTGGTCTGCAGGCTGGCGGTCGAGATCGCCGCTGCCGCGCAGCGCGCCATCAAGAACAAGCCGCCGAGCTGCATCCTGACCGAATTCGCCGAAGCGGGCATGAAGTTTTCCCTGACCTTCTGGATCGCCGACCCCGACGGCATGGACAATGTGAAGAGCGACGTGATGCTGGGGCTGTGGGACGTGTTCAAGCGCGAGGGCATCCGGGTGCCCTACCCGGTGCGGGAAATCCGGATCCGCGGCGGCGCGCTGCCGGTCGAGACCGTGGTGGAGGCGTCCGGCTAGCGCCTTTTGCAGCTTGCGGCTGACCGTTCCGATCATTAAATTGGGCTGCTAATCAGCCCGTTACCCGATCCACTGCCCCGCCGAAACGTGACCCGCCCATGAGCTACATCGAAGCAACAGATACCTCCTTGCGAAAGACCGGCCAGATCAAGCTGCACGGACAGAGCGCTTTCGCCGGCATGCGCAAGGCGGGCGCGCTGGTCGCCAAATGCCTCGACGAGCTCACCGACCTGGTCAAGGAGGGCATCCCGACCTCCGAGATCGACGAGTTCGTCCGCAACTTCGCCTTTAGCCACGGCGCCTATCCGGCGACGCTGATGTATCGCGGCTACCGCTATTCGACCTGCACCTCGATCAACCACGTGGTCTGCCACGGCATGCCCGGCGACCGCGCGCTGAAGGAAGGCGACGTCGTCAATGTCGACGTCACCTTCATCGTCGACGGCTGGTACGGCGATTCCAGCCGCATGTATGCGATCGGCCCGATCGCCCGCAAGGCGGAGCGGCTGATCGAGGTCACCTATGAAGCGATGATGCGCGGCATCGCCGCGGTGAAGCCCGGCGCCACCACCGGCGACATTGGTCACGCGATTCAGAGTTTTGTCGAACCGCAGGGCATGAGCGTGGTGCGCGATTTCTGCGGCCACGGCCTCGGGCGCCTGTTCCACGACGAGCCGAACATTATCCATATCGGCCGTCCCGGCGAAGGCGTCACCCTGAAGCCTGGCATGTTCTTCACCATCGAGCCGATGATCAACCTCGGCAAGCCGCACGTGAAAATCCTGTCCGACGGCTGGACCGCGGTCACGCGTGACCGCTCGCTGTCGGCGCAGTTCGAACATTCGGTCGGCGTCACCGCCACCGGAGTCGAGATCTTCACGCTGTCGCAGCGCCATGGCGAGAAGCCGCTGGCCGCGGCCTGATTTTCTTTATTTTGACGCGTTTTCTTCACGCGAACCGGTATCCACTTCGCTCGAAAACGCTACGGTCACCCGCAATTCGTGATTGCAAAAACTGACCGGCGCGGCATGCTCGGCGTCCATGCCCGCGAAGACCAGCGACAAGCCCGACCCAGCCGCCGAGACGCCGCATTATCACGGCCACCGGGAGCGGCTGCGCGAGCGTTTCTATCAGGCCGGGCCGGAGGCGCTCAGCGACTATGAACTGCTTGAAATGGCACTGTTTTCGGCCCTGCCCCGGCGCGACACCAAGCCGCTCGCAAAATTGCTGCTGAAGAAATTCGGCTCGTTCGCCGAAGTCATTCACGCGCCGGTGGCGCGCTTGCGTGAAGTCGACGGGATCGGCGAGGCCTCGATCAACCAGATCAAGCTGCTTGCCGCCGCCGCGAACCGGGCGGCGAAAGGCGAGATCAAACGCAGCATCGCACTGTCATCCTGGAACGACGTCATCGACTATATCAGGACCGGCATGGCGTTCGCGGACAAGGAGCAGTTTCGCCTGCTGTTCCTCGACAAGCGCAATCAACTGCTATCGGACGAGGTGCAGCAGACCGGCACCGTCGATCACACCCCGGTCTATCCACGCGAAGTCATCAAGCGCGCGCTGGAATTATCCGCGACCGCCTTGATCCTGGTACACAACCATCCCTCCGGCGATCCGACGCCGTCGCAGGCCGATATCCAGATGACCAAGGCGATCGTCGACATCGCCACGCCACTGGGCATTTCCGTGCACGACCACATCATCGTCGGCAAGCATGGCCATGCGAGCCTGAAGGGGATGAAGCTGATCTAGGCGCGCGCAGCCGGCGCTCAGCCGCGCTGAAAAATCAAAAGCTGAGTTTGTTTTCCGTTCCGGAAAGCAGCCTTCGGATATTTTCCCGGTGCTTGAAAATGATCACGAACGCCATCAGGCACGTGAACGCGTGAAAATATAGGCCGTGTCCGAAGACGGGCAAAAACGAAATCACCACAAAAAACACGGCGGCAGATATTGTGCCTAGGGAAACATAGCGGCTCAAGGCCACGATGGTAACAAAAAGGCCGACGCAGATCAGGGCGATCACCCAGTCGAGCATGAACAGCACGGACACGGCTGTCAGTGCTCCCTTGCCCCCCTTGAACCCGAAATAGACCGGCCAGTTATGGCCGAGAACCGCGCCCAAACCCGCGGCCAACAGGCTGACGCAATCTGTCCCCTCTCCCGACTGAACATAAACGCCGATGCCCAACCCGATCAGACAGGCAACGATCCCTTTCAGGATGTCTCCCGCGAGAACGATCAGAGCGGCGGTTTTCCCGAGCACCCGCAGCGTATTGGTAAGCCCTGCGCTCTTGCTGCCATGGCTGGTGATGTCCTTGCCGTATATTTTTCCGACGATTACGGCCGTGTTGATGCTGCCCAAAAGGTAGCCCAGGGCCAGCGCTGCAAGGACCTTCAATATATCGATCATCGCGCTTCTTCCTCGAAATCACGGCAGGCTCCGATCGTACCGTACCGCAAGGCCGCGCAAAAACACGCCGCTTTGAACCGCGTATTCTCATCCTCCGCGCCGATCCGTGGCCCGAAACTTGCCTGACAGAGTGCTGGACGCTCGTTTGTCAGATGACGCATTTTCAGCCCGCCAAACCGCGAAGGGAAACGCATGCCGATCATCAACCGAAGGAACCTGCTCGCCGCGAGTTCCGCCTTGCTGGCATCCGCCGTGGTCGCGCCGAGGGTGATGTTCGCCGCCGGTGCGCCGGGATTGACGACGCACATGCTCGATACCGCGAACGGCAAGCCCGCCGAGGGCGTGCGGATCGACTTCTCGGTGCTCGAGGGTGAGACCTACAAGTTGATCCGGACCGTTCACACCAATGTCGACGGCCGCAATGCCGAGCCGTTGCTGACGCCGGAGACGATGAAGGCCGGCTCATACCAATTGGTATTTTATCTCGCCGAGTATTTTACCAAGCTCGGCACCGCGCTCCCGAACCCGCCGTTCCTCGACAAGGCGGTCATCCAGTTCGGCATGGCCGACGCCACGTCGCATTACCACGTGCCGCTGCTGGCCACCCCCTGGAGCTACACGACCTATCGCGGGAGCTGAAGGCTCCAGGAAGACCTCACAGTTCGACCCAGCGCTGCACCGCCTCCGCCGTATCGGCCAGCGTGGTATTGAAGCAGATCGCCGCGTGCGGGGCGTGGACGCGAACGAGATTGAGTATCTTTTCGAACAGCAGCAAACGTTCGGGCGGCTCGCGCAGTCCGGCGCCGATCACGACGCAATCGAGCGGCCTTGCGACCAGCGCCGCCCTGGCCACCGCCTCGGCGGTATCGCCCAGGTCGATCAGGCAACTCTGCGTGTCGCAGCCCAGCGCACGCAGCCTGGCGATCTGCGCCTCGATGAAGTTGCTGACCAGTTCAGCCGTGAGCCCGGGGAACGCGCCGTAGTCCACGAGCGAAGGATCGATACCGATCGCGAGCACGGCTGGTTTCGTCATCGCATTGTTCCATGCCAGTTGAAAAGTTCACCCGGCAAACGCGCCAACGGCAAGACCGGCTCCAGTCCCTCCCGCCGACACGACAATTCGATCATTGACGAAGCATTGATGTCAGAAAAACAGGCATGCTTTTCCTCAGCCGCCGATCGAAATCGACCGGCGCCGTTTCACAGGAGAACGACATGACAGCCACCAACAATGCAAACCAGAACCTGGTCATCACCGCCTTCTGGGAAGTCAATTCGGGCGAGGAAGGCGCGGTCGCGGCCCTGCTGCAGGATTTTCTGCCGCAGGCGCAGCGCGAGCCCGGCGTGAAGGAATTCCAGATCCACCAGAACATCGCCAAGCCGCGCGAATTCTTTTTCTACGAGGTATTCGCCGGCGAATCGGCGTTCGCCGACCACCAGCAGACCGACCACTTCAAGAACATCATCGTCGGCCAGGCCATCCCCAAGCTCGCCAAACGCGAGCGGTCCCAGTTCCGGTTCATCTAAATTCAAGCTGGTTTCGGCGCGAAGCTCTCGCGACGCGCCGGAAACGGCTTCAGCTCGGCTGCGCCCGGCGAGGCGGGCCGGATGGCGGCACGGTTCGGACGAAGCCGGGTCGCGTCGCATGACGCTCGTAATAGGCGGCAAGATGGCGCGTCGCCGCCAGAGCTTCTGCGCCTTCGGGAGCTTGCCGGACCCGGTAGAGAACCGGCAGCAGATTGATGTCGGCGAATGTGAACCGATCATCGACGAGATAGCCGGTCGCGGCGACGGCCCGGTCGAGAATCTGCAATTGCTGGCGAACCGCCGGCATCACGGCTTCGATCCCGTCCCGATTTCGGGCCTGTAGCTTCTGGCCGCGGCGCGATATAGGCGTAGAGGTACGTGCGGATCAGCGTGCGGTCGATCGCCGTGTTGACGAGGGAAACCCATTGCTCGGTCAATCCGGCGAGACGCGGATCCTCCGGAAACAGATGCGGTGCCGGAAAGCTGCGATCGAGGTAGGTAGCGATCGCTTTCGATTCGAACAGCTCGACATCGCCGTGGCGCAGCACCGGCATCTTGCCGAGTGGATGAATGGCAAGGAGCTCGGGAGCACCAAGCGGCATTTCCGTCAGCGTGTATTCGATGCCCTTTTCCTCGCAGACCATGCGCACGACCCAGGTGTAGGTCGATTGCGCGGAGCCGATGATCTCCGGTTTCACCATGTATTGCTTCCCTCTCGCCAGGGCGATCGTCACATTTTCGCAGTCGCCTCGGCCACGCGCCGCTTCAGCAATTCCCGCTCGCGGCTGTTACCCGCCAGTTCGGCGGCCGCCTCGAAGGCGGCGCGTGCATCCTCGAAGCGGCCGAGCTTGCAGAGCAGATCGCCGCGCACGCTCTCCAGCAGGTGATAGGCCTTCAGCGCCGGCTCGTGCGCGAGCGCTTCCACCAACGGCAACGCGGCGGCCGGTCCCTCGGCCATGCCGATCGCTACGGCGCGGTTGAGCTCGATGACCGGCGAGCGCACCAGCGCCGCCAGTTCGGCATAAAGGGCTGCGATACGCGGCCAGTCGGTTTCGACGGGAGCACCGGCGCTGGCGTGACAGGCCACGATCGTGGCCTGCAGCGCATAGAATCCGCCTGCGCCGCCGAGTTCGCGTGCGCGCGCCAGCGCCAGCATTCCGCGGCGGATCTGAAGCTGGTCCCACAGCGTGCGGTTCTGATCCATCAGCAGGATCGGATCGCCGGCCGCATCGGTGCGCGCCGGTGTGCGCGAGGCATTCAACTCCATCAGCGCCAGCAGGCCGTGCGCCTCCGGCTCCCGCGGCGCGATCGAGGTCAGCACGCGGCCCATCCGCAGCGCATCGTTGCAAAGCTGCGGCCGCAGCCATTCGTCGCCGCGCGAGGCGGTGTAGCCTTCGTTGAAGATGAGGTAGACCACCTCCAGCACCGAGGCCAGCCGCTCCGACAGCGCCTCGCCGGACGGGGTCTCGTAGGCGAGACCGGATTCCGACAGCGTCCGTTTTGCCCGTACGATGCGCTGGGCAATGGTCGCCTCCGGCAGCAGGAAGGCGCGCGCGATCTCCTCCGTGGTCAGGCCGCAGATCATTTTCAGCGCCAGCGCCGCGCGGGCCTCGCGCGACAGCTTCGGATGGCAGGCGGTGAAGATCAGCCGCAGCAGTTCGTCGCCGAACTCGTCGTCGAGTGCCGCGTCCGGATCGGGCATCGCCTGCTGTTCCTGCTCGAGGTCGCGCACCAGCATCTCGTGCTTGCGCGCGAGCATCTGGCGGCGGCGCAGATGATCCAGCGCCCGGCGTTTGGCAATCGCCATCAGCCAGGCGCCGGGTTTGTCCGGCACGCCTGACCTGGGCCAGTGTTCGAGCGCCGCCAGCAGAGATTCCTGGGTCAGGTCCTCCGCCAGCGGCACGTCGCGCAGCATCCGGGCGAGGCTGGTGATTAGCCGTGGCTGTTCGATGCGCCAGACCGCGAGGATGGTGCCGTTGACGTCGGCGGCGGTCATCGCCGCCGACGGTGCAGGAACCGCCTGCTCAAGAGGCGATCTTTGCAGGCTCGGCATCGACCTGGCAGGCGATTTCGTCGCCCGGCGTCGCCATGATGCGGACCTCGCAGGTGCCTTCCCAGTCCGGCATGTGATCGAGATGCAGCTGCATGAACTCGCGCGCCGCGGCCAGTGCCTCTTCCTTGTTGCGCAATTCGAAGATGGCGTAGCCGCCGATCATCTCCTTGGTCTCGACGAAGGGACCATCGACTACGTTGAGCTTGCCGTCCGTGATCTTGACCTGGGCGCCCATCTGGACCGGCAGCAGCCCGCCGCTGTCCAGCATCCGGCCGGCCTTGATCTCGCGTTCGGACAGCTTGTGCATGGCCTCCATCAGGGCCGGCGTCGGACCGCGCATCGGCTGTGAAGAGGTAACGACATACATGAAGCGCATCGGAAAACTCCCTTGAGGCGAGTTGCGGCGACGACCGCCGCATAACTGTCTCGCTGCTGAAATAGACGAACGGGGCGGCCGAAAATCGACAGGCCCAGCAAAAATTTGCCCCCGGCTGGCCGCCCGGCCCGAAAAGGCTACTGCCCGCGGATCATGATCAGGGGGTCGGCGCTGTCAGGCACCCGCCGCCATTGCGCGTTGTCGTCGGCCTCGAACTGCCAGGTCTCGCCCCTGGCCGACAGCAGCAGCATCTGGCCGTGATCGAGCCGCCATTGCGTCGGCGCAAAGGCCGCGACCGCGGGATCGCATTTCGGCTTCAAGAACACCTGGAAATTATCCTGCGCGGCCTCGGTGTTGGTCAGGGTCAGGCCGCAGACCGCCTGGCCGTTACCGCGCACCATCGACCAGTCGCCGATCATCTGGTCCATCGATTTGGCCAGCGAGCGGGCGGCGGCGAGATTTTGCAGGATGTAGACGCCCTCATTGGTCCGCAGCCCCTCGAAGATGCCGCTCTCGACCTCGGTGAAATCGATCACCGGCTGGCTGGCGGCGTCCTGCAACCGCACGATATCGCCCAGCCCCTTGATGTTCCAGGCGGTTATATCCTTGGTGAACGGCAGCGCCGCCGCGCAGCCGGGTTCGAGTTCGAGCTTCATGCCCTGGGGTGTCGTATCGCCCTTCAGCGTGACGACGCAGGTCTTGCTGCGATCGGTGGTCGCAAGCTCCCACTGCCCGACCATATCTTTCTTCAGGGTCGAGGCATCCTGCGCCGATAGCGGCGAGGCCAGCGCCAGCAGCGCCGCGACCAGGATGATCGAACGGCCAGAGAACATCAGCGCCCCTTCACCGGGGTTTCCGGAACCGGCGTCAGCGGCGGCTTGCCGGCAAACCAGGTTTTGAGATTGTCGACCACGAGCTGATCCATGGCATTGCGCGTTACCACCGAAGCTGAGCCGATATGTGGCAACAGCACGACATTTTGCATCGACTTCAATTCATCGGGCACGCTCGGCTCGTTGGCAAACACGTCAAGCCCGGCCGACAGAATGGTGCCGGATTTCAGCGCAGCCACCAGGGCCTGCTCGTCGACGACCGAACCGCGCGCCACGTTGATCAGCACGCCGCGCGGCCCGAGCGCCTTCAGCACGTCGGCATTGATCATTTTGGCGGTCGCCGCACCGCCAGGCACGATCACGATCAGCGTATCGACCGCCTTCGCCATTTCCATCAGGTCGCCATAGTGCTTGTAGGACACCGCCGAGGACGGGTTGCGCGAATGATAGGAGACCGGAACGCGCGAGGCTTCCAGCCGGCGTCCGATCGCCTGGCCGATGCGGCCCATGCCGACGATGCCGATCTTGCGATCGCGCAGCGAGCCGACACTGAGGGGATAGTTCTGGGTCTGCCACAGGCCGGAACGCAGATAGCGGTCGGCCTTGACGAATTCGCGCAGGGTCGCGATCAACAGCCCCATCGCGACGTCGGCGACCTCCTCGGTCAGCACATCGGGCGTATTGGTGACCACCACATTGTGTTCACGCGCATAGGCGCAATCGACGTGATCGTAGCCGACGCCGAAACTTGCGATCATTTCGAGCTTTGGAAAATGCGTCAGCGCTTTGGCGTCAGCATGCACCATATGGTAGGTGACGGCCATGCCGCGAATCTTCGCCAGTACCTCGGGCGTCAGCCGTTCGAGATCCGCGCGGCTTTCCGCCATATGCAGGACGAACTGGTCCGAAAAGCCGTTTTCGAGGATCGGCCTGAGCGGTCCGTAGAGCAGGAGATCGATCTTCTCGGATGAGATAGTCGCGGCAGCCATCAGTTTTCCTTTCCGAGCGCGCTTTCATGCCAGCGCCGTAGTACCAGATGCGAAATTAGCGCCAGCAGGGCATAGATGACAATCCCGGCGGCGGACAGTAGCAAAAGTGCGGCGAACATGCGGGGAATGTTGAGACGATAGCCGGACTCGGCGATGCGGAAGGCGAGCCCGGAGCCGGCGCCTGCGGTGCCCGCCGCAATTTCAGCCACCACGGCGCCGATCAGCGACAGCCCGCCCGCGATCCGCAAGCCCCCCAGGATAAAGGGTAACGCCGCCGGCAATTTCAGGTATCGCAGCGTCTGCAGTTTCGAGGCGCCATAAAGCTGAAACAATCCGGCGAGATTGCGGTCGACCGAATTCAGCCCGAGCGTGGTGTTCGACAGCACCGGAAAGAAAGCCACGATCCAGGCGCAGACGATGACGGCGGTGGTTTGCTGGAGATAGATCAGCAACAGCGGCGCGATCGCGATCACGGGCGTGACCTGCAGGATCACCGCATAGGGAAACAGCGAATATTCCAGCCATTTCGACTGATTGAACAACAGCGCCAGCGCGACGCCGCCGACGGCCGCCGCGACAAAACCTTCCAGCGTGGTCAACAGCGTGACGCCGAGCGATTCCGACAGCACCGACCAGTCGCCGACCAGCGTCTGCAATACCAATAGCGGCCCCGGCAGCACATAGGGCTGGATGTCGTTGAGGCGGACCACCGCCTCCCACGCCACCAGGCCCGCCGCGAGCACTGCGACGGGAAGCAGGATGCGGCCGATGTTCTGCAATGAACTCATACGCCCGACAGCCCCGCATAAGACGGCGTCAGCGCCTTCGAGACTTCGCGGCAATATTCGGCGTAGCCGGCCGACATCCGGAAATCCTCCACCCGGGGCTCCGGCGTGTCGATGCGAAACTCGCCCGAGATGCGTCCGGGCCGCGACGTCATGACAACCACGCGCTGCGACAGGTACACCAACTCGAAAACCGAATGGGTGACGAAGATGACGGTCTTGCGCAGGTTGCGCCACAGCGCCAGCAAATCATTGTTGAGCCGGAAGCGCGTGATTTCGTCCAGCGCCGCGAACGGCTCGTCCATCAAGAGAATATCCGGATCGGTGACCAGCGCCCGCGCCAGCGACACCCGCATCTTCATGCCGCCCGACAGTTCGCGCGGATAGGCGTCGGCGAAGTCGGCAAGCCCGACCTGCGCCAGCGCCTCGGCGATACGCCGGTCCGCGTCCTTCCCCGGCACATGCGAGAGTTTCAGCGGCAGCCGGACGTTTTCCCGCACACTGGCCCACGGCATCAGGGTCGGCTCCTGGAACACGAAGCCGATGGAATGCCGGCCCTCGGCCTTGCCGGCGCCATGGGAGACGCTGACCTCGCCCGAACTCGGCGTGGCAAGTCCCGCGATCAGCCGCAGCACGGTCGATTTTCCGCAGCCGGAAGGCCCGAGCAGCGAAACGAACTCGCCACGCTTGACGTCGAGATCGAGCGGTCCGAGCGCGGCGACGCCGTTGTCGTAGACCTTGGTCGCGCCGCGCAGCCGCACGGCGAAGCCCGACGCGCCAAACTCGGTCTCGGACAACGCGGGCTCGGCCATGGCTTCAGTTCTTCGGCCGCAGATTGAGACCGACGCCCTTGTTGGCGAAGCGCAGCGTATAGGCCTGGCGGTAATCGATATCGCGCTTGACCACGCCGGCCCGCACCATCTTGTCGAAGAAACCCGCCATCCGCGCATCGCTCATGGCGCCGATGCCGTCCTTCAGCGTATCGCCGGAATCGACGATGCCGTATTCCTTCATTTTGGCCAACGAATAGGCCAGCAATTCGTCGGTCATTTCCGGATTCATCGTCTTGATCATCGCGTTCGCCGGCTTGTTGTCGCCGTAGAGATAATTGTACCAGCCGATGATGGACGCATCGACGAAGCGCTGCACCAGGTCGGGCTTCTTGTCGACGACGTCGGTACGGGTCTCGATCAGGGTCGAATAGGCGCTGAAGCCGTAATCGGCCATCAGCACCACATTGGGCTTGAAGCCCGCCGCCTTTTGCACCGCGTAGGGCTCGGAGGTGACATAGCCCTGCATCGCGCTCTGCTTGTTCACGATGAAGGGCTGCGGGTTGAAGGTGTAGGGTTTCACCCGGCTCTCGCTGAAACCATATTCGGACTTCAGCCACTGGAAGTAGCTCGCCAGCCCCTCCTTCGACACCAGCAGCGTCAGCGGCTTCAGGTCCTCGAGCTTGCTGATCTTGACTTCCGGGTGGGTCAGCAACACCAGCGGGTCCTTCTGGAACACGGCGGCGACGGTCACCAGCGGCACCTTGTTGGTCACCGCGTCGAAGGATTGCAGGGTGTTGGCGCTCATGAAGAAGTCGAGCTTGCCGGCGGTCAGCAGCATCCGGTTGTTGGTGTTGGGCCCGCCCGGCACGATCGTGACCTCGAGCCCGTATTTCCGGTAGGTGCCGTCGGCGACCGCCTGGAAGAAGCCGCCATGCTCGGCCTCCGCGACCCAGTTGGTCCCGAACGAAACCTTGTCGAGGGTTTCGGCGCGAGCGGGCATCCACGCCGCCGTCAGCGCCAAAAGACCCGCGGTTAACGCTCGCGGCAAAAAGGCCGGGTTCATGGTTGGACTCCGTCGATCGTTCTGGCCCATGATGGGATGCTATGGACGTGGATCACGTCCCCGGGGCGGTGTCCAAGCGTGGATTGCGTCCCCGGAATCTCTAACAAACTAACCCGCAAATTCATCCAAAGAAACGCTTCTCCAAAGAAACACCTTGGCTCGATGACTTCGCCTGTTCCGCCCCGCGACTGGACCGACATTCACTGGCCGGATATCGACCGGTCCGACGCCGCGCGCTGGATCGCGGTTTTGCCGCTGGCGGCCACCGAACAGCACGGCCCGCATTTGCCGCTGGAAACCGATGTGCTGATCGGCGAGGCCTATCTGGCGCGGGTGCGCGAGCTGCTGCCTGCGACAATCCCCGCCACCTTCCTGCCGATCCAGCCGATCGGCATTTCCACCGAACATACCGACTACCCGGGCACGCAGACGCTGCCGACCGAGGTGGCGCTGCGCGCGTGGATGGCGCTTGGCGAGACCGTCGCCCGCGCCGGCATCCGCAAGCTGGTGATGGTAACCAGCCATGGCGGCAACAGCGCTGCGATGATGCTGGTGGCGCAGGATTTGCGCGCGGAATACGGGCTTCTCGCGGTGACCACGAGCTGGTCGCGGTTCGGCGTGCCGGACGGATTGTTTTCGGCGGAAGAGCTGCGCCACGGCATCCACGGCGGCGCGGTGGAAACCTCGATCATGCTGGCGCGCTATCCGCAAACCGTGCGCAACGAAGCCATCGCCGATTTTCGTCCCGCCAGCATCGCGATTGAAAAGGAATTTCGCTGGCTCTCGACGCAACGGCCGGCGCCGTTCGCCTGGCAGGCCCAGGATCTGCACGAAAGCGGCGCTGCCGGCGATGCCACCAAGGGCTCCGCCGAGAAGGGCGAGAAGCTGCTCGATCACGGCGCGCGGGCGTTCTGCGAATTGCTTGCCGACGTCGATAACTTCGACGTGATGCGGCTGGCGGCGGGGCCGAATAAATCCCCTAAATGACTGTTTTTATTACAAAATAATCGATACCCTGGATCCCGCTCGCCGGATTCGAACCGGAATCGAACAGCCTCCGTCCAACTGGCATGCGGACCACAATGGCCGCTCAAAACCGGATGGAGTTTCCAATGTCGATCAAGACCAAGATTGCCGCTCTCGCTCTCGCCACGCTTGCCGTTACCGGCACGATCGCTTCCACCACCACCCAGGCACAGGCCAAGCCGATCGGCTGGGGCTGGGGCGTTGGAGCCGGTCTCGTTGGCGCCGCCATCGTCGGCACCGCGATCGCTGCCAGCAACGACGGTTACTACGACGGCTATCGCCGCTGCGGCTGGGTTCGCCAGTTCGACGCTTACGGCAACTACATGGGCCGCGTCCGTACCTGCGGTTACTGAGCAACCTGCGGTTACTGAGTTGATCGACTGAATTTGGTTTCTGTTTGAGAAGCGCTTCTTCCAGCAAGACCAGTCCAAAGACTTTAGCGCTTCTCTTTCGTTTGACGCGTTTTCTTCACGCGAACCGGAAGCCCACTTCGCTCGAAAACGCTTCTCACGTGGATCCTGCGTCCAGCATGGGCGCCTCATCCACCCCATGCTGCACCCGACCCGCCCGGTTGTCCCCCCGGGCGGGTCAACTTTTTTGGCCGGTTGAAAACGCCCCGGTGGACCTGCTCCACCCCGGGTGGACGCGCCACCCCCGCGTCCATGCCCCCCGCGTTGCAAAACTGTCACCGAGCGCTGCCATTCAGCGGGGTGCGCCATTTGGTCTTGTTGCTATTGCGAATTACTTGCAATAAGAACCGGGAATAGACGATGTGTTTCCCCGATCTGGTCTGGACCGGGCGAATCGCAAAAGGTGCGACCGGGGGCGGCGAGGTTGATGACTACATTTGCTGGGTGGCGGCAGACCGCCAAATCTGCAGTGATGGGCCGACCGCCGCAACATTCGCGAAATGTGCGTACGATGACCTGCGACCGCCGATCACTGCAGCATCTCCTGGCCGGTGTGGCGTTTGGCTCGCTCACGCTGGGCGGACCCGCGGTTGCCGCCGATCTGGCGTTGAAGAGCCCTGCCTATAAAGCCGTCTACGACTGGACCGGATTCTATCTCGGCGGCCACGTCGGGTACGGCGCCGGCAGCATCGGTCCCGACGCCAATGCGCTGCCGTTGCAAGGCGTGTTCTTTCCCTCCAGCGTGACAGCATTGATCGGCGGCTATCAGGCCGGCTATCTCAGGCAATTGTCGAACCGGGTTGTGCTCGGCGTCGAGGCGGACGTCTCGTTCGGCAGCCCGACCGACGTGCCGCGGCTGGTGCCGGCACCGTTCGACACCACCGTCGATTATGTCGCGACCGCGCGCGGCCGGCTCGGCTATGCGATGGGAATCTGGATGCCTTATGTCACGGGCGGCGTTGCCTGGGGCGCCACCCATGTCGCCCTCAACGATCTCGGAGTCATTACTCCGCCGAAACGCTACCTGACCCATGCCGGCTGGACAGCGGGGCTGGGTATCGAGGTCGCGGTCGGCGGCAACTGGACCGCGAGGGCCGAGTACGACTACATCGATCTGGCGCGCCGGACCTACGACCTGACCGATGTCGGCTTGCCGCGCGTCAATGTCGATCCCAACATTCACCTGTTCAAGCTGGGGCTGAACTACCGGCTGTGGGAGACCCCGCCATGGGCGGGCCCGTCGCCGACCGCACCAACGGCGCTGCCCGAGCCGGCCAACTGGAACGTGCACGCGCAGACCACGGTCATCGCGCAAGCCTATCCACGCATGCGGTCACCCTATGAAGGGACCAACAGCCTTCCGGGTGGCGGCCAGGGTCGCGAGACCTGGACGGCGGATGCGTTTCTCGGCTGGCGGCTCTGGCAGGGCGGCGAGTTTTATTTCAACCCCGAACTGGCGCAGGGGTTTGGCCTGAACAGCACGCTCGGGCTCGCCGGCTTCTCCAACGGCGAGGCCCAGAAGGGCGGGGCGCCGTTTCCGAAATTCCGGCCGCAGCGCTACGTCCTGCGCCAGACCTTCGGGCTCGGCGGCGAACAGGAAGAAGTTGCGGACGCCGCGATGCAGCTTGCCGGCAAGCGCGACATCGACCGCGTCACGGTCACGGTCGGCCGCTTCGCGGTCGGCGACTATTTCGACGGCAACTCCTACGCCAAGGATCCCCGCATCGATTTCATGAACTGGGCGATGTGGTCGTCGGCGGCTTACGACTTCCCTGCCGACCTTCCCGGCTTCACCCGCGGGGCGGTGGTCGAACTCAACCGCAAGGACTGGGCGCTCCGTGCCGGCCTGTTCCAGGTGCCCAATGCGCCCAACAGCGACGTTCTGGTCTTCAAGTCCGGCGGCGCCGTGGTCGAATTCGAGGAGCGGCACACGATCTTCGATCAACCCGGCAAGCTGCGGTTCGGCATCTTCGGCAATCGCGGCAACACCGGTAACTATCGCCAGGCCATTGCGACGGCGAATGGCGACCCGACGCTCGACATCAACGACGTCATGCAGAGCATCCGGCACGAAAATCTGAAATACGGCTTCTACGCCAATGTCGAACAGCAACTGAAAAACGACGTCGGATTCTTCGCTCGCGTCAGCTGGAACGACGGCCGCAACGAAATCCTGTCCTTCACCGATGTCGACCGCAGCGTGTCTACCGGTCTCTCGATCAAGGGCAGCTATTGGGGCCGTCCGGCCGACACCATCGGTATCGGCGGTGCCATCAACGGTCTTTCCTCGGCGCATCGCGATTTCCTGGCGGCGGGCGGCCTCGGTCTCCTGATCGGCGACGGCCGGCTCAACTACAGAAATGAGCGAATCTTCGAGACCTATTACGCGTTCTCGATCGACAAGAACTTCACGGCGACCGCCGACTATCAGATGATCGCCAATCCCGCTTACAACGCCGACCGCGGTCCAGCGCATATCTTCTCCGGCCGTCTCCACGGCGAATTCTAGGGCTGGGAAGTTTTTTTCGTCATTGCGAGGAGCGAAGCGACGCGGCAATCCATCTCGCCGTACAAAGAAAGAATGGATTGCTTCGATTCGCTCGCAATGACGTGGATAGGCCGAGCGCGCGGCACGTGATCGTCCTCTGACGAGGACGACCACCAAGCGATTTCACCCCGCCGGCTGGAACGAATCCGCCCGCGCCATCGCCCAGGCCTCGCGGAAGCGTGGATCGGCGGTACCGTCGATCAACTCACCCGGACGCAGCGACGGATAGAGTTTTGCGAACGACGACACCTCGGTGGTCGAGCTGCGCTGCGAGAAATGAATCGGCCGGATCTCCTTGGGATGCTCGAGGCCGGCGGCGGCGAGCAATTCGGTCAGCGCATGCAGCGTCGCGTGATGATAGTTGTAAACCCGATCGATCTTGTGCGGCACCACCAGCGCGCGGTTGCGCGAGGGGTCCTGCGTCGTCACCCCGGTTGGACAGCGATCGGTATGGCAGCTCAGCGACTGGATACAGCCCAGCGCGAACATGAACCCGCGCGCCGAATTGCACCAGTCGGCGCCGATCGCCATCGCGCGCGCCATGTCGAAGGCGGTCGCAATCTTGCCGGAGGCACCGATCTTGATGCGGTCGCGCGCATTGATGCCGATCAGCGCGTTGTGGACGAAGTTGACGCCCTCGCGCATCGGCATGCCCAGATGGTCCATGAATTCCAGCGGCGCCGCGCCGGTGCCGCCCTCGTTGCCGTCGATGACGATGAAATCGGGATAGATACCGGTTTGCAGCATCGCCTTGCAGATCGCGAGGAATTCCCAGGGGTGGCCGATGCACAGCTTGAACCCGGCGGGCTTGCCGCCCGACAGCCTTCGCATCTCGCCGATAAAGGCCATCATCTGCAGCGGCGTCGAAAACGCCCGGTGAAAAGCCGGCGAGATGCAGTCCTCGCCCATCGCCACGCCCCGGATTTTGGAAATCTCCTCCGAGACCTTGGCCGCCGGCAGCACGCCGCCATGGCCGGGCTTGGCGCCCTGGCTGATCTTGAGCTCGACCATCTTGATCTGGTCGTCGGACGCGACCCGCGCGAACTCTTCCGGATTGAAGCTACCGTCGGGGTTGCGGCAACCGAAATAGCCGGAGCCGACCTCCCAGATGATGTCACCGCCGTTTTCGCGATGATAGGGGCTGACGCCGCCTTCGCCGGTGTCGTGCGCGAAGCCGCCCTTTTTGGCGCCGGCATTCAGCGCGCGCACCGCATTCGGACTGAGGGCGCCGAAACTCATCGCCGAGATGTTGAACACTGACGCCGAATACGGCCTGGTGCAATCGGGGCCACCGATGGTGATGCGGAATTTCTCCTCGGCATGCGGCTTCGGCGCCACCGAATGGTGCATCCATTCATAGCCCTCGCGATAGACGTCCTCCTGGGTGCCGAACGGCCGCTTGTCGAGCACCATCTTGGCGCGCTGATAGATCACCGCGCGGGTGTCGCGGGAAAACGGCATGCCGTCCTTTTCGCTCTCGAAGAAATACTGCCGCATCTCGGGCCGGATCTCTTCGAGCAGGAAACGAATATGCGCGGAGATCGGATAATTGCGCAAAACGGCGTGGCTCTTCTGCGTCAGGTCGCGAATGCCGAGCACCGTCAGGGCGCCGAAGATCACGATCGGAATCAGCACCACTTCCCATATCTTCGGGTTATGGTCGAAAACCCCGACACTGAGCAGCAACGCCGTGACGACGGCGCAGATCGTCAGCACGATGAAGCGTGGCGAGAACGGAAGCAGCAGCGTTTCCATAAAATCCCTCAGCCGGATTGTGATTGCCTGTCGGCCGGCAGCTTAGTCCAACCAGCGGAACAAGCGCCATACGATATACGGCCCGGCCATCACCGATGTGACGGTGGAACGCAAAAATTTGTCGTGACCATCTCGCCGGGATCGATCGGCCGGGGTCGCTTTTGCAGTGCAACGTAACGCGCTGCCGTCCTGTTCAGTGGCTATGCAGCCGCATCTCGTGGGGAATCCGGCCCTGCTGCAGGCCGTGCTGGGCCAGCCAGGCGTCGGTGGCCGCGATGGCGCGGTCGATGTGATCGGCCGTGCGCGAGAAATCGTACGGCGATCCCACCAGCGGGCAGAGCGGCGGCACTACGAAATACTCGATTTCGGGGCCGAGGCCTTCCAGTTCGCTGACCAGTTGCCGCGCGATCAGCAGTGTCAGCGCATGCAGCGCATTCGCGACCGCGCCGACCGGCGGCGTCTGCGTCGCACAGGCATGCCCGGTCGGCAGAATGATCAGGCGCCGCGCGCCCTTCTTGACCGCGACCTGGATCGGCGTGTTGCTGGAGATCGCGCCATCGGCGAGATAGTGATCGCGGTAACGGATCGGCGCGAACGCGCCGGGAATGGCGGTCGAGGCGACGATCGCCTCGGCGGTCGAGCCTTCCGACAGCACCACGCTGTCGCCGGTGACGATATCGGTCGTGACGATATGCAGCGGCAGTTTGGCGTCCTGCAGATTGCGAAAGGGAATGTGATCGTCGATCAGCTTGCGGATGCCGTCGTGGGAAATCAGGAAATCGCGGCGCCACAGAAAGCTCAGCACGGTCCGCCAGCTCATCGGAAACACGTCCTGCCGCGTCAATCCGCGCCAGACGGCGGCCAGCCTGCCGACGCCTTCCAGTGTGGGATCGCCGGCATAGAACGCGCCGTTCAGGGCGCCGACGCTGGAACCGACGACCATGTCGGCGGTGATGCCGTGAGCCGCGAGCGAATGCAGCATGCCGACCTGGATGGCGCCGAAACTGCCCCCGCCGGCAAACACAAAGGCGGTCTTCGTTCGCCCGATCTCATCGCGTACCGCCACGGCGTTCGCTCCCTGATGTCACCGCGTCGGAAACATCGCGCGGTGTTCGGGCGGGTTATAGCAGTGGGGGAATGGAGGATGCTACTGGCGGGAATGTCGTCCCGGCGAAGGCCGGGACGACGGAAAAACCTCAACGCTCGACGAACGCCTTCTCGATCACGAAATGGCCGGGCGTATTGTGGCTGCCTTCGAGGAAGCCGCGGCCTTCGAACATCAGGCGCAATTCCTCCAGCATGCCGGGGCTGCCGCACATCATGATGCGGTCGGTCTCGATATCGAGCGGCGGCTGGTGGATGTCGTTGAACAGCTGTTCCGAGGTGATCAGGTCGGTGATGCGGCCGCGATTGCGGAATGGCTCGCGCGTCACGGTCGGATAGTACAACAGCTTCTCCGACAGCAGCGGCCCGAACAGTTCATCGTCACGCAGTTTGGCGACCAGCTCTTCGCCATAGGCGAGCTCGGAGACCTGGCGGCAGCCATGGACCAGCACGATGGTCTCGTAGCGCTCGTAGACGTCGGGGTCCTTGATCAGGCTTGCGAACGGCGCCAGACCGGTGCCGGTCGACAGCAGCAAGAGGCGCTTACCTTCGATCAGGTTGTCGGTGATCAGCGTGCCGGTAGCCTTGCGGCCGACCAGGATTTCGTCGCCTTCCCGAATCTTCTGCAGCTTCGAGGTCAGCGGCCCGTCGGCGACCTTGATCGAGAAGAATTCGAGCTCCTCCTCGTGATTGGCGCTCGCCATGCTGTAGGCGCGCAGCAGCGGTCGCCCCTCGACCTCGAGGCCGATCATCGCAAACTGGCCGTTCTGGAAGCGGAAGCCGGAATCGCGGGTGGCGGTGAAGCTGAAAAGCGTATCGGTCCAATGCCGGACAGAAAGAACTTTCTCTCGATAGAACGCGCTCATGTGTTTTCGTTTTTCCTGACGTCTGAATGTAGAACGTTTCGGTTTTTCGGGCCCCGAAAGTGCGAAAAACCCCCGAAATCATTGGCGATTTGACGCTTCATTTGCGCCAACCGGAGAGATAGTCAATATGACCTGACGCACAATTGAGGACTGCGAATTGAAGTCGGTTTATTTTCTGGAATGGTTCAATCGAGGTTGGTTAACCCACCCGATATCGCGCAATTAACTTGCTGAAATCGTCGTCGATCTGGCAGTAAATTACCTCGACAAAGCCGAGAGAAATTCAGGCATGGGCAACGGCGAACGCGCTTTCGTAACGGCCGTCAGAAAATATTGCGGCAGTCACGGCATCGAGGTCGAACTCAAGGCCGACGGCTGGCTGATTGCCATGAAGCGCGGGTCGCAGCGGCGGTTCGCCTTTGGCTACGATCTCGGCTTGAACAGCGCCGTCGCGCATCGGATCGCCAACGACAAGGCGGCGACGGCGGATGTTCTCGAGATTTGCGGCATCCCCTGCGTGCCGCACACCGCGTTCCTGAGCCCCAGGATGTACAAGTACATTACGCCATCAGGCGCGTGGACGGCGATGCTCGATCTCCTCAGGCAGAACCCGCACGGCATCGTCGTCAAGCCCAACGAAGGCACCGGCGGAATTTCCGTCTTCAGGGTCAGGACCGAGCCGGAGCTCGAAGTCGCGGCGAACGAGATTTTCTCGTCCGAAAAAAGTCTCGCGATTTCGCCTTACCTGGAAATCGAGGACGAGATCCGCGTCGTCCTGATCGACGACCGGCCGATCGTCGTGCTCTGCAAGAACCGTCCGTATGTCGTCGGCGACGGCAAGCGCACCGTGCTCGAACTCGCGATCGCCACGATCCCGGCCGGGCAATTGGCGGGCGTGCTGTCGGGGCTGGCCGGAGATATCAGCAAGGCTTTGCTCAACGAGGTCCCGGCCGCGGGGCAGCAGCGCGCGCTGAACTGGCGGCACAATCTCGGGGCGGGAGCGCAGGCCGTCGTTCTCGACCAGGGTGAAGCGCGGGCCACGGCCTGCATCGAGATCGCGTTGAAAGCTGCAAAGTCGATCGAATTGCGTTTCGGCTCGATCGACATCGTCCGGGTCGAAGGCCGCTGGAAGGTCCTTGAAATCAACTCCGGCGTGATGATGGAGGCACTGAGCCGGTCGCATCCCGGACTGGTCCAGGCCGCCTACGACGCCGCGCTGGACAGGGTCTTCGATCGGGAAACGAAGGCATAGGAGCGACAGCCCGGCCGTGCCGCGCTGTCGCTCCTGCAAGCTCGCCTAATTGCTCGTGTGCGTGTCGTCGAGCACCTTGAAGGCTTCCTCGAGCTGCGGCGAGATCGACACGCCGAGCTTTTCGCCGGTCGGCAGCCGCGCCACGAACCACTTGTTGTAGAGCGGGATCAGGTCGCGGTTGGAGCCGAGTTTGCGGAAGGTGCGCTCGACCACTGCCGCCAGTTGCGGCTCGCCCTTGCGGAACATGATGCCGTAGGGATCGTAGGACAGGTACTCGCCGGTGACCTTGAACTTGTCCTGGGTCTTGTGCCGCGCGATCAGGCCGTAAAGCAGGATGTCGTCGGTGGCGAAGGCGTCGGCCTTGCCGTCGACCAGCATCTGATAGGACTGCTCGTGGTCGGGCGATGCCACGATGTTGAGGCCGAGCGAGAATTTCGTGTCGACATTGTGCATCGCCTGCTCGTTGGTGGTGCCCTTCGTCACCACCACGGTCTTGCCCTTGAGGTCCGCAGGTGCGGCGATGGTCGAGGCCTTCGGCACCATCAGCTTGGTGCCGGCCACGAACATCAGCGGCGAGAATGCCACCAGCTTGGCGCGCTCGGCATTGGCCGTGGTCGAGCCGCATTCGAGATCGATCTTGTTGCCGGTCACCGCCGGAATGCGGTCGTCCGAGGTGACCTTGACGTATTCGATCTTCAGACTGGCATCGTCGACCTCGGTCCCGATCTCCTCGACCACGGCCTCGCACAGTTCGAGGCTGTAGCCGATCGGCCGGTTGGAATGATCGAGGAACGAGAACGGCGGCGAGCTTTCGCGAAAGCCGAGCCGCACCACATGCGTCTTCTTGATATTGGCAAGCGTGGGGCTAAGCCCCTCGCTGCCGGCGGTCTGGGCCGACGCTCCGGTTGCCAGCAGACACGCCGCCAGCAACAGGCCGCCTGCCCCTGCAAGTCTCCTCGGGGACTGATGCATGCATCTCTCCCGTCAATGCGCCGGCACGGCGTCACCCGGGACGGCATCGGACGGCACGACGTCATCCGGCCCGAGCTCATGCTCGGCCTTCAGTTCGCCCTCCCACTTCGCGACCACGGCGGTCGCCAGCGAGTTGCCGATCACGTTGGTGGCGCTGCGTCCCATGTCGAGGAACGTATCGATACCCATGATCATCAGGAGGCCCGCCTCGGGAATCCCGAACTGGCTGAGTGTCGAGGCGATCACGACCAGCGAGGCGCGCGGCACGCCGGCGACGCCCTTCGAGGTGATCATCAGGGTGGCCAGCATCGCAAGCTGGGTCGCGAGCGACATTTCGATATGGTAGGTCTGCGCGATGAAGATGCTGGCGAAGGTGCAGTACATCATCGTGCCGTCGAGGTTGAACGAATAGCCCAGCGGCAGCACGAAGGCCGAGATCCGCGACGAGGCGCCGAACTTGTTGAGGCCCTCCAGCGTCTTCGGATAGGCGGCCTCCGAGGACGCCGTCGAGAACGCGATCATCAGCGGTTCGCGGATCAGCCGCATCAGATGACTGTATCTGGAACCGAAGACGATGAAGCCTACCGTGAACAGGATACCCCACAGGATCAGCAGCGAGACATAGAAGCCGCCCATGAACACGATCAGCTTCCAGAGCACGCCGAGGCCGTTCTTCGACACGGTAGCCATGATCGCGGCCCACACCGCGACCGGCGCGAACAGCATCACATAGCCGGTGACTTTCAGCATGATGTGGGCGAGATCGTCGATCAGCCCCATGATCGCCTTCGACCGCTCTGGCAGCGCGCCGAGTGCAACGGCGAAGAACACCGCGAATACCACGATCTGCAGGATTTCGTTCTGCGCCATCGCGTCCGCGATCGAGGTCGGGATCAGATGGGTCAGGAATTTCTCGATCGAGAACGCCGAGACCGGCAGGCCGGTCGACTGCGCCTTGTCAGGCAGCGTGCCCGGGAAGTTGGCGCCGGGCTGCATCAGGTTGACCATCAGGAGGCCGAGCAGCAGCGAAACGAACGAGGCGCTGACGAACCAGCCCATGGTCTTGGCGAAGATGCGCCCGAGCTTGGCGCCGGAGCCCATATGCGCGATGCCGCCGACCAGGGTTGCGAACACCAGCGGCGCGATGATCATCTTGATCAGGCGCAGGAAAAGCATGGCGATCAGGTTGACGTCGGCCGCAATCTCGACCCGGCTGTCGGGCAGATAGTTGAAAACCAGTGTGCCCATCACGATGCCGAGTGCCATCGCGATCAGAATGAATTGCGTAAACCTGCTGGACATATTCTTACCCCCGTAAGTTCCGGCTCGGGAGAGAGTTTGGCAGATTTCGCATCCGACGCAACACGTGTGTGGCGATCGGCGGGCTTGCCAGAATGTTTCCGTTGTGAAATGCGCGCGCGCCGACTAGCGTTCATGCAGCGCACAATCTGTGCAATCGACGCCTCATGCGCAGTCAATTGCATCCGGAAACGCCAGACAACGAACAGGCCGAGGGAGAGAACATCATGAGCGACACCGTCAACCGTCAGATCCTGCTGATCGAGAAGCCGACCGGCAAACTTGGGCCCGAGCATTTCAAGATGGCCAACGGTGCGATCCCCGAGCCAAAGGATGGCGAAGTGCTGGTGCGGACGCGCTACATCTCGCTCGATGCCGCCAACCGCGCATGGATGCATGGCGCCACTTATCGCGCCGCGGTCGAGGCCAACACCGTGATGGCCGGCGGCGGCATCGCCGAAGTGGTGGCCTCGAAGGCGCCTGGCCTTGCACCTGGCGACATCGTGTTCGGCGACACCGGATGGCAGGATTATGCGGCGGTGCCGGCCAAGCACATGACCAAGATGCCAAAGATGGAGCCGATGACGCACCTGCTCAGCGTCTACGGCATCGCCGGCCTCACCGCCTATTTCGGGCTGCTGCATGTCGGCAAGCCGAAGGCCGGCGAGACCGTCGCGGTCTCGGCCGCGGCCGGCTCGGTCGGATCGATCGTCGGGCAAATCGCCAAGATCAAGGGTTGCCACGTCGTCGGCATCGCCGGCGGCAAGGACAAGTGCCACTGGCTGACCTCCGAGCTCGGTTTCGACGCCGCGGTCGACTACAAGGACGGCGCCACTTTCAAGGCGCTGCGGGCCGCCGCGCCCAAGGGCATCGACGTCTATTTCGACAATGTCGGCGGCGACATTCTCGAAGCCTGCATCGCGCTCATGAACAACCGCGGCCGCATCGCCTGCTGCGGCGCGATCTCGCAATATGACGGCGTGCCGTCGGCACACGGCCCGCGCGGCGTGCCCGGCCTGATCGTGGTGAAGCGCCTGATCATGCAGGGCTTCATCGTGATGGACTATATGGACCAGCGCGATCAGGCGCTGGCCGACCTGCAGTCCTGGGTCGCGTCCGGCAAATTGAAGGTCCAGGAGGACGTCATCGACGGCATCGAGAACACGCCGAAAGCGCTGATCGGCCTGCTGGCCGGCGAGAACCGCGGCAAGCGGATGGTGAAGGTGTGATATCCGTCGTCCCGGCCTAGTGCGCAATTGCGCACGGGGGCCGGGACGACATAGCTAATGCACCGTGCCTGGCGCCTGCGGCACCGTCTGCGCGCCCGCCTTCCTGGCCTTGCGCTCGGCCAGCCAGTTCTCGAACCGCTGGACCACGACGAAGAAGGTCGGCACGAACAGCACCGCCAGACAGGTCGAGGCCAGCATGCCCGAAAACACCGTGATGCCGATCGACTTGCGGGCATTGGCGCCGGCGCCGGTCGCCAGCACCAGCGGCACGACGCCGAGGATGAAGGCGAACGACGTCATCAGGATCGGCCGGAACCGGGCGCGGGCGGCTTCGATCGCGGATTCGAGCAACGGCTTGCGATCGCGGACGTGAAGTTCCAGCGCGACCTCGACGATCAGGATGGCGTTCTTGGCCGACAGCGCGATCAGCAGAATGATGCCGATCTGGGTGTAGAGGTTGTTCTCGATTCGCAAGCCCGTCAGCACGATCGTCGGGCCCAGCAAAGACAACGGCACCGCGAGAATGACCGAGATCGGCGCGTACCAGCTCTCATACTGTCCGGCCAGCACGAGGTAGACCAGCAGCAGCGCCAGCCCGAACGCCCAGTAGATCTGGCCGCCGACGACTTTCTCCTGGTATGACATCGCCGTCCATTCAAAGCCGGTGCCCGGCGGCAGGGTCTTGCCGGCGATCTCCTCCATCAACGTCATGGACTGGCCCGAACTGAAACCCGTGGCTGGCAGGCCGATCACCGTCGCGGACGGGTAGAGATTATAGAGGCTGATCAGCGAGGGCCCGACGGCGGGGGTGATCTTCGCCACCGTGCCGAGCGGCACCATGTCGCCCTGGCTGTTGCGCACCATCAATTTCTCGATGTCGCGCGGCGTCAGGCGGAACTCGGAATCCGCCTGCGCATAGACCTGGAAGGTGCGGCCGAACTTGTTGAACTGGTTGATGTAGGTCGAGCCGAGATAAGACGACAGGGTCGAGAAGATCTGGTCGGTCGTGACATGCAGGGTCTGAGTCTTGATGCGGTCGACCTCGACGTCGAACTGCGGTACCATCGAACGGAACGGCGAACTGACACGCTGCAGCGCGCTTTGCGTCTGTGCATTGGCAACGATGCCGCCGGCGATCGCCTGCAGCTTGCCGTAATCGGCATTGCCGTCACGGAGCTGCACCTGCATGGCAAAGCCCGCGGCATTGCCGATGCCCTGGATTGACGGCGGTGGAATCACCAGGATTCGCGCCTCCTCGATGTCAGACATCCTTTCGTTCAACCCGACGAACAGCGAGCGCAGGTCCTGCCCCGCCCCGCGCGCGCTCCACTCTTTCAGGATCAGGTAGGCGACGCCGGCATTGGCGGAACTCGACGAACTGTCGAGCGCCGAGATGCCGGCAATGGTGACGACCTGATCCACACCCGGCGTCTTGCTCGCGATATCGCTGACACGTTTGAGCACTTCCTGGGTACGGTCGAGCGCGGCGCCATCAGGGAGTTGCGCCGCGACCAGCAGATAACCCTGGTCCTCGATCGGAATGAATCCGGTCGGCACGCGCGACAGCCCGTAGCCGCTGGCGCCGATCACGGCGAGCGCCAGGATCACGCAGAAGCCGGCGTGGTTGGTCATGCGCACCATCAGCCTGGCGTAGGCGCGTTCAACACGGTCATAGACCGCATTGAAGCCGCGGTAGAAGAAGTTGCGCTGCTCCGGCGGCACCGGCCGCCGCAGCCACAGCGCGCATTGCGTCGGCTTCAGGGTCGCGGCGTTGACGGCGCTGAGCAACGCGGTCGCGGCGATCACCAGTGCGAATTGCGAATACATCCTGCCGGTCAGACCCGGCAGGAACGCCGACGGCAGGAACACCGAGATCAGCACCAGCGTGATGCCGACGATCGGCGCAAACAGCGCGTCCATCGCAGCGATCGCAGCGTCATGGCCGGACATGCCCTTCTCGATATTGTGCGCGGCACCCTCGACCACGACGATGGCGTCGTCGACCACGATGCCGATTGCCAGCACGATCGCAAACAGGGTCGAAATATTGACGGTGAAGCCGAGTGCCGCCATCGCCGCGAAGGCGCCGATGATCGTCACCGGCACCGTGGTCGCGGGCACCAGCATCGCGCGCCAGTCCTGCAGGAAGATCAGGATCACGACCAGCACGAGCAGGCCGGCCTCGATCAGCGTCTTGTAGACCTCGTTGATCGATTCCGAGACGAACTTGGTGGTGTCGAACGGCGTCGCGTAGGTGATGTCCTGCGGAAACGCCTTTGCCAGCTGCGCCATCTTTTTCTGGACCGCCGCCTCGACCTCGAGCGCGTTGGCGCCCGGCGACTGGAACACGCCGATGCCAGTCGATGGCTTGTTGTTCAGCGAAAACGCCTGGCTGTAGGTTTGGGCACCGAGCTCGACCCAGCCGACGTCGCGGACGCGGGTAACGTCGCCGTTGTTGCCGGTCTTGACGATGACATCCTCGAACTGGCTCTTGTCGTCGAGCCGGCCGTTGACGTTCAACGTGTACTGGAACGCCTGGCCCGCCGGCGTCGGCGGCGCGCCGACCTGGCCCGCCGTGACCTGCTGGCTCTGCTGCTGGATCGACTGGATGACGTCCTGCGGCATCAGCCCGCGCACCTGCAGCTTGCTCGGATCGAGCCAGACCCGCATCGAATACTGGCCGGCGCCGAACACCGTGACGTTGCCGACGCCGGACAACCGCGACAGCTCGTCCCTGATATTGATGGTGGCGTAGTTGCTCAGGAACAGGCTGTCATAGGTCGAATTCGGCGAACTCAGCGTCACGAACAGCAGAATCGAGGTCGACTTCTTCTGTACCGTGACGCCCTGGTTCTGCACCGATTGCGGCAGTTGCGACAGCGCGCTCGACACCCGGTTCTGCACCAGCACCTG
The DNA here is from genome assembly GCA_963764705.1 of uncultured Alphaproteobacteria bacterium. Taxonomy (GTDB): domain Bacteria; phylum Pseudomonadota; class Alphaproteobacteria; order Rhizobiales; family Xanthobacteraceae; genus Bradyrhizobium. The sequence continues at coordinate 10,165 of CAVXTR010000016.1, read as the reverse complement.
CGCGAAGTTGAGGTCGGTGCCGATCTTGAACGTGACCGTCAACGAATAGGTGCCGTCGGCGGCGCTGTAGGACTGCATATAGAGCATGTCCTCGACGCCGTTGACCTGCTGCTCGATCGGCAGCGCCACGGTGTCGATCACGGTCCTGGCGCTGGCGCCGGGATAGCGGGTGGTGACCTGCACCGTCGGCGGCACGACATCGGGATATTGCGCGACGGCGAGGCGGAACAGGCAGACGCCGCCGATCAGGACCATCAGGATCGCAATGACGTTGGAAAGGACCGGTCGCTCGATGAAGAATTTCGAAATCATGGCCGGCTCCTACTTCGCTGCCGGCTGTGCTTCGATCTTCTGCAGTTGCGGGTCGACCTTCTGGCCGGGGATCGCGCGCAGCAGCCCGGCGGTGACGACGCGATCATCGGGCTTCAACCCGGTCTCGATGACGCGCAAATCGCCCTGCAGCGGCCCGGTCCGGACCTTGCGCTGCTCGACGACGTTGTCACCGTTGACGACCAGCACGTAGCGGCCGGCCTGATCGCTGCCGAGTGCGACGTCGGGCACCAGCAACGCGCTCTGCTGCTCATCGAAGGGCACCCGGACCCGGACGAAGAACCCCGGCAACAACACGCGGTCGGCATTGGGCAGCACGCCGCGCACCGCGAGCGTCCCGGTCGACTGATTGAGGCTCGGCGAGATGTAATCGAGCTTGCCCTTGTGCGGATAGCCGCTCTCGGTCTGCAAGCCGACCTCGACCGGCAATTGCCGAAGTTCGCTGGTCGTCATGCCGCGCTTCCGGGCTTCCTCGCGAATTCGCAGCACATCCTGTTCGTTGACGTTGAAATTCACGTAGATCGGATCGAGCGCGACGATGGTGGCAAGCTGGGTCGGCGACGAGGCGCCGACCAGTTCGCCGATCGAAACCAGATGGGCGCTGACGATGCCGTCGAACGGCGCCACGACGTTGGTGTATCCGTAGTTGACCTGCGCGATCTTGGTATTGGCCTGGGCCTGTTGCAGGTTGGCCTGCGCATTGTCGCGCGCCGATGTTGAGTTATCGAGCGTCGCCTGCGAAACCGCCTGCCGTTGCACCAGATCCGACTGCCGCTTGAAATCCGCATCGGTCTGCCGCACCGAGGCCTGCGCGCCGGCTTCCGCGGCCTGCGCCTGTTCGAGCTTCAGCTTGTAGGTTTCGGGCTCGATCGTGAACAGCGTGGTGCCTTCCTTGACGAAGGTGCCGTCCTGATAATTCATCGCTTGCAGAACGCCCTGCACGCGCGCGACCAGATCGACATTCTTGATCGGCGCGGTATTGCCTGTCGCTTCCAGATAACGCGTAACAGGGCGTTGTACCGGGACGGCCACTTCAACCTTCGGCGGCGGCGGCGGAACAAAACTATTTTGTTCGCAGGCACTTAAGCTGATCGATACAAATATGACAAAGGCAATTCGCGGTGCGGTAGCGGCATGTTGCGAATGCGTAGGATCCATTTTCGTGTCCCAACAGGTGTGTTCAGCAAAAGGCCTTCTATTCAGAATCCGGCTTTGCGCCATCCCATAAAAGTAGCAACAATCCGCTTGCAGTGAAACCCGAAACCGAAAATGATATCGCGCGCGGAAATTATTTCGCCGGCTCGTTCATAATTTCAATTCGATTGAAGCGGCGCCTCCAGCAACAACAAGGATTTATTCAAATGATCAACACGTTGACCCGTGCGATGGCGCTTGGGGCGGTGCTGACCGCAGCCATTTTGGCGAGCGCCGCGCCGGCATTCTCGCAGGCACCGTCCGAGGCACAGCGCGAAGCCATCAAGTCGCAGTGCCGTTCCGATTACATGGCGCATTGCTCCAGCATCCCGCCGGGCGGCGAGGCTTCGCTGCAGTGCCTGCAGAAGAATATGGCGAGCCTTGCTCCGGGTTGTCAGGGCGCCGTCAAGGCGGTCGAAGCGCCGAAGGCCGAAATCCGCGCCCGCGACGCCGAAGGCGGAGTCCGCGCCCGCAGCTTCAACCGCCAAGCCCGCGGCCGAAGCTGCCGCCCCCAAAGCAGCGGCGGCAAAGCAGCCGACCAGCGCGCAGGTGTCTGCGATCCGCAGTGCTTGCCGCTCCGATTATCCCAAGGTCTGCGCGGGCGTGCCGACCGGCGGCGCCCCGGCGCTGCAATGCCTGGAAAAGAATAAGGCAAAGCTCTCGGCCGGTTGCGAGAAGGCGGTCGCCGCGGCGACCGGCGGCGCAGCAGCGCCGGCGGCCGCTGCGGCTCCGGCTGCGGCAGGCGCGGCGCCCGCAGCGGCGGCACCGGCGGCGCCCGTCGTGATCGTGCTGCGCCCGCTGCGGCCGCGCGAAGAACTGTTCGTGCTGCGCTCGGCCTGCGGCGGCGACGTCCGCTCGATCTGCGGCGGCGTAGCGCCCGGCGGCGGCAGGATCGTGCAATGCCTCGCCACCAATGCGGCCTCGCTTTCGCCGGCTTGTCAGGACGTGCTGAGCCAGTTCAGGGCGCAGTAAATCGCGCGCAGCGGCGATCCCGGCATTGATGCCCGGGATCGCCGGCTATTCGCCACGAAAGGCAAGAATCAACTGGATCAGCCGTATCGACAGCGCGAAATAGCAGAACGACATCAATACCTGGTACGCCACATGCCAATTGAGCTTTGACAGCTTGCAGAAGCCGTCGAGGAAATTCAGGATCAGCAGGATGATGCCGAACAGTTCGACGCCGCGCCCGACCAGGCCATGGCGCAGATAACCGAACAGCACGATCGCCGGTTCATTGCTCGAGACGTGCGCCCCGGCCGAGACGATCAATGTCCCGATGATCATCCTTTCGACGTAAGAAAATATTTCCTTGGAGACCGGCTCGACATGTTCCGAATAGAACGCAAGCCATCTGGCCCTGATCTCCGCCATGAATTCTCCTCGCAGCAATAAATGAGAGTTTTAATACAGCGGGTCCCCGGCCCGGAAGCAAGAAGGCTGGCCGCGCTGAATTATGGATAACCACCAACGACCGTCCATCACGACGAAAGGAAAACCGATGCTACGCGCCATCCTCACTGCCGCCGCCCTGCTCTGCGTGTCCCAGACTGCGCTCGCGCAGGAACTGACATCGGCGCAGCGCGACGCCTGCATGGGCGACTACGAGAAATATTGCAAAAGCGCCGTTCCCGGCGGCGGGCGGATCATCGCCTGCCTCGCCAAGGAGAGCGACAAGCTGACGCCGGCCTGCAAGAAGGTGCTGGAAGCGGCGGAGAAGAAATAGACGGCTGCGATCGGGCCGCCGAAAATCCCAGTCCGCTTATCGACACCCGACACACATTCGCAGAACCTTGCGCAGAACCTTGCCATACGCAAAAATCAATCAACACAAGCCCGAGAGATAAACATGCGTTCCTTTCTGCTCATTGCGTCCGCCCTCCTCGCCTTTGGCGCCACCATGACCTTCCAATCGACCGAGGCAAGCGCGGTGGTCTGCGCCGCCGGCGTTGCCCGCGCCGGCTGCGCCGGAGCGCGCGGCGCCGTCGTCGTCCGCAAGCCGGTCGTGCGCTGCACCTATGTCGTGGTCGATGGCGTCCGGGTACGCCGCTGCGTCTGAGCAAGGCACTCCAGACAATCGACTGGATCCCGGCTTCACGTGCATCGGAAGCCGGGGTCCGGATCTAACGCCCCACAATTTCCTCTGGCGCAAATTTCCGACCCGGATTAGTCTGCCCTCGATTAGTCAGTATACTGTCGATTGGGAGGAAGATGTGCGTATCGCCGTGATCGGCGGAGGCCCCGGCGGTCTCTACTTCGCCTATCTCTGGAAACGGCGTCACCCCGACGCCGAGATCGACCTGTTCGAACAAAACTCCGAGGGTGCTACCTGGGGCTTTGGCGTGGTGTTCTCCGAACAGGCGCTGGAATTTCTGCGCGCCGACGATCCCGAGACCGTCGATGCGATTACGCCGAAAATGGAGAGCTGGAAGAACATCACGCTCAATCTGCGCGGCGAGAGCGTCGAGATCGACGGCGTCGGCTTCTCCTCGATCGGACGGCTGGAACTGCTGATGATCTTGCAACGGCGCGTCCGCGCGGTCGGGATCAACCCTCGATACGACACGACCATTCGGTCGCTCGACGAACTCAGCGGCTACGACCTGATCGTCGCCGCCGACGGATTGAACTCGCTGGTGCGCCGCGGCTTCGAGAAGGAATTCGGAGCGTCGGTGTCACATTCGACCAACAAGTTCGCCTGGTACGGCACCAGCAAGCGTTTTGCCACGCTGTCGCAGACCTTCGTGAAAACCAGCCTCGGCTCGTTCAACGCCCATCACTATCGCTATGCGCCTGCCATGAGCACCTTCCTGGTCGAATGCGACGCGGCGACATGGCAGGCCTACGGCTTTGAACACAAGACGGTCGAACAATCGCAGGCCATTTGCGAGCAGGTCTTCGCCGACACCCTCGATGGCCACGCGCTGGTGTCCAACAAATCGGTCTGGCGCGACTTTCCCTGGATCTGGAACGAGAACTGGTCGCACGGCAATATGGTGCTGATCGGCGACGCCCTGCACTCGGCGCACTTCTCGATCGGCTCGGGAACGCGGCTCGCGATTGAAGACGCAATTGCGCTGACCAGGGCGCTGGAAGCCGAGCCTGAGATTCCCGCGGCACTTGCCCGCTATCAGGCCGACCGCAAGCCGATCGTGAAAAAACTGGTGACGGCGGCGCGCACCAGCGCCGACTGGTACGAACATTTCCCCGAGCACATGCGGCACGACCTGATGGATTTCGCCTATAGCTACATCACCCGCTCCGGCCGGATCGACGACATCAGGCTGCGCGCGATGTCGCCGCAATTCATGGCGCGCTACGAGGCCGCGAACAACGGGGGCCGGTCATGACTTCAGTGATTTCAGACCAGGTGCCCCGGGAGTGTCCCGGCGCGCGCGAGATCGGCTTTGCGATTCCCGAACGCTACAATGCCAGCCGCATCCTGTTCGACAACCTGGCCCGCGGCCACGGCGGGCGCCTGGCGCTGACCGGCCCCGGCGGCGATCATACCTATGCAGAACTGTGCGCCGCGGCCGCGCAATGGGGCCACGGCTTTCAATCGCTGGGCCTGAAGCGCGGCGACCGCATCCTGATGTTCCTCGACGATACGCCGGCCTATCCGGCGGCATTCTTCGGCGCGGTACGCGCGGGCTTCGTGCCGCTGCTGATCAATACGCTGACGCCGCCGGAGCTGCTGCAATTCTATCTTTCGGATGCGGGCGCGACGGTCGCGGTGGCCGATGCCGAATTTGCTTCGCGGTTCACCGCCGAAGCCTGCAAGGACACACCGCTGCGGACGCTGATCGTGGTCAACGGCGCCGCGGGCCAACACGCCGTGCCGAAGACGCTGATATCAGAACGATGGCTGACCGGCTTTGCCACCGAACTCGCGGAAGCCGATACCGACCGCGACGAGATGGCGTTCTGGATGTATTCATCCGGCTCGACCGGACGGCCCAAGGGCATCGTGCATCTGCAACATGACATGGCCTATAGCGAGCACGCGTTTGCGCGCCATGTGCTCGAACTGTCCGCCGACGACATCTGCTTTTCGGTACCGAAGATTTTCTTCGCCTATGGTTTCGGCAATGCCATCACCTTCCCGTTCTCGGTCGGCGCCGTGACGTTGCTGCTGCCGGGCCAGCCAAAGCCGGCGGCAATCTTCGAGGCCATCGGAAGATATCGCCCCAGCGTGTTCTTCGGATTGCCGACGCTCTACACGTCGCTGACCAGGGCGGATGGCGCGGCCGCCGCGGATTTCTCCTCGCTGCGGATGGCGCTATCCGCTGCCGAGGTGTTGTCAACTGACGTGTTCAACGGCTGGAAGACGCTGACCGGCCTCGAGATCGTCGAGGGCCTCGGCTCCACCGAAGCGCTGCACATCTATCTATCCAACCGGCCGGGAAAGAAGAAGCCCGGTGCGGCCGGCCTGCGCGTCCCCGGCTACGAAATCGCGCTGCGCGACAAGGACGGCCGCGACGTCGACGACAACGAGGAAGGCATCCTGTGGGTGCGCGGCGATTCCAACACGCCGTTATACTGGAACCGGCCCGACAAAACGGCCGAGACCATCCGCGACGGCGGCTGGATCTACACCGGCGACCGCTTCGTCCGAGATTCCGATGGCTTTCATTACTTCCGCGGCCGCGCCGACGACCTGATCAAGATCTCGGGCCAGTGGGTCTACCCGCTCGAAGTCGAGCTCTGCCTCGCCGAACACCCCGACATCAGGGAATGCGCGGTCTACGCCGCCGAACTTCCGGACCGGCGCATGACGCTGAAGGCGGTGGTGGTGATGAACAGCGACGGCTTCAACGAAGGCGATGAGACGAAGCGCTTGCAGGACTACGTGAAAGCGAAGCTGCTGCCGTACAAGTATCCGCGCGAGATTACGTTTATCGCAGAATTGCCGAAGACAGGTACGGGCAAGATCGATCGGCAGGCCGTGATGAAGATGTAGCAGCCCGTGCCCGCAACACCCCCGGTGTCGTCCCGGCCTTGAGCCGGGACCCCCGCGCGAGCGCGCTGCGGTCGTCGCGGAATCCCGGCGTGATTTATCAATGGGCAGAATGTCCAATGCCACCCGCCCCACGAGGGCCGGTGGCGATGGCTCCCCGCTTTCGCGGGGACGACGGAGAGAGCCTCACGCGTTGCCGCGATCTTCGCGGAACAGGTCGAGTTTCTGCTGCACCGGGCGATCCGAGAAGCTGAACAGCACCGAATCCGTGTCGGCCTCGTGGGTAACCCATTGCCAGCTCGGCACCACGAACAGGTCGCGCGCGCTCCACTCGAAAGTCTGGTCGCCGACACGGGTGCGGCCCTTGCCTTCGATCGCGGCGAACACGGTGGCGTCGGTCGAGCGGTAGCGCGCGGTCTTGAAGCCCTTCGGCAGCATCTGGATGAAGGTGCCGATGGTCGGCATTGCAAAGTCGCCGGTTTCGGGATTGGAGAATTTCAGCTTCAACCCGTGGCAGGCATCCCATTCGTTGCGCGCCTTGGCCTGCTCCAGCGCCTCGCGGGTGTAGCTGTAGGGGTAGTTGAAGATCGGCGAGGTCCTGGATTTGCGCTTTCCGTCGACCGGCAGCAGGTTGTGCCCGTAGCGGGCAAAGCTGTCGCCGCGGGCCGGGGTGATCTTCTGTGGGTCCTCGTTCGATCCCTCGGCAAAGGACGCATCGAAGAACTGCACCATCGGTATATCGAGCCCGTCGAGCCAGAACATCGGCTCGGAGGTCTCGTTGGAATGGTCGTGCCAGGTCATCGACGGCGTGATCACGAAGTCGCCGGGCTCCATCAGCGTGCGCTCGCCGTCGACGGCGGTCGCGGCGCCATGACCCTCAAGCACAAACCGCAATGCCGACTGGCTGTGCCGGTGCGCCGGTGCGACGTCGCCGGGGACCACCATCTGCACGCCGGCAAACAGCGACGTCGTGATTTTCGACTGGCCGCGCAGGCCGGGGTTTTCCAGCACCAGCACCCGGCGCTCGGCTTCCTTGGCGGTGATCAGCTTTCCGGCTTCCGTCATGTAGTCGCGGATCGCGTCGAACTTCCACAGATGCGGCCGGCACGCGCTCTTCGGGCTCCGGCGTGATCAGGTCGCCCATCACGTTCCACAGCGCGGAGAGATTTTCACCGTCGATCTTCTTGTAGAACGCCTCGCGTTCCGGGGTCTTGTGTACGGCTTCCAACATAGTCTCGTGCGCTCCCCATCCGTTCGATCTATTGACAGCATACTGACAATATGGATAGCGTCAATCGATGCTGTCAGGGCAAAACGACGAATTTACCGGGAGGTTCCGATGAAGCTGCACGGCTATTTCCGCAGTGCCGCGGCATACCGGGTCAGGATCGCGTTGAATTTGAAGGGGCTTCGGCCGGAGCATCTGCCGCATCACCTGCGCAAGGGGGAGCAATGCGCGCCGGCATACCTCGCCATCAACCCGCAGGGCCTCGTTCCGGCGCTGGAGAACGATGCGGGCGCGGTGCTGACCCAGTCGCTCGCCATCGTCGAATGGCTCGACGAGACGCATCCCGAGCCGCCGCTGCTGCCAAGGGATCCGCTGCGCCGCGCCAAAGTCCGCGCCTTTGCCATGGCGCTCGCCTGTGACACCCATCCGGTGCAAAATCTGAAGGTGTTGAACCGGCTGCGCCAGCTCGGCGTCCCCGAAGAGAAGGTGACGGAATGGGCGGCCTGGGCCAACCGCGAGGGGCTCGGCGCCTGCGAAAACCTGATCGCAAGCGAGCCGGGGCCATTTTGCTTCGGCGCGACGCCCGGGTTGGCCGACCTGTCGCTGGTGCCGCAGCTCGGCAACGCGCGCCGCTTCGGCGTCGACGTCTCGGCCTATCCGCGCCTGCTCAAGGCCGAGGCCGCGGCAAGGGAAATTAAGGCGTTCGCCGATGCCGCCCCGGATCAGCAGCCCGATGCCGAGTAAGCCCGCACCCGCCACCAGGCCCGCGTCGATTACGATGGACGCGGTTTACACCGCGCCGGGCTATCTGTTCCGGCGCATGAGCAGACCCCGGTCGCGATCTTTGTCGAGGAGTGCCGGGCATTCGACCTGACGCCGGTGCAATATGCTTCGCTGGTTGCGATCCACACCCATCCCGGCATCGACGTGACGCGGCTCTCCGCGGTCATTGCGTTCGACCGCTCCACCCTGGGCAATGCGATCGAGCCTGGAGAGCAAGGCCATGGTCGAGCGCAAGCCGTCGCGCGGCGACAAGCGCGTCAAGCTGCTCTATCTCACCAGATCCGGCGCCGCCCAGCTGCGCGAGATCACGTCGGCGGTCGAAAAGGCGCAGGCGCGGATGCTGCAGCCCTTGAAGCCCGCCGACCGCAAGATCTTGCTGGCGCTGCTGACGCGGCTGGTCGATCTCAACAACGAGGCGTCACGGGTGCCGCTGCGCGCGGAAGACGCACTCGAACATCTCGGGAAATCGGGCTGATGGACGCGCCACCGGTCCTGATCGCCGGCGGCGGCATCGGTGGCTTGGCGACGGCGCTCGGACTGGCGCAAAAAGGCATCCGTTCGATCCTGCTGGAGAAGGCCGCGGCGCTCGGCGAAATCGGCGCCGGCATCCAGCTCGGGCCTAATGCCTTTCATGCCTTCGACTATCTCGGCGTCGGCGAAGCGGCGCGGAGCATGGCCGTCTATATCGATCAGCTGCGGCTGATGGATGCGATGACATCAGAGGAAATCACCCATGTCGACCTGCGCGAGGCGTTTCGCGCCCGCTTCGGCAACCCCTATGCGGTGGTGCACCGCGGCGATCTGGACGGCGTATTCCGGAAGGCTTGCCAGAACCACGAACTGATCGAGTTGCGCGTCAGTTCCGAGGTGACCGGTTACGATCAGGACGGTTCATCGGTCACGGCGCGCCTGGTCAATGGTGAGCGGGTCACCGGCCAGCTTCTGATCGGTGCCGACGGACTGTGGTCCAACGTGCGCAAGCAGGCTGTTGCCGACGGCGCTCCGCGCGTTTCCGGCCACACCACCTACCGTTCGGTGATTCTCCACCGAAGAAATGCCGGAAGATCTGCGTTGGAACGCGGCGACGCTGTGGGCCGGTCCGAAATGCCACATCGTGCATTACCCGCTCTCGGGCTGGAAGGTGTTCAACCTCGTCGTCACCAATCACAACGACGCGCCGGAGCCGGTGGCGGGCAAGCCGGTGTCGGACGAGGAGGTCATGCAGGGCTTCGGCCACGTGCATGAACGCGCGCGGGAGATCATCCGCCACGGCAAAAACTGGCGGCTGTGGGTGCTGTGCGACCGCGATCCGGTCGAGCGCTGGATCGACGGCCGCGTCGCGCTGCTCGGCGACGCCGCCCATCCGATGCTGCAATATTTTGCGCAGGGTGCCTGCCAGGCGATGGAAGACGCGGTGTGCCTGTCGCACATGCTGTCGCAGCATGATGATTTTTCTGCCGCGCTGGAAGCCTATCGTGCCCAGCGGTTTCCGCGCACCGCGCGCGTGCAGATGTTGTCGCGGGCGATCGGTGAGCACATCTACCATCCGGCGGGCGAACACGCGCGGCTGCGCAATGCGATCATGCGCGCGAAGACGCAGGAAGATTATTTCGGCGATCTGACCTGGCTGTATGGCGGGACGGGGCTGGCGGGGTAAATCTCCGCCGTCGTCC
>CAVXTR010000015.1:0-18155 GCA_963764705.1 uncultured Alphaproteobacteria bacterium | reverse complement strand
GGCGACGAACATCCACGCAAGGAGCTGTTTCAAGGCTTCACTCCGCCGGTTGCAGCGCGCGCGAAGCCTTGGCGGGCTTCGGGGCGCCGACGCGTAAGCGCCGGTCCGACAGCGACAGCATGCCGCCGAACGCCATCAGCACCGGTCCCCACCAGATCAAGAGCACCATCGGCTTGTGATAGATCCGCACCGCGATGGCGCCGTCGGCATTGGTCTCACCGAGGGAGATGTACAACTGGCTGGCGCCGCGCGTCAGCAGCGCGGCCTCCGTGGTCGAGGATCCCCGCGTGGTGAAATTGCGTTTCGACGGCGTCATCACGCTGAGTGTCTTTCCGTCGAGGGTCACCGTGAACTGCGCGATCATCTCGCGGAAATTCGGTCCCGCCCGCTGCGTCAGGCCATCGAGCTTCAACTCATAGCCGGCGACCTTGGCGACCTCGGCCGGCTTCATGGTGGCGATATATTCGCTGTTCCAGGTGGTTTCGCAGACGATCCCGATCAGCGCCACGCCGACGCCGGCATGCGCGAATGCGGTGCCCCAGGTCGCCCGCGGCAGGCCGCGCGCGCGCCGCATCGCAATGCCTGACGCCACGCGGAACAGTCCCGTCCGTTCGGCGAGATCGCAGAGCGCGCCGGCGATGACCCATACTGCGAGCCCGATCGCCAGCGGCGCGAACGTGCTGCCGCCATGGGTCCATGCCAACAGCACGGCCATTGCAATCAGCGCGGCGATGCCGGCGGCCATCAGCCGTTGCGCCGCGCCGATGAGGTCGCCGCGCTTCCACGCCAATAGCGGCCCAAACGGGACTGCGACCATCAGCGGCACGAACAGCGGCCCGAAGGTCAAGTTAAAGAAAGGCGCGCCGACCGAAATCTTCTCGCCGGTCATAACCTCCAGCGCCAGCGGATACAGCGTGCCGATGAACACCGTAGCGCAGGCCGTGGTCAGGAACAGGTTGTTGAGCACCAGCGCGCCCTCGCGCGAGATCGGCGCGAACAGCCCGCCCTGCTTCAGTGCCGAGGCGCGCCAGGCGTAGAGCGAGAGGCTGCCGCCGATGAACAGGCAGAGGATCAGCAGGATGAACACGCCGCGCGTCGGATCGGTCGCGAATGCGTGCACGGAAGTCAGCACGCCCGAACGCACCAGGAAGGTGCCGAGCAGCGACAGCGAGAACGTCAGGATCGAGAGCAGGATGGTCCAGACCTTCAGCGCGTTGCGCTTTTCCATCACCACGGCCGAATGCAACAACGCGGTGCCGGCGAGCCATGGCATCAGGGAGGCGTTCTCGACCGGGTCCCAGAACCACCAGCCGCCCCAGCCGAGCTCGTAATAGGCCCAGTACGACCCCATCGCGATGCCGAGCGTGAGAAATATCCACGCCACCAGCGTCCACGGCCGCACCCAGCGCGCCCAGGCCGCGTCGATCCGCCCTTCGAGCAGGGCAGCCACCGCGAACGAAAACGAAATCGAAAACCCGACATAGCCGAGATAGAGCATCGGCGGATGCACGGCGAGACCGATGTCCTGCAGCACCGGATTGAGGTCGCGGCCTTCGATCGGCGGCGAGCCGATGCGCAGGAACGGATTCGAGGTCACGAGGATGAACAGATAGAACGCGCTGGCGATCCAGGCCTGCACCGCCAGCACATGAGCGCGCAGCGACAGCGGCAGGTTGTTGCCGAAGGCGGCGACGAGGCCGCCGAACAGCGCGAGGATGGATACCCACAGCAGCATCGAGCCTTCGTGGTTACCCCAGACACCGGTGATCTTGTAGATCAGCGGCTTCATCGAATGCGAATTCTCGAACACGTTGACGACGGAGAAATCCGAACTGACGTGCAGCCACACCAGCGCGGCGAACGAGGCGGCGGCGAACAGCAATTGCGCCAGCGCGGTCGAGCGCGCGACATTCATCAGCGCGGCATCGCCCCAGCGCGCCCCCGCGATCGGCACCGTGGACTGGATCAGCGCCAACGCCAGCGCCAGCACCAGTGCGTAATGTCCGGCTTCTGCGATCACCGCATCGCTCCCTGCGCGGGCTGAGGTGCCGCGGACGCACTGGGCTTGGCGCCGTAGTCGTCCTTCCAGTGCCCCTGCTTCTTCAGGGCGTCGGCGACGTCCTTGGGCATGTAGGTCTCGTCATGCTTGGCCAGCACTGTATCGGCCTTGAAGACGCCTGAACTATCGAGCACGCCTTCGGCGACGACGCCCTGCCCTTCGCGAAACAGATCGGGCAGGATGCCTTTATAGGCGACCGGCAGCGTGGCGCTGCCGTCGGCGACGGCAAAGGAGATCGCAAGGTTGTCGCCGCGGACCAGAGATCCCGGCTGCACCAGCCCGCCGAGGCGAAAGCGCTTGCCGGGCGGAATATGCTTCTCGGCCGCCATCGAGGGCGTGGAAAAGAACACGATGGAATCGCGCATGGCGTTCAGCACCAGCGCCGCCGCCACCGCGAGCACCGCGAGCGAACCGCCGATCATCGTCAAACGCCGTTGCTTGCGCGTCATCAGGTTTCTCTGTCTTCGGGCATGATGTCAGCCATCAAGCCCTAGATTCTTCAGGCCTTCATTGAGCTGGCGCAAGCGCTCGGCATCGCTGGCGACCGCCTGGCGGGCGTCGGTGACCGCGCTGACCGCCTTGTCGCGTTCGCCCATCACCATATAGGCCCTGACCAGCCGCAACCATCCCTCGACGTCGTTGCCGTCCTGCTTCAGCCGCGTCGCGAGCCGATCGACCATGCCGGCGATCATCGCGCCGCGGTCGGTCTCGGTCATGTCCTTGGCCGCCGCCATGGTGTCGTTCGACAGCGCGGGCATCGCCGGGCCGCCGACCCGGACCAGGGCCGCCTGTACCAGCGGTCGCCACGGCGCCTCCGACGGGGCCTTTTCCAGCATCGCGCGCCAGATCGAGGCCGCATCGGCCTGACGGCCGTCCTGTTCGGCGGCGAGGCCCAGGAAGTAGTTCGCCTTGGGGTCATCGGCGTTTTGCGCCACCGCGCGCTCGAATTCGACCTTGGCCTCTGATGTGACCACGCCGCCGGCTGAGCCGATCAGGGCCTCGCCGAGGTCGGACCGGCGCTCGGCGCTGTCGCCATTATAGGTGATCGAATTGCGGAAGGCCCGGATCGCCTCGTCGTAGCGGCCGAGCCGCGCCAGCACCGGCGCCAGCACGTTCCAGCCGCGGCCATCGGTCGGATTCTTCTCCAGATGGGCTTCGACCTGGGCCACCAGATTGTCGAGCGGCTGGTTGGCGTCGGCGACCCGGTTGCGCGAAGCCAGCGGGAAATCGCCGAGCTGGGGCGAGCCCAGCGAAAGGTAGAAGGTCACGGCCGCGATCGGCAGCGCGATCAGCGCCAGGATCGCCGAGGCGCGGCGCAAACGGAGGTTCGACTGCGCCGGCGCGGCGCGGCCGCCATCCGCGGCGGCCAGCAGGCGGCGGCCGATTTCGACCCGCGCGGCCCCGGCCTCCGGCACGCCGATCAGGCCCGCGGCGACGTCACGATCGATCTCGGCGAGCTGGTCGGCATAGACGGCGGCCTCGGTTCCGCCTTCTGACGTCTGCCCCTTGCAACTCAACGGCCAGAGCACGGCAAAAATCGCCGCGACCGTCATCAGCGCGAACACAAACCACAATGTCATCAAGCAGTTCCCGGGCGGAACGGCACCTTCTCAGGAGGTCCCGATGCGCCGCTTTACACCACCGGCGGCAAGCCCGGCAATTGACAATTAAAGGAGTAAAACGGGGGCGGAAAAGCCAGCTTCCAGGCGGTGCGAGGCGAACGCCCTAGCCGGCCCGGTTCGGCTTGCGTTCGACGACCACGGCATTCTCGGCCGCCCGGCTCATCAGCGAGGCATAGTCCTGACCGAACAGCACCTGGCAGAAGCGGATCGCCGCCTTGACCTGCACCTGCCGGTAGGCGCGCGACTTGGCGTCGCCTCCGCGTAGCGACTGCACCAGACTTTCGGTGGACCGCTCGACGTAGTGCTGCAGGTCGGAATAGGTCCGCAGCGTCACCTCATTGATGGCAAGTTCGCTGGCATAGGTGCGGCACACCGCGACGAAATCGATCAGGGCGGCGGTTTCCTCGACCTCGGTATCATCGATCTTGGGGGCGGCGCTGATGTCCTTGTCGGCGCGCTGGCGCAGGATGCGGCGCACCCGGCCCGGCACGCTGTCGATTTCCGACTGCAGCGAGTTGGAGATATCGGCGCGGATCGACGCCAGTTGCCGGCCCCACGCCGAATCCTGGCGCAGATCGAGTTCGGTTCGCAGGCCGCGTACGCTTTCATGGAGCGACTTCAGCTGTTCGCCGACATTTTCGAGTTGGCCGCGCCGGATATCGGTGCGCAGGCAGGCCGCGACAAACGAGAGATCATGCAGCGCGATCGAGACGGCGATGCCGAACGGCGTGGCGGCGACGCGAATTTCGTCGTCGGACGCCGCCATCTTCACCGCCAGGCGGATGATCTGCCACGGCGCCACCAGACGCTGCATGATCAGCGACAGTGCGAACGGCAGCATCTGCGGCGTTTGCAACGACGGTACGTTGAGCGCCGCGGTGACCGATACGATCTGGGGATCCGTGAACGCCCTGAGCTGGCTCGGAAGCCGGCCACCGAGTGTATCCAGCGCTTCGCGCGCCTGCAACACCGCCCCGATCGACAGCAGGTCCTCGACGACATTGGGCGGCCCAATGCGGGACAACGCGCGCTGCGTGTCCTCGCCCGGCACCGGCGTCGAGATCTTCACGATCGCATCGGCCACGGCGGTCTGGAACTTGCGGCTCGCCGCTTCAAGACCGCCGGTCGAGCCGCTCCGCCTGCTCTCGGCAAGCGAGGTTTCGAACTCGCGCGCAGCCTCGGGCGCACCGTCGCGGCCAAGCCATTGCCAGATCGGCGCCAGCGAGGCGCGGCGAATCTGACCCGGCCGGATCGGAAAATTACTTTCGACAAAGAACGGCTCGAGCGGCTGAAACAACAGCCGCGCCGGGTCATCGGAACGCGGCCGCGTTTCGTCGTCCTCCTCGGCCCCACGCACGACCTTGCGCAGTTGCCCGAGCACGAGATTGGCGACGGCAGTGTCCTCCCCGCGCTCAACGGCGCGCTCGAACTCCCGCATCAGCAGCGCCTGCGCCTGGGGCGGGAGCTGGGCGAGATAGTCCCTCAGCCGCTCGGTCGATGTCTGGCTCATGCGCCCGGTGTGGATGTGCGTGTGTCGAGCGGACGGCAAAGCGCGTCCACCTGCGATCTTAAAAGTGTGCCCGTTAAGAAGGCGTTTAGGAACAATGAAATCGGCGGAAGGATGACGGGTTCCGGCTTCATCTGCCCCGTATTGGCACCGATTATGACGCGTTTCCCGCCGCAACCCGGCCGGCGCAAAACCGCGCTAAATCCCCGGTAGCACCAGTTCCGCCCGCAGACCACCGGTCGGGGCGTCGCCCAGCGTGAGGTGGCCGCCGTACAGACCGGCCAGATCGACCACGATCGAGAGCCCGAGCCCGGAGCCGGGCTTGGATTCGTCGAGCCGCTGGCCGCGCCGGGAGACCTGTGCACGTTCGGCAGCCGACAGACCGCGGCCGTCGTCGTCGACGATGATCCGCAACCGCGGCCCCGCGCCGGGCGCGGCGGGCGCCTCGACCAGGACCTCGATGAAGACCTGCGACGCCGCCCATTTGCAGGCGTTGTCGACCAGGTTGCCGGCCATTTCCTCGAGGTCCTGCCGCTCGCCGCGAAACCGGGCTTGCGGATCGGCCTTGACCTCAATGGCGATGCCGCGGTCGCGGTGGATCTTCTCCATGGTCCGTCGCAACGCCTCGATTGCGGGGGCGACCTCGGTGACGGTGCCGATGATGGTGACGCGCGCCGCGATCCGCGCCCGCTCCAGATGATGCGCCACCTGATCCCGCATCACATCCGCCTGCTCCAACACCTTGTTTGCAAAGGGATCTACCGGATGCGCGGCGGCCTCGTTGACGATCACCGACAGCGGCGTCTTGATGGCGTGAGCGAGGTTGCCGACATGGGTACGTGCGCGCTCGACGATCTCGCGGTTGGCGTCGATCAGCGCGTTGGTCTCACGCGCCAGCGGCGCGATCTCGACCGGAAACTCGCCCTCCAGCCGTTCGGCGCGGCCGGAGCGGATGTCGGCGATCGATTCCGAGATCCGCTTGAGCGGCGCCAGCCCGAAGCGGACCTGAAAGATCGTGGTCAGCAGCAGCACGATGCCCAGTGCCGCGAAGGTGCCGCCGAGGTAGTAGTCGAAGCTGCGCGTCTCATCGAAGATTTCGGTGGCGTCGCCGGCCACGCTGACCAGGAACTTGCCGTCGGCGCCGAGATCGACCGGCCGCTCGACCATTCGCAGACTCTGGCCCTCGGGACCCTCGACATAGCCGAGACGGATGCCGGCGGCAGTCAGCTCCGCTTCGTGCTCCTCGAGCTTCGGCAGCTTCTTGTCCCACAGCGAACGCGACGCCCGGGTCTCGCTCTTTTCGGTGTCCGTGCGGACGATCTGCCAGTACCAGCCGGACAATGGCAGTTCGAACAGCGGCTCGCCGAGCGACTGGAACTGGCGGTCGGGCGGCTCGTCCGGGGTGGCGACCTCGGCGATCAGGGTACGAAGATATAGGTTAAGACGGCGGTCGAAGGCGCGTTCAGCCGCGTTGCGATACACCGACGACAGCACGATGCCGGTGATGACCAGGATCACGACCACCCACGCGGTCGCCGACAGGAACAGGCGTGTGGCAAGCGAGCTGCCGCGCATTAGAGCAAGATCCCGATCCGGAGGGCCGCGTCAGCGCAAAATAAAGTCCGGTTTTCGGATAAGATCATGCCCGCCTGAAAGAGCAAATCAGGTGCCGGGCGTCGGCGGCGTCAGCAGGTAGCCGAGCCCGCGCACGGTCTGGATAATGTCGACGTCGAGCTTCTTGCGGATACGCCCGACAAACACTTCGATGGTGTTGGAGTCGCGGTCGAAATCCTGGTCGTAGAGGTGTTCGACCAGCTCGGTGCGGGACACCACGCGCCCGGTGTGATGCATCAGATAGGCCAGCAGCCGGTACTCGTGCGAGGTCATCTTGATCGGATTGCCGGAGACGCTGACCCGGTTGGTGCGGGTATCCAGCGACACCGGACCGCAGGTCAGTTCGGACTGGGCATGGCCGGTCGAACGGCGCAGCAACGCGCGAATTCGCGCCAGGATCTCCTCGAGGTGGAACGGCTTGGCGACATAGTCGTCGGCGCCGGCGTCAAAGCCCTGCACCTTGTCGCTCCAGCGGTCGCGCGCGGTCAGGATCAGGACCGGCATCGCGCGCCCGTTGCGGCGCCACGCCTCCAGCACCGAGATGCCGTCCATCTTCGGCAGGCCGATGTCGAGCACCACGGCGTCATAGGGCTCGCTGTCGCCGAGGAAATGTCCCTCCTCGCCGTCGAAGGCGCGATCGACCACATAGCCGGCGTCCGTCAGCGCCGTCGTCAGCTGACGATTGAGATCCGGATCATCCTCTACAACAAGCAGGCGCAAGCTGGCCTCCAACCATGAGCTTCACGATATCAGGCCTCATCATGAGGCTCTGCGGCGTGAACGGGCTATGAACGGGACGCACGGCGCCATGTTACTTTTTCTTCATGCGGTTCAAGGGGGTCGGGGACTTCCTGAATCACAGGATTCAACGCCTAACATGCCGGATCGGATGCCCCAAGGGACCTTATAAGAGGGACCTTATAAGGGGCGTTACAAGGGAGCCATCCATTGGTCAACGCCCGGCCGGCGGCCCCCTGACCTCGATAAAATCGACGGGACCGCCCGCTCTGTCGTCGTCGAAAATTCCAACCATGAGCCGGCCCGTGCGCCAGGCCAGCGTGTCCAGATTGGTGCGGCCCTGGTACAGCAGCGGTCCGTCGGGATGGTTGTCGTGGCCGTGGACGACGTGACGACCGCCGATCCCGCCCGGATATCCCGTTGCGTAGCGCTTCCACAGCAGCGTCGTTTCGCTCTGCTGATCCATCGGGACGTCGGGATCGACGCCGGCGTGAACATAGACACGATGGACATCGACATGGATCAGCCGCAACGCGTCGAGCCAGGCGATGTGGGCTGCCGGCACGGCGGACGGGGCGCCGCCATAGGAGTCGAGCGCCGCCTGCCCGCCTTTTTCCATCCATGACGCCATCCCGACGGGGTCGCGCAGCGCCGCCACCATCATGGCGTCGTGGTTGCCCTTCAGGGCCACGAAATTCCAGCCGGGAATGCCTGGCGAGAGCCGGTCGATAACCTGTTTGCTGTGCGGGCCCTTGTCGACGTAATCGCCGACCGTGACGATGACCCCGCCTCCGCCGCCCGAATGCGTGGATATGTCGGTGAGAGCGCCACACAGCAGATCGTATCGGCCGTGAATGTCCGGAATGACGTAAGTGAAGCTCATAGCAGCCCGCGTTCCGGGAATGATGAAGGGAACGCGACAACCGGCTCAGGTCGGCCCTCTCAACGGTATTCGATCATACGTGAAAGCTCCGCTCAGGTGCGGAAGAATACGAACCAGACCACGCCGAGGATCAGGACCGCGAGCCCGGTGGAAGCCGTCAAAAGCGCCAGCACCGACGGGCCGGGTTCGGCCTGCCGGGCCTCGGTCGCGGTTTCAACTATTTGGCCGTGTCGCTGAGTTGCCATGGGAACCTCTTCGAGTAAGTGCCTGTATTGCCAGCCATTGCGTCGACACCGGCTACCGAAAGCAACGCATTATGGGACATCCTGTTCCGGATTTTCCACCCTGCCGCCACGGCCCGACGGTCCAAAAGGTCGCAGGCAAGCCCCGACCGTCAAACCTGTCTCAGGCACGGTTAACGCCGTTGGCAAATTCCTCAGGACCTGATGTTTGAGACCGCCCGATCCGATGGTATTCTTGCGGGTCGTCTGTCGCGTCTTTCGGAGTAACCCATGGCCCCCCGCGCCAACTGGAAAGGCTTTCTGCGCCTTTCGCTCGTGACCTGTCCGGTCGCTTTGTATCCGGCGACCTCGGATACCGAAAAGGTCTCGTTCAACCAGATCAACCGCAAGACCGGCCATCGCATCAAATATGCCAAGGTCGACGCCGACACCGGCGAGGAAGTCGCCAACGAAGACATCATGAAGGGCTACAAGGTCGACACCGACACCTACATCGAGGTGTCGAAGGACGAGCTCGAGGACATCGCGCTGGAATCGACCCGCACTATCGAGATCGACGAATTCGTCCCACGGACCGACATCGACAGCCGCTATGTGATCCGCCCCTATTACCTGGTGCCGGACGGCAAGGTCGGCCACGACGCCTTTGCGGTGATCCGCGAAACCATCCGCACCATGAACAAGGTCGCGATCGGCCGGGTGGTGCTGACCAACCGCGAGCACATCATCGCGCTGGAACCGCTCGACAACGGCCTGATGGGCACCCTGCTGCGCTACCCCTACGAGGTCCGCAGCGAGAAGGAGTATTTCGACGACATCCAGGACGTGAAGATCACCAAGGACATGCTGGATCTCGCCAAGCATATCGTCGAGCAGAAGTCCGGATCGTTCGAGCCGGAGCAGTTCGAGGACCGCTACGAGCAGGCCCTGATCGACCTGATCAACCAGAAGCGCAACGGCTTGGGCACCCCGGCCAAGGCCGCCCCGAAATCCGGCGGCAATGTCATCAACCTGATGGACGCGCTCAAGCGCAGCCTCGCCGGTGAAAAGCAGCCGGCCCCGGCCGCCAAGGGCCAGGAAAAGGCTCAAGAGAAGGCTCAAGCCAAGGGCAAGAAGCCGAAGAAGCGTATCGAGGGCCAGCGCGAGATGCTGTTGCCGATCAGCGGCGGTGGCAAGCGCGCGGTCAAGGAAACGGTGAAGGAAGCCCCGAAGAAGGCGGCAAAGCCGGTGGCGCGCACCGCCTCCCGAGCGAAGAAGGCCGGTTAGCGCCCGGCCTCAATCGCCGCCGCCATCACCGCCGCCGTCGCCACCACCGAGATCGAACAGGCCTAGATCGCCATCCCCGCCGTCGCCGCCGCGGGACGACGACCGTTTCCTGAACATCAGATCCATCAGCAGGACGAAGACCAGGACCGCGGCAAACACCTGCCACGGATGTTGCTTGATAAAGGCAAGGGTCGGCGGACCCCAGGTCAGGAGCAGCGGGCCAAACAACAGTTCTTGCATGGTCCCCTCGACAGGCTTGCTGCTTCCCACGGGATTCTCCCGCGTCATTACCGAGCGGGACTTTAGGGTGGGACGGTTGATGCCGCCCTGTCGAAAAGGGTGAACGATCGGTTAAGGACGGAAACGGCACGGCGGCCGTATTGATACGGTACCGAATATTTACTTTCAGGTGTCCATCGCGCCTCCATGATCGCCCGATCGGCGTGTTCCGGAGCAAACGCGCATGGCGGCGCAGAGGCGTACGGCGGGAAAGAACTATATCGGTCTCTTGAGCGACGAGCTCGAGGAGCCGCGCGCTGCGCCGTCCGCCGCCGATGCCCGCATCAGGGATTACGTTCGCGGGCTGATGGCCGCGTTATTCCGCGGCCGCGGCGAAGCGAGATAGTCCCCTCGCCTGGCTCTTTTCAGAAATTGCGCTGGGCGCGAAGCTCGAATTGCACCGCGTTCTGGTCCTTGAACTCGTAGACGGCGGTCGGCTTCGGCGCGGTAGCGGCGAGTGTCGCGGCGCCGGTGAATTTCTGGTCGAGGTGGAACCACTGGGCTTCAGCCGAGAACGTCAGATTCTTGACGGGAGTCCAGCGGGTGACGAGGCCGACCTGCGAAACGTTGTAATCGGGGTTGCAGCCGTAATCCGCGCTCACCGCCTTGGCGGGCGTGGTGTAGTTGGCGCAGATGGTGGCTTTGGCCGTGCCGTCATAGCGGACGACGGCATAGCCGCCATAAAGGCTCGACGACCAGTGCGGATCCCAGTTGTGCGTAAACGCGCCGCGAATACCGTACGCTTCCGTCAGGTGCAGCGAACCGTCGCCGCCATTCGCCGCGGGCAGATACACCGCATCGGTGGTCGCACCGAAACCCACGCTCTGATACGCGCCCGCGCGGCCGGTGCCACCGAACATCGCAAAGCTCGGCGACGCCGCATCCGTCGAGATGACGTATTTGGTGGCGCCCCGGGCGTAACTTGCATCGACCTTGATGTCATCGCCGGTACCGGTCGGGATGTTCTTGATGTTCAACGCCGCCATGACAGCACCGCCCCATTTGGTCTCGGGGTGGCCGGAGATTTCCGACAGCGCCGTCGGCGCCCCGCCGGCAATGCCGACGGCGCCGCCGGGCACGGCAACGGTGTTCAAGACGTTGTAGGAGCCGGAGACTTCGTGGGCCGCGGCTGAAATCTGGAACAGGCCCCAGGCCTGCTCGACGCGAACGTTGCCAACCGCTTCAGGCGCGTGAACGCCGGCATAGGCATTGCTGCCGCCGAGCGTTGCATTCAGCGCAAGCGCCAGATTGTAGACCGAGGTGCGATCCCACACGAGGGGATCGTCGAGTCCAATGGTGGCCGACACGCCGTTGCCGAACTGCGTCGTGTACTGGATGTTGTTGGGCCCGCTGTTGTCGCTGCTGTGGCCGCCCAGCAGGAACGACGAGAGGTTGCCCGGAGTACCCTGCCAGGGCGATGCGTAGGCGGAAGCCGACTTGCCGAACGTGAATCCCGCGAACTGGATGAAAAGATCGTAGACGGCGACATAGCCCTCGCCCGGCTGGTTCAGAAGACCGCTGCTGGTACCGACGCTGGGCGATCCGGTGAAGTTGGCGGGATTGACGGTGCCAGCCCCCTGCGTGGTGAACTGGAGCTTGCTCGAACCGAAAGTGCGGACCACGCCGTATTCAGTTGCGGTGCGGGTATCGAACGACAGCACCATGCGCGAACGGTCGACGAAATAGTCGCGATAGCGGTTCTGCTGCCCGAGATCGCCGCTCCACGCCGGCTGGCCGTGGGCGCCGGCGACGTTGAAGGAGACGTCGGCACGCAGATAGCCGCCGATCTTGAGACAGGTATCGGTGCCCGGAATGTAGAAGAAGCCGGCGCCGTACGCGGAGCAGATCCGCACATACTCGATCGCTTTGGCCTTGACCGGAAGGTCGGCTGCTTGTGCGCCGCCGAAGGCCACGAGCATCGCCGCCGAACTGACAATGAGGGTCCGCGCTGTCTTCATGTGCGTCTCCCGTGCTGCGAATTCGTGCAACCGCACACGCATACAGCTACGCCAAAAATCCGTTCCGGCAATGACGAGGTGACGAGGCCGTTCACTTGACCGGCGGTTGTGATTTTTTCGCAACGCTACGAGGCTGCCCCCTGTCGGGCGGCGGCTTTCCCCTGAGCCCCAGGCGCGAACCAGCCTCCGCGCACGGCCAAACGCATATCTGCACTTCGCCGGCAGGCGCCGGCCGTGCTTTACCGGGCGATCAAATCCTGTTCCAACTGGTGCAAAGGACCGGACCAAACCGGCCCGCACAGGGGAGAGACACCGCCATGAAGCTCGGCACTGCGATCGCTGAAATCATGAAACGCGAGGGGATCGAGATCCTCTGTGGCTATCCGGTCAACCACATCATTGAACATGCTGCCGCGGCGGATATCCGCCCGGTCATGGTCCGCCAGGAACGGATCGGCATCCACATGGCGGACGCGATCTCGCGCGTCACCTCGGGCCGGACCATTGGCGCGTTCTGCATGCAGCACGGGCCCGGCGCCGAAAACGCCATGGGCGGCGTCGCGCAGTGTTATGGAGAATCCGTTCCGGTGCTGGTGCTGCCGATGGGCTATGCGCGCCGGCTCGCCAATATCGACCCCAATTTCAATTCCAGCCAGGCGATGCGGGCGTTCTCGAAATCGTCCGAGCCGATCAATATCGCCGCCGAAGTCTGCAACATCTTCCGCCGCGCCTTCACCAAGTTGAAGAACGGCCGTGGCGGGCCGGTCATCGTCGAAATCCCGGCCGACATGTGGAACGAGGAGGTGCCGGAACCGCTCAACTATACGCCGGTGCTGCGCACCCGCTACGGCGCCGATCCCGTGCATGTGAAGGAGGCAGCCGGCATGCTGGTCGCCGCCAAACGGCCGGTGATCTATGCCGGCCAGGGCGTGCACTACGCCAGGGCGTGGCCGCAGCTCAAACGTCTGGCCGAGCGGCTCGCTATTCCCGTCACCACCAGCCTCGGCGGCAAGTCGTCGTTCCCGGAGACGCATCCGCTGTCGCTCGGCTCCGGCGGCCTCGCCGTGTCGCGCGCGGTGCCGAAATTCCTTGCCGAGGCCGATGTGATCTTCGGTATCGGCTGTTCGTTTACGGAAACCTCGTTCGGCATCGCGATGCCAAAAGACAAGACCATCATCCACTCGACGCTGGACCCAAACCACCTCAACAAGGATGTCGAGGCGAAGATCGGTTTAGTCGGCGATGCTGGACTGGTACTCGATGCACTGCTGGAGGAAATCGGCAAGACGGTGACAAGCGATCGCGATGCGACGTCGGTGGCGGCCGAGATCGCGGCCTCGCACAAGGAGTGGCTGGCGAAGTGGATGCCGAAACTCACGCATAACGATGCGCCGCTCAATCCCTATCGTGTGCTGTGGGACCTGCAGCACACCGTCGACATCAGGAACACCATCATCACCCATGACGCCGGCAGCCCGCGCGACCAGCTCTCGCCGTTCTGGAAATCGGTCGAGCCGTTGTCCTATATCGGCTGGGGCAAGACCACCCAGCTCGGTTACGGACTGGGGCTTGCGATGGGCGCCAAGCTGGCAAAGCCCGACAAGCTCTGCATCAACGTCTGGGGCGATGCCGCCATTGGCTTCACCGGCATGGATTTCGAGACCGCGGTGCGCGAGCGGATTCCGATCATGTCGATCCTGCTGAACAATTTCTCGATGGCGATCGAACTGAAGGTGATGCCGATCTCGACCGAGAAATACCGCTCGACCGACATTTCCGGCGACTACGCCGCGATGGCGCGCGCCTTCGGCGGCTACGGCGAGCGGGTGACCAAACCCGAAGACATCATCCCGGCGATCAAGCGCGGCATTGCGAAGACGCAGGAAGGCATTCCGGTGCTGCTGGAATTCATCACCAGCAAGGAAACCGAGGTTTCCAGGCCGGGGACCTGAGCGGCGAAGCCGGATCTCGGCGTCCGTCCGGGCAACAAACGCTGCGGCGATGGTCAAGCAGATCATGCCGCTATTGATCGTTCGCTGACCGTTGGCTACAACCTTCAATAGAGCAAGCGTGGGGTCTGGGGGCAGGCTTGATCCGATATGGGAAGATTATCGTCGTTCTGGCGTTCGTTGTGCCATGTCTCGCAGCATGCGCGACCCAGCAGGCAATGACCGTTGATAGCGGCGCGGTCGTCAATGCAAATCCGAAATACCGGAATGCAATCGCGGTCCGTTCGGTCACCGGCGGCCGCATGATGAACGCGTTGACTGTGATGGGTGTCGAGAACGAGCCACTCAAGGCCGCCCTTGAAAGCAGCCTCGCCGCCAACGGCTACCTCGTCAAATCCGGCACACCAAAATTCTATGTCGATGCTGAAATCGTCAATCTCGATCAACCCTTGATCGGGCTTGATCTGGATGTCACGGCTGACGTCACCTACAAGGTTTCCGGCTCCGGGGTAGCGGCGACCTACCCGATCAAGGCCACAGCCCGCGCGACATTTTCCGATTCGCCGATTGCCGCCGACCGCATGCGGGTCGCAAACGAACGGGCGATGCAACAGAGCATCAAGCAGTTTCTCATGGCGCTGCGCTAAACTCCGTCACGACGTGGAACGAGCCGCTGTGGAAAGTCTGCAGCGCGGCCCCTACTCCGCCATCTCCGCCGGCGGATGGCCCGGCCCGGCCAGCGGCCGTTCTTCCATCGCGATCATGCAGAGCGCGGCGGTGGCGAGCAGCACAGTGGCCGCGCCGAACACGTAGCGGAACGCGGTGATCATGTCGGCGACGGGGATCGAGCTCACCGGACCGCGATGTTCTCCGGAAAGCGAGATATCCGCCCCCAGCGCCATCAGCAGGATCGCGCTGAAGGCGGCTACCGCAAACGACGACATCAGCGAGCGGAAGAAATTCATCGCACCGGTCACGGTGCCGATCTGCGCCCGCGCCACGGAATTTTGCAGCGACACCACGCTGACCGGAAAGGTGGTGCCGAGGCCGAGCGCGAACAGCGCCAGCACGACCAGAAATCCCCACAGCGGCAGCGTCGTCGCCGTCAGCACGGCGCCGAAAACCACCGCCATCGAGGTTCCGACGACGGCGACGCGCTTGTAGTGCTTGGCGCGCGACATGGTCTTGCCCGCGATCGCAGCACCACAGGTCGAGATCGCGGCAATAGGAATCAGTGCGAGGCCGGCCTCGCTGGCACTGAGGTGGTAGACCACCTCGTAGTAGAGCGGCAGGTGAACGGTAAGCCCGGTGATGGCGCCTAGTCCGCAGCCGCCGGCGGTCATCGCGTAAGGCGCGATCGGGCCGCGCATCAGCGACAGCGGCAGGAACGGCTCCTCGGCCCTGTTCGCGTACCAGACAAAGGCGAATGCCAGCGCGATCGACGCCCCGAGCATCGACAGGATCACCGGCGAGAGCCAGAGATAGCGGTTGCCGCCCCAGGTCAGCACCAGCATGACCACGACAGCCGAACTCATCAGCAGGATGCCGCCGAGCCAGTCGACCTTGCGCTTGCGGTGGAACACCGGGATCTTGGCCATCTTCGGCAGCATCAGCGCCAGCGCGCCGAGCGCCAGCGGCACGTTGATCCAGAAGATCATCGACCAGTGCAGATGTTCGGCGAACACGCCGCCCAGCACCGGGCCGAGCAATCCGGCCGCCAGCCACACGCCGCTGAAGTAAGCCTGGTACTGGCCGCGCTCGCGCGGCGAGACCACGTCGGAGATCACGGTCTGCACCACCGGCATGATACCGCCGCCGCCGAGCCCCTGCAGGCCGCGCGCGAGGATCAGGACCGGCATGTTGGGCGCCACCGCGCACAGGATCGAGCCCACCGTGAACAGGCTGAGCGAAACCGTGATCATGGCGCGGCGACCGTAGATATCGCTCAAGGTGCCGAACACCGGCGCCACCGCGGTCGAGGCCAAGAGATACGCCGTGATCACCCAGGACAGATTGCTGACGTCGTTGAACTGGCGGCCGATCGTCGGCAGCGCGGTCGCGACGATGGTCTGGTCCAGTGCTGCCAGGAACATCGTCAGCAGCAGGCTCATCAGGATGGTGCGGACTTCGTCCGGCGTCAGCGGCGCACGCGGCGCCAGCGACGGCGCGTCAGAGACCTCGATCACCTCGGTCGTGATGTGCGAGAGCTCCTGGGCCAAATCGTCGGGCAATGTCGTCTGATCGGCAGGGCTCTGCCGTTCCAACTTGTTCATATCGGCTGCAATATTCTTCTACACGGCTCTAATGGCTGGGGGTGGAATCGCCATTTCGAGCTTTGTTTACGGGAGAAATCATCCGTCAGGCAGCACCCCCTGCGCATGGGTGCATCCCGTCAGGGTCGCAGCGCGAAAGCGCGCGAAGCCTGAAGTTCCGGCCATTGCCGCCTCATATCCAGCCCGGCATCGCAAGAGCGCTCGACTCGACGGCTGCAATTGTCCCGTGCGACATTTTCTCGCGCGTACGACCACTATTGGGCCGGTTCGGTTCAGGCAGAATCGCGGGCGGGGTTACCCGCTCGGAACAGCCCGGCGATGTCGCGGCATCTTATTGCAGAGGGCAGCACGATGGACGAGATATTGATCAACAGCACCGTGGCGGGCAATCAGGATCAGGCCGGCATTGCTGGATTAAACGGCCTCCAGTTCGCCGTTGTCTGGGCCGACCACGGGAGCGGCAATATCAAAGGCCAGTTGCTTGGCGTGAACGGGATCCCGAGCGATGTCGAATTCACCGTCAACTTTCCGGGAACGCCAGGCACGAAGCGCCAGCTCCCGGTCATCATTCAAACCAGCCAGGGCCTGGTTGCCGCGTGGATCGAACAGGCGCCGGGGGCTCCGGCGCAGGTCAAGGTTCGCACATTCGATGCGGATACGCTTTCAGGACCTGAAAGCCAGGTCAGCACTGCGGAAGTCGAACCGCTGATACGGCCGGCGCTGGCACGCCTGCCGGACGGCGGCTTCATCGTCGTCTGGGCCGACAAGCGACCGAACGAGCGCATCCGCGCGCAGCGTTACGATATCGAAGGGGCCAAAAATGGTCCCGAGTTTCGCGCCAATACGACCCCGGGTCTGCACCGGGTGCCGATGGTCGCCAGCCTCGAAGACGGAAACATCGTCATCGCATGGCGGGCTCGTCTTCCCGGACCCCTCCTCGTTCACCTCCAGATTTTCAAAGGCAACACGCCGGTGGGCACCGAACAGACCACGGCGCTGGATATAACCGAGGCCGCCATTACCGCGCTCGATTCCGGCCGCTTCATCATCGCGCATGTCAGGAGCGCGGGCGATGGCGAGACCGGCTTCGAAACGACGGTCGCGCTGGCGAGCGTGTTCGAGGCCAACGGCACTTTCGCCAATATCCGCATCGCAACTACCAGTGCGAGCCGGATCCAATCCTCCTGGCCGACGCTGGTGCCGTTATCGGGCGAGCGCTTTTTGCTGGCGTGGACACAGCTGAATGTCGATAACTCCGCCGCCGGCACGAACGTGATGGCGAGAATTTTCTCAACCACGGGACCGATTGGCCAAGCCGTCCAGTTCAACACGTTGACCGGTGGGCAACGGTTCAGCCTGAGCGCCGCCGCGACGTCGAATCCCACGGGCGAGACGGCGTTCCTGGCGTGGGCGGACGACAGCAACGCCAGTCCCGACAAGTCCGGCCGCGCGATCGAGGGACGGCCGCTGACGATACCCGCAGCGGGGTTTTAGGCCTTCGGCCGCTTCTTCAGCTTCGCCCGCTTCGGCAAGAGCGCCGGCCACTGCACGATATGGTCCTCGAGATCCTCATCGGCGATCTCGTTCTCGGTGCCCTGCACCCTTCCGCGCACGGAAACACCGGCTTCATGCACGGTATTGGGATCGCCCGAAATCAGCGGATGCCACCAGTACAAATCGCGGCCCTCCGCGACCAGCTTGTAGCCGCAGCTCGGCGGCAGCCAGTTCAGGGTGCGGACGTTTTCCGGCGTCAGGCGGACGCAGT
>CAVXTR010000014.1:0-318135 GCA_963764705.1 uncultured Alphaproteobacteria bacterium | reverse complement strand
GCGATCACCCTGCCATAGGGCGAGTTCACCAGCCGCCACAGCCCGATGACGGCGAGCCCGAAGACCACAAGAACGAAGTAATAGAACGCGACATTGTCGGCGAGAGATTGAACGAGGCGAAGCCGAGGTCGGCCGGCAGGCGCGCGATCTTCAAGAGCCCGTCTTCGCCGCCGGTGACCTTGTGCAACTTGATCGCCAGCGTCCAGAAGATCTGGCCGAAGGCGATGGTCATGAAGGCATAATAAATTCCGCGCCGATGCGAGATGAACAGCGCCACCAGCGCGCCGGCGAGACCCGCCATGACGAAGGCGGCGATCAGGCAGACCCAGAGATTGGCGACGACATTGAACTGGCAGAGGCCGAAGGCGTACGCGCCGATGCCGAAATAGGCGCCGTGGCCGAACGACGGCAGGCCAGCGGTGCCCAGTACGAGATTGAACGCGAGTGCGTACAGCGACCAGATCAGGATCTCGATGCCGAGATAGGGATAAAGCCCGACACGCGCGATCCACAGCGGTACTGTCGCGAGCACCAGCCACAGTACCAGCATGGTCGGGGTGATCAGCCGGGTGGCGTCCGAGTGATTTGATGGAGTTGAGTTCATCTCAGGCCTCGAGCACGCTTTTCTTGCCCCAGAGCCCGCGCGCCCGGACGGTCACGACCGCCACCAGCAGCACGTACATCGACAGCAACGACCATTCAGACGCATAGGCGCCGGTGAGGCCAACGGCCAGACCGACCAGCAGGCCTGCAACGACCGCGCCCCAAAAGCTGCCGACGCCGCCGAGCACGATCACCAGGAACGCCGGGATCACGGCATCGACGCCCATATGCGGACGAATGCCCCATATCGGCGCCACGATAATGCCGGCGATTGCCGCCAGCATGGTGCCGAACACGAACACCAGAAGTCGAAGGCGTGTCAGATTGATGCCGAGCGCGCGGACGATTTCGCTGTCATGGGCGCCGGCCTTGACGACAGCGCCGAACCGCGTCTTCTCGATCAGAAGCCAGACCAGGGCGATGATCGCGACCGCGATGCCGGCGGCATAAAAACGATAGGTCGACCAGATCAGGTCGGCCATGATGAACCCGCCATTGATCGGCTGCGGCACCTGCAACACATAGTCGCGCGTACCCCAGGTCAGGCGGATCGTCTCTTCGATCACCATCGCCGCGCCGAAGGTGAGCAGCAGGCCGTACAGCGGGTCCTTACCGTAAGTGCGGCGCATGCAGAATTCGATCGCAATCCCGACGATGCCGACCGCGGCGGGCGCCAGCAGCAGCGTCGCGGCATAGCGCCAGCCGAGCGGCAGCGCGAGCCAGGCTTTTGCAAGGTCAGGCGGAAACGGCGGACGCGGTCCCATCAGCTGCATGGCGAAGTAGGCGCCGAGCGCGAACAGCGAACCGTGCGCCAGATTGATCTGCTCCATCAATCCCACGATCAGCATGAAGCCGAGCGCGATCAGCGCAAACAGCAGGCCGAGCGTGAGACCGTTGAGGAGGTGGGGAAGAAGATCGAACAAGGTTGTCGTCTCGACTTGCTATTACAAAACAGCGGGCGCACCGCGCGCCCGCTGCAAGTTCAACCGGCCGTCGTCAGGAATCGACGGTCGGCACCTGCTCATAGGGAACGAGCTTGCACTTCGCGTTCGCATCCGTATCCGCGGCCGCCTTCGGCTCGGTCCAGCTCGACGAGCTCGTAGAGATCGGTGTTGTCGGCCGGCTTCGCGTTCTTCCGGGCCAGATAGATGGTCTGCTGCAGCTGATGGGTGACTGGATCCATGTAGGCGTCGAAATGCTGCATGCGGTCGGTCGCCGAAATCTTCAGGTTCTCGAGTTCCTTGATGATCTTGACGTTGTTGGTCGAGCCCGCGCGCTCGATCGCCTTCAGCAATTCGCGGGTCGACATGTAGCCGTTGTAGGAGACGTTTCCGGGGACCGGAATCGAGCCTTCCTTGTTGGTAGCCTGCCACTTCTTGACGAACTCGGCGACGCCAGGCAGTGCCAGCTTGTGATACCAGGTGGTGCCGAACACGCCGAACAGGCTGTCGGGCGCGCCCCAGACATCGGGCCAATCCTGCTGGTTGTTGATCCAGGCCGGCTTGCCGTCGAGCTTGAGCTGGGCGACCTGCTCGCGCAGCGCCTTGATGTCGTCGCCGCCGATCGCGGTTGCCACCACATCCGGCTTTGCCTGCTGGATCTTCAGCAGATAGGCCGTGAAGTCGCGGGTGTTCTGCGGCACCAGCAAATTGTCGATGATCTTGCCGCCGGCGCCCTCGACCTGTGCCTTGGTCGCGGCCGACGTGGTGTGGCCCCATACATAGTCGTTGGTCAGCAGCATCCAGTTCTTGCCGATTGAATTCGACGGCGTTCTTCACAGACGCCCTGGAGAAGTTGGTGCCGTTGCCGTCCCACACGAACTTGACGCGCGCGCAGTTTTCACCGGCTTCGCTTGGTGCGGAGGAGTTGGTGTTGAGATAGATCACGCCGTTTTTGGCCGCGACCTGGGTGATGGCGTTGGCGACGCCGGAATGCAGCGCGCCGATCAGGATGGTGCAGTCTTCCCGGGTGATGAAGCGCTCGGCGACGCGGCTGCCGGTCGCTGGCGTGGTTTCGGTGTCGGCGGTGATCCAGGTGATCTTGCGCCCGAGCACGCCGCCCTTGGCGTTGACCTCGTCGATCGCCATCAGGATTCCGCGCAGGTCGTCCTGGCCGCTATTGCCGTATTGACCGCTGGCATCGCAGGTCAGGCCGAGCTTGATAGGCTTGGCGGCACCCTGCGCCCAGACCCGATTCTCTTTCCACGGTCCGAAGAAACTGGCCGTGCCGGCAAGGGCACTGGCCATCAGGCTGCCCTTTAGAACGCCGCGCCGTGAAATCTCACGCTTCTTCATCGCTCCCTCCAGACCGCTTGTTTTCTTGTTGCGGTCCGTAGAATGAACGTTCTATTGTGAATGTAAAGTAGAATATTTGAACCAGTCGGCGAAACGTGCCGCGATCGGGTAGACTGAGACCATGAACAAGACCGTCGGCACGGCGATGAATTATGACGAGTTGCGCGGCGCGATCGCCCAGCGGCATCGGGCCTTGTCGGGCCGGCTGCAGCAGATCGCGGAATTCGTGCTGGACCATCCGACGGACGTTGCGCTCGGCACGGTGGCTGAAATCGCGGAGCGTTCCGGGGTGCCGCCGTCGGCGATCGTGCGCTTTGCGCATGCGCTCGGTTTCGGCGGCTTTACCGAGATGCAGCAGGTGTTTCGTACGCGCCTCGTGGCCGGCGTCGCGCCGAGCTACAAGGCGCGGCTGGCGCGCATGAAGAGCGAGGAGAAATCGATCCTCGGTCGCAAACCCGCGGCGGTACTGGGGCGTTTCGTCGCGGAAGCACAATCGGCGCTGGTGACGCTGAGCCAGTCGGCTCATGAGCGGCAGCTCGACGCCGCCATCAAGATCCTGGCGAACGCGCGCGACATCTACCTGCTGGGTCTCGGCGGTTCATTTCCGGTCGTGACGCATCTGGCTTATGTGCTGCGCAAGTTCGGTCGGCGCGTGGTGCTGCTCGATGGCATCGGCGGCAGCATCCGCGAGCAATCCCATCCGGCGAGTTCGGCGGACGCGCTGGTTGCGATCAGCTTCCGTAACTATTACCCGGATACGGCCCGGCTGTTTCCCGAACTGGTGGCGCGCAACGTACCTGCAATCTCGATCACGGACAGCCTGCTGAGCCCGATCGCCGAGGGCGCCTCAGTCGTCTTCGAAATTCAGGACATGCCGGAGCCGGCACTGCGCACGCTGGTTGCGCCGATGTGCCTCGTACAGGCACTCGCGATTGGACTTGATCTCGCCGCAGACTGACATTCAAAAAATTCGAGAGGAAACATCATGGCATCACACGATGACGCACGGGCGCTGAAGGGCAAGGTCGCACTCGTCACCGGTGCGGGCCGCGGTCTGGGCCGGGCTTTTGCCGAAAGGCTCGCCAGCCTCGGCGCCGACGTCGCGATCCACGGCATGCGCGAGAACGGTCCGGCGGAATACGGCGAGGGATCGACGCTGACGGCGGTTGCGGAAGCGGTGGCGGCTGCGCACGGCGTGCGCACCATCCGCGTCCTCGGCGATCTTACGCGTGGCGATGATATCGCGCGCGTCGTCGAGACCGCGACGAAAGAGTTGGGCCCGATCGACATTCTCGTCCACAATGCCGGTGGTGACATTGCGGCCAAAGGCGGCAAGCCGGACCCGAACGACGCCGTCGGCATTCGCGAAGAGGACGTGCGCGCCGTACTGGATCGCAACCTGCTCTCGACGATCCTGACCTGCCAGGCGGTCGCCAAGGGGATGATGGCGCGGCGACAGGGCCGCATCGTTACCATCGGTTCGGTCGCGGCGTTCAAGGGCCGCACCAGCGGCTCGATCTATGCCGTCGCCAAGGCCGGGATGACGCATTACACCCGCTGTCTCGCCGATCAGCTGCGATCCTATGACATCACCGTCAACTGCATTGCGCCCGGCGACACCCGCACCGGGCGATTTATGGGCACGCGCGCCGTCGATGAGAAACGGATGGTCGAGACCGGAACGCTGGACCGCATTGCCACCGTCGACGAGGTCGCCCGCGTCGTGGAAGTGTTCGCCGGTCCCCTGGGGGCGTTCGTTTCGGGCCAGGTTCTTCGTGTCGATGGCGGCGGGCAGGGATGGGCGGCCTAAGGCACGATAAGATCAGGTTGGGCGGCGACGTCGAGCCTTTTTCGCGAGCCATTTCTACTTTGCATGGGGTTGTTTTCGCGATTTTGTGTTTTGGCCCTCCAGAGCATCCGGATCTACCGCGCGGTGGCGTCCCTCCGAAATCGCAAATACGCCGCCACGCGACCCTCGCGTTCGGCCTTTCGTCCATAGCGGGTCATGGTGTAGCCGTCCCAGGGCTGACGCCAATCGGCGGCGCGCTCCGCGGTCCAGAGAAAATCCGGCGAGCGCATCAGATGCGCCAGCGTCCATGCGCAATAATCGTCGATGTCGCTGACGAAGCGAAACTCGCCGCCCGGCTTGATGATGCGCGCCATCGCCGCAACCGTTGCGTCCTGCACGAAGCGCCGTTTCCAGTGCCGCCGTTTCGGCCACGGATCGGGATGGATCAGGTCGACCCGCGCCATCGATCGCTGCGGCGCCCAGGCCAGCAGTTCGGCGGCGTCGCCGGCGTAAAGCCTGATATTGCCGATATTGCCCGCTTCGATCTGCGTCAGGATTTTTGCCATGCCGTTGACATAGGGCTCGCAGCCGATGAACCCGATCCGCGGGAAGGCCTGCGCTTCCGCGATCAGATGTTCGCCGCCGCCAAATCCGATTTCGAGCCTGACATCGTCGATTTCGCCATCGAACAATTCGGTGAGACGGGCGGGGGCCGGGCTTGCAATATCGAGCGCCAGACGCGGCAGCAACTGCTCGATCAGGTCGGCCTGGTGGATGCGCAGCTTGTGGCCCTTGCGACGGCCGAAGAACGAGCCGTGCGCATGCGCGGCGGCGCCGTCGTGCGACGGATCGCGATCTTCGGGCTCGCCTGGGTTCGCGATCATCGCAGCGTCTGGTACAGCCGGTGCAGCAGCCGTGCCCGCGGCTCGATCGACGAGATATACATCTGCTCGTAATGGGTATGCGCGCCCTTGCCGTCGACGCCCAGCCCGTCCAGCGTTGCCGTATGCGGCGCGGTGAAGTTGCCGTCGGAGCCGCCGCCGGTGAACGTGTCCACCAGCTCGAAGCCGATTTCGGCCGCCAGCGTCTTGGCATGTTCGTACAATGCGGCGCCGGCGTTGCCCTTTTCGTAAGGCGGCCGATTGAGCTCGCCGACCACCCTGACGCTGACGCCCTCGGTGCGTGATTTCAGGTTGAGGATTTTCGGCACCAGCTCGTCGGAATCGGCAATCGTCGGCACGCGCATGTCGACCTCGGCATAGGCTTCCTCCGCGATCACGTTCGGCTTGGTGCCGCCGCGCACGACGCCGACATTGACGGTTACACCGCGCTTGAGGTCGTTCATCGCCTCCAGCGTCTGGATGATGTTGCCGAGTTCACGGATCGCGCTGCGGCCGTCCTCGGGCCGGGTGCCGGCATGCGACGGCACGCCCTTGAGATAGATCTCGAAGCGCGCGACGCCCTTGCGGCCGGTGACGATCTTGCCGCCATCGCGCGCCGGCTCGGTGACCAGAACATACTTGGCCTTGCGGCCTTCCTGTTCGATCAGCGAACGCGACGTCGGGCTGCCGATTTCTTCGTCGGAAACATAGAGCTGGGTGATGCCGAGCGGCGAGTGTGCGGGATCGGCGCAAATCTGACGAAACGCGTGATAGGCGAGATAGGCGCCGCCCTTCATGTCGTAGATGCCGGGGCCGAAGGCGCTGTCGCCCTCGATCCTGAACGGCAGCCGCTCGATGAATCCCATCGGGTGCACGGTATCGAGATGGCTCAGCACCAGAATGCCTGGCGCGTTTTGTCCGCTTGATGTCGTGTTTTGTCCCCAGGACGAGCGCACGACGAGATGATCGCCGCAGCCGGAGCGGCCAGCGATTCGCTCGATCGTCGCCGGCAGGTCGCGATAGCCCTCCGCGACGAGGTCGGCGAGCCGGTTGACCTGCGCGGGCGCTTCGGTCGGGGTCTCGATCTCGACCCAGCGGCGAATGCCGTCGAGGATCGCTTTGGAATCGAAGGGATTGGTGTCCGTCATCGGCGCATTTCGTCATCAAGGAAATCAGGCCGATGTCATGCGCTCCCGCCGGTAGGCGCGTCAATTGGTATGTCCAGCGAAAATAAGGAGATAGAGCGGAAATCAGCGCTTGTCGGGGCCTTCGCGCGCCGCGACCTGTTCGACCAGATCGACGATCGAGCGGCGCATCTTGGCGTCGGCGATACGCGTGAACGCGCGTGTCAGCGCCAGGCCCTCGGAAGTGGCGAGAAAATCCGAGACGTAGGCCGGCGACGAGCCTTCGCTGAAGCCGGCGGTATTGACCGCGCCGCTCGGTCCACCGTCGAACAGAAACGATACCGGCACCTGCAAAATTTCTGAAATTTGCTGAAGGCGGCTGGCGCCGACGCGGTTGGTGCCCTTTTCGTATTTCTGAACCTGCTGGAAGGTGAGCCCCAATGCCTCGCCCAGTTTTTCCTGGCTCATGCCCAGCATGATGCGGCGCATGCGGACACGGCTGCCGACATATTTGTCAACAGGGTTGGGGGCTTTGGTGGACATCTCAAACTCCTCGGGATTACGCGCCGGGGGTGAAGCAAGACGGGGAAATCTGCCTCAGGCGCCGGTACCGTCAAATCCTGCTCGGAGGATCGGGTAGATATGCAGACGAGTTGAGCAATGAGCTGACTGGTTTTTAATTTTTAGTTGCGGACCATAGAATGCGAATGGCGCGGCCTTTCTGTCAACTGGGTGAAACGCGCATAGAGTTCCGTTGCGGCAAACCGGCAACAGTCTACAATCTACGAAATACAAATTTCAGGCGGCGCGCCTAACAACGCGGCGTCGGATGACCAACAGCAGCGCAAGTGCAGCGATGACTGCGATTGGAATGTCTCTAAGCTGCGCGTAGACCGTCGGCGGCAAAGCAACGGGCAGGCTGGCATCCAGTACGCCTTCGATGCCGAGACCGAGCCGTGCGACAATACGTCCCGATGGATCGACGACGGCTGAAATGCCGGTGTTCGCTGCTCGAACAACCGGTAACCCTTCCTCGACGGCGCGCAACCGAGCCTGCTGCAGATGCTGGTAGGGCCCCGTCGAAATTCCAAACCAGCCGTCATTGGTGAGGTTGACGATCCACCCGGGACGATCGTCGCGCGCCGCGACGCTGCCCGGGAAAATCGCCTCATAGCAGATCAAAGGCAGCGCGCGCGGCGCGTCCGGTATCTCCAGCGTGCGGCGACGCGTGCCGGGAATGAAGCCGCCCTGCACCTTGGTGAGCTGCACGAAGCCGAGCTTTTCCATCCAGTCCTGGAACGGCAGGTACTCGCCGAACGGCACCAGGTGCAGCTTGTCATAGACCGACAGCACACTACCGTCATGGTCGATGATATATATCGAGTTGAAGGCCCGGGTGACGCGGGCGCCGGGCGGCCCGTCAGGCGCCCGTACCGAGCCCGTGATCAGCACGGTACCCTTGGGCAGCAGGTCGGCGATCTGCGCCATCGCGTCGGCTTCGCGCGTCAGGAAAAACGGGAAGGCTGATTCGGGCCAGATCAGGATCTTCGCATCGCTGACGCCGGTTGACTGCGGCCCGGACGCGCGGTCTGATAGTGTCAGATATTTCTGCATCACCTCCGCCTTGGCGGAATAGTTGAATCTGGCGTCCTGCTGCAAATTGGGCTGCATGATGCGCAGCTTGACCTTGGTGAAGGCCGTCGGCTGCAGCGACAGCCGGACGGTGCCGTAGACGCCCATGGCGGCGAGCAGGGCCAGCGCCGCTACTGGCGCGATCCACGGCTTTCGCCCGCGCGAACTGCCGTCGATCAGCGCCGCCGGGCTGGCGAAGATCGCCACGGCCAGGAACGTCATGCCCCACAGCCCGATCAGCGACGCGGTCTGCGCCAGCGCCAGCGGCTCCGACAGCGCATAGCCGAACGTGTTCCACGGGAATCCCGTCAGCAGATGGCCGCGAAACCATTCGGTGGCGGTCAGGCTGATCGCCAGCGCCAGCACCCGCGACGCATCCCGCGTCCACAGCAGCCGCGCCAGCGCGAAGCCTGCCGCGGTGAACAATGCGAGATAGGCCGGCAGGCCCAGCACCGCGAACGGCATCAGCCAGGCAAAGGTCGAGGCGTCGACCAGGAAGGCGTTGCCGATCCAGTAGAGGCCGGGCACGAAATAGCCGAGCCCGAACCAGAAGCCGGACATCGCCGCCGCCGGCACGCCGCGCCATTTCCCGGCGGCAGCACCATCGATCAGCCAGACCGCGACCGGAAAGGTCACGAACAGCACCGGCCAGACGTTGAACGGCGCCATCGCAAGTGCCGACAGCGCGCCCGCGACCAGCGCCAAGGCGGCGCGCTTCCATCCCCAGGCCAGGATGATCGAAAGGCCGGCGACGCGGAGTTTGCTGGTCGGTATCACTGCGAACCGGCTCCATCGCCCGACGGCGGCGGCGCATTGTCATTCGCCTGCGGCGCGTTGGCGTCGGGCGTGACTTCGCGGCGGCGGCTTTCGCGCGCGCTGCGGGCGGCGGAACGCTCCTTGCGAACAGCGATGCGCAGCCGCTTGACCCGCCGCGGGTCGGCGTCGAGCACCTCGATCTCGAAATTGCCCGGGCCGGCAATCACCTCGCCGCGCACCGGCAGGCGGCCGACCTGCGCGACCAGATAGCCGCCCAGCGTCGCGACTTCCTCGCCGGCCTCGCCGGTGATGAAATCCTCGCCGATCACCTTGCGGGCGTCGTCGAGGCTGGCGCGGGCATCGGCGATGAAAGACCCTTCCGCCTGCCGGACGATGGCCGGCGGCTCGTCGCTGTCATGTTCGTCGTCGATCTCGCCGACGATCTGCTCGACGATGTCCTCGATCGACACCAGGCCGTCGGTACCGCCATATTCGTCCACCACCAGCGCCAGATGAATGCGCGAGGCCTGCATCTGCGCCAGCAGGTCGATCGCCCGCATCGACGGCGGCACGTAGAGCAGCTTGCGGATGATATTGGCTTGCGCGAGCGGCAGCGCGAGGTCGACCGCGCGCAGATCGAGCCCGGCGGGATAGGGCTTCTTGCGCTTCGCCTTGCCGGGCTCGCCGATTCGCGCCCGTGCGGTCATAAATGCCAGCAGATCGCGGATGTGAACGATGCCTTCGGGATCGTCGAGGGTTTCGTTGTAGACCACGAGGCGCGAATGCGCCGCGCTCTCGAACAGGCTCATCAGTTCGCCGAGCGGGATGTCGCGCTTGACCGCGACGATGTCGGCGCGATGCACCATGACGTCGGCGATCCGCCGCTCGTGCAGGCCGAGGATATTGCGCAGCATGGTGCGCTCGATGGCGGAAAAGCCGACATCGTCCGGGGTCGATGTGTCGAGCACCACCTGAAGATCGTCGCGGACCGACCCCGGCTTCCAGCCGAACAGGGTGCGGATCGCCCGCAGCAGCCAGTTGTCGGCGGCGGGGCGCAGTACCTCGCCTTCCTGCACCACTGCGGGCAGGTTGCGGGTGTTGCGCGGGTTGTCCTGGGTCGGGTCGGAGTCCGGCATGTCAGTCCATCCGCTCCCGGTCCGCATACGGATCTCGATCCTGGTAAGGATCGGGAATGCCAAGCTGCGCGAGAATCTCGGTCTCGAGCGTTTCCATCGTCTCGGCGTCGTCGTCGTTCTCGTGATCGTAGCCGATCAGATGCAGGAAGCCGTGGACCGCCAGATGGCTGAGATGATGATCGAACGGCTTTTGCTCGTCATCGGCTTCCTTGCGCATCGTCTCGTAGGCGATGGCGATATCGCCGAGCATGCGCGGCGCGTCGGACGGGGCGCCCGCGGGTGCCTGCAGCGCCGGAAATGACAGCACGTTGGTCGGCTTGTCGATGCCGCGCCAGTTGCTGTTCAGGGTGCGGATTCCGGCATCGTCGGTCAGCATGACAGCGAGCTCGGCCTCGCCGACATCGGCATCGGCGAATTCGGCGGCGGCCTCAATGGCGCGATGGATCACGGCCTCGGCGTCGGGCTCGGTCTGCCAGCAATCGGCAACGACGAGAACTTCAGTGAGCGGAAGGGCGGACGACACGGGCGTTCCAGATCTTTGCGTAGTTTGGTTCTGCATTCCGGCATTCAGGCTGCGGTCCGGATCTGCCTGCGGCAGGCCGGGCAGCGAAGGTGTTACGATCAAGAGCGGCCGGTTGCCGGCTTCTGCGGCAATCCCTCATAGGCGGCGACGATTCGCGCCACCAGTTCGTGGCGGATGACGTCCTCGGCGGTGAATTTCACCTGCGAGATCCCCTCGACGCCGTCGAGCAGCTTGACGGCTTCGGCAAGCCCGGAGGTCTGGCCGTTCGGCAGGTCGACCTGGGTGGGATCGCCGGTGATGATCATGCGGCTGTTCTCGCCAAGCCGGGTCAGAAACATCTTCATCTGCATCGACGTGGTGTTCTGCGCTTCGTCGAGGATGATGACGGCGTTGGTCAGCGTGCGGCCGCGCATGAATGCCAGCGGCGCGATCTCGATCTCGCCGCCTTGCAGCGCGCGTTCGACAATGCGTGCGTCCATCAAATCGTACAGCGCGTCGTAGATCGGCCGCAGGTAAGGATCGACTTTCTCGCGCAAGTCGCCGGGCAGAAAGCCGAGCCGCTCGCCGGCCTCGACCGCGGGACGCGACAGGATGATCTTGTCGACTTCCTTGCGTTCGAACAGTTGCGCGGCATGCGCCACCGCAAGCCAGGTTTTGCCGGTGCCGGCCGGGCCGACGCCGAACACCAGTTCGTTGCGTTTCAGCGCGCGGATATAGGAATCCTGCGCGGCGGTGCGCGCGCGCACCGGGCGCTTGCGCAGGTTGATGGTCTCGAACTGGTTCTTGGCAGCCTTGGCGTCGAATTCGAACAGCGAGCCCTGCGCAATCACGGCGCGGATGGCGCCTTCGACGTCGCCCTGCGCGAGGTCCTGGCCCTGGACCGCCTGTCCATAGAGGGTCTCCAGCACCCGCCGCGCCGCGTCGCAGCCGTCGCGGGATCCGGCGATGGTGATGTTGTTGCCGCGGGAATCGACCACGACGCCGAGCCGCCGTTCGACCAGCGCGAGATTCTGTCCATAAGGACCGACCAGCGCGGAAGCGGCGCGGTTGTCGTCGAAGTCGATGACGACCTGGGTTTCGGGCGGAATTTGCATGTCGCGTTCAAATTTGCGGCTGGGAGCGAGTGAAGGTGAATCCGATGCGCTTTTGGGCAAGGGTTCAGGCTCCCGTTGTCATTGGAGAAGGAATTGTTGTTTGCGAAAAAGCAGATGCCGGCGACGCGGAAGGGCCGGCGAGTTGGCCGAGCAGGCTGTAGCGCTCGAGGCTGTCGATCTTGACCGACAGCACCTGTCCGATGATGTCTGGCGAGGCAAACACGTGCGCGGGTTGCAGGTAGGCGGTGCGGCCGACGATCTGGCCGGGGTTGCGGGCGGCGCGCTCGAACAGCACATCGACGGTGTTGCCAATCATGGCCTTGTTGAAGGCCGATTGCTGACTGTCGATCAATTCCTGGAGCCGCACCAATCGCTCGTCCATCTCTGCCGCTGACACCGTCTCCTGCATGTCCGCCGCCGGCGTGCCCGGCCGTGGCGAATATTTGAACGAATAAGCGCCAGCGTATCCGATTTGCATGACAAGCGCGAGGGTCGCGGCAAATTCTTCTTCGCTCTCGCCGGGGAAGCCCACGATAAAATCCGATGAAAACGCAATATCTTGGCGGGCTTCGCGAAAACGGTCGATGACGCGGCGATAATCGTCGGCGGTATGCTTGCGGTTCATGGCCGCCAGGATCCGGTCGGAACCGGATTGGACCGGCAAATGCACGAACGGCATCAGCGCGGCGAGGTCGCGATGCGCCGAAATCAGCGAATCATCGACGTCACGGGGATGGCTGGTGGAATAGCGCAGCCGCACGATGCCCTCGATTTCAGCCAGCCGCTGCAGGAGTTTGCCGAGCGGCCAGGTCCGTCCGTCCGGGCCTTCGCCGTGATAGGCGTTGACGTTTTGCCCGATCAGCGTGATCTCGCGCACGCCGTTGTCGGCAAGCCGCTTCACGTCGTCGATGATCTTGGCGACCGGGCGCGACACTTCTGCGCCGCGCGTATAGGGCACCACGCAGAAGGTGCAGAACTTGTCGCAGCCTTCCTGCACGGTCACGAACGAGGAGATGCCGCGGGCGCGGATCGCGGCGGGCTTTGGCGCCGGCAGGAAGCCGAACTTGTCCTCGACCGGAAACTCCGTCTCCAGCGCGCGGCCTTGCTCCTTCGCGCGCGCCAATAGCTGCGGCAGATGGTGATAGCTCTGCGGCCCGACCACGACGTCGACCGCAGGCGCGCGGCGAATGATCTCGGCGCCTTCGGCCTGCGCGACGCAGCCGGCCACCGCGATGCGCATCTCGCGACCGTTGCGCGCAGCCTCGTCCTTGGCGACGCGCAGCCGGCCGAGTTCGGAGTAGACTTTTTCGGAAGCCTTTTCGCGGATATGGCAGGTGTTGAGGATCACGAGGTCCGCATCTTCGGCGCTGGCGGTCTCGACAAAGCCTTCCGGCGCCAGCGTGTCCACCATGCGTTGCGCATCGTAGACGTTCATCTGGCAGCCATAGGACTTGATGTGCAGCTTGCGCGGCGGCTTCATGGAACCTGGATATGGGGCTGGAACGGCGCCAATGCGGCGCAGAGCTCTATTGAGAGGTCAAATATAGGCTAACCCGCTGAAAATCCAGCGATCAGACCGGGTTTTTGGCCGATTTGGGCGACCAAACCGGGCAATTGCCGCATATCGTCGAACGTCACGGCGGCGCCGGCGGCCCGCAGCAGGTCCGCATGGCTGCCGCTGCAATGGCTGCCGCCATGGAATCCCAGCACGGTCATCCCGGCAGCGCTGGCGCCGGTGACGCCGGGAACGCTGTCCTCGATCACGAGGCATCGGGAGGGCGTGGCGTTCATCTGCTCGGCGGCGAACAGGAACAGGTCCGGCGCGGGCTTGCCGCGCGCGACCTGGACCGCCGAGAAAATATGCGGCGTGAGGATATCGAACAGGCCGGCACAGGTCAGGCCGTGACGGATTTTCTCCGGCGTTCCGCTCGACGCCACGCATTTGGGTAGATCGATCTCAGCCATTGCCTGGCCGATATGCGGAATGGCCACGAGTTCGCTGGCGTAGCGCTGCAAGGCGGCTTGCTTCATCTGCGCCTCGAAATCGTCCGGCAGCTTTCGGCCCATCTCGGTTTCGATGGTGAGGCGCGCCTCGCGATCCGAGACGCCGAGAAAGCGCTTCAGTACCTGATCCGATGTGATCGGATAGCCGTGACGCGTCAGAACTTCCGCATGCGCGCGGCACGAAATCACTTCGCTGTCGACCAGCACGCCGTCGCAATCGAAGATGATGAGATCGATAGCTGTGTTCAAGATTTTATTTTGACGCGTTTATGGAGTTGCACGCGCTCAGCTCTTGTCGTCGTCGAGCGGCACGCAATATAGTTCCAGCC
Organism: uncultured Alphaproteobacteria bacterium; assembly: GCA_963764705.1. Classification (GTDB taxonomy): domain Bacteria; phylum Pseudomonadota; class Alphaproteobacteria; order Rhizobiales; family Xanthobacteraceae; genus Bradyrhizobium. The sequence goes on along the minus strand of CAVXTR010000014.1, from coordinate 303,970 downwards.
GGTGATCGACCAGCTTGTAGCCGAGCTTGCGGGCGATCTCGGCCTGCAGCTTCTCGATTTCCTCGGAGGTGAACTCGATCACCTTGCCGTCGCGCAGGTTGATCAGGTGATCGTGGTGGCTGTCGGGCATCTGCTCGTAGCGCGCCCGGCCCTCGCGAAAATCATGCCGCTCGATGATGCCGGCATCCTCGAACAGCTTGACGGTGCGGTACACGGTGGAAATCGAGATCTTGTCGTCGACCGCGACGCAGCGCCGGTAGAGTTCCTCGACATCGGGATGATCCACGGAATCCGCCAGCACGCGCGCGATGATGCGGCGTTGCTCGGTCATGCGCATGCCGGTGGCGGCGCAGCGCGACTCAATGCCGGTATTCTTGTGGGCAGGCGGGGATTTCAATGCAGGCATGATCTCGGGCCCTGGAGAACAGGTCGGGGCTGTTGTGCCACCGCGCGCATATTACGACAAGTCGCGCCGCATCAGAAGCGCATTCAATTGCTCCCCGCCGGGCTGCTGGTAATAGCGTTCCCGGCGTCCAACCACGCCGAATCCGGCCCATTCATACAATCGACGCGCCGGGCGGTTATTTTCCTCGACCTCGAGAAATACCGTGCGTACGCCGCGGCCGGCGAGATGGCCCAAATGTGTCAACAGCAGGTCGCGCGACAGGCCGCGGCCGCGCTGGCCGGCATCGATCGCTACCGACAATATTTCGGCCTCGTCGGCGGCCATGCGCGACACCGCAAAGCCGATCACGTTGCGCCCTTGTCGCAGCCGATGCACGAGCGTGTTGCGTTCGGTCAGCATCACCTCGAATTCGCCTTCGCCCCAGCCGCGATGAAACGAGGCGCCATGCAACTGTGCCAGCCGCGCGGCGTCGCGCGGGCCTGCCGGTTCGACGACGGCGATGTCGCGGCTGCGCCATCCGGAGAACCAGGATCCGAAAAAGCCTGCCATCACGGCGCCGGCTGGGCCGCGGCCAGCGGGTCCTTTTGCGGCTTGGCGTCGGGGGCGCGCAGATAATAGGGGCGGGCCGGCGAGTTCTCGGGGCTGACCGCGGCGCCGAGCCATGCCACCCAGCCGATATCGGGTGCCGGCAACGGCTCGACCCTGAACGGCGGCGGTGCGTCGGACGGCCAGCGGTCGGCCAAAATCCCGGCGGCGTTGCCGACCAGATGCGGCGTGCCGAACCTCGATGCTTCGAGCGCCTCCGTGATCGGCGCCAGCTTCGGCTTGATCAGCGAACTGCCGTCGCCGCTCACCACCTGGAAATAGACATGGTCGTGCCGCGCGTCGATCGCGGAGATGATCGGATGTTCGCCGTTCTCGCTGACGACGGGCGCGGCGTAGGCGGTCAACGTCGTCAGCCCGACCACCGGCTTGTTGGCGGCGAGCGCGATGCCGCGCGCGGCCGAGAGGCCAACGCGCAGTCCGGTGAAGCTGCCGGGACCGGCGGTGGCCGCGACGCGGTCGAGCGACGCAAAGGCGATACCGGAGATTTTCATCACCCGCGCGATCAGCGGCATCAGTGCTTCGGCATGGCCGCGCTTCATTGCCTGCGACTCATGCGCGAGAATTTTGTTCGCATGGGTGTCGAGTACGGCCGCGGCGCAGGCGTCAAGCGCGGTATCGATAGCAAGGATCAGCATCGCCACCACCTATAGCGCATTCACGCGGTGTGGATACCGGCGTTGCCACGTGGTTTGCACAGATTGCCTCCGCTACGCGCGGTAGAGCACACGCCGATGGCACAGCGGTGCGTGTGGATTTGGACTTCAACCACCGCGAAATCTCCGCAAAAATACTCGCGCCCCTTTTTTGAAGCCTTCGCGGTATCCCGCAACTTCTAGGATACTAAGTATTTGATATTACTTGTAATTAAGGATTTATTAGCCACCTGATGGGACTCTGCCCCCCGGGAAAACACGGGTCAATGGTGATCCGGACGACGCAGGTCAAGGCAATTTCAGCCGTGTTCGTTTCTGTCGACCAAGGGGTATTTTATGTCTTTCTGGCGAAATGATTTGGCGGCGCGCGATGCGCTGGCCCAGGTGGTTGCGATCGGCAAGTCGCAGGCCGTGATCGAATTCAACATGGATGGCACGATCATCACCGCCAACCAGAACTTCCTCGACACGCTCGGCTACCGGCTGGAGGAAATCCAGGGCAAGCATCATTCGATGTTCGTGACATCCGAGCAGCGTGGCAGCGCCGAATACAGCGCGTTCTGGGCCAAGCTCAACCGCGGCGAATACCAGGCCGCCGAATACAAGCGGGTCGCCAAGGGCGGCCGCGAGGTCTGGATCGAAGCCTCCTACAATCCGGTCATGGACAGCGCCAACAAGCCGCAAAAAGTGATCAAGTTCGCCACCGATATTACGGCGAAGAAAATCCGCAGCATGGAAGAATCCGGCAAGATCGCGGCGATCGCCCGCGCGCAGGCGGTGATCGAGTTCAATCTCGACGGCACCATCATCACGGCCAACGACAACTTCCTTGCCGCGGTGGGTTACCGGCTCGAGGAAATCCAGGGCAAGCATCATTCGATGTTCATTGCGCCCGGCGAGAAAGAAAGCGCGGCCTATCGCGAATTCTGGGCCAAGCTCAACCGCGGCGAATTCCAGTCCGCCGAATACAAGCGGTACGGCAAGGGCGGCAAGGAGATCTGGATTCTGGCGTCCTACAATCCGATCCTCGACGACACCGGCAAGCCGTTCAAGGTGGTGAAGTTCGCCTCCGATGTCAGCGAACAGAAACTCAAGACCGCGAATTTCGCCGGCCAGATCGAGGCGATCGGCAAGTCGCAGGCGGTGATCGAGTTCGACATGAGCGGCAAGATTCTGGTCGCGAACGCGAACTTCCTCAACACGCTCGGCTACTCCCTGAGCGAAATCGAGGGCAAACATCATTCGATGTTTGTCACGCCGGCAGAGCGAGAGAGCGCCGCCTATCGCGAGTTCTGGGCCAACCTCAACCGCGGCGAATTCCAGTCTGGCGAGTATCAGCGCGTCGGCAAGGGCGGCCGCGACATCTGGATTCAGGCCTCCTACAACCCGATCCGGGATCTCAACGGCAAGCCGTACAAGGTGGTGAAATATGCCTCCGACACCACGGCCCAGGTTCAGGCGCGGATGCGCAGCGAGAAAGTGCGCAGCATGATGGAGTCGGTCGCGGCGGGCGCCGAGGAATTGAACGCCTCGGTGCGTGAAATTTCCGAAGCCATGGCCAAATCGCGGGAAACCGCGCAGACCGCGGTGGGCCGGGTCGAGGCCGCGGACCAGCAGGCGCATCGCCTGAGCGAGGCGGCGGAGTCGATGAGCAGCATCGTGCAGCTGATCGGCGACATCACCGGCCAGATCAACCTGCTGGCGCTCAATGCCACCATCGAGTCGGCGCGTGCCGGCGAGGCCGGCCGCGGTTTTGCGGTGGTCGCCGCCGAGGTCAAGAATCTCGCCAACCAGGCCAAGCAGGCCACCGACAAGATCGAGCAGGAAATCGGCAACCTGAACGGCATCTCAGGCGATGTCGTCGAGGCGCTCAACTCGATCAAGAAGGCGATTCAGGACGTCAGTGAGTACGTGACGTCGACGGCGGCTGCGGTCGAGGAACAGAGCACTGTCACGACAGAGATGTCGAACGGCATGCAGCGCGCTGCGGCGGAAGCGGCCAGCATCGGCCAGGCAGCGTAACGATGTCGTCCCGGCCTTCGCCGGGACGACGATAGAGCGGAGACCGGCCGCTCACATCGGCCGGACTTCGACCACGTCGGGCACGAAATGCTTCAGAAGGTTCTGGATGCCGTGTTGCAGGGTGGCCGTCGATGACGGGCAGCCGGCGCACGAGCCCTTCATGTTGAGATAGACGATCCCGTCCTTGAAGCCGCGGAAGGTGATGTCGCCGCCGTCGTTCGCCACCGCCGGCCGCACCCGGGTTTCGATCAGGTCCTTGATGGTCTCGACCGTCTCGGCGTCGGCCTCGTCGAAGAACTCGTCTTCCTCGTCGAGCGCCTCGTCATTCCCGGCGCTGCCGTCCGCCAGCAGCGGCGCGCCGGACATGTAGTGCTCCATGATGGCGCCGAGGATCGCGGGCTTGAGATGCTGCCAGTCGCTGTCGTCCTTCGTGACCGTGACGAAGTCGGAGCCGTAAAACACGCCAGTGACGCCGGCGACGGCGAACAGCCGTTCGGCGAGCGGCGAACGCGAGGCGGCTTCACGGTTGGCGAATTCCATCGTGCCGGTGTCTAGCACGGTACGGCCCGGAATGAATTTCAGGGTAGCGGGATTGGGCGTGGCTTCGGTCTGAATGAACATTTGGCTTTCTCCGGCGTCGCCGGTTCAAGGCCGGCGCGTGGGTTTCGCTCTAGCAGATGGCGACGGCCGGTGCACGGTCAAGGGGCGCAGGACAGCCGTTCGGCGTCTGCATTTGTCGGTTTTGGCGAAAAAAACCCTTAAAATCACGACAACGCGTCGATATCCGCGTCGCTCAGACCGCCGGAGACGATGGTGACGGGAATCGGGAACGACCCGGCCGCTTCGGCCATCTGGGCGACCAGCGGACCGGGGCCCTCGGCGCCGGGGTTGGCCGCCAGCACCAGCATGACGATGTCGACGTCCTGGTCGATCACTTCGAGGATCTGTTCGGTCGGGTCGCCCTCGCGAATCACCCGTTCCGGCGTGATCGCGGCAATGCCATTGGCGCGGCCGGAGGCGCGGTCGAGCGCTTCATTGGCGGCTTCCTCGGCCTCGGCGCGCATGATGTCGGCGACCCCCAGCCATTGCTGGTTCTGGTCCTCGATCTCGATCACGCGCAACATCACCACGCCGCCGCCGACCCGGATCGCCCAGCGGCTGGCATAGTAGACCGCGCGGTCCCACTCCGCGGTGTCGTCAACGATGACCAGGCATTTCGGTTTGTGGCCCGTCTCGTAGCTTCGTCGCTGGGTGGTCATGCCTGTCCCGGTGCTGCGCCAAATCGGCGCATGCTGCCACGGCGAAGCCGCTTTCGACAAGCGGCGTTGATGTGTCGGAGCGCGTTCTAGGTTGAGCGATCCCAGGGAATTGGAACGGGCGCCTTCGCAAGCGCGGTACTGGCTTCGTCAGCACGGGCAACTGCAATGATGTGCCGGTATTCGAACGGCAACTCGGTTCCAACCCAAAATTGATTGTTTTCCGCGATCGGGTGCGGCTCGTTGTCCAGCATCCCGATATAGCCGGTCGGCAGGCGTTCGCGGACGATCACCCACATCCGTTCGATGGCTCCATACTCGTCACCTTCAATGGCGATCTTGAAGATCAACTTGGCGAAGTCGCCGGGCTGAAGCAGGCGCCGCAGCGCCAGATCCGGGATATGAAAGGTCGCGGGAGCGGCGCGGTGATATTCCTCGCCATCTTCGAGCGACCATCCGTCTCTGAGGAAATCGGGTGCCCTCATGACCCGGCAGCGTTCGTTGAACGCTCTCCCTAGCGCTTGCGGATGAAACCGACGATGTCCTTGGTCGCGTTCATGGTTTCCTGCGCGATCGCCTCTGCGCGCTCGGCGCCGTCGATCAGGATCGAGTCGACATGGCCGGGATCGGCGACCAGCCGCTTCATTTCCGAAGCTATAGGCGCGAGTTTTTCGACGCAAAGTTCCACCAGCGCGTTCTTGAAGCTGGAGAACTGTCCGCCACCGTACTCACGCAGCACATCGGCCTTGCTGCGCCCGGACAGCGCCGCATAGATGCCGACGAGGTTGTCAGCCTCGGGGCGGGGTTCCAATCCTTTTTCTTCCGACGGCAACGGTTCCGGATCGGTCTTCGCCTTGCGGATTTTTTGCGCAATGGTGTCGGCGTCGTCGGTCAGGTTGATGCGCGAATTGTCCGACGCATCCGACTTCGACATCTTCTTGGTGCCGTCGCGGAGACTCATCACCCGTGTTGCAGGGCCGGTGATCACCGGCTCCGGCAGCGGAAAGAACACGCCGTCGTTGTGGCCGTTGTTGCGGATCGAGTTCGCCGAAATCGTTGTTGAATTTCTGCGCGATGTCGCGGGACAGTTCGAGGTGCTGCTTCTGGTCCTCGCCGACCGGAACATGGGTGGCGCGATAGACCAGAATGTCGGCCGCCATCAGCACCGGATAGTCGTACAGTCCGACCGATGCCGCCTCACGATCCTTGCCGGCCTTGTCCTTGAACTGGGTCATGCGGTTGAGCCAGCCCATCCGCGCCACGCAGTTGAAGATCCATGCCAGCTCGGCATGGCCGGACACCTGGCTCTGGTTGAAGACGATATGCTTTTTCGGATCGATGCCGGAGGCGATGAAGGCCGCGGTCACTTCGCGGGTATTGCGCGCCAGCTCGGCCGGGCCGCCCCAGACGTCAACGCCTTGCGTGATCGCGTGCATGTCGACGACGCAGTAGATGCAATTGTGCGTCTGCTGCAGTTTGACGAAATTGACGATCGCGCCGAGGTAATTGCCGAGATGCAGATTGCCCGTCGGCTGGACGCCCGAAAAAACCCGTTCAACCATGGCCATGGTTAGCTTCCCAAGGAATTAAGGAACTTGCTGTTGTGGCGCGTCGTTTGCCACGCAAGGCTTAATCGCGCAAGCCGGAGGGCTTGTTTTGCCGGATGGCGTTAACGCCTTCGCGCCAGGCGGTGACGCCGAAAAGCCGGAGGAACAGGCCGTAGATTGCTACCCCCGCGACAATCAGGATCGGCAGGACCAAAGCGAGCCCATGCGAGCTCAAGGTCAGTGCCGGGTGCAGCGCCCGCGCGGCAAGCCAGAGCAGCGCGCCCATCGCCAGTGCCGCGGCCACCATGCGCGGCAGCCTCCGGCGCGCCGCGGTGTCGATCGAAAATCCGAAGGTTTCGGCGCCCTTGCGGACCAAGGTCACCGCCGTGCTCCAGGCGCCGAGCGCGATCGCGGCGGCAATGCCGCTTGCGCCCCAGATGTGGCCGAACACGACCGCCAGTACGAGGGCGAATGCCACGCCCTTCAGCGTCGCCAGCAATGGCGTCAGCGTATCCTCGCGCGCGAAGAAGGCCGGTGACAGCGCCTTCACCAGCACATGGGCCGGCAAGGCCAGCGCCAGCCATTTCAGCACCTGCGCGGTCGCCGCAGAATCTGCCGCGGTGAAGGCGCCGTACCGGAACAGCAGATCGACGATCGATTCGCTCAGCACGATCAGGCCGAGCGTCGCCGGCAGCGCCAGTCCGACGGCGAGTTCGAGGCCGCGCGATTCCGCGTAAGCGATCGCGGGGCGATCGTCGCTGCGCAGGGCGCGCGTCACTTCCGGAATCAGGACCGTACCCATGGCAACGCCGACGATGCCGAGCGGCAGTTCGATCAGCCGGTTGGCGAAATAGAGCCAGGAGACGGCCGATGGCGACAGCGAGGCGACGATCATGCCGGATATCATCAATAGCTGCGGTGCGCTGGTGGCGATCATGCCGGGAGCGGCTTTGCGGAGAAATCCGCAAATCTCCGCGTCGAACGATATCCGCAATGGTGTGGCGATGCCGACGCCGCGCTGCGATACCAGAACGGCGAGCTGCAACAGGCCGGCAATGCCGACGGTGGCGGCAACGATCTGCGCGGCCCGGACAGCATCCGGCGCGATCAGCGGCATCGCCGCCATCACTGCGATCAGCGCGATGTTGAACAACAGCGGCGAGAACGCCGTCAGCGCGAAGCGGCCCTGCGCGTTCAGCAGCGCCATCAACACCGTCACCGGACCGGCAAAGGCCAGATACGGCAGCATCAGTCGGGCATTGTCGGTCGCCAACTGCAACGTTTCGTGACCGGAAAACCCCGGCGCCAGCACGGTGATGACCAGCGGCATCGCCAGCGCGAGCAGGGCGGTCGCCGCGATCAGTCCGGCCGTGATGGTGCCGAGCACGCGGCCGGCGAAGGCTGCCGCCGCTTCCGCGCCGCCGGTGTCGCGGACCCGCAGCCAGGCCGGCACCAGGGCCGCGTTGAGCCCGCCCTCGGTCAACAGCCTTCTCGCCACATTGACCAGTTGAAAGGCAGCCAGAAACGCATCCGCGACCGGGCCTGCCCCGAGCAGCGAAGCGATGGCGGCATCGCGCACGAATCCGAGCAGCCGCGAGGCCAGCGTTCCCGTCGATACGGTGAGGAAAGAGCGGATCATTCAGGCTCTATAGCAGCCTGATTGCTTGCTGGCGCGGGGGCGATCTGGTAGGCCGCAGCCTTTCGTAAATCGCCGTAAACAGGACGGATGATGACTGACGCAAAATATGACGTTCTCGGGATCGGCAATGCGATTTTCGACGTGCTGGTGCAGACCGACGAGGGCTTTCTCGGCCGCCACGGCATGACCAAGGGCGGCATGGCGCTGATCGACGAGCCGCGCGCCGCGGCCATCTACAAGGACATGGGCCCGGCCACGGAAATGTCCGGCGGATCGGCCGCCAACACCATCGTCGGCGTCGCCAGCCTCGGCGCCCGCGCCGCCTATGTCGGCAAGGTCAAGGCCGACCAGATCGGCGGCCTCTACACCCACGATATCCGCGCCGCCGGCGTCGCGTTCGAAACCAAAGCGGCCTCTGGCGGCCCCGCCACCGGCTGTTCCTACATCCTGGTGACCGGGGATGGCGAGCGCACCATGAACACCTATCTCGGTGCGGCGCAGGAGCTGACGCCTGACGATATCGATGCGGCGCAGGTCGCGGCGTCGCAGATCGTCTATCTCGAAGGCTATCTCTGGGATCCGAAGAGCGCCAAGGACGCGTTCGTCAAGGCAGCGGATATTGCGCATGGCGCCGGGCGACAGGTGGCGCTGACGCTGTCGGATTCGTTCTGCGTCGATCGTTATCGTGATGAGTTTCTCGGCCTGATGCGCAGGGGCACCGTCGACCTGGTGTTCGCCAACGAGGCAGAGCTGCACTCGCTGTATCAGACTTCGGATTTCGACACCGCGTTGAAACAACTGCGCGCCGACACCAAACTCGGCGTCGTCACGAGAAGCGAGAAAGGCTGCGTCGTGGCGTCAAAGGATAGCGTCGTCGCGGTGCCGGCGATGCCGATTCAAAAGCTGGTCGACACGACAGGCGCCGGCGACCTGTTCGCTGCCGGATTCCTGTTCGGCCTCGTCCGCAACGCCGGGTATGAAAATGCCGGACGGCTCGGCGCACTCGCCGCCGCCGAAGTGATCCAGCATATCGGCGCGCGGCCGCAGGTGTCGCTGAAGGACTTGGCGAAGCAGGCCGGGTTGCCGGTTTAACCTACTCCGTCATGCCCGGATCAAGCCCGGGCATGACGACGTACCGCTCGGCTAGCAGATCACGCCGTCTTCGCCGCTTTCAATCCGAGCCGCGCCTCGACGTCATCGCGCATCACGAATTTCTGGATCTTGCCGGTGACCGTCATCGGGAATTCGTCGACGAATTCGACGTAGCGCGGGATCTTGTTGTGGGCGATCTGGCCGTGGCAGAAGGCGCGGACGTCGTCCGATGTCAACGTCTCGCCCGCACGGATCCGGATCCAGGCGCAGAGTTCCTCGCCATAGCGGTCGTCGGCGACGCCGAAGATCTGCACGTCCTGGATCTTGGGATGGCGATAGAGGAATTCCTCGATCTCGCGCGGGTAGAGGTTTTCGCCGCCGCGGATCACCAGGTCCTTGATGCGGCCGACGATGTTGCAGTAGCCCTCGGCGTCGATGACGGCGAGGTCGCCGGTGTGCATCCAGCCCTTGGCGTCGAGCACGTCGGCGGTTTTCTCGGCCTCGTCCCAGTAACCGAGCATGACGCTGTAGCCGCGGGTGCAGAGTTCGCCGCGTTCGCCGCGCGGCACCACGCGCCCCTCGAGATCGACCACCTTGACCTCGACATGCGGAAGGATGCGCCCGACCGTGGACACGCGCCGCTCCAGCGGATCGTCGGTGGCGCTCTGAAAACTGACCGGTGAGGTTTCGGTCATGCCATAGGCGATGGTGACCTCGCCCATGTTCATCTCGCTGTTGACGCGCTTCATTACTTCGACCGGGCAGGGTGCGCCGGCCATGATGCCGGTGCGCAGCGATTTGAGATCAAAGCGCGCAAACTCCGGATGATCGAGTTCGGCGATGAACATGGTCGGCACGCCGTACACGGCGGTGCACTTTTCCTGCTCGATGGTTTGCAGCGTCGCCAGCGGATCAAAACCCTCGCCGGGATAGACCATCGTCGCGCCGAGCGTGACCGAAGCGAGATTGCCCATCACCATGCCGAAACAGTGATACAGCGGCACCGGAATGCAGATGCGATCCTGCTCGGTCAGCCGCATGGCGCGGCCGACGAAGTAGCCATTGTTGAGGATGTTGTGATGCGTCAGCGTCACGCCCTTGGGCGAACCGGTGGTTCCGCTGGTGAACTGAATATTCACCGGATCGTCGAACTGCAACGTCTTCGCCAGCAGCGCAAGCTGCTCACGGTGCCGCGCGCCGCCCATTTGCGAGACATCTTCGAACGCGATGGTGCCCGGAGATTTCGGTCCACCGATCTGGATCACCGCGCGCAGTTGCGGCAGCCGCGCCGCGTGCAATTCGCCGGGCGTCGATGTCGCCAGTTCCGGCAGCAGCGTGTTCAGCATCGCGATATAGTCCGAGGTCTTGAACGCGGTAGCGGTGACGATCGCGGCGCAGCCGACCTTGGCCAGCGCGAATTCGAGTTCGCTCAGGCGGTACGCCGGGTTGATGGTAACGAGAATGAGCCCGGCCTTGGCCGCGGCAAACTGCGTCAGCGTCCATTCCGGCCGGTTCAGCGACCAGACCCCGATCCGCGCGCCCGGCTCATAGCCGAGCGCGAGAAAGCCCGCCGCCAGCGCGTCGACGCGTTCGGCAAATTCCTTCCAGGTCCAGCGCACGCCGTGGCTCGGCGAAACCAGCGCCTCGCGGTCGCGCCATTTTATGGCGGCCTGGTCGAGTGCGCGTCCGACGGTGTCGCCCAGCAGCGGCGCATCGGCAACGCCGCAGACATAGCTTTCGCTGTTATCGGTCAAGTCGGTCTCTCCGTGTGGGGAGTTAAGAGTTCACGCCGCAATCACAAACCAACTCCCCACGCGACCGGCGTTGACGCCGGTTGCGCGCGTTTAGCTTGTGCAAGTCGGGCAGGCCCGACTTGCAGGGAGAGGGTACGGAGATACTACCACGAAATGGCAGACCGAAGGCGCTAAGCCGCCTTTTGTTCGGCATCGAGCCCGGCATAGACGCCGCGCTCGAAGCCGGCAAAGGCTTCGAGGCATTTTGCGTCGGCGAACGGCAACAGCTGCATCAGGATCACGCCGGCGACGTTGCGTACCGGATCGATCCAGAAATAGGTGTTGGCGAGACCGGCCCAGGCGAGGCTGCCGGCGCCGCGGCCTTCCGGCGTTTTCGCGGTGTTGATCAGGAAGCTCAGTCCCCACTTCTTGACGATGTCGGGATAGAGATCGACGTCGTTGGTCGCCCAGCCGATCGCGGTCGTCAGCTTGCCCATGGTGAGATCGCCGATGTTGTTCTGGCCCATCAGCGCCACCGTCTCCGGCTTCAGCACCTGGTTGCCGTTGCCGCGGCCCTTGTTGAGGATCATCTGGGTGAACTTGATGTAGTCGGCGCCGGTGCCATAGAGGCCGCCGCCACCCATGTGGAACTCCGGCGTCTGTTCAAGCTCGAACGGGATCGTGGCAAGCGTCCCATCCTCGCCCCGCGCGTGCATGCCGACCAGCCGCTGGCGCATGGAGTCGCTGATCTTGAATCCGGTATCGTTCATTCCGAGCGGCGCGAAGATATGATCCCGAAGGTAAGCATCGAGCCGCTTGCCGCTCACGGCTTCCACCGCCTTGCCGACGAAATCGATATTGGTGCCGTATTCCCAGCGCGTGCCGGGATCGGTCATCAACGGCGTCTTCAGCGCGGCGTTCTGGCAGGTGGTGATCCCGGGGGTGCCGGTCTTTTCCAGGTACTTCACCATGTCGCCGTTCCACATGTCGTAGGCGAAGCCGGCGGTGTGGGTCATCAGATGGCGCAGCGTGATCGGCTTTTTCGCCGGGCGCAGTTTTGGTTCGCCCTTGGCATCGAACCCATCCAGCACCTGCGGTGAGGCGAGATCAGGCAGCACCTTGCCGATCGGTTCATCGAGCGAGAGTTTTCCCTGCTCGACCAGTTGCATGCCTGCGGCGGTCGTGACCGCCTTGGTCATGGAAGCGATCCAGAACACGCTGTCGGCGGTCATGGCATCGTCCCTGGACAGGTCGCGTTTGCCGAACGCGCCCTGGTAGATCACCTCATTGCCGGTCGCAGCGACCGCGACCACGCCGGGAATTTCCTTGGTCTCGCATTTTTGACGCAGAATCTGATCGATCTGAGCTTTGCTTTGCATGGGTCACCTCCCGATTTATTTTTATGGAGCGGGAGCGATCTTCCTCCCAGCGGCTTGATCTCGCAAGAACTGACGAAATCGTCCTTGCGATGTCGCGATCTCGTGATGAGCGCAGGAGTGGATTTGGGGCACAACTGCGACACAAAACTGCAACACTTCGCCACAATGTGCGGTGGATGGAGGGCAAATTCGGTGACCGCCTTTGGCATCCACGGTAACGTGATGTCGAGACGATTTCCTAAGCCGAGTTTTGCAGTAAACTACTCAGATTCCAGCGTAAACGACGCTTTTGGCCTGCAACGTTTTGATGAAAATGATTGCTGTTTTTACAGTTGCGAGGGTACCGCGATGATTTCGACCTGGAGTGAATGGAAGCGATATCCCCGCGCCGGACGCGGCGAAAACATCGAGGCGCCGATCACCCCGGGACTGTTCGAAGTCCGCATTGCCTCGACCGGCGCGCTGCATTCGTTCGAGGCGGTCGATAACGTGGCGCAGGCGCTGGCGCTCTTGCCGGTCGGTTCCAAGTCCTGGTTCAGCCGCCGCGAGCCCTCCAAAATGCCCGATCTCGAATACCGGACCTGCGCGACCTCCTCGAAGGCCGACGCCAAGGCCGCCGCAGAACGCATGATCGGCCGCCGCGAGACCTATATGAACGGCGCGGCCTGATAGACGTCGCGTCACGGTCATTCCGGGGCGCGAAGCGAATCAATCTCGAATTCCCCGGGGTGCAATTGCACCCCTGAGGTCTGGTCCTTCGGACCATCCCGGAATGACGAATATCCAGCTCCCAAAATAGCTCGACGCAGCCGCGCTTTCGCGATCGATGCATTGCGGCCGGTTTCGGCCTATACTCCGGGCCAGTTTCCAGAAAATCCCAAAGAAACTCCGAGGAGTACGCCATGAACCCGCCCGTCGCCGCACGCGCTTCGCACGCCAAAACCCCCTCGCTGCACGATCGCCTGAAGGATCCGTCGCTGCTGCGCGAGCACTGCTATATCGACGGCGCCTGGGTCGGTACCCCGGCCAAAGCCGTGACCAATCCGGTCAACGGCGTCGAACTGGCAAAAATTCCGGTCACGAGTACGGCGGAAGCAACGCAGGCCGTAGAGGCCGCCGAGCGCGCGTTTCCGGCCTGGGCCAAGCTCACGGCCAAAGCGCGCTCCAACATCCTGCGCAAATGGTTCGACCTGATCATCGCCAACCGCGAGGATCTGGCGCTGATCCTGACGTCGGAGCAGGGCAAGCCGCTGGCGGAAGCGCTCGGCGAGGTCGATATCGGTGGCGCCTATGTCGAGTTCTTCGCCGAGGAAGCCCGCCGCGTCTATGGCGAAACCATTCCGACGCAGCGCGCCGATGCGCGGCTGCTCGCGATCAAGCAGCCGATCGGCGTCTGCGGCGCGATCACGCCGTGGAATTTTCCGTGCTCGATGATCACCCGAAAGGTTTCGCCGGCGCTGGCCGCCGGCTGCACCGTGGTGCTGAAGCCCGCCAACGAAACCCCGCTGACCGCGCTGGCGCTGGTGGCGCTGGCTGAGAAGGCCGGCGTGCCCAAGGGCGTGTTCAATATTCTCACCGGCAATTCGTCTGCGATCGGCAAGGTGCTGTGCGAACACCCCGCGGTGCGGTTCGTCGGCTTCACCGGTTCTACTGAAGTGGGCAAGATTCTTTATCAGCAGGCCGCCGTCGGCGTGAAGAAGCTCGGCCTCGAACTCGGCGGCAACGCGCCGTTCGTGGTGTTCGATGACGCCGATATTGATGCCGCGGTCGAAGGCGCCATGGTTTCGAAATATCGCAACATGGGTCAGACCTGCGTTTGCGCCAACCGCTTCTACGCCCAGGACAAGATCTACGGCCAGTTCGTCGAAAAGCTCGCCGCGAAAGTGGCCGCGATGAAGATCGGCGACGGCACCGAAGCCGGCGTGACCCAGGGCCCGCTGATCAACATGGAAGCGATCGACAAGGTCGAGAAGCACATCGCCGACGCGGTCAAGGGCGGCGCCAAAATCGTCACCGGCGGCAAGCGCCATGCGCTCGGCGGCAGCTTCTTCGAGCCGACAGTGCTTTCCAACGTCAGCCCGAACGCGCTCGTCGCGCAGGAGGAAACCTTCGGCCCGCTGGCGCCGGTGTTCCGCTTCAAGGACGAGGCCGAGGTGATCGCGATGTGCAACAACTCGCCGTTCGGCCTCGCCTCGTATTTCTATTCCCGCGATCTCGGCCGTGTCTGGCGCGTCGCCGAGGCGCTGGAGTCCGGCATGGTTGGCGTCAACACCGGGCTGATCACGACCGAAGTCGCACCGTTCGGCGGCGTCAAGGAGAGCGGCCTCGGCCGCGAAGGCTCGCATCACGGCATGGAAGAATATGTCGAGATCAAATACGTCATGATGGCGGGGATTTAGTTCGCTCTGAGTTTGGGGTTTCATCCTTCGAGACGCGGCTTACGCCGCTCCTCAGGATGAGGTCTTGAACCCTCATGGTGAGGAGTGCGGCAACGCCGCGCGTCCTCGGCGATGCTTCGCATCGTCCTGAGAACCATGAGGCCACCGGTGGTTCGCGAGCTTGCCTACAAACTCTCCATGAACGCCTTCAACCTCGGCGCCCACAGGTGCGCATCGAGCCCCGACGCCGAATGGCCGAGTTCGCTGTCGAGCAGGAAATAGTCCGCGTCGACCCCGGCGGCCTTCAATCCCTGCATCACGCCGGGTGCGATGTCCGGCGGAAACAGTTTGTCGGTCCGCGACAGCACGAACAGCACCTTCGCCTTGATCTGGCCGAGCTGCCCGGTGACGTCAAAGCCACGCAGCGCCTTGGCCAGGATGATCAGCGAATTGGCGTCAAAGCTTTGGGCCAGCGCGCCGCCTCGTCGCGGATCGCGGCCTCGATCTGCGCGGTGTCGGACATCGTGGCTTTCAGGCGGGTCTCGATGCCATACGTCTTAAGCGTCGCCATCCGAATCTGCGTCATGGTCTCCGCGACGCCGCCGCGATCGTAATAGTTGCCGCCGTTCCAGTTCGGATCTTTCGACAGGGTTCCGAGCAGCCGTTCGACATTGCCCTCGGAGCGTTCGCGCGGCACCAGCGGCGAGGTCACCACCGGCGCGATGCCCCTCATCATGTCGGGGTAATTCACCGCCCACTGAAACGCCTGGAAGCCGCCATAGGAGGGACCGACGATCGCGAACAGCTTTTTGATGCCGAGCTGATCGATCAGCAGCCGCTGCGTGCCGACGATGTCGCTGACGGTGACATCGGGGAATCGCGATCCGTGCGGCTTGCCGGTCGCGGGATCGATACTGGCGCCATTGGTCGAGCCGTAGGACGATCCCAGCATGTTCGGACAGATCGCAAAGAAGCTGTTGGTGTCGACCGCCTTGCCGGGGCCGACGATTTCGTTCCAGCTGCCTTCGCCGGTCGAGCCGCCGGGATCGATCATTTGCGGGCCAGAGGTGTTGCCATGCGTGACCAGCACGGCATTGCCGCGGTCGGCGGCGAGCGTGCCCAGCGTCCGGTAGGAAATGGTCACCTCGGGCAGAACGATGCCGCTCTGCAGGCGAAAGTCGTGGGTGGTGAAAGTTTTCAGGTTGGCGTCGGCCATGCTGTCGAACTCCGTGAAGGAGATATCTGTAGCCCGGATGGAGCGAAGCGCAATCCGGGATCGGTCTCAAGCCCGAGCCTGCAAGCGGCGCGAACCCCGGATTGCGCGGAGCCTGTCAAGGTTCGCGCATTCGCGCGACCCGTTGGCTTTATCCGGGCTACTTTTAACCTGCCGTTGCCACAAGGAAGGTCCTCATCCTGAGGAGCCGCGCAGCGGCGTCTCGAAGGATGGCGCCGGGCTTCATGGTTCGCCCGGCGATGCGAAGCATCGTCCGGAGACGCGCGAAGACGCGCTCCTCTCCATGAGGATTGAGAGAGCGTCAGCTCACCGCCGCAGCACCGCAATCGTCCGGTTGGCAAAGGTCAGCCGCTCCGCCATCACGGAAACGAAATAGGTCAAGAGCTTCTGCGCCAGCGCCGGATCGTCTTCCTTGATGGCGTCGAACTGATGGGTGTTCAGCGCATACAGCACGCTGGCGACCTCGGCCTGGATCGTGGCGCTGCGCGGCACGTGCGCGACCAGGCCCATTTCGCCGATCGTGGTGTAGCGGCCGAGGCTGCGCACCCGCGTGGTGCTCTGCGCCGCCGGCACCATGATCCCGACCCGGCCGTCGAGAATGAAGTGCATGGAATCGGCGGCCTCGCCGGCGCGGACGATGGTCTCGCCGGCGTCGACCTCGATCCGCTGGCAATGGTGGATCAGCGTCGTCGCATCATCCTCGCTGCCGAGAATTCTGCGTGAACCAGTCGCGCAAGCTGGCCTCTTCCTGTTCGAGGCCCTGATGCTCGCCGATGATCTCGTTCTCGCACCGCTCCAGCGCATGATCGAGTTCGGCAACGATGCTGACGTCGCCGCCGATGAAACCGCTCGAGCGCAATGCGGTTTCGGCGGCGGGGGCCAGATGCACCAGCAGCAGCTTGACGTCGCGTTCGTCGGCGCTGCGCTTGATCTGGGCGAAGCTGTAGGCGGCGGAGGAATCGATGCCGGTGACGAGCTTGAAGTCGAACACCAGGTAGCGGCATTCCGGATGCCGCTGCAGCATCGCCTTGACGTGTTGATAGAGCCGGTTGGCCGAACCGAAGAACAGATAGCTTTGCAGGTTGAGGCCCTGGATCTTGCCGCCATGCTCGGAGAAGAACCGCCTGATCGTCGCGCGAGCGATCCAGCGAGCTGCGGTATTCGCTCGCCGTTGAAGCTGAACTTGATCGCTTCGATCCGCGCCGCGCTGAGCGCAAAGGTCGTGCAGCCGATCACGATGCCGATCAGGATGCCCGGCACGAATCCCCAGGTCACGATGATGACGATGATCGCCAGCAGCGACAGATATTCGACCGCCGAGAGCCGCCGCCGCGACTCGACGATCCATTTGTGCAACTGGTCGGCGCCGAGATAAATCAGCAGGCCGCCGAGCACGAATTTCGGCATGTAGCCGAGCAGCATCGGGGCCACCGCCAGCATCAGCGACGGAAATCGCGGCGGCGGTCAGGCCGCACAGCCGGCCGATGCCGCGGGCGTTGAAGCAGAGGATGGTGCGGCTGACGGAGATGCAGCCGGCATAGCCGCCCAACACGCCGGACAGAATGTTGGCGAGACCCGTGACGTTCAACTCCCGTTCGAGATTGGCCTCACGCTCGGCCGCCACTTCGATCCCGGCGGTATTGAACAGCGCGCTCGAGGCCGTCACGAAGATGACGGCAACCAGTTCGCCGGAAAGTCCGGCAACAGGTGCCAGGGGATAGGCGCCGATCGCGCCGCTGTTCCACGGCAGCATGACGGTGGTCGACGGCGGCGGCTGAAAGGTCCAGCCGACCGCCTGCGCGTCGGCGAGCGGGATGCCCGCGATCCAGAACGCCACATGGGCCGCGATCACGCCGCCGACCAGAATGATCGGCAGGCCGAACGGATTTCGCGACCGGTGCCAGGTCAGATAGAGCACCACCGCCATGGCGCAGGCCGCACCCAGTTCCGACAGGGTGGTGAGACTGGCGAACTGATCGAGGGTGCTGAATTGCAGGCGATGTCCGGTAATCACCCGGATCGCGCCGACGACGATCAGGAGTCCGGTGGCGCCGAGAAAGCCACCGACCACGGGATAGGGCACATAGCGGATGGCGCGGCCCATGCGCGTGATGCCAAAGCCGCAGAGCACGATACCGGTCACGATCGTCGAAAGGCCGAGCGTGATCAGCACCGGCACCAGCAGCGGCGCCGACGGATCGGCGGCCGTCATTCGCTCGACCAGCGTCGAGGTCAGGATCGCCGACACCGCAGCGGTGGAACTTTCCGGGCCCGCGATCGCGAATGGCAGCGAGCTGCCGAGCGCGAGCACGGTGGCGAGCACGGCCGATGCGATGAAGGTCGAGGCCACGCCGTAGGACAGATAGGCGAAAGCGGACCCGCGAAGATCAGCAGCGCGTAGGACAGGCCGAAGGTGATGTTGAGAACGCTGGCGGCGCTGCCGCCGAGGATATCGCGAAACGCGCCGCGTACCCTCGGACTGAACTTGCTGGATCGACTGATCACGCCTGCGACTGCCCCAAACATCAGCCTTCACTGGTAGACGAGGGCAGCGCACCGCGACAACAACATTTTTATGACGGCGCGGAACCGGTATGGCGGTACACCGGATCTACCCGTTCCCGGCATCTCCGCCGCTGCCGAACGCGCCGTGCCTGCCGATCCCCGAGGCAAATCGGGTAGCGCCGGACAATGTTTCACCCGAGGCGATCACCTCGAGCCCGCCGCGCATTTCGTTGGCGATGGCGTCCTCTTCCTCGAGATCCCATTGCCGCAGCGCCGACAGCCGGTCGGCGCGCATGCAGGTCTGCGGGAAGCGCGCGATGTCCTTGGCCAGCGCAATCGCCTGCGCGCGGGCATCACCTTTGGCGACCAGTCGATTGGCGAGCCCCATGCGCAGCGCTTCGGGGCCGCCGACCGGACGTCCGGTCAGGATCAGGTCGATCGCCTGCGAATGGCCGATCAGCCGCGGCAGCCGGATGGTGCCGAGATCGATCAGCGGCACCCCGAAGCGCCGGCAGAAGACGCCGAAGGTGGCATCTTCGGCGACGACGCGCATGTCGGCCCACAGCGCCAGCTCCATGCCGCCGGCGACCGCAAAACCTTCGACCGCCGCGATCACCGGTTTTGACAGCCGCAGCCGGCTCGGCCCCATCGGCGCGATGGTGTCGTGGCCGCCGATCTCACGCTTCTTGTTGGGATCGCCCGCCGCCACGGCCTTGAGGTCAGCGCCGGCGCAGAAAATAGCCGCCGGTGCCGGTGAACACCGCGACCGAGGCTTCCTCGTCGGCGTCGAAGGCGAGGAAGGTGTCGTACAGTTTTCGCGCGGTCGCGCCGTCGACGGCGTTGCGGCAATGCGGACGGTTGATGGAAACGATGGTCACGGGACCATCGCGTTCGACCAGCACGGTCGTCGGGCTCGTTCATGGTGGCGTTCCTCCGTTTTTGTTGGCTTCGTATGCGATGGGCAACCCTAGCGCATGCGAATGAGCGCCAGCAATTCTCGCAGCAAGCGAATTGCGCTCGTGGCAAGGCGCACTGGGTTCGCCTTCGCTCGACCCAGGCGACCTACGAAGCCGTCAGACCAATTCAGTTCATGTCCCGTCACGCGCCGATAGGCTTCGAGATAGCGTTGGCTGGTCGCCTCCACCACGCTCGCCGGCAACGGCGGCGGCGGGGCGTCGCCGTTCCAGCGGCCGGCGTTGCGTTCGGCGTCGAGATAATCGCGCAACGGCTGCTTGTCGAAGCTCGGCTGGCCCTGGCCGGGCTTGTAGACGTCGACCGCCCAGAATCGCGACGAGTCGGGCGTCATCACCTCGTCGATCAGAATGATGCTGGCCGTCCTGTCACGGCCGAACTCGAATTTGGTATCGGCGATGATGATGCCCTGATTCCGCGCCGTCTTTTCGCCGAACGTGTAGACCGTGCGCGCCATGTGCTCCAGCGTCGCCGCCACATCCGCGCCGAGGACCTCGCGCACGCGCGCGATCGTGATGTTCTCGTCATGGCCGGTCTCGGCCTTGGTCGCCGGGCTGAAAATCGACGGGCTCGAGCTTTTCGCTTTCGACGAGACCCGGCTTCAGCTTCTCGCCGGCAAGCGTGCCGGACGCCGCATATTCCTTCCAGGCCGAGCCGGAGATGTAGCCGCGGATCACGCATTCGACCGGGAATACGGTGGTGCGCCGGCACAGCATCGCGCGTCCGACAATGTCGGCGCGATGGTTTTTCAGCGCCGGCACCTCGCGGATGATCGCGTCGGCGTCGGCGCTGATCATGTGATGCGGCACCACGCCTTCGAGCTGGCGGAACCACCAGGCGCTGATCTGGGTCAGCACCGCGCCCTTCATCGGGATGGTTTCGGCCATCACGACGTCGAACGCGCTGATGCGGTCGGTGGTCAGCAGCAGCACGCGGTCGTCGCCGACGGCATAGATATCGCGAACCTTGCCGCGGCCGATCCGTGGCAGGGGCAAATCGCTGGCGAGCATCGCGTTCATCGGGTCAGGCTTTCAGAAAGGCGCCGCGCGCGCGGGCGCGAAGGCAAATGGAGGACGCGAGCATTAGCTCACTCCGGCAGCGGAATGAACTCGTGTTCCTCGGGAACATGGGCAAAACGGCCGGTTTTCCAGTCCTGTTTGGCCTGTTCGATCCGCTCCTTGCTGGAGGAAACGAAATTCCACCAGATATGGCGCGGGCCTTCCAGCGCGTCGCCGCCGAGAAACATCATCCGCGTCGGCTTGACGGCCTTCACCGTGATGCGGTCGCCGGGCCGGAAGATCAGCAGACGCGGCCCTTCATAGCGCTCGTTCGCGATCTCGACCTCGCCGTCGACGACATAGATCGCGCGCTCCTCGTGATCGGGATCGAGCGGCACGCTGGTGCCGGCGGTCGCCGTCACCTCGGTGTAGAACCACGGCGACACCATGCTGACCGGCGACTTCACGCCAAACGCGACTGCCGGCAATGATGCGCGCGGTAAAACCGTTGTCCGTTCACGGTCGGCAGGCTTTCGGCCGCGTAGTGCTGGAACGACGGCGCGATTTCTTCGGAGCCAGCCGGCAGCGCGATCCAGCTCTGCAGGCCCAGCATCTTCTGGCCGTCGCGGCGCTGCACGTCGGGCGTGCGCTCGGAATGCGCGATGCCGCGGCCGGCGGTCATCAGGTTCATGGCGCCGGGCTGGATCTCCTGGATGTTGCCCTCGCTGTCGCGGTGCATGATGCTGCCGTCGAACAGATAGGTGACGGTGGCAAGCCCGATATGCGGATGCGGGCGCACGTCCATGCCCTTGCCGGACATGAACTGCATCGGACCGAAATGATCGAAGAAGATGAACGGCCCGACCATCTGCCGCTTGCCATGCGGCAGCGCCCGCCGCACCAGAAATCCGTCGCCGAGATCGCGGGTGCGCGGCACGATGATGAGATCGAGCGCGTCGCAGGTTTTGGGATCGCCGAGCACGGGATCTTCGGAAGGTTGCCAGCTCATGAGGGGGTCTCCTTTGTCTTTGCAGGATTATAGCGGTCCCCTCACGTCATTGCGAGCGCAAGCGAAGCAATCCAGAGGACCAGAAAGAACGTCTGGATTGCTTTCGCCTTCGCTCGTCGAGCTAGGCGGACAAGTCGTCGCTTGCGCTCCTCGCAATGACGGCGGTAAGCACGTAGGCACAAAAACATAACATCAAGGCAGGAAACCGATGATCGCCCCACTCAGGCCCGGCGTCACGCCAGCGCAAGCCGGCGGCCCCGTGATCGAGACCGAACGCCTGCGCCTGCGGCAATGGCAGGGCGGCAACATGGCGCCGTACACCGCGATGTTGTCCGATCCCGGCACCGCGCGTTTCATCACCGTCGATGGCAAGCCCGTGGTCGACGAGATGACCGGGTGGCGTCACACGGTGGTCATGGCCGGACACTGGGTCATCCACGGCGCCGGGATGTTCGTGGTCGAGGAAAAATCGTCCGGCAAGTTCGCCGGACGGGTCGGGCCGTGGCGGCCGCCGGGCTGGCCCGGCTTTGAAGTCGGCTGGGGCATCGCGAAGGAATTTCGCGGCAAGGGCTATGCGGCAGAGGCCGCGCGGGCGTCGGTCGACTGGGCGTTTGCCACCTACGATATCGACGAAATCGTTCATTGCATCGACTGCGAAAACGTCGCCTCGCAGGGCGTGGCGCGGAAGCTCGGAGCGACCAAAGACCGCGAGGTAGAACTGTTCGGCCATCCCGCCGATGTCTGGGTGACGAAGCGGCAAGGCTGGAAAAATAAGGCTGAAAATTGAACCCGACAACGATCTGCCCTAAATTGACGATGCGTGGATGACCGCGCGGCCGGACTTAACCGATGCTGCTTTCGACCCTTGATACCGCACTTCGCGGCGCCACGGTGGCGTTGCTGCTGGTGCTGGCGGCATCGCTGTTTCGCGGTTTCGGCACCGTGCTCGCCGGACGGCTGGCGGCGGCGTTTGCGCTGGGCTCGGCCGCGCATGCCGTCAGCTATTCGATCGGTTCGACCTCGCAGGTCACGATCGCGCATGCGCCGCTGATTGCGCTGTCGACCGGCAATGTCGTGGTGTTCTGGCTGTTCACCCGCGCGCTGTTCGACGAGACGTTCAAGTTGCGTTGGTGGCATGGGCTGGTGTGGACAGCGGTCGCCGCGTTCAGTTTCGTCAATTGTATGTGGATCGCTCCAGTGGCCGGCGGCAGCGTGCGGCCGTCGATCATCGCGATCAACCTGATCGCGCTCGGCTTCATCGCGCTGGCCGTGACGCAGACCGTCGCCTCGTGGTCGTCGGACCTGGTCGAGCGGCGCCGCGGCGTTCGCGTCTTCATCGTCGGTGCGGCGGCGCTCTATAGCGGTCTCAATGCGGTGCTACAAATTCTGCTGTCCGGCGGCGGCTCTGAGGTCGCCAACACGGTGAATTCGGCCACGCTTGCCGCAGTTGTGGCCGCGATCTCGTTTGCGATGATGCGCGTCGACGGGGCCGAGCTGTTTCCGGCCTCCGCCACAGTGCAGATCGAGCCGGTGGTTGCGGATGCGGGCGCGGACCAGAAACTGGTCGATGCGCTGATGCGGTTGATGGCCGACGAGCGGATCTATCGCCACGACAACATCACGATCGGCACGCTGGCGACGAAACTGAAAATTCCCGAATACCGGTTGCGGCGGCTGATCAACCAGCGGCTCGGCTACCGTAACTTCAATGTCTTCCTCAATGAGCACCGGATCGCGGAAGCCAAGGCCGCGCTCGCCGATCCCAGCCAGGCCGAAGTTCCCGTCATCACCATTGCGATGGACGCAGGCTTCCAGTCGCTGGGGCCGTTCAACCGCGCCTTCAAGGCGACGACCGGCGTCACGCCATCGGAATATCGAAGGCTCAAGACCAGCGCGGTCTGACCGTTATTATATTGTAATCATTGAGTTATTCTTGAATCGGCGAGGCGCTTTCAGAACTCGGCCAAGTCGATTTCCAAATCCAGCGAGCGGCATGCCGTCTCGTTCGCCATCACCCCCCGGCACGCGCTGATGCGTCATGCCGGAGACCACGATGACCAGACGAAACCTCATCCTCATCCTCGCCGCCACGACCGCGCTGAGCGCGCTGGCGCTCACCGCCGCGCGGGCGCGCGACGTGCCGAAAGTTGCGACCGGCTTTGTCGCCAACATCCTCTGTTCCGAAACCTTCATGTCCGGCCAGCCGCCGGAGAAAATATTTACCGAGACGATGGCGGCGATGCCCGGTGTCAGCCTCATCACCTGGGCGATGGGATATCACGTCGATCGCGCGCGCCGGGATGTCACGGTGACATTGTTCGGCCTCGGCAAGAGTCATGCGGTCTATCGCGACGGCCTCGGCTGTTACCTCGATCATGGCGATGCGGTCGCGGAGGCCTCGGTACCCGCCGTCGATATCAAGCCCTCCCAGGTGCTGTTGCCCGATATTGCGGGCCCTGCCGTGGTAGTACCGGCAACGCCGCAACTCGCTGCCGCGCTCGATCGGGCGTTTGCCGAGCCGGAACAGCCGCCGCTTCGCCACACCCGGGCGGTGCTGGTGCTGAAGGACGGTCACGTCGTCGCCGAGCGTTACGCCGACGGCTTCGGCATCGAAACGCCGATCCTCGGATTCTCCTCGACCAAGTCGGTGATCTCGGCGCTGACGGGCATTCTCGTGCGCAAGGGCGCGCTGACGCTCGATCAGCCGGCGCCGGTCGCGGCGTGGCGAAGCCCCGATGATGTCAGGCACGCGATTACGGTCGATCATCTCCTGCGCCACACCGCGGGGCTGGCGATCGGCAGTTCGCTCGAGGCCTCGCTCGGTTCGGCGTTCGAGCCGGTCAATCGCATGAAGTTCGTGGAATCGGACATGGCTGCCTATGCCGAGACCGTCGGGCTTGCGACGTCGCCCGGCAGCGCCTGGAATTACAATGACGGCAATTTCATCGTGCTGTCGCACCTGATCCGCAATGCCGCCGGCGGCCGCGCGGCAGACGTGATGCGCTTCGCGCGGCAGGAACTGTTCGCTCCGCTGGGCATGCGAAATGTCACCATCGAGTTCGACGCTTCGGGCCAATCCGGAAGGATCGAGCCAGATGCTGGCCAGTGCGCGCGACTGGGCGCGCTTCGGCATGCTCTATCTCAACGACGGCGTGGTCGAGGGAAAGCGCATCCTGCCCGAAGGCTGGGTAAAATATTGGCGTCGCCGACGCCGAATGCGTGGGTCGGCTACGGCGCCGGCTTCTGGACCAACCTCGGCGACAGCTTCGGTGCCGCCTACCGCGTCGAGCACGGCTGGCCGCGCGATGCCTATTTCGCCAAGGGCACGATCGGGCAATATGTCATCATCATTCCGTCGGAACGGCTGGTGATCGTGCGGCTCGGCCGCTCGCCGAACTGGCCGCCGGAGGTCGATGGCGTGTTCGACCTCGTGCGCGACATGGTGGCCGCGACCGGCAACAAGGCCAGGCTCGCAGGCAGCAATTGATAGACGGCGCTATTGCCGGCCGAGTTGGGTCGCCTTCGCGAC
Source organism: uncultured Alphaproteobacteria bacterium (assembly GCA_963764705.1). Taxonomy (GTDB): domain Bacteria; phylum Pseudomonadota; class Alphaproteobacteria; order Rhizobiales; family Xanthobacteraceae; genus Bradyrhizobium. The sequence goes on along the minus strand of CAVXTR010000014.1, from coordinate 279,012 downwards.
GCGATCGAAATCGCTCCAGCGAGAGGATCGCATCCGCAAGCTGGTCGGCGCGGCCGTTCAGTACCGGGCGGGCGAGCGTGAGGAATTTCTGCTGCATCGCCTGCGCGTCCGGAAACGAGTTCGGCTCGCCGGAGGGATCGGCATAGAGCCGTTCATGCACGCCGTCCTCGGTGGTGATGGAGACGCGGGCGCCAAAGGGATGGGTGCGGCCGATCTCGAGGCGGTCGTCCTGCACCACGTCGAACTTGTCGGCCAGCGCATTGACCGCGGCATCGCCGAGCCGCTCGTAATCGTCCCAGCCGAAGCGGCCCTGGTCCAGCGCCAGCGCGCCGGTGAAGAACATCGAGAACTGGCCGCCGACGATCGAGGTCGGGTGGCGCTTGGTGGCGGCATCGCCGGTCAGCGTGATGCCGTTGCGGTGCAGGCCGATCTCGACGCGCTTGATCTGGTCCGGCGTAATATTGTGCTCGCGGCGCATCGCGATCAGTGCGTCGAGAGCGGCATGGGTATAGCGGCAGCTCGGATAGGGTTTTACGCCGATCTTGAGCGTCTCGTAGATCTTGCCCAATCCGGCGGTCGCCTTGTCCGGATGCGCGTTGTCGCTGTAGCCGACCAGCAGGCCGTGCTTGCCCTCCACGGACTCGGTCGCGCCGACGAAATCGTTGCGCGCCAGTGTCGCGGCGATGACGCCGTTCATCGCGGCAGCGCCGACCTGATAGCGCTTGTTCCAGGCGCCGTTGACCAGGAATTGCAGCGAGCCCGCCGCCTGGCTGCCCGACACACCAAAAGCCGAGATGATCTGGTCCTTCGACAGGCCGAACAATTTTCCGGCCGCCGCCGCCGCGCCATAGGTTCCCGCGGTCGCGGTCGGGTGAAATCCTTTTGCATAATGCGAGGTGGGGTCGAGCGCGTTGCCGAGCCGGCAGCACACTTCATAGCCGGCGACGATGGCGGTCAGCACGTCGCGGCCGGAAGCGCCGACCATTTCGCCGACGGCGAACGCCGCCGGCACCACGGGCGCGCTGGGGTGCAGCGAGGAATTGGCGTGGGTGTCATCGAAATCGAGGGAATGGCCGAGTGCGCCGTTGAGGAGGGCGGCGACCGCGGGGGTCCAGGTCTTGCTGTCGCCGAACACGGTGGAGTTGCCTTTGCCGTCCAGCGCCAGCGCTTCCAGCATTTTCAGCAGCGACGCTGTCGATTCCGCATCGCGCCGCGCCCGTATCGCACTGCCGAGGAAATCCAGCGTCAGCACCTTGGCGCGCTCCAGGACCTCCGCCGGGATATCGGTAAATTTCAGGTCGGCGACATAGGCGGCGAGCGTTGCGGTTTCGTTGGCCATCGTGTTTCCTCGATTATTGCCGAACAGGGTAGGCGGGCTGAAGTGACCTTTCAAGCCGCCATCGGGCGCGGGCATCAGCTATGCTTGGGGTCGTCTACCATGGACAGGGACAGCAGATTCTGGAATGCGGCGCATGATGGCCTTCGCTGAACGCATGCTCGGGTCGCTTTGGGCCCGAAAGATCCAGCTGGCGCTCGCGGTCAGGATCGCGGTGGCGGCGGTCGCCGCCTATGTGGTCGCGGTCGCGTTGCATTTGATGCTGCCGCTATGGGCGGTGCTGACATCGCTGATCGTCAGCCAGATGAGCGTCGGCCGGTCGCTGAAGGCGACGCGGGACTACATGCTCGGCACCATCGGCGGCGCGATCTATGGCGGCGCGATCGCGGTGCTGATCCCGCATTCCGGCGAAGGCAGTTTGCTGGCGCTGCTGGTGCTGGCGGTGACGCCGCTGGCGTTCGTCGCCGCGATCAATCCAAGCCTCAACTCCGCCACGGTGACCGCCGTGATCGTGCTGCTGGTTCCGACCATGAACCATGCCAATCCGCTCGATTCCGCGTTCGACCGTGTCATCGAGGTCACCGTTGGCGCGCTGACGGGGCTGCTGGTTTCGTTCGTGGTGTTGCCGTCACGGGCGATCAGCCAGATCCGCGTCAACGCGGCGGCGTTGCTCGAACTGCTGGCCGCGGCCTTCGCCGAACTACTGGCAGGGTTGACGCGCGGGCTCGACAACGACGCCCTGCACCGGATCCAGGACGGCATCGGTGCCGCGGTGACCGGCCTGCACGCGACGGGCACAGAAGCCGAGCGCGAACGCTCCGCGCATCTGTCTAGCGGGCCGGATACCGGACCGCTATTGCGGACCATCCTGCGGCTGCGCCACGACGTGGTGATGATCGGCCGCGCCAGCGGGGTGCCGCTGCCGGCGAATGTGCAAACAAGGCTGGTGCGGCCGTTATCCGATGTCAGCAAGGCGATCGTGGGTTTCATGGGCGCGGTCGCCACATCCCTCCGAAACGAGGGCGGCGCGGTCGACATCCAGCCCGTCGATGACGCGTTGCAGGCCTATGCGGCCGAAGTCGCCGCGGTCCGCAGCGACGGTCTGATCCGTGGTCTGCCGGGCGACGCGGCCGAGCGCTTCTTCGCGCTGGGATTTTCGCTGGAGCAGATGCGGCAGAACCTCAACGACCTCGACCGCTGTCACGTGGAGTGGTGCGGAGCAGCGGCTGCGAAACGCGCCGACGCGAAGACCTAGTCGATATAGACGCCGAGAAAGCTCAGCATCGCCGTATCGCGCTTCTCGATGCCGCCGATCAGGGCTTTGATGGCGGCGTCGAAACTCGGCGCGGCGTGCTCCAGCTCCCAGGCGCCGTCATGGTCCCAGTGAAAACACCAGCCAAAGCGTTCACCGGGCCCGAGATTGATCACCAGTGAGCGGCTTTCCTGCGCCGGTTCGGCCACCGGCACGAGGTCGCGCGCCGCGACGCCGTATTGCTCACGGAAATACGCATCGACCTTGTCCGGGTCCTTCTCGGTGAGCGAGATGAAGCCGAACAGATTGTTGCGCTGGGCCGCGAGTTCGGTCGGCCGGTAGAAGCACAGTTCGCCCGAATGCTCCGGCAATCGCACCCATAATTCGGTCTGGCCGTAGGTCGCGAGGAATTTGCGATAGTCTCTCGGCAGGTTCGTGCCGAGCTCGGTTTCCGCCCGGCGCAGATCGTCTTCGCCGGCGGGCTGCTTCGCCTTCCAGCGCCAGCCCTTGGTAGATTTCGGCTTCCGCTTGCGCCGTGCGACAGAGTTCGGCATAGGCGGGCAGCGCCATGATCTCCTCGTAGCCGCCGAATTCGGACCAGCGGTAGGCGGCGTCGAAAACTTCCTCCTGGCGGTCGGGAAAGTGATCGCACAGAATTGTCGCGCGCTGCACGCCACGATCCTGGCTGGGCGCGACCTTCCAGGCCTCGTCGATCGCCTGCAGCGCGGCTTGCGGATCGTCGGCGCGCAACTGCGCCCAGCTCAGCACTTCGAGCGCGCGGGCCTCGAGGTCGCCTTCCGCAATCGACCAGGCGTAATGCGGCCTCTTTCCGGCGCGGCGGCTCGCAATAGTGTCGCGGGCTTGTTCGGCCTGCCGGATCGTTTCGGCATTGTCGCCGTCGGCGGCGTAGCCGTGATGGGCAGCGAGCCAGAGATAGAGTGGTTCGTGTTCCGCCGGCGTTCCCCGGAGTGCGGCGAGATATTTCGCCTGCTCGTCGAGCGGCGCGCTGAGCGCGGCCAGCATCGATTCGTCGAGCCCCTTCTGCCAATCGGGCTTGGGTTGCGGGTCCGCCAGATGACGCAGCGTATATCTGGTGTGGGCCGTTTCCATGTAACCGGCCGCGACCAGTTCAGCCGAATGACGGCGAAACGCGCTTACGGCGAGAGCAATATCGGAAAAATCCTCGCGCAGAAAATCGTCGCGCGGGGTGTCGCGCTTCTCATCCATGTAGATGCCGATCACCATCGGATCGCCACCGGGAATCAGCAGCAGTTCGCGGTCGTCATCGCCGGGCGGGCGATGGAAGAATTTTGCCAGATACATCGGGTCTCCGAAACGCGTGGCGGGCTCTACGCCTCAGTCGCGCGCTCGGGGAAACCGGTTCATGCCGATCGGCGCTTCAGGCCCTTGCTTTCCATGCGCCAGATCAGGAGATCGATGCGGTCCTGGCCGAAAAACGGCTCGTTTTCGAACGCAAACGTAGGAACGCCCCAATGGCCTGACGCCGCGTGGTCCTGCTCATTGCCGGCGATGACGCGCTCGTAGCGGTCGGGGTCGGCGGTGATGGCCGCATCCATCGCGGCCAGATCGAAGCCTGCCGCCGTCGCCGCTTTGGCCAGATGATCGCCCTGGTCCCAGCCCGCGACGCTGCCGTCCCACAACACCCTGGTGATGGCGCAGGTAAAGGCCAGCGACCGTCCTTCGAACTGGGCGGCGGCGCCGAGCCGGGTCAGGCGCTGGATGTTGGGCTGCTGCTCGGCGACGTCGAGCGTCGTCATATCCTGGACGATGGGATCGGGCCGCGGAAACCGGAACGGAATGTTCTCGTGCTTGGCGACCCGGCTCGAATCCAGCACCACATAGCGCACGAACTGCGGGTTGGTGCGCTTGAAGAAGCCGGGCACCCGCACCGCCAGCGGATAGACCGGCCGCAGATTGACCGTGACGTCGTAGTCCGCGGCCATCTTCATCGTCTTCGGCAGCGCGAGATAGCTGTAGGGACTGCGATACGAATAGAACAGATCGACCGATAAGGTCATGGCAGCCTCCCCGCGAGCTTCATTGCTTTCCGAGAGAAAAGCACGGGCATCGCAGGACGTCCATGAGGGCTAAAGATGTGCTGTTATCAGCCGGCAACCTGACGCAGCAGGGTCGGCGCGATCAGCCGGTGAAACGGCATGATGACGGCGAGGTATGTCCGGCCGAACCAGTTGTGGGTCTTCACCAGTGTGGTGAGGGTGACCTGCCGGACGCCTTCGGGGGCGGTCACGTCGATCACGACGCGAAAGTCGAGATGGCTGTCGTTGAAGCCGGCGATCAGACGATCCGAGGTTTCGCTCAGCACCGGAAATATCCCGATCATGCCCCTTGGCGCCGGCGCGCCCTCGCCCGAGGTCTTGAGGCCGAACGGCGTCACCAGGATGTTGCGTAGCTTCAACAGCGCTTCGGCCCAGCGCGGCTGACGCGCCATCATGCGTTCCGCGGCGTGCCGCGCATCCAGCGCTGGATCGGTGACTTCGATGCGGAAGGCATCGGCGAACTGCGCGCCCGCGAGCAGCACATCGGTGTCGACAGAAGGTGTAATTTCCTGGACGGTCATTGGAACACAAGCTTGCGCGCGAGCGAGCGGAATCGCAAGAGCAGAAGTGTGGCATAAACCGCGGTCCCGACCGACAGCCCGATCCAGACGCCGACCGGGCCAAACGAGGTGTGGAATGCGAGCCACCACGCGCAGGGAAAGGCGATCAGCCAGTAGCTGAGGATCGCGAACAGCAGCGGCACGCGGGTGTCGTTCATGCCGCGCAGCGAGCCGGCGGCAATGGTCTGGATGCCGTCGGCGACAAAGAAGGTCGATCCGACCAGCAGTAACGTCGCGGACAGTTCGGCCGTGGCATCGGTGCTCTCGCCGAGAAAGATTTTCGCGATCCCGAACCGGCTGATCATTACCGCCAGCGTCAACGCCGTGCCGATGGCGATGCCGAGCCACGTCGCTACCATGCCGGCGCGGAGGACGCCGTCGGCATCGCGGCGGCCGATGGCGTGGCCGACCCGCACCGTCGCGGCGATGCTGATGCCGAACGGCACCATGAACAGGACCGCGGCGACCTGCAGTGCGATCTGATGCGCGGCGAGCGCGGTGGTGCTGATCACGCCCATCAGCAGACCGGCGGCGCCGAACAGGCCATATTCGAGCAGGAACGAGATCGAGATCGGCGCGCCGATGACGATGAGTTGCCGCATCAACTGCCAGTCGATGCGCCAGAGGTGTCCGAACACGTGAAATTTCCGGAACGGACGGCGGCGCGCGGCAAACCACAGCGCCGCCAGAAAGGTGCCGAGATTGACGATGGAGGTCGCGAGCCCCGCGCCGAACAGCCCGAGGTTCGGCAGGCCGAACGCGCCGTACAGCAGCAGATAGACCAGCACGCGCGTTGGCCGGGATCGCGGCCAGCGTGATCCACAAGATCGGCTCCGGCCGGTTGACCGCGCTCATGAAGCCACGGATCGCCAGAAACCACAGCCCGGGCAGGATGCTCCAGGTCAGCCCGAGCAGGTATTCCTGCGCCAGGCGGGCGGCGACCGGTGACTGGCCCAGCGCCAGCAGGATCGGCTCGCCGCGGAACGACAGTGCCATCATCGGCAGCGCGATCAACAATGCAGCCCACAGGCCGACGCGCAGCGATCGCCGGACGCCATGCGGGTTGCGGGCGCCGAACGCCTGCGCGGCCAGCGGCGCCACGGCCGAAACCAGGCCCATGCCGAAAGTGAAGCTGACGAAGAAGACGGTGTGCGCCAGCGACGCCGCGGCCACGGCTTCGGTGCCGAAGCGTCCGATCAGCGCGATGTCGGTCGTCATCATCGCGATCTGTCCGAGCTGCGTCAGCGCGATCGGCACGGCAAGCTTCAGCGTCTCGCCGAGCTCGGCCGCGAGATGATGGCCACCCGTCATCGCCGGTGGCGATGGCGCTACCGACGTGGGGTCGACTTTGTCGAGCGAGGTCATGCGATCACAATAGCATTACGGCGGAGCTGAAACGGAGAAGGCGTCGGGACTTGCCAACGGCCGCGGCCTTCAGGTGCGATCCATGCAGAACGATGAAGGCAAGAGCAAGGTTGGCAAAAACACGGCCGACCAGCCTCAGCCGCCCGCGCCGAGCGCCAGGGCGAGATGGTAGGCGAGAAACGACCCGGCATAGGCCAGCGCCAGCATGTAGCCGAAGGTCACCGCCATCCATTTCCAGCTGCCGGTCTCGCGGCGGATCACCGCCAGCGTCGAGGCGCATTGCGGCGCGAAGATGTACCAGACCAGCAGTGAGATCGCGGTGGCGAGGCTCCAGTTGTGGGCGAGCACTTCGCCGATCCGGTCGGCGGCTTCCTTGCCGCCCTCGATGGCGTAGACCGTGCCGAGAGCTGCGACCGCGACTTCGCGCGCCGCCATGCCGGGGATCAGGGCGACCGCGATCTGCCAGTTGAAGCCGAGCGGCGCCAGCGCCGGCTGGATCGCATGTCCGATCATCGCGGCGAGGCTGTAGTTGATGGCAGGACCTTCCGCGCCCGCCGGCGGTTGCGGGAACGAGGCCAGGAACCAGATCAGCACCATCATCGAGAAGATGGTCGTTCCCGCGCGGTACAGAAACGCCTTGGCGCGCATGTAAATGCCGAGCGCAATGCTCTTGGCGCGCGGCAATTTGTAATCCGGCAGCTCCATCATGAACGGCGAGGGCTCGTAGTCCCGTCCCATCACGAATTTGACGAAGAACGAGACCCCGAGCGCGCTGGCGATACCGGCGGCGTAGAGGCCGAACATCACGAGACCCTGAAGGTTGATCCAGCCGAACACCTCGCGCTGCGGCACGAAGGCGGAAATGATCAGCGTGTAGACCGGGATGCGCGCCGAACAGGTCATCAGCGGCGCGATCAGGATCGTGGTCAGCCGGTCGCGGCGGTTGTCGATGACGCGCGCGGCCATGATGCCGGGAATGGCGCAGGCAAAGCTCGACAGCAGCGGGATAAAGGCGCGGCCGTGCAGCCCGGCGCCGCCCATGATGCGATCCATCAGGAACGCGGCGCGCGCCATGTAGCCGAAATCTTCCAGCATCAGGATGAAGAAGAACAGGATGATGATCTGCGGCAGGAACACGACGACGCTGCCGACGCCGGATATGACGCCGTTCTGCACGAAACTCTGCAGTAGGCCGTCCGGCAGCAAGGCATGGACCCATTGACCGAGCGCGGCAAAACTTTCCGACAGCAATTCCATCAGCGGCTGTGCCCAGCTGAAGACGGCCTGGAACATCACGAACAGGATCGCGAGCAGGATCAGGAGGCCGGCGACCGGCTGCAGCACAACCGAGTCGATCCGGTTGGTCAGGTTATCGGGCTTCGTCGGCGGGGTGACGGCATCGGCGATGATCCGGTCGGCCTCCCGCTGCAGCGCGCGCAGTTCGTGGGTCGAAAGCGGCCGCCATGTGCTGGAGGTGACATCGCCGGACGAGGTCGCTGCGAACGTGTCGAGGTGTTGCAACAGATCGGTGGTGCCGCCCTTGCGGACCGAAACTGCCGTGGTCACGGGGATGCCGAGTTCCGACGAGAGGCGGTCGAGATCGATCGTGATGCCGCGGTGACGCGCCAGGTCGAACATGTTGAGAACCAGCAGCATCGGCCGGCCGACGCGCTTCAGCTCCAGCACCAGACGAATGCTGAGGCGAAGATTGGTCGCATCCGCAACGCAGACGATGCAATCCGGTGCCGCCTCATCGCGGACGCCGAGCACCACGTCCCGCGTGATCTCCTCGTCGGGACTGCGACCCCTGAGCGAATAGGTGCCGGGCAGATCGACGATCGCGACTCTGCGTCCGACCGGCGTCACAAACGCACCCGATTTGCGCTCGACGGTCACGCCCGGATAATTGGCCGAGCGCTGCCGGCTGCCGGTGAGGGCGTTGAACAGCGCGGTCTTGCCGCTGTTGGGCGTCCCAACCAGCGTGAGGTTCAGCGATGTCGTGACTTGCGCGTCCATTGTATCAGTCGACGATGACGGCCATCGCTTCGCGCCGGCGGATCGCGACGGTGGCGTTATTGACGCGGACGGCGATCGGATCGCGGCCGAACATGCCTTCGTGCAGCACTTCCACCCGCGCGTCCTCCACGAAGCCCATCTCGATCAGGCGGCTCTCCAGTTCGGTCGGCGCCAGCACGGAGGCGCAAGCCGCCGCGTCGATGGCGCGGATGCGGCCGATGAAGCCGCGCTGGGTCTGTCCGAGGGACAAGGTCTTGGTCATGGAACAGGCTCGATCTCGATGGATATCCGGATCGTAGATAGGCCAATTCCGGGGGCCGGGTGTGATCGCGTGCGATCCATAGTTTAGAATCGCTATAAGCTAAGTTCGGGAATATTCGGCGGCGCGGCGCCTAGTGGTTGTCCCGCGCGGGCACGCGGGTGATCCGGGCGCCGAGCGCGTTGAGCCGCTCCTCGATGCGCTCGTAGCCGCGCTCGATCTGGTCGGCGTTGTTGATGGTCGAGGTGCCCTCGGCGGCGACAGCCGCGAGCAGCATCGCCATGCCGGCGCGGATGTCGGGCGAGGTCATCGGCGCGCCGCGCAGCCGGCTCGGGCCGGCCACGATCGCGCGGTGCGGATCGCACAGCACGATGCGCGCGCCCATCGAGATCAGCTTGTCGACAAAGAACATCCGTGACTTGAACATCTTCTCGAACATCAGGATGACGCCGTCGCACTGGGTCGCGGTGACGATCGCAATCGACATCAGGTCGGCCGGGAAGGCCGGCCAGGGCTGGTCTTCCAGCTTCGGCACATGGCCGCCGAAATCGTCGTGAATCTTCATGGTCTGGCCCGACGGCACCACGAGGTCGTCGCCCTCGACGCCGCAGACGATGCCGAGCCGCTCAAAGCCCATCCGGATCGAGCGCAGATGCTCGACGCCGGCGCGCGCGATCCGCAGCGGCGAGCGCGTCACCGCGGCAAGCCCGATCAGCGAGCCGACCTCGATGTGGTCGGGCTGGATCGAATAGCTGGTGCCGCCGAGCGTCGATGGGCCGTGAATGATGATGGTGTTGGTGCCGATGCCTTCGATCTTGGCGCCGAGCGCGACCAGGAAGTTGGCGAGGTCCTGCACATGCGGTTCGGAGGCGGCGTTGCGCAAATAGGTGGTGCCGTGAGCCCCGACCGCGGCGACCAGCGCGTTTTCGGTCGCGGTGACGCTGGGCTCGTCGAGAAAGACGTCGGCGCCCTTCAGCCGCGTGGCGCGGAACTCCAGCCGGTGGGTCGCGGTGACGGTCGCGCCCAGCTGTTCGAAGGCCAGGAAATGCGTGTCGAGACGGCGGCGGCCGATGACGTCGCCGCCGGGCGGCGGCAGCGCCACCTCGCCGCAACGGGCCAACAGCGGTCCCGCCAGCAGGATCGAGGCGCGGATCCGCGCGCAAAGATCAGGGTCGAGATCGGCGGCGCGGATGTCCTTGGCGTGGATCGCCAGCGTGTTGCGTTCCAGCCATTCGGCGGATGCGCCGACCGAGCGGATCAGTTCGACCAGCGTCTCGGTATCGCGGATGCGCGGAACGTTGTGCAGCGTGACCTTGTGCTCGGTGAGCAAGGCGGCGGCGATGATCGGTAGCGCGGCATTCTTGTTGCCGGAGGGTTCGATCGTGCCGCCGAGCCGGTGGCCGCCTTCAACGATATACTGGATGGGCGCCACTTCGGTTCTCGCTGTTGGTTTCGGCTGGGGCGGGGGCTTCGGGAGCGAAACTACAGAGAATTGGCCGCAATATCAATTTTGCGCCACCGGGGGCGCCCGCCAGCCAGACCGCGGAACGGATCGATCCCGAGGCAGGCTGATCGGTCAAAACAGCCAGCGGTAACAGCCGGCCATGTTCGCCGGCACGCCGCAGCTAGATATCGATCGTGGCGTTGAGGGAATTATCCTGGATGAATTCGCGGCGCGGCTCGACCACGTCGCCCATCAGCTTGGTGAAGATGTCGTCGGCCTCGTCGACTTCCTTGATCTTGACCTGCAGCAGCGAGCGTTCGTTGGTGTCGAGCGTGGTGGTCCAGAGCTGTTCCGGGTTCATCTCGCCGAGACCTTTGTAGCGCTGCAATGTGACGCCCTTGCGGGCGGCGTCGGTCACGGCTTCGAACAGGCTGACCGGGCCATGAATGGCGGTCTCGGCGTCCTTGCGGCGCAGAATTCCGTTGCGGGGATAAACGTCTTGCAGCGTCTTGCGGTATTCGTGGAGCTTGCGCGCGTCGGCTGACCCAAGGAATGCGTCGTCGATAAGGGCGACATCCCTGACCCCGCGTACCGTCCGCTCGAATGCGAAGCCCTGGCCTTCTACGAACTGTCCTGTCCAGCCGCGTTCGACTTCATCGGCCTGGGCGTCCAATCGTGTCGCCATGTATTCTGCCGCGGCACTGGCCTTTACCGGGTCGCTGTAAATTTCCTTGCCAAACATCCCTGCAATAGCAGCCTGCTCGATGACCTTGCGGTTATAGCGGCTGTGCAGGTTGTTCAGGATGCCGCGGATGATGCGCGCATCCTCCACCAGCGACAGCAGGTCCTGGCCGGCGCGTTCCGAGCCGGTCGCCGGCCTGAAAACACATTCGTCGAGGCCCGTGGCGATCAGGTAATCCTCCAGCGCGCGCTCGTCCTTCAGGTACTGCTCGGACTTGCCGCGGTTGACCTTGTAGAGCGGCGGCTGGGCGATATAGAGGTGGCCGCGATCGATCAGTTCGCGCATCTGCCGATAGAAGAAGGTCAGCAGCAGCGTGCGGATGTGGGCGCCGTCGACGTCGGCGTCCGTCATCACGATGATCTTGTGATAGCGCAGCTTGTCGGCGGAGAAGTCGTCGCCGATGCCGGTGCCGAGCGCGGTGATCAGCGTGCCGATCTGCTCGCTGGACAGCATCTTGTCGGTGCGGACGCGCTCGACATTGAGGATCTTGCCGCGCAGCGGCAGCACCGCCTGGAATTCGCGGTTGCGGCCCTGCTTGGCGCTGCCGCCTGCCGAGTCACCCTCGACGATGAACAGCTCGGACTTGGCGGGATCCTTTTCCTGGCAGTCGGCGAGCTTGCCGGGCAGCGAGGTAATGCCGAGCGGGCTCTTGCGCGTCAGTTCGCGCGCCTTGCGGGCGGCTTCGCGCGCAGCCGCAGCCTGGATCACCTTGCCGACGATGACCTTGGCCTCGGACGGATGTTCCTCGAACCAGGCCTGCAAGGCCTCGTTGAGGACGTTCTCGACCACCGGGCGGACTTCCGAGGAAACCAGCTTGTCTTTGGTCTGCGAGGAGAATTTCGGGTCCGGTACCTTGACCGAAAGCACGGCGGTGAGGCCTTCGCGGCAATCGTCGCCGGTCAGCGCGATCTTTTCTTTTTTCGCATTGGCTTCGGCATAGCCGTTGACCTGGCGCGTCAGCGCGCCGCGGAAGCCGGCGAGATGGGTGCCGCCGTCACGCTGCGGGATGTTGTTGGTGAAGCACAGCACGTTCTCGTGGTAGCTGTCGTTCCACCACAAAGCGGCTTCGACGCCGATGTCGTTCAGCTCCATGCGGACCATGATCGGCGCGGGCACAATCGACTTCTTGTTGCGGTCGAGATATTTGACGAATTCCTCGACGCCGCCGACATAGACCATCTCTTCGCGCTTCTCGACCGCGTGACGCATGTCGGAGAGCAGGATCTTGACGCCGGAATTCAGGAAGGCGAGCTCGCGCAGGCGATGCTCCAGCGTCGCGAAATCATATTCGACGTTGGTGAAGGTCTCGGTCGAGGCCAGGAAGGTCACCTCGGTGCCGCGCTTGCCATTGGCGTCGCCGACTTCCACCAGGGGAGCGACCGCATCGCCATGGGCGAACTGGATGTAGTGCTCCTTGCCGTCGCGCCAGACCCGCAGTTCCAGCCTGCTGGACAGCGCGTTGACGACGGAGACGCCGACGCCGTGCAGACCGCCGGAAACCTTGTAGGAGTTTTGGTCGAACTTTCCGCCCGCATGGAGCTGGGTCATGATGACCTCGGCGGCGGAAATGCCTTCACCCTTGTGGATGTCGACCGGAATGCCGCGGCCGTCGTCGCGCACGGTCACCGAATTGTCGGCGTTGAGAATGACCTCGACGGCGCTGGCGTGGCCCGCGAGCGCCTCGTCGATGGCGTTGTCGACGACTTCATAGACCATGTGATGCAGGCCGGAACCGTCATCGGTGTCGCCGATATACATGCCCGGCCGCTTGCGCACGGCGTCGAGGCCTTTCAGCACCCGGATCGATTCCGCGCCATATTCGACGGGAATGGGATGCTCATTGTCGGCAGGGGTCTGCCGGGCAGGTTCTGTCATGTGAGGCCTTCGAGGACGTCCCGAATTAGCTGCGCAGCAGGAGGCGCTGAATGTCTGTTTGTGCCATGAAAGAGGCCATGCGCCTAGCGCAAAGTCTCTGTCCACAAGTCATTGAATAAGTGGGATTTTTTTACCCTTTTTCAAGGTGTCGAAAGGCCGATTTCGGGGGCTTTGAAAAGCGCGATTCGGGCCTGGTTCTGCCCCACCGGAACCCCGGTTTTGGGACGCTGCGGACGGTGCCACGCGCGGCCGGCAGCATTTACGCAGCGACGCGTTCGAGCACCACCATCATGCGGAAGGCGATCTGGCGGCGGACCATTTCCGGGATGGCGCCCTCAAGCGCCAGCATGGGACGAACCAGGGCTGCCGGCATCAGTGACCACGGCTGAAATCCGCCGCTCAGCGGGTAAGCAAACAGACTGAGCCATTCGACGCGTCTGACGCGCAGCGCTGGAATGGTCGCTTCCAGCCGGCTGCGGGCCGCCGGTGCGGCGAACAACAGCGACGGAATGGCCTGATTGGCGTCGAACGGATCGCGATCGGGATTGATCGCGACGGCCGCAAACGGATCGGCGCCCATGTCGACCGGCTCTTCGTGAAAGTTTTCATAGAACCGGCGCGCCAGCGTCGTCATCGCCGGTTCGATCATGGCGAGACGCCCGCCGGGCCTGAGCACGCGCGACGCCTCGTGGAGGAATTCGATCGGACGTTCCAGATGATGCAGGACGTCAAGCATGACCACGCCGGCAAAGCATGCCGGAGGGAACGGCAGCCGGTGGGCATCGGCCACGACGTCGATCCCCGGAAACGACAGGATGTCGGTGGAAACGATATCCGGCCTGGAATCCTTGACGTGGGCGGTGCCGCCGCCGATGTCGAGCACGGCGCCTGCCGGGCAGCTTTCCAGCAGCCGCCGGTGATAGTCCCGATACAGCAGCCGGATCGTTTCCTTGCTTTCCCACACCTTGCGATGGGTAATCTGGCGCTGGTCCAAGCTGGTCTCGCTGCTGCTGATGCCAACCCTGTGCGCGGGCCGTCAGCCCGGTATTAGAAGGAACACGGTTCGCAACTCAATGATTTTGTCGCCGTCCCTCCAGGTCACCGGCGCCGGGCCGCCGGGGATGATATTCGGCGCGGTTTTGATGCTGTCGGCGGTCGGGAAATAGGCCTTGTCGACCACATAGGTGCCGGGCGCTCGTTTGATCAGCCCGGCGGTCCCGCTGCTGAACATCTGCTGCCGGCTCCCGACATAGGCGTCGGTCATGCGCGGAACGCTGGCGTAATAGATCACAAAGCCCTCGCCGGACCATGAGAATGGCGAGCGATAGCCGAATTCGATCGGCTGCCCGCTGCTGGCCAGCCGGGCATTGATCGCCACGAGATCCTCGCTCGCCAGCCTGCTTTTGTCGGTCCTGGCAGCCAGTTGTTGAATCAGCGCGTTGCTCGACCGGCCTGCCATCCACGACACCGCAATGACGCAGAGCGCCGCCGCGGTGGTTCGAAACCAGAACTGTCCGCCCCACGAGGTCGCCAGCAAATAGCAGGCGGCAGCGCTGGCGGGCAATGTCGCGGAAACGCCGGCCGTATAGTGAAAGCCGTAGTGCTTCATCACGAAGAGTGCCGAAAACAGCGAGGCCACGCCGGTGCCGATGCAGATCAGGGCAACGGGAACGTGCTCGACGCCCCGCCGTCCGGCAAGGAATCCGCCAGCGATCAGGCCGGGTCCGACGATCAAGGCGATCGGAAGCGCGTAGGCGGAATTGGTCGGAACGGCCGCGATCGCGTTCCAGACCTCATGTCCGCTGACCACGGTGGCGCTTCCCGTACCGTACTGTCCGGAGCCGAGAAAAACGCTCTTGTGGAAATTGATCAGGATCCGAAACGCGCTCCAGCCGATGACGAGGACGCCGACGCTGACGACAACCAGAAAAAAGCTGCCGGTGCTGATCAAGGTGAGCCGCTTTCGCTTCGCCGGATCGACCTTGCGAAAGGAAAGGTTGGCCATCCCGACTACGACCAGCGCCAGCGGGACGTAGAGGTAAGACAGCTTGCTCAAATAGGCGAAGGCGCCGACGCAGGCGGCGAGTACCGCGCCCGAGGTGAGAAGATCGCGGTCATGGGCAATCCGGACCAGAACCGCAAAGAAAAGTCCATTGATCAAAATCGCAAACGAATCGATCGACGGCGAGGTGAAGGTAAACAATGTCGTCGGCGTCGACGCCAGCCAGATCAGCAGGCCGATCGCGACCACAGCAACGGGAACGAGCTTTCGCGCCGCGCGCGCGAACACGTAAACGCCGGCGGCGCCGATCAACGCGACCAGCCAGGCCGTGATCCGGTAAAATTCCTCGACGTGCTCAATCACGCGATCGAAAAAGCCGGGATCGGTGGAGGCAAGCGGAAATCCGGTCAGCGCCAGCGCCAGCCAGTTGATGAAATAGAAGGGGACGCCGGGATGATTGATCATGCTGCGGGCGAAATACATCTGCCGGTCGGCGAGCCGGTACGCCAAGTTGAGCGCGTCGGCGAGCCCGAGCGTCTGGTAGTCGGTCGCCGCCCAGAACGAACTGGGATACGCGTAGAACAGCAGCAACGGCAGCGGGAGGAACAGCAGCCCAAGCACGCACGGCCAAAGCATAAGTCGGCGTGCGTCGACACCCATCCATCGTCACCAATTCAAGCGGCGCTAGCGCGCAGTCATACCGGTGCGGATCATGACTGGCAACAAATACCCCTTGAAATACCCTTTGGCGTAGACGGGCCGGGTGCGGAAGCTGCTCCCGCCTCGCCTCAATACATGTGCAGCGGCAGCACTTCGCCGTTCGGCGCCACCATCAAGCCCCAGGTGTCGTCGGCGGCGATCTCGATCTGGCCGTTGCGGGCCGGTCCGCCCGCGACCTTGAGTGTGTACGGGTACTTGCCGGGGGGCAGATCGAGCATCGGCGGCTTTGGCGATTGCGGTCCGCCGACGCCGCTGGCGATCTTGATCGTCTGCTTGTTGATCGAAACCGTGGCTTCGCCGCCGCCGAGATTGCCGAACACCAGTTTGGCCTGACCCGGCTTCGGAACGAAGTCGGCCTTGGCGGCGACATCGGGATATTTCTGCGCGAGGTTGACCGAGGTCTCGTCCTTGCTGCGGCCGAGTTTCAGCATCGCCGGCCCGTCGGGAGAGACGAACGCCAGTTGCACCTGGTCCGGCTTCACGAAGGCGCCCTCGGTTGCTTCCTTCCAGCCCAGCTTGCCGAGTTCGGTGCGGTAGAAACCAAGCACATTGTTGAGCTCGGCCGGGATGCTGGCCTCGAGCTCCCTGCGGATCGGCGCATTGCTGCCGGGCACCTTTCCGGTGCCGATCGAACTCATCGTGTGCTGCTTCGGCACCGGCAGGGCGGAATCCGGCTCGGCCTCGAGAACCTGATCCGCGGCCTTCACCGCGGTTTCGCTGGTGATTTGCGTGCCGGGCTTGGCCGCTATCTTCGCGTTCGCCATCATCAGGCCGGATCCGTCGGCGCTGACGTTCACCTTGGGGCCCATCTGCATGGCGGTGAACGACATCGCCTTGCCGGCTCGGGAGAAATCCATCGTCACCATATTGGGCTTGTTGATGCCCATGGGCTGTTCCTTCCAGCCCTGCGATTTCAGCGCGCCACGGTAGAACGCCACGATCGCCTTCACGCTGGAACCGGAATCGAATTCCAGTTGCCCCTTGCCGCCGTCGAACTTTACGTTTTCCGCGTTCTCTGGCAGCGGCACGGGCTTGGTGTCGTCGGCCAGCGCATGCAACGGCGCGTCCGACAGGTTGGCGGCCTGCGCTGCGCGTCGCACCTCATCGGCGGCGATGATCTGCTTGGCGGCGGCTTCTGCGTTCTTGAAGAAATTGTCGTCGGCTTCCTTCTTGGCCCTGGCGCGCGCGGCTAATGCCGCCTCCTTCAGTTGCGTTACGAGGCTGACGAAGGTGAGGTCGTATTTGTGAACCAGCCTGAGCTGCGCATTTTGATCCGGAGAAGAGAAATTGAGCGTGACGTCGTTACCCGTGACCTCGCCGCCGCTCGTCTCTTCCTTCCAGTTCTGCGCCGCAAGCTCGCGGCGGAAAAAGGCCAGCACCACGGGAAGGTCGGCCCTTACCCTGCCTTCAACCTTGCGGCGGACCGAGTCCGAACTGCCGGTGCTGCCGAAGCCATCGGTATGATCCGGCATCGGCAGGCCGATCACGTCCTTGGCAAGCTCGAGATTTTGCGGCTGCAAGAACGGCGCGACCTTGATCTCGACGCTGGTCCTGCCGTCGTCGCGGCGCTGCAGCGACAACATGATCGGCGGTTGTTTCGGTCCCCCGTCGCGAACATCGTAGCTGAAATAGGCGACGGCGCCGTTGGCAACGGTCTGGTCGGGCTTGGCGTTCGGCCAACGCGCGGCAATATCGGCCACGGACAAAGCGGTCCAGCCGGCAGCAACCAGACCCTGTTGGAACAGATCGAGGCTGGCCTCAACCGTCGCCGCGGTCAGGCAACTCAGATAGGGCCGCCTGTCGTCGAACACGATGTCGGAGGCATCCGGCGGAAACGGCACGTTGTTGTAGAGCCGGTCGGGGCTGTAATAGACGACGGATTGATCCGGCCGGCCCAGGCCCTGCGAGAACGTCACCGTCAAACCCTGCTGTCCCTTCTTGAACGACATCGGGTGGCCGGACGGATCCGGGTAGACGAATTCCTGCCAGCCGTTCGCGGCCAGCAGCTTGCGCGTCGCGGCGGTCGTGATCGCGACCACGGTGGGAACGCCGTAGTTCAGGCGGTCGATCCGCGTGCGCGACGTATCCTCCACGGCGCCTTCGAGGCGCGGCAGGGTGCGAACGTCGACGAGGCCGTCGTCGGCGCGGACGGCGATCGAGGTGCTAGCCATCAGCACGGTGACGAGAGCCAGCAGAAGTTTTCGTCCCGGAACATACGTTCCGCTCGTGGTCGCAAACATTCGTATTCTCCGGAATTGGCCCGACGCCTGATGTGGGTCGCGCGGCAACGATGGCGGCGACGGGATGGCGTACCTGCCCAACTCTAGTCGCGCCGATGCCGGATTAGGTTCAAGCCGGACCAGTCCGTGCGGTTCAGGCGCGGCGGCTGACCTGGCCGGATTCGACGTTGAAAATCTCGCCGGTGGCGCCGATATCGACGAACGCGGCAGGATCGGCGCCGGTCATCCAGACCTGCGCGCCGAGCTTTGCCAGTTCCTCGAACAGCGCCTTGCGCCGGTTCGGGTCCAGATGCGCCACCACCTCGTCGAGCAGCAGCAGCGGCACGATGCCGGTCATTTCGGCGACCAGCGTGGCATGGGCCAGCACCAGCCCGATAAGCAGCGCCTTTTGTTCGCCGGTCGAAGCATCGCGGGCCGGCATGTTCTTCGGCGCGTAGACCACTTCGAGGTCGGTGAGGTGAGGGCCGTCCAGCGTGCGTCCGGCGAAGGCATCGCGGGCGCGGCCGGCGCGCAATATCTCGCGGTAGCGATCCTCCACCGCGGTCGCGGGTTCGTTGACCAGCGCGTTCTCCATCCAGCCGTCGAGCATGATCTGCGCCGACGGAAACGCGGAGTCCCTGGCCCGCCCGCGCAGCATCGCCGCGAGTTTTGTCACGGTCTGGCCGCGGGTGGCGGCGACCGCGACTGCCAGCTCGGCGGTTTCGCGCTCGATGGCGTCGCACCAGTGGTCGTCGTAATTGCGCACCTCCAGCAACCGGTTGCGCGAACGCAACGAGCGCTCCAGCGCCGACACCCGGCTGGAATGTTCAGAGTCGATTGCCAGCACCAGCCGGTCGAAGAAGCGCCGCCGCTCGGAAGCCGCTCCCATGAACAGCCCGTCCATCGCAGGCGTCAGCCACACCATGCGCAGATGATCGCCGAATGCGGTCGCCGAGCCCACGGGCTCGCGGTCGATGCGGCAGCGCCGGCTGGTGGAGGCGCCTTCCGCTGCGGGCGCATCGATGCCGGTGCCGAGCGTCGCGAGCCCGAGCGCGCCCTCGACCTCGGCGGATACCGCCCAGGAGCCGTCGCCCTGGTTGTCGGCGACATCCTCCAGCGTCGCGCGTCGCAAGCCCCGGCCCGGCGACAGGAACGAGATCGCCTCCAGGCAATTGGTCTTGCCGGCGCCGTTCGGCCCCACCAGCACCACCAGATCACCCCGCGCCTGCACGCTCGCCATCCGGTAATTCCGGAAATGCGTCAGCGTCAGCTTTTGAATGCGGGAGGGGGTCATATCAGGTGTCTTACTTCCCTCTCCCCTTGTGGGAGAGGGTGGCGCCTCACGCAGTGAGGCGACGGGTGAGGGGTTGTCACGGCTCGGCGAGCTTTGCGAGAGATGTCCTCTAGCACGGCAGAGGGTTGTTGCAGCACGTCATTGTTCCAATAACGCACGCCACGAAAACCTTCGGCCTTCAGGACCGCATCCCTCGCCGCATCGCGCTGGGAGTCTGCATGTTGGCTGCCATCGATCGCGACGATGAAGCGCCGTTCAAAGCAGATAAAATCGATGATGTAGTTCTGGAAAGCGACTTGCCCGCGAAACTTGAAGCGAGCGAATCGACGGTCGCGCAGCAAGCGCCACATCGCCGTTTCAGCGTCGGCAGCCTCGTGACGCATCTTTTTTGCGAAGTTGCGGATACGCTTGGCGGTCGGACGGTGGTGCGGTGGTTCCGGCGCGAACCCCTCACCCGTCGCCGAACTTCGTTCGGCGCCACCCTCTCCCACAAGGGGAGAGGGAAGATCAGATGGCGGCTCGCGCGAAATGGATCACACCCGCATCGGCATCAGCACGTAGAGTGCGCCCTTATTTTCCTTGTCCTGCACCAGCGTCGGCGAGCCGGGGTCGGCGAGGCGGAGCACGGCGACTTCGCCCTCGATCTGGGCGGCGATGTCGAGCAGATAGCGCGAGTTGAAACCGATATCGAGCGGGTCGGAGGCGTATTCGACCTCGAGCTCCTCGGTGGCGCTGCCGGAATCCGGATTGGTCACCGAGAGGATCAGCTTGCCGGGCGCCAGCGCCAGCTTCACGGCGCGGCCGCGCTCGCTCGAAATGGTCGAGACGCGATCGACCGCGGCCTCGAAATCCTTTTTGTCGACGATCAGTTCCTTGTCGTTGTTCTGCGGAATGACGCGGCCGTAATCCGGGAAGGTGCCGTCGATCAGCTTCGAGGTCAGCACCACATTGCCGATGGTGAAGCGGATCTTGCCCTGCGACAGTTCGATGGTGACCTCGGCCTCATTGTCCTCGATCAGCCGCTGCACCTCGCCGACGGTCTTGCGAGGCACGATCACGCCGGGCATGCCGGTCGCGCCCTTCGGCAACGGCAAATCGACCTGCGCCAGCCGATGTCCGTCAGTCGCCACGGCGCGCAAGGTCGCGGCCTTGGCGCTGCCGGCCGCGTGCAGATAGATGCCGTTGAGGTAGTAGCGGGTCTCTTCGGTGGAGATCGCGAATTGCGTGCGGTCGATCAGTCGCTTGACGTCGGAGGCGGCGAGCGTGAACGAGTGCGTCATGTCGCCGGCGGCGAGATCCGGAAAATCGCTCTCGGGCAGGGTTTGCAGCGTAAAGCGCGAACGGCCGGCTCGGATCGCCAGCACCGAACGGTCGCCGTCGGCTTCCAGCACGATCTGGGCGCCGTCGGGCAATTTCCGGACGATGTCATAGAACATGTGCGCGGGCACCGTGGTCGAGCCGCCGGTTCCGGTTTCCGCCGCCAGCGTTTCCGTCACCTCCAGGTCGAGGTCGGTCGCCTTCAGCGCCAGCTTGGCGTTCTCGGCGCGGATCAGCACGTTGCCGAGGATCGGGATGGTGTTGCGGCGTTCGACCACGCGATGGACGTGGCCCAGCGACTTCAGGAGTTGCGCACGTTCGACGGTGACCTTCATTGCAATACCCGCCAGATACCTAAGATGGAAAAGCCGGGCGGCCCTCAAGGCGCGCCGCGGCGTTGGAAACCCGGAAAAGCCCGATCAGTGAAGCCCCCGGGGGACCGCAAGGTGGCGCGGATGGCCCGCCGGTGCAAGGGAAACGGAGCCCCGTTCCCCACTTTTGGGGCAGAAAATCGGCAGGAAAACAGGGAAGAAAAACATTCTCCCGCCCACCCAGCCCGGGTTTGCCCGGGTTCGGCATCATAATGATCGAAGCCGGATCAATCCGGCTTCGATCGGGGCGGGAGAAGAATTCATTCCTGCAATTGCCGCTTCAGCGATTCG
Source organism: uncultured Alphaproteobacteria bacterium (assembly GCA_963764705.1). GTDB lineage: Bacteria > Pseudomonadota > Alphaproteobacteria > Rhizobiales > Xanthobacteraceae > Bradyrhizobium. The sequence goes on along the minus strand of CAVXTR010000014.1, from coordinate 257,871 downwards.
ACCTCTTCGGACAGCGCCACGTCCTTGGAAACCAGTGCCTCGATCTTGCGCACGGCGTGCAGCACGGTGGTGTGGTCGCGCCCGCCGAAGCGGCGGCCGATTTCCGGCAGCGAGCGCAGCGTCAGCGTCTTTGCCAGATACATCGCGACCTGACGCGGCCGGACCACGTTGGCGGTGCGGCGCGAGGACAGCAGGTCCGAACGGCTCACATTATACTGCCGGGCCACCACCCGCTGGATGTCCTCGATCTTGATCCGCTTCGGCTCCTGCGGACGGATCAGGTCGCGAACCTCGCGCTCGGCCATTTCCAGTGTCACCGGAGTGGCGTTGAGCTTGGAGTGCGCGAGCAGGCGGTTGATGGCGCCTTCGAGGTCGCGGCCATTATGGGTGATGGTCCGCGCCAGATAGTCCAGCACTGGTTCCGGCACGTCGAAGCTCGCATGATGCGCACGCGCCGCCGCGACCCGCGATTTCAGGATTCCAAGCCGCAGCTCTTCGCCGAGCGATCCCATTTCCACGACGAGGCCGCCGGCGAGCCGCGAGCGGACACGGTCGTCGAGGCTTTCGAGGTCGGACGGCGGCCGGTCGGCGGCGATCACCACTTGGCGGCCGGCATCGATAAGCGCATTCAGCGTGTGGCAGAACTCGGCCTGGGTCGACTTGCCCTGCAGGAACTGGAGGTCGTCGATCACGAGCACGTCGATGCCGCGCAGTGCTTCCTTGAACGCCAGCGCTGTCTGGGTTTTGAGCGCCGCGACGAAGCCGTACATGAACTTCTCGGCGGTGAGATACAGCACCTTGCGCTCGCTGCCGGAATTGCCGGCCCAGGTCACCGCCTGCAGCAGGTGGGTTTTGCCGAGGCCGACGCCGGCGTGAATGTAGAGCGGGTTGAACATCACGGCATCGCCGCGGCGCCCTTCGGCGACTTGACGCGCCGCGGCATGCGCCAGCGTGTTGGAGCGGCCGATCACGAAACTTGCAAAGGTCAGCCGCGGGTCGAGCGGCGAGCCGCCAAGCGCATCATGGTTGGCCGACACCGGAGCGGTCGCAGTCGAGCGCAGCTCGGGCGCGGGACGGCCATCGACGCGCTCGGGGCGGCGCAGATCGGCAGCCGCGGGCGCCTCTTTCACGGGCGCAGCGCAGCGCATCGCCGTGCGCACGGTGAGATCGATGCGATGCACTTCCGGCATCTCGGCCTGCCAGCAGGTCAGGACGCGGTCGGCGTAATGCGCCTGGATCCAGCTCTTCAGGAAGCGGGTCGGAACCGACAGATGGACGCTTTCATCCTGCACGGCTTCCAGATCCATGCGCGCGAACCAGCTCGTATAGACATCCTCGCCTACGCTGGTCCGCAGTCGGCCCTTCACGCGTGTCCAGCGATCCTGTTCCGTATTTGTCATTGCTTGAGAACTTTTCTGAAAGAGAAATGGTATTCTGCCAAATCGTCTTGCGGGGCCCCTTGCAGGGTTCCTGCCAGACGCGACCGCGAGCGGGCCTTCTCCGGACATAGCTAGAGCGCTCGGCGGAATCGCCGTTGCGCAGGCTAAAGCTGGAGAAGTGTCCGCTGGGTCAGCGCGTACTCGACGGTCTTTCCGGAGTTCGCGCCGGGGGCTGATTGAAAACGATCGCCTGAGAAGCCGAGCCTTGAGAACTCGAGCCTTGGGAATCCGATATGTTGGGATCCGATACGGTCTCGTTCGAGATGCGCATGTCGAATGCCGTGATGATACCGTGAAGCATACTACCTCCCCCTCTCGCCGCGAGAACGCGCGGCGAGTTACCAGATCAAAAGTGTTTTCAAAGTCAGTGTGCCGCTACCGAACATCATGTCCGACGCCGCGCCGCCGCGTAACCTTAGTCAGTCGTCTTCAACACGTTCATGAGCTACGCGTTCCCAATCGTTCCGGTTGCCGGCATCCAGCTATCGAGTGTCTGAATCCTCGAGCGCCTTATTTCTCCTATCCGTGGCGTGCGAACCGCGCACGCCACGCCCGAGAAATTTAGACACAGAACTGCCGTCCTCATATTGCTATGAGTTATCAACCTAGCACCGCTTGGAAAGCGTCGCTAACGCGCACACCGCCGCCGATTTGCACGTCCGCCCCTGGGTCTCAAACCGCGCTGGTCAGGAAAACCTTGGGCGTCGCGAACGAGTAAGGAATACACCAAGCACAATTTCTGACAATCGGTGATTCGACGGGAGCGCTCGACTCTTCGGCTGTGTTGCAATGCTGCAATCACGCGCCGCCGCACCAAGTTTTTGAATCCGTGCACAGATTCGCGCAGCGTCAGCCATCGTGACAATTTTCGCTGCACTCGCAAAAAATTTTAAGAAACCGTTACAATCGTGGTTACCCGGGGCGGTTTTCAAAACGCTTGAAGCCGCTATGTGGATAAGTGACTAGCGAGACGAAGTTTTTTGCGATTGTTTTTGAGGGTAACTCCTAGCCGCACCGCCAGGCTTTGTTCAATGGGGTGCAGAGGCGCCGTACGATCGTTGCGAAGCAGCGACGGTTTTTTTGCATCTGCGCACAGCACGGCCGGTGCAACAAAGATGCACCTCGTAAAACTACGGGAGCGAGAAGAAATATGACACGCCGTCAGTGGCGCAGCAACGGAACAATCAAACTGAAAAAAGAAAAGCCCGGCTTAGCCGGGCTTTGACGAATGTCTGTTTTTGTCAGCTCACTGTGTGAGCTGGTCACGTTTGCCGTCTGGCGATCACTTCGCCAGTTTGGCAATCGCGTGCGTCAGGCGGGACACCTTACGGCTCGCATTGTTCTTGTGAATGATGTTGCGCTGGGCGGCCTGCATCAATTCCGGTTCCGCGTTCTTCATCGCCTTCAGCGCTGCATCGCGGTCGCCGCTCTTGATGGCTTCCTCGACGGTGCGCACCGCGCCACGCATCTGGGTGCGGCGCGACTTGTTGACGATGGTGCGGCGGGCAATCTTGCGGGTCGCCTTTTTGGCGGATGTGGTATTGGCCATGTTCTCAACTGTCCTTCGGCTGTCATCGCTCGGGTGGTCGGGCTTGAGCGCGCCGGCCGTTCAGGTTGCGTGATCGACGTTGTGTTTATTCAGCGCGTTCTTGAGGATGCCATGCTCCGGAGCCAATATGCTCCCCCATCTTGCGATGGGAAAATATGGCGCTGCTCAAAGAACAGCGGCGGCGGGATTGCGCCCGCCGCCAATGGAGGTCTTATAGAGGGCGCGTTTGGTACCGTCAACGCCTTCCGCCCGTCCTGAAAGGGGCGGGAATGGAGCCGGAAATGGCGCATAAGGCGCTGATGAGGTTGAATTTCTCGGGCTGCCCCGGTATTGGGCTGACGGCCGCTCGGGCGCGACAGATATAAGGTGATGCATGATCCGCGGTTTCTTCCGGCTTATCGGCCTGCTGCTCCTGGCCGGCGGATTCATACTGATGGTCTATGACGGGGCCCGTTTCGTCGCCGACCAGACCCTGCGTTTCACCCGGTTTGGCCAGTTCTGGAACGATATCAACCAGGCCAGCCAGACCGCGTTCCAGACCTGGGTCCAGGGCCATGCGCCCTGGCTCTGGAACAGTATCGACAAGTTCCTGCTCGACCAGCCGGTTTTCGCCGTGCTGGGCGTGGTCGGAATCCTGCTCATGATCCTGTTCCGGCCCCGCAAGCCGTTGATCGGCTATTCACGCGACTGACGGAGCGCTTCAAAAACGAACGGCGTCACGCGGCGGTAACAGGGCTGCCGTATCCGGCGTATCGGCATATATAGAGAGGCCGATCTGCCGCCTGGAGCTGTTCCATGTTTTTCATGCGAAAGACCACTGCATTGCCGAGTGCCGCCGAAGCGCTGCCGGGCCGCGCCACACCGATCCCGACCGCGACCACCCACTTCGTCAACGGCCGTAAATTGCAGCCGCCGTACCCTGCGGGTCTGGAGCAGGCGGTGTTCGGGCTCGGCTGTTTCTGGGGCGCGGAACGCAAGTTCTGGCAACTCGGCGACGGCATCTACACGACCGCCGTCGGCTACACCGGTGGTCACACCCCCAATCCGACCTACGAAGAGACGTGCTCGGGCCGCACCGGTCATACCGAGGTGGTGCTCGTGGTGTTCGACCCGAAGAGGATTTCGTACGACCAGTTGTTGAAGACATTCTGGGAAAATCACAACCCGACGCAGGGCATGCGCCAGGGTAACGATGTCGGCACCCAGTATCGCTCGGCGATCTACACATCGGGCGATGCGCAACGCCAGGCCGCCGATGCCTCGAAGGCCGTGTATCAGAAGGCGCTGGCGGCCAAGGGTCTTGCGGCCATCACCACCGAGATCGCGCCGGCGGGCGAGTTCTATTTCGCCGAGGACTATCATCAGCAATATCTCGCCAGGAATCCGGCGGGCTATTGCGGACTGGGCGGCACCGGCGTGTCGTGCCCGATCGGCGTCGCCGTAACTGCCTGAGTGTGGCTTCGACCGCGCCCGGCGCCGCGCGGCGAGGTTGAGTCCGGCCCCCGCCTGCTGCCCCCCGGCGTCCGGTAAATACCCTTTATTAACCATAACCGGTGCAAGACTACTGCTGTCTCGCTTCAAGGAATGGCTCCAGTGCGGGTTGCGCGCGCGTTTCGATTTCCGATCACTGCGATCATGACCGCGCTCGCTTTGTCGGGGTGCATGCGCACGACCGGGCCGGTCGCGGTCGCGCCGCAAGGCGATCTCGATTCGATGGCCTATGGCCAGCCGTACACCTCACCGCCGCCGCGGGCCGTCGCTGCGGAGTCCGGCGGTGGCGCCATCGGCGCGCTACGTTCGGCTCTTGCTTCTTCCCCGCGCGCGTCAGCAGCGCCTGTCGTTCTCGCTGCACCCGTCGCCTATGTCGAGCCGGCGCCGGCGCGATACGACGCGGCCTATCATCTGGATGCCGGCGACAAGCTGCGCGTCGTGGTCTATGGCCAGGAAGGCCTCACCAACACCTATGCGATCGATGCCGGCGGTTCGATCACCATGCCGCTGATCGGTTCGGTGCCGGCGCGCGGCCGCACCACGGCGGGACTGGCCTCCGAGATCTCGGTCAAGCTGCGTGGCGGATACATCCGGGATCCCTCGGTCGCGGTGGAAATCGAATCCTACCGGCCGTTCTTCATCCTCGGCGAGGTCGCAGCCCCCGGCCAATATCCCTACGTGCCGAACATGACGGTCGAGAGCGCGGTGGCGATCGCCGGCGGCTTCTCGCCGCGCGCCCGGCGCGACAGTGTCACGGTGACCCACACCGACGCATCCGGCACCGGACGCTTCGTGGTCCCGCCGGGCACCTCGATCAGCCCCGGCGACACCGTGCTGGTCGGCGAGCGCTGGTTTTAGAATTGTAGAGCGCTGTCGGGTCACCTAGCGCGAAGACGCGCTTCTGCCCGGGCATGGTGAGTCTCACTTCTTCAAATGCTTCGCGAAGAATTCCAGGCTGCGCGGCCAGGCGACGTCGGCGCTGGCCTTGTCGTAGCTGGCGCGTTCGTCGCAGTGAAAACCGTGCTGTGCGCCGGGATAGACGAAGACCTCGACGTCGGGCCGCTTGGTCTTGATGGTCTCGACGTCGGTCAAGGGAATGCCGGCATCCTTTTCGCCGAAATGCAGTTGGGTCGGCACCTTCGGCTTGTCGTCGGCGAAGCGCACGACGGCGCTGCCGTAATAGCCGACGGCGGCCGACAGGCCCGACAGCTTGGTGGCCGCTACAAACGCGATGCTGCCGCCGAGGCAGAAGCCGACGATGCCGACCGGCCCGACGCTTTTGACCGCGTCGATGGCGGCCTGAGTGTCGAGCAGCATCGCCGCCCAGTCCGGATTGGCGACGAATTTGCGCGCGTTGGCGACTTCATCGGGCGAATAGCCGCTGGTGAAGTTCGGTTCGATGCGGTCGAAGATCGACGGCGCGATCGCGACATAGCCGGCGGCGGCGAGGCGATCGCAGACCGAGCGGATGTGGTGGTTGACGCCGAAAATTTCCTGGATCACCACGATGGCGCCCTTCGGCGTGCCCGCGGGGTCGGCGCGATAGGCGCCTTGTTCAAATCCGTCCGAAGCCTTCAACTTGATATCTTTTCCCACGGGTCATCCATTACGTTTGAGTTGCACGAAGTCGGTTGTGTGAAGAGTTTGAACGGGGCTCTTATTATCTGAGCATGATCTTTTCGGAAAACCGGTGGCCACTTTTCCGGATCATGCTCTACTGCCACATCCAGTTGTGACCCCAGTCGCCCTTCCAGCCGGCCAGCCGGCCCTTGCGGAACTGGAGATAGAGCCGGTCCTTTTTGTAGAACAACCCGCTGCCGCCGACGTTTCGGAACGTCAGGTAGATTTCCTCGCCCGGTCGGCCGCTGACGTAATTGAGCGGGGTGCCGAGCGCGCGGGCGGCGCTTTCCTCATCCATGCCGAAGACCAGCGGGGTGGTGTTCGACAGCGTCGCGGTGAAAGGCGGCGGGTACGGACCGCCGGTTGGCGGCAAGTGCTGTGCGAGCGCGGGCAGGGAACCGGCCACGAACAGCGCCAACGCGGTGACAAATGTTCTCATGACGCGGCTTTCTCGGGAGCCCTGGCGCCGAGCCCGTCGAGGAACGGCAGCACGGCGTCGATGAAGGCCTGCGGCTGGTCGATGTTGACGGCATGGCCGGCGGCCGGGACCACCACTTTCCGCGCGCCGGGAATCTTTGCCGCCATGTAGTCGGAGGCGGCCAGGAACGGGGTGTCGTCGGCGCCGACCACGACCAGCGACGGCACCTTGATGTCGGGCAACGATTCGATCACGCGGGCGTCGCGCTGGGTCAGCATGCCCCGCGCGGCATGGGCCAGGCCGGTCGCGTCGCGATGGGTGACGCTGGAGCGTTCGCGGCTGCCGGACTTCAAAACCCCGAGGCCTTCGCGGTCGAAACGGTCGCCGGTGTCATGGGCGCGCTTGTTCCAGACCTCGCGGGCATCGTCCTTCTTGAAGCCGGGGCCGGTGTCGATGATCAGAAGAGCGCGCACGCGGTCGGGATGGGCGCGGTAGAACGCCAGCGACATGTAGCCGCCGAGCGAGAGGCCACCGATGATGGCGTTTTTGGCGCCGACCTCGTCGAGCAGGGCGGCGATGTCGGCAACCGTGAGCGCCTCGCTATAGGCCGCGGGGTCGCCGGGGTAATCGGACTGGCCGTGGCCGCGCATGTCCCATAACACGAGCTGATGATGCTTCGACAGCGCCGCGATCTGGCCCTGCCACATATCGGAGGTCGACGAATAGCCGTGGGTCAGCAACATTGGCGGGCCGGAGCCGTGCACCTCGTAATAAATGTTGACCCCGTCACGATTGAGCTTCGGCATGGCGCGTTCCCAATTCTTCTTCCGGATCATTCTGGTCCTCTGCATCCTAGCGCGATCCCTTCGTCGTTGGGAAATGCAGAAACGGAACAGGGGCGTGCACCGGCAGCCCAATTGAGACGCTTGTGAGGCTCTTGCGCGACCCTGCGTTACCGCAGCGCACAACCCGAAATTTTATTCTCCTCGAACGATTCCAAATTGCATTGCCTCCCGGTTGGATCGGTATCATTCTGCACGCAACTGGCATCGACCCGGTGGGTGCCAGCCAATACCCAAAAAGTGAGTTGCCGCCGTAAGCGGCTTCCAACACCGGAAGGGGAAGCGCAAATGCCTAATCTGAATATCAACGGACGGAATATGTCCGTCGAAGCGGCCAGCGATACGCCGCTGCTCTGGGTCATCCGCGAACAATTGCAGATGACCGGCACCAAATTCGGTTGCGGCGCCGGCCTGTGTGGCGCCTGCACGGTTCACGTCAACGGCGAAGCCGTTCGCTCCTGCCAGACCTCGGTCAGCGACGCCGTCGGCAAGAAGATCACCACCATCGAAGGCCTCAGCGCCAAGGGCGATCATCCGCTGCAGAAGGCCTGGATCGCCGAGCAGGTTCCGCAATGCGGCTACTGCCAGTCCGGCCAGATCATGCAGGCGGCTTCGCTGCTGTCGAAGAATTCCAATCCCACCAAGGATGAAGTGGTCGCGCACATGGACGGCAACCTGTGCCGCTGCATGACCTATTCGCGGATCCAGAAGGCGATCATGCGCGCCGCTTCCGAAATGCGGACCGCGTCCAACGCCGGCAACGAGCGGAGGGCCACATGAATACGCACGTGAAAATCGCTTCAGGCGAACCTGCCGACCTCAGTCGCCGCTCGTTCCTGGTCGGCACCGCCGCCGCGGGCCTCGCGCTCGGCTACTCCGCGGTGCCGGGCTTGCTGGGCGCCGATCAGGCGCTCGCCGCCGCCGGCAATTTCGATCCCAGCGTCTGGTACTCGGTCGGGCCCGACGGCATCGTCACCGTGACCTGCGGCAAGGCCGATATGGGCCAGCACATCGCCTCCACCATGGCGCAGATCGTGTCCGAAGAACTCGGCTCGTCCTGGAAGGACATGCGGGTTCAGCTCGCTTCCAACGATCCGAAGTTCAACGACCCGGTGTTGGGCGCGCAGATCACCGGCGGCAGCTGGTCGACGATGATGAACTTCGAGGCGATGAGCCGCGCGGGTGCCGCGGGCCGTATCGCCTTGACCGAAGCGGCCGCGGCCTCGATGGGCGTGCCATCAGGTGAACTCGTGGTGCGCGACTCCGTGATCTCGCATTCGAAGTCGAAGAAACAGATGAGCTTTGCCGACATCGTCAAGAGCGGCAAGATCACCAAGACCTTTACGCCGGACGAGCTCAAGGCGATCAAGCTGAAGACGCCGGATCAATACACCATGATCGGCGTCTCGGTGCCGCAGCTCGATATTCCCTCCAAGACCAACGGCACGGCCAAATACGGCATCGACGTCATGCTGCCGGGCATGGTCTACGGCAAGGTCGTCACGCCGCCGGTGCGCTACGGCGCCACCGTCAAGGCGGTCGACGACAGCGACGCCAAGAAGGTGCCGGGGTTCATCAAGGCCGTTACCCTTGATGACAAGACCGGAAGCACCACCGGCTGGGTGGTGGCAGTGGCCAATACCTATGCCAACGCCCGCAAGGCCGCCGACGCGCTGAAGATCAGCTATGACGGCGGTCCGAACGCCAAACTGTCGAGCGAGTCGCTGCTGTCGGAAGCCAAGCGGCTTCAGGCCTTGGACGATTCCGGGCAGTTCTTCGTTAAGGACGGCGATACAGCGGCGGCCTTCGGGACGGCGGCGAAAGTGCTGGAGGCGGAGTACACCACCAGCATCAACATCCATGCCCCGCTCGAGCCGATGAACGCCACCGCGCAGTTGCAGGGCGACATCTGGCACATCTATTCCGGCAACCAGTTCGCGACGCGCTCCGGCGCCATCGCCGCCGGTGCCGCCGGGGTCGATCCCAAATTCGTGGTGATGCACCAGATGTGGCTGGGCGGCGGCTTCGGCCGGCGTCTCGACGCCGACATGATGGTGCCCGCGGTGCAGGCGGCGAAGGCCGTCGGCAAGCCGGTCAAGGTGATCTACTCCCGCGAAAACGACATGACCATGGACTATTCGCGGCCGCTGACGTTCCAGAAGGTCAAGGCGGGTCTCGATGCCGACGGCAAGCTGATCGCGCTCAACCACGACGTGGTCAGTGCGTGGCCGACGGCGCGGTGGGGAATTCCCGATTTCCTGTCGCCCTCGGTCGACAAGAAAGGTCCTCTCGATGCGTTCACCGTGAATGGCGCGGACTTCTTCTATTCCGTGCCCAATCACAATGTCCGCGCGATCAAGAACGAGATGGCACACAACGCCACCCCGTCCGGCCAGTTGCGGTCGGTGGCGCCGGGCTGGACCTTCTGGGCCGTCGAAAGCATGATCGACGAACTCGCCCATGCGGCGGGGCAGGATCCGGCGCAGTACCGCATCGCGTTGCTGGACGGCAAAGGCAAGAACGACGGCGGGGCGCAGCGTCTGCGCAACACCCTGCTGGCGGCGATGGGGATGGCCGGTTACGGCACCAGGCAACTCCCCAAAGGAGAAGGCATGGGCGTGGCCTGCGTCTCGTCGCAGGAACGCGCGACCGCAAGCTGGACCGCGTGCGTGGCCCATGTAGCGGTGTCGTCTTCCGGCGAGGTCAAGGTCAAGAAGTTGACCGTGGCCACCGACGTCGGCACCCAGGTGCATCCCGACAACATCCGCGCCCAGGTCGAGGGTGCGGCACTGTGGGGACTGTCGCTTGCGATGTACGAGAAGGCGACGCTGAAGGACGGCGGTATCGAGCAGACCAACTTCGATACCTACACGCCGTTGCGGATGAGCCAGATGCCGGAAGTGGCCGTCAACGTCATCGCCAACGGCGAAAAGGCCACCGGCGTCGGTGAGCCGGCCGTCACGGTGATCGCGCCCGCGCTCGGCAACGCGATCTTTAACGCCTGCGGCGCCCGCGTTCGTTCGCTGCCGATCACGGCGGAGGCGGTGAAGGCGAACATGAAGGCCTAGGGCGCGCACAGCATCGATCGAAGACGATCCGCCGGAGATTTTCTCCGGCGGATTTTTTTGTCCGAAATGCACCGCGCCTCTGACCGTCATCATCCGCGAATGCGGATGATCCAGTAATCCGTGATGTTTGCGGAGATCGAGAGACCTCGGCGTACCGGATGCCCCGCCTGCGCGGGGCATGACAAATCCAATCCCTAAAATTGTAACAATTATGCCAACCCGTCGTTGACGACGCCTCTTAAGCCACCGGGAACGCCTTGTCCGATAACGTCGGGCGTCGGTCATCACCACCGCAAGGCTTTCGGGGTCCCATGTCAGCTCTACCCAACAAGATTCCGACCAAACGCCGACTGCTGCTGGCGTCGGATCGGAGCGACCAAAGCAGCGAACTGGCTAGCATTCTCAAGGCCGTCGGCCAGGTCGACACCATCGCGACCTCGGCCATTCCCGATTCCCCCTCGAGCGATCTCTCGGGCATCGTGGTCGACATCAACCTGCGCTCCGCCGAGAGTGTGCAACTGGTGCGCAACAAGCTGCGCGCCGACGCCTATCGCGAGATGCCGCGGCTGTTCGTGCTGGCCGACGCGCTGCACCACGGATCGATGCAGGCCTGGGCGCTCGGCGCCACCGATACCATCGCGCGCCCGTTCGATGCGCAAGGGATCCTGCAGCGGATCCGCTCCGCCTTTCCCGACACCGATGGCTATGATGAAACCGATCGCGGCAAGGCCCTGAACCGCGGCGTCGAAGCGGCGCACGCCGTGCTGGTCAGGATCTTCAATGGGCTGCCGGCCGGCCAACCGCTGAAATTCAGCGACATCGTCGAGGCCGAGAACAAGATCATCCGGGCCATCAAGCACTCCTCGTTGCGGGAATGGCTGACGACCGTCGGCTGCCATCACACCGACAGCTACCGCCATTGCCTGTTCGTCACCGGCTTTGCGGTGGCGTTCGCGCAGCATCTAGGCATGCGCGACGACGACCAGCGCCGGCTCGTCCGCGCCGCGTTGCTGCACGATGTCGGCAAGGCGTTCATTCCGGTTGCGATCCTCGACAAACCGGACTCGCTGACGCTGGAGGAAATGGACGAGATGCGCCAGCATCCACGCCGCGGCTTCGACGCGTTGTCGGCGCAGGGCGGCTTCCCGCCGGAAATGCTCGACGTGGTGTTGCATCACCACGAATTCCTCGATGGCACCGGCTATCCCGACGGCCTCAGCGGCAAGGAGATCAGCGACATCGTGCGCCTGACCACGATCGTGGATATCTATGCGGCGCTGGTCGAGAAGCGTGCCTATCGGCTGCAGTTCACACACGCCCGGGCGTTTGCCATGATGGAAGAGATGGGCGACAAGATCGACCAGCATCTGCTGCACGCGTTCCGTCCGGTCGCCTTCGGGCATTATTGAGGCGCGGGCGCGTATCTGCGCGCCCCGGCTGTCAGCCGCTCAACGCAAGTATTTTGGCTTTTCCGCCGGCTAGCTGTCTGTAATCATCGGCGCGCCATGCGCCGTGACGCAGGATGGCAGACGGGGAAGACCCATGGATACGACGGCGGCCTTGAGCGGGGATCTCGACATTCCCGCCGACATCGCGGCGACCCTCGTCAATCCCGCGGCCTATGCCGATCACCGCCTTCATGACAGCTACCGCTGGCTCCGCGCCAACAATCCGCTCGGCGTGGCGCGGCCCGAGCAGTACGATCCGTTCTGGGTCGTCACCAAACACGCGCATATCCAGGCCATCAGCCGCCAGAACGAGCTGTTTCACAATGCCGATCGGCCGACCACGCTGACGACGCGCGCGGTCGAGGAGCGCGTCCGCAAGATTACCGGCGGGCCGAACCTGGTGCGCTCGCTGGTGCAGATGGACGCGCCCGATCACCCGAAATACCGCGCGCTGACCCAAGGCTGGTTCATGCCCGCCAATCTCGGCAAGTTCGAGGCCCGGGTGCGCGAGATCGCGCGCGCGACGGTGCAGCGCATGCTCGACAAGGGCGGCCGATGCGATTTCGTCGCCGACGTTGCGCTCGGCTATCCGCTCCATGTGATTATGGAGATTCTCGGCGTGCCCGAAAAAGACGAGCCGAGGATGCTGAAGCTGACGCAGGAGCTGTTTGGCCCGCAGGATCCGGATACGGCGCGGATCCGGGAGTCCTTAACGGCGGAACAGTTTTCCGCGATGATGCGGTCCGTCGTCAACGATTTCGGCGCCTATTTCCGCGGGATCACCGAGGACCGCCGCCGCAACCCGCGCGAGGATCTCGCCACCGTCATCGCCAATGCCAGGATCGGCGGCGACTACATGCCGGACCATGACGCCACCAGCTATTACATGATCGTCGCGACCGCGGGCCACGACACCACCTCGTCCTCGACCGCCGGCGCGCTGTGGGCGCTGGCGGAGGACCCGGTGCAGTTCGAACGGGTCAAGGCCGATCCCGGACTGATCCCGGGGCTGGTCGACGAGGCGATCCGCTGGATGACCCCGGTCAAGCATTTCATGCGCTCGGCGACGGCAGACACCGAGCTTGGTGGACGCAAGATCGCCAAAGGCGACTGGCTGATGCTGTGCTACGCGTCCGGCAATCGCGACGAGGAAGTGTTCGAGCAGCCGGATCAGTTCCGCTGCGACCGCAAGCCGAACCGCCACGTCGCGTTCGGCTACGGCGCCCATCTCTGCCTCGGGCAATACCTGGCGAAACTGGAAATGAAGATCCTGTTCGAGGAATTGCTGCCGCGGCTGAAATCGGTCGCGCTCGACGGCGAAGTGAAGATGACGCAGGCCTACTTCGTCAACGGCCCGAAGAAATTGCCGATCCGGTTTGAGGTGAATTGAACTTCGTAGGGTGGGCAAAGGCGCTCTTGCGCCGTGCCCACCATCTTCCTGCATCGCAAGTCGTTAGATGGTGGGCACGCGTCGCTTTGCCCACCCTACGAACTGCGCTCGCAATGACGGAGCTACTTCCCGAACGGCGCCGCCGAATACACCACCTTGCCGCCGACCATCGTCAGCACCGACCTGATCTTTCCGATCTCCTTGACCGGCGCAGTCAGGTAATCGGCCGACAACACCGCGAGGTCGGCGAACTTGCCCGGCTCCAGCGTGCCGCGCTTGTCGTCGTCGTTGGCCATGAAGGCCGAGTTGCGGGTGTACATTTCCAGCGCCTGCCGCCGGCTCGGCGCTTCCTCCCGTCCGCGCGTTTGCGTGCCGCCGATGGTGGTGCCGTCGAGATACCATTGCAGCGAGACGAACGGGTTGTAGGACGACACCCGGTGCGCGTCGGTGCCGCCGGCAACCGTCAGTCCCAGTTTCATCGCGGTCGCGATCCGGGGCATCAGCTTCGCCTGCTCGACGCCGACCTCCTTTTGCAGCCGCTCGCCGCCGAAATAAAGTCCGTCCTGCACGCCCCAGACCAGCCCCAGCGATTTCATCCGCTTCAGGTTGTCTTCCCCTACATTGTAGAGATGCAGCACCGCCCAGCGCAGGTCGCGCACCGGATAATCCTTGTTGATGTCCTCGATCACGTCGAGCAGGTCGTGGACGGTGCGATCGGGATTCCAGTGCAGCTGGATCGTGTATCCCTTCGACGCCGCCCAGCGCAGCAATTCCGCCATCTTGGCCTTGCCGTCCGGGGTGATGTCGCCGTCGGTCCAGTCGGCCCAGATCAGAATTTCACCGGGGCCGTTGAAGTGCAGCATCGGGTCGCCGAACCCGGGCGGCAGCAATTGCGTCAGGTTCTGCAGGTCGGCGAGCTCGCTGCCGGGTTTCGGCGAGCAGAGATGATAGGCGACGCGAACCGTCAGCTCCTTGTCGTGCCACAGCTTGAACACGGCTTGATAGGTGGCGGGATAGACGCTGACCCCGCCGCCGTCGACAATCCCGGTGATGCCGAGGCTGTTCATCTCGCTGAAGAACTTTTTGGAGCCGTCGATCTGCTGCGCCATGGTCGGCTTCGGCAGTTTGTCGAAGATCTTGCCGAGCGCGTTGCCGTTGGCGTCGATCACGCCGGTTGGCCTGTCGCCGTCGCGCGCGAGCTTGCCGCCGGGCGCGACATCGGCGTCGTCGCGAATATTGAGCGCTTCCATCGCCTTCGGAGACAGCAGCAGCCAGTCATAAAGGTGCTGGATGTAGACGGGATTGTCGGGCGCCAGGGCTGCGATATCAGACGGCGTCGGCCGGCGCTTTTCGGCGAATTGCTCTTCGGTCCAGCCGCCGGCGACGACGATCCAGGACCCCGGTTTTTGCGTCTTCGCCGCTGCGCGGATTTTTTCCAGCGCTTCTTTCAGGGTCGGCACCCCGATCCAGTTCACCTCGGTACCGAAGGTCAGCGCCGCGCGAATGCCGTGAATATGGCCGTCGGTCAGTCCGGGAATCATGGTGCGGCCGCCGAGATCGATCAGCTTTGCCCTGTCGCCGGCGAGCTTCTTCATCGTGGCCGAACTGCCGGTGGCAACGATGCGGCCGTTGCCGATCGCGATTGCCTGTTGCACCGAAAAGTCCTTGTCGACGGTCAGGATCTTGCCGTTGAACAGGACGGTGTCGGCGGATTGGGCGAGGGCAGCGGTTGCAGAAAGCAGCAAGGCGGCTGCAAGCTGGAGAGAAAATCCGAAGACTCTTGGCATGTAACGGCTCCCTTATTTTTCTTGTTGTCGTCCTCGTCCGCGCGCTACCCCAGCATCTTCCGCAATTCCGCTTTCGCCACCTTCTCCAGGGTCGAGCGCGGCATTTCATCGACGAAACGAATCTCGCGCGGCACCTTGAAATCGGCCAGCGAATTACGGCAAGCGGCCATGACCGTGTCATGAAGTCCGGGTGGCGCGTCGGCGACACCGGCGGCCGGAATGATGAAGACAACAGGCACTTCGTCCAGCATCGGGTGCTTCTTCGCCACCACCGCGGCCTCGCGGACGCCGGGCACCACCGCGATCACCTGTTCGATCTCGGATGCCGCGACATTCTCGCCGCCGACCTTGAGCATGTCCTTGGCGCGGTCGCCGAACCTGAGGAAGCCGTTGTCGAGCAGCGTGACGCGGTCGCCGGTGATGAAGTAGCCGTGCTCGTCGAAGCTTTCGCGCGTAGCGGTTTCGTTGTGCAGGTATTCGGCAAATAGCGACAGGCCGGGAATGCCCTTGATCAGGAGGTTGCCGGTGTCGCCGACCGTGGTCGGCGCGCCGTTGTCGTCGGTGACGCGGATCGAATATTCCGGCGCGGCGCGGCCGATGGACATCGGCGTGTTGGGCTGGTCGACCTCGCCGATGATGCCGTGGGTGATGGTTTCGGTCATGCCCCACCAGCCGATGGTCTTGATACCGAAGGCGGCGAACGGTGGCGGATCGTTCACGGCCGTGCCCCAGAGCCGGAATTTGTGGTTCTTCGGGATTTCGTGTTCCAGCAGCGCCTTCATGCAGAACGGAATCGTCGAGGTCCAGGTCGAGTTGTGCTCCAGCGCCACGCTCCAGAACCGGCTGGCGGAAAACCGCGGCTGGATCACGCAGGAGGCGCCGACCCACAGCGCCGCCAGCATCGAATAGGCCAGCGCGTTGGTGTGGAACAGCGGCAGGTAGGTCTGGTGCACGTCGGTGGCGTGCAAGTCCTCATGCGCGGCGTTGATCTTGCCGCCCCACAGCGCGTTGGCATGGGTCCACAGCACCGCCTTCGGGCGCGACGTGGTGCCGGAAGTATATTGCACGCTGCACGGCGCCATCGGATCGGTGGCACGGCGCGGCCGGTCGGCGCTGTCAGCGAACAGCGATTCAAAACTGTCACCACGCGGGGCGGCTTGCGCAGGTGCGCTGCCGGCATCGTGCGAAATCACCGCGATCCAGCGCAGGTCGCGGCAATGGGCCGAAATCAATTCGGCATAGGCGGGCTGCGTGATCGCGGCGACCGCGCCGCAATGGCCGGCAAAGTATTCCATCTCCGCTGGCGCCGAACGGGTGTTGGTGGTGACGGCGATGGCGCCGAGCTCGACGCAGGCAAACCAGGCCAGCATTGCTTCGATGCAATTGTCGAGATGAATCAGGACATATTCGCCGGGCTTGATGCCGCGCTTGACCAGCCCTGCCGCCAGCGCACCAACGCGCTCGTGAAATTCGCCGTAGGACCATTTCCGCGCCGGCGCCTCGAACGGCGCCCAGATCAGGAATGGATGGTTGCGGCGAGTCTCGGCTCGCATCCGCAGCAGCCACGGCACGTCAAGCCCCGCGAATGGTCCGACGACGCCCGGCGCGGGCTGTGAAATCGACATGGTTCCTCCCGTGCAGCTTCTGGCTGGCTGCCTCGATTTTGCTTGGGAGTAGTTCTGCCATTGGATGGCGCGGGGAGCAAATCTGCGGTCCGTCATCCTGAGGTGCGAGCCTCTTCGGCGAGCCTCGAAGGATGACTGACGGGACCCGTGGCCCATCCTTCGAGACGCGCGCCCAAGGGCGCGCTCCTCAGGATGACGTCGGTGGTGTCCTCAATCCACCCGGCCCTCATACGACGAGATCTCGATCAAACTCCCATCCGGATCGCGGCAATAGACCGAGCGCAGCGTGCCGCGGGCGCCTTGTTTGGCGACCGGGCCTTCCTCGATGGCAACATTGTTCGCCTTCAGATGCGCGACCACCTGGTCCGGGGTGCTGGCGGTCAGGAAACAGAGGTCGTCACTCCCGGCGGTTATGTGGTCGGCGGTGAACCACTCGACCTTGTCGGCGCCGCGCGGCCGGACGTTGATCTTCTGGTTCCCGAACACCAGCGAGGTCCGCGGCGTCTTGCCGGGGCCGGGATCGAATACCCTGACCTCCATGCCGAGGATCTTGCGATACCACTCGGCGGAGCGGGCCACGTCAGCCACATTGATCACGATATGGTCGAGCGCGTTGACCTTGACGGACATGACTTATCCTTTCGTCGCGGTCGCCGGCGTATGTGTCGCACTGGCCGCGTTTAGGATTGTTTGTTACAACGCGGCCCACGCTCAATTCAATAGAACGGACCGGGCTTTAAACCGGGCCCTTTGGGAGAAAGTTCATGATTTCACGCCGCGCCGCGATCTGCCTGACGGTTATGGGTCTTTCGGCAGTCGCCTCCATCGGCACCGCCTCCGCGGCGGACTATCCGGCGCGACCGGTGAAGTGGGTCGTCGGATATCCGCCCGGCGGCGCCACCGACATCATCGCGCGGCTGATCGGCCAGCGGCTGTCGGAGAAGCTCGGCCAGCAATTCGTGATCGAGAACAAGCCCGGCGCCGGCAACAACATCGGCACCGAGAGCGTGGTCAACGCCGAGCCGGACGGCTACACCGTGCTGCTGGTCAATCCGGCGAACTACATCAACGCCTCGCTGTACGCCAATCTGAAGTTCAACTTCGTCCGCGACATCGCGCCGGTCGCGTCCTTCAATCGCGTGCCGAACGTAATGACGGTCAACAAGGACGTGCAGGCCAAGAACGTCGCCGAATTCATCGCCTATGCCAAGGCCAATCCGGGCAAGGTGAACATGGCTTCCTCCGGCAACGGCACCTCGGTGCATCTGTCCGGCGAAATGTTCATGGCGATGGCCGGCATCAAGATGCAGCACGTGCCGTATCGCGGTGCGGCGCCTGCCATCACCGACATGCTCGGCGGCCAGGTGCAGGTGATCTTCGACAACATGCCCTCGATCATCCAGCACGTGAAATCCGGTGCGCTGCGCGCGCTGGCGGTGACGACGACGACGAAGTCGTCCCAACTGCCGGATACGCCCACCGTGGCTGAAACCGTCCCGGGCTACGAGGCCAGCGCGCTGTTCGGCATGGGGGCGCCGAAGAACACGCCGAAGGAGATCATTGCCAAACTCAACAGCGAGATCAACGCGATCCTGGCCGAGCCGGACATGAAAAAGCGCCTGATCGAACTCGGCGGCGACCCGCTGATCCAGACGCCGGAGCAGTTCGGTGCCGACATCGCCGCCGAAACCGAGAAGTGGAAGAAGGTGATCGAGGGCGCCAACATCCCGAAGGTGGAGTAACCGCCCGGGCGGAACATTGCCGCATTCGCGGGGTTTAAAGGCAAGGGCGATGTGACTTTCCTGCTTCAGGAAAAAATGGAGACCGGTCATGCGCAATGCAATGTCAGCAATAGTGATCCTGGCGGCGGCTACGGCCGCCGTGGTCGCCGGCTCTTCGCCGGCGGCGGCGCATGATTATCGCTATTGCCTGCAGGGCCGGGGCATCGGTATTCCCGGCGAATGTTCCTACAGCACCTATGGCCAATGCATGGCGTCGGCATCGGGGCGGGGGCTTTACTGCAACGTCAACCCGCGCTTCGCGTACGGGGAGCAGCCCCGGCGTGGCCGGATTTATCGGGAATACTGACCCGTAACCTCATGGCGGGGAGCGCGCTTCGCGCCTCCCGCACCACATGACGGAGCGCCCATGGCCTATGTCGATGGCTTCATCGTCCCCGTGCCGAAGAAAAAACTCGCAGCCTACGTTCGGATGGCGAAGAAGGTCGGCAAGATCTGGCGCGAGCACGGCGCGCTGGACTATCGCGAATGGGTTGCCGAGGACGTCAAGGTCGGCAAGCTCACCTCGTTCCCGCGTGCCGTCAAGCTCAAGCCGGGCGAGACCGTGGTGTTCGCGTGGATCACCTACAAATCGCGCGCGCAGCGCGACCGCGTCAACGCCAAGGTGATGGCGGATCCCAGGAGCAAGCCGTTGTCGGATCTGAAGGCGATGCCGTTCGACGGCAAGCGGCTGATCTATGGCGGGTTCGAGAGCCTGGTAAAAATTTAGGCCGGGTTGTGCGGGCGGCACGGCTGCAGGATCGCGCGGCGATGGAATGGATCAATCGATAGCGTCGCATTCGGCTCGCCACGGTTGCTGCGCGACTTACCGTGACCGCCCGGTAGAATTTCCGCTGTCGTATCAAGGCTGCGGATAACTGGCCGCGGTTGCTGGACGCTCACCCCCGCAACGCATATTCCTGCTCTCGACGATCGCGCAGAATAACAAAAAGCGTTGCGGTCCGAAGGCGTAGGCTTGAGCATACAGGTTGCCATTCTGAAGATCCTGGCTAGTCACGGCAACGGCCGAGCCACGCTTGCTTCACTCAAACGCGACATCATCGTCCTCACCGCCAGTGGTGGCGATTGGGGCGCGCGCCTCAAGCGGCTTGCGGCGCGGGTTCAGGCCATCGATATTTTCGGCAGCGGCTACGTCCTTCGCGACGCCGAGGGGTGGGAGATCACGGTCGAGGGCCGGGATTTCCTGTACGCGCTCGAGGCCATCACCCAGGATAACCGCGCCGCGGTGATCGAGCCGCCGGTAGCTCCTGACTCCAAAGTTGCCGAACGGCCGCCGGGCGCGCTCATTGTCGTCGGTCACCGGTTCAGGAACCGGCCGCGCCGCCGCAAGCGTGCGGCGTTGAAGGGCCCGGCCGCGTTCCCGGGCGATCGCGACGCGCGCGGGGATAGCGTCTCCAAGCTGAAGTAACGGCGGCTCCGATGCCGCTACGGCCGCAGTCATGTAGGGTAAGAGTCATGGGAGCCTTGCGCAAACCCGGATAGCGCCGGTCTTGTCGGCATGGTCTCATGCTCCTGCATCCCATGACGAAGCCCCCGCATCTCTCTCCTTCCCCGGCCAAACCAAGCGCCGCCGACGCGGCGCTCGAGCGTGCGACGCTGGCGTTGCAGATGGGAAGGCCCGGCGAAGCCGAGCGGCTTGCCGAGGGCGTTCTGAAAGCCAATCGAGGCAACAGCGCCGCGGCGGTCATGCTGGGTCAAGCCCTTTTGATGCAGAATCGCGCCGCACAGGCCATCGTGCCGCTGGAGCGGGCGGCACGGCGCGGCGCGGATCCCAAAATCGAAACGTTGCTTGCGGCGGCGCTCGGTGCCGCCGGGCGCGGCGACGAGGCGCTGGATCAACTGCGCCGAACCACCGCACGGCGTCCGGCGTTTCCGCCGGCCTTTCGCGAATATGCCGGTCAACTCGCCAAGGCCGGTCGTCTCGACGAGGCCATTGCGGTTGCCGAGAGCGGCCTTCCGCTCACGCCTGATATCATCGAACTGCAGATCGATCTCGGGCGGCTTTACCTCGGCCGCAACGACCGGGTACGGGCGCGCGAGATGTTGTTGCGGGCTCTCGCCGCGGCGCCGGGACGGCCAGATATTCAGGCGGTGCTGGCGCGCGTGATGGTTTTCGACGGCGAGTATGCGGCTGCCACGGACATCTATCGGCACGGGCTGGCGCGGCAGCCTGAGGACGCCATGATGCGGGTCGATCTCGGCATCTGCCAACTGGAGCTGGGCGCGCGCGATGAAGGAGAGGTCAGCTTGCGCGCGGCCACGCGCGGCAGGCCGGAGATGCTGGACAGGGCGATCAACGCTCTTGCCTCGGCCTCACATGGCCGCTTCTTCTTCCGGCCCAGTGCCGCGGTAAAATTCCTTGGCGGTTAGGTCTGCGTCCGGCCGGACGAGAAGTGACTAGGCGCGGAACTTTCGTCGATAAAGACCAGGCTCGCGATTGATCGTTGTCGTCAGGTCGTGAACGCGCTGCGCCTCCTCGGCCGTGAAGGATGCCGTGCGTGCAACGCTCGCCTCGCGCTTGATCGGAATACATTGTGCGATCGGGGTGCCCCTGGGCAGCACGCCGCGGAAGTTGATGTCGTGCCAATGCGCCGGAAAGTGGATCCAGTTGTCGTGATAGCGGTCGCAATCGACGATGCCGGTCAGGGTGGTAAAGGGCAAATCGAAGCGATTGAACGGATGCGAAAAAAGCACCGCATAGCCGTCCGGCGCTTCGATGGTCCAAAGGTTGTTGAACTTGATCAGCGACCGGTCCGCCGCGAATAGTGGCGTTCCTTCGAGCTGGCTGGAATCGTGGAACCCGATCGGCGAGCGCGTGAAGTTGACGGCGCCGCCCGGGGGAAGGTCCTGGTCCCAGGTGACCTCGCCGTTCTCGAACCTGAGATCGCAGGCCAGCGGGATCAAAAAACCCGATGTCATCGCGTCGACGAACGGCGGGCAGCGTTTGACGGTGTTCTCCTGGCGGCCATGGAGGGCATTGAACGCCTGCGCCGGCATCGCCTTGAGCCAGCCGGGAACACCTGACGACGCCGGTATCGGCGGTGGGATCAAACCTTCCAGCTCCGCAGGGCAGCGGAATGTCAGGGTGACGGGTTCGGTGTTCACTGGCTCAGTTGGATCTGACACGCGTAATTCTTTTTGGGAGCTGCATTGCTCCGCCGAATTCCGAAACGTTAGCATGCCGGCTGCGTCAAATTGTAGCTGCGGAGCATTTGGAGCTGTCATGCGATTCTGCGCGCAGCATGAACGCTTGGTAATGTGGCCGGCGATGTAAAGAATCGCTTTCGCGGATGCAGCACGCAAACTGGCGCTCAGTCTTTGCGAGCGAACCGGTTGAGCCGCAGATCGATTGCAGCTTTCAGTGATGCGGGCACGGCGCGCTCTGCGTAGATTTACGCTGTCCGAAACGGTGCCGATTTACCCGCGATTAATCCGCCGAAGATACGGTTAACGGGCGACCCGCCCCAGGATTCACAGCGCAACCCACGGCCGGCTTCTGTCACGGCCGGCCCGATATGGGCGACGAAGGAAATCGAATGTCCTCCCGCACCAAGATGCAATCGACAGCCGCAGCCCTGCTTGGTCTCGTCGCCCTTCTCGCCACGCCAGTGAGCGCCGCGGAAATCGTGTTGCGCTTCGGCTCGATCAACACCGAGAACACCGCGCCCTACGATCAGGTGCTGGTGCCGTTCGCGAAGGCGGTCGAAGAGGAATCCGGTGGACGGATCGAAGTGGCGCTGAAGCCGATGGGGGGCTACGGCAAGCCGGCCGAGCTGTTCCCGATGGTCGAGAAGGGCACCATTGAAATGGCGGCCAGCGTGCAGGGCTATCATCCCGGCCGCTTCCCGCAATCCTCGGTGATGGAATTGCCCTTCATGTTCCAGAATTCGATCGCGGGCACCGAAGCGATGATGTCGCTCTACAAGGAAGGCCTGCTCGACAAGGATTACGCTTCGGTGAAGGTGCTCGGCCTCTATGTGCTGCCGCCCTATCCGATCTTCACGACCGGCAAGAAGATCCAGTCGGTGCGGGATTTTCGCGGCCTGCGCATGCGCTCGCCCAGCATCACGGTCGGCGTCGCGCTGGCCAAGCTCGGCGCGGTTCCGCTCGGCATTCCCCTCAACATGATCGGCGACACCATCGCCAGCGGCTATGTCGACGCCATCGCCTATGGCTGGGACTCCACGACGACGACCAAGGGCGCCGCCGGCAAGAATCTGATCGACCAGCTCAAGGTCGTGGTCGATGCGCAGCTCGCTGCGCCGGCACTGATGGTCGTCATGAACCGCGCCACCTGGGACGGGCTGCCTGCCGATCTCAAGAAGATCATCGAGAAGCACGGCTCGAACCTCGCGCTCGAAAGCGCCCGCATCCGCGAAGCCCAGGAAGTCATCAGCAAGAAGAAGGTGCAGGGCGATCCGCGGCTCACCTCGCTCGCCTTCAACGACGAGCAGCGCGCGGAGCTGGTGCGGGTCACCGCGCCCGCTGTCGAGGAATGGAAAGCGAATATGGCCAAGCTCGGGATCGATGGCGAGCGCTTGTACAAGCGCGCCAGGGAGCTGATCCAGCAATACAAGGTTGCCGCCAAGTAGAACGTGGTTCGGAAGAGACCGTGCTCAACCAATACAGCCAGTCGCGCGCTCAAGAATTGAGGAATTAGACCGTGAAAACACGTCAACTCGGAATCAGGGCCAAGCTCTTCTTCGCCTTTGCCGCGGTATCGGGCACCACCGTGATCGCCGGCGCCGCCGCCTGGCTGATGTTCTCGCAGGTGCGCGATCTCTTTCACGGGGTTGCCGGCCGCAACATTCCGGAAATCGTCGAGACCCTGGGCTTGCAGACCGATACCCAGGCGCTGGCCGGTTCCGCGCCGACCTTGCTGGCGGTGAAATCGCAAGCCGAGCGGCAACAGGAAATGGCCGCGCTGAAGGCGCGCCAGGATGGAATCGCCAAGCGGCTCGACGATATCGCCCGCACCCAGACCGATCGGGTCGCGATCGACCGGCTGAAGACGCTGATCGCGGCGATGAACACCAAGCTCGCCGCGCTCGATGGCGCGGTCGACGATCGTCTCAAGCTCAGCGCCCGTGGCGAAGCGATCGTCAAGGCGGCCCAGGCAACCCAGACCACGCTCAACGGCGTGCTGCTTCCCGCCGGCGAGAAGGCGCAGGCCGATATCACCATGGTCTCCATGACCATCGGCGGCGACGCCAACCAGTCGATGATGACGCTGCTGAAACTGGTCTCGACCCAGGTGCCGGTCTCGCAGGGGTTTGC
The DNA here is from genome assembly GCA_963764705.1 of uncultured Alphaproteobacteria bacterium. Lineage (GTDB taxonomy): Bacteria > Pseudomonadota > Alphaproteobacteria > Rhizobiales > Xanthobacteraceae > Bradyrhizobium. The sequence goes on along the minus strand of CAVXTR010000014.1, from coordinate 234,118 downwards.
CGATCTGGTCGGCTTCGTCAATCTGGCGTCGAGCCTGCTGGACCGCGCGGCGGTGGCGCCCGATGTCGACAGCGTCGCGGCGCTGGAAAAGACCTTCAAGGCGATGTCGGCGCGGGTCGAGGAAAAGCTCGATATCGTCGACACGCTGCAGCCGACCGACGGCCTGCGCAAGGCGGCCGAGGCCTGGCTGAAGCTCGGCTCGGGCGACACGATTTTCGACGCACGGCGCAAGGAAATCGCCGCGACCCAGCTCGGGCAGAAGTTGCAGGGTGAAACCCGCGGCTTGACCGAGCAACTGGCGACGGAAGTCGCCGGTCAGGTCAAGGCCGTCACCAACAAGACCAAGGAAGCGACCGATCGCTCCGACGAGGCCATCGGCTTCGGCACCTTCGTGATGCTGATGATCGCGGCCGTCAGCGTCTTCGGCGCGGCGCTGTTCGTCTGGTTCTATATCGGCCGCAACCTGGTGGCGCGACTGGTCGGGCTGGAGAAGACCATGACGCGGCTCGCCGCGGGCGATCTCTCCGCCGAAGTCGCGGCCAAGCGCGGCAACGACGAAATCGGCCAGATGGCGGAGGCGCTCTCGGTGTTCCGACAGGGCATCGTCGAAGCGAACGCCGCCGCGTCCCAGAAGGCCGCCGAACAGGAAGCCAAGCAGCGGCAATCCGCCATGCTCGACCAGTTGACGCGCGAATTCGGCGAAGGCGCGACCAGCGCGCTGGCTGCGGTGTCGACCGCCGCCTCGCGCATGAAGGGCTCGGCGCAGAAGATGTCGCAGGTCGCAGCACTGGCCAAGGAGCAGACCGGCACCGTCGCGTCGGCATCGGCGCAGGCCGCCGAGAATGTCCAGACCGTTGCGGCCGCGACCGAGGAGCTTGCAAGTTCGATCTCGGAGATTTCGCGGCAGGTCGGCGAGTCCAGCCGGATCGCGGCGCAAGCCGTCGAGCAGGTGGCGAAGAGCGAAGTCACGGTCACCGAACTCGCCAGCGCCGCCAACCGCATCGGCGAGGTGGTCGGCCTGATCAACACCATCGCGGCGCAGACCAACCTGCTGGCGCTGAACGCCACCATCGAAGCCGCACGCGCCGGCGAGGCCGGAAAGGGCTTTGCGGTCGTCGCCTCCGAGGTCAAGAACCTCGCGACGCAGACGGCCCGCGCCACCGAAGGCATTACGGCACAAGTGACCGAGATTCAGGGCTCGACCCAGGAAGCGGTCGATACCATCAAGGGCATCGGCGCCATCATCGGCAAGATGTCGGAGATCGCAACCACGGTCGCGGCCGCAGTCGAGGAGCAGGGCGCTGCGACGGCTGAAATCGCCCGCAACATCCAGCAGGCCGCCACCGGAACCCAGAACGTCTCCAACAACATCGTCGGCGTTTCCAGCGCGGCCAACCAGACCGGCGAGACCGCGTCCGACGTGCTGCAATCATCCGACGGCCTCGCCAAGGAATCGGAAGCGCTCAGCAGCGAAGTCGGCCGCTTCCTGGCCCGCATCAAGGCGGCGTAGAGCATCAACCGGAAAAGTGGGAACCGGTTTTCCGACAAGTTGATGCTCAAACGAGAAGTCAGCTAGCTAAGCAGAAGGGCCATCCCCGGATCGCCCTTCTCCATCGCCCGGCGATAGGCCGGGCGGGCGGCGATGCGCGCGAGATAGCTGACGATATTGGGGCAGCGCTTCAGATCGTAGGGCAGGAAGTTGCGCATCGTGGTGAGCGAAAAACCCATCATGATGTCGGCCGCAGTGAATTCTTTCCCTGCCAGATATTCCGCTTCGCGCGTCCGTGCCTCGACCAGGTCGAAGGCGAGGTCGAGCCGCGCTTTTTGTGCGGCCCGCACCGGATTGTCGTCGGGCGGGTTCAGTCGGTTCAGGATCATGTTACGGCCCATGACAGGTTGCAGCGTGCCGTTGGCGAAGTGGAGCCAATAAAGATAGGACACGAAATCAGGATGATCCGGCTTCAGCGTGAGGCGTCCGTTGCCGTATTTCGCGATGATATAGTCAAGCACCGCGCCGGATTCGGCCAGCACCAGGCCTTCGTCGGTGATGACTGGCGCCGCGCCGATTCTGTGCAGCGCCTTGTAGTCGGCAGGCGCCAGCATGGTCTTGGAATCGCGCGTGTAGTGCTTCAACTCGTAGGGAATCTCCAGTTCCTCGCACAGCCAGACGATCCGCTCGGACTGCGATTTGCCCAGGTGATGGACGGTCAGCATTCGAAACTCCCTTTTGTGGACGTGCAAGTTGCCGTATATGGCATGACCTGACAAAGCAAAACATGCCAGACTGACCACATGCGCATCACCCTCGTCCACGCCCTGAAACATTCGATTGTGCCGATCGAGGCCTCGTTCGCAAAGCTCTGGCCTGACGCCCGGCTGATGAACCTGATGGACGACAGCCTGTCGGCGGATCTGGCGCGGGACGGCCGGCTGACGGACGTCATGACCGAGCGTTTTCTCGGGCTCGGGCGCTACGCCGCCGGCACCGGCTCGGATGCGATCCTGTTTACCTGCTCGGCGTTCGGTCCCTGCATTGAGGCCGTCGCCCGCGCGCACGCGCCGATGCCGGTGCTGAAGCCCAACGAGGCCATGGTCGAGCAGGCCGCAGCCCGGGGCCGCAAGATCGGCCTGCTGTCGTCGTTCCCGCCGACGCTGGCATCGATGCCGCGCGAGTTTCCATCTGGAATCGAAGTCGTGCCGAAGCTGGCCGAAGGTGCCATGGCGGCGCTCGATCGCGGCGACCGCGCCACCCATGATCGTCTGGTGGTGGAAGCGTCGAAGGATCTGCGCGACTGCGACCTGATCGCGCTCGCCCAATACAGCATGGCGCCCGCGGCGGAGCAGGTCGCCGTGGCCACGGGACGGCCGGTGCTGACCACGCCTGATAGCGCGGTGATGAAATTGAAGGAAATGCTTTCGGTTCGCTAAAGGGACACTCGAATGACAGTGCGGCTCAGCCGGCGCGACACGCTGTTGTTCACGGGAGCCGCTGCCGCTTCAAGCGCGATTCCCAGCGTTTTCTCTCCCGCCGTCGCCGCACCGCCGCGCGGCCATGACATCGACGCCATCCTCAAGGCACGGGTCGATGCCGGCGACGCGCCAGGCGTCGTCGCCATGGCCGCGACGAAAGATGCCGTGATCTATCAAGGCGCGTTCGGCGTCCGTGCGAAGGGCGCGCCGACCGCGATGTCGCTGGACACGGTCTTCGCCATTGCGTCGATGACCAAGCTGCTGACCTCCGTCGCCGCGATGCAGCTTGTAGAACGCGGCAAACTCACGCTGGAGGAGCCCGCGGAACGCATCGATCCGACGCTTGGGTCGCCGCAAGTGCTCGACGGCTTCGATGCCAAAGGCATTCCGCAGTTGCGGCCTGCGCGAAAGCCGATCACGCTGCGCCACTTGCTGACCCATACGTCGGGGTTCAGCTATCAGCTATGGGACGCGAACGTTGTTCGCTACGGCAAGGCCGCGCACGGCAATCCGGCATTGCCCCGCACACCGCTGATGTTCGATCCGGGCACCCGATGGGCCTATGGCGGCAGTCTCGACCGGGTTGGACGCCTGGTGGAAATCGCCAGCGGACAGACGCTGGATCGCTATTTTCGCGACAACATTCTCGCTCCGCTCGGTATGCATGACACGGGCTACGCGGTCTCGGATGCGCAGCGTGCGCGTCAGGCCAGCCTGCATGTGCGGAAATCCGACGGGACGCTGGTCGCACGGCCGTTGGTGAAGCAGGCTGAGCCGAAAGAATTTTCCGGTGGCGGAGGGATCAAGTCGACGGCGCCGGATTTCCTGGCGTTGTTGCAGGCGATCCTGAACGGTGGCGGGCTGCCCGGGAAAAGGATCCTCCGGCCGCAGACGGTGGAGTTGATGTCCGTCAACCAGACCGGCGATATCGAGGCCGGGATCCTCAAGACGACCAAGCCGGAATTGTCTGCCGATGTCGATTTCTTTCCGGGCGTCCGTCTGCGCTGGGGGCTCGCCGGCATGATCAACATCGATCCGGTGCCGGAGGCGCGTGCCGCGGGCAGTCAGACCTGGGCCGGTCTCTACAATACCTATTACTGGATCGACCCGGCGTCGCGTATCGCCGGCGTGATCATGACGCAGGTCCTGCCATTCGCCGACAGGCGCGCGCTTGGCGTCTATCGCCAGTTCGAGCGCGGTATCTATCGCAGCCGCAAGCCGGCTTGATGGACGCTTCAGGCGTCCTTCTTGGCGGCCTTTTTCGCCGGCTTCTTCGCGGCCGCCGCCTTCTTGGCGGCCAGAGCCGCTTCTTCCTCGGCGTTCCGGATCGCCCTGGCGTAGCTGTCCGCGGTGTTTTCCGCCGAGATTTGCAGCCGCTTGGCGGCCGCCGCGCCGAGCTCCATCGTGCTCCTGGCGATCATCCGGAACTGATCCCGGGCTTCCCTGGTCTTGGCCTTGGCGGCGCGCGCCATCACCTGGTCGCGCCGCTTCTTGGCGGCGGCCATCAGGCTCTTGCTCTGCGCCTTTGCGATTTGTCGGATGACGACGTCGAGATCGGCTTCAGCCATTGCTACTCTTTCCTTGCCGCACCATGCCAGCGGTGCATCGGATTACTGCCCTGCCACGTTCGGCGGAAATGAGCAATATTGCCGCACGGGTTCGCCGTCGACCGCCGGTTACTTTGCATGGGGTTGTTTCGATATTTTTTTCGGGGGGATACGACGGCCCGGCGGGATAGTGGGGCAACCTGTCCGAAGGCTCATGGCTGGCGAGGCTTGCGTGGCAACAAACTGGCGCGCCACGGCCGACGAAGATGGGCACTATTGCCTCGCTGTGGCGCTATGATACGGCATTTGCGACCACGCGGCCGCCGGGCGATCGCGCGCCTGAACCGCGGTCGGTTCTAAGATATGGTTTCGGGCGTTCGCGGACGTGCTGGAGGAAAGGGTTTGCCGTATGAAATCCGGGGAAATCCGAACCAATGCGTCACTTTCACACGAGATGCGGCAATCAAGGCGCGCATTCTTGCTATCCATGGGAACCTTCGACTTGAATTCACGTGTCCGGTCCCAGAACCAAAGCGACTGCGGTCTCAATGAACCTCAAATACCGCTTCCACTTCAGCCGCGGCGTTGCGCGGCAGCAAACAGCCGATGGTCATGCGGGCATGGCGCCCTTTGTCGCCGAGAGCGAGGACAAGAAGGTCAGACGCGCCGTTCATAACCAGGGACACAGACGGGAACGGTGACGCCGCGTTGACGCAACCGAACACTCTGAGACAACGATCGATCCGTTCCAGACTTCCGAGTGCAGACTTCGCTTGCGCCAGGATGTTGAGCGCGCACCACCTTGCAGCCACCGTGGCGACCTCGATCGAGACTTGCTGCCCGACTTGTCCGATATGCTCGTCCGCGACTTTCCCTTCTGGGCCGTAGCAAAGTTGACCGGCAATGAAGAGCTGGTTTCCACAACGCGTGAAGGGAACGTAGTTGCCGGCCGGCACGATGGCGGGAGGCAAAACGTGACCCGCAGCCCGAAGGCGCTCCTCGACGGTGTCCATGTTCGTTAGCCTCAGCGATTGAGTTCTGAGCTACGACAGAGCATTATTGTTGAGACACCGGCAAACCATATGTTGTTGGCCTACCCGTAGGAATTCTCATGCTCAGACCGGCACGGCATAGGTTGCCGCCTCTCAACACGTTGCGCTTCTTCGAAGCGGCGGCCCGCCATGGAAGTTTCGCGCGCGCGGCTTCGGAACTTTGCATAACCGCAGGTGCCGTAAGCCGGCAGGTCAAGGTGCTTGAAGAGAGCCTCGGTGTTGCGCTGTTCCATAGGCATCCTCAGCGACTTGAGATTACCCGAACAGGCGAAATGCTATTGCGAACGGTGCAAGATGCCATCCATTCAATCGAGCAGGAAACGCGCCGAATAGAGACCGACAAAAACGTCGTGCGGATCGGGCTATCACCGAATTTTGCCGTTCGATGGATGAGTTCCCGGCTTCACGAATTGAAAGCCGAGTTTCCGTCACTGCGCCTCGTGATCGACGCGTCACCAGAGTTGTCGGACCTCTCTGCTGGTGAGGTCGATTTCGTCATACGATTTGGCAACGGATATTGGGATGGAGCCGAAGCAGAACCCCTGTTTGGTGGCGGTCTCGTCGCGGTTGGCAGCGGACCACTACTGACTCGCTACCGAGCAAGTACCGGGACAATCAGAAAGGGGCTGCCCCTCATCCATGTAGAAAGCACCACTGACTGGTCCGCATGGCTTGAAAGTTCTGGTGCAAGCCTCGGGGATCAACGCGCCGATATCCTCGTCAGTCACGCCCACATTGCCGTTGAAGCAGCCGTCAATGGCGCGGGGGCGGCCTTGGTACATCCCGCACTCGTTGCACGTGAATTGAAGTTAGGGCATCTGCGACGGCTCTCGTTCCAGACCCTCAATGTCGAGCAGAGCTATTGGATTGCACGCCCGTCCAAACGGAAGCCGACGAACCAGAGCAGAAAGATCATGAACTGGTTGCGGTCACGCGCGACGGAAGAGCGTGACTGGCTCGACCGCCATCAGCATGCGTAGTCGTCCGCTTCCTGGGGGGCGACCGTCCGTCAATCGCGAAAGCTGCCGAATTACGGTGACAGTGCACCAAACCATCGTGAGTCGTGGCTTGACGACGGGTCGCCGTTACGCGCCCGCGGTCATATGATCGGATTTTGTGATCGTGAAATTGTGCCCCTGATTTGCCCGACGTGTCAAGTATCGGCTCAAGGCGTCGGTTCCGGCAGCCGCCGGCTACTTTGCATGGGGTTGTTTTCGATATTTTGGTGGGCGCCGCGGCAGCCCGCCCAGAAACTGGCGCACCCGACACGATTCGAACGTGTGACCTTTGCCTTCGGAGGGCAACGCTCTATCCAGCTGAGCTACGGGTGCAACAGGGCCTCATTTAGCCGATTGGCCGGGCAGGGGCAACGCCCCTTCGGGGTGGTATGGCGACTAAGGTGGCAGTGCACACGCGGTGTTCCCCGTCAAAAATCTGATCCGTTCCGGCCAATTGGTGCTAGTCTTCGGTCCTGATCTTCTCGGCCATCGATGGGGACGTCCGATGTATAAGAAGGTTCTTCTCGCCTATGACGGGTCTATCGAGGGCCGCCGCGCGTTGCGGGAGGGTGCGAAACTCGCACAGCTCTGCCACGCCGAGGTCTTTCTGCTGGCCGTCGTCGAGGTTTCCTCGATCATGACGCCCGAGGCCGGGCTCACCATCCCGATCGAGCTGCAGACCGAGGATTACAAGGCCATCCTGAACGAAGGGTGCGAACGCCTGAGAGCGGTGGGGTTCTCGCCCACGGCACGGCTGGAGGTCGGCGACGCCGGCCAGAAAATCGCCGAGGTCGCCGAGGAAATCGGGGCGCATCTGGTCGTGGTCGGCCATCGCCCGCAGGGGCCCCTGGCGCGATGGTTCGGCTCGATCGGCAGCTATCTGGTCAAGCGGCTGCGCTGCAGCGTGCTGGTCGGGCAAACCGAGATCAGCGACGACGAGTTCGAACAGTTGAAGCCGCCGGCCGAAAAGGCCGCCTCGGCCTAGGGCCATAGCGTTCTCGCGCCGGAAAACGCGTCAAAAGAGATCCGCGGATCACGCGGGAACGATGACCTTGCCGATCGGCCACAGTGCGATGCCGGCAAGCTTCAGATGCGCCCAGGCAAAGGGAATGCCGATGATGGTCACGGCCATCAGGACGGCCGTGATGATGTGTCCGAGTGCCAGCCACCACCCCGCCAGCACCAGCCAGATGATGTTGCCGATCACGCCGAGCGGACCGGTGCCGACGTCCTCCTGCCCGGTATAGGTGGCGCGGGACACGGCCCGGGAGCCGAACGGAAACAGCGTATAGGCCGCGATATTGAACGCCGCCCTTGCCCAGGGAATGCCGACAATCGTGATTGCCATCACCACCGCGGCGAGCAGCCAGCCGAACGCCATCCACGCGCCGCCGAGGACGATCCAGAGAACGTTCAGGAGCAATGAAACCGGTGACATGGCTTTGATCTCCATCTTGCCGAGGGGGCGATTGAAATCAGACTACGCCGCTGGCGGCATTGATTCAAATCAGAGCCTTGAACCGGATTGCCGCTGACGGCGCAGACGCTAGACTGTTCCCAATGATCAAGACGATCGAATGACAGGCGTTCCAGGGAGAAGGTTGCATGCGTCCGCTCGAATTCGGCTGGTATCTGCCCACGCACGGCGACACCACGGCCTATGGCCTGATGGAGGCGCAGATCCCGGGTTCCCCCGAACTATGCGACCGCGTGGTGCAGGCGGCGGAAAAGGCCGGTTTCGAATATCTGCTGATCCCGGTGGGCTCGACGTGCTGGGAAGCGTGGATATCGGGCGCCTTCATGGCGGCGCGTTCGTCGACCATCAAGCCGCTGATCGCGGCCCGGCCCGGCTATATCAACCCGGTGCTGCTGGCCAAGATGATCTCGACCTTCGACCAGATGTCGGGTGGCCGCATCTGCGTCAACCTGATCGCCGGCCAGAACGAAAGCGAGGTCGAGGGCGAGGGCGTGCGCTACCCGAAGGAGGAGCGCTATGCGCTGATGGAAGAGGAAGTCTCGATCCTCAAGGCGCTGTGGACCACGCGGGGACCGCTGACGTTCGAGGGCAAGTTTCACAAACTGTCCGGCGCGCATATCCGCCCGCGCCCGCAACAGCAGCCGTTTCCGAAATTCTATCTCGGCGGTGGCTCGCGCCAGGCCTGGGAATTGTCGGCCAAACATTCCGACGTGCATCTGTTCTGGGGCGACCTGCCGGAAAAGATTGCGTCCAATATCGCCGAAATCAGGCAGATGGCGCGGGCGCATGGCCGCGAGAACGACATCGGCTTCGGCATGCGGCTGCAGGTGGTCTGCCGCGAAAACGAAGCAGACGCCTGGGAGGCCGCGGACCAGCTGGTGCGCCACGCCACCGAACGGCAGAAGCAGGAAATGAAGACGCTCTACAACAAGTCCGAGGCCAACCAGCGGGTGCAGCAACTCGCCCGCGAACATGGCGACCTGCTGTTGCCGCATCTATGGACCGGGATCACAAAAGTCCGCCCCGGCGCCGGCATTGCCGTGGTCGGCAATCCCGCCCAGTGCGCCGATACGCTGCAGCAGTTCATCGATGCCGGCTGTCACTCGTTCTGCCTGTCCGGCTATCTGCACGACGAGGAAGCCGAACGGTTTGGCCGGTTGATCCGCCCGATCCTCGCCGAGAACAATCGCGGTCGGTGGGCGGCGTAGCACAACGGCTTTTCGTCAGGCCGTGGCGCGCGCGCTTTCGCCGATCACGCCAAGCAGCGGCCGGATCTCGGCGGCCGGCTTCGGCCGGCTGAACAGGTAGCCCTGCATCTGGGTGCAGCCGAGGTCGCGCAGCACGTCGCGCTGCCCTTCGGTCTCGACGCCTTCGGCCGTCGTGGTCATGTTGCGGGAGGCCGCGATATTCACCACCGCCTGCACGATCGCCGCCGAGCCGTCGACCTCGATGTCGCTGACGAAGCAACGGTCGATCTTGATCTTGTCGAACGGGAATCGCTTCAGATAGCTCAACGACGAGAAGCCGGTGCCGAAATCGTCGAGCGCGATGCGCACGCCGATGCTGCGGAGCTGATGCAGGATCGCCAGCGCAGTTTCGTCGTCATGGATCAGCACCGCCTCGGTGATCTCGATCTCCAACCGGTCCGGCGCCAGGCCGGAGGCGGCGAGCGCGCCGGTGATCCGCAGCGCCAGCGTCGGAGACTTCAACTGCACCGGGGAGACGTTGACCGCGAGCCGGACGTGCGACGGCCAGCTTGCGGCCTCGGCGCAGGCGGTCTGCATCACCCAGTCGCCGAGTTCGTTGATCAGGCCGGTGTCCTCGGCAAGCGGGATGAACTCTGCGGGCGAGACCATGCCGCGTTCGGGATGACGCCAGCGCAACAGCGCCTCGCAGCCGGAGACCGCGTTGCTGGCGAGATCGACCAGCGGCTGGTAGTGGATTTCGAAGCCGCCATCGACCATCGTCTGGCGCAGGTCCTGCTCCATGGTCAGCCGGGCCTTGGCGCGGGCGTCCATCTCGGGCTCGAAGAAGCGGTGGGTGCGGCGTCCCTCGGCCTTGGCGCCGTACATCGCCAGATCGGCGTTCTTGATCAACTGGTCGAGCTCGGTGCCGTCCTGCGGCGCCAGCGCGATGCCGATGCTGGCGTCGGTCGACAGATGATGGCCGAGGCACTGGTAGGGCTGGCGGATCGCGTCGTGGATGCGCGTCACGAACTCCACCACGTCAGCGCGGCTGCCGACGGCGGTCTGGATCACGGCAAATTCGTCGCCGCCGAGCCGGGCGATCAGGTCGGCCGGCTTGATGCAGCCCTTGATGCGGGCCGCGACGGCCTTCAACAGTTCGTCGCCGACGTGATGTCCGAGCGAATCGTTGATGCCCTTGAACTCGTCGATATCGATATAGAGCAGGGCGAATTGCCCGCCGCGAGCCGCGTTCTGAAGTTCGCGCTCGATCTGTTCGCGGAACAGCACCCGGTTCGGCAGGTCGGTCAGCGCGTCGTAATGCGCCAGATGCGCGATCTTCTCGTTGGCGCGCCGGCGCTCGGTGACGTCGTCGACGACGTTGACGATGTAGCTGGGCACGCCCAGGGAGTCGCGGATGACGATGCGCTTGGAGGTGATGTAAGCGCTGCCCATCGCCTGGCTTTCCCAGAGATGCTCGTCCTTGAACAGCCCGTTGGGGGATTGCAGCGTCGCTTCCTCATCGGCCAGGATGACGTCGGCATTGTGCTTCGGAAACACGTCGAAGGCGCTCTTGCCGACCAGCAGCTCGCGCGCGATGCCGAATTGAGCCTCGGCCACACGGTTGACAAGGAGGTAGCGGCGGTCGCGGACGTCCTTGACCGTAATCTGCGAGGGGATGTGATCGATGATCTCGCGCAGGAACGTCTGGTTCCGGTCGCGTTCCTGTTCGAGCTTGCGGCGATCGGTAATGTCTTCCATCGTCGCGACCCAGCCGCCATGTGCCAGTGGCTTGCTGATCGCCAGGAAGGAACGCCCGTCGGGGCATTGCATGGAGCTGTGGTTGACCTGGCCGCCCGCGATGCTCCGCATGATGGAGGTGCAGAACGCGTCGACGTCGCCGGCGAACGAACCGGTGTCCTTGCGATGCTGCATCAGGTCGCGGAAATGCGCGCCCGGTTTCACGACGTCGGTCGACAAACCGTACATGTCGATGTAGCGCCGGTTGAAAGTGACGACGTGGCCGGCGGGGTCGTAGAGCACCAGGCCCTGGATCATGTTGTTCAGCGCGGTATCGAGCTGGCGCCGTTCCGCCTCGAGCCTCTGCTGCGCCTCGCGGTTCTGCCGCGTGATCTGCCGGATGATCAGGAACAGGATCAGGGCGATCGCCACCGTGGACAGTGCGGCGGCAACGACGAGAAATCTGGTTTGCGCGCGCCAGTCGGCCAGTGCGGCCGACACCGTGTTGGTCGCGATCACAGCGCCCGGGAAATGCTGGAGTGGCGCCGCGGAGCCGAGCCGGTCGACGCTGTCGACCGGGCTTTGCAGGCGCAGCGTCTGTGCGCCGCTTCCGTTCAGGACGCGCTGTAGCAGCGGCGCGCTGGCGAACTTTTGCCCGATCATCGCCTCGACGCGCGGATAGCGGGCCAGCAACGTTCCATCGTTGTGCATCATGGAAATGCTGGCGCCATTTCCAAGGGCGACGGTGGCAAAGAATTTTTCATAATTGGCGGGGTTGATGCGCCGCGTCATCACGCCGAGAAAGATTCCGTTTGCTCCGTTGAGCCGGTGGGCAATGACGGTATTCAGGTTGCCGGTGAGCAGGCTCGGGACCGCCTCGGTCAATGTCGCTGATGCCTGCGGGTTGGATTTGAAGGTTTGAAAGTAGGTACGGGCGGAAATGTTGAGCGCCGGCACCGGCGCCGATCGCGACCAGTTGATGATCTCGCCGTCGGTGCCGAAAATCGAAATGTCGCCCAGGTAGGACAACGCGCTGCCCCGGGATCGCAGGATCTCGTGGGCTTCGAGACTCGACACCCGGTACTTGAACATCACGGGCGATTCGATATCGGAGACACGCAGCCGCGCGATCACGTCGGCCGCGATGGCGTCGGAGTCCTCGAATTGTTCGTCGAAGTGACGGGCGAGCAGGACGACAGCATTTTCCAGTTCGCGCTCGCCATTGACCAGCGCGCGCTCGCGGAATTCGCGAGACATCATGATCGTGCCGACGAAGATCGCCGCGACCAGAAGTCCGCCGCAAAGGGTCAGCCACAGCACGGGTCCGCGAATGGTGGCGGCGAGATGCCGTCCAACCGCTTCGCCCCGGGACCTGATGCCCGCCATGTGCTGAAAAAAGTCCGGCATTCCCCCTGCTCCGGGGAGCATGCATACAACGTCACGATGTCATAAGCGGTTAGCAAAACCGGTTACTTAAGGCTTAACCGGGCCTCGGCTCGCGGGTCACGGGGCACCGTGCGATGCGGTATCCGGTTGCTTCTGTGAAGGTGGCAGCTAAGCTTGGCCGCTCGGTAAAACAACGCGGCGAGAAGTCCGCAATCGACAGGGAGAACAACAATGACGAACTTGATCGCCGCCGGCATTCTGGCGGCCCTGGTCGCAGCCCCATCCGCAAGCTTCGCCGAGGATATCACCCGCTTTACCCCGCTGAAGGCGGAAGAACTGACGCCGCCGCAAAAGGCCTGGGCCGATATGATCGCCGCCCCGCCGCGCAATGCCAAGTTCACCGCGCCGCCGTATCGCGCCTATATCCGCAACCCCGATCTGGCGCCGAAACTGTCGGCGCTGTCGGAATATCTGCGCTGGAATACCTCGCTGCCGCCGCGGCTGAGCGAACTGGCGATCCTGATCACCGCGCGGGAATGGACCGCGCAATATGAGTGGTTCGCGCATTATCCGCTCGCCCTCAAGGGCGGGCTCGATCCGAAGGTGGCGGAGGCGATCGCAACCGGCAAGCGCCCTGACAGCATGAAGGACGACGAGGCCGCGCTGTACGACCTGGCCACCGCGCTCTACCGCGACCGGAAAGTCTCCGACCCCGTCTACAAGGCAGCGCTGGAAAAGTTCGGCGAACGCGGCATCATGGATATCATCGGTATCATCGGCTATTACGACCTGGTCTCGATGACGCTGATCACGATGCAGGCCGGACCGCCGAACGACAGCGTCAAGCCGCTGCCGGTGCTGACGAAGTGACGCAACGCGTCATGCCCGGCCTGGTGCCGGGCATCCACGTTGTTCAGCGGCGATAGCTGCCGGTGCGCGAATAGGCCGGGCGGGATTCCTGCGCCGGGCGGCTGGTCAGGCTGGCGCGCGACTCGCTGGCGAGCGGCGTGCCCGGCTTGAGCTCTTCCAGGAAAATCGGTCGCGAGAAATAGTAGCCCTGCGCGTAGCGGATCTTGGTGGCGGCCTGCAGATAGGCCAGTTCTTCGAAGGTCTCGATGCCCTCGGCAATCACGGTCATGCCGAGTGCTTCGCTCAGGGATTCGATCGCCCGCAGGATGCCCTGGCTGCGCGGACGCTTGTGGATGTCGGTGATGAAGGAGCGGTCGATCTTGATCTCGTCGGCGGTGATGTCAGCCAGCGCCGACAGCGATGAATAGCCGATGCCGAAATCGTCGATCGAGATTCCGACGCCGAGCCTGCGAAAGATCGGCAGGATCTCGTCCTGAAAGTGTGTCTTGGTGACGAAGGCGTCTTCGGTCACCTCGACCATGAAGCGCTTCGGGAATCCGGTGGCCTCGATCGCCTGCGCGAACGGCCGCATGAATTCGGGATTGCCGGCCTGCTTGGCCGCGACGTTGATGCTGATCGTGGTGTCCGGCCCGAACGTCTCGTTGATCAGGTCGATCGACTTGACGATTTCCGCCAGCACCAGATGGGTCAGTTCGTCGATCAGACCGAGCTCGACGGCGAGATTGATGAAGGTGCCGGGCGCCTGAATCACGCCCTCGTCGTCCCTCAGCCGCACCAGGGCTTCGATGCCCTTGACCGCTTCGGTCCGGATGTCGACCTTGGGCTGGAACGCGCAGCAGAAGCGCTTCTCCAGAATCGCCAGCCGCAGCGATTGTTCGACCTTCATCCGCGCCTGCGCCTCGCGCTCCATGCTGTCGTCGAAAAATGCCGCGGCCCCCTTGCCGGCGTTCTTGACGCGGTACATCGCGATGTCCGCGTTCTGTCGCAGCACGTCGTAGCTGTGGCCATGGTCGGGATAGAGGCTGACGCCGATCGAGGTCGATGCGAAGATTTCAGAATCGTCGATGAAGAACGGCGCCTTCAGCCGCTGCAACATGAAATTGATGAACTCCGCGACCTCGTTCTCGCTCTGGATCGGGTTGAGCAGCAGCACGAATTCGTCGCCGCTGATTCGCGACAGGATGTCGGTTTCGCGCAAGTCGAGCCCCAGCCGCTTGGCCATCTCGACCAGCAGGGAGTCGCCGATGCCATGTCCGTAATAGTCGTTGATGTGCTTGAAATTATCGATGTCGAGAAAGGCCAGTGCGAACTTGCCCCGGGCGCGGTCGTGCCGCAGCAGGTTGTTGACGCGATGCTCGATGACGCGGCGGGTGGGCAGGCCGGTCAGTTCGTCATAATAGGCCGAACGAAATAGTTGATCCTCGAACGCCTTCTGCTCGGTGATGTCGGCGGAGCTCGACAGCAAGAAGCTGCGCTCGGCGATCCGGACCGGCCGGTGCGAGGTGAGAAACACCTGTTTGGCCTGGCCCCTGGTGACGGTTTCCTCGAGCACGGCGGTGCGGCCGGCGCGGAGCAGCTCGAGACAGGTCTCGCGGCGATCGCCTGGCTGCGAGGTCGTCGGCGCGGCCTCGGAAATCTGCAGCAAGGCCGCGGCGGCATCGTTCGCCAGCAGAAATTCGCCGTGTTCGTTCTGAAGGGTCACGCCGGTCGGAAGCAGCCTGAAGACATCCCGCAGGATGTGCAATTCAGGAATCGGTGGCGCCTTCATTACCGGCCGGGATCGTGGCGGCTTGAAAGTCATGTTTATGGGGACTGTGCATGGCCACGGAGTTTGCCAAACCCCCTTCTAGGTTTGGTTAAGTGGAACTTGAAAAGCCGCGACACTGGGTCCAGCGGGTGTTTTTTCCGGGCGATCGCACCGATCGTCATTAACAGAATGTCAACGCGGGCCGGACGAGCTTACGATTACGGTTGTGGTTGGCGTGTTTGGTGCGATGTTTCGCGCCAATGCCATCGTTGCGGTCAGTTCGCGGGGACCCGGCACTGCATCGTGCAATGGACGCCGGTTTTCAGAAAACTGATCTCGGTCTTGCCGTCGAATGCGCGCAGCGCCGACTGCAACAGCTTGCTGCCGAATCCGGCGGCCCCGATATTTTCGACAGCCGGCCCTTCGGTCTCGTCCCAGGTCACGTTGAGACGACCGTCCGATACCGACCACGACACCTGGAGCAGCCCGCGCGGGGACGAAAACGCACCGTATTTGCCGGCGTTGGTGGCCAGTTCGTGAAAGATCAAGGCCAGACTGACCGCCAGTTTGGCCGGAAGAAACAACGGGTCGCCGTTCAGATTGAACCGGACATGGCCGTAAGGCCCGAGTTCCGAGCGCAGCAAGTCCTTGATGTCGCAGCCGGTGCCGTCGACTCGCGCAATCAGGTCGTCGGTCGTCGACAGGGCGCGGATGCGGTGATCGATACTGTCCCAGATCTGCGGCTGGTCCTGCAGCACCTGGTGCAGCACGGCATGGATCGTCGACGTCTTGTTCTTGAGCCGGTGCTGCAACTCGTCGACGAGAAGTTTGCGGTATTCCTCTTCCTCGATCAGGCGTTTGGCGATTTCCCGCTGCTGCGCAACGATGGTCCGGTAGTGCTCGACCCCCCAGATGGTGAGGCCGCAGACCGCCCAGAAGATCAGCAACAGCGCCAACCTGGCGGAATTGGCAACCGCGCCGCTGAAATTGACGACAACGCCGAGCAGGCCGCCCGCGACCGCGGTTCCGATGCCGATCCGCGAACCGCCGACCGCGGTCGCGAAGAATACGGCCGGAAAATACGGCGTGAAGAATACGTCGGGCCGGATCTGGGCCAATCCCCAACGCACCGCGGTCGCCAAAATCAAGCAGAAAATAGCGAAACCAGCCGTGAAAAGTGGCGAAGGCTGGGAAATCCCCTGCCAGCCCTGCCTGAATTCGTCGATCAATTTCGTCATCGTTGTTGTCACTTCACGTGATCAGCGAATCCAAAATAAGGCCGAGCGTAGCGGATTCCCGGGATTTCTCCGTGAGCGGAGGTGCCAGGCCGGCTCACTCGCCGTTGCCGGCCGGGACCGTTCGCTTGCCTTGTTCCCGGCGGACGGGAATATTGCGGTCAAGCAAGATCAACAGGGGGAACGATATGGCACGGCTGGACGGCAAGGTCGCGGTAATCACCGGCGCGACGAGCGGTATCGGGCTGCATACCGCGGAAATATTCGTCGCCGAGGGCGCGAAAATCGTGATCGCCGGGCGCCGCGCCCCGGAAGGCGAGGCGCTGGCCAAAAAACTCGGCGCCAACTGCATCTTTCGCCAGACCGACGTCACGGTGGAAGCGCAGATGAAGGCGCTGATCGCGCTGTCGGTGGAAAAATTCGGCCGTATCGATTGCCTGTTCAACAATGCCGGCGGTCCGGCGCAGACCGGCGGCATCGAGGGTCTCGAGGTCGATCGATTCGACGCCGCGATGGCAACGCTGTTGCGCAGCGTCATGCTCGGCATGAAGCATGCAGCCCCGCATATGAAAAAGCAGGGTTCCGGCAGCATCATCAACAACGGCAGCATCGCCGGCCGGCTGGCCGGCTTTTCCTCATCGATCGTCTATGGCGCGGCAAAGGCCGCCGTGATCCATCTGACCAAATGCGTTGCGATGGAACTCGGCGAATCCAACATCCGCGTCAATTCGATCTCGCCGGGCGTGATCGCGACCGGCATCTTCGGCAAGGCGCTCGGCCTGTCGGTGGAGGCCGCCGAAAAGACGCCGGCCGTGATGCGCGAGGTCACCAGGACCGCGCAGCCGATCCCGCGCGCCGGCCTGCCCGAGGATATCGCCCACGCCGCGGTGTTTCTCGCCAGCGACGAATCCGCCTTCATCAACGGACACGATCTGGTGGTCGACGGCGCGATCACCGGCGGCCGCAACTGGAGCCAGCAGCAGCAGGGCTACATCGATATGCGCAAGAGGTTTGATCAGGGGGCAGGGTGATTTGGCCTGTCATTCCGGGTTTGGTGCTGGCGCACCATCCCGGAATGACAGGCTTAGCAACTGACAGTCGGAAGGGAAAAATGAATGTCCGCAACATCTCGACCATCGCCGACATCAGACACGCGCCCATTCTATCTCGCCGTCATCGCCGGTCTCGCCTGTGCCTTCGTTCTCGGCAAGGCATTGCCGTCAACGATGGACGCGATCTCGGCGATCATCGAGCCGCTCTGTGCCAGCAGCGATCCCGCCGGTTCGACGCTCGATACCGTCGAGCCGATCTCCTCGCACGCACTGCCGAATGTGCCGGGCAAGCGCGTGACGATCGTGCGGGTGTTCTACGGGCCGGGCGGATTTACCCGCGCACACCGGCATGCCGGCTCGGTTACCGCCTACATCACCAAGGGCGAAATCCGCTCGCAACTGGCCGGCGGTGTCGTCGAGACGTTCAAGGTCGGCCAGTCATTCTTCGAGCCGCCCGGCGCGGTGCACCTGGTTTCGGCCAATGCAAGCAACACCGAACCCGCGGAATTGATCGCGGTGTTCGTGGCGGATGAGGGCGCGCAGCTCACGACATTTGTAGAGTGAAAGTGCTTCGGCCTCACACCGGCCTGATCACCACCCGCAATCCGTCGCGCGGTTTCGGGATCGGCCAGATCTGCCAGTCGGGCTTGTAGCCGGGCTCCAGCGAGACGCTGAGGTTTTGCAGGAAATGCCGCGCAAAGCATTTGGCCTGCATATAGGCGAAGTGCAGGCCGAGGCACATATGCGCGCCGCCGCCATACGGCACCCAGGCAAAGCGATGCCGGTTGCGCTGCGCCTCGTCGGTGAAGCGAAGCGGATTAAAGCTTTCCGGATCGGGCCAGATATCCGCCATGTGGTGGGTGAACAGCGGATTGATGCCGACCATGGTGCCGGCCGGGATCGCGTAGCCCTTGAAGGTGAAGTCGCGAATGGCGCGGCGTGGCATCGAGGGCACCGGCGGCTTCAGCCGCAAGGCTTCCTTGAACGCCATCTCGGTCAGCGGCATGGCTTCGAGATTGTCGAAGCTGGTGGGGGCGTCCGCGGCAAGGCCGAGGGCCGTGACCTCATCGCGCAGCTTTTGCTGCCATTCCGGATGGGCGGCCAGTTCGCCGACGAACGACGTCAGTGACGAGGTCAGCGTGTCGTGCGCCGCCATCATCAGGAAACTCATGTGATCGACGATATCCTGTGTCGAGAGCAGCGCGCCGTCTTCATGGGTGGCGTGGCAAAGCTGCGAGAACAGGTCGTCGCCGCCACCCTTGGCGCGGCGGATCGGGATCTGTTCGGAGAAATAGGCGACGATGCGCTTGCGGCCCCTGACGCCGCGGGCCATCGGCGTGCCCGGCAGCGGCTTGCGGATCACCGCGACCGAGGCGGCCACCATGTCGACGAAGGCGTTGGTGATTTCGTCCACCTCGGGCCCGATGCCGGCACCGAGAAAGGAGGTCGCCGCGAGGTCGAGCGTGAGCTGCTTCATCGCGGGGTAAAACAGCATCGGCCCGGGCTGTGCCTTCCACTGCGCCACCCGTGCCGCGATCCCGGTGTCGAGCTCACCCAGATAGGATTTCATCGGGCCGGACTTGAACGCCACCGACAGCGCGCGCCGGTGCAGGCGATGCTCCTCGAAATCCAGCAGCATCAACCCACGCGGAAACAGCAATCCGAGAATCCGGCCCCAGCCGAGCGTCGATGAGAATTGCTTGGCCTGGTCGAACAGCACCAGTTCATTGGCGTCCGGTCCGAGCAGGACGAGGCTGGTCTCGCCGAACAGATGGCTGCGATAGACCAGTCCATATTTGGCAGACGACCGCTCGACCTGCCCCTTGGGGTCGGCCAGCACGTCCAGCGTCTTGCCGATCAGCGGCCAGCCCTCGTCACCCGGAATATGCGTCAGCGAATTGCGCCGCGGCGGGGTGAACGTATAGACGGGGGAAGCCACAGACTGCATCGACATGGCAATTGCTCCGGTTGGGCCTCGGATGACCAATATATCCAGGGGACCGCGGCACTGTCGCGACGGAATATTGCCGCGCATCGCCCGGGGATAGCCCGGACAGGTAAATAACTCTTTGTCGCTCTGTCCGCAAACCGCGCCGTTCCGGACAGAGGCATCCCGATCATTCGAATCGCGTCACAAAGTCGCGAGGCCGTGATAGGATGCCCAAAAATAAACCGGACAGGGAGAGCGGAAATGACGGGAATCTTTCGAGTGCTGGCTGTTGCGATGGTCGCGTTGGCCGCGGGATCAACGGCGCAGGCGCAGACCAAGCCGATCGTGACGAGCCTGGGGCCCGATTTCCCCAAGGCCGAGATGTTCATCGGCAACAGCTTTTTCTACTACAACAACGGTCTTCCCGGCCATGTGTCGCAGATGGAGAAGGCCGCCGATCCCGAGCACAAGCAGGACTACCGCGCCATCATGGTTACGATCGGCGGTTCCGGCTTCGACTGGCACGACGTCGAACACTATTTCCGGCCCAACGCCATCGGCTATTACGCCTTCGACGATCAGAACAACGTCGTCTTCTCCAAGCGTGACAAACTTGTTGACGCCGCGGTCATGATGGATTGCAGCCAATGCCCGATTCATCCGAAGCTGAAATCGGTCTTCACCGACTACGCCAAAAAGAACAGCGAGATCGTCCGCGCCCATGGCGCCAAGCCGATCTTCTTCATGTCCTGGGCCTATGCCGACAAGCCCGAAATGACCGCGCAACTGGCCGAGGCCTATACGGTCGCCGGCAATGACAACAACGCGCTGGTGATACCGGCGGGCCTTGCATTTGCCCGCGCGATCGCCAAGCAACCCGAGCTCAATCTCTATGTCGCCGACAAGCGTCACCCGAGCCTGGCCGGAACCTATCTGGCGTCCTGCGTGACGTTCGCGGCACTGACCGGCCGCTCGCCGGTCGGCAACAGCTATCTCGCCGGCATCGACCCGCCGACGGCGGCGTTCCTGCAGACGATCGCCTGGGAGACGGTGCAGGACTATTACGGGAAATAGATAGCGTTTTCGAGCGGAAGTGGACGCCGGTTCGCGTAAGGAAAACGCGCCAAAATAAAAACTAAAGCTGATGCTGAAATGAAAACGGCGCGGAGGACATCCGCGCCGTTCGCTCTGTCGAATGTTGTCTGATCAAGCCTTCTGCTTTGCCGCGGCTGCTGCCTTCTGCAAATCCGGTGCGTTGATCGTCGGGATCGCCACCCGTCCGGGACCCGTGAGCGGCAGCGCGGCTGCGGCCTTTTCGTTTTCCATGATCTTGGCCATCACGGCCTGGCCGGCACGCTCGAACACCGCGCGGTTCTCGATCAGGAAGGTCTGCGACTCCCGCAGCTTCCGGACGTAGCCGTTGATTTCCGGCACCACGTAGCGGGCGACCATGTCCCAGCTCCGACGGGTGTTTTCCGGATTGGCCCAGTCATGCACGAAGCCGACGATGGTGCCGACGCCGCCGGACACGTCGATCAGGTTCTTGATGGTTTTGACCAAATCGTCCGGCGTGCCGATGGTGGACGCGGCAGCGGGACCGCCGGCGGTCTTCTCGATCGCGTCTTCCGGCGAAGAGAACGGCTCCACGCCCGGCCGCTGCAACGTCTTCACGGTATATTCGTTGTGCCAGCGCATCAGGCCGGGGCCGGCCTCGCGATAGGCCTGCTCGCGGGTTTCGGCGATGTGCCAGCTCAGCAGCACGCGCCAGTCGGCGCGACTGACGGTGGTGCCGGCCTTCTTGGCGGCATCCTCGGCGAAGCCCCACTGCGTCGGCAGCGCCATCAGGCCCTGGGTCGACATCGAGCCCAGCGAAATGATGCCGATGCCGTATTTGCCGGCCAGCGTCATGCCCGACGGCGAAATCTGCGACGCCACCACGCAGGGCATGTCTTCCTGCAGCGGCAGCAGCTGAAGTGCCGCGTCGTTCATGGTGAACCAGTCGCTCTTGGCGGTAACGCGCTCGCCCTTGAACAGGCGGCGGATGATGCCGAGCGCCTCGTCCTGGCGGTCGCGCTGCGTCATCGGATCGATGTTGAGCGTGTGCGCATCCGATGCCAGTGCACCCGGGCCGGAGCCGAAGATGGCGCGTCCGCCGGTCATGTAGTCGAGCTGCACCATGCGCTGCGCGACGTTGTAGGGGTGGTGGTAGGGCAGCGAGATCACGCCGGTGCCGAGCTTGATGCGTTTGGTGCGTTCGCCGGCGGCAGCGAGGAACATTTCAGGCGAGGCGATCATCTCCCAGCCCGAGGAGTGATGCTCGCCACACCAGAACTCGTCGAAGCCGAGGGCGTCGATCTGCTCGACGAAATCGAGGTCGCGGCGGAATTGCAGCATCGGATGCTCGCCGATCGGATGATGCGGGGCGAGGAAGGCTCCGAACTTGAGGCGCGCCATGGGGGTTTCTCTCCGGATTTATTGTTCTTTAAAGGTGCTCGGAGACCAAACTACGGGGTAGGGCTGGGCAAGGCAATCCTGCAAGCCCGCGGCCTGCGCATGGTTGTCGCGCGAAGGCGGGTGACTTACCGTCGTCCGGAATTCCCCGCCTGGGCAGGCCCGGGGGCAAGAGGCGTATATGAAACTGGCTAAACCCCGTATCGATGTCGGCTTTGCGACCAATCACGCGCCGGCAGCGCTGGCGTTCTGGCAGAACCAGATCGGGCTGCCGTTCGATCACACCCAGCCGATCCGCCGGGGCTACAAGCAGCATCGCCACGACCTCTGCGGCTCGATCCTGAAAATCAATCAGGTCTATGAGACGCTGCCGGATAACCCGCCCTCGGGCTATCTCGAGCTGTTGATTGCGCGTGACGGCATCACCGCGCCGGTACCGATGGTCGATCCGGAGGGCAATCGTGTCTCGCTGGTGCCAAAGCGACTATACGGGATCGAGCGCATTGGAATTCGTCTTGGTGTTCGCGATGTCGAGGCGCATCGCCGCTTCTACACCGAGGCGCTTGGACTGCCGGAGGGCGCGCCGGCCGGAGTTGATGGCGCGTTGACCTTCCTCGCAGGCGATACGGTGCTGATCGTGGAGCCCAAGGCGGATGCGCCCAATGATGCTGCCTTCGAGGGCAAGGGCTGGCGCTACATCACGTTCCAGGTGTTCGAGGTCGATCGCGAGCATGCCCATGTGCTGGCCCATGGCGGCCGCGAGGCACGCGCACCGGTGACGCTGGGCACCACGGCGCGGATTTCGATGGTGCGCGATCCCGACGGCAACTGGATCGAACTGTCGCAGCGGGCGTCGCTCACGGGATCACTGGAGCCCGCCGCTTCGTAGAACTACGGAGCGCGATGCATAAAGATTTAAGGGAAGCTGGTTAGCTCTCATATCAGCATTCCAGAACAGAACGCGAGAGCCCGGTGCCTTATGTGGCGGTCGAACCGGGGTCTTATTTCCATTGAAGATTTTTCAGAGAGGCGCCGTTCTCAGACGGCGTCTCTCGTTTTTCACAACAACAGATCACTGCCGCACGTTCAGCGTTCGCACCACGCGAAAGCTGTTGCCGGCGACGACGTTCATGTCGTTGCGATAGCCCATGCGCTGGGTCAACGCGCCGCCGTTCCAGCCGCCGCCGCGCGTGATCCGCTTGGTGCAATCGCCTTCGAGCCAGGGCGCGCCGTCGGTCGGCGTATCCTCGGTGTAGCGCTTGTTGTAACAGTCCTCAGTCCATTCCTCGGCATTGCCGTTGACCTGATAGAGCCCGAACGGATTGGGCAGGAAGGAGTCGACCGGCATCGGAGCCTTGCTGGCGACGCCGTAGGGACCGCCCGGATAGTTGTTCGAGGCGTCGTAGTTCGCGTTCTGCGCCGAGATGGTTTTTCCGAACCAGAACGGCGTGGTGGTACCGGCACGGGCGAAATACTCGCGCTCGGATTCGCTCGGCAGCCGATAGGTGCGGCCGATCTTGCGCGACAGCCACGCGAGATAGGATTTCGCGCCCTCGAACGTGATGCCATAGGCAGGCATCCGGCCGCGTCCGAAACCGCGATCGTTGTCCCTGTAGCCGCCGCAGCCGCCGTCGGCGATGCAGGCGTCCCATTCGTCGAAGGTGATGGTGAAGCGGCCGACCGCGAACGGCCGCGTCAGGGTGACACGGTGTTGCGGGTCTTCGCCCTTGATACGGTAGGGCTCGTCAGCCGGCGTGCCCATGGTGAATGAACCAGCGGGCACCACGACCATCTCGGGGCAGCTGTCGCATTCCCTGAAACTGTCCTTGGGCTTGAGGGTTTGTTCGAGTTCGGGCGTCAGCGGCTGAACGCCCTTTTCGGGAAAGAACTGACGGGGCAGCGGTGCAGGCGGCGTCTGCCCTTGTTGGACTTCGGATGACGACTCGGACCGCTGCCGGAGCTTGGCCGAGGCGCTATCGGCCTCTGAAACCACGAGAGCGCCGGCGAGGAATGCAAAGAGCAGCTTCGATACAGCAGGCATGAACCGTCCTTGGCGTGCGACAGCAATGTTGCTTGGTCGCGGCCCGGGGAAATCGCGTTCAATCAGGAAGCACGGGAAGCTCCGCCCGGCGCGGCGGCCTTCAGGAACAGCACGTCGACATATCCGGTGCTGGCCGCCGCGGCGTGGATCTCCGCCGTACTTGTCTTGCGGTGCGGGCCGGATCGCTGCAGCCAATAGGGTTCGTAACCATAGGCCGACAGGTGATCCAGCACCGCCGCGATCGAGGTGCCGAACCTGTTCAATCCGGCCTCTTCCAGCTCGATAAAAAGCGCCGGTCCGGCAACGCTCAAAATTCCGTCGGCGCCATTGAGCACGATCATCTCCGCGCCCTGGACGTCGATCTTCACCAGCGCCGGGCGCGACGCTGCCCTGTCCGGCACCAGCTGGTCGAGTGTCACGGCATCGACCGGCAAGCCGGTGCCGTCGCGGGAAATCTTGTGGTCCGCAGGATGAAGCGCGTTGATCTCGAGAAAGATCCGCCCGGGCTCATCGGCCGCCACGGCCTTCAAGGTCTCGACCCGGCGCGCGTGGCCCTGGCGATCGATTGCCTCAACCAGATGCGCGTAATTCCGTTGCTCCGGCTCGATCGCGATGACCTTGCCGGTGTCGCCGACCCAGTCAGCAAAGCGCAGCGAGAAGAAGCCGACATTGGCCCCGACATCGATCACCAGCGCGCCCGGGAGCACGAAGTCCCTGAGACGCTCGACCGGCCCGGCCTCGAAATACTTCTTGTAAGTCGGGTAGAGCGCGAGAAAGGCGCGGTTGAAAAGCGGGATACGCTGCAGGCCGAGCCTGGCGGTCAGCCCGAACAGCCTGACGGCGGAGTTTCTGATGAAGATTGCAAGCATCCTGGGCAAGCATCCTGGAAATTTCCGGCGACGCCGATCTCGAGCGTGGGTTCGACGGTCCTCGCGCCAGCCGCGTCGGCTGATAGCTCTTGACTCGAAACCACAATAGTTCTTCTAAACCGGTGTTTTGGGGCTGTGGGGCAGCCCTTGTCAAATCTCATTTGATCGGCGACGGACGAGCTGCGTTTCCAGCGGCTTTTCCAGGGGAAACGGCGCGATGCAAAACCTCAGCCAGCGCAAGCAGGCCCTGTTCGATCACGCCGAAGCCAACGGCGGCGAGCAGTATCAAGGCGGCAAATTCAACGACGCCTATCGCGAGAACGATCTGAGGTTCATGGGATTCCTGATCCCGCCGGGCAAGCGGGTGCTGGAGCTCGGCTGCGGACGCGGCGACCTGCTGGCTTCGTTGCGGCCTGCCTACGGCGTCGGGATTGATTTCAGCCCCCGCGACCGTCGCCAGGGCCAAAGCGCTTCATCCCGAACTGCAATTCGTGCTGGGCGATGCGGAAGACCCGGCGACGCTGGATGGCATCGAGGGTCCGTTCGACTATGTCGTGATTTCAGACACGATCGGCATGTTCGAAGATATCGACGGCACGTTGCGGACCGTGCGCAACCTGTGCGCGCCGTCGACGCGCATCGTCATTTCCTATTATTCGCATCTGTGGGAGCCGATCCTGAAGCTCGCCGAGCTGATGGGATTGAAGAGCCGGCAGTCGCAGATCAACTACATCGCCACGGTCGATTTCCTCAACCTGATGGATCTCGCGGATTTCGAGGTCGTGCGCCACGAGCAGCGGCAACTGATCCCGATCCGCGCTGTTTGGACTGGCGGCCGTTCGTCAACAGGTTCATCGCGCCGTTGCCCGGCATCCGGCAGCTCTGTCTGCGCACCTACCTGGTCGGGCGGCCGGTGCAGGCGTTCCCGGACCGGAAATTCTCCGCCAGCATTCTGATTCCCTGCCGCAACGAGCGCGGCAATATCGAGAACGCGATTCTGCGGATGCCGAAATTCGGCTCGGCCCAGGAAATCCTGTTTGTCGAAGGAAATTCCAGCGACGGCACGTTCGAGGAATGCGAGCGCGTTCGCGACGCCTACAAGGATAGCTGGGACATCAAGGTTCTGAAGCAGGACGGCAAGGGCAAGGGCGACGCGGTCCGCAAGGGCTTTGCCGCGGCGAAGAACGACGTGCTGATGATTCTCGATGCCGATCTGACGATGCCGCCGGAAGCGCTGCCGAAATATCACGCCGTGATCGAGACCGGCAAAGCCGAATTCGTCAACGGCACGCGGCTGGTCTATCCGATGGAACACGAGGCGATGCGGCCGCTCAACCTGATCGCCAACCGCTGCTTTGCCTATCTGTTCAGCTATCTCGTCAACACACGGCTGACCGACACGCTGTGCGGCACCAAGGTGCTGCTGCGCCGGGACTATGAAGTGCTGGCGCGCGAACGCGATTATTTCGGCAATTTCGATCCGTTCGGCGACTTCGACCTGATCTTCGGCGCCGCCAAGCAGAACCTGAAAATCATCGAGACGCCGATCCACTACAAGGCGCGCACCTTCGGCGAAACCCAGATCTCGCGCTTTCGCGACGGCTGGCTGCTGCTGAAGATGGTGTGGTTCGCCTATCGGAAATTGAAGGCGATTTGACGCTTCCGGCCCATCGCCGTCATTGCGAGCGAAGCGAAGCAATCCATCGCGCCGCGCGAAGAAAGAATGGATTGCTTCGTCGCTGTGCTCCTCGCAATGACGGGGCAGGCCTAGCGCGACATCCGGTTCCACGCATCCAGCCCGGCGATCTTGTAGGCTTCCGCCAGCGTCGGATAGTTGAACGTGTTCTGGATGAAATAATCGATGGTGCCTTTGAGGTTGAGCACGGCCTGGCCGATATGGATCAGCTCGGTCGCGCCTTCGCCGAGAATATGCACGCCGAGCAGGCGGCGGGTCTTGGTCGAGAAGATCATCTTCATCATGCCGCTGTTCAGCCCCATGATGTGGCCGCGCGAGGTTTCGCGAAAGCGCGCGACGCCGACCTCGTAGGGAATGCCGCGCGTGCGCACTTCTTCTTCGGTGAGGCCGGTCGTCGAAATCTCCGGCACCGAATAGATCCCGTAGGGGAAGAATTCCGGCGGCGCCAGCGGCTCCATGCCGAGCGCGTGGCAGGCCGCGACCCGACCCTGCTCCATCGAGGTCGAGGCCAGGCTCGGAAATCCGATCACGTCGCCGGCGGCATAGATGTGCGGCACGCTGGTCTGCAGCGTCAACGGATCGACCTTGATGCGGCCGCGATGATCGACCGCGATCCCGGCGGCGTCGAGATTGAGCCGGTCGGTGGCGCCGACGCGGCCGGCGGCGAACAGCAGCATTTCCGTGGTGACGATGCGGCCGTCGGCGAGTTTGGTCTGGATGGCGCCGCTCGGGCCATGCTCGATCGAGTTGACGGCGGAGCCGAGCCGGAACGAGACATTGCGGTCGCGCAGCTCGTGCATGAATTCGTCGATCAGTTCCTTGTCGATGAAATCGAGAAACGTTGGCCGCGGCTCGATCAGCGTCACCGCAACGTCGAGCGCCGAAAAGATCGTGGCGTATTCGACGCCGATCACGCCGGCGCCGATCACGGCGAGGCTGCGCGGCAGTTTCGGCAGATCGATGATCTCGTCAGAGTCGAACACGGTCTTGCTGTCGAACGGCACATAGTCGGGGCGGAACGGCCGGGTACCGCAGGCGATCAGGATATGGCGCGGCGGATACGATGCGGGTCTCGCCGTTGACAGCGGTGATCTCGATCTGGTTCGGCCCGACAAAGCGCGCTTCGCCGGCGGCGGTGCGCACCAGGTTGCGGCTGAACTGATGTTCGAGCACCTCGACTTCGTGGTCGAGCGTCTTCTGCAGCCGCACGATCAGGTCGTTGGCGGCGATGTCCTGCTTGACCCGGTAGGAGCGGCCGTAGAAGCCGCGCTCGCGCCAGCCCGACAGGTTGAGCACGGTTTCGCGCAGGGTTTTGGACGGGATCGTTCCGGTATGGACCGAAACACCGCCGACCCGGCGGCCTTTTTCCACCACCAGCACCGACTTGCCGAGCTTGGCGAATTGCACGGCCGCCCGGCGCCCCGAGGGGCCGGAGCCGATCACCAGCATGTCATAGTCGTACATCGAAGGCCGTCCTGAACGCGTAAATGGCCGAATAAGCTGCAGGAATCGTGGATTGCCATGCAGCAATCGGGCCAATCCCCGGGAATGCTTACCTCAGGGGTAATCGCCGGGATGACCGAAATCTGTAACGGCTGCGATGCAACAGATTTCGGACTAGGGCCCGTTCGCCATGCATCAGATCGTTTCAACCCCGGTTGATTCCTCGCGCCGCTGGTGGGTGCTGGCGATCGTGGTCGCGGCGCAATTCATGTTCGGGGTCGATGCCTTCATCGTCAACGTGGCGATCCCGACCATCGCGGCCGAACTGCATGCCAGCGCGGCGCAGATCGAGGCCGTCATCGCGATCTACCTGATCGCCTATGCGACGCTGGTGGTCACCGGCGGCCGGCTCGGCGATATCCACGGCACACGTAACATATTCGTCGCCGGCGTGTCGCGGGTTTCACCGTCACCTCGCTGTGGTGCGGGCTGGCGCAATCCGGCCCCGAACTGATCGTCGCACGGCTGGCGCAGGGCGCGACCGCGGCCCTGATGGTGCCGCAGGTGCTGGCCACCCTTCATCTGTTGTTTGCCGACGCCTCGCGCGCCCGCGCCTTCGGCATCTACGGCATCGTGCTGGGATTGGCCGGCGCCGCCGGCTTCCTGCTCGGCGGCATTCTGGTGACGCTCGATCTCGGAGGTTTTGGCTGGCGCGCGGTGTTTTTCGTCAACGTGCCGTTCGGTGTGATCATCATCGCGGCCGCGTTACGAATCATGCCGGTGGCGCCGCGCCGGGCCGGCACGCGGCTGGATATTCCGGGCGCCATCGTGCTGTTTGTCGGGCTGTTGTGCCTGATCGGGCCGCTGCTGTTCGGCCATGACCTGCACTGGTCGCCCTGGGTCTGGCTGATGATGGCTGTGGGCGTAGCGATCATCGCGGCCTTCGTGAAGCTCGAACGCGCGGTGGCGCGCCGTGGCGGCATGCCGCTGATCGATCTCGCGCTGCTGTCGGATGCCGCGTTCATGCGCGGTCTCGTCGCGGTGTTCTTTTTCTTCTTCGCCAACCTGTCGTTCTATCTGGTGATGACCATGTTCATGCAGCGGGCGCTGCATATTCCACCGCTGCAGGCGGGCCTCGTCTTCCTGCCGCTGGCGCTGACTTTCGTGATCGCCTCGAGGCATAGCGGCGCGCGCGCCAGCCATCGCGGCACGCTGGTGCTGATCGAGGGCTGCGCGGTGCAGATCGCGGGGCTGGCAGCGCTGCTGGCGTTGATCGAATGGACCGATGCGCCGTCGGCGATATGGCTTGCGCTGGTGCTGACGATCTTCGGCTATGGCCAGGGGCTGGTGATGGCGCCGCTGTCGAGCGCCGTGCTTTCGACGGTGAAGCCTTCGAGCGCCGGCGCCGGCGCGGGCATGTACGGCACGACGGCGCAGATCGCGAATGCCGCCGGCGTTGCCGCGATCGGCGCAGTGTTCTTTGCGATGGAAGCTGCGGGATCGGCGCGGCATGCGCTGGTTGCAGCCTCCGCGCTGTTCGCGCTTTCGATCATCATTTGTGCCGCATTCCTGTCATGGATGCGGCGCGTCGACGTGACAAATTAACGTCATCCTCGAAAATATGATTCTGGGGAATGACAGCACACGGTCTTTTCATTTTGCAGTGCAGCAACTATCTGTTCTCAGTGGCGTTAGCTGAACGAACGCCCTCCGGGAGCACCAATTGTCCCTTGCCAAGAATGTCGAATTTCTGCGCCATTTTCCGAAGCTGAGCGGGTTCAATGGCTTGGGGATCTATGGCCGCAGCCAATCGGCGGCGGCTAACAGTCCGCTGCGGGAAATTAACGAATTCGGCACCAATCCCGGCGCGCTCAGGATGTTTGCATTCGTACCGGAGCACCTCCCGCGCGCGTCCGCGCTGGTCGTCGTCCTCCATGGCTGCGGTCAGACCGCGGCCGGTTACGATCTCGGCGCCGGCTGGTCGACGCTCGCCAAGCGTTACGGTTTTGCGTTGCTGATGCCCGAGCAGCAGTCATCGAACAACGCCAACACCTGCTTCAACTGGTTCAATCCGGGCGACATCGCGCGGGGCCGCGGCGAGGCCGCGTCGATCCGGCAGATGATCGCGCGGATGGTCGCCGATCACAAAATCGATTCGCGCCGCATCTACGTCACCGGACTTTCGGCCGGCGGCGCCATGACGTCGGTGATGCTGGCGACCTATCCGGAAGTGTTCGCGGGCGGCGCCGTCATCGCCGGCCTGCCGTTACGGCATCGCCAGCAATGTGCGGGAAGCGCTGAGCGGCATGATGCAGTCGCCGTCGCGTCCGGCGCGTGAACTTGGTGATCTCGTGCGCAAGGCGACGAAGCACAAAGGCCCGTGGCCGAAAATGTCGGTGTGGCACGGCAGCGCCGATCGCACCGTCAACCCGGGTAATGCCGACGAGATCGTCAAGCAATGGCTCGACGTGCACGGTCTGCCGCCGGAGCCGATGTCGACCGGCGACGTCGATGGCTATCCCCGCGATGTCTGGTGGAATGCGGATGGCGAGACCGTGGTCGAATCCTACACCATTACCAATATGGCCCACGGCACGCCGCTGGGACTTACCGGTACGGACGAGGCCTATGGCATGGAAGGCGCGTTCCTGATCGAGGCGGGAATTTCGTCGTCCTATCACATCGCCAATTTCTTCGGCCTGACCGAACGCGTCAGCCAGCCCAGTGAAGCCGCCCGGCCGCCGGTCAAGACGCCGACCATTCCGTCGGCGGCTACCGCATCCCTGCAGTCGCCGGATCTCGTCGCCACGCTGTGGCCGCGAACCACGCCGGTTCGCGAGGCCAAGCCGCGCGAGGTCAAGCCCCGGGAGGCCGCGCCGCCGCGCGAGCCGAAACGCATCGACGTCAGCGCCGTCATTACCCGTGCGCTGACCGCCGCGGGCTTGATGAAGTAATTCAAGCCGCGGTTTCCGCGATCCATTCAATCGGCGTCACCACAACGTCGCCACCCTCGGCGACCTGCCGCGTCTTTTCGGCATAGTGCTTGAAGAAATCGCGCGCCTGCAAGGTCTTGACCGCGGCTTCGTCGGCCGCCGAGGCGAGGTGCCAATAGCTGGAATCGTCGCGATTCCGCAGACAGCGATAGATGATCCGCCCCCTCAATTCCGGGTCGTTGTCGAGGGCTGCAATGAAGCGGGCGATCTCGCGATGCCACGCTTCGGTGGTGCCGTTGGCGAACCGGTATTTGATCATGAAATGCTTCATCGATGCCTCCTTGGTGGCTGTCACGGGCCGCATCGGAGATCTGGTGCGCTCATACGCATCCGCGCAAGTACGGACAAAAATGTCAGTATGGACTTTCTTTCCGCGGCTCCTATCCTGAGCGAACGCAAGTGGCTCAGAGGAGTTCACGAGATGGCGAAGGCAAGGACGGCGCTGCCGTGCGGCTGCCCGGTCGCGGCATTTCAGAAAATGATCAGCGGCAAATACAAATTGCGCATCGTCTGGGATTTGAAGGATGGTCCACGGCGCTATGGCGAAATCCGCACCGGCCTTCTGCGCGGTTCGCTCGGCAGCGCCGAGATCGCGCCGCGGGTGCTGAGCCGCGAATTGAAGGCGCTGACCGAGAGCGGGCTGATCGATCGCAAGGATTTTGGCGTGGTGCCGCCCAAGGTCGAGTACCGCCTGACCCGCAAGGGCAGGAGTTTTGTGCCCGTCGTCGCGGCGATCAAGGATTGGGGTACGCGGCATCTCGCTGAAGCGGGCGCCAGCGAGATGGTGGCGGCGGAATAGCCCGCGACCCTCTACATCTCGCCGGTGAGGAACGGATTGGTCATGCGTTCCTGGCCGATGCTGGAGCCGGCGCCGTGGCCGCAGATGAAGCCGACATCGTCGCCGAGTGGCAGCAGCTTTTCCTTGATCGAGTGGATCAGTGTGGCGTGGCTGCCGCCGGGCAGGTCGGTGCGCCCGACCGAGCCGTTGAACAGCACGTCGCCGACATGGGCGAAGCGCAGTTCCTTGTTGAAGAACACGATGCTGCCCGGCGAATGACCGGGACAATGCAGGATGTCGAAGGTCAATTCGCCGATCGAAACCTGCTCGCCTTCGTCGAGCCAGCGGTCGGGACCGAAATTGCGCACCCCGGTCATGCCGAACCGCTCGCCGCTCGAGACGACATTGTCGAGCAGGTATTTGTCGGCGATGTGCGGGCCTTCGATCTTGACCTGCAGCGCGTCGCGCAACTCCGCGGCGCCGCCGACATGATCGATATGGCCGTGGGTCAGCCAGATCTTCTCGACGGTGACGCCGGTCTGCTTGATCGCTTCCAGAATCTTGGGGACGTCCCCGCCGGGGTCGATCACCACCGCCTTCCTGGAGGGCTCGTGCCAGATAATGGTGCAGTTCTGCTCGAACAACGTCACCGGAACGATGATCGCGCCGGCCTTCGGCTGGGTCTCGGTAGGGGTATCGGTTTGCTGGGTCATGAGGGTCACCATATTGATCCGGAAAAGGTCGTCAACACAGGTTTGCAAACCTCGGATAACCCGGATGTGATCGAAATGCCCCCGTGCTAGGATTTCCTGCAGTTTGACTGTTGCGAGTACGTATTTCCATGAGCCAGGCTTCCACATCGCCGTTGGGCGGCGCCCGCACCACCGCCCGCGCCTTCTTTGTCAGCGAACGCCTGAATACGTCCGGCCTTGAACGCGGCGATGTCCTGACCACTACGCCGCTCGCGTTTCGGGTCAACACCAACGGCGTCGCGGTGCTGTTTCGTTATGGCGTGGTGGTCCTGATCGGCCTGAATGCGCTGGAAGAGGAGGAATTCCTCCGCGGCCTGGAACAGCGCATGACCGGGAAATTCGCGCCGCGGGATGAGGAAATCGCCATCATCGAACAGGCCGCGGATCGCGAGGAACTGATTCCGCCGGGAGGTCCGATCAGCCTGCAAAGCCTCTCGCCCGAGCGGCTGATCCTGATCGCCGAGGCGCTTGCCAAGAGTGTGGTTCTGGCGCGGCACGAACGCGAAGTCGCCAGCGTGTTCGACACCACCGAACCGTTCGCGCGGGAATTGGCGCAGCGCGGCCAGATGCGCGGCGGGCGCCAGGCGATTCTCAAGCATATCGGCAACGCGCTACTGGTGCGGCACCGGGTGTCGGGCCCGGTCGAAGTCGCCGAGAAACCCGACGTGCTCTGGGACAAGCCGCATCTCGAGCGGCTCTATGCGCGGCTGGAGGACGAATACGAACTCAAGGAGCGGGCGGAATCCCTGAACCGCAAGCTCGCCGTGATCGCCGAGACCGCGCAGGTGCTGACCGACATCATCGACACAAGGCGCTCGCTGCGGCTCGAGCTCATCATCGTGTTCCTGATCCTGTTCGAAGTGCTGATTACGGTGTATCAATTGGCCGTCAGCCGCCATCCGTAGTGCCGGCCGGCTCGCCGGCCTGAATCCATACGCAGGCCGTCATGTCAGCGTCTCGAATCCGGTTGAACCCGCGGCCCACTTCGGCGTTGCCTCGCGCAACCAATTTAAGGGCGATTTTGGGATGGATCAGGGCGACAAGGACTGGTGGCGGCACGGGATTTTCTATCAGATCTACCCGCGCTCGTTTCAGGACTCCGATGGCGACGGGGTCGGCGATATCAACGGCGTGATCGCGCGCTTGCCGTACCTGAAGTCGCTCGGTGTCGATGCGGTCTGGCTGTCGCCGATCTTCCCGTCGCCGATGGCGGATTTCGGCTACGACATTTCCGATTACACCGGCATCGATCCGCTGTTCGGCACCATGGCGGATTTCGACGCGCTGGCGACCGCCGTGCACGAAAGCGGTCTCAAGATCATCCTCGACCTGGTGCCGAACCACACCTCCGACCAGCATCCCTGGTTCATTGAAAGTCGCGCAGTGCGCGCGATAACCCGAAGCGGGACTGGTACATCTGGCGCGATCCGAAACCTGATGGCGGGCCGCCCAACAACTGGCTGTCGGAATTCGGCGGCAGCGCCTGGCAATACGACGAAGCCACCGGGCAGTACTACTACCACGCCTTCCTCGCCGCGCAGCCGGACCTGAACTGGCGCAATCCGGCGGTGCGCGAGGCGATCTACGACGTCATGCGGTTCTGGCTCGGCAAGGGCGTCGACGGCTTTCGCGTCGACGTGATCTGGCACCTGATCAAGGATGCTCAGTTTCGCGACAACCCGCCCAATCCGCATTTCGTCGAAGGACGGCCGCCGCACGAGAAGATCCTGACGCAATATTCGACCGATCAGCCCGAGGTGCACGAGGTGATCGCGGAAATGCGGCGCGTGATCGACGAATTCGAGGACCGTGTCCTGATCGGCGAGATCTATCTGCCGCTGCAGCGTCTGGTGGCCTATTACGGCAACAACCTCGCCGGCGCGCAGATGCCGTTCAATTTCGCGCTGTTGTCGACGCTGTGGAGCGCGCGCTCGATCGAGCGCATCATCGCCGACTACGAACACGCTCTGCCGCCGGGGGCCTGGCCGAACTGGGTGCTCGGCAATCACGATCGCCCGCGGATCGCGAGCCGGGTCGGACGCGAACAGGCGCGGGTCGCGGCCATGCTGCTGCTGACCCTGCGCGGAACGCCGACGCTGTATTACGGCGACGAGATCGGCATGCGTCAGGTCGCCATCGTGCCCGACCAGGTACGCGATCCCTTTGAAAAGAATGTGCCCGGCATCGGCGTCGGCCGCGACGGCTGCCGGACGCCGATGCAATGGGACGCGACACCGCATGCGGGGTTTTCGGCATCCAGCACGTGGCTGCCGGTGGCGGACGATTACGCCCACGAGAACGTCGTCAATCTGGAAGCCGACGCCGGCTCGATCCTCAATCTCTACAAGGCGCTGATTGCGCTGCGCAAGCAATTGCCGCAGCTGGTGACAGGCAGCTATGAGCCGGTCGTGGCGCAGGGCGATATCCTGCTTTACCGTCGCGCGGGCGAGGGCGGCGCTGTTGTCGTCGCGCTCAATCTCGGGGCGGAGCCGGTTTCGATTTCGTCGAGCTCAATCGGCTTCGACCGGGAAATTTTGCTGTCGACGCTGCTGGATCGGCAGGGCGAGCGGATCGAAGGCGCGCTGGATCTGCGCGCCAATGAAGGCGTCATCCTTGGAGCGCTGGCTCACGCCGGGTGACCGGCCTTCCCGCTGGCGTCGACATCGATATCGCTGCGCTTGAGCAGGTAGTCGAGGCCGCCGACGCGATACCAGCGATAACCATAGCCTTCCAGCATCAGGGTATGTTTGCCGTCTTTGCCGGCATGGCTGTGGTCTTCCGACAGCAGGTTGACCAGCAGCTTGCCGGTCTCGCCGGGAATCCCCGAAGCAAACGAAACCTCTCGCGGCTGCTCATGCATGTTGTGCACGAACAGCACCGAGTTGTTGCGCCAGTCGTAGCGGATCACGAGCACGGCGGGATCGCGGGTGGTGATCACCTTGAAATTGCCCCAGCCGACTTCCGGGACTTCCTTGCGCATGCGGACGATGCGTTCGGTCCAGTTCAACATCGAGTTGGAATCGCGGCGCTGCTTGGCGACGTTGACGTGCTCATAGCCGTAGGGACCCTTGTCGATCACGTGCGAGCCGGGCCTGTCGCTCTCGGTAAAGCCCGCCTGCGGCTCCGTCGACCACTGCATCGGGGTGCGGGCGCAATTGCGCTCCGGCAGATCGAGATTATCGCCCATCGCGATCTCGTCGCCGTAGCGGATCACAGGTGTGCCCGGCAATGTGCACATCAGGCTGTAAGCCAGTTCGAGCCGCCGCCGGTCGCCGCCGAGCATCGGCGCCAGCCGGCGCCGGATGCCGCGGTCGTAGAGCTGCATGTTCTTGTCGGGACCGAACGCCCTGAACACGGCTTCGCGTTGCGGCTTGGTCAGGCGGCCGAGATCGAGTTCGTCATGATTGCGCAGGAACAGCCCCCATTGCGCCGTCGCGGGCCGCGGCTTGGTTGCGGTCAGGGCCTTGGCCAGCGGCCGGGTGTCGGCGGCGGCCAGCGCGTAGAAGAGATGCTGGTTGACGTGGAAATTGAACATCATATGCATGCGGTCGCCGTCGCGGCCGAAATATTCCATGTCGGTTTCCGGCAATACATTGGCTTCCGCCAGAATGATGGCGTCGCCCTGCCGCCATTGCAGGAATTCGCGAAACGCGCGCAGCATATCGTATTGCTCGACCGGCTTGCGCACCTTGGCGCCCTTGGTCGCGATCACGAACGGCACCGCGTCCATGCGAAAGCCGGAAACGCCGAGCTGGATCCAGAACCCCATGATTTTCAGGATTTCGGCCTGCACATGCGGGTTCGAGGTGTTGAGGTCGGGCTGGAAATCGTAGAAGCGGTGGAAGAACCAGGCCCCGGCTTCCTTACTCCGTGTCCAGGTCGATTTCTGCACGCCGGGAAACACCATGCCGGTGTTGGCGTTGGCCGGCTTCTTGTCGGACCAGACGTACCAGTCGCGATAAGGCGAATCCTTCGACTTGCAGGCATCCTTGAACCAGGCGTGCTGGTCGGAGGTGTGGTTGACGACGAGATCGATGATGACACGGATGCCGCGCTGCTTGCAGCCATGGGTGAATTCGACGAAGTCGCCGAGCGTGCCGTAGCGCGGATCGACGCCGTAGTAATCCGCAATATCGTAGCCGTCGTCCTTGCCGGGCGAGGGCTGGAATGGCATCAGCCAGATCGCGGTGATGCCGAGCCCGTGCAGATAATCCAGCCGCCGCAGCAGGCCCTTGAAATCGCCGATACCATCGCCGTTGGCATCCATATAGGTGCCGACGGAGAGGCAATAAATCACGCCGTTCTTGTACCAGAGGTCATCGATCATGCGGAGGCGGCCCTGTTCGGTCCGCCTCGCGATGTCTCAGCGGCCTGACGATAAGCGATGAGGGAGCCTCGGGTTCCCGCTTTCCCGATGCTTCATGTCCCTGGCTGGACGTGAAACACCGGGGGAGTGGATCGCTGGTTACCGTTTGATCTGCGCCTTCAGCGTATCCTCGACGACGCGGTCGAATGACGACGCCTTGGGCGGCGCCTTGGCGCGCTGTTCGGCGACGTAGCTGTCGCGCTTGGCCACCAGGGCTGCGAGTTTTTCGTTGAGCTGCTTGCGCTGGCTCATCTGCCTGTTGACCTCATCGAGGCGCGCTTGCGGCTTCATCGCCCGCAGATTGTCGGGCAGCTCTTCCTCCTTGACGGCGCCAACGCTGTTGCGGCCGTTGCTGACGTCGGCGACGAGGTCGCCGCCGGTGACGGCCTCCGCTGTCGATTTCGCGCGCTTGTTGATATAGCTCGCCATCTCGGACGCCTGCGAGGGAGCGGCGGCCGCCATCCGCGACAGTTGCTGCGTCTGGTCCTCGGTGCGCTTCTGCATCGCGCGCGGCCCATAGGGGATCACGGTGCCGTTGATCTCCCGCTGCAGGATGATGATGTCCTCGTCATACGGCGTCTCGATAATGACGATCTGCCCGCCGTCCTGCGGGATCGGGATGAAGCGGCCGTTGCCATGCTGGGCGATATCGCGCCAGACCCGCTCGGTATCGATGGCGTTGCCGGCCAGCACCGCGTTGACGATGATGTCCTTCTGCTTCGCCACCGACAGCGTGATCGGATATTTGGTGTCCTGGGCGTAATCCATGTGCGGCGGCGCGTCGCCGACCAGGAACACGATGCGCCTGGCATCGCCGCCCGTGGTCCATTGCAATTTGTTGACGGCGACGTCGAGCGCCTCGTTGACGCTCTCCGGCCAGTCACCGCCGCCGCGTGCCTTCAACTCCAGCAGGCTGGCGTAGAGATCCTGGATGTCGGTGGTGAGCTCGACCTTCCGTGTGACGTAGTCGTCGCCGATGTCGCGATAGGCGACGAGGCCCATGCGGATATCGGCGTCGGGATTGCTATCGACGATCGCGGTGGCGATCGACCAGATCTTGCGCTTGGCGCCTTCGATCAGGCCGCCCATCGAGCCCGTGGTGTCGAGCACGAAGGCGACTTCGACGGTGGGCTTCGCCAACGCCTGTGTCAGGCCGGCGGAAAGCGGCAGGGCCGCGAGGGCGAATGCGAGCGAGCGAAGCGTGGTGGATGACTTCATGGTTCTCCTCCAGTGTTTCGTCCCCTGGGAACCGGGGTTCCCCCGGCTTCGCGGTGGCGTGTGGCCCAAATCAAGGCAGGGCGGGGTCGAATTTGCGGCTGACAAGGGCTTGGCCCGCAAAGGGAATGCGGGACCGGCTGTTGGACGGTCCGAAATCGGTTATGGTTCGAGCCGCATGGAATCGCCCGCCCGCCAGATCTCGCTCGTGCCCGCGCCCGACGGCCGCCAGTCGGAGACCGCGCTTGCCATCGCGCGCGGCACCGCGCGGCTGTTACGGTCGCTGGGCTTTTCCTGCATCAGCGAGTTGCCGCTGCCCTCCGGCCGGCGCGCCGACCTGGTGGCGCTGAACGCGCGCGGCGACATCTGGATCGTCGAGATCAAGTCGTCGGTGGAAGATCTGCGCGCCGACCAGAAATGGCAGGACTACCGGATGCATTGCGACCGGCTGTTCTTTGCCTTCACGCAGGATCTGCCGTGCGAGATTTTCCCGGCCGATACCGGCCTGATCATCGCCGACGCCTATGGCGCGCATCTGCATTGCGAGGCGCCCGAACATCGAGCTGCCGGCGCCGACCCGCAAGCTGATGACGGTGCGGTTTGCGCTCGCCGCCGCGCAACGGATCAACCGTCTGATCGATCCGCAAGGGCACGGGGAGTTTTAGAAATTCGGCAGTGCCGTAGGGTGGGCAAAGGCGCTCTTGCGCCGTGCCCACCACCTATCCGCGACCGCCGTTCTGAATGGTGGGCACGCTTCGCTTTGCCCACCCTACGAAGTCAGCGTTCCAACTTACCGCGGCGCGCGCTTCGCCAGAATACGTTGCAGGGTACGGCGGTGCATGTTGAGCCGGCGCGCGGTTTCGGAGACGTTGCGGTTGCACATCTCGTAGATGCGCTGGATGTGTTCCCAGCGCACGCGATCGGCCGACATCGGATTCGAAGGCAGTTCGGATTTTTCGGTGCCGCTGGCAAGCAACGCCGCGACCACGTCGTCGGCATCCGCGGGCTTGGAGAGATAATCCACCGCGCCCATCTTCACGGCTGTGACGGCGGTGGCGATGTTGCCGTAGCCGGTCAGCACGATGGCGCGTGCCTCCGGCCGCTTGCGCTTCAGCGCCGACACCACGTCGAGGCCGTTGCCGTCGCCGAGCCGCAAATCCACCACGGCGAAGGCCGGTGCGGCGCGACCGATTTCGGCGAGCCCGTCGGTGACGGTGTCACACGAAGTCACCGCGAACCCTCGTGTCTCCATCGCGCGCGACAGGCGCTCCAGAAACGGCTTGTCGTCCTCCACGATCAGCAGCGAGCGGTCGGTGTGATCGTTCAGTTCGGCGATGGCGTTCAAGGTCTGATGTCTCTCGGTTGCGGGTACCCTAAGATATGGCGTGGCAGGATGGCGCTGCCAAGGCCGCATAAAGTTGGTCGGCCGGCATTACCGGCGTTTGGAACCGCTCTAGTCCGCTGAGCCGACGGCGGTTTCGTCCGCCTCGAAGCGGTCGCGCGGCCAGGCGATCTGCACCACGGCGCCGTGATCGGGGAAGGTCCGGTTGGTGAATGACACTTTTGCGCCGGTGCGCTCCAGCAGCGTGCGGGCGATGAACACGCCGAGACCGAGCCCGGAATGCCCGCTTTGGGCCTCATCTGCGCTGCGCCGCCGCGATAAATAGGGCTCGCCGATCCGTTTCAGCATGTCGGGCGCGATTCCCGGGCCGTCATCGGAGATCACGACTTCGACGGTATCGGCGTTCCACCACGCGTTAACCTCGACCGTGTTCCGCGCGAAATCGACCGCGTTTTCCAGAATGTTGCCGACGCCATAGAGGATTGCCGGGTTACGGGCGCCGACCGGCTCGCGGGTGGCTGCGACAGCAAGCCGCACCTTGATGGCGACGCCAAAGTCGCGATGCGGCGCCACCGTCTCCTCGATCAGCGTCGACAGCGGCATCCGGTCGAACGGTGCGCCGGAGGCGGAGAGCTGGGTGATCTTGGCCAGAATGTCGCGGCAGCGCTGCGCCTGCTCGCGCAGGGTCTTGAGATCGGCAGCGAGATGCTCGTTGGCGTGAACGTCTCCCTGGATGGTCTTTTCCAGCTCGCGCGAAATCAGGAAGATCGTCGACAGCGGCGTACCGAGTTCATGGGCGGCGGCGGCGGCAAGACCGTCGATCTGGGTCAGATGCTGCTCGCGTGTCAGCACCAGTTCGGTCGCGGCCAGCGCATCGGAAAGTTTGCGCGCCTCCTCGGTGACCTGGAACGCATAGAGGCTGGTGACGCCGATCGCGAGCAGGATCGAGAGCCAGACGCCGAGCAGATAGATCGGCGGCAGCACCAGCGGGTCGTCGCCGTCCCACGGCAACGGCAGATGGAAAAATCCGAGCGCGGAAGCACAGGCGACCGCGAGCACGCCGATCGCGATCGTGAACCGGATCGGCAGCGCCGTCGCCGAGATCAGCACCGGGGCGAGGAACAGGAACGAAAACGGGTTCTGCAGGCCCCCGGTAAAAAACAGGAGCGCGGCGAGTTCGACGATGTTGAGCGCCAGCAGCGCCGCGGCATAGACCGGCTCCAGCCGCTGCATCGGGTTGAATGCGATTTGCAGTGACAGATTGAGCAGCGCCGAGAGGCCGATGATGGCGACACAGGGAATGACGGGAACGTCGAATTCCAGCCCCTGGGCCACGATGAAGATCGCGGCGAGCTGGCCGAGCACGGCGAGCCAGCGCAGCCGCAGAATCGTATCCAGCCGGACATGGCGGTGCAGATGGCGGAAATTGGACGTGGCAACGTCTGTCATTCCGCGAGTTTAGCCGCGCGGGGCTGCGATCACAAACGCGCGGGATAGGGCAGGGTGTCACGCCGGTCTATAGTCCAAGTCTTGATTGGCCAAGTCTTGATTGCCAGCGTCTTGCGCCCGCCGCCTGGATGGCCCAATGAACGGACCGAAATGGTCGATAGCAACGCCACACCAGCGCCATCGCCCACGGCCGATCCGACGGAGACGGCCGCGATCGACGTCGCGCATCTGGTAAAGCTCTACAAGACCACGCGGGCGGTGGACGACGTCACGTTTCGGATCAGGCGTGGCAGCATCACCGGCCTGCTCGGCGGCAACGGCGCCGGCAAGACCACGACGATCGCCATGATCATGGGGCTGGTGCTGCCGACCTCGGGCCGCATCCAGGTACTCGGCCATCCGGTGCCGGACGAGAGCGCCGAGGTGCTCGGCCGGATGAATTTCGAAAGCCCTTATGTCGACATGCCGATGCGGCTGACGGTGCGGCAGAACCTCACCATCTTTGGCCGGCTCTATGCGGTGAAGGATCTGCGCGAGCGCATCGAACAGCTCGCCGCCGACCTCGACCTCAACGACTTCCTCGACCGCGCCAACGGCAAGCTCTCGGCCGGGCAGAAGACCCGCGTCGCGCTGGCAAAGGCGCTGATCAACCAGCCGGAGCTGTTGCTGCTCGACGAGCCGACGGCCTCGCTCGATCCCGATACCGCCGACTGGGTGAGGCAGCATTTGCAGGACTACCGCAAGGCCCATGACGCGACGATCCTGCTGGCATCGCACAACATGCAGGAGGTCGAGCGGCTGTGCGACCGCGTCATCATCATGAAGCGCGGCCGCATCGAGGATGACGACAGTCCCGACCAGATCATGGCGCGCTATAACCGGACCACGCTGGAGGAAGTGTTCCTCGACGTCGCCCGGGGGCGGGTGGCGGAGGGGGCGCCATGAGCGGGGTGGTCACGCATCGCGGAATTTCGCCGCAACGCATCCATGCGATGGTGCTGCGCTACTGGTATCTCTTGATGTCGTCCTGGCCGCGGCTGCTGGAGCTGATGTACTGGCCGGTGCTTCAGGTCATCACCTGGGGGTTCCTGCAGAGCTATATCTCGCAGACCTCGGGGTTCTTCGCGCGCGCCGGCGGCTCGCTGATCGGCGCCGTTATCCTGTGGGACATCCTGTTCCGTGGCCAGCTCGGTTTCTCGATCTCGTTTCTCGAGGAGATGTGGGCGCGCAATCTCGGCAACCTGATGATGAGCCCGCTGAAGCCGATCGAGTTTCTGATCTCGCTGATGGTCATGAGCGTGATCCGGCTCGCGATCGGCGTGATCCCGATGACGCTGCTGGCGTGGTTCTTCTTCGGGTTCAACTTCTTCGCCATCGGGCTGCCGCTGATCGCCTTCTTCTGCAATCTGATCTTTACCAGCTGGTCGGTCGGGATTTTCGTGTCGGGCCTGGTGCTGCGCAACGGGCTCGGCGCCGAAAGCATCGTCTGGACGCTGATGTTCGGGATGATGCCGCTCGCCTGTATCTATTATCCGGTCGCGGTGCTGCCGGCCTGGCTGCAATATGTCGCCTGGTGCTTGCCGCCGACCTATGTGTTCGAGGGCATGCGGGCGCTGCTGATCGACCACGTGTTTCGGGCCGACCTGATGGTGGTTTCGCTGGGCATTAACGCCATATTGTTCATTGCCTCATTTACGGTCTTTCTTGCCCTTTTGCGCAGCGCCAAGCGCCATGGCTCGCTGCTGGGCGGAGGCGAATAAAGTCCGCTTTCCCCGTGTATTCCCGGGGTTTTGGGCGCTTTACCGCCGTGGATATACCGATCTGTGCATTGACGCTTAATTACGCATTCGGCAGTATGCTGCGGCGCAAAACAGGGGTCTGAGATAATGGCGATTGGTGTATTTGGCGGCGCGCCGCCACTGGTGGCGGAAGGCAGTCCGGCGCTGACGACGCCGATGTACTGGATGTATGAAATGGGCCACGCGTCGCTCAATCCGGCACGCGCCGTGACCGATGCCACCAAGATACTGTTTCAGAATCCGCTCAATCCGTGGTCGCACACCGAGTTCGGCAAATCGATTGCCGCCGGCTGCGAACTGTTCGAGCGCACCACGCGCCGTTACGGCAAACCCGAATGGGGTCTCGACACCACCGAGGTCAACGGCGTGCGGACGCCGATCGAGGTCCGTTCGATCTGGGAAAAGCCGTTCTGCCGCTTGCTGTACTTCGATCGCAAGCTGACCCGGCCGCTGCGTTCGCCGCAGCCGCGGGTGCTGATCGTGGCGCCGATGTCCGGCCATTACGCGACGCTGCTGCGTGGCACCGTCGAAGCCTTCCTGCCGACCCATGAAGTCTACATCACCGACTGGTCCGACGCGCGCATGGTGCCGGTCACCGAAGGCCGCTTCGACCTCGACGATTATGTCGACTACGTCATCGAGATGCTGCAAGTGCTCGGCGGCAACATGCACGTCGTCGCGGTGTGCCAGCCGTCGGTACCGGTGGTCGCGGCGGTCTCGGTCATGGAAGCCGCCAACGATCCGTTCGTGCCGCTGTCGATGACCTTGATGGGCGGACCGATCGATACCCGCTGCAATCCGACCGCGGTCAACAATCTCGCCGCCGAGCGCGGCATCGACTGGTTCCGCAATCACGTCATCACCAAGGTGCCGTTTCCGCATCCCGGCGTGATGCGCGACGTCTATCCGGGATTCCTGCAGCTTTCCGGCTTCATCAGCATGAATTTCGACCGTCATACCGATGCTCACAAGGCGCTGTTCAGCAACCTGGTGAAGGGCGACGGCGATCTGGTCGACAAGCACCGCGAATTCTACGACGAATATCTCGCGGTGATGGATCTGACCGCGGAGTATTACCTGCAGACCGTCGATACCGTGTTCGTCAAGCACGCTCTGCCGAAGGGCGAGATGATGCATCGCGGCAAGCCGGTCGACCCGTCGAAGATCCGCCGCGTGGCGCTGATGACGGTCGAAGGCGAGAACGACGACATCTCGGGCCTCGGACAGACCGAAGCGACGCATACGATCTGCACCGCCATCCCCGATCACCGCCGCGTGCATTACGTGCAAAAGGGCGTCGGGCACTACGGCGTGTTCAACGGTTCGCGGTTCCGTTCGGAAATCGTGCCGCGCATTTCCGATTTCATGCTGTCGGCCGCCGATACCAGGCCGAAACTGGTCGCTATTGCCGCTGAGTAGCGGCAGTTCGATCGCATTTTCGCGTGAAATCGATGTGGTTTGCGTCGAGAACGGCGCGTTCCAACGAAAACAATCGCGTTTTCGTTGGAAGTCGACGCCGGTTCGCGTGAAGAAAACGCGTCGAGACAAGAAACATAGCGTTCGCGAACGAAGCGAACGCGATTTCGTATTCAGAAAATGCGTTCAACAGAAATACGGCGCGCGATTTTGATTCAAATCAGAACTTGGAGGCTCCGGGTGCCAAATTACGCCAGCATCCAAGTCCCTGAATTGTTTAAAAGAATTTGGATTCGCCGCCGAATCAAGGAATGAGTTTACTCTCATT
Organism: uncultured Alphaproteobacteria bacterium; assembly: GCA_963764705.1. Classification (GTDB taxonomy): domain Bacteria; phylum Pseudomonadota; class Alphaproteobacteria; order Rhizobiales; family Xanthobacteraceae; genus Bradyrhizobium. The sequence continues at coordinate 189,992 of CAVXTR010000014.1, read as the reverse complement.
TCTTGGGGGTATCCGGCGGTGCCAGTTCCGTCTAAAATTTTTGGTCCCAGCCCCTGCCGGTAGGGGCGGATTACCCCCCAGCCCCTGTATATTGGGCAAATGATTTGTTTTTGCGCCGAGCGATTTCACTGGCGGCGGATATGGCAGAATCCGGGCGATCTCCTGCCCCCCGGACTGTCAGACATGGCTACTCGCGCCCTCCTCTATCGGCGGCCAGCCGAACCCGCGAAACTTTTGGTCAAGCACGGCTCGCAATTCTTTGCGATCCGGCTGAGACGGCATCGCCGCGCGCGCCGTTACACGCTGCGCATTCATCCGACCGATCGCGAAGCGATCCTGACCATGCCGCCGCGCGGGACGCTCGCGGAAGCCAAGGACTTTGCGCAGCTTCATGGTGGCTGGATCGCCGCCCGCCTCGGCCGTTTGCCGAAAGCCGCACCGTTTCAGGCCGGGACCCTGGTGCCGCTGCGCGGCGTGCCGCACCGGTTGGTGCATCGCGCCGGCGAACGCGGCACGGTGTGGACGGAAACCCGCGATAGCGGCGAGAGGATCATCTGTGTCGCCGGCGACGTCGAGCATATGGACCGGCGCGTGCACGATTTTCTCAAGCGCGAAGCCCGCAAGGATCTGAACAAGGCCTCGCTCGCCTATGCCGGGGAACTCGGCGTCAGGGTCAAGCGGGTGTCGCTGCGCGATCAATCCAGCCGCTGGGGTTCCTGCACCTCGGCCGGATCGCTGTCGTTTTCGTGGCGGCTGATCCTGGCACCGCCTTACGTGCTGGACTATCTCGCCGCCCACGAGGTCGCGCATCTCGTCGAGATGAACCACTCGCCGCGATTCTGGAAAGTCGTCGCCAAGGTCTGCAGCCAGGTCGAGCGCGCCAAGAGCTGGCTCGATACCCACGGCAACGACCTGCATCGCTATGGCATCCAGGACTAAAGCGGGATGAGAGTTCGGCCGCGACGCTGGCCTTTTTCGCGCTCCAAGCTACTTTGCATGGGGTTGTTTTCGCGATTTTGTATCGGGTCCCTCCGCGCGGTGACGACACCGGGCCGATGGCGTCCGGCCCTCAACGGGTCTCCGAACCAATCTCCCGCGCCGAGCACTCCGTAGAGCTACGGGGTTCCAAGTTAACTCGCCTAATAGCAAACGCGGCCTAGTTTCCCGGGCAGGTGCCAGCGCTCTGAAGTGTTTGGCTTTGCACCACGCCCGTTAGGGCTCAAACCGGGGCGCGTCGTGTCGTGAGTATTCGCTTTCGACTAATATTGCTGGTGCTGGGAACGGTCTTTCTTCCGGCTCTCCTGGTCGGCGGCCGCTATTACCAGGATCGCGGCAAGGCGATCGAGGCCTCGATCGATGGCATGGCTGCGACGGCGCGCACCATCGCATCGAATTTCGACGCCAAGATCCAGGGCACCATCCAGCTTCATTTCGGCCTGTCGCGGGCCAGCGATCTGGCCGCCGGCAACAAGGCCGCGTGTTCGAGCTTCCTGTCCGAGGTGCGCGAAAAGAACCCGCAATTCACCGGCATTCTCACCATCGCGCCGGATGGCAGCCTGTTCTGCGACTCGCTCAGCACCGGCCGTTCGCTCGATTTGCGCGACCGCAACTACTTCCAGCGGGCCCAGAGGACGATCGGCGCCGCCGTGATCGAACCGGTGTTCGGCCGGTTGACCGGCTCGGCTGTCCTGCAAATCGCCTACCCCGCACGCGACGAGGCCCACCAACTGAAATTCGTGTTGCTGGCGTCGCTCGACCTCAACCGGCTGATCCGGGAGCAGACCGCGAACTTGCCGCGGGATGCGGAAGTGGTGCTGGTCGATCGCCACGGGATGGTGCTGGAATGGTCACCCGCGCAGACCCGGTCGGACCGGCGCGGGATATCGATCGCGAACTCCGAACTGTTCCGTCTTGCCGCGGCAAATAGCGGCGAAACACGCGAACTGCGCGGCGCCGACGGCGAAACCCAGGTGTGGGCCGCCGCCGACACGCTTCCGATCGGCGGGATCAATCTGCACATCCTGATCGGCCGTCCCAAGGCGCAACTCGTGGCGGCGCCAAACCGGCGGCTGGCCCAGGATGCCGGCGTGCTGGCTGTCGTCTCGATCCTGCTGTTCGCCTGCGTCAGCCTGTTCGCGGAATTCGGTATCCGTTCCCAGATCGCGCGTATCGCGAAAATGGCGGCGCGTCTCGGCGCCGGCGACCTTGCGGCACGGGTTTCGCCGCCCTATCCGCGGGGCGAACTCGGAAGCCTGATGCTGGTGCTGAACCACACCGCGTCTTCGCTCGAATTGCAGCGGCGCGACATCGAGGATCTTAACAAGCGATTGTGGGCGTCGCAGGAACTGGAGGCGGTCGAGAGACAGCGGCTCGATACCGCCGTCAACAACATGACCCAGGGCCTGGTGCTCTACGACGCCTCCGAACGCGTCGTGATCTGCAACCAGCCGATCATGGACATGCTCGGCCTGTCGCCTGACGTGGTCAAACCCGGCTGCACGTTTCGCGACGTGATCGCGCACCGCATCGCTACTGGCTCGCTTTCGGGCGATATCGAGGAATATCGCGCCAATTTTCTCCGCAGCATCGCGTCCGGCGCCCATTCTCCGATCGTGACGACCACGATTAACGGACGTTCGCTCCAGGTCCTCGGCAAGGCGATCGAAGGTGGCGGCTGGGTGGCCACGGTGGAGGACATCACCGAGCGCAAGCGCATCGACACCCGCATCGCGCACATGGCGCATTACGACGCGCTGACCGACTTGCCGAACCGGGTGCTGTTCCGCGAGCGTCTCGACAGCGGCTTGAAGAAGATGTTGCCGGGCCACAAACTGGCGGTGCTCTATATCGACATCGACGAATTCAAGCGCATCAACGACTCGCTCGGACACCCCGTCGGTGACGAATTGCTGAAGGCGGTCGCCGGCCGCCTGCGCGGCTGTGTCGCCGCCGATGACGTCGTCGCCCGGCTCGGCGGCGACGAATTTGCGATCATTCAGGCCAGGGTAGCGACGCCATCCGACACCATGGACATGATCACGCGGGTCTACCAGGCGATCCGCGAGCCCTATGAATGCGTCGGTCATCAGCTGACGACCGACGCCAGCATCGGCATTGCGCTGGCCCCGCAGGACGGCACCGATCTCGACCAGCTGCTCAAGAACGCCGATCTGGCGATGTATGAAGCCAAGGCCGACGGACGCCGCACCTATCGCTTCTTCGAGCCCGGAATGGGCGCCCGGGTCCATGCCCTGCGGACGCTGGAGCTCGATCTCCGCCAGGCGATCGCGGAGGATGGCTTCGAGATCGTCTATCAGCCGCTGGTACGTTTGGCCGATAACCGCGTGACGGGCTGCGAGGCGCTGTTGCGCTGGAATCATCCGGTGCGGGGCCCGATTTCGCCGGTCGATTTCATTCCGGTCGCCGAAGAGACCGGAATGATCAATGCGCTCGGAGAATGGGTGTTGAACAAGGCTTGTCAGGAGGCGGCGTCCTGGCCCGACGATATCAAGGTCGCGGTCAACGTTTCACCGGTTCAGTTCCGCAGCCCGGCGTTTTCGCTCAAGGTCGCGATGGCGCTGTCGACATCGGGGCTGCCGGCCAAGCGGCTGGAACTGGAAATCACCGAAGCGATTCTGATCCGCGACGACGACGCGGCGCTGGCGATGTTGTATCATCTGCGCAGCCTCGGGGTCCGGATCGCACTGGACGATTTCGGTACCGGCTATTCGTCGCTAAGCTATCTGCAGCGGTTTCCGTTCGACAAGATCAAGATCGACCGCGCCTTTATCAAGGATGTCGCCGAGCCGGAAGGGTCGGCCTGCATCGTGCAGGCCATCGTCAATATCGCCGCCGCTCGCCATATGACGACGACCGCCGAGGGGGTCGAAACGGAAGCGCAACTGAACGCGTTGCGTCGGCTCGAATGCATGGAAATGCAGGGCTATCTGTTCAGCCGGCCGCTGTCGGTCGCGGACCTCAAGCGGCTGTTGTCGTCCGGTCAGGAAGCGATCGCCGAGATGGCCTGACGTAGCGCCTGTGGCCTCATGGTTCGAGACGCGCGAAACCGCGCTCCTCACCATGAGGGTTCCAAGACCTCATCCTGAGGAGCATTGCGAAGCAATGCGTCTCGAAGGATGAAGCCACGGGAGGTCGGGCTTGGAGTTTACCGGCTGCCGCCGAACAGCCGATCCGTCAGCCAGCCATCGAGTTCGGCCGCCGCTTCCGGCCGCGCCGTTGGATTGGGGGGCGCCGAGGTGCGCGTTGGGGCCGGACGATAACCGCCGCCGACCGGCAATGGCACCGGCGGCATCGGTGCCTGCGACTGCATCTGCGGGGCTGACGGCGGCGAGGGCGGACTGATCTGCGAGGCGGCCTGCATCAGGTTCGAGAACGGGCTGCCCGGCTGCGATTTCGGCAGGCTCGCCACCGGCACGCCCTGATGGGCTGACCGCATGAACCGGCTCCAGACTTCCACCGGTAAGCCGCCGCCGGTGGCCTTTTTGGTCGGCGAGTTGTCGTCATTGCCGAGCCAGACGCCGGTGACGAGGTTGGCGGTGTAGCCGATGAACCAGGCGTCGCGGTAATCCTGGCTGGTGCCGGTCTTGCCGGCGGCGGTCCAGCCCGGAATTTCCGCCTTGCGCGCGGTACCCGACAGCAGCGTCTCCTGCATCATGGTGTTCATCATCGCGACATAGCGCGGTTCGATCACCGGGCCGAGCGGATCGGGTTGCCGCGCATACAGCACCTTGCCTTCGTTGGTGCGGATTTTGGTCACCACGTGCGGCGAGACGCCGAGCCCGCCATTGGCGAACGGCGCGTAGGCGCCGACCAGTTCGATGACAGAGACTTCCGAGGTGCCGAGTGCGATCGAGGCGTTGGCGTCGAGCTTCGACGAGATGCCGAGCCGGTGCGCGGTTCGCACGACGTTCTTAGGCCCGACTTCGAGGCCGAGACGGATCGCAACCGTGTTGAGCGACATCGCCAGCGCCTGCGTCAACGTCACCGAGCCGAAATACTCGTGGGTGTAATTCTCGGGCTTCCATCCCTTGACGTCGATCGGCGCGTCCTGCCGGATCGTCTCCGGCGTCAGCCCGGCCTCGACCGCGGTGAGATAGACGAACGGCTTGAACGCAGAGCCGGGCTGCCGCTTGGCGGTGACCGCGCGGTTATACTGGCTCTCTGCATAGTTCCGGCCGCCGACCATGGCGCGCACGGCGCCGTCGGGCGTCATCGCCACCAGCGCGCCCTGGCTGACATTGAACTTGACGCTCTTCGCCGCCAATTCGTCGATGATGGAGGCTTCTGCGACGCCCTGCAGCTTCGGATCGATGGTGGTCTCGACCACGATACTCTGGTCGATCTGGCCGACCAGGTCGTCGAGCACTTCGCCGATCCAGTCGGCGACATAATTGACGGTGCCGGCGCCAGCCGGCTTCACATTGTAGGAGGGATGGCCGATCGAGGCCTGCGCCTGGGCGTCGGTGATGAATTTGGCATCCGCCATCGCCGCGAGAACGGTCTTGGCGCGCTGCGTGGCGCCCTCGGGGTTGCGGTTCGGCGCCAGCCGCGATGGCGATTTCACCAGACCCGCGAGCATCGCCGCCTCGGCGACCGTGACGTTCTTGGCCGACTTGCCGAAATAGCGCTGCGCCGCGGCCTCGACGCCATAGGCGCCGGAGCCGAAATACACCCGGTTGAGGTAGAGTTCGAGAATTTCCGACTTGGAATGCTTGCGCTCCAGCCACAGCGCCAGCTCCACTTCCTGCAGCTTGCGCGCCATCGTGCGTTCCTGGGTCAGGAACAGGTTTTTCGCGAGCTGCTGCGTCAACGTCGAGCCGCCCTGCGAGACGCCGCGGTGCAGGATGTTGGTCACGGCCGCGCGGGCGATACCGACGGGATCGACGCCGTAATGCGAATAGAAGCGGCGGTCCTCGATGGCGATGAACGCCTTCGGCAGATAGGGCGGCAGATCCTTCAGCGAGACATTGGCGCCGGGCATTTCGCCGCGCGAGGCCAGCACGCTGCCGTCGAGGCCGACGATCTGGATGGTCGGCGGGCGCTTTGGAATTTCCAGCGACTGGATCGCCGGCAGATGCGCGCCGACATAGATGACGACGCCGACCACGGCAATCGCCGCCCACAGGCCGAGCACCGCCCCCCAGTAGAACAGTCGGCCGATTTCGCAAGCGTCCGCGCGATTTCGACCGGCGCCTGGCGCCACTACGCGCCGGGCGCGGCTTGCGCTCAGCCGGCGGCTCGTCGTCGTCCTCTTCGGATTTGCGTTTGGGCGATGTCTTCTTCGGCCGGTCTTCGGCGGCCGGGACGCGATCCTCCGGCGAAAGGCGCAGGTCGGCAAGCGCGGCCGGAAGCCCGAACAAGGGCTCCTTGCGCCCAGCGCTCTTTTTCCGTCCCAACGCCATACGCAAACGCCGCTCACACCCGTCCACGCGCACGCTAGCGGGAGCAGTTTAAGGGTCGGTTACCGAGAGGTTAATGCAGGATTAGGAGGTGCGGCGGGGCGTGGTAAAGCTTAGCGTTTTCAAGCGAAGTGGATCCGGTTCGCGTCAAGAAACCACGTCAAAACAAGAGACACCTCCAAGCCTGAACAAGGAGAGCCGAAATGGGCCATATCGATCCGACCAAGGAAGTTTTTGCGCAGTTCAAGGCCAACGACCGGCCCGGGCCTATACATATGCTCAACCTGGTCCGCCTGCGGGCGCAGGCGGCCTATCCCGACGGCCGCAAGGCGACCGGCGCGGAAGCCTATGCGGCTTACGGTCGGGAAAGCGGGCCGGTGTTCGAGCAACTCGGCGGCAAGATCGTCTGGCAGGGACGCTTCGAACTGATGCTGATCGGACCGGCCGAAGAACGCTGGGATCACGCCTTCATCGCCGAATATCCGTCGGTGGCGGCATTCGCGGAAATGATCCGCGATCCCGTCTATCGCGAAGCGGTGAAACACCGCCAGGCCGGGGTCGATGATTCCCGCCTGATCCGGCATGCGGTGCTGCCGGTGGGGAAGACCTTTGGGGAAATTCCGAAGTAGGAATTGGTAGATAGGCAAAGTGCGGCGTACTGGGCAATCGGGACGTCTGGCTAGACTGACTCCCACCCTTCGGCTCGACCGCGAAGTACCTCCGCATTCCGCAACGGCAACTCGCCCTCAAAATCGACGCGAAATCCGAGCCGATCGAACAGGCTTGAAGAAAACAGCTTCCAAAGCCTGCCGACGATAACACGGTGCACCGGACTATCGATGCAGCCGAACAGCCTGAGGTCTATCGATAAGTAGTCGATGTCACCGATCGAAATATGCTGGGCATTGATATCGTGGAGCGCAGAGCTGCCCGCACGAACTTCCGGGCAACCAATCCATTGTAGCCGATCCAACGGCGCACCTCTGATGTAATTGGTAAGGGACGGTTGAAAAATATCGCCGAATTCGGCAACGGCAAACGCATGGGCCGTTTTGGCAAGCAGTCGACAGAAGGCCTCCGGTCTGCCGGGCGAAATCCGAAATCCTTCCTGATCGCCAAAGCGCGCCCGAAAATTTTGCTCTTCGAGCTTGCACCACATGGAGTATGAGAGATCCCGAGAAGCTAGGCGCCCAGCAGTAACGCCCGGCTCTGGAAATTCGAATGTCTGATAAAATATCGGGTACTGCTCGACCGGTACGTCCTCCATGCTCAATTGAGTATAATCGACGATTTCGTCGCGTTCAGCGTCGTATTCGTTTACGCGCATGCGTTTGAGTGAGAAGTTTTCTGGCGCCGCTGTTCGTGAGGGAACGCCTGCTTGGGTTCGGAATGGCCACCACATGTGACGCAAGCAAATAGTTTCAACCTTCGACGTCGCCTGCTGGCAGCCTGAGCAACTAGCGCTCGGTAGGATTAGGCTGTCGCCCGCGAGTCCGAAAGAAAGGATATGCTCGTCGCTAAGCCCTTCAGTCGCGCCGCAATAGATGCAGCGACCAGCCGGCGCTTTCTTAATTGTGGGCGATATGATCCTAATCATCGAACGATCTTGTTATCGCGACGAACAGTCAGCCGCACCAAACTATAGCAAGACCCGCGCTCTAAAAACAAATCGGCGGCCCCGAGGGACCGCCGATCGTTTCCATCAATGAAAGCCGCGACTAGCCGGCCGGACCTGCGTCCTCGAGAATCGGGCCGAACAGCTCCCAGCGCTCGCCGTTGAACTTCATCATCTGCAACTGCTTGTTGACGCGATAATCGGTCGGCGAGGTGTTGGCGAGAATGCCCGGCAGCGCCAGGTCGAGCACGACGTTCTTCAGGCTGGTGGCCTGCTTCATGACGTTCTCGCGGGTCAGGTCGTCGCCGCACATCTTCAGAACGTGGATCATCAGCTGCGAGGTCGAGTAGCCGTAGCTGTTGAAGCTCGAATCCTTGTCGCCATCCGGATAGTACTTCGCCATGAACTCGAAATACTTCTTCATGCCGGCGTCGTCCTTCCAGGTCGGATCGAGCGGATCCTTGCCGTAGTTGACGCTGATCACGCCCTTGGAAGCCTCGAGCCCGGCGGGCTTCATCACGGCGCCGACCGAGGTGGCGTTGATGTCGAGGATCTGCACCGGATGCCAGGCGAGTTCGGCAATCTTCTTGATCGCCTGCGCCGCCTGCTTCGGCGTGGTGGCCGAGAAGAACAGGTCGGCGCCGCTATCCTTGATCTTGAGGATCTGCGAATCGATGGTCGGGTCGGAGACTTCGTAGGAAGCTTCCGTCACGATCATGCCGGCCGCCTTGTCGCCGAGACCGGCCTTGATGCCGTTCAGGTAGTCCTTACCGAGATCGTCGTTCTGGTAGAGGATGCCGATCTTGGCATTCGGGTAGGTCTTGATGATGTACTGGCCGTAGATGCGGCCCTCGACGAAGTAGTTGGGATTGAAGCCCATCGTCCACGGGAAATTCTTCGGGTCGGTGAATTTCGACGCGCCGGTCGCGGCGAATAGCTGCGGCACCTTCTTCGAGTTGAGATACTTCTGGACCGCAGCGTTCGACGGTGTACCGAGCAACTGGAAGGTCAGCAGCACTTCGTCGCTCTCGACCAGCTTGCGCACCTGCTCGACGGCCTTGGGCGGCGAGTAGGCATCGTCATACTGGATCAAATTGATCTTGCGGCCGTTCACGCCGCCCTGATCGTTGATCATCTTCATGTAGGCGGCCTGGGTCTTGCCGATGGTCGCGTAGGCCGAGGCAGGTCCCGAGAATGGATTGGTCTGGCCGATCTTGATCTCGGTGTCGGTCGCGCCGGTGTCGTATTTCTTCTGCGCGGAGGCCGAAGAAACCGTCAGCGCCATCGCCAGCGCCGTACCGGTGACCAAATGGAGAATACCCTTCCTCATATCGCGTGTTCCTCATGTCTGTGATTGAGCCGATGATCTTGCCGCAGGCCGAATACGGCCCGGCGGTCGCCATCGCTGGGGCGGATACTGGCGGAATGGATGCTGCAATGCAAGGTGGCGGAACGCCGAAAAGATAAGCGATTTCAGGGAGGAGGGGCAAACTAAAGTCGGAACGGTGCGCCTACGGGCGCCGGCTCGCTACGCCAGCCAGAGCAGGATCAAAGCGAGCGCCGCCGGTGCGGCCTGCACATAAAGAATCCGGCGGCTCACAGTTGCAGCGCCATAAACGCCGGCGACGACGACGCAGAGCAGGAAGAAAACCTTGATCTGGAATGCGAAGCCCGGATTGGGATGGTACAGGCCCCAGATCAGACCTGCGGCGAGGAAGCCATTATAGAGCCCCTGGTTGGCGGCCAGCACCGCCGATTCCGTCGCCTTCTCGATGGTGTTGCGAAACGTCTTCAGACCGAGCGGCTTGGTCCAGAGAAACATCTCCAGCACCAGAAAATAGACATGCAGCGCCGCGACCACCGCGACCAGGATGTTGGCGATAAAGATCATGTTGCGGTCCCCCAACCAATTCGGAAATCGGGTGGACGCTAGCATGCGCGCCATGAAAAGTGCGCCCGCCCGCGGGTATTTCCGCGGCAACCGATGAGTCATGCCCGGCCCAATCAGCGGATCGCAGCAACAGGAAACAAGAACAATGCCGAGCCGAACCACCCCCCGGACCTACGGGACCGTCAGCAATGACCGGAGAAAGCAGATGAGCGGTCTGGAATTCGTCCAGGGCCTCGCCGACGGCACACTGCCGCTGAACACGATCGCGCAAACCCTGGGATATGACGTCACGGAAGCAGAGAGCGGTCGTGTCGTGATTGTCGCGGAGCCTCGCGACGTCCACCTCAACCCGGCCGGGACCGTGCATGGAGGTTTTTCCGCCACGCTGCTCGACAGCTGCATGGGCCTTGCCATCCAGTCGACGCTTGAAAAAGGCGTGGGCTCCACCACGTTGGAATTCAAGATTTCGCTGGTGCGGCCGATTACGACAGACACCGGCGAGATCAGGGCGGAAGGCGTCGTGCTGACCACCGGCCGACGGGTCGGCACCGCAGAAGGACGGATCACCGATCGCAACGGACGGCTGCTTGCCCATGGCACCACGACATGTCTAGTTTTCGAGGCCTGATGGATCGCGACGATGCCTGAGACCTTCAACCTGGACCGGCTGGCCACGCCGATCGGCGTGGCGTTGATCGCCAGCGACGACGACGGCGTGCTGCGCGCGCTGGACTGGGAGGATTACGCGCCGCGCATGAAGGAGTTGCTACGGCTGCAATATGGTGTGGTCGTTCTGAACGAGGCGAGGGCGCCGCGCGAACTCAGAACGGCGCTGACGGGATACTTCAAAGGGGACCTCGATCGCCTGAACCAGATCGAATGGCGCGTCGCCGGCACGCCGTTCCAGCAGAAAGTCTGGAAGGCGCTGCCAAAGATTCCCGCGGGCACGACGATGAGCTATGGCGCGCTGGCGGCGAAGATCGGCCTGCCCACGGCTATCCGCGCCGTCGGCCACGCCAACGGCTCCAACCCGATCAGCGTGGTCGTGCCCTGTCACCGCCTGATCGGCGCCAACGGTTCGCTGGTCAAGTATGGCGGTGGACTGGAAAGAAAGCGCTGGCTGCTGCAGCACGAGGGCGTGGAGATCTGACGCTCCGGTGGGTGGGCAAAGCGAAGCGTGCCCACCATTCGCACCGGCGTTCGGATGGTGGGCACAGCGCAATAGCACCTTTGTCTACCCTACGAAGATTCCAGAGGAGCGTGGAACAACCTTGCACCGCGCACCCTCGTCGCTCGCGTGCTCGTGATCACGGCTTGCCGTTTCGACAATTACCCGAACAGCCAGGACCTGGGATTGGCGATCGGCTTGTGCTCGTTGATCGCCATCATGCCCTTGACGATGCGGATCAGCGACCACACGAACCACCAGGCAAGAATGGGCAGGCCGATCAGCACGACGGCGAGAAGCGTGCCTGTCGTGAGGTACAGAAATCCAATCCAGAAGGTCCGGATCTGGAACTGGTAGTGCGACCGCAGCACCGGATCGGCATCGTCGGCCTTCACATGCGCGATTACGACGCCAGCCAGCGCCGGAATCAGGAAAAAATATCCTGCGCCGTAAAGCAGGTAGACAATAAGGGCGAGGCTATCGTCCGAGACGATCGGTCGCTGTGTCTGGGAAACAAGTGCCATGCCCGCCTCCATTTGCGACGGGAATCGTCGGCTCTGCGAACGCCCATTGGTCGTTCCGGCCCCATCCCCGGTTCAAGCGATCGATACCTACCAGGGCTCAGCCGCCGCTTCCGTGACGGCGATCACGATGTCGCGGCGCTCACGCCGCGGCGACGTCGTCTTCGCTGGCCAGCAGGTGAAGCAGCGCGCTCTTGATCGCGGCCTGCCGCGTCGGCGCGTTGATCTGGGCGCCGAGCAAATCGGTGACATAGAACACGTCGCGGGCGCGTTCGCCAAAGGTCGCCACGTGGGCGGAGGCGATGTTGAGGTTGAGCTTCGAGATCGCCGTGGTGAGCTGGTACAAAAGGCCGGGGCGGTCGAGGCCGGAGACCTCGATCACGGTGTAGCGGTCCGACCACTGGTTGTTGATGGTGACTTCCGGCTCCACCACAAAGGGGCGGACCTTGCCGCGGCCAGCGGCCTTGCGCGCCACCACCTCGGGCAGCCGCAATTTGCCTTCCAGCACCTGCTCGATCATCTCGCCAATTCGCGTGGCGCGGCGGCCCTCGTCCTCGTCGCGGTCGTATTCCCTGGAGATCGCGATGGTGTCGAGCGCGCGGCCGTCGGTGGTGGTGTAGATCTGGGCGTCGACGATGTTGGCGCCGGCGGACGCACAGGCGCCGGCGATGATCGACAGCAGCCAGGGGTGGTCGGTTGCGAGTATCGTCAGTTCGGTGACGCCGCGCGCCTCGTCGAAGCCGACATTGATCGCGAGCTTGTGGCCGGCCTGTTCGCTGGCCCGGAGGAAACGCGCATGGCGGATCTTGCGCGGCAGTTCGACCTTGAGCCAGTAGGCCGGATAGTGCCGGCCGATATAGGCGTTGAGTTCCGCTTCCGGCCATTCGGTGAAGGCGGCGCGGAATTCGGATTGCGCCACCGCGATGCGCTGCGCGCGGTTCACTTCGGAGAAGCCGCCGGTCAACACCGGCTCGGTTTCGTAATACAGCGTGCGCAACAGTTGCGCCTTCCAGCCGTTCCAGACGCCGGGGCCGACGCCGCGGATGTCGGCGGTGGTGAGAATGGTCAGGAGCTTCATCTGCTCGACCGACTGCACCACGGCGGCGAAGTTCTCGATGGTCTTGCGGTCGGAGAGATCGCGCGACTGCGCCACCGTCGACATCGTCAGATGCTCCTCGATCAGCCACGCCACCGTTTCGGTATCGGCGGCGTTGAAGCCGAACCGCGGGCACAGCCGCCGCGCCACCCTGGCGCCGGCGATCGAGTGGTCCTCCGGCCGGCCCTTGGCGATGTCGTGCAGCAGCGTGGTGATGTAGATCACCGCGCGGTGCTCGGGGCGCAGCTTTCGGAACAGGTCGCTGGCGACGGTGAATTCGTCGTTGCCGCCGCGCTCGATCTCCTGCAGGAAGCCGACGCAGCGCAGCAGGTGCTCGTCCACCGTGTAATGGTGGTACATGTTGAACTGCATCATCGACACGATCTTGCCGAAGGCACGGATGAAATGACCGAGCACACCGGTCTCGTTCATTCGCCGCAGCACGATCTCGGCGTTGTCGGAAGTCAGGATCTCCATGAACAGCCGGTTGGCTTCCGGATTTTCCCGAAGCTGGGTGTTGATCAGCTTCAGCGAGCGCGTCACCGTGCGCATCGCGTCGGGATGGAAGGCAAGGTTGTTCTTCTGCGCCAGCCGGAAGATCCGGATCAGGTTGACCGGGTCGTGTTTGAAGACATCGGGGGTCGCAAGATTGATGCGGTTGTTGTCGATGATGAAGTCGTCGCTGTCAGGCACCCGCCGCCGCGCCGTGCTGCCCGGCCGCAATCGCGCCACCACCCGGCTCAATACCGGCGCCGGCTTGGCCTGCTCGTCCTCCAGCTTGGCGCACAGGATCGCGGTGAGATCGCCGACATCCTTGGCGATCAGGAAGTAGTGCTTCATGAAGCGTTCGACATCCTGCATGCCGGGATGCGAGGTATAGCCGAGACGCACCGCGATCTCGCGCTGCATGTCGAACGACAGCCGTTCCTCGGCGCGGCCGGAGACGAAATGCAAATTGCAGCGCACCGACCACAGGAAGTCGGCGCAGCGGCGGAAGGTGCGGTATTCCTGCGCGTCGAACACGCCGCGCTCCACCAGCTCGTCGGTCTCGCGCACGCGATAGACGTATTTCGCGATCCAGAACAGCGTGTGCAGGTCGCGCAGGCCGCCCTTGCCGTCCTTGACGTTGGGTTCGACCAGGTAGCGCGACTGGCCGCCGCGGCGATGGCGTTCCTCGCGCTCGGCGAGCTTGGCGGTGACGAATTCGGACGCGGTGCCCTGCACCACTTCCTTGTCGAAGCGTTCGACCAGTTCGTCATAGAGCGGCTGGTCGCCGGTCAGGAACCTGGTCTCGAGGATCGCGGTGCGGATGGTCATGTCGCCGCGCGCCTGCCGGATCGATTCATCGACCGAACGCGTGGCGTGGCCGACCTTCAGTCCCATGTCCCACAGGCAATACAGAATGGCTTCGGCGACCTGCTCGCCCCAGGCAGTCTGCTTGTAGGGCAGGATGAACAGCAGATCGATGTCGAACTCCGGCGCCATCAGGCCGCGGCCGTAACCGCCGGTCGCGACCACGGCCATGCGCTCGGCGCCGGACGGTACATGCGAGCGATAGAGATGACGGGTCGCGGCGGAATAGAGGATGCGGATGATCTCGTCCTGCATGAAGCAGAGCCGCTCGGCACAGCGGCGGCCGTGACGGTCCTTCAGCAGGACGGCTTGCGCGGTGGTGCGCGCCGCGATCATCTCGGCTTTCAGCAACTGCGCCAGCGCCGAGCGAAACACGTCTTCGCGGCCGGCGTGCTTCTCGGCAAGGTCGTCGACCGCGGCAGTGATCCGCGCGGTATCGAAACGATCATCCACGTCAGGGCGGTCGGTCACGATGCTATCCATGGTCTACCCCGATATCGGACGGCGCAGACGCTGTCACTGATGATTGTAGGGTAGCAGCAGTTCTATGCTGGATTCCAATGCGTTTGGGCAAAGCTGTGCTCGCAGTTGTCCATTGGCGGGATGTATTTTCTCGTTGCATCTAGGTATAACATATTGAAAAACAAGGTAGTTTTCAGGGCCTTTGGAGGAGGGGACGATGTCCAGAATTTCACGCCGCGCGATGGCTGCGATGATCGCGGCTGCAACCTTGCTGCCGGTTACGGCCTTTGCCGCCGACGCGCTCAAGGAGATTCACATCGACTGGGCGACCTACAACCCGGTGTCGATGGTCCTCAAGCAAAAGGGATTGCTGGAAAAGGAATTCGCCAAGGACGGCATCAGCGTGGTCTGGGTGCAGTCGGCGGGTTCCAACAAGGCGCTCGAATTCCTCAACGCCGGCTCGATCGATTTCGGTTCGACCGCGGGCTCGGCAGCGCTGGTCGCCAAAATCAACGGCAACCCGATCAAGTCGATCTACGTCTATTCGCGCCCGGAATGGACCGCGCTGGTGACGTCAAAGGATTCAAAGATCGCCTCGGTGGCCGACCTGAAGGGCAAGCGCGTCGCGGTGACGCGCGGCACCGACCCGCACATCTTCCTGGTTCGCGCGCTGCTCGGCGCCGGCCTCACCGAAAAGGACATCACCCCGGTGCTGCTGCAGCACGCCGACGGCAAGACCGCGCTGATCCGTGGCGACGTCGACGCCTGGGCCGGTCTCGACCCGATGATGGCGCAGGCCGAAGTCGAGGACGGCGCAAAACTGTTCTACCGCAAGGCAGACGCCAACACCTGGGGCATCCTCAACGTGCGAGAGCAGTTCCTGAAGGACAATCCTGAAATCGTTCGCCGCGTGCTCGCGGTCTACGAGGAAGCCCGCAAGTATTCGCTGGCCAACTACGACGACCTGAAGAAAACGTTCATCGGCGTCACCAAGCTGCCGGACAGCGTGGTCGACAAGCAGCTCAAGGAGCGCACCGAACTGACCCACAGCCGCATCGGCACGCCGCAACGCGAGTCGATCCTTGCCGCCGGCATCGCGCTGCAACAGGCCGGCGTCATCGACGCCAAGGTCGACGTCAAGGCGACGCTGGATGCCCTGATCGACGACCAGGTCCCGCTGCCGACGAATTGATTTTCTTACCCTCCCCTGCCCTCCAGGGGAGGGTAAAACCCCACCTTGCAATCCCCTGCGAGAAGCGTTCTTGCTATGGCCATGACCGTTGAACTGCCAGCGCTGGAACAGACCGACGCAGGGACCGATGCGATGACGCCGCCGGCGTCCGCGCGGCTGGCCCGTTACGTGCGGCCGGCGCTGGGGCTGTTGCTGCCGGTTGGACTGGCGCTGATCTGGGAAATCGTGGTTTGGCTCGGGTTTTCCAACGGAAGGCTGGTGCCGCCGCCGACGAAAATCTTCGCCACCATCGTTGAACTGGCAAAGAGCGGCGAGCTCTCGCGCCATATCACCGCGACCTTGATGCGGGTCGGCGCCGGCTTCGGCCTGGGCGTCGTCGCCGGCACGCTGCTCGGCGCCGTCTCCGGCTATTGGAGCCTGGCGCGGCGGCTGCTGGATCCGACCGTGCAGGCGCTGCGCGCGATTCCGTCGATCGCCTGGGTGCCGCTGTTCATCCTGTGGCTCGGCATTTTCGAAACCTCCAAAGTCGCGCTGATCGCGGTCGGCGTGTTCTTCCCGGTCTATCTCGGCGTGATGGGCGCGATCCTCTCCGTCGATCGCAAGATCGTCGAGGTCGGCCGCACCTTTCGCCTGTCGGGTCCGGCGATGATCCGCCGCATCCTTTTGCCCGCGGTGCTGCCGGCCTATGTCGTTGCTTTGAGGGTGGGCCTCGGCCTCGGCTGGATGTTCGTCGTCGCTGCCGAATTCATGGGCGCCTCCGAGGGGCTCGGCTATCTCCTGATCGACGGCCAGCAGCTCGGCAAGCCGGCGCAGATTCTCGCCGCGATCGTGATCTTCGCCATCCTCGGCAAGACCACCGACTGGCTGATCGAACTCGCCACCGCGCCGCTGCTGCGCTGGCAGGACGCGTTCGGCCGTCAAGGCGGGGGCAACTGATGCTCGCGCTTGACCGTGTCGGCAAAACCTATCCCAACGGCGTGCATGCGCTGGAGCGCTTTTCCGCCGATATCCGGCCCGGCGAAATCGTCGCCATCATCGGAGGTTCCGGCTGCGGCAAGTCGACTCTTCTCCGCGCCATCGCCGGCCTCGACCGTGCTTCCGCCGGCACGGTGACGCTTGACGGGGAATCGATCACCTCGCCGCACGCCAAGATCGGAATCATCTTTCAGGAGCCGCGGTTGCTGCCTTGGCTCAGCGTCGCCGACAATATCGGTTTTGGACTATCGGATCTGACGGCCAACGTCCGTGGCGGCAAGGTTTTGCGTGCCCTGGCGCGGGTGGGGCTATCGGACAAGGCCAAGGCGTGGCCGCGCGAACTCTCCGGCGGGCAGGCGCAGCGGGTCGCGATTGCGCGCGCGCTGGTGCCGCAGCCGGAAGTGCTGCTGCTGGACGAGCCTTTTTCGGCGCTCGACGCCTTCACGCGGCGCGACCTTCAGGACCATCTGCTCGATCTCTGGAACGACACAAGGCCGACGCTGATCCTGGTGACGCATGACGTCGACGAGGCCGTAGTGCTGGCGGATCGCGTCCTGGTGATGCGGCCGCGCCCGGGGCGGCTGTTCGAGGAGATCAAGATCAACCTGGCGCGGCCGCGCGACCGCAATTCGCCGCATTTCGACAATTTCAAGCGCCGGGTGCTGACCGCGCTGGACCGATCGCTCGACCGCAACGTGCCCGATGCCGATCCCAAATCGACCGCGGGCGAGGCGATGTGGTGGTGACAGCGCGGTGATTTCCGACTAAATCGGGCTCATAGCGTTTTCGAGCGAAGTGGGCACCGGTTCGCGTGAAGAAAACGCGTCAAAACATAAAGTGCAGAGCCCGATAGGGCTCCAAGAACCGGGAGAAGAATAATGGACGCCGCCGAACTCCGCGCGATGCAGGCCCCGATCAAGGAACGCTACAAGTCGGACCCGACGGCAGCGGTCATTACCCTGAAGGCCAAAGGCTCGATCGATAACGACGGCCTGACCTGCAAGGTCGAAACTGGCCGCGCGCTGGCGACAGCCGGCCTGCATCCGGCCACCGGCGGCTCCGGGCTGGAATTGTGCTCCGGCGATATGCTGCTGGAAGCCCTCGTCGCCTGCGCCGGCGTGACGCTGAAATCGGTCGCGACCGCCGTCGAAATTCCGCTGAAGACCGGCAACGTTATCGCCGAAGGCGATCTGGATTTTCGCGGCACGCTCGGCGTCGACAAGGAAGCGCCGGTCGGTTTCGCCGAAATTCGTCTGCGCTTCGACGTCGAAACCGACGCGCCGCAGGACAAGCTCGATCTGCTGCTGAAACTCACCGAACGCTATTGCGTGGTCTACCAGACCATCAAGAACGGCCCGAAGGTTTCGGTGTCGATGGTGCGGATCTAGCTCGGTGTCGTCCCGGCCTTGCGCCGGGACCCATAACCGCCAACGAACTCCGCTCCGTCACCCCCGCGTAACGGCTTCGCCGTTATCGCTGGAGGTGCGAGCGAAGCGAGCCTCGAAGGGCGACTTTGCTGCCCA
Organism: uncultured Alphaproteobacteria bacterium; assembly: GCA_963764705.1. GTDB lineage: Bacteria > Pseudomonadota > Alphaproteobacteria > Rhizobiales > Xanthobacteraceae > Bradyrhizobium. The sequence continues at coordinate 171,777 of CAVXTR010000014.1, read as the reverse complement.
TCCTTCGAGGCCCGCGCCTTGCGCGGGCGCCTCAGGATGACGACCATCACCATGTCCCCCGAACTCACCTTCCTGCTGACGCTAGTGCTGCGCATGGCGATCACGGCTGCGTTCGTGGTGTCGGCTTCCGTCATCACCGAAAAATCCGGCCCCGTGATCGGCGCGCTCGTGGCGACGCTGCCGATTTCGGCGGGGCCGTCCTATGTGTTCCTCGCGCTCGACCATGATTCGGCGTTCGTCGCCGAGGGCGCGCTGGCCAGTCTGCCGATCAACGCCGCGACCATCTTCCTCGGGCTTACCTACGTCGTGCTCGCGCAGCGCCGTGGCGCGCTGCTGAGCTGTGCGGCGGCGGTGGCGGTCTGGCTCATGCTGGCTGCGATCATCCGCTCGGTGCCATGGTCGCTGGCCGGTGGCCTGATCGTGAATGCGATCGCCTTCACCATCTGCGTGCCGCTGCTGGCGCGCTATCGCCACGCCAAAATGCCGCCGATCAAGCGGCGCTGGTACGACATTCCGTTGCGGGCATCGCTGGTGGCGACACTGGTCGCGACCGTCGTCACGCTGTCGGGGTGGATGGGTCCGAAGATCAGCGGCATCATCGCGCTGTTCCCGGCGGTATTCACGTCCATGATGCTGATTCTGCATCCGCGCATCGGCGGGCCCGCGACCGCCGCCGTGCTTGCCAACAGCGCCTGGGGATTGATCGGGCTCGGCATCGCCATCGCCGTGCTGCACGTCGCGGCATTACAATTCGGCTCGGCGATCGGGCTGAGCCTCGCGCTGTCGACCTGCGTGGGCTGGAACCTGGCGCTGTGGTGGAACGGGCGGCGGAAGGCGGCGGTTTAGTTCGTCAATGCGAGGAGCGTAGCGACGAAGCAATCCATTCTTTCTTGATGTCGAGAAATGGATTGCTTCGCGGAGCCTGTTATCGGGCGGGCATTCGCCCGACCCGTTGGCTCGCAATGACGGGTTACCCTTTCGGCAATTTCGCCCTCAGCGCATACAACGCCTCCAGCGCCTCGCGCGGCGACATCTCGTCGGGGTGCAGCGCCTTCACTGCTTCCAGCAACAACTCCGCTTCGGTCGGCGGCGCCGGCTCGGCGGCGGCGCGGGAGGGGACGGCGAACAGCGGCAGGTCGTCGGCGAGCGCGCGGGCGGTCTGGCCGCGGTCCTGCGCTTCGAGTTTTGCCAGCACCGATTTGGCACGCGCGATCACGGGCGGCGGCAGGCCGGCGAGCTTCGCGACCTGAATGCCGTAGGAGCGGTCGGCCGAGCCCGGCAGCACCTCGTGCAGGAACACGACGTCGCCCTGCCATTCCTTGACCCGCACGGTGGCGTTGAACATCCGCGGCAGCTTTGCCGAAAGCGCGGTCAGCTCGTGATAATGCGTCGCGAACAGCGAGCGGCAGCGGTTGGCTTCATGCAGATGCTCGATCGCGGCCCAGGCGATCGAGAGGCCGTCGAAGGTCGCGGTGCCACGGCCGATCTCGTCCAAAATCACCAGCGAGCGTTCGCTGGCCTGGTTGAGGATCACGGCGGTCTCGACCATTTCCACCATGAAGGTCGACCGGCCGCGCGCCAGGTCGTCGGCCGCACCTACACGGGAGAACAGCCGGTCGATGACGCCGATTTGCGCGCGCGAAGCCGGCACGTAGGAGCCGATCTGCGCCATCAAGGCGATCAGCGCGTTCTGGCGCAGGAAGGTCGACTTGCCGGCCATGTTGGGACCGGTGATCAACCAGATCTGGCCCGACTTCTGCCCGGGCCCCGGCGAGAGGTCGCAGGCATTGGCGATGAACGGATGGCCGTCGCGCTTCAACGCCTGCTCGACCACCGGATGGCGGCCGCCCTCGACTGCGAAGCCGAGCGAGCCGTCGACGTCGGGCCGCACGTAGTTGTCGTCGACCGCGAGTTTGGCCAGCGCGGTTGCGACATCGAGCAGCGCGAACGCGTGCGCTGCGGCGCGCAAGTCGTCGCTGGCGGCGAGCGCCATGGCGCACAGCCGCTCGAAGATTTCGAGTTCGAGCCCGAGTGCGCGGTCGCCGGCATTGGCGATCTTGGCTTCGATCTCGCCGAGTTCCGACGTCGTGAAACGAACCTGTCCGGCCAGCGTCTGGCGATGGATGAAGGTCGCGTTCAAGGGCGGCGCCATCAGGCGGTCGCCGTGTTGTGCCGTGACCTCGACGAAGTAACCGAGCACGTTGTTGTGGCGGATTTTTAATGCCTTGATGCCGGTGTCGTCGGCATAGCGCGCCTGCATCGCCGCGACCACGAGGCGCGAGGCATCGCGCAGGCTGCGGGTCTCGTCCAGGGCGGGCTCATAGCCCTCGCGGACAAACCCGCCGTCGCGCTTGATCAGCGGCAATTGCTCGGCCAGCGCGCGTTCGAATTCACGGGCCAGATCGCGTGACGGGCGGCGCAGCGCCTCCATCACGGCCGCAATTTCCGATGGCGGCGCCTGCAATTGTCCCAGCCGCGCCAGCGCCTGATCGGCGGCGAGGATGCCGTCGCGCAAACCCGCCAAATCGCGCGGGCCGCCACGTCCGACCGACAGCCGCGCCAGCGCGCGCGACATGTCGGGGGCCGCCTTGAGCGTGCTGCGGACATCGTCGCGCGCCGCGCTATCGGTGACAAAGGCGGCGATCGCATCCAGCCGTCGCGCGATCACGGCGCTGTCGGTCAGCGGTGCCGCCAGCCGCTGTGCCAGCAGCCGCGATCCGGCCGACGTCACCGTGCAATCGATCGCATCGAGCAGCGATCCACGCCGTTCGCCCGCGAGCGTGCGCGTCAGTTCGAGATTGGCGCGGGTCGCGGGATCGATCGCCATGGTGGTGCCGGCAGCCTCGCGCGACGGCGGCGACAGCGGCGGACGTTTCCCCACTTGCGTGCGGTCGATATAGGTGACGGCTGCGGCAGCGGCCGTTGCCTCCAGCCGCGACATCGCGGAAAGGCCGTCCATGGTGGCGACCGCGAAGTAATCGCAGAGCCGGCGCTCGGCGGTGGCGCCGTCGAAGACGTCGCGGGTCAGCGGCGTCACCGCTTGCAGTTCGCGCAGCAGCGGCCCGAGATCGGGATCGCCATAGAGCGCGTCGGTGACGATCACTTCGTTCGGATTGATCCGCGCCAGGGTCGCCGCCAGTTCCGCGGTCGAGCATTCCGTGACCATGAATTCGGAGGTAGAAATATCGATCCAGGCGAGACCAACGCGGTCGCCGCCGCTTGATGCGCGGGCGCGTGCGATCGCCAGCAGGTAATTATTGGTGCGGGCATCCAGCAGCGTGTCTTCGGTCAGCGTGCCCGGCGTCACCAGCCGCACCACGCCGCGGCGGACCACGCTCTTGTTGCCGCGGGCGCGCGCTTCCGCCGGGTTCTCGGTCTGCTCGCACACCGCAACGCGATGCCCGGCATTGATCAGGCGATGCAGGTAATCCTCGGAGCGCTCCACCGGAACGCCGCACATCGGGATATCCATGCCCTGATGCTTGCCGCGTTTGGTCAGGACGATGCCGAGCGTTTTGGAGGCGATCTCGGCGTCCTCGAAGAACAGCTCGTAGAAATCGCCCATCCGGTAGAACAGCAGCAGCCCGGGATGGCCCGCCTTGATCTCGAGGTACTGTTCCATCATCGGCGTGACGCGCGCGTTGGCGTCGACGGCCGGCGTCGGTTCGGGCGGTTCAGGGGCGGGGATGGGTTGCTGGATCGTCATCAAAGCGTTTTCAAGTGAAGTGGGTACCGGTTCGCGTGAAGAAAACGCGTCAAAATGAGAATCTGAAGCTCGGTTCAGGCCGAGCTTCAGGGGCGCAAACTACAAAATTTCGGCGCTCGGTCCTACCGCTTTGCCCGTTTTGTCCGGGTTTTCCACGCCCGGTCGCCCGCTATTTCATCACGCCTGCCTTGGCGGCATGCCGGACCCGGCGCGAAAGCGCTGCCCCTCAATTGACCTGCCGCGAGCGCGCTCCTAAAACTCGCCATCAATTCGAGCGGGCCAACGCCTCAAGCACGGCATTCAGGGAGCGATTCAATGGGTGATGTCTATATTTGCGATGCCGTCCGGACCCCGATCGGCCGTTTCGGCGGCTCGCTCGCCAAGGTGCGCGCCGACGATCTCGGTGCAGCGCCGATCAAGGCGCTGATGGCGAAGCATCCCGGGCTCGACTGGTCGCAGGTCGATGAAGTCTTTTTCGGCTGCGCCAACCAGGCCGGCGAAGACAACCGCAACGTCGCGCGCATGGCGCTACTGCTGGCGGGGATGCCGGATACGGTTCCCGGACAGACCCTCAATCGTCTCTGTGCCTCCGGCCTCGATGCGGTCGGCGCCGCCGGCCGCGCCATCCGCGCCGGTGAAATCGATTTCGCGATTGCCGGCGGTGTCGAATCGATGACGCGAGCGCCGTTCGTAATGGGCAAGGCGCCGGAAGCGTTCGCGCGCTCGGCCGAGATCTACGACACCACGATCGGCTGGCGCTTCATCAACCCGTTGATGAAGGCGCAATATGGCGTCGATGCGATGCCGGAGACCGGCGAGAACGTCGCCGAGGAATTCCAGGTCTCGCGCGCCGACCAGGACGCGTTCGCGATCCGCTCGCAGCAGCGCGCCGGTGCGGCGATCGCATCGGGCTACTTCGCCGAGGAAATCACGCCGGTATCGGTGCCCGGCGGCAAGGCCGGACCTGTCATTGTCGACAAGGACGAGCATCCGCGCCCGGAAACCACGCTGGAAGGCCTGACCAAGCTGAAGCCGATCGTGCGCAATCCCGGCACCGTGACGGCAGGCAACGCATCCGGCGTCAATGACGGCGCGGCGGCGATGATCCTGGCCTCGGAAGCTGCCGTGAAGAAGCACGGGTTGACGCCGCGGGCGCGCATCCTCGGCCTCGCCTCGGCCGCGGTCCCGCCGCGCATCATGGGCATCGGCCCGGTGCCGGCGACCAGGAAGCTGATGGAACGGCTGGGCCTCAAAATCAGCGACTTCGATTTGATCGAGCTCAATGAAGCCTTCGCCTCGCAGGGCATAGCCTGTCTGCGGCAGTTGGGCGTCAAGGACGATGCCGACTTCGTCAACCCGCATGGCGGCGCGATCGCGCTCGGCCATCCGCTCGGCATGAGCGGCGCGCGGCTGGCGATGACGGCGGTGCACGGCATGGAGAAGCGCGGCGGCAAGCTCGCGCTCGCCACCATGTGCGTCGGCGTCGGTCAGGGCGTTGCGATTGCGATCGAGAAGCTGAACTAACGACGTCATCCTGCGGTGCGAGCGACGTTAGTCGCGAGCCTCAAAGGATGCCAACCGACTGATCCCCGTCATCCTTCGAGACGCGGCTTCGCCGCTCCTAAGGGTGACGGCACCGGAGGATATTTCCATGACCGTGATCTACCCGACCTCAAGCCTCGCCGCGCATCCGCCGCGGCTGTCGCCCGGCTACAAGAGCACCGTCAAGCGCTCGCCGACCCGGCCACTGATCCCGATGCGGCATACGCTGTCGGAACTGACCGGGCCGGTCTATCGGCCACGAAACCGTGCGCGAGAACGACCACGATCTCACCTTGCAGGGCAAGGGTGAGCCGCTCGGCGAGCGCATTATCGTGCACGGCCATGTGCTCGATGAAGACGGCCGCGGCGTCGCCAATACGCTGGTCGAGCTGTGGCAGGCCAATGCCTGCGGCCGCTACGTCCATGTCGTTGATCAGCATCCGGCGCCGCTCGATCCGAACTTTACCGGCGCCGGCCGCGCGCAGTCGGACGCGGATGGCTATTACCGCTTCGTCACCATCAAGCCCGGCGCCTATCCCTGGGGCAATCACCACAACGCCTGGCGTCCGGCCCACATCCACTTCTCGGTGTTCGGGCATTCTTTCGTGTCGCGGCTGGTGACGCAGATGTATTTCCCCGGCGATCCGCTGTTTCCGTTCGACCCGATCTTCAATTCGGTTACCGACGCCAAGGCGAGGGATCGCATGATCTCGTCGTTCGACCTGGAGAATACCAAGCCGGATTGGGCGCTGTGCTACCGCTTCAACATTGTTCTGCGCGGGCGCAACGCCACGCCGATGGAGACCAAGTAAGTGCAACAGACGAAGCCAGACGGCGTCACTCCGTCGCAGACCGTCGGTCCGTATTTCGCCTATGGCCTGACCTCGAACGGCAAATACGACTGGAACGACGCGTTCAGCAACAACCTCGTCACGGCGGATACGTCGGGCGAACGGATTCGCGTCGAGGGCCGGGTGTTCGACGGCGACGGCGCGCCGATGCCGGATTGCATGCTGGAAATCTGGCAGGCCGATGCGCAGGGCCGCTTCGCCGATCCGCAGGACAAGCGGGCGCTGCCGAATTCGTCGTTCAAGGGATTTGGCCGCGTCGGCACCGACGCCAATGGCGGCTTTGCCTTCGACACCATCAAGCCCGGCCAGGTCGCCGATCCCGACGGCAGGCCGCAGGCGCCGCATATCCTGCTCGCAGTGTTCGCGCGCGGCATGCTGCTGCATCTCTATACCCGGATCTATTTCGACGGCGAGGCCGCCAATGCCGCTGATCCCGTGCTGGCGCTGGTGCCGGCCGATCGCCGCCGCACCTTGATCGCCGCGTGCAAGCCGGGTTCCGGCAACGCGATCTATGTCCTCGACATCCACATGCAGGGCGACAACGAGACGGTGTTCTTCGACGTCTGAGGGATCCGCCCTTGCTCCGCTCTGGATTGTCCGACGTCCCGCCACACTATGATGTCGTCGTCATCGGCGCCGGCGCCGCGGGAATGTCGGCCGCTTTGTTCGCAGCCATGCGCGGCGCCAAGACGCTGCTGGTGGAGAAGACGGCGTTTGTCGGCGGCACCTCGGCGTTTTCGGCTGGCTCGCTGTGGATCCCGAACACGCGTCATGCGGTTGGTGGTTCCGACAGCGCCGAAAATGTCGAGCGATACCTGCAGCAGATCGTCGGTAACCGTGCCGATGCCGCGCTGCGTGCGCGGTTTCTGAAAGCCGGTCCCGAAGCGGTCGAGATCCTTGAGCGTCAGTCCGAGGTCAAGCTTCGGGCCTATGCGCGGCATCCGGACTATCGCTCCGAACTCGATGGTGCTGCATTGGCGGGGCGTGCCTTGGAGCCGCTGCCGTTCGATGGGCGGTTGCTCGGCGACGCGTTCAGGCTGATCCGCCCGCCGCTGCCCGAGTTCACGCTACTCGGCGGCATGATGGTCGACCGCACCGATATCGGTCATTTGCTGGCGTCAACGAAATCCGTCACATCGCTGGTTCATTCCGCAAAGCTGTTGGCCCGGTATGGTCGCGATCGGCTCAGCCATAGCAGGGGCACGCGGCTGGTGATGGGCAACGCGCTGGTCGGCCGTCTCCTGTTTTCGCTGATCCGCCACGACGTCGATATCGTCACCAACGCAGCGCTGGCGAAGATCGTCCGCGCCACCGACGGTCCCGCGACCGGCGCCGTGCTGACATCAAACGGTGTCTCGCGGGAGATATCGATCGAGGCCAAGCTGATTTTGGCGGGTGGCGGTTTCAATCGTCACGCCGAGCGGCGTGCGTCGCTCGGGACCGACGAGGCCTGGTCTTCCGTCGCCGAAGGTTCGACCGGCGATGCGCAGGACAGGGCGATCGAGATCGGCGCCCGCCTCAGTGACCGCGACCTCAGCGCGGCGTTCTGGGCGCCGGCGTCGATCCGGCGCCGCGCCGATGGATCGAACGCGGTGTTTCCGCATTTCGTGCTCGACCGCGGCAAGCCGGGGACGCTGGTCGTTGACAACACCGGCCGCCGCTTCGTCAACGAGGCGATCTCCTATCACCAGTTCGCACAGGAAATGCTGGCCAATGCCAGGTCGGCGATCCCCGCTTTTCTGATCGCCGATGCAGTCGCGCTTCGGAAATACGGTCTCGGTATGGTGCGCCCCGGCGGCTGGGGCACCAAGGCTGCGGTCGCCGACGGATATCTCGTTGCCGGAGATACAATCGAGCAACTGGCGCAGCGCCTGAGCATCGATGCCGTCAATCTGCGCGCAACGATCGACAGGATGAACGAATACGCGCGCACCGGCCGCGATTTCGAATTCGATCGCGGCAGTACGATCTATCAAAACCACAACGGCGATGCGTCGGCCGGTGGCGCCAATCCTAATCTCGGGCCGCTCGCGACGGCACCGTTCTATGCGCTGCGGCTGTATCCGTCTGATATCGGCACCTCGGCCGGACTTGTCACCGACGATGCTGCCCGTGTGCTGGATTCCGGCAATCGGCCGATCGCGCGGCTTTACGCCTGCGGCAACGACATGCAGTCGATCATGGGCGGGACCTATCCCGGACCCGGGATCACGCTCGGGCCGGCGGTCGCGTTTGCCTACGTTGCGGCGTCGGACGCGCTCATGCCGTCCTGATTATTTCAGCGTGCCGATCGACAGCGCGTGCGCCACGCAACTGTTGATGTGATCGGTCAGGATCTTTTTCGCGGTTTCGATATCGCGCTTCAGCGCGCATTCCTTGAGCGCCCGGTGCTGCTCGACCGTGGCGCTGCCGCGATACTGCAGCGCGTAGCGGAAATATTTATCGAACACGACGGCGTGGGTGTGCATCAGCTCGCGCGAGCCGCAGCTCGAGATCAGCGCCTGGTGAAATTCGCCGTCATAGCGTTTGCGCAGTTCGGGATCGTCGTCGCCGTCGGAGAGGATCGCGCGCTCGGTCGCCGCCAGCTTGTGATGGGCTGACACCACGCGGCCTTCCCATTCGACGTCGCCGGCGCGGAACGACTCCGTCATGGCGTGATGTTCCAGCAGGATCCGAAGTCCGGCCAGTTCGCGCAGGTTCTGGATCGATACCGGTGCGACCTCGAAGCCGCGCTGGCCTTCGGCCACCACGAAGCCTTCGGATGCCAGCCGGTTCAGGATTTCGCGCAGCGTACTGACGCTGAGGCCGTAATCCTCTTTCATCGAATCGAGCTTGAGCCGCCCGGACGGCGTTAGCACGCCGAAGATGATGTCGGAGCGGATGCGGCGATAGCCGCTATCGCCGGCCGACATCGGGGCTTGCGAATGTTCTAGCATCGTCAAGATCTTAGTCCTGTTCCGGCCCGTGATCGCGGTTCGTCGGCGACCCGGCTCTGTCAGCATAGCCGCGAAGACAGGCGCCGCGCCACGCGTGAGTTATATCATATATTTCTTATAATCTCATTTGACATGGATTTCATAGTATGATTTTCACGAGTTAACGGTGCCGACACGGGAAATGGCAGCAACAAGCTGCGGCTCGGCACCGATCGTTTCAGGGAGGAATAGATGAGGCTGCTTTCAGTTCTGTCCGCCGCGCTGTTCGGCGGGGCGCTTTTCGTCGGTGCCGCATCCGCGCAGGAGATCCAGGAACGCACGATCCGCTGGGGTCACCTCAACAACACCGATCATCCCGTCAGTTTCGGCGTGCAGAAATTCGCGGAAATCCTGCTCGCCAAGAGCGGCGGCAAGATGAAGGTTCGCGAATTCGCCGCCTCCCAGCTCGGCAACGAACTTCAACAACAATCCGCGCTGCGCGGCGGCACGCAGGAAATGCTGTCGGCCTCCACGACGTCGCTCGCGACAGTGATTCCGGAATTCGGCGTGCTCGATTTCCCGTTCATCGCCGCCACCACCGATCAGGCCGACGCGCTGGTGCAGGGCGCCTTCGGCAAGGCGATGATCGACGGGCTGCCTTCGCGCGGACTGGTCGGGCTCGGCTACTGGGGTCTCGGCTTCCGCAACGTCACCAACAGCCGCCTGCCGATCACCAAGATCGAGGATTTCGCCGGCCTCAAGCTGCGCGTGATCCCGAATCCGGTCTATCTGGAATCCTTCAGCGCCTTCAAGGCCAACCCGATTCCGATGGCGTTCGGCGAACTCTATTCGGCGCTGGAAACCCGTACCGTCGACGGCCAGGAAAATCCCTACACCGTCATCCTGTCCAACAAGTTCTACGAAGTGCAGAAATACGTCTCGGCCACCAACCACACCTTTACGCAGAACATCATCCTGGTCAGCAAGATCTTCTGGGACAAGCTGTCGCCGACCGAGCAGCGGCTGATGCAGGAGTTGTACAACGAAAGCCGCGACTATCAGAAGGAGCAGACGCGGCTGCAGACCGAAAAGGCGCTGTCCGAGCTGCAAGCCAAGGGCATGATCTACAACGCGGTGGCGCCGGCCGAACTGGAACGCATGCGCAAGGCCGTCCAGCCCGTGGTCGACAAGATCTCCGCCGGCCTCAAGCCGGAAACCGTAAAACTCTTCAACGAAGAGCTTGAGCGGGTCCGCAAAGCCAAGTGAAATAGCAGGTGAACTAGCGCGGCTGACGCGCGGCAGGACGGAGCCATTTCGGTTCCGTCCTGGATTCTCTCCGTCCAGGCGATTTCATGGAACGCGTGCTCGATCTCTATTGCGGTTTCCTCAAGGGCGTCATCGCGCTCTGCCTCGCGGTCATGGTGGTGCTGGTGTTCGGCAACGTCGTGCTGCGCTACGGCTTCAATTCCGGCATCACGGTTTCGGAGGAGCTGTCGCGCTGGCTCTTGGTCTGGCTCACGTTCCTCGGCGCCATCGTCGCGGTGCGCGAGCATTCCCATCTCGGCGTCGACAGCCTGGTGCGGATGCTGTCGCCGATGGGCAAGCGGATATGCTTCATCATCAACTATTGCCTGATGCTGTTCGCCGACTGGCTGCTGCTGACGGGAAGCTGGCGCCAGACCCTGATCAACTGGGACGACCGCGCTCCTGCGACCGGCCTGTCGATTGCCATCTTCTATTTCGTCGGGGTTGTGTTCGGCGTTTCGGCCGGGGTCATGCTGCTCTACGACCTCTACCGGGTGGTCTCGGGGCAGGCCAGCGAGGCCGATATGGTCGCGGTCAGGGAATCGGAGGAACACTGATGTCCGGCCGCATGTGTGAGATCAAGACATGACCATCGCGGTCTTTACGTTCTCGCTGCTCGGCGCCATGGCGCTGGGCATGCCGATCGCGTTCGCGCTAATCATCTGCGGCGTGGCGCTGATGTCGACGATCGGGATGTTCGATTCCCAGATCGTGGCGCAGAACGTCATCAACGGCGCCGACAGTTTTCCCTTGATGGCGATCCCGTTCTTCATGCTGGCCGGCGAGCTTATGAACAAGGGCGGGCTGGCCAAGCGCATTGTCAATGTCGCCCTCGTCGCCGTCGGTCACTTTCGCGGCGGGCTCGGTTACGTCACCATTCTGGCGTCGTGTATCCTGGCGTCGCTTTCGGGCTCGGCGGCCGCCGATGCCGCGGCGCTCGCGGCATTGCTGGTGCCGATGATGGTGGCGGCCGGGCACAAGAAATCCTATGCGGCCGGCCTCGTCGCCGCCGGCGGCATCATCGCGCCGGTGATACCGCCCAGCATCGGCTTTGTCATTTTCGGCGTCGCCGCCGGCGTCTCGATTTCGAAACTGTTCCTAGCCGGCATCGTCCCGGGGCTGCTGTTGGGCGTCGGCCTGTGCTTCTCGTGGTGGTGGGTGGTCCGCAAGGAGAACCTGACCCCGCCGCCGCGGGCGCCGTTTGCGGAAATGTTCAAGGCCGTTGTCGACGGCTTCTGGGCGCTGATGCTGCCCGTCATCATCGTTGTCGGGCTTCGATTCGGGATTTTCACACCGACCGAGGCGGCCGTGGTCGTTGCGGTCTATTCGCTGTTCGTCGCGACCTGCATCTATCGCGAGCTCAAGCTCTCGCAATTGTACGAGGTGTTCGTCTCCGCCGCGTTGACCACCAGCATCGTGATGTTCCTGGTCGCCGCGGCGCTGGTATCGTCCTGGCTGATCACGGTGTCGGAGATCTCGACCCAGATCGTCGATCTGCTGAAGCCGTTCATGGGCAACCAGACGCTGTTGATGTTCGCGATCATGGTCATCGTCGTCATCGTCGGCACGGCGCTCGACATGACGCCGACGATCCTGATCCTGACGCCGATCCTGATGCCGATCATCAAGACCGCCGGCATCGATCCGGTTTATTTCGGCGTGCTGTTCATCATCAACAACGCCATCGGCCTGATCACACCGCCGGTGGGGGTGGTGCTCAACGTCGTCTGCGGGGTCTCCAAGATCAGCATGGAAGAGATCATCAAGGGCGTCTGGCCGTTCATGATCGCGCAGATCGTGGTGCTGTTCCTGATGGTGCTGTTTCCGGGACTGGTGACGATCCCCGCCAAGTGGTTCGCAGGCTAGACAACGCTATTTCGATACAGAGGGAGCCACGATGGCCACCAAGATCATGATCCTGAACGGGCCGAACCTGAATTTCCTCGGCATCCGCGAGCCGCACATCTATGGTGCGACGACGCTGAAACAGATCGAGGACAGCTGCGAGGCGATGGCAAAATATCTCGGCGTCGAGATTTCGTTTCACCAGTCCAACCTGGAAGGCGAACTCGTCAACCTGATCCAGTCGGCCTATGGCAAGTTCGATGCGCTGATCATGAATCCGGCGGCCTACTCCTTCACGTCGGTCGCGCTGATCGATGTCCTGAAGATCTTCGAAGGCCCGAAGTTCGAGGTTCACATCTCCAACATCCACGCGCGCGACGAATTGCACCGGCACTCGATCACGTCGAGCGCATCGACCGCCGTGATCTGCGGCATGGGGCCTTACGGCTATATTGCGGCGATGCTGGCCATCGTGCAGCGGCTTGGGAAGCTGCCGGATACGGTGCCGGCGTCGTTGCATGGTCTTAAGGGCTGAGCGGAGGATATCGTGATGCGCGGCGCGGGATTTCTGGCGATCTGGAGCGATGTCGAACCGAACCACCTGACCGACTATCGCCACTGGCTGACGCGTGAGCACACCACGGAGCGGGTGACGACCAATGGGTTTCTGGCCTCCCGCGTGTTCCGTCTGACGCATTCCGACCTCAACCGGTTCTTTATTCTCTATGAGCTGGAAGCTCCAGAAGTGCTCGACGGCCCGGCCTATCTCGCGCGCCTCAACGCGCCCTCGCCATGGTCGCAGCGGATCATGCCGCAGCTCGGCAATTTCATCCGTGGCGGCGGGGTGATGACGGCGCGGGCCGGTCGCGGCGAGGGCGCGACCGTGGTCGCGCTGCGTCTGGAAAATCTGCCGAAGGATGCCGCGCGACTGGCCGACGGGCTCGCAGCCCTCGACGGCATCGCCGCGGTGCAGATCGGCGTCACCGATCTCGCCCGAACCTCGGTGCCGACGATAGAAAAAGGCATGCGCAAGGACGAGGGGGTTTTCGCCGGCCTCCTGATTATCGAGGCGCTGGATGAAGCCGCCCTCCGCCATGCATTGCGCGGCGTGGCCGAAATGGCGTCTGAATTGACTGCCAGCATCGGCGATGCCGAGGTGTATCAGGCGATGTTCGCACTCGATGCCCGTATCGCAGATGCCAGATAATGCCGAGATTCTCGCTCGCCGCGCTCACTGTCCTCGAACTCCCGCCGCCTGAACTGGTCGAGGTCGCCGCAGCCTGCGGCTACGACCATGTCGGCATAAGGCTGCTGCCGTCGACCCCGGGAGGGGTGGCCTATCCGCTGATGGAGGATGCGGCGGCCTTGAAGGAAACGCTCGCGCGGCTCGATGCTACCGGCGTGACGGTGGCCGACCTTGAGGTGGTCGCCTTCCGGCCGGAGACCGAAGTCGCCGGCTTCTCCGCCTTCTTCGAGACCGGCGCGAAACTCGGCGCCAAAAATATCCTGGTCGCGGGCTACGATCCCGATCTGAAGCGGTTTACCGATAGGTTCGCGAAATTCTGCGAGGCGGCGGCGCAACACGGACTGACTGCCGATCTCGAATTCATGCCCTGGACCTCGGTCCCCAATCTGCGCACCGCCAACAGCATCGTCGCGCAAGTCGGCCAGCCCAATGCCGGCGTGCTGGTCGATGCGCTGCACTTCGACCGCTCGAACAGCCTGATCGGTGAGCTCGCACGCATTCCCGCAAGTCGGCTGCACTATTGGCAGCTATGCGACGGCCCGGCCAAACGGCCGGCGACGACGGAAGAAATGATGCATGCCGCGCGCTTCGAGCGGATGTTTCCGGGGCAGGGCGGCATCGACCTGGTTTCGCTGATCAGGACGATGCCGTCGGATATTCCGATCAGCATCGAAGTCCCGACCGCAGAACTTGCCAGGACAGTGGGCGCGGAGGCGCGGGCGCGCCGCGCGCTGGAAGCCGCCAAAAAAATCCTTGCCGTGGCGCGGCCGTAACCCGATCATGATCGCATGAGCAAGCATGCCCCTTGATCCATCCCGTGAACGCAAGCGATTCCTGACCGGGTTGATCGGGGCGCCGATCGCACAGTCGGCGTCGCCGGCGATGCACGAGCGGGCTGCCGATGCGCTGGGTGTCCGCTGCCACTATCAGCTGATCGAGGTCGCCGGCGCCGATGCCGCCGGCCTGCGGGCGCTGCTCGAAGGCGTGAAGAATTTCGGCTTCGCCGGCGTCAACGTCACCTTTCCCTACAAGGAAGCGGTGGTGCCGCTGCTCGACGACTTGTCGGATGGCGCGCGCGCCATTGGTGCGGTCAACACGGTCGTGGTGCGCCAGGGACGGCTGATCGGGCACAATACCGACACGTCAGGCTTCGAACGCGCGATCGGAAATCTGGTGACCGCCTCGGGCCGCGGACCGGTGGCACTGATCGGCGCCGGCGGCGTCGGCAAGGCGATCGCGTTCGCGCTCGCCAATCTCGCTGTGTCCGAACTCTCCATCTTCGATTCCGATCCGGCGAAGTCGGCGCGACTGGCGGCGCAGTTGCAGTCCCGCCTGCCGGTGCGAACAGCGGCAAGCGTCGCGGATGCCATGCAGGCCGCGGTCGGCGTCATCAATGGCACACCGGTCGGCATGCTGCCGGACCGCAACTCGCCGATTCCCGTCGCGTTGCTTCATCGGGATTTGTGGGTCGCCGACGCGGTCTATTCGCCGCTGTGGACGCCATTACTGATCGCCGCCAAGGCTGGCGGCGCCGAGGTCATGACCGGACGCGAGCTTGCAATCTATCAGGCCGCCGACGCCTTCGAACTCTTTACGGGCCTGAAGCCGTCGACCGCCGAGATGGGAAGCGCCTTCGATGCCGTCCTCGCGTCCCGGGCTAATCGCGACATCTGAAGGCCGCTTCGGTCCCATTCCACCCAAAATACCCGCGGGAGGCCGTTGACAATCGTATTCAGTTATATAATAAGCTAGTTATATAACGGAGATGACATGTCGAACCTTGATGCTTCCTTTGCCGCGCTGGCGGACCCGACCCGCCGGGGGATTTTGGCCCGCCTCGCGCTTGGCGAGGCTACGGTCAATGAACTGGTCGAGCCGTTCGAGATGACGCAGCCCGCCATCTCGCGCCACCTCAAGGTGCTTGAGGGCGCTGGGCTGATCATCCGCCGCGTCGACGGCACCAAGCGGCCATGCCGGCTGGCGCCATCTGCGATGGCCGAGATCGACCAATGGCTCGGGATGCTGCGGCAGGCGCTGGCCGCCAATTACGACCGGCTCGACGACGTCCTCGCCGAAATGAAAACCGAAAACTGAAAGGCAATCCTGTGAGCAAGATGACGCTGAAGACCGAAGGCGAAACCCATGTCGTTGTCACCAGGCGCTTCGCGGCGCGGCCCGAGGCGGTGTATCGCGCACATACCGAGCCGGCGCTGATCCAGAAATGGATGCTCGGCCCCGAGGGCTGGACCATGCCGGTCTGCATCAACGAAGCGCGCCCGGGCGGCAAGATCAGATATGAGTGGACCAACGACCAGGGCGCCGGGTTCTACGTGACCGGCGAGTTTGTCGAACTGGTGCCGTTCAGCCGTCTCGTTCACATCGAGCGCATGCATATGCCGGATCCCACACCGGACAGTCACGTCGTAACCACGTTCGCACCGGACGGGTCCGGCACGCTGATGACGATGCGAATGACGCTGCCGGATTCGACCACGCGGGCGATGATGCTGGCGAGCAACATGGAGCACGGCATGGAAGCGAGTTACGTCCGGCTCGAAACCATCATCAACTCTTCCGCCGCCGCCTGAGCATCCGGAGTACAGCCGTGATCGAACCGCTTCGCATCGTCAAAACCACGCCGCAGCTCACGGCCATGATTCCGCTGCAGGTGCCGCGCGCGGAAATCCAGAAAGTGATGGGCCCCGGCCTCGGCGAATTGAACGCCGCCGTCGCCGCGCAGAACATCGCGGTGGCCGGCCCGTGGTTCACCCATCATGTGCGCGACCCCGGCGCGGTCTTCGATTTCGAGATCTGCCTGCCGGTCGCCGCAGCCGTCGCGCCGGTCAACCGGGTCAAGCCGGGGCAGTGGCCGGCTATGACCATCGTCCAGATCACCTATCACGGCGGCTATGAAGGCCTCGGTGCTGCGTGGGGCGAATTCATCGGAATGATCAAGTCGGCCGGCCACAAGACCGTCGATGGCCTCTATGAAACCTATGCGGTCGGCCCGGAGGCCGGCATGGATTCATCGGCGTGGCGCACGGTGCTGAGCAAGCAAATCGCGGAGACTTAGAGCCTTTCGGTTCTGATCGAATCAGAACCGGGCTCTATTCTTTTGTTTTGACGCGTTTTCTTTACGCGAACCGGCTACCACTTCGCTCGAAAACGCTATGGAAGCTTACTCGATCACCGCGTGCTCAGGCGCGGCCGACTGCGCGCGCAGCGTGGCCTTGGTGGAGCCGATCATGATGGTCAGGGGGATCGAGACCAGGATGAAGATCATCACCAACTGGTAGTCCTGCGAGAAGGCGATGATCTGCGCCTGCACCTTCACCATCGCATCCGCCATGGCGCGGCCGGCATCGGTCGACATGTCGATCATGCCGCGCACGTTGGGCATCTGCATGGCGTGGTTGAACGGGTTGACGTGCTCCGACAGCACCGCGTAGACACGCCGCGATCCCTGCGTCAGTTGCGAGATCACGATGGAAATGCCGATCGAGCTGGCGACATTGCGCATCAGGGTCAGCATCGAGGTGCCGTCGGTGCGCAGGTGGCCGGGCAGCGTCAGGAATGCGACCGTCGAGAGCGGCACGAACACCAGCCCGAAGCCAAAGCCCTGGACGATGCTGACCACGACGATTTCGTTGACCCCGGTCTGGTCGGTCCAGCCGGTCATCTGGAACAGCGATCCCGCAGTCAGGCTGAGGCCGCAGATAATCAGCGTGCGCGCCTCGACATAGCGCATCGCGCGGCCGACCAGCATCATCGCCACGAAAGTTCCGCAACCGCGGCTCGCCAGCAGCACGCCCGCGGTGATGATGGGATAACCGATCACGTTCTGCAGGAACGGCGACGACAGCGCCATGGTCGAATACAGCACCAGTCCCATGACAGCCATGAACACGCAGCCGCCGACAAAATTCTTGTCCTTGAACAGCGCGAACTGGATGAACGGCTTTGCGGTCGTGAACGAATGCGCGAAGAAATAATAGAAGCCGATCGCGGAGACGATGAACTCGCCGATGATCTCGTTGGATTCCAGCCAGCCAAGCTGCTCGCCGCGGTCGAGCGCGAGCTGCAAGGAGCCGATCGCGATCGCCAGCGCGGTGAAGCCGAACCAGTCGAAGCGCAGGTTCAGGTCCTTCTTGGTCTCGTCCATGAAGATCACGAGGCCGAGCACGGTGAAGATGCCGAACGGCAGGTTGACAAAGAACACCCAGTGCCAGGAATAGGTCTCGGTCAGCCACGCTCCCAGTGAAGGCCCCATGATCGGGCCCATCATCACGCCCATGCCCCAGATCGACATCGCCTTGGCGCGCTCATGCAGCGCGTAGGAGTTGAGCATGACAGCCTGCGACAGCGGCACCAGCGCCGCGCCGAACACGCCCTGCAGCAGGCGGAACAGCACCATCTGGTTGATGTCCTGCGCCAGGCCGCACAGCACCGAGGCAAAGGTGAACCCGGCGGAGCAGATGATGAAGATGTTCTTGCGGCCGAACCGGTTGGCGATCCAGCCCACTGGCGCGGTCATGATCGCAGCGGCAACGATATAGGAGGTCAGCACCCAGTTGATCTGGTCCTGCGACGCCGACAGCGTGCCCTGCATATAGGGCAGCGCGACGTTGGCGATGGTGGTGTCCAGGGCCTGCATGATCGTCGCCGTCATGGCGCAGATCGTCACCATGTTCCGGCGCAAGCCCGGAACGGCTGAGGGTGACGGGCCCGGCGTCGGCATGCTGGCGGCCTAGTCGTGTTCGCTGTTCGCCGCGGCCGGCGCAAGGCCGAGCAGCGCCGCCAGCGAACGCGAGTGTTTGGTGTCGATGGTGGCGTAGACGCTCATGCCGGCTTTCAGCTTGCGGACGAACTTGTCGTTGGTGTCGAAATAGATCCGCACCGGAACGCGCTGCACCACCTTGACGAAATTACCCGAGGCATTCTGCGGCGGCAGGATCGCGAATTGCGCGCCGGTGCCGGGAGACAGCGAGCCGACGGTGCCCTTGAATACATGGTTCGGGAACGCATCGACGTCGAGTTCGACGGTCTGTCCGACCGCGACATAGGTGAAATCGGATTCCTTCGGGTTGGCGTCGACCCAGGGGTTTGAGGTGTCGATGATGCTGAACACCGCGGAACCCGCGGCGACGAAGCGGCCGAGCTGGATCTGTTCGACCTGCGTGGCGATGCCCGCCATCGGTGCGCGCATCACGGTGTGGTCGAGGTTGCGCTGGGCCTGGTCGAGCGCCGCCTTGGCCTGGGCGTAGGGCGGAAATTCCTCAATCGGCAATTCGGGATTGCCGAGCAACTGGGTCCTGGCGTTGGAGAGCTGCTGCTTGACGAATTGTGCCTGCGCGGCGGCGGTCACCAGCGCGGTGCCGGAATTATCGAGGTCGAGCTGCGAGCCGACATTGTTCTTCACCAGCGCGGATTTGCGGTCGACATCGCGCTGCTTGAGGTCGATGCCCTGCTGCGTCAGGTCGGCCATCTGGCCGTAGATCCTGATGTTGGCGACGAGGTTGTCGTAGGTCACCCTGGCCTGGTCGAGCGTGGCCTTGGCCGAGGCGACCGCGAGCCGGAACGGGATCGGATCGATCTCGAACAGCACGTCGCCCTCTTTGACCTGTTGGCCCTCCTTCACCACCACCTTTTCGATCTTGCCGGAGATATCAGGCGTGATCAGCACCTTCTGCGCGCCGACATAGGCATCGTCGGTGGTCACGTAGCGGCCGCCGTTGAGATAGAAGGTGATGCCGGCGATCGCGGCGACCAGCGGCAGCACCACCAGCAGCAGGAAACGGCGATAGCGGCGCAGGCCGGCCATCAGCCGGCGGCGCGGCTCGGCCGCGAGTTTCGGGCGCGGCGTAGCCGGGCTGCCCTTTTGTTCGGGCGGGAATTTGAGGACGGGATCAGCCATAGCGCTGTTCTTTCTTCGGTGGCTCATTGGCCGGATTCTGGATCGCGTTGCGCACGTTTTCCTTGATCAGGTCGAGTTGCGCGAGCATTCGGTGGGCGTCAGCGGGGTTGATCCCCTCCAGCGCGGTGGTGGTGATTTCCGAGCGCAGGCCCGAAAGCTTGCCGAGCAACGGCCGGGCCGCCTTCTTCAGATAGAGGCGGTTGACGCGGCGGTCGGTCTCGTCGCCGCGACGCTCGATCCAGCCATGGTTGCAGAGCTTGTCGACCAGCCGCGTCAGCGTGATCGGCTGCATTTCCATCTGTTCGGCGAGTTCCGACTGTTTCAGGCCCTCGGTACGCTCGACCTTGGCCAGAACCGCCCATTGCGCGCGGGTAATGCCATGGCGGGCGGCCTGCTTGTCGGCATAGGCGCGCACCAGCCGCTGCAATTCGCCCAGCGTAAACAGGAAGTTCATATCCACGGAACCGCGCATCAGGGATGGCCTCCATAAGCTTAGGCTATAATAAGCTAGCTCATTAATTCTGCATCGGGGGTTAACAAGGACGTGACCCGCGCTGAGGGCATGGCTGGCGGCCGTGCCGGGTGCGGGCTTTGGGATTGGCCGCGAAAATGCTAGGAAATGAACGACATGACCCTGGCCAAGCCGACATTTCCCGCCCCCGACCACGATCACGGCCGTTGCACCGCGGACGCGATGGCGCATGCCGAGCAGGTCTGCGCACGGCGGACGCAGAAATTCACGCCGATCCGGCGCCAGGTGCTGCAGGCGCTGCTGTCCAGCCACCGGCCGCTCGGCGCCTATGAGGTGATCGACGAACTCGCCAAATCGATGCCGCGGCCGGCTCCGATCACGGTCTATCGCGCACTCGATTTTTTGATGGAAAACGGCCTGGTCCACCGCATCGAGAGCCGCAACGCGTTTCTGGCCTGCGCGCATGACCACGACGAAACCTCGATGGTCGCGTTCCTGATCTGCGACCATTGCGGCTCGGTCGGCGAAATTCCCGCCGCCCCGGTGGCGCAAAGCCTCAACGCCGCGGCGCGCGCGACAGGGTTTGCGCCGAAACTCTCCGTCGTCGAAATCGCCGGCACCTGCGCCCACTGTCAAAAGAATTTAGGGGCATGATCTCTTTCCGAAAACCGGAAGTCCAATTTTCGGGATCATGCAATTAAGAACACGGCGCCAAGCCGGCCACGAGGATCAATGTCTTCCAATCGAGTGACTTCTTCGACCGGGCGTGCGCTGACGCCGGGCGCCATCGCCTTGGTGCTGATGCTGTGCCTGAGCTGGGGGTTCAACCAGATCGCGGTCAAGCTGGCGCTATCAGACGTGCCGCCGATGATGCAGGCGCTGATTCGTTCCGCGGGCGCATTGCCGGTAATGCTTGCGGTCGGCTGGTTCCGCGGCGTTAAATTCTTCGAGCGCGACGGCTCGCTCGTTCCTGGCCTGATGGCGGGCGTGCTGTTCGGGATCGAATTCGTGCTGATCTTCACCGGCCTGGTGTTCACTTCAGCGGCGCGCGGGGCGGTGTTTCTCTACACCGCGCCGTTTTTCGTGGCGCTCGGCTCCTATCAGTTTCTGGGCGAGCGGCTGTCCGCCCTGCAATGGAGCGGGCTCGCGCTGAGCTTCACCGGCGTGGCGCTCGCGATCGGCGTGCCGCAGCCGAATGTCGACGCCAAGGTGCTGCTCGGCGATTTGCTGGTGGTTGGTGGCGGTGCGCTGTGGGCAGCAACGACGCTGATCGCCAAGGGAACGCGCCTGCGCAACGCCGCTCCTGAAAAGGCGCTTGGCTACCAGGTCGCGGTGTCGATCCCGATTCTGGCCGGCGCGTCGTTTCTGTCGGGCGAAACCATCACCCATGTGCCGAGCCTGCTGTCGATTTCACTCCTCGCTTATCAGGCATTCTGGGTGGTCGGCTGCACCTTCGTGCTGTGGTTCGCACTGATCAGAACCTATTCGGCGAGCAAACTGTCGGCCTTTACCTTCGTGACGCCGTTGTTCGGCGTCGTCGCCGCCTACTTTATCATGAAGGACCAGTTGACGATTGCTTTCGGCGCCGCGGCGCTGCTGGTCATCGCCGGGCTCTATCTCGTCAACAAGCCGGATCCCAAGCTGACGCCGGATCCGAACTTGCCCGTGTGACGGGTTCGCGCCGTCACTCCACCTTGGTGATCCCGGCGCCCTCGATCACCTTTTTCCATTTCTCGGTCTCCGACACGATCAGCGCGCCAAATGCCTCCGGCGTGCCGATCACGGGATCGCCGCCGAGCTCGACCAGTTGCTTCTGCGTGGCCGGTTCGGCCAGCACCGCATTGATTTCCTTGTTCAGCTTCTCGATGATCTCTTTCGGCGTGTTTTTCGGCGCGGCGATGCCGAACAGCGCACTGGCCTCGTAGCCCGGCACGCTGTCGGCGACGGTAGGCACATCCGGCAACTGCGACGACCGCGCCGCCGTGGTTACGGCGAGAGCGCGCAGCGCGCCGGAGCGGATATGCGGGATGATCGACGGCATGCTGTCGAAGATCACCTGGACCTGGCCGCCGAGCATGTCGGTGACCGCGGGCCCGGCGCCGCGATAGGGCACGTGCTGCATCTTGATGCCCGCCATCGCCATGAACATTTCGCCGGACAGGTGCACCGAGGTTCCGGTGCCGGCGGAGGCCATGTTGACCCTGCCCGGATTGGCCTTGGCGTAGGCGATGAACTCGGCGACCGTCTTCGCTTCCACACCCTTGCCGACCGTCATCACGTTCGGCACCCGGATGAAGGACGCGACGGCGGCTACATCGCGCGGAAAGTTGAACTTCAGGTTGGCGTAGAGCGAGGTGTTGATGAAGTTGGAGGGATTGACCAGCAGCACGGTGTAGCCGTCGGGCTCGGCGTTGATCACCGATTCGGCGCCGATATTGCCGCCGGCGCCGGGCTTGTTCTCGATCACGAATTGCTGGCCCAGCCGTTCCGAGAGCCGCGCGCCGATCAGCCGCGCGATGATGTCGTTGGCGCCTGCCGGCGCAAAGCCGACCACCCAGCGTACCGGCCGCGTCGGATAATCCAGCGCCGCGGCGCCGCCGGTCGAAGCCGCGACAGAGATGGCGATGGCAATCAAGGAAATCGCAGCACGACGCAAAGTCATGAAGTCACTCCCCAGCGCGGACATTTTTTAAGGCGGCCCGCTCTGCTCGAACTAACAACGGTCCGTCATAACAAGCAAGACCTCACGCCGCACCGTCCTGGTTGTGCCGATCGCTCCTTGCCAGCGTAAATCCCACGCGCACAGCGCAGATGTCGCCTGCAACGCGTTATCTTGCGCCCGGCCGTCGTCTGCGCTGTAAGGGAACGTCTCGCGTCCGGCGCCGCGGACATTCATTGCCGCCAAGACTACCCCAGGAAATTCTCGATCCCATGACCGAACCCACGTCCCCTCCCGCAGGCGCCGCGCCGCCCGCCGCGCGATCCTTTGCGGCGATGCGCCACGGCGGGTTTCGCGCCCTGTTCATCACCTATGTGCTGTCGATGATGGCCGACAATATCGAGCATGTGATCAGCTACTGGGTGGTGTTCCAGAAATTCCATTCGCCGGCGCTCGGTGGCTTTGCCGTGCTCTCGCACTGGCTGCCGTTCCTGCTGTTCTCGGTGGCGTCGGGCGCGCTGGCGGAGCGGTTCGATCCGCGCCGCGTGATCCAGGTCGGCATGGGCCTGTTCATCACGGCCTCGCTGGCCTGGGGCTATTTCTTCATCACCGACACGTTGCAGATGTGGCAGGCGATGGTGATCCTGGTGATCCATGGCTGTGCCGGTGTCCTTTGGCAAACGCCGAACCAGATGCTGATCTACGACATCGTCGGTCCGGCGGATCTCGCCAGCGCGGTGCGGCTGAACGCGATGGCGCGCTATCTCGGCATCCTGATCGGCCCCGCGGTCGGCGGCGCAATCCTGCTCGCGCTCGGACCGGCGCACGGCATCATCCTGAACACCGTCTTCTATCTTCCGTTGGTGCTGTGGCTGATAAAGGCGCCCTATGGCCCGCGCTTCCGCGCCGGTGCGCCGCCGCCGCGCCGCGCGGTACGGGGACTGGCCGATATCGTACAAACCATCCGCGACGTCCGGCCCCACGCCGTTATCGTCTCGATGACCGTGCTGGCCGGCGCCGCCTCGTTCTTCGTCGGCAACGCCTATAGTTCGCAGATGCCGGGCTTTGCCGAGGATGTCGGCCATGGCGATCCCGGCGTGTCCTACAGCATGCTGCTGGCGGCCGATGCGGCCGGCGCCTTGCTCGCCGGTCTCGCGCTGGAAGGGCGGGGGCTGCTGCCGCCGCGGCCACGCACCGCCATCGTGCTGGCGATGCTCTGGTGCGTCGCGCTGATGCTGTTCGCGCTGTCGCAAAGCTACGTGCTGGCGCTGTGCTTCCTGTTCGCCGCCGGCTTCCTCGAACTGTCGTTCAACGCGATGGCGCAGAGCCTGGTCCAGCTCAATGCGCCGCTCGACATGCGTGGCCGTGTCATCGGCCTGTTCAACATGGCAAGCCTCGGCCTGCGCGCCTTCAGCGGCATCTCGGTCGGTCTTGTCGGCAGCCTGATCGGCATTCACTGGTCGCTGGCGCTGTCCGCGCTGGCGACCATGATCGTGGCGGGGGGATTGCTGGCCAAAGGCGGCATCGCACGGCGCTGACGCGTGGCGTCAGCTTTCGTGGCGAGGTTCCCTGGCGATGGGGCAGCCGCCGGAGAGGCGCGGCATCAGCATCGGAACGCGCCGGCGATACTGCTCGTAGCTCGCGCCGAACTCTGCCACTAGGTCGGTTTCCTCGAGCCTGACGCCGACGAGGATGTAGGCGGTGGACAGGATCGCAAACAACAGATGCCCGGCCGTCATGTGCGGCGTCGCCCAGAAAGCGAGCAAGAGGCCCAGCATCAGCGGATGTCGCACTAGGCGATAAAGGATCGGCGTCATCAGCGCTGACGTGCGATCGGCTGTTCCGCGCAGCGCGTCGACGACCTGGCGCAATCCGAACAGCGCGAAATGGTCGATCTGGTACGTCGAGGTCAGTGCAATTACCCAGCCGATCCAGAAGACCGCCGTGAACATGGCCGCCGGCCAGCCCTCGACCCGCCACACTGTCGCGGCGATCGGGCGCCACTGCCAGAAGATCAGGATCAGCAGCAGGCTCGAAACCAGTACATAGCTGCTGCGCTCGCAGGACGCCGGGATGATGCGTGTCCACCAGCGCTTGAAGGCCGCTCGCGCCATCACGCTGTGCTGGACCGCGAACAGGCCGAGCAAGATCGTGTCGATCAGGATCGCTTGCGTCAGGTCGCCGTCGGGTCCGCTATCGATCGTCTTCGGGACCAGGAAATCGCCGACAAAGGCCGGCGTGTAGGCGAATGAAAGGGAAAAGATGAGGTAGCTCGCAAAGCCGTAGACGACGGCGGCGGCGCGTCCGGTCATGACGTTTCTCCAGGAGATGATGCGTTGCCATCGCCGATAGCATCGCAGCGTCCCCTGAACGTCCCCGGGAGCTCCGCCTATTTGATCACCTCGTCGGCGCGGGCGAGCAGCTTTGGGGGAATCTGAAGCCCGAGCGATTTGGCACCCCAGAGATTGATCACCAGTTCCGTCCCGTGACCGGCGGGACAGGCGCCAAGAGCATCTATTGCCGGCTTTATTCTGGCGCTGGCACGTCCGAGCCTCGGGCAGTGATTGGCAACCCGTGCCGCCGAAGGGTGCTCCATCCTGCAGCCAGCCCCATGAGAATCCCAACGCCAGCGGCGGGAAGAACCCATGTCATACGCCCGGCGCCGAGCGTTGCAGCCATTGTTGCCCAAAACACAGCAATCAGGATGCCGGGCGCGACGTAGGGCCAACTTCGAATAAGATCCAATCCCTTTCGGGCGATATACAATATGGTCACCACTCCGAGGATGCTCACGATCAACAGCAGAACATTGCCCCCGATGTCGAGCGCGGCGCTTACGCCATCCTGAGGCGCTACAGATTGATGCGCCGATAGGCGACTATAAAGTCGAATGCCGGAAGCATAGGTCATCGAGAGACAAAAGAGCCCGAACGCGAAGCCGATTGCTTTCAGGAAGGTCTTCGCTGTTTCTACGTTCACCCCGAGCGGCCCTTTGTCACATCTGGATGCGTCACCCCTCGAATTTAAACTTCATAAACTAAAAATTGCTTGCGGCTGTCGATACAGCCAGAATTCAATTGCGATTGAAGGTAAGCTAAGGTCAAAATCGGAACTCGCGATCGGCTCATGCCGATCTTGCCTTGCCCCGCAGGCGATGATTACGCGATATCAATCAAACGCCACTCCCTTCCATTGTTTGGCAGGTAAGTCTTGGAGATTTTTGAGGCCATCTTCTACGTTGTCGGCTCAGTCTTGGGATGGCCGATACGGGCGTTCCGGCGATGGTTGGATCGGCAACCACATCGTGACCCGTCTCAAATATCTACGTTGCACAAGGTTGGTCGGTTGGCGTTGGGCGCGAGTTTGGCGTTTGCTGTCCTGCTCCCGCTAGGATGGCTACTGTTCAGGTGAACCTGATCCCCTCCGGGACGGCGCGGGGTGCAGATGCGAACTGTCCAATGTTCCCTGTTGGTCGCGACACGGTAAGCTAACGGCATGGAGGCAGCATGAGCGACATTCCGACCGGACGGACCTACCTGGGGTTTGTGTTAACGTGGATCGCGGTGCTGTTCCTAGTTTCCCTGTTTTGCTTCGCGCTGTTCAGCGCAGGTCATTTGATGGCTGGTCTGCTTGCCATTCTACTGGCTGCCTACGGGTTCATTCGACACAGCCTATGGATTGGCAAACGGGCAAAGCAGGGCGTTGTTCGCAAGTCCTGAAGTCCGGTATCGGTCAAAACCGAAACTTGCTGATGCGACGTTTGCGACGTCACTGGTTCAGTCTTTTGCCGCACGGATAGCATGAACGCCTGGCGGAGAAACAAGGTTGGTCGGCTCTTAGTAGTTGCCGGAACCCTAACTACGGTATGGGGGTTCTAACCGCTCTTTGGGAGTGCGTTGGGTGGCTTCAAATCGGGGTATGGTCTGACGTTGAAATGCGCAATCTGTGGGTAGGTGTTGGTGTGGGCGTCATCGGCGTCTGTGCGGTAAACCTAGGGCTCTGGTTGAAGAAGGGCTAGGCGAATGTCCAGAACGATCAGGACTGTCCTTCAGGTGACTTGGGCGATATTCGCGATCACCTTCGGGACCGTGATTGGCGCGGCGACCGGCTGGGCGTCGCACGGATTACTCGGGGCCGTTGCGGTCGGGTTTGTCGGATTTTGCTTCGGAGCGCTGGCGGCCGCATCACCCGGTCTGGTCCTCCAACTCTTTCACTAGTCATCCAGCAGTGATCGCGGGCATGTCTGCAGGCCCGCGCGCCCGGCATGTCCGAACAGCGCCAAATATCCCTCACTTAATGCGCAGGGCTCAACGCCGGGCGCTGGGTGCGCAGCCACAGCACCGCGACGGCGGCGGCGCCGATCAGCAACACCGAAAACCAGTTCAGCGGCTGCCAGCCCCAGCGATCCTGCAGAAAGCCCGCCATGAAGCTCGAGGTCGCGGTGGTGCTGAACACCAGCAAGTCATTCAGCGCCTGGGCCTTGCCGCGCTCGTTCGGCCGGTAGCAGGTCGTCACCAGCGTGGTGGCGCCGACGAACAGGAAGTTCCAGCCGACGCCGTTGACGGTGAGGGCGATCCGGAAATTCCATTCCGCGGTGCCGCTGAGCGCCGCCGCGACGCCGGTCAGCATCAACACGATGCCGACGGCCATCACGTTGGTGACGCCGAACCGGTTGATCAAATTGCCGGTGAAGAACGACGGCACGAACATGCCGAGCACATGCATGAAGATGACCCAGTGGGCTTCCGAATGCGGAAAGCCGCAACCGACGATCGCAAGCGGCGACGCGCTCATGATGAACGACATGGTGCCGAATGCCAGCATGCCGGCCATCGCTGATGCAATGAAGCGCGGCTGGCTGGCGATCTCCCACAGCGGGCGCGGTGGTGCCGTGGTCTCGGCCGGGCTCGCGGCCGAAGCCGTGGCCGCAACCGGCGGGAAGGTGATGAACGACATCACCGCGAACACGATGACATGCAGGCACAGGATCGCGGCATAGGTCGCCAGATACAACGGCATCGTCAAATCGTGCGTTACCCGCACCAGGCTCGGGCCGATCACGGCCGCGGCGACGCCGCCGGCGGTGACCCACGAGATCGCCTTGGCGCGGTAGTGAATCGGCACCAGCTCGGCGGCGGCAAAGCGATACATCTGCAGGCAGGCTACGGCGTAGCCGAGGATCAGGCCGCCACCGCACATGATGAGGAAGTTGGCGGTATAGAGCCCGAGACACATCACGATGGCGCCGGCCATGCCGAACAGCGAACCGACGCGAAAGCCGATGCTGCGGCCGACCCGCTGCATCAGCAGCGCCGCCGGGAACACCCAGATCATGACGCCGATGTGCTGCATCGTCACCGGCAGGTTGGCGAGATCCGGACGGTGATAGAAGGTGATGACGGACAGCCCGGTCGCCGCGAACATCATGGTGTTGCAGGACTGGCCGACGGCCTGGCAGCAGGCCAGCAGCAGCAGGTTGCGATGGGCGCGCCGGTCGAGCCTCCCGGCCGGATCGATTTCCGGCCTGAGCCCGGAGTTGGGATTCATCGCATCCATTATTGTTCTTGCCCAGATGACCACGGGAGATTCGCGCGGCCGAGGCCCGCGCGAACACGTGTTACGTTTCTAGGAAAAATCACTCTCGCTCAAGGCTCGTGTAGTAGATTTTTTTGCAATGCTGACCTGTGCTGGAATATCCGACGTGCCCGCCGCCGTTGATGGCTTGATCAAATCGCGTAAGCTGATGGAATAATCGGGCTGTCCTGCTTCGTTCTGGTCGTCCCGCGTTGCACCATTCAGATCGGCTGGACCAGCCGGGGGAAGCCAATGTCAGACGATCTGCAATACACCATGCAGCGCCCGCCGGCCTATGGCGAACTGACGGACCTGCTGCCTGGAATGTTCTGGGTGCGGCTGCCGATGCCGAACCTGCCCAACCACGTCAATTGCTGGCTGCTCGACAACGGGCCGGGATGGACCCTGATCGACTGCGGCTACGACACCGACGAGATTTTCGAGATCTGGGACAAGCTATGGCGCGGCCTGCTGCGCAGCCGCCCGCTGCAGAATCTCACCTTGACGCATGCCCATCTCGATCACGCCGGTTTTGCCAGTTTCCTGGTGAAGGAATCCAAATGCACGGTGCGGATGCCGCTGGCCGAATGGCTCGGCGGCTGGAAGCAGTGGCACGAGCGCGAGGAAACGCAGGACGAGCTGCTCACCTCCTTCATGATGCGCAACGGTGCGTCGGCCGAGGAGGCCGCCGGAATCGTCGGTGCGCTGCGCAAGTCAAAATATCTCGGCTTGCGGCCGCCGCGCGAATTCGTTCGTATCAGGGACGGCGACGTGATCGCGATGGGCCAGCACGACTGGAGGGTAATGACGACGGGCGGTCACTCGTCCGAACATGCGTCGTTCTTTTGCGAAAAGGACAAGATCCTGATCGCGGGCGACCAGATCCTGTCGCACATGACGCCGTCGGTGATCGTGCCCCCGGCGCAGCCGGACGCCAACCCGATGCAGGACTATCTGGATTCGCTGACGCGGTTTGAAAAGCTGCCGGCGGATACGCTGGTGCTGCCCTCGCATGGAATGCCGTTTCGCGGTTTGCATACCCGGCTGACCCAGATGCGCGAACATCATCTGGCCCGGCTCGACGACGTGGCCTCCGTCATCACAGGCAAGACCACGGCGTTCGCGATTGCGCAGGAGATTTTTCCGCGCGTGCTCTATGCCAATCCGCGCCAGGCGTTCGGCGAGTCGCTGGCGCATCTGAACATGCTGGCATCGCTGGGCCGGCTGTCGCGCGAAGTCGATGATGGCGGCGCGATCACTTTCGCGCCGGTGTGAACCCACGCCGCGACGGGCCGGGCCGCCAGTTGCGTAAAATCCAAGCTTATCGGGAAATCAGACCTTAACGGGAACCCGGTTAGCTGGGCGTTGTCCGTAACATTGCGTGCCTGGAGGCGCTTGTCCCGAATGTCGGTTCAGATCGATTGGAATTTCGTCGGCGACGACGCCAAGAAAGAGATCGGCGCGGCGGCGAGGTACCTGCTCAGGAACGCGACCGGCAGCGTGCGTGACGATATTGTCCGCGAGATTATCGAAATCGTTAACGATGCCGCCATCGGACTGGTTCCGTCGGACGGCAGCTCCGCCACGTCGCAACGCGTCACCTACAAGGACTATGTGATCGATACCTACCGACGCGACACCGATCGATGGCGCGCGACGATCCGCAGGGCGAACGGCAAGAAGATCCGGGTTACCTTTCCGTTGTCGGTATGCAACGAAACCACGACGCCGGCCGATGCGCTCACCGCCGCCAAGGCGGTCGAGCACGCGAAAGCCGCCATCGACAACGGCGATCTGGTTTAACGCACCGCTGCTTCCGCAATGACGTAAGCTCTTCGCTGAACCTGTTAGCCGTCGTCCCGGCCTTGAGCCGGGACCCATCCGCCGAGGCAGCAATTATTTGGCGGGACGGTCGACGGCTTTCCTTCAACAATTGAAATTTGTGGCTATGGGTCCCTGCGTTCGCAGGGACGACGCGTGCAGGGACGACGCGTGCAGGGGCGCAGCGTCACGTCAACCCGTCTCGATCGGCAGCGACGCATCCTTGGCCCACTCGCCCATCGAGCCGTCATAGAGCGTGAGGTCGCGGTAGCCGAGCCGATGCAGCAGGAACAGGTCGATGGTCGCCGAGATGCCGCCGCCGCAATAGGCGACCACGCGCTTGTCCTTCGTAATGCCTTGCGCCTTGAATTTCGCTTCGGCGTCCGCGAGCGGCACGAACGCCTTGGTGGCGGGATCGAGCAGCGTCGCCGCCGAGACGTTGCAACTGCCGGGGACGCGGCCGGGCCGGCCATAGCGGCTCGGCTCCAGTCCCCTGTGGAACTGCGGGCCGAGCGCGTTGACGACGACGGTATTGCTCGCGGTGCTGGCTTGAAGCGTCGCGTGCTTGTCGACGAAAAACCCCGGCTTCGGCCTCGCGGTGAATGTCGCCGGCGCATATCCCTTCGCCGCTCCGGTTTCCAGCGAGCGGCCTTCGAGCTTCCATTTGTCGAGGCCGCCGTCGAGCACGGAAAGGTTTTCAAATCCCAGCGAGGTCAGCATCCACCAGAACCGCGTCGCCCACATCGGCGTGCCGATGCTGTACAGCACCACCTCGCTTGCATCCGATATCCCATGCCTGCCGAACGCAGCCGCGAGTTGCGCCACCCCGGGCATCATGAATTTCAGCTCGGTGCTCTGGTCGGAGAACTCGCCTTGCAGATCCAGGAAATCCGCGCCCGGAATGTGTCCGGCCTCGAAGGTGTGCCGGCCCGGAACCGCGATGTAGGGCACGTCACTGCCCGCAGGCGCCGGTTCGAGATAGGTGGTGCAATCGAACAGCCGCAGCTTCGGCTGGTCGAGGATTTCGGCGAGTTCCGCCGTGCCGATCACCCCGTTACGCCCTGACATGCCTGCCCCCCGTTTGGTTGAACCGATGCTAGGACGTGCGATACCCATTGAAAAGGCGGCAACTTCCGCAACGCCCGCCCTTCCAATCGGGTCCGACCTGTCCAATATACCGATCAAGGCAAAGCAGGGCCGTTTGCCCTGTTTTCGACCGGAATGGCCGGGATAAGCCGTTGAATTAACAGTAATATGCTTCAACTATGGGTGAGGCCGCCGCGACCCCCATCGTCCCCTTGGTGAATGTCACCAAAACCTGATATTCGAGACCCCATGAACAAGCCCGAAAAACTGCCGCAAGACGACGTCGCCGGTCCCCGCGCCCGGCATCAAACCACCCAGGTCATGGTCGGCAACGTTGCCGTCGGCGGCGGTGCGCCGATCGTCGTGCAGTCGATGACCAACACCGACACCGCTGATATCCAGGGCACCATTACCCAGGTCGCCGCTTTGTCGCGCGCCGGTTCGGAAATGGTCCGCATCACCGTCGATCGCGACGAGGCCGCCGCCGCCGTTCCGCACATCCGCGACGGCCTGCGCAAGCTCGGCATCACCACGCCCCTGATCGGCGACTTCCATTACATCGGCCACAAGCTGCTCGCCGAATATCCGGCCTGCGCCGAGGCGCTCGACAAGTACCGCATCAATCCCGGCAATGTCGGCTTCAAGAACAAGCGCGACACCCAGTTCGCCGACATCATCGAGATCGCCAACAAGAACAACAAGGCGGTCCGCATCGGCGCCAACTGGGGTTCGCTCGACCAGGAACTGCTGACCAAGCTGATGGACGAAAACGCGCTGCTGCCGCAGCCAAAGGATGTCCGCGCCGTGACGCGTGAAGCGATGGTGCAGTCGGCATTGCTGTCGGCCGCCCGCGCGCAAGAGCTGGGCATGCCCAAGAACAAGATGATCCTGTCGGCAAAAGTCTCCGCCGTGCAGGACCTGATCGCGGTCTACCAGACGCTGGCGTCGCGTTCGGACTACGCCATCCATCTCGGCCTCACCGAGGCCGGCATGGGATCGAAGGGCATCGTCGCTTCGTCGGCGGCCCTCGGCATCCTGCTGCAGGACGGCATCGGCGACACCATCCGGATTTCACTGACGCCGGAGCCCGGCGGCGATCGCACGCTGGAAGTCCAGGTCGCGCAGGAACTCCTGCAGACCATGGGTTTCCGCACCTTCGTGCCGCTGGTCGCGGCTTGCCCCGGCTGTGGCCGCACCACCTCGACCACGTTCCAGGAACTGGCGCGTTCGATCCAGGATTTCATTCGCGAGGAAATGCCGGGCTGGAAGACGCAGTATCCCGGCGTCGAGGAATTGAACGTCGCGGTCATGGGCTGCATCGTCAACGGCCCCGGCGAATCCAAGCACGCCAATATCGGCATCTCCTTGCCCGGCACCGGTGAAGCGCCGGCGGCGCCTGTGTTCGTCGACGGCAAGAAATTCCGCACCCTGCGCGGCCCGGGTATCGCCACCGACTTCAAGGCGCTGGTGATCGACTACATCGACCAGCGCTACGGCGCCAATGCGAAGGCTCCCGCGAGCACAGTGACGGCGGCGGAGTAACGCGCTACGATGGCTTGAACAAACAAGCCATCGGAGGACGTCCATGAGCTCGCTGTCCAGCAAGCAGGGACCTCGCTACCGGCACCTCGCCGGCGAGACCGAGCCTTACGAGACCATCGGCGTCGAGAAGCTGACGCCGATCATCGGCGCCGAGATCTCCGGTGTCGATCTCGCAGGAACCCTGTCCAACCGCACCATGGACGAGATCCATCGCGCGCTCGCCGAAAACCTCGTGATATTTTTCCGCGACCAGCACATCACCCCGGCCCAGCACCTCGCCTTCGGCCGCAAGTTCGGCGATCTGCATATTCATCCGGCTGCACCCCATGAGGGCGACGATCCGGCGCTGATGAAGATCCATGCCGACAAGGATTCCCCGCGCGCCAATGGCGAGGGCTGGCACACCGACGTATCCTGCGACGAGGAGCCGCCGATGGGCTCGATCCTCTACATCAGGCAGTGCCCGCCGCGCGGTGGCGACACGTTGTTCGCCAACATGTACGCGGCCTATGAGTCGCTGTCGGACCGGATGAAGGCCTATCTCGACGGCCTCACGGCGCTGCATGACGGCGAGCAGACCTATCGCGGGCTCTACGCCAATTACGGCGTCGCCGACCGCCCGCAATATCCACGCGCCGAACATCCTGTCGTGCGCACCCATCCGGTCACAGGCAAGAAAGCGCTCTATGTCAATCGCGGCTTCACCCGCTTCCTGATCGGCGTGCCCCGCGACGAGAGCGACGCCATGCTGGCCTATCTGTACCAGCATGCGGAAAACCCGCTGTTCCAGTGCCGATTCCGCTGGAGCGAAAACGCTATCGCGTTCTGGGACAACCGCTGCGCGCAGCACCGCGCGATGTGGGACTACTGGCCGCACACCCGATCAGGCACGCGGGTGACGGTGAAGGGCGAGCGGCCGGTGTGAGCGAGATGCGTTGACGTCTCGCATGGCCTGCGCCACTCTTGGCCAAAAGCAAAACAAACATCGGAGGACGCCCCATGCTCCGCGCGGAAGACAACCGGTTCCTGACCGAGAGCGGTGCCGGCACCGGTGTGGGTGAATTGCTGCGCCGGTTCTGGCTGCCGGTGCTGCTGTCAGAGGAATTGCCCGACGCCGACGGCACGCCGAAGAAGATCGTGGTGATGGGCGAGGAGCTGCTCGCCTTCCGCGACTCCAGAGGTGTGGTCGGCGTCATCGATCAATACTGCCCGCATCGCGGCGCCAATCTCTGGCTCGGCCGCAACGAGGAATGCGGCATCCGCTGCGTCTATCACGGCTGGAAGTTCGACACCGACGGCCGCTGCGTCGACATGCCGACCTCGTATCCCGATCTCAACGCCAAGGACCTGATCCGCATCAAGTCCTATCCGGTGCGCGAATGGGGCGACATGATCTGGGCCTATATGGGTCCGGCCGACGCCATGCCGGAACTGCCTGACCTGGAAATGGCGCTGGTGCCGGCCTCGCACCGCTTCGTCACCAAGAAGTGGCAGGACTGCAACTGGGTACAGGCGATGGAAGGCTCGATCGATACTGCGCATTTCACATTCGCGCATCTATCGTTCGAAAAGGAAGAGAACGAAATCCTCGACATCAAGAAGCACTTCGTCAATCCTCTGACCCGGGTGGCGACCGATCACATGCGCTGGATCGCAGAGGACCCGCGGCCCGTGATCAAGATCCATCCGCACGAGGCCGGCCTGACGGTCGCCGGTGGACGAATCACCGGCAGCGACAACATCTACTGGCGCATCGCGCAGTTCCTGATGCCGGTACATGCCTACGCGCCGAGCTCGATGCCGGGCGAGAATATTTTCGGCCAGAGCTTCATCCCGGTCACCGACACCAGTTGCTGGATCTACACTTATGCCTGGAATCCGGATCGCCCGCTGACTCAGGCCGAGCGCGACGGCTACGCCAACGGCAATGGCGTGATGTCGGTCGTCGACGAGAACTACATTCCGCTGCGCAACAAGGGCAATGATTACCTGATCGACCGCCAGTTGCAGAAGACCAAAAGCTACACCGGCATCAAGGGCGTCTCCGAGCAGGACGCCGCGGTGCAGGACAGCCAGGGGCCGATCGCCGACCGGACCAAGGAGCATCTCGGTCCGACCGATCTCGGCATCCTGCATTTCCGCAAGCTGGTGATGGACGCCGCCCGCGCGCTACAGCAGGGCGAGGCGCCGCCGCATCTCAAGCACCAGGACCGCTACGCCGTGCGCTCCGGCGCCTGCGTCACCAGCAAGGCCAAGGATCTGACGGCCGTCATGATCGAACGCTTTGGTGACGCCGCGGGTTACGTCGGCCGTCCCGGCCGGAACGCGGCGGCCGAGTAGGCCTCCGTCATTCCGGGGCGATGAGTGGCATCGATCCGGAATCCGCTTTGACAGACATGGTCCAGGCTGATCCATTTCCTCCGGCTCCAGGCGCCCGCATGGAGCGGTGAAGTTCAGCCCCGCGACCGTGGAGTTGAGCGATGAACGAGCAGGATCTTCGAAACCTGATCGCAGAGGTCAAGTCCGGACGTCTGTCGCGCCGCCGGTTTGTACAAGGCATGATTGCGCTTGGCGTCACCGCACCGATGGCCGGCATGATGTTGAGCCAGTCCGGCGTTGCCATGGCGGAAACGGCAATCCCCTACAAGCCGACCAAGGCCGGCGGTGGCGGCGCGCTGAAGCTGCTGTATTGGCAGGCGGTGACCTTGCTCAACCCGCATTTCGCCGTCGGCACCAAGGACCAGGAGGGTTCCCGGATATTCTACGAACCGCTGGCGGGATGGGACGGGGAGGGCAATCTGGTTCCGTTCCTGGCCGCCGAGATTCCGAGCAAGGAAAATGACGGCCTTGCCGAGGACGGCCTCTCGGTGGTCTGGAAGCTGAAACGCGGCGTCAAATGGCATGACGGCATGCCGTTCACGGCGGATGACGTCGTCTTCAACTGGGAATATGCCCGCACGCCGGAGACCGCGGCGGTCTCGATCGCCAACTACAAGGATATCAAGGTCGAGAAGATCGACGATTTCACGGTTCGCGTCACCTTTGCGAAGCCGACGCCGTTCTGGGCCGATGCCTTTGTCGGCAACTACGGCATGATCATCCCGAAACACCTGTTTGCGGATTACATCGGCGGCAAGTCGCGCGACGCGCCGACCAATATCAAGCCCGTGGGCACCGGCCCTTATGTCTTCGTCGATTTCAAGCCCGGTGACGTCGTCCGTGCCAAACGCAATCCCGACTATCACGTCGCCAACCGGCCGCATTTCGATACGCTCGAAGTCAAAGGCGGCGGCGACGCGGTGTCGGCCGCGCGCGCGGTGCTGCAGACCGGCGAATACGACTATGCGTGGAACATGCAGGTCGAGGACGAAATTCTGCTCAAGCTGGAAGCCGTCGGCAAGGGCCGGGTGAACATCATGTCGAGCGGCAATGTCGAGTTTATGATGCTCAACGCAACCGATCCTGCAGTCGAGATCGATGGCGAGCGCGCCAGCCTCAAGACCAGACATCCGCTGTTCAGCGACCCGGCGGTGCGCCAGGCCATCAACCTGCTGATCGATCGCGCCTCGATCGAGAAATTCATCTATGGCCGCACCGCCGTCGCCACCGCAAACTTCATCAACAACCCGGAACGCTTTCGGTCGAAAAATACCAAATTCGAATTCAATATCGAAAAGGCCAACAACCTTCTCGAAGCCGCCGGCTGGAAGAAGGGCGCGGATGGCGTTCGCGCCAAAGACGGCAAATCGCTGCGGTTCGTGTTCCAGACCTCGATCAATGCCCCACGGCAGAAAACCCAGGTCATCGTCAAGCAGGCGTGCCAGAAGGCGGGCATCGACGTCGAGCTGAAGTCGGTGGTGGGATCGGTGTTTTTCTCCTCCGACACCGCCAACCCCGATACCTACCCGCATTTTTATTGCGACGCGCAGATGTACAACACCACGATGCCGCAACCCGATCCGCAGTTCTTCATGAACCAGTACGTGTCGTGGCAGGTGGCAACGAAGGAAAACAAGTGGCAGGGGCGTAATGTCTGCCGCTGGATCAACAAGCAGTATGACGAGATCTACAAGCAGGCCGAACGGGAACTCGATGCGGTGAAGCGGGTGGCGATGTTCATCCAGCTCAACGACCTTGTTGTCGGCGACAATTACATCCTGCCCGTGGTCGGCCGGACGCGGGCCGCGGCCCTGATCGGGAACTTGACGGCGCATTTCTCGGGTTGGGACAACGACCTCTGGCAATTGGCAAGCTGGTATCGGGAGACGTGACGACGCGCGAGCGCTATCCGCCCGTCACAACGGAATCCGCCGATACTCCCGGTTGCTCAAACTCGCTTCCTCCAGGTCGAGGTCGCGCTCGATCCGCCGCCTTGTCTCGTCCGTGATCTTGCCGTCGCGCAGCAGCGCGTGAATGAATTTGCGCTCCGCCCCGATCAGTTCCCGTGTCAAGGCGGTGCCGGCGGCCGAGACGTCGTGCTTGTCGGGATCGAGCGTATCCGGCAACTGGTTGGTGCGGATCTCGTGCCGGGCCCGCAGCAGCTTGACGACCTCGTCGGAGAGCTCGCGGTCGTCGGTAATGGCATCGAGCGACCGCAGCGCGGCGGCGAGTGCCTCGCGCCGTGCCGCGATCTCGGATTCGTGCTCCGCGACATGTTCGTCGCGGCCGGCCTGGGCGACCCCGAGCCAGCGCACCACCGGCGGCAGCCCAAGCCCCAATCCCACCAGCGTAATGAAGATGACGCCGAACGAGACGAACAGGATCAGGTCGCGGTAGGGAAATGCCTCGCCGCCCGGCAGCGCGAACGGCAGCGCCAGCGCCGCGGCCAGCGATACCGCGCCGCGCACACCGGTGAATGCGATCACGAATACGTTTCGCCAGGGCGGCATCGGGTCGCGCGCCCGCAGGCGCGGGTTCAATAGCCGCGGCAGATAGGTCGCCGGATAGACCCAGGCAAACCGCGCGACAATGACGATGACCGTGACCAGGGCGGTCGCAAACAGGATGTCGCCGATCGGAAACGCCTTCGACTTCTCGTACAGCAGCCGCATCTGGAAGCCGGTCAGCAGAAACAGCAGGCCCTCGATCAGGAAGATCACGAGATCCCAGAAGAAGATGCCTTGCAGACGCGTCGCCGACGAAATCAGGAGCGGCCCGTTCCAGCTCATATAGAGGCCGCAGGCCACGGTCGCGATCACGCCGGAGCCGCCGAAATGTTCGGGGATCCAGTAGGCGAGGTAGGGCGTAATCAGCGACAGCGTGATCTCGACCTGCGGATCCCGTGCGCGGTGGCGTGCGTGCAGTGAGAGCCAGCCGATTGCGGTGCCGAACAGCACCTCGCCGATGACAATGGCTGCAAAGGTGCCCGTTGCCATCGGCAGGGAAAAAAGCCCGGTCGAAATCGCGGCCACCGCGAAGCGATACAGGATCAATGCGGTGGCGTCGTTGGCGAGGCCTTCGCCTTCGAGCACGACAAGAATGCGGCGCGGCATGCCGAGCTTGCGGGCAATCGCCAGCGGCGCCACCACGTCCGGCGGTGCGACGATGGCGCCGAGCAGAAAGCCGACGCCCCAGGGCAGCCCGATCAGGTAGTGCGTCGCAGCCGCGACCGCGAAGGCGGTAAAGATGACGCAGCCGACCGACAGCAGGACGATCAGGCGCAGGTTGAATTTGAATTCGCGCCAGCTCATGGCGACGCTCGCCGAATAGATCAGCGGCGGCAGCACCAGCAGCAGTACCAGTTCCGGCGGCAGTTCAACCGACGGCATGCCGGGCACGAAAGCGAGCGCGATGCCGGTCAGCAGCAGCAGGATGGCGGGGGCGACGTGGATCCGCCGCGCCAGCAGCGCGGTCCCCGCCAGCACGCCGAGCAGGATCAAAAAGATCTGAAATCTGGCTTCCATGATCGCCCCAATTCGCAGGAAACCCCTTGCAAGGTCAATGCCGCCGGGGCTCCGGAATCTATTGCGCCCGGCCATCGTGATGCGCGTGATCCGGGGCAATCTCGGCCGCCGAAGCGGCGCTGAAGCGACGCCCGCGCGTGCGCAGGCATGATCGCTATTCAGCCGCGCCGATTATTGCGCAAGGCTCGCGTGCCGACGCGGTTGCTCGGCCTGCGCGGTCGTGCCTGGCGGCGTCGCGCCGATGGAGAAGGCCAGCGTGATATCTTCGGGCGTCTGCTTGAATTCCTTCCTGACCGCGGCACGCACGAGGTCGGCGAGTTCGCGGACGGGCTTGGCGTCGGAGAGCTTCGGAAAAGCGACTGTCACCATGACCAGCCGGCCATTGTGCCAGTTGAAGCCTACCGAGGGCCTCGATCCGGTGTCTTGCTCGAGGTCGTTCTCGACGGCCTTCGCAAACTTGAAGCCGTCCACCAGCGTGCTGATCGCATCGCAGGCGGCAAGACCGGCGGCGAGAACAAGGATGGCGATGATCTTGCGCAGGGTCACGCTCCGCACCGCCGTCATTCCTTCATATCGTAGCGGTAGGATTTCGAGACGATCTTCCAGCCGTCGCGGAGTTTCATCGCCACCAGATAGTCGGTGAAATAGCGCGGCGGTAGCTGGCAGCGCACCTTGACGAAGGCGGTCTGGTCATCGGAGCGGTCGATCGTGACGATGAAATCCTCGCGCGGCTTGCCTTCCGACCTGGCCGACGGCCGCTTGCGGACGCGGTCGAGCCAGTCCGGCACGGTCAGGACCTGCAATTCGCCCTTTTCGACCCAGCGCAAATCGGCGCTGGGATCGAAAATCGCGCCGATCTTGTCGGCGTCGCCTTCGTACAGGCCGTCGAAATAGTGCTGGACCACGGCTTCCACGGTCGATCGGTCAAGGCTCACGGCTGTTTCTCCCAAAGATTGCATTTTGTTCGAACTGAATTAAGTCATGAACCGCTCGGTTGCGCCATGGTCAATTGAGGATCGCCATCAGGGAGTAGCCCGTGACGGGTTCAGCAAAATCGAAGGCCCGTATTCTCACCGGCGAATGCTTCTGCCGCGCGGTGCGCTATGCCGTCCCCGACGCGTTCGAATATGCCCTCAACTGCCATTGTTCGGGTTGCCGGCGCACCACCGGTTCGGCATTCAAGCCGATCGCCGGCATCCCGCATGACCGGCTCAGCGTCACCAGCGGCGAAGACGATCTCTTGATTCATGGCGACGCCACCAATCACGACGCGCATTGCCGGCGTTGCGGCTCGCTGCTCTATTCGCTGGTGCGCGGCGGTGCCTTCGTCCACATCGCGATGGGCACGCTGGTGGATAGCCCCTCGATCCGCCCGACGGCTCACATTTTCGTTGGCTCCAAGGCGCCCTGGTTTTCGATCACGGACGATTTGCCGCAGTATGAGGGGCACGTCGTGCCGCGCTGAACGATTGCTCCGTCTCGGGAATACCCTGCCGCCGCCGGGGGTCTATATTCGGGGCCGGGAACCTGACGAAAAACCGGATTGCGGGCGAACCGGCGGCAGGCTTGCCGGACTAATAACAGAGAGGTGGCCTGGGTCCGCACCGGTTTGGTTCGTGACCCAACTCACAATGCCCGGCGGTTGCTTCTGGTAGCAAGGCCGGTGTGCTAGAAAGTGCGAGGCTCCGGTAGTGTCATGATGAAATCTGGATCGCTAAAATTGTACCGATGGCTGCTTGCAGCCGCGGCGGTTGTGCTGGTGAGCGAGCCGGCGTTGGCCGACAAGCGCGTGGCGCTGGTGCTGGGCAATTCCGCCTACCAGAACGTCGCGCCGCTGACCAACCCGGTTAACGACAGCGCTAAAATGGCGGCCACCTTGAAGCAGGCCG
The DNA here is from genome assembly GCA_963764705.1 of uncultured Alphaproteobacteria bacterium. GTDB lineage: Bacteria > Pseudomonadota > Alphaproteobacteria > Rhizobiales > Xanthobacteraceae > Bradyrhizobium. Next base: position 131,507 of record CAVXTR010000014.1, on the reverse strand, counting down.
GCTTCGACGTCGTCGATTCCCGCCGCGATTTGCCGGCGGCCGAGACCCGGCGCGCGCTGCGCGACTTCGCCGATGCGGCGCGCGATGCCGATATCGCCGTGGTCTATTACGCCGGCCACGGCATCGAGGTCGATGGCTCCAATTACCTCATTCCGGTGGACGCCAAACTGGAACGCGATACCGACATCTATGACGAGGCATTCTCGCTGGACCGCATCCTGATCGCGATCGAACCTGCGAAAAAGCTGCGGCTGGTCATTCTCGACGCCTGCCGGGACAATCCGTTTTCCAAGAAGATGAAGCGGACGGTCGCCACCCGCGCAGTTGGCCAGGGTCTCGCCAAGGTCGAGCCTACCAGCCCGAACGTCCTGATCGCCTATTCGGCCAAGGCTGGTTCCACCGCCGCCGATGGTGACGGCACTAACAGTCCGTTCACCTCGGCGCTGGCCAATCACTTGACGACGCCCGGACTGGACGTCCGCCGCGCCTTCGGCTTTGTCCGCGACGAGGTGCTGAAGACCACCGGCAACCGGCAGGAGCCGTTTGTCTATGGTTCGCTTGGCGGTGAAGACGTGCCGCTGGTGCCCGCACCGGTCCGCGCAGCCCCCGCTGCCGCCGCTCCCGCAACGCCCGCCCTCAGCGCGCAGGCCGAGGTCCGCCGCGACTACGAACTGGCGATGCAGGTCGGTAACAAGAGCGCGATGAGTGCGTTCCTGGCGCAATATCCCGATGGCTTCTACGCCAGCCTCGCCAAGCTTCAGCTCGAGAAGATCGCGGCCGAAGAGACCCGGGTCGTTGCGACCGAAAAGGCACGTCAGACCGAACAGGAGCGGGCGCGGCTCGCCGCCGAGGGCGCTCAGAAGACCCAACAGGCGAAAGCCGACACCGAGGCCAAGGCCGCCGAGCAGGCGCGTCTCGCGGCGGAAAAAGCCAAGCAGGTAGCGCAGGACCAGGCCACCGCTGCCGAGCAGAAGCGTGCCGCGGCTGAAAAGGTTGTTGCAGACAAGGTTGTGGCAGACAAGGCCGCCGCGGGAAAACCTGCCGCGCCGGCCGCCGACAAGGCCGTGAACCTCGCGGCGCTGAACGCGGGGCCGCCGCAGGCTGACGTCACCAAATCGGTGCAGGCCGAGCTGCGCCGGGTCGGCTGCCTGAGTGGTGCTGCCGATGGCGACTGGAATTCGAGTTCGCAGCGTTCGCTGTCGCAGTTCAATCGCTACGCCGGCACCAAGCTCGATGCCAAGCTGGCGAGTGTCGACACGCTCGATGCGATCAAGCAGAAGACGACGCGGGTCTGCCCGCTGGTCTGTGAACACGGCTTCAAGGCCGATGGCGATCGCTGCAGCAAAATCAGCTGCGCCGAAGGCTCGTTCCTCAACGATGACAACGAGTGCGAGAAGCGCCGCGAGAAGAAGCCAGTGGCCAAGCGTGATACCGACGGTCGCCGGGATCGTGAGCACGCCGTTCGGGAGTCGCCGGAGCCGAGGCGCGTTATCGTGAGGCGTTCGCCGGAGCCGGGTTATCCGGGTGCTGCTTCCGGTTACCCGGGTGCGGTCTCGTCCGGCGCAGGCACGGGAGCTTCAGGGCAGCCGCTCACGGGCCTGGAGCGTGCGAATGGTTGCAACGGATACGGGAACATCATGTCGGGAAGGTGCCCGTAACCCGACGGGCTAGATCGCGCTGGCCGCGATATTGACCATCAACGCGACCAGCGCGGTGTTGAACACGAACGAAATGATGCCGTGCACCGTCGCGGTGCGGCGGATGATGCGGTCGGTAATCCCGACGTCGGAAACCTGCGCGGTCATGCCGATCACGAACGAGAAATAGACGAAGTCCCAATAATCGGCCTCGTCGTCGTTATCGCCGCTCGGAAACTGCAGGCCGCCGGGTTTCGATCCGCGATAAAATTCATGTGCGTAATGCAGCGCGAATCCGGTATGCACCGCCGCCCATGACAGCGCGATCGTGATCGTCGCCAGCGCGAGGCCAGGCCCGCTGCGGTTCGAGGCGCCGAGCTCGAACACGATGGCGGCGATGCTGGCGAAGGCGCCGAGCGCGGTCACCAGCAGGATCAGGAAACGGCCGTCATCCTGCAGCACCGCGTCGCGCCTGATATGCGCGACTCCACAGCGGAGCATCATGATGTAGACCAGCGCCAGATAGAGTGCGACGAAGACGTCCCAGCCGACCAGCAGCCGGGTCACCAGCCGCAGCGAGTCCGGCAGCAGGAAGAACGCGACGACGCCGATCGCCATCGAGAAGAAGGTCCGTGGCCGCGCATAGACCACGCGGACCGGAACCGGCATTTTTCGGAACCGGGCAAGGACCTCGTCGAGTTCTGTCTTCGATCCCGCCATGCGTTGATGCCGCGTCAGCTCTTGCGTTCGGCGACAAAGCGCGCCGCCGCCCGCAGCACGTCGCCCTTGGCGCCGAAGATCGACAGTGCCGAATCGGCACGCGCCAGCAGGTCGCGCACGCGCTGCTTGGCGCCGTCGATGCCGAGCTGGGTGACGAAGGTGGTCTTGCCGAGAGCCGCATCGGCGCCGGCAGGCTTGCCGAGTGCCGCGGCATCGCCCTCGACGTCGAGCAGGTCGTCGGCGATCTGGAAGGCTTCGCCAAGCGCGCGGCCGTAATCGTCGAGCGCCTGATATTCTTTTTGCGTGGACTGGCCGAGGATCGCACCCGCGATACAGCCATAGCGCAGCAATGCGCCGGTCTTCATCTGCTGCAGCCGCGCCACGTCGACCGGCTCGCGGTCGCCGAAGCGGCCTTCACCGGCGAGGTCGAGGATCTGGCCGCCGACCATGCCGCCGATCCCGGAGGCGCGCGCCAGCGCACGCGTCAGCAGCAGCCGCACCGTGGGGTCCTTGTGCAACTCGTCGCGGGTGATGATGTCGAACGCCAGCGTCAGCAATCCGTCGCCGGCCAGAATCGCGGTGGCGTCGTCGGTTTTCTTGTGCAGGGTGGGACGGCCGCGGCGCAGGTCGCTGTTGTCCATCGCCGGCAGATCGTCATGGATCAGCGAATAGCAGTGGATGCATTCCAGCGCGGCGCCAGCCAAAAGGGCGGCCTCGCGCGGCACGCCGAATACCGCCGAACTCTCGACCACCAGGAACGGCCGCAGCCGCTTGCCGCCGCCGAGGCTGGAATAGCGCATCGCGTCCATCAGCCGCTTCGGCCGCGCGATTTCGTCGGATAACAGCGTGTCGGACAACAGCTTCGCCAGCAGCGCTTCGGTATCTTCCGCGGTCTGGTCCAGGTGTTTGGCAAAGTCGAAAGTGACGGTCGTCATCAAGAATAGCTCCAGATCGAATTTGGCCGGACAATCGTTGATGGCAGGCCCTTCGTCAATTCCGCCGAAGCGTCCCGAACGGCCTGAAAGTGCTGGAAAACCCGCGAATTATCATGGAGATGTCACTTGCGCGGGGGTCTATTGACGGACGAGGTTAATTGATCGGCCGCGCCCGCGGGTTGAACCGGAAGCATCCATTTGCGCATTGTCCGAATTCTGGGGCTGGTTTTGCTGGTGGTGCTGGGGCTGCCCTATCTGGTGGCGCCGTTCTACCGCAGCGGTCACCCGGTCTCGACCTTGATGGTGTGGCGAGGGCTCAAGGGCGCCCCGGTCTCGCGGCCATGGATCGACTTCAGCGCGATTTCGCCTTCCCTGCCGCGCTCGGTGGTGGGCTCCGAGGACGCCAAATTCTGCAGCCATCACGGCGTCGACTGGGACGCGCTGCGCGACGTCATGGACGATGCCGAGGACGGCGAGGTCAGCCGCGGCGGCTCCACCATCACCCAGCAGGTCGCGAAAAACCTGTTCCTGTGGCCGGGCCGCAGCGTGGTGCGCAAGGCACTGGAACTGCCGCTGGCGATGTGGATCGACCTGGTGCTGCCCAAGCAGCGGATTTTGGAGATCTACCTCAACATCGCCGAACTCGGCCCCTCCGGGCAGTTCGGGGCGGAGGCGGGGTCTTCCCACGCATTCGGCCATTCGGCCGCGACCCTGTCGCCCCGGGAAGCGGCCCTGCTGGCGGCGATCCTGCCCAATCCGATCCGGCGCAGCGCCCGCAATCCGGGCCCCGGGGTGCGCCGTCTGGCCGGAACCTACATGGCGCGGGCCAATGCGACCGCCCTGCAGCGCTGCTGGAGCGAAAATCGCGCCTTTTGAGCCAATTTGGGCCCGATTTAACCGTCGCCCGGCCTAGCTTTACGCCAGCCCATCCTCTATAAGCGCGGCCTTATCGGCATCGCAGCCCGCGCGAAGCGCTGGGCGTTCCGGCTCAGGACGATGCCCTCCGACAACATCCCTAGAGGACCGTTATGGCCGTTCCCAGAAGAAAAACATCGCCCTCGCGGCGTGGCATGCGCCGCTCGGCGGACGCCCTGAAGAAGCCGACCTACGCTGAGGACAAGGATTCGGGCGAACTGCGCCGTCCGCACCACCTCGACCTCAAGACCGGCATGTACAAGGGCCGCCAGGTCCTGAAGGCCAAGAAAGAATCTTGAGCCAAGAAAATCTTGCAGCTCGACCCCCCGGCGGGAATCCTCAATCGGGGAATCCTGATCGGGCACGGGATAAGTCGCCGCCGGTTGCGGCGTCTGCCTGAATTCGGCCAACGAGTGGGCTAACGGTTCCCGGCGGCGAAGCGCATGCTTCGCCCGGGGACGTTCCGGTTTTCTTGAGCAAGGCCTCGCCATGGTCGGTTTTCCGCTGCTTCTGATCCCGCTCGCGATCTACAACATCATCGTCTTCCTGATGCCCACGGTTTCCTTTACGGATCCGCTGGTGAAGCTGACCTTGATGTCCGGCGCCGAGTGGCCGATCACATTGAGCGACGTGCTGCTCGCGCTCGGCGTCCTGTTGTTGATGTGCGAAGTCATCAAGGGCGCGCGGCCCGGCGCCAAATATCTCACCGACCATTTGCTGTCGCTGATCGTGTTCGGCGCGGCCACGGCCGAATTCGTGCTGTGGTCGAAGTTCGGCACCTCGACCTATTTCCTGCTGGTGGCACTGTCGATGGTGGATTTCCTCTCCGGCCTCGCCTTGCGTACGCGGCGCGGTGCCGTTGCGGTGGCAGCACCCGCGGTCTCCCGGAAGAGCGCCGCGAAGGTCGAAGCGCCGGTAGCCGAACCCCAATTCGATCCCGCGCCTGCGCCGTCGGCACCCTCGGCGACTCCGGTCGCCCCGGTGACTCCAGTCGCCCCGGCGGCCCCGGTCACCGAATCCGTGGTGCAGGATCATCCGGAGCCGGCACCGGAAGTCGCGCCCCATGCATCCTCGCCGGAAGTGCCGTCGCCGGGATTGCAGCCGGGCACCGGTTCGCATCCGTCGCCGGACACGCCGCAGCGCTGAGCTTTTTTCGAAATGATACGGTGATCTAGGCGACTTGCCGCGTGCGGAAACCGATGCCGTAGCGACGGGTCTGGCTGGCGCCGTAAGCCGACTGCGCATCGGCCGGCGTGCCACGCCGCAGGGTGCAGGTCTGCGGCGCATGGGCCGCGGTCGCGATCAAATGGGTGACGAAAGTCGGATCAAGCCGCACGATCGCCAGCTTCGAGGTCCGGTGCAGGGGCTGAGCCAGCGGCACCAGTTCGACGCACGCGGTCGCTTGGGCGTCCAGCACCTCGCCGTCCAGCACCTGTTCTGATCGATCGATATCCAGCATCGCGCACCGTAACGGTTAACTGTCACGTTTTGGGACGTTACGCCCCGTAGCGATCTGAGCCTCGCAAGGCCTATGCCGTTCGGTTGCCGTTGGTTCCGGGTGGGTTTGGGAGACCCTTAAAACGTGGTTTCCAGATTATTTATGAACTTTGCATAGCCTCTGATTCGAAACAGCCACTATCCTTGGGTGAGGGAATCACCCGGTGGTGTCCCGAATCGAGGCGACCCGATGCCCCCCGTCCCGCAAGCTTCCAGCATCCTGGCCTCGCTCGGGCAGGCGACATTCGTGTGGGACCTTGCGGCCGACAGCATCGCCTGGAGCGATAACGCCGCCGCGGTCTTCCCGGACATTCCGCCCGAGGCGCTCGCCAGCGGCACCGGGTTTGCAAAATTGATCGAGCCTGTACGTTCGATACGTTCCGACGCGCTCGGCCAGACCGCCCCGGCGCGTGGCGACGGGGTGGCCTACCGGATCGAATACGGGGTGCGGACTTCGACGTCGGCGCCCGTGATCTGGATCGAGGAGACCGGCTGCTGGTTCGCCGGTCCCGACGGCAAGCCGGCGCGCGCGCAGGGCATCGTCCGCGTCGACAATGAGCGCCATGCTCGCGACGAGCAGCTGATGCGGCTGTCGCGGCACGATCCGCTCACCGGCGAACTCAATCGCACCCATCTGATCGCGGCGCTGGCGGAAGCGATCGAGGAGGCCGCGCGTTTGCGCTCGTCCTGCGCCTTCATGCTGATCGGGATCGATCATCTGGCGCGCGTCAACGACGCCTTCGGCTTCGACGTCGCGGACGCCGTGATCGCCGAAGTCGGCAAAAGGATCAGGGTGCGATTGCGCGGCGGAGACGTACTCGGGCGATTCTCCGGCAACAAGTTCGGACTGATCCTGCGCAACTGCACCGTCGACGACACCAATGTCGCGGCCGAGCGCTTCCTCGCCGGCATCCGCGACGAGGTGGTGCCGACCGTGTCCGGCCCGGTGTCGGTGACGGCATCGATCGGCGCCATCAGCGTCCCGCGTTACGCGCGGACCGCCGACGAGGCGGTCAACCGCGCCCAGGAAACGCTCGACGGGGCGAAGCGCCGCCGCGCCGGATCGTTCTCGCTGTGGCGTCCGAACGTCGAGCGCGACGCCCAGCGCCGCGTCAACATCCGCGTCACCGACGAGATCGTGACCGCGCTGAACGAGCGCCGGATCGTCACCGCGTTCGAGCCGGTGGTGGAAGCGCGTTCGCGGCTGCCGGCGTTCTACGAATGCCTGGTGCGGATGGAACAGGCCGACGGCCAGGCGCTGCTGGCGCCGGATATCGTCCCCGTCGCCGAGCGGCTCGGCCTGATCCGGCTGGTCGATCATCGCGTACTCGAACTCGCGGTCGCCGAACTTGCGGCCTCGCCGGACGTGCAGCTCAGCCTCAACATCTCGCCCGACACCACGATGGATCCGGACTGGTCGACCTCGATCGAGTCGCTGATGCAGGCGCATCCCGGCGTCGGCGAGCGGCTGATCGTCGAGATCACCGAAACCGTGGCGATCCAGGATCTCGACGACGTCAGGGGCTTCATCACCCGGCTGAAGAATTTCGGCAGCCGGATCGCGATCGATGATTTCGGCGCCGGCTACACCTCGTTCCGCAACCTGCGCAAGCTCGGCGTCGACATCGTGAAGATCGACGGCGCCTTCGTGCAGAACATCGCGCGCTCCGCCGACGATCGCGCCTTCGTGCAGACGCTGATCGATCTCGCCCGCCGCTTGCAGATCAAGACGGTGGCGGAATGGGTGCAGGACGAGGAAGCCGCCGTGATGCTCCGCGAATGGGGCTGCGACTATATCCAGGGCCGCCTGATCGGGCTGGCCTCGCCGCAGCGGCCGTGGAGCGTGGCGGCGGAGACGGTATTGCCGGCGGCGGGATAGTCGTCCGGGCTACATCTTTATTCGCAGCTCCAAAAACGTGGATGGCCGGGACAAGCCCGGCCATGACGACTTACATGACGCTGTGCAAGTAGAAGAAGAACTACTCTTCCTTCTTCGGCTCTTTCGACATGCGCTCGAGACGATCCTGCATTTCCTTCATCTGACGACGAAGGTCGTCGATGTTGGTTTCGTCCACGACCGGCTCCGGCATCTTCTCCGGCTCCAGCGCGGTCGATCCGGCGCGCGGCGGCACGAACGGCTTGAACATCGAGAACGTCTGCTGGAACAATTCCATGTTGCGGCGGACATGTTCCTCGAGCGGTGCGAACGGCGTGCCGCTGAAAGTGTTGGTGAGCTGCTTGCGGAATTTTTCCTGCTCGCGCGTCAGCGTGTCGATCGACTGTTCCAGATATTTCGGAACCACCATCTGCATACTGTCGCCGTAGAAGCGGATCAACTGGCGCAGGAACGTGGTCGGCAGCAGGTTCTGTCCGGCCTTGTTTTCCTGTTCGAAGATGATCTGCGCCAGTACCGAGCGCGTGATGTCGTCACCGGTCTTGGCGTCATAGACGAGAAAATCCTCGCCATCCTTCACCATCGCCGCGAGATCCTCGAGCGTCACATAGGTGCTGGTACCGGTATTATAGAGCCGCCGGTTCGCGTATTTTTTGATCGTCGTGGGTTGGTCTGACTTTGCCATGGGCTCACATATACACACCGAGAGCGGGAACCCGACAGCAACGCCGACGGGCAGACGAGCAACGCAACGCAGCAAAGTAAGCATTTTCAATGCGGTTCGGCTACCGTTTTGTGCGGCACGGTTAATTCCAAGGCATGGACACTGCTCTCGAAACCGCCAAGCGCGCTATTTTGAATGCGCCGCGGCGGGATTCTGGCCGGTCGCCCGTTGACATGGGTCAACGACGTTAACAGGATAGGATGAGAGACAGGCCCGCCAATCCGGCCCGCCCGCCGTCGAGAATCTCAAGAAACCTCAACCTCAGGAGATGTCCATGTCAGACGATGTCGTCATCGTCAGCGCCGCCCGCACCCCGGTCGGCAGTTTCAACGGCGCCTTCGCCACCACCCCGGCCCATGACCTCGGCGCCATCGCCATCAAGGCCGCGCTCGAGCGGGCCGGCATCGAGCCGGGCCGGGTCTCCGAAGTCATCATGGGACAGATCCTGACCGCGGCGCAGGGCCAGAACCCGGCCCGCCAGGCCTCGATCGCGGCCGGCATCCCGGTGGAAAGCCCGGCCTGGGGCGTCAACCAGCTCTGCGGTTCGGGCCTGCGCACCGTTGCTCTCGGTTATCAGGCGCTGCTCAACGGCGATTCCGAAATCGTCGTGGCCGGCGGCCAGGAATCCATGAGCATGGCCCCGCACGCGCAATACCTGCGCGGCGGCATCAAGATGGGCGCCTTCGAGATGGTCGACACCATGATCAAGGACGGCCTGTGGGATGCCTTCAACGGCTACCACATGGGCAACACCGCCGAGAACGTCGCCCGCCAGTACCAGATCACCCGCGCCCAGCAGGACGAGTTCGCGGTCCACTCGCAGAACAAGGCCGAGGCGGCGCAGAAGGCCGGCAAGTTCAAGGACGAAATCGTCCCCGTCACCATCAAGTCCCGCAAGGGCGACATCATCGTCGCTGACGACGAATATCCGCGCCACGGCGCCACCATCGACGCGATGGCCAAGCTGAGGCCGGCCTTCGAGAAGGACGGCACCGTCACCGCCGGCAGCGCATCGGGCATCAATGACGGCGCCGCCGCCGTGGTGCTGATGACCGCCAAGCAGGCCGCCAAGGAAGGCAAGAAGGTGCTCGGCCGGATCGTCTCCTGGGGCCAGGCCGGCGTCGATCCCAAGATCATGGGCACCGGCCCGATCCCGGCTTCCCGCGCCGCGCTGAAGAAGGCCGGCTGGAGCATCGGCGACCTCGACCTGATCGAGGCCAACGAGGCCTTCGCCGCGCAAGCCTGTGCGGTCAACAAGGATCTCGGCTGGGATACGTCCAAGGTCAATGTCAACGGCGGTGCGATCGCGATCGGCCACCCCGTCGGCGCTTCCGGCGCCCGCGTGCTGGTGACGCTGCTGCACGAAATGCAGAAGCGCGATGCCAAAAAGGGCCTCGCCACGCTGTGCATCGGCGGCGGCATGGGCATTGCGATGTGCATTGCACGCGACTGAACTTGAGGCAGATTGGTGCGTTGAGTGATGAAAAGATCATCTGTCAACCGCGGCCTGAATTGATAAAGATGAAATGCCCGGTCTCGCGCCGGGCATTTTCATCTCTGGAGCGTTTCCAGCGGCGCTTCCAACTTCGGAATTGAGCTTCGTCAAAAAGACCGGGACAATTCCGGCGTACAAACGACCATCAGGGAGGAGGACGACATGGCACGTGTTGCATTGGTTACCGGAGGTACGCGAGGCATCGGCGCTGCGATCAGCAGGGCGCTGAAGGCTGCCGGATACAAGGTTGCGGCGAGCTACGCCGGCAACGACACCGCCGCCGAGAAGTTCAAATCCGAGACCGGAATTCCCGTCTACAAATGGGACGTCAGTTCGTTCGATGCCTGCGCCGCAGGGGTCAAGCAGGTCGAGGCCGACCTCGGCCCGGTCGACGTGCTCATCAACAATGCCGGCATCACCAAGGACGGCGCCTTCCACAAGATGACCCTGGAGCAGTGGAACGCGGTCATCAACACCAATCTCGGCTCGCTGTTCAACATGACGCGCCAGGTGATCGAGGGCATGCGGGCCCGCAAATTCGGACGCGTCATCAACATTTCCTCGATCAACGGCCAGAAGGGCCAGTTCGGTCAGGTGAACTATTCGGCCGCCAAGGCCGGCGACATCGGCTTCACCAAGGCGCTGGCGCTGGAGAACGCCAAGGGCGGCATCACCGTGAATGCGATCTGTCCCGGCTACATCAACACCGAAATGGTGCAGGCGGTGCCGAAGGAGGTGCTGGAGAAAAGCATCCTGCCGCTGATCCCGGTCAACCGTCTCGGCGAGCCCGAAGAGATCGCCCGCGCGGTGGTGTTCCTCGCCGCCGACGAGGCCGGCGGCATCACCGGCTCGACCATGACCATCAATGGCGGCCAGTACATGGTGTGAGCGGCGTTAGCCGCAGATTGCGATCACGAGCGATGTCAAAAAGTCGTCATGCCCGGCCTTGTGCCGGGCATCCACGTCTTTACAACCAGCGACGAGAAAACGTGGATGGCCGGGAGCGCAGACAAGTGTACGTAGTCTGCGCAAAGCAGACTACTATGCCCGGCCCTGACGCAAGAGAATTTCGACCGTTGCGAATGTCATGACCTCCCGAACCGCCACCCTGATCGGACTGACCGCGATCCTGATGTGGTCGCTGCTGTCGGTGATGACGGTCGCGACCGGCAGGATCCCGGCGTTCCAGCTCGCTTCGATGACCTTCGCGATCGGCGCGGCCGTCGCCTTCGCGAGCTTCATCTTCCGCCCGCAGGCCTTCGCTGCGTTGAAGCAGCCGCCGCTGATCTGGCTCGTCGGCGTCGGCGGACTGTTCGGCTATCACGCGCTGTATTTCCTGGCGCTGCGTTTCGCGCCGCCGGCCGAGGCCGGGCTGCTGAATTATCTCTGGCCGCTGTTGATCGTGCTGTTCTCGTCGCTGTTGCCGGGCGAGAGGCTGGCGCCGCATCACATCATCGGCGCGCTGCTGGGGCTCGCCGGCACGGTGTTACTGTTCGCCGGTAATGGCAGCAGCGGGTTTGCGCCGGGCCAGATCCCGGGCCTCGCTGCGGCCTTCGTCGCCGCCTTTGTCTGGGCGGCCTATTCGGTGATGTCGCGCAGGCTCAAGGCGGTGCCGACCGATGCGGTCGCCGGCTTCTGTCTCGCTACCGCGCTGCTCGCAGCCCTCGTCCATGGCGCGGTCGAGACCACGGTGTGGCCGGAGACCACGGGGCAGTGGCTTGCGATAACAGCACTCGGCATCGGTCCGGTGGGCGCCGCCTTCTTCGTCTGGGACATCGGCATGAAACGCGGCGATATCCGCGTGCTCGGTGCGGCGTCTTACGCGACGCCGCTGCTGTCGACGGCGTTCCTGATTCTCGCAGGGTATGCGGCGCCCAGTGCCACGATCGCCATCGCCGCGATCCTGATCGCCGGCGGCGGGCTGATCGCGGCCAGGGATATGGTCTGGAAGAAGGGTTAAGCCGCGGGCTTCCAGCCCGGCGCCGCCGTCAGGCCAGACACGCCGAACTTGTCGCGTTCATGCCGGTAGCCGCGCATCGTCTTGCCCTGCGGCACCGGGTCCGAGCCGGTGGTGCGCGCCAGAAGGTCGACCGCGCCGCCGACGGCATCGGCGCGAGGTTGTACGAACCGTCTTCGTTGGTTGAGCAGATCAGAACCACCGGCGTGCCGAAGTAAAGAATCGCCGGCTCGATCTGGTGTGAAACGCCGAATGTCCCGTGCATGTCTTGCTCCTCATTTCTGAGGACGGAAACTATGCGCGTGAAAGTTCGAAACCCACCCCATTCCCGATCACCGATTAATTCGGCTCCCAACCCTTCGGCGCCAATTCAAATTTAGAAAACTCGAATCCGGGCGCCACGGTGCAACCGACCAATGTCCAGTCGCCGGTGCTTTCCGCCGCCTGCCAGGCATGCGCGGGCACGATTGCCTGCGGCGCTTCGCCGGCCGCCAGATCAGCGCCGAGTTTTATGCTGCGCTGTCCGCCGTCATCGGCGATCCGCAGTGTCAAGGCGTCGCCGGCGTAGTAATGCCAGATCTCGACCGCGTCGACGCGATGCCAGTGCGAGCGCTCGCCGCGCGCCAGCAGGAAATAGATCACGGTCGAGCGCGACCGGCCGCCAGCGTCGACGTCGGCATCGCGAAACGTCTCGCGATAGTGGCCACCTTCGGGATGCGGCTTCAGATCGAGCCGCGCGATGATCTCGGCTGCCGCTGCCGGGATCGTCATCAGGACTTGTTCTTGCGTTCGCGCAACTCGCCGAACACGTCGGCGGCGTTGGCGCCCTTCATGTGCAGTTTGACGGCCACGGACGGATCGTCGGCACGCAGGAACACGTTGGCCTTCTTCTCCTCGCCCAGCAGCACCGGGATCGTCGGCTTGTTGTCGGCCCGCAGCCGCGTGACTTCCGCGGCACGCGCCTGCAGCGCCGGATTGTCGGATTCGACCGTGAGCGCGAACTTGACGTTGGAGGCCGTATATTCATGTCCGCAATAGAGTTTGAAATCGTCCGGCAGTGCGCGCAGCTTCAACAGCGAGTCCCACATCATCGGATAGGTGCCCTCGAACACCCGGCCACATCCGATCGAGAACAGCGTGTCGGCGGCAAACAGCGCCTTCTCGCTGTCGAACACATAGGAGATGTGGTCGAGCGTATGGCCCGGCGTCTCCAGCACCCGCGCCAAGAGGCCGCCGACCTTGATGACGTCGCCATGGGCGGCGCGCAGATCGACATCGGCGATCTTGGCTGACTTGTCATGGGGAGCGACGACGCGGCAATTGTATTGCTGCTTCAATTCGGCAACGCCGCCGACGTGGTCATGGTGGTGATGGGTGATCAGGATATCCGTCAGCGGCCAGCCCTCGCGTTCCAGCGCCTTGATGATGGGACCGGCTTCCGGCGCGTCGATCGACGCGGTGGCCTTGGTTTCGGGATCGTGGATCAGATAGCCGAAATTGTCGTTGAGGCAGGTAAAGGTGCGAATTTCCGCGGCCATGATCACTCCGTGAGGTAGGGGCGGTTAGCCCGCTTTATCCCCCTGAAATATGGCGTTAACGCTCACACAGCAATGCCATTTTCGGCGCGCCGCAACGAAACCCGCCGTGTTAGATTGGACCCATGACCATCGACGTGATCGATCTCAGAGACTTCTATTCGCGGCGCCTCGGCATCGTGGCGCGGCAGTTGATCAACCGCGGCATCCGGGCGCGCTGGCCCGATGCGGACGGCTTGCGCGTGCTCGGGCTCGGCTATCCGACGCCCTATCTCGGGCTGTTCCGGGAGGATTCCGAGCGCTGCATCGCCTTCATGCCGGCGGCGCAGGGCGTGCTGAAATGGCCGACGGGACGGCCCGCGCTGGCGACCCTGATCGATGAATTTTCGATGCCGCTGCCGGACGCGTCGGTGGACCGCATCCTGATGGTCCACTCGCTGGAAATGTCGGATGACCCCGAGCGATTGCTGCGCGAGGTGTGGCGCGTGCTGGCGCCGTCGGGCCGCCTGATCGCCGTGATTCCGAACCGCCGCGGCGTGTGGACCCGCACCGATGCCACGCCGTTCGGCCACGGCCGGCCCTATTCACGCGCGCAGATCACGCAGTTGCTGCGGCAGACCTGGTTCACGCCGACCGCGTGGGGCGAGGCGCTGTTCCTGCCGCCGGTCGGCAAGAACTGGTTCCTGCGTTCGGCAACGGCGTGGGAACGCGTCGGCGCCGCATTGTCGCTGCCGTTCGCCGGCGTGCATATCGTGGAAGCGACCAAGCAGGTCTATCGCGCGATCCCCGCGCTGCGCGAACGCCCGCGGCTGATACCGTCGCTGCAGCCGGTGCTGGTGCCGTCGTCGACAGCTAGGGGATAAGAAAAAGGCGAGCACGCTTTCGCTGTGCCCGCCTGGATCTGCTGAACGCCTGTCGGCGATCGAGCTACCTACTCATTCCCCGGATTGAAATCTTCGCTGGGCGCGGCGGGCGCGGCCATGCCCTCGGGACGCGGACCGTGCGGCCGGCGACGACGGCGCGGGAAACGTTCGCCACCGCCACCCGCCTCGAATCCGCCCGGTGCGCCATTCACCTGCGGCTGCGGGCCGGTGATGAAGGACGGCAGGCGATCGACGCCGCCGGTGTCGGCGACGACGGGCTGCGGCTGGGGCTGCGGCTGATATTGCGGCTGCGGACGATGTTCGCGGGGCTGATGCTGTTCGCGCGGCTGCTGGTCGCGATAGGGCTGACCCTCACGCGGCTGGAAGTCGCGTTGCGTGTGATCGCGCTGCTGATTGTTCTCGCGCGGCACGAATGACGGCTGCTGCTGCGGCTGCTGCGGAACGAAACCGGGTTCCTGGCCGAAATTGGAGAAGCTCTCGCCCTCGTCTTCGCCTTCGTCGGTCGAGGGCATTTCGTTTTCGGTGCGCGGCTGCGGCTGGTTCTGCCGGAACTGCTCCTGGGCGGCCGCGATCAGGCGGAAGTAATGTTCGGCGTGCTGGTAGTAATTCTCGGCCGCGACCGGGTCGCCGGAGGAACGCGCGTCGCGCGCCAGCTGGACGTATTTTTCCGCAACGTGGGAGGCGGTACCGCGGATCTTGATGTCGGGTCCGTTCGATTCGAACACCCGGGTCATCGGGTTTTGTCCGCGCCGGTTATTGTTATTGTTGTTGTTATTATTGCTGTTGTTGTTCCGGTTACGCATCCGCTTGTTGTTGTTTTGACCGTTTCTCATGTCTCGCCTTTATTCCAGCCCTGAAAATTATGCAGTTGCCGTCATAGCCTCACCGGGTTCGGCGCGCATCTGCGCACACCGAATCACGATGCCGTTCACCTTCATGTCGTCGATTTCGCCAACCATCGCGTTCAACAAAGACGCGTTCCCCAACCGCCGGCGTTCACTGCCAGCCGGACCAAATCATTCAGCCTGCCAAAACCAGCCTAATCATCGCGCATGACGGCTTCGCGTGGCGATATGCTGCGTAAGTCTTCATGTTGCGTAAGTCTTCAAGCGCAAATCAGGCTTTCGTTCGCTTTGCGGTCGAGAGCAGCACAGCTTCAGCCATTGCGCTCAATTGGACCTGCGTTTTGGAACCTTTCACTCGGCGGGCTCTCGTTTCGAGAAATCTGGCCTCACCCGTAACACCTTACGGGGCCAGCGACCCTTAGACCGATGTTGTGGCCGGAACGTAGTCGCTCCCGGGGAATATTCCAAGCGGTTTTTTTGCGTTCCAATAGGACTTTATCGGGGCAATTTGCGGCCCGCGACGGCCCTCGGAATGCCCGCCAGATCGGCTTTGGGGGCGCCAGTGGGCGCCAATCCGGCCATCGTCATCAAAGTGTTAATGGGGCCGCTTTGGCCCTCACCGGCCTCTACAACCAGCGCAGCGCCCGGCGCCAACAGACCGGCGGCCTGGGGGATCAGCGCGCGGTAGGCGTCGAGCCCGTCGGCGCCGCCATCGAGCGCCATCAGGGGGTCATATTCCCTGACCTCCACTGCCAGCCCGCTGATGTCAGCCGCGCGGATATAGGGCGGATTCGAGACGATCAAATCGAACAGGCCGGATAATCCTGCCGTGTAATCGCAGGCGATGAACGTCGCGCGAGCAGCGAGACCGGTGCTGACGGCGTTGGCGGCGGCGGTCTGCAGGGCCTGTTCGGAAATGTCGGTGCCGAATCCCAGCGCGTTCGGCAACTCGGACAACAACGCCAGCAGGATCGCGCCCGAACCGGTGCCGAGGTCGGCGATGCGCAATGGGCGGCTAGCAGGCCCGTCGGCGCACAGCAGTTCCAGCGCCAGTTCGACCACCGTCTCGGTATCCGGCCGCGGCACCAGGGTCGCCGGCGAAAGCTGGAGCGACAGTCCCCAGAATTCCTTCTCGCCCAGAATGCGCGCGACCGGTTCGCCGGCGAGACGGCGGCGCGCGAAGTGTTCGAGGCGTGCCGCTTCGTCTGCCGTGAGTTGCCGTTGTGCCGACGTGATCAAGCCGGTGAGGTCGAGGCCAAGCGCGTGACCGACGAGCAGCCGGGCATCGAGTTCGGTGGATTCAGTGGCGTTCGATTTCAGCCGCAGCGTGAGCGCTCGTCGCGCGGCGTCGACGGTTTGTCCGGCCAGAGATTTGTCGTCGCTCACGCCGCCGCGCCTTGCGCCGCAAGTTGCGCGGCCTGATGTTCGGTGGTCAGCGCTTCGGTCAGCTCACCCAGCGCTTCGCCGGCGATCACCTGCGGCAGTTTGTAGAGCGTCAGGTTGATGCGGTGGTCGGTGACGCGGCCTTGCGGGAAATTATAGGTGCGGATGCGCTCGGAGCGGTCGCCGGAGCCGACCTTCTCCTTGCGTTCGGCGGAGCGCACGGCGTTGATCCGCTGCTGTTCGGCGTCGTAGATCCGCGAGCGCAGGATGTTCATCGCCGAGGCCCGGTTCTTGTGCTGCGAGCGGCTGTCCTGCATCATGACCACGATGCCGGTTGGAATGTGGGTGATGCGGATCGCCGATTCGGTCTTGTTGACGTGCTGGCCGCCGGCGCCCTGCGCGCGCATGGTCTCGATCCGTAGATCGTCATCCTTGATGTCGATGTCGACATTCTCGACCTCGGGCAATACCGCGACCGTCGCCGCGGAGGTGTGAATGCGCCCCTGGGTTTCTGTGTCAGGCACGCGCTGCACGCGGTGCACACCGGATTCGAATTTCAGTTTGGCGAACGCGCCGCGGCCCTGCACCTCGGCGACGATTTCCTTGTAGCCGCCCATGGTGCCTTCCGAAGCCGAGACCACCTCGACCTTCCAGCCCTGCAGCGCCGCGAACCGCTCGTACATCCGGAACAAGTCGCCGGCGAACAAGGAGGCCTCGTCGCCGCCGGTGCCGGCGCGGATTTCCAGCACCACGTTGCGGTCGTCCATGGCGTCCTTGGGCAGCAGCGCGACGCGAATTTTCTGAGCGAGTTCGTCGACCTTCGTCTGCAGCGTTTCGAGCTCGGCTTCCGCCATGCTGCGCATATCAGGGTCGGTGGCGGAGTCGGCCAGCAGGGTTTTGGTGTCGGCGATCTCGGCCTGGGCTGCGCGATAGGTCTTGACGGCATCGATCAGCGGATTGAGCTCGGCGAGTTCGCGCGTGATCTGGACGTATTTCTCGGAACTCAACTGGCTCAGCAGTTCGGCCTCGAGCGAGGCGTGGTGGGCGAGCAGGATATCGAGTTTGGCTTCAGGTAACATGTCGGTGTTCTCTAGCGGCGAAAGCGAAGGCGGCGTTGTCGGGACGGAGCCTCGCTACAACGACAAGCCTTCGGCTTCCGCGAAGGCAGTCAGCTTGTCGCGGATTGAGACGCTGCCCGACGGTGCGTCCAGCAACGGCATCAGCATCGCCTCGGCCTTCGCGGCGTCGAGGTCGAGGATCAGCGCCTTGACCGGACCATGTCCGGTAGCGGACATCGACAGCGAGCGGTAGCCGAGCGCGATCAGCGCCAGCGCGCCGAGCGGCTTGGAGGCCATCTCGCCGCACAGCGAGGCGGTCTTCTTGGCGGCATTGGCCTTGCGTATGATGTCGCGCAAGGCCCGCAGGATCGGCGCCGACATGGTGTCGAAGCGTTCGGAAACCTTGGCGTTGCCGCGATCGACCGCGAACATGAACTGGAACAGGTCGTTGGAGCCGACCGAGACGAAATCGACCTTCTTCAGCAGTTCGTCGAGCTGATACAGCAGCGCCGGGACTTCGATCATGGTGCCGACGTCGATCCGCTCCGGCAGCGCATGGCCGTGCTGGCGCAGATAGGTCAACTCGCGCTCGACGATGGCCTTGGCCTGGTCGAACTCGGCGACTTCGGAAATCATCGGAAACATGATTTTCAGCGCGCGGCCGCCGCCGGCCCGCAGCAGCGCGCGTATCTGTCCACGCAACAGGCCCGGCCGGTCCAGACCGAGCCGGATCGCGCGCCAGCCGAGCGCGGGATTTTCCTCGATCACGGTCTCCATGTAAGGCAGCGCCTTGTCGCCGCCGATATCCAGGGTCCGGAACGTGACCGGTTTTGTCCCTGCCGCGTCGAGCACGGTGCGATAGAGCGCAAGCTGGTCCGAAGAGCGCGGCAGGCTCTGGCCGACCATGAACTGCAGTTCGGTACGAAACAGCCCGATGCCGGCACTGCCGGTGTCCTCGATATGCGGCAGGTCGATGACAAGACCGGCATTGATCATCAGTTCGACCGGCTGGCCGTCCTTGGTGATGCAGGGCTTGTCGCGCAGCGCCGCATACTGCGCCTGGCGGCGGGCGCGAAAACGCACGCGCTCGGCATAGGCCGATTCGATTTCGGCCGAGGGACGGACATAGATCGAGCCCGAGGTGCCGTCGACGATGATGGCGTCGCCGGGATCGGCAATGCCGGGCGCGTTCGGAATTTCACCAACGGCGGGAATGCCGAGCGCACGCGCCACGATCGAAACATGGGAGTTGGCGGTGCCTTCCTCCAGCACCAGGCCGCGCAGGCGCTTGCGGTCATAGTCAAGCAGCGCCGCCGGGCCCATCGCACGCGCGATCAGGATGGCGTTTTCCGGCAACTGCTCGCGCGACGGCGCGTGGTCCTGGCCGACCAGTTGCCGCATCAGGCGGTGGCCGAGATCCTCGAGGTCGTGCAGGCGGTCGCGCAGATAAGGATCGGTCGAGCGCAGCATGCGGGCGCGGGTATCGGACTGCACGCGTTCGACGGCGGCTTCCGCGGTAAGGCCGGTGGCGACCGCCTCATGCAGCTTGTGCGACCAGCCGTGGTCGTTGGCGAACATCCGGTAGGCTTCCAGCACCTCGCGGTGTTCGCCGCCCTCGGCGACGTCGCCGCGCTCCAGCATGCGGTCGAGGTCGGCGCGCAGCTTGGCCAGCGCCGCGTCCAGCCGCTTGATTTCCTTCGGCAGGTCCTCAGCAATGTAATTGGTGATGACGACGCGCGGCTCGTGCAGCACGACATGGCCGAGCGCGATGCCGTCGGACAGGATCGCGCCGGTCTTGTGCAGCGAGTGCCTTGCGGCGGGTTCGGCGCCGGGCTGCGCGAGTGCGGCCAGTTCGCCGGAGGCGATCATCTCCGCCAGCACCATGGCGGTGGTCTGCAGCGCCTCGACCTCTTCCTCGACATAGGTGCGCTTGGCGCGGTTCTGCACCACCAGCACGCCGAGCGTGTTGCCGGCGCGCAGGATCGGCACCCCGAGGAACGAGTGGTAGATTTCTTCGCCGGTTTCCGGGCGGAACGAGAACGCCGGATGGCTTTGCGCGTCGGAGAGATTGAGCGGCGTCGCCTCGCTGGCGACGAGGCCGACGAGGCCTTCATGCGCGCTCAAGACCGTTCTGTGCACGGCGTCGCGGTTCAGACCTTCGGTGGCGTAGAGTTCGAGGGTGTTATCGACGCGCAGCACATAGGTCGAGCAGACCTCGGCCACCATGTTGGCCGCGATCAGCACCACGATCTTGTCCAGGCGCTCCTGGGCGGAGACCTGCTCCGCCATGGTTTCGCGGAGCCGTCTCAACAAGACGCGGGGGCCTCCCGACGCGCTCCGCATGTGCCGATATCCTCCCCCGCAAGGCCGGCCCGCCGGGTGGCCGGTAGCTGGCGTGAAACTCACGAAAAACAACAATTTTATTCATTCGGCGCCGCCGCAGGCCCCTGATCCCGACCGAATCGGGATCGCCAAAACTGTGGCACAGTTTGCGGCAGCCCACCTCTCAGGCCGTATAGCCAATCAAGGCTTGCTTTGCCAAGCAAAACGCCTGCCAGAACCAATAACGTCTGTGTCAGGACAATGCTGCGGTAGCGAAGCGCATCACATGTGTAAAAATCGAGAGAAAATCGTTCTAGTGCCCGGAGCACCGGGCACTCGTTTTTGCTTTGACGCGCGTTCTACCGCAGATAAGTCTACGCAATCTGCGTAAACTTGATTGCTACGCGAACAAGTGCCCACTTCGCTCGAAAACGCTCTAGGTTTTATCCAGCCCGTAGAGCGTATGCAGCGTACGCACCGCCAGCTCGGTATAGGCGGCATCGATCAGCACCGAGAACTTGATTTCGGAGGTGGTGATGGCGCGAATGTTGATATTGCGCTCGGACAACGCCTTGAACGCCTGGGCCGCGACGCCGGCATGGCTGCGCATGCCGCTGCCGATCACGGAAACCTTGGCGACGTCGGTCGCGCTATCGAGCCTGATATAGCCGATCTTGGCCTTCGCTGCGGTGATGGTGTCGCGGGCGCGGTTGTAGTCGGAGGCCGGAACGGTGAAGGTCAGGTCGGTGGTCTTGCCGTCCTCGGAGACGTTCTGGACGATCATGTCGACATTGATGTTGGCGTCCGCCAGCGGCACGAAGATCGATGCCGCGACCCCGGGCTTGTCCTCGATCTGGCGCACGGAAATCTGGGCTTCGTCCTTGGAGAAGGCGATGCCGGTGACGACGTGGCTTTCCATGATTTCCTCCTCGCTGCAGATCAGCGTGCCCGGCGGTGTGCCGTGCGGGTCGATATCTTCGGGTTTGTCGAAGCTGGAACGGACGAACACCGGCATGTTGTGCACCATGCCGAGTTCCACCGAACGGACCTGCAGCACCTTGGCGCCCTGCGAGGCCAGTTCCAGCATGTCCTCGAACGCGATCTTGTCGAGCCGCCGCGCCTTGGGAACCACGCGCGGGTCTGTCGTATAGACGCCATCGACGTCGGTGTAGATGTCGCAGCGGTCGGCATGGATTGCGGCGGCGATCGCCACCGCCGAGGTGTCCGAGCCGCCGCGTCCGAGCGTGGTGATCCGGTTGGTCTGCGGATTGATGCCCTGGAACCCGGCGATGACGGCGACTTCCTTGCGATCCGCGAAGCGGTTGACGATCTCGCTGCCGTCGATCTCGAGAATCCGGGCCGAAGCGTGGGCGTCCGAAGTCCGGATCGGGATCTGCCAGCCCTGCCAGGAGCGGGCCTGGATGCCGATCGCCTGCAGCGCGATCGCCAGCAGTCCCGACGTCACCTGCTCGCCTGACGCCACCACGGCGTCATATTCGCGGGCATCATGCATCGGCGAGGCGTCGCGGCACCACTCCACCAGTTCGTTGGTCTTGCCGGACATCGCCGACACCACGACGGCAACGTCGTGCCCGGCATCGACCTCGCGTTTGACATGACGCGCGACGTTGCGGATTCGGTCGATATTGGCGACGGATGTCCCGCCGAATTTCATCACGAGGCGGCCCATGACGACGCGTGCATTCCCTGTGAGGATAAGTATGGTGACCCGCACGGAAATGGGAGCGCCCGGGCCGAAAGCGGCGTATACATAGCGGGGCGGTCCGGGGCAAGCCGCGGTGCGGGTTTTCACCGCGAATTTGACCTAAATTGCTGTGGTAGCGAGTTAATTCAGGACGGGCGTATGGGGCGTTATATCGACGAAATCCTGCAACCCGGCGAGAAGGTGCTGTATTCCACCAACGCGCACTGGATGTTCTACCTGCCGGCGATTCTGGCCTGGCTCGTAACCATCGTGTTTCTGGTGCTGTCGCGGACGATCACAGCCGATGTGCCGGTGCTGCTCTTCCTGTCGCTGGCGGCGATATCGGCCCTGGTCGCGCTGTACTGGACCGTCAGGGCCTGGTTCCGCCGCGCCACCACCGAGACCGACGTCACCAATTTCCGGATCGTCCACAAGACCGGCTTCATCAAGCGGCGGACTTTCGAGATGTCGCTCGACAAGGTCGAAAGCGTCGACGTCAACCAGAGCATTCTCGGCCGCGTCATGAACTATGGCGACGTGACCATCCTCGGCGTCGGCGAGGGCAAGGAAACCATCCAGACCATCGCCTCGCCGCTGGCGTTCCGCAACTCCATCACCGCACGACCGGCCGGCACCTGATCATGGCGATGCAATCCAACTCTTCCGGTATGACAGGCAGCACGGTCGACCCCGCCGAGGTCGCGAAATTCTCAAAGCTGTCGGAGGAGTGGTGGGACCCGAGGGGCAAGATGGCCCCGCTGCACAAGATCAACCCGCTGCGGCTGACCTACATTCGCGACGCCGCCTGCCGCAAGTTCGAGCGCAACGTCAAAAGCCTGAACTGCCTCGCGGGCCTGCGTATCCTCGACATCGGCTGCGGCGCCGGCCTGTTGTGCGAACCGTTCACGCGGCTCGGCGCGCAGGTGATCGGAATCGATCCGTCGGCGACCAATATCGCCGCGGCCAAGCTGCATGCCGACAAGGGCCATCTGTCGATCGACTACCGCTGCACCACGGCCGAGGAAATGGACGTGCGCGAGCGCTTCGACATCGTGCTGGCGATGGAAGTGATCGAGCATGTCACCGATGTCGGCGCGTTCCTGTCGCGCTGCGCGGCGATGCTCAAGCCGGGCGGCCTGATGGTGGTCTCGACCCTGAACCGCAACTGGAAGAGCTTTGCGCTCGCCATCGTCGGCGCCGAATACGTGCTGCGCTGGCTGCCGCGCGGCACCCATCAATGGGACAAGTTCGTCACCCCCGACGAATTGGCGCAGCACCTCGCCCACAACAAGCTCGCCATCACCGAGCAGGCCGGTGTGGTCTACAGCCCGCTCGCCGACAAATGGAGCATCTCGTCCGACATGGACGTGAACTACATGGTGGTAGCGGAAGGGATTTAGCTTGCTTACCTCGCCCCGCTTGCGGGGAGACGGAGCAAACCGCATCCCTGTCATGCACCGTTCAGGTTGACCGCGTTGGTTCCGCCCGGCACGGTGCGTCACCTTCCTGCCGGTAGCCCATTCCCCATGTTCACCGTCGCCTCGCTCTGGATTCCCTTCACCATCACTGCTGCGCTCGGGCAGGTCGCGCGCAATGCGATGCAGCGTTCGTTGACCGGGCCGCTCGGGACCTGGGGCGCGACCAACATCCGCTTCCTGTTCGGCTTTCCGTTCTCGATCCTGTTCTTCGCGGTCGTGATCGCCGTGACCGGCGATCCCATTCCGTGGCCGACGGCGGCGTTCTGGCCGTGGCTGCTGCTCGGCGCGCTGAGCCAGATCCTCGGCACCGGGATGATGCTGCTGGCGATGAACGACCGCTCCTTCGTGGTGACGACGGCGTACCTGAAGACCGAGGCAATCCAGACCGCGATCTTCGGCTTCATCTTTCTCGGCGATCATCTGACCGTCTTGAAGGTGGTTGCGATCCTGATCGCGACCGCCGGCGTGGTCATCGCCGCGCTGCGACCCGCTTCCGGGAAGGGTTTTGCAGATTTGAAACCGACGATACTCGGGCTCGGGGCTGCGGCGGCATTCGCGCTGTCGGCCGTCGGCTTTCGCGGCGCCGTGATCGTGGTGCCCGGCGTCTCCTTTGTAACGGCGGCGTCCTACACGCTGGTGTTCGGCCTGTTCGTGCAGACGCTGATCCTGTCGATCTATTTATTGCTGCGCGCGCCCGACGTACTGAAGAAGATTCTTGGACTGTGGCGGCCCTCGATGCTCGCGGGCTTCATGGGCGCGTTCGCTTCGCAATTCTGGTTCCTGGCATTCGCGCTGACAGCCGCGGCCAATGTGCGCACACTGGCGCTGGTCGAGGTGCTGTTCGCACAGGCCGTGGCATATTATTCGTTCAAGCAGCCACTTGCCGCGCGCGAGCTTGTCGGCATCGTCTTGATTGTCGTCGGCGTGGCGCTATTGGTCAGCGTTTAACCGCGATCAGCACCGCGCCGGCGGCGATGAGCGCGATCCCGAGCCAGCCGTTCAGCGACGGCCGCTCGCCGAGAAACACCACGCCGAACAGCGCCACCAGAACCACGCTCAGTTTGTCGATCGGTGCGACCATCGAGGCCGGGCCGAGTTTCAGCGCGCGAAAGTAACACAGCCACGACGCCCCGGTGCCGAGGCCGGACAACACCAGGAACAGCCAGGTCTTGTTCGAGATCGGACCGGCCTGGCTGAACTGGCCGGTCGCGAACAGGATCATCGCCAGGCTGATCAGCACGACGACGGTGCGGATCAGGGTCGCGAGATCGGAATTGATGTTCTCGACGCCGATCTTGGCGAAGATCGCGGTCAGCGCGGCGAACACGGCTGAGAGGAGGGCCCAGAGCAGCCAGGAGGGGAAGGTATCGAGGTTCATCGATGGGGCCTCAGGACGTCATTGCCTGCAACAAACGCGAAGCGTTTGTGCAGGGGAGCGTAGCGACGAAGCAATCCAGTCTTTCTTCGTGCGGCGCGATGGATTGCTTCGCTTCGCTCGCAATGACGGGATTTAGCTCACGGCCTCGGCTTAATTCCGGTCGTCCGGCAGCACCGGCAGCGGAGACACCTCAACGCCTTCGTCGATCAGCGTACGCGCTTCTTCCGGCGAGGCTTCGCCGTAGATCGGGCGGTGTTCGATATCGCCGTAATGCATCTTGCGCGCTTCGTTGGGGAAGCGTTCGCCGACATTGTCGGCATTCTTGACGATGTGGTCGCGCAATTCCTTGATCTTGGCCCGCAGTTCGAGTTCCTGCGCCATCAGCAGCGGCGTCGATCCCTGCGCGGTTGTTTCCGTCGGCGCCGCCTCGGTCGGCGCGGGCGCGGCGGCTTCGCGGCCCTTCTTGCTGACGATCTGCGGGGCCATGATGGCGCGCTCGACCTTGACCGAGCCGCAGGCGGGGCAGCTCACCAGTCTGCGCTTCTCCTGGCTTTCATAGGCCGTGGAGCTCTGGAACCAGCTTTCGAAGCTGTGTCCCTTCTCGCAGCGCAGATTGTACCGGATCATGCCGAGCCCCGGACCAGGTGCAGATGTTCCGGGCCGGCTTTGGGATCGGCGATGCCGAAGCGGCGTCCATGCTGCAGCGACGGCACGGTTTTGCGCGCGGTCTCTACCCTGGACGGATCGATCTTCGCCAGGAACACGCCGGGCTCGACGCCGCCTTCGGCGAGAATCTCGCCCCAGGGCGCGATGATCAGCGAATGCCCGAAGGTCTCGCGCTTGTTCTCGTGCATGCCGGCCTGCGCCGCTGCGAACACGAAGCAGCCGTTCTCGATGGCGCGGGCGCGCAGCAGCGTGTGCCAATGCGCCTCGCCGGTCTTCTTCGTAAACGCCGACGGCACCGCGAGGAACGAGGCGCCGGTTTCGGCCAGCGCGCGATAGAGCGCCGGAAAGCGCACGTCATAGCAGATGGTCAGGCCGATGCGGCCCCACGGCAGGTCCGAGATCACGGCGGTCTCGCCCGGCTGGTAATTGGCGGACTCGCGATAGCTCTCGCCGCCGGGCAGATCGATGTCGAACATGTGGATCTTGTCGTAGCTGGCGAGCACGTTGCCGTCGGGCCCGATCAGGAACGAGCGGTTGACGGCCTTCTCCTCCGAGAAGCGCAACGCCAGCGAGCCGACATGGAGATGGATGTTCAGTTCCTTCGCCAGGGCGCGATACGCCTTCAGCGACTTGTCGTCTTCCTCGGTCGCCAGATGCTCGAACAGCGCCTTGCGGTTCAACTGCATCATGTTGCTCACCTCGGGGGTGAGCACGTAGTCCGCGCCTTGCGCGGCCGCCTCGCGGATCAATTGGGTGCCTTGCTCGAGGCTTGGCTCGGGCAGCAGCCCGGTGCGCATCTGCACCATGGCCGCGGTAAAGGTCTGGTCAGCGCTCATGAGGAGGCCTTTTCTCCCGCCAGCATGGCGTCGAGCTTGCCCGCGCGGTCCAGCGCGTACAGCTCGTCGCAACCGCCGACATGGGTTGCACCGATGAAGATCTGCGGAAAGGTCGTTCCTTCGCCGGCGCGACTATACATCTGTTCGCGATAAGCGGGGTCAGAAGCGACGTTCAATTCGGTGAACGCGGCATTCTTGCGCGTCAGCAGCGATTTGGCGGCGGTGCAATAGCCGCAGCCCGGACGGGTATAGATTTCAACGGCAGCGGTCATGGTGCGCTCGGGTTTGCAAGACTTTGAATTACTTTGAATTATATGGGAGCCCGGTGGGTGTCCACAACCCGCGCGAATACCAGCACGTCGACCTGCGCGGCCCTGGCGCGCAATAAGGCACGGGCGCAGGCATCCGTGGTGGCGCCCGAAGTCAGGACATCGTCGACCAGCACGACGCGGCGGCCGGCGATATCGGCGCTGCGCTCGGGCGTGACCTTGAAGGCGCCCTGAACATTGCTGGCGCGCTGCGGCCGCGACAGGCCGATCTGCTGCTCGGTGGCGCGGACCCGCCGCAACGCTTCCGTGGCCAGTTTCACGCCGGTTTGGCGCGAAATCACCCGCGCCAGTGCGCCGGACTGGTTGTAGCGCCGGCTCCAGCCGCGCCGCCAATGCAGGGGAACCGGCACCAGCACGTCGGCTTCGTCGAGCAATTCCTTACCCGCGCGCGCCATCCAGCGCCCCATCGCGGGCGCGAGGTCGGTGCGGTCCTGGTATTTCAAGGCATGCACCAGCGTGCGGGCGACGTCGTCATAGCGCACGGCGGCGCGGGCGCGCTGGTAGGCCGGTGGGTTGGCGATCGCCTCCATCGACAGCAATTCCGGTCCGGGATCGTAGACAAAGGGAATGCCGAGCCGGGGACAGTAAGGCTGTGCGATGAACGACAGCTTGGCCCAGCATTCCGCACAGACGCCCTCGCCATCGACCGGCTCGCGGCAGGAAACGCAGAGCGTCGGCAGCGCAATGTCGAGCGCCAGTCGCGGAAGATGCGCAAACGCGCCGCGGCAGGCGGTGAACGCGCCGC
Organism: uncultured Alphaproteobacteria bacterium; assembly: GCA_963764705.1. Classification (GTDB taxonomy): domain Bacteria; phylum Pseudomonadota; class Alphaproteobacteria; order Rhizobiales; family Xanthobacteraceae; genus Bradyrhizobium. The sequence goes on along the minus strand of CAVXTR010000014.1, from coordinate 104,569 downwards.
GCAGATGGCCGGAAATGGAGCGTGGTGGTGATGCCTCGGCGTCCATCGGGAGAGGCTAACGCGGCGGCGGGCGATGCTCAAGCCGCGACGAGGTCTCCGTCGACCGTTCACTTGCGAGCCACGGGTCGCGCGAATGCGCGGCCGTGCAGGACTCCGCGAAGCAGTGCAAAGGGCAAGCAAGGTCAGGTGCGGATTGCTTCGTCGCTGCGGTCCCCGCAATGACGTAAAAGCCCGATTGTCAAGTATGCCGCCCAGCGTACCAACCGGCATGGCCTCGAACCCGACTGCCGCGCCCATCCTGTTCGACCGCGCGCTGCTGCGCGCGCGGATGGACCGCGCGCGGCGCGGCGGGCCGGCGACGTTCCTGCTCGATCGAGTCGCGGAAGATATGGCGGATCGGCTGCTGGCGGTGACGCGTGGCTTTTCCGATGTCGCGGAAATCTGGTCGCCGGGTGAGTTGTTGCGAACGCCGGTCGCCGATCGCTTCAAGTCGATCGCGCGTGTCGAATTCTCTGAACCGGAAACCCTTCCGCTCAAGCCTGAATCGCTCGATCTCGCGGTCTCCGCGCTGGCGTTGCAGTTTGCGAATGATCTGCCCGGCGTGCTCTCGCAGATCCGGCGCGCCCTGAAGCCGGACGGGCTGCTGCTGGCGGCGATGGTCGGCGGCGATACGCTGACTGAGCTGCGGCAATCCTTTGCGGCGGCGGAAGCCGAATGCGAAGGCGGGGTGTCGCCGCGGGTCGCGCCGTTTGCCGATCTGCGCGACATCGGCGGGCTCTTGCAAAGGGCCGGGCTGGCGCTGCCGGTCACCGACGTCGACCGCGTCGTGGTGCGCTATGACAGCGCGTTCGCGCTGATGGCCGATCTCCGGCGGATGGGCGCGACCAATGTTCTGGTCGAGCGGCGGCGGACGCCGACCCGCCGCGCCACCATGCTGCGGATGGCGCAGATCTATGCCGAGCGTTTTGCCGATCCCGATGGGCGCATCCGCGCCACCTTCGATGTGATCTGGCTGTCCGGCTGGGCGCCGCATGAGAGCCAGCCGAAACCGCTGCGGCCGGGATCGGCGAAGGCGAGCCTGGAAGCGGCGGTGAAGCGGGTGCCGACTAGTAACGTCGTCATGTGCCGGGCTTGACCCGGCAATCCATCATCTTCGCGAGAATTTTTCGAAGCTTGATGGATGCGCGGGTCAAGCCCGCGCATGACAACCGAACTCACATCAACAAATCGATCAAATGCGGGATCAGCGGAATGTCCGCCGGCGGCATCGGGTAGTCGCGCAGTTTGTTGGCGCGGACCCAGGCCAGCTGCTGGCCTTCGCGCGCGGTGACGATGCCTTCCCAGCGCCGGCAGATGTAGAGCGGCATCAACAGATGGAAGGTTTCATAGGCATGGCTGGCGAAGGTCAGCGGCGCCAGGCACGGCTCGGCGACTTCGATGCCGATTTCCTCGCGCAGTTCGCGGATCAGCGCATGCTCGGGCCGTTCGCCGGGCTCGAGCTTGCCGCCGGGAAATTCCCATAGCCCCGCCAGCGCCTTGCCTTCCGGGCGCTGCGCGATCAGCACGCGCTTGTCGGCGTCGACCAGCGCGCAGGCGACGACGAGGGTGAGCTTGATCTCAGCCATGCGCGGTCGCGTTGGGCTTTGAAATAGTCACGAGCGGTAATCGCCGTTGATCGCGACATATTCCTTGGTGAGGTCGCAGGTCAGCACGCGGTCGCGGCCCTTGCCGAGCCCGAGCGAGACCTTGATCTGGATCTTCGGGTTCTTCATCACCTCGGAGACCTCAGCCTCGTTGTAGGACGGATCGCGCGCGCCGCTCTTGGCGACGCGGATGCCGTTGAACGCGATCGACAGCTTGTCGCGGTTGGCGGGCTCGCCGGCCTTGCCGACCGCCATCACCACGCGGCCCCAGTTGGCGTCCTCGCCGGCGATCGCGGTCTTCACCAGCGGCGAGTTCGCGATCGACATCGCGATCTTGCGCGCCGAAGCCTTGGTGGTGGCGCCGTCGACGATGATCTCGACCAGCTTGCGCGCGCCTTCGCCGTCGCGCGCCACCTGCTCGGCGAGATCGGCCAGCACCTCGCGGAACGCCTTTGCAAAGGCCTTCAGCCTGGGATCGCTGGCGCGCGTGATCTTCGGCGCGCCATTTGCGGCGGCAGCGCCGGTGGCGAAGGCCAGCAGGGTGTCCGACGTCGAGGTGTCGCTGTCGATGGTGACGGCATTGAAAGTGTCCTCGACGCCGCTCTTGAGCAGCGATTGCAGCACGGCGGACGACAGCGGCGCGTCGGTGAACACGAACGACAGCATCGTTGCCATGTCCGGCGCGATCATGCCGGCGCCCTTGGCCATGCCGTTGATGGTGACCTTGGCCTTGCCGAGTTTCACGGTCGCGGTCGCGACCTTCGGGAAGGTGTCGGTGGTCATGATCGCCTTGGCGGCGCTCATCCAGTCGTCGGGGGCGGCGCTCTCGGCCAGCGTCGCCAGCACGCCGTCGAACTTGGTGGCATCGAGCGGCTCGCCGATCACGCCGGTGGAGGCGAGGAACACCTCGTTGACGCTGCAGCCGACCGCCTTGGAGGCGATCGACGCCGTCAACGTGGTCGACTGCCGGCCGGTCTTGCCGGTGAAGGCGTTGGCATTGCCGGAATTCACCACCAGCGCGCGGGCTCGCTTGACCGCTTGGAGAGCTTGGCGCGGCACCATTCCACCGGCGCGGACGGGCATTTCGACTTGGTGAAGACGCCGGCGACCGTGGTGCCCTTGTCCATCACGGCCAGCAGCACGTCGGTACGTCCCTTGTAGCGGATGCCGGCGGCCGCGGTGGCCAGCCTGACGCCCGCAATCGCGGGCATGTCGGGAACATCGGTCGGGGCGAGGGGGGAGACGGCGGTGGACATGCGAGCACCTTCTTCGACATGGAGTAAGCCATCCGGCTCCACGTCTACGCGGACGGCCCCAGACGTAGAATGGCCGGGCACTTCGGCCCGGCCATGACGATGGTAGATACTATTGGTCTCGGAGAAGTGACAGCGAATTTTTACTTCTTCGCCGGCGCCATCTTGGAGTCCTTCGCCGCGTCGGCGGGCTTGGCCGGTCCGCCGGCTTGGCGGCGTCCGGCTTCGCGGCGGTCTCGGCCGGCTTGTCCATGCGTTCGATCTTGGCGGCCTCGCGCAGCTTGCCGACATATTCGGCCTGCGCCTTGCGCGTCACATAGGTCTCGATCTGGGCCTTGACCTGTTCGAAGTCGGGCGCCTTGCGGCTGCGCTTTTCCTCGACCTTGATGATGTGCCAGCCGAACTGCGACTTGACCGGATCGGAGATCTTGCCGGGCTCGAGCACGAAGGCGACGGCGGAGAATTCCGGCACCATCTGGTCCTTGGTGAAGAAGCCGAGATCGCCGCCGTCGGACGCGCCGGGATCCTTGGACTTCTTCTTGGCCAGTTCGGCGAAATCCGCGCCCTTGTCGAGTTCGGCCTTGATCGCCTTGGCCTCGTCCTCGGTCTCGACCAGGATGTGGCGGGCGTGGACTTCCTGCTCGCCGGTGATCTGCTTGGAGGCCTCCTCATAGACCTTCTTCATGGCGTCGTCGGTGGTCGCCGCCTTGCCCTCGGTGGCCAGCAGGCTGTCCATCAGGAGGCGGCTGCGCGTGAACGCCATCCGCTTCTTGAAGTCCTCGGAATTCTCGACCTTCTTGTCCTCGGCCGCCTTGGCGACGATCTTCAGGTCGATCAGGAAGGACAGCACGTTGTCCTTCTTGGTGGCCGGGTCCATCTGCGCGAGGCTCGGGCCGAGCTCCTCCTCGGCAAGCGCCACGTCGCTCTGGCGGATCTCCGACGCCGTTGACCTTGGCGAGCACCGGATTGTCCTCGGCGCGGACCGGAGCCGGCGGCCAAAAGCGCGGCCAGGCAGCCGGTCACGGCCAGAGAGGCCAAGCCGAAGCGCAGGCCGGTTTTCGTTTCCGGGAACGGGGAGGTCATGCAAAATCCTTGTCTTGAAGATGGGGAACGCCAAAGGCGGCGGGACACTCGCCCAATCACAGGGGCTTGGCAACGCGAAAAGTCTGTCAAAATGATGAATTCCTTGACATATGGGGCACGTTGACAACCCCCCGGCCCGGCCATATCTCTGCCGGAACCTATCAACGGTATTAAGCTTATTTTGCTGTGGTTTTTGCCGTTGAACCTTGGGTTGCCCAATTCCCACTCATTTGGCGGATGACCCCCTCGATGGGGAGTTTGCCGCGATGCGTCACGGTGAGTTGATAGGCAACCTGGTGGACCACGTCACGGCGCAACGCAAGTAACGGCAAAGGCAGGAATTGGCATGATCGGCGCGCTCGCCCGCAAGTTTTTCGGCTCCGCCAACGACCGGCGGGTGAAGGGATATCAGTCCCGCGTCAACGCCATCAACGCGCTGGAGCCCGAGGTCGCCGCGCTCTCGGACGAGGCGCTGAAGGCCCGCACCGCCGAGTTCCGCCAGCAGCTCGCCGACGGCAAGACGCTCGACGACATCCTGGTGCCGGCCTTCGCCACCGTGCGCGAGGCCGCCAAGCGCACCCTCGGCCAGCGCCATTTCGACGTCCAGCTGATCGGCGGCATGGTGCTGCATGAGGGCGACATCGCCGAGATGAAGACCGGCGAAGGCAAGACGCTGGTGGCGACGCTTGCGGTCTATCTCAACGCGCTCGCCGGCAAGGGCGTCCACGTCGTCACCGTCAACGACTACCTCGCCCAGCGCGACTCCGACTGGATGGGCCAGATCTACGGCTTCCTCGGCATGACCACCGGCGTGATCGTCCACGGCCTCGACGATGCCGAGCGCAAGAATTCCTACGCCTGCGACATCACCTACGGCACCAACAACGAATACGGCTTCGACTATCTGCGCGACAACATGAAGTACCGGCTCGAGGACATGGTCCAGCGCAGCCACTTCTACGCCATCGTCGACGAAGTCGACTCGATCCTGATCGACGAGGCGCGCACGCCGCTGATCATCTCCGGTCCGCTCGACGACCGTTCGGAATTCTACAACACCATCGACACCTTCCTGCCCAAGCTCGACAAGACCGACTACGACGTCGACGAGAAGCAGCGCACGGTGACGCTGACCGAAGCCGGCATGGAGAAGATCGAGACGCTGCTGCGCGACGCCGGCCAGCTCAAGGGCGAATCGCTCTACGACGTCGAGAACGTCTCGGTCGTGCATCACATCAACCAGGCGCTGCGCGCCCATTCGCTGTTCACCCGCGACAAGGACTACATCGTCCGCGACGACGAAGTCATCATCATCGACGAGTTCACCGGCCGCATGATGCAGGGCCGCCGCTATTCCGAGGGCCTGCACCAGGCGCTGGAAGCCAAGGAGCACGTCCAGGTCCAGCCGGAAAACCAGACGCTGGCCTCGATCACCTTCCAGAACTATTTCCGGATGTACGAGAAGCTCGCCGGCATGACCGGCACGGCGCTGACCGAAGCCGACGAACTGTTCGACATCTACAAGCTCGAGGTCGTGGAGATCCCGACCAACGTCCAGATCGCGCGTCTCGACGAGGACGACGAGGTCTACCGCACCCAGAACGAGAAATACGCCGCGATCCTGGCCGAGATCGAACGCGCCAATGCGCGGCTGCAGCCGGTGCTGGTCGGCACCGCCTCGATCGAGAAGTCGGAAGTGCTCGCCGAATATCTCAAGAAGCACGGCTACAAGCAGATCGATTTCGGCACCGAGAATCGGGCATGGACAAGCTCTACGCCGCGGCGCGCGCCGGCAAGCCGGCAAAGCTGTTCGCGGTGCTGAACGCGCGCTTCCACGAGCAGGAAGCCTATATCGTCGCCGAAGCCGGCGTGCCCGGCGCGATCACGATCGCGACCAACATGGCCGGCCGCGGTACCGACATCAAGCTCGGCGGCTCGCTCGAGATGCGGATCCTGCAGGAGACCGCCGACATCACCGACGAGGCCGAGAAGGCCGCCAAGATCGAGCACATCAAGGCCGACGTCGAGCGCTTCCGCGAGATCGTGCTGAAGGCCGAGGACGAGGTCGAGATCGAGCCCGCCAAGGGCGGCAAGCCCGCCAAGACCATCAGGAAGCCGGGCGGCCTCTACATCATCGGCTCCGAACGCCATGAATCCCGCCGCATCGACAACCAGCTGCGCGGCCGTTCCGGCCGTCAGGGCGACCCCGGCCGCTCGAAATTCTTCCTGTCGCTGGAAGACGATCTGATGCGGATCTTCGGCTCCGACCGGCTCGACAGCATGCTGACGCGGCTCGGCCTGAAAGAGGGCGAGGCCATCATCCATCCCTGGATCAACAAGGCGCTGGAAAAGGCGCAGCAGAAGGTCGAGGCGCGCAACTTCGACATCCGCAAGAACCTGCTCAAGTTCGACAACGTCCAGAACGACCAGCGCAAGGTGATCTTCGACCAGCGCATCGACCTGATGAAGGACGACAGCGTCGCCGAGACCGTCGCCGACATGCGCCACGCCTTCGTCGAGGACGTCGTCGCCAAGCACGTGCCCGAGCATGCCTATGCCGAGCAGTGGGATGTCGCCGGCCTGAAGGACGAATTGAAGCGCGTGCTCGACGTCGACCTGCCGGTCGACGCCTGGGCCAAGGAAGAAGGCATCGCCGACGAGGAATTGCTGGCGCGCATCGAGAAGCATGTCGACGAGCACATGGCGGCCAAGGTCGCGCAATGGGGCCCCGACGTGATGCGTTACGTCGAGAAGACCATTCTGCTGCAGACGCTGGATCATCTCTGGCGCGAGCATCTGATCATGCTCGACCATCTGCGCCAGGTGATCGGCCTGCGCGGCTACGGCCAGCGCGATCCGTTGCAGGAATACAAGTCGGAAGCCTTCAGCCTGTTCGAGGCGATGATCGCGCATCTGCGCGAAGCGGTGACGGCGCAGCTGATGCGCGTCGAGATCGTGCCGCCGGAAGAGCAGCAGCCGGTCCTGCCGCCGATGGAAGCGCACAAGCTCGATCCGGACACCGGCGAAGACGAAATGGCGTTCGCCAACGCCTCGCTGGTGCCGGCGACGGCCGCCCGCCGACCGCGATCCGAAGAATCCCGCAAGCTGGGGCAAGGTCGGCCGCAACGAGGATTGCCCCTGCGAGTCCGGCAAGAAGTACAAGCACTGCCACGGCAAGTACGCTACGCGCTAGAGCGGTGCGTTGATCGTGCGCTGCTGACTGTCATCATCCGCGAAAGCGGATGATCCAGTACGCTGCGCTGTCGCGCTGATCGCAGACTTCTCGGAATACTGGATGCCCCGCCTTCGCGGGGCATGACGGTTGCTTCGTCTGCTGGAAGCAGCGCCGTGCGCTTACTTCACCGCCCCAAAGCGGCTGTCGAACGAGTTCGACGACACGATCGGCGCTGATCCCGCGACCTGACTGCGGCGGCGGGTGCGCGCGGCTGCGCGCCGGCGCATCGGAGACCGACGGTTTCAGCGCCGGCTTGGCGGCGGCGGCCTGCTTCGGTGCTCGGCGGTCTTCGGCGCGGCGGCTTCCGGACGCGGCGGCGCGTTCGGTGCGCTTGGCCTCGATCACCTTCGGCTTCGCGGGCGGCGGCGGTGCGTGCTTGCGGTGGCGGTCGCATCGGCGCTGCCGCCGATGCCGACCTTGCGGGCGAGGCTGGAGAAGAAGCCGTCGGATCTGCGCGGTCGGCGCCGCGTTGGCGACCCGCGTCGGTGCCGGCGGTCGGCGCCGGCGCTGCCGCGAGCCGCGGCTCTTCCGGCGCGCCCTGCAGCAGATTGTCGGACGGCGTAGCCGGCGCACGCGGCGGATTGACGTGCGACGGGATGGTGCCCGGCGCGCGCGACAGCGCCAGCACCGACAGGCCCTGGCTGTCGCCGCCTTCGGAGAGGCCGGTATTGCCGTCAGGCACGCGGGCCGCGAACACCTTGTTCATGCCGCCGTCGATGCCGGTGTTCATCCGCGCCACCGGCGTGCCCTGGCGATCAGCTTGGCGGTCTCGGCCAGATCCGTGCTGCTGCTTCTCGCGCACGGCGTCGGCGACTTCCTCGGGGATCGCATAGGCCGGGCATTTGGCCGAGGCGTCGAACACCGGATCGCGCGTGGCGTTCGGCGCCCGGATGGCGTCGAACACGTATTTCTTCTCGCAGAAATCGACCTTCGGCTCCTGCCGCGTCACCTCGAAATGATCGTAGCCTTCCTTGATCATTTTCCAGAACGGCATGTTCGGGTTGTTGCGATGCTTCGCCATGTTGATCGGCGTCATCTTGAACGGATAGGCCTGCAGCTGGAACGATTTCTGGCCGCCGAAGAACGACTCGCGGCCGAGCGAATAGATCTCCGCGATCTGCTCGTCGGTCATCGCGTAGCAGCCGCGCGAGGAGCAATCGCCATGCACCATCAGCTGCGAGCCGGTGCGGCCGAGCGCCGGTCGAACGCGTTGGGATAGCCGGTGTTGAAGGAGAGATAGTAGGCCGACTGCGGATTCATCTGCGCCGGCGAGATATTGTAGAAGCCTTCCGGCGCCTGGCGGTCGCCTTCGCGGACCTTGGGACCGAGATCGCCCGACCAGCGGCAGATCGGATAGGTCTTCAACAGCGCAAAGCGGCCGGAGCGATCCTGCTTCCAGACCTCGAGTTCGGCTTCCTGCTTGAACAGCCGGACCAGGATCGGCGAATTCAGGTCCATGTCCTTTTCGACCATGGCCTGGATCAGTTTCGGCGGCACCGGCTGGTTGGCCTTGGCGTTGGTGGCGAGCGAAATTTCGTCGCTGTTGCAGCCGGCCAGCAGCACGCCGGCGCCGCAAGGGCAGCCGAGGTGACGAGCGCGCGAACCAGCGAGCGATATTTCAAAGGCTAAGCTCCACACCCATCGGGCAATTTCCGCACCCCAACCACAGCGTCATGCCCTGAAGCCAATGTATAAAATCTTACCCTTTGGCCCATTTCGTCGCAACCTGAACCAGCCGTCTCAGCCGGTTCCACGACGGGCATGGTCAACAGAGTTAAAGACCGGGCTCGGGGCCTAATTGCGGCCGAAATCGATGATTTGACAAAAAATCGGCGATTTCGGGGACAGGCACGAGCGTTTTCGGCCGAGTCCGACGGTGCGCGTCTAGAGCTCGTCAAAACGATAGACAGAGCGTCTTCGAGCGGCATCAGCCGAGCTTGCGGCCGATATCGAGGAATTTCTGCCGCCGCTGCTGGCGGATGCCGTCCGCATCGAGGTTGCGCAGTTCGTCGAAGGCCTGCGCGATGGCGTCGCCGGTGGCCGCGATCATCGCGGCCGAATCACGGTGGGCGCCGCCGGCCGGCTCTTTCAGGATCCGGTCGATGACGCCGAATCGCAGCATGTCCTGCGCCGTGATCTTCATGCTGGTGGCGGCTTCCTGGGCCTTGGTGCCGTCGCGCCACAGGATCGAGGACGCCGCTTCCGGCGAGATCACGCTGTAGATCGCGTGTTCGAACATCAGCACCTTGTTGGCGGTGGTGATGGCGATGGCGCCGCCCGACATGCCTTCGCCGGTGACGATCGCGACATTGGGCACGCCGAGCGACAGGCAGGCGTCGGTGGAGCGCGCGATCGCTTCGGCCTGGCCGCGTTCCTCGGCGCCGATGCCGGGATAGGCGCCGGCCGAATCGACGATCGACAGCACGGGGATGCCGAATCGATCCGCCATCTCCATCAGCCGCACCGCCTTGCGATAGCCTTCGGGGCGGGCCATGCCGAAATTATGCTTGATGCGGCTCTCGGTGGTGGCGCCCTTTTCCTGGCCGATGACGCAGATGCTCTCGCCGCGGAAGCGGCCGAAGCCGCCCATCAGCGCCTCGTCCTCGCCGAACTTGCGGTCGCCCGCCATCGGCGTGAATTCCGTGATCAGCGCGTTGACGAAATCGGTGAAGTGCGGCCGCTGCGGATGACGCGCCACCAGCGTCTTCTGCCACGGCGTCAGATTGGCGTAGAGGTCGGTCAGCGCCTGCGACGCCTTGTCCTCGATCCGCGCGATCTCGTCGCCGATGTCGCTGCCGGTCGCGGCAAGCGCGCGCAACTCGTCGACCTTGGCCTCGAGTTCGGCGACGGGTTTTTCGAAGTCGAGATAGCTGCGCATCTGATCCGGCATCAAATCAATATAGGTAACAACGCGGTTGGACGCGAAGCGGTTTCGGACAGTCCCCAGAAAGCACGCATCTTCAATGATTTAGCGTGGACTTCGACTGCCGGGAGCCTGATTGCGAAACGCACGCCGAGCACGGCCGCGGGCGGGAGACGGCTCTTTCGGGGGAGATGGCGCGGAAGTCAAGGTCATAGCGTTTTCAAGCGAAGTGGCCCCCGGTTCGCGTGAAGAGAACGCGTCAAACGAAAAGTGGGCCCCGACGCCGTCTACTTCTCCGCCAGCGGATGCAGGTCGCGCACCAGGCTCTTCAGCCGCTCCTCGACCACATGGGTATAGATCTGCGTGGTCGAAATATCGGTGTGGCCGAGCAGCGTCTGCACGATGCGCAGGTCGGCGCCGTTGTGCAGCAGGTGGCTGGCAAAGGCGTGGCGCAGCACGTGCGGCGACACCAGCCGTGGCGCAGACCCGAGGCCGCCGCCAGTTCTTTCAGGTCGCGCGCAAAATGCTGCCGCGTCAGATGGCCGCTTTCGCCGAACGAGGGAAACAGCCATTTGGAAGCAGCGGCGTTTTTCTTCTTCTCGGGCTTCAGCGCGTCGATCGCGGCGAGATAGTCGGCCATCGCCTGCCGCGAGGCCTCGTTCAGCGGCACCAGCCGCTCCTTGTTGCCCTTGCCGCGCACCACGATCATGCGGGCATCGCGGCGCGAGGCCGACATCGGCAGCGCCACCAGTTCGGAGACGCGCAGGCCGGTGGCGTAGAGCACTTCGAGCAGGCAATACAGCCGCAGCGCGCGCAGCCGCTGCTGCGGCGAGACGTCCTGCTCGGTCAGTTCCTTGGCCCGCGTCAGCATGCGGTCGACGTCGGATATCGACAGCACTTTCGGCAGGCCGCGGCCGCGCTTCGGACCCGACAGGATCGCCGCCGGATCGTCGCCGCGGATGCGCTCGTTCAGCAGGAAGCGATACAGATGCCGCATCGCCGACAGCCGGCGCGCCACGCTGGAGGATTTGAAGCCGCGCGTGTCGAGATCGGCGAGGTAGTTCCGCAACATCTCCGTTTCGGCGCCGGCAAAGTTCTGGCCGGCCTTGCCGAGGAATTCGGAAAAATCGGTGAGGTCGCGGCGATAGGCGTCGAGCGTATTGTCGCCCGCGCCCTGTTCCGCCGCGAGCATGTCGAGGAACAGGTTGATCAGTTTGGCATCGGAGGTCCTGGATGGGTTTTTGGACGGGTTCCGCATCGTCAGACCCTAGCGCCTATCTCTTGAGGAACTTGTCCGCGGGTATCGTGACGGTCATTTCCCGCGGCTTCGGATTGACGAAGTTGGCCAGCGCGAAGATCACGCCATAGATCACCCCGGCGATGACGCCGACGACCGTCAGAAAGCGGAACAGACTGGGCATATCAGGGGCTCAGGCGACGAAATTAACCATTGAAATCATCCAACATGTTCCCCGTCTGCTTGCAAGAGTCTCTGGCAACGGCGTCGCAGGGGGTAGTATAGGTGGCGCCGGAACGCACAAAAGCCCAGCGATGACCGAGATTTGATGTCCGAGAGCGCCACACAGACCGCTGCCAGCACCCCTCAGGAGGCCGAGATCTCGGCCGCCCTGGGAAGGCGTTCGGTCGTGCTGGTCGGCATGATGGGGGCCGGCAAATCCACCATCGGCCGCCGGCTGGCGGCGCGGTTGCGGCTGCCGTTTCTCGATGCCGACATCGAGATCGAGGCGGCGGCCTCCATGTCGATACCGGACATCTTCGCGACCCATGGCGAACCCTATTTCCGCGACGGCGAGGCGCGGGTGATCGCGCGGCTGCTCGACAACGGGCCGGCCGTGATCGCCACCGGCGGCGGCGCCTTCATGCGGGAGGAAACCCGCAACCGCATTCGCGACAAGGCGGTCTCGATCTGGCTCAAGGCGGATGCCGACGTCATCATGAAACGCGTCAGGCGCCGCGCCGACCGGCCGCTGCTGCAGACCGAGGATCCGGCTGCGACCGTTAGCCGTCTGCTCGAAGCGCGCGAGCCGGTCTATCAGAGTGCCGACCTGACGATCTGGTCGCGCGACGTGCCGCATGACCGGATCGTCGACGAATGCCTTGATGCGCTGCGCGGCCGGCTCGGCATCGGCGCCGCGGCGATCGAATCAGCAACCGACGGGATCAAGGTCACGCCATGACACTGCCAGCATGACCGCGCCACTGAAACATTCCGCCGAGATCACGGTCGACGTCGCGCTCGGCGACCGCGCCTATGACATCGTCATCGGCCGCGACGTGCTGGCCTCGCTGGGTGCGCGCGTCGCGGCCCTTCGGCCCGGCGTGCGGACCGCCATCGTCACCGATCGCACCGTCGCGAAATTCTGGCTGGAGCAAACCGAAAGCTCGCTGGCGGCGGCCGGCATCCCGACCTCGCGCGTCATCGTCGCGGAAGGCGAGGGGTCGAAAACCTATTCGGGTCTGGAAAAGGTCAGCGAGGCGCTGATATCAGCGAAGATCGAGCGCAACGATCTCGTCATCGCGCTCGGCGGCGGCGTGGTCGGCGATCTCGCCGGTTTCGCGGCGGCGATCCTGCGCCGCGGCGTCGATTTCGTGCAGGTGCCGACCTCGCTGCTGGCGCAGGTGGATTCCTCCGTCGGCGGCAAGACCGGCATCAATTCGCCGCAAGGCAAGAATCTGCTCGGCGCGTTTCACCAGCCGGTGCTCGTCATCGCCGACACCTCGGTGCTCGACACGCTGTCGCCGCGCCAGTTCCGCGCCGGTTATGCCGAAGTCGCCAAATACGGCGTGCTCGGCGACGAGACCTTCTTCGCCTGGCTCGAGGCCAACCATGCCGGCATCTTCTCCGGCGGTGCGGCGCGCGAGCACGCGATCGCGACTTCCTGCCGCGCCAAGGCCGCGATCGTGTCGCGCGACGAGCGCGAGACCGGCGAACGCGCGCTGCTCAATCTCGGTCATACCTTTGGCCATGCACTGGAGGCCGCGACCGGCTTCTCCGATCGCCTGTTCCACGGCGAAGGCGTTTCCGTCGGCATGGTGCTGGCGGCGGAATTCTCTGCACAGCTCGGCATGATCTCCGATCAGGACGCCGCGCGGATCGAACGCCACCTTGCTTCGGTCGGTCTGCCGACCCATTTGCAGGATATCGCGGGCTTCGCCCAGGAAGGGCTGGCGGACGCCGACGCCCTGCTGGCGCTGATGGCGCAGGACAAGAAGGTCAAGCGCGGCAAGCTGACGTTCATTCTGCTCGAGGCGGTCGGCCGCGCCGTGATCGCAAACGACGTCGAACCGTCATTAGTCCGTGATTTTCTGCAGGCCAAACTGGCCAAAACTTAAACTAGCTAAGGCGTGACGTTGTCGCTTAACTCTGTCCGGATGAAATAAATTGGACTGGTTTACCTTCTCGATCGTCATCGGCTGTCTCTTGGTCTCCGCCTTTTTCTCGGCGAGCGAGACCGCGCTGACCGGCGCCTCGCGCGCCAGCATGTTGCGGCTGACCAAGCAGGGCAACAGCGAAGCCGGCGTGGTCTCCAGCCTGTTTGCGATGCGTGAGCGCATGATCGGCGCGCTGCTGCTCGGCAACAACATCGCCAATATCGGCGCCTCTGCGCTGGCCACCGGTATCTTCACCGCGTGGTTCGGCGAGGTCGGCGTGCTCTATGCGACCGGTGTGATGACGGTGCTGGTCGTGATCTTCGCCGAAGTGCTGCCGAAGACCATCGCGATCAACGCGCCGGACCGGGTGTCGCTATTGGTCGCGCGCCCGATGAAGCTCGTGGTCTATGTGCTCGGCCCGCTGCTGACGGTGATCGAGGCCATCGTCGTCGTGCTGATGAAAATGCTCGGCATCAAGATCGGCGCCAACCAGCCGATCCTGTCGCCGACCGAGCGCCTGCGCGGCGCGGTCGACCTGCTGCACCACGAGGGCAAGGTCGAAAAGCAGGACCGCGACATGTTCGGCGGCCTCTTGGATCTGAGCGAACTGCAGGTCTCCGACGTCATGGTTCACCGCACCGAAATGGTGATGATCAACGCCGACCTGCCGCCCGAAGAACTGGTGCGCGAGGTGCTGTCGACCGAATATACCCGCATTCCGTTGTGGCGCGAAAAGCCGGAAAACATCATCGGCGTGCTGCACGCCAAGGATCTGTTGCGCGCGATCCGCGCCTCTGACGGCGACACCGCCAACATCGACGTTTCGACCATCGCGCTGCCGCCCTGGTTCGTGCCGGAAATGCGTTCCGTCGCCGAACAGCTCAAGGCGTTTCGCCGTCGCAAGACCCACTTCGCGCTTGTCGTCGACGAGTACGGCGAAGTCGAGGGCATGGTGACGCTGGAAGACATCCTGGAAGAAATCGTCGGCGACATCTCCGACGAGCACGACGTGGTGGTGGCCGGCGTCCGCGTCCAGCCCGACGGCTCGGTCGTGGTCGACGGTTCGGTGCCGATCCGCGATCTCAACCGCGCGATGGACTGGCATCTGCCCGACGAGGAGGCGACGACGGTCGCCGGCCTCGTCATCCACGAGGCGCGCTCGATCCCCGAGCGCGGCCAGAGCTTTACCTTCCACGATTTCCGTTTCCGGGTGCTGCGCCGCGAGCGCAACCGCATCACCGCGCTCAAGATCGTCCCGGTGGCGCGCGAAACCGAGGCCGAGGAGAAGAAGCCGAAGCGGGCGGGGACGGCGTTCTGAACGCCGCGAAGATCATTCGATATCGACGGCGACGCCGCTGAGCTTCCACTGGCCGTCGGAGGCGATGAACCCGAGCTGGTATTTCACCTTCTTGGGCGCGGTGTCGAAATGGCCCTTCAGCCGCAACACACCCTGTTCGTCGATCTTGGCGTCTACGTCGGACACGATCGGGCTCGCCACCACGGGATCGAGCACGGCGTGCTTCTCGATCAGGTCCTTGAAAATGGCGCGCAGCTTGTTGGGGGGAAACTGATCGCGGAACGGCTTTGAGATCTTGGCGTGGAACACCGCGAAATTATCCGACGCGACGGCGTCGTTGAGCGTCACCAGAATGCTCTTGACCAGAATTTCCTGCACCACCGGGCTCGGCATATCCAGCGCCGCGGCCCTGATCGGCCAGGCCGCGGCCAGAACCATCACGACGGCGGCCCATCTGAAGCGTGCTCAATCCTGCATCGGACTACCCTACTGACCGGCGATGGCATCCGGGTCAGCCCGACCCCCGCATTGTTACGGAAGGAACTCGGTCCATCGTCCAGGCAGCCTTCATTCTTAAATGAAATCGGCTCTGGCGTCAGCGTGATCGTGAGCGGAAATCACAGGCGTAGATCTGGGCGTTCAGCCCTGTTTTTCGGCTGGCGCCTGCGCCTTGATCGCCAAGGCGTGGACCGAGCCCTTGAGTTCCGCGTCCAGCGTCGCATTCACCATGCGGTGACGTTCGATCCGGCTCTTCCCTTCGAAGGCCGGAGACACAATATAGACCCTGAAATGCGTCTCGCCGCCCGGCCTGTGGCCGGCATGGCCCTCATGCAGATGTGATTCGTCCGCGACGTCGAGGCTTTCGGGCATGAAAGCTTCACGCAACTTGTTTATGATAGCGTCCCTGGTGCTCATGATAGCGGCAGATACGTTCTGCGACCGCATTCCGTCAATGGGCGTATCGAGAGAGAGGTATTCGCAATGTCAAGACTTGAAGCCTCGGGCATTGCGTAGTCAAAGTCAGCCATGGCGATTGATTCATCCAAATTCTTCGACTCCATTCGCATCAAGCCCAACAAGGTGAGTGCGAAGGCGCAGGCACAGGCGCGCGAGGAAGCCGCGATGTGCGAGTGGGCGGGCTGCCCGAACAAGGGCCCGCATCGCGCCCCCAAGGGCCGCGAGAACTCGCGCGAGTACTTCCACTTCTGTCTCAACCACGTCCGCGAATACAACCAGAACTACAATTTCTTCCAGGGCATGAATGCCGACGCCGTCGCGCGCTACCAGAAGGATGCGCTGACCGGCCACCGTCCGACCTGGAAGATGGGCGCCAACACCGCCGGCAAGAAGGGCAAGCTCGCCGCCGAGGAGATCGACAGCGCCTCCGACCCCTTCAGCATGTTCTCCGAGCTCAATGGTCGCGGCCGCTGGCGGCCCGGTCCGGGCGCGGGTGCCGAGGCCAAGGCCGAAACCCGCAAGATCATGAACGCCGAGCGCAAGGCGCTGCAGGTGATGGGTCTTTCCGTCGAGGCGACGCTGGAAGACGTCAAGGCGAAGTACAAGGCGCTGGTCAAGCAGCACCATCCCGATGCCAATGGCGGCGACCGCTCCACCGAGGATCGCCTGATCGAAATCATCAAGGCGTATAATTACCTGAAGACGGTCGTGCGCGGCGCTTGACTGTCGTCCCCGCGAAAGCGGGGACCCATACGCCGCAGCCCATCGATTTAAGACGGCTGGTCGACGACTTTCCGCAACAACAAATCCCCGTGGTTATGGGTCCCTGCTTTCGCAGGGACGACAACGGAGTGTATGGCTCCGCTGTCATTTAATCCCAACGCAGTTGACGCCGCTCATCCCGGCATCGCGCCAATATATGCCGAACTCGGCCGGATCAGCCGCCCGCCGCGCTGCTGTTCGCGGGCATGCGCGGTCCAGCCGGCGGCACGGGCTACGGCAAAAATAGGCGTAAACGCCTGTCGCGGGATCTTCAGCGCATCGAGCAGGATCGCGGTGAAGAATTCCACATTGGTGTCGAGCGGACGCTCCGGATTTTTCCGCCGCAATGCGCCGCGGATATAGGCCTCGACCTCGCCTGCGAACGGCAAATCAGTGCCGTCGCCGGCAAGTCGCTCGATAGCTGCCTTCAGCACATCGGCGCGCGGATCGCGGACGCGGTAGACGCGATGACCGAACCCCATCAGCCGTTCGCCGCGCGCCAGCGCGCTGTCGACCCAGGGCTGGATCCGCTCGGCCGAGCCGATCGCGTCGAGCATTTCCAGCACCGGTTCCGGCGCGCCGCCATGCAGCGGCCCGGTCAGCGCGCAATAGCCGGCGGTGACGGCGGCGAACAGGTCGGCCTGCGTCGAGGCGACGACGCGCGTCGTGAAGGTCGAGGCGTTCATGCCGTGATCGCACACCGTGACGAAGTAGGCGTCGAGGGCGGCGACCTCGCGCGCATCGGGCTTGCGGCCCAGCATCATCGACAGCGTGTCGGCGGCATGGCTCAGCGTCGGATCGGGCGCGACCGGGTCGTTACCTCCCAGGCGCTGCACCAGTGCACCCGCGATCACCGGAAATGCGCCGACGATGGTGGCTTCATGCGCCAGCCCGGCTTCCGCCCGCAGCCCGGCGATTGCCGCGCGAAAGCCGTCGACGACGGACAGTCCCGCGCGTAATGCCGAGCAGGTCCGGCAGCCGCGCGAAGGCGCGCTCGCGCCCCGCGCCCAGGGCGGCGCGTACGGCGGCTTCGCCGGTCGGCTGGCCGGTGCCGCCGCTCCAGAGCCGGGCCGTGACGCCCTCAAAACCGGTCTTGCGGGCGAGGTCGCCGACGCGCTCGCCGGCGATGATCAGCTCGCCGCGCTCGCCGTCGACATGGCTCAGCACGGTTTCGGCGGCGGGGACGCCGTCGAGGCCGATCGGGGTCTTTGACAGTTGAATGTTCATCTTAAGCTCTCCTTTGCGGCTTCAAAGGTCGGGCCTCTCGACAGATTGATCAATCTTGATTATGTAAATCAATATGAAAAAATCCGCCGGCCTTTACCTTTCGGCCCGGGAGGCCTCCGCCGAACTCGCGATCTCGCAGGCGACGCTCTACGCCTATGTCAGCCGCGGGCTGATCCGATCCGAGCCGTCGCAGGACTCGCGCAGCCATCGCTACCGCGCCGAGGATGTCCGCACCCTGAAAGAGCGGCGCACGCCATCGCCGGAGCCGCGCGGGTTGCGCAGTTTCGATGCCGACCTGCCGGTGCTGGATTCGTCGGTCGCGACCATCACCGAGGACGGCCCGATCTACCGCGGCGTCAACTGCGTCGATCTCGCCGAGCGCGACACGCTCGAACACGCCGCGACGCTGCTGTGGGATGTCACCGGCGCCGATCCGTTCGAGCACGACAACTGCCCGATCTTCTCCGACGAAATGCGCGCCGTGGCCGAAGCCACGCGCGGCGCCAATGCGATCGATCGCGCCATCGCGGTGCTGGCGCTGGCCGCCGCCGCCGATCCGCGCGCCTATACGCGTGCGCCCGAGGGCCGCGCGATGGTCGGCGGCCGCATCATGCGGCTCGTCGTCGCGACCATGCTGAACGCGAAGTCGTCGCCGAAACCGCTGCATCTGCAGATCGCGCGGGTCTGGGCGCCGGACCACAAGCACGCCGCCGACCTGATCCGCCGCGCGCTGGTGCTGCTGGCTGATCATGAACTCAATGCCTCGACCTTTACGGTGCGCTGCGCGGCATCGACCGGCCTCAACCTCTTCGATTCCGTCATTGCCGGCCTCGTGGCGCTGAAAGGCCCGAAACATGGCGGCGCCGGCGTGCTGGCGGCGCAGCTGCTGAAGACGCTGGCGGGTGGCGAAGTCGCGCCCGTGATCCGCGAGCGTGTCGCGCTCGGCGAGCGGTTCGCGGGCTTCGGCCATGGCGTCTACAAGCTCGGCGATCCCAGAGCGCGTGCCCTGCTGGAAGCGCTGGCGCGCGCAGGTGCGGACCGCAAATTCACCCACGAAATTCCGGAGCGGATCGCCGAAGCGACCGGCGAATTCGTCAATATCGACTACGCGCTCGCGGTGCTGATCCATACGCTCGGCCTGCCGCCCGGCCATGAACTGGTGCTGTTTTCGATGGCGCGCACGGTCGGCTGGATCGCGCATGCCTGCGAGCAACTGCAGCACGGCAAGCTGATCCGGCCACGCGCCCGCTATATCGGTCCGGCGCCGGGGCGGGGCGCTGCCTGATAATTTCTGCCGGATTATTTCTTCGCCGGCTCGATGACGCCGCCGCCGTTGCGGCGGCGCATGGTCCAGACGCCGAACGCCACGACCAGCGCGCCACCGACCACCACCAGCATCCACAGATGCTTGCCGACATGCTCGTGATGCGGCAGCCCGGCATATTCATGCAGCAGCGAGACCGCCAGCACGCCCGGCAGCACATGGGCCAGCGCCCAGACCAGGATCGCGGGAATGTTGACGCCGTAGAACCTCATCGGCGGCATTCCGAGCGCGCCCGCCGTGATCGGCACGAAGGCGCGGATCGGCGGCACGAAACGGGCAAAGAACACCGCCAACGCCCCCCAGCGATTGAAGAACGCCTCGCTCTGCGCCACCACACCGGGGTAATTGGTCAGCGGCCAGACGCTGAGGATTTCGCGCTGCGAACGGTGGCCGGCCATGAAGGCCGTGCCATCGCCGATCAGGGCGCCTGCAATGGCCGACGCCAGCACGCCCCAGAGATTGAGTTCGCCGCCCGGCACCAGGGCGCTCAGAGCCAGAATGATGGTCGAGCCCGGTACCAGCGCGCCGACGACCGGCACCGCCTCGAGCAGGGCCGCCAGAAACAGCGTGAGATAGGCCAGCCAGGCATGCGCCGAAACGAACGCAATCAGGGGATCAAGGAATGAAGTCACAAAGTTCCTGTTTCGGTGGGGGGGCCGGCTGAGTTCCAGAGCTAACAACTCCGGAGCGGGGTTGAAAGTGCCCGCACTCAGAAAGCACTCAAGATCAGGCCAGGCGCGGTCCGGATGGCGAAAGTGCGGCGTGATTCGCAGGGCAGCCCTCCAAAAACCTGACATATGCCCTATCCCAATGATAAAACAACGGAACTTTGATTGAGCCGCGGGCTTCTGCCGGCCGTTGCTCTCTGCTACGTTTACGCTAGCCCCCATCCGCAGCCATTCAGCAAATCTGGTTTCGGGAAAAGCCCGGGACCTCGGAGGATTGATGACGACCGCCGCCATGACCAAAGTTACGGAGCCCGTCGGATTGCCCGATATGAAGGTGTCGGTTCGGCAGGTCTTCGGAATCGACAGCGATCTCGAAGTGCCGGCCTATTCCGAAGTCGACCCGCACGTGCCGGAAGTCGATTCGGACTATCGCTTCGATCGCGCCACCACGCTCGCCATTCTCGCCGGCTTCGCGCACAACCGCCGCGTCATGGTCACCGGCTATCACGGCACCGGCAAGTCGACCCATATCGAACAGGTCGCGGCGCGGCTGAACTGGCCCTGCGTGCGCGTCAACCTCGACAGCCACATCAGCCGTATCGATCTGGTCGGCAAGGACTCCATCGTCGTGCGCGACGGCAAGCAGGTCACCGAATTCCGTGACGGCATCCTGCCCTGGGCGCTGCAGCACAACATCGCGCTGGTGTTCGACGAATACGACGCCGGCCGTCCCGACGTGATGTTCGTGATCCAGCGCGTGCTGGAAGTCTCCGGCCGCCTGACGCTCCTGGACCAGAACAAGGTGATCAAGCCGCACCCGTCGTTCCGCCTGTTCTCGACCGCCAACACGGTCGGCCTCGGCGATACCTCGGGCCTCTATCACGGCACCCAGCAGATCAACCAGGGCCAGATGGACCGCTGGTCGATCGTCACCACGCTGAACTATCTGGCGCATGACGAGGAAGTCGAGATCGTGCTGGCGAAGGCCAAGCACTACCGCAACACCGAAGGCCGCGACATCGTCAACAAGATGGTGCGGCTCGCGGATCTCACCCGTAACGCGTTCGCCAACGGCGACCTGTCGACGGTGATGAGCCCGCGTACCGTGATCACCTGGGCCGAGAACGCCGACATCTTCTCCGACATCGGCTTCGCGTTCCGCGTCACCTTCCTCAACAAGTGCGACGAACTGGAACGGCCGCTGGTGGCTGAATTCTATCAGCGCTGCTTCAACCAGGAGCTGGCCGAGAGTTCGGTCAACGTCGCGCTGAGCTGACGATACTTCCCCTCTCCCCCTTGTGGGAGAGGGTGCTGAGCAGCCGAAGGCTGCGAAGCGGGTGAGGGGTCTCTCTCCGCGATCACCGCTAGCAAGGTCGATAGACGGCACATGACGACGTCGAACTCCAAATTCCGTACCGGACCGAAGGA
The DNA here is from genome assembly GCA_963764705.1 of uncultured Alphaproteobacteria bacterium. GTDB lineage: Bacteria > Pseudomonadota > Alphaproteobacteria > Rhizobiales > Xanthobacteraceae > Bradyrhizobium. The sequence continues at coordinate 83,436 of CAVXTR010000014.1, read as the reverse complement.
AGCGCCGACCGAGCCGTTCAAGCGCGCGGTGACGTCGTGCCTGCGCGCGATCGCGAAAGCGCCGGAACTCGAAGTGTCGTTCGCGGCCGAGCGTCCGGGCCTTGCGCCCGGCAAGGCGCGGTTGCCGGAGCCGGCGCGCAAGATGACCAAGCGCGATGCGGCGATCGTGCGCGGCCATGCCGACTCGATCGCGCTGAAACTCGCCTGTCACGATCCAAAGGTTCACCGCAAGCTGATGCCGGGCAATCCGCAGGCGCGCGGCGTGTTCGAGGCGGTCGAGCAGGCCCGCGTCGAAGCCATCGGCTCGCGCCGGATGGCCGGTGTCGCGAAGAATCTCACCGCGATGCTCGACGATCATTTTCACCGCGGCAAGTATGACGAGATCACCGACCGCGCCGACGCGCCGCTGTCGGATGCGCTGGCGATGCTGGTGCGCGAACGCCTGACCGGCATGGCGCCGCCCGCGGCCGCCAAGAAGATGGTCGACCTCTGGCGCCCGGCGCTGGAAGACAAGATCGGCGCGCGGCTGGATCAGTTGAGCCGCGTCACCGAGGACCAGGCCAAGTTCGGCGACCTCGTGCACGATCTATTGTCGGCGCTCGATCTCGGCGACGACCGCAATGCCGACGCCGATGACGACGAGAACGACGACGAAAATCAGGACGGCGAGAACGATCAGTCCGGCGCCGAAGGCTCGCCCGACTCGGACGCCGCGCAGGAAATGAGCGCCGACCAGGCGCAGGCTTCCACCGACGAGATGTCGGAAAGCGCGATGGAAAGCGCGCAGGCATCCACCAGCGACACTTTCGACGACGGCGAACTCGGCGACGACGAGACGCCGGGCGAGGCGACGCGGCCGAATTCGCGCGGCGCCAACGAACCGCGCGGACCGGAATATCACGCCTTCGCGCCGAAATTCGACGAGGTGATCGCGGCCGAAGACCTCTGCGATCATGACGAGCTTGAACGGTTGCGCTCATACCTCGACAAGCAGCTCGCGCATCTGCAGGGCATCGTCGCGCGGCTCGCCAACCGGCTGCAGCGCCGCCTGATGGCGCAGCAGAACCGTGCCTGGGAGTTCGATCTCGAGGAAGGCATTCTGGATCCGGCGCGGCTGTCGCGCGTGGTCACCGATCCCTATCATCCGCTGTCCTTCATGCACGAGAAGGAAGCGACCTTCCGCGATACCGTCGTCACGCTGCTCCTGGACAATTCCGGTTCGATGCGTGGCCGCCCGATCACGGTGGCGGCGACCTGCGCCGACATCCTGGCGCGCACGCTGGAGCGCTGCGGCGTCAAGGTCGAGATCTTGGGCTTCACCACGCGCGCCTGGAAGGGCGGGCAGTCGCGCGAAGCGTGGCTGGCCGCGGGCAAGCCGGCCAATCCCGGACGCCTCAACGATTTGCGCCACATCATCTACAAGTCCGCCGACGCCCCGTGGCGCCGCGCGCGCAAGAACCTCGGCCTGATGATGCGCGAGGGCTTGTTGAAGGAAAACATCGACGGCGAGGCACTCGACTGGGCGCACAAGCGGCTGCTCGGCCGGCCCGAGCAGCGCAAGATCCTGATGATGATTTCGGACGGCGCGCCGGTCGACGACTCCACGCTGTCAGTCAACCCCGGCAATTACCTCGAGCGCCATCTGCGCCATATCATCGAGGAGATCGAGACCCGTTCGCCGGTCGAGTTGATCGCGATCGGCATCGGCCATGACGTCACGCGCTACTATCGTCGTGCCGTCACCATCGTCGATGCCGAGGAACTCGGCGGCGCCATCACCGAAAAGCTCGCCGAACTGTTCAGCGAGACCTCAGGCGCCGCGCCGACCACAAGCCGCCGGCCGCGCAAACTGCACTCGTGAGATGCGCGACTTCGTCAGCCGCCGCCGCTTCCTGAAATACTCGGCGGCGGGGCTTTCGGTGAGCGCCGTGCCCGGCATCGCGCGGGCACAGACCGCGGTTCAGGCACCGCCCAAGCAGGCTGCCCCGGACGAATTCTCGGTCACCGCGCCGGTCTCGATCGAAGTCAATGCACGCCCGCTGCTGTCGTTCGATACCCGCGACCGCTCGCACGTGCGATTCGGTTCGCTGGAATATCGCAGCGGGTTGATTCTCACCTCACGGTTTCGCGGATTTGGCGGTTTGTCCGGCCTGCGGCTGGACGCCAAAGGTGAACGCTTCATCGCCATCAGCGACAAGGGAAGCTGGTTCACCGGCCGTATCGTCTACAAGGGCCGCGAGATGACCGGGCTTGACGATGTCGAGGCGTCGCCGATGCTCGGGCCTGACGGCAAGCCGATCACGTCGCGCGGCTGGTTCGACAGCGAGTCGATCGCGCTCGACGGTTCGCTGGTCTATGTCGGGCTCGAACGCGTCAACCAGTTGCTGCGGTTCGATTTTGCCAAGGGCTTTACCCGCTCCTCCGGCGAGGTGGTGCCGCTGCCGCCGGCCGCGCGCAAGCTGCCGTTCAACAAGGGCCTGGAAGCGCTGGTGATGGTGCCGAAGGGCTTTGCGCTGGCGGGAACGCTGCTGGCGATCTCCGAACGCGGCCTCGATGCGCAAGGCAACATCCTGGCTTTTCTGGTCGGCGGCAAGACGCAGGGCCAGTTCACCGTCCGCCGAACCGAGAACTTCGACGTCAGCGACGCGGTGCTGCTGCCATCAGGCGATCTGCTGCTGCTGGAGCGCAAATTCTCGCTGCTCGGTGGCGTCGGCATCCGGATCCGGCGCATTCCGCTGGCTTCCGTCGCTCCGGGGCCGTGATCGATGGTCCCGCGATCTTCAATGCCGACCTCGGCAACGAGATCGACAACATGGAAGGCATCGACGCCCACGTCACGCCGGAAGGCGACACGGTGCTGACGCTGGTCTCCGACGACAATTTCTCGATGATCCAGCGCAATCTGCTGCTGCAGTTCACGCTGGTAGAGTGAGGCTCTTGGCTTACCTCCCCTTTCAGGGAGGGTGACTGGAGTTCGAACCCCGCGCCCCTTCAGCCCGACAGATCAGAATGAACCGCATCATCTTCGCAGTCCTTGCAGCCGTCATCGTGCTTGGCCTCACCCCGGCCCGCGCCACCGACAGCCATGACTACGCTCCTGACGAATACGCCATCATCCGCGACGGTCTCGCACCCAACAAGCGAATGTCACTTGCTTCCCACGGTCCCGACGAGAACTACAAGGGTGAATTTCACGTCTGGCTGATGGCAGAACCCGCACACCGCAAGCTCGCGCGACTGCCGGGTATCGGGCCCGGCGACATTCTCGATACCGGACCCAATGCCTACCACGCATTCTGGTCGGCCGATTCGCGCCACGTCGCCGTCACCTATCGCAGCGAACGGCATGTGGTGGAATTCGAGCTGTATGGCGTTGAAGGTGGCCGCGCGCGTCGCGTCTCGGGTCCGAGCCTGTTCAAGGACGTCACCAGCCGCGACGTCAGGCGAGGAGAGGACCGGCGCCGCGGCGTTCCCCAATTCGAGTGGAAGGGAAACGGCCGCTTCCTGCTCAGGGAGAGCCGACTGTTCGTGACGTCGGATGCCGGCTTGCTCCGCATGCTCGGGCGCTATGGGCAGATCGGAGACAAGCGCGACGACGGCTCGTTTTTCGTCGAGTTCTCGGCCGAAGCCGACTGCATCCTGGTGCCCGGCAACCGCTACCGGATCGTTGATCTCAGGGTCGGCAAATTCGGCGACTAGCGGAACGGTTCTTGCAACGCTCCGAGCAGTGAAACCGGAGCTATCGATGAATAAGTCCCTTCGCGTTGTTTGCGTCCTGACGACCCTGTTTGCGGCGTTCGCCGCACGGGCAGACAACTGGCCCTCGCACCTGATCAAGGCCACGATTCCGTTCGGTGCCGGCAGCGCCACCGACGTGGTGCCGCGGCTGGTGTTCGACCGTCTCGCGGTCGAACTCGGTCAATCCATCGTGATCGAAAATCGCGTCGGCGCCGGCGGCACGCTCGGCACCGGTCAGGTCGCCAAGGCCGACCCCGACGGCTACAGCATTCTCGCCCATTCCTCCGCGCTCACCATCGCGCCCGCGATCTTTTCGAACCTGACCTTCGATGCGACCAAGGACCTCTCCTCGGTCCTGATGATCGGCTCCAGCGCCAATGTCATGATCGTGCCGAAGGAGCGGCCGTGGAAAACCATTCAGGAGTTCATCGCGGACGCCAAGGCCAAGCCGGGCTCGATATCGTTCGGCTCGGTCGGCATCGGCAGCGCGGTGCATATCAGCGCCGAGAAATTCCGCCTCGCCGCCGGGATCGAGGCGACCCATGTTCCGTATCGCGGCGGCTCGGAAGTGATCGCCGACATCCTCGGTGGCCGCATCGATCTCTATTTCTGTCCGCTCGCGACCGCGCTGCCGCTGATCCGCGAGGGTCAGGTGCGCGCGCTGGTGGTGTCGACGCCCAAGCGCGTCGCCGACCTGCCCGATGTGCCGACGCCGGTCGAGATCGGATTGAAGGACGCCGACAGCGCGATCTGGTTCGGCGTGTTCGTGCCGGCGAAGACGCCGCGCGATATCGTCGAGAAACTGCACGCGGCCGGCGAGAAGGTGCTGACCGATCCGGCGACCCAGGCGAGCCTGAAGAAGCTCGGCGTCGAGCCGATGCCGATGACACCGGGAGAGATGGACGATCTGGTCAAGCGCGAGACCGCGGCCAATCTGGAGCTGATCAAGGCCGCCGGGATCAAGCAGCCGTAAGGGAGGGTTGCAGCGGCGGTGGGTTGAGGGGCGGGGACGGTCTCGCTACAGAGGAGACGACCGTTTCCCTCCCGCTACGGATATTCCCCGCATGAGCGCTCTCTTCTCCCCGATCAAGCTGCGCGGCCTGACGCTTTCCAATCGCGTCATGGTGGCGCCGATGTGCCAGTATTCCTCCGTCGACGGGGAGGCCAATGACTGGCACTTCACCCACATCAATTCGCTGGCGCTGTCGGGGGCCGCGATGTTCTGCATCGAGGCAACCCGCGGTCGAAGCGATCGGGCGGATCACGCCCGGCTGTCTTGGGCTCTACAACGACGCCACCGAAGCCGCGCTGAAGCCGATTCTCGCTTCGGTGCGCAAACGCTCCAAGGCCGCTGTCATGATGCAGCTCGCCCATGCCGGCCGCAAGGCGTCGAGCCACACGCCGTGGGACGGCGGGCAGTTGATCCCGGTGGATCAAGGCGGCTGGCGGCCGGAAGCACCTTCGGCGATCCCGCACAAGGAAGGCGAAGCCCCGCCGCTGGCGTTCGACGCCGCGGGTCTGGCGCGGGTGCGCGAGGCATTCGTGGCCGCGACCAAACGCGCCGAGCGGCTCGGCATCGACGCCATCGAAGTGCACTCCGCCCATGGTTATCTCCTGCACCAGTTCCTGTCGCCGATCGCCAACCAGCGCACCGATCAATATGGCGGCTCGCTTGCAGAACCGGATGCGCTTCCCGCTCGAAGTGTTCGACGCGGTGCGCGCGGCGTTTCCGGCCGACAAGCCGGTCGGAATCCGGGTGTCCTCGACCGACTGGGTCGAGGGCGGCTGGGATCTGGCGCAGACCATCGAATTCGCGCAGGAGCTGAAGAAGCGCGGCGTCGACTGGATCGATGCGTCTTCGGGCGGTGTCTCGCCGCTGCAGAAAATCCCGCTCGGCCCCGGCTACCAGGTGCCGTTCGCGCAGGCGATCAAGCAGGCGACCGGTCTCACCACCATCGCGGTCGGGTTGATCACGGAAGCCAGGCAGGCCGAAGAGATCGTCGCTTCGGGCAAGGCCGACATGGTCGCGCTGGCCCGCGGCATGCTCTACGACCCGCGCTGGGGCTGGCACGCCGCCGCCGAACTCGGCGGCACCGTTGATGCACCGCCGCAATACTGGCGCTCGCAACCCTCGACGCAGAAGGCGCTGTTCGGCGCGACCACGTTCGGGACGCGGTAGTTCGTCAGCGCTCTCTTTTCCCTTCTCCCCTCGAAGTCGGATCCATCCGACTTCGACATATTGAAATGGCCAACTCGGGTAAACCCGAGTTGGGATGGGAGAAGGAAGTAAGCGCCACTCCGCACAAAACTCTGCCCGGCCATTTTGTCATATCTCGGCCACACGCCGAGGGTGCTATGCTCTCGCTTGCGCGCGACAGACGCGTTTCAAATAACAGCGAGAGGAAACCCCATGGAGATCGGATATTTCACGATGCCGTCCCATCCGCCGGAGTGCGGGTTGAAAGAGGGACACGACTGGGACCTGCAGACGCTGCGATGGCTGGATGAACTCGGCTATCAGGAAGCCTGGATCGGCGAACACCACACCGCTCCCTGGGAACCGCACCCGTCGCCCGACCTGCTTCTGGCGCAGGCGTTCTTGCAGACCAAGAATATCCGTCTCGGACCCGGTGGTTTTCTGCTGCCCTATCATCACCCGGCGGAACTCGCCAATCGCGTCGCGATGCTCGATCATCTCTCCGGCGGCCGGCTGAATTTCGGCGTCGCCGCGTCAGGTCTTCCGAGCGACTGGGCGATGTTCAATGTCGACGGCATGTCCGGCCAGAACCGCGACATGACGCGCGAGGCGCTGGAGATCATTCTGAAGATGTGGACCGAGGATGGCCCGTGGAACTATACCGGAAAATTCTGGACGGTGAACAAGCCGGACACGATGTTCGATTTCCTCAAACCGCACATCAAGCCGTTGCAGCCGCCGCATCCGCCGATCGGCGTCGCCGGTCTCTCCAAGGGCTCGGACACGCTGAAGCTCGCCGGCGAGCGCGGCTACATTCCGATGAGCCTCAACCTCAACCCGGCCTATGTCGGCAGCCACTGGGATTCGGTCGAGATCGGTGCAGCCAAAACCGGTCGCAAGCCGAAGCGCAGCGACTGGCGGCTGGTGCGCGAGGTGTTCATCGCCGATACCGACGAGGAGGCGTGGAAGCTTTCGGTCGGCGACATGATGGGCCGGATGATGAGCGAGTATTTCCTGCCGCTGCTCGGCCATTTCGGCTTCAAGGATTATCTCAAGCACGCGCCCGACGTGCCGGATTCTGACGTCACCGTCGAATATTGCGCGCGCCGCAACTGGATCGTCGGTTCACCGGCGACCGTGACCGAGAAGATCGAGAAGATCTATCACGAGGTCGGCGGCTTCGGCACGCTGCTGGTGTTCGGCTTCGACTACAAGCACAAGCCGGAGGCCTGGCACAATTCGCTGCGGCTGCTGAAGCAGGAAGTGATGCCGCGGCTGAAGCACCTCAACGCGGATATGACCCGCGCTGCGTGAGTTCTCGCTTCCTTCTCCCCTTGTGGGAGAAGGTGGATCGCCGACGCAAAGCGACGGCGAGCCGGATGAGGGGTCTGCATCCGCGGAGAGAGACCCCTCATCCGCCTCCGCTTCGCTACGGCACCTTCTCCCACAAGGGGAGAAGGAAGTAAGAACTCCTTAATTCGCCTTCGCCGACGCGTCGGTCGGCCGCACCTGCCAAAACCGCAGCATGCGCTGCGCATTGTCCAGCGTCAGTTTGGCGTAGGCGTCTTTGGCCCTGGCGAGTTCGTGCGGACCCATCGAGCCGGACGCAAAGCGGCTGTTGAGCACGGCCGTCACCGTCTCCCAGTTCAGCCCCGCGACGCGGCAGGGGATCAGCACGCCGTCGTCGCGCAGGCTCTGCATCAGCGGGCGGATGACGTCGAGGTTCGAGCGCGACAAGGTAGCAAGCGCTGCGACGGTCTCCTCGTATTTGCGCTGTCTGGCAAAACTCAACAGCGCGCCTTCGTTGAGATGGCCGCTTTTGCTGAGCGACGCCACGTAGCGCAGCGCCGCGGAGAAGTCGCGGGCCTTGGCCATTTCGCGGTTGGCGCCTTCGGACGCGGCCGTGATCGCGTCGCGGATTTCCTCGAACAGATGCGGCGGCGCCCGCGACAATAGCCGCGACCGCACCGCTTCGGTGGCGCTGCGCAGCAGTTTCTGCCGCAGGTCGGGCGGCAGGTCGATCCGGATACCGGTCTGGATGGCGAGTTCGGGATCGGCCTCGGCCTGTTCCAGCACAACGGCGAATCCGCGCGCGGAAACCCGTGCGCCGGGATTGCTGACGAGCCTGCGGCTCACCGACGGGTAGTGGCGGGCCAGCAGCGCTTCGGTGACGACTTCCGTCAGCCACCAGCGGCCGGAGATCGCCAGCAGATGTTTTTCACTTTTGGTCTGCGCCAGCTCGACCAGGTCTTCCGCCGTCAGCCGCGCCGATTCGGTCAGCACCGGGCCGGCCACGGAAATCTCGTCGTGCCGCGCCAGCCGGCGGATCACCGATGGCGGCGCCTGCTTGACCGAGGCCAGCTGCGTGCTCATTTCGGCCAGCGCAATCCGGGCGCTGACATCGGCGAGCGCGCGTATCTCGATGGTCTTGATCAGGCGTTCGAGGACGTCGCCGAACAGTTCGATCTGTTCGCCGGAAAAGCCGTCGGCGGACAGCAGAAACAGGTCCGTGACGCGCCTGATGGTCTCGAAGTGTTTTTCCGTCGAGCCGGCCGCAATCGCGGCCTCGACCTCGTCGGCGATGGATTGTTCAAGCATCGCTCGTCCTGAGCGTTTCGGGAGCCGGTTCTGGCTGACGGTTAACGGTATGGGTAAAGGTTGAATGATCGGTAAAATTCGCAAGGTCACCCGCGCCCTGAGCATGCCACCCTGCCGCGGCATCAGGGCGGTTGTGCCGCGGGGAATCCTGCGCTTGGATGGGCGATAACAACAAGAAATCAGGGGGATACCTCGATGCTGGACAGACCGGGCCGATCGGCTGAGGAGACCGCCCGTGAAACCACGGAACGCTGGATCGGCACCTTCGATGCCGCACTGGCGGGCGGGTCGCCGGCCGCGCTGTCCGCGCTTTTTGTCGCCGACTGCCACTGGCGAAACCTGTTCGGCCTCTCCTGGTATTTTGCGACCTTCAGCGGCAACGCGAAGGTGGTGGCGGAATTGCTGGCCCGGGCGGGCCAGGTCCGCGCCGCCGGCTTTCGCATCGACAATGCCTCGCTGGAGCCGCGCCAGTCCGTGGTCGCCGGCCGCGAGGTGATCGAGGCGGTGTTTCGCTTTGAAACCGGCAATGGCCCGGGCTATGGCGCGGTCCGGCTGTTGCCGCAGCCGGACGGCGCGGCCAAAACTTCGACTTTCAAGGCCTGGACCATCTCCACTTCGCTCGATTTCGATTCCATCGTCACTGCGCGCAGGCGTGCCGCGAGCGAATCCCACACCCGCGATTTCGCCGCCCCCGACTGGCTCGAACAACGCCAGGTCTCCGCGGCCTATGAGACCGCCGACCCCGACGTGCTTATTGTTGGCGGCGGCCATGCCGGCATCTCGGCCGCGGTCGAACTCAACCGCATCGGCCTTTCGGCGCTGGTGATCGATCGCGAACAGCGCATTGGCGACAACTGGCGTCTGCGCTATCGCGGGCTGAAGCTGCACAACAAGACGCCGGTCAATCACCTGCGCTATCTGCCGTTCCCGTCGACCTTTCCGGACTACATCCCGAAGGACAAGATCGCGAACTGGCTGGAGAGCTATGTCGATATCCTCGAAGTCGACTTCTGGACCCGCACCAGCTTCGACGGCGCCGACTATGACAAGGCGTCGCAGCGCTGGACCGCGCGGATCTCGCCTGAAGGGACGGCGCGCAGTTTGCGCCCAAAGCACATCGTGCTCGCGACCAGCGTCAGTGGCACGCCGAACATCCCCGCGATCGACGGCATTGAAAACTTCAAGGGCCGGGTGCTGCATTCCAGCCGGTTCGCCGCCGGCAAGGAATGGGCGGGCCGCCCCGTCGCCGTGTTCGGCACCGGCACCAGCGCCCATGACATCTGCCAGGAACTGCACGCCGCCGGCGCTGACGTCACCATGGTGCAGCGAAGCCCGACCATGGTGGTCAATGTCGAGCCGGCGCAGCTTTATGACAACGCCTATCTCGGCGACGGTCCGCCGATCGCGGTCCGCGACATCCTCAATTCCGGCGTGCCGCTGCCGGTGATGAAGGTCGCGCACAAGCTCATGACTGACGAGGTGAAGCGGCTCGACGCGCCGCTGCTGACGCGGCTGGAGCGTGTTGGTTTTCGCCTCGAATTCGGCGAGGACGGCACCGGCTGGCCGCTGAAGTTTCGCACCCGCGGCGGCGGCTATTATTTCAACGTCGGCGCCTCCGAATTGATCGCCGACGGCAAAATCAGACTGGTGCAGGCCGCCGATATCGCGGGCTATCAGCCTGACGGCCTCAGGTTCAAGGACGGCAGCACGCTCAAGGCCGAGCTGATCGTGCTCGCCACCGGCTACAAGGGCCCCGATCACCTGCTGCAGCAGTTATTCGGCGCTGATGTCGCCAAGCGTGTCGGCCGGGTCTGGGGCTTTGACGATGCCAGTTCGGAGCTGCGCAACATGTGGACCCGCACGCCGCAACCCGGGCTGTGGTTCACCGGCGGCGCGTTCTCGCAGGCCCGGATCTACAGCCGCTATATCGCGCTCCAGATCGCGGCGATCGAGGCGGGAAAGCTCGACAAGGTGCCGCTGTAATATTGCTGAAACCATGCCGTGGGAATAGGGTTGTGGCGGCTTGTGATGGCAACTGACCCGGGGCAGCATCCGCTTCGGGCCGGGTGCCGTCGGTCTTTCCCAACCAGAGCCTGACTTACCGTGCCTGATCCCGCTGACACCGACGCAGCGCCGCTGCCGATCCCCGCCGATGTCGATCGGGCGGAGCCGCCTGTCCTGCCGGAGCAGGCGGTGGCCGATGCACCTGGCGTCGACCGCGCGCCGCTGCTTTTGCCGCCGCCGTTACCGCCGCCGCCGCGAAATTATTTCGTGCGGCACTGGCTCGGCGAATTGTCGCTGCCGAAATCCTACTGGCTCAACGGTCTCATCGGCGGCGTTCTGGTCGGCGCCGCGATCGCAGCCCTCAACGTCGCCGTCCATGGCCGCAGCGAGGCGCAGCCGGTGCTGTGGCTGGTGGCGCTGATCGCGACCTGGGTCGTGGTGTCGTTGTTCACGATGTGGCAGGCGGTCGGCGTCTGGCGCTCGGCGACGAATTACAGAGCGAGCGGCAAATATTTCTGGGGCGGTCTGCGCCAAGACCGTCACCGTGCTCGGCGTGCTCAATCTCGCCTACAACTGCCTGTTCGTCGGCACCGCGCAGATGGCGGGGATCTACGAGATCATCGACGGCGACGCCCGCGTCGGACCGCATCAATTCAAGGTGCTGGCCAACGGCCTGGTGCTGGAATTTTCCGGCGGCATCACCTTCGGCGTCGCCAACGAACTCAACGGCTTTCTCAACGCGATGGGCGGTGTGCGCACGGTGCGGCTGAATTCGCTGGGCGGCCGTATCCTCGAGGCGCAGCGGATGTCGGACCTGATCCGCGCCAGGGGACTTTCGACCTTCGTCGCGCAGGATTGCATGTCGGCCTGCACCATCGTGTTTCTCGGCGGCAGGCAGCGCGAGATCTTGCCCTCCGCGCGCATCGGCTTTCATCAGCCGGCGTTTCGCGGCATGACGGCGGCCTCGCGTGCCGCCGCGATTGCGACCGAACAGGCGCGGCTGCAACGTTTTGGCCTCAGCAAGGAGTTCGCCGCGCGCGCCAACACCGCGACCCCGACCGGCATGTGGTATCCCGACAAGGACGAACTGGTGCGCGAGAAAGTGGTGACGCGCGTGGCGCTGCCGCAGCCGGGGGGGCCGCCCGCGCCGGCGCGCGCCGCCGCCGAAGCCGGCCGCGCCACCATTCCGGCCGATCTCATGAAGCGCCTGTCCGGCGAATTGGCGCGCCTCGGCATGAAGAAGACGCCGCCGGTGGAGGCGACACCGGCGCCGGCGGCGGATGCGGCCCCTGCGCCGGAGGCCGGGCAGAAGTAGCGGGCTGTCATGCCCGCGAAGACGAGGCATCCATCATGCCGCGACTTATCGAGTCGATCACTGCATTCTCTGGAATACCGGATCGTCCGCCTTCGCGGACGATGACAGCCGGGAGCGATCGCGCCGCACGACCTGCCCGAAGTTCTTGTTCTCCTACGGCGTGAACTTGTAGGAGACGCCGGCGCGGACGGTGTCGATGGTCTGGCGGCCGGGCTTGTCGGCGGTGGAGGCGACGCCCGCGACGGTCGATACCGTGGTGTTGGTGGCTTCGACGCCGCCGAAATCGTAGTGCAGGTATTCGAGCCGGGCGATCCAGTTCGAACTTCCGATGAAGGTTTCGACACCGACGCCGGCGACCCAGCCGAAAAGATCGCGCGGTGTCTCGTTGATGCCGGTCTGGACGCCGACGCCCGGGAAGACCGAGATGTCGGTCATCTTCCGCAAGCCGTGCTCCCAGGCCAGACCACCGGTGCCGTAGAGCAGCCAGTTCGGCGTGACCGTGTAGCCGAGGCGGCCGCGCACGGTGCCGAGATACTTCACATTGTCCGACAGCGTTTCGGTTTCGGTGCCGGCCGTCACCGGAATTGAACTGCCCGTGATGCCGGTTGCGGTGCCGTCGAGTTCGAGGCCGGCAACGACATTGCCGTATTGCCAGTTGTAACCGGCCTGGCCGCCGGCGAGCCAGCCCTTGGAGTGGATGCCGCCGTCGGACGTGTCGAGGAAGAACACGGTCGAGAAATCGTTCTGCTTCCAGCCATAGCCGGCATGGGCGCCGAGGTAGAAGCCGGCCCAGCTTTGCAGCGGCGCCGGCATGCGCGGCGCCTTGGCGTAGACCGGGGAGGCCGCCGCGAGCGGAGCGTCCGGACCGAACTTGTAGGAGACGCCGGCGCGCACGAGGTCGATGGTCTGGTGTCCCGCCGTGATGCTGGCGTCGATGATGTTTCCCGGCTGCATCGACGAAGAAGTTGCCGTCGGCGTTGATGCGCCCGAAGTCGTAATGCAGATATTCGAGGCGCGCGATCCAGTTCGGGCTGCCGAGCATGACTTCGCCGCCGACGCCGGCGACCCAGCCGAACCGGTCGCTCGGCGCCATGCTGCGCGTGACGACGGAGCCGGCCGGCGAGATCTGCGTGGGAGGTCTGGGCGCGCTCGAAACGCTCCCATGCAAGGCCGGCGGTGCCGTAGAGCAGCCAGTTCGGCGTGACAGCGAGCCGAGGCGGCCGCGCACGGTGCCGAGATATTTCACCTTGTCATCGAGATTGAGGCTGAGTGAGCCGCCACCGCGACATCGGTGACGGTGTTCGACGTGCCCTTGAGATCGGCGGCGCTGAAGTCGGCTTCGAGGCCGGTGACGACGCGATCATACTGCCAGTTGTGACCGAAGTGTCCGCCGGCCACCCAGCCCGTCGGCCGGGTCCCGCCGAGGTCGCCGCCGTTGATCATCGTGAGCGCGCTTGGCACCGAAAAGGGATTCTCGCCCCAGCCATAGCCGCCATGGGCGCCGGCATAGAAGCCGGCCCAGGTGGCGAGCGGCGCTGATATCGCGGGCGCCTTGGCATAGGGTACGCTGGCGTATTTCGTGGTCTCGCCGAACTTGTAGGAAACGCCGGCGCGAACGACGTCGATATGCTGCGAGCCGGCGGTGGAGACATCGCGGAAGCCGCCGGCCTGGATCGTCGTCGACGGTCGCCGTCTGGCCGAGATCGTAATGCAGATATTCGACGCGGCCGATCCAGTTCGGGCTGCCGAGCATCACTTCGGCGCCGATGCCCGCGACCCAGCCGAACTTGTCGGTGGGCGTCCGCAGGGTGACGATTTGCGTATTGGGCGCCGGCGTAGCGATCTGCGAGGAGGTCGAGGTGATGTCGAGCCGCTCCCAGGCGAGGCCGGCGGTGCCGTAGAGCAGAACATTGTCGGTCGGCAACCAGCCCAGCCGCGCGCGCGCGGTGCCGAGATATTTGACCGTTCGCCCAGCGTGATGGCGGTGGTGAACGTGCCGCCGCCGAACGGGACGGTCTCGGTGACGCCGTTGCTGCCCTTGATGTCGGCGGCGCTGAAATCGATCTCGAGGCCGGTGACGGCGCGGCCGAATTGCCAGTTGTAGCCGGCCTGGCCGCCATACACCGCGCCCTGCGAGTGGATGCCGTTGATGGATTGCGGTGTCTGCAAGTGGAACGCTTCGGACTGCGAGAAGTCGTCCTGCTTCCAGCCATAGCCGCCGTGCACGCCGAGATAAAATCCGGCCCAGGAAGGCGGCGATCGCCGGCGGTGGCGCCTTGGCGACCGGGAGATCCGCCGACAGCGCGGCGTCGCTCAGCACCATCAGCGAAGCGCCGGCGAGAAACAGCGGACGCCAGCGCGGCTGCCGAATTGTCTGCGATGTGGCTGGGGTGCGGCGCGTTTTCCATTGCTCATCGGCATTTCAATTCTCTCAGCAGCAACATCTGGAAACAACGTTTCTCAGAGAACCACAGGATGGTCGCACAAGCTATTTCGAGTTGTGTCCGCGGCGACGCTATTGCTGGCTATCGTGTTCGCAGGGCAACAGAATTTGCCGTTTTGTGTGAGGTTGATCAGGTCTGAGCGGTACTGCGACTTCCGGACAGTCCAAGCCGCGCGCGCGGAGCCTTCAAAGTCGCGAGGCCTGATCGTTCGCTTCCCTCTGCCATCGAAGTCGGATTTATCCGACTGGCGACATGTTCGAGATGCTCGCAACTCGGGTGACGCCGAATGCTTCTCCGTCTCCGCCTTGTGGGAGAGGGTGAATCGGAATGAGCGTCAGGCTCGTTCAAGACGGAGCAACTCACGCGTCTTCTCCAGCCTCATCGTCAGCGCCGGCATGCACCGGCTTCACCGGCATCGGCACCGTCTCGAACTTCGTCGGCAGATTGATCGGCCGATAGGCCTTGATCGTCATCCATCCGCTTGGTCACGGATTCATGGACGAACGCGCCTTCCGGGATCGGGCGCGGTTCGGCGTCGGGGATGTAGAAGCCGAAATGCGTCTGCCGCTCCGGCCATTCCTTGTAGCTCGCGCTCTTCGGCAAGAATTCGAGCAGCCACCAGGCGCCGTGCAGCGAATTGTGCAGCATCGCATCCGGATCGGGCGCGACGTACTGGAACGGGCTGTTCTTGCGCTGGATGCCCCAGGCCAGCTGGTTGACGGTGCGCGGGTTGACCCTGAGCCCGGCCTTGACCGCCTCGTCGATCATCCACAGCAGCGGATATTTCGACAGCCCGACTTTCCTTTTCCGGATAGCCGCCGCCGACATCGGAATGCACGCCGGCGAACCAGACCTGCCTGATATCCTGCGGCTTCGGAGTGCGCGTCGTTGAAGCGGTTGTGCTTGTAGACCTGCGGGTCGTCCCATTTCTTCAGGCGGAACATGCAGCGCCGCTCGTCGATCGAGATCGCCTGCCGGAACGTCTGCACGCTCGGATTCTGCAGGGTGTAGGCGAGCTCTTCGAGGCTCGGCCAATAGAGCCGATCCGGCCGCGGCACGATCACGCTGGCGACCGTGTCCCAGACGCCGACGAAGCGAACCAGCGGCCATGTCGTCGAGGTGATGCGCGCGAACTGCGTCGCCTGGTCGTCCTTGTTGGCGGCGATCGGCCCGTCGGCATCGGCGGTATCGGTGAACTGCTTGAGGTCGAAGCCGAGACCGTGCTGGCCGTCGGAGGAAAACTGCTTGTAGGCGGTGAGGCCGGATCCGGCCAGATTGGCCTGCTCCGGCGAGAGCAATCCGACCTTGTGGATCAGCCCCGCCAGCACCCGCACGGTGTAGGCGCCGCGGGAAAAGCCGAACAGGAAGATCTGGTCGCCCGGCCGGTAGTTGTGGACCAGGAACAGGTAGGACTGCAGCACCTTGTCATCGAGGCCATAGCCGGTGGCGAGCCCGAGGATGGCGGTGAAATCCTGCTTCAGCTTGCGCCACGGATTCGGCCGCGCCAGCGTGCCGACGCCCGGATCGTAAAACACCATCTGCCGCGGCTCGGTCTTGTCGGTCTTGCGCAGGCAGCGATAGAGCTTGAGGACGTTGGAAATGTTCTCGGAGATCTCGTTGCCGGTGCCGTCGCAGAGGATGATGATGTTTTTCATGGCGGACTCGCGGAGGGCAGGGTGATGCTACCTTGGCGAGTGTAGCAGAAGTTCGAGCAGTTGGGGAATTTGCAAAGACAGTTGCCCGGCAAACCGGGGACATCAGCGCAATCGCTTTGTCGTGAATGGTGAACCAGTTCATAGCCTGCAGGCAGCGTCACGTGCTCGTGTGACGCGAGGGCCAGATATCGGCCCTCACATCCCGGGTTGAGCGGAGCGGGATACGCAGCTCCAGCCATGACATCCGCTCGTTTCCTTTCACCCTTTCGGGAGAAAAAAATGCGTAACCTGATGATCGCTGGAATAAGCACAATTGCTTTGCTCGCAACGACAGCGGCCTTCGCCGAAGGAAAGAGCATTGGCAAACACTCACAGGACGAGATCAAAAGTGCATGCAATGCCGCCGGCGGTGAACTGCTGGGGGTCAGCGACCTCGGCTCCTACGGCTGCGAGGTCGCCAGCAGCGGCGCGATGATCCTGTGCAACAAGAGTAATGATTGCACCGCCTATTCGTCCGCGCGCACGCGCGGAGAACAACGGCGTATCATGGGCGTTCTCAAATTGAGCGCGAAAGCCGCGAGCAGGTCATAACGGCACTTGCAACCAGGCGTGGCTACTCGTGAAAGCGGCTCGTCGTGCCGCGAGATGGTCTCCCGCCTTGTGTCGGCGGAGTTGATCTCGCGGGCGGCGATGCGATCCCGGACAAATAAGTCGAGAAGCACAGGTAGCGAGGGTTACTCAGTTCCGACTTATAATCGGCTCTCGATAGTCTTCGATCTTCAGGATTGAGTATCGAAGCACATCGATGAGGTCCTCTCGCTTCTCGGCCAAGAACTCTTCGTATCGTTGGTTCTAATTAGGTGAAGTTTTCAGACGCTTGATTTTGAGCAGCTTTACTTGTTCCGAAACTGATACCCCAAAACAAAAGCGGCCGGGTCTTTCGACCCAGCCGCTTCAAAACCCAAATCCGCTCTCGCGGTGAGGCCTGAGCCTTAGCTCGCCTTCCGGAGTTCTTTCTTCACGAACACCGGCTTGCCGACCTTCTTCTCGATCGCGCGCTTGAGATCGAGCGCGCGGGGCGAGAGGTTGGCGGCGCGGGCCTTCTGCAGGAAGGCATCGAGGCCGCCATTGTGGTCGACGCTCTTCAGCGCGTTGGTCGAAACGCGCAGGCGCACGTTGCGGCCGAGCGCGTCCGAGATGAAGGTGACGTTGACCAGGTTCGGCAGGAACCGGCGCTTGGTCTTGATGTTCGAGTGGCTCACCTTGTGGCCCGTCTGGGGGCCCTTGGCGGTCAATTCGCACTTACGGGACATCGCAAAATCCTCTTCCATCCCCGCCTTCGGGCAGCGCATCATGCGCCGCGCGGGGGTCCAAAATCGCGTCCATTTGCAGGAACCGCGGACGTATAGGGGGAGAGGCGCCAACCGTCAAGGTTCGGCGCTCAAGGAAATGACATTTTGAGCCTCGTCCGAGGCTCAAAATCCCCTTGTTTGACGCGTTTTCTTCACGCGAACCGGAATACCACTTCGCTCGAAAGCGCTATGGTCAACGCCGGCCTGGAAGCGGTTCCAGCGGTTTATGACACCACATAAACGGCGCATTCCCCGCCGCATCATGAGGGGCTGATCCCGACAGCCCGGCCGGGGTTTTAAGGGCTGGAGAAGCCAGCTTTTCGCGAAATTCGCGTTGTTTGCCGGATATTTCTGCTTAGATGACGCTGCAGCGCAGCCAACACTGGAATCCCGCTTTCGTGACTGCATTCCGCCCTATCGCGCCCCGTCTGGGGCTGTTTTTCGGCCTTTGCGCCGGCGCCTGGCTGGCAGCCTCGCCGGGGGCGGCGTTGGCGCAGGGGCGCCTCGATGCCAATTATGAGGCCTCGCTGTCCGGAATCCCAGTCGGCAAGGGCTCCTGGACCATCGAAATCGGCGACGACGTGTTTTCGGCTTCCGCCCAAGGCGGCAGCGCCGGGCTGCTGAAGGCGTTTTCCGGCGGCTCCGGTTCCGGCGCCAGCCAGGGCCGCATCGTCAACGGCGCGCTGGTCGCCAATTCCTATGTCGCCACCACCACGACGTCGAAGAAATCCGAAACCATCCGGCTGATCCTCGCCAATGGCGGGGTGAAGGACTTTTCGATCGATCCGGTGCCGCCGGTCGATGCGGATCGTATTGTCGTCACCGAGGCGCATCGCAAGAACGTGCTCGATCCCATGACCGGCTCGATGATCCGGGTGCCCGGCACCGGCGAGGTGCTGTCGCCCGAGGCCTGCCGCACCGGTACCGGCGTGTTCGACGGCCGCCTGCGCTACGACCTCAAGCTCGATTTCAAACGGATGGAGAACGTGAAGGCCGAGCACGGCTATCACGGCCCCGCCGTGGTCTGCGCGATCTATTTCACGCCGGTGGCGGGCTACATCCCCGATCGCCCGGTGATCAAATGGCTGGCAGGCCAGCGCAGCATGGAAGTCGCGTTCGTGCCTGTTGCCGGCACCCGCATCCTGGTTCCGTTCCGCATGACGATCCCGACCCCGTTCGGCCCGGCGATGCTGGAAGCGACGAGCTTCATAACCACCGCCGCGCCGCCGCGCGTGGCGAAGACGCAGTAGCGCGGAGCGCGCCGCTGTTAGACCGTCACCCTGAGGTGGCCGTGCGCAGCGCGGCCCTCGAAGGGCGACAGCCCCAGTTCTTCTAGATCGGGCCGTTCATCCTTCGAGGCTCGCCAAGGCTCGCACCTCAGGATGACGGACGATGAGACCTGGAATCCGCCTTGACTCTTCCTCGCTTCTGATTCGACTCCGCTCCTGCTCCGTTCTTAACGATTCCGCCGAAAAACCCTCGCTTGTGGAGCCCCGTCAAACTTGATCTAGTGCCATCTCCATCGCAGCCACGCGAGATGTTGCGGAGAACGAAGCCGGTCCCGGTAGGAGTCAGCGATTCGGGCGCGTTTCGTTCCAGACTCGTTCCACAACTTAAGAAGCGACCGCATCGCCGTCGCATAATGAAACACCCTAAAAAGCTAGCGATCCAAGAAACACCTGCAAAATATGGCTTTCTCTCATTCCACGTTCGCGCATGAGCGCGCACCCGGCGCGGGCGTCACCGCGGTGCTGGGGCCGACCAATACCGGCAAGACGCATCTGGCCATCGAGCGGATGCTGGCGCATTCGTCCGGGGTGATCGGCCTGCCGCTGCGGCTGTTGGCGCGCGAGGTCTACAACAAGATCGTCGATCGCGCAGGTGCCGAGAGCGTCGCGCTGATCACCGGCGAAGAGAAGATCAAGCCGAAAAATCCGCGCTACTGGGTCTCCACCGTCGAGGCGATGCCGCGCGATATCGACGTCTCGTTTCTCGCCGTCGACGAAATCCAGATCGCGGCCGATCTCGAGCGCGGGCATGTCTTCACCGACCGCATCCTGCACCGCCGCGGCCGCGACGAGACGCTGCTGCTGGGCGCTGCGACCATGCGTCCCATCATCGAGCGGCTGCTGCCGGGCGCCTCCATCGTCACCCGGCCGCGGCTGTCGCAGCTCGAATTCGCCGGCGACCGCAAGATCACGCGGCAGCCGCGCAGGACAGCCATCGTCGCGTTCTCCGCCGATGAAGTCTACGCCATCGCCGAACTGATACGGCGCCAGCATGGCGGTGCGGCGGTGGTGCTGGGCTCGCTGAGCCCCCGCACGCGCAATGCACAGGTCGCGATGTTCCAGAACGGCGACGTCGATTATCTTGTTGCGACGGATGCCGTCGGCATGGGGCTGAACCTCGACGTCGACCACGTCGCCTTTGCCTCCGACCGCAAATACGACGGCTACCAGTTCCGCCGCCTCAACCCGTCCGAATTCGCGCAGATCGCCGGCCGCGCCGGCCGCGCCACCCGGAACGGCACCTTTGGCACCACCGGCCGCTGCGCGCCGTTCGAGCCGGAACTGGTGAACGCGCTGCAGAACCACACGTTTGACAGCGTCAAAATGCTGCAGTGGCGCAATTCGAAGCTGGATTTTGCTTCCCTCGGCGCCCTGCAGGTCTCGCTGGCGGTCTCTCCAAGCCACGAGGTCCTGACCCGCGCGCCGATCGCCGAGGATCTGCGCGTGCTCGACCACGCCGCCCGCGACGGCGATGTCCGCGACATGGCCCATGGGGCGGCCGCCGTGGAACGGCTGTGGGACGCCTGCCAGATCCCGGATTACCGGCGGCTGGCGCCCGCTGCCCATGCCGAACTCGTGACCACGCTGTACGGTTTTCTGATGAAAAGAGGCCGGATTCCCGATGCTTGGTTCGCCGCCCAGGTCGATCAGGCCAATAACGCCAATGGCGATATCGACACCCTGTCGGGCCGGATCGCGCAAATCCGCACCTGGACCTTCGTCGCCAACCGTCCGGACTGGCTTTCGGACCCCGATCACTGGCAGGGGATCACGCGCGAGGTCGAAAATAAATTGTCCGATGCGCTGCATGAACGGCTAACGGAGCGTTTCGTTGACCGCCGTACCAGTGTATTGATGCGCCGCCTGCGGGAGAACAGTGTTTTGAATACGGAAATTGGCAAGACCGGCGAAGTGATCGTTGAAGGCCATGCGATCGGCCGCCTCGACGGATTCACCTTTGCCCCTGATGCAGCGGAAGCTGGCAGCGATGCCAAGGCGCTGCAGGCCGCGGCGCAACAGGTGCTGGCCGGCGAGATCGACGCGCGCGCCGAAAAGCTCGCCGCCGCGCCCGACGATCAGTTCGTGCTGACCTCCGACGGCACCATCCGCTGGACCGGCGACGCGGTCGCCAAACTGGTCGCGGCCGACGATGCGCTGCACCCGCGCCTGCGCATCATTGCCGACGATCGCCTCAACGGCGCGCCGCGCGAAGCGGTACAGACCCGCCTCGATCTGTGGCTGAAGACGCATATCGAAAAGCTGCTGGGCCCGCTGTTCGGCCTCTCCAAGGCCGAGGACATCACCGGCATCGGCCGCGGCATCGCGTTCCAGTTGGTGGAGGCGCTCGGCGTGCTCGAGCGCACCAAGATCTCCGCGGAGATGAAGGATCTCGACCAGGCTTCGCGCGCGACCTTGCGCAAATACGGCGTCCGCTTCGGCGCCTACCACATCTATTTCCCGGCGCTGCTGAAGCCCGCCGCGCGGGCGCTGGCCTCGCTGCTGTGGGCCGAGAAGCAGGACAACGTCGACATGGCCGCGCTGTCGGGCGCGCAGCATCTGGCGTCGAGCGGCCGCACTTCGTTCGCGGTCGACAAGGCGCTGCCCCGCGACGCCTATCGCGTGCTCGGCTATCGCCAGTGTGGCGAACGCGCGGTGCGCGTCGATATTCTGGAACGTCTCGCCGATCTGATCCGTCCCGCTCTGGCCTGGCGCGAGAGTTCGCCCGGCGAAAAGCCCGCCGGCGCGTTCGATGGCCGCAGCTTTGTGGTGACACAGGCGATGACCTCGCTGACCGGTTCGGCCGGCGAAGATTTCGCCTCGGTGCTGCGCGCTCTCGGCTATCGCATGGAGCGCCGTGCGCCGCTGCCGCCGAAGCCGGTCGTGGTGGAAGCGGAAGCCACGCCGGCGGAGACCGTGACGGATGACGCCGGCCTGATCGAAATATCGATGGCTGACATTGTCGACCAGCAGGTGTCCGGCGATCCGGCGCCGTCGGCAGGGTTGTTGCCGAGCGTGACGCCCGTGGCCGACGTGAGCGAGCAAGCGCCTGTCGTGGTCGAAGCCGCGCCGGAGCCTGCCGTCGAGGCTGTTGCTGTGGAAACGTCTGCGGTGGAAGCATCAGTTGAAGCGGTCGCCGCCGATGCTCCCGCCGCTGAAGCGACGACCGAGGCCGCCGGCGAAGCCGCGCCGGCCGAAGCGGTTGCCGCCGAAGCGGTTGCCGCCGAAGCAGTTGCCGCCGAAGCCAAATCCGATACGCCGGCAGAGCCGGTGACGGTCGAAGTCTGGCGGCCCGGCGGCCGTTCCGAGGAGCGCCGCCCGCATCACGACCGCAATCGCCAGCGTCATCAGGGCCGTCCGCAAGGCGACGCGCAGGCAGCTAGCCCCGCCGGCGAAGGCGGTGAGGGCGCCCCACGCGGCGAACAGCGGCATCGGCGCCCGCGACGTCACAGCGACTTCCGCAAACCCCGCGAGGGCGCACCGGCCGATGGCGCCGTGGCCGCCGCACCCGCCGAGGGCGCACCTGCTGCAACCGAAGCCCGTCCGGAGACCCGTCACGAGCGTCCGCGCTTCGAAGGCAAGGGCAGGGATCGCGATAAAGACAAGGCCGGTTCCGACCGCCCCGACAAGAAGTTCGGCGGCGATCGCAGCAAGGGTGGCGACCGCAACAAGGGCGGCGGCGACCGCGGTGCGCGCGACAAGGGTCGCGATTTCGGCGGGCGCGACAAGGGCGGACGCGACAAGCGCGACAGCGGCCCGTCGCATCGTCAGTGGGCGACGACCGCTGCACCGCGCGATCGTGATCGCCCGGCCGATCCGAATTCACCGTTCGCCAAGCTCGCGGCGCTCAAGGAACAACTCGCCGGCCGCAAGGACTAAACATTATTTCTGACGCGTTTTCTTCACGCGAACCGGTGCCCACTTCGCTTGAAAACGCTCTGTGGGGCTTATTTGGAGCGCCAGCGTCTCGATAAGTGGCTGTGGCACGCGCGGGTGGTGAAGGCGCGCACCTCGGCGGCTGCGCTGGTCGAGGCCGGTCACGTCCGCATCAACGGCGTGCGCGAGAAAGCCCCGGGACACGGCGTTAAACTCGGCGACGTCTTGACCATTGCGCTCGACAACAGCGTGCGCATCTTGAAAGTCGTGGGTTTCAGCGAGCGGCGCGGCGACGCCACCGCGGCGCGCCTGCTGTTCGAGGATTTGCAAGAACCCAAACCGTGACTATGTGCGAGAGGCTGGCGACGGCGCCGGAAAACGCCCGGTTTGGGCGCTTTGGCAGTCGTTTGCTTCTCTTGCGGCAGCGCACTTCATGCGCTACGCAAACCCCGGAAAACTAAGCCTGTTCGGAGCCCTGGATGACTTACGTCGTCACTGAAGCCTGCATCAAATGCAAATATACCGACTGCGTTGAAGTCTGCCCCGTCGACTGCTTCTACGAGGGCGAGAACATGCTGGTCATCCATCCTGACGAATGCATCGACTGCGGCGTCTGCGAACCCGAATGCCCCGCCGACGCCATCAAGCCCGACACCGAACCGGGCCTGGAGAAGTGGCTCGAGGTCAACACCGAGTACGCCAAGAGCTGGCCCAACATCACCCAGAAAAAGGACCAGCCTCCGGACGCGAAGGAATTCGAGGGCGTGGAAGGCAAGTTCGAGAAATATTTTTCCAAGGAACCCGGTACCGGCGACTGATTCGCGCCAAGGGCGCGCCGACCGAGCCGACCAGTTTCGGCCGTTTCGGACCTAATTGTGGCCTGTTTCTAACCCAACCAGCCCTGTTTCGAACCAAATCAGCCCTGCTGACTTAACCCTGTTGACGGACTCATGACGGAATACACCCGTAAAGGTCCGGATTGGGGCGTAAATCATTGATTTTTGCGGAAAATGTGCTATATTGGGCACAATACAAGCCAAACCCGGTCATGCGTACCATGTGACCGTCGGTGGGTTCCCGTAAAAACATCGAACAGGGGCGTGGCAGTTTCCGCGCGCAGGCTGTGTCACAGAAAACGCGTAAAAAGAGTGCTTCAAAGACCACGAAAAAAGCCGCTCCGGCCAGCCGCAGCGCAACCAAGGGCCGTGCCAAGGCGCCTGTAAAGGACGCCAGGAAGGCTGCGGCCGCAAAGTCCTCAAAAAACAAAAGAAGCGCAATGCCAGATAAGACTGCCAAAACTGCCGCGAAAGCGACGGCTTCGAAGGCCACTGCTTCGAAGGTCGCTCCCAAGACTGTTGCCGCTGCTCCGAAACACGTAGCTCCCAAGGCCGTGGCTCCGAAGGCTGCTGCCGTGGTCGCGCCGAAGGCTGCCGTGAAGCCGGTGGTTGCCGCCCCCAAGATCGAAGAGCCGAAGAAGGTCGTGACCCAGCGTCAGGGCTTCAAGGCCAATGAATTCGTGGTCTATCCCGCTCACGGCGTCGGCCAGATCCTGGCCATCGAGGAGCAGGAGATCGCGGGCGCCCGCCTTGAGCTGTTCGTGATCAATTTCATGAAGGACAAGATGACGCTCCGCGTGCCGACCGCCAAGGTCGCCAATGTCGGCATGCGCAAGCTGTCCGAGCCGGCGCTGGTCAAGAAGGCGCTGGAAACCCTCAAGGGCCGCGCGCGCGTCAAGCGCACGATGTGGTCGCGCCGCGCGCAGGAATACGAAGCCAAGATCAATTCGGGCGACATCGTTGCGATCGCCGAAGTGGTCCGCGATCTCTATCGCTCGGAGTCGCAGCCCGAGCAGTCCTACAGCGAACGCCAGCTCTATGAAGCAGCGCTCGACCGGCTGTCGCGCGAAATCGCTGTCGTGCAGCATTCGACCGAGACCGAGGCGGTCAAGGAAATCGAAGGCCAGCTCGCCAAGAGCCCGCGCCGCGGCGCCAAGACTGATGCCGCGGATGCCACCGGTGAAGCCGACGAAGCCGATGTCGAAGCCGACGGCGACGACGCGGCGGTGGCGGACGAAGCCGCCTGAAAGAATCCCACTACCTAAAATGAAAAGCCCGGTCGAAAGACCGGGCTTTTTGTTTGGGGCCGTCTCTCGCCATGACGGCGAAGGATGAGATTCGTAGGGTGGGCAAAGGCGCGCTTGCGCCGTGCCCAACCATTCTATCCGTGACGCGAAATGGTGGGCACGCTTCGCTTTGCCCACCCTAGAGCGGTTCACGGATTATTTGAATCGGGAGGGATTCCGGTTTTTGGGCGAATATGATTCAAGATGCTGGCTGGGCTGGAGGCCAGCATCTATGGTCCGACCTCTTTCCAATGATTTGCGCAAGCGGGTGGTTGCGGCGGTCTCGAACGGCGAGAGTTGCCGGGCAGTGGCGTCGCGGTTCGGTGTTGCGGTGTCGTCGGTGGTGAAGTGGTCGCAGCGCCATCGTTCGACAGGCTCTTTTGAGCCCGGCAAGATGGGCGGTCACCGCAAGCCGGTGCTTGATCCACATCGGGCGTTCATCGTGAAGCGGCTGAACCAGACGCCGCATCTGACGCTGCACGCCCTGAAGGACGAATTGGCCGAACGCGGGGTCAAGGTCTCGCACAACGCGGTCTGGCTATTCCTGCGCCGGGAGGGGCTGCGGTTCAAAAAAAACGCTGTTCGCTCTTGAACAGGGCCGTTCCGATGTCGCCCGCAGACGGCGGCGCTGGCGATCGTGGCAGGCCAAGCTGGATCCGCAACGCCTGGTCTTCATCGACGAGACCTGGATCAAGACCAATATGGCACCGTTGCGGGGATGGGCGCCAAAAGGCGAGCGTCTGCGCGGCTTCGCGCCGCACGGCCGCTGGCGCACGATGACGTTCCTCGGCGCGCTGCGATACGACAACTTCACGGCACCTTGCGTGTTCGACGGACCGATCAATGGCGAGTGCTTCCGCGCCTATGTTGAGCAAGTGCTTTTGCCATCGTTGAAGCCGGGAGACATCGTCATCATGGACAATCTCGGCAGTCACAAATCCGCAGAGGTGCGACGCATGATCAGGACCGTCGGCGCAAGGCTCTGGTATCTGCCGCCCTACTCACCCGACCTCAATCCGATCGAGCAGGCCTTCGCCAAAATCAAACACTGGATGCGAACAGCCCAAAAACGCACCATCGAAGACCTTTGGCGCCACATCGGAAGCCTCGTCAGCACAATCGAAGCCCGTGAATGCAGCAACTACTTCGCAAATGCAGGGTACGCTTCAATCAAATCGTGAAACGCTCTAGGCCTTACGTTCAATCCACCACGATCTTCACGCGATCGCGCGTCTTGACCTGGGCGTGGGCGTCGAGGCCGTTGAGAATCCGGAACCGGTCCGCCGGGCGGTCGACGCCGGACATGCGGTGGGCCAGCGATTCCACGGTGTCGCCGGGCTGCACGGTGATGACCTTGATGCGCAGCGGACGGGCGGCCTGAATCTCTTCCAAGGTCAGGCGGCGGAACGAGTTGACGGTCTCCCGCGCGTTGCGTTCGCTCTCGGTGCTCTTTTGCTTGGCGGCAAAGATGAAGCGGTAGACGTCGGTACCGAAGCGCAGCGCATAGACCTTGAACTGCCAGCTATCGCCATGCGCGGTCGCTGCTGCCGCCGGAAAACCGTTGATGGTGATGTCCTCGGTCGAGGACTTCTCGACGCCTTCCATCCAGCCGGAATTGAGGTAGTCGCCGAGCGACTGTTCGGCCGGCACCCGCACCACGTCGAAGCGCATCGCCTGCGTGCCGCCCTCGCGGACGCCGATCACGGCCTGCGCAGTGTTATCCAGCGTAAACGTGTCGGGGGCCTGGAAGGTGAAGCCAAGCTTCGGGTGCAGAAAACGTCGCCCGCGCACGAAGCCTTCGCTGGGGTCTTCGCCATAGACGATATTGTCGATCGCGGCGAGATAGGTCTCGCGGTCGCGCTCGCCGCCTTCTGGCGAAGTGTACTGCCGGGCGCTGGCCTGCGCATTCTGCACCCGCTCCGGCGTCGCCGGATGCGAGGACAGGAAGTCCTGCGTGCGCGGATCGAGCGAGGTCTTGCCGGCCTTCATGGCGGCATTGCGCTCCATCGAGGCCAGGAAGCGCGAGGCGCCATAGGGATCGAAATGCGCGCGCGCGGACAGGCCGACGCCGATGCCGTCGGCCTCGAATTCCTGCGCGCGCGAGAAGCTCGCCATCGTCAGCTTGGTTTTCGCCAGCGCCAGCGCGGTCAGATCCGGGTCGTTGCTCATGTCGGTGACGACACGCGTCACCACCGCAGCCTGCCGCGCCTGGTCCTCGCGGATCGAGGCGTGCTTGGCCAGCACATGCGCCATCTCGTGGGACAGCACCGAGGACAGTTCGGAAGTGTCGCTGGCGAGCGCGACCAGGCCGCGCGTGACATAGAGTTGGCCGGTCGGCAATGCGAACGCATTGACCGCGCCGGAATTGAGGATCGTGACCTTGTAGGCCTGGTCCGGGCGATCGGAGGCCGCGACCAGCCGGTCGACCGTCTTGCTGATCAGGGCTTCCAGCTTCTGATCATCATAGGCGCCGCCATAGGAAGACAGGATACGCTCATGCTCGCGCTCGCTGGCGGGGGTCTGCGCCACGGTGCGGTTCGGCTTCACCGGCGAGGCGGTCGAGGCCGGCGCCGTGGCCTCGAACCGGCCCATATTGCCGCAGGCGGCAAGCGTGAATGCAGCGCACAACAATGCTGGCGCAGCCAAGAGGCGGCGGCCCGTCATTCGCTTGCGCCGTTCCATACGCTTCGTCACGTCAGCCCACTCGTAGGTCGAACGAGTTATTTCCCGCCCAGTACGTCAATCTGCCCCACCCGGAGCACTTCGATCCGTGGTCCTCCCCGCGACGAGACAAAGCCGCGGACACGAATCCTTCGATTTTCGAGGGACTTAGGCGAAAGCCCGGCCGCCTCGAACCCCGGCATCATGCGCCTTGAAATAGTCGCAGCAAAGTCCTGTGTCCAGTTCCGTCCGAAATTCAGGTAGGTCGTTGCCCCCGACTGCCTGACGGACAAAACCTTGCCCTCAACCACTGTAAATCGCCCAATCCCGGCCAAAATATCGCCCGGACTTTCCGCGTTTTTTATGGCCGTGGGGGCTGACCAAATTCCTATTTTGGCTGCTGTGGCCGTGGCCTCGGCTGCGGCGAGGGTTCCGGCGCAGGCGCTGTCGGCCACATTTGCCGAAAACAGCACGGTGCCCTGCCGCAGCAGCTCGCTTTGTACCGGTGCTTCCGAGCCCGCGACGAACACAAAGGCGGTCTGGCGGCCATAGCGGTCGGGCGTGTCGTCGGCGCCGTGCAGCGTCACATCACGCCGCCAATGACAGCCGCGAGCGCGGCCGCGCCCTTGGCCTTGTCTATGTCCGCCGGCTCGATCCCGGCGAGGCGGATCTCGCGGCCGTCATCGAGCCGAAAGCTGCGGGCGTCGATCACGGCGGCGACGTGGCCTTCGCCCTGGGCCTCGAACGCGCAGTTGCCGGCATGTACGTGACCGGGCAGCGCCAGGCAGGCCGCGACGGATGCAAGGAAGGATACGAGGCATCGCAATGCCATTCGGTCATAACGCACCTTGCGATCCCGCTGGTTGCTGTATGCTCTGCAACAACCGATATCTGAAAACGCTGCGGAGGGGGAGACCATGGAAATCAACGGCATCGCGCACATTTTTCTGACCGCCTCGAATTTCGAGCGGTCGCGGGAGTTCTACCGCAAGCTGCTGCCGTTTCTCGGGCTGACGCCGGTCATCGATACCGAGACGACCTATTACTGCATCGGCGGCCGCACCGCGGTCGGCATCAGCGCGCCATCGCCGGAGCATGAAGGCGCCGCGTTCGAACAGAAGCGCGTCGGCCTGCATCACCTGTGCTTTCGCGCCCGCGAACGCGCCGACATCGACGAACTGCATGTGTTTCTGAAGACGCTCGGCGTCAATATCATCCGCGCGCCGCGCGAGGATCAGTGGGCGCCGGGTTATTATTCGATCCTGTTCGAGGACCCCGATGGGATCCGGCTCGAGCTCAATCATGTGCCGGGCAAGGGGCTGTTGACGTAGCTTGTAAGATAGGTGGAGCGAAGCGATACCCATCGCCTTCCTGCGTCGCAATTGATGGGTATCGCTACGCTCCACCCATCCTACAGACTCATTCCGCTTAGCGGAAAACTCATATGAGACCAGGGCAGGCCACGCCTTGCCGCTGCGCAGACCATGCGGCATGATCGCGCCGAGTAAAATTCAAAGCCGCAGGCAATGCGGCACCGATCGAGGGAGGCCTTCATGAGACGGGTTATGACCGGCGTTTTCGCCGCTGCTTTGGCGATGTCGGCGAGTGCTGCATGGGCGCAAGCCAAGCCGCCGCTGAAGCTTGGCGGCATTCTGGATATGTCGAGTCTCTACGCCGATATCACCGGGCCGGGTTCGGAGATGGCCGCGAAGATGGCGGTCGAGGATTTCGGCGGCGAGGTGCTCGGGCGCAAGGTCGAGATCATCGCGGCCGATCACCAGAACAAGGCGGATCTCGCCGCCAACATCGCCCGCGACATGCTCGACAACCAGGGCGTCGAGATGATCTTCGACGTCGCGGCATCGGCTACGGCGCTTGCCGCCGGCGAGATCGCGAAGGCGCGCAACAAGATCATCATGTTCAACGGCCCCGGCTCGATCCGGCTCACCAACGAAGCCTGCGGCCCCTACACCGTGCACTACGTGTTCGATACCTTCGGGCAGGCCAACGTGACCGGCCTTGCCGCCGTTAAAAACGGCCTAGATAGCTGGTATTTCCTGACTGCCGATTACGCCTTCGGCCAGGATCTCGAAAAAGACACCGCCAATGTGGTGCTCAAATCCGGCGGCAAGGTGCTGGGCAGCGTGCGGCATCCGCTCAACACCTCGGATTTCTCGTCGTTCCTGCTGCAGGCGCAGGCCTCGAAGGCCAAGGTGATCGGGCTCGCCAATGCCGGCGGCGACACCGTCAACGCCATCAAGCAGGCCGCCGAGTTCGGATTGATGAAGGGCGGCCAGAAGGTGGCGCCGCTACTTGCCTTCGTTACCGATATCGACAGCATCGGTCTCGAAACCGCGCAGGGGCTGCTGCTTTCGGAAGCCTTCTACTGGGACCTCAACGACGACACCCGCGCGTTTTCGAAGCGCTTCATGGAACGGATCAAGCGGGTGCCGACCTCGGCGCAGGCCGGCGTCTATTCTTCCGTGACGCACTATTTGAAAGCAGTGAAGGCGGCCGGCACTACTGACTCGGCGGCGGTCATGAAGCTCATGAGGGACACCCCGATCAACGACATGTTCGCCAAGAACGGCAAAATCCGCGAGGACGGCCGCATGGTGCACGACATGTACCTGTTCGAGGTCAAGAAGCCCGCGGAGTCCAAGGCGCGCTGGGACGACTACAAGCTGCTGGCGACGATTCCCGGCAACGAGGCGTTCCAGTCGCTGGAAGCGTCGCGCTGCCCGCTGGTGAAGAAATAGTTTTTACGTCGTTCCGGGGCGATGCTTTGCATCGCCCCGGAATGACGAATTCAACAACCAAGAAAGAAAAACACATGAGCGCAAACGAAATCGTCCTGCAGAATCTCGACAAGGGCCTGCTCACCATCACCATGAACCGTCCCGACCGGCGCAACGCGCTCAATCCGGACATGACGCTTGGGCTGGTGGCGGCGGCGCGGCGAGCGGCGGAGGACCATGAGGTACGCGCGGTGCTGCTAAAGGGCGCCGGCGGCACCTTCTGCGTCGGCGGCGACGTCAAGTCGATGGCGGAGGGCCGCGCGCCGCTGCCGTTCGAAGCCAAGATGGTGAACCTGCGCCGTGGCATGGAAGTGTCGCGCATCCTGCATCAGATGGCCAAGCCCGTGGTGGCGCAGGTCGACGGCGCGGCTGCCGGCGCCGGCCTCTCGATCGCATTGTCCTGCGACCTGCGCGTCGCCAGCGCTTCCTGCAAGATCACCACGGCGTTTGCCAAGGTCGGGCTATCAGGCGACTACGGCGGCACCTACTTCCTGACCCACCTGCTCGGCAGCGCCAAGGCGCGCGAGCTCTATCTGATGTCGCCGGTGCTGACGGCGCAGGAAGCCCTCGCCCTCGGCATGGTGACCAAGGTCGTGCCGGATGCTGAGGTCGACGCGGCGGCGCATGAGCTCGCGATGTCGCTGGCGCAAGGGCCGTCGGTGACGCTCGGCTACATCAAGCGCAACATCAACAATGCCGAGACCATGTCGCTGGAAGAATGCTTTGACGGCGAGGCGATCCACCATTCGCGTTCGGGCGAAACCGCCGACCACAAGGAAGCGGCGAAGGCGTTCGTCGAGAAGCGCAAGCCCGCGTTCCAGGGGCACTGAACCATGGCCTCCTATCTGAGGCTGCGGCAGATCTGCCTTGTGGCGCCGCATCTGGAGCCGGTGATCCCCGCTATTGCCGGGATCATGGGGCTCAACGTCTGCTACCGCGACGGCAACGTCGCCAAATACGGCCTCGAGAACGCGCTGCTGTCGGTCGATACGATTCTGCTGGAAGTCGTGGCGCCGACGCAAGGCGGCACCGCGGCGGGGCGTTTCCTCGACAAGACTGGCGGCCGCGGCGGCTACATGGCGATCTTCTGCTGCGACGATCCCGACGCGCGCGGCAAGCACGCCAACAGCATCGGCGTGCGCACTGCCAACGTGATCACGCATGCGCCCTATCACGGCGTGCAGTTGCACCCCCGCGACTGCCGCGCCGCCTTCATCGAGTTCAACCACAGTGAAGGCAGCGACGATATTCTGGGGGTCTATCCGCCGGCCGGTCCTGACTGGCAGAAGTCGATCCGCAAGGACGTGACGCAGGCCTTGACGGGTGTCGAGATGCAGAGCCCGGATCCGCAGGGATTGGCCGAGCACTGGGGCAGGATTCTGGGTCTGGCCGTCAGCAAAGGCGCGGGCGGCGAGCCTGAACTGAAACTGCCCAATGCCAGCTTCCACTTCGTCAAGGGTGGCGTCGATCTGATGAGCGGGTTGACGTTCAAGGTCGCGAGCGTTGCAAAGGTGCTCGATACGGCGAAGGCGAAGGGATGCCCGGTGTCAGGCGACGGGTTCGATCTTTGCGGGGTAAGATTTAGTCTGAACGCGTAATACTACGTCATTGCGAGCGCAGCGAAGCAATCCAGAGAATCAAAGAAAGAGGGGATTGCTTCGTCGCTGCGCTCCTTGCAATGACGAAATTTCAAGGACCATCCCCCCATGCCGCATCCGCTCGACAGTTTCTTCGCGCCCGCCAGCATCGCCCTGATCGGCGCCTCGCGCGATCATGAGAAAATTCCGGGGCGGCTGTTGTCGATGCTGCGGAAGAACGAATATCCCGGCAAGCTCTATCCGATCAATCCGAACTACGACGATATCGACGGGCTGAAATGCTACAAGTCGATCGCGGATATCGGCGCGCCGGTCGATCTCACCATCATCATCATTCCCGCCCGCGTCGTGATCAGCGCGCTGGAAGAGTGTGCCGCCGTCGGTGTCAGGAATGCCGTGATCATCTCTTCCGGCTTTGCCGAGGAAGGCGGTGACAGCGCCGCGATGCAGGATCAGATCGTCGCGATTGCGAAGCGTACCGGCATGCGGATTTCCGGGCCCAATGCCGAGGGGTTCCTCAGCGAGGTGCAGAAGGTCGCGGCCACGTTCAGCCCGACGGTCGACGTCAAGCCCGGCCATGTTCCGCTGGTCGCGACCCAAGCGCCGGATCGCGATCGTCGCGCAATCCGGCGGCATCGGCTTTGCCATCAAGCATCGCGCCAAGGCGCTCGGCGTCGCGATCAGCTATTGCGTCTCGGCCGGCAACGAAAGCGATCTCGGCGCCGGCGAGTTCCTCGATTACATGGTGCAGGACGCCTCCACCGACGTGGTGCTGCTGTTCATCGAGGGTATCCGCGACGTCGACAAGTTCCTGGTCGCGGCCAAACGTGCGGCCGATAGCGGCAAGCCTGTCATCGTCACCAAGGTCGGCCGCTCCGGCGCCGGCGAGCGCGCCGCGGCCTCGCACACCGCCAGCATGGCCGGCTGGTCGGCGGCATACGATGCGGTGTTCGCCAAATACGGCTTCATCGTCTCCAACGATCTCGACGAGGCCGTCACCATCGCGGCGGTGCTGACGAGCAACCCCTTGCCAAAGGGCGACCGCGTTGCGGTGCTGACCGTGTCCGGCGGCGCCGGCATCTGGGGCGCGGATACGGTCTCGATGCAGGGCCTGAAGGTGCCGGAATTGTCTGATGGCCTGCAGACGGAGATCAAGAAGCTGATGCCGTCCTATGGCGCGGCGGGCAATCCGATCGACGTCACCGCGCAGGGCGCCGGCAGCGGCGGCTTGCAGAAGAGCATCGATCTGCTCATCGCGTCTGATGAAGTCGATGCCATCCTCGTCGTGCTGTCGCTGTCGAGCGAGGTGCGGATACCGTTCAAGGAGGCCGAGCTGAAGCCGGTGATCACAGCGCAGAACAAGCCGGTGGTGTTCTATTCCTACACGCTACCGTCGATGTTCGCGCGCACCGAGCTGGCGAAATCCGGTGTCGTCGTGCTGTCGGGCCTGACCCATGTCGGCGTCGCGATGCGGCGGCTGGTGGACTGTGCGAAATTCAAATTGGCGCCGCCGGCCGGCGACGCGGGTTTGCCGTTGCGCGATCTATCCGCGCATCTGGCGTCGGCAAAACTGTCGGAATGGGACAGCAAGTCGCTGCTGCGTGAGGCTGGCATCGCGCTGCCGGACGAGACGCTGGTTGCCAACCGCGACGAACTCGATGCGGCGATCGCCCGCAGCGGCTTTCCGCTGGTGATGAAGATCCAGTCGCGCGACATCCCGCACAAGAGCGAGGTCGGCGGCGTCCGGGTCAACATCGCGGCCAAGGGCGAGGCGTTCACGGCCTACCGCGCGCTGCTGGAAGACGCCGCGCGGCATCGGCCGGGGGCCGATATCCAGGGCGTGCTGGTCGGGCCGATGGCCAAAAAGGGCGTCGAGATCATTGTCGGTACCATGACGGACGCGACGTTCGGGCCGATGATCATGGTCGGGCTTGGCGGCATCACCACGGAACTGTTTCGCGACGTGATCTACCGGCCGGCGCCGGTGAGCGCGGCGGAGGCCTCAGCAATGCTGGCGGAGTTGAAGGCAGCACCGTTGCTCAACGGATTTCGCAGCGCCGCGAAGGCCGACGTGACGGCGTTGTCGGGCCTGATCGCGCAGGTGTCCGTGCTGGCGGCACGGCATGGACAGGATATCGCGGAGATCGAGCTCAATCCGGTGCTGGTGCACGCGGAGGGGCAGGGCGTTACGATCGTCGATGCGCTGGTGGTGGCGAAAAGGTAGCGGCGCTCGCTTTCCCCTCTCCCCTTGTGGGAGAGGGTGGATCGACGCCGCGTAGCGGCGGCGAGACGAGTGAGGGGTCTGTCTCCGCGGATAGAGACCCCTCATCCGGCGCGGACTTCGTCCGCGCCGCCTTCTCCCACAAGGGGAGCTGCGCGAAGTTCACCGCCCCTTGAAGTTCGCGACGCGGCGCTCGGCGGTAGCCTTGACGCCTTCCTTGAAGTCCTCGGTGGCGCGCAGCTTGTTCTGTTCGAGCAGTTCGTGGTTGGTCGCGGCCAGCACGCGGTCGGCGAGGCCGGCGCGCATGGTGGCGCGGGTCGCGATGACGCCGAGCGGCGAGCATTCGGCGATTTCATTCGCGAGTTTCATCGCCTCGGCGCGGACCTGATCCTGCGGCACGCAGATATTGGCGAGGCCCATCCTGGTGGCGTCCTCACCGTTGATGCGGCGGCTGGTGTAGAAAATCAGTTCCGCATTGTTCCTGCCGACCAGTTCGGGAAGCGTCGCGGTGAGACCGAAGCCCGGGTGGAAGCCGAGCTTGGTGAAATTGGCGGCAAAGCGCGCCTCTGGGCAGGTGACGCGGAAATCCGCAGCCAGGGCGACGCCGAAGCCGCCGCCGATGGCGGCGCCATGCACGGCCGCGACGATCGGCTTCTTGTTGCGGAAGATGCGCACGGCCTGGACGTAGAGATGGTTGATCGGCAGGTTGGCGGCCGGATCCTTTTTCGACTCCTGCTCCTGCTCCTGACGCTTCGGATCGGAGAAGTCGGCGCCGGCGCAGAACGCCTTGCCCTGGGCGGCCAGCACGCTGGCGCGGATTTCGACATCCTTGTCGAACTCTTCCAGCGCATCGGCGATCTGGTTGATCAACGAGACGTCGAAGAAGTTCAGCGGCGGCTTGCGGATTTCGATCAGGCCGACATGACCATGTTTTTCGAAGCCGATATCAGTGTACTTGCTCATGGGGTTTCCTCGTTGATTTGATTTGAAATTCAGTCCGCGCTTAGCGCAGACCAAGCCCGCGGGCGATGATGCCGCGCAATACTTCGGTGGTGCCGCCCTGGATCGTCAGCTTGGGCGCGGTCTTGATCGCGAATGAAAGCTGGTCCTCCAGCGTCTCGCGGTTGGTGGCGGTCTCCTCGACGAACGCGGCGAGATCGCGGACGCGATGCGGCAGCGCCTGTTCCCACACCGTGCCGATGTCCTTGACGATGGACGCCTCCACCACCGGCTCCTTGCCGGCCTGCAACATGCCCGCCACCGATACCGACATCCGGCGCATGGTGTGCAATTGCGCGACCAGCCGGCCGATGCCTTCGGCGCTGCGGGTGTCGGGATTCTTGCCGACGGCGCGGACCAGTTCGGTCAGTACGTAATAGGTTTCCAGAAAACGTTCCGGGCCCGAACGCTCATAGGCGAGCTCGCTGGTGGCCTGCTTCCAGGCGCCGTCGACTTCGCCCAGCACGTGATCCGCGGGAACGAAGAAGTCGGTGAAGACGACTTCGTTGAATTCGTACTGGCCGGTGATCTGGCCGATCGGATTCACCTGGATGCCCGGCTGCTTCATCTTGACCAGGAACTGGGTGAGGCCGTGACGGCGGTTTTCCTTGGTCGGCGGCGAGGTGCGGAAGATCGCGATCATGTAGTCAGCGATATGGGCGGAAGAAGTCCAGATCTTGGTGCCGTTGATCAGGTAGCCGCCTTCGGTCGGGGTTGCGCGGGTTTTCGCCGCGAACAGGTCCGAGCCGGAATTCGGCTCGCTCATGCCAATCGCAAAGCAGACCTCGCCGCGGCAGATCCGCGGCAGGATGTCCATCTTGATGTTCTCGGGCGCGTATTTCAGCAGCACCGGGCCGCTCTGGCGGTCGGCGACGAAGAAGCGCCGGGTCGGCGCGTTGGCGACGCGCATTTCCTCGGTGACGACATAACGTTCGAGGAACGAGCGCTCGTGGCCGCCATATTTCTTCGGCCAGGTCATGCCGAGCCAGCCCTTGGCGCCGACCTTGCGGGAGAATTCCGGCACGTCGGTGTCTTCGCGGTTAGGTTTGTGCGGATCGAAAGTGCCGGCGGCGATTTCCTCGGCGAGGAAGGCGCGCACTTCCTTGCGCAATTGTTCGCATTCGGGCGGCAGGCGGATCGGATCGAAACGGAGGGCTGCGGTCATGGAATGATCTCGACTTCTAGGCAGACAAACGGATGTGAATTCAGCGCGAGGCGACCAGCGGCCACAATTCGTCGGCGCCGCGGTTGGCCACGAGCTTGCCGAGCTCGACCGCCCAGTAGCTCTCGGAACCGAAATCGTCGCGCCAGGCCAGCGCGCGCAAGGAGTAGCGATGCAGGATGTGCTCAATGGTAAAACCGATCGCGCCATGCACCTGATGGGCGATGCCGCCGCCCTTTTCGGCCGCTTCCGAGCAGCGGATTTTTGCCGCGGCCGCTTCGAGGAACACCTCGTCGTTGAACGCGGTCGCGTTGGCGATGGCGTCCGCGGCCGATGTCGCCGCCGCCAGCGCCGCGGCCGACTTGCCGGCCAGCCGCGCCAGATTGTGCTGCACCGCCTGGAATTTCGAGATCTTCTTCTCAAAGGCGACGCGCTCGTTGGAATAGCGCACGGAAATTTCGAGCATCGATTCCAGCGCGCCGGCGATCTGCAACGACCGCGCGACGCCGCCCATCAGCATCAGCTGGGTCTGGTCAAAACCTTTTCCCGCCGGCTTGGTCGTGATCGGCTGGACCTTGTCGAACGTCACGGTATCGGAGTGATCGCCGCCGAGACCGATGCCGGCCTCGATCCGGCATTTGCCGGCATCGACCAGCGCGATCTGGAGGCCTCCGCTACCGCTGGCCAGCACCGCGATGTGTTTGGCGGTCTTCGCAAACGGCACGCCGCGGGCCTTGCCCGAGAGGCTGCCATCGGCATTGACGGTAATGCGATCCTTCGGGCTCGCGGGTGCGACCGTCATCTCGCCGTCGGGTGAGGAGATCTTCGCCTGTGCCAGCAGCCATCCCGCCAGCATGGTCTCGGCCAAGGGTACCGCGACGGCATGACGGCCGGCGGCGCTGAGCACGCCAAAACCTTCGGCCAGGCTTGCGCCCGAGCCGCCGCAATCTTCCGGCACCCAGGCCAGCGGCAGTCCGGCTTCGGTCAGCGCCTTCCACAGCGGGGCTTTCCACTTGCCTTCCTTGTCGCGATTGATGGTTTGGGCATCGGCCAGATCGGCGAAAATCTTTTCCGCGGTCTCGGCAACAATGTTCTCACTCTCCGCCACAGCGTTCCTCATTTTGATTGGCACGGGTCCGGCCCGGCTGTTGCGCCAAGTCTCGGTTCTGGTCTCGGGTGCGGCCTTTTCTTGCGCTTTATGATGGGCAAAAGCCATAGCGCTGACAAGCGCTGTCCGCAGGGCTGCCTGCGGCGTCGGCATGAAGCTCGCCAGACAAAGAGCGAATTCCGCAGAGCGGAAGTTGCGCGAATTTGCGGGCGGCTTTCCGCGCGATGTGGTAGGTCCACTGCTCGCGAATGGGCTGTTCGAAACGGCTCACGACAACAAGAGGAAATGCGGATGTCGAAGGATGGTTTGTGCGCGATCGTAACCGGTTCTGCTTCCGGCCTGGGAGCGGCCACCGCGGCCATTCTGGCCAAGGGCGGGGCGCGCATCGTCGTCAATTATTCCAACAGCAAGGCCGAGGCTGAAGCGACCGCCGACCTCTGCCGCAAGGCGGGCGCCGAAGTCGTGGTGGTGCAGGGCGACGTCTCGCGCGACGAGGACTGCAAGAAGATCGCAGCCGCCGCCGCGGCATGGGGCGGGCTCGACGTGCTGATCAACAATGCCGGCACCACCAAGCATGTGCCGCACGACAATATGGACGGCCTCACGGCGGAAGATTTCCAGCGCATCTATGCCGTCAACACCATCGGCCCGTTCCAGATGATCCGCGCCGCCCGAGCGCAGCTCGAGGCGGGTGCGAAGGCCTCCGGGCGGCCGTCGGCGGTGGTCAACGTGTCGTCGGTCGCCGGTATTTCCGGCGGGGGTTCGTCGGTGGCTTATGCTGCCAGCAAGGGCGCGCTCAACACCATGACGCAGTCGCTGGCGCGCGCGCTGGCGCCGCTGATCCGTGTCAACACGGTGTGCCCCGGTTATATCGATACGCCCTGGTTCACCAAGGGCCGCGGCGAAGCCGGCGCCAAGGCGGTGCGCGACGCCGTGGTGGCGAAGGTGCCGCTGAAGGTCGCGTCAACCGCTGACGATATCGCGCAACTGGTATACTTCCTCGCCTCGCCGGCATCGAGCAACATGACCGGCGAATATGTGCGCATGGATGCGGGCATGCATCTGGTGCTGTGAGGCCGCGCCGAGCGGACGGCACTTCGTAGGGTGGGCAAAGCGTAGCGTGCCCACCGTCTCTCTCTCTCGGAAGATCATGGTGGGCACGGCGCGAAGAGCGCCTTTGCCCACCCTACGATCTTTATTTGTTCATATCGCCGATCACGCCGCGGGCGACCAGCCGGTTCCAGATGAACAGCACCAGCAGTGCGCCGATGGTGGCGGTGATGAAGCCGGCGCCCTGGTCGGGCCCGTAATGGCCGATCGCCTGGCCGATGAAGGTGGCGAGAAACGCGCCGGCGATGCCAAGTACGGTGGTCAGGATGAAGCCGCTCGGATTGTTCGGGCCCGGCGAAAGAACGCGCGCGATGATGCCCGCGATAAAGCCGACGACGATGACCCAGAGAATGCCGCTCATGGCTGTTGTCCCTTTTCAGTGGCGCAATGGTGAAGCGACACGGCGCAACATGCGCCGCGCGATCGCGGCGTCAGATCCGGCCTGACAATTCGTTCTCGTTCGGCAGCCGCCCATCCGGCGTCAGGTGGTTGATCGCATCGGGCAGGTACTGGCTGAGGCCGTTGAGCAGTTCGTCGCGCGACATGCCGCTCTGCGACGCCAGCGAGTTCGATCTGGTCAGCGCCGAGCGCGTTGGCGAGATCGCCGGGCGAGATCTGTTTGTTGGGACCGTTGCTGACCCAGGAATTCGCGGCGTCGCCGTGGCCCTTCTGCTGGAATTGATTCAAGAGATCGCCGAGGCCGCCGCTCAGCACGCTGCCGGCAGCACCACCCGCGAGCAGGCCGCCCAGTCCGCCCTTGAGCATATCGCTGAGACCGCCGCTGCCCACACCACCCGGAAGGCCCGCGGTGACATTGCCCGGCAGCCTGGGCGGCGCCTGCGTCGGCGCTGCGCCGGGCTGGCTGCCGCCGAAATGCTTGACGGCCTTCCAGGCCAGCAACGCCAGGATCGCCATGGTCATCGGCGACATGCCGCCTTTGCCGTCGGAAGGTGCGCTCGGGGCGCTCGGGCCACGCGGGCCGTTCTGCATGCCGTTGAGTACGTCGAGTAAGCCCATGGTCGTCTCCTCAAGCTTTTCGGCCCCCGCGTCCGAAACATAACGGCGGGCCATGACGGTTACAAGGCGCGGCCGGGAACGCGCCTGTTCGATAGG
The DNA here is from genome assembly GCA_963764705.1 of uncultured Alphaproteobacteria bacterium. GTDB lineage: Bacteria > Pseudomonadota > Alphaproteobacteria > Rhizobiales > Xanthobacteraceae > Bradyrhizobium. The sequence goes on along the minus strand of CAVXTR010000014.1, from coordinate 44,079 downwards.
CAGTGCCCGGCCGGTCTGCTATCGAAGCTTTGGCGCAACGGGGATGAATGGCGAATGAACTCGGGCCGGACTATCGGCATCGCGGGAGCCGGCAGCATCGGCTGCTTCGTCGGCGGCATGCTGGCGGCCGGCGGTCGCCGAGTCGCGCTGCTGGCGCGCCCGCGCGTGATTGCCGAGATCGAAGCCAACGGACTGCGGCTGACGGGTTTTGAAGGTTCCGATCAGACCATTGCCGCGAACCGGTTGGCGTTGTCGGAAGATGCTGCCATTTTTGCTGATGCTTCCGTCGTGCTGGTCACGGTCAAGAGCGCGGATACCGCTGACATGGCCGACCTCATCGCGCGACATGCGCCATCGGATGTGATTGTGGTCAGCCTGCAGAACGGCGTCGGCAATGTCGCCGACCTGCGCAACCGGTTGCCGGGCCGGCGCGTGCTTGGCGGCATGGTGCCGTTCAACGTGGTTGCGGCCGGCGAGGGACGATTTCACCGCGCCACGTCAGGCCATATCGTCGTCGAACAGGATGAGGCGCGCACCGCGGACAAGTTGTCGGTGCCGGGCCTGAAGCTGCGTCCGACCGACAACATCGACGGCGTGCAGTGGGGCAAGCTCCTGGTCAACCTCAACAACGCGCTCAACGCGCTGGCTGATCTGCCGCTGCGGCGGCAACTCGGCATCAGGCCGTGGCGCCAATTGTTTGCCGACCAGATGGCGGAAGGGCTTATGGCCATTCGTGCCGAGGGCATCAGGCCGGTTTCGCCGACGCCGATCCCGGCGCCCTGGATGCCACCTTTGCTGCGGCTGCCGGATGCGATCTTCGAAGCCTTGCTGGGACGGACGATGAAGATCGATCCCGAAGCGCGTTCGTCGATGTGGGAAGATCTGCAGCGCGGCCGCCGTACCGAGATCGATTATCTGCAGGGCGTCATCACCGAAATTGCCGAGCGGCATGGGCTCGATGTGCCGCTGTCGCGCCGGGTGGTGGAACTGATCCGGCGCGCCGAGCGTGACGGCAAGGGATCGCCGGGCCTGACGCCGGAACAGGTCAGAGCGATGAATTGACTCGGGCAGGCCTTGAAATGGCGCCGATCCGGCGCGAAGCTTGATTGAATGCGTTGCAGGGAGAACCGGTATGAAGCGAACAAGCGTGGCACTTCTGGTCGCTGGCCTTGCCGGATGGGCTTCCTTGATTCCGGCCCTTGCCGCGCCCCCGACGGTGACGCCGTCGCCGGGCTATGACGCGCGGTTGCAGGAGCAGCGGGCGGCGTCGCAGGTGGTGCAACAGCCGGTCGCGCCGATCGTCACGCCAGCCGCGCCGCGCCGGCACAAGAAGCCGCCGGCGCATTGACCGGACGCGAATTTACGTGAGCTGCGATGGTGCTGACGGATTGAACATCGTCGTCATGCCCGCGCAGGCGGGCATCCAGTAATCGCCGGCGTATCGATAGGTCCGTGGGTACTGGATTCCCCGCTTTCGCGGGGAATGACACCAAGGAAGCAGAAATCACGTTTTCTTCTGCTTGCCCGGCGGCGGCGTCTGGCTGAACATCTTCTTCAGGCCGTTGATGCCTTCCGAAAGCCGCGGCCAGTCGCAGGAGAACGAACTCTTGGCGCAGTTGGCGGCCCGGATTCGGGCGGCCTGCTTGACCGGGCTCGCTACCGGCACCGGCACTCTTTCGACTTCCGCGCGCGCCGATCCCGGCTCCGATCGCAGCGATACCTGCTGCACTTGCTGCGGCGGCTGCTGATGCTGCTTGGCCATCAAGGCTGCGGCGATACTGTTGCGCCGCTCGCGCTCGAGGTAGGCGGTGTATTGCTCGTCGATCTTCTTCTGCTCTTCCGGCGTCGGATTGGGCCCCGCGATATCGAAGGTGCGGTCCTGCATGAAGTCGTAATAGGTGTAACCGCCGCCAAGCTTGCGGCGGCCGGCGAACTTCGCGTTGCACTGTGCCAGCGCCGCGGTCTTGTCTTCCTTGGTCTTCGACTTCTCGGCCGCGTCGGCGCACTCCTCGAAATCGGCAGGCGCGCTCCGCCACCACTGCGCGTGGACGCGCACCGGTGTCAGCACAACGAGCGTTCCAATGGCGGCAACAAACAGCGCCGATGGTCGTGAGGCGATCACGGACAGATACTCTCCAGTCGAATTCTCCGGGGGAACTTGATTGAGTCGATTGTCATCAATTTGGCAGAACTTGTCACCCCGGAACCGGGCCATTTTCCCGCATGCATGTTTCGCCGGTATGACCGTCGCCGCCGCAATCAAAAATTGCTGAGCAAATTCAACGATAAAAATGATCGCCGCGGGCAGTGCCGCGCGGGACCGCCGGATCGCGGGACGTGGACGCGCGGTCAGCGCATGCCAGATTGTGGCAACAATCGGCCCACGTCCTGGCGACGCGCCGATCACGTTGCGTGCATCCGCGCGCCCGTGTGATGTTGGCACCGGCCGTCATCAGGCCCGCGCCCGCTCTGGCGACCGCTCCACCGTCCTGCTAAAGCCCGCTCGCGCGCGGGACGAGGCGCAGCGCGATTTCGAGATCGAAGTTTTTCCAGGGAAGGTTTGCATGAGACGGCTTCTACTGGCGCTCGGCCTGATAGCGATGGCTGACATCGCGCAGGCGGAAATTTTCAAGATTCCGGAAGAGAAGGCGGCGATCTCGATCGACGCGCCGGATGGTTGGAGTCCGAACCTGTCCGACGACACCATCGACATGACGTCGCCCGATCGTGCGGTTTTCTTCTGGCTCACCGTCGAAAGGGAAGCCGACGCCGCGGCCGTCAAGGCCGAGGCGCTGAAGGCCATCACCCGCAACGGCATGAAGATCGATCAGGCCACCGTCAAGGAAGCCGCGAGCCCCTTCGCCGGCCTCGAGTTCGACCGAATGGGTGTATTCGGCGACCGACAACGGCCAGCCGCGGCTGGTCAAGATCCGCGCCACCCGTCTGGCCGACAACCGCTTCATCCAGCTCGCGCAGTGGGGCCCGCCGGCGGGCTTCGACAAGCACGCCGCCACCCTGACGAAAATTTTCGGCTCGGTGAAGGTGATCGGGAAGTAGCGCGGGAGCGAACGGCCGGAAAGTGAAGCGCCGGACCATCTGGTCCCGAGGACCGTCAGGCGCGGCGCTCGTATCAGTAGCTCTTGCTGTAGTTGCCGCTCTTTCTGCCGGTAGCCAGCGCCTTGGAAGCTGATACGCCGTCCCGGCACTGGATATAGCTCTGAACCTGCTGGTCCGTACCGGCGCGATGGGCGCGCCACATTTCAAGGGTGAACCCGTTCTTTGCCATGCACGCCTGCGCGTGAGGGCTATCGTTCGTTCCAGCGCTGGCCGGAGCGGCGAGGCTGGTCAAGGCAACAGCGGCGACAATCAGAAAACCGGACGATTTCATTCTTCTCTGCCTTTATTTTTACGCACAAACAAATTTCGTCCCGTTCGACGTGGTCCCGGTTGCTGTCTTGCCCTTCTTCACGACCGCGTAGGGCTTGCCGTCGGGAAACCCTTGCAGGTGGATGTAGGCCATGCCGCCCCCGTCGTAGCTTCCTGACACGATGCCCGGTGCCGAACAGGCCCAGCCTTCCGCACTCGCATTGCTGGTGAGTACGACCAACAGCGCGGGCAATATCAAAATACGATGCACCGTGAATGCCCCACTTGAGTTCCGTGAAGATACAAAGGGCTGTCAAAACCACAAGTGACTATCGTTGATACATTCAACGTTCCGCGGGTTTTGTCCGGGTGCCTCGCAAATCCAGAGACCGCGCGCGTCCGGGGTAGCGATCAGGCCGCCGCTCTGGTATGGAATTCCCGATACCCGGGCGCCTTGCCGGGTTCGCGGTCCCGTAGCTCAGCCGGATAGAGCGACGGTTTCCTAAACCGTAGGTCGCATGTTCGAGTCATGCCGGGATCGCCATTCACATCAGTGCCGGGGGACCGCCAGTAGCGGTTTTGCCCGATGCGCGCCGCGACGGAAGACTGAAGCATAATGAGATCAGGTTGGGTCGCGACGGCGAGTCCTTTTTGAGGCTAAATCCTACTTTGCATGGGGTTGTTTTCGCGATTTTGTGTTTGGCCCCTCCAGAGCATCCGGATCTGCCGTGCTGGCGCTTGCGGCAAATCGATTCAACTCCGCCCCATCATGCTTTGGCCCGACCGATGGCGCGGGTCCTGACTGCTTGATGTAATTCCCGTCGGCTGCGGCATGGACGAGGTCAGCCTCGCGCCACCTTGTGCTGCTTTATCGGGCGCAGACAGGATGGACCCTAATCACGATGCCGCCCGTGCGTTGGCCCGACCAGGGCCGCCTCTTCCCGACAGCGGAAGCAAGCCTGGAAAGGCTGCGTGCGTGGCAGCCGCAGGACCAACAAGAGCGATCGACGAATCTCGATCCATCCGACTGGGCGGGCTTACGCGAGCAAAGTCACCGCATGCTCGACGATATGCTCGACCATCTCCAGACCATCCGCGAACAACCGCTCTGGCAGGCGCCATCCACCGCGGCGCGGGCCTCGTTCCATGCAGCACTGCCGCACGAGCCGTCTGATCTGGCCGCGGTATACGCCACCTTTCGCGAGCACGTCCTTCCCTATGGCAGCGGCAATAACCATCCCGGCTTCATGGGCTGGGTGCAGGGCGGCGGAACGGTCACCGGGATGCTGGCGGACATGCTCGCCGCCGGCATGAACGCCAATCTCGGCGGCCGCGACCATATGCCGATCGAGGTCGAACGGCAGATCATCCGATGGATGCGAGAGCTGTTCGGCTTTCCGGACACCGCCGGTGGACTGTTCCTGACCGGGACCTCGCAGGCGAATTTCGTTGCGGTCCTGCTTGCGAAGACGAGGGCGCTCGGGGCGGTCGCGCGGGCATGGGGGCTGCCGGCGGCGGCGCGGCTCGTCGCCTATACCTCGACGGAAGTCCATGGCTGCGTTCCGCGCGCCATCGAGATGGCAGGCGTGGGGACCGAATTCCTGCGCCGCATTCCCGCCGATCCCCGCGGCCGCATCGACGTCCAGCAGCTGCGCAACCAGATCTTCCAGGACAGGGCGGACGGCCACCGGCCGTTCCTGCTGGTCGGCACCGCCGGAACGGTCAATACCGGCGCGATCGACGATCTCCGCGCGCTGCGGGAAGTCGCGGATATCCACGACATTCACTTTCATGTCGACGGCGCGCTCGGGGCGCTCGGCGTTCTCTCCAGTGAATTGGCGCCGCTGCTGGCGGGCATCGAGGACTGCAATTCCCTCGCATTCGACTTTCACAAATGGGGGCAGGTGCCCTACGACGCCGGCTTCCTGCTGGTGCGCGACGAGATGCTGCAATATCGAACCTTTGCCTCGGAAGCGGGCTACCTCACGCGTGGCGCCAGCGGCCTCGCTGGCGGCGACTGGTGGCCTTGCGATCACGGCCCCGATCTTTCGCGCGGCTTTCGCGCGTTGAAGACCTGGTTCACGCTCAAGACCCACGGCCTCACGGCATTGGGGGATTCGATGGCGGCCAATTGCGCGCTGGCGCGCGCCCTTGGCCGGCGGATCGAGCGCGAACCGGCGTTGCGGCTGCTGGCACCGATCGCACTGAACATCGTCTGCTTTGTCTACGTTCCGCACGATCACGACGCCACCGACACCGTCAACAGGCGAATCGTCGAGCGGCTACATGCCGACGGCCGCGTCGCGCCGTCGCTCACCTACCTGGACGGGTGCGCCGCCATACGCGTGGCCATCGTCAACCATCGCACCGACGAGACTGACATCGACGCCCTGCTGAACGGCGTCCTGACCTTTGGTTTGCAAGAGGAAAGCGCCGCATGTTGATGCCCTTCGCCGCAGCCGCCGCAACCAGTGCCGCAACGGCCGACCGAAACCGGATCGTGGGGATGCAGGCCATCGTCTCGCATCTGTTCGCCGAGCGTGACATCAATCCGCTCTGGAACGAACTGATGCAACGCGTTGCCCGCGACGGGTCCGATGCCGCCGCCATGCTCGATCTCGCCACGATCCTGCACAGCCTCGGCCGGGCCGAGGAGGCCCGCCGGGTCCTAAGCGGCGCGGTGTCGTTGCAGCGTGATTTCTGCATTGTGCACGGCAACGGCCGTGGGCCCCGGCTGCTGGCGTTCGTCACGCCCGGCGATTTCATGGCCAACACGCCCCTGGACTTCCTGCTGGCCGACAGCGATTGCGTGCTCTGGCTGCATTACGTCGATGCCGACACCATGAGCCTCGACGGCCTGCCCGCGCATGACGTGGCGTTCATGGCGATCGGGGAATCGAGCGAGAACGTGCCGGTTCTCAATCGCATGAAAGTGTTGCTGGCCGACTTCGCCGGACCTGTCATGAACAACGATCCCGCGTTGATCCGCAACCTGACGCGCGACGGGGTCAGCGCCATGCTCGCTGGCGAACCGTCGATCCTCTCGCCGCCGACCCTGCGGTTCTCCCGCGAGGAATTGCAGGCCGTCGCTTCCGCTGACGCGTGCGTCAGCGCCCTGGCATTTCCACTCGTTGTCCGTCCGGTCAGTACCCATGCCGGCAACGGCATGGAACGCATCACGACCGGCGCGGAACTGACCGCCTGGCTCGATGGCGAACCCGCTGCCGAAATCTACGCCGCGCCGTTCGTCGATTTTCGCGGGCCCGATTCGCTCTACAACAAGCAGCGGATCGTTTTCATCAAGGGAAAGGCGTATGCCAGCCACATGGCGCTCTCGGAACACTGGATCGTGCATTACCTGAGCGCCGGAATGGCCCGGAGCGCTGCCAAGCGCGCCGTCGAGCAGGCGTGGATGGAGAACTTCGACACCGATTTCGCGGTCCGGCACGCCGAGGCCTTTGCGGCGCTTCATCGCCATATCGGTCTCGACTATTTCGGCATCGACAGTGCCGAACTGCCGGATGGCCGGCTGCTGGTTTTCGAAGTCGATGTCGCCATGGTCGTCCACAACATGGATAGCGCCGCACTCTACCCCTACAAGCGGGTTGCGATGCGCAAGCTGTTCGACGCTTTCGTCGAGGCCGTGCGCGGCAGCGCGGGGGGCGCTCCCGGGGATCGCCTGTCGGCCTGATCGGCGATGCCGGTACAACCGTAACGCGGTTTACTTTTGACCCGTCTGGGCCTGCCGGTCGATCAGCAGCCAGGTTGCCTGGGCGACGGCCAGTACTTCTCCGTTGGCTTGGAGCAACGCGCTGCCGGCAAAGAGTTTGCGGCCCTCGCGCCCGGTCGGCCACGCCACCACAACACACGGCTCACCCGGCTTCGGACGCGCATCGATCCGGGCAGACATGCGCCCAAGCAGGATGGTCTGATCTCCGTTCCGCTCCGAGTGCAGGGCCCCGAGGCCCGCATACCCGGTGGGACAATCCAGTGCGGCCCAAACGAACTCGGCTGCGACGCCGCCATCGTCGCCGGTCAAATTTGCGTCAGGGACCCAGGTCGCCGCGAATGCTCCGGTCTTCTGATCGGTGCGTGCCGACAAGGGGCCAGCAAAAATACACAGTCCGTCCCCGGGAGCGCGCGCCGGCCCGCACACGAAGCAGGTCGGAAAGGTGTGGTTGTTCGCGTCAAAGGGAGTCCGGCGAACGGCATCTTCCGCTTCGGCGTAGCTTGCGGTTGGAATCCCGGAAACCTCGATCCGCGCGGGCCGGCCTGTGGCGAGGATCGTCTCTCCTCCGCGCAATTCCAGCGCGCCGCGATCGCGTTCGACAATGTCGAGCCGTTGTTGAAGCGGTGGCGGCGCGCGCAACGTGATCTCGGCGCTGGCGCCGATGTGGTTGGCGAGCAGCCCGCATACGTATCCGCCATTGCCGGAATTCGGCGGTCCGCAGAAACGCTTGTCGATGGTGATGGACGGCATGAATCGTTTTCTCTCTCTCTCTCGCTGTGCGGTCAGTGGGTTATCTGATCTTGAGGACGATCCTTCCCTGTACCGTCCGGTCAGCGACAGCCTGCATAGCTTGCGCCGCTTGCTCCAGCGCAAGGACGCGATCGATGTAAGGCCGGATCTTGCCGCCGGCCAGCCATTCCATCAGCGTGTCGTTCATGCGCGCGGCTTGTTCGGGGAATTTATCCGCCCAGGCGCCGGCGAAAACGCCGACGATGGCGTAGTTCTTCAGCAACGGCAGGTTCATCGGTATAGAGGGGATCTCGCCAGAGGTAAATCCGATCGGCATCAGGCGTCCGCCCCACTTCATCAGCCGCGCCATTTGCTCGAAGATCGCGCCGCCGACATTGTCGAAACAGATATCGACGCCTTCGCCGCCGGTGATCGCATTGATCCGCGCGCGCAGATCCTCGCGGCGGTAATTGATCACATCGCGGGCGCCGTAGCTGCGCACGAGGTCCGCCTTGTCGTCGGAGCCGACACCGGCGATGACGCGCAGGCCAAGGTGGCGGGCCAGGTCCACCGCCGCCAGTCCGACCCCTCCGGCGGCGCCGGTAACGAAGGCCGTTTCACCCGCTTGTGCCTTGGCGCGCTCGGCCAGGGCGTAAAGCGCGGTCCCATAGTTGTGCCCGACGGTGGCAGCAGGCGCGAAGTCAAGATCGGGCGGCAATCGCAGGCTCTTCGACGCCTTGGCGACCATCCGTTCCGCGAATCCGCCAAACCAGTTGCCGCATGCCACGCGGTCGCCGGGACGAAATCTGGTGACCTTTTCGCCGACGGCGACAACGACGCCGGCCGCTTCCGTGCCCGGCACGAACGGCGTCGGAGGCCGCAATTGATAACGGCCCGAGACCATCAGATAGTCCATGAAGCTGACGGAGGCGCAGTGGACGTCGATCAGAATTTCGTCGCTGGCCGGCTTGGGCTCGTCGATCTCGCCGACAGACAATCCTTCCGGTCCGCTGAATGAATTGCAAAGCACCGCTCTCATCGCAATCCTCCAATTGCAGGAGATCGCATGATGGGTGCCCGCTGCGGAGGATTTCCGCGCCGGATCAGGTCAGCAGGACACAAAAATGAAGCCAGCGAGACCAGATAGGCTGAAATCACATCATCCGGCGCAGCGATTTCGGGGATGTCGGGCTGAAGTAGGGGCGATTCGGGCATGGACATTGGAGTCTCCGCAATATGTCGTTACGCTCGACCAGAAGCGGCTGGCTGACGCCAGCATTGGTCATGACTTAGCGACGGTCCGTCCCTTTTCCGTCCCTTATCCCTCCTTGGCGATCCGGACCCGGCAATGAGCGCAATGCCTCAGATTGATTTGCAGCTATTCGGCTATCCCGAAATCCGCGTCGACGGGCGGCCGGTCTCGCTACCGCTGCGGAAAGCGCTTGCGGCTCTGGTATACGTGGCCGAGGCCAAGGCCCCGGTTTCGCGCGATGCGGTCGCGACCCTGCTCTGGCCGGAGGCCGACGAGGCGACGGCACGAAGCCGCCTTCGCCGCCTGCTGCATCGGATGCATCAGCTCCTCGGCATTGCCATCATCGCGTCTGACCGGCTCTCGCTTTGTGTCGCGCCCGGGGTCGAACTTCGCGTGGACACCCAGACATTCGAGCAAGCCTGTCAGGACGGCGACTTCGGGGAGGCCGCCGGAATTTATCGCGCCGATTATCTCGGTACATTTGCCGCTGAGGCTTCTCCGGATTTCGATGACTGGGCGTTCTTCAGGCGCGAAGCATTGCGGAGCCGTTTGATCCACGCGATGGAGCGTCTCATCGAGGCGAGGCGCCGCGGCGGCGAGTACGCGGCGATGATCGTTGATGCCCAGCGATTCGTGGCATTCGATCCCTTGAATGAGACGGCGCACCGCCACCTCGTCCGCGGCCATATTCTGGCCGGTGACAACGCTGCTGCGCAGCGCCACTATGAAAGTTACGCCGAGCTCTTGCAGAAGGAACTCGGCGTTTCGCCGGGCCCGGCCATCGCGGCGCTCTTGACCACACCGACGCACTCGCCGGATCTGGAGTTCGTACCGACTGCCTACGCAAACAGCGACGGCGTCCATATTGCGTTCCAGGTCATCGGCAGCGGGCCGCCTGACATCGTTTTTTTGCCCGGCTTTGTGACCCACGTCGAAAGGGTCTGGGGCGAGCCTTGCATCGGGTCATTCCTGACCGCACTCTCCGGGATGGGCCGCCTCATTATTTTTGACCGGCGCGGCGTTGGCCTGTCGGATCGCATCGGGGCAACACCTGACGTCGAAGCCACATCGAGGGATATCGGCGCTGTTATGACCGCGGTCGGAAGCCGCAAGGCGATCCTGATCGGGAGCTCGGAAGGGGGGCCAGGCTGCATTCATTTCGCAGCGACATCGCCGGAACGGGTACAGGGGTTGATCCTGTGCGGCTGTTTGGCCAAGGGCAGCCAGGCGAGCGACTATCCCTTCGCATTGACAAAAGCTCAGTTCGAGACCTGGCTTCGGCACCTTATCGGCCAGTGGGGCGGCCCGGCGGGCATCGAGGTTTTCGCGCCCAGTCTGGCCGGCAACCGTGCCGCCGAATCCTGGTGGGCTGGATTGCTGCGTTCGGCTTCCAGCCCCGGTGCGATCAAGGGAGTACTGGAAGCGATGCGGGACATGGATGTGAGAAGCCTGTTGCCGCGCATTGCCGCTCCGACGCTGGTGCTTCATCGCACCGGCGATCGCGCCGTTCGCATCGACGCGGGCCGTCATCTTGCCGCTTCGATCGGCGAAGCGCGTTTCGTTGAATTGCCCGGCAACGACCATTGGATCTGGGTCGGGGACCAGGCCGGCGTTATCGAGCAGATCGGCACTTTTATCCGGACGGCTGCGCAACGCGCGAGCGCAGTGCCCAAATCAGTCGATCTTGCTCGTCCGAAAAATCGCTAGCATCAAGCCGCCGGTTGCTGGCCCCGCCACTGCGCTGGCGACACCCCGAATTCCCGCTTGAAGGCCCGGCTGAATGCTTCTCCAGATCCGTAACCCACTTCCTGCGCGAGTTGCTCAATCGGCTTGCGTGTTTCCCGCAGGCTCCGCCGTGCGGTCTGAAGCCGCCAGATGGTCAGATACCGGATCGGCGGCATCCCGGCGAGGGTCGTGAAGCGATCCACGAAGGCGCTCCGTGACATCGAGACCTCCCGGGCAAGGGAATCGGCCGACCAGGGCGAACCGAAGTTGTGATGAATGGCGGCCAGGGCGCGGCCGATCTGCGGATCCGCGACGCCCTTCAACCAGCCGGGGTCCTGATCGGTGAAGGTCACCGAATATTGGCGCATCGCCTCGACGAACAGCAATTCGGAGAGCCGCGACAACAGGCTGGAGGAGGCAAACCTCCCTGCCGTCAACTCGCTGGCGGCATAACGCACGGACGCCTCGACCCAGTCACGTGACACACCCTCGCGAACGTCAAGCTTCAGCACCCGCGGCAGGGTCGCGATCAGCGGATTGTAAGGTTCCTCGCTGCCGAGAAAGCCGCACACCAGATGCGCCGTCTCGCCGCCGCCGCCATATGAGATTTTCGCCAGTCCGCCGTCCGCGGATGGCTGGATCAGATGGCGCGCGCTCGTCGGCACAAGACCGGACGCGCTGGCCAGCGTGTGGACGTCATTCCGCGGCAGCAGCACGACTTCGCCGGCCCGTACCTCGACGGGAGATTCACCTTCGACGCCGAGCAGGAATTTTCCCTCGATCACGAAGTGATAGGCGACCAGAAGCGCTGGCTTGACCGAGAAGGCCCCGCAGTCTTCGGCGATCAGCCTGGTGTGCACGCACCATGGCGCCGTGAAGCGGGCATCGAGGAAAATGCCGCCTGTCAGGCGAACCGATCGAAGCACCTCCGAAAGCGGGTCAATCATCGTGGCAACCTTCAGATTTGGACGAACGGTCAGTTGATCCGTTCGGGCGATCATTCGCCCGGACCGGCCCCGCGCTTATACGGGGCTCATGAATGAAGTGCCAACCAACCGATTCCTCCACGTTCCCTTGAGACACCTGGCCGGCCCGTTGGGCGGACTCGTGACCGGTCGTGGACGGACGGACAGGCGGAACTCCGCGAAGGCATTCTGGGCGACAACCCTGGGAAGACAGGCATCCTGATCATGAGCACCGCACCGGCGATCGAGACCAACAATCAGTATATCGATTTCTGGAACGCCGTACTGGTTCCAAAGTTCAACAAATGGCGGCACATCCTTGCCGGAGGGCTGCATCTGCATAGCGCAAAAGTATTTCCGGCGCTGCCTCTTCGTGCCGGCAACAGCGTGCTGGATGTTGGATGCGGCTGGGGCGATACGGCGATTGAACTTGCACGGCGCGTCGGGCCCGACGGCTCGGTGGTTGGTCTCGATTGCTGCGGCGCCTTCCTCGACGCGGGCCGCGCGGATGCGAAGGCCGCGGGACTGACCAACCTGACGTTCCTCGAAGCGGACGTGCAAACCTATCCGTTCAAGCCGGTGCACGATTTCTGCTTTTCACGCTTCGGAACCCAATTCTTCGAAAATCCGGTTGCGGGTTTGCGCAACATGCGCCTGGCGCTCAAGCCGGACGGATTGATGACGATGATCGTGTGGCGCGCGCGGGCGGATAATCCGTGGCTCACGCTGTCGAAGGAAGTCCTGCTGCGCCACCTGCCGCCGGTGAAGGAAGACGCTGCGACCTGCGGGCCCGGACCGTTCTCCATGACCGACACCGAAGCGGTGACCCGGCAGTTGCAGATTGCCGGTTACCGCGAGGTCCGGTTCGAGCGAATCGACGTCGAGGTCCTGGTTGGCCGGGACCTCGACGAAGCCGTTGCGTTCCAGCTCGCGATCGGACCGGCGGGGGAGGTCTATCGCGAAGCCGGCAGCGAGGCAGCGCGCCTGCACCACACGCTGGTCGGGGCCCTGAAGGACGAGTTGAGACCGTTCGTCCGCCCAGAAGGCGTGATGATGAATTCAAGTTCCTGGATGGTGACGGCGAAAAATTCCGTCTGATCGCGCGCGGCTACTTCCTTGCGAACGCCGCCGATGTCGGGGCAGGCACGCCGCTTCGCGCGGCAGATATCTTGAAATAGTCAGGAGCAAATTCATGGCAGGTCTTGTTGCGGTCATCTACGGCGTCGTCGCCTACAGCTTCACGCTGGTTGCGCTGCTCTATCTCATCGGCTTCGTCGGCAATCTCATCGTTCCGAAGTCGATCGATTCGGGAACGGCAGGACCGCTGATCCAGAGTGTGGTCGTTGATGTGATGCTGATCGCATTGTTCGCAATCCAGCACAGCGTGATGGCGCGTCAGGGCTTCAAGCGCTGGTGGACGCGGATCGTGCCAGCCTCGGTCGAGCGCAGCACCTATGTGCTGTTCACCAGTTTCGTGCTGCTGATCCTGTACTGGCAGTGGCAGCCGATTCCAGCGGCGGTCTGGACCGTGCAGAATCCGATCGGCGCCGGGATCATTGACGGCATCTTCTGGCTGGGTTGGGTCGTGCTCGTGGCCAGCACCTTTATGCTCAACCATTTTGAGCTGTTTGGGCTCAGCCAGGTGTTCCTGCGCCTGTTCGGCAAAGCGCTACCGGAAGCGAAATTCCGCACTCCCTTGCTCTACCGGCATGTCCGTCACCCGATCCTGCTCGGCGTCTTGCTCGCCGTCTGGGCCACGCCGGCGATGACCGCCGGTCATCTGCTGTTCGCGGTGGTGATCACCGGCCACATCCTGATCGGCATCCAGCTGGAAGAGCGCGATCTGATTCAGCAGTTCGGCGACCGGTATCGCCGCTACCGCCAGCACGCGGCGATGCTGATCCCGATTCCGGGCCGCAAGTTCACCGACGCCAAAGACGCCGACGTCTAGCTCAAGGAGCACGTTGGGACAGGTCAAAGAGTTCAGCAAAACAGGAGATGGATTTGAAAAATCCGGGCACGAACCGTTTCATGCTGCGACTGGCATTGCTGATCGCGCCGTTTGCGGTTGTCGACCGGGCCAGCGCCGCCTGCGCGCCGGCATCACCGGTCGACAATGTGACGGTCACCTGTACCGGCACGACCACCGATCAGAACGGCACCACCGGGTATGGCACCCTCAACGGTCCCTTCTCAGGCGATCAGGGCAATACTTACAACATCAACACCGGTGCGACGGTGTCGGGAAGCGGCCATGGCCTGGCGTTCCTTGACCTCGGCACCGTCAACAATTCCGGAACCATCGCGTCGGCGGGCGTGGGCGGCGCCGGCGTCCTTGGTCAGGTTAGCGGCACCGTGAACAACGCCGGTGTGATTTCCGCGACCGGCGCGTCAAGCGTCGGGGTTGTGTTCGGGGGTACCGGCGTCGTCAACAACTTTGCAAGCATTTCAGGCGTGCTCGGAGGCGTTATTCTGCAGAATGGCGTGGTGACCAACGACAGGGCCGGCACGATCGCGGGCGGAAATGACGGCGTGAACATTGTCGACGCAGCCAAAGTGTCCAACGCAGGCGTGATCTCGGGCGGGCAGCTCGGCATCAACATTGGAGCGGGTTTCTCCCAGCCGTTCGCTGAAATATCCAACAGCGGCACCATTCAGGGCGGCAACAGCGGAATAACAAGCGTCAAGGCGCTGAACGTCACCAACTCCGGCAACATTCTCGGGCTCGACGCCACCGGGTTTGGCCTTGCGTCGGCAACCGACATCACCGTGACCAACGCGGGCAGCGGCACCATCTCGGGCGGAGCGGCCGGCATCGGAATCAATGCCGGCACCGCGCGCGTGCTCAATGCCGGCACCATCACGGCAACCGGCCCGTCCAGTTCGGGAATCCTCGCCAGCACCGCCGTGGTGGACAATTCCGGCGCTATCTCCGGCAGCGGCGCCGCGATCTTCGTCTTCGATGCCGATGTGATCAACAGGGCCGGTGCCAGCATCATCGGCGGAACGGCCGGTATCGGTGCCGACAACGTCAAACTTGATAATGCAGGGCAGATATCGGGGACTGGCCCAACCGGCTCCGGCATCGACGGTAACACCGTCAATGTGATCAACAGGGATACCGGTGTCATCTCGGGCTTGGCAAACGGCATTTCCGCCACCGTCACCGCAGTCGTTGATAACTCCGGCAAGATACAGGCGACGGGTGCGGGCAGCACCGGCATCTTCGGCCACATCCTCGCCGATGTCATCAACAGGGTCGGCGGCATCATATCGGGTGGAGCTTTTGGCGTCCTTTCCGGCAACGCCAAGGTCGACAATTTCGGAGGCATATCGGGCGTGAATGCGATTCAGGGTGATGTCGTTGCCGTGAACAATGCGGGCGCCATCATCGGAGCAGCGAACGGCATCACCACCGATTCCGTTGCCACCGTGAACAACGCGAGGAGCGGCACGATCGCGGGTGGGCTGGTCGGCATTATCGCCAGCAACGCCAACGTCACCAATTTCGGGACGATCTCGGGGAGCGTCGGTATTCAATCGATTGACGCCGCCACCATCGTGAATTCCGGCGCCATCATCGGCACCGGAGGTACGGCGATCAAGCTGTCGAGCGCGGCTGACACGCTGACGCTATTGTCAGGTTCGCGCATCGTCGGCGTCGTCGACATGGGCTTTGGCAACGACGTCGTGAACGTCGCGGTGGTCGCGCCGAGCAGCAAGGTATCGTCGCTCACGACCATCGTCCTGCCTACCTTCATCAACTTCACCGGTGTGCTCAACACCACCTTCTCCGGCAACGGCATTGCCGGTTCGGCAGTGGCATCGGGGAACCAGCTCGCGACGCTGGACCCGACCGCGCTGGCGCAGACCGACCGCACGCTGATGGACTTCACCGGCGGCGTATCATCGCTGGCGCAGGGCCGTCTCAATGGCGTCGCGTCATCGGCGAACGGCGCTGCCATGGCGATGGCTTACGCGCCCGAGAGCGACAAGGCTGCGTCCTGGACCAAGGCGCCGGCGTGGACGAACCCCGCGCCGATGACCGTGTGGGTCAACAGTTTTGGCGGCCAGCGCACCCAGGATGCGACGACGGATACCTTGCGCGCCACCTCGACTGCGCTGGCCAGCGCGATCGGCATCGATCGCAAGGTGCGGCCCAACTGGCTGCTGGGGGCTTTCATCGGCGGCGGCGCCGGCGGCCTTTCGGTGGATCTGAATTCGCAGACGGTGAACACCGATTACGTGTTCGCCGGTGCCTATAGCCGCTTCGAATGGGCATCGCAGTTTCTCGATTTCACGCTGCAGGGCGGCAGTGCCTCCAACAAGACGAAGCGGCTGGTGCTGAACAACCTCGCGGCAGGCGGTATGGAGACCGCGACCGCGAGCTACAACGGCTGGTTCATCAGCCCGGAGATCGCTTATGGCTTCCGCCATGCCATCGGCAACGGCTATGTGCTGACGCCGACGGCACGGCTGCGCTACGTCGCCGGCCTGTTCGATGGCTACAGCGAAGCCGGTTCGGCGCAGGGCCTGACGGTCGGCAGCCGCACGCTGCAAAACTTCGAGGAGCGCGGCGAGCTTGAGCTTTCTCGGGTTACGACGTTCTTCGGCGGTGACCTGAAGACCAATGTGCATGGCGGCGTGATCGCCCAGCAGCGGTCGGGTAACGGCATCATCAACACCATCTTGATCGGGCAGAATCTATCGTTCGCAACGCCGGGCCAGGGCAGCACTGTCGGCGCCGTGACGGGCGCAGGCTTTGACTATCACGTTCGCGCTGATGTCGCGGTGTTCGGCGCGCTCGAAGGCATCGCGATGTCCGACCAGAGCCGCATCGGCGCGGCCAGAGGTGGCGTCAGGGTCGCGTTTTGAGAACTCGCCCGATCGGCTCCAGCTGGAAGAGCGCGATCTGATCCAGCAGTTCGGCGACCAGTATCGCCGCTACCGCAAGCGCGCGGCCATGCTGGTCCCGCTGCCGGGCCGCAAGTTCACCACTCCGAAGGACGCCGACGTCTAGCGTGAGGCGCGGGTTGAGACAGATCAGTGAGCCGGCCGTTTGCCCGTGGCCGAAATACCGCACTTGCCGCCATCGAAGTGAATCGAGCTGCCGCGTCCTGCGTTCGTAGGACGCGGGAGTCGAGCGCGATCGGTTATGTGAATCAGCGGAAGTCGGAATCGAGCAGAAACTGGGACGATATGAAAACGCCGGGCACGAACTATTTGAGGCTGCGGTGCGCGCTGCGGGCTTCGGTTGGCGTGAGCCTTACGGCCGTATCGCCCGCGGCGGCGCAGAACGCCACCTGGCTGCTCAATCCCGGCAGCGGCGATTTCAACGCCGCGGCCAACTGGACCCCGGCCACGGTGCCGGCCGACACCGCCTTCTTCGACGTCAGCAACTCGACGAGCCTCTCGTTCAGTCAAATCGGTACGGCGGTCGGCGGCTTCACCTTTAACGCCGGCGCGCCGGCCTACACCTTCCTGATATCAGGCGTCAGCACTGACTTCCGATTTACCGGCGCCGGCGTCATCAACAATTCCAGCAACTCCCCGGTCTTCCAGAATTTCGGTTCCCTGAACTTCCTCAATGCCAGCACCGCCGGCAACGCCAATATCACCAACAACGCCTTCCTGACTTTCAACGACACCAGCAATGCCGGCAACGCCAATATCACCAACAACTTCCTCCTGGATTTCCGCGACACCAGCACGGCCGGCAATGCCACGATCACCAACAACGACATCCTGAATTTCTTCAACACCAGCACGGCCGGCAGCGTCAGTCTCACCAACGGCGGCATCCTGCAATTCCGCAACGCCAGCACCGCCGGCAGCGCCAATATCACCAACAACGGCACCCTGAATTTCGTCGAGGGCGGTACCGCCGGCAACGCCACGATCACCACGGCGGCCGGTGGCCGCACGCAGTTTTTCAACTCCGCCTCCGGCGGCACGGCGCGGATGATCACGAACGCAGGCGGCCAGGTCGACATCTCGGGGCTGCTCTCGGTCGGCACGAGCTTTGGCTCGATCGAAGGCACGGGGCGCTTCACGCTGGGCGCGAAATCGCTGACATCAGGCTCGAACAATCTCTCGACCACGGTGTCGGGCATCGTCGAAGGCGTCGGCGGGTCGCTGACCAAGGTAGGCACGGGAACGCTGGCGCTGACCGGCACCAACACCTACACCGGCGCGACCACGGTCGACGGCGGCACCTTGAGCGTCAACGGCTCGATTGCGTCGTCCTCACTGACCACGGTCAATGCCGGCGGTACGCTCGGCGGCAACGGTGTCGTCGGCAATACCGCCATCAACGGCGGCACGCTGGCGCCAGGCAATTCGATCGGTCTGCTGACGGTGCAGGGCAATCTCGCGTTCACGACGGCGGCGAGCTATCTCGTCGAGGTCTCGGCCACGGCGGCCGACCGCACCAACGTCACCGGCGTCGCGACCCTGGGTGGCGCAACCGTGAACGCAGTGTTCGCGCCGGGAAACAATGTCGTCAAACAACAATATACCATTCTCAACGCCACCGGCGGCGTCAGCGGCATCTTCAATCCGGTGGTCGGTTCCAACAACGCGAATGTCCAGTCCACGCTGAGTTATGACGCCAACGACGTTTTCCTGAACCTGAAGCTGGCCTTCGTTGCCGCGAATGGCCTCAATATCAATCAGCAGAATGTCGCCAATGCGCTGAGCAGCTTCTTCAATTCGACCGGCGGCATCCCCGCTGTGTTCGCAGCCCTCGGCCCCGGCGGCCTCACGCAGGCCTCTGGCGAAGCCGCTACCGGCGCGCAGCAGACCACGTTCAATGCGATGAACCAGTTCATCGGCCTGCTCACCGATCCCTTCATCGCCGGACGCGGCGACGGCGTGGCGTCATCGAGTGGCGCGCCGCAATTCGCCGACACGAATGCCTACGCGGCCAACGGCAAGCCACATCCGACCAGCGAGCGTGACGCCTATGCCGCGATCTATCGCAAGGCGCCGGTCGCCGAATCCTTCGCGCAACGCTGGAGCGTGTGGGCCGCGGGCTACGGCGGATCGCAAACCACCGACGGCAATGCGGCGCTCGGCTCCAACGCCGCGACCAGCAGGATCTATGGCACCGCGGTCGGCGCCGACTATCGCTTCTCGCCGTTTACGCTGGCGGGTTTTGCGCTCGCCGGCGGCGGCACCAATTTTTCGATCGCCAATGGATTGGGCGGCGGCCGCTCCGACCTGTTTCAGGCCGGCGCCTTCATTCGGCACAACGTCGGTCCCGCCTATATCTCGGCGGCGCTGGCCTATGGCTGGCAGGACATCACCACCGACCGCACCGTGACGATCGCCGGTGTCGACCAGCTTCGTGCCAAATTCAACGCCAATGCCTGGTCCGGCCGGGTCGAGGGCGGCTATCGCTTCGTGACGCAAGGGTTCGGCCTGACACCCTATGCGGCCGGACAGTTCACCACCTTCGAGCTTCCCACCTATGCCGAGACGGCGGTCATCGGCGCCAACACGTTCGCGCTGGGTTATGCCGCCAAGAACGTCACGGCGAGCCGTAGCGAACTCGGACTGCGTTCCGACAAATCATTCGCGATGCAGGACGCGATCCTGACCTTGCGCGGCCGCGCGGCATGGGCGCACGACTTCAATCCCGATCACACTATTGCGGCGACGTTCCAGACCCTGCCCGGCGCGAGTTTTGTAGTGAATGGCGCGGCGCAGTTGCCTGACGCCGCGCTCGCTACCGCATCCGCCGAGATGAAATGGCTGAACGGTTTCTCGCTCGTCGCCACCTTCGAAGGCGAGTTCTCCAACGTCACCAGGTCCTATGCCGGCAAGGGCGTCGCGCGCTACGCATGGTAACAAAAACCGTTGAAGCGCGGCAATCCGCGCAATGGATGAGCGTCCAGCCAGCGAAGATCGGTATCGGATGTGAGCTCCACGCGGTGTGTGGCGCGGCAGATCGATAAGCCTGCAGAAACAGAGGATGGACATGAAAACGCGGGGACGAAACAGCTCTTGTTCAACAGCGCCCGAAGGGCTCGCGGCCGCGGAGGAGTTGATCCAATGAATTGCGTGAGGCTCCTGACGTACGGCGTCGCGGCCTGTGTGCTGGCGCTCGCCGGCTTCCTGTACGCCATCGGGGCCGCGAGCAACGGGGCTGGGCAGAAATCGGCAACTGTCGGTGAAAGCTCGCCTTGGCCCGCGGTGCTGCTGGCGGCGGTTGTTTTGGTTGCGGGTATTACGGTTCAGCACCACTTGGTTGCCCGACCAAACAGACGGCCGTCCGTTCAGGATAAGTTACTCGACACTGCCTCGCTGATCGCGATCGTTGCGATTTGCGGCCTGGGCATGCTGGTCTCGCTGTGGGCGGCAATTTACGGCTGGGACATCAACCCTGGCGTGCCATGGGATCGATGAAGATCCTGGCCGTTCGGGGCATCGGTACGTGGCCCTGCCGGCGACAAGGCAAGCAGTCGGGCATCATCGAGCGTCGCCGGACACAGGTTGTCACAAAAAAGTATATTCCCATAGGTTGAAGTTTCCGGATTTGGAGCGAATACTGCCCTTCTTTTTTTGGGAGGTTGTCCCATGGCATTCGTTTCTGGCTCCAACCATTCCTTTTCCGTCAAAGCCTATGTCGGCGACAAGAAAACGCTGCTGGCATTCAATTTCCAGAACAGAGACAGCGTAAAAAACCTCGCGGGCTTTACGATCTTTTGTCAGCCGCCCGGCGGGGTGCCCGGCTATTTCCTGATGAACCAGCTTCAGTTCGAAGATCCCAGCAAGCACCGGCAGGTCACGGGTGAAAAGCCCAATTCCACCGCTAATGCGCCGATCCAGAAATTCCGCTGGACCCATTATCCCGGCACCGCGCACCAGGGGGTCTCGCCGGTGGATGGCGAATACACCTTCACGGTCACACCGCGCCACTTCGACACCAGTGGTTCCATGCAGGCGCTGGACACCACGCTCGGCGTGTCGGTCAAGGTGAACGAGGGACCGTTCAAGAAGGGCCCGCTTTCGCTCGGATTCACCCGCGGATACATGCAGTCGGGCGCCTACGTCCATCACTTCGGGAAAAACACGCCGGTCGTGCCGAAGACCAAGGATTTCGAATTCGACACCAGCACACAGGCGGGCACCAACAACGACGGACAGAAGGTCACTTTTGCCCAGATCTACAACTGGATGGGAGAGACCGCGCGCGAACAGATATTCGACGTGCTCAACCAGGTGCTCAACGACCCTAGCCTCACGCTCAAGGTGTTCGCTTACGACTTCAACGAGCCCGACATCGCCAAGATCCTGCTGACGCTGGCCGAGCAGGGACGGGTGCGCATCATCCTGGACAACGCGTCCTTGCACGTCACTCCGGCGGGCAAGGACGAGACGACGGAAGACCAGTTCGCCGATCTGTTCAAGCAGCGGAAAAAGGCTCCGTCCGATCTCGTGCGCGGGTCGTTCGCGCGGTTCTCGCACGACAAGGTCTTCATTGTCTCCAGGGATGGTGGGGCTGCCATGAAGGTCCTCACCGGCTCCACGAACTTCTCCCTGACCGGACTTTACGTGAACGCCAATCACGTGCTGGTGTTCGAGGATGCCGACATTGCGGGCCACTATGACGCAGTGTTCGAGAAAAGCTTTCAGATACTGAGCGGCACCAAATCGCCGAGCAAGGGGGCAGCCAACGCGTTCAGCAGCACAAACCTCGCCACCCAGCCCTTCGTGCCTCCCGCCGGTTTCGTGCCGAAAATGTCGATCACGTTTTCGCCGCATACGGACACCGACGTGCAGAAAGTTCTCGGCGATCTGGCCAATCGCATCGACCAGGAAACGCATTCGGCG
This sequence comes from uncultured Alphaproteobacteria bacterium, assembly GCA_963764705.1. Taxonomy (GTDB): domain Bacteria; phylum Pseudomonadota; class Alphaproteobacteria; order Rhizobiales; family Xanthobacteraceae; genus Bradyrhizobium. The sequence goes on along the minus strand of CAVXTR010000014.1, from coordinate 22,475 downwards.
AAAGGCAACGTCATTTTTGCGGTGATGCAGATTGCGCGGAGTTCGGGTCCGGTTTGCGAAATACTCGGCTCTATCCATGAGAGTCAGTCGGTCTACAGCTACGGCATTTCGGACGCCCCGAAGGGCATTTTTCTCTACGCGCCGGGGAAGACGACCGGCGTTCAGGTCACCGGAAAGCCCGGTCAGGTCACCCTGCCGGCGCCATTCGATCAGGTGCCGAGCCTGCCGGGGCACGAGATACACGACAAGTTCGTCGTCTGCGGCCTGAACGGCAACGATCCCGTGGTCTATTGCGGTTCCTCGAACCTGGCCTCGGGCGGCGAAGCCGAGAATGGCGATAACCTGCTCGCCATTCACGACGCCGATGTCGCTACGGCGTTCGCGATCGAGGCGCTCGGGCTGGTCGACCACTACAGTTTCCTCGATCGCATGGCCAACCCGAAGAAGCCCAAAGCTCCGAAGAACAACGGCGCGCCCGCGGCGAAGACGACGGCCAAGAAGACCGCAAAGAAGATCGCAAGGCCGCCGGCTTCCAGGAAGAAAACCGCGAAGAAGACGGCGAAGAAAGCTCCCAAGAAAGCGTCGAAGAAGGCGCCGAAGAAGACAAAGAAAGCGTCGGCCAAGAAACGCGTGAAGAAAGCTTCGCGCAAGTGAGCGCGCGAATGGAATGGCGTTGCGCCGGTGACTTCAAGGATAGGGAACGACGATGAAGAAAGCCGCCAAGAAAGCCGCCAAGAAAGCCGCCAAGAAAACGTCCAAGAAAACGTCCAAGAAAAAGTCGCCCATCAAGAAGGCCAAAAAGGCCACGGCAGCCAAGACAGCGAAATCCGTAAAGACGAAGCCGTCGGCCGTCCAGGGCAAGGTCGAAGACGGGATGGTCGACAAGCAGCCGCAAGTAAAGGAACAGGCCGCGATCGCGCATGCCATGTTCCTGCTTGCAGACGATACCTGGGCGCAGCGGTATTTCGATCAGAGCGATCTGCGTTTTCTCGAGCGCGAGGTCTTTGGCTGACCAGTTTGCCGGGATCTTCGAGGTCTAGGCGTCCTTGTCCAGCCTAGGCGCCCTTGTCCAGCAGCGCCTTGAAATCCGCCCGCGCGGCCTGCGCCTCGCGTTTGGCGGTCTCGGAAGCTTCGCCCAGGCCGAAGTAGCCGTGAATGAGACCGGCGCCATGGTGATATTTGGTCGGCACGCCGGCGGCGGCGAGCGCGTCGGCATAGGCCTTGCCCTCGTCGCGCAAGGGATCGAACCACGCCGTGGTGACCACGGCCGGCGCGAGGCCGGCGAGGTTTTTGGCGCGCAGCGGCGAGGCCCGCCAGTCGGTGCCGTGGGAGGGCTCGGCGAGGTAGTGACCGCAAAACCATTCCATGACGGCGCGTGACAGGAAGTAGCCTTCCGCGTTTTCCGCGCGCGAGGGAAACCGCGCGTTCTCCTTGGCATCGGCGAAATTTCCGGCGACGTCGGTGACGGGATAGACAAGCAGTTGCGCCGATAGCTTGATGCCGGCGTCGCGGCAGGCAATCGCCGTGGCCGCCGCCAGATTGCCGCCGGCACTGTCGCCGGAGACGCCGATGCGTGCGGCATCGCCGCCGAATTCGGCGATGCGGGCGACGACATCTCTGGTGGCGGCAAAGGCATCCTCGAACGCGCCGGGAAAGCGTACCTCGGGCGGGCGGCGGTAATCGACCGATATCACGACCGCGCCGGTCTCGATTGCCAGCAGCCGCGCCTGCCGGTCATGGGTCAAGAGATCGCCGGCGACCCAGCCGCCGCCGTGGAAAAACACCACGGTCGGTGATTTTTCGTTCGAATTGCGATAGAGCCGCGCCGCCAGCGGGCCGGCAGCACCCTTCACCTCGATATCTTCCGCGCTCAACACCGGCGGCGGCGGCACCGCGGCGCGGGCGGCGGCCAGCGCGCTCAGCGCGTCGCGCGCGCTCTGCGGCGTCATGTTGTCGGGATCGCGCAGCGGCAACAGCGGGATGATCTGGGCAATGACGGGGTCGAGCGGCGTAATCATGCGGGGCCTCGCGTGGAACAGGGCCGCACCATAGGTCGCGCGCGCGGCGTCCGCAATTCTGTTTGCCGCATGCCCGGAGAGGCTCCCTTGCTCTAATGCAAGGCGTCGAGGAACGGTGTTTCCGGCGTGCTCACATAGAAGATCACGACACGGGTCTTCTCGGTGGCGCTCGGATTGTAGCCGGTCATCGCCACATTCGGCGGTTCGACCATGGCCTCGCCGGCTCTCACGGTCAAAGGCTCGCGGTCCTTCAGTTCGAGCCTGAAGGCGCCCTCCAGCACATAGACCGTCACCGGAAAGCGGTGCGTATGATGCACGGTCTTGTCGCCGGGGTTGAAGGTCGCGGTGAGCACCCGCACGGACTGCCGTTCTTCCTTCGGCAATCCTTCAACGACCTGCTGCAGTACCAGATCGGGCCTGGCGAGACCTTTTTCCTGCGCTGAGGCAGGAAGGGCGAGAAATGTGAGGAACGCGGCAGCTAAGCCTGGGTTGCAACGCATGTGTGGGTCTCCATCCCATGGAACCGTGCGAAGGCCCGATTGCCTCGGCGTCCGGGAATCTAGGCCGCCGCCGCAGGGCCGGGGAGCCGCAAAGTTGCGAAAGCCGCTTTCAAAAGTGCATAATGGAGTGATGTTCGACTGGAATGATCTGCGGCATTTTCTGGCGGTCGCCCGGCACCAGAGTACGATTGCAGCCGGCAAGGCGCTCGGCCTCAGCCAGTCGACGGTTCATCGGCGCTTGAGCGAGCTGGAACGGCGGCTGGCACGTCAATTGGTGACACGCCAGCCCGCCGGCTATCGTCTGACGGAATTCGGCGAGGCGCTATTGCCCTATGCCGAACGCGTCGAGGCGGCGGTCGCTGATCTGGAACGGCGGGTGACCGACACCTCGCGCGAATTGACCGGTGTTATCAGGGTCACGTGCCCGGAGCCGATCGTTTACCGGATGACGCGATCCGGATTGATCGATCGATTCGAGTCCCTCCATCCGGGCTTGCGCGTCGAGTTTGTGATGAGCGACCGCTATCTCGATCTGTCAAAGGGCGAGGTCGACATTGCGTTTCGTTCCGGCGATACCGACGACGAACTGGTAGGCCGCAAGATCGCGGACTCGGTCTGGGCGGTCTACGCTACGCGTGGATATCTCGACCGGCACGGCACGCCGAAGCAGGTCGGCGATCTCGCGCAGCATTTGCTGGTGGGTTTCGAGGAGAAGTCTCAGCCATCACCGTGCGGCGCAGTGGCTCAGGCAGGTTGCGCCGGAAGCCAGGATGGCCGCCCGCAACAACAGCGTTCTCGGTCTTGTCTCGGCCATCAAGTCCGGCGTCGGGACCGGACCGCTGCCGATCGCACTGGGCGATGCCGAGCCGGAGCTGGTCCGCGTGCTGGGTCCCGTTCCCGAACTGACGGAAGCTGGCGGCTGTTGACGCACCCGGACATCCGGCGCGTTCCCCGGATAGCGGCGTTTTTCGACTTCATCCTCGAACAGCGCGAAGCCCTGAAATTAATTCTCACGGGATAGCGACCGATAGCGCCGCCGGCCCGACCTGCTCGAGCATGCTGCGAACAAGACGCTTTCACTCAATTGATAGCGATTTCCGTAAACGTCTGGCGGGCGGGCTTTGATAAATTCACGCCACCGTTTACCCCCGGTTATCCCTGAGCCGCGGGTGCGGGGAACGGCCCGCCGGACCGTTGATTACTCCTGTCGAAGGAGTGGTGCGATGAATGAACTGGCAAAGATCGACCGGGCACTCGATGAAATGCTGGTGCGGCTCGGCGCGATAGTCCTGCGGTTGTCCCATCCCGACGTAACCCGGACCCCGGAGGAGCGGCACGCGCTGGTGCTTTCGGTCAATCAATTTGCGGCGTGTGCGGCGCGTTCGGACGACCCCCGCGTCCACCAGCTCAAGATCGATCTCGAAGCGACCCTCAAGCCGCAGTTACGGCTGGTTGTTGCCCGTCGATAGGCTGCTGTCGCAACCCGGCGATTCGTGACGCATTGGGCCGCCACGGGTCCGGGCCAATTTGATCTGCGTCAAGTTGGCGATCCCGCAGTTGCGGATAATGCGAAAATGCCGCCTGTGTTGTTCAAATGCCCGACGACGGGCCAAAGTGTTCAGTGGTCTGCGGAAGAGACTTCCACCGAGAAGGGTCCGTCCGTCACCTACAAGAGCATCCACTGCCCCGCCTGTACGCGGCTGCACTTCATGAATCCGTCGACCGGCAAGCTGCTCGGCGAGAAGTAGGGCGGCGCCCGTACGACGTTCACACCACCGGTACGCGCCGCGCGGCGACCGCCGCGGGCGAGATCACCTCGATATCCAGCGGCACGCGCCACCGTTCGGTCAGCCGCACGCGCGGCGCTTCGTTGCGGGCCTTGTTGGGGGCCTTGGCGCCGTCGATGACAAAGCCCTCAAAACCGTTGCTCATGACCTCGTTGCACTTCTGCACATAGACCGGGAAACCGCCGATATAGGGCATGAAGACGCGCGGGCGACCGGGGATGTTGGCGCCGACATACCAGGAGCTGCAGGTCGACCGCAGCGACACTTTTGAAACCTCGTTGACGTGCTCGACCCATTCATCCTCGTCCGCCTGCACCGGCTCGATGGTCGCGGCGCCGATGTCGCGCATATGCGCGATACAATCCGCCATCCAGTCGACATGCTGCTCGATCGCCTGGATCATGCTGGCCAGCACCGACGGGCTGCCCGGTCCGGTGATGGTGAAAAGATTGGGAAAGCCTGATGTTGCGACGCCGAGATAGGCGCGCGGACCCGCCTGCCATTTCTCGGCCAGCGTCCGCCCGTTGCGGCCGGTGATCCTGATCCGGTCGAACGAGCCGGTCATTGCGGCAAAGCCGGTGGCGCAGACGATGGCGTCCAGTTCATATTCAGAACCGTTGACCTCGATGCCATCAGCGGTAAAGCGCTCGATCGGCGTCTTCGATACATCCACCAGTTTGACGTGGGGCAGGTTGTAGGTTTCGAAATACCCGGTATCGACGCAGAGGCGCTTGCAGCCGAACACGTTGTCGGGGCACAGCAGTTCGGCGGTCGCGGGATCCCTGACGATGGTGCGGATCTTGTCGCGCGCGAATTCGGCGATGGTGTCGTTGGCTTCCTTCTCGAACAACAGGTCGCCATAGGCGCCGAGGAACGGGAGTCCGCCTTCCTCCCAGGCCTTTTCATACTGCCGCTCGCGCTCCTCGGGCGTGGCTTCCAGCGCCGGCTTCATGTTGAAGGGGAAATAGAACCCGGTCGGCCGCGCCCGCGCCTTGGCGCGCAGCGCCGGATAATCGGCCTTGATCGTGTCGCGGTATTCCGGCGTCAGTCTTGCGTTCCAGGCCGGGACCGAATAGGTCGCGGTGCGCTGGAATACGGTAAGGTGCGATGCCTGCTGCGCGATGATCGGGATCGACTGGATCGCCGACGAACCGGTGCCGATCACGCCGACCCGAAGGCCGCTGAAGTTCACGCCGCCATGCGGCCATTCGCCGGTATGATAAACCGGTCCGCGAAACTCCTCACGGCCCTTGAACGGCACATGGTTCGCCGCCGACAGGCAGCCGACGGCCATGATGCAGAATTTTGCCGAGACCCGGTCACCGCGGTCGGTCTCGATCTGCCAGCATTTTTGCGTTTCGTCGAAACTCGCCGTGGTGACGCGGGTGTCGAATTGAATGTGCTGGCGCAGATCGAAACGATCGGCAACGTGGTTGGCATAGCTAAGGATTTCCGGCTGCGGCGCGTATTTTTCCGACCAGTTCCATTGCTGATCGAGTTCTTCGGAGAACGAAAAGGAATATTGCATGCTCTCGACGTCGCAGCGCGCGCCGGGATAGCGGTTCCAGTACCAGGTGCCGCCGACGCCGCTGCCGGCCTCATAGACCCGCGCGTTGAAGCCGAGCCCGCGCAGCCGATGCAGCATGTACATGCCGGCGAAGCCGGCGCCGACAATGACGGCATCGAAGGCCGCGTCAACTTCCGGCCGACGGTGCTGCTGACCATTCGTGGTTGATGCCATGGTGCGTTTCCGGGTCGACGTGTTTTTGTTGTTCTGCCGATGCGGTCTGGTCGATCGTCATCAGGACCTTAGAACAGCCCAAAGGACGCCGGCGGTCAATCGCGCCGGCGCGGTGCGGCCCTGTCGTTCTGCTGGCCTGCCATGTCCGCGCGCGCGGCTTTGCGTCTAGCCGCTGCGCTCCCCGGGCTCGACGCCTCAGAGCGTCTTCAGATACTCGATCAGCGCCTTCCGATCGTCGGGCGACAAGGCCGGTCCGATGACGCCCTTGACGGGCTTGTTCGCGTCATAGCTCGCGCGGAACTGATGCCCCTCGTTCGAGTTGCCGCGGATCGAGGTATCGAATTCAAAACCGTTCTTGAGGTAGTCGGTCTTGTAGCCGAGGTTAACCGGATCGTATTCGCGGTTGCCGAGATAGAACTTCTTCGGCCGCTCCTCGATCGGAGACAGCAGCGCGTAGACGGTCGGTACCGAGGCGTTATGCAGATAGGGCGGCGTCGCCCAGACGCCGTTGAGCGGCCGGACCTTGTAGGCGAGGTCGCCCTGGAGCTCGTTCGGCATATAGCCGTTAAAGCGTTGCCGCTCCGCCTCACTCAACGGCGGCTTCGGCTTTCCGTTGGCGTCCAATGGCGGCTGCGGCCGGTCGTAGATGTAATTGACGGTCTTCTCGACCACCTCGCCCAGCGCGAATGCGAATCCGGTCTTGTCGATTCCGAGGTTGGCGGGAACCGCGACGGTTCGGGCCGCCATGTCGGCGGCCTGCGCCGGATCGGTGCCGATGTGCTCGATCGGAATATTTTCCATGACCATGACGTGCTCGCCGTTCTGGTTGGTCCGCCACCAGTTCTTGTTGTTGAAATCGTAGAGCGCCGCGCTCGTCACCGGCGGCCGGTGGCATCCCTGACAATGCGTCTCGTAGAGTTTGGCGCCTTGCGCGGCCAGCTTGGTATCGACAGGCGGCAGAATATCGCCGGGCCATTTCGGAGATTTCAGGCCCGAGAACCCGTCCTTGGCGTTCGGCGGGGTGTTGCCCTTGATCATCTCCTCCATCGCATAGAGCGATGTGACGTTGACGCTCGATTTGAACAAGCCCTTCGACGGGTCGGTCAGATTGAGTTCCGCGGACACGCCGAGCGATTCCCCGGCGTTACGCACCATCGGCTGCATGATCGAGCCGTTATATTGAACCCAGTCGAACCACGGCGTGTTCCAGATCCGCGGATAATGCACCGGCGCCGAGGAGCCCGCGTAATTTTCCGGCTTGTTCAAATCCAGCGAGAACACCTGATTGCCGATGCGGTTCAACGCGTCGAGCCGTCCATAGCCTTCCAGGATGCTCTGCGAACTGACGGCCTGCTCCAGGTCCTTGACCTGCTTGTACTGGTTCAGGACCTGGTCGAGCTGGTATTTCAGCGTCGCGCGATCGTCGAGGCTGGCGTCGGGTCCGAGGATGCGGTCGGCGAATCGGGCGAAGCGGCCGGGCACCACGCGCGTCATCAACAACGCGACACCCATTCCCTGCTTCATCACGAAAAGAGTGGTGAGTGCCGGGCCGCCGTCGATCACGACGGCGGTGTCCTTGTAGGTGAAACGTCCGGTATGGCAGCCTGCGCAGGTCAGGCCGATGCCGGTCATTTCCTGCCTGTTGCTCGGGTTGCGCCAGGGCGCGCCCGACGGGTCCAGCATCGGGCCACCCTGGGCAAAGCCGATCGGCAGCGCGGTCTTGCCCGGGATAATCGTATCCGGAATGAACCCGTAGCGATCGAGATAGGCAGGGTCGCTGAACATCCCGGGTGAGGCGAACGGCACCAGGGAAAGCGCAGGCTGTTCCAGCGCCATGAACCATTCATAGGGAATCCCGAACGTCCGCGTTCCCTGGTCGGCGTGATAGAACCAGCTCAGCTTCTCCTTGCTGACATTCTGGTCGAGCCAGACGGTTTTCTTCGGCTGTGGATATTCGGCGATCTGGGGGTGAAGATCGGCCCAGAGTTTTGCGATGTCGTCCTTGAAGTAGCCATAGACGGCGCCGACGATCACTACGACGCCAACAATCTTTGCAATCGTCTTGCCACGCATGGCCCGTCCCCCCGTCTCGCTTGCGCATGGCGCAAAAAATTTCGTTGCCGTCAAATAGCCGCGGGAAAGTGTTTCAGCCCCCGCGTGCGTTCGGGTAGTTTACCATCTTACAGTGGTGTCACAGGTCTGTCCATGAATCCAATGCTGCGAATCCAATGCGGCGGATCGAGCGGCTTGGCGTGGTGAGCAGTTCCGGTTTGACTTTGCACGGCGCGTTTGCGCAGGCAGCGGCCGAATTGTAGAATCAGACACGTTCACTAACATAGCCGAAATCTCACATTCGAGATCACATCCTTGAAGTTTGATTCCCGGGGACTGCCGACTTGAAGACTGCGGACGCGAAACAGCTTGAGATCGCGATCCCGGATGCCACGCCGGTCTCGGCGCTGCTGATCCGGCCGCCGCAGGCGCGCGCCTGCTACGTGTTCGCGCACGGGGCCGGCGCCGGCATGAGCCATGCATCGATGCAGGCGATCGCGGCCGGTCTCGGCGATCGCGGCGTGGCGACGCTGCGCTACCAGTTTCCCTATATGGAAAAGGGCAGCAAGCGGCCCGATCAGCCCCAGGTGGCGCACGCGGCGGTGCGTGCGGCGGTGGCGGAAGCCGGGCGATGCTGCCCGTCGCTGCCGCTGATCGCGGGCGGTAAATCGTTCGGCGGGCGGATGACGTCGCAGGCGCAGGCGCTTTCGCCCTTGCCCGGCGTGCGCGGGCTGGCATTTCTCGGCTTTCCGCTGCATCCCGCCGGAAAACCTTCCCGGGACCGGGCCAAACATCTCGCCGATGTTCATATCCCGATGCTGTTCCTGCAGGGGACCCGCGACGGACTCGCGGAGTTGAGCCTGCTCGAACCCGTCGTCAAAGGCCTGGGGTCGCGCGCGACCTTGCAACTGGCGCAGGCGGCCGATCATTCCTTCCATGTGCTGAAGAGCTCGGGCCGCAACGACGGCGAGGTCATGGACGAGGTGCTCGACGCGTTCGCGGCGTGGGCCGAAGGGATCGCCGGCTAGCGGCCGGCTGGCGGATTGCGCTCCGCGTCATCCCGGTTACGATGCCTTCATGACCAAAATCCTGATCGTCAATCCGAACACCACCGCGTCGATGACGGCGACGATCGGGGCCGCCGCGCGCACCTTGGCCGCGCCTGGCACTGAAATCGTGGCGGTGACGTCGCCGATGGGGCCGGCCTCGATCGAGGGGTTTTATGACGAGGCCTTCGCCGTGCCCGGTCTGATCCAGGCGATCTTGAGTGCGCCGGATGCCGATGCCGGCATCATCGCCTGCTTCGACGACACCGGGCTCGATGCCGCGCGATCGGTCGCGCGCTTTCCGGTGGTCGGGATTTGCGAGGCCGCGCTGGTGACCGCCGGACAAATTGCCAAACGCATCGCCGTGGTCACCACGTTGCCGCGTTCGATCGTGCCGCTGGAAGAACTGGTGCGCCGCTATGGTTACGCGGAGCGGGCGCGGGTCACCGCGTGCAACGTCGCGGTGCTCGATCTGGAACGGCCGGGCTCGGGGGCGGCCGAAAAACTCGAGGCCGAGATCGCCCGCGCGCTCGATCAGGGCGCGGAGGCGATCGTGCTGGGTTGCGCCGGCATGGCCGATCTCGCGGCGAGGCTGTCACAACAATTTGGGGTGCCCGTCGTCGACGGCGTCGCGGCCGCGGTCAAGCAGGCCGAGGCACTGGCCGGCCTGAAACTGACGACGTCCCGGCGCGGCGCCTATGGGACGCCGATCGCAAAGGACTACGCAGGATTGCTCAAGCCGTTCGCGCCGAAGGACTGACTAGGCCGCGCCGTAAATCTTGTCGCGCAACCGCCGCATGCCGGTCAGCCAGCGATCCCGGCTGGAAGCTTTCCGCTGCATGTATTCGGCGACCTGCTCATGGGTCAGAATGAGAAAGCGTTCGGCCTCCATTGCATCGAGCACCATGCGCGCGACTTCCGGCGGTTGCAGCACGCCGTCGACCCGGGCAGCACTGGGGCCGGGCGTCGTCATGCCGGTCTGCACCGATTGCGGGCACAGCACCGAAACGCGGATGCCACGGTCGCCATATTGAATGGCGAGATGCTCGGCCAGGGCCACCGCGGCGTTCTTGGTGACGCCGTACGGCATCGAATTCAGCGACGCCAGTAGCCCCGCTGCCGAAGCGGTGTTGATGAGGTAGCCGGAGCCGCGCGCGAGCATGCCGGGCACCAGCACCCGCGCCGCGAACACGTGGCTCATGACGTGGACCCGCCAGCTGACGTCCCAGTCGGCGTCGGAGGCGCTCTCCTGTCCCTTTCGCGACAGGCCCGCATTGGAAAAGAACACGTCGACCGCGCCGTATTTGTCCTCGGCCGCCGCGATCAGCGCCTTGACGTCCTCTTCGAGGCCGACGTCGGCGGTGACGGCGAGGCCATCGATGTCGCCCGCGACCTTCGCCAGCTTGTCCCGGGAGGTCTTGAGGTCGGCGACCACGACGCCGCGCGCACCGGCTGCCGCATAGGCGCGCGCCACGGCTTCGCCGATGCCGCTCGCAGCTCCGGTAACGACACAGACCTTGCCTTTGACGTGCATGCTCCGCTCCCGTCCACTCATTCGTGCATGTTGTCCCATGCGGTTCGAGAGAAAGTGATACCACTGCCGGCCGTCGGTCAATGCGTTTGTGCCGGCGATCACTTTTTCGAAGAACTGACCATACCTGACTGGTCTCACATTCCGTCGTGTGCAATCACCCTGAACGCAATCGGGATACCGGAGAATTTGGAATGTTTGAACGGCAGGATGAAGCGACCTTGACGGCGGCCGCAACGACTCCAGCGGTGTGGACAACTGAATCCGCCTGGGCACTTTACCGGATGCCGTTCAACGATCTGTTATTCGAGGCCCAGTCGATCCACCGGCGGCATTTCGATCCCAACCGCGTGCAACTGAGCAAGCTTCTCAACATCAAGACCGGCGGCTGTCCGGAGGATTGCGGCTATTGCAGCCAGTCGTCGCATCATTCGACCGGTCTCGTCGCATCCAAACTGATGGAAGTCGAGAAGGTGGTCGCCGAGGCGCGCAAGGCCCGGGACAACGGTGCAACGCGCTATTGCATGGGAGCTGCCTGGCGCAATCCGAAGCCGCGCGACATCGAGACGATCGTTGCGATGGTCGGCGCGGTGAAAGCGCTCGGGCTTGAAACCTGCATGACGCTGGGAATGCTCGATCGCGACCAGTCCGATCGCCTGAGCGCCGCCGGGCTGGACTATTACAACCACAACATCGACACGTCGGAGCGCTATTATCCGGCCGTGATTTCGACGCGGACGTTTTCCGATCGCCTGGAAACGCTGGAAAACGTCCGGCAATCCGGCATGAAGGTGTGTTGCGGCGGCATCCTCGGGATGGGCGAGGAAGAAATCGATCGCGTGAACATGCTGGTCACGCTCGCAAATCTGGCCGAGCCGCCGGAAAGCGTGCCGATCAACATGCTGATTCCGATCGCAGGCACGTCGCTCGCCAATGCCGCCCCGGTTGAGCCGATCGAGTTTGTCCGGATCATCGCGCTGGCGCGCATCATGATGCCGGGATCATATGTCCGTCTTTCGGCCGGTCGCTCGGCCATGACGGACGAGATGCAGGCGCTTTGCTTCTTTGCCGGGGCCAACTCGATCTTCGTCGGGGACACCTTGCTGACGGCCGGAAATCCGGAAGACGTGGCCGACCGGAAACTGTTCGACCGGCTGGGATTGCGCGCCGCCTGATCCGTGTGACGGGTCAACCGGCGTAGAGTCCCTTTTCCCGTGCCTGACGGATCGCAAGCGCGCCCATCAAGTCGAGCATCGGCGTCGTCAGCCCGGCGGCGCGCGCGAATGCGGCGGGGGCGCGGACCAGCACGTCGATCTCCATGGCGCGACCGAGCTCGTAATCCTGCAGGATCGACGGCTTGTGGTCCGGTGCGGGGCCGGTGCGGGTGACACGCTTGACCTCGGGGAAGCAGGTCTGGGCGATGCTGTTGGCCTCGTCGAGCAGGCGCGGAATGACATCGGCAAGCGAAGCATCGTCCCGCACGCCGCGCGCGGTTTGACCGGTCAGCGAGCACAGTACCGACATCGACATGTTGGTCAGCAGCTTGGACCAGATCGTCTCCCTGATTTGCGCGACGTCGGGCGATTCGATTTTGGCTTCGTTCAGCGCCGCGCGGAGCTTGGCGATTCGTTCGCTGGCGCGGTCGTCGCATTCGCCGATCAGCAACCGGTTGCGCTCGGGCGAGAGATTCGCGGCGACGCCGGGTGCTACAATTTCATTGGACGAAAAGATCACGCCGCCGATGATCCGTTCCCTTGGAATCGCCGCGCGCAGCCGCCCGCCGGGATCGAGAAAGGCCAGGTCCGGCACGGGCGGATGTTTCGGCGAAAGCCCGATATCGTACCACCAGGGAATGCCGTTCTGCGCGAACACGACGGAGGTGTCGGCGCCCAGCAACGGCTGCAGCCCGGTGGCAAGGCTCGGCACCCCGGTCGCCTTCAGCGTGCTGATGACGACATCCTGTGCCCCCAGCGCCGCCGGATCGTCGGATGCCTTTACCCTGGCCTTGAACTCGGCATCTCCGACCCGAAGTGCCAGGCCGTTGGCCTTAACCGCCGCGAGATGGGGGCCCCGCATCACGCAGGAAACGTCATGTCCGGCCAGCGCCAGCCGCACCGCTATGTGGCTGCCGACGGCGCCCGCACCGAAAACGCATATACGCATTGAGTTGAGGTCCTGCTGAAGGGATCGAGGCGTGAGGTGCCAGTTTCCACAAGCTGACGCCGCAGCGCAACCGTTGATGCGGTATGCACGGGCCGCGCGGCGGAAAGGGATGGATCAACGTCAGCGATATCGGGCATATTGCCGGTCAAGAACCAACAACAAAGGAAAGCGCCGATGACCGCCGATCCGGTTTTATGGAATCTAGACGAGCGCGGTGTCGCGACGGTGACGTTGAATCGCCCGGAAGTGAACAATGCCTATGATGCGGGCCTGATCAACGGCGTGCTCGCGGCGATGGACGATCTTGGCGGCAAGCCGAACCTGCGCGTCGTCGTGCTGAAGGGCAATGGCAAGCATTTTCAGGCCGGCGCCGACCTGAAATGGATCAACGGCGTGCGGCCGAAGTCGGTTGAAGAGAACGAGGCGGTGTCGCGGGCGACCTATGAGGCGGTGCAGCGGCTCAACACGCTGCCTATACCGACGGTGGCGCTGGTGCAGGGCGGCTGTTTCGGCGGCGGCACCGGCGTGATTTCCGCCTGCGATGTCGTGATCGCGGCCGACAATGCGCTGTTCTCGATCACCGAGGTGCGCTGGGGGCTGACCGCGGCGATCATCATTCCGCAGCTCTGCGACGCCATCGGCGTCCGCGAGGTCCGCCGCTACGCGCTGACCGGCGAGCGCTTTGGCGCCGAGGACGCCCGCCGCATCGGCCTCGTGCACGAGGTGGTGCCGCTGGCGGGTCTCGAAGCCGCGGGCGCCAAGGTGGTCGAGCAGCTGCTCGGCAACGGCCCGGCGGCGATGGCCGAGACCAAGGCGCTGGCGCTGGAAAGCTCGTTCGGCGGCATGAGCGTCGATGACGCCGCCTATGCGCGGCTGGTGAAAATGCATTCGGCGCGGCGGCAGACCGCCGAGGCATCGGAAGGGCTGGCATCGTTCGCGGAGAAGCGAGCGGGCAATTGGGGCAAGGCGAGATAGACCTTTGTGATACTCGATACCGGCGGCGTCCCGCTGTAGTCTGGGAGCGTCGCCATCACAGGAGCCGCGAATTGCCTTCCAAACGCATTGCCATTGCCGGGCTGGGCGAGATCGGCAAAACCGTGGCGCGCAAGCTGGCGCAGGGGATACCGGGTCTCGTGCTGTCAGGCATTGCGGCGCGGGATCGAGCGAAAGCGCAGAACTGGCTCGATCGCGAAGGCATTTCCGTTCCGCTGATCGCGCTCGATGAATTGCCCGATCACGCCGATCTCGCGGTTGAATGCGCGCCGGCCGCGATCCTTGACCAGATCTGCCGTCCGATGCTCAACGCCGGCAAGCAGGTGATGGTGTTGAGCGCCAGCGCGCTGCTGCCGCGCCCCGATCTGATCGATCTCGCCCGCGCGAAAGGTGGCCAGATCATCGTGCCGACCGGCGCGTTGATCGGCTTCGATGCGGTATCGGCCGCCGCCGAAGGCACCATCCATTCCGTGCAGATGGTCACGCGCAAGCCGCCCAACGGCCTTGCCGGCGCGCCTTATCTGGTTGCCAACAATATCTCGCTCGAAGGTTTGAATTCCGCGCTCTGCGTCTTCAAGGGTTCCGCGCGCGATGCCGCCGCGGCATTTCCGGCGAATGTCAACGTGGTCGCCGCGCTGTCGCTCGCCGGTATCGGCCCCGACCGCACCACGATCGAGATCTGGGCCGATCCGGCGGTGACGCGCAACTGCCATCGGATCAAGGTGGAATCCGACTCGGCCAGCTTCACGATGGCGATCGAGAATGTCCCCTCGGAAAATCCAAAGACCGGCCGTATCACCGCGCTCTCGGCCATCGCCGCGCTGCGCAAGCTCGGCTCGCCGCTGCAGGTCGGGACGTAAGGCCCAAAGGGAATTGCAATTGTCTCTGAAAACCATCACCGAACCCGCCCGCCAGATTCCGCTCTACGGCGAATATGAAGTCGTCGTCCTCGGCGGCGGTCCCGCAGGTATAGCGGCGGCCGTGGCTGCCTCACGCGCGGGCCGTCGCACGCTGCTGATCGAGCGTTACGGCTTTCTCGGCGGCATGGGCACGGCCGCGGGCGTCACCAATTTTTGCGGGCTGCATGCGAATGTCTTCGGCGAGGCGCACCGGGTGGTGCGGGGCGTGGCCTCTGATCTGCTTGATCGAATCGACCGGCTCGGCGGGCTCAACGCGCCGCATCTGATTCTCGGCAAGATCTTTGCGCAGGCCTATGACACCGCGGCCTACAAGATCGCGGCCGACGACCTGCTGGCGGCGCACAAGGTCGACATTCTCTTCCACGCGCTCGGCGCCGGTGTCGTCATGCACGACGAGGCGCGCATCAACGTGCTGATGGTCGAGACCAAGGCCGGCCGTCAGGCGGTGCGCGCCGGCATTTTCATCGATTGCTCCGGCGACGGCGATCTCGCGGCCTGGGCCGGCGCGCCATTCGAAGTCGGCGACAATGCCGGCAGCATGCTGTTTCCCTCGATGATGTTTCGCCTCAACGGCATCGATCCCGAAAAGGCCGGCGACGCCTGGCGGACGATTCCGGCGCTGATGGAAAAGGCGGAGGCATCAGGCACGCACCGGTTTCCGCGCAAGGGCGCGATCGTGCGGCCGCAAAAGTCGGGGATCGAATGGCGGGTCAATTTTACCCAGCTCGCGCGCGAGGACGGCAGCGCGGTCAACGGGCTTGAGCCGGACCAGATGACGCGCGGCGAAATCGAGGGCCGGCGGCAGGCGATCCAGGCGTTCGAGTTCCTGCGCACGGTGCCGGGGTTCGAAAAGTCCTACATCGTCGACCTGCCGCCGCAGCTCGGCATCCGCGAGACCCGCCGCGTGGTCGGCGGCTACATGCTGTCGGGCGAGGACGTGCTCGGCTGCGCCTCGTTCGAGGACTCGATCGGCGTCAATGGCTGGCCGATGGAGCAGCATGTCGCGGGCGATGTGGTCTTCAAGTTCCCGCCGATTCCGGAATCGCGCGGTTTCAACGAATTGCCCTACCGGATGCTGGTTCCCGAAGGGGTCGACAACCTATTGATGGCTGGCCGTTGCGCCTCGATGACCCATGAGGGCCAGTCGGCGGCGCGGGTTTCCGGGGCATGTTTCGCGATGGGGGAGGCGGTGGGCGCCGCCGCTGATCTGGCGCTGTCCGGAAACACGATTCCGCGCGACATTACGGTTGAAAAGTTGCAACAAACGTTGAAACAACAGGGCGCCTTCATCGGGCGGGACCAGCGCGTGCCCGAGGGGCTATAAAGCGTTTTCAAGCGAAGTGGGAACCGGTTCGCGTCAAGAAAACGCGTCAAACTAAAAGTCTAAAAGCGTTACGGAGGGAACGGGATGAGAGGGTTTGTACGGCTCGCCTTGGCGGGCCTGTTGGCGATCGCGGCCGGCGGGATCGCGCGGGCCGATGACGCGCTGAAGGCGAAAATCGGCGTGCTCAGGCTGTCATCGTCGGCGCCGGTGTTCATCGCGCAGGCCAAGGGTTATTTCCGCGAGGCTGGGCTCGATATCGAACTGAAATTCTTCGACGCGGCGCAGCCGATCGCGGTGGCGACCACCTCGGGCGATGTCGATTTCGGCATCACCGCGTTTACGGCGGGTCTCTATAACCTCGCCGGCAAGGGCACGCTGAAGGTGATCGGCGGCATGAGCCGCGAAAAGGCCGGCTATCCCCTGATCGGCTATTTCGCCAGCAACAACGCCTATGCGAGCGGACTGAAGACGCCAAAGGATCTCGCGGGCAAGCGCATCGCGGTGACGCAGGTCGGCTCCAGCTTCCATTATTCGCTGGGCCTGCTCGCCGACAAATACGGATTCAAGCTCGCTGACGTGAAGGTGCTGCCGCTGCAGTCGCTCTCGAATGCCGCCGCGGCGCTGAAGGGCGAAACCGTCGATGCGGCGCTGCTGCCGGTTTCGACCGCGCGCACGCTGATCGATTCCGGCGGCGCCAAATTCCTCGGCTGGGTCGGCGACGAAACGCCGTGGCAGCTCGGCGCGGTGTTCGCCTCGCCGAAGACGCTGACCAATAGCGTGCTGGTGACGAAACTGCTTTCCGCGCTGGTGCGCGCCGACCGCGAATATCACGACGTGATCCTGGCTTCGGTAAAGGACGGCAAGGCCGACATCAACGACAAGACCAAACCGTTGCTCGAGATCATCGCCAAATACACCAACCTGCCGGTCGAGCAGGTGGTCGGCAACTGCGCCTATATCGACCCCGACGGCAAGCTCGACGTCAAGAACGTCGGTAACCAGATCGAATGGCTGCAGGAACAGGGTTTTGTCGACAAGGGGTTTTCGGCCGATGCGATTGTCGCCAAGGAATATGTGAAGGCGGATTGATCTTACCTTTCCCGCAAGCGGGAGAGGGAGCGCAACGGAGCAAGGGTTGAGAAGCAGAGACTAGATGGACCTGATCGCCGATCATATCAGCCACCGTTTCGGCACACTCGACGTGCTCGACAAGGTGTCGTTCCAGGTCGCCTCCGGCGAGGTGGTCGCAATCGTCGGTCCGTCCGGTTGCGGCAAGAGCACGCTGCTGTCGATCCTCGGTGGGCTGTTGCGGCCAAGCGAGGGGCAGGCCGAATTGCGCGGCGCGCCGCCGGCGAACAGTCTTAATCCGCTGACTTTTGTCTTTCAGGATTTTGCGCTGCTGCCGTGGTGTACGGTGGCGGAAAACGTCGAGTTTCCGCTGGCACACACCTCGCTCAGCGTCGCGGAACGTCGCGCCGTGATCGACGACGCGCTGCGCCGCACCGGGCTGACTGATTTTCGTGGCGCCTATCCCAAACAGTTGTCCGGCGGCATGCGCCAGCGCGTCGGCATAGCCCGCGCGCTCGCGGTGCGTCCCGCGATCCTGTTGATGGATGAGCCGCTGTCGGCGCTGGATTCGCAGACCCGCGAATTGCTGATGGAGGATTTCATCCGCCTGCTCGCGGGCGGCGCGATGGGCGCGGTCTACGTCACCCATAATCTGGAAGAAGCAGTGCGGCTGGCCGATCGCATCGTGGTGCTGTCGCGGCGGCCCGGCCGCGTCAGCGAGATCGTGACCATCTCGATGACGCGCGACGAACGCGGTGGTATCGACGCGCGCGGCGAGTTGCTTGGCCTGCAAAACGATCTGTGGGCGTTGATCCGCGAGGAGGCGATCGACGCCGAGCGCGAGGTCCAGCATGCTTGACCGCGCATCGCAGGAGACGCAACAGGATAAGGGCGAGACGCGGCCGGTCGCCTTTCGCGGCGCCGGCTTCACACCGCGCGCGGGCCGCGCCTCCGGCTGGATCGCGCTGGCGCTGGTGATCGCGTTCTGGCAACTCGCCGGCAGCGCCGGATGGGTCAACCCGCTGTTCCTGCCGTCGCCCGCAGCGATCGTGGTTGCGATCTACAAGCTCGCATTGTCAGGCGCGCTTTGGCTGCATCTGTCCTGGTCGATCCTGCGCATCGGATCGGGGTGGGTGCTCGGCACCATTGCCGGCGTCATCGTCGGTTTCGCGATCGGTCTGTCCACCATGGCGCGCGGCGTCGGCATCACCTTCATCTCGGCGCTGTTTCCGATCCCAAAGATCGCGCTGCTGCCGCTGTTGATCCTGTGGCTCGGGATCGGCGAGGAGCCGAAGATCGCGACCATCGCGCTCGGCGTGTTCTTCTCGACCGCGATTTCGGTCTATAGCGGCGTCGATGCGGTGCCGCGCAACCTGATCCGGATGGCGCAGAGCTTTAACGTGCCGTTCCACGCCATCGTCCGTCGCGTGATCTGGCCGGGGGCGCTGCCCTCGATCCTGGCGGGCTTCCGCATCACGGCGTCGGTGGCGCTGCTGCTGGTAGTGAGCGCCGAAATGATCGGCGCCCAATACGGCATCGGCGCCTTCGTGCTGCAGGCCGGAAATCTGATGCAGACCGATCAGCTATTGGCCGGCGTCGTGATCCTGTCGTTGTTCGGGCTGGCCGTGGGGCGGCTGATCAACTGGCTGGAAACGCGCTTGCTGCACTGGCGGTAGCTGTCGTCCCGGCCTTGAGCCGGGACCCCCGCGCGAGCGCGCTGCGGTCGTCGCGAATCCGCGTGATTTATCAATGGGCAGAATGTCCAATGCCACCCGCCCCACGAGGGCCGGTGGCGATGGCTCCCCGCTTTCGCGGGGACGACGGAGAGAGCCTCACGCGTTGCCGCGATCTTCGCGGAACAGGTCGAGTTTCTGCTGCACCGGGCGATCCGAGAAGCTGAACAGCACCGAATCCGTGTCGGCCTCGTGGGTAACCCATTGCCAGCTCGGCACCACGAACAGGTCGCGCGCGCTCCACTCGAAAGTCTGGTCGCCGACACGGGTGCGGCCCTTGCCTTCGATCGCGGCGAACACGGTGGCGTCGGTCGAGCGGTAGCGCGCGGTCTTGAAGCCCTTCGGCAGCATCTGGATGAAGGTGCCGATGGTCGGCATTGCAAAGTCGCCGGTTTCGGGATTGGAGAATTTCAGCTTCAACCCGTGGCAGGCATCCCATTCGTTGCGCGCCTTGGCCTGCTCCAGCGCCTCGCGGGTGTAGCTGTAGGGGTAGTTGAAGATCGGCGAGGTCCTGGATTTGCGCTTTTCGTCGACCGGCAGCAGGTTGTGCCCGTAGCGGGCAAAGCTGTCGCCGGCGGGCCGGGTGATCTTCTGCTGGTCCTCGTTCGATCCCTCGGCAAAGGACGCATCGAAGAACTGCACCATCGGTATATCGAGCCCGTCGAGCCAGAACATCGGCTCGGAGGTCTCGTTGGAATGGTCGTGCCAGGTCATCGACGGCGTGATCACGAAGTCGCCGGGCTCCATCAGCGTGCGCTCGCCGTCGACGGCGGTCGCGGCGCCATGACCCTCAAGCACAAACCGCAATGCCGACTGGCTGTGCCGGTGCGCCGGTGCGACGTCGCCGGGGACCACCATCTGCACGCCGGCAAACAGCGACGTCGTGATTTTCGACTGGCCGCGCAGGCCGGGGTTTTCCAGCACCAGCACCCGGCGCTCGGCTTCCTTGGCGGTGATCAGCTTTCCGGCTTCCGTCATGTAGTCGCGGATCGCGTCGAACTTCCACAGATGCGGCCGGCACGCGCTCTTCGGCTCCGGCGTGATCAGGTCGCCCATCACGTTCCACAGCGCGGAGAGATTTTCACCGTCGATCTTCTTGTAGAACGCCTCGCGTTCCGGGGTCTTGTGTACGGCTTCCAACATAAGCCTCCTGCTATTCTGATCCGTTCGATTTATTGACAGCATACTGACAATATGGATAGCGTCAATCGATGCTGTCAGGGCAAAACGACGAATTTACCGGGAGGTTCCGATGAAGCTGCACGGCTATTTCCGCAGTGCCGCGGCATACCGGGTCAGGATCGCGTTGAATTTGAAGGGGCTTCGGCCGGAGCATCTGCCGCATCACCTGCGCAAGGGGGAGCAATGCGCGCCGGCATACCTCGCCATCAACCCGCAGGGCCTCGTTCCGGCGCTGGAGAACGATGCGGGCGCGGTGCTGACCCAGTCGCTCGCCATCGTCGAATGGCTCGATGAGACGCATCCCGAGCCGCCGCTGCTGCCAAGGGATCCGCTGCGCCGCGCCAAAGTCCGCGCCTTTGCCATGGCGCTCGCCTGCGACACCCATCCGGTGCAAAATCTGAAGGTGTTGAACCGGCTGCGCCAGCTCGGCGTCCCCGAAGAGAAGGTGACGGAATGGGCGGCCTGGGCCAACCGCGAGGGGCTCGGCGCCTGCGAAAACCTGATCGCAAGCGAGCCGGGGCCATTTTGCTTCGGCGCGACGCCCGGGTTGGCCGACCTGTCGCTGGTGCCGCAGCTCGGCAACGCGCGCCGCTTCGGCGTCGACGTCTCGGCCTATCCGCGCCTGCTCAAGGCCGAGGCCGCGGCAAGGGAAATTAAGGCGTTCGCCGATGCCGCCCCGGATCAGCAGCCCGATGCCGAGTAAGCCCGCACCCGCCACCAGGCCCGCGTCGATTACGATGGACGCGGTTTACACCGCGCCGGGCTATCTGTTCCGGCGCATGCAGCAGATCGCGGTCGCGATCTTTGTCGAGGAGTGCCGGGCATTCGACCTGACGCCGGTGCAATATGCTTCGCTGGTTGCGATCCACACCCATCCCGGCATCGACGCGACGCGGCTCTCCGCGGTCATTGCGTTCGACCGCTCCACCCTGGGCAATGTGATTGAGCGGCTGGAGAGCAAGGCCATGGTCGAGCGCAAGCCGTCGCGCGGCGACAAGCGCGTCAAGCTGCTCTATCTCACCAGATCCGGCGCCGCCCAGCTGCGCGAGATCACGTCGGCGGTCGAAAAGGCGCAGGCGCGGATGCTGCAGCCCTTGAAGCCCGCCGACCGCAAGATCTTGCTGGCGCTGCTGACGCGGCTGGTCGATCTCAACAACGAGGCGTCACGGGTGCCGCTGCGCGCGGAAGACGCACTCGAACATCTCGGGAAATCGGGCTGATGGACGCGCGACCGGTCCTGATCGCCGGCGGCGGCATCGGTGGCTTGGCGACGGCGCTCGGACTGGCGCAAAAAGGCATCCGTTCGATCCTGCTGGAGAAGGCCGCGGCGCTCGGCGAAATCGGCGCCGGCATCCAGCTCGGGCCTAATGCCTTTCATGCCTTCGACTATCTCGGCGTCGGCGAAGCGGCGCGGAGCATGGCCGTCTATATCGATCAGCTGCGGCTGATGGATGCGATGACATCAGAGGAAATCACCCATGTCGACCTGCGCGAGGCGTTTCGCGCCCGCTTCGGCAACCCCTATGCGGTGGTGCACCGCGGCGATCTGCACGGCGTATTCCTGAAGGCTTGCCAGAACCACGAACTGATCGAGTTGCGCGTCAGTTCCGAGGTGACCGGTTACGATCAGGACGGTTCATCGGTCACGGCGCGCCTGGTCAATGGTGAGCGGGTCACCGGCCAGCTTCTGATCGGTGCCGACGGACTGTGGTCCAACGTGCGCAAGCAGGCTGTTGCCGACGGCGCTCCGCGCGTTTCCGGCCACACCACCTACCGTTCGGTGATTCCGACCGAAGAAATGCCGGAAGATCTGCGTTGGAACGCGGCGACGCTGTGGGCCGGTCCGAAATGCCACATCGTGCATTACCCGCTCTCGGGCTGGAAGGTGTTCAACCTCGTCGTCACCAATCACAACGACGCGCCGGAGCCGGTGGCGGGCAAGCCGGTGTCGGACGAGGAGGTCATGCAGGGCTTCGGCCACGTGCATGAACGCGCGCGGGAGATCATCCGCCACGGCAAAAACTGGCGGCTGTGGGTGCTGTGCGACCGCGATCCGGTCGAGCGCTGGATCGACGGCCGCGTCGCGCTGCTCGGCGACGCCGCCCATCCGATGCTGCAATATTTTGCGCAGGGTGCCTGCCAGGCGATGGAAGACGCGGTGTGCCTGTCGCACATGCTGTCGCAGCATGATGATTTTTCTGCCGCGCTGGAAGCCTATCGTGCCCAGCGGTTTCCGCGCACCGCGCGCGTGCAGATGTTGTCGCGGGCGATCGGTGAGCACATCTACCATCCGGCGGGCGAACACGCGCGGCTGCGCAATGCGATCATGCGCGCGAAGACGCAGGAAGATTATTTCGGCGATCTGACCTGGCTGTATGGCGGGACGGGGCTGGCGGGGTAAATCTCCGCCGTCGTCC
>CAVXTR010000013.1:0-155288 GCA_963764705.1 uncultured Alphaproteobacteria bacterium | reverse complement strand
ACCGTGGGGATCGATGGCCTTTGCGAGCGCGGACGACAGCATCACGTACGCTGCAACGGCCGTCGCGACGGCCACGCCGCCCACGAGCAAGACAACTTTCGTTCGACGTTTCATCGCCAGATTCCAACTCCATGAGAGCCCTCAACTCGGGGGCCCGTCACGGGATTGGTCGCATCGATCGCGTAAAGCGTTCATTGCCCGTTTAGGGTACACCAGCCGCAGCGGCCGCCATCCTGTCTCCGTGCAGCCTCCGGACATCCGCCAGATAGGCGACGCACGTTGAAAAGCTTTCGCTGCCGGGCGGCATACTGAATTTTCCGCAGAATATCCGGTCTTCCTGTTTAAGTTGTTCGGTCTTGAGATGCTGCCCTGTGCTGTACAACGTTGGACCGTTGGCCGCCGCATAGACAGCGAACGCGCTCACTCCCAACGCAAAGGCAATGGATGGAATCCGGGAAGAGAATGATTTCAAGTTCGGCCGAACAGCCGCGTTATCGCCACTTGTAATATCCGTCTTCATCAACTCCCCCTGAACGTATGCTCGACAATTGCTGACGGTCATTGCGGCTTTGGCTGCACATGATGGGAGACCGTCAGCCAGCGGCCATCGATTTTCTCGTAGACGTTGGTCACCATCCAGTCGACCTTGCGGGTGCGGCCATCTTTCATCTGGGCCAGCCCGCTCTCGGTACCGATTTCCCAGGCAAGATTGCCGACAACGCGCACATGAGCATCAACCAGCGCGACCGTTCGCTGCGAAAACGGCTTGTTGAACTCGGTCCAGTATTTCTTTTGCGCCTCCCAACCAACGATGATGGCGGTGCTGCGCGGCCCGACATAGGTTACGTATGGCGCGTGCGCCCACACTTTTTCCATTGCCGCGCCGTCATCGACCACCACCACCGCTTCATAGAAAGCCTTACTCGCGGCTTTCACCCCATCGATATCGGCCGCTTGCTGGGCGAAGGCGCCGTCCGCCGGGAATGCGAGCAGAAGCGCTACCAGCGCGAAGGAGGTTCGATGGTTCATGTCCGCTACTCCTTCTGGAGTTTCCCGGCGTGCCGGACTCTGGTTGCGCCCTATCGCTCGTGCATAGGCCTTTACAGGTCAGGAATAATCAGCGATCAACGCGGAACACTCATGAATTGAATTCACCTATGACCAACGCTGCCAATGAAATGGGCGTATTTGAACGGGTGATTGAACGCGGCAGCTTCGCGGCGGCCGCCGAGGACGTCGGGCTTTCGCCCTCGGCGGTCTCAAAACTCATTGCGCGCCTTGAGCAACGCCTTGGCGTGCGGTTGATCAACCGTACGACACGGCGGCTGGCGCTCACCGCAGAAGGCAAGACCTACCTCAAGCGCTCACGTGAGATCCTGGCGGCTATCGAGGCTGCAGAATCGGAAATCGCTTCAGCGCGGATGTCACCGCGCGGCCATCTGCGTGTACACGCGCCGCCGGTCATGATCGGCGATCACTTTGGTCCGGCGTTATCGGAGTTCCTGGCCCGTTATCCGCGGATAACGATCGATTTCCTGGTGACGAATCGCGCAGTCGATCTCGTCGCAGAGAATGTGGACATTGCGATGCGGACGGGAAAGCTTCCCGACTCGTCGCTGATAGCCTGTAAAATCGTCGATCTCACGCAGATCATCTGCGCCAGCCCCGAGTATCTGGCACGCCACGGTCGCCCGCTTGTCCCGTCAGATCTCACGCGCCATCGATGTTTGATCCTCAACGGCATCCCCGAACCGACAACCTGGACGTTTCATGGCGACAACGGGCGCATAGCGGTCGAAGTCAGTGGCGGCGTCAGCGCCGACAGTTCGGATGTCCTTTTGCGACTGGCCATGGAAGGCGTCGGGATCGTTCGTTTGGGCGAACTGGCGGTCGCCAAGGCGCTCAGGAACGGATCGCTGGAGCCGCTTCTACTGGACGTGCAAGTGAGTGAGGGTTATCCGCTGTGGGCGATGTTGCCTCCAGGCCGGCAACGATCCCCCAAGGTCAAAGTGTTCCTGGAGTTTCTGAATGAACGGCTTGGTTTAGCCCCTTGGCGAACGAACAGTCGCGCGCAATCGCTTTGAATACATCACCGACCTCTCGGTTCATTTCCGGTCCCGGCACCAAACGGAAATTCGGCCAATGCCGCTGTCGGCCGAGAGCCAAACACGGAAGCGATTTCGCAAGATACTGCCCGGACGCAGCTTCAGCGTCCGGGACAAACGGTTACTTCTGCTCGCTTGCCTTCATCTCGTCGGCCAGCGGCCGCAAGGCCTGCGACATGTCATCGAGACGCTTTTGCCATTCCGCGCCGGGCATGAAAGCGAGCACGGGCTCGTCGCCGGGCGAGCTCTTGATGTAGTCGGGATCGCGCAGGCTGTCGGCAATGGCGGCTTCGAGCTTCTTGACGATGTCGTCGGGAACGCCCTTTGGCACGGCAAAGCCGCGTTCCGCCGTCATCGTGACCGGACGCCTGCTTCCTCTGCCGTCGGAACGTCGGGGAGCGACGGAGAGCGCTTCTTCGACAATATCGCAATGGCGCGGAGCGGTCCCTTGTTGGTGCCGTGCAGTTCGGGAAGTTCGCTCAGGCTGACCATTCCGACCTCCAGATGGCCGCCCAGAAGATCGGTCCTTTGCGCTGCGGTCCCCCGATAGGAAATTTCGTTGGGCTCGACCTTGGCAGCGGCCGCCAGCAGGCGGATCGCCAAATGACCGTTCGTGCCCGCACCGTTGTGACCGAACGTCACCGAGCCCGGCTTGCTGCGCAATGCGGCGAGAACGTCCGCAAGAGTTGCAAATTTGCTTTCCGCGCGCACCACGATCACGCCGGGATCGTCAACCACGCGGGCAACCAGACGTATTTCATCCATGCTGTACTGGGTTTTTCTCGTCATCGGCAGGAAGTTGTAGCCGGGCACGTTGACCACGCCCATCGAGTAGGCATCGGGCGCGGCGCGCGCAATCGAGGTGAACGCGATCTCTCCACCGGCGCCCGGCTTGTTCAGCACCACGAACTTGGCCTTTCCATCGAGCCGTTTCTCGACGAAAGGCAGCAGCTTGCGCGCCATGACATCGGTTGCCCCGCCGGGAGCAAAGCCGATGATGACTTCAATCGGCTTGTCGTCCGGCCATGCCGCCCAGGCCGGTCCGCAGGCTGCGACACCGAATGCTGCGACGAGTGCGAGGATGTTTTTTGCATGAAATCCGTCTCTTCTTGTTGTTTGCAGTCGTGTTCGTCCACCAGTCTCATCCGTTCGTCAAGCTGATTGAAGGCCGCATGGGGGTGCGGCGTATGGGTAGCAGAAGCGTGCACGCGAAGTCGTATCCAGACAACGTCATTGCGAGCCAACGGGTCGGCGCGAAGCGCCGCCCGATGACAGGCGCGAAGCAATCCGTCTCGCCGCAACGCCGCTTCATTGATCCAGGTCAAGCCGCCGTCCGTGGCGTGTTGAAAACTCGTCGCAAGGGCTGATCGATCGGGCCCGCATGGTTGGGTCTGCGGTGCATGACATGAATCCGAACGGCGCAAAGATCTTTCCGCCTGCGCAGTGGCTGGCCGAATACCGTGGCGCGTGGCTACGCTGCGACGTCATTGCCGGCGTGACGCTTGCGGCCTACGCCATCCCGGTGTCGCTGGCCTATGCGGCGCTCGCCGGCCTTCCGCCGCAGATCGGCGTTTACGGCTATATCCTCGGCGGTATCGGCTACGCATTGCTGGGATCGTCGCGCCAGCTCGCAGTCGGCCCGACTTCGGCGATCTCGCTGATGATCGCCGCCTCCGTCGGAACGCTCGCCGCGGGTGATGCGGTCCGCTACGCCCAGATCGCCAGCGTTGCGGCTCTCGCGGTCGGGGTTCTCTGCCTGATCGCGTGGATTTTCCGGCTCAGTATGCTGGTGCGTCTGATCAGCGACAGCATTCTGGTCGGCTTCAAGGCCGGCGCGGGGCTGACCATCATCATGACGCAGTTGCCGAGCTTGTTCGGCGTTGCCGGCGGCGGTCGGAATTTCTTCCATCGCCTGTACATGCTTCTCGGACAGCTCGGCGGCATCCACTGGATCGTGCTGGCGATCGGCCTTGCAGCGATCGCGTTGTTGCTGCTCGGCGCACGGTTCTTGCCCGGAAGACCTGTCGGACTTGTCGTCGTCATTCTGTCCATCGTCATCGCGACGGTATTTGAGTTGCCGGCGCTGGGCGTCGCCGTCACCGGCGAGATACCAGCGGGGCTCCCGAGTATCAGCCTGCCGACGTTCGGACTGCTGGAATTCGACGAATTGTTTCCGCTGGCCGCCGGCATTCTGCTGTTGGCCTATGTCGAGGGCGTATCTGCGGCCCGCAGCTTTGCCGACAAGCACGGCTACTCCCTTGATGTCCGACAGGAGCTTCTTGGACTAGGCTGCGCCAATCTCGCGGTGTCGCTTTGCCATGGCTATCCGGTTGCAGGCGGATTGTCGCAGTCCGCCGTCAACGATCAGGCAGGCGCCAAAACGCCGTTGGGGCTGGTCGTCTGCTCGATTGCGCTTGCCGTCTGCCTGCTCTTCCTCACCGGATTCCTGAGCAACCTGCCAAAGGCCGTGCTGGCGGCCATCGTCTTCACCGCCGTCTACAAGATGGTCGATGTCGAAATGCTGGTGCGCATGTGGCGGATCAGCCGGATGGATTTCTATGCCGCGGCGATCGCACTGGTCTCGGTGCTGCTGCTCGGGATTCTGCAAGGCATTCTGCTGGCGGCGATCGCCTCGATCTTCCTGTTGCTGGCGCGCGCCTCGCAGCCGAACGTCGCCTTCCTCGGTCGACTGCCGGGAACCGGCCGCTATGCCGACAGCGTGCGGCATCCGGACGTCGAGCCCCTCGCCGGCGTGATCGCATTCCGCCCGGAGGCCTCGCTGCTTTATATCAATGCGGAAAGCGTCCTGGAGAAAGTGCTGGCGAGAGTTCGGCGCGGCGCCGGATACCAGGACCGTGATCTGCGGTCTCTCGTCCTCGCCCTTCATCGATCTCGCGGGCACCAGGATGCTGCACGAGCTTCATGGCGAACTCGCATCGCGCGACATCGCCTTCCAGATCGTCGGCGCCCGCGGACAGGTCCGAGATGTGCTGCAGGCAGACGGTCTCACAGACAAGACCGACAGCGCCAACTGGACCCGCCGCATGGACAGCCTGCTCGACGATTTGAGCGTCGGGCAATCACGCCCCTAGCCGCCGTCACGCCTTTGGCGGATTTTCCCGCAGGAAGCGCTCGACGTCCGGCAGCACCGAGTACGGCGTCGGGATGGGATCGCCGACGTGGTCGATCGGACGGTCGAGGCCGAGGCGCACCATCCGCGCGAGGTCGGCCTTGCGATAGGGCTTGGTGAGCAGCAGTACCCCCTCGCGCGGGCGCTCTCCCGCGCTGAAGGCGCCAAAGGTATTGCCGGACGTGAACAGCACCCGGAGCGGCCGCCGCAATTCGCCGACTTTCTCCGCGAGCTGCCGGCCGTTCATGCTGCCGGGCATGATGATGTCGGTGAACAGCAGATCGAACGGCGTTCCGGCGTTGACGAGATCGAGCGCCTCGGCCGCGTTCGAAGCCGCTATCACCTTGTAGCCGAGGCTTTTGAGTCTCTGTCGTCACCAGGTCCCTAACGAAGTCGTCGTCCTCGACGCACAGGATGGTCTCGGTGCCGCCGCGCGGCTCTTCGTCGCTGACGGGGGCCATCTGCAACGGACCGGTGTCGGCCTTCGGCAGATAGATCCGGAAGGTGGCGCCCTTGCCCTCCTCGCTGAACACCAGGATGTTGCCGCCGGATTGCTTGGCGAACCCGAAAACCATACTCAGTCCGAGACCGGAGCCGGTTCCGAACTGCTTGGTCGAAAAGAACGGCTCGAAAATCCTGTCGCGGATGGCGGCTGGAATGCCGGCGCCGGTGTCGGCAACCTCGATGACGACGTAGTCGCCGGGCGACAGCCCGCTCGCCGCGGCCTCGTTCGCATCGAGGCTGACATTGTTGGTGCGCAACACCAGCCTGCCGCCGGCGGGCATGGCATCCCGCGCGTTGATCGCGAGATTGACCAGCGCCGAACTCAACTGGCTGCGATCGACCAGCGCGGGCCAGCCGAGGTCGCCGAACGCGGTCTCGATCTCGACCTGCCGTCCGAGCGTCGGCTCCAGCAATTGCACGACCTCCTCGACCAGCGCGTTGACGTCGGTCTCGAGCGGCCGCAACGGCTGCTTGCGGGCGAACGCCAGCAGGTTGGCGGTCAACTGCGCCGCACGATCGGCCGCGTCGTCGATCATCCTGGCGATCGCGGTAAGCGCCGGATTGTCCTTGACGCCCTCGGCGAGGATCTCGATCGTCCCGGTGATCACCGTCAGCATGTTGTTGAAGTCGTGGGCGATGCCGCCAGTCAACTGCCCGACCGATTCCATTTTCTGCGCCTGGAACAGCTGTTCCTCGGCCGCGCGCTTGGCGGTGATGTCCCTGACAAAGGCATTGATGATGAAACGGTCGCCGCGACGCAACGCGGTGAGCGACACCTCGGCGAAGAACTCGCGGCCGTTCTTGTGCAGCAACGGCGATTTCGTATCGCCCGCCCCTGGTATCGCCGTTGGCTCCGCTCAGGAAGCCGTCGACCCATCGCCGATGTAGCGCGCGCTGCGGCGGCGGGAACACGAGCTCGTCGACGCTGGCGCCGATCGCCTCCGCGCGGGTCCAGCCCATCAATGCCTCAGCGTGCGGACTCCAGTCGAGGATGATACAGTGCTCATCGGTCTGGACGAAGGCATCGAGCGCGCTGTCGATGATCGATTGCGCCACCTGCTCGCTGTCGATCAGCGCCTGATAGGCCCGCTTCTGCTCGGTCACGTCGCGATACACGATCACCGCCCCGCAAACAGCACCGCCTTCGTCTCGCAGCGGCCGCGCGGTCGCGGAGATGTACGCCCTGAGGCAGGGTTGTACGGATTCGACGACGAACTGGAGATCGTCGATATCCTCGCCGCGCAGCGCGCGCGACAGGGCCGAACTTGAAGCCGGCATCGGCGTCACGCCGTCGGGATAAAAAAAGTCGAGTTTTCGCGATACCGTTGTCCGGCCGGCACCCGGATCGATCCGCAGCAAACGCTTGGCGGCGGCATTGGCGATGACGATTTTGGCGCTGGCGTCGACCACCAGCACGGTATCGCCGATGCTCTCGACGGTGTTCTCCAGCAACGATTGCTTCGCCTTGAGCTGGGTGGACATTCCAGCGAAGGCCGCCGCGAGCACCGCGATCTCCCGGCCGCCAGACGAAGGCATCGCAACAAGTTCGCCGCGGCTCAGCGCCTCCGCGGCGCGGGTGATCTGATGCAATGGCCGCGACAACGACCTTGCCATGCCCAACGCCACGACAATCGCGAGCAGCATCGCGACCGCGCCGCCGGCCAGCGCCGCGCTGCTGACGGTGCCGAGCCCGGGAAGCAGCGACGAATACCTGGCGGCCACCAGCACGGTGATCCCCGGTCCACCGGCCATCCTTACGGCTTGCCAGCCGATGCCGTACCGCGTTCCGTCCCGGTCGGTCCAGATGCCGCTTCCGCTGCCCCGATCGGCCAGCGCGGCGTCGAACGAAGGAAAATCGGTTTGAACCCGCGCAGGCGTCGGCGCGCTCGCGCCACGCGTTGGCCATTGATCCGGCTGCAGCAGATAGTTTCCGGCCGCATCGACCACAAAGATCAGGCCATCGCTGCTGTTGCCGGCCCGGATACGGTCGAACCTGGCGCCAAGATCGAAATCGATCACGCAAACTCCGAACAGCTTGCCGGCGGCCGTCGAGACCGGCATCGCCACATGGAGCATCGGGCTCGCGGCGCGATCCGGGCCCTTCTCCTTGCCCGGCAAGACCGCGGAAACATAGGTGTCGGAGCGCGGCAACGCGATCGTTCGCTTGAAGTAAGCCTGCTCACCCTGCCGGGCCAGTTCAGCGGCCGGCACCACCCGCGTTGCCTCACCCGGTCCGGCGCGATCGACGCGCACCAGTTCACGTCCATCGTCGGAGGCGCCAATGACGCGCAACCGGTCATAGTCCGGCTTCGCCCGCATGATCGCCGAAAACCGCGCCGCGATGGCATCGCGGATTCCGGCATCGGTCTGCGTGGTCGCGGAATCAATCGCCGGCGTCGCCCCCAACCCCGAAGCCGCGACGCCGCCCTGAATCATCAGCGCGTCCTGCCGCGCCCCGTTCAGGGCCGCTTCCAGCCCCAGCGCGCCCAGGGCTGCCTTGGTCGCAAGCCGGTCCAGCGCGCGCGGAATCGCCGCTTCGGTCACAAAGTAATAGGTGAACGAGCTCAGAACGGCGGTCGTCACCACGACCAGCAAAACCATCGCGAGCGCGAGGCGGCTTGATAGCGTCATTGCCTCCACCGGACTCAAGATGATGGATAAGCGCGCGATTTTGCGGCCGATCCCGGAGCCGCAAGGGCGTCTCAGGTTGCTTAGCCGACTTCCGGCCCGCGATCCCGATAATTTTCACACCGTAGAAGTACGGAGGATGTCTGTGCCGTCGCCGGGTCAGGCCGCTGGGACTCTACACGCCGAAAATCTTGGTGTAGCGCGCCTTGATCTCCTCGCTCTGCGCCTGCACCGCGGCGGGATCGGCCTTGAGCAGTTTCAGGCTGGCCAGCGGAATATGCTCGCCTTTCTCTTTCACCTGCGCGTGAAAAGAGCGATGTGCAAAGACATCAACCAGCATCTGCTGGGTCTCGGCGCTGAAGAAGAAGCTCTGAAACAACCTTGCGGCGTTGGGATTGGGCGCACCGCGGAAAATGCCGGAGGGCACGATGATCAGCGGCGAGCCTTCGGTGGGATAGACCACCTCGACCGGTTTGCCCTGATCCTTCAACAGCACCAGATTGTAGTCGTTGCCGTCGGCCATCACCGCGCGCTCGCCGAGCAGGATCTTCTTCGGCGGATCGGCGGCCGACTGCACCTGCATGATCTTCTGCTGCGCGAGCTTCTCCAGATAGGGCCAGCCGAGATCGCGGGTCAGCACGAAGGTCGCGGTCATGATGGCGCCGCTGTAGCCGGGATGGCCCTTGACGATCTTGCCCAGCCACTTGGGATCGAGCAGATCCGCATAGCTCTTGGGCGCATCCTCGCGCTTGACGAGGTTGGTGTTGTAGCCGATGGCCTCCAGCCAGGCGCAGGACGTCGCATACATGCCGTCGGCATCGACCTGGTCGGCCGGAAAATGTTTCGCGACTTCCTCCGGGACATAAGCCGCGAGCCAGTCGTTCTTCTTCCATTCGAGATAATGCGCGGGGTCGGTCGAGTTGGCGACGTCGACGGCGTTGATGCCGCTGCCCTGCTCCTGCGCGATACGCTGGAAAATCCGCTCCGCGCCGGAGCGCTCGACGCGCACCGCAATGCCGGGATATTTCGCCTCAAAATTTCGTGCCAGGCGCTCGGCGGTGTTGAGTTCAAGGGCGCTGTAGAACGATACCTTGCCCTCCTTCTTCGCGGCCTCGATCAAGGCAGGCGTCACGGCGGCCGGCGGCGGTGCGGCGGCCTTCGATGGCGCGGCCAACATCATGCCGGCCGCCGACGCGGTTCCCGCCACAAGCAGATCGCGTCTCGACCACGTGCGGTCCCGCATCGCATCCTCCCCGTATCGCTGCGACCGGTTTGTTCCGGCCGCGTCTCAGCTCGCCCGCTGATGTATCTTGAGCGCCGCGCCGAACGCCTCGAACAGTGCGCGGTTGATTGGATTGCGCTGCGGATCGTATTCCGCATGCCACTGCACGCCGAGCGCGAAGCCGGGCGCATCGGCAATTCTGATCGCTTCGATGGTGCCGTCTTCGGCAACGCCTTCGATCACGACGCGCGCGCCGGGATCGAGGATGCCCTGCCCGTGCAGCGAATTGACGCGAATGGTCTCGCGGCCGAGCAGCGTGGCAAAGGCGCCGCCGGGCGTCAGCCTGACGTCATGCCGGTCGGCGAAGATCACCGTCTGATCGGGATGAATTTCGCCGTTCTCGAGCCTGGGCATGCGATGGTTCATGCGCCCGGGGATTTCACGAATTTCCGGATGCAGCGAGCCGCCGAAGGCGACGTTCATTTCCTGCAGGCCGCGGCAGATGCCGAAAATTGGAATTCCGCGCGCCACGCAGGCTTCCGACAGCGCCAAGGCGACGTCGTCGCGGTGCTCGTCATAGGGTTCGTGCTTCTCGTGCGGTTCGGTCTTGAAGCGGGTCGGATGGACGTTGGCGCGGGCGCCGGTCAGCACAATGCCGTCGACCACATCGAGCAGCGCACCGACATCGGTAATTTCGGGCGAGCCGGCAAACATCAGCGGCAGCGCGCCCGACACGTCGGCGACCGCACGAAGGTTGCGTTCTCCGACCATCTGCGCCGCGAAACGATTTTCGACGCGATGGGCGTTCCCGATCACACCGACCACGGGCCGTCTCATCGCAAAAATTCCGCTGTCATCGTCCTGTGCAAGGATGTCCTGTGCAAGGATCTTCTGGGTTGGGCCAAGATTCCAGTCGATCATGCCTGCGGGATCGTGCCGGATCAACATGTTATGACCACGGCTGACGCTTTACAGCTCCGCGGGAATGGCGGGCCTGCGCGGCCTTTTGGGCTACTTACGCGTGAAAACCTCCCGGGCGTCGATGGCCTCGACACCGGGCAAGCCCGCCACCCGGAGCGCCGTGGCGGCCGGGTTGTCCAATCCGTTGAGCCACGGCAGCTTCGCCAGGATGCCGCGCGTGACCGGCTCGCCCAGCACACCACCGAAGTCGAGCGGCCAAAATCCGTTCGGCACCACTTCGGCGGTGATCGCCCCGAGGCGATAGCCCTTTCCAAGCACCGCCTCCGAATCATCGGGCGAAATCACCCGCGCGGTGCCGGGATTGGACGGGTCGGCGAAGCTCACCAGCACCGGAATCAGCGCGCCCGTTACCGGAACGGCGCCGCTCTGCCGGTTCATCTCGTTGAACGACACCCGCTTGCCGCCGGCTGCGGTATAGGCGCGGAGCGCCACATAGTTGATGGCGTCGAGATCGAGCTTCCCGTCGATATGGGCCAGCAGCGCGACGAGGTTCTTGCCCGCGCCGAGGTCGACGAAGACGGCATCGCCCACGGTGCGGGTATGCCCGCCCCGGCTGTAGCCGCGGTCGGGATGAACCGCGAGCACGCTGGATGCCGATTTACGCCCCGCGGGGGTCTCGACCTCGACCGTCAGGCGATACTTGTGGCCCGGCCGGTTGATCCTGATCTGATCGCCGATGAAGAGTGCCGCCAGCAGCACAACCGGCCCGACCCATTTTAAGTTCATCTCGCCCTCACCGGCCGTCACATATTGATGCTTCGCTTGGCACACCGGACCCGCGCAGCGTCAAACCAGCGCGATCACCCCCGCTTGATCCCGGCCGCGTTTTGGCGAAAGAGTGGTTCGCTCAGTATTCAATCGAGAAGGAATCAACGTGACAGTATCCGGTGACGATCGCCTTCAGGCCCGCAACGATCTGGCGTGGGCGATATCGGTCGGCGGCATCGGCGTCGTGCTGTTCGCAGCCCTGCTGCTGTTCACCTGGTATTTCGCCGCGACCCTGTTCCTGATTTTTGCCGGCATGCTGCTCGGGGTCGCGTTGAACGCCATGACCAACCTGCTTGGGCGCGTCGTCCCGCTGCCGCATTCGCTGCGGCTCGCCATCGTCTGCCTCGTGCTCGCCGGCATGCTGTCGGGCATCGTCACCCTCGGCGGCGCCACCATCGCCCAGCAGGCGACGGTGTTGAGCAATACGATCAAATCGCAATTGGTGACGGTCAAGGCCTTCCTCGAAAAGAACGGCATCGACACCAGCTATCTCGATTTCGGCAGCACGGCGCCCCCGCCGGCGTCCGATTCGACGACGACACCGACGACGCCCGCCCCGGCGCCGACCCACAACCTGCCGAGCGCAGGTGCGCTCGCCTCCAGCGGCGGCGCCATCGTCAGCCAGACCCTCAAGGTGCTGCTCGGCACCGTCAGCGCGGTCGGCAACTTCTTTATCGTGCTGTTCCTCGGGCTGGCGTTCGCAGCGCAGCCCGGCGTGTATCGCGCGGGATTGCTGTTCATGGCGCCTGCCAAACATCGCGCCCGCGCCACCGTGATCTTCGACCGCATCGGATTTACACTGGAGCGCTGGCTGATCGCGCAGATCGTCACCATGGCCGCGGTGTTCTTCGTGACCTGGATCGGCCTTGCCGTGATCGGCATCCAGAGTTCGTTCATCCTCGGCATCCAGGCCGGCCTGCTCGCGTTCATTCCGACCGTCGGCGCCATCGTCGCCGGGCTGATCGTGGTCCTCGCCAGTCTCGCCTCGGGATGGGTGGCGGCGTTGAGCGCCTTCATCCTGTTCCTTGGCGTGCACGCCATGGAAAGCTACGTGCTGACGCCGATCATCCAGCGCCAGGCGCTCGATATTCCGCCCGCTACGCTGTTTGCGTTCCAGATCCTGCTCGGCGTCGTGTTCGGCCTCTGGGGGCTGGCGCTGGCGCTGCCCCTGATGGCGATCGCCAAGGTCGCGATCGACCATTTCAAGGCCGAAGACGTCACGCCGCAGGCGGAGACCATGACGGCGTGACCGAACCTAGCCGGCGCTGGTCAGCGCGATTTCGGTGTGCTCGACTTCGGGCGGCGCCGCAAAATACTGTCCGACCAGGCCGCGCCAGGCGGTGAAGTCTTCCGAGCCGCGAAAATCCACGGTGTGGTTCTCCAGCGTCTCCCACTTCGCCATCAGCCGGTAGCGCGAAGGCTTTTCGATCGACTTGTGCAGTTCGAACCCCTTGCCGCCCTTGGCGCGCAGAAACAGCGGACGCGCCTTGGCGACGGCTGCCTCAAAATCCTTCTCGGTGCCGGGCTTGACGTCGATCTGTGCGATTTCGGTAATCATGTCGGTTACGCCTCGTTTTGAGAATGGGCGTGTCTAACCCGGGCAACCAAAAAGAAAAAGCGCGGCGGATTAGGCGCCTTCGCGAACCTCGGGAGATCGACGGATAACATTGACGCCCTGAGGTGAGAGCGATATTGTTTCACAACCTTAAATGTCAGACTCGAACCGGGGTTTGCGACATGTCCAATGCGTTTCCCGGAACCGGACACAAGTACCTGGCCGACTTCCAGGCATTCAAGGTCATCCAGTCGTTTACGTCGGACACGTCGCTGACCTACACGGTGCTGAATTCCGACGGCTCGGCAGCCGGGAATGAAACCGTCGACATCAAGACGGAAAACATCGCGCCCGATGTCTATCTCGTCACCTGGGTCGAGAGCGACAACACGACCGTGGTGCATATCGAGGACTACGGCCGCAACACGATCATCGCCAACATCACTTCACCGCCGCCGAAGTTCAGCTTCGATCAGTTTCACGGCACTTTCCAGCCGGTGGAAGCGGACGCGCCGTCGACGTTGACATACAGCCACGATATCCGGCCGCTGTTTCGCGATATGGACATTGCCTGCATGGGTCCCCGTGGCAAGCACCTCGATGACGCAGTGTGGATGTGCACGCCCGCCAATGCCCAGCGGGTGTTCAACGCCGTGTCGGCCCACCGGATGCCTCCGGATACACCGTGGCCACCGGAACGCGCAGCGTTGTTCAAGCAATGGATGGATCAGGGCCTGAAGCCCTGATCGCGCCTCGCGTCAGCCGACGCAGCTAGCGGAACAACAGCACGGTACCGACCACCATCAACGCGCAGCCGGCGAACATGATGGCGGGCCAGGGCGTGCGGCTTCCAATCGGGTCGCCCAACTGGCGGCGCATTTTGCTGCAGCGCATGATCCATGGATAACGCACGGCAATGCGACGGCATTCGCGCGGTGTCTGGTCTCGACCACGAATTGGTGTAGGCTCGTCGCCAACGACAAGCGTGCAAAATCGCGATCATGGGGAGAGTAAACATGAACCTCGGGCGGATTCTGTCTTGTTTTGCCTTGGCCGCAGCGGCGGGCCTCCTCCCGTTCACATCCGCGCCGTCGCAGGCGCAGTCGGCGGCGGTTGCGATCGACAATGACGACATCGGCGGCGTGGTGCTCGGTCCAAAGGGACCGGAGGCCGGCGTCTGGGTGATCGCAGAGACGACCGAGCTGCCGACGAAGTTCGCCAAGATCGTCGTCACCGACGATCTTGGGCGCTACGTGATCCCCGACCTGCCGCCCAACGTGAACTACCAGATCTGGGTTCGCGGATATGGGCTGGTGGATTCGCCGAAGCTGCGCGCCAAGCCAGGTCAGCAGGTCAATCTCACCGCCGTGCCCGCCCCCGATGAAGCTGCGGCCGCACATTACTATTCGGCGATCTACTGGTTCACGTTGATGAAGCTGCCGCCCGCGAAGGATTTCGGCGGCAGCAGCGATATTCCAAAGGAGATCACGCAGGACATCTGGCGGCAACGCATGAACAATGTCGACTGCATCGGCTGCCATCAACTCGGTCAGGAATCCACACGCACGATTCCGGCCGCCTTCGGCGAATTCAAATCGGGCGAGGAAGCCTGGATGCGCCGCGTCTCCTCGGGCCAGACCGGCGAATGGATGGTGAACCGGCTCGCCGGCCAGCTCGGCGGCGTGCCGTTCAAATATTTCGGCGACTGGACCGACCGGGTCGCCAAGGGTGAGCTGCCGAAGTCGAAGCCACCGCGGCCCACCGGGATCGAACGCAACATCGTGATCTCCTCGTGGGAATGGGCGACCGAGAAGCATTTCGTGCACGATCTGATTTCCTCGGATCGTCGCAACCCGACCGTCAATGCCTACGGCCCGCTATACGGCTCGAACGAATATTCCTCCGACGACATGCCGATCCTGGATCCGAAGACGCACAAGGTGACGTTCTTCAAGATGCCGGTCGCTGACCCGAATGCGCCGGAGTCGTTTGGACCTCCGCTGCATCCCAATGCCACCGCCAATCCGATCGGAGCCTCGGCCTATTGGGGCGATGAGAAGATCTGGAGCCAGAAAGCGAACAACCACAACGGCATGTTCGACAAGAAGGGTCGCGTCTGGTTCGGCGCGGCGGTGCGCGGCATCGAGAATCCGGCCATCTGCAAGAAGGGATCGGACCATCCGTCCGCGGTCGCATTTCCGCTCGACCGTTCACCGCGTCAGGTATCGATGCTTGATCCGAAGACCATGAAGTACAGCTTCATTGATACCTGCTTCGGCACGCACCACCCGCAATTCGGTTACGACGCTGACGACACGCTGTGGTTCTCCGGTAGCGGACCGGTCGCCGGTTGGGTCAACACCAGGATATGGGACGAGACCGGCGATGCCACCAAAGCGCAAGGCTGGGCGCCTTGGGTTCTGGATACCAACGGCAACGGCAAGGTCGATGAATACACCGATCCAGGCGCCCCCGCGCAGGCCGGCAAGGACATGCGGCTTGGTGGATCCGGCCCCTACGCCGTGATGCCGCATCCAACCGACGGCTCGGTCTGGTATGCGGTCAACGTGTTCGTGGGACAGCCCGGATTTTTGCGCTTCGATCCCAAGACCAAATTGTCTGAATTCTACGCCATTCCGAAGGAAGGCATCGGCGTGCGCGGCGGAGATATCGACAAGAACGGTGTGCTTTGGGGCTCCGGCTCGAACGGCACGCTCATCAGCTTCGACCGCCGCCTCTGCAAGAGCCCGCTCAACGGACCGAACGCGACCGGCAATCACTGCCCTGAAGGCTTCGCCTTCCACAAATATCCCGGCCCCGGTTTTGAGGGTTTCGAAAACGCCAGCGCTGAGGCGAGCTATTACACCTGGGTGGATCATCACAACACGGTCGGCCTCGGCGAGAACGTTCCGATCTCCACCGCCAATCTCAACGACGGCTTCGTCGCCTTCAAGGACGGACGGATGGTGATGCTGCGCATCCCCTATCCGCTTGGACTTCTTGCCAAGGGGCTCGACGGGCGCATCGACGACGCCAACGCAGGCTGGAAGGGTCGCGGGCTGTGGAGCACCAGCGGCGACCGTGTGCCGTGGCTGATGGAAGGCGGCAAGGGTTCGAAACCGCGCGCCGTTCACATCCAGGTGCGCCCGGATCCGCTGGCAAAGTAGTAGGAAATCGGGAGCTAGGCAGGAAACACGCCGCACCAGCCGCGCGGCTGGACGCAAGCTAGCGGAGCAACAGCACGGTGCCGACCACCATCAACGCGCAGCCGGCGAACATGATGGCAGGCCAGCGCGTCCTGCGCTGATCGTAACGTCCCTGCGCACGGCGCTGCGTGATCAGCGCCGTCTCGAATTCTTCCGAGGTGGAGAACAGGCAGGCGAAGCCGCCGCGCGCCGTGGCCTCAGCCGCTTCGAGCGACATCAGGGCGGCTTGCGGGTTTCGTCTGCGCATCGAGTCCATGGCGAAGATAATATGGACGCAATGGTAAACGCGGAGTTACCGCGGTTCCATCAGGTCGTCGCAGTCACCGGCTTTGCCACCGGCGGGCTGCTGCCGGCGGTCTTGCGCCGCCAGTTTTCCAGCGAC
Organism: uncultured Alphaproteobacteria bacterium; assembly: GCA_963764705.1. GTDB lineage: Bacteria > Pseudomonadota > Alphaproteobacteria > Rhizobiales > Xanthobacteraceae > Bradyrhizobium. The sequence goes on along the minus strand of CAVXTR010000013.1, from coordinate 138,807 downwards.
AGCGGCACTTCCGCGGCGACCTCGACGCGGTTGCGGCCGGTGCGCTTGGCCTGATAGAGCGCTGTATCGGCCGATGCCAGCAGCACCTCAAGCTCGGTGCCTGCCGGCCCGCCGGCAACACCGACGCTGACGGTGGTATCGACCGGACCGCTCTCGATCACGATTCCGGAAGCTGCGAACGCCGCGCGCACGCGCTCGGCTGCAATCACCGCCTCCTCCAGCGAGCACGGCAGCAACGCCGCGAACTCCTCGCCGCCGATTCGTCCCGACAGGTCGCTGATCCGGAGCGTGTTGACCACAACGGTGGCGAACAGGATCAGAACCTCGTCGCCCGCCGGATGCCCGAAGCGGTCGTTGATCGACTTGAAATGATCGATATCGAAAATCAGCACGGCGACGGGGCGGCCGGCATTGGCTTCGCGCTCGATCACGCGCGACGTTGCCTCGACGAAGCCACGCCGGTTCAACAGGCGGGTCAACGGATCCATCGAAGCCGCGTTCTTGTGCAGGGTCACCGCGCGCTCGGAGACCAGCATGAAGATGATGAAGACGGTGCCGACCGCGTAGAGCACGAGCTCGATGGCAAAACCGGTGATCCAGATGTTGCCGGACAGTTTCTCGTTATACGGCCGCATCAGGTGGCCGAGCAGGATCGGCAGCATCAGCACGAAGCCGTGCAGCACCGGCACCATCAGCGCCGGCCAGCGCTTCTGCAGCGGCCTGCGGCGCTCGGTCCACAATTCGCCCGCGGTCAGCGCCGCATAGAAAGCGACGATGCCGGCACCGATGGTGACGCGGGTGGCGAGGGCTCCGGCCGGGAATATTACGGCGACGAGGATCCAGGCGATCGCGCCGACGACCATCCCCGGAAGATTGGGTTTGCGGCCGTGGAACAGGCGCGAGGCATTCCAGACCATGCCGCAGGCGACGAAACCGACGGCATTGAGCGCGATCGAAAGCGGCGTGCTGAACGCATCGCCGGCGATCGTCCATAAGCCAACCGACGCGGCCCCGAGCAGATAGGCCGTCCCCCACCATTCCAGCGCCGGAATGTTCTCCTGCTTGCCGAACAGCAGCAACATGCCGCCCAGCATTGCCGCAATCATCGTGGCAACGAGATAGAGCGTGGAGGTATCGAGCGACATGAGCTCTCCCGAACGCGTGTGATGCAACTTGCTGTGTCCGGCGCACGCAACAAATACGAGTTCTGCGCCATCCACTCGCGCACCCTAGCGAGTGCCGAGTTCGAATCCGGTTTGCGCGGGTGACCAAGTTTTCACGAAAACCTGCGGTAATTGATAAGTAAATAGAAAGCAAAAAGGGCGCCGATCGGCGCCCTTTTCTTCGTCCGGTGAATGCAGCATTCGCTGCAAATTTTAGCGAAGCGGTTAGCGCTTCGAGAACTGGAACGACTTGCGCGCCTTGGCGCGGCCGTACTTCTTGCGCTCCACGGTACGGGAGTCGCGGGTCAGGAAGCCGCCCTTCTTCAACACGCCGCGCAGATCGGGCTCGAAGCAGGTCAGCGCCTTCGAGATGCCGTGACGCACGGCACCCGCCTGGCCCGACAGACCGCCACCGGCGACCGTGCAGATGACGTCGTACTGGCCGGCGCGGGCTGCTGCGACCAGCGGCTGCTGGATCAGCATCCGCAGCACCGGACGGGCGAAATAGACCTCGACGTCGCGGGTATTGACGGTGACCTTGCCGGCGCCGGGCTTGATCCAGACGCGGGCAACCGCGTCCTTGCGCTTGCCGGTGGCGTAGGCGCGGCCGTACTTGTCGACCTTCTTGATGTACTTCGGCGCATCGGGTGCGGCGACCTTCAGCGACGACAGCTGATCGAGAGACTGCATGGTATCGGACATCTTATGCGGCCCTCATGTTCTTGCGATTCATAGAAGCGACATCAACCGTCACGGGCTGCTGGGCTTCATGCGGATGTTCGGCGCCGGGGTAAACGCGCAGATTGCCCATTTGCACGCGGCCGAGCGGACCGCGCGGAATCATGCGCTCGATGGCCTTCTCGACCACGCGCTCGGGGAAGCGACCCTCGAGGATCGACTTCGCGCTGCGCTCCTTGATGCCACCGATGAAGCCGGTGTGCTTGTAGTACATCTTGTTTTCACGTTTGCGACCGGTCAGCACGACGTGCGCCGCGTTGATGATGACGACATGGTCGCCGCAATCGACGTGGGGGGTGTAGGTCGGGAGGTGTTTGCCGCGCAGGCGCATCGCAACGAGCGTGGCGAGACGGCCGACCACCAAACCCTTGGCGTCGATCAGCACCCACTTCTTCGTCACCTCGGCCGGCTTCGCCGAAAAGGTTTTCATGTGAGGGAATCCGTAAAAATGGAAATCGGCGCCAAGCGCGCCGAACTATGCGGGTTTCTAAAGAACCGAATGTTGCACGTCAACACGCATGCGCACAAATTACATAAGCAAAAACAATAGCTTATAAATATGGTGCGATAATACCGTGTAAAAGCCTATTTGTTTGGAATGGAATAGGTCGCCGTCACGTGCGCAATCGGGTCGGGCGATGTCCCCGACAGCAGGTTTACCTCCCCGACCGCAAGCCGCTTGCCGAGCTTCAACAGCTTCGCGGCGGCCAGCACATCCTGGCCGGGCTGCCCCTTGCGCAGGAAATTGATGTTGAGATTGGTGGTGACCGCCAGCCCAACCGGGCCGATTGCCGACAGCAGCACCACATACATTGCGAAATCCGCCATCGCCATCAGCGTCGGCCCCGACACCGTGCCGCCCGGCCGCAGCATGCGGTCATTGAAGCGGCGGCGCAGCAGGCAAGTCTCGCCATCGGCGCTTTCGATGGTGATATCACCGTCGCTGAAGGCCTGGGGGAATTCCTCGCGGAGGAACTGCTCCAGTTCAGCCACACTCATTTTCGCTGCCGCCATGCCGTCCCCTGCCCTCGCTTCGGACAGCCTGTTACATTACGTTGTCACAAAAGCCCACTTGGAAAAATTCATGTCCGCCCAGCCTGCCCGTGCCCCCGCACCACAACCGCCGATCCTCCTGCGAGAGAAAGTCGGCAGCATCGCCGTGCTCACCCTGAACCGGGCTGCGGCGCGCAACAGCTTGTCGGAAGGCCTGATCGCGGCCCTCCACGATGCGCTGAAGGAAATTCACGACGACAAGGCGGTCCGCGCGGTCGTGATCGCGGCCAACGGCCCGGCGTTTTCCGCCGGCCACGACATGAAGGAACTGACCGCGCGACGCAGCGATGCCGACCGTGGCCGCGCCTATTTCGCCGAGATCATGAACGCCTGCAGCGCCATGATGCAGGCGATCGTGCATCTGCCGAAGCCGGTGGTCGCCGCCGTGCAGGGCATCGCCACCGCCGCCGGCTGCCAGCTGGTGGCAAGCTGCGATCTGGCGGTTGCCTCGGAAGCTGCGGCCTTCGCCACGCCCGGCGTCGACATCGGCCTGTTCTGTTCGACGCCGATGGTGGCGCTGTCGCGCAACATTCCGCGCAAGCAGGCGATGGAGATGCTTTTGACCGGCGAACCGGTATCGGCTGCGACGGCCAAGGACATCGGCCTCGTCAACCGCGTCGTCACCGCCGGCACCGAACGCGAAGCCGCGATCGCGCTGGCGCAAAAGGTCGCGGTAAAATCCGCCTACACCGTCAAGCTCGGCAAGGAGGCGTTCTACCGCCAGGCCGAAATGAGCCTTGCCGATGCCTATCGCTTTGCGGCAGAGGTGATGACCGAAAACATGATGGCGCGCGACGCCGAGGAAGGCATCGGCGCCTTCATCGAAAAGCGCGAGCCGAAGTGGCAGGATAAGTGACCTCATCCTGAGGAGCGGCGTCAGCCGCGTCGCGAAGGATGGGCCGCGGGCCTCATGGTTCGAGACGCGCTTCGCGCTCCTCACCATGAGGAGCTAGGGAATCGAAATGAACCACGACGCCTATGACGACAACTACATTCGCGGCATCCTCAACGGCGTGAAGTCGATCGCGATGGTCGGCGCATCACCGGTCAATGTGCGGCCGAGCTACTTTGCCTTCAAATATCTGGCGCAGCGTGGCTACGACATGATCCCGGTCAATCCCGGTCACGTCGGCAAGAACCTCATGGACAAGCCGTTCGTAGCCTCGCTGGCTGACATCGGTCGTCCGATCGACATGATCGATATCTTCCGCAACTCCAGCCACATCATGCCGGTGGTCGAGGAAGCGCTGAAACTGTCGCCGCTGCCGAAGGTGATCTGGATGCAACTCGGCGCGCGCGACGATGCGGCGGCGGCGAAAGCCGAAGCCGCCGGAATTCAGGTGGTGATGAACCGTTGCCCGAAGATCGAATATGGCCGGCTGTCGTCGGAGATTTCGTGGATGGGCGTCAATTCCCGAACGCTGAGTTCGAAGCGCGCGCCGATCCCGACGCAGGGCATGCGGCTGTCGCTCAACCGAATGAGCGTCGGCGGCGGCCAGACCGCGGCCTCCGATCGCGCCGCGAAGAACAAGAGCGAACAGCCGTGACGCAAATGCGAAGCATTTATTTCGTGAAAGCGACATAACGAAGCGGGTTCGTTCCAAGCCGCGATATCTGCCCCCCTCGCCTTGACGGCGGACGCGGCTGCGATCAGCATGCCGCGCGTTTTCGAACCGCCAAAACAGGACGCACAAAATGACCGATCGTCTCCCGGGATTTGCGACCCTTGCCGTGCATGCCGGCGCGCAGCCCGATCCCACCACCGGCGCTCGGGTGACGCCGATCTATCAGACCACGTCGTTCGTGTTCAACGACGCCGACCACGCCGCCTCGCTGTTCGGGCTGCAGGCGTTCGGCAACATCTATACCCGCATCGGCAATCCGACCACCGCCGTGCTGGAAGAGCGCGTCGCGGCGCTGGAAGGCGGCACCGCCGCGGTCGCGGTCGCCTCCGGCCACGCCGCCCAGGTCGTGGCCCTTCAACAACTATTGATGCCGGGCGACGAGTTCATCGCCGCGCGAAAACTCTATGGCGGCTCGATCAACCAGTTCACGCATGCGTTCAAGAGCTTTGGCTGGAACGTGGCGTGGGCCGATCCGGATGATATCGGCAGCTTCGAGCGCGCGGTGACGCCGCACACCAAGGCGATCTTCATCGAGTCGATCGCCAACCCCGCCGGCAGCATCACCGACATCGAGGCGATCGCCGAAGTCGCGCGCAAGGCCGGCGTGCCACTGATCGTCGACAACACGCTGGCGACGCCCTATCTGATCCGCCCGATCGACCACGGCGCCGACATCGTGCTGCATTCGCTGACCAAGTTTCTCGGCGGCCACGGCAACTCGATCGGCGGCATCATCGTCGACGCCGGCACCTTCGACTGGTCGAAGGACAACAAATATCCGATGCTGAACGAGCCGCGCCCGGAATATCACGGCATCAAGATCCAGGAGACTTTTGGCAATTTCGCCTTCGCAATCGCCTGCCGCGTGCTCGGCCTGCGCGACCTCGGCCCGGCGATCTCGCCGTTCAATTCGTTCATGATCCTGACCGGCATCGAGACGCTGCCGCTGCGGATGCAGAAGCATTGCGAGAATGCCAAGGCGGTCGCGGAGTTTCTCGTCCACCCACCCCGCGGTGGCGTCGGTCAACTACTCCGGCCTGGCCGGCAACCCCTACAACAACCTCGCGCGCAAATACGCGCCGAAGGGCGCCGGCGCGGTGTTCACCTTCAGCCTCAAGGGCGGCTATGACGCCGGCGTCAGCCTGGTGTCGAACCTGAAACTGTTCTCGCATCTGGCCAATGTCGGCGACACCCGCTCGCTGGTGATCCATCCGGCCTCGACCACGCACAGCCAGCTCGACGACGCCGCCAAGGTGAAGTCGGGCGCCGCCCCCGACGTGGTGCGGCTGTCGATCGGCATCGAGGACAAGGAAGATCTGATCGCGGATCTGGAGCAGGCGCTGACGGCCTGAGGATTTCAGCGTACGTCTCTTCCAACGTCATGCCCGGCCTTGTGCCCGGGCATCCACGTCTCTGGAGCGCGCCTGAAGCACCTGGACTGGGCCGGAGCACAAGCCGGGCCATGACAGAATGTTAGCGAAACCCATATTTCTGCGGATCGGCCAGCACCGCGTCCGTGGTCTCCGCCGCCTGCTTCGCCGACAGTTCGGTCGACATCAGGACCTCGATCATCCCGGCCCGGTCGCGGCTGATGACCGCAGCGTCCCAGGCCGCGATCGAGTCCGGCAATCACAAGTCTCTCGTTAACGGTCATTCCGGCATAGAGTGACATGGAATAGCTCCGGATGATTCGGGAGACGAATGATGCTGCGCTGGACAATGCCACTTCTCATCGCGGTTTTCACGGCCGGAACCGCCGCCGCCGATGAGCCCGTCGCTGCCAAGCCTGCCGACGCTCCCGCCGCCACCAAACCCGCCGACGGCGCAGTTGCCGCCAAACCTGCGGCTCCCGTCGCCAGAAAACCCGCCGACGCTCCTGTCGCCGCCAAGCGTGCCGACGGCCCCGCGGCGACCAAGCGGGCCACGGTTCGCGCCGCCAGCAAACTGCCGCCCGGGCTTCCCCGCGCCCACTACTATGCCCGGACCACCGTGGCTCCGCCCAAATATGTGCGGCACGGCCGCCAACTGGTCGTGGTCGAGGAAGAGGATCCCGACGTGCTGTTCACGCCGGTCGGCGTGGTGCCCTATGCGCCGCGCGTGTTCGGGACGCCGGTGCTGCCGGGATCGTCGACGCTGCCGGGCTATTACGGTACCGGTCATTCCTACAGCTATGACGGCGCCTATTACGGCGGTCCGCAATACGGCCCTTACTGGTCGCGGCTGCCTTATGCCTGCGGCGTCTTCGGATATTGCTAGGACCCACGACGTGGCAGCGGCACCGCGAAAACCCAAGGGATCAAGGATCGGTCAAGGGATCGGGCGCCGCCCACGTCATCACCGCCGATCTGGTCGCCGTGCTCGTCGCCGTGACCGACGGCGAGCCGAAGATCATGACCATCGCCAGGGCGGACGCGCTGCCGAGCGGCCCATTCAAGTTCACGCATCGCTCGCTGCAATCAGGCTTGCGGGCGTGGGTCGAGGCGCAGACCGGCCACCCGCTCGGCTATGTCGAACAGCTCTATACTTTTGCCGATAGCGGGCGGACCGGCGACGCCAAGGCGCCGCACACGATCTCGATCAGCTATCTCGGCCTGACCCGCGAGGATCAGGTCGGTGCGGGCTTTGAGGCCTCACTGGTCCGGCTGGTACGACTATTTCCCGTGGGAAGACCACCGGGCGGGCGCACCCGCCTTGATCGCGAAATGGCTGACGCCGCGGCTGCGGGCGTGGGCGAAATCCGCGCCTTCGGCCAACCTGCAGCGCGAGCGCTGGCAGCGCGCCGCCATCACCTTCGGCCTCGACGACCGCGAGTGGAACGAGGAACTGGTGTTGCAGCGCTATGAGCTGCTCTACGAAGCAGCCCTGATCCCGGAAGCCGCGCGCGACGGCGGGCGCCGCCGCCACGCTCGTCCCCGGCCGCGCCATGACCGGCGATCATCGCCGCATTCTCGCCACCGGCATTGCGCGGCTGCGCGCCAAGATCAAATACCGCCCGGTGGTGTTCGAACTGATGCCGGCCGAATTCACCCTGCTGCAACTGCAACGCAGTGTTGAAGCCCTTGCAGGCCGGCAGGTGCACAAGCAGAATTTTCGCCGCCTCATCGAACAGCAGCAACTCGTTGAGGAAACTGGCGCAATCGCCGCCGACACGGTCGGACGGCCGGCGAAACTGTTCCGGTTCCGCCACGCCGTGCTGGCCGAACGGGCCGTCGCAGGAACGAAACTTCCGCTTTCGCGTACTTGACTTCGATTATGCTCAGGCTAAGTATAAGCCATGATATGCTCATGGAGAGTATAAATGGCCGACCTTCACGAAGCCTGCCCTCACCCGCACCGATCAGCTCTATGAACGGGTCAAGCGCGTCATCCCGCCGCCCGAATGGGCCACCTTTGCCGGGGATGTCGACGCCATCCTCGAACTCGAAGAAGAAGCACAACGCCGTCATCCTGGCGCACAACTACCAGACGCCGGAGATCTTCCACGGCGTCGCCGATATCGTCGGCGACAGCCTGCTGCTCGCCCGCGAAGCCACGCAAGGTCGACGCCGACATCATCGTGCTCGCCGGCGTCCACTTCATGGCCGAGACCGCCAAGCTGCTGAACCCGCAAAAGACCGTGCTGATTCCGGACCTTGCGGCCGGCTGTTCGCTCGCGGATTCAATTACCGCGCAGGACGTGCGGCTGATGCGCCAGCGTTATCCCGGCGTGCCCATCGTCACCTATGTCAACACGTCGAGTGCGGTGAAGGCGAAGTCCGACATTTGCTGCACCTCGGGCAACGCGCTCAAGATCGTGGAATCGCTCGGCGTCGAGCGCGTCATCATGCTGCCGGACGAATATCTGGCCCAGAACATCGCCGCGCAAACCAACGTGAAGATCATCGCGTGGAAGGGCCATTGCGAGGTGCACGAGCTGTTACGCCTGACGACATCAGGCAGATCCGCGAAAACCATCCGGGCGTCACCGTTCTCGCTCATCCGGAATGCCCGCCGGAGGTGGTGGCGGAAGCCGATTTCGCAGGCTCGACGGCGGCGATGTCGGACTTCGTCGGCCAGAAGCGCCCGGCCCGTGTCGTGCTGCTGACGGAGTGTTCGATGAGCGACAACGTCGCGGTGCTGCATCCCCGATGTCGAGTTCGTCCGGCCCTGCAATCTGTGCCCGCACATGAAGCGGATCACGCTGAAAAATATCCGTCACGCGCTGGAGACCGGCCAGCACGAAGTGACGATCGATCCCGCGATCGCTGCGCCCGCGCGGCGCGCCGTCGAAAGGATGCTGGCGCCATGACCGACATTTCAGCATTGAGCAATCGTCCCGTCATCATCGGTGGCGGCGCCGCCGGATTGATGGCGGCGCTGCAACTCGCACCGGAGCCGGTGCTGCTGCTGTCAAAGGCGCCGCTGGGAGCTGAAGCATCCAGCCTGTGGGCGCAAGGCGGGCTTGCGGCCGCCATGGGCCGACGACGACGCCCCTGCGCTGCATCTGGCCGACACCCTCGCCGCCGGCGCCGGGCTTTGCGACGAAGCCATCGCAGGCCGGATCGTCGATGCCGCGCCCGCCGCCGTCGAACATCTGGCAAGGCTTGGCGTCGCCTTCGACCGTCAGCGCGGATGGCGGATGGCGGCTCGGCCTGGAGGCCGCGCACGGCCGCAACCGGATCGTGCACGCGACCGGTGACGGTACCGGCCGGGAAATCATGCGCGCGCTGATCGCAAGCGTGCGCCGTTGTCCCTCGATCACCCTGCTCGAAGGCGTCGAGGCGCGCAGCCTGATCGTCGAGGACAATGCCATCAAGGGCGTGCTCGCCGCGACCGCAGACGGCCCGCTGGTGATCGATACCGGCCGCGTCGTGCTCGCGACCGGCGGCATTGGCGGGCTGTTTCTGGACAGCACCAACCCGGCCGGCTGTTTCGGCCAGGGTCTCGCACTGGCCGCACGCGCGGGCGCAAAACTCTCGGATCTCGAATTCGTCCAGTTTCATCCGACCGCCTTTGACGGGCCGTCGCGCCCGATGCCGCTGGTCGACCGAGGCCGTGCGCGGCGACGGCGCCACGTTGATCGACGAAACCGGGAAGCGCTTCATGGCGGACCAGCCCGGCGTCGAGCTGGCGCCCCGCGACATCGTCGCCCGCGCGGTCTGGCATCGCCGCGCCGAGGGACATCGCGTCTTCCTCGATGCGCGCGAACATCCGGGACCGGAATTTGCAAAACGCTACCCGGTGATCTCGGCGTTCTGCAAAATGGCCGGCATCGATCCCGCCACCGATCCAATTCCAGTGCGACCGGCGGTGCACTACCACATGGGCGGCATCGCCGTTGACGTCGAAGGCCGCAGCACCGTGGACGGACTGTGGGCCTGCGGCGAAGTCAGCCGCACCGGCTTGCATGGCGCCAACCGGCTCGCCAGCAACTCGCTGATGGAAGCCATCGTGTGCGCGTCTTGGGTCGCGGAAAGCGTCAAGGCAGCAGGCCGCGGACCGTTGAAGACGCGTCCGTAGCCGGATGTTGCCGCCCGCAGCCGACCCGTCGATGGTGCGGCCGGTTCTGACGCAAGGCCTTGGCGTGCTGCGCGACCGGCACGGTATCGCGCGCGCCATCCGCAGCCTCTATCCGATCGCCAGCGGTACCAGCGCGGCATCCGATCCAGCGCTGGTCGGGTTGATGATCGCGATCAGCGGCCTTCCGGCGCGAAGAAAGTCGCGGCGGTCACTACCGGACGGATTTTCCGGACACCCTGCCGGCGGCACAGCCCTCGTCCCTCACCCTCGCGGATGCGCTCGCCGGCGCCCGCGAGATCGTCGAAACCTCGTCCCTGTCTGTTGGGAGTGCCCTTTCATGACGCTCACGCCTCTTCTGCCCTTGATGTACGATCCGCTGGTGCGGACCGCTTTGCTGGAAGACCTCGGCCGCGCCGGCGACATCACCGCCGATGCGATCGTGCCTGCTGACCGGCAGGCCTCGTTGGTGCTGCGTGCGCGCCAGCCCGGCATCGTGGCCGGGCTCGATATCGCGCGTACAGCATTTCAGCTGGTTTCGTCCGCCATCACCCTCGTCGCCGCGCGGCCCGACGGCAGCATTGTTGTACCGGGCGACGTCATCGCGACCATTGAAGGTCCCGCGCGCAGCCTGCTGACCGGCGAACGGACGGCGCTGAATTTTCTCTGCCATCTGAGCGGCGTCGCGACGGCAACCGCTTCGCTGGTCAAGGCCGCGCAAGGCACTAAAGCGCGCATCGTCTGCACCCGCAAGACGACGCCGGGGTTACGCGCGCTGGAGAAATACGCGGTCCGCGCCGGCGGCGGCAGCAACCACCGCTTCGGCCTCGACGACGCCGTGCTGATCAAGGACAACCATATTGCGTTGGCCGGCGATATCCGTACCGCGATCGAGCGCGCCAAAGCCCATTCCGGCCACCTCGTCAAGATCGAGATCGAGGTCGACACGCTGTCGCAGCTCGAACAGGTGCTGGCGCTGGGCGTGGATGCGGTGCTGCTCGACAACATGACCGTCGAACAGCTCCGCGAGGCGGTGGCGATGACCGGCGGCCGCGCGATCACGGAAGCCTCGGGCCGGATCACGGAGGCGACGGCCAAAGCCATCGCCGCCACCGGCGTCGACCTGATATCGGCGGGCTGGCTGACCCACAGCTCGGCCGCGCTCGATATCGGACTGGACTATCTGGAAGCCGGCTCAGCCGGGAATGCGCGCAATGCGGCGGCGTAGTATCGCGTATCAGCCGGGCTGTCCGACCGGCAGAATCAGCTTCGGTCCACCCTGCTCGACGCGGCGCGCGGCCAGCCGTTCGACCTGGAACACCGCCAGCGTCAGCACCGCGATCGCGACCGCCTGGTGCGTCAAGGCGAGATCGATCGGCACCTGACGCAACAAAGTGAGGATGCCGAGCGTCGCCTGCAGGATGATCGCCGCTACCAGCCACCACGCGCCACCGATCACGGCCGCACCGGCCCGCGACCTGACGGCATCGACGGCGTGCAGCAGCGCCAGCGCCAGCAGTGCATAGGCGGTCATGCGGTGCTCGAACTGCACGGTCAGCGTGTTGTCGAACAGGTTGCGCCACCACGGCTCCTCGAACCACAGCCGCGCCGCCGACGGAATAAGGCTGCCGTCGATTTCGGGCCAGGTGTTGAACACCCTGCCCGCGCGCAGGCCCGCGACCAGCGCCCCGAAATAGAGCTGCACGAAGGTCAGCGCCAGCAACGCCGTGGCCGTGATTCTCAGGCGCGACGGCGCCGAGGGTTGCGGCCGGTCGGTCAACCGCCGCAAGGTCCACATAATCGCAGCAAAGATCAGCAGCGCCAGCACCAGATGCGTCGCCAGCCGATATTGCGATACCTCGACCCGCTGCGACAGCCCCGAGGCCACCATCCACCAGCCGACCGCGCCCTGAAGTCCGCCGAGCCCGAAGATCAGCCACAGCCGACGCTTCAATTCCGGACCGAGAACGCCGCGCCAGAGGAAGAACAGGAACGGCAGCAGGTAGACCGCGCCGATCACGCGTCCGAGCAGCCGGTGGCTCCATTCCCACCAGAAGATAGTCTTGAACTCGGCGAGATTCATGCCGGCGTTGAGCTCGCGATATTGCGGGATCGCCTTGTAGCCGTCGAACGCCTGGGCCCATTGCCCGTCGTTGAGCGGCGGCAGCGTGCCAGTGACCGGCTTCCACTCCACGATCGACAATCCGGATTCCGTCAGCCGCGTGGCGCCGCCGACCAGCACCATGATCGCGATCAGGGCGGCGACCGAAATCAGCCACCATTTGACGGCACCGAGTTGCGGCGCCTGCTGTGCGGATTGACCTGCCATGACCCGTCTGGAACCGAGCTTGATTGAATTGACGCGCCCCTTATAGTCCGCCCCTTCCCGCGCGCAAGCCGCGCCAACGGCCACGAGTTTCACATATCCGCCATGACGATGCGCACGCGTAAACTGTTCGGAACCATTGCCTTGCTGGTGCTCGTGGTGGTGTGGTCGCTGATGGGCATGACGATCGCTCAGACGCCGTGGCTGGCCAATTCAGGGCTGTTGCAGGCGATCTTCTACGTCGTGGCCGGCCTTGGCTGGGTATTGCCGGCGATGCCGATCGTGAGCTGGATGTCGCGGCCGGATCGCTCGACCTAGTCCGATTGTCCCAAACCCAGATTATCCCGTGTCGGCTTCACCGGCGGATACGTAATTCCGGACAGCAGGACGCGCATCATGCGCAGCGACTGCTGCCCGCCCGGATGGTCCGATCGAGAAACCGCGGCGTGATTTCACTGATTTGATGCGGCTGAAACCCGACCGACCGGCGCGGACGCACGCGTTCGAACCGCAGGATGACGCCGGCGCCGCCGGTCTGCCGCTGCTTCAGCCGCGCATAGCCGCTGAAATAAGCGAGCTCCATCCGGGCGCGCTGCAAGATACTGATGTCCGACGCCAACGTCCGTCCCCAAATGCGGTCGCGCGAGCCCCCGCCGCGGCCGCATTGTATTACTCTTTGTTGACATTTCCCTGCGAAGGTCGGGCAAAGCCGCAAATTGTAAACAATTTCATATAACACGGGTTCCGCGATGACCATGGCTGCCGCGATTGAAGACGATACGGCGGATATCAACGCGCGCTCGAACCCCGGCCGCATCGCCAGCATCGATATCCTCCACGATCTCGCCTCCGCCGAGACTGTCTGGCGCAGCCTGGAAGATCCGCAGGGGTCCTGCACGCCGTTTCAGCGCTTCGACTTCGTTGCCGCCTGGCAGCGGCAGGTCGGCGAGCGCGAGGGCCTTACCCCCTTCATCGTCATCGCCTACGACGCCGAGCGCCGGCCGCTGCTGCTGCTGCCGCTTGCGCTGCGGCACGCCTATGGCGCGCGTTGCGCCGGTTTCATGGGCGGCAAGCACTCGACCTTCAACATGGCGCTGTGGGACCGGGATTTTGCCGCAACCGCGACGCAAGCCGACCTCGAAGGCCTGATCTCGGCGATCTCGCAACGATCCGAAGCCGACGTGTTGGCGCTGCACCAGCAACCGCTGCGCTGGCGCGACCTGCCCAATCCGCTGGCGCTGCTGCCGCACCAGCCTTCGGCCAATGACTGTCCGTTGCTGAAGATGGAGCCGGGTGCGGCGCCGGCGACGCTGGTCAGCAATTCGTTCCGGCGGCGCCTGAAGGGCAAGGAGCGCAAGCTGCAACAGCCCGGCTACCGCTATCATGTCGCCGCGACCGAGGCCGACATCACGCGGCTGCTCGACTGGTTCTTCCGCATCAAGCCGCTGCGGATGGCCGAACAGAAACTGCCCAACGTCTTTGCCGACCCCGGCATCGAGGACTTCGTCCGCCTCGCCTGCACCACGCCGCTCGCCAACGGCAAGCACGTCATCGATATCCACGCGCTGGAATGCGACGAGGAAGTGATCGCGATCTTCGCCGGCGTCGCCGACGGTCATCGCTTCTCGATGATGTTCAACACCTACACGATGTCGGCCAGTTCGAAATACAGCCCCGGCCTGATCCTGATGCGCGACATCATCGACCACTACGCCGCGCAAGACTATCGCGCCTTCGATCTCGGGATCGGATCGGACGACTACAAGCGGCTGTTCTGCAAGGACGACGAACCGATCTTCGACAGTTTCGTAGCGCTCAGCCAGCGCGGCAAGCTCGCCGCCGGCGTCATGTCGGGCCTCAACCGCACCAAGCGGATGGTGAAGCACAACCCGGCGCTGTTCGAGATGGCGCAAAAGCTGCGCAACGCGTTCAGCTAGATAAATCAGCTGAGGCCGTAGGGTGAGCAAAGGCGCTCTTGCGCCGTGCCCACCATCTTCGTTATGGATGCAAATGGTGGGCACGCTAGCGCTTTGCCCACCCTACGAAGCCGCTTTCGGAACGACCGCTACGCCGCCACCACGTGCTGGGGTTCAACGGCATCCGACGGCTGGCACGGCTTGCTCAGCAGAAGCACGTCGGCAAAACCGACCGCCCTGAGCTGATCGCACATCAGCGCGCGGGCGTCGGTCGCCATCGAGGCTTCCGGCACCACCACCGCGCGCGCCTGCGAGGTCAGCAGTTCCGCCGGCAGATCGGAAGCAGCCCCGGCGTCCAGCAGCACATGATCGTAGACCCGCGTCAGCGCGTCGATCGTCAGCGCCAGCCGCGGCGACTGCAACTGCGCGCGATCGAAGCCCGGACGCCCCGCGCTGACGAGATGGAGACGTGATTGCCTGTCCTTGGTGATGATCTGCGCGAATGACGCCTCGCCCTGCATCAAATCCGCAAGCCCGGGCGCGGACGGATCGACCGATGCCGCGGGAATCATCGGCAAGGCGCCCGAGAGATCGACGAGGACGATTTTCGCCTGTCGCGCCATCTGCCGTGCCAGCATCAGCGCGGTCAGCGTGATGCCCTCGCCCGAGGCCGTGCCCAGCACGGTCACCTTGCGCAACGCTCCGGCCGAGCCGGCAAGACCGTCGGCCAATCTCTCGATCTCGGTCAGCCGTTCGGCCGCGACGTCCCTGGCCGCGACCTCCGTGTGGGGAGCATCCACACGGGCTTCGCTCACCATCGGCTCGGGGACTTCGATGGCTTCGGCAGCTGGCGCCGGAATCTCCGGCACCAGCGACGGCGCCCGAACCGCGACCGGCCACGCCGCGAGAGCGGAAACCCGCGGCGCGGTCATGCGCAGCAGTTCGCCGGTCGCGATCGCGCCGCTGGTGAGCAGCAGGGTCGCCAGCGTCGCGATCAGCACGATCGGCAGCTTCTTCGGATAGGCCGGGGTATTGGACACGCTGGCGCGGGAAATGATGCGGCCGTCGGCCGGCGCCGCCTCGATGTTCTCGCGGGTGGTCGCCTCGCGGTACTTGGCGAGATAGGATTCGAGCAGATCGCGCTGCGCCTTGGCTTCACGCTCGAGCGCACGGAGCTGCACGTCCTGGCCGTTGTTCGAGGAGGCCTGTTTCTTCATCTGATCGAGGCTGGCGATCAGGCCTTGCACCCTGCCATTGGCGATGCGCGCAGTCGTTCTCCAGCGAGCGGGAGACCTTGCCCGCCTCATCGCGCAACTGCTTGTCGAGATCGGCGAGCTGGGCCTTCAATTCCTTGATGCGCGGATGCCGGTCGAGCAACGTCGACGACTGTTCGGCGAGCTGCGCGCGCAGCGTCACCCGCTGTTCGGACAGGCGGCGGATCAGTTCGGAATTCAGCACCTCCGAAGCCTCGATCGGCTTGCCGCTCTGGAGCATTTCCTTGATCAGCCGCGCCCTGGACTCCGCGTCCGATTGCAGCGCGCGGGCGTTGTTCAACTGGGTGTTGATCTCACCCATCTGCTGGTTGGACAGCGTGGTGTTATTGGTGCCGACGAACAGGCTCGACTTGGAGCGGAAATCCTCGACGCGCGATTCGGACTCGGCCACCTTCTTGCGCAGGTTCTCGATTTCACCCGACAGCCACTGGCCGGCGGACTTCGCCTGCTCCTGCCGCGCGTTCTGCTGCAGCACCAGGTAGCCTTCGGCGATCGAGTTGGCGACGCGCGCCGCAAGCTCCGGATCGTGCGACTGGAATTCGACGACGATGACGCGGGACTTGTCGACCGCGTAAGCCGTGAAGCGCTCGTAGTAAGCATCGAGCACGCGCTCTTCCGGCGTCAGCGAGAGCGGATCGCGGCCGATGCCGAACAGCGCCAGCACCGATTTCAGCGACGAAGATCCCTGCAGCACCGGATCGAATTCCGGGCGCTCGGCGAGCTTGTTCTTCTTGATGATCTCGCGAGCCAGATCGCGCGACTGCAGCAACTGGACCTGGCTCGTCACCGCTTCGGCGTCGAGCGACGTGCGCTCCTCGTTGCGCTCGCCGTTCGGCCGCAGGAAGACGTTCTCGCGACCGTCGACCAGGATGCGCGCTTCGGATTTGTATCGGGGGGTGATCATGTTGACGGCGGTGATCGACAAGATCGCCGCCAGCACCGTCGGAACGATGATCCAGCCCCGCTTGCGCGCCAGCGCCTGACCGAGCGCATGCAGGTCGAGATCGCCGGTTTCGGACGATGCGGCGGGGCTGGAGATCGCCGGCGCGGGCTTCGGGACCGCCCGTTGCACCACCGCCTTGTCTCTGCCGGCACGCCAGAACGCTAAACGCATCGCACACTCCCGCGGACGCAACTGCTGTACTTCAACGCCGCCGATTACACTCCATTAAGGTTGCTGCCGGGTTAATTCGCCCGTTTGCGGGCCGGAAAGGGCTGGCCGCGCGCGTCCGATCATGTTTTGTTAACCATGGACGCCCTTAATCGGGCAGATAGTTTTGTCAGGATTCTCGTGATGCGAGGCGCGCTCGCCCCGATCCCATGCCCGGTTGCTGCGCCCGCTCTCGCGGGCCGCATGGAACGCTGGCTCTGATCATGCCTGTTGTCGAAGGCCAGCCGCTTCGTATCCTGCACGCAACGCGCGCGCCGGTGGGCGGCATCTTTCGTCATATCCTCGATCTGGCCAACGGCCAGGCCGACCGCGGCCATCACGTCGGCATCATCGCCGACAGCCTGACCGGCGGCGAACGCGCCGAGCAGGCGTTCGCCGAAATCGCCCCTCGCCTCAAGCTCGGCGTCCACCGCGTCGCCGATTCGACGCGAGCCGCTCCCGACCGACTTCCTGGTGTGGGCGCGGTTCCGGCGCCTGATCGGCGAATTGAAGCCGGACGTCCTGCACGGCCACGGCGCCAAGGCCGGCGCCTTCATTCGCCTGAACACGGCCGCGAACGACACCATCAGGGTCTACACGCCGCATGGCGGCTCGCTGCACTTTCCGCTGTCGACGCTGAAGGGAAACCTTTACGCCCGTCTCGAGCGCGCGCTGATGGACAAGACCGACCTGTTCCTGTTCGAGAGCGCGTTTGCGCGCGACACCTATCAGCGCACCATCGGCACCCCCAAGGGCCTGGTGCGCTGCGTGTTCAACGGCGTCACCGCCAACGAATTCGATCCGGTCGTCAAGGCCGAGGACGCCACCGACGTGGTCTATGTCGGCGAGTTCCGGCACATCAAGGGCGCCGACCTCCTGATCGACGCGGTGGCGCGGCTGCGCGCCGACGGCCGGCCGGTGACGCTGACGCTTGCCGGCGACGGCGAGGAAACCGCAAACCTGAAGGCGCAGGTCGAACGGCTCGGCCTCGGCGAGGCCGTGCGGTTCATCGGTCACGTCAAGGCGCGCTACGGCTTTTCCAAGGGCTCGCTGCTGGTGGTTCCCTCCCGCGGCAATTCCATGCCCTATGTCGTGATCGAGGCCGCGGCGGCCGGCATTCCGATGGTCGCTGCCAATGTCGGCGGCATCCCCGAGATCTTCGGTCCCGACCATACCGACGCGTTGTTCGCGCCCAGCCTGGCGTCGGCGATGGCGGACGCCATCGAGGGCGCGCTCGACGATCCGGACGCCGCGCAGGAACGCGCGAAATCGCTGCGCGAGCGGATCTTCCTGCACTTCTCGCAGAAGGCGATGGTCGAGGGCGTGCTGGCCGGCTACCGCGACGCGTTTGCCAATCGTTAACCGTTCTTTACCAACGTAACTGTTTCTTCCGATTTGTCCCGTAATGCCCGATGTGGGGAATTCCGCATCGGCAGGCGCGTTCCTATCTGCCTGCTCAAGAACGGACGTGGACAAGTGGAACCGATCAACGCTCGCTCGATGCTCAATGCCGCGGCGACGGCCGCGATGGACGGCACCGCCGATCGACCGCCGGTCGAACGACGCCGCAGGCTGTCGACCGGCAGCACTTGCCGTCGCCAATCAGAAAGTCGGCCGCGCCTATTCGCCGATCGTGATCGCCGGCGCGGTCCGCCTCGTCGATTTCGTCATGCTGAGCCTGATCGGCATCGCGCTCTATTTCGGCTATGTCGTCCGCCTCGGCGGCTTTCACTGGGAATATGCCGCCGCGATCGTCGCCATGACGGCGACGCGCCGTGATCTGCTTCCAGGCCGCCGACATCTACGAAATCGACGTGTTCCGCGGCCAGCTCCGGCAGATGACCCGGATGATTTCGTCCTGGGCGTTCGTGTTCCTGCTGTTCATCGGCGCCTCCTTCCTCGTCAAGCTCGGCAGCGAGATTTCGCGGCTCTGGCTGACGGCGTTTTTCTTCGTCGGCCTCGCCGCGCTGGTGACCGAGCGCCTGATCCTGCGCTCGCTGGTGCGCAACTGGGCGCGCCAGGGCCGGCTCGATCGCCGCACCATCGTGGTCGGCGCCGACCAGAACGGCGAGAAGCTGGTCGAGGCGCTCAAGGTCCAGGAAGATTCCGACATCCACATGCTCGGCGTGTTCGACGACCGCAACGACGACCGCGCGATGGACACCTGCGGCGGCAGCCCGAAGCTCGGCAAGGTCGACGACATCGTCGAATTCGCCCGCCGCACCCGCGTCGATCTCGTGCTGTTCGCGCTGCCGATCTCGGCGGAGACGCGGATTCTGGAGATGCTGAAGAAGCTGTGGGTGCTGCCGGTCGACATCCGCCTTTCGGCCCACACCAACAAGCTGCGCTTCCGTCCCCGCTCCTATTCCTATCTCGGCGAGGTGCCGACGCTCGACGTGTTCGAGGCGCCGATCACCGACTGGGACCTGGTGATGAAGTGGCTGTTCGACCACGTCGTCGGCTTCCTGATCCTGCTCGCGGCGCTGCCGGTGATGGGGCTGGTCGCGCTCGCGATCAAGCTCGACAGCCCGGGCCCGGTGCTGTTCCGCCAGAAGCGGTTCGGCTTCAACAACGAGCGCATCGACGTCTTCAAGTTCCGCTCGCTCTATCACCATCAGGCCGATCCGACCGCCGCCAAGGTCGTGACCAAGAACGATCCGCGCGTCACCCGCGTCGGCCGCTTCATCCGCAAGACGCAGCCTCGACGAATTGCCGCAGCTGTTCAACGTCGTGTTCAAGAGCAACCTCTCGCTGGTCGGCCCGCGTCCGCACGCCGTGCAGGGCAAATTGCAGAGCCGGCTGTTCGACGAGGCCGTCGACGGCTATTTCGCGCGCCACCGCGTCAAGCCCGGCATCACCGGCTGGGCGCAGATCAACGGCTGGCGCGGCGAAGTCGACACCGACGAGAAGATCCAGAAGCGCGTCGAGTTCGATCTCTATTACATCGAGAACTGGTCGGTGCTGTTCGACCTCTTCATTCTGCTCAAGACGCCGCTGGCGCTGATGACCAAGAACGAGAACGCGTACTGATTTGAAAAGGCGTCGTTGCGAGCCTCTTGTCGTATGAGTTGCGTGTGTTTGTGAGTTTGTGATGGCGTATGCGGCGACAGCCGGGGGCTCCCTACCAGCGATGACGGCGGCGCCCGGCGTGCTCGCGTTGCAGCGCGCGCTGGTGTGGCTGGTCGGCGCGTCCGGCGCCATCGTCTTCATCGAACCGAGCCCCTATGAGCTGGCACGCTTGCCGCCTCGCTGATCTTCTTTGCCACCGGCCTGCGGATGCGGCTGGTGTTCATGCCGCTGCTGCTGTGCCTGTTCCTGCTCAATGTCGGCTACACCATCGGCGCCATCCCGTTCCTGGACAAGAGCGAGGTCGCGAACTGGATCGCGACCTCCTGGTACATGGCCGTCACCGTGATCTTCTTCGCGATGGTGCATCTCCGAGGACACCGAAGCCCGGCTCGACATGCTCCGGCGCGGCCTGGTCGTCGGCGCGATGATCGCCGCGCTGGCGGCGCTCGGCGGCTATTTCAACCTCGTTCCCGGCGGCCATGACCTGCTGACGCTGTACGAGCGCGCCCGCGGCACCTTCAAGGACCCGAACGTGCTCGGCGCGTTCCTGATCCTGCCGGCGCTGTTCTGCCTGCAAAGCGTCGTCTCGGACAAACTCGGCAAATCGTTCCGCAACACCATCGCCTTCGGCATCATGTCGCTGGCGATCCTGCTGGCGTTTTCGCGCGCCGCCTGGGGCGGGCTGATCCTCACCTCCGGCTTCATGCTGGCGCTGATGGTGCTGACCAGCCGCTCGCAGGCGCAGCGCTCGCGCATCATCGTGATGGCGCTGGTCGCCGTGATCCTGGCGGCGGCGCTGGTCGCGGTGCTGCTGTCGTTCGATTCGATCGCGGAGATGTTCAAGCAGCGCGCCAGCTTCGACCAGAGCTACGACGAAGGCCGCTTCGGCCGGTTCGGCCGCCATATCCTCGGCGCCGACATGGCGCTCGATCTGCCGTTCGGCATCGGGCCGCTGCAGTTCCACAATTACTTTCCCGAAGACACCCACAATTCCTATCTGAACGCCTTCATGTCGGGCGGCTGGCTCTCCGGCATCTGCTATCCGGCGCTGGTGTTCGTCACCGCGCTGACCGGGCTTCCGCTACATCTTCGTCCGCGTGCCCTGGCAGCGGACCTATCTCGCGATCTTCTCGGCCTATCTCGGCACCGTCGGCGAGAGCTTCATCATCGACACCGACCACTGGCGGCATTTCTGGATGATGCTGGGCGCGATGTGGGGCATGTACGTCGCCGCCGAGCGCTGGAAGGCGAACTGCCGCTCCGGCAACCGCGAAGGCTTCCTAGCTCCGCTTGTCGCTTGCCCTTGCTTGGCTCCCTGGGCTTGTCCTTTGCGGGCACTTCGACCATCGCCTTGAGCTCCTCGGTCGCCGCCAGCATGGTCTCGTAGCCCTGCGTCATGAAACGCAGCAGCAGCTTCAGCTCGGCGTCCGAATAGGTCTCCCACAGTTCCTGCATGCCGCGCTGCAACGGCTCGTAGAACCGCCCAACCTTGGCGACGTTCTCCGGCACGATCGCGATGAAGACCTTGCGGCGGTCCTCCTCGTCGCGCTCGCGGCGCACGAGGCCGGCCTTCTCCAGCCGGTCGACCACGCCGGTGATGGCGCCGGTCGTCAGTCCCGTCAGTTCGGCAAGCCGGCCGGCGGTCACCCGGCCCTCAATGTTGAGGAAGTCGAGGCATTCGAGGTCGGAACTCGAAATCCCGACCCGGTTGGCAACGGTCTGCCCGAAGATCACGCCCAGCGCGGACGATCGCCGCACCGCGTGTTCCAGTTCCTGCAGCAGCGCAGCCCGCGCTTTCGGTCTTGACAAGGCCGGCCTCATATCTTAGTTCGATATATATCTTAGTTACTAAGATAATTAGCAACTGTACGTTCCTATCACTTCACGGACGCATGGAGCAAGACATGACGAGACCACCCAAGGCCCTGATCATCGGCGGCGGCATCGCCGGTCCGGTCACCGCGATCTTCCTGAAAAAGGCCGGCATCGACGCCGAGGTGTTCGAGGCCTGGCCCTACTCCACCGGCATCGGCGGCGGTCTGCAGATCGCGCCGAACGGCATGCATGTGCTGGCCGAGATCGGCCTCGCCGACGAGATGATCCGGCGCGGATCGATCGCGGAATCCTTCGATTTCCATTCGCAATCCGGCGCCCGGCTCGGCTCGATCAACCGCAACATGAAGCAGCGCTTCGGCCAGCCCGCGGTGAACATGTGCCGCGCCACGCTGAACGAGAGCGCTGATCGACAAGGCCTGGTGCGAGAATGTCGAGCTGCGGTTCGAGAAGCGGCTGGTCGCGATCGAGGATCGCGCCGACCAGCCGGTCGTCGCGCATTTCGCCGACGGCTCCACGCGCCGAAGGCGATTTCGTGATCGGCGCCGACGGCGTGCATTCGGCCGTGCGCGGCCATGTGATCCCCGACGGCCCGAAGCCGTTCGACACCGGCCTGATCGGCTTCGGCGGCTTCGTCGCGCGGTCGGTGATCGCGGACGCGCCGATCGGCCAGCGCGTCGAGACGACGTTCGGACAAAGCGGGTTCTTCGGCTACGGCTTTTGCAGTCCCGATCCGAACGACGGCGTGATGTGGTGGAGCACGCAGCCGGCGCACGGCGTCGACGCCGCGACCTATCGCGCCATGAGCCAGGATGCGATCAGGCAACATCTGCTCGATTTCCACGCCGGCTGGCACGATCCGATTCCGCGCATTCTGCAAGCCGCCGAGGACATCGTGGTGACGCCGACGCTCGACGTCGCGACCCTGCCGACCTGGTCGCGCAAGCGCACGCTGCTGATCGGCGATGCCGCGCACGCCACCAGCCCGCATGCCGGCCAGGGCGCGTCGCTGGCGCTGGAAGACGCGATGCGGCTCGGCCGGCTGATGCAGGACCGGCAGGAACTCGCTCTGACCTTCCAGAATTTCGAGCCCGAACGCCGCCCGCGCGCGGAACGCGTCGTGGCGCTGGCCCGCCGCAACGGCAACAGCAAGCGCGAATTCAGCGCCACCGGCGCCTGGATCCGCGACCACATGATGAAACTGCTGCTTCCGCTCGGCGAGCGGAGCATGAACTGGATGTACGCGTACGATCCCCGTGCGGCAGCGTAGCTGCCGTCACGCCGCACGAGCTTACTTCTCCACCGCGAACGTCAGCCCGGCATGGTCGACCAGCCGCTTGATCAGCTTGTGCCCCATCGCTGCACCCGGCGTCCAGATTCCGGCTGGCACGTCCGGCGTGTCGCGCAGCAGGCAGATCGCGCATTCCGAGATCATCTTCGAGGTCGAGCCATAACCGGGATCGCGGTCGCCCTTCACCGCGGCGCGGACCTGGCGGCCATCGGGCGCGATCGCGACATACAGCAGATCATAGCCGCCGTTCTCGCGCTCCTCCTTCGATGGCCCCTCGCCCGGCTTCGGCGCGGCGGGGCCGGTCTTTCCGGCATTGACGGCCATCACCAGCTTGGCGTTGGCCTCGCCCTTTTCGCCGGGACCGGTCAGGACCATCTCGTCGTAGACGAAGTCCTTGCCGTACGGAAAGCCCATCAGCATGTTGGAGCGGTGCACGTTGCGGGTGTTGATCATCGCCATCATGAACGGCGCGGCCCATGATTGCAGGTCCTCCTCGAAGAAAGGCTTGCTGCCGGCGGGCTGTTTCGGCCCTTCGAATCCCGGCGTCAGCGCGAACGGGTTCTTCAGCAACGCAACGAGGCTGAGATCCTTGGCGACCGCGTCGAAGGTCGCCTTGGCGCTCGCCGCCGTGCCGCCGGAGAGCGTGCCGCGCATGTCGCGCACGCGGCCCTTGACGCGCGAAGCCGGTGCGCCGAACACCCGCTTCGCCTCCTCCTGCACGAAGAAGGCGCCAAGCTCGAACGGGACCGAGTTGAAGCCGCAGGAGAACACGATGCGCGCGCCGCTGGCCTTCGCCGCGGCCTCGTGCTTGTCGATCATCTGCCGCATCCAGAGCGGCTCGCCGCAGAGATCGAAATAATCGACGCCGGCCTCGACGCAGGCCGCCAGCACATCGTTGCCGTAGAACTGATACGGACCGACGGTGGTGATCACCGCCTTGGTCTGCGCCACCATCGCCTTCAGCGAGGCCAGGATCGCTGGCGTCGGCGACGATCAGCGGCGTATCGGCCGGCGCGCCGATCGCATCGCGGACGGTCGCGAGCTTGTCCTTGCTGCGCCCGGCCATCGCCCATTTCAGGCTCGGCGTCGCCCTTGTACTGCGCGGCGAGATATTCGGCGACGAGCTGGCCGGTGAAACCGGTGGCGCCATAGACGACGATGTCGAATTTCGACGAAGACATATTGAATTCCTCTAAGACTTCGACGTCATTGCGAGGAGCGAAGCGACGAAGCAATTCGCTTCGCTGCGCTCGCAATGACGGTTCGAGTTACTTCTTCGCGTAGGACACGCCCATGCCGGCGCGGACGTCGGCCTGGATGCCATAGGGCGCGATCGGATAGCGCAGGCCGTTCTTGGCGAGCTGCTTCATGCCGACGATGGCCTTGGCGAGATGCGCCGGCGACAGCGCCATCAGCATCTCCTCATCCGGCACGCCGCCGTAGCGGCGCTCGGCAAAGCACGGCAGCGACAGCGAGGGCTCGCCGGTCTTCAGCGCCCTGCCCCATGAATCCGCGCAGGCGGTCTCGCCGACCACGCCCCATTCGAACTTCTTGTAGCCGGTATATTGCAGCCCGTTGATCAGGATGATCATCTGGCCGGGCGTGGCGTAGACCAGGCAGATATCCGGCGGATCGAGCCGGCCGCTGGTCAGCGGGCTCACCGCCATCGCCTGATACTGGCCGTACGGCACCACATCGAGCGCCTCCTGGCGCTTGCGCGCGTCCTCGGCGGTGCCGTGCCAGACGCCGACATAGTTCTTTCCCGCGAGCCATTTGTCGTCCTGCGGCGCGAGGCCGATCACGGCGCGGCACTGCGCGCCGACGAGATCGTCGCCGGTGATGCCGACGGTCCAGCCGAGCCGCGAGGCCATGCTGACGATCTGGTCGGTGGTGTGGACCGCGGTCGGCCGCCGGATTTTCGGGATCGCCGTCATCTCCTCGACGGTCGCGAACATCTTGATGCCGATCACGGTCGTCTTCAGCCGCAGCAGGCTGTTGAGATCGGCGACCATGCCGGCCAAATCGAACGCTTCCGGCGGCGATTGCTGTTGCATGGCGTGAACTCCCAAATCGGCGCTGAACGCGCGCTTGTCGCTGTCGTGACACCTGCTTTTAGTTCGGGGACCGGCCCCGGAAGCAACTCGTCGATCTTGCCGGTGGCCCGGTAGGCGATCAGGCCCATCCATTCGCGCATTCCGGCGTCGGTTCGCCACAATCCTTCCAGCGCCAGGTTCGTGAACGTGAACAGGCCGGCGCGCCCGCCGACCCGCCAGTCGACCGGATAGGCCTCGACCGGAAATCCCGCCTTGCGGAACAGGCCGACCGATCGCGGCATGTGGAACGCCGACGTCACCAACAGCCAGCGCTCGCCGGGCTTGGGCGCGACCAGCGCCTTGGAGAACTCGGCATTCTCCAGCGTGTTGCGCGAGCGCCGTTCCATGGTCAGCCGCGACTTGGCGATGCCGAGACCTTCGAACACTTCGCCGGCGAAATCGGCTTCCCTGGCATCGTTCGAAATCAGATTGGCGCTGCCGCCCGAGAACACGACGCGTGCATTCGGATAGCGATGCGCCAGCGCTCGCGGCGGCAATGATGCGGTCGGGCGCGTTGCGCACCACCGGCGTGCCGTGCGCGGCCGACAGATCGGCCTCGATCGATGCGCCGAGCACGATGATGCCGTCCGGCGCGCCGCGCGCGGGTCCCATGCCGGAAAGCGCGCTTCCAGCGGATAGAGCAGCATGTTGCCGAGCGGCGACAGCCCGCAAATCACCAGCAGCAACACCGCCGCGATCGACCAGCTTGCGGCCGAGCGACGCAAAGCGCGTCAGCAGCAGAATGGCGCCGACGAAACCGAGGCCGATCAGGAAATTGGTCGGCAACAGCAGGTAGCCGATCGTCTTGGAGAGCACAAAAAACAAGGGAAGCCTCGGACAATGTCTGGTACAGCGTCATACGACGTCATCGCAGCAATCTAAAGCCTTCTCATGACCCATCATCACCTGCATTCCAGTCCCGAAACCTGCCACTGGGGCTTCTTCGAAGCGAAATTGAAGCCGGTCCTGACCATCGCCAGCGGCGATGAAGTCACCGTCGACACCGTCAGCGGCGGCCCCGACGTGGTGCCGGACCGCAGCAAGTTTCACGTTCCGCCGGAGCTTGCCGACATTCACGCCAAAAACGAGCGGATGGTGCCGGGCCATATCCTGACCGGCCCGATTGCGGTCGAGGGCGCCGAGCCCGGCGACGTGCTGGAAGTCGACATTCTCGACGTCCAGCTCCGGCAGGACTGGGGCTACAATCTGATCCGCCCGCTGGCCGGCACCCTGCCCGACGATTTCCACGAGACGCGCCTGCTCAACATTCCGCTCGACCGCGAGCGGATGGTCGGCCGCATGCCGTGGGGGCTCGATCTGCCGCTGGAGCCGTTCTTCGGCGTGATGGGCGTGTCGCCGCCGCCGGCCTGGGGCCGCATCACCTCGCTGATCCCGCGCGCGATGGGCGGCAATCTCGACAACAAGGAGCTCGGCGCCGGCGCCAAACTGTATCTGCCGGTGTTCGTGCCGGGCGCGCTGTTTTCCTGCGGCGACGGCCATGGCGTGCAGGGCGACGGCGAAGTCTGCGTCACCGCGATCGAGACCGCGCTGCAGGGCCGCTTCCGGCTGACGCTGCGCAAGGACCTGCGGCTGGACTATCCCCGCGCCGAGACCGCCGACGCATTACATGACGATGGCGATGGATCCCGATCTCGACCAATGCGTGGTGCGCGCGCTGCGCGACATGATCGTGCTGCTCGGCGAAAAGCGCAATCTGTCGCGCGAGGACGCCTACACGCTGTGCAGCCTCGCCGCCGACCTGCGCGTGACGCAGACCGTCAACGGCTCCAAGGGCATTCACTGCATGATCGCGAAGACGGTCGTGCACGGGTAACCGACTGCGCCGCTCCCGTCGGGCGCGGCCAGTTGCCAGGCGCATATTTTCGTTGATCCAGATCCAGGCGTATGACGACAAGCAACTACGGCCAGAGCCATCACCACGTCAGGCTTCGCGGGCGACCTGCTCGCCCAGAGCCGGAGCGCTCGATGACCGGGACCGAGGAGCGTCGAGGTCCACGCAAAGACTTGTGCTGCGCGACCGGCGATCGATACAGTACGCCAACACAACGAATAAAAAATCGGGGAAGAGACATGCTCAAGGACAGGCTGTCGCCGGCCGACGAGGCGGCGCGCGAAAAGGAAATGCGGGAGCAGTTGACGACCTGCCCGCGCATTCTCGATCTGGTCGCGCGCGGACCGCTGGCCGATCCCGGCGCGGACGCCGTGGTCTATCTGCGCAGCCCGCTCGATCCCAACCCCGTCATCGTCTCCAACGATCACCTGATGGGCTGCGTCAAGGCGGCCGAAAACTTCTTCCGCGCACAGGGCGTCGGCAAGGACGATGCGGTCGCGATCCTGCTGCCGATCTGCCCGGCGGCGATTGCCGCGATCTGGGGCGCGGCGGCCTGCGGCATCGCCGAACCGCTCAATCTCCTGTTCACGCGCGAGGCGATCATCGCCCAGCTCAATGCCGTGCAAGGCAAAGCTGCTGCTGGCGCCGCCGCCGGGCATGCCGGGCGGGCTCTACGAGAAGATCGAAGGCCTGCAGCGGGACGTTCCGTCGCTGAAGCGGATCGTGATCGTGCCGCTCGACGGCACCATCGCGTTCGACGGCGAGGTCCTGAAGCCGGATCCGGCCTGGCGCGACGATTACGGCAAATCGCACCGATACGTCGGAGGCCGATCGCGTCGCGGTGATGCTGCCGACCGGCGGCACCACCGGGCATCCCAAGGTCGCGCGCCTCACCAACCGTGCGATGGTCGCCTCCTGCGTCTCGTCGCGGATGGCGCTGGATTACCGCAAGGGCGACCGCGGCATGATCTCGCTGCCGCTGTTCCATGTCGGCGGTCTGTTCGTCGGCGTCGGCGCCTGCGATGTCGGCCGGCTCTACCATCGTCATTCCCGGTCCCGCCGGCGCGCGCGATCCGGCGCTGGTCACGAATTTCTGGCGCATCATCGAAAAATATCGCCTGACCCATGCCGGCAACGTGCCGACCACGCTCGGCGCGCTGGCCGACATCCCGGTCGGTGATTGCGACATTTCGAGCCTGCGCGTGACGCCGACCGGCGCCTCGATCTGCCCGCCGGAAATCGAGCGGCGCTATCTGGCGACCTGGGGCGGCCCCTGCGTGCAGCAGGTCTACGGCATGACCGAACTTGCCGGCGCGCATCACGCACGATTTCGCCGGCCTGAAGCCGCGGCCGGAAAGCGTCGGCACCAAAAACCCGATGGTCGAACTCGCGATCCTCGCCGGCGGCCAGTTGCACACCGGGCCGTGGCCGTCGCCGGTCGGCGAACTGCTGACCCGGGGACCGCAGGTGTTTCCGGGCTATGTCGACAAGAAGCAGACCGAAGACGCCTTCCACGAGGGCTGGCTGCGCACCGGCGATATCTGCCGCATCGACGCCGACGGTTTTGTCTACATCATGGGCCGCGCCAAGGACGTCATCATCCGCGGCGGCCACAATATCGACCCGCGCGCGATCGAGGACGCAGCGCTCGGATTTCCCGGCGTCGCGCTGGCCGCCGCCGTCGGACGCCCCGACGCCTATGCCGGCGAAGTGCCGATGCTGTTCGTCTCGATGCAGCCCGGCGTCCATGTCGATCCGCAGGCGCTCTCCGCCTTCGTGCTGGAGAAGATCCTCGAGCCGCCGGCGCGGCCGCGCGCGGTGTCGGTGATTGCGGAAATGCCGGTGACGCCGATCGGAAAGATCTTCAAGCCGAAACTGCGCGAGATCGCGGCCGGCGAAGCCGCGCGCGAATTGCTGGCGGCCGAAGGCCTGGCGAAAGACGTCAGCGTCGAGGCGATCACCGATCCCTCGCGCGGGCTGTTCCTGCGCATCAAGGCGCCGCCGGACAAGGCGGTCGCCGCGCAACGGCTGCTGCAGAAATTTCCGGTCAAGATCGAGCTCGAGGCGTGATTACAAAGCCGAATGCAGCGCGAGCCTGGCGTGAAACGATACGCTGGTCTTTCCGACCAGCGCGGTGCCTTCCACTTCCGCGCCGTCACCGGTATAGGTGCCGGTAAAGCCGCAGGTGACCTCGCGCCCGCCGAACAGCGGCAGCACGCCGACCGATTTGGTATGCTCGTTGGTGGTCAGTTCGCCGCGCCATTTGCCGCGATCGGCGGTGTAGGTGCCGGTGTAATAGAAATGCGAGTCGCCGCCGGCGATGGTGCCGTCGATCAGCATCGAGGACGCCCGAGGCGTGGCCATGCCCGCCGTCCCGCATGTCGATTTGAATTGAGTAGAGACCGTTCGTTACCGTCATCGCGCCCGACGCTGCATTCCCCACATCATCATCGTCACCGCAAACGACGCGAGGCAATCGCGAAAATGCTGAGCCGGCTGCAGCGTTTCGCCGCGTGCCGGATGGTCGTCGGCGGTCGCGTCATCCTGACCCGGCGCCGGAGCAGCCGTCCGCGTCAGAAGATTTTTCCATGATTTTCCAGATAGATAGAGAATAAAACGCAGGCCGATTGACTCCGGCCGCCATAACTTAATAGAGTCTAAATAGATACTTTTCAGTACAGCGATTAAAAGTTAGCGTTCCTCATGGCTACAGAAAAAGCCGAAACCGACCGCGTTCCAGTCACGTTGGCGCTCTCGACCATCAGCTATCTCGAAAAACTGGTGAGACAGGGCACCCACGGTACCAGCGTTCCCGGCGTCGCAAAGACCCTGATCGAGGAAGGCATTCGGCTCGCCATCAAGGACGGGCTGCTTGCGATCCGCGACAACGGCAAGGCCGTCCTGACGGGGATTTACAGGGAATGCGGCGGTTCAACCCGATTTGGAACCGCCAACATGTTTGCCATTGGACCGACCTGGACCACCGAACGCGTCGAACTCCTCAAGAGCCATTTTGAAGCCGGCCTCTCCTGCCGCGAGATCGCCGCCGAAATCGGCGTCAGCCGCAATGCCGTGATCGGCAAGCTCTCCCGCCTCGGTCTGACGCGCGGCGAGTTCAACGCCGAACCGCGCCTGTCCAGGAAGGAGCGCGCCGCCAAATCCACGCCCCGGCTGCAGTTCCAGATGCTGCGATCGGTCTACGAGAACGGCGAACCTGTGCCCGGCGCTGCCGTCGTCAGCGAGCATCGCTGCTCGCTGTTCGAACTCAGCAAGCAGCGCTGCCGCTGGCCGATCTCGACGCCCGGCGCGGAGGATTTCTGCTTTTGCGGCAACACCCCGCTCGAGGGCGCGCCCTATTGCGCAGGCCACACCCGCCTCGCCTACCGCGCCGGCTCACGCGCGCGCGTCGCGCGGGGATGATATCGCCCCCGCTTCAGCCGAGCCGCCAGCCGACCTCCTCGGCAAAGCTCTGATAGAACTCCGGCGTGTAGGCCTGCTCCGGCGTCTTGCGCACGCGCTCGTCGAGCCTGTGGGCGTCGTCGCCGACCAGGATGCGCCATTGCCCGGCCTTGACGCCGTCGAGGATGATCTTGGCCGCTGCTGCCGCCGAGGTCGGCGCCTCGTCGCGGAAACTGCGGGCGCGATCGAGCGCGATCTTCTGGATGTCGTCGTCCGACATCGCGTCGGTGTCGACGCCCATGCCCTTCATGCGCTGCCGCGCCGACAGGATCTCGTTCGCGCTCAATTGCTCGGATTCCGTTCCGGTCTGGATCTTGCGCGAGTTGGAAACGATCGAGGTGCCGATATGGCCGGGCATCACCACCGAGCATTTGATGTGCGGGGCGTTGAGCCTGAGATCGTTCATCAGCGCTTCGGTAAATCCCTTCACCGCGAATTTGGCGGAAGCGTAGGCGGTGTGCGAGACGCCCGGACCGACCGAGGCCCAGAAGCCGTTGACGCTGGAGGTGTTGACGATGTGGCCCTCGTCGGCCTTCAGCATCAGCGGCAGGAAGGTGCGGACGCCGAGATAGACCCCGCCCCAGCAGATGTTGAAGGTGCGCTCCCACTGCTCGCGCGTGTTGGTGAACAGGCTGCCGCCGCCGCCGATGCCGGCATTGTTGAACAGCAGATGGATCTTGTCGGTCGCCTGCTGCTCGATCAGCTCGTCGCGAAAACGCTGCAGATGCGCCTCGATCGAGACGTCGGCGACATGGGTGGTGACGCGCAGGCCCTGCGGCAGCTTCTCGGCCTCGCACAGCCGCTTGGTCTCGGCCATCGCCTCGACGGAGACGTCGCACATCGCGACATTGCAGCCCTCGGCAACGAGCTGGCGCGCCAGTTCGCGGCCCATGCCCGTGCCGCCTCCGGTGATCACGGCGAATTTTCCGGCAAAATCCTTCATGGAAGCGTTGACCTCTGGTTTTCAGTTTCTGGATTGGGCCCTCATAGGGGCCGGTGCGAAGCTGGACAGTAACAGGTGGGCATTGCCCGTAAAGCCGCCCGCGAGAGGCCGAGGCGACGGCTCGCGTTGCGCTTTCGCGTCGCGGAATTATTCCGCCGCCTCGACGCGGTCCGTCAACGCACCCAGTCCCTCCAGCGCCTTCCTGATGGCGGCCTGTTGCGCCACCGAGGCTTCCGGCATCGGCGCGCGCGGAAAGGTCTTCGGCAAGCCCTGCAACGACTGCGCGTAGCGCGTGCAGGCCGGCAGGTTGTCGGAGACGACAGCGTTCCACAGCGTCAGCAGCTTCTGGTGCAGCTCCAGCGCGCGGGTGTGGTCGCCGGCCTTGACCGCGTCCCAGAGCTCGACGGAGGCATGCGGCGCGGCGCTGAGGATCGCCGCGATCGATCCATGCGCACCGAGCGTGTAGGACGGATACATCAGCGCGTCGACCGCGCTGTAGATCAGTTTGTCCGGCGCCATCATCATGAGATCGGCGAACAGCTTCAGATCGCCCGCGCTCTGCTTGACGCCGACCACCAGCGGCACCTCGTTCATGATGCGCGTCAGCAGCGCCGGCGACAGATACGACCACGGCACCACATTGTAGATGATGATCGGCATGCCGGTCTCATCGGCCATGCGGCGGAAGTGATCGACCATCGCCTGCTCGTCCGGCTTGAACAGATAATGCACCGGCGTGACCTGCAATGCGGCGACATCCATGTCGCGCACCAGTTTGCCGCGCCGGATCGCGTCGCGCGTGGAATCGACGATGATGCCGGCGATGACGGGCGCGCGGCCCTTGGCCGCTTCCACCGTCGCCGCCATCAGGTCGCGATACTCCTCGTGGTCGAGCGTATGGCCCTCGCCGGTCGAGCCGCCCGCCGCCATGCCATGGCTGCCGGCGCCGATCAGCCAGTCGACCTGGGGCGCAACCTGCTTGAAATCGATCTCGCCGTCCTTGCGGAACGGCGTGGTCATCGGCGGTATGACGCCTGCGGGACGTGCTTTCATGACGAGCCCTCGGGTTTCTTTTCCCAGACATCGCGGGTTGCGTCCCGCGTTGCCGGCGATTTGTTTCGCCGGTTTGGCGGTGAGACTAATAAGGGTCGAGGCGATGATCCAGCGGCAGGATTGACGCGGCAGGGCGTCGTAAACGCTGTACGCGAAAGCGATCGGAACGTTCGGCGCAGCCGGGCGTTGAACCTCCGGCTTCTGGCCGCGACCCACTAACGGGGACGCACGACACAGGAGGCCGTCATGGCCCAATGGCGCGATACCATGGTCGACAGACCGGAAACCGATCCTGCTGCTTACCTTGTAAGCTGGACCATCAGCGGCGCGGCAGTGCTCGGAACCGTACTTGCCGTTTGGGCATTCGGCTTCTAGCCGGCCCAAAGCGCTTATCGATCATGGAAATAAATGGTCGGAGCGAGAGGATTTGAACCTCCGACCCCTAGTCTCCCAGACTAGTGCGCTAACCGGGCTGCGCCACGCTCCGATGCCGTTCCATTAGCTGCGATCGGCGGTCCGGCGCAAGGCGGGCGAGTGCGCTCGAATCGGGCCGAAAGCGGGCCGGTTCCGGCCGCCTCAGCCGTCCTTCATCGCCGCATCCAGCAATTGCCGGCAGGCGACCAGGTCCTGCAGCACGCGTTCGAGGCGTTCGCGGTCGGGGCCGGCGACCGGTCCCGGCCGGGCCGCCTTGCCCTTGCCGAACGGCGCCAGCGATGCCGTCCTCGTCGGTCTCGACGAAGCGGTAGTCGATGCCCTTCTCGGGCTCGTAATCGTCGTCGTCGACATCGAGGCCGATGCCGAGCCTCGCCCTCCTCGGGCTCCTGCAGGCTGAGGCCGATCGCTTCCTCGACCGCGCCGAACGAGACGGCCGACGTCTGGTCGGCGAGGCCCTGCACCGATTTGATGCCGTGCTCTTTCAGGATCCGCTGCACGCCGCGGATGGTGTAGCCCTCGCCGTACAGCAGGCGGCGGATGCCCTTGAGCAGATCGACGTCGTCGGGGCGGTAGTAGCGCCGGCCGCCGCTGCGCTTCATCGGCTTGATCTGGGTGAACCGCGTCTCCCAGAACCGCAGCACGTGCTGGGGAATGTCGAGATCGTCAGCGACCTCGCTGATGGTACGGAACGCATCCGGCGCCTTGTCCAAATGCCCGCTCCTCTCAGCTCGCCGATGGTGAAGACGATCTGATAGTCGTGACGTCAGCTGATACGTCTAGTCGTCCTTGGCGTCGCCATTGGTGACGGCGTGGCCGTTGATCCGCTGCTTCAGGATCGCCGACGGCTTGAACACCATCACGCGACGCGGCGAGATCGGCACTTCGGTGCCGGTCTTCGGATTGCGTCCGATACGCTGACCCTTCTTGCGCACCATGAACGAGCCGAACGACGACAGCTTCACCGTCTCGCCCTTCTCGAGGCAATCGGTGATCTCCTTCAAAACCAGTTCGACGAACGCAGACGATTCCGTTCGCGACAGGCCCACCTTCTGGTAGACCGCCTCGCACAAATCGACGCGTGTGACTGTTTTGCCTGTCCCGTGTCATCGCCTGCCCCGCACTCTCGGCGAACAATTTATTCCCTGAAATTATGAGGTTAGCACGCAATGGTCAACAGCGACCATCATGCAGGCGCATGAAACACGCAGCAAATTTGTCAGGTATTTTACGTTAGTGCTCACCAGCGGACGCAGCGCGGAACCCCAGGTGAAGCCGCCGCCCATCGCCTCCAGCAGCACCAGATCGCCCTTCTTGACGCGTCCGTCCTTGACCGCGACCGTCAGCGCCAGCGGGATCGAGGCCGCCGAGGTGTTGCCGTGCAGATCGACCGTCAGCACCACCTTCTGCGGCGCAATATGAAGCTTGTGCGCTGAAGCATCGATGATTCGCTTGTTGGCCTGATGCGGAACGAACCAGTCGATGTCCTCGGCGGTCGCGCCGGTGGCGTTGAAGGCGTCGACGATGACGTCGGTGATCATGCCGACCGCATGCTTGAACACCTCGCGGCCTTCCATCCGGAGATGGCCGACGGTCTGCGTCGAGGACGGGCCGCCGTCGACATATAACTTTGCCTTATGCCGGCCGTCGGAGCGCAGATGCGTGGTCAGAATGCCGCGGTCGGTCGATTGGCCCGGCTGGTCCTGCGCCTCGAGCACGACCGCGCCGGCGCCGTCGCCGAACAGCACGCAGGTGCCGCGATCGTTCCAGTCGAGAATGCGCGAAAACGTCTCGGCGCCGATCACCAGCGCGCGCTTGTAGGCGCCGCTGCGCAGGAAATTGTCGGCGGTCGCCAGCGCAAAGACGAAGCCGGAGCAGACCGCCTGCAGGTCGAAGGCGGCGCCATGATTGATGCCGAGCCCGTGCTGGACCGCGACCGCGGTCGCCGGAAAGGTGTTGTCCGGCGTCGAGGTCGCCAGCACGATCAGGTCGATCGCCTGCGCGTCGATGCCGGCATGGTCGAGCGCGGCGCGCGCGGCGTTGATCGCCAGATGCGAGGTGAACTCGCCTTCGGCGGCGATGTGGCGCTGCCGGATGCCGGTGCGCTGCACGATCCACTCGTCGGAAGTATCGATCCGGGCCGCCAGTTCGGCATTGGTCAGGACCTTCCGCGGCAGATAGGAGCCGCAGCCGAGCACGACCGAACGTTTCGCAGTCACGAGACAGCCTCCTGCGCGGTCTGCGCTGAACCAGCGCACCGCCGTCGCGATTGAGCATCTGATTGATCTTGGTGAGGAGATCGCAGCGGACCATCTCATAGCCAACATCGACCGCGTAGGCAAAGCCTTCGGCGTTGATTCCGCCATGGCTTTTGACCACCACGCCCTTGAGGCCGAGCAGCACGCCGCCGTTGGACTTGTTGGGGTCGAGCTTGTCGCGCAGCGCCGTGAAGGCGTTGCGGGCGAACAGATAGCCGATCCGGGACCGCCAGCTCGACGCCATGGCGCTGCGCAGGAATTCCGACATCTGGCGCGCGGTTCCCTCGGCGGCCTTCAGCGCGATGTTGCCGCTGAAAGCCTTCGGTCACGATCACGTCGGCGGCGCCCTTGCCGATGCCGTCGCCCTCGACGAAGCCGATATAGTCGAGTTCCGGCAGGTTCATCGCGCGCAGCTGTTCGGAGGCCGCGCGAATTTCCTCGCCGCCCTTCACTTCCTCGACCCCGATATTGAGCAGGCCGACGGTCGGGCGCTGCTTGTCGAACAGCACGCTCGCCATCGCGCTGCCCATCACCGCCAGCGCCACCAGATGATGATGCATCGCCGCCGATGCTGGCGCCGAGATCGAGCACGACCGAATCGCCGCGCGTCGTCGGCCAGACGCCGGCAATGGCCGGGCGGTCGATCCCCGGCATGGTGTGCAGATGGAAGCGCGCCATCGCCATCAGCGCGCCGGTATTGCCGGCGGAGACCGCGACATCGGCCTCGCCCTTCTTCACGGCGTCGATCGCAAGCCACATCGACGAGTTCTTGCGGCCGCGGCGCAGCGCCTGGCTCGGCTTGTCGTGCATGGCGACGGTGACGTCGGTATGGATCACGCGCGAGGCCTTCTTCAACGCCGGATATTTCGCGAGCTGCGCCTCGATCAGCGCGCTGTCGCCAAACAGCAGGAATTCGGTGTCGGGATGCCGGGTCAATGCGGTCGCGGCGCCGGGAATGACGACCGATGCGCCGACATCGCCACCCATGGCGTCAAGCGCGATTCGAACCTTTTGAGGCATGAACGTCCCGGAAACCTGATCTCTTGCGGCCCTGTTCGAGCCCGGCCGCGCGCTGAAAGCATCCGCCGATAGCGGTGCTCGGCGGAACGCGAACGCACGTCCCCGCCGGGCCGCGACAATAGCGTGTCCCCGTCCCGACACAACCTCTTGACCACCGTCTTTTGGGAAACTGAGAGCGGCGTTGCCCGGAATCACGACTGGCAATTAAACTCATATAAATCAATTATTTATGACATATTCCTCACGGAAAAATGCAATCATCTCGAGCCGAAGGCCCCTACACGATCCACTTTAACGGCCGGTCACTTGCCCTTGGGCTTCTTCTTGCCCGGCTTTTTCGGCTCGACCTTCAGCGCCTTCAGCGCGGCAAACGGGTGATCCTCGGGATCGGCGGCTTCGACCAGGGGTTCGAAAACCGCGTCCGGTTTGCGCGGATAGGGATCGACCGCGAGATACAGCGCGTCGGTGGCGAGCCTGCCGAGATCGATGATGCCGTTCTCGATCGGCTCCGGTGGATCCGGGGTATCGCCGTCGCTCTGCTCGGCCTCGTCGACCAGGTCAGCCATTTGCGGAATCTGCTCCGGCGGCGCGAAGATCAGGTCGATCGGCTCGTCGATATCGCTCTCGATCGGCTCGAGCGTCACCACGCAGGTCTGTCCGATCCGCGCCCGCACGCGGCCTGCGACATGGTAGCGGCCGCCGCTCGTCGGCGTCACGTCGAACGAAGCCTGTGCCGAGAGCACCTCGCGCAGATCGCCGACATCGGCGATCGCCCGGCGAATGGCCTCATCCGCCTCGAGGTCGCGATGCAGGCCGGTGTCCGGGATTTGCGCCACCGCCAACGGGACACGCCAAGGATCTGGCTTCAGCGTATCTGGCTTCAGCGGATCCGGCTTCTCTGTCTTGCTGTTGCTCATTGCCGCGCGTCCGCTTTGCGGCGAAGGAAAGCTCGCCGAACCATTCAACAGCATCGCGTCGTCGAGACCATCCAGGCCGGCCATGGCCGCCTCGGCATAGGTCGCGAGCCGATCGCGCCTTGTCGATATTCTCGCCGTTCAGGACATTCTTGCAAAGCGCCTGCGCCAGCGCCTCGTGG
Organism: uncultured Alphaproteobacteria bacterium; assembly: GCA_963764705.1. Classification (GTDB taxonomy): domain Bacteria; phylum Pseudomonadota; class Alphaproteobacteria; order Rhizobiales; family Xanthobacteraceae; genus Bradyrhizobium. The sequence continues at coordinate 101,667 of CAVXTR010000013.1, read as the reverse complement.
CCGTCGGTCAGTGCGAGATCATAGGCCGCGGTGCGGCCGTAGAAGGCCTCGCCGAAGGCCTGCATGCGCTTTGGCACGGTGAGGTCGCCGACGCCCATTTCGCGCAGATTATCGTCCATATCGTTGCAAAAATGGTCGAACAGCGCCTGCGACAGGGCCGCGCCGCCCTGGGCCGACTTGAGCCGCCGCAAGACCAGCCACAAATGCAGCAGAAGCAGGTCAAAACGGCCGTTAACCGTGTCCGGCACGGCCAAGTCCCGATAAAACAACGGTTCTCGCGCCTGCGTCACGATCATGCCATAGATGGCCTCAATGGTGCCGCGCGGGGCGATCCGGGGTTTCCTGAAGTGATTGAACGGCCAAAGCATTGTGGGTTCCGTCTGCGAGCCCCCAAGGGTTCCTCGTTGGAGGTTTCCTCGTTGGGAGCCCGCGCATGTTGCAATCCTGCGTGCTGCCCGGTACGTCAACGCCTCGCGCGATGCAAGGGGACGGGCAAGTTCCTGATATGACCGAGACGAGCCACAAAAGCCCATACGCGCCCTCGCCGCGCCGTCTGACCGCGCGCTGGCGCGGTTTGCGCGCCGTTGCCGCCGTGGCCCTGCTCTGCGCGGCGCTGGGCGCCTGCACCGGCGAACAGTTCCAGAAGGGCTATATCCTGCCGCCCGGCGCGCTCGAGCAGATCCCGATCGGCGCCAGCCAGGACCAGGTGCTGATCGTGATGGGCACGCCCTCCACCGTCGCCACCCTGAACGGCGAGGTGTTCTATTACATCTCGCAGCGCTCCGAGCGCAAAGTCGCCTTCATGAACCAGCAGGTCGTCGACCAGCGCGTGATCGCGATCTATTTCGACAAGAACCGTCAGGTGCAGCGGCTCGCCAATTACGGCCTGCAGGACGGCAAGATCTTCGACTTCATCAGCCGCACCACGCCGACCTCCGGCCAGGAGCTCAGCTACCTGACGCCGCTGTTCAAGCTGCTCAGCTTCAACTAAAGCCGCGCTGGGTTACGCCTGCGCCAAGTCGCCTCGGTAAGTCACCTGCGCTAAGTCGCCCGCTTGCCGGACGGCCCCGCGCTCCCTACGCTCCCTGCAAAGCAGCAATTCAGCAGGGAGCGACGTGTGACCAACAAAATCTTTTCTCGCCGACGTGTACTGACCGGAGCTGCAACCCTTTCGGCCGCGGCGATCCTGCCGCGCGCCAGCCTCGCCGACTGGCGGCCGACGGAAACCGTCCGGGTAATCGTGCCGGCCGCGGCCGGCGGCACCACCGACGTGATGGGACGGCTGCTGGCAGCACACCTGCAGACCGCCTGGGGCCAGTCCGCCGTGGTGGAAAACCGCTCGGGCGGCGGCGGCACCATCGGCACCGTCGAGGTGATCCGACAGAAGGGCGACGGTCACACCATCCTGATCGGCAACCCCGGCCCCAACGCCATCGCCTACAGCATCTTCCGCAACCTGAACTACAAGGCGGACCAGTTGCAGCCCGTTTCCAACCTGATCCGGACGCCGAACATCGTGTCGGCGCATCCGTCCACCGGCATCAAGTCGATCGCCGAACTGATCGCCTATATCAAGGCCAACCCCGACAAGCTGAACTACGCGTCGTCAGGCGTAGGCCAGAGCCCTCACCTCACCGGCGCCTGGTTCCTGCAACTCACCGGCCTGAAGATGGTGCACGTGCCGTTCCGCGGTGCAGGACCGGCGTTGCAGGCCGCGCTTGGCCGGCGACATCCAGATCCTGTTCGACAACCTGTTCCCGTCGCTTCCGCAAACCCAGGAAGGCAAGCTCACCGCGCTCGCGGTCACCACGCCCGAACGCAGCGGCGTGGCGCCGAACATTCCGACCATGCGGGAGAGCGCCCCTGAGCTCGCGAAATTCGATGTGTCGTCCTGGTTCGGTGTGTTCCTGCCGAAGGCAGCCCCCGCCCCCGTCGTCGATGCCCTCAACAAGGAAATCAAGACGATGCTGGAGCGCGAGGACATCAAGAAGACCATCGCCGCGATGGGCGCGCGCACCGACTGGGGCACGCCGGAGCAATTTTCCGGTTTCGTGCAGGCGGAGACCGCCAAGTTCGGCGAGATCATCAAGCGCGAAGGCTTGCAGATGGACGTGAACTGAACTTCGTAGGGTGGGTTAGGCGGAACCTGTCATCGGGCGCGCATACGCGCGACCCGTTGGCTAACCCACCCTTGCTACGCAAGGCGCTACGATGACTTGTTGATCTTCTTGACCTTGGCGTCGGTCGTTTCGATCGCCAGCGCCAGTTCCAGGATCGCCTTCGACAGTAATTCTGCGGCTTCCTTCTGATCCTGCGACTTGGCGGCGCGGAGCGCGTAATTGCGCGCAGATGACAGCGACATCGATCGATCTCCGTGTTTTCGAGGTCTGATTCCCGATGACTATCGTTGGCGGAAGCCGACGGGTTCGGCAAGCAACGCAGTCAGAGATGCCGGTACTCAGCTCAGGCTGAGACCGTGCGGTTCGCCGCCGTTATCGGGAAGGCAGGCTCACGGATGGCGGTGAGTCACGCTGGTTCGGCTGCGGCGCCGGCGACTTGATCCAGTTGAAGAACAGAAGCACCGCAGCGGCCAGCGCGACCGCCAACATCACCCCCGGCTGGTAGAGACCGCCGCGTTTTGCGGAGCCGGTTTGCGGCTGGCCACAGCTTGGACAGAGCGGCGCGCCCATCAGCATTTCGCCGCCGCACTGATAGCATTTGGTCGTCTCAAACTTCATGGCCGTCTGCCCCGCGCTGGAACCACCGATGCAAAAAACCCGCGGCTTGCACCGCGGGTTTGTCGCAATTCACATGCTTCGGGTTCAGTGCGCCAGGATCGCCAGCAGCAGCAGCGCCACGATGTTGGTGATCTTGATCATCGGGTTGACGGCGGGGCCCGCCGTATCCTTGTAGGGATCGCCGACGGTATCGCCGGTCACGGCCGCCTTGTGGGCGTCCGAGCCCTTGCCACCGTAGTGACCGTCCTCGATGTACTTCTTGGCATTGTCCCAGGCGCCGCCGCCCGAGGTCATCGAGATCGCGACGAACAGACCGGTCACGATCACGCCGAGCAGCATGGCGCCGACGGCGGAGAACGCCGCCGACTTGCCGGCCGCACCGCCACCCGCGATTCCGAAGATCACGAAGTAGACGAAGATCGGCGACAGCACCGGCAGCAGCGACGGAATGATCATTTCCTTGATCGCCGCCTTGGTCAGGATGTCGACGGCCCGGCCGTAATCGGGCTTGTCGGTACCCTGCATGATGCCGGGCTTCTCGCGGAACTGACGACGCACTTCCTCGACGATCGCGCCGGCCGCACGGCCGACCGCGGTCATGCCCATCGCGCCGAACAGATAGGGCAGCAGGCCGCCGAACAGCAGGCCGACCACGACGTAGGGATTGTTCAGCGAGAAGTCGGGCAGCACGCCCTGGAAGTACGGATACTTCGCGGCGTTGGCGATGAAGAACTTCAGGTCTTCATTGTAGGCCGCGAACAGCACCAGCGCGCCGAGACCGGCTGAGCCGATCGCATAGCCCTTGGTGACCGCCTTGGTGGTGTTGCCGACTGCGTCGAGCGCATCGGTGGCCTTGCGGACCTCCTTCGGCAGACCGGCCATTTCGGCGATGCCGCCGGCGTTGTCGGTGACGGGGCCGAAGGCGTCGAGCGCCACGATCATGCCGGCCAGCGCCAGCATCGTGGTGGTCGCGATTGCGATGCCGAACAGGCCGGCAAGGCTGTAGGTGACGAGGATGCCGGCGATGATCACGAGCGCCGGACCGGCGGTCGATTCCATCGAGATCGCCAGACCCTGGATCACGTTGGTGCCGTGACCGGTGACCGAGGACGCCGCGATCGACTTCACCGGGCGATAGTCGGTGCCGGTGTAGTATTCGGTGATCCAGATGATCAGGCCGGTGACGACCAGACCGACGACGCCGCATTCGAACAGCGCCATACCGGTGTACTTCACGCCCGCCAGCGGACCGAAGCCGATCAGCCAGTTGATGACGCCGGCAACAGCCAGCAGCGACAGGACGCCGGTCACGATCAGGCCCTTGTACAGCGCGCCCATGATGGACTGGCTGGCGCCGAGCTTGACGAAGAAGGTGCCGATGATCGAGGTGATGATGCAGGCGCCGCCAATGGCGAGCGGCAGCGTCATCATGTTCACCAGCAGCGGCGACGTCGCGAAGAAGATTGCGGCGAGCACCATGGTGGCGACCGCGGTCACCGCGTAGGTCTCGAACAGGTCGGCGGCCATGCCGGCGCAGTCACCGACGTTATCACCGACGTTGTCGGCAATGGTGGCCGGGTTGCGCGGATCGTCCTCGGGGATGCCGGCTTCGACCTTGCCGACGAGATCGCCGCCCACGTCAGCGCCCTTGGTGAAGATGCCGCCGCCGAGACGGGCGAAGATCGAGATCAGCGAAGCGCCAAAGCCGAGCGCGACCATCGCGTCGATCACGGTGCGGCTGTTGGGAGCAAGACCCAACATCTGGGTCAGATAGGCGAAATAGATGGTGACGCCGAGCAGCGCCAGACCCGCCACCAGCATGCCGGTGATGGCGCCGGCCTTGAAGGCGAGCTCAAGTCCGCCGGCCAGCGAGATCGTCGCCGCCTGCGCGGTGCGCACGTTGGCGCGAACCGAGACGTTCATGCCGATGAAGCCGGCCGCACCCGACAGCACCGCGCCGATCAGGAAGCCGACCGCGACGAGCATGCCGAGGAAATAGGCCAGGAGCGCGAAGATCACGACGCCGACGATGGCGATCGTCATGTACTGGCGCTTGAGATAGGCCTGCGCGCCTTCGGCGACCGCGGCTGCGATCTCCTGCATGCGCGGATTGCCGGCGTCCGCTTTCAACACGGATGCCGTCGCCCAGATGGCGTAAACGATCGAAAGCGCTCCGCAGAGCACAATCACCCATAATGCTGTCATTGACGTTGCCTCAGATTTTCTTGAACGACCCCACGCCTTCTCCGCGGACGCGGCAGGCGCATAAAAAGGAGGCCCTCCCTGCCCAAAAGGGCGGCCTCAAATCGGCGGGACCATGCCAAAATCGTCTCCCCGGCGCAACGCCGCGAGGGGCAAAAAACGTCGATTTTAGAAAGGAATCAGGGGTAAAAACCCGGCAAATCGTCGCCCAGTCGAGGCTGGGCGGTTCCTTAGCTGCAAAACGCAAGAACCCGCCCAACCCCTTTTGGGGCGGGCGGGCTCACAAGCCATCTCAGTACATCCGTGAAACGACCGTTTCGATGTCTTAGACGATCGACAGGTTCTCGGCGCTGACCTTGCCGCGCATGCTGTCGGTCTTCAGTTCGAACTGAACCTTCTGACCTTCAGCCAGTCCGCTGAGACCGGCGCGCTCGACGGCGGAGATGTGAACGAACACATCCTTGCTGCCATCGCTCGGCTCGATGAAGCCGAAACCCTTTTGACCGTTAAACCACTTCACTGTTCCTGTAGCCATTTTATCTTCTCCAAAGCACATGGGCTTTTCATTCCGCGCGGCGATCGCGCGGATTCAAATCCGTTCTCGACGATGTCTCTGGAAGAAGCCCCTTAGGGCGCGTTCAAAAAGGCACGGCGGTAATCGAATGAGGGTACACGTATAGGTTTCCCGTGAAATTGCAATGGCTAAAGGGAAATAAAGCCCGCGCGGTTAATACCGCCGGCTTCAAAAATGGCTGTAGGACAGCCGTTCCAGTACGATCTCCCTGCCCTGTTGGTCGATGAATTTGGGCGCAGCCACTCCCGCGACAACGGCCCCGATCGAGCTCACCGCCACACCGGCACGCTGTGCCGCGGCCGCGAACCCTTCGACGCGATCTTCCGGGATCGTGCACAGAATCTCGTAATCGTCGCCGCCCGCGATCAGCGTTTCCAGACCGACGATTCCACGCGACACCAGATCCCGCGCGGCATCGGACAGCGGCACCGACTGAAGATCAATCACGGCGGATACGTCAGACACGGCGCAGAGTTTTGCGAGATCACCCGCCAGCCCGTCCGACACATCCATCGCCGCGCTGGCATGGCCGCGAACGGCTTCCGCCAGCGCCACGCGCGGCTGCGGCACGCGATAACGCCCGACCAGCATTTCCCGCGCAGCAATCGCGCTGGTGGCGGCGTGGACCTTGCCGCCCTTGAGCACGGCAAGTCCCAGCGCGGCGTCGCCGATCGTCCCCGTCACCATCACGCGGTCGCCTGGCTTGGCGCCGCTGCGATGAACCATTTTGCCCGGCGGTACCCGGCCAAACGCGGTGACCGAGATCATCAGCGGGCCCGGCGTCGAAACCGTATCGCCGCCCAATAGCGGGCAGCCGAACTGCGCGGCATCCTCGCCAAGCGCCGCCGCGAACGGCTTCAGCCATGCCTCATCGGCGTCGCGCAGCGCCAGCGTCAGCACGAAGCCGGCGGGCGCAGCACCCTTGGCCGCGAGATCCGAAAGGTTCACTCGCAGCGCCTTGCGGGCGACCGTGTCCGGCGGATCGTCTGACAGAAAATGCACGCCCTCGACGATGGCGTCGGTCGTCACCACGATGTCGTTGCCATCAGGCATCAGGGCCGCGGCGTCGTCGTCGAGCTGGAATGCGCCCGGGTCGGTCGCAAGCGGCTGAAAATAGCGCGCGATCAGCGAATCCTCGCCGGACGCGGGCCCAGCCCTAGCCACGTGCGAACTCGTCGGCGCGGAACTGGCGCGCGATCTGGTCGAGCACAGCGTTGACCATGCCGGTCTCGTCCTTTTCGACAAAGGCGTGCGCGACGTCGACATATTCCGACACGACCACGCGGCCGGGAACGTCCTTGCGGTGCTCGAGTTCGTAGGAGCCCGCGCGCAACACGGCGCGCAGGATCGCGTCGATCCGCTTCAAGGGCCAGCCCTTCGACAGCGCATCATCGATCAAGGGATCGAGCTTGGCCTGGTCGCGCACCACGCCGGAGACGACGTCGCGGAAGAACGCGGCTTCCGCCGGCAGGTACTTTTCGCCCTCGACCTCGCCGCCGAGCCAGTGGCTTTCGAATTCGGCAAAGATGTCGTCAATGCCGGTGCCGCCGATGTCCATCTGGTACAACGCCTGCACCGCGGCGAGCCGCGCCGCGCCACGGCGGTTGGCTTTCTTGTCAGGACCTTTGGCGGGCTTCTTGCTGTCTGCCATCGTCAGACCTTTGCCAGCCGGCGCTTGATCCGCAGCATCGCGAGTGCCGCGCGCGCGGCATCGCCGCCCTTGTTGAGTTCGCTGGCACGCGCCCGCGCCCAGGCCTGCGCGTCGGTATTGACCGTGATGATGCCGTTGCCGAGCGGAAATTTGCGCGCGACCGACAGGTCCATCAGCGCGCGTGAGGACTCCATCGAGACGATCTCGAAATGAATGGTATCGCCTCGCACCACGCAGCCGAGCGCAATCGCCGCATCATAGGGCTTGCCGTTCGCCTCAGCCGCGTCGATCGCAATGGCGATCGCAGCCGGAATCTCCAGCGCGCCGGGCACGGTGATGACGTCATGGCTGACGCCAGCGGCCTTCAGCTCGGTGACGGCGCCTTCCAGCAGCGCATCCTGAATGTCGTCATAGAACCGCGCCTCGACGATCAGCGCGCGCGCGCCTTTGATGTCGGTCTGGTCTTTCAGCGGTGCGCGCCGTGCGTCTGCCATTACGTTCTTTCGTCTCTGCGCCTCATCCGAGGGGCGTCGTGAGGATTAGGCGGGCGTTTTAAGCGCCGTATGACACCCTGTCACTTCATTTCCGACAGCCGCGCGGCATAACGGGCCATCAGGTCGACTTCGATATTGACCTCGCTGCCGGTGTGCCAGCCACCCAGCGTGGTGACGCCGAGCGTATGCGGGATGATCAGCACCGAAAACACGACGTCCTCGACCGTATTCACGGTCAGCGACACACCATCCAGCGTGATCGAGCCCTTGGTGGCGATGAAACGCGCCAGTTCCCGCGTCGTTCGCAGTTCGAACCGCGCCATGTCCGGGAGGTCGTCGCGCTTGACGATGGTGGCGATGCCGTCAGCGTGGCCGGCGACGATGTGACCGCCGAGTTCGTCGCCGATCTTCAGCGCTCGCTCCAGATTAAGTTTGGTGCCCCTGGCCCAGTGCTTGGCCGTGGTCATGCCGAGCGTCTCGGCCGCGGCATCCACCTCGAACCAGGTCTTGCCACCCTCGACGCCGGAGCCGACCACGGTCAGGCAGACGCCGTTGCAGGCGATCGAGGCGCCGTCGGCGATGGTCTTCTGATCGTAGACGCAGGCGATCCGCATGCGGTGCAACTGCCCCTGCGCGGTCGGCGTCAGGGCGACGATCTCGCCGATATCGGTGACTATGCCGGTGAACATTAAGTGCGCTCGTAGATGGTCAGAGTGTCCCTATCCAGCGTTTCGCTAGCACGAACCTTGAAGCCCGACGACTGCGTGATCGCCGACAGCGGCAATGCGTCCAGCGCGGGAATGCCGTCGTCGCCGATGTTTTCGGGGCCGCGCAGCAGCCAGATTTCGTCAACGAGATCAGCGGCGATGAAGAACGACGCCACCCGCGCGCCGCCTTCGACCATCAGCCGCGAGATGCCCTTGTCGGAGAGCCCGTGCAGCACGGCTTGGAGGTCAAGCCCGGGCGGGTTGGCGGTGGCGGCGGCGACATGGATGACCTGCGCCCCCGCCGCGCCGAGTTTGGCGGCGGCCGGAGCTTCGGCGAGGTCCGACGTCATCACCCAGAGCGGGGTCTGGCGCGCGGAATGAACGAGCTTGCTGGTACCGGGAATGCGCAAGGCGCGATCCAGTACGACCCGCACCGGCGAGCGCGCTTCCATGCCCGGCAGCCGGCAATCGAGCCGCGGATCGTCCGCCCGCACGGTGCCGATGCCGACCAGGATGGCATCGCATTGCGCGCGCAGCAGATGCACGCGCGTTTTTGCCGCTTCGCCGGTGATCGCGACAGGCTTGTGGCCGGCAGCCGCGATCTTGTCGTCGGCGGAGACCGCGAGTTTCAGGATCACATGCGGGCGCTTGTCGCGGATGCGCCGAAAATGCCCGGCGTGATCGCGCGCGGCTTCCGCCGCACCGAGCCCGACATCGACGACGATGCCCGCCGCGCGCAGCTTGGCGTGGCCCTGCCCCGCCACTTCCGGATTAGGGTCCTCGATCGCCGACACCACGCGGGCGATGCCGGAGGCAATCACCGCATCGACACAGGGCGGCGATTTGCCGAAATGCGAACAGGGCTCCAGCGTCACATACAGCGTGGCGCCCCGCGCCGCCTCGCCGGCGCGCGTCAGCGCCTCGGGCTCGGCATGCGGGCGGCCGCCGGGTTGGGTCCAGCCGCGGCCGACGATGACGCCGTCCTTGACCACGACGGCACCGACCGCGGGATTGGGCCAGGTGCGGCCTTGCCCGCGCCGGCCGAGCGCCAGTGCCAGCTGCATGAAGCGCTGGTCGGCGGCTTTCGCCTCCCTGGATTTCTCGGCGTACTGGTCTTCCAGAATGCGGAAGATCATTTGCGCAACGTGGCGACCCGCGCGTCGTCTTCGGCGGAGAGTTCGCCCAGTACCGCTTCAAAGTCCTTCGCTTCGCGAAAATTGCGATAGACCGAAGCGAAGCGAACATAGGCGACGTCGTCGAGCCCGCGCAGATGCTCCATCACGATCTCGCCAATGGCTTCCGACGAGACTTCGGCCTCGCCGCCGCTTTCGAGTTCGCGCACGATCGCGGAGACCATCTTCTCGACCCGTTCAGGATCGACCGGCCGCTTGCGCAGGCTGATCTGCAGCGAGCGCACCAGCTTGTCGCGGTCGAACGGCACCCGGCGGCCGTTGCGCTTGATCACCGTGAGTTCGCGCAACTGCACCCGTTCGAAGGTGGTGAAGCGGAAATTGCAGGCGATGCAGATCCGCCGCCGCCGGATCACAGCCGAATCCTCGGTCGGACGCGAGTCCTTCACCTGGGTATCCAGACTGTTGCAACTCGGACAGCGCATCCAACGGGACCTTTACTGCGGCCTTACTGGTAAATCGGAAACTTGTCGGTGAGCGCCTTGACGCGTTCCTTGATCGCGGCTTCCACCAGCGGCGCCTTGCCGTCAGGCGATTGCGCCAGCGCGGTCAACACTTCGGCGATCATGCCGCCAACCTGCTTGAACTCGGCGACACCGAAGCCGCGCGTGGTCGCCGCCGGCGTGCCGAGACGCAGGCCCGAGGTGACGAACGGCTTTTCCGGATCGTAGGGAATGCCGTTCTTGTTGCAGGTGATGGCGGCGCGCACCAGCGCCTTTTCAGAGACGTTGCCCTTCAGGCCCTTCGGCCTGAGATCGACCAGCATCAGATGGTTGTCGGTGCCGCCGGAGACGATATCGAGGCCGTGGCCGCGCAGCGTTTCCGCCAGCGCCTTGGCGTTTTCGACGACGTTCTTCGCGTAGATCTTGAAGTCCGGCCGCAGCGCTTCGGCGAACGCGACCGCCTTGGCGGCGATCACATGCATCAAGGGACCGCCCTGCAGGCCCGGGAAGATCGCGGAATTCAGCTTCTTGGCGAGCGCCTCGTCGTTGGTCAGGATCAGGCCGCCGCGCGGACCGCGCAGCGACTTGTGCGTGGTCGTGGTGGTGACATGCGCATACGGTACCGGCGAGGCATGAACGCCGCCGGCGACGAGGCCGGCGAAATGCGCCATGTCGACCAGCAGGTAAGCGCCGACGCTGTCGGCGATCTCGCGAAAACGCTTGAAGTCCCAGGCCCGTGAATAGGCCGAACCACCGGCGATGATCAGCTTCGGGCGCGCCTGCTCGGCCAGCTTCGCCACTTCATCCATGTCGATGATCTGGTCGTCACGGCGCACGGTGTAGTGCACGGCCTTGAACCACTTGCCGGACATGTTGACGGGCGAGCCGTGGGTGAGATGGCCGCCGGCGGCGAGGTCGAGACCCATGAAGGTATCGCCGGGCTGCAACAGCGCCAGAAACACCGCCTGGTTCATCTGGCTGCCGGAGTTCGGCTGCACGTTGGCGAAATTCGCTCCGAACAGCTTCTTGGCGCGCTCGATCGCGAGCGTCTCGGCGACATCGACCCACTCGCAGCCGCCGTAGTAGCGCGCGCCCGGATAGCCCTCGGCATACTTGTTGGTCATCACCGAGCCCTGCGCTTCCAGCACCGCGCGGCTGACGATGTTTTCCGAGGCGATCAACTCGATCTCGTGGCGCTGACGGCCGAGTTCGCCCTTGATGGCGGCGGCGATTTCGGGATCGGCCTCGGCCAGGGTGGCCGAAAAGAACGAGTCGGGCGCGGATGCGGTCTTTGCGCTGGAAGAGGAGGTCATTGGGCCAAATATCTCCACCGCCGCAGGCCCTTAGGGGCAAAACGGTCGGTCACGTGTGGCGGTCGAAAGAAGCATTTGCGAGATACCACATCGCCCGGAATTGGCCAAGCACTTGCGGTATGGGCCTGATATTTATGCAAGATATGGTGGATGGGGCGGGTTCCAAGGGGGGCGGTGCCATCGCCCCGGCCTTGAGCCGGGGCCCATAACCGCCGGTGGCAGTGGAGCGAAAGGCGTCTGCCATTTTGCCCCTTCCAACGGTCGCGGCGTATGGGTTCCGGCTCCCGTGCGCAATTGCGCACTAGGCCGGAACGACGGAGAGCTACTTCGCAAACCGGTACGCCCCGCCCTTCTCCACGCTGCGCTGGAACGCCGGCCGCGTGTGCATCCGGGTCAGCCAGGCCGCCAGGTTCGGATACGGGGCGAGCTTGTCGAACACCTTTGCCATCTCGCCGACAAAACTCATCTGGATATCAGCCCCGGTCAGCGACGGACCGACGAAGAACTCGCGGCCCTTCAGCGCGGCGTCGACATAGCCGAGGTGGTTGGCCATTTCGCTGTCGATGCGCGGATGCAGCGGCGCGCCGGCTTCCTTCAGCCGGCCGACATAGAGGTTCAGCATCAGCGGCAGCATCGCCGACCCTTCCGAATAATGCAGCCACTCGTTATAGGCCTCGTAGTCGGCGCTCCCGGCGGCGGGCATCATCGCGCCTTTTCCATAGCGGCGAATGATGTAGTCGACGATCGCGGCCGACTCGGCGATCCTGATATCGCCGTCGGTGATGACAGGCGATTTGCCGAGCGGATGAATTTGGGTGAGCTCCGGCGGCGCCAGCCGCGTCACCGCGTCGCGCTGATAGCGCACCATCTCGTAGGGCGTGCCGAGCTCCTCCAGCAGCCACAAAATGCGCTGCGAGCGGGAGTCGTTGAGATGATGAAGCGTGAGCATGGGGATTTCCTCAGGGGATTTTGTTGGAAGGCGAGCGTTCGCGTCAGACTGTCATTGCGAGCGAAGCGAAGCAATCCAGCTTCTTCGTAGGGTGGGCAAAGGAGCACTGCGCCGTGCCCACCATTCCTCTCGGATGCGACCCAAGTTGGTGGGCACGCTGCGCTTTGCCCACCCTACGAAGTCAGAATACAACTTCGCGATCTCGCGGCATGTTCTGCCCGAGGTTTTGCATTTCGTTTGCCCTCGGAATTAATGAGGGCGCGGGGAAGACCGGGTGCGCGCTGCACCCGCGGTCTCGCAGGCGTGTTGCAAAGAGATATGCTGCCCACGAGCATACAGGTTCAGCGGTGAACACTCCGGCCTCCCCCACGCAATGGCTTTACGGCTTATAGGTGGTCGTCCTGGTGACCGGCTTTGTTGCCACCATCGCCATTGGAAGCTTTCGCCTACCTCTGGCTTGACGCCAGCACCGGGGCGTCGGACCCTCACGATTTCGCCGTACGCCAACGTCGCGCTCGTCAGTCGCAACATCGCGTCCATCGCATCCCACCGCACGGTCGTGACGATCGCGATCGCCCCTCTTGTCGCGGTAGACAGGCAGAATTAAACCCGTGATTTGCCCGACGCGGCAACCGGAATATTTTTGATTCCCGGGCTTGACACTATTTCTGAAAATCAGAAGTGATTTGCCCGTCGGCCAATTTGCCGCAATTGAAGAGGCACATTCGTCATTGCGAGCCAACGGGTCGCAATGACGAGGAACAGCTTTTACAACCCGGTAAATCCGGCCTTCACCGGATCGTTGCTGCCGTCGAGCTGGCGCAGATAGGTCAGGCCGCAGACGGTCAGCCGGTGGGTGTCCTTTTCGCCGGCTTGCACCAGCGTCTCCAGATAGTCCGTCACCTTGGCGCGCGCCTCGACACTGGCGGCGGCGGTGCGGTTCAGCAGCAGATCGTAGGTCTGCATGATGCGGTCGATGGCGGCTTCCATGGTGCTCTCCTGAGGTGATGCAGTCAGGCCGGGACTCGGGTTTGGATCTCGATGGTTTTGAATTTTCCGGCTTCGAATTTGGCGATCGCCTTGTTGGCGAGACGAATCCGGTTGAACTCGCCGCGCTGAAACAGCGTTACGATGATTTCGAGCAGGCGCTCGTCGGTGGCAAAGGTGTCGGGAATCGCTCCGGATTTGCGGAGATAATTCGAGGCGATGGCATAGGCATCCCCGACCGTTTCGAGATTCATGACCTGCAATCCGCGCTCGACCAGCATTGCTTCAGTCCTCCAACCCGGACTGATAAAGCGGAGACCCCGCGACCGGTTCCCTGCCGGAGAACTTATTTTGCAGTGCAGAAGCAAGGCCCGTTGCTCCCGTCACAGAAGCGGGCTTATGGCGTTTGACGGGCTAAAATCAATTTCTGAGATCAATTTAAGGGGTTGCACCATGATCCGGACCATTTGCGCCGTTTTCGTCCTCGCCCTCACCACGCCGGCGTTTGCAGATACCCTCAAGCTGGCCTCGACCTATGACGAGACCGGCACCAATGCCGACGGGTCGAAATACACCGGCACCGCCACCGTCGAGGTCATCTCGGACACGACGTTCTCGATCAAATGGAAGATCGGCAGCACGGTCTACAGCGGGTTCGGCATGCGCCGGGGCGACACGCTGGCGGCGACCTACCAGGTCAACGGCCAGCCCGGCCTCATCCTCTATACGGTCGGCGAAGGCGGCGTGCTTATTGGTAACTGGTCGATCCGCGGCGAGAACGGCAGCGGCACCGACCGCCTGACGCCGCGGAATTAAAACCAGCCCACGTCAGGACCGGATAAACGCCAAGAGATCGGCGTTGATCAGCTCGGCATGCGTGGTCGGCATGCCGTGCGGCAGCCCGGGATAGGATTTCAGCGTGCCGTGCTTCAACAGCTTGACCGACCGGGCGCCGGTGGTCGGGAACGGACAGATCTGATCGTCCTCGCCGTGCATCACCAGCACGGGCACGTCGATGGCTTTCAGGTCGTCGAAGAATTCGGTTTCCGACAGCACCCTGATGCATTCGTACTGAGCGATCGCGGCGCCCATCATGCCTTGCCGCCACCAGTTCTCGCGAATGCCTTCAGAGGTCGACAGCCCCCGGACGGTTGAAGCCGTAGAACGGGATCGTGATGTCCTTGTAAAACTGCGAGCGGTGGTTCGCGGTGCCGTCGCGAATGCCATCGACCACTTCCCTGGGCACGCCGTCCGGATTTCGCTCCGACCTCATGAAGGTGGGGGGAATGGCGCTGATCAGCACCGCCTTCTTCACCCTGCCCTTGCCGTATCTGGCGACGTACCGGGTGACCTCGCCGCCACCGGTCGAATGGCCGATGTGGATGGCGTCTCTTCAGATCGAGGGCTTTGACGACATCGGCGACGTCGGCCGCGTAGGTATCCATGTCGTGGCCATCGGCCGTTTGGGTCGAGCGGCCATGGCCGCGGCGGTCGTGGGCGACGACGCGATAGCCCTGCGCCAGAAAGAACATCATCTGGCTGTCCCAGTCGTCGGCGCTCAGCGGCCAGCCATGGTGAAAGAACAACGGCTGACCTTTTCCCCAATCCTTGTAGAAGATTTCGGTGCCGTCCTTGGTCGTGACCGTGCCCATCGAATTGGATCCCTCGTTGAATGCCGTCCCCGGCCATGGGGTCCATTCAACTATCGGCGGGCGTTCGCGTCTTTTCCGTTCGTGCGGTTCCTGGACCTTTCGTGCTGTCTCACGCGCTTTTGCGCGGCCGGCGCTCGCTGGATACGCGGGATTATCTGGAAGGCAAAATGCGCCGCGCCTGTTCGCGCGCGAACGTGGCGGGGGTGCGCCCCTCATGGAAACGAAAGCGGCGTGAGAAATGGCTTTGATCGGCGAACCCGACCGCCTGGGCAACGGCCGCCAGCGACATTTCGGCATTCACGATCAGTGCCTTGGCCTGCTCGATCCGGGTCCATTCCACGTATCTGGCGGGCGACATGCCGAGATGGTGTTTGAACACGCGGCCGAAGTGGAAGCGGCTCAATCCGGCTGCCGCCGCCAGCTCTTGCAGGGAAATCGCGCGATCGGGGTTGTCCCCGATGTAGGCAATCGCGCGCCTGACAGCAGCGACATCGACCGATCCCGTCGGCCGTTGCTCGACGCCGACCGCATTGGTGTAACCGCGCAGCAGATGCGCGCACAGCGCCAGGGCCATCGACTCGATCAGCAGGTCCTGGGCGGGATGCGATGCGCGGTCGAGCTCGATTCTGAGGACGGCGCCGATGTGCTCGACCACGGGATCGCGCATGCGCTGAACATCGACGAATTCAAAGCGCCTCTCGCCGGTCTTGCGCAGCTCGGCAGC
Source organism: uncultured Alphaproteobacteria bacterium (assembly GCA_963764705.1). Classification (GTDB taxonomy): domain Bacteria; phylum Pseudomonadota; class Alphaproteobacteria; order Rhizobiales; family Xanthobacteraceae; genus Bradyrhizobium. Next base: position 86,043 of record CAVXTR010000013.1, on the reverse strand, counting down.
CATTTCGTCGATCTTGCCGGGGTCCAGGCGAATGTCGAGGTGATCAGGCACCAGACCATGCCAGCGCGACTTTCGCCCTGCCGGCAAAATCGAGAATTCGCCGATGCGCGACGGGCCGACGAAAGTCTTCCCACATACTTCCCGCCGGATAAACGGCGAGGTTCCGATGCACAGGCCGATCTTGACGTGGTCCCGCGGCGGCGAGAGCAGATCGTCGATATGAACTGCGGCGAATTCGTTGACATGGACGCCTTGCCAGGACCGCCCTGAACTTGTCGCCTTCAGGGGAAACGTTCGACGAAGCGCTTCCTGAACACCGTCGATCGTCGCATCCGCCATCCCGTGACCCTCGTCGCCTCCCGTCCGGCGACAAGGCTACACCGGCTGTGCGGTCCCCAAAATACAAAACCACAAAATTCGGAGCGGTATTTGCGGACCTCAGCCCGAAATCGGCAGCTCGGTTTCGGGGTCGAAGAAATGCAGGCGGCCGGGCTGGGCCGAAAGGCGAACCTGATCGCCGCGCGCCACCCTGCTCTCGGCGTCGACGCGGGCGGCGGTAACGCTGGTGGCGCCGACCCGGGTTTCGAGCAGGATCTCGGAGCCGAGTTGTTCGACGACCTCGACGCGGGCATCGAAGCCAAGGCCCGGGGCGCCCTCGCCGAGCATGAGATGTTCGGGGCGCATACCCAATATCACCTGCCGGCCATTGTGGGCCGCCAGCGCAGGCGCATCGGGCCCGCCCACCGCCAGCTTGAAGCCGCCCTCGTCTTCGACCACCGTACTGCCGGTTTCGCTTCGCACGGTAACGTCGATGAAATTCATCGCCGGCGCGCCGATGAAACCGGCGACGAACCTGTTGGCGGGCTTGCCATAGACCTGCAACGGCGTGCCGATCTGCTGCACCCGGCCGTCGCGCATGATCACGACACGGTCGCCCAAGCGTCATGGCCTCGACCTGGTCGTGGGTGACGAAGACCGAGGTGGTCGGGATCTCCGCATGCAGGCGCTTGATCTCGATCCGCATCTGGGCGCGCAGCTTGGCGTCGAGGTTCGACAACGGCTCGTCGAACAGAAACACCTGCGGATTGCGTACGATGCAGCGGCCGAGCGCGACGCGCTGCTGCTGGCCGCCCGAAAGCTGCTTCGGCTTGCGCTGCAAAAGCTCGTGCAGGCCGAGCATGGCGGCGGCGCGGTCGATCGCGGCCTTGATGTCGGCTTCCGGGGTCTTCTTGTTGCGCAGGCCGAAAGCCAGATTGTCGTAGACGCTCATGTGCTGGTAGAGCGCGTAGTTCTGGAACACCATGGCGACGTCGCGGTCGCGCGGCGGCAGGTGGTTGACCACCTGCCCGCCGATCCGGATGTCGCCGCTGGAGATGTCTTCCAGGCCGGCGATCATGCGCAGCGTCGTCGACTTGCCGCAGCCGGACGGGCCGACCAAAGCGACGAACTCCTTGTCCGATATTTCGAGGTCGACGTCCTTTACGGCGTGAAACAGCGAGCCATAGTGCTTGTTGAGCTTGCTGAGTGAGATCGCTGCCATTGCCCCGCCGTTTCACTGCTGATCGAAAAACAACCCCGCCGCGACATCCGCGGCGGGGGTTTGGGTTTTGACTACTGCGCGGCCTTGCTGACCAGGGGCGCGCCGTCGGCCAGCACCTTGGCGATATCCTCGCGCTTGCCGGTGACGGCCTTGGTCACGGTGTCGTTGAACGCCTTGTGCACGGCCGGCCATTGCGGGAAGTAATAGGCGCCGCGGACCTTGTCCGGGGAATCCAGTACCGACTCCTTCAACAGCTTCATGAAGGAATCTTCCGCGGCGATCTTCGGCCAGAACGTGGTGTTGGGCGGCGGCGCGCCGGTCGCCTTGAACAGCTTGGTCTGGCCCTCCTCGTCGAGCATCATCGCATTGAGCATTTCCTTGGCGAGCTTCTTGCGCTCCGGCGAGATCGACTTCGGGATCGCCCAGCCCCAGATGTCGTCCCAGGCGAACGGTTTGGTGCGGTTCGGCCCGAGCGGAAAGCGCGCGGCGGCGATCTTGCCGGCGACCTTCGACTTGGCGGGATCGTTGAAGGTGCCCCACCACAAGCGAGTCCGCGACCGTGAAGGCGGCGTCGCCGCCCATGAACACGGCGTTGGCCTCGTTGCGGTCATAGGCCGGCATGCCGCGCGGCGAGATCTTGTGGGTGTTGATCGCATCCCACCAGTATTCGACGGTCTGCTGCATGCAGGGTTCGGTCATGCCGGATTTCCAGCCGGCCGCGGCGAGCTTCTTGTTGTCGCGCTCGTAGGGCGGCATCAGCACGTCGCAATTGTTGCCCCACATCGACCAGAACCAGGAAAACCAGGAGTGGTTCATCGCCATGCCGCCGACATAGCCGAACTTGACCTTGCCGGCGGCCTGCAGCGCCTTGCTGACGGTGACGAGTTCGTCGAGCGTCTTCGGCACTTCCTCCGGCTTCACCAGGTCGGAGCGGTAGAAGAACACGCTGAAGGTCTGGCCCATCGGCACGACCGTGTTCTGGCCTTCGGCGTTCCCGAACACGATCTTGTCCATGCCCCACTTCTCGGCGAACTTGTTGGCGTCGACGTCGTCGGTCGGCTCCAGCAGATGCGCCCAGGTCTGGCCCCAGTCGTCGTTGTGCCAGATGACGTCGTACTGGTCCGCGTTCGAGGTCAGCGATGCCGTCATCTTCTCGACATAGACGCCGTAGGAGTTCGGCACCTTGACGATCTTGACGCCGTTCCTGGCGCCCCAGGTCTCGAACATCGCAATCGACGCATCCTGGATCGGGCTCGGCTGATAGCCGATCCGCAATTCCTTCACCTGCGCAGCGGCACTTCCGGTTCCGGCCACCAGGGCCACCGTCGCCGCCGCGAACCATCTTGTCAGTCCCTGCATCGCGTCCTCCCTCGTTTTCCTGCCGTGTTTCTTGTTCGTTCTCTGCCTCGCTTGGACTCTTCTTCTTCTTAGATCCGCAAACCCCTGATCACGTATTTCTGCCCGAACAGCGCGATCAAAAACGCCGGCACCAGCGCCATGACAGCGGTCGCCGCCATCAAATTCCAGCGCAGGCCCATCTCGGTGACGAACTGCGCCATGACCACCGTGATCATCGGCACCCGGTTGCCGGTCAGGATCAGCGCGAACAGGAACTCGTTCCAGGTGAACAGCCAGCACAGCACCGCGAGGGCTGCGATCGCCGGCAGCGCCGAGGGTATAGCGACGCGGATGAAGGCGCCCCAGCGGGTGCAGCCGTCGATCATGGCGGCATATTCCATCGACGGATCGATGCCGTCGAAAAAGCCCTTCATCAGCCACGAGAAGAAGCAGATGTGCACGGCGACATGCGGCAGCAGCAGGCCGATATAGGTGTCGTAGATGCCCCAGCTCTGGGTCACGAAATACAGCGGCAGCACCCACGAAATATAAGGCACGCAGCGGAACACGTAGATGGTGCCGAACCAGATCCGCGAGGCCGGCCCGGTGAAGCGCGACAGCATGTAGCCGCTGGATACCGTGACCAGCAGCGAGAACACGGTCGCCAAGGTCGCGATCAGCGCAGAGTTGAGGAATGCCTCGACGATGCGTTCCTCGCGCAAGACCTCAGCGAAATTGCCGAGCGTAAATTCGGTGCCGCGATGGACATAATAGACGCCGGACTCCGGCCGCACCGAGGTCAGCATCAGCCACAGCACCGGAAAGGCGAACGCAAAGCAGATCGCGGCCAGCGCCAGCGCGAACAGCGCCTTGCGGCTCCAGGTCGGCAGTTGCGGCAGGAATTGGGGGCGGCTCACCATCGGCATCGGATCAGGCCTTTGCGATGCGGTCGACGAGGCGGTAGAGCACCACGCCGATGACCAGGATAATCAGCCCGCCGATGATCGCCGCCGCCGAACCGCGGCCGAGATCGAGGTTGAGGAAGGCGTGCACGTAGGCATAGAGGCTGAACAGTTCGGTCGAGCGGCCGGGCCCTCCTCCGGTCAGCGTCCAGACGATGTCGAAGGTGCGGAAGGCGTCGATAGCGCGGATCACGACGCAGACGACGATCACCGGGCGCAGCATCGGCAAGGTCAGAAAGCGAAACACCCGCCAGGTGGAGGTGCCGTCGATGGCGGCGGCCTCGAACGGCTCCTTCGGCAGGCTTTGCAGGCCCGCCAGCAGCAGCAGCGTGAACCACGGAGTCCACAGCCAGATATCGGTCAGCAGGATGATGCCGAACGCGCTCCAGCGCTGCACCAGCCAGGGCTGGCCTTCGAGACCCGATCGCTTCCAGCACCACGTTGACGATGCCGAACTGGTCGTTGAAGATCCAGCGGATCATGATCGCGGCGATCACCGGCGCCACCATCAGCGGCACCAGCAGGATGGTCTGCACCAATTTTTGTCCCCGGAAGGGACGATTGAGCAGCAGCGCCAGCGCCAGGCCGACAACCAACGCACCGGCGACGCTCAGCACCATGAAGGCAAAGGTGTTCGGCAGCACGACATAGAGGAACGCCGGGTCCGTAATCACGGCATAATAGTGGTCGAGACCGATCCAGGTTTTCTTCGGCGCATAAAGCGCCCAGTTGCGAAAGCTGGCATTGGCGCCGATCACGATCGGCACCACCTGGAACAACAGCAGCAGCAGTGCCGCGGGCGCAATCAGGAGCAGCACGAATCGCTGTTGCTCGCCGAACATGGGACGCCGCGATGCCGACAAGCCGGTTTTCCCCACCTGGGCGCTAGCCGTCGACTCTTTGCGTGGTCGATACCGTGCTTAAGGCCTGGTCAAGATTATGGGCGTGGCGTCGAAGGCTAGTCAATCCGGATTGTGCCGATGGCGGCGCATTGGCGCAGGGTCGCGGCAAAAAACAAAACGCACCGGCCCCGGAAAAACCGGAGCCGATGCGCCCTGGGCAAGGTTTACTGCCTGCCAGTCGGTTTGACCGCGTGTCGAGCTGCCGGTCTTCTAAGCGGCCGGCTTGGCCCTCAAACGATCGAAATTTTCAGAGCCGATACAGGATCTGGTCGGTCCAGAAGCGCTCGAGCCGGTGCAGCGACTTGTTCAGGGTCGCGAACTCGTCGTTCGAGATACCACCGACCTGCTCGACGGTCTTGACGTGCTTCTGATAGAGCGCGTCGACGATCTTGCGGATTTCCTGGCCCTGCGGGGTCAGACGGATGCGGACCGAGCGGCGATCAACGCGGCTGCGCTGATGATCGAGGAAGCCGAGTTCGACCAGCTTCTTCAGGTTATAGGAGACGTTGGAGCCGAGGTAGTAACCGCGCGTCCGCAGTTCGCCCGCGGTCAGCTCCTTGTCGCCGATGTTGTAGAGCAGCAGTGCCTGCACCGAGTTGATGTCGGCGCGGCCGCGGCGATCGAATTCGTCCTTGATGACGTCGAGCAGGCGGCGATGCAGCCGCTCCACCAAAGTCAGTGCTTCGAGGTAGAGCGGCTGAACCGGAGCTTGACCGGCAGAGTGTTCAGCGGTTTCCACCGCCGTTGCTACGGCTTTGATCATGACACTTCCCCTGTTGTCGTTTTTATCGACTTATATTCGACGAAACTTGTGTCCCGCCTGATAGCTTCAACTTAAGGGGGCGGTTTGAAGATCCGCTTAAATAAGACAATAAAGAGATCATGAATTTAAGAGAGTGAATCGTGGATTAAGCCCATGGATAAAGGGCTTTTCGCAATCTTTCATTGACGGTGCGACGGCTCTGTTCACGCTTCGTCTGCACCCCCTGTCGCATTCCAAAACAGGTCCGTCTGATTTCGAAACGCTCGCGTAACGGGTGTGACGGAACCCTTTACGGTGACTGAAAGGTTACCGCGCAAATAATCGAAAATTGTACGGGTTCGCCTCGCGAATATTGCACGCGGGCGAATTATGGCGGGGCGGCGCCAGGATTGGAGAGGCGCGCGGCGTTCTTCTCCTTCTCCCCGCGCGCGGGGCGAGGTGAAGTACACCGCGCCTGTTCGAAAATGTATTGCCGCTATGGCGGCCGTTCGCGCGCGGCCATCCAGGCCAGCGCCAGATAGGCCGCCAGCATCACGGCTTCGAACGCCACCACCGTCAGGCTGCCACCGTAGATGCCGGGAAACATCAGCTCGATCACCGCCATCGACACCACCGTGGTGAGCCACACCACCGCGCCCCATGGCGTCGCCAGCCAAAGGCCGACCGCGGCGACGAGTTCGATCACGGCGAAATAGATCGTCGCGGTCTGCCAGGCCATCGACTGGTTTTCGAACGCCTCTTCCTCGCCGCCGATGAAACCGGTGACCTGCGCCCAGTGATAAAGACCCTTGGCGATCGAGACGATCGCCATCACGCGCAGGAACAATACCAGCCGGCGCGTCCACGCATTGTCGTCGGACTCGATCCGCTCCGACGAGATCGCCGCCACCGACATCGCTTTGTCCCGCTCCCTGGCATGGTCGCGCGCCTGGTCGCGCACGGCGTCGCGCGCGGAGGTATCAGACATGCAGGTTCTCCCCCGCGCTGACCCCGGAATCAGGGCTGCTGGGCCGCGAAGGCATTATCACGAGGCAACTCTTGCTCATGGGACGACTCTTGGCCCGCTTGGCCGGCAAAATCAATTGCTGTTGCGGTGACGGGGCCGCCCCAAGCTGCTAGAACTGGAACAATTCGAAACACCCTGCCGGGAGTACCTTCAGATGGCGATCAAATTCGGGCGTCCGATCGAAATGCGCGGCGCGCCGCGGCCGCAGACCGCCCTCTCCGCTTCCTCGCTCGACCTCGTGACCCGGCCCCGGCGCAACCGCAAGGCCGAATGGGCCCGGCGGCTGGTGCGGGAAAACGTGTTGACCACCGACGACCTGATCTGGCCGCTGTTCGTGGTCGACGGCCACAATACCCGCACCCCCGTCGCCTCGATGCCCGGCGTCGACCGCCTCACGGTCGACCAGGCGGTCCGTGATGCCGAGCGCGCCGCGAAGCTGAACATTCCCTGCATCGCGCTGTTTCCTTATACAGAGGCTTCGCTGCGCGACGAGCACGGCTCCGAGGCGCTGAATCCGGACAACCTGGTCTGCCAGTCGGTGCGCGCGATCAAGAAAGAGTTTCCCGAGATCGGCCTGCTCTGCGACGTCGCACTCGATCCCTTTACCAGCCACGGACATGACGGGCTGATCGAGGACGGCAAGATCCTCAACGACGAAACGGTCGCGGTATTGGTGCGGCAGGCGCTGGTGCAGGCCGAAGCCGGCTGCGACATCATCGCGCCCTCGGACATGATGGACGGCCGCGTCGGCGCCATCCGCGAGGCGCTGGACGACAACGGTTTTGTCGACGTGCAGATCATGGCCTATGCGGCGAAATACGCATCCGCCTTCTACGGCCCGTTCCGCGACGCCATCGGCTCGGCCAAGACGCTGACCGGCGACAAGCGCACCTACCAGATGGACAGCGCCAATTCCGACGAGGCGCTGCGCGAAGTCGAACTCGACCTTGCCGAGGGCGCCGACATGGTGATGGTCAAGCCGGGCATGCCCTATCTCGACATCGTCCGCCGGGTAAAGGACACGTTCGCGGTGCCGACCTTTGTTTATCAAGTGTCCGGCGAATACGCGATGATCGCGGGTGCGGCCAACAACGGCTGGATCGACGGCGAGCGCGCGATGATGGAGAGCCTGCTCGGCTTCAAGCGCGCGGGTGCGGACGGGATCCTGACGTATTTCGCGCCGAAGGCCGCCGAGAGGCTGAAAGCGGAGAAGTAACGCAGTTCAACGCACCGCCCCGGCTGCGGGATGCGATCCGCATAGCGGGCGGAGCGCCTCGCGCTCTTCCTTCGACAACACCGTGACCGGATAGATCGGCTCGCTTTTGTCCCGATTGAAGAAAGGGTGCGGCCACGCTTTTCCCTGCAGGCGCCAGCCGAGCACCTTGCCGATCGCGCGCAACAGCAGCGGCAGGTTGAGGCCGGTCGAGCCCGCCGGCGGCGTGCCGATGGCATACTTGCCGAGGATTGCGCCACGCGGCGGACCGAACACCTCGTCGGCTTGCTGCGCCGCATGGTCAAAACCCTGCGCGACGATGCCGACAAAGGGAATGGCCGGCGTAAGTGTGTTGCCGACGGGGGTATTGCAGCAACTCGCATACCACCGGAACAGGCCTTTCGGCGTCAGTCGCAGTCCGACGATCCTCTGCTGTCCTTGCAGAAACGTGAGCGTGGCCGGCGCGAGCTGGACGATATCGCTGCCGCCTTGGGAATTGAGCAGATCGGCGCGGCCGATCTGGTGGGCAAAGGCCTGGCAGTCGTCGCAATAGCAGACGATGCGATTGACCGTCCGTGGCGATGCGTTCGTGACCCGTGCCCGGACCTCGCCGCAGCGACAAACCAATTCCACCTGATCGCCCATCGAACGGTCCTTTCCGCAAGCGGCTCAACTGTACCGCGCGCCGGCGCGGTTTGAACCGGCCCGCCCCCAAATTCGCCCGAATATTGCGGCGTGTTAATGGACGGCGGCCCTTGTGGCGGCGCGGCTGGTTCCCATGTCTCAATCGGGAATCTTTGGTCTGGAGGGACTGACCATGTCTTACAGCGGTTCGGGCAACGCCGGCGGCTCATCAGGCGGCGGCTGGCGCAATGACGGCGGCGTGCCGCCGCATGCGTTCGACCCCAATCTGCAACCGGAACTGTTTCGCGGTGTGCTGACGCGGCGGGTGTTTGCGTTCCTGATCGATCTCGTCGTGCTCTCGGTCCCGGTGATCCTCGGCTACCTCTTCATCGGCATCTTCGGCCTGGTCACGCTCGGGCTCGGCTGGGCGCTGTTCTGGCTGGCCTGGCCGGCGACGGTGGTCTGGGCCATCGTCTATTACGGCGCCTCGATCGGCGGCCCGCACTCGGCCACCATGGGCATGCGGGTGATGGATCTGGAACTGCGCACCTGGTACGGCCAACCCGGCTATTTCGTGCTCGGCGCCACCCATGCGGTGCTGTTCTGGGTCTCGGTCTCGTTCCTGACCCCGCTGGTGCTGCTGATCGGCCTGTTCAACGGCCGCCGCCGGCTGCTGCACGACATCGTCCTGGGAACCGTGGTTATCAACAGCTCGATACGCACCCAGGTCGCACCTGCCGCGCGCAGCTATTGAGGTGGGGTAAACCAATTGACGGTACGCTCAGGGAGCGCGAAGCTACAGTTTACCTGCTTCGGAGGCCTGACGACCTGACGTGACCCAGCACTCCCGTGACACCCCGCAATTCTACCTGACGGCGCCCTCGCCATGCCCGTATCTGCCGGGCCGGCACGAGCGCAAGGTGTTCACGCATCTGGTTGGCGACAAGGCCGGCGACCTCAACGACCTCCTGACCCATGGCGGCTTCCGCCGCAGCCAGTCGATCGCCTACCGCCCCGCCTGCGACCAGTGCCGGGCCTGCGTCTCGATCCGGGTCGTCGCCAACGAATTCCGCCCGTCGCGCAATTTCCGCAAGATCCTGGCGCGCAATGCCGACGTCATCGGCGAGCAGCGCAGCGCGGTGCCGACCTCCGAGCAATATTCGGTGTTCCGCGCCTATCTCGACCGGCGCCACCGCCATGGCGGCATGGCCGACATGACCGTGCTCGACTACGCGATGATGGTGGAAGACAGCCATGTCGAAACCCGCATCATCGAGTACCGCAAGCGCAGCATCGATAGCGGCATCACCGGCCGCGGCAACGAGTTGCTCGCCGTCGCGCTGACCGACGTGCTCAGCGACGGGCTGTCGATGGTGTATTCGTTCTTCGAACCGTCGGAGCAGAGCCGCTCGCTCGGCACCTACATGATCCTCGATCACATCACCCGCGCCCGCCGGCTCGGACTGCCCTACGTCTACCTCGGCTACTGGATCGAAGGCTCCAAGAAGATGGACTACAAGGGCCGGTTCCTGCCGCAGCAGCGGCTGGCGCCGTCAGGATGGCTCCGCGTCGACGCCTCGGGCGAAACGCTGGCCGAACCGCAGGACTAGGCTCACCCCACCAGCGTATCGAACAGCAGCTTCACGTTCAGCGCCACGATGATGCCGGCGACGATCCACGCCAGCGCGGCGACGCCGCGCGGAGATCACGAACTGGCCCATCTTGCGCTTGTCCGAGACGAACCGCACCAGCGGGATCACCGCGAACGGCAGTTGCATCGACAGCACGACCTGGCTGAACACCAGAAGCTCCGCGGTGCCGCGCTCGCCGTAGAAGCGCGGTGACGATCACGACCGGCACGATGGCGATGCCGCGGGTGACCAGCCGGCGGCGCCCAGCTCGGCAGCCGCAGGTGCAGAAAACCTTCCATCACGATCTGGCCCGCCAAGGTCGCGGTCACGGTCGAGTTGAGGCCGGAGGCCAATAGCGCGATCGCAAACAGGGTCGAGGCGATGCCGAGGCCGAGCAGCGGCGACAACAATTCGAAGGCCTGGCCGATTTCGGCGACATCGGAATGGCCGCTGGAATGGAACGTGGCGGCGGCGACGATCAGGATCGCGGCGTTGATGAACAGTGCCAGCATCAGCGCGATGGTGGAATCCGTGGTCGCCCATTTGATGGCGTCGCGGCGGCCTTCGTCGGTGCGTTCATAGGCCCGGGTCTGCACGATCGAGGAGTGCAGATAGAGATTATGCGGCATCACGGTGGCGCCGATGATGCCGATCGCGATGTAGAGCATTTCCGGGATTGGTGACGATCTCCGGACGACGGCACGAAAGCCGCGCAGCATCGCCGCGACCGGCGGCGCGGCGGCTGCGATCTGAATGCCGAAGCAGACCGCGATCACGATCAAGAGCGCAATGACAAAGGCTTCGAGAAAGCGAAAGCCCTGGTTCATCAATAGCAGCAGCAGGAAGGCGTCGAGCGCGGTGATCAGCGCGCCGCCGATCAGGGGAATGCCGAACAGCAGTTTCAGCGCGATCGCGGTGCCGATCACCTCGGCGAGATCGCAGGCGATGATCGCGGCTTCGCAGGCCAGCCACAGCATGAAATTGACGGGCCGCGAAAAGCTGGCGCGGCAGGCCTGCGCCAGATCGCGGTCGGTGGCGATGCCGAGCCGGGCGGCCAGCGCCTGCAGCAGGATCGCCATCAGGTTCGACAGCAGGATCACCGACAGCAGCGTGTAGCCAAACTTCGAACCGCCCGCGAGATCGGTGGCCCAGTTGCCGGGGTCCATATAGCCGACCGAGACCAGATAGCCGGGGCCGAGGAAGGCCAGCAGCCGGCGGGCCCAGTGGCCCCCCAACAGCGGCACCGCGACGGTCGCGTTGACCTCCGGCAGGCTGCGCTGGATGCCGGCCGCGGCATCCGCGCGCCAGCCGCCAGCGCTGGCGGCGACGGTTTCAGGGCTCAATTCGGGGGTTCGTGCATCCATTTCGACAGGATGACCGAACTCCGATCTTATTGCAACTCATTTGCAACTGCATCTAGCCGCTCCCGCAAATGATACCGCTAAACGAATGCCTCCCCCCAAACGCCGATCGGGCGCGTTTTGCTCGCCCCTTGATCAATTGATCTTGTCAAAACTTTCGGCAAACCCGAAAGCACAAAGGCAAGAGTCACGTTTTCCTTGTTCAAATTCTGAAAGACAACAGAGAGGCGCTTTGCGGACTTCATCGATCCCAGCAAGTCCGGCGAAAGCGTCGTCGCGGCATAACATCCCTTGAGATCACAGGTCTGAATCGCCAGCGGTTGCGGCCTGCCTTCATCGATCTGCAAGTTGACCCCGGCCGGGAGGAATAATCCCACCGGAAGCTGAATCATCATGACGGGCTGTCGTGTCTCGGGAGGTAACTTCACATTGACGGAAGCCACAAGCTGCCCCGTCTTGGTCATGTAAAGACTTTGCTCAACCTCGCAAAGCAACGCCGCCTGTCTGCCATCGCTTGCGCAACGCGACGTCCAGACCGGCTGAGATTGCGCATTGGCGTCCGCCGGTGCCGCAGCGGCGGCCGGCGCCGGCGTCCGCCGGCTTCGGCGCAGCGGGCGCTGCCTTGGTCGCCTTTGGCTGAACCTGCTGCGCGACGGCAGGATTGACGAAAACCATGCATGACGCCGCCGCAACAACAAGAAATGTCCGCGCAATCCTTCGGATCATGCCATCCATCGCATCGCTCTGCGCCTGATTCAAATCCGAGCCTACCACGCAACCCTGATACCGCCCGTGCCCGCATAAGCCTGACTCTGCGAAGAAAGCTGGGCCGAGAATGAGTTGAACAATGTCACCTGCTTCGACACAGCGAGTTCGCTGCCGACAACGATCTGGGCCGAGTCCGCCGACGCGGATGTTCCGATGGTATTGAACAGGAACCCCGGCGCAACGTTGAACGATGCCGTGATCTGCCGGTTCGGGGAGAAGTCGTGAACCCAGACGGCGCGCAGGTAGGGAGCCCAGGTCACGTCGTCTCGCCAACGCGATCTTGCTGTCGAGTTGCAGGCCGAGAGACGATGGCAGCGACATCGTCGACTGCGACTGATAGGTCAATCGCCAGAATTGCCGGGCCGCCGGAGTTTGGCATTTCCACGTAGCCCTGCTGCCACGTATTCGCCCATTGAACGGCGGCGAAAGGCGTCACCGCAACTCCCCCGATCGACTGCCGCCAGCCGAGTTCGACGCGTCGCGGAAAACTGATCGCTCGAGAAATCGCCGGTAAGGACTTCACTGGGAAGACCGGCAACCGAGATCCCGCGTGTCATGGTGTTTGCGAAACGGCTGTAGCCGAGGTTGCCGCTCAGATAGAGCGGGCCATCGCGAACGGCGCCATAAACACCCAGATGTCCGCCGTCGATCCGGCCGTTGGTCGAGCGGTCGGCAACGGAATATGTCGAGTTGCTTCCGCCGGCACTGAATCCGAACACTGCATTATCGCCGAACTGCCGCTCAATGCCCATTCCGCCGCCGGAGGTCGCAGCTGACGAGCCCGGGGCTCCCGATGCGGCGTTGCTGCCGATCAGCTGCCTGCGAGCCGAACGGCGCAGCCCAGGCACGCCAGCGATCCGAGAAACTCGAGGCGTATTCCGAATCCCTGCGAACGCGGTGCTTGCCATCGCATCGGCAGGAGATGCCGCGGCATAGGCTTGCGCGTTATCGCCGTAAACGACCCCGCTGTTGCCGGAGGTGCCGGCGAGCCACGACGTCATCTGGCCGAACATCATCGACGAGAAGCCGGCGCCCGCGCTGAAGCTCGCCTGCTGCGTCGCCGCCGTGCCGCCGCCACCGACGGCATTGTAGAATTTTGTCAGCGCCGGCTGGTCGGGCAGATCGAACAATGCAAAGGCAATCGGCGCAAACCCTGGCGAACTGCGGGCCGTCTGGATCGCGTTGATCGCATTGCCGATCGATGCGAACTGCGCCGGCAGGCCGACGGGATTGAACGACACGTTGTAGTCAAGCACCAGATCGTTCGCAGTCGGATTCAGAAGCTTGTAGGTCAGGATCGCGGAAGACGCGACGTCAAGGGTCAGTCCGGGGTTGGTGACTCCACCCGCCGCCGAAACAATCGTCATCTGATGCTCGCCGGGCGAGACCAGCTGCTTGTTCAGGAGATTGATCGTCACCTTGCCGGCCAGAGACCCCGTGCCGGTGGCGTTGATCCGGTCCGCCGTGCTCGGCCCGAAATCGAGGTCGAGCAAATACGTCGCGCCGGTCGACTGGACGAGATTGCCGGTCACCGCGCTGGTGAAGACGTTGCCGACACCGCCGGGTGACATCGTTCCATTGTTGGTGAGGAAATTACCGGTGCCAAGCATGACGTTCGCACCCATGTCGAACAGACCCCCGGCCCTGTTGTTGAAGGCGTTGACGCCCGCACCCAGATTGATCGAACCGATCATGGTGCCGTAGTTGTCGACGGTGTCGTTGCCGCTGGTGGCGGTCATCGCATTGCCGGCGATCTGATTGATCGATGTGATAAGGCCGTTGTTGGTCAGCAGGTTATGTCGCGCCGTCGAGGAAGCCAACGCCGGCGCCGGTCCCGCTGCCGCCCGTGATGGTGGTCCCGGCGGCGACAGTGACGTCGATATTGCCGTTTCCGGTCCCGCCCGCGCTCTGGACCAACAAGGCAACCGAATTGAGACCTATCGCTGCGACATCACGGTCCTGGGTCAACGACACGGCCGCACCAAGGCCGACGCCTCCCGCAGTCCCCTGGAACATCGGATCGAGGCCGAGCAAATCTCCGGACTTGCCGACCACGCCGCCACCGCCGCCAACGCTTTGTACGAAGACGCCCGCCGCATTGTTGCCGGTCATGATGATGGAGCCATGGTTGACGACGCTCACGATGCCGCCATTGCCGTTGCCTTGGGCATGAAGTGCGAACGTCGATGCGCCGTCGGCGGTTGCAATACCGCCGCCGCCGCCGACGCTCTGCGCAAACAGGCCGACGGAGCCTGCGCCCGTCATCGTAATCGTGCCGGTCGCGTTGTTCGTGATCGTGACATCGCCGCCCCGGCCGACCGAACCGGAGCCGCCGCCGATCGGAACGACGGCGCCGATGGTCGCAGCGATAGCCGATCCGCCCGAGCCGCCGCCGCCGCCGACGCTCTGCGCAAAGATCGCAACGGAGTTGATTCCCGTTGTGGTGATGGCGCCGTCATTGGTAACCGTGATCGTGCCACCACGACCGCCGTTACCACCCGCGCCGCCTACGGCCACGGTTCCGCCTCCCACATTGGCCGAAACCGTCAGCGCCGCGCCGCCATTGCCGCCGCCGCCACCCACGCTCTGCGCGAAGATCGCGGTCGAGCCGGCGCCCGTGGTCGTAATCGTTCCGCTCTGGCGGTTGGTGATGGTGATGTCCCCGCCGTCGCCGCTCGAGCCGCCGCCGCCGCCGACGCCGATTCCCACCGGCGCGGCGAAGCCGTAACTGCCGGAGGTGCCGCCGTTACCACCACCGCCGCCAATGCTCTGCGCGAAAATGCCAAGGGCGATCGCTCCGTTGGTCCGGATCGCGCCATAGTTGTCGATGGTGATGGCGCCTCCGTTGCCGGAGGATGCGCCGTTGCCGCCGACTGACATCGAAAGGCCGACGCCTGCCGACACGACATTGCCGCCGCCGCCACCGCCGCCGCCGACGCTCTGGGCATAGATGCCGTAAGCCATGTCGCCCGATGTCGTGATCGATCCGGCAGCGGAGTTCGTGATCGAGACCGCGCCGCCATCGCCGCTCGAACCACCCGAACCGCCGAATGCCATCAGACCGTTGGCCGCAGCGCCGCTGCCACCGCCGCCGCCGACGCTCATGGCCATGATGCCGTTCGCACTCACTCCGCCCGTGACGATGGCGCCGGTGTTGGAAACGGTGACGAGGCCACCCGAACCGGAATTGCCGCCGGTGCCGCCGATGGCGAGCACACCCGACGAGGCCCGCGCCGAGCCGCCACCGCCGCCGATGCTTTCCGCCATGACGGCGTGAGACTGTCCGCCGCTTGTCGTGATGGAAGCATTGTTGGTCACGGTGACCGCGCCGCCATCGCCGCTGCCGCCGCCGTCACCTCCCACGGTGATGATGCCGAGCAGATCGCCACCACCGCTGCCGCCGCCGCCGCCAATGCTGGAGGCATAGACGCCGCGAGAATTGCGGCCGGTGGTGACGATGTTGCCGCCGCTCGCAACCGTAACCGTGACCGTGCCGCCGCCCCCGCTGGATCCGCCCGCGCCGCCGATGCCAAGCAGGCCGACGACGCCGGGCGACGCATTGCCGCCGCTGCCGCCGCCGCCGCCGATGCTTTGCGCCATGATGGCGTCCGAGTTGACCCCGCTGGTCGTGATCACGCCCGAACTGGTCACCGTAACCGTGTTGCCGGCGCCCGAGCTTGCGCCTTGCCGCCGATCGCGATCTTCGGGCTGAGCGGCGTCGCGTTGCTGATCGGAATGAGAATGATGCTGGGATCGATCGGAAGCGGCGTCAGACCGCCGCCGAGGCCGACGGATCCGTTGCCGCCTTCACCACCGCCGCCACCGATGCTCTGCGCCAGAATGCCGACAGAGTTGTCGCCGGTGGTGGTTATTGCGCTGTGATTGTTCACGTTCACGGTGCCGGCGTCATTGCCCGATCCGCCGTTTCCGCCGACCGAGATCGCGATGTTGACGTTGGTGCCGCCGCCCGGCGACGGACATACCGGAAGGCCGCAGGCCGCGCCGAGCGCGAACGCCAGCGAATTGGCCCTTCCGCCGACGCCACCACCGCCGCCGATGCTTTGCGCGAGGATGCCGTGCGCGCCGTCACCTGTCGTGGAAATTCCGCCGGTCTGGTCGATGATGACATTGCCGCCGACATTGCCCGATCCGCCGATGCCGCCGACTGCAACCGATGCGTTGATCGTGTTACCGGGGCTACCCGCTGCAAATCCGACAACGGCGCTGATCGTGCCGCCGCCATTGCCGCCGCCGCCGCCGATGCTTTGCGCCTGGATGCCGTAGGCGCCGTCGCCTTGCGTGCTGAGCAGCCCGTTGTTGGTGACACTCACCGTGCCGCCGGTACCGCCGGTACCGCCCGATCCGCCGATCGACACGCCCATGTTGACGCTGGTCGCGGTGCCGCCGACGCCGATCGCGGTGGCAACGGAAAAGCCGCCATTGCCGCCGCCACCGCCGATGCTCTGCGCCAGGATGGCGGTCGAGTCCGCGCCGTGTGTGGAAATCGCACCGGTGTTGTTGACGGTAACCGCCCCGCCGATGCCGCCGCCGCCGCCGGTCCCGCCGAGCGCGAAGTTGACATTGTACGAGTTGCGCTGCGCGAAACCGCCTGCGAACGCGAACCCGCCGCTGCCGCCGCCGCCGCCGACGCTCTGGGCAAGAATACCGAAGGATTCAGACCCTGAAGTCGAGATGCTGCCGTTGCGCGTGACGCTGACGATGCCGCCGTCTCCACCGGCGCCGCCGCGACCGCCGATACCCAGCGCAAGGCTGAGATTGGTGTTGCATCCGCAATCCGGAGCAGCAGTCAGGGACGCCGCGGCGCCAAAGCCGCCGGTGCCGCCGCCGCCGCCGACGCTCTGGGCAAACACCGCGGCCGACGTGTCGCCGATCGGTCGTCGAGCGAACCCGTGCTGTTGACCGTGACGGTGTTGCCGTTACCGCCGCCGCCGGCCTTTCCACCGACCGACGCCGTCAACGCTCCGGACATTGCAGCGGTGTTGAACGCAAGAGCCGCGCTCTGGCCGCCGTCGCCGCCGCCGCCACCGATGCTTTGGGCAAAGATCGCGTTCGACCCCTTGCCGCCGGTAAAGATGTTGTCGACGCTGGTGACATTCACCGTACCGGCCTGTCCGGCCGTGCCGCCGGAACCGCCGACGCTGACGCCGACATTGACGAATGTTCCGGCCGTGCCCGCGGACAGCGCACCGCTGAAACCGCCACTGCCGCCGCCACCGCCGACGCTCTGGGCATAGATCGCAGACGCGTCGTCACCGGAGGTTCGCATCGTCAGGGTCGAGCCCAGCGTCGATCCGACATTGCTGTTGACCACGACGCTGCTCGCATTCTGCCCGCCGCCGCCGCTACCGCCAACGCTGACGCTCGCGGCGCCTGGGCCGGTCGTCAACGTGCCGTCGACACTGAAGCCGCCGTCGCCGCCGCCGCCGCCGATGCTTTGGGCCTGGATGCCGCGCGCAGCGAGCGCCGTCGGTGGAAACGGTTCCGGTGTTGGTGACGGTGACCGAGCCCGCGATGCCGCCGAGACCGCCCGATCCTCCGACGCTGACAGCTACGGCGCCGGTTTGCGCGCCGGCCGCCGAGAGACTGAACCCGCCATTGCCTCCGCCGCCGCCGATGCTCTGGGCCAGGATCGCCGTCGATCCGCTCCCGCTGGTCGACACACTGCCGTTGCTCGAAACGATGACATTTGCCGCATTGCCGCCGCCCGAACCGCTGCCGCCGATACTGACGGCCGCGGCACCTGTGACGCCGGATCCCGCAGAGAACGCGCCGGCGGCGCTGAACCCGCCATTGCCGCCGCCACCACCGATGCTCTGCGCAATGATCGCCTGCGCGTTCTCACCGTGGGTCGTGATGTTGCCCGTGCTCGCAACGGTAACGGTAGAAGCCGTCTGGCCTGCGCCGCCACTGCCGCCAAGACTGACCCCGACGGAGGCCGCGCCGGGAACGACAGGGGGCGCGAAACTGAAGGCGCCCGTCACCGCAAATCCGCCGTTGCCGCCGCCGCCGCCGATACTCTGCGCAACGATGCCGCGGGATTGCGAGCCGAACGTGGTGATCGCCCCATTGCTTGTCACGACACCGCATCGCCGATACCGCCGCCGCCGCCACTGCCGCCAAAACCAATCGCGGCGGCGATGCCGCCGCCGCTGGCTGCAACGGAAAACCCGCCGTCGCCGCCGCCGCCCCCGATGCTCTGCGCAATGATGCCGTTGGAATCTCTCCCCGACGTTGTGATGGCGCCGGTGTTGCTGACCGTCACGCTGTTGGCGCGGCCGCCGTTGCCGCCCCTGCCACCGAACCCGACAGAAACATTGACGCCCGACACGCCGGCCGCGACGGCAAATCCGCCGTTACCGCCGCCGCCCCCGATGCTCTGCGCGGAAATGCCGCTCGACTGACTGCCGCTCGTGGCGATGGTTGCCGCGGTCGTTACCGTGACCGAAGCGCCGCACCGCCGCTCCCGCCGCTGCCGCCCAAGCGCGACGTCGGCCGACACGTCGCTGCCACCGGACGCCGCGACGGCGAATCCGCCATTGCCACCGCCTCCGCCGACACTTTGCGCAAGGATGCCGGCGGCGCTGTTTCCGGATGTGTTGATGTTGTAGGCCGGAGTCCCGGCCGTGCCCTGCACGATCACCGTGCCGCCCGCGCCACCGGCACCGCCGCTGCCGCCCATCGCCAGACTTAGGACGCTGGTGGTGAACGCCACAGCGTTACCGCCATTGCCGCCGCCGCCGCCGACGCTTTGCGCCTGAATACCGACCGAATTCACGCCGTGCGTCGTGATCGAGCCGCCGTTGCTGACCGTCACATTGCCGCCGACGCCGCCGCCGCCCGCGCTGCCGCCAAACGAGAACGTGCCGCCGGCCGTTCCGCCGTTACCGCCGCCGCCACCGATACTTTGCGCGAAGATGCCTTGTGAATCCGCGCCCTGAGTTGTCAGCGTACCGGTGTTGGAGACAGTCACGTTGCCGCCGGGCGTGGTCGACGATCCGTTGCCACCCAGCGAAACCAGGCCGCCGGAATTGCCGCCGTCACCGCCGCTACCGCCAATACTCTGGGCAAAGATCGCGACCGAATTTGCGGCGCTGGTGGCGATCGCGCCGCTGTTGGTCACCGAGACGGTGCCACCATTGCCGCCGCTGGACCCGCTGCCGCCGAGCGACACGAGGCCGCCGGAACTGCCGCCGCCGCCGCCACCACCACCGACGCTCTGCGCGAAAATGCCGTAGGAGTTCGCCGCATGTGTCGTGATCGAACCGGCATTGTTGACCGTGACCGTACCGCCGTCGCCCGCGCTTGCACTGCTGCTTCCGAATGCAACGACGCCGTAGGAACTGCCGCCATTGCCCGCAAATCCGCCGATGCTGGCGGCATAGATGCCGTTGGAATAGGTGCCGAACGTTTCGATCGCGGAAGGCGACAGGGTCGTAACATTGACGCTCGAACCGTAAGCCGCTCCGCCAGCGCTGCTCGATCCGCAATAAATGCCGGCGCAGTCGCCTGCGGAGCCACCCGCGCCACCGCGGCTCACCGCGCTGATGCCGTTTGCATCCGAGCCGTTGGTCCGTATCGACCCATTGAGAGTGACCGACACGGCGCTGGCGTGACCGCCCTCACCGCCATTGCCTCCGCTACCGCCGACACCGGCCGAATCGCCGCCATTGCCGCCGTCGCCGCCGACGCTGGCGGCAACGAGTCCCGCCGCACTATTGCCGGATGTCGAGATGGCGCCGGTCGCGGAAACCGTGACCGTGCCGCCGGCACCACCATCGCCGCCGCCGCGTCCGTTGCCGGCGACATAGGCGTCGCCGCCGCTACCGCCGTTGCCGCCGCGCGCGGTTACGACGATACCGGAGGCGTTGGTCGTAACGATTGCACCGGAGCCCCCTGACGACGGGTTGGCGCCGGGCTGCGCGTAGGTCAGAGTGAGAGTGTTCGCGTCGATACCATTGTCACCCGGCTGGACACCGATTCCCACGCCGCCGTCGTGGCCGTTGTGTCCATCGTCGGCGCGAGCCGTAAGAGCCAATCCCGATACGCCGCCGGACGGGGTGACATTCACGGTCAGGGAATTGACGTTGAGGGTCGTGACCGAGTTGCCGTCATAACTCACGCCACCCGAGATATTTCCCGAGCAGTTGACGACAGCGTCGCAAGTAGCGGCCGCCGGGATGACCGACGCGACCAGGCACGCGCAACCCAGTAAACCGGCCAAAAACCGACGCGCACCCCCGAATACCTCTACGAGGTCTTGCAACGCCCTGTCCTTCCACCGCTGCTCGAAGCTCCGTGCCTTTGGCTTCCAGAACCCGACTCCCAACCGTTTGGTATCACTGCGCCGCGAGACGTGTCCTGAAACGGCAGGAAATTCCGCTGAAGTTTTTCTGAAACTATTCTGAAATCTGCGTTTCGGCTACGTCACTGGCGCCGATCGACACGGCGAAAGCGAAAGCCGAGCGCTACACTCCGACGCCTGATTTCCCGGTGCTGCCCTGCACGATTTCGGGACGGGCAAGGCGCCGGTCGATCTCAAGGCGTGATCGAACGGACTGAACCACCGCCGATATCGAAAGTAGGCCTGCTGCCACTCACGCAGCAGGCTTTTTGCCTTGTCGGAAACCGGGTGGGTTTGGCGGACCCGAGCCCGGACAATGGCGACCAGATCGAATATTCCAGGGAATCACCGCCATGTCCGCCGCCGAGACGCCCCGCCTGCCCGCAACCTTCAACCGCCTGGCCTGGTCCAACCTCGCCGCCCAATCGGCCGAGCAGATTGCGCTGGCCGCGGCCCCCATCGTCGCGGTGCTGCTGCTCGGCGTCGGCGAAGGCCAGACCGGGTTGTTGCAGACCGCGCTGACACTGCCCTTCATCCTGTTCGCGATCCCCGCGGGTCTGCTTGCCGACCGGATCTCGCGGCGATACCTGATGGCGGGCGCGGAAGCGCTACGCGCGGCGGCGCTCGGCGCCACGCTGCTGCTGATCTGGCTCGGCCTGATGACGCTGCCGCTGCTGGCGCTGCTCGGCTTCGTCGCGGTATGCGGCACCGTAGCCTACAGCGTCGCCGCACCGGCGCTGGTGCCGTCGCTGGTGACCTCGCAACAACTGCCGGCGGCAAATGCGCGGATCGAACTCGCGCGCACCGTGGCGTTTGCGAGCGGCCCGGCGCTCGGCGGCGTGCTGGTCGGATGGGTCGGCGCCGCCCCCGCCTTCGGATGCGCCGCCGCACTGTCCGTCGTCGCGGTCGTGCTGCTGTCCGGTATCTACGAGCCGGCGCGGCAACCCGCGCCGCGACGTCATCCTTGGCAGGATATCAGGGAAGGCGCCGCCTTCGTGCTCGCATCATCCGCTGCTGCGGCCGGTGTTCATCACCCAGTTCATCTTCAACACCGCGCACTTCCTGCTGCTCGCCGTGTTCGTGCCGTATGCGGTGCGGCGCCTCGGGCTCTCTGCCACCGGCGTCGGCACGATTCTGGCGATGTTCGGTGTCGGCATGGTGGTCGGTGCGCTGCTGGCGACGCGGGTGATGAAACGCCTCGCCTTCGGCACCGTGGTCGGGCTCGGCCCGGTGACGGGCTTCGTTGCCGCGAGCGTGATGGCGCTGACCACGATTTTTCCGACGCCGCTGCTGGCGGGCCTGAGCTTCTTCCTGCTCGGCGTCGGTCCGATCCTGTGGGTGATCTCGACCACGACCTTGCGGCAGTCGGTGACGCCGCCGTCGCTGCTCGGGCGGGTCTCCGCGATCAACATCATGAGCTATGGCGCCCGTCCGCTCGGTTCGGCCTTGGGCGCCATCGTCGGCGGATTTTACGGCGCCGAGGCCTGCCTCTATCTGGCGGCGGCGATTTTCGGCGTACAGGCGCTGGTGATCCTGCTGTCACCCGCTGTCTTGCTGGCGCGGCAGCCGGAAATGGTCGGCGACGGGCCAGCACTGCGGGCGTGCTGAAAGCTCTCCGTCACTGCCCGCAACAAACGCGAAGCGTTTGTGCACGGGAGCGAAGCGACGCTGCAATCGATTCTTTCCCCTATTACAAGGTGGATTGCTTCGCTTCGCTCGCAATGACGACCAAGGAAGTAGTTCCTTCCAAATCCCGGGATACGTGAGATTCCGGGGTTCCCCGTCCCGCTTTATATGATATACATAATTTAATATCAAAACGGGAACCCGCTCCATGGCCGACCAGACCATTGCGATTGACGCCAGCCCCCGGCCGGAGGCCTCCTCCACCGTCGTGCAGATCGCGGTGCTGGCCGCGCTTGCCGCCACCGGCACGCTGGCGACCAATATCCTGCTGCCGTCGCTGCCGCAGATGGCGGCGTCGCTGAATGTCAGCAGTGCGGCGGTCACTTCGGCCATCACCGTCTTCCTCGCGGTATTCGCGCTCGGCCAGCTCGTGGTCGGGCCGATCTCGGACCGGTACGGCCGGCGCTGGCCGGTGCTGACGGGATTTGCCGTGTTCTTCGCCGGCAGCGTCTGGTGCGGCCTCGCCACCGACCTGCCGGGTCTCCTGACCGGCCGCGTGATCCAGGCGGCCGGCGCCTGCGCCACCTCCGTGCTGTCGCGCGCCATCGCCCGCGACATGTTTTCCGGCGCGGCGCTGGCTCGCGCCATGGCGCTGATCATGATTGCGATGGCGGCAGCGCCGGGCTTCTCGCCGCTGCTCGGCGGCGCGCTCGATCATTATTTCGGCTGGCGCTCGGAATTCGTGCTGGTCGCGGCCTTTGCCGGGCTCGGCGCGCTCGCCTACAACAGCGTATTCGGTGAAACCCATCATGCGACGCGAACGCCGCTCGATCCGCTGGCGATCGGCAGGAACTATATCAGCCTGATCACCGATCGCCGCTTCGTGGTGCCGGCCACGACCGTCAGCCTGATCATGGGCGGGCTGTTCGCGATGTTTTCGGCAGCCCCCCGCGTGCTGATCGAGGCGATGCATTTCACCCCGATCCAGCTCGGTTTGTTTTTCGCCGGCACCGTGATGATCGTGTTCGCCGCCGGCATGCTCGCGACCAAACTGGCGCCGCGTTACGGCCTCGACCGCTCGATCCGCGGCGGGCTGTGGGCCGCTGCCGCCGGCGGCATAGCGATCCTGCTGGTCTCGCTGTACTCGCCTTCCTTCCTCCCGTTCCTCGGCGCGATGTGCGTGTTCCTGCTCGGCATGGGCATCGTCAATCCGCTCGGCACCGCGCAGGCGCTGTCGCCGTTCGGCGACCGGGCGGGTGCGGCCTCGGCGCTGGTCGGCTTCTTCCAGATGATGTCGGCCGCGATCGGCGTCTGGCTGGCGGCGACGATTTCGCGCGACGCCTTGTTCGCGCTCGGCGCGGTGCTGACGGTGTTTTCGCTGGTCGCGTTCGGCCTCTACGCCTTGCGGGCCAAAGCCGGCTAGGACTCGAGGCCGGTCAGGATTTGGCCGGTCAGGATTTCCGCCACGCCACGCCGTCGACCGAAACGTCGCGGCCAAACCTGTCCTTGCCGCGAACGTTCAGTTTCTCGTCGTCAAACCACAAGGTGTATTTTTGTTCGGGTGAGCCCGAGCCCAGTAACTGACGCTGGATCACGAAGGTATGGTCATTCAACCAGCTTCCCTTCACCGCCGCTATTCCGACTTCGGTCATGTCACCCCGGCGATACAGCCCGTCCAGCCCGATCGGGCCGCCCACCGTCCGGGACGGCGCGCCTGGATCCAGGCCGTAAAACTCGAAGTCGATGCGCGGTTGCGGCCCCGTCAGCGCCAGCGTCAGGGATTTCAAACGCAATCCGTTGCCCGGAAAAGTGTAGGTTTTTCCCGAGATCGCCGCCGCGGTCTCGGGCGTTGCGCCCACCTCGGTCGGCTTTTCCGTTGCGACGTCGCTGATGGCGGCAGCAAGCCTGCTTGCGCCGTCCGGCGCCGGAGCTAACGCCGTCTCGGACTTGACCGCTCCGGAAATGTAATCTGCCATCAGCGCCAACGGATAGAACGAGCTGGTGGTCGTCACCGCGACGATGTCCAGCGCCGGAAACACCATGATGACCTGGTTGTTGTACCCGACCGCCATGTAGACGTTCTTGTTGGGCAGCGCCCAGAAGAAGTTGGAATATCTGAGCGCCGGTTCGAACCTTGTGTTCATGTCGACCGTGGCGTGGCTTACCCTGTCGACCCAGGCCGGCGGGACCAGCGTCTTGTCTTCCCACTCACCGCGCCGCAGATAGAGGTAGCCGATCTTGGCCATGTCACGCGGCTTTAACGACAGACCGTATCCGCCCGTCGAATTGCCCTGGGGATCGCGCCGCCAGTTCCATTCACTGATCCCGAGCGGACCGAACAGCCGGGACTTGGCGTAATCCGAGGCGCTCATCCCCGTCAGCCTGGTGAGAATGGCGGAGAGCAGGTGTGGATTGCCGCTATCGTAGTTGAAGATTTCTCCTGCCGTGCTCGACATCGGACGATCGAGAATGAATTTGACCCAGTCCGGGCTGCGCTCCATTTCGATCATCGAGGCCGGACGCCCGTCCAGCGGCTCACGCCAGTCTATTCCCGACGTCATGTCCAGCAGGTGCTGGACCGTGATCGCCTTCTTGCGATCGTCGGGGTTGGCGACGCTGCGGTCGGCAAAGAAGTCCAGCATCGGACGGTCGGTGCTGTCGAGCAGACCGTCCTTCATCGCCATCGCCGTCAGGGTGCCGACGACGGCCTTGGTGGACGAATTGATGACGTGGGGAATGTCGGCGGCATACGGCGCATAATAGGCGTCCAGCACGATCCTGCCGTGCCGCGTGATCAGCAAACTGTCGAAGCTGCGGCTGGTCCCGTAGGCGACCAGCTTGGCGAGATCAGCCGAGTCCATGCCCTGCTCTTCCGGCGTGGAAGTCTGCCATTCC
Organism: uncultured Alphaproteobacteria bacterium; assembly: GCA_963764705.1. Classification (GTDB taxonomy): domain Bacteria; phylum Pseudomonadota; class Alphaproteobacteria; order Rhizobiales; family Xanthobacteraceae; genus Bradyrhizobium. The sequence goes on along the minus strand of CAVXTR010000013.1, from coordinate 61,052 downwards.
CTGGTCGGCCAGACCGGCTGGGCGTTGTCTTGAGATTTGTCCTGAGCGGCCGCGCCACCGATCGACGCCGCGAGCATGATTGTACCGAACACAATCCCCAGACCGGAAATCCTTAGATCTGAAAGCTTTGGATCGGAAAACCCAGGAATTTTCATCGGCGCCTCGTCGAGAGGTTACGTCCGACCGATAGGCCATCGGCCGTCTGCAAGTGATGCTCGGTCAACGTGTCACGGGAACGTGAAGTCAGTACAACGCAAGGCTGGCGGGAAGTAAAATTACAAGTACGCAACATATCGCGCGTATCTCAAACGCGGGTGGACGACAAATCAAAGCTTCCTGAAAGTCTTTATCCCGCATTGCGGTCATGTTGCGGTCTTCCTCGCTCCGGCGAGTCCACAACAGGACCACATAGCCATGACCATGATAACCAATATCCCCCACTCCGCCGCAACCGTCCCGATCGGCCGCAAGTTCGCTGCCACCGTCGCCAATTTCATCAACAACTGGCTGGCAGCCTGGATTGCGCATCAGGAACGCGAGGCCGCACGCAAGATGCTGTTCGGTTTCAACGACCGGCAGCTGCGCGACATCGGGATCTCGCGCGCACAGATCGACTACGTCCTCGATCATTCCGGCCAACGCGACTGAGCGCAACGCCGCCGGCGACAAGAGGGCCTGCCATCGGCGGGCCCTTTTTCGCGTTCGGAGCAACCATTCGGCGCAATGCTGCGCGGCGCCGGTTCAACACCGGGCCGCGCAGGTTTCGCTTGTCGTCAGGCGGCCTTCGAGAGCCCCTCGACGCCGGCCAATGCCTGGTCGAGATCGGCCAGAATGTCGTCGATATGCTCGAGGCCGATCGACAGCCGGACATAGCCCGGGGTGACTCCGGTCATCGCCTGCTCCTCAGGCGTCAACTGGGAATGCGTCGTCGAGGCCGGATGGATCGCAAGGCTGCGCGCGTCGCCGATATTGGCAACGTGATAGAACATCTTGAGCCCGTCGATGAAGGCCCGGCCGGCTTCCGCCCCGCCCGTCAACTCGAAGCCCAGCAGCGCGCCGTGGCCGCGTGACATCACGGCATCGGCCCGCCGTTTTGCTTCCCCGGTCATCAGCGAGGGATGGATCACCTTGGTGATCTTCGGCTGCTTGGCGAGGTGTTTCGCCACGGCGTTGGCGTTCTCGCAATGAACGCGCATCCGCAGCGGCAGCGTCTCCAGTCCCTGGATGAACATGAAGGCATTGAACGGGCTCATCGGCGCGCCAATGTCGCGCAGCAGGGTGACGCGGGCCTTGATGATATAGGCAACCGGCCCCAGCGGCTTCACCGCCTCGGTCCATACCGCGCCATGATAGCTCGGGTCCGGCGTGTTCAGCATCGGGAAGCGGTCTTTATGTTTGGCCCAGTCGAAATTGCCGCCGTCGATGATCATGCCGCCGATCGAGGTGCCGTGGCCGCCGATATATTTGGTGGTCGAGTGCAGCACGATGGCAGCACCGTGATCCAGCGGCCGGCACAGCACCGGAGCTGCGGTGTTGTCCATGATCAGGGGCACGCCGAGTTCGCGGCCGATCTTCGCAACTTCAGCGATCGGAAACACCACGAGCTTCGGGTTCGGCAGCGTCTCGGCATAATAGCAGCGCGTACGCGCATCGGTGGCGCGGCGGAAGTTCTCCGGGTCCGCCGGATCGACGAAGCGGCATTCGATGCCCATTGTCTTCAGCGTGTTGGCAAACAGATTCCACGTGCCGCCGTAGAGATCGGTAGAGGCGACGAAATTGTCGCCGGCGTGGCAGATGTTCTGCACCGCGAACAGCGAGGCCGCCTGGCCCGATCCGAGCGCGAGCCCGGCGACGCCGCCTTCCAGCGCGGCCAGCCGCGTCTCCAGCGCGTCGTTGGTCGGATTGCCGATCCGGCTGTAGATGTTGCCCATCTCCGCCAGCGCGAACAGGTTGGAGGCGTGACCGGTGTCACGGAATTCGAAGCTGGTGGTCTGGTAGATCGGAACCGCCACCGCCGTCGTGGTCGGATCGCTGCGGTAGCCGGAATGGAGCACGAGCGTTTCGGGATGCTTGCTGTTGGTCGCCATGTTGGTCCTCTCGGTTGAGTATGGATGTCGGTAGGCGGCCGGCCGCGCTGCGACCCGGTCGACCGCCACTGCTGCGATGTCAGGCCTTCTCTTCCCCTACCCTGTCGGATACCGCGCGGCGTTCGAACCGGAGCCGCTGCACCTCGTTCTCGATCTGACTCAGTCCCAGCGAGATCCCGGCCAGCTCGTCGGCCCGCGCAATATGCCGCGCAATCTCGGGATTGATCGTGGCGGCATGGGATATCGCCAGCATGTGGCCGGCTTCGGGCAGATGCCGGACTTCGGCCCCCTCCACGATCGCGGCAAGACGCCGCACGATGCGCTGGGTCAGATAAGGCGACGTTCCGCCCGAGAACAGCAGCGTCGGGACCCGAAGCGAAGCCGCCTCGATGGTGGCGTTTTCCTCGGCGAACGCCGCGGCGAAGTCGAACGCCAGCTTGTCGGCGCGTTCGATCATCCGCAACCGCGCGCTTGCCGATATCGGGTCCTGCGATCCGGAACCGTTCCAGAACTCGATGAACTTGTCGATCGCCTCCAGCACCGATCCGTTCCAGAGGTCTTCGGATATGTCGCGCGAAAGCTGGGCGAAGCGGGCGTGAAGCCGGCGGTCCGGATCGCTCTCGCGCAGCAGTGTCGGCAGCACCGGCTCGATCAGGGTCAGGCTGCGCACCCGGTGCGCGAATGGCGAGTCGGTCGCGATCTTGAAGGCGATGGCGCCGCCATAGGAATGGCCGACGAGATGGATCGGCCCGGTCGCATCGTTGAGATGATCGCTGACGCAGCGAACTTCCTCGGCCAGCGTCAACGGCAGATCCAACGCGCAGGTATTGCTGCCATAGCCGGAAATGTCCGGAGCGATGAACTGATGGTGGCGCCCGAGCTCCTCGGCGAGCTTGCTCCACTGCCGCCCGGAACTGAGCGAGCAATGCAGTGCCACGACGGTGCTCTTGGGAGAGATCGGGAAGGGGACGTGAATCACGGATGTCATCGGAGTGTTCCTGACTGTAGATCGACGTTGACCTGGGCTTTGCGGCACGACCACGCGGGCTCGTGCGAATGCTGGGGGCTTACGTTGGACGGAGTCCGGTCTCTGTGACGAAGCGCACGCCGCAGGTGGCGCGTGACCGTTCGCAGCCGGCGGAGCCATGCCGGGAATTTCGCAGAGCGTCCTGCGCCGCGCGGTGCGATGATGGCAATATCCTGGCTCGTCATCGGATATTCCCGCGCGCGGGTGTGGATTGCAGCGGCACGGCCTCGCCCTGAAGCCCATGCTTGTCGCGCAACGCCGCATACGCCATGCAGGCGATGACGCCGGCGACCAGCACGGCTGCCGAAATGTTCAACGCGTAGGAGAGACTGCCGATGGCGTCGGTAATGGCGCCGGTCGCGATCGGACCGAGGGTCTGGCCGAGACCGAACGCAATCGTGATCATGGCGAGCGCCTTCGGCCACGCGCCCGGCGGATAGTTCAACCGCGCGAACGTCGTGGCCGACGACACCACGGCGAAGAAGGCATTGCCGAAAATAACAGCGGATACCGCGAGCACGGCCGGATGCGTGCCGACAAGCGGGATCAGCGCGCCGACCGCCGTGATGGCGATCAGCAACGCGGTGACCCATCCGCTGCGCGCCTTGGCGATGACGCCACCCCACACCCAGGGATGGACGAATGCGCCGATGCCGATGCAGGTCCAGAACGCACTCTGTGCCATTGCGCCGCCGCCGGCGTTGCGCACATAGGCGATCATGAAGGTCATGTAGGCGATGTAGCCGGCGCCGAACAATGCGTAGCCGATCAGGTACAGCAGGACCGGGCGCGTCCGGACCTCGGAGACCGCCGAACCGGTTGGCCGTTGCGGTTCCGGAACGCGCGCCACCGGCAGCAGCAGCGCCAGTGCCGCCGAGATCACGCCCAGCGCCGACCATACGATCTGCCAGCTACCCTTGCCGAACGTCTCCAGCAGGAACGGCGCGGCAAAGCCCGACAGCAGGATGCCGGCCGCGGGCCCAATGGAGAACAGGCTGAGGTAGAACGCCTTGCGTTCCGGCTGCGCCTCCGCGACATGGGCCGCCAGAGCGCCGCCGGCGATAAAGGCGTAAGCGGCGGCGATGCCGGACAGCAACCGCGCCGCGCTGAGGATGACGAAATCGCCTGATATCGCCGACACGAACAGCGAAAGCACGCAGGCCCATGCACTGACGATCAGGGTGTTGAACATCCCGACGCGCCGGACCACCGTGCTGGCAAGCAGCGCACCGGCGAGGTAGCCGGCCGCGTTGATCGTGTTCATGAAGCCGGCGGCGGCATAGGACCAACCGAGGCTGTCGCGCATGTCGGGCAGCACAAGGGCATAGGCGAAACGGCAGATGCCGAGCCCGATCGCGGGCGCGATCGAAAGCACGATGATCAGCCAGGCCGGGTGCGCATAAGGCTGCGCGGAGTTTGAAGACATTTTTAGGCTCTTTTTGCTCAACAGGATCGATCCCGATCCGGGCCGTGTCATCGGCCCGAACCGGGAGGCAGACGTCGCGAACCGCGCGCTCAGCGCTTGGTGACGATGACTTCGAGATATTCGCTCGGCACCACCATGGTGGCGTCGCCGGAGCGGTTCATACGCACGATCAGCGCGTGCAGGTCGTTGTGCAGTTCTTCCTGCTTGGCCGGTTCGAGCGCGGCGAACGCTTTCAGCACCGGGCCGTAATAGGTCTTGAACACGTCCAGGAAGTGCGACGGCGAGCGGTAGCGGAAATTGAACAGGCGCAATTCGGCCTTGATCGAGCGCGCACCGGCGTCGAACATTTCGGTCAGCCGGGCGCGCGTGCCCCACATCGCCGGCGAACGGGTCCCGGCGGGCGGCGGCAAATACTTGCCCAGGGTCTTGAAAACCTGGCCGATGAAACCTTCCGGCGTCCAGTTGGCGAGGCCGATCTGCCCCTTCGGCCGGCAGACGCGCAACAGCTCGGCGGCAGCCCGATCCTGGTTCGGCGTGAACATGACGCCGAAGGTGGAGACCACGGTATCGAAGCTGTTGTCGTCGAACGGCAGATTTTCAGCGTCGGCCTCCTCGAAGGCGATCGTCATGCCTTCCGCGGCAGCGCGCGCCCGGCCACGCTCCAGCAAGGCGGGCACGTAGTCGGTCGAGGTCACGTCGCACCAGCGCCGCGCGGCAGCCAGGCTCATCATGCCGTTGCCGGCCGCGACATCGAGCACCTTCGAGCCGGATTTGAGGTCGAGCGCCTCGCAGAGCTCCTCGCCGACAATCTGCAGCGTCGAGCCGACGATGGCGTAATTGCCCGACGACCACGCGCCCTGCTGGCGTGTCTTGAGGGCCACGAGATCGGGGGCGGGGGCGGACGGGGCCGCTGTGGTGGCGGTCGCTGGGCTGGCCATGGTGTCTCCTTTCGGGATTCCGGCGGCCACAGGGGCGACCGCGATGAACCAAACATGGCCTTGCGCAGACCTAAAGACTTCTGACGGCGGGCTGATTTTGCCTTGAGGGCACCCTGATTTTTCAGTGAGATGCCGCGTTGTGTGAGATTTCGCACTTCCAGGGTGACTTCAGCGGCGTAATGCCAAACGACGTTTCCGAACCCCGTCACACTGGGATGCAGGATGAAACACGTGCGATTTTGCTTTTCCGACCATGTGCTTGATGTCGATCTGCGCGAACTGACCCGCGCCGGCGAAGGCATCGCCGTCGAACCGCAGGTGTTCGACCTGCTGACCTATCTGGTCGAGAACCGCGAACGGGTCGTCAGCAAGGACGATCTGATCGAAACCATCTGGGACGGCCGTATCGTCTCCGAATCGACGTTGACCAGCCGCATCAACGCCGCGCGAAAGGCGGTCGGTGACAGCGGCAAGGATCAGGCCGTGATCCGTACCATCGCGCGCAAGGGCTTTCGCTTCGTCGGCAACGTCCACGTGCAGGCGGACGCTGCGACCAGCGAGCGGCCCCAGCCGTCGGGCCAGCCCGACGAGCCGCAGCATCGGCAACTCCCGGCGCTGGACCGCACCGCCATCGCGGTGCTGCCGTTCGCCAATATCAGCGGCGAACCCGAGCAGGAATATTTCTCGGAAGGCATCTCCGAGGACATCATCACCGCGCTGTCGAAACTGCGCTGGTTCTACGTGATCGCGCGTAACTCGTCGTTTATCTACAAGGGCAAATCGGTCCATCACAAGCAGATCGGCGAGGAACTGGGCGTCGGCTACGTGGTCGAAGGCAGCGTGCGCAAGGACGGCGATCAGGTCCGCATCAACGCTCAGCTCGTCGACGTCGCTACTGGCAGCCATCTCTGGGCGGAGCGCTACGACCGCAGCCTGGCCGACGTCTTCGCCGTGCAGGACGAGATCACCCAGGCCGTGGTGGCGGCGATCGAACCGCAATTATATGCCGCCGAGGATTTTCGCGCCCGGCGCAAGACGCCCGACAACATGGACGCCTGGGATCTGGTGATGCGCGCGCTGTCGCATTACTGGCGGGTGACGCGACAGGACAATCTGGTGGCGCAGGCGCTGCTCGAAAAGGCGATCGCCGTCGATCCCGGCTACGGCCAGGCGCTGAGCCTGCTGGCGGCCTGCCATACGTTTTCGGCCCACATGGGCTGGGAGGATATGCCAAAGGCGGTCCCGGTTGCCGAACGCGCGGCGTTGGCGGCAATCCGCGCCGACAGCGAGGACGCCTGGGCGCACTACGCGCTGGCCAGCGTCTATCTGTTCACGCGCCGCTTCGACGATTCGATCGCCGAGTTCGAACTGGCGCTCCGGCTCAATCCCAATTTCTCGCCGGCCCGCGGCATTTACGGCGTCGCGCTGGCCTATTCCGGCCGCTGGGAGGAAGGTTTTCGCGCGGCAAACCAGGCCTTGCGGTTCAGCCCGCGTGATCCCTTCGCCGCGATCTATTACGGCGTCGCCGCCTATTGCCAATATGTCGGCCGCAACTACGACGAGGCGATCCGGCTGTCGCGGGAGTCGTTGCGGCAACGGAACGATTTCTCCGGCGGGCACCGGGTTCTGACCGCGGCGGCCGGCATGGCGGGGCAGCACGACGTCGCCAAGGCCGCCTTGCAGGAGCTTCATCGCGCGCAGCCGACGATTTCGCTGACCTGGCTCGCCAACCAGATGCCGTTCGAACACCCCGCCGAACGCGAGCATTATCTGGAAGGCTTCCGCCGCGCCGGGTTGAAGTAGCGAGGCGCCCTGCTCGAACGTACTTCGTAGGGTGGGCAAAGGCGCGTCAGCGCCGTGCCCACCATTCTCCATCGCGTGTTCTAAAACGGTGGGCACGCTGTCGCTTTGCCCACCCTACGATAGCCTGCCGCGACGTAGCCGCCCTCACCCCTTTGAGAATTGCCGGAAATCCGGCTCGCGGTGAAACCAGAACTCGTAGCCGCCGATATTCTTCTGCATGGCGACGTCGTGGATCGGCTGGTTCAGCGGAATGATCGGGACATCGACGATGCAGAGCGCGATGAAATCCTTGACCGCCTTTTCGTATTCAACCGGGTCCGTCGCAAAGCGCGCTCTGTCGATCAGCGCATCCATCTCCTTGTTCTGGTATGAGGAGATGTTGAAGATCGAATTGTTACCGTGCAGATTCCAGTAGAAATAATATTCGGGATAATCGAGCCAGCCGCTGAAGCGGTTGAGCGCGAGCGGCAATTCCTTCTTGTTCAGCGTGGTGCGCCAGTTGGCGCCGGGAATTTTGCTGATCGACGTCTTGATGCCGATCTTGGCGAGGTTCTCCTGAATCAGGACGATGGTGGGCTCGCCAACGGTCGCCGTCCCCGTATCCAGCGACAACGTCGTCTCGAAACCGCTCTCGAGACCCGCCTCCTTCATCAGCCCCTTCGCCTTGTCGATGTCGGTGACGTAGGGGAACGGTTGCGGCCATACGGGCTTTTCGACCTCGGCCGGCCCGCCATACATCGGCACCGCGCGGCCGAAAAAGGCGCCATTCTGAATCCCCTCATAGGGCATCGCCCATGCCAGCGCCCGCCGCAGTTTGGCATTGTCGAACGGCGGCCTGGCGGCGTTGAGCGCGAGGTACCATAGCGCATTCGGGATCGGGACGCCTGATACCTTGACCTTGCCTTCCTTCGCGATCTGCTCGAAGTCGCGCGGCGCAAAACCGCTGGAAAGGTCGGCATCGCCACGCTCCAGCGTCGCCCGGCGCGTGCCGGCCGACGGAATGTCGCGGGTGATGATGCGCTTGAGTTTCGGCAGCGGACCGCTCTTCCAGTCGTCGAAGCGGGTGAAGATGGTTTCGATGCCGGGCTTCCAGCTATCGAGCCGGAAGGCGCCGCCCCCGGCCTCGTTGTTCTTCAACCAGGCCATCGCCCAGGGGTCCTCCGATGTCGCGTTCTTCTTCGCCAGTTCCGAGTTGATTACGAATGGCACGACGACGGCGACGTTGAACAGCAACAGCTTGTCCTTGCGGACGTAGTCGATCCGGAATGTGTGGTCGTCGACGACGACGAACTGCTCAGGCTTCTCCAGCGAGCCCGCCGACATCTGGAAGGTCGGAAAGCCGCCGACCTTGACGGCGCGATCGAACGACCATTTGACGTCCCTGGCCGTCACCGGCGTGCCGTCGTGGAACGTGGCGTCCTTGCGCAGCCGGAATGTGCAGGACATGCCGTCGGCGGCCACCTCCCAGCTCTCGGCGAGCTCGGGGGCAAGCTTTTCGCGGTCGTAGGACAGCGTTCCGTCCGGCAATGTCTTTGCCGCGTAGGACAGCAGCCGGTCGTAGCAATTCCAGGACAAGCCGTTGACGGTCTGGTTCGAGCCGACGCCCTGCATGTCCAGCGAATTGGGTCCGAGTTCCTGAACCACCAGCAGCGTTTCCGCCCGTCCCTGCGCATCGGCGGGACCGATGCCAAGCGTCGCCGCCGAGGCGCCCGCGAGTGCCGTCTGCAGAAAGTTCCGGCGGTTCAGGATCAGCGGAGCGGACATGGCGGCATCTCCTCGACAAGGCAGGACTGCCATTTTTAGAGGCAAGGCCTGTGCCACAGACCTCCAAATTTCATGGAGCTCCGGACAAAAGCGGCTATGGTCGTTGTCGATCGCCGCCAGACAGGATGTGCATGAGGCAGCTGCATTGCCCCAAATGTCGGACCGCAACGTTCTTTGAGTTCGGGCAATGCGCGAATTGCGAGACGGCGCTGGCTTTCGATCCGAAACTCTACAGGTTCGAAGCGCTGCAATCCGTCATACCTTGCGCAAACCGAACGCTGATCGGCTGCAACTGGTCGGTCGATGACGGTTTTCCGTTTTGCCATTCCTGCCGTCTGACACGAACGATTCCCAATCTGGGATCAAACCGTAATGTCATGCTGTGGAAGCGGGTCGAAACGGCGAAGCGACGCCTGGTCTACGACCTCGACCGACTCGGCCTCCCGCTTGCGGTTCCCTCCGGCCAGCAGATCTGCTTCGACATCCTGTCGGACGAGACCGCGGGCTTTCCGATTTTGACCGGGCATCTGGCCGGGCTGATCACGCTCAGCCTGGCGGAAGCCGACGACGCCGAACGGGAAACCCGCCGCGTCGCGTTTCGCGAGCCCTACCGCACGCTGCTGGGCCATTTCCGCCACGAGGTCGGGCATTTCTATTGGGAGGTACTGGTCGGTCAGACCAGCCTCAAGAGCGCCTTTCAACTGATCTTCGGCTATGAATCGCGCAGCTACGAAGCCGCGTTGAAGGCCTATCACGCCCGAACCGACCGCTCCTACGATCGACAGGCGTTCATCAGCGAATACGCGACCTCGCATCCCTGGGAGGATTGGGCGGAGACGTTTGCGCATTTTCTGCACATCGTAGCGACGCTGGATTCCGCCGCCGCGCTTCCGCTGTCGCTTGATGAGCGTTCACGCCAGACCCTGGACAACCCGTATCTGGAAGCGGATTTCGAGGCGTTGCTGACGTCCTGGAACCCGGTTGCCTACAGCATCAACGAGCTCAACCGCTCGATGGGCATGAACGATGCCTATCCGTTCGAGCTGACGCCCGCCGTGAAGGGAAAGCTGCACTTCGTCCATATGGCGATCCTCAACTTCAGGCAAGGCGTTGAGCCCGGTTCGGAGATTGCCGGCGCGCAGCCCGACGGGATCGGGACCGACGCTAAGGGCGCATAAAGCTGAAATCGGTGTCGGGATCGCAATTGTCGGCGACAAAGCGCAACTCCGACTGGACGTCGGCGACCGCCCTGTGCTCCAGATATTTGGAGACCACGAGGCCAAGCAGCGTACGGCACAGACTGTCGGTGCCCTCGCCCGCGCTTTCCGCTTCGGCGACGGCCGCGGCGAAATGACGATGTGCGATCTCGCTTGCGGACATATTGGCCCTGGCTCCGTTTGACGGTCCTTGTTGCCATGGAAATCCACTGCCGCTTTGATCCCGATCAACCCGTTGATTGCAATCAACCCGCCAGATAGCGCTCGTATTTTCCGGCCACGACCTCGTCGGCCGCAATATCCGGATCGAGCGTATAGAGATCCTGCGCGCGGCTGATGCCGCGCAGCGCAAAGCGGCCGGTGGAAACCAGGTAGTTGCGCCCGGTCGCATCGAGGCCGGCGCGGAACGCCGACGAAGTCAGCAATTCGCGGTCGACCGAGCGGCACATCGAGGCGATGCGGCTGACCTCGTTGACCGCCGGCCCGACCACGGTGAAGTCGAGCCGGTCCTCGCTGCCGATATTGCCGTAGAAGACCTCGCCGATATGCAGGCCGACATGGGCCGTGGTGACGGGCCTTTGCTCGGCGGTACGACGGGCGGTGAGCGCCTTCATGTTGCGCCGGAACCGATACTCGGCGCGCAACGCGGCACGCTTGGCCACCGCCATGTTCTCGTGGGTGAACATCGCCAGCACGCCGTCACCGATCAGCTTCAGCACCTCGCCGCCGGCGTCATGGATGGCGTCGATCGCGGCCTGGGCGTAATCGTTGAGGAACGGGATGATCTCGTCGGGCTCCATGCCCTCGCTGATCGCGGTCGAGCCGCGGAGGTCGGAGAACCATAACACCGCCTTGATGCGCTCGGTGACGCCGCGCGCGATCCGTCCGCGCAGCACCTGTTCGGAGGCGTCGCGGCCGAGATAGACCCGGCCCAGCGTCTTGGCGATTTCGGCTTGCGCCGCCGATTTGATCGCAAGCCCCAGCACCGGCACCAGGTCGCGCAGCGCCGCCATGCCCTGCTCGCTAAAACCTTCGTCGCGCCGCGTGGTCCAGTAGGAATAGACGCAGTCCATCTGGCCCATGGTGCCCGCTTCGCCGAACTGGTGCACATAGGACACGAAATGCTTGTGACCCTTGGCGGCGAGATCGTCGATCATGCCGAAATTGCTCGCTGCGCCCCCAGCGAGATCAAGCGCCAACTCCTGATGGCCGTTTTCGAGCATGTGATAGAACACCGACCGCCGCCAGTTCTGGGCGTTCTCGCCCTGGTCGCTCGATCCATATTCGAACGTATCGCTTTCGTTGGTCGCGGTGTCGTTCCAGCGAAAGCCCCGGCCCTCGAAGATCGGGTGCAAGGTGTCGATGAAGACCATCGCCCGCGACACCTCGAGCCCCTCGGCGCGACAGCGTTCGCAGAAGCCGCGGATCAGATCGTTTTCGGGCAGGCTTTCGAGACCCTGGCTGACCAGCCAGTTCATCAGGCGCAAACGGGGCGTGAGTTCCATACGCCATTATGCCGCGCAATCGCTGCGAACGGAAGCTGGCGTCACCTTCAGGACTTTGCGCGCGCGACCGCCTCGCCGTCCTCCTTGACGAACGATTCGACGGGACGATCGAGCAGATCCAGCACCAGCTCCGACGGCCGGCACAGCCGCACGCCCTTCGCGGTCACGACGATCGGCCGGTTGATCAGGATCGGATGCGCGAGCATGAAATCGATCAATTCGTCGTCGCTCCACTTCGGATCGGCAAGCCCGAGCTCCGCATAGGGCGTGCCCTTTTCGCGCAGCAGCTCGCGCGCGGAAATCCCCAGCCCCTTGATCAACTCGACCAGCCGCGCACGGCTCGGCGGCGTCTTCAGGTATTCGATCACCTCGGGCTCTTCCCCGCTCTGCCGGATCATCGCCAGCGTATTGCGCGAGGTGCCGCAGGAGGGATTGTGGTAGATCGTGACATTCATGGTTGAGCCTCCTTCATTGTCGTCTCACCGTCGCCACGAAGCAGCCAGCCCATCAAGACCATCGCGGCGATCGCGCCGCAGGTTTCTGCCGCGATGAAGCCGGGAAGATCGGCGGGGCGAATGCCGGAAAACGTATTCGTCATCGATCGCGCGATGGCAACGGCCGGATTGGCAAACGAGGTCGATGCGGTAAACCAGTAGGCCGCGGTAATGTAGAGCCCAACCAGCCACGGCACCGCACCACGGTTAAAGCGGATGCCCGCCAGGATGGTCGCGACCAGCCCGAACGCGGCGACGGCCTCCGCGAACCATTGCGCGCCGCCAGTTCGCATCTTCAGGGAGGCATCGACCAGCGGCAGCGCGAACATCGCGTGCGCGATGACCGTTCCGGCAATGCCGCCGGCGATTTGCGCGGCGATATAGGACAGCGCCTCGCGCGGCGACAATTCGCGCCTCAGCGCAAACACCAGCGATACCACCGGATTGAAATGCGCCCCGGAAATCGGGCCGAGGATGGTGATCAACACCACCAGGATCGCGCCGGTCGGCAGTGTGTTGCCGAGTAGCGCCAGCGCGACGTCCTTGGTCAAGCTCTCGGCCATGATGCCGGAGCCGACCACGGTCGCGACCAACAGCGCGGTGCCGAGCGCTTCGGCCGTGAGACGTCGCGGCAGGTCGAATTCGGACATCTAGGAATTGCAGCAGGCTGAAGTGGTCGCAACCGGGGCCGCTTGCGCGGCGCAGCATGCGCTTTGCTTCTCGTGGGCCACCCGGGCCGTCCGCTCGCCGGTCCCGTCCCCGTAATCGATGCTTTCGCCGGTCGTGAGAAAGGTCTCCCAGGCGATCCCCGCCGGATCGTCGATCCAGGACTTTTCCGACTTGGCATAGCAGCAGGCGGTTGCGCCCTGCTCGATGATATTGCCGCCGGCCTTGTGAAGGCGTGCGTAGACCTCCTGCAGTTCGTCGGAATTCTCGACCTGGATACCGAGATGGTCGAGACCCGGCTGCCGGCCGCGCGTCGAGATCGCGAAATTGACCCGGGGATCGTCGAGCATCCACTTGGCGTAATCGGTCTTCACCACGGCGGGTTCGGCGGCAAACAGCGCCGAATAGAAACCGATCGAGCGCGGCAGGTCTTCGACCGCCATGTGAATGTGAAGGCGCTTCATGACACTCTCCCTCTAGACCGTGATCCTGGTACGTTTGCCGCGCGCGGGTTTGCATGGCGCAGCGGGCGCGCAGAGATCGCCGCGACCGCCACAGCAATCCTCCACCATGAACGACGTCAGATTTTGAAACGCCGCCAGATTTGCCCGATAGATAATGGAGCGGCTCTTGCGTTCGCTGATTACCAAATCCGCGCGCGCCAGCACCGCGAGGTGCGCCGACATGGTGTTTTGCGGCACCGCCAACAGTCGCGCGATATCGCCGGCGGCAAGGCCTTCCGGTTCGTATTTCACCAGCAGCTTGAACACGCCCATCCGGGTGGATTGCGCGAGCGCCGCGAGCGCGAGAATGGCTTGCTCTGATTCCATATATCTGGATATATCGATATACTGGATCGGGTCAAGCAAATTGCTCCCGGTCCGAATCCTCCCTATTCGATGTGACTGGAAACCAGCGGAGACCCGGATGCGACGGATGCCGGCAGGAATTCACGATGGCGAATAGGCCATGACGCAACGCCCGCTTCCCCTCATTCTCGCGCTCGGCACCACGCAGACGCTGGCCTGGGCCTCGAGCATGTACCTGCCGGCCATTCTGGCCGATCCGATGGCGCGCGATCTCGGCGTGTCCTCGAACTGGGTGTTCGCCGCCTTTTCCGCAGCACTGGTGCTGTCGGCCCTGCTCGGCCCGCGGATCGGGCGTCAAATCGATCTCGTCGGCGGCCGGTCGGTGCTGTCGATGTCCAATCTGGTATTTGCCGGCGGACTGACGCTGCTCGGCTTCGCGACCTCTATCCCCTTGCTGGTGATCGCCTGGCTCGTGCTCGGCATCGGCATGGGCGCCGGCCTGTATGATGCGGCGTTTGCCGCGCTGGGCCGCATCTATGGCGACACGGCGCGGCGTTCGATCACCGGCATCACGCTGCTCGCGGGCTTTGCGTCGACCGTCGGGTGGCCGCTCAGCGCGTGGGGGCTGGAGACCATCGGCTGGCGCAACACCTGCTTTGCCTGGGCGGCGGCGCACATCCTCATCGGCCTGCCGCTCAACTGGCTGATGCTGCCGGCGGTGAAGGGCGCCAAGGCGGCCGTCGCCGCCGCGGTCAAGCCGCAGATTGCGATCGATCGCACCATGGTCGTGCTGGCGTTCGTGTTTGCGGCGGCGTGGGCCGTCACCGGCGCGATGGCGGCACATCTGCCGCGGATCCTGGAAGCCGCCGGCGCGACCTCGGGCCAGGCAGTGTTTGCCGGCGCCCTGATCGGCCCGGCGCAAGTCGCCGCGCGGATTTTCGAGGCGAGCTTTCTCAGCCGCTTTCATCCGCTGGTCTCGACGCGTATTGCCTGCATCACCCATCCAATCGGCGCCGCGATCCTGGCGCTGGCGGGCGGCGGCGCGGCCAGCCTGTTTGCGATCTTTCACGGCACCGGCAACGGCATTCTGACTATTGCGCGCGGCACGCTGCCGCTCGCGATCTTCGGGCCAAAGGATTACGGCTATCGCCTTGGCATCGTCGGCGCGCCGGCGCGGATGGCGCAGGCAGCGGCGCCATTGCTGTTCGGACTCCTGATCGACACGATGGGCAGCCGCGTTCTGATCGTCTCGTCCGCGCTCAGCCTGTCGGCGCTGCTGGCCCTGTTCCTGGTGCCGACCAGCCCGCCCCGGCCGGAACCTGAATAGGCGAATTGGCGCTTCCCTTCCCGGCGGTTTCGCGCAAAAAGACCGCATGGAAAACGACAGCAAGACGCCATCCGGCAACAAGAACTTCCTGCAATGGGCGATCACGCCGCCGCAGTCCTATGCGCTCTACCTTGGCGCCCTGATCCTGATCTTCGTATCGTCGTTCTATATCGGCACCATGAAGCCGAAGAACGCCGTCGGCCTGACGCCGCCGCCGGTCTCCGCACCGCGCAATTGAGCCGGGCAGGAACGGCATGACGATCACCCGCATCAACCCGCCGGAACTCGGCACCCCGCCCGGCTATTCGCAGATCGTCGAAGTGGTTGCGAGCCGGATGATCTTCATCGCGGGCCAGACCGCGCTCGATGCCGGCGGCAACCTGGTCGGCAAGAACGATTTCACCGCGCAAGCCAGTCAGGTGTTTGAAAATCTCACCACAGCACTGCGGGCCAGCGAATGCACAGCCGCCAATCTGGTGAAGCTGACGGTGTTTCTCACCGACATGAATAATCTCGCTCCGTATCGCGAAGCGCGAAATCGCTTCTTCACGTCGGTGACGCCAGCAGCGGCGCCAGCCGTCACGCTGGTCGAGGTGTCCAAATTATATGGCCCCGACTTCCTGATCGAGATCGAGGCCATCGCGGCAGCGTGAGGTCATGGCTTCGCGGCGTCCGACGTCGCGATCCAGATTCCTGTGAAGACAGCCACCAGCCCAAACACCAGATTGAGCGTGATCGGCTCGCCGACCAACTGCGCGGCGAGCAATCCTGCCGCGAGCGGATTGACGGTCATGGTGGTGGCGACGCGGGTCGGCGACGCCCGCTCCAGCGCCAGCACCCAGAGGATGAACGCCAGCGCGCCGCCGGCGATGCCGAGATAGAGACCGGCGATCCATTGCGGCGTGCTGAAGTGGCTCAACGCAGCAAAGCTGCCGGTGAAGGATCCCACCAGAAGCAGCGCCGCAGCGCCGGTCCCCATGCCGACCGTGAGAAAGCCGAGCGCGCTCGAGCGCCGGATGAACGGACGGGACCAGACATTGTAGAACGCCATGCACAGCACGGCGCCGGTCATGATCAGTTCGCCGCGCCAGGCGCCGTCAGGCGCTGCCGAAAGTCCCGTCGCGAGCGCCGCGAACACGCCGAGCACGGCGACACCGACGCCGATCGATTTCCGTTTCGTCAGCGGCTCGATGCCGAGCAGCGCGCCGACTACCATGGTGTGCAGCGGCAGCGTCGCCAGTGCCAGCGAGGCGCGCGCCGCGGTCGTATAGGACATCGCGATGTTGTAGAGCACGAAAAATACGCCGAAGAAGGCAAATCCAAGCGCTGCGACCGCCGGCAGGTCGCTACGCCGCGGCCATCGCGCTTTCAGCAACAGCGCCGCCGGCAACACGCAGAGAACGCCAATGCCCCAGCGCAGAATCGCCATCGTGATCGGATCGGTATTGCCGGCGAGATAGCGCGTGATCGCCGCGGCACTGCCGCCGAGGCAGCTCGAGACCAGCGCAATTGCAACGCCCGCCCATTCGCCCAAAGGCCGCCTCCCCGATGTCGCGCTCGCTTTGATGCGAGCTCTTCATCGCAGGATGCGCCTTGCAAGATGCGAACGCAAATTGGCGGCAAGAGTCAGCAATGACAGTAAGAGTCAGCAGCACGCGATCACGGCATCCGCGGAAGCGTTGGTCAGCGCTGTTCATCATCGAGCGGCGATATCGTCCTGGTGCGGATGCGGATCGGGACAGGTCTCGACCTCGACCGTGACGTGGCTGAGGCCACGCAATCCGCCGAGGCGGCGTTTATACGTCGCCGGCGGCAGCGGATGGTGCGACACGACCGAGATCACGGCGGCGCGATGGCCGGGACCGATCTGCCAGAGATGCAGATCGGTGACGCGATCGCCCTTGCTTTCGATCCGACTGCGGATCGTTTCCTCGAGATCATGATCGGCGTTGACGTCGAGCAGCACCGCGCCCGACGCGCGCACCAGCCCGAAAGCCCAACTGGCGATCACGAGGCTGCCGACAATTCCAACCGCCGGATCGGCCCACACCCAGTTCGAGAGCATCGCGAGCACCAGCGCCGCGATCGCAAGCAGCGAGGTCGCGGCATCGGCCAGCACATGGACATAGGCCGCGCGAAGATTGTTGTCGTGATCGTGTCCATGATGCCCATGATCATGGCCGTGGTGGCCATGATGGTGGTCGTGCGAACCGCGCAACAGCCAGGCGCTGAGGAGATTGACGGCCAGCCCCAGCACCGCGATCGAAATCGCCTCGCCATAGGCGATCGGCACCGGATTGAAGAGCCGGACCACGCTCTCATAGGCGATCTGCACAGCGATCAGCGCCAGGATGATCGCGCTGGCAAAAGCAGCGAGATCGCCGAACTTGCCGGTGCCGAATGTGAAATGGGTATTGCCGGCCTGCCGGCGCGCGAACAGATAGGCCAGCGACGCGATCCCGAGCGCCGCCGCATGGGTCGCCATGTGCCAGCCGTCGGCGAGCAGCGCCATCGAACCGAACGCCCATCCGGCGACGATCTCGCCGACCATCATGGCCGCCGTCAGCGCCACCACGAACCGCGTGCGCCGTTCATTGTGGTCATGCCGGGAACCGAGGAACACGTGGTCGTGCGCCCACTGGTCGATCGAATGCGAATGCATGGCAAATCTCCGAAGACTACGTGCCGTTCCATACCCGGATATAAGTTTCCAGGGCGCAGTTGACAGACCGAGCGCTGAGCGGTTAATTCGGCGCTATGGGGACTTTGCGATCTCCCCACGAGGCGTCAAGCCCAAGTATCGCGTCCCGTTATCTCATACGAGGGCGCAACCATGTCATCCTACACCACGATTTCATCAGACAAGCTTGCACGGTTGATCGGCACGGCGAATATGCCTGCGCTGGTCGACGTCCGCACCGACGCGGATTTTGCCGCCGACCCGCGGCTGATTCCCGGTGCTATCAGGCGCAGCCATCAGGATGCCGGCGACTGGAGCGGCGATTTTACCGGCAATTCGGCGATCGTCGTCTGCCTGCGCGGCGCGAAACTGGCGCAGGGCACCGCGGCCTGGCTGCGCAACGCCGACGTATCGGCGGAGACGCTGGAAGGCGGCTTTGAAGGCTGGAAAGAGGCAAAACTGCCGCTGGTGGACGCTTCCAAACTGCCGCCGCGCGACGCCAAGGGGCGCACGGTCTGGGTTACCCGCGCGCGGCCGAAGATCGACCGCATCGCCTGCCCCTGGCTGATCCGCAGGTTCGTCGATCCGAACGCGGTGTTCCTGTTCGTGGCCCCTTCCGAGGTCGTCGCGGTCGGCGAGCGCTTCAACGCCACGCCGTTCGACATCGAGAACGTGTTCTGGAGCCACCGCGGCGAGCTCTGCACCTTCGACGTGATGATCGAGGAGTTCGGTCTGGCGACGCCGCCGCTGCTCGCGGCTGGCGACGATGGTCCGCGCCGCCGATACCGGGCGGCTCGACCTGTCGCCGGAAGCGCCGGGGCTGATGGCGGCGTCGCTCGGCCTGTCGCGGATGTTCGACGACGATCTGGAGCAGCTCGAGGCCGGCATGCTGCTGTATGACGCGTTCTATCGCTGGTGCCGCGACGCGACCGGCGAAACGCACAACTGGCCGACCAACAAGGCGAAAGCGTAATGGACGCCACGACGAACAAGACCGCCGAAGCTGACGCCGGAAAATTCAGTCACGGCATCAGCTTCGGTGAAGCCTTTCGGGTCTGGCTGCGGGTCGCCGTGCTGAGTTTCGGCGGCCCGGCCGGACAGATCGCGGTGATGCATCGCATCCTGGTCGAGGAAAAGAACTGGATCTCCGAGAGCCGGTTCCTGCATGCGCTGAACTACTGCATGCTGCTGCCGGGACCGGAGGCGCAGCAGCTCGCGACCTATATCGGCTGGCTGCTGCACCGGACCGCGGGCGGCATCATGGCCGGCGGGCTGTTCATCCTGCCCGGCATCATCGCCATCATGGGCCTGAGCTACATCTATGCGGCCTACGGCAATGTCGGCTTCGTCGAGGCGCTGTTCTTCGGATTGAAGGCCGCGGTGCTCGCGATCGTGCTGCAGGCGGTGGTTCGCGTCGGCAAGCGCGCGCTGCGCAACCGGATAATGATCGCGCTGGCCGCGATCGCCTTTGTCGCGATCTTCTTTTTCAACGTCCCGTTCCCGATCATCATCATCGCCGCCGGCGTGATCGGTTATTTCGGCGCGCGCAGCGGCCGGCCGGAATTCGCCGCGGTCGAGCACGGCGGGGGCGGCAAGAAGACGGCCGCGGTCGACAGCATGCTCGGCGAGGACATGCCCGACCACGTCCGCCCCAACGTGGCGCGCTCGTTAAAAGTGAGCGCGGTGTGGCTGGCGCTGTGGGTCGTTCCGGTGGCAGCACTCCTGATCGTGTTCGGGCAGGCCCATGTGTTCAGCCAGATCGCGTTGTTCTTCAGCAAGATGGCGCTGGTGACGTTCGGCGGCGCCTATGCGGTGCTGGCCTATGTCGCCCAGCAGGCGGTCGAGCATTATCACTGGCTCGGGCCGCGCGAGATGCTCGACGGCCTCGGCATGGCCGAGACCACGCCGGGCCCGCTGATCATGGTGCTGCAGTTCGTCGGCTTCATGGCCGCCTTCCGCGATCCCGGCATGGTGGCGCCGATGCTGGCGGCCACGATCGGCGGATTGATCGCGACCTGGGTCACCTTCATCCCCTGCTTCCTCTGGATCTTTCTCGGCGCGCCCTACATCGAGACCTTGCGCGGCAACAAGGGGCTGGCCGGCGCGCTGACCGCGATCACAGCAGCCGTGGTCGGCGTAATCCTCAATTTGTCGATCTGGTTCGCGCTGCACACGCTGTTCCGGCAGACCACGCCGTTCCGTTCGCTCGGGCTGTCGTTCGACATGCCGGTCTGGTCGAGCCTCGATATCGCGGCGTTCGTGCTGGCTGCGGCGGCCGCGACCGCGATCTTCCGGCTCAACATCGGCATGCTCTGGGTGCTGGCGGGTTCCTGCGCGGCCGGCGTGGCGTTGCGGTTTGCCGGGCTGGCGTGAACGGCGGCACAGCTAAACCACGTGCTCCGGCGACAGCTTGCAGACCTCGCCGCTGGCCTCGACCTGCAGCGTGGCGTGGTGAATGTTGAAGCGGTGCGAAAGCTCCTCGCAGACGTGGTGCAGAAACCTATCGTCATGGCCGCCGGGCCGCACCAGATGCGCGGTCAGCGCGGTCTCGTTGGTGCTCATGGCCCAGACATGCAGGTCGTGCACTTCAGCGACGCCGTCGAGCCCGGCGAGATAGTCCCGGACATCGGCCAGTACGATACCGCGCGGCACGCCGTCGAGCGCCAGGTTGACGCTGTCGCGCGCCAGTCCCCACCCGCTCCAGAACACCACGGCCGCGATGACGAGGCTGATCACGGGATCGAGCCACAGCCATCCCGTCAGCATGATCACCAGCGCCGCGAATACCACCCCGAGCGAGACGCCGGCGTCGGCCGCCATGTGCAGATAGGCGCCGCGAATATTGAGGTCGCCGTGACGGCCGCGCATGAACATCAGCGCCGTGCCGCCATTGATGAGAACGCCCAGTGCTGCGACCACCACCACGGTCCAGCCGGCCACGGCCGCGGACGCGTACAGGCGGTTGATCGCCTCGACCACGATGCCGCCGACCGCCACCAGCAGCAGCCCGGCATTGAACAGCGCCGCCAGGATCGAGGCGCGGCGATACCCGTAGGTGTGGCGCTGGGTTGGCTGCTTCTGCGCCAGCCATGCCGCGCCCCATGCCAGCAGCAGCGCCACCACGTCGGAGAAATTGTGAACGGCGTCCGAGATCAGCGCCAGCGAGTTGGCGGCATATCCGAAGATCAGCTCCGCAACGACGAAGACGGTATTGAGCGCGGCGCCGATCGCAAAGGCCGCGCCAAAACTCTCCGGCGCATGGCTGTGCCCGGCATGGTCGAGCGAGTGGGAATGATCGTGATGGTGATCGTGCGACATGGCGCGGTTATAACGCGCGGAAATTGGAATACTATTACAGGGGAAATGAAATCGTAGGGTGGGCAAAGCGCAGCGTGCCCACCATTCCTGACTGCGAGAGTTGAAAGATGGCGGGCACGGCGCGGAGCGCCTTTGCCCACCATACGAACTGCCCCTATTCCACGCCGCGCAGGAACTTGTTCGACTTCGGCAGGCCACCGGCGAGACGACCGGCGTCGGCGCGGTTGCCGCGCCAGTCGGCCAGTTCCTTCCAGCTCAGGCTCTGCTCGCGGCCCGCTGAATCCTTCCAGGTCAGGCCGGCCTTGGATTCGAACACTGCGACGTCGGACAGTTTGGCGCTGGAATATTTTTGCAGCCGCACGCCGCGGCCGCGCGCCATTTCCGGCACCTGGTCGAGCGGAAACAGCACCATCTTGTGGTTGGTGCCGATCACGGCAACGGTGTCGCCCGAGACGGTGCAGATCGCGCAGGCCTCGTTCGGCATCTCGACGTTGAGCACCTGCTTGCCCTTGCGGGTGTTGCCGACGCAATCGTCCTCATTGACGACAAAGCCCTGCCCTTCATGGCTCGCGATCAGGAATTTTCGGCCGCCGGTGTTGACGAACAGCGAGACGATCGCCGTGTCCTGCTCCATGTCGATGAACATGCGGATCGGCTCGCCATGGCCGCGGCCACCCGGCAATTTGGCGACGTCGAGCGAATAGAACCGCCCGTTGGTGGCGAACACCAAAAGCTTCGAGGTGGTTTCGGCGAAGAAGGCGTGGTCGAGCTTGTCGTCGGTCTTGAAGGCGAGCGACGACAGGTCGGCGACGTGGCCCTTCAGCGTACGCACCCAGCCCTTTTCGGAGATCACGATCGTACACGGCTCGCGCTCGACGAAAGCCTCCTCGATCGCCGCCAGATCGTGCTCGGGCGCGTCGGCGAACAGGGTGCGGCGCTTGCCGAGCGGGGTCTTCGGCCCGAACATGTCGCGGACCTTGCGGACCTGGTCGCCGACCTTGGACCACTGCTCCGCCTCGGAGCCGAGCAGCGACTTGATGCCCTTCAACTCGATGCGGAGATTCTTGTCCTCGGTGCGGATCTCGAATTCCTCGAGTTTGCGCAAGCTACGCAGCCGCATGTTGAGGATGGCGTCGGCCTGGACTTCCGTCAGCTTGAACGCCTTGATCAGCGCCGGCTTCGGCTCGTCCTCGGTGCGGATGATCTTGATCACCTTGTCGATGTTCAGATAGGCGATCAGGTAGCCGCCAAGAACTTCCAGCCGGTTCTCGATCTGGAGCTTGCGATAATTGGAGCGGCGCAGCAGCACGTCGCGCAGGTGGTCGAGCCATTCGCGCAGGCATTCGGCGAGACCGAGCACCTTGGGAATCCGGCCCTTCACCAGCACGTTGAGGTTCAGCGAAATCTTGCTCTCGAGCTCGGTGAGCCGGAACAGCGATTCCATCATTAGTGCCGGATCGACAGCGCGGGATTTCGGCTCGATGACGAGGCGGACGTCTTCGGCCGATTCGTCCCTGACGTCGCCGACCAGCGGCAGCTTCTTCTCGTTGAGCAGCTCGGCGATCTTCTCGACCAGCCGCGACTTCTGCACCAGCCACGGGATCTCGGTAATGACCACGACCCAGGTGCCGCGCGCGCCCTCTTCCTGGGTCCACTTGGCGCGGGTGCGGAACGAGCCGCGCCCGGTGATATAGGCCTCGGCGATGCTTTCCTTGGAATCGACGATGATGCCGCCGGTCGGGAAATCCGGACCCTTGACCCATTTCAGCAGCGCCTTCGACTTCGCCTCGGGCTTCTCGATCAGGTGCAGCGACGCCTCGCAGAGCTCGGCGACGTTGTGCGGCGGGATCGAGGTCGCCATGCCGACCGCGATGCCCTGCGAGCCGTTGGCGAGCAGGTTCGGAAAGCCGCCGGGCAGTCACCACCGGCTCTTTCGACTGGCCGTCGTAGTTCGGGCGGAATTCGACCCCGTCCTCGTCGATGCCTTCCAGCAGCAGCCGCGCGACATCGGTCATGCGCGCTTCGGTGTAGCGGTAGGCGGCCGGATTATCGCCGTCGATATTGCCGAAATTGCCCTGGCCGTCGACCAGCGGATAGCGCGAGGCGAAATCCTGGGCGAGGCGCACCATGGCGTCGTAGATCGCCTGGTCGCCATGGGGATGGAACGAGCCCATCACGTCGCCGACGATCTTGGCAGACTTCTTGAACGGCGTGCCGGGGTCGAGCCGCAGCAGGCGCATGCCATAGAGGATGCGCCGGTGCACCGGCTTCAGCCCGTCGCGGGCGTCCGGCAACGCGCGGTGCATGATGGTCGAGAGCGCATAGGCGAGATAGCGCTCTTCAAGCGCATCGCGCAGCATGACCTCGTGGATTTCCGCCGGCTCTTCCGGCGGTAGCTGTCGTTTTCCCATGGTGAGGCGTTAAACTTTTGCGGTGAATCGGGCAAGACGCGAATCGGGGCAGCTGTCGTTCCTGCGAACTCAGGGACCCATAACCACAGGTGTTTGTGGCGAAAAATGGCTGGCGCCACAACTTCAATGAAGGGACTCGGCGTATGGGTCCCCGCGTTCGCGGGGACGACGGATTGAGGAAGCCGGCTCAACCCGCCGAAGTGATTCGCAGCCGATACCGGGTCACCGCGTTGATAAAACCATCCCTGGCGTCCGAATGGCCCTGCCCGCGCGGCTCCAGCACGTGGCGGAGCAGAAACAGCCCTGTCAGTTGAAAGCCGTCCTGCAGGTCCTGGTCGGACCAGCCGTTCGAGCCGGCCTCGCCTTCGCGCAGGAACGGCGGCAGCCGCAGCAGCCGGTCGCGATAGGGCTCGCCGGCGCCGCGCGACACCGCGCCGCCGGATTTCGGCGAAACGTAGATCAGCTCCGAGGTCGCGCCGGTGGCGGCGCAATTTTCCAGATCGAGGCCGAAGCCGAGTTCGGCCAGCATGGCGAGCTCGAACCGGACCAGATGCACGGCGGCCTCGCCGACATCGTCGAAATCGTCCAGCGTGCGCTCGAGCATCTCGTAGATGTCTTCGTGCGGATCGCGCTCCGGCAACAGCCGCACCAGCGAGGCCAGATGGGTGATGCCATAGGTCGCGTGCGCCGACGTCAGCAAGGTCGCGGCGCGCAGCCGCGTGCCTTCGAGCGCGTAAGTAGCCGAGATGCTCGTCGAGCCGCGCCCGCCACACCGTGGTGACGCTGTTGCCGGGTTGCAGCAACGGCCGCATCCGCTTGCCGGCGCCGCCGCGCACCAGGCCGAGGTGGCGGCCGTGGCTGCGCGTCAGGAGCTCGACAATGGCCGAGGATTCGCCATGCCTGCGCACCCCGAGCACGATGCCTTCGTCGGTCCATTCCATGGGGAGCAAATGTATCACGTAGGGCGGATTAGCCGAAGGTCGTAATCCGCCAGATTGGTCGCGGGATCGACGCAGGGCGGATTACGGCTTCGCCTAATCCGCCCTACGAGCCGCAGCTTCATCACGCGTTGAACCAGCCCACGGCATCGCCGGTGAAGGAAAAATACAGCCCCGCCGCGGTCAGCGCGCAGGAGACCACCTCGATGGCGCTGTCGAGTTGCACACCAGCTCTCGCCGATCACCTGGATCAGCGAGATCACCGACAACACCAACGCCGCGGCGAGCGCCCAGCGCGGCCAGTTCTTGCGGTGCTGGGCGGCGAGCCAGACGAAATAGACCAGCAGCAGGATCAGGCCGGCCGCCATCACGGTCGCGACAGTTGATCATCTGCTCGGTCATGGCAGGCGTCGGCGTACGGTCCTGGAACGCCACCGACAACGCATCGAGCGTCAGCGACAGGTACAGCAGAACCTCAAACCACAGCACGTTCCTGGGTACGTTCATCGGGACGCCGGTTTTTCTTTCTTTTGCTGGGTTATTCCCGGCTATTCTCTGGGGAAATCCAGGCCCATTTCCCTGTAGCGGTCGGGGTCGTCGCCCCAGTTCTCGCGCACCTTGACGAACAGGAACAGGTGCACGGGCACGCCCACGATCTCCGCGATCTCCTTGCGCGAATCCGCGCCGATCGACTTGATGGTGGCGCCGCCCTTGCCGAGCACGATCTTGCGCTGGCTCTCGCGCTCGACAAAGATCGTCTGCTCGATGCGAACCGACTTGTCCTTGCGCTCGGTCCAGCTGTCGGTCTCGACGGTGGACTGATACGGCAGTTCCTGATGCAGCTGGCGATAGATCTTCTCGCGGGTGATTTCCGCCGCCAGATGCCGCATCGGCGCATCCGACATCTGGTCTTCGGGATAATGGAACGGTCCGGCCGGCACCATCTTCGCCAGCGTCTTGCGCAGATCCTCGACGCCGTCGCCCGACAGCGCCGAGATCATGAAGGTGCTTTCGAATTTCATCCGATCGTTGGCCGTCTGCGCCAGCGCCAGCAGTTTCTCGCGCGGGATCAGGTCGATCTTGTTCAGCACCAGGATTTTGGGATGCTTGACCGTGGCGAGCTTGCTCAGGATCGCCTCGGCCTCCTCGTCGATGCCGGCCTTGGCATCGAGCAGCACGCAGACCAGATCGGCGTCATGGGCCCCGCTCCAGGCCGTCGACACCATGGCGCGGTCGAGGCGCCGTTTCGGCGAGAAGATGCCGGGCGTGTCGACCAGGATGATCTGGGCGTTGTCCTCGATCACGATGCCGCGGATCAGCGCCCGCGTGGTCTGCACCTTGCGCGAGACGATCGTGACCTTGGAGCCGACCAGTGCGTTGACCAGCGTGGACTTGCCGACATTCGGCGCACCGATCAGCGCGACGAAGCCGCAGCTCGTGGCGGCAGGCGCGCTATCGGTTGAAGATTCAATTGTCATTGCTTGCGCCGCTGACGCCTTCGCGTTCGATCATCACGGATGCCGCGACCTTTTCGGCCGCGCGCTTGGAGCCGCCGACGCCTTCGGCGGGCGCAAGGCCCGGCAGGTCGACGGCGACGCGGAATTGCGGATCGTGATGCGGTCCGGTGCGCTCGACCTCGCGATAGACCGGCGTCGGCAATCCCCTGCTCTGGGCCCACTCCTGCAGCACCGTCTTCGGGTCGCGCAACGGCCGCCGCGGCTTGTGCATCCGCTCCAGCCAGTTGCGCTCGACGAAGTGCGCCGCCGCAGCATGGCCGCCGTCGAGATAGATCGCGCCGATCACGGCCTCGCAGATGTCGCCGAGCACGGATTTGCGCAAGCGCGCGCCGGCGCCGGCGCCGACCGCGCCGAGCTTGATGTCGTCGAGCAGACCGAGTGATTTGGCGACGTCAGCGCAGCTTTCCTTGCGCACGAGATCGGCGAGACGCTTGGACAATTCGCCCTCGTCGGCCCGCGGATAGGCGCGATACAGCATGTCGGAGATAACAAGCCCGAGCACGTGGTCGCCGAGAAATTCGAGCCGCTGATAGCTGTCGGCGCGGTGTCGGGTCGCGGGCTTCAGCGCGGAGACATGCGTGAATGCGGTGGTCAGCAGCGCGCTATCGGTGAACTTGTAGCCGATCCGCGCCTCGACCGCCGCCAGCGCTGCCTTGGCGCCACCCTTGCTGCGCTTTTTCTTCTTGGCCACGGCTTCGCCGCCGGCATCGGGCTTCGGGCTCGGCTCGGCTGCGGTCTCGGAATCCTGGATGACTGATGTTTCGTCGTTCATCGCACGATTGAGAATATGCGATTCCAGCGCACAGCGGTCGGCCAGCGCCAGAACATCCAGGCATGTTCGCCTTCGGCAATCGAGAAGAAGATCATCTGGGCGCGGCCGACGATATTCTCGAACGGCACGTAACCCACCGCCGACAGCACCCGGCTGTCGGTCGAATTGTCCCGGTTGTCGCCCATCATGAAGAAATTGCCGGCCGGCACGGTGTAGACATTGGTGTTGTCGTAGAAGCCGTTGTCGACGCAATCGAGCGATTCATAGGTCACGCCGTTCGGCAGCGTTTCCTTCCAGCGCTTGACCCGGGCGGTGGCGTCGGAACCGCAGGGGTCCTCGCCGATGAAATCGGACAGCCGCTCGCGCTTGACCGGAACGTCGTTGATGTGGAGCAGCCCGTCCTTCATCTGGATGCGGTCGCCCGGCAGGCCGATCACGCGCTTGATGTAGTCGGTGGAATCGTCCTTCGGCAGGCGGAACACGACGATGTCGCCGCGGGCAGGCTCCGAGCCGAAGATGCGGCCCGAGAACAGCGGCGGCGACAGCGGGATCGAATAGTGGCTGTAGCCGTAGGAATATTTCGAGACGAACAGATAGTCGCCGACCAGCAACGTCGCCTTCATCGATCCCGACGGGATGTTGAACGGCTGGAACAGGAAGGTGCGGATTACGAGCGCGATCAGGAGCGCATGGATGACGACACGGATGGTTTCACCCATGCCGCTTTCAGTTTTTGTCCCGGATGTCACGCTCATCGCTTTCCCAATTCCCGCAGGCCTGTACCCGCATGGTGGCAGAACATTTTCCTCACGCGAGCAGCAGGTCCGTTCGCGTCAAGAAAATGGTCTCGATACTGATGTTGAGGGCCATTTCCGGCAAAACCTGAATTGGCCCTGGCTCGATACTGTCGCTGCGGCGTTTTAGACGGTTGTTCGCGGCGGCGCAATCAAGCGCCTGATAAAAACTTTCCAATCCATTGATATATCAACGATTTTTAGTTTTAACGCGATCCCCCGGCGCGAACGCCTGCAGCCGTCACGGTTTGCCGGGAACGACCGCCGAAATTATGACGAAGGCCTGGGCCAACGGCCAGTCGTCGGTAATGGACAGATCGATCCGGGCCTCAAACCCTTCCGGGGTCAGCGCCTGCAGCCTGGCCAGCGCCCCGCCGGTCAGTTTCATGGTCGGCCGGCCCCCGGGCAGGTTGACCACCCCCATATCCTTCCACCAGACGCCCTGCCGGATGCCGGTGCCGAGCGCCTTGGAACAGGCTTCCTTGGCGGCGAACCGCTTGGCATAGGTCGCCACCACCATTTTCTCGCTCTTGGCCCGGCGCGCCGCCCGGGCGCGTTCGGCATCGGTGAAGATACGATCGAGAAAGCGGTCGCCGTGGCGCTCGATCACCTTGGCGACGCGGGTGATGTCGATCAGGTCGGAGCCGATGCCGATGATCATGTGCGGCTTTCGAGCTTGTTGCTTAAGATCTTGGCGCGCCCGCGGTCCATCGCCGCCCGCATCTGACGAACGGTCTCACCGAGACCGACGAACAGCGCCTCCCCCAACATGAAGTAGCCGATGTTGAGTTCGGCGATCTCGGGCAGTGCTGAAATCGTCTCGGCAGTGTCGTAGTCGAGGCCATGGCCCGCGTGCACCTCGAGCCCTGCAGCGCGCGCCAGTGCGGCACCGGTGACAATGCGCTGCCATTCCGCCTCCGCCTTCGCGGCGTGGCCATCGACCACGGCGTCACACCAGCCGCCGGTATGGATCTCGATGACAGGCGCGCGCAACTTCGCCGCCATTTCGATCTGGGCAGGATCGGCGGAAATGAACAGCGACACCCGTATGCCGGCATCGTTGAGCTTTGCGATGAACGGCGCCAGCGCATTGTGCTGGCCGACCACGTCGAGCCCGCCTTCGGTGGTGAGTTCCTCGCGGCGCTCCGGCACCAGGCACACCGCGTGCGGTTTGGTCGCCAGCGAGATCCGCAGCATGTCCTCGGTCGCCGCCATCTCGAAATTCAGCGGCTTGGAGATTTCGGCCTTGAGGCGCGCCATGTCGCTGTCGCGGATATGGCGGCGGTCCTCGCGCAGATGCGCGGTGATGCCGTCGGCGCCGGCTTCGATGGCGGCAAGTGCGGCGCGCACCGGATCCGGCCGCGCACCGCCGCGCGCATTGCGGAGGGTGGCGACGTGGTCGACGTTAACTCCGAGGCGTAGCGGAGATGTGGGCATATTGCACTCATTGTTCCGAGCCGTCATGCGCGGGCTCTGGGCCCCGCATCCATATCTTTGGAAAGGATGGATTGCCGGGTCAAGCCCGGCAATGACACGGCTACCCATTGACGCGTTCGACCCGGGCGACGACGGCTTTGGCGCGCAACTGGGCGATGATAGCGCTGAGATGCTTCAGGTCATAGACCTCGAGATCGATGGTCAGTTCGGTGAAGTCGGGCGAGCGGCGCGACATGCTGATATTGTCGATGTTGCCGTCGTGCTCGGCGATCACGGTGGCGACCTGGGCAAGGCTGCCGGGCTCGTTGACGTTGTCGACGCGAATGCGCGCCGGAAAACGCTGCGGCATGGTTTCGTCGATGTCCCAGCGCACGTCGAGCCAGCGCTCCGGCTCTTCCTCGAAATCCTTCAGGTCGGGCGACTGGATCGGATAGATCGTGATCCCCTCGCCCGGCGAAACGATGCCGACGATGCGATCGCCCGGCACCGCGCCGCCGTTCGGCGCGAACTTGACCGGCAAGTCGGAATTGAGGCCGCGCACCGGGATCACCGAGGCGCTGCGCGCCGGATGCGGCGTCGATTGCAGCTTGAGCTTGGCGGCGAGGCCTTTCTTGGCCCCGTATCGCACCATGCGCTCTTCCTTGTAGTCGGGATACATGGCGCGGGCGACGTCGGAGGCCTTCAGTTCGCCGCGTCCGACCGACGCCATCACGTCCTCGATCGAGGTGCGCGCCAGCCGGGGCAACGCGCCCTTCAGCTTGTCGTCGGCATATTCGATCTTGGCGCGGGCAAACAGGCGGTCGACGATGCGGCGGCCGAGGCCGGCATACTGGTCGCGCACCGCGGTGCGCGTCGCGCGCCGGATCGCGGCCCGCGCCTTGCCGGTGACCGCGAGCGATTCCCAGGCCGACGGCGGCGCCGACTGCGCCTGCGAGGTCAACACCTCGACCTCGTCGCCGTTCTGCAATTCGGACGACAATGGCGCGAACTTGCCGTTGATCTTGCAGCCGACCGCACTGTTGCCGACATCGGTGTGCACGGCATAGGCGAAGTCGATCACGTTGGCCTGACGCGGCAGCGCGATCAGCTTGCCCTTCGGCGTGAAGCAGAACACCTGGTCGTGGAACAGCTCCAGCTTGGTATGTTCGAGAAACTCTTCCGGATTGGAGCTTTCCGAGAGGATGCCGACCGTGTGGCGCAGCCAGGCAAAGGCGCTGAGATTCGTGCTTGAGCCGCTCGGTCGGCGACCCCATGCCTTCCTTGTAGAACGCATGCGCCGCGATGCCGAATTCGGCGATCTGGTTCATTTCCTCGGTGCGGATCTGCAGTTCGACGCGCTGGTTGCCGGGACCGATCACGGTGGTGTGGATCGAGCGATAGTCGTTCTGCTTCGGCGTCGAGATGTAGTCCTTGAAGCGTCCGGGCACCACCGGCCACGTGGTGTGCACGACGCCGAGCGCGCGGTAGCAGGCTTCGACATCCGGCATCACGACACGGAAGCCGTAGATGTCGGACAGTTGCTCGAAGCCGACCGACTTGCGCTCCATCTTGGTCCAGATCGAAAACGGCTGCTTGCGGCGGCCATAGACCCTTGCGGCGACGCCGTTCTTCTGCAGGTTCTTGGAGAGGCT
Organism: uncultured Alphaproteobacteria bacterium; assembly: GCA_963764705.1. Taxonomy (GTDB): domain Bacteria; phylum Pseudomonadota; class Alphaproteobacteria; order Rhizobiales; family Xanthobacteraceae; genus Bradyrhizobium. The sequence goes on along the minus strand of CAVXTR010000013.1, from coordinate 30,491 downwards.
GCTTTCGATCTCGCCGATCAGGTTGCGGTTGCGGTCGGCCAGCGCGTCGAGCCGCTGCATCACCACCGCATAAGCTTCCGGATCCAGCGTATGGAACGAGAGATCTTCGAGTTCTTCCCGCATCTCCTGCATACCCATGCGGCCGGCGAGCGGGGCATAGATGTCGAGCGTCTCCTCGGCGATGCGGCGGCGCGAGGCATGCGGCACGAATTCCAGCGTGCGCATGTTGTGCAGGCGATCGGCGAGCTTGACCAAGCAGCACGCGAACGTCGTCGGCGATGGCGAGCAGGAGCTTGCGCAGGTTCTCGGCCTGCTTGGCCTCGCGCGAAACCAGCTCCAGCCGCTTCAACTTGGTGAGCCCCTCCACCAGCTTGCCGATCTCGTGGCCGAAGACATGGTCGATCTCGGCGCGCGTCGACTCGGTATCCTCGATGGTGTCGTGCAGCAGCGCGGCCACGATGGTGGCGTCATCGAGCTTCAGCCCGGTCAGGATCGCCGCGACTTCGAGCGGATGCGAAAAATAAGGATCGCCGGACGCGCGCGTCTGCGTGCCATGCGCCTTCATGGCGTAGACATACGCGCGGTTCAGCAGGTCTTCGTTGGTGTCGGGGTTGTACGACCTGACGCGATCGACGAGATCGTATTGCCGCATCATGCGCGCGCGGGGCGTCTTCGGCTTGTCCGCGACCGGCGACGTCGGCGCCACCGCGACCTGCTCGGTCGCGGCCTGCATCTGCCGGGGGCTGCGGCGCCAGAACGCCATCGAATCACTGCCTTCTTCCGCGGGACCGGATTGGTCCGCTTTTGGACATTTAATGCGCTTTCGAACGAAGCTGCACCCGTTGTGAGCCCAGAAACGTTCACTTTCGCAACGGTCTGGGCCCATCCAACGCCCAACCCGTGGCCAGCTTGCGGCGAAAATCGATTCCGACGTTTTCGGCTGCCCCCGAAGGACGCACGGTAACAGCGAAAATGTCAACAAAAGCAAAGGCCCGGACGGAGGTCCGGGCCTTTTCTGAGATCGGGGAGTTCGGGACGTCCCGCCTGCGGGACTATTCGTCCTCTTCGGGCTGCTCTTCCGGCGGCGCCAGGCCTTCGAGGCCCTTCAGCAGCTCTTCCTCGGTCATCCGCTCGACCGCGACTTCGGTATCGTCGGCATCGACGCTGGCGCCGGCCGAACCGATCAACGGCACGGTGTCGGGCTCGGGCTCGTCGACCTCGACGAATTTCTGCAGGGAATGAACCAGCTCTTCCCGCAGATCTTCCGGGGAGATGGTGGAATCGGCGATTTCCCGCAGCGAAACGACAGGGTTTTTGTCATTATCGCGATCAACCGTGAGTTGTGAACCCGAAGAAATCATCCGGGCGCGATGTGCTGCCAGCAGCACGAGGTCGAACCGGTTGTCGACCTTATCAATGCAATCTTCCACGGTGACGCGCGCCATAGACTGTCGCTCCGTTAAATGGGGCCCAATATGTCGGTTATAAGGCGCTAGTTATAGCGCTAGGTGGGGTTTCGCAAGACTAAATTTGTGATTTGCGTTCCTAATGGGCTCTGCTAACCCACCCCGGGGCCAGAAGGCCGGAGCGTCCAGACGCGGCAGGGTAGCCGTACAGGACAAGTAAATCTCTTCATTGCAGCGTCAAAAGACTAGGTTTTTCGCCCTCGCCTCACCATAATTGCAGTGGTGACTGTGGTGGGGCCAGATTCACCGAACTTTAGGCAGCGAATCAGAAACGTGCGCGCGGTCGATTGCCGCTGCGCTAAGAACGTTAACAAGCGAGAACCACTTGATGTCACCAGTTTCCAACAAGATCGCGCTTTTCATCGATGGCGCCAACCTCTACGCAACCGCCAAGACGCTCGGCTTCGACATCGACTACAAGCGCCTTCTCAAGGAATTCCAGAGCCGCGGTACGCTGCTGCGCGCGTTCTACTACACCGCGATCATCGAGGATCAGGAATACTCGTCGATCCGTCCCCTGATCGACTGGCTCGACTACAACGGCTACACCGTCGTCACCAAGGCGACCAAGGAATTCATCGACGCCAGCGGCCGCCGCAAGGTGAAGGGCAATATGGACATCGAACTCGCGGTCGATGCCATGGAGCTCGCCGAGCATGTCGACCAGATCGTGCTGTTCTCGGGTGACGGCGATTTCCGCTCGCTGGTCGAAGCGGTGCAGCGGCGCGGCGTTCGCGTCACCGTGGTGTCGACGATTTCGAGCCAGCCGCCGATGATCGCCGACGAACTGCGGCGCCAGGCCGACGTCTTCACCGATCTCGTCGAACTGCAGTCCAAGCTCGGCCGCGATCCTTCCGAGCGCCCCGCGCCGCGCGAGCCGCGTCATCACGCCCCGCAATTCCTGCAGCGCGCGACCACGATGGCGCCCCGCGGCGCCGACGACGAAGAATTCGACGATTGATAATATCGCGCTGACATCGAGCCCGGTTCTGATCCGATCAGAACCGGGCTTTTATTTTGCGCCTTTTCTTGACGCCAACCGAAAATGCAGGTGTCACTGACCGATGGTTGCCGCCGCTCCCCCTTCCACAAGCCCCGACCGCAATTGCCCGCTATGCCCGCGGCTCGTCGAGTTTCGCGCCGAAGCGAGAGTGCTTCACCCCGACTGGTTCAATTCGCCGGTGCCGGCGTTCGGCGATGCCAAGGGCCGGTTACTGATCGTCGGCCTCGCACCGGGCATGCAGGGCGCCAACCGCACCGGACGGCCCTTCACCGGCGACTACGCCGGCGACCTGCTCTATGCCACCTTGCTGGAATACGGCTTTGCCAAAGGCGTCTATCAGGCGCGGCCCGATGACGGGCTCAAGCTGGTCGACTGCCGGATCGGCAATGCCGTGCACTGCGTGCCGCCACAGAACAAGCCGCTGCCGGTCGAGATCAACACCTGCCGGCAATTCCTGATCGCGAGAATCGCCGAGATGCCGAAACTTCGCGCCATTGTCGCGCTCGGCCGGATCGCCCATGACTCGACGCTGAAGGCGCTGGGCATTCGCAATGCCGCGGCGCCGTTCAAGCACGGCGCGGTGCACGAGGCCGGCCGCTTCCGGCTCTACGACACCTATCATTGCTCACGCTACAACACGAACACGCGGGTGCTGACGCCGGAGATGTTTCGCAACGTGTTCGCGAAAGTGCGCGCGGATTTGAATAACAACTAAACCGGATTGTCCTGCAGCCACGCCAGCACGTCGCCGGCATTCCGATCGGGCGGGAACACCGGATAGAACACGTGGGTGATGACGCCGTCATCGACGATCAGCGCCAGCCGCTTGATCAACGTCAGTCCCGCCACTTCCATCGTCGGCAGCTTCAAGGCGCGGCTCAGCGCCAGCTTTTCGTCCGACAGCACCGGAAACGGCAGATGCAGCCGTGACGCCATCTCGGTCTGATAGACGTTGTCCTGCGTCGACAGGCCGAACACGTGTTTGGCGCCGGCCGCCTTCAGCTCGGCGAACAGATCGCGGAACGAACAGGTTTGCGGGGTGCAGCCCCGCGCGCCCGGGATCATGTCCCAGTCATCGACCAGACTGATCTTGCCGGGCTCGCCGGTCCGGGGATAGGCGAACACGACGGTGCGGCCCGGTCAACACGACATATCGACCGAGGTGTCGTCGGTGGCGAGCAGGCTGAGCGAGGGCATCCTCTTGCCCTTCAGATGCTTCGCCGCGCCATCGTCCGATGGCGCCGGGATCTTGCTCCAGTCGACTTCGAGCAGGTTTCTTCTGTGCGTTCATCGACAGCATGCAGCTCCCATGCCCGCTTATCCCCTCGCCCGCAACAGGCGGCCTTTTTCGCGGCCCCAGTCGCGCTTCTTTTCGCTCTCGCGCTTGTCGTGCAGCTTCTTGCCCTTGGCGACCGCCAGCAGCAGCTTGGCGCGGCCGCGCTCGTTGAAATAGAGCTTTAGCGGAATCAGCGTCATGCCGTCGCGATCGACCGCGCCCATCAGCTTGTTGATCTGCTTCCGGTGCAGCAGCAGCTTGCGCGGCCGCTTCGGCTCGTGGTTGAAGCGGTTGGCCTGCAGATATTCGGGGATGTTGGCGTTGATCAGCCAGATCTCGCCGTCCTTGGTATCGGCATAGGATTCCGCGATCGTGGTCTTGCCGTTGCGGATCGACTTCACTTCGGTGCCGGTCAGCGCGATGCCGGTCTCGATGGTGTCCTCGATCGCATAGTTGAACCGCGCCTTGCGGTTTTCGGCGACGACCTTGATCGGGCGTTCGTTCTTCTCGGCCACATCAAGCCTTCTTGAGGAGATCGCGGATCTCGGTCAGCAACGCCACCTCGGCCGACGGCTTCGCCGGCTCGGCGGGTTTCGCTTCATCCTTCCGCTTCAACGTGTTCATGGCGCGAATGACCATGAACAGCACGAAAGCGATGATCGATGAAATTGATCGTCAGCGTGAGGAAATTGCCCCAAGCCAGCACAGCGCCCTGCTTTTTGGCGTCGGCCAGATTGGTCGCCGTGACCGCCTTCGAAAGTCCGGTGAAATAGTTCGAGAAATCGAGGCCGCCGGTGATCGAGCCGACGATCGGCATGATGACGTCGCCGACCAGCGAGGTCACGATCGCGCCAAAGGCCGCGCCGATGATGACGCCGACCGCGAGGTCGACGACATTGCCCTTCATGGCGAATTCGCGAAATTCCTTCAGCATGCTGGATCTCCCTCTTCGTTCACGGGCGAAGCGAGCGACCGGTCTCAGTTGATCAGGCCTGCATGCACCATGGCGTCGCGGATCACCGCGCCGGTTGGCGGCGTCACCGTCATCAGCGGCAGGCGCACTTCTTCCTCCAGCCGCCCCAGCAGCTTGAGGCCATGCTTGGCTCCGGCGAGGCCCGGCTCCTTGAAGATGGCGTCATGCAGCGGTGTCAGCCGGTCCTGAATCTTCAGTCCGGTGGCATAATCGCCCTTGAGGACCGCGGTCATCAGATCGGCGCACAGTTTTGGCGCCACATTGGCGACAACCGAGATGCAACCATGTCCGCCCGCGGCCATATAGGCCAGCGCCGTCATGTCCTCGCCGGAAAGCTGGATGAAATCCGGTCCCATCGCGTGGCGCTGCTGCGAGACGCGGGCGAGATTGGCGGTGGCGTCCTTGACGCCGGCGATGTTCTTCAGTTCGAACAGCCGGGTCATGGTCTCCACGGACATATCGACGACCGAGCGCGGCGGAATGTTGTAGATGATGATCGGGATGCCGATCGCATCGTTCACCGCCTTGAAGTGCTGATACATGCCTTCCTGGGTCGGCTTGTTGTAATACGGCGTCACCACCAGCACGGCATCGGCGCCGGCCTTCTCCGCGTGGACAGCCAGATCGACGGCTTCGCGCGTCGAGTTCGAGCCGGCGCCGGCGATCACGGGCACGCGACCCTTCGCCTCGTCGATGCACATCTCGACCACCCGGTGATGCTCATCATGGCTGAGCGTCGGGCTCTCTCCGGTGGTGCCGACGGGAACGAGGCCGTGCGACCCCTGCTCGATCTGCCAGCTCACGAGGCCGCGAAAGGCCGCCTCGTCGAGCGAACCGTTCTTGAATGGCGTGACCAAGGCGGTGAAGGAGCCCCGGAAATTCGTCTTGGCTGCCATGGACTTCCTCCGAACGCTTCAGATACGGCATCACCGATCATTGAGATTGCAATTCATATCGGGTCTGGTGATCAGGCGAAAGGCCGTTCCCGTACGGTCGCCTGGTACCTGGTCTGGCACCTTTCCCGGAAGGCCCGCTTCGGCCGCAACGCTATAGCCGCGATTTTGCCGCGGTGATGGCGCAAACAGGCGCCGCCGCGACGATTTTAGCATTTTGTCCACATATTCAATCAAATAGACCTAAGGCCTGAGCGATTGAATAATTCGCCGCCGCAGAGGAAAGCCGTGACCTCTTCCGCCCGCGCAGCCGCAATGCGATCGACCGCACTGGCGACAAGTCTGGCGCTGGCCTGGGGCTGACCTTGGGGCTATCCGCCCTCTCCGTCGAGGCCTGGGCCACGCCCAAAGTTCCATTGCCGAAGCCGCGGCCGATCGCCCGCAACGTGGTCCCGAAGCCTACAGCTGCCACGCATGCCGCCGCTGTGCCGGCGGCACCGATGGCGCTGGCTCCAGCTGCGACCGCAGCTCCAGCCTCCGCAGCACCGGCGCTGGGCCCCGCAACGCGACAGCACGCCGCCCCGCCGCCACCGCGCAGACAGGTAACGCCCGCCGCAGTCGCCACGACCGTCGTCGACGCCGCAGTCCGACAAGGACGCGCTGGAGAACGTCATCGAGCTCGTGCGCAAGCACAAGTCCGCGGATGCGACGCAGGCGCAGGCCGTGATCTCGGATCCGGTCGCCCGCAAGCTCGCGGAATGGCTGATCCTGCGCAGCGACGACAACGGCGCTTCCGTCGAGCGCTATCGCGCCTTCGTTTCCGCCAATCCGAGCTGGCCGTCGCAGACGTTCCTGCGCCGACGCATCGAGGCGGCGCTGTGGGACGACCATCGCGACGACGCCACCGTCTGGTCGTGGTTCGAGAACGAATCTCCGGTCTCGGCCAAGGGCCGCTTCGCGCTGGCGCGGGTGATGATCGCCCGCGGCGACCGCGCCAACGCCGAGCGGCTGGTGCGCGAGGCCTGGCGCGGCGACGGCATGTCGGAAGACACCGAAACCACGGCGCTCGACCTGTTCGGCGCGCTGCTGACCGCCGGCGATCACAAGGCGCGGATGGATAACCTGCTCTACGGCACCGAGCAGGAAGCCGGCGGCATGCGCGCCGCCAAGCGGCTCGGCGCCGGCCATGTCGCGCTCGCCAAGGCGCGCATCGCCTCGAACCGGAAGGCGTCCAACGCCAAGTCGTCTGCTTGATGCAGTGCCAAGCGAACTGCGCGGCGATGCCGGCTACCTGTTCGCGAAAATCCAGCTGCTGCGCCGCGAGGAGAAGTTCGCCGAAGCCGCCCAGCTGATGCTGGGCGCGCCGAAAGACCCGAACCGCCTGCACAATCTCGACGAATGGTGGATCGAACGACGGCTGCTGGCGCGCAAGATGCTCGATACCGGCGAACACCGCACCGCCTATCTGATCGCGCGGGACGCGGCGCTGCCGTCGCGCGACATCTACAAGACCGAGCAGGAATTCACCGCCGGCTGGATCGCGCTGCGTTTCCTGAACGATCCGGCGGTGGCCGCGCAGCATTTCGCGCGCATCGGGGTCGGCAGCGTCAACCCGACCGCGCTGGCGCGCGCCGGCTACTGGCAAGGCCGCGCGGCGGAAGCCGCGGGCCGCGCGCAGGAAGCCCGCGCCGCCTATGGCCGCGCCGCCGAACAGTCGACCAGCTATTACGGCCAGTTGGCGCGCGCCAAGCTCGGCCTGCCGCAGCTCGAATTGAACGGCGTCCCCCGCGGCCGCGGGGTCGAACGGCTGGAAATCGTTCGCGCGGTGCAATTGCTCTACGAACTCGACGAGCGCGAAATCGCGATCCCGATTTTCGCCGACATGGGCGAGAACGGCGATCCCGATGCGCTGGCCGGCCTCGGCGAACTCACCGCCCGCAACAACGACGCGCGCGGCATGCTGCTGCTCGGCAAGGCCGCGCTCAATCGCGGGCTGCCGTTCGACCACTATGCCTATCCCGTCAACGGCATCCCGCCGTTCAAGCAGATTCGGACCGGAAGTCGAGCCAAGCGTCGTCTATTCGATCGCGCGGCAGGAAAGCGCCTTCAATCAGGCGGTGGTATCGCCGGCCCAGGCCTACGGGCTGATGCAGGTGACGCCGGATGCCGGACGCTATGTCTGCAAGCGCGCCGGCGTCGGCTTCGACCTCAGCCGGATGAAGACCGATCCGGTCTACAACGCGACGCTCGGCGCCGCCGAACTCGGCGGCCTGCTCGAAGACTATCGCGGCTCCTACATCATGACCTTCGCCGGCTACAATGCCGGCCGCGGCAGCGTCAAAAAGTGGGTCGAGCGTTACGGCGATCCGCGCGATCCCAAGGTCGACGCGGTCGACTGGGTCGAACAGATCCCGTTCTCCGAGACGCGCAACTACGTGCAGCGGATCATGGAGAACCTGCAGGTCTACCGGGCACGGTTCGGCGGCGGGACGCGGCTGCAGATCGAAGCCGACCTGCATCGCGGCAGCGTCGAATAGTCCTGACCTGACGCCGGGGTTCAACGCAAATCGCCCCCGGACCAGGCCGGAGGCGATAGCGCGTCCTGAAAATCTTCCGCGGTAGTCAGTACACCAGACCAGTCCCCGGCTGCTCGTCGAGGGCTGCCGCCAGCGAGCGATACTCCTCGCTTGACGCGCCGGTGAGCTGGGCGAGCCGGTTCAGGTGATATTGCGCCTGGTCGCGATTGCCCTGCTCGACCTGCCACAGGCCGTAATACTGCCAGGTCTTGACGTGGTCGGGGTCGGTCTTGAGCGCGCGCTCGTACCAGATCTGCGACACCTTGTAGTCGCCGAGCTTGCGATAGGAATAGCCGATCAAATTGGCGACGGCGGCATTGTCGTCGTGGCCCAGCGCCTTCAACTGGTCGATCGCCGCCGCATGGTCGTTGCGGTCGTAATTGGTAGCGTAGGCCGCGCGGTAGCCGTTCACAAAGGCCGGCTCCTCCCGATAGGACGTCCCGTCCGGCGGATCGCCGCCCGCATAGGCCTGCCGGATGCCAGTGTCGTCGCCAGCAAGACCGAAAACAGCACGAAGACCGTCAGCCGGATTGCGTATCTGCTCGTACTTTTCTCCTGATGCTCGCGGCGACGTTCCGTAGGAACCCTTCTCCTGGCTACACCGCCGAGCCCGGTCAATTCGCGCCGCTGGGTGCGTTCCCGGAAACGTGATGAAGCGCCGCTGCCGCGACGACTAGCAGAACACCGCCCATTAATCGGCTTCGTTCTGTCAAATTCGGGGCGGCCTCGGAAACAACGGGCCTTCCCAGTCATACCTTGAAGTGCCTCAAACTCTCAACGAGAATTTGGTCGCCCTCGCAAAATACTCTTTTTTTCAATAGTTTATGAATTTCAATTTGTTGAATTGCTCTTTATAAGAGTAAACTATTGGATTGCTACTTTTCGTATCTTGTCTGGTCTTCGCTCGTTGACCCACAGCGCTCTTTAGCCAACCTCACCGGTTGAACGACGTCATCCATCCGGCAATTTTCGCCGTACGCTCCCCAAGGTCCTTCTCGAAAATGGTGCCGCTATAATTATAATTGACTACGAACGTCTTCACACCGGAATTTCCGTACTCAGCAGGATAGGCAACCAAAGCGAAGCCACCGATCATGTGGCCGCGAACCACGCAATCCACCTCGCGCCCCGTAGCCATCGGGCCTTGGCGCGTCAATACCGGTGGCGTTTGGCGTGATCTGGGTGTGACGCCCGTTTCTGGCCGGAGATGAAGATGCGAGGATGCGCGAGAGGGTATTGCCGACCAGCGCCTCCGTGTCCGGGATTAGGGTTGCCAGGCGTGACCGTCATAGGGATTGCCCGGGGCAGCTGAGCGCCGCACCTTCAATTCGTCACTGGTTCGACCTCACGGCGCTGATGGGCGAGCGCGTCTAACGCGATCAAGGAAGGCCGCCAACAAATTTTTCTGACCCATTCAGGAGTCGTACAATTCCGAAAGTACGTTACGTATCCGCAGTGCCCCGGACTAACCTCTCGTCGATAATCCTGAATCCGCTCTGTTATTGAGGATCTGGAGGAGCCATACGCCTTGCCGGCTCCCAATGTGATGGGCACTTGATCCAGGTCAACGTGCACCCTTAGCTTTGGCGCACCCGGACTGGCATGAGGATTATCTTGAGGAGGCACCAATGAATACAACGATAAGGCTGGTCGTATTCTGTGCTTTGGCATGCCCGACGATTGCCCTCGCGCAAACCGCTTACACGAAGATTGCGCCGACCAACGATGTACGTAGAAATCCACAGACCCTTTTTTCCCCTAGCGCCGGTTTTATTTTGAAGCAAGATCTATTCGATCCCAATAACCCGAACAACCTGCGATCAGACTGGCCCAGGCCAAGTCGTCAACCGGGCTAGTTCCAGACGCCGACGCGAAGTCGAATTCGTGCGCTAGAAGGGCAAGGGCGCGAACAACGATCTGACTCGCGCAGCGCCTCCACCTGATGGAAGCAACTGCGAACTCGCTGGAAGCAATGCCAGCATCGAGATCTCAGCGGGCTCACTTCCCCATCTCCAGGCACGTCATCAGAGGCTGACGTAGCTCGGCGTGCCGCCGATGCTCTCCTGCGGAATGCACGTTGCCTTGCTGGCCAGCGAAGTATTTCGACCATTGGCTCGCCAACTGCTGTCGCGCTCTGCTTTTCATCACCGATGCAGCTCTTTGATGACTGATCGACGGCGAGCCCAGCCGTCGCTGCCAGGTCGAGCCTGCAGCTTCGTGAAATGTCGAATGTTGGTATCCTATCGGCGACCGCAACGACAAGCTGCGAACTCACGACGATCATCGAAATCGAAATAGGCATCTTTGCGCTCCTCCTCTTATCGTCCGCCCAATGGACTCGCGGAAGCGGGAGCTGTTCACCCCGCCGCTACTTTGTGCTCCGCGATCCGACCGCTTTTCCGATAGCCTCAAACAACGCCTGCTCCTGCAACGGTTTTCGAAGACTGGCCACAAGGCCCGATTCGTGCTCGCCCAACGCGACATCGTCCTTTGCGGAAATCAGGATTGTCGGAATTGTAATGCCCGCTGCTTACGAGATGCTGCTGCAGCTCCAAACCGTTCATCTCCGGCATTTGGAGATCAACAATCAGACAGTCCGGAAGCCCAGCCGGCAACGCCGCGAGCAATTCCTGTCCCGACCCGTAAGTCCGCGCGCGATAGGAATGCGAACGCAAGCAGCCGGCTCAGGGCCTTGAGCACGGCCGGATCATCGTCCACAATCGCAATCCACGGGGAAGCTTCCGCCATGAAAGAGTATTGCGGTTGCAGCGAGCGCCCGTCGAGTTGGCCCTTGGGCCAATATTTCGCTATTTCGTGAGGTTCAGCTTCTCGGACATGCGAACGAGGTCGGCAACGGTACGAATACCCAGTTTCTCCATCATCCGGCTGCGGTGGACCTTGATGGTCTTTTCGACCGTGCCCAGGTCACCCGCGATCTGCTTGTTGAGACGACCCGCCACGACATGGATCAGAACTTCGCGTTCGCGCGGAGTCAGGGTGGCGACCTTCGCCTGGATCGATGTCCATTTCGGAATGAAGCCGGCGCGACTCGGCATCCCTTGCTTCAGCACGGGATATGGCCTCGAACAAATCGACATCCTTTACGGGTTTGGTCAGGAAATCGATCGCCCCGGCTTTCATGGCGCGCACGCTGGTCGGGATATCACCTTTGCCCGTGACGAACAGGACGGGACGATGGAAGCCATTTGTGGCCGTCAGTGCGCGCTGAAGCTCCAAACCGTCAAGACCAGGCATTGAAACATCCAGGACCGCACAGCCGGGAACGGTCACGTCGTGTTCTTCGAGAAATAGCTGCGGCGACGAATATGGCCTGACTTCATAGCCTTTCGCACGGAGCAGCCTTGACAAGGCCTTGAGGACTCCCGGGTCATCATCGACCAGATAGACTATGAATTTATCGGTCATGCCGTACCGAATGCGGGCTTCTGAACCGGCAACGAAAATCCCGCGATCGCTCCGCCGCCCTCACCGTTGACCAGCGTCAGCCTGCCGTGATGCGCCTCTACGATCGTCGAGCAGAGGGTGAGACCCAGGCCAAGTCCATGGGCCTTGGTGGTGTAAAATGGCTCGAACAGACGGCCGTTCATCTTTCGATCAATGCCATGCCCGCGATCCTCCACGAATACATCCACCGTTCCGGTTTCGCCCGCTCGTGTAGAGATCAGAATAGACCGCTGCTCCATGGGGGTCGAGACCATGGCATCCATGGCATTCATCGCGAGATTGAGTAGAACTTGCTGCAGCTGAACAGAGTCACCGCGTGCCAGAAGCGGTTTGTTCTCCAAATTCAACTTGATGTTGATGTCGCGGCCGATCAGTTCGCTGTTCAGCAAACTGATGGTCGATTTGACCAGGTCATTGATGTTGACATCTTCCGCTTTCCGCTCGCCCTTCTTCAGGAGGTCGCGGAGACGGTGGATTACCTCCCCGGCCCGATCATCTTCATGAACGATCTCCTCGAGCGCCTCTCGGATTTCGACGAGATCCGGCGCCTCCTGGGCCAGGAGATTGAGGGCCGCCTGTGCATTTGACAGGATGGCGGTCAGGGGTTGGTTGATCTCGTGCGCGATCGAACCGGACAGTTCGCCCAGCACCGAGACGCGCATCAGATGCTCGACTTCAAGACGCTGAAGCGCGATTTCGGCCTCCGCCGACTTATGCTCGGTGATGTCGACGAATATTCCGCCGAGATGATCCGATTCGCCCTCCCCCTTCGGCCGCGACCTGGACCGCATGCGAATCCACCGCACCTCCTCTCCGGGCACGACAATCCGGACGTCACGAAATGCCGACTGATCCGCCTCCCACGACCCTTCAAGGGCCTGGGTAGCAATTTCCAAGTCGTCGGGGTGAACAGTCGCGAGCAATACCTCGCGCGTCAGGGGCGTGCCGCGTGCAATTCCAAACAGCGCCCGGCAATGGTCCGTCGCCCAAAGCTCGTTTCGCTGCCGGTCGAACCGCCAAAGCCCGATATTGGCAGCCGTGGCGGCGAACGTCATCCGCTCTTCGCTTTCCTTGAGCAACCTTTCGACGCGCAGCCTTCGCTGTCGCTGCAGCATAAGCGCGGCGACGATCAACGACTGCAAGCAGACGATCGCGAAAGTTACAATGACCGTGCCTCGATATTCAGTCCAGATCGTCGGCTGCTTGAACAAGACCGCAGTCCCGGGCGGAAGGTTGCTTTCGTTCAGCTTCCAGCGGGCCATCACCCTGTGATCGACGCGATAGGTCCGTCCGGAATTGGACTGGGGCACGATCGTGGCCGGGTCAGTTCCGGCAAGTATCTGAAGCGCCATGTCTGCTGCGCGGCTGCCAACCGATTCGAAGGTCTCGACGAAGCCGCCGACAACGCCGCTGCCGGTATAGGTGTCGTAAGGCGCGTAGACCGGCGCCGGCGAGCGGGCGGATAGAGGACCGGCCACCTGGGCAGGAACAAAGGCGTTGCCTTCGCTGTCGGCGAATATCGTCAGATAGATCACAATCGAATCCGGTGGAATGGCCGCCACTTCCTCCATAAGCTTTGCGTAGGGACGCTCGAACAAATAGGTCACGCTCGAATTTTCGCGCGCGATCCTCGATCAATTTCCGAGCATTCGCTTGCCACCGCCGATCCACCTCGCCACTGCCGGCAATGACGAACAGGCGGTGAGTTTCCGGCTGAAGACGCTCCGCAAGCGCAAGCGTTTTATCCAGATCAAACTCGGAAATTATTCCGGTGATACCTGGGCGGTATCTGCAGCGCGTCGTAGTTTTGCTGCGATACCGACGTAAAGACCACAGGAACACTTGGAGCAATCTCGTCGCGGTGTCTCACAATGAACGGCAGGGCCGCGCTGCCCAGCGTTATCACGACGTCAGGGGGACGCTTCTCGTACTTGGTCCGCAGAAACGTCGTGATCCGCGACTCGTAATCGGCATCTGTATTTCGCGCCAGGTCAAGAAAATCGGCATCGATGTCGATCGGTCGTGGCGAAAGCTCCTGCAATCGCTTTCGCGCGCTGTCTGCAATCCGCGTCGTGGCGGGAAAAGAATAGTTGAAGCCATGGAGCATCAGCACGCGTTGAGGCTCTGCCGCGCGCGATTCCCCCGCGAGCAGCGAAAGGAGAACCAGACTCCACCAAACTGTGCGCGTCCCGGTCATCGCGGAGGAGCCCGCCATTCCACTTGCAACAGCTACAAATCACGAAAAACTGGCGCCTGCAGGCACGGGCATTAGGTCGTCAAATACAATCTTACCACGATTTCCCGGCCTGTCTCGCCCCTCGCACGCTCAATACGTCACGATTTGCTGCGGACGAAAACGACATCGAATTTCTGCCGCGCAACCACCTGATCGAAGACGCCCGTCAGGCGGTCATTGGCCGCATCATAGCGGAGCGTATAGGTCGAGCCGTCGTAGCCGGGTGCACGCAGCTCGAAGATGAGCTCGAGATTGCTGCCGTCGCGGGTGACAAAGGCCTTGTGAAAAGGCAGTGGCCTCGGGTTGGCGTAACTGGCGTCAATGCGGCCCTCGGCGTCCACCGAATTGATCGTGATCACATAGCCCCCCTGCACCCTGACCCAGCGGCCAGGCAGAACGCCGAAAGCGGGGTTGACAGCAGTCGCACCCGCGGAGGGAGCCGCCATGGCCGGCGGAGATACCGTCTGCGCCAGGCCAGGATTGGTGAACAGCAAGAGGAAAACGGCTGTGATTGACATCGGCTTCATGGCTGCTTCTCCAACAAACTCTAACGGACGCTTTACTGCATGTGCCGGCCTACTTCTGCTCAAGGCGCCAGGCACCGTCCCAATCTTCCCCGGGCGGGTGCAGGATCAATCTATCAAGCCGCTTGATGAAGGTGATCGAGGGGCCATCATTGGGCACCACTGCGAGCGCAGCCTCAAAAGCGCTACGCGCTTCGCGCCATTGTCGACGCCGGTAGCAGGCCAATCCTTCCGAATAATGATCTCGCAGCTCGAACTGCGCCGTCGAGAGTTCGCCCTTGCGCGCCATAATCTCGAACACCGCTTGCGGCCGGTTCTGCCCCAGTACTGCGACGCGGTCGATCTCGCGCGCCTCCACGGCGTCCGAGGCTGCAGCGAGGGTCGCCTCCGACACCAGAATGCGGCCGCCATATTCCTTGTTGGCACCCTCCAGGCGCGACGCGAGATTAACCGTGTCGCCCATCACGGTGTAGTTCATCATCCATTCGGAGCCGATGCTGCCTACCAGCACGTCACCGGTCGCGATGCCTATGCGCAGATCGAATGCCGTGGGAAGATTACGAACGCCCAGTAGTTCGGGAAGTTCGGTTCGCAGCTGCGGAACGAGCTCGAGCATCCTCAGCGCTGCGAAGCTGGCAAGCCGCGCCTGCGCCGCGTCGTCCGTAAACGGCGGGCCCCAGTACGCCATGATGGCATCGCCGATGTACTTGTCGATGATCCCTTCATGATCCCGAATGGGCGCAGACATTGTCGAGAAGTAGCGATTCATCACCTTGACAAGGCCCTGCGGCGTCATCCCCTCGCTGGTACCGGTAAATCCCCTGAGGTCGCAGAACAGCACGGTCATGACTCGCCGCTCGCCTTCTGCCGCCAGCATGGGCCGGTCGATCAGTCCTTCGACGATGCGCGGATCGATGTATTTTCCAAAGGTCTCGCGGATCCGTTCCTTGAGGCGCAATTGCTCCACCATTTGATTGAAAGCCGTCGTCAGGTGTCCGATTTCGTCTTTCGACGTGATGGGCACCTTTTCATTCAGATTGCCGGCTTCCACGGCCCTCGCACCTTCGAGTAGCCGCCTGACCGGTCGCGTGACGCCCGCGCTCACCAAAAGCGAGAACACCAGTCCGAGCACCGCGGCAAGCAGCGTCAGAAAGGCGGCTATCAACGTCACACGCCGCTGTTTCTGGGTGGTCAGATCCGCATCCGCGCGCAGCAGCGCCAGCATGTCCGCCCGGATCGCGTCCAGCTTGCCGTTCAATTCATCGCGGAAAGCATCCACGCGCGTGAGGCTCTCGTCGATAGCCGTGGTGTTGCCTTCACCTTCTTCCAGCAGCTTGAGCAGGCGGTCGACTTCATCGTTCAGGTGTCGCCGGGAATCGTCGACGGCCGCATCGAGCCGGGTTTGAAGCCGCACCAGCGAACGCGCATCAACGGCTGCAGTATCCTTTTCAATCAACTCGTTGATCAGCCTGCGCGCCGATTGAATTTCGCTCTCGAACTCTTGACCCTTTGCATCGAATTTGGCGCGAAGGGCAGCAACGTCATTCGACGGCGATCGGAGTTTCGCGATAACTATCCGCCGCAGCTCGAGCGCGCGCTCCACCGAGCGAAGATTGGCCCGGGCCAGATTGCCGTAGGCCGGAATATAACTTTGCGTCAGTTCGTCCTGCTGCTTGCCCACCTGTATGGCGGATGCCAGCGACAGAAAGGCGGTCACTGCCATGAGCACAATCAATCCGATTGCGATCCCCATGATCTTCCGCCGGATCGACAGGCTGATCATGTTCCGACCTCTTCGGAGCGCGAGCTTCAGCTCGACTGTTCACGTTGGGTGATCGTGCCATGCGGCTTGCACTCTATCAGCAAAATCGACGGCGCGTCATTGGCCCTGAGTGGGCCTGGATCGCGACGGTGCCGGGGGCGTCGGCTGGGGTGGCCAATGGACCGCATCGAGCTGCGGTTCGATGTTGGACCACGGTCCAATAGCGGCGCTGGATTCTCCTACGTAGCGTGCAGGTCAACATCGGTTGGGAGGTCACACTTTGATGACGGTGCACCCTGCTGCCAAACTTAGCTCCGACGTCACCAATTGTGACAGTCCTGCAGATGTCGAACAGATGGTCTGGATTCCCGGCGGTACTTTTCGCATGGGGTCGGACAAGCATTACCCGGAAGAAGCCCCGGTGCATCGCGTCACCGTAGACGGGTTCTGGCTGGATCGTCATCCCGTCACAAACCGGCAATTCCGCGCATTCGTGAAGGCGACCGGTCACGTCACCGTGGCCGAGATCGTGCCCGATCCCGAAGGATTATCCCGGAATGCTTCCGCACATGGTCTATGCGGGATCGCTGATGTTCTCGCCGCCCAACCATCCGGTCAGCCTGCGCGACTTCAGCCAGTGGTGGACGTTCGCCAAGGGCGCCAACTGGCGACACCCCTATGGCCCCGGAAGCAACATTCGTGGTCTGGACGACCATCCTGTCGTGCATGTGGCCTTCAACGACGCGCTCGCCTACGCGAAATGGGTCGGCAAGGATATCCCAACCGAGGCGGAATGGGAGTTTGCGGCGCGCGGCGGCCTCGACGGCGCCGAGTTCGCGTGGGGCGATGAGTTCACGCCCGAGGGCCGCCACATGGCCAACACCTGGCAGGGCGAATTTCCTGGCCAGAACACCAGGGCGGATGGCTTCGAGCGCACCTCCCCGGTCACCGCATTCCCGCCGAACGGATACGGGCTGTACGACATGATCGGCAACGTCTGGGAATGGACCGCCGACTGGTACTCGCCAAAGCATCAGGCGGATGCCGCGAAGGCCTGCTGCATTCCGCAGAACCCGCGCGGCGGCCGCGAGGCCGACAGCTACGACCCCCGAACGACCAACGTGAAGATTCCGCGGAAGGTCATCAAAGGCGGCTCGCATTTATGCGCGCCGAACTACTGCCGACGCTACCGGCCGGCCGCGCGACACGCCGAGCCGGTCGATACCTCCACCAGTCATCTTGGCTTTCGATGCATCAGGCGAGGAGCCTCTGATGCATCATAAATGGGAGAGCGACATCATGTTAGCTTCTATACTCGACGACGACCGGCCTTCGATTGAAACGCCGCGACGCAGAGACGCAAGGTTGGCTAAAGCGCACTTGCGCCGCGCTGCTCAGTGCCACGATAATGATACCGTTCGCCGGACCAGCCAGCACCCCGACGGCAGCGCAAACCCCAGCGAAGCCAAACATCCTCTTCATCATGGGCGATGACATCGGCTGGATGCAGCCGAGCATCTATCATCGCGGCCTGATGGTCGGGGAAACGCCCAACATCGATCGCATCGGCAATGAAGGCGCGATGTTCATGACCTATTACGCCGAGCAAAGCTGCACGGCGGGCCGGAACGCCTTCTTCACCGGCATGAATCCGCTGCGCACCGGCATGATTCCTCCCCAACTGCCCGGCAGCCCCACTTACTTGAAACCCGGGACCCCCACGCTTGCGAAATTCCTGCTTGATCTCGGCTACAACACCGGCGAGTTCGGCAAGAACCATCTCGGCGATCACACCGACGCGCTGCCGACCGCGCACGGCTTCCAGGAGTTCTGGGGCTATCTCTACCACCTCGACGCCATGCAGGGCGTGAGCTTCCCCGACATCAACAAGACGCCGATCCTGCAGACGGTCGCCCCTCCATGCAAGAATACGCCGATCCCCGGTGTGGCGGAAGTACCGGGCGCCGTCGATCCGCAAACGGCGATTTGCCTGACGCCTCCGCGTCCCGTGCTGGCATGCAAGTCCGACGGCACCTCCAAGAACATGACGTGCAAGGACGAGGGTCCGCTGACACTCGAGCGATCGAAGGGCGTCGACGAGGAAATCTCTGCCAAGGTCATCGACTTCCTCGATCGCAACGACCCGAAGAAGACCAACAAGCCGTTCTTCGTCTGGTACAACCCCGCGCGCATGCACGTCACGACCGTGCTGAATGACAAGTACATGGCCATGGTGGGTGAACCCGGCGGCAAGGACTGGGGCGTCAACGAAGCCGGCATGAAGCAGATGGACGACAACATTGGCTATGTGCTGAAGAAGCTCCAGGACATGGGCCAGCTCGACAACACCATCGTCGTCTTCACCACCGACAACGGCGCCGAGACCTTCACCTTCCCGGACGGCGGCATCACCCCGTTCAAGGGCTCGAAGATGAACACCTGGGAAGGTGGCATGCGCGCGCCGGCGGTCATCCGCTGGCCGGGCGTCATCAAGCCCGGGACCGTCAAGAACGACATCTTTGCGTCGCTCGACTGGCTCCCCACGCTGGTCGAGATCGCGGGCGGAGACAAGGGCGATGCGCTCAACAAGCGGATCATGGCCGGGGCCTATCCGGGCATCGTCAAAACCAAGCTCGATGGCGTGAACCAGATCGACTATCTAACCGGCAAATCGGAGAAGTCGGCGCGCGATACCTTCTTCTACTATTCCAGCGCACACCCGTCAGCCGTGCGCTACAAGAACTGGAAGATGTATTTCGCGATCGCGCCCGAAACCGCGACGGGCTTCCTCTCTCCGGGAGTCCAGACCCAGTTCGCAGCCGGCATGGTAAACCTCAAGCGCGATCCATTCGAGACGTCGTGGGGCGACGAGAAAAAGGCAAGTTTCTGGTTCAGCGGCGCGCTCGCCGGCCCGGTCAGCGCTTACATATACGACTGGAACCTGCTGCCCATCGGGCAGGTGCTGTGGCTGAAGGAGCTGGAATCCTACAGGGAGTTCCCCCCCCTTCAGGATCCGGCGAGCTACAACCTGGATCAGGTCATGGCACAGCTCAAGAAGGGTCAGGGGCACCCGAGCCAGTAGTTCGGATACTTGCCGGGTGATGCGGGCGCTCCACGACGGGGCGCCCGTCAACGGAATAGCACGCAAAGTGATAAGGGCCCGCGCGGGTCCGGTCGGCACCTCCACAAGCCACGTCGGTCTCAGATGCATCATGCGAACAGAACCAAATGCATCACAACAGAGAAGAGCACGTCATGAGTAATGAGCTGCCGCCTGGAGATTCCCCCGACTTTACTCCGCAATCGGGCAGCGGAATGAAACGCCGCGATCTCTTGCTGCGCGGGAGTTCTCTTGTCGCCGCTTCACCACTCTCCGCATCACCTTGGTGATCGCAACGAATTCTTGCCTACGGTGCATGGCGTCGACGAGTTCTTCGGCAGCCTTTGTTACCTAAATGCCGAAGACGAACGCGGAACATCCGGACTATCCAAAGAACCCGACGTTACCGGCCCGCAGCGCACCATTCGGAGCCGGTCGATACTTCCACGAGTAATCTTGGCTTTCGGTGCATCAGGCGAGGAGCCATTGATGCATCAAATTGAGGAGCGAGCACCATGCCTGACTGTATTCTTGCCAACAGACCGCCAAGCATTCGAGAATGTCTACGCAAAAGCTTCGGGGGGCTGCGATCTTGCGCCGCGCTGATCGGGGCGACCGCTCTGATGTCTCTGGCCCTAGGCGATCCGGCGTGCGCACAGGCACAGCCAGCGCAGCGGCCTAACATCGTCGTTATCATGGGCGACGACATCGGTATCTGGAATATCGGAGCGTACCACCGGGGCATGATGGCCGGGCGGACGCCGAATCTGGATAAGATCGCTGCCGAGGGCATGATATTCACCGACTATTACGCCGAGGCAAGTTGCACGGCCGGACGAGCCAACTTCATCACCGGTGAACTTCCGATCCGCACCGGCATGACCACGGTCGGCCAGGCGGGTGCCCCGACAGGCTTGCCGGCGGAGGCCGTGACCATTGCTACCGCGTTGAAAGGCATGGGCTACGCCACCGGCCAATTCGGCAAGAACCACCTTGGCGACAAAAACGAATTCCTCCCCACAGTGCATGGCTTCGATCAGTTCTTCGGCTATCTTTATCACCTCGACGCGATGGAAGATCCCTGCCATCCAAACTATCCGCAGAACCTGAGGGCGCAAGTTGGTCCTCGCAACATGGTCCGATCGACTGCCACCACGACCGATGACGCCGCGGTGGACCCGCGCTGGGGCAAGGTCGGCATGCAGACGATCGAGGATGCGGGCGAACTCTGCCCGAAGCGGATGGAAACCGTGGACGATGAAATCCGCGACGAAGCCCTGAAGTTTCTCGACAAAGCCAAGGCAGACAATAAGCCGTTTTTCCTCTGGCTCAATCCAACCCGCATGCACATCGTGACGCATTTGTCGGACAAGTATCAGAAGATGCGGAACTCCGAGAATGGCTGGTCAATTCATGAGGCCGGCATGGCGCAGCTAGACGACGACATCGGCATCGTCATGAAAAAGCTCAAGGACATGGGCGTGGACAACAACACCATTGTTGTATTCACCACTGACAATGGCACCGAGGTCTTCACGTGGCCGGATGGTGGACAAACACCGTTCGCGCAGAGCAAAGGCACCGTGATGGAAGGCGGCTTCCGCGCACCGGCGATGATCCGCTGGCCGGGCAAAGTCCCCGCGGGCAAGGTCGAGAATGGCCTTATTTCGGGGCTCGATTGGTTCCCGACTTTTCTCGCGGCGGCTGGCAACCCGAACATCTCCGAAGAGCTGAAGAAGGGGAAGCAGATCGGCGACCGGACCTACAAGGTGCATCTGGACGGTTACAACCAGATGGACCTGATCACCGGCAAAGGGCCATCGAACCGCGACGAACTCTTTTACTTTGGAGAAAGCGAACTCGGCGCCGTGCGCATCGGCGACTACAAGTATCGCTTCATCGACCAGCCTGGAGGCTGGTTGGGCGACAAGACCAAGGTGGACGTGCCCTACCTGACCAACCTTCGTCTCGATCCCTTCGAGCGCACTGGTTGGCCCGAAAGTGGTACTAAGTCCGGATCGCAGGAATATTTCCAATGGTTCAAATACGAGTTTTGGCGCTTCGTCTTTGTCCAGCAACGCGTCGCAAAGCTCGCAATGACGGCGATCGAGTTCCCGCCGATGCAGAGGGGCGCGAGCTTCAACCTTGATGCCGTGAAAGCGAAAATCGAGGCCGCCCGGGCGGCAATGGCCAAGTAAGCACCTCGGCTGGTTGAGGCGGGCGACGAGCCTGGCGCCCGCCTCGCAACCTCCGCTTAGTGCCCGAAAGCTGAGTAAATAATTGTGCAGTCCGTTAAATGACGGGACCGGCCATGAAACCAATCCTAAGATTGCCGCTTATTGATCGCCGCGTCCTACTCTCATCGCTGACAATGCTACCTCTGCTCTCTGCCTCGCTCCGCTCCAGCTCGGCCGTGGCACAGGCGCCACGCGATCCGCTACCTTCCTGGAACGATGGCGGCGGCAAAGACGTCAATCCTCGGTTTTGTCGCGCGCGTCACGACGCAAGCTGGGCCTGACTTCGTACCGGTCGAGCAGCGCATCGCAACCTTCGACAATGACGGCACGCTCTGGGTCGAGCAGCCGATGTATGTACAACTGGCCTTCGCACTCGACCGCGTGAAGGTCATGGCGTCGATGCATCCGGAATGGAAGACCAAGCAGCCGTTCGCAGCGGTGCTGGACGGCGACCTGAAGGCGCTGGCGGCGTCCGGGGAAACGGGATTGGTCGAAATCATCGCCGTAACACATGCGGGCATGACCACGGCGGAATTCGAGAAGATCACCACGGATTGGCTCGCGACCGCGCGGGATCACCGCTTCAAGCGGCCCTATACCGAACTGGTCTACCAGCCGATGCTGGAGTTGCTGGCCTATCTGCGCGCCAATGGTTTCAAGACCTTCATCGCGTCAGGCGGCGGCATCGAGTTCATGCGGCCGTGGACCGAGCGGATCTACGGCGTACCGCCGGAGCAAGTGATCGGCTCGTCGATCAAGACGCGATTTGAGATGAAGGACGGCGCGCCCACGCTCTTCCGGCTGCCCGACATCAACTTCGTCGATGACAAGGCGGGAAAGCCGATCGGAATCAACGAGCGCATCGGCCGCCGGCCGATCGCAGCCTTCGGCAACTCCGACGGCGATCTCGAGATGCTGCAATGGACGACGCTCGGCGCCGCGGGCGCACGGTTCGGCCTGATCGTCCACCACACCGACGCAGAGCGCGAATATGCCTACGACCGCCAATCGCATTTCGGGAAGCTCGACGTGGCGCTGGACGCCGCGGCGACGAACCGCTGGACGGTGGTCGACATGAAGAAGGACTGGAAGAGGATTTTCTCGTTTGATTAGTGGCGAAATCGTAAAATCCAGATGGCACAAATGCGGTGTGCGGCCCGGTCTTCGATTTTCCGCATGGTCGCGCGCCGTCAGGTAGCAGATAATGCCCCATGCTGTGGCGGCACGCTCCTGGAGCCTGGTCAGCCCCCGCCGTAGCCCCTGTGGCTCTTTAGACGCAGTGTTGCTGATTTTTTTGGCAAACGAGATTGTGGCTGGATTTTCAGTTACGATGTCGTCGAGCTCATTGAAGGTGACGCACTAGCGGGGCACAAAATGACAACAGGAATGGCGCAGGTCTCGGCGAAAAGCGAACGATCGATTTTGGCACCTCGACGCAGACTTTCCCTTGTCGCAATCGTTCTGGCGCCCGCGATTATGTTTTCTTCAAGTAAGGCCTCGGCCGATGAAGGCGGCATCAGCTTCTGGATCCCCGGCCTTTTTGGAAGCCTCGCGGCCACGCCGCAGCAGCCGGGTTGGTCGCTAGCGAATATTTATTACCATACCTCGGTCTCGGCCGGCGCCGACGTCGCACGTGCGCGCGAATTCACGCTCGGCAATGTTCCGAGCAACGTTACTCTCAACGCAAATCTGAATTTGAACGGCAACGCCACCGGCAATCTCGGCCTTGTGATTCCATCCTATGTATTCGCGACGCCGGTGCTCGGTGGCCAGGCGTCGGTGTCCCTCATGGCAGCCTATGGCGTCGTCGGCACCAGCCTGGCGGGGACCTTGTCCGGTGTGGCCACGAGCCCGTTCGGCCCCAGCGTTCCATTCGCGCGGTCCGACACCATCAGCGACACGACATGGGGCTTCGGGGACCTGGCGCCGATGTTCCAATTGAAATGGAACGCCGGCGTCCACAACTACATGACCTATATCACCGGCGACATCCCGGTTGGCGCTTACCAATCCACGCGACTATCGAATATAGGTATCGGACACGGCGCGATCGACGCCGGCGGCGGCTACACCTATTTCAACCCGCAAGCTGGCCACGAGTTTTCTGGCGTACTCGGCTTCACCTACAATACCAAGAATACAGCGACGCAGTATCAGAACGGCGTCGACATGCATTTCGACTGGGGTGCATCGCAGTTCGTGTCGAAGCAGGTCATGGTTGGCCTCGTGGGCTATGTCTACAAGGAGCTCGGCTGCGACAGCGGTCCAGGCGACCGTCTCGGCTGCTTCCAGTCCCAGGTGGTTGGCGTCGGTCCCCAGATCGGGTTCCTGTTTCCGGTCGGCGACATGCAGGGCTATCTCAATTTTAAGGCTTACGGCGAGTTCGCTGCGGAGAACCGGCCATCAGGCTGGAATGCCTGGGTCACCTTCGCTATCTCGCCGCCTGCGCCCGGAGCGCTTCCAACGACAAAGCCGATCGTCAGAAAGTACTAAGGCCAAGCTGCCGACCCGCGGATCCTAAAACCCTTTTAGAATAACTGCACTTAATGTTAGCCTGCGACATCGCTCCAGACTTTCCGTCGTTCTCGACCAAAACGGAGCTGAGCCGTGAAATGCGCCGAGCGGTCGTATTGGAAGAGCCGATGCTCGCGCATGCCGATCGCCGCTCCGATACCTTGGCACGTGCCCTGATCGTTAAACAGCAATGCATAGACACCTACCGTGCACGCTATCGCGACTGTCGAGTGTTGCCGGGACTGCACCCGATACACTTGTGCTGTTTCAGGACCAGGATGACCTGCGTGCGTTGTATGGCGACGACCGCCAATCGCATTTCGGTAAACTCGGTGGAATATGCCGTTTAACACGATCAGCTTTGCGCGGGATTACCTTTTTCACCATGCCGGTGCTCGC
This sequence comes from uncultured Alphaproteobacteria bacterium, assembly GCA_963764705.1. Taxonomy (GTDB): domain Bacteria; phylum Pseudomonadota; class Alphaproteobacteria; order Rhizobiales; family Xanthobacteraceae; genus Bradyrhizobium. The sequence continues at coordinate 6,067 of CAVXTR010000013.1, read as the reverse complement.
GAAGTTCGCGGTTGGGATGGTAATGCTTGTCGCCATCCCTCGGCTTTCTCGCCGAGTGTTTCGAGCCGCGAGACTTCGTTGATCGGACAGGAACGATGTTGCTGAACAATTGGCCTGCCGTCAGTGCGCTGGCGGATGCCCTGGTCGAGTACGGTCGCATCGAGGGCGAGGATGTCGAGGCGATCATCGACCGCAGGCTGATCAGGAGAGCGTCATGATGGTTCGGATCGCGCTGATCCTCGTGCTGGCGAACGCAGCTGCAATAGCGCAGCAACAGCGAGCGGTCGAGAGGTTGGACGCTCGGTCACCGACGCGCGCGGCAACACGGTCTATCGCGACAATATGAGCCGCAACACCGGGAGCTCGGTCACCGATGCCAGAGACGACACGACGTTCTATGATGCAATGGGCCGTCGCACGGGCACGGCCAGGTGCTTCCCTTTCCAGCGGGAACGAGCAGACCGAAGGTCTTCATGACACCGCGGATCTGGTTGGAAAGCTCTGTTGTGATGCGGACCAGCCGCGTGGGGGCCGCGACAAGCGTGCGGGTCAGCATGCTGTCGAATCCCTTCACCCGAACCTCACGAAAGAAACCGACTTCTGCGAGTTGCGCCGGACCATCGGCGTCGTTCGCGTCCGTCTTGTTCGTCGCCATATCGAGCGCCGCTTTAGCATGGCGGGCATCGATGCAGATCGCCGGCAACCCCTCGGTGCGCAGAGAATGATAAAACCATATCGACAGGGGTCCGGTCTCGAACACCACGCGTTTCACGGCTGGCGCCCGCTTGCGGATGAGCTCGGCTATGATTCTGGGATCAGATGCGCACTTGCCGCGCCAGATCCGCTCCCCTGCTCGGCGGATCGACACTGACGTCTCTTTCATCGACACGTCGAGACCGATATATTCTTCCATGGCTGTTCTCCATTCGGTGCTTGGGCCCGGCGTCCAATCGTGAGCTCGTACCTCCATCCTATCGGGGAACAACCACCCTCCAAGACTAGTGATTGGTTTTGGGCAACTCGCTCCTGCGATTACCCCATGTGGACGGCGCCCACTCTTCGGCATCGAGGTGCCATAAGGTGGTCGCGTTAGAGCAACGGCGAAGTGATTAATTTTACCGGAGCTGGACAGGGCCTCAAATTCGACGAATAGGAAGAGTTGCTTGGACGGCCGTTCGTACTGATTCAGTCGTCAGCACAAGCAAGGTGCAGACGGGCCGGAATGCCTGGCATCTCTGGCTTGTACTTGTTCCGAAGCGATCCATCACCGGTCGCCTGGTTTGGGGAGCAGTGTGGCGCCGCGATCGCGGTGGGCAGTGACGGTACAAAAAGGTCATCGAATATTCGGACGACGCGCATTCGATGCCAGTTTCCTGGCTGTTGGCATCATCGTCTCCCGTGCGGGAGAAAAGCCCGCAAGGCCGTTGGTCGTCTCTTTCGAGGTTTCCGCCGAAGCGGATTGACGGCGGCCGACTTCGAAAAGCCGGATTTGAACCCAGACAGCCAATTCTCAATCAGTCGCTAATCTGGCTGAGACGCCGGTTGATCCCGAAGGGATCATGGGGCACGTTCTACATCGTTATCCTGCGATTTGGCGGATGAAGAGGTCGTGAGATGGTCATGCGCTTCCTCCAACGCCTGGCGATTTTTGGATTGGGCGTGTTTAGTGTTTGGCTCATCGTTTTCGTGGTCTTTGAAACCGCGGACCGCAGGCTGCCCTGGATTCTGGCTTTGAGCCTCACTTACGGATTTGCTGCGTATATTGTTCTTCCGCGGGCCATTCGCCTAGGTCTTAAAATTCTGCAGCACAAGCGAGTGCCCAGCTACACAATCACGGGTGACGGACTGCCGGGAGATCCTGTCAATGTCGCACTTGTTGGTACACAACAGCAGCTTCGATCGGCCTTCAGAACTCCTGGGCTGGTCAGAAGCAGATCAGCTGGGGCTCGCAAGCTCCTGGGGGATGATCCGGGCCTTCGCGCTCAACTCGCCTTACCCCACCGCGCCATTTAGCACCCTCTATCTTTTTGGACGCGGGCAGGACATCGGTTTTCAAAAGGCAATTGATAACAGCCCACGGAAGCGTCATCACGTACGATTTTGGGCTTTGAGCGTAACGCATGCGCAAGCGACATGGGGCGCAGCCGGCTTCTGGCTAAACACCGACCGGCCACCGGACAATGAACGTGTTATGTGGGTTGGCGCCGGTACCAGAGATATCGGCCTATCCCTAACCCGGCTTACGTTTCAAATCACCCATGCCACGGATTCGGACACCAATGCCGAGCGCGACCATATCATCGCAGAACTTACGAAAAGTCGAATGATCGAAGCCGTGGAAGTTTATCGATCTGGTGAAGGTATTATGAGCGCGCATGTCAACCACTACGTTACCGACGGCGAGATCGCGTTTGCGCATTTAGTGGACCATGACGCATGATGGCGTGCATGGCGATCGATCTCGTGCAACCCCGCGTTCTGCCCCGATCACATGAATTCATTGCGGCAAACAAGCATGCCGACGCTGGCTCTAGAGAGGGAGCGGATGTGATGTCCCGCGTTGATCATGATCAAGTCGGTCGTGACCGGCTCACTGCAACCTGGGTCGAACTTGTCATCCGGCTCGGTGTCCTCGGACTATTGCTCGTTTTTGCGTTCACCCTGATTCGCCCGTTCATCACGCTGGTTGTCTGGAGCGTCGTGCTGACAGTCGCACTCTATCCCGTGTATGACCGGATGGTCGGCTGGCTGGGAGGACGCCGTCGACTGGCGGCCCTTCTGCTTACCTTATTCAATCTTCTGATCGTGATGGGACCGGCTACGTGGCTCACTTTGGGCCTGATCGATAGTATTCGAGATATGTCGGAGCATCTCGATCTCTCCAGCATCGTGCTGCCCCCGCCCCCTGCTGCGGTAAAGACCTGGGCCATCGTCGGAAATTCAATTTATCAGTTTTGGGATTTGGCCTCGACCAACTTTCAGGCCGCGTTAGTCAAAACCGCACCATTGCTGAAACCGATCGGCAGCATCCTTCTTGGATTCGCCGAAGGCGCCGGCGTTGGCGTCATCAAGTTCTTCATCGCAATTGTCTTGGCCGGCTTTTTGTTTTCGCCGGCGCCATCGTTGGTCAATGCGATTTCGCTGTTTTCACGCAGGCTTGCTTCAGGGCGAGGTGAGAAGTTCGTCCAGATCGCCGGAGCGACCATTCGAGCTGTGTCACGTGGCGTTATTGGCGTCTCGGCCTTGCAAGCGCTTTTAGCCGGGGTCGGGCTTGTCGCCGCTGGAATTCCGAATCCCAGCTTCATCACTTTAGCGGTCCTCATCTGTGGAATCATTCAGCTCGGTCCGTCGATCATCCTTTTCCCAATCGTCATCTGGAGTTGGATCACTATGGATCCGATGGTGGCTGTCCTTATCACGATCTATTTCATCCCGGTTAGTCTGCTGGACAACGTTCTTCGCCCGCTTGTCATGGCGCGGGGGCTGGACACTCCGATGTTGGTTATTTTGATCGGAGTACTGGGAGGTACCATTTCCTACGGGATCACGGGCCTTTTCCTCGGACCCATAGTCTTGGCCGTGATCTGGGAGCTGCTTGTGGTCTGGACCAGAGACCGCGACAGCGCTTAGCCCTACCTTCTTGGTGAGTTTTATGTTCGCAGAGGCCAGCCCGGCCAACGGACTGACTGTGCTGGTGCTAACGGTCCGTTAGCTCGAGCCAAATTTCTGCTTTGGCCCGGTAAGTCGGCTTTCCCAATCCAGGTATCGGATCTCAGTTCGAGATAACTCACGGGTCGTTCCGTCATCTGACAGGTCAAACGACCCAGGCCGATTAATGACAATGTTGTGAATCACCCCAAAGCGAGCAGGCGATCGAGCTGCACATTCCGGTGTTCGACAAGTCGGCCCGCGACGAGTGATGGCCGAACGAGTAATCAAATAGGTTGGCGACTTCTGGTTTGGCAAACCGACGCGACCGGGTTGGTCGGCAATGTCTGGTCAAAACGGAAGTCGGCCTACTGCTGCTCCAGTTGACACGCCGAATAAACCCTAGGAGGATTACGTCTGCAGACGCAGGAGGAGATGACGACTTTGTCGGAGGCGAAAACGCTGAACTTCTTCGCGGCGGCAATCCTGGTCAGTTCCGGGGTGCTTTGTTGGGGCGCTGAAGCTGCTCCCAAAAATCCCGGACCTAATCAGATAGCGAGAAATGCAAGCACAGCCATTACAACGCAAATAGGAAAATTTACCGACACCGTAACCTGCTATGTCTATAATAGCAGCGACGAGAATATTTGCGTTCGGTACGAAGTTTATCCTGTTTGGTATTTCTCTCAAGCAAAACGCGGAACGGTAGCGCAGTATCTTCCAGCGAGAACCGGCAGCAGCATTGCCTGGGCGTTCCCCGCCCAACAGTCATCAATGCAGTGCAAACTTGTTTCAGCAAGGTTCATGCCTTGGCACGGACTGTGTCAGTAGCACTTCTTCCAGAAGGCACGACCGGCCCCAGCATTTCCTCGCCGGGTCCGGACGCTCTTGGGCCTACTCGGCACAAAGCCGACATGTGGGGCGGCCTGACGATGTCTGCTGTCGAGGTTTAGCGGACATCGGAACGGTGGGTGTTCAGGACCGCTAGTCCTAAACGGAAGTCGGCCCTAGTCTGGCAGTGGCCCGATATGCTTTGATGCGATACTCTAAGTGTTTTTCAAATCAGGGGCCGAGCCATGAAATGTAAAGGGCCATCGTTCACAGTCGTCGCCATGCTCTTCGCGGCGCTTTCGCCATTGAGTTCGGGACCACTTAATGCGCGCGACGCCGATAACGCCTCTACCACCTTCGCGGCTGCTCAGACCGCCAAGCAGAAATGCATGAATGTTTGTCGTTCACGATACCGCGACTGCCTTTCCTTGAAGCAAATACCATCCTTCGAATGTCGGGGCGTTTACCAGGACTGCGTGCGCTACACTTGTACTGGCTTAGGACCGGGATGACCAACGTGCACCCTTCCAGCGAGTTATCCTTCCGTCGAGCCGCCACCGAGGATGCAGTTATTTAAAGCCCGGCAAGGATTGATGGCTCCGGGTTCCTATCGAACAGGACGGGCAGCATCATGGAAAATCTGACGCATTATCCTGTCTTGGTGTTCGCGGTAGCCTTTTCTTTGCTTTTGCTCGGCTCGATGGCCGGCGTCTGGTTGCGCAGACGATACCCAGAAATCACGGATGAGCATAAAGACAATCTGAGCGTCATCCTCTCCGCTGCGCTAACGCTTCTCGCATTGATCATCGGCTTTAGTTTCTCGATGGCCACCGAACGCTACGATCAGCGCAAGAATTTTGAAGAAGCGGAAGCCAACGCGATCGGCACCGAGCTGCTGCGGGTCGACTTTTTGCCGCCCGATGATGCCGCAAGAGTGCGCAAGCTGCTTGGTGATTATCTCGATCAGCGCATAATGTTTTATATCAACAACGACGACGCGGAACGTGCGCGGATAGATCAGCGGACCAGTCGATTGCAGGGTGAACTTTGGACCGCCGTTCGTGGCCCGGTCGCAGCCCAGCAAACGCCCGTTACAGCGCTTGCACTTGCTGGCATGAACGATGTGCTCAATTCTCAAGGCTATACTCAAGCGGCATATTGGAATCGAATTCCAACTGCCGCATGGTGTCTATTGGCGTCAATTGCCCTGTGTTGCGCAGTTCTGTTGGGCTATCGAGCGCGGCATCCTAAACGGCTTGCGCTTGTTCTGCCGCTTATAGTCTCGATCTCGCTGCTCTTGATTGCAGATATCGACGCTCCCCGGCACGGCCTTATACATGTCAGTCCTCAGAATTTGCAGAGTCTTGCTCGGTCGATGGGGCGCTCCGGTCCCTAGCTCGGTTATGTTTCAACCTTTTTGCAAAGGCTTCGTGAGCAAGTAGCGCTCGGTAGGGCGGATAAGAGAGCGTGAAAGCGGCTAGGCGATACTGAAGCTACCACTTCAGTTCCTCGCACTGAACGTCCATAGCCCTGCGCTGGCAGCGCGCTGTAGGGCCCTCCTGCGGCCTGACGGTGCCGGGTCCCGTCC
>CAVXTR010000012.1:0-260274 GCA_963764705.1 uncultured Alphaproteobacteria bacterium | reverse complement strand
CCGGCATTGAACAACGCCGCCAGGATCGAGGCCCGGCGATAGCCGTAGGTGTGGCGCTCGGTCGGTTGTCTCTGCGCCAGCCACGCTGCGGCCCACGCCAGCAGCAGCGCCACCACGTCGGAGAGATTGTGAACGGCGTCCGAGATCAGCGCCAGCGAATTGGCGGCATAGCCAAAAATCAGCTCGGCAATGACGAACGCCGTGTTGAGCGCAGCGCCGATCGCAAACGCCGCGCCAAAACTGTCCGGCGCGTGGCTGTGCCCGGCATGACCGTGGGAGTGACCATGCGCGTGGGAATGATCGTGCAGATGATGTATCGTGCGTCATTCCGCGGTTATAGCGCGCGAAATTTCGAATACTATTACAGCGACACCGCGATCAGTTCCTCCGGTATGGGCCCGCCGCCGACCGGGAACACGATGAACTGCCTGCCGCCGGCCATGTAGGTCATCGGCGCCCCGGTCGCGTTGGCCGGCAATTCGATCTCACTGATCATATCGCCAGTCGTCTTGTCGTAGACCCACAGATGCGGATCGAGATTGTGGAGGTCCCGCACCGGCAAATTGAAACCCGGCACGAAGCGCGGCGCGCTTATGTAACCCATTTGCACGACGATCATCACCGTCTTGGTCAGCAGCGCCCAATTCCGAAACGGCAGCCCCAGTTGGTCGCGAATATCCAGCGTCCGGATCGCTGACATTGCGATGCTGCGTCCCACCGGAATCCGCCAGCGATGCTCGCCCGAGTTCATGTCGATGGCCACAATGCTGCCGAACGGCGGCTTGAGCAGCGGCAATCCGCGCGGCCCGGCCGGATAACTCGGCAGCCCGATAAAATCGTAGGACCCTTGCCATGCTTCCGGCTTCTGGATCTTCACGAGCGTGGGAATGCGATAGGTTCCGACATACAGCGTACTGGTTTCCGGATCGATCGCGGCGCCGGACCAGCTGGCGCCGCCGGCATTGCCGGGCACCTGGATAGTGCCGCGCTCGCGACGGCGGCGCGAACAGCCCGCCACGATCGTAGGCGTTGGCGATCTCGATCGCCTCCTTGTGAATCTCCGGCGTCAGCGCGATCAGATCCTCGTCGCGCGCGCCCTGCAGGTCGAACGGTGCTGGCTTGCTCGGTACCGGCTGCGTCTTCGACGCGCGCTCGCCGGGCACGCTGGAGGCCGGCACCGGCTGCTCCTCGATCGGCCAGACCGGTTTGCCGGTGACGCGATCGAAGACATAGACGAAGGCCTGCTTGGTGACCTGCGCCACCGCCTTGATCGCGCTTGCCGTCGACCGTGATGTCGATCAGGTTCGGCGCGGCCGGCGGGTCGTAATCCCAGAGGCCGTGATGGACGAGCTGGTAGTGCCAGACCTTCTTGCCGGTCGTGACGTCCAGGCAGACCAGGCTCTCGCCGAACAGCCCGTCGCCCGGACGCTGCCCGCCGTAATAGTCGTTGGTCGGCGTGCTCACCGGCAGATAGACGTAGCCGAGTTCTTCGTCGGCGCTCATCGGCGCCCAGACATTGGCGTTGCCCATCTCCTTCCAGGAATCGTTCTCCCAGGTCTCGGTACCCGCCTCCTCGCCCTGCGCCACCGTGTGGAAGGTCCAGAGCAGCCGTCCGGTGTTGATATCAAAGCCCCTGACGTCGCCGGGAGGCGACGGCCGCTTGGCCCACCAGTCGAACACCGAGGAGCCGACCACGATGACGCCGCGCACGATCACCGGCGGCGAGGTCATGGTGTAGTAATTGCGGTCGACCGGGCGGCGCAGGCCCTCCGTCAGATCGATCCGGCCGTCCTTGCCGAATGACGGCACCGGTTTTCCGGTCTTGGCATCGAGCACGATCAACTGCGCGAACGCGGTCAGCATCACGATGCGTTCGTCGTCGCCGTTGCGCCAATAGGCGACGCCACGGTGCAGCCAGCCGAGATTGGCGGGCATGCCGAGGCCGTTCTCGTAGATCTTGGGGTCGTACACCCATTTGGTTTCGCCGGTCGCCGCATCGATCGCCGCGACCTGCGACAGCGAGGTCGGGGTGTAGAGCACCCCGCCGACCATCAGCGGCGTCGATTCATTGGCGAAGCTCGGCCCGATCGCGGGATTGGCGGCCCGGACCGCCATGTCGGGCGACTTCCAGCGCCAGGCGACATGCAGGTTCTTGGCGTTGGCCGGGTCGATCTGCGTCAGCGGCGAATAGCGCGTGGCGGCGTAGGTGCCGGCGTAGGCGGGCCATTCGCCGTGCGTCAGGGCTTTGGTCGATTCGGGCAGTGCGCCGGGGATGGTCTGCGCGTGGGACGCGGCGGGCAGCTCAAGCAGGATGAGCGCTATGAATGTCAGACCAGTCCAAAGACGCCAGATTGCTCCGCACATCGAGGCCTCCCCTGATTTTCAGGGAGCATCGGCGAGAACCGGCGCGCCGTCAAAGGGGAAAATTTGTACGGTGGGTTAGCGTAGCGTAACCCACCGCCTTCATTCACCGCGGCGAGACTTTGGTGGGTTACGGCTTACGCCTAACCCACCCGAAGTGCCCTACTCCACGCCCCGCAAGAACTTGTTCGACTTCGGCAGGCCGCCGGCGAGACGGCCGGCGTCGGCGCGGTTGCCGCGCCAGTCGGCGAGTTCCTTCCAGCTCAGGCTCTGCTCGCGCCCGGCCGAAATCCTTCCAGGTCAATCCCGCCTTGGAATCGAACACCGCGACGTCGGACAGTTTGGCGCTGGAATATTTCTGCAGCCGCACGCCGCGGCCGCGCGCCATTTCCGGCACCTGGTCGAGCGGGAACAGCACCATCTTGTGGTTGGTGCCGATCACGGCGACCGTGTCGCCCGAGACGGTGCAGATCGCGCAGGCCTCGTTCGGCATCTCGACGTTGAGCACCTGCTTGCCCTTGCGGGTGTTGCCGACGCAATCGTCCTCGTTGACGACAAAGCCCTGCCCTTCGAGGCTCGCGATCAGGAACTTGCGGCCGCCGGTGTTGACGAACAGCGAGACGATCGCCGTCTCCTGCTCCATGTCGATGAACATGCGGATCGGCTCGCCATGGCCGCGACCGCCCGGCAGCTTTGCGACATCGAGCGAATAGAACTTGCCCGTTGGTGGCGAACACCAGCAGCTTCGAGGTGGTCTCGGCGAAGAAGGCATGATCGAGCTTGTCGTCGGTCTTGAAGGCGAGCGTCGACAGATCAGCGACATGGCCCTTCAGCGTGCGGACCCAGCCCTTTTCGGAAATCACGACCGTGCACGGCTCGCGCTCGACAAAGGCTTCCTCGATCGCGGCGAGATCGTGCTCGGGCGCGTCGGCGAAGACGGTGCGGCGCTTGCCGAGCGGCGTCTTCGGCCCGAACATGTCGCGGACCTTGCGGACCTGGTCGCCGACCTTGGACCATTGCTCGGTCTCGGAGCCGAGCAGCGACTTGATGCCCTTCAATTCGTTGCGAAGGTTCTTGTCCTCGGTGCGGATCTCGAATTCCTCGAGCTTGCGCAAGCGAGCGCAGCCGCATGTTGAGGATGGCGTCGGCCTGGACTTCCGTCAGCTTGAACGCCTTGATCAGCGCCGGCTTCGGCTCGTCCTCGGTGCGGATGATCTTGATCACCTTGTCGATGTTCAGATAGGCGATCAGATAGCCGCCGAGCACTTCGAGCCGGTTCTCGATCTGGGTCTTGCGGTAGTTCGAGCGGCGCAGCAGCACGTCGCGCAGATGGTCGAGCCATTCGCGCAGGCACTCGGCCAGGCCGATCACCTTGGGGATGCGGCCCTTCACCAGCACGTTGAGGTTCAGCGAAATCTTGCTCTCGAGCTCGGTGAGCCGGAACAGCAATTCCATCATCAGCGCCGGATCGACCGCGCGGGATTTCGGCTCGATCACGAGGCGAACGTCTTCGGCGGACTCGTCGCGGACGTCGCCGACCAGCGGCAGCTTCTTCTCGTTGAGCAGTTCGGCGATCTTCTCGACCAGCCGCGACTTCTGCACCAGCCACGGGATTTCGGTGATGACCACGACCCAGGTGCCGCGCGCGCCCTCTTCCTGGGTCCCACTTGGCGCGGGTGCGGAACGAGCCGCGCCCGGTGACGTAGGCTTCGGCGATCCTTTCCTTGGAATCGACGATGATGCCGCCGGTCGGGAAATCCGGGCCCTTGACCCATTTCAGCAGCGCCTTCGACTTCGCATCCGGCTTGTCGATCAGATGCAGCGCGGCGTCGCACAGCTCCGCCACGTTGTGCGGCGGGATCGAGGTCGCCATGCCGACCGCGATGCCCTGCGCGCCGTTGGCGAGCAGGTTCGGAAAGCCGCCGGGCATCACCACCGGCTCTTTGCTCTGGCCGTCGTAGTTGGGGCGGAATTCGACGCCGTCCTCGTCGATGCCTTCGATCAAGCAGCTGCGCGACCGCGGTCATGCGCGCTTCGGTGTAACGGTAGGCGGCCGGATTATCGCCGTCGATATTGCCGAAATTGCCCTGGCCGTCGACCAGCGGATAGCGCGAGGCGAAATCCTGCGCCAGCCGCACCATGGCGTCGTAGATCGCCTGGTCGCCATGCGGATGGAACGAGCCCATCACGTCGCCGACGATCTTGGCGGACTTCTTGAACGGCGTGCCGGGGTCGAGCCGCAGCAGGCGCATGCCATAGAGGATGCGCCGGTGCACCGGCTTCAGCCCGTCGCGGGCGTCCGGCAAGCGCGCGGTGCATGATGGTCGAGAGCGCATAAGCGAGATAGCGCTCTTCCAGCGCATCGCGCAGCATGACCTCGTGGATTTCGGCCGGTTCTTCCGGCGGTAGCTGTCGTTTTCCCATGGGCAGGCGTTAAACTTTTGCGGTGAATCGGGCAAGACGCGAATCGGGGCAGTTGCCATCAGACCTTCGCGAAACCCCATAACCACAGGTGTTTGTGGCAAAAAATGGCTCGCGCAAGGCCTGGATTGAGGGCACGGCGTATGGCGTTTCCGCGGCCGACCGGTTAAGGGCGTCAGGAAGCTCAGCCCGCCGAAGTGATTCGCAGCCGATGCCCTGTCACCGCGTTGATGAAGCCGTCCCGGGCATCCGAATGGCCCTGCCCGCGCGGCTCCAGCACGTGGCGGAGCAGGAACATCCCGGTCAGCCGAAAACCGTCCTGCAGGTCCTGGTCGGACCAGCCGTTCGAGCCGGCCTCGCCTTCGCGCAAAAATGGTGGCAGCCGCAGCAGGCGGTCACGATAAGGTTCACCGGCGCCGCGCGACACCGCACCGCCGGATTTCGGCGAGACGTAGATCAGGTCGGAGGTCGCGCCGGTGGCGGCGCAGTTTTCCAGGTCGAGGCCGAAGCCGAGTTCGGTGAGCATCGAGAGCTCAAACCGGATCAGATGCGCGGCGGCCTCGCCGGCATCGTCGAAATCATCCAGCGTGCGTTCGAGCATCTCGTAAATGTCTTCATGCGGTTCGCGTTCCGGCAACAGCCGCACCAGCGAGGCCAGATGGGTGATGCCGTAGGTCGCGTGCGCCGACGCCAGCAAGGTCGCCGCGCGGAGCCGCGTACCTTCGATCGCGTAGTAACCGAGATGCTCGTCGAGCCGCGCCCGCCACACGGTCGTCACGCTGTTGCCGGGCTGCAGCAACGGCCGCATCCGCTTGCTCGAGCCGCCGCGGACAAGCCCGAGATGCCGGCCGTGGCTACGCGTCAACAGCTCGACAATGGCCGAGGATTTGCCATGTCGGCGCACCCCGAGCACGATGCCTTCGTCGGTCCATTCCATCGCGACAGCTTACAGGATTTTGGTGAGGGACGCAGCGGTCTATCGATGCGTCGTTCCGGGGCGATGCGAAGCATCGAACCCGGAAGTTCGAACTTCCGGGTTCGCGTCTTCGACGCGCCCCGGAATGACAGACCTAAGCGTTGAACCAGCCTACGGCATCGCCGGTGAAAGAATAATACAGCCCCGCCGCCGTCAGCGCACACGAAACCACCTCGATGGCGCTGTCGAGTTGTACGCCGCTGTCGCCGATCACCTGGATCAGCGAGATCACCGACAGGACCAGTGCCGCGGCGAGCGCCCAGCGCGGCCAGTTCTTGCGGTGTTGCGCGGCAAGCCAGACGAAATAGACCAGCAACAGAATTCGAGCCCGGCCGCCATCACGGTCGCGACCGTGATCATCTGCTCGGTCATGGCAGCGCTCGGCGTACGGTCCTGAAACGCCACCGACAGCGCGTCGAGCGTCAGCGACGCGTACATCAAAGCCTCAAACCACAGCACGTTCTTGGGCACGTTCATCGGGACGCCGGTTTTTCCTTGTTTTCGATTCCCTGGCTATTCGCTCTGACTCATTCTCTCGGGAATTCCAGGCCCATTTCCCTGTAGCGTTCCGGGTCGTCGCCCCAGTTCTCGCGCACCTTGACGAACAGGAACAGATGCACCGGCACGCCGACGATCTCGGCGATTTCCTTGCGCGACATCCGCGCCGATCGCCTTGATGGTGGCGCCGCCCTTGCCGAGCACGATCTTGCGCTGGCTCTCGCGCTCGACAAAGATCGTCTGCTCGATGCGGACCGACCCGTCCTTGCGCTCGGTCCAGCTGTCGGTCTCGACCGTCGACTGATACGGCAGCTCCTGATGCAGCTGCGCGATAGATCTTTTCCCGAGTGATTTCCGCCGCCAGATACCGCAGCGGCGCGTCCGACATCTGGTCCTCGGGATAAAGGAACGGACCCGCCGGCACCATCGTCGCCAGTGTCTTGCGCAGTCGTCGACGCCATCGCCCGTCAGCGCCGAGATCATGAAGGTGCTGTCGAATGTCATCCGATCGTTGGCGGTCTGCGCCAGCGCCAGCAACCTCTCGCGCGGGATCAGGTCGATCTTGTTGAGCACCAGGATTTTCGGGTGCTTGACCGTGGCGAGCTTGCTCAGGATCGCCTCGGCCTCCTCGTCGATCCCGGCCTTGGGCGTCGAGCAGCACGCAGACCAGATCGGCGTCATGCGCCCCGCTCCAGGCCGTCGACACCATGGCACGATCGAGCCGTCGCTTCGGCGCGAAGATGCCGGGCGTGTCGACGAGAATGATCTGGCACTTGTCCTCGATCACGATGCCGCGGATCAGCGCCCGCGTCGTCTGCACCTTGCGCGAGACGATCGTGACCTTCGAGCCGACCAGCGCATTGACCAGCGTCGACTTGCCGACATTCGGCGCACCGATCAGCGCGACAAAGCCGCAGCTTGTGGCGGCGGGCGCGCCTTCGGTTGGAGATTCAATTGTCATTGCTTGCGCCGCTGACGCCTTCGCGTTCGATCATCGCGGATGCCGCGACCTTTTCGGCCGCGCGCTTGGAACCGCCGACGCCTTCCGCGGGCGCGAGGCCCGGCAGGTCGACGGCGACGCGAAATTGCGGATCGTGATGCGGCCCGGTCCGCTCGACCTCGCGATAGACCGGCGTCGGCAAGCCCCTGCCCTGGGCCCACTCCTGCAGCACCGTCTTCGGATCGCGCAGCGGCCGCCGCGGCTTGTGCATCCGCTCCAGCCAGTTGCGTTCGACGAACTGCGCCGCCGCCGCATAACCGCCGTCGAGAAAGATCGCGCCGATCACCGCTTCGCAGATGTCGCCGAGCACGGACTTGCGCAGCCGCGCTCCGGCGCCGGCGCCGACCGCACCGAGCTTGATGTCGTCGAGCAGGCCGAGCGACTTGGCGACATCGGCGCAGCTTTCCTTGCGCACGAGATCGGCGAGACGCTTGGACAACTCGCCCTCGTCGGCGTGCGGATAGGCGCGGTACAGCATGTCGGAAATAACCAGCCCGAGCACGTGGTCGCCGAGAAATTCGAGCCGCTGGTAGCTGTCGGCGCGGTGACGGGTCGCCGGCTTCAGCGCCGAGACATGCGTGAACGCGGTGGTCAGCAGTGCGGTATCGGTGAAGCTGTAACCGATCCGCGCCTCGATCGCCGCCAGTGCCGCCTTGGCGCCACCTTTGCCGCGCTTCTTTTTCTTGGGCGCGGCTTCGCCGCCGGCGTCGCGGCTTCGGGCTCGGCTCGGCTGAGGCGTCGGAATCCTGGATGACTGATGTTTCGTCGTTCATCGCACGATTGAGAAGATCCGATTCCAGCGCACCAGCCAACGGCCAGCGCCAGAACTGCCAGGCATGCTCACCTTCGGCGATCGAGAAGAAGATCATCTGGGCGCGGCCGATCAGATTTTCGCGAACGGCACATAGCCGACCGCCGACAGCACGCGGCTATCGGTCGAGTTGTCGCGGTTGTCGCCCATCATGAAGAAGTGGCCGGCCGGCACCGTGTAGACGTTGGTATTGTCGTAGAAGCCGTTGTCGACGCAATCGAGCGACTCGTAGGTGACGCCGTTCGGCAGCGTCTCCTTCCAGCGCTTGACGCGCGCCGTGGCGTCGGAGCCGCAGGGGTCCTCGCCGACGAAATCGGACAGCCGCTCGCGCTCGACCGGTCGTCGTTGATGTAGAGCAGTCCGTCCTTCATCTGGACGCGGTCACCCGGCAGGCCGATCACGCGCTTGATGTAGTCGGTCGTGTCGTCCTTCGGCAGACGGAACACGACGATGTCGCCCCGTTCGGATCCGAGCCGAAGATGCGGCCCGGAAAACATCGGCGGCGAAAACGGGATCGAATAGTGGCTGTAGCCGTAGGAATATTTCGAGACGAACAGGTAGTCGCCGACCAGCAGCGTCGCCTTCATCGAGCCCGACGGGATGTTGAACGGCTGGAACAGGAAGGTGCGGATCACCAGCGCGATGAGGAGAGCGTGGATGACGACGCGGATGGTCTCACCGAGCCGCTTTCGGATTTGGTGCCGAGTCACGCTCATCGCTTTCCCAATTCCAGCGGGCCTGTCCCGCACGGTGCGAACGTTTTCCTTCGCGAGCGCGTCCGTTCGCGTCAGAAAATGTCTCGATCGATGTTGCCATTTCCGGCAAAACCTGATCGCCGGCCGACGGACTGCGGCGTTTTAGACGGTTGTTCGACGAAGGCGCAATCAAGCGCCTGATAAAAACGTCGTAATCCTTGAATCGACGATTTTCAGTCCTAACGCGATCCCGTCGGCGAGAAGCGCCACCTCGACTCAGCGGGCTTTGCCGGCAACGACCGCCGAAATTATGACGAAGGCCTGCGCCAGCGGCCAATCGTCGGTGATGGAAAGGTCGATCTGCGCGATCGTGGCCCGGCGGGGTCAGCGCCTGTCAGCCGCGCCAGCGCCCCGCCGGTCAGCTTCATCGTCGGCCGGCCGCCCGGCAGGTTGACGACCCCCATGTCGCGCCACCAGACGCCCTGACGGATGCCCGTGCCGAGCGCCTTCGAACAGGCCTCCTTGGCGGCGAATCGCTTGGCATAGGTCGCGACCACGTTCTTCTGGTTCCTGGCCCGCCGCTCGGCCCTGGCCCGCTCGGCATCGGTGAAAATGCGGTCGAGAAAGCGCTCGCCGTGGCGCTCGATCACCTTCTCGACGCGGGTGATGTCGATCAGGTCGGAGCCGATGCCGATGATCATGCGCGGCCCACGATCTTGGCGCGGCCGCGGTCCATCGCGGCGCGCATCGTGACGCACGGTCTCACCGAGGCCGATGAACATCGCCTCGCCGATCATGAAGTGACCGATGTTCAGTTCGACGATCTGCGGCAGCGCCGCGAAATCGTCTCTGCGCGTGTCGTAGTCGAGGCCGTGGCCGGCATGGACCTCGAGCCCTGCGGCTCGCGCCAGCGCCGCGCCCTGACGATGCGCTGCCATTCCGCGTCGGCCTTGGCGGCGTGGCCCGTCGACCACGGCGTCGCACCAGCCGCCGGTGTGGATCTCGATCACCGGCGCGCGCAACGTTCGCCGCCATCTCGATCTGGGCCGGATCGGCGGCTGATGAACAGCGACACCCGGATGCCGGCATCGGTGAGCCTGGCGATGAAGGGCGCCAGCGCATTGTGCTGGCCGACCACGTCGAGTCCGCCCTCGGTGGTGCAGCTCCTCGCGGCGCTCCGGCACGAGGCACACCGCGTGCGGCTTGGTCGCGAGCGAAATCCGCACCATCTCGTCGGTGGCCGCCATCTCGAAATTCAGCGGCTTGGAAATCTCGGCCTTCAGGCGCGCCATGTCGTCGTCGCGGATATGGCGGCGATCCTCGCGCAGATGCGCGGTGATCCCGTCGGCGCCGGCCGCAATCGCGAGTCAGCGCGGCGCGCACCGGATCAGGTCGTTCGCCACCGCGCGCATTGCGCACGGTGGCGACGTGATCGACGTTGACGCCGAGGCGTAGCGGAAGAGCAGCATATTGCACTCATTGTTCCGAGCCGTCATGCGCGGCTTGAGCCGCGCATCCATCTACTTGGAAAGAATGGATTGTCCCGTCAAGCCTCGCAAGACAAGAATCGGTCATCCATTGACGCGCTCGACCCGCGCGACGACGGCCTTGGCGCGCAACTGCGACGATGATCGCGCTGAGATGCTTGAGGTCATAGACCTCGAGATCGATGGTCAGATCGGTGAAATCGGGCGACCGGCGCGACATGCTGATATTGTCGATGTTGCCGTCGTGCTCGGCGATCACGGTCGCGACCTGGGCGAGGCTGCCCGGCTCGTTGACGTTGTGCACCAGAATTCGCGCCGGAAAACGCTGCGGCATGGTCTCGTCGATGTCCCAGCGGACGTCGAGCCAGCGCTCCGGCTCTTCCTCGAAATCCTTCAGCGCCGGCGACTGGATCGGATAGATCGTGATCCCCTCGCCCGGCGACACGATGCCGACGATGCGGTCACCCGGCACCGCGCCGCCGTTCGGCGCGAATTTGACCGGCAGGTCGGAATTGAGGCCGCGCACCGGGATGACGCGAGGCGCTGCGCGCCGGATGCGGCGGAGATTGCGGTTTCAGCTTGGCGGCGAAACTCTTCTTGGCCCCGTAGCGCGCCGAGCCGTTCTTCGTTGTAGTCGGGATACATGGCGCGCGCGACGTCGGAAGCCTTCAGTTCGCCGCGGCCGACGGCGGCCATCACGTCGTCGATCGAGGTCCGCGCCAGCCTCGGCAGCAGCGCCCTTCAGCTTGTCGTCGGCATATTCGATCTTGGCGCGGGCAAACAGGCGGTCGACGATGCGGCGGCCGAGCCCGGCATACTGATCGCGCACCGCGGTGCGGGTGGCGCGGCGGATCGCGGCCCGCGCCTTGCCGGTGAGCGCGAGCGACTCCCAGGCCGACGGCGGCGCCGACTGCGCCTGCGAGGTCAGCACCTCGACCTCGTCGCCGTTCTGCAATTCCGACGACAGCGGCGCGAACTTGCCGTTGATCTTGCAGCCGACCGCGCTGTTGCCGACGTCGGTGTGCACGGCATAGGCGAAATCGATCACGTTGGCCTGGCGCGGCAGCGCGATCAGCTTGCCCTTCGGCGTGAAGCAGAACACCTGGTCGTGGAACAGCTCCAGCTTGGTGTGCTCGAGAAACTCTTCCGGATTGGAGCTTTCCGAGCAGGAGCCGACGGTGTGGCGCAGCCAGGCAAAGGCCTTGGATCTCATGCTTCAGCCGCTCGGTCGGCGAGCCATGCCATCCTTGTAGAAGGCGTGCGCGGCGATGCCGAATTCGGCGATCTGGTTCATCTCCTCGGTGCGGATCTGCAGCTCGACGCGCTGGTTGCCGGGCCCGATCACCGTCGTGTGGATCGAGCGATAGTCGTTCTGCTTCGGCGTCGAGATGTAGTCCTTGAAGCGCCCGGGCACGGACCGGCCAGGTGGTGTGGACGACACCGAGCGCGCGGTAGCAGTCCTCGACATCCGGCATCGACCGACGCGAAAACCGAAGATGTCGGACAGCTGCTCGAAGCCGACCGACTTGCGCTCCATCTTGGTCCAGATCGAAAACGGCTGCTTGCGGCGGCCATAGACCCGCGCGGTGACGCCTTTCTTCTGCAGGTTCTTCGACAGCTGGCTTTCGATCTCGCCGATCAGGTTGCGGTTGCGGTCGGCCAGCGCGTCGAGCCGCTGCATCACCACCGCGTAGGCTTCCGGATCCAGCTGTGGAACGACAGATCCTCGAGCTCTTCGCGCATCTCCTGCATACCCATGCGGCCGGCAAGCGGCGCATAGATGTCGAGCGTCTCCTCGGCGATGCGGCGGCGCGAGGCCTGCGGCACGAATTCCAGCGTGCGCATGTTGTGCAGGCGGTCGGCGAGCTTGACCAGCAGCACGCGAACGTCGTCGGCGATCGCGAGCAACAGCTTGCGCAGGTTCTCGGCCTGCTTGGCTTCGCGCGAGACCAGCTCCAGCCGCTTCAGCTTGGTGAGCCCCTCGACCAGCTTGCCGATCTCGTGGCCGAACACATGGTCGATCTCGGCGCGCGTCGCCTCGGTATCCTCGATGGTGTCGTGCAGCAGTGCGGCGACGATGGTGGCGTCGTCGAGCTTGAGCCCGGTGAGGATCGCCGCGACTTCGAGCGGATGCGAAAAATACGGATCGCCGGACGCGCGCGTCTGCGTGCCGTGCGCCTTCATGGCGTAGACATAGGCGCGGTTCAGCAGGTCTTCGTTGGTGTCGGGATTGTACGAGCGGACGCGATCGACCAGATCGTATTGCCGCATCATGCGCGCGCGGGGCGTCTTCGGCTTCTCCGCCACCGGCGACGTCGGCGCCACCGCAACCTGCTCGGTTGCGGCCTGCATCTGCCGGGGGCTGCGGCGCCAGAACGCCATCGAATCACTGCCTTCTTCCGCGGGCCGGATCGGCCCCGCTTTTGGATATCTAATGCGCTTTCGAACGAAGCTGCACCCGTTGTGAGCCCAGAAACGTTCACTTTCGCAACGGTTCGGCCCATCCAACGCCCAACCCGTGGCCAGCTTGCGGCGAAAATCGATTCCGGCGATTTCGGCGAGCCAGCCTAAGGACGCACGGTAACCGCGAAAATGTCAACAAAAGCAAAGGCCCGGACGGAGGTCCGGGCCTTTTGACAGATCAGGGAGTTCGGGACGTCCGCGTGAGCGGATTATTCGTCCTCTTCGGGCTGCTCTTCCGGCGGAGCCAGGCCTTCGAGGCCCTTCAGGAGCTCTTCTTCGGTCATCCGCTCGACCGCGACTTCGGTGTCGTCGGCATCGACGCTGGCGCCGGCCGAACCGATCAGCGGCACGGTATCGGGCTCCGGCTCGTCGACCTCGACGAACTTCTGCAGGGAATGAACCAGTTCTTCCCGCAGGTCTTCCGGGGAGATGGTCGAATCGGCGATTTCGCGCAGCGAAACCACGGGATTCTTGTCGTTGTCGCGATCAACCGTGAGTTGCGAACCCGACGAAATCATCCGGGCACGATGTGCTGCCAGCAGCACGAGGTCGAACCGATTGTCGACCTTATCAATGCAATCTTCCACGGTGACGCGCGCCATAGACTGTCGCTCCGTTAAATGGGGCCCGAAATGTTGGTTATAGGGCGCTAGTTATAGCGCTAGGTGGGGTTTCGCAAGACTAAATTTGTGATTTGCGTTCCTAATGGGCTCTGCTAACCCACCCCGGGGCCAGAAGGCCGGAGCGTCCAGACGCGGCAGGGTTGCCGTACAGGACAAGTAAATCTCTTCATTGCAGCACTAAAAGACTAGGTTTTTCGCCCTCGCCTCACCATAATTGCGGTGGTGACTGTGGTGGGGCCAGATTCACCGAACTTTAGGCAGCAGAACACAAAAGTGCGCGCGGTCGATCGCCGCTGCGCTAAAAACGCTAACAACCAAACGAGAACCACTTGATGTCACCAGTTTCCAACAAGATCGCGCTTTTCATCGATGGCGCCAACCTCTACGCAACCGCCAAGACGCTCGGCTTCGACATCGACTACAAGCGCCTTCTCAAGGAATTCCAGAGCCGCGGCACGCTGGTGCGCGCGTTCTACTACACTGCGATCATCGAGGATCAGGAATACTCGTCGATCCGTCCCTTGATCGACTGGCTCGACTACAACGGCTACACCGTCGTCACCAAGGCGACCAAGGAATTCATCGACGCCAGTGGCCGCCGCAAGGTGAAGGGCAATATGGACATCGAACTCGCGGTCGATGCCATGGAACTCGCCGAACATGTCGACCAGATCGTGCTGTTCTCCGGTGACGGCGATTTCCGCTCGCTGGTCGAAGCCGTGCAGCGGCGCGGCGTTCGCGTCACCGTGGTGTCGACGATTTCGAGCCAGCCGCCGATGATCGCCGACGAACTGCGGCGCCAGGCCGACGTCTTCACCGATCTGGTCGAACTGCAGTCCAAGCTCGGCCGCGATCCTTCCGAACGCCCTGCCCCGCGCGAGCCGCGTCATCACGCCCCGCAATTCCTGCAGCGCGCGACCACCATGGCGCCCCGCGGCGCCGATGACGAAGAATTCGACGATTGAGCGTAACGCACTCAACTGCTAGGCCTCGGTTCTTCAGGGAACCGAGGCCTTTTTGTTTTGGCTGACGCCGTCAGCACTTCCGCAGAACCGAACCGCGATTGCCCGCTGTGCCCGCGGCTCGTCGCGTTTCGCGAGGAAGCGCGCGCGAAGCATCCGGACTGGTTCAATTCGCCGGTGCCCGCCTTCGGCGATGCCAAGGCGCCGGCTGCTGATCGTCGGCCTCGCGCCGGGCATGCAGGGCGCCAACCGCACCGGACGGCCCTTTCACCGGCGACTACGCCGGCGACCTGCTCTATGCCACCTTGCTGGAATATGGTTTTGCCAAGGGCGTCTATCAGGCGCGGCCTGACGACGGGCTCAAGCTGGTCGACTGCCGGATCGGCAACGCCGTGCACTGCGTGCCGCCGCAGAACAAGCCGCTGCCGGTCGAGATCAACACCTGCCGGCAATTCCTGATCGCGCGGATGGCCGAGATGAAAAACCTTCGCGCCATCGTCGCGCTCGGCCGCATCGCCCATGACTCGACGTTGAAGGCGCTCGGCATCCGCAGCGCCGCGGCGCCGTTCAAGCACGGCGCCGTGCACGAGACCGGCCGCGTTCCGGCTCTACGACACCTATCATTGCTCGCGCTACAACACGAACACGCGGGTGCTGACGCCGGAGATGTTCCGCAAGGTGTTCGCGACGGTGCGCGCGGATCTGGATCCAGGACTAACAGGATTAGAACCGGATTGTCCTGCAGCCATGCCAGCACGTCGCCGGCATTGCGATCGGGCGGAAACACCGGATAGAACACGTGGGTGATGACGCCGTTATCGACGATCAGCGCCAGCCGCTTGATCAACGTCAGTCCCGCCACTTCCATCGTCGGCAGCTTCAGGGCGCGGCTCAGCGCCAGCTTTTCGTCCGACAGCACCGGAAACGGCAGATGCAGCCGTGACGCCATCTCGGTCTGATAGACGTTGTCCTGCGTCGACAGGCCGAACACGTGCTTGGCGCCGGCGGCCTTCAGCTCGGCGAACAGATCGCGGAACGAACAGGTCTGCGGCGTGCAGCCACGCGCGCCCGGGATCATGTCCCAGTCATCGACCAGGCTGATCTTGCCGGGCTCGCCGGTCCGGGGATAGGCGAACACGACGGTGCGGCCCGTCAACGTCGACAGCATCGACCGACGGTGTCGTCGGTGGCGCGCAAGGCTGAGCGGCGGGATTCTCTTGCCGACCAGATGCTTCGCCGCGCCATCGTCCGTTGGCGCCGGAATCTTGCTCCAGTCGACTTCGAGCAGGTTCTTCTGATTCATGGCGATCCTTATCCCCTCGCCCGCAACAGGCGGCCCTTCTCCCGGCCCCAGTCGCGCTTCTTTTCGCTCTCGCGCTTGTCGTGCAGCTTCTTGCCCTTGGCGACCGCCAGCAGCAGCTTGGCGCGGCCGCGCTCGTTGAAATAGAGCTTTAGCGGAATCAGCGTCATGCCGTCGCGATCGACCGCGCCCATCAGCTTGTTGATCTGCTTCCGGTGCAGCAGCAGCTTGCGCGGCCGTTTCGGCTCGTGGTTGAAGCGGTTGGCCTGCAGATATTCGGGAATGTTGGCGTTGATCAGCCAGATCTCGCCGTCCTTGGTATCGGCATAGGATTCCGCGATCGTGGTCTTGCCGTTGCGGATCGACTTGACCTCGGTGCCGGTCAGCGCGATGCCGGTCTCGATGGTGTCCTCGATCGCATAGTTGAACCGCGCCTTGCGGTTTTCGGCGACGACCTTGATCGGGCGTTCGTTCTTCTCGGCCACGTCAAGCCTTCTTGAGGAGATCGCGGATCTCGGTCAGCAGCTCTACCTCGGCCGACGGCTTCGGCGGCTCGGCGGGCTTGGCTTCATCTTTCCGCTTCAAGGTGTTCATGGCGCGAATGATCATGAACAGCACGAAGGCGACGATCGCGAAATTGATTGTCAGCGTGAGGAAATTGCCCCAAGCCAGCACGGCGCCCTGCTTTTTGGCGTCGGCCAGGTTGGTCGCCGTCACCGCCTTCGACAGCCCGGTGAAATAGTTGGAGAAGTCGAGGCCGCCGGTGATCGCACCGATGATCGGCATGATGATGTCGCCGACCAGCGAGGTCACGATCGCGCCGAAGGCCGCGCCGATGATGACGCCGACCGCGAGGTCGACGACATTGCCCTTCATGGCGAATTCGCGGAATTCCTTCAGCATGTTCATTCCCTTTTTCGCTCAACGGACGAAGCCGGCTGCCGGTTAGTTGATCAGGCCGGCATGCACCATGGCGTCGCGGATCGACGTGCCGGTCGGCGGCGTCACCGTCATCAGCGGCAGGCGCACTTCTTCTTCCAGCCGGCCCAGCAGCTTGAGGCCGTGCTTGGCGCCGGCGAGGCCCGGCTCCTTGAAGATCGCATCATGCAGCGGCATCAGCCGGTCCTGGATCTTCAAGCCGCGTCGCATAGTCGCCCTTCGAGCACAGCCGACATCAGATCGGCGCACAGCTTCGGCGCGACATTGGCGACCACCGAAATGCAGCCATGGCCGCCCGCCGCCATATAGGCCAGCGCCGTCATGTCCTCGCCGGAGAGCTGGATGAAATCCGGTCCCATCGCGTGGCGCTGCTGCGAGACGCGGGCGAGATTGGCGGTGGCGTCCTTGACGCCGGCGATGTTCTTCAGCTCGAACAGCCGGGTCATGGTCTCGACCGACATATCGACGACCGAGCGCGGCGGGATGTTGTAGATGATGATCGGAATGCCGATCGCATCGTTCACCGCCTTGAAGTGCTGATACATGCCCTTCCTGGGTCGGCTTGTTGTAATACGGCGTGACCACCAGCACGGCATCGGCGCCGGCCTTCTCGGCGTGGTCGGCCAGATCGACGGCTTCGCGCGTCGAGTTCGAGCCGGCGCCGGCGATCACCGGCACGCGGCCCTTGGCCTCCTCGATGCACCATCTCGACGACCTTGTGGTGCTCGTCGTGGCTCAACGTCGGGCTCTCGCCGGTGGTGCCGACCGGAACGAGGCCGTGCGATCCCTGCTCGATCTGCCAGTTCACGAGACCGCGGAAGGCCGCCTCGTCGAGCGCGCCGTTCTTGAATGGCGTGACCAAGGCGGTGTACGACCCCCTGGAAACTTGTCTTGGCTGCCATGGACTGTCTCCGAACGCTGTCGGCTTCGGTACGACCGATCGTGCAAGATGACCGATTGATAACGAGTCCGGCGTCAGGCGAAAGGCCGATCGCACCGAGCCGGCCGTCTTGGACAGGCCGGTCGACCGCACTAGCCGCGATTTCGCCGTGGTGATGGCGCAAACAGGCGCCGGCCGCGACGTTTTTAGCGTTTTGTCCACATATTCAATCAAATAGACCTAAGGCTTGAGCGATTGAATGATTCGCCGCCGCAGAGGAATGCCGTGATCCCGTTTCGCCCGCGCAGCCGCGTTGCGATCGACCGCACTGGCGACGAGTCTGGCGCTGGCGGTCGGCCTGTCGGCGCTGTCGGTCGAGGCCTGGGCCAAGCCGAAAGTTCCACTGCCGAAGCCGCGGCCGATCGCGCGCAACGTCGTGCCGAAGCAACCGGCCGCCGACGCATGCAGCCGCCGCCCGCTGCCGCGACGGCGGCCCTACCACTGGCCGCGCCTCCGGCCGCACCATTGCCCTCGCGGCCCGCGACGCGACGCCAGCACGCCGCCCTGCCGCCGCCGCGCAAGCAGGCTGCCGCACGGCGGCCGTGGCCGCGACGTCGTCGACGCCGCAGTCCGACAAGGACGCGCTGGAAAACGTCATCGAGCTCGTCCGCAAGCACAAGCCGACCGATGCGACGCAGGCGGAAGCCGCGATCACCGATCCGGTCGCCCGCAAGCTCGCCGAATGGCTCATCCTGCGCAGCGACAACAACGGCGCCTCGGTCGAACGCTACCGCGCCTTCGTCTCGGCCAATCCGAGCTGGCCCTCGCAGACCTTCCTGCGCCGGCGCATCGAGGCGGCGCTGTGGGACGACCATCGCGACGACGCCGACGGTCTGGTCGTGGTTCGAAAACGAATCCCCGATCTCGGCCAAGGGCCGCTTCGCGCTGGCGCGGGTGATGATCGCGCGCGGCGATCGCGCCAACGCCGAACGACTGGTGCGCGAAGCCTGGCGCAACGACGGCATGTCGGAAGACACCGAGACGCACGGCGCTCGACCTGTTCGGCGCGCTGCTGACGGCGGGCGATCACAAGGCGCGGATGGACTACGCTGCTCTACGGCACCGAGCAGGAAGCCGGCGGCATGCGCGCCGCCAAGCGGCTGGGCTCGGGCTATGTCGCGCTCGCCAAGGCGCGCATCGCCGTCAACCAGAAGGCTTCCAACGCCAGGCGCTGCTCGAAGCGGTGCCGCGCGAACTGCACGGCGATGCCGGCTACATGTTCGCCAAGATCCAGCTGCTGCGCCGCGAGGAGAAATTCGCCGAGGCCGCGCAACTGATGCTGAGCGCGCCGAAGGATCCGGCCCGGCTGCACAATCTCGACGAATGGTGGATCGAACGGCGGCTGCTGGCGCGCAAGATGCTCGACGTCGGCGAACACCGCACCGCCTATCTGATCGCGCGGGACGCCGCGCTGCCCGCCCGCGACATCTACAAGACCGAGCAGGAATTCACCGCGGGCTGGATCGCGCTGCGCTTCCTCAACGATCCGGCGACCGCCGCCCAGCATTTCGCGCGCATCGGCGTCGGCAGCGTCAATCCGACCGCGCTGGCGCGCGCCGGCTACTGGCAGGGCCGCGCGGCGGAAGCCGCCGGCCGCGCGCAGGAAGCCCGCGCCGCCTATGGCCGCGCCGCCGAACAATCGACCAGCTATTACGGCCAGCTGGCGCGCGCCAAGCTCGGACTGCCGCAGATCGAATTGAACGGCGTCGCCGGCCGCGGCCGCGGCGCCGAACGGCTGGAAATCGTCCGCGCGGTGCAACTGCTCTACGAGCTCGACGAGCGCGAGATCGCGATCCCGATTTTCGGCGACATGGGCGAGAACGGCGATCCCGACGCGCTGGCCGGGCTCGGCGAACTGACCGCCCGCAACAGCGACGCGCGCGGCATGCTGCTGCTCGGCAAGGCCGCGCTCAATCGCGGCCTGCCGTTCGATCACTACGCCTATCCCGTCAACGGCATCCCGCCGTTCAAGCAATTCGGCCCGGAGGTCGAGCCGAGCATCGTCTACGCGATCGCGCGGCAGGAAAGCGCGTTCAACCCGGCCGTGGTCTCGCCGGCCCAGGCCTATGGGCTGATGCAGGTGACGCCGGATGCCGGCACGCTACGTCACCAAGCGCGCCGGCGTCGGCTTCGACCTCAGCCGGATGAAGACCGATCCGGTCTACAACGCCGCGCTCGGCGCCGCCGAACTCGGCGGCCTGCTCGAGGACTATCGCGGCTCCTACATCATGACCTTCGCCGGCTACAATGCCGGCCGCGGCAGCGTCAGGAAGTGGGTCGAGCGCTACGGCGATCCGCGCGATCCCAAGGTCGACGCGGTCGACTGGGTCGAACAGATCCCGTTCTCCGAGACGCGCAACTACGTGCAGCGGATCATGGAGAACCTGCAGGTCTACCGCGCGCGGTTCGGCGGCGGCACCAAGCTCCAGATCGAAGCCGATCTGCGCCGCGGCGAGCGTCGAATAGTGCCGACTTGAATTCTGGCTTGACGCAAATCGCCCCCGGACCGGGTCCAGAGGCGAGGCGCAAATCCTGATCAGTCGTCCGCTGGTCAGTAGACCAGACCGGTCCCCGGCCGTGCTTGTCGAGAGCTGCCGCCAGCGAGCGATATTCCTCGCTGTGAGGTGCCGGCTGAGCTGGGCCAGCCGGTTGAGGTGATGCTGCGCCTGATCGCGGTTACCCTGCTCGACCTGCCACAGCCGTAATACTGCCAGGTCTTGACGTGGTCCGGGTCGGCCTTGAGCGCGCGCTCGTACCAGATCTGCGAGCACCTTGTAGTCGCCGAGCTTGCGGTAGGAATAGCCGATCAGGTTGGCAACGGCGGCGTTGTCGTCGTGACCGAGCGCCTTGAGCTCACCGATCGCCGCGGCATAGTCGTTGCGGTCGTAGATCGTGGCATAGGCCGCGCGGTAGCCGTTCACGAAGGCGGCCTCTTCCTTATAGGACGCCGCCGTCCTGTCTTTTTCTTCGACGATGACCAGGCGGATCGGATGCCGGCGCGATCGCCGCCCGCATAGGCCTGCCGGATGGCCGGCGGTCGCCGCCAGCACGACCGAAAGGAGCGCGAACTACCATCAGCCGGATTGCTGTATCTGCTCATGCTGTTCGTCCCGATCTGGACGACGCAACGCTTCCGCCGGAACCTGACCCTAGCGCCGCCGCTTCGGCCCTGATCGCAGGACTCGCGGGCGTCCCTGCCCTGAAACGTGATGCCGCTGATGAGCGTCAGGCCTGGCGTAGCGGCGACTTCCACCACCGACAAAGAAAAACCCCCGGCAGTTTCCTGCCGGGGGTTCTCCGAGTGTTTCAAATCTTTCGGGATCAGAAGTTACGCTGAGCGCGAACGTTCAGGTAGACAGTGCTCTGGTCCTTGAACTCGTACACGGCGGTCGGCTTCGGAGCCGTCGGTGTCAAGCGCGAGCAGTGCCCGTGAACTTCTGGTCGAGGAAGAACGCACCGACTTCAGCCGAGAACGTCAGGTTCTTGACGGGAGTCCAGCGGGTGACCACACCGATCTGAGCAACGTTGAAGTCCGGGTTGCAGGAGTAGTCTGCCGACTTGGCTGGCAGTGCCGTTGAAGCACTGCCGGTATAGACTGGCGCAGTATCATGGCCTTCGAGTGCGTCGCCGTCATAACGAACAGCCGAGTAGCTGCCCCACAGGCTGGTCGACCAGTAGGGATCCCAGTTGTGGTTGAACGCACCACGGATACCGTAAGCAGTCGTCAGATGGAGTCGATCCATCGCCGCCGGCGAACGCCGGCAGGAAGACCGCATCGGTGGTCGCACCAAAGCCAACGCTCTGATAAGCACCCGCACGGCCGGTACCACCGAACATCGCGAAGCTCGGCGAAGCAGCGCTCGTCGAGATCACGTTCTTGGTGTCACCCTTGGCGTAGGTAGCGTCGATCTTGAAATCGTCGCCAGGACCGGTCGGGATGTTCTTGATCTGCAACGCAGCCATCACCGAACCGCCCCACTTGGTATCGGGGTGGCCGCTGATTTCCGACAGCGCCGTCGAGGCACCAGCACGCCGACACGCGACAGCAGCAGCCGGATGTTCAGGACGTTGTAGGAAGCGTTCACGAGGTGCGCCGCGGCCGAAATCTGGAACAGACCCCAAGCCTGGTCGACGCGGATGTTGCCGACGACATCGGGAGCATGCGCGCCAGCCGTAGGCGTTGGCCGAGTACCGACGAGCGGTGGCGAGCGTTAGCCAGAGCACCGCAGGGGTCAGCGTCGCCAGGTTGAGCACCGCGGTGCGGTTGAACACGGTCGGATCATCGAGACCGATGGTGCCCGACACGCCGTTGCCGAACTGGGCGGTGTACTGGATGTTGTTGACGCCGGTGACGGTGTCATGGCCGCCCATCAGGAACGAGTTGTTGTTGCCTGGATAACCATGCCACGGAGTCGCGTAAGCCGAAGCCGACTTACCGAAGGTGAAACCAGCGAACTGGATGAACACCATTTCAACCGCGACGTAGCCGTCGCCGGGACCGTTGAGCAGGCCGCGTTGCTGGCTGCCGACGCTGGCGAGACCGGTGAAGCAGTCGGTCGGGTTGATCGTGTTGCTACCGTAGGGTCGATGAACTGGAAGTCGCCCTGACCGAAGGTACGGACAACGCCGTATTCGGTGGCGGTGCGGGTATCAACCGTCAGCGCCATACGGGAACGGGAGGCGAAGTAATCGCGGTAGCGATTGCCCTGGCCGAGATCGCCGACCAAGCCGGCTGACCGTAGATGCTGCCGTTGAACGTGGTGTCGATACGAACGTAACCACCCAGCTTGATGCAGGTGTCAGTGCCCGGAATGTAGAAGAAACCAGCACCGTACAGGGAGCAGATCCTCACGTACTCGACCGCTTTGGCCTTGACGGGAAGATCGGCAGCCTGGGCTCCACTCATGGCGATGAGACCCGCCGCTGAGCCGAGAATAAGGCTCTTAACCATCTTCATGTTAAACCTCCAAGTTGCTCTTTGTACAAAGGTTCCGGATCCGCAAAGTGACACCCTAAGACTGGCCCTGTCCCGAAAACCGCTTAGTCGCTTCGAGACTTCAACGCATCCCCTTGAGCGACGGTGGACTTAAGCGAACCACCTAACGGGACGACCTCGGGATGCCCCCCTCCGTCGCCCGATCACAATTACCGAGGACTTCTGCACACGCAACAAAGGAACCGCTTCCAACAGCCTTACTCGGCGCCTTTTCCGAGCGGTGTTGCACAAATAACACGCAGTCTGTGATCGAAATTTTATTGCAAGTTACTGTTTTAAATAGATATTTTTGAATAGTTCCAATTGGCGCGTGAATTGTTGCGGCGAGTGCCCGGCGGCCGGCTTTTCCCCTCCAGGGGCCCCTTCCCGTCGAATCGAACACCCAAATCAGCGAATCCCCGCCGGTAAATCGCCACCCATTATAAAGGCGTCGATTCCGGATAAAGGTGTCGATTCCGAAGCCTGGGATGCGATCCCAAGCTCGAGAATTGGCCCGTCGCCACAATCCACGCAAAACGCCGCTTCGATGAATTCATCGAGGCCGCGCCGTTGCGGGCAGCGATCGCGACGCAATCAACCTATCCGCTGAACCCGTCAGAAAAATTACAAGACCGTTACGTCTCGTGATCGACATGCGCTTCGATGCGCGTGCACGCTCCTGCATTCTGCCGACCCGGAAACGACAGCTTGTCTGAAGCTTGCGCGGAGCTTGCCTGAATCGAGCGCCCTCGCCCGCGAAGTCAAATCGAAAGCGCGGCGATCGAAGCGGCGGGTCGGACAGACGATATCAAGGCTCCGCCTGAATCACCGCATCCTCTATAAAAACAGGGGTTTGAGATGCCTCACGGTTTTTCGAAGATGAAGCGCGCCCGCATCACAGCCACTGTGCGCCGGACTACTGCGGATGGTGAACAGCCAAGTTACTCGCCGAAGAAATCTACGCTGGATCTTCGAACGCAACGACGCCTGGCACAGCGCCATCGTCACTTCTGCCAATCAGGTATTTTGCCGATGCGCGGGAGTGGCGGAGAGGAAGGGATTCGAACCCTTGATACAACTTTCGCCGTATGGCGCTTTAGCAAAGCGCTGCCTTCAGCCACTCGGCCACCTCTCCGGTGCCGGTCTTATGAACTCGAATCGACCGGAAGGGTCAAACCGGAAGGCATGCGCCAACTGATTTTGTGACAAAATCGTCCGGAACCGCGGCCGAGCCGTGCCGGAGCTGTGAACCACGACAAGGTGGGGCCGGTTGAGCACGTCTCTGGCATCCGTCAAGGCGCCCCCATCAAGCGAAAGCCGCCCGGACCGTCTGGCGCGCGAGCGGCTGTCTGCCAACATGGGGCGGCTGGCTTCGACCAAGCGAAGCAAGCTCAATGCGCGGTCATCCAGGCCCGCGCCTCGCGCTGCGCGGCGGCGATTTCGGCATCCGACATCATCTCGGCGACCTCACGGCGCATCGAGATCGCATCGGAGCGACCCTTCAGGGCTGCGAGATTGAACCATTTGTGGGCTGCGACCAGATTGACCACGCCGGAACGCCCGCTCGCCCAGTAAAGGCCGCGCTCGAACAGCACGTCCGGGATCGCGGTGGCTTCCACCGGAATTGCCGCATCCAGATCAACGTATCCCTGAAACATCCCCGTCTCCTTTTTGTTGTTGCCGCCCTCCCCCGAGTGCGGCCCCTGTCCACTGTCAAAACATCCCGTTATTCCAGCGCATGATCTTGTCGTCAGGCGCCTGCCGTTTACCGGCTTGTTGGGATCAATATGACCGATCAAATTTGAAGGGCAGTTTAAGGTTCGCGATGAACGGGATGTAAACGCGTGCATTACACGTCCGATCAGGAAATCGCGGAAGTGCCTGTGCCGCAGCGACAAGTCGCCAATCGTGAAATTCGGTTTACCGTGCCGTTTGGCGGAACGATAACCATCGCGCCAACGTCCCGGCGACCGTCATCGGCAAAGTGGCGCGATCCGGCTTTTCCGCGTCTCGGCGATCGGAGGCTTGCGGATCAGTATCCCACGCGACGAACCGGCCGCGGACCAAACGGTGCGTTGCCTGCCAACGACGAGAAACTCGGGAAGAGAAGAGATGAAGCCTGGCGCCGCAGGCACAGGCTGGGAAGTCAGCCGTCCCGGGGAATGAATCATCCCGGAAGGAAAGAACGTTCCGGGGAACGAAGCGCTCCGGGGAACTGAAGACGTTCCAGGGAACGAGATGTTCCGGGGAACGAGGGCGTCGGCGAACACGTCAGGACCAGATTTCATGGCGGGCTTTGGGCCCGGTGAAATTGCGGATCTGGAAAGATCCGCACCGAACGAAGAAAACCTGTTTCTTCTGCCGGACCGGTTTTGAGAGAGCGAACTCTTTCGAAAGTCGATCCAGCCGTTTGACCTGATGTCTCGCCGACACCCTCTTTCGTCGACCAGAGCCTTCGGACGTTGTCCTGGGATTTTGTCCCGGGATTTTTTCTAGAGGCTCGTGTGACGTGCCGGCATCAAGCCGCCGGCAATTTTTAGAAGCAGAAGTTACTTCTTCTTCTTGGCGACCTTGCGGGTCTTCTTCGCAGTCTTCTTCACTGCGCTCTTCGCCTTCTTCGCCTTCTTAGCTTTCTTGGCCATGTTGCCCTCCGATGTTAGTGAGATGGCTTAATCGCTGCGTGCACTCGGGAATCGAAATGCACTACATCCCGAATACACCAACACATTCAAAAAAACAGTGTCCCGCTTAAGGAAGTGTTGACGCCGCAATGAGAGCGCGCGCGAAGCACCTCTCTCGGCGACACCATGACCCGCTCGCATGCCGATGCAAAAAGTGCCGCAGCGACCGACATCGGCGTTTGTCAATATTGAAGGAAACGCTTGCGCCACAGATGTTTCCTGAATTCGCAACAACAACGATCGACGCACGGTCGATGTCATCGAGTCTCACGGGCGACGCAAAAAAGCCGTTGGCATGGACTCTGAGTCGCACTTTTTGGCAATAAAAAAATTTTCGTGGTCACAGCCTTGGCGTCTCATCGCTCCTCGCCAAAACCGATTTTCTGAACGAATCGCGCCGACCGATTCGGGCGCGCACTTTCTGTCGTGATGGTAAATTTTGGACCCGCGGCAGACGATCGACGCACGCTCGCGCGCATCGATCGCGGCGTCCGGCGACGACAAGTTCGCACCGAGCTGACGACAATGTCGCACCGGGCTGACGACAAAGTCGTCCCGTTACGGGACGCTCAGATGCCGAGCTTCGCCTTCAGGAGATCGTTCACGGCCTGCGGGTTGGCCTTGCCGCCGGACGACTTCATCACCTGGCCGACGAACCAGCCGGCGAGTTGCGGCTTGGCTTTTGCCTGCGCCACCTTGTCCGGATTGGCGGCGATGATGTCGTCGACCACCTTTTCGATCGCACCGAGGTCGGTGACCTGCTTCATGCCGCGCGTTTCGACCAACTCACGCGGGTCGCCGCCTCCCTGCCAGACGATCTCGAACAGGTCCTTTGCGATCTTGCCGGAGATGGTGCCGTCGCCGATCAGATCGACGATGCTCCCGAGTTGCGCTGCGGACACCGGCGAGGCCGTAATATCCCGGCCTTCCTTGTTGAGGCGCCCGAACAGCTCGTTGATCACCCAGTTGGCGGCGAGCTTGCCGTCGCGGGCCTTGTCGGCGAGCGCGGCCAGCACGGTTTCGTAGAAGTCGGCGCTCTCGCGCTCGGCCACCAGCACGCTGGCGTCGTAGGGCGACAGTCCGAAGGCTTCGATGAAGCGCGCCTTCTTCTGGTCGGGCAGCTCCGGAAGCTGCGACCTCAGTTCATCGACATAGGACTGGCTGAATTCCAGCGGCAGCAGGTCGGGATCCGGGAAATAGCGGTAGTCGTGCGCTTCTTCCTTGGAGCGCATCGACCGCGTCTCGTCCTTGTCGGGATCGTAGAGCCGGGTTTCCTGGTCGATGGTGCCGCCGTCCTCGATGATTTCGACCTGGCGCCGCGCTTCATACTCGATCGCCTGGCCCATGAAGGCGATCGAGTTCATGTTCTTGATCTCGCAGCGGGTGCCGAGCGGCCCGCCGGGCTTGCGCACGGAAACGTTGACGTCGGCGCGCAGGCTGCCCTTCTCCATGTCGCCGTCGCAGGTGCCAAGATAGCGCAGGATCGAGCGCAGTTTCGTCACATAGGCCTTGGCCTGCTCGGCGTCGCGGATATCCGGCTTCGACACGATCTCCATCAACGCCACACCGCACCGGTTGAGGTCGACATAGGACATGGTGGGTGACTGATCGTGCAGCAATTTGCCGGCATCCTGCTCCAGGTGGAGCCGCTCGATGCCGATGGTAACCGTGTTACCGCCATCGAGTTCGACCTCGACCACGCCCTCGCCGACGACAGGCGACTTGTACTGGCTGATCTGGTAGCCCTGCGGC
Source organism: uncultured Alphaproteobacteria bacterium (assembly GCA_963764705.1). Lineage (GTDB taxonomy): Bacteria > Pseudomonadota > Alphaproteobacteria > Rhizobiales > Xanthobacteraceae > Bradyrhizobium. Next base: position 233,390 of record CAVXTR010000012.1, on the reverse strand, counting down.
GAATCCGGATAGAAATAGTTCTTGCGGTCGAACACCGAGCGCAGGTTGATCTGCGCGTTGAGGCCAAGCCCGGTCCGAACCGCCTGCCGCACGCATTCCTCGTTGATCACGGGCAGCATGCCCGGCATCGCGGCATCGACCAGCGTGACATGGGTGTTCGGTTCGCCGCCGAATTCGGTCGAGGCGCCCGAGAACAGCTTTGAGTTCGAGGTGACCTGGGCGTGGACTTCCAGCCCGATCACCATTTCCCAATCGCCCGTGGCGCCCTTGATCAATTTTGCCGGTTTGACTGTCGCGTTCATGCTTTTCCACTCCCGAGCAGCGCGGACACGATCCGCTCCCATTCGGCTTCCAGAGAATCCTTCGCCACCGGCTGACCGGCCTGACGGTACCAGTAGCCGGCATTGCCGAGGTCACCCTCGACCCGATGCAGATAGGCATGCACCCAGGCAGCCTCAGCCGTGGACTCGTCCTGCACGATCTTGTGCGCCTGGTCCCACTGTCTCTTGGCGGCCCACCATAACCCCGCCAACGGCGGTTCCAGGCCCGGTGCCGGCGCGGTGTCCGACAGACTGGCGCGGAAATCCATCATCGCTACCACCACCGCTCCGGCGTGAAGCGGCCAGCCGCCTGCTCGATCACTTCGCCGAGTGAGAACAGCGTCTCCTCGTCGAACGGTCGCCCGATCAGTTGCAGGCCAAGCGGCAGGCCCTGCGCGTCCTTGCCGGCTGGCACGGCGATGCCCGGCAGGCCCGCCATGTTCACCGTCACCGTAAAGATGTCGTTGAGATACATCTCGACCGGATCGGCGCCGCCCTTCTCGCCGATGCCGAACGCCGCCGAAGGCGTCGCCGGCGTCAGGATCGCGTTGACGCCCTTGGCGAAGCAATCCTCAAAGTCCTTCTTGATCAGGGTGCGGACCTTTTGCGCGCGCAGGTAATAGGCGTCGTAGTAGCCGGCCGAGAGCACATAGGTGCCGATCATGACGCGGCGGCGTACTTCGGGGCCAAAGCCTTCGGCGCGGGTGTTTTCGTACATCTCGCCAATGCTGCGGCCGGGCACGCGCAGGCCGTAGCGGACGCCGTCATAGCGCGCGAGGTTCGACGAGGCTTCCGCGGGCGCCACGATGTAATAGGCCGGCAGCGCGTATTTGGTGTGCGGCAGTGACACCTCAACCAGCTCGGCGCCGGCGGCCTTCAGCCAGGCCGCGCCCTCGCGCCAGAGTTTTTCGATTTCGGCCGGCATGCCGTCGAGGCGGTACTCCTTGGGAATGCCGATCTTCATGCCCTTGACGGATTTTCCGATCGCCGCCTCGTAGTCCGGCACCGCGCGATCGACAGACGTCGTGTCCTTGGGGTCATGCCCCGCCATCGAGCGCATCAGGATCGCCGCATCGCGGTTGGTGCGCGCGATCGGGCCGGCCTGGTCGAGCGAGGACGCGAACGCCACGATGCCCCAGCGCGAGCAACGGCCATAGGTCGGCTTGACGCCGACGGTCGCGGTAAACGCCGCCGGTTGGCGGATCGAGCCGCCGGTGTCGGTTGCGGTCGCGCCCATGCAGAGCAGCGCTGCCACCGCGGACGCCGATCCGCCGGACGAGCCGCCCGGTACCAGCGTGGTGTTGGAGCCCTCGCGCCGCCACGGATTGACCACCGGGCCGAAGCACGAAGTCTCGTTCGACGATCCCATCGCGAATTCGTCGTTGTTAAGCTTGCCGAGCATGACAGCGCCGTCGCGCCAGAGCTGCGAGGTCACGGTCGACTCGTAAGGCGGCACGAAATTGCCGAGGATCTTTGAGCACGCGGTGGTGCGAACATCCTTGGTCGCGAACAGGTCCTTGATCCCGAGCGGAATGCCCGCGAGCGGACCGCCCTCGCCCTTGGCGATCCTGGCGTCGACCGCGCGCGCCATCGCGCGGGCCTGGTCCGGCGTCTCCAGGATGTAGGCATTGAGCGCGCGCGCCGCCTCGATCGCGGAAAGATGCGCGTCGGTCAGTTCAAGCGAGGTGAAAGACTTGCTCGCGAGGCCGGCGCGGGCCTCGGCGATCGTCATCGAAGTTAAATCGGTCATTTATTGATCGGGCTGCAGAAGAACGGAGAAAGCGTCTTGTCGTTGGCGGGGTCGTTAGCGCGGGCCTTGTCGGCGGCCTCGAGCTGATCGAGCACGGCATCCATCGCCTTGTCGGGATCGGCGACCTTGCCCTGCCGCTCCATCGCGTCGACATAGTTCATGTAGGCTTGGTAGGCCTTTTCATCGTCGCAGAGCATGCACATCGGATTTCCGATCTCGAACTGGATAGAGGTGGTTACTCGATGACCTTCGGTACCAGGAAGAAGTGGTTCACGGTGTCGGGCGCATTCCTGACCACGGTGTCGGCAATTTCGCCGTCCGTGACCACGTCCGACCGCTTCTTCATTTCCATCGGGGTCACCGACGTCATCGGTTCGACGCCGTCAACATTCACCTCGGAAAGCTGCTCCACGAAGGCGAGCATGGCATTCAGCTCCCCCTGAAGGTGGGGAACCTCGGCCTCGGTGACCGCAATCCGCGCCAGATGCGCGATGCGGCGGACGGTAGCGGCATCTACGGACATAAATATAGGCCTCAAACGGGGAAGTCGCACCTGCCGTATAGCAGACGCCGCTTTTGCGCCGCAACCGCCGGGAATGTCGTCCAAAGCCTTTTCCTGACAAGGCTTTTTGCAAACAAGGCATTTCGGCGACGCGCCTGCCCGCCCCCGGGTGGTCAAAACGACCCGCTTTCGATCACGAAATTTGGAGCGGAAAGCCCGGCGAAGAAACCATTTTGGACCTCCGGCGTAGTCGTCCGGAAACAATCGGGGACTGTAGTGAGGCTAACCAAGAATGGAGGCCCGTCATGTCCACCCTCGAAAACGACACTTCGCAGCAGCGGGAAGGCTGGGATCCCGCCCTGTGGTCGATCGGTACCGTGATCGGTGTCGCGATCCTTTACGTCGCCTGCCTGACCTGACCCGGGGAGTAGCAGCCATGTCCCAGGCCAAGGTTCTGCAGGAAAAGGCGGAAATGTTCGAGCGCCGCGCCGAAAGCGCCGCCGACCCGATCTCGAAGCAGCATTACAAAGAGATGGCCGCGCATTATCGATCACTCGCGGTCGAGCATCTGGACGTTACGCGCGACGAACCGGCGCACTGATCACTGGTCAAAACCGGTATGGGTAGCGAGCGGCCCTCGTCGCTTGCTGCGTTGCCATGTTCGATCGCCACTTTGCAGCCCTTGCCCCATCCGCCATAACGTCTCTTCACAAGACCAAGAAACCGGGGAGCGCAGGGATGGATTTCGTTGAGGCCAATGGCGTCGGGCTACGCTGCGAACTGAGTGGCGCGGGCGACCGCACGCTGGTGCTGGTGCACGAAATGGGCGGCTCGCTGGAAAGCTGGGACGACGTCGCGCCGCGGTTCGCGAAAACCCGCTGCGTCCTGCGCTATGACACCCGCGGCGCCGGATTGTCGCAAAAGGCGCGCGGAGATCTGACCCTCGATACCATGGCCGACGATATCGCGGCCTTGCTCGATACCTACGGGATCTCCGGCAAGGTCGCGCTGGCGGGGATCGCCGTCGGCGGGGCGATCGCGCTGCATTTCGCGGCCCGGTTTCCGCAACGGACCAGCGCCGTCGTGGTCGGTAGCCCCGCCACCGGCATCGCTGTGGAGCGTCGCGGCCCGGCCCTCGAACGCCTCAAGAAGATTGAGGCGGAAGGCATGGCCTTCGCGGTCGAGGATTCCATGCAAAACGGCTTCGCCCCGGAGCTTCGCGGCGATCTCAAGCGCTTTGAACGCTTCCGTAGCCGATGGCTCGGCAACGATCCCTCCAGCTACGCCGCGATCTGGCGCATGCTGGCGAATGCCGACATGCAGGACGAACTGGCCCGGCTGAGCACGCCGGTGCTCGTGATCGGCGGCAGCCTCGACCGCGTGCGGCCGGCGGCGATGGCCGAAGCCACGGCCAGGAGCATTCCCGGCGCGCGCTATCTCGAACTGCGCACCGGGCATTATATGTCGGTGCAGACGCCGGAGCTGATTGTCGACGCCATCGACGACTTCCTGCGATCGGTCGCGGCTTGAGGACCACTCCCGACTAAAATATCGAAAACAACCCCATGCAAAGTAGCCCAAGGCTGCTCACATGGCCGCGGCGCTTTATCCAGATACCAGCGCCTCGACGAAGGTCGCGGCGGTTTCCTTCAACTGCTTGCGGCTGTATCCCGCGCGCTCCATCACGGCGAGGCCTCGCGTGAAGGTCACGACGACACGCGCCAATCGATCGGGGTCGATCGTGACCCGCTTGCCGGTCGCTGAATCGATCGCGTTGCCGACGATCTGTTCCAGCCGGTCGAGCAGACCCTGCACCCGTTCGCGCACGTCCTCGCTCGAAATCCCGGCATCCAGCGCGGTGCGCGTCGTAAGACACCCTCGCGACGGCGAACCGCCGGTCATGTTGACGATGATCACGTCGAAGAAATTTTGCAGCCTCGCCGCCGCGTCACCCTCGGCCAGCGCCTTGGCGGCGGTTTCCAGGAATTGTCCGGCATACTGATCGAAGGCGCGCAGGAAGATCGATTCCTTGTCGCCATAGGCGTTGTAAAGGCTGCCACGCTGGACGCCGGTTGCCGCAGCGAGATCCTGCATGGTCGCGTCGTGCAGACCCTTGCGCCAGAACACATCGAGCGCCAGCGCGATCACTTCCTGTTCGTCAAACTGACGTACGCCCACCATCCGGCTCACCCGCAATTTATTCTTGACACCGCTGTCAAAATTGACATTAATGTCAAAGATAGCGCAACGGAGCCAGAATTCCAATGATCATCGCCATCACCAACTTTCAGTTGCCCAAGCCGGTCACGCGGGAAGAAGCACGCAGCATTTTTCTCACCACGGCGCCGACCTATCAGGGCGTCAAAGGCCTCGTTCGCAAAAGCTACGTGGTCGCGGACGGCGGCAACAGCGTCGGCGGCATCTATCTCTGGAACTCGCGCGCCGAGGCCGAGGCTGTCTTTACCGAGAACTGGCGGAGCTACGTGCGGGGCAAGTACAATTCGGAACCGACCGTGACCTACTTCGACAGCCCGGTCACGGTCGATAACGTGACCCACGAGATTCTCAGCGATGCCTGACCCGGAGCGACAAGGCGGCTGCCTGTGCGGCGCGGTGCGTTACACCTTGAAAAGCGAACCGCGCGCCATCGCCATCTGCCATTGCACGCACTGCCAGAAGCAGAGCGGCGGCCTGTTCTCGTTCAACCTCGTGATGCGGGAAGCCGACTATGAACAGTCGGGAGAAACCGCGATCTACCAGGACAAGGGCGACAGCGGGCAGCCGGTCTACCGCCATTTCTGCGCCGCCTGCGGCTCACCCCTGTTTGCGAAGACGGCCCTGGCGCCCGGCAAGGTCGTGGTCAAGGCCGGCACGCTCGATCATCTGGAGGGACTACGGCCCAAGGCCGAGATCTACACCGATCATGCGGTGGAATGGCTGGCGCCGGTCGCGGGTGCCGCGCGTTTTGCGCAGAACCAGTGATCGCGGGGAGCGGTAGCGGAGGACGCGGACGGCGGCTATCGTCCGCCTCCCCGCCGACCGAGGTCCCCCGCATGAACGCGCAACCGGCACAGCAAATTCCCGGCGTCTATCATCGCAAGATCGGCGACATCGTCGTCACCTCGATCAGCGACGGTTATCTCGACAGCACGCTGGAGGTGATGCTCAACGTCGATCGGGACAGAGCGCGGCAGATCCTGACCGATGCCTTCCGGCCGGCGCGGCGCACCAGCGTCAACACCTTCCTGATCCATTCCAGGGGTCGCACCGCGATCGTCGACACCGGATCGGGCAACTATATGCAGCCCAGCGCCGGCCGGGTGCAGCAGAATCTCGCCGGCGCCGGAATCGATCCGAAGTCGATCGACACGGTGTTGCTGACGCATATGCATCCGGATCATTCCGCCGGACTGACCGACATGACGAACGGCAGACTGCTGTTTCCGAACGCCGAACTGGTGATGCACGAGAACGAATTGCCGCATTGGTTCGACGACGGCGCGATGGCGAAGGCCAACGAGCGCGACAAGAAACTGTTCTTCCAGGCCGGCCGCGAACAGGTCGAGCCCTACAAGAAGCAGACGCGGCTGTTCAAGCAGGGCGAAGTGTTCCCCGGCGTCACCGCGGTGCCGAGCCACGGCCATACGCCGGGTCACACCGCCTATCTGATCGCATCAGGCAACGACCAGTTGATGATCTGGGGCGACACCGTGCACGTCCCGGAAGTGCAGACCGCCATTCCGGAAGCCGGCATGGCCTTCGACACGGATCTCGCGGCAGCCGCCGCCTCGCGCAAGCGTATGTTCGATCGCGTCTCCGCCGACGGCGTTCTCATTGCCGGCATGCATCTGCATTTCCCGGCCTTCGCGCGGCTGGCCCGGCGCGGCGATGCCTACGCGCTCTATCCCGAGCATTGGATCCACGACATCGATGCGGTCCCGCCGGTGAGATGATCTAAAGAGCCGCCATTGCGCTGATCAATGTCCGCTGGGGCCAGAAGCGGACTTGGCACCATTTAGCGGATTGGACGAAGCTCTCTGCAGGTTGAAAGGCGATCATAATGTCCGGCGGCCCCGCGACGGGAGGGTTCCTTTTTGCTCGCCGCCGGTGTTTCCTCTGCACGGCGGAGAACGGGCATGCAGGGATCGTTGGGGGAAAAGATCGGTGAAGGCGCCTTCTCTGAAGCCTACGCCTGGGCGCCAGGGCAAGTCGTGAAGCTGTTCAGGGCCGGCGTCTCTCATCTGCTCGGCCGGCACGAGGTACGCATGATCCGCGCCGTGCGCGCCGCCGGCGTCCCGGTGCCGGAGGTGTTCGGCGAGGTGACGCTGGACGGGCGCTTCGGCATCGTGATGCAGCGCCTCGACGGACCGACTCTTTGGCATCTCTCGCGAACCGGCGCAGTGACGTTCGAACAGGCGGGCGCGATCGTCGCGGCTCTTGCCATGTCTGTTCACAAGACGCCCCCGCCGCCGGAGGTCATTTCCCTGCGCGAGTATATGGAGGCGGAGTTGCGGCACGACGATGGGAAGGTTCCGAAGCACATCGTCACGGATGTCCTCGCCCTGATCGATCGCCTGCCGCCCGGCGACGGGCTCTGCCATTGCGACCTTAGCCCGGGCAACGTGATCATGACGGCCGAAGGCCCAAGGCTCGTCGACTGGACTTTCGCGATGCGGGCGCCCGCCGCCGTCGACCTTGGGTTCTTGCATGTCATCCTTTCCGAACTCGCCCCGGAAATAGCCGACAATCCGGAGCGTCCGCGCGCGACCAATGCGGCGGCGCAATCCGAATACGCGCAGCTGGCCGGCATGTCGCTCGCGGAGCTGACGGCGGCCATGAAGCCGTATTTGCCGATCGTCCGCACCTTCGTCGTCCTCGGCGACGTGGTGCCTTCCTTGCGGGAGCGGCTGATCCAGCGCATCGAAGCGGGATTGCGCTCGGAAGACTGAACCGCCGAGGCCGTCAGCGTCGTAAACCGCTCAGCTCTCCCAGGAAGCGCTGCCATCTGTACAGTCGTTTGCAGTGAGAACGAATTTTGCTACGATTGATTTATCGATCGCAGATATTGTTCGCGATCAAAAGATCGTGTGTGTGTGTGTGTGTGTCGCCGGTTGGGTGGTCTACCTCATGAGCTTGGAGCCCGATACGCAATCGCTCACTGGACGCGCTACATGCCGGCCTTGACCGAGGGCACCCTCGAGAGCGCGGGATAGCCATGTTGCGACAAACAATGAAATGCGCGCACCTAGCGTTGGCCCTCTTTAGCAGCGCCGCCCTTCTTCTTGCCATCACCCGCGGCGACGCCGGCGGCGAAATCCTCGTCCGAATGATCGTTGTGTTTCCGTTGCTCATTGTGGTCGCCACGATCACCACGGCTATAATCTACGCGGTTGCCGCGGGCGGCGCTGCGCTCGCCAAGCAGTCTCCGCTTGTTGCCGCCTCGATCTCAGGGATTTTGGGTTGGATCGCCGCAAGCGGCGGCTATCGGTCTTTTGAGGGGCTCGGCCGATATAGCGACCTTATCCAGCCCGCCTACGCCATCTCACTCGTTGCCCCCTGGCTTATCCTCGCCCTCAAACAACGCCGTTAATACGATCAAGCAGCCTTAAGGCGGCTCGCGGTGATTTGGTGGACCGCGCGGGATTCGAACCGCAACACCGCTCCAGAGGTTTCCGGCAAAAACAGTTCGAAGTGACCCGCAAGGTTCAGCGCAGCGGGCCTCGTCGGCACCACCCGATGCGTCGCACTGGAAATGCCGGCCAGTCAGCGTGTCCGGTCAAGGCAAGGTGGCCGGCGCCTCGGCGAGGTCGCCGATGCAGAAATGAGCCATATGGGCGACCGCTTCGGCGCTGTGATAGTCACCGAACTCTGCCGTGGCTTCCTTGCCGGCGTACATCCGGGCGATTCCGGCGCCGCCGGGATGATGGGGTGCCCACTCGGAAATGTCGTAGACTTTCCCTGAGACGATGACCCAGCAGTCCTCTCGCGTGTTGTGCAGGGCGACCTCTTCGCGCGTGACCGGGCGCGTGCTGTCGGGGGGAGCGGGCGGCATCCAGAGCTGGCCGGTAATCGTGGCGTAGTTGGCCTTGGCGGCCCGGCGGAAGTCCCACGGCCCCAATCTCTTGTAAGGCAATTCGGCGCCGATATTGCGGGCGTCGTACGCGTAGATCCAGGAGTTGTCTTCGCCGCCGCGCTTGTCGTGGGCAAAGGCCGGGCTCACCCGCTCGTCGAGCTTCTCGAGCAGCGCTTTCTGCTCAGCGGTGTCCTTGGCCCGCAAGTGGTCGAACGCGAATTTGGAGCCGAGCTGGAAGCGGGTCGCGCGGTAATGCCGCACGCGCTCGTAATGCAACATCGCCGTAGCCACGTCGCGCTTGTGCAGGGCGAAGGCGCTGGCGAGCGCAGCCGCGTCCTCGAAGGACTGCGCGGCGCCCTGGCCGAACGTCGGAAGCATCGGGTGCGCCGCGTCCCCCAGCAGACAGATGCGGCCTTGCACCCAGGTTTCGAGCGCGTCACGATCGTAGAGGCCCCACTTCGTCGGACGAACTATCGCCCCCGCCAGAGCGAGCAGGTCTTCGCGACTTGCGCTCCCCTCGAAGGCCTCGCCCACCTCGCGAAGGATCTCCTCGCGACCGACGGGAAACCAGTCGCCCTCCTCCTGCTCGAACGCGGCAGAGTTCGGGCTCATAGCGGGCGATCCACACGTTCAGCAACTCGCCGCCGCGCACCCAGTATGTCGTCGCCCCGCTCCTGTCGTTCCGATGGCGGTCCATGCTGAAGGAATAGATGGGATTGTTGTCCAGCGGGCTGCCGTCAGCCTTGCGGAGCGAGGCGACGACTGCCCGCGGAATGAGTCCACGAAAGCAGGTCACTTCAGTCCAGCGCTTGGGACGCGGGTTCGGCCACGCCAGCTGCAACGTGGCGGAGTTGATCCCGTCGGCGCCGACGAGAACCTCTCCGGTGGCGGTTCGACCATTCGAAAAGGTCGCCGTCACCTCGCCGGCGGTCTGACGCAACTGTGTCAGCCTGCAGTCCATGTGCACGGTGATCGGGCACGGCGCCCCGCTGTCGGGACCGAACTCGAACACGCGCTTGTACAGGCACATCAACAGGTCCAGCCTGTGCATGTGATGAAACCCGGCGCCGTCGCCCGCGGCGGTAACGTGATCGAACGGCCTCCTTGTTGCGCTCCCGTCCGCGTTGAACTGCCGTGTCGCCTCCAGAATTGCCGCCCGACCACCATCGACCACCCCGTCGGGGCCCCGGGGATCCCCGCCATCGAGGTCGACGCCCAGCCAACGGCAGATCCGCGCCCCGTTGGGCGGGACGTTCAACCCGGCGCCCGCGGTGCTGAGCACCTTCGTTTGCTCGTAGATATCGATCGATGCGAAGACGCCGGACTGTCGCAGCGCCAATGCCGCCATCAAACCGCCCATTCCCGCACCGACGATGACTGCCCGCATCCTGTCGTCCTTTGAAATAAGCGAACGCTCCGGTTTCCCATCTCGCGACGGAAGCGGGATAGATGTCACCTGAGAGACGAGCCGAGACTAGCCGCTGGCGGACCGGCAATAAAGCAGCTTCCCGCGTGAACAGGCTCAGCGGCCAACGCGCTCGATGCAATCCCCGCCGGTGAAATGATCGAGGGCGGGTGATCGGGATGCCGTGTTGGTGGTGACTTGCCATCCCGTCACATCATGCCGCGGGAGTGGATGCTGTCTCTCAGCGCTTCGATCGCGCGGTGAGGCGCGATGTGGTCGATCTCAGCGCGCGTCACACCGACGTCCATCAATGCTCTGTCACTCAGCTCGTGCAAGGTGGTTCGTGAGCGCTGGCGTTGCCGCCACACCCAAAACGCACGCCAATACCGCTTGAGCAAGCTCAAGACATTACGCGTGTCGTCGGCGGCCTTCACCGATCCAACGGTGAGGTCGAGGACGCTCACTGCGGCATCGCCCTCGGCTTGGAATCCGGGGTCCGTCTGTTGGGGTGGAATCGGATGCTCCTGCTGTCGTGCCGGCAGGGAGCAGTGGCCAAACAAAAGGCCCCGTCCGATGCCGGCGGGGCCCTTGCGAAAAGATGTCGTCGTCGAATTCCTAGCGCACGACTCCTTCCACGGCCCAGCCGAAGCGGGTCATGTGTTTACGATTGGAGTTGCGCACTGACGTGTTCATACGCGGAAAATGCCACGGCAATCCTGCAAAATCAAGGGATGTGAAGATCGGTTGCATCCTGGCAGCATGCACGTCGGGTCGAGGACGACCAAAGAGAGGCGCGTTACTTTACGGCCCTCCTACTCGGGACGCGCCTTTATCAAATTTCCGATTTCCATGACGGCGATCCCGGCCACGATCACGATCAAACCAGCCACCCTGGAGATATCGACCGGCCTTCTCACCATGCCGAACAGACCGAACTGGTCGACCGCGGCCGAGGTCAGGAGCTGCGCAACCAGAATGAATGCGATGAAACTGGCCGCGCCAAGACGCGGGATAATGATGGTGGCGGACAATCCATAAAAGCCGATCAGCAAGCCCGCGCCATAACTTATCGGAGGTGCCGATCCCAGTTGCGCCATCGTTGGGTGACCGTGGAGCGGCAGAGCGAGCCCAACGGCAACCAGTGCTGCGATAGCGAACATGATGGCCGTTGCCGCATAGGGGTTACCGACGCTGCGCGCAACGCCGCTGTTCAACACCCCGATCAACGGGATGCCTGCACCTGCCAGCAGAGACCATGCTGCAAGGATTGCGTACGAACGCATCGGGGTTCTCCTGCTCGCGAACGCTAGCCGCCGAGCGCGCTCAGCCGCGCCAACGCACCGGCCGCCAGCGCGCGGGTGAGTTCTGCCGCCGGCATGTCGCTGCCCATCCCGATGGCCTGCCCCGCCCAGACATTGGTGAAATCGACCTTGCCGAGCTTTTCGGCGGCTGCCTTCAGCGGGACGAGCGCGGTCGCCGCGTGCGGGAACGCCGGCGCATCCGGCGAGATCGGGCCGACCTCGCGCATCAGGCGGTTGGCGACGCCGCGCGCGGGCCGCCCTGTCATGACATTGGTAATGACGGTGGAATCATCGCCCGACTGCGCGAACAGCGCGCGGGCCGGCGCGATCACTTTGGACTCCGGGCAGAGCAGATAGGCGCTGCCGATCTGCACGCCGGATGCGCCGAGCGCGAACGCCGCCGCGATGCCGCGCCCGTCGGCGATGCCACCGGCGGCGATCACAGGCACCTTCACCGCGTCGACCACCTGCGGCACCAGCGCAAACGTGCCGGGCTGCTCGTAGATATTCTCGGTGAGAAACATGCCGCGATGACCGCCGGCTTCGGCGCCCTGCGCGATGATGACGTCGGCGCCGTGTTGCTCCAGCCAGATCGCTTCCTTCACGATGGTCGCCGACCCCATCACGATCGCGCCGGCGGCCTTGACGCGCTTGACCAGCGCCGCATCCGGCAGGCCGAAATGGAAGCTGACGACCTCCGGCTTCAATTCTTCCACCATCCTGCACGCGGCTTCATCGAAGGGCGCGCGGTTGGCGGCGTTGACGGGGACCGCGGGATCGAGACCGAATTCCCGGTAATAAGACCCCAGCCGCGCCTTCCATCCGGCCTCACGCGCGGGATCGGCCGCCACCGGCGTGTGGCAGAAGAAGTTCAGGTTGACCGGCGCCGAGACACGCTGGCGAAGGATGCCGACCTGTTCACGCGCCTTGTCGGCTGTAATCATCGCGCAGGGTATCGAGGCCAGTCCCCCGCCCTGGGCCACCGCGATGGCGAGGTCCTGGTCCATCACCCCCGCCATCGGCGCGAGCAAAATCGGAAATTCGGTCTTGAAGAGGTCGATGATCCGGCGGTCTGGCCACATGGTGCTGCTCGCTTGAATGAATGGGATGGAGGCGCTTTACGCCCGCGACACTACGGAAGAGTTTCGCCGGCCGTTCAAGATCCCGTCGGCCTCGGCAACGATCCTGTCAACGATCTCGGCCGCAGGTGGAATGTCGTGGATCAGCCCGACGGCTTCGCCGGCAATGACCGCGGCAATGTCAAAATTTCCGGCGGCCTTGGCGGCGGCATATTCGGCGGCGACCGCGCTGACGTTTTGCAGCAGTTCGACCTCGCGCCCCATCCAGCGGCGTGCGTGATCGTTGATCAGGCAGCGGCCGTTGAACGGCGCCGGCCAGACATTGTTGCGCGAGAGATCGAAGATGATGCCGCGCACGCTGTTGCCGCTGGAGGCGGCGCAGATGCGCTTCTTGGCCTCCTCGGCGCCGTCGCATTCCCGGCTGGCGTAGAACCGCGTGCCGAGCAGTACGCCCGACGCGCCCAGCATCATCATCGCCGCCAGTCCGCGGCCGTCGCCGATGCCGCCGGCGGCTGCGACCGGCACCCGCCCCGCCGCGAGATCGACGATCGCCGGCACAATGTCGAGGGTGGTGCGCGAGGCGCCGTGGCCGCCGGCCTCGGTGCCCTGCGCAATGAGAATATCGGCGCCCGCGTCCAGCGCCTGCCGCGCCATCGCCTCGTCCTGGACCTGGCAGATCAACAGCGCGCCTGTTGCCTTGATGCGCGGCGCAAACGGCCGGGGATCGCCGAACGAGAGCATGATGGCGCGGGGACGCGCCTTCAGGGCGATGTCGAGGAGATCGGGCTGCCTGGCGAGGCTCCAGGTGATGAAGCCGATGCCGAACGGTGCCTTGAGGCTTGCGAGCTTCGCGGTCTCCTGCTCCAGCCACGCTCGATCGCCATAGCCGCCGCCAAGAATGCCGAACCCGCCGCCGGTGCTGACCGCCGCGGTCAGCCGCGCACCCGCGATCCCGTCCATCGGCGCCGACAGGATCGGATGCCGGATTCCCAGGCGCTCGGTCAGTGGCGTGGAGATCGTCATGTCCGTCCTCGTCTGTGCCTCTGCAATCTGGACAGGCAATATAGACCGGACTACCATTCTCTAAAAATGAATACGAGAGAACTCTACCATCTCAAAAATGAAACGGAGCTCTTGCCGTGGAACTAAACGATCTCCTGACGTTTTCGACCGTGGCACGGCTCGGCGGCATCACCCGCGCCGCCGACGAACTCAACACCGTGCAGTCCAACGTCACCCAGCGGGTCAAGGCGCTGGAGGCCGAGATCGGCACCGCATTGTTCGAGCGGCACAGCCGCGGCATGACGTTGACCGGCGCCGGCCGCCGCCTGTTGCCGTATGCCCAGCGCATGGCCGCGTTGTCGCGCGAGGCGATGCTGGCCGCCCGCGACGACGGCGAACCGAAGGGGCCGCTCGCCATCGGATCGATGGAGACAACGGCCGCGGTGCGCCTGCCTTCGCTGCTCGCCGAATTCCATCGCCGTTTTCCGGCGGTGCGGCTGACGCTGCGGACATCGACGACCGCCGACCTCGTCACCGGCGTCCTCGACGGCACTTTCGACGGCGCCTTCGTCGCCGGCCCGATCGAGCATGCCGAACTCGACAGCAGGGTCGCGTTCCGGGAGGAGCTGGTGCTGGTTTCGGCGCGGCGCTGGCAAAATCTCAAAGCGTTGCGCGCGGGCACGCCGGAATCCGGCCCCACCGCGCTGGTGTTTCGCACCGGCTGCACCTACCGGCAGCGGCTGGAACAGGTGTTTTCGGAATTCGGCTGGCCGTCGGCGGCGCGCTTCGAGCTCGGCACGCTCGACGGCATGATCGGCTGCGTCGCCGCCGACATGGGCGTGACGATGCTGCCGCGCGCCGTCGTCGGCCGCAACGAGACCGTGACCATCCACGCGCTGGCGCCGGCGCAATCGCGGGTCGACACCCTCTTCATCACCCGCCGCGGCGCGCATCAATACAGCGCGCTGCAGGGCTTCGTGACGTGCCTCGACAAAGCCGGCGGCGCAATCGCCGCCTGACACCGTTAGAATTTGATGTCGGCATAGCTTTCGATCCGGCGTGGCCCCACCGAGGTCGCTTCATGGGTATCGGCATCAGCCAGGCCGCCGAAGTCGAGCTTGGTCAGTTTCACCAGATCGGCGAACGAGATCTGGAAGACCTTGACATCCTCTTCGGAAAACTTTTCGAGCATGTCCGCTTCCTTGATCCGGTCGATATCCATGATCAGGTCGCGCTGGCTCATCAGGAATGCCGCCGCCTTGAGGCCGTTGTCGCCCTTGCTGATCAGTATCTTCCAGAAATATTTCGGGATTTTCACACCGCCGAATGTCGGGTCCGGGTGCGAACGCTGCGACGGATCCGGCAAATCGCCGCCTTCGGCGTCGGGACCGTCGAACACCGGCCCGTTCATGACGATGCCTCGCTCCTCGTTCTTCAACAGCGTGTCGCGCGTGTAGTCCTCGAGCCCGGCCCACAACTGCTTGCCCTGGTTGAACGAGAAGAATTGCGGCGAGCAATTGGTGAAATGGAAGGAATTGTCACCATGCTCCTTGGCATCGGCAACCGTATCGCCCCAGGTCGCATCCAGACGGCGAACGAGGTGGCCGCGATCGAACGGGTTGGCGGTCCGGTCCGCTTCGAGCGTCGCCTGCTTGCGGTAGAATTCGTCACCAATCTGGAAGGACTTGTCGATCCGGGGGTCGCGCAGCCATGAATCTCCTTCACGCTTGCCGACGTCTTGCTGCTTGCCGCCGTCGATGTTGACGCAACTGAAGAAGGCGAGCTTGCGCTCCTTGTTCATCACCACGCTGTAGTTGAAATATTTCAGTTCGGACTGGGCCGAACGGCCGATCAGCGGCGCGACCTTGGATTTGAGGGCCGCCGGGATCTTCGGCAGCGGCACCGAGAACTTGCCGGTCCCGATGAAATTCGGCTTGTAGCCCGGCCGCGAATCCAGCGTGTCCTGGTCGATATGAACCGCCTCCATCGGCAAGCCGGTCTGCGAGCCGATGCGCGGACCAGCAATGGCGGGGGGAGCGACGACCGGCGGGAATGCCAGTACTTTTGGCTTGCTCTCCTCGGGGGAGCCGCCCCTCCTGCCCGCTTGATGAATGGCACCGGGATACGGAGCGGCACGACCAGCGACGTCACGTCGCCGGACTGCTCGAACCAGACCTCATTGTAGCTTCCGCTATCGTGGCTTCCGTTCGCGTAGCTTCCGTTATTGTAGCCTCCATTCCTATAGTTTGCACCGTTAGGCATACCTGCCGGCTGTGCGGCCTTTTCGGCCGCCGTCGGCGGGAGCGGCGACGGTTCTTCATCGAGCACCGGCTTCAGCAGCGGTTGCGAAGCAAGGGCTACCTTGAGATCGGCGACGATGGCGCTGACGCGGACGCCCTCGTTGGCGATCCAGTCGATCAGGGCCTCGTCCATCGACGAATCCCAAACCCTGCCGTCCTTGGTGAGCGTGCGGCCCTGCGCATCCTTCTTCGCGACGCCGCTATGATGGAGTGCCAGGACCTGCCAGAACCGGTTGAAGGCGGGCGATCCGGACGAACCGGCGCTGGTATCCGTCATGTACCAGACGAAATCGCCGGCATATTTCAGCAGCTTGTTGTCGCGAACGCAGACCTGCTTGGGCTGCCCGCCCGGATGCTGAATAATGGTCAGATATTCGCCGGGGTCGCCTTTACCCGGCTCGCCGCTCAACGGCAGCCAGCCCCAGTCCGTCAGTTCCCGTCCACCGGCCAACGAGGTCGGAGCCACCGCAACGATGGAAAAGTCGAGCTTGTCGTTGGTGTAGAACAGCTTGTCCGGCTCGAACCCGAACCGCACGGGCTCGCGCTCCATGCCTTTGACATCCAGCTCATAGTCGAAGTCCGCAATGGAGTTGGTGGCGTCGGCCGGCTTCCCGAACACGTGGTGGTTCGTCATCATCAGACCCGGGCCGATCATGAAGCCGGACGCATACCCCACCAGGTTGGCGCGGGCATCCTTGATCTGGATACGGCAGACCGAACGCGATGCGATCATTCCCTTGGCCAGGTAATTGATGCTGTCGAGCTCGTTTCCGTTGATGATCCGCTCCAGCCCGATCCGCGCCGTGACGGCGTCGTCACCGGTTTCCGCGAGCAGTTGACGCATCCGGGTCTGTCTTCGTTCCGGCGTCATCGAAATCGGCCCATCGCCGAGCTTCTTGTCGAGAGCGACAGGAGAGAAATCCGCCTGCTTGAAGCGTCGTTCGGTGGCGGCAACCACAGTCGGTTTCATCAACATGAAGACCTCCTATCAAGCTGTGAAAAATCGATATCAATGAAATGCGCAGCGGCGGTTACCGCTTCACCGCAGAACCCATCCTGAAAATAACTCCGGCAAAATAACTTGGGTGAGGCCAAGCTGTTTGTGGGCCCGGTCACAGTTTAAAAAAAATAATAAAATAGCACTCTACCTTAAAAGGCGCGGCATCTCTTGACAACCATAGCGTCAGCAATGGAGACCTATCGGGCGCGCCGCCTGACGCACCAGCGCCGGAGCGAAGGCGAGAATGAACCAGTGGCTGCGATCCTCCAGCGCGTTAGCCACCAGCATCGTCGTGACCGCGAACAATCCAAATCATGTCAGCGCCTCCATTGCCCTTCCCCACCCGACACGCCGCATGGTAAGCGGGGCGATGCCTGCCCTCATCCTCCCCCTGATCGAAGCCGCGACGCACTGGCCCGAGCGCGGCGCGCTGGTCGGTCTCGATCTCGGCGCCAAGACCATCGGCGTTGCCGTGTCCAATCCGGATCGCCGATTGGCGACCGGCGTCGAGACCATCCAGCGCAAGGCCTTCAAGGCCGACGCGGCGCGGCTGATTGCCATCGCCAGTGAGCGTAATGCGGTCGGCTTCGTGCTCGGCCTGCCCATCAACATGGACGGCAGCGAGGGGCCGCGCGCGCAATCGACCCGCGCCTTCGCGCGGAATTTCTCAAAGCTCACCGAACTGGCGCTGGCGCTATGGGACGAGCGGCTCTCCACCGTGGCGGTGGAGCGCGAACTGATCGGCATGGACATGAGCCGCGCCCGCCGCGCCGAAGTGATCGACGAGCATGCCGCGATCTTCATCCTGCAGGGCGCGCTCGACCGGCTGGCGACGCTGCGCGGGGATCGCTGACGATGGCGGTGGTGATCGCGGCGCTGCTGCCGGTGTTTTTTCTGATCGTGCTCGGTTTCATCCTGAAGCGCAGCCTGATGCGGCTGGAGACCCAGTGGCATGGGCTGGAGCGGCTGACTTATTACGTGCTGTTTCCGGTGCTGCTGGTGCAGACCCTGGTGAAGGCCGACCTGACCAAGGCGCCCGTCGCCGGCGTCGGTGGCGCGCTGCTGCTGTCGGCGCTGGCGATGTCGCTGCTGTGCCTGGCGCTGCGGCCCCTGCTCGGCCGATTGGCAATCGACGGGCCGGCCTTCACCTCGATCTTCCAGGGCGCGACGCGCTGGCAGACCTATGTGGCGCTCGCCGTCTCCGGCAACCTGTTCGGCGATGTCGGGCTGGCGCTGGCGTCGGTGGCAATGGTCGCCATCATTCCGCTGGTCAACGTGTTCAGCGTTTCGGTGCTGGCGCATTACGCCTCGCCCGAAAAGCGCTCGGCCGGTTCGATCGCGATGACCGTGGTGCGCAATCCCCTGATCTGGGCCTGCGTGATCGGGCTCGTGCTCAACGTCACCCACATCCCGCTGCCAAAACTCTGGCACGAGGTCGCCGACGCGCTCGGGCGTTCCTCGCTGGCGATCGGCCTGCTCGTCACCGGCGCAGGCCTCCATCTCGAAGGCATGTTTCGCCCGAGCCTTGCCGCCTCCGTGGCGGTGTTCCTGAAACTCGTGCTGATGCCGGTGATCGCCGTGGCGCTGGCGCTGTGGTTCGGGCTTTCGGGCTCCAACCTTGCGATCGTCGCCGCCTGCTCGGCGGTGCCGGCGTCATCCAGCGCCTATGTGCTGGCCCGCCAGATGGGCGGCGATGCGCCGCTGCTGGCGCAGATCATCACGCTACAGACGATGCTGGCTGCGATCACGATGCCGGTCGCGATCGCGATCGCGGCGTGGTTCTAATTCAGAACTTCCCGCTCAACAGCTTTCCATAGCCGTCGAAGCCATGATTGATGCCGGCCGCGCGCAAGGCGTGCCACATCATGGCCGACGCCGCCGAGATCACGGGCTTGCCGGTATCCTCCTCCAGGGGTCGAAGCGCATCGAGCGTCGGCATGCCGACACCGCTCAGGAAAATCGCGTCCGCATCGGGATGATTGACCTGCCGGCCGATGGCATAGGCGCGCTCAGAATTCTCCTCGTAGATATTGCGAACGTTGGCCAGATGTCCGGAACTCACGACGGATATGCCGCATTTTTCGAGATGCCGCTCTCCCTGCGCCGTCATCTCGGCGGAGTAAGGCGTGGCGTAAGCGACGCGTCGGACGCCCAGCGCACTGAAAGCCGCCATCACACTGCCGAAGGCGGTGATGAACCGGGTTTTACCGATGGCTTCCATCTCCGCAACCAGTGCCGCCTCGCGCGCTTCCCCGAGCATGTAACTCGTCGCCGTATGCGCCATGACGATCACGCTGGGAGAGACCATCGCAAGCAGCCGCACACAGGCCGGGATACTTTCGACCTGGCTCTGATTTCGCCGCTCCTGGCCGGTATGCGTACCGGCCGGACCTTCGGCGTACATCCGCGTGAAGTGTACCGATACGCCCGGCGGAGTCAGTTCGGCCATTTCCGGCTCGACTGTCGGATTGCCGGGCGGCAGCAGGAACCCGATCCGTGTACGCCATCCCTTCATAGAACTGTCCTCTTCGTGCTTGCTTCGATGAACCAACGCCGCCACAGCAATTACACCCGACGCGGATAGCAGGGATCAACGCCTAATTTTGCTATTCTTGACAGTATGGCCTTGAAGACTAAGCTTTTGACCGGCCGTGACGTGCGCGCGCCACGAAATGCATCGCAAAAATGCGAGCAACGCTTGGGGGGCGGCGACATGAATTTTCCTATGGGCTTTCCTGACAGGTCTTCACCTCCCCCCAGGCTCACGCGACGGACCCTCGTTATCGGCGGGCTGGCGCTGCTGAATGGATCGGCGCGAGCGCAGCAGCGATCCTATCCCGTTCGGCGCATCGACATGCTGATTCCCTTTCCGCCTGGCACAGGCAACGACGTGGTCGGACGCGTCGTGGGACGGCATGTGTCGAACACTCTCGGACAACCCGTGGTCGTCGACAACAGGTCCGGTGCGTTCGGCAACATCGCGATGGAAGCGACGCGGCGTGCCGCGCCCGACGGATATACCACTGTCATGGCGAGCACGAGTTTTTCCGTCAATCGATGGACGATGTTGAGCGCCACCTACTCGCTCGACGATTTCACGCCGATCGCGATGGTGGCGACACAGCCCTACTCGCTGATGGTCAGCAAGTCCGTCGCCTCGAAAGACCTCCATGAGTTGATCGATTTGTTGAAGAAGGACCCGCAAAAATTCAATGGCGGACAGGGCAGCGGGACCGGCTACTTCATGCTCGCGTTGCTGAACAAGCAGTTAGGCGCCAGCGTCGCGACCGTTGCCTACAAGGGCACCACGGAAGCGGTCATGGATCTGCTGGCCGGGCGTATCGACCTGCTGTTCGCGCCGATCACGACGGCGCTGCCCTACTACGTGTCCGGCGAGGCAAAAATCATGGGAGTTTCCGGTTCAAAGCGGGCGGCCTTGATGCCTGATATCCCGACCTTTACCGAATCCGGATATCCCGCCCTGGATATTTCCACCTGGTTCGCCCTGCTGGGTCCGAAAGGCATGGCTGATAGCGTTGTCCAGGTACTCAGCGGCGCGGTCGCCAAGGCCGTGGAAGTGCCAGATACGATCGCTGTGCTGGCGAAGAATGGCATCTCGCCCGACTATCGGGCGCCGTCGGATCTGGCCAGTTTTCTTAATGCAGATCTGGATCGGTGGAGGGATATTGTGAAAGCTTCCGGCTTCGCACCACAATAGGTCGGCATCTGGTCCCCACCCGAAGCCTATCCTTTCGGTACAGACGACAAATCGCCACAAGCCATTCGCAACGCAGCTGGCCAGCCAGATAGCCGGCGATGCGCCGCTGCTGGCGCAAATCATCACGCTGCAGACGATTCTGGCCGCGATCACGATGCCGGTCGCAATCGCGCTCGCGGCCTGGTTCTAGTTACCGGGCACACCAAAGCGCGTACTCATGGGCGAGTTTGATTGGCGCGGGCCATTTTCCGCTGTGCTTCGAAGCAAATCATTAGTAAGTCATGCTACCTTTGGTAGACTGAAGAAGTTCACGAAAACTTATCTGACTTTAAGTGAAAAGCGATGACCACTATTTGGCAGTTCGTGAGAAAGTTCATCCAAACGTTCTTCTTGATTGATAATTCTCGACGGATAAAATTTGGAAGCGGTGCCATTTACTTTCAGATTTCGCCGACCAAGGTGAAGCTGTTCGCCGGTCTAGCTGATACCGGGCTGAGCGCCGGAGTATCGCTCGCTCAGGCAAGAGAGATATTCGAAGCCATTCGGACAGCGCATAGTCACAAAGACATCCGGCAAGTCGAAGCTGGCGAAATCATTTGCACAGCGGATTGTCGAGTTGTGCCACGGCTTCCGAATCAAGTGAACATCAAGTTTGCAGGTGATTTTGGGTCGACGAGCATGAGGCTCACGCGCGCGGAAATCGCCAAAACTCTAGAAGACTTCGACACGAAGCTCGCCACCTAGCTGGAAGGTTGCTTTGGGTCATTTGCGACACCATCAGGCGCCAGCAAGCCCGACCCACGCCCTAATTCCCCGCGATCCAGAACGTCTGCACCGTCGCCGCGAAATTATTCAGGCCGTGAATGACGATGGTCAGCCAGGTCGATCCGGTGCGGTAGCGGAGATAGCCGAGCAACAGGCCGATGCAGAACACCTCGCCGAAGAAGAACCAGTCGTATTGGAGATGCAGCGAGGTCCAGGCCAGCGACGACAGCACGATCGCGCCGATCACGCCGAGCTTTCGATTCCGACCAGCCGCGATAGAGAAATCCTCGCGCGAAAATCTCTTCCGACATCGGCGCCGCGACGCAGAACGCGATCACCAGCAGCCACAGCGCGCCGTCGTCCTGCGCCGACTTCAGCACGTCGCCCATGAAACCCGGCGTCACTTCGCGGCCGAGCATGCGCGACAGCAAATCCCAGCCGCCGACCAGCACGGCGAGCGCCACCGCGCCGAGCAGGAAATTGCCCCACGAGGTCCAGCGCAGTCCGAGATAATCGGCGAACGGCGTCCGGCTCGGGCGGATCGCGATCCAGGCTGCTATCAGCACGGCGGGCAATCCCATGATCACCGACAGCGAGATCGTCAAGCCACCGCCGACCACCTGGATCGCCGAGGCGACGTCCATGGTGCCGCCGTGCCGCGCCCAGAAATAGACGATGACCGCGACCTGGCCGACGAACATGCCGGCAAAGATGAACAGGCCCCACAGCGCGGTGCCCCAGAACTTCCAGATCCGCGGCGGGCGGGGGCCGGGAATATCTGGCGGAACTGCAATCGCATCCACGGGACTGGCGGAATCCATCAACGGGCTTTCAATTTGGCGCGAGCTATTTGCCGGTACCGGAACGCCTCGGCGCGAGAATCGGGAAATCATAGGCCTGCCCGCCCGCGGCCGGCAGCGAAAAGTGCCACCACTCTTTCGAATAGTTTACAAATCCTCGCCGTGCCATCAGCAGAACCAGCTTCTCCCGCCAGCGGCGCTGGACCGCAGTAATGGATTTCGCCGACGTATGCGCCCTGACGTCGGAACAGTCGTAGCCGGTGCCCATGTCGACGCTGCCTTCCGGGGCGCGAAGGTTCACGTTGGCGATGCAGTCGCCATAGGCCTTGCCCGGATCGAACACCGCCGAATTGTCGGCCTTCAGATCGACCAGCGTGAGATCCAGTGCCGCGCCGGTGGAATGGCCGGAATGCTCGGCGATGTAGCCGAGCCGGAACAGGTCCTGCTTGCTGAACGCCGGATTGTAGCGCTTGCCGGCCGGCGTTTCCTTTCCGTCCCGCGACCACGCCACCA
Source organism: uncultured Alphaproteobacteria bacterium (assembly GCA_963764705.1). GTDB lineage: Bacteria > Pseudomonadota > Alphaproteobacteria > Rhizobiales > Xanthobacteraceae > Bradyrhizobium. The sequence goes on along the minus strand of CAVXTR010000012.1, from coordinate 210,862 downwards.
TGTCGGCGACCGCGCGCTCCGGCCGGTAGCAGTCGAACATTTTCAGCGACAGGCCCTGAAGCGCGAGTTCCTCCTGGACGTGCTGCAGCAGCACGCCGACCTCGCGCTTCACCACGCATTCGGCGGCCCCATAGCCCCGGAGCGGACGGCCCATGAAATTGTTGGAGCCGGCGTAGCGGATGTCCTGGAGGATGGTCGGATCGATATCCCGGAGATACACGAAGCCGGCCGGCAGGCCCTGCGCGGCGGCCCCTTTCGGCCCGAACGCGACGCCAAGCGCGGTTAACGTGATCGCTAAAATAGTGTCGCCAGTTCTGCATCGGATGCCTTCCTGCGCCTAGTCTTTGTTTTGACGCGTTTTCTTCACGCGAACCGGCGCCCACTTCGCTTGAAAACGCTTCGGCGCGGCGACAATACGGCACCCCTCTTTACCCTGCGCCGCGACAGACCGGGGGATAACTCGGAAGCCCCCTATTCGCACTTGCCCCCCGTGGCAACTCTCCCTATAGCTCTCGTTTTAATGACCCCTGCATCGAAATCGACCTTCGTCCTCGGTCACCGGCATCTGCTGGGAATCGAGGGGCTTTCCGCTGCCGACATCACCGGCCTGCTCGACCTTTCCGAGGAATATGTCGAGCTCAACCGCCAGGTCGACAAAAAGCGCACCAGTTTGCGCGGTCGCACCCAGGTGAACCTGTTCTTCGAGGCTTCGACCCGCACCCAGTCCTCGTTCGAACTGGCGGGCAAACGCCTCGGCGCCGACGTCATGAACATGTCCGTATCGCAGTCCTCGATCCGCAAGGGCGAGACGCTGATGGACACGGCGGTGACGCTCAACGCCATGCACCCGGATATCCTGGTGGTGCGGCACCACGCCTCCGGCGCGGTGGAACTGCTGGCCCGCAAGGTTGACGGTTCCGTGATCAATGCCGGCGACGGCAGCCACGAGCATCCGACCCAGGCGCTCTTGGACGCGCTGACAATCCGACGCAACAAGGGCCGGCTGGAAGGCCTCGTGATTGCGATCTGCGGCGACGTGATGCATTCCCGGGTCGCCCGTTCCAACATCCTGCTGCTCAACACCATGGGCGCCCGCGTCCGCGTGGTGGCGCCCTCCACGCTGCTGCCGCGCGGCATCGAGCGGATGGGCGTCGAGGTGGCGCGCGACATGCGCGAAGGCCTCAACGGCGCGGACATCGTGATGATGCTGCGGCTGCAGCGCGAGCGCATGAACGGCTCCTTCGTGCCGTCGAGCCAGGAGTACTTCCACTATTTCGGCCTCGACCAGAAGAAGCTCGCTTACGCCAAGCCAGACGCGCTGGTAATGCATCCCGGCCCGATGAACCGCGGCGTCGAGATCGACTCGATCGTGGCGGACGGCGCGCAATCGCTGATCCGCGAACAGGTGGAAATGGGAGTGGCGGTGCGGATGGCGGTGCTCGAAGCGCTCGCCCGCAACCTGCCGAACGCTTGACATGCTGACAGACCGCCGCCCGATCCTGCTTGCCAACGCCCGCGTCGTCGATCCCAGCAGGGATTTCGACGGCCCCGGCGACGTCCTGATCGCCGACGGCATCATCCGCGACAGCAAGCGCGGCATCGGCGCCGCCGGCGTCCCCGAAGGTACCGACATCATCAACTGCGCCGGCAAGATCGTCGCCCCCGGGCTGATCGACATGCGCGCCTTTGTCGGCGAGCCCGGCGCCAGCCACCGTGAGACCTTTGCCTCGGCGAGCCAGGCTGCGGCCGCCGGCGGCATCACCACCATCATCTGCCAGCCGGACACCTCGCCGGTGATCGACAATTCGGCGACGGTCGATTTCGTGCTGCGCCGCGCCCGCGACACCGCGATCGTCAACATCCACCCGATGGCGGCTTTGACCAAGGGCATGGGCGGCGAGGAAATGACCGAGATCGGCCTGTTGAAGGCCGCCGGCGCCGTGGCCTTCACCGACGGCGACCGCAGCGTCACCAACGCGCAGGTGATGCGCCGGGCGCTGACCTACGCGCGCGATTTCGACGCCTTGATCGTGCACCACACCGAGGATCCCGATCTGGTCGGCGAAGGCGTGATGAACGAAGGCGAATTCGCCGCGCGGCTCGGCCTGTTCGGCATTCCCAACGCCGCCGAGGCCGTGATGCTGGAGCGCGACATGCGCCTGGTGGCGCTGACCGGCGGGCGCTATCACGCGGCCTCATTGAGCTGCGTCGAGTCGCTGGAAATCCTGCAGCGTGCCCGTGACGCCGGGCTTGCGGTCAGCGCGTCGGTGTCGATCAACCACGTGACCTTGAACGAAAACGACATCGGCCCCTACCGGACGTTTCTGAAACTCTCGCCGCCGCTGCGCACCGAAGAGGACCGCCTCGCGCTGGTCGCAGCGGTTGCCTCCGGGCTGATCGACGTCGTGATGTCCGACCACAACCCGCAGGACGTCGAAGTGAAGCGGCTGCCGTTCGCGGAAGCGGCCAGCGGCGCGGTCGGGCTGCAGACCATGCTGCCCGCGGCGCTGCGGCTCATTCACAACGGCGAGATGGATTTCAAGACGCTGATCCGGGCGATGTCGACCCGCCCCGCCGAGCTGCTCGGCCTCCCCGGCGGCACGCTGCGCGCGGGGTCGCCTGCTGACCTGGTGGTGATCGATCCCGATACGCCCTGGGTGCTCGATCCCGCCGACCTCAAGTCGCAGTGCAAGAACACGCCATTCGACGATGCCCGCTTTTCGGGCCGCGTCGTCCGTACTATCGTGGGCGGACGGACGGTCTACGAGCATGTCTAGCGTGTTTTCGAGATACGCCAATGCGCGGGAAATTCGTAGCGACAGGGGCAACAGCCATGGCGTCTGACGCCTTTCTCGTCGTCGCGTTCGCCGTCGGCTATCTCTTCGGCTCGATTCCGTTCGGACTGATCCTGACCAAACTCGCCGGCACCCAGGACCTGCGCTCGATCGGCTCCGGCAGCATCGGCGCCACCAACGTGCTGCGCACCGGCAACAAGGGCCTCGCGGTGGGCACCCTGCTCGGCGACGCGCTCAAGGGCACCGTCGCCGTCATCATCATGGGCACGTACGCCGGCCCCAATGCGGCGATGCTGGCGGCGCTCGGCGCCTTTCTCGGCCACCTGTTCCCGGTCTGGCTCAAATTCAGGGGTGGCAAAGGCGTCGCGACCTATATCGGCGTGCTGATCGGGCTGTTCTGGCCGGCGGCGATCGTGTTCTGCGTGATGTGGCTCGCGGTTGCCTTCGCCACGCGCTACTCGTCGCTGTCAGCGCTGGTCGCGGCATTCATCACGCCGCTGTTCCTGTGGTGGTTCGGCCATCCGGCGCTGGCGTCGCTGTTTGTCGTGATGACCCTGCTGATGTTCTACGCGCATCGCGAGAACATCAAGCGGTTGCAAGCGGGCACCGAAAGCAAGATCGGCGCGAAGTAAGCCCTACTTCTTCAACGCAGCTTCCACAAACCGCGCCGCCGCCAAAGCCACCGCGTCGGCACCATATCGCGCAATGACCTGCACGCCGACCGGCAATCCGCCGTCCGCGACGTAAGCGGGAACGTTGACGCAGGGCACGCCCATCAGCGTCCACAGCCGGTTGTAACGGGCATCGCCGGTCGAGCCCAATCCCTTGGGCGCAGCACCCGGCGCCGACAGCGTCAGCAGCACGTCGACCTCGTCGAACACCCTTGCCAGCGCGTGCCGCGCGCGACTGGCGACATGGATCGCCTCATCATATTCAGCAGCCGTGCCGCCTTTGCTCTCGTCGAGCCGGCCGCGCAGATTCGGCGCCACAGCGTCGTAATTTTCGCGGTACTCCCAGGCCAGCGCCTGATGCGCCTCGAATTCCTGGATCAGCGGATGCACGCGCCAGGCTTCCGCAACGATCTCGGGCAACTCAAGCGCACGCACCGTGGCCCCGGCCCGCTCGGCAGCTTTGATTGCGATCCGCAGCGCCTCCCCGCCCGACGCTTCCGGCGCGCCGGCGAAATCCTGGGTCACGATGCCGATGCGCGGCGTCGGCATCGACGCCTGCGGAAACAATTCGCCCCGCCCGGTCATGGCCGCCAGCCCGTGCGCGACGTCGCGCACACCGGCCGCAAACAGGCCGACCGTATCCAGCGTCCACGAATAGCATTTGACGCCGACCGTCGGCAGCAACCGGTACGAAGGTTTGATCGCGGCGACGCCGCAGAACGACGCCGGCCGGATCACCGAGCCGCCGGTCTGCGTCCCCAGCGCCAGCGGAATCATGCCGGCTCCGACCGCCGCCGCCGAGCCCGACGACGATCCGCCTGGCGTATGACCGTGGTTATGCGGATTGAGCGTCGCGGTCGGATCATTCGAGGCAAACGCCGTGGTCGTGGTCTTGCCGACGATGCTGGCGCCGGCCTGCTTCAGCATCATCACGACCGCCGCATCGCCGCGCGACTGGTTGCCCCGATAGATCGGCGAGCCCATCCCGGTCGGGAAGTTCGACGTATCCATGATGTCCTTGATGCCGACCGCGATGCCGCGCAGCGGACCGGCGCTCGCCGCCTGCAACCGGCCCGCGCGACAGACGAAGGCGCCGATGGTCTTGTCCTGCGCCGCGATGGCGTCCAGCGATTGGGCAATCGCCGCATCGGCGGAAAGATCGCCGGAATCGATGCGGCGCTGGAGGTCGGCGAGCGAGATCATGGATGACGTTTCCTTTACTTTGATCGCAGCGGCTGGATGCAATATGATTGCCCTGCCGCTGTCAAAATTGTCCGCGCGAGCCGTGATGCAGCTTGAATCCACCCTGACCTGTCCGGAATGCCGCCATCAGGCCGTTGAGCAAATGCCGACGAATGCCTGCCAGTTTTTCTATGTCTGCAAGGGTTGCGGCGAGAAACTGAAGCCGCTCGCCGGCGATTGCTGCGTGTTCTGTTCATTCGGCTCCGTGCCATGCCCCCCAGTCCAGGAGAGCGGTAAGAGCGCCTGTTGCGGCTGAGACGCCGGGGCGCTTCGCCTCAAACAGGTTGATCACAATCTCCGGTTGGGCAAAGCTGTGTCCGCATGCACGACCGGCCCAAACCACCGCGCCTCACCGATGCCGACCGGATCGACCGGCTGCGGCTGATCCGTTCCGACAATGTCGGCCCGCGCACGTTTCGCTCGCTGCTCAACCATTTCGGCGACGCGCGCACCGCACTGGAGCGGCTGCCCGATCTGGCGCAACGCGGAGGTGCGGCCCGCACCGGACGTGTCTGCAGCGAGGAAGACGCACGGGCTGAACTCGCGGCCGCGAAAAAACTCGGTGTTGCGCTGGTCGCCCCCGGCGAAGCCGCCTATCCGCAACGGCTGGCGACGCTCGACGACGCACCGCCCTTGCTCGGCGTGCGCGGCGCGCCTGACGTCCGGGCCCGCCCGATGATCGCGATCGTCGGCTCGCGCAACGCCTCCGGCGCCGGGCTGAAATTCGCCAGCCAGCTGGCGCGCGATCTCGGCGACGCCGGTTTTGTCATTATATCAGGGCTGGCGCGCGGCATCGATCAGGCCGCGCACCGCGCAACGATCCAGACCGGCACCGTTGCGGTGCTGGCCGGCGGCCACGACCGGATCTATCCGCCCGAGCATGAGGATCTGCTGGCCGCACTGCTCGAGCATGGCGGCGCGATTTCCGAAATGCCACTCGACCACGTGCCGCGCGCCCGCGACTTTCCTCGCCGCAACCGGCTGATCTCGGGCGCGTCGCTCGGCGTCGTCGTGTTGGAAGCCGCGCATCGTTCGGGATCGCTGATCACGGCGCGCATGGCCGCCGAACAGGGCCGCGAGGTGTTTGCGGTGCCGGGATCGCCGCTCGATCCGCGCGCCGCAGGGACCAACGACCTGATCAAGCAGGGCGCGACGCTGACCACGGAAGCCGCCGACGTCATCAACGCGGTGGCGCCGATCATGGAGCGGCCGATCACGTTCGGCGCGAGCGAGCCTGATGGCGAACCGCTGGATTTCGACGCCGGAGCGAGCGAACGCACCCGCATCACGAATTTATTGGGACCGAGCCCGGTCAGCCTCGACGACCTGATCCGGATGTCCGGCGCCTCGCCGGCCGTCGTGCGCAGCGTGCTGCTCGAACTGGAACTTGCGGGACGGCTGGAGCGCCAGGGCGGCGGGATGGTTTCGCTGGTCTAATTAGTTGTTGTCGTTACGCCCGTCGAATTTCGTCCGCGCGCTTTCGATTTCAACCTTGTGATCGAACGCCCATTTGCCGAGCGCTTCGACCGGCTTCGACAGGCCGCGTCCGAGATCGGTCAGTTCGTAATCGACGCGCGGCGGAATTGTCGGAAACACCGTGCGCGTTACCAGCCCGTCCCGCTCGAGACCGCGCAGCGTCAGCGTCAGCATTCGCTGCGAGATGCCGCCGATCAGGCGCTTGATCTCGTTGAAGCGCTTCGGGCCGTCGCCGAGCATCATGATGACGAACACGCTCCATTTGTCGCCGACCCGGGCCAGGATCGAGGCGACGCCACGGCAGTCGCTGTCCTGGTGCGGACTGGGCGGCAGGACAGGCACATGGATGTGCTCGGGTTTCAATTCTGTGCTCCGGTTTCAAAAATGTTCGTTCTTGCGGGAAATATAGGCGGTCACTCATATAGCGCCAGTTACAAACGTATACCAACCAGGGTGACACCTATGAAACTTCTCCATATCGATTCCAGCGTGCTGGGCCCCCACTCCGTCAGCCGCCAGGTTTCCGCCGCCATCGTCGAGCGACTGCGCCAGGCGACACCTGGCCTCGACGTCAGCTATCGCGACCTGACGCTGACGCCGCTGGCCCATCTCTCCGGACCACATCTTGCCGCCGGTCAGGGCGCGGTGCCCGAGGCCTCGCTGCAGCCCGACATCGCCGCCGGCCAGGCCGTGCTGGAAGAGTTTCTGGCCGCCGACATCGTCGTGCTCGGCGCGCCCATGTACAATTTTACGATCCCGAGCCAGCTCAAGGCGTGGATCGACCGCATTCTGGTGGCGGGCAAGACCTTCAAATACAGCGCGCAGGGTGTCGAGGGTCTCGCCGGCAACAAGCGCGTCATCGTCGCGATCTCGCGCGGCGGGTTCTATGGCGCGGGCACGCCGTCCGCCGTCGGCGAGCATCTGGAAACCTATCTGCGCTGGGTATTCGGTTTTATCGGCGTGACCAATCCCGAATTCATTTCAGCCGATGGAATCCAGGTCGGCCCCGAGCATCGCGAAAAAGCGGTGGCGGACGCCTTGAAAGCCGCCGGCCGCCTCAACGCCGCGTAGCGGAGAATAAAGCGCGGGCGCAGCCTGTCGCGACCTCATGGTTGCGACAGGCTGGTGCCACAGAAAGAAAGATCCTAATACCAGGCGCCCTGCACGCCCGAGACCACGGCAATCAGCGAGATCAAAAGGCCGATGCCTGAAAACAATGCGATCGAAACCAGTTCAGCGCTGTCTGAATGCTCTGATGCTGACGAAGCGGAAAATGACTTAGAGACGCGGGCGGCTTTCGGCATGGCTGCTCTCCAATGATTTGGTAGTCAAAAATCCCGGCCCATTAGAGAGTCTTTGCACCTGCAACGAAGGTTCAATGTTTTTCCCGCGCGCGCGCGAAATACGCCCGCAAGACGACGGAACCGGCCAGCGCAACCGGTGAAAGAAATTTCACCCGATGGCACTGATCGGTTTCGATAATTTCGAAACGCCTATCCGCGATAGATCGGCGCGCCGAGCGGAGATGCGGTGGCGCCGCCATCGACGAACAGTTCCTGGGCCTGGACGTGCGACGCGTCATCGGATGCAAGGAACAGCACCGTCTTTGCCACCTGATCAGTTTCGCCCAATCGGCCGAGAGGCGTCGACAATCCGATCCGCTTCTCAAACGCCTTCTCGGCTTCGGGCGTCGCCACCGCGGGACCCCAGATGGCGGTGCGGGTCGCGCCGGGCGCCACGACATTGACGCGAATGCCGCGCGGCGAGAGTTCCGACGCCATCGATCGCGCCATCGCACGGACGCCGGCCTTGGCAGCACCATAAGCCGACGTGCCGGGCATGCCGAGCACGGAGAGCACCGAACCGTTCAGGATGATCGAGGCGTTGTCATTGAGGTGCGGCAGTGCCGACTGCACCGTGAAGAACACCGAGGTAAGGTTGGTCCGGATCACGTTCTCGAACGCCTCCAGTGTCGTGCCGCCGAGCGGCGACTGTCCGGCGATGCCGGCATTGGCGAACACGATATCGAGCTTGCCGAACCTGGCCGCCGCCTGCTTCAGCGCGGCATCGTTGGCTGCAATATCGTTTGCGTCGGCGACGATCGCGAGCACATTGGGCCCGAGTTCCCTGGCCGCGGCCTCCAAGGTCGCCTTGTTTCGCCCGGTAATGAGGACCTTGGCGCCCTCCGCTACGAACAGCCGCGCGGCGGCCAGACCGATGCCGGCATTGCCCCCGGTAATCCACGCCGTTTTGTTTGCCAGCCTCATGACAGTCTCCATTTTGGTTGCATTATTAAACTATCTGGCTTACCTAGGGCATCTGGTTTTATAATGCAACTACACAAGGCCGTGATCGCCCTGAGAACCCACGGGAGACTGCCATGGTGAAACGAACTAGTTTTGAGCACGACGGGTGCCCGATCGCGCGGTCGCTCAACGCGATCGGCGACTGGTGGTCGATGCTGATCATTCGCGAGGCCTGGTTCGGCAGCAGCCGCTTCGGCGAATTCCAGAAGAAGCTGGGGCTCGCCAAGAACATCCTCACGGTGCGGCTGCGCGCGCTGGTCGATCAGGGCATCCTGACGACGGCGCCCGCCTCCGACGGCAGCGCCTATCTGGAATATCTGCTGACGCCGAAGGGCCGCGGCGTGTTCCCGATCATGGTAGCGCTGCGGCAGTGGAGCGAGGAATTCGACGCGCGGCCGGAGGAGATCGCCACCATCCTGGTCGACAAGGAGAACGGTCGCCCGGTGCGGAAACTGGAACTCCATTCCGAGGACGGAAGGCTGCTGACGCCTGCGGATACGACGTTAAAGCCGCGACCGGCGGCGAAGCGCGCGCCGGCGTAACGGCAGGTTTGACTCGCGGCGGGACTTATCGAGAGCCAGGTTCGAGTGCAAGTCCCGTTGCTTAAGACAGCTTGCGTTTGCTGCGAGTCCGGAGGTGCTCTTCCGCCTCCAGTTGCGCCATGCCAAGCAGGTGACCGAGAACCACCAGCCGGTGACGCTTGGCCAGCTTGGCCAATTCGACAACGGTCTCCGCGATGAAGGCCACGGCCTCGTCAGGGCCGCCCTCCCCACCGCGTTCTTCCGTTGGCGATCTCTTTTTCTGGCCGGAAGCGGCGCGCTTCCGGCCAACTGGTGGCTTGCTCAAAAAATTTGCACCTATCCAAAAATAATATGTCACAGAAATATCCGGTTTCTTGGCGCAACTCTAGGGCGTATTTCGCAACACTATAAATACAAAGTCGTACGCCGCCAGGCCCCGCTCCGTATCTGCCGATTTGACAGGGGGGCCTCACCACCCCATGTTCGCTTCCGAAACGGCTGGCGCGAGTTCCGCGATACCGGCCTTTATCTTTTCCCGTAAGCCATTGGAATGACATGAATATCGTCATTGTGGAGTTGCCGGCGAAAGCCAAGACGATCAACAAATATCTGGGCGCCTCCTACGAGGTTCTGGCCTCATTCGGCCATGTCCGCGATTTGCCTGCCAAGAACGGATCGGTCGATCCGGAAGCCAATTTCCAGATGATCTGGGAGATCGACCCCAAGGCGGCCGGCCGGCTCAACGATATTGCCAAGGCCTTGAAGGGCGCCGACCGCCTGATTCTCGCAACCGACCCTGATCGCGAGGGCGAAGCGATCTCCTGGCACGTACTGGAAGTGCTGAAAGAGAAACGCGCGATCAAGGACCACAAGATCGAACGCGTGGTGTTCAACGCCATCACCAAACAGGCGGTGACGGATGCGATGAAGTCGCCGCGCCAGATCGACGGCGCGCTGGTCGACGCCTACATGGCGCGCCGCGCGCTCGACTATCTCGTCGGCTTCACGCTGTCGCCGGTGTTGTGGCGCAAGTTGCCGGGCGCACGTTCGGCCGGCCGCGTTCAATCGGTGGCGCTGCGGCTGGTCTGCGACCGCGAACTCGAAATCGAAAAATTCGTCGCCCGCGAATACTGGTCGCTGGTGGCGACGCTGACGACGCCGCGCGGCGATGCCTTCGAGGCGCGCCTGGTCGGCGCCGATGGCAAGAAGATCCAGCGGCTCGACATCGGCTCCGGCGCAGAAGCTGAGGAATTGAAGAAGGCGATCGAAGCCGCTAACTTCACGGTCTCCACCGTGGAAGCGAAGCCCGCGCGCCGCAATCCGCAGGCGCCGTTCACCACCTCGACGCTGCAACAGGAAGCCAGCCGCAAGCTCGGCTTTGCTCCCGCGCACACGATGCGGATCGCGCAGCGGCTCTATGAGGGCATCGATATCGGCGGCGAGACCACCGGCCTCATTACCTATATGCGAACCGACGGCGTGCAGATCGACGGCTCGGCGATCACACAAGCGCGAAAAGTGATCGGCGAGGATTACGGCAACGCCTATGTGCCGGAGGCGCCGCGCCAGTACCAGACCAAGGCCAAGAACGCGCAGGAAGCGCATGAAGCGATCCGCCCGACTGATCTGTCGCGCCGGCCCGCCGAAATGCGCCGGAGGCTCGATACCGACCAGGCCAAGCTCTATGAACTGATCTGGATCCGCACCATTGCGAGCCAGATGGAGTTGGCCGAACTCGAACGCACCACGGTCGATATCGCGGCGAAAGCCGGCTCGCGCGTGCTGGACCTGCGCGCCAGCGGCCAGGTCGTGAAGTTCGACGGTTTTCTCGCGCTCTACCAGGAAGGCAAAGACGACGACGCCGAGGACGACGACAGCCGCCGCCTCCCCGCCATGAGCCAGGGCGAAGCGCTGAAGCGGCAGGAACTTGCGGTCACCCAGCATTTCACCGAACCGCCACCGCGCTTCTCGGAAGCATCGCTGGTGAAGCGGATGGAAGAGCTCGGCATAGGCCGTCCCTCGACCTACGCCTCGATCCTGCAAGTGCTGAAGGACCGCGGCTATGTGAAGCTCGAGAAGAAGCGGCTACACGGCGAGGACAAGGGCCGCGTCGTGGTCGCGTTCCTGGAAAACTTCTTCGCGCGCTATGTCGAATATGATTTCACCGCCAATCTGGAAGAGCAGCTCGACCGCATCTCCAACAACGAGATTTCCTGGCAGCAGGTGCTGAAGGATTTCTGGGTCGGCTTTTCCGGCGCGGTCGCCGACATCAAGGATATTCGTGTATCCGAAGTGCTCGACGTGCTCGACGACATGCTGGGCCCGCACATCTATCCGCCGCGCGCGGATGGTGGCGACGTCAGGCAATGCCCGACCTGCGGCACCGGCAAGCTCAATTTGAAAGCCGGCAAGTTCGGCGCCTTTGTCGGATGCTCGAACTATCCGGAATGCCGCCACACCCGTCCGCTGGCCGCCGACGGCGAAGCCAGCGCCGACCGCGTGCTCGGCAAGGATCCGCAGACTGATCTCGACGTCACGGTGAAAGCCGGACGCTTCGGCCCCTACATCCAGCTCGGCGAGCAGAAGGATTATGCCGAGGGCGAAAAGCCGCGGCGCGCCGGCATTCCGAAAAACACCTCGCCCGGCGACATGGAGCTCGAACTGGCGCTGAAGCTGTTGTCGTTGCCGCGCGAAATCGGAAAGCATCCGGAAACCGGCGAGCCGATCACCGCCGGCATCGGCCGCTTTGGCCCGTTCGTGCGCCACGAAAAGACCTATGCCAGCCTGGAAGCCGGCGACGAAGTGTTCGACATCGGCCTCAACCGCGCGGTGACGCTGATCGCCGAAAAGATCGCCAAGGGACCGAGCGGTCGCCGCTTCGGCGCCGATCCCGGCAAGCCCCTCGGCGAGCACCCGAGCCTCGGCGGCGTTGCCGTCAAGAACGGCCGCTATGGCGCCTACGTCACGTCAGGCGGGGTCAATGCCACCATCCCGAGCGACAAGACGCCGGAGACGATCACGCTGGCGGAAGCCATCGCCCTGATCGACGAGCGTGCCGCCAAGGGCGGCGGCAAGCCGAAGCGCGGCGCCAAGAAGGCCGCGCCGAAGAAGGTTGCGGCCAAAGCAGCCGATCCCGACGCGCCGAAGCCCGCCAAGAAAGCGGCGGTGAAAAAGGCGGCGGCGAAACCGAAAGCGGACGCTGTGAGCAAAGCGCGCGCGCCGGTCGCCTCGGCCGCCAAGACGTCGGCAGCCAAGCCGGCAGCATCCAAACCGCCTGCGAAGAAGAGCGCGGGCAAGGCCCGGGGATAAGTGAACAAAAAGCACGACAGTGGTTTTCCGAGCCGGGACGCCATCGTCGCCTTCATTCGCGCGAATCCCGGCAATATCGGCACCCGCGAGATCGCGCGCGAATTCGGCCTCAAGAACGCCGACCGCGTCGCGCTGAAACGAATCCTGCGCGAACTCGCCGACGACGGCACGGTCGCCAAACGCGGCCGGAAAATTCTCGAGCCGGCCGCCCTGCCCCCGACCGTGCTGGCCGATATTACCGGACGCGATACCGACGGCGAATTGCTGGCGGCCCCGACCGAGTGGGACACCGAGCAGGACGGCCCGGCCCCGAAAATCCGTATTCACGTTCCGCGCCGCCCGCAACCGGGCACCGCGGCCGGCGTCGGCGACCGCGCGCTGTTGCGGATCGAGAAGACTCCCGACGGCGACGGTGCGCCTTATCGGGGCCGTGTCATCAAGGTCATCGACCATGCCCGCACCCGGCTGCTCGGAATTTTCCGCGCGTTGCCGGCCGGCGGCGGCCGTCTGGTCCCCGTCGACAAGAAGCAGGCCGGGCGCGAACTGAACATTGCGAAGGACGACACCGGCGGCGCCGAGGATGGCGACCTCGTCAGCGTCGATCTGGTGCGCACGCGCGGCTATGGCCTGGCGTCAGGCAAGGTGAAGGAACGGCTCGGTTCGCTCGCAACCGAGAAGGCCGTCAGCCTGATCGCGATCCATGCCCACGAAATTCCGCAGGCGTTCTCGCCGTCCGCGTTGCGCGAAGCCGAGGATGCGAGGCCGGCCGAGTTGAAAGGCCGCGAGGACTGGCGCGATCTGCCGCTCGTCACCATCGATCCGCCCGACGCCAAGGATCACGACGACGCGGTGCATGCCGCGCCCGATTCCGATTCGAACAACAAGGGCGGCTACATCGTCCATGTCGCGATCGCCGACGTCGCCTTCTATGTGCGGCCGGGATCGGCGCTCGACCGCGACGCGCTGACCCGCGGCAATTCGGTGTATTTCCCCGATCGCGTGGTGCCGATGCTGCCGGAGCGCATCTCCAACGATCTGTGTTCGCTGGTGCCGGGCGAGCCGCGCGGCGCGCTCGCGGTACGGATGGTCATCGGCAACGACGGCCGCAAGCGCTCGCACAGCTTTCATCGCGTGCTGATGCGCTCGGCGGCCAAACTCAATTACGCGCAGGCGCAGGCCGCGATCGACGGCCGGCCCGACGACACCACGGGCCCGCTGCTCGAGCCGATCCTGAAGCCGCTGTACGCGGCCTATGCATTGGTAAAACTCGCGCGCGACGAACGCGATCCGCTCGATCTCGATCTGCCCGAGCGCAAGATCCTGCTGAAGCCCGACGGCACCGTCGATCGCGTCATCGTGCCGGAGCGGCTCGACGCGCATAAACTCATCGAAGAGTTCATGATCCTCGCCAACGTCGCCGCCGCGGAAATGCTTGAAAAGAAGGCGTTGCCGCTTATCTATCGGGTACACGACGAGCCCTCGCAGGAGAAGGTTCACAACCTCCAGGAATTCCTGAAAACGCTCGATCTGCCGTTCGCGAAAGCCGGCGCGTTGCGTCCCGCGCTGTTCAATCGCGTGCTGGGCCAGGTCCGGGGCGAAGACTACGAACCGCTGGTGAACGAAGTGGTGTTGCGCTCGCAGGCCCAGGCGGAATATTCCGCGGAGAATTATGGCCATTTCGGCCTTAACCTCCGGCGCTACGCGCATTTCACTTCGCCGATCAGGCGATACGCGGATCTGATCGTGCATCGCGCGCTGATCCGAGCACTCGGCCTCGGCGAAGGCGCGCTGCCGGAAACCGAGACGCTGGAAACACTTGGCGAAGTCGCGGCGCAGATTTCGGTGACCGAACGCCGCGCCATGAAGGCCGAACGCGAGACCGCCGATCGGCTGATCGCGCATTTCCTCGCCGACCGGATCGGCGCGACGTTTCAGGGCCGTATTTCCGGCGTCACCCGCGCCGGGCTGTTCGTCAAACTCAGCGATACCGGCGCCGATGGGCTGATTCCGATCCGCACGCTCGGCACCGAATATTTCAATTACGACGAAACGCGGCACGCGCTCGTCGGCACACGCAGCGGTGCCATGCACCGTTTGGGTGACGTTGTCGACGTGCGTCTGGTAGAAGCAGCACCAGTAGCCGGCGCGCTGCGGTTCGAACTGCTGTCGGAAGGCCAGGTCATTCCGCGCGGCAGAAAACGCGATGGCTCGAAGGCGCCAACGAAGGCGCATCCCGGCCGCAGCCCGCACACGGCTGGCAAGCCGAGCCAAGGCAAGTTTGACAAAGCCAAGTCGGGCAACGCCAAATCTGGGAAGTTCAAGCCGGGTAAATCGAAGTCCGGCAAATCGAAAAAGGGCAAGTCATGGTAACAGCAAGCACCGCGACCACAGTCTGGACCCGAGACACCGTGAAGGGCGAAAAGCGCGACCTCTGGACCGCGATGAAGCGCGGCTTTCGCTGCCGCTGCCCGCGCTGCGGCGAAGGCAAGCTGTTTCGCGCCTTCCTGAAGGTGGACAACAACTGTTCGGTCTGCGGGCTCGACTACACGCCGCACCGCGCCGACGATCTGCCGGCCTATCTCGTCATCGTCATCGTCGGCCACATCTTGATACCGATCATTTTATGGATCGAGACCGACTACGCGCCGGCGATCTGGCTACAGCTTTCGATTTATCTCCCGGTCACACTGATTGCATCGCTGGGGTTGCTGCAACCGGTCAAGGGCGCCGTGGTCGGTTTCCAGTGGGCGCTGCGCATGCATGGCTTTGACGAAAATGCCCCTAGCGAGATTCCGCCGGTCTAGCTAAACCAAGGACAACAATAACCTAAAAATCGGGGATGGAATGACCGACGCAGCGACCGCGCCCAAGGAAGAAAAAGAAGCCGATCACCATCCCTACTTCCGGCCCAAGGATGCGGCGACGCTGATCCTGATCGATCGCTCCGGCGAAAAGCCGAAGGTGCTGGTCGGCAAGCGCCACGACAATGTGGTGTTCATGCCGGGAAAATTCGTGTTTCCCGGCGGCCGCGTCGACAAGACGGACAACCGCGTTCCCGTTGCCGCTCCCATCACCCAGGAACTCGAAACCAACCTGCTCAAGGGCAGCCCGAAGATCGTGGGCTCCCGGGCCCGCGCGCTTGCGGTGGCCGCGATCCGCGAGGCCTGCGAGGAAACCGGGCTTTGTCTCGGCCGCAAGGTCGACAAGCCGGTGAAGCTGGAAGGTCCGTGGGCCCCATTCACGGATGCGAGCCTGCTGCCCGATCCGTCCAGCCTGTTCCTGATCGCGCGCGCGATCACCCCGCCCGGCCGCGTCCGCCGCTTCGACACCCGCTTCTTCACCGCCGACGCCTCTGCCATCACCCATCGCGTCGAGGGCGTGATCCATCCTGACGCCGAACTGGTCGAACTGGTCTGGGTCGAGATCGGCTCCAAGCCGCTGGCCGATCTGCATCCGATGACCAAGAACGTGCTGAACGAACTCGACAAGCGGCTTGCCACCGGACCCCTGCACCACGACGCTCCGGTGCCGTTCTTCCATTTCTACGGCGGCAAGATGCAGAAGGACGTGCTGGGGGCTTAAGCCCGCGACCGTCATTTGCGAGCTCAGCGAAGCAATCCATGCTTTCTTGATGCCGTAAGATGGATTGCTTCGCTGCGCTCGCAAATGACGCTGGAAACATCTCCCCAGCTTTCCAAAAATTGAAATATTCTTTTCGGGCTGTCCAGATAGCGCAGTCCCCACCGCATCCCTATCTCTCCCCGAACAATAACCGTACGGAATGGGGCACATGGCGAAGCGGCAACTCAAGCTCGGCGCATTCATGCGGCCGGTTTCCATCCATACCGGCGCTTGGCGCTACCCGGGTGCATGGCCCGACGCCAACTTCAATTTCCCGCATATAAAGAAGCTGATCCAGAAACTGGAAGCCGGCAAGTTCGACGCCTTCTTCATGGCCGA
The DNA here is from genome assembly GCA_963764705.1 of uncultured Alphaproteobacteria bacterium. Classification (GTDB taxonomy): domain Bacteria; phylum Pseudomonadota; class Alphaproteobacteria; order Rhizobiales; family Xanthobacteraceae; genus Bradyrhizobium. Next base: position 194,582 of record CAVXTR010000012.1, on the reverse strand, counting down.
CCATCTGGCGGTGCTGAACATGCCGGTCAATGCGCTGAAGCGCAGCCACACCGTCACGTCCTTCGAGCCGTTCACGCTGCTGTCGGCGCTGGCCGGCGCCACCGAGCATATCGGCCTGATCGCGACGGGATCGACCACCTTCGACGAGCCCTATCATGTCGCCCGGCGCTTTGCCTCGCTCGATCACATCTCGGGCGGCCGCGCAGGCTGGAACATCGTCACCACCTCCAATCCGGACGCCGCGCTGAACTTCGGGCTCGACGACCACATGGAGCATGCCGAGCGCTACAAGCGGGCGCGTGAGTTCTATGACGTCGTCACTGGCTTGTGGGATTCCTTTGCCGACGACGCCTTCGTGCGCGATGTCGAACAGGGGCTGTATTTCGATCCCGCCAAGATGCACGTGCTCAATCACAAGGGAAAATATCTGTCCGTACGCGGCCCGCTCAACATCGCCCGCCCGGTGCAGGGCTGGCCGCTGATCGTGCAGGCCGGCGCCTCCGAGGACGGCAAGCAGCTCGCGGCGGAAACCGCCGAGGCCGTGTTCACCGGCGGCGGCAGCCTCGCCGACGCCCAAAAACTCTATGCCGACATCAAGGGCCGCATGGAAAAGATCGGCCGCAACCCCGAGCATCTGAAGATCCTGCCCGGCGCCTTCGTCGTGGTCGGCGACAGCGTCGACGAGGCAAAAGAGAAGCGTGCCAAGCTCGACAGCATGGTGCATTACGACTCAGCCATCGCTTCGCTGTCGGTGCAGCTCGGCACCGATGCTTCCGGCTTCGATCCCGACGGCCAGTTGCCTGAAATTCCTGAAACCAACGCCAGCAAGAGCGGCCGGCAGCGGCTGGTCGACGTCGCCGCCCGCGACAAGCTCACCGTGCGTCAGCTCGCCCAGCGCGTCGGCGGCTATGGTGGCCTTTCCTTTGTCGGCACGCCCGTGACCATCGCCGACCAGATGGAGGAGTGGCTGACCAGCCGGGGCAGCGACGGCTTCAACATCATGTTCCCGTTCCTGCCCGCCGGGCTGGACGATTTCGTCGACAAGGTGGTGCCGGAACTTCAGAAGCGCGGAATTTTCCGTAAAGAATATGAAGGCCGGACACTGCGGGAGAATTTGGGGCTGCCGAGGCCGAAAAACCGGTTCTTTGAGGCCTGATCCGCGGAAATCAGCCCGGTTTCTGGCCCGAAAACCTTGACTTTGGGCGATCAGAAGCTAGGTTGCGCGCAAATGCAGGCCGATTTGGCCGGCGCCTGACACCCCCATTTTTGAGGTTTCGAACATGGCCAAAGCGGTCACCATCAAGGTCAAGCTCGTTTCCACGGCGGACACCGGCTTCTATTACGTCGCCAAGAAGAATTCGCGCACCATGACCGACAAGATGGTCAAGAAGAAGTACGACCCGGTCGCGCGCAAGCACGTCGAGTTCAAGGAATCCAAGATCAAGTAAGAATTGCGGATAGAAACTGACTAAAACGGGGCCCGTCGGGCCCCGTTTTCATGTCCGGTGTTCTAGTGCTATGCCGGCTGCATCTGCGGCGGCTGGCTCGGCCGGATCAGCGCAAACGCGACCTGGATGATGCCGCCGGCGAGACCCAGCGCCACGCCGACCCGCCACGCCATGGTGTAGGAGCCGAGTGAGTCGTAGATCAGCCCGCCGCCATAAGCGCCGAGGAAGCTGCCGAGCTGGTGGCTCATGAAGGCGAGCCCCTGAATCATCGCCTGCCATTTCAGGCCGAACATTTCGGCGACGGCGCCTGCGACCAACGGACCGACCCCCATCCAGAGGAAGCCCATGATCGCGCCGAACAGCAGCGTGGTCTCCGGCGTCGCCGGCAGCGTGAAATACCAGGCGAGCGCGATAGAGCGGACGATGTACATGCCGCCGAGCAGCGCCAGCTTGTTCCAGCGCTGGCCGGCCCAGCCGAAGAACAGGCTGCCGAGCACATTGAAGCCGCCGATCATGCCGAGCGTCTGCGCGCTCAGCATCGGATCGAGGCCGCAGATCAGCAGATAGGACGGCAGATGCGTGGTGAGAAAGACGAGCTGCATGCCGCAGACGAAATAGGCGCAGGTCATCACCATGAACGATGCATTGCCGAAAGCGATCCTGGCGGCCGTTGCAGCCGAAGCGTCGCCGATATCATCGGCGGCCTTGGGCGGCAGCGGAATCCTGTCGGCCCGGCCGGCATACCAGGCTGCCGGCAGCATGAAGAGCGAGAGCACGACAAAACCGGCGACGCCCACCCGCCAGCCAAAGCCTTCATTCAGCATCTGTCCTAGCGGCGCCGACACCAATGCGCCGAGCGATCCCGCCGCCGAGACCATGCCCATCACGGTGCTGCGCACCGCCGCGGGCACCGCGCGCGCCGACACCGACATCGCGATCGCATTCGCGGTGCAGGCCAGCGAGATGCCGATCAGCACGCCGGCGCCGATCAGAATCGGGATCATCCCGTGCGCGGTTGCCATCAAGGCGAGGCCCGCGATGTACATCACCGAGCCCACCATCATGATGGGGCGGAAGCCGTAGCGCACCGTCATGGCGCCCGCCACCGGCTGCAGGAAACCCCAGGCGAGGTTCTGCACGGCCAGCGCCAGCGTGAACTGCGACACCGAAATCCCGATGTCGTGCGTCAGCGGCTGCATGAAGATGCCAAAACTCTGCCGCAGGCCCATGCTCAGCGTCAGCATCAGCGACGCGCCGATCAGGATGGGCATTGTGGGGCGCAGGGCTTGCACGAGTGACGATGACCTCGGCATGTTCTTGTTCTCCCCTGGGGCCGCGGCACGAAATCCGTGTCCTGCGTTTGACGTCTGAAATAGGTACACAGACCTGTGTAACTAGTCTATAAGGCAGTCGCTGCTGTCAAGGCCCAAGACAACTCGAGCACCCGCGCATCCGCATGCCTCCCCCGCCCACAAAAGCTGCCACGCCAAAACCTTCCATGAAGGACCGGATTCTCGAAACCGCGGACAGGCTGTTCTATCTGCAGGGACTTCGCGCGGTTGGCGTCGACACCATCGCGGCCGAAATCGGCATCAGCAAGCGCACGCTCTACAACCACTTCCCGTCGAAAGACGCGCTGATCGCGGCCTATCTGGAGCGGCGCTTCGTGACGCCGCGGCCTTCCGACAAGCCGCCCGCCGAGCAGATTCTCGCCACCTTCGATTCGCTGGAGCGGCGATTCGCGTCAAAGGATTTTCGCGGCTGCCCGTTCGTCAACGCGGTCGCCGAACTCGGCAGCGAGGATCGGTCGGTGCGCAGAATCGCGATCGACTTCAAGGAAAGCCGCCGGCTCTGGTTTCGCAATCTGCTGGCACAACTCGGCGTTGACGATGCCGAAGGGCTGGCGACGCAGCTCGCGCTGCTGGTCGACGGCTCCATTGCGCAGGACCTGGTCCGCAACGACCCCGCGATGGCGCGCGCGGCCAAACAGGCCGCAACGGTGCTGCTGGCGAATGCGGGGGTGAAGGTTGGCGGGGATGCAACCGCGCCGAAGTCGCAGCCTGCGACGAAACGGCACTGATCCCTACCCGTTGTCCCCGCGCACGCGGGGACCCATACGCCGTGGCATATCGGTAAGGTGATGTGGTAGTCACCTTGCCAATAATTAGCGGCGGTGGTTATGGGTCCCTGCGTACGCAGGGACGACACCGGGGCAATGGGAGTGAAAATGGAAGACCTGAACGTGACGGCCAACGGTTACGACTTCAAGCCGGCGCATGCCGCCATGCAGCGTTATATCGATAATGACCTGCTTTCCGGCATTTCATCCGCAGTCATGGTCGGCCGCGATCTGGTCGATGTCAGTTGCGTCGGATGGGCCGACAAGGAAGCCAGGACGCCGCTACGCCCCGACCACATTTTTCGCGTTTTCTCCAACACCAAGCTGATCACCTCCTGCGCCGCATTGCTGCTGATGGAAGAAGGCAAATTCGCCCTCGACGACCCGATCGAGAAGTATATTCCGCAGCTCGGAAACCGGAAGGTGCTGCGCCCGGGCGCGACCTCGCTCGACGACACCGGGCCGGCCAAGAGATCGATCACCATCCGTCAATTGCTGAGCCACAGCTCCGGCCTGAGCTACGGCTTTTTCGATCCCGGCACCGTCATCTTCAAGGCGCTCAACGAGCGCGGCGTCCATAACCCCATGACCACGCTGGCGCAGATGGTCGACGTGCTGGCCGGCCTGCCGCTGATCTACCAGCCGGGGACGTCGTGGGAATACTCGCTCGCGATCGACGTCGTGGCGCGGCTGGTCGAGGTCATCAGCGGCCAGGGTTTTGATACGTTCATCAAGGCGCGGATTCTCGATCCGCTCGGCATGGTCGATACCGGCTTCGTTGTCCCGCAGAAGGATCACGGACGGCTGGTGGCCTATTACGCCGGCGCCGACCTGATGAACCCGATGAAGCCCGGCCTGACCCGCACCGACAACGCGCCCTTCCCCGGCGCCTATCTGCATCCTGTCGCGCGGCTCAATGGCGGTGGCGGTCTGGTCTCGACCATGCCCGACATGGTGGCGTTGATCCGGAGCCTGCTGCCCGGCGGAAAAACCCTGCTCAAGCCGGAAACGATCGCGCAGATGATGACCAACCAGTTGCCCGACGGCCAGTGGATCCGCTTTGCGATGATGGGGGAACAGCCCGGCAAGGCGCATGGGCTGGCCGGCGGGCTGATCCTGAAGCCAGGGCCGTTCGATCATCCCGATGCCGCAGGCGAACTCTATTGGGGCGGTGTGGCCGGCACCCAATGGTGGATCTCGCCGAAGCGCAACATGGCCGGCGTGATGATGGCGCAGCGCCAGATGGCGTTCGTCCATCCGTTCTCGTTCGAGTTCAAGCGGCTGGCGTATGAGGCGGTCCGTCAAGGTGCCCGGGCTGTCGCCTGACTGTCATCACCCGCACTGACTGTCGTCACCCGCGAAGGCGGGTGACCCAGTATTCCAGAGACGACTGTGATTGATCGAGAAGCCGCGGCGTACTGGGTGCCCCGCCTTCGCGGGGCATGACGACCGACTGCGTGGCGACCGCTAGTCCAGCTATCGACAGCTAAGCCGCAGCGGAAACCACGCGGTTTCGTCCGTCATGCTTGGCGCGGTACAGCGCGGTATCGGCGCGCTTGAGCACGTCGGCAACCGCTTCGCCCTTGCGCTCCAGCGTCGTCAGTCCGATCGAGATCGTGACATCGATGCGCTTGGCGCCCTTGTTGACGGCAAAGGTCTCGCCCGCGATCGAGCGCCGCAGCCGCTCCGCCACCATGCCGGCGACGTGGAGGTCGGTTTCCGGCATCACGATGACGAATTCCTCGCCGCCGTAGCGGCACGCGAGATCGATGCCGCGGATCGACTTGCGAATCCGCACCGCGAATTCGCGCAACACGTCGTCGCCGGCGTCGTGGCCGTAAGTGTCGTTGATGGCCTTGAAGAAATCGATGTCGAGGATCATCAGCGCCAGCGGCTTGCCGCGGCTCGAGGCCTGCTCGGCCAGCGTCGCCAGATGGCTTTCCATGTAGCGGCGGTTATGCAGGCCGGTCAGCGCATCGGTGATCGCCATTTCGATCGAGTTCTGCACGTTGTCGCGCAGATGATCGGTGTAGCGGCGCTTGCGGATCTGGGTGCGCGCGCGTGCCAGCAGTTCGTTCTTGTCGACCGGGCGCAGCAGGTAATCGTTGACGCCGATCTCGAGCCCGCGCAGCAGCCGCGTGTTGTTGTCGGCATCGGAAATGGCGAGAATCGGCATCTGGCGGGTGCGCTCTAGTGAGCGCGCCTGGCTGCACAGCCGCAGGCCGTCGTAATTTTCGAGGCTGAGCGACACGATCAGGAGATCGTAATTGCCGTCGGCGGCGTGGAACAAGGCTTCGGCCGGATTGGTCTCGACGTCGACGGTATGCTCGGTGGAGAGGATCGGCGCCAGCCGCTCATACGAGGACGGCCGGTCGTCGACCAGCAGAATGCGCCCGCCGACGCCCTTGTCGGCGACCGCGCTGCGCTCCGGCGCCTCCATGCCGATTTCCAGCGAGGTGATGGCGCGCATGCGCAGCTCATCCGTCATCATCTTCAATCGCGTCAACGAACGTACGCGCGCGATCAGCACGACGTCGGACACCGGCTTGGTCAGGAAATCGTCGGCGCCGGCCTCCAGCCCGCGGACGCGATCGGCCGCGCTATCCAGCGCCGTGACGATCACCACCGGAATGTAATGCGTGGCCGGATTGGACTTCAGCCGGCGGCAGACCTCGAAACCGTCCATGTCGGGCATCATGACGTCGAGCAGGATGATGTCGCATTCGGCGCGCGAACAGATATCCAGCGCCTCGGCGCCGTTGGAAGCGGTCAGCACGTCGAAATATTCGGCCGACAGACGGGCTTCCAGAAGCTTGACGTTGGCAGCAACGTCATCGACGACCAGGATACGCGCAGACATCGAAACTCACTCCCACTACCCGATAAAACGTCGCACCGTTTCAATAAACTTGCCGACCGAAATTGGTTTGGACAAATACGCCTCGCAGCCGCCCTCGCGGATGCGTTCCTCGTCGCCCTTCATCGCAAATGCCGTCACCGCCACCACCGGAATGGCGCGCAGTTCCGGATCGTCCTTAATCCAGCGCGTCACTTCGAGGCCGGACACTTGCGGAAGCTGGATATCCATCAGGATCAGATCGGGGCGCAGTTTGCGGACGAGGTCGAGCGCCTCGAACCCGTTGCTGGTGCCGGAGGTCTGATAGCCATGCGCTTCCAGCAGATCGCGAAAGAGCTTCATATTGAGCTCGTTGTCTTCGACGATCAGGACGGTTTTGGCCATCCCGTCCCTCCCTTGTCCCAGAAACACCCGGCCTTTCGGTGCATCCCGCACCGCCGCCGCCCCTTGTCGAAAAGTGAATTCAAACTAGCGACAAATTCGCTCTAAGCCGTTAAATCGATGCGCCAACTTTTTGCGAAGCGGTTTCCACTTGCTTGAACACGTTCCGCAGACTCGGGCATGATGGTTCCAAAGTAGAGCGCATAAGTTAACGGAAAGGCAAACCGCCTATTGAAAAAGCCTGTTCACAACCCTCGCGAAGTAGCTGAAATCGTTGCGATTCAGGCGCTGACCTTCGTTGCCGGCGATCCCGAGCGTTTGGGGCTGTTTCTGGCCGAAAGCGGTTTGGGCCCGGAAACGCTGCGGACGGCGGCCGCGGACCCGCAATTTCTGGGTTCCGTGCTCGATTTCGTGCTGCGCGATGACGCAACCGTGAAGGCGTTCGCCGACGCCTCAAAACTGCATCCGACTAATATCGCCGCCGCCCGGCAGGTGCTGGGTGACCCGGATTGGGAGCGCGACGTGCCGTGAGCGCGCCAGCGCCGGCGCTTGACGGTCCGCGCTGCTTTTGCCGGGACTGCCTCGGCGACCTCGATATCAAGGCCAGGCGCTGCGGCAACTGCGGCTCCCCGCGCCTGGTTCGCCATCGCGCTTTGCCGTCGCTGACGCTGGCCCATATCGACTGCGACGCCTTCTACGCCACCGTCGAGAAGCGGGATAATCCTGATATCGCCGACAAGCCGGTCATCATCGGCGGCGGCAAACGCGGCGTGGTGTCGGCCGCCTGCTACATCGCGCGGACCTTTGGCGTGCGTTCGGCGATGCCGATGTTCAAGGCGCTGGAGGCATGTCCCCAGGCGGTGGTGATCCGGCCCGACATGGCCAAATACGTCCGGGTCGGCCGCGAGGTGCGCCACGCCATGCAGACGCTGACGCCGCTGGTCGAGCCGTTGTCGATCGACGAGGCGTTTCTGGATCTCGCGGGCACCCAGCGCGTCCACGGCATGATCCCCGCCAAGGTGCTGGCGCGGTTTGCCCGTGACGTCGAACGCGACATCGGCATCACGGTGTCGGTCGGTCTGTCCTGCAACAAGTTCCTGGCCAAGATCGCCTCCGACCTCGACAAGCCCAGAGGCTTTGCCGCCATCGACCAGGACGAGGCACGCGCGATGCTGGCGGACCGGCCGGTCGGCTTCATCTACGGCGTCGGCCCCGCAACCCAGGAAAAGCTGCTGCAGCGCGGCTTCCGTACCATTGCCGATCTGCAACGCGCCGACGAGATCGACCTGATGAAACAGTTCGGGGGCGAAGGCCGCAGGCTGTGGCGGCTGGCGCGCGGCATCGACGACCGCCTGGTGGTCGCCGATCGCGGCGCCAAGACGATTTCCAACGAGACCACCTTCGAAAAGGACATCAAGGATTTTGCAACCCTTGAAAAGGTGCTGTGGCGGCTGTCGGAAAAGGTGTCGTCGCGGCTGAAGAGCAGCGAACTCTCAGGCCTCACCATCACCCTGAAACTGAAGACCGCCGATTTCCGGCAGCGCACCCGTTCGCAATCGATCCAGACGCCGACGCAAATGGCGGCGAAAATCTTCGCGGTGTCGCGCGAGATGCTGGCCAAGGAGATCGACGGCACTTCATTTCGCCTGATCGGCACCGGCGTTAGCGCGTTGCGACCGGGCGATCAGGCCGACGACAGCGACATGCTCGACCGCCGCTCGGCCCATGCCGAACGCGCGATCGATGATCTGCGCAAGAAGTTCGGCAATGCCGCGGTGATCCGGGGCATTGCGTATGAGGGGCCCGAGAAGGAAAACGATGAGGGGGAGGAAGAGGAGGAGTGAGCCTCTCTCAATCGTCACTGCGAGCGAAACGAAGCAATCCATCGCGCAACGTCAAGAAAGAATGGATTGCTTCGTCGCTACGCTCCTCGCAATGAGGTGGAGAGAGCGGTGCGACGCCCGTCACTTACACGGCTTCGAATCCTTGACGTCGAACTTGCCCATCGCGCCCGAGATGACAAAGTCGTTGTAGTCGAGCACCAGCGCGCGGGAGACGCCGTTTTCGAACAGCTCGAACGACATCGCGTAAACCGGGGTCTGCTCGCCGTCCTTGGCCTTGGCGTCGCGGTCGTAATAGCTGACCGTGACCGGCCAGCGCGTCAGCGCCTTCATCTGGTCGTTGGCGGTGGAAGGATCGGGTGACGCGATGTTGCGGGTGCCCGGAATCGGCTGCCCGATCACCGACAGCGTGTTGTAGACCTTCTCGCCATTGTCTGAGCCGTCATAGACCGTCAGCTCCAGCACAGATTTTCCGTCGCGGGCGGCGGCGATGATGTGCTGGATCTGCTCGGTCGGGAACACGGTCTTGCCGTCGAGTTCGAAGGTCTTCGCCACCGGCTGCTTCAGCTTGACCGTGATGTGATCGCCGACCCGCTCGGCCGTGCCGTCGACCGGCGCCGACTCGGTATCGTTCATCCTGGTGTCGATCTTGAAGCGATAGCTCTTGCCGGCGGCATCTTCCCAGGACGACGAACGCAAATCGCTCAGCGTCAGCTTGCCCTCGCCGCTGTCGAGTTCCGACACCTGGCGGAATTCCGAGGTATAGCCCTCGCAGGCGCTTCCGGAGAAATTGTAGAGGATGCGCCCACGCGCCGCATTGATCGCGTTGGAGCCGCGCGACTTGACGAGGTTCAGTTCGTACAGCGCCTGATGGGAGAGGAACGGGCCGCTTGCGGCGGCCTTCGCCGGTTCGTTTGCGAATCCCGATCCGAATACGGCCGCAACGGAGAACACTAACGCGCGGACCGAAACCGGGAACGAGCTGGCCATGTTCTGTTTTTTCCTCGATGGGAAATTCGTCACATTAGTGACGGCTCTATTGCGTCGCAACTAGGGCGGCTTCACAAAAACGTAGGATTTTGACGCCGGACTGCCCTGTTTTTCGGCATTTTTGGTGCGACTCGCGCCGGATCGCCACGCGCCCGACGAGTCCGGCCTCGCTTGCAACGGCGAGCGCGATGCGCGAAACAATGAACGCCTGACCCAAGGTCAGAAGCAGTCATATCAAGCGGGGACGAAACATGGCGGGTACGGTCGAACAGAAGCTGACGGCGCAGGGCATCACTCTGCCGGAGCCGCGCGCCGCCATGGCCAACTATGTCGGCTTCGTGCGCACCGGAAACCTGCTGTTCGTCTCGGGCCAGGTCTGCGCCAATGCCGAGGGCAAGCTGATCGCCAAGGGCAAGCTCGGCGCCGGCGTCACCATCGAACAGGGCTACGAGGCGGCCAAGGGCTGCGGCGTCAACCTGCTGACCCAGGTCAAGGCGGCGCTCGGCGATCTCGACAAGGTGGTGCGCGTGGTGCGGCTCGGCGGCTTCGTCAACTCGGCGCCCGATTTCCTCGACGGACCGAAGGTGCTCAATGGCGCCTCCGATCTGATGGTCGCAGCCTTCGGCGACAAGGGCCGTCACGCCCGCACCACCGTCGGCGTCGCTTCCCTGCCCTCAGATGCAGCCGTCGAGGTCGAGGCCGTCTTCGAGGTGTCCTGAACCGTGGCGGTGCGTGCCCCGGACTGGCTGACGGCGCGGCCCGTCGCCCATCGCGGCCTGCATGATTTTGCGCGCGGCATCATCGAGAACATGCCGGCGGCCGCCGAGGCCGCCGTCGCCGGCAATTTCCCGATCGAATGCGACATCCAGCTCACCAGCGATGGCGAAGCGATGGTGCATCATGACGATGCGCTCGGCCGCCTCACCGAAGGTTCCGGTGCGCTGCTCGGCAAGACCGCGACCGAACTCAAAGCGGTCAAGTTCAAGAATACCGACGAGCGGATGATGACGCTCGCCGATCTCTGTTCGCTGGTCGCCGGCCGCGTGCCGCTGGTGATCGAGGTGAAGAGCCATTTTGACGGCGACCGCAAGCTGGTGAAGCGGATGGCCGAGGTGCTCGCCGGCTATTCCGGCCCGGCAGTCGGCATGTCCTTTGACCCGGACCAGGTGCTGGCCTTGCGCGAGATCATGCCCGGCCTGCCCCGCGGCATCGTCGCCGAGCACGACTATACCGAGACCGACTGGCCGGAGGCGTCACCGGAGCAGCGCCGCGGCATGACCCAATTGCGGCACCTGTTCCGCACCCGGCCGCATTTCGTCGCCTATTGGGTCAACGAACTCCCCGCCATGGCGCCCTGGATCGCTCGCAACGTCCTTGGCCTGCCGCTGCTGGGCTGGACCGTGCGGACCCCGGAACAGCGCGAGCGAGCCGCGCGTTACGCCGACCAGATGATCTTTGAAGGGTTTGTACCGGGAACCTGACATCCAGGTTTCGACCTTGAAGTCGTCGCTGCAATGCACGATCTTTGGGATGATCACCATCGCGATGGCTGATTACACGATGGGACCGGTCTGAATTCTCGATGGCGTCACCCGAAATCACCCTCGAAGCCGTCCCCGCCATCAGCGATATCAGGGCTGAGGACTGGGACGCCTGCGCCAATCCGCGCCCCGATCCCGACAGCCTGGAAAATCTGGACACGCTGGCCTCAGGCGATTCGCCTGCCTGCTCAAAGTCGGGCTATAACCCCTTCATCTCCCACGCGTTTTTTGCGGCCGCCGAGGCCTCCGGCTCGGCCTGCGCGCGCACCGGCTGGGGTCCCCGGCATCTGCTGGCCAAGCTCGACGACACCGTCGTCGGCGTCGTCCCCTGCTATCTGAAATCGCACTCGCAAGGCGAATATGTTTTCGATCGCGGCTGGGCCGATGCCTATGAACGCGCGGGTGGACGCTATTATCCGAAGCTGCAGGTCTCGGTGCCGTTTACGCCCGCGACCGGGCCGCGGCTGTTGATCCGCGGCGGCGTCGACCGCGAGCAGATCGGCACGGCGCTGGCGCAGGGCCTGATGGCGCTGTGCAACGCGACCGATGCCTCCTCCGTCCACGTCACCTTTGCGCACGAGGCCGAGGCGAAGTTTCTCGGCGAGCACGGTTTCCTGATCCGCAACGACCAGCAGTTCCACTGGCGCAATGACGGCTACAAGACCTTTGACGATTTCCTCGGCTCGCTGAACTCGCGTCACCGCAAGGCGATCAAGCGCGAGCGGCGCGAGGCGCTGGCCTCCGACATCACCATCCACCGGCTGACCGGGCCCGACATCACCGAGGATGCGTGGGACGCATTCTTCGAATTCTACATGGAGACCGGTTCGCGCAAATGGGGCCGGCCGTATCTCACGCGAACCTTCTTCTCACTGATCGGCGAGAGCATGAGCCGCGACGTGCTGCTGGTGATGGCCAAACGCAACGGCCGCTGGATCGCCGGCGCCATCAATTTCGTCGGCTCCGATACCTTGTTCGGCCGCAACTGGGGCGCGGTCGAACACCATCCGTTCCTGCATTTCGAGGTCTGTTATTATCAGGCGATCGAGTTTGCGATCGAGCGCGGCCTGAAAACGGTGGAAGCCGGCGCGCAAGGCGAACACAAGCTGGCGCGCGGCTACCTGCCGCAAACCACCTATTCGGCGCATTACATCGCCGACACCGGCCTGCGCCGGGCGATCGCCGATTACCTGAAGCGCGAACGCGCCTATGTCGCCGAGGTCGGCCGCGAACTGACCGAGGCCGGACCGTTCCGCAAGGAAGCCGACGAGGCTTGACCTCTGCCGCCGCCGACACGAGATTGAGACCGACCTTCAGGAGAAGACGCCATGCCCGCCTACGACACCAACAACATCTTTGCAAAAATCCTGCGCGGCGAATTTCCCTGCTACAAGGTCTATGAGGACGAGCACGTGCTGGCCTTCCTCGACATCATGCCGCGCGCGCCCGGCCATACGCTGGTGATCCCGAAAGCCCCTGCCCGCAACATCCTCGACATCAAGCCGGACGATTACGCCCATGTCGCCCGCGGCGCCCACAAGATCGCCGCCGCCGCAATGAAAGCCTTTGGCGCCGACGGCATCACCATCCAGCAGTTCAACGAAGCCGCCGGCGGGCAAGTCGTTTTTCATCTGCACATGCACGTGCTGCCGCGCCATGACGGCGTCGCGATGCTGCCGCCCGCGAGCCGCAAGGAAGACGTCAAGGTGCTGGAAGACAACGCGACCAAGCTGATCGCGGCGCTGAAGGGGGCGTAACGGCTGGGCACTCCGCGCGGAGCACCGACAGACTGATCGACGGTAGAATTAACTGACGGAAGTCGATACGATTTTTGCGGAGGCGCTGCCGTGCGCTTCACCTGTCATTTTTTGATCAAGAATTTTCAGGGGGACATCATGCCAAGGCGAAGCGTTATCCGCGCGTCTGCACTTCTGGTCGTCCACCAAATATCTGTGCTTGCCTGGCCCTCACCGGCTTCAGCCGCCGAATCCATTCCCCCCGACATTCTTCAGGCTGTTTCTGCCCCCAAGATCGTCCCACCAACCGCTTGGACGTTCGGCCCGGACTCAGCCGAGGCAACAAGTCCCGCCTGTGATCTGGTCGGCGTCGATCTCCAGAAGGCGACGGAGTCAAAGCCAGTCCAGACCTTTCCGCTGTTGACCGGCAAGAGCACGGCCGAAGCCAAGGCGCGAACGCAGATACTGGTAAAGCTGCCCCGCATGGCCGTCGATGCCGACGGAGCCGCCCGAGCCTATCACCCGGCCGATCCGACCGGCCGCAGTGTCTGTGAGAAAGTCGTACAGGGAAGCCAGGTTGCCTTGCGAGGTATCTGCGCACTCGATCACATCGCCAATGCCGGCGTCAGAATTTTCAAGGGCACCGTCGAAATACCCTACCTGGTCGAGTACCAACGGAATGAACCCGACGGTACGATCACGAAACACAATCTCCACAATCCGCAGTACGAATCGACCTGGCGGGATTTCTGGCCGCTCGCGGCTGCCCGCAAGGTGGTCAACGCGAATATCCCGTTCGATCAGGTGGTGTTGTATTCGAGCCAGCAAAACGTCTCTGCCCTGTTCAAGACCAAGATCTTTCCATTTCAAAATGGCCTGCCATGTGTTCAGGGAGCACGAGACGCTGCGCCCGGCTACTTCGTTTCCGAAACGGCCCCGACGAAAACGGACCATGCTTCCACCAACCAGTGCGACGCGAACCGGTATCGCGAGTCGACGAAAATTCCATACTTCGTCATCCCGGACGGCCTGTTCACAAACATCAGGGTTGGCGACGTCGCGATCGGCTACGCGAAAACCGACGGCGGGGATCGCATTGTGCGGGGAATTGTCGGGGATATCGGCCCCAAACACAGCTTTGGCGAGGCATCGATTGCATTCAACCAAAAATTGCGCGATGATTCGACGATTCCAATGAACTCGATCGACACAGACCGGCTGGACACGGACCTTTCCGATAAAGGACATTCTGCGGGCATCAAGTCGATGTTCGTGCTGCTTCTCGGCGACACCGCCAAACAGTTGAAGGAGAACTATTCCGCCGACAATATTGATCGCGTTGCCCGGCTGACGCTGCAAACGTTCAAGGGCGAAGCCCGGCTGCGCGCCTGCGTCGACGATCAGGATAAAAGAGATCTGGACAAGAAAGATTTGGATAAAAAGGAATTGGACAAAAACGATCCCGCAAAGCGCTGAGTGTTTTCGGCGCGAGTGATTTGGAGGGTGCGGGGTATTTGACTGGGGGACGTTGTGGTCAAAAAGAACATTGTTCTGCTGTCAGACGGCACCGGTAATTCGGCGGGAAAGGTCTGGCGAACCAATGTCTGGCGCGTGTTTGAAGGTCTCGATCTTTCGGACCGCTATCAGGTCGCCTGCTACGACGACGGCGTAGGCACATCGGCTTTCAAGCCGCTTGCAGTCCTCGGAGGCGCATTTGGCTGGGGACTGCGGCGAAACGTTCTGACGCTCTATGAATTTCTGTGCCGGAACTACCAGCCCGGCGACAGAATATATGGATTCGGGTTCAGCCGCGGCGCCTACACGATGAGGGTAGTCACAGGGCTGGCGCTGAGCCAGGGCCTCGTGAAGGGCGATACTGACGAAGAACTCCACCGAAACGCCAAGCTTGCCTACAGCGCCTATCGAAAGGAAAAATTCAAGTCGCGATGGCGCGTGGAAGCCCTGGTCCGTGGGATCCGAAGCCTGTTCCAGCGCAACACCGTTCCCGAAATCAAGGTCAAGCCGGAGGACGTCGAGATCACGTTTCTCGGTCTCTGGGACACGGTTGCGGCGTACGGGACGCCGATCGATGAATTGACCAGAGGCATCAGCAAATGGATCTGGCCACTCGAGCTTCCAGATCGCACCTTTGACAAGAAGCGCATTCTGCAGGCGTGCCACGCCCTCTCGCTCGATGACGAACGGACCACCTTTCATCCCGTTCTCTGGAACGAGGATGGCGTTCCGGAAGGCCAGTTGACCCAGGTCTGGTTCGCCGGCGTCCATTCCAACGTCGGCGGCGGCTATCCCGACAATTCGCTGGCGCAGATTCCGCTGTACTGGATTATGCAGGAGGTTCGCGCGAAGAACGAACTGAGATTCAAGGAGGGTGTCAGTTTCGATCCGGACGTGATGAAGCGTACCGAGACGTCGAGAGACAAGGACGGCAGGCTTTACGATTCCCGCAGTGGCCTTGGGGGCTACTACCGATACGGGCCGCGGAAACTCGTCGACCTCTGCAATATGAAGTTTTCCGATTGCCCCGGCGACGAAGTCAAAATCAACATCAACCGGGTCAAGATCCACAAGAGCGTGATCGCCCGGGCCAAATCCGGCGCGCATGAATACGCGCCCATTGGCATCCCCCAGAACTACCTCCTTGTTTCTGACGAAGGCATCGAACCCCAGGCGAGGCTCGAATTCGTTGCAAGAGGCGAGCAACCGGTGCGCGGCCCAGGAAGCTGTCTGGAACGCCGTGTGGCAACGACGGATCGTCTATTTCCTGACCGTATTCAGCACCATCTATCTCGTCGCCTATCCGTTCATCCGTGCTCAACCCCCTTCGGCAGAGTTTTCGACCCGGCTGACGATGATTGCATCGGCCATCCGTCTGCTCGGAAACGTTCTGCCCGGCATCGCATCGACCTGGATCGACGCTTACGCCCGCGATCCCAGTCATTTCGTCTTCGTCGGTGGCATCGTCGCGATACTGATCTATCTGGGTTCGCGGCTGGGCACCGACATTCGCAGCCGGATGCAAGTCGTTTGGCGGCAGAACAGGGCGATCGACCAGAATGCTGAATACAGGAAGTCGCTGAAGTCCAAGATACCGCTGTTGTTGATACCGGGAGCCTACGCCCTGCTCCATCCCTGGATTCCGGCTTCGCAATTTCTGGAACCCTTGCATTCATGGGTAGACGAATATTTCACTGGCCCGGTCCGCGCGGTCCTGTTTTTCCTGTTGCTGGCCTATCTGTTGCCACCGTGGATGATTTACAAACTCCGGACCCATCCGGTCTACCAGGGCAGCATCAAATTCCTGAAGCTCGAAGCCGCGCCGGCGCTCTTCGCCTATGGGCTGGCTGTCGTGGTGCTGCTGTTTGCCGCCCACTACGTTTTTGTCGTGCAGGAGACCGCCGGCTTTGTCTGTCACGAAAGCCCGAAGATCCTGACGGCAAGAAGCCGTGGTGGAAATGCGCTCGCCAACAGCGGCGTGTCGAGTTGCAAGCCCGCCAGCATTGCCACCTGCGACGGAGATAGTCCCACGTGCAGTGTCGGCCGTACACTGATTTGCAGCGACCATAAGGCGCCGACCTGCATCGCCACTGGGTCAAAGCGCGAAAATCTGAAAATACCGATGTGCACGTACGGTCCGGCAACCTGCTCACCTCAATGCGAAGACGCCTTCGCCGTTCTGCAAACCAACTCCGTCTGCAACGGTACCAAGCTGTGGTTGGAGGAAGGCAGCAAATACAAGTTGACCGTCGCTCAACAACCGGGCGACTGGACCGACGGCATTTCAGTCATCGATCGCTGGCGCGACAACCTGCCCGCCGATCTTCGAGGATACAATATCGAAGATCTCGATAGCGGGATCGACCGGCTGATCGCCATTGTCATG
Source organism: uncultured Alphaproteobacteria bacterium (assembly GCA_963764705.1). GTDB lineage: Bacteria > Pseudomonadota > Alphaproteobacteria > Rhizobiales > Xanthobacteraceae > Bradyrhizobium. The sequence goes on along the minus strand of CAVXTR010000012.1, from coordinate 177,768 downwards.
TGGCCGCTGAAGCGAACATGGTCACAGCCCATGTTTCGTGTCACGGCACGGATCGGCGCGAGCGGCTCAAATGAGGAATTCCTCATTCCCGAGCAGATATCGGCGGAACGCAGGACGAAGTATCTGAAGGAATTCTACTCGCAGCGCGGGGCGAACTTCACTACGGCGGAAATCGAAGATCTGAACGCGCGCGATGAAGCGCTGACGATCGAAACGACGATCACGCCTAAGATCAGCGGAGAGCTGTTTCTCTACGTCAATGACGCGGCGTTGCCGGGATGGGGACGGTTCCGCAGCTTCTTCTACCGGAAAAACACCGGGGCAGCCAAAGTGACGGTGACGCTGCTTCCGCGTAATAGCCCGTAAGCCACATTCAGACCCGCCGGACCATCGCCGGCACTAGATCTTTAAGCGTCGGCGCACCAAGCTGCTGCATGGCGACGCGGGTCTCGTTGCGCAGGATGCCAAGCACGCGTTCGACGCCGGGTTGGCCGAAGGCGCCGAGGCCCCACAGGTATGGCCGGCCGACGCATACCGCCCTCGCCCCGATCGCGAGCGCCTTGACGATATCGCTGCCGCGACGAAACCCGCTGTCGACGAGAACGGGCATACGGCCGCCGACGGCTTCGACGATTTCGGGCAACACCGTGATCGTCGCGCTGACGCCATCCTCGACCCGCCCGCCATGGTTGGAGACCACGATCGCGTCGATACCTGCCTCGGCCGCCAACTTGGCATCCTCGGCCGTGAGAATTCCCTTGAGCACGAGCTTGACCCTGACCTTGTCGCGCAGGCGCTTGATCGAATCCCACGTCAGGTTGGTGACGACGGTGCCGCTGACGCCGCCGAGCTCGATGCCGGAAAAATTCGGCTTGCGCGACAGATAGTCGGCCGCACCATGGCAGCTCCCGCATTGGCGGGTATCGGTGTTGCGCAGCCGGGCAAACGTCTCCCATTTCGCGGACGATCTCACATCCAGCGTCACGGCAATCGCAGGCGCGCCTGCGGCCTCGGCCCGCCTTGCCAGCGCTTCGCCAATTTCAAGTTGCTGCGTCGTATAGAGCTGAAACCAGACCGGCGCGCCGCGCGCGGCGATCGCTTGCTCGATCGAGGTGGTGGCGACGGTCGACAGGATTTGCAGATGGTTACCGGCCCTCGCAGCCTTGGCGACGGCGACCTCCGCGTCCGCGTGAAAAGCCCGATTGCTCCCCGTCGGCGCGATCACGATAGGGCTGTCGAACCTCTGGCCGAAAATCTCGACGCTCATGTCGATCTTGCTGACATCGACAAGCCGCCGCGGCCTCAGTTCGAATTTTAGAAATCCCTCACGATTGGCGCGCAACGTCACTTCGTCGTCGACGCCGGTCGCCATATAGCCGAAATGCGCCGGCGGCACGTTCACTTTCATAACCGGCTCGAAGTCGAAGACATCGAGGGCTTGCGTCGGATCGGAGATCAGCTTGCCGGGGTCGTGCGGCGCCCATTCCATCGGGTCCGGCCACCGCAACCCCTCCGCCAACGCACCGCGCGCCAACAGCGGACTGGCGGCGAGGAACCCGAGAAGATTACGGCGATCGGCAGCGTATGCCATCGTCAACCCCTGTCCGTCGAAATCACTCCGTCTCGAAATCTCCGGCCTGCGGTGGCGCCAGCGGCGTGAATTCGCAGCGGTCGGGCTTCAAATCCAGCAGCGGCGTCTCGTCGAGACAATCGAGGCCACGCACCAGGATCACATTGCCTTCGATGCCGACCAGCTTGACGATCGAGGTGCCGATCGGGTTGGGCCGCACCGGCGAGCGCAGCGAGAACGTGCCGCGCGTGTTCTTGTTGTTCTTCGGGCTTTGCAGCACCAGATCGCGGCGCGACAGATGCAGCCAGTAGATCACTTCGAGATTGGAATAGAAATCGACGCCCTTGATCGCGGGCACCCAGGGTTCGAAGATCTCGAGCCGGCAGACCGGGCCGTCGTGACGGCCCTGCCGCGGCGTCTCCAGCCGCGACGTCCAGGGCGTGCGGATGCGGCCGATGAAGTGGAGCGCGGCATCGCGGGCCGGCGGCACGTCGACGGTGAGTTCGCCTTCGCGCGTTTCGTTTTCTCGAACCATTTTTCGATTCTCTTGCTAGTCCAGTGAGATGTTGAGGGCCTTGATCACGCCGGTCCACAAGGCGCGGTCGGTCGCGACGAACTTGTCGATCTCGGCCTGGCTCTTCGGGCGCAGCGGCTTGAAGCCGACCTTGTCGAGCGAAGCGCGGAACACGTCATCGCTCAAGGCACGGTCGAGGCTTGCGTTCACTTTTCGCAAGACATCGTCGGGCACCTTGGAGGGCGCGGCAACGCCATACCAGACACTGACGGCGATAGTCAGGATACCCGCTCTCGGCCACGGTCGGCACGTCAGGCAAATCCATGATGCGCTGCGCCGAACTGACCGCCAGCGGCCGCAGCAGACCCCCTTGACCGGCGGCAGCGCGGTGCCGAGCGTGTCGAACATCAACTGGATATTGCCGGACAGCAGATCCTGCAGCGCCGGGCCCGCGCCCTTGTAGGCGACATGGATCATGTCGACGCCGGTCATCAGCTTGAACATCTCGCCGGCGAGATGGGTGGTGCCGCCGGTGCCGGCCGATCCGAAATTGAGCTTGCCGGGATTTGCCTTGGCGTAGGCCACGAACTCCGCCACCGTCTTGGCCGGCACGGAGGGATGGACTTCCATGATCATGGGAATGTCAGTGATGACCTCCAGCATCCGGAAATCCCTGTCCGGATCGTACGGCAGCTTCTTGTAGAGCAGCGGGTTCAGCACGAACAGCGAGGCCGCGGTGAAGAACAGCGTGTAGCCGTCGGGCTCGGAGCGTGCCGCAGCTTCGGCGCCGATCGCGCCCTGCGCGCCGGCCTTGTTCTCGACCACCACCGTCTGCTTGAGGTCGCGGCCGAGATAGTCGCCGACCATCCGGCCGAGCACGTCGGTCGGTCCGCCCGCGGCATAGGGCACGATCAGCTTGATCGGACGGGTCGGATATTCCGCCGCACGGCTTTGCGGCGCAGCCAGAGCGAGGCCGCAAGCCAGAGTCGATGCAATGCGCCAATTCATGCCGTTTCCCCAAAAATTCTCTTATGCGCCGGACACTAGAGCTTTTTCCGTTCCGATGAAATCAGAACGGGGCTCCAGATTCTGTTTTGACCGTTTCCGTTACGCCAGTCATTTCCGACGCTAATCCAGTGAGATGTTGAGCGCCTTGATCACGCGCGCCCAACGGGCGCTGTCGGCAGCCACGAATTTGTCGATCTCGGACTGGCTCTTCGGGCCGCAGCGACGTGAACCCGATCTTGTCGAGGGAGGCGCGAAACACGTCATCGCTCAAGGCGCGGTCGAGGCTGGCCTTGAGTTTTTGCAGGATATCGTCCGGCACGTTCGACGGCGCGGCAATGCCGTACCAGGTACTCGTCACGTAATCGGGATAGCCGCTCTCGGCGATGGTCGGCAAGTCAGGCAGTTGGTCGATGCGCTTCGCCGAACCGACCGCGAGCGGCCGCAACAATCCGGCATTGATCGGCGGCAACGCCGTACCAAGCGAATCGAACAGCACCTGGATATTGCCGGAGAGTCAGATCCGTCAGCGCCGGGGCCATGCCCTTATAGGGAATATGCACCATATCGATGCCGGCCATCTGCCTGAACATTTCACCGGCGAGATGGGCGCTGCCGCCAGTGCCGGCCGATCCGAAATTCAATTTGCCGGGGTTCTGCCTGGCGTAGGCTACCAACTCCGCCACTGTCCTGGCCGGCACCGACGGGTTGATCTCGAGGATCGCCGGCTGGTCCGTGACCACTGCCAGCATGCGAAAATCCTTCGCGGGATCGTAAGACAGTTTTTTGTAAAGCAGCGGGTTGAGCACGAAGACCGATGCCGCCGAGAATAACAGCGTATAGCCGTCAGGCTCGGATCGCGCCGCCATTTCGGCGCCGATGGCGCCCTGCGCACCGGCCCTGTTCTCGATCACAATGGTCTGCTTCAAATCGCGGCCGAGATAGTCACCGATTATACGCGCCTGAACGTCGGACGGGCCGCCCGCGGCGTAGGGTACGATCAGCTTGATCGGGCGGCTCGGGTAATCGGCCGCCCGGCCCTGCGGCGCGGCGAAGACGAGGCCGCAGACCACGGCCGAAACTGCGCGCCACTTCATGCCGTTCCCCCTTGCCGTTTCTAAGTTGGACGAACACTACCGGATTGTGCGGCGGCTGCAATCAACCGAGCCACCATTTCCCGGCCACCATCACGATCTCGCCGGCGACCACACCTGCAAAGATCGAGCGGCGCGTCAGCATGAAAACGACAAAGCCCGCGGCGACCGCGCCGTAACGCAGCCAGTCCGGAATACTGGCCAGCGCCCCCGGCGGCTGTACCAGGATCTGCGCGATGACGCCGGCGAGGATCGCGGTCGCCACCGCCCTCACCCACACCAGGATTTCCGAGCCTTCGTCGACGCCGCCGCCGAGCCATAGCCCGGCCATGCGCCAGACCTCGTTGGGCAGGAACCCGGCGAGGACAAGGATCAGCAGCGCGTGGGGATCGCCGAAAAATTCGCTCATGCCAGCCCCCGCTCCCGCCACCAGTGCACGCCGTAAGCGATGCTGCCGGCGGTGATGCCGCTGATCAGGATGTCGACGCCGGTGTGCAGCATCGACACGACGGGAAACAGCGCGATCCCGAGCACCAGCGCCAGCACATCCGACACCTGCTTGCAGTTGCGCGCGGTCGACAGCAGAAACGCCAGCGGCGTCAGCATCAGGATCGCGGCCGCAAACAGCTTCGGCAGGTTGGCGGCAAGGCCGTAGCCGAGCGTGGTCGCCGTCAGGCAGACCGCGAACAGCCCGCAGCCAAGCCCGTGCGTAAACGCAATGCGCCGCTCGCGCGGCACCTGCGGCAGCAGTCGGTAGCATTCGACCCATAGCGTGACGGCAATGAAATGCGCCGCCAGCATCAGTTGACGGCGTTTGGTGTCGGGCGTCTTCATCATCGGCAGCACCGACACCACCATCGGAAACAGCCGGACCGCACTCACCGTCACGGCGATCGCCGCCTGCACCGCCGTCGCACCCGAGCCCAGCGTCGAGATCAGGATGATCTGCGCCGGCCCGGCCCAGACCAGGAGCGTGCTGCCGAGCACCCAGCCCAGGCTGAAATGACTGTCATGGGCCAGCGCACCGATGCCGAGATAGGTCGCAAACAGCACCAGCGTCAGCACCGTGGTCGTCACGGAAGCCATACCCCATGCGAAGGCGCGCAGGGGATTTTGCCAACTGGGAGAGTCGAGCGGAGGGAGCGCCAAGGGTGACCGGATGCGGTTGAGTCGTGCGCATAGGGCTGGCGAAAGCCGGCTGCGTCAAGCGGACATCCGTCAGACCTGCCATCCCGCTTTACGAAACGCCGGAGTCAAATCCGGGCGCAGCAGCCCCAGACAAGAATGCCGCCAGAAACATCTTGCCCCGGATGTGCCGGATCCCGGGCGTGCCCAGCTTCAACCGGCCAGCCCGGATCGCCTGCTCAAAATCCGCAACAGAAGGCACCGAAAGATCGGTGTCCCCCTTGACCCAGGAGGCTGCCGCGGCAGCGCTGAGGAACACTCCCGCGTAATAAAGCCGCGTCAGGGCCCGCGTCACCTCAAGACGAGCACGAATGTCTTCGTCCGGGGCGCGACCGAGCCAGGCCGTTAGAAAGATTTCTTCATGTGCCGGCGTGCGCACGACGCCATCCAGCACAATGGCGATATCGGCCAGAGGATCGTTGCGGCAAGCCGACTCCCAATCAATCAGCCAGAGGCGCTCGCCATCGAACAGGATATTACCGGGGACGGGATCGTTGTGGCTGGAGACCAACCTTGTCGCACCCGCTTCGTAGGCCTTGCTGACCAACTCGAGCCGCCGCACGTGCGGGTCAAGTACGCCGTCGGCAAACAGGCCGGTCCGGCGGACATGCGCAAACAAGCGCGCGACGATATCGGGATAGTGGACGTAGTAAGGAAACACCGGCGTCGCCTGAACCCGCGACAACAGTTCGCCCAGCGCACCTGCCAAAGCTGCAGGCCCGCCCGGATAGGCCTTCAGCGGCACCTGCTCGACGAAATCCATCACCACGACACGGGCCACCTCGTCCACATAGTGGACCGCGGGCGCAATTCGCGCCGCAGCGGCAATCGCCATCGACTTGTATTGATGCGGATTGCGAAGCGGACTTGGCTCTCCTTCAATCCGCAACAAATACTTTCGCGGGCCGGCCTCGACACGAAAGACCGAGGCCGTCGTCATTCCGCCGGCCAGTGCTACAATCGCGTCGATCGGCGCCGTCCCGCAAGTTGCGGTCAGCGCTACACGCGCGACGTCACGATGGGCAACACCGAGCGCATCAAATCGATCCTGGACCATGCCGCCTTCCTACTACGGTCGAGAGCAGCGGTCATCCCCGCACTCCCATGTTTCGCAGCACAAAGCACGCCCCGCCGGCGCGGCGGATGCGGTTGCAGAGATCGTCCGCCGCGGGCCGCGTGTCGGCGCCGATCCGCACCTGATAGAACGCGCGGGTGCCGCGGTTACGCATCACCGATGAGAGCAGGCTCGGATCCTGATCCCCGATCACGGCGCTGAGCCGCTTCATCGCGCGCGCATACATCGCCAGCGCCTTGTCGCGGCTGAAACCGGCGGCCAGTTGCACGCCCCACAGCTTGGCGGCGGAGAGCGTGACGTGCTGCTCAAGTTCGGCCACGAACGGATTGGGCGCGCGCCGGAGCAACGCCATCAATTCGCGGCAGCTCGACGTCGCCGCCTGCGCCGGCATCTTGCCGTTGCGGCCTGCGTCCCGCCACGCCTCGACCGTCGAGCCGGTGATGGCGGAGACATAGTTGCGGGTTTCCGCCGGCATCGGGCCGGAGCCGTTGAGCCATTCCTGCACCCGCCGCGGCCCGGCATTATAGGCCGCGGCCGCCAGCCCGAGATTGCCGAATTGTTGGCGCAGCTCGCCGAGAAACTCCGCCGACTTCGGCAGCGCCTGAACGGGGTCGAAGGGATCCAGCAGCCGCCGCTCGCTGGCCGTTCCCGGCATGAATTGCGCAATGCCCTGGGCGCGCTGGCCGCTGCGCGTCACCGGGCCCACCGCGCCGGGCTGAAAGCGGCTCTCCTGCCAGATCACGCGCGCGAAGAATTCCAGCGGCAGCTCAGCCGCCCGCGCCGCGGATTCGATCATCAGGCACATCGCCTCGCGCGCATCGCTTTCGCGTGCGGCCTCATTGGGCTTTTCGAGCGGGATCGCCAGTTCCTCGACGCTCGGCCGGGCAATGCCAGTCATCGCAGGAGACGTGTCCTCCGCCACGGCCGGCAGCCGTCCCAACAGCATTACGGCAAGGCACAGGATCGCTCGGATGAGATTGCCTGATCGCATGACAGTTAATGTCTCAGACCGGGTCGCGTTCGACACCTAAGGCGCAGTTCAGCTATCGGCGAAAATCATGGCGCGCTAATGGGCGCCGGCTGCGAGCTGAACCCATATCATCGAAAATCAAGCCACCAAAACGTCCCGAAATCCGGTCGATCGCGTCTGCCGTTAATTTACGTTAACGCCGCATTTTGCCCAGACCGGCCTTCCACAGGCAACAAACCGGGGTAAAAGTCTCCCTCTTTGCCAGGGGAATGATCGATGCGGGACCGACGCGAGAGCGCGCGCGACAAGGTGATGTATGGCGGCGTCGCCGAAATCGACGAGCACGGCGCGACGCGCGACTGCATCGTCCGCAACATCTCCGAGAACGGCGCCACCATCGAATTCAGCAACGTGGTCAAGCTGCCGCGGGAACAGATGTCGCTTCGCATCGCGCGCAAGGGCCGCTCCTTCCTGGCCAAGGTGGTCTGGTGGCGCGACAATTTCGTCGGCGTCGCGTTCCAGGCCGAAAGCCCGTCCGAGCCCGTCTCCGATCTCGAGGAGCGGCTGCGCAAGAGCGAAATCAAGAAGCGCCAGTTGCAGCGCCGCATCAAGGAACTGCTGGGCGACCGCTAAGGCGTTCGGAAGCTACTCCGCGGCGAGTTTCTCCGCGGGCGGCGGCGACCACGCCACGATCCGATTCCGGCCCTGCTCCTTGGCCTGATAAAGCGCCTGGTCGGCCGCGTTCAGCAAGGCTCGAAGCCCGGCATGCTGACGGTCGCGGCCGCAAAGCCGACGCTGGCGGTCACGTTGAAATGGACCGCGTGAGCCATCAACGACCGCGCGGCAACGCACTTGCGAACCCGTTCCGCCACGATCCTGGCCTGGTAGAGATCGGTTTCCGGCAGCAGCATCGCGAATTCCTCGCCGCCGAGCCGGCCCACGATATCGGAGGTTCGCTTGCCCTCCATGCAGGCATTGGCGACCGCTATCAGCGCTTCGTCCCCGACGGCGTGTCCGTAGCGGTCGTTGACCGACTTGAAGTGATCGACGTCGATCATCAGCACGGACAGCGGCCGGTAATAGCGCTGAAAACGGCTCCACTCCGCGGCAGCCAGCGCCAGAACGGTTGCACAGGCCCGTCATCGAATCGATCGTCGCCAGCTTTTCCATCTGCTGCGCGTTGCGAACCAGATCGGTCACGTCGCAATAGGTCAGCATCCGGCCACCGTTTTTCTGCAGCGAGCAATGCGCGCGGATGTGGCGGCCGTCGGGGGTCTGCAAATCGCGCAACGGCTCGCTGCCGTCCCGGACCGCGGCCACCCGGCCCTCGTAGAACGCATTCAGTTCGTCCCGGCGGCATGCCGCGGTTGTTCGTGTGCGGCGAATTCCTGATCAGCGAGGCGTAGGATGGATGGGTGGCGGCCTGTTCTTCCGTCACGCCCCAGAACTTGCGCATCTTGAGGTTCAGAAACTGGGCGTTGAGATCCTTGTCCAGCATCACCACGCCTTCCGACACGTTGTCGAGCGCGCTGCGCAGCACTTCCAGTTCGTCGGAGTGGCGGACGATGTCGGTCACGTAGGTGTAGCTGAGCATTCTGCCGCCGTTCGGCAGGCTCGCGCACTGCATGCGGACCACGTCGCCGTTGGTCCGGCGCAGATCGAGCGGCCTGGTATCGCCCGCCCGCACCAGGCGAACCCGCTCGGCGACATAGGCGTCGATTTCGGCAGGCGCGATCTCATAGGCCTTGGTGTCGCGGCCATGATACATCAGCGCCACGAAGGCCGGATTGCGGTCGGCGACCGCGTCAGGCAGCGCCCACATGCGGCGGAAGGCGCGGTTGATGAACTCGCATTTCATGTTGGCGTCGAGCAGCAGTACGCCGACGTCCATGACGTCGAGCGCCGCACGCAACGCCAGCATCTGGCCGCGCACGATGTGGTCGCCGCCCCTCGCCTCGTCGGCGCGGTTTCGGGCGGCTTCTTCCCTGGCCATCTCCTCGGTCTCGAAGACGAGGCCTATCTGCTTGTCGGATTGCCACGAGCGCTTGCAGGGTTGCGGTTCGCCCTCGCCCGGGATCAGCAGATGGAAATGCTCGGGAACGCCGAGCACACTTTCCACCTCGATGACGGCGCCGACATCGGAGATCCGGCGTACGATGCAATCGATCGAGGATTGGCCGTAGTTGGAGATCACCTTGCCGGCCAGGAACGTGCGGCCTCGCGGTGCTGATTTCTGTTCGGACATGGCAGCGGATTTCCGGTGTGCTTTGTCGGAAATATGCGGCCGGATGGGTCTAGACAGGCTTAATCCGGGCGACACTACCGAAGTTCTACGGATTTTCGGCTGCGCCTATTGCTAACCGCCGGTTAAGAACGCCGGCGCCGCCCGGCTCGGATCGCACAAGGTGCGACACAGCAAAAAGCCGGCGGTCTTGCGACACGCCGGCCTCTTAATTCGCTAGATCCGCAATTCGCTTTATGGCCGATCAGACCTTGACCAGCGGGCCCCGGGAGGCCGGGCCCTTGGAACCGCCGCCGCCATTCGGTCCGCCCGACTTCGGCTTGCGCTTGCGCGCACCGGGCAGCTTTTCCGGCTTCGGGGTAACCGGACCTTCGACGAATTCGAAGCCGATCTTGTCCCTGGCATCAGCATCCGCCTCGTCCTTGATCAGGACGACGCGGACATGGCCGCCGCCCTTGAGCTGACCGAACAGCACTTCATCCGCCAGCGGCTTCTTGATGTGCTCCTGGATCACGCGCGCCATTGGCCGCGCACCCATCTGCTCGTCGTAACCGTGCTCGATCAGCCAGGCCTTGGCGGGCTCTGACAGTTCGATGGTGACGTCGCGGTCCGCGAGCTGGGCCTCGAGCTGCAGCACGAACTTCTCGACCACCATGCCGATGACGTCGACATTGAGGTGGGCGAACGACACGATCGCATCCAGACGGTTGCGGAATTCCGGCGCGAACTGCCGGTTAATCGCTTCGTGGTCGTCGCCTTCCCGCTTGCTGCGCGTGAAGCCGAAGGCCTGACGCGCGAGGTCAGCGGCGCCGGCATTCGTGGTCATGATCAGGATCACGTTGCGGAAATTGACCTGCTTGCCGTTGTGGTCGGTGAGCCGGCCGTGATCCATGATCTGCAGCAACACGTTGTAGAGATCCGGATGCGCCTTCTCGATTTCGTCGAGCAGCACCACGCAATGCGGATGCTGGTCGACGCCGTCGGTCAGCAGGCCGCCCTGGTCGAAGCCGACATAGCCCGGAGGCGCGCCGATCAGGCGCGACACGGTGTGCCGCTCCATATATTCGGACATGTCGAACCGAATGAGCTCGACGCCGAGCGAGGCTGCGAGCTGCTTTGCCACTTCGGTCTTGCCGACGCCGGTCGGACCGGAGAACAGGTAGGAGCCGATCGGCTTTTCCGGTTCGCGCAGGCCCGCCCGCGACAGCTTGATCGAGGCGGAGAGCGCTTCGATCGCCTTGTCCTGGCCGAACACCACGCGCTTCAGGGTGGTTTCGAGATGCTTCAGCACCTCGGCATCGTCCTTTGACACGCTCTTGGGCGGAATCCGCGCCATGGTCGCAATCGTGGTCTCGATTTCCTTGATGCCGATGGTCTTCTTGCGCTTGTTCTCGGCCACCAGCATCTGCGCCGCGCCGGATTCGTCGATCACGTCGATCGCCTTGTCCGGCAGCTTGCGGTCGTGGATGTAGCGCGACGACAACTGCACCGCGGCTTCGATCGCCTCGTTGGTGTATTTCAGCCGGTGGTAATCCTCGAAATAGGGCTTCAGGCCCTTGAGGATCGCAATCGCGTCTTCCACCGTCGGCTCGTTGACGTCGATCTTCTGGAACCGGCGCACCAGCGCGCGGTCCTTCTCGAAGTGCTGACGGTATTCCTTGTAGGTGGTCGAGCCCATGCAGCGGATCGTGCCCGAAGCCAACGCCGGCTTGAGCAGGTTGGAGGCATCCATTGCGCCGCCGGAGGTGGCGCCGGCGCCGATCACGGTGTGGATTTCGTCGATGAACAGGATGGCGTTCGGATGCGCCTCGAGTTCCTTCAAGACCTGCTTCAGCCGTTCCTCGAAGTCGCCGCGATAGCGCGTGCCCGCCAGCAGCGTGCCCATGTCGAGCGAGAACACGGTGGCTGCCGCCAGCACTTCCGGCACCTCGGAATCGACGATGCGCTTGGCAAGGCCTTCCGCGATCGCGGTCTTGCCGACGCCGGCTTCGCCGACGAACAGCGGATTGTTCTTCTGGCGGCGGCACAGCACCTGGATGGCGCGGTTGATCTCGGCATTGCGCCCGATCACCGGATCGATCTTGCCGTCGCGGGCCTTCTTGTTGAGGTTGACGCAATAGGTCTCGAGCGCCTCCCCCTTCTTCTTGGAATCGTCGCTGCCCTTGGTCTCGGTCTCCTCGTCGACGCCGCGAACCGGGCGCGCCTCGGAAACCCCGGGCCGCTTGGCGATGCCGTGGCTGATATAGTTGACCGCGTCGTACCGCGTCATGTCCTGCTCCTGCAGGAAATAGGCGGCATGACTTTCGCGCTCCGCGAAGATCGCGATCAGCACGTTGGCGCCGGTCACTTCTTCGCGACCGGAGGACTGCACGTGAATCACCGCGCGCTGGATCACGCGCTGGAAGCCGGCGGTCGGCTTGGCGTCGTCGGCGCCGTCAGTCACCAGATTTTCGAATTCGGTCTCGAGATAATTGACCAGACTGGTGCGCAGCTTGTCGAGATCGACACTGCAGGCGCGCATCACCGCCGCCGCATCCGAGTCATCGATCAGCGACAGCAGCAGGTGTTCGAGCGTCGCGTATTGGTGATGGCGCTCGTTTGCAATCGCCAGCGCACGATGCAGGGATTGTTCAAGGCTTTGGGAAAAAGTTGGCATTCGCGTCCTCTATGGCCCCCGGTCATCATGATCGCCATTACCCGGTTAGGCAACAACAACCTTCGTCATCCCCAGTCATATAGTTACGTACGATCGTGGCGAAAGGCCGGTTCCGCAAACGTGGTTTTCCTCTAAATTCACGCACCACGCGGACGCAACCACCCCCGAAAAACTACCGGGATACGATCGGCTTCCATCGACAAAAATCAATGCAAGACCCGTTCCTTTTTGCGCCGGGTCAGCGGTCATGCGCGGCTACTTCTTTTCCATCACGCATTGCAGGGGGTGCTGGTGCTTGCGCGCGAAATCCATCACCTGCGTGACCTTGGTCTCGGCGATCTCATAGGTGAACACGCCGCACTCGCCGATACCGTGGTGATGGACATGCAGCATGATCTTGGTGGCGGCTTCGGCGTCCTTCTGGAAGAACTTCTCCAGCACGTGAACCACGAATTCCATCGGCGTGTAGTCGTCGTTCAAGATCAGCACGCGATAGAGGTTCGGTCGCTTGGTCTTCGGCTTGACCTTGGTGATGACCGAGGTCGACGGCCCATTGCTCCCCGGATTGCGGTTCTCGTCATTGCTCATTCGGGGAGCAGAAACCGCCGGCACGACCGGCGCGGGCGAAGAAGCTTTGAAAGTTAACTGCAACATGGCTCAGGCGTTTGAAATCCCCAGGGAGCTTAGACGAGGCTTGGACGGAAAACCAGACAGCAAATCCCGGCGCCGCGCCACGGGTCCAAGCGGCCATCGCAAGGCACCCAGCAACGCTTTCCGGATCGCCGCTCCCGGTCCGATCCAGTCGGCGGATCGGCCCAAGGAATATGGGTTCGGTATCGGGTCCGCCGCAAGCGCATAAACGCAGCCCCGGCGCGACCCGCCATCGGCCCGATTCCCGGTTCGGCGATCTCACCAAGGTTAATCGTTTCTGTCCGATTTGACAAAGGAAGGCGCCTGCCCGTTTAGCGATCATTGAGCATAGCGGGCGCTTTTGGCGGCCGATTCGCCCATGTACGGGCTTTGACCCGTTTTTATCGGAACCGGTTTACCACCTGTTTAGCCGCCAAAGCCGAAATGGCCGCAGAAACCACATTGCGGGTGAAAGCCATGCTCAAGACAGCCATTTTCAATCGCGTCCGTACCGCGACCTGCCGGTTCGCCGGGGCCAATCAGGGCAATATCGCGGTGCTGTTTGCCATCGCCGCAGTGCCGATCCTCACCTTCGTCGGGGCCGCGATCGACTATACCCGCGCCAACAGCGCCCGCTCGTCGATGCAGGCAGCCCTCAACTCGACCGCCCTGATGCTGGCGCAAGGACCTGACCGACGGCACCATCACAGCCCGCGCAGGTCAGTGCCAAGGCAACGGCCTATTTCAACGCGCTCTATACCAACACCGACGCCAAATCGATCGCGATCGGCGCCACCTATACGGCCAGCACCGGCAGCGGTTCGACGATCCTGTTGAGCGGCTCCGGCAACATCAAGACCGACTTCATGAGGGTCGCGGGCTTCCCGAACCTCGGCTTCGATACCACCTCGACCGCGGCCTGGGGCAACGTGCGCATGCGCGTGGCGATGGTGCTCGACAACACCGGATCGATGAAAGACGACGGCAAGATGCCGGCGATGCAGACCGCCGCGAAAAGCCTGATCGACCAGCTCAGCGCGCTCGCCAAGAATCCCGGCGACATCTACATTTCGGTCGTTCCGTTCGCCAAGGACGTCAATCTCGGCACCAGCTACGCCAGCCAGACCTATATGGACTGGACTTCCTGGGACACCACCAACGGCACCTGGGGGAAGTGCAGCGACACGAGCTACACGTCCAAGAGCACTTGCGAAAACCACAGCGGCAAGGTCTGGACGCCCGACCATACCAAGTGGACCGGCTGCGTCACCGACCGTACCCAGGACTACGATACCAAGAACACGGTGCCATCAGCAGGCAACGCGCCGACCATGGTCATTCCCGAGGAATACGTCTCGGGCAGCACCAGTTACTGCAAAACCGGCAGCAGCACCTATCTGCAGCCCATCGTTCCCCTGAGCTATGACTGGGCCACGCTCAAGACCTCGATCACCAACATGGTGCCGACCGGCAACACCAACCAGGGTATCGGCATGGCATGGGGCTGGCTGACGCTGGGCCAGGGTGCGCCGTTCAACGCCCCTTCGCTGGATTCAAACTATACCTACAAGCAGGCGATCATCCTGCTGTCGGACGGTTTGAACACCCAGAACCGCTGGTACTCGAACGCAGCACAGATCGATGCCCGCCAGGCGATCCTCTGCACCAACGCCAAGGCCGCCGGCATCACGGTCTACACAATTCAGGTCAATACAGCCACGAAGGCAGACGCGACCTCGACCGTGCTGCAAAATTGCGCCAGCGGTCTGGACAAGTTCTACCTGATCAGGAACGCGAACCAGACGCTGACGGTGTTCAACTCGATCGGCACGTCGCTCTCCAAGCTGCGCGTCTCGCGATAACCGCCCCGGATCCCGGTTCAATCGGAACCGGGACATAAGGCACAAGAAAAAAGCCCGGCCATTGCGGCCGGGCTTTTTGTATTCGCAGCAGTGCTCGCAGAAATTAGTGCGTCGCGGGAACGAACTTCGCGACCAAGCCCTCGTAGGGCTTGAAGGTCTGCTTGGCGAGATCGCTGTAGAGGCCGGCGATCTTCTGCGACTCGGCGACGAAGCTCTCATAGGCCGAGCGCGCGAATTCGGTCTGCACTTCGAGCACCTTCTCCACCGACTTCACGCCGGAGAGCTTTTCCACATACGACTTGGTGTCTTCGAACGACTTCTTGGCGTAATCGCCGTAGGCGGTGGCGATCGCCTGAACGCCGCTTTGCAGGTTGCTCGCCGAAGCGGCGACCGACTCGAGATGCTCTTTGCCGTAGCTCTGAATGTCTTCAACTTTGACCATGATGGAATCCTTTTCCCAGATTGAACGTGCAACCGGGAGGTCCCGGCTCCCTAGACACAACCTCTATATAGTGCACTGCACAATTATGTCAAGGAATCTTGTGCGACGCACAAACTCCGTTGTAAATTTGCGGCCTTTGCAGAAAACACCGGGGTGTTACGCAACGGTTCGTTAATCTTTTGGAAACTCGCTCCGCCTAACCTGATTCCCGGACTTGTTCGCCTTCCGACAGACAGCTTGAAAGCCGTTTGTGAACAGCACCTTAGCTAGAATAGCGACCTGATCGGCCGGCCGGGCTGAGTGTTTTGTCCGGATCCGCGCTCCGAACAGGAAAACACCGGGGGTCGTTGGGCACAATTTCGCCTCACGAACCGGTGATCAAGATAGAAATTGGGACGGGGAAGTAAATGCTTCGTACAACCTTGGCTTCCTCGCGCGGTTTGCGAGTTTGCGTTCTTGGACTGGCCACCTTCACCGCGGCTGTTCTGATTACGAGCGACAGCGCCGAGGCGCGCCGCTACCGGCATCGCCACACTGTCCGCCATCACACGCCCCACGTCGCGCGCGAGAGCTACAGCCCGCAATTTTCCTCGATCATCGTCGACGGCAATTCCGGCGAGGTACTGACCTCGAACAATCCTGACGGCAGCCGACACCCGGCGTCGCTGACCAAGATCATGACACTTTATCTGCTGTTCGAGCGCCTCGAAACCGGCAAGATGAAGCTCGAAACCGAAATGGACGTCTCCGAGCACGCCTCCGAACAGGCGCCGACCAAGCTCGGCCTGCGCCCCGGCCAGACCATCAAGGTCGAGGACGCCATCAAGGGCCTCGTCACACGCTCCGCCAACGACGCGGCCGTGGTGATCGCGGAAGCCATTGGCGGCGAAGAGGACAGTTTCGCCAAAATGATGACGCGCAAGGCGCGCGCGCTCGGCATGACCAAGACGATCTATCGCAACGCCTCGGGCCTGCCCAACGACGAACAGGTAACGACCGCGCGCGACCAGGCCACGCTCGGCCGCGCGATCCAGGATCGGTTCCCGCGTTACTACCGTTACTTCTCGACCTCGGTGTTCAACTATCACGGCCAGTCCATCCGCAACCACAATCGCCTGCTCGGCAATGTCGAAGGC
Organism: uncultured Alphaproteobacteria bacterium; assembly: GCA_963764705.1. GTDB lineage: Bacteria > Pseudomonadota > Alphaproteobacteria > Rhizobiales > Xanthobacteraceae > Bradyrhizobium. The sequence goes on along the minus strand of CAVXTR010000012.1, from coordinate 161,387 downwards.
GTCGACGGCATCAAGACCGGTTACACCCGCGCCTCCGGCTTCAACCTTGTCACCTCGATGCGCCGCGGCAACCGCCATCTGGTCGGCGTGGTGCTGGGAGGCCGCAGCGGCGGTTCGCGGGATGCCATCATGCGCAACCTGCTCGCTGAAAACCTCGACAAGGCCGCGACCAAGCGCACGGTCGCCGCGATCACCGAACGCAATGCCGGCAATGCCGATGCCGACGTGGCGGAAGCCGAAACCACTTCGCGGCCGACTGAAATGGTCCAGGTCAACGGCGCGATCGCGTCCGCGGAACCGGGCCAGGCCGCGCTGCGCCCGGCCGCTCCGGCCAAGCCGTCGTTGATGGCCGCCGCCGCAGCAGCACTCCCCGCCCCGCCGGCCAGGTTCGAGCCGCAGGCCAAGCCAGAACCCGCCCCGCTCACCAGCGGCGTGATCCAGACCCAGCAGTTCGCAGCCATTCCCGGCTCCGCCGAGCCGATGAAGCCGGTCAAGGTCAAGACGGTCCAGGTCAAGGCCGGAGCGATGAAGCTGGCTTCCGCCGGCCCGTCGCAGCCGACGCCGATCACCAACGCCATTCCGGCACGCCCCGAAGTCGCCGAAACCTCCAGCGCCGTGGTGGCGCGGGCGGCGGAGACCAAGACCGAGACCGCCCGGATCGAGATGCCGCCGCAGCCTGCCAATCACGGCACCGGACAAGGCGTGCTCGGCGTCCTGCCGGCCTCCAGCCTCGCCTCCACGACCGCGCAGCCCGCTGCTTCGAAGACCACCGGGTCCCAGGCCAGTTCTTCCCAGGCTTTGGCCTACGCCGATCCGGCGCCGCGCGCGGTGCAGGAGAACGGCGCGATCAAGCCGGTGGCTCCGGCGACCGTCCACAGCGGCTGGATCATCCAGGTCGGCGCTCTGGAAACCGAAGGCGAAGCCAAGGCGCGCATCGACCTCGCCCGCAGCAAGGCCTCCGCCCTGCTGAGCAAGGCCGACCCCTTCACCGAGCCCGTCGTCGCCAAGGACAACCGCACCCTGTTCCGCGCCCGCTTCGCCGGCCTGGAACGCGATCAGGCCGAAGCGGTCTGCAAGACGCTGAAGCGCGCTGACATCTCCTGCATCACCGTTCGCAACTGATCCGTTCTGTCTTCTGAATTTCAAAGCCGGCGCCGCAAGCGCCGGCTTTGTTGTATTCACGACACGGTCGCGACCGATTGCGGCAATTCGGCCCCGCGAAAACTTCTCGTCAAGACTTTAGGGTTAAGTTTTAGGGAACAAGCGATCGACCACGCCGGGCAACGGCGGGCGATATGGGGCGTCAGGCGGAGAAGATCGGAAGCAACTCGCGGTCAGTAGCGTTGGTAGCGTAAGCCGGAGTTAGCTGAGATGCGTGCGAAGCAGAGTATCCTTAGCCTCGTTTACACGGGCGGCGAGGTACGTCGAGCCCCCCTGGTCGGGATGCAGTTTCTTCATCAGGGCGCGATGCGCCCGGCTGATGTCGTCGCGCCCCGCCCCCGGCTGCAGGCCAAGGATCTGGTAAGCCTCCTCGTCCGTCATTTTGCCGCTCGACGCCGCGCGGCGCTGCCTCCCTGCCGCGTCGCCCTGCGCGTTCTGACGCCAGGCGGGAAACCGGCGGTCAAGATAGCTTTCAAGTAACGCCACGCTCTCGGCATCGAAGCCGGGGATCATCGCCAGCAGGCCGGCCAGGTCGAACTCGTCGAGCGAGCGGCCGGCATCCGGTCCGTCCACGATCCGGCCCGACAGTTCGCCGCTGTCATGATCGAGGCTCATGTCCAGAAACGGCGAGCGCACCCGCGAGGCCTGGCCCGACGAGCGCTGCGCTCCGCCGCCGAACATCCCGCCGAATTTGCTGATGCCGCCGGGACCGAAAGGCGACCAGCCGAGCAGGCCGGCGCCGAAAATGCCGAGCGGGATCGCCACCGCGAGTTCGCCCCGGAGGCCCGTGAAGGCCGCCACCGCCAGCGCCACGACGCCGCCCACGATCTTGATGGTGCGCGCGAGCACGACCGGATTGGCTGCACGAAACATCTGCAGCAGCGAGTAGAGAACGACAACGGCGACAACGCCGGCAATCAGGGTTGGCATTCGCCCAATATAGTCGCTTTAGCGGCAAAATGCATAACGGCCAATCATTCAATGCGGCGTGTCACCGCAAGACCGCCCTTGGCGTCAGGTAGACAGATTTACCGTCCGGCTGCGTCGCGGAACGCCCTGCACGGGAGGAGCGCGAAGGCCTGACGACTTAGTTGACGTCTCATATCGACCAACCGCCCGGAAAATATCATGGATCGCCGTAAGTTCACCCTGTCGCTGGCTGGAAGTTTCGTCACTCTCCCGCTGCTGTCGCGCGCGCATGCCGTGACCGACTACCCGAACAAGAACGCCAGGATCATCTGCCCGTTCGCGCCGGGCGGCTCCGGCGATATTTCCTCGCGGCTGTTCGCCGAACATTTCAAGACCGCGACCGGACAGACCCTGGTGGTCGAGAACCGGGCCGGCGCTTCAGGCGGCATCGGCGCCGCGGCGGTGAAGAACTCCAGTCCCGACGGCTATACGCTGATGCTGTCGACGCAATCGATCCTCATCGCCAACGAGCTGTTCTACAAGACCCTTCCCTATGATCCCCGGGACTTTGTCACCGTCGGTTTGCTGGGCGCGACCTGCATGTTCATGCTGGTGAATCCGTCGGCGCCCTACAAGTCGGCGGGCGAGTTCATCGCCCATGCCAAGGCCAGCCCGGACAAATTGACGGCGGCTTATTACAACACGTCATCGCGCATCGGCGCCGCGATGTTCGCGTCGCGCGCGGGCATCCAGTTCAACGAAATTCCCTACAAGGACGTCGGACAGGCGGCGGTCGACCTCATCGCCGGACGGCTGTCCGTCACTTTCCTCGATACCGTCGCCGCGGCTCAGCATGTGCAAAGTCGCAGCCTCAAGCCGCTCGCCGTCACCAGCGAAAGACGTCTGGATATTTATCCTGATGTGCCCGCGTTGTCTGAGACATTCCCCGGCACCGAAGTCCTCGCCTTTCTGAGCGTCAGCGTGCCGAAGCAAGTGCCGCGAGATATCCAGGAAAAGCTCAACGTGCTGGTCAATGGAACGACCCGAGATCCGGCGATATTGCCACGGCTTGAGCCCCTGGGATTGATCCTCAGGCAATTGGACCTTGCAGGCGTGGACGCGTTCGTCGCCGAAGAGCGCAAGCGCTGGACCGAATACGTCGCGATCGCGAAAATCGAAAAGGAATGATCACTTCGCCTACTTCATCTGGCTGATCAGCCTCGCCGCGCCGCTTGTGGTCTTCGACAGCGCCAGCAGCGCCGCCCGCCCGCCCGCGGCATAGGCCGCCACGGCGCGCAACAATTCGCGCAACTGCGCCGCGGCGCCGGGATCGAACCGGCACCAGGCGCCACCGGTCAGCCGTGCGATTTCCCGAAACGCCTGTTCGGCGACGGGGTCGTGGCCTTCCTGAAACATGAACACCGGCACCTTGAGCAGACCGAGTTCACCGGCCCGGGCGCAGAGGTCGTCAACGCTCTCTTCCATCGCGTCGCCCACGAACACCACCGCACGCACGGCGGATGCGACCGCCTCGCGCCGCGCCTCCGACAGCACCTTGCCGATCTGGGTGTTGCCGCCCTGGCAATCAATCTTGCCCATCAGCTTCGCAAGCTGCGCCGAGTCGGAAATCCACCCGGTGGCGCGGCACTCGTTGAAGCCGCGGTAATAGACCAGGCGGATGTCGAGGCTGCCGAGCGCGGCGGCCTCGCGGAACATGTCGGCCTGCAGCGCACAGGCCATGTCCCAGGTCGGTTGCCGGCTCATGGTGGCGTCCAGCGCGAACACCAGCCGCCCCCTGGCGCCGGCGCTGTGCGGCGACATCGCCCGCGCCTTGGCGACGAACGCGGCGATATCCTCGGCCGCCGACGGCCTTGCCTCCGGCAACGGATTCGATTTGCGCGCGTCCGCGGTTTTCGCCGACGCGACGTCGCCTGCCGATTTCGGTTTGGTGGGTTCGCCGGCCATGGACTCTCGCTATCCGCAGTCCGCCCTTATGTGGGACGGCGCCAGACAGCGGTCAATGTACCAGATCTCGATGCAGCGGGGATCGACCGAACCCTAGTTCGCAACCGGCTTGTTGGCCGGCGCCGGATTGCTCGCCAGCGGAACCGGTCCGGGGCTCGAGGTGAGAATGTCCGGGACTTTGGTCGTTACCGGCTTCAGCGCGCTGCTGTCGGTATCTTCCAGGAACTTGTCGAGCATGGTCTGGATCGACGACTTGGCGGAGTCCGGTCCGGTGTCGCGCATGTCGTTGTGCTGGAAGCCGGTGTTGACGACGGTGATGCCGGCCTTCTCGCACTCGTCGGCATCGGGCACGACGCCGGGGTCCGGCTTGAACTGGGTGTCGTGCGAACGGAACGACAGGATCTTGAACTTGCCCTCGGTCAGGAACGGCACGCGCAGATTATCCAGCGTCACCACTTTCTTGATCTCGTCGGGATATTGCTTGGCGAAATACATCGTAATGTCGCCGCCCATCGAATGTCCGACCATGGTCACACGGTCATAGTCGGCGTTGGGCTGGATCTGCTTCATTTGCGAGATCGCGAAATGGATGTTGGCGACGCCGCGCTGGATCTGCGGCAGGCGGCCGACATAGATCTCACCGACCCTGGTCACCATCGGCGGATCGCTCGGCAGGTCATGCTGCGGGCTGATCACGAGATAGCCGCGCGCCGCGAAGACGTTGGCGAGGAACGAATACTCGGTGTGCTTGACGGTGTTGCCGTGGTTGATGACCGTCACCGGCAACTTGATCATGCCGGCATCGGCCTGCATTTCCTTGTCCCAGCGAACCGCGATATCGACCGCGACCAGCCGGTTGTCGCGCGCCGGGTCATGAAACGAAATCGTCTCGTGCCGAATAGCCCACTTGCTCGCGGTGAAGTACGCGAGCGTGAGCAGTACGGAGAGTGAAAGCAGAACGGTAATTCCACGTTTCATAATCGTCCTCGGCGCCCCACCAAAGAGGCCACTTTAGCTTTGAGACTTCTGGGGGTCTCTTCGAGATGATATATGTCACGGCCACGTGACATAAAGTCCAAATGTTGTGAATTGACCGCCTGATCGTTGTGCGATGCACCTATCCATTGTGCACCTGCTCAATGGCGGCGAATTTTCAACGCCTCCCCTTTAGGACGGCCTCTGACAAAGCCAGGTTCGACCTTTCGATAAAACTTTAATGAAAACGGGTTGCCGGGCCGCTTGTTCCGCCAGTGTTCGCGATCCGTTGCCGGCTCCCCGTAGAAACACGGAGTGTCAGACCGGCGTGTAGATCACCAGTTTCAGCGCCGGATCGTCGTTGGCCTGAAAGCTGACATATTCCAGCTTGAGCCGCCCCTTTTTGGGATGGCTGATGGATTTATGGCCGGCCGCGACACCGCTGACATCGTGCGCCTCCCACCAGCCTGCAAATTCCGGACAGCCGGCCCGCAGCCGCTCCAGCAGTTCGCGAAAGGCGGGATCGCCGGCCCAGAGGTCATGGGTGGCCCGGAACTGGGCGACCATGCGCCTCGCCACGTCAGCCCATGACGCGCCGAACAGCCGCCGCGATGTGCGGTTGGTCAGCACCGTCACCAGACTGTTGCGATCGGCATCGGCAATCCGGCTGAAGCCGAAGATTTCGTCGGCCGCCTCGTTCCATGCCAGCACGTCCCAGCGCCGGCCGGTGATGTAGGCCGGCAGATTCAGCCCCTCGACGCTGCGCCGGACAGCCGGTGGAACGGTCTCGCGGACAAAGGCCCGCCGGTCGGTATTTTCGGTCAACTCCTTCAGATGCCGGTGCTCGGCCCTGGAGAGCCGCAGCGCCCGGGCCAGCGCGTCGACGGTCGCGACGGAGGGACTGACGGAGCGCCCCTGCTCGAGCCGGATGTACCAGTCGACGCCGATGCCGGCGAGATCTGCCACCTCCTCGCGCCGCAGCCCCGGCGTACGTCGCCGTCGCCCGTCCGGCAGACCGACCGCCTTCGGCGTCAGCCTGTCCCGCCGCGACCGCAGGAAGTCGCCGAGTTCGCCTTGCCTGGAATTCGTCGTCATCACGTCCGTCATGGGGACCTCGGCGGGAGGGTTCTGTAATCCTAGGATAATACCAGGTCTTGTTGCCCTGGTGAAGCCTGCGAGAATGCGGCCTCAGCCCAAGGAAGGAACACGCCATGAAAGCTGCCGTCTTGAAATCGCTCGGGTCTCCGCTGGTGATCGAAACCGTACCCGACCCGGTGCTCGGCACCGGCGAAGTGATCGTCGACGTCGCGGCGAGCGCGGTTCTGGCTTACGCCAACGAAGTTCTCAGCGGCGCCAGGAACTACTTGCTGGAACTGCCCATCGTGTTCGGCGCCGGCTGTGTCGGCCGCGTCCGCGCCACCGGCCCCGACGCGACCCGGCTTCGCCCCGGCGACTGGGTGTTTTGCGATCCGACCGTGCGCTCGCGCGACAACGCGCTGGCACCTGACATCGCGCTGCAGGGCCTGACCGGGGGCAGCGAAGGCGGCCTCAAGCTGCAGAAATACTTCCATGACGGATCCTGGGCCGAACAGATGCGGCTGCCGACGGAGAACGCGATTCCGATCGGCGCCATTGACGCCAGGGACGCCGGCCGCTGGTGCGCGCTCGGCAAGTTTCTGGTGCCCTATGGCGGCTTCCTCGCTGCAAAACTGCAGCCGGGCGAAACTGTTCTCGTCAACGGCGCCACCGGAAGCTTCGGCTCGGGCGCCGTCGCCGTAGCCCTCGGGATGGGCGCGCAATGCGTCATCGCCACCGGCCGTAACGAGAAGGCGCTTGCCGATCTCGCGCAGCGGTTCGGCGCCCGGGTACGAACCGTCAAAATGCTGGGCAACGAGGCCGACGACCGTGCACGGATCCTTCAGGCCGCGCCGGGCCCGATCGACTGCGTGCTCGACATCCTGCCGCCGGCAGCCACCGCTGTGCAGGTGCGCACCGCGGTGCTGGCGGTGCGCCCATACGGGCGCGTGGTGCTGATGGGCGGCGTCGGCATGCAGGGCGGCGCCGGCCTCGAACTGCCCTACCCCTGGATGATGCGGAACTGCATCACCCTACACGGGCAATGGATGTATCCGCCGCATGCGACGATCCTGATGGCGGGCCTGATCCGCTCAGGCCAGGTCAAGCTCGATCATTTCGAGATCACCACGTTCGACCTCGACCGCGCCAACGAAGCGGTGGCGCATGCCGCGGCCAAGAGCGGGCCGTTCAGCATGACAGTAATCCAGCCCTGACGGCGCATTTCTGTCCGGACGCGTCTTCTTCCGAAAGCGCTATGACAGCAAAGGACGCGTTTTTCCAGGAAACGCTATGCGCTGATGATGTCGTGGACTTCGAGCGGCTTGTCGATCTGGGTGAACCACTCGGCACGGTTGGCCGCGCGGCGGCGGCCGCGTTCGTCGAGCGGCAGCTTGAGCTGGCGCAACAGGCTCGTGACCTCCTCGCGCGCGGTGACATGGCCGAGGCTTGGCCGCGTGCCGAGCGTGGTCTCGTCGATATCGTCGAGCGCGGTCAGGCCGCGCGGGAAGAATTCACGGTAGACCACGCGTTCGGCAAAACCGTCGATCGAACGGAAGCCGAGCCGCAGCGAGAGGTCCTTCAGGCTGTCGGCGACGAGTTGCTTGTTGCGCGAACCGATCATCGACAGGCGGTTGCGCACCACGATCCAGTCGGTGGAGGCGCCGTCGAGTTGCCGGCGCTTGCGCCTGGTATCGCGCACCATCTCCGCATAATGGCTCGCGCCGGTCACCGCATAGGTGGCGGGATCGACCGTACCGAGCACGTCGAAATCGAGAAAGCTGTCGTTGATCGGCGTCACCAGCGTGTCGGCCATCGAATGCGCCAGCCGCATCAGGTAGGAGTCGGAACCCGGCGTATCAATGACGATGAAATCGAAGGCGCGCTCCACCGTGCTGACGGCTTCCACGAATTGCTGGAACTCGGAATTTTCATTGTCGGCGATCTGCATCGTCTCGCCGAGCTTGATGCAATAATGCACGGGAATTTCCAGATCGAGGCCGGTGCGGCGCGCCCATGCGCTGCGGTTGCCGACGTAGCGGGTGAAACTCTGCTGGCGGCAGTCGAGGTCGATGGTGGCGACGCGCTGTCCGGCCTTCATCAAGGCGACAGCGATATGCAGGGCCGTGGTCGATTTTCCCGAACCGCCCTTCTCGTTGCCCAGCACCACGACGTGCGCCGAACCGGACTGCCCCTGACTCGCCTGTACCAACATGACTTCGACCCCCGCTTATTTATCTTCAAATCACGCAGCGCTGCGGTCAAGCGAAATGCGCGATAACTTTTTTAATTCGCACGCGGGCTGCCTTAATCATGAATCGCGTTGGATGTGGCTACACTTTCCGTCGTGACCGGCGGTGTTGGCACACCCGCCGTCAGGCACGCGTCAGGCGGTCTCAGACCAGCCATCTCCAGGCGATGCGCGAGTTACCTTGGCGGCCGTGGCCTTGCCTTATATGGTCGGCCTGCCAGCCGCGCGGCGTTGGGTCCAAGTCCTTACACCCGCAACGCCAACGAACGTTCCAAAGAACACTGCAAAGAGATTTAGCCCAGATGTCGCGAAGTCCCATGGTCGTCCGCACCGTTCCCGCATTGCGCCGCGCCCTCGATGGCCTGCGCGCCAGAAAGGCCGCGATCGCATTGGTGCCAACCATGGGAGCCCTCCATGACGGCCATGTGTCGCTGGTACGGGTCGCCAAACGCCGTGCCCAGAATGTCGTGGTCTCGATCTTCGTCAACCCGACCCAGTTCGCTCCGACGGAGGATTTCGGCTCCTACCCGCGCACCTGGAAGGCGGATATCGCCAAGCTCGCGGCCGAGAAGGTCGACCTGATCTGGAACCCGGACGTCAAGGCGATGTACCCGGACGGCTTCGCGACCCGGATCGTGCCCGAGGGGCCGGCCATTGCCGGCCTCGAGGATCGGTTCCGGCCGCATTTCTTCGGCGGCGTCGCCACCGTGGTCGGCAAGCTGTTCACCCAATGCCGGCCGGACGTTGCGATCTTCGGCGAAAAGGATTTTCAACAGTTGCGGGTCGTAAGCCAGATGGCCGCCGATCTCGACCTCGGCGTCCGGGTGATCGGCGCGCGCACGGTGCGGGAACGCGACGGACTGGCGATGTCGTCGCGCAACGTCTACCTCTCCGCCGAAGAACGGCAGACCGCGACAACGCTCTACCGCGCCATGAAAGAAACCGCGAAACGGCTCAAGGCCGGTGGCGACTTCGAGGCAGCCATGGCCGCCGGCCGGGAACTGATTACCGATGCCGGCTTCGCGCTGGATTATTTCGAGGCCCGGCATGCCGAGACACTGGCGCCGATCGCCTCGGTGAAAGACGGGCCGGTTCGGATCCTGGTTGCGGCAAAACTCGGCAAGACCCGGCTGATCGACAATATCGGGGTTTAAGCCCAACGACGCGTCACACTTGAGAAATACAACTTCCCGGCTAAAGATCGGCCAACGATTTTCGGGGGGAAATGCCAGCATGGGCACGTTGTCGTTACGCGCTGCCGTCTTAGGCGGATTGCTTGCCATGTTCGCCGCCGCTGCGGCGCAGGCGCAGGACCCCAACCGGCCGGCGGTCGGCGGCATCGGTTCGCCGACCGACGCGATGATCTTTTATGTCGCGCATGGCACCGAGGGCGCCTGCGGGCCGGGCTGCTCGGACTGGATCGCCGCCGAAGGCACGGTGCAGTGGGATACCCACAAGCGGCTGATCGCTATCCTCGACCGCCAGGCCGGACGCAAGCTGCCCGTGGTGATCCATAGCTGGGGCGCGGCCAACCTCAATGTCGCCTACAGCCTGGGTCGGATCCTGCGCGCCCGCGGCTTCGACACCACGGCAGGCTCGACCGAGGTCGATGCCTGCCAGGGAAAAAACGAGGTGGATTGCTTTGCGCTGAAGCGCCCGGGTGGGCCGCTCGATGCCAAACTGAAAACGCTGGATGTCGCCTGCGACCTCGCCTGCGTGCTGACGCTGGCCGGGGGCGTTCACCGCAGCCTGCCGGCCGGCACAAGGGTGATCCTGAGCGGCATGGAAATCCGCAACCGGCTGGCGCCCAATGTCAGCGAGGAACGCCGGGAGGGCCTGACCGCGCGATTTGGCGAGCTCTATCGAACTCTACCTGCGCGACATGGGCGTCGACACCGAGCTGCTCAACATTATCGAACGCAATTCGGAATCCCATCGCCCGACCGAATTGCCGGCATCCGAATGGCTGCGGCTGCACATCGTGACGTCGGCGGCGCTGTAGCGCCGGTTCGCATCAAGAAAACGCGTCAAGACAACGACCGTTACAGCAAACCGAGGTCGCGCAGTTCGCGCCGCATCGGCTCCGGCATCGCCGCGACGCTGGCGGCCGAGGATTTGGTGAGATCGGCCGGTATGGCGTCGTCGGTCAGGTAGCGCCAGCCCTGGAACGGGCGCATCGGCCGCGGCGAGACCGCGATGACCTTCGGCTGCATCACCAGACGACATCGTCCGATGCCGTCCTTGTCGCGGAACGGCTCGATCGCGATGATCTTTTCCCGCGCGGCGATTTCGCCCTTGATCACCCAGTAGAGCGAGCCGCCGGCAAGCAGCTCCGCGTCGCGCTTCGGCGTCATTCGCGTGATGTGAACGTGACGCGGCTGCTGGCCGTTTTTCTTGGCGGTTGCCAAGCGTTCCGCCACCCGGCTTTTGAGTTCCTTGACCGACTCGCAACCGACCGCAAGCTTGATGAGATGAAGTGCCATTACTCTGATGGTTTAGCGGTCGGCGTTAACTTTGCAAACGATCATTCGGTCTCGGCCGCGGGCGCCTGCGCGGCCGGCGCGATCTGAACCGGCGCCGCGCCAGGCGGTCGCTTCGGCGCCGCCGGCTTTTTGGGAGCCGCAGGTGCCGCCGCCGACGCCGCGCGTGGCGCCGGTGCCGCGCCAGCCGCTGCCGCCGGCGGCTTGGCCGCGGCCGGACCGGCTGGCGGCTCCGCCGTCATGATGCTGATCGGCGGGGTCGAGGCCGCGGTCGGAAATTCCGCATTGGTGGGCTTGCCGGTGGGCATGGACGACGGCAACGACGCCACCAGCCCTGCCGCCCCGGCCTGGGCCGGCATTGGCGAATTCCAGGACGAGGCGTAGCGCGTGATCATGTTTTCGTAGACGCGGTCGTCCATATTGGTTGATATCTGGCGACGGTCGCCCAACGCACGGAACGCGGGACACGCCTGCGGTGTGCAGTGGTCCCGCGCCATCAGCACGTACGCCATCAGCCCGTAGCGGTCGCGCTCGACCGCGCGACGCAGCGCCAGAAATTCGGAACTCGGGCTCTTGGCGACCGCTTCGCCGGCCCCGGTCAATTGCGTGATCAGCGATGCCGCATAGGCGACAGCGGCCGCCGACGATTTCGCGGAACCGAACAGCGTCTTCTCGCAGGCGTTCAGCACAGCGTCGCCGGCGAGGTCGTCGATGCAGGACAGTTGCGCCAACGACGCGCGAACCGGTTGCACGCTGCGGGATGCAGCGGACTCGGCCTGGTCGCCCGGCCCGAAGCCGCGGATGGTCGCGGCCACCGCAACACCGATCGCCAGCAGCGTGATGACCGTCAGCGCGCCGTTGGCGACGGATTTCTCCGCCCGCAACAGCGTGATCAGCACGATGAGGCCGAAAAATCCCGCTGCGGCCAGTGTCAGCCACATCGGAAAGGTCGGCGAGCGCCAGATATGATCCAGCGAAGATGCCCACGCCCAGTTCATAAGAGAGCCCAGTTCATGCGCGGTGTCCCTCACGCAGCATAAAACATGATTTCCGTAGGCGAGCGCCATTCAACCTTCGGAAGAATGGTTCTGCGAACGGAGCCATTTGACAACGGTCGAAACGGAATCCCCGTCAACCGGCTAGACGCACAACAGCTTCAGGAAACCGCGAGCTGGCTTTCCTTGGCGACCCGTTCGAACGTCTCGGCCGAACTTTTAATGCGGTACTGACAATCGTCGCCATCGGTCGGCAACAGCCGGATCACCTCATAGGTGCCGGTGGCGGCCGGACGGGCAACATTGCTGGCAGTAAAATAGACAGCCTCTCCAACGGAGTACTTATGCTTCAACGCCCACTCCATTACGCAAGAACGCCGGCCGCGCTCACGGTCCCGCTAGCTTTCGGCCGACTTGAGAACCCTGTGGCAACTTAGCACAGCGCAGGCCAAAAAAGCCAGCAACATCAAGGGCCCCCAAATGGACAAATTATCCTGCATTTTCAGCAAGATAGTTGGCAATTTCGGCGTTCCCCCGAGAATCCGCATGGCGGCCATTCGAACCGCGTTTCCTGCGTTCAGGCAGTGTGCAGCAGCCTGCCATTCGGGCTGGCGTGGTCGACGGCGGTCGGGAGTTGCTGCGCCAGCACCTGGGCCAGTTGATCGACCGGAATACCGAAGCGCGCCGCAAGCTGCTTGACGGTGTCGCTGCCGAGCACCTGCTGCAACTGCTGCGCCGTAATCGGCAGGTTCTGGCCGTTGCCGATCCAGGATTTGACCTGATCGCCGAGGCCCGCCTGCTCCAGCTTGGCGACGATCGCCGACAACCCGCCGCCCTGCCCGCCATTGCCGAGCACCTCGCTCAGCACCACCGGGATCACAGCGGACTCAAGCTGACCGAGCACGCCCTTGAACACGCCTGAATTTTCCAGTGAATTGAGAATTCCCATGGTCGCGCCCTTTCGCTCAATGGCAAAGTCGCTCAGTGGCAAACGTCGCTCGGGCAAACGCCGCCCGACGGATTGAGACGGCCTCGCGGCCGATCCGTCAAGCCGCGATCCGTCTGCGCCCGGTCACAAATCCGGGCGACCGGCTTTGGCTCACACCGTCTCGAACCGTTCGATCCGAAGCGTTTCGGCAAGGCCCTCGCGGGTCCATTGCTGGAATGCGGGCAGCGACATCATCGCCTCGTAGTAATGCCGCGCGTCACCCTTCACCTCGATCGCATAGCTGCGAAACCGGTGAACGACCGGCGCGAACATCGCGTCCGCGCCGCCGAAGGCGCCGAACAGAAATGGGCCCTCCTTGCCGTAGCGTCTGAAGCAATCGGCCCAGATTTCCTGAACCCGCGCCACATTGGCCCGCGCATCGTCCGACAGCGCGACGGCGCCGACCGGACGGTGCAGGTTCATGCCGCATTCGTTGCGCAGCGGCATGAAGCCCGAATGCATTTCGGCCGAGATCGAGCGGGCATGCGCGCGCCGCGCGCGGTCTTCCGGCCACAGTCTTGCCTGCGGAAACTTCTCGGCCAGGTACTCGATGATGGCCAGCGAATCCCACACCGTGAGGTCGCCATCGACCAGTGCCGGCACCTTGCCCGCGTGCGAAAAGCTCAGGATCCGGTCCTTGTCGGCCTTGTTATCGGTGTAGAGCGGGATGAACACCTCTTCGAAGCCGATGTCGTTGGCGCGCAGCGCCAGCCACGGCCGCATCGACCACGACGAATAGTTCTTGTTACCGATGACGAGTTTCAGCATTGCAAGGGAAATCCTGTTGGGACGCCATCTTGCCATAGTGCACAACAGGCGTTCAACCTGTACATCGGCATGACCTGATGATCGTGGGGAACGCAACATGCGCGAATATTGGGTCGATATCGCCGCCGTCGGGTTCTTCGTCCTGGAGTGGACGGTGTATGCCTTCACCTTGGAGTACACGGCCTACGGCCGCGACAGCCTGTCCGGCCGCATGCACATCTACCGTGAGGTCTGGATCCGGAACCTGCTGCACCGCGAGACCCGCATGGTCGACATGCAGATCATGTCCTCGCTGCAGAACGGCACGGCGTTCTTTGCTTCCTCCAGCCTGATCGCGATCGGCGGCGGCCTGGCGCTGTTGCACGCGACCAACGATGCGCTGGCGATCCTGCGCGCGCTACCGATCGACCTCAGCCCCTCGCCCGCGCTGTGGGAAGTCAAGTGCGTCGGCTTGATCCTGATCTTCATCTACGCTTTCTTCAAATTCTCCTGGGCCTATCGCCTGTTCAACTATGTCGCGATCCTGCTCGGGGCGATGCCTCCGGCCGCGCAACGCGACACATCCGAGGCTGAAGCGCATGTGATCCGCACCACACGGGTGTTTGAAAATGCCGGCCAGCACTTCAACCGCGGCCAGCGTTCGTTCTTCTTTGCGCTCGGCTATCTCGGCTGGTTCGTCAGCCCATGGGTGCTGTTCGTGACCACAGCCATGGTCGTGATCGTGACCTGGCGCCGGCAGTTCGCCTCGAATGCCTGGCAGGCGATGGGAAGTTAGCGTAACCACCAAAAACAAGAAAAGGGAGAGAACATGATCATCGACCACGCCAAACTGCGCAACTTTGCCAACCGCATCGTCACCGCCGGCGGCAGCACGCCCGATGAAGCCGCCATCGTCGCCGAACATTTGGTCGAGGCCAATTTGCGCGGTCATGACAGCCATGGCGTCGGCATGCTGGTCGCCTATGTCAGGGATTTCGAAGCCGGCACGCTCAAGGTCAACCAGAAGCCGGAAATCGTCTCCGACACCGGCACGATCTCGGTATGGGATGCGCATGCGGGCTATGGTCAGACCATCGCACGTCAGGCGGTCGAATGGGCGATCGGAGCGGCGAAGACGCACGGCGTCGCCGTCAACGGATTGCGAAACGCGCACCACATCGGCCGGGTCGGCACCTATGGCGAGATTGCCGCGCGCGCAGGCATGGTGGCGCTGCACTTCGTCAACGTCGCCTCAGGCCCGCCACCGGTGGCGCCGTTTCGCGGCCGCGAGGGCCGCTTCCTGACCAACCCGGTCTGCATCGCCATTCCCGGCACCGCCAGCAACGACCCGATCCTGCTCGATTTCGCCACCAGCCGCGTCGCGCTCGGCAAGGTGCGCGTGGCGCACAATGCCGGCAAGCCGATGCTCGACGGCGCCCTGCTCGACCACGCCGGCCAGCCCACGACCAATCCCTCCGTGATGTACACCGAGCCGCGCGGCGTGGTGTTGCCGTTCGGCGAGCACAAGGGCTCCGGCCTCGCGCTCGTCTGCGAACTGCTGGCCGGCGCCATCGTCGGATCAGCCAGCGTGTCGACCAGCACGCCGCCGGAGCGCGGCATCATCAACGGCATGCTCAGCATCGTGATCGACCCTGGCAGGTTGTCCAGCCGCGACAGCATGCTGGCCGAGATCGACGCCATGATCGGCTGGGTGAAATCGGCAGCTCCCTCCGATCCGGACCTCCCGGTCCTGGTCGCGGGCGAGCCCGAACAGATCGCCAAGGCGGAGCGCATGGCGAACGGCATCTATGTCGATGACGAGACCTGGAGCCAGTTGTCGGCGATCGCCGAGCGCTATCAGATCTCGATCGACCGCTGAGACATCTCCGGATTGGCAGGTGCTCGCCCCGGGCGCCTGCGACGACCGCTACGACGCGCCGCCGAAATCCTGCGGCGTGAAACTGAGATCGAGCACCTTCCATTCGCCGTAGCGGTCCGCCGGCAGCATGGCATAGGGCTGGCATGCCCTGAGCGCGCTGATCGCGCCCTGCATCAGCAGCGGCCCTTTCATCGAGGCGCTGGCCTCGATCAGAATTGGATCGCCGGCGAGCCTGCCATCCTGCGTCATCAGCACGCGCAGCTTGACCCTGACATCGTCGGTGGCGGCCAGCGCGGCCGGCAGTTTCGAGCAGGTTCTGAGATGACGGCGGAATGTAGTGATGACGGTGGATGCGACATCGGCGCTCTCTGTTGCCGGCGCGTCGAAATTGTCACTGGCCTTGTCGCGGGCGGCCGGTGGCGCCACCGGCGGCATCGACGAAAGGTCCGGCGGCAAGCCCAGCAGCACCTGATATTTGAGCGTGATATCCGGCTCGGGCGGCTTATAGGCCGGCGCCGGCTGCGCCGCCGATGGTTGCGGCGGAGCCGCCGCGGCTTGCGGGGCCGGCTGCGCCAGTGCGGCCTGCTTCTGCGGCCGTGCGGCAGCCGGTGACTTTGCCGCGGGCTGAGACACAGCGGGCGGAGGTGAAGGCGCCTGAGGCGAAGGAGGCGTCGCCGGCTTGTCGAGCAGGCTGAAATCAGGCAGCGGCGTCGGCGTTGCCACCGGCTCCGGCTTCTTCTCGGGCTCCGGCGCTTCGGGGATATCCTGCACCGCGACGATGTCGACCGGCATCGGCTCGGCCGTCACCGAGCCGAACGGATGCACGTCGGAAAACAGCAACAGCAATGTCAGCAGCGAAAGATGGACGATCGCCGATGCCGTGAGATCCGTCGGTATGATCCGCCGCAGGTCCATCGCACCCGAACACGTTTCCGAGCAAGTTTGAGTGTCTACCCTGAACACGAGCATAGCGTCCGGCGCGGCAAATCCTCAATCCCAATTCGGTGCGAAGCCGTAATTGGTCAGCCGCCCGCCTGCGCTTCCCATCGCGGAAATCGCGGTCATGTCGTCCTCGAACAATTCGAAATCGAAGATATCGATGTTCTCCGAGAGCCGCTCCAGCTTCGAGGTTCGCGGGATCGCCACGACATTCTGCTGCACCAGCCAGCGCAGACAGACCTGCGCCACAGTCTTGCGGTAACGGTCGGCGATCCGCAGCAGCGCGCGGTCGTTCTTGATGCGGCCCTTGGCGACCGGGCTATAGGCCACCATGGCCATGCCGTGGCGCGCGCAGGCTTCCCGGACCTTGGTCTGGTCGAGATAGGGGTGATACTCGACCTGGTCGCACGCCAGCGGCTCCGGGCATGCCGCCACCGCTTCCTCGATCAGGGCCACGGTAAAATTGGAGACGCCGATATGGCGGGCCAGTCCCTGCTGTTTAACCCGCGCCAGTGCGCCGAGCGTATCCGTGAGTGGCACCTGCGGGTTCGGCCAGTGCAGCAACAGCAGGTCGACCTCGGTCATGCGCAGCCGCGCCAGGCTCTCCTTGGCGGATCGCTCGAGATCGTTCGGCTTGAAATGGGTGGTCCAGATCTTGGTGGTGAGGAATACCTCGTCGCGTTTCACGCCTGAGGCGCGCACGCCCTCACCCACCTCGCGCTCGTTCTCGTAGACCTGCGCGGTGTCGATGTGGCGGTAGCCGAGCCGCAGCGCCTGCTCGACGATGCGCGCGCAGGTGCGGTCGCGCAACTCCCAGGTGCCCAGCCCGATCGCCGGAATTTTCGCGCCATTGGCCTCGACAAGGATCATACGGGTACTCTCGCAGCGAGCCCCCATTATGAGCCACCGCGCTAGCGGTGCCAACACGTGTCGGTTTTTGGCGCTTTCGAAGCGAGCGGAAAATCAGGCGGGCGCAGGTTCCGTGGCCAGGGCGGCGAACACGGTCTCCGGCGAATGGGCGATCACGGCGAGCAAGGCCCGCGCCGGTCCGCGCGGGGCGCGCTTGCCCTGCTCCCAGTTCCGGATGGTCTCGACGGGCACGCCGAGCCTGG
The DNA here is from genome assembly GCA_963764705.1 of uncultured Alphaproteobacteria bacterium. Taxonomy (GTDB): domain Bacteria; phylum Pseudomonadota; class Alphaproteobacteria; order Rhizobiales; family Xanthobacteraceae; genus Bradyrhizobium. Next base: position 143,912 of record CAVXTR010000012.1, on the reverse strand, counting down.
AGGCGAATTCGGTCTGGGTCAGGCGGGCGCGGCGGCGCAAGTCGCGCACCGCGGGCTGGGCCATGGCTTCGCAGGGCTCGGCGGCAGGCACGGGCTCCGCCATTGCCGGCGCGAGCGGAAACTCCTGCCCGTCGCGCAATTCGACGATCCGTCCGTCCGCCTTGAGCCGCAAGCGCTGCATGGTGTCCTCTTCGGGCCCCATCATCGGCGAAGCGCGTAAAGGTCCGATTAACGATGAAGCCCGTGGCTCTTTTTGACGCGTTTTCTTGACGCGAACCGGGATCCACTTCGCTCGAAAACGCTATGCCTAGTTCAACCCGAACCACAGCGTGGCGATGCCGAGGAACGAGAAGAAGCCGACCACGTCGGTGATGGTCGTGACGAAGGTGCCGGAGGCGACCGCCGGATCGGCACGGACCCGTTCCAGCACCATCGGGATCAGGATGCCGCCGAGCGCGCCGGCGACGAGGTTGACGACGATGGCAAGGCCGATCACGACGCCAAGGCCGGGGATCCTGAACCAGGCCACCGCGGCGATGCCGGTGATCACGGCAAAGGCAAGCCCGTTGACGAGGCCGACCATCGCCTCGCGCATCACCACGCGCATCGCATTGTTGGAGCCGAGTTCGCGGGTCGCCAGCGCCCGCACCGCCACCGTCATGGTCTGGGTCGCGGCGTTGCCGCCCTGGCTCGCCACGATCGGCGCCAGCACCGCCAGCGCCACCATCTTCTCGAGCTGCCCCTCGAACAGGCCGAGCACGGAGGATGCCAGAAACGCGGTCGCAAGATTGACCAGCAGCCAGTTGAACCGCGCCCGCGCGATGGTCCAGACGCTGTCGGACAGTTCTTCGTCGCTGGTGACGCCGCCGAGCGCCTTCAAGTCTTCGTCGGCCTCTTCCTCGATGACGTCAACGACGTCGTCGATGGTGATGACGCCGACCAGCCGGTTGGTGGTGTCGACCACGGGGGCTGCGACAAGGTTGTACTTGCCGAACATCCGCGCGACCTCTTCCTGGTCGTCCAGCACCGAGACCCGGCGGCGCTCTTCGTCGACGAGGTCGCCGACCCTGACCGGCCGGCGCGCCCGCAGCAGCGTGTCGAGCGACACCGCACCCTGCCAGTGCTGGTCGGAATCGACCGCGTAGATTTCATAAAACCGGTCGGGCAGATCGACCGTGTCGCGCATGTAGTCGATCGCCTGGCCGACGGTCCAGTCCGGCGGCACGGCGATGAACTCCGACTGCATCCGGCGGCCGGCGGAATTCTCCGGATACAGCAGGCTGCGTTCCAGCGCGTCGCGCTCGGATTGCGGCAGCTTTTCGAGGATTTCCTCCTGATCCGCCTCGTCGAGGCCTTCGAGCAGTTCGACGGCGTCGTCCGATTCCAGTTCGCGAACGCCCTCGGCGACCGTCTCCGGCTCCAGTTCCTCGAGGATTTCCTCGCGGACGGCGTCATCGACCTCGTTCAGCGCCGAGAAGTCGAAATCGGCACCGGTCAGTTCGACCAGATTGACGCGATCCTCGGGCTCGAGCGCCCCGATCAAATCGCCGAGATCGGCCTCGTGCAGTTCGGCCACGACCTCACATAACAGCGGCCGGTCCGCGGCATGGATGGCGCGGGCGATTTCGTCGACGAATTCGTGGCGGAGTTGTCCCGCTTCGTCCCGCATCGGAAAGCGGTCGAGCAAGGGGAGTGTTTCGGCGGGTTGGGCCACGTCGATATCCTCGGCCATGCCGCGCCTCGCCGGTTTGACAGAATGAGAGAACTCGTCTGAGCTATCGCTGCACGCATTACCCAATCGGCAACGCCCTGTGCAATGCTAAATATGTAGAACCGCGAATGACCGGGAAGTTCGTCAAAATACTCTGCGCGGCCCTCGCCGCCGCAATCGCCACGGTCGTGGCGGCGCAGGCGGCCGAGTGTCCGCGCAAGGACGCGCTCGGCACCTCACGCGTTCTGGCCGTCGATCCGGCAACCTCACCGCGCGTCGGGCTGAAGAGCTTTCCGCAGACGCTGCCGCTGGAAGACCACGAGGTGGTTCTGACCTTCGACGACGGGCCGTGGCCGGCGACGACATCGCGGGTTCTGAGGGCGCTGGCGCAGGAATGCGTCCATGCCACATTCTTTCTGATCGGCAAGCCGGCGTCGGAGCATCCGGCGCTGGTGCGCGCGATCGCGGCGGAGGGCCACACCGTCGGACACCACACCTGGACGCATCATAATCTGAAATACATGAAGCCGGAAAACGCTACCGGCGAGATCGACAAGGGCATCGCGGCGGTCGAAACCGCGCTTCACGGCACCGCCACCACGACGCCGACCACGCCGTTCTTTCGCTTTCCCTTTTTCGAAATGACGCCGCAGACGCTCGACAATCTGCAAACGCGAGGCATTGCGGTGTTCGGCGCCGACCTCTGGGCCAGCGACTGGAACAAGATGACGCCGCAGCAGGAACTGAAATTGCTGACCGAGCGGCTCACCATCGCCCGCAAGGGCATCATCCTGCTGCACGATCCCAAGGCGCAGACGGCGGCCATGCTGCCGGCCTTCCTGCGTTATCTGCGCGACAATCACTATCGCGTGGTCCATGTGGTCCCCGCAGCCGCGAAAACCGTCGCCGACAAGACCCGCTAGATCATAATGAATTGGATCGGATCATGATCCGATCTCATTGTTTGGGCATGATCTTTTTGAAGATTCGGTTTCCACCTGTTGCCGCCGCGCCGCTTTTGGCCCGAACCGTGCCTCGCGGCCAAATTAGGGGTGGAATTCAGGCGATTAAGGCGTCATTCATGGCGCCACAGTAGCGATTTGCATTCTCTTTTTGGAATGAAGCCGGGGTTCTATGATCGTGAGCGTAGGTGTGAGGCTCCGGGGCCGGGTGTCGGCCGCGCTGTGCCTGGGTGTTCTGGCCCTGATCGCGGCACAACCGGCATCTGCCGCCGATTGTCCGGGCCATCCCGACGCGCTTGGCACGTCGCGCACGCTGGTGGTCGATCCGCGCGCATATCCCATCATTGGCACCATGCAATACGCCAAGACGTTGCCGCTCGCAGATCACGAGGTGGTGCTGACGTTCGACGATGGTCCGCTGCCGAAGAACAGCTACCAGGTTCTGCAAATTCTCGCCGACCAATGCGTCAAGGCGACGTTCTTTCTGGTCGGAGAACAGGCGAAAGCCAATCCGGAAGGCGTGCGCAAGGTTCGCGATGCCGGCCATACCGTTGCCACCCACACCCAGCACCACCCGTCGGGCATGCAGCGGTTGCCGCTCGACCGCGCGCAGAAAGAGGTCGACGACGGCATTGCGTCGGTCACGGCAGCCCTCGCCGACGGCACCGCGCCCGCGCCGTTCTTCCGCATTCCCGGCCTTTCCCGCAACGACGGCATTGAGGCCTACGCCGAGTCCAAGGGCATCCAGGTCTGGAGCGCCGATTTTCCGGCCGACGACTGGCACCGGATCTCCTCGCAACGCGTCTATGACCTTGCGATCAGGCGGCTGGAGGCCAAAGGAAAAGGCATTCTTCTGTTGCACGACATTCAGGCGCGCACGGTGGCGGCGCTGCCCAGGATCCTGCAAACCCTGAAGGCGCGCGGCTATCGCATCGTTCATGTGGTGCCGGCGACGCCGGAACGGCCGGCGACACCGACCGAGCCGCAGCAATGGCAGATCAACCCGACCACCGAGACCGTGGCGATCTCGCGCTGGCCGAAGATTCCGAATTTCGTTTACGCGGCGACGCCGGCGTTTCCCGCCCCGGCCTGGTTCGATTTCGACTGGCGCGAGGTCGAGCTCGGCGTCTTGACGCGGCGCATGCGCGGCGTGCCGCTGGCGCAGCGGACGAAGTGGCCGCAGCAACCGGTTCTGTCGCAGGACAGCCCCGCGACCGCATTGCCGGTTCCGGCCGCAAGCCTGTTCGAGATGCAGGAATCGGCCGGGGTCACCATGCTGGGGACCCTGCGTCGCGCCGAACAAGCGGCACAGGCGGCGCTTGAGACCGAAGCCACCGCCAAATCGGCTCCGGTGCGGGCCGGCAAATCGCGCCGGCAGGCGCGTGGTGCTTTGGTGCGGCAGGCGCACGGCGAACAGACCCCCGCAAAACCGGTCGCGCACCCGGCCCGGCATGCGGCCGAACCCGGCGCGCCGAAACAGGCCGCGCAAGGCAAGAAGAATGCGCGCGCGGTACGGGTGGCCGGCCTGAAGAAGCGCTGAAACCGTTTGGCCTGACGCGTCTTCCCGACGCGAACCGGCGTTCAACTCGCTCGAAAACCCTCTGCCTCAGTTCGTCACGATCTTGGCGATGCAGAGCAGGATGACGAGGGCGAGGAACAGCAAGTCGATATACGACTTCATCTCGCCGGCGTGTCGGAGCGCACTGACATCGATGATGGTCTGCCGGCGCACGGAGGTCGAACTCGGCCCCTCACCCGTCGCCGCGATCAGCTTGCGTGCCTCGATCTCCAGCCGCTCGATGCGCTGGAAGAAATGAAACGACCGCAGCGCCGTTGCCGCATGCATGCCGGCATAGACCAGCACCAGAATCGCCACGACCACGCGGTGCTGGTACTTCTCCAGGAAATTCAGGGCGAGATAGACCAGCGCCAGGAACACGAAATTGGAGAGGAATCGGTATGCGTAGCCGAGAAACAGCATGTACGTGCTCCGGATGGTCTGGGAAGCGTCGAACGGGTGCCGATCGGGCCGGGGTCGCCGGCCGATGTCACTGCCAGTCTACGCCAACGGTGTTACAGTAAGGTTTAGAGTTCCCGCCCCCGTCGACGGAATCGCACTGCCGCGCCGTTGCGGCCAAGCGCATGAACCCGCCGGATCAATTGGACCCGGCCTAACTGGATGATTTTGTGGTGCGCTCGGAGGGACTCGAACCCCCACGATTTTACTCACTGCCACCTCAAGGCAGCGCGTCTACCAATTCCGCCACGAGCGCTTGGGATACCGGCTGGAACGATGCGGCCTGCCGGATCAACGGCGCCGATGTAACAAATCGGAGATGGGGGGACAAGGCGGTTTTGCGACCGAATTAACTACCTAACCCCCGGCGATTTCGGCAGCATTTGCTTGACTTCGACCGCGATCCGGTTGCGATCGACCAGCACCACGCCGGACGCCACCGGCAGGTTGTTGGCGAGGATCTTGACCTCGTCGGCCTCAGTGGCATCCAGCTCGATGATGGCGCCGCGGGAGAGCCGCATGACCTGGTGAATCGGCATTGTGGTGGTACCGAGCACCACCATGAGATCGACGCTGACTTTATCGAGAGTCGCCACTACTGAACCGCCTGGGGAGAACTAAATCTGTCTGGTTTCACCTGACCACGTTATGGTTAGCCAATGGTTAATGACCGCCAAAGCCTTGATTTGACGACGTTCGCGCGGCCTTCGGGAGGCGGCGACGTCGAATGGCGGATCGCGTCGGAGCCGGTCCCCTACCCCGATTCCGTGGCTGCGATGGAAACGCGCGCGGCCGACATCGCCGATCAAAAAGCCGGCGAACTGGTCTGGCTGCTGGAGCACCCGCCGCTCTACACCTCCGGGACCAGCGGCAAGTCAGCCGACCTGCTCGATGCGCGATTCCCCTTGTTCACCACCGGGCGCGGCGGCCAGGTCACCTATCACGGCCCCGGCCAGCGGGTGGCCTATGTGATGCTCGACCTGAAGCAGCGGCAGCCGGACGTGCGCGCCTATGTCGCCTCCCTGGAAGAATGGATCATCCGCACGCTCGCCGCCTTCAACGTCCGCGGCGAACGCCGCGAGGACCGCGTCGGCGTCTGGGTCAGGCGGCCCGACAAGGGCGCCGGCCACGAAGACAAGATCGCGGCGATCGGCGTGCGGCTGCGGCGCTGGGTCTCGTTCCACGGCATCGCCATCAATGTCGAACCGGACTTGTCGCATTTTTCGGCGATCGTGCCCTGCGGCGTCGTGGACACCAGATACGGCGTCACCTCGCTGGTCGATCTCGGCCTGCCGGTGACGATGGAGGACGTCGACGTCGCGCTCCGGCAGGCTTTTGTCGAGGTGTTCGGCGCGACGGCAGAGCGTCTACCCGAAGCGACGGCCTGACCCTCGCGCTCAGCGAAAAACCGCGCCTAGAAATTTCAGCAGCGCGTCGTTGACCTCGGCGGGTCGTTCCTGTTGCAGCCAGTGGCCGGCGCCTTCCATGATCTTGACCAAACGCAGATCGTCGCACTGGGCGCGCATCCGCTCGACCATGTCGACGCCCGGGATCATGCCGAGGACGGGTTCGAGGCTGCCGGCCAGAAAGGCCGACGGCTGCGCGAGCCGCCGCCCGTCCGCCACGGCTGAGTTGGCGAAATCGCGCTCGGAGTTGCGATAGCGATTGAGCGGGCCGCGAAATCCGCCGTCATGGAACTGGCTCGCGTAATACTCGAGATCGGCATCGGTCAGCCAGGACGGAAACGACGCGGGATCGACCAGGCGGTCGAGCAATCCCGGTCCCGTCGGATTGGCGACCCGATCGTCGGCTTTTCGCATCTCGCCGCTGCCCCAGTAATAGAACTTGCGCAGGCTGGTGCGGACGTCGGCTTCGAGTTCAGCCTCGGCGACGCCGGGCTCCTGAAAATAGAGCTGATAAAAGAAACGGTCCTGGTAGATCTTGCGAAACAACTCGATGCTCGGCACCGGCCCGCGGCCGAGAAAAGGCACGCTCAGTCCGGCCACCGCGCGCGCACGTTCGGGATGAAGCAGCGCGGTGCCATAGGCGATCGGGGCGCCCCAGTCATGGCCGATCACGACGGCCTGGCGAGCACCGAGCGCGGCAATCAGTCCGGCGATGTCGCCGGACAATTCCCTGATCGTGTAGGCGTCGATCGGATGCGGCCTGTCGCTGCCGCCATAACCACGCACGTCGGGCGCTGCGACCCGGAAGCCGGCATCCGCCAGCACCGGAATCTGATGGCGCCACGAGTACCAGTTTTCGGGAAAGCCGTGGACCAGCACGATCAGGGGCCCCTCGCCGGCGATCGCCACGCGAAGCCGCGCGGCGCCAGTGTCGATCATCTGCAGGTCGAATGGCATCAAGGCGGGTCCCGGCGGTTCAGCCAACTATAAGTTGGCCGATCGCCGAGTCCAGCGCCGGCCGGGCATCACGCCGCGGCTTTCAGCGGCGCAACTTCGAGTTTTCCGGCGATGTAGCGCCGCTCCTGCGTCAGGCCGCCGAAGCCGTAGGAGTCGCCCTTGACCTCGTCGACATGCGCATAGCTCTCTTCATGCAGCGGCCCGAGCAGTTCGCCCATGCGCTTGAACAATGCGGCGAGATAGGCCGCCTTCTCGTCCTTGGTGTTGGTGCCCTCGCTGACATGGACGTCGACCCAGAAACTGGCGAGGCTCTGTTCGGCCAGCGACCGGCCGCCGGCGAACCAGTCGGCGGCATCGACCGCTTTCACAATCACGGCGGTGACCTTGGGATCCTTGTGGAGAATGGTCGCAGTGAGATCGCTAACGGCGGAAGCGATTTCGGCCTTCAGCGACGGGGCCTTGCGAACGCTGGAATAGGTGACGGATATGAGCGGCATGGTCGTTCTCCCTGAATGGCGCGCGATCGATCGCGCCCCTTGTAACTAGACCAGAGCCCATAATTTTAGTATCTTATCTATCATCATAACAGTGATAACGATTATTGATGATGACATGAGCACCCTGGACATCGATACCGTGCAGGCCTTCCTGCTGGTCGCCGAGCTGCAGAATTTTACCCGCACGGCCGAGGCGCTGGGCACGACGCAGGCCTCCGTCAGCATGAAACTGCAGCGGCTGGAGACCGTGCTCGGCAAGCGGCTGGTCGAGCGCACGCCCCGGGCGGTGCGCCTGACCGCCGAAGGGACCGCGTTCCTGCAGCATGCGCGCGCGCTGATGCAAGCTCATGACCGCGCGCTGTCCGGCGACAAGCCGGCGCGGCTGACCTTGTCGCTCGGGATCAGCGACCATGCGGGCGGACCCGAACTGGTGCCGCTGCTGGAGCGGCTGCACGCGATGTCCTCGCAATTGGCGCTTTCGGTCACCATCGGCTTCTCCCGCGAGATCGTCGACGCCTATGACGCCGGTGAACTCGACGCCGTGGTGGTGCGGCAGGAAGGCAGCCGGCGCGGCGGCGAGAAGCTGATCGTGGACGAGTTCGGCTGGTTCGCCGCCAGGCGCTTTGCCTGGCGCAGGGACGAACCGTTGCGGCTGGCGACGCTGGCACCGCCCTGCGGGGTGCGCGCGATCGCGGTCCGCGCGCTCGACAAGGCCGGTATCGCCTGGAACGAGACGTTTGTCGGTGGCGGCGTCACCGCGGTGACGGCAGCCGCCCTGGCGGGGCTGGCGGTGGCACCCCTCGCCCGCCGGATCGCGCCGGCGGGCCTCGTCGATATCGGACCGGCCGAGCGGCTGCCGCCCCTTGGCAGCTCAAAAGTCATGCTGCATTCCAGGGTGAGCGACCCCGCAAAGCTGGCAGCATTGCGGACGCTGGCGGCGACGTTTCGAAGCGTGGCGAAGGGATAACCACCCAACTCTCGGAAAGAAAAGTTCCTTTCCAGGGGAACCAATCCGCCATTGGCGCGTTGCGGCCACTTGGTCAGGGGCTCGGATGTTCGGAAAAGACAAGCAGCAACAACGGGATCTGTTCGAGAGCGAACGTAGTTTCCGGCTTCTGGTCGAAGGTGTCGCCGACTACGCGCTTTACATGTTGGACCCCACCGGCATCGTCACCAGCTGGAATATCGGGGCCCAGCGGATCAAGGGCTATTCGCCGGACGAGATCCTCGGTCGGCATTTTTCCCGCTTCTACACCGAGGCCGACCGCGCCAACGGCAAGCCTGCCCGCGCGCTGCGCATTGCCGAAGAACAGGGCCGCTACGAGGAGGAAGGCTGGCGCGTCCGCAAGGACGGCACCTTCTTCTGGGCCAGTGTCGTCATCGATCCGATCCGCGAAGGCGAAAAGCTCGTCGGCTTCGCCAAGATCACCCGCGACATCACCGAGCGCCGCGAGGCCGAGCTCAGGCTCGCCCAGATGCAGGCGCAACTGGCGGAATCGCAGAAGCTCGACGCGCTTGGCCAGCTCACCGGCGGCGTCGCGCACGATTTCAACAACCTTCTGATGATCATCAGCGGCAGCGTTCACACGCTGAAGAGGGGCATCGAGGACGATCCAAGGCGCCAGCGCGCGCTGGTCGCGATCGAGGCGGCCACCAGGCGCGGCGCCGCCCTCACCAGCCAGTTGCTGACGTTTGCACGTCGTCAAAGCGTCAACCCGGAACCGGTCAACGTCGCGGATCGGATCGACGCGGTGCGCGACGTTCTCGACACCGGCGTCGGCGGCGCTGTAACGCTGCAATTCGACGTCGACCGCGACGCCTGGCCGGTGGTCGTCGACGTCGCCGAACTCGAAACCGCGCTGGTCAATCTCGTCATCAACGCGCGCGACGCGATGCCCACTGGCGGTGTCGTTACGATAGCGGCACGGAACCAGACCCTGGATGAGGAAAACCCCGCGGGTGACTACGTCGCGATCTCGGTCGAGGATACCGGCATCGGCATCGCCCCTGATGTGTTGAGCCGAATCTTCGATCCGTTTTTTACCACCAAACCCGTCGGCAAGGGCACCGGGTTGGGGCTGTCGCAGGTCCACGGCTTCGCGCACCAGGCCGGCGGCACCATCAAGGTCTCGAGCGAAATCGGCAAGGGGACGAAAATCACCATTCTGCTGCCGCGCAAGGACGTCGCGCTTTCGGCCGAAACCACCCACGTCGCCGCAGGCGGCGGCAGCGGCACGGTATTGCTGGTCGACGACAATCCGGATGTCGCCACCGTCAGCGCCAGCCTGCTCGAACAGCTCGGCTACACCGTCCGCAGGGTGGCGGATGCGGAAGCCGCCTTGCGCGAAATCGAGCGCGACGGGATAGACTTCGTGTTCTCCGATATCGTGATGCCGGGCAAGATGGACGGCCTCGGCCTCGCCCGTCACCTGAAGCAAACGCGGCCCGGCCTGCCGATCCTGCTGGCGACCGGCTACAGCGACGCCGCGGTGAACGTACGCGGCGATTTTCCGATTCTGCGAAAACCCTACGAAATCCACCAGCTCAGCGAGGCGATCGCGAAATTGCCGAAGTGAGCGCTACGCCGGCTCGCCATCCCGACCGGTGTGCCTTTCCGCGACGAACCAATAACCAAGCCCGGCGAGAATTCCGAGCACGACGGAAAACCAGGTAAAGGTCGAAAACGATCGAGTCAGCATGCCCTGACGCAATACTCCGATCGTCCCGCCGGCACCGCCAAAGAACAGAAGCGATCGCATCCGAAACTTCTCGCTCAGCCAGATCACCACGGCTGCCGGCATTCCGGTCACCGCGCAGATGACGACCAGGATTGGCGCGGGAGGAACCAGAGCGATATACAACACGGCTGCGATCGACAGATCCGAACGGCCTCCAGGTGCGATCGCCACGAGGCCCAGCAATAGCGCGTAAATGACGGCGGTGACCGTTACGCAACCGACGAACCACCCCTTTATCGCGCGCCTAAATCGGATTTCCGAGCACATCTCGCCCTCCTCACAAAATCGCATCGAACGCGCTGCGCAGGGTCTCGTGCCGGAATACGAAGCCGTTGCTGAGCGCCTTGTTCGGCAACACCCGCTGCCCGCCGAGCAGGAGTTCGTTGGCAAAATCGCCGCCAAGGCGCCGCAGCAGCGCGTCCGGAATTCTAAACACCGCCGGGCGACGCAGACGCCGGCCCAATTCCTCGGTGAATTTCAGGTTGGTGACCGGGATCGGCGCCGTTGCGTTGACCGGCCCCGAGAGATCGGCCTTTGCCATCACATGAGCGATCAGCCGCACCAGATCGTTGCGCTCGATCCACGACATCCACTGCCTGCCAGAACCAAGCGGCCCGCCGAGGCCGAACTCGAACGGCGTCAGCATCCGCGTGATGAAACCGCCGTCGGTGCCCAGCACCAGGCCGATCCGCAAGCAGGCCACCCTGACGCCGTAGTCCATGGCCGGACGCGCCGCGTTCTCCCAAGCGTCGCACAATTCGTGGCTGAAGCAGGCATGCGACCTGGCGGACTCCGTCAGCACCTGGTCCTGCCACAGCCCGTACCAGCCGATGGCAGAGCCGGACACCAGCACCGCCGGTTTTCGATCGAGCCGTGCGATCAGCTTGACCACGTCGCCGGTCATGTCGATGCGCGACGCCAGAATTCTTCGGCGCTTGGCTTCGGTCCATAGTCCGTTGCCGATCGGCTCGCCCGCCAGATTCACGATCGCATCGATGTTGGTATCCGCCGGAAGCTGGTCGAGGCTGGTGATCAGCGTGATCGGCGGCGGCAGCATGTCGGCCTTCGCCGGATTGCGCACCAGCGCGATCACCCGATGCCCTGCTCCGGCCAGGCTCGCGACCAGACGGCTGCCGATGAAGCCGGTGGCACCCGTCACCAGCACAGTCTGCCGCCCCGGCAGTTTTTCGACCAGCCCTGCCGCGGGCACGCTGGTCATGCGCGCCAGACGTTTCGACGCGGCGTAGTCCCGCAGGCCGCAAAGGCCGGCGCCGGCGGCCGATGCCGCCGCCGCTACACTCAGAAGGCCGGTGTAAGCGAGTTCGATCCCGGTCGGCAGCATCGCCCAGCCGATCAGGACCGGCAGCAGCAGCACCAGGATGGCACCGTAGTTGATCGCGAGCAGCGTATGATTGATCCGTTCGCTCGCCGGCAATTTTCGGCTCATATCCTCCTCGACGAAATCCATCAGCGTGATGACGATTTCCGCCACCAGCACCGCGATGATGACACCGGCGAAAATGCCGTGCACTTCGAGCCAGCCGAGCACCAGGAACAGCAACGCGTAAAGCATATTGCGCAGGCTGTGGAGCTGCAGCTCGTAACGTTGCGACGGCCGCCACGCCAGCCGCTCGGTCAGCTCATGGTGATAGAAGGTGTCGAACGCCCCCATCACGATCTGGATGGCGATCAGGGTCCAGAGCAATGTCGTCATGATGCGGCCTCCCGGAAAACGGCGGACTGACGAATGAGCCTGCCGAAACGCGGATGAACGATATTAAGAGAGAAGCGAAACAGGCCGTCGCCAAGATCCGAATGCGTCACCGTCAGGTCGCCGGGCGTCAGCCACTCTGGCAGCGGCCATCGCAGCCATCCGATCTGCAGGCCGTAACCGGCGCTGCGAAACACCAGCGCCTCGTGCTCGACCGAGATGCGCAGCGCCATGCTGACGCCGCAGCCGACATATTCCTCAAGGCCGGTGGGGCCGGCGAAACGCTTTGCCGAATGAATGACCTGCGGAAAACCGTTGCTGCGCGCGCAGATCCGGGTCCAGATCTGGCCGCCGCTGGCGGCGTCCTCGGTCACGGTGACGACCATCGGGACGCCGGTCTCCGTGCCGGTCGGCAATGGCCCGCCGATCGCGCGGGAAAGCTGCGCTAGCCACCAGCCGGCCCGGCTGGCGCAAGCCTCCTCAACCTCGCCGACATAGACGGCAGTTTCGCCATCGGCGAAACGTTTCGAGAAGCGCCGCCAGATCGCCAGCGGCAGCCGGCCCCACTCCTCGTCGGGCAACAGCGAATGGAAGCGATGGTCGTCGAGCAGCAGGGTGCCCGTGGTCGGGGTTGTCGGATGCCTTGGTAGTCTTGTCGACGCCATCGCAAACTCCTTTACCCGCCGCTATTTGCGCTCCGCCCCTATTTGGATTTTCCCATCGGCAGGAAGCTGACGATCTTCTCGCCGAGCTTGATCAGCGCCACCAGCCGCGGCCGCGGCACGTTCAGCATCTGCACGTACCAGCGGTCGACCAGTTCGGTAAACGCCAGCATTTCCTTCAGCCGCTTGCTGGCGACCGGGCTGATGGTGGGATCGTCGGCCGCCTCGGCGACGCAGGCGCGCAGCGCGTCCACGGCGGGGTCGATCTCGCGCTCCTTGCGGCCGGCGGCGATCCGCGCTGCCACTTCCCAAATGTCGGTCTCGGCCTCGAAATGATCGCGGCGGTCGCCGAGGATCGGCACCCGGCGGATCAGGTTCCAGGACAGCAGTTCCTTGATCGAATTGGAGACGTTGGAGCGGGCCATGCCGAGCGTTTCGGCGATGTCGTCGGCGGTCATCGGCGCCTCGGCGAGATACAGCAGGCCGTGGATCTGGCTGACCGAGCGGTTGACGCCCCACTCGTCGCCCATGTCCCCCCAGTGCAGGATGAACCGTTCGACGGCGGCGGGGAGTTTCTTCTTGGCGGTTATTTCTGTCATGACAGAAATATCTGACGTAACTGAGAGGAAGTCAAGGGGGGCACGGCCGCCGTGACGGCCGCTCACCCCGGTCACCCTCGCCTGCCCCCGGCGGCATCCCGACCAATCTGTTAACCTCAATGGCACCTATCGCCCGATAAATTACGGGACGCATGCCACGTCCGGCCAAAGGGCCCGAACGCGGCCCCACAAGGCGAAAGATGTCCAATCGAATCCAGTCAAGCCAGGGCGAGCCGCCGCGGCGGGTCACGCCGGGCGCCGTCGTCATCATCTTCGCGCTGGTGATGATTGCCTGCGTCATCGGCATCGTGGTCTGGAAGGCGCTGGAAGCCAAGTCGGCCGCCCTGGAACGCGGCAATACCGATATTCAGAACCTCGCCCACTCGCTGGCCGAGCATGCCGCTCACACCATCCAGGCAGCCGACATCACCATGTCGGGCCTGGTGAACCTGCTCAGATATCAGGATCCGCGGCCGGAACGGCTCAACAAGTATATGGCGGAAGCGGTGGCGACGCTGCCGCAGTTGCGCGAGATCGGCGTGCTGGACGTTGACGGCCAGTGGCGGTACTCGTCGCTGCCGGAAACGCCGCGTCACAACAATGCCGACCGCAAATACTTCATCCATCATCGCGATACATCGGGCACGGAACTGTTTGTCAACGAGCCGCTGCAGTCGCGCCTGACCGGACGGTCGACCATCCTGCTCACCAAACGCATCGAGCATCAGGACGGCAGCTTTGCCGGCGTGGTCGTCGCCGCGGTCGACAACGATTATTTCAACGGCTTCTACCGGATGTTCCAGCTCGGCCCGGATGGCGGCATCACGCTGATCCGGAGCGACGGTATCGTTCTGATTCGCTGGCCGCAGTCGCAGACGACCGGTGATCTTTCCAAGACGGACCTGTTTAGAAAACACCTGCTGCACAGTGCCGTCGGAGCCTACAAGATCGTCTCGCCTTTCGACGGCATCGTGAAGTATTTCGGCTACGAGGAAACACCGCAATATCACGTACTCGTCACCGTGGCGGTCTCCGAGGACTGGCTGCTTTCCGGCTGGCTGATGACGCTGCGCACCGATGCGCTCGTCGCCGGCGTGCTGCTGTGCATCATCATCCTGCTCGCCGCCTTGCTCTCGTCCCAGTTCCGCTTTCGTATCCGCACCGAGCGGGCGCTGCGGGAAAGCGAGGCGCATTATCGCCTGCTCGCCAACAACATCGCCGACATCATCATCCTGATCGATGCCCGCGGCGTGCTGCGCTTCGTCTCGCATTCGGTCGAACCCGTGCTCGGAATGCGCGCGCAGGACCTGATCGGAAAATCATGTTTCGATCTCATTCATGCCGACGACAAGGCAGCCGTCAGGGCCGCCACCGCCCGGCTCGGCGAGCCCGGGGTTGTCAGCACCGTCGCATTTCGGATCGCCCGTATCGATGGTTCGCTGGCCTGGGTCGAAATCAACTTCAAGCTGGCATCGGAATGCGACGACCCTGCCCAGATCGAGTTTGTCGGCGTGCTGCGCGACGTCACCGCACGCAGGCAGATGGAAGACGAGCTCAACCTGCTCAACCGTCGCCTCACCCAGCTTGCCGCCACCGACAGCCTGACCGGGCTGACCAACCGACGAACTTTCGACAGCTTCCTGCGCCGGGAATACGAGGCCTGCGAAACCATCTCCGTGCTGTTGTTCGATATCGACAATTTCAAGGGCTACAACGACACCTACGGCCACCAGGCGGGCGACCGATGCCTGCAGGCCGTTGCCAGGGCGATCGCAGATGCCACCACGTTGGTCTCGGGCCTGTCCGCGCGCTATGGCGGCGAGGAATTCGCGGTCGTCCTGCCCAACATGTCGGAGTACGGCGCCTTGAAGATCGCCGAGGCCATTCGGCTGACGATCCGCGCGCTCGGAATTCCGAACACCGCCGCCAGCCGCGGCTATGTCACCATCAGCGCCGGCATTGCCGCCCGCACCCGCTCCACCCTCAACGAGTCCACGCTGGTCGGCGAGGCCGACACCGCGCTCTACGAGGCCAAGCGTCTCGGCCGCAACAGTAGTGTCGTGTATTCGTCGCTGGACCTGCGCTACACCGACAGCGGATCGATTCAGCCCGATTCGCATCAGCCTGAACGCGAACCCGCTGATCCCCGCGATCGATAAATCTACCGACTGGTGAGCCAGATCACATTCGAACGCGGCCATCCGCGCTATTCCGCTGCCGGGCGCTGAACAGCATGGAGGTCGCAAATGACTGCTATCGCACGCGCACTGTCACGCGTCTTGGTTACCGTCGACGATGTCGAAATCGTCAAGCAACTGTTGCTGCTTTCGCTGGCGGGGCTATTCGTATCGGTGCTGATCATGACCTACGGCGTCGATCTCAGTCCCGGATTTTTCTAGCCGGGCTAGCGCGCGTCCGGCCGCAACGACAGGTCGTCCGACAGCACGTAGATCGTGATCGCCGCGAGGCACATCACCACGCCGATCCAGAATATCGGGGAGTGATGGATACGCCGCCAGTCGCGCGGGGTCGTCGGCTTCATGGCATCACCTCGCCTGTCCAGACACCTAGATCGTCGGCAACACCGAAAACCGCTCCCCTGCCCGCCGCAGGTTCAGCGCATCGGAATTGCGGGCTTCGTCCTGCACGTCGTCGACATGTGCGAGCGACGGCCCGCGCCGGCACGCCGCGATCATCGCCGTCACCACATCCGAGGGACCGGCGAATAGCGCCTCGACGCGGCCATCCCTGAGATTGCGTACCCAGCCTTCGAGATTCTTGTTTCGCGCCTGATGATCCACCCAGGCGCGATAGCCGACGCCCTGTACCCCGCCGCTGATCGTGACGTGGCGAACCACGGCGCTCATGTCACTTCTTCAGCCCGAGAAATTCGCTCGTGCGCGCCCTGGTGTCGGCTTCGCGCATGGCGCGAGCCGTCAGTTCCGACGACGGCAGGCCCTTGAGATTCTTCGGCGAGATCCCGTCGCGCAGCGCCTTCAGGATGTCGTAGACCGCCTGGGTGGCGGCGGCGAACGGTGCGTGGCCCTGCAACGCGATCCGCACGCGCTGGCTCCGGAGATAATCGGGCGCGGTCATTTCCTCCGGCGCGCCGCCGAGCACGATCGGCAACCTGGTTGCCGCCGAGATCGCTTCGAGTTCACCGCGGTCCTTGATCCCCGTGAAGAACAGTGCGTCGACGCCGACGGCTTCATAGGCTTTCGCCCGCGCGATCGCGTCGTCAAGACCGCTGATCGACACGGCGCCGGTGCGGCCGATGAGGACCAGCGAGGGGTCGCCGCGGCCGTCGAGCGCGGCCTTCATCTTGCCGACGCCTTCGTCGAGCGAGATCAACTGCGTCTTGCTCTGCCCGAATGCCTGCGGCAGCAGCGTGTCCTCGATGGTCAGGCCGGCGGCACCCGCGGCTTCCAGTTCCTGCACGGTGCGGCGGACATTGAGCGCGTTGCCATAGCCGTGGTCGGCATCGACCAGCACCGGCAACGACGCGGCGCGCGACATCCGGCGCATCTGCTCGCAGAGTTCGGTCAGCGTGATCAACGCGATATCAGGATCGCCGAGCACCGCCAGCGAGGCCACCGAGCCGCCGAACATGCCGAGCTCGAAGCCGAGGTCCTCGGCAATGCGGATCGAGGTGGCGTCATAGACCGATCCGGGCCGGATGCAATTTTGTCCCGAAAGGATCGCTCGCAATGCCTGACGGCGTTGACGGAAGGCCATGGCGAAAACTCCCTTGCTCTGCGTCAGTGCGGGGAGCGAAGCGACGACGCAATCCAGCTTTTTTGTTCTTCGCTATGGATTGCTTCGCTGCGCTCGCAATGACGGTGTTGTTAAGCAAACTCCAGAATCAGCGCGTCGACCGCCAGCGTGGCGCCGGCGGCGGCGTGGATCTTCTTGACCGTGCCGTCGCGCTCGGCGCGCAGCACGTTCTGCATCTTCATGGCCTCGACCACGGCCAGCGTCTCGCCGGCCTTGACTTCCTGCCCTTCGGTGACGGCGATCGAGACCACGAGGCCTGGCATCGGGCACAGCAGCTTCTTGCCGGTATCGGCCGCCGTCGTCACCGGCATCAGCCGTGCGGCCGCCGCCTCGCCTTCGGTGAAGACGTTGACCGGGACTTCATAACCCTGATGCGCGAGCCGGATACCGTTCGGTATCGCGCGCACCTGCATCGCGACCAGATGGCCGTCGATCCTGCCCTGCCAGACCGGCTCGCCCGGCGTCCAGTTCGAAACCAGTTGATGCGGGTTGCCGGGCAAACCGTCGGTGCCGATGAAGCGCACCGCGATGCCATCGGCCTCGCGCGCGACGTCGAGCGCGATCTCGTCGCGGCCGAGCCACACCGCGCGGCGGCGCTCGCGCTGCACCACCCGGCCGTTCATCTGGCCGGAAATCTGCCGCTTGCGCTCGCCGAGCACGTGATCGATCGCAGCCCCCACGGCGGCCAGCCGGCGCGCGATCTCGCCTTCCGGCGCGCGCGCGGCAAATCCTTTCGGGAATTCTTCCGCAATGAAACCGGTCGAGAGCTTGCCCTCGCGCCAGCGCGGATGGCTCATCAGCGCCGACAGGAACGGAATGTTGTGGCGAATGCCGTCGACATAAAACGAATCCAGCGCGGTCGACTGCGCCTCGATCGCGGCGGCGCGCGACAGCGCGTGCGTGACCAGCTTGGCGATCATCGGATCGTAATGGATCGAGATCTCGCCGCCTTCCTGCACGCCGGTGTCGTTGCGGACGGTGATGCCGTCCTGGCGCGTTTCCGCGGGCGGACGGTATTTCACCAGTCGGCCGATCGAAGGCAGGAAGTTGCGGAACGGGTCTTCGGCGTAGACGCGCGATTCAACGGCCCAGCCGGTCAGCGTGACGTCCTTCTGCGCCAGCTTCAATTTCTCGCCGGCGGCGGAGCGGATCATCTGCTCGACGAGGTCGATGCCGGTGATCAGTTCGGTGACGGGATGCTCGACCTGCAGGCGGGTGTTCATCTCCAGGAAGTAGAAGCTCTTGTCCTGTCCGGCGACGAATTCGACGGTGCCGGCGGAATCGTAATTGACGGCCTTGGCCAGCGAAACCGCCTGCTCGCCCATCCTGCGGCGGGTGGTCTCGTCCAGCAGCGGCGACGGCGCTTCCTCGATGACCTTCTGGTTGCGGCGCTGGATCGAACATTCGCGCTCGCCGAGATAGATCACGTTGCCATGCTTGTCGCCGAGCACCTGGATTTCGATGTGGCGGGGATCGACGATGAATTTTTCGATGAAGACGCGATCGTCGCCGAACGACGACTTGGCCTCGGCCTTGGCGAGATTGAAACCTTCGGCGACTTCGGAGGTCGAATGCGCGATCCGCATGCCCTTGCCGCCGCCGCCGGCGGAAGCCTTGATCATCACGGGATAGCCGATCTGGTCGGCGATCTTGACCGCGTGCTTCTCGTCCTCGATAACGCCGAGATGGCCCGGCACCGTCGAGACGTTGGCCTTGGCGGCGGCCTTCTTGGATTCGATCTTGTCGCCCATCGCGGCGATGGCGCCGGGGTTGGGACCGATGAAGACGACGCCGGCGGCTTCCAGCGCGCGCGGAAAGGCTTCGCGCTCCGACAGGAAGCCGTAGCCGGGATGCACGGCCTGCGCACCGGTCTTGCGGCAGGCCTCGACGATCTTCTCGATCACCAGATAGCTCTCGGAGGCGGCCGGCGGGCCGATCAGCACCGCGTCATCGGCCATTTCGACATGGAGTGCGTCGCGGTCGGCCTCGGAATACACGGCTACCGTCTCGATCCCCATGCGCCGCGCAGTCTTGATGACCCGGCAGGCGATCTCGCCGCGATTTGCGATCAGAATTCGTTTGAACATGTTCTTCTTGCTTGAGCTTTGGGCGGGATCCTCGCCCGCAATGTGACATGCGGGGACGCGGGTAACAAACCCGTCGTACAGCAAAAATCGACCGAGGCAACTCTCTCCTGCCGGCCGCCGATCGACCCATGGGCGCCCGTTTGCGTCGAGGCGCTATTTCAGCCGGAATAGCTGTTGAACCGGCCTCTCGCATAGGCGTGGCTGACCGCCTTCATCAGCTCGCCGACCTCGGTCTCCAGATAGTCGTTGGCCACGATCAGCGCCCGAACGGTCGCCCGCAGATCGCCGCCGCAGGCCGAAATCGCCTGGTCCACCGCATCCTCCAGCCCGTCATTAGGCTGGGCGCTCGGCTCTGAAGAGGACGGCATTGCGGTATTCCATTGCGGGGCGGGAATGCCGTATGTTCTTCTTTTGTTCTTTCGAAGTCAATCAATAGCGTCCCAACCGACCAGCGATTTCCCCGACTAATCATCAGGGAGGTCCGATCGAAGCGGCCCAAAGCGACCCTCGGGGAAAACACCAACGACACCGCCACGAACGACGCTGCCAATGAAAAGGAAGGCCGGCGGCGATTGGTTTCCGGGCTGATCGTGGCCTTCCACGCGTTCGTCGTCGCGTATGCCATGTTCGCGGTCAGTTTCGATCACTGGGGGCCGGCGCTCGGATGGATGCCATCAACCGTCATTGCTGCGGCGTTTGGCTGGTTTGGGTATTGGCTACCCTGGATCGGCGACGCCATCGTCATCCTGAGGGACGTGCTTTCGATGCTTTCCGTGTTCGGCTAGCGGCCGCGCTCCCCACCGTGGAGATGACTTGCGACCAATGCGGATATCCCCGTTATGGTGTCGGTCGTGCTAGACGATCTGGCGCGCCCTCAAACCTGCCATTTGAAGTGAGTCCATGCAGTCCCGGATTTTCATTGTTGCGATGTTGCTGTCGGCATTCTCCTTCACAAGCCAGAGCCAGGCCGCCTCCCCCACCATCCGCGACGGCGGTACGCTGCAACTGGGCAGCGTCACCTACCGGCTCGACAGCGTCGATGCGCCGGCGTTCGACCAGCTCTGCATCGACGAACATGCCGATAGCTGGACCTGCGGCATCGAGGCCCGCGATCAACTGGCAAAACTGATCGGCGGCCGGTCGGTGCATTGCGACGATCTCGGCCCCGATCCGCTCTTCAAGAAGCGTCACATCGGCCTGTGCACGGTCGACGGCGAGAAGACCAGCCTCAACCAGGCGATGGTCAAACAGGGCTTTGCCCTGAACATGGAACCCGCGGCCAAGGACCAGCTCAAGGGTCGGTTCAGGGACGATGAGGCCAGCGCGAAGGACGGCAAGCTCGGCCTGTGGAAGGGCTGCTTCGTCGCGCCCCACGAGTTCCGCGTCGGCCGCAAGGATAGCGCCTTGCTCGGCGGCTCCTGCCGCGCCGACCGCGACCGCGAAATCCGCGCGGCGCTGTTTCCCGAGGATCTCGCCCAGCCTTCCGGCTGCAGCATCAAGGGCAAGTATGCCGTTCGCGCCCGCGTCACCGGCAATCTCGGCATCTATCATCTGCAGGCTTGCCGTTCCTATCCCGGCCTGACCAACCCGGATCGCTGGTTTTGTTCCGAGGAAGACGCCCAGGGCGCCGGGTTCCGCAGAGCCTACAACTGCCGCTCACCCAAAAACAAATGAAAGAGCAAATGAAGCTGGCAAGGCCGCCGCTTCCTGTGTGAAAGTGGCGGCAGAGGTTGCCGTCACGTATGCCCCCTGTCGAACCTAACGTCTTGCCCGAAGCTGAAGCCGCCGAACGGTTGCGGCAGCATCTGGAAGAAATCGCGCGCGAACGCGACCGGGCCCATCGCGCGCTGCAGGAACGCGAAGCGGAGCTCGCCCGGGTCCAGCGCATCGGACGCGTCGGCGGCGTCGAGGTCGACTTCCGCGACGGCTTCAAGAACCGCCGCTCGCCGGAATATCTGATTATCCACGGGCTGCCGCCTGATGCCGCCAATGAAACCCATGAGGACTGGGTCAACCGGATTCATCCCGACGACCGCGAGCATACGGTCAAGCAATTCCTCGACGCCCTTGCCGGCCGCGACGAAGACTATTTTGCGACCTACCGGATCGTGCGGCCGAGCGACGGCCAGACGCGATGGATCGACGTTATCGCGAAAATCGAACGCGACGGCGGCGGTCGCGCGCTGCGGCTGGTCGGCGCTCATATCGACGTTACCGAGCGCATGCTGGCGCAGGAAAAGCTGCGCGAGAGCGAGGAACGTTTTCGGCTGATCGCCGACAGCGCGCCGGTGCCGATGTGGGTCACCAAGCTCGACCGCACCCGCTCGTTCGCCAACCAGGCCTATGTCGATTTCCTCGGATTGCCTTTCGAGGAAGCCATCGCATTCGACTGGCGCAAGGTGCTGCATCCGGACGATATGCAAAGGGTGGTGCAGGAGTCGGTCGCGGGCGAGGCCTCGCTAAAACCGTTCGTGCTGGAGGCGCGCTACAGGGACGCCCACGGCGAATGGCGCTGGCTGCGATCGGAATCGCAGCCGCGCTGGGATCCGACCGGCAGGCATATCGGCTTCATCGGCGTCGCCCACGACATCACCGCCTCGAAACAGGCCGAAAGCGATTTGCGCCGGCTCAACGAAACCCTCGAGCAGCGGATAGCGGAGCGCACTGCGCAGCTCGAATCCAACGAAGCGCAAATGCGCGCGATCTTCGAGACCAGCCACCAGTACCAGGGACTGCTCAATCTCCAGGGCGACCTGCTCTATGCCAACCGGACCTCGCTCGCCGGAATCCGCGCCGACGCCGGCGACGTCATCGGCAAGCCGTTCTGGGAGACGCCATGGTTCAGCGCGACCGAAGGCATGCGCGACATCGTCCGCGATGGCTTCGCCGCCGTGATGAAGGGCGAAGAGATCCAGACCGAAATGCGGCTTCAGATACCCATCGGCGAACGTTACTTCGACTTCGCCATGCGCCCGATGCGCGACCGCCACGGCGCGATCATCGGCGCGGTGCCTGAAGCGGTCGATATCACCGAGCGCCGCCAGGCCGAGGAAGTGCTGCGCCAGTCACAGAAGATGGAAGCGGTCGGGCAACTGACCGGCGGCGTGGCGCACGATTTCAACAACCTCCTGACCATCATCCGCTCCGCCACCGACTTCCTGCGCCGCCGCGAATTGCCGGAAGAGCGCCGCCGCCGCTACGTCGACGCGATTTCGGAAACCGTGGAACGGGCTTCGAAGCTGACCGGGCAATTGCTGGCGTTTGCCCGCCGCCAGCCGCTGAAGCCGCAGGTGTTCAACGTCGGCTCCCAGGTCGAGGCGGTGGCGCAGCTGATCCGTCCCCTCGTCGGCGGCCGGATCAACATCGAAATCGGTATCAGCGATCCCGACTGCTTTGCCATCGCCGACATCGCGCAGTTCGAGACCGCGCTGATCAACCTCGCCGTCAACGGACGCGATGCCATGGACGGCGAAGGCCGGCTGACGATCAGCGTGCGGAAGGTGTCCGCGATCCCCGCGCTCCGCGCCCAGCCCGCGCGCGGCGGCGACTTCGTGGCCGTTGCGATGACCGATACCGGCACCGGCATCGCGCCCGATCAGCTGGAGGCGATCTTCGAGCCGTTCTTTACGACCAAGGACGTCGGCAAGGGCACCGGGCTCGGCCTCAGCCAGGCCTTCGGTTTCGCCAAACAATCCGGCGGCGACATCGCGGTCACCAGCACCTTGGGCCAAGGCGCGACCTTCACGATCTATCTGCCGCAGGCCGCGATGCCGGCCGAGGCCACCGCGGCGGCTTCCGTCGGCAACGAGCCCGCCATCCGCGGACGCGGCTATCGGGTGCTGGTCGTCGAAGACAATGACGATGTCGGCCGCTTCTCCACCGAACTGCTGGAGGATCTCGGCTACACGGTCCGCCGCGTCGACAACGCCGCCGCCGCGCTGGCGATGCTGGCCGAGGACGAGTTTTCCGCCGACCTGGTATTTTCCGACGTGATCATGCCCGGCATGAACGGCGTCGAACTCGCAAGCGTCATCCGCGAGCGCTACCCCGGCCTGCCGGTGGTGCTGACCTCCGGCTACAGCAACGTGCTGGCGGAAAATGCCCACCGCGGATTTGAGCTGATTTAAAAGCCCTATTCGGTCGAGGTGCTGTCGCGCATCCTGCGAAAAGCGATCTCGGCGCAGAAGCCTGAAACCACGTAGCGACGCCCGCCTGTATCTTCGCTATTCGATCGAGACCTGGACCACACCGGCGCTCATCATCCCCAGCGCCCGGGCGGCGCCGATCGAGACATCGATAATGCGGCCGCGAATGAATGGCCCGCGGTCGTTGACCCGGCATTGAATGCTGCGACTGCGGTAGGACACCCGCACCATGCTGCCGAATGGCCGGCTGCGATGCGCGCAGGTCATTTCACCCTTTTTGCCGATGCCGGGATAATACGAGGCTTTGCCGCTCTCCGCACGCGCAGCAGAACCGCCGAGCAGCAGAATGCCCGCCAACACAATCGCTATACGCATGTCGATCCCGCACCGGTCGGCCCCGAGCAGAGAACGCGCTTGGTCGGTGAGAGTTCCGGCCTTGGCCGACGGATTCCCCCAAAAAGCCGGAGGACCGGTATTTCGGAGAAATCGCGCTAACCGGACATGCCGCAGGCCCGCCAGAGCCGGCGTGAATGACCGGTAGCCGACAATTGCCGTCCAACGGCTGCGTTAGTCTATATGATGATGTCCGTGAGGATCATTGGCGCCGGGATCATTGTGCAATGACGGAAAAATCCACCGCTGCGGTCAATTCGTATTCGGTCCACGAAGACCAATTGAAATGGTTTGATGTTCCCCTGGTGAAGGGCAGAAAGGCGGCGGTGCTGCACGGTGATCCGACCAAAACCGGCACCGTGGTCATGCGCTTTAAATTCCCGCCAAATCGGCAGACACCGCCGCATCGGCACCCATACGCCGAATATACAACAATCCTGAGCGGCAAGGTCTACTACGGCGAAGGCGAAATATTTGACGCGTCAAACCCGGAAATCGGGAAGGTCGGCACATTCGCCATCGTCCCTGCGGGTCAAGCTCATTTTGTCTGGACCCTGGACGAAGAAGCAATCGTGCAATTGCAATTCGAGGGACCTGCCAGCACGATTCCAGTCAATCCTGCGGACGATGCGCAACGCAAGTAACCCCATCAGAGCCGATCGTGCTTCAGGCGGCGTTTACGACCGTGGTCGCGCTCGCCGCCAGCAGTCCGCGGATTTCATGCGCCGGCCGCGCCGCGCTGAACAGGTAGCCCTGCATCTGCGTGCAGCCGAGATTCTGCACGGTTTCGCGCTGCTGCAGGGTTTCGACGCCTTCCGCGGTCGTGATCATGTTGCGGTCGGCGGCGATGCTCACCACCGCGCGGATGATCGAGGCCGAGGAGGAATTGCGAACCACTTCCTTGACGAAGCTGCGGTCGATCTTGATCTTGTCGAACGGAAAGCGCTGCAGATATTGCAGCGAGGAGTAGCCGGTTCCGAAATCGTCGAGCGCGATGTGAACGCCGAGCGCGCGGAGCTGGTTCAGCGCCGCCAGCGCCGCGTCGTCATCGGCGATCAGCACCGCTTCGGTGATCTCGAGTTCGAGCCGGCGCGGATCGAGCCCGGTTTCGGCCAGTACGGCTGCGACCTTCAGCGACAGCGTTTCAGACTTGAACTGGACCGGCGAAACGTTGACGGCGATGCGTATATGGGCCGGCCAGGTGGCGGCTTCGGCGCAGGCCGTACGCAACACCCACTGCCCGATCTCGTCGATCAGGCCGGTTTCCTCGGCGACCGGAACGAAATCGGCGGGCGAGATCATGCCGCGCACCGGATGGCGCCAGCGCAACAGCGCCTCGCAGCCGGTGACCTCATCGCTGCGCAGGTCGACCAGCGGCTGGTAATGCAGTTCAAAGCCGCCTTCGGCCATCGCCGTGCGCAGATCGCGCTCGAGCTCGCGGCGGCGGTTGGCCTCGGCTTCCATCACCGGATCGAAGAAGCGATAGGTCCGCCGGCCTGCCGCCTTCGCGGCGTACATCGCAAGATCGGCGCTCTTGAGCAGGGCAAACAGGTCGGTGCCGTGGCGCGGAGCGATCGCGATGCCGATCGAGGCGTCGCTGGCGAGCTGGTGGCCATGACAGTCGAACGGGGTTCGCAGCGCCTGATAGACCCCGGCTACCAGTGCATCGACGTCCCTATCGCCCTTCACGTCGTGCTGAAGGATGGCGAACTCGTCGCCGCCTAGGCGGGCAATGAAGTCGCCGGCGCCGACGGCCTCGCGCAGCCGATCGGCGACGCCCTTGAGGAATTCGTCGCCGATCAGATGGCCGAGCGAGTCGTTGATGGCCTTGAACTCGTCGATGTCGATATAGAGGATCGCGAACTGGGTACTTTCCGCTCTCAGCAGCAATCCCTCCGCATGACGTTGAAACAGCGTCCGGTTCGGCAGATTGGTCAGGGGATCGTAGTGGGCGAGATGCTCGATCCGGGCCTGGACGCGGCGGACTTCGGTGACGTCTTCCAGCGTCGTCGCCCAGCCGCCGTCCGGCGCGCGCTTGTAGATCAGCCGGATCGTGCGTCCGTCGGGCGTCGAGGTCACGGTGTCCTGAATGCCCTGCCTCGGATCGAGGAACTTGGCGCAGTAGGCGTCGATGTCGCCGACAAAGGAGCCGAGCTGCTGGCGGTGCTGAATCAGGTCGCGCAGGTGAACGCCGGGTTTGACGACGTCGGGCGAGACGCCGAACATGTCGATATATTGCTGATTGCAGATCACGAGGCGGCCCGAGGAATCGAACAGCAGCAATCCCTGCGTCATGTTGTTGATGGCGGTGTCGAGATGCTGGGTCTTCTCCGACAGCTTGCGTTGGGCCACGGCATGCTGGCGGCGCAACTGACGCACGATCAGGTAGATCATGAAGATGACGACGACCACCGCCAGCACCGCGGCGAAAAACTGCAGCTTGGTCTGCGCCCGCCAGTCGGCAAGCGCCGCCGACGTATCGGTTGCCGCGACGACGACGATCGGAAAATGCGTCAGTGCCCTGACCGAGCCGATCGAGTCATCGCCAAGGCTGCCCCTGAACCGCCCCGAAATATTGCCGTTGTGCGCCATGGCGATCTGAAACTGCCGCATCCCGGAAACGTTGCGGCCGACATATTTGTCGTTCTTCGGGTAGCGGGCAATGATGGTGCCGTCGTGGTGGATCACCGAAATTGCGGTATCGCTGCCCAGCGCCAGCGAGGCGACAAAATCCTCGAAATGGGAAGGCCGCAGCGCCCGGCTGGCGAAACCGATGGTCTCGCCGCGGCGGTTGACGATCTTGCGTGCGAACACCGTGGTCCACAGCCCCGTCACCTTGCTCGTGACCGGCTCGACAATCACCTCGGGCACGGCCTCGCCCGACATGAACTGCTTGTAGTAGCGCCGGTCCGCGATGCTCACATCCGGCACCGGCCAGATTTCGGTCGCGTTGATCAGCCTGCCGGCCGCGTTGTACAAATGCAGGCCGCCGGGCTGCGGCATCGCCGCGAGCTTGTTGCGCAGCATCTCATGCGCCTCCAACGTCGACATCGACCGCGCGAATTCGTCGGCGGTCTCGCCGGCGCTCGTCAGCATGTAAGAGATGACTTCGTTGTGGACGTGCTGAAGGTCGGCGAGCTGCTGGTCGAAGTGGCGCGACAACAGCAGCGCGGTATTGTTCTGCTCGCGCTCGGCAACCTCGAGCGCGCGCTGCCGGAACTGCATGGCGAAGTAGGAGGTCCCGAGCGCAATCGCGATCACCAGCGCCGCGCCGCAAAGCACCAGCCACTGGATCGCGCCGAAACGGTTACGGGCCAGCATGCTGCCGATCAATCCGCGCAAGCTCCCGGTCGCAACGCTGTCAGATGAACTATCCGGCATTTTCCCTGTCCCCACAGATGCTTGTTGTAGGGGGACACCACCCAAGAGGGCGTTAGCAAAGTGAGTTATCGCGAGGTTAAAAGCTGCAACGGAATCAAGCGGCTCGTTACGCCATGGCCTTTGCCATCTCGTCCTCTTCGGCGTCTTCGGCTTCCCGCATGCTGCACTCGATCAGGCCGCCGTCGATCGTGAACTTCGAGAACGGCGACGTCGGGGAATCGGCCCGCAGGGCGGCGAAAAACTGGGCGTCGCCGGGACTCTTCAGGAAAAACCGGATGTGGCTCGCCGAGAGCGTATCCCGCGACAGCCACACGATGCCGGAGAACAGTGCCACCTGCATCTGGGCGTACTGGGCGGCGTCGGCGACGCCGAGTTCGTAGATTGGCGACACCACGATGAAACGCGCGCGCAGGATCGGCGCCGGAAACTTGCTCATCATCAGGCGGCTGACCTGGCATGCGGCGTGAATCCGCTCGCCGTCGGAAAGGCAGTACAGGGTCGGATTCTCGCCGTCCTTGGTCAGTCCGTCGAAGGCGCTGTAGCTGCCCTGCGAAAAGGTCGAAAAATCCTCGCCGACGCTTTCAGCGTCCTTCTTCCATTGGGCCTTGATGGCGCGCCAGGACTTGTCCTGGTCTTTCATCGACTGCAAGCGCATGACTAACCAAGGGTTAATGAAGGGGAAATCACCCGAGATTCTACGGCTGCCGCCTAAACGTTTGCTTACAGCGTTACCGGGTGTGCAAAATAAAGTTCCCGCATGAACTGCCAAATCTCACGACCTCGGCGAGCGCTTGCGCGCCACCGCCTCCTGAGGCTGTCGGGACGGAAATTTCGACGACCTACGGCGCCAGCGTGGAAGAGAACGTATCGGGCAGCCCCGGCTTTTGATATGATCGCTTTTTTACCGATCGATTTTGCCTCGATGCTCCCTTGATTTCCTCCTGATCTCCCCTTGGCTCCTTGATGGAGTTTTCATGATGAGACATTTTGTAGTTGCAGCGCTGTTTTCGCTTCTGATCGTGTCGCCGCTATCGGCGCAAAGACTGGTTGATCCGACCAAGGTTGCTCCGGAATTTCGCGAAGCGGCGGAGAAGCGCCGCGCCGAACAGGTCAAGCAGCAGGAATGCGCGCACAAGGCGGATGCGGGAAAAGTCATTGCGCGCGATCGCACCGCCTTTCTGCTACAGTGCCTCGACCAGGACGCCGGCAAGTAGCCAAGGCTGCGACGGCGTTACCGCGGGAAGCATGACCCCGGACCTGATCCGGGGTGGATGATGGCGCGCGTCCATGCGGACCACGCCATGGAGCCCGGCTCGAATTTCTGCTTCATTGCGCCGGATGAATGATTTCACCCAATCTATAGCGGCGGCACTGACGCTGATCGGCGGCCTCGATTCCGAACTGATCGCCATCGTCTGGCTGTCGCTGCGGGTCAGCCTGTCGGCGAGCCTGATCGCGCTTTTGATCGGCGCGCCGCTCGGCGTATGGCTCGCGATCATCGGGTTTCGCGGACGGCAGGTCCTGATCGTGCTGGCCAACGCGCTGCTCGGCCTGCCACCCGTCGTGGCCGGGCTCGTGCTCTATCTGTTGCTGTCGCGATCGGGCCCGCTCGGCTTCGCCGGATTGCTTTTCACGCCGTCGGCCATGATCTTCGCGCAGGTGATGCTGGCGACGCCGATCGTGGTGTCGCTGGTGCATCGGCCGGTCTCGCTGCTGTGGGCCGAGTATGCCGATCTGGCCCGCATCGACGGGCTGTCGCTTGTTCGCAGCATGGCGCTGCTGTTTTCGCTGGGGCGCGCGTCGATGCTGACCGCGTTTCTCGCCGCGTTCGGGCGCGCGATCGCCGAGGTCGGCGCCATCCTCATCGTCGGCGGCAATATCCGCGGCTACACCCGCACCATGACCACGGCGATCGCGCTGGAAACCAGCAAGGGCGATCTGGCGCTGGCGCTCGGGTTAGGGCTGGTGCTGGTGTCGCTGAGCGTGACCGTCAGCACGGTGGCGTTCCTGCTAGTGGGACGCGTTGGGGAAAAATAACTGCTCGCCGCCGACCTTGTAGCCGGCGATGGTGCCTTGTCCGTCGGCGGAGACCAGCCAGTCGATGAAGGCCTGGCCGTCCTTGGCCTTCACGCCGGGATGCTTGGCCGGATTGACCAGCATCACGCCATACTGGTTGAACAGCAGCCGGTCGCCCTCGGTCAGCACCGCCAGCTCGCCGCGGTTCTTGAAGGCAAGCCAGGTGCCGCGGTCGGAAAGCAGGTAGGTGTTCGCGGACGACGCCATGTTGAGCGCAGCGCCCATGCCCTGCCCGATCTCGCGATACCAGCCATCCTTGGCCGTGCCGAGATCAACGCCCGCCTGCTTCCACAGCCGCAACTCCGCTTCGTGGGTGCCGGAACGGTCGCCGCGCGAGACGAAGGCAGCCTTCGTCGCGGCAATCTTCCGCAAGGCTTCGGCGACGTCCTTGCCGCCGGCAATCTGCGCGGGGTCGGCCTTCGGCCCGATCACCACGAAGTCATTGTACATGACGTCAAAGCGCTTCACGCCAAACCCTTCGGCGAGGAATTTCTCTTCCGCCACCTTGTCATGCACGAACACCACGTCGGCGTCGCCGCGCCGGCCGATGTCGAGCGCCTGTCCGGTGCCGACGGCCACCACCTTGACGCCGATCCCGCTCGCCGAGGTAAAGCGCGGCAGCAGGTAGCCGAACAGCCCGGATTGCTCGGTCGACGTCGTCGAGGCGACGGTAATGGATCGCTCCTGCGCGGATGCGCCAGTGACGAACAGGAGGCTGGCGACAATGGCAAGCAGGCGTTTCATCTGCGTTCTCTGGTTGCGGCAGGCCCAACGTCGGACCATCGACAAACCGTCGATACACCGCAGAAGGCTGAGCCGCAAACCGGGCGCGCGGACATCGAGCGCTATTTCGCCGGACGGCCGTCCTGCGTATCGCCGTTGAGGTCCACAAAGATGCTGCAGTCGGTGGCGACGCCGCCGGCGCAGGTCGAATTGCAGGTCGAGACCAGCGATGCGATCGAGCTTTCCAACGCTTTGAGTTCGGCCAGTTTCGACCGCACGGCCTCCAGATGACGCCCGGCGAGATCGCGCGCGTCGATGCACGCCGCATTGCGATCGCCGGTCAACGACACCAGCGTACGCACCTCGTCGATCGAGAACCCGAATTCGCGGCAGCGCCGGACGAATGCCAGGCGGCGGACGTCCTCGCGGTCGTAGGTGCGTTGCCCGCCGCCTTGCCGCGCCGCCGGCCGCAGCAATCCGATCTGCTCATAATAGCGGACGGTCGGAACGGTGGTGCCGGCCAACTCGGCCAGAATTCCTATGCGCATCGGTTTTTTCCGCTTGAACCTCAAGTGGCTTGAGGGGGTATCCGCTGAACTCCCGGACAACAACCCTCGAACACGCGCTGGAGCTTCACATGGCCGTTACGCATACCCCGCCCGCCTGCACCCTTCCCTCCAATGACGGCCCCGGCTGCGGCTGCAAACCGGCCAAAAGCAGCAGCACGGCAAAAGCCGCCGTCGTCGCCGCCGGCACCGCGGCGGCCTGCACAGCGTGTTGCGTACTCCCTTTCACCTTGCCGACGATCGTGGTCGCCAATATCGGCGGCGCCCTCACCCTGCTCGATCACGCCCATGGCTGGGTGACGTGGGTTGCGATCGCCGCGGTCGCCGCCGCCTGGCTCTGGATCGGCCGCCAGAGCATACGCACCGGCGTGCGACCGCGTGGTTCGACCCTTGCGATGATGGCCTTTGCGACCGTGGTCATGATACTTGCCGGATCGTGGCCACTGCTGAAGCCGACGGTATTTCAGGCGTTCGGTATCGTGAAGAAAAATCTGGACAAGAGCTGATGGATGCACTGACTGCTTTTGGACTATTCGCCGTCACCGCCATGCTGGTTTGCTATGCGGCCGAGGACCGCAGCCCATGGTTCATCCTCGCCTTCGCCGCGGCCTGCGCGCTCGGCTCGATCTACGGATTCTTGCAGGGCGCATGGCCGTTTGGCGTGGTCGAAGCGATCTGGTCCGTGGTGGCGCTCCGCCGCTGGCACGCGCGAAAACGTTGAGCATGACGACAGCCGCTTCCGGCTGTCGTCGCCCACTCAGCCTTTAGCGGGTGGTACGGCTACCACCAGCGATACGATCCGCCGCACCAATGGCAGCACCACCAGCAGGGTTGGAAACGCGACGATCCACGACAAGGCCCAGGCGGCCGGCCAGGTCGCAAGGAAGGCCGGCGTCGGGCCGAGGCTTTTGAGCGTCGAGATGGCCGACACCACAAACGTCATCAGGACAGACAGGATCAGGGGCAGTACGACCGACGCATAGCGCGGCGGCAGTTTTCGAACGATAAACATATCGGTCTCTTCGGGAATTCAGGTCGGTCGATCACGCGGTTACAGACATGACGCACTTTCCCCGACCATGACGGGTCAATGCGTTGCCTGACGTGAGACGCTTACGGCGCTTTGATGCGACGCCGGACCTGTACGCGAAGCGCGAGCTCAGGACAAGCGCATTTGGCAGAAAAAGCCTCTGATCGGTTCAAACGCGCAGTCCGCAGCCGGGATCAAAAGCCCGTTGACCGCGGCCAATTCCCTGTAACAAATCTGTCGCAGAGCAAAACTAAACCGAGGCACCGGCGGATCGCCGGATTGCTTCTGATGGGAGAAACCTGATGCGCCGCACCACCGTGTTGCTGTCCGCGAGCCTGATCGTCCTGACCGCCACCGCAGCGTCGGCGCAGAACGCCGCGCCGCGCAACCTGATCCTGTTCGTACCGGACGGTCTGCGCGGGCGCATCGTGACGCCGCAGACCGCGCCGGCCATGGCCGAGGTGCGCGACAAGGGCGTCCACTTCAAGAATTCGCACTCGCTGTTCCCGACCTTCACCATGGCCAACGGTTCGGCGATGGCGAGCGGTCACTACCTCGGCGACACCGGCGTGTTCTCCAACACCATCTATACCGGTTACACCTCGGTGCCGGCCGGCGACACCGTCGTGCCCTTCATCGAGAACGACGCGGTGCTCGGCGACATCGACGAACATTTCAACGGCGACTATCTGAACGAGGAAACCCTCCTGAAGATGGCGCGAGCGAAGGAATACTCGACCGCCGCGATCGGCAAGCTCGGCCCGACGTTGCAGTTCGACCACACCGATCGCGGCAAGAACTCCATCGTGATCGACGACGCCACCGGCGGCAAGAACGGCGTCCCGCTGTCCGACGAAATGAAGGATGCGCTGACCAAGGCCAACCTTCCGCTCGCTACACCTTCGCGCGGCGACAACGGCAAAGCCGGCGACGCCAAGACCCCGGGCACCACGTCAGCGAACGTCGCGCAGCAGGCCTGGATGGCCGACGTTGCGGCCAAGGTTGTGCTGCCGATGTTCAAGGCGCGCAACAAACCATTCGTGCTGGTGTTCTGGTCACGTGATCCCGACGGCAGCCAGCACAATACCGGCGACAGCCTCAACACCATCACACCCGGCATCAACGGCCTGACCTCGATGGCCGGCATCAAGAACGCCGACGACAACCTGGCCCGGTTGCGCAAGGCGCTGGACGAACTCGGACTTGCCGCCTCGACCAACATCATCATCTCCTCCGACCACGGGTTTTCGACCATCTCCAAGGAGAGCAAGACCAGCCCGTCGGCGAAGATTTCCTATGCCGATACGCCGAAGGATTTCCTGCCCATGGGCTTCCTCGCGCTCGATCTGGCCAAGGCGCTGAACCTGCCGCTGTTCGACCCCAACGACAAGAACGCGGCCGTCGCCGCCGATGCCCACCCCAAGGCCGGCAACGGCGTGCTCGGCAAGGATCCGACCAAGCCTGACGTGGTGATCGCCACCAACGGCGGATCGGACCTGGTCTACATTCCCGGCAAGGACCGCAAGCTGGTCGACCGCACCGTCAAGGCGCTGCTTGAACAGGACTATGTCAGCGGCATCTTCGTCAATGACGACCTCGGGCGCTTCCCCGGCACCCTGCCGATGTCGCAGCTTGGCCTGATCGGCAAGGCCGCGACGCCGCAGCCCTCGATCGTGGTCAACTTTCGCTCCTGGTCGTCGGGATGCGAAGAGCCGACCAACTGCTCGGTGCAGATTGCCGACACCGTGCTGCGCCAGGGCCAGGGCATGCATGGCAGCTTCAGCCGCGGCGATACCTTGAACTTCACCGCTGCGATCGGTCCGGACTTCAAGGCCGGTTTTGTCGACGCCCTCCCCGTCAGCAACGCCGACGTCGGCGCCACCGCGGCAAAGGTCATGGGGCTGACGCAGAAGCCCAAGGGTCCCCTGCTCGGCCGCGTCATGACCGAAGCGATGCCGAACGGCGCCACCCCGCAGGCCTATGCCGGCACGATCAAGTCAAAGCCGGCGGCGAACGGCCTGCGCACCGTGCTGAACTTCCAGCGCGTCGGCACCCAGCGCTATTTCGACAACGCCGGTTTCCCCGGCCGCACGCTCGGGCTGGACGCGGAGGAGAACAAGAAAACGGCGGGGAAGTAAGCGCGTCGTCATTGCGGAAAACAAAAACGGCGGGGAATATCCCCGCCGTCTTCGAAATCCAGAGATCGGATGAAGGCTCACATCATGCCGAGATCGATAATGCCCGGCAGTTGCGCCAGCGGCAGCGCGGCGGCGCCGACCACGGTCGCGACCATCGCGGCCAGCGTCTGATTGCTGCGGCGCTTGCCGCGCATCTGGCCGGCCAGCCATTCCAGCACCTTGGTGTCGATCTTGTTGGCCTGCGCCGGCGCCCAGCTCTCGATATCGGTGTCGGGCGACAGCGCCACCGTGCGCGGCGGCACCGGCAGGCCGGACTCGGACGCGGTATGATGGGCGACCGCTTTCGCCAGGAGATCGTCGAAACGGCCCTCGTCGCTGCGCTCGGCGGCGGCGTCCGAGATTTCAAACAGCGCCTCGACTTCGGCGCGGCTCACCGGTTGATGCTCGACTTCGGACACGGTCAGGATGCGCGCGCACCAGGCGGCGTCATCGGAATCGAGGGTGCGGGAAAAATGGATGCGGCCCTTGGTGGTGGGGCCCTCGCCGGTGATCACGCCGTCGCGCACGATGGTGAGCGCGTGGGCAGCAGTCTTGCGGCAGGATGCCTGGAGCACACTGGACGTTTCAGAAGACGCGGCAGCGGACGTATCGGTAGAGGCCTTGACGGCAGAGACGGACATAATTGCACTTCTCGATTTCTATTTCAGATCCAGCATTTTCATGCGGGCGTAAACGAGTGGTTAACGATTCGAAACTTGCATTCCGAGTTTTTTACATGGTTGCCAATTGGTCGCTGTGAGGTCCGTCACGGTTCGAGCCAGCAAGCAAGGCTGGCCGTGATGCGGGCGATAAAAGGCGATATCGGGGCAGCGAGGGCTTTTATTCCCGATGTGTTGATTTCGCCGCAGGGGCACGGACGACAAGAAGATGCTAGGAGTTCCCGCTTGCGGAGAAGGATCTCGCCTTTTACGTGAACGGGTTCACTTAACCTCGATTATTTCGTATACCTTCAAAGACAAATTTCCTTGTAACTTGAATGAGATGAGGTCGAAACATGGCACTCCAGATTGGCGCTACCGCCCCGGATTTCGAAGCCCAGACCACCGACGGTAAAATCAAATTTCACGACTGGATCGGCAACAGCTGGGCGCTTTTGTTCTCGCACCCGAAAGACTTCACGCCGGTGTGCACCACCGAACTGGGCGCTCTCGCCAAATTGAAGCCGGAATTCGACAAACGCGGCGTCAAGCTGATGGGGCTGAGCGTCGATCCCGTCGACAAGCACGCGAAATGGTCGGAGGACATCAAGGAGACGCAGGGTGCTGCGCCGAACTATCCGATGATCGGCGACACCGACTTCAACGTCTCCAAGCTCTACGACATGCTGCCCGCCTCGACCTCGGGCGATCCGGCGACGCGTACCGCCGCCGACAACATGACCGTGCGCAACGTCTTCATCATCGGCCCCGACAAGAAGATCAAGCTGGTGCTGGTCTATCCGATGACGACGGGCCGCAATTTCCAGGAAATCCTGCGCGTGATCGACAGCCTGCAGATGACGGCGAAGCATCGCGTCGCGACGCCGGCCGACTGGAAACAGGGCGAGGACGTCATCATCGCGGGCTCCGTCACCGACGACGAGGCCAAGACGATCTATCCTGCGGGGTGGAAATCGCCGAAGCCTTACTTGCGGATCGTGCCGCAGCCGAAATAACGGCTTCGGAATGACGGGACCGTTCGCGCCGATCAGGCGGCGCGAACGCGATCGAGGAACTTCTCGACTTCGGCTTTCAGATGCAGGCTCTCGCCCGACAAGGCCTGCGCGGAAACAAACATCCGGGCCGAGGTCTCGCCGGTTTCACCGGCGCCCTGCGCCGCATTGCGGATGTTGACCGCGACATCGGCCGTTCCGCTTGCCGCGGCCCGCACACTTTGCGCGATGTTCTGGGTGGCGCCGCGCTGCTGCTCGACCGCGGCCGAGATCGAGGTCGCGATGTCGCTGATGCGCTCGATGGTCTGGCCGATTGCCTTGATCGCGCCGACCGACTCTTCGGTGGCCGATTGCATGTTGCCGATCTGGCTGGAGATCTCCTCGGTCGCCTTCGCGGTCTGGCCGGCGAGGCTCTTGACCTCCTGCGCCACCACCGCAAAGCCGCGGCCGGCATCGCCGGCACGCGCGGCCTCGATGGTCGCGTTCAGCGCCAGCAGGTTGGTCTGCTCCGCAATCGAGGTGATCAGCTTGACGACGTCGCCGATCCGGGCGCCCGCCTCCGACAACTGGTTGATCCGTTGATCGGTGGCTGCGGCCTGCTTGACGGCCTCGGCGGCGATGCCGTTCGACTCCTGAACACGGCGGGTGATTTCGGCAATCGAACTGGAGAGTTCGTCGGAAGCCGCCGCCGCCGAACGGACATGCTCGGACGCGGTCTCGGAAGCGCCTGCCGACTGGCCGGACAGGCCGGCCGTCGTCCGTGCCGTCTCGGTCAGTTGCCGCGCCACGCGCTCGAATTCGCCGGACGAGGTCAGCACGTTGTCGATGATGCCGCCGACGCCGGTTTCGAATTCATCGACGAAGCGCCGCAGTTCGGACTTGCGCTGCTCGGCGGAAGCCACCGCGGCCGCGGTCTGCTCCTCGCGCAGGCGCCGGCGCTCGGCGACGTTGTTCTTGAAGACCTCGATGGTTCGCGCGATCTCGCCGATCTCGTCCACTCGCTCGTGGTAATGGATCTCGACGCCGGTATTGCCGTTGGCAATCGCCGTCAGCGATTCCGTGACCGAGCTCAGGGGCTTGGTGACGCGGCGTACGATCATCGTGGTCAGGATCATCACCAGAATGGCGGCGAGGACCGCCCCTATCGCCATGGCCTGGATCGCGTGCGCCAGCATGGCGTCGAACTGCGCCATCGGAATCCCGACATAGAGAACGCCGACCACCTTTCCGGCCGGATTGGCGACCGGGTAATAGGCCGTCATGAACGACTTGCCGAACAGCGTGGCCTGCCCCTTGTAGGCCTCGCCACGGCGCAGGACCGCCTGTCCCGGGTGATCCGGCGCGAGCTGGGTGCCGACGGCGCGGTCGCCGTTTTCTTTCTTGACGTTGGTGGAACGCCGCACGAACTGGCTGGTTGCCTCGTCATAGACGAACAGGGTCGCGTTGCCGCCGACATAGCCGACCGCGCGATCGACGATCGCATGATCCTTGAATTCCGGCATGCGCTGGACTTCGACGTGGGTGACGACACCATCCTTCAACGTGATCTTGGTGTCGCCGAACGCCTCGGAGAACGTCAGCACCAGGGTCCTCAGGTTGACCTCGATGTCGCGCAGCGCGCGGTCGCCGAACTCGGAGGTCAGCGACCAATAGGCCGCCCCCACCACCAGCGCGGTGTTCATCGCGATCAAAAGCGTGGCGGCGACCACCGCCTTGGTGCCAAGCCGGAGCTTGAGCGACGGCAAGTACTTTCCAATCGAGCCCGTGGTCATCACAATCTCCCGAAAAACGCGCTCAATTTGATGGTTTTTGCTTACGATCGCCTTAATGGCACAACCCTAGGCAATGGTTGAGGAATTTCATGGGACTGATACGAGCATGACCACCGCCCGCCCCTGCATCGTCTGGTTTCGCGACGATCTGCGACTTTCCGACCACCCTGCCCTGCATGCTGCGTCGAAAACCGGCGCGCCGGTGATCTGCCTCTACGTACTGGACGAGCAAAGCCGCGCGCTGAAGTCGCCGGAGGCGCGGCCGCCTGGCGGCGCCGCGCGCTGGTGGCTGGCGCAGTCGCTGCGCGCATTGAATGAAAGCCTGATCGTGGCAAGTGCCTCGTTGGTTCTGCGCAAGGGACCGGCCGCCAAAGTGATCGCCGCACTCGCGCACGAAACCGATGCAGCGACCGTGTTCTGGAACGAGATCGCACAGGCGCCCCACCTCGCCGTCGCCGATCAGGTCAAAAAGGCGCTCGACGAGATCGGCGTCGGCACGCAAACCTTCCCCGGCGATCTGCTGGTCGCGCCGCGCGCGATCCGCAACAAGGAGAACCGCGGCTTGCGTGTGTTCACGCCGTTCTGGCGCCGGGTGCAGTCGCTTGGCGATCCGCCAAAGCCGTTGCCGGCGCCGAAAAAACTGAACAGCGTGGCTGATATCGCCAGCGACCGGCTGGAGAGCTGGAAGCTCGAACCGTCAAAGCCCGACTGGGCCGGCGGCTTGCGCGAAAGCTGGACGCCGGGCGAAGCGTCGGCGCGGGCGCAACTCAAGGCGTTCCTCCGGGGAAACGTCGCCGGCTATACCGGCGACCGCGACCGGCCCGACCGCGACCGCACGTCGAGACTGTCGCCGCATCTCCGCTTCGGCGAGCTCAGCCCGCGCCAGGTCTGGCACGCCGCCCATTTCGTCGCGGCCGAGCATCCTCGCCTGTCCGGCGGCATCGACAAATTCCTCAGCGAACTCGGCTGGCGCGAGTTCTGCCGTCATCTGCTGTTCGACGTGCCTGATCTGGCCGTGCGCAACCTGCAACCGTCGTTCGACGCCTTTCCCTGGAAGAGCGATGCCAAGGCATTGCGCGCGTGGCAGCGCGGCCTGACCGGTTATCCGATTGTCGATGCCGGGATGCGCGAACTCTGGCACACCGGCGTGATGCATAATCGCGTGCGAATGGTGGTGGCGTCGTTCCTGGTCAAACATCTCTTGATCGACTGGCGCCACGGCGAGCAATGGTTCTGGGACACGCTTGTCGATGCCGATGCCGCCAGCAACCCCGCCAACTGGCAATGGGTCGCAGGCTCCGGAGCCGACGCCGCGCCCTACTTCCGGGTGTTCAATCCGATCCTGCAGGGTGAGAAATTCGATCCCAACGGCGTCTATGTCCGGCGCTGGGTGCCGGAATTGAAGGAGCTTCCTGACAAGTTCATTCATCAGCCCTGGACCGCGACAACGCTCGAGCTCGCAAGCGCGGGCGTGACGCTCGGCAAGAACTATCCGCAGCCGATCGTCGATCACAAGGTCGGCCGCGAACGCGCGCTGGCGGCTTACAAGAAGACCCGCAGCTGATGCTCTTCACGCCGTGCGGCGGTTGACCA
The DNA here is from genome assembly GCA_963764705.1 of uncultured Alphaproteobacteria bacterium. Classification (GTDB taxonomy): domain Bacteria; phylum Pseudomonadota; class Alphaproteobacteria; order Rhizobiales; family Xanthobacteraceae; genus Bradyrhizobium. The sequence goes on along the minus strand of CAVXTR010000012.1, from coordinate 105,263 downwards.
GAAACACCGCGGCCGCACACGCGGTCATGCCGGCAATGGCGACGACGTCGAGCTTTTCGCCGAACAGCACATAGGCCATTAGCGCGGTCACCGCCGGCACCAGGTAGAACAGGCTCGCCACCGAGGTCGCGGCCGAACGGCGGATCAGCCAGTACAGCAATCCGATCGACCCGATCGACAGCACCACCGCCAGCCAGCTCAGCGCCAGGATGAACTCGGTGGTCCAGTGCACCACGTTGTTTTCGAACAGCCAGGCGCCGAGGCCGAAGAAAACCGTCACCGCGATGTATTGCACGAGATTGCCGGCGCGCCAGTCGATGGCGTTGCAGTAGCGCCGCTGATAGAGCGTGCCCAGGGTGATGCTGACCAGCGAGACGCCGGACGCAAGCCAGCCCCAGCCCGCCTCGCCGCTCATCGGCCGGTTGTGCAGGATCAATACGACGCCGGCGAGACCCAGCAGCAGCCCGGCCCATTGCAGCGGCGTGACGCGCTCGCCGAGCCAGCGATTGGCAAGCGTCGAGGTCAGGATCGGCTGCAATCCCGGAATCAGCGCCGAGAGCCCGGCCGGGATCGAATGCGAGATCGCCACCGCCGTGCCGCCGAGATAAAAGCCGTGGACCAGCAGACCGGCGACGATGCTATGGCCGATCCCGCTGCGATCCGGCCATTTCGGCCGCGCGATCGCGACGATGATCGCCATCAGCCCGACCACGCACGCCATCCGGATCGCCAGATAGGTCAACGGCTCGGCGCTGTTGAGCACGTACTTGGTGGCGACGAACCCGGTGCTCCACAGCACCACGAAAATCCCCGGCGCCGCGCGCGCGGCAAATTGTTCGAATTCTCGATTCATTTGCGGCCCGTGTTGCCCGATCATATGCTATGCGGCAAGGCCAAAGCGCGCGGGGCCGCTCGCGCGATATCACATATCGAATTTCCCCGATTTCGAAATCTGGAATGAGGAATGCCATGGACGTTCGTGCCGCCGTTGCCATCGCCGCCGGGAAGCCGCTGGAAGTCACCACCGTTCAGCTTGACGGGCCGCGCGAGGGCGAAGTGCTGGTCGAAATCAAGGCCACCGGCGTCTGTCACACCGACGAATTCACGCTGTCCGGCGCCGATCCCGAGGGGCTATTTCCGGCGATTCTCGGCCACGAGGGCGCAGGCGTCGTGGTCGATATCGGCAAGGGCGTGACCAGCGTCAGGAAAGGCGACCACGTCATTCCGCTGTACACGCCGGAGTGCCGGCAGTGCCCGTCCTGCCTGTCGCGCAAGACCAATCTCTGCACCGCGATCCGCGCCACGCAAGGCCAGGGCCTGATGCCCGACGGCACCTCGCGGTTCTCGCTTCATGGCAAGCCGGTGCATCACTACATGGGCACGTCGACGTTTGCGAACTACACGGTGCTGCCCGAGATCGCGGTCGCGAAAATCCGCGAGGACGCGCCGTTCGACAAGGTCTGCTACATCGGCTGCGGCGTCACCACCGGCATCGGCGCCGTCATCAACACCGCCAAGGTCGAGCAAGGCGCCAAGGCGATCGTGTTCGGGCTCGGCGGTATCGGCCTCAACGTGCTGCAAGGGCTACGGCTCGCCGGCGCCGACATGATCATCGGCGTCGACATCAACAACGACCGCAAGGCGTGGGGCGAGCGTTTCGGCATGACGCATTTCGTCAATCCGAAGGAACTCGGCAAGGACCTCGTCCCTCACCTCGTCGACATGACGAAATCAGGCGCGGACCAGATCGGCGGCGCCGACTACACGTTCGATTGCACCGGCAACGTCACGGTGATGCGGCAGGCGCTGGAAGCCTGCCATCGCGGCTGGGGCCAGTCGATCGTGATCGGCGTGGCGCCGTCAGGCGCCGAGATTGCGACGCGGCCGTTCCAGCTGGTCACGGGGCGGGTCTGGAAAGGCACCGCGTTCGGCGGCGCGCGCGGCCGCACCGACGTGCCGAAGATCGTCGACTGGTACATGCAGGGCAAGATCCAGATCGACCCGATGATCACGCATGTGATGCCGCTTGCCGAGATCAACAACGCGTTCGAACTGATGAAGCGCGGCGAGTTGATCCGCGGCGTGGTGACGTTCTGATCGTTGAGGGAGCCGAAAATCAGGTGCAGCGCGATTGCGTCGCGCTCACCACTCTTCCGGGCAGGGATCGACGATCTTCCAGAGCTCGTCGCCGTTCTTGATCTTCTTCATCTCGGTGGTCAGCCCGCCATTGCGGCGGATCCAGTCCTTCACGGTGTCGGGATAATAGGACATCAGGTCGGACGTCCCTTCCGAGCTCGTGACCTTGATTCCGAAGGTGAAGGCCTTGTCGTAATAGGCCTGGTGGAAACCGAGGCTCGCCTTCGGCGTCACGCAGATCTTGTTCATCGGCACGATGCCGAACACCAGGGTGCAGGCCGAGTTGCAGATGCCGTCGATGATGACGCGTTCCTTGCGGTCGCGGATGCGGGCGTACTTGGCCTTGTATTCCTCGACATAGCCGCCGTGGTCACGGGTGATATGCAGGTCGGCGCGAACCGGCGTCGCGGCCAGAACCAGGGGAATCAGCAAGGCGAGAGGCGTGATGCGCATGGATCAATCGTAAACCGGGGTACCTTGTCGGAAGCTGGAGGCCCTAAAGGCTGGACCTGACCGCAGAACTCTGGCCGGACTGTGTTGGTAATTCGTTAAGCATCCCCTCAAGGCCAAAAATTGACGCGCTGTGGCGGTTTTCCCGCAGCTTTTCGGTCCATAACGCGCTAAATGGAACCCGGCTCGGCCGAAAATGTATAGTTTCCAGCAGGACTTCCGGAGAATCGCGATGACCAAAGCCAAGTTTCTGATTGCCGCCGCCCTGCTGTCCGCGGCCGCCCTGGCGCCGACCCTGGCCGAGGCACGCCATTACCGGCACCACTACCGTCATTATTGGCCGCTGCCCTACCCGATCAGCTACCTCCACAACTACGGTCCGGGACCGGTGGCGGGCACTTTTGCCTATTATGACGGCCCCGCGACCAATCATTGCGCCCAGGGTGCGGCCGCCTATCTCGGCCAGGACCGCCAACGGCATCCCTGCTTTTGAGCGGGGCTGCTGGCCCTGCCCGGCCAAGTCTGATAATCGAGCCGTCGCACGCGCTCGTAGCTCAGCTGGATAGAGCATCGGATTTCGATTCCGAGGGTCGGGAGTTCGAATCTCTCCGAGCGCGCCATTTCGGTGGGGACCGATCGGGCGACCACGCATTCGAGAGCGAACTGACATGAGAAAGATGATTCTGACGCTGGCGATCCTGTTTCCGGCTGCCGCGTTTGCCCAAGGAACCAGTCCAGCCGCGACGCCTCCGGCCGCGCCGGCCAGCCCGCCTCCGACGGTCGGCGGCAAGCCGCTGGTTCAGGTGGGGGCAAAAAAGCCCGCCGCCGCCAAGAAGGAGGCCGCCGGCAAGAAAGAGGCGCCCAAATCCATCGCCCAGAAGCTGCAGGCCTGTCAGGACATCGACGACGCCACCAAGGAGCGCGTGCAGTGCTACGACGCCATCTTCGTGCCGCAGCCGAAGCCAAAGCCGCCGGCCGCCAAAGGCGTTAACGATTGCCGGTTCCTGAAAGAAGAAGACGAGCGGCTGACCTGCTACAACGGTTTCGCCGACAAAATTCCAAAGCTGCCGCGCTAACTTAGGCGGGCAAGCTCTGACGGCACCTTACCAGGTGCTGTTTTGCCAGGTGTTGTTCCCGAAGAAGCCGAAGTGCTGTTGCTGCGCCAGACGCATCGGCGGGTTGGCATGGCTCCTGGCCACCTTGCGTTTGCGCGGGGCCTGCGGCTCCGGCTTTTTCACCTCTGCCGGCACGAACTGGGCAAAGGTGTCCCGCACGCGGGCCTGGGCGGTGACGTCGGTAGCAACGGGCGGCTGGGGTGCTGCGGCAACCTGGACCTTCGAGACCGGCGGAACAATGGTTGGCAGGCTGGTGTCGTAGACGACGCGCTCCGGCAGTTTCTGGTCGGAGCGGATGCGAACCACGTTCCGGTCGATCGAGGGGGCGGCATGGCTGGCGACGACCGCCTGCGACGGCACATAGACGTCGACCAAAAACAGCAGCGCCAACAGTACGCCGCCGACAAACAGGAAATAACGCGCTACGGGCATTGGTATCGCTCCCCCCGCGCGGCGCGCGGTTCAATCGCCTAACGGGCGATATAGCGATTAGTTCCGGGCTGGCCAGCAAGGTTCAACGCCTGCGATCAGTTTTCGGCTCACCTTTTCGAGAAGCCGCACGTTGGCGTGCATAAGGTTAAATTCGGCTGGCCGTGACCAACGAGCATTTCGCCTTGTTGGCGTTAACATTGACGAACCCGATCAGCACGCCCGAATACCGCTTCTGGCTCTTCGTGCTGACGGTATCCGGGATCACGCGCCTGCGATCAGTCAGATGGCTGCCGTCGCGGCGAGCAAACGCGCAGGCAATCTCGATATCCTTCACCGGATAGTCGTTGCCGTTGCGGAGCGTGAACGTCATCAGCGCCTTGGAGCCCAGCCCGCCCCTGTGCCACGACTGCGAGTAAATCTTCAGGCCATCGACCGGCGGCTTCGCGGGGACCGTGGTTTCCGGCGGAGAGATTTCCGGTGGCGCGGCGGCGGTTGCCGCCGGGTTTGCGAGGACGGCCTGGGTGGGCGCAGCGGCCTCGTCCACCGCGGAAGCATCCTGCACGACGCGGATGACCTCAGATGACGTCGCCACCGACGGACTCTCGGCATCACTCGGCCAGGGCAGCATCATCCAGATCGCACACCCTGCCACCGCGATGGCCGGCAATGCGAGAAGCCGCGCTGCGCCGGCGCTTCCAAATGACCGTCCGGCGATCCTCATGGCCGCGTCCTCACCCGGCGGCGACGGCGATGGCCGCGCCGCACATGAAAAAAGCCCTACGGGCGTTACACCGTACGGCTTTTCACACGACTGCCGCTGTACGGTTCCGCCGCTTGCTCATCAACTACCTAAGCTGACAAGGTTTCACGCCACCCGGACAATATTGCGGCGGCGGTGCAGCGTTTCTGGGGATGGAATTGCGATCGTCCAGCCGCTAGATTTTCGCCACTCTGCAACAACAATAATCGAGGGGGAGACCAAGATGCCGACAGTGACCTGGGATCATGTCCATTTGCGCAGTCCCGATCCCGAAGCGACCGCGGCCTGGCTGCACGACATTCTCGGTGGTGAAATCATCCGCGGCCCCGGGCGCATCGACGTCAAGCTCGGCGGCGCCAATGTGTTCATCGCCCCGGTCGCCTCCGGCGACGGCGTCAACTCCCCGCCGGTGACGCCCTATCAGGGCCTCGACCATTTCGGACTGACCGTGAAAGACATCGACGCGGTCGCCGCCGAGATCAAGGCCAAAGGCGTCGAGTTCACCAAGCCGCCGACCACGATCCGGCCCGGCGTGCGCATCTGCTTCATCCGCGGACCGCAGGGGATTTCGATCGAGCTTCTGGAGCGCGACAAGAAATACGCCTGACGCACCGCGCGACTCGCTTCCCAGCGCTCAGCGCCCGTCATCACCCGCCTTGTGCGCAATTGCGCACTGGAGCGGGTGATCCAGTACTCCGAAACGCCAACGATCGAACCGAGAAATCGCGGCGTACTGGATACTCCGCTTTCGCGGAGTATGACGGTCCGTGGCGGCGAACCGCGCTACGTCATGCTGCCCGGCATGAAGCAGCGGATCGTCAGGCCGCCGTACCCCCGGATCGGCCAGACCATGGTCCGGCCGGCGCGATTGGGTTCGGTGATCACGGCTTCATCGGGCACGTCGACCCAATCGCCTTCGATCCGTACGCGGTAATGCCCGTTGCCGGACTCCCAATCGACATCGCTAACTGCGGTTCCATCGGCGTCGGAGCAGCACGGCCCCTTGCCGCTCCTCAGACTGTCGAACCATTCTTTCAGCGGCGAGCCGGCGTAGCGGCCGTCGGGATCGCGGGCATGGCCGGGATACGCGGCCAAAGACAGCATCAGCACTGCCAAACCTGCTGCCGTAACGCCGATCCACGGCGGCATTTTTGGAAGGACCGCACAACAGCAGCCCGTAATTTTACGGAACTTGTGTTCGGTTCGTCGGCGCGCCACGTGGCCGCCGGAGTTCATCCAGTTGGTCACCTGTTTTCTTGCTCCAGCACCCACCGGCCGGTGCCGAACCAAAATATGCATTTCATGGGCCAACTTGATTCGGTCCAGGCACCTGTCATCCCAGTGTCACGCAGCGGCAAGGATGCCCGGCTTTTGGCACCGATTCAGATATCGTCAGGCAACCTGTCGCGTTGACGTCGAGGGCCCCGTTTTGGCATAACTGACTACCGGTTGCCGTGGGCGCGGCGGCCGGCCTTGGGACGTTATGAAGAACGGGCTGTATTCGATTCACGTCAATCTGCTGGACGGACGCTCCGGCAAAGGCAGCGGCGTGATTCTGTTCAGGGACGGACAGATTCTCGGCGGCGATGCCTATCTGTTTTACACCGGCAGCTACACCGTGAAGGGCGATACCTTCAAGGGCGAGGTGCTGGTGCAGCGTCACACCTCCCCGCGCGACAATGACAACCCGCTGTTCGGCGGACCGAACCCGGTCGGCATCGGCGTATCCGGCACCTTCACCGACACGCGCGGCACCATGAACGGCACCGCGCTGGTCGGCAAAAACAGCCAGATTTTCGGCGCGACGCTGCACAGACTGGCGGATACCAACTAGATCGTTGGCTGCGGCCGGATGCGTGAGGCGATGTGATGCCCCAACGATCGAGATCCGCTTCTCCCGATCATCGATTCCTTGATCTCGTGGATGCGATCGTTGCCGGCGATGCCACGACAGCCACCCAGCTGTTGGACACGTCACCGATACTCGCACATGAAGGCGCTGCTGATGGTGCGACCCGGCGCAGTACGAAGTCCTACTTCTACGAGCCGATCGCCCACACCATGTACGAAGGCGACACTGCCCTGCACATGGCGGCGGCAGCGTTCAAACATGAAATCGCGCAAGCCCTGATCGACCGTGGCGCCGACTGTTCCGCAAAAAATCGCCGCGGCGCCGAGCCGCTTCATTATGCGGCGGATGCAAATATCTGGAACCCGGCCTCACAAGCGGCCACCATCGACTGCCTGATCCGCGCCGGCGCCGATCCGAATGCCGCCGACAAAAACGGCGCAAGGCCGCTGCATCGCGCCGTCCGCACCCGCTGCGCCGCGGCCGTTGAAGCACTGCTGGCCGGCGGCGCTGAGCCCCGCGGCCGCAACAAGAGCGGCTCCACGCCGCTTCACCTCGCCGCCCAGAACACCGGCCGCGGCAGCAGCGGAACGCCGCTCGCGATCGAGCAGCAACGACAAATCATCGGGCTGTTGCTCAGGGCCGGTGCGTCACCGGACGACAAGGACGAAAACGGCAAAGCCGTCCGCGACGCCGCCACGGCCGGCTGGATATGTGCCCTGTTCTAATCCTCCACAAGACGACGACGGCCTATTCCGCCGCCTGCTCGAGCGGCGCTGTGCGCGGCAGGATCATCTGGATCCTGGTGCCGCCGCCGGGTTCGGAATCGAGATCGAGCCGGCCACCGAGCCGGTTGGTCACGATGCTGTAGACGATGTGCAGCCCGAGCCCGGTGCCGCCCTGATCGCGCCGCGTGGTGAAGAACGGATCGAAGGCGCGGCGGCGGACGTCGAGGCTCATGCCGATGCCATCGTCGGAAAACAGGATCTCGACATTGTCCTTGCCGGATTCCCGCACCTGGATATCGACGGTGCCGGACTTGCCTTCCGGGAACGCGTGCGCCACCGCGTTGAGGAACAGGTTGGTGAGCACCTGCCCGTAAGGACCGGGATAGCTGTTCATCATCAGGTTGGGCTGGCAATCGACGTTGAGCGTCAAATTGTGCTTGCGCAGGCCGGGCCGCAAACTCATCACCACCTGCTCGGTGAGATCGCCGAGGTCGAAGCTGCGCTGGTCGGAATAATTGCGATCGGCGGCGACCTGCTTGAACGACTGGATCAGTTCGGCGGCACGGTTGAGATTGGCGACGAGCTGCGACGACGCATCGCGGCTGGTTTCCAGAAAGTCGGTCAGGCTGGAGCGCCGCAATTCGCCGCGCCCGACCTCGGCCGTGAACATCGCGGTCTTGCGCTCCAGCGCGGAGGCGACCGTCAGGCTGATGCCGACGGGGTTGTTGACCTCGTGGGCGACACCCGCCACCAGCCGGCCGAGGGCTGCAAGCTTTTCGGCCTCGATCAGCGAGTTCTGGGTTTCCCTCAAGTTGCGCAACGCCGCCTCGGCGGAGTCCTTGGCCTTGCGCATCTCGAACTCGACGCCCTTGCGCTCGCCGATGTCGAGCGCGACGGTGACGATGTTTTCGATCTCGCCTGAGGTGTCCAGGATCGGCAGCTTGTTGACCAGCCACTGCCGCATGTTGCCGGAGGCGTCCTTGTATTCCTCCTCGTAGAAACCGAGCTCCGTGCCGCCCGCCAGCACCCGCTTGTCGGCGGCATCGGACTTGCCCGCGCCGTAGCGTGACATCAGATCCGCCGTGGTGCGGCCGATGGCTTCACCGGGCTCGATGCCGAAAATGCCGGCCATGTAGCGGTTCATCAGCACATAGCGCAGCCGCCTGTCCTTGACGTTGATGACCGCGGGCACGGTGTCGATCACCATCTGCAGCAGACGGCGGCCTTCAACGATGGCGTCCTCGGCGCGTTTCTGGTCGGTAATGTCGCGCACCGTGCCTTCGTAGCGCACGATCTCGCCGGCCTCGCCGCGCACCACGCTGGCGCTGTCGGAGAGCCAGAGCACCGTGCCATCGCGGGCGCGAACCTGGTATTCGAATTCACGGACGATGCCGTCGCGCCGCATCAGCCGCTGGTATTCCGCCCGCGCCTCAGGGTGCAGGTAAACCGTATCGGCGATGTCGCCGATGCCGTTGATCAGATCCCGCGGGGTGGCGTAACCCATCATCCGCGCCAATGCCGGGTTGGCGTTGAGCAGCGCGCCGCCCGGCGTCGTGACGTAGATTCCGTCCACCGAGGATTCGAACAGCTTGCGATAGCTTTCCTCGGCGAGACGTTGTTCGGCCAGCGCCCGCACCGCCGCCTCGCGCGCCGCGTCGGCGTCGACCAGCGTCCGCCGGAACACTTCGGCGGCACGGGCGATGTCGCCGATCTCGTTGTCGACATCGGTCGCCGGGATCGAGGTGTTCTTCTCGCCGCCGGCCACCGCACGGATCGAGGTCGCGATCGAAGCCAGCGGCCGCACGGTGCGGCGGACCACCAGCAGCGCCGCGAACAACCCGATCAGCACGCCGGCGGTGCCGAGCACGATGCTCTGCCATTTGGCTTCCGTCAGCGTCCTGGCAAAGTCGCGCGACAGCACGTGGCCGCGGCGCGCGCTGACCTCGCGCAACAGTTCGGTGACACGCTGGATCAGGCGGCCTTCGGTGCCCAGCACTTCCTTGTCGATATCGGAGATCTGGCGTTCGCGGATCGATATGCCGATGACGGCCTCGGCATAGCCATCGACGGCCGTGCGCAGCTTCGGATCCGAAATCGTCATCGTGCGCATGGTCTGGGCCGCGGCCTCCGCGGCCGACGGATTATGCGCCAGCAGCGCCGAGGCAATACGGCTCTGGGTCTGCGACAGCGCCGCTGCGATTACCGGGTCGGAAGTTCTCGGCAATCGCCGCGTCGAACCGGTCGCGCAGCGGCGACAACGCCACGATCATTTCGGCACGGCGGTTGATCAGCGTGGAAATGCGCTCGATGCCGCTGCGGTAGGTCGCGAGCCGTTCTGTGACGCCGTCGATCATGTCCCGCTGTTCGGGGGCAAGCTCGAGCCGGGTCTTCTTCAGGACCTCGCTGAGCGAACTCGCGGCCTCGCCGACCTGGACCGACTGCGTGCCGGGGTCAGTGACGAAATCGCGTGCCGCCAGCCGCAATTCGTTCATGCGCCGGTCGATGTCCTCGGCAAGGTCGCCGACGCTCTGCAGCCGCTGCAACTCGGCGAAAGTCGCATCGATGTGGCGGATGGCGATGACGCTGGCGGTGGAGGTGATGATGATCACCGCCAGCACCAGCATGAAACTGCCGAATGTCAGTTGGCCGATCGACAGCGAGAACGATCGCGTCATTGGCGAATTCGGCGGCAATTCAGAGGTCATGTTGTTGAGGCCGGGCTCCACTCGGTCGCAATATACGATGACTTTCGGGCCATGGGGAACATGGTCTATTCGCCGGAAAAAGGCCGAACTCGGGCGGATGCTGGTTTCGACCCCCAGATGTCAGCCTCCGGGACGATTTCGCCCGACCTGCCCCCGCCTCCCGGCTGGCCTCGGGGCGCGGGATGGGCTCAGTCGGCGGTGATGCCGGCTTCCTTGACCACCTTGGCCCACAGTCCGACGTCGGCCTTGATGATATCGGCGAAGGCCTGCCGCGGCGCGCTTTTGGCCTCGCAGCCCGCGACATCCAGCCTCTGCTGCACGTCCGCCGTGGCCAGAGCGGCCTCCAGTGTCTTGCTGATGCGATCCACGATCGGCTCAGGGGTTCCCTTCGGCAGCACGATGCCGAACCACGGCGTCACCTGGGCCTCGGGAAAGCCCTGCTCCGCCATCGTTGGGGCGTCGGGGAAGTATTTCGTGCGACCGTCATTGATGGTGGCGATGACCCGGATGGCGCCGGCCTGCACCTGCGACAAGGCCTGGTTGACCGAGAAGAAACTGGCGGTAATCAGGCCGCTGGTGATGTCAGGCACCATCTGCGGATAGCCGCGATAGCCGATCCCGGCAACGTCGATCCCGGCGAGCCGCTTGAACAGTTCGAAGCCGAGATGCCCGGTCGATCCCTTGCCGGGGTGGCTGTAGTTCAGCGCACCCGGCTTCTCCTTTGCCAGAGCGATGAATTCCGCCACGCTCTTTACAGGCAAGGTCGCGGGGACGATGAAGACATTTGGCGCCCGGCACACCTGCCCGACTGGAATGAAATCGCGTATCGGGTCCCAACGCAGCGTCGCGGCCAACGCCGGGCTGGAGCTGAAAAATGGTGCCGCCAGCAGCCACGTGTAACCGTCGGGCTCCGAGCGCGCGACCTCCTCGGCCGCGATCGAGCCGTTGGCGCCGGACTTGGATTCGACGACGATGGTGGCCTTCCATTGCTCCTGCATGTTTTGTGCAATGATACGCGCGAACACGTCGGTGACGCTGCCCGGCGAATAGGGAATGACGATGCGGATCGGCCGGGCCGGAAAACTCTCCTGCGCCTGCCCCGCGCTGGACATCGTCAGCATCAGAAATAGCGCGGCCGCCATCGCGCTTATATGCCGAAATCTCATCGCCAATGCCCTGCCCTGACCGTGTCCCTGCAGCGTTCATGCGCAGCCGGATTCGCGGGCAAGATGCCGGTAATCAACGTGTACAGCAAGGCCGCGCGTTTCTCGCCACGCGAAACCGGGCTGCTACCGCCCCGTGCCGACGGGGCAGGATTAACTCGATGCGGGTGCTGTGACCTTCCGCGCCGGAATCGTCATCGCGGCGACGCCGATGACGACGCAGGCAAGCCCGATCCATGCCGTAGCACTCGGACGCTCGCCGAGGAACACGATGCCGAGCCCGACGCCGATCGGCACCCGCAGATAGGCCTGCGCGGTGGTGCCGACCGAGCCCAGCGTCTGGATCAGGCGAAAGTAAATCGCGAAGGCGAAGGCGGTGGAGAACACCGCCAGCCCCAGCAACGCCAGCAACGAACCGGTCGACGGCGTCAGCGTCCACGGCTGCTCGAACACAAGGCTCAGCGGGACCAGGATCGCCGCGCCGCAAATCAGCGAACCTGCCGCCGGCGCCATCGGATCGAGGCCCTTGAAGCCGCGGCCGAAGATCGCAGCACCCGCGTAGCAGACCGCCGCCAGCAGCGTCACGATCTGCGCCGTCAACTGTTCGCCGAAGCCGGCCAGCGCCTGCACGCCGACGATGAGACAGATGCCGACCATTCCGGCGACGACGCCGATCAGCTTTCGCGATGTCAGCACTTCGTGGCGGGTGACGAGCAGCGTCAGGAAAAACGTGAAGATCGGCGCGGTCGAGTTGAGGATGGTCGCCAGCCCCGCATCGATGGTGCGCTCGCCCCAGGCCACCATGGTCCAGGGGATGACGCTGTTCATGCCGGCCTGAAACAGGAAGCGCCGCCAGGTCGCGGCATCGGTCGGCATCTTCACGCCGCGCGCGCGCATAATGACGAGCAGCAGTAGGCCCGCAATCGCGGTGCGGCCCGCGATCAGGGTGATCGGCGGGATGGTCGCAACCCCGATCCGGATGAAGGTGTAGGACGCGCCCCACAGCGTCGCCAGCGCGACCAGCAACGCGAGTTCGGTGGCGAGGTTGGGAGGTTGCGGCTCGGCTTCGGTCATGTCGATCTCACCTCACCACGCGACAGCCAGTCCACGGTCGCTGTGAACAATCCCTCGCGGCCATGCTCGAGATGCATCAAGTGCGTGGCTTTGGGAATGACGATATCGGCCTTCTCCGGCGAACCAAACCGGCTCGCGAGCCAACCGGCGTCGGCATCGCTGCAAAGGCTGTCCCAGGCGCCGCGCACGATCAGAACGGGCGCCGTGATGCGATCCGGCGCATAGGGCAGCCCGCCCGACATTGCGTCAATGATATCGGCCTGCGGACCGTTCGGAATCCGGACTGCTTGCGATGAGCGTTCACCGGCGCCAGCGTCCGGCGCCAGATAAGCAGGGCCCCACGCTTCGAGGTCCGGTTCGATCAGGACCGGCGGATGCCCGGCCGGCACGTCCTCGACAAATCGCTTCAACTGATCGGCAACGGTCAGGTCCCGCCACGCTCCGATCCGATCGGGCGGCGGCAGTCCCTCGATCTGCCGTTGCCCGATCGGACCGAACCAGACCAGGCGACCGATCGCGTCGGCATGGCCGCTTGCGTAGGCGCCGGCGGCGACCGTGCCCCAGGAATGGGCGGCGATATGAACCCGCGCACCGCCGCGCGTCCGCCGGATATGCTCAACAACGGCGCCAATCTGGCGCGCGGCATCTGCGGCGCGACCGATTGGTGGCGCATCGGACGCGGGCGCAGACATCGCCGCGGGGCGCGTCGATCCGCCAAAGCCCAGAAAATCGAATGCCCAAACGTCGAATCCGGCCGCGTGCAGATCGTCGGCCCACGACCGCCCGCCGAAGCGATAACCCACCGACAGCGCGGACGGAAACGTCGCGCCGTGGACGTACAGAACGGGATCGCCCGCGCCCGCCCAGCGTCGCACCAGCAGCGTCGCGGAGCCCCCAGTCAGTTCAAGATGCAATATCGACAATTCAGCCACTCAATCTCCCGGCGCCGGGCCCAATCGCCCGACGGATCATTGATGTGGGTTCTATCCGGTAATCCAGCTCCGATACTTCGTCGTGTGTCGAAGTATGTCACCCCAGCGAGCCGACCTCGAACACGTCGCCGTCGTAGCCGGCCTCGAGCGGAATCCGGAGCTGGCGGCCGCCGTTGAGTTTGGTCATGACCGGCATCACGCTGACCACCGGCTTGCCCCTGCTGTCGTCCAGCGCCGCCTTCACGGCCGCCTGCTTGCCGAGCTTGATCAGATTGCGCGTGGTCGGGAACGGCAGCTTGAACCGGCCGCTCTCGCCGCCTTCCAGCGCCTCGCGCGGCGAGACCCAGATCGAGTCGGTGGACTCCTTGCCGTCATGGGCGCCGACCTGTTCGGGCGGTGCGGCGGCGAGGAAGAACCAGGTGTCGAAACGCTTTGGCATGCCTTCCGGCGTGATCCAGTGCGCATAGGGCACGAGTTCGTCGAGCGCCAGCACCATGCCGTTGTCGGTCAGCACCTTGAGGAACGTGATCTTGCTGTCGCACAAATCGGCGCGATGCGCGGCCTCGATCGCACTTGCGGTTTTGGCATCGACCAGCGCCTTCGAACCCTTCGGCCGCGCCAGCAGAATACCGCTCTCCTCAAAGGTTTCGCGGATCGCGGCGATACGAAAACTCAAGGTGGCCTCATCGAACCCCTCGCCGCCGGAATACAACGACGGCGTCGCGATGATTTCCTTGTCGCCCTTGTCGACGCTGCCGCCGGGAAACACCAGCGCGCCCGAATTGAAGTCGATCTCGTAATGGCGAACCATCATGAAGACTTCGATTTCCTTGGCAGCCGCGCTGTCGCGCAGCAGCAGGATGGTGGACGCAGGACGCGGGGCGACGATCTCGGCCATGACTGGTTCCCTGGTCCTAGCCCGCCGCGCTGGATTGCGGCTGCAGGTTGGCGCGGCGATCGACGCGCGCCACCCGCGACAGCAGGTAATCGACTTCGGCTTTCGCCGTCGCCGTGATGACGGCACCGGGCTTGCGCTGGGCGCTGGAGGCGATCACACCGCGCTTCTGCAGCACGTATTTGCGGACCGCGAGACCCGCGCCGGGCTGCTGCTCGTAGCGGATCAGCGGCAGATGGGCGTCGAACAGATCATGCGCGGCATCGCGCTTGCCGGCCTTCGACAGTTTGACGATATCGATCAGGAGTTCCGGGAAGGCGTAGCCGGTCATGGCGCCGTCGGCGCCGCGTTCCATCTCAAAGTCGAGGAACAGTCCGCCATTGCCGACGAGAATGGACATCGGCTTCAGCGAGCCGTCGTTCTGGTAGCCGCGCAGCGTCGAAATCTTTTCCAGGCCCGGCCAGTCCTCATGCTTGAGCATCACGCAGGACGGCGAATCCATCACGATCTTGCGGATCACCGCCGGCGTGAACACGACCGTCAAGGTCAGCGGGTAGTCTTGCAGCACCCACGGAATGTCGTCGCCGATGGCTTCCTGGGCCTGCTTGAAATAGCCGGTGATCTGGTCGTCGGTGCGCAGATGCGGCGGCGGCGCGATCATGACGCCGGCAGCGCCCGCGTCCATCGAGGCTTTGGCCAGCGAGCGCATGGTGGCGAATCCGGGCGCCGAGACGCCGACGATGATCTGCATGTTTTTCGCGCGCTTGACGAAGCGAACCGCGACCTGCTCGGCCTCCTGGGCATCGAGTTTCGGCGCTTCACCCAAAATGCCGAGCACGGTGACGCCGTCGCAGCCGACTTCGGCGTAGAAGTCGGTCAACCGGTCGATCGACTTTTCATCAATACGGCCGTCGTCGTGAAACGGGGTCGGCGCGATCGCAAAGGTGCCTGCGGCCTGGGCAGTGAGCTTGGTCATGTGTGCCTCGTGTTTTGTCGTTCCGGGACGGTCCGAAGGGCCAATCCCGGAATGACGTTTACCCCTAGAACCGTCGCGCGCCCATCTTGATCTGCTCCTCTGAGAAGAAGATCTCCTTGGCATGGGTGACCACGTCCTGGGCCTTCCAGTTCTCGCCCGGGGGCTTCCAGCCTTCCATTTCCATCATCCGCATCTCGCGGACGCCGCGGGGGCCGGAAACGCCGAGCGTCTTGCCGGTCTGGTCGCCGGAGAGCTCGCTGACCATGTATAGCACGGCCGGCGCGATGCCGTCCGGGCCGAGCGCCGCCTTGGGGTTCTCGATATAGCGCGGCAGGTCCGCGGTCATCCGGGTCAGCGCGCCCGGGGCGAGCGTCCAGATCCGGATGTTGTACTTGCGGCCCTCGATGGCCAGCACGTTCGACAGTCCCCAGATACCGCCCTTGGCGGCGCCGTAATTGGTTTGGCCGAAATTGCCGATCAGGCCGGAAGTCGAGGAAGTGTTGACGATGACGCCGCCGCCGTTCTCGCGCATCCATTTGAACACCGGCTGGGTGCAGCAATAGGTTCCCTTGAGGTGAACCCGGAGCACCTTGTCCCAGTTTTCCTCCTTGGATTTGGCGAAGGTCTCGTCCAGCAAAATGCCGGCATTGTTGACCAGGATATCGGCGCGGCCAAAGTTCTTGATGGCGTCGTCGAATACCGATTGGCCGCCGGCGATGGTCGAAATGTCGGAGCCGTTGGCGACCGCCCGACCGCCCTCCGCCTTGATCGCGTCGACCACCTTCTGCGCCATCGACTTGTCGCCGCCGGAACCGTCGCGCGGGCCGCCGAGATCGTTGACCACGATCGCAGCTCCCTCGCGCGCGAACAATTTGGCGTAGGCCTCACCGAGCCCGCCGCCGGCTCCCGTGATGATCGCAACCTTGCCGTCGAGTAATCCCATCGTGTTTCTCCAGTATTGTTATTTAAGCCAGCACCGTCCGGCCGCTCTTGATGACGGTGACGTTGCGCGATTTCACTTTGGCTTCGAACGAAACCACGTTGCCGTCCTTCCACAATTCCATCGTCACGGTCTCGCCGGGGTAAACAGGTGAAGAGAACCGCGCCGAATGCTGCCTGAAGGCGGATGAATCGTAGTCGGCATAGCTCTGCAGCACGCCGCGGCAGGTGATGCCATAGGTGCACATGCCGTGCAGGATCGGCGCCGGAAAGCCGGCCTTCTTGGCAAAGCCGGGATCCGAATGCAGCGGGTTGCGGTCGCCGCACAGGCGGTAGACCAGCGCCTGGTCCGGACGCGTCGTGATGTCGACGACCTTGTCGGGCGCGCGGGTCGGCACCTTGTGCGGTTCGGGCTGGCCTTCGGAAGGCCCGCCGAAGCCGCCGTCGCCGCGCGCGAAACGCGAGGCAATCAGCGTGGCGAGCTTTTCGCCCTTCTCGTCCCTGAGCACGGTCTGGTGGCGAATGACCGCGCCCTTGTCCTTGCCCTTGTCGAACACGTCGAGCACGGTGGAGTCGGCGGTGATGTGCGCCGCGGTCGCAAACGGCTTGTGAAAGGTGATGTCGCGCTCGCCGTCTACCACCATCACACGGTTCAAATTCATTTCGCCGGGGCCGGCGCCCCAGGCCGCGACCGATGCGAAGGTCGGCACCACCTTCAACGCGCGCGGCGTGGCGACGGCTTCGTTGACGAAGGCCAGTTCCTTCTCGTCCATGGGATCGGCGCCCATGCCGATGCCGTAGGCGTAGAGCATGACGTCGCGGTCGGTGTAGGCGTATTTCTGGCCGAGACTCTTCAGGGCCATCAGCTCATCGTACTTGATCGGCATGTTGTTCTCTCCCGAATTTTTTCTCTGCCGTCATGCCCGCGAAAGCGGGCATCCAGTAATCACCGGCGTTTACTGGATCCCCGCTTTCGCGGGGATGACCATCGTTTGTATGGCGCGCAGCGCGCGCATTTGCTTACGCCGGAGTGAAGAATGGCAGCGGCGCGCCGTCGGTCGGCTTGAACACCACTTTCACCTTCTGGCCGATCTTGAGCTTGTCCATGTCGCAGTCGACGATATTGGTCTGCAACGACGGACCTTCCTTCAGGGTGACATAGGCGATCGCGAACGGCCCGGTGGCGGATTTGCGCATCAGGCTGAAGGTGTAGATCGTGGCTTCGCCCGAACTCTCTTCCCACACCGTCTTGTCGGAGAAACAGAACGGGCAGATCGAGCGCGGGAAGTAATGCGGCTCGCCGCAGGCGGTGCAGCGCTTGAACAGCAGTTTGCCCTGCTTGGCGGCGTCCCAGAACTGGGTGGTTTCGGGATTGCCTTGCGGCGTCGGGTATTTCTTGGCGTCGGCCATTATGCGCGCTCCAGAATGCAGGTTGAGGCGGCATGGCGCACGCCGAGAAGGCCACCGGTGCCGTGGGCAACGGCGAGATCGCAGTTCGGCACCTGTACTTTTGGATGCGCTTCGCCGCGAAGCTGGCGCACCGCCTCGATGATCTTGGTCATGCCGCCGCGGTTGACGGGATGGTTGCTGCAGAGGCCGCCGCCGTCGGTGTTGAACGGCAGTTTGCCGACACCCGAAATCAGGTTGCCGTCGGCGACGAACTTGCCGCCCTCGCCTTTCTTGCAGAAGCCGAGGTCTTCGAGCTGCATCAACACCGTGATGGTGAAGCTGTCGTAGATCGAGGCGTATTTGATATCCTTCGGCGTCACGCCGGCTTCCTCGAACGCGCTCGGTCCGGACCAGACGCCGGCCGAGTAAGTGAGATCGAGATCCTTGCCGCCGCGTGGACCCTTCATGGCTTCGCCATGACCGATCATCCGCACCAGCGGCTTCTTCAGGCTCTTCGCAATCTCGGGCGTGGTCACGATCAGTGCGCCGCCGCCGTCGGTGACGACGCAGCAGTCCATGCGATGCAGGGGATCGGAGATCATCGGCGAGTTCAGCACGTCCTCGACGGTGACGACTTCCTTCAGCATCGCATGCGGATTGTACTGGGCGTGGTGCGAGGCCGCGACCTTGATCCAGGCGAGCTCTTCAGAGGTGGTGCCGTAGTCGTGCATATGGCGCATGGCACACATGCCGTAGACGTTATGGGTGGTGGCCCCGTAGGCCGCCTCGAAATCGGCCTCGGCGCCGGCGCTGCGCGGCGGCATCGGACCGGTGCGCGGCTTGCCGGCCAGCGTGATCAGCGCGATCGAGCATTTTCCGGCCGCGATCGCCTCGGCGGCATGGCCGAGATGGACCAGATAGGAACAGCCGCCGGTATCGGTGGAATCGAAATGACGAACTTTCAGGCCGAGGTAATCGACCATCGGCATCGCCCCGCCGGGGGCGTCACCGGCGCAAAAATAGCCGTCGATGTCGGCTTTGGTCAGCCCGGCGTCCTCGATCGCGCCCTTGGCGACCTCGGCGTGCAGCTGTGCGGTGGATTTATCGGGTGCGTGCCGGGTTGGATGTTCGTAGATCCCGGCAATGTAGGCTTTGCCCTTGATGGTCAAATCGTTCTCCGCTGGCGTTTCTTGTTTCCAGCCATTTTTCTGGCCTGTCGGGGCGGCCTTGGCAAGCGCGGAAATATTCCGTCAGGCGAGACTGGCATGACACCGCGTTCTCGCGGCGCCGAGCGCCCGGAGTTTTAAAGGAAACCTCGGCCCTCTGAAATCAGAGGGCGCAGGGAAGACCGGGTGCGCGCCGCACCCGCGGTCTCGCGTGCAAGATGCACTTAACAATGCCGCACACGAGCATACAGGTTTGGCGGAGGCATTCGGCCTTCCCTGCGCAAGGGAAAATAATGATCCGTATGGATTTGTAGAGACCCGTGTGGAATCCCTAAGCCATTGATTGGCCGGAAATTATCCCCATAAGAAGCCATATGCCTTCGTAGGCATTCGCAGGCACCATCGCGACACTTCGCGAGAACGGGGACGCTATTCATGGCACGCAAAGTCAGCTTCAGCGCACTGGAAAGCCGCAGCGCCCGGCTACGTTTGAAAATCCGCCGCCTGCCATACAGCGGCCCATCGCTCGCGCGCGGCATCTCGCTGATGTATCGCCGCAACAAGACAAACGGCACATGGGTGCTCAAGGCCAGCGATGGCCACGGAGCATACTGGACCAAAGGCTACGCCCTCGCCGACGACTTCGAGGATGCCGACGACAAGAACGTGCTGACGTTCTATCAGGCGCAGGACGCGGCGAAGAAGTTGGCGCGTGGCGACAACGGCAGCGCAGACAACGCGCCTATCACGCTCGATGGCGCGTTGAAGGACTACCGGCGCGATCTGGAAGCGCGCAATGCGAACCCCTACAATTCGGACTGGCCAAGATTGCACCTGTCCAGCGTGCTGCTGTCGAAGCCTGTGGCATTGCTGACGCCCGCCGAGCTGAAGAAATGGCGCGACGGCCTGCTGGCCAAGATCGCACCCGCCACGGTCAACCGGCTGTGCCGCTGCGTGTCCGCCGCGCTGGAACTGGCGAGGCAGCACGATGATCGCATCCAAAAATCGGCAGGCTTGGGAAATTGGCCGTGCCGGTCTGCCCGACGCGCAGGAATCGCGCAATGTCATCCTCCCGGACGACAAGGTCCGCCTGTTCGTCGCCGCCGCCTACGGACTTGATCAGCAATTCGGGCTGCTAACTGACACGTTGGCGATCACGGGCGCGCGGCCAAGTCAGGCCGTCCGGCTCCGCCTCGAGGATCTGCATGATCATCCGGTGCGCCCGAAATTGACGATGCCGAAGAGCGCCAAGGGCGGCAGCCGAAACCGCAGCGTGAAAAAGATCGAGCGCTATTCGGTGCCGATCACCGTGCAGCTCGCGGCCATGCTGAATGAAGCAGCGAGAGGCCGCGCCGACGATGCGCCTTTGCTAATACGGAGCGACGGCAGGCCTTGGGACAAGAATCCGGGCCAGAACTATCACCGTCAGGTGGACAAAGTCGTCACGGCAATCGGGCTCGATCCTGTCGTGGTGACCATCTACGCGCTCCGACATTCCAGCATCGCCCGCATGCTGTTGCAAAATATCCCGATCAGGCTGGTGGCGTCGCTGCACAACACCTCGACCGTGATGATCGAAAAAACCAACAGCCGATACATCACTGAGATCTCTGATGACTTCTCGCGTCGCGCTCTACTGCAACACGAACTGCCGACCGGCAACATCGTCTCGCTGGTGCGCTGACGATGCCGACGCTCCCTTAGATTTGGTGCGAGCAAAACCGCGACCGCTATCCGTCATCGCTACACAAAATCGCGGAGACCGTGCCGCACGCGGCGTTGCGTCGAATGCAGGAGGACGCCAACATCGTGAGGCTGCAGAAATTCGCGCAGACCGCGCCCGCCCGCGATATGCACAAGGCGATACGCCTCGTGGCTGAGAGGCCGATGGGGCGAACGCGTCCCGTCTCGCCCGCCAAACCTCCCAAACCCAAGCGCAAGCCCGGCGGTGGTCGCAAGCCAAGCCTCACGCCAAAGCAGATCGAGGAAGGCATCCGCCTCCTGCGTAACAAACCCGAGATGCCAGTAAAAGCCGCGCGCCGAGAGCTGCGCAAGGCAGGCATCCATACGGGCGACACCTCGCTTTACGACCTTGTCATTCGACGGGCACGTTTTCGGAAATAAGAACCGGCATTCGGAAATAAGCGAGGCAGCTTATTTCCGATGAGAAACCCACGGCTTCCAACTTCGCTGAAAACGATTTTTTTGCGATCCTTCAGTGCATCGAGATAGATGCGGAGGATCGAGAATGGCGCGCCCCGAAATTACTGGCCGCAAACAGGCTGCAGCAGCCGACGAGGCCGATGCGTTCAGCGTCGCCGAATTTTGCAAACGTCACCGGATTAGCCCGCAACTCTTCTACAAATTCAAGACCGACATGCCGGTGACGTTTCGCGGCGGCACGCGAGTGCTGATCTCGCGCGAAGCCGCCGCTCGCTGGCGCGCTCAGCGTGAACGCACCAGCGCCAAGGCCTGAAATGAAAGCGCCCGCCGTATTGTCATCCAGGGCGGGCTTTCTTTGATGCAAACCACATCGTCATCAATTCACTCCGGGCGGAGTGGGCGACGGTGTAGCACACCGGGCTCGCAAGATGAAGACAATCGACAACGCTAACCACCTCGACAACATTCTCGCCTTGCGGCTCGCCCTATTGCGCGGCAATTACGTTCCGCTTCCGCTCTTCGGCAAGACGCCGCCGATCTACGGCAAGAACAATCCGCGCGGCGGGTTTGGCAACTGGCAAAAGCTCGAAACCGTTTCGTACGAACAAATCGAGATGTGGGGCCGCACATGGCCCGACGCGATCAATACCGGCGTGCTGACGCGACTGACCCCCGCGCTGGATCTGGATCTACTCAATGAGGATGCGGCCCGAGCCGCCGAGGACCGCGTCCGCGAGCGGTACGAGGAAGGCGGCTATGTCCTGACCCGGATCGGTCGGGCACCGAAGCGGGCGATTTTATTTCGTACGAACGAACCGTTTGCTAAGATCGTCGTCAACCTTGTCGCGCCGAACGGCAGCACCGAGAAGATTGAATTCCTCGCCGATGGGCAACAGGTCGCGTGCTTCGGAATCCATCCGGACAGCGGCAAGCCCTATAGCTGGCACGGCGGCTCGCCCGGCGAGATCGCGCGAGAGGATCTGCCCTACATCCGCGAGGCCGAAGCGCAGGCGCTGGTCACCGAGCTGTTCGAGCTGCTGGTGAAGGAACACGGCTACATTGCCGCACCGACGCGAAAGACCAAGACGGCGACCGGTAACGGTCAGAACACCGGCAACGCTGGCGGCGTCGAAGACTGGTCGCATCTCGTCGCCAACATCCAAGCCGGGCAACAGCTCCACGACTCCTTGCGCGATCTCGCGGCCAAGATGATCAAGTCCGGCACCAATGAGGGCGCGGTCGTTAATCACTTGCGCGGGCTGATGGATGCATCCCCCGCGCCGCACGATGCGAGATGGCAGGAACGCCGCGCCGAGATCCCGCGCTTGGTCGATAGCGCAGCCGCGAAATATCGACAGCCATCACCCGAGGCAAGCGAGTCCGAGCCGCCTGAGCAACAGGACACGACTGGCGACGCACCGAGGTCAGAGCAGAACAAGTCCGACGATCATCTGCCCATGCTCGACATTGCCTCATGGGATGGCGTGCCGGTGCCAGCGCGCGACTGGGCCGTGCGGGATCGCATCATCCGCCGGGCGGTCACCGTGCTATCCGGCGAAGGCGGCATCGGCAAGTCGATCCTGATCATGCAACTTTGCTGCGCGCATGTTCTTGCCCGTGATTGGTTCGGGCAATTGCCCGAACCTGGGCCAGTGATCTACCTGAATGCTGAGGACGATGAGCGGGAGCTGCATTTTCGGCTGGAAGCGATCCGAGCCCATCTCGGAAGGCGAAGCCCGCCAAGGTGAAGCTCGACCCGGAGAGCGAGGCCGCTCAGGAGGTCGAGCGGGCCAAGGCGATCAACGCCTCGCTGCGCAAGCAAAACACCAAGCTGAGGAACGCCATCCCGTTTTCGATGCGAGCGAAGATCGCCAAGGCACTGACCGAAAGCACATCCACCCCGGCGCTGAGGAAGGAAACGCTTCAGGGCTGGAATGCGTTGGGGGTCCACGGCCTTGGTAGGTGATCACTGCATCGTCACCCGCCGATCGACCGCCAGCGCCGGTCGCCAGTGCGTTATTTTTCCGAGTTGGTGCCGAAGTGCCCGAAGACGAAGGACGCATCAGCGGGCCGCGCACGCAACTCGCCAAAAAATAGCGGGCTCAACATCCCCACCATCACAGAGAGATCCCCAAGCCCGCCGTGGCTGAAACCGGCCATCACAACCTGTTACATCCGGGGCCACCAGCAGAGGATATTGAGCAGGGCCAAGTCAACACGACGCAGGGTCGATCAAGTGAGTTATGCACAAGACCGAACGCCCTCACTGCATCGTCACCCCTCGCGCTCGGCCGTGATCTGCGCCGACTTGCCGCAACCGTCCGACGAGATCACGGGAAGCGTGATCGACCTAAAGCGCGACTACTCGCCTCACGGCGCGATAGAGCAAGTCGTCAAGGGCTTGGTGCATTTTTACGACCACGTCCGCAAACTTCTCGGCGGCCTTATCGTCATCCTTAATCAACCCGGCAAACTGGTCCGTTTTCTTGCCCTGTTTGGTGAGCGCCTCAACGATTGGTATTCGGTCAGCGGGCAGCAATTCCTTAAGGTAGTTGGCGAGCAAAAACTCCACAATAAACCTCTGCGCCATGCTATCGGCGGCGACATTGCGGAACATCTCTTCGTCTGAAATCATCCAAAGCCCCTACTTCCATTGCGAATCGGCAGCCTCACGATTGCACAATGCAGGGTCGCAACACGAGGATTGGGACTTTCTCCCGACTATTCACAGGGCCTTATCTGGCTCCCATCTTCGCCTGCCCAAACTTCGGCCTGATGTCCGGGCCACGCTTGCCGCACACCTGACAGACGAACTTCGACTCGATGTCCGACAACCGCACATCGTCGCCCTAGCCGTCCGCATTGGTCTCGACGTGATGGCTGCAGCGGTGATCGCGGCAATAGATCAGCACGTCGCGGACGCCGGACTCGCGCATCTCGCCGAAGGTGATCTTTTGCGGGTAGGTCGGCATGGCGCTGATCGTAGCTCGACCAGCGCACCGTTCAAAAAGAAAAAGCCGCCCGAAGGCGGCTCTCTGTCACTGTGTCGTGATTTAGTTCGATCACGCAGCCAGCGCGAGACCGTTGTCCTTGCGCGACCGGCGATACGCCATGAAGCCAACGCCAGCGAAGCCGAGGATCATCATCGCCCATGTCGAGGGTTCGGGAACGGCCCCGGCAACCGGAGCAACGTCGATCCGATAGTGTTCGAACTCGGTGATGATGCCACTGGTGAGAAGCACCAGTCTGGTCATCACCTCGCCGTCGATGGTGGTCAGGGTGAAATCGGCGGGTTTATTTTCATCGAGTGCGAAAAGACCGAAGGTCTGAACTGCTTCAGCGTTGCCAAACTTGTCGTTAGCAAAGACCGCCAGCGACAGATTGCCGGTACCGTTCACGGAAAACACTTGCTCGGTCGTGCCGACTACAATGGTGTTCGTTGCATCGAACACTTGGATAGCAAGATTGTTGGTATTGGTTATCTTGATGTCGTTACCGCTGGACGCTCCGGTGAAGGTATGCGTGCCATCAAGGTTGGTGAAGTCAACGACATCGACGTGACCACCGGGATCGTTGAGATGACCGAGATTAAGATTGCCGCTAACGCTGTCGGAAACGACGTTGATGCCGGTGCCGCTCAGCTTCTCCTGAAGCACGACGGTGGCGTTCGCCGCGCCGCTCAATGCAAGTAAAGCCGTGGTCGTCAGTAAAAATTTTCTCATAATATTCTCCTCTGGGGTGTCACGCCTTGAAGAATAAAAGTGCCAGTAAGCATGTCCTTTGTGCAGCATAGGACACTGGCCTTTAGCCAGCACAGCTGCGCCCAAGGATGCATATGTTCAATAGGAACTCGCGTCCCTCTAAATTTCTTGCGATGGTTCCACCAAGGAACCAAATCTAGCTAAGGGTGAATTAGCCTTGCCACTCGTCCTTCCCTTGGACCGTGGCAAAGTAATCGCCAGCCTTCATGACGTGGAGACGATTTTGGCCGCACGCCTCCCGCATCGTGTGCAAATGAAGCGCCCCTCGATGTCGGACAGCCGGACATCATCGGCCCAGCCGTCCGCGTTGGTCTCGACGTAGTGCGAGCAGCGGTGATCGCGGCAATAGATCAGCACGTCACGCACGCCGCTCGCGCGCATCTCGCCGAAGGTGATCTTTTGCGGGGTGGTCGTCATGCCTTAGCGCGTGGCTGGGCGAGGATCGCGCCGATCTGCTCCAGCGAGTGACCCGAACGGTCCAGACTCGTTGCGGCGGTCCTCCGAAGATCGTGCGGTGTCCAGCGGGCTATCCCAAGCCGGGCGACAATGAGCTTCGCCGAGCGGTCGAGATAATAGAGCAGCAGATCGAACAGGGGCGCGTCCGGATCGGTCCGCCTCGCTGATCTATCAACTGCTCAACTCGTTGATGCAGCGCCACTAAAGGCCGCTACGAGGGATTCCGAAACGGGTATGATCCAGATCAACACTGCTGCTCGACTGCCACCAACGATGGCGCATGGCAAAACCGGGTCTCAACAACAAAGTGGTCCAGACCATCCTTTTCGTCCTCAGCATTGCCCTGTTGGCGTGGATCGTCTCCTCCGTTTGGTGAACGCTGCCCAGGCACGCTATCGCCACTCCTCCTCCCGCTCCCGGCGCACCGCATCGCCCGTCGGGTTGACGGGCCGTTGCGGTAAGGCGCGCCTTCGTCCGCTTCCGCGCCGCGCTTGCCGCAAGATGGCGATGATGGCCACGGTCTCGATGTAGCCTGTACCTCAGGACAGTGTTCTCCAAGACAATTGTCGTCGCTCGGTCCTTGAGCCTAGATGGTCGAGGGTACCAGCGCGCGGTACCAGACCCCAGCCCCGACGGCCCCAGTCATTCTCCTCCGACTGGGGCCGTACCGCTTTTTGACAAACGTAGCGGCGCAAGCATGCCATTTAACCCAAGACGGCACTTCAAAATTCAAGTTGCCGGGATCACCACCATCGTTTTCAGCGTGGCTGCGGTCGCCGTTGTCCTATTCACCCTTGGGTGAGCATCAGACAAGAGGAAGTCTGATCCTAAACGTCGCGCCGCCGTGATCCCGATTTTTCGCCGATAACTGCCCATTGTGCGCCACGATAATGGTGCGCGCGATGGACAGTCCCATGCCCATGCCTTCCGCCTTGCTTGTGAAGAACGGTTCGAAGACCTCTTTCAGTTTGTGTTCGGGAATGCCATGACCGCGATCAGACACGGATAGCAGGGCACACTTTTCAACGCGCGAAGTCCGAATGCTGACGATGCGGTCTTCGATCGGCGTATCCTTCATCGCGTCGATCCCGTTCACGACAAGGTTCAAGATCACCTGTTGAAGTTGAATGCGGTCGCCGAGTACCGGAAGCGCATCTGGCGTGATCGCGCTGACCAGTTGGAATTTCCGGCCAACCGCCAGCGCCGAAAAAAACCTGATCGTCTCTCGCACGACTTCGTTGAGGTCGAATTGCTTCTGTTCAAACGGTGCCTTTTTCAGAAGGCTGCGCATTCTCCGAATGATTTCGAAGGCGCGCCGGTCGTCCTGCAAAATATCGTTTACAATATCCTTGAGTTCAATGATGTCGGGCCGTTCAGCGAGGTCGCGGCTCTGCGACTTCAAAATTGCCTCTGCGGTTTCGGCATT
The DNA here is from genome assembly GCA_963764705.1 of uncultured Alphaproteobacteria bacterium. GTDB lineage: Bacteria > Pseudomonadota > Alphaproteobacteria > Rhizobiales > Xanthobacteraceae > Bradyrhizobium. The sequence continues at coordinate 78,748 of CAVXTR010000012.1, read as the reverse complement.
GGTCAGAATACTCCCGAGCGGCTGGTTAATTTCATGCGCAATGGAGGCCGTGAGTTCACCGGCGGTCGCGAAGCGATTGACATGGGCGAGTTCGGTCATGCGTTGCCGCGACTGAACTTCGGCAAATTGACGCCGACGATGTTCGCGTAGCAGCCCCGCGATCAGCGCGCCTTGCAAGAGAATAATTGCAGTGGTCAGCGCGATTTGCCACAAATACTGCTCCCCCACCGTTTGCTCCCGAAACAAGACTTCGCTCCCCGGCGGCAGGTGGCTCTCGCTGATGTTCCAACGCTGAAGTTGTCGCCAGTCGTATTTCGGTGCTGAAAATTCAATCGGCGGAACCTTGATACCACTGGCCTTCTCGCCGCCCAACATTCGGACGGCAACGGCTGCAGTTGATCGGGCACCCTCGACTGGTGAGTTCATCGGGCCGCCAACGATCTCACCTGTAAAGTAAGCCTGATCGAACGAAAAAATTGGAGCATTGGCGACCTCGTAGATACGCTTCAGTGGGTCCTTGTCGCCATAGACGGTACCTGCGCCGTCCACCGCGAGCTGCAGAAAGAAGATCGCAGTGTGGGGCGGCAAACTCGCAACCTGTTTCAGAATTTCCCCGAAAGGCTGTTCGCCGTAAAAGACCAATTCAACCTTGTCTCCTAACAGCGGACCCAATATCCGTTTCTGCTCGGTGGCCCAAAAACGCTCATTGGGAGAGCTTCCGACGATTATCGCGATGGTCTTCGTCTCCGGGAGCAGCCGCAGAATGTTTTCGAAAAGAGCGACTAGATCGACGCGCACCGGGGCCACGGTGTCTTGCTCGCTCAACATGGATGGTTCAACCCGGCGCACTTCGACTGCCGCGAGCAGCATTGGTGTTGTCGGAAACAGGTCTGCCCTGTGTCGCTGGACGAAGCGAGCAGCAGGTCCACTAAAGGCAACGATCAAATCGGGTGGTCGTTGAGCGTAGAGCGCCCGGAGATAGTCAACAAATCTGGCTTCAGTAGCGTCGCCGCCACTCCGAGCCGTGACGAGGTACTGTTCCTGAATGTCCAGTGGCCAAGGCGACTGTCGATTCAGTGCGTTGCGGATTTCCCTGTGCCATGTGGCCGTTGACTCGAAATTCGGGCCAAAGGGTTGAAGCAACAGGATTTGTTTCGGCTGAGTGGTCGTCTCGCCGGGCTTGGGCTGGGCGGCAGTCTCGCCAATTGAGACCACAAGAACGATAGCGGCGGCGATCCACATATGGACCAGCCGCTTCAGCCGTGAGGTGTGAGATGCGTCTCTCGAAATCATTGCGATGAGCGCCTCACCAATATAGCACCACGTTGGCCAACAAATTGAGGTCGCTCCCCGTCTGCGGCGTATAGATCACCGGCGTGGGATGATCAGTGTACCCGAGCCCGATGCCTGCGCGAACACCCGGCGCAATGGACGCAATATAGGCCACGGTTATCGAATAATTGCCGGTATGCGCGAGTTGCCCGCGCTGCAAGGCGGCATCGACCGCATAGTTGCTGAAGACATTTCGGGAGACGACCACCGACACCATGTCGCTCGGCCGGGACGGCAGAAGGCCGATGCCGTAAAGGCGGGCCTCATAATACTGGCTAAAGCGATTGAGTTCTGGCGGCGCGTACATAGCCGAGACGCCTGCGTACCAGCCCCTTGCAGCCTGACCATTTACCGGGGCCAGTTGAACAAACTGTTGATCCGCCAGAACATATGCTGCGTAGTCTCCGTTACTGCGCCCGCCAGATTTGAAATCTACGTAGTTGCTTTTGTTGAAGATCGGCGCAGCGCGCACCCAAGTCAAAAGTTGGCCGGGAGCGGCCTCCTTGCGATAACCAAACTCATTGATGACGAGAACGCCGCTGTTCGGCGTTGACCAGTCGAGGCCCGTCGGGTTGGCGGTCTTCTCAGCGACGGGACCATCCGGTGACCATCCGGATTGCTCGCTACCTGCACGCCGAGCTTGTTGTAAAACCCGTTAGGACCATTGACCTTGATGTTGATCCCCGGTTTCGTCACAGCATAGGCGCTGAGGCCAGCCGCGATTGGAATTGATCCACTCGGTCCAAAGATGCTGGAAGACAGATTGCCCGCCAGATAGGGCCCCACATATTCGACGAAATTGGCCAGATAGCCAACCTTCAATTCCACCTGCCGGTTCTGGAAGGTCTGATAATAGCTGAGTGTCGCGAGACTTAGTGCGTTCGGGCCGCCGGGCTCCCATGTGTCATAATTATAGATACCGCCAACCACGATCTGCCCGTCAGAAATTCCGTATCGGCTGAGGTCATAAGTCATCTGCATCACGTTATTCGTGACAAAGGTCGGCTTCTGTCCGTTGTAGACCTGATGGCCGAACGTGCTTCGTTCTGCCGGCAGCATGTTGTCGAAAAAGCTGTTGTTGGTGTAGCCGATGTATCCGATCCCGAGCGCTGCAAGACTTGATCGAATACCCGCGAAATCAGGGTCGATAGTATCCTGTGGGCCGGGCAGCGCGATGGTGAGCCCCTTGATCCGAAGAGACTGGAAATCCGGTGTTGGCGTGGCTGGAGGGACACCGAAGGGGGTGTTTTCCGTCAACTCTGCGGCATGACTTGTCGCCCGCAGAAGGAGCGCCGCACAAATCGATAATGTGACCGCCCTCAACATGCAGCCTCAATCGGAACGCCACTTTAGGTGGCACAGGCATGATGCAGCACTACCCTGACACGGCTAGCCTAGCCTCATCAAGTGTCCGGGGTCACTCCTATTCATCCAGCGGCGGTTCACCACACTTGTCGGCCATCTGCTGGCAGGCTTCTGCTATCTCGACGCGCAGTTCATGCACCATGGCTTCGGCCCTCCGCCGCAGGCCCAGGTCTGCACCGGCAATGCGCGCAGGTCAGCCGCCAAGCTTCGTCAGCACGAGGCCAGCCATCTGGTCGATCATGGCTTCGTGCGCGTCACGGCTCACCAGTTCGCGCCGGGCCTGCATCAGTCGCAACTGCAACATCTCGGTCTTGGCAGCGATGTGCGCGGCGTCGGCCTCTGAGCGCGCCGATTGCTGCCGCTCACGCCGCAGGTATCGCAGGTAGGCAACGCGGCTCTGGTCGAGCGGGAAGCCGTCACTTTGCCGCTGGATCACGCCTTCGGCTTCGAGCTTGCCGATGTAGGTCCGGCTACAATCGAGGTGCTGTGCCAGCACCGACGCACTGACGGACGGTGCCTTGGCGGATCGCCGTCGAGCGGCAGGCTTGGCGACGGGCGGGCTATCAGTCGCGACGGTCTCAGCCATCGTGTTCGTTCCTGTTGCGTGGCGACAGGATAGCTCACTTCCGCTTTAGAAGTGTCCTAATTCCCGTTGACCGCGGGAACAAATCTGCGGGGATACGCATAACTTAGAACGGGTGGCCCGGTTGGCTGCTGCCTGCAACGAAGCAGGGTCGCTGTGTATGTGTGAAAAGTGCGACGATATCGACGCGAAGATTATCCGCTACAAGCGGTTAGCATCTCAGATTAACGACAAGATTTTGAACGACGGGATCGCCCAGCTTATAGAGAAAACGTTAACCGAAAAGGCCTCGCTTCATCCCGAGCTGGACAAGAAGTAAGGCGGCCTCAGTTGGCGGCCTCTTTCATTCGTCGATGCAATCGATGTCGCCTATTGGCACATAGCGTCAGCTCGCTGCGCTGGGGAATTTGGTCGCTATCGGGGTACAGCGGACATTGAGTAGGCCGCACCGCAATCTCAACTTATGAGAACGTGTTACCTCCCTGTAACTGCAACCACGGATTTTCTCGCGCTAGATACCCTCAGTACATGCAGTCGCGCGGTCCCCCCGCCTTGCCGCGCCCTCCACAGTACCTTGGCGACCCTCTTGCGGAGGGACGCCATCTTGCGGCGGGCCGCCATCCTGCGGACGGTCGTCATCGTCAGACGCGGCCTCACTTTTTACTGAGGGCCACTAGCAGGCCCGGTTCCATGCTATAGTCGGCGGAAGCCCGGAGCCATCTATGTCAACTTGGCTGATCTTCCAACTTTTCGCGCTAGCCTCGATGCCAGCGGCATACGACATGGCTCGCGACCGTGGCAGAACGACTAACGCATGGCTCAACGCAGCTATGATCTTTGGGCCGCTGGCGCTCTTAGCGCTGCTTCTTTTGGGCAAGCGCAACGCCCAAGCAAACTAGGCCACCGCGATTTTCAAACCACCGGCACTACGGAAGCCGCCGCGCGATCCGGCAGCAGCACTGGCAGCGGCTCGCACCGACAGCGCCACCGCGTCACCATCGCCAGCGCTCGCGTATCACGCCACCGCAATAAAGGCGGCGGAAACCGCCGACTTTAGCGGACGGCATCACCATCGCGCCCGCGGACAGGCGCGGCATCGCCGTCATCACGTCGGAACGGGCCGCGACCTTGTCTCGCGAATTTATGGCGCGAAAACCCAAATCATTGGCGGGCAATAACAAGATTGGATGCGGCTGTTCGGGTAACGGGCATCAGCCCCGCCGAGTGCCGCCCCTCTCGGTTAAAACCAACATCATCTTGCAGGACCGACACCGTGAACCGGGACGACGTGCTTTTCTATCTTTCGCTTGCTTCGTTGGCCGCCCTCTGCTGTGCGGCGATCTGGGCACTGTTTTGGCCTGCATCTAGCATTTTCGGGTTTTGACTTCATGGACGCCAAAGCGGAACGAGTTTCGCCGCCAACCTCATTTGCTCGAAAGGGCGCTGACGGCCTCTGGTGTGTGGCCGTGGTATGGGGCAACGGGCGGAACGAGCGGCTAGGCCCCTATAAAACTGAAGCAGCCGCCGAAGAAATCATCAAAGCGCAGTTGGCCGCATGGCATGAGGGCCGAAAGCTATTTCTAAAACCGCCGCAATAGCCGCACCGGCAACGCCACCGTGGCACCATAGCCAGCGTGCCAGCATCACGGCGCGGACAGGCGGGGCCGTTAACGTACCCTTCACCCTGTCCGCGCATCATCGGCCCCGTCCTTTCTGGGGCATTGAGTTGCGTGCGTGAGCGAGAAGAGGCCGTCACTGGGGCATTGGTGACGGCTTTTTTCGTTTCTGGCGCGGACAGGCGATCGACAGCGGACGGCATGACGGCATCGCGTCATCACCACCATCGAGCGAACCTGGCTACACTCGAAAAAGCCGCCCGAAGGCGGCTCTCTGCGGCGTGATGGGTTGGTTCGATCAGCCCACGAGCGCGCCTCGTTAACGGATCGTTAACCCGCTCAGAACACCATCGGTCCCGTCCTTGCGAAGGGACACTGAGCGCTGACAAGAGGCCGTCACCGTCCCCCCCCCAAGCACCGGTGACGGCTTTTTTGTGCCGAAATGCTCCACGCCGAGCATCGCAGCGCTTGCGACCGGCATGGATATTTGGCAGAAGCCGCTCACGACTAAGAAACGCCCGGGTCTAGGGAAGAGCAGGCTCCAGCCGGTCAGCCCGGGCTGGAGCCGTTTCGTTTGCGCTCGCGCTCTTAGGCGCGGACCAGTGCAGCCGCTGGCTCAGTCGTGCGTTGTGGCAATGCGCTGGCAAGGCAGGCATCTGTAAACGCGCACGGCTTCCCGAATTCCGATCTGCGGCAATCTTCCGAGCAGCGCCATTTCGCGCTGGCATTGCTCGCACGCGGGAGGTCGCTGGGCATCGTCGTGGGGTCGCATGACGACTGCGATTACTCGATTTGCGAAGGCGGCGATATTCGGATTTCTACGGAGAGAGGCTTCTGGGATGTAGGGAACGAGCCGCACTATTCGAGCGACTTGGGCAGCGGCACCGCCGGTTGCTCATCGGCTACCTTACTTTCTGACGGGTCGGCTGCCGCTCGTCTTCTTTCAAGTACAGCGCCGACTAACCCGACGAACACGAGCAAAGCGCCGCCGATCATAAGCCAGTGTGGGAATTCCATATTTACTTCCTCAGCTCTGCATCCATCCAGCGGCAGCGCCGATTGCAGTACTTTGATCAGGATCAACGGTCGGGCACCAACCGGGACCGGGCGACGGGCCACACCGTCAGGCGTCAGCGTCGGGCCACAGGAAGGCCCTACAGCGCGCCGCCAGCGCGAGACCTACAGGCACGGGTCACCCCGCGCCAGCGCACAGGCGGCCACGCAGCGCGATCTGCCAAGGCAGTCCGATCAGAGAGACGGGCTGTGATGCAATTCACATCTTGGACCCCAAGATAAATGTTAGCTTGGACCGGATGGTGCAGATCAACTCGAACAACGAGGTTGGATCATGCCTTCGATATTCGACCTCCTCTACCGCGAATACTGCCGTGCCCGCCTCGCCGAAATGCGGAAACAACTTCTGATCTCGCCTGTGAGGCATGAAGCGATTTGCGATGCGACGGATAACATCTGCGCTGGACCAGCCAGCCAAGTGAGCGGCGACGTGACCGCCCTCATCGTACCTGTGGTTTCCGTCGATCCGACCAAGGCAGTGACGGCTCGTCGGCGCAATAGTAGTCGTTCGACATAAGGCCGTGTGACGCGTCGGTACATCATCGCGAGCGTCAGCAGTGCTGCCAGCAAAATCGTGGTCACTCCGCTCGGACGCGATGCATCGCAGAATTTGCACAGCTATTTTCGGTCCCAGCGGATCGCGACACAAATAACTAACACAACAGCAACATTGCATTGATTTAAAAGAGCTTTTTGCGCCTATACATTCCCTGCGCAAGGGAGAGTACGGGCGTCAAAAGCCTCAATAATTCAATGCAATGCGGCCGCTATGTCCTCGTTTGTGTCGCGATCCGCTAGAGCTATAAATTTACTGTGCAAAATGACCCGCATTGCGCATCGGAACTCGGAAGTCATTGGCTTGGCGGTCGGCGACAAACAACGCCACTACCGCCGACATGGGCTCAGGTCGCACCCAAAGCTGCGCGGAGGCGACCTCGATATCGTTGATCAGGAACGCGCGGCCGGTGCCAAGTGTCAGCTAGTTGTGAGATCACCCCGCCTTGCCGTCAGTGCGTCGCTCCAGCTACTGACGACCATTTCGCGCCATCTTCAATGCCGGGATGTCTCCGGCAATTTCGCCGACGGGATTGTCGCGCGCAGACGCTCGGCGTGATACTGAGCGACGCCATCTCCGGGATATTCGCCGAGGAATTCCGAAATCCTCTTCAGGGCCTCGCCCGCCTCCTCGCGCCCGATCGCCGCATAGACCGCCTCCCAGCGCTGGCAGAAGGCTCGTTCCGCGGTGCCATCGCCGGCGCGGTCGCCGCGCAGTTCGTAGATCGCAAAAGCCTCGGCAAATCCCTTCGGCTTGATGCAGTCCACGGCGCGAAAGATGAAGCGCTGCTCGACCCTCTGCTTGACGACCTCGCTGACCAGCGCCGTCGTCCGATAGTCCTTGTTGAGGGACTCAAGACGCGCGGCGAGATTAACCGTGGCCCCCAGAACGGTGTAGTTCATCCGGTCCGCGGAGCCGATATTTCCGACCACGACATCGCCGACATGCAGTCCAAACCGGGTGTTGTAGACCGGCCATCCCTCGCGCTCGAACGCGGCGTTGACTTGACGGTTGGCGTCGATACAGGCGAGCACGGCCGTGCAGGCATTCGCAACATGGTCGCCGTCCTCGATCGGCGCGTTCCAGATCGCCATCACCGCATCGCCGATGAACTTGTCGACCGTGCCCTTGTTGGCCATAACGGCCTCGGACAAGGCGGCGAAGTAGCGCGAGGTGTATTGCATCACCTGCGCCGGGTCCCTGTTTTCGGTAATCCCGGTGAAGTTGACGACATCGGTGAACAGCCCCGTCACCTCGCGCCGCGAGCCTCCGAGCTTCATGGCGTCGCCGGTTTGCACGAGTTGCTCGACCAGGCGTTTGGGCACGAAGTTCGAGAACGTCTGCACCAGCGTGCGCATGGTGGAGACCGAATGGCTCAATTCATCGATCTCGCGGATCGCGGAATGCACCGGAGGCCCGACCGCCGGTTCGAACTTCTGGATCCGGTCGGTTTCCTGCGCCAGCGCCCGCAGCGACCTGGACAGTATTGAACCGATGAAGAATACGATCGGCACCATCGCGGCGACGAAGCCGAGCGTGGCGCCGAACAGCCGTCCACGCTCGGAAAGAATATTGGCGAAGAACTCGTCGACCGGCGCTACCACCGCCACCCGCAGATTGGCGGGGCCTGACTGCGGAATTTTCTGGAAAGCCGCGGCATAGCGCCGGCCGGCCGGGTCCGTGAAAAACTGTTCAGAAATTCCGTCGGCGCGCGAGGCACGGATCGCCTTGAGAACGCCGGCCATATCGGTCTCGCGCAGCCGGGGAATCGTGCCCGACACTTCTCGACCCAGCATTTCCGACATCCGGGGATGGGCCAGAATATGGTCGTCATCGTCAAACAGAAAGGCGACGCCGGAAGCCGTGAGCTTCTCCCGTTTCAACACCTCTTGCGTCGCATCCATCAACAGGTCGCCCGCAATCACGCCGCCTTTGCCCCGCTTCAGCGGGGATTGCACGGTGTAGCCCTGCTTTCCCGTGGCGAAGAAAACATACGGCCCGGTCAACCAGCTGCCGTCGCGGCGTTCGGCGTCCTTGTACCAGGGACGCTCGCGCGGGTCGTAGTCGAGCGGCCCCGGCAATTCCCTGACCGTCTCTAGCTGGTCGGACAGAAACAGCCTGCGCGATTTGATCTGGGCGGGGTCGGATCGCGAGATCACCACCAGCCGGAACGCAGCATGCTCAGGCGCCTCCAGCTTCGCGCGCGCGTCCCGCCCGGTACCGCCGATATCATCCATTTCGATGAACGAGCCGTCGTCGTAGCCGACATACAAGCTGAAAAGCTGGTCGTTGTTCTTTACCATGGCCGCGAGCAGAGCATACAGCCCCGGGTTATTCTCGATCTCCGCGGACTGGATCGGCGGCAGCTCATTCAATATTTCAAGATTGTCGCGCACGAGCTTCAATTGCGAACCGATCCGGTCCGCCGACAATTCAGCCACCTTGCCGATGAACTGGCTGGCGGCCGAATCCGTGACGGCGCTGATCCGCTCGAAACTGAGGTAGACCAGCGTCAGGCCGATAACGAGGACGATGCCGACAAACAGCCCGATGATCGACGTCTTGAACCCGAGCCGAACCGACCTCCTTCTCGCGATTGCCTCTGGTCGAACCGGCTCCATGACTCAGCCCTCACAGGGGGTCAGAACGGATTGACGTAGTTCGTGATCGCGATCTGGCGTAGCAGCACCTTGCGGATGATGTGGGCCAGTTTGACGTGCTCGGTGAAGATCGCGGCGTCGCCGGTGCTACCGGCGGGCAAGGTATCGGCGAACGCGGCGGCATCGAGGCGGATGCGGACAACCAAAGGTGGTGTCACATCAGCCCTGGGCATCACCGCCGACCCTGAGGTCTGCACCTGGCCGCTGGCGATCGCCTGCAGCACACTTTCGACCTTACCGGTAAAGATCTGGCCCGGCATGAACTTGAACGTGACTTCGGCGGGCTGACCCGGTTCGATGTAGCGGGCGTCGATCTGCGCAATGGCGACGCCGACGAGCGTGCTCGAGGTGTCAATAAAGGCCATCACAGGCGAAAGCGGCAGGTTTGCGACCCGTGCGCCCTTGCGCAGCGCGAGGTTGGTGACGTAGCCGTCTCCCGGCGCCCGCACCGTGGTCTTGTCGAGATTCCATTTCGCGCTTTCGAGTTGCGCCTTGAGCTGATCGACTTCCGATTGCCGCTGTTCGACGTCGAAGCCGCGGCCGGAATCGCGCTCGAACAATTGCGTCATCTGGGCAAGGCGCGTCGCCGACAATTTGAGCTGGGCCTCGATCGCCGACACCTGCGCCTGATAGGGCACGGGATCGATGCGAAACAGTACGTCGCCGGTTTTCAGCGGCTTGTTCGGTTCGACCGGTACCTCGGTCACCTCGCCAGCGACGTCAGGCACAATCGCCACCGAGTTGCGTACCACCAGCACAGGCCCCTGCGGCGCGCCCCACCCCATCGGGATGAACAGGCCGAGATTGAGCAGGAGAAGGACGATGAAGGGCGAGTTCTTCCAGAACAGGTTGCACTTGACGATGCCGAAATGCACCAACGCGAACAGCAGCACCAGATAGACGCAGAGCATCGCGATGATCATGGGCGCGGCTCCGTCTGACGCGGTGCCGGCACATCGACATAGGCCCAGATCAGCGCGACCGGCCACAGCGCGAAGCCGCAGATCAGCGTCACCCATCCCGCGACCGTCACCGCCTCGGCCCAGGGATGCCCGCGCGATTTGGCGATGTGTCCAGGCAGCCAGCCGGCGATGCAGAACACGCCCACCACGCTGGCGACGAGGATGATGAGGACGACCCAGGCGAAGATGTCGAAACCGCTCATGTGATGCCCCTGACCTGTTGCATCATTTCTCCGGCTCCAGCGGCGGCAGTTTCCAGGCGCCGGTCATCGCGGCCTGGCTCGGCCCGTATACCCGCGCAACGAGGCTGCATTTGGCCGCTGGCGCCGGCAGCCAGTTACTTTCCTTGTCCTTGCCCGGAGATGGGTTGCTGACATAGATCGTCAGCGAACCGTCCTTGCCGTATTGCAATCCCTTGGTGCGGTCGCCGATCGAGTAACGATTGATCGGGTTGGAGTAGAGAAACCGGTCGGGGATCGTGTACATAGTCATCGACCAGAAGAATTTTGCCGGCGGCAGGTTGGCCTTGGTGAAATGAACCGTCGCCGGCCTGCTGCCGTCGCAGACGTAGCCGCCATACCAGGCTTCTTCAAGCGCGTTGCCATAGAGCCCCTTCATCGCGCCGACGTCGCGTTGCAGATAATTCGTCTTCAATTGCGCGCGGGAGCCGAACAGGCCGTTGGTGGTGAAGGTCTTGGCTGCGAGCGCGTCGATTTCCGCCTGCCCCTCCTTCACGCCCGCATCGATCGCCGCCAGCATCGCGGGATCGACCTTGGCGGCATCCCAGGGCTTGCCCGGGCCGATACCGATCTTCTCGAAGCGCTTACGGAGCGCAACTTCGCTCGGATACGGCGGCTCGGCGAATTGCAGCAGGAAATTCAGGTAGCCGATGAAATCGTGCGAGCGCGCCTTGTCCTTGTCATAGGGCGGAAGGTCGAGGGCGGGTGCTGCGGGCGGCGCCGGCTGTTTCAGGAATGCGCTGAGCGGTTGCAGTTTGTATTGCGCCTGCAGCGCCCTGACGTTGGCAACGTCGTCGGCACCGAACTCCGCGGTTCGGGTCAGCGTGCCCACGATATCGGTTTCGGCCTTGAAGACCTCCTTGATACCGGCGGGCTTCTTGCCCTTCCATTTCGGCCCGGCGATCAGGTAACTGCCGGCGCCGAAGCCGGTCGTGCGCACGCCGATATAGCCGAAAATCTGCGTGTACAGGTCCACCCATTGAATGACGTAGTAACGGTCCTTGGAGACCGCCGGGACGCTGACCACCATCGGCTCGGCACGCAGGTCGAGCCACGCCCAGGAATACGGCGTGTCGTTATTTGGCGTAACGATATCCTTGTTGTCAGGCGTCGCCGGCTCTGAATAGTGCCGGTAGACGTTGAAGCCGCCGATGTAGCCGTTGAACGTCTTATCGGTCGTCTGCTTGCGCCACGTCTGATAGTTTTCCATCATGGCGTAGGAGAAGACGTAGGCGTCCTTGGCGATCGCTTGCGCCTCGGCGGGAGGGACGGTTTGAGCCGATGCCTGTGCGGACGTGACAATGATCGCAACAGCGGCGAGCAACGCGAGAGCAATGCGGGTATTCATCTGAGCCACTCCTAGTTCTTGTTCTGCACGGCGGGCGGCGTCCATGAGCCATCCGTGATCGCGCGCTCGGGCCAGTAGCTTCGGACATAGAGCGAGAACTCCGCGCCCTTGGGTGCGGGAAGCCAGTTTCCACGCAGTTCCTCGGCAGGCGGATCGGCCTGCACGTAGATCGTCAGCGACCCGTCGGGATTGTTCTTCAGGGTCTTGTTCTTAGTTCCGATCGAGTAGCGCTTGATCTCGTTCGGCGAGAAGAAGTGGTTCTGATTGTAGAGCGTGAGCGACCAGAAACCCCGCACCGGCGGCGTCTGCCCTTTCGCGAAGGTGACGGTGTAGTTTTTGGCGCCGCTCAGGCGCTGGCCGGCTTCATCGAGGTCCTGGTAGAAGTATTTGGTTTCGTTCTGCCGGTTGACGAAGATGTTGGATTTCCCGACCGCCGTCCGGCTGAAATAATCGGTGCCGAATGCGGCACCGTTCGAAACGGTGCTCCAGTGGTTCTGAAGCTGGATACCGAAGTTGCGAAACTGCAGTAGCGGGTCCACCAGGTCCTTGTCGGCCTTGGTCGCCTCGTCGATCATCGCCTTCTTCAAGTCAGGATCTTTCTGCGCGGCGGCGACGACGCTGAGCGCCTGCTCGTAGCGCGCGGCTTCACCGGCTAATGGCGGCGCGTCTTTCAAGACCGCCGGCAGCACATCGAAAATTCTGTCCGGCACAACCCACTTGGTCTCCGTTTCGCCCTGCGCCTCGGCCGGGAATTTCGGCAACCTCGCCCAATCCCGGCGCTTCATCTTGCCGTCGAACTCGGCGAGCGGATAAAGATCGATGCCACCAATGGTAGCCTGCACCGCCTTCTTGTCCGCGGCGTTATCGTCCTGGAACACACGCGGAATCAAGACGCCGGTATTGGTTGTGGAACGAAAAACCTTCCTGATTCCCCTTGGCACCGTTCCGAACCAGTTCGGGCCGACCAGCAGGTAGAAGCCGGGTTTGGTGCCGTACATCTTGCCGAATTCGGCAAAGCTGTCGGTCCGCAAGTCGACCACCTGGTAGACCCAGAAGCGGTCGCCGAAGTCGGGCACCTGGACCACGATCGGACTGAGATCCAGCGCCAGCAGCGAGAAGCCGTACACGACGTCCTGATTGGGACAGGCGACCAATCGTTCCTGCGGCTCGATGTAGTCGGTCAACATGCTGAGCTGGTTGGGCGGGCCTACCGGAACGATACCGCCCATCAGTCCGGCCTTCGGCATATCCTTGAAGGTCAGGCGCCGATTGTAGACGTTGACCATCGGCCACGCCCAGAAGAAGACGTCGCGCGCCACCAGCCGCGCGTATCCTTCGGTAATTTTGGTGTTCTCGACCGGGCCGGCAGGCAGCGCCGCCTTGGCCGACGGGACATCCTTCGCCGATGCGACTGAACAGGCCGCCTGCCCAACCGCCAATGCCACCACCATTCGCTGAAGTATTTTCATGTTCTTGATCCTTCGTGCATGAGCGTTTCCTCAGCCAGCCGGCTGCGGCTCGGGGAACTTCCGACAGCCGTTCAGGATTTCAGGACGTGGCCGGTCGAGCCGAACCGTGTACTTCCAGCCCTTGGTGATCGGAAGGCAGTCCGGAATTTTGCCGTCGCAACCGCCGAACTGAATGGCGATCGAACCCTCGGCGCTTTTCTGCGCGGGGATGTTGTTGACCGAATAGGCGTTGTGCGAATTCTTTTCGAAGTAACCGACAGCATTGTAGAGACTGACGGACCAGAATGCCCCGGCCGGCACGTCCTTGACGGTAAGCTGGTAGACGGTCGAGCCGTCGACGAGCTGCGTATAGGGGCGGTTGAAGCGCGGGGCGTTCGCGGTCCAGTCGACAACCACTTTCGAGAATTCGTCCGTCGTCACGCTGGTGTGGGTAGCGGCAACGATCTGCAGCAGGCCCTTTTCGCCCGAGGCCGCCAGCGCCTTCATGTCCTTGTCCAAGATCGCCTCGAATGGCTGCGTGGTCTTCCATTCCGGGTGCTGCGGCGCCATCGCCTTGATGCGATCGAACGCGAAGGCAAGCTGGAAATAGAACGGCTGCTCCGTCCACAGCGTGCCGTCATTGTCGAAGGTCGCGATGCGCTGCTCGACGGGAACGAAGTCGGTGCCGCCTTGCGTCGTCACGCGGGCGACGAAATCGGTGATGGATTTCTTGACATTCCCCTCATTCCAGGATGGCAGTCGGTCGGACTGGGCCTGCGCGAGATGTGGGATCGCAACGACGACCAGGCATGCCACGAACAGGGCATGCCGGACGCCAACACGGAGCAATGCAAACATGGAATCGCCCTGTCGAGTTTGAGTCCACTCAAGACGAAATGACCCGACCCGCCCGTGGGCGAGCCGGGTTCGCTGCAGCGTCGCTTACTTGAGCCCGCGCTGCTGGAGCTGTTGCTCGATCATCTGGTTTACACCCGAGCGAATCTTGTCGATGCTCTGCGCCCGTTGACCGGCCTTCGCCCGGTTGTCCTTGATGTCGTCAAGCTGCTCCTCAAGGATGGTCGCCGGCACGAAGCTCGGCGGGAACGAGCGCGGCGGGAACTCCCGGAACGTCATCACGAAAGCGCCGACATCATCCATGGCGCCATAGACTTGGCCGACATGGTTGAGCTGCCAGTCCCAGAAGGTGTTGGACGTGATGTCGGCCCGCTCGAATGGGTCCTGCAGCAGGTTGAAGATCTTCTGCAGGCGTAATTTAGTGAAAGGCTCGGCCCAAACCTGCATCGTTCCGGGCGAACGCTGTTCGGCGTAGACGTACTTGTAGTCGCCCTTGCGCAAGGCGACCAGCAAGCCATCGTCATCAGAATAGAAGAACTTGTCGCGCGCACTCCTGGTGCCGTTGTTGTTCCCGGGGGTGCCGCTGACGTTGCGAAGGAACGCAGTCTGGTCGAAACCGTCGAGGTGGACCTTGTAATTGATGCCGTTGGCGGTGTAGCCAGCCTTGAGCTTGTTGACGATATCAGGCTCGCCGGCGGCCGCGCACAGCGTCGGGATCCAGTCGTTGTGGCTCATCAGCTCGTTGCTTACCGTGCCGGGCTTGATGTTTCCCGGCCAACGCACCAGGCAAGGCACGCGAAAGGCGCCTTCCCAGTTGGTGTTCTTCTCCGAGCGGAACCAGGTCATGGCGCCGTCGGGCCAGGAGTTCATGTGAGGACCGTTATCGCTGGAGTAGACGACGATGGTGTCGTTGGCGACGCCCATCTCGTCCAGGGCCTTGAGCAGCGAGCCGACGGTGTCATCGTGCTCGAGCATGCCGTCGATGTACTCGCTGTCGCCGTGAGTGTAGCGGCCGCGATGGTCGGCACGAACGTGCGTGCGCAAGTGCATGCGTGTCGAGTTGAACCAGCAGAAGAACGGCTTGCCCGCTGTCTGCTGACGCTTCATAAAGTCGATCGCCGCGGCCGAAGTCTCGTCGTCGATCGTTTCCATGCGCTTCTTGGTCAGCGCACCGGTATCCTCGATGGTCTGCTTGCCGATCTTGCCGAAGCGCGGATCGACCGTGGGATCGTCGCGGTCGCTCGCCTTGCATTTCAGCACACCGCGCGGGCCGAATTTGGCGAGATAGGCCGGGTCCTTCGGATAGTCCGGCAGTTCGGGCTCTTCCTCGGCGTTGAGGTGGTAGAGATTGCCGAAGAATTCGTCGAAGCCGTTCACGGTAGGCAGCGACACGTTGAGATCGCCAACGTGGTTCTTGCCGAACTGCCCCGTAGCGTAACCGAGGTTCTTCAAGCAGCCCGCCGACCGAGGGATCGAGCTGGCTCATTCCCATTGGCGCGCCGGGAAAGCCGACCTTGGTCAGACCGCTGCGGATGCCGTGCTGGCCCGTGAGGAACGCGGCGCGGCCCGCCGTACAAGACTGCTCGCCATAGTAGTGCTGCATCTTGAGGCCTTCGCGGGCGATACGATCAATGCTCGGCGTCTCGTAACCCATCAGGCCATTCGAATAGGCGCTGATGTTGGCGACGCCGACATCGTCGCCCCAGATGACGAGAATGTTAGGTTTGCGGCCGGAGGGCGCGGCGGGCGCTGGAGTTGGAGCCGCTGCAGGAGCGGTTGGCGCGGCTTTTTGGGCTTGCGCAAGTGCGCCCGACGTTATCGTCGCAGCTGCCATCAGCGCCGACGAACCGAGCAGGATATTGCGGCGGCTGAGGGCGCGGTCTTCGGTCTCGTTCAACGGCGCTTCGTCTCGGTCTTTCTCCCTGTTGTCGTCGGGCATTTTTAGCTCCTTCTTTACTGTGAGGACTGACAATTATTCCGCGGCTGGAGTCCTCTTCACGCAACGGAATCCGAGGTGGCTGGTGGAGGTATCGATCGCCTCGGCATGCCGCGCCGCCGGGCGATAGCGCCGGCAATAGTTCGGCGCGCACAGATGCGAGCCGCCCTTGATCACCTTGCGCGGAATCTTGATGTTGGGCTGGCGCGGATCGAGGCTGGCCTCCTCGCGCCCACCGCGCGGGTTTTCGGGAATGCAGCACGCCTTCGGCGCATCGGCCTCGTGCTTTGGCGAATACCAGTCCGAGGTCCATTCCCAGACATTGCCGATCATGTCGTGCACGCCAAAACCGTTCGGCGGAAATGCCGTGACCGGCGAGGTGCGCTCGAAGCCGTCAACGTTCAGATTTTGTCCGGGGAATTCGCCCTGCCAGGTGTTGGCCATATGCACCCCGGCGGGCGTAAACTCGTCTCCCCAGGCGAACTCGGCGCCGTCGAGGCCGCCGCGCGCGCAAAACTCCCATTCCGCTTCAGTCGGCAAATCCTTGCCCGCCCATTGCGCATAGGCAAGCGCGTCGGCGAAGGAAACGTGCACAACCGGATGGTGGTCCAGCACATTGATGTTGCTCTTCGGCCCGTAGGGGTGGCGCCAGTCGGCGCCCTTCATGAAATCCCACCACTGGCTCCAGTCGCGCAAATTGGCGACGCGCGGCGGCGGCGAGAACACCAGCGAGCCGGCGTAGAGCATGTGCGGCAGCGCGCCGGGGTAATCTTTCGGATCGGGCGGAATCTCGGCAAACGTCCGGTGGTCGGTCGCGTGCACGAATTCCTTGAACTGGCGGTTGGTCACCGGCGTGCGGTCGATCCAGAAGCCGTCCACCGTCACGCGGTGAACCGGCGCCTCCTCCGGATAATGATCGTTGGAGCCCATGCGAAACGTGCCGCCGGGAATCCGGACCATGTCAGCGGTCCGGGTATCCCCTGCCGGTCGTTGGTTGGGCACGATCTCGGTCCGTAGCAACGTCATGGCACCGGCTCCAGACGATGGCGCGCTACTGGCAGTAGTCCCAAAAACCCTGCGTGCGCGACGGGTCGGTGTAGTACCAGCACATGCCGGGGGCGGGAGCAGCACCCGCCCAGGCGGCGGCGGTCGCGGCGGTGACAAAGCCGATGGCTGCACCGGCAGCGATGGCGCCGCCCCTCGGCCAATAGTACCGGCCCGGCCGGGCCCAGCGTACACCACCACCGGCATAGCCCGGACGGACCACGGCGCCGCCGCGCACCGCGGTTCTGCTGTGGTATACGCCGCCTCGCGGACCGACGACGGTGGTCCGGCGCACCGCACCGCCACCACGCCGCACCACGACATCGACGACGGAACTATCCTGTTGGATCTGTTGCTTTACCGCGCTCTGAGGTCCAGTCACGAGCGCCGATGCCGGCGAAATCATAATCGCGAGGCTGGCAAATCCAACGACGAATGCGCTGGCAACACCGTGAAGAGTGGTAGACGTGCAATACAGTTGGCTAGAGACCATCATTTTCGATTGCATCTTCAGGCCTTTCACATTTTTGCAACACCGCGTCCTTTTTGATCTGGCCGCGACTACTTTTGGTCAGCCACCTCTTCCCCAATTGATCGCCCGTTAACAAAGTCTTCTAGGCGGCCTCCGCCGTCAACTAAAAATCGAAACGCCAAATTCTAGCCGTTCGTGTGGCATACTAAGTGAAAGCTCCTCGCTACTCCCGCAATTCTAGCTTCGCGCCGATCAAGCATCGCGCCGATTGATCAAGAATTCCGATCAGGCGCGCGTCTGTTTGTCGCAGAATTAAATTCAAACATTGCGAAAGCTGTACGCAGGCGCACGCCAAAAAAGGCTCCGCTGTCACCGATCCGCCACGGCTTTTCAGGGCTGACTATGGCCTACTATCGGAAGTTGCGACGGCTCAACGTAAAATTCCACGCTTGGGAATCAGTTGTGCGGCCCCGCAATCAGCCTGTGGAGCGCAAAATGGCGACATTCGAATCCACCATCCGACGAATTGGTTGCGCTGCGGCGACTGCGGCGCTCTTGCTTTGCCCTGAAATCTCCCGCGCCGACGAAAGCGGTATCTCGTTCTGGCTTCCGGGATTATATGGCAGCCTGTCCGCCACCCCCACCACGCCTGGCTGGTCGGTGGCGACGATCTACTACCACACCTCCGTGAATGCGTCGGGAGCGGCCGCAGCGGCGCGGGAATTCCAGATCGGAAGATTTTCCCCGAACGTCAATATCAATCTGAATGTGGCGCTGAGCGGTCAGGCCGATCTGCAGTTCATCGCGCCGACCTACACCTTCGCTGAGCCGGTGCTCGGCGGCCAACTGTCGGCGACCCTGGCCGGTGTCTGGGGACGAAACGCGGCGAGCATCGCCGGCACGCTTACCGCCGCGGTCGGACCGCTCGTCAATACGCGCATGGGATTCCTCAACGACGCACTCGTCTCCTATGGCGACCTCTACCCGACGCTGAAGCTGAAGTGGAACAGCGGCGTCAACAACTTCATGGTCTACGGCGCGGGCGACATTCCGGTTGGCGATTACAATCCCAACCGGATCTCCAATATCGGCATCGGCCACGGCGCGATCGATTTGGGCGCCGGCTACACCTATATGAACCCGACGTCGGGCACGGAATTTTCCGGAGTCGGCGGCTTCACCTACAATTTTAAGAATCCCGACACGCAATACCAGAGCGGTATCGATTTCCATTTCGACTGGGGCGTGTCGCAGTTCCTGTCGAAGCGGGTCTTTGTTGGCTTCGTCGGTTATGCCTATCAGCAGGTCACCGACGACTTCGGTCAGCCGGCCGTGCTCGGCGGCTTTCGCTCGCGCGTTCTCGGCATCGGTCCGCAGCTCGGCTATATTTTCAAGATCGGAGAGAACCAGGCATTTCTCGGCTTGAAGGGATATGGCGAGTTCGACGCCGCCAACCGCCCGTCAGGCTGGAACACGTGGCTGACGTTCTCGATCTCGGAGGCAATGCCTACCACGTTGACGCCGACTAAGCATTTGATGACAAAGTAGCTCGTTTCTGAAGAGAGACGAGCATGCGACGTACGCAAGCGCTCCACGCGAAGCTCATTTCAGCCGAAGAATGCCCGGTGTGCGGCGAGAGCATGCGCGTGCGCGCCTCCATCCGCGTCCGAACGGACATGAGGACCTGCACGCCCTCAGAAAGATCAGCAATGACGACGGCTCGGTCAAAACCATCATGATGTGCGCGGATACCCGCACCTGCGTCGGCTGGCACTGTCACCAAACTCGCTTCAAGCAGCTCCCAACGCGTGGCAGTGAAAATTAGATCGTCCTCGTCCCATCGCATCGAATCGAGCTCGACGACACGCCCATCGGCGTCCGTGATTTCCCACTCTTCAACACGATATCCCGCTGAGACGCCAGCAATCTCGCCGCGAGCAACCATGCCCTCCGCATTGCGGCCATCCGCAGTCTGATTGAATGTGAGCCGACCCATGAAGGCATTGCCCCTGAACCAAGTGGCTGCGACGCATGAGCCGGACCAGACGCGATTCGTATCGACTGCGCTTTGGTGAATTCGGAGCACTTCGGTGCCGTAGATTCGCTTAACCGGTGAGCCCATCGAAATCACGCAATCAACCGTGTGCGACGTTGCGTCGCAACTCGAAGGCGCAACATCGAGAACGCGGGTCGATGTAATTCCGGCAAAGCCTCTGGTCATCGCCTAGCCCTCCCGCGGAATTGTCAATTTGAAACCGGGACCACGATTAATCGGTGTGAATCCAGTATGGCTGACCGGAAGAGTTGACGCTTCCGCGGATGCTCCCGCAATGTCAGGACCTGTCTCTTTATCAAGACCATTTAGCCAATGAAGCTCGGGATGACCACCGCCCATGCTGAGATCTGCGGCGCGGATCGTTGATTGCCACGCACATGCCGAGCCTCAGTGCCCGAGCGGCGGTTTCGGCAGGTAGCTCGCAATCACGCCATTTAGCTGACTGGCGCTGCATACCGTGTTGATCGACCCATTTGATCGCGTGAAGGGCGTAGAGGGACGTCAGCGGCGTCGCAAATTTGTGGTCGACCCCTGAACGGCCTCATCGAGGACGCCCTGCGCCGCCAAGCGTTTGCCTTCAAGAAGGGCGGCGCGCGACGTCAGTGCCGATAGCTCGGCTTCTAATTTCTGCATTGGGATTTTCCGACTGAATAATGCCATGCGCGAAGGTTAAGCGCGTCGGCATCGAGAGTTAGCCATCAGCCTGTGGCGGCACGCTCAGAACGTGGCGCGAGCTGTGGTTGCGCCCTAATTGCCAGATATTTGGCAGCCCGGCTCATGGCGGCGAGACGCCCGGACAACCCGTCACGAGCCTCAATGGCATCGACGCGCCGCGTGGTGATCTTGCGGTCCGGCGCTCAATCGAGCGCCTGTTCGAGGTGCGCACCGAGATTGCCAAGGTCTGCCTTGAGATGGCGGACAAGCGCGGCGAGCCGCCGCTGGATTAAACGACGGGTTCCGCGTGCCCCACAACCGACCAAACAGCTCTGAGAAGTTCCATTTCTGTTGCAGATTTAGCGCTCATGGCTAGAAATCGGCGATGCCATTTAGTTTTGTAATCGCATCAGATGGACCTAAACTCACCCCGATAATAGCTTCACCGTCATATTTGGTTGCGGTTCCTGTTGCGTCAGCGGGGCGTCGCGTGAGTTTTCAGATCACAGTATTGAAGGTTTTGGCGGGCCATCCTCGGGGGCATGCATCGCTTGCGGACCTGAAGCATTACGTTGCGGTCCTGGTTTGTAGCGGGGCGGATTGGTCTCAAAGAATGAAGCGGCTCGCTGCACGCGCACCGGAATTGGACATTTTCTCCAGCGGCTACGTCTTACGAGAGCCTAGCGGCTGGCAGATCACGACGAAAGGCCGTGATTTTCTCATCTCGATTGAAGCGCCGTTGGCCGAACCGGCGCTCACGCCTGTCGCGCTTCCCACGTCGGTCGTTTCCGACCCGACCGACCTTCCGCCCAATGTCGTTCAACTGGTTGGTCATAAGGTTCGACGCGCGCGCCGCGCGGCCTGATCGGCGCACTGCTCCCGCATACCCGCAAGCGCCGGCCTTTTGTTTCGGCCTCGCGGCACCGTCTCCTTAAAGAGTTTTAGCTGGTCGTGTCCCTGACGAGTTCGAGTCCTCGGTGGGAGAACGGTCAGCCCTTTTAGCTAATTTTGATCCTTCTTGGCGCTTTTCTGGGCACGACCGAGCTCATGATGCTTCTCGGCTTCGCTGGCGTTGGCTTCATGGCCTATCGCCGTTCGCGCAAGCATCAAAGTCTCGCGCTCGCTGCCTGATCAAACCCATTCACGACGTGAGAGAGCCGCCTCCGGGCGGCTTTTTCTTTTTTGAATGGTGCCGCGGTCGCGTTACGATCCCGCATGACGAATCCCCCGACTAAGATCCTGCTCGCCGTGCTGACGCTCGCGATGCTGACGGGAACTGGTAGCTGGATGCATACGGGCCCCAGAGCGCCAGCGCGCGCGGCCTCGGTTGTCACTCCTACCGTTACCCGACCCACGCTCTTTGCCCTTCCCACTGGCGCAGATGCCCGCTACCTTTTGCGCTAGCCCCTGGAGTGGCAGCCATGATCGAGAAGCTTGTACTCGGATTTGTCATTGTGACTCTGATGATCATGGTCACACTCGCCTACGCCCAGAAACATGAGGGATGCTTGCGCGGGCGCTCGCTTCAAACCTTCCAGCCCTGCGGTTCAATTGGCCACGACCTATAGGTCGAACTTCACGCATTGACCTTCCATCTCCCGGCGTATTCCCGAACCAGGTCTTTGTCCTTCAGCGCCATGCGGGCTTCGTAGTGGCGTTGTTTGGTCGTGATGCCGTTCACTTTCGCCAGTTCGTTCCACTCTTCGACCACCAATCCGGTTGGACCGGCATCGACTAGGAGGCGGCACATGACGCTGCTGATGGGTGGAGAGCTTGGGTTCTCGGGTTACTCTCTCAGTTTGAGAGTTTGATACCGGCTCGCTGCTCACGATGTTGACTGTAATCGGCTCGCAGTCCTCATCGCTCCTTGTTGGCAAGAACTTTCTGGAAGCCTGGCGAGGCATTCGCATCCGCGCCGCCGAACTCGGACGCCAGTTGGTCCGGGACGCGCGCCAGAGTCAGGCTTGCCGCATCCTTGTGTCCATTCCCGGCATCGGTGCGATCACCGCGACCGCCTTCAGCACAGCCATTGAGAGGCCAGACAACTTCAGGAAATCCCGATCTGCTGGCGCCTGGATCGGCCTGACCACGCGTCGCTACCAATCCGGAGAAGTCGATTATGACGGCCATATATCCCGACGTGGCGATGGCCATTTGCGAGGGCTTCTCTATGAAGCGGCCGCGGTCATTCTGACGCGCAGCTCAACCGACAGCACTCTGCGCACGTGGGGTCGGAAGCTCCGAGAGAGGATCGGCTTCAAAAGAGCTGCCGTGGCCGTGGCGCGCAAACTGGCGGTTATAATGCATACGATGCCTAAGACGGGCGAACTCTTCAACCCGAATGCCGGAACCACCGCATAAGTCCCGATATCAGAACCTGAACGCCTAAGGTGTCCCTGCCGGGACGTGAGCCGAGCCATTCCGCTGATGCTGTTGCACTGCTGACTCAGCAAAGTGCGTCGTCCACATTGAAGGCTCGTCCTGCGAAGCTCTATCATGCGGCGGCTAATGTCGACCGCGAAGACAACCATGCACCCGGCAGCGCCCCTGAACGAAATTATATGCTTGACGCCTCAGCAGCGATTAGACAACAGCATCAACTGGCGACATCAAAAGGCTAAAGCGCAACCATCGGCTGAGCTGAGGCGATAACTAACCTAGTGTCCGCCCAGCACCAGCGTCTGGATCGGGAGCAACAGCGCCTGGATGCGTAACAGCAGTGCGTGCACGAGGCCGGTGGCATCGACGACATGCAGCCAGAAGCTCTTTAGCGAACTGATCTTGCCTGACGCGATCAGGTCGTGATTGCTGGTGTAGGCATTGGCGATACAACTGCTGCCGGGCGTCACGCCGTCCAGTCCGCCCTGGTAGAGCGGTTCCATGAAAACGAGAATGGTGCCAGGACGTCCCGTGTTCTGCGCCTCGATCAGTTGCTCGCCGCCCCTGAACTGGCCCGCCGCGATATAATCCTGGACGCTGGTGATGACCATCGGAATGACCCTCCACGGCTTGGAAATGCAGGTGGCCTCTGCCACCATTCCAACCTTCATGACCTGACCTTCGATCTGGCCAAACCCCGCCGCGAGGGCGCCCCGCCCCGCGCCATCCGGAATCAGAACGCCAGCCGTCCGTATCATCGGATTGACGATATCGCCCGGTCTCAGTCCAAACTGCTCGA
Organism: uncultured Alphaproteobacteria bacterium; assembly: GCA_963764705.1. Classification (GTDB taxonomy): domain Bacteria; phylum Pseudomonadota; class Alphaproteobacteria; order Rhizobiales; family Xanthobacteraceae; genus Bradyrhizobium. The sequence continues at coordinate 55,370 of CAVXTR010000012.1, read as the reverse complement.
CCCGCCCGTCGACGCCGGCGCGAATAAAGGTCTTGTCCAGATCGACCTGTGCTTCGGCCAGCGCCGCTTCCGCGCTGGCCTTCTCCGCGGGCAGCAGCGCAGTTACGCGGATCGTTGCCGATTGCTTTGAGATGTTTGCGGCATCGAGGGCGCCCTGACGGCCCGCCTGCAACACCCCTAGTTTTTCGATGTCGCGCTGCGGGACGATGCCGGGATTTCGCTGCTGCAGCTCGCGCTTCACGTTCAGCTCGTCAGTTGCCTGTTGATAGTCGCTCTGCGCCTGCTGGATCTGTGCCTCCGCCTTAAGAACATCGGACTGCGCCGACAGCATGGCCGCATCGACTTCGGCGATCTTGCGTTTGGCCGTCTGTAGCGTGGCTTCCTGCTTGCCGCTATCAAGTCTGAAGATTACGTCACCTTGCTTGACGGGCGCACTGAGGACGACGTGAACCTCCGCGACCCGGCCTGTTACTTCGGACATGATCGGGACGGTCCGGTAGTACAAGGTCGCCGACGAGGTCGACGGATGATAGTAAAAGATCATCGTGATCAGCGCGACCGTGAGCATTAGGCAGCTGATGATGCCAAATCGCAGCTCGAACCAGACCGAAAAGAGGGTGATTTCTTGGCCAAAGCGCTTTCCCTGCCGATAGCGGCGATAGAGATAGTCCGGCAATATCGTCACGAGCGAGCAGAGGATGATCTCAAGCATGCCCCTGTGCCCCACCGCTGGGGGTGTCGGCTGCGTGGCCTGCGATATTAGCAGGCGGCTCGGTCGGGTCCTTTTCAGGCGAAACGCCTGCCAGCTTTTCGGCCGACCCTGCGATCCTGCGCAGCGGCGAACTGAAGTCCGGCAGATCGATCATGGCCAGGAACAGGCCGATTATCCAAAACACGTGATTATGCGTAAACAACGCCAGCAGGCCCAGCACGGCTACGATTTCGAACTGCATCTTCTGCGACTTGTGCGCCATCCGCTCCGGCAGCGTGTGCAAATGCAGGTAGAGATTACCAACCCCGAGGACGGCCGCGATTAGGATGATGCCGACCACGATCATCAGGACGTCGATTTCACTTGGTCCTGTGATGAAGCTTGGCAGATAATGGGGGGCACTTGGATGAATGGCTTCGCTCACGTAACATCACCAACTGTTATGCATACTATTTGCCATCGGAACATTTGGCCTTTGCGAACGCAAGCCCGATTCTCCAGTGAGACGGTGTCCGTTTGGGGGCAGACTCGGAAATGACGCCCCGAAATTCGACTTCCGTTCTGCCCCTTGTGACCGGACACAGGCCCGGCCTTCAGTTTCGTACGCCTGCGATTGATCTATTTCTCCACCACGCCGAGCCATTTGGAGGCGGCAGCGAAGGCTGTTTTCCATGCAGGGCCTGCCGCTGAAACGAGAAGACCCTCGGTCAATTGTTCGAACGCTTCAATGGCATCAAAGCGCAGAGCCGCGACTTCACGACGCCCCTCCGGATGTGGCAAGTCTCGCGCTAAACCTCGGACCAATCGAGCAGCCGTTTCTCGATCAGCCGGTTGCGCGCCCCTGAGAACGGCCAGTGCATAGCGCCCTTTTATTTCGCTATCCTTATTGGGTCTCATGGCTCATTTCTTCGCCTTCAGCGGCGGCAATAAGACACTGCGGATGCATCGGCTATCAGCAACCTTGACGATGATCACCGGCCAGTGCCATAAGCCGCTTGATCAAGCGGGCTGGCGGATATCAATCCAATGCTCAAAAACAACACCGATATCGTCGCGATACCTCCACAGCAGTCGGCATTTTGCAACTGTGAGAAAGTTGTCGACCGTGATGTAGAAGCGTATCGGGAGAAGGCGCAGTCCATCTGCATGCACTTGGGCATTCGTTTGGGTGACGTCGTGAGCCACAATGCGCAATTCTCGGCCACGTTCAAAGAACAGCAGACCATCTGTGGAATGCTTGATCATCGGCAGTCCAATCCGTGCGTTGCCGCGCTGGCTTTGGTACGTGATGCAACACTGACGATAGCGCTCTGCAATCGTCACGGAAATCTGGAACCCGATTTAGAGTTAAATGGCCAATTTTAATTACATGATTTGTAAGCGCGGCCAGCACGTCAATCGCGTCACCTCGGCGCGCCTAGAGTCACCCAGCGCACCTCACCGGAGCTTCTCCCACGGGCTATGGCAACTTAAATCGCACGGCCAACAGTCGCGAGCTGCCTGATTAGCGCTTACCGCCCTTCTTCGCGCTCTCCAAGCCCATCTCGACCAGCCTACGAATGGCCTCCGACAGGTTCGGCAGGTCAGGTTCCTTCCGCCGCCAGTCATCAATCTTCTTCATCCACGAGGCTGGCGCGACCATGTTCAGTCGCTGGATTTCGTCGTCTAGTTTTGTGGGCATTTGCTGTCCGATTTTCCTTGCGTATGCGCCTATTATGTGTATAATACGTCTCATAGCACAATATGTAAGACCAAGCAAGAGCTTGGGAACAGGAAGGAGGTACCGATGACCCCGTTTTCCCTTAACGCCGCGCTCGTTGCCCCCGTGGATGCAGTCACCCTGATGCTCGCCGACAAGGCCGAGTCAATCGCGGAATATTACCTGCATGGCGCTGCGCCTTCCCGGTCAACCGATCCGGACCCGCGCGACTTCATCCGCAAGATGGCGGACGACACTCGGGAGATTGCGGCGGCTTTGAGCAAACCGGTCGGCTTCGTTGCGCTGTCCATGGCCGCCAGGCGTCTCGCCAAGCACTGCTTGGCAGTCGGCGACGTCAAGATGCACGGCGAAATGGTTGCGCTGGCAAACAGCCTCGTCGCGCGGGCGGCGTAGACGGCGAACCCTTACCCCGGGCGGTCACAAGACCTACCGGGGTCGAGGTGTCAGGAAACACTGACACCGGAGCAAGCCGATGAAAGTCACTTTGTATTTGGGCAGCCTGATGGCCAACCATGTGTTGGCCGTCGTCACTGTCAGGTACCGGGCGGATTTGATCATGCCCATGCTTACGCCTGACACGGAACGCTCGCCTTCAAAGCCTAACCCTCGACGCCCGGCGGCCTCGGCCTACCGGGGCTGAGGTGTCAGTGAACAACCGACACCGGATCAAACCAATGAAACGTATGAATACTGCCGCTACCTACCCTTGCCATCGCGATGATCGCCCTGACCTCCGAGACGGAGGACGTATGACCATCGAACAGATAGTGACGCGCATTCGCTGGCTCGACGAGGTGCTGAAGGCTCTGCAACGCGAGCCGCCCCAGAATGGGGCGACGCATTGACCACATCACAGAACGATTGATACCGGCCCGCCAGCGGGCTGCGTCGACGCGACATGTGACGCTCGGCGAGAAGAATAGCAGAAATCTTAGAGGAGTAGAAGCAATGCTTCGATACAAATTCTTGATGACGGCCGCGCTAGGATTAATAATTGCAGGCGTCTCAGCGGTGCCCGCGAAGGCTGTTCTGGTCGATTACAAAATCGCCTTCAGCGACGCGATTGGAAATTCCACAGGGTCCGGCATTCTGGTGCTGGATTTGCCGACGTTTACGACTGCTGTCATCCCTTGGACCAATCTGCCTAACTCGATTTTTTCGAGTTTAAGCGCCACCTTTGGGACACTGCATTTTGATCTTACAAATTCAAACATCGCCTTTGGGAGCGTCGCGGGCGTACAGCTATGGACGGGGGAGCCGGACAGCAGCCATCTATCGATTGCAGTAACCCAGTCCGAGAACGGCCTCGCGTCCGGTACGCCTTACCTCGCCCTTTACAATGGGTGGAACAATGACGGATCGTTCGAGATCAAGACGGCAGGTGGAAGCGATTTGTCGAACGGTAAGTACACCTTGGACGCCCCTTCCCTTCACGCCATCGCCGCCGTGCCAGAGCCCTCCAGATGGGCGATGATAATCCTCGGCTTTGCTGGCGTTGGTTTCATGGCGTATCGACGCAAGTCGAAGCCAGAATTCAGGTTTGTCTGATCTTAAGCTGAATTGAGAAGCCGTCTAACCTCAACCGCCAACCTCAATCTTCGCGTTTTTACACAACCTGGACCCATCTCAGACATTTTCCGATTTCCGTTTTTTCGTCGCTCGTTTCCTCGCCCTGTGCCGCACGATGGCCAAGAAGGATAGCAAGCCTCGGTGTGAACCCGTTTATCGATAGTGTTGACCGATCACCTCCGCGACACAGGCGGGGCGCTTGCCACCCTCGATCTCAATGGTGACTTTGTAGGTGACGCGTAGCGCGTTGGGTGGCACGTCCTCGGCCGCCATCACCTCAACTCGGCCACGCAACCGTGAGGCGGCGGGGACCGGAGTGAGATAGCGAACTCTGTTGGCGCCGTAGTTCAGCGTGTTTTTCACGACTTTCAAGCCGATAATATCCCGAATGAGCGTCGGGATCAGCGAGAGCGAGAGCAGTCCATGTGCAATCGTTTTTCCACCGGGCGACTCGCGTGCTGCACGGTCCACGTCGATGTGGATCCATTGCTCGTCGCCGGTTGCTTCGGCGAATTTGTTGATCCGGTCCTGGGTGATTTCTATCCAGTCACTGACGCCGACCTCGGTGCCGACAGCTCCCTTGAGGTCATCAAAGTCGTTGAACACGCGCATTTCGTTGCTCCTGCGGTCAGACTCGCAAACGCGTCATGCCCAACCCAATCGAGGCATCTCGCGTGCAGCGAAAGATCACCTTGTATTGGCTTTTCCCCAGGCGCGAACGCTTGGGCCGGCGCCATCAAACAGCCGCGCGATTTTCCAATCGGGTATTTGGTATTTGACAGACTTCCGACCTTGATCCAGATCAAACAAATCGTCGGGAATGGACGCAATCGAAGTCCGGCCATAAGTACCGCGCGGTTTGCTTAGTCGGATAGTGTCTGCTTCTGGGACCCGTAGCGGACATGCCGTGGTGTAGTGCCGATGCCGCCCATACTTGTAAACAAGGTTCCGCGTACCAGTCATTGAGCATTTGGGAACAGCCGATCAGAGACGGTACGTCGTGCCTTGCTCGTATGGGCCTAGGTTATCCACCGGCTTAGGGATAAGGGAAGGGCTCTCAAAAGTGATAGTTCACGCCCAACCTGACCACATGAAAATCAGTGCGGCCGAAATCGGCGACGTAGCTGGCGAGCGGCAATCCGGCATTAATGCCGGTACCGGGGGCGGTCGCGTTTGCCCTTACCCGGTCCCGGCCGAGATTGACGTAGAGATACTCCGCCTTCAGCGTCCAATGCGGCGCGAACCGCCACTCGCCGCCGGCGCCGGCGGTCCAGCCAGTTTTCACCGTCGCATTGGAGCCGGCAAAACAGGTCGTATTCTCGGTGCATGAGAACGCCGTACCAAAATTGCCGATGTTCAAGGTCAGCGGTACGGGCGACGTATTGCTGTATCTGTCAGACGAGGATACGCGCCCATAAGCAAAGCCCGCGCTTCCGAAAATCAACAGATCGGGCGTCGCCAGCGCGCCCATGCGTCCCCGCACCGTGCCCCACCAGTCGACATGCTGATCGGAGGTCACGTTCTGGAAGGCTGTGAGCGGCGGGACCGACGCAAGAACGCTTGTTCCGGCACCCCCGCCTTTCGGCCCGCCGGCGCTGAAATCCGTCTCCACACCCAACAGCCAATTCGGGCTTACCTGCCAATTGTAGCCCGCCTCGAGGCCGCCGGTCGCGCCGCTGCCGCGGAAGCCGTGCGGCAGCACGGGCTGCTGCCCGGGTAGGACGATAATCGGGTCTGGGATGAGCAACAGCGCCGCCGCGGGATCGCCCGTATAGCCCACCGTGCGATCGCCAAAGGCGCCGCCCGCCTGCACGCCGATGTAGAAACCGGTCCAGCTGGGCGTAACCGGCAGCGGTCGCGCCTTGACCGGCAGATCCGCGGCATCCGCACCGGCCGCGCTGAACAGGGCACCGATGCAGACGATCGATCTGGCCAAGATGCTGTGCATTTTCGAATCCAGTGCAAAACGCAAAACTACGGTCCGCCATCATCTGTTGTCTGTAGTAACTGGGTCACAGTCGTTCGCAAAAGCGGGAGATCGTTGCGCGCGCCTGCCAAAACTGCGGAAACAAGTGCACTAAAGCGGCTCGCACCTAGGTCGCTGTGATGGCCCCCAAATCGGACGTTCGACGCTATCAGCGAACTTGTTCGCTCTTCTGAGGCCGCAATGCAGTTGCCGGTAGCGAAATGACCGCGTCATGCACTTCCGCTGTTGGCAATTCCCGGACATGTCGGAGCCGCTTCGCGATGTCTGCTCTATCACGATATCAACGGACCCGGCCCGAACGGAAACCGTGGTCTGCCGGGCCCTGCGAATAACGGATCATTAACCATACGAGCCCATGATTTGAGCCGAATTCGGGTGGGCAAGCGCGCGCGAGGCATTGCTGGTTTGTCACCGCGATGGCTCTTGACCAGCGATGGGAAGAAGCTCGCGACAGTACTGAGACGTAGGGAACGCAGGTGACCGAAGCACCGGACAGCAAGACGGAAGGGGACAAACAGTCCGACGCGGTACCGCAGGTGGCCTCGAGCCGCGCGCCCGTGATCGCGGTGTCCCTGGCCGCCCTGGTCGTCATCGGTGCCGCCGCCGCCAATTCCTTGCCGGGTTTCGCTGGCTTCCCCCTGCTGGATCTCAAGCAGATCTCCTTGCCGAGCGTCGATCGGTTGTCCTTGCCGGACTTCAGCCGCTTCTCCCCGCCGAAAACCCATCGCGTTGCAGCACTTCCTCCGCCTCCCGCGGCTCCAGTCCCCGTACCGGCTCCAGTCCTCGTACCGGATCCAGTTGTCAGGGCGGGACTGAGGGACATTCAGACGTCGCAGCAGCAAAACGCCGATGTGTTGGAGTCGCTCACGCAGAACGCCGCAACCCAGCAGGCAGATCTGAAAAAAATAACCCGTCAACTCACCCTGCTAACGGCGCAGGTGAATTCCCTGCAGAATCCGGCGGCGCCGCTGACGACTTCGAGCATCCCGCTGTCGACGACTTCCAGCATCCCGCGTCCAAATCCCCGCGCGCGGATTGTCCAGGCGTCGCGAAGAGTAATCGCTCCAGCTCCTCCTGCAACTATTCCTGTAAGTCTTCCCGCCCTCCCCAAGCCTGCCGGCCCCGTTTCGGTGGGAGGCGCTCCGCTGAGTCCGGTACCTGGCTCAGGCGCAAGCTAGCTCTTCCTGGCACTCACGGACAACGCGTCCGCTATCTCCTCAAACGGCAGCAATGCCATGCGTGCCTCCGGCGCTGTACCGTCCGGTGCAACAACAGGCCGCCGCTCACAAATGGAGCGCGTCTAGTTGTCGGCACAATGGAAAAACCATCGCGTTCCGCCGAAACCGCTGCCGTTGCCGGACACCTTGTCGAAGCCGTTCACGTGCTCCAGCGAGCCGTTAAGCCGGAGCGTCAGCGAACCGAAATTGACGCCCGAACTGATTACGTCCGCCCAATCCCCGGTGATGAGATTGGTATTGGGATCGTAGACGCCCTTGAACACGTTGGTCCATGAGCGTCCGCCATCGCCGCTTTGCCCCACCCACCAGACGACGTTGCCGGCATTCCGCCTGACGTGATAGCTGCCGCCATCGTCAGATGACCATTGCCCGCTGAGATGGGATCGGGAAACACAGAGCGCCTTGGCATCTGTCGGCAGCATGACGGCGAGGGCTAGACCAATTCCGGTGACAGCAACGAGCAAACGCATGTCTTCCCCCTATTGTAGGTGTCGGACCAGGAAATTTTGCCGTGCGGTAAACCTGCCTCCTTATCTGCAATCCCGGTGTAATATGCTTCACACAGGGCCTGATTTTTAGCAACGCGCGATGCGCAGCATCGTCTGGAGACGACGCTAACGCTCCTCCTCACCATGAGGTCAAGGCCCTACTCCGCCGCGATCCGCCTGGGCGCCGGCGGCGGATTGACGAGATCGGCCGCCAACTGTGATACGCTCAAGGCGCGCTTGCCCGGTCGCCCCAGCGCGTCGGGTTTGCCACCATCATTGAGCGGGTCAATCCCCGAACGGTCCGCTCCTGCACCTGGAATACTGCTGGTCACACTTCTGCATGCATTTCGTTCCCGTGCATCTGGAACTGTTGCAGCTCACCCACTTTCTGTCGCACATCGATGCACGGGCGAAGACCGGCGCAGTATAAAACGTGAATAGAAGCAGTGCGCCGCAAGTGAGGGTAATCAGACCGCGTAATGCGATATTCAAATTTTTGGACGAGACGTTGCTCATTTCGGGTTCCTTGCCTGCATTGGAAAGCATTTGTGGATTCGATCCTGGCTAAATCGCCCGGCCGAGTGCCGCGGCTGCGGTACCGAGGTTCGAGTGACGCAGCCGCGTGGTATCAAGCTCAGCCTTTGCTCAGATACGATATCGTTCCGGCTACATCGGAATCGTCGATGAGCTGGAATCGGCTTTTGCTTCCACTCCGGCGGGCCGCAATATGAGGCGCATACGCGGGATCGGCGACGAAGTCGTGCGCCTGCTTTGCGGAAGGAAACGCCATAATTGCGATAAGAGAGGTCTCGAGAGTGGCGCCCTCCAGCGTGGTCACGTTGCCGCTCCGCGCCAGATACTTACCGCCATGCTTGTGCACGATCGTGTGAACGGAAGCCGCATAATCCGGCACCCATTTGTCGTCGGTGATCTTGATGTCGGCGATTAGAAACGCAGTCATGCGATATCTCTCCTGCTACGATGTCCAGCCTCGGGATGGAAGGGAGGCCTGACTTCGACTTGGCAGGAGAATGCCGCAACTCGCCAGTTCAGGAAGTGAACCGGAGCCGATACAAAGTCTGTACCGGGTCGTGTCGCCCACGGCTCGCCGCCCGATGCGGCCTCTCAATGTTTTCCATAACGATTCGAGTTCGCGCCATATCAGCCCGCGAGCTTTCTTTCCTTTGCGAACGGACTGAGACCGAGCCAGGTCTGCATCGCAGAAGCGATTTGCCGGTCACCCGTGAGCATCATTCGCTTGCTGCCAACAGCGGCGCGCACGGTATCAAGCCCCATCCAGATCGCGGTCATGCTACGCAGGTCGACCGACACGTAGAGATCGACATCGAATCCGGGATCGACTGAACACAGATCGACGCCGTCCTGGGGATCGACGATCAACCACCATGAACGTTGCGTTGCAGGAAGTTCGGGATAGACGAACTGAACTACATTCCGCCCCTTCGGCATCGGCGTCGTGTTCAGATTTCGCCGCATGTCCCACATCAGCAGTTGAACGTCGAGATGCTGGAGCGACAAATCCGCTTCGATGCGGCGCTGGCCCCAGATGCCGAACGCCTCGACAATGGGACCAAGTTCGCGTCCGGACGCGGTGAGCCGGTATTCGAAGACGCCATGCCCCGACGCCGATGCCTCGCGCGCGACGATTCCGGCAACCTCAAGATCCTTGAGCCGCTGCGACAACAATGCCGGCGACATTCGCGGCACGCCGCGGCGCAATTCGTTGAAGCGTGTCGAGCCGGCGACGAGTTCGCGGAGCAAGACAACGGTCCAGCGCGTGCACAGTACTTCTGCGGCCATCGCGACCGGACAGAACTGCTTGTAGCTACCGACGGCCATTTTTCCCTCCATCCAAGCAACTCGGGAAGGCTAGTGTACCAGGATCGGGGTTTCCAGTTCAGTTTCTGTACCGGCCTCGATTCAGTCCCTGAACTGGTCGGGTGCAGCATGGCTTGGTAGTTCGCCGGCATGCGGGCCAGGGCTCGCCTGAACCTGGCGCTGCCGCGTCGGCGCTTGCCGCCGACAACGCAGAGCTGCCCATTAAATCTCAAAATGACAGGAATAATCGATGAGATCGCTTTCCATCAATCGAGCCGTACCGCTCACATGCCTGGCCGCACTTGGCGCGGTTGTTCTCATGAGTGCGGGCGTTGCTCCCGCTTTTGCAGCCACGATCTCGCGCAGCGCCGATGTGAAGGCGTCCGCCGCGGCGATCTGGTCGGTAATCGGGCCGTTCTGCGCGATCAAGGACTGGTTGCCGCCGGTTGGCGAGTGCATCGAGGACGGCAAGGCTCCGCCGACCCGCATTCTCGTGACGAAGGACGGCAAGGCTGCGTTTGTCGAGACGCAGACCGCGCGGAATGACGCCGAGCACAGCTATTCATACGCGTTCCTTTCCAGTCCGCTTCCGGTCTCGAATTACACCTCGACGATCAAGGTCACCGCCAAAGGCGACGGGACTTCGACCGTCACCTGGAGCGGCTCCTATACCCCGGATCAGGGAAAGGAAAAGGCAGCCAGCGAGGCATTGAACGGTGTCTATGAAGCCGGGCTCGCCGAGATCAAGGCCAGGCTCGGGAAGTAACGTCGCAGCCTCGGCCGTCGTGAAACCCAATCAGGCCATGGCGGCCGGTCGCGAACCTTCGTTCGGGACCGGCCGTTACAACCAGCCCTACTCCGCTGCGATCTGCCGCGGCGCCGTCGGCGGATTGACGAGGTCGGCCGCCAGTTGCGCGTAGCGCACCTTGGCATCCTGCACTGCCTTTTCCTTCACCGGCCCATAGCCGCGGATGCGATCCGGCAGCGACAGCAGTTCGATCGCGGTATCCAGATTGACCGGCGACAGCAGGCCGAGCACGGTGGCGACATCCTTCTCGTAGCCCGCGATCAGATCGCGTTCCAGCCGGCGATCGGGGCTGTAGGCAAAGACGTCGAACGGCGTGCCGCGCAGCACCTTCAGCTTCGCGAGTATCCTGAACACCGGCATCATCCAAGCGCCGAAGGCGCGCTTGCCGGGCCGCCCCAGCGCGTCGGTCTTGCCGGCCAGCATGGGCGCAGCGAGGTTGAACGAGAACTTGAAATCACCTTCGAACTGGTCGCGGAGCTGCTTTTCGAACCGTCCGTCGGTGAACAGCCGCGCCACTTCGTACTCGTCCTTGTAAGCCAGCAGCTTGGCGTAGTTGATCGCGACCGCGCGCGGCAGTTCGTCGCCGAAACCGCCGTTCGAGGCGGCGTTGCGAACCTGCGTCACCGCGTTGCGATAGCGGTCGGCGAGTTTTGCGTCCTGATACTCGGTCAAGAGCCCGCTGCGATGCGCGATGATCTCGTCGAGCGACATCGCGTCCAGGGTCTTGGGCGCAACCGTCGCGTCCTGGTCCTTCATCATGGCGGCGAGCCGGGCCGGATCGTGCGCGGCGAGACGGCCGAGCTGGAACGCCTGGTTGTTCATCTTGACGGCGACGCCGTTGACTTCGATCGCCTGCTCGATCGCCTTCGCCGACAGCGGCAGCAATCCCTTCTGATAGGCAAAGCCCATCATCATCATGTTGGTGGCGATGGAGTTGCCGAGCAGCATTTCGGCGGGCTTGGTGAAATCGAAGAACGACGAGTCCTTGCGCAGCGCGGTTTCGAGCACGTTGTCGACCTTGCGGCTCTGGAAATTGAAATCGCGGTTGAGGATGAAATCCGCGATCGGGATCAGATGGGTGTTGATGATCCCGGTGGTGCGGCTGGATTCGCACAGCGTGATGGTGTCCTTGGCGACGGCCACCACTTCGTCGGCGGCCAACACGAGATCGGCGGTGCCGGTGACGATGCGCGAACAGGTGACGTCGGCGGTGTGTTCGGACAGACGAACATGGCTCAGCACCGCGCCACCCTTCTGCGCCAGGCCGGACATGTCGAGGATCATGCTGGCCTTGCCTTCGATATGGGCGGCCATGCCGAGCAGCGCGCCGATCGTCAGCACACCGGTGCCGCCGACGCCGCCGACGGCGACATTATACGGCCGCTCCAGCGAAGGGCGTGAAGCCGGCTCCGGCAGTTCGCCGATATCGCCTACGCCTGCGGGCACGCGGCGGCGCATCTTGCCGCCGTCGATGGTGACAAAGGACGGGCAAAAGCCCTTTACGCAGGAATAGTCCTTGTTGCAGGTCGACTGATTGATGGTGCGCTTGCGGCCCATCTCGGTCTCAAGCGGCTCGACCGAGATGCAGTTCGACTGCACCGAGCAGTCGCCGCAGCCTTCGCACACCGCCGGGTTGATCATGACGCGCCGTGCCGGGTCCTCCAGCAGGCCACGCTTGCGGCGGCGGCGCTTTTCGGCGGCACAGGTCTGCACGAACACAATGGCGGAGGCGCCCTTGACCTTGCGCAGCGTTTTCTGGACGGCGTCAAGGTCGTCGCGATGCGCGACCTTGACGCCGGGCGCGATGTCGGAGGCCGGATAGGCCCCGGGGGTTTCCGAGACCAGATAGATGTCGCGGATGCCTTCCGAATGAAGCTGGAATGTAATCTGCTGCGGCGACAATTCGCCGTCGACATGCTGGCCGCCGGTCATCGCGGTGGCGTCGTTATAGAGAATTTTGTAGGTGATGTTGGCGCCGGACGAGACTGCCTGACGGATCGCGAGGCTGCCGGAGTGGAAGTAGGTGCCGTCGCCGAGGTTGGCGAACACGTGCTCTTCCTTGGTGAACGGCGCCACGCCGACCCACGGCACACCCTCGCCGCCCATATGGGTGAAGGTTTCGGTCGAGCGGTCCATCCACAGCGCCATGAAGTGACAGCCGATGCCGGCAAAGGCGCGGCTGCCTTCCGGCACCTTGGTCGAGGTGTTGTGCGGACAGCCCGAGCAGAAATACGGCGTCCGGGTGATCGGCGCTACCGCCTGCATCTGGGTCGCCTGCCGGCCGTTGAACCAGTCGGCCTTGGCGCGCAGCATCGCTGCGATCTCCGGATTGAGGTTAAGCCGAAGCAGACGTTCGGTCAGCGAACTCGCCAGCGACGCCACGCTCAGCTCTTCCGCAAACGGAAGGAAGCGTTTGTCGTGATCGTCCATCTTGCCGATGATGCGCGGACGGACGTCGTCGCGCCAGTTGAACAGCTCCTGCTTGACCTGATTTTCGACGATCTCGCGGCGCTCTTCGATAATGAAGATTTCCTCGAGCCCTACCGCGAATTCGCGCACGCCCTGCGGCTCCAGCGGCCAGGGCATGCCGATCTTGTACAGCCGCAGACCAATCTTGGCGGCAACCTCAGAGGTGATGCCGAGTTCGCGCAGCGCCTGACGGATGTCCTCGTAGCTCTTGCCGGACGCCATGATGCCATAACGGGCATTGGGCGAGTCCATGGTGATGCGGTTGACCTTGTTGGTGCGTGCGAAGGCGATCGCGGCGTAGCCCTTGTAGTCCTGCAGGCGCTTGTCCTGGGCGAAACGGTCGTCGGGCCAACGCAGGTTGAGGCCGTCCGGCGGCATCTCGAAATCGGTCGGAATCACAAACGGCGTCATCTCGTCGGTGAGGTCGATCTCGGCGGTGGTCTCTACTGTTTCCGTAATCACCTTCATGCCGACCCAGCAGCCGGAGTAACGCGACATCGCGATCCCCAGGAGGCCCATCTCGATCATTTCATGGATGCTGGAAGGATAGAGATACGGCATCAGCGCCGACATGAAGGCGTGGTCGGACTGATGCGGCACGGTGGAGGACTTGGCGCCGTGATCGTCGCCGGCGAGCACCAGCACGCCACCGTTTTTGGCAGAACCCGCCGCATTGCCGTGGCGAAACACGTCGCCGCAGCGGTCCACGCCGGGGCCCTTGCCGTACCAGATGCCGACGACACCATCATACCTGGCGCCGGGCGACAGGTTGAGCTGCTGCGAACCCCACACCGCCGTTGCCGCGAGGTCCTCGTTCACACCGGGCTGGAACTTGATGTTGTACTGCTCGAGATGTTTTCGGGCGGCAAAGAGCTGCTGGTCGTAGCCGCCGAGCGGCGAACCGCGATAGCCCGAAATGAAACCCGCGGTGTTCAGCCCGGCGGCGCGGTCACGGCGGATTTGCGCCATCGGCAGTCGGACCAGCGCCTGAATCCCGGTCAGAAAGACGTGGCCGGAGCCCTGGGTGTATTTTTGGTCGAGACTGATCGGACCCTGGTTGATTCCCATTATGCCCTCTTTGCCACCCTCGTAAGTTCTGGTCACAACGACGCTTTTTAGCTAGTCGCCGGAACGGATTAGAGCCAGTCTATGTCGGATTTTCCGCCCACCGCACTACAAATCTCGGCAACCGGGCCCGGCTTTCAAAGATCGCAATTTCGTGCCCGGAATAACGCCATCCTTTTTCGGTTTATGTCGTCCGGGAGCCTCGGCGCGAAACGGCATGACATCGCCGCGGTGCCCGCTCTCACGCTATAACGCCCGAAGAGGCCATTTGGTGCAGGGACGTCATCGGACAATGCGCGCGATTCTCCTAAGGTCTCTTGTGGGGCTGCTGTTGTGCACTGCGTTCGCGTCCGGCGAATGCTTCGCCGATCCCAAAGCCGACATCGCCGCCGACGAGGTCGCGCGCGGTAAGGCGCTGATCGAGGCCGGCGACTGCGCCGGCTGCCATACGTCGGATGCAGCCAAACCGTTTGCCGGCGGAAAGCGCATCGATACCCCCTTCGGCGGCATCTATTCGCCCAACCTGACCCCGGATCGCGATACCGGCCTCGGCCGCTGGAGCGACGACGACTTCTACCGCGCGCTACGCTTCGGCACGGCTCCCGACGGCTCGCGTTATTACCCGGCCTTCCCCTATCCGAATTTCACCAAGCTCACCCGCCCCGACATTCTGGCGATCCGGGCCTATCTGGCGACGCTGACGCCGGTCAAGAATTCCGCCCCGCCGCCGGAATTGCGCTGGCCGCTGAACTACCGCGTGCTGATGCGCGGCTGGAACTGGCTGTTCTTCAAGCCCGGCATCCTGATGCCCGACCAGCAAAAGAGCGCGGACTGGAATCGCGGCCGCTATCTGGTCGAAGGCGCCGGCCATTGCGGCGCCTGCCATACGCCGAAGAACGTCTTTGGCGCCGACAAACGCGGCCAGGCGTTCGGCGGCGGCCTGGTGCAAGGCATGTTCGCGCCGCGGCTCGATGCCGCCGAACGCAGCGGGCTGAAGTCCTGGAGCGTGCAGGATATCGCCGAATATCTGCAAAGCGGCCGCAACGGCCGCAGCCATGCCGGCGAACTGATGTCGGAGGTCGTGGTCAATTCGACGTCAAAAATTAGCGACGCAGATATCCGCGCCATCGCGGTATATCTGAAGGATTTGCCGGATGGCGCGCCGGAGCCCGCGGCGGGCGCGCCGCCACCGGCGGCGATGGCGGACGGCGAGAAACTGTACAAGGGCGCCTGCATCGCCTGCCACGAGGCCGACGGCTCCGGCGCGCCGCGAATCTATCCGCCGCTGCCCGGCAACGCCAACCTGCAATCATCGGATGCTTCGAGCACGATCCGCGTCATTCTCGACGGCGCGCAGACGGTGACGACGCCGCGCGCGCCGAACAAGGGATCGATGCCGGCCTATGCCGCCAAACTGACGGACCAAGAGATCGCCGACGTCGCGACCTACATCCGCAACGCCTGGGGCAATGCCGCGCCGGTTGTGACCGCGGAGCAGGTGGCGAAGGCGCGCAAGGCGAAGTAGCGCCTCGTTCAACCCTTGTCCTCGCCGAACACGAATTTCGGCGCTTCCCATTTGTAGCGGATCGCCAGGAGCCGCAGCGTCAGGCCGAACGCGAAGGTCAGCGCGGTCCAGACGTCGTGATTGAGGTTGAATCGATTAGCGGTGTAGAACAGCCCGGTGGCGACGGCGACGCTGGCATAGAGTTCCGAGCGAAACAGCAGCGGCACGTCGTTGCAGAGGATGTCACGCAGCACGCCACCGGCGCATCCCGTGATCATGCCCGCCACGATCACGATCGTCAGCGACAGATCCAGCTTCAGCGCGACGTCGCAGCCGGCCATGGTGAACACCACGAGCCCGATCGCATCCAGCACCAGGAACGCCAGATTCAGCCGGTGCACGATCTGCGCGATCAGGATGGTCGCGAACGCCGCCACCGCCGTCAGCCCGAGATAAAACGGGTTTTCCACCCAGACCAGCGGATAGTGCCCGAGCAAGACGTCGCGGATGGTGCCGCCGCCAAGCGCGGTTATGCAGCCGAGCATGCAGACGCCGGCCCAGTCCATGCTGCGCCGGCCCGCCGCCAGCGCCGCGGTCATCGCCTGCGCGGTCAACGCCACATAGGACAGCAGATGCAGGACGGTGTCGCTTGGCGGAAGACTCCACATAACAACCTCGTGATTCGAACCGGAAGATTCCGGGGAACCTGGATCGTAGGTTCCATCATGAACGCCTTGCAAGAAAATCCGGAACCTCCGCGCCCGCGAGCGATTGTCCCCTGCTTAGCTTTGGGGTGCTAACGGAGGAACCCATGACCTATCAACCCAATCCAAACGATCCCTACCGCGCCGGCCTGAGCGATGACGAAATCCGCCGTCAGGCGCGGCTCAATAGTCTCGATAACGAAATCCAGCCCGATCCGGAACTCGCCGATGGCGCCGCCGGCGGCGCCAAGATCGCGATGTTCGCCGTCGCGCTCGCGGTGGTGATGGGCGCGCTGTTTTACGGCTTGAACAACACCAGCGTGAACCAGGCCGGCACTGAGCCGTCCAGCCGTACCGCACAGACCACGCCGGCAGCGCCCGCGGCGCCTCCGGGCATGCGCGACGTGACGCCGAAGGCCAACACTGAGCCCGGCACCACGACCGGCGCAGCCCCGGCGCGCCCGGCGGCTCCGGCCAGTCCGGACATGACCAAGACGGCCAATCCCCCGGCCGGCGCGCCCGCCGCGAAATAACGGCTGACGCCAACTGAAAGCGCGGCGGGCATTGAATTGCCCGCCGCGCTTTTTCCTTGCGATCAAGCGTTACGGCTTCGGCAGTTTGCCGATCCACGCCACGATTGCTTGCGTTACCGCGGCCGGTTGCTCCGGTATCAGCGCATGACTGGCATTCGGAATCACCACGATCTCCGCGCGCGCGCCGAATTCCTCCTTGATCTCGTTCATCATGCTGCGCGGCTTGAACGGATCGAGCTCGGCCTGCACATCCAGCATCGGCGCCTTGCCGCCCGGCCACCACTCCGATTGTCTGGTGGCGCGGCCGGCCGCGAACTGCGCTTCGTCGACCTCGGGATGCCAGCCCGACAACCACACCCGCGCATCGTGGCCCGGCGCGAAGAACGCCATCTGCAAGGCTTCCAGCCGCTCGGCTTCGAGTTTCGTGAGGTCGCCGGCTTTCTTGACCGCGTCCGATAACTCCTTGGCGCCGGCAAATCCCGCCGGATAGGCCTTTGCGGCCGCGGCGACAATCACCACCCCGCGCACGAGATCTGGATAGTCGGTCGCGGTCATGCGCCCGACCCAGTTGCCGAAAGCATGCCCGACAATGACGGCAGGTCCGCTGCCGTCATGGCCAATGACAGCAGCAATATCGCGCGCGAAATCGTGCAGCGTCAGGTTTTGCATCGGGCCGTGGCTGTTGCCCGCCCCGCGCGGCTGCGGTCGCAGCACGCGAAAGCCTGCCTTGGCGATGCCGGCGGCGAAATCGTCGAAGTCGAGGGAATCCCGGCCACGTCCGGGCAGCAGCACCACCAGCGGACCGCGCCCCTCGCCGATGACGTCGATGCGCACGTCGTCATAGACCACGATTTCGCGCACGCGTTCGGCCTGCGCTGCCGGCGCCAGCAACACCAGCAGACAGGCCGAAAGGCCGGCGAGAACCAGATCGCGCAGCTTCATCGTGCTAGCCGGAAAACATCTTGTTGAGTTCGCCGCCGGGATAGCCGCTTCCGAGCTCCGTGAACGTGCCCTGCTCCGCCATCTCGCGCGCGGCCTTCATGAAACCGCCCCAGGCCGAGCGCGCCAGCGAGCCACCGACGCTGATGCGGCGGACGCCGAGATCACCGGCCTCCTTCAGCGACAGGCCGGAGGCGCCGATCAGCAGATTGACCGGCTTCGGATGCACTGCCTTCACGATCGCGGCGATGTCTTCCCTGGTCTTGATGCCGGGCGCATAGAGGCAATCCGCGCCGGCCTCTGAATAGGCGTTCAGCCGCTCGATCACGAAACCGAGGTCGGGCTTTCCGACCAGATAGGCCTCGCAGCGGCCGGTCAGCATCACATTGCTGTCGCCGATCGCCTTACGCGCCGCCTTGATGCGCTCGATCGCCTGCGCGGAATCATACAGCGGCTTGGCCTTGTCGCCGGTTGAATCCTCGATCGAGAGCCCGGCGACGCCGGTCTTGACCCCGCGCGCGACATTGACGCCGACCTTTTCGGGTTCGTGGGCAAAGCCGCCCTCGAAATCGGCGTTGACCGGAATTTCCACCGCCGCGCACAACGCGGTGAGATGGTCGCAGACCTCATCGACGGTGACGCGGTTGTCGGCCTTCGCAATGGTCCAGGCGAAGCCTGCGCTGGTCGAGGCCAGCGCCTTGAAGCCGAGATGCTGCAGCGCGCGGGCGCTGCCGACATCGAACGGGTTCGGAATGATGAAGCATCCGCTGTCGTGCAGTCTGTGGAACGCGGCACGCTTGTCCGCTGTCGTGACCGGCATGGTTTCTCTCCCTGTCTTGTTCGTCGGTGAGGATAGCGACGCATGGCGGCAAGCGCCAGCGCCGCTGCGAGCGCCGGCTCAGGCCGTCACTTGTCGTAAAAACGTCCGCTCTTCGGCCAGGATGAGCTTGTTCTCCTCCGCAAATTTGAAATTTGCCATGCCTTCCTTGTCGGCGCGCAGCCGCGCCCGGTAGCTTTCATAGGCCGCCAGGCTGTCGAACGAGATCAGCGCGAAGGCGATGTTGTTGGTGCCCTCATGCGGCATCCAGTATCCCAAAAGGCCGCCGCCGCATCTGGGGATGATGCTGAGCCAATTTCTGGAATATAGCTCGAACATCGCCCGCTTGAACGGATCGATCTGGTAGCGGATGAAAACGGTGACGGACATGATTTTACTCCGGGTGTCTCGTCGTCATTGCGAGCGCAGCGAAGCAATCCATGCCGCGAGCAAAGCAAGTATGGATTGCTTCGTCGCTTGCGCTCGCAATGACGAACCCGACACAAACCTACGCCCTTGATCGTCATCGATGCTTCGTCTATGATCGAACTATGAAAGCCGGACCCGATATCGCCATGGTCGCCTCGCTGGTCGGCGATCCCGCGCGCGCGAACATGCTGACCGCGCTGATGACCGGCCGCGCGCTGACCGCGAGCGAACTGGCACATCAGGCCGGCATTACGCCGCAGACCGCAAGTTCGCACCTCGCCAAGCTCGAGGCCGGCGGCCTGATCGAACCGGAGAAACAGGGCCGCCATCGCTATTACCGCCTCACCGGCCCCGATGTCGCCGGTGTGCTCGAAGGACTGGCGGGCCTCGCGGAGCGCGCCGGTCACACAAGGGTCCGCACCGGGCCGAAGGAGCCGGCGCTGCGCCGTGCGCGGATCTGCTACGACCATCTCGCCGGCGACCTCGGCGTCCAGATGCTCGACAGCATGCGCAAGCAGAAGCTGGTGCGGCAGAGCAAGCAGGCGATCGAGCTTACCGGCGAAGGCAAGCGCTTCATGGCCAAGGCGTTGCAGATCGATGCCGAGATGCTGGCGCATCCGCGCCGCCCGGTGTGCAAGGCCTGCTTGGACTGGAGCGAACGGCGCCATCACCTCGCCGGCACGCTGGGCGCGGCGATGATGAACCGCTTTACCGAACTGAACTGGGCGGCGCGCGATCCCGCCCCCGGCAGCCGCGTCGTCAATTTCACCCGCGCCGGCGAGAAACGTTTCGCGGCGCTGTTCGGCGAGAGCCCGCAAGCAGACGCCTGAGCCCGCTCAGGTTCGCCGCCTGGCCGGCGGCTCGCCAAAATCGAGTTTCACGCCGATTGTATCGAGCAGCCCGCGCCGGCCGGCGGCGGTCACGACGACGGCACGGGCGTCGCGTTGCCGCGTCACCCAGCCCAGCTCCAGCGTACGTCGGCAGATTTCCGCGCCGACAAAACCGCCGATGTGATAGCGCCGCTCGCTCCAGTCGAGGCAGGCGCGGCAGAAAATCCGCCGGCCCCTGGATTTCGAACCGAGGTCTGCGCCAAACCCGGTCAGGAAGCGTATGCCCGCCGGGGTAACTTCGCCTCCGTCCTCGGTGAGGACGACATAGCGCCTGGCGGAAAGCGCGTCCGCGATCGCGACGCCAAGCTGTCCGGCCAGATGATCGTAACAGGTGCGGGCATGGCGCAGCGCCTGGTCCTGGGCGGAACGCGGCTGATAGCGTGCCGGCGTCTCGAGTGCGGCCACCGCCTTGATGCCTTCCAGCATCCCGGCCACCAGCGGCGACGCGATGCAATAGTAACGGTTGCGCCGCTTCTGCGTCACCGTGAGCAGTTTCGCGCCGACCATCTTCGTCAGGTGTTCGCTCGCGGTCGGCCGCGAGATCCGCGCCAGACCGGCAAGCTCGCTGCTGGTCAGGGCCTGCCCGCCCATCAGCGCGCCAAGCATCGTCGCCCGTGCGGTGTCACCGACCAGCGCCGCCACCTCGACCATGTTTGCCGCCGCGACCATGGCGGGATGCTAGCCCCCGGTCCCCGCGATTGGCAAGCAGC
The DNA here is from genome assembly GCA_963764705.1 of uncultured Alphaproteobacteria bacterium. Taxonomy (GTDB): domain Bacteria; phylum Pseudomonadota; class Alphaproteobacteria; order Rhizobiales; family Xanthobacteraceae; genus Bradyrhizobium. Next base: position 34,949 of record CAVXTR010000012.1, on the reverse strand, counting down.
GACGGTTCGGCGCCGGCCGAACCATCGATGCAGATGAATGCGCTAGCATCGTAGCTTCCATTCAAACGCCGAGGCGATGATGAAGCGATTACGCGTGGAGCCGATTTCGAGCTACCTGGAACGGCGCCGAAAAGGCCCGATCTATCCGGTCACGATGGCCAACGGGTTCGTGTTCCTGTCGGGCCTGCCGCCGTTCGACCCCGAAACCGGCGACGTCAAGCCGCTCGCCTTCGAAAGGCAGGCTGAAATCGTGCTCGACCAGATGAAGCTGTGCCTCGAAGCGGCCGGCTCGTCGCTCGCACAGGTGGTCAAGTGCAACGTCTATTGCACGCCGGACCCCTCGCACTTCGCCCGGTTCAACGCGGTCTATGAGCGTTACTTCCCGACCGAATCACCCGCCCGCATTTTTCTGCACGTCCCGTCCTGGCCCGGGCCGTTCGATGTCGAAGTCGATTGTATCGCAGCGGTTCAGGCTCCGGATGTCCGCGACCACGTTTGATGGATGGATACCGCCGGCAATTCGAGACCACGCCGAAGATCGAATGAGGTGTTTTGCCTCATTAACTTCGCAGCGCGGACCAAAAACATTCATTTTTCGTTCAGGGTTCCGAATCTAGGTTCCGACCACGCCGCGCCGCGGCCAATAAACGGGAGAGACTATGAAATACCTTTTCGCAGCAGTTTTGGTCGCCGGTTCGTTCGCAAGCTTCAGCGCGGCAAATGCCGCGGGCGGATGCGGCCCGGGCTGGCATCGCGGTCCCTATGGCGGCTGTCAGCCCAATCGCGGCGGCGTCGTTGTGGTCAATCCGGCCCCCGTCGTCGTTGTAAGGCCCCCGGTCGTGGTGCGGCCCGTTGGTCGCGGCTGCCCCTATGGCTTCGTCTGGGCCTATGGCCGTTGCCGCCCGGTCTGAGCGCAGCAGCATCGCATGCGAATCGTCACCAGTAACGACGGCGCCAGCGGCGATGCCAGCCCCAGTGCCTGCGGCGCCAACCCCAATGACGGCGACGCCAGCCCCAGTGGCGGCGGCGGTGCCAGCCCCAGTGCCGATGACCCCAGCCGCGATGCCCGCCCCAGCGGATTTCCTGCGGCTGCAAGCGATCGACATCATCGCCCGACGCGACGGCGGGATGCGCGTCCTGATCGGCGGGAAGCTGGCCGTTTCCGGACAGCGGTTGCGGCATCAAGGGGGCCGCTTGTGCGGAGGCCGCGATCGCCGCCGCGCCGGCCGCCAATCCAAAGGCGAGTTTCAGAAAATGCCGGCGCTCCATGACAATCTCCTCCTCCGCAACTTGATGTGCGGAAGCGAGTTTCAATGCCGCGAGATGAATGCTCGCTGAATTCCGCGTTCAGGTTTGTGGCACGCGCAAGCGCAGCGTTGCGCAGGCCTACCTCTGCTGCTTCTTCTTCTGCTGCTCCAGGAACTCGAGTCCCTGCTTCTGCATTTTCTGCATCAGCGCTTCGGCCTTGGCATCGTCGTCGTCATCGTCCTTGCTGTCGATCTCGGCCTTGCTGCCGGGCGGCGGCGCTGAAGGATCCGGGCAATTGAGCGACGCGCCCTTGACGCGTGTATAGCTGTGCCCCTCGGCGGCGGTCTCGGTGCACATCACAAAGTCCCTGGCGCCGACCGGCACCGGCTTGACGCAAACCACCGTCCCGATGCCGTTGGGAATGGCCATGTCGCAATTGACCTCGCAGGCCATGACCTTGGAATAGGGATTGGTGGCCGATACCGTGACCGTCTTCTTGTCCGCGCTGAGCGTACAGGTGGCGACGTCAGCAGCATATGCTGGAGCAGCGATAACGAGCATCGTTACCGCACCGATCAGTCTGTTCATGAAGGCCCCTTCCCTGTCGCCGATGCCGTTGGTCGCGGCGAGATGGAAGCGGGTTCGATGGCTTAAGCTCCAAATTCCTCCGCCAGCACCAGCAATTCGCGCGTGCGCGTTACGTCGGGCCAGTCCCGGTTGAAATCGGCGATCAGCCGATTGAGCTCCGGCCCCTCCAGCGCACGGTCGCGCGTGGCGGAATCGGAAAACTGATACATGGCGATATGCAGCGATGGCTCGCTCTCGCTCCAGTAGCGCCACGCCTTGACGGCGCCGAACGATTTTCACGGCATCCGGCAGATGCTCGCGCGAATACCAGGCGCCGAACGCCTGGCGCTTCGCGGGATCGGTGACGGTGGCGCGGACGACGAAAAATGGCTGCGGGCATTTTTTTCCTCCAGAAATTTTGTTTCTCCGCATCGCAAAACGCGTGGGCTTGCCGATCCACACGCAACTGTCACATGCTCCGTGATATCAAGGCCGCTCGCAATGCGTCATCGGAGACGCAATTGCGTCTCCGGAGGAACCACCCATGCCGACCCGCCATCGCTCCGCCTTATTTTCCGCGCTCTCGCTCCTCGCCGCCATCCTTCCCGCTTCGGCGCAGCAGATTACATTGCCGCGCGAGGCGCAGATCGGGCCGCGGCCGTTCTATCTGGTCGACAAGATGAAGGACGGGCCGCTGAAGCAGGAGCTCAGCCAGTGCACCGGGCCGTTCCACAAGACCGGTTTCTCCGTCGGCCACCGCGGCGCGGCGCTGCAGTTTCCCGAGCACAGCCGGGAGTCCTATATGGCCGCGGCCCGCATGGGCGCCGGCGTGATCGAATGCGACGTTACGTTCACGAAGGACCGCCAGTTGGTGTGCCGGCATTCGCAATGCGACCTGCACACCACGACCAACATCCTCTCGGTGCCGGCGCTGGCCTCGAAGTGTTCGCAGCCGTTCGGCCCCGCCGATCCCGCGACCGGCAAAAAGGCTTCGGCAAAGTGCTGCACCAGCGACATCACGCTGGCCGAATTCAAGTCGCTGACGGCGAAGATGGACGGCTTTAACCCGGACGCCAGAACGCCCGAGGAATACCAGAACGGCACACCGCGCTGGCGCACCGATCTCTACGCCAATTCCGGCACGCTGATGACCCATGACGAGAGCATCGCGCTGATCAAGAGCCTCGGCGCCAAATTCACGCCCGAACTGAAGGCCGCCGAAGTGCCGATGCCGTTCGACGGCGACTACACCCAGGAAAAATACGCCACGCAGATGCTTCAGGCCTACAAGACGGCAGGTATTCCCGCCTCCGACGTGTTCGCGCAAAGCTTCAGCCTGGCCGACATCCTGTACTGGGTGAACACCGAGCCGGCGTTCGCCGAACAGGCGGTATACCTTGAGGACCGCTACGAGAAGCGCGGCCTCGATCCCGCCAAGCCCGAGACCTGGAAGCCGTCGATGACGGAGCTGAAGGCGCAGGGCGTGAAAATCCTGGGACCGCCGATCTACATGATGCTGGCGCTGAACGCCGACGGCAAGATCGTGCCGTCCGAATATGCCAAGGCCGCGAAGGCCGCCGGCCTCGACCTGATCGGCTGGTCGCTGGAGCGCGACGGCCCGCTCTATAAGGGTGGCGGCTTCTACCACTCGACGGTCAAGGCCGCGATCGATCGCGACGGCGACACGCTCACCGTGCTCGATGTGCTCGCCAAGCAGGTCGGCGTCCGCGCCATGTTCTCGGACTGGCCGGCGACGACGACGTTCTATGCGAGCTGCATGGGAATGAAGTAAGGACGCGCTTCGTAGGGTGGGCAAAGCGAAGCGTGCCCACCGAAATGGCGCGGCAAGTTGCATAAAGCCGGTGGGCACGGCGCAAGAGCGCCTTTGCCCACCCTACGGCTACATCCATCGACAATCCCTGCGGCACTCCCTAAACTCGCTCGCACAAGGAGGGCATACCCTCCGGCGTCGTCAGGGAGGATAAAGCTCATGCGCAAGATCGTGGCTTTCGTGGCCGCTTTGGCCTGCCTGTCCCCGGCAGCGCTCCGGGCTCAGGTCACCAAATTCGATATTCTCGAACGTGTGCCGGCCTTTGCCGGCCGAAGCTTTGGCGAGGTCGGCCCCTATGAGCGGATCACCGCGCGGGCCACCATCGCGCTCGACCCGGCGGATGACCGCAACGCTGTGATCGCCGACCTCGCGCTGGCGCCGCGCACCGCGGAAGGTCGCGTCGAGGCTATTGCCGATGTCGTGATCCTGCGTCCGGCCGATCCCAGCCACGGCAACGGCACCTTGCTGCTCGAAGTGCCCAACCGCGGACGAAAACTGGCGGCGCAACTGTTCGACGACTCCGCGCAGCCCGGCGCCAACCGCGCCGAGGCGGCCGAGGATGCCGGCATCGGTTTCCTGCATCGCCAAGGTTACACCATGGTCTGGGTCGGCTGGCAGGCCGACATGGCCTCGAAGCCCGGCCAGATGGCGCTGGCCGCGCCGGTGCTGAAGGGCGTTACCGGTCCGGTGCGCGAAGAATTCGTGTTCGACAACACCACCAACCCCGTGCGCGCGCCGCTGACCTGGCCGGCGGCCGATCCCGCCAACCTTGCCGTCACAGTCCGCGCCGCCTGGGCCGATCCGCGCCAGACGCCGCCAAAACTTTCGGTGCGGCTGGTCGATCCGACCACGATCGAAATCGCGCGGCCCGATGGTTTCGATGCCGGCGCGCTCTACGAGGTCACCTATACCGGGCGCGATCCGGCGGTACTGGGCATGGCGTTCGCCGCGGTGCGCGACGTCGCGAGTTTCCTGCGCCACGACCGCACTTCGGCCAATCCGTTGCTGGCGGGGCTGAATCCGTCGGTGAGCCGCGCAATCGGGTTCGGCGTCTCGCAGTCCGGACGGTTTCTGCGCGATTTCCTCCATCTCGGCTTCAACGAGGACACCAGGGGACGCGTGGTGTTCGACGGGCTGATGCCGCATATCGCCGGCACCCGCCGGATGGCGACCAACCTGCGGTTCGGCCAGCCCGGCCGCAATCCCCGCCATCCGCAGGATCCGGCGTGGCAGGCCGTCCTGTTCCCGTTCACCTATGCGACGCTGAGCGATCCCCTCTCCGGTCGCACCGATGGTCTGCTGCGCCGCTGTTCGCTGAACGCCACCTGCCCCAAGGTGATGCAGACCGATAGCGAGCACGAATGGTGGGCCTCGCATGCCTCGCTGCTGGTGACCGACCTGCAAGGCAATCACCTCGACCTGCCCGACAATGTCCGCGCCTACATGATCGCGGGCACGCCGCATTTCGCCGGCCCCAACGACCGCATGCACAATGAGGCGGCGATGGCGCTGCCGCAGAACCCGATGCATTCCGGCGCGCCGATGCGGGCGCTGCTGTCCGATCTCGACAGCTGGATCCGCGACGGCGTCACCCCGCCCGCAAGCCGGGTGCCGATGCGCGCGCAGGGCACGCTGGTGCCGGCCGAAGGCGCGGTGCCGACGAATATCCCGGGCCTGCCCTATGCCGGCAGGTACACGACGGCGGTTTTCTCCGACCAGACCGTGATGCCGCCCAAGGCGATCGGAAGCTATCCGGTATTCGTGCCGCGCGCCGACAGCGACGGCATGGCCATCGCCGGCGTGCACCTGATGGCTATTGCCGTGCCGCGCGCGACCTACACCGGCTGGAATCCCCGCGCGGCAGGATATGGACCGACCGCGTTCTATCCGCTGCAAGGCGCGGTGCTGCCATTCGCGCCGACCGAAGCGGCACGGAAGGACGCGAACGATCCGCGGCCTTCGATCGAGGCGCGCTATGCCAATGACGAGGCGTATGTCGCGGCGGTGAAACGCGAGGCGGCCCGTGCGGTGGCGGAGCGGTTGCTGCTGGAAGAGGACGCCGTGCGTTCGGTTGAGGCGGCAAAGCTGGGGATGCTGGCGAAGCTTGGGCAGTAGGCATCGGGGCATGCGGGGGATGAGTAGCTCGCCGCCGCGCGGCATGGCGAACGTTGACGTATACAACCACTGGGTTTAAAAAAACTCTTTACCCTGAGGGATGGAGATTTTCATGCCCCCGGCCAAGGAATTGAGCGGCGTCAAATGGGTGACGAGTTTTCCCGACGCTGGAGCGACCAGCGCCCTTGCAAATGATTTTCGTCCGGGCTGTGAAGCGTTCATTGCCGCGATGCGAGCCGGCGGCGCCAATGTCTCGATAAGTTCAACGCGGCGCCCGGCTGAGCGGGCGTTCCTGATGCACTTCTCGTGGCAGATCCACAAGCGAACCTTGAATCCGCAGAACGTGCCGACGAAGGCCGGCATCAACATCGAATGGGTTCATCGCGATGCGAACGGCGCGATCGATCTCGACGCTTCACGCAAGGCCGCAACCGCGATGGTGAACGGTTACAATATCGCGTTCCGCCCGGCGCTTGCTTCCCGGCACACCGAAGGCCGCGCGATCGATATGACCATCTCCTGGACCGGAAAATTGAACGTCAAAAAGAAAAACGGTTTGCTGACGACGATTTCGGGCGCGCCCCGCAACGGCTCCAATACCGAACTTCAAAGCGTCGGCAGAACCTACGGCGTCAAGAAAAATGCGAAAGACCCGCCGCACTGGTCTACCGATGGCCACTGACATTTAAGCCAAACGAGGAACCCGACATGCCAATTACCGGCCACGGATGGGAGCTTCACGTCATCAGGCTTGGACTGCAATCCCACGCCGGCGTAACCCGAACCTATGCGACCTACCAGGTCCATCGCGACGGCGTAGCGATCGCCAAGCTGTTTGGCCACATCTGCGAATGCACCGGGCCCGGCGACAATGCCCATAGCGGCAACAGCAAACGCGTCGAGCAAGGAACATACGAGTTGCATACACAGTTCGGAAAATACCGGACCATGGGCTATTCGATGAATCTGCAGGTCGAAGCCGATCCCCACATGCCCGGATTGCTGCTCCTGCCCACCGGACACCGCACCGGAATCCTGATCCACCCCGGGCACCCGCCGCATCGCTATCTATCGAGCGTCGGCTGTCTCAATCCGACAAGACCGCTCGACCATGCCGACAGCATGGACTATTTCGAATCCCGTGCGCGCGTCATCGCCTTGATCGACAGCCTGCACGACTTCAATCCGGGATCCTTTCACAACGGTCATTCGCAAATCATTACCGGCGCCACCGTCGTCATCGACGGCGAGCCGATGAACACCCTCGCCGATCCGCCGCCCGGCGAGCCGCTGGTGGTTTGACGATCGATGCTTGAGGACGAAATGATTTTTTAAACACTGCCAGGGAGGATTACAGTCATGGCTGCATCGAATTTCCCTAAATGCTTCAAATTCATTCTGCAGTTCGAAGGCGGCTTCACCAACGATCCGAAAGACCCGGGCGGCCCCACCAATCTCGGCATCACCCAGGCCACGCTTTCGGCGTTCATCGGCCGCCAGGCGACCATCGCCGAAGTCAGGGCGCTGACGCCCGACAAGGTGGAGCCGATCTATCGCGGAAAATTCTGGGACCATGTCAACGGCGACAATCTCCCGGTCGGGATCGACCTTGCGGTATTCGACTTCGGGGTTCATTCCGGCCCGTCACGCGGCGTCGCGGCCTTGCAGCGAGCCATCGGTGTTGCCGACGATGGCTCGCTTGGGCCCGTCACGACGGCCGCCGCCAAAAGAGCCGATCCAAAGACCACGATCAACGCCATATGCGACGACCGGCTGGCCTTCATCAAGAAAACCAGGGCCTTCAAGGTTCCAAGATTTCAGAAGGGCCTGCTCAACCGCGTGGCAAAATGCCGGCGGGCCGCACTCGCGATAGTGTGAGGCGGCGGGGTCGCGGGGTGGATAGCATCGCGCAATCCACCTTATCTCGATCCCGGTTGGACCGGCGGTGGGTTACGGCTTCGCCTAAGCCACCCTGCGAATCTGGCGCGCACTCACAACGGCAAATTGTCGTGCTTCTTCATCGGCATCTCGACCTTCTTGTCCTTCAGCATCGCGAGCGCTCGCGCGATCCGCTTCCGTGTCGAATGCGGCATGATGACATCGTCGAGATAGCCGCGCTCGGCAGCAATGAACGGTGACAGGAAGCGGTCTTCGTATTCTTTCGTCCGCGCGGCGATCTTGTCGGCGTCGCCGATGTCACCGCGGAAGATGATTTCAACCGCGCCCTTGGCGCCCATCACGGCGATCTGGGCGGTCGGCCAGGCGTAGTTCATGTCGGCGCCGATTTCCTTCGACGCCATCACGTCGAAGGCGCCGCCATAGGCCTTGCGGGTGATGACAGTTACCAGCGGCACCGTGCATTGCGAATAGGCGAACAGCAGCTTGGCGCCGTGCTTGATCAGGCCGCCATATTCCTGCGCGGTGCCCGGCAGGAATCCCGGCACGTCGACAAACGTGACGATCGGGATGTTGAAGGCATCGCAGAAACGAACAAAGCGCGCGGCCTTGCGCGAGGCGTCAGAGTCGAGCACCCCCGCCAGCACCATCGGCTGGTTGGCGACGAAGCCGACCGTGCGGCCGGCGATGCGGCCGAAGCCGGTGACGATGTTCCTGGCAAACGTCTCCGAAATCTCGAAGAAGTCGCCCTCGTCCACGACCTTGAGGATCAGTTCCTTCATGTCGTAGGGCTTGTTCGGATTGTCGGGGATCAGCGTGTCCAGCGACAGGTCGACGCGTTCGATGTCGTCAAAGCTCGGCCATTCCGGCACGCCGTCGGTGTTGTTCGAGGGCAGGAAGTCGATCAGCCGGCGCATCTGCAACAGCGTCTCGACGTCGTTGTCGAATGCGCCATCCGCGATCGACGAGCGCGTCGCGTGCACCGAGGCGCCGCCGAGTTCTTCGGCGGTGACGACCTCGTTGGTCACCGTCTTCACGACGTCGGGGCCGGTGACGAACATGTAGCTGGTGTTCTTCACCATGAAGATGAAGTCGGTCATCGCGGGCGAATAAACGTCGCCGCCGGCGCAGGGGCCCATGATGACGGAGATCTGCGGGATCACGCCCGAGGCAATGACGTTGCGGCGGAACACATAGGAATAGCCAGCGAGAGCGGCGACGCCTTCCTGGATGCGCGCGCCGCCGGCGTCATAGAGACCGATGATCGGCGAGCGCGCCTTCATCGCCATGTCCTGAAGTTTTGTAATTTTCAGCGCGTGGGTCTCGGACAGCGAGCCGCCGAACACGGTGAAATCCTTGGCGAACACAAACGTCTTGCGGCCATTCACCGTGCCCCAGCCGGTGACGACGCCGTCGCCGGGCACCTTGTTCTTTTCCATCCCGAATTCGGTGGAGCGGTGCTCGACGAACATGTCGAATTCCTCGAACGAGCCCTTGTCGAGCAAGAGCTCGATGCGCTCGCGTGCGGTCAATTTCCCGCGGGCGTGCTGCGCCTCGATGCGCTTTTCGCCGCCGCCGAGCTTGGCGCCGGCGCGACGTTCTTCGAGGGTGTCCAGGATGTCTTTCATCTGCTTCCGCCCGTCTTTGGTACCGAAATAGCTGTGGTTTATCCGCGTTCTAGCACGGGTTTTTCTTAAACTGAAACACCCTTCACGGCCCTCTGGTACCGCGCTGCGGCAGGCCATATATGCGCAGCCTGGGGTGAAGGGGACGGAATGACCGATACTGCAAGCGCCGGGAGCGCAAGCGACGCGACCTTGGGCGACTTGCCCCCGGGCGCCGTCAACGGCGGCGTGCGCACGCTGCTGCGGCTCGAAGGATTTGCGCTGTTTGCGGGGATGACCCTGCTCTACGGGGTCTGGGACGGCTCCTGGTGGATCTACGGGATCCTGTTCTTCGTGCCGGATCTGAGCTTCGCAGCCTATCTGGCCGGGCCACGGTTCGGAGCCATGATCTACAACGCAGCGCACAGCTACCTGGCGCCGATGTCGATGATGACGCTCGGCTTTGCCACCACCGAGCCGCTGATCCTCTCGATCGCGATGATCTGGCTCGCCCATATCGGCTTCGACCGCATGCTCGGCTACGGCCTGAAATACGCCGCCGGGTTCGGCTTCACCCATATGGGCCGGATCGGCAAAATGAATTGAGCGCGCGCGCAGTGACGGGCGGAGCGCCCTACTTCTCCCCGTCCTTGAACGGCGGCTCCTTGCCTGGCGGCACGCTTTGCTCCGCCATCGCCAGCAGCATCGCCACCATGACGTAGTTGCCGGCGACCGCGGTGAGGTCGACAATCTGCTGATCGTTGAACGCTTGCTTGGCGCGCGCCCAGGTGCCGTCGGAAACCTTGTGCGTGGTCGTCAATTCCGTGACGAAATCGTACACCAGTGCCTCGTCATCAGCCATCTTGGACGGACGCTTGCCGGCTTTCAACTCGGCGAGAATGTCGTCCGACAGTCCGGCCTTGGTTGCGATCGGCGCGTGCGCGAACCATTCAACCTGTGAGCGCCATTGCCGCGCGATGATCAGGATCGCCAGCTCATTGAGCTTGTGCGGGACCGACGTCTCCCAGCGCAGATAATGAAACAGATCGAACAGCAACTGCCCAAGCTGGGGGCTGCGGATCATCGGGTTATAAGGCCCTCCAAGACCGACGCTGGAGACTTTTACGATCTGTTCGCCGAGCGGTCGCTGCTTTGCGTCGAGCTGGTCGAGCGTCAATTGCGGAAAACGCGGCTTGTCGGTCATGGTTTCCTCCGGCTGTTCTTGTTGGCCAGGAAACTAGTCGAACGTGCGCGCGCGCGCCAGCCGCTGGCGCGCAGGTCAGCCCGTCAGATCGCGACGATATCGGTCAGGCACTGCTGCGTCACGGTCATGCGCGCGGGGATCTGGCTGGGATCGCGCACATCCATGTTCATCGCAAACACCGTCTGCTGAGGGCCCTTCTCGGCCCAGCCGACCATCCAGCCCAGCGACGGCTTTCCGATCTCGGCGCCCAACAGGCCGCTCTTGGCGTGAATGGTGGCATCGCCCACTTTCGTCACCGGCAGGATGTCGCGCACCAGGTCCTGGCTGCGTTTCGAGACCGGCAGCACGCCGCGCCGCAGACGATCGACGAAATCGACCTGCTGGATCGGATCGATGCGCAGATTGCCCGTCAGCCAGAACTGGTCGATGCCGCCGCCGATATCGCGGTTGCCGTATTCGAACAGGTCGACGTATTTCTGCATCCGCTCCGCGCCGATGCGGCGTGCGATCTCCTGATAGACCGGCACCGCGGAGGCCGCGATCGCCGAGCGCAAGGTGTGGTCCTTGTTCCAGGCCTCGATGCTGCGGGTCACGCCGTCCCACTTGAAGACGTCCTTGTCGGGATCGGCGACAACGCCGGTCTCCAGCGCGATCAGCGAATTCGGAATCTTGAAGGTCGAGGCCGGCAGCTTGCCCTCGCCCGAGCGGACCTTGTCGCTGGCGACGATCAGGTAATCGTCGACCTTGTAGCCGACGAAGGTGCCGACGGTGCCGAGATCGAAAAAGTGCTTGGCGAGGTCGTCGCGGAACTCGCTGCGCTGGTAGGAGACATTGGCAAAGCTGCGGGTGGGCAAGAGGACGGCGGCGGCAAGGCCGAGCGCATGGCGGCGATTGATCACAGTTGTATCCGGCAAGGGTTGAAAACGCGGGAAGATGCTGACGGCATCGTGGTAAAACGATGACGGCGATAGCCTGATTTGACGGGTTCCTAGCGGATTCTGCCCGACAACCGAAGCACGAAGATCAGCACTTCCGCGACGGCCTTGTACAGGTCCGCCGGGATCTCGTCGCCGAGTTCGACATTGGACAGGGCGCCGGCCAGCACCTCGTTCTCCTCGATCGGGATGTCGTGCGCTTTGGCGATCTCGATGATCTTGGCGCCGATGACGCCCTTGCCCTTGGCGGTGACCCGCGGCGCACCGGTCTTGTCGTAATGCAGTGCGACCGCGAGCTGGCGCTTGACGTCGACGCTCATAGCGCGCGATCCAGAAAATGGCCGGCGCGCGCGGCAGCGGCCTGCGGCGGTGCGCCGTCGCGGATCACGATGTCACCCGCCTGCAATTCGGCCCGGCTGAGCTGCTGGCTCAATTGCGCGGCGCCGGCGCGCAGTTGCGCCGCCGTTGCAGGCCGTTCCGCCCACATCCGCACCGAGGTCTTGTCGCCGACCAGCGACACCAGCGCATGGACCGGGCCCGTCGGTTCGACGTCGAGCGAAAACCGCGCCCGCCACACCCGTTTGCTGGCTTCGACCTCGTTACCGCCGCCATCGCGGGAAATCTCGAACTGCGCCATCGCGGTGCCCTGCGGCGTCACGAACGGAATTTCGAAATTCCAGCTCGGTGCCGTGACGTCGACCTTCGGTCCGGCAAGGTCGATCCGGTCCGGCAGCGAGGCGACCTGCAGCAGCGTCTGCCGCGCGAGAGCGGCATCGGTATCGGCGAGCAGGTGATGCGCGGTAGTCGAGAGCGGTGCATCCGGCGCGATCGAGGGCGCAGCGATCGGCTGTGGCGTTGGAGCCGCACCCCGAAACGGCGGTGGCGGGGTGTTGGTATGGATGGTCACGTCGCCGGTGCGGCCATCTCTTGGCGTGGCCGCAGCCCGCGCCGGATTGCCGAGCTCCTGCAGCGCTTCCTGCAGCAGGTTAAGCGTCGCGCCGGCGCTCGGTCCGGCGTTCAGTGCCGCCGCCAGCGCGCTGCGACCGGCGCCGGAGGCTTGCACGAGATCCTGGGCCACCGGCAATCGCGCCTGCGGCAGGAGAATCTCCTGAGCCTCGAGTTCGGGGGACTGCGGCACCAGGCCCGGTGCCCCGGCAGGGTTGAGCGTGGCGGTCGGTGCGGCTGGCGTCGCCGTTGCCGTTCCGTTGACGCCGAGTACCGACTGCAACGTCTGCCGCAGCACGATCAGCGCGGCCTTGAGATCGGGCGCACCAGTCGATGGAATCGAACCTGATGCCAGCGACGCCTCGAGCAAAATGCCGGACTTCTGGAACGCGGTCTTGATATCGCCGCCTGAGAGGTTCTGATCGAGGCTGGTCTGTTGCGCCAGCACCTGCGCGATCGCCTGCTGCAATTTCGGTGACAGGTTGCCTGACGAGGTCGCGGCGGCGAGATTGGCAAACAGCGGCGCGAGACTGCCCTGCTCGGAAGCCGCGGTCTGCGCCGCCTCCGTCACCGCCGCGCGCTCCAGCGGCGTCAGCACGCTCTTCGCGACGATGGTTGGACGGCTGCCGGCATCGACTTGTGCTTCAGGTGACAGCGTGACGGCGTCAGCCAATGCAGCAGCGGCATCGCCGCCCTGCCCGACCAGCGCCAGACGAATGCCGTCGCTCGTGTGCGATACCGCCAGTTGCAGGGCCAGGCCCTGCTGCAGCGGAACTTGGGTGGCCACATCGATCGAGAGATTGGCGATCACGATCCGCACGAGATCGGCGGCGAGCACTTGCTGGACCTGGGCGTTGACCACAGTCCCCGGCTGCAGCACCAGCTCCGGCGCAACGTCGGCAGCCGCCGGGGCGGCGGCGACGGGACCAACGGGAGTGATAGAGATCGCCATATCTGAGGTCTCGGCCAGGCCAAAGCGAACCAGCCAAAAACCTACCCCCGGCGTCGTAAACCTGTCGTTAACCGACCGGCCACGATCTCAAATACCCGGCCAGAAGTGCCGCTCTCAGCCCTTCAGGGCCTGCAAAATGGTCGCGGCGGCCTTGAAATCGACCAGCCGGGCGGCGCGGCGGGCTGCGACTTCCTCGTCGAGGCCCCACTTTTCGATGTTCCAGTCCTCGTCGACATGGGCGGCGGCCCAGACCTGCTCTGCATCGCGCACGCCATGCAGCAGCGCCAGCGCCAGCAACGCCGAGCCGGTCAGGGTCGTCACCACATGCAGCGCCGCAACCGACCAGGGGTCGGCGGGAAACACGCGCGCGCGCGGCCTTGATCGCCTGCTCCGGCTGGGCGACATGCACGATGCCTTCAGACAGGATGAAATGCGCGCCGAGATCGTTCGCCGCCCAGGACAGGATCGGATCCCAATGCGCGGCCTCCCGCGCCACCAGCGCCTCGGGATGGCCGGCGCGATAGAACAGCAGATCGGTGCCGAGAAATTTGCCGGCATCGTCCGCCACCGCATCGGTGCGGTCGCCGACTTCGGCGACGCTGTTGGCAAAGCGCGTCAGCGGCATGGTCAGGGGATCGATGGTCTCGCCTTGCGCCTCCCATTCCGCCGCGATGGCCTCGGCGATCCCGCGGTTGGGCGCGACGACATGACGCCCGGACGGCGTGCGGATCGGCTTGCCGTCGAGCGTGATGGCAAAGCCGCCCTCGGCCTCGGCAAAGCCCGCGGCCTTGTAAAAGCGCTTGCGCTGCGGGGTCCGCGTGCCGCGCCGGACCGCCTCTTCCGGATCGAGCCGAGATTGTCCGGCGACCTCGTCGAATAGTTCACGCATGCGTTTTCGGCTTCCGGAAGAAAGTGATAATTTACAGCGTTTTCAAGCAAAGTGGACGCCGGTTCGCGTCAAGAAAACGCGACAAAACAAAAGACCAGTCGTTACAATACGATATCGGTGGGTGCAAAGAAAGCTCATGAGCCGGTTGCAGCGTCTTGTGATCTGGGTCCTGCTGGCCGGCCTCGGCGCCGCGCCGGCCGAAGCCGGGTTCCGTTCGCCGGAATCGCTGATCCGCAACGTCTATGCCTATTACGGCCGGGGCGCTTCCGAACTCTCGAAGGGGTTGCCGCGCGACGCCGAAACGGCGTCGCAGTTCTTCGACCAGAGCTTGCGCGGCGCGTGGACCGCCCCGCGCGACCAGCCCTATGATTTCCTGGTGCAAAGCCCGACCTGGAAAATCGGGCCGGTCGGCATCGCGATCCTGCGCAAGCAGTTCGACAAGACCTACGTCACCGTCACCTTCGACAATAACGGCCGCGCCATCACACTGAACTTCATTGTCGTCAACGGCCCTGACGGCTGGCTGATTTCGGACGTCGAGAGCCCGCACAACTCGTTGCGGCTGTTTCTGGACCAATTCAGGCGCTGAAGGCTTTTGTTTTGACGCGTTTTCTACACGCGGACCGGTGCCACCCTCGGATCAAGTCCGAGGGCATGCTTCGCTTGAAAGCGCTTTGGTTATCGCTTCTGATAGATCACCAGCCCGGCGCGAACGGTGTAAGCGACCTTGGCGAGGTTTCGGACATCGGCGATCGGATCGCCGTCGAGCACCACGAAATCCGCATCGAAACCCTGCACGACCCTGCCCTTCTTCGAAGCCTTGAAAAACCTCGCCGAGTTGGTTGTCAGCGAGGCCAGCACCTGACGCTCGGACAGCGCGCGGTGCATCAGGTCGACTTCAGCCGAGGTATCGTAAAGCTTGATGAAACCGACGTCGGTTCCAAACAGTACGGCACCGCCATTGTCCGAAAACTGCTTCAGCTGGCCAACCGCGGCCGCGACCACGCGCGCCGTTACGGCGGGATCGAGCACAACGGTCGTGAACAGCGACAGTGTCGGGATCAGCGCAGTCCCCTGCGATTTGAAGCGCGCGAGCTGCCCGGGCGTGTAACCGGATTGTCCGGGCGCGGTGTGGGCGAGCACATCGGCGCCGGCCTCGATCACCGTGTCCACGCCCATCTTGTTCTGTGGATGCGCGAACACCGGCTTGCCCTGGGCATGCGCGGCGTCGACCGCCGCCTTGGCGACAGCGGGCTCCATATTGACGACGGGCTTGTCGCCCATGAACGCGCCGGTAAACAGCTTGACGCCGTCGAGGCCCAGCCTGAGAAAATCGCGCGACAGTTTTGCCGCCTGCTCGGGCGTGTCGACTTCAGGCAGCGGCACCTCGCGTGGGATGTAGACGGGATGACCACCCTTGGGGTACATGCTGCCGGCCGAAAAGATCGTGGGGCCCGGCACCTCGCCCGAGTTGACGCGGCGTCGCAGCGGCAAGGTATCGGTCGGGTCGGAGCCGAGATCCCAGACGGTGGTGAAGCCCCACCGGGTCAGCATTTCCTGCATGTGTTTTTCGAGCGACGCCGCCGGCGCAACACCCGCATTCTTCCAGACGGCCTCCGTGAAGTGGACGTGGCTATTCCAGAAGCCCGCCACCACGGTCTTGCCGGTACAGTCGATCACCTGCGTATCCACGGGAATCTCGACTTCGCCGCGTTTGCCGATCGCGGTGATGACGCCGCCGGATGTCACAACAACCGCATCGGTAAGCGGCTCGGCATCGGGCGAGGCGTAGACGGTGCCTCCGATCAGGACGAGCGCCTGCGCATTTGCCGAGGTGCTGGAGCTGATGGTTCCGGCGGCAAGAAGGACGAAAAGCGCGGCGCGAAACAGATTGCCGATCATCGACGGAGTCCTCGCATTTGCACCCGGCTGCCGGGTGTCAAAAAATCTGGACCGAGCGATACCTGATGATTCCGTATCCGGTTTGACAGTTGTTGCGCCGACCCCGGATTATCGGAACGTTCGCTATTCCTCCGGCGCGTTCTCGATCGGATCGAAGCGGTCGGCTTCCAGCCCGAGCAGGTTCCAGGATTGCAGCATGTGCGGCGGCAGCGGCGCTGACGCGTCGATGTAGCCGCCGCGCGGATGCGGGATCACGATCCGCCGCGCCAAGAGATGCAGGCGCTTCTGCAGGCCGCCCGGCAGGTCCCAGTTCTCCTTGTTGAAATATTTGGGATCGCCGATGATGGCGTGGTCGATATGCGCCATATGCGCGCGCAACTGATGGGTTCGGCCGGTCACCGGCTTCAGCGACACCCAGGCGAGTTTTTGCGCCGAGGTTTCGACCACCGCATAATACGTCACCGCGTGGCTGGCGCCCTCGTCGCCATGCTTGGCGATCCGCATGATGCTGTCGTCCTCGCTCTCATCCTTGGCGAGATAGGTCGAGATGCGGCCCTGCTTCGGCTTCGGCACGCCCGCCACCAGCGCCCAGTAGATCTTGCGCGCCGAGCGATGGCGGAACGAACCGGTCAGCGCGGTGGCGGCAAAGCGCGTTTTCGCGATCAGCAGGCAGCCCGAGGTTTCCCGGTCGAGCCGGTGCACCAGCCGCGGCTTCTGTCCCTTGGCATCGCGCATCACCTCCAGCATATCGTCGACATTGCGCGTAATGCCGGAGCCGCCCTGCACCGCAAGCCCCGCGGGCTTGTTCAGCACCATGACATCGGCATCCTCGAACAGGATCATGTCCTTTAGCGCCTGCAGCGTCTTGGCGCCGGCTTCCGAGAGGTGAGCGGTCGCCTTTGGCGTATCGAGTTTCAGCGGCGGAATGCGAACGCTCTGCCCCTCCTCCAGCCGGTCCTTGCTGTCGGCGCGCTTGCCGTTGACGCGCAACTCGCCTTTACGGACGATGCGCTGGATGTGGGAGAACGACAGGCCGGGAAATCGCCCCTCGAGAAAGCGGTCGACCCGCATGTTGTTCTCGTCCGCGGTGACGACCACGGTCTCGACCTTGGTCGGCAGCGGCGGCGGCTCGACGACGACCTTCTCGGGCTCCGCCACGAACGGTTTAGGCGCGCGGGGTGCTCCGGAAACATGCCGCGGCGGCGCCTTGGCGCCGGTCCGGTGCGGCGGCCGCTCGGCCTGCGAGCCCCGATACGGACGCGCGCCCTTCGGGCGATCGCCCGCCGGACGGAGAGGTTTTTTGACGCGACGGCTCATGGTTTTTGAGGCTCCAAACTGAGTTGTTGCGTAGCGCAAATGCCGCGAATCGTCACGGTGAAATCAGTACAAATCGCGGCCCAGATCGGCCATGTTGGGCCAAATGGGCGAAACGGCGGGAGAATTGCGATGATGCGCTTGAAATGGGCCACAGCGGCTGTCGCCGTGCTTTTCGCCGGCGCCGCGTCGGCACAGCAACCCCCGATGACCGAGGATCTGGCCTGGAAGCTGCTCGAAATCGGCCGCGCCATCGACCCGCCCAAGACCGCCGCCCTCTATGCCCCGTTGCAGCAGAAGGAGCCGTATCCTGGCGTCAAAACCGAGCGCGAGGTCAAATACGGTCCCGCCGATCGGCATTTGCTCGACGTCTTCACGCCGGAGGCAAGTTCATCGCCCCGCCCGGTGCTGATCTATATCCACGGCGGCGGCTTTGTCGCCGGCAACAAGCGCGCGCCCGGCAGCCCGTTCTACGACAACATCATGCTGTGGGCGGTGAAGAGCGGCTTTGTTGGCGTCAACGCCACGTACCGGCTGGCGCCGCAGTCGCCCTACCCGGCGGGCGCCGAGGACCTTGGCGCCGTCGTCGCCTGGGTTACCGGCAAGATCGGCGAGCGCGGTGGCGATCCGGCCCGCATCTACCTCGTCGGGCAGTCCGCCGGCGCGGTCCATGTCGCCAACTACGTCTCGCATCCCGAATTTTACAAGGTGAAGGACGGCGGCCTCGCCGGCGCCGTGATGGTGTCGGGCATTTACGACCTGACGGCCTCGCCGGTCGGCGACGCCGAGATCACCTATTTCGGCTCCGATCCCTCGCGCTATGCCGAGCGATCTTCGTTGCAGGGTCTGCTGGCGACCAAAATCCCGCTGATGGTCACGGCCGCCGAACTCGATCCGCCGCGCTTCGTCGAACAGTTCGAAATCCTGAAGCAGGCCAGTTGCAAACGCCCGAGCGGCTGCGCACGCACGTTCATGCTGCCGCAGAACAGCCACATGTCGGAAGTGTATGCGATCAACACGGACGATACGCGGCTGACGGATGAGATATTGGAATTTGTGAAGACGGGGAAGTAGGCGTCATCCCCGCTCCCGCCTCAGCTTCGCCCAGTAATCCAGCCGTCTCCGGATCTCCCGTTCAAAGCCGCGATCCGGCGGGTCGTAAAAGGTCTGTCGGCCGAGCGCTTCCGGGAAGTAGTCCTGGCCGGAGAAAGCGTCGGGCGCATCGTGGTCGTATTCGTAGCCGCCGCCATAGCCTTCCTGCTTCATCAGCTTGGTCGGCGAATTCAGGATGTGTTTTGGCGGCAGCAGCGAACCGCCCTCCTTGGCCGCGCGCATAGCCGCGCCAAAGGCCTTGTAGGCCGCGTTGGATTTCGGCGCGGTAGCAAGATAGATCACGGCCTGCGCGATCGCGAGTTCGCCTTCGGGATGGCCGAGGAAATCATAGGCATCCTTGGCGGCGTTGCAGATCACCAGCGCCTGCGGATCGGCAAGACCGATGTCTTCCACCGCCATCCGCACCACGCGGCGTGCGAGGAACAGCGGGTCCTCGCCGGCATCCATCATCCGCGCGAGGTAATACAGCGCCGCGTCGGGATCGGAACCGCGCACCGATTTATGCAGCGCCGAGATCAGGTTGTAATGGCCGTCGGCGGACTTGTCGTAGATCGGCGCCCGGCGCTGCAGGATCTCCTGCAACTGCTCGGCGTTGAAGATTTCGTCCTTGCGCGCGGCGCGCCAGACTTCCTCGGCCAGGGTCAGCGCGGCGCGGCCGTCGCCATCGGCCATTCGCACCAGCACGGCGCGGGCCTCCGCATCGAGCGGCAGTTTCCTGCCCTCGACCTTTTCGGCGTTGGCGTAGAGCTCTTCGACCGCGGCGGGATCGAGCGAATGAAACACCAGCACGCGCGCCCGCGACAGCAAAGCGGCGTTGAGCTCGAACGAGGGATTTTCGGTGGTGGCGCCGACCAGCACCACGGTGCCGTCTTCCATCACGGGCAGAAACGAATCCTGCTGCGCGCGGTTGAAGCGATGCACCTCGTCGACGAACAACAGCGTGCCCTTGCCCATCTGGCGGCGGGCCCGTGCGGCATCGAACACTTTCTTCAGGTCAGCGACGCCGGAAAATACCGCCGAGATCTGCTCGAAGTGCAGTTCGGTGGCGTCAGCCAATAGCCGCGCCACCGTAGTCTTGCCGGTGCCGGGCGGCCCCCAGAACACCAGCGAGCCCAGCGTGCGCGTCGCCAGCATCCGCGTCAGCGCGCCGTCGGGGCCGAGGATGTGATCCTGGCCAACGACATCGGACAGCGACTGCGGGCGCAACCGGTCCGGCAACGGACGCGGCGCGTCCTGCTCCATCCCTGCCGCGGCGAACAGGTTGGCCGCCTCGCGGGGTTGTTTCGGGCTCATCCGCCCAGCGTCACGTTGATCTGCTGGCCGCCGCGCACCACGGTGATGCGCCAGAGCCGGGACGAGACTTTCGAGGCCTTGTCGAGATCGCTGGTCTTGGCGATCTTCGTGTTGTTGACCGCCAGAATGATGTCGCCCTTCTGGAAGCCGACGCTGGCGGCGGTGCCGCCGTCCTCGAGGTCGATGACGACGACGCCTTCGGTCTGCGAATCCAGATGCAGTTCATCGGCCACCGCCGGCGAAATGTTGGCGACCTTGGCGCCCTGGAACGGCGAGCGCGCGGAGAGCGTGATTTCGTCGCGGTTGGTATCGGGCGCGGTTTCCAGCGGCACCGTCAGCTTCACGGTCTTGCCGGCGCGCTGCACGTCGATCTGCGCGCTGCCGCCGAGCGGCCGCGTGGCGAAGCGATAGTCGAAGGCGTTGGGATCGTCGATCGCCTGCCCCTCGATGGCGACGATCAGGTCGGACAGTTTCAGGCCGGCGCGCGCCGCCGGGCTGTTCGGCGCGACATTGGCGACCAGCGCGCCGTTCGGCAGTTTCAGTCCCAGCGTCTCGGCGATCTCGGGCGTCACCGCCTGCAGCCGCGCGCCCAGCCACGGCCGCTTCACCGCCTTGCCGCCGCCCTTGGCGGAGGCCACCACGACCCGCACCATGTTGGCGGGGATTGCGAAGCCGATGCCCTGCGAGCCGCCGGAACGCGAGAAGATCGCGGTATTGATGCCGGCGAGCTTGCCGGTCATGTCGACCAGCGCGCCGCCGGAATTGCCGGGGTTGATCGCCGCATCGGTCTGGATGAAGAACTGATAGTCGGTAATCCCGACCTGGGTGCGCGCCAGCGCCGAGATGATGCCGTGGGTCACGGTCTGGCCGACGCCGAACGGGATTGCCGATCGCCAGCACGACGTCGCCGACCAGCAACTCATCCGAATTGGCGAAGTCGAGCGTCGCAAACTTCTCCTTGGTGTCCTTCAGGCGCAGGATCGCGAGATCGGTGCGGCTGTCCTTCAGCACGATCTCGGCCTCGAACTCGCGCTTGTCGGCGAGCGAGACCTTGACCTGATCGGCGCCCTCGATGACGTGGTTGTTGGTGACGACGAGGCCGGAGGCATCGACCATCACGCCCGACCCGAGCGAACGCTGCATCTGCTCGGGCTGCTGACCGGGCACACCGAAGAAGCGGCGGAAGATCGGATCGTCCAGCAGCGGGTTGCGGTTCTGCACGGTCTTGGCGGCGTAGACGTTGACCACCGCCGGCTGCACCCTCTGCACGATCGGCGCATAGGACAGCCGCAGTTCGGCGCCCGAAGCAGGCACGCGGCGGTCCTGCGCTTGCGCCGGCGCGGCGGCAAGCAGTGTCAAAAGGAGTGCCGTAAAGATTCGCAATGCGGTCATAAGGGGATCCCAAAAAATGATGCTCAAATATAGACTTCCCGGCCTCCGAATAGAAGCGGATCGGACGCCGAACGGCCGCCCTTTTGGCCGATTCGGATCGCCCGTCGGTACTTCGAACTTGCAATTCCGGCGTGAAACGACACGTAGTGAGGGGACTGACGAGGACCCCAACAGGAGAACTGCCGGATGAAGGCCGTCGGATACAAAAAATCGCTCCCCCTTGAGGACGCGAATTCGCTGATCGATTTCGAGACCGCCAAGCCGGAACCAAAGGGCCGCGATATCCGCGTCGCGGTGAAGGCGATCTCGGCCAACCCGGTCGATTACAAGGTCCGCAAGCGCGCCGCGCCGCCCGAGGGCGAAACCAAGATTTTGGGCTATGACGCCGCCGGCGTGGTCGATGCCGTCGGCCCCGATGTCACATTATTCAAGGCGGGGGACGAAGTGTTCTATGCCGGCTCGATCCTGCGCCAGGGCACCAACTCGGAATTTCACCTGGTCGACGAACGCATCGTCGGCAAGAAGCCGAAATCGCTGTCGTTCGCACAGGCCGCCGCCCTGCCCCTGACCTCGATCACCGCCTGGGAACTGCTGTTCGACCGCCTCGGCGCCGTGCCCGGCAAGAGCGTCGATCCGCGCACGCTGCTGATCACCGGCGGCGCCGGTGGCGTCGGCTCGATCCTGATCCAGCTCGCGCGCCGGCTCACCGGGCTTGACCGTGGTTGCGACCGCGACGCGGCCGGAATCGCAAAAATGGTGCCTCGATCTCGGCGCCCATGCGGTGGTCGATCACGGCAAGCCGATGAAGGAACAGATCGAAAAACTGAAGCTGCCGCCGGTGGCGCTGGTCGCCAGCCTCACCTTTACCGACCAGCACTACAAGGCGATCGCCGACTTCATGGCGCCGCAGGGCAAGTTCGGCCTGATCGACGATCCCCCGGAATTCACCATGAGCGCCTTCAAGGGCAAGGCGATCTCGGTGCACTGGGAATTGATGTTCACGCGCTCCTCGTTCCAGACGCCGGACATGATCGCCCAGCACATGCTCCTGAACGACGTCGCCGACCTCATCGACAAAAGCGTGCTGCGCACCACGCTCGACCAGACCTTCGGCACCATCAACGCCGCCAACCTGAAGCGCGCGCACGCGCTGCTGGAAAGCGGCAAGTCGCGCGGCAAGATCGTGCTGGAGGGATGGTAGCGGATTCGTAGGGTGGGCAAAGGCGCGCTTGCGCCGTGCCCACCATCCAATTCGCAAACGAGGATGGTGGGCACGCTAGCGCTTTGCCCACCCTGCGATCCGACGTCGTCACCTCACGCGATGGTCTGGATGATGCCGCCTTCGGCACGAAGTGCTGCGCCATTGGTGGCGGAAGCTTGCTTCGAGCTGATGTAAACGACCATGTTGGCAATCTCCTCGACGCTGGCAAAACGCTGCAGCAGCGAGCTCGGACGGTGCTGCTTGACGAAATTCGCGGCCGCCTCCTCCACCGACTGGCCATTCTGTTTGGCGAGGTCCTTGACGAAGGTCTCGACGCCTTCCGACATCGTCGGCCCCGGCAGCACCGAATTCACCGTCACCGCGGTGCCGCGGGTCATCTCGGCGAGGCCGCGCGCGACCGCCAGTTGCGCGGTCTTGGTCATGCCGTAGTGGATCATTTCCGTCGGGATATTCAGCGCGGATTCCGAGGAAATGAAGACGATGCGGCCCCAGTTGCGTTTCAGCATCCCAGGTAGATAGGCGCGCGCCAGCCGCACCCCCGACATCACATTGACCTCGAAGAAGCGGCTCCAGTCCTCGTCGGGAATGTCGAAAAATCCCTTGGGCTCGAAAATCCCGGCATTGTTGACCAGGATATCGACCTCCGGGAGCGCGACCAGAAGGGCCTTGCACCCGGCGGCGGTCGAAACGTCGGCGGCGATCCCGCGTACCTTGCCGCCGGGAATTGTCCTGGCGAGGGCAGCCGCGGCCGCATCCACCTTGGCCTTGGTTCGGCCGTTGAGGACGACGTCGGCGCCGGTCGCGGCAAGGCCCTTGGCGATCGCATGGCCGATGCCGGCGGTGGACCCGGTGACCAGCACCGTCTTTCCGGAAAGATCGATATTCATCAAGTAACTCCTTCAATGATGAAGGAGATATTGTGAGCGTTGGCCGCGACTGCAATCGCCCGTTTCGCCATCGCACGTCAATCCGAAGTGATAACTTACCGTCAGGGCTGCGGCGTTACGGCGCGGAACTCGATGCCGTGCAGGTTGATCGTCGGGCTGATGCCGAAATGATTGTCGCCGAACACCTTCAGGCGCCGCTCGAGCTCGTCCTTGGCAATGTCGAGCGGAATGTCGCAGATCGCGCGGTAGGCGTGGCGCGAATACTTTTTGCGTCCCCACTGGACCGGCAGCGCTGGCGGCGAATCGGCGTCGGTGGCAAGCCGCTTCGCCATCCGCCAGAACAATTGCGCGAGGTGACCGTAGGCCAGTCCCTCCAGGCCGAGGACGGAGATATCGGGAGGAACCGGAAACCGCGCGACGTCGATGATCGGGCCGGCATCGACCCGTTCGACCATGACGTGGACGGTTGCGCCGAATTCGGTGACGCGTTCATAGAGCGCAAAATGCGCCGGCGCCCATCCGGGATAATCGGGCGGACCGGGGTGAAAATTGAACGCGCCGTAGCCAAGCGCGGCCAGCGTCTCCTTTGAGACGATTTCCGGGGTCACATAGGCAATCAGCCGCGACCGCGCGAGCAGGTTGGAATCGAGGGCGGCCAGATCGGCCGACCTGTTGAGCGTCAGAACCGCAAGGCGCGGGTTGTGCGCGCACAGCACGGCCGGAAAAACGGATTGCTCGGCTGGTCCCGCCAGCAGGATGATGGTGTCGAACATCGGGTTTGACGGCCGGTGATGGAGCGCTGCCATCGAGGGCCGGATCACCCTTCGAGGCAGACCGACGGTAAAATCGGCCGGCTTAACGCGAACTTATCGCGCGTTGCGCACTGTTTCGAGGACGCCACCGGCAATGTTTCGAAACAAGATTCTGGGGTCACCCACCCCGCAACAAAAAAGCGGCGCCCGGAGGCGCCGCTTTTGAAACCTTGCGATCGAAAAAGGCTTACGCCGCTTCGGCGGACTTTTCCTGCACCGGGCCGGAGTCCTTGCCCTTGGCATCGACGTCGCGGTCGACGAATTCGATCACGGCCATCGGCGCGTTGTCGCCGTAGCGGAAGCCGGCCTTGATGATGCGGGTGTAGCCGCCCTGGCGGTCCTTGTAGCGGGGCGCCAGCGTGTCGAACAGCTTGCGGACCTGGTCGAGGTCGCGCATCTCGGAGATCGCCTGGCGGCGCATCGAAAGGCCGCCCTTCTTGCCGAGGGTGACCAGCTTCTCGACGATCGGGCGCAGTTCCTTGGCCTTCGGCAGCGTGGTGACGATCTGCTCGTGCTTGATCAGCGCCGCGCACATGTTGGCGAACATCGCCTTGCGATGCTCCGCGGTGCGGTTGAGCTTGCGATGAACCTTGCCGTGACGCATTGGACTATTCCTTGATCTTACTTCGTCGCGACGGTTCGTCGGACATGTTGCTCAGGTGGGCTGCCTGCGTTCGCCCCAGAGGCAATGGCCGGAAACACCCGGCCATCACGATTACATTCGCTCAGTAGTGGTCTTCGAAGCGCTTGGCCAACTCGTCGATATTCTCCGGCGGCCAACCGGGCACTTCCATGCCGAGATGCAGACCCATCTGGGCCAGCACTTCCTTGATCTCGTTCAGCGACTTGCGGCCGAAGTTCGGGGTACGGAGCATTTCCGCTTCCGACTTCTGCACGAGGTCGCCGATGTAGACGATGTTGTCGTTCTTCAGGCAGTTTGCCGAACGCACCGACAGTTCGAGTTCGTCGACCTTCTTGAGGAACGCCGGGTTGAACGCGAGATCGGGGATGATCTCCTGCGCCACTTCCTTGCGCGGCTCTTCGAAGTTCACGAACACGTTGAGCTGGTCCTGCAGGATGCGCGCGGCATAGGCCACCGCGTCGTCCGGCGTGATCGCGCCGTTGGTCTCGATCGTCATGGTCAGCTTGTCGTAGTCGAGGATCTGGCCCTCGCGGGTGTTCTCGACCTTGTAGGAGACCTTGCGGACCGGCGAGAACAGGCTGTCGACCGGGATCAGGCCGATCGGCGCGTCTTCGGGACGGTTACGCTCGGCGGCGACGTAGCCCTTGCCGGAAGCGACGGTGAATTCCATGCGGATTTCCGCGCCCTCGTCGAGCGTGCAGATCTGCAGGTCGGGATTGAGCACGACGACGTCGCCGACGGTCTGGATGTCGCCGGCGGTGACGGCGCCCGGACCGGACTTCTTCACGACCATGCGCTTGGGGCCTTCGCCCTGCATCTTGATCGCGATGTCCTTGATGTTGAGCACGATGTCGGTGACGTCCTCGCGAACGCCCGCGATCGAGGAGAACTCGTGCAGCACGCCGTCGATGTGCACCGACTGCACCGCGGCGCCCTGCAGCGACGACAGCAGGATGCGGCGCAGCGCGTTGCCGAGCGTCTGGCCGAAGCCGCGCTCGAGCGGCTCGGCGACGACGGTCGCAAACCGGCTCGCGTCGGTGCCCGGCGTGATCTGCAGCTTGTTCGGTCGAATCAGTTCTTGCCAATTTTTCTGGATCGTCACTATGTCACCCATGGGCCAGTCGATCTGCGTCCAGATCACTGGCGTTGGAGATCGCGGATCAGTCCGCGGCAGTCAAATTCCAAAACCGATCGGCGGGCGGAACGTCCCCGCCCGCGATCGAATATCAAACGCGCCGGCGCTTGCGCGGACGGCAGCCATTGTGCGGGATCGTGGTCACGTCGCGGATCGATGTGACGGTGAAGCCCGCCGCCTGCAGCGCGCGAAGCGCCGACTCACGGCCCGAACCGGGACCGGCAACTTCCACTTCCAGCGTGCGCATGCCGTGTTCCTGCGCCTTCTTGGAAACGTCTTCGGCCGCGACCTGCGCGGCATACGGGGTCGACTTGCGCGAGCCCTTGAAACCCATCGTGCCGGCCGACGACCAGGCAATGGTGTTGCCCTGCGCGTCGGTGATGGTGATGGTCGTGTTGTTGAACGACGAATTCACGTGCGCGATGCCGGAGGCGATGTTCTTGCGTTCGCGGCGGCGTACGCGGGTGGCTTCCTTGCCCATTCCAAAACCTTTCCTGTGATCTCAAACGCCGCCGTAATGCCAGCGGCTACACCTAAACAGCGAGCGGCGATACAGATCGCCGCTCCCCGCCTCGCTAATCGAAAATTACTTCTTCTTGCCGGCGATCGACTTGGCCGGGCCCTTGCGCGTGCGCGCATTGGTGTGGGTACGCTGACCGCGCACCGGCAGGCCGCGGCGATGACGCAGGCCGCGATAGCAGCCGAGGTCCATCAGACGCTTGATGTTGATGCCGACTTCACGGCGAAGATCGCCCTCGACCAGATAGTCGCGGTCGATCACTTCGCGGATCTGCAGCACTTCCTGGTCGCTGAGCTGGCTGACGCGACGATCGAGCGGGATCTTCACCTTCTCGACGATCTCGGCAGCGTTCTTCTGGCCGATGCCATGGATGTACTGGAGCGCGATCAGCACGCGCTTGTTGGTCGGGATATTCACGCCGGCAATACGGGCCACGGACTTCTCTCCTGTCGCCGATCCCTCGAGGACCGGGCTATGTTCTTTGCTA
The DNA here is from genome assembly GCA_963764705.1 of uncultured Alphaproteobacteria bacterium. GTDB lineage: Bacteria > Pseudomonadota > Alphaproteobacteria > Rhizobiales > Xanthobacteraceae > Bradyrhizobium. The sequence goes on along the minus strand of CAVXTR010000012.1, from coordinate 8,043 downwards.
ACTCGGGCAGGTGTCCGCAAACGCGAACACGACGCCCTTCCCCTCATCTTCTTCGGGGCCCGGCATCGTCAAATAACTATCCGACTTGGATGCGGGGCTTATTAAAGGATTCAAGACGGTTTCGTCAACCGTCCCTAGCGTTTAGCTCGCTTTTTCGTGACCTTTTTCGCAGGCCTTCCGGGTGGTCTTCCTGGCCACCTTCTTTGCTGCTTTTTTGGCCTTTTTGGCACCCTTGCCCTTGGCGGCCGAGGTGGCCTTCCTGGCTGTCTTTTTGGCCCCTTGGAGGCCGCTTTCCCGGCCTTTGGAGCCGATTTGGCGGCCTTCTTGGCGGTTTTGGCTGCCTTTTTGCCCGCCGGCTTGGCGGTCTTTCTGGCGGCCGGGCTGGTCCGCTTGGCAGGCGCGGCGGCGTCGCCGCCTTGGGTTCCACCGCCCCGATCGCGGCCAGGATCCGGTTAATTTCCCGCGTGACGTGCTCGATGGTCATCATGCCATCGACAGTCAGCAGCTTCCGCCGCTCCGAATAATAGTGAATCAGCGGCTCGGTCAGCGTCCGGTAGCTCGCCAGGCGCTTCGACAGCACTTCCGGGGTGTCGTCGATTCGCACGTCCTCGCCGCGGGCCCGCATCTCGGCGACCCGGGTCTCGACGCGGTTGAGCAGCGCGCTCTCGTTGACGCGCAGTTCGACGACGGCATCGAGCTTGATGTGCTTCTTCTTCAGGAGTTCGTCGAGGGCCGCCGCCTGCGGCACCGTGCGCGGAAAGCCGTCGAGGATGAAGCCGTTCTTCATGTCGGGCTGGTCGAGACGATCGGAGATGATCCCGACCACGACCTCGTCCGGCACCAGCGCGCCGCTGGCCATGATGTCCTTGGCCTGCAGGCCGATCGGCGTCTCGGCTGCAACCGCCGCGCGCAGCATCTCGCCGGTCGAGAGCTGGATGATGTCGTACTTGTGAACCAGCCGTTGCGCCTGGGTCCCCTTGCCCGCGCCTGGCGGTCCCAAAAGGATCAATCTCATGACTATTCGCCCCCCGGCTTGGTGAGCGAAACGCCGCACACCTCTAGTTGAATTTCAGACCGCTCTTGCATTCCGCTGATCAGCGGCGGCGGCCCCTGAGCTTGGACTTCCTGATCAGCCCTTCATACTGATGGGCGAGCAGATAGCCCTGCACCTGCGCCACCGTATCCATCGTCACGCTGACGACGATCAGAAGCGAGGTTCCGCCAAAGTAGAACGGCACCGAGGCGTAGGAAATCAGAATTTCGGGAATCAGGCAGACGATCGCCAGATAGATCGCACCCAACACCGTGACGCGCGACAGCACGTAGTCGATATATTCGGCGGTGCGCTCGCCCGGACGGATGCCGGGGATGAAGCCGCCATGCTTCTTCAGGTTGTCTGCGGTCTCGGTCGGGTTGAACACGATCGCGGTGTAGAAGAACGCGAAGAACACGATCAGCGCCAGATAGAGGAACAGGAACAGCGGACGGCCGTGGCCGAGCTGGGTCGTGATCCACTGGAACCATTCCGGGCCCTTGCCGGCGTTGAAGTTGGCGACCGTGGTCGGCAGCAGCAGCAGCGACGAGGCGAAGATCGGCGGGATCACGCCCGAGGTGTTGAGCTTGAGCGGCAGATGCGAGGACTGGCCCTCGAACATCTTGTTGCCGACCTGGCGCTTCGGATACTGGATCAGGAGCCGGCGCTGGGCGCGCTCCATGAACACGATGAAGGCGATCACGGCGACCGCCATCACGATCACGATCAGGATGAGCCCGGTCGACAGCGCGCCCTGACGGCCCAGTTCCAGCATGTTGGCGAGCGCCGAGGGCAGCTCGGCGACGATGCCGGAGAGAATGATCAGCGAAATGCCGTTGCCGATGCCGCGCGAGGTGATCTGCTCGCCGAGCCACATCAGGAACATGGTGCCGCCGGTCAGCGTGATCGCGGTCGAGAGGCGGAAGAACAGGCCGGGGTCGCTGACGACGTTGCCGGCGCCTTCGAGGCCCACCGCGATGCCGTAGGACTGGAACGCAGCCAGGATCACCGTGAGATAGCGGGTGTACTGGTTCAGCGTCTTGCGGCCGGACTCGCCTTCCTTCTTCAGCGCTTCGAGCTGCGGCGAGACGGTGGTCAGGAGCTGGATGATGATCGATGCCGAGATGTACGGCATGATGTTCAGCGCGAAGATCGCCATGCGGTGGATGCCGCCGCCGGCGAACATGTTGAACATGCCGAGAATGCCGCCGGCCTGCGACTTGAACACCTGTTCCCAGATCGCGGGATCGATGCCGGGCAGCGGAATGTAGGTGCCGAGCCGATAAACAAGCAGCGCACCCAGTGTGAACCAGATGCGCTTCTTCAGTTCGTCGGCTTTGCCGAGCGCAGAGAAATTGAGGTTTGCCGCAAGTTGTTCTGCTGCTGAGACCATGTTCAGACTTTCTCCCGCCGCCCCTCAGGCCGCCGCCCCAAGCGGGGCAATCGGCAGACGCCGGACATTATTTGGTGCTCGGCTTCGATAAGTCCATTGTTCTCTTGGGCAAATTGCCCGCGAGAAGCGGGCGATGACGCAGATGTTACGCCGCCTCGCCTTCTTCCTTCTTGGCCGGGGCCAGGATCTTCACCGTGCCGCCGGCCTTCTCGACCGCCGCGATCGCGGGCTTCGAGGCGCCATGGGCTTCGATGGTGAGCTTGGCCTTGAGTTCGCCGCGGCCGAGCAGCCGCAGGCCGGCCTTGGCGCGGCGGATCACGCCGGCCTTCACCAGCGATTCGATGGTGATGGTTTCCTTGGCGTCGATCAGCTTGGCGTCGACCGCTTCCTGCAGCCGGTCGAGATTGATCTCGGCGAAATCGAGCTTGAAGATGTTGGTGAAGCCGCGCTTCGGCAGACGCCGATGCAGCGGCATCTGGCCGCCCTCAAAACCCTTGATGCGCACGCCCGAACGCGCGGTCTGGCCCTTGCCGCCGCGGCCCGCGGTCTTGCCCTTGCCTGAACCGATGCCACGGCCGACGCGCATCCGCTTTTTGCGCGAGCCGGCGTTGTCGGCGATATCGCTGAGCTTCATCGTTTCGTTCCTTTATCCTTGGAGCACGATCCTGACCGAAAACCGTCCCCGGTTTTCGGGATCATGCGCCCAGCCTATTTCTCGTCGACGACGCGGACGAGATGTTGAACCTTGGCGATCATGCCGCGAACCGCAGGCGTGTCCTGCAATTCGGTCACACGACCGATCTTGTTGAGCTTGAGGCCGATCAGCGTCGCACGCTGCGAGTGATGGCGGCGGATTGCGCTGCCGGTCTGCTCGACCTTGATCATCTTTGCGGCCTTGGCCATCGTCTATAACTCCAAAAGCGCTGTTCGCGCGTGTTTATTCCGCCACCACTTCGGCATCGCCGCCGACGCGGCGCGACTGCAGCGTGGACACCTTGATGTTGCGGCGTGCCGCCACCGAACGCGGCGAATCCTGATGCTTCAGCGCGTCGAAAGTGGCGCGAACCATGTTGTAGGGATTCGACGAGCCGATCGACTTCGCCACCACGTCCTGGATACCGAGCGTTTCGAACACCGCGCGCATCGGACCGCCGGCGATGATGCCGGTACCGGCCGGAGCTGCACGCAGATAGACGCGGCCCGCACCGTGGCGGCCGGCGATATCGTGATGCAGCGTGCGGCCTTCGCGCAGCGCGACGCGCGTCAGGTTACGCTTTGCCGATTCCGTCGCCTTGCGGATCGCTTCGGGAACTTCGCGCGCCTTGCCGTGGCCGAAACCGACCCGGCCCTTCTGGTCGCCGATCACGACCAGCGCCGCAAAGCCGAAGCGCTTGCCGCCCTTGACGACCTTCGCCACACGATTGATGTGGACGAGCTTGTCGACGAACTCGCTATCGCGCTCTTCCCGGCCGCCCCTGTGGCCGCCACCGCCGCGTTCGCGTTCACCTGCCATGGTGTTTTCCAATCCTTGAAAGACTTGCGTCTTTGTCGTTGTGTCCGTTCAATTCCAAAACCTTAGAAGCTCAATCCGCTCTCGCGGGCCGCATCCGCGAGCGCCTTGACGCGCCCGTGATAGAGATAGCCGCCGCGATCGAAAACCACTTCCTTGACGCCGTTCTTCACGGCGCGTTCCGCCAGCAGCTTGCCGACGGCCTTGGCCGCATCGATGTTGGCGCCCGTATTGCCGCTCTCGCGCATCGTCTTTTCCAGCGACGACGCGGAAGCCAGCGTTTCGCCCTTCAGGTCGTCGATGACCTGGGCGTAGATGTGCTTCGACGAACGGAACACCGACAGACGCGGACGTCCGTTGGCGGACCGGCGCAGCGAGTTTCGCACTCGCTGCTTGCGCCGGGCATTCGTGACCTTGAGTGACATGACCGGCTCCGTTACTTCTTCTTGCCTTCCTTGCGGAAGATGAATTCGTTGGCGTACTTCACGCCCTTGCCCTTGTAGGGCTCCGGCGGACGATAGCTGCGGATCTCGGCGGCGACCTGACCGACACGCTGCGAGTCGGTGCCCGTGATCGTGATTTCGGTCGGCTTCGGCACCACGATGGTGATGCCTTCCGGGATCGCGTAGACGACATCGTGGCTGTAGCCGAGCGCGAGCTGCAGGTTCTTGCCCTGCAACGCGGCGCGGTAACCGACGCCGGTGATCTCGAGCTTCTTCTCGAAGCCCTTGGTGACGCCCTCGACCAGGTTGGCGACCTGCGCGCGCGCGGTGCCGTACATGGCCTGCGCGCGGTTGGTCTTCAGCCTCGGCGCGACCTTGACCGCGCCGTCCTCGAACTTCACCTCGACGTCGTCATGCACGACGAACTGAAGCTGGCCCTTCGGCCCCTTCATCTTGACGGTCTGCCCTTCGACGTTCGCCGTCACACCGGACGGGATCGCCACAGGCCGTTTGCCAACACGTGACATGCCTCAAATCCTTCCTCAGAACACCGTGAAGAGAACTTCGCCGCCCACGTTCGCGTCACGCGCTTCGTGGTCAGCCATGATTCCCTTTGGCGTCGACAATACCGAAATACCGAGACCGTTGTTCACGCGCGGCAGGTTCTTCACCGAGGCGTAAACCCGACGGCCCGGCTTGGAGACGCGCTCGATCTCGCGAATGACGGGCTCGCCGTCGAAATACTTCAGCTCGATCTCGAGCTCGCTGCGGCCGGACGAATGTTCGACGCTGGCGTAGCCGCGGATGTAACCCTCGGACTTCAGCACTTCGAGCACGCTGGCGCGCATCTTCGAGCCCGGGGTCGAAACCTTGGACTTGGAGCGCATCTGCGCGTTGCGGATGCGGGTGATGAGATCGCTGATCGGATCGTGCGTTGACATCTGACGACCCTCCCTTACCAGCTCGACTTCACGAGCCCGGGAACCAGGCCCTTGGAGCCGAGTTCACGCAGCGCGATGCGGCTGAGCTTGTTCTTGCGATAGACCGAACGCGGACGGCCGGTCAGCTCGCAACGGTTGCGAATCCGGGTGGCCGACGAATTGCGCGGCATTTCGGAAAGCTTCAGCGTCGCGGCGAACCGCTCTTCCATCGGCTTGGTCTTGTCGGCGATGATCGCCTTCAGCTTCGCGCGCTGGGGAGCGGCGTTCTTGGTCATCCGCTTGCGCCGGTTGTTCTTCTCGATCGAACTCTTCTTTGCCATGCTTGGCTCCTGGGTTTCCGCGTTTGAGAGGCTTTAACTGCGTCTCACTGCCGGAACGGGAAATTGAAAGCGGTCAACAAGGCACGCGCCTCGTCGTCGGTCGTCGCCGTGGTGCAAACGGTGATGTCCATGCCCCATGCTTCGCCCGCGACCTTGTCGAAGTCGATTTCGGGGAAAATGATGTGCTCCTTGAGGCCGAGCGAATAGTTGCCGCGGCCGTCGAAGCTCTTCGGGTTGAGGCCGCGGAAGTCGCGCACGCGCGGCAGCGCCACGTTCACCAGGCGGTCGATGAACTCGTACATCTTGGCCTTGCGCAGCGTGACCTTGCAGCCGATCGGCTGGTTTTCACGCAGCTTGAAGGTCGCGATAGCGACGCGCGAATAGGTCACGATCGCCTTCTGGCCGGCGATCAGCGACAGGTCGGCGGCAGCGGTCTCGGCCTTTTTACGGTCGTTGACGGCCTCGCCGACGCCCATGTTGAGCACGACCTTGTCCAGGCGCGGCACCTGCATGACGTTGGCATAGCCGAACTGTTCGGTCAGCTTGCCGCGGATTTCCTGGTCGAATTGCGCGCGCAGGCGCGGCACATAAGCGGTATCAGCCATCGATCTCTGCTCCCGAGCTCTTGGCAATGCGAACCTTCTTGCCATCGGCCTGAATCTTGAAGCCCACGCGGGTCGGTTTGCCGTCCTTGCCGACATACGCGATGTTGGACAGGTGGATCGGCGCCTCCTTGGAGACGATGCCGCCTTCCTGGGCCTGGGTCTGCTTCTGGTGACGCTTCACCATGTTGATGCCACGCACCAGCGCCTTGTTGGCGTCGGGGCGGACCTCGAATACTTCGCCGGTGCGGCCCTTGTCGCGGCCGTTCAGCACGATGACCTTGTCACCCTTCCGGATCTTGGCAGCCATCACAGCACCTCCGGCGCAAGCGAGATGATTTTCATGTGGTTCTTGGCGCGCAGCTCGCGCGGCACCGGCCCGAAGATACGGGTGCCGACCGGCTCCGACTGATTGTTGATCAGCACGGCGGCGTTGCGGTCGAAGCGGATGACCGAACCGTCAGCGCGGCGGATGTCCTTGCGGACTCGCACCACGACGGCCTTCATCACGTCGCCCTTCTTCACCTTGCCGCGCGGAATCGCTTCCTTGATCGACACGACAATAACGTCGCCCACGGTGGCATAGCGGCGCTTGGAGCCCCCGAGCACCTTGATGCACATGACACGGCGTGCGCCTGAATTATCGGCCACGTCGAGGTTGGTCTGCATCTGAATCATTGATGCACCTCGTCCTCTTTCTGATGCGCTAAATCGCGCCTAAAATTTTCCCGAAATTCGCTTCGACAGGGTCGAAGGAGTCTCAGGCCGTTTTCTTCTGCTCGCCCCGGACAACCGTCCAGCGCTTCAACTTCGAGATCGGCTTGCTTTCCTCGATCCACACCATGTCGCCCGGCTTGAACTCGTTGTTCTCGTCGTGCGCGTGGTAGTTCTTGGAGCGACGGATCGTCTTCTTGTAGATCGGATGGGTGAAGCGGCGATCGACGCGCACCACCACCGTCTTGGCTTGCTTGTCGCTCACGACCACGCCCTGAAGGGTACGTTTCGGCATATCGGGCCCCTTACTTCTTCTTCGCGCGCGCTTGCGCGGCGATGGTCTTGATGCGGGCGATATCGCGGCGGGCTTCACGCAGCCGCGAGGTGTTCTCCAGCTGCCCGGTGGCGCGCTGGAAACGCAGGTTGAAGCGCTCCTTCTTCAGATTGAGGACGGCGTCGTCCCTCTGATCGTCGCTCATCGCCCGGATATCGGCGGTCTTCATCTCGGCCATATCGATTACTCCGCAATGCGCGCGACGAAGCGCGTCTTGATCGGCAGCTTGGCGGCGGCGAGCGAAAGCGCTTCCTTCGCGGTCTGCACCGTGACGCCGTCGATCTCGAAAATCACGCGGCCGGGCTTGACCCGCGCCACCCACAATTCCGGCGTACCCTTGCCGGAGCCCATGCGGACTTCAGCGGGCTTCTTCGACACCGGCAGGTCCGGGAAAATCCGGATCCAGACGCGGCCGGCGCGCTTCATGTGACGGGTGAGCGCGCGGCGTGCGGCCTCGATCTGACGGGCGGTGATGCGCTCTGGCGCCATCGCCTTCAGGCCGAACTGACCGAACGACAACGTTGCGCCCGAAGTCGCAACGCCGTGGATACGGCCCTTATGCGCCTTCCGGAACTTCGTCTTCTTTGGTTGCATCATGGCTTACGCCCTCAAACCTTCTCTGTGTCTCACGCCGCGTCGCGGCGCGGCCGTGAATTGTCGCCTTCGGCCATCTTCTTGTCCTGGGCCATCGGATCGTGCTCGAGGATTTCGCCCTTGAAGATCCAGACCTTGACGCCGCAGGTGCCGAACGTG
>CAVXTR010000011.1:0-55102 GCA_963764705.1 uncultured Alphaproteobacteria bacterium | reverse complement strand
GTGGAACTGCTCGCGCTTGGTGACCAGCGTGGCCAGCAGCGCGGTGCCGAACGCGCCGCCGAGGTTGCGCAGCATGTTGAAGATACCGGATGCGCTCGCCGACTCCTTGCGCGACGCCGATCATCGCGATGGCGCTCATCGGGTCCCATCACCAGAGCCTGACCCGAGGCGCGCACGATGTTGGGGATCCAGAACTGGTCGCCGGCATAGTCGGGCGACATGTGCATGTTCAGCAGGAAGCTGCCGCCGAAGACGCTCAGGCCGAGGACCGCGATGAGCGGACATCGAACCGGCCCATGAGCAGCGGCACCAGCGGGATGATCAGCAACTGCGGCAGACCGGTCCAGGCCATGACAGTGCCGATCTGTTCGGAATTGTAGCCTTGCGTCTGGCCGAGATAGTGCGGCAGCAGAAGACCGACCCGTAGAGCGCGAAGCCGACCAGCATGTTCGCGAACGCGACGCCAAAGCCGAAGTTGCGCCGCCACAACAGGCGCAGATTGACCGCCGGATATCTGACCGGTGAACTCGATCCAGACGAACAGCGCGAGACTACCACGCGCGATCGCGGTCAGCCGCACGATGAAGGGCGAACCGAACCAATCGTCCTTGTTGCCTTCCTCGAGCACGGTCTGCAGCGCCGCCAATCCGATCGCCATGGTAAAGATGCCGGCCCAGTCACCTTGCTTCAGCAATTGAGCTGCATCGGTTGCCGCTCCAGCGTCACATAGAGCGCTGCGATCATGACGGCGGTCGGGATCACGTTGACGAAGAAGATGGTGCGCCAGCCGTAATTCTCGGTGAGATAGCCGCCGATGGTCGGGCCGATCGCGGGCGCGAAGGTCACCGACAGCGCGAAGAGCGCCAGGCCGACCGGCCGTTGCGCGCCGAGCAGCTTGGTCAGCATCAGCGTGAACGCCATCGGGATCAGCACGCCGCCGGCAAAGCCCTGCAGGCCGCGCATCGCGATCATCGACGGCAAATCGTGGGCGAAGGCACAGGCCACCGAGAACGCCGCGAACAGAGCGGCGCTGGCGAGCATGTAGCGGCGGAACGAGAACACCCGGCTGAGATAGTCGGTCAGCGGGATCACGATGATCTCGCCGATCAGGTAGGAGGTCGAGATCCAGGAACCGTTGTCGACGCCGGTGCCGATGCCGCCCTCGATGTTGAGCAGCGAGGCGTTGGTGATCTGGATGTTCAGGATCGCCATGAACGAACCGATCATGGCGGCGAGAACAGCGACCCAGACCTTTGCGCTGGCGCGGTTCGGATCAAATGTTGCGGGCGAGATCGGCAGCGTTGAGGTCGAGGCGGACTGGCTGAGATTTGACATGGCACGATGCTCCGGAAGCGGTGATCGGCGTCTTGGAAAGGGTAGCAGCGACATGAGGGGTGTTGGTCGAGCGGGTCTCGATGGTCGGAACGACCGACATGCCGGGCCGCAGTTCGATCGGTGAGTTGCTGTCGGCGTCGAGCGCGATCCGCACCGGAATCCGCTGCACCACCTTGGTGAAGTTGCCGGTGGCGTTGTCGGGCGGCAGCAGCGCGAATTCCTGGCCGCTGGCAGGCGCGATGCTGTCGACATGGCCGTGCACGATCTGGCCCGGGAACATGTCGATGGCGATATCGACGCGCTGGCCTTCATGCACGTCGGTGAGCTGGGTCTCCTTGTAGTTGGCGACCACATAGGCGCCCTGGCGCGGCACCACCGACATCAACTGCGTTCCCGCCTGCACGAACTGGCCGACCCGCAGCGTGCGGTTGCCGACGATGCCGTCGATCGGCGCTGTGATCGTGGTGTAGCCGAGATTGAGTTCGGCCTGGCTCTGGATCGCCTCGACCCGCGCCAGCGCCGCGTTAGCCTGCACGATCTCGGCGTTGAGCAGATCGACCTGCTTCACGGCGGAGGTGAGGTTGGCATTGTCGCGGGCCAGTGCGGCCTGGGTGCCGGCAATCCGGGCCTGCGCCTGCTGCGCATTCTGGACGCTGCCCGATCCGGTTGCGGCGAGATCGGTGTAGCGCTTGTTGTCCTGGGCGGCGAAGGTCACCGCCGCCTGGTCGACATCGATGGTGGCATGTGCCGCGGTAATCACCGCCTGCTGAACTTCGAGCTGCGCCTGCTTGCTCGCGATCGTGGCCTTGGCCGCGGCGACGTCGGCCCTGGCCTGGTCGAGCGCCACCTTGAAGTCGCGATCGTCAATCCGCGCCAGCACCTGGCCGGTCCGCACCCGCTCATTATCCTTCACCAGCACCGTGTGCAGGTAGCCGGAGACCTTGGGTGCGATGGTGGTGTTGTCGGCCTTCACATAGGCGTCGTCGGTGGAGACGAGGTACTGGCCGACGGTCCAGTAATCCCAGCCATACCAGGCCGCGCCGGCCAGGGTCAGGAGCGCCGCTCCGGTCAGCAAAAGCTTGCGAAGATTGAGTTTTTTTGCGGCGGCAGGAATTGCTCGCAGCGCCTCGGCGGGGTCGGCCGCGGCAACCGGCTGCGCATCCTGGAATGCAGTGGAGTGGACGGTCATGGCAGTTCTCCTGTGGCTTCTGGCCGGTGGAGGTAATTAGGAAACTTGACAATTTCCAAAATATGCCCAATATCGGAACTGTCAATGGAATGACAGGCTTCATGTAAAAGCATGGCTCAGGAAAAATCTTCCACCGAAGTACGATCCCGCGGCAGGCCGCCGCTCCGTCCCGACGACGAGACGCGGCAAATCATCTATGAGGCCGCGCGGCACGAATTCGCCGCCAACGGCTATGCCGCCACCAGCACCGAAACCGTGGCGCGCCGCGCCGGGGTTTCGACCAAGACGCTGTATCGCCTGGTGCCGAACAAGGCGGCGCTATTCGAGGAGATGGTGTCGGAGCGGCTCGACCGGTTTTTGCGGGACGTCAACCTGCATGCCGACGACCACGCCGATATCGGTTCAGCGCTGGAAGCGGCGCTGATGGCGTGCGCCGATCTCGTGCTGGGGGCGGAAGTCGTAGCACTTCAGCGCATCATTCTGCAGGACGCGACGAATTCCGCGGATCTCGCCGCGGCGTTCTACAAGAACGGCATTGCCCGCACCAACGCGGCGCTGGCGGGCTGGCTGCGGACCCAGGTCAAGCGCGGCCTGATCCGGCTCGACGATGCCGATGAAGCCGCGGGCTTCCTGATCGGCATGGTCTCCGCTGCTCCGCAACGCGCGGCGATCTACGGCGGCCTGCCGCTGCCCTCGCGCGCGAAAATCGAAAAGCGGGTCAGGACCTGCGCGGCGCTGTTCCTGGACGGCTGCCGCGCGTAAGTCCGGCTGACGGGTCCCGGATTATTTTTTTGGATTATTTCTTGGGCGCGTCGGCAGGATTCGACAGCAGCGGCACGCCGCCGTCGGAGCCGCGGCCGAGCAAGCCGACCTTCGAATAAAGAATAAGCTTGTCGTGGGTGTCGGCGATGTCCATGTCGCGCATGGTGAGCTGGCCGATGCGGTCGGCAGGCGTGAACGAGCCGGCGCCGCTCTCCATCGTCAGCCGTTCGGGATGGTAGGTGAGATTGGGGCTGGTGGTGTCGAGCAGCGAATAGTCGTTGCCGCGCCGCAGTTCGATCGTCACCTCGCCGGAGACGGCGCGCGCGACCCAGCGATGCGCGGTCTCGCGCAGCATCAGGCATTGCGGATCGAACCAGCGGCCCTGATAGAGCAGGCGGCCGAGCCGGCGTCCGTTGCTGCGGTACTGCTCGATCGTATCCTCGTTGTGGATGCCGGTGACCAGGCGCTCATAGGCGATGTGCAACAGCGCCATGCCGGGCGCTTCGTAGATGCCGCGACTCTTGGCCTCGATGATACGGTTCTCGATCTGGTCGCACATGCCGAGACCGTGGCGGCCGCCGATCTTGTTGGCCTCGGTGAACAGCGCCAGCGCGTCGGAAAACGTTGAGCCGTTCAGCGCGACCGGCTGGCCCTCCTCGAAGCGCACCGTCACGGTTTCGGCCTTGATGGCGACGTCGGCCTTCCAGAACGCCGCCCCCATGATCGGGTTCACGGTGTGAACGCTGGCATTGAGGAATTCGAGATCCTTGGCCTCGTGGGTGGCGCCGAGGATGTTGCTGTCGGTCGAATAGGCCTTTTCCACGCTGGCCTTGTACTCGAAGCCGGCCGCGGCCATGTACTCGCTCATTTCCTTGCGGCCGCCGAGTTCGTCGATGAACTGCTGGTCGAGCCAGGGCTTGTAGATCCGCAAGTCCGGGTTGGTCAGCAGGCCGTAGCGGTAGAACCGCTCGATGTCGTTGCCCTTGTAGGTGCTGCCGTCGCCCCAGATGTTGACGCCGTCCTCGCGCATCGCCGCCACCAGCACCGTGCCGGTCACGGCGCGGCCAAGCGGCGTGGTGTTGAAGTAGGTGGCGCCGGCGGTCGAGATATGGAAAGCGCCGCACTGGATCGCGGCAATTCCCTCCGCGACGAGCTGGGTCCGGCAATCCAGCAGCCGCGCCTTGTCGGCGCCGTAGGCCAGCGCCTTGCGCGGAATATCCTCGTAGTCGGTCTCGTCCGGCTGGCCGAGATTGGCGGTGTAGGCGCAGGGAATGGCGCCCTTGGCGCGCATCCAGTGCACGGCGGCGCTGGTGTCGAGGCCCCCGGAAAAGGCAATACCGACGCGTTCGCCGACGGGAAGTTTCTGCAGAATGCTGGCAACCACGTGTCTCTCCGGGATTTCCTGTAGGGCGCGAATGTCTGGGCAAGGGATTTCCGGGAGGTGTTCCCTCGCCAGATGCTTCCCGTCAAGTGTACCGGTCGCGTACGGGCATGAAAAGCCTGTCGAATTTGGCCCGAATTCGGGCCGCGTTTGCTTTGGAGCAGGTTTTTGCGCAACGTCTGCTCTGGACGGCCGCCGCGATTGCGCTAAATGGCGCCCGTCCCAATGGAACGCCTCGACGGCGTCGCGGAGCGCGAAGGCAGGAGACCTCATGGCCGAACCGGAATACGAGCTGTTTGCCATCCGCTATGCCACCCGCGAGGCGCGCCGCGGCGATCATTTCATCGGCGGCGACCCGCATGACGGTCCGATGCCGATGGATTATTTCGTCTGGGTGGCGCGGGGAGGCGGGCGCAGCTTCGTCATCGATACCGGCTTCAATGCCGAGATCGCGGAAAAGCGCAAGCGCACCTTCCTGCGCTCGCCGATCGAGACGCTGGGCGCGCTCGGCATCGACGTCAACGCGGTCGAGGACGTCATCCTGACGCATCTGCATTACGACCATGCCGGTAATTTCGATCGGTTTCCGAAAGCGCGGTTTCATCTGCAGGAGCGCGAGCTGGCCTATGCCACCGGCCGCTACATGCAATATCCGCGGCTGTCGCATTCCTTCGAGGTCGAGGATGTCTGCGGCATCGTGCGGCTGAACTACGCCCGCCGCGTCGTGTTCTATAACGGTGACGCCGAACTCGCGCCGGGGATCACCATCCACGCCGCCAGCGGTCATTCGGCCGGGCTGCAATTCGTTCGCGTCAACACCCGCCGCGGTCCGGTGGTGCTGGCGTCCGACGTCAGCCATTTCTACGAGAACATGGCGAGCGAGCGTCCGTTCACGACCGCCTTTCATATCGGCGAGATGCTGGAAGGTTTTGAAAAGCTGATCGCGATGGCGCCGGACGAAAGCCATATCGTCCCCGGCCACGATCCCCTGGTGATGAAACTCTATCCGGCGGTAAGCCCGGCGTTCGAAGGTGCTGTCGTTCGCCTCGACGTGCCGCCGTCGGGCAAAGTTCCCGTGCGCGCGGACTATCGATCGGGTCACTAAAGCGTGTTTTCGAGCGAAGTGGCGCGTGGGGACGTATCAGCTCAGCGGTAAGCCGGCTGCCACCATCGACTGCATGATCCGTTCGGCGGCGTCGATATAGATCGGGCTGCAATTCTTCTTCGGCGTCGGGACATTCTGATAGGTCGAACCGGGGCGCAATTGCCGGCCCTTTTCCATCGCCGCCTTGGCCTCATCGATGCGGCCCAATTGCTGATAGGCTGCCGCCAGCAGCATATGCGTGCGTCCCGAGGCGGACGTGATCGCGATCGACTTCTGCAGCCACGGCACGGCGTCTTCGGCGCGGCCCATCAGCAGATTGGCCCAGCCCGCGCCAACCAGCCAGGTCCAGCGTGACACCTGCGGGGTGCCGAAGCGGTCGGCCTGCTTGAATGTCGCAAGGGCATCCTCGAAGCGCCCGGTCTGAATCTGGCCAAGGCCGACGTGATACAACGCGATCCCGTTCCAGGGGTCGAAGCTGAGCGCCCGCGAACAGGCCACGAGGCTGGCGCGAAACTGGTTGGTGGCGTTGAGGAAGCGGCAATAGGCTTCGTGCGCGGCTAGGTAATCCGGCCTGGCGCGCAGCGTCTGCTGCAGCAGGCGTTCGGCCTTGGCCTCCGACGCTTCCCGTTCGGCGGGGCCAAGCCAGACCATCTGGACGCCGCGCATCAGAAGCGCCGACAGCGCGACCTGAACATCGACATTGTCGGGGTCGTCGGCGACCGCTTTTTCCAACATGGCCAGCGCCGCCTGAAACCGTTCCGGACTGGTCTGATTGATGTGGGCCGTCGCCTGTTCGATCACGACTTTGCTTTTTCCGGCCAGCGCGTCGGTCGCCGCTGTGGCTCCTGTGCGGGCGTTGAGCATTTCGTTGATCCGCAGTGCCAGCGCGTGACCGACGCCCGCCGCAAGCCGTGACTGCTGCAACGGCAGATCGGCGTCGTCGGCGAAGCTGACCGAATAGGATGCCGTCCACTTGACCTCGTTGGTCCCGCTGTCCGTCATGCGCGCCCGGATCGTCCAGGCCTGTTCGCTCTTCTGCAGTTCGCTTTTCACCACGTAGTCGGCCGTCGCCGCCGTCGTCTCCGGAAGCAGCACGCGGATGTTCTCGATCTTCGCCAGTCCGTCGGAGAGGCGGTTGCCGACCTCGGCTGCCATTTGTACGGCGAGCGGGTCGCCGCCGGCGTCCGTCACCGGCATCACGGCGATGGTCGTGGGCCCGCGCGCCAGGATGACGCCAGGGCGTAACACCGCAGCCGTAACCGCTCCGACCAGGAAGATGAGCGCCGCGACAGCTGCAACTGCGGCACCGCGCCACCGATTGAAATCAAAGCGGCGCGCGGGCGGTTCGCGGTTCGTTTCGGTTGGTGGAACCGGCCCGGCGGACACGGACGGAGCGGCGGTCACAGCGTCCTGCGGAGCAGGGACGGCGGTGTCGGTTACCTCGGCATGGAACAGATAGCCGCGGCCGGACACCAGCTTGACCAACTGGCGCTTGTCGTCGCCGAGCGCGGCGCGGATTTCGCGGATGCACTGGAACAGGTTGTCTTCGCCGACATGGACGTTCGGCCAGACCGCCTCCATCAGATCCCGCTTGCTGAGAACGCGTCCGGGACTGGCGGCGAATATCCGCAGCATCTCGAAGGTCTTGGGCCGGAGCTTGACGGTCGCGCCGTTGGCCGCGCGCAGTTCCGCCCGCTCCAGGGCGAGCTCAAATCCGGAAAACCGCAGCACCCTCGTCTCCACCCGGCAACTCTCTCTAACTAGGTCGCGGATAGACCTCGAAAACGTGCCCAAAGCGCACGGGAGAACCGATATCAGATAAATTTCAGAAAGTCTCAACCGGGCGCTCAGGCCCTCGCCGCATGAAGCCGTCGCACGGGAAAATATCTACTTCGCAGCCGCCGCCTTCAAAATCGGCATCAACCGCGTGGTTTCGCTGTTGACGAGGTCGCCCAGCGCCTTCGGTCCGCGGCGGCTCGGTTCGATAATGTCGGAGCCGAGCTCGGCCAGCCGCTTTTGCACGGCCTCCTCGTTGAGGCCCTTGTTGAGGGCGTCGGCGAGTTTTTCCACGATCGCCTTTGGCGTGCCTGCCGGCGCGAACACCGCATAGAATGGCGCGCAGTCGAATTCGGGCAGGCCCTGCTCGTAGGAGGTCGGCACATCCGGCAACAGCGAACTGCGTTTCCGCGCCGCGACCGCGAGCGCCTTGACGGTGCCGGCGCGGACATGTTCCAGCGTGCCCAGCACCGGATCGCATTCATAGTCGATCTCGCCGCCGAGCATCGCGTTCAGCACCGGCGCGGTGCCGGTGAACGGCACCATCGCCGGCTTGATGCCGATGGCCGCATGGAGCAGCAGGCAGCCGATATAGGACACCGAGCCCAAGCCCGCATGGCCGACATTGAGCTTGGCTTCGTTGGCCTTGGCGTAGGCGACGAATTCCTTGAGATTGTTGGCCGGAAAATTCTTCCGCACCACCAGCAATTCCGGATATTCGGCGGAGATTCCGATCGGCTCAAAGTCTTTCAGCGGATCGTAGCCGAGGTTGGGATAGAACGCCGCCGCCAGCGCGTTGGTGCCGACGTGGCCGGACAGGATGGTGTAGCCGTCGGGGGCGGCGCGCGCGGCGCGCAACGCGCCGATGGTGCCGCCGGCGCCGACGACATTCTCCACCACGAATTTCTGGCCGAGATGACGCGAGAAAATATCAGCGACGATGCGCCCGGTGATATCGGCCGGTCCGCCGGCGGCGAACGGCACGATAACGGTCACCGTTCGCACCGGATAATCCTCGGCCCGCGCGCCGTTCAATCCGGCCGAAATCAGAAGTGCTGCGGCCGCGGCCCATCGCCTGTTCATTTCCGTCTCCCTGTTACCGTTTTTTATCACCATAGGGCGGTTTGCAGGGCGGGCAAGCAGGATGGTGCGGCCGTCTCGCCTCGACTATCGTGCGCCCATGAAGCTTCTGGTGTTCGGCCTGGGTTATTCGGCGCTGCATACCGCGCGGCGGTTGCAGGTTGCGGGCGCGCGGGTGACCGCGACCGTCCGCAGTCGCGCCAAGGCCGAAGGGCTGGCGCCGACGGGAATCACGGCGCGGGTGTTTTCTCCAGATCATTTGGATGAAGCGATCGCGGACGACATCGCGGCGAGCGAGGCCATTCTGGTCTCGATCCCGCCGGCTGAATCCGGCGATCCCGTGCTCGCGGCCTTTGCCGACCGGATCGCTGCCGCGCCGAACCTGCGCTGGATCGGCTATCTCTCCACCGTCGGCGTCTATGGCGATCATGCCGGCGGCTGGGTCGATGAAACGACGCCACTCGGCGCCGGCAGGCAGCGCTCGCAGAACCGGGTGACGGCGGAGCAGGACTGGCTCGGCTTCGGTGCGGCGAACACGATCGCCGTGCAGATTTTCAGGCTGTCCGGAATCTACGGTCCCGGCCGCAACCAGCTTGCGCAACTGGCGGCGGGAACGGCGCGACGCATCGTCAAGCCCGGCCAGGTCTTCAACCGCATCCATGTCGCCGATATCGCCGCCGTGATCGAGGCGTCGCTGGCGCGACCGCGCCCCGGCGGCATCTACAACGTCACCGACAACGAGGCGGCGCCGCCGCAGGATGTCGTAGCCTTCGCCGCGAGACTTTGCGGCGTCGAACCGCCGCCCGAAATTCCCTTCGAGGCGGCGGAACTGTCGCCGATGGCGCGAAGCTTCTACAGCGAATCCCGGCGGATCCGGAACGATCTCATTCGCGAAGAACTCGGCGTCCGCTTGCGTTATCCGACCTATCGCGAAGGGTTGACCGCGCTGCGCGCGCTCGGCGAAGGCCCTGCGGCAGGGGACGCCTCGAAGTAGCGCGCTCACTGCGCCGTTTGCCGCAACCCCTGCAGCCCCGCTTGCATTTTACAAAATCTCGGGTTGCCGCTTTGCGGTCGGTTGTAGAAACGCCGCGCTACGTAGTTCTACCGCCCTCGCAAATCAAAAAGGTCAATGCTTCCTTAAAACAACGCAGCGCCTATTGCATATCAGCAGTTCGAAATTGCCGCGTCATTTTTGGCGACCACGCACTGAGCTTCGAGGGGACAGCATATGCTGCTGGGAAATGTTGGTCGAATATCGTCGGTCGCGCTGGCGGCAGCGGCGGTCAGTATTTCCTTTTTCGGTTTTGCGCGCCTGGGCTTTGGTGCGGCCTCGGTAGGTGAAACCCGGACCGTCGCCGTCCAGGCGCGGGCCGCTCCCGGCACCGATGCGCTGAAGAAACTTTATGCGCGGCCCGCGACGATTCCATTCCCGAAGGAAAATCCCTACACGCCCGAGAAAGCCGCGCTCGGCAAGAAACTCTATTTTGACACCCGGCTTTCGGTTTCCTCCGCGCAATCCTGTGCAAGCTGCCACAGCCCGAGCCTCGGCTGGGGCGATGGGCTTGCGGTCGGCGTCGGGCACGGCATGAACAAGCTCGGCCGCCATTCGCCCACCGTCGTCAACGCGGCATGGGGCGCGATTTTCATGTGGGACGGCCGGTTGCCGAACCTTGAAGAGCAGGCGCTCGGTCCGATCCAGTCGCCGGGCGAAATGAACATGCCACTCGAACAACTGATGGCCCGTCTCAACTCGATTCCCGAATACAAGCTGCTGTTCACCAGCGTCTTTCCGCAGGAGGGCATGACTCCGAAAACGCTGGGGAAGGCGGTCGCCACCTACGAGCGTACCATCGTATCCGAGCGCGCGCCGTTTGACGCCTGGGTCGAGGGCGACGAGAAGGCGATATCCGAGGAAGCCAAGCGCGGCTTCGCGGTTTTCAACGGCAAGGCCATGTGCTCGTCCTGTCACGAAGGCTGGAACTTCACCAACGAAGGTTTCCAGGACATCGGTCTTCCCAGCAAGGATGTCGGTCGCGGAGAATACCTGCCCAGCGTCATCAAGATGCAGCATGCCTTCAAGACGCCCGGGCTGCGTGAGATCACGCGCCGGTCGCCTTTCATGCATGACGGCTCACTGGCCACGCTCGAGCAGGTCGTCGATCACTACGACAGCGGCGGCGTCGAGCGCCCCAGCCGCTCAGATCTGATGCAGCCGCTGCATCTGTCGGCCCAGGAAAAGACCGACCTTGTCGTGTTTCTCAAGACTCTGACCAGTCAACTCACGCCAACCGCCGCGCCGGTCTTGCCGCGCTAAGCACGAGGATATCTAAATGATCCGCTCACGAACCTTGCTTGCTCTCGTCATTGTCGGCGGTTTGTCGACCGGCGCACTCGCCGCGACGCAAGTCATCCATCAGCAGGGACGCGTCTTCGGGCCTGATGGCATCACGGTCAAGAAGGGCGAGGCGGTCACCTTCCTCAACGACGACACCGTTCCCCATAACATCCTGTCCACGGCCAAGGGCAATGAATTCAACCTCGGGTCTCAGGCGCCCGGCAGCTCGACCGATGTCTTCTTCAAGGAAACCGGCGACGTGACGGTCATCTGTGCAATCCATCCACGCATGAAAATGACCGTAACAGTGGTCGATTGATCAGCCCTTCGGAGAAGTCATTATGTCGATCCGTTTGAAGATTCTGGCCGTTCTGAGCGTCATGCTGGCGCTGGCCTGCGGATTGGCTGTCTATGGCATCCGCGGCATCACCTCGTCGGGCGACCTGGTGGTTCGTCTTTATGACGGACCCCTGATGGGCATCAACCACGCACGCTCCGCGCATGCGTCGCTGAACGAAGCGCGGCTGATCTTGCAGCAGGGGCAGACCGTCGGCGCCACGAAGGAGTCCGCGGCCAGGTTCGAAGCCGTGATGAAGGGATTATTTGAGGATCTCGGCATTGTCCGCGACCGTATTCAGGCAGCCAACGTCAATCCGGTCCGCGAAAAAGCCGAAGCGAAAGTCCGTGACTGGTTCGGCGCGGCGCTGCAGATTCTCAAGCCCGCGCCAGGCGGTCTCACTGAATTGCCGGCCGCCTTTCAGGTAAGCAAGCTCGGCGATCAGGCCGTCGCGGCGATCGATGATCTGGTCGAGGTCGCAGCCGCCAATGGATTTGAATTTCGTAACGAGGCTGAAGCACTTGTCTCGGCGTCGCGGACGATGATGATCGCTGCGACCGGCGCTGGACTGCTGCTGGGCCTGCTGCTCGCCGTCGGATTCGCCTACTCGCTGAGCAGACCGATCAATGCGCTGGCGAAGTCGATGCTGGAGCTCGCTGACGGCAAATTCGAAGTGGTGCTGCCGGGTCTGCGCCGCAAGGACGAAGTCGGTCATGTCGCCCGCGCCGTCGAGACGTTCAAGGTCTTGGCCGAGCAGAAGGCGCGGCGCGAAGTCGAGGCGAAGGCCGAGCAGAACGGTTTCCTCGCCGAGCAGCGCAAGGCCGACATGCGGCGGATCGCCGATTCATTCGAAGCGGTGGTCGGCGAAATCGTGAAAGCGGTGTCGTCAACGTCGGGCGACGTTGAATCATCGGCCAGCGCGCTGACCGGCACGGCCGAACGGGGCCGGGAACTGGCCACCGTCGTGGCCGGAGCCTCCGAGGTGGCGTCGACCAACGTGCAGTCGGTGGCTTCAGCCGCCGAAGAACTCTCCTCCTCGGTGAACGAGATCAGCCGCCAGGTGCAGGCATCCGCGCGAATGGCCGGCGAGGCCGTCGATCAGGCGCGGACGACGACCGCGCGGGTGAGCGAACTGTCCAAGGCTGCGACGCGGATCGGCGACGTCGTCGAATTGATCAATGCGATCGCGGGACAGACCAATCTGCTGGCGCTCAATGCCACTATCGAGGCCGCGCGCGCCGGAGAGGCCGGCCGAGGTTTCGCCGTCGTGGCCTCGGAGGTCAAGGCGCTTGCGGAGCAGACCGCCAAGGCGACCGGTGAGATCGGACAGCAAATCGCGGGCATCCAGGCCGCGACGCAGGAATTGGTCGGTGCGATCACCCAGATCAGCGGCACGATCCAGCGGTTGTCGGAAGTATCTTCGGCCATCGCCGCGGCGGTCGAGGAGCAGGGTACAGCGACCGTCGAGATATCCCGAAATGTGCAACAGGCCGCGCACGGCACGCAGCAGGTCTCGTCGAACATTTCAGACGTTCAACGTGGCGCGAGCGAGACCGGTGCGGCGTCGTCGCAACTCCTGTCCGCCGCCCAGTCGCTGTCGAACGACAGCAAGCGTCTCAAGCTCGAGGTGGACCGGTTCCTCGAAACCGTTCGCGCGGCGTAACTCCCGCAGCGGTCGGTCGCAACTGATCTGCCCGACGGGCAAACCAGCTGCACGGCTTCGGGCTCCCTGGCCCCCGCACCCCTGCGCTTTTCGTCGTCCCGGCATTTCCCCTTCTGGCGAAAACGCTTTATGGTGCCGCGCGCTTCGCGGTCGGCGATCGCAAATAACTAATCAATATCAAAGGCTTGGCGTACCGGCCGTGCCTTTGGAGGGTGAATTGACGCGGTATATTTCGACCAGAGGCGAAGCCCCCACGCTGGGTTTCTGCGACGTGATGCTGACCGGGCTGGCCCGCGACGGCGGTCTCTACGTGCCCGAAGTCTGGCCGCAACTGTCGCATGACACCATCGCCGGATTTTTCGGACGGCCCTATTGGGAAGTCGCCGTCGAGGTGATCCGCCCGTTCGTCGCCGGCGAGATTTCCGATGCCGATCTCGGCCGCATGGCCAACGAAGCCTACGCCACGTTCCGCCATCCCGCGGTGGTGCCGCTCGACCAGGTTGGGCCCAATCAATTCGTGCTGGAGCTGTTCCACGGCCCGACGCTGGCGTTCAAGGACGTCGCGATGCAGTTGATCTCGCGGCTGATGGATCACGTGCTGGCGAAGCGCAATCAGCGCACCACCATCGTGGTCGCAACCTCGGGCGATACCGGCGGTGCGGCGGTCGATGCGTTTGCGGGTCTCGACAATGTCGATCTCATCGTGCTGTTTCCGAACGGGCGGATCTCCGACGTGCAGCGCCGGATGATGACGACGTCGGGCGCGGCCAACGTCCACGCGCTGGCGATCGAAGGCCATTTCGACGATTGCCAGGCGATCGTGAAGGCGCTGTTCAACCATCACGGCTTTCGCGACGCCGTCTCGCTGTCGGGCGTCAACTCGATCAACTGGGCGCGGATCGTGGCGCAGGTGGTGTATTACTTCACATCGGCCGTGGCGCTCGGCTCGCCCGCCCGCACCGTTGATTTCACCGTGCCGACCGGCAATTTCGGCGATATCTTTGCCGGCTATGTTGCGAAGAAAATGGGGCTGCCGGTGCGCTGGTTGCGGATCGCCTCCAATGTCAACGACATCCTGCCGCGCACGCTCAAGACCGGCATCTATGAGGTGCGCGAGGTGCACGCGTCGGCTTCGCCGTCGATGGACATCCAGGTCTCCTCGAATTTCGAACGGTTGCTGTTCGAGGCCGGCGGCCGTGACGCCGACAGCGTTCGCCGGCTGATGGCGTCGCTGACGCAGTCCGGGCGCTTCGTGCTGCCGGATGCGATGCTGGCTGCGATCCGCGAGGAGTTCGATGCCGGCCGCGCCGACGAGACCGAGACATCAGCCGCGATCCGCGCCGCCTGGCGCGAGGCCGGCGACCTCGTCGACCCCCATACCGCGGTGGCGCTGGCGGTGGCCGATCGCGACACCCCGGATTCGAAGATCCCCAATATCGTGCTGTCGACCGCGCATCCGGCCAAATTCCCCGACGCGGTGGAAGCCGCCTGCGGCGTGCGTCCGCAATTGCCGGCGTGGCTCGATGGCCTGATGACCAAGTCCGAACACATCACGGTGATGAAAAACGATTCGGCGGAAGTGGAAAAATTCGTGCGCAGGGTCAGCCGTGCCGCGAAGCAGGGAGTTGCCGGATGAGCGTTGAAGTCACCAAGCTGCCGTCCGGACTGACCGTCATCACCGACACCATGCCACATCTGGAGACCGCCGCCCTTGGCGTCTGGACCGGCGTCGGCGGCCGCGACGAAAAGCCCAACGAGCACGGCATCTCGCATCTGCTCGAACACATGGCGTTCAAGGGCACGACGAAACGTTCCTCGCGCGAAATCGTCGAGGAAATCGAGGCGGTCGGCGGCGACCTCAATGCGGGCACCTCGACCGAAACCACCGCCTATTATGCGCGGGTGCTGAAGGCCGACGTGCCGCTGGCGCTCGACGTGCTCTCCGACATTCTCGCCAATCCGTCGTTCGTACCGGATGAACTCGAACGCGAAAAGAGCGTCATCGTGCAGGAGATTGGCGCGGCGCAGGACACCCCCGACGACGTCGTGTTCGAACACCTCAACGAGCTCTGCTATCCGGACCAGCCGATGGGGCGCTCGCTGCTCGGCACCGCCAAGACGCTGGAGAAGTTCGATCGCGACATGCTCGGCAACTATCTCTCGACGCATTATCGCGGGCCCAACATGGTGGTGGCGGCCGCCGGCGCCGTCGACCACAAGCAGGTGGTCGACGAAGTGACGCAGAAATTCGCCAGCTTCGGTGGGGATCAGGCGCCGAAGCCGCAAGTCGCACAGTTCGGCAAGGGCGGCTCGCGCGTTGTGCACCGCGACCTCGAACAGGCGCATCTGACGCTGGCGCTCGAAGGCGTGCCGCAGACCGATCTCTCACTGTTCTCGATGCAGGTGTTCACCAACACGCTCGGCGGCGGGATGTCGTCGCGGCTGTTCCAGGAAGTGCGGGAAAAGCGCGGGCTCTGCTATTCGATCTACACCTTCCATGCGCCCTATGCCGATACCGGCTTTTTCGGCCTCTATACCGGCACCGATCCGGCCGACGCGCCGGAAATGATGGAAGTGATCGTCGACGTCATCAATGATGCCGTCGAAACCCTGACCGAAGCCGAGATCGCACGCGCCAAGGCGCAGATGAAGGCGGGGCTGCTGATGGCGCTGGAAAGCTGTTCATCCCGCGCCGAGCAGCTGGCACGTCATATGCTTGCTTATGGCAGGCCGCTGACGGCGGAAGAACTGGTGGCGCGGATCGACGCGGTCAGCGTGGAATTGACCCGCAACGCCGCGCGGGGCCTGTTGTCCCGCAGCCGGCCGGCGGTCGTGGCGCTTGGCAGCGGCAGGGGTCTGGACACGGCGGTGGCTTTTGCGGAAGGATTGACCCGGTCGAAGGCGAAGACGCTGCTGCATTGAAGGCTGTTCATTGCGGGGGGAGTTTAGGGCATGGCCCTGTTTCGTTTGCCATCCAGCGGACCGGCCGCGCTCGTGCCGCGCGGCCACGGGCTGTTGCTGCGCGCGCCGCAGATGTCGGACTTCCTGCAATGGGCCCAACTGCGTGAATTGAGCCGCAGCTATCTGACGCCGTGGGAGCCGATCTGGCCGTCGGACGACCTCACCCGCGCCGGGTTCCGGCGCCGGCTCCGCCGCTACGCCGAGGATATCGCGGCCGACCGGTCCTACCCGTTCATCGTCTTCCGCGAGTCCGACGGCACCATGGTCGGAGGCATTACCCTGGCGAATGTGCGCCGCGGCATCGTGCAGGCCGGGACCATCGGCTATTGGGTCGGCGAGCCCTACGCCCATCGCGGCTACATGACCACGGCGCTGCGGGTGCTGCTGCCGACGCTGTTCGGCGAGCTCAATCTGCACCGCATCGAAGCCGCCTGCATTCCGACCAATGCGCCGTCGATCCGGGTGCTGGAGAAGTGCGGCTTCAGCCGCGAGGGGCTGGCCCGGCGTTATCTCTGCATCAACGGCGTCTGGCAGGACCATCTGCTGTTCGGGCTGCTGCACGAGGATTTTCGCGGCTGACCCCTGATTTTGGCGGCTTTCCGTAGCGTTTTCGAGCGAAGTGGATGCCGGTTCGGGTCAAGAAAACGCGTCAAACCAAAGGCTGGAGCCGTTTTGACGGGCTCCAGACGCCTTGGGTTCGCCGCCATTAGCCTGTTATAAGGCCGCCGTGGACAGTGACGATGAAATGACGTGGATGCCAGGGACGTCGCATGGGTGACAATCGCTTGCTCAAAGCCGTGATTCTGGCCGGCTGTGGCGGGCGGCCTGCTGGCTGCGCCGGCATCGGCGCAGTCGCTGACCGATCGCTTCAAGGGCCTGTTCGGCGGCAAATCCGACGAGCCAGCCGCGGCTACGCCGGCCCCGGGGACGCCGGAAGCCGACACCGGCGACCTGACCTGTCCGCCGGTCACGGTGCGTGCCGGTGCGTCGACCTATGCGGTGGCGCCGCCCGGCAAACAGCCGGTCGGCAACGACCTGCGTTTCCAGGCCACGATCACCAAGATGGCCCGCGAATGCAGCATCAATGGCGGCGTGATCACGGCGCGGATCGGCATTCAGGGCCGCGTCATTGCCGGTCCTGCCGGCGCGCCGTCAGTGATCCAGGTTCCGATCCGCGTCGCCGTGGTGCAGGGCGGCGTCAACGAAAAGACCATCGCCACCAAGGCCTACCAGACCTCGGTCAACCTGACCGAAACCGGCAGCGATCCCTTCACGCTGGTGGCGGAGGATCTGACCTATCCGGCGCCTCCGGGCGCCATCGGCGACAGCTACATTTTCTATGTCGGCTTCGACCCGCAGTCGCTCAAGCCCGAGCGCGCCGCGCCGGCGCCGAAAAAGAAGAAGCAGCCATGAAAAAAGCCGGCGCGATGATCTCGCGCCGGCTTTTGACTGGTATCTGATGCTTCAATTCAGCTTGGCGCGAACCTCGGCGATGCCCTTGGTGAGCAGGTCGTCGGCGACCGAACCCTTGACCGACTGCGACAGGATGGTCGAGGCGGCGGTGACGGCGGCATTGGCCGCCGCGGCGCGAACGTCCGCCAAAGCCTGGGCTTCGGCCAGCGCGATCTTGCTCTCGGCGGTCTTGGTGCGGCGGGCGACGAAGTCTTCCATCTTGGCCTTGGCTTCGGTCGCGATGCGCTCGGCTTCGGCCCTGGCGTTGGAGATGATTTCGTCGGCCTCGCGCTCCGCGGTGGCGCGCTTGGCCTTGTAGTCGGCGAGCAGCTTGGCGGCTTCGTCCTTGAGGCGGCGGGCGTCGTCGAGTTCGGCCTTGATGCGTTCGGCGCGCTTGTCGAGCGCCGTCAGCACCGTGCGGTGGATGCCGAGATAGGCAAACAGCGCCATCAGAATGACGAAGGCTACCGCGACCCAGGTTTCCGGTTCGAACAACATCAGACTATCCCTTCAACGACGCGTCGACGGCGCTGTTCACCGTGTTGCCGTCCGGCAGCACGCCGGTCAGACGCTGCACGATGGCGCTGGCCGCATCCGCGGCGATGCCGCGCACGTTGCTCATCGCGGTCTCGCGGGTCGCCGCGATCTGCTTCTCGGCGTCGGCAAGCCTGGCGTCGAGCTGGTCTTCCAGCGTCTTGCGCTCGGCTTCCGAGGCCGCGTTCAGCTTCTCGCGGGTCTCGTTGCCGATCGCCTGGGCCCGGGAACGCGCCGAAGCGAGGTCGGTTTCATAGGCCTTCAGCGCCGCGTCCGACTCGTCCCTCAGCTTCTGCGCCGCGGACAAGTCGCCCTCGATCGCATTGGCACGAGCATCGATCACGCCGCCGACACGCGGCAGAGCGATGCGCGACACGATCAGGTAGAGCGCGACGAAGGCGATAACCAGCGACACCAGCTGCGAAGCGTAGGTCGACGAATCGAACGGCGGAAATGCTCCGCCGTGGCCGCCTTCGGCTGCGGTGTGGGCGCCGGTCTCGTGGCCCTTTGCCGGGGTACCATGACTCTTTTCAGCCACGGGGTTCTCCTGTTGCTGTCATGCGCGCCGCCCGGAACGGACGGCGCGATCGGGTGCCGCTCAGAGCGGAACGAACAGCAGCAGCAGCGCGATCAGCAGCGAGAAAATGCCGAGCGCTTCGGTCACGGCGAAGCCGAAGATCAGGTTGCCGAACTGGCCCTGGGCTGCGGACGGGTTGCGCACGGCGGCGGCGAGGTAGTTGCCGAAGATCATGCCCACGCCGACGCCTGCGCCGCCCATGCCGATGCACGCGATGCCCGCGCCGATAAGTTTTGCTGCTGCCGGTTCCATTTTTTGCTCCTTGAGAGAAAGACAAAGTGAGGGTGGAAATTCCCCGGACCGCTTAGTGTCCCGGATGAATGGCGTCGTTGAGGTAGATGCAGGTCAGGATCGCGAACACATAGGCCTGCAGGAACGCGACCAGCAGTTCGAGCGCGGTCAGCGCGACGGTGAGCGCCAGCGGCAGCATGCCGCCGACCCAGCCGAGCGCGCCGAGCGAGACGCCGAGCATCGCGACGAAGCCCGCGAACACCTTCAGCGCGATATGGCCGGCCAGCATGTTGGCGAACAGACGCACGCTGTGCGAGACCGGCCGCAGGAAGAACGACAGGACCTCGATGAACATGACCAGCGGCAGGATGTAGACCGGAACGCCGGACGGCACGAAGATCTTGAAGAATTTCAGGCCGTTCTTGTAGACGCCGTAGATCAGCACGGTGAAGAACACCAGCAGCGCCAGCGCCGCGGTGACGATGATGTGGCTCGAAATCGTGAAGGTGTAGGGGATGATGCCGACCAGGTTCGAGACGCAGATGAACATGAACAGCGAGAAGATCAGCGGGAAGAACTTCATGCCTTCCGAGCCGGCGGTCGAGCGGATCGTGCTGGCGACGAACTCGTAGGAGATTTCGGCGACCGACTGCAAGCGGCCGGGGACCAGCTGCCGTCCGGTCCCGAGCATCAGGATCGAGATGACCGCGACCGCGACGAACATGTAGAGCGACGAATTGGTGAAGGCGATCGTCTGATTGCCGATATGGCCGATCGTGAAGAGCGGCTCGATATTGAACTGATGGATCGGGTCGATTTTCATCCGCGCGGCTCTTGGTCCGCCGGCCTGGCCGGCAATCGAATTTCAAATGTCGTGACTTCCCGTCGGCGCTCAGCGCTTGCCGGAACCCGCGCCGCGACCTCACCACGTTGACCACGCCGGCGACGAAGCCGAGCAGAAGAACACGATGAGACCGAACGGCGATGTCGACAGCAACCGGTCGAATCCCCAGCCAATCGCCGCCCCGACGACAACGCCCGCGATCAACTCCGAGGAAAGCCGGAAACCGAGCGCCATCGCCGATGCTCTGGCTGCACTGTCTCCGCTTTCAGTTCCGGGTTGGTCAGTCTCGACTTTGCGGCTGTCACGAAATTCGGACAACCGCTGATCCAGACTTCCGAGCCTTGCGGAAAGCGCAGCTTCGTCGGACGACGATTGATCGCGATTTCCACTTGCGTTGTCGTTGGTGTCTTCGGCCATGCCCAAGACCCTAAACGATGCTGCGGTTGATGGAAATTACGCCGTCACCCTCAAAAGCCGCGCGGACCATACTGACCGCGTCTAATCAAGTCAAGATTGCGTAGTAACCAGTTAGCTCATTGATTTAGCTGGATTTATTTGAGTGATGTCCACGCCGCCTGTGGAGCCGCCACCGCACTGCAGCAGCTGCGCATCACGAAGCGATCTTGCGCGCGTCTGGCCGGTCTGTTGGGATGCTGCAAGCGATCCGCCAATCCTCGTTTCCGGAGTCCGCATGCCGCGTCAGGTCGACTACTATTTCTCGTTCCAGTCGCCGTGGGCCTATATCGGGCATGGATCCGTTTCGCGAGGTCGTAAGTGCCTACGATCTCAAGGTAAATCACAAGCCCGTGGTGCTGGTCGATCTGTTCTCCGAGACCGGCGGGCTGCCGCTGATGAAGCGCCATCCGGTGCGGCAGCGCTACCGGATGGTCGAATTGCAGCGCTGGCGCGACAAGCGCGGCCTGAAATTCCATCTGCAGCCGAAGAACTGGCCGTTCAACGCGCGCCTCGCCGACGGCGTCGTCATCGCGGCGATCGAGGCCGGGCTCGATCCCGACCGTTATCTGCGGCGCGGCTTTCGCCGCGGTGTGGGAGGATCAGCTCAACCTCGCCGATCCGCAGACGGTTGCGAAAATCGCCGATCGAAGCCGGGCCTGCCCGGCAAGCAAGCTGGTCGAACGTTCCGGCTCGGACGCGATCAGCGCGGTCTATGAGCAGAACCGGCAGGATGCGATCGCCGCCGACGTGTTCGGCTCGCCGGTCTATGTGCTCGACGGCGAAGTGTTCTGGGGACAGGACCGGATCGAATTGCTGGCCGATGCATTGAAGTCCGGCCGCAAGGCCTATAGCTCAGAGAGTGCCAGGGGCAGGATCGAGTCCTGAGGCGGAGCAAGCCCATGCGCATCGCGACGTCGCCCTCGAAGTTCATGCTGTCCATCGCCGCTGCCGCGTTTCTGTCTCGTCAGCGGCGGCCGGCTGCTCGCGCAAGCCAGGCCCGACACCGAGAACGGCCGCTACGCGTTGTCGCCGACCGGCCGATGGCGTGCTGCGGCTCGACACCACGACCGGCACGGTCTCGACCTGCACCAATTCCGGCGCCGGCTGGGCCTGCTACGCCGTGCCCGACGAGCGCGCGGCGCTCGATGCCGAGATCGGCCGGCTGCAGGCCGAGAATCGAGAAGCTGAAGGCGCAGCTCGCCGCGCGCGACCGCACCGTGTCCGGCAAGATCGAAGAGCGCGCTGCCGAAATCCGATCCGCTGAAGAAGCCGGAGCCGAAGGTCGCCGAGGGCGAGCGCAAGATCGAAATCCCGCTGCCGAGCGACCAGGACATGGACCGCGTGATGTCGTTCCTGGAGAGGGCCTGGCGGCGGCTGATCGAGATGGCCAACCGCGTGCAGAAGGACGTCACGGGAAGATCTGCGCATGACAGATCCGTAGGGTGGGCAAAGCGAAGCGTGCCACCATGATCTCGTGCGCGATGGTGGCACGCTCCGCTTTGCCCACCCTACGACGATCGGTCTCATGACTCACAAACCGTCACCCGCTCCGCGCCATCGTCGGTCAAGCCACCACGATCGTCTCGTCGCTGCTCGCCGTGCAGACGCGCGGCACGCGGCTTCATCGATCTCACCAGCGAAGTCGCAAAATTCCTGCGCGAGGCCGGCGCGCGCGAGGGCGCGGTGACGCTGTTCATCCGCCACACCTCGGCGTCGCTGACGATCCAGGAAAATGCCGATCCGTCCGTGCTCGTCGATCTGACGACGGCCCTGAACGCGGCTCGCGCCTGAGAATGCCGGCTGGACGCACGACACCGAAGGGCCGGACGACATGCCGGCGCACATCAAGACCATGCTGACCGCGGACGTCGCTGCAGATCCCGGTGCTGCGACGGCAGACTGGCGCTCGGCACCTGGCAGGCGATCTATCTGATCGAGCATCGCGCGCGGCCGCACCGGCGCGAGATCGTGCTGCAATTCATCGGCAGCAATCGAAGATAGCGCTCGCAAAAGAAAACCGGCCGCGGATTGCTCCGCGGCCGGTTCGTTTTGTCGGCGTCGCGCGGCCGATCAGGTCACTTCGTGATGTCGACGTCCTTGGTCTCCGGCAGGAAGAAGAAGCCGACGACCGACGGTGATCGACGCGAAGATGATCGGATACCAGAGACCGGCATAGATATCGCCGGTCGAGGCCACGATCGCGAACGCGGTCGCGGGCAGCAGGCCGCCGAACCAGCCGTTGCCGATGTGATAGGGCAGCGACATCGAGGTGTAGCGGATGCTGGGTCGGGAACAGTTCGACCAGCATCGCGGCGATCGGGCCGTACACCATGGTGACGAAGATCACCAGGATGAACAGCAGTCCGATGACCGCTGCGACCTGCGGACGGAAGATGTCGAACGGATTCGACATCTTCACGATGCCCGCGTCGCCCGGCCTTCGGATAGCCCGCTGCCTGCACCGCCGCGAGCACCGCGGGGTTGCCGGTCTTGGCGTCGGTGTAGGGCACTTCCTTGCCGTTGACCACGACCTTCACGCCGCGAGCCGGCCGGGCCGGTAGCGGTCGAGTACTTGACCGACGACTGCGGCGAGGAAGGCGCGGGCGGTGTCGCAGGGCGCGGTGAAGACGCGGGTGCCGACCGGGTTGAACAGGTCGCCGCAGCCTGCGGGATCGGCCACCACTTCGACCTTGACCGTCTCGATCGCCTTTTCCAGCGCCGGGTTGGCGTTGGTCGGTGATCATCTTGAAGATCGGGAAGAAGGTCAGCGCCGCGATCAGGCAGCCCGCCAGGATGATCGGCTTGCGGCCGATCTTGTCGGACAGCGCGCCGAACACGATGAAGAAGCCGGTGCCGAGCAGCAGCGACCAGGCGATCAGCAGGTTGGCGGTGTAGCCGTCGACCTTCAGGATCGATTGCAGGAAGAACAGCGCGTAGAACTGGCCGGTGTACCAGACCACGCCCTGGCCCATCACGCCGCCGAACAGCGCCAGCAGCACGATCTTGGCGTTGCTCCAGTTGGCGAAGGCTTCGGTCAGCGGCGCCTTCGAGCCCTTGCCCTCGTCCTTCATCTTCTGGAAGATCGGCGATTCGTTCAGGCGCAGCCGGATCCAGACCGAGATGCCGAGCAGCAGCACCGAGACCAGGAACGGAATGCGCCAGCCCCAGGCCGGCGAAGTCGGCTTCGCCGAGCGCGGTAGCGGGTGAACAGGATCACCAGCAGCGACAGGAACAGGCCGAGCGTCGCGGTGGTCTGGATGAACGAGGTGTAGTAGCCGCGCTTGCCCTCGGCGCATGCTCGGCGACGTAGGTCGCCGCACCGCCATACTCGCCGCCGAGCGCGAGACCCTGCAGCAGGCGCAGCGCGATCAGGATGATCGGCGCCGCGATGCCGATGGTGGCCGCGTTGGGCAGCAGGCCGACGATGAAGGTCGACAGGCCCATGATCAGGATGGTGACGAGGAAGGTGTATTTGCGGCCGACGATGTCGCCGACGCGGCCGAACACGATGGCGCCGAACGGACGGACCAGGAAGCCGGCGGCGAAGGCCAGCAGCGCGAAGATGTCGCGGGTTGCCGGCGGATAGGCCGAGAAGAACTGCGCGCCGATGATGCCGGCGAGCGATCCGTAGAGGTAGAAGTCATACCATTCGAAGACGGTGCCGAGCGAGGAGGCGAGAATGACGAAACGTTCGTCCTTCGTCATGCCTGCCGGCCTGCGCCGATGTTGCAGTCATTGTGGACATTTCAATCGCTCCCCAAAATCGTTGTTGCAACGTCGCGCCCCGCTGCCGGACTTGGCCGGATCAAGCTGTGGGCTTGCGCTTCAAGGTAACATCGGCGTGAAACCCGCCCCAATACGACTTTCGGCCCTTTGCACTGACGCGCAGCTGACGGCACGGCTCCAGTCCGGCAGCGCATCGTGGCTCGACGCACGTGGCGGGTTAACCGCCTGTTGCGCGCAAAGCGGATTAATGCGCGCTTGCATGCACGGCCGGTCGGGACAGAATTGCACACAAGGCCGCCGGGCGGCCACAGGCCCGATGTGCCGCCTCGCAAGAGAATCGATGACGCCGCTGCCAACACCCATCTCGTCATTGCCGATGACCATCCGCTGTTCCGCGACGCGCTTGCGGCAAGCGGTGGCGAGCGTCGTGGCCTCGGCCAAGATCGACGAGGCGGGATCGTTCGACGATCTCACCGCGCTGCTGGAACAGGATTCCGACGTCGACCTGATCCTGCTCGACCTCACCATGCCGGGAATCTCCGGCTTCTCCGGCCTGATCTATCTGCGCGCGCAATATCCGGCGATCCCGGTGGTGATCGTCTCCGCCAGCGACGACAGCGGCACCATCCGCCGCTCGCTCGATTTCGGCGCCTCCGGCTTCATCCCGAAGCGATTCGGCGTCGAGACGCTGCGCGACGCCATCATCAAGGTGATGGACGGCGATGTCTGGGTTCCCGCCGGACACCGATCTCTCCTCGGCCGCCGATCCCGACATGACGCGGCTGCGCGACCGGCTGGTGACGCTGACCCCGCAGCAGGTGCGGGTGCTGATGATGCTGTCGGAGGGGCTGCTCAACAAGCAGATCGCCTACGAGCTCGGCGTCTCCGAGGCGACCATCAAGGCGCATGTCTCGGCGATCCTGCAGAAGCTCGGCGTCGAAAGCCGCACCCAGGCCGTGATCGCGGCGGCGAAGATCGCCGGCGGCCAGTGGAAGCAGGGCACGCCGACGGCGTAGCAGGCTTTTCCGGACGCGATAGCCGTTCAGGGCGCGCGTTGCGCCCGGATTTGGTTGCCGGATTCATTCATCATCAATTGCAGCTGCGCGCGCTGGATCTCGCCGGCCGCGCCCCTCGTATCGCAGGCACCGCGCGCAGTCGGACGATCCCTTCAATGCCGCGGCGACGAGATCTCTAGCTGATCGCGCTCTCTGCTCGACGTGCACCCAGATCTCCGCTTCTTGTTGCGGTCCGGCCGATTCGCGTCGCGCGCGTCGCGGAATCCCTTCCACGGAACCATGACTACGAAAGGACCCGATTTGATAGTTCCCAAATAGGACCGGGGGAAGATGGGTGAAAACCGTGCTTTACGGCACCACCCTCCTTCCGCCGCCACCATCTGCTGGGTGCGCCACTGCCCGAGCACGGCGCGCAGCGAGGCCGGCTTCACCGGCTTGTTGAGCACCGCGATGTTTTCCTCGCGCGCGGCGGCGCGGACGTTGCGGGCTGCGGTCGGCGGTGATCAGGATCGCCGGAATGTTCTCGCCGAAGCGGCGGCGGATGTCGCGGATCGCGGCGACGCCGTTGCCGCGGTCGAGATGGTAGTCGACCAGCAAGCCCGGTCACGGTGCTCGCCGGCGTCCTCGATCGCCGCGATCGCGGCCTCCGGATCGGTGACCGCGATGACCTCGGCGTCCCAGGCGGTCAGCAGCGTCTTCATGCCGTCGAGGATCGCCGGGTCGTTCTCGATGCAGACGATCAGCGCGCCGCTCATCGGCGTCCGCGACAGCGGCGTCGTGCTGGTCACGGCGGCGGTATGGTTGATCGCGTCGGCGATCGGCACCGTCACGGAGAAGACCGAGCCGCCGCTCGCGATTGGCATCGAGCGCGATGCCGTGGTTGAGCACGCGCGCCAGCCGCTCGACGATCGACAGCCCGAGCCCGAGGCCGCGCGCGATCCGCGCGCCCTGCTCGAGGCGATGGAACTCCTTGAAGATCTCGCCGCGCTTGAGCGCGGGAATGCCGACGCCGGTGTCGTAGACGCCGATCTGCAGCGACTGGCCGCGGCGGCGGCAGCCGACCAGCACGCGGCCGCGCGGGGTGTATTTGATGGCGTTGGAGATGAAGTTCTGCAGCAGCCGCCGCAGCAGCGCGCGGTCGGACTGCACCGGCAGCGAGCAGGGCACGAAGATCGAGCTCGAGCCCCTTGGCGCGCGCGATCGGCGTGAACTCGATCTCCAGCGAGCGCATCAGGTCGGCCATCTTGAAGCTGGAGATCGACGGCGTCATCGCGCCGGCATCGAGCCGGGAGATGTCGAGCAGCGCGCCGAGGATCTCCTCGATCGCCTCCAGCGAGTCGTCGATGTTCTCGACCAGCCGTGACATCCTCGCCGCCGCTCTGCCGCTCGACCAGGCTCGTGACATAGAGCCGCGCCGCGTTCAGCGGCTGCAGGATGTCGTGGCTGGCGGCGGCCAGGAAGCGCGTCTTGGAGATGTTGGCGTCTTCGGCCGTGCTCTTGGCCAGCGCCAGCTCGGAATTGAGCCGCGTCAGTTCCTCGGTGCGGTCGCGCACGCGCTTTTCCAGCGTGGCGTTGGCGCGCTCCAGCGCTTCGGCCGCCTCGAAGCTCGGCGTGACGTCGGAGAAGGTGATGACGAAGCCGCCGCCCGGCATGCGGTTGGTGCGCACCTCGATCACCATGTGGCGGTCGGGAAGACGCTCCAGATAGGGCTCGCCTTCGGTGGTGTAGGCGGCGAGCCGCCTTTCGCAGCAGCGCGTCGGCGTCGCCGGTGTCCGGCGGCGACCTGCGCCCATGATATTCGAGGATTTCCGTCAGGGGAATGCCGATCTGCACCAGATGCGGCGGCAGCGCCAGGATTTCGCCGAACTGCCGGTTGGAGCAGATCAGCTGCAGGTCGGCGTCGAACACGGCGATGCCCTGGCGCACATGGTTGAGCGCGGTCTGCAGGATCTCGCGGTTGAAATGCAGCGCGGCATGGGAATCGTCGAGCAGCTTCAGCGCGGCCTTGGCCGAGACCGTGCGCTTGCGCAGCAGCAGCGACATCACGAGCCGCGACGAGGCCGCGCCGATCGAGGAGGCGATCAGGTGCTCGGCATGCTGCAGCAGTTCGAAATCGGCCGGCGCGCTGGGCTCGAGATTGCCGGGATGGCGCGCGGCGAAGGCCTCGAACGCCTGGCGGGCGCGCTCGGGGCCGAGATATTGCGCCACCGTGCTCTGGATGTCCTGCACCGTCACCGTGGTGCGCCAGCGCCGGAAGGTCGGCGTGATCGGCGCCAGCGTCGTGCGGCACGAACAGATCGGCCTGCAGACTGCTCGATCGCCGACGGCCGCCGCGCCAGCGACAGCACGACATAGGTGAGGATGTTGAGCGACAGGCTCCAGAGCACGCCGTGCAGCAGCGGCGGCAGGTCGGCGCCGAACAGCGCCTGCGGCCGCAGCGCCTCGATGCCGAACGGGCCGTGCTGCAGCAGCAGCAGGCCGGCGGTGCTGGTCTCCGAGGAAGCTCGGCAGGAACAGCGTGTAGGCCCACACCGCGAAGCCGACCATCATGCCGCCCATGGCGCCGCGCGCGGTCGCGTGCCGCCAGAACAGGCCGCCGAAGAAGGCCGGCGCGAGCTGCGCGATCGCGGCAAAGGACAACAGGCCGATCGCCGCAAGCTGGGCGTTGCCGAGCGCGCGATAGTAGAAATAGGCCATCACCATGATGGCGAAGATGGCGAAGCGCCGCACGCGCAGCAGGAAGTCGCTGAAATCCTTGCCGCCGGTCGCGGCTCTGCGTCGCTGCGCGGCAGCACCAGCGGCAGCACGATGTCGTTCGACACCATGATCGAGAGCGCGACGCATTCCACGATCACCATCGCGGTCGCCGCCGACAGGCCGCCGACGAACACGATGACGCTGAGCAGCGGCGAATTGCCCTCCATCGGCAGCGCCAGCACGTACATGTCGGGGTCGACGGCGCCGAACGGAAAGGTGATGAGGCCGGCGATCGCGATCGGGATCACGAACAGGTTGATGGCGACGAGATAGAGCGGAAACAGCCAGCGCGCGCGGCCGACCTCGGCGTCGGTGGAGTTCTCGACCACGCTGACATGGAACTGGCGCGGCAGCAGCATGATCGCGCAGAACGACAGCAGCGTCATGGTCAGGAAATTGCCGATCGACGGCGTGTAGTCGATGGCGCGCACCGCCTCCGGCGTCTTCATCGCGCGCTCGATCAGTTCGTGCGGCGAGAACATCCAGAAGGTGACGAAGATGCCGACGGCGAGGAAGGCCACCAGCTTGACGATGGATTCGGTGGCGACCGCCAGCATCAGGCCGTGCTGGTGCTCGGTGGCGTCGGTCTGGCGGGTGCCGAACAGCACCGCGAACACCGCCATCGCCAGCGTCACCATCAGCGCGATGTCGCCGATGATCGGGATCGTGGAGAACGCCTTGTCCTCGCTCAGGATGGTCTCGAGCGAGGAGGCCATCGCCTTGAGCTGCAGCGCGATGTAGGGCACCGAGCCGATGATCGCGATCAGCGCCACGGTGGCGGCGACCGCCTGGCTCTTGCCGTAGCGCGCGGCGATGAAGTCGGCGATCGAGGTGATGTTCTGCGACTTCGCGAGCTGGATCACGCGGCGCAGCAGCGGCGTGCAGAGCCCGATCATCAGGATCGGGCCGACATAGATCGCAAGGAAGTCGAGGCTGGTGCGGGCTGGCGAAGCCGACCGAGCCGAAGAAGGTCCAGGAGGTGCAGTAGATCGCCAGCGACAGCGGATAGATCAGCGCGCCGGCGCGGCCGCGCTTGAGCGGCGACAGCCGGTCGCCATGGCTTGCGACCAGGAACAGCAGGCCGATGTAGCCGAAGGCGGCTGCGATCACGCCCCAGTCGTGCAGCATCGCGTTGCTCGTCTCCCTCGCGCGGCCTGAAAGCTCGGCCGCCGTGCGCGCAGTATAGACGCATCGGGCCGGCAGCGCATCGCGCGGCCGGCCCGATTTCGGCGTTTCGAGCGGCGTTAAGGTTATTCCGCCGCCAGCGACTTCTGCTTCAGCGGCAGGCCGAGGCGCTCCCAGACCTGCAGCAGCGCTTCGGCGAGCTGATCGATCAGGACGTCGTCGTGATAGGGCGAGGGCGTGATGCGCAGCCGCTCGGTGCCCTTGGCGACCGTCGGATAGTTGATCGGCTGGATGTAGATGCCGTGCTCTTCGAGCAGCAGGTCGGAGGCCTGCTTGCACTTCTCGGGGTCGCCGACGAACAGCGGCACGATGTGGGTGTCGTTCGACATCACCGGCAGGCCGGCGGCGTTGAGGATCGCCTTGACGCGGGCGGCGCGGTCCTGGTGGCGCTCGCGCTCCCAGTTCGAGGTCTTCAGGTGCCGGATCGCAGCGGTCGCGGCCGAGCAGATCGCCGGCGGCAGCGCGGTGGTGAAGATGAAGCCCGGCGCATAGGAGCGCACGGCGTCGATGATCTCGGCCTTGCCCGCGATATAGCCGCCGAGGCAGCCGAACGCCTTGGCCAGCGTGCCTTCGAGCACGTCGATGCGGTGCATGACGCCGTCGCGCTCGGCGATGCCGCCGCCGCGCGGGCCGTACATGCCGACCGCATGGACTTCGTCGACATAGGTCATCGCGCCGTATTTCTCGGCGAGATCGCAGATCTTCGCCAGCGGCGCGACGTCGCCGTCCATCGAATAGAGGCTCTCGCAGACGATCAGCTTCGGCCGGTCGGGACCGGCGGCGATCAGCAGCTCTTCCAGATGGGCTACGTCGTTGTGGCGGAAGATCTGGCGCTCGCAGCCGGCCTGGCGCACGCCTTCGATCATCGAATTGTGGTTGAGCGCGTCCGACAGGATCAGGCAGTTCGGAATCAGCTTGGCGATGGTCGCGATGCCGGTCTGGTTCGAGACGTAGCCCGAGGTGAACAGCAGCGCGGCTTCCTTGCCGTGCAGGTCGGCGAGTTCCTGCTCGAGCTGCACCAGCGGATGATGGGTGCCGGCGATGTTGCGGGTGCCGCCGGCGCCGGTGCCGACGCGGGTCGCGGTCTCGACCATGGCGCCGACCACCTTCGGGTGCTGGCCCATGCCGAGATAGTCGTTGGAGCACCAGATCACGACGTTGCGCTTGCCCTTCGGCGAGTGCCAGACCGCATGCGGGAACCGGCCGGCGATGCGCTCGAGATCGGCGAACACGCGGTAGCGCCGCTCGTCATGCAGGCGGTCGAGGGCGGCTCTGGAAGAACTGGCTGTAATCCATCGCAAAACCTGAGAGCGGAACTGGCCGGAGGCGGCTCGAGCCTTTTTAGAGCTTTTCCAGCTTTGATGTCGAGCCGAAATCGCGCATTTCGGCGGGCTCCGGCATGCACCGGAGGCCGGGCAAATATTGATCCCGATCAAGTGCTAGCCAGTGCATGGCCGATCCGACGGCGCTCGGCCGCACGCGCTAGCGATCGATCCCGCAAGTCGATAGGGCGTGCAGCTGATCACGTCGTCCTGAACCGCAGCACGCCGTCGGTCAGCTTCCGACGTCAGCCGGCCCTCGACCAGCATGTAATTGACGTGGGCGATCAGTTCGCCGGCGGCAAAGCCCATCTGGTGCGGCGTCGAGCGCGTGCTTGTGGAACACGACCGGCACCAGTTCCTGCGAGGTCTGCGGCACCTCGCGGCAGGCGTCCGCGATCAGCCGGCAGCGCTCCTCGTGGTGGTCGGCGAGCTGCTTGATCCGGGTCTTCAGGCCGTAGAACGGCACGCCATGGCCGGGCAGCACCATGCACGTCATAGGGCAGCGTGGTGGTCGAGGCTCGCCAGCGAGGCCAGATATTCGCCGAGCGAGTTCTGCGTCGGGCTCGACCGCCCAGACGCTGACATTGGGCGAGATCTTGCTCAGCACCTGGTCGGCGGAGAGGAACAGCTTGTCGGCGGCGCAATACAGCATCACCTGGTCGAGCGCGTGGCCGCCGCCGGTGATGCACCTTGAAGCGGCGCGTCGCCGATCACGATCTCGTCGCCATGCGAGATGCGGTGATAGGACGGCGGCAGCACCGAGACGCGCTTCAGATAATCCTGGCCGCGGCCGAGCAGCTTGTCGGTCAGGTCCTCGTCCATGCCGTGGCGGCGGAAGAACAGCCGCTGCGCGTTGCGCGTTCCTCGGTGCCGCGGTTCTGGTGATAGACCGACTGCAGATATTCCACCTGCGACATGTAGAGCGGGCAGTTGAAGCGCTCGATGATCCAGCCGGCGAGGCCGACATGATCGGGATGCGAATGGGTGACGATCAGCCGCGTGATCTTCACGCCCTTGAGCGGGCCCTCGAACAGCGTGGTCCAGGCCGCGATCGTTTCCTCGTTGCCGAAGCCGGCATCGACCATGGTCCAGCCGTCGCCGTCGGCGAGCAGATAGATGTTCACATGGTTGAGGCGGAACGGCAGTTTCAGCCGCGCCCACAACACGCCCGGGCATCACCTCGACGACCTGGTCGTGGCCGGGGTGATTTTCCCAGGGGTATCGCAGTGCCTCGGCGGAGGACTGGATGGTGTCGGTTTTCGTGTGCATGCCTACGGCTTAACGCGCGCACGCGGCGCGGCGCCAGCCGAAAAAGCGAGGCGACCGTCATGTCCGGGGCGATGCGCATGGCGCGAGACGGCCGGTGACTGCGGATTACCCGGGAGCGATCGGCCCGCTCGGGTCGATGCTCCGCATCGCCGCGGAATGACGAGCTGCTTACGCCGCCCGGATATTCGACAGGAAGGCGTCGATCTCGGCGCGCAGCACGTCGGCTTCGCGGCGCAGCGCGTCGGAGGCGCTCAGCACCTCGCCGGCCGCGGTGCCGGCCTCGGTGGAGGCGTGGCTGACGCCGACGATGTTGCTGGAGACCTCGCTGGTGCCGCCGGCGGCGTGCTGGATGTTGCGGGCGATCTCGCGCGTCGCCGCGCCCTGTTCCTCGACCGCGGCCGCGATCGCGGTGGTGACGTCGTTGATCTCGCCGATGGTGGTGGCCGATGTTGCGGATCGCCGCCGACCGCCGTGGTCGTCACCGTTCTGCATGCTGCCGATCTGCGGGCGGATCTCGTCGGTCGCCTTCGCGGTCTGGCTGGCGAGGCTCTTCACCTCGGAGGCGACCACCGCAAAGCCGCGGCCGGCTTCGCCGGCGCGCGCCGCCTCGATGGTGGCGTTGAGCGCCAGCAGGTTGGTCTGCGAGGCGATGGTCTGGATCAGGTCGACCACGACGCTGATGCGGCTGGCGTTGTCGGCGAGGCCCTGCATGGTGGCGTCGGTGGCGCCGGCTTCCTCGACCGCCTTGCGGGCGATCTCGGCCGAGGTCACGACCTGGCGGCCGATCTCCTGCGATCGACGACGACAATTCCTCGGTGCCGGACGACACGGTCTGCACGTTGACCGAGGTCTCCTCGGCGGCGGAGGCGACCGCGCTGACCAGCGCGCTCGACTGGTCGGCGGTGGTCGACATGCTCTGCGCGGTCGACTGCATCGAATTGCGCCGAGTCTGCAGGCTGTCGAGCGCGGTGCGAACCGTGGTCTCGAACTCGACGATCCGCGCTTCCATGCGCGAGGCGCGCTCGGCCTTGGCGACGCGGTCCTTGTCCTGGTCGGCGGCGAGCGCGCGGGCGCTCGATCATGCTCTCGCGGAACACCTGCAGCGAATTCCGACATCTCCGCGATCTCGTCGTTCTGGTGGAGCGGATAGATCTCGGACTCGAGGTCGCCGCTCGGACAGCAGCTGCATCGAGCGCTGCAGCTGCGCGATGCGGCGCAGGATGTTGCGGCCGACATAGAGCCAGACGAACAGCACCGAGCCGACCAGCGTCAGCACGCCGGCGCCAGCATCACGATGGTGGCGAGCGAAATCTCCTGGCGCGCCTGCGAGGTCGACGTGTCGGTTTCCTTGCGCACGCCGTCGACCAGCTGCTGCACGCTGATGCCGAGGCCGACATTGAGCTTGCGGGTCTCTTCCAGAATGGTCTCGCCGTAGTCGGCGGCGTCGAGCTCCTTCTGGCGGATCTTGAAGACGCCGGTCTTGCCCTCGCCGAGCGCCAGCAACTTCGCGCGGCGTCGCGCAAGCGTCTTGGCGCGGCGTTCTTCGGCAGCATCTCGAGGTTGGACTTGACGCGCGCCTGCGTCTCCTTGAATTCCTTCTCGATCGCCTCCAGCGTGTCGCTGCTGTTGGCCGACAGCGCCGCCGTCATGTTGGAGGCCATCAGATTGCCGCTGGCGATCACGTTGCCGAGCTGCTCGACGGTTGCGCGCCGCCTCGGTGGCGTCGTCGGCGGAAAGGTCGGCGGCGCCGAGCATGGCGTTGAGCCGGGCTCTGGGCATCCAGCATCGCCGGCGCCGGAGGCGGCGACGAAGTCGGCCTGCGCCTTGCGCAGCGCCTCATACTGCTTGTCGTGCAGGGCGCCGCCTCGAGCCGCTCGCGCGCCGCCGAGCCGAGGCTCTTGGTCATGTCGTCGATGTTCTTGACGGTCTCGCTGAGCGCGGCGACGACGGTCTTGTCGGCGCCGAGCTCGATGATCTCGCCGAGCTTCTCCAGCGCCTGCGCCTGGGTTTCCTTCATCTTCTTGGTGCGTTCGTTCAGCGCGTCCTCGCTGCGCGCGGCGAGCAGCGCCGGTCCCTGGCTGGCAAGGCTGGCGCTCTGCGCCGACAGTTGCAGGCTGGCGGCGAGCCGCGGGAATGTCGCGTCCGCTGAGGTCGACCATGGTCCCGCCGAGATGGCGGAGCACGAGGCCGGCGCCGGCCGAGATCACGATGGCCATGCCGGCGATGACGGCGAAGGCGGCAAACAGGCTGCCGCGGACGCCGAATTGCGGAAGGCTGAAACCTTGAGATCTGAATTTGCCGATCCTGAACCGAAACGCCATGTGTCCGCCGCCCCGTGTACGCTACCTTGGATGTTTCCTCGCGCGGCAGTATCGCGGTACCCGGTTAACAAGTCGGGAAAACGTCGGGCAATTTTGAGTTTTTTCAGCGTTACATCTGATTTGACGGGTTTTTCCGCGAGCTGGAAAACGCCGCAAGACAGCAAAAAGGCCGGCGTGAGGCCGGCCTTTATCGCAGAGCTTTCGCTGAACGCGATCAGTACCGCGCGACCACCGGGCCGCCGAGTTGAAGCGGTAGTTGATGCCGGCCTTGACGGTGTGCTCGTCGTTGCGGAAGTTGCCGAACGGCGCCAGCGCGCCCGGGGTCACGAAGTGGGTGTTGCCGAAATCGTAGTACTGGTACTCGACCTTGGCCGACCAGTTCGGGGCGAACATGTATTCGAGGCCGGCGCCGACGGTGTAGCCGTCGCGATGGTCCTTGATCGAGCGTGAAGGCGACCGGCACGCCGGCAACGCGTCAGCGTCTCGTGGTTGTCCGAATAGGCGTAACCGCCCTTCACGTAGAGCAGGCCCGGACCCCAGGTGTAGCCGACGCGGCCGGTGATCGAGCCGAGGCCGCGCTGGTCGTTGTTGTAGACGACGCCGCCCGGGAAGATCGCGTTGATGTAGTTGCCGCAGAGCCAGGAGTACTGGCCTTCGACGCCGACCACCCAGTTCGGCGCGAACTGCCAGTCGGCACCGGCCTGCACGCCGCCGAGGAAGCGGGCGCTGTTGTCGCTGAGCACCAGGCCGTTGAAGCTGTTGCTGCCGGAAAGGCGCCGCCGAGGTGGCCGCCGATATAGAAGCCGGTCCAGTTGTAGATCGGCGCGGCGTAAACCGGCGCCTTGTTATAGTAGGGGCGGGCGCCGAGATCGGCGCCGAAGGCCGGCGCGGTCGCGCCGAGCAGCGAGCGCGACGGTGGCGAGCAGAAACTTCTTCATGGTCTGTGTCTCCGAAAAATCGTTGGGAGACGCCGCGTGCGGGCGCCGTCCATGGCCCGCTGATAGACCGCTTTTGAATAAAATGCTGTCACTTGCCGGACACAGCGAATGGCAACCCAACCCATTGGCGGATAAACGTTTTTTGTACTTAACAGAGGCCTAATCAAAGCTTAACGAGGGCTTAATTTTCCGGCCTCCTCCAGCAAGCTTTGCTTAACCAATGCGCCGCCGCACGTCGCCGCGCATCTGCTCGCGAAAAGCCTGCCGGCGGGCGGGGCGGTCCTTCACCGCGACGTCGTGGCGGTCGAAC
Source organism: uncultured Alphaproteobacteria bacterium (assembly GCA_963764705.1). GTDB lineage: Bacteria > Pseudomonadota > Alphaproteobacteria > Rhizobiales > Xanthobacteraceae > Bradyrhizobium. The sequence continues at coordinate 20,240 of CAVXTR010000011.1, read as the reverse complement.
ACGTTGAACATGTCGAGGATCGGATACTGGTCGCTGGCCATCGCCAGGATCCGGAGCAGCTCGGACACCGGCCCGGCCGGACCCGAGACCTCCCATTTGCGGACGGTGTTGGCGCCGCCCTCGGGCGGCAGCCCGCAAAGTTTGGCCATGTCGGCCAGGGTCAGCGGCCGGCCGATGGCTTCACCGAGGTGTTCGCGAAGTTTCTTCAGTTCCAGGCCGGTCACGGGTTCTCCGTTTCGAAAGGTCTCTGTGAAGTGCGTCACACACGCCGAGCGCGGAGCGGGCTATACGCAACGCATTCGCTCCTTGAGGAGGCAACCATGCGCTCACTCATCCAAAGTCTGACGCCCGACGACGGCCGGATCTACTGGCGACGGGTCGGCGGTATGTTCGCTCTTTATGTGGTCTTGATGCTCACGGCCGCAGGCGTCTTCGTCAGTCACGAATCATCGCGGAAACTGACGCAGGAACCGGTCACGACTGTGGCAAGCGATTTGAAAACGCGGTCGATCGCTCAACTCGCAGCCAACGACTGACGTGATGACTTCGGCTTTGACGCGTTTTCTTGACGCGAACCGGTATCCACTTCGCTCGAAAACGCTATGGGCCTCGGCTCAGGCGCCGATCGCATTTCGCGCCACGACGTCGCGATAGAAGGCGGCGCTGAGTTTTGCGGTCCGCGCCTGCGTCTCGAAATCGACGTGGTAGAGCCCGAAGCGCTTTTCGAAGCCGAAGATCCATTCGAAATTGTCCATCAGGCTCCACAGGAAATAGCCGCGGACCGGCACGCCCTCGGCGGTCGCGCGCTGCAACTGCGTCAGATAGTTGCGCAGGAACATGATGCGATCGAGATCGTAGACCTGGCCGTCGGCGGCTGAGCTTGTCCTCCGACGAGGTGCCGTTCTCGCTGATATAGATGGTGTCGATGTTCCAGATCTTTGCCGCCAGCCGCGGCGCCCAGTAGATCACCTCCGGGCCGATCCGCAGCCACTCCGAATTCATGTGCGGGAACGAGGCGGGAAACGGCAGCACCTTCCAGCCCGGCTTGCTGGTCGGACGCGGCGATGTAGAATTGCGGCGCGTAGATGTTGAGGCCGACGAAATCGTTCCTGGCGCCGATGATCTTCAATTCCTCGGCGGTGAATTTCGGCGCGTCCTTGCCGGCATATTCGAGGAAGCCGTCGGTGTATTTGCCTTCCAGGATGACGCCGAGCAGGCCCGCGTTCAATTCGCGCGTCGCCATCTCGGCGGCGCGGACGTTGTCGGGCGTATCGATGGCCGGCACGCAGGCCGCGATATTCTCGGCGGGGCCGACCTTGGTGCCGGCGCGCGCCGTGAGCGCGGATCGCCTGCACCGCGAGCCCGTGCGCCAGCGCGACGTGGTGACGGGCCTGGTTCAGTTCGCCGGTGCGGCAGTTTGAGGCCGGGCGCGTCGATGCCCCAGCCATAGCCGAAATTCAGGAAGCGTCCGGCTTCGTTGAGCGTGAAAATGTTCTTGACGCGATCGGTCAGGCGCTCCGCCACGTAGCCGGCGTAATCGGCGAACGCCTTCGAGGTGTCGCTGGACTGCCAGCCGCCGACGCGGTCCTGCAGCGCCTGCGGCAGGTCCCAATGATACAGCGTGGCGTACGGCTCGATGCCGTTGCGCGAGCAGCTCGTCGACCAGGCGATTGTAGAAGTCGAGGCCTTTGGGATTCGGCGCGCCGGTGCCGTCCGGAAACACCCGCGGCCAGGCGATCGAGAACCGATAGGCCTTGACGCCGAGCTCCTTGATCAGGCCGACGTCTTCCTTGTAGCGATGATAGTGATCGTTGGCGCGATCGGCGTTGGTGTCATCCTCGATCTTGCCCGGCGTGTGCGCAAAGGTGTCCCAGATCGAGCGGCCGCGGCCGTCCTCGTTGACGGCGCCTTCGATCTGATAGGCCGAGGTGGCGGTGCCCCACAGAAATCCTTCGGAAAGCGCGCGGGCGCGTGGGTCGGCCGCCGTCTGGCTCGCTGTCCGCCATCGCCGGCGCGCGCCGCCATGCCGAGCGCGGAGAGGCCGGCGAGCCTCGCAAATTGCCGACGCGAGAATTTTCCGAACATCGGCTTCTCCCGTCATGCGTCGCAGGATCGATCTGATAGGCGGAAATCCGGTCGATCTGGAATTCGACCGTGTCGGGCGACTGGCCGTCGACGAATCCGACGCCCTGAAAATATTTCGAGCCCATCGCCAGGTTGACGATCATGTACATCGGATCGTCGAAGCCGACCGGGACCTTGATATCGGACACCGGCTTGCGGTCGATGAAATAGATCAGGCGATCCTCGTGCCACAGCACGCCGTAATCGTGAAAATCGATCGCCGCGTCCGGCACCGCGAAATCGAAGCCGCAGGATTCGATGCATCTGGGTGGCCGGAATCCGCCAATGCGTCGTCATCACGAGGTCGCCGGGCCGCTGCCCGCGGCCTTCCATCACGTCGATCTCCGGCGGCCAGCCGCCGTCGTCGGCGAGCATCCAGAACGCCGGCCACACGCCGGTGCCGACCGGGATCTTGGAGCGGATCTCGAAATATCCGTACTTCTGCGAGAACGAGCTCTGGGTGGTCAGGATGCCCGAGATGTATTCATTGTTGAACAGCACCGGCTTGAGCTCCGGCGGCGTGCGGCTGGCGACGATCGAGAGCACGCCGTTCGCGAACCTTGAACGGGTCGAGCCCGAGCGGCGTGGTTTCGCGTCCGCCATAGCGCGGATCGACATAGATCTGCTGCTCGCCATTCCAGGCGGTCTTCCGCTTGAAGTCGGAGCCGTCGCCGCCCCAGTAGCGCGCTTCCGGCCAGGCCGCGCCGCCGGCGTAGTGCGGCACCCACCTTCCTCTCGACAGCGGATGCTCGTCGAAATCGTCGTGGAAGGTCCGGTGCAGCGACACCGATGCCAGCGATGCCGGATCCGTCGTTTCGACACGGCGGCAGGTTTCGCCGAGCGAAGCGGTCGTCACCTGCAAGGCGAGTTTGGCGGCCGCCGGCGAGATCGTCCTGCGCCAAAGCCGGGGCTGTGCGACGAGGCCGGCGATCAGCGTCAACAGCCGGGCGTCATTCGCGGAATGGTACACCCGCAAACTTCGCGAAATCCCGCTGCGAGAATTTTCGCGCATCCCGGTCTCCGTTCACGCTTTATTTCGCGGGCGTGGGCCGACAGTTCATCTGCAATTCCCGTGTCCGTTGATGCAGGCGGTTCCGCTCGAATGCCGCAGGCGCGCGGGCAACCGGGGCAGGCGAGGTTGGTAGTTATACGGAGAGGCAACTTAACAGCAGGGTAGTCTTGATGCGTAGAATTGAATCCTCTGTTCCGGAAGTAATTGCGATGCCGAGGCAATTTGGCCCCGGCGGCGGACTTGGTTGCTGACCCCTCGGCGCGAGGGATGTTTTTATTTGGAATTTGGGCTCACGGGATTTGGGATTGGGGCTCACCGGCCGCCACTTCGAACGTGCGTCGGAGTATTGATATGCTCGTCTATTTCATCACGGACGAACCGACGAAATTGCCGGCCGTCCGCGCCATGCTCGAGCCGCGGTATGACGTCGTCCCCCGGGTGCTGGGAGACGGCGGCGCTGAAACGGCTGCGCGTGGCGTTTTGATGGTCGACGTCGACCTGCGCCGGGGGATCGTGTCGAGCAGCTCAAGCTCGCATTGCACGAACTGGATAGCAGTCCCGAGAAGCTGTTCGTCGTCCACAATCAGGTCCGCTCGATGGTTGCGCAGGCCTACGCGCTCGGGGCGACCTACGTGATTTCGCGTCCCAAGGAGGCCGTTTTCAGGCTTGCGCAGATCGCAGACGTGGAAGAGGCGGCGCAGCGCGCGGCTGCGATGCCGCCATCCGAGATGAGTGGCGCCTCGACGGCGTTCGCTTCGATGTTTTCGGCGGCGCGGAACGGCAGGCCGATCAACTTTCTGGATGCCGAACACGCCACCGCGAAAATCGTCGATTGCGTCAAGCGGGACGGACTTGTAACCTGGCTCGACGAGGTGCGCCGCTATCACGAAGGCACCTTTCAGCACTGCCTGCTGGTCACCGGAGTTGCGGCCGGCTTCGGGCTGGAGATCGGGTTTCAACGGCGTCGACGTCGCGCGGCTCGGGATTGCCGCGACCCTCCATGATATCGGCAAGGCCCGCATTCCGCTGTCGATCCTGGACAAGCCGGGACGCCTCGACCCGGCCGAAGACGAGATCATGCGGCGTCATCCCCAGATCGGATATGATCTGTTGAAGGATGTTTCCGGCATAACCCAGGAATTCTCGACGGCGTCAGGCACCACCACGAATATCTGGATGGTTCCGGTTATCCGGACGGGCTGACGGCTTCGAAAATTTCGAACCTGGTGCGGTTGTTGACGATCTCCGACATCTTCGCGGCCCTGATCGAGGCGAGGCCCTACCGGGCGCCGACGGCGCGGCACACCGCCTACCAGATCCTCTGCGACATGGGCGGCAAGCTGGAAGGCTCGCTGGTGAAGGCGTTCAGGAACGTGGCGCTGAAGGCTTGAGGCACGCAAAGAGTGGCATGCCCGGATAGGTCGCGTCGCGGGCACGACGTCGGGCTGTGGGTGATCGCCTGTTTCGATCCCGGATGGCCTGATGAATTCGCGGTGGCCTATTTCTGATTTGGTCGGGTATCGGACCGACAAAAGCCGCACCCAGGGTTTAGATGATGGGGAGGCCAAAAGTCAGGAGGGCGGCTCCGCGTTACCTGCCATGCAAAACAAGCAGACACACGAGGACGAACCGAAAGACCCGCCGACGCGCACCGACCAGGCCCGGCAAGTCGCTGAGGAATATGCCCGCGACCAGCGCGAAATTATCAAGAAACTCCGCAAGCCGATCAACTAGCGGCCGCTTCAATGGGAGCAGCCGTCAGGCCAGCGTTGCTGGTTTTGCACCGGTAAGCCGGTGGCAGCCAGACAGGATGGAACTGTCGACCTCTCCACTGCCAATGGCGCCTGTTGCGCTTGACGCGGCGATCCGTTGCGTCAGAATGACAGCCCATTCAGGGTCGGGGAGCGTCCATGAAATTTTATATTACCGCGCTCGATACATCTGGAACTGTCACGTTGCACCGTGAACTCCGTACCCGCAGCCATCAAGAAGGCATCCGAGCTCATTTCTGATGGGTGCCTGAACGTGGAAATCATCACGCCGGGTGGTGCTGCTTATCGTTCGGGCGAATTCGAGCAGTTGAAGGAACGGGTCGGGGCTTAAATAGGAGGTCGCCGGCTGAGACGCGAATGAAAGCGGACAGTCGGCTGGCCGTGTTTTGCCTGATCGTGCTCGCCATCCTTATCGCGGGCATCATGGTCGAGAAGTTCTGGGACTGTCGCCTCAAGGGGCGGTCCGAGCAAGCCTGCCTGTTTATACCTGCTCCGTATACGACGCCGTAAGAGGCAGCCATTACGTTGTTGTCGGCGGGACGCTGTTGAGCAGCTGGGAAATGGCGGTCACCAGCTGAGCGGGTGCGAATGGTTTCGTAAGCATGATGCTGTTTGGAACACCCCGCGATGCCCATTCTTCCGCGTGCGCCCCGCTCATATAGACAATGGGGAAACCAGGGTCCGTCTCCCTGATTTGCACTGCGATCTCCCAGCCGTTTATTCGGCCCTTCAAGCCAACGTCCGTGACCAGCGCCTTGTAGTTCTTCAACCCACCCTTGAACAAAGTCAGCGCTTCCTCGCCGGATGACAGAATGTCGGTTTCGAAGCCGCCGTCGATCAAGGCATCCTCGATGATGCCTTGAAGATCGTATTCGTCTTCCACGACCATGATGACAGGCAACTCGGACAACGTTTCCCCCTGGTGTGCCCTGCGAAGCCTGCGAGAGACGGGGGCTTAAGTACCAAAGTGAACACTTGTTCCCAAAGGGACAGGCAGAAATTCGCTCTGGCATGGAACTTTGATCATGGTCGGAGAACTGAAATCCGGACACGCTGGGTTCCGGTATGGGAACACCGAGCTTTTCCGGAAGCCTTGGTGGCTGTGGAAAATATTAGTGTGGCTCTTGCCGGGGCTGTCTTTCTATCGCGTACAAATTTGACCGGCAGGGTCGCAGCAATGCGGCCCTTTTTGAATCCGGCACACCCGCGACGGGGAATTGGGACACTAGTCGTGTCTGGAATTTGTGGTTTTGCCGACCGCAAGCTGCGATGAAGAGGGCCGCTGACTGGGGCGGCCTTTTCGCTGCTTGCAAGACAGGACACTCACGGATTCAAACCAGGGACGCTTGGCTCGGTTACGCACAGCACTGGAAAAAGGGCAGCAACGTCCTTTCACGACGACAGCAAAAACAACGTTGGAACAGGGTTATAAAAGAGGCCGCCAACTGCGGTGGCCTCAACGCCAGAACACAGCGGTCGAAACCAACGCCACCGTGAGTGCGCCCAAAGCCACTACTATCACCGCAAATAAACGATCTCGCGCCATGGGCGGCAGGATAGGCAAACACCGGTGATCGAGTTAGAACTCGGCTCTTCTATGAGCCATGCGATTGTGACACCGGGATTTTACTGCCTCAAATGAAAGCTGAGGCAGGCAATGCCCGCAATCAGTATCGCCAGCCAGATCAGCGACAGGCGGAAATATAGAGTATGGCGGTTCATCAGCCAGAGGCGCACGCAATGGGCGTTGCGCCTTGACCTAGATCAAATCCCGACTGGCTCAAAATCAACTCGGGCCACAGCGTAAACTCGGCCACTGAAGTCGGAAACAGGCCAGTACCCTATGACGAAAGAGTGCCGCCAACTGAGGCGGCCATCTTTCTTATTTCGGGCACGCCTGTGGCGGGCAGGCGGGCGGATTACAGGTATTGGTGGGCCTCAATAATCCTCCGTTGCAAATATATGCCTGACAAACAACTCCCGGACCCGGGTTTCTGCACTGGGCAACGCACTCCCAGCCCTCTGGGCTACATGCAAGCGGATGCGGCTTTTTAGGAGCCGCCATAGCCATCCCCGAATGGGCCATTAACAGAAGCGCCGCCAACACAACCTTCATATGAATTATCCCCCAGTTTCTCCTTTAACGATATTGGCGCAGAGCGGTGCGAAGATCAAATTAGGCCACTGCCATTTTCAAACTAGGCCACTAGGGGTCGAAACAGGACAGTCCGAGCGCGGCATGAGAACGTAGCAGGAAACGAGAACGCAAAAGGACTTCCGAAGAGGCGCCGCCCGTCGGCTCGTCGGCGTGTTCTTCAACCTGGAACTACACGAGGCGATCAGGTCACCGCCCGGGGTGCCTTACTTTCCTTCATCGTTGATGATGCCCGCCAAGCTCGCAAGCTGGTTTGCCAGTGCAGCCCAGCTCCGTGAAATGTTGGAAAGCACAGAGGATCGGCGAGCGGAAATTAGCCGATCCTTCGCCCTGGCTTTGTATTCCGCAGCGTATGCTAGGCATTGCGCGATTGTTGGCACTGCAGTCACCCCCGACTGGCACTGGCCTTACTGATGCACAAGCATCGTCACGGTGATGGCCACCGTGATAGTACTCAAGAAAAATGCAACTGGAATGATCCATCTGTCCATGTCCGCACGATAGTCGTTTCTGTGCGAACAAATTTGAGCAGGATCAAATCGGTCATTGCCATTATTCTGGCGGTCTAAGTCCGGGGGATCGCAGCCACTCGCTCACATGTGCGCCTGTCTCTGCCTGCCGCGCTCTGCGGATCAGCGCATCGCGGGCTGCACCAGGCTTCAGTTTTCTTGCTTCTTCACGAAGGCGTTTTGCTTCTTCTGTTAGACGTTCTTCAAGAGGCTCGATTTGGTCGAAACGGCGACGCTGCATGACACACCCCGTTCGCTATCGCGGTTCCTACACCGCATGGTTTGAGAGAGTTCCAATCCTAATATGCGGTCGTCCTGCCTTCAGTTCCAAAGTGAACACAAATCAAATCAGGCCACTCTGATTTTTAAAACCGGCCACTAACGGCCGAAGCAGGCCAGTACCCGGAGCGGCATGAGAACGTATTAGGAAAGAGAACGGAAAAGAACTCCCGAGGGGGGAACATTCTTTCCTGCAAGTGCACCTATGAAGGCGCCGGAGTTTCCGAACTGACGTTGATTGCGCTTTGAAAAATGGTGCTGCCAGACAGGATTGAACTGTCGACCTCTCCATTACCAATGGAGTGCTCTACCACTGAGCTACGGCAGCATGCCGGTATCGGGGGAATCGGCCCAAAAGGCCCCCACAGGCGGGCGGTTCTTGCCACAAGGACCCCTCCCGCGCAAGCACGCGGCGGGGCGTCGAATGGCCCAAAATGGGCAAAAATCAGCGTCAGCCGCCGGTGGCGGGTTAGATCCGGTTCCCTGTCGCCGCTATCGACGCCTGTAGGGGTCGTAAGCGCCCGAATCATGGGCTCGGATCGCCAATCTGTCGGCGCCGGCGCGTGTACCGCGGCCTGCCGAAACGCATTATGGTCAGGCGGCAGCGACGCCGGCCGGTCACCCCGAGCGGCGCCTGTTTCGACCAACGGCGTATTCACGGGCCCATGACAGACGATCAAGCCAGGCGCGAGGGAAAAACCGCGGACCGTGTGAAGGATTCACGACGGGACCGCCTGAAACTGGCGCTGCGCGAAAATCTCAAGCGGCGGAAGTCGCAGGCGCGCGGCCGCGACGATCCGCCGCCGCACCTTCCGAAGACGCCGACGCCTCCCTAGATGACGCTGGCGGAGAAAAGACGGACCAGTAGCTGCCGGGAGATGCCCGGCGGCTCGCCGGGTGGTCCAGTTTTTCTTGCCGGTTCTCTTTCTGTTGGGCGATGATAATGAGTGCAGACACCACGGCCGGTCCGGCGACCGGCACAACTTCCTTTGCGTTTCCGCGTCACGAGCAGACGTTTCCGGCGCTGACCCCGCCCGAAATCGATCGCATGCGCCGGTTCGGCGAGCTGCGCAGCTACAAGCACGGCGAAGCGCTGTTCGAAACCGGCAAGCCCGGGCCCGGCATGTTCGTGCTGCTGTCCGGCCATGTCGCGATCACCCAGCGCGACGGGCTCGGCCATGTCACGCCAGTGATCGATCAGGGGCCGGGACAATTTCTGGCCGAGATCGGCCAGCTCTCCGGTCGCGTCGCGCTGGTCGATGGCCATGCCGAGGGCGATGTCGAGACGCTGCTGATTCCGCCGGAGAGGTTGCGTGCGCTGCTGGTCGCGGAAGCCGATCTCGGCGAGCGCATCATGCGCGCGCTGATCCTGCGCCGGGTCAGCCTGATCCAGGGCGGCGTCGGCGGCCCGGTGCTGATCGGCCCGGCATCCTTCGGCGACATGGCGCGGCTGCAGAATTTTCTGGCGCGCAACGGCCAGCCGCATCATCTGCTCGATCCCGCAACCGACAAGGACGCCGCCGACCTCGTCGCGCGCTATTCGGCTTCGCGCAGCGATCTGCCGCTGGTCGTGTGTCCCGACGGCACCGTGCTGCGCAATCCGACCGAGACCGAGCTTGCGCTGCGCGATGGGCATGATCGGCAACCACGCGCAGCGACAAGCTCTACGACGTCGCGGTGGTCGGCAGCGGTCCGGCCGGCCTTGCCGACCGCGGTCTATGCGGCGTCCGAAGGATTGTCGGTCGCGGTGTTCGATGCGCGCGCGTTCGGCGGCCAGGCCGGCGCCAGCGCGCGCATCGAAAACTATCTGGGATTTCCGACCGGCATTTCCGGCCAGGCGCTGGCCGGTCGCGCCTTCAACCAGGCGCAGAAGTTCGGCGCCGAGATCATGATCCCGGTCGCGATCACGTCGCTCGATTGCTCGAACCGCAGCGGCGCCTTTGCGCTGGCGACCGAATGCGGCAGGCAGTTGCGCGCGCGATCGATCGTGGTGGCGAGCGGCGCGCGCTATCGCCGGCCGGAGATCGAAAACCTCGACGCCTTCGAAGGCCGCGGCGTCTGGTACTGGGCCTCGCCGATCGAGGCGCAGCTGTGCGCCGACCAGGACGTCGTGCTGGTCGGCGGCGGCAACTCCGCCGGACAGGCCGCGGTGTTCCTCTCCGGTCACGCGCGCAAGGTCTACATGATCATCCGCGGCGGCGGTCTCGGGGCCAGCATGTCGCGCTATCTGATCGAGCGCATCGAGGCGACGCCGAACATCGAACTGATGTTCAACACCGAAGTGGTCGGCGCTCGAGGGCACGTGGACGGCTGCGCTCGAGCGCGGTGCGCTGGCGCAGCCGCTCTGCGCCCGACGAGATGCACGCCTCGATATCCGCAATCTCTTCCTGTTCGTCGGCGCCGATCCCGCGACCGGCTGGCTCGAGGGCTGCGGCGTGACGGTCGACCGCGGCGGCTTCGTGGTCACCGGTGCGCAGTCCGAGCAGAACCACGGCCGCCCGGTGCCGCCGCTGGAGACCTCGGTGCCCGGCGTGTTCGCGGTCGGCGACGTGCGCTCCGGCTCGGTCAAGCGCGTCGGCGGCGCGATCGGCGAGGGCGCGCAGGTGGTGGCGGCGCTGCACGGCTATCTCGCCGACGCCACGAAACCGGCGCTGTAGTGCCAGGTACTGTAGCTCCAGCATTGGCTGATATACGATAACAAAAGGGAGAAGCGCCTTGGCCGACGTCGTCGTGCTCTACAAGACCCCCACCGATCCTGCAGCCTTCGACAAATATTATGTCGAGACCCACATTCCGCTCGCCAAGAAGCTTCCGGGCTTGCGGAAATATACGATCAGCAAGGGACCGGTCGCGACCCCCGGTGGGCCGGGCCCGTTTCATCTGATCGCAATTTTGTCCTTTGACAGCATGGCGGCGATCGGCGCGGCCTTCGCCAGCCCCGAAGGCAAGGCCACCGCGGCCGACGTGCCGAAATTCGCCACCGGCGGCGCCGATCTGAATTTCTTCGAAACCACCGAGGTGTGATGCGATGGCGTCCAAGGGCTGCACCCATATCGCCGGCATCCAGGACGTCACGCCGAGCGCGCTCGGCTGCGAGGAGTGCCTGAAGATCGGCAGCCGCGTGGCTGCATTTGCGGATCTGCCGCTCCTGCGGCCATGTCGGCTGCTGCGACGATTCACCGAACAAGCACGCGACCGCGCATTTTCACGCCACCGGCCATCCCGTGATCGAAGGCTACGATCCGCCGGAAGGCTGGGGCTGGTGCTATGTCGACGAGGTGCTGTTCGATCTGTCGAAACGAAAAACTCCACACAACGGTCCGATCCCGCGCTACTACTAGCGTTTTCAAGCGAAGTGGGCACCGGTTCGCGTGAAGAAAACGCGTCAAAAAAAGAATCTCTCTTTCAACGAAGAATGAGGAAGTATTGAATGCAGCGCCTATCGGGCACGTTTCGTGCCGTCATCGTTTGCCGCCTTGTCGATCGCGTTGCTTTCCTCAAGCCCCTCATTGGCGCAGGCGCCGCAAAGCAAGTTCGCCGACGTCAACGGCGTCAAGCTGCACTATCTCGTCGCCGGCAAGGGCGATCCGGTCGTGCTGCTGCACGGCTTTGCCGAAACCAGCCACATGTGGCTGCCGCTGATCGCAAAGCTCTCCGACAAGCACACCGTGATCGCGCCCGATCTGCGCGGCTTCGGACAGTCGGCGGCGCCGGAAGACGGCTACACCAAGAAGGCGATGGCGCAGGACATCCACGCGCTGGTGAAAAGCCTGAAATACGATCGCATCCGGCTGGTCGGCCACGACATCGGACTGATGGTGGCCTACGCCTATGCCGCGCAATATCCCGACTGAAGTCGACCGGCTGGTGCTGATGGAAGCATTCCTGCCCGGTGTCGGCGACTGGAATAACGTGTTTCTGCTGCGCGATCTCTGGCACTTCCATTTCTTCGGCAAGACGCCGCTGGCGCTGGTGACCGGGCGCGAGCGGATCTATCTCGAACATTTCTGGAACGATTTTGCCGCCGATGCCGACGAAATCGGTCTCCGAGGCCGACCGCAAATTCTATGCCAAGGAATATGCCAGGCCCGGCCACATGAAGGCCGGCATGGAAGTTTTCCGCGCGTTTCCGAAGGACGCCGAGGATTTCGCGGACTTGGCAAAGACCAAACTGTCGATGCCGATGCTGGTGCTGTCGGGCGAAAAGGCCGGCGGTCCGTTCCTGATCGAGCAGGGCAAGATGGTCGCGACCAATGTCGAGGGCGTGCTGGTGAAGGGTCGCGGGCACTGGCTGATGGAAGAGGCGCCGGATCAGGTGATCCCGAAACTGGTCGAATTTCTCAATCGATAAAGCGTTTCGAGCGAAGTGGATACCGGTTCGCGTAAGAAAACGCGTCAAAACAAGAGTAGAGCGTTTTCAAGCGAAGTGGTTACCGGTTCGCGTGAAGAAAACGCGTCAAAACAAAAAGCCTGCTGCCGCGATTTGTGACAGACGTGCAAAAGTTTAGGGCATGCCGTCACCTGGCCGATGACATGCCTGCACTGCTTGCGAGTGAAGCGTGTGGAAATTTCCCGCGCGCCGTCGTAACCTTGGACAGGTTCTAAAAAAGGGGACGCGTCATGATACTTGGGCATGAGTTTGGCTACATTTGTTCTGGTCCATGTCATCATCAGCCTGATCGCGATCGTGGCAGGCATCATCGTGATGTTCGGCATGCTCGACTCGAACCGGCCGGGCGGCCTGACCGCGATCTTCCTGCTGTTCACGATCCTGACCAGCGCGACCGGGTTTCTGATTCCGCCGCTGGTGTTCGACAAGCTGCTGCCGTCGCACATCATCGGCGTGCTCTCGCTGGTGCTGCTGCTGATCGCCTGCATCGCGCTCTACGTCATGAAGCTGTCCGGCGCGTGGCGCTGGATCTATGCGGTGACCGCGCTGCTGGCGCTGTATTTCAACGTGTTCGTGCTGGTCATCCAGACCTTCCTGAAGATCCCGGCGCTGACGCGCTCGCGCCCGGCAATCCGCCGGCGGGGCCGGTGTTCGGCGTGGTGCAGGGCGTCGTGCTGGTGTTCTTCGTGCTGATGATCATCGGCGCCATGAGGCGCTTCCGGCCGGCGGTGTGAGGCTTTGGCATTGCCCGGTGCGCTATGGCGCACCTGAGGCGATGCGCCGCATCGAATACAACATCTCGCGTTGATCGGGTCCGACACCCCCAAGGGCTACTTTGCATGGGGTTGTTTTCGATATTTTGTCGGTGACGCACCCGCCTCTGGACTCCCGGATGTCCAGTGCACACCTGAGATCGCGCGTCGCGTGCGTCAAACGATAGCAAACAGGAGTCCCCCATGCCCACCATCACCACCAAAGACGGCGTCGAGATCTTCTACAAGGACTGGGGCTCCGGGTCAGCCGATCGTGTTCAGCCACGGCTGGCCGCTGTCGGCGGACGACTGGGACACGCAGATGCTGTTCTTCCTGAACCACGGCTTTCGCGTCATCGCCCATGACCGCCGCGGCCACGGCCGCTCCACGCAGACCGGCGACGGCCATGACATGGATCACTACGCCGACGATCTCGCGGCGTTGACCGCGCATCTCGATCTGAAGAACGCCGTTCACGTCGGGCATTCCACCGGCGGCGGCGAAGTCGTGCATTACATCGCGCGCCACGGCGAGAGCCGGGTGGCGAAGGCGGCAATCCTGAGCGCCGTGCCGCCGCTGATGGTGAAGACGCGCGGCCAATCCCGGCGGCCTGCCCAAGGAGGTGTTCGACGGTTTTCAGGCGGCGCTCGCCGCCAATCGCTCGCAATTCTATCGCGATGTCCCGGCCGGTCCGTTCTATGGCTACAACCGTCCCGGCGCCAAGCCGCTCGGAGGCCGTGATCCAGAACTGGTGGCGGCAGGGCATGATGGGCGGCGCGAAGGCGCATTACGACGGCATCGTCGCGTTCTCGCAAACCGATTTCACCGAGGACCTGAAGAAGATCACCGTGCCGGTGCTGGTGATGCATGGCGACGACGATCAGATCGTGCCCTACGCCGACTCCGCGCCGCTGTCGGCGAAGCTGCTGAAGAACGGCACGCTGAAAACCTACAAGGGTTTTCCGCACGGCATGCCGACCACGGAAGCCGCTATCATCAACGCCGACCTGCTGGCGTTCATCAAATCATGAAAGTCATCTTGTTCGGCGCCACCGGCATGGTCGGGCAGGGCGTGCTGCGCGAATGCCTGCGTCGACGCCGGTGTCGAGCGCGTGCTGGTCGGTCGGGCGCAGCCCGACCGGCCAGCACCATGCCAAGCTGCATGAAGTCCTGCACGACGATTTCACGAATTTCTCCGCGATCGAATCCGCAGCTCACGGGATACGACGCCTGCTTCTTCTGTCTCGGCGTCTCCTCGGTCGGCATGGACGCGGAGCGCTACCGGCATCTGACCTACGACATCACCATGGCGGCGGCGACGCACGCTGGTCGCGGCTCAACCCGGACATGGTGTTCACCTACGTCACCGGCCGCAGCACCGACTCGACGGAGCAGGGCCCGCTGCGCTGGGCGCGCGTCAAGGGCAAGACCGAGAACGATCTGCTCAAGCTGCCGTTCAAGGCGGCCTACATGTTCCGCCCCGCCGGCATCCAGCCGCTGCACGGCGTGCGATCGAAGACCGGCTGGATCAACGCGATCTACGTCGTCGTCGCGCCGCTGTTGTCCTACCTGGCGCGCACACGGCCGAACTTCATGACGACCAGCGAAAAGCTCGGCCGCGCCATGATCAGCGTGGCGCGCGACGGCTATCCGAAGCCGATGCTGGAGAGCGAGGACATCAACGCGTTCTGAGGGGGTGGCAGCCCACCCATCAAATAGCCGCAAATATCCCCGCTTTTGCCATGGCCTTCCGCCCTCTATACTTTGTGCATAGCAAAAGGTTTTGAGTATGGACCGCATTCGTATTGTCGGCGGCAGCCCGCTCAACGGCACCATTGCGATTTCGGGCGCGAAGAACGCCGCGCTGCCGCTGATGATCGCGGGGCTCCTGACCGAAGAAACGCTCATCCTCGACAACGTGCCGCGGCTCGCCGACGTCGCGCAGCTGCAGCGCATCCTCGGCAATCACGGCGTCGATATCATGTCGGCCGGCAAGCGGCCCGGCGACCGCGACTATCAGGGCCAGACCCTGCATATTTCGGCCGCCGATATCATCGACACCACCGCGCCCTATGATCTGGTGTCGCGGATGCGCGCCAGCTTCTGGGTGATCGCGCCGCTCTTGGCGCGGATGCACGAGGCCAAGGTCTCGCTGCCCGGCGGCTGCGCGATCGGCACGCGGCCGGTCGACCTCCTGATCATGGCGCTGGAAAAGCTCGGCGCCGATATTGCCATCGACGCCGGCTATGTGGTCGCGAAAGCGCCCCGGCGGCCTGCGCGGCGCCGCGATCGATTTTCCCAAGGTGACGGTGAGCGGCACCCATGTCGCGCTGATGGCGGCGACGCTCGCGAAGGGCACCACCATCATCACCAACGCCGCCTGCGAGCCCGAAATCGCAGATGTCGCCGATTGCCTGAACAAGATGGGTGCGCGCATCGAAGGCGCCGGCACGCCGCGCATCGTCGATCGAGGGTGTCGAAAAATTGCACGGCGCGCGGCACACCGTGCTGCCGGACCGCATCGAGACCGGCACCTATGCGATGGCGGTCGCGATGACCGGCGGCGAGGTGCAGCTCGCCGGCGCGCGGCCCGAACTGCTGCAGTCGGCGCTCGACGTGCTGACCGCGGCCGGCGCCGTCATCGCCGTCAACCCTGACGGCATCCGCGTCAGCCGCAACGGCGCCGGCATCCGGCCGGTGACGGTCTCGACCGCGCCGTTCCCGGGTTTCCCGACCGATCTGCAGGCGCAGTTGATGGCGCTGATGGCCTGCGCCGGCGGCGCCTCGCAGATCACCGAGACGATTTTCGAGAACCGTTTCATGCATGTGCAGGAACTGGCGCGATTCGGCGCCAAAATTTCGCTCGACGGCGAAACCGCGACCATCGACGGCACCGCCAGACTGCGCGGCGCGCCCGTGATGGCGACCGATCTGCGCGCCTCGGTGTCGCTGGTCATCGCAGGCCTTGCCGCCGAGGGCGAAACCATGGTCAACCGGATCTATCACCTCGACCGCGGCTTTGAGCGGCTGGAGGAAAAACTGTCGGCCTGCGGCGCCTCGATCCAGCGCATCAGCGACTGAAGCCTTCCCAAGAGTAACGGTTTTGCGATCGGATCCCATATGCCGGCGCCGGAACAGCTGAAATTGATCGCACTCGATCCCGACGATCTCTCGGTGATCTCGGCGCATGTGCAGGACGCCCGCGTGCAGGCCTCCGACATCGTCTGGCGGCAGGACGAGAAGCGCCTGGTGGTCGGCATGAACCGGCTCGACTGGGAGCAGACCCTGTCGGGCGGAACCGCCCCGCGCCGGCTGATCGCGGCCCTTGCGGTTCGACCGGGTGCTGGCCTGCAAGTCGCGCAATATCGACCTGGAGGCGCCGGAAGCCGTGCTGGAACTGGTCGGGATCGAATTCCACCCCACCGAGGCCCCCGGCGGCAGCGCGCTGTTGCTGTTCAACCATGGCGGGGCGCTGCGGCTGGACGTCGAATGCCTGGAATGCGAGCTGACCGACCTCGGCGCCGACGATCTCGGCACCAGCGACTGGGCGCGGAATCCGTCCGGGCTGGGGGCGTAAGCTCCCGTCGTCCCCGCGAACGCGGGGACCCATAATCCCGGTAAGTTGTGCGTTATCCACGATGCGTGCCACAGCCTGCCTAAAACCGTCCGCCTGTGTTTATGGGTCCCCCGATGTCGCAATTGCACATCTGAGCTCGCGCTTCGCTTGGCCCGGGACGACAGAGGAGGGTTGACGCCCCCTTCCATCCGCGCCATTGAGCAGAGACCGTCAAAAATCCCGTCAGAAAGCCACCATGCCCGTTCGCCTCGACAGAAGACAGCGCCGATTTCGACCGCGGTTTGCGACATTTCTCGCCGCCAAGCGCGAAGTCTCCGCCGATGTCGAGCGGGCGACCCGCGCCATCGTCGATGACGTCGCCGCGCGCGGCGACGCCGCCCTGATCGAGGCGACGAAGAAGTTCGACCGGCTCGAGATCGCGGCCTCCGGTCTGCGCGTCACCGCTGCCGAGGTCGACGCCGCGGTAAAGGCCTGCGACGCCAAAACCCTCGACGCGCTGAAATTCGCACGCGACCGGATCGAGGCTGTTTCACCGCCGCCAACTGCCGAAGGACGAACGCTTCACCGATGCGCTCGGCGTCGAACTCGGCTGGCGCTGGAGCGCGATCGATGCGGTCGGGCTCTATGTGCCCGGCGGCACCGCGGCCTATCCGTCCTCGGTGCTGATGAATGCGGTGCCGGCGCAAGTCGCCGGCGTGCCGCGCGTGGTGATGGTGGTGCCGTCGCCGGACGGCAAGCTCAATCCGCTGGTGCTGGCGGCCGCCCATCTCGGCGGCGTCTCCGAAATCTACCGCGTCGGCGGCGCGCAGGCGGTGGCCGCGCTGGCCTACGGCACCGCGACGATTGCGCCGGTCGCAAAAATCGTCGGCCCCGGCAACGCCTATGTCGCGGCCGCCAAGCGGCAGGTGTTCGGCAAGGTCGGCATCGACATGATCGCCGGCCCCTCCGAAGTGCTTGTGATCGCCGACGACACCGGCAACGCCGGCTGGATCGCGGCCGATCTGCTGGCGCAGGCCGAGCACGATGCCAGCGCGCAGTCGATCCTGATCACGGACAGCGCAGCGGCTCGCCGCCGATGTCGAGCGCGCGGTGGAAGCGCAGCTCGCCACGCTGCCGCGCGCGGAAATCGCGCGAACCTCGTGGAACGATTTTGGCGCCATCATTCTGGTGAAGCACGCTCGACCAGGCCGTCGAACTCGCCAACGCCATCGCCGCCGAAGCATCTGGAAATCATGACCGCGGACGCCGAAGCGCTGTCGGCAAAGGTCCGCAACGCCGGCGCGATCTTCCTCGGCCCGCATACGCCGGAGGCGATCGGCGACTATGTCGGCGGCTCCAACCACGTGCTGCCGACGGCGCGTTCGGCGCGGTTCTCGTCCGGGCTCGGCGTGCTCGACTTCATGAAGCGCACCTCGATTCTCAAATGCGGGCCGGACGCGTTGCGCGCGCTGGGGCCCGCCGCGATGACCTTGGGCAAGGCCGAAGGTCTCGATGCCCATTCACGCTCCGTCGGATTGCGTCTCAACCTGTCATGACCAAACCGCCACCAGACGAGGACGCCAACAACCGCATCGTGGCGGTGACGCTCGACGAGGAATCGATCGGCCGTTCCGGCCCCGATATCGAGCATGAGCGCGCGATCGCGATCTACGACCTGATCGAGCAGAATCTGTTCGCGCCGGAAGGCGCCACCGGCGGGCCGTTCACGCTGCATCTGGCCATCACCGGCAACCGGCTGGCGTTCGACATCCGCCGCGAGGACGGCACGCCCGTGGTGGCGCATTTGCTGTCGCTGACGCCGTTCCGGCGGATCGTGAAGGACTATTTCATGATCTGCGACAGCTACTATCAGGCGATCCGCACCGCTACGCCCGACAAGATCGAGGCCATCGACATGGGCCGCCGCGGCATCCATGACGAAGGCTCGCGCACGCTGCAGGAACGGCTGAACGGCAAGGTGCGGATCGATTTCGAAACCTCGCGGCGGCTGTTCACGCTGATCTGCGTTCTGCACTGGAAGGGGCAAGACGCATGACCCCGACCCCGTCGGGTGTAGAACGGTTTCAAAATAGCATGGTGGCGCCGCCGGGCGCGCGCAATCCGCAAGCCGTATTGTTCGCATGCGGCTTCAACAGCGTGCGTTCGCCGATGGCCGAGAGCCTGCTGAAGCAGATGTTTCCCCACGCGCTCTACGTGAAATCCGCCGGCGTGCGGAAGGGCGAGCTCGATCCGTTCGCGGTCGCCGTGATGGCCGAACTCGGCCAGGATATTTCCGGCCACAAGCCGATGACGTTTGCCGAACTCGAGGATTGGGAAGGGCTCAATTTCGACCTCATCATCACGCTGTCGCCGGAAGCGCACCACAAGGCGCTGGAGCTGACGCACACGATCGCCGCCGATGTCGAATACTGGCCGACGCCGGACCCGACCACCCTGGAAGGCAGCCGCGAGCAGAAGCTGGAAGCCTATCGCGAGGTCTGCGACGGCCTGATGATGCGGATCCGGCGGCGGTTTGCGAAGGTGGTCGTGGCGAACGGGTAGCGACCAGCGGCAGCAAAACACGGCGTCGTCCCCGCCTTGTGCGCAATTGCGCACTTGGCGCGGGGATCTACCGTGTTGACTGTCAAGAGGCGATAGCGCCTCTCCAGGGCTGGCCGGACCTGAGCACGGCATTGGCGAAGACGACGAGGCGGCGAAGCACGGCGATGAGGGCGAGCTTTGGGCGGTTTTCCCTTGGCGATGAGCCGTTCGTAGAAGGGACGCAGCACCGGATTGTGCCTGCTGGCGGTGACGGCCGCCATGTAGAGGATGCTGCGCACGGCGGCTCGACCGCCATGGATTCGCGCCGGAGCGGTCATGGTGCCGCTTTTGCGGACGAATGGAGCGACCCCGATCAGCGCCGCTGCCGCCTTGTTATCGATCCGGCCGAGTTCGGGGACGGAAGCAAGCAAGGCCAGCGCAGACTTCACGCCGATCCCCTTGATGGTTTTGAGCAGGCGCTGATCGCGCTGCAGATCGAGGCGCTGACGGACCAGTGCCAGCATCATCCGATGCACCTGCTTGTCTTCGGCACGGAGCGCCTCAAGATGGGTCGTGATCGCCTGGCGGAGTTCGGCCATCCGCACCGTGCCGAGCCTGCAGGTCTCGGCATGGATCATATGTTTGAGCTGGTCCCGGCGGCTTGCGAGTTCAGAAAGCGCCTCGCGGATCGCATCTTCCGGCAACTCGACGTGACCGGCCTTGCGACCGCGTACCTCGTCGGGGGCGGCGGCATAGGACGCAAGCAACCTGGCATCCGAGGTGTCGGACTTGGCTTTGACGCCGACCAGCGTCGCGGTAAGCATTAAAGCGTGTCGTATGGATGATCTCGACCGGAAGCTGCGCCTGACGCAACGCCTTCACCAGCGGCCTTCTCATAGCCGCCGGTCGGTTCAAGCACGATGCGCGTCACTTCAGGCCCCGTCCGCAACCGCTCGACCAGCGTGGCAATGGCATCGGGGCGATTTGCGTAATGGGCGCTATCGCCCCGATGCCATGCCACGTCCAGGCCCGCGCCACCGACGTCGATGCCGACGAATGTATTGTCCGATAAATGAGAGAGTGTCATGCTGCTCCTGCCTTGTTCACGAGGCAGGGCCGGCGAGCAAGACCGAACTGGAACGGCTACAA
>CAVXTR010000010.1:0-124613 GCA_963764705.1 uncultured Alphaproteobacteria bacterium | reverse complement strand
GCCGGGTAGGATCGGCGAGCGCGCGAATGACGTTATCGACGGCTGCTGTTTGCATCATGCAATCCAATTAGTCCGGGCTAATTCATTAGTCAATACTAATTCATTCACGACTTCGTGGCCATCCGAATAGGCCCCTCGCCGTCGCCCGCGGCGAATGGGCGTCTGGCGCGCGACCAATATTCGCCCTCCGATCAAGGGAGCCAAACTCGCGTCATTCGATCCGGGCAACATGGCGCGTCGGGGCGCCGACCCCTCACCAAAATCAAGGACAGAACCATGAGCAACTCCAAGGAACCAACGGTCGATATGAAGCTCGAGATCGTCGTCATCCCCGTCTCCGACGTCGATCGCGCCAAGGCGTTTTACGCCAATCTCGGCTGGCGGCTGGACGCCGACTTTGCGTCCGAGGACGGCTGGCGAGTCATTCAGTTCACGCCGCCCGGCTCGCTCGCTTCCGTCATCTTCGGCAGCAACGTCACATCGGCCGCGCCCGGCGCCGCGCAGGGCCTGTACCTGATCGTGTCCGATATCGAGGCCGCCCGCGCCGGGCTGATCGCGCGCGGTGTCGATGTCAGCGAAGTGTTTCACGCCGGAGGCCACGTGCATGCCGGCACCGACGAACCCTTTATTTCCGGACGCGTTCGGGTCAGCGGCGCCGATCCCCATCGCGGCAGCTACCGCTCGTTCGCCTCGTTCCGGGATCCCGACGGCAATGGCTGGCTGCTCCAGGAAATCACCACCCGCCTGCCCGGCCGCGTCGTCGGCGCTACCACCTTCGGCTCGTCGACCGATCTTGCGGCTGCGCTTCGACGCGCCGCCGCCGCGCATGGCGAGCACGAAAAGCGCAATGGCGGCGTGCACGACCAGAACTGGCCGGATTGGTACGCCGACTACATCGTCAAGGAACAGGCCGGCGAACCATTGCCGCAGTGAGCGGCGGCGCGACGCAACACGAGATCTCACGCGTGGACCAGTCCGATGCTGGCATGGTCCGCGCGATCCACGGAAGCCGGCAAATCGAGCGGAGCCGACATGAGCGATATCTGGATGAAGGCAGCGCGGGTCATCGTGATTGCGGCGCTGATGCTGGGAAGCGTCGCGGCATTTGACGGGGCGCAAGCCCAGCCAGCGGGAATCACGCGAACCGACCTGCAGCGGCATGATCTCAGTGTGCCCGGTCACGAGGCGTTCCAGGTCCGCGTCGACTTTGCGCCGGGCGCGGCGTTCGGCAAGCACACCCATCCCGGCGAAGAGATCATCTATGTGCTCGAGGGCGCGCTGGAGTATGAGGTCGAGGGCAAGCCGTCGGTGACACTCAAGGCCGGTGAAGTGCTCTTCATTCCGGCCGGCACCATCCACGCGGCAAAGAACACCGGCAGCGTCAAGGCGAGCGAGCTTGCGACGTATATTCTGGAAAAGGGCAAGCCGGCGCTGACGCTGGTGAAGTGAGGGGGTTTGGGCGTCTGGTTGCAACAACGTTTCGTCAATCCCTGCTTCCGTTTTCAAACAACCACCGCTGTCGTCGCCCGGCTTGACCGGGCGATCCAGTACGCCGCGGCTTATCGTTCCAATCATCAGCGTCTCTGGAATACTGGATCACCCACTTTCGTAGGTGATGACAGCAGAGAACGTTCTCGCGGCATGATCTGCCCGAGGTTTTTCATTTCGTTTGCCCTCGGAACTAGAGAGGGCGCGGGGAAGGCCGGGTGCGCGCTGCACCCGCGGTCTCGCAGGCATGTTGCAAAGAGATATGCTGCCCACGAGCATACAGGTTCAGCGGAGAACACTCCGGCCTCCCCCACGCAATGGCTTTACGGCTTATAGATGGTCGTCCTGGTGACCGGCTTTGTTGCCACCATCATCCTTGGAAGCTTTCGCTTACCTCTGGCTTGACGCCAGCACCGGGGCGTCGGACCCTCACGATTTCACCGTACGCTTAAAGCCACGCTCGTCAGTCGCAGCCTCGCGTCCATCGCATCCCACCGCACGGTCGTGACGATCGCGATCGCCCCTCTTGTCGCGGTAGACAAGCGAGATTAAACCCGTGATTTGCCCGACGGGGCAACCGGAATATTTTTGCGCCGCGCGCTTGACGCAAATTCAGGTGATTTGCCCGTCGGGTTACTTTGTCGCAGGCAAAACGCCAATTCAGCTTTGCGTGCTCACGCCGGCACCGGCGCCGACAGCAGCTTTGGCACCGGCCGGAATGTCATCGCGATAAAGAACGCACCGAGGCCCATGATCCACGAGCCGACATAGAGCCACGTGTAACTGGCAAACGTGTCGTAGATCAGGCCGCCGGCGAGCGGACCCGTTGCCATGCCGAGGCTGCCGGCCATCGCGGTGCCGCCGATCACGGTGCCCATCATCCGCAGCGGAAAGTTTTCGCGGGCGAGCGCCGCATAGAGCGGCATGGTGCCGGCATAGATAAAGCCGAACAGTGCGGCGACCGCATAGAACGCGGCGAGCTCGCGCACGAAGACATAACCGAGCGCGCCGAACGCCTGCGCCAGCAGGCCGAGCACCAGCACGCGCTTAGCGCCGAAGCGATCGCCCAGCAGACCGAAGGCGATGCGGCCGCCGAGCCCGGCAAAACCTTCCAGGCTGTAGATGGTGACGGCGGCCACCAGCGGAATGCCGCAACTGACGGCGTAGCTGACGGTGTGGATGATCGGCCCCGAATGGGTGGCGCAGCAGAAGAAATTCGTCAGCAGCAGGATGACGAATTGCGGCGAGCGCAGCGCCTGGCCGAGGGTCATTTCGGCTTGCGCCGGATCATCCGATGGCGCTGATGGACCGGCCGCGAGTGCCGGCGGCCGGCGCACCAGGAGCGCGACCGGGATCATGATGACGGCGCAGACCAGCGCCACGAGCTGCATCGAGGTTCGCCAGTCATGCTGCGAGACCAGCCAGGCCGCGAGCGGCGCCATCGTCATCGGCGCGATGCCCATGCCGGCCGAGACCAGCGACACCGCGAGGCTGCGGTGGGTGTCGAACCAGCCGGTGACGGTCGCCATCATCGGCGCGAAGATCGCTGCACAGGAGGCGCCGACCATCAGCCCGAAGATGAACTGGAATGCGACCAGCGAGGTCGCCAGACTGGCGAGCCCGAGGCTCGTTGCCAGCATGGCTGACCCTGCCAGCACCACCGGCAACGGCCCGAACCGGTCCGACAAAGTGCCCCAGATCATGCTGGTAAGAGCCATCGCGAGAAAGCCGATCGTCATGGCGCTGGATACGCCGGTGACTGACCAGCCGGTATCCCGCACGATCGGCTGCAGAAACACCGGCAGCGAAAACATGCCGCCGATCGCGACGCAGCCAAGCAGGCCCCCGGCGGCGACGATCACCCAGCGATAGCGCGAATTTTCCATTTTGGGTCTCCAGGCCTATGCTACCGATAGAGACGAATGGGATCGACCGGAACCGACACGGAGTAACTATTATTTTTCCGTCCGGCTCTCCTGTGATTTCCTGGAACGCGCGCCCCCTGCCACCTGTTGCCAGTTCGTGTCGCGCATTCGACCAGCGGCAAACGCGGCCTCATGAACCGAAGAGGCCGCGGCAACGACCACAGTTGCGCATGATGTCCATCGTCAAAGCGCTCATCGGCCTGCTGCTGATCGGATCGGGGGGGCCGCTGCTGTTCCTCGGTCTCATCCGCCTCGGCTGGCGGCGGCATGGCACTTCGCCGGTCGATTTCACATTTCTGCATCTCGACTGGATCGTTCAGCCGCAATTGCCGTACTGGTTCGCCCATATGCAGAACCTGGCGCTGGCCGGCGCAGGCGTGATCGCCCTCGCCGCTGGAGCCGTCCTGCTATTGCGGCAGCTTTTGCGGCTGGGGCGTGGAGCGCAATAGCTCGGCCTATTGCGCTTACGCTATCAAGCCCTGCGGGTTCGGTGCATAACCACACCTCATGACCATCCGCCCCATTGTCCGTTACCCCGACCCACGGCTGGCGCTCCCGGCGCAGCCCGTGACCATGTTCGACGGCGCGCTGCGCGATCTGGCTGTTGACCTGCTGGAGACCATGCACGCCGCGCCCGGCATCGGCATCACCGCGCCGCATGTCGGGATCGCGCTGCGGGTCGTCGTGCTCGACCTTGATCCCGTCGATGGCGCGCGAACCTACATCAATCCAGAGATTGCCTGGGCCTCGCCCGAGATGATCATGCACCAGGAAGGCAGCGTCTCGATGCCCGGCGTCAACGAAGACATCCAGCGCCATGCGCGGATCAAAATCAGCTATCGCGACATCGAAGGCAACATGCACACCGAGGAATCCCAGGGCCTGCGCGCGGTCTGCCACCAGCACGAAATCGATCAGCTTGACGGGATGTTCTGGATCAAGCGCCTCTCCCGCCTCAAGCGGGAGCGGCTGATCAAGCGGTTCGAGAAGGTTTCGCGGAATTGAGACCGATCCGAGCCGGAGAAATGGAAGGTTTCCGATACCGGTCCCGTCGTTGCGACGCTATAGAGCGCGTAGCGCAAACCGTGAGGCACTCCCGTTGATCAGCCATCAAGACGTCAAGGCAGCGGCAGACCGGATCGCCGGCAAGGTGGTCCGGACGCCTGTCATCTACAGCGACGCCATCAGCCGCCTCGTCGGGGCGGAGGTCTGGCTCAAGCTCGATACGTTGCAGGTCACCGGCGCGTTCAAGGAACGTGGCGCTGCCAACCGGCTGGCGCTGCTGACGGCGGCGGAACGGGCGGCGGGTGTCATCGCGATGTCCGCCGGCAACCATGCGCAGGCGGTGGCGCGCCACGCGTCGCTGCTCGGAATCCGGGCCGTCATCGTCATGCCCGCCTTTACGCCGTCCACCAAGGTGACGCGGACCGCCCGATGGGGCGCCGAAGTCATCCTCCACGGTGAGACACTGGCCGAGTCCGCGGCGCATGCGCGCGCCCATGCGCAGACGCATGGGCTGATCTTCATCCATCCCTATGACGACGATGCGATCATCGCGGGACAGGGAACGCTCGGCCTCGAACTGGTCGAGGATGTCCCGGAACTCGACATACTCGCGATTCCGGTCGGCGGCGGCGGCCTGATGGCGGGGTGCGTGCTTGCCGCGCAAGGCACCGGCCGGCGCATCGACGTGGTCGGCGTCGAAGTGGAAAACTATGCCGCCATGGCGCAGGAACTCGCGGGCACGACGGTCGAGGTCGGCGGACCGACGATCGCCGAAGGCATTGCGGTGCGCGACATCGGCCGCAAGCCGCTCGAGATATTGCGCCATTTCGGCAACCGGGTCGTCACCGTTCCCGAACGCAGCATCGAGCATGCGATTGCCCTGCTCGCCGAAGAAGCCAAGATCGTGACCGAAGGCGCCGGCGCCGCCGGTGTCGCGGCGCTGCTGGAACATCGCGAACTGTTCGCCGGACGCCGCGTCGGCGTTGCCGTCTGCGGCGCCAATATCGACAACCGCGCGCTGGCCAATGTGCTCCAGCGCGTCATGGTGCAGGACGGCCGCATCACCCGGCTGGTGCTCGATATTCCGGACCGACCGGGTGTGCTCGGCGAGATCGCAAGCCGCATCGGCGACGCCGGCGCCAACATCATCGAAGTCTCGCATCACCGCCTGTTCACCTCACCGAGCGTGCAGGCGGCGCGCCTGGAGGTGATGTTCGAGACCCGCGACGCCGCCCATCGCGACGCCGTGGTGACGGTGCTGGAGCAACATTACACCGTGACCCGATTGTAAAGTGATGTGAGAGCGGCCTAATACGGCGTGCCGTCCTTGTGCAAGAACCGCCCGTCCGCATTGGAACTCATCATGTCGATGTCGGAACAGGTGGTGAGGTCGTCGGGGTGGCGCGAGCCCACTTCCAGATAGAGGGCGAGCACAGCGGATCGGTTGATCAGGTGATGGCCGTTACCAGAGCTCTTCGCAAACGCCGCGTAGTCGCCTGCCCGCAACACCGTCTCACCGCCGTCTTCGACAAGCACCAGTTCGCCTTCGAGCAGATAGACGAATTCGTCCTCATGGCTGTGCCAGTGGCGCTGGCTGGACCAGCCGCCGGGCGGCAGCGTCATCAGATTGACGCCGAAATCCTGCAGCCCGCCCGCATCGCCGAGGCGCTTTCGCGTGCGCGCCGCGCAGGCCCCGTCGAACGGTGACGGATAGCCGGATCCCAGACGTGCGGGTACGGCAGCGATATCGATCCTGGGCATGCAGGTTCCCTCATTCCGTGTTGGCCATCCTGCCATGTCGTGAAGCGGTATCCAGCGCGCAAGCCCCTTGACTTAACGTTTTTGTTAATTAACATATCTGTTAAATGAATTCGCTCGACCAGACATTTGCGGCACTCGCCGACCCCACCCGCCGGGCCATCGTCGCTCGCCTCGCCAGGGGCGACGCGACGGTCGGCGAGCTCGCCGAGCCGTTCAGGATTTCGCTGCCGGCGATATCGAGGCACCTGAAGGTTCTCGAGGACGCCGCGCTGATTTCCAATCAGCGCGAAGGCAAGAGCCGGCGCTGCCATCTCAAGCCTGAAGCGCTCGCCGGTGCCGCGGACTGGATCAGTTCCCAGCGCAGCTTCTGGAACGCAAGCTTCGATCGCCTTGACGCCCGGCTCAAGCAAAAGTCGAGGAAGGAAAAGCCATGACAAGACTTCCGGAATCACCCGTGCTCGAAATTGTTCGGATCTTCGACGCACCGCCTGCACAGGTGTTCGAAGCATGGCTGGACCGGGAGCAATGGCAGAGCTGGATCGGCCCGGAAGGGGTCGATTGCGAGGTTCCGCTGCTGGAACGCCGCGTCGGCGGGCGCTATCGCCTGATCATGCACCTGCCGGACGGCAACATCATCAACGTCACCGGGATCTTCAGGGCGATCGATGCCAACAAGGGCTTTGCGATGACGTGGGGGACGGAAGGCGGCACGCACGAAACGCTCGTCACCGTCGCGCTGCGCGATCTGCACGGACGAACCGAACTCACATTACGCCATGAAGGCCTGCCCGGCACCGACGACCGCGACAGTCACGACAAGGGCTGGCGCAGCGCGCTCAACAAACTCGCCATTCATCTGGGATCGAACGACAAGGCCCGCGCGTTACACTGACCGAGCGTGCCCTGCCCGCACCAAATCACTCCGTTGAAAAATCCATCTGTCAGGAGAGCACCGATGAACAAGAACACGATCTGCCTGTGGTACGTCCGTGACGCCGAAGAGGCCGCGCATTTCTATGCCAAAACCTTTCCCGACAGCAAAGTCGGCGCGGTGCACAAGGCTCCGTCCGATTTTCCGGGCGGCAAGGCGGGCCAGGTCCTGACGGTCGAGTTCACGGTGTGCGGCGTGCCGTGCCTCGGCCTCAACGGCGGCGATATGTTCAAGCACAACGAGTCCTTCTCGTTTCAGATCGCCACCGACAGCCAGGAAGAGACCGACCGCTACTGGAACGCGATCGTCGGCAACGGCGGCGCCGAGAGCGCCTGCGGCTGGTGCAGGGATAAATGGGGCCTGTCGTGGCAGATCACCCCGCGCGTGTTGACCGATGCGATGGCCAAAGGCGGCGACGTCGCCAAGCGCGCCTTCGCGGCGATGATGCCGATGAAAAAAATCGACGTTGCCAAGATCGAGGCGGCGGTGCGCGGCGGATGACCGCGGGTTACGCCTGCCCTGCCGCCTTGAGGATCAGGCCCGCGATCGCATCGGGCTGCGATATCAAGGCGAGGTGGCTGGCCTTCACCTCGATCGTGGTCGCGCCCATGCGCTTGGCCATGAACCGCTCGAGATCCGGATTGATGGTGCGGTCGTCGGTAGAGACGGCGTACCAGCTCGGCTTCGATCGCCAGGCCGCCTGCGTGGTCTTGCCAGTGAGCAACGCTTTTTGAAACGGCTGCTGGACCGCATAGAGAACTTTTGCCTTCGCCTCCGGCAGGTCGCCGGCGAAATCGCGCAGGAACGCCGCCTCGCTCAAGCGCCCCTCCTCGCCGTCGAACACGATCCCCGCCGACGCCGGCGGCGTCGGATAGGTCTTGGCCAGTGCCGTGTAATCCTCGCCGGCATCCGGCGCCCGCGCGGCGACATAGACCAGCGCCGAAACATTCGGATGCACCCCCGCCTCGGTGACGATCATCCCGGAAAAAGAATGCCCGACCAGCACGGTCGGTCCATCCTGTCGCGCCAGCACGCGCTCAGCCGCCGCCACCGCCTCGGGCAACGTCGTCAGCGGGTTTTGCACGGCGGTGGCGTTGAGCTCCTTTGCCTGCAAGCGCGCGATCACTTCCGACCAGCAGGAGCCATCGGCAAACAGCCCGTGAACGAGAACGACGTTGCGCGCTTTTGGCGCAGACTGCGCGATGGCGCTACGCTGGAGCAGCACGCCTGCAGCACCTGCCGCCGCCATGCCGACGAAGGCGCGCCGATTCATCGGATGCATCGGCGGGGAATCGTTGTTGCCGTCCATGAAATTCTCCTTTGCGAGGTGTCGAGGCAGGCAGCCGGGAGAGCTTGCGGCCAAGAGAGTAGATGGCGGACTTTCGCTTTGCAAAACTTGACGGCGACATCCGCAGCACTTTGCCGTGAAGCTGATGTGAAGGAGCGCGTTGCGGCCTTACGCACTCAATCGTCCCTAATGGCTTCTTCGAAGGCCAAACCTCATTTCGAAGTGACAGCGTCCTGTCTTCGGAGGATCTTCTCCATCGCCTTTCCCTTGGCGAGTTCGTCGATCAGTTTGTCGAGGTAGCGGATTTCCCGCATGATCGGTTCTTCGATAGTTTCGACGCGGACGCCGCAGATCACGCCGGTGATGAGCGAGCGCGAGGCATTCATGCGCGGCGCTTTTGCAAAGAAGTCCTCAAAGGAAGTCTTCTTCTCAAGCTCCTTCTCCAGCGTCTTCTGGCTGTGCCCTGTCAGCCAACGAATGATCTCGTCGACCTCCGCCTTGGTGCGCCCCTTCTTCTCCACCTTGGCGAGGTAGAGCGGATAGACCCTCGCGACGCTCATGGAGTAGATTTGGTGCTTGGTCATGCGCCCCCCGAAGGTCGGAATCTCACCCCGGCTGCCAGTCTGGGGCCGAGGCAATCTGCCGCATAAATTTTGGGCAGCGGCTGCGCCCCTGTCACGGCGACTCGACACACGGACGCAATCCGAATTGAATATATATACCGTTCGTTCAAGGAGAAAAACATGACCCAACATGTCCTCTTCATCGTCACCAACGCACCCGTCATCGGCCCGCACAGCCGCAAGACCGGCTTCTTCTTCGCCGAGGTCGCCCATCCCTTCGACGTGCTCGACACGGCGGGGATCGCGATCGAGTTTGCATCTCCCAGGGGCGGGTGGACGCCCTACGACGCCTACGACGAGAAGGATCCTGCCCAAAAAGCGTTTCTCGAGAGCAAGGCCTTTCGCCGGCTGAACCATAGCCGAAAGCTGTCCGAAGTGGACGCCGCAGACTACGACGCCATCCTGGTGCCCGGCGGGCTCGGGCCGATGGTCGACATCCAGCGTAACGCGGATGTTCAGAAGGCCATCGTGCGCGCCTGGACCACGGGGAAACTCGTGACCGCCGTTTGTCACGGTCCGTGCGCGTTGCTCGGTGTGGACCTCGGAGACGGCACGCCGTTCGTGCGCGGCAAGAAGCTCACGTCGTTCTCGAAGAAGGAAGAATTCGACTACGCCCGCGAGGACGTGCCTTACGAACTCGAAGATGCGTTAAGGGCGGAAGGTGCCGAGTACTCGTCGGTCGCCAACTGGCAACCCCACGTCGTCGTCGATGGCCGCCTGATCACCGGCCAGAATCCGGCCTCGGCGGGAGCGCTGGGCAAAGAACTGCTCGCCGCGCTCAAAAGGGCTTCGGCGTGAATTGAACAGACGCAGGATGAAAGATTTGGGAGTGCTCCCTCACTCCCACTCAATCGTCCCCGGCGGCTTCGACGTCACGTCGTACACCACCCGGTTGACCCCCTTGACCTCGTTGATGATCCGAGTCGCGGTTTCGCCGAGGAATTTCATGTCGAAGGCGTAGAAGTCGGCGGTCATGCCGTCGGTGGAGGTCACGGCGCGGAGGCCGACGACGTATTCGTAGGTGCGCCCGTCGCCCATGACGCCGACGGTTTTCACCGGCAGCAGCACGGCGAAGGCCTGCCAGATCTGGTCGTAGAGGCCGGCCTTGCGGATCTGGTCGATATAAACAGCGTCGGCGTTGCGGAGGATGTCGAGCTTTTCCCTGGTGATCTCGCCGGGGCAGCGGATGGCGAGGCCGGGGCCCGGGAACGGATGACGGCCGACGAAGATTTCGGGCAGGCCGAGTTCGCGGCCGAGCACGCGGACTTCGTCCTTGAACAGTTCGCGCAACGGCTCGACCAGCTTCATGTTCATGCGCGCCGGAAGGCCACCGACATTGTGGTGCGACTTGATGGTCACCGACGGGCCGCCGGTGAAGGAGACGCTCTCGATCACGTCGGGGTAGAGCGTGCCCTGGGCGAGAAAATCCGCGCCGCCGATCTTCTTGGCTTCGGCGTCGAACACGTCGATGAACAGGCGGCCGATGGTCTTGCGCTTGATTTCGGGGTCGGTGACCCCTTCAAGTTCGCCGAGGAACTGCTTCGAGGCATCTACATGCACCAAGGGAATGTTGTAGTGGTGCCGGAACAGGTCGACAACAGTCTTGGCTTCGTCGAGCCGCAGCATGCCGTGATCGACGAAGACACACGTAAGCTGGTCGCCGACCGCCTCGTGGATCAGCACCGCGGCCACTGCCGAAGTCGACGCCGCCGGAGAGGCCGCAGATCACCCTGCCCTTGCCGACCTGGGCGCGGATCTTTTCGATCGCTTCCTCGCGGAACGCGCGCATGGTCCAGTCGCCGGTCAGGCCGGCGACCTTGCGGACGAAATTGCGGATCAGTTTTGCGCCGTCGGGCGTGTGCACCACTTCGGGGTGGAACATCAGGCCGTAATATTTGCGCTTCTCGTCCTGGATCACGGCGAATGGCGCGTTGGGCGAAACGCCGGCGACCGAAAAGCCCGGCGGCATCTTGGTGATGCGGTCGCCATGGCTCATCCACACCGGATGCTTTTCGCCCATCGACCAGGTCGCGTCGAACAGGTTGCTGTGGGCTTTGACCTCGACATCGGCGCGGCCGTATTCACGGTGGTGGCCGCCCTCGACTTCACCGCCGAGCTGGGCGGCCATGGTCATCTGGCCGTAGCAGATGCCGAGCACGGGGACGCCGGAATCGAAGATCGCCTGCGGCGCGCGCGGCGAACCGGCCTCGTGCACCGACTCCGGACCGCCGGAGAGGATCACGGCTTTCGGCTTCATTTCCTTGAAGGCCGCTTCGGCCTTCTGGAACGGCACGATCTCGGAGTAGACGCCCTCCTCGCGCACCCGGCGCGCGATCAGTTGCGTCACCTGACTGCCGAAATCGACAATCAGAATCTTGTCATGCGCCGAGGCCAGTGTTGGCGTCGACTTGGCGGAGGGCTGTGCTGCTGTCATGGCAAGCAGATACGCGACGGGGGGCCCCCTCGCAACCGCGAGAAATGGACGACCCACATTCTTCTGCGGGATATGGACAGACTCAATTAGGTCAGTACTATTGACCTAATTTGTCCCTAAGGCAGAATGGAGGAAACCAATGCCTGATCACCACGAACCCAAACAGCTCGCCGCCGCCAAATTAGCAGCCTTGGGCCGGGACTGGGTCGCCGCCTGGAATTCGCACGATCTGGAGCGGGTGCTGGCGCTCTACACCGAGGACTTCGAGATGACCTCCGACAGGATTCCCGCGCTCGGCTTCGACGCGTCCGGGACGCTGCACGGCAAGGACAACGTTCGCGCCTACTGGAGCAAGGCGTTGTCGATGATCCCGAACCTGCGTTTCGAACTGATCGATACCTATGTCAGCCCGGACAGCATCGTGATGTTTTACCAGAACGAGCGCGGGGCGAAGATTTGCGAATATTTGCGGCTCGATGCGGCGGGGAAGATCCGGCAGGGTTCGGCGAACCATCTGGCGCATTGACGTGCCAACGCCGTCATTGCGAGGAGCGCAGCCACGAAGCAATCCATCTTTGCTGCCGACGAAAGACTGGATTGCTTCGCTAAGCTCGCAATAACGGGAGAATCCGTCACCCTGAGGGTGCGCGCGTCTTCGCACGCCTCGAAGGGCGACGAGCCCGGCTGTGGCCGCATCCTTCGAGGCTCGCCGAACACGGCGAGCACCTCAGGATGACGATACCTTCTTCAGCACGCGACACGAAGAACCCGTCCGTGCCGGTCCGGCGCGGCGTCATCAGCCAGCCTTCCGGTGTCTCCAGCGCGGCGGCGGCGAATGCTTCCGCCTTGTCCCACAGCACGCTGGCCGTCTGCTCCGGCGGCACCACCGAGAATTCCGGATGCCGCGCCATGAACGCGCGAATCTGGTCGCCGTTTTCGGCCGGGAGTACCGAGCAGGTGACATAGGCGATCCGGCCGCCCGGCTTTACCAGCCCTGCTGCGCGATCAAGCACTTCGGCCTGGTCCTTCAACCGCATTTCG
This sequence comes from uncultured Alphaproteobacteria bacterium, assembly GCA_963764705.1. Lineage (GTDB taxonomy): Bacteria > Pseudomonadota > Alphaproteobacteria > Rhizobiales > Xanthobacteraceae > Bradyrhizobium. The sequence goes on along the minus strand of CAVXTR010000010.1, from coordinate 112,117 downwards.
AGCGCGCCGGGGCGCATGCGCCATTTGGCGTCGGGATTGCGGCGCCAGGTGCCGGTGCCGGTACAGGGCGCGTCGATCAGCACCAGATCGGCTGTTGCATGGATGTCGGCCAGCGGATCGGCGTCGCCCTTGGGGGCGCGGACATCGGCGTTGTGAATGCCGGCGCGCGACAGCCGCTCGAAGATCGGCGCAAGCTGGCGCTTGTCGTGATCCGTTGCAATGAGCCGGCCCTTGCCCTGCATCATCGCCGCCAGCGCCAATGTCTTGCCGCCGGCACCCGCACAGAGATCGATCACCTGCTCGCCCGGCTTGGCGCCAGACAACAGTGCCGCGAGCTGCGAGCCCTCGTCCTGGACCTCGATCGCACCCTTGATAAAATCCTCCTCGGCGTGAATGCCGGGATTGCGGGCATCGGCGCCAAGTTCGATGCGAAGCCCGTTCGGCGACCACGGCGTCGGCTCCGCGCCGAGATGCGAAAGCTTGGGCAATACCTTGTCGCGATTGGATTTCAGCGTGTTGACGCGCAGATCCAGCGGCGCCCGGCTCGCCATCGCGGTGGCCTCGGCGACGCGGTCATCGCCAAACACCTTGGCCAGATGCGGGTCGAGCCATTCCGGATAATCGCCGGCGATGTGCGGCGGCGCATCGTCGAGCGAGCGCGAGGTCAGCGCCGCGCGTTCGGTGGCGCTCAGCGGTGCCGGCGCGAAGCGTTCGCCGTGGCACAGGTTGGAGATCGCCTCCGCATCCATGCCGCGCTCGAGTTTCAACATGCCGAGCGCGCGGGCGCGTGGCGTATCGGCGTCCATGAGCCACGCGGCCGAGGCGCGCCGCCGCAGCACGTCCCACACCAGCCCGGCGATCGCGGCGCGGTCGCCGGAACCGGCAAAGCGGTGCGCGGTGCCCCACTCCTTCAGCGCCTTGGCCGCGGGAACGCGTTGCGCGTCGATGGTCTCGATCAGTTCGATGGCTGCGGACAGCCGGGCGGCGGGGGTCATTCAGGACTTTCAGATTCTAAAGCGTTTTCAAGCGAAGTGGGCACCGGTTCGCGTGAAGAAAACGCGTCAACTAAATAAGCAGCAGAATTCTCAAGGCGAAGTAGAGCCACATCGCCAGCAGCACCAGTACGCCGGAAAACCACACCAGTCCGCGCTGCCGCACGTTGTTGGTGGTCACGAAGATTCCGGCATGGATGAACCGCAGCACCACGAACACCCAGGACATCAACACGATGAAGAGGTCGGCATGGCGCAGCGGCAGCGCCAATGCGATCAGGATGTAGAACAGCACCGGTATTTCGAACTGGTTCGAGAAGCAATCGCCGATTTGCGCCGTGCGGGTCGGCCATTTCGCTTGCCCGAGTGCGACGTCCTTCAGATTGGTCTCCCGGCCCTTCAGCGCCTGCCCGCGGGCGGTTGCCATCCACAGCAGCAGGAAGAAAGCGAGACCGACCAGCACGAATACAGGCAGTAAAACCCATTGAACCGACATGAAATCCTCCCCTTGAGCCGCGCCGGGCCTAGCCATAGCCCCCGCGGCGCCCGCTGACAAATCTGGCCCTTGAGGGCTTGAACCACATTCCAGACCCGAGTGACCAACGTTCGAGAGTTTCAAAGGTTCTGGCCCGCAAACCGGCCCTGAGGCGCCCTTCACGAGATGGCACGATGAACATCACCTCCCCGATCCTGACCGGGGTCGCCCGGGCCGCCGAACTGCCCGCCGATTCCGTAACCTCCTTTCTCAGGGTGGTCGGCATCGGAACCGGCCTGTTCGACGATAGCCCCGACGGCGGGCTCGGCATGATCATGTCGGCGCTATCAGGCGTCGCCGCGGCGCTGGCGGTCGCGATCGTGCTGACGATCTATTTCCGCAGCGGCTACCGGAGCCGGCGCGACCTCGTCAAGCATGGCCTCGCCGCCTCCGCGGTACTGGTGCTGCTCGCCTTCGTCATCTCTGACATGCGCCACGCGGCGCTGGCCTATCTCGGCATCAATCCCGCCAAGCCCGCGGTCGAGTTTGAAATCCGGCTGCCGAAGGCCACGCTCTCGGCCGTCGCCGATACCCAGGTCGAGCTGCTGACCGATCGCAACCAGAAACTGGCGCGGGTCGAGCAAGCGTTCGCTTCCACGCCAGACGGCCGCAATGTCCTGAAAGGCACTGTGACGCTCGACTACCGCACCACCGAACGGACCGTGGTGCTCAATCTGCCCGGCCAGGGCCAGTGCCAGTTCAAACTGCGGCTGCCCGCGAGCCCCTCGCATTCCCTGCAATTCAGCCCGTGGCATCTCGCCGACGGCGTCGTGTCCGCGAGGGGTGACGCCGCGACACCGGAAGCCCACGACGCCTTCGCGATCCGCTATCGCGTGCTCTGAAACGCTCCGCGATTGGATGCCGGTAGCACGCCTCAACGGGCGGCATCACAACTAAGTATGAAACTAAGTATGATGCGACTCGATTTTCAATTTCGTCATCGTTCCGATTTCAAATTTTGCTAGCATTGCGCAAAAGGAATAGCGCATGAGCAAATTTCGTCTGACGCAAATTTCGGATACCCACCTCGCCCGCCGCCTGCAACTGTTGACCGATAATTTCAACCGCGTCAGCGAACACATCGACGCGACGCGGCCGGACCTCGTCATCAACAGCGGCGACCTCTCGTTCGACGGCCCGACCAGCCGCAGCGATCTCGAATTCGCCAAGTCGCTGCACGAGGCGCTGCCGGTGCCCTGCCGCTATCTGCCCGGTAATCACGACCTCGGCGACAACCCGACCGCGATCGGTCCGGTGCCGACGCATCCAGCGAGCGAGGCGTTGCGGCACAATTACATCGACGTGATCGGTGAGGACCGCTGGCGCTTCGAGGAAGCCGGCTGGTGTTTCATCGGACTGAATTCGTTGATCATGAACACCGGCATCGACAGCGAGGCCGAGCAATTCGACTGGCTTGCCGGCGAGCTCGCACGCGTCAACGGCAAGCCGGTGGCGCTGTTCATCCACAAGCCGCTTTATCTCAACACGCCCGAAGATCCCGAACTGGAGTCATCGGCGATCCGCTATGTGCCGCAGCCGCGGCGCAAGCAGTTGAACGAGATGTTCGGCAAGGTTGATCTTCGCCTCGTCGCCTCAGGCCATGTCCACCAGCGCCGCGACTTTACGTTTGGCCATACCCGCCACGTCTGGGCGCCGTCGACAGCCTTCAAGATTTCGGAACCGCGGCAGGAATTGATCGGCATCAAGGAAACAGGTCTGGTCGAGTACCGTTTTGCGCCCGACAGTTTTGAGGTCTACCACGTCAGGGCGCCGGGCCAGATCGATATCGATCTGGACGACGTGCTCAAGGCGATGTGAATTCGCCTCGCCGTTGATCCTGCCTCAAGCCGCGTAATATCCGCCGTCGATCACATGCGCCGCGCCGGTCATGAACGAGGCCTTGTCCGAGCACATCCAGGCCACGGCTTCGGCGATCTCGCCCGGAACCCCCATGCGCCGCATCGGTACCTTGGCAATGATCTGCTCGCCGCGCTCCTCGACGGTCTCCTTTGTCATCGGCGTCGTGATGTAGCCGGGATTGACGCAGTTCACGCGGATGCCGTCCTCGGCATATTCAATCGCGGCACTCTTGGTCAGCCCGACCACGCCATGCTTGGAAGCGACGTAGTGCGCCGAGGTGGCAAGACCGATCAGCCCGGCGATCGAGGCGGTGTTGACGATCGCGCCGCCGCCACCCTGCGACAGCATCTGCGTGACTTCGTATTTGAGGCAGAGGAAGACGCCGGTCAGGTTGACCGCCAGCATCTGGTCGAACGCGGCCTGGCTGAGTTCATGGGTGCGCTGGCCCGCCGGCCCGACGGCGCGCGGCGCAATACCGGCATTGTTGAAGGCGCAATCGATCCGCCCGAAGGCCGCAACCGTGCGCACCACCATCGCAGCAACGTCCTGTTCGCGGGTGACGTCGCCGCCGATGGCAATCGCCTGCCCGCCGGCCGCATTGATCAACGCCACCGTTGCCGCGGCGTCTGCCTCGGCACGGTCCGCGACCGCCACGACCGCGCCCTCGCGCGCCATCACCACCGCGGTTGCCTGCCCAATCCCCGATGCGCCACCGGTTACCAGCGCCACCTTGCCGCTAAGAATGCCTGACATGCTTCATCTTCCGAGATCTTGTAGCTATTTGGATGTTGTAGCTGCTTGGTTATCGCAGCTTCACGCCTTGTCCGGCCCGACCCGCACCAGTTGCTTGCCGAAGTTCGCGCCCTTCAACAGCCCCATGAACGCCGCGGGCGCGCTGTCGAGCCCTTCGGTGACGAACTCCTTGTGCTTGACCTTGCCCTCGCGGACCCAGCCCGACATGTCGCGCAGAAAATCGTCGCGGCGCGCGGCAAAGTCAGAGACGATGAAGCCGCGAATGGTCAGCCGCTTGGTCAGCACCGCGCGCATCATCGCGCCGGCCCACTTCGGGTTGGTCTCACCAAAATTGTTGTATTCGGCGATCAGGCCACAGACGGGCATGCGCGCGAACGCGTTGAGCAGCGGAAACACCGCCTCGAACACCGCGCCGCCGACGTTTTCGAAATAGACGTCGATGCCGCTTGGGCAGGCTTCTTTCAGTTTCGCGGCGAGTTGAGGATCGCGGTGATCGAGGCAATCGTCGAAGCCGAGTTCCTTCTTCACATAATCGCATTTGTCCTTGCCGCCGGCGATGCCGATGGCGCGCGCACCCTTGATCCTCGCGATCTGGCCGACGGCCGAGCCGACCGCACCCGAGGCTGCCGCGACCACAACGGTCTCGCCGGGCTTCGGTTGGCCGATATCGAGCAGGCCGGTGTAAGCGGTCATGCCGGGCATGCCGAGCACGCCGACCGCGGTCGAGACCGGCGCGATCTTCGAATCGACCTTGACCAGCGTCTTGCCGTCCGAAATCGCATGGGTCTGCCAGCCCGCGCGCGACAGCACCACGTCGCCCTTGGCGAAACCCGGATTGTTCGACGCCATCACCTCGCTGACGGTACCGCCTTCCATCACGCCGTCGACCGGCACCGGCGTCGCATAAGACGGCCCGTCGCTCATGCGCCCGCGCATGTAGGGATCGAGCGACAGCCAGATGGTGCGCAACAAGACCTCGCCGGCGCCGGGCGTCGGCACCAGGCAATCCTCGAGGCGGAAATCGGAGGGTTTCGGCTCTCCCTTGGGACGGGAAGCCAGAACGATGCGTTTGCCCTGGGACATGGTGGGTTCCTCCGGTTTATTGTTTTTCGTCATTGCGAGCGTAGCGAAGCAATTCATGCCTCCGCAAGCGGTGGAATGGATTGCTTCGTCGCTTTGCTCCTCGCAATGACGGCGTTGAATTCCGCGACGTGGAAGCTGCTTACGCCCCGCCCGGATAGTTCGGGCTTTCGCGCGTAATCGTCACGTCATGGACGTGGCTTTCGCGCAGGCCGGCGCCGGTGATGCGGACGAACTGCGCCTTCTCGTGGAATTCGGCGAGGTTGCGGGCGCCGACATAGCCCATCGCGGCACGAAGGCCGCCGGCGAGCTGGTGCATGACGTTGGCGACCGCGCCCTTGTATGGCACCTGGCCCTCGATGCCTTCAGGTACCAGCTTCAGCGTGTCCTTGATGTCCTGCTGGAAGTAGCGGTCGGCCGAGCCGCGCGCCATCGCGCCGACCGAGCCCATGCCGCGATAGGCCTTGTAGGAGCGGCCCTGCCACAGAAACACTTCGCCCGGCGTCTCGTCGGTGCCGGCCAGCAGCGAGCCGACCATGGCGATATCGGCGCCGGCGGCGAGCGCCTTGGCGAGATCCCCGGAATATTTGATACCGCCGTCGGCGATCACCGGAATGTCCGACTTCTTGGCGGCTTCCACCGCATCCATGATCGCGGTGAGTTGCGGCACGCCGACACCGGCCACGATGCGCGTGGTGCAGATCGAGCCCGGGCCGATGCCGACTTTGATCGCGTCCGCGCCCGCGTCGATCAGCGCCTGCGCGCCCTCTTTCGTGGCGATGTTGCCGGCGATTACCTGCACGGCATTCGACAGCCGCTTGATGCGGTTGACCGCTTCCAGCACGTGCGACGAATGTCCATGCGAGGTATCGACGACGACGAGGTCGACACCGGCATCGATCAACAGCTCGGTGCGTTCAAAGCCGCCGTCGCCAACCGTGGTGGCCGCGGCGACGCGCAAGCGGCCCTGCGAGTCCTTGCAGGCGAGCGGATGCGCGACCGCCTTTTCCATGTCCTTGACGGTGATCAGGCCGACGCAGCGGTATTGGTCGTCGACGACCAGCAGCTTTTCGATGCGATGCTGGTGCAGCATCCGCTTGGCCTCGTCCTGGCTGACGCCTTCGCGCACCGTGACGAGGTTTTCATGCGTCATCAGCTCCGAGATTTTTTGCTTGGGATCGGTCGCAAAACGGACGTCGCGGTTGGTGAGGATGCCGACCAGCTTGCCGGGAACGCCCTTGCTGCCGCCGGTCACGACCGGAATGCCGGAAAATCCGTGGTCACGCATCAGCGCGGTGGCGTCCGACAGCATCGCGTCTGGACTGATGGTGAGCGGATTCACCACCATGCCGGATTCGAATTTCTTGACCTGCCGCACCTGAGCGGCCTGCCCCTCGGGATCGAAGTTACGGTGGATGACGCCGACGCCGCCGGCCTGCGCCATCGCGATCGCCATCCGGGCTTCCGTCACCGTATCCATGGCGGAGGCAATGATCGGGATGTTGAGCGGAATCTCGCGGGTGGCGCGGGAGCGAATATCGACCTGGCCGGGCAGAACGTCTGAGGGACCTGGCTTCAGCAGCACGTCGTCGAACGTGTACGCTTCGCGGATATCCTGAAGTCCCTGCGCCATGTGCCAACTCCTTTCGGCGGCATTCCGCCGCGATATTATTGGGATGAACGCCGCCTTCGGCGATGCTACCGGCATCGCCGTCGAATCGAAGCCCATCGGTGGGGTTGACGGTGGTCGATAGCATGGCATTTCGCCGAATCAAAGCGTTTGCCAGCTATGCACAGCCTTTTCGAGCCATGCTCTAATCGAAGATCAGAACATCGCTCTACTCTTTTGTTTTGACGCGTTTTCCTTACGCGAAGCGGTATCCACTTCGCTCGAAAACGCTATGAAAGCCCCACTTTAAAGGGCCTTAGCGCTGGTACCCCGGGGGCGGTCCATGCTGCCGGATCGCCTCGACCACTTCCCGGTGCCGCCGGTCTTCCCGCCTCATGTGAACCGCCACCAGCGCATGCGCCGAGGGCACCAGCAGCAGGACATGGAAAATCAGGCCGAAAACCAGGCAAAACACGAGCAGAATCGCGTTGAAGATCGCTGAAAACGGCTGCCCGTTCAGCAGCAAGCCGAGAGGCGGCAACAAGGCAGCAAGGACATAGATCATCACGGGATCTCCGGCGGCATCACGCTGGATTTAAGTGGCGAGCCCGGTTTCGCAATAGTCCCTGCGAAAGCCGTTTGCGGTCTGCGGGCGCCGCGCAGGCGTGGGGCAACCTATCCGCCGCGGACGTTGTTTTCAGTCGTCCAGGAACGAAGGATGATCAGGATCATCAAGCCGATGCTGATCAACAGCCACGGTCCGGCTATCCAGAGAATGCTCGATCCGCTTGCGATCTTTTCTGCAAATCTCTCGACAAAGTCATAGTAGCCGCCCGGCAAGCTCCGCAAACCGAGACCGTACCCGGACCATCGCAACAGCCAGCGTCCGAACTGCCAGAAACAGCCAACCACGAAAATCGTCATTGCCGCGCTAATCAGGACCTTCCGCATCATATATTATATATTCCCGTCGTAACCGGTCGCCGGCCGCGCTTCCACGCACGCACGTTATCGGTGCACGGCTCGTGCGCTGCGGCGCGAGAGTTAGCCGCATCAGAGCAACGGTCCGTCGTGCGGCAGCACTGCCAGAATGCGCCGGCCCTCAAGCCGTCGAAGGTTTGGATGCCGCCGTCACCTTGTCCGTAAGCTGCATCGCATCACTGACGGAGGTTTTCATCTGGGACTGGAAGTATTCGACCTGAATTTGCACGGCCTCGTGAATACCCTTGGCGTTTAGCAGCTTGCTCACGAACGCCTGGTTGGCGGCCACCTGCCGGTCGATATACGCCCTGAACGCTTTGACCTGATCCTCGTTGGCATTCGGCACGGTCAGCATGCTTTTCTGCAGCAGGTCGAGATAACTCTTTGTCGCGCTGCCAACCTTCGCGAGATTGTCTTCCATCATCGATCGAACGGCATCGAATGGGTTGTTGGTTTCCATCGGGGTCTCCTCCAGTTTTTTCCAGATTTTCCGGACGCAAACTTCTGACCTTGACCTGGATCAACGGCAAGGACGAAACGGACGGCGGCAAGACTGACCTGCCGCCGTCACTGACGATCAGCGTGGCTCAATAAGGATATTGCCCGGTACAGATCCAGTTGCCGTACGGATCGTAGCAGTTGCCGTTGTTGTAATAGCCGCTGCCATAGTACGCCGCACCGGCCGCAGCCGCTCCGACCGCCGCTGCCGCACCATATCCCCGACGATAATACCCTCCGCCGTAGCCGTAACCGGGCCGACCTGCGACTGGGTAACGACCGCCATATCCGGGGCGCCCCGGTCGGCCTGCGATGGGATGTGACGGACGCCCGCCACCGTGGATACGTCCGGCATGCATGCCGCCGCCGTGGAACCCACGGGCTCCCCCTCCGTGAAAGCCGCCTCCGCCCCGACCTCCACCACCGCCGCGCCCACCACGCGCGAACGCATCATCCGGCACGAGGCTGGCGCCGACCAGAACGACTGCAGCTAAAGCAGCAAGCACGGAACGCAACATGGCCTTCCTCCTCTTGAACGCAATTGGGATGCGGCCATTTCCAGAAATCGTCGAGGAGCAGCGTTGATGTAAATCAAGCGATCAAGAGGAACCCGGTCGGGACCGCGCGCACGGCTGCCGTTCGAAAATCGCCAGAGCCGGAATCCGCATCAGGATCTCGCCCCGGAATGACGCAGTCCCGCTCGCGGCAACGGCGGTCAACCGTCGGGCAATGAATGCCATTGCACGCGTTTCATCGCCGCGACCATTTTACGAGGTGTGGGTTTCCCGGCCATTTTGCGGTGATGAAACTCACCTCAACCGCATTGGCGCTTTCTGATTGCCCAACTCTGTGCGACACAGTCGACAGCCGAATGACGGCGGACAAGTTCCGGAAATCCAAGAAAACCAAACAAAATCAATACCGAAGAGGGATATTACAGCCCTCGCCTGCCTCATTCTCACGCCCCGCCCGATGGACAAGCAACGCCTGATCCCGCTCATCGTCGCCACCGCGCTGTTCATGGAAAACATGGACTCGACGGTGATCGCGACCTCGCTGCCGGCGATCGCGGCCGACATCGGCACCAGCCCGCTGACGCTCAAGCTCGCGATCACCTCCTATCTGCTGTCGCTCGCCGTGTTCATTCCCGCCAGCGGCTGGACCGCCGACCGCTTCGGCGCACGCATGGTGTTCACGATCGCGGTCGCGGTGTTCATGGTGGGGTCGATTGGCTGCGCGCTGTCGCAGTCGGTCACCCATTTCGTCATCGCACGCATCCTCCAGGGCATGGGCGGCGCGATGATGACGCCAGTCGGACGGCTGGTACTGCTGCGCTCGATCGACAAGAGCGCACTGGTCAACGCCATGACCTGGGTGACGGTGCCGGCGCTGATCGGGCCGGTGATCGGCCCGCCGCTCGGCGGCTTCATCACCACCTATTTCTCCTGGCACTGGATCTTCCTGATCAATATCCCGATCGGGCTGCTCGGCATTTTCCTGGCCATGAAATACATCGACCCGATCAAGAGCGAAGACCCGGAGCGTTTCGATCTCTACGGGCTGGTGCTGGCCGGCGTTGGACTGGCGGGCATTGCCTTCGGACTTTCGGTCGCAGGCCTCAACCTGCTGCCGTGGCCGATCATCGCGGGCCTGGTCGCGGTCGGGTCGATCTCGATGACGCTGTACGTCATGCACGCGCGGCGGACCGGATCGCCGGTGCTGGATTTTTCGCTGCTGCGGCTGTCGACGATGCGGGCAGCCATCATCGGCGGTTTCCTGTTCCGTCTCGGCATCGGTGCGCTCCCGTTCCTGCTGCCGCTGTTGATGCAGGTCGGCTTCGGCCTGTCACCGTTCCAGTCCGGCCTCGTGACCTTCTCTTCCGCGGTCGGCGCCATGGGCATGAAGACACTGGCGGCGCGCATCATCCGCACCTTCGGCTTTCGCAACATGATGACGATCAACGCTGTCGTCAGTTCGGTCTTCCTGGCGGCTTGCGCCCTGTTCACGATCACCACGCCGCTACTGCTGATCTTCATCATCCTGGTGGTTGGCGGCTTCTTCCGCTCGCTGCAATTCACCGCGATCAACACCGTCGCCTATGCCGAGGTTGAACCGCCGCAGATGAGCCGCGCCACGACGCTGGTCAGCGTCAACCAGCAACTGGCGATTTCGGCCGGCGTCGCAGTCGGCGCCTTCTGCGTGGAATTGACGCTGGCGCTGCATCACGCGACCGAACTGACCGCCGACGTGTTCGCGCCGGCCTTCATCGTGGTCTCGGTCATCTCGGCGGTGTCGGCGTGGTTTTTCTGGCAGATGCCCGACGATGCCGGCCACGAGATATCCGGCCGCAGCGCGGTCGAGATTTCCAGCCGCAAGGGCGCCGCCAAGGCCGCAGTGAAGGCAGCCAGCGAAGGCACCCAGGACGCGCGGGATCAGCGGCTCGGGTAAAAAAATTCGACGGGATGACGCGGGTCAGCCGGTCAAATCCTGCTGACGTATTGCCCGATACGGGTTAAGGAATCGAAGCGGTCACGCTGTCGTGACGGCTCTCTACCTTCATGGAGAGAGTAAGCCCGCGGTGACGTCGGCTGCCAGTGTGACCGCGCCTATTTCGCCCCACCCCGGAATCCCGTCGCCAGCACATAACGCTCCGACGAATCCTGCCGGCTCGAAGCCGGCTTGACGTGACGCACGGTGGCGAAATCACGCTTCAACTGCGCCAGCAGCTCGCCCTCGGCGCCGCTCTGAAATACTTTCGCCAGAAACGTTCCGCCGGGATTGAGCACGTCGCAGGCAAACGCCGCGGCGCTCTCGACCAGGCCGATGATGCGGAGCTGATCGGTCTTGCGGTGGCCGGTGGTATTCGCCGCCATGTCGGACATCACGACGTCGGCGCGGGTGCCCATCATCGCGATCAGCTTCTCCGGCGCGGCGTCGGCCAGAAAGTCGAGTTGCGCAAACTCGACGCCGGGTACTTCAGGCATCTCCAACAGATCGATCGCGACGATCTTACCCTTGCCGTTGGGCCTGCCGATGCGCTTGGCCGCGACCTGGCTCCAACCGCCGGGCGCGGCGCCAAGGTCGACCACCGAAATCCCTTGCTTGAGGAAGTGATACTTGTCGTCGATCTCGATCAGCTTGTAGGCCGCGCGCGAGCGCCAGCCGTCCTTTTTGGCTTGCGCCACATAGGGATCGTTGAGCTGCCGTTCCAGCCAGAGCTTCGAGGACAGCTTGCGCTTGCCACCGCTCTTGACCGTGACGTGCAGCCGTCCGGTGGTGTCTTTTGCCATATTGGTTCCAGTTGTCATTCCGGGGCGCGAAGCGAACCCGTAATGCCTTCAGTACATTCGAGCGCGCCTTAGCACGCCCTGAGTGCGCCGTCCTCACGCATCATCTCGACCAGCATGCCCTCGCGCAGGCCGCGGTCGGCGACCCGCAGCCGCGGCAACGGAAACGCGTCGCGGACGGCGTCGAGAATGGCGCAGCCGGCCAGCACCAGATCGGCGCGCTCGACGCTGATGCAGTTGTTGTCGGCGCGCTGCTGGAAGCTCATGCCGCGCAGCCGCTCGATTACGGCGGTGACCTCCGCATCGCTCATCCAGACACCGTCGATCCGGCGCCGGTCGTAGCGCGAGAGATTGAGATGGACGCCGGCCAGCGTCGTCACCGTGCCCGACGTGCCCAGCATATGCATGTCGCGCAGGTCACCGGCGTGCTCGGCCGCGAACGGCGCGACATATTGTGCGACCTCGGCCACCATTTGCGCATAGCATTCCGCCGTTACGTCTCTGCCGCCGAAGTGCTCGGCCAAAGTGACGACGCCAAACGGGATCGACACCCAGCCCTTGATCCGCGGCGGCGCATTCATCTGGTCCGGATCGCGCTCGATCCGCACCAGCTCGGTGGAGCCGCCGCCAATGTCGAACAGAATAGCGCCGCGGCCCTTGGGGTCGAGCAGCGGCGAGCAGCCGACCACTGCCAACGTCGCCTCGGTCTCGCGATCGATCACCTCGAGCCGTATCCCGGTCTCGCTGGCGACCCTGTCGCGAAAACTGTCGGCATTGGTTGCGGCGCGGCAGGCTTCGGTCGCGATCAGGCGCAGCCGCTTGGCCTTGCGGTAGCGGATCTTGTCGCTGCAGATCGAGAGCGCGGCGATGGCGCGGTCGATCGCCGCATCGCTGATGGAACCGGTCGCCGAGATGCCCTCGCCCAGCCGGATGATTCGGGAAAACGAGTTGAGGACGCGAAAGCCGTCGCCCGCGGGACTGGCGATCAACAGCCGACAATTATTGGTGCCAAGGTCGAGCGCGGCGTAAACGCCGTTTTCCGCGCCCGCCGCAACCGATCCTGACGGGCTTCGGGCCGGATGGCCTTCGCGAAGCCGCGTATCCTCGTTCATCAAAATTGTCTTTCCGCGGGCCAAGGCTGGCCGCCGAATAATTAGCGTTCACGGAAACTTTAGCAGTGCCAAGGGGCTACGCAACAACCCATCACATAGGACTATGCCCAATCAGGCGTTGTCGCGCCTGACGCGGTGCGGTATTTGAGCGGGAGCCCGCAAAACCCGCGGGAATCCGAGCATTTCAGGTATTTTTCGATGCAAGATCACACGCCGCCGGCTTCTCTGGAAAACGCTATCGCACTGCAAAAATACGGTGTCGGGCAGCCGGTGCGCCGCAAGGAAGACGACACGCTGGTCCGCGGCAAGGGTAAATATACCGACGATTTCGCGCTGCCCGGCCAGGCCTATTGCTGGATGGTTCGTTCCAGTCATGCCCACGGCATCATCAAGGGCATCGACAGGGCGACAGCGAAGACCATGCCGGGCGTGCTTGGCGTCTGGACCGGCCAGGACCTCGCTGCTGCCGGTTATAACCCCTTCACCTGCGGCCTGCCGCTGAAGAGCCGCGACGGCTCGCCGCTGTTGCAGACCAATCGCATGGCGCTGCCGACCGACAAGGTGCGCTTCGTCGGCGATCCTGTCGCCTTCGTGGTGGCGGAGACGCTGGCGCAGGCGCGTGATGCCGCCGAAGCCGTCGAACTGGATATCGAGCCCCTGCCCGCCGTCACCAACGCCGCCGATGCCACCAAACCCGGCGCGCCGCTGCTCTACGACCACATCCCCAACAATGTCGCGCTCGACTATCACTATGGCGACGCCGCCAGGATCGATGCGGCATTCGCCGGCGCGGCGCATGTGACCAAACTCGACATCGTCAACACCCGCGTCGCCGTGGTCTCGATGGAGCCGCGCGTGGCGCTGGCCGCCTACGACAAGGCCGCCGAACGCTTCACGATCCAGGTTCCGACCCAGGGCGTCGCCGGCAACAAGGCCGGCTTTGCCAAGATCCTGAACGTGCCGACCGACAAGGTCCGGATTCTAACCGCCAATGTCGGCGGCTCGTTCGGCATGAAGAACATGAACTACCCGGAGTACACCTGCATCGCGCACGCCGCGCGGGCGCTGGGCCGTCCGGTGAAATGGACCGACGAACGCTCGACCAGTTTCCTGTCCGACAGCCAGGGCCGCGCGCAGCTGATCCACGCCGAACTGGCGCTCGATGCCGAAGGCAAGTTTCTGGCGGTGCGACTGCAAGGTTACGGCAACCTCGGCGCCTACATCACCGGCGTGGCGCCGGGCCCGCTGTCGCTCAACACCGGCAAGAATCTGGCCAGCGTCTACCGCACGCCGCTGCTCGGCGTCGACATCAAGACCGTGCTGACCAACACCACGCTGATGGGCGCCTATCGCGGCGCCGGCCGACCCGAGGCCAATTACTACATGGAGCGGCTGATCGACCGCGCCGCCGACGAGATGGGCATCAATCGGCTGACCTTGCGCAAGCGCAATTTCATCAAGCCGGCGCAATTGCCGTTCGCTGCCGCCTCCGGCGTCACCTATGACAGCGGCGATTTTGCCGGCGTCTTCAACAAGGCGCTGGAGATTTCCGACCACGCCAATTTCGCCAGGCGCAAGAAGGAAAGCAAAAAGAACGGCAAGCTGCGCGGCATCGCGGTCGGCTCCTATCTCGAGGTCACCGCACCGCCGAGCGGCGAACTCGGCAAGATCACCTTCGAGCCGGACGGTTCGGTGAAGCTCACCACCGGCACGCTGGATTACGGCCAGGGCCACGCCACCCCGTTCGCGCAGGTGCTATCGGCGCAATTGGGTGTGCCGTTCGAGAAGATCACGCTGGAACAGGGCGACAGCGACCTCGTGCGTTTCGGCAACGGCACCGGCGGCTCGCGCTCGATCACGGCAACGGGTCAAGCGATCGTCGAATCCTCGGCGCTGGTGGTCGAGAAGGGCAAGAAGGCCGCGGCCCACCTGCTGGAAGCCTCCGAAGGCGACATCGAATTCGCCGGCGGCCGCTTCACCATCGCCGGCACCGACCGTTCGATCGGCATCATGGAACTGGCGCAGCGGCTGCGCGACGGCAAGATGCCCGAGGGTACGCCGTCCTCGCTCGACGTCGACCATGCCACCAAGGATACGCCGTCGACCTTCCCGAACGGCTGCCACGTCGCGGAAGTCGAGATCGATCCCGACACCGGCGTGACCCGGATCGTGCGCTACTTCGCGGTCAATGATTTCGGTGTAGTCGTCAACCCGATGATCGTCGCCGGGCAGTTGCACGGCGGCGTGGCGCAAGGCATCGGCCAGGCGCTGATGGAGGAAGTCAGCTACGACGAAAGCGGCCAGCCGATCACCGGCTCGTTCATGGACTACGCCATGCCGCGCGCCGAAGACATCCCGCCGATGGAAGTCGGCGATCATCCCTCGCCCGCCAAGACCAATCCGCTGGGCACCAAGGGCTGCGGCGAAGCCGGCTGCGCCGGCAGCCTGGTCTGCATCGTCAACGCGGTGATCGACGCGCTGTCGGACTACGGCATCAGCCATATCGACATGCCGCTGACGCCGGAACGGGTGTGGCGCGCGATCCAGGACGCCAAGACAAAGGCGGCGTGAGCGTCGTCGTCAGCCACATGTACGACTGTCATCGCCCGGCTTGACCGGGCGACCCAGTATTCCAGAGATGTTCGTCGTAAACCGAGAGCCCGCGGCGTACTGGATTCCCCGCCTTCGCGGGGAATGACGGCGTAAAACTACGCCGCCGCCACTTCGCGTGGCTGGTAGATCGCGGTGTGGTGACAATGCGCCAGCGGCGTGTTGCCGTTGGCGACGACCAGCGCGTCGAGCTCGACGAAACGATGGCCCTTCTTGTCGTAATTGCCGATCACCTTGGCGCGCGCGGTGATGACGTCGCCGGCTTTCGCCGCCGACAGCAACTGCATCTTGCTGCCGACGTGAATCCACGGGCCCAGGATGGCGTTGTCGACCAGCACTTTGTTCATCACCCGCTGCAACAGGCCGGGATGGCCGAGGCCTTCCCTGGCGTAGATCGGATCGGTCTCGCGGATATCGGCGAGATATTCGCGTGCCGCGTCGCCGGCCCAGTCGCGCGGCAGCGTGCCGAGCCATTTGCCGACTTCGTAGGAGCCGGCATTGACCGGATGCCGTTCGCTGACCGGCGCGACTTCCCTGAAATCGGCGAGCGGGAATCCCGGCGCTGATGCCGGCAACGACGCGGTGCCGGCGGCGCAGAGGCCGCCGCGGCTGTGAACCTCGATCGAAAGGGTGCCGCCGCTCTCGTTGCCGGTGAGTTCGGCGACCTCGCCGTCATAGACCGGCTTGACGAAGCGCGCCTCGATCAACCCGCGTTCGAGGAAATCGCGGCCCCATTTTTCGACCGGCAGATGGGTCATGTAGGCGAAAACGTCGACGCCGGGGACGAGACCGCCGGAGAAACCGAACCGCCGCGCCACGGTGTCGTCGTGGATCTTGTTTTCGGATTGCTTCGAGGTGTTGTGGGCGGTGACGCGGTAGCTAGCCATGTCCTCAGGTTTCCTCTGATTTTGTTGTGTTTTCTCTGTGTTTTCTGGGGCTTATCGTACGCAAAGAAACCGCCATGGCAAGCATGTTCCAGCCCCTGTTTCCCTCGCAATTTGGCAGGCGATGGAGTACCACCCGCGCAGAGAATACGGACCGAATCCAGTTAATGCCGCCTGACGCGAACCTGACCCGCATCTATGTCGATGCCGACGCCTGCCCGGTGAAGGACGAGATTTATCGCGTCGCGATCCGGCATGGGCTGCCGGTCAGCGTGGTCGCGAGCAATTTCATCCGCGTGCCGCAGGATCCCCTGATCGAGCGCATCGCCGCCGGTTCCGGCATGGATGCCGCGGACGACTGGATCGCGGAGCGCGCGCACTGGGGCGATATCGTCATCACCTCGGACATTCCGCTCGCCAGCCGCTGCGTGAAATCAGGCGCGGAAGTCATCGCGCCGAACGGCAAGCCGTTCACCGAGCAGTCGATCGGAATGACGCTCGCTGTACGCAACCTGATGACCGACCTGCGCTCGTCCGGCGAAGTCACCGGCGGCCCGAAATCCTATTCACCGCGCGATCGTTCGGCCTTCCTGTCGACGCTCGACCAGACCATTCGCCGGATCCAGCGCCAGCGCGCCGAACAGCCCGCGCCGAACCAGAACTGAGTTAAGAACATGGCGCCGCCGCTGATCCAGTTGAAAGATATCCGCCTGACCTTTGGCGGCACGCCGCTGTTGTCGGGCGTCGAGTTGTCGGTGTCGTCGGGCGAACGCGTCTGCCTGATCGGCCGCAACGGCTCCGGCAAATCGACGCTCCTGAAAATCGCCGCAGGACTCGTCGAGCCCGACGGCGGCAGCCGTTTCGTGCAGCCCGGCGCCACGATCCGCTATCTGCCGCAGGAGCCGGATTTCGGCGAGCACAAGACGACGCTGGCCTATGTCGAGGCCGGCCTCGGCCCCGGCGACGACCACTATCAGGCGCGCTACCTCGTCGAGCAGCTCGGGCTGACCGGCGAGGAAGACCCCGCGCATGTCTCCGGCGGCGAGGCCCGCCGGGCGGCGCTGGCGCGGGTGCTGGCGCCCTCGCCCGACATTTTGCTGCTGGACGAGCCGACCAACCATCTGGACCTTCCGACCATCGAATGGCTGGAAGGCGAGCTGGAGAGCCGCCGCTGCGCGCTCGTGATCATCAGCCATGACCGGCGCTTCCTCTCCAACCTTTCGCGCCAGACCGCCTGGCTCGATCGTGGTCAGATCAAGCAGATCGACCGCGGCTTCAGCGCTTTCGAGTCCTGGCGCGACGAGGTGCTGGCCGAGGAAGAGCGCGACCAGCACAAGCTCGACCGCAAGATCGTCAACGAGGAACACTGGCTGCGCTACGGCGTCTCCGGCCGCCGCAAGCGCAACGTCAAGCGGCTCGGCAACCTGCATGAACTGCGCGACCAGCGCCGCACCTATCGCGGCGCCACCGGCAATGCCAGCCTCGCCGCCGCCGAAGCCGACAAGTCAGGCAAGCTGGTGATCGAGGCCAAGGCCATCAGCAGGACCTATGGCGAGCGCAAGATCGTCGACAATTTTTCGATCCGGGTTCAGCGCGGCGACCGCATCGGCATTGTCGGCCCGAACGGCGCCGGCAAGACCACGCTGATCGAGATGCTGACCGGCGGCAGCGAGCCCGACTCGGGCACGATCCGGCTCGGCGCCAACATCGAAATGGCGACGCTGGACCAGCACCGCGAAAGCCTCGATCCCAAATCGACGCTCGCGGAGGCCCTGACCGGCGGTCGCGGCGACCATGTCATGGTCGGCGGCAAGCCCAAGCATGTTGTCAGCTACATGAAGGACTTTCTGTTCGCGCAGGAGCAGATGCGTACACCGCTGGAAGTGCTGTCCGGCGGCGAGCGCGGACGGGTGATGCTGGCGCGATCGCTGGCAAAACCTTCCAACCTCCTGGTGCTGGACGAACCGACCAACGACCTCGATCTCGAAACCCTCGACGTGCTCGAGGAAATGCTCGGCGATTACGAGGGCACGGTGATGCTGATCAGCCATGACCGCGATTTTCTCGATCGCGTGGTCACCTCGGTGATCGTGCCCGAGGGCCAGGGCCGCTGGATCGAATACGCCGGCGGCTACACCGACATGCTGGCGCAGCGCCGCGCCGACCTGAAGCGCGAGACCGTGGTCGCGGCAGCGGCGGAGAAGCCGAAAAACGCTGCTTCATCAGGCACCTCCAGGCGCCGCCTCACCTTCAACGAGAAGCACGCGCTGGACACGTTGCCGAAGACCATCGCCACCCTGCAGGCCGAGATCGCCAAACTGCAGCGGTTCCTTGACGATCCCAATCTCTATGCCAAGGATCGCAAGAAGTTCGACGCGACCTCGGCAGCGATCGGCAAGGCGCAGAAAGACATGGAAGAAGCCGAGAACCGCTGGCTGGAACTTGAAGTGTTGCGTGAAGAGATCGAGCAGGCCTAACCATGACCACACCCCTCGCCGCCAGAATTGCCCGCGAATACGGCACGCCCGCCGCCGTGATCGACATGGACCGGGTCGAGCGCAACATCGCGCGGATCCAGGCGGCCTGCGACGCGGCGGGGGTTGCCAACCGCCCGCACATCAAGACCCACAAGAGCCCGCTGCTGGCCAAGATGCAGATAGCCGCAGGGGCAAAAGGCATCACCTGCCAGAAACTCGGCGAAGCCGAGATCATGGCGGACGCCGGGATCGACGACATCCTGATTAGCTACAATTTGATCGGTGACGAAAAGATGGCGCGGCTCGGCGCGCTACAGGCCAAGGCCAACATGACCGTCGCTGCCGACAATTCGACCGTGATCGCGGGCCTGCCGCAGGCCGCCGCGCACTCAGGACGTCCGCTGTCGGTGGTGGTCGAGTGCGACACCGGCCGCAAGCGCGCCGGTGTCGAGACGCCCGGCGAGGCGATCGCGCTGGCGCGCGAGATCGCGGCGTCCAAGGGGCTGACGTTTGCGGGCTTCATGCTGTACCCGACCGAAACCGGTTGGGCCGACGCACAAAAGTTCTTCGACGAGGCGCTGGCGGGCATCCGCGCCCACGGGCTCGACGCCTCGATGGTCTCGACCGGCGGCACGCCGAACCTGAAGAACGTCGGCAAACTGAAGGGCGCCACCGAGCACCGGCCCGGCACCTACATCTACAATGACCGCATGCAGGTCGCGGCCGGTGTCGCGGAATGGGACGATTGCGCGCTCAACATCTATTCCACGGTCGTCAGCCGCGCCGGCCCAGAGCGCGGCATTCTCGACGCCGGCTCCAAGACGCTGACGTCGGATACCGGTGGCGGGCTGGAAGGCCACGGCCTGATCCTCGAACACCCGGAAGCCAAGATCGCGCGCTTCGCCGAGGAGCACGGCTTTCTCGATCTCGCCCGCAGCAACACAAGACCTGTCGTCGGCGATGTCGTGCGAATCGTGCCCAACCATGTCTGCGTCGTCGTCAACATGATGGACGAAGTGGTAATGGTGCGCGGCGACGAGATCATCGGCGTGCTGCCGGTTGCGGCGCGGGGGAAGTTGCGATGAATCCGTAAGATGGGTGGAGCGAAGCGATACCCATCGGCGCATTATTGGTATTGATGGTATCGCTTCGCTCCACCCATCCTACAGTTTAAGCCACTTCAACACACCCTTGCCCGCCGCGGCGCCCGTCGCAAACGACGCCTGCAGCAGGTAGCCGCCGGTCGGCGCTTCCCAATCCAGCATCTCGCCGGCCGCGAACACGCCGGGCAAGCGGCGGAGCATGTAATTGGAATCGAGCTCATCGAACGAAATTCCGCCGGCGGTCGAGATTGCGCGCGCCATCGGGGCCACGCCGGTGAGCTGGATGGGGACGGCGTTGATCAGATGGGCGAGATCGGCCGGAGGCATTGTCGAAAGCGACCCGCCGGATGCCTTGGCCGCCTCTTGCAGCAACCCGATAGCAACCGGCGGGAGGCTCACGGCCTTGCGCAGGAAGTTCGACAGCGATTGTTTTCCCTTCGGCCCGGAGAGCTTTGCGATCAAGTCGTTCGCGTCGAGATCGGGCCGCAGGGCGATTTGCAGCGCTGCCGACGCTGATGTGTCGATCGCCTCGCGCAGATCGGCCGACAGCGCGTAGATCGCGCCGCCTTCGATGCCAGTGCGGGTGACGACGGCTTCGCCGCGTACGCTGTGCGCCCCGAAAGTCAGCGTCACGCCCTTGAGCGGTTGGCCTTCAAAGCGGTCGCGGAAAATATCGGACCATGCGATCGTGAAGCCGGAATTGGACGGGCGGAGTCGGGATATGTTGACGCCCTTGGCAGCGAGCGTTTCCGCCCACGAGCCGTCAGAGCCAAGCCGCGGCCAGCTTGCGCCGCCGAGTGCCAGCACGGTGGCGCCGGCTTCCACGGTGCGCGGTCCGTCCGGGGTTTGAAAGCTGAGGCGGCCTTGCTCGTCCCAACCGGACCAGCGGTGACGAAGCGTCAGCTTGACGCCCAGCGAGTCCAGCCGCCGCAGCCATGCCCGCAGCAACGGCGACGCCTTGAATGCCTTGGGAAACACCCGACCACTGGAACCGATGAAGGTCTCCTGCCCCAGCGCTTCGCTCCACGCGCGCAACGCATTCGGTGAGAAGGCTTCTACAGCGGCTGAAGTTGCGATGCCGCTTCGCGGTAGCGCGCGAGGAATTGTGGCAACGGCTCGCTGTGGGTCAAGTTGAGCCCGCCGCGCCCGGCCATCAGGAACTTGCGGCCGGCGGACGGCATCGCGTCATAGACGGTGACGGCAACGCCGCCTTGCGCCAGCACTTCGGCGGCCATCAGGCCGGCGGGGCCGGCGCCGATGATCGCGACGTTTTTGGAGAGTGGTGACATGGGCTGAGTGTAGGCCGGATTGAAGCTTCGTAGGGTGGGCAAAGCGAAGCGTGCCCACCATTTTCACCGGCATTGGAAGCGTATGGTGGGCACGGCGCGAAGAGCGCCTCTGCCCACCCTACGAAGCGGTCAGCCTACAGCTTGATTCCTGCCCGTGCCGCGGCCTGGGCCACATACTTCTGCGTCTGCTCGAACGCGCCTTGCAGCGCTTTCGCCTTCGACGTGTCGCTGATCTCGGCGAAATGTGCCGCCACAGCATCGGGCGTCCAGTCGGACTGGGCGAGGTTGACGCCTTCGGTCTCGATGATCTTGATCACCGCGAACGAACCGGCGCCGGCCCCCATGATGGTGCGGGTCGGGGCGTCCTCGCTGAGCAGAAATTCCACCGCCGGCGTGATTGCCTCGGGGCGCATCAGAGCCAGGGCCTGCGGCGGCAGCAACTCTTCCGTCATGCGGGTTGCCGCCGTCGGCGAGATGGTATTGACGCGGATGTTGTTCTTGCGGCCTTCCTCGGCCAGCACGTTCATCAGACCGACCATGCCGGCCTTGGCGGCGCCGTAGTTGGCCTGGCCGAAATTGCCGAACAGGCCCGACGACGAGGTGGTGACGACGATGCGGCCATAATTGCGCTCGCGCATGCCGGCCCACACTGCCTTGCAACAATAGAAGGTGCCGGTGAGATGCACGTCGAGCACCTTGGCGAAGTCCGCGACTTCCATCTTGGTGAAGGACTTGTCGCGCAGGATGCCGGCATTGGCGCATAGCAGATCGACGCTGCCCCATTCCCTGGTAGCGCGCTCGACCATCGCGGTGACCTGCTCGAAATTCGAGACGTCGGCGCCATCGGCCATCGCGGTGCCGCCGGCTTTGCGGATTTCCTCGACCACGGTTTCGGCCGGGCTCAGCGAGCCGCCAGTGCCGTCGCGCGCGCCGCCGAAATCGTTGACCACCACCTTGGCGCCGCGGCTGGCCAGCCCCAACGCATGTGCTCGTCCCAAACCATTGCCCGCGCCGGTAACGATAGCGACGCGTCCGTCAAACCTGATTGCCATGTGTGGAATTCCTGCATTCGTCATGGTCGGGCTTGACCCGGCCATCCATCAAAACTGAAAGGTTTTGAGCAGCGATGGATTGCCGGGTCAAGCCCGGCCATGACACCTACGGACGGGTTAAGCAGCCTGCCTTCAATCGAAATAAATCAACCCGATCCAGTCCGCCACCAGCGCCGGCTTTTCCTCGCCCTCGATCTCGACGGTGACATTGGTACGCGACTGCAGCTCTTTCGGCTTGCGCAATCTTGCTTCTGCCAGCGTGAAGCGGCCACGGACTCGCGAGCCCGCACGCACCGGCGAGAGGAAGCGCAGCTTGTCGAACCCGTAGTTCACGCCCATCGCGGTGCCTTCGATGACCGGCATCACCTCGTAGGACATGATCGACATCAGCGACATCGTCAGAAAACCATGCGCGATGGTGTTGCCGAACGCGGTTTCCTTTTTCGCCCGCTCCGGGTCGACATGGATGAACTGATGGTCCTCGATCACGTCGGCATAGACGTTGATCCTGGCCTGATCGAGCAGATGCCACGACGACACCCCGATCTCCTTGCCGACCATGGCCTGATAGGTCTCGAGCGAGACCGGCGGCTTCTTCCAGACTTCATTCATTGAGAAACTTTCTTTAACTGTCCGACCCGGCGGTCCGCACCTTCTGCAGCTCCGGGAATTCCTCTTCGCGGAACTCCTGTCCGCGCAGCGCATCCTCGAGGTTGTTATCATGTTCGAGGCGGCGCAACTGCACGCGGCGGATTTTTCCGGAAATCGTCTTCGGCAGTTCCGTCACCAGTTCGATTTTGCGGATACGCTTGAACGGCGCCAGCCTGGTGTGCAGGTGCTGGAAGATCGACAGCGCGGTGGCCGGCGACCGCGCCACGCCCGATACCAGCAGCACATAGGCCTTCGGGATGGCGAGACGGATCGGATCCGGGCTCGGCACCACGGCGGCTTCCGCGACCGCTTCATGCTCCAGCAGCACGCTCTCCAGCTCGAACGGGCTGATGCGGTAATCAGAGGATTTGAACACGTCGTCGGAGCGGCCGACGAAAGTCAGATACCCCTCGTCGTCGGCAAACACCACATCGCCGCTGCGATAGAGCTCGCCGTCGGCGCCGCTCACCTTGCCGTCGTCGCCCTGGTAGCCCTGCATCAGGCCCGCCGGGCGATCGGCGCCCAGCACCAGCGTGACCTCGCCTTCCCTGGTGACGTGGCCGTCATTGTCGGTGATCTGGACGCGATAGCCCGGCAGCGGCCGGCCCATCGAGCCGACCTTGACCTTCTGGCCCGGCGAATTGCCGGCGAGTGCTGTGGTTTCGGTCTGGCCGTAGCCATCGCGAATGGTGAGGCCCCATGCGGCCTGCACCTGATCGATCACTTCCGGATTGAGCGGTTCGCCGGCGCCGCAGACCTCGCGCAAGTTGACCTTGAAATCCGCCAGCCGCTCCTGAATGAACAGCCGCCATACCGTCGGCGGCGCGCACAACGTGGTGACGCCGCAGCGGCCGACGGTCGCGAGCAGCGCCTTGGCATCAAAGCGCGGCTGATTGACCACGAACACGGTAGCGCCTGCGTTCCACGGCGCGAAGAAGCAGCTCCAGGCGTGCTTGGCCCAGCCCGGCGAGGAAATGTTCAGGTGCACGTCGCCCGGCTGCAGGCCGAGCCAGAACATCGTCGACAAACCGCCAACCGGATAGCTGCGCTGGCTGTGCCGCACCAGTTTTGGCTTTGCCGTGGTGCCCGAGGTGAAATAGAGCAGCATCGGATCGTCGGCGTTGGTCGGCCCATCGGCGGCAAAGGTTTCGGAGGCGTCAGCCGCGTTCTCGAACGGCAGCCAGCCGTCATGCGGCGACGACGCGCCGACCACGATCCGAACCAGTCCGTCGGCGCCAAGGCTGGCGAATTTCGCGACCTGATCCTGCGAGGCCACCACCACCTTGGCCCGGCCGCGATCGAGCCGGTCGCGCAATTCGTCCGGCGTCAGCAGCGTGGTCGCCGGGATCACCACGACGCCGAGCTTCATCGCCGCCAGCATGGTCTCCCACAACGGCACCACATTGCCGAGCAACAGCAACAGGTGATCGCCGCGCTTCAACCCCTGCGCCCGCAGAAAATTGGCGACCTGATTGGAACGGCGCGACAGCGCCGAGAACGACAGTTTTGTCTGCCTGTCGCTGCCGGCATCGACGATCCACAGCGCGGTGCGATCACGGCTCTCGGCATCGCGGGCGAGTTCCGCATCGAACCAGTCCAGCGCCCAGTTGAACGGGACTGGATCCGGCCAGCGAAATCCCTTCACGGCCGCGTCGTAATCGGTGCGGTGCCTGAGCAGAAACGCGCGCGCTTCCTGGAAGGTCGTCATGTTTGACCCTGACTTATTTCACCAAGTTCTCATCCGTCATCCTGAGGAGCCGCGAAGCGGCGTCTCGAAGGATGGGCCGCGCACACCGTCCCAGTCATCCTTCGAGGCTCGCAAGGGCTCGCACCTCAGGATGACGCAACAAATCACTTTCCGGCCAGACTCCGAACGTGCTGGATAATCCCGGAAAAATCCACCCCGCCGTTTCCGGCGGCGTCGAACGCCTTATAGATTTCCTGGGCGTGCTTGCCCAGCGGGGTCGCCGCACCGGCGGCCTGGGCCGCGTCCTGCGCCAGCGTCAGGTCCTTGACCATCAGGCTGGAAGCAAAGCCCGGCTTGTAGCCGTTATTGGCCGGCGAGGTCGGCACCGGGCCCGGCACCGGGCAATAGGTGGTCAGCGCCCAGCATTGGCCCGACGAGGTCGAGGCGACGTCGAACAGCGCCTGATGCGACAGACCGAGCTTTTCGGCGAGCGCAAAGCCCTCGCCGACCGCGATCATCGAGACTGCGAGAATCATGTTGTTGCAGATCTTCGCCGCCTGGCCCGCGCCGACGCCGCCGCAATGCACGATCTTCTTGCCCATGCTCTCCAGCACCGGCCTGGCTGCGGCGAACGCCTTGTCCTCGCCGCCGCACATGAAGGTCAGCGTCGCGCCCTTCGCCCCGCCGGTTCCGCCCGACACCGGCGCATCGACCGAGAGCATGCCGTGCCTGGCCGCCAGCGCATGCGCCTGCTTGGCGCTTTCGACGTCGATGGTCGAGCAATCGATGATCAGCGTGCCTTTGCTCATGGCGGACATCACCTCGTTCCACACCGTCATCACGTGCTTGCCGGCCGGCAGCATGGTGATGACGACGTCGGCGCCCTTGACCGAACCGACGGAACTTTCGGCGATCCCCGCGCCATCGGCCTTGGCCTGGTCGCGCGACGCCGCCACCAGGTCGAACGCGGTCACCTTGTGGCCGGCCTTGACCAGGTTGGCCGCCATCGGCCCGCCCATGTTGCCGAGGCCAATGAATGCGATATGTGCCATCTCGAATCCTCCGCTAGAAACGTTTCTGGTTTGATCAGCTAAATTTCAATTCGTCTGCGCCGATGTCGGCGAGATAAGGCGCCACCATTGCCGGCGTTACGTCTTCAATGCGCGGCGGCGACCATTTCGGATTGCGGTCCTTGTCGATCACGGCGGCGCGCACGCCTTCGCGAAAATCATCGCTGGCGAACACTTCCAGCGCCGCGCGATATTCCCGCACCAGACATTCTTCCAGCGAGTGCGAGGTCCGCGCCAGCCGCAGCAGTTTCAGCGTCACGACCATGCCGCGCGGCGATTTCTCGTTCAGCGTCTTCAGGGTCACCAGCGCCAGTTCCGAACCGTCACTGCGCAGCGCAGCAAAGATCTCTTCCATCCGGTCATGCGCGAACCAGCCGTCGATCTTCGACTGCATGGCCGCGACGGGACCAGCCGTTTCGCCGGTCGAAAAGGTCGCGATCAGGGCTTTGACTTCGGCAGCCGTGATCCCGGCGCGAACTGCTGTCAACGCCTCGCGCAAGTCAGGCAATTTGGCCGAAGGCACCACCGCATCGGCAAAGCGGGCATGGATCGCGTCCGGGCCGTTCATGGTGCTGCCGGTCAATCCGAAATAGCTGCCGATTTCGCCCGGCGAATGCGCCAGCAGCCAGGTGCCGCCGACATCGGGAAAGAAGCCGAGGCTGACTTCCGGCATTGCCAGTTTCGTTTTCTCGGTAACGACGCGATGGCTGGAATGCGCTGAAAGCCCGACGCCGCCGCCCATCACGATGCCGTCCATGAACGACACATAGGGCTTTCGCAAATTTGGCGATGCGGGCGTTGAGGATGTATTCCTCGCGCCACAGGATCTTGCCGAGATCGCCCCTGACCTTGGAGCTTTCCCAGAGCGTACGGATATCGCCTCCGGCGCACAAGCCGCGCTCGCCCGCGCCTTCCAGCAGGATCACGGCCACGGCCGGATCGGCCTCGAACGCGTCGAGGGCCTTGTCGATGTCGCGAAGCATCTCTAGCGTCACGGCGTTAATCGCCTTCGGCCGGTTGAGCCGGATGACGCCGCAGGCGCCCTCGCGCCGCGCGATCAGGTCGCCTTCGATATCTGCGACAGTCGCGGTCACCGTCATCTGCTACCCTCGATCAACTTGCGCGAAACGATCAGCCGCATGATTTCGTTGGTCCCTTCCAGAATCTGGTGCACGCGCAGGTCGCGCACGATCTTCTCGATGCCGTATTCGCTGAGATAGCCGTAGCCGCCATGGAGCTGCAGCGCCTGGTTGGCGACCTCGAAGCCGACGTCGGTGCCGAAGCGCTTGGCCATCGCGCACAGCATGGTGGCGTCGGCATCCTTGCGGTCGAGCGCGGCAGCCGCGCGCCAGACAAAGGTCCGCGCCGCCTCGAGCTCGGTCGCCATGTCGGCGAGCCGGAACTGCAGCGCCTGGAATTCGTCGAGGCGCTTGCCGAAGGCTTTGCGCTCCTTCATGTAGGCCAGCGACTTGTCGAGCGCGGTTTGCGCGCCGCCGAGCGAGCATGCGGCGATGTTGATGCGGCCGCCGTCGAGCCCGGCCATCGCGATCTTGAAGCCGATGCCCTCGTCGCCGAGCCGGTTTTCAACGGGCACGCGGGCGTTCTCGAAAATCACCGCGCGGGTCGGCTGCGCGTTCCAGCCCATCTTGCGCTCGTTGGCGCCAAAGGAAAGCCCCGGCGTGTCGCCCTCGACCACGAGGGTCGAGATGCCACCGGGCCCGTCGCCGCCGGTCCTGACCATCACGACATAGAGATCGCCCTTGCCGGCGCCTGAAATGAACTGCTTCTGGCCGTTGAGCACGTAATGGTCGCCGTCGCGCACCGCGCGGGTGCGCAGCGCCGCCGCATCCGAGCCGGAGCCCGGTTCGGTCAGGCAGTAGCTCGCCAACAGCTCCATCGAGCAGAGTTTCGGCAGCCACTTCTGGCGCTGGGTGTCGTTGCCGAAGGCATCGATCATCCACGACGCCATGTTGTGGATCGAGATGAACGCCGACACCGTCGGACAGCCCTGCGCCAGCGCCTCGAAGATCAGCGCGGCATCGAACCGCGTCAGCGCCGAGCCGCCGACATCGTCCCTGATGTAGATGCCGCCCATGCCGAGCGTCGCGGCTTCCCGCATCACGTCGACAGGGAAATGCTTTTCCTCATCCCAGCGAAGCGCATGCGGCGCGATTTTTTCCGCGGCGAACTCCCGCGCCATATCGCGAACCGCAACCTGGTCCTCGTTGAGAGCGAATTGCATGTCGGCGCCCGGCTGTGACGCGCTAGTTCATCGTCGGAATCGAGAACTCCGCGCCCTCCTTCACGCCGGACGGCCAGCGCGAGGTGACGGTCTTGGTCTTGGTGTAGAAGCGGATCGAATCCGGACCGTGCTGGTTGAGATCGCCGAAGCCGGACTTCTTCCAGCCGCCGAAGGTGTAATACGCGATCGGCACCGGGATCGGCACGTTGATGCCGACCATGCCGACCTCGACCTTGGCCGCGAAGTCGCGCGCGGCGTCGCCGTCGCGGGTGAAGATCGCAACGCCGTTGCCGTAATCATGGTCCGACGGCAGCGCCAGCGCTTCCTTGTAGTCGTGCGCGCGCACCACCGACAGCACGGGGCCGAATATCTCTTCCTTGTAAATGCGCATGTCCTTGGTGACGTTGTCGAACAGCGAACCGCCGAGATAGAAGCCCTTTTCGTAGCCCTGCATCTTGAAGCCACGGCCGTCGACGGCGAGCGTAGCACCCTCCTTGACGCCGATATCGATGTAGCTCTTCACCTTCTCGACCGCTTCGCGCGTCACCAGCGGGCCGTAATCGGCGGACGGATCGACCGAGGTGCCGATCTTGAGCGACTCGACGCGCGGAACCAGCTTTTCCATCAGGCGGTCGGCCGTGGTCTTGCCGACGGGCACGACGACCGAAATCGCCATGCAGCGCTCGCCCGCCGAGCCGTAGCCGGCGCCGATCAGGGCATCGACAGCCTGATCCATGTCGGCGTCGGGCATCACGATGGCGTGGTTCTTGGCACCGCCAAAACACTGGCAGCGCTTGCCGGTCTGCGCGGCGCGCTCGTAGATGTACTGTGCAATCGGCGTCGAGCCGACAAAGCCGATCGCCTTGATATCGGGATCGTCGAGGATGGCGTCGACCGCTTCCTTGTCACCGTTGACGACATTGAGGATGCCGGCCGGCAGACCCGCCTCGATCATCAGGGCCGCCAGCATCATCGGCACGCCGGGATCGCGCTCGGAGGGCTTCAGGATGAACGCGTTGCCGCAAGCGATCGCGGGCGCGAATTTCCACATCGGGATCATCGCCGGGAAATTGAACGGGGTGATGCCAGCGACCACGCCCAGCGGCTGGCGCATCGAATAAATGTCGATGCCGGGGCCGGCACCTTCGGTATATTCTCCCTTCATCAAATGCGGAACGCCGCAGGCGAATTCGGCGACTTCAAGTCCGCGCTGGATATCGCCCTTGGCGTCGGGAACGGTCTTGCCATGCTCGCGCGCAAGGCAATCAGCGAGCTTGTCGTAATCGCGTTGCACCAGTTCGACGAATTTCATCATCACGCGCGCGCGGCGCTGCGGGTTGGTCGCAGCCCACTCCGCCTGAGCGGCCCTGGCGTTCTCGACGGCAGCGCGAACCTCGGCCTTGGACGCCAGCGCCACCTTGGCCTGGACGTCGCCGGTCATCGGCTCAAAAACGTCGGCGGTGCGGCCCGACGTGCCCTTGACCTCTTTGCCGCCGATGAAATGCCCGATTGAACGCATGCGTAATCTCCCTAGACGCGGCTGGATGGCTTTGACGCCCTTTTTGACCTGCATTTGTTAGGATACAAGTCCGATAAAATGCACCATAGATGTGCGCAAATGCTGGATCAAGGCGGCAAGACCCAAGGCTTAAACCCCCTCGACTGGGACGATTTCCGCTTCGTGCTCGCCATCGTGCGCGGCGGCTCGGTGTCGGCTGCCGCCAAGCAGCTCGGGGTCGATCATGCCACAGTGATCCGGCGTGTCGACCGGCTGGAACGGCATCTAAGCGCAAAACTGTTTGATCGCCGCAAGACCGGTTATCTGCTCACGGAAGCCGGCCAGCGCGTCGCCGACAGCGCGGAGGCGATGGAATCCACCATCGTCGCCAACCAGGAGGCGGTCGGCGGCTCCCGCGCGCACCTGACCGGCACGGTCCGGATCGGCGCCCCCGACGGCTTTGGCAGCCACTTCCTGGCTTCGCGGCTGCTGAAATTCACCGAGCGGTATCCCGATCTCGATCTGCAACTGGTCGCCACCGCGCGGCTGTTCAGCCTGTCGAAGCGCGAAGCGGATATCGCGATCAGCCTGACCATGCCCAAGGAAGGTCGCATCGTCGGGCGCAAGCTGCTCGACTACAGCCTCGGGCTCTACGCCGCGCCCGCTTACCTCGATCGCGCGCCCGCCATCAGAGGCCGCAGCGACCTGCCCGGGCATCGCTTCGTCGGCTATATCGAGGAACTGCTGTTCACGCCGGAACTGGATTACCTGCCGCAGGTCTCGCCAAAGATTTCCGCCAAATTCCGCAGCGCCAATCTGATCGCGCAACTCAACGCCACCATCGCCGGCTTCGGCATCGCGGTGCTGCCGCACTTCATGGCGACGGCGCATCCCGAGTTGCGGCCGGTGCTGCCGGAGGAGATCACGATCTCGCGGACGTTCTGGCTGTTGATGCACGCCGACAGCAAGGATCTGGCGCGGATCAGGGCGGTCGCGGATTACATCTACGAGACGGTGGAAGGCGAGCGGGCGTTGTTCAGCGGGCCGCGAATGCGCGTCAAAACCACCTCGTCGTCCCGGCGAACGCCGGGACGACGTGGATAGAGTTGAGTTCAATTCGTCTTCGCGCGGGCCTTCTTCGCCACCGGCCTCGCGACCGCCGGCCGCTCCAGCACGGCCTCACGTCCCGACGCCAAAATCTCGTCAGAGACCTCGCCGGTCCCTGCGATACGCGACAGCACCAGCGTGCCCATCATGGTCGCAAGTGCGGCCATCGCCTGCTTGCGCGCGGCCTTGCGGGGCACGTCGAGGATCTGATCGGCCATCATGTCGATCATCTGTTCCAGCTTGGCGGCGAATGCCTTGCGTGTCTTCGGGCTTTCGCGGGCGATCTCGGCGCCGAGCGTCGGCACCGCGCAGCCATGGCCGGGGTCGTCGCGATGCAGCGGCGTCAGGTAGGTCTCGACAATGGTGGCTAGACGTTTTTCCGGTGCCGTCTGCTCGGCGACCTTGCGCCAGCGCTCGTTGGCACGGTCCATCGCATAGGCAAAAGCCTCGATCACCAGCGCTTCGCGGGAGTTGAAATGCGCGTAGAAGCCGCCATGGGTGAGGCCCGCCTCTTTCATCAGGTCGGCAACGCCGATGCCATGCGCGCCCTTTTCGCGCAGCCGCACCGAGGCCTTCTTCACGATCCGGTCGTGGGTCTCCTGCTTGTGCTCTTTCGAATAGCGCATCGGCCGTCCTATTGGATGTTTTCAATCATATAATAGCAGTTTGGCGCAGAAAAAGCTGCACTTATTTCGCTTTTCCACCCTCACCAATCATGGAAAAGGTCGCGGTTGCGTGCACTGCAAGATTTCCGGCCCCGTCGCGGACGAAACCTTCAGTATAGCTGGTCTGGCGGCCGAGCTTGATCAATTTGCCTTCCGCCGAGATGGTGCCAGACCGCACCGATAGTGGCCGCAGGTAAGTCAACTTCAGGTCGAGGGTAACCGCGCCCTGGCCGGCCGGCAGCATGGTCGAAATCGCGCAGCCCATGGCGGTATCCAGCAACGCTGCCGCGGTCGCGCCGTGCAACAGTCCGATGGTATTTTCGAGGCTCTCATGCGGCTCCAATTCCATCACGATCCGGCCGGGTTCGGCGACGCGCAGCCGAAAATCGATCAGCCGGGCCATCGGCGGCTCCGGCAGCAGGCCGTCGCGGATCGCGCACATCGCCTCCAGGCCCGACATCCCGAAGGCGGCCTTCGCCGCCGGCCCCGGCGCCTGCCAGTCCACCAGACGCTCGCGTCGTTTGTCGGACGAGAACAGGTTGGCGGCTTCGATCGCTGTCATGACGTCTCCTTTGAATGACGAACGTAATATTACACGCGCGATGACCATCTCGCAACGCCCGCCTCACGCCCGGCCTTGACAAGCCGGCGCAATCCCCCGGAAGTGGGCGCCAACCGTCCCAACAGGCTTCGAGAAAATCAGATGGAAATGCTCAATCCCCACTGCGGCGTCGACCGCGACGCGCGAGGCGTCGTTCGCCTGACGATCTGCAACGCCGGTACGCTCAACATTCTCTCCTCCGCCGTCACCGATGGTGTGCGTGAAGGGTTTGAGAAGCTCGCAAAAGACCCTGACGTCCGCGTGGTGATCCTGGCCGGCCAGAGCGAAAAGAGCATGATCGGCGGCGCCGATATCAAGGAAATGGCAAAACTCGACCAGACGTCGGCCGAGGCCTTCATCACCCGGCTGCGCGACCTCTGCGAGGCGGTGCGGCAATTTCCGGCGCCGGTGATCGCCCGCCTGCCCGGCTGGTGCCTCGGCGGCGGATTGGAAGTCGCCGCCACCTGCGATTTCCGGATTGCCGCTGATGATGCCATGTTCGGCATGCCGGAAGTCCGCGTCGGCATCCCCTCGGTGATCCACGCCGCCCTGCTGCCGCGGCTGATCGGCTGGGGCCGGGCCCGCTGGCTGGTGATGACGGCTGAAAAAATCGACGCGCCGACCGCGCTGGCCTGGGGCCTGATTGACGTCGTCGCCAAGAAGGGCGAGCTCGATGCGGCGGTCGATCACACGGTGAAAGCGCTGCTGGAATGCGGCCCGCAGGCGTTGCGTTCGCAGAAGGCGCTCTTGCGGCAATGGGAAGAGCTGCCGCTGACCGAATCCGTCAATCTGAGCGTCGGCGTGTTCGGGCAATCCTACCTCACCGGTGAGCCGCAGCGGCTGATGCAGGGATTTCTGGACCGGAAACGGTAGCGCGCTGTCGTCATGCCCGCGAAGGCGGGCGTCCAGTAACCGCCGGTGATTACTGGATCATCCGCTTTCGCGGATGATGACAATGCCCAGTTAAGCCGGCCGGCCCCCTCACGACAATTTATCGGGAACCTCCGTTGCATTTTTTGCAGCGCATCATATGATGATCATAATTCAATCCTCTTGCCCGGGAGATCCACCATGACCGCAGCCTCCGACCCCGTCGTCATTCTTTCCGCCGCCCGCACCCCCTTGGGCCGCTTCATGGGCGACCTGTCGCCGCTCAGCGCCCACAAGCTGGGTTCGCACGTGATCGGCGCGGCACTTGAGCGGGCGAAACTGGCGCCCGAGCGGATCGACGAGGTCTTCATGGGCAATGTGCTGCCGGCCGGACAGGGCCAGGCGCCGGCCCGTCAGGCCGCGCGCGGCGCCAAACTGCCGGACGCCACCGGCGCCACCACCATCAACAAGGTCTGCGGCTCCGGCATGAAGGCCACCATGCTGGCCCACGACATCATCAACGCGGGCTCCGCCAACATCGTGTTGTCCGGCGGCATGGAGAGCATGTCGAATGCGCCCTATTTGCTGGCCAAGGCCCGCTCCGGCTACCGCGCCGGCCACGACCGCATCATCGACCACATGATGATGGACGGGCTGGAAGACGCCTACGAGACCGGCCGCTCGATGGGCGATTTCGGCGAAGCCACTGCGGAGGCCTATCAATTCACCCGCGCCGATCAGGACAAATACGCGATGGAGACGCTGACCCGCGCGCGCAAGGCGGTCGAGGGCGGCGCGTTCAGGGCCGAGATCGTGCCGATCACGATCACTGAAAAGGCCGGCCCGCGCATCGTCGCCAATGACGAGCACCCGCTGAAGGTCGATCCCGCCAAGATTCCCGGTTTGAAGGCCGCGTTCCGCGCCAACGGCACCATTACCCCGGCCGCCTCCTCGGCGAATGCCGACGGTGCCGCGGCGCTGATCCTCGCCAAACGCTCGCTGGTCGATCGCGAGGGCCTGCCGGCGCTGGCCGAGATCAAGGGCCATGCCACCCACAGCCAGGAGCCGCAATGGTTCACGACTGCACCGATCCCGGCCATCCGCAAGCTCCTGGACAAGGTCGGCTGGAGCGTCGGCGACGTCGACCTGTTCGAGATCAACGAAGCCTTTGCGGTGGTGGCGATGGCGGCGCAGCGCGATCTCGGAATCCCCCGGGAAAAGCTGAACCTCAACGGCGGCGCCTGCGCGCTCGGCCATCCCATCGGCGCCACCGGCGCCCGCCTGATCGTGACGCTGCTGCACGCGCTGGAGGCGCAGAACCTGAAACGCGGCGTCGCCGCGCTCTGCATCGGCGGCGGTGAAGCTACCGCGATTGCGGTTGAGCGCATCGTCCACTGACGACCGCGTGTCCTGAAATGAGGGAAGTTTGGCATTTCAGCCAGGCTGGTCCTGCGGCAGGATGTGGCAGGTCAGGCAATCCGCAAGAATTACCAAGAAAACCACAAGCAAATCTCGAAGATACCCTTCCCGAAAGCTGCCAAAGAGAGCTCCCGGGTAATCCTCCAGCAAAACCTTCCGAGGCCCAATGATCTCGAACTGGCTGTCCGCCACCCTCGCCCGCCGCAACATTCACTACGGCTGGGCGATGGTGGGCGTGACCTTCCTCACCGCCTTGATCACCGCCGGCACCGTCGGCGCACCCGGCGTCTTCATCGTGCCGCTGCAAAAGGAATTCGGCTGGACCACGGCGGAGATTTCCTCGGCGTTGTCGATCCGCTTCATCCTGTTCGGGCTGATGGCGCCGTTCGCCGCGGCGCTGTTGAACCGCTATGGCCTGCGCAATGTGACGCTGTCGGCGCTGCTGGTCGTGGTGTCGGGCCTGGTCGCGTCGCTGGCGATGACCAAAGTCTGGCACCTGATGCTGCTGTGGGGCGTGGTGATCGGCATCGGCACCGGCATGACCGCCCTGGTGCTCGGCGCCACCGTCGCCGCGCGCTGGTTCGTGGCGCGGCGTGGCCTTGTCGTCGGTATTCTCACCGCCAGCGTCGCGACCGGGCAACTGGCGTTCCTGCCGCTGCTGGCGACGCTGACCGATCACTATGGCTGGCGGATCGCGCTCGGACTGGTCTGCACGATGCTGGGCGTGGCGGCGTTTGCCGTGCTGATGATCATGCGCGACCGGCCAAGCGACCTCGGCCTGCGGCCATTCGGCGACGAAGGCACCGAGCCGATCGCGGCGCCGCCGCCCAACAACGCGCCGATCGTGGCAGCGGCGCTGGGTACCCTGCGCGACGCCTCGAAGTCATCCGTGTTCTGGGTCCTGTTCGCGACCTTCTTCATCTGCGGCGCCAGCACCAACGGCCTCATTCAAGTCCATCTGATTCCGATGTGCCTCGATTACGGCATTCCGCAGGTGCAGGCGGCGAGCCTGCTGGCGGCGATGGGCGTCTTCGATTTTGTCGGCACCATCGCTTCCGGCTGGCTGTCGGATCGTTACGACAACCGCTATCTGCTGTTCTGGTATTACGGCCTGCGCGGCTTGTCGCTGCTGTTCCTGCCCTTCACCGACTTCTCCTTCTATGGGCTTTCGGTGTTCGCGATGTTCTACGGGCTGGACTGGATCGCCACCGTGCCGCCGACGGTACGGCTGACCGCGCAACGGTTCGGGCCCGAACGCGCCAACATGGTGTTCGGCTGGATCTTTGCCGGCCATCAGCTCGGCGCCGGCAGCGCCGCTTTCGGCGCCGGCCTGTCGCGAACGATCTATCAGACCTATCTGCCGGCGTTCTTCGTCGCCGGCGCGCTGTGCATCGTCGCCTCGCTGCTGATGATCACGATCTCCCGGCCTGCACCGAAGCCAGCCGCAGCCGTCGCGCCCGCCTAATACGTAATCGTGGTACGGACGCCGGCCATGACGCCGTCCTTGATGCGGCGCGTCTGCGCGGGGTCGTTGGGGTCGACGGCCCCACCGCCGGGGTGGGCGATATACTGAAACACCGGCTGCAGCAGGAAACCGGGTTTGACTTCGTGCTGGTAGATGATTTCGAGGATCGCCTCGTAGTCACGAACTGGATACGGCGTGCCGGTGAAGAATTGCGTGTCGCGATCGAGCGCGCGGGCGCGATCCGAAATCCGCGCATAGGTCGCGGCGATGCCGAACTTGTCGTTCGGATGCGCGTCGCTGAAGCCGGTGAACAGAAACCCGCCGTCGAGATAGGCGCTGACCAGGTTGCGGTCCGACGGGTTGGCCGAGGCACGGAAGAAGAAGGCGACGCCCTTGTCCGAGCCGGGCGAGGCGCGCGCCAGCAACTGCTCGTAGACCATGAACATGCCCTGGTTTCGCCGCTTCAGCAACGGATCGCCCGAACTGTTGGGATCGGCAAGCGATAATCCATCGGCGCCGAAGCGCTGATCGGCAAACGACATCATGTGATACCAGCCGCCGCCGGTGATGGTCGCCGGCAGCCTGCTCTCGCCGATTTCGAATTTGTATTTGACCTGGCCGATCCACCATGGCGGGTCGTTGACGCGAAACAGAACCCCGTGCGGATTTGCGATCTGCGGGTCCACCGTTGCATTGGGCGGTGACGCGCTGCCGTCGAACAGCGCCAGGTAGGCCGTGATCTGGTCGGAAAGTTCGGCCTTGAGACGGATGCCGGGCACCGCGAGCGGCGGCGACGGACCCCCGGTCGGCAGGACAATGCCGGTGATCCCGGGCCAGCCGAGTGCCGAATTGACGAACATGTCGTCGTAGGGCTGTCGAAGAACTCGATGTCGGACGCCTGCTGGCCGACCCGGACGGAGACCTTGCCACCGAACAGCTTCTGCTCGATCCAGAGTTCATAGAGCCGGGTGGCCGGCAGCGACTCGACGCCCGAGACCAGCATCAGGTTGCCGATATAGCTGCGCAACAGGCCATCGCCGTGGATCTGGAACATGTTGGCGTGGAAGCTGGCACCGGTCCAGCCCGCGACTTTTTCCAGATCGATCGTGGTGCCGAGATCGAGACGCCCGGTGTAGATCGCACCGGTGCGTACGCCGCCGGAAACGTTGGCGAGCCCCTCCCCGATGTAGGTCATGCTGAACTGATAGCCGGCGTCGGCCAGCGCCTCGCGCGGGTCCTTCGGTGCGACGGCGACCTGATCCGCGCGCGCCATCGGTGCCGCGACAAGATGCACCAGCGCCACGAACAGGATGGCTACACGGAACAGGACACTGCACATCGAAATGCCGAAGCTCGCCGGTTCTATTTGACGATGCCCAGGCGCCGCATGATCAGATAGGCAAGCCCGGAGACGCCGACCATCATGGCCGCGGCCCACAGGAACCCGGTGTCCGTATCGGTCAGCGGCAGGCCCTTGGTGTTCATGCCGAAAATGCCGGTGATCAGCGTCGGCGGCAGCAGCAGCGTGGTCACCACCGACAAGCGCGTGGAGATGCCGGTTGCTCTCTTCTTCGATCTTGAAGCGAAGTTCTTCCTCCAGCAGCCGGCTGCGTTCACGCAATTCGACGATATCATGGTCGAGGCCATCGAGCCGCTGCGCCAGCCTGCCGGCCTGCAGCCGCAACGCCGGATTGAGATCGTCGGTGTTCTTCTGCTCGAGCCGGTGGAACAGCACGCGCAGGCCGGTCAGCTGCCGGTGCAGCCGCACGCAGGTGCGTCGCTGCCGGCCGAGTTTGCCGCGCATATCCACCTTGATTTCACCTGCCAGAACCTGCTCCTCGATATCGTCGATATCGGTGCCGATCTTGTCGGCCATGCGGTCCATGGTGTCGGCGACCTCGTCGATAATCTTTTCCAGCAGTGCCGCGACGGTGTCGACCCGGTGGCCGCCTTCGAGCACCCGCCGCGTCGCATCGACCGCGCACAACGCCCGATGACGGCCGCTGACCAGCAGCCGCTCCGTCATCGCAAAACGAAGAAATCCGGTCTCTTCGGTCGGGGTGTCGATCGCGCGAACCAGATCGGAAAATACGCCGTAGACGCAGTGTTCGATGATGTGGAGCTGCTGATAATTGTCGTTCGACAGCAGCAAGTCCCGCGCCAGCGGCGGCACGTCGGTCGCGGCCAGCCACGATCGCGCGCGCGCATCGGTCAGGTTGAAATGCAGCCACAGCCTTCCGTCATGGATGCTTTCGATCGGCTGGATCGATCGGCAACGCCTCGGCGCGGCCGTCGCCGTGCAGGCGAAACGCCCATACCAGTCCCGGAATGACGGATCCGGCTTCGGCATAGCGCGCTGACAAGTTCGTGCCGGCTCAGCCATCTGCCCGCCCCCAAATCAGCAAACAACATCATTAACCCCTGCCAGACCGGCGCAAAATGCCCTGACAGAGGCCACGACCTCCGCCACTGGCCGTTTCCGATCAGATTACGTTTTTGTTACAGTTTGATGTCAAGCAGGCCGCGGGCGATGCTGTGGGCTACTCCGCAGCAAGGCTCGTGGTTGCAAGGCTCGATGCTTCCTTGTTGTAGTCGTGCACGACGCGGCCGAACGGCAGTGTCAGGTCAGCCAGGAAATGATGGGCGCCGACGACGCGCCGCACCGGAAAGTCCGCGACCGGCGCGTTGACGTGCGGCACCAGATGCAGGCGCCCGGGCCCGATCCACGAACCCTTGACCACGATGTCGATCAGGTTGATCGCGACGAGCTGGCAGATTTCCAGATGACCGTCGACGCCCGGAATCATCTTCAGATTGATCTGCGTCTTCGACAGCGTGGCGCGGGTGACGTCGCCGTTGCCCGCCATGCTTTCATGCTTGTAGCCCATGGTGCCCATGGCCACGAGCTGGCCGGCATATTCCAGCGTTCCGGTCAGCGTGTCCTTGACGATTTCGAGCTTGGGATGGGCGTATTTCTTCGGAAAGCCCCAGATCTCGCGGCCGGCGGCGATCGGCGGATCATCGTCGAGATACATCTGGGAAACGAAACTGACCTCTTCACCGTGCAGGCGCGCCGGGATCACCAGCCCGGATTCGGTGTAGCTGCCGAAGCCCGAACTGTCGGGCATCTTGATCCATTCGTAGTGCACGATCGGGTGGTCGATCGGCTCCAGCGGTTCGGGCAGCGCGGCACGGATCAGGTCGGCTTCGGTCTCGTAGGTGATGACGAGAAATTCGCGGTCGACGAAACGATACGGGCCTGCCGGATAGCTCGGCCCCGCGGCCGGCATCGACGGAAGTCTCAGTAGGTCTTCCCTGCGCATCGCTGATCCCCTACATCAAAATCAAACTTCCCCGGCGAATTGCTAGCGGCCGAGGTTGACAGTGATGTGAGGGAATTCCGTCAACCGCATGACGCGTCCTGTCATCACGGCGTCACGGCTCCCCGTGAATTCTCCGCGGCCCAGGGAGTATTGAGCATGGACGCACGGACGTCGGATTCGAAACAGACGACCTCCAAACGCGGCTGGCGGCCGGAACGCTGCGACCGCGTGGCGCTGGTGCTGCAGGGCGGCGGCGCGCTCGGCGCCTATCAGGCCGGCGTCTACCAGGCCCTGCACGAAGCCGGCATCGAGCCCGACTGGGTTTGCGGCGTCTCGATCGGCGCGATCAATTCGGCGATCATCGCCGGCAATCCGCCGGACCGCCGCCTCGAGCGGCTGCAGATCTTCTGGGATCGCATCACCAGCCGCAAGATCTGGCACTACACGCCAGACGGCGACGTCTTCCGCAAGGCGCGAAACCTGGCAAGCTCGTTCATGACGACGACGATCGGCCAGCCCGGCTTCTTCACGCCGCACCAGACCAATCCGTGGCTCAGCCCAACCGGCGCCCGCACCGCCACCAGCTACTACGACACCGAGCCGCTGCGCGAGACGCTGCTCGAACTGGTCGACTTCGACATGATCAACGAGAAGCGAATCCGCTTCGCGGTCGGCGCGGTCAACGTGCTCTCCGGCAATTTCATCTATTTCGACAACGCCCATGACGAGATCGATCCCGAACACATCATGGCAAGCGGCGCGCTGCCGCCGGCACTTGCCGATGGTGAAGATCGGCACCGATCATTTCTGGGACGGCGGCATCGTCTCCAACACGCCGCTGCAGCATCTGCTCGATCAGGAAGACAGCCTCAATTCGCTGGTGTTCCAGGTCGACCTGTTCAGCGCGCGCGGCGTGCTGCCGCGCGACATCCAGGACGTGATGGCCCGGCACAAGGACATCATGTATTCCTCGCGCACGCGCCACAACACCGACGTCTACCGCCGCACCCACAATCTGAAGGTCCGGCTCCACAAGGCGCTGTCGAAAATTCCCGAAGATCAACTGTCCGACGAAGAACGGCAGCTCAAGGCGAGAACTCCGCAACCTGCCCGAGATCGCGATCCTGCAACTGATCTACCAGCAGAAGGCCTATGAAGGCGACGCCAAGGATCACGAATTCTCGGGCACCTCGATGCGCGAGCACTGGATGAGCGGCTACGAGGACACCAAGCGCACGCTGAAGCGCCGCGACTGGATCAAGATGCCGGACGAAGGCGCGGGCATCGTCATCCACGACGTGCATCGCGAGAACGAGCAGGCGTAGCCGGGCGCCGTGGAGCTCCCCGATCCGGCTATTACGGCGGTTTTAGAAACAGCTTTCGGCCCTCATGCCATGCGGCCAACTGTGCTTTGATGTGCTCGTTGGCGGCAGCTTCAGTTTTATAGGGGCCTTGCCGCTCTTGCCGCCCATTGCCCCATGTCACGGCCACGTACCAAACGCCATCAGCGTTCTTTCGAGCATGCGAGATCGGCGGCGAAAGCCGCTCCGGTTTGTCGTTCATTCCAATCAAAGCCCGAAAGTGCTTAGAGGCGAAAATAGCGCCCAGATCGTCGCACCGCAGAGGGCGACAAACCAAGCAATCGAAAGCCAGAAGATCACGTCGTTACGGTTCATGGTCGGCTTTGCAAGATGGTGTTGGTTTGACCGCCATGTGCGGCACCCGGTGGACCCGCCGTTACCAGAACAGCCGCATCCAATCTTGTTATTGCACGCCAATGATTTGGGCTTTCTCGCCATAAATTCGCGAGACTGAGGCCGCGCGTTGACGAACATCGTGCCGGCTTCGGCGCATCGCGAAGACGCTCGATCAGATGAAGCATCCTGTTTGCGAGCCTATCGAACATCAACACGACGTTGCGCGGCGGGCTGCTCGACCCGATCGAAGCGCCTGATGTGCGTCGGCGCCGGCCCCACATCGGACCATATCGGGCATCAGTCGCGCTGGTTTATATATTGACCCGCCTTGATCAACGACCATGCATTCTCGTAGGGCATCACGCCCTCATGTTTCGAGCGCCAGTGGGCGTCGATGCCGCCCATCCATTCGCCCAATCATCATGCATCCTCCTCGTCCAATACTGCTTTGTAGAGATCGTCGCGGGCGATCTTCTCCAGGAGATCGCTGACCAGCCGTGCCGTGCTATCCTTGCCCATTGAGCGCGTGGCCTCACGCAGCGATTTCACTACGGTGTCGCTGAGTGGCAGCGGTTGGTCTGGCAGCGTCAGGTTGGTGCGCTTGGGCAATGGCCCGCCCTTGCGCAGCGATATGCCGCGCCTGTGGCACATCACCTGCAAGGTGTTGGGAGTAACGCCACACATCGCGGCGATCTCATGCTTGCTCTTGCCCTCCGCCATCAGCGTCGTGATGGCGGCATACATCTCTTCGGTAATTTTCGGCTTCATTGGCTTGCTCCTGTTTGAATTCGCCATCGAGAAGGCGCATCCTGCTTGATCTGCCACAGGCGCCAGTCTTCCTGGCGGTCGCCGGTTTTATTCGACATGCCTCATCGAACTGCGCAGCGCATTCAGCACCGAACGTTCGCCGCCCATGCGGAGCGGCAACACCAATGGCAGTAGTCCCCGGCCTTGCGTCGAACCCTGCTCGCATTCCAAATCGGCGAGCATACCGGTTAACGTTGGCGCGGGATTGAGCGGTGACCCGGTGCTATCGGCGAAAACCGATCGAACCGTCACTTTGCTGTTGTACCACGCACAAGTTCGGGCTGCTTGTGAACGCATGCCAAACATTTGTTATCAGGGGCCAATGCTTGGAGCCGGTTGCAGGCCATCGCGTGAAACGCTTTCGACGTGCGCATGAGTTCGACGGCGAATTCCATCGCTTCACGCTCAAGGCCACGCCTGATCGTCATTTGCATCGCTGACACGCGCGCCACCGCCGGAAGGCCGCTGCGGGTGTCGGGGATCATCGGCGCGCTCCGTCGAATGCGACTACGATGGCGATGTTAGACGCGGCGTGACAGCGACGACGATGACATCGCCCGCGACCTTGTGAGGGGTAAATAGTCCCCTCGTGGGAGAAGGTGGATCAATCGCGCGAAGCGAGATTGAGACGGATGAGGGATCTGTCTCCCGCTCATCCGCCCTCGCTTCGCTATAGCCGATGCAATGCATCGGCGTCCTTAGAACGGCGGCCGGAGGCCACCTAGGGGCACGTTCTCCCACAGGGGGAGAAGGAAGTGCGGCTCCTAAGGCCGTATCGCCATGCTGGTCGCGCGGCCCGGCGTGCGGATCGGTTCGGCCAGACGCGCGAACTCGCAGAGCAGCGAGCGGGTCTTGCGGGGATCTATCACTTCCTCGACCCAGAACTTTTCGGCCGAACGGAACGGCGAACGCAGCTTGTTGAGCCGGTCCTCGATTTCCTTCAGCTTCGCCGCCGGATCGTCCGCCGCTTCGATATCGGCGCGATAGGCGGCCTCGATGCCGCCTTCGAGCGGCAGCGAGCCCCAATAAGCCGACGGCCACGCATAGCGCATCGAATAACGGTCGGCCGGCTGATGCACGACGCCAGCAACGCCGAAGGCGTTGCGCACGATGATGGTGCACCAGGGCACGGTGCTCTGGTTGACCGCCGCCATCGCGCGCACGCCGTGGCGGATGGTGGCCGACTTCTCGGCCTCTAACCCGATCATGAAGCCCGGGCAGTCCATCAGATAGACCACCGGCAGATGGAAGGTCTCGGCGAAGTCGACCCAGCGCACCACCTTCTGGCAGGCTTCCGCCGTCCACGATCCGCCATAGTGGAAGGGATCGCTGGCCAGCACCAGCACGGCGCGGCCTTCGAGCCGCGCAAGTCCCGTGATCATCGGGCGGCCGAAATTGGTGTTCACTTCAAAGAACGAGCCCTTGTCGACGACTGCCTCGATGATCGGCCGCATCTTGTAGACCTGACGGCGGTTGCGCGGAATCGCTTTCATCAGCGACTCCTCGGCCCGTTCGGGATCGTCGGTGCAGGCCACCGTCGGTGGCAGTTCGTACACCGAGGACGGCAGATAGGACAGGAAACGCCTGACCCGTTCGAACGCCTCCTCCTCGGTGTCGACGGCATCGTCGACGCCGCCGGCGCGGGTCTGGATATCGGCGCCGCCGAGTTCCTGCTTGGTCAGATCCTGGCCAAGCCGCTTCACCACCGGCGGACCGGCGACGAACATCGCGGAATTCCTGGTCATGATGGAATAATGCGTGGCCGCCAGCCGCGCCGCACCGAGACCCGCGACGGAGCCGAGGCCGAGGCCGACCACCGGCACCTGGGCCATGTTCGCAATCGTGTAGGAATAGGAGCGCGTGCCGCCGACGCCGCCCGGCAGATTGGCCGCCCCTCGGGTTTCGATGGTCTTGACCGAGCCGCCGCCACCGGAGCCTTCGATCACACGGATGATCGGCAGCCGGAAATCGTGCGCCATTTCCTCGGCCATCAGCGGCTTTGTCGAGATCGAGGCATCGGCGGAGCCGCCGCGCACCGTAAAGT
The DNA here is from genome assembly GCA_963764705.1 of uncultured Alphaproteobacteria bacterium. Taxonomy (GTDB): domain Bacteria; phylum Pseudomonadota; class Alphaproteobacteria; order Rhizobiales; family Xanthobacteraceae; genus Bradyrhizobium. Next base: position 68,849 of record CAVXTR010000010.1, on the reverse strand, counting down.
CGTCACCGACCACGACCACGGTACGTCCGTCGATCCTGCCGCGGCCGAAAACGCAGTTCGCCGGCGTCAGGTGCTTGAGTTCGTTCTTCTCGTCATATTCGCCGATACCGGCAATCGCGCCGACCTCGTGGAAGCTGTTCTGATCAACGATCTTGTCGATGCGCTCGCGAACGGTGAGCCGGCCCTGGTCATGCTGACGCTTGACCTTGTCAACGCCTCCCATCTCGCGCGCGAACGCTTCGCGCCGGGCGAGGTCGTCGAGCTCCGGCTTCCAGTTCATTCGTATCCTCCGCCTTTATGATTTTATTGTTGTTGATTTTGTGGGCCGTCACCGGGGGCGCCTTTCGCTCCAGCCGGCTCGAGAAGATATCGCCGTCGGCGCCCTCAAGCAGGCCGCCGATGGCCGCAGCGAGTTCGCGCATGGGGATCGCAGCTTCCCGGTGCAGCCGCTTTTCGTCGAACATTGCCGACAGCAGGCCGATCGTCGCCACCACATAGGTCTGGTATTGCGGCGACCACAGCGGCACCGCGAGGCCGTTGATATGCGGGCTCCACAGGCCGCAGGCAACGACGTAGCCGTTCTCGCGTAGATGACGGCGGTTGCCCTCGATGCGCGGCTTCAGCATCCTGGCGCTTTCGGGGATCTCGCGCTCCATCTCGGCGATCAGGGCATCGCCGACGTCGACATCGAGCGCCGCGGTATAGGCATGGCCCGCCGCGGTGCTCGCCATCGCGATGCGGCTGCCGGTGGTCTCATGCAGGCCGAGCGCGTTCGCCGCGCGTGCGTATTCGAGATAGACCAGATGAAAGCGATCGGGGATGACGAAGCCGACGGTGCCCGGCAGTTGCTCGGCGACATCCTGCAGCCGCAGCCGGATCAGGTTGCGCAGTTGCAACCCCTTCATCATCGAGGTGCTCATCGCCACGGCGCTGGGACCGATGCGGTATTTCTGGTCGCGCGGCAGATAGACCAGCTGTCCCATCCGCGTCAGCGTGTGCGTCAGCCGCGACACTGTGGAGCGCGGCAGCCCGCAGCGATTGGAAATTTCGAGATTGCCGAGACGGGCTTCGTGACCTTCGAAGCATCGCAGGACATCGAAGGCCCGCGACACCACCTGAATCACGTCACCCTCGCCTGCCAGATCACTGGCGAGCATTCCCTGCTTGCTGAGCCGTTCCGAGCGTCTTCCCATGCGATGGCCTCATTCCGTCACGCGGAATAAAATTCCACTTGCAGATCAAGCTACCTCAGGCAATCTGCAGCCACAAACAAAAAGCCGTTCACGAGGACAAATAGTCCGTCAGACGGTCCCGGGAGAACGGAATGCCAGAGATCAAGATCGTCACCGAAGTCGCGGGCCGCGTGTGTGCGCTTGCCGTTGAAACCGGCGGGAGCATCGGTGACGGCGACGAGATCGCCTTCGTCGAAGTCCATGAAGATGGAAATCCCGGTGACATCGACGACAGCAGGGAAAATCAAGGCAATTTTGGTCAAACTCGACGATGTCGTTGCCGAAGGACAAGTGGTCGCGATCGTCGACGCCTAGCAATCGCGCAGCGGATATTGTCTCCGCGACAATGTGTCCGGCGGCGCTACTACGATATGTGCAGCCTATGCGTAGGCTGTGCCGTTGCCATCGCTGACCGGCGATGACATGATCCCAGCAATAAAAAGTTTCGTCTGGCGAAACAATTTGGAGGAACCATGAACCGTCGGCTGATGAATTTTGCGCCCGCTGCCCTGCCCGCCGCGCTGGCCGGCATCTCGCTTCTGGCTTCGGCGCCCTTGCTGGCCGACGACGTCAAGTTGCCCCCGACCATTGCGGTCACCGCCTACGACACCGGCACCGCCGGCTTCAACATCGCGGTCGGCGTCGGCAAGATGATGAAAGACAAGTATTCCACCGACGTTCGCGTGCTGCCCGCCGGCAACGACGTGGCGCGGCTGGCGCCGCTGCGGGCCAAGCGCGCGCTGCTGTCGGCGATGGGATCGGGCACCTATTTCGCGCAGGAAGGCGTGTTCGAATTCGGCGCCCGGGAATGGGGCCCGCAGTCGCTGCAAATCCTGCTGTCGTCGGTCGATTGCAACGCCGGCTCGCTCGGCGTCGCAGCCGATGCCGGCGTCAAGGAGGTCAAGGATCTCCGCGGCAAACGGGTTGGCTTCGTGGTCGGCTCGCCGGCGCTGAACCAGAACTCGCTCGCCATCCTTGCCTTTGGCGATCTCAAGCAGACCGACGTCAAGATCGTCGAGTTCGCCAGCTACGGCGCGATGTGGAAGGGCCTGATCAACAACGACACCGACGCCGCCTTCGGCACCACCATCACCGGTCCCGCCAAGGAAGCCGAGACCTCGCCGCGTGGCCTGGTGTGGCCGCCGCTCCCCGGCAAGGACAAGGCCGGCTGGGAACGGGTCCAGAAAGTCGGCTCCTTCTTCTTCCCGCAACTCTCCACCTGCGGCGCCGGCATTACGCCGGAGAAGCCGATCGAGTTGGGCAACTACCCGTATCCGATTTTCGTTACCTATGCGGCGCAACCGGCCGACCTGGTCTACAGCGTCACCAAGGCGATGATCGATAATTACGACGCCTACAAGGATTCCGCGCCCGGCGCCGGCGGCCTCGGCGCCAGCAGGCAGACCAAGAACTGGGTCGTTCCGCTGCATCCGGGTGCGGTGAAGGCGATGAAGGAAGCCGGCCAGTGGAGCGACGCACAGGAAGCCCACAACAACGGCCTGCTGAAGCGCCAGGAAGTGCTGGCGGCGGCCTGGGCGGACTACAGCAAATCCGGCCCATCGGATGACAAGGCCTTCCTCGACGGCTGGATGACCGCGCGCGCCACAGCGCTCGCCAAAGCCAACATGCCGAACGGCTTTGAACAATAATCTACAGTCTCGCTCTTGCGCGCTGCGCCGGCGAACACGTTCTGTTGGGGGTAAATGATGTCTGCGTCCGATAACGCGGCGGCTGCGCCGAAGCGAATCGAATTCGAGGATCCGCACGCCGGCATCGGCAACCTGCAGGAAGCCGAAGTCACGCGGGTGCGGGTCTTGCAGGGCGGTTGGCGCTGGGCGTTGGTGGTGGCGACTGCGATCACCATCCTGCTGTGCATCAACCAGCAATTCTCGCTGCGGTTCTTCATCGGCTACACCCAGCTCAACACCGAATATTTCTACCTGCTGATCGCGCTGATGCTGCCATTTACGTTCCTGATCTTTCCGGGAACCGAGACCGCTTCGCTCGACCGTATTCCCTGGTACGACCTGCTGCTGTTTCTGGCGACCTTCATCGCCTCGATCTGGCTGATGCTCAATGTGCGCAAGGCCGCCCAGTACGGCTGGGAATCCGACGGCGCACCGAAGAACGTCATCGCCGCCGGGCTGGTGATGTGGTTCGTACTGATGGAGGCGCTGCGCCGCACCGGCGGCTGGAGCCTGCTATTGAGCGTGCTGCCATTCACCGTCTATCCGCTGTTTGCGGAAGCAAGCTGGCTCGGGCCGTTTAGGGGGTCGCAGCTCACGCTCGAGCAGACCACCGCCTATCACGTGCTGTCGGGCGAAAGCCTGCTCGGCATTCCGATCCAGGCCTTTGCCGACACCGTGATCGGCTTCCTGGTATTCGGCACTGCGCTGATGATGACGGGCGCGGGAAAATTCTTCATCAACATCGCCTTTGCGATGTGCGGTACTTTTCGCGGCGGTGCCGCAAAGGTCTGCATCTTCGCCAGCGGTCTGCTTGGCATGATGTCGGGCTCGATCATTTCCAACGTGCTGACCGCCGGCACCATGACGATTCCCGTCATGAAGAAGAGCGGTTTTCGCGCCTCCTATGCCGGCGCGATCGAGGCCTGCGCCTCGACCGGCGCGGTGCTGGCGCCGCCGGTGATGGGCGCGACCGCGTTCGTGATCGCCCAGTTCCTCAATGTCAGTTATGCCGACGTCGCCATCGCCGCGATCATTCCGGCGGCGCTGTATTATGTCGGCCTGTTCATGCAGGTGGACTCCTATGCCGCGCGCCACGGCTTGAAGGGCATTCCGCGCGCGGAATTGCCGAAGATCTGGGACACCATGAAGGCCGGCTGGTACTACATCTTCGTCATCGCGCTGCTGGTGGTGATGCTGCTGTATTTCAAGCGCGAGAGCCACGCGCCGTTCTATGCCACCGCGCTGCTGCTGGTGCTGAACCAATTGTTCTCCAAGGATACGCGCTGGACGCCTTCGACCATCAGCAAGTTCCTCGAGGTCAACGGCCGCACCTTTGTCGAGCTGGTCGGCATTCTCGCCGGCTGCGGGCTGCTGATCGGCGCCTTTTCGATGACGGGCGTGGTCTCCAGCCTCGCCAACGATCTGCTGCGGATCGCGGGTGACAACCCCTTCCTGCTGCTCGGAATGTGCGCCTTTACCAGCCTCATTCTCGGCCTCGGGCTGACCACCACCGCCTGCTACATCTTCCTCGCCATTCTGGTGGCGCCGGCGCTGGAGAAGCTCGGCCTCAACCGCATGGCCGTGCACATGTTCATCTTCTACTGGGGCATGCTGTCCTCGATCACGCCACCGGTCGCCATCGCCTCCTTTGCGGCCGCCGGCATCGCCGGCTCACCCGCGATGAAAACCGGCTGGGAATCGATGTGGGTCGGCAGCATCATCTACTTCATCCCGTTCTTCTTCGTGCTGAACCCGGCCTTGGTGCTGCAGGGCGACAACCCCTATCTCGAAGGCCTCGGCCTGATGGGGCTGGCAGCCTTCGGCACGCTGTTCATCTGCGGCGGCATTCAGGGCTACCAGGCCTTTGTCGGCGACTTGCGCGGCACAGGAGCGCTGGAATGGCCGCTGCGGATCCTGCTGGTGATCGGCGGCTTCGTGGTGGCGACGCCCGGCGGCGGTATCAACCCGCTCTCGCAACTCCAGATCACGTCGCTTGGCCTTGCCATCCTCGCTCCCACCGTCGCAATCGCGCTGTTGCTGATCCGCCGCCAAACTCTGGTGCCGAACCAGTTGCGCGCACCCTGATTGCGTTGCAAAACGGGGGCGATGAAACGATCGCCCACCGGCGCCCCGGCCTGGACCAGCTCGAAACCGCCCTTGCTGCGGTTCCTGAACGCATGTCACGCGGATTTCCTGCAGGAAACCGGCGGCACCGTCGCCGATTACATCCCTGAACTCGGTAAGGCCGACCCTGCCCATTTTGGCATCAGCCTCGCCACCCTCGACGGCCACGTCTACGAGGTCGGCGATACCCAGATTCCCTTCACCATCCAGTCGATGTCAAAACCGTTCGTGTTCGCGCTGGCGCTGGACACGCTGGGGGCGGCGCGGGTCGAAAGCGCGATCGGCGTCGAGCCTTCCGGCGACCCCTTCAACTCGATCCGCCTCAACGCCGAAAACCACCCGTTCAATGCCATGGTCAACGCCGGCGCCATCGCCTGCACCGGGCTGATCCACGAGGCCAAGGGTGACGGCGCATTCGAATATATAAGGCAGGCGCTGGGACGCTTCGCCGGGCGCGACCTCGACGTCGATGATGCTGTCTACGCTTCTGAGAACGCCACCGGAGACCGCAACCGGGCGATCGGTTACCTTCTGCGCACCAACGCCGTGATCAAGGACAACGTCACGTCGGTGCTGGAGGCCTATTTCCGGCAATGCGCCGTGCTGGTGACGGCGCGCGATATCGCCGTGATGGCGGCAACGCTGGCCAATCGCGGCGTCAATCCGGTGACCGGCGAACAGGTGGTGACGCCGTATGCGATTTCGCGGACGCTCTCGGTGATGACCTCCTCCGGCATGTACGACTATGCCGGCGAATGGATCTACCGCGTCGGCATCCCCGCCAAGAGCGGCGTCGGCGGCGGCATATTGGCCGCGCTGCCGGCCCGGCTCGGCCTCGGCAGCTATTCGCCCAAACTCGACAAGCACGGCAACAGCGTGCGCGGCATCAAGGTCTGCGAGGCGCTGTCATCGCATTACACCCTGCACATGCTCAACCGTAGCGACGACGCGCGCAACAGCATCATCGCCGACTACAACATGGGCAAGAGCCCGTCGCGGCGCAGCCGGCGTCCGCGCGAGCAGGACATCCTCGCAGCCCATCACCAGGACGTGCTGGTCTACGAACTGGTCGGCGCGATCTCGCTCTCCAGCGTCGACTACGTCTCGCGCAAGCTGGCGGCCAAGCCGCGTCCGCAGTTCGTGATCTTCGACCTGCGCCGCGTCGCCTCGATCACCCCGGCCGGCGCCCGGCTGTTCGCCGAGGAATTCCGCGAGCTGGCGGCCTATCATGTCACCGTGATCCTGTCCGGGATCAAGCGGGCGTCGCCGGAATGGAAGATGATCGCGGAATGGACCGAGGGTCTCGGCAATATCCGCAACTACTACCTGCTCGATGCCGCGATCGAATGGGCGGAGGACCAGGTGGTCTATCGCCACGGCGGCGCGATCGACTTTTTCGAGGCGACGGAATTGTCGGAGCAGTCGCTGCTGGCGGGGCTGACGGACGAGGAACTGACCGACCTCGCCTCGCTCGGTGAAGTCAGGACCTATCAGGCCGGCGAAAAGATCCTCGCCACCGGCGACGATGCCACCTCGCTGTTCTTTCTCAGGAGCGGCGTGGTCCATGTCACCCTGCCCGACGGCATTCGGCTGGCGACGCTGACGGCGGGAATGCCATACGGCGAGATGGCGCTGCTGGAGCCGCGCCGCTCCGCCGACGTGGTCGCCGACATGGCGGCGACCGCTTACGAAATCCAGCTCCGCGATTTCGAGCGCTTTCGAAAACAGCACCCCCGCGCCGGCGAGCGCATCATGCGCAATCTCGCGCAATTGCTGGCGGACAGGCTGATCCTGGCCAATGCCAAGGTGAATTTGCTGACGTCGAGCTAAAATCGCGAAAACAACCCCATGCAAAGTAGAATGGGGCGCAAAAAAGGCCCGGCATCGCCGGCCAGCGCTAGCGCGTTCCCCGGCCGCCCTTCTCAGCGGCGCGGCGCAGGGCTTCGGCGAGCGCGCCGCCCCCGGACGCCTCCTCCTTCTTGCGCGGTGCGGAAGACGTCATCGACGCCTTGGAGAAATCGCGGGCCCGGTCGGCCGCGGCCGGCTTGGCGCCCTTGCTGCCGACCTCGTCATCCAGCCGCAAGGTCAGCGCGATGCGCTTGCGGGCGACCTCGATCTCCAGCACCTTGACCTTGACGATGTCGCCAGGTTTCACCACCTCGCGCGGATCCTTGATGAAGGTTTTCGACATCGCCGAGACATGCACCAGCCCGTCCTGATGCACGCCGATATCGACGAAGGCGCCGAACGCCGCCACGTTGGTCACCGTGCCTTCGAGGATCATGCCGCGCTTGAGATCCTTGATCTCCTCGACGCCTTCCTTGAATACCGCCGCCTTGAACGCCGGACGCGGATCGCGCCCGGGCTTTTCCAGTTCGCGCAGGATGTCGGTCACGGTGGGCAGGCCGAACGTGTCGTCGACAAACGTCTGCGGCTTCAACTGGCGCACGATCTCGGCATTGCCGATCAGCGCCTTGATGTCGCTCTTGGCAGCCTGGAGAATCCGGCGCACCACCGGGTAGGCTTCGGGATGCACGCCGGAGGCATCGAGCGGGTCCTCGCCGTCGTTGATGCGCAGAAAACCTGCGCACTGCTCGAACGCCTTCGGTCCCAGCCGCGGCACTTCCTTCAACGCCTTGCGCGACTTGAACGGCCCGTTGGCGTCGCGGTGCTGCACGATGCTCTGCGCCAGGCCGAGACCGATGCCCGATACCCGCGCCAGCAAGGGTGCAGAGGCCGTATTGGCATCGACGCCGACCGCGTTGACGCAGTCTTCCACCACCGCATCGAGCGAGCGCGCCAGCTTGGTTTCGCCGAGATCGTGCTGGTACTGCCCGACGCCGATCGCCTTCGGGTCGATCTTCACCAGTTCGGCCAGCGGATCCTGCAAGCCGCCGCGCGATCGACACCGCGCCGCGCAGGGTGACGTCGAACTCGGGCAATTCTTCGGAGGCAAAGGCCGAGGCCGAATAGACCGACGCGCCGGCTTCCGACACCACGATCTTCGACATTTTCAGGTCCGGCAGCAGCTTGACCAGCTCGGTGGCGAGCTTGTCGGTCTCGCGCGAGGCGGTGCCGTTGCCGATCGCGATCAGGTCGACCTTGTGGGCGACCGCGAGCTTGCCCAATGTCGCCAGCGCCGCATCCCACTGCCTCTGCGGTTCGTGCGGATAGATCGCCGTGGTCGCCACCACCTTGCCGGTAGCGTCCACGATCGCAACCTTGACGCCCGAACGGAAACCGGGATCCAGCCCCATGGTGACGCGCGCGCCGGCAGGTGCGGCCAGCAGCAGGTCGCGCAAATTCGAGGCGAACACGCGCACGCCTTCCATCTCGGCGGTCGTCCAGAGACGCATGCGCAGATCGATGTTGAGATGGACCTGGATCTTGGTGCGCCAGGCCCAGCGCGCGGTGTCGACCAGCCACCGGTCGCCCGGCCGGCCCTGGTCGGTGATGGCAAAGCGCTGCATGATCTTCAGCTCATACGAACTCGGCGGGCTGGCGCCGGTCGCGGGAGGCTGCGCATCCGGCTGGATCTGCAATTCGAGGATTTCTTCCTTCTCGCCGCGGAACATCGCGAGAATGCGGTGCGACGGCATCTTGCTCAGCGACTGGTTGAAGTCGAAATAGTCCTTGAACTTCTCGCCCTCCAGCTTCTTGCCCTTGCGCACCGCCGAGGTCATGACGCCGGCCGTCCACATCTGCTCACGCAGGCGGCCGATCAGGTCGGCGTCTTCGGCAAAGCGCTCCACCAGGATCGCGCGCGCGCCTTCGAGCGCCGCGGCGACGTCGGCGACCTGCTTCTCGGCATCGACGAAACCGGCGGCGACGGCCTGCGGATCGTTCTGCGGCTGCGTCAGCAGCATCTCGGACAACGGCTCGAGGCCGGCTTCCCTGGCGATCTCGGCCTTGGTGCGACGCTTCGGCTTGAACGGCAGATAGATGTCTTCCAGCCGCCCCTTGCTGTCGGCGGCCATGATCGCGGCTTCCAGCGCGGCGTCGAGCTTGCCTTGCTCGCGGACCGAATTGAGGATCGCCACCCGGCGCTCTTCGAGTTCGCGCAAATAGGTCAATCGCTCTTCCAGCGTGCGCAGTTGGGCGTCGTCCAGACCGCCGGTGATTTCCTTGCGGTAACGCGCCACGAACGGGACCGTGGCGCCGCCGTCGAGCAGTTCCACCGTCGCGTTGATCTGCTGCTCGCGGACGCCAAGCTCTTCTGCGATCTGTCGATTGATATTTGCCACGCCAACTCTTTCCTGAACCATCGTTGCCGGTGAATCGCCCCGCCGCCGGACGACGCTTATGGACCATCGCCGATTATTCCATCAAGGCTTCACACCAAACAAATTGATCTGTGGACGGCCATAAGGCGCGATTTAGCGGGCAATAACAGCGGGCTGTCATGACGCGACGAGATAAAGGTGGATCGATGGCACGGTAATGTGTAAACGGACGCTCCTCCTGGAGCTCCCATGTCCATCTGCGGCCTAGATTTCGGAACGTCGAACACGACGCTCGGCACCATCGATGGCCGTGCGCCGGTCCTGGTGGCGCTGGAGGACGGCGAAACCGCGATTCCGAGCGCGATCTTCTATGAGGTGGACGGCGCTGTGCTGATCGGCCGCCGGGCCGTGGAGGCCTATGTCGAGGGGGCGCCCGGCCGGCTGATGCGGAGCCTCAAATCGGTGCTCGGCACCTCGCTGATCGACGAAACCACCCGTCTGGGCCGCGAGCGGGTCAGCTTTCGCGATGTGATTGCCTACTACCTCGGTGCGGTCAAACGCCGCGCCGAACAGACGATGGGCCGCGAGTTGCGTGACGTCGTCCATGGCCGTCCCGTGCACTTCGTCGACAACGCCCCGGACTCCGACCGCAAGGCTGAGGAAACCCTGCGCGTGATTGCGCGCGGGATCGGCTTCGATCAGGTCACCTTCCAGTTCGAACCGATCGCGGCCGCGCTCGAATACGAGCGCCAGATCGGCTCGGAAGAAGTCGCGCTGATCGCCGACATCGGCGGCGGCACGTCGGATTTTTCGATCGTGCGCCTCGGGCCGGAACGTCACGGCAAGGCCGACCGTGTCGCCGACATTCTCGCCAATGACGGCGTGCGCATCGGCGGCACCGACTTCGACCGCCAGCTCAGCCTGGGCGCTGTCATGCCGCTGTTCGGATTCGGCAGCGCCATGAAGCGCCCCGGGCTCGACGTGCCCTCGAGCTATTTCCACGACCTCGCGACATGGTCGAGCATCAACCGCATGTACGAGCCGCGCGTGATCGCCGATATCCGCCAGGTCCGCCACGAAGCCAACGAGCCGGAATTGCTCGACCGGCTGATCCGCGTGGTCGCACGAGCAGCGCGGCCATACGCTGGCGATGGAGGTCGAGGACGCCAAGATCGCGCTTTCGGACAAGCGCCAGGCGGACATCCCGCTGGAATGGGTGGCGCCCGGCCTTGGTGCCGCGATCAGCCGCCCCGATCTCGTCAGTCACACCAAACAACTGGCCGACCGCATCGCCGATCGCATCAAGAACTGCCTCACCCAGGCCCGCCTCAAGGCCGGCGACATCGACGCCGTGTTCCTGACCGGCGGCTCGGTCAAGCTCGCGCATGTCCGCAAGGCCATCACAAAAGCCGTGCCGTCGGCCCGCATCGTCGAGGGCGATATCTTTGGTGCGGTCGGCAAGGGACTGACGCTGGAGGCGCTGCGGCGCTACGGGCCTGGACGCTAAGCTCTGGATTCAGACCGGACGCCGCTGCCCCCCAAATCGTTCGCCCGCATCCCGCGTTCACTTCGCAAGTTTGCCAGATGGCTGGTATTGCGATTCCAGCCGGTTGCCGTGGCGGTGAAGCAGACGCCACTCGCCGGCTTCGCGGCGAAAAATATGCGTCACCCGGTTGGACCAGCCGGTGATGTCGTCGACGCCGGCGACGCGCTGGTTCTCGAAGGTCTCGATGTCGGTCACATAGAACAATTCCGGCGTGACGACCGTGGAGACGTTCTCGTAACGGACGCTACCGCCCCGGAACTGGGCGCCGGCCCAGTCCCAGCGCTGCGACACCGCTTGCCATCCCTTCTCATAGCCGCCCCAGCCGTAGAAGCTGGTGGCGTCGGCGCTGTGCGAATAGAGCGCCTTGATGGCCGGAGACGTCACCGTTCGCGACCTCAGCCATCGCCGCATGCAGCCGCGCGATGGCTGCATGTACCGACGCTTCGAGGTCCTCGTTGCTCATCCCCTCACCCGACCACTGACCGTCTATGCGATCACTTCCGTCACCGGCTGCATGTCGATGGCAAACGTTTCCAGGAACTTCGAGGTCATGATGTAGAAGCCGACCGAAAGCTGCAGCTCGACCAGCGCGCCCGGCGTCAGCCTGGCCGCGATCGCCTTGAAGGTCGCGTCGGTCGGCTTGTGAAGCTTGACGATCTCGTCGGCGAAGGCGAGTGCTGCGCGCTGCGTCTCGTCGAAGCAGTTGGCCGACTGCCAGTTCTCCAGCGCCTCGTTCTGCTCGTCGGTGACGCCGACGTTCTTGCCGATCCGCTTGTGGGCGACGATCTCGTACGGCGCTTCGCACAGAATGCCGGTGCGGGTGATCGCAAGCTCGCGCACGATCGGGTCCAGTTCGCCCTTGTGCCGGATCGCGCCGCCGAGCCGGCAATATTGCTCGAAATAGCTCGGCGAATGCGCCATCATGCGAAAGATGTTGGCGTTGCGGTTCTTGCCGAGGATTTCGCGGGTGCGGTCGCTGGCTTTCGCGGGATCGCTGTAGTCGATACGGGCCATTCATCACCTTGGGTGTTCTGGGTTTTTATGATTTTGACGGCCGGATCATGCCCCGCGGCAGGGGGCGGATCAACCCATTGTGTGGAACCCGCCCGCGCCGGAATAACTCACGGCCCTGTGTGTTTAGGAGAGGAAAGCGATCTGCAATATTCCGCGTCGCGACCATCGGGGGAAAGCCATGATTCGTATCCTCGCGCTGATCCTCGCTTTGTCGTTCACGGCGGCCACGCGTGCGGCGCCGATCGACAATGCCGACGGCTTCTGGAGCGAGTGGAGCGACGCGACCTTTGCCAGGGCCGCGCAGCGAGAAGAAATTCGTGATCATGTCGCTGCAATCCTGGTGGTGCCGCTGGTGCCACGTGATGAACCAGGAGACCTGGTCGAACGCCGAGACACGCGGCATCCTCAAGGACAAGTTCATCCCGGTGTATGTCGATCAGGACAGCCGGCCGGATATCTCGCAGCGCTATGAGCGCTGGGGCTGGCCCGCCACCATCATCTTCGCCCCTGACGGCACCGAGATCGTGAAATTGCGCGGCTACTACTCGCCGCAATTCTTCAATCCGATCCTGACCGCCACCATCGAGGACCCCTCGCCCGTGGTCTATCCCGACGCCGGCGGCGCCGAGCGCGAGCGCACGCTGGCGACCGGACTGACGGAGGCACAGCGCAACGAAATCCTCGGCTTCATCGATCAGGCCTGGGACGAGCAGAACGGCGGCTGGAGCAAATCCAAGTTCGTCGACGGGCCGATGCTGATCTGGGCGCTGCAGCGCGCGCGCCAGGGCGACGCGAAGAACGAAGCCCGGATCAAGCGCGCGCTGACCTTGATGGCCTCGACCATGGTCGACAAGGCGACCGGTGCCATGAACCAGGTCAACCTCAAGCCGGACTGGTCGGAGCCTGCCCGCGAATTTCCGATGTTCGCGCAGGAGGCCGGGCTTGCGGCCTTCGCGCGGGCCTGGACCATGTTCGGCGATCCCGCCTACCGGCAGGCGGCCGACCGCATCTATGGCTTCCTCAAGAACACCATGGCGGCGCCCGGCGGCGGCTTCTATGCCTCGTACGGCATGAGCGAGGGCGAGCCCGGCGTCGATCGCCGGCAATATGCCCGCGAGACCGCGCAGGCGATCTCGGGATTGCTCGCCTATTACGACGCGACGGGCGTTACCGAGGCGCGCGATCTCGCCGTCGGCGGCGCACGCTGGGTGCTGGCCAATCGCGCGATGCCCGGCGGCGGCTTCCGTCATGCCGAGCAGGACAAGGGCGGGCCCTATCTCGCCGACAATGTCGAGATGGCGAAGGCGCTGCTGGCGCTGCACCGCTCGACCGGCGAACGCGAATGGCTGGCGCACGCGCAGGCCACCGCCGACTTCATCGCCAAAACCTTCATCGATCCCGCCACCGGCGGCTTCGTGGCCTCGGCCTCGCCCGAGGCGAAGCAGATCACAAAGCCGATCAAGCAACGCGAGGACAATGTCACGGCGGTGCGGATGTTCAGCCTGCTGTCGTCCTATACCGGCGAAGCAAAATACCGCGAAATCGCCGAGGCCGGCATGGGCTACCTGACGTCGCCGCCGATCCTCGACGCCTTCGGCTTCCTGCCCGACGTGCTGCTGGCCGAGGACGAACTGCGCAACGAACCGGTTCACATCACCATCGTCGGCGCCAAGGACGATCCGCGCTCGGCCGCGCTGTATCGAGGCGGCGCTGGCCTATCCGCTCGCCAACAAGCGCGCGGAATGGTGGGACAAGCGCGAAGGCAAGCTCGCCAATATCGACGTCGACTATCCGGATTTTCCGGACGGACCGGCGGCGTTCGCCTGCACCTCGACGTTCTGCTCCTATCCGGTGACGCGACCCGGCCGAGATCCCGGGGCAGCTCGATGGCCTGAAACGGGCGCGCAAGCTGTAATCCCGGCCCGTTAGCCCCGGCGACTGTTCCCAGAAAACTCCTTCCCGCGCGCACAAACCGGCTGCGCGCGGGCCAAATTGCCGCCTCATTGCTGGTCGATTTTGAGACTGTCGATATTCGCTGAGTGGGGACTCATCAAAGGCGGATCACTCGTCGCGGGGTGTTCCGAGTAACAAATCATTGGCCGTCGTGTGCGCGTGTTTCGCGCGACGATGAGTCATGCCCAGGTCTAGGGAGTTGGACATGAAGGAAGCCACCAAAAGGGCGGCCTCGGAAGCGCTCGCGCAGACGCTGGCGGTGACGGCAATGCTCGTCATCGCCAGTGTCGTCTTCTACTGGCGGTGAAAACCGCCAATGCGAGTGTAAAGCGACGAAGCAATCCAGACCTTATTAGTTTTGCGTAGCTCTGGATCGCTTCGTTGCCTCGCAAGTCCCTACTTCGCCTTCGCGAAGTACGGCACCAACCTTCCCGCAAATTGCTGGTATCGCGCGGTGACCTTGTCGCCGATGGCGAGATCGTTGTCGCCATGGGCCATCATGCGAAAGCCCTCGACGGTGTCGACCAGCAGAATGTTGTAGGGCACATGCGCGCGGGTTTCCGGCGTCGCGGCGCGGCAGACCAGCGACGTCGCATAGACCGTCCCTGCCCCGCTGGCGCGTTTGGTCGACCGGCTCCGGCGCGCCGCAGGCGGCGCAGAAGCTGCGGTGGAAATACTGCGCCTTGCCGCAGGCGCCGCAGGATTGGTAGACGATCGCCTCGACGCCCCTGGTCCAGTCGGCCACTCGCTCGCTCATCGCACCCGCTCCAGGAACATGCTGACATGCGACGACAGCACGCCGCCGTCGCCGTGCAGCAGCGCGATCGAGGCGTCGCGCACCTGCCGGTTGCCGGCCCGCCCGGTCATCTGCAGATGGGTCTCGACCAGATGCGCCATCGCGCCGCCGACGCCGCAATGGCCGTAGCTCAGAAGCCCGCCATGGGTGTTGAGCGGCATCGCGCCGTCGCGGCCGAAATGGCCCGAGCGCACCCGCGCCGCCGCCTCGCCGCGCCTGGCGAGGCCGAGGTCCTCCAGCAGCATCGCCAGCGTGATGGTAAAGCTGTCATAGACCGCGGCGTAGCGGACATCCGAAATCGCGAGGCCGGAGGCCGTCTTGGCCTTGGCAATCGCAATCTCGGCGCCGAGTTCGCTCAAGGCGGGCGCCGCGGTGACGTGCTGATGGGTGTGCGCCTGCGCGGCAGCCGCGCACGCGAATACCGGCATCGCCGGTGCGCTCGCGGCTGATCACGAACGCCGCGCCGCCGTCCGAGACCGGGCAGCAATCCAGCAGCTTCAGCGGCATCGCCACCGGTTTCGAGGCCATCACGTCGGCGACCGTGATCGCGTCGTGGAATTGGGCGCCGGGATGGGTCAGCGCATGCGCGCGCATCAGCACCGCGAATTCGGCGAGGTCTTCCTGCGTGACGCCATATTCGTGCATGTAGCGCGACGCGACGAGGCCGTAATAAGCGGGGATGGTCGGCCCCAGCGTCACCTCGTAATCGGGATGGCCGACCTGCGCCAGCGCCTGGATCGAGGCGTCGCGGCTCTGCCCGGTGAGACGATTCTCGCCGCCGACCACCAGCACGTGCTTTGCCACGCCGGCATCGACCAGGTGATGCGCCAGCATGGTCATCGCGAGCCCGGTGGCGCCGCCGACCTGCACGGCGTGGGCGTAGGACGGCTGGATGCCAAAATGCTCGGCAAACACGGTCGCCAGCATGATGTGCGGCGACACCGTCGAATAGCCGCACAGAATGCCGTCGATCTCCGCGCGCTTCAGCCCGGCATCGGCAATGGCCAGCTCCGCCGCCTTGCTCATGAGGTCGAGCGAGGACGAACCTTCGTGCTTGCCGTAGGACGTCAGCCCGACGCCGGTGATGAAGCTCATGGTCGTTGCATCTTCCCTCAGTACGACTTCGGCAGGCCCAGCACCCTCTCGGCGATGAAGCTGAGAATGAGCTGCGGGCTGATCGGGGCGATGCGCGGGATCAGGGATTCGCGCAGGTAACGCTCGACGTGATATTCCTTGGCGTAACCAAAACCGCCATGGGTCATGATGGCCTGTTCGCAGGCGTGGAAGCCGGCTTCGGCCGCGAGATATTTCGCGGCATTGGCCGCCGGCCCGCAGGGCATGCCCTGGTCGTATTGCCAGCCGGCCGACATCACCATCAGCCAGGCGGCTTCCAGCTCCATCCAGTTCTTCGCCAGCGGATGCTGGATCGCCTGGTTCATGCCGATCGGGCGATTGAACACGATCCGGTTCTTGGCATAGGCGGAAGCCTTGGAGAGCGCGATCTGCCCGAGGCCGACCGCTTCGGCCGCGATCAGGATGCGCTCCGGATTCATGCCATGCAGGATGTATTCGAAACCGCGGCCTTCCTCGCCGAGGCGGTCCTCGACCGGAATTTCGAAATTCTCGAAGAACAGTTCGTTGGAGTCGACCGGCTTGCGGCCCATCTTCTCGATCTCGTGCACGGCGACGCGCTTCTTGTCGAAGTCGGTATAGAACAGGCTCAGTCCCTGCGTCGGCTTCTTTGCCTCTTCCAGCGGCGTGGTGCGCGCCAGCAGCAAAATCTTGTTGGCGACCTGGGCGGTCGAAATCCAGACCTTCTGGCCGTTGACGATGTATTTGTCGCCCTTGCGCACCGCGCGGGTTTTCAACTGCGTGGTGTTGAGTCCGGTATTGGGCTCGGTGACCGCAAAGCAGGACTTGTCGCGGCCGTCGATGATCGGCGGCAGCATCCGCGTGCACTGCTCTTTCGTGCCGAACACGACCACCGGATTGAGCCCGAACACGTTCATGTGCACCGCCGACGCGCCCGACATGCCGGCGCCCGACGCCGCGATCGTGTGCATCATGATCGCAGCATCAGTGATCCCAAGCCCGGCGCCGCCATACTCCTCGGGCATGCAGATGCCGAGCCAGCCGGCATCGGCCAGCGCGCGGTGGAAGTCGGCGGGATAGCCGCCCTCCTTGTCCTTTTTCAGCCAATAGGCGTCGTCGAAGCGCGAACAGATCTTGCCGACCGCGTCGCGGATCGATTCCTGGTTGGCGGAGAGTGCGAAATCCATCTGTCCTGTCCTATGTGCTTGGCATCGCCCTGGTGACGCCGTCGCGCACCAGGGCCGTGATTTCGTCGGCGGTGAAACCCGCTTCGCGCAGAATTTCCGCGCTGTGCTCGCTGTGGCGCGGCGCCAGCCGCCCGGTCTCGACCGGGGTCTCCGAGAATTGCGCCGAGACCTTCATGTTGCGGATACGGCCCTCGGTCGGATGATCGATCACCGGGAAGAAGTCGGTCGCGACGATGTGCGGGTCCTGCAACAGGCTCTCGAGGTCGTGCATCGGCATGACCGGCACGTCGGCCTTCTCGAGAATGTCGGATCCATTCGGCCGTGGTCTTGGTCTCGAGAATGCGCGCCAGCTCGGCGTAGACCGTGTCGATGTTGACGGAGCGGCCGGCGAACGTCGCGAACTTCGGATCGACGCGCAGATCGTCGCGCCCGGTGGCCGCGAAGAAATTCTGCCACTGCTTGTCGTTGTAGACGATGACGCAGATATAGCCGTCGGAAGTCTTGTAGGGCCGGCGGTCCGGCGACAGATGGCGGGCATAGCCGCCCTTGTCGAGCGGCGGCTCGTAGGTCAGCCCGCCCATGTGGTCGCCCATGACGAAGCCGGCCATGGTCTCGAACATCGGTATATCGACGCGCTGGCCCCGCCCGGTGCGGTCGCGATCGACCAGGCTGGCGCAGATCGCGCCGACCGCGGTCAGGCCGACGATGCGATCGACCAGCGCGTTCGGGACATAGCGCGGCACGCCGTCCGAGGTCTGCGCCATCAGCGCCGGCAGCGCGGTGGCGCCCTGGATCAGGTCGTCATAAGCGGGTTTTGCGGCATAAGGCCCGTCCTGGCCGAAGCCGAACACGCCGGCATAGATCAGCCGCGGGTTGATTTTCGACACCACGTCGTAGCCGAGTTGCAGCCGCGCCATCGCCTGCGGCCGCACATTATAGACCAGCACGTCGGCGGTCTCGATCAGCCGCAGCACGGCGTCGCGGCCGGCCGGCTTCTTCAGGTCGAGGCAGATCGAACGCTTGCTGCGGTTGGTGTTGAGGAACACCGGCCCCATGCCGGGATGGCGGGTCGGCCCGATCTGCCGCGTCACGTCGCCGTCGAGCGATTCCACCTTGATGACGTCGGCGCCGTAATCGCCGAGCATCTGGGTGGCATAGGGCCCCATCAGCACGGTCGTCATGTCGATGACCTTGATGCCCTGCAATGGTCCCATGGTGCCATTCGCTCCCGGATGTTGTCGTTCCGGTCTAGTAACGGCAGGATCTTGGGAAGATCAAGGGCGCCAGGGGTATGGGCGTATGCGTGGGGACGACAATACGACCTACGTCTTCGATCTGGCGTCACGCTCTTTGGTCAGCCGTTCCAGCTCTTCGTTCTGCTGGCTGAGACGGTCGGCGATGCGTTCTTCGCTGCGTTCGCCGGAAGCGCCGGCGGCCTGTTCGACAAGCTGCCGGATGTTGTCCTGGAGGATCGCAATCCGGTCGTTGAGTTCCGGCAGCGACAGCGAACTCTCGTTGCTCATGATGCGTTCTCCAGGAGTTCGTCGACGGTAGGCACGGTGCAAACGCGCCGGCCCACCCTATCGTTCCCTAGCTTACTTCGCCGGCTCCAGCACCGAGACGTAGTTCGCCACCGCTGCGCCGCCCATGTTGAAGATGCCGGCGAGTTTGGCATTCTTGAGCTGCATGCCCTCGGGCGCCTGGCCGACGAGTTGCATCGCGCTCAGCACATGCATGGAGACGCCGGTAGCGCCGATCGGATGACCCTTGGCCTTCAACCCGCCGGACGGATTGATCGGCAGCTTGCCGTCCTTCTGGGTCCAGCCTTCCTTGATAGCGCGAGCGCCCTGCCCGCGCGGCGTCAGGCCCATCGCTTCATATTCGATCAGTTCGGCGACGGTGAAGCAGTCATGGGTTTCGACGAACGACAGATCCGACAGCGTCACGCCGGCGTCTGCCAGTGCGCGCTGCCAGGCCACCGTGCAGCCCTCGAACTGCAGGATGTCGCGCTTGGACATCGGCAGGAAATCCTGCGCGTGCGCGGTGGCGCGGATGTTCACTGCCTTGCCCATGGTCTTGGCGGTTTCGCTGTCGGTCAGCACCAGGGCCGCAGCGCCATCCGACACCAGCGAGCAATCGGTGCGCTTCAAGGGACCGGCGACGAACGGGTTCTTCTCGCTTTCGGTGCGGCAGAACTCGAAGCCGAAATCCTTGCGCATCTGCGCATAGGGGTTGGCGACGCCGTTCTTGTGGTTCTTGGCTGCGATCATCGCTAGCGCATCGGACTGGTCGCCGTACTTCTGGAAATAGTTTTGCGCGATCTTGCCGAACACGCCGGCAAAGCCGCCGACGGTGTCGCCGTCTTCGGGCAGATACGACGCCTTCAAGAGGTTGCGTCCGATCTCGGCCGCCGGCGTCCGCGTCATCTGTTCGACGCCGACCACCAGCACGATCCTGGCAGCACCGGCGGCAATCGCCCGGATGCCCTGATGCACGGCGGCGGAGCCGGTCGCACAGGCGTTCTCGACGCGCGTGGCCGGCTTGAAGCGCAACTTCGGGTCGGCCTGCAGCACCAGGGAGGCGGTAAAATCCTGCGGCGAGAAGCCCGCATTGAAATGCCCGAGCACGATTTCGTCGACGTCGCCGGCGGAAATGCCGGCATCCGCCAGCGCTTCGGTCGCCACCTTCACCACCAGGCTCTCGACGGTTTCCGCGTCGAACTTGCCGAATGGCGTGTGCGCCCATCCCACGATGCTGGCCGTCATGGTCGTTCTCCCTGATCTGGTTTCGGACGGCTTTGTAGCCTATCGGGAAACCGGTTTCAGCAATTTCATTGCCTGCGCGCACATGGCCGTTATGCCAGCCCAGTTGCCGGAGCGGATATCCGCCGGCGGGCAAAGCCAGGAGCCGCCGACCGCCAGCACGTTCGGCTCGGCCAGCCAGGATGCCGCATTGGCCTCGCCGATACCGCCGGTCGGGCAGACCCGGATGTTCGGAAACGGCCCCGCCAGCGCCCGCAGTGCCTTGATACCGCCGGACTGCTCGGCCGGGAAGAATTTGACGATGTCGAGCCCATGCGCCAGCGCCTGCATCAGCTCGGAGGCCGTCGCGATCCCCGGGGCGAACGGCAGGTCTCCTGCGGCGGCGGCTTTCAGCAGCTCGGGCGTGCCGCCCGGGCTGATGCCAAATTTGGCGCCGAGCGCTTTGGCCCGCGCGAGATCGTCCGCGTTCAGGATGGTGCCGATGCCGACAATGGCGTCCGGCACTTCTGCGATCATCGCCTTGGCGGCCTCGATCGCGACCCGCGTGCGCAGCGTCACTTCGAGGACGCGTACGCCGCCCGCCACCAGCGCCCTGGCCAGCGGCACCGCATCTTCCCGTCGCTCGATGGTGAGCACGGGGATCACGGTCGCCGCCTTGAACAGTTCGGCGAGCTTTTGCTGTCGTGATGCTGCGGTCATGGCGAAGCCTTGCGAGAGGTCGTGGAGATGATGTCGGACGGCATCGCCGCCCGCGGGATGATGGCGCCGGGATGACATACCACAACGCCGGCCAGACGATGCCCCGCTTGCGCAGCGTCCAGCGGATCTGCGCCTGACAGGCGCGCAGCGACATAGGCCGCGGCAAAACTGTCACCGGCGGCCGTGGTATCGACGACCGGAGATTTGACAGGCTCAGCTCTCGTTGGATGCGAAACGCCGTCAAGACGAAGGATGCTCGCGGGCTCGGAAAGCTTCAGCACCACCTCCGTGCCCGGAATCCGCGCCAGCAGCGCGTCATTGCCTTCGCCGGGATACAGCGGCAGCAGATCTTCCGTCGAGGCCAGCACGATATCGGCCGCTTCAAAGGCCTGCTGAAACACCGCGCGCGCGATGCTGAGGTCGGGCCAGCCCCGCGCACGGAAATTGGTGTCGAAGGCAAACCGCGCGCCGCGCGCACGCGCAGCCTTCAGCGCGGTGAACAGCCGCGCACGGCCCTGCTCGCCGTACAGCGACAGCGTGATCGCCGAGAGGTAAACCACGTCATAGCCGGCCAGCGAATTCAGGATATCGTCCGTTTCGGGCAAGTCCATCAGGCTGCGCGCGGCGGCGCTGTCGCGCCAGTGAAAGAACCGTCGTTCGCCGTTGGCGTCGGTCTCGATCAAATAGAGGCCCGGCAATTTGCCGCGCAGACGCAACACTCGCGTCGTACCGACGCCCTCGGCCGCCCAGCCGGCGATCATCTCGTCGCTGAGGCTGTCATCGCCGAGTGCGGTGATGTAATCGGCGCCGGCGCCGAGCCGGGCCAGATAGACGGCGGTGTTGAGCGTGTCGCCGCCATAGCCGCGCGAGAACAGGCCACTACCGGCCTGCTTCAGCTCGATCATGCACTCGCCGATGCAGGCTACCTTGGTCATGACTGCACCGGCGTCAGCACGCATAAGATCAAGCAGCGCGAAATCACGTCAGGCCGCGAACTTGCCGCCGAGTTCATCCTCGATATGAATCCGGATGATGTCGTCGAAGGTCTTTTCCGCGGTGGTGAAGCCGAGCTTGAGCGCCCGGTCGGTGACGAAGTCGCGTGGCCAGCCGCCGACGATGCCGATGATGGTCGGATCCGGCACCCGCTTGATCCGCGCGGTGACGTTCTTGCCGGCGACGCGCTCGAGCGCGGCGATCTGCTCACCGACGCTTACCGACATTCCGGGCATGCTGAGATTGCGCCGTGCGCCCATCGCGTTGAGATCCATGGTGCCGGCGTGGACGAGAAAACCGACCGCCGATTTCGGAGAGGCGTGCCAGTGCCGGACGTCGTCGGAAACCGGCAGCACCGCCTCCTCGCCCGCCAGCGGTTCGCGCATGATGTTGGAGAAGAAGCCGGAAGCCGCCTTGTTCGGCTTGCCGGGCCGCACGCAGATCGTTGGCAAGCGGATGCTGATGCCGTCGAGCAGACCTTTACGGGTATAGTCGTTGATCAGGAGTTCGCAGATCGACTTCTGGGTGCCGTAGCTGGTCAGCGGGGTGTGGAAGAACTCGTCGCCGATCTTTTCCGGGAACGGCGCGCCGAACACCGCGATCGAGGACGTGAACACCAGCCGCGGCTTGTAACCGCCGCCGACGGCGCGGATGGCGTCGATCAGGTAGCGCGTGCCGTCGAGATTGATCCGGTAGCCCTTGTCGAACTCAGCCTCCGCCTCGCCCGAGACGATCGCAGCGAGGTGGAAGATCACCTCCGGCCGGTGGGCAATCAACGGCGCAGCAGCACCCGCATCGGCGAAATCGGAGGCCACCACCGTGATCGGGATCGAGGCGTTGGCGGGTTTCGTCGGGGCCACCACGTCCTGCAGGGTCATGCGGGTGATGTCGTGGCTGCCGAGGCGGCCGTCACGCAGCAGCCGTTCGGTCAGCTTGCGGCCGACCATGCCGGCGGCGCCCAAAATCAGAATATGCAAGGTTCCGCTCCCGTTTATGCTTTAATTCCGCATTCGCCTGCTTTCGCGGCGGCGGCCATTGCTCGCATAAAACGTTTGCTTAGGAAAGTCTGGAACGTCACCGTTTCCGGCGTTCAGTCCCGGCATCGCGCGGCGCGTTCAAAACAACGCAAGAAACGGCCCCTGCCGCCAGCCCTGCGCCGCCTCAAATGTCGAGCGCCCTCTTTGCCTTTCTGAGGTAGAGCTTGCGATCGTCCATGCCGTTCGGCGTGCTCCTGGAATTCGGATTCCCCAGATTGATGGCGCGCGAAATCTTCAGCAGGTTGTCGTCGTCGGCAAACGTGTTGCATCGCGACCCCGTCCACTCGAACAGCACCGGCTTCAGCGCATGCTCGGCGGACGTTACGAGTTCGGGGTGATTGAAGAAGTCGACACGAACCTGATCGCCCGCTTCCTTGTGCGCCTTGCCGCCGGTGGTTTGCAGCAGCCCGTTGCCGCGGAACAGGAAGCCATCGCCGGGGCGGTCATTGCCGAGGCTGCGCGCTTTTCGCGTGTTACCCGGGTTGATACCGCCGTTCATGCCTTTTCTCTCGTAGAGATCGCTCGGCAGAGCGATGCCGTAGAAGCGTTCGCCAAGGTCCTTCTCCTGGCGCAACAGCATTCTCACCTCGCCTTGCATCAACGGCTTGCTCAACGACATATTGTTGAAGATCTGCTGCAGCCGCGCTTCCGTCGTGTACATCAGCGACTCGCGGGTGACCTTGAGGCCGCCGCTCTCGGCGCCGCATTGCGCCAGCAGATGCGCAAGGCGCAGCGGCGTCGTAATGCCGGCCGCAGCCAGTTTGGCATCGCCCGCCTCGAATGCCGCGACATATTCGGCCTTCGCTCCGGGAAAAATGGCGCGGACGATTTTGACAGCGCGATCCATGGCGCAATTCCTCCGGTGGACACCCAGCCGGAGAACGATACTGAAAGTTACAGCGCCCTGTCTGTGAGATAGGTTACTAGGGCGCGGTTGGGCGCGGTCGAATGCCCCAACCTGAGCCCGGCGCTGCTACTCCTTCACGGCTCCCGTCATCGCCGACACGTAATGCTCGACGAAGAAGGCGTACAGGATAACCAGCGGCAACGACCCCGCCAGCGCCCCCGCCATCAACGAACCCCAGCGATAGACGTCGCCATCGACGAACTCGTTGACGATCGCGACCGGAACCGTCTTGTTGGAGGTCGATTGCAGGAAGGTGAGCGCGTAGATGAACTCGTTCCAGCACAGCGTGAAGCAGAAGATGAACGCCGAAATCAGGCCCGGGATCGCCAGCGGCAGCACGATCTTGATCAGGATCTGCCAGCGGCTGGCGCCGTCGATCAGCGCGCATTCCTCCAGCTCGAACGGGATTGTCTTGAAATAGCCCATCAAGAGCCAGGTCGAGAACGGGATCAGGATGGTCGGATAGGTCAGGATCAGCGCCATCGGCGAGTCGAACAGGCCGTACTGGAACACGACGGTCGCCAGCGGAATGAACAGGATCGATGGCGGCACCAGATAGGACAGGAAGATCAGGCCGCCAACCCAATGTGCGCCCTTGTAGCGCAGCCGCACGATGGCATAGGCAGCCAGCACGGAGGCTACGATCGACAGGATGGTGGCGCAGACGGCGACATACATCGTATTCCAGAGCCAGTGCGGATAGTAGCTCTCGAACAGCAGCTTGTGGATGTGCTTGAAGGTCGGATTCCAGGTCCAGAACGGGCTGAAGGTCTCGAGATCGATCAGCTGTTCGTCCGGTTTGATTGCCGTCAGTCCCATCCAGTAGAACGGAAACAGCAGCACGAACACGATGATCGACAGCGGCAGATAGAGCGTCACGAGCCGGCGCGGCAGCGACTGCAGGTAGCTCATGCCTTCGCTGTTATCGATGCGCGACGGCGTCGACAGGATGGCCTTGAGATCGACAGGCTTCTGGGTCGCGGGGAGATCAGTCATTGTTTTCACCCTGCTGCCACAGCGCGCGCGGGGCCTGCCCCGTTCGCGCAAGAAATAAAGAGCACCATGGGGATTCCCTGGGGATCAGTCATTGTTCTCCCCCTGCTGCCACTTACGCCGCTGCAATCCGAACCACGACACCATGATCGCGGCGAGCAGGAACGGGATCATTGCACTCGAAATCGCGGCGCCCTCGCCCAGCTGTCCCGCGATGATCGCGCGCTGATAGGACAACGTCGCCATCAGATGCGTAGCGTTGACCGGGCCGCCCCGCGTCATCGCCCAGATCAACTGGAAATCGGTGAAGGTGAACAGCACCGAGAACGTCATCACCACCGCGATGATCGGGGTGAGCAAGGGATAGGTGATGTAGCGGAACAATTCCCACCTGCTCGCACCGTCCAGTGTCGCAGCCTCATAGAGCGAGGGCTGCACCGTCTGCAGACCAGCAAGCAGGGTAATGGCGACAAACGGAACGCCGCGCCAGATATTGGCGAAGATCACGCAGATCCGGGCCCAGGTCGAATCGCCGAGAAAATTGATGTTCTGCGTGATCAGTCCCATGTGCTTGAGCGACCACGAGATGATCGAGAATTGCGAGTCGAAAATCCACCAGAAGGCCAACGCCGACAACACGGTCGGCACGATGAAGGGAATCAGCACCAGCGCCCGCAGTATCGCCTTGAACGGCATGTTCTCGTTCAACAGCAGCGCAAGATAGAGACCGACCGCAAACTTGATGGCACTCGCGATGAACGTGTAAAGCAGCGTATTGAAGACCGACAGCCAGAAGATCGAGTCGTCCCAGAGCCACTCGTAGTTCTCGACACCGATGAACTGGCCCGGCCGTCCGATCTTGGCGTCCGTGAACGAAATCCAGATGCCCAGTCCCAGCGGATAGGCCAGGAAGAAGATCAGGAACCCCATCGCCGGCATCATGAACCAGAAACCAAGCCAGTTGCGGTTGGTCTTGATCAGGTCCCACGTGGTGGCCTCGCGGATCTGCGGCTTGGCTATCCGTGGCTGGAGCGCGATGTCGGCCATATGCGATGTCCCGATTGAAGCAGGAGGGAGCGGACGGCGGTCACCCGCCATCCGTTCCGATTTTATCAGCGATAGATGCGCTTCAGTTGCCGTTCGGCTTCCGACATCGCCGTCTTCGCGTCTTTGGCGCCGGTGCAGAAGTTGGCGAACATGTCGACGACGATGAAGTCGGCGATCGCGGTCGCCGCCTTCTCGCCGGGCGTGCCGATGCCGGAAGCCGGCAGCGCGCGCTTGGAGGCCTGGCTGAACACCTGGTTCTTCGGATCGGCGGTCCACACCGGGGCCGAGTCGTAGGCGTTGAGCGTATGGGTCAGATAGCCCCGCGCGCCCGACAGCCACTTCTCGTAGTTCTCCTTCTCCAGCATGAAGGCGGTAAACGCCTTTGCTGCATTCGGATATTTGGTGAAGTTGAAGGTAAGAATCGGAACCGCAAGCTGCAGCTCGGTCGGCTTGCCGATCGGACCCACCGGGAACAGCGCATGATAGGTGTCGTCGGAGAGATCCTTCATCTTCGGATCGTCCTTGGCGGCGACATAGATCGAGATGCCGTTGGCGGTGCAATAGAGCTCGCCAGCCAGGAAGGCCTTGTTGTTCGATCCGTCGTTCCAGGAAGCAACACCGGGAATGAAAGCATCCGACAACTGCTTGCAATATTCCAGCGCCTTCGCCGTCTCCGGCGAGTTGATGATGACCTTGTCGTCCTTGTCGACGGTGTAGGCGCCGTGGCCCCACAGGATCCAGTGCAGCCAGCCATTGGCGTCGCCGGTGGCGTGACCGAGTGCGTAACCGGCCGGGGTGTTGTTGGCCTTCAGCGCCTTGCACATCGCAAGGAAGCCAGGGAAGTCGGTCGGGAATTCCTTGAAGCCGGCCTTGTCCAGCGCCGACTTGCGATAGGTCATGTAGCCGCCGATGGTGGCGACGGGAATGCCGAGCCAGTCGTCGCCCAGCTTCACGGTCTTCTCGGCAGCCGCGGTCCAGCCGCCATATTTCTTGCCAAGGTAGTCGGCGACGTCGTTCATCTTCAGCACTTTGGTCGGGAACAACTGCGGCAATGTGTGCAGGCCCCATGCCAAATCGATGCCCGAACCGGTGTTGGCGGCAACCGAGGCCTTCGGCTGCACGTCCTCGAAGGACTCGCTGAACACGTTCATCTCGGTGCCGGTTGCGGTCTTGAAGGCCGCCACCATCGCGTTGAATGCTTCGTCTTCGGCCGGCACGAAGCGCTTCCAGCGCATCACCGTCAGCTTGGCGCCCGGCTCCGCCTTCCACGGCGCGGTCTGCGCCCAAGCCTTGGCGAATTCAAGAAGTGCAGGCCCGGTAAGCGCGCCTGCCGCCGCAAGCGCGGTGCCGCCCTGAAGCAGAGAGCGGCGAGTAAAGTCGTTCATGGTCCAATCTCCCTTTGATTTGTTGAATTATTTTTTTGTTTTTATTGTTTTGGTTTGGGTTGTTCAGCCGTTCAGGCGTTTGCCCGTCGTCTCGTCGAACAGATGCACGAGCGACGGATCCGGCTTGAGCCGCACCTTGTCGCCCGGACTGAATTGATGCCGCTCGCGGAACACGGCGACCACCTGCTCGCCACCGAGCTTGGCGAAGACCTGGGTTTCCGAGCCGGTCGGCTCGACCACCACGATTTCGGCTTCGGCGCCGTCATCGGCGATGGTGAAATGTTCGGGACGCACGCCGTAGACCGCGGGCTTGCCGTCTGAATTGGCGGGCGCCGAGGCCAGCGGCAGCTTGACGCCGTTCGGACCTTCGAAGAAGGCGCTGCCGTTGACCTTCACCTTGCCCTTGAGGAAGTTCATCGCCGGCGAACCGATGAAGCCCGCGACGAACTGGTTGGCGGGCGTATCGTAGAGCTCAAGCGGCGAGCCCATCTGCTCGACGATGCCGTCATGCATCACCACGATCTTGTCGGCCATGGTCATGGCTTCGATCTGGTCGTGGGTGACGTAGACCGTGGTGGTGCGCAGCCGCTGGTGCAGTTCCTTGATCTCGGTGCGCATCGCGACGCGCAGCTTGGCGTCGAGGTTGGACAGCGGTTCGTCGAACAGGAACACCTGCGGATCGCGCACGATGGCGCGGCCCATCGCGACGCGCTGGCGCTGGCCGCCGGACAACTGCCGGGGATAGCGTTCGAGCAGCGGGGTCAGCGCCAGAATTTCCGCGGCGCGGCTGACGCCCTTGGAGATTTCATCGGTGCTGGCGCCGCGCAGCTTCAGCGAGAAGCCCATATTGTCGGCGACCGTCATGTGCGGATAGAGCGCGTAGTTCTGGAACACCATCGCAATGTCGCGCTCTTTGGGCTGGACATTGTTGACGACGCGCTCGCCGATCGAAATCGTGCCCGAGGTGATGTTCTCGAGGCCGGCGAGCATGCGCAGCAAGGTCGACTTGCCGCAGCCGGAGGGGCCGACCAGCACGACGAACTCGCCGTCCTCGATCGGAATCGACACGCCGTGCAATACTTCAAAATTGCCGAACGACTTTCGCACGTCGCGAATCTGTACCGACGACATCGGACTTCTCTCCCCTCAATTTTATGTTTTCTGGCGCATACACCGAAGGTGACGCCATGCTGTCTTTTCGACTTCTAACGCCCGGTCGAATTCAACGGACGCTATCATCAGCAGTTTCGGTGTTTTTAGCAATCCGATGGTAGCGCTGTCAATAATTGTTCAAACGTCTAATGCATTGTGATAAGAGCGGCGGTATGGGACGGAAAACGACGAAGTCTGGCAAAATACGCCTCACCGAGGTCGCAAAGCTCGCTGGCGTGAGCCCGATCACGGCATCACGATTTTTCAGAAACCCGGAAGCGCTGTCGTTGAGCAAGCGCGAGCGCGTCGACAGCGCGGTGAAGGAACTCGGCTACGTGCCCAATCTGGCGGCACGCGCGCTGGCCTCGCACCGCACCGAAGTGATCGGCGTCGTGATCCCCTCACTCACCAACAACGTGTTCGCCGACGTCCTGCGCGGCATCTACAATTCCTCCGAGGGCAGTCGCTACAGCATCCAGCTTGCCAATACCCGCTACAGTATTCTGCAGGAAGAAAAGCTGCTGCAGCTGTTTCGTGCCCAGAAGCCGGCGGGATTGATCGTGACCGGCATCAACCAGACCGCGGAATCGCGTGCGATCCTGGAATCGATGAATTGCCCGGTAACGCAGATCATGGAGATCGGCGACACGCCGGTCGACATGATGGTGGGCTTCTCGCACTATGACGCGAGTTTGGCGGCGATTTCGCACATTCTCGCCCAAGGCCGCCGGCGCATCGGATTTCTCGGTGCGCGAATGGACCCCCGGGTGCAGCGCCGGCTCGATGGCTACCGCGACGCAATGAAGGCAGTCTCGCTGTTTGACCAAAACCTCATCGTCACCACCTCGGTGCCGACCACGGTCACGCTTGGCGGCACCCTGTTCGCCGATCTGCTGGCGCAGGCGCCGGATATCGACGCGGTGTTCTGCGTCAACGACGACCTTGCGCTCGGCGTCCTGTTCGAATGCCAGCGCCGCCAGATTTCGGTTCCGCGCGACATAGCCATCGTCGGCTTCAACGACCTCGAATTCATGGCATCCGCAGTCCCCTCGCTGACCAGCGTGCGGACCAACCGTTACGAAATGGGACGCCACGCGGTCACGATGGTGATCGACGCGATCGAGGGACGCCGGCCGCAAGAGCCGGTCCTCGACCTCGGCTTTCAACTGATGGTCCGCGAAAGCTCGATCCCGCAGACCACATGATACCGCGGCACCAATATCGCGAACAAATCGGCCCAGAGAAAATGGTAGCGCTGTCTTTTAGGTCGAACTAGGATTACGCGCGCTGCGACGGGTGCACGTCGTTTGCAGCGGGTGAAATTTTGAGC
This sequence comes from uncultured Alphaproteobacteria bacterium, assembly GCA_963764705.1. Classification (GTDB taxonomy): domain Bacteria; phylum Pseudomonadota; class Alphaproteobacteria; order Rhizobiales; family Xanthobacteraceae; genus Bradyrhizobium. The sequence goes on along the minus strand of CAVXTR010000010.1, from coordinate 39,689 downwards.
ATGGTGCAGGGCGCTGCCCGTAATTGAACCGGTCTTCAGTTTGCAGTGCGGGAGGAACCAATGAAAAAAAACGACAACAAGACTTCCACCAACGGCCAAGGCCACGCCACGAACGGTAAAGGCCGCAAACTTCGCTCGCTCGAGTGGTTCAACAACCCGCATAACCCGGGCATGACCGCGCTCTATCTCGAGCGCTACCTCAATTACGGCCTGACCCGGGACGAATTGCAGTCCGGCAAGCCCATCATCGGCATCGCCCAGACCGGCAACGACCTGTCGCCGTGTAACCGCCACCATATCGAACTGGCGCACCGGGTGCGCGAGGGCATTCGCGAGGCCGGCGGCATCGCCATGGAATTCCCGACCCATCCGATCCAGGAAACGGGAAAACGCCCGACAGCGGCGCTCGACCGCAACCTCGCCTATCTTGGCCTGGTCGAAATCCTGTTCGGCTATCCGCTCGACGGCGTGGTGCTGACCACCGGCTGCGACAAGACGACGCCGGCCTGCATGATGGCGGCCGCCACCGTCAACATGCCCGCGATCGTGCTTTCGGGTGGCCCGATGCTGAATGGCTGGCACCAGGGCCAGCGCACCGGTTCGGGTACCGTGGTGTGGAAGTCGCGCGAACGGCTGGTCGCCGGCGAGATCAACTACGAGGAGTTCATGAACATCGTGGCCTCCTCGGCGCCCTCGGTCGGCCACTGCAACACCATGGGCACGGCGTCGACGATGAATTCGCTGGCCGAAGCGCTCGGCTTCTCGCTGCCGGGCTGTGCGGCGATCCCCGCGCCCTATCGCGAGCGCGGCCAGATCGCCTACGAGACCGGCAAGCGCATCGTGGAAATGGTCTGGGAGGATCTGAAACCCTCCGACATCCTGACCCGCAAGGCGTTCGAAAACTGCATCGTCGTCAATTCGGCAATCGGCGGCTCGACCAACGCGCCGATCCACATCAACGCGCTGGCACGTCATATCGGCGTGGAATTGTCGATCGACGACTGGCAGAAGTACGGCCACGACATCCCGCTGTTGGTCAACATGCAGCCGGCCGGGTTTTATCTCGGCGAGGAATATCACCGCGCCGGCGGCGTGCCGTCGGTGGTGCGCGAATTGATGGCGCACAAGCGCATCCATGAGGATGCCCTCACGGTAAATGGCCGCACCATGGGCGAGAATTGCCGCGAGGCGCCCAAGCCCGACAGCGACGTGATCTGGACCTACGACAAGCCGCTGGTAAAGGACGCCGGATTCCTCGTCTTGCGTGGTAACCTGTTCGACTCCGCGATCATGAAGACCAGCGTGATCTCCAAGGAGTTTCGCGACCGTTATCTCGTCAATCCAAAGGACCCCAACGCGTTCGAGGGCCGCGCCATCGTGTTCGAAGGGCCGGAGGATTACCACGACCGGCTCGACGATCCCTCGCTCAACATCGACGAGCACTGCGTGCTGTTCATCCGCGGCACCGGGCCGATCGGCTATCCCGGCGGCGCCGAGGTGGTCAACATGCAGCCGCCGGCAGCCCTGATCAAACGCGGCATCCTGTCCCTGCCCTGCATCGGCGACGGCCGGCAATCCGGCACCTCCGGCTCGCCCTCGATCCTCAACGCCTCGCCGGAAGCCGCCGCCGACGGCGGGCTTGCCATCCTCAAGACCGGCGACATGGTTCGCGTCGACCTCAACAAGGGCTCGGCCAACATCCTGATCTCGGATGAGGAGGTTCGCAAACGCCACGCCGACCTCAAGGCCAAGGGCGGCTTCGGCTACCCGGCCAACCAGACGCCGTGGCAGGAGCTCTATCGCTCGACCGTCGGCCAGCAGTCCACCGGCGCCTGCATGGAGTTTGCCACCCGCTATCACGACATCGTCGGCAAAGTCGGCGTCGCCAGGGACAATCATTAGTTCGATCTGTCATTGCCGGGCTTGACCGGCAATCCATCGCTTCTTCCGAAGAAGATGGATACGCGGGTCAAGCCCGCGTATGACGTCCAAAACAATTATCGAAGTTCCAAGGAGAAGACCATGTCAGATCGCCTGAAGGGCAAGCGCGCCTTCGTCACCGCTGCCGCTGTTGGAATTGGCCGCGCTTGCGCCGTGGCCTTTGCGCGCGAAGGCGCCACCGTGTTCGCCACCGACATCGACGAAGGCAAACTCGCGGCGCTGAAGAGCGAAGGCATTGCCGAGGTCGCCAAGCTCGACGCCCGCGATAGTGCTGCGGTCGCGGCGATGGCCAGGCGCGCCGGCAAGACCGACATCCTGCTCAATGCGGCGGGCTTCGTGCATCACGGCACCGTGCTCGAATGTTCTGACGAGGACTGGGATTTCTCGTTCGACCTCAACGTCAAGTCGATGCACCGCACGATCCGCTCGTTCCTGCCGGGCATGCTGGAGAATGGCGGCGGCGCCATCGTCAACATCTCTTCCGCCGCCGGCGTGTTCAAGGCCGCCCCCAACCGCTACGTCTACGGCGCCACCAAGGCCGCGGTCGCAGCACTGACCCGCGCGGTCGCCGCCGACTTCATCACCAAGGGCGTGCGCTGCAACTGCATCTGCCCCGGCACCATCGAGACCCCCTCGATGCTCGACCGCGCCGCGGCCGCAGGCCCCAACGGCCGCGAGATGTTCATCGCGCGGCAGCCGATGGGACGTCTCGGCACCGCCGAGGAAATCGCCATGCTCGCGGTCTATCTCGCCAGCAACGAAAGCGCCTTCACCACCGGCGTCGCCCACATCATCGACGGCGGCTGGACGCTGTAGCCAAGGGAATATCAGCATGAACAAGATCGATCTGAACGGCCGTGTCGCCGTTGTCACCGGCGGCGCCCAGGGTTTTGGTCGCGCCATCACCGAGCGTTTCGTCGCCTCCGGCGCCAAGGTCGCGATCTGGGACCACGACCTGCCATTCGCGGAAAAGACCGCGAAGGAAATCGGCCCCAGCGTCTCCACCTTCAAGGTCGACGTCTCCGACCTCGCCGCGGTTCAGCAGGCCACCGACGCGACGCTGAAGGCGCTCGGCAAGATCGACATCCTCGTCAACAATGCCGGCATCGCCGGTATCAACAAGACGGTGTGGGAAACCGATCTCGCGGAATGGCGCAAGGTGCTGAGCATCAACCTCGACGGCCCCTTCATCTGCTGCAAGGCGGTGGTACCGGCGATGCTGAAACAAAAATACGGCCGCATCGTCAATATTGCTTCCATTGCCGGCAAGGAAGGCAACCCCAACGCCGCGCATTACTCGGCCTCCAAGGCCGGCGTGATCGCGCTGACCAAGTCGCTCGGCAAGGAACTGGCGGCGCACGACATCCTCGTCAACGCGGTGACACCCGCGGCGGCAAAGACCGCGATCTTCGACCAGATGACGCAGACCCATATCGACTTCATGCTGTCGAAGATTCCGAAAGCGCGATTCGTGCTGGTGGAAGAGCTCGCGGCGATGGTGGCGTGGCTGGCGTCGGAAGATTGCGCGTTCTCGACCGGCGCGGTGTTCGATATTTCCGGCGGCCGCGCGACGTACTGAGATGGGCGCCACTCGCGAAGGCGGATGCCTGTGTGGCGCAGTCCGGTTCGCAACCGATGGCGAGCCGCTCAACGTCCGCATCTGCCATTGCCGCAATTGCCAGAAGGCGATGGGCTCGCCGTTCTATGCCCGTGCGCTGTTCGAACCCCGCGCACTCCGCATCGAAGGCGAGACCGGGCATTATCCGACATCGGCAGGACTCCATCGCGAATTCTGCAAGGCCTGCGGCACAAGGCTGTTTTCGCGGCGGACCAACGGCACCGCCGTTGGCGTCGCGCTCGCCACCTTCGACGATCGCAACGCCTTTCAGCCTTCCGAGCACATCTGGGTCTCGGAGAAGATCGACTGGGTGCGGATCGACGACGGCCTGCCGCAACATCCATATGGCCTGCCGAAGGTCCTGTAGCCGGGCCGGCCTGCCGCCATATCAGGAGACGGTTCCCCGGTAGTGGCGACGTGCTAGGTTGATCGTCCCCCAACGCGAACCGGGACCATCAGATTGAACATCTCATTATATGACGTATCGGTCTGGGTACTCCCGCTGGTCATCGCCATCACCTTCCACGAGGCCGCCCACGCCTTTGTCGCCCACCAGCTCGGCGACAACACCGCCTGGCAGCTCGGCCGGGTCAGCTTCAATCCGCTGAAACACATCGATCCCTTCGGCACCCTGATCCTGCCCGCCATGCTGCTGCTGTCGCATTCTCCGTTCCTGTTCGGCTATGCCAAGCCGGTTCCGGTGAACTTTCGCAACCTGAACCACCCCCGGCTCGACATGGTCTGGGTGGCGCTGGCCGGGCCCGCCATCAACATCGTGCTGGCGCTGGCGGCGGCGTTCGCGTTCCATGCCCTGCCCTTTGTGCCGGCCGAAGCCGCCAAATGGACCGCCGACAACCTCAAAAACGCGTTCCTGATCAATATCGTGCTGGCGGTGTTCAACATGCTGCCGATCCCGCCGCTGGACGGCGGTCGGGTCGCGGTCGGGCTGTTGCCGCGGGTGCTGGCGTACCCGCTGTCCCGGCTGGAACCCTATGGCATGCTGATCCTGATCGGCTTGCTGATCCTGCTGCCGGTGATCGGCACCCAACTCGGCCTAAATCTTGATGTTATTTCGGCGATACTGCGAACACTCACCGGCTATGTGATCGGCGCGCTTCTCTTCCTGACTGGCAACGCATAAACCAGAGATAGAGAACGATCCGCACCGGGAAGAATCGGCTTGGGGCCATGGCGATAAAAGCAGCCGACATGTTGATCGCGCGACGCGCGGATACCCGCGCGAGGGCCGACTTTGCGACCTGGAAGATGCTGGCCAAGCTCAACGGTGCTTCCGCCCTGCCCGCCGAGGCGCAGAATTTCCTGGTCGACTACAAACAGATGCTCGGCAACTTGACCGATGCGGACGCGTCCGAAGCCACCATCCAGGTCATGTACCGGAGTTATTACGCCGAGATGGGCGGCACCGGCGCAGCACCTGAGATTCCCGCGCGCGCCGCCGATCCGGCCCCCGACGCCGGCAACGTCACCGCCTTCCGCCGGCCGGCGCCGAAGCCGAAACCGGCGGCTTCAGGTCCGGCAACCAAACCGCGGCTGCCGGTGGCGCTGATCTTTGCGTGCCTCGTCGTGGTGTATGTCGGGATCAGGTATTACTGGCGCTGAGCGTATCGCGCGCCGCACGGTTTTCTGATTCAATTTTCAAACCGCAACTGCTTCACTTGGTAGGGTGGGTAAAGGCGCACTTGCGCCGTGCCCACCATCTGTCTGTCGTGTCCTGAATGGTGGGCACGCTACGCTTTGCCCACCCTTGTAATAGCGCAATCGGTTATCATCGGCATATTCCGAGAGGAATGGCCTGCCGCGGACTTGTACCCCGCGGCAGGCCGCTGGCGATCGGATCGAGCCCACCCTGAGCAGTTTGTGGCTGCCTCGTAGCGTGATCGTCGTCAGCACCTTCATCGGACCCGGATGGTTGCCGGAACAACTTGGTTCGCTTCACAAGGCAGGGTCGAGGAAGATGACGCAGACTATCATAGCGACGGCTGGAATCGATACATCCAAGGCCAAACTAGACGCCGCCGTTCACGGTCGCACCGAGCGCTGGCAGGTCTCTAACGCCCTGTCGGGCTGGCGCGCTTTGGTCGCAAACTTGACCAATGCTGGCGTGACGCGTGTCGGAATCGAAGCAACGGGCGGTTACGAACGCGGTGTGGTGGAGCATTTGCGAGCAGCGGGCTTCATCGTGCTGGTGCTGCAACCGATCCAGGTCAAGGCGTTCGGTCGAGTGCATTTGCGACGCGCCAAGAACGATGCGCTCGATGCCGAGCTGATTGCCGCATGCACCGCTGCTATCGACCAGCCGAGGATTGCGCCAGATCCACGACTGGCGGAATTGGCGGGATATCTGACCTTTCTTGAACAGCTCGAGGAAGACATCGCGCGCTTCAAAACTCGGATCGAGCACATCGACGAGCATGGCTTGCGGCGCATCGTCAACAGCGACATCACCCGACTGAAGGCACGGCGGGCCGCGCAGATGCGCGACCTTGCCAAGCGCCTTCGTGCCCACGGCGACCTCGCTAGACGGCTCGATCTGGTGCTGAGCATTCCAGGCATTGGAGAGCGCACCGCGCTGGCACTTCTGATCCGCATGCCCGAACTTGGGCAAGTCAGCCGCGAGGAAGCCGCAGCGCTTGCCGGCCTGGCTCCGTTCGATAACGACAGTGGACAGCACAAGGGGCAACGACACATCGCCGGCGGTCGAAGCCGCTTGCGCCGTTCCTTGTTTGCCGCCGCCCTCCCGGCCGCCTACCGTTGGAACAAGGCACTGATAGCGCTCTACGCTCGCCTCAAGGCCCGTGGGAAAGCCCACAACTCAGCACTCGTCGCCTGTGTGCGCGAAAGCTGCTGATATATGCCAATACCGTAGTCCAGCGCGGAACGCCGTGGACTGAAAAAGCCGCTTAGCTTTTAATGGTTGCTACGAAGCCGGCCGAAATGCGTTCGCGTCCCGTACGATCTCTGCACTCCATCGAGCCCGTCCGCCCCCCTCAAATACCCCGCCCGGCGGAATATCCCGCCCCGGTCCATTGGTCGCAGCCGCTAGGCGGCGGGCCGAATGCCGGGCATAATGGGGCCTTCAATTCAGCCAAATACTCAAAATGTTCCTTGGAGGGGAAATGAAGCGATCCATTGCAGCCTTGGTCATGACCACGAGCCTGGTGTTTGCCGGCAGCGCCTTGCTTGCTGGCGCTGCGCTTGCGCAAACCCTGGACAAGGTCGTCAAGGTCGGAAGCCTCGGCGACCAGTCCGGTCTCTACCAGGACATCGGCGGCCCCGGCTCGTCGGTTGCCGCCCAGATGGCGATCGAGGATTCCGGACTGCTGGCCAAGGGCTGGAAGATCGAGCTGATCTCGGCCGATCACCAGAACAAGCCTGACGTCGGCACCAACATCGGCAAGCAGTGGATCGACGTCGAGAAGGTCGACGTGTTCGTCGACCTCGCCAGCTCCGGCGTCGGCCTTGCGATCGCCAACCTCGCCAAGGAGAAGAACGTCGTCAACCTGAACTCCGGTTCGGCGTCATCCGACCTCACCGGCGCGCAATGTTCGCCCAACACCGTGCACTGGGTCTACGACACCTGGATGCTCGCCAACGGCACCGGCAAGGCGCTGGTGAAATCCGGCGGCGACAGCTGGTTCTTCCTGACCGCGGACTACGCCTTCGGCCATGCGCTGGAGCGCGATACGGCCGCGGTCGTCACCGCCAACGGCGGCAAGGTGGTCGGCGGCGTCAAGCATCCGCTCAACAACGCCGACTTCTCCTCGTTCCTGCTGCAGGCGCAGAGTTCGAAGGCCAAGATCATTGGCCTTGCCAATGCCGGCGGCGACACCACCAATGCGATCAAGCAGGCGGCGGAATTCGGCATCGTGGCCGGCGGCCAGAAGCTCGCGGGCATGCTGCTGTTCATCACCGACGTCAACGCGCTCGGATTGAAGGTGTCGCAGGGCCTGAACTTCACCGAGACCTTCTACTGGGACATGAACGACCAGACCCGCGCCTTCACCAAGCGCTTCAACGAGAAGTTCAAGAAGCAGCCGCCGACCATGGTGCAGGCCGGCGTCTATTCCTCGCTGATCCATTACTTCAAGGCGCTGGAAGCGCTCGGCGGCAATCCGCATGACGGCCGTGCCGTGGTCGCCAAGATGAAGGAAATGCCCACCGACGATCCCTTGTTCGGCAAGGGCTCGATCCGCGCCGACGGCCGCAAGATCCACCCGGCCTATCTGTTCGAGGTGAAGAAGCCGGAAGAGTCGAAGTACCCCTGGGATTACTACAAGCTGATCGCCACCATCCCGGCGGAAGAGGCCTTCATCCCGCTGGACAAGAGCGTCTGCTCGCTGGTGAAGAAGAGCTGAGATTTAATACGATGCGATCAAACGAGAATGCCGGCGAGAGATCGCCGGCATTTTTTTAACTCGTCATTGCCTGCAACAAGGGCGGAGCGCCGTACAAGGGAGCGAAGCGACGGCTTGTCCTCCGAAGCCACCCTGCGTGGCAGTTGCCGTGGCCGACTATTTCGCCTTGTTGAACTTTACATCCAGATTGAACGCAAACTGATCGTCGGTGAGGCCGGCCGGAGGCGGCGGCACCGGATCGGAGCGGCGGATCATTGAAACCGCGGCTTCGTCGTAGGCGGTGTCGCCGGAAGATTCGGTCACGTTGACGGACACCACGTTGCCGCGGCGGTTGATCACCAGATTAACCTTGACCGTCGCTGCTCTCTTCTTGTCCTGCGGGTATTTCTTGTGCGTCTCGAAAATTGCGGTGATCTTCCGGCCCCAGTCCGCGGTGAGTTTGCCCTGGTCCTTGCCGATTCCCTGATTGACGACCGTCGCCTTCGGGGCGACGCGCGCGTCCTCGATCACCTGTTGCGCGGTTGCTTCGGAAGCCGCCTGTTCCTGCGACGCCGTGGTTTGCAAAGCCGCAGGTTCCGGCTCGTCCTTTTCCGGCTTCTTCGAATCGGTCGATGTGACGAGCCGATCCGGATCCTCGGTCTCGTTCGCGATTGCCTTCGGAAGATCCGTTTCCTTTTCGACGGCCTTCTGCTCCGGAACGGCGGGCGACTCCTGTACCGCATCCGAATCCGGACCGGGCGGCAGGTCTACAACTTCCGTGCCCTGGGATGTGAGGTCAAGGCCGATTTCCGATCCTTGAGCGCCAAGGGAGCCGCCTTCATCGCTGGCCTGCAAATGCACGATCGCCAGTGCGGCCCCGCCTACATGAAGCGCGAGCGCAACGACCGCGGCGAAAACCCAGATCCGCCGCGGGGACCTTTCTTCAATGGTGTCGGAGACGCTCATCAAACGCTCAGGGTGTCGGGGTGGCCGCCGGCGCGGGCGCCGCGGTGTCGGGAGCACGCTCAAGCGCCACCAGCTTGACCTTGGTATAGCCGCCTGCGCGCAGGATCTCCATCAAGCCAAAGAACTCGCCATACGGCACAGACCGGTCGGCGCGAATGAAGATCGGACGATCCTTGCTGACATCGGTCATCGCATCGAGCGAACGTATCAGGTCGATACGTTTGACCGGCTCCTCCTGGATCGCCAGCGAGAGATCCGGCTTGATGCTGAGATAGGTCGGCTTGTCCGGTTTCTTCTGCGGGATCGCGGTCGAGGTCGGCAGATCGACCGGCAGGTCGACGGTCGACAGCGGCGCCGCCACCATGAAGATGATCAGCAGCACGAGGATGACGTCGATGAACGGGGTGACGTTGATCTCGTGCAATTCCGCGAAATCGTTGTCGTCATCGAGATCGGTGTCTGCGAGCGACGCGCCCATGGTCTACTCCGCCGCCGCGCGGGAACCGCCGCTGACATGGGTGCGGTCGAGATCGCGCGACAATAGCCGGCCCGCGGCACCGGAGGCGCGGCCGACCAGTTCCATGTAGCCCTTGGTGACGCGCGCGAAGTGATTGTAGATGATGACGGCCGGGATCGCCGCAACCAGGCCGATCGCCGTTGCAAGCAGCGCCTCGGCGATACCGGGCGCCACCACCGCCAAATTCGTGGTCTGCGATTTCGAAATGCCGATGAAACTGTTCATGATGCCCCAGACGGTGCCGAACAGTCCGACGAACGGCGACGTCGCGCCGATGGTCGCCAGCATTCCCATGCCGAGCCGGATTCGCCGTGCCTCGGCGCGCACGATTTCGGCGAAGCTTGAGGCGGCGCGCTCCTTGATGCCGGCGTCGCTGGAAATCCCCGCCGACATTCGCGCCTCGCGCATCGCCGCCGCCAGTAACGACGACAGCACGCTGCCCTTGGCGCCGAGCGCGAACTGCGCTTCCGCCAGCGATCTTGAATCGGCGATCTTGTTCAGTGCCGCGCGCAACGTGCGCTGAACGATCGACAGTTCGAGTATCTTGGCAATGAAGATGGTCCAGGTCACCAGCGAGGCAAAGGCAAGGCCGATCATGACCGCCTTGACCACCACGTCCGCCGACATGAACATCGACCACGGCGAGAATTCGCGCAGTTCGACAGCGGCCGCTTTCAGGAGCTGCCGGCCTTCCCGCTCGGGCGGCGGCGCGGCGGTGTCGGAAGCCGGCGCGGTGGCGGCCGGCGCAGGCGCCTGCACGGATGCTGTCGCCGGCGGCGAAGCTGGCTGGCTCATCGTCACCGGTGCCTGCGGCGGCGAGACGCTGGGGCGCTGCTGCGCTGCCGCGGCGGACACTGTAGCGAGAACCGCCAATCCAGCCGCCAATTTAAGAACCGTTCTAAACATCGGCGCGCCTTTCCTTCGCCTCGGCAACACTGGCACTCAACCCGGCCATCTCAAGGTCATTTCGCCAAAACAAGCTCGATACGGCTCAATTCATGCCTTCGAGGCCTCGAACCGGTCGCGAGAATTGCATGCCGTACCACGCTCCGACGCACGAAAAAAGGCGCAACTGATGCCGCTCACGTCATCGGCATCGCCGCCTCAAGGCCGCCTCCCCGCACGGTTCGGAACCGCTAGAACTTTGCGATCGCGGTCACGCGGAACGTGCGCGGCTGGCCGGGCGAGATATTGTTGTTGCCGTCGGCGGTCGCCCAGTAGCCCTTGTTGAAGAGGTTCTCGATGTTGAGCTGCACCTTCCACATCTCGTCGATCTTGGCATAGACCGCGGCATCGACACGGACGAAGCCGGGCAGCCGCACCGAATCGTCCGACGAAGCGAACGAATCCGAGAAATAGATCACGCCGAGCGCCGCGGCCCAGGTCGGATTGAACTGGTACTTGTTCCAGAGCGCGACCTGGTTGTAGGGTACGAGTTGCACGCGATTGCCGGCGACGATCGTCGGCGAGGTGTTGCTGGTGATCCGCGCGTCGGTATAGGCATAGCCGAGCGAGGACTGCCATTCCGGCGTCACGTAACCGGTCAGGGCCGTTTCAAATCCGCGGATCTTGTGCGCGCCGCTCGGGAAGAAAGTGCCGTCGCCGTTCGGGTTGGCAAGCGGCACGTTGGTGCGAATAAGTTCGTAAACCGCGGCGGTGAACAGCAGCTTCGGATTGATGTTCCATTTCGCCCCGACTTCGGTGTTCTCGAACTTCTGCGGCTGCAGGATCAGGGTTCCGGGGCTCAAGGCGCTGAACTGGTCGCCTGACGCCGGCAGGTAGGAGGTGCTCCATGCCGTGTAGAGCGACAGGCTGTCGATCGGCTTCACGATGACCGCCGCGCGCGGCGAAATCTTCTCGTCAACGCGATTGCGTTCAATTTTGGTGTTGAGGTCGAGAGCCGTCAAATCGAAGCTGTCATATCGGGCGCCGACCAGGAATTGCAGCCAGCGCGTCACTTCGATCTGGTCCTGCACATAGCCCGACGCAATGTTGAGCCGATAATTGCTGTAGGCGTCGGATCCGCTGTTGTGGACGAAGTTGACCGGGCCGAAATAGGCGGCGTTGAACGGATTGACGATAGTATAGGTCTTGTTGCCATTATCCGGAAACAGGCCGGTATCGCGCTGCGACAGGCCGGTCTGCCGGCCGAACTCGGTACCGAAGGCCACGGTGTGACGGACCGGGCCCGTGACGGTCTTGTAGGTGAAGTCGGTCTGGTTGAACGCGTTCTCGCGCGGTGTGTAGTTCTGGTACGCGTTCAGCGAGAGCTGCGTCAGATCCGTCGTCACCGCACCGCCACCGGCCACAGCCGGCGCGCCGGTGCCGCCGGGATAGACATTGCGATATCCCCTGTTGTAGTCGGAGTAGATCGTGCCGTTCCGCACCGTCAGGCCGTTGCCGAAATCATGGTCGATGATGGCCATGCCGGTCTGCACCTCGACCTTCGCGCTATTGTAGATCGGGCTGCCGAAGAACTTAGTGAGGTCGCCATTCGGCGCGAACGGCACCGTCGGATTGAAGCGCGACGCACCGCCGACAACCCCTTGGGACGGGTTGCCACGATCTTCCAGGCGGAAGTCATGATAGAATTCGTAGCTCAGCTTCACGGTGGTGTCGTCGCTCGGCTTCAGCGTCATCGTCGGATTGATGCCGTAACGCTCCAGATGACCGTAGTCGCGGAAGGTATCGCTGCCTTCGTAGAAGGCGTTGAGGCGCACGGCGACGTTTTCATTGACGGCCTGCCCGGCGTCGAGCGAAACGCGGCGGTCGCCATAGGATCCGGTCTGCATCGTGGCTTCGTACACCCGCGTGCCGTCGGCTTCCTTCAGCGTGCGATTGACCAGCCCGCCGCCGGCGCCGCGCCCGAAGATCAGCGCGCTCGGCCCCTTCAGGATTTCGAGGCTCTGGGTATTGTAGAGGTCGCGGAAGTATTGCACGTCGTCGCGAAAGCCGTTGACGAAGAAATTGGCGCTGGAATCGACGCCGCGGATGACGAGTTCGTCGCGATTGCCTTCGCCCTGATGGACGGCGACGCCCGGTACGTAGCGCGTCACGTCGGGCAGGCTCTGAAAACTCTGGTCGCGGATGAATTCCTTGGTCACCACGGCGACCGACTGCGGGATGTTGACCAGCGGCGTGTTGGTCTTGGTCGCGCTCGAGGTGCTGTTGGCGTAGATGCCGACGGTGCCGGTGCGCGCCTCCTGCGAAACCCCAAAGGCCTTCGGCGCGGCCTGCGGTTCGGAGGCGCGTGCAGCCTGAGATCGGCGTTGCGCGCCGCGGCCGACGCGTTGCGCCGTGGGAAGGCCGGCGGCGCGTCGCTTCGCTTCCGACGGCGGCGACACTTCGATCGCCGGGAGCTGCTTTTGATTGTCGGCCGACTGCGCGCGGACCGCTGCAATGTCGCCGAGCAGGCCCAGCGCCGTGCAACTGACGGAAAGCAACGCCGCCCTGGCGACCAGTTTGATACAATTTTTTTGCGAGATTTTTTTTGTCATCGTGCGCTCCAAGCCGCGATTCGATTTGCGCAACATTTTGACGCGCGACGAACCGTCCCGGAGGTTTGCTAACGACGCGGAAAATTCGGGTCAATGCGATTACGGCAACAGCGCGCTTGAATCCAACCAGTTCAAAGGGATTCTAATTTACAGTTTGAAAGCGTTCTAATCTGTAAGCGTTCTAATCATGCAAGGAGCGTGTTTATAAACGTTCTAAAACGGTGCGACGATCGCTCTTCGTGCGGCGGCTTCATCAACGAGAACAACTCGTCGATCGTGACGGGCGAACGCGATCGGTGTTGTCGATGCCGGATATGTTGACGCCTTTCACCGCGGCCTTGATCTCGTCGCGAAAGTCGTCAGTGCGATGCGGCGACATCGACGACACGCGCTCGCAATTCAAGGCCCATCGAAATCGGCATACGCGCAGTTGCGGTCGCCGGTACGACCGCCCCGGCTGACGCCCGCCATTGCCTATCCCACGCGGCGACCGCCTCCTTCGAGTGCGACTTTCAGCTCGTGCAATCCAGAGGAGAAAGGCCTGCAAACCTTTCCAATTGTTTAGAATTCTCAAGCGTTAGTGTGTGTACATATGTCGCACCGGCAGATTATATCTGTGCGCCTTGGGGATCGTTTCGAGCACCCATTCGTTATTCATGGAACCCAAGGGGCCGCATGTCCAATTCGCTGATGATCCGCTGGGTCTTGCTGGCCGCGGCCGTCGCCGGGATCGGCTATTTCGGCTGGCAGCGTTTCCACAGCGAACAGCCGGCCGCACAGGCCGACGCCCAGAAGCGGGCCCCGGCGAGAGTCGCGGTCCCGGTCAAGATCGCGCCGGTCGACAAGGCCGACTTTCCGGTCTACCTGACCGGCCTCGGCACCGTGCAGGGCTTCAACACCGTGGTGGTCCGCACCCGGGTCGACGGCCAGATCAACAAGATCGACTTCAGGGAAGGCCAGTTCGTCAAGGAAGGCGATACGCTGGTCGAGATCGATCCGCGGCCGTTCCAGGCGGCGCTGGACCAGGCCAACGCCAAGAAAGCGCAGGACGAGGCCAACCTCGCCAACGCCAATCTCGATCTGCAACGCTTCACCAAGCTGGGCGAATTCGCGACCCGGCAGCAGACCGACACCCAGCGCTCCACCGTTGCGCAACTGACGGCGCAGATTCAGGCAGACGCAGCGCTGATCACCAACGCCCAGACCCAGCTCGATTACGCCACCGTCAAGGCGCCGATTTCCGGCGTCGTCGGGCTGCGCCAAGTCGACGTCGGCAACATCGTCAACGCCGCGACCCAGACCGGCATCGTGACCATCGCCCAGGTCGAGCCGATCGCCGTGATCTTCACCGCCCCCGAAGACCAGTTGCCGGATATCAAGGCAGCGCTGGCCGCCTCCCCACCGAAGACCATCGCGCTGTCCACCGACGGCAAGCGCGTGCTGTCGACGGGAACGCTGGCGCTGATCAACAACCAGGTCGACACCTCGAGCGGGACTATTCGGCTCAAGGCGGTGTTTGACAACAAGGACCACGCGCTGTGGCCGGGCCAGTCGGTTTCGACACGGCTGCTGGTCAAAACGCTGAAGGATGCCACCGTGATTCCCGACGATGCGGTTCAGCACGGCACCGACGGTCTCTATGCGTTCTCCGTCAATCAGGAGAACAAGGCCGAGCTTCGCAAGGTCAGGATCGGTCAGTCGATCGACGGGCGCTCCGTCGTTGAGGAAGGCCTGTCGCCGGGACAACAGGTGATCACGGCGGGCCAGTTCAAGGTCCAGCCGGGGACGCTGGTCTCGACGGCGGTGGCAAGTTCGGATCCGGCCCAGGCCAAGGTCAGCCAGGAATGAGCGAGGGAATCTCCGCGCCCTTCATTCGCTATCCGATCGGCACCTCGCTGATGATGGCGGGGATTCTGTTCGTCGGCCTCGTCGCCTATCCGCTGCTGCCGGTGGCGCCGCTGCCGCAGGTCGACTTCCCGACCATCCAGGTAGCGGCCTCGCTGCCCGGCGGCAGCCCGGAAACCATGGCCTCGTCGGTGGCGCAGCCGTTGGAGCGCCAGCTCGCGCAAATTCCCGGCGTCGCGCAGATGACCTCGACCAGTTACCTCGGTACCGCCGCGGTCACGATCCAGTTCGACCTCAACCGCTCGATCGACGCCGCCGCCAATGACGTCCAGGCCGCGATCAACGCCGCCGGCGGACAACTGCCGAAAAACCTGCCCTCGCCGCCGACCTATCGCAAGGTCAACCCGGCGGACTCGCCGATCCTGCTGCTGTCGGCGACATCGGACACGCTGCCGCTGACCACCGTCAGCGACGCCGTCGATGCCCAGCTCGCGCAACAAATCAGCCAGATCTCCGGCGTCGCCCAGGTCATCATCGGCGGCCAGCAGAAGCCCGCGATCCGGGTCCAGATCGACCCAGCCAAGCTCGTAGCCAAGGGCCTGTCGATGGAGGACGTTCGTAGCGCGATCGCGATCACGACTGTCGACAGCCCGAAGGGCAATATCGACGGCGACACCCGCGCCTACACGATTTACGCCAACGACCAGTTGCTGCAGTCCAAGGACTGGAACGACGTCATCATCGCCTATCGCAATGGCGGCCCGCTGCGGATCAAGGACATCGGCCAGGCCGTCACCGGCCCCGAAGACGCCAAGCAGGCGGCCTGGGCCAACGGCAAGCGCGGCGTGTTCCTGGTGGTGTTCAAGCAGCCCGGCGCCAACGTCATCGAGACCGTCGACAAGATCAAGGCGACGCTGCCGCGGCTGGTCGCGGCGATCCCGCCGACCATCAAGATCGAGGTCATCAGCGACCGCACCCAGACCATCCGCGCCGCGGTCGAGGACGTGCAGTTCACGCTGCTTTTGACCATCGCGCTGGTGGTGATGGTGATCTTCGTCTTCCTGCGCAGTTTCTGGGCCACGGTGATCCCGACCGTTACGGTGCCGCTGGCGCTGCTCGGCGCCTGCGCGCTGATGTGGGTGTTCGGCTACACGCTCGACAATCTGTCGCTGATGGCGCTCACGATCGCTGTCGGCTTCGTGGTCGACGACGCCATCGTGATGCTGGAAAACATCACCCGCTATATCGAGGAAGGCGACAAGCCGATGGCTGCCGCCTTCAAGGGCGCCAAGGAAATCGGTTTCACCATCGTGTCGATCAGCGTGTCGCTGGTCGCGGTGCTGATTCCGCTGTTGCTGATGGGCGGCATCATCGGCCGGCTGTTCCGCGAATTCGCCGTCACGCTGGCGATGACCATCTTCGTGTCGATGATCGTGTCGCTGACGCTGACGCCGATGATGGCCTCGCGCTTCCTGCGCGCGCATGGCGAGACCAAGCACGGCCGGTTCTACCAGTGGAGCGAAAACGCCTTCGACGCGATGCTGCGCGGCTACGAGCGCGGCCTCGACTTCGCGATGCGCTGGAAGTTCACCACGCTGATGATCTTCTTCGCCACCCTCGGATTGTCGGTCTACCTGTTCGTGATCATCCCCAAGGGCTTCTTTCCGCAGCAGGACAACGGCCTGATCACCGCGACCTCGGAAGCCAACCAGGATATTTCCTTTGCCGACATGAAGCGGCATCAGGAAGAGCTCGGCGAAATCGTGCGGGCCGATCCCGATGTGGCGTCGGTGGCGATGAACATCGGCGGCAGCGGCCGGGCCGGCAACAACGGCAACATGTTCATCACGCTGAAGCCGCGCAACGAGCGCAAGGCGAATGCACAACAGATCATCGCCCGCCTCCGTCCCCAGCTCGACAAGGTCGAAGGCGCCCGCCTCTACATGCAGGCGGCCCAGGACGTCCGGCTCGGCGGCCGGCCGACCCGTACCCAGTTCGAGTTCACGCTACAGGACGCCGACCTTGGCGAGTTGAATACGTGGGCGCCGAAGATTCTGGCCAAGATGCAGACGTTGCCCGAGTTGCGCGACGTCGCCACCGACCAGCAGACCAAGGGCACCACGCTCGAGTTGAAGATCAACCGCGACACCGCCTCGCGCTACGGCATCCAGCCGCAGCTGATCGACGACACGCTGTATGATGCGTTCGGCCAGCGCCAGGTGACGCAGTATTTCACCCAGCTCAACAGCTATCATGTCATCCTCGAAGTGCTGCCCGAGTTGCAGGGCTCGCTCGACACCCTGAACAAGATCTATGTGAAGTCGCCGACCACGGGCGACCAGGTACCGCTATCGACCTTTGCGACCTGGACCAGCGTGCCGGTGCGGCCGCTGTCGATCAGCCACCAGGGCCAGTTTCCGGCGATCACCATCAGCTTCAACCTCGGACAGGGCGTGGCGCTGGGCCAGGCGACCGACGCGGTGCAGAAGGCGATGGTCGAACTCGGCGCGCCGACCACGCTCAATTCGAGCTTCCAGGGCACCGCGCAGGCGTTCCAGCAATCGCTCGGCACGGTGCCGCTGCTGATCCTCGCGGCTCTGGTGGTCGTCTACCTGATCCTCGGCATTCTCTACGAAAGCTACATCCACCCGATCACGATCCTGTCGACGCTGCCGTCGGCCGGCGTTGGCGCGCTGGCGATCCTGATGCTGTTCGGGTTCGACTTCAGCCTGATCGCACTGATCGGCATCGTGCTCCTGATCGGCATCGTCAAGAAGAACGGCATCATGATGGTCGACTTCGCGATCTCGGCCGAACGCGACGAGCACCTCGAGCCCGAGGCCGCGATCCGCAAGGCGGCGCTGTTGCGCTTCCGCCCGATCATGATGACGACGATGGCGGCGATGCTCGGCGGCGTGCCGCTGATGCTCGGTACCGGCACCGGATCGGAAATCCGCCAGCCGCTCGGTTACGCCATGGTCGGCGGCCTGATCGTCAGCCAGGCGCTGACGCTGTTCACGACCCCGGTCGTGTACCTCTATCTCGACCGGCTCTCGAATGCGTTTGCGAACTGGGGACGATCGCCGCGTTCCGACGACGACGTTCATCCGGACGCGCAGGGCTCCGTCAAGCAGGCGGCGGAGTGACTTGACTTTAGCCGCCTGACGGCACATCCGAAGGCTGCACATTTCGGAGCCGGTTCAGTGAAAAATTCAGTAAAGCTTGCCATCGCGGCTGCCGCGGCCTTTGTCCTGTCCAGCGCCGGTCACGCCCAGGCTCCCAAGTCCAAGAGCGCGCCCGTCGCGCAGGCCGCGCCGGCTCCCGCAGCGCCCCCGGCTGAAGCAGCGCCAGCGCCGGCCGGCTGGGTGGCGCGATGCGCCAGCGCCAGCCGCGGCGCACCGCTCGAATGCGCGGTCGAACAGACCGCCGTCCTGACCAAGACCGGGCAACTGATCGTGCTGATCAACATCCGCGTCCCCGGCGACACCCATGCGCCCGTCGCCGTCATTCAACTGCCGCTCGGGCTCAACCTGCCGGCAGGCGCCAAGCTCGGGGTCGATGACGGCAAGACGGTGGACCTGCAAATCCAGACCTGCGAACAGCGCGGCTGCTACGTCAACACGCCGATTGCGCCCGATATGCTGGTCGCGATGAAAACCGGCAAGGTGCTCAAGATCTCGTTCCAGAATCTCGCCAAGGAAATCATCGCGATCCCGATGCCGCTGACGGATTTCGCCGCGGCGTATGAGAAGATCAAGTAGGTCGAAAGCGTAGCCCGCAGTAAGTCGTCATGCCTCGCGCAGGCGGGGCATCCAGTACGCTGCGACTCATCGATTCAATATTGACTGCTCTGGAATACTGAATCGCCCGCCTGCGCGGGCGATGACACCGACCTACTGCCGCGCCATCTCGGCCGCGCCGATGCCGTCGCCGTCGAGCTTCTGGTCCTCGTGCATGTCGACCGTCACCTTC
The DNA here is from genome assembly GCA_963764705.1 of uncultured Alphaproteobacteria bacterium. GTDB lineage: Bacteria > Pseudomonadota > Alphaproteobacteria > Rhizobiales > Xanthobacteraceae > Bradyrhizobium. Next base: position 20,978 of record CAVXTR010000010.1, on the reverse strand, counting down.
AAAAGCTGTCCGGTGAATTCGAACGGCGCCTGATAGTGCGAGACCGGGCTGGAGCGGTCGCGGCCGATGTCGAGGCCGGACCACGAGATGAAATTGTTGAATCCGAGCTGGGTCTGGATTTCACCCGCGGGCTCGCCGTCGATCAACAGCGTATAGGCGGTCACCCCGGTGCGGGAGCCCTTGGCCGGCGCTTCCTTGCGCACCAGACGTTCGACATGGACGCCGAGCCGGTGCGCGCCTGACGGCACCTTGCGGTTCGAGGTCACAATCTCGTGGCCGCCGCCGATATTGAGGTCGTGCACCAGCATGCCATCCTTGATGTAGAGGCTGTAGCCCGTGGTCATGTCGCCGTGCGCGATCAGCACGCCTTCGGCCCCTCCCTCGCCAATCTCGACATGGGCCTCGATGGTGTAGCTGCGGCTGCGGACGTCGGGGGCAACGTCGGTCGGCACATGGCCCATGCCGGCATGGAAGGTGAACTTGCTGCGCGCGCCCTGGAACCGGGCTGCGTTTTCCGCGAACCGCGCCGCGAAGCGGTCGTCGAGCGGCAGCACGTTGTGCTTCTCGGCCTCGCTCCACCACAGCTTGATCATCTCGGCCAGCCGTTCCGGATGCTTCTCCGCAAGGTCGTTGGTTTCCGAAAAGTCCTGGTCGAGATGGAACAGCTCCCATTTGTCGTTCTCGAACGGCGTGCCGGACGGATGGAACGAGACGGCCTTCCAGCCATTCTGCCAGATGCCGCGATGGCCGAACATTTCGAAATATTGCGCGGAGGATTTTGACGGCGCCAGGGGGTCGCCGACCGAGCGCGCAAAGCTTTCACCCTCCATCGGCATCTGCGGAACGCCTGCGATTTCCGAAGGCGGCGTGACGCCGATCAGGTCGAGCAGCGTCGGCGTAAGATCACTGGCGTGCACGAACTGATGGCGCAGTTCACCCTTGGCCGCAATTTTATTGGGCCAGTTCATGATGAAGGGATCGCGGATGCCGCCGCCATGGGTGTTTTGCTTGTAGCGCCGCAGCGGCGTATTCGACGCCATCGCCCAGCCATGCGGAAAATTGCTGTGTGAATCCGGGCCGCCGATGTCGTCGATCCGGCGGATCTTTTCCGCGATCGGCTCGGGACGGAAATTATACGGCCCCATTGCGTTGACGAAACCGAGCGGTCCGCCTTCCTGGCTGGCGCCGTTGTCCGACAGCACCAGGATCAGCGTATTGTCGCGAATGCCGGCCTTGTCGAGAAAGGCGATCAGCCGGGCGATATGCCGGTCGGCATGATCGAGCATGCCGGCGAACGCCGCCTGCAGCCGCGTGAACAGACGCCTTTCGTCGTCGCTGTAGCTGTCCCAGGCCCTGACGCCGTCATTGCGCTCGGGCATCCGGGTTTCCTGCGGCACAATCCCCATCGCCTTCTGCCGCGCCATGCGCTGCTCGCGCTCGATGTCCCAGCCGTGGGCGAACATTGCGTCATAGCTCTTGATCAGATCCGCGGGCGCCTGATGCGGCGCATGGCAGGCGGCCGGCGCCAGCCATGTCAGCCAGGGAATATCCGGCCGGTCGGCGGTGTGATCGGCGATGAAGCGGATCGCCTGATCGACCAGGTCCGAGGTCAGGTGGTAACCATCGGCAAAGGTGCCGGGCGGATCGATATGGGTGTTGTCGGAGACCAGTTCAGGTGCGTATTGATCGGTCTCGGCATCGAGAAAACCGTAGAAGCGATCGAAACCACGGCCCAGCGGCCAGCCGTCGAACGGCCCGGTGGCGCCACTCTCGGTCAGCGGCGTGACATGCCATTTGCCGACCATGTAATTGCGGTAGCCATGCGGCCGCAGCATTTCCGCCAATGTCCCCGCCTCGCGCGCGATCTTGCCGCGATAGCCGGGATAACCGCTGTCGAAATTGGCCAGGCAGCCGACACCGACCGAATGGTGATTGCGCCCGGTCAACAGCGCCGCGCGCGTGGTCGAGCACATCGCGGTGGTGTGAAAGCCCGAATAGCGTAGGCCTTCGGCGGCGAGCTTGTCGATGGTCGGCGTCTTGATCGCCGAGCCGTAGCAGCCGAAATCGGAAAAGCCGACATCGTCGAACAGCACCACCAGAATATTGGGCGCGCCCTGCGGCGGCTTTGCCGCATCCGGCCACCACGGCTTTGAGCCGGCCACCGTCTTGTCGATGATGCCCCCGAACGGCTTTGCACTGCCTGCTGCCATGCTTTCCTCCCGTTGCATCCGCGACCGCGGTTGGTCCGTCGGTTTCGCCTGGGGCTCGCGGCCGGGACGTCCCGGCGGCATTGCCACAAATGATAATCCGAATTATCATTATGGATATTTTGTGCGGAGATGCAACATCCCGATGTCGTCCCGATCGACCGAGTTGAACCTTCCCGGCGTGACTCCGTCGCGGCAAAAGCGCAGCCGCGAGACCACGGCCGCCCTGCTCGAGGCCGGCGCGGAGCTTCTGAAAACCCACAGCCTTGCCGAGCTATCGATCGAGGCGCTGTGCCGGAAGGTCGACGCCACCGTCGGCGCCTTCTACAGCCGGTTCGAGAGCAAGGACGCCTATTTCAACGCGCTGATGGCGCTGGCCGCGCGCGACGGCGAGCGCCGCGTGTCGGAAATGGCCGGCGCTGCGCGCAGCGATGCCGACCTCGCGGCCCGCTGCCGCCAGTTGGTCGGCGGCGTCATCGGCTGGATGCGCGCCCATGAGGGCGTGCTGCACGCAGCACTGCAGCATGACGACGCCAGGCCGGACAAGTGGACCCCCTTCAAGGTGCTGGCGCGCGCCAACACCGAACGCGCCATCCCTCTCCTGCTGCCGGCCATGGGCAAGGGCCGCCGCGCCGCCAAGAGCCGCGCCATCGCCTTCGGCTTCCAGGTCGTGCTCGGCACGCTGGTGAACGCCATCCTCAACGACCCCGGCCCGTTGTCGCTGGACGACAAGGAGTTGAAGGAGCGGTTGAGCGGGTGTTTGTTGCTGCTGCGAACGTGCCGTCCCTCTGTTGCTGCGGCCATGGGCAAGCGCCGCCTCGCGGCTGACTGCGCCAACCGTTCGGCTTCCAGATCGTGCTCGGCACGCTGGTCAACGCCATCCTCAGCGACCACGGCCCGCTGTCGCTGCACGACAAGGCGTTGAAGGAGCGGTTGAGCGGGTGTTGTTGCTGCTGCTGGAAGCCGAGATGAAAGAGAAAACGTAAGGGTGGGCAAAGGCACGCTTGCGCCGTGCCCACCATCTATCCGAGGGACCACCGTCTGCAATGGTGGGCACGCTTCGCTTTGCCCACCCTACGCAGTTCCCACGGAACGTCACGCCCCGAGATACGCCTTCTGCACCTGCGGGTCTTCCGCCAGCGCAGCGGCGGTGCCTGAGAGCACACTCTTGCCGACTTGCAGCACGGTTGCAAAATCGGAAACTTCCAGCGCCAGTTCGATCGACTGTTCGGCGAGCAGGATGGTCAACCCTTCCCGGTGCAGCCGTTGAAAGGTGTCGTACATCGACTCCACCACGGCCGGCGCGAGGCCGAGCGACGGCTCGTCCAGCATCAGCAGTTTGGGATCGCTCATCAGCGCGCGGCCGACCGCCAGCATCTGGCGCTCACCGCCGGACATGGTGCCGGCGCGCTGGTTGCGGCGCTCTTTCAGCTTCGGAAAGATTTCGTAGACGCGTTCGAGTAACGCGGGCGCGCGGCTCTTGTCGCGCAACGGCGTCGCACCGAGCAGCAGATTGTTCTCGACGCTCTGCTGTACGAACAGCCGCCAGCCTTCCGGCGACAGCGCCAGTCCCTTGCGCACGATCGAAAACGCCTGCTGACCACCGATCTCCTCGCCGTTGAAGCGGATCGATCCGGCGTGCATCGGGATCAGGCCGGCAATGGCGTTGAGCACCGTGGTCTTGCCGCCGCCATTGGAGCCGAGCAGCGCCACCACGCTGCCCTCGGGAACGTCGAGCGAAACGTCCGATACGCCGATCAGGTCGCCGTAGCGGACTTCGAGATGCTGGATCGAAAGCAGCGCTCCGGTCATGTCGCGGGTCCGCCCATCAACTCGACCGGGGTATGACCGGCGGCGGCCTTGGCGGCACGGGTGCCGAGATAGGCCGCGATCACGGCCGGATTGGCCGTGACCTCGCGCGGGCTGCCGCGCGCGATTTCCTTGCCCTGATGGAACACCACGACGCGGCTCGCCAGCGACATGATGACTTCCATGATGTGCTCGACGATGACGAGCGTGATGCCAGAGCGGTGGATGTCACGCACCAGATCGATCGCGAGCCGCACCTCGCTCTGGGTCAGACCGGCCATGGCCTCGTCGAGCAGCAGAACCTTTGGCTCGGTGGCCAACGCGCGCGCAATCTCCAGCCGCTTGCGGCCGGGGGTGCCGAGCGAACGCGCCGGTGCTTCTGCCAGTTTGCTCATGCCGACGCGCTCCAGCACGCCGCGCGCCTTGGTCTCGGCCTCCGCGCGATGCGGCGTGCGCAGGAACGCGCCGATCATGACGTTCTCCAGCACCGTCATGCCTTCAAAGGTCTGCGGCACCTGAAAGGTGCGCGCCAACCCGAGCTGCGCCCTCGCCTCCGGCGTCATGGCGGTGATGTCATGGCCTTCGAACAACACCTTGCCCGAGGTCGAGACCAGATCGCCGGTCAGGCAATTGAAGAAGGTCGACTTGCCGGCGCCGTTCGGCCCGATCAGGCCTAGAATGTCGCCCTGCTCCAGCGTGACGCTGGCGCCGTCGACCGCCCTAAAGCTACCGAAGGCCTTGGTGACGTTGCGGGCTTCAAGAAGCATGGGGTGCTCCCTGCGCAACCGGCGTTTCGGCAGGCTTGCGTTTCGCCCACAGACGGTTGATCAGCGCCAGAATGCCGCCGGGCTGGAACCGGGCGATCAGCACGATGATGGCGCCATAGACCACGTAAGTGAGACCCGCGCCCTTGCCGCCCAACAGGTTGTTGGAGATTTCTTCCAGCGGCACCAGGATCGCAGCACCCACCAGCGGGCCGAACAACAGCCCGGCGCCGCCGAGCGCGGCCATGATCAGCATTTTCACCGAGATCAGGATGCCGAGGCCGGACTTCGGATCGACAAAGCCGAACATCATCGAATAGAGCGCGCCGGCGACGCTGGTCAGCCCCGCGCTCAGCATGAAGGCATAGAGCTTGACCCGGCTCGCGGGCGCGCCGAGCGAACGCGCCGCGCGCTCGGAATCCTTGATCGCGCGTAGGTAAAACCCGATCCGGCTGTTGGTCATCCACCAGGTGATCCCGAGCGTCATCAGCAGCACGGCCAGGAACAGATAGTAATAAGGCAATGCCGATATGAAGGAGAGATCGAACACCGTGCGCGGCACCGTCGGGCCGCTGAGGCCGACGGCGGCGCCGAGATATTCGGTGTTGGTCACGATCAGGCGCGCGAGTTCGGCGACCGCGATGGTAGCCATGCTGAAATAGTGACCGGACAGCCGCAGCGTCGGCACGCCAACCACCGCGGCGATCGCGACGCTGGCGACGATGCCGGCGGGAATCCCGACCAGCGGCGGCAACCCAAAGTGCGAATAGGCCGCCATCGACGCATAGGCACCGCAACCGAAGAACACGACATGGCCGACCGACACCTGCCCGGCATAGCCGCCGATGATGTTCCAGGCCGAAGCCGCGATCGCATACAGCAAAACCAGCGCGCCGAGCCGCTGCTGGAACGGCGTGGTGAACACCAGCGGATAGGCGATGACGAGTGCGAGCGCCAGAAGAAGCCAGAGAACACGGCGCATCACATCTTGCCCATCAGGCCCTGCGGCCGGAACCAGAGGAAGCCGAGGAACAGGGTGTAGACCACGATGTCCTTGTAGATCGCGCCGATCAGGTAGCCCGACAGCGACTCGATCACGCCGATCAAGAGCCCCGCGACCAGCGCCCCCGGCACGCTGCCGAAACCGCCGAGCGACACCGTGACAAACGCGACGATGCCAAGAGTCTCGCCGACCGTCGGCACGATGTAGAAGAAGTTCGCGATCAATGCGCCGGCAAGGCCTGTCGCGCCCGCCGCGATCGCCCAGGCCACCGCCTGCATGCTGTCGGGACGGATGCCCATCAGTTGCGCCGCGGTGGAATCCTCAGCCACCGCCAGCATTTTCGAGCCGAGCGAAGTGCGCGTCAGCAACAGATGCAGGCCGAGCGTTACCAGGAGCGCGACGCCACCCGCCAGCAGTCTTGAAGCCTGGATCCGGATGCCGAAGATATCATACGTGCCGCCGACAATGTTTTCCGGCAGCGACTGGAAGTTGGCGCCGAACCACCAGAACACCGAGTAGCGCAGCAGCAGCGCCAGCCCGAAGGTGCCGAGAATCTGGGCCAGCATCGGCCCCTTCATGATGTCGCGGATCAGCGCGAAATAGACGACGATGCCGAGCGTCGCCAGCAACAGCGTCGCCAGCGGCGCACCGAGCAGCGGTCCGCCGCCCAGCAGCGTGTAGACCACGTAGGCGACATACATCCCGAGCATGACGAAATCGCCATGCGCGAAATTGACGACATTCATCATGCCCCAGACCAGCGTGAGGCCGGAGGAAAACAGCGCATAGACGGCGCCAAGCATCAGGCCGCCGACAATCACCTGGACGAGAACAAAGGACATGGCGCCGCGTGTCACCCCATCAAAGCCGTCGCCGTTGACGGCAAAGGACAAGGGCGGGACCGAAATCCCGCCCTCTGGAACTTACCAGCCTTTATAGGGCACGATGGGCGCCTTCTCGGCGCTGGCCTTGGGCCAGACCGCGACGTAGTTTTCGCCGTCCTGCAGCTGGATCATGAGGCCGGCGGCGAGGATGTTCTGGCCTTTTTCGTCGAACTTGACGCCCTTGTAGCCCATCATCAGTTGATCGGGTTTGAGGTCGGTGGCCTTCAGGGCCGCCTGGATCTTGGCCGGATCGGTAGAGCCGGCGCGGTCGATCGCATCGCAGAGCACGAAGAAGCCCTGCATCTGGCGCGCGGCGGTATCGTCCATCTCGTCGCCGCTCTTCTTCTTGTACATGTCGGCGATGATGGCGTTCGTCGAGCCCGGCGCGCCGACGCTCCAGGACGAGCGGTTGAAGGCGCCCTGCGAGATCTTGCCGACCGCCTTGATGAAGGACGGATCGGAATAGCCGGAATCGTCGGCGATCAGCATCGGCGGCTTGTAGTCGAGCGCCTGCATGGTCTTGGAATAGAGGATCGCGTCCGGCGCGTAGGCCACCATGATGACGACGTCGGGCTTCTTCTCCTTGAGCTGAAGCACCTGGCTCTGCACGTCGGTGGCGTTGACGGCATAGGCGATGTCGAGCGCGATCGCCTGGCCCTTTTCCTTGAAGGCGCTGGTGATGACGCTGGCGACCGAGGTACCGTATTCGGTGTTGTCATGGACCACGGCGACGTTGTCGGTCTTGACGCCGGCTGCCTTCATGTCCTGGAGGAATTCGTAATAGATTTTGGCGAAGTCGGAAGCCACTGGCGTGACGCGGAAGAACCACTTGAAGCCGCGCTCGGTGAGATTGGCCGCCACCGACTCGCCGTTGACGAAGGGAATGCCGTACTTCTCGGCAATCGCGCTCGCGGTCAGCGTGATGCCCGACTGATAGGCGCCGGTCAGTGCGACCACCTTCTCTTCGGTGATCAGCCGCAGCGTCTGGTTCTGCCCGGTCGCGGGGCTGCCCTGGTTGTCGGCGAACACGACGTCGACCTTGGCGCCGCCGAGGCCGGCGAGGCCGGCGTTCTTGGCGAGCGGGAAATTGCCGAGTTCGGGATGGGCGTTGTTGACGATATCCATCGCGACTTCGAGCGCGGCCTTGGCGTGGACGCCGGCGCTGGCGGCGTTGCCGCTGAGCGGGAACACCGCGCCGATCTTGACCGTCTTGTCCTGGGCCGACGCGCCCCCTGCGAGCGCAGCCGACATCGCGGCAGCCGAAAGCAGCGTTACGAAATGCTTCAATTTCATTTTGAAAATCTCCGAGAGGTCCTACCCGATGCCGGCTCTTGTGAGCCCTTGGACGCACCGGGCATCCGCCCGCCGCTTCCTTATTGTTATTGACGGCGGAGCATCGCATGGCCGGTTGGCATCGGCAAGTTGCCGCCGCGCCCCTTGCGCGCGCGCCCTCCTGAACGGCTATCAGGCCTTGCTTGCGACATAGACGGTGTTGGTCGCGGTGTGTTCCCCCGCCGCATTGTCGAAGGTCACAACATGCGCCGCCGAGGTTGCGAAGACATCCGCCAGCACGCGCTCGAACGCTTCATCCGGTGGGTCGTTCGACCACAGCGCGAAAACGCCGCCGGGATGCAGATGGCCGGCGAGACAAGCAAGCCCCTGCTTCTCGTACAGCGCGGCGTTGCCGGGATGCAGCAGTTTTTGCGGCGAGTGGTCGATGTCGACCAGAACCGCATCGAAGCGGCGCGCGGGCGTACGCAAATCGTAGCCATCGGCGGAAAGCGTCATCGCAAAAAAGTCGCCATGGACCAGGCGGCAGCGCGGATCGCCGGTCAGTTGCTTGCCGAGCGGCAGCAAACCCTGCTCATGCCATTCGATCACCTCGGCCAGCGCGTCGACCACGACCAGCGATCGCACGCTCGAATGTTCGAGTACGGCCTGCGCTGTGTAGCCGAGCCCGAGCCCGCCGACGACGACATCGAGATCCCGGCGCGCTAGCGCCCCGCGCGTCAGCGCCGCCAGCCCAAGCCGCGCCAGATCGATCTCGGCCGCGGTGAACTGGCTCGACATCAGGTATTCGTCGCCGAGCTTGATTTCGTAGACGTCGACGCCGGAACTGGGCGACCGTCGCCGCCGCAGGCTGAGCGCCCCGATCGGCGTCGGGCGATAATCCAGCTCTTCGAAAAACACGCTCATTCGCCCGCCCTCACCGCGGCGCCAGGCCGCCCGCAAAAAGGCCGGTATTCGGCCCGGCCGCACCCCACGTAGCCGGACGCTCCGCTTGCCAAAGCCGGGAGCTAGCGGGTAGAAGGGCCCCACTTGGACGCGATTTGCTGATCCGTCGCAAGCAATAGCCCAGCGACCATCCTAAGCCGTTGAACATGCTTAGGTATTATCGCCGGACCTGTTGGGGAATGGTGTAACGGTAGCACAACAGACTCTGACTCTGTTTGTCTAGGTTCGAATCCTAGTTCCCCAGCCGAACTCCGAAATAACTGAGCCGCCTTAACGCCTTAGATCGACCGCTCTGAACTCCGGCAGCCGATGGTCCACCATGATGGTCCACGGGAGCCTGAAATTCCATTGCCTTCTTACCTGCGCCATCGCGGCCATACATGGTTTTTGCGGTGGAAATGGCCGAGCCGGCTTGCGGCTTTCGGCTTCTCGGGGGAGCTTATTCGCAGCCTTCGGACCAGCGACTTTCGCATCGCTCGCCAGCGGGCGCTCACGCTCGTCTTGCAAATCGAAACCATGACCGAGGCCAATCCGCTTCCGAAGCGAGCCGAGCTAGAAAGCGCCGTCCGGCGCTGGATCGACGATTTCGCTTGGCGCCAGGAGATCAAGCGAGCGGAAACCGGCGGCCTGGATTTCTTGGAGTGCCACGAAATCGAAAAAATGGGCCGTGAGAACGCAAGGGAACTCGACGGCCTCTTTCGGTATGCCTCGAACATGTTCGCGCCGCAGGCGAAGGCCGCGATCTCGGCCGTGCTGACCGGCGGCACGCCCAATGAGCTACAGCGCTTCGGTCATAACCGAGGCCGCGCGCCAAATCGGCATTGCAACGGATCCCGATACGGTGGACGGACGGCTCGTCGAGCGGACCATATTGCGTGGTTACGCGACCTTGGTCGACGAGTTGCGGCAAACAATTACCGACATCCCAAAGGTCGCTCCAGCCGAAGCGAAACCGGCCTCGCCAGCCTCGTTCATATTCACGGCGTTTTGGGAAAGTTTCGAGCAGCACAAACTGGATAATCGGGAGTGGAAGGCCGATACAGCGTCGAATGCTGAAGGCACCAGGAACGTTTTTGACAAGCTCTTCCCGGCGGTCACCGTGGCGCAGCTGGTCGCCACCCCCGTTGCCCGTGACTTCAAATCGAAACTGCTGCTTCTGCCGCGTCACTATGCGCGCGGCGAACGCAAAAAAATGTCTGCCGAAAAACTGATTGCGCTTGGGCGAACGCTGCCGACGCGAGATCAGATGCAGGACGCGACAGCCAACAAGCACTTTGGCAATTTCTCAGAATACTGGCTGTATCTCGTCGGGCAAAAGAAGATCCCGGCCGATATTCCAAATCCGTTTGACGGCCTTCACATCACCCTTAAACGGGGCCGCAATGCCCGAAAGGAACGCAACAACTGGACACCCACGCGGAGAAGGCGCTTTTTGAGTCTCCGCTTTATAAGGGCTGCGCCTCAATTCATCGGCGCGCGACCTTGGGCGACGAAGTACACCGCGACGCACTCTTCTGGATGCCCCTGCTCGCGCGCACGATGGGAACCCGCGAAAACGAGGTTTGTGATGCGCTGGTCGGCGCTGTCAAACTGGAAGAAACGAACGAGGGACCGATTTGGTATCTGGAAATTATTGATGGAAAGGACTTCCGGCTCGGAAAGAAACGTCCCGTTTGCCGAACTGGTGCTCGGGATGGGCTTTCTCGAACAACGGGTTATCGGTCGCGATCCCGCAGAGCCGTTGTTTCCGGAACTTATCCCCCAAGGGCCGGGCAAGCGTCGCTCCGCGGCATTCACCGACCGCTTCGCGTACTACAGGAGGTCGACGAAGATTTATCAACCCCGCGTGGATTTTCATTCGTTTCGCGGCAACGTCGAAACTGATCTCAAAAATCTGCCGGGGATCAATCAGGCATGGATTGACGAACTCATCGGCCATAAATCGACCATCCGCCGCTCCGAGGGAGAACGATATACGAAGCAGATCAATCTTCCGATACTGCAGCGCTTGGTGAATTCCATCCGGATTAATGCCGATCTGTCTCGTCTTCGCTATGTCGGTTCAGCCGGCGTTGCGGCACCGAGCCGCGATCGTGAGCTTGCACGTTTCGTCGCGCTTGCAGAAAGGGAAATGAAAAAGAAAGCAAGATCCGATGACAAATGATTATCCGACACAGACCCGGCACGTCGTGTCGACAATTTCGCGACACAAACCATATGCGAATTGACCATATGCAAAGTCGAATTCCTTGTGCTTCTTGGTCTAGCGTCAACGTTGCAGGGACGATCGCCTACTGAAGTGAGATATTGATCGCAGCCAAATTGGGTGCCCCCATGCTCGCCCTACCCCCTGATTTCAGTGAATTGGTCAGTTTCGACGCCGCGACCGGCGCGGTGGTCAGCCGCGAAGGCAAGCGCCTGGAGTTCAAGCAGGACTTCACGGCCGCCGACTTTTCCGACTACACCAAGGCGCTGGCCGCGTTTGCCAACGCATCCGGCGGGGTCATCGTGTTCGGCGTCAGCAATAAGCCGCGGATGATCGTCGGCGCCAGGGACATGACCGACGAGGCGGACTGGGCCAATCGCCTGCGCGATGAGTTCGACCCGGAAATTCCGTTTTGCATCCGCGAGTACAAGCTGGGCGGCGTCAAGCTGTACGCCGTCGGCGTGGATGCCTCCCGCACAAGCCGGTCATCTGCCGGAAGACCCGCACCAAAGTCGTGGAGAAGAAGGGCGAAAAGAAAGACGTGACCATCCTGCAGGAGGGCACGATCTATTACCGCTACGCCGGCCAGATCCCGGCCCATCAATTTCGCCGAACTGCACACCATGCTTGCCGAGCGTGACGAGGCCAACAACCGCAAGTTCATGCAAACCCTGCAACTCGTGCAGAAGATTGGCCTGGACAATGCCGGGGTCATTGACGTGTCGAACCCGAAGCCGAGCATTCTGATGTCACCGGAGACCGCCGAGGGCCTCAACTTCATCAAAAAGGCCGAACTGGTCGAGGAAAAAGGTGCGCCGGCATACATGGTGGTCGGCCAGGTTGACCTCCAGCATGTTGTCCGCGCCCCGCTCGACGATGCGGACAAGAACCTGCCGACCGAAGCGGCCAAGATGCTCTCGCCGGTCATCAAGGAGATCTACGGCATCCCCCGCATCAGCGCGCAACAACTGACTTTGCTGTTGCGACACATGAAGATCGATGGCGATGACGTTCATTGCGTCTACGAGAAGAAGATGGGCCGTAAGTACGTCACGCGCGGGGCCTGAAGGCCGTTGAGTCCTACGTGCGCAACCACCCCGATGAGGCCTTGCGGGCGTTCGGCTCGAAAATCTCGAAGACGATGTACACGCTGGGCAAAATGCCGGTCTCTGAAATCGTGCTGCCGGATGATGATGCCGTTGAGCGACCGACCGGCCCTAATGCAGGTGCTTGATGCCTTGGATCTTGAACGGCGGCGTATGCATCTTTCCGACTAACGCGTTCATGATCTGGTTCACGCAGGAAACAAACTTGTGCTGGACGCTATAGCTGCACCGCCGGTAACGTCCTTCAGTGAATTCAGGCTGCGGATAACATTCGCGATCACGGGCAGCTTGAAGGTGCTGTGCGCGGCAGCGTTGCGCAGCTCCCTCATCTTCTCAAGGTCGTGTCGCGTCAGCTTGCCGATGACGCCCATGGCCTAAGCAATCTTGATCTTGGCCGAGGACGTCGAGAGCGGCGCCGTCCCCTCGAATAAATTCCGGCACTCCGTTTCGGTCAGGTGACTGAAGCGGTGCACGATGGCGCCCTTGAGCACGTCTTCGAGGAAGGACGTGCCGACGATACCGCGAGCCCCGTCTTCCCCCATCTCGAAGAAGATGCTGCCGATCTCCTCATTGGTCGGACGACCCTTGAGCGTGTCGGACATCGCTTACCCCAGATATTTGCCAATCGCCTTCATCGCGGCGACGACCGTGCCGACGCTGGCGACCAGACCCGGCATCAGCGCGGTCATGATGATAATGAAGCCAAGCGGTCGGCCAAAGGCCTCAACGACATCTTTGCAGTGATTAAGCACCTGAGCAGCCCCAAGCGAAAACTTCGACTTGGCCGCCGGCTCCTTATCTATACGGGAATGCTCTCCCAGTGGCGCCGTGGACATTGCACCGTTAACCATAACGTTTTAAAATTGCTGGCGTTTTCCAGGGACCAGCTCCATATTGCCGATACCTTCGCCATCATGCGAAGCGGCTGCCGCCCGGTGCGCTAACACCCGACGACAGCCTAACCACAACCGACTATTTGGAGTCGACCATGGCTAAGAAGCACTATAGCGCCGATTTGGGGCCCCTACCCCAGCCGCCCAGCGGCATGGGTCTCCTCAAGGCCCTCTTCGTCCGGGCCCCGCGCCTCACGGGCGAATTGCTGACCATCAAGACCTACGTTTTGACGGGCGAGCCCTACATTGGCGAGAACCTCTATCTCGCTCGCCGGCTGCAGGAGCATGTCTCCGTCCGGCAGAACGCCAGCCCGAGCGGCGGCACCCCCACCTCCATTTCCATCGACTAGACCGGATCCTGAAGCCGACGTCGGTGGCGCATCAACGCGCCCCCACCGGACCGTCAAAGGCTGCGTTTTCTCGTGATGGCGACCGCATGCAGCGCGTGCCTAGTCGTTTCGCGGGCGAAGCATGGCGATGGCACGCCCGCCCGCACTCGCAAGCGACGGCGGCGCGGCCGCGATCAGGTCCGGCGATGTTGCCTTCGCGATCTCTCACCCAAACAGAGAGACCATCCATGACCGCACCTCCCAATGACCCGATGCCGCTCGCTCGGGCGACTCACCGTGAACCGCCCACTGGGCGGCGTCGAGAGCTTCCGCGAGATCCGCGATGAGATCACCGACGTCGCGGTGACGTATGTTCCCTGGGCGAAGTTGAAGGAACTGCCGACGTCTTCGGCGCCGGCCAGCTACGTCCTCGCCAATCACGCTTTCAGCTATTTTGGCGAGAGCAATGACTTCAAGCGCAGGCTGAACGAGCACGCCCGCGACACCAACAAGGCGTGGGTGCGCGAAGCCTACGTTATTTCCGGCATGAGCAAGACGAGCGAGCTGTGGTCGGACCCCTCGACGGCTGAATTTTTTCAGTTTCGCCTCGACGAGCTTGCGGAGGAGGCCGACCTTGTTGAGATCATCAAGGGTGTTCCCCCGCAGCTGCCGCCCTTGACCACGTCGAGGCGCGCCACCCTGGAAGCGCTCGTCCAGCAAACCCTGCCGCTGCTCTTTGATGCCGGATGCCGGACGTTTCACTCGAATTGCGCGAGCCAGCGCCGGCCGAGGTCCGAGATCGAACCCGCCGGTGCCGATGAAGCCGGGCCGATGGAGATCGGCGTGGCCGCCACGCCGCCGATGGGCGGCGAGCTCGATCTCGCCTACGGCGAACTTTGGGCGCGGGGCTTTTCCCACGAGCGCGGATTTGTCGTCATGCCCGGCTCGGACGTCCGGGCCACGTCGAATCCGAGCGCACGGGACTGGGTCGAAGCCCGCCGCAACGAGCTGAGAGCCTCCGGCGCCTTGGTGGCAATCCCGGGTCTGGTGGACCGCGAGCGTCTCTGCGTGTCCGTGCGGTTCGCCTCCCCCACCTCCGCGACCCAGCTCGTTACCGGTTCGCGCGATGGCGGCAAGTGGGTTCCGATCCGCCACCCGCAGCCCTTCCTGGACATGGTTTAGGGCGCAGTTCATGAACGAACACCGGAAGCCCTCTCCGCGCTTGCCCGCCAAGGACACGCAGGCTGCCAAGCCCAAGTGCCGGAGCCGCTGGCCGTTCAAGGCCGAGACTTGCTCGCCGCTGACATGGTGGCGGCAGCTGCCGCCGGAAGCGTTCGGCAACACCGAGCGCCTGCTGTTGGCCAACACCATCGGGCGTATCGGCGTCCTTCGTGGCGGCGCGGGCGTCGCAGCCGCAATGCGTGGTGATGCAGCCGCCGCCATCGGAGCCGTCCTGGATCTGATGCCGGTCGACGAGATGACGCTGCAGGTCGACATCACAATGACGGCGCTCGTCTGCGCCGCGCTGGACGGCAGCGCGGCGGGCGCGTTGGTGGTGGCCCAGGTCATCGGCCTCACTGATCTCGGGCACGAACTTAACATCGAGCTCGCAGCCGCCTGGCTTGCCCATGGCAAGCGGCATTCAGCCGAGCCCGACAAGTTCAGCGATGCTGAGGTCGTTCTGATGGCGGCGTTTGAAGAGCACCGGCATAAGGGCGACGGCGCATGAGCAAGACCCCCAAATCGATCAAGACCGACAACGCCGCGCCGCCCTCCAAGACGGAGCCCGACGTGACTTCCGTCGTCGACCGGGTGGACGATGTCTTGGACCTGCCCGTCGTCGATAAGGACGTCATCGTGACCGGCGCCGCTGCCGACGCCACCGATCTCGAGGAAAAGCTCAAGGACCTGCCTCGTATCCTGCGCGTCGCGCTTCTCATCGACCAGGGAAGCCGAGATATACACGATCGTCTGGTCGCCGATATCGAGACGTTGCACCCCGGTTTGCGGTTGGCCGCGTCGTTCGCGACCGCCGACGACCCCACCACGGCGCTGGCGTTGGCCAAAGAGCTCGATCGGTGCGCCGTCGCAGACGACGAGCCCGAGCTCCGCCACATCGCCGACTGCGTCCGCCTAATGACCCTCCCGATGCAGAAGGATTTGGCGAATTCTGAGGAGTACCAGCGCGTCACCAAAACACTCATGAACGCGCTTGCGCGGCTGCCGACTGACATCGATTCACAGCTCGGCGCCGACATCGAGACCTTCTGCGTGGGCTGGGCGATGATCCCTGCGCTGAAGCACCGGCTGCCGCGCTACCAGCGACCTGGTCTGGTGGCCGCGGCCCATGCCAGCCCCCTTGGCAATCTGACCGCGACCCGACGGGTTGAAGCCGCCGAGGTGACCATGTGGGCCAAGATCGAGGCGCGGGCTGCCAGTCAACGGGGCGAGACTGAAGACACCGACGACCAGCCGACGCCGCAAGCAAAGGTCCTGCAGGTGCCGGCGCCGGGACAACATCAACGCGTGGTCACGCGGCTCTCGGAGAAGGAGATGAAGAACAACAGGCTCAAGGAATTGCTCCCTCAGTTCGAGGGCGTCATCAACTCTGCTCTGCCCTTGGTCGTGCCACCGCCTCTCGAGGAGGTCCGCAAGGCGCTCCTGTTCGAGTTTCCCTACGCTCAGAACGTCATCGACACCGTGCTGGCCGATCTCATCGGCAGGCCGACCGTCCTCGTCCCCCCTATCCTAATCTGGGGCGAGCCCGGTGCGGGCAAGTCCCTCCTCGGACGGCGAATTGCCGAATGCCTGCGAGTGTTTTGCTGGCGCACGGACGCCTCGCGATCCGACGCTGTTTTTTCAGGAACCGATCGTCGCTGGAGCTCTGCCGAACCCTGTCATCCGTTGCTGGCCATTGCCCGCGCTGGGCATGCTAACCCAATGGTCTTGCTAGATGAGTTGGACAAGGCCAGCACTGGAAACCGCGCCGAAACCGGCCGGCTGTGGGATTGTCTGTTGAACTTTCTGTCGCCCGAGAACAGCATTCGCTACCCGGACCCCTTTTTTCAAACCAACGTCGACCTCAGCCAAATCAGCTACCTTGCCACTGCCAACAGCGTGGCCGGTCTGCCCCGCCCCTTGCTCGACCGCATGCGCGTCATCAACTTGCCCCTTCCCTCGCGCGACCATCTCGACGCATTGTTGCCGGCCGTCATCGCCGATCTCGCTCGCGAGCGCAGTCTCGATGCCAGCTGGTTCGCGACCCTCGACGGCGAAGAGCATGCGGCGATTGCGTCCGCGTGGAACGGCGGCTCAGTCCGCACCTTGCGCCGGCTGGTCGAGGTCATCCTGCGTGATCGCGACGCCAACGCCACCCGGAATTGATTAAACGCACCATGCACAAGGCACCGAAAACCCCGCATCTGCGACGTCTCGCCGAGATATCCTGCGTGACCGCGATGCCAACGCGAAGACTAACGAGCAAATTATGACCAACAAGGCATCGATGCGCCGCTACAGCTTGCCAAGGCCGCGACTAACCGGTTTACCCAGTCAGGCTTCACACGAAGCCGCGATCGCAAAGGACTATACTGTGTCGGGAGCAGCCGAAAGCACGGAGACGATGGCCCGCTTGTTGGAGGCGACCGGTGACTACAAGATCCTGCGCCGTCTAGTCCCGCGTGTTCCGCAACCGGCCAGCACCGGTGATCGAATTGGCCTGGTCGTCGATCTGGAAACGACAGGTCTCGACACTGCCAAAGCCGAGATCCTGGAAATCGCAGCAGTCAAGTTCAGTTACGTGGACGATCGGATCACGTCCGTCATCGATACGCTGCAAGCCTTTCAGCAGCCGTCAGTACCGATCCCACCCACTATCACAGCCTTAACTGGCATTACGGACGCGATGGTCGAGGGTCAAAAAATCGATAACACCGCAATCGAACAGTTCGTTTCGGACGTACACATCGTGATAGCCCACAATGCAGCCTACGACCGCAAGATCGCGGAACGATATTGGCCGACATTCATACATCGGCATTGGGCCTGCTCTGCAATGGGCATTGATTGGAAGAGCCATGGTTTCGGCGGAGCCCGGCTCTCTTATCTTCTTGCCGATTATGCCTTGTTTCACAATGCCC
The DNA here is from genome assembly GCA_963764705.1 of uncultured Alphaproteobacteria bacterium. GTDB lineage: Bacteria > Pseudomonadota > Alphaproteobacteria > Rhizobiales > Xanthobacteraceae > Bradyrhizobium. Next base: position 3,403 of record CAVXTR010000010.1, on the reverse strand, counting down.
ATCGGGCGCTCGATGATTGCCATGCAGTGCTTGAAATTCTAGCGCGCGATCTCCCCGGCACCGGGACGACCGGTCTTGCTACTCTGCTTGATTTCTCGCGGCGCCCTCAGTATCGCGTATGGGCGGACGGTGCCCCTTTTGCCTTGAAGGATACCCTGAAACGGCGTGGTTACCGATGGAACGACGGTAGTGATGGACGGCCAAGATCCTGGTATGTGGACGTCGGTGACCGAGACACGGAACTAGATTACCTTCGACGGGAGATTTATCAGCGAAGAGACGTTGACATTTTGTCCCGCGAGATCTCGTCGCTCGATCGGTTTTCGGCCAGAGTTTGATGGAGCTTTGCCATCACCTTCTAGACAAACACGTGTCGGCGCGAGCAGTGTTGGGTCGCGTGGTTATCGCATAAACCTAACGGCGTACGAGATGTCTAATTTTCCCAACGGCAGCTTTGCGCCACAAGCAGCCAGTCACAGAATTCCGACGGCGCAAACATGACTTCCGATTTTACAGCGAGCAGCGCGCAGCGGGCGTAGTCGACGCCGCGCGATGCGGCGCGCTGGACATGCTGGCTGTCAGCGCGCGGCCAATCATGGCAAGGTGGTTGAAGTCTCGACGAGGTTGCCGATGCAGAAATGAGCCATGTGGGCGACGGCTTCGGCACTGTGATAGTCACCGAACTCTGCCGTGGCTTCCTTGCCGGCATACATGCGGGCGATTCCAGCGCCACCAGGGTGATAGGGTGCCCACTCGGTAATGTCGTAGACTTTCCCTGATATGATGACCCAGCAGTCCTCTCGCGTGTTGTGCAGGGCGACCTCTTCGCGCCTGACCGGGCGTGTACCGTTGGCGGGAGCGGCCGGCATCCAGAGCTGGCCGGTAATCGTGGCGTAGTTGGCCTTGGCGGCCCGGCGGAAGTCCCACGGCCCTAATCTCTTGTAAGGCAATTCGGCGCCGATATTGCGGGCGTCGTACGCATAGATCCAGGAGTTGTCTTCGCCGCCGCGCTTGTCGTGGGCAAAGGCCGGGCTCACGCGCTCGTCGAGCTTCTCAAGTAGCGCCTTCTGCTCAGCGGTGTCCTTGGCCCGCAAGTGATCAAACGCGAATTTGGAGCCGAGCTGGAAGCGGGTCGCGCGGTAATGCCGCACGCGCTCGTAATGCAACATCGCCGTAGCCACGTCGCACTTGTGCAGGGCGAAGGCGCCGGCGAGCGCAGCGGCGTCCTCGAAGGACTGCGCGGCGCCCTGGCCAAACGTCGGAAGCATCGGGTGCGCCGCGTCCCCAAGCAGACAGATACGGCCTTGCACCCAGGTTTCGAGCGCGTCACGATCGTAGAGGCCCCACTTGGTCGGACGAACGATCGCCCCCGCCAGAGCAAGCAGGTCTTCGCGACTGGCGCTCCCCTCGAAGGCCTCGCCCACCTCGCGAAGGATCTCCTCCCGGCCGACGGGAAACCAGTCGCCCTCCTCCTGCTCGAACGCGGCAGAGTTGGGCTCATAGCGGGCGATCCACACGTTCAACAACTCGCCGCCGCGCACCCAGTACGTCGTCGCCCCGCTCCTGTCGTTCCGATGGCGGTCCATGCTGAAGGAGCCGACGGGATTATTGTCCAGCAGGCTGCCGTCAGCCTTGCGGAGCGAGGCGACCACAGCCCGCGGAATAGGTCGACGAAAGCAGGTCACCTCAGTCCAGCGCCTGGGCCGCGGGTTCGGCCACGCCAACCGCAACGTGGCGGAATTGATCCCGTCGACCACGAGAACCTCTCCGGTGGCGGTTCGACCATTCGAAAAGGTCGCCGTCACCTCGCCGCGGTTTGACGCAACTGTGTCAGCCTGCAGTCCATGTGCACGGTGATCGGGCACGGCGCCCCGCTGTCGGGACCGAACTCGAACACCCGCTTGTACAGGCACATCAACAGGTCCAGCCTGTGCATGTGATGAAACCCGGCGCCGTCGCCCGCGGCGGTAACGTGATCGAACGGCCTCTTTGTGACGCTCCCGTCCGCGTTGAACTGCCGTGTCGACTCCAGAATTGCCGCTCGGCCACCATCGACCACCCCGTCGGGGCCCCGGGGATCCCCGCCATCGAGGTCGACGCCCAGCCAACGACATATCCGCGCCCCGTTGGGCGGGATGTTCAACCCGGCGCCTGCGGTGCTAGGCATTTTCGTCTGCTCGTAGATATCGACCGTGGCGAAGACGCCGGACTGCCGCAGCGCCAACGCCGCCATCAACCCACCCATTCCCGCACCGACAATCACTGCCCGCATCCTGTCGTCCTTACGAAGTAAAGCAAACGCACCGATTTTCCACCTCGCGGCGGCGGGAGTGAGATGGATGGTCGCCTGAACAGAATGGTGAGAGACTAGCCGCGGGCGGATCGGAAATGAAGCAGCTTCTCGCGTGGACAGGGAAGCCGCTTTCCGCCAAAGGCCGTCCTACAACGAGCGGGGCTCTCCGGCTAAAAAACGGGTCTGTACGCGGCCGCCTGATGGCGTCCGACCAATACACAAACGATGAACAAATTGAGACGTTGGCGCCGATGCCGACGGCGAATGCGGGTGCATAAAATCCGAGATGGTCGTAGATCAGGCCGGCGAGCCAGCTGCCGGCAGCCATGCCTCCCCCACTGAACAGCAACAGTGTCGGGATTTTCCAGGAAGCTTCAGATGCCGGAAACAGCTCGCGCACCGCCAGGACATAAGCCGGGATGATGCCGGAAAAGCCGAGCCCGAAAACGGCAGCTACCGTGAAAAGGCCGACTTCATTCTGTGTCAGCAGAAAGGCCGTCATCGACGCCGCTTGCCAGGCTGAGCCAATCAGTACGGTGGCCAACCCGCCAATACGATCAGAGATGACGCCCCAGACTTGCCGGCTTAGGAATGCGGTGCCGAGAAGGACCGACAGCATCAGCGCTCCCATCGATCGGCTGATACCGAGGTCGCTACAAAAGGCGACCAAATGGCCCTGCGGCATCGCCATGGGAATGCAACACAATAGGCCGGCGCCGCACATCAGCGCGAAAACGGCATTGGACGGCCAGCCGAGGACCCGCGCTTTGCCTGGGACTGTCGCCGGACACCGCCGCCGGATGAATTACTTCGGGTGGCGCCCGGAAATAAATGGCGGCAAGCGGCACGACGACAACGATCTCGGCGAGAGCATACCACAGCATCGCCTGCCGCCAGCCGAAATTGGCAATCACCTGCTCGAATATCGGCGGCCAGAACGCGCCGGCGACATAGGTGCCGCTCGAGATCAGCGCCAGCGCCGAGCCACGCCGGCGGTCGAACCAGCGGCTAACGTAAATATATAAGGGTGCATTAATGCCGCCCAATCCGATCAGGCCGATAAACAGTCCGTGGCCGATCCACAACGGCCATGGCGGTCCGAAGGTCGAG
>CAVXTR010000009.1:0-701861 GCA_963764705.1 uncultured Alphaproteobacteria bacterium | reverse complement strand
TCGTGCTCGACGAACAGCACCGTGAGCCGCCGGCTCTTGAGCGCCGACATCACGACTTCCATGATGCCGAACTTGTCCTGGATCGAGATGCCGCTGGTCGGCTCGTCGAGCAGCACGACGCGGGGCGATCCCACCACCGCCATGGCGATGTCGAGCAGCTTGCGCACGCCCTGGGGCAGCGTCGCCGCGCGCACGTCGCGATAGCCCGCGATGCGGAAGAGGTCGAGCGCGGCCTCGGCCTGCGATACGCGCAGGCGAGCGCAGCGGCGCCAGCGCATGGCTGAGGGTGCCGCCGGCGGCGCCTGCGACCGCCGCCGCCGCGCACATGTTCTCGAACACGGTGAGCGAGGGGAAAATCTGCGCCACCTGGAACGAGCGCGATACCCCGAGCCGCGTAATCTCGCGCGAAGGGCGACCGGTGATGTCGTGCTCGCCGAACCGGATCGTGCCTTTGCTCGGACGCAAATGCCCGGTGATCATGTTGATGAAGGTGGTCTTGCCGGCGCCGTTCGCGCCGATGATGCCGACGGTCTGTTCGGCCGGCACGTCGAGGGTGATGTCGCGGGCGGCGACGATGGAGCCGAAGGTCTTTTCGAGATCGCGGACGGAGAGGATCGCGTTCATGGGCGCGCCTTTCCGTCCGCCTTCCGGGGCCGCACGAAGCGCTGCAGTACCGAGCCGAGGCCCTCGGGCAGGAACAGGATCGCGAGCAGCAACGCGGTGCCGAGGATGATCTGCCAGGTGTTGGGCGCGATACGACCGCGATCGAGCGTACCAACTCGAACACGAACGAGGCGACGAAGGCGGCGGCGACCGAGGCGGTGCCGGCGAGGATCGTCACGAACACGAAGCCGCCCGACGTCGTCCAATAGGCCATGTTGGGATCGACGTGGGCGATCGACAGCGCCGCTAGCGCGCCGCCGACCCCGGCGAGCGTCGCGGCGATGACTAGCTTTAAATGGATCAGGCGATTGACCGAGACGCCGAGGAATTCGAGACGGATTTCGTTGTCGCGCACGGGAACGGCGAGCGCCCCTGCCACCGTGCGAAAATAGAGCGAGACGACGAATGCCGCGACGGCGCCGCAGCCCAGGGTGAGCCAATACATCGCGAGATTGAGCGCCGGACCACTCGGTCGATACCCGAGGAACGTGCCGGCCTGGACGTGGAAGCCGTCGGTCGAGCCCAGCGTCTCGGTCTTTACCAGAATGCCGTAGAGGATCATCGACATCGCGAGGCTGAGCATCGCGAAGAAGATTTCGCGGTAGCGCGCGAGGAGGTACCCGACGAGCCAGGCGGCGACGGCGGCGCAGACGCCCGCCCGCCAGCACCACGACGAAGACGTCGCGCACCGGGGTGTAGCGGCCGATCAGCGCCACGGCATAGGCACCGATGGCGTAGAACAGCGCCTGCCCGAACGGGACGAGCCCGGTGCGCCACAGGATGATCAGGCCGAGCACGACGAGCGCGTTGGCAAAGGCGATGGTGGCCAGCGAGACGAGCCATGCCGGCATCGCCGGTGCGACCGCCGCTGTAGCGACGAAGGCCAGGGCACCGACGAGATCGGCGCGCGAGAGCATGCGTCGAATTTCCGCGGCGCGGCCGGCGAGAACAGGCCGTAGGGCCGAAAGACGAGGACGAGCGCCATCACCGCATAGATGACGAACAGCTCGAGCTGCGGCATGAGATGGACCGCGGCCGCCCGGCACAGTCCCACGATCAGCGCGCCGAGCACCGCGCCTTCGATCGAGCCCATGCCGCCGATCGCGACCACCGCAAAGGCGAGCACGATGACCTCGACGCCGATACCGAGCGTGACCGAGATTTTCGGGGCCATCATCGCACCGCCGAGCGCGCCGAGCATCGCGCCGATCACGAACGTCACGGTGTAGACGAGGCGAACATTGATGCCGAACGCCGCCGCCGTCTCGCGGTCGAAGATGACGACGCCGAGCAGCCGGCCCCAGCGGGTGAAGTTGATCGCCCAGTGCGCGACCACCGCGACCACGCGCGGCGACGGCGACGAGGCCGATGTCGTAGTTCGACAGGATCAGGTCGCCGATCTCGGTATCGCCGGCGGCGACCATCGGTTGGTAGGCCGCATAGGATTGCGGCCCCCAGATCAGGACGATGGTGTCCTCGAGGATGAGGAAGCAGGCATAGGTGACGAGCACGATGACGATCTCGTCGCGGCCGTAGACGAGGCGCAGGACACCGCGTTCGAGCACGAGGCCGAGCACTGCGCCGATCGTCATGGCGAGCGAAATCATGAACAGGAAGCCGCCGGCCTCGGGCCAGCCGCGGCCGAAATAGAGGCCGACCGCGGTCGCTGCGCCGTACGCGCCGAAGGCATAGAACGAGCCGTGGGTGACGTTGAGGATCTTCATGACGCCGAAGATCAGGCTCAAGCCCACCGCGACGAGGAAGAGATAGGCGGCGTAGACGAGGCCGTCGGTCAGAATGGCGAAGACGGTCAGCACGACGGGCCTCTCATGCGTGCGCCCCCGATAGCCGGACGTCGCGTAGTTCGGCCTTGTCATGCTCCGCGAAAGTAGGGCATCCAGTAACCCCTGAATTGGAGGCACGCGCCGCGCGCATCTTGAAGTCCGGTGGTTACTGGATCGCCCGCTTTCGCGGGCGATGACAGTGCTGAAAATCAGGCCGACGAATTCTGTTACGCCGTCAATTGCAGCCGGGGCTCTTCATACCGCCTTTGATCCAGTCGTCGGCGGTCATGTCGGCGGGCGGATTGACGCAATCGGCGGGGAACCGCACCACGTCGACGATCTCCGGCATGTTCTTCTGCTTGTTGAAGCGGAACGTGCCGTAGGCGGTCTCCTGGACGCCTTGGTGGCCCTTGCCGATCGAGAGCGCAACGTGGCCGCTCGGCCCCTCGATAGGCGATCCCCTCGAAGGCGGTGATGACCTCCTCGGTGTTCGGGCGGGCGCCGCCCTTCTTGGCCTGCGCCTTCTCCCACGCGACCTTCAGCCCGAGCAGCGCGAGCGCCATCTGGTAGGACGGATAGGTCGGCGGCACGCCGTAGCGCTCGGTGTAGACCTTGTGAAACCAGGCATTGAGCGGCGTGTCGGGAGCGAGCGGCCCGTTGGGGCCGCGCCCGCCGACGATGGTGCCATCCGGGATCTTGTCGCGCAGGCGCCACATCGAGGCCTCGACGGTGGTGCCGACGATCGGCATGCGCTTGGCGAGCCCGCGCGCGTCGCTCTGGTAGATGAAGCTTTCGAGGTCGCCGTCCCAGAAGCTCGTGTGCACCGCCTGCGACCCGGAGATCAGCAGCGTCGAAATCTCGGCGCCGAATTCGCCGGCGAAGAGTTTTGGAAACAGTTCCTTGTCGACCTTCGCGGCTGGCGCCAGCACGCCCATGGCGCTGGCGAAATCGCGCCAGGAGTCCTGGCCCCACGCGTAATTCTGGTTGATCCCCGAAAAGCGCTTGAGGTCCTTGATCTTGGCGACGAGGTAACGCGCGGCGCCGACGCTGTCCATGGTCGCCGTCGGAGGCGGCCGGAACACGTATTTGCGCGCCGTCTCCTCGAAGATGCGCGGCGTGCCGCAGTCGTAATAGACGGTGAGCGCCTTTAGCTCCTCGGCGACCGGCGTGACCGCGAGGCAGCTTCCCGAGGAGATGTAGCCCACGACCGCATCGACCGCGTCGCGCTGGACGAGGTTGCGATATTCGGTGACGACCTGGGCCGTCGACCCCGGCCTCGTCGACGAACTTCACCTCGATCTGTGCGCCGCCGAGCCCGACGGTGTTGTAGGGCGCCGGCGCCTTTCCTGGCGTTGAGGGCCTCGATCAGAATCTCCGCCCCGTTGCGTCCGGGAATGCCGAACGGCGCCGCGCCGGGGCCGACAGAAACGACACGACGCCGAGCTTCACCGGCGCGGTGCTCTGCGCAGCGGCACCGAACGAGCCGGCAAGAGAGAGCGATGCGACGATGAACGCGCGCGCCGCAAAAGTATCGATGCAAATCATTGGCCTGTTCTCCCGGATCGATGCGCGGTTGGGGGCCCGTGCTGGTCTTTCCGCGAAGCTTATCGCGGGGCCGAGACCGGCGCCATCGGCAACATCGTCGCCTTCCTCGAGCGCGATCGGTTCAGATCGCCTGTGCCTTGCGCAAGGCCGCGATCTCCTCCCCGGTGTAGCCGAGCGAAGCCAGCACCTCGGCGGTGTCGGCGCCGAGCGCCGGTGGCGGCGTTGCCGGCACCGGGTCCCACCCTTCAACACTGTATTTATCGGAGATCCGGAAGTCGTCGATGTTCGCAACATCGACGGCTCATCCGTGATACTCAAGCCCCTGCATCTCGGAACCTCGAACCTCATTTTCGTGGACGAGAAAAGTATCGCCATCGCTAACATCATGGTCTTGGTTTGCGAAGCGAGCGCTATCTGACTCAAATAGCCAAGACGACGAACGACACTATCAGATATTTTGTCGGCCATCTCACATTGGAGTCGGATCGGCAAAAACAACGTCAGCCGGAACGGTTTCCTTCGCGACCAAAGTTGAGATGAGGCGCAAGCCTCGATGCCGACCAAGCAGGGTGGCATCTTCTCAAAGAATGCCAGCACGTGGCGACGCTTCAACTGGCGGCGGATGACCACCCGGCCGCGGCATCAACTCCGTGGACCTGGAAAACCGATTTGGCGATGTCGAAAACCGATTGTCGATATAGTCTGCATGCTTGGCTCCTCCGTGTAATGGGGGCCTTAACAGCAGCCCCATTCGTGGCACTCCCGTGCCGGTGGAGGAGCCGTCAACAGCATCAACAGCCGACATGGTGTCGGGCGCGCCTGATGGGATCAAACTGTCCCTAATAAACAATGGCGGTGAGTTGGCTAGGAACTTTGAACCTAAAATCCGCCGGCCCGACCTATGATTGGGCCAGCAAAATAGATGTTTCCACTAATACGCCGGCGGGAGTCGGCGTCGGCTGAATAAATTCCTGCTGGCAATCGCCGCGGATAGGGGGACTGGTGTGCGTTCGCTTAGGGCAAAAGAGCAATTCGGCTCACCCCGGCATCTATTTGAGGAAATACGCATCGACAACAACATAGGAGAACGCAAATGCTTCGCCTTTTGTTCGGAGTGTTTTGTCTTTTCTTACCGGTTTGTTCCAACTGTTTTGCGCAAGACTCCAAATCAAGCCTCAGGTAAACTGACTGCCCGGATCCTCGCCGTCGGAATACCCGGTGCGAGCGCGGTTGCGCCGGTGGGAACATTTCATAAGGGCGGACCGATTTATGACAAACCGGAATTTGCCGCCTTTACGCAGCCGGGCCAAATTCTGGATCCGAAGCGGATTCTGGTCACAAGCCATTCCAATTTTGGTGCGCCGCTCGCCCAAACCGATGCGGCCGAAGGCGCCGTGCTGTCGCTCGACCCCGACGGCCCGACATTGGTTATTCCGAAACAGTTTGCGACCAACGGCAAACAGGCTCGCGCGCTGGAAGGACGAGTTCAGCTCTTCACCGCGCAAAGTCCCGAATTCCTGAACAGCGTCCATACGCCTGGCGCAACGAGTGCGGCGTATCCGTCGGTCAGCAACCCGATCGGCATCTCGATCAACAACGGTTTCGGCCGGCTATGGTTCTCCAACACGCCCTATGGGCGCGCAGCAGATCGGAACGGAATCGATTGTCGATCCGACCGGAGAGCCGTTGAACAATGCGCCAAGCAAGCTTCTGGGCGGAGTATTTGCGGGAAGCATCACCAATCGTTCGCCGCAGCTCGCGCCCGGCGCCCTGAGTTCCGGCGGCGTAGCCAGCGCGCTGCTCGGGATGTCGCCCGACGGCAGCAAGCGCGCGGTATTCGCCGTGCTGACGGCGGACGGCTCGCTCGCGCAGGCCCACACGGAATTCGCGCTCGACGGGTCTGGCGCCGCCCGCGACCATCACGCCGATCGCAGTCCCGGCACCTGCGGCCGCTACGCGACGATGATGACCCGGGCCGGCATGATCTTCAACTGGGTGCCCGAGCGGATTTTGTACATCACCGACCCGCAGCGCAACGCGGTCGTCGCACTGACGCTCACGAGCGATGAAAAGATATTCCGGATACGGGATAACCGGACATTCACGCCGCCGGAATTAAACGTCCCGGTCGATCTCGCTCCCGTCGTTTCCGAAATCGCCAATCCCGGCTTTGCCAGCAACACAACGCTGGCGGGCAACTCGGACATCTACGTGCTCAATCGCGGCAATGGCACCATCGTCCGCATGCGTCAGGACGGCACGGTCGTCGCCACACGAAAGATCGCGCTGGAGATGGGCGAGCGAAATCGGCGCCGGGCAGCTCAACGGCATCGCGGTATCGCCCGATGCTCAGCGCATCTGGGTGACCGTGAGCGGAGCAATTCCCCAGTACCCGAATGAACCGGGCGTGCTGCTTGAGGTGCCCGCTTTCGGATCGGATCGCGCAAGCATCGTGGAAACCACCAAATTTGCGTCAAGCGATGTTGGCGCGGCGGGGGTCCAGTTGGCGGAACTTGGTTCACACGCTATTCCGCAAGGAATTTGGGCCTGCGGACGGACTAGGTCCGCTCTACAACGCCCGATCGTGCCTCGGCATGCCATCACAGTCCGACGTCGGGCGGTATGGGCCTTAATGGCCTCGCCCTGGTGTCGCGCATCGGACGCATCGACATTGGATCGTCCGAGTTTCGGTTCAATGACGTCGTTCCGGTTGCCCGCGACAAGACGATTGCCGAACTTGGCTTTCCCTGCCGGTTGACGCACGGGCCGCCGGCCAGCGCGAACGTGATTTCGCTTCGTAATGCCTCACCGCTTTACGGACTTGGATTGATCGAAGAAATTGCCGACGAGGTTATTCTTGCCAACGCCACCTTGCAGATTGGCACGAAGGGACGGCCGAACATTGTAAAGGACCGCTCGGGGCGTGACAGCATCGGGCGGTTTGGCTGGAAGGGCGATATCGCTAATCTTGAACAATTTGTCGCGGACGCATTTCGCAACGAGCTTGGAATAACGAGTCCTCTTGCCCCGCAGGACGTCGCAATTGCAGCCGATAATGGCTGCGGCAAGACCAGTCCCGGACTTGACGATGACGGATCGATCATTCGCGCCGTGACCGCGTATCTCGCGGCGTTGCCGGCACCGTTGCCCGAGCCGTCTCTATCGAAAACTGCGGAGCGATACCAGCAAGGCCAGCAGCTATTCTCGTCCGCCGGTTGTATTTCCTGTCACACGCCAGCGCTTCCGTCGCGGCGTGGCAACGTTGCGCTATACTCGGATTTGTTGCTGCACGACATGGGATCTGCCCTCAATGACGGGATTGTCCAGGGCGGCGCCACCAGCGCGGAATGGCGAACCACGCCGCTGTGGGGTCTTCGCTTGCGCACCCGATTTCTTCACGACGGCAGGGCGTCGACGCCCGCCGAAGCGATTTTGATCCACGATGGCGAGGGCGCAGCCGCGGCGCAAGCATTTCGCACGTTGACCCGCGATGAGCGAAATGCATTGTTGGTTTTCATGGCAGCGCTTTGAGGGCTTGCGCAGCTCACCGCCTGGGTCGCGCGATGTAAATAGGCGTTCAAGTATGCCCCCTCCACTGCTAGATGGATCAATAGCTTAACTCGCCGATCGGCGCGTGAACCCCACGCCGATTAACACCCGCGAGCGACATCGACACCGCATTGATGGATAGTCTGAAAGTGCTTGACCCCGAAGGGCCGATTAGAGAAGCGGACATTCCTGCGAACGGCCGCTTCGCGCCAACAGCTGCCGTTGGACCTGCTTACGCCTTTCCGCGGCGTGACCGTTTTTGCAATGTGTCGACGATCTCCGCCGCTGCTATTTGCAAGTCGGGCAGGTATCGATTCGCGAACGCTTCGATGCTGTGGGCCGGCCGCATCCAAAGCATATTGAGCGCTCCAAGAACGCGCGGGCCGTCGCGAAGCGGAACTGCGATCGCCAACAGCCCGTCTGCGATCGGTGGACTGCCATAATAGCCACCTACATAGCTCGGGTCCCGAGTGCCGTAACCCCGCTCACGCGTTGCGGCGAGGATCGCATTCAGTTTCTCGGGCTCGCGCGCGAGGTGGTCTTCGGGTCTGGCTGACGAGCGCAGCATGTTGATCACACGCTGACGTTCCTTGCCGGGGCAAAAGGCAAGATAAGCCCGACCGACAGCAGTCAGTAGCCAATCGACCTGCAAGCCGATGCGCTCCTGCTGCAACAAAATCGGACTGCGGGTACGCGACGTCTCCCGAATTTCCATGTGATCGCCGGCCGGCACCATGAGGTCGGACGGCCAGGACACGCGTTCACAGAGCCGGACCAGGATCGGCGCCGCAGCTTCGGCGATGCGGTCCCGATGCTCTCGGCGTGAAGGCGTATGGGACAAATTTGCGCCGATCCGATAACGGCCGTCGCCAAGACGCCTGGTGACCACGCCAGACCGCGAGAGGGTATGGAGTATGCGCAACAAGCTGGGCTTGGAGATGCGGGTTACAATGTAAAGCTCGTGCAACGTTGAATCTGGTTGCATCTGCAGGGCCTGAAGGACGGTCAGGCCCCGCTCCAAGCTCTTTATGATCTTCGGGCCCGCCATTTGAACCAGCTCATTCATTCCACAGTGTGGAACATAGCATTCCACATTGCGAAATGCACGCCGATTTCCCTGGCCTTGCCCAGCAACCGGGCGGACACTGGCAACGTCGCAAGCTTGCTATTCTTCCCGAGCAGGAGATCGACTATGATCCATCAATCGGCTCACTCATTCTTAGGATCTGTTGCGGCCGCTGTGGTCTTGGCTGCGACCAGTATTGCGGCTGAAGCACAGCCGACGCCATTTCCTTCTGGAACGATACGCTTCGTCGCTCCGTTTTCCGCCAGCACACCGCCGGACATTATCAGCCGTATCGTGGCCAAGGAGCTATCTGAGAACGAAGGCTGGCGGGTGATCGTCGAGAACCGGCCCGGCGGCGTGACAACGATTGCAGCGGGCGATGTTCTCTCGCAGCCAGCGGATGGGCTTTCAATCTACGCCATGTCCGTACCATCCGTTGCCGCACCAGCTCTCGTCCCGAACATTCCATATCGACTCGAGACCGACTTCGGGCCAGTCATCAAGGCATCGGTCTCCTACAATGTGCTGGTGGTCAACCCGTCGGTACCAGCACATTCGGTGGCTGAACTTGTCGCCCTTCTGAAAAGCCAGCCCGACAAGCTCACATTCTCATCCGGTGGCTTTGGGACCCCGGCGCATCTGATCGGCGAACAATTCAAATTACAGACTGGCGTTCGCGCGCAGCACGTTCCCTACCAACAATTTCCTCAGGCAATCGGCGATCTGCTCAATGGCACTAATGCATTCATGTTCATCACCATGCTGCCGGTGATTGATCTCATCAAAACCGGCAAGCTAAGGGCCCTGGCAGTCACCGGCCCGAAGCGAGTGCCGGTTCTCAGCGAGGTCCCAACGATCGTAGAGGCGGGTTACCCGGAACTTGTCGTCGAGGACTGGACGGGATTCTCCGTGAAACGTGGAACGCCAAACGAAACCATTCTGCGATTGAACGCAGCCATCAACAAGGCGTTGGAGAAACCTTCCGTTCGTGACGCATTTGCCAAGATCGGCGCCGAGCCCGCAGGCGGCACGGTTGAACAGTATGGCGTACTTGTCAGCCAACAGATTGGACACTGGAAGACGATCGTGACCGAAGCTGGGATCAAGGTCTCGCAGTAATGAGCTCAACATTTAGAGTAACGTTGCTCGGCACGGGCGTCCCCATTCCCAGTGCCGAGCGCTTCGGTCCCGCTACGCTGATCGAAGCCGGCGACCAGGTTGTTTTGATCGACGCCGGCCGCGGCGCCACCATCCGGCTGTTTCAGATCGGAGTACCGATTGGAAAACTCGATGCCCTGCTCCTAACCCATTTTCATTCCGATCACACAGTCGGCATTCCGGATCTCTGGCTCACGGGCTGGCTCAGTTCGTATTTTGGCGCCCGACAAAAGCCGTTTCACGTCATCGGGCCCATCGGAACCGAGGAAATGATGCATCATCTGGAGGCTGCCTATTCCCGTGATGTGGAGATCAGAATCGAGGATGAAAAGCTGTCGAAAGAATACGCCAGGATCACAACGAAGGAATTTATCCAAGACGGTGTTGTCTATGAGGCACATGGCTTGCGGGTCATTGCTTTCACGGTAGACCACGGCGCTGCAATAACGCCAGCTTACGGCTACCGCATCGAGTATCAGGGGCATGTGGCCGTCATTTCGGGAGATACCCGCTATAACGAGAATGTCATCGCCTATGGATCTGGCGCCGATCTCCTTGTTCACGAGGTGGCCATCGCGCGACCTGAACTGCTGGGTGAGCCCCATATCCAGCGCATCATCAATCATCACACGACTGCCCGGGAGGCGGGTCTTGTGTTTGCGAGAACGAAACCGAAGCTTGCAGTCTATACGCATCTCGTGATGCTCGCGAGCGAGACCATTACCGCGCCAGCAATTGATGAACTCATTGCAGAGACACGCACGACTTACGCAGGGCCTCTCGTAGTTGGCGAGGATCTGATGTCGTTTTCAATCGGCGACACCGTCATTGTCAAACGTCCGGCGGTCCGCCCGAGAGCGGCCACCTTGGTTGAATAGAAACGACTTATTTATTTCTGCACCGAGCGAACGGCCGCTTTGCACCAGAAGCCGCCGGTCCCGAAGCCTTTGGACAAAACCTCAGACCTTATCCGAAACGGTGAAAACCTTTGCCAGCGTCTGACGCACTGCGAGCTATTGCGATCGAAGTGCTCAGCTATTCCAACGTCGGACATCCAGGATCGCGCCACACGTAGACGCGGCAATTGCGTGCAAAGCTGAGATAACGGGGGTGTTTGGCGAAGCCGTCGTCGGGAGGCATATGGGATGCTCGCGAGCCGGCCCGCTGGGGTCACCCGAACGCGACTCAGGAAAGCTCGATCATCTACCAGCTTCGGTAAGATGGAGCTCCCTCGCCAGCCCTAGCCACCCGAGGTGGCTTTGGTCCCGCCGCTTGAATGGTCCACAACGATGGTCCACAGTGCGCCGACACGACCGCCGTGGCTGCTCGCGAAGTTACTGCAGGCCAACGGTTTTTGATCGGCCACGCGAGTCTGGGCTGGAATCCTGGTTCCCCAGCCAGCTCCGATCCGCGATCCGTTCGGAACCTAGAACTTCATCCATCGGACGCGCTCGCCACGCGTGACGGCGGTGACTTCCGGCTCGATGACCGCGAAACCGTGCGCCAGGCTCAGCAGATGCAGCCTCCCGGAATTCGCGTTCGGCAGAGTTGCGATGACGGGCAAGCCGGCATCGGTCCCGGTCACGACCGCAGGAAGAAACGTCGTGCGGCCACGGCGGCCGGAATATTCGAAGCCGGCGACCGCCATCCGTTGCGCCGGACGCGCGGACTTGATGCCGGCACGAACGCGCAGGAGGCTGTCGACAATGACCTTGAAGGTCGTGAACAGTGCACCGGGATTGCCCGGCAATCCGATGAAAGTAGCGTCGGCGATCTTTCCGAGGGTAACGGGCTTCCCCGGCTTCATCGCGATCTTGCGGACGTGAATCGTGCCGCCACATCGGCGAATTGCATCCACGACATGGTCTTCGTCGCCCACGGATACACCGCCGGCACTGATGACCACATCGGCACGCGCCACCGCCGTCTGCAGCATGGCCCGCAACTCGGACGGCCGGTCGATGCAGGTTCCGAGATCGATGATTTCGATCCAGGGCTCCGCCAGCAGGCTGCGGAGAATGAAGCGGTTGGAATCGTAGATCTCGCCGGGCAGCAGGTTTTCGCCGGGTTGCCGGAGTTCGGATCCGTTGGTGAATATCGCCACCCGAAGCCGCCGGAATACGCGAAGGCCGGGATAGCCCGAAGCCGCCGCCACGCCGGCCTGCAACGGACCGATACAGCTACCGGCCTCGAGCAGGGTCGCGCCCGCCGATACGTCTTCGCCGCGTCTCCTGATGTTTTCGCCGGGCTTTGGCGCGCGCGATACCACGATGCTGTCGCCCTCGCGCCTCACTTCTTCCTGGGCCATGACCGCGTCGGCGCCGGCGGGGATCGGCGCACCGGTCAGAATGCGAAACGTGCAGCCGCCGCGCAGCAGCGGATTTCCGAGCGAGCGGTTTGCGGGAACGGTGCCAGCGACTTGCAGTCGGACCGGAAATTTTGCGACAAGCGTGGATGTATCGACGGCGTATCCATCCATCGCGCTGTAATCGAAGCCCGGCAGCGGCGCATTCGCCTTGATGCCCTGGGCCAGGATCCGCCCTGCCGCGCAGGACAAGTCGACGAGTTCGGTCTCGGCCAGGGGCCACGACTGCGAAAGTCCGATGCCGAGCGCCTGCTCCACCGAGACCAGATCGTCACTTTCCAGGCCAATGCACGCATCGGCGGTTGTCTTTAGCAGTCCGGGCATTCGCCCCCCGATATGTCCTTGACCATGTGGATTGTCTGACAGCGCATGCGTGCCGGGCCTTGCGCGGCTTCGACAGGAAACGTCCTGTCCAGCCAGCCCATCACTTCCGTGGGATCGCTGGTGAATTCCACGGACATCCCTCCGGCAAACCGGCGCCATGCTTCCAGGTTCCGGATCGGAACGCCGATCACGACGGGGATTCCGCGGTCCACCGCGATGGCCACCAGATCGAGAAGGCCGCCACCTTCCGCTTCGACCTTGCCGAACTTGTTCAGTACCAGCAGCGCCGGATCACCGGCGAGCGAGCGCGTGACATTGCCGTTGACCTCAGCCAGGGCCGCCACGTCGAGCCGGCAACCCTGGGCGCCCGGTCCGCGGTCTTCAAACAGGTCGGTGCGCCGTCCGGTCGAAAGGTCCTCGAGCGCAACGTCGCAATGACCGGCGGCGCCGGTGCAAACGGGATGCTGCAACACGCCCGCCATCGACAGCCCGCGCCCGCGACAATCGTCCACGATCCCTGTGAAGATCGACTGGGGATAGCTTTCGTTGGCATAGACGATCGCCACCAATGCCGGCTGCGACCGCACGGCAGCGCTGTGCGGCGGGGCGGAATGCAGAGCATACATTTTGGTTGACCTCACTTCGGCGCGCCCCGATCGGATCGAGACCGCCGCTCGCAGAGCCAAGCATCGCCTGAATCCTGGAACCGCCGCTTGCGCTGGCTCAAACAAACCGCAAATTCATTCAGGCACGCCAACGGCGGCGTGCCGGCGCCCTCACCGAACCTTCTTGATCTGCCTCAAGGTGAACAGCTCGAACCGCACCCAGGACCAAGTTTGCGCTTCCGCAAAGAGCCCTGCTCCGTCTTGCGCGATAGTCGTCGCCGAAGCAGGACGCGGGGCGATCGTCGTCCACGCGAGATTCCGGAGAGCCAGTCATGAGCAGCCACGATGTCGTCAAGTTCGCCGCCCGCAGCCGCATTCCCTGGAGCGACGCCCCGTTCGCGGCCGAGACTTCGCACGATCCCGACGATGGCTGGTTGATGCCGGCGCTG
This sequence comes from uncultured Alphaproteobacteria bacterium, assembly GCA_963764705.1. GTDB lineage: Bacteria > Pseudomonadota > Alphaproteobacteria > Rhizobiales > Xanthobacteraceae > Bradyrhizobium. The sequence continues at coordinate 688,353 of CAVXTR010000009.1, read as the reverse complement.
TTCGTCGGCGTCATGCTGATCCTGTTCGGATCGGCCTACCTGGCCGGAAGCTGAAGGGAGTTCGCCATGAGCATCGCATCCCAACTCGCCGGTGCCGCCCTGCTCTCATGCCTGCTGACAACCGTGGCGCATGCCGGAGACATCGTGGCCGGAAACCTGGCGATCACGCAGGCATGGAGCCGCGCGACGCCGGGCGGCGCCCAGGTCGCCGGGGGCTATCTCACGATCGAGAACAAGGGGGCGGTACCCGACCGGCTGGTCTCCGGATCGACGGAGGCCGCAAAACGAGTTGAGATCCACGAAATGGAGCTGGCCAACGGCGTCATGACGATGCGCTCGATGGACGGCGGCCTCATGATCGAGCCCGGCAAGACCGTGAAGTTCGCACCGGGCGGACGTCATCTGATGCTGGTCGAACTTGCAGCTCCCCTCAAGGAGGGCGAACAGGTGCCGGTCGCGCTGACCTTCGAACTGGCGGGCAAGGTCGTCGTTCCGCTGGCGGTTCAGGGCATCGGCGCCCAGGCACCGGATCCGCTGAAGCAGATCGAATTGCGGAAGCCCATCACTCTCGCCGCAGCGGCAGCGGTCGAAGATCCGAACGAGCCGTTCTTCACCCACTTCTGCGATCCGAAGGCGATGGCCAACATTACCGTGTCGCCGGGCCGGGCCGGCCCGGTCGAGATTGTCATCCAACTCGAGGATGGCGACGAGCGTCCGCTCATGACCGCCGCCGGGGTGTCGGTCACGCTCTCCAATCCGGAAAAAGGCGTGGCGCCCGTGACGTCGGTCGCGAAGCATGCCGGCGGCGACAAATGGGTCGTCGAGATGGATGCCCGGCAGCCGGGCCGCTGGTCGCTTGCACTCGCCATCGATCTTTCCGTCACCGAGCAGGTGAAGATCGAAGCTCCGATCCTGATCAGGTAGAACCGGATGACCGGCGCGACGCTTTCACGTTGGACCATGTCGTATTTCGTCGCAGCGCTCGTCTGCCTGCTGCTGGCCGAAGGTTTGATGACGTGCGGATTTGGCCTTCCGGCTTCGCCCCTGCTGGCGCCGGACACGCTGGCCCTGGTCCATCTGATCTCGATCGGATGGCTCAGCCTGGCCATGTGCGGCGCGCTGGTCCAATTCGTTCCCGTGCTGACCAACGTCCCCCTTCGCAGCGAGCGGACGCCGCCGGTCGCACTGACCCTGCTGCTCGCAGGCCTTGCCTTGCTGCTGTCGGGCTTTCTGCAACTCAACGGGCGCATCAACAGCGGCCTGCCCTTGCTGTCGGCGGCGGTGGTGCCGCTGGGCGGAGGTTTCAGTCTCATCATCTGGAACCTGGGGGCGACGCTCTGGACCGCCCGTCCCTTGACGCCGCCCGCGCGGTTCGTCGCAGTCGGGCTCATCAGCGCGATCGCCACCGTCGTCCTCGGCGTGGTGTTCGCCCTGATTCTCGACGGATCGATCGCCACGAGCGCCGCCTCCCCGTTCATGTTCGGCGCGCTGCCGCTGCACATCGTCGCCGGCCTCGGCGGCTGGCTCACGATCACCGCCGCCGGCGTCAGTTACCGCCTGCTTTCGATGTTCATGCTCGCTCCCGATACCGATAGCTCCCGTGCCGCGAAGACCTTGCGCATGGCGGGGGCGACGATCTTCGCTGCGGTAGCGGGCGGCCTGGCCTGCCTGCTGGCATCCCGGTCGCCGCGGCCAGCCCTCCTCCTCGCACTGGTGCTCGGATTGGCGGCATTGGTGCTGTACGCGCGTGACATCACCGCTCTCTATCGCGCCCGCAGACGCAGGGCGCTGGAACTGAACAGCCGCATGGCGGCGATCGCGCTTGGCAATCTCGCCGCCGTCACCGTCCTGAGCATCGGACTGTTGCTGTCCGGACGTTTCCTCGACCACATCGCGGCCGTGATATTCCTCGCTTCCTTCGGCTGGCTGACCGGACTGGTCCTCGCCAAAATGTACAAGATCGTCGCGTTTCTGACCTGGCTCGAATGCTACGGGCCGGTGCTCGGAAAACACCCGACACCACGCGTTCAGGATCTGGTCGCGGAAGCGACGGCGGCACGGTGGTTCATGGCATTCTTTGCCGCGGTATGGCTCGCAACGCTCGCGCTGCTGTTGAACAACGCATGGATGTTCCGGACCGGCGCACTCGCGATGACATCAGCGACATTCGCCATCGCCGTCGAACTGGTCCGGACCCGCCGGCTGGCGCGGGTGCCGGCGCAAACCGACGTCCCGGTACCGTGCCTGCTGTATTCGACACCCCGAACACCCTGAGAAAGGAATCTGCCATGACAACATCCTTCATCGACGTCGACGTGAGACCTGTGCTGAAAGCGGGCGGCGAACCGTTCAGTCAGATCATGCAGGCGGTGGACACCCTCGGACCCGGGCAAGGGATTCGGCTGTTCGCACCGTTCAAACCTATTCCGCTGTTCGGAGTGATGGCATCCAGGGGGTTCTCGCATGATGCGCTCGAGCTTGGGGATGGCGAGTGGCAGATCGAATTCAGTCCGCTCCCGGACGCCACCGGTGAGTCGGCCGTCGGGCCCGCGCCCGAACGTGATGCTGTCTGGCCGCGGCCAGTCCTCGAACTCGACAATCGCGATCTCGATCCGCCCGAGCCGATGGCGCGCGTGCTTCTAGCCGTCGAAGCCGTCCGCGCCGGCGAAGTCGTTTTGGCGCTGCTGCCGCGCGAGCCGATGTTCCTTTTCCCCGAACTCACCAAACGCGGCCATCAATGGCGCGGCGGCTTCGAGACCGACGGGACCACCTACCGCATTCTGGTCCGCGCCGGCGCGGCCAAGGGACAGACCGCATGACCGGCGATCTGGCCGCTGAGATCCGAGCCTCGCTGAGGTCCGTGATCGATCCGGAACTCGGGTACAATATCGTCGACCTCGGGCTAGTCTACGACATCGCCGCGGAAGACGGCGGCCTGGTCACGGTTACGATGACGACGACAACTCCCGGATGCCCTGCGACGTCGTTTCTGAAGCAGGGCGTCGCCAACGCCGCTTGGGGCGTCGCGGGCGTGGAGTTCGTCGACGTCAAACTGACCTTCGATCCGGAATGGAAACCGGAGATGATGAGCCGGCAAGCCAAGGCAGAACTCGGCTTCGCGGACACGCACTGAATCTTCTGCGACCGGTCCGTGGCTCGCCATACCGTCCGGTTCAATGCCCGGTGCGGCGCGCAGATCGGTCCCCCGACTTGGCGCGTCGGGCGTTTCATTTTAGCCGCCAGAGCCAGCCCAGCCGACCGACGGTTCATCACCTGGTAACCATCATTGCCCGCGTGAGGCAGGTTGTTTCGTGGTGCCGGCGTGGCCGCCCAGCCATAGGCCTCCCCTACGCCGGCACAAACAGCACAGCGATCGGGTTGATCTGCGCGAAGGTTGCTCTGGCACAAAGAGCGATTGACTTGCCTGAGGCAAAAGGGAGGCACGGAATTCAAACGCAGGCACCGAAAAGGAACGTGTCATGATCACCCGCAGAACCGCATTAATGGGTGCGGCCGTCGCCGCCCTCCTCGCCGCCGCCCCGGCGCTCGCCGCGGAAGACCTCAAGCTGCCCCGCCAGGCTGTCGAACTGGTGGCGCCTCCCTTCGTGCATCCGCATGAGCAGGCCACCAAGCAGGGCCCCAGGATCATCGAGTTCAGGCTGCCGATCAAGGAGAAGGAAGTCGTGATCGACGCCGCCGGGACCAAATTCCAGGCAATGACGTTCAACGGCTCGATGCCGGGACCGCTGATGGTCGTGCATGAGGGCGACTACGTCGAGGTGACGCTGATCAACCCCGAATCCAACACCATGCCGCACAATATCGACTTTCATGCCGCGACCGGCGGTCTCGGCGGCGGCGCACTGACCCATGTGAGCCCCGGCGAACAGGTAGTGCTGCGCTTCAAGGCGACACGGACCGGCACGTTTGTCTATCATTGCGCGCCGGACGGCATGATCCCGTGGCACGTCGTCTCCGGCATGCACGGCACCCTGATGGTGCTGCCGCGCGACGGCCTGAAGGATCCTCAAGGGAAACCGCTCCGTTACGACCGCATCTACTATGTCGGCGAGAACGACCTGTATGTGCCAAAGGACGAGAACGGAAAGTACAAGAGCTACGACACGCCCGGCGAAGCCTTCGCCGACACCACCGAAGTGATGCGCAAGCTGATCCCGACCCACGTCGTCTTCAACGGCAAGGTCGGCGCGCTGACCGGCAAGAATGCGATGACCGCCAAGGTCGGTGAGACCGTGATGATCGTGCATTCCCAGGCCAACCGCGACACCCGCCCGCATCTGATCGGCGGACACGGCGACTATGTCTGGGAGACCGGCAAGTTCACCAACCCGCCGGAGAAGGATCTCGAGACCTGGTTCATTCGCGGCGGTTCGGCGGGTGCTGCGCTCTACACGTTCCGGCAGCCCGGCATCTACGCCTATGTCAACCACAACCTGATCGAGGCCGTCGAGCTCGGCGCCACCGCCCACTTCAAGGTCGAGGGCGAATGGAACAACGACCTGATGAAGCAGGTCACGCCTCCAGGCCCGATCCCGGTTGGCAAGGCCAGCGCCGCCGAGGCGACCGTCCAGACCAGGTAACGACGACGACGCGGCCTGCAGCGATCCTGCAGGCCGCGAAACTTCGGAGGGATGACGATGCTTCTCGCCATGAAGATCAAGGTCGCCTTGACCGCCGCGGCGCTGGCGAGCCCGATCGCGGTGACCGCGGTCGTGCCGGCATCCGACCCGCAGGCCGTCTCCGACTTTGCATCCCTCAAGCCCGCAAGCTTTCAGTACCGTGCCGCCGGCGACTTCTCCCTCGACGGCAAGCCTGCGGCCGCGCCGTTGCGCGACATCAGGCTCGGCGGCAGCCTCAAAATGATGGATCGCCAGGTGGCATCAAGCGAATACGCCGCCTGCGCCGACGACGGCGGCTGCGTCAGAATTCCGCATGCGTCCGGAATGGCTGAACGGCCGATGGTCGGCGTTAGCTGGCGCGATGCGACGGCGTATGCCGAATGGATGACGAAGAAGACCGGTATCCTGCATCGGCTGCCGACGGACGAGGAATGGGTATTTGCAGCCGGCGAAAAAGCCGGCGACGAGGCCCTCCCCCTGGTCGACCCGGGCGATCCCGCACAGGCCTGGATCGCGCGCTATGAAGCGGAAGCCAACCGCGCAGCGCCCGTTGCCCTCGATCCGCAGCCGGTCGGCACGTTCGGCCGCAACGCGCACGGCCTGCGGGACGTCGGCGGCAACGTCTGGGAATGGACCAACACCTGCTTCCTTCGCATGACGCTCGATCCGAACGGCGCCGCGCGCGTCACCAACACCAACTGCGGCGTCCGCGTGGTGCAAGGCGCGCACCGCACCTACATGACCGACTTCATCCGCGACCCCCGCACCGGTGGATGTGCGGCCGGCGTCCCGCCCGCGAACCTCGGTTTCCGCCTGGTCGTCGAGGAAGAGAAGCTTCCCGCGCTGCACAGGATGGTCGAACGCACAGTCGATAAAATCCTGTCGACCTTCTGAGCATGACCGTTATCGAGATCGACCACGCCCGCACGCGCGCCGAAAAGCTCGCTGCCACCGGCGGGGCACCCGCGGCGGTCGTGCCGCAGTCGGTAAAGGGCCGCATCCGGCGCATCAAATGGTCGGTATTGGCGGTGACGCTGACGATCTACTACCTCACGCCGTTGCTGCGCTGGAACCGCGGCCCCGGCGAGCCGAACCAGGCCATTCTCCTCGATTTCGAACACGGACGACTCTACGGTTTCTTCATCGAGATCTGGCCGCAGGAACTCTATTACGTCACCGGCCTGATGATCCTTGCCGCGACGATGCTGATCCTCGCCAACGCCATCGCCGGCCGGATCTGGTGCGGCTTCGCCTGCCCCCAGACGGTGTGGACCGACCTGTTCATGCTGGTGGAGCGGCTGATCGAAGGTGACCGTCGCGACCGCCTGAAGAAGCAAGGCGCGCCGCTGACGCCGCGCAGGGTCGCAGAGATCGTCGCCAAACATGCCGTCTGGATCCTGATCTCGGTCGCGACCGGCGGGGCGCTGGTGTTCTACTTCACCGATGCCCCGACCCTGGTCCGCAATCTCGCTCACCTTGACGCATCGCTCGCGGCCTGGACCTGGATCGCGGTGTTCACCGGTACCACCTACGGCCTGGCCGGCTTCGCGCGCGAACAGGTCTGCACCTTCATGTGTCCGTGGCCGCGGCTCCAGGGCGCGATCTGGGATCCGGAGGCGTTCACCGTCAACTACCGGGACTATCGCGGCGAGCGTCGCATGTCGGCCAGGAAGGCGGTCGAAGCGCGCAGCCGCGGCGAACAGGCCGGCGACTGCGTAAGCTGCAATCTCTGCGTCACGGTCTGCCCGATCGGCATCGACATCCGTGAAGGTCCGAACTTCGCCTGCATCAATTGCGGGCTCTGCGTCGACGCCTGCGACGGCGTGATGACCTCGCTGATGCGCCCCCGCGGGCTGATCGACTACGATAGCTGGAAAAACATCGAGCGCGGCCGTCGCAACCAACCCCGCGTCTCCCGGATCGTACGGCCGAAGACGGTGATGCTGTCCGTCGCCTGCATCGGCATAGCTGCCGGAATGGCGTTGCTGTTCTCGCACCGGAGCAGCGGCACCATCACCGTGCAGCACGACCGCAACCCCGTCGCCGTCACCCTGTCCGACGGATCCGTCCGCAACGGCTACACGATCAAGCTTCTCAACAAGGCGGCGATAGCCCACCAATTCACCCTGACTGCCGAAGGGCTCGACGCCACGCTCGCCATCATCGGCGGCGACCCAGGCAAACCGCTAACCGTCCCCGCGGACGGCTCGGAAACCCTCCGCGTCACCATGACCATGGCAAAGCCCCAGGCCGGCGATATCAGGTTTGTGGCCCGCGACATCACCGGCAGCGAAGTCCTTGCCGCCGGCGACAGGTTCGTCACGCCGTAGTTTTCCGGTACCGGATGCCAGGCATCAGGACCCGGCCGGTCCCCCCAAGCATGATCGGGGGCCCGCCGTTTTGATCTGCGTCATGGCTGCCCGGGAATCCAATTGCGGCTTGTTTGACCGATCGCAAAGACGAGGACACATCCACGGCCTATCGCTGCCATGGAAAATAACGGAGTTGCCATGCGGATTGACCACCAGCGCTATCGCGACGAGCGGCTGCCACGATACACCAGTTATCCGACGGCACCCCACTTCTCCGCCAACGTCGCCGCAGGCGAATACGCCGACTGGCTCGCGTCGCTCAACGCCGACGCCGTCGGCTCGCTGTACCTTCACGTCCCGTTCTGCCGCTCGATGTGCTGGTACTGCGGCTGTCACACCACCATCACCAAGCATGACGCACCGATCCTGGACTATCTGACCGTGATGCGGCGGGAGATCGAGGCAGTGGCCGACCGGCTCGGACATCGTCTCGCGGTGCGACACGTCCATTTCGGCGGTGGCACGCCGACCATCATGACATCAGGTGAACTGGAGGGATTGATCGATCTGCTGGCGGACCGCTTCGCGATCGAACCGGACGCCGAGATTGCCGTCGAGATCGATCCCCGAACGCTGGCGCCGAGCATGACCGCAACGCTCGGACGCGTCGGCGTCAACCGGGCGAGCCTCGGCGTTCAGTCGTTCGATCCCGTCGTGCAGCGAGCGATCAACCGCATCCAGTCCGTCGCGCAAACCGCGACCGCGGTCGACGGACTTCGCGCCGCCGGCGTCGCGGGCATCAACTTCGACCTGATCTACGGACTGCCGCACCAGACGCTGCAGTCGTGCAAGGACACGGTCGCCGCCTGCCTTGAAATGGCTCCGGACCGGTTCGCCGTGTTCGGCTACGCCCACATTCCCAGCTTCAAGAAACACCAGCGCATGATCGACCAAGCCACGCTTCCGGACGGCGCGGCCCGACACGCCCAGTCCGAGGCGATTGCAGAAGCGCTTCAGGCCGGTGGCTATCGCCGGATCGGGCTCGATCATTACGCACGGCCGACCGACCCGATCGTCGGCGCCCAGCAGGACGGCTCCCTTCGCCGGAATTTCCAGGGCTACACCACCGACACGGCGGACGCGTTGATCGCGTTCGGCGCCTCCGCCATCGGGCGGCTGCCGCAGGGCTATGTCCAGAACGCGGTCGGTCTCGGAGACTATGCGGCGCGAATAAGCTCCGGTGAACTTGCGACCGTGAAAGGCTATCGACTGACCGACGACGATCGCCTGCGGGCCGATCTGATCGAACGGGTGATGTGCGACTTCGCCGTGGATATCGCATCGGTCGCGCGGCGTCACCATCTCGATCCGGCAACGGTCTTTCGCGCCTTCCCTCGCCTCTCCGGCCTGCAGGACGACGGCCTGCTCGAGCGAGACGGTCACGAGGTACGTGTCGCAGCTGGCGCCCGGCACCTGGTCAGGACGGTTGCCTCGGCGTTCGACGCCTATCTGGAACTGCCCGGCCGCACCTACAGCCGCGCGGTGTAGCGCGTCCTGGACGCGCGTCTTCGCAATGCCCTAATAGGCCAATTGCCGATAGATCGTCGGCAATGCCGCCGGCAGCCGCCGAATGTTGCCGACGATCGCGTATCCACCGCGCCCGAACAGGGTCGGAAAATAAGTCTGTGCGGTAGCGTCGATGGTGACGCCGAACACCGCAACGCCAAGCCGGCGCGCTTCGCGCACAGCTTTTCTCGTGTCCTCGACAGCGAACCGCCCTTCGTAATGATCGACGTCGTTCGGCTTGCCGTCGGTGAGCACAAGCAGCAGTTTCTTGCGCTGCGGCTGCCGCGCAAGTTCGGCCGCGGCATGGCGGACTGCCGCGCCGATGCGGGTGTAATAGCCCGGCCTCAGCGCCCCGATGCGGCGCTCCACCGCGGCGCCCATCGGCTCCCCGAATGCCTTGACGGTTTCGAGCCGAACCCAGGACCGGCGACGCGATGTAAAGGTGAGGATGCTGTGGTGGTCGCCGCAGGCCGACAGCCCGTGGGCGAGAACCAGCAGGGCTTGCTTCTCGACGTCGAGAACCCGGTAGCCATCAACCCAGGCGTCGGTCGAGAGCGAGACATCGACCAGCAGCGAGACGGCGAGATCGTGGCCTTGCGGCCGCATGGCGACGTGAACGCGGTCGCTGCCGCCGCTGCCCGCCCGCAGGTCGCAGCGGGACCGGACCACGGCATCGAGATCGAGATCGTGCCCGTCGGGCTGGGCCCTCAGCAGTTCATGACGCGGACGCAGCGCCTCGAACCGGCGCCGGACCTGCCGGATCAGCCGGCGGGTGCTGCCGTCCGGAGCCCAGCCTTCGCCGGTTTCGGGAGCCTCCGCTGCCAGCACGCGGCAATGATCCTGCAGATAGGACGCCTTGCGATAGTCCCACTCCGGATAAAGCCGCCCGCTTTCGAGCCTGATGGCATCGACCGCGTCCGGAGGCAGGTCGAGATCGAACTTCAGCCTGGTCGCCGGTTTGCCGCTGCGGCGACCGATCGCAAGTTCTTCCAGATCGTCGGCCGCCTTCCGGGCATCCTCGTCCTCGCCGTCGTCAGCGGGCCGGTCGACATTGACCATCTCCGCCATCGCGAGAATCTTCTCGAACCGATTGAGCACGAACGGATCACGTCCTTTGCCTCCGTCGTCCTGCTCGCGGGTGGCGAAACGCTTGCGTGCATCCGGCGGGCTGGAGTCCGCGCCGGGCGCGAGCATATCCTCGTCGTCCGGCCGAACGGGACCAGCTTCGCGGATCCGGCAATCGCCCCAGAGCGGACACCGCAGCATCGGCCGGTATCCGGCCGGCGCGCGCTCCGGCAGCGCGATTTCTCCGGTGATGGCGGCCCACAGCGGTCCGCCGGGTGGTGTTGCGGCATTCAACAGCGCGAGCACGATCCCTTCGACTTCGCGCTCGATGCCGGGCAGCGGGCGTTGCGGCCGGGCATCTGCCATCGCCGCCGTCAGTCGCGCATAGGGACCTGCAAGGCCGGGAAATCGAGCCAGCACCGCCGCGGCCGTTTCGCGCGCGCGACGCAGGGTCAGGAGATCGCGCCGCAGCGGATCAGGTTCCGCGATCGCGGTGGCCGGCACGGTCGCAAACCAGGCAGCCAGCCAGCGATAGAGCGAAACGTTCAGATCGCGGTCCGGGAAGATACCGATGCGGTCCGGCAGGAACACCGTTGCCGCGTCGCGCGCCGGATGATCGAGACTTTCATCGCCAAGCCCGATGCGCTGCCGCCAGCCCAGCCGATGGCCCGACTTGCGGGCATTCGCACCCGCGATCGCGACACCGGGCTCGCCGCCGAGCGCGCGGAACATCACGGCGATCTGCGCCTGAACTTCGCCGAGCGACACGGCCTGCTCCGGATGAAACGGATAACTCGCGGTGGCGCCGACCAGCCGGTGCCAGGCGCGCCCGACCGTCTCCTCCAGTTCGAGGAAATCCAGCATCGTCCGACCTCACCCGATGACGGAACGGGCGACTTCGATCAGTGCCAGCTTCACGTCGGCATCGTCCGTGAGCGGCTCGATCATGCCGGCCAGAACCGCATCCTCCAGCGGCACGCCCGCGCCGATCAGCGTCGCGCAATAGACGATGAGGCGGGTCGAGACACCTTCCTCCAGGTCGTGGCCCTTGAGCGCCCGCAGACGCCGCGCCAGCTCGACCAGCGCGCGCGCCCGATCGGGCGCAAGACCGCTTTCCACAGCGACCACCGCGGTCTCCTGCTCGGGCGGCAGGAAGTCGAACTCGATGGCGACAAAGCGCTGACGCGTGGAAGGCTTCAATGCCTTGAGCAGGTTCTGGTAGCCGGGGTTGTAGGACACCACCAGCATGAAGCCCGCAGGTGCTACGAGTTCCTCACCGGTTCGCTCGAGCGGCAGAATCCGGCGGTCGTCGGTCAGCGGATGCAGCACCACGGTGACGTCCTTGCGGGCCTCCACCACCTCATCGAGATAGCAGATGCCGCCTTCCCGTACGGCGCGGGTGAGCGGCCCGTCGGTCCACACCGTGTCGCCGCCCTTGAGGAGATGGCGTCCGGTCAGGTCGGCCGCGGTGAGATCGTCGTGACAGGCCACCGTATGCAGCGGCAGTTCCAGTCGCGCCGCCATGTGCGCGACGAAGCGCGTCTTGCCGCAGCCGGTCGGTCCCTTGAGCAGCACCGGAAGGCGGTGCCGCCAGGCCTGCTCGAACAACGCGCACTCGCGGCCGCTGGGAACGTAAGCAGGAATATCGCGCTTGTCAGCGTCGATGGCGTGAAGTGCGGATTTCATCGGGTCTCTCCAAAAGAAGAAATGGCGGCCGGCGCTGGACGGCCGCCATTCCCCGCTACTCTGCAGGTTGCAACGCTCCCGGCAGAGCGGGTTGCTTCACCCGTCCCGGCACCAGCACCGCCCACACGAACATCAGTGCGGAGATCGCCACGAAGACACCCGAACCGAGCCGTACCCAGTAGAACACCGCAAGCTGGTCCTGCACGTCCATGTAGTTCTGGCCGAGAACGCGCTGGAGATGGACCTGGATCACGCCGGCAAAGGTCAGCGCGAAGGTCATCGTCATCATGGCGGTGCACATGATCCAGAAACTCGCCATGCTGAGCCACTGGTTATAGGGCGCGCGTTGCCGCAGTTGCGGGATCGCGTAAGCCATCACGGCAAGATTGAGCATCACGTAGGCGCCGAAGAACGCCAGATGCCCATGCGCCGCCGTCACCTGGGTGCCGTGCGTGTAATAATTCACCGAGGACAGCGTGTGCAGGAAGCCCCACACGCCGGCGCCGAGGAAAGCCATGACGGAGCAGCCCACCGACCACAGCAGCGCGGCGCGGTTGGGATGCTTGCGACCCGCCTTCCACGTCATCTGGACGGTGAAGATCACCATGGTGAAGAACGGCGCGACCTCGAGCGTCGAGAACAGCGAGCCGATCCACTGCCAGTAGCCGGGTGCCCCGATCCAGTAGAAGTGATGGCCGGTACCGAGGATACCGGAGAACAGCGCCAGGCCGATGATGACGTAGAGCCACTTCTCGACCACTTCCCGATCGATTCCGTTGAGCTTGATCATCAGGAAGGCGAGTATCGAAGCCATGATCAGCTCCCAGACACCCTCGACCCACAGATGCACGACGTACCACCAGTACATCTTGTCCACGGCGAGATTCGCCGGGTTGTAGAACGCGAACAGGAAGAAGATCGCAACGCCCCACAGCCCGAACAGCAGGATGTTGGTGACGGTGGTCTTGCGTCCCTTGAGCGCCGTCATCGTGACGTTGAACAGGAACATCAGGCAGACGACGACGATGCCGACCTTGATCGGGAACGGCTGTTCGAGAAATTCCCGCCCTTCATGGTAATGGAAGAGGTAGCCGACGACGGCGAGACCGGCGGCGCCGAAAAACAGCCAGAACTGGATCTTGGCCAGCAACGGGCTGAATATTTCGGATTCCGTCTCTTCCGGCAGCAGGAAGTAGGTCGCCCCCATGAAGCCGATCAACGACCACACGATCAGCGCGTTGGTATGGATCATCCTGACGACGTTGAACGGCAGGATGACGGACAGCGTGTTCGGAAGCACATAGATGGTGCCCGCCAGGACCCCGAACAGGACCTGGGCAAGGAAGAGCGTCAGCGCGCCGTAGAAGTACAGCATCGCGACTTTCTGGGTCTGGTATTTCATCGTCGACTCTCTGTTTGGATGGAAGCTGCGGGCGGCTGCTCAGCCGGCCTTGTTGGGCGGCCAGTTCTGGCGCTTGATGCTGTTGGTCCACTCCAGGAAATCGGCGAGATCGTTGAGTTCCTGGTCGGTGAGGTTGAACTGCGGCATCTGCCGCCTGCCCGGCACGCCGGACGGCTGCGCCTGCATCCATGCCTTCAGGATGTCCCGCGCCGCGGCGGGATCTTCCTTGCCGCCCCAGCGGTCCCACACGTTGCCGACCTCCGGCGCGAAATACGCACCTTCGCCGAGAATAGTGTGACAGTTGATGCAGGAGTTCTTTTCCCAGACGTGCTTGCCGCGGGCGACGCCGGCAGTCAGCGTGGGTTGATCGGTGGACGTGTTGACCATGTAGTAGTGGCTGTGCGCCGTCAGGCCCAAAAAGATCGCGAAGAAGAAGGCCGATCCACCGTAGAATACATTTCGAGCCGCCGATTTTGTGAGGCGTTCAGCCATCACCCATCCTTTCCCGTTAAGTGACTGGTGCGAGATTCGCGGCAATCTATGGGAGGGTCCCGGGTGCTTCTTTGTGCTGGAGCAACTACCGCGGTGATCCCGGCGAGACTCATCGCAGCAGCGCGGCAGCCGAGGCGAGCCAGGCAAAAGAAGCCACGCCGAGCACCCAGCCGCCGACCAGGCCACGCCAGATCGGGAGCGTTGTGCGAAGCCCGAGGTAATCGAGCAGGATCCGTTGCCCTTTCAGCACGGCAAGCCCGAGCAGAACGGCGTTGCCGAGCAATGTTTGCGGCAGGATCCAGGTGGTGCCCAGGGTTGCAAGTGCCAGGCAGACCAGGAGCAACAGGGTCGCATCCAGACGATGGCGGGCGATCATCTCAACGCACCAGGTAGATGATCGGAAACATCATGATCCAGACCAGATCGACCATGTGCCAGAAGGACGTCCCGGTCTCGACGCCGGCGGCGTCGGCACGACGCCAGACCACCGCCAGTATCACCATGCCGAGACACACATGCAGGAGGTGGAACCCGGTCAACAGGAAGTAGAGGGTGAAGAACGAACTGGTTTCGAAACCGGCGCCGGCGGCGATCTCGGTCGCATATTCAACGAGCTTGATGGCCACGAACGTGGCTCCGAGCGCCACCGCGACCATTAGCCAGCGACGGCAGGCCCGCGCCGCCTGCGCGCGCGCCGCGGCAGCCGCTCGTGCCGCAGCCCAGCCGCTCGTTACCAACACGATCGTGTTCAGCGCCGCAAGCCGCGCGTCCAGTACCGCCTGCCCGGCCGCGAAGACGGCAGGGTTGACGGCGCGAGCGACGGCGAACGCCCCCAAAAAAAGACCGAAGGCCGCCAGCTCGCTGAAAATGAGTACCCAGATCATCGGGTCGCCCGGGAGCTCTTCGAGCGCACCCCAGCCACTCCCGCCTTCGCAATCTTCCACCGACATCCGTGCTCCGAAATCCCGCTTCGACCCGAACGGATATCGACAAGACGAGCCCCGGACTTTGTGCCCGGACAAACACGGCGAGATTGATCAAACTGCTTGCGCCGGCACAACGTCGGCGGCGGCCAGGCTCGCTAGGCATGAATCCGCAAACAAACAAGGAATTGGTCATGAGCGACGCACAAATCGGCCTACTCACCGCAGCGCCCATCATCATGCTTTTCGCCGTGGGACTCCGGAGAATGGGCGTGCTGTCGACTGCGGCGATGGTGTCGGCGGTGGGACTATCGGGCGCGATCGCAGCGGTTCTCTTCTTCACGCAATAGGAAGCAGAATGTTCGCCGGACGATCCAGCTCGACAGTGGACAAACGAAATTCACGCCAACCTGTGCCGGGCAGATGGATCGAGCGAACCTTGCGTACATGCTACAACTAGAGGTTATTTACGGCGGCGGCTTCCCCTGCGCGGGCAGACCTCCCGGAGGCTCCGGACGTACGGCGGGGCGGCCGTATCGTTAAAGTTGTGATGACCGGAGCTTGTGATAGACTGGTCCAGGATTGCCGTACCAGGTCCGTTTCGAGTGAGCGAAGTATTACGCCGCCATGGACGAACACCGCCAGGGTTCAAGCCTTTCGAACTCGGAAAAATCCGCCATGCTGCGGCGGCACGCATTGTGCCACGAACCGCGCGAGCGTTTCGGGACGAACGACTGTCAGACGCGGTCTGATGCCGGCCGATCGATTGGTTCGGACGACGGTCCGGCCTGCGTGCCGCGAAGGAAACGTCCGGGATTGTGGGCCATTTCATAGAATCGAGGACGCGGGCGCAGCAGAGTTAAATGGCGACATTGCCGGAAGCGCGGCTGCGAGGACGTCTACAAAAGAGGACAGCTACGAAAAATGGAGCACGCGGCCGAGGGACGGAACGGATGCATCAGGTCGGCGACGTCGGGCCGTCTCGCGTCCCGACGTCATCGCCGGGTCACGGCTGTTCGATGCAGTGCGACCGAAGGGCACAGGTCGGACTCCGTTGACCGCGCCGGCAGGAAACCAGCAGTATTGTGGGCCAAATTACATATTTTCCGAAGCAAACACGTAATAGTTGCATTTTAGGCTTGGGCTCGGCGGATTCGGCCACTTGCCATCAGGGGAGACAGAGACATGCGTCGGGATTTGACAATCAAGACTGGCAGCATGGCCGGCACCTCGGATTTCAGGGTTTTTGCTCCGATCAAGAAGGGATTCGTGCCGTCGCTGGATGCGACCACCTACAAGACCCGCGTCAAGTACGTGCTGCGCACGCTGAATGCCGGCCGCGCCGGCGCATACGAATCCGAACTCGCCCGCGTGCTGTCCGACGCCGTGGAACGCGTCGGACGCATCCACTCCGTGGGCATCGCCGTGATCGAGCCCGAAGACCAGTCGCTGCCCGATCACGTGCTGCTCACCGTGACATTCGACGGTGCGTGGGAAGCCTATGTCCGCGTCATCTGGCAGAAGGTTTCACGGCTGCTCGATCTGATCTTCTGCAATACCGAAGGTTACGTGCTCGGTTACGAGAACACGTATGAGGATTGGGGCGTATGGCTAAAGAGCGCGCAGAGCGAAGCATACTTCCTCTACGCCACCCCAGATCTGACCGTGGATGACACCCGTTACCTTCAGATGGAGGAACGGGTTTATCGGCGGGCCACGGGCACCAAGGCCGAACGGCTGGTCGCACAGATCAAGATTCCGTCGGTGGAAGATATTGCGCAGCGCTCCATATTCCAGGTCGACGGCCTGGTCGGCGTCGACCCCACCAACGCCGGCTTCAGCAAGCAGCTCACCATCGAGGCCGCGGGCCGGCCGCCGTTCCGTCAGGGTGTTAAAGCGCTGGTCGGCCTCTACCGGTTGGCGGACTTTTATCCGCCCGGCACCGACGACGGGAAAATTCTGCACCGTGCCGCCCATGAACTGCTGTCGGAATTCGTCACCATGATCAACGACGACACCTACGCGGAGGGCACCAAACGCGCATACCGGCGCTTTGATGAGGCCCTGCTCTGGTTGTTGACCCCACCCGACGTAGCATCGGTGCGGCTCGAATTGCCGGTCGAACTGCCGCCCGAGCCGCCGCTGCAAGATCGCGGCAATGTGCAAGGCGGGATTCTGACCTCCTATCAGGATACGAATCACGGCTGCCTGCTGTTTTTGCAATTCTCGACGCCTGCCGCCATGGCCGCGTTTCTGGACGTCCTGCACGTGACGTCGGAAGCCGACGTTCTGACGCCAGGGCAAATCGCCACCAACATCGCCTTTTCGGTCGAGGGCCTGCGCGTTGCGGGATTGTCCGATGACGAGGTGCGCAGCCTGCCCGACGAATTCGTACAGGGCATGGAACGGCGAGCCGGCCTGCTCGGCGACGTCCGCTGGAACCATCCCCGGCGGTGGCGCCTGCCGGCCAGCAACTGGGCGCTAGGGATCAATGCGCCAGACCTGCGCGAAGACGACCCGGCGTCCCGCATCGACATGAGCGCCGTCCACGCCGTTCTTCAGCTCCGGCTGTTGTCCACCGCTCCGCAAACGACGACGGAAGCAAGGGCGCCGTTGATGGCCGAAATGAATCGCCTGGTCGACGTGGACCCGGGCGTAAGGCCACTCTCAATCCAGTGGACGCAACGTCAGCGCGATCCGTCCGGCGCCACGCTGGACCATTTCGGTTTCGCCGACGGCAATTCAAACCCGGTACTGCGCAAGAGCGAGGCCGGCACGCGCTTTTCCAATCAGGTACATCTCGGGGAGGTTCTGTGCGGCTATCCGAACCTGGCCGACAAGACGGCCCCATTTGGCGACGAAACCAATCGCGTTCACACGATGCTTCGCGACGGCAGCTTTCTGGCGATACGAAAACTGCGACAGGATGTCGAGGCGCTCGAGGAGACCCTCTATCGCAGCACGCGGCAGGCGGCCGACGCGGCCGGCCCCACCGACCCGGTCCTGACGCGCGAAACGCTGCTGGCCAAAATGATGGGGCGCTGGCCTACCGGCCACCCGAAGGCGGGTCAGCCGCTGACCCAGGTTCCGCCATCCGATCCGCTGCTCAACGACTTCAATTTCGATTACGACGAGCAGGCCGAACAGTGTCCATTTCACGCGCACATACGGCGTGCCAATCCGCGGGTGCGGATCACACCTGCGGATGGCGGCGCCCGGCCGCCCCGTATTGTCAGACGCGGCATGTCCTACGGTCCACCCGCCAGGTCCGGCGACGACATGCAGAGCGCCAGAGATGCCCTGCAACAGGAACGCGGCCTCGTCTTCATGGCTTACAACGCCAGCCTCGGCGAACAGTTCGAGGTGGTGCAGCGCTGGCTGGCCGGCGGCAACAGCTCCGGCTCCTATTCAGGGGAAAGCGATCCCTTCCTCGGTCTCGCCGAACCGGGCCGACTTCGGCATTTCCGTTTCGAGCATGAAGGCCAGACCGTCCGCATGGAACTCGACGGTTCGGACCGGCTCCACGACGAACCCCGTCCGTTCGTACGCCTGGAATGGGGCGCATATTTCTTTGCGCCCTCCAAAAAGGCGCTTGCGAATTTGAAGGGATGGGCGGCGAACCGTTATCGCAAGCCGCAGGTCACGTGGAGCGTCGACACAGGCGAAAAGGAGATCGCACGGCTGCGCGAAATCGAGAGCCGGCACGGCGAAGTCGAGGCGATGGCAGCGTGGAAAACGGCGCTCGAGGATCCGGATTCGGCCACGCATTTCACTAATGCGTCGATCTGGGCAGCGATCCGCTATCGATACGGCGGCGTGCTGCGTACGCCCTTCGGGGTGTTGGTGGCCGACCGGGACATGGTCCAGCAGGTATTTGCCGATCCCGGCCGTAACCTGACGATCACCGGCTATCTCCCCCGCATGGAGCGGTCGTTCGGCATTCTCTATCTCGGCCGCGACGCCGGACAGGCAGACCATGCGTACGAGCAGGAATCCGAAGCCAGCAATACCGCCATCCTGGCGCTCAACCAGCCAGAGGCGTTCGAGCTGGCGCGAGCGACGACGGAAAAAGTACTGCAATGTCTGGTCCACGAAACGAAAAGCTATGCCCAGGAAGATGGCGAAGCGAGCTGGGAACTGACGGTCGACGTGCGCGAACTGCTGGAACCGCTGCTGGCCGAATTCTGCGAAGAGTGGTTCGGACTTAATACAGACGAGGGTTACTTCTGCCGCGCCGGCTATCGCTGGGACTGGAAGGAAGGCGAGCCGCCGAATTATCCCGGCCATTTCCTTTCACCCTCGCGCTACATCTTCCAGCCCCATCCAAATCAGGAAGTGACGGCGATCGGCTCTGCGCATGGCGCCGCGGTACGCCACGCCATGATCGGTTTCCTCAACCGGTTCGGAACAACGATCCGCGCACCTGTCACGCGGGCCGTTCTCAACTCTCCACGAGCTGCTGGCGACGTCGCTTTTGTAGCGCGCACCGTTGCCGGCGCCATGATGGGCTTCATTCCGACGGTCGAGGGTAACCTGCGCCGGATTTTGAACGAATGGTTGCGCGAAGGAACCCTGTGGTCGTTGCGCGCACGCTATGCCGGCACGCCGAGGCCAAACTTCACCGATGCCCTCAATCGGCTGCGAGACGACTTCATCCCGGCCATGCAGCTGCGCGCAGTGCCCGAATTGATATGGCGGACCGCCGTCACTTCGCACACGCTGGGAACAGGCGAACACCAGGTTGCGGTCAAGCCGGGTGACATCATCGTCGCCGGTGCGGTCTCCGCTACCCAGCAAAATCTCGGCGAAGGCCGTCAGGACCTTTATCATGCCTTCGGCGGCAACCGCAGGGTCGCGGGTCATCCCACCCATTCGTGTCCCGGAGCAGATCCGGCACTGGCCGTGATGCTGGGTTTCTTCAGCGCACTGGTGGAATCACCGCTGCGGTTGCGTGCCGGTCCCGGCCCGCTGACTTTAAGTCTGGACGGAAGGCTGCCGGGGCTGCCCGGCTCTCCCCTCACCCTTGCCCTGGAGACCAGAATGCTGACCGCCAACGATTTCCGTTCATTTGATGTCCGTTCGCCGTCTGTTGGCACGCTCCATGATCCCCACGCCTACCAGATCCGGGACGCCGACAAGCGATTGAGAGCGGCGACGATCCCGCTCGTAACACTCGGCAATTCCTGGCTGTTCCAATTCCCGCCCGGCATCTTTCTTCGGCCGAGCCTCACATCATCGCTCAAGAAGCTCGGATACTTTGTCGGTAGCCGCCATGCCTTCGGTACGCCCGGCTCACGCCTTGAGCAGCTGGCCAGCCCCAGCAGCCTGGCCGATTTGAGAAACTGTTTCAGAAATCCCGATCCCTCTCAGCCGGCACCGCAGGCGCTGCTGATCGGTGGTGGCGGAAATGATGTAGTTTATCGCTTCAACATCGCACCGAAGGACTCACCATTATACAAGATGCTGCGACAGGCACCGCATGCCGGCGAAGACCTGCTGATCGAGGAAGAGGTTCACGCGTTCATCGACGTCAAGATCGCCGACTTCTACCGGGCCATCCTCAATTGCGTCGTCCCCGAGACCAACATTCCCATCCTGATCCATGACTACGATCATTCGATTCCCGACGGCCGAAAGGACCCGGTGGCGGGCCCGTGGCTGGCGCCAATCTTCAACGTGGCCGGCATCACCGACCTAACCGTGTCACGAGAACTGGTGCGACGTCTGATCGACCGGGTCGGCAGGATGGTGGCGACTGTCGCAGCCGAGTATCCTCGGGGACGCGTGTTTCCGGTCGCCACCGCCGGCAAGCTGGAATTGGATCCGCGTTATCAAACGGACTACAAGCTGCTATGGGCCAATGAATTTCATCCTAACGAGGATGGTTTCGACGTGCTGGCAAAGGTGGTCGCCAAGACAGCTCAAGGACGAATGCCATATCGGCTGACCGGCGCGCCAGTAACGGACCGGATCGCCCGTTCCGCGTGCCAGTGCATGCCAAGCGCGGATAGTTTCGCGGCGGCTTCCGTTACGGTCTGATGGGCCGCCTCGCCCTTCCCCTGCAGCGCGAGAAGTTCGCCGCGCGCGGCCAGATTCAGCGCCGCGTCGTGTAGCGAACCACGCCAGCCCGCGGAGGTCTCGGCCCGCTGCAACCAGCGCTGGCTTCGTCCAAAATCCTGGCGCAGGGCTGCGAGCCTCGCAAGCGAGCGGCATGCCATCGCCTCGCCCATGTCGCTCGCCCTCTCGCGCGCGGCCCAGGACGTGGGCGGCGTACCGCCGTGCGGTTTCGACATCGCCTTCGGCCGTCGCCGCTTCGACCAGCCAGCTATATTGAACCGAAGTGTAGAAGTGGAAATTTCGCCTTTCCATCCATTGCACCGCGTTGCGCAACTGCTGCAGGCCATCGGCATCGCCGGTAGCCGACCAGCGGGAAAATCCGGACGCGGCGCGGCATGCCGCCAGCAGCAGCAGGCTGCGCATGTTTTCGGCGACGCGTGCGCCCTCGACCGCAAGTCGCTCCGCTTCCTGCCAGCGGCCTTGCCAGACCAGCGAGACCGACACCCAATTGCGCACCGAACTGACGACCGGGTGGGTCGAGCCTTCGACCAGGCTCATCGCCTCGCTGAAACACTCATGGGCGCCGTCGAAATCGCCGCGATCGGCCAGTATACTGCCTTTGCACGACAGCGCGTAGGCCGCGCCGATGTCGAGAGCGCCATGCCGGCGGCTGCGTTGCTGCTTGGTCGAGATCGCAGCGTCGATCAAGGCGGTCGCTTCGTCGTATTGACAGCTTGCAGCGAGAATCGGGCCTAGCACAGCTTCGATCTGGGCGATCAGGCGGTGATCACCGATCTCGCGCGCCAATTCCAGCGCTTTCCTTGTGTGTGTCACACCCTCCCGAAAGCGTCCAAACACATAGCACATGAAGCCAAGCCATTCATATGCGCTGGCCATCGCGCTGGTATCGCCGAGCGAGGTCGCGATCGTCACCGCCTGCTCGAACACGGTGATGTCATCGGTCAACGATAGCGGGTCGAATATGTTGACCATGCCCAGTTTATTGGACAGCAGGCACCACCGCAGCGACTGCTGGCGCGTCCGATCTTGCACGCGATCCAGCGACTGCATGGCAACCTGATACTGGACGCGGGCACGGTCCAGCGCGAACGCAGCCATGGCCTTGTCGCCGGCGCGTTCGGCATAATGGGCAGCACTTTCCCAATGACCTGCGCCGCGCGAGTGATAGGCCAGAGCTTCCAGCGTGTCTTCGCGATCGGTCTGCTCGGACCGCGCCAACAACGTGGCTTCGATGCGCCTGTGCAATGCCTGGCGCTCGTGCAGGCCGATGGTCTCGTACACCGCATCCCGCGTGATGCCATGTTTGAAACGAAGGACACCGCCCGCCGGATCGGCATAGAGAAAATCCGCCTCGGCCAATGCCCGTACCGTCGCCGGGTCAGGCTCGCTGCCGCAGGCCGAAACCAGCAAGCCGTTCGGCACCGTGTTTCCGATGACCGCCGCGGCGCGCACCACGCTGACTTCGTCCGGCGGCAGGCGCGCCAGGCGCGAGGCGACCAGCGTTGCGATCCAACCCTGCTTGCTGCGTATTTCGAACGAAGCGGGATCATTGGCCGAAATGGAATGGCACAGCTCTTCAATGAACAGCGGCACCCCGCCGGCATAGCTGTGAACACGGGCCACCAGGAAGGGGTCGGCCTGTGGCACCCAGCGTCGTACAGCAAGGTCGGTTTCCGGTCCCTGAAACGGCTCCAGCAGCAAGTGCGGCGCGCTGGAAATCCACTCGGTGCCGTCGTCGCGCGGCCGGCTGGCGAGGATGACGCGCGGTCCATTGGGCAGTTGCAGGAGTGCCTCCAGCAACTGCCGGCTCGCATCGTCGGACCATTGCCAGTCGTCGATCACCAGCACCAACGCACCCTGCGCGGACAACGCAGCAAAGAACCCGAGCAGGTCACCGACCACGCCATCGACGGTCATCCGGCCGCCGCGTGCATCGGCGCCGGTCGACGCCAGCTTGAGGATCGATTCAGCACGCGGACCGAGCTGGGCGGCCCATGGCTCCAAGGTGGCACGGGCAGCCTCGTCGGCCTCGACGATTGATGCGTCCGGTCGTATGCCGAGGTAAGCGCGCAGCATCTGCAGGAACGGTTGCAGAACCTCGGCACCGACATAACTCTCGCAGCTGCCGCGCAGCAGCCTGAACTTTTCGGTGCCGCAGTGTCGCAGCACTTCTTCCAGAAGGCGCGTCTTCCCGAGCCCGGGACCGCCGACGACGAGCGCGCAACGTTGCGTGCCCGGCTGCGCGTCGCCGAGAAAGCCCGTCAGAAAGCTGAATATGTCGTTGCGACCAATGAACGGCGTCAAGCCGCGGCGAGAGGTTGCCTCAAATCGCCGGGTCGCCGTGCTTCGTCGCAGCACCACCCGCGCCTGCGGCATTCCAGCCGCGGTACCTGATGTTTGAAGGTAGCCGCCGAGCTCGAAGAAATTCGCATGCGGCCCAAGGGCATCGATGCTGGCGAGGATCTGGCCCGGGGTAGCGTGGCGCGACAGGTGCGCCGCCGTGTTCACGACATCGCCGATCAGGTCATAGCGGCCGGACTCGATATCGCCTTCCGTCAGGAGCACGGTGCCGGCGTGGATACCGGAATGCATTCGAAGCGGCATCAGAGCCGGCGACGCGCCATCGTGGCGCAACTGCCCGACCCACAGGTGAATATCGATTGCGGCTTCGGCGGCACGTCGGCCGTCATCCTCGCCCGACCGTGGGTAGCCGAACACAGCGAGAGTGCCGTCCCCCTGCGTTCTGATAACGCGACCGCCGTGCTTGGCCACCGCGCGATGCCAGATCTCCCGCAGCTGGCCCAGGAGTTCGGAGAGGTGCTCCGACTCCATATCTCTGCCCAAAACGGTGGACCCCACGAGGTCAGAGAAAAGCACCGTCAATCGGTGACGCTCGCCTTTCCGGGGGACAGAGGTTTCGCGGGTCTGCGTATTCATCGTCGCTGTGGGGCCAGCTCGTTCCCGAACAGCAAGCACGGTCCCTAGCTGGCGCCAGACCGGATGCCGCGACGCATCATACACGCCCTTAGTATCCCGGCTACCCTCCGGCGCGGATAAGGTGAACGGACGTAAAGTCGCACTTCGCCGGACATGGTGCTCGGCGCGGTCGCCTCGAAACCAAATCTAACCCATTCAAAAACCTGATGCATTTCCTTCGATGGGCAACGCGTGAAGTTCGCGAAATACCGGCAAACCGACCAGCCCGTCCATCCGGCCAAGCCGAATGTTCGGTGGAATTTAGTCCTCCACGCGCCCTCAGCGGTTTCAGCACGCAGCTTGAATTGATTGACGGAGGGGCGCGTCACCATTCTCACGCCAACCCGGCAAACATTTCATCGAACCGTTCGGCAATGGCGTCCCAGGAATATTCGGGGTTTTGCGCGGCTTCGAACGCAGCCTGCGCCAGGTGCCGGCAATGCTCGGGATTGCAATAGAGGTTCTCAAGTGCCTCGGCGACGCCGTCGGCGGAAACCTCGCCCAACTCCAGCGACGAAAACGTCGGGATATAGCGCCTCGCCGGCGGGATCAGCTCCGCGCGGCCGCGCCAGAGTTCGGCGCAGGCGCTGTGGTCGGGAACGATCTGGGCGGTACCGGCGGCGCCGTGCTCGAGGCTGACCAGGCCCCAGCCTTCGCCCATCGAGGTGTTGATGCCGGCGTCGCAGGCGTTGTAGAGCAGGTTCAATTCGCGATCCTCAACGACGCGTTCCGCGAACGGATTGAGATACAGCCGGTCCTTCAGTCCGAACCGCTCGACCAGCGCGGCGAGCTGATCTCTCCCCGCCTGGTCCATGATCGCATGATGCAGACACAAGCGGACATTGGCCGGCTTGCCGGCGGCGAAGCGCGCAAAACCTTCGACGGTCAGATCGACGCGCTTTCGCTGGTCATACCGGCTGGCGTTGAGCACGACAAAGGACGTCTCCGGATCCGCAAGCCCGGCGAATACTTCTCGCTTGGCCCCGGCACGCCCCGGCGAGGCGAACGACGCCCGCACCAGTTCCGGGAATGGATGAAAGCGTTTCAGCTCGACGCCGTGCGGGATGACGTCGACGGCGGGAAATGCGCCCTCGCCCCGCTTCGCGCGCAACCTGGCAAAAGCGCCTTCGAATTCCCACCGGGCAAACTCGGTATAGACGATGACCCGGTCGGCCTGCTCGAGCGCGGCCGCATCGTTCTCGTTGCTGATCCTGCCGTCGAGCGGGATGTAACAGGCGATCTTCAACCGGTCCCGAAACGGCCCAAGCACCCGCAAATAATGATCGAAGCACCAGATATCGTGGAGAATGAAAACGATCTCGGGACTGATCTCCTCGATCAGCCTTGCGGCCTGGTAGGCGGCAAAGACGTCGCCACCTCCGGGATTGGTCGGATAGATCGTCAGGCCGCGATCCCGGATGATCTCGCCGGAATAACCGATGCCGAGATAGTGAATCTCCCAGCGATCCGCGAGCCGGCGCATGATGCTGTGCATCACCCGCGTCAGACCGGTGCCGTGGGTGTTGAAGCCGATGGCGATGATTTTGCCGCGGCCGCGGGACTGGCTCATCGGCATGCCGTCTTCATGTCGCGCCGGCTTGCGTGCATGTCAGCGATTTTCTGACCACCGGGAGCTGGCCGGCTTGCGCGTGGCGAAGAACAGCCCCAGCCCCTCAAGCTCCCGGTCGGTCGCCGGTGCCTGCGCCAGGTGACGGCGAACCCCGCCGCTTCCAGGCACTGCACCAGCTCATCGATCGTGAACTTCGGAAATTTTTCCAGCAGGAAAACCGGCTGCCTCGCCGGACGATCCTCGCCGATGTTGAGAAAGGGTCCGCCGATCTCGTGAAACTCGCCGCAGATTTCGTCGATCAGGCCGAGCCGCCGCGAGGTCAGCAGGATCGGCCATTCCGAGCCTTCGCAATCGAGCTTGAGCAAGCGAACCCGGTTCTCGCCGCGAGCCGTCGCAAGGTCGATGATGTCGTCAAACGCGACCTTGGTGACCGGTTCGCCGTCGCCCCAGATGACGGAGCCGCTTCCGGTGTTGATCACGCCGCCGAGGCCCGGAAAGGAGTCCGGAAACGGGTGATGACCGTCAAAGTAAAGTTCGTCGGTGTTGCAATCGGATCGCCACGCAGCTCCCCCGATCAGCCGGACGCAGCCACTGTCGATGTGCGGCTTGAGGTTTGCCGCAGCGAGTTCGAAATTCGACCGATCGGGTTCGATGCAGGTGACATTCCTGCACCCGCGCGACAGCACCGCCTCGGCGAACGACCCGATATGCGCCCCGATATCGATGACGATGTCGTCGGGCGCGAAGCTGCCGGGCAACTGATACTCATTGAACAGGACGACGTGGTTGAAAATCCCGTGGTCCAGCGTGCCGCTGCGAAATTTCCACGCGTCCGTCATGCGGCTGCAGCTACGGAGACTTGAAGGTGTAGCTGTCGCAGATCGTGTAGGGCGGCGATCCGTTCATTTGCGGCATCAGCGACATCATCAGGATCGCCTGACCGGTGTAAGATCCGATCTCATAGGTGGCGGGCAATGGCTGGTTGGGCAGGCGCGGACCGCATTGGCCGGTGAGGATATAGGTCACGTGGCCGTAGCTGCCGCAACTGAGCACGGCGTTGAGTTGCTCCAGCTTCTGCAACTCGCGGCCAGCGCCGCGCTTCGCAAGGAAATCATAGAACGGGCCTTGCGGAACGTGCAGCGTGCTGAGGTATTGCGTGCAGACTGCAAACAGATTTTTCGGGTCGTCCAGATAGGCATCGATCCCGGCAGGAACCGATGCACCCGCCCCGGGGATAACCCAATCCTTGACCATCTTCCGCGGATTCATCGCGTCCATCACGACAATCCAGTAACTGTCGTCCTGCCCGGTGGCCGGCGCCAGAAAGGTTTCCTTGCCGCCGACATCGATGATGACGGACGGGCGGTTGTTCGCCCACGGCGTACTCTGGATGGTATAGGCCAGCATGTGCTGCATGGGCGCGGTCGGATTGATCGGCACGTGCTTCGCGGGCTGCGCGGTCATGGTCTGCTCCCTCCGGTGTGATGCGGCTCGGGCATGCTCAACCCAAGATGCCCCCCGAGCGATGGCGCATACTCGTGGTTTTCCGTCATTCCCGCAAGAGGTGTGGTGTAAGCAATTACACCGTCAGATTTCACAATCGCGTTGCAGGGCATCCGCTCACCGCAGGCGATAACCGACGTCACCGTTGAATTCAGCGGACCCGATGTGGCTGTCCGAGGCGCCGGACCGGCATCCAGACCAAGGGATTCGGTAGATATTTGATCTACTTAGATCGGCAAGACGGGGCCCGCCCCGATCGCCGTCTCCGCTCTATTGGCGATCCGTCGCCCGCAAGCGGCTGTGCCTGACGCCATAGGCGAGATAGATCACGAGGCCCACCAGCAGCCACACCGCAAGCCTGATCCAGGTGTCGGCCGGCAGTCCCAGCATCAGAAACAGCGACGTCGCCGCGCCGGCGGGAGCGATCACAGAGATCACCGGCACCCGGAACGGCCGCGGCAAACCGGGATCGATCACGCGAAGCGCGAGCGTCCCGATTGAAACCACCGCAAATGCGAACAACGTGCCGATACTGACGAGTTCGCCGACAAGGCCGATCGGCAGCAGGCCGGACAGCACCGCGACGGCGGCGCCGCCGCCGATCGTTGCCACAGACGGCGTCCGGAAACGCGGATGGATCCTCGCCAGCACCGGCGGCAGCAATCCGTCATGGGCCATGGCACGAAAAATCCGGGGCTGCCCGAGCAATGTGACCAGGATGACCGACGTCAGCCCGAGCACGATCCCGAGCTTGATCAGCGGCGAGAGCCATCCGACCCCGATGGCGTCGATACCGACCGCGATGGGATCTGCAACATTCAACCGGTCGAACGGCACGATCCCGGTCAGCACGAAGGCCACCGCGATATAGAGCACGGCGCACACGACGAGCGAGCCGAGGATGCCGATCGGCATGTCACGTTCCGGCCTCCTCGCTTCCTGCGCCGCGGTCGAGACCGCGTCGAAGCCGACATAGGCAAAGAACACCATCGCCGCACCGCGGACCACGCCGGACCAGCCGAACGCGCCGGTGCCCACGTTCGGCGGAATAAAGGCGCCATCCGGATTGCCTGACGTCACCCAGTTCGCCGTCGTGACCGCGGACGCGGCGCAGCCGACGAAGAGGACGATCACCATCAGCTTCACCGCAACAATGAAGCCGTTGAAGCGCGCGGTCTCGCGGATGCCCACCACCAGCAAGGTCGTGACCATCACGATGACGAGCATGGCCGGCAGGTTGAACAGCGCGCCGGTCGACGACCAGGCGCCGGTATTGGAATCATAGGCAAAGGGCGCGGAGACCAGCCGGGACGGCAGGTCGATGCCGAAATCCCTGGCGAAGCTGACGACATAGGCGGACCATCCGACCGCCACCGCGACCGCGGCGACGGCGTATTCGAGGATCAGATCCCAGCCGATGATCCAGGCGACCAGTTCGCCAAGCGTCGCATAGGCATAGGTGTACGCACTGCCGCTCACCGGAACCGCCGCAGCCATTTCGGCGTAACACAGGCCGGCGAGCGCGCAAGCCACGGCGCCGAGCAGAAACGACAGCGTCACCGCCGGCCCGGCATTGGTCGCCGCCGCCTGCCCGGTCAGGATGAAGATGCCCGCCCCGATCACGCCGCCGATGCCGAGGATCACGAGATCGAGCGCCGACAGGGATCGCTTCAACGAATGGGTCGCCGCATCGCCGGCCGCCGGTTCGGCCTCCCGCAACAGATCGGCCGTGGATTTTCGCGTCCAGATGTTTGCCAACAGCGGCTCCTCCGCTTCCCAACGCAGCGGCCAAGCCAACACCGATAGCACATCTTTCAGAGAGCGTTCTTCAGCTCACCCCGCGCAGCCGGTTATACAGCGTGGAGGCGCGCTCCTTGACCTTCGTGGTGATATTTTTCGCCCTGCGATCCGTTTCACGCCGACGCTGCCGCGTCCACCGCATCCCATCCCACGTTCGTGACGACGCGCGACCGCCCCTCTTGCCGGCAGGATGGTCGCAACTATGCGGCCGATTTGGGGTTTCGGAAAAGCAGAAATTTGCCCGTCGGGTTAATTTGTCGCAGGCGAATGCCGGTGAATAAAAGCAGCGCGGCGCACGTGAATGCGCCGCACCAGCTTCAGGAGAACTTACAGGCGCGCGTTGAGGCCGACGGTCACGGCCGTCAGATTTCCGCCCTGCCGCGCGATCGTGGATTCGGCATTGAACATTCCGCTCCAGCGGCCGCCCAGATCGACACTCGTTCCGCCGCCGACCTTGGCGTAAGTCCGGGAATGTCCATCCGTGACCTGGGTCGCGACTGGAAGCCCGAGCGCGTAGGTTTGTGCCGTGGTGATAACCCGCGCATTGCCGATGAAGTCATGTTCGGCCGTCAGGTTCAGGAATGGATTGAACCGCGTTGACATCCCCGCCGGAAGACGGAATTGAACGCCGACGCTCCCTGTCAGGCCATCAAGGTCCTGCTTGGAAACCGCCTGCGTCAAAAGCGGATCGCCGGATTCATTGTAGGCGTCGATCCAGACCCGGCTGTACGTCAATCCGCCGATCGGTCCGACCCTCGCGCCAACCGTATCGAAGAGGTAACCGCCCTTCCAAGCCGCCACAAAATTGTTGCCGTGGGGCGACGCAGACAGGATATCCACGACGCCGGAACGACGTATGTTGTAATCATTGATCCCGTACGAGATTACCAGATCGCTGAACCAGTTCGCGTAATTGGCCGATGCAAATCCTGCAAACTGGTAGGCCTTCACGCCGGTATGGACATTGCCGATCAACTGGCTGTTCGCGGAGGTCTCCGAATAGCTGAACGCTCCACCGAGAAGCAGATTTCGGCTCCATTTGTAGTCGAATCCAACAATTCCAGCCCCGACATCGTTTTCGACGCCGACTGCTCCGAGACGGTCGCTCTGGCTGGCATGGGCATAGGTGCCCATAGCGAAGATCGACCACGGTCCCAGCGGGTCCGCCGGGGGCAGAGGTCCGGCCTTTGTTGCCATCGCATACGAATTGTAGGCAGCCGCATATGGGCCGCTCGCGTTCGTGTATCGATAAGCGTCAAGGCGTCCGAGCAAGCTGTTCGCAAACACCACGCCACTGCTCTGAGCCATCTCCGCCTGAGGCGCCATCGTGTATGGCGCGAGCAGTTGGTTCGTAATCGCAAGGGCCATGATGTTATGGAGGCGATACGTATAATGGATTCCGTCAAAGCTGAGGAACTGGTTCTGGATATTGAACGGTCCTGTAGCGCACGCGGTTGGAGCAAATACCGTCGAGCAGGCTACGTTCGGCGCGACGCCGGCCGCCGTGAACCCATAGAGCGTTGGATTTGCCCGGACCTGATTCACCAGAAGCGCTAGATCAAAGTAGTGAATGTTTGCGCCGGTCTGATTGTGCAGGGCAGTCAAGTTCGCCAGCATCCCGGCATTTACCGCCGCTGAGCCCTGGCTCAGCAAGGCCGGGTTGCCGCCGCCAAATACCAGCCCGCCGCCGAGCGGAACGCCGGGATCGGTGAACGCCTTGAAAGTCCCCAGGTCGGGAAGGTTCAGATACAGGTAGTTGCGGGCACCGAGCGCCAGGTTTTGCTGCACCATCTGTGTTTGAAAGTTGATATCCTGAGCAACGACCTGGTTCAAAACAGCCTGGCTTTGGATGACTCCAAATGCCGAGATGCTGAAGTCGTTGATCCCCGAAAATTGCAGAGCAATGTCGTTCGGCTGATAACGACCGTAGGCCGCCGCAAATTGCGCAACCTGGCCCAACGCAGTCTGCGCGGTAGTGCCTGCCACGGCGAAATTGGTCGCCGGTGGAAACTTGTTACCGCCAATATTGACGGCGCCGATGAGCGGCGAGAATTGCTGTACATATTGAAGCGGCGTATTACCGCTAGGAGGGGTCGCAACAGTTTGGGTCGAGCTGGACCCGAAGCCGTAGACTGTTCCGAACCCCGTGATCGCTCGAATATTTGCAAGCGGTTGCCCGCCGTTCGGCGCTACGTAAGCCGGTGTGGGCTTTACCGCCAGATCCGCCGACGGGTAATATCCGTCGAACAGCGTCTGGCCGAACGCCATCTGCGGAACAACGGCCGCAACGGCAATTGCGATTATTCCTGCAACTTGTCTTCGAAACATTGATTAGCCCCCCAATGTCCAATTCGTCGGCTTTGGACTTGGCAGGAAGCTAGTTCACGTATCAGGCAATCGGCTTTTGTGTTCTTAACCCGGTTTTGAAAATTGCGACGTCAATTCCGGAGAGCCGTCGGTATTCGCTTATCTGTTGCGGAATTGTGACGGTGCTTTTTGCGTCTGTTTCTGAAAAACAGTTGTCATGTGGCTGCCATCGGCGAAACCAACGCTTTCCGCGATTTCGTCCAGCGACCGATCGCTGTCCCAAATCATTTTCTTTGCCCGTTCGACGCGCGTTCGAAGAATGTATTGATGGGGTGAAAGTCCCTTTGACACCTTGAAAGCACGACTGAGATAGCCCGCACTTACTCCAACCTCCTTGGACAACCGATCGAGACTGAGCGGGCTTGCCAGTTCGGCGTCGATTAGCTCCTGCAATATTTTAAGCTGTCTCCGTGAAAGACCACCTTTCGACAAGAGCGGCCTTGGTCCAGAGGTTAAATGAAGGTGATGGAGGAGCGAGATAACGACGGATTGAATGAACGCCGGCCCGCTCGGAACTCCTTTGAACAACGTCAGCTCCAATGGCGCTCAACAGATGTTCGATAATTTGAGAGCTTGTCTCTCCGCTCAAAAACTCTCCAACGCGGAACGGTTGTTCAAGAGTGCACTCGACAAAATCCGGGCGGACGTAGACGCCGCGAAAGTTTGCGGCGCCTTTCCATTCACCCTTCACGCGATCACCCGGCAGGCATATTCGTGACGAGCCTCGACCTCGCGACCTCGTAAAGTCCGTGCCGTTTTGGGAACGGACGCTTAAGGCACTATCGTCGACTGCGACCACCACCTGCAAAACGGAACAGCCATAGTCGAATGAGCCTTCGCCTCCGATAGCAAACTCGCGAAAATCAATTCCGTCGACGTCGGGATTGGTCGCCAGCATCACCTCGGGTGCTGGCGTCAAGTTCCAGGCAATCGTTCGTTCGGCTGAGACCGTTGCCACGCTCATCCCCTTCCCACAACAGGCGGCGTCCAGATGCTGTTTTTCAGAACTGGAGTGCAATCTGATGTGTTCCAGATGTCAATGATCTTCCAATTTGCGCGGCAATTCGCCGCCAACTCGCTTTTTCAAAGAACCCCTGTTTTTGCAAACCTTACCCGCCGTTCCGAGCGGGGTAACCCGCTACCCAAATAGAGAGCAGCCCGTCAGCTCGTCGTGACCGCAGTCTCGACGTCAGACGGATCGACCCGTTCGGTCGGAGACTCGCGAGCATCTTTTCACGATCAAGCTCGCCTTCCCACCACGCGACAAATACCGCAGCAATTCCGTTGCCTATGAGGTTGGTGAGCGCGCGAACCTCACTCATAAATCTGTCGACCGAAAATACAATCGCCATCCCCGGCACCAACGCCGGATTCACGACGGCGAGCGTGGCCGCCGATCTGCACGTAAGATGAGTTTTTTGTTACACCGGCGGCGTGCCGTGGGTGTGAAACGAACTCGATCGTCTTCAGTCCCCAGGCCTGGCCCTTCTTGCGTTCTTCCTCGGTCCAGACGATCGGCTTCCAGTCCGGCGCCAGAATGAGACGCGCGCCGGCATTGGCGACTTCGACGCGGTTGCCGCCGGGCTCCCAGACATAGAGGAAGAAGGTCTGCTGGATCGCGTGCTTGTGCGGCCCGGTCTCGATGTAGACGCCGTTCTCCAGAAAGATATCGGCGGCGCGCAGGATTTCCTCGCGGCTGTCGAGCGCGTAGGTGACGTGGTGGAAGCGGCCCTTTTTGCCGTAGTGGTCGCGGGTGTAGGCGAAGTCGTAGCTCTTGTTCGACATCGTCATCCACATCGCCGCTTCCGAGCCGTCGTTGAGCACGATCTGCTCGGTGGTGCGCAGGCCGAGATAGTTCTCGAAGAAGAGACGGTTGGCCTTGATGTCGACGGCGAGGCAATTGAGATGGTCGAGACGGCGGACATTGACGCCGCGCGCGGGAAACCGCTGCGCCTGGTTCTTCAATGCGGGCTTGAGTTCGGGCGGCGCCTGGTACCATTCGGTCTCGTAATAGAGCTCGACGATGTGTCCGTCGGGATCCCGGCAACGGAACGCCGGCCCCTGCCCCATGTCGCCGTCGATCCAGCCGATGTCGAAGCCGGAGCCCTTCAGCGCGGCGACGCGGCGCTCCAGCGCCTGCTGGCTGCGCGCGCGCAACGCCATGTGCTCCATGCCTGACGTTTTCGACGCCGTCAGCTTCAGCGAATAGCGCTCGTAATCGTCCCAGCCGCGCAGATAGACCGACTCGCCCTTCCGGCCGGAGACCGTCATGCCCATGACGTCGACAAAGAATTTCAGGCTCTCGTCCGGCTTCGGCGTCAGCATTTCCATGTGGCCGAGATGGGCGAGATCGAAGATCGGCTCCGGGGTCATTGGCGGGTCTTTCTCGTAGGGTGAGCAAAGCGCAGCGTGCCCACCAGTTCAAAGCAAATGGTGGGCACGGCGCGATGCGCCTTTGCACCACCCTACGGTTACAGCGCGCGGGTGACGTCGTCGAACAGCTCATCCACGTTGAACTTGCGCGGAATGAGCCTTTGCTGGGCGCAATAGTGGATGATCAGTTCCAGTGAACGCCGCATCTCCTCGGTGTTGAATTTGGGCGCCGCGGGTGCAGCCGCGGCCGACGCCGCCAGCATACGCTGTACTTCACGCACCGCGTCCGGATCGGTGTTCGACAGCTTCTGACTTACGACGACCATATGGTTGATCGGCATCACGCCCTGCCTGGCGAACCAGGCCTTCTCTTCCGCCGCGACATCGGCGAACAGCGGCTTCAAATCGGGATGATCGACCTTCTCGCCGAGCACCGCGTCGAGCTCGCCGTCGATCAGCATCTGAACGACCTGCTTGCCGGCGCGGCGCCCGCTTGGTGGTGTCCTTGAATTCGGCGACATGGGCGTCCTCGAACGTGACCCAGTCGATGCGAATCGAGATCGACGCCGTAGTCATTGGCGAGGATGCCGCGCAGCCAGGCGCCGGTCGTGGTGGTGAAGGAGCGGATGCCGACGCGCTTGCCGTTGAGATCGGCGGCTTCAGCGTGCCGTGCTTGGCATTGTAGAGCGCATAGCCGTGCTGGGATCGCGCCACCACCACCGAGGGCAACAGCACCATCGGCTTGCCAAAGCTTTTCGCCATCAGAAAAGTGACGATCGCCAGTTCCGAGACGTCGAACGCGGCCTCGCGGACCATCGGCTTGAAGCCCTTGTGGGCCGGCGAATAGTCGACGAAGTCGAACGCCACCGAATCCGATTTGACCGCTCCGTTCTTCAGCGCGGCCGTACCGGGATGATCGCCGAGCAGAGTGCGCAGACGCATCATGACAACTCCTCCACCGCCATCGGGAACAGCCGCTGATAGGCCTCGCCATAGGTCATGGCCTTGCCGGAATTGCGGCCGCCCTGCACGCCCCGGTTCAGCGCGACCCGCTCATAATAAGCCCACAGATGCTTCTGCGCCGCGAGAATCTCGAACGACTTGCGCTTGATATCCCAGACCTCGTCGATGTTGAGGATCACCTGCGGCTTGAAATTGCACTGCTCGGGCTGGTGCGGTTCGAACAGAAACACCGGCGGCGCGGCATAGGTGTATTTGGCGCCGGGCTTGTGGCCCATCGCCTGCGCCACCACCCGCGTTTCCTGGGCGAAGTGCGCGGCGTTGGGATGATCGAAGTTATAGGGATCCTCCAGCGCGTGGGTCAGCACGAAGGACGGATTGAGCTCGCGGTAGATGTCGACCATGCGGTCGAAATGCGCCTCCGTCGTCCGCAGCGGATAGTCGCCGGCGTCGAAGAATTCGATTTCCGCGCCCAGCATCTCCGCCGCGCGCTGCGCCTCGTCGCGCCGGCCGGCCTTGACCTTCTCCAGCGTCGCGCCGGATTCCTTCCAGGCGAACTGGCTCTCGCCGCGCTCGCCGAACGACAGGCACGCGATCTTGATGCGATAGCCCTTCTTGGCATGCAGCGCGATGGCGCCGCCCGCGCGCCAGACGAAATCGCCGGGATGCGCCGTGACCACGAGGCCGGTTTTCTTTGCGTCGGTCATGAATTCCTCCTGCTATTGTCTCGCTGCTTCTTATTGCTTCGCGATGCCCGCGCGCTCGATCACCACGGCCCACTTGTCGATATCGTCCTTCAGCCGCGCCAAAATTTCCTCGGGCGAGCTGGCCTTGGCCTCGATACCGAGTTCAAGCGCGCGCTTCTTCAAGTCGGGCATATCGAGCACCTCGCGCAGCGCGGCGTTGAGCGTCTTGATCACCTCCGGCGGGGTGCCCCTGGGCGCGAAGATCGCGTTCCAGGAGCGCGCTTCGAAATCGCCGCCGCCGGCTTCCTTCACCGTCGGCACCTCAGGCATGAAGCTGGTGCGAACCGATCCCGAGGACGACACTGCCGCCACCGCATGATCGGCAATATGGGACTGCACCGCGGTGTAATTCTCGATCGCCATCTGGATATCGCCGCGCAGCAGCGCGATCAGGACATCCGGCGAACTGCGGAACGGCACGATGGTGACATCGACGCCCGCGGTCGACTTGAACAGTTGCGCCGCCAGATTCTGGGTCGAGCCGACATTGATGGTGCCGACATTGAGCTCGCCGGGTTTTGCTTTCGCCAACTTGACGACATCAGCCAGCGTGCCGTAGGGCGAGCCTGATTTGGTGACAAAGATGAAGTCGAAGTAGCCCATGCTCGACACGGCGGCGAAATCGGTCAGCGGATTGAAGCCGAGGTTCTTGAACAGCGACACCGAAATCGCGGTGCCGTTGCTGAACAGCGCCAGCGTGTAGCCGTCCGGCGGCGACGACAGCACGGCGCGCGCGGCGTTGATGCCGCCGGCCCCCGGCATGTTCTCGATGATGAAGCGCTGCCCGAGCTTTTCGCCGAGCTTTTCGGTCACGATCCGCGCCGTAACGTCGGCGACCCCGCCGGGGCCGAACGGCAGGATCAGCCGCACCGGCCGGGTCGGATAATTTTGCGCACGGACGAGTTGCGGCATCAGCAGCGCCGTCGCCAGGGCGATCATGCCCGCTATCGATACATGGCGTCTGTTCATGTTGTTTTTCCTCGCCACGTCAGAACTCGAACAGCCGCGCGGGATTGTCGACCAGGATCTTTTGCTGCAGTTCGGGCTCCGGAGCGAACAGCGGAATCAGGTCGACGAGGGCGCCGTCGTTCGGCATCGCCTTGACGTTGGGATGCGGCCAGTCGGTCCCCCAGATCACGCGGTCCGGCGCGGTCTCGATGATGCGGCGCGCGAACGGCACCGCGTCATGGAACGGCGGCCCAGCCGACGATACCCGCTCGCAGCCGCAAACCTTGACCCAGCATTTTTCGTCGCGCTGCATCAGTTCGATCAGCGTCCGGAACGGCAACTGATCGAGTTCATCAGATGCCTTGACCCGTCCCATGTGATCGATGGTGTAACGCACGGGCAATTGTTCGAGCATCTGCGCATACTCCGGCAGATCGATCGCATCGAAATGCAGGTCGATGTGCCAGCCCAAGGGCGCCACCATCGCGACAATGCGATGAAACACATTCATATCAGGCACGCCGCCGAGGTGGCGCACGAAGTTGAAACGGCAACCGCGAAAACCGCCCTCGTGCAGTTCGCGCAGGCCGCGCTCGGTAATGCTGTCGTCGATATTGGCAACCGCGCGAAAGGTGCCGTTGCTGACCGCGATGGCGTCCAGCGCCACCCGGTTGTCGGTGCCGTGCACGCTGGCATTGACGATCACCGCGCGGCCGATGCCGACCTTCCGGTGCAGCGCCTGAAAATCCGCCAGCGGCGCGTCCGGCGGTGTGTAAGGCCGACCCGGCGCGTACGGATATTTGTCGCCGGGGCCAAAGATGTGCGTGTGCGCGTCACAGGCCAGCGGCGGCAGCTTGAATTTTGGCGTTCGCGTATGGCGATCGGGGCCGGGAATGGTTGGTTGCTGGGTCATGTCGTCGGTTGATCGCTCTATTTCGCGCCCGAAGGCGTCAGGGCGTTTTTGCGGCTGGCGGCCTTCGCTTCCGCCGCGGCGGTTGCCGGCACGTGGTTGACATCAGGCGCCTGCAAGGACGCCACCGTCGCCGCAACCAGTTGCTCGATCGCCTCCGCCATGTCGGCGCCATCGGCCTCGCCGCGCGACAACCGCGTCACCCGCTCCGGATTGACGAGGGTGTAATACAACGCACCGAGCAGGAACTGGGAGCGCCAGACGATCGCGGTGCGCGGCAGCTGCGGCAGGCTCGCCAGGATGGCGTCGATGAAGGCGTGGGTGGTGTCGTCGAAGATTTCCGCAATGATGCGGCCGACGACGGCATTGCCTTCCGCCGACATCACGGCGCGAAGCCGGGTGAACCGCGCCCCACCGCCGGCAAGATCGCTGCTGGAGGAAAACGCTGGCTGCACATAGGCGCGCACGATCGCCTCGAGCCGGTCCTGGCCGTCGCGGACGCGGGTGGCGGCGACCAGAAGCTCGATGCGGCGCTTGTTCATCGGCGCGCAATGCCGCTTGTAGATTTCCAGCAGCAAGCCGTCCTTGCTCTTGAAGTGATAGGTAATGCTGCCGGGATTGGCGCCCGCCTCCAGCGCGATGTCGCGGATCGACACCGCATTGAAGCCCCGCGTCGAGAACAGCAGTTCCGCCGCGCTCAGGATCGCTTCCCGCATATTCGGATTTCGCGTCATCGGATTGCTTTCTTGGGATTTGCTTTCCCGGGATTTGCTTTCCTCTCCCTCATTTTGTACGTTTGTACAAAATATCAGGTCCGGTCAACAAATATTGAGACAAGCCGATTGGCCGACCGGATCGGCCGGAATGGCAAAGGGAGCTGGCGAATGCGCCGTATTTTCGTTGTGTTACTGATCATGGCGGGCGCGCTGGCCTGGCGCGGCGCCGATCCCGTGGTCGCCGCCGATCCGGAACCTCGCGCGGTTCTGGCGCCATCAGGCGTGCTGAAGGCCGCACTCTATACCGGCACCCCGACGTCGATCCTGCCGGATCCAGAGTCGGGTGGACCGCGCGGCGTCGGCTACGATCTCGGCAAGGAACTCGCGAAACAACTCGGCGTGCCCTACGAGCCCGTCGTGTTCAGCAAGAACGCCGACGTCCTCGCCGCGATCAAGAGTGGTGCCGCCGACGTCGCCTTTACCAACAGCTCGTCGGCGGCGCGTGCCAAGGACATGGATTTTGGGCCGCCGTTCATGGACGTTGAACTCGGCTATCTCGTCCCGAAGGGCTCGGCACTGGCTGACGTCGCCGGCGTCGATGCCGCAGACCTTCGCGTCGGTGTGACGGCAGGCAGTTCTTCCGACGCCACCCTGTCGCGCGACTTCAAGCACGCCGAAGTGGTTCGCGTGGTCAATTTCGATGCCGGAATAGAAATGATGACAGCCGGCAAGCTCGATGCTTATGCCACCAACAAGGCCTCGTTGTTCGAAATGTCCGAAAAACTGGCAGGATCGAAAGTGCTCGACGGCCGCTGGGGCGTCGAACACTTCGCCGTCGCCATTCCCAGGGGACGCGACCAGGCCATGCCGTTCCTGCGCCAGTTCACCAACGCGGTGAAGTCGCAGGGACTGGTCAACGCCGCCATCACCCGCGCCGGCTTGCGCGGCGCCGTGACGTCGGCCGCGGAGTAGCCGCAAACATCTGCGCGTCCAATGCGATGCTTGAACATCTTGAATCATATGTCTGACAACGAAGGATTTTTCCTCATGCCCCATCAAGGCAAAACCATCCGCAGCCTGCTCGCGGCCGCGTTCATTTCCCTGACCGGCATGGGGGCCAATGCCGAAACGTTTCCGACCAAACCGGTGCGCATCATGGTGCCCTACGCGGCCGGCGGCGCGGTCGACGTGCTGGCCCGCACGCTTGGGCAGTCGCTGTCGAAAACCTGGGGCCAGCAGCCCGTGATCGAGAACCGTCCCGGCGCCGGCGGGATCATTGCTTCGCAGGCCCTGACGCAGTCGCCGCCCGATGGCTACACGCTGATTCTGGTCGCGAGCGGTCATCCGTTGAACCAGTTCTTCTATCCAAAGCTGCCCTACGACACCTTCAAGGACTTCACCGCCATCAGCGAGGTCGCGGCCTCGCCTCTCGCGATCGTGGTCTCCAAGAGCAATCCGGTGAAGAACCTCGGCGAGCTGCTGGCGACCGCGCGCGAAAAGCCGGAATCGCTGTCCTACGGCATGTCCGGCAACGGCACCTCGGCGCATCTGGCCGGCGAACTCCTCAACTACATGGCCAAGACCAGGATTTTGGCCATCCCCTACAAGGGCGGCGCGCCGGCCCTCACCGCCGTGATCGCGGGCGAGATTCCCATGAGCGTCAATCCGCTGCCCGAAGTCGTCGGCCAGCTCGACGGCGGCGCGGTGCGTGCTCTTGCCGTGACGACAGCGACGCGCGCGAAGGCATTGCCGGATGTTCCAACGGTCGCGGAATCCGGCCTGCCCGGTTACGACGCCTCGGTTTGGTGGGGATTTTTGGGCCCCGCCGGAATGGCGCCTGACCTCGTCGCCAGGATCAATGCCGATCTCGCGACCGCCTTGAAGGACCCGATGGTGCTGACCGCGCTGGAAAAGATGGGCGCCACCCCGGTCGGCAATTCGCCGGCAGAGTTCGACGCCTTCATGCGCGCGGAGGCGGTGAAATGGGAGTCGGTGCTGAAGGAGGCCAACATCAAGGTGCAGTAAGGCCGGTCCCTCTTTGCACGGCTAAGCGCGCCAGACGAGCTCGGCGGTCGATATCGCCACGCCACGATGTGAGAGCAGCAGCCGCTGAATCTCGACGGCCGGGATCGCGGGGCTGAACAGAAACCCCTGCATCTCGGTGCAGCCGAGGATAGTGAGCAGATTCTTCTGATGCACGGTCTCGACGCCCTCGGCGGTGGTCGTCATGTCGCTGGCAGCCGCGATGTTGACCACGGCCTGGACGATCGACGATGACGCTCCGGCGCCGGCCAGGTCCTTGATGAAGGAGCGATCGATCTTGATCTTGTCGAATGGAAAGCGCTGCAAATAGCTGAGCGAGGAGTAGCCGGTACCGAAATCATCAAGCGCGATACGAACGCCGAGCTTGCGCAACTGGTGCAGGACGTCGAGGGCCGCTTCGTCATCGCGGATCAGCACGGCTTCGGTGATCTCGAGCTCGAGCCGGCTGGCGGCAAGGCCTGAAGCGGCAAGCGCCGCGGCTACATTGAGCGCCAGCGTCTGGCTCCTGAACTGGACCGGCGAAACGTTGACCGCGACACGGACCTCGTTCGGCCAGGCCGCCGCCTCGGCGCAGGCGGTAGTGAGCACCCAGTGACCGATCTGGTTGATCAGGCCGGTATCCTCTGCGACCGGAATGAATTCGGCCGGCGAGATCATGCCGCGCTCGGGATGCCGCCATCGCAACAGCGCCTCGCAGGACGAGATATTGCCGTCGTCGAGATTGACCACCGGCTGATAGTAGACCTCCAGGCCGCCATCGTTGATCGTCTGTCGCAACTCGAGTTCCAGATCGCGCCGCGCCTTGGCGCGCGCATCCATGCCGGTTTCGAAGAACCGGTACGTCCGCCGCCCGTCGCCTTTGGCGCCGTAGAGCGCGAGGTCGGCATTGCGCAGCAACTGGTCGAGGTCGAGCCCGTCGCCGGGCGCCAGTGCGATGCCGATGCTGGCGTCGGTGGTGATCAGATGGCCAATGCAATCGAACGGCTGCCTGATCGCAGAATGGATTTTGGCCACCAGCTCCGTGGTTTCCGACGGATCCCTGATGGACGTCTGAAATCACAGCGAACTCGTCGCCGCCAAGCCGGGCCGCCACGTCGGTCTCCGCAAGGCAACCGCGCAGGCGTTCGGCAATGCCGATCAGAAGCTCATCGCCGACGGGATGACCGAGCGCGTCGTTGATGCTCTTGAACTCGTCGATGTCGATGTACAGCACGGCCAGTTGCTCGTCCGGCCGCATCGCGTTCAGGGCTTGTTCGAGCCTTTGCCGGAACAGCAGCCGGTTCGGCAGGTCGGTCAGTGTATCGTAATGCGCCAGATGCGCGATCTTCTCGTCGGCGCGCGTGCGCTCGGTAATGTCCTCGATCGTGGCGACCCAGCCGCCCACCTTCAGCGGACGGTTGATGATCTCGATCGCCCGGCCGCCCGGGGCTTCGGTGAGCTGACGCGTGGCCTTGCCGAGCGAGACCGTCTGGATGATGGCGTTGCAGAACGCGTCGACGTCACCGTCAAAGGATCCCGTTTCCTTCCGGTGACCGATCAGCCGCTGCATGGTGCAGCCCTGCTTGACCACCTCCGGTGACAGTCCGAACATCTCGATATAGGGCTCGTTGCAGATCACGATCCGCGCCGATGCATCATAGAGAACAAGGCCCTGCGGGATATTGTTCACCGCGAGCGCAAGCTGCCGTCGCTCCGCCGCCAGGCGCTTGCCGGTCAATCGGTAACCCCGCAGCAGCACACCGACAGCCGCTGCCAGCGCGGCGACGAACGCGAACAGCACCTGTTCGCGAAGGCTCCATCCCGAGGTCATGATATTGGCCGTGATGACAGCCACGACCAGTACGCACCACACGGCCAGCCGCCTCAGCACCCCAGCCTTATCGGCAGGGCTGGCAGAACCGCCAGGCAATGGAAGGCCGCTGTCGATGCTCACCTTGGTATCCCCTTGCAAAGCGCGTGATCCACCAGCCGTTGGCTCCCCGGATCAAACGCCGGGCTTGGAATGCGACCGGATGCAAAATCCAGATCCACTGTTGTCGATCGCGTTCGGCGGCAAATTTACGCAGGACAGATGGAAAGCCGGTTACAACTTGCGGTTAGCAATCCGTTACCGGGATACCTGACCGATCCGATTCACGATGCGTCCGCTGAAGTTACCGGTGCGCGGCGGCTAGGCCGGCGCTCTCCATCGAGATGGTAAACGAGTGGTTAAGGCGATGCCGGCATCGCGCGCGTAAGGAAACGCGAAAAGCACTGATATTGCTCGCGAACTGAACGCCAATACCGCCGACGGAATGCCGGTGCAGAACGATTCCTGACCGAGATGTCGTGGATTTAGCCAATCCGGGAACCCGCGGATTTAACCGTTTCGCTAGCCCGGCTGTTCATAATGGGGGCCAGATCCCATTCATGACATGCCAGGTTTAGCCTAGTGACATCCTTCGGACGTGTGATTTCGGTGCGCGGCTCGCTTGCCCGGGTCGGGCTTCTGGCCGTGGGCCAGTTGTCCACCTCGGAAGTGCGCGCCACGGTCGGCCGCTTCATCAGCATCCGCTGCGCCAGTTCCACCATCGTCGCCATGATCACCGAGGTCAGTTGCGAGACCTTGCCGGCCAACGACCACTATATCGCGACCGCCTCGGTCGACCTGCTCGGCGAAATCCTCGGTGACGACCGTCCCAAATTCCAGCGCGGCGTCACCAACTATCCGACCATCGGCGACAATGTCGACCTGATCACCAACCAGGACCTGCGCACCGTCTACGCGCCGAGCGGGTCGGACCAGATCAATATCGGCAACCTGCAGCAGGACAAGTCCGTCATCGCCTATGTCGACGTCGAGGAAATGCTCTCCAAGCATTTCGCGATCCTCGGCTCGACCGGCGTCGGTAAATCGACCAGCGTGTCGCTGCTGCTGAACGAGATCCTGAAGGCGCGGCCCAATCTGCGCGTTTTCCTGCTCGACGTTCACAACGAGTACGGCCGCTGCTTCGGCGATCGCGCGATCGTGCTCAACCCGCGCAACCTGAAACTGCCGTTCTGGCTGTTCAACTTCGAGGAAATCGTCGACGTGCTGTTCGCCGGCCGTCCCGGCGTGCCCGAAGAGCTCGATATTCTCGCCGAGGTCATTCCGATGGCCAAGGAACTCTACACCCAATACCAGAATTCGGACCGGCTCGGGCTGAAGCGCGTCGACCCCAAGCAGGTCGGCTACACCGTCGACACCCCGGTGCCGTACCGCCTGGTCGACCTGATCTCGCTGATCGACGAGCGCATGGGCAAGCTCGAGAACCGCTCGTCGCGCATCATCTATCACAAGCTGATTTCGCGCATCGAGACCGTGCGCAACGACCCGCGCTACACCTTCATGTTCGACAACGCCAACGTCGGCGGCGACACCATGGCCGAAGTCATCAGCCATCTGTTCCGCCTGCCCGCCAACGGCCGGCCGATGACCATCATGCAGCTCGCCGGCTTCCCGGCCGAAGTGGTCGATTCCGTGGTCTCGGTGCTTGTGCCGCATGGCGTTCGATTTCGGGCTCTGGAGCGACGGCGTGTCGCCGCTACTGTTCGTCTGCGAAGAGGCGCATCGCTACGCCGCCGCCGACCGCAACATCGGTTTCGGCCCGACCCGCAAGGCGGTGTCGCGTATCGCCAAGGAAGGCCGTAAATACGGCGTCTATCTCGGCCTCGTCACCCAGCGTCCGGCCGAGCTCGACGCCACCATCATCTCCCAGTGCAACACGCTGTTTGCGATGCGCCTGGCCAACGACCGCGACCAGGCGCTGCTGCGCTCCGCGGTTTCGGACGCCGCCGCCAACCTGCTCGTCGTTCGTGCCGTCGCTCGGCACCCGCGAAGTGCTGGCGTTCGGCGAAGGCGTGGCGCTGCCGACAAGGCTGCGCTTCAAGGAAGTTCCGGTGCACCAGCTGCCGCGCAGCGAGGCCACCATCGCCACGGTGCCGTCGGTCGCCGCCGGCCACGACCAGCATTTCGTCAGCGCCGTGCTGGAACGCTGGCGCGGCGCCACCTCGCATCGCGACGTGCCGAACGATCCCTCCATCAACGACCGCCCCGCCGCGCGCATCATGACACCGATCGAAGCGCCGATGCTGCAGCCCTCGCTGGGGCTCGATCCCGACCGCTTCTCGCTATTGAAGAAGCCGCTGCGGTAAGCTTTCTTCTGACCGTGGAACCGGGTATCCACAGCGTCTGAAATCGCGATATGGTTCCGCTATCGCCGCCTCGCGCGGCCCAGCCGGAACCCCTTCATGACGCAGCCCGCCGCAAAACGATTTCCGACGCCCGCCATCGATAAATTGCCTGACGATATCCGTACGCGGATTCTGGCGGTGCAGGAAAAATCCGGATTCGTGCCG
This sequence comes from uncultured Alphaproteobacteria bacterium, assembly GCA_963764705.1. Classification (GTDB taxonomy): domain Bacteria; phylum Pseudomonadota; class Alphaproteobacteria; order Rhizobiales; family Xanthobacteraceae; genus Bradyrhizobium. The sequence continues at coordinate 644,900 of CAVXTR010000009.1, read as the reverse complement.
AACGTATTCCTGTCGCTGGCCTACCGGCCCGACGAATTCCGCGCCTTCTTTGCCTATCACGACGCGCTGATGGAAAAGGACGGCGGCCTGACCAAGGCCGAGCGCGAGATGATCGTGGTCGCGACCTCGAGCGCCAACCAGTGCCATTACTGCGTGATCGCGCATGGTGCGATCCTGCGCATTCGCGCCAAGAACCCGCAGATCGCCGACCAGATCGCCGTCAACTACCGCAAGGCCGACATCACACCGCGGCAGCGCGCCATGCTCGACTTCGCCATGAAAGTGAGCCAGGAGGCCAACAAGGTTTCCGAGGCCGACTTTGCCGAAATCGCCGGCCACGGCTTTAGCGACGACGACGTCTGGGACATCGCGGCGATCGCCGCGTTCTTTGCGCTGTCCAACCGGATGGCCAACGTCACCGCGATGCGCCCGAACGACGAGTTCTATTTGATGGGGCGGTTGCCGAAAGCATAGCGTTTTCGAGTGAAGTGGATACCGGTTCACGTCAAGAAAACGCGTCAAAAAAGAGACCGCCTCGGCTTGCTCACCATCAGTCGTCCGTCGCCGGTCCGCACCAGCCCGGCAGATAGATCGCATCCTTGCTTCGAACGAACGCGAGGCCTTTTTCGATCGCCTTGGAAAAATTATCCTCCACACTCTTGCGCGGCATCTTGCGGCGCAGGAAGTCCGCCCACAGGAATTCGCTGAACGGGGTGGTGTCCTTGGCAAATCCGCCGGCGCGGCGCAGTTCGCCGGCGAGGCTGCGGAACGGATCGTCCTTGAGATCGTCCACCGACTTCGGCAGTTCCTTGAAATGCCTGCGCTCGCCCTTGGCATCGTAGGGATAGACCCAGCGCTTGTTGTCCATCACGCCCCAGAACGCTTCGCGCTCGACCATGGTAAGATCGCCGATCACGGTCACCAGCACGTCCTTGACGCCCTCCTCATGCAGCGCGCGCGCCAGGTGATGATGGTCGACCACGTAGTAATGCTCGTCGGGCCCGTGCACGACCGGGATCATGTGCTTGCCGAGCTGTTCGGCGCGCTTCTTGTCCGACTTCTGCTCGCGCCAGCGCTTGCGCTTTTCCTTCACTTCCCGCATGCCGACCGTCATCTGGGTCGGCCGCAGAGACAGGATCGGGACAGGTTTGAGAATGGGTTCGCGCGTGTTGGCCATGACTGAAACCCCGTTAGATCGCAAAAATCGCTCTGAAACAGGCTCCATTATGACATGATGGCGCTACCGATTAAATGCCCGCCCGATGTCTGCGAGAATTGAACCATGGCCAAAATCCTGAATGAACGAACGCCAAAAGCCCGGGTAGTGCGCCTCGGCGGTCGCGAATTCGTGACCGAGGGCCTCAACCTCAATTTCTGGACCGATCTCAGCCATCGCTGCATGACCGCATCCTGGCCGGCCTTTATTGGCGGCGCTGCCGTGGTGTTCGTCGCCTTCAACGCCTTCTTCGCGTTCTTCTACTGGATCGGCGACCAGCCGATCTCCAACGTGCCCGGTGGCGCCTATATCGACTATCTCTATTTCAGCATCGAGACGCTCTCGACCGCGGGCTATGGCGACATGCATCCGCAAACCCATTACGGCCATTTCATCGCCACCGTCGAACTGTTCACCGGCATCTTCTCGATGTCGGTCATGACCGGGCTGGTGTTTGCCCGGTTCTCGCGGCCGAGCGCGCGGCTGCTGTTCGCCGAGAGCCCCGTGATCTCCGAGCATGAGGGACAGCCGACGCTGATGATCCGCCTCGCCAACGAACGCCACAACATCATCAGCAACGCCAATGCGCGGCTGTGGCTGTTCAAGAACCTGGTCAGCAAGGAGGGCGAGTCGTTTCGCCGCTTCTACGAGCTGGCGCTGTCGCGCAACGAAAGCCCGGCGCTGGCACTGAGCTGGACCCTGTTTCACATCATCGACGAAGCCAGCCCGCTGTATGGCCTCACCGCCGAAGAACTCGAAGCCAACAACATCTCGCTCGCGGTGGTGGTGTCCGGATACGACGTTGTTGCAGCGCAAACCGTCCATGCCCGCAAATCCTACGACCATTCCGACATCCGCATCGGCCACCGCTACGCGGAAATCCTCGACACCACGGAGGACGGCCGGCTGCGGGTCGATTACGGCCGGTTCCATGAGACGCTGGAGGGATAGAACTGCATTTATGCGCACTAACATTTTATGTTGGAAGCATCGGCGGCGTGCTAAAAAGCCGTCACGATTTTTCGCGGACCGGCACCATTGAAAACCCAGCGGCCGATACAACAGGATGACGAGCACGTCGTGCTCAAATTCCGGCCGCGTACCTCGGCCCAGCCGCCGAACCGGCACGACGACCGCGCGCCGGCCCATACCCGGGGCGAGGTAAGCAATGCTCGACCGGAAGCCGACGACCTCTCGCGCTACGAGCGGCCGCGCGACGAGCCCGACGATTTCCGTCACCGCATGCTTGCCAATATCGCCGCACTGGCGTTCACGATCGCGCTCACCGCGATCGGCATCTGGCTCGCCGTCAGCATCGCCGAACTCCGCAGGACCCAGGACTGCGTCCTGATGGGCCGCCGCGACTGCGCCCGGATTTCCGAGATGCCGCGCGGCAATTAAACTCCAGAAAACGGCCGTTTTTCCGCAAATCCGTCCTCGCTTCGGCCGCCCGGCTCCATTGAACTCGGGCCCTCGCTCCGATATACGGGCACTCGACTCCGGCCGGGGAAAAAGGGCATTCCGGGACGATCTGCCCGCCTCCTCCAGCCATCCCGGATTATCTCCATTATATCAAAGGCTTAATGATGTCCTCAACCTACGATCAGATCGCCAACATTATCGCCGAGACCTGCGACATTCCGCGCGACACGATCAAGCCCGAGAGCCACGCCATCGACGATCTCGGGATCGACAGCCTCGACTTCCTCGACATCGCCTTTGCGATCGACAAGGCATTCGGCATCAAGATGCCGCTCGAAAAGTGGACCCAGGAAGTCAACGACGGCAAGGCCACCACCGAGCAGTACTTCGTGCTGCAGAATCTTGCCGATCGCATCGACGAACTGGTGGCCGCCAAGAACGCGGGAACGGGCGCGTGATCGCCCGTCATGGATCTTGATTATTTCAAGCTGATCGATCGCATCGTCGACCTCAACCTCGACGCCAAGACGATAACGGTCGAGGCGCAGGTTCCCGAGAAGCACACCATCTTCGAGGGGCACTTTCCGGGTTATCCGATCATGCCGGGCGTGTTGCTGACCGAGGCAATGGCGCAGAGTTCAGGCTGGCTCGTGCTCGGCGTCCTGAAGTTCACGCGCATGCCTTTCCTGGCCATCGTCAAGGAAGCCAAGATGCGCGGGTTCGTCAGTCCGGGCCAATTGCTGACGATCGATGCCACCCTCGAACACGAAGGTTCGGGATTTGCCGTCACCAAGGTCAAGGGTCGCGTCGGTAAGGAACTGAAATGTAGCGCCGAGCTGACCTTCGGTCTTACCCCCTTCCCCGATCCCGCGATGCGCGTGCACATGGACGCGATGGCCGCCAAGATCGGCTTTCCCCTGCAGGCGATGACGCATGACTGACCCCAAATCCGCCGCGCCCAGGGAAGTCTGGATCACCGGCATCGGCATCGTCTCCTCACTCGGCGAAGGACTCGAGGCGCATTGGGATGCGCTGACCGAAAAGCGTATCAACACCGAAGACCAGCGCTTTGCGCCCTACATGGTGCATCCGCTGGCGCCGGTTTCGTTTGACGCCCAGATTCCGAAAAAGGGCGATCAGCGCCAGATGGAAGCCTGGCAGCGCATCGGCACCTACGCGGCGGGCCTGGCGCTGGACTCCGCCGGCATCAAGGCCAATGCGGAAATCCTCGGCCGTACCGACATGATCGTCGCAGCCGGCGGCGGCGAGCGCGATCTGGCGGTCGACCTTGCGATCATGAACGCCGATGCCAGGGGCAATTCCGGCCCGGGCTTTCTCAACGAACGGCTGATGAACGATCTGCGGCCGACGCTGTTCCTGGCCCAGCTCTCCAACCTGCTCGCCGGCAATATCGCCATCGTCCACGGTGTCAGCGGGACGTCGCGCACTTTCATGGGCGAAGAAGCCGCTTCGATCGATGCGGCGCGGATCGCGCTCGCCCGGATCGAGTCCGGCCAGAGCGACATCGCGCTGGTCGGCGCCGCGCATAACGGCGAGCGTTCCGACCTGCTGGTGCTGTACGAATTCGGCGATTTCAATCTGACCGGGAAATACACCCCGGTGTGGCAGCGCGAGAGCAATAGCGGCTTTGCGCTCGGTTCCGCCGGCTGTTTCCTGGTGCTGGAATCCCGCGCGCACGCCGAAGCGCGCGGCGCCAAGCCCTACGCGAAACTGACCAAGGTGGTCGCCGACCTCGCGCAGCGTAAGCAGCCGGGCGCGGTGACCCGATCGCTGCAAGCGATGTGGCCCAAGCTCGGCGTCCTCGCCGACAACGGCAACCTGATCACGGGCGCGACCGGTGTCGAACCGGTGACCTCGGAGGAAAAGACGTTCCTGAGGCAGCATCCCGGCTTTGCGGTGCGCGCCACCGGGACGATGTTCGGCCACACGCTGGAAACGCAGTTTCCGCTCGGGCTGGCGCTGGCCGCGCTTTCGATCTCGCGCGGCGTGCTGTTTCCGCCCAACGACCCCTCAGGCTTCGAGGTTGAAAAGCAGGACGCGCCGACCCAGATTGTGGTGGTGGGGGCCGGTCACTGGCAGGGCGAAGGCATGGCGCTGGTGGAAGCGGTCACGTAGGGCGATTGCCGTTCCGGCAATCATCACAGAATTGAACGCGATAGCGTTCCGGGAAGACAGCGCGCGAGCGCAGCATCGACGAGGGAACCATGTCAGCACCACGCGATAAATTAGGCCGGCCGATCGTCGTCGTTACCGGCATGGGCGTGGTGACCTCGCTCGGCGCCGGCAAGCAGGACAACTGGACCAAACTCACCGCGGGCGAGTCCGGCATCAAGACCGTGACGCGTTTTTCGGTCGACGGCCTGAAGACCACCATGGCCGGCACCGTCGATTTCGTCACCGTCAATCCGGCTTCCTCTACCGGCCTTACTGAGCGCCTCGCCGAGCTCGCGACCGTGGAAGCGCTCGAGCAGGCCGCGATCGGCAGCAAGGCGAATTTCCCCGGACCGCTGTTTCTCGCGGTCGCCCCGGTCGAGGTCGAGTGGCCGCAACGGCTGGCACTCGGGCGCGCGACCGGCAAGACGGAATTCGGATACGACGACGTGCTGCGGGTCAGCGGCGGCGGCAAGTTCGGTGAATTTCACCATCGCTTCATGTTCGGCTCGGTCGCCAGCCACCTCGCCGAACTCTTCGGCACCAAGGGATCGCCGATCTCGCTGTCGACCGCCTGCGCCTCCGGCGCCACCGCGATCCAGCTCGGCGTCGAGGCGATCCGCCGCGGCGAGGCCGACGCCGCGCTGTGCGTCGGCACCGACGGCTCGGTCAATCCGGAAGCGCTGGTGCGGTTCTCGCTGCTGTCGGCGCTGTCGACCCAGAACGATCCGCCGCAGGCCGCCTCAAAACCGTTTTCGAAGAACCGCGACGGTTTTGTGATGGCCGAAGGCGCCGGCGCGATGGTGCTGGAAAGCTATGACTCGGCGATGGCACGCGGCGCCACCATTCTCGGCGTCGTCGCCGGCTGCGGCGAACTCACCAACTCATTCCACCGCACCCGTTCCAGCCCGGACGGCAAGCCGATCATCGGCTGCATGCGCAAGACGCTGGCCGATGCCGGCCTCGAGCCGGAACAGATCGACCACATCAACGCCCACGGCACGGCGACGCCGGAAAACGACAAGATGGAATACAACACGACCGCGGTCGTGTTCGGCGACCACCTGCCGAAAATCCCGGTGTCGTCGAACAAGTCGATGGTCGGGCACACGATCTCGGCGGCCGGCGCGGTCGAGGCGGTGTTCTCGCTGCTGACGCTGGAGCATCAGCGGATTCCGCCGACCATCAACTACGAAGTGCCGGATCCCGCGATCCTGTTCGACGTGGTCGGCAACACCGCGCGCGACGCCCGCGTCACCGCCGTGATGTCGAACTCGTTCGGATTCGGCGGGCAAAATGCCTCGCTGATCCTGACGCGCGAACCTGTCTGACATACCAGTAGTTTTTAGATATGAACCGCCTGCTCCTGCGCACCAAGGCGCGCCTGCGCGACGCCGCCAAGCCGGTAGCGGAAGCCGCCGTCGGTGCGCTGACGATCGGCCTGTTGCGCTCGACGCGCTATTTCGATCCGGACAAGACCGCGAACTTTTTCGGCCGCGTCGCGCACTTCATCGGGCGACGGCTGCGCGAGGACCGCATCGGCCGCGAGAACCTGACGGCGGCCTTTCCCGAAAAGTCGTCGGAAGAGATCGAGACAATTCTTGCCGGTGTCTGGAACAATCTCGGCCGCATCGGAGCAGAATTCGCCCATCTCGACCACATCTGGGACTACGACGTCGATCATCCGGACAAACCAAGCCGGATCGAGTTCAGCGCGCGGACCAAGCAACTGTTCGATACGCTGCGTGACGACGGCAAGCCGGCGATCATCTTTGCCAGCCACCTCGGCAATTGGGAAATCCCGGCACTCGGCGCGGTCGCGCACGGGCTCGACTGCGCCATCCTGTTCCGGCGGCCGAACATCGAGTCCGCCGATCGCGCCATCGAACGGATCCGCGCGGTCAAGATGGGCACGCTGGTGCCGGCCGGCCGCGATGCGCCACTCAAACTCGGCGAAGCGCTGCAGCGCGGCCAGCATGTCGCGATGCTGGTCGACCAGTACATGGGCAACGGCGTCGAGGTGACGTTCTTCGGCCGCAAGACCAAGGCCAATCCGACGCTGGCACGGCTGCTGCGCCAGGTCGAATGCCCCGTGCACGGCGTCCGCATCATCCGCCTGCCCAACCACCGTTTTCGCGCCGAACTGTCCGAAGAGGTCAAGCCCGCGCGCGACGCCTCAGGGCAGATCGACGTTCAAGGCACGATGCAGGCGGTGACGGACGTGATCGAAGGCTGGGTGCGCGAATATCCGGACCAGTGGCTGTGGCTGCACCGCAGGTGGCGGTAGCTGGTCGACCTCGGAGCGCGCCTTCGCGCCTCCTCAGGATGAGGACCGTCACTTCCCCGTCTTCACCCTCGTCCACAGCCGGTTGATCACCCGCTGCGTCGCGGCGTCGCGGGCCTGGATCACGAACAGCTTTTTCTGTGTCGCCTCGTCCGGATAGATGTTCCTGTCGTTGAGGATTTTGGGGTCGACCAGCTTCTGGCTCGCCAGATTGCCGTTGGCATACGACAGGAAGTCGGAATTTTTTGCCGCGACTTCGGGCCGGTAGAGATAGTTGATCAGCTCATAGGCTTCGGCGACGTTTTTGGCATCCGCCGGAATCGCGAGATTGTCGAAGAACATCTGCGCGCCCTCCTTCGGGATGCTGTAGCCGATCTCGATATCGTTCTTCGCTTCCGCCGCGCGGCTGCGCGCCTGCATGATGTCGCCCGACCATCCGACCACGAAGCAGATCTCGCCCGAGGCCAGCGCGCCCAGATATTCGGACGAGTGAAACTTGCGGACATAGGGCCTGATCTTGATGACGAGATCGGCGGCCTTTTCCAGATCGGCTGGCCTGGTCGAGTTCGGATCGATGCCGAGATAACTCAAGGCCGCCGGCAAGATGTCGTCGGCGGAATCCAGCATGTGGATGCCGCAGTCCTTGAATTTGGCGAGATTCTCCGGCTTGAACACCATGTCCCAGCTGTCAATCTTCGCGTCGGCCCCGAGGATTTTCTGCGCGATCTTGACGTTGTAGCCGATGCCGGTGGTGCCCCACATGTAGTTGGCGCCGTAATTGTTGCCGGGATCGTAGATCGCGAGCTCCTTCGTCACCACCGGCCAGGCGTTGACGAGGTTCGGCAGTTTTGCCTTGTCGAGTTTCAGGAAAACTTTTGCCGTGATCTGGCGCTGCAGGAAATAGCCGGTCGGCACCACGAGATCGTAGCCGGATTTTCCGGCCAGCAGCCGCGTCTCCAGCGTCTCGTTGGCGTCGAAGGTGTCGTAGACCACCTTGATGCCGGTTTCCCTGGTGAAATTCTCAAGGACATCCGGCGCCATGTAGTTAGACCAGTTGTAGAAATTCACCGTGCGTTCTTCGGCAACCGCAGGCGCGGCAAGCAGAACCACCGCCGTCGCGGCCAGCAAACCAAGTTTGTTCCGAGACTGGTCGCGCATTTCCTACCTCTTGCGGCGGTGTACCGCGTCCGACAGACGCTCCAGCGCGGTATCCAGCGTTTCGTCCCGCTTGGAAAAACAGAATCGCACCACCGAGGTCACGGCGTCGGTCTCGTAGAACGCCGAAACCGGGATCGCGGCGACTTTATAGTCGGTCACGATCCGCTTGCAGAAGGCTTCGTCGGTTTCGTTGAGCCCGAGCGGCGACAGGTCGACGGTGAGGAAGTACGTGCCTTGCGATTTCAGCACGGGGAAGCCGATGCTCTCCAGTCCCTTGGTGAGACGGTCCCTGCTCCGCGCCAGGTCCTTGCGCATGTCGTAGAAATATTCCGCCGGCTTGCCGAGGCCGTAGGCCACCGCGGCCTGCAGGTTGGGCGCGGTGGTGAAGGTCAAGAACTGGTGCACCTTGGCCGCCACCCGCAGCAGCGGCGGCGCGGCACAGACAAAGCCGATCTTCCAGCCCGTCAGCGAAAAGATCTTGCCGGCGCTGCCGACCTTGATGGTGCGGTCGCGCATGCCCGGGATCGTGATCAGCGGGATATGCTCGCGGCCGTCGAAGATGACGTGCTCCCAGACCTCGTCGCAAATCGCAATGGTGTCGAACTTCTGGCAGTAGCGCGCCAGCAATTCGAGGTCCTCGCGCGGATAGACCACGGCAGCCGGGTTGAGCGGATTGTTGAACAGCACCGCCTTGGTCTTGTGGTTGAAGACGCTCGCGAGCATCTCCTCGTTCAGCCGCCATTCCGGCGGCTCCAGCCGCAACAGCCGCGGAATGCCGCCGGCCTGGCGGATGATCGGCAGATAGCTGTCATAGACCGGCTGGAACACCACCACTTCGTCGCCGGGTTCGACTACGGCGAGAATCGACGACGTCAGCGCCTCGGTGCCGCCAGAGGTCACCATGACCTCGGTCATGGGATCGAGGGTGAGATTATGCCATCGGCCGTAATGGGCAGCGATCGCGGTCCGCAGTTCCGGAATGCCCATCATCGACGGATACTGGTTATAGCCGTTCACCGTCGCTTCGGCGGCGGCGCGGCGGATGTCCTCCGGGCCGGGATCGTCGGGAAACCCCTGGCCGAGATTGATGGCGTTATTGTCGCGCGCGGCTTGCGACATCGCCTCGAAGACGGTGACGGGCAGGTCGGCGAAGACCTTGTTCATGGAAGTCATGGTGCAGAGAGGTCCTGATCAGCCGCCGGTCTTGGTCGGCAATCCCGCGGCTTTCCAGCCGAGAATTCCGCCGGCCAGATGGTGGTCGTAAGCGAGACCCGCGGCCTGCGCCGCCAGCGAGGCCGTCACCGAGCGTTTTCCCGAGCGGCAGGCGAACACGACGGTCTTGCCCTTGGGGTCAGGGATCGCGCCGGGGTCGAAGGTCGAGAGCGGGACCACAACACCACCGGGATAGGCTTCGACGGCGACCTCATTGGGCTCGCGGACGTCGACCAGGAGGTAGCGGCCTTCCGCCATCCCTTTCGAGACTTCTTCCGGCGTTAAATCGTGCACCTGATGATCCGCCACGCTGGTCCTCCCGACAAATTTGAGGGGGCCAGACGGCCCGCCATTTCGGGGCGCAAAGTCGCCTCTGGCGCGAGGAAAATCAAGCGCTGCAAACGGCTTAAAGGGCGGTTTTGAATCTAGATCGTCACCTGCGTACCGACTTCCACGACCCGCCCCGTCGGGATCTGGAAATAGTCGGTGGCGTCGTTGGCGGAGCGGCTCAAGCGGATGAACAGCAGGTCCTGCCAGCGCGGCATGCCGGAATGCGCCGCCGGCTTCAGCGCGCGGCGGGACAGGAAGAACGAGGTCGACATGATGTCGAACTGCCAACCGAGCTTGCGGGCAATCGCCAGCGCTTTCGGCACGTTGGGGGATTCCATGAATCCAAAACGCAAGGTCACCTTGGAGAAGGTTTCGGAGAGCTGCTCCATCCGCACCCGCTCGCTGTCGTCGATCCGCGGCGTCGGCGCGGTCTCGATGGTGAGAATGACGTTTTTCTCGTGCAGCACCTTGTAGTGCTTCAGGCTGTGCATCAGCGCGGTCGGCGCACTGTCGGGGTCGGAGGTCAGAAACACGGCGGTGCCGGAAACCCGCTGCGGCGGGCGCTTTTCCAGCATCGCCACCAGCTCGGCCAGCGGGAATTCCAGCTTGCGCGATTTTTCGAACAGCAGCCGGCTGCCGCGCCGCCACGTATACATCAGCAGCATCACGATGCCGCCGAGCGCAAGCGGCACCCAGCCGCCCTCGAACACCTTCAGCAGGTTGGCCGCGAGGAAGGTGAGATCGAGGAACAGAAACGGCGCGATCAGGGCGGCCGCGGCGATCGGCGACCACTTCCAGACCTTCCAGATCACCACAAAACCCATCATCGCCGTGACCACCATGGTGCCGGTCACCGAGATGCCGTAGGCCGAGGCCAGTGCGCTGGAGGAGCGGAACAGGATCACCAGCAGCAGCACCGCAACGAACAGCAGCATGTTGATGCGCGGGATGAAGATCTGGCCGGAATGGGCTTCGGAGGTATGGCGAATTTCGAACCGCGGCATCAGCCCGAGCTGGATTGCCTGCCGCGTCAGCGAATAGGCGCCGGTGATGACGGCCTGGCTCGCGATCACGGTCGCCATCGTCGCCAGCGCCACCATCGGGATCAGCGCCCAGTCCGGAAACATCAGGAAGAACGGGTTCTCGACCGCCTTGGGATCGGCAATCAGCAGCGCGCCCTGCCCGAGATAGTTCAGCGCCAGCGACGGCAGCACGATGAACAGCCACGCGGTCTGGATCGGCCGCTTGCCGAAGTGGCCGAGATCCGCATACAGCGCCTCGGCGCCGGTGACGGCGAGGAACACCGCGCCGAGCGTCACGAAGCCGATGACGCCGTGATGGGTCATGAAGGAAACGGCGTAGAGCGGATTGAGCGCGAGCAGCACTTCGGGATGACGGATGATCTGCGGCACCGCCGCGATCGCAATGACCGCGAACCAGATGCACATCACCGGACCGAAGAACGTCGCGACGCTGGCGGTGCCGCGCGACTGCACCGCGAACAGCACCACCAGGATGACCACCGTGAGCGGAACGACATAGGGATCGAAGGTGGCGGTGACCAGCTTGATGCCTTCGATCGCCGACAGCACCGACAGCGCCGGGGTAATGACCGCGTCGCCGTAGAACAGCGCGCCGGAGATGATGCCGAGCAACACAATCGCCGCGCCGCCCTTGGTCACGGCGCGTTGCGCCAGCGCCATCAGCGCCAGCGTTCCACCCTCGCCGTGGTTGTCGGCGCGCAGCAGGATCAGCACGTATTTCAGCGTCACCACGACGAGCAGCGCCCACAGGATCAGGCTGAGCACGCCGAGCACGGCTTGCGGCGTGGCATCGACGGAGGCGCTGCTGGCCGCCACCACCGCCTCGCGAAACGCGTAGAGCGGGCTGGTGCCGATGTCGCCATAGACGACGCCGATACTGCCGAGCATCAGGGCCTTGAAGGCTGCGGTGGAATGCGCTTCCCCATGTCCGTTGGCCGCGGGCGTTTCCGCCGCGGTGACCGCAATCTGGGATGACATGGGGTGGGCCTCAGCCGTTCTCTCGCACTGCACAATCGAGCAGCGGAGCCGTATACTCCCGGCGGGAATGCATAGGTTAGGCTGAATTCAGGCCTCAGACATGCGCCTTGCGCATGGGTAGCGAGGTCAAGCGATCCAAAATTCTATCGATGAATCAGATTGTTACCTGGGTACCCACTTCCACGACCCGCCCCGTCGGGATCTGGAAGTAGTCGGTGGCGTCATTGGCCGACCGGCTCATGGCGATGAACAGGTGGTCCTGCCATTGCGGCATGCCGGACTGGGCCGAGGGCTTCAGCGAGCGCCGCGACACGAAAAACGACGTCGCCATGATGTCGAACTGCCAGCCGAGTTTGCGCGCGATCACCAGCGCCTTCGGCACGTTCGGCGATTCCATGAAACCGAACCGCAGCCGCACGGTCGCGAACTTGTCGCTGATGGATTCCATCTTGACCCGGTCGGCGAGGTCGACGCGCGGCGTCTGCGCGGTTTCGATGGTCAGGATGACGTTGTGCTCGTGCAGCACCTTGTTGTGCTTGAGGTTGTGCATCAGCGCGGTCGGCACGAAGCTGGGATCGGAGGTCAGGAACACCGCCGTGCCCTTGACGATATGGGGCGGACGCTTTTCGAGGCTGCGGATCAAATCGGTCAGCGGCACTTCGATGCGCCTGGTCTTGGCAACCAGGATCGCGGCGCCCCGGCGCCAGGTCCAGATCATCACCGCTACCGCGACCCCGAACAACAGCGGCACCCAGGCGCCTTCGAGCAGCTTCAGCAAGTTGGCACTGAAGAAGGCCATGTCGACGACGACGAAAGGCAGGATCAGCGCCGCCGCGGTCGCCCCGCGCCAGTTCCACAATTTCCAGATCACGACAAAGCCCATGATGCCGTCGGCAACCATGGTGGTGGAGACGGCGATGCCATAGGCCGAAGCGAGGCCGCTGGAGGTGCGGAACAGCAGCACCAGCAGGAGCACGCCGAGCAGCAGCATGCGGTTGACCCGCGGCAGATAGATCTGGCCGGCGTGGGTCTCCGAAGTGTAGCGAACCTCGAACCGCGGCAGCAGGCCGAGTTGCACCGCCTGCCGGATCAACGAAAACGCGCCGGTGATCACGGCCTGGCTCGCGATCACGGTCGCCGCTGTCGCCAGTACCACGAGCGGCAGCAGCAGGATCTCCGGCACCATCCGGTAGAACGAATTTTCTATCGCCGAGGGATCGGACAGCACCAGCGCGCCCTGCCCGAAATAATTGATCAGCAGCGACGGCAACACGAAATAGAGCCAGCCGGCCTGGATCGGCTTGCGGCCGAAATGGCCCAGATCGGCATAAAGCGCTTCGCCGCCGGTGACGGCCAGAAACACCAGGCCGAGCGTCACCAGGCCGATGGTGCCGTGGGAGAGCACGAACTCGATCGCGTACAGCGGATTGATCGCCGCCAGCACGGTCGGATCGTCCTTGATGTGGATCAGGCCCATCACAGCCAGCGCCATGAACCACACTACCATGACAGGTCCGAACGCCGAGGCGACGCGCGCGGTGCCGCTGCTCTGCACCGAGAACAGCAGGACCAGAATGAAGATCGTCAGCGGCACCACATAATGATCGAGCGCCGGCGCGACCAGCTTGAGACCTTCGACCGCCGACAGCACCGAAATCGCCGGCGTGATCATGGAATCGCCGATGAACATCGAGGCGCCGACCACACCGAGCGCCAGCAGCGGCAGACTGCGCCTTCCCAGAGCCCGCTGCCCCAGCGCCATCAGCGACAGCGTACCGCCCTCGCCGTTGTTGTCGGCGCGCAGCAGCAACAACACGTATTTGGCGGTCACAACGATGAAGAGCGCCCACAGGATCAGGCTGAGCACGCCGAGGACGATGGCGCGCGATACCGGCTGGCCGCTCGCCGCGTGCGAAACGGCTTCGCGAAACGCGTAGAGCGGCGAGGTGCCGATATCGCCGAACACCACGCCGATGCCGCCCAGCGTCAGGGCCCAAAAACCAGACGTGGCCGGCGCCTCATGGGCTTCGGTGGAAGTGACGCTGACAGTCATGACGCGGGCAAACGCTCTTGATGATAATTTGATCCGGGCGGCTATCGACGCTTCCGCGTTCCCTGTCAATCAAACATAGCACCGACGGCGATCCGGCGCGCATCCAAAGCGGATTTCCCAGTGCGGCATTTTGTACGGTATTATAGTAATCCTGCTGGATTACGGCTTCAGGTTGGGCGGCAGCGGGGGAGCCTCACGCATCAAGGTGATGGTCACGCGCCGGTTGGCCGGCAGGGTCGGATCGTCGGGAAACAGCGGCTGGCCGTCGGCCTTGCCGGCGACCGCAAAGACGTGCGACGGCGGCAACCCTTCCCGCTCGAGGATCTGGCGCACCACATTGGCGCGGTCGGCCGAGAGATCAAACGCGCCGTAATCGCTGCGGCCGGGCACGAAGCCCGCCGCGGTGTGGCCGGTGATGTTGACCCGCAGCGGCGTTGCCTTGAGCGGCCCGGCGAGCTTCTGGATCAGCCGGCGGGTGCGGTCGTACGGCACCTTGGAGCCGTCCGCGAACATCGAGCGGCCATCCTGATCGACGATTTCGAGGTTGAGGCCTTCTTTGGTCTCCTCGAACATGATGTGCTTGGAAATTTCGGTCATTTCCGGCATGTCCTGCAGCGCCTGGCGCAGCGAGGCCGAGGCGAGCGAGAATTCGCGGTCGACCGTCAGCTTGGCGCCGCTTTCCGCCGATTTGTCCTTTTCATCCGGACTCGGGGTGGCGGACGCCTCTTCCGGCGAAATATGTTCGGCGTTCTTCAGCTTCGGCCGCGTCGGCAGGCCGTCGGACTCGACAATCCCCGAATAGCGCGCCTGGCTTTGCACGCCGAATGCGTCGCGCATCGAACCCGCGACCACCTTCAGCTTGTTGTTGTCCATGGTGGAGAAGGCCACGAGCATCACGAAGAAGCTCATCATCAGGCCCATCAGGTCGGCAAAGGTCACGAACCAGCCGTGACCTCCGCCGTGTGCGTCGCCGCGTTTTTTCTTGGCCATGGCCTAGCTCCGGACCGCCGTACCCGCCTCAGGCCGGAACCGGTTCGCCCTCTTCGTGACGATGCTTCTCCGGCAGATAAGCCAGCAGCATCTCGCGGACCAGCGCCGGGCTCTTGGAATCGCGGATCATCAAAATGCCGTCGATGATCAGCGTGCGGTTGGTTTCCTCGTCCAGCAGCTTGCCGTGCAGCTTGTCGGCGATCGGAAGACAGAACAGGTTTGCCACCAGCGCGCCGTACAGCGTTGCCAGGAGCGCGGTCGCCATGAACGGGCCGAGCTTCGACGGGTCGGTCATGTTGGCGAACATCTGCACCATGCCGATCAGGGTGCCGATCATGCCGAACGCCGGGGCGCAGTCGCCGATGGCGCGGTAGATCTTGCTGCCCTCGTCGAGATGCATCAGAAAATTGTCGCGGTCGCGCTCCAGATTGTCGCGGATGAATTCGAGGTCGTAACCGTCGGCCACATAACGAATTCCCTTGGCGAGGAACGGCTCGTTGGTCTCGACCTTTTCAAGGCCGACCGGGCCCTGCTTGCGGGCGATCTCGGCGATGCGGGCGAGTTCGTCGACCAGGTCACGCGCGGAAAGCCGGCTCATGGTGAAGGCGAATTTGGCGCCGAGCGGCAGGCCGTGCAGCATCACGCCGAGCGGAAAGCGGATCATGGTGGCGGCGATCGATCCGCCGAAGATGATGATCATCGCATGTTCGGAAACGAACATGTGCAGATCGCCGCCCATGAGAACCATTACGGTGATGACAGCGATGCCGGAAATCAGCCCGACGCTCGTCATAATATCCATGGGACGCTCTCCAACGCCTACGCGACACCCGCCTATCCTGGACGGTGCGCGGCCCAAATCGGGCCACGTGGACCAACCCTACGGACGCGCCATTAAAGACGCGTAAAGGTTAAGTGCGGCAATTGCGGCGGGAGGCGGGTTGCGCGGAAGGGGCCGCCAAACCCGGCCTCATTTGCCCGGGACCGGGTCCCAATCTCAACCCTTTGCTAACTATTCCGCGGTCTGCCGGCCTCAAGGCCTACTGCGCTTGCGCGCCGATGCCGGCGTCCTTGATGATCGGCCACCATTTTGCGATTTCGGTCTTCTGGAACGCGGCCAGTCCCTCCGGCGTCTGCTGCGCGCGCGGCGCAACGTCGAGGCCGAGTTCGGTGAAGCGTTTCTGGATCGCAGGATCGGCGAGCGCCTCTGTCGTCGCCGCATTCAGTTTGGCGACGATCTCCTTTGGCGTTCCCTTTGGCGCCCAGAAGCCGAACCAGCCCGACATGTACAGTCCGGGCACGCCGGTCTCGTCCGCGGTCGGAATATCCGACATCGACGCCGAACGCTGCGGCGAGAGATTGGCGAGCGCCTTGATCTTGCCGGCGCGGATTTGCGGCAGCGCCACCGCGCCCTGCACCACCAAGAGGTCGACCGTGCCGGACATCAGGTCGGTCATCGCCGGCCCGGCGCCACGATAGGGAATGAACTGCACCTTCTGCTTGGTCAGGTTCTCGAACAGCACGCCAGAGACATTGGCCGCCGCGTTCTGGTTGACGAAGTTGATCTTGCCGGGGTTCGCCTTCATCCAGGTCACGAGCTCGCCGAGCGTGTTGGCCGGCAGGTCGTTCTTGGCGACCATCAACTGTGGATTGTTGGAGATCAGCGCGATCGGCTCGAAGTCCTTTTCGAGGTCGTAGTCGAGCTTGTAGATGATGCTGCCGACATGGGTGTCCCACTGGCCGATGTCGAAGGTGTAGCCGTCGGGAGCGGCGCGCGCGACGCGTCCGACCCCGATGCTGCCGCCGGCGCCGCCGACATTCTCGATCACGACGGATTGCCCGAGCGGAATCCGCATCCGCTCGGCCATGATCCGGGCCGCGGCATCGGTCGAACCACCAGGCGGAAACGGAACGATCAGCGTGATCGGGCGCGATGGCCAGGTCTGGGCCTCTACGCCCGTCACGCCTGCGAGGATCAACAAGACAGCCGCGCAAAACCCTCGCATCACGTATCCCCTCGCCTGTTTAAATGCCCCGACTTTTTGTCGGTGGGAATTTGATTAGTGGATTTCGGCCGATTTCTTCAGCGCCGCTTTCAGCTTTTCAAGCGTGAAGTCCTTACTGCGGGCGATTTCCAGGATCGGCGTCTCGCGGCGCGCGCAGAGTTCGCAGGCATCCGGAACTTTCGCGGCGATATCGTGCGGGATCACGATCGCGCCATGGCTGTCGGCGTGAATGAGATCGTCGGAGCGCACCGTCATGCCGGCGACGCGGACTTCGCCGCCAAAATTCTCCGCGTGCACCCATGCATGCGACGGTCCGATCGATCCGGCCAGCGCCTGAAAACCCGGTGCCCATTGCGGGATGTCGCGGATCGAGCCGTCGGTGATGACGCCGAGGCAGCCGAGCGCCTTGTGGACGTTGCTCTGAACTTCGCCCCAGAACGCGCCGTAGCCGACGTCTTCGCCGTCGATATCCTGGATCACGGTGATGCGCGGGCCGAATCCGGTGCCGACATATTCATAATATTCGATGCGGCGCTTGGCCTGTTCGTCGGCCGGCAGGCCCGACTTCAGCACCGAGCGGATCGTCACGGTGCGGGCATAGCCGACCATCGGCGGCAGATCGGGAAACGGGCAAACCAGCGGCTTGGTGGTGTAGCCGATCAGCCGGCGCTCGGGCGCGACGATCTCCATCGCGTTGCAGATCGTGGGCGTGTCGTAGCGCGCCAGCGCTTCAAGGACGGACGCGGGCAAGGGAGCGGTCATGGCTTTGTTCACGGCGTTTTCTCCTGATTTTTGGGCCGGCTGTTTTTGGGAACGCCGTGCATCCATAGCCGTATAGCCCAGACGGGCGGGATCGGCAAAAGTCGAATGCGGGTTTGCGTCCGATCGCGCGCCACATATCGGGCGGATCGAACCCAACCCGGCGGCGGCTGATGGCAGATATATCTTGGGGTCGCCGGGCTCAGTTCAGCCGCGTCGGCCGCTCGTCCTCGGTATCGCTGGGAACGGGCGCAAACGCCGCCGCCGTCGTCGGTGCGGCATCGCCGGCCGGTGCGGCGGCGCTGGCCGCGGCCGCATTGCGCTCATGGTCGCGATAGGACTTCCACCCCATCGGCAGGCTCATCAGATACAGCAGCGAGCCGAGCGACAGGATGTGCCAGGGGTAGCCGATCAAGAGCGCGATGAAGAACACCACCGACACGAATACCGGCAGCACCATCTCCGGCGGTACCCGCATCTTGACCGACTTGCCGGAAAATACCGGCAGCCGCGACACCATCAGGAAGGCGACGCCGAGCGTGTAGATCGCGGTCAGCATCGCTGGCGGCTTGTCGGTACCCAGAAACACCAGATAGATCGGCAGCAGCGCCAGGATCGCCCCGGCCGGCGCCGGCACCCCGGTGAAATAGTTCGCCGCAAAGGCGGGCTTGTCGGGATCGTCGATCGAGGCGTTGAAACGCGCCAGCCGCAGGCCGCCGGAGATCGCGAACACCATCGCCGCGATCCAGCCGCCATTGTTCAGCTCATGCAGCTGCCAGAAGTACAGGATCAGTCCGGGGGCGACGCCGAAATTGACGAAGTCGGCGAGGCTGTCGAGCTCGGCGCCGAACTTCGACTGGCCCTTGATCATGCGCGCGACGCGGCCATCGAGGCCGTCGAGGATGGCCGCGAACACGATGGCATAGACCGCCAGATCCATCCGCCCCTCGGTCGACAGCCGGATCGCGGTTAGCCCGGCGCAGATCGCCAGCAACGTGATGAAATTCGGCACCAGCATCCGCACCGGAATCGGGCGAAACCGGCGACGGCGCAGTTCGGGGGCTTTGGTATCAAATGGCGTCATGACGGCCATTATATAGCAAGCGCAGCCGGAACGCGCTATTGGCGGGCGAAGCGGCCGTTTCAGCCAGATCGATGGTTAATCGGCCCGAAACGTCCGGCCGTGCTCGCTCATGCCGAAATCGGCCAGGATGGTCTCGCCGGCAACGGCCGTCTGGCCTTCGGAAACCAGCGCCTTCATGCCTTCGGGCAGATAGACGTCGAGGCGCGAGCCGAACCGGATCAGGCCAAACCGCTCGCCGGCGCCGATCGACTGCCCTTCCCGCACGAATGAGACAATCCGCCGCGCCACCAGGCCGGCGATCTGGACCACGCCGATGCGTCCGTTCGTCGTCGAGATCACCAGCGAGTTGCGCTCGTTGTCTTCGCTGGCCTTGTCGAGTTCGGCATTGATGAAGGCGCCGGGCCGGTAGACGATGCGGTCGATCCGGCCCGCCACCGGGCTGCGGTTCACATGGCAGTTGAACACGCTCATGAAGATCGAAATCCGCGGCAGCGGCCGGTCGCCGAGCCCGAGTTCGGCCGGCGGCAACACCTGCGAGATCAGCGAGACCCGGCCGTCGGCGGGCGCCACCACGATGCCGTCACGCACCGGCGTCACGCGAACCGGATCGCGGAAGAACAGCGCGCACCAGACCGTCAGCAGCGTGCCGATCCAGCCCAGCGGCGTCCAGATCCAGAACAGGACCAGGCTGGCCAGCGCAAAGCCGCCGATGAAGGGATAGCCTTCGGGATGAATCGGCGGGATCTGCGCGCGGATGGAATTCGCAATCGACATTCGGACTCGCTGTTATCTGTCGCAATCCCGTAGCGGGAGGCTGCGTCTACTTACGATTATTCCACGGCGGTCGCTACGGGGTCTTTCGCCGGATCCTTCGCGGGGCCCTTCAAAAAATCCGGAAGCCGGTCGTCGACCGGCGGCGGAACGCGGTTCGGCGCCTCGTTTTCGTCCCCGATCTGCGCGAGCTTCTCCCGCGCCTCCTGGGCCTCACGCTGCCTGTTCCACATACTGGCATAAAGCCCGCCGGATGCCAAAAGCCGGGCATGGGTGCCGCGCTCGGCGATGCGGCCCTGGTCCAGCACGATGATTTCGTCGGCGCCGACGATGGTCGAGAGCCGGTGCGCGATCACGAGCGAGGTGCGGCCGCGCGAAACGCGCTCCAGCAATTCCTGGATTTCGTGCTCGGTGTGGCTGTCGAGCGCCGAAGTCGCCTCGTCCAGCACCAGGATCGGCGGCGCCTTCAGCACGGTGCGCGCGATCGCCACGCGCTGCTTCTCGCCGCCGGATAATTTGAGGCCGCGTTCGCCGACCTGGGTCTCGTAGCCCTTCGGCGACATCTTGATGAAACTGTCGATCTGCGCCAGCTGCGCCGCCTCCTCCACTTCCACATCGCTGGCGTCCCAGCGGCCGTAGCGGATGTTGTAGCGGATGGTGTCGTTGAACAGCACGGTGTCCTGCGGCACCATGCCGATCGAGGCGCGCAGGCTCGCCTGGGTGACGTTTCGGATGTCCTGGCCGTCGATCAGGATCTTGCCGCCGGAGACGTCGTAGAGGCGAAACAGCAGCCGCGAGATCGTCGACTTGCCGGCGCCGGAGGGACCGACGATCGCGACCGTCTTGCCGGCCGGGACCTCGAAGCTGAGACCCTTGAGGATCGGCCGCTCGGCATCATAGGCAAAGCGGACGTCGTCGAACCGCACGCTGCCCGCACTCACCACCAGCGGCACCGCGCCCTCGATATCCTTGACCTCCGGATTGCGCGACAGCACCTCGAACATCTTCTCGATGTCGATGATCGCCTGCTTGATCTCGCGATAGACCATGCCCATGAAATTCAGCGGCTGGTACAACTGGATCATCATGGCGTTGATCATGACGAAATCGCCGACGGTATGGGTGCCGTTGCGGATGCCGGAGATGCACATCAGCATGGTCGCGGTGAGCCCGGCGGTGAAGATGACCGCCTGCCCGGTATTGAGCACCGCCAGCGACGTATAGGTCTTCACGCTGGCCTTTTCGAAGCGCTCCATCGAATGGTCGTAGCGCGCGGCTTCGCGCTGTTCGGCGCTGAAATATTTCACCGTCTCGTAGTTCAACAGCGAGTCGATCGCCTTGGTGTTCGCCTCGGTATCGGAATCGTTCATCTTGCGGCGGATTTCGATCCGCCACTCGGTCGCGATGTAGGTGAAGTACATGAAGACCACGACCGTGGTCAGGACGGCGGCGACATAGCGCCAGTCGAACTGCCACAGCAGCACGCCGGCCAGCAGCGCCACCTCCACGACGGTCGGGATCAGCTGCAGGATCACCATCCGCACGATGACTTCGATGCCGGAGCGGCCGCGCTCCAGCACCCGCGTCAGTCCGCCGGTCTTGCGCTCGAGGTGGAAGCGCAGCGACAATTCGTGCATGTGAACGAAGGTTATGTAAGCGAGCTTGCGCACCGCATGCATCGCGACGCGGGCGAAGATGCCATCGCGCCACTGCGTCAGGATCGCCATCAGCACGCGCAGGCCGCCATAACCGAGCGTCATCAGCAACGGCGAGGCGATCAGCCACAGCGTCCAGTTCGACGGCTCGACCGGCGCGCTGCCGGTGCCGCTGAGCGCATCGATCGCCCATTTGAAGGTGAAGGGAACCGCGAGCGTCGCGACCTTGGCGATCAGGAGCAGCACCACCGACCAGGCCACGCGCATCTTCAGGTCGGCGCGATCGCCGGGCCAGATAAACGGCCACAGATGCACCAGCGTCCCGATCAGGGTCGCCTTGTCGGGCGAGTTCGCGGCCGGGGGCTGCGCGTCGCCGGCGTGGGCGTACGAATCGTGATGGGCCATCAGCTCGGCGCCTGCAGCAGGAGGGCGCTCCGGTTCGCCGTCGGGTGATTTCTCAGGGCTTGCATATGCCCGTCATATAAAGCGTTTGAATGCCGGGTACAGCCTTGAAAGATAAAACTTTCCTGCTTTTGACGGCGTTTCCGGGCGGTTTCCCCCGTAAATGCCCCGGCATCACCGGACTTGAGCTTTTTACGCTGCAGTGCCACATAAATAGCATGAACCAAATCAAAACCGTCTGCGTCTATTGCGGCTCCGGCGCGGGGTCCAATCCCCGCTTTGTCGAATCCGCGATCGCGCTAGGCAAGACTTTCGCCGAAAACAACATCCGCCTCGTCTATGGCGGCGGATCGGTCGGCTTGATGGGTGCTGTCGCCAGGTCCGTGCTCGATCACGGCGGCACCGTCACCGGGATCATCCCGGAGTTTCTCATGGTCCGCGAAAACATGCTGTCGCGGGTTCAGGAGCTGGTGGTCACACCCGACATGCATGAACGCAAGCGGATGATGTTCGAACGCTCGGACGCCTTTGTCGCCCTGCCCGGCGGGATCGGCACACTGGAGGAACTGGTCGAGCAAATGACCTGGCAGCAGCTCGGCCGCCACACCAAGCCGGTGCTGCTCGCCAACATCGACAATTTCTGGGAACCGCTGCTGGCGCTGCTGACGCATATGCGCGCCAGCGAATTCATCCGGCCCGGATTGAGCATCGACGTTCTCAAGGCCGAACGCGTTGAAGACATCCTGCCGCGCCTGCGCGCCGCCGCCGCACTCGCGCCCGCCGGCACCCAGGAAATGGTCCCGGAAGTGGCAAGAAGGCTTTAGGCGCTCGCATCTTCACTCGCCCGGAAACGTCACCGCCTCGACGCGGTTGCCATCGGGATCGATCACGAAGGCCGCGTAATAACGCACGCGGTCGTGCGGGCGCAGGCCCGGTGCACCGTCGGAACGGCCGCCGGTGGTGAGCGCCGCCGCATGAAACGCATCGACATCGCCGGTTGTCCTGGCGCGAAGGCAGATGTGGGTGCCGCTTTCGGGCGCCACCGCCGTCACGCCGGCACGCAGGTTGATCCAGAATTCCGGATAGTTCTTGCCGAAGCCGATGGTGGCGGGTCGCGTCACCAGCCGCGACAGGCCGAGTGGCGCCAGCGTCGCTTCATAGAAGCGCGCGGATCGTTCGAGGTCGGCAACGCCGACGGAGATGTGGTCGATCATTTGAGTCCCCACTCGCTTGCGACGACTTGTCCGCCGTAGCCCAACGGGCGAAGGCGGAAGCAATCCACACTTCCTGCGCGGCGAGATTGATTGCTTCGCTTCGCTCGCAATGACGGCGCTAACCTCACGCCGGCGCGTTCGACTTCACCAGCTTGTAGATCACCGAATCCATCAGCGCCTGGAACGAGGCGTCTATGATATTCGGCGAGACACCGACCGTGGTCCAGCTTTCGCCCGCCTCGTCCTCGCTCTCGATCAGCACCCGCGTCACCGCTTCGGTGCCGCCGTTGAGGATACGCACGCGGTAATCGATCAGCTTCAGGCCTTCGATGTATTTCTGGTATTTGCCGAGGTCTTTTCGCAGTGCGACGTCGAGCGCATTGACCGGGCCGTTGCCTTCGGCCGCCGAGATCAAGTGCTCACCGGCGACATCGACCTTGACTACCGCAAGCGCCACCGTGACGCGCTGGCCGTTGGCGTTGTAGCGCTGCTCGACATTGACGTCGAACTGCTCGACGCGAAAGTATTCCGGCACCTTGCCGAGCGTGCGCCGGGCCAAAAGATCGAACGAGGCGTTGGCGGATTCATAGGCGAAGCCGGCCGCCTCGCGCTCCTTCAACTCCTCGACCAGCCGCGCCAGTTTCGGGTCGCTCTTCTCATAGGGAATGCCGGCGCGGTCGAGTTCGGCCATCACGTTGGAGCGGCCGGCCTGGTCGGACACAAGCACCTTGCGGTGGTTGCCCACCGCCTCCGGCAGCACGTGCTCGTAGGTGTGCGGATCCTTCATCACGGCGGAGGCATGAATGCCGGTCTTGGTCACGAACGCGCTTTCGCCGACATAGGCGGCGTGGCGGTTCGGCGCGCGGTTGAGCATGTCGTCAAGCGCGCGCGACACCGTCATCAAGGTCGCCATCTTGTCGGGCGTGACCCCGATCTCGAAGGCGTCGGCGAACTCGTTCTTCAGCCGCAAGGTCGGGATCAGCGAGCAGAGGTTGGCGTTGCCGCAGCGCTCGCCGAGCCCGTTCAGCGTGCCCTGGATCTGCCGCGCGCCGGCGCGCACCGCGGCCAGCGAGTTCGCCACCGCCTGCTCGGTGTCGTTATGGGCGTGGATGCCGACGTGACCGCCGGGAATGTTCTTGACGACATCGCCAACGATCGTTTCCACTTCATGCGGCATGGTGCCGCCATTGGTGTCGCACAGCACCACCCAGCGCGCGCCGGACTCATAGGCGGCTTTGGCGCAGGCCAGCGCGAATTCGGCGTTTTCCTTGTAGCCGTCGAAAAAGTGCTCGCAGTCGACCATCACCTCGCGGCCGGCGGCCTTGGCGGCTTTGACGCTGTCGCGAATCGAGGCGATGTTTTCCTCGTTGGTGGTCTCCAGCGCCACGCGCACCTGATAGGCGGAGGCCTTTGCGACGAAGCAGATCGCGTCCGCCTTGGCCTCGATCAGCGCGGCCAGGCCCGGATCGTTCGAGGCCGAGCGGCCCGGACGACGCGTCATGCCGAACGCCGTGAAACGCGCGTGGTCGAGCTTAGGTTTGGTGGCAAAGAATTCGGTGTCGGTCGGATTGGCGCCGGGATAGCCGCCCTCGACATAGTCGATGCCGAGTTCGTCGAGCATGCCGGCGATGATCCGCTTGTCATGCAGCGTGAAATCGACGCCGTTGGTCTGGGCGCCGTCGCGCAGCGTGGTGTCGAACAGATACAGGCGTTCGCGGCTCATGATGGCGCTCCCGGCGCGGCGTTTTCAGCCAGCGTCTTCTGCATCGTGGTGTTGGCGAGCCATTCGCCGTTGACGGTGACGGTGTTGCGCTGCATGGCGACATAGCCGCGCTTTTTGAAAAACGGCTCCGCGGTGTCGCTGGCCTCGACCGTGAGAACTCCTGGCGCCACGGGCGCCGGCGAGCTTTTCCAGCGCATCTGTTAGCATCGAGGCGACGCCCTGCCCCGCCACGCTCGGATGCACGTAGAGCATGTCGATATGATCGGGGCCCTTGAGCGAAGCAAAACCCACCGGCGAATTCTGCAGCGTCGCAATCAGCGTCAATTGCCCGGCGAGTTTTTTGCCGAAGGTTTCTTCATCCTCGGCGACTTCAGCCCAGGCCGCCTGCTGCGCCTCGCTGTAGTCGTCGCCGGTCAATTCCTGGATCGCGGCCACGAAGATCGCCGCCAGGATCGAGGTGTCCGCCGGCAAAAACGGCCGCAGCGCGGGTTTTGGTAGGGCCTGTCCCATCGCGTCAAAACACTCCGAACAGTCGCAGCGCGAGCACAGCCGCGCCAAGGATCAAGGCCCACTTGATGAAGATGTAATAGCGCCAGTGTTTCGGGAAAGGCGTGTCGGGCCTCGTCATTACGCGATCTCCCATGTCGTGACGGGTTTGCCGTCTGCGTCCTTGCCGTCCTTGATGGCAACGCCCATGGCGGCAAGCTCGTCGCGGATGCGATCGGATTCCCTGAAATCCTTTCGCGCCCGCGCGGCGGTACGGTCCGCCAGCAACCGGTCGACCTGTTGCACATCGATACCGCTCGCCTGCTGTTTGCGCCCCTTCCACTCGGCGGCGCTCATGGAAAGCAGCCCGAGCAGCCGAAGCGAGGCCGCGAACTCGCCGCGCTCGCGTTCGCCGCCGGACGCCGCCGCGTGCCGCAGGCCGTGCAGCGCGGTGATCGTCTGCGCCGTATTGAGATCGTCGGACAACGCCTCGATCACGGCGTCGGCCGGCCGGTCACCTTTGGCGTCGGACGCGACCGCATACCAGTCGTCGAGCGTTTTCGAGCTTTCCTCCAGCGATTTCGAGGTCCAGTCGATCGGCGAACGATAGTGCGTCTTCAGCATGTTGAGGCGCAGCACCTCGCCGGGCCACTCCGCCAGCGACTCCCGGATGGTGATGAAGTTGCCGGTCGACTTCGACATCTTCTCGCTCTCGACCTGCAGGAAGCCGTTGTGCATCCAGACATTGGCCATGCGGTCGGCATGGAACGCGCAGCAGGTCTGCGCGAGTTCGTTCTCATGGTGCGGAAACACCAGATCGATGCCGCCGCCATGGATGTCGAACTGCTCGCCGAGATGCTTCCATGCCATTGCCGAGCATTCGATGTGCCACCCCGGCCGTCCAGGCGTGGCGATGCCCGACGGCGACGGCCAGGACGGCTCGCCGGGTTTTGCCGGCTTCCACAGCACGAAATCGGTTGAGTCGCGCTTGTAGGGCGCGACGTCGACGCGGGCGCCGGCGATCATCTCGTCGAGCGAGCGATTTCCGAGCGCGCCATAGCGCGGCAGCACCTTGTTCGCCGCGTTCATCGCCTGCGGCGAGAACAGCACGTGGTCTTCGGCAACATAGGCAAACCCTCCGGCCACCAGTTTCTCGATGATCGCGCGCATTTCGGCGATATGTTCGGTGGCGCGCGGTTCGACCGTCGGCCGCAGCGAGCCGATGGCGTCGACGTCGTCGTGAAACTGCTTCTCGGTCAGTTCGGTGACCTTGCGGATCGCCTCGTTGAGCGGCAGGCCGGGAAAATCCCGCGCCGCGCGCACGTTGATCTTGTCGTCGACGTCGGTGATGTTGCGGACATAGGTGACGTGCCCGGCGCCATAGACATGCCGCAGCAGCCGGAACAGCACGTCGAACACGATGACCGGGCGCGCATTGCCGATATGGGCGAAGTCGTAGACCGTCGGTCCGCAGACGTACATGCGCACGTTTGCGGGATCGAGCGGCGTGAACGGCCGCTTCTCCTTGGTCAAGGTATCGTAGAGTCGAAGTTCCATGGCGTACCCATCCCTTGCGGCCGGGCGTCCAGTGATCTCATTTTTGAGAAAAGACGGCCTCAGCCAGCGAATCGCTAGCTAATAATCTCGCGGCAAATGCTGCAGATGGCGAGGAGACCGTTCATGGCTGCACCATGTCCCAGCCCGGGGCACGGCGTCAAGCCTCGGTTGTGCCTCTTTTGCGGCCGATTCAGCCGCCTCCCACCCTTCGGTCAGCCCCAGGCAATCATGGTTAATCATTATTAACTTTTGGGGCCTATCTGTGGAGCACGGTCCTTGAATCCCCTCACCGGTGTTACCCATGCGAATTTCGTTGGCATTCATCTTTGATGCATTTCTGGTCTGTGCACTGCTGTTCGCCGTCTCGGCGGCCCACGCCGATAGCCGTGTCTTCATCGTCGCCAACCAGGCCGACGGCTACGGCGTCGACCAATGCCTCGCCACGGGCGAAAAGTGCGGCGCATATGCCGCCCGTTCCTATTGCCAGTCACGGGAATTTGCACAGGCCACTTCCTATCGCCGCGTCGACCCCGACGAAATTACAGGCTCGGTTCCCAGGGGTGGAAACGAGAAATGCAGCGGCAGCGGCTGCAATGAATACGTCGCCATCACCTGTCAGCGCTGACCTGTTCATCCCAGGCGAATCAAGGGGCGGTTTGCCACACCCGCGCCCCGGAAACGACGTGACGATGCCCCGAGAAGCAGGTATTGGATGCGGCCTCGGCCGCAATCGCCGCCTTGGCCGCGCCACCTGGCTTTCATGCCGCGCGGATCAGCTCTCAATGGCCGGATATGCTGGAAATACCTAAAGCTGCCTTCTCCCGTTCGCTCATGACCTGCGCCATGCTGTTCGGCCTTGCCGTATCCGGCACGCCCGCATTTGCGCAGATGAATCCGAACGCCTCGCCGCCGCCGCCGCCACCGCAAGGCGGGCTGGGGGCCAACCCGATGTGTGGCCGCCTTGAAGGCCAGCTGGCGACGATCGATCGCGGCGCGGGAACGGGCGACCCGGCCAAGGACGAGCAGATCCGCCGCTACCAGGAGGCCGCCGCCAAGCAGCAGTCCGAACTCGATCGCGTCACCATGCAGGCCAAGCGGATGGGCTGCGAGAGCTCGGGCTTCTTCTCGCTGTTCAACGGCCAGTCGGCGCAATGCGCGCCGGTGAACAACCAGATCCAGCAGATGCGCGGCAATCTCGACCAGATCACCAGCAGCCTCGAACGGCTGCGCAGCGGCGGCATCGGCGGCGCCGACCGCGAAAACCAGCGCCGCTCGGTGCTGACCGCGCTGGTGCAGAACAATTGCGGCCCGCAATATGCCGCTGCCGCGCGCGCCGGCAACGGCGGCGGCAATTTCATGGACAACCTGTTCGGCGGCAACGGCAGCCAGATCCCGCCACCCGCCGCCGAATTCGGTCCGCAATCCGGCACCTTCCGCACCGTCTGCGTCCGCACCTGCGACGGCGCCTATTTCCCGGTCTCGTTCGCCACCGTGCAGTCGCGTTTCCCCGACGACGAAAAAACCTGCAAGGCGCTGTGCCCGGCGACGGAGGCAACGCTGTTCACCTACCGGAATCCCGGCGAAGACATCAACCAAGCGGTCTCGGTCGCCGGCCAGCAGTACACAGCGCTACCGAATGCGTTCAAGTTCCGCAGCGAGTTCAACCCGTCCTGCGCCTGCAAGGCCGCCGGGCAAACCTGGTCGGACGCGCTGAAGTCGGTCGAAGACAAAGCAGCCGCCGAACAGCAGGGCGACATCATCGTCACCGAGGAGAGCGCGAAGAAGATGCAGCAGCGCGCGCAGCCGAGTGCGGCGAAGACTACGCCCGGGGCCAAAAAGGGCACGGCGCCCGCCGGCACCACGGCCACCGCGCCGCCCGCGGCAACACCGCCTGAGCCGGCCGCTGCGAGCGACGAGAAAAAGCCGATCCGCACCGTCGGGCCGACCTTCATCCCGCCGAAGCAGTAGTCGCCAGCCTAGCCCTCAAAGGCTTCCGCTGAGGCGCGGCCGGCGCGTGCGACCAGCTCGTCGTCGGGCTCGGGCAACGCCTTGCCGTTGTCGCGAAAGCGGTTGGTGATGGGATAGCGGCGATCCCGGCCAAAGTTCTTTTGCGTCACCTTGACGCCGGGTGCGGCCTGCCGGCGCTTGTACTCGGCGACGTTGAGCAGCCGGTCGATCCGCGTCACCACGTCGGCCGGGAAACCGGCGGCGATGATCGCGGCCAGCGGCTCCTCGCGCTCCACCAGACGTTCCAGAATGCCGTCCAGCATGTCGTAGGGCGGCAGCGAATCCTGGTCGGTCTGGTTCTCGCGCAACTCCGCCGTCGGCGGCCGGACGATGATGTTGACCGGAATGACCTCGCCCGACGGCCCCAGCGCGCCGTCCGGCTTCCATTCGTTGCGCAGGCTCGAGAGCCGGAACACTTCGGTCTTGTAGATGTCCTTGATCGGATTGAAGCCGCCGTTCATGTCGCCATAGATGGTGGCGTAGCCGACCGACATTTCCGACTTGTTGCCGGTCGTGACCACCATCGCGCCGGTCTTGTTCGAAATCGCCATCAGCAGCGTGCCGCGGGTACGCGCCTGTAAATTCTCTTCGGTGATGTCGCGCGGCAGGCCCGCGAACGGAACCGACAGGATTTTTTCGAAGCCGTTGACGGCATCCGCGATCGGCAGCACCTCGTAGGGAAAGCCGAGCGCTTTGGCGAGCTTTGCCGCATCGTCGAGCGAGACCTGCGCGGTGAACCGGAACGGCAGCATCACGCCGCGCACTTTTTCCGCGCCGAGCGCGTCGACCGCGATCGCCGCGCAAAGTGCTGAATCGATGCCGCCGGAGACGCCCAACAAGACGCCCGGAAAACCGTTTTTGCGAACATAGTCGCGCAGGCCGAGCACGCAGGCGGCGTAGTCGCCCTTGTCGCCGTCGACCAGCGGCGCAACCGGGCCCTTGCAGCGCCAGCCGTCCGCGCCCTTGGTCCAGCGCAGCGTGGTGATGTTTTCCTCGAACGCCGGCAACTGCGCCGCGACCGACAGATCGGCATTCAGCGCGAACGAGGCGCCGTCGAATACCAGTTCGTCCTGGCCGCCGATCTGGTTCAGATAGACCAGCGGCAATCCGCTTTCGGTAACACGGGCGACCGCGATCGACAGCCGCAGGTCGTTCTTGTCGCGGGCGTAAGGCGAGCCGTTCGGCACCACCAGAATTTCCGCGCCGGTCTCGGCGAGACACTCGACGACGTTCTCGTATTCCTCAGACTCTTCGAGCCAGATGTCCTCGCAGATGGGGACGCCGACCCGGATGCCGCGCACGGTGACCGGACCCGCGGCAGGCCCGCGCGCGAACAGGCGCTTTTCGTCGAACACGCCGTAATTCGGCAGGTTGGCCTTGAAGCGAAGGGCGGCGATGCGGCCCTGGTCGAGCAGCGCGCAGGCGTTATAGAGCTTGCCGTCCTCGACCCAAGGCGTGCCGATCAGGATCGCCGGCCCGCTTGCGCTTTCGCGCGCCAGTTCCTCGATCGCGGCGCGGCAGGCGGCCTGGAAGGCCGGCTTCAGCACCAGGTCTTCCGGCGGGTATCCGCAGATGAACAATTCTGGCAGCACCAAGAGATCGGCGCCGTCGGCCTTGGCCTTGTCGCGCGCGGCGCGGGCCATGGCGGCATTGCCGGCGACGTCGCCGACCGTCGGGTTCAACTGCGCCAGCGTGATCGTGAAAACGGGTTCAGTCATGGGGCGATGGTGCCTTGCAGCGCGGCAGACTTCAATCGATTGATTTAGATCGCGCCCATGCGTTCAGCGAGGGCGAACAGCCAGAACCCGGCCGCCATCAGCAGCGCGACGCCGACGGCGGCCGATCCCATGTCCTTGACCCGGCCGATCTGCGGGTCGTGATCGGTGGTCAGGCGATCGGAGAGCTTTTCGATCGCGGTGTTGAGCAGCTCGACCACCAGCACGAAGGCGACCGCGGCGACCAGCTCGAACCGGCGCATCGCGGTGGCGCCGACCAGCCAGGCCAGCGGCAGCGACAGCGCCAGCGCGAAAATTTCCTCGCGGACAGCCTGCTCCGACCGGATCGCAAAAGCTAATCCGTTACGTGTATTGACCGTGGCACGCCAAATTCGCAGCAAGTCAGAGTCCCGCTGCGGCCGGCATCGGCTTTTCCTTAGCCACGCGGTCCTGCTTCAGCAGTTCGGCAATCAGGAAAGCCATGTCGATGGATTGTTCGGCGTTGAGGCGGGGATCGCAGACCGTGTGATAGCGGTCGTTGAGATCCTCATCGGTGATGGCGCGGGCGCCGCCGATACATTCGGTGACGTCCTGCCCGGTCATTTCCAGATGGACGCCGCCGGCATGGGTGCCTTCGGCGGCATGGATCGCAAAAAACGATTTCACTTCCGACAGCACCCGGTCGAACGGGCGGGTCTTGTAGCCTGATGTGGAGGTGATGGTGTTGCCGTGCATCGGATCGCACGACCACACGACCGTGCGCCCTTCCCGCTTCACGGCGCGGATCAAGGGCGCCAGATGATCGCCGACCTTGTCGGAGCCGAAGCGGTTGATCAGCGTCAGCCGTCCCGGCTCGTTGTCGGGGTTGAGGATGTCGATCAGCTTGATCAGTTCATCCGGCTTCAGCGACGGGCCGCATTTCAGGCCGATCGGGTTCTTGATGCCGCGGAAATATTCGACATGGCCGTGATCGAGCTGGCGAGTGCGGTCGCCGATCCAGATCATGTGGCCCGAGGTCGCGTACCAGTCGCCCGTGGTCGAGTCGACGCGGGTAAAAGCCTGCTCGTAACCGAGCAGCAGCGCTTCGTGGCTGGTGTAGAAATCGGTGGCGCGCAGTTCGGGATGGCTTTCAAGATCGAGGCCGCAGGCGCGCATGAAATTCAGCGCATCGGAAATGCGGTCGGCCAGTTCCTTGTAGCGGCGGGACTGCGGCGAGTCCTTCAGGAAGCCGAGCATCCACTGGTGCACGCTGCCGAGATTGGCAAAGCCGCCGGTCGCGAACGCGCGCAGCAGGTTCAGCGTCGCCGCCGACTGGCGATACGCCATCAGCTGGCGCTGCGGATCGGGAACGCGCGATTCCGGCGTGAAGGCGATGTCGTTGATGATGTCGCCGCGATAGCTCGGCAGTTCGACGCCGTTGATCTTCTCGGTGTTGGACGAGCGCGGTTTGGCAAACTGCCCGGCGATGCGGCCGACCTTCACCACCGGCAGCGCGCCGGCATAGGTCAGCACCACGGCCATCTGCAGCAGCACCCGGAAAAAATCGCGGATGTTGTTGGCGCCGTGCTCGGCAAAGCTCTCGGCGCAATCGCCGCCCTGCAGCAGGAAGGCCTCGCCGGCTGCAACCCGCGCGAGTGATTTCTTCAGGTTGCGCGCCTCGCCCGCGAAAACCAGCGGAGGAAACGTGGCCAACTGCGCCTCGACATCCGCCAATGCCTTGGCATCGGGATAATCGGGCACTTGCAGCACCGGCTTGGTGCGCCAGCTGTCGGGTGTCCACCGCTCGGACATGAGGTTAACTCCTGAGCAAATACCGCTACTTACCGGAAGGTCGCAACGGGCCGCGTTATACACAGGGTGGTGTCGGACCGCCAGCCAGATTTCTACCTGTTTCGTCAAGCCCTTGCGGCAAAAGCCGAATTCGCATTTGCTGTGGCCGCTCGCGGGGACAGGGAGGAGATCGCGGTGACCGAGCCGGGTCTGGACGACGTATTTGCCGACGATATCACGTTGCCCGCGACGGATGGCTATCCGCTCGCGGCGACGCTGTTTTTGCCGCGCGGGGCCAAGCGCCACGCCGTGCTGATCAATTCGGCCACCGCCGTTCACCGCAAGCTCTACCGCGGCTTTGCCGGCTATCTCGCCAAGCGCGGCTGCGCGGTTCTGACCTATGATTATCGCGGCACGGGCGACAGCAGGCAGCAGGCGCTGACCGGCTACAACCAGCCGAAATCGCTGGTCGGCTTCAAGGCCTCGATGTCGGACTGGGCGGCGCAGGACGTCACCGCCGCGGTGGCATGGATGCGCCAGCGCTATCACGACATGCCGTTCGCCTATGTCGGGCATTCCTTCGGCGGCCAGGCGCTCGGGCTGCTCGCCAACAACACCGAGATTTCGCGCGCGCTGCTGATCGCAGCGCAAGCCGGCTACTGGAAGCTGATGACGTCGCCGGAGCGCTATCGCGTCTACGCGCTGTTGAATTTCGTCGGCCTCCCCCTCACCCGCACGCTCGGCTACATGCCGGGCAAGGCCGGCCTCGGCATGGACCTGCCGAAGGACGCGTTCGTGCAATGGGTCTCGTGGGTGATGAGCCCGCGTTATCTCTTCGAATTCCAAACTCGACTCCTTGCAGAACTTTCCGAAATACCAGGGCGCGTTGCGCGCGCTGTGTCTGTCCGACGATCCCTGGGCGACGCGGCCGGCGGTCGAACTGCTGTGTTCGGGGTTCACCTCGATCACCCCCGAGATCATCACCGTGACGCCGGCCGACACGGGTGTGAACGCGATCGGCCATATGGGTTTCTTCCGCGCCGAACATCGCGACACGCTGTGGCGGGGTGCGGCGGAATGGATTCAGGCGGGGGAGTAACCCCGTCATCCCTACATAACGGCTTCGCCGTTATTGTTGGAGGTGCGAGGCTTGCGGTGCACTTGCACCGCTGGGCGAGCCTCGAAGGATGAGAGGTGGCCGTCGTCCTTCGAGACGCGCTTCGCGCTCCTCAGGATGACGACGATAGATCGAGCGCGCCGCGAGCACGACTTTCAGATTCAATTCTCAAACAGCCGAGAGGCACAACTTCGCATTCTCGCGGCGCGATGCGCCCGAAGTTTTGCATTTCGTCGGCCCCCCGAAAATCAGAGGGCGCAGGGAAGACCGGGTGCGCGCTGCACCCGCGGTCTCGCGTGCGTGTCTGCAAACAAGAATGTGCACACGAGCATACAGGAACAGCGGAGAACACCCGGCCTTCCCTGCGCGATGGCTTTACGGCTCATACGTGGTCGTCCTGGTGACCGGCTTTCTTGCCACCATTGATTGACGCCAGCACCGGGGGCGTCGGGCCCGCACGATTTCACCGTACGCAACTGCTGCCGTTCGTCTTCGCGAGCCTTCGCGTCCACCGCTCCCTGCCCCTCGTTTGCGACGATGGCCAACGCCCCTCTGTGGGACAGGATGGCGGGAGTTATAGAGTTGATTTGCCCGACGGCGCAACCGGAATATTTTTGCGTGGAGGGCTGGACCCACATCTTGGGGTGATTTGCCCGTCGGGCAGTCTGTAGTTCGTAGGATGGGTGGAGCGAAGCGATACCCATCAAATCCGAAGGCGTGAAAATGATGGGTATCGCTGCGCTCCACCCATCCTACACGTCCCCTCAGGCCGGCGTGCCCATGATGTAGGGCTTCAGCAGCGCGTACAGTCATGCCGTGCGTCGGCGTCGGGACGCCGAGTTCGCGGCCCATAGCGACGACCTTGCCGCCGAGCCAGGGCAGTTCGAGCCGGTTGCCGCGCTCGAGATCGAGCGCCATCGACGCCTTCATCGCCGGCGGCGCGTGACCGATGAAGTCGATGATCTTGTTCATCGCGTCACCGGCAGCGGATGCCCTTGGCGCGGCCGACCTCGATCACTTCCCAAACGCTGCGAGGAGGATCGGACGGATGTCGGGATCGTCGCGCAGCTTGCCGATCGGCTGGCGCGTCAGCGCCGTGATGCTGGCATTGGTCGCGAGCCCGATGAACTTCATCCAGAGCTCGGTGAGGATCTGGTCGCTCAGGGTGGCGTCGAAGCCGGCCTTGTGGCAGAGCGCCAGAAATTCCTCGGCGCGCTGGCTGCGCTTGCCGTCGAGCTCGCCAAAGATCATGCGCATGAAGGTGCCGACCTGGGTGATCACGCCGGGCGCGGTGATCGAGGCGCTGATCTGGGCGACGCCGCCCATCACGGCCTTCGGCCCCAGGATCGGCAGCAGCCGCTCGGCGGCGTCGATGCCGTTCTGCAGCGGGATCACGGCGGTGTCGGGCCCGACCAGCGGCTTGATCGCCTCGCCCGCGCTCTCGACGTCCCACAGCTTGACGCAGAACAGCACGACATCGACCGCGCCGATGCTCTTGGGATCGTCGGTCGCCTGGTCGGCACCACATGGGTCTCGCCGCGGCCGCCGACGACCTTCAGGCCGGCGCTCTTGCATGGCGGCGAGATGCGCGCCGCGCGCGACGAAGGTGACGTCGGCCCCCGCTTTCGCCAGCGCCGCCCCGAAATCCGCCTCCGACGCCGCCGGCGCCGATCACCGCAATACGCATGATGTTTCCTTGATTATGGGTAGCAAACCATCAATACCGCATGTGTGAGGAGGATCGCTTGCTTGTCTCCGAGCTCTTGCTGAGCCTGATACAAATCATATCGCTTCTGCAGATTGAGCCAGAGATCCGGACCATTTCCGCACAGTTTGCCAAGCCGTAGCGCCATGACAGGAGTCACCGGCTGCTTTTCCGTCAAGACATCATAAAGCGCCTGACGCGAGACGCCGAGCAGTTTGGCGATCTCCGTCTTGGGCCGCTCAAGCGCCGGTAAAATCTCCTCACGAAGAAGTTCACCGGGATGCATCGGAGGCAAGCCTCGCTTCGGAAGTTTTTTGGTCATACGTCTGTCCTCAGTGATAATCTTCCAGATCGACATCGACGGCATCGCCTTCGATCCAACCGAAAGTAACGCGCCAGTTCCCACTGGCGTTGACCGCGTAACGGCCCTTGTCGCGACCAACCAGCGCATGAAAGCGGAAGCCCGGCAAATTCATGTCTTCCGGGCGTGATGCGTCGTCCAGAGCCCGCAGGATGTTCGCCATCCGGCTCACATTCTGTACGCTGAGCCGGCGCCCGTCTCCGGTCGCGAAAAACCGTTCGAGCGCCTTGTTCCGGAACGAGCGGATCATACCCAAATGTAAAGCACCGCCTTACATATGTCAAGCGGCGCTTTACACTGGCTCTTCATCCAACGGCGGATTAGCGAAGCGTAATCCGCCGTTCTGCCGCACGAAGATGGTGGGTTACGCTTTGCTAACCCACCCTACGCAGCGACGCAGCCCTTACTTCCCGTAACTATAAAACCCCTGCCCGGTCTTGCGGCCGAGATGGCCGGCGGCGACCATTTCCTTCAGCAGCGGCGCGGGGCGGTATTTCGGGTCGTTGAAACCCTCGTAAAACACTTCCATCACCGACAGCATGGTGTCGAGCCCGATCATGTCGGCCAGCGCCAGCGGCCCGATCGGGTGGTTGCAGCCGAGCTTCATGCCGGCGTCGAGATCCTCGGCGGTGGCGATGCCTTCCTGCAGCGCGAAGATCGCCTCGTTGATCATCGGGCACAGGATGCGGTTGACCGCAAAGCCCGGGCTGTTCTTCGCGGTCACCGCGACCTTGCCGATGCGTTTGGCGAATTCGGCGGCCTTGGCGTGGGTGTCGTCGGAGGTCTGCAAGCCCCGGATCAATTCCAAGAGCGCCATCAGCGGCACCGGATTGAAGAAGTGCATGCCGATGAAGCGGTCCGGCCGGTCGGTGACGGCGGCGAGTTTCGTGATCGAGATCGACGAGGTGTTGGTCGCGAGCAGCGCCGACGGCCGCAGCTTGGTGCAGAGATCCTTCAGGATCTTGACCTTCAGATCCTCGTTCTCGGTCGCGGCCTCGATCACCAGATCGCAGGTGGCGAGTTTGGCGCTGTCCGTGGTGGTGGCGATGCGCTTCAGCGCCGCCTGCCGGTCGGCGTCGGTCATCTTCTGCTTGTTGACCAGCCGCTCCAGGCTGCCGGTCACGACAGACATGCCCCGCGTCAGCGCGGCATCGGAGATATCGGTCATGACCACCTGCAGCCCCGCCGCCGCGCAGACCTGCGCGATCCCGTTGCCCATCGTGCCCGCGCCGACGATACCGATTTGCTCAATCATGGCTCACGTCACTCCAGTTTGAATGCTGGTGGATAGCGTTAGCAGAGGACGGCGGGGATCGGTAGTCCGTTGGGGAGGCCGTCGCCGTCCGGGAAAAACGGCCCGAGTTGCATTGCCGGTATCGCACGGCGGATTGACCGCGCCGTGGTGTGACCGGTGCGTTCCCGCCCCCAATGCTAGTGGCGTTGCACATGTTCGAATGCGCCGCTGTAATGCACCGACCATGAGCACGAAATCGCGCGAGGTGACCTGGGGCGGCGCCATCATGGGCGCGAAGATGCGCGCCGAGGCCGCGCGCGCGGATGCGAACAAGGCGATCCGCGAGGCCGACCACGCGGAGGCCTATGCCTGGTCGGTCCGGATGGAAGGCTATGGCGGCCCGGCGCAGCCCTCGCCCACGACAGGCCAATGCCTCAACGGCGGACTGCGCTGGCTGGAAGTGGAGTGCAACCGCTGCAAGACCCGCGCGAGCCTGCCGCTCGAAGCCATCCGAAGGCCGCGCGACACGCCGCTGTGGAAACTGGAAGCGCCGCTGAAATGCCGCTCCTGCCGCAAGGGTCGCTACGCGCCGCCGGTGCACATGATGAAGCTGACGGAGACGCGGGAGATTACGCCGTACAAGTGGGTGCATCCGAGCGAGGAGCGGTAAGATCTCCGCAGAACCAATTGAGCGCTCACGTATATCCTCCGCCAACTCTTCAAATGCGATACCACCATAAGTCGTATTCGGCGAGACTTTCTGCTTCCCTCGCTATAGGATTAGGTTTGGTCAAGTGCCCAATACCGTCGGTGTCCAGAGAACGGACGGTCCTATAGTCTGCCGATCGAGCCGGGCGTTTCATGAAAAAGACTGGTCGAAACAAACCGTGCCCTTGCGGCAGTGGCCGCAAATACAAGCATTGCCACGGGAGTTTTGCGCCCCCGACGTCCGCGATTGCACCCGCGCTAATCGACCAACTCGAAATTCAAAAAATGCTCGATCGTCAACGAGCTGAAGAAAAGATACGTCAAGATCAGCAAGGTCTTGGCAAGCCGATTATCGGCATCAAGCACGGACAACAACAGATCGTCGCAGTTGGAAATACAATTTATTTTTCAGAAAAGTGGAAGACCTTTCCAGATTTTCTCGCTGACTACATGAAACGGAAACTTGATCCCGAGTGGGGAAATGCCGAAATCAAGAAGCCACTCGCGGAACGGCATCCAATTCTCCAATGGTACGATGCCTATTGCCATTACCAAGCGCGATCGATTAAAAATACGGGCGAGGTCAGCGAGGCGCCGGTCACAGGCATAGTAGCCAGCCATCTTGGCCTCGCTTATAGCCTTTATCTTCTGGATCACAACGTCGAGCTCCAAACACGTTTGATCAATCGCTTGAAGGATCGTTCAAACTTTCAGGGAGCATTCTACGAACTCTTCGTCGCCAATATTCTCATCCGAGCGGGATTTTCACTAACGCTTGAGGATGAAACAGACAGCGCGTCCAAACATTGCGAATTCGCCGCTGTCTCTCGACGGACGGGAAAGAGGTATTGGGTCGAGGCCAAGGCGCGCTCCGTTGCTGGAATACTTGGCAAAACGGAAAAGGATGGAGGGAGCGATGACGACCCGCTGTCCCGACTCATCCCACACCTCAACCAAGCGTTGGCTAAGCCTGCGGCGGATGAGCGCTTGATCTTCATCGATCT
This sequence comes from uncultured Alphaproteobacteria bacterium, assembly GCA_963764705.1. GTDB lineage: Bacteria > Pseudomonadota > Alphaproteobacteria > Rhizobiales > Xanthobacteraceae > Bradyrhizobium. The sequence continues at coordinate 606,764 of CAVXTR010000009.1, read as the reverse complement.
AAATACAACTCCGCAATTTGACAACAATAAGCCGACTTGGCACGATCGAGCGATTGCGCGACTAGAACGCTACGAAGACAAGGAACTTGAAGGGGGAAAGACAGCATATGTGTTTGTCACCAATATTGGCTTCCACCGGCAATTAGACAGCACGCCCCAACCGGCTGCAGTGCCGTTCGGCCTCGGAATAAACGATTTCAACAGGCCAGGCCATTTCCGCCTTTCAGACATCCACCGGCAACGGAAGCGGCACATCGATGCTCTGGAAATTGGTGAAACATTCCTGAAGTACACCCAATTTCCCAGCAGTTTCGACGGAGGCTTACCTTCGGAACTGGCTGGAAAGAAAAGCAAGCGCATTCTAATCGGGGGGACGTATTTCTTTGAAAATGCCGCGCCAGGCGGGCTGTTAGCGACAGTAAGTACGGCTACAGTAAATGAAGCAGAGAAAAAGCTCTATGTTGGAACTGATCAGGGCCAGATTCTAGTCGAGACAATGTCGGATGAAGAACTAACAGATTACAAAGCGCATCCCGACGCATACTTCGGAAAGATCGTGCCAATTTCTAGGACGGTGAGAGATGCTTATGGATTGTTCGAATTCTTCATGGATACGCAGAAGAGTATGTCTCGTGCAAACTTGATCAGTCATTTTGCAAATGCGCCCAATCAAGATGAGATCGGGAAACTCAGCGACGAAGATCTACTTGCAGAATACTGTGAACAGTTGGTTTTCGCGGCGCCAAATCATCAAGCCAAATAGTTCAGCGAACGCTTAAGCGCCTTGAATTACTCTTGGGCTCGAGTGCCCCCCTACTCCGCCGCCGCTTCCCGCACATACCGTGCCGTCGGCGTCCGCATCGTCACCAACTCCTCCGCCGCGGTCGGGTGCAGCGCGATGGTCGAGTCGAAATCGGCCTTGGTCGCCTTCAGCTTCACCGCGATCGCAACCGCTTGCGTGATTTCGGCGGCGGCGTCGCCGACGATGTGGCAGCCGAGCACGCGGTCAGAGGTGCCGTCGACGACGAGCTTCATCAGGATGCGGGTGTCGCGGCCGGACATCGTCGCTTTAATGGGGCGGAAATCGGTCTTGTAGACGTCGACATGGGAGAACTGCGCGCGGGCTTCCTCTTCCGTGAGCCCAACGGTACCGACTTCGGGCTGCGAGAACACGGCCGTCGGGATGGTAGCGTGGTCGACCTGGACCGGGCGCTTGCCGAACACGGTGTCGGCGAAGGCATGGCCCTCGCGGATCGCGACCGGCGTGAGATTGATGCGGTGGGTGACGTCGCCGATCGCGTAGATGTTGTCGACCGAGGATTTCGACCAGGCATCAACCGCGATGCCGCCGTTCCTCGGGTTGATGGCGACCCCTGCGGTTTCCAGCCCGAGATTGGCGACGGCCGGATGCCGCCCGATCGCGAACATCACCTGGTCGGAGGCGATGCTCGATCCGCTCGACAGATGCGTGGTGAACTCGTGACCGTGCTTCGTGACCTTGTCGACGGTGCAGCCGGTAATGATGGTGATGCCTTGTTTCTCCATCTCCGCCCGCACGTGCTTGCGGACGTCCTCGTCGAAGCCGCGCAGGATGTTGTCGCCGCGATAGATCACCGTGACGTCGGAGCCGTAGCCTCTGAAGATGCCGGCGAATTCCAGCGCGATATAGCCGCCGCCCTGGATCACGATGCGCTTCGGCAGCGCTTCCAGGTGAAACGCCTCGTTCGAGGAGATCACGTGCTCGATGCCGGGAAAGGCCGGGCCGTGGTTCGGCGCGCCGCCGGTCGCAATCAGGATGTATTTCGCGGTGACCTTCTCGCCGGTCATCAGCCGAATTGTGTGGGCGTCCTCCAGCACGGCGCGGGTTTTTACGATCTTCGCGCCGCTCTTCTCGACATTGGTGGTGTAGATGGACTCCAGCCGCGCGATCTCCTTGTCCTTGTTGGCGACCAGGGTCGGCCAGTCAAAGGAGACGTTGCCGACGGTCCAGCCGAAGCCGGCGGCGTCCTCGATCTCGTGCTTGATATGGGAGCCGATCACGAACAGCTTTTTCGGCACACAGCCGCGGATCACGCAGGTGCCGCCCATCCGGTATTCCTCGGCGACCATCACTTGGGCGCCGTGGCCGGCCGCGATGCGCGCGGCGCGCACGCCGCCCGAACCGCCCCCGATGACGAACAGATCGACGTCGAACTCAGCCATGGTCTTGCCCTCGGGAAAGTCTTGCCCTCAAGAAACTGGAGCCCGATCCTTAGGACCGGGCTCCAGTTAATATAGTATCCTTTGGATCACGCGATAGCCGGCTCAGATCGGCTTGCCGCGCTTCTTCATCTCGGTCCGGAACTCGAGGTCGATGGTGGCGGCGAACTGCTGCGCCCACTGGTTCATGTAGGACATGCTGAACTGGATGGCGCGGGGCTCGGTGACCAGCAGTTTGGTACCCAGCGGCGACTTGTAAAACGTCACCAGGTCCTTCAGCTCCTGCTCGGTGAACTCGTTGGCGTAGATCTGCGCCATGCCGTCGCCGATTTCCTTTTCGCGGCCGGCAAGATTCTTGGCGACGACGATCGCGACCTCGCCGAGGTCCTTCTGGTAGTTGAGGTTGTTCTGGATCAGCCCGTTCTTGGCCTGCTCGACGAGGTTGGGAACGGCGCTGGCATACATCGCGCTGGCGTTCTTCATGACCAGGATTTCCTTGGCCGCGGCCAGCGCTGACGGCGACGCCGGCTTCAGCGGCGTCGCATCCGCCGGCGGCTGTTTCTGCTGGGCGCCCGCGGGCGCTGCGGTCAGCGCCAGTCCCAGCGCGAGACCGGTTGCCGACAAGATCCGTGAAAAGCTCTTCATTCCAATTCTCCTCGATGTGCGGCGTTACCGCCGTTTAGCTGCGCGAATTTCCTGTAACGACGCGAATTCCCTGCGCCCCTGCGAGCACGGCCGTGGTGGCAAGGCCAATGAACAGCCCGTGTTCGACGACGCCCGGGATCGGGTTCAGAAGCCCGGCCAGGCGCGGCGCATCGGCGATCCGCCCGAGATGGGCGTCGATAATCCAGTGGCCGCCATCGGTGACAAAAACGTGGCCGTCCTTGCCCTTTCGCAGCACCATTTGCCCGGAAACGCCGCTTTCGGCAAAGGCTTTCACCATCGCCCGCTGCGTCGCCGCCAGCCCGAACGGAATCACCTCGATGGGCAGCGGAAAACGGCCAAGGGCATCGACCCATTTGGTCTCGTCGGCGATCACGATCATGCGATCCGAGGCCGCCGCCACGATCTTCTCGCGCAGCAGCGCGCCGCCGCCGCCCTTGATCAGGTTGAGCGCCGGATCCATTTCATCGGCGCCGTCGACGGTGAGGTCGAGCCGGTCGATCTGGTCCAGCGTGGTCAGCGGAATCTTGCAGGCTTCGGCCTGGATGCGGGTCGCTTCCGAGGTCGGCACCCCCACCACCTTCAGCCCGGCGGCGACCTTTTCGCCCAGCAGATCGACAAAATGCTTCGCGGTCGAACCGGTGCCGAGCCCGAGCTGCATGCCGTCCCGGACATGCTCCAGGGCCTTCGCCGCCGCCAGCCGTTTCAGTGCGTCCATATCCACGTGCAGACCATGCCTCTCGAGGGAACCCGCCGGGGCTTCTCTAGCGTCGTTTCGGCCCCGGGAACAGCCGCTAATGCCCCTTAATCATCCCTTGCGCGGGGGGATTCAGGGGGCTGTGACCGCGTCCATGGCGGCCAGAATCGCCGCAAACCGGTCCTCGACCTCGGCGCGCATGCCGGGATGGGTAAAGACATAGAGCTGATCCCCGCGAATGGCGACCAGCACGCGGGCGGCAACGTCAGCGGGATCGAGCCCGGCCTGCAGATTTTTGGCGATTTCGGCGACCATCGCCGCCGCCGGACTGGCCGGATCGAGCGGCTGCGAAGCGCCGTAGCGTTCGGGCCGGTTGCGGCCGCTGTTGCCGATGCCGGTGCGGACATAGCTCGGGCACAGCACGCTGACGCCGATGCCGTGCGGCTTGAGCTGCAGGTGCAGCCCCTCCGACATGCTGACGACGGCGAACTTGCTGGCGCCGTAGGGGCTGAAGCCGAGGCCGCCCTGCATCCCCGCCATCGAGGCGGTGTTGACGAAGTGGCCGCCCTCGCCGTGGCCGCGGATATGCGGCAGAAAGCTCCGGACGCCGTGCAGTACGCCCATCAGGTTGACGTCGATCACCCAGCGCCAGTTATCCAGCGAGATCTGGTCGATGCCGCCGCCGGCGGCGACGCCGGCATTGTTGCAGACCACATGCACGTGGCCGAACGCCGCGAACGCGGCCTGCGCCGCGCGCTCGACGCTACTGGCGTCCGCAACGTCGCAAAGGGTGCCGCTGACATCCGGAGAGATCTCTCGAAGGCCGGCGACGGCGGCTGACAGCGCGCCCTGCTCGATGTCGGCGAGCATCACCTTCATGCCGGCTTGCGCGAACGCCTGCGCCATCGCCAGCCCGATCCCGGCGGCCCCGCCGCTCACGAAGGCCGTTTTGCCGGCAAGTTCACGCATCCTCGTTCCCTTCCGAATTTTGCCCGCCCCTATTGCATGAAGCCGTAACCACGGATAGCGAATTCGAGATGACCCTTCCCCGCACGCTGGTATTCGATCTCGACGGCACCCTGGTCGACACCGCCCCCGACCTGATCGCCGCGCTCAATTTCGTGCTCGCGCGCGAAGGCCTGGCGCCGTTGCCGATGCACCGGGCGCGCAACATGATCGGCGCCGGCGCCCGCAAGATGCTCGAACGCGGGCTCGAGGCCGAAGGCCGCGCCGTCAGCGTCGAGGAGCTCGACAAACTGACCAAGGATTTCATCGGCTATTACGCCGATCACATCGCCGAAGGCTCGCGCCCGTTCGAGGGGCTGGAGGCGGCCCTCGACGACCTCGCAGGGCCAGGGCTTCCAGTTCGCGGTCTGCACCAACAAGCTGGAATGGCTGTCGAAGCGCCTGCTCGACCAGCTCGGCATGACGGCGCGCTTCAAGGCGATCTGCGGCGCCGACACCTTCGGCGTCGCCAAGCCCGATCCCGTGATCCTGCAACAGACGCTGGCACGCGCCGGCGGCCATCTTGCCTCCGCCATCATGGTCGGCGACGCCGGCCCGGATGTCGGGGTGGCCCGGCGGGCCGGCATTCCCGTGATCGGGGTCGAGTTCGGCTACACCGAGGTTCCGATCGCCGAATTGAAGCCGGACCGGCTGATCGGCCACTTTCGCGACCTGTCAGGGGCGGTGCATAGCCTGATCGGGGCCGCGTCGCGCAGCTAGCTCGTGTTCCAGTGCAGGTTCCTCACGCAAACTGGCGTCGGCTGGCTCTAAGCTGCTGAATTGGCGGTCAGATGCAAATCGGTGAATCCGGCTGTTAACCATCCTTTAACTAAACTGCCCGGCCCGGTTGCGGGTCTGTTCCGGCGCTCTTATGGTCCCAAAAGGGGATTGTGGCGGTTTGCCACAGGTAGAGTGACCGTCATGCGTCGTGGTTTCGCGATTGCCTTCGTTGGGGTCAGTGTTGCCGGGGTCAGCCTTGCCGGCTGTTCCTCGTTCTCCCTCGACTCCCTCAAGCCGACGCCGCCGCCGGTTCAGGTCCAGCTCGAATCGACCCCGCCGGGGGCCGACGCCACCACGTCGCTCGGACCCGCCTGCAAGACGCCCTGCTCGGTCAGCGTCCCCGCGCCCGACGCCGGCTTCACCGTCACCTTCGCGCTGCCCAAGTTCCAGCCGGTGACGATCCCGGTCCAGGTGATCCGGAATCCCGGCGATTTCGCCAATCCCGCCACCACCGCGGTCGAGCCCAGTCCGGTGTTCGCGGAACTGCGCCCCGCCGCCCCGCCGCCCAAGGTGAGGAAGCCGATGCGGCCGAAGAAGCCCAAGCCGGCTGCCGCCCCCACCGCCGCATCGCCGTTCCCGAACCCCGCGACGCGCTGATCGGCTTTTCAAATAGCCCGATAACACTGCACCGCACCCAAACGCGCGCATTGTGGGCACGTTGTTGTAGCTTCCTTGCAACGTGCATAGATTGTGCTAGCGGGAGCATCGAGATCGCGGCGCCCGCGCCGAACAAGTACGCCAGCAGCACGCCAGCAAAGCATCCATCAATGAGCGGTTTGAGTTCTCCCGATCAGTTGCTCCGTCCGATGGTCGACCCGTTTGGTCGCACCATCCGGTACCTGCGCGTGTCCGTGACCGATCGCTGCGACCTGCGCTGCTTCTACTGCATGTCCGAGGACATGACGTTCCTGCCCAAGGCCGACCTGCTGACACTGGAAGAACTCGACCGGCTGTGCTCGGCGTTCGTCGCCAAGGGCGTGCGCAAGATCCGCCTCACCGGCGGCGAGCCGCTGGTCCGGCGCAACGTCATGACGCTGGTGCGCTCGCTGTCGCGGCATCTCGGCTCAGGCGCGCTCGATGAGTTGACGCTGACCACCAACGGCTCGCAACTGGCGCGCTTTGCCAGTGAATTGCGCGACTGCGGCGTGCGCCGGATCAACGTTTCGCTCGATACGCTGGACCCCGCGAAATTCCGCGCCATTACCCGCTGGGGCGACCTCGACAAGGTGCTCGCCGGCATCGAGGCCGCGCGCGCGGCGGGGCTGGCGGTGAAGATCAACGCGGTGGCGCTGAAGAACATGAACGAGGAGGAAATCCCCTCGCTGATGGCGTGGGCGCACGGCAAGGGCATGGCGCTGACGCTGATCGAGGTGATGCCGATGGGCGATATCGGCGAAGGCCGCATCGACCAGTATGTGCCGCTGTCGCTGATGCGCGCGCGGCTCGCCAAGCAATACACGCTTACCGACCTCGACGACGACACCGGCGGCCCTGCCCGCTATGTCCGGGTCGCCGAGACCGGCGGCAAGCTCGGCTTCATCACGCCGATGACGCATAATTTCTGCGAGTCCTGCAACCGGGTGCGGATCACCTGTACGGGGACACTGCACACCTGCCTCGGGCATGAGGATGCCTCCGATCTGCGCAAGCCGCTGCGCGCTTCCGCCGACAACGAACTGCTGTCGGCGGCGATCGATCGCGCCATCGGACTGAAGCCGAAAGGCCACGACTTCATCATCGACCGCCGGCATAACCGCCCGAGCGTCAGCCGCCACATGAGCGTCACCGGCGGCTAATTACCGGCGCCGGATTTATTCCGCGTCCCATGCCGATTTATCAGGCGGGTCAACGAATTGGCCTGCGTCAATTTGCCGATTTTCCAATTGACGCCGCCACGAGGCGCTGAAATGGTGCCCCTGCTTTCACGCCAGCACGGCCGGACAGGCCGCTGTACCCCCGGGTGCAGTCAAGACGGCGGAGGGTTCCGATTTTGGGGGAGGACACTCGTTGCAATCGCTCCTGCGAATGAGCCATGAGTCCGCGCGTCCTGCGCGCGGAGCGGTTTTGCGCGTGGCAACGCGATACCAGTTGAAACATTCGGCGCGCTCTGATGGCGACAGCCGGGGAGAATGCGATGCGTCCATTGTTGGCCCTCAGTGCCGCGATCGATTGGCTCAATCAGAAGCTCGGGAACGTCTGTAATTTTCTGGTGCTCGCCGCCTGCGTGGTCAGCGCCGGTAACGCGATGATCCGCTATGCCTTCGGCTACAGCTCGAACGGCTGGCTCGAACTGCAGTGGTACATGTTCGCCGTGTTCGTGATGTTCGGCGCCTCCTACACCTTCAAGCGCAACGAACATGTCCGCGTCGAAATCCTCTATCTGATGCTGTCGGAGCGCGGCCAGCTCTGGCTCGATCTGATCGGAACGCTCTGCTTCCTGATCCCGTCCTGCCTGCTGCTCAGCTATCTGTCGTGGCCGTTCTTCATGCAGGCCTACAACGTCGGCGAAATTTCAAGCAATGCCGGCGGCCTGGTCCGCTGGCCGATCAAGATCGTCGTCCCCGTCGGCTTCGTGCTGCTGGCGCTGCAGGGCGTCTCCGAGGTGATCAAGCGCATCGCAGCGCTGCAAAATCTCGTGACGATCGACGCCAAATACGAGAGGCCGACCCAATGACGATCACGCTGGAAATGATGCCGCCGCTGATGTTCGGCGGCCTGGTTCTGGCCATGCTGATCGGCTTCCCGGTGGCGTTCACGCTGGCCGCGCTCGGGCTTTCGTTCGGCTTCCTGTCGATCCATCTCGGATTCTTCGACCTCAACTTCCTGCAGGCGATCCCCGGCCGCATCTTCGGCAGCGTGCTGTCGAACGAATTGCTGCTGGCGATCCCGTTCTTCACCTTCATGGGCGCAATCCTCGAACGCTGCGGCCTTGCCGAGGACATGCTGGATTCGATGGGCCAGTTGTTCGGCCCGATCCGCGGCGGCCTCGGCTATTCCGTCATCATCGTCGGCTTCATCCTCGGCGCCATCACCGGCACGGTGGCGGCACAGGTCATCGCCATGGCGCTGATCTCGATGCCGGTCATGATCCGCTACGGCTACAACATCCGCTACATCACCGGCGTGCTGGCGGCTTCGGGCACCATCACGCAACTGGTGCCGCCGTCGCTGGTGCTGATCGTGCTGGCCGACCAGCTCGGCAAGTCGGTCGGCGACATGTATCTCGGCGCCTGGGGTCCCTCGGTTTTCCAGATCATGCTGTTTGCCGGCTACACCTTCTTCCTGGGCCTGATCAAGCCGGACCACGTCCCGGCCGTGCCGATCGACGCGCGCACGCTGACCGGCTGGGCGCTCTGGAAGAAGTGCCTGATCGGCATCATTCCCTCCGCGGTGCTGATCTTCGTGGTGCTCGGCACCATGATGCTCGGCCTGGCGACGCCGACCGAAGCCGGCGCGATGGGCGCGATCGGCGCCATCATCCTCGCGGCGATCCATCACAAGGAGCTCAGCTCGCGCGGGCAAAAGATGATGATCGTCGGGATTGTCGCCGCCGGCATCGGCGCGATCATCGGCGTGTTGCTTGGCGACGGCTTGTTTTTCAAACTGACCTTCGCGGTGGTCTACATCGCCGTCGTCTGGCTCTGCCTCGAGGCCGTCCGCATTCCCGACCTGCGCGACCTGATCAAGCAGGGCTACGAGTCGACCATGCGCCTCTCCACCATGGTGGTGTTCATCCTGATCGGCTCGACCTGCTTCTCGGTGGTGTTCCTCGGCGTCTCCGGCGGCGTCTGGCTCGAGCACATGCTGACCTCGCTCCCCGGCGGCGTCTGGGGTTTTCTGATCTTCATCAACCTGTTCATCTTCTTCCTGGCGTTCTTCCTCGACTTCTTCGAGATCGCCTTCATCATCCTGCCGATGATCGCGCCGATCGCGCAGAAGGTGCTGGCGCCGGTGGTCGGCCCCGATGCCGCGCTGATCTGGTTCGGCGTCATGCTCTGCGTCAACATGCAGACCTCGTTCCTGCATCCGCCGTTCGGATTTGCGCTGTTCTACCTGCGCGGCGTCGCGCCGAAGGAAGTCAAGAGCTCCGACATCTACTGGGGCGCCCTGCCCTGGATCGGCCTGCAGCTGATCATGGTCGCGATCGTGATCGCCTTCCCGGTCGTGGTCACCGGCCTGCTCGGACAAGCCGCTCGACGTCGACCTTTCCAAGGTCAGGATCGAGGTGCCGCAGATCGAATTGCCGCCGCTGGATTTCGGTCAGCCGAAGAATTAGCGCTACGTCGATCCGTCATCCTGAGGCGCGAGCGTAGCGAGCCTCGAAGGTAATCAGCCGCAGTCCGGGCCGTCGTCCTTCGAGGCGCGCAAGAGCGCGCACCTCTGGATGACGGATCGACGAGTATCGCATCAAAGAAACCCCGGAGCTTTCGCTCCGGGGTTTTTGTTTGCGTGATCGGAGGCGTGACGTTCAGACCTGCGAGTGGCGCGCCATGAAATTGTCGTAGCCGACTTCGGCGACCTGGAACCACTGGTAGCCGTTGTTGGAGAAGGCCGTCAGCGACTTCAGCAGCTTCTTGAAGTTGGGATTGGTCGCGGCAACCTCGCTGTGCAGTTCCTTGGCGGCCTTGAAGCTCGGCTTCCATGACGCCGGCGAGAACCCGTGCAGCTTGGTGCCGTTGGCCAGCAGCTTCTTCAGCGCCGATCGGATTGACGGTGTCGTACTTCGCCATCATCCAGTTGTTGGCGAGATGGCCGGCCTGCTCGAGAATGTTCTGGTAGTATTTCGGCAAGGCATTCCACTTGTCGAGATTGACCATCGCCAGCAGCATCGGGCCGCCTTCCCACCAGCCGGGATAATAGTAATACGGCGCGACCTTGTAGAAGCCGAGCTTTTCGTCGTCATAGGGACCGACCCATTCGGCCGCGTCGATCGTGCCTTTTTCCAGCGCCGGATAGATGTCACCGCCGGCCAGTTGCTGCGGCACGCAACCGAGCTTCTGCATCACGCGGCCGGCGAAGCCGCCGATGCGGAATTTCAGGCCGTTCAGATCGTCGACGGTGTTGATCTCCTTGCGGAACCAGCCGCCCATCTGGCAGGTGGTGTTGCCGGCCAGCAGCGAGGTCACGTTGTAGCTCTTGTAGAACTCGTTCAGCAGCTCCTTGCCGCCGCCCAGCATGTACCAGGCCTGATTGAGCGCGGGCATTGGGTCCGAACGGCACCGACGAGCCGAACGTGAAGGTCGGATCCTTGCCGAAATAGTAATAGGACGCGGTGTGGCCCATTTCGACGGTGCCGTTCTGCACCGCGTCGAGCACCTGCAGGCCCGGAACGATCTCGCCGGCGGCGAAGGTCTGGATCTGGAATTTGTTGTCGGTGGCTTCGGCCGACCACCTTGGCCATCATCTCGGCGCCGCCGTGCAGCGTGTCGAGCGATTTCGGCCAGCTCGTCGTCATGCGCCACTTGATCTCCGGCATCGACTGCGCGATCGCCGGCGCCGCCAACGTCGCCGCGCCCGCCGCGCCGATGCCGGTGACCTTGAGAAAGTCTCTTCGCTTCATGGAATCCATCCCTGCTGGTTATGTCGTTCAGCCTTCGTGTCGAGGCTTGCGGCCAGCATGGAACATCCGGTTGGCGATATCCATCCCCGAACGGGCCGGAAAACGCAAAAAAGCCCGGTCTCTCAACGAGACCGGGCTGGTTCTTGCGACTTTAGATTTAGATCAGCCGCTCTGGATTACCCGCGCGTACGCGAGCGGATCATGAAGGTGTCGAAGGTGTATTCGGCGACCTGCCACCACAGATACTGGTCGGAACGGTAGGCCTGCATCGCGTCGATCGACTTCTTGAAGTCGGCGTTCTTGGCGGAGAGTTCGCCCCACAACTCGTTGGTCGCCTTCAGGCAGGCTTCCAGCACTTCGTTGGTGAAGGGACGGAGCTGCGTGCCGCCGGCCACCAGACGCTTCAACGCCGTCGGGTTCTGCATGTCGTAGCGCGCGGCCATCCAGCTGTTGGCGTTCGCCGTCGCATTGGTGAGAATCGCCTGGTAGTTCTTCGGCAGCGAATTCCACTTCTCGAGATTGGTGAAGGCGTGAACCGTCGGTCCGCCTTCCCAGAAGCCCGGGTAGTAGTAGTACTTGGCGACCTTGGCGAAGCCGAGCTTCTCGTCGTCATACGGACCGACCCACTCGGCCGCATCGATGGTGCCCTTTTCCAGCGCCGGATAGATGTCGCCGCCGGCGAGCTGCTGCGGCACGACGCCGACCTTCTGCAGCACCTGTCCGGCGATGCCGCCGATGCGCATCTTGAGGCCCGACAGATCGGCGGTGGTCTTGATCTCCTTGCGGAACCAGCCGCCCATCTGGGTGCCGGTGTTGCCGCAAGGGAAACCGATCACGCCGAACTTCTTGAAGAACTCATTGCCGAGCTCCATGCCGCCGCCCTGATACCACCACGAATTCTGCTGGCGCGCGTTCAGACCGAACGGGACCGACGCGTAGATCGCAAACGTCGGATCCTTGCCGACATAGTAATAGGAGACGGTGTGGCACATCTCGACGGTGCCGTTGGAGGTCGCATCGAGCGCCTGCAGGCCCGGAACAACTTCGCCGGCCGCGAACACCTGGATCTGGAACTTGTTGTCGGTCATTTCGGCGACGTACTTCGACAGCTGCTCGGCGCCGCCATAGATGGTGTCGAGCGACTTCGGGAAGCTCGACGTCAAGCGCCACTTGATCTCAGGCGAGGATTGCGCGATCGCCGGCGAGGCAACGGCTGTCGCGGCAGCACCGACCGCTGAAACCTTCAAAAAATCACGACGCTTCATTCAGGCATCTCCTTAAAACGGGGCGTTTCCCATATTTCCTCGAACGTTCCTCCGGCGGGGCGAATTCCACAACTTCCGGGGCGCTCTGGCGGGGGCTTTAACACGGAAATCGGCTAGTCGAATACGCGACAAAGGCATGACTGCACTGATTAAACGAAAGTCGAATGCAGTCGCCCCAGGCACTGATCCGGCCAGAAACAGCAGCCTCAGGCCGCCGCGGTGGCGCCCTTGAGCTGCTCGCGGACCTGGGTGGCGATGGCGCGATAAATCGCGGCGTGCGGCCCGTCCGGTTCGCTGGCGACCACCGGATTACCGGCATCCGAAGAGGTCCGGATCGACATGTGCAGCGGTATTTCGCCCAGGAACGGCACACCCAGCCGCTCGGCTTCATGCCGCGCGCCGCCGTGTCCGAAAATGTCCGACCGCGTGCCGCACTCCGGGCACTGGAAGTAGCTCATGTTCTCGACAATGCCGAGCACGGGCACGTTGACCTTCCGGAACATGGCCAGCCCGCGCCGCGCGTCGATCAGGGAAAGGTCCTGCGGGGTCGAGATGATCACCGCGCCCTTCAGCGGCACGTTCTGGGCCAGCGTCAGCTGCGCGTCCCCGGTGCCCGGCGGCATGTCGACGACGAGAATATCGAGCGAGCCCCAGGCGACGTCGCGCAGCATCTGGGTGATCGCCGACATCACCATCGGCCCGCGCCAGATCATCGCGGTGTCTTCCTCGACCAGAAAACCGATCGACATGATCGAAAGGCCGAAGCGCTGGATCGGAATCATCTTGCGGTTGTCGTCGAGCTGCGGCTTCTCTTGGATGCCGGTCAGCCGCGGCACCGAGGGGCCGTAAATATCGGCATCCAGCAGGCCGACCCGCAGGCCGAGATCGCGCAGGCCCAGCGCCAGGTTGAGCGCGGTGGTCGATTTACCGACCCCGCCCTTGCCCGATGCCACCGCGATCACGGCCGCGACGCCCGGGATTTCCGACTGTTTCGACATCGGCGACGCCGGACTTTGCGGCGGCTTGTGCGCGGCGACCGGCTGCACGCCGGGCCTGGGTGCTGCAGCATGAGAATGCGGATGGGAATGCGGCGCTGGCTGAGATGCTGGCGCCGGCGACCCTGCCCTGCGCTCGGCCGTCAGCGCGATCATCGCGGTGGTGACGCCGGGGATCGCACGCACGGCGGCTTCCGCCTGCGCGCGCACGCTTTCCCAGGCACGGGCTTCCGCAGCGTCGACATTAATCGAAAAGAACACCTTGCCGTCGCCGACCGTGATCGCCGACAGTACGTTGGCATTGGTCAGGGGGACGCCGCGCGGCGACGCCACCCGGGCGAGGGATTCCAGAACCTGCTGCTGTGTAACGCTCACTCGCATCTCCTGGGCCCCTGATGTTCCGATTCAGAACCGGGCCCTATTGTCTTGGTTTGACTTATTTTCCCGGCGCGAATCCTTTGCGTGACCCGGGCCTGCCCGGGTCACGTCGGGGACAGGCCCCGGATCACGTCCGGGGCCGGCCCGTCGCGTGAAAACGCGGTGGCTTCAGATGCGACAGATAGGGCGTAACCGCGGGAAAGGCTACCTTGGAAGGCTATCTGGCCCCGATGTCTTCCCGGGTCTCGACCGGCGCCGCCGCGCCGCCTTCCTTGGCGGCCTCGTAGTTCAACTCGATCATGACGCCGTTGGGATCGTTGACGAAGATCTGCCAGAGATCGCCGCCCGGAACCTGCCGGGAGTCATATTCCGTGTTCTTGGATTCCAGCCGCTTCTTCATGCCGTCAAATCCGGAGCTGGCAAAAGCGACGTGGTGGACGACGCCGGAATCCGGCTTCTGTGCCTCGTCGGTCTTGGATATGTCGACCACATGCACCACCGCCTTGCCCTCGCTGTACATCCAGGCGCCCGGGAAGGCGAAGTTGGGTCGGGGGCCTTTTTCGAGGCCCATGACATCCTCATAGAAACGGACCGTATCGGCAAGATTCCGGGTCCGGATGTTGAAATGGTCGAGCACGCCGACGCTGACGCCCATGTGATGTCACTCCCTTTTTTGCGAAGTTCTTTTGACCGGCCGATCCTAGCACAAAACCGGTCCTTGCCGCCAAAGGAATGCCCCAACGAAGCCGTTGCCCTTCGGGACGCAGGGTTTATGGTGCGGTCCCGCCTCCAAAAATGGTCCCGGCCAGTTCAATGCCCGGCCCTCCCCCAAGGTAAGACAAGGTAGCACACATGGCTAAAGTCGCTTTTCTCGGTCTCGGTGTCATGGGTTTCCCGATGGCAGGCCATCTGGTGAAAAAGGGCGGCCACGAGGTCACCGTGTACAATCGCACCGCGGCCAAGGCGAAGGAATGGGCCGACAAGTTTGGCGGGAAAACCGCCGCGACGCCGAAGGCCGCCGCCGAGGGCCAGGATTTCGTGATGTGCTGCGTCGGCAACGACAATGATTTGCGCGCCGTCACCATCGGCGCCGACGGCGCCTTCGCCGGCATGAAGAAGGGCGCCATCTTCGTCGACCACACCACCGCGTCTGCCGAGGTCGCCCGCGAGCTCGATGCTGCCGCCACCTCGGCCGGCTTCAAGTTCATCGACGCGCCGGTGTCCGGCGGACAGGCCGGCGCCGAGAACGGCGTGCTGACGGTGATGTGCGGCGGCAAGGAAGACGCCTATGCCGGCGCCGAGCCCGTGATCGCGGCCTATGCGCGGATGTGCAAGCTGCTCGGACCGGCAGGAAGCGGCCAGTTGACCAAGATGGTCAACCAGATCTGCATTGCAGGCCTGGTCCAGGGCCTCTCCGAAGGCATTCACTTCGCCAAGAAATCCGGCCTCGACGTTGCCGCCGTGATCGAGACCATCTCCAAGGGTGCCGCGCAGTCCTGGCAGATGGAAAACCGCTACAAGACCATGAACGACGGCAAGTTCGACTTCGGCTTTGCGGTCGAGTGGATGCGCAAGGATCTCTCGATCTGCATCGCCGAATCCCGCCGCAACGGCGCCAACCTGCCGGTGACCGCGCTGGTCGATCAGTTCTATTCCGAAGTGGAAAAGATGGGCGGCAAGCGCTGGGACACGTCGAGCCTGCTGGCAAGATTGCAGCGCTGACGAAAATCGGCGGCGTCACACCGCGCCGTCATTGCGAGCCACCGGGTCGCGCGAATGCGCGCCCGTTGACAGGCTCCGCGAAGCAATCCATCTCTCCGCAAGCTCAGGGATGGATGGCCTCGTCGCTAGCGCTCCCTTGCACAAACGCTTCGCGTTTGTTGCAGGCAATGACGGTCGGAGCTGTCACGGCGCCTCTGCGCCGACCCCGCCCCAAAGGTTAATTTAACCTCCCGTTAACGGGATTCTTTAGCCCTTTAAGGTAAGGGTTAATGATTTCGCGCCACAGATAGACAGTGCAAAAGTCCGCGCCGTTCGCGGGCAGGATTTGTGTTGTTTGATGAGTAACCCCGCAGAAAAGCCCGAAGTCGTGCAGCTTCCGGCCGAACCGCCGATCGCAGCGCCGGTTAACACCCGGCGCGCCGCGGCGCAGCGGGTGCGCGAGGCCCGCGATCGGTTAACGTCGACCTCGGGAACTCGCCCGGCTTTCGACACCGAACTGCTCCGGCAATATGCCCAGACCCGGGTGTCGGCGTCCTACGTCGTGATGTTGCTGGTGGTTGCCACCGGCGTGCTGTTCGGGCTCTGGATGCAGCCGCTGTGGTCCGCAGCCTGGACCATCGGCATGCTCTGCATCCATGCCGCGATCATCCGCAACTGTGCAAAATTTCTCGCCGAAAAGCCTTCGCTCACCGCCACCCGCAAATGGCGCACCCGCTTCGTACTGCTCGACCTGCTCTACGGCCTGTGCTGGACCGCGATCCTGATCCACCCGGCCGGCCTCGACGTCGTCTCCAACACGCTGATGATGTTCCTGATGCTGCTGGTGATCGCGGTATCGAGCATGCTGGCCGCGAGCCTGCCGATCGCGGCGCTGGCGGCGACCGCGCCGGTGACGGCCGCGATCGCGCTCGACTTCGTGCTGAGCGGCACCTGGGACAATTACGCGCTGGCGCTGCTCGCGATCGCAGCCGAAGGCTATTTCGCGCTGCTGGCGCACCGGCTGCATTCGACGACGCTGGCGACGCTGGAAGCGCGCGCCGAAAAGGACGCGCTGATCGGCGAGCTCGAACAGGCCAAGGCGATCTCCGACGAGGCGAGGCACCGCGCCGAATCCGCCAATGTCGCAAAATCGCGATTTCTGGCGCAGATGAGCCACGAGCTGCGCACGCCGCTGAATGCGATCCTCGGATTCTCCGAGGTGATGAAGAGCGAAATCTTCGGCCCGCACACGGTGCCGGTCTACAAGGAATATTCCGCCGACATCCACAATTCCGGCGTCCATCTGCTCAACCTGATCAACGAAATTCTCGACCTTTCGCGGATCGAAGCCGGCCGCTACGAGCTGAACGAGGAAGCGGTGTCGCTGGTGCATGTCGTCGCCGACTGCCATCACCTGCTGAAACTGCGCGCCACCAGCCGCGGCATCACCATCCACGAAGTGTTCGAGCAGGGCATGCCGAAGATCTGGGGCGACGAGCGCGCCACCCGTCAGATCGTGCTCAACCTGCTGTCGAACTCGATCAAGTTCACGCCGCAAGGCGGCGAGATCTGGCTGAAGGTGGGCTGGACCGCTTCCGGCGGCCAGTATCTCAGCGTCAAGGATACCGGCTCCGGCATTGCCGAGGACGAGATCCCGATCGTGCTGGCCTCGTTCGGCCAGGGCTCCAACTCGATCAAGTCGGCCGAGCAAGGCGCCGGCCTGGGCCTGCCGATCGCCAAAAGCCTGATCGACATGCACGGCGGCACCTTCACGCTGAAATCGAAGCTGCGGATCGGCACCGAAGTGATCGTCACCTTCCCGCCGGAGCGGGTGATGTCGGCGCTGGCGCCGATGGCCGAAGAGGCCCCGCCCCTGCAGCCGGAACACACAACCACCGCGTCCGCCGACGACAAGCGTCGGGCGCGCCATAAACCGATCATGAGCGCAGGAACCGGACTGTAACGGGAGCTTGCGCTCGCGATCGAACCATTTCACACTTCCACGATGAGCAAAGAAACGCCGTGTATCGCAGTCTGCATGATGGATCCCAGGACCAAGCTCTGCTTCGGCTGCGGACGAACGCTTCCGGAGATCGCGCGCTGGCACAAGATGGAGCGCGCGGAGCGGCTGGCCGTGATGGCGGGACTGGCGTCACGCATGGCGGACGCCGGTCTCGCGCAGATGGCGCCGGATCCCAAGGCAAATTGAAAGCCCGATTAATCGACCGGGGAATCGGCGGAGGCGTGCCGTGAGCCGCATCCTGCTCGTGCTGTCGGTGCTCGCCGCCACCACCGGCGCGGTCGTCGTCTATGGCGACCCCGACCAGATCGCGCGCGCCAGCGAACGGGTCTCCCACATGCTGGGACGGAGCAACGTGAAGCCTGTGCCCGCGGTCGAGATTGCACGCGGCCAGGCCGGAGAGTTCGCGCTCAACGTCAAGATCAACGGCGTCAAGGCGCCGATGGTGATCGACACCGGCGCGACCTCGGTGGTGCTGACCTGGGAAACCGCCAAGGCGATCGGGCTGCCGCTGGAAATGCTCGAATACGATGTCGACGTCGAAACCGCCGGCGGCCACACCAAGGCGGCGCGGCTGACGCTGGATCGCCTCTCGGTCGGTCATCTCGTCGAGAAGTCAATTCCGGCGCTGGTGGTGCCGCGCGGACAGATGAAGACCAACCTGCTCGGCATGAGCTTTCTCGACCGGCTGGAGAGCTGGGGCGTGCAGGCCGACCGGCTGAAGCTGCACGGCTATCCCGATGTAACCGGCAGCATCGACAAGGCAGGCAGCAATGGCTCAGGCCGCCATCGACGCAGCCGCGCCGCCGTCAACTAGCGCCATCGCATCTTCAAGCACATTGGCGCCGGCCCCCGCCTTGACGCCGTTCTCGGCGAGGTGACGGCGGAACGCGCGCGCACCGGGCACGCCGTGGAAGGCGCCGACGAAGTGCCGCGTCATCGAATGCAGCCGGGCGCCTTGCGCGAGTTGCTCCTCGATATAGGGCAGCATCGCCGTGAAGACGTCCTTCATGGTCGCATGCGGCGCCGCCTCGCCGAACAATTCGCGATCGACGCTGAGCAACCGCCACGGCTCCTGATAGGCCGCGCGCCCCAGCATCACGCCGTCGACATGATCGAGGTGTTGTCTGGCTTCCGCGATGCTGGCGATGCCGCCATTGATGATAACGGGCACATCCGGCAGCGCCGCCTTCAACCGGTACACTCGGTCGTAGTCGAGCGGCGGGATGTTGCGATTTTCCTTCGGCGACAATCCGTTGAGCCAGGCCTTGCGGGCATGCACGACCAGCGCGTCGGAGCCTGCCGCGATCACGCCGCGTGAGAGCACATCGAGCGCAACCTCCGGATCCTGGTCGTCGATGCCGATCCGGCATTTGACGGTGACGGGAATTTTCACCGCGTGCTTCATCGCGGCAACGCCTTCGGCGACCAGCTCGGGTTCTGCCATCAGGCAGGCGCCGAACCGGCCGTCCTTCACCCGGTCGGACGGACAGCCGACATTGAGATTGATTTCGTCGTAGCCGAAATCCTCGCCGATCTTCGCCGCGGTTGCGAGCGCATGGGCATCGGAACCACCGAGCTGCAACGCCACCGGATGCTCGCTTGGATCGAAGCCCAGCAGCCGCTGGCGGTCGCCATGAATAATGGCGCCGGTCGTCAGCATCTCCGTATAAAGCCGCGCCCGCCGCGTCATCAGACGATGGAAGACGCGGCAATGCCGGTCGGTCCAGTCCATCATCGGCGCGACGGAAAATTTCAAGCGTAAGTCGTTCATTTCATTTATCTATTTCGTCTGCGCTCGACCCTATAAGGGGATTGGACCGACTGAGGAATTTTGCGCGATGAAGCCTCCGCATCCTGGATTTTGTAGGATCATACAGGACCAAATTGGAAGCGAAAAATCATCTAGGCGTTCTCGGTGCACACATGGTGCACACGATGGCCCGAGTGCACACAACCTCACCTTAGATTGTGCCTTGAACTGCCGACGCCGTCGTGAGCCGACGGTTACCTCCGAGTGCTGCCGACGCACTATCTTCTCTTGTGAAATTGCCTCCCATGCCGGTGTACATTTCCGGAGGGATCAGCTTGCTCGATCGCCTCATAGAAATGGCCGGCGAAGAGACCTGCGAAAATCTGCGGTGACCCGCGCGGTAGCTTAAGCGATCTCGGGATTACTCCTGCGCAGCAATCCAGTCATTTGTATCGGTGGGGGCATGACCGGCGCCGCCGCCAACACGGCGGGACTACCGTTCGCGAAATGCGCGGTTCATTTGATCCGTGAATGGCTTGGTGAAATAGGACGCGGCCGTTCGTTCCTGGGTTGCGATATAGACCTCGGCCGGCATTCCCGGCACCAGTCTCATTCCCTTCAACATGGGCAACGCGTCTTCCACCAGCTGTACGTAAGCGATGTAGTGTTCCTGACCATTCGCAGGATCCTTCGCCGAAGCCGGTGAAACCATGCTCACCCTTCCCTTCATTTCCGGTGTCGTCGTTCGGTTGAACGCGGTCAGACGAACGCGGGCTGGCTGCCCCTCCCTGACCTGATCGATGTCGACCGGCGAGATCTTCACTTCGAACCGCAGTTCGGCATTTTCCGGCACGATCGTCGCCAACTTGGCCGCCGGCGTGATGACGCCGCCGATCGTGTAGACAAACAGCTCGTTCACGTAACCGGCGACGGGTGCACGGATTTCGGTACGCGAGAGCCGATCCTCGATCGCCAGTTTTCGTTCGTTCAACTCGGATACCTTGGCATCGATGGTTCGGAGGTCGCGTTGGGCTTCCGTGCTCGCATTTTGGTCCACGGCGATGATCTGCACCCTGATCTCGCTGGTGCGTCCCTTGGCGCGAGCAATGCTGGCAATGATCTCCCCATGCTCTCCCAGGATGCGGGCCCAATCTCGCTGAGCAGAATAGACACGCGAGTAGTCGACGATTCTCTTTTCGAACAGCATCAGGAGCTTTTCGCGCTCGGCGCCGACCAGGGCCATCTCCTCCTTCTTGGCGGCAAGGCGCGCTTCCATGCCTTTGATTTCTTCACCGGTTTGAACGATGCTGAGCTCGAGCTGTTCCTTCTGGCTCTCCCTCGCGACCTTGTTACCGTCGAACAAGCGCGTCTCTCCATGGACGATCAGATCGGGAGCTGTCGTGAGAGAGTTGATGTCGGGAAAAGCGATCGATTGCAGGCTCTCGCGTTCCGCAATCAATCTTGCCTTGCGCCCGAGCGATTCTGCCAGTTGCGATTTAACGATGAGCAACTCCGCCTTGATCTGAACGTCGTCGAGGGTGGCAAGGATCTGCCCTTCCTTGACCAGATCGCCCTGCCGCACGGCGAGGGCCTTGATGATGCCGCCATCGCGGTGCTGAACTTCCTTGAGATTTTGATCCACCTTGACCGAGCCAGCGGTTACAACCGCGCCTTCAAGCTTGGCCAATGCCGCCCAGCCGCCGCACCCGATAACCAGGCCAACCGCCAGCACGATCCCGGCCACGACACGCGGCCACAAGGGAAATCCATACTCCTTGCTTCGCTTGCCGGTGTCCTTGATTTCGGCTTCCGGAACGATCCGGCTCGGATCTTCGTGCTTCATGACGACTTCCCCTTGCGACCGGTAAACCGTTCAGCTATCAACCGTGGTTGTGAGCTTCGAGCAGGTGATGCCCGAGCACTTGAATCTCATAGCCGTCTTCGGGATTGCCATCCGTGACGGATAGAACCGTGACGTCATCGTCGTTATGCTTCTCGAACTGGAAACGGATCGATCGGTGGCCGTTCTCGTCCGACAAATACTGGTTGTGGAACGGATCGTTGCTCTCGCTGTTGCCATGGCCGGAATTGTCGCGGAGGTCGTAACCCACGACAAGCAGGCGGTCGCCGACTGTAAAGTCGGTAATGGTTCGAACCAGAGATCCGCGATGATCCTGGTCGGGCGTCTCAAACTCGAAGGTGTCGTCGCCTTCGCCACCGGTCAGGGTAATTGAACCCTTCCCTGAATTGAGGGAATCATTGCCGTGACCACCAATGATGGTTTCAAATCCCGATATTTGATCCCTGCCGATATCTTCACCGGAAGCGATACCCGACCCCACGTCGATGACGAGGTCAGCGCTGGCCGCCGAATAGTCCAGCACGTCATTGCCGTCTTCGCCCGCGTATTTGTCGTCGCTCGCGTCGGCCGCGGCGATGAGACGGTCGTCACCTGTCCCGCCGTGGACGTCATCTTCCCCATCTCCATCGGCGAGGACGTCATTGCCAGCACCGCCCTGCATGGCGTCCTGCCCGGCGCCCCCGACGAGGATGTCGTCGCCGTCGCCGCCGTCCATCGTGTCGTTACCATCTTCGCCTTCGAGCGTGTCGTCGTCTTCATCGCCCAGCAGCGTATCGTCTCCGGCCCCTCCGCGCAGGATATCCTCGCCGGCGCCTCCGGCGAGCAAGTCGTTGCCTTGCTCGCCCAACAGGGTGTCGTTTCCCGCCTCCCCGAACAGACGGTCGTTGCCTGATCCGCCGAATACAATGTCGTTTCCGTTGCCGGCGAAAACGATGTCGTTGCCTGCGCCGGCGTAGATCACGTCATTGCCGGCACCGCCGATGATGTGATCGTCGCCGTCGCCACCGACGACGACATCATTGCCGTCCCGGGCATCGATATTGTCGTCACCGTTGCCGCCGTCGATCACGTCGGCGCACAGCGTCCCAAGCAGGTTGTCATCCTGATCGGTGCCGACGATCGCCGGGGTTTCGACGACGTTGAAATAAGCGGCCTGCTGAACCGACTCGCTGCCGTCGCTAATCGAATAGTTCAGGGAAACCTGTCCCAGCCATCCAAAGTCCGGCGCGAAGTTCCAGCCGCCATCGACTGGCGTCAAGGTACCGGCGGACGAACTGACATGGAGCACGCCGAGCGTATCGCCGTCGGCGTCGCTGGCGCCTGCCAGCAGAGCTGCGACCGGGATAAAGTATAGCTGGCAGCCGATCAGGTCCCGCAGGAAGACCGCCGCATCAAGGCGTGGCGCGCGATTGCGATGCGGATCGGGCCCGGGATTGACCGGCGGGTCCCCTGGACCGCCGCCGACAGGAGGCTTGGTCGGGCCATCCGGCCTGTCACCACCACCGCCACCACTACCACCACCGCCGCCTCCTCCGCCACCGCCGCCCCCACCACTGCCGGGCTCTGATCCCTGGAACGATTTCTCGGAGAATGATTGTCGTTGAGGGGCGAAAGGGAGTCGCCGAACGGCCCGAAGCTCACGGCAGGCGGCCGCTTGAGGTCGCGGAAGTCGAGCGGCGGCTCCGGCGTCAACAGGCCGTCCAATTCGTCAGCCTGCAACCTGACGCGATCGATCGGGACCACGTTGCTGGAGTGCTTCTTGTGCGGGTCGGCCGTCCCCGTCGGCTCGTCATCGGTGACGTCAGCTACCGCAGGATCCTTTTTCGTCGTCTCTGGATTCGGAGCCTCGGATTGCTGCGGTATCGTCCTGCTTCGGCGCGTGATCTGCGTCCGCGCCTTCCTTTTGCTGACCGGACGAAAACGGGATGCAGCTCTTGATGAAGGCCATGCAGCCCATGACGAACAGCAAAAATCCGACCGGAACCCGAATGCTGCGCTTGGGTTCTTTCTCGACATAGTCGGCATGGCCTGGCGCCGATGCCGTCTGCTGCTCACGGTGTGCCCTTGCTTTGATCATGCCGGTCGTCTCACTGGAGCTCGCACGACTTCGGGTGCAGGCTTCGCAGGCGCCTGCAATGCACTCATCACGTCGTTCTTGGGACCAAATGAAGACACGCGTCCGTTTTGGACGATGGCCACCAGGTCTACCGCGGCCAACGCGCTCGCCCGGTGCGCAATCACGACAGCTATTCCGCCACGCGCGCGAATGCCTTCGATCGCCTCCGTGAGTGCCGCCTCCCCTTCGCCGTCCAGGTTCGAATTGGGTTCATCGAGAATGACGACGAACGGATTGCCGTATAACGCGCGCGCCAGCGCAACGCGCTGCCGTTGACCCGCCGACAGCGCGGCCCCGCTCGGGCCGAGCTTGGTGCCGTATCCCTCCGGCATTTTCAGAATCATCTCGTGAACGCCGGCGGCCTTGGCTGCTTCGATCACTTTTTGATAATCCGGCTCGGGCTCGAAGCGGCAGATGTTCTCCTGGATGGTGGCATCCATCAGGCTGACTTCCTGCGGCAGATACCCGATATGTTGCCCGATCTCATCCGAGCGCCAGTGCGCGAGATCGGCACCATCGAGCCGGATATGCCCGCGCAACATCGGCCAGATGCCGGTAAGGGCACGCACCATCGTTGTATCTGAGCATTCCCGGCGACGTCTACAGCGCGATCGAAAACGCACGCTTGCGGGCGTCGATCGCCTCCACATGCGGCAATTTTTCAACATCGCGCCGGGCACCGCATCGCCATTCGGCTGACGTATCAGAGGGACGGGCTTCTGCAATTCCTGCCGTGGCATCGGATGGGTGAACTTCTTGGCGCCAAATAGCGGGCTCGGCGGGGTGCCGGTCGGCACCTGCGCAAATGCACTTTGCGCGAACGGGCTGAGGCCGTTCTTGGCAAGCAGGCCTCCCGTCACCGTCAAGAGACCCCACCGGAAGAGATCGCGTTTCGTAATGGCGCCTTGAGAAAGAGCTTTGACAATCTCGAGCCGGTTCGTACGCGCGTCTTCAGCCTCCTTCAGCCGGCGCTTCGATTCTTTTCCGGAAAGATACATGATTGCCCCCTGCGGCAAATGCAATTCAGCCGCCGAGATGATCGATCCTGCTCCATGGCTGAGCAAGGTACGGAGGTCGACCGACCGACCGTCTAAGGTCCGGCCAAGTTTAAGACCAAAGTCTCACGACCCTGCTGCGCCGCCGTCGGCTTGCGCGGTCGTTTTCACGCGGCGCGGGTAGCATTGTCGGCTACTCGCCACATCTGCCTCCCAGTGCCCACGTGGCGCACACGAACGTCCTCGTACCTACGACCTTCATTCAATCGCATTTCCGATCTGTCCGGCGCGGTCCTGCAAGTCAAACCAGTATTTGGCACAAGCACGCGGCGGGGAGCGCTCGCGGTGGTGACCCGATCCGCCACTGCCAACCTGGCAACACCGCGCTCTTGAATTTGGCCAGAACGAGGATGAGTTCGGCATGCTCGCCGCGCTCAATCGAGAACTGCCGATAATTTCGCGCGACAGGTCATCCTCGCAAGCCTCAGGACCTGCTCGGTCAAAACGCCCCGCTGATGGCCGGTCAGCTATCCCGGCGCAGCCGTGGTCCCGGCCGTGTCGCGGCGCTGGCGCGCGGTGTTTCATCGGGGTGTAACATGATCGACCTCGTCAACGTGGGTGGTGGCCAGCTTTGACATGGATCAACACTCCCAAAGCCGTGGCCTTGACGATGGCCCGTGCTCAGTCGCAGTGACGCAGGATCGACCGCGGAGTGCGGCGCAACAATTCCGTTACAACCTTTTCGGAGACGCACCATGAAGGGAAGCGCAGCTCTAAGGCATGACGTCGATTCGGGTGACTGCTGGAGTGGCTTTCATTCGGGCGATTGGGCCACCTCCATCAACGTTCGCGAATTCATCGTCCGGAACGTCACGCCCTATAAGGGAAATGAGGACTTTCTCGCTGGACCGTCACAGCGCACGAAGGCCGTCTGGGCGAAATTGCAACCGTATTTTGCCGACGAAAGAAAGAAGGGGGTGCTTGCCGTCGATGCCGCGGCGCCCTCGACGCTGCTGGCGCACAAGGCCGGCTATATCGATCGGGAAAACGAAATCATCGTAGGCCTTCAGACAGACCAGCCCTTCAAGCGGGCGATCTTCCCGTACGGAGGCCTGCGCATGGTCGAGAACGGCCTGAAGGCAGCAGGTTTTGACCCGGATCCCGGCTGTACACGAGGCCTTCACCAAATATCGCAAATCGCACAATGACGGCGTGTTCGATGCCTATACGCCGGAAATCATGAACTGCCGAAGGTCCGGGATCATCACCGGCCTTCCGGATTCGTACGGACGCGGCCGTATCATCGGCGACTACCGTCGCGTGGCGCTTTACGGGGTGGATCGGCTGCTCGAAGTCAAGCGCGAGGAACGGGCCCAGATCGACGACATGTGGCCGACCGACGAGATTATTCGGCAGCGCGAGGAACTGGCGGAGCAGATGCGCGCGCTCAAGGACCTGGCCTCGATGGCAAAGCTCTACGGTCAGGACATATCGAAGCCGGCTTCGAATGCCCAGGAAGCTTTCCAGTGGACTTATTTCGCCTATCTGGGTGCGATCAAGGAAGCCAACGGCGCGGCGATGTCGATCGGCAGGATATCCAGCTTCCTGGACATCTATATCGAGCGCGACCTCAAGGGCGGCGTTCTGGACGAAGCGCGGGCGCAGGAGCTCTGGGACCAGCTGGTGCAGAAGCTCCGCATCGTCCGCTTCCTCCGCACGCCGGACTATGATGCGCTGTTCAGCGGCGACCCCTACTGGGCCACTGAATGCGTCGGCGGAATGGATCTGGATGGACGCCCACTGGTAACGAAGAGCAGCTACCGGATGCTGCACACGCTTTACAATCTCGGTCCGGCGCCCGAACCGAACATCACGGTGCTCTGGTCGAACCACATGCCCGCGCCGTTCAAGCGCTACTGCGTCAAGGTCAGCAAGGACACGTCTTCGCTGCAATACGAAAACGACGACCTGATG
Organism: uncultured Alphaproteobacteria bacterium; assembly: GCA_963764705.1. Lineage (GTDB taxonomy): Bacteria > Pseudomonadota > Alphaproteobacteria > Rhizobiales > Xanthobacteraceae > Bradyrhizobium. The sequence goes on along the minus strand of CAVXTR010000009.1, from coordinate 580,802 downwards.
CGGCCGTTCTGGGGCGATGATTACGGAATTGCCTGCTGCGTCTCGGCAATGCGGCTCGGCAAGCAGATGCAGTTCTTCGGCGCCCGCGTCAATCTCGCCAAGGCCCTGCTCTATGCCATCAACGGCGGACGCGACGAAGTCTCCGGCGAACAGGTCGCTCCCCAGACGCTGCCCGTAACCTCCGAATTCCTCGACTTCGACGAGGTCATGGCCAAGTTCGACACCACCATGGAATGGCTGGCCCGCACCTACGTGCATGCGATGAACTGCATTCACTACATGCATGACAAGTATTTCTACGAACGCCTCGAGATGGCGCTTCACGACCGCGACGTCCTGAGAACGATGGCGTTCGGAATTGCCGGGCTTTCGGTGGTGGCCGACAGCCTGAGCGCGATGAAATACGGAAAGATTCGCGTGATGCGCGATCAGACCGGATTGGTCGTGGACTATCAGAACGTCGACAATACCGCGACACCCCAGTTCGGCAACAACGACGATCGCGTCGACCTGATCGCGTCCAGCCTCGTCACCAGCTTCATGGAGAAGATACGCAAGCACCCCACCTATCGAAACGCGACCCATACCCAAAGCGTGCTGACGATCACCTCGAACGTCGTCTACGGCAAGGCCACCGGAAACACGCCCGACGGCCGCCGCAAGGGCGAGCCGTTCGGGCCGGGCGCCAACCCGATGCACGGCCGCGACAGCCACGGCTGGCTCGCCTCCTGCCTCTCGGTCGCGAAGCTTCCCTACAAGGATGCGCAGGACGGCATCAGCTACACCGTCTCTGTCGCGCCGCAGAAGGCGCATCTGTCGGAAACCCAGCTGGTCGACGAGGCGGTCAAGGCCTTCGACGTCTATTTCGAGCGGGGTGGATTCCACATGAACCTGAACGTGATCGACCGGGAGACGCTCGAGGACGCGATGAAGAATCCGGACAAGTACCCGCAACTCACGATCCGCGTGTCGGGTTACGCCGTGAACTTTGTTCGGCTGACGCCGGAACAGCAGAGAGACGTGATCAGCCGCACTTTCCACGGCCAAATCTAGGCGGTGTCGCGATGTCGACAGTCCATCCCCTCGAACCCGGAAGTCGTCACGACCTCCGGGTCGGCCTTTCACCCGACGCCCCTGATGAAGACAACATCAGGGACGAAGTGGGCTCGTTCGGATATTGCCATTCCTATGAAACCTCATCGCGCTACGATGGGCCGGGGTTGCGGATCGTTCTCTTCGTTTCCGGCTGTCTGCTTCGCTGCACCTACTGCCACAATCCGGATACCTGGCACCTCAAGGACGGCACCTACGTGTCGGTGGATCACGTGCTGCGGCGTCTCGGCGACTTCGCCCCCATCATCAGCAGCCTCGGCGGCGGCCTGACGATATCCGGCGGCGAGCCCATGGTGCAGCTCGCCTTCACCCGAAAAATATTCGCGGGCGCCAAGGAGATGGGCCTGCATACGGCGATCCAGACCTCGGGATTTCTGGCCGATCGCGCCGACGAGCGCTACTTGTCGTTGATCGACCATGTCCTGCTGGACATCAAGAGTTCTGATCCCGACACCTACCGTCGCGTGACCGGCCGGGACCTGGCGCCGACCCTACGGTTTGCCGAGCGGCTGGCTGCGATGTCGAAGCCGGTCTGGGTCCGGTTCACGCTCGTTCCGGGCGCAACCGACGATCCCGCCAACGTCGAAGGCATCGCCCGTTTCGTCGCACCGATGAAAAACGTGGAATGGGTCGAGGTGCAACCGTTCCATCAGATGGGCGCCTTCAAGTGGACGGCGATGGGCCTCGACTACCAGCACAACGACACCCAGCCGCCGAGCAGCGAACTGGTCAATCGGGTTATCGGACAATTCAGGGCCGCCGGCTGCAACGCACGCTAACCGACGCGCATTCGACCTGGGGAGATTCAAAATGTTGGACCTTGCTCGCGATATCATCGAAAGCCAGCCAATCCTGACCGCGTTCCTCGCGATCGGATTGGGCTACCTCGTGGGCCAGATCAATATCTTCGGCTTCTCGCTTGGTGTCGGCGCGGTCCTCTTCGTCGGCCTCCTGATCGGCGCGTTCGCGCCAAAGGCCCAGATCACGGGGCCGATCGGCCTGACGGGCCTCATCATGTTTCTCTACGGAATCGGCATTCTCTATGGCCGCCAGTTCTTCGAGGGGGTGGTCGGTGCCGGGCAGAAGTACAATCTGCTGGCGCTGGTTGCGTGCCTCGCCGGCTTGCTGGTCGCGCTCGGCTTGGGGCACATCTTCGACATCAAGATCGGACACACGCTCGGTCTCTACGCCGGCTCGATGACCAGCACCGCGGCGCTTCAGGCCGCGCTCGACGTCGTCAAAAGCAAGGATCCTTCGATCGGCTATTCGATCGCGTATCCTTTCGGTGTCATCGGTCCGATCCTGTGCATCTACTTCATGACCCGGGTCGTGAAGCCGAAATTCCCCGCCAAGACACAACGCTTCCACATGGGAGAGATCTCGGTCGGCGAGACGTATTCGGGTCGAAGTCTGGGCGAACTGACCGCGAACGCGCCGAGCGGCCTGCAGGTCACCATGGTTCGGAAGGGCGGACGTAATCTCGTCCCGACTGACGACACCATTCTGGCGGCCGGCGACGCCGTGCTGGTCGTGGCCGAAGACAATGAGGACATCGCAGCCGCCGCGGCCAAGCTCGGCAAACTGGAGCCAGGTCTGTTGGCCAGCGACCGCGCGGACCTCGATTACATCCGGGTCTTCGTCGGCAAGGCCGGCGTGGTCGGCATTCCGCTTTCTCGCCTGCCGATGCCCGCGGGTTATCCGACCCACCTGCTGCACGTCAGGCGCTACGACGCAGACCTGGTCCCTGCCCCCGACCTGATGCTGGAATTCGGAGACCGTGTCGGCATATTGACGCCTCCGGATCGGAAAGAGGAAATTCGGCGTCACTTCGGAGATACCATCAAGGCCGCCGCGGAATTCAGCTACGTCTCGCTCGGGGTCGGGATGGTTCTCGGCGTTCTCCTGGGGCTGATTCCGATTCCCATTCCCGGCGTCGGCAAGGTGACGCTCGGCATCGGCGGCGGACCGTTGATCGTCGCGCTCATCCTCGGCAAGCTGCGCCGCACCGGTCCGATGCTGTGGACCATGCCATTGCCGGCCAACATCGTGCTGAGGAATTTCGGTCTCGCCATGTTCCTCGCCACCGTTGGCGTCAACGCCGGACAGCCCTTCGTCCGCACCGTGGCCGAGTCCGGACTGACGATGCTGTTCATCGGCGTCGCCATTCTGTTGACGACCGTGTTCATCGTTCTGGTGGTCGGCCACTACGTCATGAAAATTCCATACGACGACCTCGTCGGCGTCGCGTCCGGTGCCACCGGAAATCCGGCCATTCTGGTCTACTCGACCAAGATGGCGCCGACCGAGCGGCCCGATATCGGCTATGCCATGATTTTTCCCTCGATGACGCTGGTCAAGGTTATTGCCGCGCAGATCGTCGGCCTTCTGGCCGCCGGCAATCCCCCCTAAGCCGGCCGCCGCGGCTATTCGCTGTCGCAAGGTCGGCCGTCGCAGCCGACAGAGGTATGGAGGCGATGCAGCATGGATGACCAAGCGCCCGCGTCGCAGCCGCCCGTCTTCAGTTCGAATGCCTACAGTCCCGCCGAGATCAAGCTGGCCGTCGAGAAGGTCGGGGTCAAGAAAGCACGGCTGCCGTTTCTGGCGTCGTTCATGCTCTCGATCATGGGCGGCGGCAGCATCGGACTGGGGGCGCTCTATTACACCATCATCGCCAGCGACGCCGAGCTGAGCTTCGCCACGGTACGCGTATTGGGCGGCCTGGCGTTTTCGCTCGGGCTGGCGCTGGTGCTGGTCGGCGGCGCCGAACTGTTCACGGGCAACAACCTGATCGTCATGGCGTGGGCCAGCCGGAAAGTCTCCACCCGGGAGATGCTGCGGAACTGGAGCATCGTCTACCTCGGCAATTTTGTGGGTGCGGTTGGCCTGGCTGTCCTTGTGCTGCTTTCCCATCATCTCGACATGAACGGGGGACGCATCGGTGTGTCGATATTGAACACGGCCGTCGGCAAGATCCAGCCGGACGTGGTGACGCTTTTCGTCAAGGGCATCCTGTGCAACGTGCTGGTCTGCCTGGCGGTCTGGCTCGCTTATGCGGGGCGGTCGGTCACCGACAAGATCGCAGGTCTGATACTGCCAGTCTCCGCTTTCATCGCCGCCGGCTTCGATCACTGCGTCGCCAACATGTATTTCCTGCCGTTGGCCTGGTTGATGACGCAAACAGGCCACGTCCCTCCCGATTTCGACACCTCGGCCATAACAATCGCCGGCATCATCCACAATCTCGTACCGGTCACGCTCGGAAACATCACAGGCGGCGCCGTCCTCGTCGGCGCAATGTACTGGATCATCTACCGGAGCGCTTTCGGCGAGGACAATGCTACTCAGGACAAGGCAGGACCATGAAGTGCTGCCCAGGCCTGTCGTGCAACGGGGCAAGCCGTGTTCGATCGGCTGGCTCGGTCAAGTCAGCTTCGCTGACCGATATGTTGCATGTTTGAGACGACCGGACTCCAAACCACCGGCATTGATCTGGATCAACGGAACCAGGCCGTCCTCCCGACCGGATCAGATCCACCTCGGTATTGATGCGAAGAGAACCCGATATGTGGCTGTACGGGCTGACGCGACCATATCGTCCAGACCATCGATCGACAGGCCTGCTCATGGCAGGATGGATCGGAACCTGGGCGGGCCTGATCGGTGTACCCTCGGGATCCAGCGCGCAGCAACTCTTGCCGGCCGACCGCCAGGAGCTTGCAGATCAGGAGCGCCTGTCCTGGAATCTGAGCAAGCTTCCCGCGCAACCCTACATGAACGAGGTCTACTGGCAGTTTTCCAAGGACACGCCGGCCTTCTTCCGCGAGTTGCTGCTGCAGTTCGTGGCCCGGACCTATTACTTGACGCGCGACAATTCCGATGGATCGAGGTCGCAAGCCTGGGCTGGCGGGGGCTGGCTGGCATTTCGGTCGGGTCTGATCGGCGACATCTTCGGTGTCCACGTCGCCGGCTATACCTCGCAACCGATCTTCGCACCACCAGATGAAGGCGGCACAAGGCTGCTGGCTCCGTCGCAGAATTCGATCGGCGTGCTGGGCCAGGTCTATGGGCGCATACAACTCGGCGACCAGGAAATTCGAGGCGGTCGCCAATTGGTGGACACCCCCCTCATCAACCCGCAAGACAATCGCATGGTGCCAAATACGTTCGAGGGCGCCACGGTGGTTTCGCTGCCGGACAAGGATCGAAACTACGACTACTCGGTCGGCTATCTCTGGACCATCAAGCAGCGGGATTCGAACGACTTCATTCAGATGTCCGATGCACTCACCGGCGCCGACGTCGTCAACCACGGCGCGGCCTTCGGGATGCTCAAATACCGGCCGGTTCCCGGGCTCTCGCTGGTCGCGATGGACTATAACGTCCAGGACGTCGTCAACACCGCCTTCGGCCAGGTCGAATACGATTTCAATCAGCCGAAGGGAGTTCCAAACTGGATCATCGGCGTGAACGTCATCGGGCAACGAAGCATCGGGGCCAATCTGCTCACCGGCACTCCCTTCGAGACCTATCAAGCTTCTGCGAAAGGGCAGATGACTTACGCCGGATGGACCCTGTTCGTCGCCGGTTCGGTGACCGGCAGTGAGTCCGGGATATTTTCGCAATACGGTACCAAGCCCAACTACACCGACATGCAGCAGGCGTCATTCGACGAGGCCAATGAAAAGGCCCTCGGCGCGAGCGTCGCGTACGATTTCGGCATGGCCGGGCTTCCCGGATTGAGCACAGGGGCATGGTATTCGCAGGGATGGGGCGCCATCAACACCGCCACCAACCTGGGAATCCCCGATCGGCGGGAACTGGACCTTTGGATCCAGTATCGTCCCACCGAAGGTCCGCTGAAGGGATTGCGCGTCAAGACCCAATACTCGAATCTCTGGCAGCAGGGTAACGTGCGCGCGAGTTCAGCCGGAATTTCGTTTCATCGTCGATTATACTGTTCTGTTCCGCCCGGCTCCGTCGCCAGTAAAATAGAGCATCCGAACGTCCGGACCGGTTCTTCCGGCGAAGTCCTGCAGCCGGGGCTGCTTTCTCAGTACAATCCGGTTATGTAGTAGACCGCGATGACAACGAATACCGCCACGGTTTTCGTCAGCGTGATCACGAACACGTCCTTGTAGGCCTGCCGGTGGGTAAGGCCCGTAACGGCAAGCAGCGTGATCACGGCCCCATTGTGCGGCAGCGTATCCATGCCGCCGCTCGCCATCGCCGCGACACGGTGAAGAACTTCCAGCGGAATATTTGCAGCCTTTGCGGCTTCGATGAAGGTATCCGACATCGCGGCAAGGGCAATGCTCATGCCGCCGGAAGCCGAGCCAGTGATGCCGGCGAGTACCGTCACGGTGACGGCTTCATTGACCAGCGGGTTGGGGATGGCCTTGAGCGCTGCGGAAACCGCCGCAAAACCGGGCAACAGCGCAATCACCCCGCCAAATCCATACTCGGACGCGGTATTGAGCGATGCAAGCAAGGCGCCGGCAACCGCTGCCTTACTGCCATCAGCGAATCTGGCAATCACGGGCCGCCAGGCGAAGATAAACACCGTCAATATGCCCAGGATTAATGCGCCCTCCACTGCCCATATCGCCGCCACCGGACCAATCTTCGTAACGATCGCATGGCCGTCGAGCGTCACTTCGTGCGTCGCGCCGTAGGCCCGAGGCACCAGTTGCGTGAACAGGAAGTTCGTGACGCCCACCACCACCAGCGGCGCGACAGCGATCCACGGATTGGGCAATGACTGCTCTTCAAATGGCTCCGGCTCGTTCAGAAGTTCCGTGCCGTAGCCTTCCCCGCGCTGCTGTGCCGCATGTCGACGGTTTTCAATATAGGCAAGACCAACGACGAAGACGAAAACACTGCCGATCAGCCCCAACACCGGGGCAGCCCACGTCGTCGTGTTGAAGAACGTCGTAGGAATGATGTTCTGAATTTGCGGCGTTCCCGGCAGGGCATCCATCGTGAAGCTGAACGCCCCGAGCGCAATCGTGCAGGGGATGAGCCGCTTTGGAATATCGCCCTGGCGGAACATCTCGGCCGCGAACGGATAGACCGCGAACACGACGACGAACAGCGACACGCCGCCATAGGTCAGGATTGCGCAGACGACAACGATGGATAGCACGGCACGCTCGCGGCCGAGCACGCCGATGACGGCGGCGACGATCGACTTGGAAAAACCCGACAGCTCGATGACTTTGCCGAACACCGCCCCCAGCAGGAACACCGGGAAGTAGTTCTTCACAAACCCGACCATTTTTTCCATGAAGACGCTGGAAAACAGTGGCGGGACGAGCGCGGGATCGGTCAGCAACACCGCGCCAAGCGCAGCGATTGGAGCGAACAGAATGACGCTGTAGCCGCGATAGGCCACGAACATCAAAAAGATCAAGGCGCCCAGTACGATCAAGAAACTCATAGAGACCCCTCCCTCCGGCAAGCCAATCGATCGGGCATGCCTACGCTGTTGACGTCAGCATGGTCATGCGTTCGCGCTCAAGTTCGCTGATGACCCTGGCGTGATGTGCAACTGCCTCGGTCAACAGATCACGGACCGAAATAACGGTTATGGGAGTATCGTTCTCCACCACCGGCAGGTGACGAATGCCATGCAGGTGCATCAGCTTCAGGCAGTCTGCGAACGTGTTCGCAAGATCGACCTTGATAACGTCCCGAACCATGATGTCCGCGACCGGAGTAAGTTCGGGAGGTTTTCCGGTCAGCACGAGTCGTCGCACGCAATCACGTTCGGAAAGAACGCCTGCGATCGCCCCATGCTCCATCACCACGACGAATCCGATATTCTTTTCGGCCATGAGGCGTATTGCTGCGACCGCGTAATCCCTTGGGCCAACGGTCCACAGGGATTTTGGCTTTGCGGCAAGGAGTTGCTTCAACGAGCGATGAGCCAGAATTTCTTCCGGGCGTCTGAGCGGATGATCCATGATGCCTCACCTGCCGGGTGCGAAAGGAGTGAGCCGACAACCCTGTCCTGGTCGGCGAAGCGCGCAGTGCAACATCGGGCCGAGATTCTTCTTTCCGCCTTCCCGAAACGCTGCTGTTTCGACCGTGCGGAGCAGTTTGAGAGAGGTTGGCCGTGGGCGTTATTGATCTATGTCAATCCGTGTCGGGAGCACGCCGCAACAAGATCGTCATTCAGGCGATGCGGCGGAGAACCGCTCGTGGGAGGTTCGCATGGATTCGTCATCCTCAAATGGGTCCTCGCCGTATCTTGAGAACCTGATGCGCGCCGGCCAACAATCGATGAAGCAATTTGAAGATGCGCTCACCAGCACGATGGGTGTTGAAGCCAAGCCTGCCGGACAAGATCCTTCGTCTCCGTTTGCCGTCACGGCAAACTTGCAACGGCAGCTCTGGGATCCGATTATGGGTTTCTGGAAAGGCGTCCTCGGCAACGCATCTGCAGCGGGTTCCCGACCATCGCACCGCGATAGACGTTTCCAGGACGAGGCCTGGACTCACTCGCCATATTATCAGCTCATCAAGAAGTCCTATCTGATGACTTCAAAGCAATTGACGGAGCTCGTCGAGCAAGCCGAAGTTGACGAAAAATCAAAACTGCAGCTACGCTTCTATGCCCGTCAATTCATTGACGCGATGAGCCCGTCGAATTTTCCCGCGACCAACCCGGAAGTCATCCGGGCCGCGATCCACACGCGATCAGCGAGCCTGGCAGCCGGGATGCAGAACCTGATTGAAGATATCAAGAAAGGGCGCATCACCCGGGTCGACGAATCCGCATTTGAGGTCGGTCGCAATCTGGCCGTAACGCCCGGATCGGTCGTGTTCGAGAATGAGTTGATTCAGCTCATCCAATATTCGCCGCAGACGGAGGAGGTCGAGAAAACCCCGCTCCTGGTCGTGCCCCCCTGCATCAACAAGTACTATCTGCTCGATCTCGGCGCCGGAAACTCGTTTGTTGAATACGCGGTCGCGCAGGGGCATCAGGTATTCCTGATTTCCTGGCGAAGCGCCGTTCCCGAGATCCAGCACCTGACCTGGGACGACTATCTGAATCTCGGAGTTCTCAAGAGCATCGCGGTTGTCCGTGATATTGCCGATTCCGATCGGATTCATGCCCTGGGCTTTTGCGTCGGGGGCACCCTTTTGAGCTGCGCCGCGGCGGTGCTTGCCGCGCGCGGAGAAGACAAGCTTGCAACCATAACCCTGCTGACCACGATGATCGATTTCGCTGATACCGGGGAAATCGAACTCCTGATCGACCGGAATTCCGTCGCCCTGCGCGAGGCGACGATCGGAACTGGCGGTATTCTGCCCGGCAAGGAACTGGCGACCACTTTCGGGACCCTGCGCGCAAACGATCTGATCTGGCGCTATGTTGTCGATCACTATCTCAAAGGTGCGACACCTGAGGCCTTCAATCTGCTCTATTGGGATTCCGACTGCGTCAGTCTGCCGGGGCCGATGTACTGCTGGTACACGCGCAATACCTACGTCGAAAACAAGATCAAGGTGCCCGGCGCAACCATCCAATGCGGTGAACGGATTGACCTCTCGAAGACGAAGGTGCCGATGTTTGTCCTGGCCTCCCGCGAAGACCATATCGTGCCTTGGCGGAGCGCGTTTCGCTCAAAGGACCTCATGGGGGGAGATTCGCGCTTTGTGCTCGCCGCCAGCGGCCACGTTGCCGGTGTGATCAATCCACCAGCCCGCAACAGGCGGAGTCACTGGATCAATGACGATCTGAACTGTGACGCCGAAAACTGGCTGGAAAATGCCGCCGAGAAGCCGGGAAGCTGGTGGCCTGACTGGGATGACTGGATGAAAAGCCATTCCAACGGCACCGTTCGGCCTTCGGCGGAATTGGGAAACGCTGCCTTCCCCGTGATCGAACCAGCGCCCGGCCGGTACGTCAGGCAAAAATCCAATTGATAGCACGTCGAGCGGGACCCGGCGAATACAGCTTGATCTGGATCAAACCCGCCGCGGCAACGCCGCGCAGGAATGGTTGACGTCGGCCCGCGTCAGGCGCTGCCGGACAGCACGGAGATGATCATGAGGTTGTTGAGTTCACTGCGCATCACCATTCCCGCTGCAACCGCCGTCCTGCTGGGCGCAAGCGCGCAGGCCGGTCCGATGCCAACCAACGTCGCGGCGATGAAATCAATGGTCGACCAAAGCACGACCGAGGTGCGCTGGGGCGGCGGATGGCGCGGCGGCGGCTATGGTTATCGCGGCGTCGGATTCCGCGGCGGCGGATGGGGCTACCGCGGAGGTTACGGCTATCGCGGCCTCGGATACGGCGTCGCGGCCGGGGCCATCGTCGGAGGCGCGATCGCCAGCCGCGCCTACTACGGCGGCTACGGCTACGGCGGCGGTTACTATGGTGGCGGCTATCCCTCCTACAGCTACGCGACGGTCCCGCGTTACGGGTACGGCGGCGGCTATGGATATGGTGGCGGATATGGCTACAGCAGCGACTATTGCCAACCCAATGGCGGGTATGGCGGGTATGGCGGATACGCCTCCGCACGCTATTACGGCTGGTAAAATAAACCGTCGCCCGCTTCTTCTCAGAGATCGGCGCTGCCGAGGCAGCGCCGGGTCGGCCGTATTCAAGGACGGGCGACATTGACCTTCTTCCAGGTCTGGTCGGGATCGAACCACTCCATCCGCCTCACCCGCGATATTGTGGAGTCGCCGAGATCCTTCTGGTAGACCGTGCCGGAATGATTGACGACGAAGGTCATCACGCCTGAATTGCCGTACGCGGCGGGATAGGCAACCAGCGCAAATCCCCCGATCATCTTGCCCTTGACGACATAGTTGAGCGTGCCACCGGGCGCATTCGGCCCCTGGCGCGTCAGGATCCGATAGAAGTAGCCGTGATACGGTGTGCGACCTTCTCCGGTCTTGTATCCTTCCGTCGAGGCCTGCGCGACGAATTCGCCAAGCGGACTTTTATCGCCATCCGACTCCGGCCAATACAGCCCGTCCTTCTTGCCGGCGGCGCTGACGATGCGTTCGGCATACACGCCGATGCCAGCTCCGGTTCGATCCTTGTCCGCATACTCGTTCTGGGCATCGACATAGGCGAGACATGTCTGGATCGCATCCAGTTCGTTACGTCCGATACGCCGGTACAGGATTTCAAGCCGGCCGGCGGACGCGTCGAATTTCCAGCCCGCCCAGCGATGCCTGAGCGGAATTGGAAACGGGAAATCGTCGGCTCCTATTACCAGTGAGGCCTTCTCGCCGTCGATGACGACGTTGTGCCTGGCGTCGTAGGCCTTGAGGAAACGCTGCCGCGCCTCGCGATCCGCCACCTCGTCTCCCGACAGGATGATCTCCTCGGCATCCGGTCCGAGCGTCCTCATCAGGTCTCTCGTGGCGCCGGATTTTACCGCGGCGGCGAGCGCTGAAGCCGCCTCATCGGGCGTGTCGAAGGCCCGCTGGGCGTTGGCCGAGACTGGAAGCAGCAGCAGGAGCCCGGCCACAAGCCATCCGCGGCGGATCTGGCGATTGCAGAGTTTCGTCATGTCACATCCCCGTCCGTGCGGGAATTGGCGCCCTGGCAGCGAGCCAGTCCCGATAGGTTAGGAACCGGATCCCGAGGCTGCGATAATCTACCCGAAGATAACCATCAGCGCCGCGTGTCACCGCCGAGGGCATGACGCGCTGCACTTCCTGCGCGATGACGCCGACATAGGCTTTGGCGCTACCAAGGTAACTGAAGCGGTAATAGCCGAGACCGTTGTCGAGAACTCCGAGCAGCGAAACATCGTGTTTCAGCGCGATATCGGAGCGGCGGCCGCCACCTCCGCCTCCGCCGCCGCCACGGCCACCACCGCCGCCGCCGGCAAATCCCCCTCCGCCGCGTCCGCCACCGCCGGCAAGCCCGCCGCCTCCACCCTGGAAGCCACCGCCACCCCGCGCCGCGCCGGCGCCGGCAAAACTCTCGCGTCCGCGGGCAGACTGAAGATCGGCCGCGCGTCCTGACGAGACGTTGCCGATGGCCGCGTCGCGCCCGCCGCGGTTTCCGGCACTGGCCGCGCGGTTACCACCCGTTGATTTGGCGCGGTCGCCGCCCTTCGCACGATCGCCGCCGCCCTTGCCACGATCGCTCGCCTTGGCGCGATCACCGCTGCGGTCGGAGGCCTTGGCGCGATCGCCTGCTCCGGGACGATCGGCGCCGCCGCGATCACCTGCGCCTGGACGGTCCTTTCCAGCGTTGGGACCTTCGCGGCCGCGATGATCCATCCGGTCGGCAGCACCCGCCCGCAGGTTGTTGTTGCCGAATTTCTGCTGGACGCCGGCGTTGTTGTACCGAACGCCCTGGCGGTGCGCCGGGTTGTGCTGCCAGTTGTTTCCGATGTTGTTTGCCCTGTTGTAGTGGTTGACGTAGAGATTCCGGTTGCCCCAATTGCATCCGCCGCCCCAGTAATTGCCCCAGCGTCCGATCGCCCAGCCGGCGCCGAAGGCCAGACCCGCCGCAATCACGCCGGCTCCGATATAGGAAGGGTAAGCGAAGTAGGCGGCGGGATATTCCGCGTAGGGCCAATCGCCATACACGGCGGCGGGCTCGTAATACGGCACGTACATCGTTTCGGGATCGGCGGACTCGATCACGATCGCCTGCTTGCTTTCCTGGGTCTGGACGCTGACCTTCTGCTGCTTGGTCGTTGCCAGCTTCTTGTTGTCGTAGGCCTTCGTGCGCAGCCGCTGGATCGCATCCATGACATCGGGCTGCTGCGCGAGCACGGCGTCACCCAGGCCCTTGGTCCAATCGAGCTTGTCGCTCATCAGCGCGATGACATCCGGCGTGCTCGCGAGCGCCTTGACGCTGTCGTCCCAGGCCTGCTTGTCAACTTCCTTTTTCAACGCATCGCCCTTCAGCGATGCGCGATCCTTGAGCCAACGGTCGGCTTGCACCACTTCCAGCGGATAGGTCGATGCCGCCAGCACGTTGGCGAGGAGTTCGTCGGGATAGAGCGCAATCGGCGCCACCAGCGCCTCGAGTTGCTCCGGGTTCAACAGTACCTGGTCGGGTGGCGGCGGTGTCGTCGTCTGCTGCGGCTCCGATGTCGTCGTCTGCTGTGCGACCGCACCGACCGAGGTTACGGCCATCATCGCGAATGCCAACAGAACCGTTCCGCAACGCAACATGATCCCTCTCCCCCCAGGCAGATGGCGGCAGTCAACCTTGGCGGGATCGAGGGGCTTTGATGGAGATCAAGGCTTCCGTTTGGTCTGGCGCAATCACGTCATGTTTCCGAGGACCCGGACCCGAACCGTATCGATCGTGGCAGGATCAGCCTGACCGTCGTTCCCACGCCGGGCTCGCTGGTGAGCGCCAGCCGGCCGTCGAGCCGATCCACCACCATGCTGTGCACGATGTGCAGACCAAGACCGGTCGCGCCTTCATGGCGGCGCGTGGTGAAGAACGGATCGAACGCCTGCCGCCGGACTTGCGGAGCTCATCCCGCACCCGTCGTCGGAAAGCACGATCTCGACCTCGTCATTGCCGAACGGTCGCGCCTTGAAACTGATCGTGCCTTTGGCACCGTCCGGAAACGCATGCGTGATCGAGTTCAGAACGAGATTGCTCAGCACCAGCCCGTAAGGCCCCGGCAGGCTATCCATCTTGAGGTCGGCATCGCAGATGACATCGAGCACCAGCCCGCGTTTGCGCAGTTCCGGCCGCAGCCCGATCAGGACCTGTTCGGTGAGGTCGCCGACATCGAACCGCCGCCGTTCCAGATGGCTGCGGTCGGCGGCCACCTGTTTGAACGACTGTACCAGCTCGGAAGCACGATTGAGGTTCGCAACCAGTTGAAACGAGGCGCTCCTGACCGTGTCGAGAAACTCGTTCAGGGACGATCGCCTGATGTCGCCGGTCACGACCTCGGCAGCGAAGGCTTCGTACCGGCGCTGCAACGACGAGGCCACCGTCAGGCCGATGCCGACGGGAGTGTTGATTTCGTGCGCGACGCCGGCGACCAGCCGGCCGAGCGCCGCGAGCTTTTCCGCCTCGATCAGGGACGCCTGCGTTTCACGCAAATGATGCAGCGTGTCCTCCGCAGTTTCCCGTGCGCGCCGCATCTCCTGCTCGATGCGCTTGCGCTCGGTGATCTCCTCCGCGGCCACGTTGACGGCGACGATTTCGCCGCTCGGCGCCCGTAGCGGATGCCAATAGGTGATCCAGGCGCGCTCTTCCGCCTGGTCGGCGCGTTGCCCGGCGACCTCGATTCCCGTCACCGGCTCGCCGGTTTCCATGATCGAGCGAACGATCTGCTCCACCGAGTCGGCCAGCGCCGGGACGCAGTCGCGGACCGAGCGCCCGAGGTGGTCCTCGACGGAGATGCCGCATATTTCGGTGAGACGCTGATTGATCTGAAGGTAACGGCAATCCGGCGAAAGGCAGGCAAGCCCGATCGGCGCGGTTTCGTAGATGAGTTGCAGCGCCGGCTGCGGAAACAGAAGGACTTCGGACTTTGCCGCGGCCTGGCCACCCGTGCTTTTCGTCAATGAATGCCTCGTAAACCTTCTGCAACGCAACATGCCTGACGAAGGAAATGCAGGGATCGGCGACCCGGGCTTGATCGAAATCAAGGGTCGACCGCAAGCCTATCCGGCAGCCCGTAGAACAGCCGCCGCCTGCTAGGCCTGAAATTTGTCGCCCGGCGACGCCGCAAGCTGGAGCCGGCGATCGTGAATCAGGTTCTGAAGGCGGTGCGCGGCCACATTGAGGGTCGTGGCATCGAGCGTATTCTCGTCTCCTGTTTTCGCTTTGGCACGCTGGTTCTGCAGAATCCCGTCGATCTCGCGCTCGATCCCGGACAGACCCGATTCTGTCTGCGTCGTTCGAATGCGGTGTCCTATCGCGTAGAGAGAATCGAGGCCCTGTTCCCCGGTGCGGACCTCGTCCGCACGAAGAAATTTCCAGGCGGCCGCCGCTACCGAGAGGATTCCGCCGAAAATCATCGGGGCCAGGAAGATGGCGTTTCCCCATTTGTCCAGGAATGTCTGCTGGGTCCCGTTGTAGAACGCCGCCGCACCTGGATGCACCGGAAGGTAGGCATCCGCATCGGTATCTGGAGACGCCATTTGCGCCAGGATAGGCATCTCGCCAAGCAGGTCCCGCCGCGCATTCATGAGCGACTGGGTAAGCTCGGTGATCATGTCGGCGTCGAGTTCCTTCTTCGCGACAAGATAGAACGATACCCGCAGTGTGGTCAGGTCGTCGCCCGGAAGCGGTGGAGAACCGCGCAAGGTGCCCTTCGGCACATCGAAGCTCTCATAGGCCCGCTCCTTTTCCGCAATGGCGCCAGCGGAATCGACCGGGATCAGGACTGGACCCGCCTTCGCGGTCAGCTGAAAGAAACCCCGCACCATCGCCAGATATTTCTCGGTCAGCGGCAGGACCACCAGAAGCGCCCGCACCTCCTTGGACTCCAGCGCCCGGCGGATGTCCGGCGGCGCCAGATCCTTGAAGGTTACGCCACTGCGGCCCAAGTCGTATTCCTGCGCCAGCACGCGCGTCAGCTTGCGGTTGGTCTCGCCGGCGACCACTCCCACGGTAGTGCGCTTCAATTCCCTCAGTTCCGTCACCGCTGATCCCGGCGGAGCCATCAACAGGGCCACCGCCCGGGCCACGATGACGACGGCCTGCGCCTGCGACAGGTCGCCCACGTCGCCCCGCACCACCGCAAGATCGGCCTGGTCAGACGCAAACGCGCTCGCGGCTTCGACCGCACTCGGCGTCTCGATGATCTTCAGCCGCACGGACGCGTTGGTGGCCGCCAGCCGGCTCGCGATCGCCGCCATGATCCGGTTGGCCTCTCCGTCCAGAGACCCGACCGCAATCGTCAGCATCGTCGGACGCGTATACCAGTGGTAACCGAACAGCGCCGCCCCCGTCACAACGATGACGGCGCCCGCGACCAGGACCAACCGAAGCCAAGACGGTATTCTGCTCGAATCCATACGGCCTCACCGCGGCAGCCGCATTTGCGGACCCGCCAGACTGACCTCGCGCTCAGCCCGAAATACGTTGCTGTAGAGATTGGCAATCCATTGCCGGCCACTCGAGGTCACATTGAGATAGCCGATGGCTCCCTGGACGTGCGGTGCGACGTTCGTCCAATAAAACTGCGGATATTTATAAATGATGTCGGCCGGGGTGTCGTAGCCGAGGGTCTTGTTCATCCCCGTCTCTTCGAATTCATAGAACAGGGCGTTCGCCTTCCGCATGTAGTTGGGATCGCCCAATTGGCCGATCAGGTCGGCAGACCGCAACAGAAGCCCCTCCTCCTCCGTCAGATCGTCCTCCGCTTCGGTCTGCGACGCAACATAGGGAAAGCGCGTGTATTCGATGGTCCTGGCGATCCGGGCGGCGTCCAACCCTTCGATACCGTCGAGACGCTCGATGACGAACAATTTTGAACGGTCGACATGGTACGGCGCCAACGCAGCGTCCGAAGCGCCGGTCGGCAAGCGAACCGTGCGACCGGTCACGTCGGCGACAAAGTTTGCACCGTCGTCACCATGGACGACGCCGCGGACATAGCCGATGTCATGAGTCAGGCAGGCGAGCACGAAGTTGGCATAGTCGCCTGCCGTGATCGAGCGCTGCAACGCGCGGCCGATCAGTATGTCGTGACCGACCATGGTCACCAGCATCGAATGCTCGATGTTGTGGTACAGCGCGTCGCTGTTGCCGATGCATTCGAGCACAAGCCTTGCAGCGGAGGGAAGGAAGTCCGCGAGCGCTGCGTGCGAAGCACCGAACCGGTCGCGCGTTGTGGCGCCGAACCGGTCTCGTGTCTCGGTGCTCAGAAACGAGCCGAGCGCCTGCGCCACCAGTTCCGGTATCGTTATCATCGGACACAGTCCCTGCCCGGCTCAAGCCGCACTCGAAAAGGGCAATATGCGCTCCCCACCCGAACCTTCCTGAATCGGGACACCCGGGATTGACCTGGATCAAGCCAGCGACAACGGCGTCCGCCTCGCTCAATGTCCTCCGAAAACCAGTGCCTTGAACGGCAGGACAATCGCCTGCAGACGAAGGACCAGCGCGTGAATCAGGGCGACCGTATCGACAATGTGCAGATAGACGAACTTCACCGTGCTGATGTCCTTCTCCTGTAGCTTGTCGTGGTTGTCGGAATAGAGATTCGCAATGCAGCTGCTGCCCGGCGGAACATCGTCGAGCGCGCCCTTGTAGAGCGGTTCGAGAAACACCAGGACCGTGCCGGGGGCACCGAGCTTCGCCATGTCGGTCAGCTGATTGGTCTGCAATATCTGGCCGGCGGCGATGACGTCCTGCACGCTTGCGACGACCAGCGGAATAATCGTCATGGGCTTGGAGATGCAGGTCGCCTCGGCGATCATGCCTACCTTGATGATCTGGGCTTCGATCTGGTTGAAGCCGCCGAAGAGCCGCCCTTCGCCCGCCGCATCGGGAATCAGAATCCCCGCGGCCCGGGTCACCGGAGCCGTTGTCACGTTGTCGCCCGGCCGCAGGACGAACTGATCAAGCCGTCCGTCGACCCCGGCACGGACCGTCATTCGTTCCAGTTCGACCTGGGCTGCCGCCAGCAGCGCTACCGCGCTCGCCTTCTGCGCCGGCAGAACGACGGACAGCTTCGTCTCTGCCGCCTGTTTGTTGGCACTCGCTGCGTCGACGTTGCCTTGACGTGCCGCTACCAGGTTTCGCAGCTTCTCCAGCTCGCGCGTTGCGACAACGTCCGGATTTCTCTCAAACAGCTTCTGCTTGGTATTGAGTTCGTCAAGCGCCTGCTGATAATCATTTTTGGCTTCGTCGAGCTTGCCCTGGCTTGTCATGACCTCGGCCTTGGCCGTACCGACGCCTGCCTCCACTTCGACGATACGCGCGCGAGCCGTCTCAACCTCGGCTTCCTGTCTCTTGCCGTCGAGCTTGAACAGCGGCTGGCCCTTCTTCACCTTCTCGTTATAGCCGACATAGACCTCCGACACACGGCCGCTGGTCTCTGCAAAGATCGATATGGTCCGGAACAGCGCGTTGACGTCCTTCGAGGAAGGATGATTGTACAGCACCATCGTGATCAACAGCACGGTCAGGATCAAGCAGAGCGTGATGCCCCAGCGGAGCTCGTACCAGACCGAGAACAACGTGATTTCCTGGCCAAGCCGCTTTCCCTGTACGAAGCGGCGGAACAGAAAATCCGGAAACAGCGTCAGCATGGAACACAGCAAGAGCTCAACCATGACGGGCTCCCTGCTTCGTCGCGTGGGGTTCGTCGGGTTCGTCGACTTTCTCGGCTTCCGGCGAGGTGGAAGTCGAAGCACCCACCGGCTTCTCGCCGGCTTCCTGCCCGGCCATCGCTGCCACCGAGTTTGCGATGCGGTTTACCGGCGTCAGGAAATCGGGGATATCGAGGAAGGCAAGCACGATCGCCACAAACCAGAAAATGTGCTCGTGCGTCAGCAGCGCAAGCAGGCAGAGCAGCGCAATAAGATCGAGCAGAATTTTCTTCGACTTGTGCGCCATCCGCTCCGGAAGCGAGTGGATGGTAAGAAAAATCACACCGGTCAGAATGACGCACGCGATGATGAACACCAGCGTGACGTTGTAAAGCACATCGGTTTCGCCGGGCGCCGTGACGAAGAATGGCAGATGGTGGGCTGCTAGCGGATGAAGCTGATCGCTCACATATTCCTCCCGTGCATGCGACCCTGGTCCGGGCGACGCCCTGTCTTTGCTGGCAATACCGTACGATATTGCTGACAGCGCCGCTAGAACCCTTCTTGATCTGAATCAACGCTCCACCGCCCATCGCCTCAGGCACCCGGATTGACAACGGAGGGTTAGATCGCACAGCGGTAGTATTTGATTTCGATGCCTTCCATGCCCGGAAACGTTCGCAACACCTTGTCGGGCTCGACGAGCTTCAGGCTGAACTGGACGTCCGAAGTCATGATGTCGGTTGCGCATGCCGCGATGAAATTCACGGTCTCGCCATCCTCCTTCCTGGTCTTGATCTTGCAGCTAGCGCCTTTTCCCCTGAGACGGTCTGCCTCGACGATGAAACCTCCGCCATGCTGGCCGGACCCAAGCGTAAACCCGATCTCCCTTGCCCGCCCCTTCCGGATGAAAACCTTGCCGCATTCATCGGCGTGGGTGGCCCAGGCGCCGGACAGATCGACGGCCGATGCCGATCCGACGAACCCCGCCGACATCGCGAGAGCCAAGGCGAATACAAGAACCCGATCCATGCCGCCCCGTTCCCTGCGTTATCACGGCCGAGTGCCGACAGATCCAGCAGAGACGGCGACTGGAATACCTCTTTTGATCTGGATCAAGGAGATGATTCGTCTCCCGGCCAAGGCTCACCCAAAAGAAAGGCAAGAAGGATCAGCCATGCCCGAGAACATTGATGATCTACTGCCGACGGCCAGGGAAATTCAGCGACAGGCTGCTGTCAAGGAGGCCGAGAAGGCGGAGCAATTTGCCCGGGCGGCGGCTGCGGCCGAGACAGAAAAGCGCAAACTGATCGAAAAACTGAGCAAGCCTTCCGGCCTGACCGAGGATGAAAAAGTCAAGCTTGCGTCAACGGTGATTCAGCGCGCGGTCCGAAACGGAATGACCGAGGTGCAGGTCTACCGATTTCCCCACACGCTGTGCACCGACAACGGCCGGGCGATTAACCAGCAAGAGTCCGGCTGGGAAAAGACGCTGACGGGAATAGCGCGGGAAATCTACCAGCTCTGGTCCAACCACCTGAAGCCGCGCGGTTACCGTATCCGGTATCAGATCGTCGATTTCTCGGGCGGCGTACCCGGCGACATCAGCGTTGTGATCGTCTGGGGCGATTGATCGTCTCGAAAAAACACAAACCGAGTGAGGATGCGATGACCAATGTCCGGGAGGCCGCATCTAGAATGAAGCGGAAGGAGTACGAGAAAGAGCTGAAAAAACTTCAGGTACGACTCTGTCACCTGCAGCAATGGGTAAAAGAAAAGCAGCTTCGGGTTATCATCGTTTTCGAAGGCCGCGATGCCGCCGGCAAGGGCGGCACGATCAAGGCAATTACCGCGAGGGTCAGCCCGCGGGTATTCCGTGTCGTCGCTCTTCCGGCGCCTTCGGACCGCGAGAAGACTCAGATGTTTATGCAGCGCTACATGCAGCATTTTCCTTCCGGCGGCGAAATCGTCATCTTTGACCGTAGCTGGTACAACCGTGCCGGCGTCGAATACGTGATGGGCTTCTGCACCGACGACGAACACGACCGCTTCCTTTCGCTCTGCCCCCAGATTGAAAAGTATGTCGTGGACGGCGGAATCATCCTGATCAAGCTTTGGCTCGAGGTCGGAATGGACGAGCAGGAACGACGCTTTAGAGCCAGGATCGACGACCCGATCCGGCAATGGAAACTGAGCCCGATGGATATCGAATCCTACCGGCAGTGGTACGCGTACTCGCGCGCGCGCGACCAGATGCTCAAGCGGACGAGTTCACAATATGCCCCATGGTACGTCATTCGTTCCGACGACAAGCGGCGGGCCCGGCTGAACTGCATCGCACATTTGCTGAGCGCGATTCCGTTCAAAACGCTTTCGGGCAAACCAGTACGGCTGCCAAAGCGATCGGACAAGGGCCGCTACAATGATCAGGCCAGCCTGCGCGCGGCGAATTTCGCCGCGCAGCGATATTGAGCACGGGTCACCGCGCTCATTGCAGCATGATCGTCACGCCACCCACCGCCGCCGACAGTTCGACGCCGACCCTGCCGCCGGCCAACTGCAGGATCACGCCCCTCTGGTTCTGAAGTTGAACCCCGCCGGCACCGGCCGCCAGGGCGCCACCGGCGCCGATCACGTTGTAGGTTCCCTGGATATCGCTCGGACTTTGCAGGTTCAGCGCCTGCCCGGTAAAGTTGGTGGTTGACGCACCGATCGTAAAGCCGACGCTCATCCCCGACACCGTGAACCGGTAGCTGTGGCCGCGAAAGTGCAGGACGCCGTGGCCGCCGCCGACACCCACGATCAGCCCGCCCTTGGTGAAGACCACGCGAACCGTTCCCGTATCGGCCTGCGATGGCGACGCAAAGGCGAATGCGGACAGCAGGAGCAACACAGCTCCGAGGAATCGAATTTGATATCTGCTCATGGGTGCTCTCTCCGAGGCTGGGGGGTCAATCTGGCGTCGATCGGGTTTGATCCAGGGTAATAATTACCCGTGTAATATTGGCGGACACTTCGAGACCGCCCTTGGCGCCCTGCAGGCTGATCATGACGCCTTTGTCGTTCTTGAGCTGCACGCCGCTGATGCCGCCGACCAGCGCGCCGCCTGCGCCGATCATGCTGTAGGTGCCGGCAAAGTCACCGAGTTCGTTGATATAGTCGGCACGCCCGACCAGCCTGTTGATCGACGCCCCGGCCGTCAGGCCGAGGCTGAGACCCTGGACGGTGAATGGGTAATTGCGGTGGCGAAACGTCAGCGTGCCCCGGCCACTGCCCGCTCCCACGACAAGTCCCGCCTTGGCGACCGTAACGCGAACGGTGCCGGTGATGGCGTGCGACGGGCTCGCGATGCCAGCCGCCATGGCGAACGCCATGACGGCGATCCAGCCCGATCGATGCTTCCTCATATGTTGCTGCTCCAGCCCGCCATCCATCTCACTTCGCTGGAACGAGGTTCGACGCCTGATGCATGTCCCGGTAGCCGCGGGCAATCATCCGTACGCCGCGTCCGATTTCCTCGTAGGCCTCGTCGGGCAGGTTCGCCAGTGACACCCGAAGCGACCAGTTCGGCGCTTCGAACCCGCCGCCGTTCAGCAGCACGATGCCGTATGCCTCGGCGAGCCGGAAGGCCAGATCGAGCGGATGGATGTTCTTCTTCAGGTAGTCGACCGCGTCGTCGCCGACATTCTTCCTCGCCCAGAATTCAAAGTCGATCAGGGCGTAATAGGCGTCGAAGTTCGGATTGGGCGGGACCTGGAGGCCCATGCCTTCGAGCAGGATGTGGATTCGCCGATTGACGATCTCCTTGCAGGCCTTCTGGTAGAGCTTCTCCTTGTCCATCAGCTCGCTGAGCGAGAACAGGCTCATCATCACCTGTTGCGGCAGCGATAGTCCGGCGGTGTGGTTGAGCGCCACGTCGCGGCTGTCGGCAACGATGCGATCGATGAACTTGACCTTGCGCGGTTCCAGCGTGAGCGCGCCATAGCGCTTGTCCAGCGCCTTGACGTCGGCGTCAGGCAGCTTGGCGATCATCTTGTCGTAGATGTTGTCTTCGTGGGTCGCGATGACCCCGAGGCGCCAGCCGGTGCAGCCGAAATACTTCGAGTAGGAATAGACGCCGATCGTGTTATGCGGCAGCTCGCCGAGCAGCGAGCGGAAACCGTCGACAAAGGTCCCGTAGACATCGTCAGTCAGCAACATCAGGTCGGGACGCTTGGTCTTCACCAGCTTGGTGATCTTGCCGAGGGTCTCCTTGTCGATCGCCATGCCGGTGGGATTGCCAGGATTGACGATAAAGAATGCCTTGATCTTGGGGTCTTCCAGCTTCTTGATTTCCTCATCGGTATACTGGAAGCGGTTTTCCTGGGGCGCCCTGATGTGCACCACCTTGAGGTCATAGTCCTCGAGGTGCGTCATCTCGAGATAGGGCGTGAAGATCGGCGTGCCGAGCGCGATCGTGTCGCCGGCATGCAGCAAACGGTTGGCTTTCAGCGACTTGAAGATATAGCACATCGCGGCGGTGCCGCCTTCGACCGCGTAAAGATCGAACTTGCCGGCTGGCTTGGGCTCGCCACACATCGCCCACTGCAGATACTCCTGCACGATCCGTTCGTTGTGAACCAGTATGCGATCCGGCACCGGGTAATTGTCGCCGATGATCGAGTCGACGAGTTCGTGAACGAACGCGTCCGGATCAAAACCGAATTTCTTGACGGCGAACTTCGTCATCTCGGCCAGGAAGCCGGCGCCCGGCATATCCGAATGCTTCGCGAGCCAGCCCTCGAACCGGCCGGCAATGCCACCGGCCTGCGGCATTCCACCCACGCCGGCGGGATGCTTCATCACCCGCGTGCTTTCGGTCAACGCGAACTGTCCAAGCAGGAAGAACCCCTCGCGAGGCGTGGTGGCGATCCAGTTCGGATTGCCACGGCCGGCGTTCAGGAACGCGGTTTGAGTGGTCTTCGATGCCGCCTTCGCCAGATTGATCAGTTCGTCCTTGATCTCGAAGGGACTCAAAGCCTCGAACTTCTTCAGTGTCATCAGGTCGGCCATGGTCTTCTCCTTTTTTCGAGATTCCGTTGACGGAGCATGCTTACCGGGATTTTCTCGCCGCTAGGTCAGCAGGATGACCAGCACCATGCCCCAGACGGTCAACAGCGTGTTTCCGACCGCGTAGGTGACAGTGTAGCCAAGACCTGGAATCTGGCTCTTGGCACGGTCGTTGATCATGCCGAGCGAGGCTGTGGTGGTGCGCGCACCCGAACAACATCCGAGCACGAGCGCGTCGTCGAACTTGAACAGATACTTGCCGACATACATCGCCAGGATCAGCGGCACCGTCGTGACGACGACGCCCCAGATAAACAGGCTGAAGCCGAGTTGCTGCAGCCCGGCGACAAATCCGGGCCCGGACGAGATGCCGACGACCGCGATGAACACGTTCAAGCCGACCGAATTCATGAACCAGACGGTCGGTGACGGGATCCGGCCAAAGGTCGGGCGCACGGAACGCAACCAGCCGAAGAAAAGACCGGCAATCAGAACACCGCCGGAAGTCGAAAGCGTCAGCGGCACGCTGCCGACCTTGTAGGTCAACGCGCCCAACAGGGCTCCAATCGTGATCGCCGCGCCGATGAAGGCGACGTCCGCGACATCCGTCGCCCGATCCGGACGGCCGAGCATCTTGGTGCCGGCCGCGACATCCGCCGTGCGCCCGACCAGGGTAACGATATCGCCCCGCTGCACCTGCGTGTCCGGCAAAATCGGGATATTGGTCGCCGTCGCGCCCCGGACGATCTTGCGCAGGAACAGTCCGCGTGCCGAGGGCTGCTGGGCCAGTTCGGCGAGGGTTTTTCCGTCGACCTCCTTGCTGGTCACATAGACGTCGAGACCTTCGATCGGCACCGCCAGCAATTCGCGATCGTCGACTTCGTCGGCGCCCGCACCGAGGAGAGTTACCAGCACGTCGCGGCGTCCGGCCACCGCCACGATATCACCGGCGTGGATCACGGTGTCTGCCGAAGCATCCATGATCTTTCCATCCCGCCGAATGCTCTGTACGAACACACGCTGGTCCGGAATCAACGCCTCGGCTTCCCGTGCCGTCTTGCCGACAACAGGTCCACGTTCCTTGACGCGAAATGCGCGCAATGCGAACTGGTGCCAGGCCGTGCCAGGACCGCCGGCCACCTTGTCGCCGCCCTGCTTCTCCTCATATCGCTTGCAGGCGGCCTCGAGATCGATGCCGAGCAGGGCCGGCCCGATCAGCGCCAGCACAATCGCGGATCCGATCGTACCGAAAATATACGTGACCGCGTAGGCCACCGGCATTGCATCCAGTATCTTCTTGGTTTCTTCGGGTGAAAGGCCAAGGCGATTGATTGCATCGGTCGCCAGCCCCATCGACGCCGAGATCGTCTGCGATCCGGCATAGAGGCCTGCAGCCGAGCCGACATCGTAGCCCGCGAACTTCGCGCCCAGATAGGCGGCGGCCAGACAGAAGAAGCACACCACGACGGCAAACAGCGCTTGCGGAATGCCGTCCTGCGCGATGCCGCGCACGAATTGCGGTCCGACGCCGTAGCCGATCGCGAACAGGAACATCAGGAAGAACACCGGCTTGAGCGGACTGCCGATCTTGATCTCGAGTTGCCCGATAAGGACGGCCGCAATCAGGGTCGCGGTGACCGCCCCCAGACCGAGACCTTTGTAGGTGAAGGACCCGAAGTAATACCCAAGCGCTAGCGACAGGAAGATGGCGATCTCCGGATAGCTGCGGAGCGTCTGTACGAACCAGTCGATCATGATGTCACCTCCCCAATTCCAACGCCCTTATTCCGCGGCATCCCTGATCCCGTGTCCGCGCGAATGCCGATCGCCGAATTTTGCCAACGCCTCCGGCCGCACCAGCTTCAGCCCCTCCGTGGCGTCGTAACCATGGATTTCCTTGACATCGAGCTTGCGCATGAAGTCGATGGTTTCCTGGGTGATGACCTGGCCGGGCACCATGATCGGGAAGCCGGGCGGATACGGAATGACGAAGCTGGCCGAGACGAGATCCGGACCGTTCTTCAGACGCCGGTCGATCTCGGGGTCCGCAAGCCGGATATATTCGCATCCCGCCGGGTCGTAGGCGGCATAAAAGCCGCTGCGGATATCGCCTTCATTGGTCTTGAAGCCGGCATCACCGCGGAATCCGTCGTGGAAGTGCGAGAAGTTCGGCAGATCCGGCACGTCGGTCATCAGGCTCTTGACCCGTGCGTCGAACGTCGTGCGGGCGTTGGTGCCACCCTGGCCGAGGGTGCGGTCGATCTCGCCGCTGATTTCGGCCAGCACCCGAATAAGATTCGCAACGTCGCTGCGGGTGTTGTTGATGTTGGACTGGAACAACACGGAATTGCGCGAGGTCTTGTTGACCTGGATTCCGTAGCGGTTGGCCAGGATCCCCTTGAACTGGGTTCCGTCGAATGCTGCCGTTCCGCAAACCAGCGTCATGCGGGTGGGATCGAGACAGAACTCGTCGTCTTGCAGGCTGCGACGCGCCGTAACCCAATCGGTCCCCGGCGCGAGGAAGTCGACAAAGCCGCTTTCGCGGTACTCGGCCGGCACCATCTTGTCGGCGCCGAGGATGCTGAAATATTTCGAGATCAGCGGATTGGCGGCGACCGCGGTCCGGATGGCGAAGGCAACCTCTATCGCGTTGGCGACCAGCCCAAAGCCCTCCAGCTCCATCTGGCGGCGCGCCACGTCGAGGCTGGCGATCAGTTGCTGGTTGGGACTGGTCGAGGCGTGGGTAAACACCGCTTCCTTGAATTGCTGCTCCACGGTGTGGAATTCGACGTCCTTGACCAGCAGCATCGATCCCTGCCGCAGCGCCGACATCGATTTGTGCGTGGAGTGGGTCTGGTAGACGCGCAACCGCACCGCCCGCGGATCGGGGATCAGCCGCGTCTTCTGGAGCAGGTCGTCGGACGGATTGTCGCCGAGTTCGGCGCGCTGCTTGTCGTAGGCCTCGATGGATTTCGCATCGCGCATCCAGGCTTCGATGTCGCTGGCGGCGCCCATCGCGGTGCGCGGCCGCAGGAAGGGTGAAAAGCGCGCGAAGCCGAACCAGGCCTCGTCCCACAGGAAGATCAGATCAGGCTTGATGGCGAGACATTCTTCCATCACCCGGCGGGTGTTGTAGATATGGCCGTCGAACGTGCAGTTCGTCAGGTCGATCATCTTGACGCGGTGCAGCCTGTTCTCGCTCTTCAGATCGAGCAACGCCTGCTTGATGGTCTTCAGCGGCACCGCGCCATACATCGAGTATTCCGTCATCGGGAACGCCTCGACGTAAAGCGGCTGGGCGCCCGCCAGCACCATGCCGTAGTGATGCGATTTGTGGCAGTTGCGGTCGACGATCACGATGTCGCCGGGACCGACCAGCGCCTGCACCGCCATCTTGTTCGACGTCGAGGTTCCGTTGGTGACGAAGAACACGCGGTCGGCGCCAAAGGCCCTTGCCGCCTTTTCCTGCGCGCTCTTGATGTTGCCGGTCGGCTCCAGCAAGCTGTCAAGCCCGCCGGTGGTGGCGCTGCTCTCCGCCAGGAACAGGTTCATTCCATAAAATTCTCCCATGTCCCGGATCCAGTCCGACTTGAACACGGATTTGCCGCGCGCGATCGGCAGCGCATGGAATGTGCCAATTGGACGCTGGGCGTATTTCTTCAAATTGTCGAAGAACGGCGTATCGAACCGTTCCTGCACGCCTTCCAGAATGGCTAAGTGCAGTTCCAGAAGCTCTTCCACGGAATAGAATATCCGGCGCAGCACGTCAGCTTCGGGATTGCCCGCCAATTGTTCGACGTTGCGGTTCGACATCAGATAGAGATCAAGTTCGGGGCGCACCCGCTTCAGCGTGTGTGCCAGCCGTAAAGCGAAATCGGTGGCGCCAAGCGGCCCGATCGATTCGGTGAGCGTCCGCAACACCGGCGCATCATGTCTCGATTTCTGCGCAAAGCCTTCATTGATGATGACGGCCGCGATGTCCGGATTGAGCATGGCGGCGCAAAAGGCGTCTTCGAAACTTCCGACAAACACCGGCTCGTAGATGAAGGTGTCCAGCGGACGGCGAAGCCTGCGCCATTCGGCGCACAGGTTTGGCCAGTTCGTCGCTGCCACGCCGGTGACGATCAGTACCTCGAAGTAAGGTCGACGCGATTCCGCTTTTCCCAGCGACATGGGAAGCAAATCGGTCGGAGCGCGTTCGCCATCGTCATGGAGATCCCAATCGTTGGCGTGCTGGCGGAACGATTTCGTCTGCAGGGATTGCATAATACGGGTGGCAAGCGCCGCCGTGGCCGACGCGCTACCCGAAGTCGCAGCCTCCTTCAGGGCCGCCATCAAGCGCTGGCCCGGATAGCCGTGAAACTCTTCGGTTACTTCCAGCTCTGCGAGCAGCGCATCGAACTCGTCACGTTTCCCGGAGCCATCGGACCAGGCTTTTGCGGCATCCACGAGGAAGCGCCAATGATCGGCTCGCGCGCCGGGTCCAGAGTAGAACTGATCGATCCGACGTCCCTGAGCCTGCTGTGTCATGGCGGTCTCCCAACCCGATCTACGGTTGGACAAACCTAGTCGGCCGCATCCAGCCCGAACTCTTGATTTAAATCAAGTCCGCACATCCACGTTGAACGCCATTTCGCGTCGATCACCGAATTCTGCTGGCAAAACAACAACACGATCGCGAGTAATATCGCCGGATGGCCCCTGTCATGCAGGACCGCGACAACCCGCGGCGAACGATCCAGGTGTCGGCGTCAAGATTTCCCCCCGTGAGCGCCAACAGGCTGGCAATCAGCAGCGCTTCCTCGCGCGGTAACCACACGGCGGAGGTCTCCGGAATCGATACATTGCATTTCCGTTGAACGGCGGTTGGACAGGAAATCCGACCGATCATCTCGATCATGATTGCGGCGATGCAGGCTTGACTTGAATCAAGGGGCCGGAACCGGGTCGATCCGACCCTGCATGGGTCTGGGCTTGAGGATCACAGCAATGGATACGATCAAATGGATGGTCGCGACAGCGCCGGAAATTTTCCTGCTGCTCTCGATCGCGTTGGGCACGTTTTTCGGACGGCTCCAGTTCAAGGGATTTTCGATCGGCGCCACAGCCTGCACGCTGGTAGCCGCGGTGCTGCTCGGACAACTCGGAACGTTCGTGATCCCTCCGCTGTTCAAGTCGATTTTCTTCAGCCTGTTCGTGT
The DNA here is from genome assembly GCA_963764705.1 of uncultured Alphaproteobacteria bacterium. Taxonomy (GTDB): domain Bacteria; phylum Pseudomonadota; class Alphaproteobacteria; order Rhizobiales; family Xanthobacteraceae; genus Bradyrhizobium. The sequence continues at coordinate 552,214 of CAVXTR010000009.1, read as the reverse complement.
TCACGATCGGCTATAAATCGGGGCCCGAATTCTTTGCTTCGCTGAGCTTGCGGACCCTGTCACAAGTCGGCGTGGCCCTCGTGATAAGCTCGACCGGTCTCGCCCTCGTGATCGCCTTCGCTTTTATCTTTCACCTCGATCCGGGCACCGCCTCCGGCCTCGCATCAGGCAGCCTCACCCAGTCATCCATGATCGGCACGGCGTCGGGCGCACTTGCACAGCTCGGTCTCTCCGACGACGTCCTGCGGCAGCAGCAGGCCAATATCGCAGCAGGCTATGCCGTCACCTACATCCTCGGTTACATCCTGACGCTGCTGTTCGTGCCGTTTGCCGCGCCCTGGCTGATGGGAATTAATCTCAAGGAAGAAGCCACGAAGCTGGAGGCCTCCCTATCCGGAGGCAAGGTCCGCAAGACCGGAAAGCTCGGCTATCAGAAATTCAAGGCGCGCGCCTACCAGGTCGTCACTGCCGCCGGGCACACGGTTGGAGACGTCGAAAGCCGTATCGGCCAACGCGTCGTCGTCGAACGCATCAATCGCAACGGAAGTGGCGTCGAGCCTTCAAGGACGACAGTTCTCGAAAGCGGCGATGAAATCGTGCTCGCCGGACCGGCAACGGCCCTCGTCAAGGCCGGCGCATCGATCGGCCCGGAAATTGAAGGCGCCGAGGTGCTGCGCGAGGTCTTGGGCGACGCGCTCGGCGTTCTCGTCAGCAATCAGGCGCTCCACGGCCGGACTCTGGCCGAAATAGCCGATCGGGTCGGCGATAGCGCGCGCGGCGTGTTCCTGAAGGATCTGACGCGCAGAGGACTCGAGGTGCCACTGACCCCGGACACCATGATCTATGTCGGCGATGTCATGACCCTGGTTGGCGCCACGCACGACGTCGAGCGCGCCGCCGCGAAAGTCGGCCAGGTGCTGCGCTACGGCGACCGGACCGATATCGCCTTCCTGGCGGCGGGAATTGCGGTGGGCCTGCTGATCGGATTGCTCAGCATGAAGATCGGGTCCTTTGCCATATCGCTCGGTGGCGCCGGCGGCACCTTGCTGGTGGGGCTGATCTGCGGCTGGATGCGATCGCGCCGGCCGACCGTCGGGAGCTACCCGCCGGCCGCTGAGCAAACCTTGAGCGACATCGGCCTTGGCGGGTTCATCGCAGCCATCGGACTTGCCAACGGACCGGCGGCGCTTGCGGCCATTCAATCCCACGGTGTCCTGCTTCTCTCCTTGGGGGTAGTCGTCACCCTGGTCCCGCTGACGATTGCGACCATCGTGGCGCATCGCCTGCTGCACTTGAACCCGGTCATCATCTGCGGCGCGCTGGCGGGAGCGATGACGGTGGATGCGGCCGTTACAGGATGTTGCGAACGGGCTGACAGCCAGACGCCGGTTCTTGGAGTGGCCGTGCCTTACGCGGTCGGAAATGTACTCCTGACCATCCTCGGCCCCGTGATCGTGACACTCACCTACACCGGTTAGCGTTGCTGCCGCGCGGTTGACCGAACCGTTCCTCGACAAACATGGATGAAGGCCAGCGCAGACAACGCGATGGAGGAAAGGATGGTCACGCAGTTCCCCCGCCGTTTGAACGCCACGACAGGCCCATTGGCAGCGCTCTCAATCCTGGCGCTGCTGGATTTCAGTCCCGGAATTGCATACGGGCAAGAGGCCGCAAAGCCGGACGCTGCCGTGCCAGGCGAGAAGGCCGACGGCCTGGAATTCTCGTCGCGCGGCCAGCGTACGGCGCGAGACATTAAATACTCGAGTTGGCGCAAGTTCTGCTTCAAGGTGCCCGGGACGAACATGGTGTGCCGGACATCCATCACCGGTACCTTTGGTACCGGCCAGACCGCGGTTCGTATCGATCTGACAGAACGTGAGGGTGACACGTCCGAGCGGTTGCAGCTATTCCTGCCCGTCGGTCTCTATCTGCAAGCCGGCGTCAAACTCACGGTCGATCAAGGCGTCGCCTACCGGATTCCCTACGTCTGGTGCCTCACCAACACCTGCATCGCAGCCAATGTGGCCGATCCCGGGTTGATCAAGGAAATGGAAACCGGCCAGAACCTACTGCTCGAGGTCGTGGATTCCAGCGTGTTGGCGGTGAGCACGACAGTGCCGATCAATCAGTTTGCTGCGGTTCGGAATGGAGCTCCGGCGCAGATATTTGAGCAGGCGATCGACGAGTGAGCCAATCCGTGCGGTGCGTGACGACCAGCAATCTATACCAGACCGGCCGACGCCTTTGCGACCTGCTCGAGCAGCGACATCGCGGCAAACGGCTTCGTCAGATAGGCCATGCATCCGGACCCCAACGCGGCCATGCGGACCGCGGGGTTATCGTTCGCGGTGATGTAGATGACGGGAAGCGAACTACCGGTCGCCTTGAGACGATCCCGTAACTCAATCCCTGACTCCTTGTTCAGATTGATATCCAGGATCAGGCAGCAGGCGGCATCAAAATCGCCGCGATTCTGAAACGCTTCTGCCGACGAAAACAGCACGCTGTCGTAGCCGTGTTCGCGCAGCAGCCGCTTTACTGCTTTGAGCGTTCCGGGGTCGTCATCGACCACAAAAACGAGATCTCGCTTTGGCAAAACGGCTATCCTTGGTCCGCCGACCGCGCCGTTGAAGGTCTTCCCGGCGGCCGATCGGGCGTCAGCCGAAACGCCAGGGAACTCTTGGTTACATCAACGCGCATCTATTTTGGTAATCGGCGCGTCGGCTGATTCCTATTGTCCCATGGGACAGGGAGCTGCGGATTCCGCGATGAATTTCTCAAGTGTTCTGTCCGGCATCAGACACATCTCGCAAAACTCCAGTTCGCTCGGCGATAGAGACCAACTCCGCGAGAGACTGAACCTGCAGCTTCTCCATGACCCGGTGGCGATGCGCCTTGATCGTGCGTTCGGTCGTGCCCAATACCTTGCCGACCTGCTTGTTGGTCTTGCCGCGAACGATGAGATCGAAGACCTCACGCTCGCGCGGCGTCAGCATGGTGATATGTGCACGCAACGTATCGAGTTTGTCTTTCTGGCCACGCGTGGCCCGCTGGTGCGCCAACGCCCGTTCAATCGCTGCAAGAAGATCCTCTGACGAAACCGGCTTGGTGAGGAAGTCTTCCGCACCCGCCTTGATGGCACGCACGGTGGCCTGGGTATCGGCATAGCCAGTGAGAAACACGATTGGCAAAGTCGAGCCGAGCACGCTCAGACGACTCTGCAAATCCGGGCCACTCAACCCCGGTATTCGCACGTCGAGAAGAATGCAGCCTGCTTCACTTTCTTTCGGCAGCCGGTCAAGCAAATCCTGGGCTGACGGATAAATCACAACTTCGTAGCCAGCCTGCTTCAGGCGGCGCTCGATCGCCGTTCGGAAGGCTGCGTCGTCATCCACGACATGCACTACCCCGGGCATGAACGCCTCCCGCGATCGAGCAAGTGATGAAGAGACAGTTTCCCGCATATACCGGCCCGGTCGAACAGCGATACCGGCCGCGCGAGATCCGCCTCGGCCGCCGTTTGAGTTGGCGCAATCTCCACCGCCACGCTGGTCAACGAAGCATGGATTCGCATAGTCCCCGCGGCGCGAACGGCGCCGCACTCCCGACACGCTATCATTCGATGTCACCCATTGGAATATACGGTTTGTGCCGATATCGCGACGTTTGGCGAAGCACTAATCCACTAAACGTGCATATGCCGACAGGCGGACGCGAGCCGTTTCGACATTGTCCATCGGTACAATGACCCTCGATACAATAGCGCAATACACACCCTGTAGTTTAAGAACCCCTAACGGGATCGAGTTAGGATTTCAGACCCTGGCCTCTCAGACCTTGGCCTCCAAGGATGCGAACAAGTTATCTCAAACAGGGGGCATCCATGTTCGTCAACGTCAACGCTCATCCCGGCAGCAAGCCGAAGGCGCTCGGAGAACTCGGCCAGCTTTCCCGCGCACGGGTCATCCAAAGCGAGTTCAAATATGCCCGAGGCACGGAAATCTACGGCCAGACCGAGCCGGCCGAATACATCTACCAGGTCGTTGAAGGCGCGGTTCGCAGTCACAAGCTGCTTTCCGACGGCCGGCGCCAGATCGGTGCCTTTCACCTCGCCGGCGACATTTTTGGTCTGGAAAATGGTATCGAGCACCGCTTCACCGCGGAGGCGATCGTCGATACGACTGTAAGGCTGATGAAGCGATGCAGCCTCGAACATGTCGCGGAGAGCGACGCGATGGTCGCGCTCGACCTGCTGAGTATGACGACCAGCAACCTTCAGCATGCCGAGGACCACATGCTGCTGCTGGGACGCAAGACCTCGCTCGAGCGAGTGGCCGCATTCCTGTTGGAGATGGACCGCCGCCTCACCGCGGCCGGCGTCATCGCCCTTCCGATGTGCCGTCGCGATATCGCCGACTATCTTGGCCTCACGCTCGAAACCGTGTCGCGGGCGCTCTCCCAGCTCCACGGCAGGGGCATCCTCGGCTTCCTCGGCCAGACCCAGCGGCAGATCGTGCTGCTGGACCGCACGCGGCTGGCCGACCTGGACCTGTAGGCCGACGCCCGGATCGCCGTTTGCTTCCCGGAAGTCCGCCGCCCCCCGAAATAGCCGACGCGCCCGGTCGCGCCTTGATACAAGTCAAGGGTTGCAGCCGGATCAGCCGCATCTTCAACGGCAAGCCTGCCAGCAAGGGCAATTTCGGAGATCTCCGATGAAGGCCGTTTCCGTTGAAGAAGCAATCGCCATGATTCCAAACGGCGCGACCGTCATGGTTGGCGGTTTCATGGGAGTGGGCACGCCGGAACGCTCGCTGGACGAACTGGTCAGGCAGAGGAAATCCGAGCTCTCGATCATAAGCAACGACGCCGCGGTCCCCGGCAAAGGCGTCGGTAAACTGTTCGACGCCTCGCTGGTCTCGACGCTGACCGCGAGCCACATCGGTCTCAATCCGAACGTTCAGAAGCAGATGTTGGCCAACAAGGTTGCAGTCAGCCTTGTGCCGCAGGGTACCTTCGTCGAGCGCATCCGGGCCGGCGGCTGCGGCCTGGGGGGCGTGCTGACGCCGACCGGCTTCGGGACCATGGTCGAGGACGGCAAGCGTCAGATCGATGTCGACGGCAAGCACTATCTGCTCGAAACGGCGCTTCGCGCCGACTTTGCCCTGATCCACGCATTTCTGGCGGACTATCTCGGCAATCTCGCCTACGCCCTGACGGCGCGCAATTTCAATCCCGTGATGGCGATGGCAGCCGATACCGTCATCGTCACCGCGGAAAACATCGTTCCGGTCGGTGTTATCACGCCGGATCACGTCATAACTCCTGCGCCGCTCGTCGATTATCTCGTCGCCAACGGGTGAACCATGGATCCTCAAACGCTCATTGCGCGGCGCGTGGCACGCGAACTTCGGTCGGGCAACCTCGTCAATCTCGGCATCGGAATTCCAACGCTGGTCGCCAATTTCGTTCCATCCAATCTCAACGTATTCTTTCAATCGGAGAACGGATTGATCGGCACCGGACCAATACCGGAGCAAGGCATGACCCATCCCCTGCTCACCGATGCCGGCGGACGGCCGATCGGCGCCCTGCCCGGTGCGAGTGTCTTCGACAGCGCGATGTCGTTCGGATTGATCCGCGGCGGGCATGTCGACATTACCGTCCTCGGCGGCCTTCAGGTCGACGCCGACGGACATCTCGCGAACTGGATGATTCCCGGCAAGATGGTGCCGGGAATGGGCGGCGCGATGGACCTGGTGAGCGGCGCAAAGCGCGTCATCGTGGCCATGCAGCACGCAGCCAAGGGAAAATCCAAGGTGGTCCAGAAATGCGCGCTGCCGCTGACCTCTGACCGGCCGGTCGACCTGGTCGTCACCGAGATGGCGGTGATCGGCTTCCCGGGTGGAAGAATAACGCTTCAGGAGACCGCGCCCGGCGTCACTGTTGCCGAGGTGATGGCGGTGACGGAGGCGGACCTGTTCGTCCCGGCCCATGTTCCGGAAATGAAGATTTGATTCGACTGGCGCAGGCACGAGGGCCAGACATGCGGATCTTCAGCGACTTCGATGAATTCAAGGCGGCGGTCGGCTCCGAGATCGGCGCCGGCGATGGCCTGCGGGTCAACTATCACATCGTGATCGAAATCGAAGGCGGCCAACGCCCGGCCTGCGTCGCCGAGTTGATCGCGCTGCACTATCGCTGAAATTGCATCGGCCTTCCCGCCGGTTCGAATCGCTGGCGCTCGCGCAAGCTGCCACTCTCACCAGAAACTCCTGACGAACCAGCCAAACTGCGGCTGGCGCACCATCGCGAATCTGGGCGCCGGTGCATGCTTCCTGGCGATTTTGTTGTGGTGCCGCGGCTTCAGTTCCGGCGCTCTTGCAGCGGATGCCTGCAACCGATCAGGCGAAGGCGGCAGCATCGCAAAGGCTTCCCGTTCCTTCGCTTGTGAAGGAGCCCCGGCAACTACTTCGGGCGCCTGGACGGTCTCCTCGGCAGTCGCGACCGCGATCGGAGCGATGGTCGGAAGGCTGGTATCGTACACGATCCGCTCCGGCAATTTCCGGTCGGAATAAATACGAATGACGGGCGGATAGACTTTTGCCTTCGCTGCGACCGGAAGCTTTGGGAAGCAGGCATCAAGGATGAACAGCAGCGCGATCAGTACACCGCCTACAAGGGAACAATACCTGGCCAGAGGCATTCGCCACTCCATGTCCCCCTTTGCCAGCACGCCCCGTCACAGCGCCGCGCACATTGATCAAGATCAAGGTCATCAATACCCGCCACAAGTTCAAGGCAGCAGCGCCGGATACCTCAGAACGAGCTCATCGCGCATCGGTGCGGATTGAATGCCGCGCACCAGTATTCCAGCCGCTTCGAGGTCGTTTGCCGTCATGCAGATCTCGATGACGTACTGAAGGGCCGCATCGCGGCGGGCAGCGTCAGAAATTGTCCTGGCGAGTTCCAGCGACAGTCGCCTGGCGCTCGCAAAGCGAAGTCGCTGCAATTTCGTCAAGTCGGTCCAGATCGGTTGCGCCACAGCTTCGACGCCGACCATCCCTACCGCGCACATGCTTCTGATTTTCGCCAATGCCTGCTCATCGGCCTCGATCATCCGATCGCGTTCCGAATCCGGCACGACCTCCGGCCCGCCCGGCAGACAATTCTGGAACTCGCTCATTTGACGATGTGCTGACCCGTTTTGCGACGACACCAACGCACTTGACGCGCGGCGGCGCTCGGCCGGACTTGATTTAGGTCAACCCGTCACTACTGGAGTCATCTGTTGCTGAATGCACGGCGGTTGGACCGCTGCACTGACGTTCAATCGCGGCTGTCGTGACGGAGCCAGCCGGCGCCCCGGATCAAAGATGAATCATACCTGGTACGTGACTTTTGAAGTGCCCAGAAGTTCCACCGTAATACGGCGACGGAATCCCCGCCTGACCAAGACGTTCGAAACCGAAGCCGAAGCCAGGGATTTCGCGCGAACCAAGTTCGACGGCGGATTGATCGTCACCGCCGGCACCATCGTCCCGCACCTGCCGAGAAGGGCAATCCCGTCGGTGGAAATTCCGGTTTGGCTTGAGGCGGGCCAGGCGGCGGAACTGGACCACAGCGAAAACGCGCACGGACCAATAACGAAGACAGACTAGCCTCTCTGGTCATCTCGAATGGCGACGGTCACAGACCTCCCGAAAGACAACCACCCTCGAGTCGCTGCATATGCACGTCAATCAACATAATTGCCCGCGCGAAAAACCGCTTAACGGATAGTAAATTTCATGCGGAATCAGGAATTTACGAGTTCAATTTCCGCCACACTGATTGCACTTGGGTGTTGCCATTTTGGCACGCGGCATTTCGCGATACACCCTTAGGCTGATTTCTGTAACGCTCCGGATTCCAAACTGAAAACGTGGGGAACATTGTTATGAAAGCACTTCTACTTGGTACGCTTGGATTAGTTGCACTGTCAGGATCTGCGATGGCCGCGGATCTTCCTGCACGGCCTTACAAGGCAGCGCCTGTCGCCGTTGCTCCCATCTACGACTGGACCGGCTTTTATATCGGCGCCAACGGCGGTTGGGGCGACAGCCGCAATTGCTGGGGCGTTGTCCCGGTGGGGGCTGCGGTGATTGATGCCGGCTGCGGCAGTCGATCGGGCGGCGTGTTCGGCGGCCAGTTGGGATACCGCTGGCAGTCAGGGCAGTTCGTCTTCGGTCTCGAAGGTCAGGGCGACTGGGCGGACCTCAGCGGATCCCGGGTCAGCCCCAACTTCCCGGGGTTCTCAACCGGCGTCAAGGTCGACGCCGTGGGGCTGATCACCGGTCAGATCGGATATGCCTGGAATGCCTCGCTGTTCTATCTGAAGGGCGGTGCGGCGACGACACGAAATCGCTTTGACGTCTGGACCAACCCGGGCGGCGTCCTCCTAGCGACGGCTAGCTCAAATAAATGGGGTGGTACCGTGGGCGTCGGTTGGGAATACGGCTTCGCTCCGAACTGGTCGTTCGGTATCGAATACGACCGTCTTTTCATGGGTGATGCGAACAATTCCTTCTCGGTCCCGAATCCGCTTCTCGTCGGCGCAGTCAACCGGATCAGCCAGGATGTCGATCTGCTGACGTTGCGGATAAATTACCGCTTCGGCGGCTACGGCAGCCCGGTCGTTGCGAAATACTGATCCGCACATCGGATGAAATCTGAAAGGCCGGCCGAGAGGCCGGCCTTTCTTTTGGGACCGCGACAGCCGCGACCTGAACCGGCACGAGGCTTGACATATCTCAAGCCCATCATCGCTTGTTCGCCCCCGAATATGCGCTCAATACTCCAAGGGAGCGCTCCATGAAGAAGCTGCTACTCAGCTTGACGCTTGCCGCAACCGTGCCATCGGCTGCTGCCCATGCTCAAGTGAGCATCGACATGTCCCGCGTCACCTGCGCGGAGTATCTCGCATTGGCCCCTGCCGAGTCCGCCGTTTTCTCGGCCTGGATGAGCGGCTGGTTCAACCAGAAGAACGGCTACGTATTCGTCGACTTCAATGCCTATGCGAGAAACGTCGCGAACGTGAAATCCTGGTGCGCCTTGAACCCGGCCCAGACCGTCATGGCGGGCCTTCAACAGGCTACCGCCCGATAAGCCTCTCCGGGAGATCATCATGAAGCGCATTATCATTGCCGTCGTCCTCGCACCGATCTGCTGGCAAGCCATGCCGGCAAAGGCGCAGGTGGTACTCGATCTGTCTCTCGTCACGTGCCAGCAGTTGCTGGCTTCGGACGCAGAGCGTCAGGTCTTGATCGCTTCGTGGATGAGCGGATATTTCAGTGCTACGAAGAACCTCGACACACTCGACCTCCGCTATGTCGAGCGAAACCGGCGGGTCGTCGGCAACTACTGCAAGACCCACAAGACAGAGACCGTCATGAGTGCCATGCAGAAGAACTGGCGCTAGAGCATCGCCGAGGGATGATGCCGGGCACATAGCAGCGCCGCTTGTCGGACGCCCCAATCGCCCGCGCAGCGCGGCGACGCAGTTGCTTTAGTCGCAGTTCCTTTAGTCAATGGCGGAACAGCGCCACCCGCACTGAACGCACCCTGTCAGCGCCGGCCCGCGCGGTCTACCGGACCGCCACGATTCGTGGGTGTGCCGACAGCGCCGACGCCGGGGGTCACCGCCGCCCGCGCGACCGGCCGTGCGCCCAGCGTGACGCCGGCTCTTACCGTACAGCCCACGGGGTAGTCGACATATTGGCAGTAGACGATCGCGCTGGCAGGTTCCGTGGTTGCAGCCATGAAGGCGGCAATCAACAATGCTGACAATGTGAGTGAGACTTTCATTTCGATCTCCCTGCGTCAGATGATCCGGACGATCTTGGAGCCGTCCGCACTTCGCGGCAGCCCGCTCAAGGCCGACCCGTAGCGCGAGCGCGAAGCTGACCGGCGGCACCGGTTCGGGATTGATACAGATCAAGCCAACATTCATCCCGAGCCATCTCTGCCACGCTACTTCGACCAGGTCCGCTTCTCCTCCTCGTCGCTCACCAGCAGCGTCATCCGCAACACTTCAAATACCACGGCCGTCGACCAGCCAAACAACAGCACGCCGTTCATCGCCGTCATGGGCCCCAGCAAGTGCCAGCGCACGACCGGCGTCACGTCGCCATAGCCAAGCGTAGTGTAATTCACGAAGGCGAAATAGATGATATCGGCGCCATCAGGCACGACGTGGAAGATCACGTAGGTCAGCGACCAGACCAGCACCTCGGCGAGATGGGCCATCATCAGCACGGTCACGGCGGCTATCATGACGGCGATCAACCGGAACGTTCGATAACTCGTTACCAGCTCGTCCGCGATGCGCGTCACCTTTATGACGGCCACCATCACCAGGGCATGGATCGCAATGTTGCACATGCTGGCGGCTGCGCCGACAAGATATTGACGCAACATACGAACGCCTCCCGAGACGGAACGCCTTGCGGCTAGTCGATGATGTGATAGCCGCCGTCGATATACATGACGCCGCCCGTGATCAGCTTTGCGCCGTCGAGCGCCAGGAACGCCGTCGCCGCGCCGACGTCCTCGATGCTCACAAGGCTCCGCGTCGGCGCCGTGGCCTGCGCCTTGTCCATCAACTCGTCAAAGTCCGGGATGCCCGAAGCCGCCCGCGTCGCCAGCGGCCCCGGCGAAATCGCGTGCACCCGGATTCCCTTCGGACCGAGTTCGGCTGCGATATAGCGCACGGCAGCTTCCAGCCCCGCTTTCGCAACCCCCATGATGTTGTAGTTTTTTACCACCATCTGGCTACCGTAATAAGTCATGGTGAACAGCGTGCCGCCGTTCTTCATCAGCGGTTCGGCCAGATGCGCCATCCGCATGAACGACCAGCAGGAAACGTCCATCGTCTTGAGGAAGCCGTCGCGGTCAACATCGACCACGCGTCCGTGCAGCGCTTCCTTCGGCGAGAAGGCGATCGAGTGAAGCAGGAAATCCAGCTGTCCCCACTCCTTCTCGATCCGGGCAAACACCTGTTCGGTCTGTCCCTCGGTATTCACGTCCAGCGGCATGAAGATCGGCGCCTCGAGCGCCTTTGCGAGCGGCTCGACATGCTTCTTTGCCCGTTCGTTCAGATAGGTGACGGCAAGCTCCGCACCCAGGGCCCGGAACGCCTTGGCGCAACCCCATGCGATCGACTGATCGTTGGCGATCCCGACGATCAGTCCCTTGCGTCCCTTCAGTGCAACCTTGGTCTCCGGAAATACTGGAATTGTCATGACGCAGTCTCGCGTTTCGGGTTGGAGAACGAATGCTTGTTCCACAACAGCGACAATGTGTGCTGCGCAATCATGAGTTCTTCATCGGTCGGTATGACGTAGACCGGAGTTAGACTGTCGGCCCGGGATATCCGCAAGGCGTGGCGCGCATTCTCGACCGGATCGAGCAATACCCCGAGCCATTCGAGCCGATCCGCAATCCTGGCCCGGATGCCGACGGAATTTTCACCGATCCCCGCCGTGAACACGAAGCCGTCGATACCATGCATCGCGGCGGCCAGCATCCCGGCCTGCAGCACAGCGCGATGGACGAAATAATCGACGGCGAAGGCCGCATTCGGATCGCCGCTGTTTTGCAGCTCACGCATGTCATTGCTGACACCTGAGAGTCCCTTGAGCCCGCAATCGCGATAGAGGAAGTCCTGCACTTCCGTTGCGGACATGCCTTTTGCCGTCATCAGGTACAAAATGACGCCGGGATCGATCTGACCGGTGCGCGTTCCCATCGGAAGTCCATCGAGCGCCGTGAAGCCCATCGTGCTCTCGACGCTGCGTCCGCCGTGAATGGCGCACATCGAGGCACCACTGCCGAGATGGGCGACGATAACGCGGCCCCCGGCAATTTCCGGCGCCACGTCCGGCAGGCTCTTTGCGATAAACTCGTACGAAAGCCCGTGGAATCCGTAACGCCGGACCCCCTCCTCGTGCAGCCGGCGCGGAATGGCATAGTGGTCAGCGACTTCGTCATGGCTGCGATGAAAGGCAGTGTCGAAGCAGGCGACCTGAGGCAAAGCAGGGAAATTGGCCTGCAGCGAGCGGATCGGCGCCAGGTTGTGGGGCTGATGCAAGGGCGCCAATGCCGTAAAACGCTCAAGGCGCGCGATCACGCCATGGTCGATCAATACCGGGCGATCGTAATCAGGACCGCCATGGACGACCCGGTGGCCGACAGCGAGCGGGCTCAATTGAAGTTCGTCCCGCAACCAGCCACCTGCGAGCATCAGGGCGGCGGAGACGTCCGGTACCGCCTCGATCGGATAGGCGCGGTCGGCCAGCGTGCCGCCGCCCGCGTCGGTCGCGCGCAGCCGGGGACGGCTGCCGATCCCGTCCATCTGCCCTTTGATCTGCCGATGCAGCCTACCATCACCATCCACGCCGAATACCTGGAATTTGACGCTTGAGGATCCGGCGTTGACGACGAGGATCGTATCCATGGCGATCACGCAGCCGCTGTCTGGGCGCGACGCCGCCGTGCATCCGCATAGAGCGTCGCAACCGCACACGAAGCCATCCGCGCGCGCGGTGAATCGGCGCGCGATGTCAGCACGATCGGAACGCGCGCTCCCAGTACGATGCCCGCGCCATCGGCCTTGGCGAAGTAAGCGAGATTCTTCGCCAGCATGTTGCCGGACTCCAGATCCGGCACCACGAGAATCTGTGCCCGCCCCGCCACCTCCGACTTGATACCCTTGATCCTCGCCGCCTCGGGGTCGATCGCGTTGTCGAATGCCAGCGGACCATCGAGCAGCCCGCCCGTGATCTGGCCACGATCCGCCATCTTGCACAACGCGGCAGCCTCGATCGTCGACGGTATCTTGGACGTGACGGTCTCGACCGCTGAGAGTATCGCGACCCGTGGAGACGCGCCAAATCCGGAATGGACATAGAGATCGATGGCATTTTGAATGATGTCACGTTTGCAATCGAGATCCGGGAAAATGTTGATCGCCGCATCGGTGACGAAGATCGTGTCGCTGTATGCCGGAACGTCCATGATGAATACGTGGCTGATCCGCCTTTCCGTGCGCAAACCGCCTGCCTTTGCGGTAACGCTTCGCATCAGCTCGTCGGTGTGCAAGCTGCCCTTCATCAGGATCTCGCCCCGGGCCGCGTGAATCAGCTCGACGGCCTTCGCTGCGGCCTCCTCGCTGTGCGGGACATCGACGAGCTCGTATCGGCTGATATCGATACCGTGCTTGGCCGCGACCTCCTTGATCTTCGATGCAGGCCCGACAAGTATCGGCGTGATGATGCCGGCCTCGGCCGCATCGGCCACGCCGCGCAACGAACTTTCGTCGCACGGATGCACAACGATGGTCGTCGCCGCCGGTATCGCCTTTGCCGCCGCGATCAGGCGGTCATACTTGGAGCCTTGTCTGACTCCGCCCACATCCTTCGTAGCAATAGCCATTCCTACTCTCCGATCTCGCCGAGGCTTACGACGCCCTCGCCTGCGGTTCGCGGGCAAGGCCGAACAATTGTGTGACGCGATCGAGCCGTTTCGCAGCCTCGCCGGATATTTCAGCGCTAGCCGAGAGCACGTCGCGAATCGAAGCCAGGCCGGCGCGGCGCTCATCTTCACCTGGCGGCAACAGCTCGGGGATGGCAGCAAGACTGGCCTCGGGCTCAAGCAGCAACATAAAGAATTGTTCGCGTACGATCGTCTTGAACTCCGCCAGCGTGAGGCGCGATCCCTTGTCGGCCGCCCGAGCCCGCCGCAATGCCTCCAGGCTCCGTTCGTCGACCATTCCCCGTGAACTCCCGACATACAGCAGGCCGCGGATGACGCATTCCCTGAGACCGCCCTTGCCGATTTGCGATTTCAGTTCGGCGATGCGCGCATCCAGTCGCTGGCGATGCTCCGGTGACATCTGCGGTTTTGGCGACACGTCCGCGTCCGGCGTGATGCCGACGGCGGCCTGCACAACTGGCGACCCGTAGATGCCGAGAAAGAGCGCTTCGCTCATCGCTTCCTGGGTGTCGCGCCACTTGTCGAGGACATCGACGATGTTCTTCGAGACCGTTTCCTGGAAGGCAATGAACGGATTGTCCTCTGCCGCCATCTTCCGCTGTTCGCGAATTTTGTCGGCGGCGGTCGCCACGGCCTTCATGGCGGCGTTGTCGTTCCCGAACGCCTCGTAGGAGACGCGGAGCGGATGCGTTTTTCGCATCAACTCCGCCACTTGAGGCGTGACTGTGGCCCGAATCCATGGCTGCACGAAGTTGCGGTAATTGGCGAGGTTGATTTCGGATACGCGGGCGGCTGTCGCAAATCGCCGTTCGTCTTCGGCCGTATTTCCGCCCATCGCCCTGATATCGTCCAGCGTGCGTCGCTCGCAGCGCATGATCCACTTCCCGCCCGTGAGCTCGGGGTGGGCGGTATCGGCGGACATGGCTTCGAAAGTCGCCTCGTACAGTCCGGGCGGAAGCACATCGATCAGGTCGATGTTGCTCGAGAACTCGCTGTGCTCCTTCTTGGCAACGCCGCCGGAGACGAATATGCCGAGATGACCGACCGTCTCGTGAACGGTGTAAACGATGGTTTGTCCGTAAGCCCGGATTTCATCGACGTCGCCGTAGAGATCGAGGATCCAGTTGAGCGCCTGTTGCGGCGGGGTGATGTTGTCGCCCTTGGAGCAGAATACCACGATCGGCGAAGCGATTTTCCGCAGATCGACGGTTTTGCCGTCGGACATCTTGATACGTCCGGCCGCGAGGTTATTGCCGACAAACAATTCGTCGACGATGAACTGGATCTCTTCGGCATTCAGGTTGACATGGCCACCCCACCAGCGCTCGAATTCGAGATAGCGATCCGCCTCGCTGTCGACCTTCGAATAGACGTTGTATTGCTTGCTCCAGAGCGTGTTTGAGGGATTTCATGCTCTCGAAATTCTGGACAAGCCACGCACCGTCGAATTTGCCGCCGCCGAGATCGCTGGTGGCCGCCGTCAGCCAGCTGCCTCCGAGCAGGCCGCCCGAATAACGCATCGGATTCTTGCCGCGGACACCGGCCCAGTAGGACAAGGGCGCGCCGGCGATGATGAGCGGGCCAAACAGTTCCGGCCGCAGCGAGGCCAGGATCATGACCGCCCAACCCGCCTGGCAATTGCCGATCACACAAGGCTTGCCGTCGGCGTCCGGATGCAGGGCGATCACCTTCTCGATAAAGACCGCCTCCGCCCTTGCGACGTCCTCGATCGTCTGGCCGGGCACAGGTTCCGGCAGGAAGCCAATGAAGTAGCAGGGGTGGCCGGCTTGCATTGCGACGCCGATCTCGCTGTCAGCCTTGAAGCCGCCGATCCCCGGCCCATGACCGGCACGGGGGTCGATCACCACGAACGGACGGCGCGCGTTATCGATCGTCACCCCGCTAGGTGGCGTCACGCGCACCAGCGCATAATTGACCGGCCGTTGAAGCGTTCTGCCGTCGATGAGCAGATCGACGGCATAGTTGAGGACGTGGGGTGCGGTCTCGGCGATATGCTCGCGGTATTGCAGTCCGCGCTGACGCATGACATCGAGGAACAGGACGCTGCGCTGCCCGGTATCCACCAGATATTCGAGCGCGGATGCAAAGAGGCCGGGTTGCTTATCGTCAAGGCTGGCCAGCTTGTCGGTAGGCATGCTCAATTCCTTCAATGCTTGCAGCCCATGCGTCAGCATCGCGCTCGGGCCAGCGTGACCATTGACATAGGTCAATGGAAGGAATGCCCGCTGAATGGGCAATTGCATTCAGTTGCTGGAGCCCACGCCTGTCGAAGCAAGGTCAATGGCGGCTCGACCGCGCTCCGAGCGCTAGGCCTCGGCTGCGAGTTCTTGTGCGCTTTGTTCAATATCGGGCGCGGCCGGCTCGGTCCGCTCTTCGCGAATCCAGGCCATGGTCAGTTCCCATGTCACCGCCAGGATGATGGGCCCGACGAACAGGCCGAGGATGCCATGCGCCAGCATGCCGCCGAGAACCCCGATGAAGATGACAAGCATCGGCGTGTTCAGCCCGCGTCCCATCAGCATCGGTTTCAGGATGTTGTCGGCTAGTCCCACGATCAGCAGGTAGACCGTCAGTGGGAGCGCCACCATGAAATCCTTTGTCGCCCAAATCCATATGATGACGGGAAGAAGGATGACCGCCGAACCGATCTGCAGGATCGCAAGGACCAGTACGAGGAAGGCCAGCACGCCCGCGTGAGGCACTCCCGCCAGCTTCAGTCCGATTCCGGCAAGCAGCGATTGCAGCACAGCGACGCCGATCACCCCCTGAGCCACCGTACGTATCGTCAGCCCGGCGAGTGCGACGAAATCCTGGCTTCGCTGCGCGACCAGGCGCGCCTGAATTCGCCTGATCGACGCAACCAGCCGTGGGCCATAGTGGAACAGAAACCCGGAGATCGCGACCGCCGCGACAAATTTGAGCGTTCCGAACCCTGCGCTGCCGGCGAAAGCGAGTACCGGACCGGCCAGTGGCTTCAGGTGCGGCGCGAGTTCGCGCAGCACCGCCTTGAGATTTGTCGAGGCATGGTCCCAGAGGGCGTAGACCTGCCCGCCGACGATCGGCCAATCCTTGACGCCTTCGGGAGGCGACGGAATGGCGAGCGTGCCGGCGCCGAGATTTTCCGCAAGGCTCTGCAAACCGTCAATCAGGCCAAAGCCCAGCCATGTCACCGGCCCGATAATGATCGCGAGAAAGATAACCGTGATGGTCGCGGCCGCCAGCTTCGGCCTGCCGCCAAGATGCACCGATAGCCAGTCGTAAGCCGGGTACAGCGCAACAGCCAGGACCATGCTCCAGACCAGTATCGGAATGAACGGACGCACGAGAATGAACGACCAGTAAATCAGGAAGATCAGCAGCCCCAGACGGACCGCCAGCTGGATGATCTTGTCGCCGGACATGTTTTGCCGAAACACCCGCTGAGCCATCGCTTCGATACCTCGTTCGCTCGCGCGCAACCGGGCGCACGGACCGGATGCAGCGCGACAGAGCTTCGTCTTCGTCCGGAGCCTATCGGCGCCCGCCCAAGCTCCCGCTTGATCCAGATCAAACACGCGGAGGCAACAGGTCACTCAGACTGCCTGGGAACAATTCGGCTGGAAACCCGGGAGCTATTCATGGTGGCTGAAGCCGCCGATTATTCAGCCCTCGAGCATCTACGCGACGGCCGCGTGGTGACCATTCGCGCGGTTCGTCCCGACGACCGGGCCGACATGCTGGCCGCGTTCGGGCGCACCAGCATGCAATCCCTGCAACGGCGCTTCTTCATCCCAAAGAAGGGCTTTTCCGAACGGGAAATCGCCTTCTTCCTCAACATCGATTTCGAGTCCCATGTCGCGCTCGTGGCGCAAATCGACGAAGACGGACATTCGGTCATTGCGGGTGGCGGGCGATTTATCGTCGTCCAGCCGGGCCAGGCGGAAATCGCTTTCATGGTTGTCGATGATTATCAGGGCCACGGCATTGGAACGACCCTGATGCGACACCTGGCGGCGCTGGCGCACAACGCCGGCCTCAAGGAACTAATCGCGGAAGTACTGCCGGAGAACGGCGCAATGTTGAAGCTGTTCAGGAAGTTCGGCTTCAAGTCGGTCGCGAAGGGCTCTCCCCAGGTAATCCATCTCGTGTTGCTGCTACCGTAACCCCAGCAGCGAGCGGCGATTTCCACCGGCACGCGCTTCCTCCCGGCACACGAAACTCCCGGTAAAACCGCGGCCGTACCAGCGTTGCCGCTTCGAGTAATAGATCCCCTTGCGCAGATCGAGCCAGACGATGACGTCTGCCGGGCAGTGCCGCTGTGCCTGCGATTCATAGCGGAACGGCGTTAGCGGAATTGCAAACGCGGATTTGGTACCGGTGGCGACGATCAGGGCTACAATCGCGCTGGCAACCAACAGCCGGAACTTTCGCATCGGTGAAATGCCCGTGTTTCTCCGACACGATGATGACAGCGGTTCGATCGAAGGACAATGCGGCTCGGGCGCGCGCCGATGCGCCGGCAGCGCGGGGCGCGCGTTGAAAACGCGTCCGGCGCTACACCGAATGGCGCTATCGCGATCCGCGCCGCTAAACCTTATCGGCAGACATACGTGCCGTTCACCAGCACACGAGCGCAACCGGAGCCGTAGGCAGCCGCCCCCACAGCCGCTCCGCCGACCACCGCGCGGCGGGTCTGCCGCCGTGCAACGCCTGCGACGCTTACCGGCGTCAATGGCCGCCCTACCCTGGCCTGCGCGCTTTCGACGCCGACAGAAGGACCTTCGCCGGATGACCAACTGATCGATGCAAGGGCTCCGAAAGCGAGAGTCGCGGTAGCCAGCAATGCCTGCTTGACGCTGATTTTCTTCACTGCAATCTCCTCTGTTGAACGGGCAAACGATAATGATCCGAAGGCAGCGGGGTTGATCTAGGTCAAGTGATTCCGTCGTCCGCCGATCCGCTTGCCTCACATCGACATCGGAGCATGCCGTGAAGCTGCGCAGTGACGGCGCCATCGCCGAGCACCCGTCTTATTTGGGAAGGCATTCCACATTGTAGGCAATGATGAGCTGCGCCGGATCTGCCTTGCCTACGCTCTTCAAGTCTTCCAGAGCGCTTTTCATCTTGGACCCTGCCTCCTTGAAGCTGCCCTCAAGCGCGGACTTGGCCGCCTTGCATCGTTCTTCGGTCGAGAATTCCTGAAACACCACGGTTGGCAGAAGCCTCCATTCCGCCCGGTCGTTTGTGGCGGCCGGACTGACCGAGTAGGAGAAGACATACATCAGGACCCACATCGCCATGCTCCATTTATGGTGCGGCGATAGCGACCTCTGCTTCGCCGGCGAGCCGTGATCTAGATCAACGCGCTGGGCTGGGCTGGCGCTCTTTACGCGAATCCGCCGTCCGGCGGACGGGAATGCCTGCCGTGCACCCGTCACAGCCTGACTTTCGCGCGACGCTTGCTACGCCAGGATGAGCAGCAGTCTGGTCGATTGCGCCCGCAAACGGGCCAGAACTCCGGGATCAAGCTCTTCGCTGCTCTCTCCGCGAGGCTCCTCTTTGGAAAGACGCGACCAGCTTTCGGCCTCCGCCATCCAGAGGATTCGGTTAGCCGGCTCACGTTGGGCGAGCTTCCTGCATAGCGCAGCACGCGAACTAAGCTCGGATTGATCGGTCATTTGCGCCCCCTGCCTGAGGGAATGGTTAATGAAACCTACGACGGAAGCGCGCACGGAACTATTGCCCCGATGGCCATTGTTCCAACGGGCATGTTGGCCGGGGCAAGACCGGCGAGCGACGCTTGATTTCAACGCAACTTTTCTGGATGGCCCGCGACCGTGAGCGCGGTTGCGTGCCTTTGATCTATCTCAAGCTGGAGCCCGGTGGCCAGTATGCGCTGGGCGGATCGACTGGTTAGACCATGGGAGAACAACAATGCTCAGATTGATCGCTCTGGCCGGCTTCGCACTGACAATCGCAACATCTGCGCAAGGCATGACGCCGGCACCGCTTGCTCCGCCGGACGGCATGGTGACGCAGATCGCCGTCGGATGCGGTCCGGGCCGGACAAGAATTGATGGCGTGTGCGTTGCACGGACGACCGTGCGCCAGACCCGCCGCGCCGTCCGCCGATGCCTGCGTTGGCAGGGGGGTGTCTGCGCTCAATATGAGTGAGCCGGGAGGCAGCGCGATGCCGGGAGTTACCACGTTCCGCCAGCGGGCGGGCGACCGCGATTGGAACGCGCCCCCCGACAAGGCTGCCTCGCCCTCATCGAGGGGGAGGAGCCGAGGCGAAGCAACCTCATCGAAGGCGCGCTGGCCTGTGCGAAACACTTTCGGCACAGAGTAGCCCCGCTCGCCATCCATGATTGCCGAAGCGGCCGGACCGTTGATCTAGGTCAAACCTTCCTCCGCTCAATGTCAAAGGCTGTCATGTCAAAGGCTATCATGGGGCGCGGGTCGCGACGGGTTCCGGATTTCCAATGCGAGCGACGCAGAGCAAAGCTTGCAGACGCCTCTGCCAGTCACCGGCGACTGCAAGCCGATAATATTACGCAGGGCAATCCAGCGGAGGACCGAACATGAGCAACCTCGTGGTGATCGCATTTCCGACCGAGGCCAAGGCGGAGGAAGTCCGCCAGAAGCTGCTCGCAATGCAACAGGAATACCTGATCGAACTCGACGACGCAGTGGTCGCCACGAAAGACGCCCAGGGCCGCATCAAGCTGAACCAGCTTATCAATACCACCAAGGTCGGTGCGGTTTCCGGCACTTTCTGGGGCTCACTCATCGGCCTGATCTTCCTGATGCCGCTGGTTGGCGCAGCGATGGGCGCCGCCTCAGGCGCCCTCACCGGGGCTCTGGCGGATCTCGGCATCAACGACAAATGGATGAAGGACACCGCGGCGGCCATTCAGCCTGGGACGGCAGCGTTATTCGTGCTCGTGCGCAAGGTCACGGCGGACAAGGTGCTCGAGCGGCTCAAGGGCGAAGGCGGCACCGTCATGAAGACCTCGCTCGACCACACCAAGGAGGCTGCCTTGCAGGCAGCGCTGGCCGAGGCCAAAGCGGCGATTCCCGAAACCACCCACGCTTGATCTGACAAGAAGGCCGGCATGCCAGACGATCCAAAGGACACGATCGAGTTCGCCATTCGCTCGGCCTTTGTCAGCTACCCAAAGGACGACGATCCGGACTGGAGAAGCCCGCACTGGATCACCGCAAAGGAATGCGCCTATCTGGCAACGGCCATCATGATGGAATTGCAAGCCAAGGGTTTTCAGATCGTGAAGAAGGCGCCCTGAGAAACCGCGCACAACATCTCTCATGCCGCGGCAATACCCGCCGATGCTGGATCATTCCTGGGCCGGACGCAGCCGAACGCGGCACACTTCCTGACGCTTCACGTCCGCGCGATCACCGGCAGTCCAACACCCAATATACTATTATCGCGCGAGAGAGCGCAATATGCTCGTCATGATCGTGCCACGCTGAAATCCAGGTCTGCTCCCTCTGAGGTCTGACCATGTTGAAGGCGCTCACGCTGTCGGTGTGTGCGGCATTCTCCCTTGAGGGAACGTGCCACGCTGCGGATTCAGCGGAAACCACAGCATCGGATGCTTCCAAGTTCGGCGCGGCGCCAGCCGCGCCCGCACCTGATTTCCAGTCCCTTCGGATCAAGGGTCTGACCATAGCCCTGCCCGGCCCGCAGGACACCATCGACCCTGATTTCGCAGGTCTACGATCAAGTCTTGCAGCGCTCGGGATCGGTTACATCGGCTACAGCAACAACAGCTTTTTCGACAACATGCTGCCCGCCGAGCGGAGCACGTTCGGCCAGCAGGTCTACAACGGTCAGCAGCCAACCTTTGTCACGAATAACGTGATGCAGCTGACTTACGACCTCAGCCGATACGGAATTTCTGATGGGCAGATCGTGGTTGGCGGTATCTACAATTATGACACATGGGACCCGGGCGGCCCGAACGCATTGAGCCTCGCGACACTCAGCTACTATCAGACTTTCCTGAATAGGCAGGTGGAGTTGAAGGTTGGGTATCTGGCCAATCTCGTCGAATATTGGGGGCCTTTTCTGGCGGGCAATTTGTCGTCCAGCATCTTTGGACCGAGTGGATCAATTCCGCTCGCGGCTGGCCTCAGCGCTTATGCCTGGTCGAAACCGGGGATCAACATCAAGGTCAACGGGCCTGGCGGGCTTTACAACAAATTCGGCGTGCAGGTCGCGAGCAATCCGGACGGTCCTCTCGCCGAGAAGGCCGCCAACCCGACCGGCCTGGACTGGGCCACCCCGAACAGCGGATTTCTCGCGATCAACGAGTTTGGTTATCGCAAGGAGGCGGCGCCCGGACAGCTTGCGACCTGGGTGCGCGCCGCGCCGATCTTCAACACCAGCAGATATGTCGATTTCGAATTTGGCGGGCGGAGATCCGGGAATTTTGCCGCGTATGCTCTAGCGGACCAACAATTTGTCCAACTGGCGCCTGTAGCAGGCCAGGCTGCAAGGGGGTGGTATGCCGGCGTCAGCGCCATGTACGCGCCGCCGGAGCTTAATCGCTTCAGCCAATACTACGAGGCACGCCTTTACGGGATTGGCATTCTGCCGTCGCGGCCGGGAGACATGGTATCCCTCGTTATCTCCCGAAATGTCTTTAGCCACTTTCTGGTCGATGCGGCCTTGCAGCGCGGCCAGCTCGCGCATTCCGGAAACTATTCGATAACCGTAGCATATAATGCGTCCATTGCGCCCGGCATTCGTGCCGGCATCGGGCTCGGGTACACGAATAACCCGACGCCGGTGATCTATACGCCGCAGACTGGGAGTGCCCTCAATTTGTTGGCCAACATGGTTATCTACTGGTGAGGCGCCTCTCGCGATGACCTCAATAATCGCATCGCACGCCTCATGGCTGAAGCGGCTCGCCTATGTTTGGCTCGCCGCCGCTGTCGTTCTTGCTGTCTCAATTGGCGAGGCTGCCGCTCAGTCAAAACAAATCCTGTTCCTTCACTCGTTTGGCAGGAATTTCCAGATGGGGGCCACTTGGGCCAGGGAGATACAGAATGAGCTGAACCGGCAGTCGCCTTGGCCATTGGACATTCAAGAGGAATCCCTCGTTACGGCCAAGACTGGCAACGACGATGCCGAGGCCAAATTTGTTGAGTATCTGAAGGCACTCTACGCGCGACGACCACCCGACTTGATCATTGCTCTC
Source organism: uncultured Alphaproteobacteria bacterium (assembly GCA_963764705.1). Taxonomy (GTDB): domain Bacteria; phylum Pseudomonadota; class Alphaproteobacteria; order Rhizobiales; family Xanthobacteraceae; genus Bradyrhizobium. The sequence continues at coordinate 529,454 of CAVXTR010000009.1, read as the reverse complement.
AATGGGCCCGCGGGTCGCTTCATCCAGCAACACAGGACAGACCTGTTTCCGGCAACCCCGATGCTCTTTGCGATAGTCGACGAACGCCGGGTAGAACAATCCTTGTTGACCGAGCGTGACGCAGTGGTCGAGGTGCGGTTCGATCAGGTCGCGCTAGCCGAAAACATCCTGCGGCTGTTGCCGGAGACGAAGGCCATCGCGGTCATCATCGGAAAGTCGCCCAATGAGCGATTTTGGACTGGCGAGCAGAAACGGGTATGGGGTCCGCTGCTGGCTAACAGAGCTGAATTGCTCTTTTACAACGACCGGCCGTTCGAGGAGATACTGAAGGAGGTTGCGAATTTGCCGCCCCACAGTGCAATTTTTTTTCAGCAATTAGTGGTGGATGGCGCGGGTGCCGTCTACGGAGACAAGGAGCCTTTGAAGCGTATCCATGAGGTCGCCGCCGCTCCCATTTTTTCATACGACGATACTTACTTTACCGGCGAGGTTGTTGGCGGTCCGATGTTTTCACCGGCCAAAGGTGCACGCTCAACTGCGGCTGTTGCCGTCCGAATGTTGGGAGGAGAGAAGGCAAGCGGCATCAAGGTTCCTGCCATCGAATTCTCAACACCGAAATACGACTGGCGACAACTTCAGCGCTGGAACATCAGTGAGAGCCTTCTGCCACCCGGGAGCGAAATCCTGTTCCGGGAGCAAACCGTGTGGCAACGCTATTTCTGGCAAATTGCGCTCATCGCTTCGATTATCCTGATACAGGCCGGGCTGATCTCGATTTTGCTGAGTGAGCATCGGCGGCGCCAATATGCCGAGGTGCAGGCGCGGCAACGGATGGCGGAACTGGCCCGTGTCAGCCGTTTCTCGACCGCCGGCGAACTGACCGCATCGATCGCCCACGAAATCAACCAGCCGCTGGGCTCTATCTTGACCAATGCCGAAACCGCGCAGGCGATGCTGAAATCGCCAAACCCCGACATGGTGGAATTGAACGAGATCGTTGGCGATATCGTACGGGAAGACCGACGCGCCAGCGAAGTCATCCGGAGGATGAGGAGTTTTCTGAAAAAGGCGCCGTTCGAGCCGAAACATGTCGACTTCAACGACATCGCACGAGAGGCCATCGAATTTCTCTCGGCGCTGGCCGTTGCACGAAAAGTCCAATTGACCAGTTTTATGGCACAGAATGCACTGCCGATCGTCGGCGACCGTATTCAACTTCAGCAAGTCATCATAAATCTCGTTGTTAACGGAATCGACGCCATGACGGACACGGCCGATCCGGATCGTATCGTCAGCATTCGAACGTCGCGTGTCGAGAATCTTGCCACGCTATCCGTTTCGGATCGTGGTCTGGGTATTCCCAATGACAAGCTACAGCAGATATTCGAACCGTTCTACACCAGCAAGGCCGAGGGCATGGGCATGGGGCTGTCCATCGCGCGCGCCATTGTCGACGCGCATCACGGGCAGATATCGGCCAGAAATCGTGACCACGGCGGCGCGTCCTTCCGGATCGCGATTCCACTCGTGGACGGCAGCTGACCAACGGCAGCTTCGAGCGAAACGCGGCTTCCGCAGGCGGGGATTCTTGCCGCGGTTTCGATGGCACATCATGGCAACGCATGACGGTTGCTCAAAGCATCAGGAACACGATGGCGCAGCAGAAGAGTAGAAGCGCCCGGGAGAGCGCCCTGAAAAGACCTGCGGATCCAGCCTCGATGCTCTTTGCGGCTGACACACGATTATCGTTTGCTGCAATTGTCCGCGCTCGCAGCAAGACATCTACGATCCTGGGTGACTGACACATCGGCACGACAGCGTCCTCCGACAAACTTCAACCCTCTCGGGGTACCTGCGAGCAGGCAATCCGATCGCGGTCCGCGCGCAATGACGCAAATCAATTGGTAACGAGTACTGATCGAATTGCCTCAATCGGGAGAGCCCAAAGACACTTGACCTATGTCAATCCCGGGCGAGGCGTCGCGGCAAACCCTGCATGGGGACGCGCGAATTCGGGGTGCGCAAATGCGGGATGCAAAAGCCATCCACCGATCGTTTCCTCCGATCAATGATACGAAAAAGCAGAAATAAATTAAATAGCGAGGCGCGAACATGAATGTCGCAGGCCGAATTCTGATCGCGTCGATGCTCGCGCTGGCTTCGCTGGGTGCGATGTCTTCGAAGCGTGCCGACCAAACCGGAGACGACAACGAAATCCGGATCGGCAACCTCATCCCCTACTCCGGCCCATTGGCGGAATTTGGCGCAATCGGAAAGGCCGAAGCCGCGTATTTCGACATGATCAATGAGCGCGGCGGCATCAACGGCCGCAAGGTGCGCTTCATCTCCCATGACGACAATTCAGATCCCACCGTTGCGCTCGAGCTGACGCGCGATCTGGTCGAGAAGGAAGACGTTCTGTTGATGTTCGGATCCTTTGGAACGCCGGGAAACCTCGCGGTGCGCGCCTTCCTCAACGAGCAAAAAGTTCCCCAGCTTTTCGTTGCCTCCGGCGACGAGCAACTGAGCAACCCGGAGGCATTTCCCTGGACGATGGGCTGGCAACCGTCATTCCGCGCCGAAGGACGCATCTATGCCAATTACATCCAGGCCTTCTATCCAAACCGCAAGATCGTGGTGCTTTGGCAGAACGACCAGTTCGGACGCGACCTCTACAAGGGATTTCAGGAGGGGCTCGGTGATCTGAAACAAATGATCATCGTCGGCGTCGCCTTTGATATTGCCGATGAACATATCGATGGGCATGTTTCGATCCTGAAGCGATCGGGCGCCGATATTCTGGTCTTTGCCGGTGTGCCTGCCACGGCTTCGCAGGTGATCCGGCTGGCAGCCGATCTGAATTGGCACCCGGTGTTTCTTCTGAACGATGCGTCCGCTTCAATCGGCACTGCGCTGGGGCCGGCAAGCGTTGAGAAATCCGTCGGCGTGATCTCGGCCTCGTTCCTGAAGGACCCGGGCGATCCGGCATGGAAGGACGATCCGGCCATCAAGGATTGGCTGGCCCACATGGACCGATATTATCCCAAGGGCGACAAGGGCAGCAGCGCCGCGCTTTTCGGCTACGCGGCGGCGGAGACGCTTGTGCAGGTGCTCAAGCAATGCGGCGATGATCTCTCGCGCGAAAACGTCATGCGGCAGGCGAGAGCGCTCAGGGACTACCAACCCTCCGTTCTCCTGCCCGGCATCAGGGTCAACACCGGCCCGGAAAATTCCCACCCCATCAGGCAGATGCGACTGGTTCAGTTCGATGGCCGCACCTGGCAGCCGATCGGCGACGTGATCGAAGATGCGTTTTCCGCCCCCTCGACCAGATAGCCGTGAGGATATGGAAAATGCGACCAGAGACCGGCCCTGCTCTGCGGCGCCGGATTGATTTACCTCAATACTCGCCGGATAGCGGAGGCACACGGTTCAGGCGTGGATGAACCCGTAACGGAGAGAAACCATGAAAATGACTTTGAGAACGGTAGCAATTGCAGCCACGACCTTCGTCTGCACGGCATTATTTTCGCTCGGCTGGTCCGAACAGGGCAACCTGTCGCTGTCGATCAGCAAGGCTGACGCGCAGGCGCGGGTCTACATCAGGTCCGGTTACGCCTCGCGAGCCGTCTATGTCCATGCGGCAGGCCTGCCCTGGTACGCCGTGCGGGCCTACTACTGGGATGGCCCGTGGAGCGGCAACGGCTACAGCTACACCGGCTGGGCCGACTACGCGACGCGCAACGGCATTGCATGCACGCCCGGCACCGCGATCACCGGCGGCGATGGCATCATGTATAACTGTCAGTAGGGACGAATTTCTCCAAGGTGTCGGGCCAGGTGGTGCAGCCACCTGGCCCGACATTTACCGGTGCCCACCGCTGATGGCGTTCGACCAACCGTGGAGAACAGGCAGCGGCCGGCCAAGGGCGCTCGACGGGCTGCACTCAGGTTGGTAAGCCCCGCCTCCGCAGGAGGTTTTGAGTCGGGACATGACCGTTGCAATCGAAATGGGACACACGACGGCAGGCGCACCGGCTACGCTCGACCTCGAGGAACTGCTGGCCACCCGCCTGCTGGTGCAAGGCAATTCGGGCTCCGGAAAATCCCATCTGCTGCGCCGGTTGCTGGAACAGAGTGCCCCCTGGGTGCAGCAGACCATCATCGACCCTGAAGGCGACTTCGTTGCGCTTGCCGACCGTTTCGGCCACCTCCTGATCGATGCCGAGGACCATACCGAGCGGGGCCTGCAGGTTGCCGGCGAACGCGCGCGCATTCATCGCGTCTCCACCGTGCTCAATCTCGAGGGGCTCGACGCCGAGAACCAGATGCGGCGCGCCGCCGCCTTCCTCGGCGGGCTGTTCGAGGTCGCCCGCGACCACTGGTATCCGATGCTGGTGGTGGTGGATGAGGCCCAGCTGTTCGCGCCGGCCGTCGCCGGCGAGGTTTCGGACGAGGCGCGCAAGCTCTCGCTCGGCGCCATGACCAACCTGATGTGCCGTGGCCGCAAACGCGGCCTTGCGGGGGTCATCGCCACCCAGCGACTGGCGAAGCTCGCCAAGAACGTCGCGGCCGAGGCATCCAATTTCCTGATGGGCCGGACCTTTCTGGATATCGACATGGCGCGCGCCGCTGACCTTCTGGGCATGGAGCGGCGACAGGCCGAGGCGTTCCGGGATCTGGAGCGCGGGCAATTCATGGCGCTGGGACCGGCCCTCTCCCGCCGGCCGCTGGAACTGCGGATCGGTCCAACGGACACCACGCCGCGCAACGCGACCCCGCGCCTGATGCCCATGCCGGAAGCGACACTGGACGCCCGCGCCATCATCCTGGCAGCGCCGCCGCCCGAGACCAACCGTCCCCAGCGCCGGTCGCCGCCAGACCTGCTCGACCAGCTGATGGCGGCGAAGTCAGCGGCGCTGGAGATTCGTCCCGCGGCAGTGGAGCACCCCCTCAGTGCCGAGGAATTGACGGCGCGACGAGAGCGCGTGGACCGCATCCTGCGCGCCGTCATGGCGGAACCCGACGCGGGCTTCCGTGCCATCGGCGTGCTCTATCAGGAGTTCGTGGTCCGCTGCCGAATAGAGGGCCTCGGTTTGGCTGTCCCGGACCTGGGTGAGTTCCGTCGCATGCTGACGCGCGCCCGCGCCGGGCTCGGCTCCGATATGGCAGAGGATGACGGCTGGCAGGATCTCTCGGTCCGCGCCTCCCTTCTGCCGGAGGATATGCAGGGCGTCTTCATGATGATCGCCCGCGCCGCGAAGGAAGGTTGGCCCTGCCCGGGCGATGCCGTGATCGCCCGGGCCTATGGCTCACATTCGTTGCGCCGTGCACGGCGTCTGCTGACCTATATCGAGGAGCAGGGCCTCATCGTTTGTCAGCTTGACGGCACCGGCCGGCGGACCGTGACGCTCGTCGAACTGGCCTGGGCGACGGCACCGGGCGACCCCAATGCCGAAGAATTGCCGGCGGAACAAGACGATCCTGCGGCTGCGCTCTAGGGCCGTTATCGCGCGATGAACTCAGGCCTTGTATTCATAGAGCAGCCGCGCGCGGATGGTGCCTTCCAGTGAGCGGATGTCGGCCAGCACGCGCTGGCTGTCGGCCGCGGAGGCATCGGCGTCGAGAACCACATAGCCGACGTCGTGGTCGGTCTCGTAATACTGCGCGGCGATGTTGACGGCATGGCGTGCCAGCACTTCGTTCAGCCGGCCGAGCATGCCCGGCATGTTGCGCTGAACCTGAATGAACCGCGTGCCCGATGGCCGCGGCGGCAACTGGACCTGCGGGAAATTCACCGCGCCCATGGTCGAACCGGAATCGCTGTAGTCGACCAGCTTGCGCGCCACCTCAGCCCCGATGCGTTCCTGCGCCTCTTCGGTCGAGCCGCCGATGTGCGGCGTCAGGATAACGTTCTCAAGTCCCTGCAGCGGTGACACGAACCGCTCCGCGTTCGAGCCCGGCTCGACCGGAAAGACGTCGACCGCAGCGCCGCGAAGCCGGCCTTCCCGTAGCGCCTCGGCCAGCGCGTCGAGATCGACCACGGAGCCGCGGCTGTTGTTGATGAAATAGGCGCCGGGCTTCATCGCCCGGATTTCCTCGCGCCCGATCATCTTGTTGGTGGCGGGCGTCTCCGGCACATGCAGCGTCACGACGTCGCTCTGCGCCAGCAGCTCCTGCAAGGTCGCCGTCGGCTCGGTGTTGCCGTGGCGAAGCCTGTCGGTGTGGTCGTAGAACACGACCCGCATGCCGAACGCTTCGGCGAGGTTCGAAAGCTGCGAGCCGATATTGCCGTAGCCGATGATGCCGAGCGTCTTGCCCCTCACCTCATGGCTGTCGTCGGCGGATTTGTCCCAGCGCCCCTCATGGGCGCCGTTGGAACGCGAGACGATCCGGCGCAGCAGAAAGACGATCTCCCCGATCACCAGTTCCGCGACGCTGCGGGTGTTGGAAAACGGCGCGTTGAACACCGGAATGCCGCTGCGCCGCGCTCGCATCGAGATCGACCTGGTTGGTGCCGACGCTGAAGCAGCCGATGGCGATCAGGCGGTCCGCCGCCTCGACGACTTCAGGGGTGATCTGGGTACGGGAGCGGATGCCGAGCAGATGCACGCCCTTGATGGCTTCGAGCAGCGCCTCGCCGTCGAGCGCCTTGGGCAGGCGCGTCAGGTTGGAATAGCCGGCCGGCTCGATCAACTGCACGGCGCTGTCGTTGACGCCTTCGAGCAGCAGGACCCGGATCTTGTCCTTTGGCAGCGAGAGCTGGGGTAAAGCGGAACTGGTTTTGCACGATCACGGCGTCCTTCAGCGATAGATGAACCGGGCGCGGATGGGGTCGCGCACGCGCCGCTTTCTAGCCGATTCAGCGGGTTAGATGTTCAATCAATCCATCAGATGGCGTCACGGCAATAAATACTCGGATATCAATCCATTGATTTTATTGATATTTATGGCCTTAAACTGAAGCCTTGGACGAATGGTGCCGAGATAATTTCGCAACAGCCGGCTCACGTCTGAGATTTCACTTCACCTTGAGCGGCAGCCCGGCCACCGCCAGCGTCACTTCGTCGGCGACCGCGGCAACCCATTGATTGAGGGTTCCAGCCGCGTCGCGAAATTCCCGCGCCAGCGCATTGTCAGGCACGATGCCGGCGCCGACCTCGTTGGTGACGAAGATCACCGGATCGGCCTGCGCCGGGAGTGCCGCGACCAGCGCGCGGCCGGCCGCCTGCCAGTCATGGCCGCCGAGCATCAGGTTGGTCAGCCACAAGGTCAGGCAATCGACCAGCCGCGGGCCCTGGCCCGTCGGTCGCGGCCAGCGCGCCGGTCAGATCGAGCGGCTCGGCATGGGTGCGCCAGTTGTCGCCGCGCCGCGCCTGATGCGCCGCGATCCGTGCGGTCATCTCGGCATCACGGGCCTCGGCGGTGGCGATGTAGATCGCGCGCGGCGCAAGGCTGAGCGCGCGCGCCTCGGCGATCGCGCTCTTGCCCGAACGGGCGCCGCCCGTCACCAGAATGATCCTGCCCATGTCCCTCTCTATTCTATTGCCGCAAACGCCGCCAGCCGATCACGACGCCGCTCACCGAGACGATCAATCCCGCCAGCGACAGCAGCCACACCACGGCGTCCCATGCCGGGCGGTAGCGAAGCAGCAGCGCAAAATCGAAACTGTGGAGCGCATTGAACAGCCAGCGGTAGGTCCGGCGGCTGTCGTCGGTGCGGCCCAATATATCGCCGGTCACGGGATCGATGTGAAACCAGGTATGGGCGTCGTCGTCAAAACCGGCCCGCAGCACCGGCATCTGGCGTTGCTGGTGATGCGAATACCAGTAGGCGTCGGGCGCTTCCAGCCGCAGCCGCATCGTCATGGCGGCGTCCGGCATCAGCCGGCGCGCGGCTTCGAAAATGCGCTCCTCCGACATCAGTGCCGCGTTGCCCGTTGCCGGGTCGAGCGTACGACGTCCGCCGTCGCGGCCGGTCAGCACCACGAGCGGGCTGGCCTCCGAGCCAGACGAAGCGCGCCTCGACGGCCGCAGCCCGCCGGATGATGGTTTCGACAGAAACTCGCCCGGCATATGCGGTCCGTCGCTGCCGCCGTAGCGAACCGCCGCCTCGCGCGCCGTTCCGCGTCCGGCAAAAAAATCGCCGGGATTGAGCGACAGCCAGCCGCTGAACATCCAGGTCAGCACAAAGACGCCGCCGATCAGCCCGGCAATATGATGCCAGGCCATCCAGCCGCGATACGGCGTCACCGCGCCGCTGGCGTAACGGCGGCGCAACCGCACGCGCAAAATGCCGATCCAGAATCCGGTCACGGCCGTCACCATGCAGATGCCGGAAATCCACAGCACCACCAGCCGCCAGGTGGCGCCGTCCTTGCGCAGCACGGTCGGATAGATCCAGTGCGGGATCGATCCGAGCCAGTTCCAGACCCGCTCCGTCCGCGTGGTGTCGAGCGCGATCTCGCCAGTGCGTGAGGAGACGTAGAGCTCGGTGCCGGCGGGATCGCCGAGCGAAATCAGATAGAGCGGCCGCAACGGATCGAAGCGCGCGGTGACGCTCCACTGGTCGCGCTCCACCGTTTCCATCAGTTCAGGCCGCACGGCGTTGGGATGCATGCCGTGCGACCGCAAGCGCCTGTTCGGACGTGACGTGCTCGACGATGTGGCCATCGACCGCCGATACGGTCTTGCGCTCGCCATCCCAGCCGAGCAGCCGGTAGACCGGCTCCTCGTTCAGCATCGCGAGCCTGAGGTCGCGCGGATAGCGCGTGAAGCCTGCGGCTTCCATGGCGCGATCCGGGCTCACCTGCACCTTGTCCCAGGCGATCGGCGGCAACGCCGCCCATCGCTCGGTGTCGGTGAGCTGCGGAAACGCCACGTACATCATGACGACGCCGGAGACGAACCACATCGCAAACAGCAGACACGTGCCGATACCGATCCAGCGATGGACGACATAGAGCCATCGCCGCAGCCGTCGCATGATCCGGCGCCGCATCGTCAGAACTTCACGTTGAGTGCGAGTTCGGCGGTGCGCGGCATGCCCAGCAGCCACTGCGTGGTGCCGCCCGAGGTGGCATAGATCGTGTCGAACAGGTTATAGACCCGCAGCGACAGCGTGGTGTTGGCGTCCGGCTTCCACTGCACCCCGCCATTGACCACGGTATAGGCCGGATGCGCCAGCGTGTTGGCGTTGTCGGCAAAGGTCTTGCCGACGATCTGAACGCCGCCATTGACCGACCAATTTGGCGCGAACGCCCAGGTCAGCCAGATGTTCGACACCTGCTGCGGCACGTTGACGGGAACGTTGCCGGCGAAGTTGACGGCAACGCCGTTCACCGACTGGACGAAATCATCGTATTTGGCGCGCAGCCAGGCGGTGTTGGCGTCGATGCGCCAGCCGTAATCCAGCACCAGCCCGATCGACGCTTCGACGCCGCGCGACGATTGCTGGCCGATCTGCTGGGTCACTCGTCGGATTGTTCGGATCGCGCGACAGCAGATTATTCTTCACGATCTGGTAGCCCGCCAGCGTCCACTCGCCGCGGCCCTGCCAGAACGACTGCTTGATACCGATCTCGGCCTGCTTGCCGGTGGACAACTGAAAATCCTTCTGCGTCGTCGCCAGCGTAATCAGATTGCCGACCGGATCAACCGCCGTCGAATATTGTCCGTACAGCGCCAGATCCTTGACCGGGTTATACACGGTACCGACGCGCCAGCTCGTCGCCGAGAACGATTTGACGAAACCGTTGGCCGGCGTGATCAGGTCGGTGCGGTCGATGGTCGGCTGATCCTGCCTGATGCCGCCGATCAGTGTCCACTGATCGGTCAGCGACAGCCGGTCCTCGGCGAACAACGCGTACTGATTGGTCACGGTATTGAACGATGGGACGTGTCGGGATCGGGCTCAGAAACACGCCCGGATCGAACGACCACGGATTGACCGACGACGTGGCCGACTATAGGGCGAGTTGTTGGTGTGGGTGAAATCGATCCGGTTGACGTCGAAACCGGCGACGAATTCGTTCTTCATCCCGAGCACATGGCCGCGAAAGGTCGCATCCATGCGGTCGCCGATCTGCTGCTGGTTGTGAAAGATCTCGATATAGGAACTGCGATCGATCAGGCCGGTGGTCTTGTTCCAGGCGTAGCTTTCGACATCGCGCCAGTGCCGCTGGCTGTTGAGGTAATACAGCGCGTTGTGGACCGTGATGCTGTCGGTGACCTCCCACTCCGTCCGCAACTGATTCCAGCTATCGCGGTAGCGGATGTTGCTGTCGCCGACATTGTAGTTCTTGAACCGCAGGGATTCGTCGATCCGGCCGTTGATGACAGGCGTGCCGAAATAGCGCGACGGACTGCGGTCGCCGTAGTCAGTAGACAATGTCCACGCCAGCGTCTCGGAGGCCTGCACGCGCACCGCGGCCGAGACCGCGACATTCGAGGTCTTGTCGCGATCGACCCAGCCGTCCGACATGTTGCCGATGGCGGTCACGCGATACGAGACGTCCTTGTTGATCGGGCCGCCGCTGTCGACCGCGAGCCGTTTGGTCAGGTTGCTGTCGAGCGAGACTTCCGCCTCGTTGCGCTGGACGGTGAGCGGCATTTTCGAGATCACATTGATCGCGCCGCCGATGGCGCCCTCGCCGTACATCACCGACGCCGGACCGCGCAGCACCTCGATGCGCTGCGCCGACCAGGTGTCGAACGGAAACGTCAGCGTGCCGGCGCCGACATACAGCCGTGTGCCGTCGTAGAGTGTCATGACCGTCGAATTGCCGGTGAAGCCGCGGGTGTTGAACGACAACCCGCCATTGCCGGGCGAAGGGCTTGCGGTGAAGCCGGTCGCGTTCTGGGTGACGGCGTCGATGACGCTGTGCTGGCCACGTTCCGCAATCGTCTCGGCGTTGATGATTTCGACGCTGGCCGGCGTCTGCAAGCGCGTCAGATTGAGGCGGCTGCCGCTGCCCGCGGTCTGGTTCAATGTGAGCGTGGGAGCCGCCGAGCGCTGCCGGAACAGTCGCCGAGGGCGTCGCCGCAGCGGCCGCGGCCACGCGCTTCTTTCCTCCACGGATGCGAACGGGAGGCGTTCGTGCTGTTCGACTGGCGCTGGGGTGCGGCAGACGTCGGGTTTGTCACCACGACCGGATCGAGCGTCTGGCTCGGTTTTGGCGCGCTTTGCGACCACGCATCGAGCGGCCAGAGAACGGAGGAGAGAGCAACGGAATACAGCAAGGACGTGCGTCGCGACGCACGGAAGGAGACGGAGTTCATGGTTCAACTCGCGGTTAACGTGGCACGTCACCGCGAACGAAGTCTCCCCGCGGCCCACTCATCGGGCCGAAGTTCGGCTACCACCAGGACACCCCGCCCAATGTGCTCGCGTGTGACCACGACTGGCGGCAGGTCTCCTGGCTCGCGGGTCGCTGTCTTTCGTCGCCTTCCCGGGTGTGACCCCAGTGGCAATTTGACGAAAGACTCGCCGCTTACAGTTGCGGGGGCAGCCGCGGAATCGGGACCTTGTTCAAAGAACTGTCCCTCACCGCATTCCCTTTTGATCCCCCGAGGGGGAACCGTCGCGAAGACACTAAGTGCAGTTGGTTCGCCCTGTCAATCGTACCTGCGCGCGCATCCGATGTGGGCTTGCACCGGATGCGTGTTGGACCGCGCGGGCTTGTCAGCGGGCGTCGCTTGGCCAATATGCCTGCCAGCCGCAACGGAGACGCGATAAAAATGAGCGGAGCCAGCATCATGCTGCTCGCATTGATGATCGACGCGGGCCTCGGCTGGCCGGCGGCGATCCACGCGCGGATCGGACATCCCGTGACGTGGATCGGCGCGCTGATTGCCGCGCTGGATCGACGCTTCAATCGATGAAGGTGCGTCCGAAGCGACGCGACGTGTGGCTGGAATCTGTGTTGCGATTGCCGTCATTGCGCTGGTCGCAGGCGTGGGTTGGGCCTGTGCCTCGATCCTGCCCGGCGGATGGTCGGGTCTGATCCTCGCGGCCGTTCTCGCATGGCCGCTTGTCGCCGCACGCTCGATGCACGACCACGTCGATGCCGTCGCGCGGCCCTTGACATCAGGCGACCTGCCGGCGGCACGGCAGGCCGTCGCCATGATCGTCGGACGCGATCCGTCGGAGCTCGATGCCGCCGGGATCGCGCGGGCGGCGACTGAAAGCCTCGCCGAAAATACCTGCGACGGGATTGTCGCCCCGCTGTTCTGGGGCGTGATCTTCGGCCTGCCGGGGATTGCCGCCTACAAGGCCATCAACACGCTGGACTCCATGATCGGCCATCGCACCCCGAGATACGAAGCGTTCGGCTGGGCGGCGGCGCGCATCGACGATGTCGCCAACCTGATCCCGGCGCGGCTCACCGGACTGTTGTTCGCGATCGTCTCGATCCGGCTACGGATCGCATTGGCGACCATGTGGCGCGATGCGGGCCACCACCGTTCGCCCAACGCCGGCTGGCCGGAAGCCGCGATGGCCGGTGCGCTCGGCATTCGCCTGTCCGGGCCGCGCATTTACGAGGGACACCTCTCCGAGGAACCCTGGCTGAATGGCGAAGCGCCCGACCCAACTGCTGCGGATTTGAACCGCGCCCTTGCGCTGTACCGCCGCGCCATGCTTGTGCTGGCTTTGGGCCTCGCACTTCTGGCCCTGATCTGACGACGCGACCCGACAGGAGCACCCCATTCGCGACCACGGCGGCGATATCGACACGGCGCAGGCGCGCTTCGGCGGCACGGACTGGATCGACCTGTCCACCGGCATCAATCGCGTGCCCTATCCGCTGCCGTCGTTGCCACAGGATGCGTGGACGGCGTTGCCGACCGCTGCGGCGACGGCGCGCTTGCTGACGGCGGCCGGTGCCGCCTATCGATCGCAAGCACCGATGCTTGGCGGTCGCCGGCGCGCAAGCGGCGATCCAGTTGATCCCAAAACTTTCGCGCCGGCACGCGCGCGCATCCTGGCTCCGACCTACAACGAGCACGCGGCGGCGTTTCGCAGCGCCGGTTGGCAGGTCGATGAGGTGACGACGCTCAGCAGCGCTCGAGGGCGCCGATCTCGCGGTCGTGGTCAATCCCAACAATCCCGACGGTCAAGAACCATACGCCGGAAGACCTGCTGCGATTGGCGTCCCGGGTCGGAAGGCTGGTGGTCGACGAAAGCTTTCGCCGACGCACGGCCCGATCTGTCGCTGGCTGCCAAGGCCGGGCAAGGGCGGCTGCTCGTGCTGCGCTCGTTCGGCAAATTCTACGGTCTCGCCGGCGTGCGGCTGGGGTTCATCCTCGGTTCGGAATCTGACATCGCAACGCTTGCTGAAATGGCCGGACCCTGGCCGGTATCCGGCCCCGCCATCGCCATTGGCACAGCGGCGCTGTCCGATCGTTCCTGGGCCGAGGCCACCATCGCGCGGCTGCGCACCGACGCCGCGCGCCTCGATGTTTTGGCGCAATCGGCCGGATGGAAATGTGTGGGCGGGACCGAGTTGTTCCGGCTATACGACACGCCAGACGCAGTAGCCGCGCGGGAGAAATTGGCCCGGCACCAGATCTGGACACGCATGTTTCCCTATTCCGACCGCTGGCTCAGGCTCGGCCTGCCCGGGCAACCGGCCGAATGGGATCGGCTGGCTGCGGCGTTGCGGGACTGAGCCGATGGAGTTCACCAAGGCCGACACCGAGACGCTGGCGCGGATTTTCCGCTGGCGCCGCGACGTGCGTCATTTCAAAACGACACCTGTTGCGGAAGACGTGCTCGACCGGCTGCGTCACGCCATGGACACAGCGCCGTCGGTCGGCAACTCCAGGCCCTGGCGTGTCATCCGGGTCAACGACCCCGCCTTGCGCGCCGGCGTGCGCGCCAACTTCAATCTCTGCAACGCGGAAGCCGCCACCGAGTACAAGGACGAACAGCACCGACGAATATCTGCGACTGAAACTCGCCGGCCTCGACGCCGCACCGGTGCAGCTTGGCCGTGTTCACGCTGATCGATCCAGCCGAGGGCCACGGCCTCGGTCGTCGCACGCAGCCGGAAACGCTGCGGCAGTCGACGGCGATGGCGATCCACACGCTCTGGCTGGCGGCGCGCGCGGAAAATATCGGGGTCGGCATGGTCTCGATCCTCGATCCCCGCGCGATCGAGCGCCTGCTCGAGGTGCCCGAGGGCTGGGAACTATCGGCCTATCTCTGTCTGGGTCATGCCGAGTTCATGGACGACACGCCGCTGCTGCATCGCGTCGGCTGGCAGGAGAATTTTCCGACCAAATGGGACGTGCGTTAGAGCAAGATGAGGTCCGGGCGAGACATCATTTTTTGCGAATAATCCTACTTTGCATGGGGTTGTTTTCGCGATTTTGGGTCTGGCGCCGTTAGCGCGCCACCGCCAGCAAGCCGTCGACGTCCAGATGCGCCTCGAGATGCGCGGCCAGCCGGTCCAGCGTTTCCTCGACTCCGGCAGCATAGGACGTCGCTGAAGGCGCCGCGCCGAGCTGCTTGAGAAATGCCTGGCGAAAGCCGTCGCCCGAGAACATGCCGTGGAGATAGCTTCCCATCACGCGACCGTCGGCGGAGACGGCACCCTCGGCTTCGCCCGCGACATGTGCGAACGGGCGCGAGCGCGCTTCGCCGGTGGTTTGACCGATGTGGATCTCGTACCCCCTGATCGGCGCGCCGGATGCGGCATGCGTGGCCTCGGTGCGCGTCAGACGTTTGTCCGCGGTCATCACCGTATCGACCTTCAAGCAGGTCAAGACCAGCCGTTTCGCCTGCCGGGCCTTCGATGCCATCGGGGTCGCTGATGGTGCGGCCCAGCATCTGGTAGCCACCGCAGATGCCGAGCACATAACCGCCGCGCCTGACATGCGCGGCGAGATCGATGTCCCAGCCTTGCGCGCGCAGAAAATCCAGATCGCCGCGCGTCGATTTCGATCCCGGCAGGATCACCAGATCGGTATCGCCCGGTATCGCTTCGCCCTGGCGCACCATGGTGAGGCTGACGCCCGGCTCCTGCGACAGCGGATCGAGATCGTCGAAATTGGCGATACGAGAAAACTGCAGCGCGGCGACACGAAAGCCGCCGGCGCCGCCGCCGCGCGGCAGATCGAGCGCGTCCTCGGCCGGAAGCCGCGCAGCCTCGGCAAAGAACGGCAGCACGCCAAAGCCGCGCCATTTGGTCCGCTCGGCGATGAACGCGTAGCCATCGTCGAACAATCGCGGGTCGCCGCGAAACTTGTTGATGACGAAACCCGCGATCATCGCCGCGTCATGCGGGATCGATCACCGCCTGCGTGCCGACGATCTGGGCGATCACCCCGCCGCGATCGATATCGCCCACCAGCACCACGGGCACATCGGCCGCGCGCGCAAAACCCATATTGGCGATGTCGCGCGGCCGCAGATTGACTTCGGCCGGACTGCCGGCGCCTTCGACGATCACGAGATCGACGCTCGCTTTCAGGCGTTCAAAACTCTCCAGCACCGGCGCCATCAGTTTCGGCTTCAGCGCCGAATATTCGCGTGCCTTTACCGTCGTCAACCGCCGCCCCTGCACGATCACCTGCGAACCCATCTCGCTTTCGGGCTTGAGCAGGATCGGGTTCATGTCGGTATGCGGTTCGATCCCGCAAGCCAGCGCCTGCAATGCCTGCGCGCGCCCGATCTCGCCGCCGTCAGCGGTGACGGCCGCGTTGTTGGACATGTTCTGCGGCTTGAACGGCGCGACCTTGAGACCGCGTATTCTTGCGGCCCGGCACAGTCCCGCCACCAGCAGCGACTTGCCCACGTTGGAGCCCGCGCCCTGGATCATCAGCGCGCGCATGGGATCAGAACTCGACGCCCGGTTGGGCCTTGATGCCGGACCGGAACGGATGCTTGACCAGCGTCATCTCGGTGACGAGGTCGGCGATTTCGATCAGTTCTTCCTTGGCATTGCGGCCGGTCAAAACGACGTGAGTCAGCGGCGGCTTCTCATCCCTCAGGAAGGTCACGACGTCGGCGACATCGAGATAGTCGTAGCGCAGCGCGATATTGATTTCGTCGAGCAGCACCAGCCGGATGTCCGGGTTCCGGATCAGTTCCTTGGCCTTCTCCCAGCCGGCCCGGGCGGCGGCAATGTCGCGGGCCTTGTCCTGGGTCTCCCAGGTAAAGCCCTCGCCCATGGCGTAGAACTGGCAAAGTTGAGCGAAATGGCCCTCGATCAGGCGGCGCTCGCCGGTATCCCAGGCGCCCTTGATGAACTGCACCACGGCGCAGGGCATGCCATGGGCGATGCAGCGCAGGATCATCCCGAAACCGGAGGACGACTTGCCCTTGCCGGCGCCGGTATGGACGATGATCAGGCCCTTTTCGCCCTGCTTGGTGGCCATGATCTTGTCCCGCGCGACCTTGATCTTGGCCATTTTGGCGGCGTGGCGGGCGTCTTCGGTCTGGTCGGGTTCTGGGGTCATTGCACATTCTGTTGCTTGACAAGGAAGCTGATTGTTCCGCATGTGAAGCAGCGTTGGTTCCTGTCTATGACAGGCGAAGAGGGAATGCGATAGGGGGGAACCCCGAAGCGCTGCCGCCCCCGCGACCGTGACCGGATTAGGTCACTCCAGGCCACTGGCGATAAGCTGGGAAGGTGGAGTGAGTGTTGGGGAAACCCTAAATCCGCAAGCCGGGAGACCTGCCAGCGCACAGACTGAACGGGCGGACGGGGTGTTCCGCGGCCGGTTGGATGCGCCACCCGTTCGTTCGGTCGCGCCGCCTCCTGTCCTGCCCTTTCGTATGGAAGCAATGGGACAAGACGATGAGCGTTTCGCTGCATGTCTGCATCACCTGCAAAGCCGGAGAAACCGTGCCCGACGGCGCGGCGTGTCCGGGCACGAAGCTGCATGCCGCGCTGGTCGCGGCCGGTGCGCCCGAGGCGGTGCAGATCGTGCCGGTGGAATGTCTTTCCGCCTGCTCGCAGGGATGCTCGGTCGCGCTGAGCGCGCCGGGCCGCTGGTCCTATGTCTACGGCCGTATGTCCGAAAACGACGCCGCCGAAATTCTCTCCGGCGCCGCCGCCTATGCCAACGCGCCCGACGGCATCGTGCCCTGGCGCGAACGCCCGACCATTTTCCGCAAGCAAAGCCTTGCCCGCATTCCGCCGATGGTATCAGCATGACCGATCTCGCCAAAACACCCGTCACCGTGATCACCGGCTTTCTCGGTTCGGGAAAGACCACGCTGATCCGCCACCTGATGCGCAATCCCGGCGGCAAGCGGCTGGCGATCCTCGTCAACGAATTCGGCACGCTCGGGGTCGACGGCGAGATTCTGAAATCCTGCGCCGATGAAAATTGCCCGGTCGAGAATATCGTCGAGCTCGCCAATGGCTGCATCTGCTGCACCGTCGCCGACGACTTCATTCCGACGATCGAGGCGCTGATGGCGATGCCGCAGCGGCCCGATCACATCCTGATCGAGACTTCCGGTCTCGCGCTGCCGAAACCGCTGTTGAAGGCGTTCGACTGGCCCGCGATCCGCTCGCGCATCACGGTCGACGGCGTGATCACGCTCGCCGATGCCGAGGCCGTCGCGGCCGGACGATTTGCGCCCGACCTCGACGCGATTGCCGCGCAGCGCGCCGCCGACGACAGCATCGACCACGAGACGCCGCTGTCGGAAGTGTTCGAGGACCAGGTTTCCTGCGCCGACATCGTGCTGCTGTCGAAGGCCGATCTCGCCGGCGACGCCGGACTGGCCGCCTGCGCGCGCGATCATCTCGGCGGAGTCGCCGCGCGCGGTGCCGATGCTGGCGATGACCGACGGCATCATCGATCCCCGCGTCATCCTCGGCCTCAACAGCGCCGCCGAAGACGATATCGCCGCCCGCCCCTCGCATCACGACGGCGAGGACGACCACGAGCATGACGATTTCGACAGCGTCTCGATCAGCCTGCCGGAGACGATCGATCCGGAAGTATTGGCCGAATCCATCCGCACGCCTCGCACGCGAACAGAATATTCTGCGCGTGAAGGGCTATGTCGCGGTCAAGGGCAAGCCGATGCGGCTATTGGTGCAGGCCGTCGGCGAACGGGTGCGCAGCCAGTTCGACCGTCCGTGGGGTGATACGCCGCGAACGTCGCAGCTGGTCGTCATCGCCGAACGCCACCACATCGATCGCGCCGCCATCGAGGCAACGCTGGGGGTCTGATCGGGCATGCATGGCGGCTACCGCGACAGCTACGCGCTTGACGAGACGGCGACCGCCTACGATCTCGAGCAGACGCCTGCCGATCTGGTCGCCCTGTCGTTTTCCGACAGCGATCTCGGCGCGTTCGCGGCCGGCTGGCATCGCGCCAACGGCACGCTGCCGACGCTGCGGCTCGCCAATCTGGTCGCGCTGCGCCATCCGATGTCGGTCGACACCTACATCGACGCGACGCTGACCGAGGCCAAGGGAATCCTGATCCGCCTGATCGGCGGCGAAAGCTACTGGTCCTACGGCCTGCAGCCAGGTGCGCGACCTCGCGCAGCGGCGCGGCATTGCGCTGGCGGTGCTGCCGGGCGACGGGCGCGAGGACATCCAGCTCGATGCGTTCTCGACGCTGCCGGTCTCCACCTTGCGGCGGCTCTCCGCGCTGTGCGATGCCGGCGGCGCGCTGGCGGCGCAGGCAGCCCTCGCGCAACTGGCGCTGGCGGCCGGGCTCTATGCCGGGCCGGTTCAGGGCGAAAAAAACGTTCCCGACTACGGCTGGTACGATCTTGCGCGCGGCGTCGTTGCCGAGCCGATACCAACCGACCGGCCGCTGGTCGTCGTGACCTTCTATCGCTCCTACCTCACGGCGGCGGATACCGAGCCGGTCGATGCGCTGATCGACGCGTTCCGATCGCGCGGATTCGATGCGATCGGATTGTTCGTGCCCTCGCTCAAGGCGCCCGGTGCGACCGAATGGACGCGCGACGCACTTCGCAAAGTGGCGCCGGCCGCCGTGGTCAACGCCACCGCCTTCTCCGCGCGCGGCGACGACGGCACCTCGCCGCTCGATGTATCAGGATGCCCGGTGTTTCAGGTCGCGCTGTCGACCGCGCGCAAGCGCGACTGGGCCGCCTCCGATCGCGGATTGTCGTCCGCCGATCTCGCGATGCATGTGGTGCTGCCCGAACTGGACGGGCGGATCTTTGCCGGCGTCACCAGTTTCAAATCGCCGGGCAAGCGCGATCCGGACTTGCAATATTCCCGCTTTGCCCATCGCGCCGACAGCGCGCGGATCGAGGCGGTCGCCGATCGCGTCACGCGGCTGGCATCGGCTTGGCGACGACACCGGCGCCGTCGCGAAAGCTGGCGCTGGTGCTCTCGACCTATCCCGGACGTGCGGACCAGATGGCGCACGCGGTCGGGCTCGATGCGCTGGCATCGACCGAAGCGATCCTGTCCGATCTGGCCAAGGACGGTTACGCGATCACCGACGGCGCGCCGCTCGCGACGGAACTGTCGTCGCGAACGCTGGCCTGGCCGATGCGCGAATATCGCGCCGCCCTCGCCTGCCTTCCGCAGCCGTTGCAAACCGCGCTCGACCGCCGCCTGGGGCGAGCCTGAAGCTGACCCCGCGGTGAAGGACGGCGCATTCCATTTCGCCGCGCTCGATCGCGGCCACGCGCTGATCGCGCTGCAGCCCGAGCGCGGCGAGGTATCGTCGCGCGATGCCGACTACCACGACCTCGCGCGCACACCGCGCCATGGCTATGTCGCGTTTTATCTCTGGCTGCGGGCGCAACAGATCCATGCGCTGGTGCATATCGGCGCGCATGGCACGCTGGAATGGCTGCCGGGAAAATCCGTGGCGCTGTCGGAAAGCTGCTGGCCGGAAGCGCTGACGGCGGGACTGCCGGTGATCTATCCCTTCATCGTCAACGATCCCGGCGAGTCGGCGCAGGCCAAGCGCCGGATCGGCGCCGTGACGCTGGGCCATCTGCCGCCGCCGCAAATCGCCAGCGCCATGCCCGCAGGGCTGCTGCGGCTGGAACAGTTGCTCGACGAATATTCGACGGCCGATGGCCTCGACCCGGCGCGCCGCGTCCGGCTGGTCGCGACAATCCGCGCCGAGGCGCAGTCCGCCGGCGTCGAACAGGATCTTGGCCTCACCGCGACATCGACGGCGGCCGAAGCGATCACGCGGATCGATCGCTTTGTCTGCGACATCAAGGCGAGCCAGTTCGGCGATGGCCTTCATATCTATGGACAAGGCGCCGGCGAGCGCGAAGGCCTGCTGACAGCGCTTGCCGGGCGGCGGGTCGCGGCGGGTCCTTCCGGTTCGCCGGCGCGCGGCCGGTCCGACGTGCTGCCGACCGGACGCAACATGTTCTCGGTCGATCCGCGCGCGGTGCCGTCGCGCTCCGCCCACGCGCAAGGCGTCAAGCTTGCCGAGGAATTGCTGCGCCGTCATTTGCAGGATCATGGCGACTGGCCGCGCTCGCTGGTGATCGATCTCTGGGGCTCCGCGACGATGCGGACCGCCGGCGAGGAATTCGCGATGGCGTTGCATCTGGCCGGCCTCGCGCCGCGCTGGGACGCCAACTCCGAAAGGATCAACGGCATCGAGGTGGTACCGCTGGCATTGCTCGGACGTCCCCGCATCGACGTGACGCTTGCGGGTCTCCGGCCTGTTCCGCGACGTGTTTCCAAATCTGCCGCAACTGTTCGAAGCCGGCGCCGCTGCGCTGGCCGGCGATGGCGAGCCCGACGACAGCAATCCCTATGCGACGCTGGCGCCGCGCGTGTTCGGGCCGCGCCCGGGACTATACGGTCTGGCGATGGGCGCAGCCCTTGAAGACTACAGCGCCGAGGGCCGCGCGACCTTGGGCGAAGCCTGGCTCGCCGGATCGGAATGGGCGATCGACGCGCAAGGCAACAGCCGGCAGGATCGCGCCGCGCTGGAAACCCGCGTGCTCGCCGCCGACGGCTTTGCCCATGTGCAGGATCTCGCCGAAAGCGATCTGCTGCTGGCGTCGGACTACGCGACCCACGAAGGCGGTTTTGCCGCGGCCGTCGCGCGGCTGGGTGGCGATGCGCCCTCGCTCTATCATCTCGATACAACCCAGCCCGATGTGCCGCGATCGCGCACGCTGCCGGAAGAAATCGCCCGCGTGGTTCGCGCCCGCGCCGCCAATCCGGCCTGGGCCAGCGGCATGATGCGTCATGGCTTTCGTGGCGCCGCCGAAGTCACGATGACGCTCGACAACCTCGCCGCCTTCGCCCATCTGACGCGCGATGTTCCCCACCATCTGTTCGACCTCTATTACGACGCGACCCTGGGCCGGTCCGACCTGGTGGAGTTCATGGCGCGCGAAAACCCGGCGGCGCTTGCGGCGTTGCGCGCGCGGTTCGATGCGCTGCGCGAAGCCGGACTTTGGTCGACCCGGCGCAACTCGATTGCGATGCAATTGGGGGCCGCCCATGGCTGAGCCGGTCATTCAGGGCTGGTGCCCGGGCGCGTTGCGCCCGATGCCGTCGGGCGACGGCTGGATCATTCGCGTGCGGCCGCCCGGCGGACGGCTGACGCCGCAGCAGGCGCGCGAAATCGCCCGGCTCGCCCGCGCCCACGGCAACGGCGTGATCGATCTATCCTCGCGCGCGAACATTCATCTGCGCGGCGTCACCGAACAAAGCTACGTCCCCCTGATCGAGGGTCTCGATGCGCTGGGCCTGATCGACGAAAACCCCGAGGCCGAGGAACGCCGCAACATCGTGCTGTCGCCGTTCTGGTCGTCGGATGACGGCAGCGTCGAACTGGCGGCCGCACTGGCGAAATCCCTGACCGCGCCGGACGCGCCCCGCCTGCCGGCAAAATTCGGCTTCGCCATCGATTGCGGGCCGCGGCCGGTTTTGGCCAACGTGTCCGCCGACATCCGGCTCGAGCGCAGCGCCGACGGCGGATTGATCTGTCGCGCCAGTGGCGCGGCAAATGCCGCGCGTGTATCGGCGGCAACAGCTGTCAGCACCATGCTCGCGCTTGCCAACTGGTTCGTCCGATCGGGCGGGATTTCCGGCGAGCGCGGCCGGATGGCGGCGCATCTGGCGCGCGGCGCAGTGCTGCCGGAACATTTTCAACGGAAGTCCCTGCCCCATCGGCCGCATCGTTTTCTCCCGAGCCGGGTCCGGTCGCGCAAGGCGTGCTGGTCGGTTTCGAATTCGGCCAGGTGCCGGCCGAACTGCTCGACGCGCTGTCAGGCCTTGGCGCGCTGCGCGTGACGCCGTGGCGGATGCTGCTGATCGAAGGCATCAACACGCATGCCCGACCTGCCCGGCCTGATCACGCAGCCCAACGATCCGATGTTGCGCGTGATTGCCTGCACCGGTGCGCCCGGATGCCTGCAAGCCGCGCAGCCGACGCGCGCGCTGGCGCGATCGCTGGCGCCGCATCTGCCCGACGGCGCGGTCCTGCATGTGTCGGGCTGCAGCAAGGGCTGCGCGCATCCCGGCGCCACGGCCTTCACGCTGACGGCGCAAGCCGGCGGATTTGACCTGATCCGCGACGGTCATGCGCGAGACCTGCCGCTGCGCTGGGGACTGACGGCCGAGTTTCTCGCCGCCCACCCCGCCATCCTGCGCGAGGCACTATGATGCCGCACGCCTACGAAACCGACGGCGCCGCGATCTATCGCAAATCCTTTGCCACGATCCGGGCGGAAGCCGATCTTGCCCGCTTCACGGCGGAAGAAGAAGTCGTGGTGGTTCGCATGATCCATGCCGCCGGGATGGTCGGGCTGGAACAGCACGTCCGCTTTTCGCCCGGTATGGCCGTCGCCGCGCGCGCCGCGCTGGAAGCCGGCGCGCCGATCCTGTGCGACGCGCGGATGGTGAGCGAGGGCATCACGCGGCCGCGGCTGCCGGCCCACAATGAAGTGATCTGCACGCTGCACGATGCCGGCGTGCCCGAACTCGCGCTCAAGCTCGGCAATACCCGCTCGGCTGCGGCGGTCGAACTGTGGCGGCCGCATCTGAAAGGCGCGGTCGTCGCCATCGGCAACGCGCCGACCGCCCTGTTTCACTTGCTCAACATGCTGGAAGACCCGACATGCCCGCGCCCGGCTGCTATCATCGGCTGCCCGGTGGGCTTCGTCGGCGCCGCTGAATCGAAGGCGGCGCTGATCGAGGCACCGCCGGTGCCGTCGCTGATCGTCGCCGGCCGGCTTGGCGGGTCCGCGATCACCGTTGCCGCCGTCAACGCGCTCGCAAGCCGTTAAGGAATAGATCTTGGGCAAGATCATCTGCACCGGCCTCGGCCCCGGCGATCCCGACCTGATCAGCGTCCGATCGGACCGGCTGATCCGCGCCGCGCGCCACGTTGCGTATTTCCGCAAAGCCGGCCGGCCCGGTCAGGCGCGCCGCATCGTCGAAGGCATGCTGGCGCCTGACGTGACCGAATATCCGATGGAATATCCGGTCACGACCGAGCTGCCGTTCGGCAGCGCCGAATACAATCAATTGCTGGCGTCGTTCTACGACGACTGGGCGACGCGGCTTGCGAAGCTCGCCGCGACCAACGACGTCGTCGTGCTCTGCGAGGGCGACCCGCTGTTCTACGGTTCCTTCATGCATCTTCAAATCCGGCTGCAAGGCCGCGCCGAGGTCGAGATCGTGCCTGGGATCAACGGCATGACCGGCTGCTGGAACGCGACCGGAATTCCCATCACCTGGGGCGACGATGTCCTTTCCGTGCTGATGGGCACGCTGCCCGAGGACGATCTGCTGCGTCACATGCAAAGCGCCGATGCGCTGGTCGTGATGAAGACCGGACGAAACCTGCCAAAGGTGCGCCGCGCGCTCGAACGCGCAGGCCGGCTTGAGGACGCATGGCTGGTCGAGCGCGGCACCATGCCGGGCCAGCGCGTGATGCGGCTCGCCGAAACCGACATCGGCGAATGCCCCTACTTCGCAACCATCCTGGTCCACGGCCAGGGCCGCCGCCCGGAGCTGGAGGAATGACCGGCTCGCTGGTGGTCGCAGGCCTCGGCCCCGGAGATTCCGCGCTGGTGACGCCTGAAGTCACCGCGGCGCTGGCCGCTGCGACCGATGTCGTCGGCTATATCCCCTATGTCGCACGTGTGACGCCGCGCGAAGGGCTGACGTTGCACGCGTCAGACAATCGCGTCGAATTGCAGCGAGCAAACGAAGCGCTCGACCTCGCTGCCGCCGGCCGGCACGTCGTGGTCGTATCGTCGGGCGACCCCGGCGTGTTCGCGATGGCATCGGCCGTATTCGAAGCGCTGGAGAAAACGCCCGGCGCTGCACGCGCTCGATATTCGCGTGCTGCCCGGCATCACCGCGATGCTGGCCGCCGCCGCGCGTGCCGGCGCGCCGCTCGGCCATGATTTTTGCGCGATCAACCTCAGCGATAATCTGAAACCCTGGGCGCTGGTGGAACGGCGGCTGCGGCTCGCCGCGGAAGCCGATTTTGCGATGGCGTTCTACAATCCCCGCTCCGCCGCCCGCCCGCATCAGTTCGCGCGCACGCTGGAAATTCTGCGCGAGGCCTGCGGTCCCGACCGGCTGATTACGTTTGCGCGCGCGGTGACGACGCCAGAGGAACGCATCGAGACGGTGACGCTGGCCGAGGCGCGGCCCGAGATGGCCGACATGCGCACCGTCGTGCTGGTCGGCAATTCCGCGACCCGCCGGGTCGGGCGCTACGTCTATACGCCGAGGCACGCCGAGTGAGTGAGCCAGTGCATGATCTCATCCACGCTTTGCGCCGTCCTGCGTTCCGGCAGGCTCGGCCGGTCAATCATGATGACCGGCAAGCCCGAGTCGCGCGCGCGGCGTCGAGCTTGGCCTTGGCGCCCTCGCCGCCGGCGTTTCTGGCGACGACATGCGTGATGCGATAATCGCGCAGCAGTGCGAGATCGCCCTCGATCGTGAACGGTCCGCGCGCCAGCACGATCTCGGCGTCCGGCAACGGCAAAGCCGTCGTCGGGCGCATCGACCAGTCGCAGCAGATAGAAGTGCTGCGGTTGCGTCGGCGAACGGGCTGAAGATGTTGCCTGCCGATGGCGAGAAAAATCCGCGCCGGCTGATCCGGCAACGCCGCGGCCGCCTCCTCGACGGTAGCGACGTGTCGCCAATCGTCTGCCGGCTCGGCGAGCCACGGTTCGCGCAGATAGGCGATCAGCGGCGTGGAAGTCCTCGCGCAGGCGTCGACGGCGTTGCGGCTGATCTGGCTGGCGAACGGATGCGTGGCGTCGATCACATGCGTGATCTGTTCGTGCCTGATATAGTCGGCGAGCCCCTCGACGCCGCCGAAGCCGCCGACCCGCGTCGGCAGGACTTGCGCGACCGGCGTCGCGGTGCGGCCGGCATAGGAGTAGACTCCCGCCACCCCGGCTGCGGCAAGCGCGCGGCCGATCTGACTGGCTTCCGTCGTGCCGCCCAGGAGAAGGACGCGCATCATGTCTGACTCCCCTTCGCTCGGCGACCGATCCCTGGCTCTCGATCATCGGCATCGGCGAGGATGGCCTTACGGGCTTGTCGCAATCAAGTCGAGATGCGCTGGCGAAAGCGGAAATCGTGTTTGGCGGGCCGCGCCATCTCAGGCTGCCGAAATCGACGCGCGCGGACGGCCGTGGCCGGTGCCGTTTTCGATCGACCCGGTGCTGGCCTGCCGCGGCCAGCGGGTCGCGGTGCTCGCCTCCGGCGATCCGTTCTGGCACGGCGCCGGCGGCAGCCTCGCGGCACATCTGGCTCCCGGCGAATGGATCGCCTTTCCCGCAGCCTCCACCTTTTCGCTCGCCGCGGCGCGGCTGGGCTGGCGGCTGGAAGAAGTCGCCTGCCTCGGCCTTCACGCCGCACCGTTCGAAACCTTGCTGCCGCATCTGGCGCCGGCGCAGCGTGCGATCTGCCTGCTGCGTGACGGCAAGGCCGCCGGCGATCTGGCCGCGTGGCTGACCCAAAAGGGGTTCGGCGCATCGTCACTGTGCGTGATGGAGTCGCTCGGCGGCCCGCGCGAGCGGATTCGCACGACGCGGCCGCAAGCTTTGACCTCGCCGACGTGGCCGCCCCGGTCGCGGTGGCGATGTCGGCGGCAGGCGCCGCAGGACTGCCGCGAGCATCGGGGTTGCCGGACGACGCCTTCGTCCATGATGGCCAGATCACCAAGCGCCCGATGCGGGCGCTGACGCTGTCGGCGCTGGCGCCGCGGCCGGGCGAAATATTGTGGGACATCGGCGCGGGATCGGGATCGATCTCGGTGGAATGGTGCCTTGCCGGCGGCCGCGCGTTTGCGATCGAGACGCGAGCCGATCGCGCTCGCGAACATTCGAACCAATGCGGCCGCATTCGGCGTCGCGAATAGTCTGACGATCGTGGAAGGAACCGCGCCGGCGGCGCTTGCAGACACTGCCGTCTCCGCAATGCCGTCTTCGTCGGTGGCGGCAACGAACAGTCGTTGTTCGATGCGCTGTGGGCGATGATACCGAAGGGGACGCGGCTGGTCGCCAACGCGGTGACGCTGGAAACCGAAGCGCTGCTGCTGGCGGAACAACAGCAGCCATGGCGGCGAGTTGATGCGGATCGAGCTTGCGCAGGCGGCTCCGCTGGGAAGCATGCGCGGCTGGGTTCCCTCGCGTCCGCTGGTGCAGTGGAGCGTGGTGAAATGAAAATCGCCGGCATCGGTTTTCGCGAAACGGCCGATATCGCCTCGCTGCGCAGCGCGCTGATGTCGGCCGGCGGCACCGACGGCGTGATGGCGCTGGCCACCGTCGCGGAGAAAGCCGAAGCTCTGGCACTGCTGGCGCTGGCCGCGGAACTGCATTTGCCGATCCGCGCCATCGCGCCGGACGCGCTGGCCGCCGTCGAAACACTCACCTGGTCGGAGCGCGTCGCCGCGCGTTTCGGCACCGGCAGTCTTGCCGAAGCCGCGGCGCTGGCGGCGGCTGGCCCCGCCGCACGGTTGCTCGGTCCCCGCGCGGTGTCGGCCGACGGCATGGCGACGGCGGCGATCGCGGAAGGAGATGGCCCATGACGGTGCATTTCATCGGCGCCGGGCCCGGCGCGCCCGATCTCATCACCATTCGTGGCCGCGATCTGATCGCGTCGTCGCCGGTATGTCTGTTTGCGGGATCGCTGGTGCCGAAGGCGCTGCTGAGCCACTGCCCGGCCGGCGCCAGGATCGTCGACACCGCGCCGATGTCGCTCGACATGATCATCGCCGAGATCGAAGCCGCCCACGCCGCGGGACATGATGTGGCGCGGCTGCATTCCGGCGATCTGTCGGTCTGGTCGGCGATGGGCGAACAATTGCGCCGGTTGCGCGCGCTGAACATTCCCTACGACGTCACGCCCGGCGTGCCGTCCTTTGCCGCGGCGGCCGCAGCGCTCGGCGCCGAACTCACGCTGCCCGGCGTCGCGCAATCGGTGGTGCTGACGCGCACCTCGGGCCGCGCCTCGGCGATGCCGGAGGGCGAAAACCTCGCGGCATTTGCCGCCACCGGCGCGACGCTGGCGATCCATCTGTCCGTGCACGTGCTGGACAAGGTGATCGCCGAACTCACGCCGCATTACGGCGCCGACTGTCCCGTGGCCGTGGTCTGGCGCGCGAGCTGGCCCGATCAGCGCGTTGTCGTGGCGACGCTCGCAACGCTCGATGCGGCCGTGGCCGGTGTCATGGAACGCACCGCGCTGATCCTGGTCGGGCGCGCGATCGGCGCAGCAGGAGTTCGACGAAAGCCGTCTCTATGCCGGCGACTACGATCGCCGCTTTCGTCCCGTCGGCATCGATCCCCGTTTTCCGGAGGGCGCGTGATCCCGCCGGGCCTCGTCATATCCGCGCCCGCCTCGGGCACCGGCAAAACCACCTTGATGCTGGGCTTGCTGGCGGCGTTTCGCGCGCAGGGACTTGCCGTGCAGCCGTTCAAGTGCGGGCCTGATTATATCGACCCCGCGTTTCATGCCGCGGCGTCCGGGCGCGCTTCGCTCAACCTCGATAGCTGGGCGATGCAGCCGTCGCAGCTTGCCGCTCTGATGCAGGCGGCAGACGGCGCCGATCTGGTGCTGGCCGAAGGCTCGATGGGATCTGTTCGACGGCGTCGCGACACGCGCGGCGAGACAGGGACCGGCGCCAGCGCCGACATCGCAGCGCTCGCCGGCTGGCCCGTGGTGCTGGTGCTCGACGTCTCCGGCCAGGCGCAATCGGCGGCGGCGACGGCACTCGGCTTTGCCACGCTGCGCAAGGATGTCGCGCTCGCGGGCGTCGTGCTCAATCGCGTCGCGAGCCCGCGTCACGAGGCGCTGGCGCGCGCGGGCATGGAAGCGGCCGGAATTCGCGTGCTCGGTGCGCTTGCCGCGACGGGCATCGGTCGCGCTGCCGGAACGCCACCTCGGCCTCGTGCAGGCCGAGGAGCAACCCCGCCTTGTGCAGATTCTTACCGAGATGGCTGACTTCATCGCCGCGCATGTCGATCTGACGGCGCTGCGCGCGATCGCCGCGCGGACGCACAACGGCAAATGCCGCAGCGTCAAAATTTCTCCGCCGGGCAACCGGGTGGCGCTGGCGCGCGACGCGGCGTTCTCCTTCATCTATCCGCATCTGCTGGCGGGATGGCGCGCGGCGGGCGCGGAGATCTTGCCGTTTTCACCGCTGGCCGACGAAGCGCCGGACGCGTCGGCCGATGCCTGCTGGCTGCCGGGCGGCTATCCGGAACTGCATGCCGGACGATTGGCGGCTTCGACCCGATTCCGTTCGGGGCTGCGAAGCTTTGCCGAAAACACGGCCAGTGCATGGCGAATGCGGTGGCTACATGGCGATGGGCGAGTGCCTGATCGACGCGTCAGGCGCCCGGCATCGAGATGGCCGGCTTCTTCAAACTCGCCACCTCGTTCGAGAAGCGGCGCATGCATCTCGGCTATCGCCTCGCGCAATTGGCCTCGCCGATTCCCGGTCACCGTGCCGGGGCGCCCGGTTGCGCGGACATGAGTTCCACTATGCCAGTATCCTCGAACACAACGATGCGCCGCTGGCGCAGGTCGTCGACGCATCAGGCGCCGCCGTGCCGGAAACCGGATCGAGCAAGAGCTTCGACGGCGGCGGCCGCGCCACCGGCTCGTTCTTTCATCTGATCGCGGAGGCGACATGACCGGCTTTGTCTCCTTTGTCTCCTCCGGTCCCGGCGATCCCGAACTGCTGACGTTGAAGGCGGTGGCGCGGCTGCAGTCCGCCGACGCCGTACTGTTCGACGATCTGTCGTCCGGACCCATTCTCGCGCATGTCCGCACCGGGGCCGATCTGGTCAGCGTCGGCAAGCGCGCCGGACGGGTGTCACCGCGCCAGCAACATGTCAGCCGGCTATTGGTCGATTATGCGACGACGCATGCGAAGGTGGTGCGGCTGAAATCCGGCGACGCCGGAATTTTTGGACGACTGGAAGAGGAAATCGAGGCGCTGACGGCCGCCGGAATCGGCTACGAAATCATTCCCGGCGTCACCTCGGCCTGTGCCGCGGCGGCCGCGGCCGGCATGCCGCTGACCCGGCGGCTGTTGTCGCGGCGGGTGCAATTCGTCACCGGCCATGACGTCACCGGCGCACTTCCCGAACATTTGAATTTTGCGGCGCTGGCCGACCCGTCGGCGACGACGGCCGTCTTCATGGGCAAGCGCACCTTTCCGGAACTGGCGCGGCGGCTGATCGCGGCCGGTTTGCCGGCAAACACCCCGGCCATGCTGGCCGAATCCGTTAGCCAACCCGACCAGCGCCTGACGCATACGACGATCGCCGGAATTGGCCGAGGCTGATGGCCACCGAAGGCCAGCACTACCCCTGCCCTGATTCTGTATGGGGCGCTGGCGCCGGGGCGCTCTTGACTTGGCTTGGGGCCGGTGACAACGCTAGCGAAGACGGTTCCCACGGCCGAAAAGGCCGGCGAATCGGCAAAAGGCACGGAGAATCTCATGCATATCGAACCCGGTCTGGTCGACAGCAGCAAGATCGTCCTGAGCTATGCGACTGCCGCCGCAGCAGGCGCCGTGGCGCTCCGAACCGTCGTCCGTTCGATCGGCGAAAAGGGTCCGGTATCGCTGCTGCTGCGCAGCGCGATCGCCACCGTCTGCGTTTTCATCTTCTTCGAGGTCATGCCGCATTTTCCGGTCGGCGTCTCCGAAGTGCACTTCATCCTCGGCTCGACATTATTCCTGATCCTCGGCGCGGCGCCTTCCGCGGTTGGACTGGCGATGGGCCTGCTGATTCAGGGGCTGTTCTTCTCGCCGATCGACCTGCCGCAATACGGCATGAACGTCACCACGCTGCTGGTTCCGCTGTTCGCGCTGTACGCGCTGGCAGGAAAGGTGATCGCGCCCGGCACCGCCTATGTCGACCTGAAGTACAGCCAGGCGCTGACGCTCTCGACCGCCTATCAGGGCGGCGTCGTGGCCTGGGTGGCGTTCTGGGCGATCTATGGCGCCGGTTTCAGCGCCGCAAACCTGTCCTCGGTCGCAAGCTTTCGGCGTCGCCTACATGGCGGTGGTCCTGATCGAGCCGCTGGCCGATCTCGCGATCCTCGCCGCCGCCAAGTCGTTGCATGCGCTGCGCGGCTCGCCGCTGGTGACGCAGCGGCTCTATCACGCGGCCTGATCGGCACGGGCTCAAGAACCAACGCGGCCGCATGTCGGCCGCGTTTTCATTTGCAGCGTTTGAGCGAGAGCCAGATGATCGAACTTCTCCTGGTGGGCATCGGCACCGGCAATCCCGAGCACCTGACGCTGCAGGCAATCCGGGCGCTCAATTCCGCCGATCTGATTTTGATTCCGCGCAAGGGCGCCGACAAGGCCGATCTCGCCGAGCTCCGCCGTTCGATCTGCGCCGAAGTGGTGACAAATCCCGCGACGAGTATCGTCGAATTCGACCTGCCCCGCCGCGACCAGAGCAACCCGACTATCGCCGCGGCGTCGACGACTGGCACGATGCCATCGCCGACGGTCTGGTCCGACACCATCAAGTCCGAACTTTCCGGCGGCGGATCGGTGGCGCTGCTGGTCTGGGGCGACCCGGCGCTCTACGACAGCACGCTGCGCATCGCTTCGCGCCTGAAACCTGCGCCGAGCGTTCGGTCATTCCCGGCATCACCTCGATCCAGGCGCTGACCGCATCGCATGCAATTCCGCTGAATGAAATCGGCGCACCGTTTCTGGTCACCACCGGACGACGGCTGCGCGAGGCCGGCTGGCCCGCGGATGCCGATACGCTGGTGGTGATGCTCGACGGCGACTGCGCCTTCCAGCACCTCGATCCCGCTGGCGTCACGATCTGGTGGGGCGCCTATGTCGGCATGCCCCAGGAGATCATTCTCGCCGGACCACTCGCGGAGACCGGTCCGCGCATCGTCAGAGCCCGCGCCGAGGCGCGCGAAAAGACCGGCTGGATCATGGATGTCTATCTGCTGAGACGCGAACGCGGCGCGGTTTAACCGTGCCGACGGCTGAAAATCTTGGCCTTACGCGCCCGCGGCCGGCAGGCTGGCGGCGGCGATGGCGACGATCTGGGCCAGCCGACGTCCGATCCGGGACGGCGCGCCACGCAGCAATGAACGAATCTGTTGCATCTCACATCTTCCATCTGCGCCGGCGGAACAATCGTTCCAGTCATCGGCGCTACACGGAAAATGGTCCCGCACGGCTAACTAGTCGAGATGCCAGCGAAAATAGCAATGAGCGCGTCGTCCGGACGCCGGATTGGCAGTGGATTTATTGCCGCGATCGAGCCCGTGGCGGAGGAAATCTTCTCCCCCGGTTCCGGCTCATAATCCGGTAATGCCGCTGTCGACCGCCAGCGTCTGCGCGTTGACGTAAACGCTGTCGTCGGACATGAAAAACAGCACGGCGTAGGCGATCTCCCAGCCCGTCGCCATCCGCCCGAACGGCGCGCCCGATGCGCTGCGCGACGGCCGGCCGGCGCTGGTGTGACGGCCGAGCGGCGTATCGACCAGGCCCGGGCAAACGATGTTGGCGCGAATGCCGCGCCTGGCCCCTTCCCTGGCGACGTTGCGCATCAGGCCGCCCGAGCGCCGCCTTCGACGTGTCATAGGCGATCAGCCGCGAGCCGGAGCGAAGGCCGGCGATCGACGAGATGAACACGATCGACGAGCCGGGATCGAGGTGCCGCAGCGCCTTGCGACAGCACAGCATCGGCCCGGTCAGATTGACCGCGAACGTATCGTTCCACTCCTTGAGATCGACGCCGTCGAGACCGAGCGCGCCGACGCCGATGCCGACATTGAGCACCATGCCGTCGAGACCGCCGAGACCATCCATCGCCTCTTCGATCATCCGGTTCACATCGGCCTCGCGCGCGATATTGGCCTCGATCGAAAACGCGCGGCCGCCTTCACGCTCGATGCGCCCGACGGTGTCGTCGGCGCTGGCGCGGTTCATGTCGGCCACCGCGACATGGGCCCCTTCCCTGGCGAACACCAGCGACATCGCCCGGCCGTTGCCGACCGGATCGGTTTCGGCATCGAAAGTTCGCTGGCCGCCGCCGACCACCAGAATGCGGCGGCCGGCAAGCCGGCCGCGGCCCGGCGCTTCGCCTCGGGATTCCGCGCTCAGTTCGCGAACGTAACGGATCTTGTCTGACATTTTCTTCTCCTTCGTGTGGGTAGCCGCGCGATGTTCGTCGTCACCGTCAGTCCGGCACGCCGAGAAATCGTCGCAGCGCCGCCAGCACTTCGTCGAGCCGGTCATGATGCAGCCAGTGCCCGGCGCCGGATATCTTCATCATCTCGGCCTGCTTGAAATGCGCCAGCAAGTCCGCTGGCCTCCGGATCGGCCAGAAAGCTTTCGCTGCCCCACATCAGCAACGTCGGACAGGCAATGCGCGACCACAGGCCGATATAGTCGTCCGGCGACAACCGATATGGCGCCCTCGCCCGCTGGTAATGATCGAACTTCCAGCGATAGAGCCCGTCGGCGTCCTGCCGGACGCCGTGGCGGGCCAGATGCAGCGCCTGTTCCGGCGTCAGCCGCTTGTTGCGCCCAGACAGCCGCAGCGCCGCTTCGTCGATGGTCTTGAAGGCCCTGGGTTCGTGCTGCGCGATCCGCTCGAGCTGCTCGATCCACCGCGACATCTGCTCGTCGATCGGCGCCGGCTGCGAGGTCGACAGGAAGGTGCCGTCCAGCACCGCCAGGCGCGACACCCGCTCCGGAAACGTTCCGGCATAGGCCTGCGCCACCATCCCGCCCATCGAATGGCCGACGAGGGCCGCATCCTTCAGCTCCGCGACACGCGATCAGACGAGTGAGATCGACGACGTTGTCGGAAAGAGTGTAGCTGCTTCCCTTGGCCCATTCGGAATCGCCGTGCCCGCGCAGATCCGGCGCGACGATATGGAAGTGCGGCTGCAAGGCTCGCGCGATCGCATCCCAGTTGCGGCAATGATCGAGCCCGCCATGGATCAGCACCAGCGGCGGCGCGGTCGCGTTACCCCAGTCGGCATAATGCAGCCGCAGCCCCTGGGACTGGTAGAAGCGATCTTCCGGTTCGGCCATGTCACCCACGATCCTACTTCGGCGCGAACCCGAACGTCCGCTCGAAGCGCTTGGCGTAGGCCGGCCATACCTCGGGATTGATGACGCGCGGCGGCCGCTTGCCGTCGAGCGCGTCGAGAATTTGCTCGGCGGCGATCCGGCCCATGTTCTCGCGCGCTTCCTTGGTGACACCTGCCGTGTGCGGGCTCGCCAGCACGTTGTCGAACTGCAGCAGCGGATGCTCCGGCGGCGGCGGCTCCTTGTCCCAGACGTCGAGGCCGGCGCCGGCGATGCGCTTGTCGCGCAACGCGTCATACAGCGCCCTCTCGTCGTGGATGAAGCCGCGCGCGGTGGTGATGAAGAACGCGTGCGGCTGCATCAGCGCGAACTGGCGCGCGCCGATCATGCCGCGATTGTCCTTGTTCAGCGGGCACGAGATCGAGACGAAATCCGACCGGCGCATCAGGTCGTCGAGTTCGACCTTCTCCGCGCCGCGCGCGGCGATTTCTTCCGCGCTCAGAGAACGGATCGTAGGCGATCACCTTCATGTGCAGCAGGCCCTTGCAGAGTTCGGCGATGCGGCGGCCGACATTGCCGATGCCGACGATGCCGATGGTCTTGCCCTTGGCCTCATTGCCCATCAGCGCGTTGCGGTTGACATTGGCGTCGCGCCGCAGCGCGCGGTCGGCCTCGAGGATGCGCTTCGACAGCGTCAGCAGCATGCCGAGCGCATGCTCGGCCACCGAATTGGCGTTGCCGCCGGACTGATTGACGACCAGCACGCCCGCCGCCGTGCAGGCGTCGACGTCGACGGGGTCGAAGCCGGCGCCGTTGGAGGACACGATCAGCAGGTTCGGCGCCCGCCGCAGCAGATCCTGATGGACATGGAAATGCGGCGCCAGTTCGTCGCGCGCCGCGCCGATCTGATAGGCATGCGCCGCCGACAGGATCGGCGCCGCCACCGCATCCGGGCTCTCGTTCTCCAGCCGGTCGAGCCGCACGTCGGGACGGGCCTTGATGATTTCCTCGTAGACCGGGTGGGCGAGATACTTGACGTAGAACACGCGCTTGTTGTTGACGGTCATTTTTTCGAATACCTTGTTCGCGACTTTCAGTTCGGGAAACCGTAGAGTTTTGCGGGATTGGTCGACGAGGATGCGCTGCTGCGTCGCTCTATCAGGCGTCCACATCTGAAACAATTCGAGCAGGTGCCCGGCATCGGGCATTTCGCCCTCGACGCGCGGATGCGGCCAGTCGCCGCCCCACACCAGCCGCTCCGGATTGGCCCGCACCAGCGCCTCGTGAAACGGCCGCGCGTCGGGATAGTCAGGCGCGTTCTGGCTGAGCCGGTGCGCGCCCGACAGTTTGGCCCAGCACCAGCCGTCGCCGACCGCGCCAAGCAGGCTCTGAAAACCTTCCGTCGCGGTGCCGGCGCGGGCATCGGTGCGGCCCATGTGGTCGATCACGACCGGTAGCCGCAGCGCCTTCAGCACCGGAATCGTCTGCGGCAGATCCTTGACGTCGATCCAGAGCTGCAGGTGCCAGCCGAGTTCGGCCATGACGGGCGCCAGCTTCTCCGCCACCGACAGCGGCACGCCGCCGCGATAATGCAACTGGCCGTCGCGGAAGAAATGATTGAAGCGCAGGCCGCGGACGCCGAGCCTGTTCCACGCGCGCAGTTCGTCGGCGGAGATGTCCGCATCCGCCACCGCAACGCCGCGCAGACGATCGGGCTGACGCGACAGCGCATCGAGCATCGCCGAATTGTCGCGGCCGTGGGCGCTGCCCTGCACCAGCACGCCGCGCGCGAAGCCGATCGCATCGAGCATGGCGAGATATTTTTCCAGCGGCGCATCCGGCGGCGTGTAGCTGCGGTCGTCGGCGTAGGGAAAACGATCGGCCGGGCCGAACACATGGGCATGGGTATCGCAGGCGCCAGGCGGCAACGGCGTACGCGGACGGCTGACCTCGCGCGGTGGCAGGCAGGCAGGAATCATCGGGAGCACCATCGCGTCATTCGGCCTTCATTCCGGCGGCCTTGATGATCGGCCCCCATTTGTCGTAGTCGGCATGGATCCGCGCGTCGAACTGCTGCGGCGTGCTGCCGATCGGCAACGCGCCGAGCTTGCCGAGGCGCTCCTTCACCGCATCGGTATTCAGCGCCGCGACGAAATCATGCGAAAGCTTTGCCAGCACGTCCGCCGGCAGGCCGCCGGGGCCGAGCAGCCCCCACCACACCTCGGTGTCGTAACCCGGCACGGTTTCCGACATGCTGGGCACATCGGGCAGGAACGGCGCGCGTGTGGCCGTGGTGACCGCGAGCGCACGAACCGTACCGGCCTGCAACTGGCCGACCGATTCCGGGCCGTTGTTGAACGTCATCGGAATTTGACCGCCCAGCAGATCGTTGATGGCGGGCGCGCCGCCCTTGTAGGGAATGCCGTTGAGATCGATTTTGGCGAGGCTCTTCAGCAGTTCGCCGGCCAGATGGGTCGAGGTGCCGCTGCCGGCATGGGCAAAGGACAGGCTTCCCGGCTTCGCCTTCGCCGCCGCAATGACGTCGCCGACCGTCTTGAACGGAGAATCCGCCCGCACCAGCAGGATATTGGGCGACGACGCCAGCAGCGAGATCGGCGTGAAATCCTTGAACGTGTCGTAGGGGATTTTCGGATACAGGAACGGGTTGGTGGCATGGCCGCTCGCCACCATGATCAGCGTGTAGCCGTCAGGCGCCGAGGTCGCGACCGCCTGCGAGGCGATCACGCCGCCCGCACCCGGACGGTTTTCGACCACGACCGACTGGCCCCATTGTTTCGAGACCACCTCGCCGAGCGTGCGCGTCAGGACGTCGACGCCCCCGCCGGCGGCATAGGGCACGAAAATATGCACGGGCTTCGACGGAAACCCCGGCTCGGCCAGTGCCGCGCCTGCCGTCGTGGCCAGCACGACCGCCCATGCAGCCATCCAGAACCGTCCGGCCATGGCGTCCTCCCGATATCTTTGTTCTTGTTATCTCACATCGTCGCATACGGATGGCAGCGCCGGGGCGCAGACCAGCATACTGATCGGGACATGTTGACAATCCCATCGATCGCGTCAAGTTGCGGCGCATCGACGGCGCGAACGAAAGATCGTCGCGGGACAAGGGAGACCGAGATGGCGGTTGCCGAGGCACAAACGTCGCCCCAGAGCGCGCAAGAGAAAACCTGGCACGGCATCGTGCTGGAGGCGCTCAAGCGCAACGACATCCGCCTGGTGCCCTATGTTCCCGATCGCGTGCTGACCACGCTGATCAAGAACGTTCACGCCGATCCGTTTTTCACCACCTTCCCCACCGCCCGCGAGGAAGAAGCGGTCGGCATCGTCTCCGGCGCCTGGATGGCCGGCATGCGCGGCGCGGTGCTGATGCAGACCTCCGGCTTTGCCACGCTCGCCAATGTGCTGGCGTCGCTGGCGATCCCCTACCAGATCCCGCTGATCATGTTCGTGTCCGAGCGCGGCACGCTCGGCGAATTCAACTACGGCCAGTCGCTGGTGTGCCGCACCATGCGCCCGGTGCTGGATTCGCTCGCGATGGAGCACCACACCTGCACGCGGCTCGACGAATTCGAGTTCATCGTCGACCGCTCGATCAAGCAGGCCCTCACCACGCAGGCGCCGGTGGCGCTGATCCTCTCGCCGCTGCTGACCGGCGGCAAGACCTTCGACAAGTGAGCGATCTCATGAACACCGCCGCCAACAATCCCGCCCGCAACACCAAGATCATGAACCGGTTCGACGTCACGTCGCGGCTGGTTGCGAAGCTGAAGCACGACGAAGCCGTGTCGGCGGCATCGGCAACACCAATTTCGACCTCTGGGCCGCCGGCCATCGGCCGCAGAATTTCTACATGCTGGGCAGCATGGGCCTCGCCTTCCCGATCGCGCTCGGCGTGGCGCTGGCGCAGCCGAAGCGTCACGTGTTCGCGCTGGAGGGCGACGGCTCGCTGCTGATGCAGCTTGGTTCGCTGTCGACGATTGCGACGCTGGCGCCGAAGAACCTGACCATGATCATCATGGACAACGGCGTCTACCAGATCACCGGCGCGCAGCCGACGCCGGCCGCCGCCGTCGCCGACCTCGTCGCCATCGCGGTCGCCAGCGGTCTGACCAACAGCGCCTGGGCCGCGGACGAGGAAGATTTCGAGCGCCTGATCGAGCAATCGATGTCGTCAGCCGGGCCCGACGCTGATCGGCATCCGGATCGACGACAAGCCCGGCACCGGAACCACCCGCCGCGATCCCGTTCAGATCCGCGAGCGTTTCATGCACGGCATGGGCGTGCGGGAACCGCTGTAAGTTAACCGGACGTAACCACAGAACGTTCGGCGCATTAACCAAAGCGCGCGACGATCTCGCATCTGCGGACTAACCGATCACGGCAAGTGCTGCTATGCCGTCGCCATGACGATCGATCCTTCGCCTTTTCGCCTGGTCTCTCGCGGCCGCCGTCGCCTTTGCGACGCTTGGCCCACCCGGACTACGGCCGCATTCCAACCTCGGACAGGACGGCGAGCATGCGCTGGCCTTCGT
Source organism: uncultured Alphaproteobacteria bacterium (assembly GCA_963764705.1). Classification (GTDB taxonomy): domain Bacteria; phylum Pseudomonadota; class Alphaproteobacteria; order Rhizobiales; family Xanthobacteraceae; genus Bradyrhizobium. The sequence goes on along the minus strand of CAVXTR010000009.1, from coordinate 491,390 downwards.
GCTGCTGGGGCTCGCCTTCGGCCTCGCCTATACCAGCAACCGGTGGCTGACGGCTGTCCTTCGCGGTCGGCCTGACCGGCGCGCTCGAACTGCTGCAGCTCTGGATGCCCGGACGGCATGCCCGGCTGGAAGATTTTGTGGTCGATGCGCTGGCGGCCTGTGTCGGACTTGCGATCGCCGCGGCGTTCGACTGGATCATTCAAGCCGCACGCGCGCCAAGCACCAGCACATCCTGATGCGACAATCCCCGCGGGACGAATGCCCCGCGAGGATCGATAGTCAGCGAATACCTTTCGTCAATCGATGATCCCGATTATCAATCGATAATCTTGATGACCTTGCGCGTGCGCGGCTCCACGATCACGCGGCGATCGTTGACGACAGCATAGCGATATTCGGTATGGCTCGGCACCGGCCGCAGCTCGACGGCCGTCGGGCAGCGGCTCGCCGACCACGACGCGTTCACGCACCGTCACCGACGGCGCCCGCTCGGCCGTCACCGACGTGATCACCGCATTCGGAATTTCCAGGCCGAGGCCGACTGCCGCACCCACGGTGCCGCCGACGACCTCGCCGACCGGACCCGCTACGTCGCCGCCGGCGGCCGCGCCATTGGCCGCTCCCTGCTGCGTGGTGGATTGCGCAAAGGCCGCGCCCGAGGTCAGCAGCGAGGCGGCGACAAGCGAAACAGCAAGACGTTTGTTCATCATGTCCTCCAGTGAATTGATGATGCGTCTCAACCATCGGAGGCGCGAGACGTTCCGGTTCCATCTGCCATTATTCGCGTCACGGGAGCAGTTCCATCAAGTTCCCGTTCCAGACAAAAATGCCGCCGGGAACACCGGCGGCATTTCGAGAAAGCTTGTTGTCAGAACGATTACAGCAACCCCGCGCCGCGCGCCCACTTGTACTTGGCGCCGAGCACCTCGACCGGCAATTCGGTCGAATAGGCGTAGGACGGGATGCCGTTCTGGTAGAGATATTCGGCGGCCTCCTCGACCTCGACGTCGCCGGCGAGCGAGGCGACGATCGGCTTCACAAAGCCCTTGGCCTCCATCTCCTTCTTCACCTCGACCATGTTGCGCGCGAACACCATCGGCGGCGTCACGATGGTGTGCCAGTAGCCGAGGATCAGCGCGTGGATGCGCTCATCCGACAGGCCGAGCTTGACGGTGTTGACATAGGTGATCGGCGGCTCGCCGCCGGTGATGTCGACCGGGTTGCCGGCCGCACCGAACGGCGGGATGAATTTGCGGAACGCCGCATCGAGATCCGGCGGCATCGCCATCAGCGACAGGCCGTTGTCGACCACCGAGTCCGACAGCAGCACGCCGGAACCGCCGGCGCCGGTGATGATCAGGATGTTCTCGCCCTTCGGCGTCGGCAGCACCGGCACGCCGCGCGCGAATTCGAGCAACTGCCGCAAGCTAGCGGGCGCGGATCACGCCGGACTGCTTGAGCACGTCCTCGTAGATCTTGTCGTTGCCGGCGAGCGCGCCGGTATGCGACGCCGCGGCCTTGGCGCCCGCTGAGGTGCGGCCGGCCTTGAGCACGATCACCGGCTTCTTCTTGGAGACGCGCTTGGCGGCTTCGGCAAAGGCGCGGCCGTCCTTCAGGTCCTCGCAATGCTGGGCGATCAGGTTGGTGTTGGGGTCCTGCTCGAAGAACGCGAGCAGATCGTCCTCGTCGATATCGGACTTGTTGCCGAGGCCGACGATCGCGGAGACGCCCATCTTGGCCGAGCGCGAGAAGCCGATGATCGCCATGCCGATGCCGCCGGACTGCGACGACAGCGCCGCCGAACCCTTGACGTCGTAGGCGGTGCAGAACGTGGCGCAGAGATTGGCCGGCGTATAGTAGAAGCCGTAGATGTTCGGCCCCATCAGGCGGACATTGTACTTCTTGCCGATCTCGACGATCTCGGCCTGCAATTCCGGGGCGCCGGCTTCGGCAAAGCCCGACGGAATCAGCACGGCGCCGGGAATTTTCTTCTCGCCGCATTCGATCAAGGCGCCGGCGACGAACTTGGCGGGGATCGCGAACACCGCGGTGTCGATCACGCCCGGCACGTCCTTGACGCTCTTGTAGGCCTTGTAGCCCAGGATCTCGGGGGCCTTCGGGTGGATCGGATAGATCTCGCCCTTGTAGCCGCCGTTGATCAGGTTCTTCATCACGGAGTTGCCGATCTTGCCGTCCTCGGCGGAAGCGCCGATCACGGCGACGCCCTTCGGCTGCATGATGCGGTTCATCGCGGTGACGATTTCTTCGGTCGGGCGCGGCGCCGGGCGCGGCTTGTAGTCGAAGTCGACGACGATGCGCACGTCGGCGGCAATCGCGTCCTTCTTGGTGGCGAACACCGGGTTGAGATCGAGTTCGATGATTTCGGGGAAGTCGCTGACCAGCGTCGACACCTTGACGATGACGTCGGCCAGCGCGTCGCGGTTGACCGGATCGCCGCCGCGCACGCCCTTGAGCATGTCATGGGCCTGGATGCCGTCGAGCATCGACAGCGCGTCCGCCTTGGTCGCGGGCGCCAGGCGGAAGGTGATGTCCTTCAGCACCTCGACCAGCACGCCGCCGAGGCCGAACGCCACCAGCTTGCCGAACGATCCGTCGGTGATGGAGCCGACGATGACCTCGGTGCCGCCGGCCAGCATCTGCTGCACCTGGATGCCCTCGATCTTGGCATCGGCCTTGTACTTCTTCGCGTTGGCGAGAATGGTGTCGTAGCTCTTTTCGGCGTCGGCCGCGGACTTGACGCCGACGATCACGCCGCCGGCCTCGGTCTTGTGCAGGATATCCGGCGAGACGATCTTCATCACCACCGGGAAGCCCATGTCGGCGGCGAGCTTGGCGGCCTCGGCGGCGGACTTGGCCACCCCCTCCTTCGGAACCGGAATTCCGTAGGCGTCGCAGACCAGTTTGCCTTCGGGCGCCGTCAGGCTGGTGCGCTTGTCCGCTTTGACCGCATCGAGAACCTTGCGGACCGCATCTTTGGAATTCGACATTGGATTTCCTCCTGGGGCGCTATTTTATGGCATTTGGTATGCCAGCGGCGCGATTGTCAAGCCGCATGATCTTGTGGAAACGCTGAAAACACGGGCAACTTGACATTCTGGCATTTGGTATGCCAAAAATCTAACGGTAATCTTCTGCTACAAGACGTCTCCCATTGGATGGAGACGAATCGTGCCCGCACGCAAACAACCCAAGGCGCCGCCTGTCATGGCTGAGGCAGATATCGCGATCGTTCGGATTGCGCCTGAGACGAGCTTCAAGAACAAGGCCTATGAGGCCTTGAAGGAAGCTATTCTCAAGATGGATATCTATGCGACGCCCGAGCAGGTGATGCTCGACGAGCGCGCTCTGTCCGAACGCCTCGGCGTCAGCCGCACCCCGATCCGCGAAGCCATCGCGATGCTGGAGCAGGACGGCTTCGTCAAAACCGTGCCACGCCGCGGCATCGTCGTGGTCCGCCGCACCAAGACCGAGATCGTCGACATGATCCGGGCCTGGGCCGCGCTCGAGAGCATGGCCGCGCGCCTGATCACGACCACCGCGCGCAAGAAGGACATCACGGCGCTGCGCGACTTCTTCAAGGATTTCGGCAAGGACCGCCTGCCGCAGGATCACGTCGAGGAATATTCCAAGGCCAATATCGCCTTCCATCAGGCGCTGATCTCGCTGTCGGAATCGCCGGTGCTGGTCGACATGACCAACGACATCCTGCTGCATGTGCGCGGCTATCGGCAATTGACCATCGGCCGTACCGATCGCACCGCGACCTCCCTGCCCGAGCACATGGGCATGATCGAAGCGCTGGAAGCGCGCGACACCGAGCTCGCCGAGAAGCGCGCGCGCGATCACACGCTGGGCCTTGCCGCCTATGTCGAGGCGCACGGGCAAGAACTGTTCACCTAGAGAGCTGTTTACTTAAGACTTCGCATCAGAAGACGATCAAATTCGTCCGAACCGGAACGATCAGGGAGAGATACCGATGCTGAATACTGCTGCCAAGACCGAAGCACCGGGCTCCGAGCAAGAGCTGACGGACGGCTTTCACCTCGTCATCGACGCGCTGAAGCTGAACGGCATCAACACCATCTACGGCGTGCCGGGCATTCCGATCACCGACCTCGGCCGCATGATGCAGGCCTCCGGCATTCGCGTGCTGTCGTTCCGCCACGAGCAGAACGCCGGCTATGCCGCCTCGATCGCCGGCTACCTGACCAAGAAGCCCGGCGTCTGCCTCACGGTTTCGGCGCCCGGCTTCCTCAACGGCCTGACCGCGCTGGCGCATGCCACCACCAACTGCTTCCCGATGATCCTGATCTCGGGTTCGTCGGAGCGTGAAATCGTCGACCTGCAGCAGGGCGACTATGAAGAGATGGACCAGCTCGCGATTGCCAAGCCGCTGTGCAAGGCCGCGTTCCGCGTGCTGCATGCCGCCGACATCGGCATCGGTCTCGCGCGCGCGATCCGCGCCGCGGTGTCGGGCCGTCCGGGCGGCGTCTATCTCGATCTGCCGGCCAAACTGTTCGGCCAGGTGATGGATGCGGCAGCCGGCGCCAAGTCGCTGGTCAAGGTGATCGACGCCGCACCGGCGCAGATCCCTGCCCCGTCCGCCGTCAAGCGCGCGCTCGACGTGCTCAAGAGCGCAAAGCGTCCGCTGATCATCCTCGGCAAGGGCGCGGCCTACGCGCAGGCCGATGACGACATCAAGAGCTTCGTCGAAAAGAGCGGCGTGCCGTTCCTGCAGATGAGCATGGCCAAGGGCCTGCTGCCGGATACCCATGCGCAGTCCGCCGGTGCCGCGCGCTCCACCGTGCTGAAGGACGCCGACGTCGTCATGCTGATCGGCGCCCGCCTCAACTGGCTGCTGTCGCACGGCAAGGGCAAGACCTGGGGCGAGGCCCCGAAGAAATTCATCCAGATCGACATCGAGCCGAAGGAAATGGATTCCAACGTCGAGATCGTGGCCCCCGTGGTCGGCGATATCGGTTCCTGCGTCTCGGCATTCCTGGAAGCCATGGGCGCCAACTGGTCGGCCGCGCCGGCCGACTGGCTCGCGCACCGTCGCCAAGAAGCGCGACGACAACGTCGCCAAGATGGCGCCGAAGCTGATGAGCAACGCCTCGCCGATGGATTATCACGGCGCGCTCGGCGCACTGCGCACCATCATCAAGGAACGGCCCGACGCCATCCTCGTCAACGAAGGCGCCAACACCCTCGACCTCGCCCGCGGCGTCATCGACATGTACAAGCCGCGCAAGCGGCTCGACGTCGGCACCTGGGGCGTGATGGGCATCGGCATGGGCTATTCCATTGCGGCTGCGATCGAGACCGGCAAGCCGGTGCTCGTGCGTCGAAGGCGACAGCGCGTTTGGTTTCTCCGGCATGGAAGTCGAGACCATCTGCCGCTACAAGCTGCCGATCTGCATCGTCATCTTCAACAATGACGGCATCTATCGCGGCACCGACGTCAACTCGGTCAATTCCGACCCGGCGACGACCGTGTTCGTCAAGGGCTCGCGCTACGACAAGATGATGGAAGCCTTCGGCGGCATCGGCGTCAACGCCACCTCGCCGGACGAACTGAAGCGCGCCGTCAACGAAGCGATGGATTCCGGCAAGCCGACGCTGATCAACGCGGTGATCGATCCGGCGGCAGGCTCCGAGAGCGGCCGCATCGGCAACCTCAATCCGCAAAGCGTGCTGAAAGAAGAAATAACTGACCTCAACCCATTCCATCCTGCGCAAGCAGGGCAGACAAAGTACGGAGCAACACGATGACAAAGGCGCTCGACGGGCGTTCGCATTCTCGATTTCACCCACGTCCAGTCCGGACCGACCTGCACGCAGTTGCTGGCCTGGTTCGGCGCCGACGTGATCAAGGTCGAGCGTCCCGGCGTCGGCGACATCACGCGTGGCCAGTTGCAGGACATTCCCAACGTGGACAGCCTGTATTTCACCATGCTCAACCACAACAAGCGTTCGATCACGCTCGACACCAAGAACCCGAAGGGCAAGGAAGTCCTCACCGCGCTGATCAAGAGCTGCGACGTGCTGGTGGAGAACTTCGGACCCGGCGTGCTCGACCGCATGGGTTTCCCCTGGGAGAAGATCCAGAGCATCAACCCGAAGATGATCGTGGCCTCGATCAAGGGCTTTGGCCCCGGACCGTACGAAGACTGCAAGGTCTACGAGAACGTCGCGCAGTGCACCGGCGGCGCGGCCTCGACCACCGGCTTCCGCGACGGCCTGCCGCTGGTCACCGGCGCGCAGATCGGCGACAGCGGCACCGGCCTGCATCTGGCGCTCGGCATCGTCACCGCGCTCTATCAGCGCACCGTTACCGGCAAGGGCCAGAAGGTTACGGCCGCGATGCAGGACGGCGTGCTCAATCTCGCGCGCGTCAAGCTGCGCGACCAGCAGCGCCTCGCCCATGGCCCGCTGAAGGAATACAGCCAGTTCGGCGAAGGCATTCCGTTCGGCGACGCGGTGCCGCGCGCCGGCAACGATTCCGGCGGCGGCCAGCCCGGCCGCATCCTCAAGTGCAAGGGCTGGGAGCAGGATCCCAACGCCTACATCTACTTCATCACCCAGGCCCCGGTCTGGGAGAAGATCTGCGACGTGATCGGCGAGCCCGGCTGGAAGACCGATCCGAACTACGCCAAGCCGCCGGCCCGGCTGTCGCGCCTCAACGAGATCTTTGCGCGCATCGAACAGTGGACCATGACCAAGACCAAGTTCGAGGCGATGGACATCCTCAACAAGGACGACATCCCCTGCGGCCCGATCCTGTCGATGAAGGAGATCGCGGAAGACCAGTCGCTGCGCGCCACCGGCACCGTGGTCGAGGTCGATCATCCGACCCGCGGCAAGTACATCTCGGTCGGCAACCCGATCAAGCTGTCGGACTCACCGAGCGACGTGACCCGTTCGCCGCTGCTCGGCGAGCACACCGACGAAATCCTGCGCCAGGTGCTCGGCTTCTGCGATCACCAGGTCGCCGAAATCCACGATTCCGGCGCGCTCGACCCGCCGCGGAAGCAGGCGGCGGAATAAGCCCGGTCCACCTGCCTGGGTCGCCAAACAATCTCCAAAGGCCGCCGGGTTTCCGGCGGCCTTTTTCGTATGCACTGGCACGTGGCTTGCTTGCATTTTACGAGCCCGCACGTGTAACGCGGGCCGTGAACACAAGGCAGTTGCATGGAGATCGGCGTTTTCATTCCCATCGGGAACAACGGCTGGCTGATCTCGAGCACAGCGCCGCAATATCTGCCGACATTCGATCTCAACAAGGAGATCCTGCAGAAGGCGGAGCGCTACAACTTCGACTTCGCGCTCTCGATGATCAAGCTGCGCGGATTTGGCGGCAAGACCCAGTTCTGGGAATACAATCTGGAATCCTTCACGCTGATGGCCGGCCTTGCCGCCGTCACCAGCCGTATCAAGCTGTTCGCGACCGCTGCGACGTTGACCGTGCCGCCGGCAATCGCCGCGCGCATGGCCTCGACCATCGATTCGATTTCCCATGGCCGTTTTGGGCTGAACCTCATCACCGGGTGGCAGAAGCCCGAATATTCGCAGATGGGCCTGTGGCCCGGCGACGAGTACTTTTCGCGCCGCTACGAATATCTGTCCGAATACGTCCAGATCCTGCGCGAGCTCTGGGAAACCGGCGTTTCCAATCGCAAGAGCGAATTCTTCCAGATGGACGATTGCCGCGTGAACCCGCGGCCCGAAGGCGACATGAAAATCATCTGCGCCGGTCAGAGCGAGGCCGGCATGGCGTTCTCGGCCAAGTATGCCGACTACAATTTCTGCCTCGGCAAGGGCGTCAACACGCCGACCGCTTTCGCGCCTGTTGCCGCCAAGCTGCTGGAAGCCACGGCCAAGACCGGCCGCCATGTCACGTCGTTCGCGCTGTTCATGATCATCGCCGACGAAACCGACGAGGCCGCGTTCGTCAAATGGGAGCTTTACAAGGCCGGCGCCGACACGAAGCGCTGGCGTGGCTGACGCATCAGTCCGCCGCCGACAAGTCGGCCGACACCAATGTCCGCCAGTTGGCCGATCCGACCTCGGCCGTGAACCTCAACATGGGCACGCTGGTCGGTTCCTACGCCAACGTCGCGCGCATGCTCGACGAGATCGACACCATCCCGGGCGCCGAGGGCGTGCTGCTGACCTTCGATGATTTCCTGGAAGGGATCGAGGCGTTCGGCACCAGGATCCAGCCGCTGATGACTTCGCGGCGGTCGGTGGCCTCCGTCAAGGAGGCCGTCTGATGACGCACGCAGTCCGCGCAGGGTTCACGCCGTCAACGTCCGGCGAGGTCACCATTCCGGCGCGGCCGGAAGCGCTGACGGTGAAGCCAGCCGAGACGGCCGTCATCGTGGTCGACATGCAGAACGCCTATGCGACGCAGGGCGGCTATGTCGACCTTGCCGGTTTCGACATCGCGGGTGCTTCGGCCGCCGTCGCGCAGACGAAGAAGGTCATCGAGGCCGCCCGGGCCGCCGGAATCCTGGTGATCTTCTTCCAGAACGGCTGGGACAAGGACTATGTCGAGGCCGGCGGGCCGGGATCGCCGAACTGGCACAAGTCGAACGCGCTGAAGACCATGCGCGCGCGGCCGGAACTGGCAGGCACGCTGCTGGCAAAAGGCACCTGGGACTACGCGCTGGTCGACGAACTGGCGCCGCAGCCCGGCGACATCGTCATTCCCAAGACCCGCTACAGCGGCTTCTTCAACACCAACATCGACAGCGTGCTGCGCTCGCGCGGCATCCGCACCCTGGTGTTCACCGGCGTCGCCACCAACGTCTGCGTGGAGTCGTCGCTGCGCGACGCCTTCCACCTCGAATATTTCGGCGTCGTGCTCGAGGACGCCACCCATCATCTGGGACCGGACTTCATCCAGAAGGCCGCGCTCTACAACATCGAGAAATTCTTCGGCTGGGTCTCCACCGTCGCCGACTTCTGCGGAGCCGTTTCGCAAACCCCTCCTTCCAACACCTGAAAGAGCCGCCATGCCGAAAACAGCCGTGATCCCCAGGGCACCACCGCCCCGCTCGCCCCCTACTCGCCCGGCACGCTGGCCGACGGTGTCGTCTACGTCTCCGGCACGCTGGCCTTCGACAAGCAGAACAACGTCGTCCACGTCGGCGACGCCGCGGCCCAGACCCGGCACGTGCTGGAAACCATCAAGTCGGTGATCGAGACCGCCGGCGGCACGATGGACGACGTCACCTTCAACTCGATCTTCATCACCGATTGGGCCAACTACGCCGCGGTCAACAAGGTCTATGCGGAGTATTTCCCCGGCGACAAGCCCGCCCGCTATTGCATCCAGTGCGGACTGGTGAAGCCTGATGCATTGGTCGAGATCGCGACCGTCGCCCACATCGGAAAATCCTGACGGCGATCGCGTCCAGCCATGCATTACGAAATACTCGGCCGCGCGGACGACGACGCCTCGACGGTCCTTTGTCGGCAGGCCTGGGCGGGCTCGGACATTTCTGGCGGCCGCAGCTCGAGGCGCTGGCCGCGCATCACCGCGTCATCCTGTATGACCAGCGCGGCACCGGCGCCAATGCCGGCGAATTGCCCGAGGACTACAGCATCGCGCAGATGGCCGACGACGTCATCGAGGTGCTCGACCGTGCCGGCGTCGCGTCCTGTCATTTCGCCGGACACGCCCTCGGCGGATTGGTCGGGCTCGAACTCGCACGCCGCGTGCCGTCGCGTCTCCGACAGCCTCGTGCTCGTCAACGCCTGGGCGCACGTCGATAGCCATACGCGACGCTGTTTCGACGCGCGGCTGGCGCTGCTGAAACATGTCGGCGTGGAGGCCTATGTCCGCGCTCAGCCGATCTTTCTTTATCCGGCCGCATGGCTGTCTGAGCACGAGGATGTCGTGGCCAAGGAAGAAGCCGCGGGCATCGCGCATTTCCAGGGCAAGGACAATCTGCTGAAGCGCCTGTCCGCGTTGCTCGCTTTCGACGCGACGTCTGATCTCGCCGGCATTCGAACGCCGGCCTTCATCGCGGCGTCGCGCGACGATGTCCTGGTACCGTTCACCCGTTCGCAGCAACTCGCAGACAGGATGCCGAACGCGACCTTGTGGCTCACCGCTGAAGGCGGACACGGCTTTACGGTCACCGACCCCACGCCATTCAATACAGCGATGCTGACCTTTCTGGCGGAGAATGCACGTCCATAGGATGGAACTGCGACACTCAAACCAGCGCGAAAAGCCGGCTGGCTTTTGCATCGAAATGCAGCGAAAACCTGCTTATTATTCTGCCGTCGTGCGCAAACATTGGGCGCGCAACAAATTGTCGCATTTGCGACACTCGTCCGATGGTGGCGCTCAGGCCGAACATTTCGCTCGTGGTAACAGCTGAATCAACCGACACCGCGCCCAAACGGCTCGTCGTCGATGCCAAGGACGTATCGCTGACGTTCGAAACCGCGGACGGCAAGGTCGAGGCCTTGTCGAACGTCAGCCTCCAGGTCGCCGAGGGTGAGTTCGTCTCTTTCATCGGTCCCTCCGGCTGCGGCAAGACCACGATGCTGCGCGTGATCGCCGACCTGCAGCAACCAACTTCCGGTTCGCTTCTGGTCAACGGCATGACCGCGCAGGACGCCCGGCTTGCCCGCAGCTATGGCTATGTGTTCCAGGCGCCGGCGCTGTTTCCGTGGCGTACCGTCGAGAAAAATCTCAAGCTGCCGCTGGAGATCATGGGCTTTTCAGAGGCCGAGCAGCAGAAGCGCATCGAGCACTACCTTTCCCTGGTCAATCTCACCGGGTTCGAGCGCAAGTTCCCCTGGCAGCTCTCGGGCGGCATGCAGCAGCGCGTCTCGATCGCGCGCGCGTTGTCGTTTGATCCCGCGCTGCTGCTGATGGACGAGCCGTTCGGGGCCCTCGATGAAATCGTCCGCGACCACCTCAACGAACAGCTATTGCAACTGTGGCGGACGACCGGAAAGACGGTGTTGTTCGTCACCCATTCGATTCCCGAGGCCGTATTCCTCTCGACCAAGATCGTGGTGATGTCGCCGCGGCCCGGCCGCATCATCGATGTCATCGACTGCGACTTTGCGCCGGACCGGTCGCTGGAAATCCGCGAGACGCCGGAGTTCCTGAAAATCGCGCAGCGCGTCCGCAACGGATTGCGCGCGGGGCACTCCTATGACGAGTAGCTCGCTCGCGCTTGCAGCGAGCCCGCCGCGCTCGCTCGCAGATCATCCCGCTGGTGCAACGCTACGCGCCGATCCTGACCACCCTGCTGGCGCTGGTCGCGGTCTGGTATGTTGCGGCGGTGGCCATGAACTGGACGTTGGTGCGCGACGGCTTTGAGCGTGAGGAAGCGCCCTACACGATCACCGATATCCTTGCCGGGACCATGGACGCGGAACGACCGCTGCTGCCGGCGCCGCATCAGATCGCGTCAGCCTTTTTCGACTCCGTATTCGGCTATCCGCCGTTGGCTCCACGCAGCCTCGTCTTCCACTCGCTAGTGACCCTGTCGTCGACGCTGCTCGGCTTCGGGCTCGGCGCCGTCTTCGGCATCGTGCTCGCACTGATGATCGTGCACAGCCGCGTCATGGAGCGGAGCCTGATGCCGTGGATCATCTGCTCGCAAATGGTGCCGATCGTGGCGCTCGCCCCGATTTTTGTCGTGGTTCTCGGCGCCATTGGGCTGCACGGTCTGTTGCCGAAAGCGATCATCTCCGCCTACCTCTGCTTCTTCCCGATCGCGATCGGCATGGTGAAGGGCTTTACCTCGCCCGATCCGCTGCAGATGGAACTGATGCGCACCTGGTCGGCGACGCCGCGCGAAGTGCTCTGGAAGCTGCGCTGGCCGGCGGCCGTTCCTTTCCTGTTTGCCAGCCTGAAGGTCGCCATCACGATCTCGCTGATCGGCGCGATCGTCGCTGAACTGCCGACGGGAGCGGAAGCCGGCATCGGCGCCAGGCTCTTGGCCGGCTCCTATTACGGCCAGACCGTCCAGCTCTGGAGCGCGCTGGTCGCCGCCGCGGTGCTGTCCTGGGGATTGATCTCGATCGTCGGCCTGATCGAACGCGGCGTGAACCGCAGCATGGGAAAACGCTGATGGACCCGCGCAAATTCCGGCTCGGTCTGCTGTTGGCCGCGGGCGCGGCTGCGCTCGCGTTTGCAGCGCCGCTGGCGGCCGGCGTGCCGCCGCTGTTGGCCAGATCGGGGCTTTGGCAGACCATCGCGGTGGCTGTGGCCCTGCTGCTTCTTGCGGCGTGGCTTGCCGACGCGCGCGCCATCATTCCCGGACTTGCAGCTGCCTTGACGGCCGCGGTCGTGTCACTGCTCCTGCTGAGCGATCCCGGCATTGCGGGAGCCGCTTCTGCCGGCTTCTGGGCCATCGTCATCGCGGCCTGGCTCGCGGCAGCCATGTGTGTGGTGGCCCTCGCCGCACTCCGCCCGATCCGCAAACAGCGAATACGCGCCATCAACATCGCTGTCCCGCTGCTGTTCGGCGCCACCGTGTTCTATCTCTGGGAGGTCGCGGTGCGCGGCTTCGGCGTGCCGCCGGTGATCTTCCCCGCCCCCGGCGCCGTCGCGGCGCGGTTCATGGGCGCCCTGCCGACGCTCGCCGCCGACTTCAACCAGACCTTCATCAAGGGCGTGTTGATCGGCTACGTCATCGGTTGCGGCGCCGGCCTCCTGGTCGCCATCCTCGCCGATCGCTTCGAATTTCTCGGCCGCGGCCTGCTGCCGCTCGGCAACTTCTTTTCCGCACTGCCGCTGGTCGGCATCGCCCCGATCATGGTGATGTGGTTCGGCTTCGACTGGCCGTCGAAGGCGGCCGTCGTCGCGCTCGTCACCTTCTTCCCGATGCTGGTGAACGCCATTGCGGGCTTGTCGGCCGCCGGCGATATCGAGCGCGACCTGATGCGATCCTATGCCGCCAGCCACCGCCAGAGCCTGACCAAGCTCTATTTACCGGCGGCGCTGCCGTTCATCTTCAATGCGCTGAAAATCAACGCAACCCTGGCGCTGATTGGCGCGATCGTTGCAGAGTTTTTCGGAACACCGACGCAAGGCATCGGATTTCGCATCTCGACCGAAGCTGGCCGCATGGCCATCGACATGGTCTGGGCGGAGATCGCGCTCGCGGCTCTCGCGGGAATGGCTTTCTACGGTTTTGTCACGCTTGCCGAACGCGCGACAACTTTCTGGCATCCGTCGTACCGGACCTAGGTCGGCAAGGTCTTTAGCTTTGGAGTCTTCCATGAAACATTGTCTTGCTCTGGTTGCGGGCCTTTCCCTCGGCCTTGCTGTCAGCGGCGCGCAAGCCGCCGATTCCGTCACCATCCAGCTCAAATGGGTCGCACAGGCCCAGTTCGCCGGCTACTTCGTCGCCAAGGACAAGGGTTTCTACAAGGAAGCCGGCCTCGACGTGACCATCAAGCCGGGCGGCCCCGACGTCGCCCCGCCGCAGGTCCTAGCCGGCGGTGGCGCCGATGTCACCGTCGACTGGATGCCGTCGGCGCTCGCCTCTCGCGAAAAAGGCGTGCCGCTGGTCAACATCTCCCAGACCTTCAAGAAGTCCGGGCTCGAACTGACCTGCCGCGCCGACACCGGCATCAAGAAGCCGACCGATCTCAAGGGCAAGACCGTCGGCATCTGGTACGGCGGCAACGAGTATCCGTTCCTGTCCTGGATGTCGAAGCTGAACTACAAGACCGACGGTTCGGCCGGCGGCGTCAAGGTGATCAAGCAGGGCTTCAACGTCGATCCGATCCTGCAGAAGCAGGCCGATTGCGTTTCGACCATGACCTACAACGAGTACTGGCAGGTGATCGACGGCGGCTACAAGCCGAGCCAGCTCGTCGTCTTCAAATATGAGAATGAGGGCGTCGCCACGCTGGAAGACGGCCTCTATGTGCTGGAGAAGAACCTGAAGGATCCCGCGTTCGTCACCAAGATGGCGAAGTTCGTCAAGGCATCGATGAAGGGCTGGGACTATGCCAAGGCGCATCCCGATGAGGCCGTGAAGATCATCCTCGCCGGCGACAGCACCGGCGCCAAGACCGAGAAGGACCAGAAGCGCATGATGGGCGAAGTCGGCAAGTTGCTCGGCGAATCCGACGGCAAGCTCGACGTCAAGGACTACGACCGCACGGTCGCAACGCTGATGGCGGGCGGCTCCGATCCCGTCATCACCAAGAAGCCGGAAGGCGCCTACAGCTTCGCGATCTACGAGGCGATGAAGAAGTAGCTTAACGCGTGAAGGACGGGACATCTGTCCCGTCCTTCACTTACTCTTCAAAGAGTTCATCCCGGACATCGCATGCCCACCTCTCCTGTTCATCTCGTCAGTCACCCGCTGGTTCAGCACAAGCTGTCGCTGATGCGCGACCGCAACCGTTCGACCAAGGGCTTTCGTGAACTGTTGAACGAGATCGGCATGTTGCTCTGCTACGAAGTCACGCGCGACCTGCCGCTGGAAATGGTCGACATCGAAACCCCGATCGCGGCCATGAAGGCGCCGCAGATCGCCGGAAAAAAGCTGACCCTGGCCCCGATCCTGCGCGCCGGCGTCGGCTTCCTCGACGGCATGCTCGCGCTGATTCCATCTGCGCGCGTCGCTCATATCGGGCTATACCGCGATCCGACCAGCCTTCAGGCGGTGGAATACTACTTCAAGGCGCCGGTTGATTTGTCGGATCGAACCACGATCCTGGTGGACCCGATGCTGGCAACCGGGAACTCGGCCTGTGCCGCGGCCTCGCTCCTGAAGGCTCGCGGCGCCAGGGATATTCGCTTTGTCTGCCTGCTGGCGGCGCCAGAGGGCATTGCCCAGTTCCAGAAGCTTCACGGCGAAATCCCGATCTGGACGGCCGCCATCGATGAACGATTGAACGACCATGGCTACATCGTTCCGGGATTGGGTGACGCCGGGGACCGGATGTTCGGCACCAAGTGAAGGCCCCTCGGTGCCGTGCCGGTCACTGGCACTCCGGGTTGGAAGAGGCAAAATCACCCGCCATCATGATCTGGAATGCCAATCGTCCCATTTATGTTGCATTGCAACTAGCTAATTGCTGCTATGCAAACAAGTCTGTTGTGACTGGCATCTGGTATACATAAATTGACCCCAGATGATGAGGCGGAGTTGTTCCGCACCTCACGAAAAGGGGACCCAGATGTCCAAGACTGCTTCTATCGGCCTCGTACCCCAGAACTCCCTGTTCGCCCGCCTGATGACCACCATCGACCGGCTGTTGATGGCCAGCGCCCGCGTCGCCATCCGCAACGGCGACCAGCCCCACTTCGGTCTCTGAAACCCGGGAATTCGGGACGGGAATCAAAGATTCCTGGGTAGTACGCCCGGCGCTCCCCAAAGCTTCTACTATTGACCAATGGCCCCGATCCTCGGGGCCATTTTTTATGCGCGCACGGCACGGCGCTGTTCGCTGCGAGGATGTCCCTGCGACATTTACGCACGTCCCCCGTGCAACCAAGCGTATTCGCTTGAACCTTGGCATATCGAATACCAAAATGGCGGCGCAGCGCTCGGGCATCAATAGAAGCGCGCTTCGGGAGGAGCAATGACGGACATGGTTGAGGCAACGGTACCCACAGCCGCACGTGTGAGCGATACCTATCGCTGGACACAACTTGCGATCGGCGTCGCCGCGATGGTGATGATCGCCAACTATCAATACGGCTGGACGTTCTTCGTCCCCGACATCCAGAAGAAGTTCGGCTGGGATCGCGCTTCGATCCAGTGGGCATTCACGCTGTTCGTGTTGTTCGAAACCTGGCTGGTGCCGGTCGAAGGCTGGTTCGTCGACAAATACGGCCCGCGCCTCGTCGTGCTCATCGGCGGCATCCTGTGCGCGATCGGCTGGGTGATCAACGCAGAGGCGACCACGCTGAACGGTTACTATCTCGGCATGATCGTTGCGGGCATCGGCGCCGGCGGCGTCTACGGCACCTGCGTCGGCAACGCGCTGAAATGGTTTCCCGACAAGCGCGGCCTCGCCGCCGGCATCACCGCCGCCGGTTTCGGCGCTGGCTCCGCGCTGACGGTGGCGCCGATCCAGGCGATGATCAAGGATTCCGGCTTCCAGACCACCTTCCTCTATTTCGGACTGGGACAGGGCATCATCATCGTGATTCTCGCCTTCTTCCTGCTGTCGCCGAAGGCCGGACAGGTTCCGGCAGCCGTTGCCAATGCCAACGTGATCCAGACCCGCCGCAACTATCAGCCGACCGAAGTGATCCGCCAGCCGATCTTCTGGCTGATGTACTTCATGTTCGTGATCGTCGGCGCCGGCGGATTGATGGTCACGGCGAACCTCAAGCCGATCGCGGTCGACTGGAAAGTCGATGCCATCCCGGTCACGCTGATCGGCATGACGATGACGGCGGTGACGTTCGCCGCCACCATCGACCGCATTCTCAACGGCCTGACGCGTCCGTTCTTCGGCTGGATCTCCGACATGATCGGCCGCGAGAACACCATGTTCATCGCGTTCGGCATGGAGGGCGTCGGCATCTGGGCGCTCTATATGCTCGGCCACGATCCGGTATGGTTCGTGATCCTGTCGGGCTTCGTGTTCTTCGCCTGGGGTGAGATCTACTCGCTGTTCCCGTCGACCTGCACCGACACCTTCGGTGCGAAGTTCGCGACCACCAATGCCGGCCTGCTCTACACCGCGAAGGGCACCGCGGCGCTGCTGGTTCCGATCGCGAACTACATGCAGCAGTCCTCGGGAACGTGGGACAACGTGTTCATCATCGCGGCCGGCGCCAATATCCTGGCGTCGCTGCTGGCGATCGTCGTGCTCAAGCCATGGCGCAAGATGGTGGTGGCGAAGGCCGTCGCCTCCTAAAATATCCCGAACTCGTTTCAGGCGAAGCGCTCGACCCCCGGGTCGGGCGCTTTTTTGTGCGTCCGAACGTCGGTTTGGCGCGACCGATACAGAACGAATTGCCGAGACAGGATGCTGCGCCGCACCCAAAGATTGGCTTGCATCTTGGAATATAATATACCAGCATCCGACCAACGCGTGCGACGATAAGTCACAACCTTTGCGACACTAAGTCACAAACGGCAACGCGCTTGGGAGGACAAATGGTATCCAGCACAACCGCCGCTACACCAGCGGCCCCCTCTTCCAGCGGCTTCCGCTGGCTTCAACTCGTCATGGGCATCGTCTGCATGGCGATGATCGCGAACCTCCAGTACGGCTGGACGCTGTTCGTCGATCCGATCGACGCGAAAAATCACTGGGGCCGCGCGGCGATCCAGCTCGCCTTTACGATTTTCGTCGTGACCGAGACCTGGCTGGTCCCGATCGAAGCCTGGTTCGTCGACAAGTACGGTCCGAGCATCGTCGTGATGTTCGGCGGCGTGATGATCGCGCTGGCCTGGATCCTGAATTCCTACGCCGACTCGCTGACGCTGCTTTACGTCGCGGCTGTCATCGGCGGCATCGGCGCCGGCTCGGTGTACGGAACCTGCGTCGGCAATGCGCTGAAATGGTTTCCGGATCGCCGCGGCCTCGCCGCCGGCGCCACCGCCGCCGGCTTCGGCGCGGGCGCTGCCATCACGGTGGTGCCGATCGCCAACATGATCGCTTCGAGCGGCTATCAGAGCGCGTTCCTGGAGTTCGGCATCGGACAGGGCGTGATCGTCTTCGTGCTCGCCTTCTTCATTCGCCGGCCGACGGTGGCGATGCCGGCCAAGAAGAAGCAGCTCAATCTGCCGCAGACCAAGATCGATTTCACCCCGCCGCAGGTGCTGCGCAGCCCGATCTTCTGGGTGATGTACGCCGTGTTCGTGATGGTCGCGGCCGGCGGACTGATGACGGCGGCGCAGATCGCGCCGATCGCGAAGGACTTCAAGATCGCCGACACGCCGGTCAGCCTCGCCGGCTTCCAGATGGCGGCGCTGACCTTTGCGATTTCGCTCGACCGCATCTTCGACGGTTTCGGCCGCCCGTTCTTCGGCTGGGTGTCCGACCAGATCGGCCGCGAGCACACCATGTTCATCGCCTTCGGCACCGCGGCCTTGATGCTGCTGACGCTGTCGGCCTACGGCCATGTACCGGTCGTGTTCGTGCTGGCGACGGCGGTGTATTTCGGCGTGTTCGGCGAAATCTACAGCCTGTTCCCCGCCACCAGCGGCGATACGTTCGGCGTCAAATACGCCACCACCAACAACGGCATGCTGTACACGGCAAAGGGCACCGCCTCGCTGCTGGTGCCGCTCGCCAGCATCGTCGCCACCAGCTACGGCTGGCAGGCGGTGTTCGTGATCGCGGTGGCGCTGAATGCCACCGCGGCGCTTGATGGCGCTGTTCGTGATCAAGCCGATGCGCCGCGCCTTCATCCTCGGCAACGAAACCGCAGCCGACCAAGCCGCGGCGCAGAACGCCAAGACCGCCTGAAGCCGGTCAGCGTTCTATCCGATCAGGGGCGCACTTCGGTGCGCCCCTTTTTTTGCGTCATTCGCAGGGATACCAAATACAAGGCCGCATTCCGGTGTGAGAACGCGATCCAGCCCGCCGTCATTAAGCGACGGGAAATGTCAGCAATACTGCCTGTTTATTTGCGAGAATTGGGAGGATGCTGCGGTCATCTCGTGTTGACAATTGGTATTATGTATACCAGAAATGCGCGCCTGACCCACACTAGGAGGTTGCCATGCAAGTCGGAGATGTCCTGCGCAAGAAAGCCGCCCGCGTCGCCACGGTTCGCATGAACGAGACCGTCGCCATTGCCGCCCAGCTGATGCGCTCCAGCAATATCAGCGCGCTGGTGGTCAAGGACGTGGTCCGCACCGAGGGCAACACCGCGGTCGGCATGTTCACCGAGCGCGACGTGGTCCGCGCCATCGCCGAACACGGCGCGCACGGCGCCAACCTCAAGGTCTCGCAACTGATCTCGGTGCAGCAACTGGTGTCGTGCACGTCGACCGACACGCTCGAGCATGTCCGTCACGTCATGAACAGCAAGCACATCCGCCACCTGCCGGTGATCGACAATTACAGCCTGATCGGCGTCATCAGCATGCGCGACATTTCGAGCGCGTTCGACGAGGAAGCCACCGCCGCCAAGCACAGCGCCAACGCCGCCTGACGGCCGGCCGAACGCCTGATGTTTTGGGGTTGTGCTCACAGGGCAGAACCGGTATCGCACCGCAACTTTCGACGTAACTTTCTGCGCGTGATGTAAGGTCTGGTGTTCCGTTCCTTCGCCAAGCAGACACCTGGAGGAACGACATGGCGCGCAACATCCTGATCCTCGGAGCCTCCTACGGCTCCCTGCTCGCGACCAAGCTGTTGATGGCCGGTCACAACGTGACCCTGGTGTGCCGCAGCAAGACCGCCGAGCTGATCAACCGCGACGGCACCGAAGTCCGCATCAAGCTGCGCGACGAGGCCGTGCACCGTGCGATCTTCTCGCGCGACCTGCCCGGCAAGCTCGACGCGGCGACGCCGCAGAATGTCGACCTCAGCCGCTACGATCTGGTCGGCCTGGCGATGCAGGAGCCGCAATACGCCAACCACACCATCCGGGTTCTGATGATCAAGATCGCCGCGGCGAAACTGCCGTGCCTGTCGATCATGAACATGCCGCCGCTGCCCTATCTGAAGCGGATCCCGGCGCTGGCGGACATGGACCTCGAGGAGGCCTATACCAACGCCCAGGTCTGGGAACGCTTCGAGCCGGGCCTGGTGTCGCTATGCTCGCCCGATCCGCAGGCCTTCCGCCCGCCGGAAGAGGCCGCCAACGTGCTCCACGTCGGCCTGCCGACCAACTTCAAGGCGGCCGCCTTTGCCGACGCGGCGCACAACAGGCTGCTGCGCGAACTGGAAGCGGACATCGACGCCGTGACGCTGGACGGCAAGGACGTGCCGGTGAAGCTGAAAGTGTTCGACTCGCTGTTCGTGCCGCTGGCGAAATGGTCGATGCTGCTGACCGGCAACTACCGCTGCATCACGCTGCACGAGCCGCAGCCGATCCGCGACGCCGTGCACGGCGACCTCAAGCTGTCGCAGTCGATCTACGACCATGTCGACGGCATCGCCCGGCGTCTCGGCGCCGATCCGGCGGACCAGGTGCCGTTCGAAAAATACGCCAAGGCGGCGGAAAGCCTGCTGAAGCCGTCGTCGGCCGCCCGCGCGGTCGCCTCAGGCGCGCCGTTCATCGAGCGCGTCGACCTGCTGGTAAAACTGATCTCGCATCAGCTCAACATGCCGAGCGCCGACATCGACCGCACGGTCGAGATCGTCGACCAGAAACTGAACGAGAAGATCGTGGCCGGCGGTTCCGGCGCGGTGTGAGCGGGCTGCGCGCGCTGCCCCTCCCGGAATGACGCTTCGGCCCGCGCACCGCCCCCCGCTTTTGCATGAATGCGTTGCTCTGACCTCCCCGGCCCCGGTAGACTTTTGCCGGGCCGGACGGCATCCTGCCTGCGAACAACGTGCGCGATATTCCGCGCCGCAGAAACAGCAGCAGGAAACCGAGGGCCACATGATCAAGACGCGCTTTACCGAACTCGTCGGCGTTGAACACCCGATCGTCCAGGGCGGCATGCAATGGGTCGGCCGCGCCGAGCTGGTCGCCGCCGTCGCCAATGCCGGCGCGCTCGGCCTGATCACCGCGCTGACCCAGCCGACGCCGGAGGACCTGACCAAGGAAATCGCGCGCTGCCGCGACCTCACCGACAAGCCCTTTGGCGTCAACCTGACGATCCTGCCGACCATCAAGCCGCCGCCCTATGCGGAATATCGCCAGGCCATCATCGAGGCCGGCATCAAGGTGGTCGAGACCGCCGGCAACAAGCCGCAGGAACACGTCACCGAATTCAAGAAGCACGGCATCAAGATCGTGCACAAATGCACCAGCGTCCGCCACGCATTGTCAGCAGAGCGGATGGGCGCCGACGCGATCTCGATCGACGGCTTTGAATGCGCCGGCCATCCCGGCGAGGACGACACCCCCGGTCTGATCCTGATCCCGGCCGCTGCCGACAAGGTCAAGATTCCGATGATCGCTTCCGGCGGCTTCGGCGACGGCCGCGGGCTGGTCGCAGCGCTGGCGCTCGGCGCCGAAGGCATCAACATGGGCACCCGCTTCATGTGCACCAAGGAGAGCCCGATCCATCAGCTGGTGAAGGAAAAGATCGTCGCCAATGACGAGCGCGAGACCGAGCTGATCTTCCGCACCATGCGCAACACCTCGCGCGTCGCCAAGAACGCGATCTCGACCAAGGTGGTGGCGATGGAGACGCGAAGGCGCCAAGTTCGAGGACGTCCGCGAACTCGTCGCCGGCGCCCGCGGCAAGATGGTCTACGCCTCCGGCGATGCCGATGACGGCATCTGGTCGGCCGGCCAGGTTCAGGGCCTGATCCACGATATCCCGACCTGCGCCGAACTGGTCTCCCGCATCATGCGCGACGCCGAAGCCATCATCCGCAGCCGCCTCGAAGGCATGATGTCCGGCGCCAGCCGTCAGGCTGCTGAGTAAGTAACAAAAGAAAGAGCCACCCCATGAAGGCCTATGTTTACGGCGCCAACGGCGCCGAGATCACCGACGTCGCAAAACCCTCGCCGAAGGGCACGCAGGTGCTGGTCCATGTCCGCGCCAACGGACTGAACCGCGCCGACCTCGGCATGACCAAGGGCCATGCCCATGGCGCCGCCGGCGGCGTCGGCACCGTGCTCGGCATGGAATGGGCCGGCGAAGTCGCCGAGGTCGGGCCGGACGCCATAGGCGTCAAGCCCGGCGACCGCGTGATGGGTTCGGGCGGTGCGGCGTTCGCCGAATACGCTATGACCGATCACGGCCGGCTGTTTCATCTGCCGGCGCAAGGCAATATGAGTTTTGAGGAAGCGGCCACGCTCCCGGTCGCGCTCTCGACCATGCACAACGCTGTCGTCACCAACGGCGCGTTGCAGCCGGGCCAGACCGTCCTGATCCAGGGCGCCAGTTCCGGCGTCGGGTTGATGGCGATGCAGATCGCAAAATTCAAGGGCGCGAAACTCGTGATCGGCTCCTCGACCGACGCGATGCGCCGCGGCCGGCTGAAGGATTTCGGCGCCGACCTCGCGGTCGACTCCAGCGATCCGGCCTGGGTCGATCAGGTCTTGAAGGCAACCAACGGCGAAGGCGTCGACCTGATCGTCGACCAGGTCTCGGGCCCGGTCGCCAGCCAAAATCTCAAGGCCACCAAGATCAAGGGCCGCATCGTCAATGTCGGCCGGCTCGGCGGCACCCATGCCGATTTCAACTTCGACCTCCACGCCGCGCGTCGCATCAACTATATCGGCGTCACCTTCCGCACCCGCAGCCTCGACGAAATCCGCGAGATTTTCGCCGAGGTCCGCAAGGACATCTGGTCGGGGGTCGAAGGCCGCAAGCTGCAGATCCCGATCGACAAGGTTTTTCCGTTCACCGAGATCGGCAAGGCGTTCGAGCACATGGAAGCCAACAAGCATCTCGGCAAGATCGTGGTGCGGCATTAGCGGCGGCGTTGCGTAGGATGGGTGGAGCACAGCGATACCCATCCTACGCAATGCGCGCGATGAGGCGAGCGTGAATGCCGGCTGAACACGATCTTGCAACGCTGTTGCGCGACATGAAAGCCGAAATGCACGACGGCGTTTTCGTGTTCTGCGCCGTCGCCAACGACGCGAAAGTTCCCGCAGCCGTCACGCCGCAGCTCGCCTTTCGCGAGCCGGAAGGCACCACCCTCGTGGTCCGCCGCGACGAAGCCGAACGCCTCGCGCTGCCCCATCAATTCCCCTCGCGCCTGATTACCCTGACCGTTCATTCCTCGCTCGACGCGGTCGGCTTCCTCGCCGCGATCACCGCCCGCCTCGCCGCCGCCGGCATCAGCGTCAATGCGGTTTCGGCGTTCTACCACGATCATCTGTTCGTGCCGGAACAGCGGGCCGATGAAGCGCTGCGGCTTCTGCGAGAAATGGCTTGGGCGGATTAGCCCAACGGGTCCGCGCAAAGCGCGGCCAATCCACTCTACGCGCTACCATGCGTCAGGCCTTGCCGCCCCTCCCCGGATATGGTGCCATCCCCTCAACAAGAAAATCCGAGGGGGAATCGACATGCGACGCGTGACCACGGCGGCCATTGCGCTGGCCGGAATTTTCGCCGGCCTGATCGGTCCCACCCACGCCCAGTCTCCCGGTGCCTATCCGGATCGTCCGATCAAGGTCGTCGTTCCCGCCGCGGCCGGCGGCGTCACCGACAATCCGGCGCGCATCGTCACCAACCGGATGCGCGACAACATCGGCCAGACCTTTGTGGTCGAGAACCAGGGCGGCGCCGGCGGCATTCTGGCCGCCGAGACCGTCAAGCGCGCGGCGCCGGATGGTTACACCCTGCTCTATGTCAACGCCGCCACCCACGGCCTGCTGCCGGCGCTGAAGAAATCGATTTCCTACGACGCGCAAAAGGATTTCGTGCCGATCGTGATGGCGGTGCGGGCGCCGCTGGCGATCGTGGTCCGCACCGAATTCCCCTACAAGACGCTGAGCGATCTGGTGAAGGCCGCCAGCGGCGGCAAGGCCCTGAACTACGGTTCCCCCGGCCCCGGTAACACCTCGCACCTGATCGGCCTGATGCTGGCGCAGGAAAGCCACACGCCGATGCAGGCCGTGCACTATCGCGGAGAGGCGCCGATGATCCAGGACCTGCTTTCCGGCCAGGTCGATTTCGCCGCGTCGAACATCATCCGCACCCATGTCGAAGCCGGCACGCTGCGCGTTCTCGCCACCAGTGGCGACAAGCGCTGGTTCGCCTTCCCCGACGCGCCGACACTGAAGGAGCTTGGCTATCCGGTCGAATACTATGCCTGGTCCGGCTTCGTAGCTCCATCCGGCACGCCGCAGACGGTCGTCGATCGCATCAACACATCGGCGAACGCCGCGCTTGCCGATGCCGACGTGATCAAGGCGCTGACGGCGAACGGGTTCGAGATCGTTGGCGGCAAGCCGGAGGTGTTCGCGAACGCGATGAGTGCCTATATCAGGGATGTCGGCGAGATCGGACGGAAGAACGGCCTTGCGATCGACTAGCGCGAGCGGCGCGGAACCTCGCTTGCGTAGCCCCCAGTCAGCGGAGGAAAGCATGGATAAGCAGACCAAAACCGCGACCGAACTGGAAGATATCGTCAAAACGAGAATTGGTGCCGGTGACTTTCGCGTGACCGTTCACCGCGACGACGAGGCAGGCTGGCACGCCACCATCTACGGGAACCAGGCGGCAGAGGTTCACCGTTGCCAGACCATGGCGGATACGATCACGCCTGAGCTGTGCCAGCATTACGATCTGGTCGAATGAGCTGAGATGAGAACTCCGCGTTTCCGGCCTCACCGCCCTCGCTCTGTCCGGTCGTCCTCATTGTCCGTTGGCGACTGGAACGTTGCGGCACCGCGTCCGGACCTGCGCCGAGAGGTGGCGCCCCAAATGAACACAACGAAACCCGCGCCCTGCTATGAGCCGTTCCGGATCGCCGCGTGGGCGAAAGATACCGCACGAAAGCGTGGCTCCCAACGGCGAATGTCTCGCCGCCATTCGACGTCGATCAGGTCACGCAAGACTGGCACCGTTGACGACGGCTGTTTGGCCAAACGCGTTGGGAAGCCTGACCGGAGATTAGGATCGCGACCTGTCCGCGTGGCCTCATGTTTCGTCGCAGCCCGTGCTGAAGGCGAAAGCGGAAATGAAATGCCTGGCGCGACCTCGTCACATTCCGCATGCCACCGAACGCACCGTTAGCGGTGAGCTTCACCAGGGCTGCGCCGATCGGCTGCATCCGGCCGTCGACGTTCGCGTGCTTCTCAGGGCTGGATCGAGCACGATGCTGAACCTTCGTCGCGGTGGGCCATCTGCAGCGATCTCCGGCGTTCATCGGCTACGGGCTGGCGCGCTCAACTATATGCCCGTGCTTGCCCTTCACCTCGTTCTGCTTCCGTTGGGCAACCGCGACCTTGCTGCTTCCGGATGGCCAGGCTGCTGAGCCAAGGCCGAAGGCTTGCGCCTTTCGCCGCCACCTGGATCTTTCCGCCACAACTCCGGATGATCAGCTTCAACCAGATCACCAAAACACCGGCCACCGCATCAAGTACGCCAAGGTGGACGCCGAGACGGCGAGGAAGTTTCCCCGAAGACATCATGAAGGGCTACAAGGTCGACACCGACACCTACATCGAAGTGTCGAAGGACGAGCTTGAGAACATCGCCCTGGAATCCACCCGCACCATCGACATCGACGAGTTCGTGCCGAAGTCCGACATCGATCCCCGCTATCTCATCCGGCCGTACTACCTGGTCCCGCGACGGCAAAGTCGGCACGACGCCTTTGCGTGATCCGGGAAACCATCCGCAGCATGGACATGGTCGCGATCGGCCGCGTGGTGCTGACGAACCGCGAGCACATCATCGCGCTGGAGCCGCTGTACAACGGCCTGATGGGCACGCTCCTGCGCTACCCCTACGAAGTCCGCGACGAGAAGGAATACTTCGACGAGATCCAGGACGTGAAAGTCACCAAGGACATGCTCGACCTCGCCAAGCACATCGTCACGCAGAAGACCGCCGACTTCGACCCGAGAAGTTCGAGGACCGCTACGAAGAGGCGCTCGACCGAACTCCTCAACGCCGCTCAAGCGTATCCTTGAGCGACGGTCTGCCCAGGGAGTTCTGTCTGCCAAAGGCGGACGCCGCGAATCTTGCGACGCTCGTGTCGATCGCCCTACGACTGTTATCCGACCCGACGGTCTAATCACTCCAATACGGTGTGGAATTCGAACCTATCCCCGTCATTGCGAGCGAAGCGAAGCAATCCACCTTGCTGCACAAAGGAAGCAAAGGAAGAATGGATTGCTTCGCTTCGCTCGCAATGACAGCCATTTTGCCCACCCCCATCAGCTATTTAAACTCGGAACAATTCGCAACAAAACGCACTTGCAAGTGAGTGGCGATTGCGTCGCCGATCCGCGCCTTGATCTTTCACACTCCCCTGCTACACCGCCGCCCATGAGCGCATCCCATCCTTCCAAAACCTCCGTCGCCGCGATCTCGATCTTCGCCAGCGCCGCCATGGCTGCGGCGAAATTCGCGGTCGGCATCGCGATCGGCTCGCTGGCGCTGATCTCGGAGGCGCTGCATTCTTCCGTCGACGTGGTCGCCACCGTCATCACCTGGCTGGTGGTGCGGGTGTCCGACAAGCCCGCCGACGACGAACATCATTACGGCCACGGCAAGCTCGAAAGCCTGTCGGCGCTCGGCGTCATTGCGATGCTGTACGTGCTGGCCGGCGGCATCCTGGTCGAATCCTGGAGCCGGCTGCGCGAGGGTGCGGCGCCGCCGGTGCTGTCCGCGATCCCGTTCGTGGTGCTGCTGGTCGATATCGCCGTCAACTTCTGGCGGGCGCGGGCGCTGCATCGCGCCGCGCGCGACACCCACAGCCAGGCGCTGGCCGCCGATGCGCTGCATTTTGCCTCCGACGTGCTCGGCTCGATCGCCGTCATCATCGGCCTGGTGCTGACCGGGCTCGGCTATCTCTGGGGCGACACCGTCGCCGCCATCGGTGTTGCCGTGATGATCTCGATCCTCGGCCTGCGGCTCGGACGCTCCACCATCGAAACCCTGCTCGACCGCGCCCCGGAAGGTGCGTCCGAAAAGGCCACGGCCGCGATCCGCGCGGTGCCCGGCGTGGTCGATGTCGAGCGGCTGCGCGTGCGCATGGTCGGGCCGACCCATTTCATCGACGCCATCGTCAACGTGCCGCGCACCACCCCGATCGACCGCGTCGAGGCGATCAAGCGCAACGCGCAGGCCGCCGTCGCCGCAGCCCTCGGCGATGCCGACCTCACCTTCACCGCGGTGCCGGTGGCGCGCGACAATGAGAGCGTGCGCGAGCGCATCATGGTGATCGCGCGCAATTCCGGCCTCGCCATCCACCATGTCACGGTGCACGACCTCGGCGGCCGGCTGACGGTCTCGATCGACCTCGAGGTCGACGGCGAGATGGCGCTGACCGCCGCCCACGACATCGCCCACGACCTCGAGCACAGCATCCGCGAGGATTTTGGCGACGACGTCGAGGTCGACACCCATATCGAGCCGCTGGAGCCGGAACTGCCTGTTGGAACCGACGCCGCGCCGGATCGCGTCGAGGTGATCAAGGCGGCGCTGACGCGCTTTGCCGCCAACGGCGCCATCCACGACATCCATAATGTGCGGGTGCGCGACACCGAGGCCGGCGAGATCGTCAACTTCCATTGCCGCGCCGCCCCCTCGATGAGCGTGATCAAGGTGCACGAGAACGTCGACGAGATCGAACGCGCGCTGCGCGGCGCCTTCCCGTCGATCAAGCGCGTCATCAGCCACGCCGAGCCGCCGCATGCGAAGTGAGGTCGCCGACCGTAATCCTGCGGAGCCGTTCCCGTTTCGGACTCGGTTTCAGAATCTAATTTTGCGTTGGACAAGATATATTTCGCATTAACGTTTTGTTGACTCTCGACAGCCCCGGAAAACTGGATTCAAATCGCTGTGATTCGGAAGCGACGTGGGGTTCTTCCGAACAGGTGCAAAAGAGAATTCCGGTGGGGGTCTACAGCATGGCGCGTGCGCATGCGGCGAACGCGTGCGTCCAATCCGATTCGATCAAGGGATTGGCGCAGTCGATCGCAAAACCGGCCTACCACAGGCTGCTGACCGCGGAGCCGGCGCTGCGCCGCGCCGTGCCGACGCTGATCATCGCCTTCCTGATCACGATCTGCCTCGGCGCCTTCGTGCAGGTGATCGACCAGACCCGGCAGAAGCGCGCCGCGATGAAGCGCGACATCTCGGCGCTGACCGATCTGCTGGCCGAACGCCTCGACCGGCTGGCGTCGGTCCGCCACGAGCGCGCGGCCAACATCGAAGCGTTGCAGAGTCTGCTGCCCGACCTGATTCCGGCCTGGGCTGTCGCCTCCGGCCGCCACGTCATCATCGCCGGCGCCGACTACCGCGTGCTGGCCAGCCTGCCCGTCGAGGGCGGCCTCGGCGCGAAAGACCGCATTCTCGACGTCATCTCGACCGCGCAGTTGCTGGCCGCCCCGGGCCAGCAGGGCGTCGTCAACGACATGACGCTGCCGAACGGCAACGGCGCGATGGCGACCTCGCGGATGGTCAAGCCGCTGCCCGGCCAGGTCGTCGTGATCCAGGAGAAGCTCGATCCGTTGTGGGGATCGGACGCGGCGCTGTCGGTGACGCTGTCGGCGACCACCGGCTTCGTCGTGCTGATCCTCGGCTTTGCCTTCCACTGGCAGTCGACCCGCGCCCGCGAGGGCGACCTGATCAACGACGCCGTGCGCGGCCGGATCGACACCGCGCTCAACCGCGGCCGCTGCGGCCTGTGGGACTGGGACCTGTCGCGCGGCCGCATCTTCTGGTCGCAGTCGATGTTCACCATGCTCGGGCTCGACACCCGCCACGACCTGCTGACCTTCGGCGAAGTCAACGCGCTGGTGAAGTCCGACGACATCGACCTGTTCGCGATCGCCGACCAGCTGATCTCCGGCAAGATCGACCACATCGACCAGACCTTTCGCATGCAGCACACCGACGGCCACTGGATCTGGCTGCGGGTGCGCTGCGAGCTCAGCGATGCCGCGGCCGATACCGGCCTGCACCTGATCGGCATCGCCGTCGACATCACCGAGCAGAAGAGCCTCGCCGAGAAGACCGTGGAGGCCGATCTGCGGCTGCGCGACGCCATCGAGACCATCCCGGAAGCCTTCGTGCTGTGGGACGCCGAAGACCGCCTGGTGCTCTGCAATTCGCACTTCCAGCGCCTGCACAAGCTGCCGGACACGGCGGTGAGCCCCGGCACCTCCTACGAGACCGTGATCGAGGTCGGCAGCATGCCGGAAGTCCGCACCCGGTTGCAGGAGACCGGCGCCCAGGCCCCGGGCGCGCGCACCTTCGAGGCCCAGCTCGACGACGGCAGCTGGCTGCACATCTCGGAACGCCGCACCAAGGACGGCGGCTACGTCTCGGTCGGCACCGACATCACCCGCATCAAGGAGCACGAGCAGAAGCTGATCGACAACGACGGCCGGCTGCGCGCCAACGTGCTCGACCTCAAGCGCTCGCAGGCGGAGCTCGCCGACCTCGCCGAGAAATACTCGCAGGAGAAGAACCGCGCCGAGGAAGCCAACCAGGCCAAGTCGAAATTCCTCGCCAATATGAGCCACGAACTGCGCACGCCGCTCAACGCCATCATCGGCTTCTCCGAGATCATGGGCAGCGGCATGTTCGGCGTGCTCGGCTCCGACAAGTATCAGGAGTACTGCCACGACATCCTGACATCAGGCAAATACCTGCTCGAAGTCATCAACGACATCCTCGACATGTCGAAGATCGAGGCCGGCCGCATGAAGCTCGACATGGAGCAGCTCGACCTGTCGAAGATTCTGGCGGAATCGCTGCGCGTGGTCTCCGGCCGCGCCGAGGACAAGCATCTGACGCTCGATGCCGACATCGAGAGCACGATCTCGGTCGTGGCCGACCGCCGCGCGGTCAAGCAGATCTTCGTCAACCTGCTGTCCAACGCCGTCAAGTTCACCCCCGACGACGGCAGCGTCACCGTCCGCAGCCGGGTGCTGCCGGATTCGATCGTGCTTGTGATCGCCGACACCGGCATCGGCATCGCGCCGGATTCGCTGCGGCGGCTCGGCAAGCCGTTCGAGCAGGTCGAGAGCCAGCTCACCAAGACCTATCAGGGCTCGGGTCTCGGACTGGCGATCGCGCGCTCGCTGACCAACCTGCACGGCGGCAAGATGCGGCTGCGCTCGAAGCTCGGCGCCGGCACCGTGGTGCGCATCACGCTGCCGCGCGATCCGCAGAAGCGCCAAGGATAAATTCTCGGCGGCGGCTTCTGAATCCGTCCAACCCTACTCCAGCGTCGGCGCGACTTCGCGCGCGACCTGCACCAGTGCAGCGATCAGCGGCGTCATCGGATCGCGCTGCGGGATCACGAGGCCGATGATGTAATTGACGACGGGATCGACGATCGGAATGCTGCGGACGGTGTCCGCGAGCCCGAGCGTCTCGGCGAGCTTGGCCGGCATCACGCTGGCCCAGCGCCCGGTCTTGACATGGGTGTACAGCACCAGCAGCGAGTTCGACGTCAGCGTCGGCGTCGCCTCGGCGCCGACCGACAGCAGCGCGCGGTCGATGATGCGGCGGTTCTGCATGTCCGGCGTCAGCAGGCACAGCGGCACCTGCCCGACCTCCTTCCACGTCACCTGCTTGCGATCGCCGAACATCGCATCCGGCGCCGTCAGCAGGCGGTAGCTCTCGTTGTAGAGCGGAATGGTGCGAACCTTGCCGATCGGCTCGTTCTCGATATAGGTCAGCCCGGCATCGACCTCGAGATTTTCCAGCAGCCCCAGCACGTCGGCCGAGGTGCAGGAGCGGATCTGAAACCGCACGTCCGGATAGCGGGCGCGGAACGGCGTCGTCAGTGAGGCCACCATGCCGAGCACGGTCGGGATCGCCGCGATCCTGATCTCGCCGGACAGCTTGTCCTTGAGGCTGTTGATCTCCTGCCGCATCGCGCGGGCATCGCCGACGATCCGCCGCGCCCAGTCCAGCGTGCGCTCGCCCTCGGGCGTAAAACCCTGAAAGCGCGAGCCGCGCTGCACCAGCATCACGCCGAGGATTTCCTCGAGCTGCTTGAGGCTGGTCGACATCGTCGGCTGGGTGACGCCGCAGGCCTCCGCGGCCCGTCCGAAATGCCGCTCCTTGGCCAGCGCCAGCAGAAGTTCAAGCTTGTCGATCAAGTAGCGCGCCTCAACAGAAAGTTAACCGTGAACCCGGTTGTCCCACCGTCACGAATACCACGCCCGCCGCCGGACCCGTACGGCAAAAGCCGCGTCTGATCCGCGCGGCTTTAGCCATCATTGCGATTTCATATCGCCTCATTTTATCCGCCTATTGATAGCGTTTCCGTATCGCAGCATGAGACAGCTTTATTGATATTTGGAGCAATTCCAAGTCTCAATCAGCGTGCCAAAACCCTCTGATCGAGAACGCGGATGACACCGGTTTACGAACCCTGGAACGAGGCGCGCGGCGCCGAGATCATCGCCGAACATGACAAGGCCGAAGGCCCGACGCTGGTGATCCTGCACGCGCTGCAGGAAGCGTTCGGCTATGTGCCGGAGCCGGCGATTCCGATGATCGCCGCGGCGCTCAATCTGTCGCGCGCCGAAATCCATGGCGTCTTCACCTTCTATCATGACTTCCGCCACGAGCCCGCCGGCCGCCATGTGCTGAAACTGTGCCGCGCCGAAGCCTGCCAGGCTGCGGGCGGCGATGCGCTCGCTGCGCGCGCGGAAGCAAAGCTCGGCATTTCGCTTGGAAATACCACGGCCGATGCGCGCGTCACGCTGGAGCCGATCTATTGCCTCGGCCTCTGCGCCACCGCGCCGTCGGCGATGCTGGACGGCCGCATCGTCGGACGGCTCGACGAGAAGCGCCATCGATGCGCTGGTCGCGGAGGCGCAGCGATGAAGATGCGCATTTTCGTTTCCCGCGATGCCGGCGCCGTCGCGGTCGGCGCCGATGAGGTTGCGCTGCGCTGGAACAGGCCGCTGCAAAGCGCGGCATCGCCATCGAAATCGTCAGGACCGGATCGCGCGGGCTCTATTGGCTGGAGCCGATGGTCGAGGTCGCGACGCTCGCAAGGGCCGCGTCGCGTTCGGTCCGGTAACCGAGGCCGACGTCGCCCTCCGTGCTCGACGCGATGGCCGCAGACGGCCCGCACCCGCTGCGGCTTGGTGTCGCGGACGAGATTCCCTGGCTCAAGCGCCAGACCCGCCTCACCTTCGCCCGCTGCGGCGTGATCGATCCCCGCTCGGTCGAGGACTACCGCGCCCATGACGGCTACAAGGGCCTGGAGCGCGCGCTGACGCTGACCTCGGACGAGATCCTCGCCGACGTCACGACCTCCGGCCTGCGCGGCCGTGGCGGCGCCGGCTTCCCGACCGGCATCAAGTGGAAGACCGTGGCGCAGACCAGCGCCGACCGCAAATACATCGTCTGCAACGCCGACGAAGGCGACAGCGGCACCTTTGCCGACCGCATGATCATGGAAGGCGATCCCTTCGTCGTCATCGAGGGCATGACGATTGCCGGCATCACCGTCGGCGCCACCAAGGGCTACATCTACATCCGCTCGGAATATCCGCATGCGGTGACGGCGATGAACGCAGCGATCGCGGCCGCCAAGCGCGCCGGCTATCTCGGCGACAAGATCGGCGGCTCCGCCCACAGCTTCGATCTCGAAGTGCGGGTCGGCGCCGGCGCCTATGTCTGCGGCGAAGAGACCTCGCTGCTGGAAAGCCTCGAAGGCCGCCGCGGCATCGTTCGCGCCAAGCCGCCGCTGCCGGCGCACAAGGGCCTGTTCGGCAAGCCGACCGTGATCAACAACGTGCTGTCGTTCGCGGCGATCCCCTTCATCCTCGCCGGCGGCGCCAAGGCCTATGCCGACTTCGGCATGGGCCGCTCGCGCGGCACGATGCCGATCCAGCTCGCCGGCAACATCAGATATGGCGGCCTGTTCGAGACCGCCTTCGGCGTCACGCTCGGCGAACTCATCGACGACATCGGCGGCGGCACCTTTACCGGCCGCCCGGTTCGCGCGGTGCAGGTCGGCGGTCCGCTCGGCGCCTACTTCCCCCGCGCGCTGTTCGACACGCCGTTCGACTACGAGGCCTTTGCCGCGCGCGACGGGCTGATCGGCCATGGCGGCATCGTCGTGTTCGACGACAGCGTCGACATGGCCAAGCAGGCGCGCTTTGCGATGGAATTCTGCGCCGTCGAATCCTGCGGCAAGTGCACGCCCTGCCGGATCGGCTCGACCCGCGGCGTCGAGACCATCGACAAGATCAGCCGCGGCGAACGCGTGGCCGAGAACATCGCCGTGGTCGAAGACCTCTGCAACACCATGAAATTCGGTTCGCTCTGCGCGCTCGGCGGCTTCACGCCCTACCCCGTATCGAGCGCGCTGAAACATTTCCGGGAAGATTTCGGCCCGGCTCCCACCAAGCTTCAGGCCGCGGAATAGGAGATCGCCATGTCGCTGATCCAGGAAACCGATTTCGGAACGCCGCGCTCGAAGTCCGAGACGATGGTGACGCTCACCATCGACGGCCAGAGCATCACGGTGCCCGAGGGCACCTCGATCATGCGCGCGGCGATGGAAGCCGGCACGCAAATCCCGAAACTCTGCGCCACCGACATGGTCGACGCCTTCGGCTCCTGCCGGCTCTGCCTGATCGAGATCGAGGGCCGCGCCGGCACGCCGGCCTCCTGCACCACGCCGGCCATGAACGGCCTCGTGGTCCACACCCAGACCGAGCGCTTGAAGAAAATTCGCAAGGGCGTGATGGAGTTGTACATCTCCGACCATCCGCTGGACTGCCTGACCTGCGCCGCCAACGGCGACTGCGAATTGCAGGACATGGCCGGCGCCGTCGGCCTGCGCGACGTGCGCTACGGCTATGAGGGCGAGAACCATGTGTTCGCCAAAGCCGATGGCTGCAGCAACGACAACTGGATGCCGAAGGACGAGTCCAATCCCTACTTCACCTACGATCCCTCGAAGTGCATCGTCTGCTCGCGCTGCGTCCGCGCCTGCGAGGAAGTGCAAGGCACCTTCGCGCTGACGATTTCCGGCCGCGGCTTTGACAGCCGCGTCTCGCCCGGCATGAGCGAGAGTTTTCTCGGCTCCGAATGCGTCTCCTGCGGCGCCTGCGTGCAGGCCTGCCCGACCGCGACGCTGACCGAAAAATCCGTCATCGAGATCGGCCAGCCCGAGCATTCGGTGGTGACGACCTGCGCCTATTGCGGCGTCGGCTGCACCTTCAAGGCCGAGATGCGCGGCGAGGAAGTCGTGCGCATGGTGCCGTACAAGGACGGCAAGGCCAATCGCGGCCACTCCTGCGTCAAGGGCCGCTTTGCCTGGGGCTACACCACCCACAAGGAACGCATCCTCAAGCCGATGATCCGCGAAAACATCGACGATCCCTGGCGCGAAGTGTCGTGGGACGAAGCGTTCGGCTTCGCCGCGGCGAAGTTCAAGGGCATTCAGGCCAAGTATGGCCGCGACGCCGTCGGCGGCATCACCTCGTCCCGCTGCACCAATGAAGAAACCTATCTGGTGCAGAAGCTGATCCGCGGCGGCTTCGGCAACAACAATGTCGATACCTGCGCCCGCGTCTGCCACTCGCCGACCGGCTATGGCCTGTCGACGACGTTCGGCACCTCGGCCGGCACCCAGGATTTCGACTCGGTCGAGCATACCGACGTCGTCATGGTCATCGGCGCCAACCCGGCCTCCGCGCATCCGGTGTTCGCCTCGCGCCTGAAGAAGCGGCTGCGCCAGGGCGCCAAGCTGATCGTGGTCGATCCGCGCCGCACCGAGATGGTGGAATCGCCGCACGTCAAGGCGCTGCACCTGCCGCTGATGCCCGGCACCAACGTCGCCGTGCTGACCGCGCTGGCGCATGTCATCGTCACCGAGGGCCTCGTCGACGAAGCCTTCGTGCGCGAGCGCTGCGACTGGAGCGAGTTCGAGGAATGGGCGACCTTCGTCGCCCAGACGAAGAACAGCCCGGAAGCCACCGCGATCATGACCGGCGTCGATCCGAACGACCTGCGCGAAGCGGCGCGGCAGTTCGCCACCGGCGGCAACGGCGCGATCTATTACGGGCTCGGCGTCACCGAGCACAGCCAGGGCTCGACCACCGTGATCGCGATCGCCAACCTCGCGATGGCGACCGGCAATATCGGCCGTCCCGGCGTCGGCGTGAACCCGCTGCGCGGCCAGAACAACGTGCAGGGCTCCTGCGACATGGGCTCGTTCCCGCACGAGCTGCCCGGCTATCGCCACATCTCCGGCGATGCGGTGCGCGACCAGTTCGAGGCGATGTGGAACGTCAAGCTCAACCCGGAGCCGGGCCTGCGCATTCCCAACATGTTCGACGCCGCGATCGAAGGCACCTTCATGGGCCTCTATGTGCAGGGCGAGGACATCCTGCAGTCCGATCCCAACACCAAGCATGTGGTGGCGGCGCTGTCGTCGATGGAATGCGTCATCGTCCACGACCTCTTCCTCAACGAGACCGCGAACTACGCCCACGTCTTCCTGCCCGGCTCGACCTTCCTGGAAAAGGACGGCACCTTCACCAACGCCGAGCGCCGCATCCAGCGCGTCCGCAAGGTGATGACGCCCGCGCAACGGCATGGCCGACTGGGAAGTCACCATCGCCCTCGCCAAGGCGATGGGCTTCGACATGCACTACGATCATCCGTCCGAGATCATGGACGAGATCGCGGCGCTGACGCCGACCTTCGCCGGCGTCTCCTACGCCAAGCTGGACGAACTCGGCTCGGTGCAGTGGCCCTGCAACGAGAAGGCGCCGGAAGGCACGCCGGTGATGCATATCGGCGGCTTCGTCCGCGGCAAGGGCAAGTTCGTCATCACCGAATATATCCCGACCGACGAGCGCACCGGGCCGCGTTATCCGCTGCTGCTGACCACGGGCCGCATCCTCAGCCAGTACAATGTCGGCGCGCAGACCCGCCGCACCGAGAACGTGGTCTGGCACGCCGAGGACCGGCTCGAAATCCATCCGCACGACGCCGAGCAGCGCGGCGTGCGCGACGGCGACTGGGTGCGGCTCAAGAGCCGCGCCGGCGAGACCACGCTGCGCGCGGAAATCACCGACCGCGTCGCGCCGGGCGTGGTCTACACCACGTTCCACCATCCGGACACGCAGGCCAACGTCATCACGACAGACTATTCCGACTGGGCCACCAACTGTCCGGAATACAAGGTCACCGCGGTGCAGATTTCGCCGTCGAACGGCCCGTCCGAATGGCAGAAGGCCTATGACGAGCAGGCCCGTCACTCCCGCCGCATCGCGCCGGCGGAAGCCGCGGAGTAACCGAATGCCCGGGCCGGTCACATCAGCGGATCGAAAAATCTGGCGTGACGGCAGTCGCGCTCAGCGAAGGCACGCGCCTGATCCCGGAGGAGACCGCGCTGGCGCTGACCTACAACGGCGGCACCTATGCCGTGATGATGGGCACGCCGCAGAACCTGCGCGATTTCGCCATCGGCTTCAGCCTCAGCGAAGGCATCGTGCAGTCCGCCGACGAGATCGACTCGCTCGACATCGTCGAACTCGACGACGGCATCGAGCTGCGGATGTGGCTGGCGTCGTCGAAAGCCGAACGCCTCAGCGAACGCCGCCGGCATATCGCCGGCCCCACCGGCTGCGGCATCTGCGGCATCGATTCCATCGCCGAGGCCGTGCGGCCCGCGGCCGTCGTGACCGGAGGCCGCTCGTTCTCGCCGCGCGAGATCATGGCGGCGATGGCAGAGCATCGCGCCGCTGCAGAGATCAACATCGAAACCCGCGCGGTGCACGCCGCGGCGTTCTGGACCCCTGCGCGCGGCATCGTCGCCCTGCGCGAGGATGTCGGCCGCCACAACGCGCTCGACAAGCTCGCCGGCGCGCTGGCGCAGGACAAGGTCGTGACCAGCGACGGCATGGTGCTGCTGACCAGCCGGGTCTCGGTCGAGATGGTGCAGAAGACCGCCGCGATCGGCGCGCCGCTGATGGTCGCGGTGTCGGCGCCGACCGCGCTCGCGGTGCGGATGGCGGATGCCGCCGGCATCACGCTGGCCGCCATCGCGCGGTCCGATGGATTTGAAATCTTCACGCACCCGGAGCGGATCACGGGTAACGAGGAAAACGCGCCCAAACTCAAGACCGGCGCTACCGGAGCAGTTCATGTCGTCGCCTGACCGATTGATCTACATGGCCAACCAGATCGGACAATTCTTCCGGAGCCAGGGCCACGACAAGGCGGTGCCGGGCATCGCCGAACACATCAAGAAGTTCTGGGACCCGCGGATGCGCAAGCAGATCTTTGCGCATCTCGATGCCGGCGGCGCGGGACTCGATCCCAACGTGCGCGATGCGCTGGAGACGCTGAAGCAGGCGTAGTGGTTACCTTGTAGGGTGGGCAAAGGCGCGATAGCGCCGTGCCCACCATCTATCAGCAGTATGGTCTTGAACGGTGGGCACGCTACGCTTTGCCCATCCTACGAAGCTACGCATTCATCCCACAATTGCCAGAAACACCCGCCGCACCTCGGCCTGGGTTTCCCGCACCCGCGCTTCCAGCGTCGAGAAATCCGGCGTGTCGCCGGCGCGCGCCATCACGCGCTGCAGGTTTTCGCCCGCCGTTTCCGGATTGAATTTTCCGGTGACGCAGAGCCGCAGGATCTGCGTCAGGTCGTGATAGAGCCGCGTCGCCGAGCGCAGGATCTCGGCTTCCGACTGCGGCAGCACGCCGAGCCGCGCGGCGTTGTCGAGCACCTGCAGCGTCGAGACGCTGAGGATTTCGGGCTTGTCCGCGGCATGAACGAGCTGCAGATACTGCGCGATGAAATCGATATCGACGAGGCCGCCGGCGGCGTGTTTCAGATCCCAGACGTCGTCCTCGCCCTTCTCCAGCGCGATCGCCCGGCGCATGTCGGCGACGTCGCCGGCGGTGCTCGCGGGATCGCG
The DNA here is from genome assembly GCA_963764705.1 of uncultured Alphaproteobacteria bacterium. Classification (GTDB taxonomy): domain Bacteria; phylum Pseudomonadota; class Alphaproteobacteria; order Rhizobiales; family Xanthobacteraceae; genus Bradyrhizobium. The sequence goes on along the minus strand of CAVXTR010000009.1, from coordinate 453,718 downwards.
CGGCCGCGTCAGCACGCTGCGAATGACGTCCTCGATCCGCTTGCGAAAGGCCGGCGACGACGAGATCACGCGCGCCCGCGTCAGCGCCATGTGCTCCCAGGTCCAGGCCTCGCGTTCCTGGTAGTCGGCAAAGGAATCGATCCGCGAGGCCACCGGCCCGGCGCGGCCCGACGGCCGCAGCCGCATGTCGACGTCGTAGAGCACGCCGTAATTGGTCCGCGTCGTGAAGGCCGAGATCAGCCGCTGGGTGAAGCGGGCGAAATACTGCGCGCCGTGCAGCGAACGTTCGCCGTCGGAATCCGGATTCTCGTCGTCGAAATCATAGAGCAGGATCAGATCGAGATCGGACGACGCCGTCATCTCGCGGCTGCCGAGCCGGCCCATCGCCAGGATCGCGGTCTCCTGCCCCTTGATGCGGCCGTGCTGGGCGGCGAAGCGGTCGGTGACCAGGCCATGCACGGTATGGACGATGCCCTCGGCGACGTCGGCAAAGGCGACGCTGGCCTGCTGCGCCGACACCGTGCCGGACAGGATGCGCGTGCCGATCAGGAACAGGCTCTCCTGCCCGAACAGCCGCAGGCGGTCGAGAAAGTCCTCGTAGGAATCCGCGTCCTTCAGCGTCGCCGCCAGCCGCGCCGACAATTCCTTCTGGTCCGGCATCGCGCCGAAGAAGCGCGGATCGATCAGCCCGTCCATGATCTGCGGCTGCGCGCGCCAGCATGTCGCCGAGCCGCGGCGCCGCGCCGAGGATCAGCGCCACCAGCGCCACCAGATCGCGGTTCTGGCTCAACAGCGTAGATCAGCCGGCCGCCGCGCTGCAGCGCGCCGAGGAAACGATCGAACGCGGTCACCGCGTCGTCGGGGTCTTCGGCATGCGCGAGGCCGTCGATCAGGCCGGGAACGAACTCGACGAACGCGCTCTTGGTGGTCTCGACGCGGAGCGCGCGATAGTCGCCCGCCAGCCATTGCTGCACGGTCTTCGCCACCACGATCGGCTTCTTGAAGCCGAGCGTGGCCAGATGCGCGAGCAGCCGCGGATCGTCAGGCCCGCCGCTGTAGTCGACGTCGGGCAGCTTTGCCGTGCCGGTCGGATCGCCCTCGAACAGCTTGCTGTAATGTCCCTGCACGATGTTGAGATGGCCGAGCAGATCCTTCGCAAAGGAAGCGCGGCTGTCATAGCCGAAGAAGTTGGCAAAGCGCTCGACGGCCTCCGGCGTCGTCCGGCAAGCGCATGGGTCTGCTCGTCGGCGATCATCTGCAGCCGGTGCTCGACCCGGCGCAGGAACTCGTAGGCCGCCGTCAGTTCGTCGCGCGCCTCGAAGGTGATCCAGTTGCTGTTCGCCAGCACGTTCAGCGCCTGCAGCGTCGGCCGCACCCGCAGTTCCGGATGCCGGCCGCCGGCGATCAGTTGCTGGGTCTGCGCGAAAAACTCGATCTCGCGGATGCCGCCGCGGCCGACCTTGACGTTGTGGCCTTCGACCGCGATCTCGCTCTGGCCGCGATAGGTCTGCATCTGCCGCTTCATGTCGTGGACATCGGCAAGTGCTGCGAAATCCAGATGCTTGCGCCAGACGAACGGCGCAAGTTCGGCGACCAGCGCCTCGCCGGCCCTGGCGTCGCCGGCGCAGGGCCGCGCCTTGATCATCGCCGCGCGTTCCCAGGTCCGCCCTTCCCGCTCGTAGTAATGCAGCGCCGCGTCGATCGACATCGCCACCTGCGTCGAGGCCGGATCCGGCCGCAGCCGCAGATCGACGCGGAACACGTAGCCGTCGCCGGAGCGCTGCTGCAGCAGCCGCGCCAGCGCCTGCGTCACCCGCACGAAGAACGGCGCCGGTTCGATGTCCGCCACCAGCGAGGTGGCGGCGGGATCGAAGAACACGATCAGGTCGATGTCGCTGGAATAGTTCAGTTCGCCCGCGCCCATCTTGCCCATCGCGAGCACGATCAGGCCGCAGCCCTCCTCGGGCCGGTCGTGATTCGACGGCCGTCATCCGGCCGCGCGCGACCTCCTGCCGCAGCAGGAAGCGCAAGCGCCGTCTGCACCGAGGTCACCGCCAGATCGGTCAGCGCCGCCGTCACCCGCATCACCGGCCAGACCCCGCCGATGTCGCACAGCGCGATCATCAGTGCGGCCTCCGCCTTCATCCGGCGAAGCAGATGCATCACGTCGGTCTCGCCGGCAGCCGCGAGCACCTCGCGCGAGGTGTTCTCGATCAGCGACGCAGAGGTGCGTCTCCGGGTCGCATGCCAACACGCGGATCAGGCGCGCGGCGTCGGCGCGGATCAGGTCGAACAGATAGGGCGAGAATTCCGCGATCCCGAGCAGGATGGTCCTGGCATGCGGACGGTCCAGCCACGCATCGATCGCAGCCGACTGCGCCGGCTCGAGTTCGGCGAGCCAGTCTCCCAGGCGTTGTTCGGCATTGTGGGAAGCGGAGACATGCGGCGCGGCCGCGAACCGCGCGGCCAGCCGATGTCCTTCCGCGTTGCCCGGCGCGGATGAGTTCATGCCACCTTCTGTGGCACATCCTGCGTTTGAGCGCGCGGCAAGCCTCGTTTGCAGCCGGAACCGGCGCCCGCGAACAGTGCACGCGGATCGCCAGCGTCGCGATCAGGCCGGGATGCGAATCGCCGAGCCTGAGTTCGCCGCCATGCAGCGTCGCCACCGCCGACGCCAGGCTGAGGCCGAGGCCGGAGCCCGGCAGCGTCCGGCTGGCCTCCAGCCGCACAAACCGTTCCACCGCGTGCTTGCGGTCGCCTTCCGGAATTCCCGGTCCGTGATCGCTGACGCTGAGCAGCACGGAATCGCCCTCGCGCCGCGCCTCGATCAGGATCTCCCGGGTGCGCGCCGCGGCGGCGGCATCCAGCGGCTGCACCACCGCCGACGGCTTGCCGTATTTGATCGCGTTCTCGACCAGGTTGGCCAGCGCCTGGCTGATCAGTTCGCGGTTGCCGTGCAGCCGCACCGGCGCGGTCTTGACGCGCAGGGTCATGCCGTCGTCTTCGGCCAGCGGCTCGTAGAGTTCGTGGATGCCGTTGGCGACGTCGGCGGCGTCGAAATCGTCCATGTTGCCGCGCGCCTGTCCGGACTCGGCGCGCGCGATCATCAACAGCGCGTTGAAGGTGCGGATCAGGCCGTCGGATTCCTCGATGGTGCGTTCCAGCGCGGCGCGGTACTCGGCCTCGCTGCCGGAACTCGCCAGTGCCTCCTCGGCGCGGTTGCGCAGCCGCGTCAGCGGCGTCTTCAGATCATGCGCGATGTTGTCGGAGACTTCCTTGAGGCCCACCATCAGCGCCTCGATGCGCTCCAGCATGGCGTTGAGGTTTTCCGCAAGGCGATCGAGTTCGTCGCCGCTGCGCCCGACCGGCAGACGGCCCGAGAGATCGCCGGCCATGATGCGCTGGGTGGTGCCGGTCATGGCGTCGATCCGGCGCAGCACCCGCCGCGCCACGAAGATGCCGCCGCCGATGCCGAGCACGATCACGACCAGAAGCGACCATTGCGCGGCATGCGCGACGATCCCGAACAGCCGCCGACGCTCTTCGAGGTCGCGGCCGACCAGCAGCCGAAAACCGTTATCCAATTGAGTGACGTAGACCAGCGCGCGGTGATCGCCATTGTCCTGGTCGTCGAGCCGGCGATAGGCGGTCTCCGACCAGCCGCTCGAACCCATCACGCCCGGCGACAGCGACGCGACATTGCCGCCGAGCGCGGTCCCGTTCGGCGCGGTGACGAGATAGAGATTGGCGCCGGGACGCAGCGCCCGGTTGCGGATGGTGCCGTCAAGGCCGCGCAGACCGCGGCGCGTGTAGATGTTGTTGATCTCGGCGATTTCGCCGTTCACCGTGGTGGTGATCTGCTCGGTGATCAGCCGTCGCGTATTCCAGGCGAAGTAGCCCAGCAGCGACGCGGCGAACAGCGCAAACAGAAACAGATAGACCAGCGTCAGCCGGAACGCCGTGGTGCGGATCAGCTTACCGAATGCCGTCACGGATCATGTATCCGGCGCCGCGGATCGTGTGCAGCAAGGGCCGTTCAAAGCCCTTGTCGATCTTGGAGCGCAACCGTGAGATATGGACGTCGATGACGTTGGTCTGCGGATCGAAATGATAGTCCCAGACGTTTTCCAGCAGCATGGTGCGCGTCACCACCTGGCCGGCATGCTTCATCAGATATTCGAGCAGGCGGAATTCGCGGGGCTGCAGCGTCAGTTCGTCCTTGCCGCGGGCCACGCGATGCGAGAGCCGGTCGAGTTCGAGATCGCCGACCCTGTAGGTGGTCTCTTCGGCCGGACCGCCGTGGCGGCGCGACAGCACTTCGACGCGCGCCAGCAAGTTCGGCGAATGAATAGGGCTTTGGCAGATAGTCGTCGCCGCCGGCGCGCAGGCCCTTGATGCGGTCGTCGACCTGGCCGAGCGCGGAGAGAATCAGGACCGGCGTGCGGTTGCCCTTGTCACGCAGGTTGCCGATCAGCGACAGGCCGTCGCGCTTGGGCAGCATGCGGTCGACGACCAGCACGTCGTAGTCGCCGCCGTCGGCCATCGACAGGCCCTCCTCGCCGTCGCTGGCGAGATCGGCGACATGACCGACCTCGCGGAACGCCTTGACCAGATAGTCGGCGGACTCGCGGTCGTCTTCGATGATCAACAGGCGCATTTCGGGAGCAGTTGCGGTCACGGGAATGGACTTTCTCTCACCATGGCGCGACCGCCCTGCACATGCAAGGCGACCGGCCGGTCTCGCAATGAAGTGAAAAAAATGAGGAAAAAAAGCGGGCGGCGGAGCTGGGGGACCCCGCCGCCCTTAGAACCTTCCGACGGAGGGGGGCGTATTCCATCGAAAGGTATCCAGTGGGAGCGAGCTTTTGACCCGCTCCCCGGAAGGAGCCGTCGGCGGGGGCGACAATGCCGGCGAAACCTTCCATCTCGTATTTAACCCTTGGCCAGCGGCACTGCCACGAACCGCGACGAACCGCCGCTCTTCACGCGCATCAGCACGCTGTTCTTGTTGTCGGAGCGCGCGGCCGTGATCGCATCGCGGACGTCACCGGCAGTGGTGACGCTCTTGCCCGCGACTTCGAGAATGACGTCGCCTTCCTTGAAGCCACGTTCGGCCGCCGCACTCTTCGGGTCGACCTCGGTCACCACGACGCCTTCCTTGCCGGCGCCGGCGACGCTGTTGGCGGGGGCCACCGTCATGCCGAGCTTCGGCACGTCGGTTCCCTTGGTCGCGCTGCCGTTATCGTCCTTGCCGATGTCGGCCTTGGCCTCGACCGTGTTCGGCAACTGGCCGAGCGTCAGGTTGATGACCTTGTCCTGGCCCTTGTGCACGACGTTGAGCTTGACCGCATTGCCGGGGGCAAGGCCGCCGATGGTGCGGGCGAGTTCGCGGGCATCCTTCACCGCCTCGCCGTTGACGGCGATGATGACGTCACCGGATTCGATGCCGGCCTTGGCCGCCGGACCGTTGGCCTGCGGTTCCGCCACCAGCGCGCCTTCCGCCTTCTTCAGGCCGAGGCTGTCGGCGATATCAGCGGTCACCGGCTGGATCTGGACGCCGATCCAGCCGCGGCTGACCGTGCCCTTGTCCTTGAGCTGGGCGATCACGCTCTTCACCGTCGAAGCGGGGATCGAGAACGCGATGCCGACGCTGCCGCCGGACGGCGAATAGATCGCGGTGTTGACGCCCATCACCTCGCCCGACACGTCGAACGCCGGACCACCCGAATTGCCCTTGTTCACGGGCGCGTCGATCTGGATGAAGTCGTCATAGGGACCGTTGCCGATGTCGCGGCCGGAGGCCGAGACGATGCCGGCCGTCACCGTGCCGCCGAGGCCGAACGGATTGCCGACCGCCAGCACCCAGTCGCCGATCCGCGGCTTGCTATCCGAAAGCTTGGCGAACGGGAAATCGTTGCGGCCCTCGACCTTGATCAGCGCGACGTCGGTGCGCGGATCGGTGCCGATCACCTTCGCGGTGTAGGTCTTGCCGTCGTCGGTCGTGACCTCGACCTTGTCGGCGCCATCGACCACGTGGTTGTTGGTCACGGCATAGCCGTCAGCCGAGATGAAGAAGCCGGACCCCTGGCCGGTTACCGCGCCACGGCCGCCACGGCCGCCACCCGGTCCACCGCGCAGGCTCGGGGGCAATCCATCCGGTCCGCCGAAGCGGCGGAAGAAGCGCTCCATCGGCGAGCCCGGCTGGAACGGCGAATCCTCGTCCTTGTTGGCGCTGTCGTCCTTGCTGGCGACCTTCTCGTTGATGTTGACCTTGACCGAAATCACCGACGGCTTCACGCGCTCGACGATGTCGGCAAAGCCGACCGGCTGCGCGACCTTGCGCACCTCGTTGTTGACCTGCGCGTGGGCTGCGGTGGTGAAGACATCGACCGGGCCCTGCGACGGCGAGAAGCCATAGATGGCAGCGCCGAGGCCGGCGACGACAGAAGCCATCAGCGCGAATTTGCGCGCCGAGAACAGCGAGCGCCGGGGTGCCTGATAGGACGGAAGCGAGGAAAGATCGACGGGGCGTTCGGTCATTGGGTGGAAATCTCCAGATCCAGAAATCGACGGTGCGGGGGCCGTGCACCTGACAGGACTGAAGATGGGGTTTGCCGCCTTACCGCGCGCTGGCGAGGGAATTAAACTTTTGTAATGCAGGGGGTGGCGGATGCGGCAGTTTAACGCAGGCAATCAATGGCTTAGCGGCGGCTGAAAAACGGCTTTCTGGGGGCGAGACGGCCCCCTCCGCGCCGTCCCTTGCGTACCCTTCTACTTTGCATGGGGTTGTTTTCGAGATTTTGTGTGTGGGCCCCGTCCCGGGCCTTCGCCGGACGAGCGCCGCCCGCCGCTTCCGGTCCGCAGCGAGCAGCAGCCACCCGCTCAAGCCTTCTTGAGAATCATCCGCCCCATGAAATCGCGCTTGCCCAGGGGAACGCCATGGGTGCGCAGGATGTCGTAGGCGGTGGTGGCGTGGAAATAGAAGTTCGGCAGCGAGAACGACATCAGAAAGCCCTCCGCCGTGAACGGCAACTGGCGCTCGCCGAGATGAAACACGACGTCCTTGCCGCCGAGCGCATTGACCGTCTCCGGCGTCAGCGCCGACAGCGCTTTCTGGGTATCGGTAACCAGCCCCTGCAGCCCGGCATAGTCGTACGGCGTCTTGAACGCCGGCGGCTTGAACACGCCCTGCTGCACGCCCTCGATGGCGCCGCGGGAATGCTGGGCGACGGAAATGATCTGGAAGCGAAACGGCAGCATGTCGGGCGCCAGCCGCGTCTCGACCATGGTTTCCGGATCGATGTTGTTTTCCTGGAAATGCGCGAGCCCGCGCTCGAGCACGCCGCTGAGGCCGCCGAGGATCTGCAAATAGTTCGCCACGGTGGCGTCATAGAGCGATAAGGCCATGATCAAATTCCCCCCTGGATGATGTCTGTTTTTCGACAGGTCAACGTCTTAGCGGAAATCGGCCCGCTGGCAATCCGGCGGGAGCTAGCCCTGCTTTTCCGGCGCCGATTCGGCCGCGATCAGACGTTCGATCCGGGCCTCTTCCTCTTCCGTCAGCCGAAGCAACGGCGGTCGCCCGCGGATTTGCGCCGGCGGCCATAGAACCACAGCGCCAGCCCGCCGCCCAGCAGCGCCAGCGGCGGCAACAGCCACAGGACAAGCGTGTGCTGATTGACGCGCGGCTTCAGCAACACGAACTCGCCGTAGCGCGCCACCAGGAAGTCGACCACCTGGGCGTCGCTGTCGCCGGATGCGATCCGCTCGCGGACCAGAAGCCGCAGGTCGCGCGCCAGCGGCGCCTCGGAATCGTCGATCGACTGGTTCTGGCAGACCATGCAGCGCAATTCGCGCGACAGGTCCCTCGCCCGCGCTTCCTTGGCCGGATCGGCCATGATCTCGTCGGGCTGCACGGCGAACGCAGCCGGGCTTCCAATCATCAAAGCAGCGACGAACATCCACGCAAGGAGCTGTTTCAAGGCTTCACTCCGCCGGTTGCAGCGCGCGCGAAGCCTTGGCGGGCTTCGGGGCGCCGACGCGTAAGCGCCGGTCCGACAGCGACAGCATGCCGCCGAACGCCATCAGCACCGGTCCCCACCAGATCAAGCAGCACCATCGGCTTGTGATAGATCCGCACCGCGATGGCGCCGTCGGCATTGGTCTCGCCGAGCGAGATGTACAACTGGCTGGCGCCGCGCGTCAGCAGCGCGGCCTCCGTGGTCGAGGATCCCCGTGTGGTGAAATTGCGCTTCGACGGCGTCATCACGCTGAGCGTCTTTCCGTCGAGGGTCACCGTGAACTGCGCGATCATCTCGCGGAAATTCGGTCCCGCCCGCTGCGTCAGGCCATCGAGCTTCAATTCATAGCCGGCGACTTTGGCGACCTCGGCCGGCTTCATGGTGGCGATATATTCGCTGTTCCAGGTGGTTTCGCAGACGATCCCGATCAGCGCCACGCCGACGCCGGCATGCGCGAATGCGGTGCCCCAGGTCGCCCGCGGCAGGCCGCGCGCGCGCCGCATCGCAATGCCTGACGGCCACGCGGAACAGTCCCGTCCGCTCGGCGAGATCGCAGAGCGCGCCGGCGATGACCCATACTGCCAGCCCGATCGCCAGCGGCGCGAACGTGCTGCCGCCATGGGTCCATGCCAACAGCACGGCCATTGCGATCAGCGCGGCGATGCCGGCGGCCATCAGCCGCTGCGCCGCGCCGATGAGGTCGCCGCGCTTCCACGCCAATAGCGGCCCGAACGGGACCGCGACCATCAGCGGCACGAACAGCGGCCCGAAGGTCAAGTTGAAGAAAGGCGCGCCGACCGAAATCTTCTCGCCGGTCAGAACCTCCAGCGCCAGCGGGTACAGCGTGCCGATGAAGACCGTAGCGCAGGCCGTGGTCAGGAACAGGTTGTTGAGCACCAGCGCGCCCTCGCGCGAGATCGGCGCGAACAGCCCGCCCTGCTTCAGCGCCGAGGCGCGCCAGGCGTAGAGCGAGAGGCTGCCGCCGATGAACAGGCAGAGGATCAGCAGGATGAACACGCCGCGCGTCGGATCGGTCGCGAATGCGTGCACGGAAGTCAGCACGCCCGAACGCACCAGGAAGGTGCCGAGCAGCGACAGCGAGAACGTCAGGATCGACAGCAGGATGGTCCAGACCTTCAGCGCGTTGCGCTTTTCCATCACCACGGCCGAATGCAACAACGCGGTGCCGGCGAGCCATGGCATCAGGGAAGCGTTCTCGACCGGGTCCCAGAACCACCAGCCGCCCCAGCCGAGCTCGTAATAGGCCCAGTACGACCCCATCGCGATGCCGAGCGTGAGAAATATCCACGCCACCAGCGTCCACGGCCGCACCCAGCGCGCCCAGGCCGCGTCGATCCGCCCTTCGAGCAGGGCAGCCACCGCGAACGAAAACGAAATCGAAAACCCGACATAGCCGAGATAGAGCATCGGCGGATGCACGGCGAGGCCGATGTCCTGCAGCACCGGATTGAGGTCGCGGCCTTCGATCGGCGGCGAGCCGATGCGCAGGAACGGATTCGAGGTCACGAGGATGAACAGATAGAACGCGCTGGCGATCCAGGCCTGCACCGCCAGCACATGAGCGCGCAGCGACAGCGGCAGGTTGTTGCCGAAGGCGGCGACGAGGCCGCCGAACAGCGCGAGGATGGATACCCACAGCAGCATCGAGCCTTCGTGGTTGCCCCAGACGCCGGTGATCTTGTAGATCAGCGGCTTCATCGAATGCGAATTCTCGAACACGTTGACGACGGAGAAATCCGAACTGACGTGCAGCCACACCAGCGCGGCGAACGAGGCGGCGGCGAACAGCAATTGCGCCAGCGCGGTCGAGCGCGCGACATTCATCAGCGCGGCATCGCCCCAGCGCGCCCCCGCGATCGGCACCGTGGACTGGATCAGCGCCAGCGCCAGCGCCAGCACCAGTGCGTAATGTCCGGCTTCTGCGATCACCGCATCGCTCCCTGCGCGGGCTGAGGTGCAGCGGACGCACTGGGCTTGGCGCCGTAGTCGTCCTTCCAGTGCCCCTGCTTCTTCAGGGCGTCGGCGACGTCCTTGGGCATGTAGGTCTCGTCATGCTTGGCCAGCACGGTATCGGCCTTGAAGACGCCTGAACCATCGAGCGCGCCTTCGGCGACGACGCCCTGCCCTTCGCGAAACAGATCGGGCAGGATGCCTTTATAGGCGACCGGCAGCGTGGCGCTGCCGTCGGCGACGGCAAAGGAGATCGCAAGGTTGTCGCCGCGGACCAGCGATCCCGGCTGCACCAGCCCGCCGAGGCGAAAGCGCTTGCCGGGCGGAATATGCTTCTCGGCCGCCATCGAGGGCGTGGAAAAGAACACGATGGAATCGCGCATGGCGTTCAGCACCAGCGCCGCCGCCACCGCGAGCACCGCGAGCGAACCGCCGATCATCGTCAAACGCCGTTGCTTGCGCGTCATCAGGTTTCTCTGTCTTCGGGCATGATGTCAGCCATCAAGCCCCAGATTCTTCAGGCCTTCATTGAGCTGGCGCAAGCGCTCGGCATCGCTGGCGACCGCCTGGCGGGCGTCGGTGACCGCGCTGACCGCCTTGTCGCGTTCGCCCATCACCATATAGGCCCTGACCAGCCGCAACCATCCCTCGACGTCGTTGCCGTCCTGCTTCAGCCGCGTCGCGAGCCGATCGACCATGCCGGCGATCATCGCGCCGCGGTCGGTCTCGGTCATGTCCTTGGCCGCCGCCATGGTGTCGTTCGACAGCGCGGGCATCGCCGGGCCGCCGACCCGGACCAGGGCCGCCTGTACCAGCGGTCGCCACGGCGCCTCCGCCGGGGCCTTTTCGAGCATCGCGCGCCAGATCGAGGCCGCATCGGCCTGACGGCCGTCCTGCTCGGCGGCCAACCCCAGGAAATAGTTCGCCTTGGGGTCGTCGGCCTTTTGCGCCACCGCGCGCTCGAATTCGGCCTTGGCCTCTGATGTGACGACGCCGCCGGCCGAGCCGATCAGGGCCTCGCCGAGGTCGGACCGGCGCTCGGCGCTGTCGCCGTTGTAGGTGATCGAATTGCGGTAGGCCCGGATCGCCTCGTCGTAGCGGCCGAGCCGTGCCAGCACCGGCGCCAGCACGTTCCAGCCGCGGCCGTCGGTCGGATTCTTCTCCAGATGCGCTTCGACCTGCGCCACCAGATTGTCGAGCGGCTGGTTGGCGTCGGCGACCCGGCTGCGCGGAGCGAGCGGGAAATCGCCGAGCTGCGGCGATCCAGCGAGAGGTAGAAGGTCACTGCCGCGATCGGCAGCGCGACCAGCGCCAGGATGGCCGAGGCGCGGCGTAACCGGAGGTTCGACTGCGCCGGCGCCGCGCGGCCACCGTCGGCGGCGGCAAGCAGGCGGCGGCCGATTTCGACCCGCGCCGCCTCGGCCTCGGGCGCGCCGATCAGGCCTGCGGCGACGTCACGATCGATCTCGGCGAGCTGGTCGGTATAGACGGCGGCTCCGTGCCGCCATCCGCCGGCTGCCCGCGGCTCAACGGCCAAAGCACGGCAAAGATCGCCGCGACCGTCATCAGCGCGAACACAAACCACAATGTCATCAAGCGGTTCCCGGGCGGAACGGCACCTTCTCAGGAGGTGCCGATGCGCCGCTTTACACCACTGGCGGCAAGTCCGGCAATTGACAATTACAGGAGCAAAATGGGGGCGAAAAGTTCTTGGCCGTGGAGGCGACGCCCTCCCCTAGCCTGCGCGGTCGGCTTGCGCTCGACGACGACGGCATTTTCCGCCGCCCGGCTCATCAGCGACGCGTAATCGTGACCGAACAGCACCTCGCAGAAGCGGATCGCCGCCTTGACCTGCATCTGCCGGTAGCTGCGCGACTTGGTGTCGCCGCCGCGCAGCGACTGCACCAGACTTTCGGTGGACCGCTCGACGTAATGCTGCAGGTCGGAATAGGTCCGCAGCGTCACCTCGTTGATCGCGAGTTCGCTGGCATAGGTGCGGCACACCGCGACGAAATCGATCAACGCCGCGGTTTCCTCGACCTCGGTGGCGTCGATCTTGGGGGCGGCGCCGATATCCTTGTCGGCGCGCTGGCGCAGTATACGGCGAGCCCGGCCGGGACGCTGACGATTTCCAACTGCGGCGAGTTCGGAGATATAGGCGCGGATCGACGCCAGTTGCCGGCCCCACGGCAAATCCTGGCGCAGATCGAGTTCGGTGCGCAGGCCGCGCACGCTTTCATGCAGCGATCTCAGCTGTTCGCCGACGTTTTCGAGTTGGCCGCGCCGGATGTCGGTGCGCAGGCAGGCCGCGACAAAGGAGAGATCATGCAGCGCGATCGAGACGGCGATGCCGAACGGCGTGGCGGCGACGCGAATTTCGTCGTCGGACGCCGCCATCTTGACCGCAAGGCGGATGATCTGCCACGCGCCACCAGCCGCTGCATGATCAGCGACAGCGCAACGGCAGCCGCTGCGGCGTTTGCAACGACGGTACGTTGAGCGCCGCGGTTACCGATACGATCTGGGAAATCCGTGAACGCCCTGAGCTGGCTCGGAAGCCGGCCACCGAGCGCATCCAGCGCTTCGCGCGCCTGCAACACCGCCCCGATCGACAGCAGGTCCTCGACGACATTGGGCGGCCCGATGCGGGACAGCGCGCGCTGCGTGTCTTCGCCCGGCACAGGTGTCGAGATCTTCACGATCGCATCGGCCGCGGCGGTCTGGAACTTGCGGCTCGCCGCTTCAAGACCGCCGGTCGAGCCGCTCCGCCTGCTCTCGGCAAGCGAGGTTTCAAATTCGCGCGCAGCCTCGGTCGCGCCGTCGCGGCCAAGCCATTGCCAGATCGGCGCCAGCGAGGCGCGGCAAATCTTACCCGGCCGGATCGGAAAATTGCTTTCGACAAAGAACGGCTCGAGCGGCTGAAACAACAGCCGTGCCGGGTCGTCGGAACGCGGCCGCGTTTCGTTGTCCTCCTCGGCCCCGCGCACGACCTTGCGCAGTTGCCCGAGCACGAGATTGGCGACGGCAGTGTCCTCCCCGCGCTCAACGGCGCGCTCGAACTCCCGCATCAGCAGCGCCTGCGCCTGGGGCGGGAGCTGGGCGAGATAATCCCTCAGCCGCTCGGTCGATGTCTGGCTCATGCGTCCGATGTGGATATGCGTGTGTCGAGCGGACGGCAAAGCGCGTCCACCCGCGATCTTAAAAGTCTGCCCGTTAAGAAGGCGTTTAGGAACAATGAAATCGGCGGAAGGATGACGGTAACCAGCCCGTATCGGCACGAGTTATGAGCATTTCCCTTGCGCCAACCGGAACCCGGCTTGCTCGAACGCGCGCTAAATCCCCGGTAGTACCAGTTCCGCCCGCAGACCACCGGTCGGGGCGTCGCCCAGCGTGAGGTGACCGCCGTAAAGGCCGGCCAGATCGACCACGATCGAGAGCCCGAGCCCGGAGCCGGGCTTGGATTCATCGAGCCGCTGGCCTCGCCGGGAGACCTGTGCACGTTCGGCAGCCGACAGACCGCGGCCGTCGTCGTCGACGATGATCCGTAACCTCGGACCGGCGCCGGGCGCCTTGGGCGCCTCAACCAGGACCTCGATGAAGACCTGTGACGCCGCCCATTTGCAGGCGTTGTCGACCAGGTTGCCGGCCATTTCCTCGAGGTCCTGCCGCTCGCCGCGAAACCGGGCTTGCGGATCGGCCTTGACCTCGATGGCGATGCTGCGGTCGCGGTGGATCTTCTCCATGGTCCGTCGCAACGCCTCGATCGCCGGCGCGACCTCGGTGACGGTGCCGATGATGGTGACGCGCGCCGCGATCCGCGCCCGCTCAAGGTGATGCGCCACCTGATCCCGCATCACATCAGCCTGCTCCAACACCTTGTTCGCAAAGGCATCTACCGGATGCGCGGTGGCCTCGTTGACGATCACCGAGAGCGGCGTCTTGATGGCGTGGGCGAGATTGCCAACATGGGTACGGGCGCGCTCGACGATCTCGCGGTTGGCATCGATCAGCGCGTTGGTCTCGCGCGCCAGCGGCGCGATCTCAACCGGAAATTCGCCCTCCAGCCGTTCAGCGCGGCCGGAGCGGATGTCGGCGATCAATTCCGAGATGCGCTTGAGCGGTGCGAGGCCGAAGCGGACCTGGAAGATCGTGGTCAGCAGCAGCACGATGCCCAGCGCCGCGAAGGTGCCCCCCAGGTAGTAGTCGAAGCTGCGGGTCTCATCGAAGATTTCGGTGGCGTCGCCGGCCACGCTGACCAGGAACTTGCCGTCGGCGCCGAGATCGATCGGCCGCTCGACCATTCGCAGGCTCTGGCCTTCGGGACCCTCGACATAGCCGAGACGGATGCCGGCGGCGGTCAGCTCCGCATCGTGCTCCTCGAGCTTCGGCAGCTTCTTGTCCCACAGCGAACGCGACGCCCGGGTCTCGTTTTTCTCGGTGTCGGTGCGGACGATCTGCCAGTACCAGCCGGACAACGGCAGTTCGAACAGCGGCTCACCGAGCGACTGGAACTGATGGTCGGGCGGCTCGTCCGGGGTGGCGACCTCGGCGATCAGGGTTCGAAGATAGAGGTTAAGACGGCGGTCGAAGGCACGTTCGGCCGCGTTGCGATACACCGACGACAGCACAATGCCTGTAATGACCAGGATCACGACCACCCAGGCGGTCGCCGACAGGAACAGGCGTGTGGCAAGCGAGCTGCCGCGCATCAGAGCATGGTCCCGATCCGGAGGGCCGCATTAGCACAGGGTGGATACCGGTTCGGATAAGACCATGCCCGCATGAAAGAGCAAATCAGGCGCCGGGCGTCGGCGGCGTCAGCAGGTAGCCGAGCCCGCGCACGGTCTGGATGATGTCGCAGTCGAGCTTCTTGCGGATACGCCCGACGAACACCTCGATGGTGTTGAAGTCGCGGTCGAAATCCTGGTCGTAGAGGTGTTCGACCAGCTCGGTGCGCGACACCACGCGCCCGGTGTGGTGCATCAGATAGGCCAGCAGCCGGTACTCGTGCGAGGTCATCTTGATCGGATTGCCGGATACGCTGACCCGGTTGGTGCGGGTATCCAGCGACACCGGACCGCAGGTCAGTTCGGACTGGGCATGGCCGGTTGAACGGCGCAGCAGCGCGCGAATTCGCGCCAGTATCTCCTCGAGGTGGAACGGTTTGGCGACATAGTCGTCGGCGCCGGCGTCAAAGCCCTGCACCTTGTCGCTCCAGCGGTCGCGCGCGGTCAGGATCAGGACCGGCATCGCGCGCCCGTTGCGGCGCCACGCCTCCAGCACCGAGATGCCGTCCATCTTCGGCAGGCCGATGTCGAGCACCACGGCGTCATAGGGCTCGCTGTCGCCGAGGAAATGTCCCTCCTCGCCATCGAAGGCCGATCGACCACGTAGCCGGCGTCCGTCAGCGCCGTCGCAGCTGACGATTGAGATCCGGATCATCGTCTACAACAAGCAGGCGCAAGCTGGCCTCCAACCATGAGCTTCACGATATCAGACCTCATCATGAGGCTCGGCGGCGTGAACGGGCTATGAACGGGAAGCACGGCGCCATGTTACTTTTTCTTCATGCGGTTCAAGGGGGTCCGGGGACTTCCTAAATCGCAGGATTCAACGCCTAACATGCCGGATCGGCTGCCCCAAGCGACGTTATACAAGAGACCTTATAAGGGGCGTTACAAGGGGCGCTATCCATGGTCAACGCCCGGCCGGCGGGCCCCCTGACTTCGATAAAATCAACGGGACCGCCCGCTCTGTCGTCGTCGAAAATTCCAACCATAAGTCGTCCCGTGCGCCAGGCCAGCGTGTCCAGATTGGTGCGACCTCATAGAGCAAAGGGCCGTCCGGATCATTGTCGTGGCCGTGGACGACGTGACGACTGCCGATCCCGGCCGGATATCCCGCGGCATAACGCTTCCCCACAACAGGGTCGTTTCGCTCTGCTGATCCAGCGGAACGTCAGGATCGACGCCGGCATGAACATAGACGCGGTGGGCATCGACATGGATCAGCCGCGACGCGTCGAGCCATGCGATGTGGGCTGCCGGCACGGCGGACGGGGCGCCGCCATCAGAGTCGAGCGCCGCCTGTCCGCCTTTTTCCATCCATGACGCCATCCCGGCGGGGTCGCGCAGCGCCGCTACCATCATGGCGTCGTGGTTGCCCTTCAGGGCCACGAAATTCCAGCCAGGAATGCCCCGGCGAGAGCCGGTCGATAACCTGTTTGCTGTGCGGGCCCTTGTCGACGTAATCGCCGATCGTGACGATGACCCCGCCTCCGCCGCCCGAATGCGTGGATATGTCGGCGAGAGCGCCACAGAGCAGATCGTATCGGCCGTGGATGTCCGGAATGACGTAAGTGAAGCTCATGCCAGCCCGAATTCCGGGAGTGATGAAGGGAACGCGACAACCGGCTCAGGTCGGCCCTCTCAATGGTACCCGATCATACGTCAAAAGCTCCGCTCAGGTGCGGAAGAATACGAACCAGACCACGCCAAGGATCAGCACGGCGAGCCCGGTAGACGCCGTCAAAAGCGCCAGCACCGACGGGCCGGGTTCGGCCTGCCGGGCCTCGGTCGCGGTTTCAACTATTTGGCCATGTCGCTGCGTTGCCATGGGAACCTCTTCGGATAAGTGCCTGTATTGCCAGCTATTGCATCGACACCGGCTATTGAAAGCAACGTCTGATGGTACATCCTGTTCCGGATTTTCCAGCCGGCCGCCGCAGCCGGACGTTCCAAAAGGTCGCAGGCAGCCCTAACCGCCAAACCTGTCTCAGGCACGGTTAACGCCGTTGGCAAATTCCCTTGGCGCTGATGTTTGAGACCGCCCGATCCGATGGTATCCTCGCCGGTCGTCTGTCGCTTCTTTCGGAGTATCCCATGGCCCCCCGCGCCAACTGGAAGGGCTTTCTGCGCCTTTCGCTCGTGACCTGCCCGGTCGCCTTGTATCCGGCGACCTCGGACACCGAAAAGGTCTCGTTCAACCAGATCAACCGCAAGACCGGCCATCGCATCAAATATGCCAAGGTCGACGCCGACACCGGCGAGGAAGTCGCCAACGAAGACATCATGAAGGGCTACAAGGTCGACACCGACACCTACATCGAGGTGTCGAAGGACGAGCTTGAGGACATCGCGCTGGAATCAACCCGCACCATCGAGATCGACGAATTCGTCCCGCGAACCGACATCGACAGCCGCTATGTGATCCGCCCCTACTACCTCGTGCCGGACGGCAAGGTCGGCCACGACGCCTTTGCGGTGATCCGCGAAACCATCCGCAGCATGAACAAGGTCGCGATCGGCCGGGTGGTGCTGACCAACCGCGAGCACATCATCGCGCTGGAACCGCTCGACAACGGCCTGATGGGCACCCTGCTGCGCTACCCCTACGAGGTCCGCAGCGAGAAGGAATATTTCGACGACATCCAGGACGTGAAGATCACCAAGGACATGCTGGATCTCGCCAAGCATATCGTCGAGCAGAAGTCCGGGTCGTTCGAGCCGGAGCAGTTCGAGGACCGCTACGAGCAGGCCCTGATCGACCTGATCAACCAGAAGCGCAACGGCTTGGGCACCCCGGCCAAGGCCGCCCCGAAATCCGGCGGCAATGTCATCAACCTGATGGACGCGCTCAAACGCAGCCTCGCCGGTGAAAAGCAGCCGGCCCCGGCCGCCAAGCGCCAGGAAAAGGCTCAAGAGAAAGCTCAGGCCAAGGGCAAGAAGCCGAAGAAGCGCATCGAGGGCCAGCGCGAGATGCTGCTGCCGATCAGCGGCGGCGGCAAGCGCGCGGTCAAGGAAACGGTGAAGGAAGTCCCGAAGAAGGCGGCAAAGCCGGTGGCGCGCACCGCCTCCCGCGCGAAGAAGGCAGGATGATCGCGCGCGCGCTCATCCGATCGCCTGTGCTGGCGGTCTCAATCGCCGGCGCCGCCGCCGGACGACGACCGCTTCCTGAACATCAAATCCATCAGCAGGACGAAGAGAGTAAACGATCGGTTAAGACGGAAACGGCACGGCGGCCGTAGTGATACGGTACCGAATATTTACTCTCAGGTGTCCATCGCGCTTCCATGGTCGCCCGATCGGAGTGTACCGGAGCAAGCGCGCATGGCGGCGCAGAGGCGAACGGCGGGAAAGAACTATATCGGCCTTTTGAGCGACGAGCTCGAAGAGCCGCGCGCCGTGCCGCCCGCCGCCGAAAGCCGCATCAAGCAATACGTTCGCGGGCTGATGGCTGCGTTGTTCCGCGGCCGCGGCGAAGCGAGATAGTCCCCCTCGCCGCACCGATCAGAAATTGCGCTGGACGCGAAGCTCGAATTGCACCGTGTTCTGGTCCTTGAACTCGTAGACGGTGGTCGGCTTGGGCGCGGCAGCGTCCAGCGGGTGACGAGGCCGACCAATGACGAGGTGACGAGGCCGTTCACTTGACCGGCGGTTGTGATTTTTTCGTAACGCTACGAGGCTGAACTCCTGTCGGGCGGCGGCTTTCCCCTGAGCCCCAGGCGCGAACCAGCCTCCGCGCACGGCCAAACGCATATCTGCACTTCGCCGGCAGGCGCCGGCCGTGCTTTACCGGGCGATAAAATCCTGTTCCAACTGGTGCAAAGGACCGGACCAAACCGGCCCGCACAGGGGAGAGACACGCCATGAAGCTCGGCACTGCGATCGCTGAAATCATGAAACGCGAGGGGATCGAGATCCTCTGTGGCTATCCGGTCAACCACCTGATCGAACATGCGGCCACTGCCGATATCCGCCCGGTCATGGTCCGCCAGGAACGGATCGGCATCCACATGGCGGACGCGATCTCGCGCGTCACCTCGGGCCGGACCATTGGCGCGTTCTGCATGCAGCACGGACCCGGCGCCGAAAACGCCATGGGCGGCGTCGCGCAGTGTTATGGCGAATCCGTTCCGGTGCTGGTGCTGCCGATGGGCTATGCGCGCCGGCTCGCCAACATCGACCCCAATTTCAATTCCAGCCAGGCGATGCGGGCGTTCTCGAAATCGTCCGAGCCGATCAATATCGCCGCCGAAGTCTGCAACATCTTCCGCCGCGCCTTCACCAAGCTGAAGAACGGCCGTGGCGGACCGGTCATCGTCGAAATCCCGGCCGACATGTGGAACGAGGAGGTGCCGGAACCGCTGAACTATACGCCGGTGCTGCGCACCCGCTACGGCGCCGATCCCGTGCATGTGAAGGAGGCAGCCGGCATGCTGGTCGCCGCCAAACGGCCGGTGATCTATGCCGGCCAGGGCGTGCACTACGCCAAGGCGTGGCCGCAGCTCAAACGTCTGGCCGAGCGGCTCGCCATTCCCGTCACCACCAGCCTCGGCGGCAAGTCGTCGTTCCCGGAGACGCATCCGCTGTCGCTCGGCTCCGGCGGCCTCGCCGTGTCGCGCGCGGTGCCGAAATTCCTTGCCGAGGCCGATGTGATCTTCGGTATCGGCTGTTCGTTTACGGAAACCTCGTTCGGCATCGCGATGCCGAAAGGCAAGACCATCATCCATTCGACGCTCGATCCAAACCACCTCAACAAGGATGTCGAGGCGAAGATCGGTTTAGTCGGCGATGCCGGACTGGTACTCGATGCACTGCTGGAGGAAATCGGCAAGACGGTGACAGAGCGATCGCGACGCGACGTCGGTGGCGGCCGAGATCGCGGCCTCGCACAAGGAGTGGCTGGCGAAGTGGATGCCGAAACTCACGCATAACGATGCGCCGCTCAATCCCTATCGCGTGCTGTGGGACCTGCAGCACACCGTCGACATCAGGAACACCATCATCACCCATGACGCCGGCAGCCCGCGCGACCAGCTCTCGCCGTTCTGGAAATCGGTCGAGCCGCTGTCCTATATCGGCTGGGGCAAGACCACGCAGCTCGGCTACGGACTGGGCCTTGCGATGGGCGCCAAGCTGGCAAAGCCCGACAAGCTCTGCATCAACGTCTGGGGCGATGCCGCCATTGGCTTCACCGGCATGGATTTCGAGACCGCGGTGCGCGAGCGAATTCCGATCATGTC
This sequence comes from uncultured Alphaproteobacteria bacterium, assembly GCA_963764705.1. GTDB lineage: Bacteria > Pseudomonadota > Alphaproteobacteria > Rhizobiales > Xanthobacteraceae > Bradyrhizobium. The sequence goes on along the minus strand of CAVXTR010000009.1, from coordinate 433,702 downwards.
GATCCTGCTGAACAATTTCTCGATGGCGATCGAACTGAAGGTGATGCCGATCTCGACCGAGAAATATCGCTCGACCGACATTTCCGGCGACTACGCCGCGATGGCGCGCGCCTTCGGCGGCTACGGCGAGCGGGTGACGAAACCCGAAGACATCATCCCGGCGATCAAGCGCGGCATTGCGAAGACGCAGGAAGGCATTCCGGTGCTGCTGGAATTCATCACCAGCAAGGAGACCGAGGTTTCCAGACCGGGGTACCTGAGCGGCATTGGCGGAGTCTTCCGGAGGGCGCCGCTGGAAAAGGCGAGCCGCCCTACTCCGCCATCTCCGCCGGCGGATGACCCGGCCCGGCCAGCGGCCGTTCTTCCATCGCGATCATGCAGAGCGCGGCGGTGGCGAGCAGCACAGTGGCCGCGCCGAACACGTAGCGGAACGCGGTGATCATGTCGGCGACCGGGATCGAGCTCACCGGACCGCGATGTTCGCCGGAAAGCGAGATATCCGCCCCCAGCGCCATCAGCAGGATCGCGCTGAAGGCGGCTACCGCAAACGACGACATCAGCGAGCGGAAGAAATTCATCGCGCCGGTCACGGTGCCGATCTGCGCGCGCGCCACCGAATTTTGCAGCGACACCACGCTGACCGGAAAGGTGGTGCCGAGGCCGAGCGCGAACAGCGCCAGCACGACCAGAAATCCCCACAGCGGCAGCGTCGTCGCCGTCAGCACGGCGCCGAAAACCACCGCCATCGAGGTTCCGACGACGGCGACGCGCTTGTAGTGCTTGGCGCGCGACATGGTCTTGCCCGCGATCGCAGCACCACAGGTCGAGATCGCGGCAATCGGAATCAGTGCGAGGCCGGCCTCGCTGGCACTGAGGTGGTAGACCACCTCGTAGTAGAGCGGCAGGTGAACGGTAAGCCCGGTGATGGCGCCTAGTCCGCAGCCGCCGGCGGTCATCGCGTAAGGCGCGATCGGGCCGCGCATCAGCGACAGCGGCAGGAACGGCTCCTCGGCCCTGTTCGCGTACCAGACAAAGGCGAATGCCAGCGCGATCGACGCCCCGAGCATCGACAGGATCACCGGCGAGAGCCAGAGATAGCGGTTGCCGCCCCAGGTCAGCACCAGCATGACCACGACAGCCGAACTCATCAGCAGGATGCCGCCGAGCCAGTCGACCTTGCGCTTGCGGTGGAACACCGGGATCTTGGCCATCTTCGGCAGCATCAGCGCCAGCGCGCCGAGCGCCAGCGGCACGTTGATCCAGAAGATCATCGACCAGTGCAGATGTTCGGCGAACACGCCGCCCAGCACCGGGCCGAGCAATCCGGCCGCCAGCCACACGCCGCTGAAGTAAGCCTGGTACTGGCCGCGCTCGCGCGGCGAGACCACGTCGGAGATCACGGTCTGCACCACCGGCATGATACCGCCGCCGCCGAGCCCCTGCAGGCCGCGCGCGAGGATCAGGACCGGCATGTTGGGCGCCACCGCGCACAGGATCGAGCCCACCGTGAACAGGCTGAGCGAAACCGTGATCATGGCGCGGCGACCGTAGATATCGCTCAAGGTGCCGAACACCGGCGCCACCGCGGTCGAGGCCAAGAGATACGCCGTGATCACCCAGGACAGATTGCTGACGTCGTTGAACTGGCGGCCGATCGTCGGCAGCGCGGTCGCGACGATGGTCTGGTCCAGTGCTGCCAGGAACATCGTCAGCAGCAGGCTCATCAGGATGGTGCGGACTTCGTCCGGCGTCAGCGGCGCACGCGGCGCCAGCGACGGCGCGTCAGAGACCTCGATCACCTCGGTCGTGATGTGCGAGAGCTCCTGGGCCAAATCGTCGGGCAATGTCGTCTGATCGGCAGGGCTCTGCCGTTCCAACTTGTTCATATCGGCTGCAATATTCTTCTACACGGCTCTAATGGCTGGGGGTGGAATCGCCATTTCGAGCTTTGTTTACGGGAGAAATCATCCGTCAGGCAGCACCCCCTGCGCATGGGTGCATCCCGTCAGGGTCGCAGCGCGAAAGCGCGCGAAGCCTGAAGTTCCGGCCATTGCCGCCTCATATCCAGCCCGGCATCGCAAGAGCGCTCAACTCGACGGCTGCAATTGTCCCGTGCGACATTTTCTCGCGCGTACGACCACTATTGGGCCGGTTCGGTTCAGGCAGAATCGCGGGCGGGGTTACCCGCTCGGAACAGCCCGGCGATGTCGCGGCATCTTATTGCAGAGGGCAGCACGATGGACGAGATATTGATCAACAGCACCGTGGCGGGCAATCAGGATCAGGCCGGCATTGCTGGATTAAACGGCCTCCAGTTCGCCGTTGTCTGGGCCGACCACGGGAGCGGCAATATCAAAGGCCAGTTGCTTGGCGTGAACGGGATCCCGAGCGATGTCGAATTCACCGTCAACTTTCCGGGAACGCCAGGCACGAAGCGCCAGCTCCCGGTCATCATTCAAACCAGCCAGGGCCTGGTTGCCGCGTGGATCGAACAGGCGCCGGGGGCTCCGGCGCAGGTCAAGGTTCGCACATTCGATGCGGATACGCTTTCAGGACCTGAAAGCCAGGTCAGCACTGCGGAAGTCGAACCGCTGATACGGCCGGCGCTGGCACGCCTGCCGGACGGCGGCTTCATCGTCGTCTGGGCCGACAAGCGACCGAACGAGCGCATCCGCGCGCAGCGTTACGATATCGAAGGGGCCAAAAATGGTCCCGAGTTTCGCGCCAATACGACCCCGGGTCTGCACCGGGTGCCGATGGTCGCCAGCCTCGAAGACGGAAACATCGTCATCGCATGGCGGGCTCGTCTTCCCGGACCCCTCCTCGTTCACCTCCAGATTTTCAAAGGCAACACGCCGGTGGGCACCGAACAGACCACGGCGCTGGATATAACCGAGGCCGCCATTACCGCGCTCGATTCCGGCCGCTTCATCATCGCGCATGTCAGGAGCGCGGGCGATGGCGAGACCGGCTTCGAAACGACGGTCGCGCTGGCGAGCGTGTTCGAGGCCAACGGCACTTTCGCCAATATCCGCATCGCAACTACCAGTGCGAGCCGGATCCAATCCTCCTGGCCGACGCTGGTGCCGTTATCGGGCGAGCGCTTTTTGCTGGCGTGGACACAGCTGAATGTCGATAACTCCGCCGCCGGCACGAACGTGATGGCGAGAATTTTCTCAACCACGGGACCGATTGGCCAAGCCGTCCAGTTCAACACGTTGACCGGTGGGCAACGGTTCAGCCTGAGCGCCGCCGCGACGTCGAATCCCACGGGCGAGACGGCGTTCCTGGCGTGGGCGGACGACAGCAACGCCAGTCCCGACAAGTCCGGCCGCGCGATCGAGGGACGGCCGCTGACGATACCCGCAGCGGGGTTTTAGGCCTTCGGCCGCTTCTTCAGCTTCGCCCGCTTCGGCAAGAGCGCCGGCCACTGCACGATATGGTCCTCGAGATCCTCATCGGCGATCTCGTTCTCGGTGCCCTGCACCCTTCCGCGCACGGAAACACCGGCTTCATGCACGGTATTGGGATCGCCCGAAATCAGCGGATGCCACCAGTACAAATCGCGGCCCTCCGCGACCAGCTTGTAGCCGCAGCTCGGCGGCAGCCAGTTCAGGGTGCGGACGTTTTCCGGCGTCAGGCGGACGCAGTCGGGAACCTTGTCGGAACGGTTCTTGTAGTCCTTGCAGGCGCATAGGCCGGAATCGAGCAGCTTGCAGGAAACATGGGTGAAATAGATCTTTCCGGTATCCTCGTCCTCGAGCTTTTCCAGGCAGCAGCGCGCGCAGCCGTCGCACAGGCTTTCCCATTCGGCGTTGGACATCTCTTCCAACGTCTTGGTTTTCCAAAAGAATCCCTCCTGGCCTGAGGGCGGCTTGGGCGCTGTGGTCATGAAATCAGGGATTTTCCGGATCGGTTCGGTTGCAGCCTTCTAGGGGGTACGCCACCCGACGTGCAAGCGCGGCGACGCGGCCCCATATAAAAGCCGGGGGCAGCGTTAGTCCTGACCACCAAAATGCCGAGCGAGAGCATTGGTTTATGGCCCCCGCTCGGATAGAACAGCCGCGAGTCCCCAAAGCGCAGTGCGAGCCGTAAAAGCGCCTTGGGTTTGCCGCAACATCGAAGCATGACGTCTCGACAGCGCCCGGCCGGGTGCGGATGCGTTTTCGAAGGGTCCCGGTGCGCCAGATCGTACCTCCGAAATGGAAGCAGAAGATCCGGAATTTCTTTCTGGATCTGGACGCGCGCATCGACTCGACGCTGTTCTCGTCGGGCAAGGGCCTGCGCGAACTCTACGAGCGTTACTCGACCTTCATGGACCGGTTCTATGTCGGCCGCTGGAAGCGCTGGGTCTTCATCGAGCCGTTGTCGGAAGCCGCCACCATCGGCCTCGGCGGACTGATCCTGATGCTGGCGCTGGCGATCCCGGCGTTTCGCGAAACCGCCGATGACGACTGGTTGAAGAAGTCCGACCTCGCGGTGTCGTTCCTCGACCGCTACGGCAACCCGATCGGCAGCCGCGGCATCAAGCACAACGACTCGATCCCGCTGGAAGATTTTCCGGACAACCTGATCAAGGCGACGCTGGCCACCGAAGACCGCCGCTTCTACGACCATTTCGGCATCGACATCGCCGGCACCGCGCGCGCCCTCGTCACCAACGCGCAGGCCGGCGGCGTGCGCCAGGGCGGTTCGTCGATCACCCAGCAGCTGGCGAAGAACCTGTTCCTCAACAACGAGCGCACCATCGAGCGCAAGGTCAAGGAAGCCTTCCTCGCGGTCTGGCTGGAAACGCGCCTGACCAAGAATGAAATCCTGAAACTCTATCTCGACCGCGCCTATATGGGCGGCGGCACCTTCGGCGTCGACGGCGCGGCGCATTTCTACTTCAACAAGTCGGCGCGCGACGTCAATCTGTCGGAATCGGCGATGCTGGCCGGCCTGTTCAAGGCGCCGACCAAATACGCCCCGCACATCAACCTGCCCGCCGCCCGCGCCCGCGCCAACGTGGTGCTCGACAACCTCGTCGATGCCGGCTTCATGACCGAGGGCCAGGTGTTCGGCGCCCGGCGCAATCCGGCCGTCGCCGTCGACCGCCGCGACGAGGCGTCGCCGAACTACTATCTCGACTACGCCTTCGACGAGATGCGCAAGCTGGTCGATACCTTTCCGAAATCCTATACCGAGCGCGTGTTCGTGGTCCGCACCGCGATCGACATGAACGTGCAGCACGCCGCCGAAGAAGCGATCGAAAACCAGTTGCGCCAGTTCGGCCGCGATTATCACGCGACGCAGGCGGCCACCGTCGTCGGCGATCTCGACGGCGGCGTCCGCGCCATGGTCGGCGGACGCGACTACGGCGCCAGCCAGTTCAACCGCGCCACCGACGCCTACCGGCAACCGGGTTCGTCGTTCAAACCCTACGTCTACACCACCGCCCTCCTGAACGGCTTCAAGCCGACCTCGATCGTGGTCGACGGCCCGGTCTGCATCGGCAACTGGTGCCCGCAGAACTATGGCCACTCCTATTCCGGCTCGGTGACGCTGACGCAGGCAATCACCCGCTCGATCAACGTGGTGCCGGTGAAACTGTCGATTGCGCTCGGCGGCAAGTCGCCGAACCCGGCCAAGGCCGGCCGCGTCAAGATCGTCGAAGTGGCGCGCCGCTTCGGCCTCACGGCGCCGCTGCCGGATACGCCGTCGATGCCGATCGGCTCCGACGAAGTCACCGTGCTCGAACACGCCGTGGCCTATGCGACGTTCCCGAACCGGGGCAAGTCGGTCAAGCCGCACGCCGTGCTGGAAGTGCGTACCGGCGCCGGCGACCTGGTCTGGCGCTTCGACCGCGACGGCAAGAAGCCGCTGCAGGCGATCCCGGCCTCCGTCGCGTCCGATATGGCCGGCATGATGAGCCACGTCGTCAGCGAAGGCACCGCGCGGCGCGCCGCGCTCGATGGCATTCCGACCGCTGGCAAGACCGGCACCACCAACGCCTATCGCGACGCCTGGTTCGTCGGCTACACCGGCAACTTCACCTGCGCGGTGTGGTACGGCAACGACGACTACTCGCCGACCAACCGCATGACCGGCGGCTCGCTGCCGGCGCAGACCTGGCACGACATCATGGTGGTCGCGCATCAGGGCGTCGAGGTGAAGGAAATCGCAGGCATCGGCATGGGCACGAAACTGCCGCCCGCCCCCGTTGCCGCCAACGTCGCGGCCAATGGCGCACCGCCGCGGGTGCTGGAAACCAAGCCGGGACCGCCGCCGGTCCTGACCCGGCGCGGCGCGGATATTCTGGTGCGCGTGGAAAAGCTGCTCGACGACGCCGGCAAGGTCGCGGGCAAGACCTCGGCCAACGAACCGCCCTCGCCGACCAAGCCGGGCTCGTCGAGCGCGCTGGCCTTCCCGGAGAACTATGTCGCCGCAGCCGGCGACCAGGCTCCGCCGCCGCCGCGGAAGAACTAGGCGCATGATCCGGAAAAGTGGAAGCCGGTTTTCCGGCGAGATCATGCGCAAACAAAATAAGCATCGGATTCCGGTTCAACCGGAATCCGATGGGATGGTTTCGCGGAGCACCGGCCTGTGCGGCTGATCTTCATCACCTTGCTGGCGCTGATCCTCGCCACCGTCGTCGGTCTCGGCTCGACCTACATGACGGCGACGCGCGGCACCGATCTGGGCACGCTCAAGATCGGCGCCTGGACGGCGCGGCCGAAGAGCGGCACCCCTGATGTCGATCCGTATTCGCGCGCCTCGATTGCCCGCAGCGGCGAATTGCCGATCGGCACCGGCGACGGCATCGCCTTCTCGGCGACCACGGACGACAAGAAGCGGCCGCTCGATGGTCGCTGCGACGTCGTCGTCAGCGGTGTTACGCCGGCGGCGCGGTTCTGGACGCTGACGCTGTTCGACCGCAAGGGCCACCTGGTCGGCAACTCGCTGCAGCGCTACGGCTTCACCAGCCAGGAAATCATCCGCGGCTCCGACGGCGCGTTCGAAATTCGCGTCGCGGCGCGCTCGCGCGCTGGCAACTGGCTGCCCACCGGCGGGATCGAGCGTTACGCGCTGATGTTGCGGCTCTACGATACACCGGTCGGCGTCGCGACGCGCACCCAGCGTGACGCGCCGATGCCCTCCATCTCAACGGTGGGTTGCCCATGATCCGCCTGCTGTTCACGATCATCGCGGGCGTGCTGCTTGGCGGCGTGGTGCATCTGGTCAGCGTACTGGCGCTGCCGCGCATCGCCTCGCAGGACGCCTATTCGCGGCTGTCGCCGACGACAAAAGAAAACGCCGTGACGCAGTTGCCGCTTGCCGATCCCGCCAATTCGCCGCTGCCGTTCATGGACCCGGCCTTCGCCATGGCGATCTGCCGCTACGATCTGTCGGGCGGACCGATCAAGCTGACGGTGCCGGTCAGCCAGGCCTATACCTCGGTGTCGTTCTATACCCGCAACGAGGTTGCCTATTACGCCATTAACGACCGCTCGGCCGGCCGCAAGGTCATCGAACTCGACCTGATGACGGAGACGCAACACAACGCGTTGCCCGAGGACGAGGAAGTCACCGCCGCCGACCGGCTGATCATCGACTCCCCGAGCGAAAAGGGCCTGATCCTGCTGAAGGCGCTGGCGCCGGAGCCCGGCCTGATGCCGCAGGCGCAGGCCTCTCTGGCGGCATCGAGCTGCGCCGTGCAGGTCGACGCACCTCCGCCGCCCAAGCAGCCGGATCCGCCGCCGCCGGCCAAAACCGCGCCGTCCAGGCGCTAACAATTAATGCGGTAGACCGCACCGGCAACGCTCGTAGTCCACGGGATCGTGGCTGTTGAAGATCGTCACGGTGTCGCCGTGCGTTGCCTTCAGAGTCCGCAGCCGCTCCTGATTTTCGATCCTCATGACGCGATCCATGTCGGCGCGGCGCTGAAACAGCCCGAGCACCAGCGGCATCTTCGGCGCGGGGTCGATCTGGCCGTGGAAGAAGTAGGCGTCGCCAGCGTGCAACAGCCACTTGTCTTTCGTTCGCACGGCGATGCCGCAATGACCGAGCGTGTGCCCGGGCAGCGGGATCATCAAAATGTCAGGCTCGCGATCGCCGAGCGCGCGCACGCCCTTGAAGCCGAACCAGTCTTCACCGCCCTCCCCGTAAAATGACCATTGGGGATGATGCTTCCATTGCTCGGTGATGTAGCGGCCCTTCGGTGCCGGTGTCCGATGCGACACTGCCATGTCGTGCTCACGCCGATGCACGTGCACTTTCGCGTTCGGGAAGTCCGGAATGCCGCCGGCATGATCGCGATCAAGATGCGTCAGCAGCAAATGCCGTACGTCCGACGGGGAATGACCAAGCGCCTTCACCTGCTGAACAGCGGTCTCGGCAGGATCGAGCCGGGGCGTTGTCTGTCGCACCCATTTTGGTCCGAGCCGCGTCGGGTTGGCGATATCGTCCAGCCCGATGCCGGTATCGACCAGCGCCAGCCCGTCGTTGGTCTCGAGCAGCAGGCAGTGGCACACCATCCGCGCTCGCTGAAAGATGCTGCCGGTACCGTTTACCAGCCGCCGCCCGATCGGGCACATAGTACCGGTGTTGAGATGGTGAACGCGCATGAGAGGCTCCTTCGCTGCAATGACGCGCCTTGCTTGCCATCCGGATATTCATAGGTAAAATATTGATATCTGATAGTATCGATAGGAATGGTCTATGGATATCCGCGAGCTCCGTTATTTCACCGCCGTTTTCAGGGAACGTAACCTGACGGCGGCGGCCAAATGCTGTTTCATCTCGCAGCCCTCGATCTCGGCAGCGATCACCAACCTTGAGGCCGAGCTCGGTACCACGCTGTTCATCCGGCACAAGAAGGGCATGTCGCCGACCCGATCAGCGGAGCAATTTGATGCCGTAGCCCGCCGCATCATCGACGAAGCGGACGCCGCCAAAAACCTGTTCCGCAAACCGTCGACACGGAACGCGCTGACGCTCGGCCTGATGCGCACGCTCGATATGCCCAGGACGATCGCCCTCCTGAAGCCGCTGACCGGCACGTCCGATATCGCGCTGCGCCTCGTCGGCATCAACCAGAGCGCGGATGCGCGGATCATCTCGAAAAATATCCTCAAACCCGGCGAGCACTTCATTCCGCTCTGGGTCGAGCGCTATGTCGCCGCTTTGCCCCCCTCGCATCCGCTAACACTGAAGGAAAAGCTGCGCACCACCGACCTTGCCGGCGCGGCGATGATCGATCGCTGCCATTGTGAGCAAAGCGAATTCTTCGGCCGCGCCGCGTCGTCGCCACGAAAACCAGCAGCGGCGATCGCGGAATCGGAAGATTGGGCGATGGCGCTGGTCGCCGCCGGTGTCGGCATTGCCATCGTCCCGGAAGGTGTGGCCCGCGCCAATCCGGATGTCGTTGTCCGCGAGATCGATGTCGACGTGAAACGACAGGTTGGCCTCGCCTACAGCGCAGCAAAGCCACCGTCGGAGGGGCTCCAGAGTTTTATCGCGCAGCTGGAGCGCCAGCGACCCAAGGCCGCTCGCGCGAGGGCGACGGACAAAGGCAGGCGTTAGCCCTTCACCGTCACCGCGCGCCCGATCACGGGCTGGGCCGCGACCGGCGGATTGGCGGTTTGCGCCGCGAGTTCGCCGATCAGCCGGTCGGCATCGGCCGCGATATTGTCCGGGGTCTGGATCACCAGCCGTTCCAGCGCCCAGCGATAGGACGAGATCCGCCGTTCCAGGCATTGCTGGACCCATTGCACGATCAGCGTGTTCTCTTCCATGCGGGCGACCGCATCGGCCTGTTCGCGCGGCGACAGTTCCGACACCATTTTCAGGCTTGCATTGCGTTTGCGGTCGAGTTCGATCACGCGCGCGGCGGAGGCAAAGAACGGCTCGAACCTGACGATGTCGTTGCGCACGTCCTCGATCAGTTGCTGATAGCGCGAGGTGTGCGAGCGGTGCGGCTCGTCGATCAAGGCGCGGCCGTAGGTGGTGCGGTCGAACACCACCTTCTGCCGCCATGGCGAGGGCAGCGGCTGGTAATCGCCGAACACGCTCTTCCAGGCGGGCCGCGAATGCGGCGGCTCGATCAGGGGATATGCGAGGTCGCGGAGCTGGCGCTCGTTTTCGGTGAGTTGGAACTGCGATGCCGTCAGGCCGACGCTTCCGGTAGCTTCGGCCCCTAACCAGCGATGCATGTCGTCGTTGCGGAAATCGCTTCGGGTGCGGCCGAAATCGCCGCCGCTGCAGCCGCCAAGGGAACTGGCAAGGGCTGTACTCACCACAAGCAGCAAGAGGGCCGGTAATGACCGAATCCCGGCAATCCGGATCGGAAGGCACATCTCCGGCATTTCAAACGTCCGTTGTCAGGGGCGCCGACGGCGACGGCGTCCGGGGGCTGCACCTTCTTCCGGTCCGCGCCCGTCGCCGGTTTCGTCGGCGGCGCGTTCGATCCGGACCACGGGAAGGATCAGTACGGTTCCCAAGCCATCGCGTGGAGCGCCATCCATGCTTGAGCCCAGCCGCCGCGAAGCCGCATCTGCCGGGAATTCAATGATGGTACCCATGTTCGTTCTCTCTGGTTGCCGCACGGCCATGATTTGGCCAGCGACATGCCATCATTAAGATCAGGACGTGGTTAACGGCATCTTAATCTCCGGGCCGGGCAAGCTACGGGTAAGGGCGGCTGTGGCCTATTCGACACCCCCGCAAATGCGACCCAGAGTCTTCACGGGTTGTTTTCCTTAACCGGCTCTTAAAGCGCTCCGGATAGGCTGACGGGAAGGATTACCGAAGTCGCGTACAGCAGCCATGACCGCAGCTCCATTATTTCCCGGTTTCGACGGGCTGATGACGCTCTCCCGCCGCGAGGGCGTCGATATTCGCCCGACTTTACTGCGCGTGCTGACCGACCTCTATGTACAGGCGAGCGCCCATTCCGCCGACGAGGAGCGCCAGTTCGTCGAGCTGACCTCCCGTTTGATAGACCAGGTCGACGACGCCACACGCGCGGCGGTCCGGGCGCGGCTCGCGGTCTATCCGGCGACGCCTGCCGAAATCATGGACAAGCTCGGCCTGCGGCGCTCGTCCGCCAGATCAGCCATGCCGACCGCGCCTGCGATTACCGCGGCGACGCCGCCCGAAGCGCCGGCACCGAAGGCGCCGACCGAGGCGCAATTGCGGATGGCGGCGAGCCTGTCGATGCGGCCCAACGACGCCGCCGAAATCAGCGACATGTTCTTCGCCGCCAGCGCCAGCGAACGCGCGCTGATTCTGCACAATCTTTCCGACACACCGCTGAAGGCTTCGGCGCGGATTCCGCCCGCCCGCGCCGCGCGCGCCCTCCATATCCTGGAGATGGCCGCCTATGCCGAGGACGCCGAAAGTTTTGCGCTCGAAATCGGTGACGCGCTGATCCTGCCGGCGCGGATCGCGACCCAGGTGGTCAACGATCCCGGCGGCGAGCCGCTGGCCTGCGCCGCGCGCGCGCTCGACATGCCGAGTGCCGCGTTCCAGCGAGTATTGATGTTCCTCAATCCCGCGTTCGGTTCGTCCGTGCAGAACGTCTACCGGCTGTCACGGCTCTATGACCGGCTCTCCGAACGATCCGCGCTGGTGATGCTCGCGGCATGGCGCGGCTCGACCATGGCGGTCTCCCGCGCCAAATACCGTCCCGCGCTGTACGACGACGAACGCAACCGCGCCCGCGCCGCCGCACCGCAGACGCGCCCCGCGGTGCAGCCCGGCAGCGCGCCGGCGATACGTACCAAGTCCACATCCGGAAGCTAATCGGGCACACCATTCAACACGGGTCCCGCATCCATCCTTCGAGACGGCGCGGAGCCTGTCATCGGGCGCGCATTCGCGCGACCCGTTGGCGCCTCCTCAGGATGAGGACTAGGCCTTCGCCAGATCCAGAAAATGCCGTCCGGCCCGGTCCTCGGTCTCGACGATCCATACGTCGGGATCGAAACGGATTTCCTTGGTCAGACGTTCTTCCACGGTCCGCTCGGGGACCGGTTGCGGCGAAGCTGCGGAAAACAGCCGCTCGCTCGGCCGGCTCTCGTCATAAACCGTCTGCGGCGCGGGCGCGTACAGCATGGCATTGCCGTCGAGCGTCGCCACCTTGACGAACACCGCCCCCGCCTCCTCCGCGCCCCGCTTGCGCACGGCGCCGAAGATTCCCTCGGTCTGGCAACGGCGCAAGTACGCCGCCACCCAGATGCTTGATTTCAATCGCATGGGACCGACGATAGGCCAGCCGCCGAATGGAAGCTAGTCGATCGGATGCCCGATCATCGCGGTGAGTTCGCGGACCAGGCGGTCGGACATCTGGCCGGTCACCGGCATCTTGCGCGCGTGCTCGAACTTCGAGATCGCGGTCTGGGTATCGGCGCCGACGGCGCCGGTCGGCTTCAACTGCCCGTAGCCATATTGGGTCAGCGCACGCTGCACGCCAGCGACGCGGCGGGCGCCCGCGGTTTGCGGAACCGGGATCGGCGCCGGCGGCCGCATGACATTGGCCGGGACCGCCGCGGGCGCGACGGCCGACTTGACCACGAGATTGGTCATGGGATCGGGAGTTTTGTCGGAATTCCGCAGCTCGCTGCTCCTGGATTCGGTCACCTTCACCTCGACCGGCTTCGGCTCGGCAGGCTCGGCTTCAACCGGCCTGGAGGCCAGTTCGACCGGACGCGGGCGCGGCAACGGGCTCGCTATGGCCGGCTGCGGCGCCGGTAGCGTCACGATCGAGCCGAACATCGGCGACGGATGGCGGCCGGCCTGCAGGAATAGCGCATTGGTGACGATGGCACAGATGGCGGCCGCGGCCAGAAGGCCGGCAACCATGTCTTTCGGACTGCGCAGCAACATGCGCATGGCAAAGCCGCGCTCTTCTTCCGCCTCGATCGCAACCGCCTTGGCGCCACGGCGGCGGCGCGGCATTTCGTCGTCGTCAATTCGTCTAGGCACTTTTCTTCACCTGATGGGCTTGGTCTTGCTGTCCGGATCGCAGTGCCGGCTTCAGCGTTGCTATATTGCTGGAGGGGGCGGCCGTGAAGATCAGTGGCAAGGCCACGGCGACTGTGGTGCCCTCGCCGACCTTGCTCTGCACGTTCATCTCGCCATGGTGCAAGCCGACCAGACCCTTGACGATCGATAGCCCAAGGCCAGTGCCTTCGTGCTTGCGCTGATAGGTCTTGCCGGCCTGGAAGAACGGATCGCCGATCCGCTTGAGGTCGTCGGCGGCGATACCGACGCCGGTGTCGGCGACGCGCAGCATCAGCCGCGATCCCTCGACCGCGATGGAGGCGGTCACGCTGCCGCCGCGCTCGGTGAACTTGACCGCGTTGGCAACGAGGTTGAGCACGATCTGCCTGAACGCGCGCGGATCGCCGGTCACGTCGGGCAGATCTTCCGGGGCGCGAGCGACGAGATCGACGCCGTTTTCCCGCGCCTTCAGCGCCAGCAGGTTGCAGCAATTGACCAGCGCGGCACGCGGCGCGAACGGTTCCGGCGAAATCTCGAAGTTGCCGGACTCCATCTTCGACATGTCGAGGATGCCGTTGACGACCGACAGCAAATGCTGGCCGGAATCGTTGATCAGCTGCGCGTATTCCTTGCGGCGCGCCGCATCGATCATCAACACGTCTTCCTGGACGATCATCTCGGAGAAACCAATGATGGCGTTCAGCGGCGTGCGCAGCTCATGGCTCATGGTGGCCAGGAATCTCGTCTTGGACGCATCGGCCAGCTCGGCCGCGGTGCGCGCCAGTTCGAGCGCCTCCTCCTGAATTTTCCGGTCGGTGACGTCGCGCATGACGGCGACGACTTCGGCCTCGGTCGAGGCCTGTTCGAACGGCCGGCAACGCATCTCGACCCAGATGAAATCGGCGGAAATGCTCGAGCCGCGGACGGCGTCGCGACGGAGACGAAATTCGACGCTGCGCGCCTCGGCGCCGCGCGCGGCATCCGACAGCGCCGTCAGATAGGCCGGGCGATCGGCCACATGGACGCGATCGAACAGACCGTGCCCGGTGAGCCGCGCGACGGAGGTGCCGAGCATGGCTTCGGCCGCGGGCGAGATGAACTGCACCGCGCCGTTGCGGCTGTGACGCGAAATCACGTCGCTCATGTTGCGCGCCAGCAGGCGATAGCGGTCTTCCTCGACATAGAGCAGCGACACGCTGGTGCGCGCCAGCGACTCCGCGCCGAAGGCAAGTCCGGCGGCGTAAAGCGTCGCCGAGGCGACGCCGGACGCCATCAACACGCCGCGCAAGACCGCGTTCGTTTCCGCAGCAGGCAACAGATTGAAATGTCCGAGCCCGATCAGCAGCGCGGCACAGGACAGCGCCAGCATCGAGGCAAAGGTGACCACGCGGCGCGAGGCCGAGAGCGCCGCTTCAAGCGGAACGACGACAAGCCAGACCGCGGCAAAGGATTCGATGCCGCCGGTGGTCATGGCGACCATCATCACGATACCCGCCAGCGCCATCGACGACAGGACATAGGCGCCTTCGTAGCGGCCGGTACGCGACAGGAACCAGGACAGCAGGATAGGTGCGATCAGCCAGGCGAATGCCGCGACCTCGATCGCCGAGGGCGCGCCGCGCAACGCCAGATAGATCGGAAACGTCGCGAGCGCGACCAGGCTGCCGAGCAGCCGCGGCGCCATGAATGCACGATGACGCGCGCGCGTCAGCGCATCATATCGTGCCGAGGGATGCAGCAACGCATCGAGACAATCGCGGATGATACTCAAAACAGTCACTTCAATCGCGCTTCGGCTTGTTCGTCGAACAGACGAGCCGGAACGCCCCCTTGTATCTTTGCGCCACCGTGTCAGAGCGAACTTAAGCGAACGCTAAGGCACGGAGGCCGGTGGCAAAACACCACTCATTCGCGGGACTTTCACGGCGCCCGCGACCCTCATTTAACGCGAATGGTGAACGACAGGTTTCCGGCGCGATCGATCTATGGTTTCGAAATGGTGGACGGGAGGTTCACGATTTCCGGTGATTCCACCATCAATCGAAAATTTACGCCGAATTGAACCATTCGAACTTTCAGCGAATTTTCGCCGATCTTATCTCAATGCAAATACTTGCGGTTTATCGACGACTGTTAATCAGGAAAAAACCTGCGGGCATTAACCGCTACAGAACCAAGAGACGACCGGGGTCGCGAGATGTTCTTTCTGCTTCGCATGGCATTCTGGCTCGGGCTTGTGCTGGTGCTGCTGCCCAGGGACAAGACCCCCGAATCGGACAAGCTGCCGCAGGTCGGCGCTTCCGAGGCCGTATCGGCCGCGACCGCTGCCGTCTCCGACATGGGCCAGTTCTGCAAGCGTCAGCCCGCGGCCTGCGAAGTCGGCGGCCAGGCCGCGACCGTGATCGGCCAGCGCGCGCAGGACGGCGCACGCAAGCTGTACAAGATCATCACCGACAAGAAGCCGCCGGATCACACCGGCTCGATCGGCACCGCCGAGGATGCGGAGGCGGCGACGGCCGACGCCGCTGCCCACGATACGCTGACCCCGGACGACATGACCGTCGAATGGCGGGTACCGCCGACGCCGTAGCCGCAAAAAGGGGCGCGGAACCGGTTCCATTTTCATCGCTTTCGACCGCCGCGCACCCTATATAGGCCTCGTAACAAGATGCGGTCCACGATGACGACGATCGACGAAATCAGGGACAATTTTTCGCTGCTGGAGGAGTGGGACGACCGCTACCGCTATGTCATCGAACTCGGCCGAACGCTGGATCCGATGCCCGAAGCCGAGCACTCCGCCGCCAACAAGGTCAATGGCTGCACCAGCCAGGTCTGGCTCTCCAAGCAGATCGACCGCAGCGGCAACAGCGAACCGCACTTGAATTATCTCGGCGACAGCGACGCCCATATCGTGCGTGGCCTGATCGCGATCCTGCTGACGCTTTTTTCCGGTCGCACGCCGCAACAGATTCTGGCCACCGACGCGCCTGCCGTGTTCGACGAGCTCGGATTTCGCGACCACCTGACGCCGCAGCGTTCCAACGGACTGCGCGCGATGGTCGAGCGGATTCGCTCCGATGCGCGCGAGGCGCTGGCTGCAGCCTCTTGAGGAAAGCTACTTCCGCTTCCGCGCCTGCTGGCCGAGGCCCATCTTCTTGGCGAGCTGTGATCGCGCCACCGCGTAGTTCGGCGCCACCATCGGGTAATCCGGCGGCAGACCCCATTTGTCGCGATATTGCTCCGGCGTCATGTTGTATTGCGTGCGCAGATGGCGCTTCAGCGACTTGAAGCGTTTGCCGTCCTCGAGACAGACCAGATATTCGGGGGTCATCGACTTCTTGACCGAAACCGCGGGCTTGGCCGGTTCGAGCGGCGCATCGACGCGACCGTTCGATATCCGTATCAGGGCGGCATGAATCTGGCTGATCAGGTTCGGAATTTCCGAGGCTTGCGTCGGATTGTTGCTGAGATAGGCCGATACAATACTGGCGGTGAGTTCGACGGGCGTCTTGCCCGGTGCATCGCTCATGGCTTAACCTTCCCAGAGAATCGCAAAACCATGTCCGCTCACGGCCGCTGATCGAGATGTGCGCGCAGTTCGTCGATGGAGGCGAAGCGCATCATGCCCTCGGGCATCTGAGCCTCGATCGAACCGTCGGAATAGAGCGAATAGGCCATGCCGTCGACCACGCCGGACTTCAACACCGTCACCGCGGACGGGCTCTCGTCGCCCGCCGGGGCGCCGCTGGCCTCCAAGGCCGAAGACGTCCGTCCGCTGCGGCGCTGTGGCGGAACGTCGCCGGGGCGCGCGCGATCCGGCTTCGGCCAGGCGTCGTCGAACGACGCGGGCGGCGGCTCGGCCGCTTCGGCCGTCGGCGGCGGAGCGGACGGGTTGGGGCGAATGTCCGTCGACAGCAGGTCCGGCGGCAACGGTTCGCTGGTTCGCGCCTGCGCGCGTTCGCGCTCTTTGCGCGAGGTCGAGGAAAACATCAGGTTGCGCTTCGGCCTGGCTGCCATCGGCGCGGTATCGGCCGGCCCGGCCTCGGGCTGGTCGCCTTGCGGGTGATCGAGCGAGGCGGCGGCGTCCTGCCACGGCGGCGGTGCGGCGGCGGTGGCCTCAAAGGCCGGCTGGTCGTCGAACCCCGGGGCCCTGTCCGCGGCCGGCGCAATTGCGCCCGGCGGCAGGACCGGCCGCACTGACATCTCCCGGCGCGCCTCAGGCATCGCTCCGCCGAGCCGCCGTGCGAGGTTTTTCAGCTCGCGAACCGCCATCCACAAGGCGAACATGACCGCACCGGTGCAAACGCCGATCACGCCGGAAAGAATCAGCGTGTTGCCGGTGCTGAATTCCTTGATCGTGAATCCGTAGCCGATCGCCAGCAGGCCCGCCAAAACAAGGCCGATCCCGGCAACCAAGATCCCAACCGTCATTGAACCTACCTCTGCGGCCGTGCTCGAAATGCTCACAACCGCCAGCGCCACGATACCGTCATAATGTGTGCATCGCCAACCAGCAATTATGCACAGGGTTCCACCATGGCCTCATTCAACTGCCCGAAACTCCCTGCGGCCAAGCGACGGCCGATAACCATTCAGCTGGCGTTCAGACCCCGAACCGTACTTCTACCGGCTACTAATTGCTGCCTTCTTGCTGCGTTGCATCAGGGAAATTAGCTCACAATTCCCAATTACTTGGTAAGGGAACTACGCTATATGAATTCCCGGGGAATGAGGCTCAAAGGCGCTAAAGTTGGGCCATAGGGGACACCGGGTTACCAATCGCCATGTCATCGATCACGACTTCGGCCCTCGACACGCCTGCGCGGCGCTCGGTGGAGCGGACCTGCGACGACCTCGCCATGTTGATGCTGGCGGTGGTCGCGTTGATCGCAAGCCTCACCTTCCGCGACTATGGCCTCGGCTGGGACGACTACACCCACGCCGAATATGCCGATCTTCTGCTCAAGATGTACGGCTCCGGGTTCAAGGACACCGGCGCGCTGTCGTTCGCCAATCTCTACATGTACGGCGGCGGCTTCGACATGGCGGCAGCCCTGCTGCACAAGGTCATTCCGCTCGAACTGTTTGAGACGCGCCGGCTGCTCGGCGCCGTCGTCGGTGTGATCGGCCTTGCCGTGACCTGGCGGCTTTCGCGCCGCGTCGGCGGACCGCTGGCCGGCCTCGCGACCCTGCTGCTGCTGGTGCTGTGCCCGACCTTCTACGGGCACATGTTCATGAATCCAAAGGACGCGCCGTTCGCGGTCGCCATGGTGATCCTGCTGCTCGGCCTGGTGCGGCTGGCCGGCGAATATCCCGCGCCCTCGCCGCGCACCATCCTGATCGTCGGCTTTGGCGCCGGGTTGTCGATCGGCTGCCGGATTCTCGGCGGAATGGCGCTGGTCTACGCGGTCGTCGGCTTCGTGCCGTTGCTGATCGAGGAAGCACGCACACAAGGCGTGCGCGAAGCCGCGCATCGCTTCGCCCACGTCGTCTACGTGCTGCTGCCCGGCCTTGTCTTTGGCTACCTCGTGATGGGCCTGATCTGGCCGTGGTCGATCATGGAGCCCGGCCATCCGTTCGAGGCGCTGACTTATTTCTCGCATTTCTTCGAAAAGCCCTGGAAGGAAATGTTCGACGGCGCGCTGGTGTCGGTGCCGGACATGCCGTGGTCCTACCTGCCGACGCTGTTCGCGCTGCAGCTTCCCGAAGTGCTGCTGACGCTGCTGATCGCCGGCATCGTCACAACCTTCCTGATGCTGTCGCGCGTCGAGGTGCCGGGCCGCCGCAAGACCATCCTGCTGATGCTGACGCTGGCGGCGACCTTGCCGCTGGTGATCGCGATGGTGAAGCGGCCGGCGCTCTATAACGGCATCCGCCATTTCGTGTTCGTGATTCCGCCGATGACGGTGCTGGCCGGCGTCGCGTTCGCCTGGACCATGGACTGGCTGAAGGAAAACCACCGCCGCTGGCAGCCCGCGGCGCTGGCGCTGTTCACGTTCGGACTGTTGTTGCCGCTCAGCGAAATGGTGCGCCTGCATCCTTACGAATACACCCACTTCAATCACATCGCCGGTACGGTTCGCACCGCCGACAACCTTTTCATGCTGGACTATTGGGGCCTGGCGCTGAAGCAGGCATCCGATGGCCTGCGCGAGGAACTCACCGAGCGTCAGGAATCCCCGCCGCAGGGTCGCAAGTGGAAGGTCGCGGTCTGCGGCCCGCAGCGCCCGGCGCAAGTGGCCCTCGGCCCCGATTTCACCATCGGCTGGGACAGCAATGCTGCCGACTTCGCGATGACCTTGGGCGAATTCTACTGCAAGGGCCTCACCGCGCCCGTGCTGGTGGAAATCAAGCGTGATGATGTCGTGTTCGCGCGGGTCTACGACATCCGCGGCCGCGCGATCTCGACCCTGCTGTCGATCCCGGCGCCATAACCGCTCCAGCGGCCGTAAGCATAACTGCCACTCGAATCCGCTGCCTTGCTGCCCCTCCGGCGCAAGGTTAGGCTCGCCCGCGAAAACCAACAATGTGCGGGAGAGATCAGCCATGTCACCAGCCGAAGCACGTCTGAAGGCCATTCCGTCTGATATGACGGACGCCGAGTGGAACCAGCGCGTCAACCTCGCAGCCTGCTATCGCCTGGTCGCGCTGTACGGCTGGGACGATCTGGTGGACACCCACATCTCGGCGCGCGTGCCGGGCCCCGAGCACCACTTCCTGATCAATCCCTACGGGCTGATGTTCGACGAAATCACCGCCTCCAGCCTGGTCAAGGTCGATCTCGACGGCAACCAGCTTACCGAGAGCGACTACAGCATCAACCCGGCCGGCTTCACCATCCATTCGGCGATCCACGAAGTCCGCGAGGACGCCGGCTGCGTGCTCCATTTGCACACGCCCGATGGCACCGCGGTGGCAAGCTGCATGGAAGGCCTGCTGCCGATGAACCAGACCGCGCATTTCGTCACCCACGACCTCGCCTATCACGACTATGAAGGCGTGGCGCTGGACCACGACGAACGGCCGCGGCTGCAAAAAGACCTCGGCGACAGGAACCACATGCTGCTGCGCAATCACGGCACCCTGACCGTGGGCCGCTCGGTCGCCTCCGCCTTCGAGCGCATGTATCACCTCGAGCGCGCCTGCACGATGCAGGTGCGCACCCGCATGCTGGGGCCGACCGCCTATCCGGTCGAACAGGCCGTGATCGACAAGAACGAGCAGGTGTTCCACAACCCCGACCGCATGGAATTGCGCTCGACCAACCTGGTGTGGCCGCCGCTGCTGCGCAAACTCGACCGCATCGACCCCGGTTTCCGCAATTGATTTTTTGCGATTTTGCTGTAGGGTGATTTTCAACATCCTCTGCACGTCCGAATTCAAACGCCGCCCAATTCCGGGCGGCGTTTTTATTTGGGGGGCCTGTCGTGTTCTGCGGCCCTTCCGCGTCATACCCCGCGAAGCGGGGTATCCAGTACGCTGCGGCCTGTCGATTCCATCGCTAACGTCTCTGCGATACTGGATCGTCCGCCTTCGCGGACGATGACAGCGGAGAGCGTTCTCGCGGCATGATCTGCCCGAGCTTTTGCAGTTCGTTTGCCCTCGGAATTAGAGAGGGCGCGGGGAAGACCGGGTGCGCGCTGCACCCGCGGTCTCGCAGGCGTGTTGCAAAGAGATATGCTGCCCACGAGCATACAGGTTCAGCGGAGAACACTCCGGCCTCCCCCACGCAATGGCTTTACGGCTTATACGTGGTCGTCCTGGTGACCGGCCTTGTTGCCACCATCGTCGTTGGAAGCTTTCGCTTACCGTCAACTTGACGCCAGCACCGGGGCGTCGGACCCTCACGATTTCACCGTACGCTAACGTCGCGCTCGTCAGTCGCAACATCGCGTCCATCGCATCCCACCGCACGGTCGTGACGATCGCGATCGCCCCTCTTGTCGCGGTAGACGGACAGATTAAACCCGTGATTTGCCCGACGGGGCAACCGGAATATTTTTACGCGCAGCGATTGACCCATATTTGGAGTGATTTGCCCGACGGGCAACTCAGCTTGTAGCCCCTGGCGAGCGCCGGGCGTGCGGCCGCAAATGCCAAACCGGAAGTAGAACGGCTCTTGTGACACCGCAGGCGATTGATCTTGGGCTGATACTTAGCGAGAGTGTGGGGATGCAGTTCCCGAGTTGGAAAGATCAATCCTGGGTTCCCTATTGCTGGGCCATCTGCATATTTTGCTGCTCGCGGGCGGTCGTGGCGCTCGGACTGGTCTTCTCCCGAAAATATCTGCCCACCGACGCCGACGTCTGGTCCGCCGGACCGATGTGGTACCACCAACTGCTGCAATGGGATTCGGAATGGTATTTTAAAATCGTCACGGAAGGCTATCGCTACAACGGCGATCCGACCATTCAGCAGAACATCGTATTTTATCCGCTATATCCGATACTCGCCCGCGGCCTGGCGACGATCAGCGGCCTCGCGCCCGCGGATGCATTGCTGTTGATATCCAACATCGCCGGACTGCTCGCGATCCTCGTTCTGTTCAAGCTGGTTCGCGAGGAATTCGACGACCAGGTCGCGCTCGCCACCATCGCGCTGCTCAGCTTTTTTCCGGCTTCGGTGTTGCTGTCGGCTGGATATACCGAACCGCTGGTCCTGCTGCTGATCGTCTGTTTCTTTCTGGCTCTGAAACGACAACACTATCTGTCAGCCGCACTGCTCGCAGGCCTCGCCACAGCCGACCGGTCGACGGGCATTGTCCTGTTGCCCGTCCTGCTCTGGGCGATGTGGTTCAATCGCGATCAGAAGCCGTTCCTTGCCGTCCTCCTGCCATGCGTCCTGCTCGCGACCGCGGGCATCTGGTTGTTCATGATCTATCTCTGGAGCGCCTTCGGAACACCGTTTGCTCTTTCGGATGGGCAGGCGGCGTTTCATCAAGGAACGACCCAGGCTGCGCGGCTGATTGCGGCACTCAAACTCGAGCCGTTCACCCGAATGATGCTGAATGACTGGAATCCGTGGGGACAAGCCAGCTGGTTTACATTGCTGTTCATCGTCCTGATCGGTGTGGGCTGGTCCGGCCTGCCTGCGACCTGGACACTGTTTGCCGCCGGCGTTTTGCTGTTGCCCTATCTGACGCTCAGCGGCGGACCGGCCGGTTTCGTCTCGATGAGCCGGTTCAATCTGGTTTCATTTCCGCTGTTTGTCGTGATGGCCCATCTGGGATTGCGCGCGAGGTGGCTTTTGGTCGGCGTGATCGGACTGTTCGGTGCGTCCCTGTTCATGAACGCGGCCCTGTTTGCCCGAAGGATCTGGATCGGCTGACCGGCCTACTCGCCCTTGAGGCCGGCCTCGCGGATCACCTCGCCCCACCTGGCGGTCTCGTCGTCGATGAACTTGCCGAACTCGGCGGCGGTGCCGCCATGAACTTCCAGCCCCTGGACCAGCAGCTTCTGTTTGACCTCGGGGTTCTCGAGTGCGCGCAGAATTTCCGCCTGCAAGCGCTCGACGATCGGGCGCGGCGTGGCGGCCGGCGCCATCATGCCGTACCAGCCGGCGGCAGCCACGCGCGGCAAGCCCTGCTCCCGCAAGGTCGGTGCTTGCGGATAGATCGCGCTGCGCTCGGCGGAAGCCACGCCCAGTACGCGAAGCTTGCCGGTCTCGACATAGGGCAAGGCCGTGCTGATCGCCGTCAGCGTGGCGTCGACGCGGCCCGCCACCAGCTCGGTGTAAGCCATGCTGTCGCCGCGATATTGCACGTTGAGGCCCTTGACCCCGGCGTCCCTGAACAGCAGTTCCGCGGCGAGATGGGGCTGCGAGCCGGCGCCGGGCGAGGCAAAGGTCAGGCCGTCGGGCTTCGACTTGCCGTAGGCGATCATCTCCTGCAAATTCCTGAACGGCGCCTCGGCGTTGACGATCAGGAAAATCGGCGCGATCACCGCCATCGCGACCGGCTGCACGTCCTTGCGGTCGTAATTCAGTTTTCCGAACAGCGCTTCGGCGGTGGCATACGGTGCCGCTGCATAGAGGAACGTGTGTCCGTCGGGTGCGGCATGCGCGACCGTCTCGTTGGCGATGCGGGTGCCGGCGCCCGGCTTGTTCTCGACGATGAACTGCTGGCCCAGCCGACGCCCCAACTGCTCGGCCAGGATACGCAGCGAGATATCGTTGGCCCCGCCTGCCCCATAGGGCGATATCAGCCGCACCAGGCGCGTCGGCCAATCGGCCTGCGCACGCGCCTGAAAACCGGAAGCCGTGGAGAGGCCGGCGGCGATCGTGCCCAGCAGGGTTCGGCGTGAGATTGTCATGAAGGCCCCTTGGAAAAAATAGCTGCCGAACGGCGGCAGCCTGACGTTTCCATTCTCATCGAACCCTTCGGCGCGATCACAGGGCTGTTGTTTTGAAGTCTTGTCGCTTGAGGTTTTGCCGCCCCGCGGCGGCAACGATAAATACGCCCGCCCTATCGGACAATGTGTATTTTCCGACCGATTTATCAGCTAGCCTTATGAATTCCGGAGAGGCTCGTTCCGGAAAGGCTTGTTCCAGAAGGCACGGGAGAAACCGCGATGACCATCGATGTGACCCTGCGGCAGTTGCGGGCCTATGTCGCCGTGCTGGAGGCCGCGAGCTTCTCGGAGGCGGCCAGGGCGATGCACCTGTCGCAGGCGGCTCTCAGCGGGCTGATCAAGGAGCTGGAGAACCGACTGGGCGTCCGCCTGCTCGACCGCACCACCCGCAAGGTTTCCGCCTCCGTGGTCGGCGAGGCCTTTGAGCCGATGGTACGACGCGTGCTCGCCAACCTGGACGAGGCGCTGGCCGGCGTCAGCCATCTCAAGGAACTGCGCCGCGGGCTGGTCCGCGTGGCAGCACCCGAGACGTTGTCCTGCACGCTGCTGCCGGAACTGATCGCCGCCTATGACAGCCGTCATCCCGGCGTCGACGTGCGGTTTGACGACGTGCCGATCCAGCAGGTGCTGGCGAGCCTGCAGAACGGCAGCGCCGACATCGGCTTCGGGCCGGCCGGCGTCATCGCCGACGAGGCGCTGGAAGCCCATATGGTGTGCGCCGACCCGCTATGGGTGGCGTTGCGTCCGGACGATCCGCTGACGAAGGGCAAATCGGTCAGCTGGAAGGACGTGCGCGAGCGTCCCCTGATCAACTACATGCCCAACATCGCCATCAACGTGCTGAGCCACGTCCCGCCGCGAAATCATCCCAGGGAATTGGTGCCGGTACATCGGGTCAACACCGCGCTGTCGATGCTCCGGGTAAGACAGGGCGCCGTGATCTGTCCCTCGATGGCCGAGCCGCTGGTGCGCGGCTTCGGATTGAAGTTCCGGCCGCTGGTGCAGCCCGAGGTCACCTGGAAGATCGCATTGTTCGCACGGCGCCGGACTTCGCTATCGCCCGCCGTGGAAAGCTTTCTCGACTTCACCCTGGATTTCGCGCCGAACTGGACCGCCACCGGCACGGCGGGCCAGCGCACGGGGGGGCGGACAAGGCGCGGTTAGCGGAACAGGCTCAAGCCGGCCAACGACTGCACGTGCGCGATAAGCGCCATGCCTGCCTCACACCTGAAAGCGGACATTCGACGGCGACATCGCAATATCTGCCAAGTGCCGATTTTGTTGTGAAAGTCGCTTGTTGGCTTGGCGATTATTGCGATTGAGGGTTTTGACGGGGGCGATTGATGCCGCTCATTCCTGAGCGGCTGCTACGCACCCTGATGGTTACGCAACTCTGACGCTACGCGATGCACTGAACAGCATATGGCGGCGGCCGGGCGACCAATTTGGCGAGCCGTCGCAGGTTCTGGGCGATGGCGGCCAGAACAAACTCATCCTGGGCACCTCGCGGGCCACGCAGCCGCAGCCGGTCGAGCCGCAGGATACGCTTGAGGTGTGCAAACCGCATCTCGATCTTCTTGCGCTCACGCCGTGACTGTTCGTAACCCGCCGTGCCAACGAAGGACCGGGCAACGTCTCGGGCGCGCTCATGGATATCGCGCGGGATCTTGCGTGATGGTTCCTTTGGGCAGCACTGGGGTTTGAGCGGGCATTTGCCGCAGTCGCGCCTGCTTGCGCGATACAGCAGCGTGGTTCCGTCATTCACCAGTGTTCCGGTTGTCGTCAGCGTCTTACCCGCAGCGCAGTGATAGACATCGCTTGCCGGATCATAGCGAAAGTCGCTGCGTGAGAAGGTACCATCGTCTCGCTGCGATTTGTCGATCACCGGGATATGTGGCGCGATCCCCTTCTCCTCGACCAGCCAGTTCAGCATCGGAGCCGTTCCGTAAGCGGTATCGGCCGCAAGCCGCTCCGGCTTGATACCGAAGCGCTCCTCTGTTCGTTCGATCATGGTCTTTGCTGCGCCGACCTCGGCCTGGCGAATGGCGCGGGAGGCCTCGACATCAACGATGACACCGAACTTCACGTCGATAAGATAGTTGTCGGAGTAGGCGAAGAATGCTGGTCCCTTGTGAGCGCCGGTCCATTGCGCCGCTGGATCGGAAGGCGAGACAAACTTCGGGACAACATCGCTGGCGGCTCCCCACGCCGTATCGTCGAGGGTTGCCAGATACTCCTTCACCGCGCGGCTTGACCTTGCCGGATCCCGATCCCTGCGCCAGTCCCGACCTGCAATCGAGCGCTGCTTGTTGGCGTCGGCCTCGATCAGGCTGGCATCGACCGCAAATGCCTCGCCACCAACCAGACCGGCGCCGATGCATGTCTCGACGACCCGCTCGAACACACGACGGAAGAGGTCTCCCTCGCGGAAGCGCTCGTTGCGGACACGCGAGAACGCCGAATGATCCGGGATGGCATCCTCGATGCCGAGCCGACAGAACCAGCGATAAGCAAGGTTCACCTGCACTTCACGACAGAGCAATCGCTCAGAACGGATCGCAAAGACATATCCAACAACCAGCATCCGGATCATCAGTTCAGGATCGATCGACGGGCGACCCATCAACGAATAATGAGATGCAAGCTCACTGCGAAGCCAGGTCAGATCGAGAGCCGCATCGATCCGCCGCACCAGGTGATCGTAAGGCACCGCATCTTCGAGGTTGAACTGGTAGAAGAGTTGACCTTGCTCGCTCTTCAGACGGCCCATCATGGATCGACCTCACCGAGATTCGTGTCAACACAACGGAATCACGGTTCGCGGTCAGTCTCAACCGACTTTTACAACAAAATCTGCCAAGAACAGACATGGGTGAAAGCTGGCGCATCCTACTTGAGGCCATTCGCTGAGCTGAGAGGTCAAACTAATCGCCGCGCCATGCTGAGAAGCCTGGCGGCCTCGTTAAGATTTGTTTCGAGCATTGAACGAGACAGGATAGCGTCTTGGGATAAACCGCCGCCCCTGAGCGAAACAATTGCGTTCACTCCTGCGAGCTTGAAATAGAGCCTCTGAAAGAAACTTTCGGATGTGCGCCCTGTTCCCTGTTCTCGCATCGACGATGATCAAACGATCATCGAACATTGCGATCTCGCGTCGTTCTTTCGAACTCAAAGCCGCTAAGGCGCTTGGATGAATTCAGCCGCTTGAGCGTGGGTAAGCCGTTGCCAGTGACCTTCCGCTCCTGGCAAATCCGCGCAGTAATCCGTGATTTTCAGGGACAATCCGGGGGAGAGCCGAAGCCCCGGTTGCCGGATGTCGTCCCACCAGCCTATCAACCAACGCCATGTCACCACGAGACCACCTAACCGCGCATGTATCTGATCCAGTTGACCAAGATCACAGCAGTAGCGAAGCAACCGATGCAGAAACCGTACATCCCGATTAGGGCCCAGTAACTCTTGCGGCTCTCGTCGCGACAGACCCATCCATATCGCGTTGGCGCCCTCGCCCGTCGGCCCGAGTGAGAAGACAGTTGAACAGCACACCATCACTTAGAACGGTGAGCGCTTGCGCGCGATCCCCTATCATCGTCGCGAACGCTTGTTCAAGTGCGTCCAGTCCGCGTGCTTCGGCCGGGACAAGCGTCAACCCCAGCGGCCCGGCGGCCTCTCGCGTCGACTTCAGACGCTCCAGATTGGACGCAAAGTCCGGCGCTGCGCGACGATTGGGGGCAAAACCGCGTAGATCAGCCAAGGCAGACATAGGTTTGGCCGCGCGGAGGGCAAGGGGCTAGGTCAGCATCCCTCACTTGATCTTCCTTGAGCCGCGCCCAATTTCAAGAAAGGTTAGGTTTGATCGATAGGTTCTCGCACCGGCTAGCACCAACAAGAGACATAAGAGACCCATAGCGGCCACTGTCTAAGGCTAGAGCAAAGTCGAGCGCATCAACCCCAACTGTAAACGAAAGGACCGCCGGTCTCCGGCGGTCTTTTTGTTTGGGTGCGCCGGGGCGATCAAGGTCCTCGTGATATGCTTAAGCCAAAGCAAGGAGGGCTGGCATCATGCCCACCGGATTATTTAAAACACCAGATCAGTCGGTTGAGGTTGAATACGACGGCGTTTCCATCCCGATACCTGGGTCGACATACGAGAAGAACGGCTACAAGCCCGATTTCGACAAACTGCCCCTCGAAGACGAATATAAGGCGGCCCAGGAGAAGTTGCGTAATGCCCCGAGGCCCTAAAGGCAATTCACCCCCTCGGGCTGACTGCTATCTAGGATCACCCCTGAAAAACAATTATCGAAGGTGTTGCGCTTTGGCGATGTGTCGACCAATTTCGTTCGCCTGATTGGCTTCGCCGGCATCAGTCAACAAATGCTGAAGCTGGGTAGCACCAGTCAAATCCAAGCCGACCGGCGGATTTCCCGTTGATCGAAACCACAGTCGCGGCACACCCAATTCATCTTTGCGGGCTTCGATTTCGCATTCGGTTGGTGGTATTCCGAACATGCTGAAGAACTCTGATTTCATCTCAGCCTCCGATGCCCTATCAAATAATGTGGGAACGAAAATGCGACTTTAAAGGCAAGAAACCGAAAGCGGCCCCGACCGGGGATAGGGGAATTACCGAGGCCGCCCGGCCCGCCGCTACAGAGTTCCGATTTCTAACCGTCCTTCGACTTGGCAACCTCTCTCGCCAGTCGTTCAGCCTTCAGCCGTTCTAGGTTTTTGCGCAGCGCTTTTTGCTCCTGCTCGTAATCGTTCAGGGGCCTATCCGATGGACGGAACTTGCTTGCTTCATTTTCGCGTTTTCTCACGACGTGACCCTTTTGATGGATGGATCCCCACGACTGAATACCGCGCATCGTACTGGCTCAGACTAACACACTTGAGGGGGCCGATGTCAGTTCTGGCGGCGAACTAATGTCTCAGTTGGGTCCAGCCTGTGTGAAAACGGCCCTTAATGGTATGATTCCTCGGTGATTTGCCGGGAGGATTGGATGACGCGCTTTGTCGTTGGCGATGACCGCAGTCAGAGCACGTTGTTTCCCGAGCGGCTGGAAGACTATTTGTCCGAGGATAATCCGGTCCGGGCGGTCGATGTTTTTGTTGATGAGCTTGATCTGACGGGTCTGGGCTTCTGCGGAGTTGAGCCGAAGGCAACTGGAAGGCCAGCCTATCATCCGGGGACGTTGTTGAAGATTTACGTCTACGGATACCTCAATCGGGTGCAATCGAGCCGGCGTTTAGAGCGAGAGTGTCAGCGCAACGTCGAACTGGTTTGGCTGACTGGGCGCCTGATGCCGGACTTCAAGACCATAGCCGACTTCCGCAAGGATAATGGCGAGGCCATCCGCCGGGTTTGCCGCGAGTTCGTGATGCTATGCCGCCGTCTTGAACTGTTCAGCGAAGCCAGCGTCGCGATCGACGGCAGCAAGTTCAAGGCCGTCAACACGCGGGATCGGAACTTCACCCAGGCCAAGATGCAGCGCCGTCTGGCGCAGATTGACGAGAGCATTGCCCGTTATCTCTCGCAGCTCGACAGCGCCGACCGTCAGGGGGAAGCGATACCGGAAGCCAAGATCACCCGGCTCAACGAGAAGATTGCGACGCTGCGCGAGGAGATTCAACGTCTGAACGGTCTGAATACGCTGATGATGCAGAGCGAGGATAAGCAGATATCGCTAACCGATCCCGATGCTCGCTCGATGGCTACGAGTGGCCGAGGCAGTGGGATGGTCGGTTATAATGTACAAAATGCGGTCGATACGAAGCACCATCTCATTGTTACCCATGAGGTCACCAATGTTGGTTCTGACCGGAGCCAGCTATCTCGTATGACGGAGCAGGCACGCGCCGCGATTGGCTCTGAGACCATCGAGGCTGTTGCCGATCGCGGGTACTATAGCGGCGAGGAAATTGTGGCCTGCGAGCAAGCCGGCATCACAGTTTATCTGCCGAAACCGATTACCTCGGGCCTTCTGGCGAAAGGCCGGTTTGGCAAGCAGGACTTCGTCTATGTCGTCGCGGACGACGTCTATCGTTGTCCCGCCGGCGAGCAGCTAACCTATCACTACACCAATGAAGAAGAGGGCAAGACACTCCGTCGCTATTGGACCACTGCCTGTCAGGCTTGCGCGCTGAAGAGCAAGTGCACAACGGGCAAGGAGCGGCGGATCTCGCGATGGGAGCACGAAGCCGTCCTTGAGGCTGTACAAGCCCGGCTCGACCGCAACCCGGACAAGATGCGTGAGCGCCGCCAGACTGTCGAGCATCCCTTCGGTACGATAAAGTCCTGGATGGGAGCCACGCACTTCCAGATGAAAACCCTCAAAAATGTGAGCACCGAAATGGCGCTGCACGTCCTGGCCTACAACATGAAAAGGGTGATCCGCATTCTGGGCGTTGGCGGCTTGATCGAGGCGATCCGAGCATAGGCTCGCTTCAACGCCGCTAACCTCAACCGCCAACCTCAATCTTCGCGTTTTTACACAACCTGGGTCAAAAGCAGAAGTGGCGGCAGCCCTTCAGCATGTCCGTTCTTACGCCGGAAGCAGCTATCGTCCGCGCATATCGCACGAGGCGCCCTACTTCGCTTCGCTCGCCTTGATCCCCGAACTTTCAACCAGCTTCGCCACCCGCGGCATGTCGGCGGCGAACAGCCGCGCGTGGGCCTCCGGGGTCAGCTGGTCGTCGGGGAATGGCAAGGTTCCGAGCTCTTTCAGCTTGCCTCGCAAGGCCGGATCGGCCAAAGCCGCGCGGAGCGCTCCGTTCAGCGCCACGACGATTTCCTTCGGCGTGCCCTTGGAGACGTAGAGCCCGTGCCACATCGAATAGCTGACCTGGGGCATGCCGAGCTCGGCCGTGGTCGGCACGTCCTTTAGTTGATCGAGACGTTCAGACGACGTGATGGCGATGCCGTGCAGCATGCCGGCCTGAACCTGCGGTGACGCGTTGGTGACCTGATCGCACAACAGGTCGATTTGTCCGGCCAGCATGTCCGCGATCGCCGGACCCGACCCGCGATAGGCCACGATCGTCGGTTTGAAGCCGAACACATTGCCGATCATCACGGCGCAGAGGTGACTGTTGCTTCCGATACCGCCATGCGCGAAGTTGGCCTTGTCGCCCTGCGCCTTGATCCAGGCGACGAAATCCTGCGGTGTCGAACCGGGGATCGACTTGCGGCCGATCAGCAGCATCGGCGCGATGTTGACAAGGCCGACCGGCTCGAACGCCGTCATGGTATCGTAGCGCAGGTTGGTGAACAGGTTTGGCGCTGCCAGCAGCCCGACGTGATTGATCAGGATCGTGGTGCCATCGGGCGCGGAGCGCGCGACGCGATCGTTGGCGATCGTACTGCCGCCGCCCACCTGGTTCTCGACGATGATCACCTGACCGAGCGTGCGTGACATCCGCTCGCCGATCAGGCGCGCAACGGTATCCGTGCCGCCGCCGGCGGCGTAGGGAACCACCAGCGTCACCGTTTTGGCCGATGATTGCGCGTGGACCTGCGTCGCAGGGGCGACCAGCAAGAGGCCCAGGCCAGCGAGCGCGCCCCTGAGAAACCGATTGATCACGACAGTATCCTCCCAAAGCCTTGTTTTTGATCTTATGCCGCATTGTTGCGGACATGCTCTGGTTTGGGAAGCCCCGCCGCAGCCCGCTTTGCCGCAAAAGCGGACATTGCAGTGCACGCGGTCGCGACCGGGACCGGGTGGCTGTCATGGCCATTCAGGATCACCGCGGCATCAAGCCATGGCAGCGCGGTCGGATGCGACCGAACACCTTCGTGCGCGCCGCGAAGCAACTAGCGAAAAATCACGGCCACGAAAAACACAACAAGCAGGAACAGCCAGATCAGGGAGATCTCGAACCACCAGTCCCTACGCATGCGCGGCCCTCCGCAGCGCCTTGAGGCATCCGTTAAGCTATCTGCTACGGACCAGGCGTCTAAGAGGACAGGCAGCGATTTTCCGGAAACGGATACACATTCGGCATGCACTTCTGCTCGGTTATGAATTGCCTGGCGCTGTCCGGGTTGGCGATCGCTTCGGTTTCCTTGCAACGCCGCGAATTCGGCGGGCGGATTTTTCCAAAAATGGATACAGAATCCCGTGGATCTACGGCTCGTCTCCCTCCCGTCTCTCAGGTTAGATAGTTCGCCCGTTGGCAGGTGCTCGTGGGCTGCGAGACCGGAGTATGTTCTGCTGGCCATTCGATTTGCGGTTGAACGTTCGCACCTGATGTCTCTCTTGACGGTTTCGAGAGCCCTCCGGCGATCATGCTAGGCTGGGCTTCCCTTTCGTCATCGCCCGTCCTGTCGACGGCGCGCTGTACTGACCCGGAACAGATCGCCGGCCTGTTGCCGGGGGTCAGGCGCTGGCTGTTGCCGCTCACCGGTGATTTCGACTTCTTTCAGGCCGGCCTGCAGCTTGGCCCTCTCCGGCTTGTCATCGTGCGGCGGCCGCCCTGCGCCTCCGAGGGATATCTCGAACAGGATCAAACCGGTATCGCGCTGTCGATGGACGACTCTCCGGGATTGAAGCTCGATGGAATGGATGGGGCTCAATCCGCGCTCGTCACGCACGGATCGACGACGCCGCATCGTATCTTCCAGCCGAGCGAGCTGACCATTGCGGCCGTTTTCATGCCAAATGTGGAAGGTGACCGCGGATGGCCGGAACGCTCGCGGATGGCCAGGATCAACCCCGTCCAACCCGCGCCGCTTCAGCAACTCCGTTCGATGTTCCGCGATATCGTTTTCCTTGCAGCGAGCGATCCATCACGCTTCACGCGAGAGGGCGTCGTATCGGGCATGCAACAGAGCTTGCTCGGCACCATCGACCACGCATTCCTGACCGCCCCCGGGGCGGAAGCGGCAGGACTCGCCGTCCGCAAGTACGTGCAGGTCTGTCGTGTGGCCAAGGAATACATCAACTCGAATTCGCGGCACTCGCCCAGCAGCGCCGACGTCGCGGCTGCCGCCGGCGTGACGATCCGCACGCTGCATAATGCCATGATCGCGGTTCACGGCATGAGCCTGCAACGTTTCATGATCCTCAATCGCTTGTGGGCCGTGCGTGCGGCATTGTCGAAAGTGCAATCCGCCGATCGCATCAAGACCGTCGCCTTCGACCACGGCTTCTGGCATCTGGGCCGTTTTTCACAGACCTATCGAGCCTTTTTCAGCGAGCTGCCATCGGAGACGATCGCGCGCGCGAAGTCGGCGTGACCCGACGCCGTTGATTCGGTTTCAGTCGGATCGGCCGCGCTACTTGCCCGCCTCGGCGAACGCAGCGAGAATCCGCGCCCAGGAGCGGATGCCCTTGTGAAAGCTCTTGAGGTCGTACTTCTCGTTCGGCGAGTGGATGTTGTCGTCATCGAGGCCGAACCCGACCAGCACGGTGTCGAGGCCGAGCGTGCGCTTGAAATCCGCCACGATCGGAATCGAGCCGCCTGACCCGATCAGCAGCGCTTCCTTGCCCCACTCGTCCGTCAAAGCGCGCTTGGCGGCGGCCAGCGGCTTCATGTTCCAGTCGAGCGCGATCGCCGGCGCGTTGGAATGATCGATGAACTCGGCCGTGCAGTCACCGGGCAGCCGCGACGTGACATAGTCGCGGAAAGCCTTGCGGATCCTGTCGGGGTTTTGGCCCTCGACCAGCCGGAACGAAACTTTGGCGGAGGCCTCCGCCGGGATCACGGTCTTGGAGCCCTCGCCGGTATAGCCGCCGATGATGCCGTTGATGTCGCAGGTCGGGCGCGAGGACACCTGTTCGATCAGCAGGCGACCGTTCTCGCCGGCCGGGATCGAAAGCCCGATCGGCTTCAGGAACGACTCCGGCGTCATGTCGAGCTTCTTCCACTGCGCCATGATGTCCGGCGGCAGGTCCTTCACGCCGTCGTAGAAGCCGGGAATGGTAATGTGGCCGTTGTCGTCATGCAGGGTGCCGAGAATCTTCGTCAGCACCCGGATCGGGTTGCGGGCGGCGCCGCCGAACAGCCCCGAATGCAGATCGCGGTTGGCGGCCTTGATCTTGACCTCGTCATAGACGAGGCCGCGCAGCGAGGTCGTGATCGCCGGCGTGTTCTGGTCCCACATGCCGGTGTCGCACACCAGCGCAAAATCCGCTTTCAGGTCGCCCTTGTTGGCTTCGAGGAACGGCACGAAGTTCTTCGATCCGACTTCTTCCTCGCCCTCGATGACGAAGGTGACGTCGACCGGCAGCGAGCCGGTCACCGATTTCCAGGCGCGGCAGGCTTCGACGAAGGTCATCAACTGTCCCTTGTCGTCCTCGGCGCCGCGCGCGACGATGATCTTGCGGCCGTCGGCATGGTCGGTGACGACGGGCTCGAACGGAGGCCGGTTCCACAGGTTCAGCGGATCGACTGGCTGCACATCATAGTGGCCGTAGAACAGCACATGCGGCCGGCTACCGGTCGAGCCGTTCATTTTGGCAACGACCGCTGGATGTCCCGCGGTCGGTTTCACCTCCGCCGTAAATCCAAGCGTCGCGATGTCCTTGGCCAGATGATCGGCGGCGGCCTTGCAATCGCCGGCATTGGCCGGATCGGCCGAGATCGACTTGATCCGCAGCAGCGCGAACAGCCGCTCCAGGCTGTTGTCGAAATCGGCGTCGATGCGATCGAGGACCGGCTGAAGTTTGGCGTTGGACATGGCTGGGTTCCCTGGCTGTGGGCGCGCTTCTGTTTGCGTCAGGTTGTAGCTTGACCGGCGGCGCGAGGCAAAGCGGCGGCCTTGTCCGCGAGCGGCGGGTTACGCAAGTGCCAGACCAGCCCGGCCACCATCAGGACCGTGGCGGCGAGATTGTTGCCATAGGCCTGCAACTCGTTCGGAAACAGCGGCAGCGACAGGCATAACAGCAGGCCCGCAACCGCAAGCAACGCCCAGGTGCCGGCCCTCACCCCCGGCCGCGGATCGTAGGCGGCGCGATGGATCAAGACCGTCATCGGAAAGAACAGCCACATGAAATAATACTGGCGCGCCAGCGGCGTCGCCGCCGTCATCAGGCAGAAGAGTATGCCGATCTCCTCGGCGTCGGAGCGTTCGGTGCGGCGCGCGGCCGGCGGCATCACCGCGACGTAGCCGAGCCCGATCAGAAGCGAGATCGCCAACACCAGAAGGTTCGCGGTCTTGAAGTCGAGGTTGACGACATTCATGGTGCGGACGGGCTTTGCCGGGTCGTCCTGATTGTAGTTGATCGGCCGCGTCAGCCGATGCGTCATCGCGATAATCGACTGGTTGACCCACGACCAGTTCTGCTCGTCGCGCTGGCCGAAACCCTTTTCCGAACTCGACCCCACCATGCCCTGGTACCAGGTCTTCAATTCATGGGCGTTGCGCTCGAAGCCGCGGAACGGCGCCGGCAGCACGAACAAGAACACGCCGATGAAGATCACCATGCTCGCGGCGGCCGCCCATTGCCGGCGCCACACCAGATAGGGCAGCACCGCCACCGGAAACACCTTGATGGCGGTGGCGAGCGCGAACATGCTTCCCGCCATCCAGCCGCGACTGTCCCGCAACAGCCAGAAGCCGTACAGCATCAGCGCCAGCAGCACCAAATTCGGCTGCCCGAGATCGAACATGTCGAACACGAAGGTCACGGTGACGAAGCCAGGCAGCGCGAACAGCCACGGACCCGGTGTCCGGCCCGATCCCGTCATCGCGTTGGCGAACTGCGCGGTCATCCACCACGCCACGATGTTGAGCAGCGACAGACAGAGATAGAGCGGGATCTTGCCGAACCAGCTCGGCACCGCCAGCAACACCGCCGACAGCGGCGGATAGATGAACTCGAAATACTGAGCCGGGTTGTCCGGATAGAGGTTGTTGCCCTGCAGCACCTGCTGCCCGGCCCAGAACCAAAGCGGATAGTCCTTGCTCTTGCCGTGGCCCCAGATTTCCGGGACCAGCACGTCGGCCGTCAGCGCAACACAACAGAGCAGAAACAGCACATCGATCGGCGCGCGCCACGATGGCCATCTCAGCACGGACGTATTCCGGACTGCGGGATTCTCGGTAGAACTCACCGCCGCAGCAATCCGCCGAGCGCGCCGCGCACCAGCGATCGGCCGACCGAACCGCCGAGCGCACCGCCGACCGACTTGCCGAGATCGGCCGCGAGCCCGCCGACCACCTTGTTGGTGACGCTGCGGGTGACGTTCCTGGCGATGATCTGGCCGGTCGACATCCTGCCGCGCGAAACGTTGGTACCGAAGATGGTGCCGACGATCGAACCGATCTGGCCGAGAATCCCGCCTCCACCGCCACCGCCGGCCGATCCCTCATCGGGATGCGCCGCCGTACCTGCGATGCGCGCCTGAATCATCTCATAGGCGGACTCGGCATCGATGGACGTGTCGTATTTGCCCTTCACCGGGCTGTTGTTCATGATCGCCTTGCGCTCTTCCGGCGTGATCGGCCCGATCCGTCCCGTCGGCGGCCGGATCATGACGCGCTCGACCATCGCCGGCGTGCCGCCACCCTCGAGGAACGAGACCAGCGCCTCGCCCTTGGCCAACTCCATGATGACGCGGGCGGTGTCGAGCTTCGGATTGGGCCGGAACGTCTGCGCCGCGGCTGCGACCGCCTTCTGGTCGCGCGGGGTGAAGGCCCGCAGCGCGTGCTGGACACGGTTGCCCAACTGGGCCAGCACCTTGTCCGGCACGTCGATCGGATTTTGCGTGACGAAATAGACGCCGACGCCCTTGGAACGGATCAGCCGCACCACCTGCTCGATCTTGTCCATCAGCGCCTTCGGCGCATCGGTGAACAGCAGATGCGCTTCGTCGAAGAAGAACACCAGCTTCGGTTTGGGCAGGTCGCCTACTTCAGGCAATTCCTCGAACAACTCCGACAGCATCCACAACAGGAAGGTGGCGTAGAGCCGCGGACTCTGCATCAGCTTGTCGGCGACCAGGATATTGACCATGCCGCGGCCGTCGCTGTCGGTCTTGATGAAATCCTTCAGCGTCAGTGCCGGTTCGCCGAAGAATTTCGCGGCGCCCTGGTTTTCCAGCACCAGAAGCGCGCGCTGAATGGTTCCGACGGTTGCCTTGGTGACGTTGCCGAAGGTCTGCGCGGCTTTCCGGATCGAAGCCAGCGGATCTTCATCGCCGTCCGGGTCCTTCTTGCCCGTTGCGGGGACAATCGCATCGAGCAGCGCCCGCAGATCCTTCATGTCGATCAGCGTCAGGCCGTTTTCGTCCGCGACACGGAACGCGACGTTGAGCACGCCTTCCTGCACATCGTTGAGATCGAGCATCCGGGACAGCAGCAACGGCCCCATTTCGGTGACGGTGGCGCGGACCGGATGGCCCTGCTCGCCGAACACGTCCCAGAACACGGTCGAGAACTGGTCGGGCTGGAAGTTCAGCCCCATTTCGCCGGCCCGCTTGACGATGAAGTCCTTGGCCTCACCGACTTCGGAGATGCCGGACAG
The DNA here is from genome assembly GCA_963764705.1 of uncultured Alphaproteobacteria bacterium. Taxonomy (GTDB): domain Bacteria; phylum Pseudomonadota; class Alphaproteobacteria; order Rhizobiales; family Xanthobacteraceae; genus Bradyrhizobium. The sequence goes on along the minus strand of CAVXTR010000009.1, from coordinate 396,897 downwards.
GTCGCCCTTGATATCGGCCGCAAACACCGGAACACCGGCGCGCGCGAAACCTTCCGCCATAACTTGCAATGATACGGTCTTGCCGGTTCCGGTCGCGCCGGTAACGAGGCCATGCCGATTGGCCAGCGCGAGCGTCAGCCAGGCTGTCTGCTCGCCCTTGCCGATAAAGATCTTGTCATCGGTATCGGCCGTCTTGTTATCGGAGGTCGCCATCAGATCGCCTCTTCGCGTATGTCCGGGAGCTATGGTTGTCGTCAGACACAATCATATCGCATCCACCCCGTCGATTGAAACCGTTGGCGGATATCGACGTAACCGGTCGCCCTTTAGCCGGCGCATCTCATACTTTTTTCCGACCCCGGCAGAAAAACGGATGGCGCAGTGCGACAAACCGGCGTGAATCAGATGCTCACTCTTGCATTGCTGCAACAGTTGCGACGCGATCTGGAACGAAAATCGCTTCGGTGTGCGCGGATCGCTTGTATTTCGCAAAACAGACGCTCAAGATCGTTTTACAAGCAGGCGACCCGGTAAAACCGGCTGAGGGCGGGGCAAATATGGACGAATTGGTTGGAAGGCTGGCCACCAAGGTCGGCATCGATAACGCTGTGGCAGAAAAAACCATCGGCATCGTTCTGGGATTCCTCCGCAACGAGGGCCCTTCCGACAAGGTTCAGGCTCTGATCGACCAAATTCCCGGTGCCGAAGCTGCGATCGCGGCATCGAACAGCAACAGCGGCCTCTCCAGGCTGATGGGCGGCGGCCTGATGGCGCTGGGCACCAAGCTGATGGCGCTCGGCCTCGGCATGAACGAGATTCAGAACGTGGCGCGTGAACTTTTCCGGTTCGGCCGCGACAAAATCGGAGCGGACAAAATGGGCGAGATCATCTCGGGGACGCCGGGCCTAAGCCAGTTTGCCTAAAGCAACTTCCTGACGCGCTTTCGGCCCAGCACATTCTTTTGCATCGAGTATCATGACATATCCTCTCTCCGCGATTGAAGGCCTGACCGCCTACTCCGCCTCGAAACTGAAGTCGCAGGGCATTCGGACCACCGATGCGCTGCTGGAAGCCGCCCGCACCGTCAAGGGACGCAAGGCGCTCGCGGCGAAGACCGGGATCACCGAACAGCAGCTGCTCGAATGGGCCAATTTCTCCGACTACATGCGCATTCCCGGGATGGGCAAGGCCAAGGTCGGACTGGTGCGCGCAGCCGGCGTCACCACCGTGCGCGAACTGGCGCTGCGCAACCCGTCGCGGCTGGCCGAGAGCATGAAGGACATCAACACCAAGCGCCGGCTGGTCCGTGTCCTGCCCTCGGAACGGTCGGTCGAGCAACTGATCGAACAGGCGCGCAAGCTGGCGCCCAAAATCAGCTACTAAAACTGCCTCCCGGCCCGGCTGGCGTGCCGGCTTTCCCGCCTTGACTCGCTAGCGCGGACCGCGCAAAGCGACCCGATGATCGCAACCATTTCCAGATCTGCTGAGGCGCCTGAGAAGGCGCCCGCGGTGGCCAGATCGTCCGGCCATTCGGTGCTGGCCGCGTTACTGTCGAAGCCATACCCCGCCGTGATGGGGGTATTGAATCTGACGCCCGATTCATTCTCCGACGGCGGACAGTTTTCGGACCCTGAGCGCGCCCTGGTGCAAGCCCGAAAAATGGTCGCCGAGGGTGCCGACATCATCGACATCGGCGCGGAGTTCCACCCGGCCCTATGGCTCTGAGCCGATATCGGCGGACGAAGAACTGAAGCGCCTGCGCGAGGTGCTGCCCGCGGTCGTGGCATCAGGCGTTCCCGTGTCGATCGACAGCATGAAATCATCCGTCGTGGCCTGGGCGCTCGACCAGGGCGCCATGATCGCCAACGACGTCTGGGGCCTGCAGCGCGATCCTGATATGGCCACCCTGGTGGCGGCGCGCGGGGTGCCCGTCATCGTCATGCACAACCGCGACCGCGCCGATCCCGACATCGACATCATGAACGATGTCACGGATTTCTTCGCGCGTTCGCTCGAGACCGCCGCAAAGGCCGGGATTTCGCCGGATAACATCGTGCTCGACCCCGGCATCGGCTTTGGCAAGACGCCGGAGCAGAGCATGACCGTGCTGGCGCGGCTGAATGAACTGTCTTCGTTCGGGCTGCCGCTGCTGGTCGGAGCTTCGCGCAAGCGCTTCATCGCTTCGGTGACGCCGTCGGAACCGCATCAGCGGCTCGGCGGCTCGATTGCCGCGCATCTCCTCGCCGCACAAAAGGGGGCGCGGATCATCCGGGCCCATGATGTCGCGGAAACCGTACAGGCGCTGCGCGTCGCGGCGGCAATCAGGGACCAGGAATGACCGATACGATCTTCATTACCGGCGTCGTCATCCATGCCCGCCACGGCGTGATGGAACACGAGACCGAAGTCGGCCAGCGCTTCGTGATCGATCTCGACCTGTCGGTCGATCTCTCGGAATCCTCGCACACCGACCGGCTCGCCGACACCGTCTCCTATTCCAACGTGGTGGCCACCGCGACGGCGGCATTCAAGAATACCAACTACAAGCTGCTGGAGCGCGCGGCCGGCGCCGTCGCCGAGGCGATTCTCGTGGCGTTCCCGCGCATCAGCTCAGTCAAGGTCACCGTTCACAAGCCGCACGCGCCGATCGCCGCGATCTTCGAGGATGTCGGAGTGGTGCTGACACGCACCCGGCAAGCGCCCTGACATGGCGGACGTGCTGATCGCGCTCGGCGGCAATGTCGGCGACGTCCGTGCGACTTTCCAAAAGGCGATTTCCAACATTTGCGGCATGACGCAGGCCGCCCTGATGGCGCGGTCATCGGACTACACCACGCCGCCCTGGGGCGACGAGGCACAGGACCCCTTCGTCAATGCAGCGATCGAAATCGACACCAGCCTCGATCCCCATGCGTTGCTGTTCACGCTGCACAAGATCGAGAAGAAATTCGGCCGCGACCGCGCGCATGAACGGCATTGGGGCCCGCGCACCCTGGACCTCGACCTGATTGCCTATGACGACGTCAAGATCGACAAGCCGGAACTGACGCTGCCGCATCCAAGGCTCTTCGAGCGTGCCTTCGTGCTGGTGCCGCTCGCCGAGATTGTACCCGACCGTGTCATTGCGGGACGCCGCGTGGCAGCGGCCCTGGCCGAGCTGTCGACCGACGGTATTTTGCGGTTGCCGGACCTCGATTGACCCAAAACAACCGTTTGGCTTGTCCGCCGCCCCGTGGCAATTTCCGGTCAAATATCAAGAAGCGCTTCAGGAAACGATTGGCCGGATGACCACACAGGATGAGCTGAAATTGGCCGCGGATTTTGCCCCGGCGAGCTACGACGACTGGCGCAAGCTGGTCGACGGGGTGTTGAAGGGCGCGCCATTCGAGAAACTGGTCAGCAAGACCTCCGATGGGCTGAAGATCGAGCCGATCTATCGCCGCGCCAAAGGCGCCGCCCCGGTCGCCGGCCGCGCCGCCGCCGCGCCCTGGCAGATCATGCAGCGGGTCGATCATCCCAATGCCAAAGCCGCCAATATGCAGGCGCTACACGACCTCGAGAACGGCGCCACCGGACTGGCGCTGGTCTTCGTCGGCGCCAATGCCGCGCATGGCGTCGGCATGGAGCCGACCGCTGAGGTGGTCGAGCAAGTCCTCGATGGCGTCTTTCTCGATGCCGGGATCAACATCGAGCTTCAGATCGGACCGCAGTCGCGGATGGCCGCCATTCACGTCGCCGAATATATCAAGCGCAGGGGCCTCGATCCCGCGGCCTGCGACGTCCGCTTCGGCCTCGATCCGCTTGGGGCCTGTTCGTCGTGGGGCCGCAGCCCCTTTAGCTGGGCCGAGATCGTGCCCGCGCTGACCAACGCCATCAAGGGCCTGGTCGGGATGGGCTTCAAAGGCCCGTTCGCTGCGGCCGACGGACGGGTGATCCATAATGCCGGCGGATCGGAAGTGCAGGAGCTGGCGTTCGTGCTGGCTTGCGGCGTCGCCTATCTGCGCGCGATCGAGGCGTCCGGAGTATCCCTGGAAGATGCGCAAGGCATGGTCTATGCGCGGCTTGCCGCCGACGCCGACGAGTTCCTGACTCTCGCCAAATTCCGCGCGCTGCGGCTATTGTGGGCCCGGATCGAACAAGCCTGTGGTCTCGCGCCAAAACCTCTATTCATCGCCGCCGATACCGCCTGGCGGATGCTGACGCAACGCGATCCCTACGTGAACATGCTGCGCGCGACGATGGCGACGTTCTCCGCCGGCCTCGGCGGCGCCAATGCCATCGCCGTGCTGCCGCACACGCTGGCGCTGGGACTGCCCGATCCGTTCGCACGCCGCGCCGCGCGCAACACCCAACTGGTGTTGCTGGAAGAATCCAACCTCGCCAAGGTGTCCGATCCCGCCGCCGGCTCCGGCGGCATCGAAACGCTGACACGGCAGCTCTGCGAGGCCGCATGGTCGCTGTTCCAGGAAATCGAAAAGGCCGGTGGCCTGTTCGCTTCACTCGAACACAACCTGATCCAGTCCAGGGTCGCCGCAACGCGGACCGTGCGCGAGGCGAACATTGCCAAACGACGCGACGTGCTGACCGGCGCCAGTGAGTTTCCGAACCTGCACGAGGCCGATGTCACGGTGCTGGAAGCACGGCCGGTGGTGCTGCCGCCCTACGGCGAGGCCAAGATCAAGTTCGACGGAATGCCGCCGATGCGGCTCGCTGCGCCATTCGAGGCGTTGCGCGACAAGTCGGACAGCAGGCTGAAGAGCGTGGGCGCGCGGCCAAAAATCTTCCTCGCCAATCTCGGCACCGCGGCCGACTTCACCGCGCGCGCCGCCTTTGCCAAGAGCTTCTTCGAGACCGGCGGCATCGAGGCTGTTGACACCGAGGGCTTTGCCGATCCGGCAGCCCTCGCCGCCGCGTTCAAGGCTTCCGGCGCTGCCGTGGCGTGCCTCTGTTCTTCCGACAAGGTCTACGGCGAACACGCGGTAGCCGCGGCAAAGGCCCTTCATACTGCCGGCGCCAAGCATATCTATCTGGCCGGGCGGCCCGGCGAGCAGGAGGCCGGGTTGCGCGGCGCCGGCGTCGGCGATTTCATCTTCGCCGGCGGCGATGCGCTGGCGATGCTGACGAGCGCCTGGCAACGGATGGAGTGAGCATGACGGCGGCGAGCAAAACCGTTCTGACCGGCGGCTGCCAGTGTGGCGCGATCCGCTTTGCGGTAGCGGGCGCGCCGGCCAAGATCTCGATCTGCCATTGCCGGATGTGCCAGAAGGCCTCCGGCGCGCCGTTCGCCTCCTTCGCCGATATCGAACATGCGGATTTCGCCTGGACCCGCGGCCAGCCGGCGGCGTTCAAGTCCTCCTCGATCGCCGAGCGGGACTTCTGCAAGGATTGTGGCACGCCCCTGAGCTTCCGCCGCATCGACGGCCCCCGGATCGAGATCATGACCGGCACCTTCGACCGGCCGGACCGGCTGGTTCCGACCCGCCAATACGGCACCGAGGCCCGGCTCGGCTGGGTGGTCGGCATCTCCAACCTGCCGAGCCAGACCACGTTGCAGAATTACGGGGCGGAAAAGCTCGGGGGGATCGTCAGCCACCAGCATCCGGACCATGACTAGAGATAGCGACCGCCAAATATGCTAGAATGGGTACCATGAGCCGCATACCGAACTTTGCAGAACTCGCATTCGAACCGGTCGCCCCCGCAGCGCCCGCCGGCAGCGCCGAACCGTGGCTGACGCCGGAGGGAATTCCGGTCAAATCGAGCTATTCGGAAAGCGATCTCGAAGGCATCGATTTTCTCGAGACCTGGCCGGGCACCGCGCCCTATCTTCGCGGTCCCTACCCCACGATGTATGTCAACCAGCCCTGGACCATCCGGCAATATGCCGGCTTCTCCACCGCGGAAGATTCCAACGCGTTCTATCGCCGCAATCTCGCGGCTGGCCAGAAGGGGCTCTCGGTCGCGTTCGACCTTGCCACCCATCGCGGTTACGACAGCGATCATCCGCGCGTCACCGGCGACGTCGGCATGGCCGGCGTCGCGATCGATTCGATCTACGATATGCGCACGCTGTTCTCGGGCATTCCGCTCGACCAGATGAGCGTGTCGATGACCATGAACGGCGCGGTGCTGCCGATCCTGGCGCTGTTCGTCGCCGCCGCCGAGGAACAGGGCGTCCCGCCGGAAAAACTCTCGGGCACTATTCAGAATGACATTCTGAAAGAGTTCATGGTGCGCAACACCTACATCTATCCGCCGACGCCTTCGATGCGGATCATCTCCGACATCTTTGCGTACACCTCGCAAAAGATGCCGAAGTACAATTCCATTTCGATTTCCGGCTATCACATGCAGGAAGCCGGCGCGACGCAGGACCTCGAACTCGCCTATACGCTGGCCGACGGCGTCGAGTATCTGCGCGCGGGCCTCGCTGCCGGCCTCGACGTCGATCGCTTTGCGCCGCGGCTGTCGTTCTTCTGGGCGATCGGGATGAACTTCTTCATGGAAGTCGCCAAGATGCGCGCCGCGCGGCTGCTCTGGGCCAAGCTGTTGAAGCCGTACAATCCGAAGGATCCGCGCTCGCTGTCGCTGCGCACGCATTGCCAGACCTCCGGCTGGTCGCTGACCGCGCAGGACGTCTTCAACAACGTGACCCGCACCACCGTCGAAGCGATGGCGGCGACGCAAGGCCACACCCAGTCGCTGCACACCAACGCGCTCGATGAGGCGCTGGCGCTGCCGACCGACTTTTCCGCGCGCATCGCCCGCAACACGCAATTGTTCCTGCAACAGGAGAGCGGCACCAACCGCATCATCGACCCCTGGGGCGGCTCCTATTATGTCGAGCGGCTGACCCGCGACCTCGCCGCCAAGGCCTGGGGCCATATCCAGGAAGTCGAGGCGCTCGGCGGCATGGCCAAGGCGATCGAGGCCGGCGTGCCGAAGCTGCGGATCGAAGAAGCTTCCGCCAAGACCCAGGCGCGGATCGACGCCGGGCGGCAGGCCGTGATCGGCGTCAACAAGTTCAAGCCGGTCAACGAGGCCGCGATCGACGTGCTCAAGGTGGAGAATTCCACGGTGCGGCGGCTGCAGATCGACAAGCTGAAGCGGCTGCGCAGCGAGCGCGACCAGAAGGAAGTCGATGCGTCGCTGGCGGCGCTGACGCGCAGCGCGGGCGAAGGCAACGGCAATCTGCTGGCGCTGGCCATCGATGCCGCGCGCGCGAAAGCCACCGTCGGCGAAATTTCGGACGCGATGGAAAAGGTGTTCGGGCGCCACCGCGCCGAAATCAAGTCCATCACCGGCGTCTACAAGCGGGAGGCGTCCACCATGTCCAACCGGGTCGAGAAAGTGCAGGCCCTGATCGACGCGTTCGAGAATGCCGAGGGCCGCCGTCCCCGCATACTCGTCGCCAAGATCGGCCAGGACGGCCACGACCGCGGCCAGAAGGTGATCGCCTCAGCCTTCGCCGATGTCGGCTTCGACGTCGATATCGGGCCGCTGTTTGCCACCGCCGACGAAGCGGCGCGGCAGGCGGTCGAGAACGACGTCCATATCCTCGGCGTCTCGTCGCTGGCCGCCGCGCATCTCACGGCTGTACCGGAACTCAAGGCCGCGCTGAAAAAGCACGGCCGCGAGGATATCATGATCATCATCGGCGGCGTGGTGCCGCCGCAGGATTACGACGCGCTGTACAAGGCCGGCGCCGAGGCGATCTTCCCGCCCGGCACCGTGATCTCGGACGCCGCCGAAGAGCTGATCCACAAGCTCAACGCGCGGCTGGGGCATAGCGAGGCGGCGGAGTAATTGCGACAATTCGGCTGAAGTCTTCGAATGCCTGAAGGCATTCGTCGAACTTTGCGCGCGCTCATGCGACAAATGATCGAAAGCGCATCGAACCACCTCATTGCGATTGTTGATCCATGAACCGAACACTCCGAGCCTGCCTGACGATTGCCTTTACAAGCCTGGCCTTCGCCGCCCTCGCCGCCGAACCAAAGCCCGACTTCACCATCAAGACCAAGTCGGTCGAGGCCAGCGTCTCGCTCGATGCCAAGATCAAGGCCAATGCGGCGCTCGCCGCCGACTGCCTGACCGAAGGCAAGGCGTGGGTGGCGGGATACAGCACCGACGCCGACATAGAGCGCAAGCATGACCCGCAGATGTTCCGCAACGGCGCCTGGTCGGTCGATCGCAAATACGAGACGCGCTCGGTGGTCGACGGCCACTATGTCAGCATCGTCAGGTCGGACTACATGGACACCGGCGGCGCGCATCCGAATTCCGGCGTCAACACCATCCTGTGGGATTCCACCGCCGGCAAGCGCATCAGCATCCGCCCCTTCTTCGCCGAGACCGCCGATGGCGGCGCGACCATGAAGGCGATGGTCAAGGCCGTGCTGGCTTCGTTGACGGTGGAGAAGAAAAAGCGCGATGCCGGCGAGACCGCGACCGACGAATGGTTCAAGATCGTCGAGCCCAAGCTGCTCAAGATCGGCGCGGTGACGCTGGCGCCCTCGACGGTTTCGGGCAAAAGCTCCGGCCTGACGTTCCACTATCCGCCTTACGCAGTCGGCCCCTACGCCGAAGGCGAATACGTCGCCTTCGTGCCGTGGGAGACGTTGAAGCCGTATCTGACGCCGGAAGGCGCCAATATCTTCGGCGGCGCGCGGCCGAAGGGCGACGACGACGGGCAGCAGTAAGGCCTTACAAAATCGATGGGGACACTGGGGGCATCGGGATCGCGAGGGGGCCGCCCCCCTCGCCTGCAAAGTCCCGCCGTTGTAAAGCAAGACATGACCCTGCCGAAGATCCCCGACATCGACAAGCTCGCCAACGACCTCCGCTCCGGTTCCCGCGCGGCGCTGGCGCGTGCGATCACGCTGGTCGAGAGCCGCAGGGGCGACCATCAGGCCGCGGCGCGCGAGCTGGTACAGGCGCTGCTGCCGGATACCGGCACCGCGGTCCGCGTCGGCATCACCGGCTCGCCCGGCGTCGGCAAATCCACCACCATCGATGTGCTCGGCATGTTCCTGATCGAGCGCGGCCACAAGGTGGCGGTGCTGGCGGTGGACCCGTCGTCGGCCCGCACCGGCGGCTCGATCCTCGGCGACAAGACCCGGATGGCGCTGTTGTCGAATTCGGAAAACGCCTTCATCCGGCCCTCGCCTTCGTCGGGCACGCTCGGCGGCGTGGCCGCGAAAACCCGCGAGGCGATGCTGCTGTGCGAGGCGGCCGGCTTCGATGTCGTGCTGGTGGAGACCGTCGGCATCGGCCAGTCCGAAACCGCGGTCTGCGACATGACGGATTTTTTCCTGGCGCTGATGCTGCCGGGCGCCGGCGACGAGCTGCAGGGCATCAAGAAGGGCCTGGTCGAACTCGCCGACATGATCGCGGTCAACAAGGCCGACGGCGACAACATCAAGCGCGCCAACCTGGCGGCGGCCGAATATCGCGGCGCGCTGCATATCCTCTCGCCCCGCTCGGAGCACTGGCATCCGCCGGTGCTGACCTATTCGGCGCTGACCGGCACCGGCATGGACGAACTCTGGCAGAAGATCCTCGATCACCGCACCGCCATGAACGCCTCCGGCGAATTCGCGGCACGGCGGCGCGAGCAGCAGGTGAAGTGGATGTGGTCGATGCTGGAGCAGCGGATGATGGCGCGGCTGCGCTCCGACGCCACCATCCGCGCCAAGGTGAAAAAGATCGAGGCTGAAGTGGCCGACGGCCACATCTCGCCGGCGGTCGCCGCCGAACAGATCGCGGAGATGCTGCGGTGAGCGAAAAACTCCGCATTCTCGTCACCGGCTTCGGCCCGTTTCCCGGCGCGCCGCATAACCCAACGCAGGCGCTGGTGGCGCGGCTCGTCAAACTGCGGCGCCCGGCCTTTGCCGACGTCGAACTGTCCAGTCACATCTTTCCCGTGACCTACAGGGCGGTCGATCGCGAATTGCCGCGGGCGCTGGCAGAAAACAAGCCACATGCACTGCTGATGTTCGGCCTCGCCTCATGCACCGGCTATGTCCGGATCGAAACCCGCGCCCGCAACGCCGTCACCATGCTGTGGCCCGACGCGTCGCAGGCCCGCTCGCGCAAGGGCTCGATCGAGGGCGGCGCTGACGCGAGGATGTTCGGCCCGCATACCCAAAAATTGCTGCGCGCGGCCGATGGCACCGGTATCGACGCCCGCGCCTCGCGCGACGCCGGGAGTTATCTCTGCAACTATTTAAGCTGGCGCGCGATCGAAGCGGTGGAAGCCGGCAACGGCCCTCGCCTCGCCGCCTTCGTCCATATCCCGCCGCTGGCGCGCGACGGCGCCCCACGTCGCAAGGGTTTTCCGCGCATCACGCTGGAACAGCTGGTCGATGCCGGCGAAGCGATGCTGCTGGAGATGGTGAGATTGGCGCGAAGGACCACTTCGTAGGGTGGGCAAAGGCGCTCCGCGCCGTGCCCACCGTCTCGCACCGCGCAAGAAATGGTGGGCACGCTACGCTCTGCCCACCCTACGGATCACGCACAACATTAACCCTACCCCGAACAATCGCCCGGTTCCGCGGCGGCATTCACCATGCGCCGCCGCATTTCCGCGATACCTATCGAGACGCGAACGCAGGGCCCTTTCGTCATGGACGTCAACCGCCGCCATCTCATAGGCGCATCCGCCGCCGGCGTTGCCGGTGCGCTGGCGATGCCGACGGATGCCGCGCGCGCGGCGCCGCTGACCTCGGCGCTCGGCCGCGACGTCACCCAATATGGCGTGCGTCCCGGCAGTCCCGACGACCAGACCAAAAACCTGCAACGCGGGATTGACGAGGCCGCGCGCGCGCAGGTGCCGCTGGCGCTGCCGCCGGGCATCTACCGCACAGGAATGTTGCGCCTGCAAGGCGGCTCGCAACTGGTCGGCGTACGCGGCGCGACCAAGCTCGTATTCAACGGCGGCGCCTCGCTGCTGCAAAGCGAAGGCGCCGATGGTATCGGCCTGACCGGCCTCACCCTCGACGGCGGCGGGATTGCGCTGCCGACGCGGCGCGGCCTGGTACATTGCCTCGGCGGCCGCGACGTCCGCATCGCCGATTGCGAGATCACGGATAGCGGCGGCAACGGCATCTGGTTCGAGCAGATCTCAGGCGATATCTCCGGCAACATCCTGGCGAAGATCGCGACCACGGCGGTGGTGTCATTCGATGCGCGGGGCCTGATCGTCTCGCGTAACACCATTACCGGCACCAACGACAACGGCATTGAAATCCTGCGCACCGCCATCGGCGACGACGGGACTTTGGTCGCGGACAACCGCATCGAGGACATCAAGGCCGGCCCCGGCGGCTCCGGCCAGTACGGCAACGCCATCAACGCGTTCCGCGCCGGCGACGTGATCGTGCGCGGCAACCGGATCCGGAATTGCGATTATTCGGCGGTGCGCGGCAATTCGGCGCCCAATATCCAGATCACGGGCAACAGCGTCAGCGATGTCCGCGAGGTCGCGCTCTATTCGGAGTTCGCGTTCGAGGCCGCCGTGATCGCCAACAATACGGTGGACGGCGCCGCGGTCGGTGTCTCCGTCTGCAATTTCAACGAGGGTGGCCGCATCGCGGTCGTGCAGGGCAACATCATCCGCAACCTGCTGCCGAAGCGCCCGATCGGCACCGCACCGGACGACGACGCCGGCGTCGGCATTTACATCGAGGCGGATTCGTCCGTGACCGGCAACGTGATCGAGAACGCGCCGTCGTTCGGGATCGTCGCCGGCTGGGGCAAATATCTCCGCGACGTCGCGATTACCGGCAATGTGATCCGCAAGGCCTTTGTCGGCATCGGCGTATCGGTGGTACCGGGCGCCGGCACGGCGCTGGTCAGCAACAACATGATCTCGGAGACGCCGCGTGGCGCCGTGGTCGGTCTCGACCACGCCCGCGCCGTAACCACCGACCTGTCGGCCGAAGGCGCCCAGCGCTATGCCCAGGTGGTGGTCGGGACCAATGCGGTAAGGCGCTAGAGCCTTATCGGTTCTGATGAATCAGAACCGGGCTCCAGCTTGTTGTTTTGACGCGTTTTCTTGACGCGAATCGGTGCCCACTTCGCTCGAAAACGCTTCGTTAAAGCGCGTTGCGCAACAGCGGGTAGCGCTTCTGCATCAGATCGAGATTGAGCGGCTGCAGCGTCCTGACCTCAAGATCGGGCGCGTCGGTCACGGATGGCGCCTCCTCGGAGGCAAAAAGCTGGTTCTCCAGCGCGATCAGGACGTCTTCGGGAATCTCGCGCAGCGGCTCGACCAAAACCGGCTCCGGTTGGGCCTCGAACTGTTGCACCGGGGGCCGGATCTCGTCGTGGCGCGGCAGTGGCGAACGCGTGTCAGCGAACCCGGTCAGGCCTGCCGCGGGTTTGCGGGGCGACGCTGCGCCCGTCATCAACGCGCGCCAGGTTTCGACGGCGGCCTTGGCTTCCCCGATATTTTCGAGGAACGCCCGCTCGCTGTAGAAGCGGCGCCAGCGCCCGGTCTCGAACAGGTCTGTGAGGTATTCCACCCGCTTCTCGGCGAGATTGCACCAGCGCGCCGCAAGTTCGCGGCCACACGCCACGTCTGCAAGTTGTGTCATAAATCAGCCCGTTTGGAGAGAGACGGACGCAGACGCAACCAAGACGAATCAATTGAATGTGACAGTCATCATTCTGTGGATAACGTTGCACTTGTCCAGAGTGTGACGCCGGCGAACGCGCCAAACCCGCAGAACTACGGACTCACTCAGCAAGCTTCACACCAGCCTCGCCGCGTGGCGCAGGCCGCCACGGCAATCTCGCCAGATATCGTAAACAAAACGTTAATGCGCCGCCCGGCACCGCATTGCACACAGACCGTTCTCGGGAAAGTGCCCGCCAAAAGTAAAAGACCCGTCCGGGGGGACAACCGGACGGGTCAAGCTATATGGGCGCTTGGGGTGGATGGGCGCTCGCGCCGAATACAGCCGATGGGGAGGGATAACCGCTCCCACATTTATTAGTCGCAGCACCCTCGGCGAACGTTCAAAACGCCGGGCGATTTTTTAACTCTCCTGACGGGGGCGATTGCCGAAAATCAGCGCGCAGTGGCGTGATTGGCGTCGTTTGCGGCCGAATTATCCGATGACAGCGAGGGCGCGGAATTATTCAGCGCGCGGCTCACGGAAGCGTTATCGGAACCCGGCGCCTTTTCTCCCGCCGGTTTTCCGGTAGCCGATGCCACCGGAGCCGAGGGCGCATCGATCACGGCGGTGACCGCGGCAAAGGCGTCGGCCTCGCCCGCCCCGAACAAGTCGTCGCGTCCAGGGGCACCGAGATCGCGGGCGGTCCTGGTCAGGACCGCGCGGATATCGTTCAGGCTCAGCGCTGGATTACGTTCCATGATCAGCGCTGCGATGCCGCTGACATAGGCCGCCGAAAACGAGGTGCCCGAGGTCATCTGGTACTTTTCATCCGGCGCGGGCAGGAAAATATCCGCGCCGGGCGCCGCGAGGGCGATGTAGTTGCCGCGGTTCGAGGCGGTAAACAGCCGCTCCTGGGCGTCGGTACCGCTCACCGCGATCACGTTCGGATTGGCGGCGGGATACAGCGGCGGCGACTTCGCCCCGCCATTGCCGGCCGCGGCAACCAGCAGAATTCCCCTCGCCGCGGTCGCGGCGATGCCGCGCTCGATCATCGGGTCCTTGGGGCCGGCAAAGCTCATATTGACGATCTGCGCGCCGTGCTCGGCCGCGTAGTCCAACGCCTTCAGGATCACATAGGACGTGCTCTGCGCGCCGCCTGCGACACCGCTGAACGCGCGGATCGCCAACAGCCGCGCCTCCGGCGCACTCCCCATCAGCCTGCCATGCGCCACGATCGCGCCGGCAATGCCGGTGCCGTGGACATGCGGGCCTTCCTTGCTGCCGAGCGCATCGAAACTGTCCGCGACCGAATTGGCGAGTTCGGGATGCTTGAGGTCGATGCCGGAATCGATTACCGCAATGGTGACGTTCATGCCGCGAGCGAGCGTATGGGCCTGCGGCAGTCGAAGCTGCGCGACCGCATATTGGGCGGGATCGCCCTCGGTCGGCGTCTTCTTCTGATCCTGCAGCACGTAACGGAAATTGGGCTGTACCGACTTCACCTTGGCATCAGCGGCAAACTCCCGTCGCACCGTATCCACGGGGCGGCGATCGATGATGCGGAACAGGCCGATGGTGCCGCCGACCAGCGGAAAATTCTCCGACGCGATCCGCTCCAGGCCGTGGCTGCGCGCCAGCGCGTCGGCGTCCGCCGGCGACATCGCGCCGTCGATTTCCGCCACGAATTCGTTTTGCACCGTGCGCAGGTTGTTCGCGCCTTGCGACGAGCTATTACTCGACCCGCCGCCGCCCTTTTTGGCCGAGCCACCTTTGCCACCGCCCGAAGTCACGGGACGATCGAAGCATTCACCGTCAGGGCCGCGATTGGCATATTCGCAAACCGGATAGAGATTGTGCGAATAGCGCGGATACGGCGTGCTCGAACCCATGCCGACGGGACGATCCATGCGCAGGACCGTGGTCGGCGGCGGCGTTCGCGCAATGGTGACGGTACCGATGCCGCCGCCGTCGCGGCCCGCGATGGTGGGGCTGATGCGGGGCGCCACCGTCGGACTGATCGAGGGAACGCGCGAGTCGATGTGAAGGCTCGGGGTGCGCATGATGCTTTGCGCATGCGCTTCCGTAGCAAGCGTCGCGAACGGCAATACCGCGGCCGAGAGGATCAAGGCCGCGCGCCGCGTCGCTATCCGCCAATTCGGGCCATCGTGGAGCATGAAACCTCGGCTTGCTCGGGCGCGCGCCATCCGGCTTGCGCGATTGCCCGCCTTACGGTGTCGCCACCGCAAGGCTGACGATCTTCTCATTCGCCAGCTTGCTCATCAGGCTTGCGACTTCGTCCTTGCCCAGCGCCTTGTTGCCGAACTGCAGCCGGAACATGCCGCCCTTGGCGCCATCGACGATCGAGGCCTGGTAAGTGTCGAGCAGCGCGGTGATGTCGGCGACGCGCGCTTCCGGCGCAAACCGCACCAGCGCGCGCGGCGGGGCCGCCGTAGCAGCACCGAGATCGCGGGTGATCGGCCCGGACTGTTCGTTCATGCTGAGCGAAGCGGTCTGGAACGAAGCGGTCTGGTTCTTCATCAGCACCGCGCCGATCAAGCCGGCCTGCAGCAAAAGCGCCACGGCGCCGAGACTGGCCGACCAGGCCAGCGTCCGCGGCGACAGCCTGGCAAAAAACTCCGATACCCGTGCGGACAGGTTCACCGACAGCGACGGCTTGCGCACGGGCTCTCCGTCGATCGCAGCAAACAGCTTCTGCATGGCGCGGGCGGACGGCGCACCCAGGCTCTCGTTGAGATGAATGGTCTCGGCGTATTCCTCGCGGATCACGGCATACTGCCGGGCCAAGGCTTCATCGCTGGCGAGCGCTTCATCGACGCGGCGCGTATCGCGTGCGTTCAAGGTGCCGGCCGCATGGAACGGCAACAGCATCTCGATTTCGCTGGGCTCTTGGTCCAGCATTTTTTTGCTCGCTGCCATCATGGCCAACCTCGCTCTATGCCGGCTGCCTTCAGCAGTTCGGCCAATTTCTTGCGCGCATAAAACAGACGCGTCTTGACGGTGTTCTCCGGAATCCCAACGATCTCAGCTACTTCTTCCACGGACTTCTCGTGGTAGTAGACCAGATCGACGATCTCCCGGTGCTCTGGCGAAAGCGCGGTCATGCACTTGCGCAACGCTGCACTGGTATCTTTTTTCTGCGCCACCACTTCCGGATCGTCGGACGTATCCTCGATCGCGTTCGCGGTTTCGTCGTCCAGTCCAACGTCCTTGCGGCGCCTTAGTGCCGACAGGGCCTTGAACCGCGTAATCGCCAAGAGCCAGGTGGTAACGGCGGATCGGCCTTCGAACTTGCCGGCCTGGCGCCATACATCGAGAAAAACCTCGCTGATGAGGTCTTCCGCAACCTGTTCGTCCCGAACGAGCCGAAGCCCGAAACGGAACACCCTGACATGGTGCCTTCCGTAAAGCACCTGCATCGCGAGCCGGTCGCCTTGAGCGATCCGAGCGATCAGAACCTCGTCTGAAGCCGCCTGTGTCGCACTCAATGGCCGTCTCGCAAGGTTGGTCGGGTGGGGATGGCTGAGGGTTCGACGGGGGAGGCAAGATTCTTCACATTACGGCAATGTCCCGATTGCATGTGTGACCTACCCCACAGAAGACGGATTTCCGGCGCCGACGCCGGTGAGAACAGGAAATGCCCCCGAATTGGTACCATAATACAGAAATACTTTCCTAAAGATCGCGCCATCCAAAACGACCTTACCAAGGCTCGGTCGGCAAGGCAGCATCTGCGTGCAGCCAGGGTTACCGTGCAAGGGTCCGGTGGGCGCCGATCCCGGCGGATTTCCGTTGCGAAACAGGGCAATGGCAGGTGTTTTAACGGACTAGAATCGGCCCCGAAAGATACCAAACCTAAAGGCTTTCCCACTTAGATTTTTCGCCGGTTCCACCAACGGCGAGACCATGGGCACCGCGGCGTCCTCATTCGTGAATCCAGCCGAACTGGATGGCGTCGGTTCCCAGCCGACGGCGAAGGCATTGGTGCGCCGCGCCACGCAGCGCCGCCAGATCCTGGCGATGATCGCCGCCAGTTGCATCATCGATGCCGGGGTTCTGCTGCTCTACGCGCAGGCCGGCACCATTCCGGAGATCATTGCCCCGGCCTACGCCGCCTGCGGCCTGGTCATGTCGGGCGCCTTCCTCGTGCTTTCCGAACTCGGTTTCAACGACCGCTTCAAGGATCACTATCTGGTCGCGCCGCAGTCGACCGCCTTCATGTTGCTCGCGGTGACGTTCATCTATCTAGCGCCCGAGGTCGGCGGACTGTTCCTGTGCACGCTGTTCATCGTGTTCAGCTTCTCTTCGCTGCGCTCGACGCCGCGGCAGACGATCCAGATCTGGACGGCGATGACGATCGGCCTGGCCATCCTGTTCCTGCTCACCGACAAGCCGATCTCGTTCCCGCACGACGGCCAGCTCGAGCGTTTCGCCTCCATGCTGGCGCTTGTGTTGGCGATCGGGCGCTGCATGTTCCTCGGCATCTTCTCCAGCTCGATGAAGGCGTCGCTCTATCAGAGCGGGCTGAAGCTCAAGGAAGCCTACAAGCGGATCGAGGAACTCGCCGAACTCGACGAACTGACCGGCTCGTATAACCGCCGCTGCATCATGCGAATGCTCGACGAAGAGATCGCTCGCGCCGCCCGCAGCGGCTCCCCGTGCTCGATCGCGCTGATCGATCTCGACTGGTTCAAGCGCATCAACGACGCCTTTGGCCACCCGACCGGCGACGAGGTGCTGCGAACGTTTGCCATCACCATGTACGCCAACCTCCGCAGCAGCGACCGGTTCGGCCGCTACGGCGGCGAGGAATTCCTGCTGGTGCTGCCCGATATGGACGCCTACCACGCGATGCGGGCCCTCGACCGGCTGCGCGCAATTATTTCCGATCTCGACTGGAGCGCATTTTCGCCCAGCATGAGGGTGACGATTTCCGCCGGCGTCGCCACGCTGAAGCCGAACGAGACGCCTGACACATTCCTCGCGCGCGCCGACAGCGCGCTTTACGCAGCCAAGGCGCGCGGACGCAACCGCATCACCCGCGCTTGACCAGATCATTTCAGTTTCCGGGGACGGAGAATCCGTCGACGGGGTTTACTCCAGGATAGAGTTCATGGGTTCGAAGTCCGCCACCTCCCCTGCCAATCTGCTCGACGAGCTGCAGACCACGCTCGCGCACGGAACCGTCGCGCGCCGGGTCGAGACGCTGCGCCGGGTCACCGATCTGTTCATCAGCGGCGCGGTGGATTATTCGGAGGAACAGGTCGGCCTTTTCGACGATGTGTTCCAGTGTCTGATCGATCATATCGAGACCTCCGCCAAGACGCTGCTTGCCAACCGCCTCGCCCCGATCGACACCGCACCGCCGCTGACGATCCGGGCGCTCGCCTTCGACGACATCATCGAGGTCGCGGGTCCGGTGTTGTCGCTGTCGGCGCGGCTCGACGACAAGACCCTGATCGAGAACGCGCGCAGCAAGAGCCAGGCGCATCTGATGGCGATCTCGACCCGCAAGGTATTGAGCGCCGCGGTCACCGACGTGCTGGTCCAGCGCGGCAACGACGAGGTGGTCCAGAGCACCGTCAACAATCCCGGCGCCGAATTCACCGAGCGCGGCTTTACCCGCCTGGTGAGCCGCGCCGAAGGCGACGACAACCTCGCAACCTGCATCGGCTTGCGTCCGACGATTCCGCGCCATCTCTATCTGAAGCTGCTCGCGAAAGCCTCCGACACCGTGCGGCAACGGCTGGAAGCCGCCAATCCGCAGCAGGCCGCCGAGGTGCCGACCGCCGTCAGGGAGGCGACCCGCCGCGCCCGCTCGGCGCCATCGACGATCACCAAGAACACCGCGATTGCGCACGCGCTGGTCAAGTCGCTGTACGAGGACGGCCGGCTCGACGAGTTCCAGGTGGCGTCATTCGCCGAGGCCGGCAAGTTCGACGAGGCCAACGCGTCGATCGCGGCACTGGCCAACGTGCCGGTATCGGTCGCCGAGAACATGATGATCGAGACCCGGGCCGAGGGCGTGATGATCCTGGCAAGGGTCGCGGGACTTTCCTGGTCGACCGTGAAGACGATCATCAACATGCGCGATGAACTGTCCGGCGGCGATCCGACCGATATCGCGGCCTGTAAGGATACCTATGAGCGGCTGCGGCCCTCGACTGCGCAGCAGGTGCTGCGCTTCCACCGCATGCAGCAGAACGTGCCGGGGGCGTAGCGAAGCGTTTCAGATCCGTGGAACTGCGTAGCCCGGATGGAGCGCAGCGCAATCCGGGGCGATGCGATCAGCTTGCCGAAGATTCCCGGATTTCGCTTCGCTTCATCCGGGCTACACGCCCGTCAATATTTCAGCAGCTTTGCTCCGGCCAGCGCGCCGATCGCCGTCACCAGCGCGGTCGCGACGGTGTACCAGGTCGCCACGAACAGCGGTGAGTTATCCGTGCAGTGGGCCGCGTAGAGCGTCGCCGCCAGGCCGGCCGACGCCAGCCCGGCGATCGCGCCGGCGACGGCCGGGCGCGCCGGCGCGCCGTGGCGCAGGCCGATCAATGCGCCCGCCAGGATCGGCAGCGACAGCAGCGGAATGGCGGTCATGCAGACCCGCGAATTGTTGCCGACCAGCCGCGTCATCATTGGCAGCCGCTGCGGCATCATCATTTCGCCGCCGATGCCGGCGGTCAAAATCCCGGCGGGGATCAGCAGCAGCCAGCCGAAGCCGCGCAATGAGGCTTCCGGCCGCGACAAATGCAGGCTCACGGCGATCGCAGCAGACGCCAGCGCCAATGTCACCGCGAATTTCAGGTCAAAGAACGGGTTGCGCATCGCCGTCATTACGTCGGGCCGGATGCCGAGCTCGGTGAAGAACATCAACAGCGAGACCGGTGCGGCGGCCAGCAGCGCCAGCATCAGCCCGAAGCCGACCGGCCGCGCGCGATGCGTGTTGTCGGCGGCAAGAGTTCGAATCAGCTGATCGGTATCCATTCTCAATTTTCCCGCTCACTGTTCCCGTAACTTCGCCGTCAGGCTGGCGAGCGCCCGGTGCAGCGCCACCCGCACCGCGCCCTCGGTCATCGAAAATTTCGCCGCGGTATCCTTGATCGAGGCGCTGTCGATCGCGATCGACTGCAGCACGTCGCGCTGGCGCGCCGGCAGCGACTGCAGTTGCGCTGCGACCTCGCTCGCCGAAGCGGTCTCCACCGGCGTTTCGCCCGGCAGCACCTCGGCGAAATCATCGATGTCGACGAAGATGCGCCGGCCGCGGCGGCGCAGCGCGTCGATCAGCTTGTTGCGGGCGATCGCAAACAGCCAGGGGGCAAACGGGGCGTTGGCGTCCCAGGTGTGCCGCTTCAAATGGACTGCCAGCAAAATGTCCTGCACGATGTCCTCGGATTGATCGACCGGTTGCCCCGCACGCGCCAGACCGCGGCGCGCCGCCGCGCGGAGCACCGGCGTGACGGCCCTGAGCAGGCGATGATACGCCGCGCTGTCGCCTGCGATGGCCGACCGCATCAGGCCGGTCCATTCGTCATCCCGTTCGCGCACGCGCGCTCCTACATCGCAATTCGGTCGATCTTTCAATTTGTTACATCGGGACGCAACGATCACGAAGTCGTGATCGAGGATCCAGCGTCAAAGATCCGGCGTAGCCCTCTCCAGACGCCCCGCCCGGGAATCGGGACGGCCCCGGCCCGGTCCGGCAGGCTCATATCATCGATTACCGCGGCCCGCATCCGCCGCCGCGGTCTTCGTCACGGCGCGCCGGCCCATCCGTCCCGCGAAGACGGCCGGAAGCCGCCGCCGGGCACAATTGCATTGCCCTGCTTTTGCCCGGTGTTGCCCGAAGATTCCCTTTTTCCGCCGCGCTGCCGACACGCGGCGGGGTCTCATTTCGGTTTTGGCGGCGGACAAATGGGAGAATGCCAGATGACGATCAAAGCCAGCAGGCACTCGGCATTGATACTCGCGGCGGGGTTTTTGGTCTGTTTTTCCAGGGCCTTGCCGGCAACGGCGGCCGGCGACGATAGCGCCACGGCTTCGAAGTCGGAAAGCGCGACATCCGGCAAATCGGTCAGGCACGTCACGCGGCACTGGAAGCGCTACGTGCATCGCAAAACCACCCGTGTCGCCTCGAAATCCTCCGAGAGCGGCAAAGCCGCCGAAAGGGTCGCCGACGCCAGCAACAGCCCGCCCGAGATCCCGGCCTTCGTCGCCAACGCCAATGCGCAGATGCCATCGGCCGATGCGCTCGCCGACCGCGCCAGCGCGATGACGGCCAAGGCCAACACGATGCTGCTGGCATCGGCCGATAAATCAACGGATCCGCAAGCGGCCGCCGATGCGCCGGTGATCGCCTCCGACCAGCTCAACGACGTCGATCGGGCGCTGCAGGAGACCCCTGCCAGGCAGACCGTCGCCATGGTCTCGGCCGCCAAACCAGTCGCGGCTGCGGCGGCACTCGCCCCGGCCGACGACAGCGGCACCTGGGATACGACGTCGCTGATCGGAAAGATCTTCATCGCCTTCGGCGCCCTGCTGACGCTGGCGTCCGCCGCGCGCATGTTCATGGCGTAAGCCGCCACGCCGGACGCCCTGACAGGCGTCCGCGCGACCGCCCGTGCCCACTTGATGCCCATCCCGCCAGCGGGCACATTGCCCGCGAAATCGGTCAGGCGGGGGTGGACATGGCGACGTTCGAATACATCATTGTCGAGAGCAAGGGCGCCGTCGGCATCATCACGCTGAACCGGCCCAAACTGCTCAACGCGCTGTCATTCGGCGTGTTTCGCGAGATCGCGGCAGCCGTGGACGACCTCGAAGCCGACGACAAGATCGGCTGCATCCTGCTCACCGGCAGCGAAAAGGCGTTTGCCGCCGGCGCCGACATCAAGGAAATGCAGCCAAAAACCTTCATCGACATGTTTTCCAGCGATTTCGCCTCCATCGGCGGCGACCGCGTCGCCACTTGCCGCAAGCCGACGATTGCGGCCGTCAGCGGCTATGCGCTCGGCGGCGGCTGCGAACTGGCGATGATGTGCGACATCATCATCGCCTCCGACACCGCCAAATTCGGGCAACCCGAGATCACGCTCGGCACCATCCCGGGCATCGGAGGCACCCAGCGGCTGACGCGCGCGATCGGCAAATCCAAGGCCATGGACCTCTGCCTCACCGGCCGCATGATGGACGCCGCCGAGGCCGAACGCTCAGGGCTGGTCAGCCGCGTCGTGCCGGTGGACAGGCTGATGGAAGAGGCGCTGGCGGCGGCGGAAAAGATCGCCGCGATGTCGCGGCCTGCCGCCGCGATGGCCAAGGAAGCCATCAACCGCGCCTTCGAGACGCCGCTGTCGGAAGGCATGAGCGTCGAGCGCAACCTGTTCCACTCGACCTTCGCCCTGGAAGACCGCTCCGAGGGCATGGCCGCCTTCATCGAGAAGCGCAAGCCGATGAACAAGAACAGGTAGGGGGTTCGTCATCCTGAGGTGCGGCGTATGCGAGCCTCGAAGGATGACATCTGCGGCCCATCCTTCGAGACGCCGCTTCGCGGCTCCTCAGGATGACGTGGTGGTTGCGGCTCTACCCCATCCTGCTCCGCACCAATGCCCCGCTGACCAGCGCGCGATAGCCGCGCTCGGCCCATGTCGTGGGGCGATCGAGCCCGAGCCGTGCGAGGCATTCGCTGTCGGCCGCGTCCGGCGGTTGCGAAAATCCCTGCCACAGCAAGGCCGGCAATTTCAGCGGCGTCCGCTGCGCTTCCTGCAGCACTTGTAGCGCCGGGATCAGCCGCTGTTCGACCTCGGTAAAATCGCTGCCGAACGGGAATGACGGCAACAGCCCGGCGTCGCGCGCGGGTTTCAGGGCCGTTGCGATCCGGTCCGGAAAATTCTCGCGATGATCCGGCGGGATTTCAAAATTCCTCGGCAGCTTGCCGGCATCCTTGGCGATTTTCGCCAGTTCACCCTGGAAACGGGAATCCGTGATCTGCAACATCGCCGCGATGGTCTCGGCGTCGGATCTGCCCCTGACGTCGGCGACGCCATACTCGGTGACGAAGACGTCGCGCAGATGCCGCGGAATGGTCTCGTGGCCATAATTCCAGCGGATGTTGGACTGCGCCCCCTCACCCGCCTGCCTTGTTGCTTCCAGCGCCAGCACCGACCGCGCGCCTTCGAGCGCAAACGCCTGCGCGACGAAATTATACTGGCCGCCGACGCCGCTGACGACCTGGCCGTCTTCGAGGCCGTCTGAAACGGCCGCCCCCGTCAGCGTCGCCATCATCACATTGTTGACGAAGCGGGCACCGACACGGGCGCGGCGCTTTGCAACCTCGTCGCCATAGAGCTGGTTGGTGAACGATACCGGCATCATCTGGATCCGCGCGATCTGCTCGGGCGGCATCTCGCGCAGCGCGCGGTAGAACGATTTCGGCCCGAGAAAAAACGCGCCGTGCAGCATCACGCCATCGACGTCGCGCTTGAGGATGCCCGCCTCGATCAGGCCGAGAAACGCCTCGAACAGCATTTCGCTGACGCCATACAACCCCTTCTCGAATGGCCCGGTCTGCAAGTCCGCGAGCTGGTCGGTTCCGGGGGCCAGCCGCTTCATGATGGCGTGAAACTGGCTGTTGTCGCGGTGGCGGACGATCAATCCCTGCGCCAGCGCGTCGCCGACCTGCCCGATGCCGATCTGCAGCGTGCCGCCGTCGGGCACCAGCCCCGCGGCGTGCAGCCCGATGGCGTATTTGGTGTCGCTGATCGGTTCGGCCGGCGGCGCGAACAGCGGAAAATCGGTCGCGGGACTGTCGAGCACAGCGGAAAATTCGTCACCCGGCAAGTCGCCGAGGCCCGGCATGAACGGCAGTTCGGAATTGACCTGGCCGATCAGCTTGAACGAGGCGCGGCCCTCGCTGCGGGCGCGCAGGATGTCGAGCGTGGTGTCGGTGTTGCAGCTCAGGCTGTAGCGCGTGGCGCCGTTAACAACGCGCTTCGCCACCAGTTGTGTCACGACATTGAGCCCGCGCGACAGCAGGTAGGACGACGCATGGGTGTAATTCGCCGAGATATAATGCTGCTGCGCGTAGGGCACGCGCAGCCATTTCCCGGCCAGGAAGAAAAATTCGATCACCTGGATATTCGGCGGCAGTTTTCCCGCGTGCAGCGCGTCCGCGTAAGCGAGGTCAGGATAGCCACCGAACAGCCGGTCGATCACCGGACCGATAAAGCGCTTCTCGAGCAGGCTGGCAGGCCTGGGCTTTTCCAGCGTCAGCGCGGAGAAGAAAGTCAGGTTGATCGAGCGATCGGCCGCGGCACGCCCGTAGAGCGCGTTGATGACGTGGTTGGCCTTGCCGAGCCCGAGCGGCAATCCGACCACGAGGTTGGTACCGACGTCGCGGATGATATCTTCCGCGATCGCTTCGGGGTCGGCAAACAGCTTTGGCATCGATGTTCCGTCTGGCGCGACGCGCCGAATGCG
This sequence comes from uncultured Alphaproteobacteria bacterium, assembly GCA_963764705.1. Classification (GTDB taxonomy): domain Bacteria; phylum Pseudomonadota; class Alphaproteobacteria; order Rhizobiales; family Xanthobacteraceae; genus Bradyrhizobium. The sequence continues at coordinate 372,787 of CAVXTR010000009.1, read as the reverse complement.
AGCGAGATTGAAGAATCGATTATCGCATGTGGGACTAGCGCCGTAAAATCTCCGCCAGCGCGCGCACATTGGCCGAACCGGCGCCCTTGCGCCAGATCAGAACGGTCTGTGCGCAATTCTCCTTCTTTGCCAGCAGATGAACACTCAGCCGTTTGCGCTCCGGAAATGTGGTCAGCACGCTCTTGGGGATCAACGATATGCCCATGCCGGCGACGACGCAGCCGAGGATGGCGTGATAGGACGCCAGTTCGATGGTGCGCTCGGGCATCTCCTGACGGCTGGCATAAAAATCCTCGAGCCGCTTGCGATGCGGGCAACCGTGCTCGAACACCAGCACGCTACGCGGCAGCCGGCCCTTGCGGCCGATCGGCGGATGATTGGCGGGCGCCACGATCACCATTTCCTCGTCAAACGCGAACGTCTTCTCGAACGGCAGGTCCGCGATCGGCTCCGCCACCAGCGCGGCGTCGAGTTCTCCAGCCAGGATCGCGCTGCCCAGCACCACGGGATTGCCGGTGCGCAGCTCCAGCACCACGCCGGGATGCCGCCGGTGGTATTCGCTGAGCAACCCCGGCAATCGCACCGCCGCCGTGCTCTCCATTGCGCCGAGCCGGAACGTGCCGCGCGGCCGCTCGTCGTGCACGGCGCCGCGGGCTTCGTCGGCCAGCGCCAGCAGCCGTTCGGCATAGCCCAGCAGCACCTGCCCCGCCGGCGCCAGATGCAGCCGCTTGCCCTCGCGGATGAACAGCGTCACCCGCAGGTCCTCCTCGAGCTGCCGGATCCGGGTGGTGACATTGGACTGGACGCGGCGCAGCCGCTCGGCGGCGCGCGTCACGCTGCCTTCATGCACCACCGTGCTGAAGATCAGGAGATCCGACAGGTCCATTCATCTCTCCCATATTCATCTCTCTGAAATTCATCTCTTGGCGAGATCAAAATCATCATAATTATTCATTTTATGGGAATGAAGTTCCCGCGTAAAGACCGCATGCTGGTGATGCGCCCGCCTCGCGGCCGATTGCCAGCCCAAGGAGAATTGCCATGTCGAAAGCCTATTGGATCGTGCGCGTCTCGGTGCGCGACGAGCAGCGTTATCCGGAATACCTCGCCGCCGCGGCGCCGGCGTTCCAGAAGTACGGCGCCAACTTCATCGTACGCGGCGGTGCATTCGAGGCGATGGAAGGCAATGCGAGGGAGCGCAATGTCGTGGTCGAGTTCAAGGATCGCGCCACCGCCAATGCCTGCTACCAGAGCCCGGAATACCAGGCCGCGAAAACCATCCGTCAGAAATACGCCGACGCCGATTTCATCATTATCGACGGCCCGGCATGAGGTCCCGGGTATGATGAAGCTGTATTACACCGCCGACACCTGCTCGCTGGCATCGCATATCGCGCTCAACGATGCCGGGGCCGACTATTCGACCGTGCGGATCAGTTTCGCCAACGAGGAACAGCGCAAGCCGGAGTATCTCGCGGTCAATCCCAAGGGCCGGGTTCCGGCACTGGTCACCGACCGGGGCATTTTGACGGAAACGCCGGCGATGCTGGCTTACATCGCGCAGAGTTTTCCAGAAGCCCGGCTGGCGCCGCTGGATGACCCGTTCCGGTTTGCGCAGGTGCAGGCGTTCAACAGCTATCTCTGCTCGACCCTGCATGTGGCGCATTCCCACCGCATGCGCGGCCATCGCTGGGCCAGCGATCCGGCTTCGTTCGCGGACATGCAACGCAAGGTGCCGGAGAGTGTCGCTGCCTGCTACCGGCTGATCGAGGACGGAATGCTGGCAGGGCCTTGGGTGATGGGCGAGACCTACACGATCTGCGACCCGTATCTGTTCACGCTGGCGCAGTGGATGGAGGGCGATGGCGTAGACCCCTCCCGGTTTCCGGGCGTGAGCGACCATCGGCGCCGGATGTCGGAGCGGCCGCAGGTTCGGGATGCGATCGCCCAGGAACTGGCCTGAAACGACCGTTACATTTCGTTCATGATGGCGCGGCCTTCCGCCGCGCCGTGGTGACGATTCGCCGCTGAAGGCCCCGACCAGAGGTACCCACAAGCCGCTTCGATAGGTCCCGCGCGCAACACCCCGCCATGAAAGGCCCTAGCCCGCCCGGGTTATGCACCGGACGGTTTGCCTGAGGCATCGCCGACGCCTAAACAGGTGGTGTTTCGGGGTCGTCGGCGGGGGCGGACGGCTCTGGCGCGATCCGGAAAACCGGCTACCGGTTTTCCGGATCGCGCTCAAGGGTTGGCTACGGGATCAGATGGCTAGGCGTGCCGCTAGGGTTGGCCACGTGGGAAGGCGCGTGCTTCGAGCGGGCATTTGCCTTGTCGTGGCGACGTGCGCCGCGTTTGCCGCACCCGCCGTGCGCGCCGAAGGCCTGCCCGAAGCACTGGCCAAGGCCTATCAGACCAATCCGCAGCTCAATGCCGAACGGGCGCGCCAGCGCGCCACCGACGAGAACGTGCCGCAGGCGCTGGCCGGTTACCGGCCGCAGATCATCGCCAGCCTGTCGGCCGGCCTGCAGGCGGTGCGCAACCTTTTGCCCGACAACACGCTGCAGTCCGCGAGCCTGAAACCCTGGACCATCGGGGTCACCGTGACCCAGACGCTGTTCAACGGCTTCAAGACCGCCAACAGCGTGCGGGTGGCGGAACTGCAAGTCAGTTCCGGCCGCGAGGCGCTGCGCAATGTCGGCCAGGGCGTGCTGCTCGACGCCGTCACCGCCTACACCAACGTGCTGGCCAACCAGTCGCTGGTCGAGGCGCAACGCGCCAACGTCGCCTTCCTGCGCGAAACGCTCGGCATCACCCAGAAGCGCCTCAACGCCGGCGACGTCACCCCGACCGATACCGCGCAGGCCGAGGCTCGCCTCAGCCGCGGGCTCGCCGATCTCAACGCCGCCGAGGTGGCCCTCGCCATCAGCCAGGCGACCTATACCCAGGTGATCGGCAATGCGCCTTCCCTGCTCCGCCCCGCCGAAATCGTGGACCGCTTTCTGCCGCGCAACCGCGACGACGCCACCGGCCTCGCATTCCGCGAACATCCCGCGGTGATGGCGGCAGCCTTCGACGTCGACGTCGCCTCCACCAGCATTCATGTCGCCGAAAGCAGCCTGATGCCGACGATCACGCTGCAGGGCAGCGCCAGCCGCAGCAAGCAGGCGGATCCGACGCTCGGCACCTTCGGGACCGACCAGGCGTCGGTGACCGGCCTGCTGACGCAACCGATCTACGACGGCGGCATGGCGGCATCGCAAACACGGCAGGCCAAGGAAGTCGCGGCGCAAAGCCGGCTGGTGCTGGACCAGGTCCGCAACCAGGCCCGCACCGCCGCTGTCGGTGCCTGGGTCGCCAATGAAGGCGCCAAGGTCGCGGTGTCGGCGTCCGAATCCGAAGTGCGCGCCGCCACCGTCGCGTTGGCCGGCGTGCAGAAGGAAGCTGCCGGCGGCCAGCGCACCACGGTCGACGTACTGAACTCGCAGCAGGACCTGATTTTGGCCAAGGCCCGCCTGATCGGCGCGCAGCGCGACCGCGTGATCGCTTCCTACACCTTGCTCAGCGCGATCGGCCGGCTCGACGTCAAGACGCTCAGCCTCAACACGCCGGACTACCTGCCGGAAGTGCACTACCATCAGGTGCGCGACGCCTGGCATGGCCTGCGCACGCCGTCGGGACAGTAGTTCGGGCAGCGGCCATTAACCGCGCGCTGATCATGCCGGGTATTTTTCGTCGCGCACAATCCGCGTTCGCTTAAAGTTCGTCCGGTGGCGCCGATCCCGTTTTGACCGATGATTTTGCGAGGCCTTGTGGTTTCAAACATTCTGCGCTGGTCGGCCCGGGGCCTGCTCGCTCTGCTGCTTTTGATCGTTCTGATCATCGTCGCATTTCGGCTGGCCGCGTCGATCCGCGAAACCCGCACGCGTGCCGAACTGGCGCCGTCCACGGGCCACCTGGTGCCGACGCGCTCCGGCGGCGTGTTCGTGCAGGAGAAGGGCCCTGCCGACGGCATCCCCGTCGTGCTGTTCCACGGCACCGCGGCCTGGAGCGAACTGTGGCGGCACACCAGCGATGCAGTGGCGGCGGCCGGCTTTCATGTCATCGCACTCGATCTGCCGCCGTTCGGATTCTCCGATCGCCCGGGCAACTATACGCGGGCCGATCAGGCTGCGCGGATCAACGACGTGCTTGATACCCTCAAGGCCGCGCCCGCCATCATCGTCGGCCATTCCTTTGGCGCAGGCGCTGCGACCGAACTTGCGATGCGATATCCGGAACGCGCACGCGCGCTGGTGCTGGTCGATGCCGCGCTCGGGCTGACCGCCGCCCCGTCGGACGCGCCATGGGTGATCCAGCCGAAATGGATTCGCGAAATCCTGGTTTCGCTGACCATCACCAATCCGGTGGCGACCAAGACGCTGCTCGAAATGCTGATCGCGAAAAAGGAACGCGCGCTGCCGGAATTCGTCGCCATCCTGCAACGGCCGATCGCGCAGCGCGACAGCACCTCCGATATCGCCGACTGGCTGTACTACTTCCTCGGCGCCGACCGCGACGCCGTGAGCGCCGATCGCAGCGCCTATGCACGCCTGAAAGCGCCTGTCGCCATCCTCTGGGGCGACAAGGATATCGTTACCCCGGTCGAGCAGGCGCTTGATCTGCGAACGCTGTTGCCGCCGCCAACCAGCCTGACTTTGCTGCCAGGACTCGGGCACATTCCGCAGATCGAAGACCCCGGCGTCTTCAACGACGCCCTGCTCAAGACGCTCGGAACACTCTAAACTCGACGCAGATTCGACCAACATTTCGACACGAGGCCGGAGACATCATGGATATCATCCGATTTTGCGCCTGGGGCTACGCCGCCCTGCTCGGCTTCGTGATCCTGACCGGATACATTCCCGCCTTCATCGACGCCAACGACATGATCTTCGGCCTGTTCCGCCGCACCTGGTATGCCGACGGGCTGCATCTGGTCTCGGCACTGTGGGCGGCTGCGGCGGCGCTGACCTCGCGCCGCGCCTCCGAATTGTTCTTCCAGTTGTTCGGCGTGTTCTATTTTGCCGATGGCGTGCTCGGCCTGCTGACCGGCAGCGGCTATCTCGACTTCGGCATCCTCATCAACGGCATCCGTGACCTGCCGCTGATGACGCGGGTGTTCACCAACGCGCCGCATCTCGGCCTTGGCGGCGTCGCCATCCTGATCGGCTATTTGCTGGCGCCGCGGACCCGAGCCACGGTCCATGCTTAAGTGCCTGCTGCGGATCCTGGCTGCGATCGCGATCCTGATCGCGCTGTCGGTGCTGGTGCCGCTGGCCTATATCGAGGGCACCTGCCGGCCGTCCACCACCGCGGCGGCATCCGCCGTACCGGCCGTGACTCTGCCGGCGATCGACGAACCCGGCTATCGCCGCAAGGAGAACAATACGTTCTTCACCTTTCCCGAATGGTACATCGTCTACTCCTTTGAAGATTTCGGCCGCTTTCTCGACCGCTCCAGCGAGAGCCATTTCGACTATCTCGGTCACATCTTTGGTTTCTGGCACAGCTTCTGCACCATCAACCGCGCGGTGCCGCCGACGGGTGAGTCACTCGCCGACGTCAAGACCATGATCTACGTGATCGGCATCAGCTATTCGACCGAATACGCCATCAAGGGATTTTACGAGAACACCATCGGCCGCGTGTTCGAATGGATCCGCGGCGAGGCCCGCACGCCGCAGGACGAGTACGCCCGCGCCGTCCTGCAGGATTACGCGGCGTTTCTCTACACCATCCCCTGGTACAAATATCCGTTCCGCGACAAGCTTGACGGCTTGATGGCGATTACGAAGCCGACGCCAAGCCCGTTGCGGACGTGGGAACGCACATTCGCGCTTGGCACCGAATATTACCTCAAGGTCGGCTATGCGCACTTGATCCAGAAGGCGCTCGATGCCAACAATGACGACGAGCCGCGCGACATCATGTTCGCGGTGGCGACCCTGCCGCCGGACGTGCTGGCCAGGGAAACGCGCATCAAGCCGATCCGCGCGCTGACGCCGCAATGGCAACTGGTGCAGGCGCCGCGCTACAAGGACCTCACCGAGATCCTGCAGGGCCTGCTGGATAAGGGATATGGCCTTGCCGAGATCGCCGGGAATCACGACATCATGATCACCGTGATCGCGCCCGATGCCGCCAAACTCGACGTCAAGGACACCACGGAACTGTTTTCACTGGAGCTTGATGCGAGTCCCGGCTTCCGCCGGGCCGGCCTGAAGGCCAGGATCGACCGTCTGGTCGATATCAACCGCGATCTCAAGGCCAGGGGCGCCGTGATTGAGCACTTCTATGACTACTGACGGAAGCGTTCAGAGAAGGTTGCCACCCTTGCGCCGGATCGCCGGCGCGGTCGCGCTTGTCGTGTGCGGCTGGCTCGCCGTTGTCATTGCCTTGACCTTTGGATCAGCGCCCGGAAAATCGATGGCGATCGTCGGGCCGCAGGCACAGGCGCTGGCAGTGATCGCCAAAGCCAATGGCCGCATCCTCGCCTCGAACGACTACGTCACCATCGCACGTTCCGACGAATCCGATTTCGTCGCCCGCCTCTACGCCGCCGGCGCGCTGTTGGTGCTGGACGCCGAGCAGGCCGGCGGCTGCAGCGGGCTGCCGCCACTTCCGTCATTGCAAGGAGCAAAGCGACGAAGCAATCCATCTTTCAGTTAGCAAGGTCTGGATTGCTTCGCTTCGCTCGCAATGACGAGGAGGAGACGTAGGAACCCTACGCTTACGACGCGTACTTCTGATAAAACGTGTTCGTGAACAGTTCCGCCGGATCGTATTTCCTCTTCGCCGCGAAGAAGTCGTTGATCTGCGGATAGGACCGCTGCAACTGGTCGCGCGAATAATAGAGCTGGTAGGGCAGGAAAAAACGCCCCTTGTGCGCGATGGTGAGGTCGATCAGCTCTTCTGTCGCCTTCTTCATCCGCCGGTTGCCTTCATCATCCGTGGTCTGGTTGATGTAGAGCACCAATGAGAACGCCGGCTCCGGCGAATAGGTCAGGAAATTGTCCTCCTGATGCACGATGCGCACCGAGGCGTTCAACAGGTTGGTCTTGTTGTCGGTCAGCACCTTGCGCATGCCGTCGACGAACGAGACGAACTGGCTGCGCGGAATGAAATATTCGTGCAGGATGTCGGTGTCGTTGGGCAGTGAATTGCGCAAATACGGCACGGAATCGTGCATCGGATCGTTGCGGTTGACGAGACAGGCTTCCGCCGACCCGATCGCCTGCGCCCGCGTCACCGTGCAGGTTTCCATCCGGTGCTCGATGTGCTTTTCGGAGAACCATTTCATTTCCTGGAACAGCGGTCCCTGCTTCGACAGATTGACGGTCAAGCCGCCGCAACTTGACGCCGCTGACCTCGCCGAGCGGCTCGCGCTTGAAATCGGTGCCGTCGACCTTGGTGTAGGTATAGAGCAGCATTTCCTTCAGGAACGAACTCGGCGCGGTCGAGAGATGGCCGTACATCAGGCCGATATTGCTGTCCTTCTCGATCTCGTTGGCAAACAGCGCCGGGAATTCCTTGTAGTCCAGCACGCGCCGGCCGGTCTGGTAGACCAGATTGTCGGCGATATCGAGTTCGGCCTCGACGATGACGCCGAACAGGCCGTAGCCGCCGACCACGAGATTGAACAGATCCTTGTTCTCGGTCGCCGACACCGTTTTCAGCGAACCGTCGGCCAGCATCACCTGCATCGACTTGATCGACTTGCGCAGCGCGCCGGCCTGATGGTCCATGCCGTGGGCATTGACCGAGATCGAGCCGCCGACGCTGAAAATATCGGTCGACTGCATCGCGCGCACCGCAAAGCGCGGATGCAGCATGTTCTGGATCTCGTGCCAGGTCGCGCCCGGCTGCACCGTGATCGATCGCGTAGTTCTCGTTGAGCACGATCCTGTTGAAGCCGCGCATGTCGAGCACGATGCCGCCCTTGCGGAACGCCTGCCCGCCCATGCTGTGGCGCACGCCGGCGGTCGTGACCGACAGCTTGTTGTCGCGCGCAAAGGCCAGCGTCTTGGCGATGTCGTCGACGCTGTGCACCTCGACCACGCCGTAGATCTCGGTCTTGTTGAGGCAGCTCGCATCATTGATGCTGCCGCCGAGCTGCGACCACTTCACGTCCTTCAGCGGCGCAATCGCCTTGATCCGCTCCAGATCGATTTTGCGCCTGCTCGCCGCCGCCGACTGCCGGACCGCAATCCTTGTCGCCCGAGGGATCGGCGGCCAGCGCCTGAAGCTTGCGATAGCCGTAAACGCCGAACAGCACGACGACCACGGCGGCGACCGACACGCCGGTTTTGAACTTTTGCGAAAATTTTTGCATGAATTGATTCCAGATGGTGCCGGATATTCCGGGCGCGCCGATCATTAGTCAAATCGAGCACGCTTCTGGTTCGAGAAAGCACGCCGCGTTACCGAACCGATAAACGCGCTGGAATCGATCAAGAGCGCCCTTCCCGCGCCTCACTTCCCCCGTTAGTCTGCCGCGCAGACCGTGGCGGCGCAACGCCCGGCTTTGGGAGAACGCTGAAGCGGACGGGCATCGCGCCCCGTCGAGACGCCATCATCAACAACACAACAATTGCCGGGAGAACGCCAATGCTGACGCGACGCAGTATGATGCTTGCCTCCATCGCGGCCGGAGTGACCATGAACAACAGAACCGCTTCCGCCAAGGCGGCACAGCCATCGACGCCGGTGAATTTCGATGTCCCGGCCGGCGCCTGCGACTGCCACACCCACATCCACGGCGATCCTGCAAAATTTCCGTTCTTCGCCGGCCGCGTCTACACGCCGGAACTGGCCTCGCCCGAGGAAATGTCAGCCCTGCACAAGGCGCTGAAGATCGAGCGCGTCGTGATCGTGACGCCGAGCGTCTACGGCCCGGATAATTCGTCGACCCTGTACGGCATGATGGCGCGCGGCGCGTCCGCGCGCGGCGTCGCCGTGATCGACGACAAGACGCCGGAGAGCGATCTCGACACCATGCAGAAGCAGGGCTTTCGCGGCATCCGCCTCAACCTCGCGACCGGCGGCGTCAACGACCCGACGGTGGGCCGGCCGCGCTTCACCGCCGCCGTCGAGCGCGTCAAGGCGCGCGGCTGGCACGTGCAGCTGTTCACCAGCCTTTCGATGATTTCCGCGATCAAGGATCTGGTCGCGGCCTCGCCGGTGCCCGTCGTGTTCGATCATTTCGGCGGCGCGCAGGCGGCCCTCGGCGTCGGCCAGCCCGGCTTTGCCGATCTGGTGGAACTGGTGAAATCCGGCAAGGCCTATGTGAAGATTTCCGGTGCCTACCGGGCCTCGAAGCTCGGGCCCGATTTCGCCGACGCCGCCCCGCTGGCGCAGGCGCTGATCGCGGCCAATGCCGACCGCATCGTCTGGGGCACCGACTGGCCGCATCCGGATTCGGTGACGCCGGCGGACAAGAAGATCACCGACGTCACGCCGCTGTTCCAGATCGACGACGGACGGCTGCTCAACCAGCTCCCGGTGTGGGCGCCGGACGCCGCGGTCCGCAAGAAGATCCTGGTCGACAATCCGGCGCGGCTCTACGGGTTCTGAAATCCGCTTCGCGCAACCGCCGCCCGCTCCGCTGGCCGGAGCGGGTCGCGATCGTAATGGCGCAGCCACGGGCCTGCCTTGCGCAGGCCGCCGAACGGGAACAGGTGAAAGCCTGCGATCGATGCGGTCGCGGCCGGAGACGCCGCCCGCAGTCCCCGCACGACATCGTCCGGCCCATTATCCGTCAACAGCCGGCCGAAGCGGCCGATCTGGCCGCGCAGCGCCCGCATCGAATTGCCGATGCCGCAGCGAAGCGCGAATTTTGTCAGTGTCGCCGGCGTCGCCGGACCGGCAAGACCGACGATGACGGGCAGATCGATAGCCGCTTTGTCGAGTTCGCCGATCCATTGCAGGATCGGCGCGCTCTCGAAACAGAATTGCGTGACGACATCGACGCCGTGCCCCCGTCCGCCGCCCCCAGTCGCGCCAGCTTGCGAGCGCCTTCAATGCATCCGGCAGGCCGAGAAATGGATGGCCTTCGGGATGACCGGCGACGCTGACGGTCGAGATGCCGTGCGCCTCGATCAATCCGCTGGCGCAGACATCGAGCGTCGATTTGAACGGGCCCCTTGTGCCGGCGACATCGCCGGCGATCAGCAGAATGCGCGTGACATCGGCCTCGCCGCGCAGCCGCGCCAGAAAATCATCGAGCGCCTCGCGCGACGGCATTTCGCGCGCGGCGATATGCGGCACCGGATTGAAGCCGGCGCGGCGCAGCGCCACCGATGTTTCGACGTTGTGACGATAATTGTCGCCGGGCAGGAACGTGATGGTGACGTCGATGCCGGGAGTGAAGTTGTCGCGCAGATCCGGCAATTGATGCCCGCGCGAGGAGATTTCGACCGAGGCCGCAGGCAGCAGCGCGGCAAGGTCGCGGGATGGTGCATGATCGGTCGCGGTCATCGACACCTCCCCGATCAGGCCGGCGCGCGGCGGCGCGAGATCACATAGGTTTCGTCGTTGAACCAGAGGCCGCCATATTTTTTCAGCACGCGGTCGGTGGCCTCGAGATAGCGGCCGTCGCGGACCACTTCCGACAGCCTGACATCCTCGATCTGCGCGACATAGATCGCGGCGTTCCAGGCCGCGAACAGCGTCGAGGTGCCGATCGGCCCGCTGACCTCGTCCGGCAGCGTGTGCATGTTGTAGCGGAAGATCGATCGCGCGTCGGAGGAGGCGTTGAAATTGTAGTGCCGCGCCGCTGCGCCAAGCTCGTGCTTGACCTGGCGCAGGATCGCGTAGCGGTCGGTCTTGAAGGGATCGTCGCCGGGCCAGACCTGTTCGATGATCTCGATGCCGGGATCCTTGCCGTGCGAATGGATGCCGATCAGCCGCCCGCCGGGCCGCAACGCCTTGACCAGCGGCGTCACCACCTTGGAAGCCTTGAACTCGACGCTGGCCCGCGCGCGATAGGGCTGCGAGGCGATGACCAGATCGTAATCGGCCGTCACCCGCCCCGGCCGCGGCATGATCGGATCGAGCAGGAAGGAATGATCCTCGCGCCGCAACGTCAGAATGATGGGGCGCTGGTAGACCGGATTGCCTGATTTCGGGCTGATCCCGGCGCGCCAGTTCTCGGCGAGAAAGCCCTCGAGCTCGCCGATCTGCTCGGCGAAGCCGTGCGCGGTATTGCCCGACAGCGTGACGTCCTTCCAGATCAGGCCTTGCGCCGCGGTCGCCGAACGCGGCGTCAGCCACGGCGCCTCGGCGTAATAGAGATTGGTGACGACGAGCACGGTGGCGGGATGCTCGAACAGCCGGTCGGCCATCTTCTCCAGCATCAGCCGGACGTCTTCGTAGCTGATCTCCTTGGCCACGACATAGAGCGGCATGGTGGGAAAGCGCGCATGCACCGCCCGCATTACCCGCGACAGCACCGTGCCGTCGCCGACCCCGGCATCGAAGATCCGCAGCGCCGGCGGCGCCGGCTGCAAATTGCCGAGTTCGAGCGAAATCCGGTGCCCGATCTCGGTCTTCTCGCTGCAGGTCGAGACGAACAGCAGATACTTCTGGCGGTTGTCGAAGAAGCGGAAGCCCGGCGGCGCGATGGCGTCGGTAGCGACGACGCCGTTCAGCACCTTCGCCGGCTGCGGCAGCTTGGCATGCACTGAGGCCGTGGGGCGGTGTTCGCTGAGATAAGCGCGGACCTTGTCGAGCGTGCCGGTGGTGATCCGGGCGCCGTCGCGCAGCCGCGACACCAGCTTGCCGTCGTTGACGACCAGCCGCCCGAAGGTGGATTCAGCCGTGCGCGTCTCGCGGCAATAGTCGCGGATTTCGCCGAGCACCTGCTCGGCGGTGGCGGACGGTTGCCCCGCCTGCCCGTTTCCCCGCCCCTGGTTTTCCTCGATCCGCATGGTGATTTCTCCCGCGGTTGTCCCTGGATCGCATCAAGGGACGGCCACAGGCTTGCGTCAACCACAAACGGAGTGGGCAGGAAATATGGGCGCATGCCCACGAGGGTGTCAGTGCGCCCGGCGCGAGAATACCGAGATCAGCACCGGCAGCGTCACCAGGATCACCAGCGGCGCCAGCATCATGCCGGTGACGACCACGATCGCCAGCGGCTTTTGCACCTGCGAACCGATGCCTTCCGAGATCGCCGCCGGCAGCAGACCGACGCCGGCGACGACGCAGGTCATCAGCACCGGCCGGAGCTGCAATTCGCCGGTGCGGATCACGGCCCGCATCCGCTCGTAGCCTTCGTCGATCAGCTGGTTGTACTGCGACAGGATGATGATGCCGTCCATGACCGCGATGCCGAACAGCGCGATGAAGCCGATCGCCGCCGACACGCTGAAGGGAATGCCCGAGATCAGGAGTCCGAGCACGCCGCCGAAGATCGCCATCGGGATCACGCTCATGGCGAGCAAGGTGTCGACCATCGAGCCGAAATTGAAGAACAGCAGCACCGCGATCAGCACCAGGCTGATCGGCACCACGACCGACAGCCGCTTGATCGCGTCCTGAAGGTTGCCGAATTCGCCGACCCACTCGACCCGCGATCCCGGCGGCAACTGGACCTGGCTCTCGACCTTGTCCTGGGCTTCGCGGATCGCGCTGCCGAGGTCGCGCTCGCGGACCGAGAACTTGATCGGCAGATAACGTTCCTGCTGCTCGCGGTAGATATAGGCGGCGCCCGAGATCAGCTTGATCGAGGCGACCTCGCTGAGCGGGATCTGCGTGATGGCGCCGTTGGCGCCGGCAACGCCGATGCGCAGGTTCTGGATCGCCTCGGCGCTCTTGACGGTATTCCGGCGCCAGCCGAACGATGATCGGGAAATGCCGGTCGCTGCCGGGTTCATAAAGGTCTCCGGCGGTGTCGCCGCCGACCGCGACCTTGATGGTGGCGTTGATGTCGCCCGGCGCCAGTCCATAGCGCGCCGCCCGCGCGCGATCGATGTCGATCTGGATCGTGGGCTGGCCGAGCGAGGTGAACACCGCGAGATCGGTGACGCCCTGCACGGTCGCGAGCACCGACTTGATCTTGTTGGCGGTGTCGGTCAGCGCCTGCAAATCGTTGCCGTACAGCTTGATCGAGTTCTCGCCCTTGACGCCCGAGACCGCCTCCGAGACGTTGTCCTGCAGATATTGCGAGAAGTTGAATTCGACGCCGGGAAACTTGTCCTGGAGCTGCTTCAGCAACTGGGCGGTCAGGACGTCCTTGTCATGGGTGTCCGGCCATTCGTCCGCCGGCTTTAGCGGCGCGAAGAATTCGGCGTTGAACAGGCCGGCGGCGTCGGTGCCGTCGTCGGGCCGGCCGTGCTGCGACACCACCGATTCCACCTCCGGGCGCTGCCGGATCATCTTCCGCATCTCGTTGACGTAAGCGTTGCCCTCCTGCAGCGAGATCGTCGGCGGCAACGTGGCGCGGATCCACAGGTTGCCCTCTTCCAGCTTGGGCAGGAATTCCAGTCCCAGCAGCCGCGCGAAGATAATCGTCGTCACGACCAGAACCGCGGCGCCCGCCATCACGATGTTGCGGTTGCCGATCGCCCAGTTCAGCACCGGCACGTAAAGCGCGTCGAGCTTCCGGACGATCCAGGTTTCGGTCTCGTCCAGATGCGACGGCAGGATGATGGCGCTCAGCGCCGGCGTGACCGTGAAGGTCGCCAGCAACCCGCCCGCCAGTGCATAGGCGTAGGTCCGCGCCATCGGCCCGAAGATGTTGCCCTCGACGCCGCTCAGCGTGAACAGCGGCAGGAAGGCGGCAATGATGATGGCGGCGGCGAAGAAGATCGAGCGCGACACGTCGGCGGCGGCCGACAGGATGGCGTGGCTCTTCATTCCCATCGTGGTGTCGTAGGAGATGTGGCTGCGCTCGGCTTCCGACAGCGCGGTGGTCTGCGACAGCCGCCGGAAGATCGCCTCCACCATGATCACGGTGGCGTCGACGATCAGCCCGAAGTCGATGGCGCCGACCGACAGCAGGTTGGCGGATTCGCCGCGCAGCACCAGGATGATCACGGCGAAGAACAGCGCAAACGGGATCGTGGCGCCGACGATCAGCGCGCTGCGGAGATCACCGAGGAAGATCCATTGCAGCAACACGATCAGGATAATGCCGACCACCATGTTGTGCAGCACCGTATGGGTGGTGATGTCGATCAGGTCCTTGCGGTCGTAGATGCGCTCGATCCTGACGCCGGGCGGCAGGATTGAGGAATTGTTGATCGAGGCCACGAGCTGCTCGACGCGAGTTATGGTCGGCGAACTCTGCTCGCCGCGCCGCATCAGCACGATGCCCTGGACGATGTCGTCGTCCTGGTCGAGGCCGGCGATGCCGAGCCGCGGCTTCTCGCCGACGGTCACGGCAGCGACGTCCTTGACCAGCACCGGGTTGCCGCCGGATTGCGAGATCATGGTGTTGTTGATGTCGTCGATCGAACGGATCAGGCCGACGCCGCGCACCACGGCGGATTGGGCGCCGATATTGACGGTGTTACCGCCGACATTGATGTTGGCGTTGCTGACAGCCTGCAGCACCTGCGGCAGCGTCAGCCCGAAGGCGACCAGCTTGTTGAAGTCGACCTGCAATTCATAGGTCTTGGTCTTGCCGCCCCAGCCGGTGACGTCGATCACGCCGGGCACGGCGCGGAAGCGGCGCTGCAGCACCCAGTCCTGCAGCGTCTTGAGGTCGAGCACGCTGTAATTCGGCGGGCCCTTGAGCCGGTAGCGATAGATTTCGCCGATAGGGCTCAGCGGCGAAATGCCCGGCAAGACGTTGCCCGGCAATGGCGCCAGCTGCGATAGCCGGTTCAGCACCTGCTGCAGCGCCTCGTCATAGGTGTAATCGAAGGAGAACTGCAGCTTGACGTCGGACAGGCCGTACAGCGAAATGGTGCGGATGGTGCGCAGGTTCTTGATGCCGGCGACCTGGGTCTCGATCGGGATCGTGATGTAGCGCTCGATCTCTTCCGACGACAGTCCCGGGCTTTGCGTCACGATGTCGACCATCGGCGGGGTCGGATCGGGATAGGCCTCGATGTTGAGCTGCTTGAACGCGATCAGGCCGCCGACGAACACGGCGACGAACATGCCGACCATGAGATAACGGCGGCTGACGGCTAGGGCGACAAGACGATCCATTCAGATCGGGGCTTTCAGTGAGCGAGGAGGTCAGCTGCCGGATGCAGCCCGATCGATGAACAGACTGCCCTTTGTAACGATCTGTTCGCCCGGCTTCAAATTGCCGATCACCTCGACGAGATCGCCGTTGGTGAGGCCGGGCCTGATCTGACGCAGTTCGATCGACTTGTCCTCATGCGCGACCCAGATCCGGACCTGGTCGCCTTCGTAGATCAGCGCCTGCCGGGGCACGCCGACCGCCGGATGATCGCTGGCCGAATAGATCGTCACATTGGCGAACATTTCCGGCTTCAGCTTGCCGTCCTTGTTGTCGATGGTGGCGCGGACCAGAAGCCGGCGCGTCGCCGGATCGATCGCGGTGGCGACGTAGTTGATGCGCGCCGACAGCGGACGGCCCGGCATCGCCAAGACGTTGAACGTGACCTCCTGCCCGACCGAGACGTTGGCGGCGTCGGTCTCGCGGACGAAAGCCGTCATCCAGACGGTGGAGAGATCGCCGATCACATAGACCGGGTCGCTGGCACCGGAGTTGACGTACTGGCCGGGGCCGATCTTGCGCTGGACCACGGTGCCGCCGAGCGGGGCGAAGATCGTGGTCTCCGGATTGATGCGGCCCTTTTCCTGGAACGTCGCGATGTCCTCGTCGGTGAGGCCGAAGATCCGCAATTTGTTGCGCGCCGCTTCCATCGCCGTTTGCGAGGAGCGCATATCGTTTTGCGCCTGGATCAGCGTCGCCTGGCTCTGCTGATAGTCCTTTAGCGGAACGGCCTTGCCTTCGAACAGGTCCCTGGCGCGGGTGTCCTGCAGCTTGGCCAGATCGAGCGCGGACCGCGCCTTGTTCATGCCGGTCATCGCGGTGATGAAATCGTTCTGCGCCTGGACGTTGTCGGCGGCTTCGATCACGAACAGCGGCTGGCCCTTGACCACGCTGTCGCCCGGCCGCGCCAGCAGCCTGGTAACCCGGCCCGCATAGGGCGAGAACACCGGCGTCGAGCGGTCCTCGTCGATCGCGATCTTGCCCTCGGTGACATGCTCGGCCCGGAAACCGCGCTCGGAGACCGGCTGAATGGTCAGGCTGGCCCATTCGGCGGGGCTCGGCGTGTAGCGCTGCAATCCCTTGCGGGACTGGCTCGACACCTCCGAATGCCCGCTCTTTGCGCCGCTGATGTGCACGAAGCCATAGACGGCCAGGCCGGCAAGCGTCAGCAAGGCCAGCGCCACGACCCGCTGCTGCCGGCTAAACATCTGCAATCGCTTGGTAAAATCGTTAAACATGCGGCCCGGATGACGCCATCGGTGATTCCGGCGGAGACTGCCTCACCGGTGCGCTAATAGTGCCCAATTGATGTTTCAAACAACCTAAAAAACGCCGATGGGCCCGGCGTTTGACCGAAAACTTTGCGGGTTGCCGCCTGAACGGCGGCTGAATGATTAGTCCCGCGGCGGCCATTGTGCGGGGTGGCTGCCGAGCGGCATCGCCGGCCGGGCCCAGAATGCCGGGGTTTTCGATAACTGCGCCGAGTGCCGGACCGACCGCAGCCGGCCGAAGCCGGAAGCCACCTCTTCCATGAAGGGCGTCACCGTTTCCGCCTTCAGATCCTCGGTCGCAAAGCCGTCCGCGAGCCGGCCGAGATTCCACAGCCAGCGCCCGGTCTGCGCCAGCGACACCTGGACATGCCAGCTACCGCCTTCGCGCGCCTGCCGCGCCTTGGCCATCATGGCGCCGAACGCCATGAAGTAGCCGGTGGCATGGTCGAGCACCTGCGCCGGCAATTCCTTCGGGCCGTCGACGCCTGCCGCCTGTCCTTCGGCGTGGTTGAAGCCGGTGGTAGTCTGCACCAGCGAGTCGAAGCCGCGGCGCTCGGCCCATGGACCGGCATGGCCATAGGCCGACAGCGTCACATAGACGATGCCGGGATTGATACGGGCCGCCTCTTCCGGCGAAAAACCAAGACCCGTGATTGCGCGCGGACGATAGCCCTGCGAGAAGATGTCGGCGCTGGCAAGCAGGTCACGCAACGTTGCCCGGCCCTGCTCGCTCCTCAATTCCACAAAACTCGTGAGCTTGCCGCGCCCGGTATCGATGGTGAGCCAGGGGATCGCGGGCAGATCGGGCCCGGAGATCAGCAGCACGTCGGCGCCATGAGCGGCGAGCGTGCGGCCGGCGACGGGACCTGCGATCACGCGCGACAGGTCGAGCACGCGAAGGCCCGAGAGCGGACGATCGCCTTTCGGCCACGGCTTCGGCGCGGCCTCGCCGATCTTGCTGATCGTAAGCAGCGGCAATTGCGCCAGCGCCTTGCCGTGCGGCGTCGCCGACCATTCGTCGTGGCTGCGCATGAAGGCAACGACACCGCCGGCGGCATAGGCCGCGGTTTCGAATTCCTCGCCGTCCCGCTGCAGCAGCGCGGCCTGAACCTCGTCACGCAGCGGCTGGCAGTTCAACACTTTGCAGACGGCATCACGGTGATGGGGAAAGTTGGTGTGCAGCCGCACGAAACCGTCGCGGACTTTGTAGACGCCGGCGATCGCGTCCCAGGCCGGCGGCGGCGGCTTGTCGTCGACGCGCAGATAACGCTCGCTTCGGCACTCGGCCACGGCGTGGCGGATGTCGACCGCGACCTCCTGCGCCTGGCCACTGCGCAATTTCCAGATCTCCGCGGCGGCAAGGCCGGTCGCGGCAACGCTGGTCTGGGCGGCGGCGGCGACGCGGAACGAGGACGGCAATTGCGCCTCGACGCCGGTCAGCCTGACCGCGTCGAGCGCGGCGGGATCGCCACCGGCCGCGGTCCAGATCCCGGCGAGGATTTTCTCGAGCGTTTCCTTGAGAGTTTCCTTGGGAGTTTCCTTGGGGCTTTGCATGACCGTCCCTCTTCCCTAGTTTTGGAAAACCTGCCCGACCTCGAAGGGAACTGCAATGGCTGCCATCGATCCCGTGACGGCCGGCGCCGTCCTGTTTGCGACCGCCGCGACCGACGCGGTCTATGTGATGTTCACGTCCGCAGTGGTGGCGCGCAAGCGCGTGCCGGCGGCGACCTGGAGCAGCGTCTGGTATCTGCTCTCCTCCTATGCGGTGATCAGCTACACCGAAAACTGGGTCTACGTCGCCTTTGCCGCCGTCGGCTCGTGGATCGGCGCCTATGCCTCAATCACCTATCTGCACCGCCCGCCCGGCGGCCCGCCGGTCGGTGCGGCGCCGGAGTAAATCCTCCGCCGTCATCCTGAGGAGCCGCGAAGCGGCGTCTCGAAGGATGGGCCGCGGGACAGCATCCTTCGAGGCTCGCAAGTGCTCGCACCTCAGGATGACGGAGACGTACAACGACGGCCTCTTATTCGCACAGCGGAATATCGGCGGTTTGAGCCGCGCGGCCTTCGCGGCTACACTGTCGGCGTATCAACAAAGGAAAAACAAAATGGATCTCGGTTTGAAGGGAAGAAACGCGGTCGTTCTCGGCGGCACGCGCGGCATCGGACGGGCGATCGCGGACACGCTGGCCGGCGAAGGCGCCGGCGTTGCGGTCTGCGCCCGCAATGCGGACGTGGTCGCGGGCACGGTTGCCGAACTGAAGGCCAAAGGCGTGAAGGCCGCCGGCGCATCTGTCGATATCACCGACGGCGCGGCGCTGAAATCGTGGATCGCGGGCGTGGCCCACGAACTCGGCAGCGTCGACATGCTGTTTTGCAATGCCGGCGCGATGTCGCAAGGCGGCGATCCGGCATCGTGGGAGCAGAATTTTCGGCTCGACGTGCTCGGCGCCGTCAACGCGTTCGAGGCCGCACTGCCGTTCCTCGAAGTCAGCGGCGCCAAAAACGGCGATGCAAGCGTCGTCATCATTTCATCGATTTCGGCGGCGATCGCCGACAACACCAGTTCATACGGCCCGATCAAGGCGGCGCTGATCCACATGGCCAAGGGATTCGCGCGCCAATACGCCGGCAAGAAAATCCGCGTCAACGTGGTGTCGCCCGGCACGGTCTATTTCAAGGGCGGCGTCTGGCACAAGCGCGAGCTGGAGGCGCCGAAGATTTATCAGGGGGCCCTCGCCCGCAATCCGACCGGCCGGATGGCGACCCCGCAGGATATCGCCAACGCCGCCGTGTTCCTGGCAAGCCCGGTGTCCTCGTTCACCACCGGATCGAACCTGATCGTCGACGGCGCGATTTCGAACCGGGTGAATTTCTAACGGCGGATCAGGGAAGTATCCGGTGGGCAAGGCGCGGTCGCGCCGTGCCCGCCGGCACGGCTAAATTCTACTTCTCGATCTTGTTGTGAAGCAGCCAGAAGCGCAGCGTCCGCTCGGCGGTCTCGGCAGATAATTTGCCGTAATCCTTGGTCGCCTGTTGCAAAGTCAACTTGTCGATACGGTGCGTGACCGGCCGATGGCAAAGAATCTTTTCGACCGTCGTCCACTGCAAGCCGGCTGATTTGCAGGGGATCAGGATCAGGTCGGCGCGCGGACCTTCCAGCAGCCGCGCCATCATGTCGATCGGCGCCGAGTTGTTGAGCACGGCAAGCGACGCTGCGACTTCGTCGAACCTTTTGGTATCGGCGAAATTGGCGATGGCGGCGTCATTCAGTTCGTTCAGGCCCTTCATTCGCCGCACCACTTTTTCAGCCTGGCTGAAATCCCGGCCCGGTGCGACCTTCTCGGCGATCGACTTCAGGATGCGCTTGATCTCCTCCTGGAGTTCGGCCGGCGCGATCGAGGCGAGCCGGGCGCGGACCGCCGCGGTGGCGCGCGCCAGCAAATCCCGCAGAAAGTTTATCGGAAGATCGATTCGAAGCCCGAGCACCTCGGTGAGTTCGTCATCGGCTTCGGCGTGCGCGACCATGCCGCCATAGCCGGCGTCGGAGAACTGCGCGCTCGTATTGCCGGCAAGCCTGCGAATCACCCTGTTTTCACCGCGTTCGACGATGACGTCGGTGACGGCTTCCGGCAGGTTTGTCCGCCCCGAAATCGCGTGCAGATGGTCCTGTCCCTTGGCTTTGGCAATCGCAACCAGCGTGCCGGTGGTCAGGACGGTGGAATTGGTCAACACGGTGCCGGCCACGGCGATTTCGTCGTCCCAGGCGAGTTTCTCGATGACCCCCGTCGGCGCGTAATCGAGCGGCGCCAATCGTTCGCCGAGGTCGGCCTTGATCCGGGTTTCGACCCGGGCGACGAGGTGACACAGTACATCGTCGAACACCTTGACCTGCTCTTCGTTTAGCCGCTTGCCGTCGAGCAGGAACAGATCCGTGACCTGCCGAAGGGTGCTAATCCGCCTCTCCGAGGAGCCGCTTCGGACCGCCTCCTCGAGTTCATTGATGATTGAAACGGGCTCTTGCATCTGAAAATTCTGAGGTTCGAAATCAGTGGTGCTGGGTGCGCGTGAATGATCGTATGCAAAAATCACCGTCGTCGAAGTTAACTTTGGACATCGTAGAAATACGGGGGTCACAACCGGTAACCGGTTACGTCATGACGAATTTTTGCCCGACGCCGACCTAGTCCCCCGCCGCGAGCCGGACCCGCGGTGGGCGCGAACCGGCAAGGCGCCGGCTGAACCTGAGCAACGGCCGCTCCACCACAATGTTGAGCAGCAGGCCGAGCGCCACCACGATGCCGCTGGTGACAACCAGCAACAGCAGCGGCGGAATGACTGGAACCAGGGTCGCGACAGCCGTGCTTGCCAGCGACACCGTCTGCACCTGCGCGAGATAGATCGAGTAGGACGCATCGCCCAGCCGCGCCAGTGCCCGCTCCGGCCACGACGGATCAAGCCGCATGCGGCTGACAAAGGCTGCCGCCGCCACCAGGCAGGCGGAAGGGATGCCGGACACGATGACGCGGCCCGCGGGATCGCTCACCAGCACCGCCGCGATCGCACAAGCGGCGGCCGCCGCCATCGGCCAGCCGACCCGGCCGGTCACGAACACGCTGCCCGCGATAACGCCGAGCACGAATTCGAGGATCATCGGATCGGTGAAGAAGGCGTAATTTCCGAGCGCCTGCTCAACGCCGGGGATTCGTCCGACGATCGCGAGAGCGGAAAAAATCACCACGATGTTGCGCCAGACATCGCGTGTCGCCGCCATCAGCAGCGCGACCGTGAGGTAGAAATACATCTCGTATTCGAGCGACCAGCCGACATAGACCACCGGCATTTCGCCGTCGGTGAAGGCGATGAACACCAGCGACTTGAGGATATGGCGGGGCGTGTACCAGCCGGCGGCGTCGAACGTGGCGGGAATCGTCACGGCCAGCACCGTGACGGCGAAGATCGCGAAAAAATACAGCGGCACGATGCGCTCGACCCGGCGGCGCAGAAATTCCGCCGGGGTCAAATTCGAACCGTGCGTCGCATAGAAAATGATGAAGCCGGAAATGACGAAAAACAGATCAACGCCCCGGCCGCCGTAGGAAAGGACAAAGGAGATCGCGCTCTCCGGAACCTCGAAGCCCGCGGGGGGAACCCCCAGGGCATGAAAGGCGACGACGGCAAGGGCTGCGAAAAACCGGAGAACCTGGATATGGACGAGCATCCGTCCTCCTTTACAGCGTTTTCGGGCGAAGTGGGTACCGGTTCGCGTAAGGAAAACGCGCAAAAATAAGAGTTGGAGCCCGGTTCTGATTCAATCAGAACCGGTAAGGCTCCTGCCTGCGGCGAAGGCCGGCTCAATGAGGCCGCCTCCTGCTTCAACCACCCGGCCTTGCGGCATAAACCGGTAAAATTTAACGCGATGCGCTAAGGCGACTTTACGACATCAGCGTCAGACTGGGATCTGTTTCGACACGGTTTTCCATCGCAGGCAGGTCTGCGCCATCTGCGTAAATTTGATTGCGACGCGAACCGGTATCCACTTCCGGATCAAGGCCGAGGGCACGCTTTACCCACAAACCCCACGGCCGATGGATCCAATGACGGATGGTCATCATGGCTCTTGATGAGCTGCGGACAAAGATACAGCGCGAACCGCGGCGCCAAATGAACAAGCGGGCGGCCTGGTTTACGCGCGATGACGGCGTGACGCGGATCGAATGCTACGTGCTGGACGTCTCGCCGGGCGGCGCCAAGATCATGACCGATGCTCCGATCGACGTCCGGGACAGCTTCGTGATGGCGCTGATGCCGGAACGTCCGAAGCGCCAGTCCTGCGAAGTGGTCTGGCGGCGCGGCCGGACCTACGGCGTGAAATTTCTGGGTTGATCGCATTTCACTAAAAGTCGCTTTACCGCCTTTAAGCCCGGCGACTTGCCGGAACTTGGCCTGAGTTGTGCCCCATTATCGACACAACCAAAATCCTTTAATCCACTTCTGAAGTCAGTGCTTCCGGAGTTGATCGCTTGGACAAGTTATTCTTCACCATCATGGCCGGCAGCCTGGTGTTTTTGCTGGCCATGAGCGCCCTCATCGTCAGCCTCTGATGCCGGTTCGAGTTCGGTTTTGAAGAAGCAGACACGTTCAATGAAAATCCCGGGATGGCGGCAGGATCCGAACGTTGCGCGGGTGGCGGATTTTCTGCGCGGGCGCATCGGGATGGTCGCGGCGATCGTCGTTGAGGGACCCGTCGTCGAGGGAGCCGCCGCCAAGGGAACTGTCCTGGAGAGGCTCGATCAGCGCAGGTCCGGCGGGCACCGCGTGCTTGCGGATGAAGGCGTCGTCGGCGAGGTCGATCAGATCGCCTGAACGGTCGAACATCCGTTGCGCCACCAGATGCGTCACCTGCTCGGGGCTGCTCTGGATATAGCCCTCGACCAGGATCAGGCGCGCGCCCATCACCTCCTTGCGGTACTGCTCCATCACCTTCGGCCACACCACAATATTGGCGATGCCGGTTTCATCCTCCAGCGTCATGAAGACGACGCCCTTGGCGCTGCCCGGCCGCTGCCGCACCAGCACCACGCCGGCGCAGCGGACGCGGCGACGATCGTTGCGATGGCTGATCTCGTTGCAGGCGACGACGCGCTCTTTCGCGAACATCGCCCGCAAGAATTCCATCGGATGCCCCTTCAGCGACAGCCGCACCGTCTGGTAGTCGGCGACCACCTGCTCCGGCAGCGGCATCAGGGGCAACGGCGTTACGTTCTCGTCGGGTAGTTCGCGCGCGGTCGCGGCCTCGAACAGCGGCAGCGGCACGTCGTCGGGCAACCGCCGCACCGCCCACAACGCGGCGCGGCGATCGAGCCCGATGGAACGGAACGCATCGGCATCCGCCAGCAAGATCAGCGCACGCTTCGGCAATGCGGTGTCGCGGGCAAAGTCCTCCAGCGAGGTGAAGGGGCGGCGCGTTCGCGCCGCGATGATGCGGTCGGCCCAGTCGTCTTTCACCTCACCCGCGGCGCCACCCCCACCCCAGCCCTCCCCCGCAAGCTGGAGAGGGAGCGCAGTCCCTTCGCGGTTGACCAAATGGGATTCTTCCTGATGACTCCCGGAATGACGACTGACTTTTCTTCAGCCTCTCCTCGTCCGGATCGATCCATCTGAATCCGTCGATCTGACGGAAGCCGAGCCGCACCGCGCAATACTTTCCATTCCTCTCCTCCAGCGTGTTCTGCGCAAAGCTGAAGGAGACGTCGATCTCGCGCACCTCGACGCCGTTGGTGCGGGCGTCGCCGACGATCTGGGCGGGCGCGTAAAACCCCATCGGCTGCGAATTCAGCAGCCCGCAGCAGAACGCGTCGGGGTGGTAATGCTTCAGCCATGACGAGATATAGACCAGCTGCGCAAAGCTCGCGGCATGGCTTTCCGGAAAGCCGTAAGAGCCGAACCCCTTGATCTGATTAAAACAGTTGTTGGCGAATTCGGGATCGTAACCGCGTGCAACCATGTTGCCGATCATCTTGTCTTCGAACTTGCCGATGGTGCCGAGATTGCGAAAGGTCGCCATCGAACGGCGCAGCCCGTTGGCTTCCTCGGAAGTAAATTTCGCTGCCTCGATCGCGATCCGCATCGCCTGCTCCTGGAACAGCGGCACACCGAGCGTCTTGTGCAGCACCCGGCGCAGTTCGTCCTTGTCGCCATGTTCCGGCGCAGGCGACGGATAGTCGACCTTGTCGATGCCGTTACGCCGCCTGAGATAGGGATGCACCATGTCGCCCTGGATCGGACCGGGACGCACGATCGCGACTTCGATGACGAGATCGTAGAACGTCCGCGGTTTCAATCGCGGCAGCATGTTCATCTGGGCGCGGCTTTCGACCTGGAACACGCCGAGCGATTCACCGCGGCACAGCATGTCGTAGACACGCGGGTCGTCCTGCTTGACGGTGGCGAGTTTCCAGCGCTCACCCTTGTGCTTGTCGATCAGGTCAAAACATTTGCGGATGCAGGTCAGCATGCCCAGCGCCAGCACGTCGACCTTCATCATGTTGAGCGCGTCGACGTCGTCCTTGTCCCATTCGATGAAGGTGCGGTCGTCCATCGCGGCGTTGCCGATCGGCACGTAGCTGTCGAGCCGGTCCTGGGTCAGCACATAGCCGCCGACATGCTGCGACAGGTGCCTTGGAAATTCGATCAGCTCGGTGGCAAGCTCGACCGCGAGTTCGACCATGGCATTGGCAGGGTCGAGCCCGGCCTGCCGCACCTGCATCTCGTTGAGGCCCTTGCCCCAGCTTCCCCACACGGTATCGGCGAGGGCGGCGGTGACGTCTTCGGTCAGCCCCAGCGCCTTGCCGACGTCGCGGATCGCCGAGCGCGGGCGGTAGTGAATGACGGTGGCGATGATCGCGGCGCGGTGGCGGCCGTAGCGGCGATAGACATATTGCATCACCTCCTCGCGCCGCGAGTGCTCGAAATCGACGTCGATGTCGGGCGGCTCCAGCCGCTCCTTGGAGATAAAGCGCTCGAACAGCAGATCGACCTTGGTCGGATCGACCGAGGTGATGCCGAGCACGTAGCAGACCGCGGAGTTGGCCGCCGAGCCGCGGCCCTGGCAGAGGATGTTCTGGCTGCGCGCATAACAGACGATGTCATGCACGGTGAGAAAATAATGCGCGTATCTGAGCTCGGCGATCAGCGCGAGTTCCTTGCGCAGGGTCGCGCGCAGCGTGGCGTCGATGTTGCCGCCGAAACATCTGTCGACACCGGCCCAGGTCAGGTCTTCGAGATGCTGCTGCGCGGTCTTGCCCTTCGGCACCGGCTCGTCGGGATATTGATATTTGAGCTGATCCAGCGAAAACGAAATCCGACCGGCAAAGCGCATGGTTTCCGCGATCGCCTCGGGCAGTTCGCGAAACAGCCGCGCCATTTCATGCGCCGGCTTGAGATGGCGCTCCGCATTGGCCTCCAGCCGTTTGCCGACGGCGTCGATGGTGGTCTTCTCGCGAATACAAGTCAGCACGTCCTGCAACGGCCGGCGGGCAGGATGGTGGTACAGCACCTCGTTGGTGGCCAGCAGCCGCACGTTGGCTTTGACGGCGAGATGATGCAGCCGCGCCAGCCGGCGCCTGTCGTCGCCGCGATAGAGCAGGCTTGCAGCGAGCCAGACCCCTTCGGCGCAAGACTCTTTCAAGCGCGCCAGAATTTTTTCTGCGCCCTCGGCGTCGAAGCGATGCGGCAGCGTCAGTACCAGAAGCTGCCCTTGCGAAAATTCCAGCAGATCATCGAGCGTCAGATGGCATTCGCCCTTTTCGATCCGCGTGATGTCATCGCCGCGCTTGCCTTTGGTGAGCAACTGGCACAGCCGGCCGTAAGCAGCGCGATCGCGCGGATAGACAAAAATATCCGGTGTGCCGTCGATGAAGACGAGGCGCGCGCCGATCAGCAGTTTTGGTCTGTGGAGGACCTCGGGGTTATCGAGTTCCTTCCAGGCGCGCACCACGCCGGACAGCGTGTTGTGGTCGGCAATGCCGATCACAGCAATCCCGAGCCGGCTCGCCTCGTGCACATAGGCGCGCGGATCCGAGCCGCCGCGCAGGAACGAGAAATTGGTGGTGATGCCGATCTCGGCATAGGGGATTTGCAGCGGCCCGTTCATGCGAACAGCCCGTGCACGAACCACTTTATCGGAACCGGTTCGCCTTCCTCATCCGCCAGTTCGCTTTCATAAAGGCCGTCGCGAAAGATCCAGAAGCGAAGGCCGGCTTCGTCCTCGATGCGAAAATAATCCCGCGTCAGCACCGCGCCGTCCTGCTTCCACCATTCCATCGCAATGCGCTCGGGCCCCTCCACCCGCGCCACCGTATGGGTGACGCGGCGCCAGGTGAATTGATGCGGCGGCCCGTCCGGCACCGTGGCAAACGGCACATTGATCGGCTCCGGCCGCTCGAACAGCCGCAGCGGCCGCAATGGCGGCTCGCTCTCGACGCGCTCGAGCCAATCAGCCTGCACCGCGGCCGCCAGATTATGCTGTGCCGGCACCGCCAGCACCGCGCGCTCGGGGATGTGGGTGTCCTGCGGCAGGTGCACGACGACGCGCTTGCCGCCGATGCGCGCGGCGATGCGGTCGATCAAGGCTGCCAGTTCGTCATTGTCATGGACGTTGGCATCGAGATCGCGCTGCTGCTGCACCATGATTTCGGTGCGGCTGGCGGAGAGACGAATGAGATCGAAGCCAAAGCCGGGATCGAGCGGATCGTTCAACGCATCGAGCCGCTCGCGAAACAGCCGGTCGATCACCTCGCGCTTGGTCACCGGGCGCCCGGCATCGACCGCGATGGTGCGCACCGCGCCGTCGGTGCGGAAGAAACTCGCTTCCAGCCGCCGCGCGCCCTTGCCCTGCTTGTCCATCGCCGCGACCAGCATGGCCGCGAGTGCGGACAAATTCGCAGCGATCACGGTTTCGGTGGCGACCGGTTCGGGAAAGCGTTTCTCCACGATGTAATCCGGCAATGGTTTGCGCGGGCTGATCGGCGCATCGCCCTGCCCCAGCGCATGCTCGAGATGCGCGGTGAAAGCGGCACCGAACCTTGCTGCGATCTCGTGGCGCGCGCGCGAGGCGACATCGCCGATGGTTTTCAGCCCGGCCCGACGCAGCCCGCCGGTGACGGCTTCGCCTGCGCCGAGCGCCGATACCGGCAGCGGCGCGACGGCGTTGGCCTCCTCGCCGCAGGCTATGATCTTTCCCGACAGATGCCGCGTCAGGGTGCGGGCGCAGACCGAGGTCGAGGCGATCGCGGCACTGACGGTAAAACCCCGCTGTGTCAGCGCGGCGCTCACCATCTGCAGCAGCGCCGCCTCGCCGCCGAACAGATGGGCGCAGCCGGTGATATCGAGATACAGCCCATACGGCGGATCGAGCGCCACCAACGGCGTGAAACGGTCGCACCAGTCGGCGATGTCGTCGAGCGTCTTGCGGTCGGCGGCCTCGTCGGCGTCGAACACCGTCAGTTCGGGACAGATCGCGCGGGCATTGGCGAGCGGCAGGCCGATCGCAAGGCCGGACCGCGCGGCCAGGTCGTCGAGCGCGTCAATCACCAGCGCGTTGTTCTGCTTTGAGACGACGACGCAGGGCGTTTTATCCAGCGCGACGTCGCCGCCCGTAAGCCGCCGCTGGATGCGATCGATGGGCAGGCGTGGCAGCCACAGGCTGAGGATACGTCGTCGGTTCTTTGGCCGGTTCTCGGGCCGGTTCGCTGAAAAGGCACTCATCACATTTCCATTCCATGATCCAGCGCCCGACCGGGCCATGACGGTTACGAACCAGTTGCGCGTCGAACACCGGCGCACCCCAGGCACTTGAGGGAGCGCCGGGCGGTGAATGCGCCGCGCGCACGATCCACCGCGTTTCCGCCGTCGAGGGCTGCGGCGTCGCCGCCAGGCGCAGCAGCAGCGCGGTGACGCCGGAGGCTTGTGCCGCCAAGGTGAGCTTGCGGCTGGCGACGAGATCGAGCTGCCGCGCCTCGCCCCAGACTTCCAGCACCACGGCGCCAAGCGCATCGCAGGCCAGCGCGTCGGCGGCGGTGCGCAGCGCCGCATCGGCATCGGCGGCACGCACCGTCACGAGGAGACGCGGGTCGAGGCCGAGTTCGCACAACCCGCTCATCGACAGCGCGCCGGATTCGATTTCGGAAAAATCCTGCCGCACCCAGACCAGCGGCCGGCGCGGCGTCAGCCGCCCGGCAAGCCCGGCGATGAAGCCGGTCGCCGCCGCACTCTGATGCCCCTCGGAAAACACCTCATGCACGGCGGCCCGCGCCAGACCGCCCTGCAACGTCGCGTCGGCATCGGCGTGGCCGAGGGCTGCCTTGTTCAGCGCATGCGCCTCGCCCGAGGTTTCGATGCGTTCGATGCTGCCGCGCAGACGCGCAAGCGTGTGGGTGCGTGCGGTGCTCATGCCCCGCTCCTTATGGAAATTTCGCCGTCAGGGTTCTCCGAGATGAACCCGCGGCTGGCTCATTTGTTCATGATATGTTCTAATATAAAGCTAACAGGGTGCAAGGAGTCAATCGGGATTCCTGCGCAGACGATTCACGAATGGAATCAAAGGGATTTTACCGTGGCTCCGCAGGATGACGGCGGAGGGTATGGCGGGAGAACCTGGTTCATGCACCACGTCACCCTCGGCAGCGAAACCGATTTCGATGGCTGGCGCCAAGCCGCCCGCGCGCTGGTGCTGCGCCAGGTAAAACCGTCCGGGGTGATGTGGCGCGTGCGCAGCCAGGTTGCCGAACCGGTCGAACCACCTGCCACGCCGCTTGCATCGGCCGCAGGCTCCTTCAACGTATCGTCCAAATTCATCGCACTGGCGCAATCAGCGATCCTGCACCGCGACGGCGGACGCTTCGCCCTGCTCTATCGGCTGCTGTGGCGGTTGCGCAGCCGGCACGATCTGCTTGATATCGCTGTCGATCCGGACGTTGCACTGATTTATGCGATGGCCCGGGCCGTGCATCACGACATGCAGAAGATGCAAGCTTCGCTCCGCTTCCGCGAAATCGGCCGCGAGCAGAAAGCACATTACGTCGCCTGGTTCGCGCCGGCGCATCACATCGTCGGGCAAGCCGCCCCCTTCTTCGCGCGCCGCTACGCCGACATGCCCTGGTCGATCCTGACGCCGGACGTTTGCGCGCATTGGGACGGCCATGCCGTCACGGTGACACCGAGCATTTTCCATACCGCAACACCGACGCCGGACCGGCTGGAGGAAATCTGGCGGCGCCACACCGCCGGCCTTTTCAATCCCGCGCGGCTGAGGGGGAAGATCACGCCGGCCGGCGCGGAAATACCAGCAACCGTAAATACGGACCCGGATGGAAGCGAAATTTCCAGCGAGATATAACGCCCGCGAAATTTGACAAACAGATGTACAACCTTTAATTGATTAATAATATTGTCGCCTTCCCGACAGGAAATTGGGACGTCCTGTTCACGCCATGACGTTCCCATGAGGTCGACGCGCTGCGCGGGGCACACCTAGCCCCGGGCGCCGCGCAGCGCGCGACCTACCCTTCCCACGCTGCACCCTGATCCCACTTCGCGGCATTGAACGCGTCGATTGGCAAGGGCCTGCGCAAAGTTGCGCACAGCAACGGAGGACAAGTCGGCGCGCTGCATTGCCGCGGCTGTCATCTAACCTTCAAGTCCATCAGTCAAAAAGCGCTCTCAACGTATAATGGGGGCGTCAGAATGACCGATATTACACTCAATCCGTCGATGGCCGAGGGAGCACCGATCCAGCCGGCCTCCAGGCCCAATCTCGACAAGGGTTTCAACCCGCTGACGATGATCCTCTTTTTCGGCATTCTCGCCGCCGGATTGCTGTTCGTCGCCTACAGCATCTATGCCGACGTCGATGCCACCGGCACCAGGGTCACGAGCTACCTGCCCTATATCCTGCTGTTCGTCGCGCTGCTGATCGCGCTCGGCTTCGAGTTCGTCAACGGCTTCCACGACACCGCCAACGCGGTCGCGACCGTGATCTACACCCACTCGCTGCCGGCCGAATTCGCCGTGATGTGGTCGGGCTTCTTCAACTTCCTCGGCGTGCTGCTGTCCTCGGGCGCGGTCGCCTTCGGCATCGTCTCGCTGCTGCCGGTCGAACTGATCCTCCAGGTCGGCAGCAGCGCCGGCTTTGCCATGGTGTTCGCGCTGCTGATCGCCGCGATCCTGTGGAACCTCGGCACCTGGTATTTCGGCCTGCCGGCGTCCTCAGCTCGCACACCCTGATCGGCTCGATCATCGGCGTCGGCGTCGCCAACGCGCTGATGCGCGGCCGCGACGGCACCTCCGGCGTCGACTGGGGCAAGGCCACCGAAATCGGCTACGCGCTGCTGCTGTCGCCGCTGGTCGGCTTCGTCTGCGCCGCCGTGCTGCTGCTGCTGCTGAAGATGATCGTCCGCAATCCGGCGCTGTACGCCGCGCCCGAAGGCAACAAGGCGCCGCCGCTGTGGATCCGCGGCCTCCTGATCGCGACCTGCACCGGCGTCAGCTTCGCGCACGGTTCGAACGACGGCCAGAAGGGCATGGGCCTGATCATGCTGATCCTGATCGGCACCGTGCCGACCGCCTACGCGCTGAACCGCGCGCTGCCGGAATCGCAGGTGGCGCAGTTCCAGAAGACCTCGGAAGCCGCCTCCAAGGTGGTCGCCGCCAAGGGCGCCGGCCACAGCATCATCGGCGATCCCCGCCCGGCGGTGACGCAGTACGTCGCCGCGCACAAGATCAGCGAAGGCACCTATCCCTCGCTGGCCGTGCTGGTGAAGGACGTCGGCGACCAGGTCGCAGAAATACGGCTCGCTCAACAAGGTGCCGGCCGAAGTCGTCGGCAACACCCGTAACGACATGTACCTGACCTCGGAAGCGATCCGCTTCCTGATGAAGGACAAGGAAAACGACCTCAACAAGGAAGAGGTCGCGACCCTGAACGCCTACAAAGGCTCGCTCGACAGCGCCACCAAGTTCATTCCGACCTGGGTCAAGATCGCGGTGGCGATCGCGCTCGGCCTCGGCACCATGATCGGCTGGAAGCGTATCGTCATCACCGTCGGCGAAAAGATCGGCAAGACCCACCTGACCTACGCGCAGGGTGCCTCGGCCGAACTGGTCGCCGCCGCCACCATCGGTGCCGCCGACATGTTCGGCCTGCCGGTCTCGACCACGCACGTGCTGTCGTCCGGCGTCGCCGGCGCGATGGCGGCGAACGGCTCGGGACTGCAGATCGCCACCATCCGCAACATGGTGATGGCCTGGGTGCTGACGCTGCCGGTCGCGATCCTGCTGTCGGGCACGCTGTACTTCATCTTCTCGCGCCTGTTCTGATCGACGCGACGGAAGACGTCACCAAACGAGAAAGGCCCGCGCCGGTGGCGCGGGCCTTTTTTCGTTATGTTGCAGAATGGATTGCTTCGTTTCGCTCGCAATAACGATGAAGAAGCCTCACGCCGCCAGCGCGTTCTCGACCAGCTTGATCCAGTACGAGGTGCCGTGGACGATCGCCTCGTCGTTGAAATTGTAGGCGGGGTGATGCAGTCCGGCGCTGTCGCCGTTGCCGCAGAAGATGAAGGCGCCCGGGCGCGCTTCCAGCATGTAGGAGAAATCCTCCGCGCCCATCATCGGCGGCGATTCGTGGACATTGGCCTCGCCGGCGATTTCCTTGGCCACCCGGGTCGCAAACTCGGTCTGCGACGGGTGATTTTTGGTCACGGGGTAACCGTGCTCATAGACCAGGTCGATCCTGGCGCCGGTGATCTGCGCCACGCCGGCGACCACCTCGTGCACGCGCTTCTCGATCAGATCGCGGGTTTCCGGGGTCAGGGTGCGGACGGTGCCGCGCAGTTCGGCGGTCTGCGGGATCACGTTGCGGGCATTGCCGGCGTGGAATTCGCAGATCGAGATCACGGCCGACTCCAGCGGATCGACCGAGCGCGCGACGATCGACTGCAGCGCCGTGATCAGCTGCGAGCCGACCAGCACGGAATCGATGCATTTGTGCGGACGCGCGGCATGGCCGCCGAGCCCTTCGATCTTGATGTCGATCGAGGCGGTCGCCGCCATGATCGGACCGGGGCGGATGGCGAAGGAGCCGACGGGAAGTCCCGGGACCGTTATGCATGCCGTAGACCTGCTCGATGCCGAAACGGTCCATCAGCCCGTCCTTGATCATCGCGGCGGCGCCCGCGCCACCCTCTTCGGCCGGCTGGAAGATCACGACAGCGTCGCCGGCGAAATTCCGGGTTTCGGCGAGGTAACGGGCGGCACCCAACAGCATCGCGGTGTGGCCGTCATGGCCGCAGGCGTGCATCAGGCCCGGCGTCTTGGAGGCATAAGGCAGGTTGGTTTCCTCCTCGATCGGCAGCGCGTCCATGTCGGCGCGCAGCCCGATCACCTTGATGTCGCCCTTGCCGGCCGGCCGCTTGCCCTTGATGACGCCGACCACGCCGGTCTTGCCGAGCCCCGTGGCGACCTCATCGCAGCCGAACTCCCGCAACCGATCCGCCACGAATGCTGCAGTGCGGTGCACTTCATACATCAATTCGGGATTTTCATGGATATCGCGGCGCCAGGCCTGAATATCGGGTTGCAGATCGGCGACGCGGTTAACGATGGGCATAGGGTTTTCAGCCTCGGTTGGAACACTCTGGCCTCTGTAGCATGCAAGCGGCGAACCACCCAACAGCCCCCGGGCGGCCCAGCCCTGCCGCCACGGCCGGGCTCGCCCGGACCACGTCTGCCCCGGTGAACGGCCTCACGCGGCCAGCGTGTTCTCGACCAGCTTGATCCAGTAGGAGGTGCCGAACACGATCGCCTCGTCGTTGAAATTGTAGGCGGGGTGATGCAGGCCCGCACTGTCGCCGTTGCCGCAGAAGATAAGCGCCCCCGGCCGCTGCTCCAGCATGAAGGCGAAATCCTCACCCGCCATCAGAGGCGGCATTTCGTGAACATTGGCGTCGCCGGCAATTTCCTTTGCCGCCCGCGTCGCGACATCCGTCTGCAGGGCATGGTTGACCGTCACCGGATAGCCGCGGTCGTACGCCAGATCGATCTCGGCGCCGGTGATCTGCGCCACGCCGGCGACGACCTCGCGTACCCGCCGTTCCACCAGTTTCCGCACGCTTTGGTTCAGGGTACGGACGGTGCCCTTCAACTCGGCGGTTTGCGGGATCACGTTGCGGGCATGGCCGGCGTGAAATTCGCAAATCGAAATCACGGCGGATTCCAGCGGATCGACGCTGCGCGACACGATCGACTGCAGCGCCGTGATCAACTGCGCGCCGACAAGAACGGAATCGATGGATTTGTGCGGACGCGCGGCGTGCCCGCCGACCCCCCTGATCGTGATGCCGACGGCATCGCCTCCGGCCATGATCGGACCGGGCCGAATGGCGAACGCGCCGACCGGAATGCCCGGACCGTTATGCATGCCGTAGACCTGCTCGATACCGAAGCGGTCCATCAGCCCGTCCTTGAGCATCGCGACGGCACCCGCGCCGCCCTCCTCGGCCGGCTGGAAGATCACGACCGCATCGCCGGCAAAGTTCCGGGTTTCGGCGAGATAGCGGGCCGCGCCGAGCAGCATCGCGGTGTGGCCGTCATGGCCGCAGGCGTGCATCTTGCCGGGCGTCCTGGAGGCATAGGGCAGATTGGTTTCCTCATGGATCGGCAGCGCGTCCATGTCGGCCCGCAGCCCGATCACCCTGATGTCACCCTTGCCGGCCGGCTTGCTGCCCTTGATGCGACCGACAACGCCGGTGCGGCCGAGACCGGTGATCACCTCGTCGCAGCCGAATTCCCGCAAACGGTCCGCCACCAATGCCGCGGTGCGGTGCACGTCGTAGAGCAATTCAGGATGTTCATGGATATCGCGGCGCCACGCCTGGATGTCGGGTTGCAGGTCGGCGACGCGGTTGACGATGGGCATGGGTATGGTCTTCGGGTTCAGGCGCTTCTGCCTCTGTAGCACGCAAGGGGCGGTCCACCCAACAGCACGCGGGAGCGCGGCCCTGACACCTTTGCAGGCTCGCTCCTCCCTATCGTCATGGCCGGGCTTGTCGCGGCCATCCGCGTCTGACTATTAGGGCACAAAGGACGTGGATGGCCGGGACAAGCCCGGGCGTGACGATAGTTATGGGCGGAAACTGAGAAAATGCCGAAGCGGCTTGAAGGTGATTTCGACTATATCGTCGTCGGCGCGGGCACGGCCGGCTGCATCATGGCCAACCGGCTGTCGGCCGATCCGAAGAACCGCGTGCTGATCCTGGAAGCCGGCGGCAACGACAACTGGATCTGGTTTCACATCCCGGTCGGCTACCTCTTTGCGATCGGCAATCCCCGCTCCGACTGGATGTTCAAGACCGAGCCGGAAGCCGGTCTCAACGGCCGGGCGCTGGCCTATCCCCGCGGCAAGGTGATCGGCGGCTCGTCCGCGATCAACGCCATGATCTCGATGCGCGGACAGGCGGCGGACTACGATCACTGGCGGCAACTTGGCCTGACCGGCTGGGGCTATGACGACGTGCTGCCGCTGTTTCGTCGGCTCGAAGATCATTTTCTGGGCGAAAGCGAGCATCACGGCACCGGCGGCGGCTGGCGGGTCGAGGCGCCCAGGCTGTCCTGGGAGGTGCTCGATGCGGTCGGCGAGGCCGCCGAGGAAATGGGCATCCGGCGCATCGCCGATTTCAACACCGGCGACAATGAGGGCGTCAGCTACTTCCACGTCAACCAGAAGCGCGGCCGCCGCTGGTCGTCGGCGCGCGGCTTTCTCAAGCCGGTACTCACCCGCGCCAACCTGCGGCTGGAAAAGAACGTGCTGGTCGACCGCCTGATCATCGAGAACGGCCGCGCCGTCGGTGTGCGCTTTAAACAAGGAGATGAAGTGGTTGAAGCGCGCACCAAGGGCGAAGTGGTTTTGTGTGCGGGATCAATCGGATCGACGCAGGTCTTGCACCGTTCCGGCATCGGCCCCGCCGACTGGCTGGCGCCGCTCGGCATCGAGGTCGCGCTCGACAAGCCGGGCGTAGGACGCAATCTGCAGGACCATCTGCAGCAGCGCGCGATCTACAAGGTCGAGGGCGTACGCACCCTGAACGAGACCTACTAGTCGCTGTTCCGGCGCGGCCTGATGGGGCTCGATTACGCATTCCGCCGCCGCGGGCCGCTGACGATGGCGCCGTCGCAGCTCGGCATCTTCACCCGCTCCGATCCGCATCGCGCGCGCGCCAACATCCAGTTCCACGTCCAGCCGCTGTCGCTGGACAAATTCGGCGACCCCCTGCACCGCTTTCCCGCGATCACGGTCAGCGCCTGCAACCTGCAACCGACCTCGCGCGGCACCGTCCGCCTCCGATCCGCGGCAGCCGACCAGGCGCCGATCATCGCGCCGAATTACCTCACCACCGACGACGACCGCCAGGTCGCGGCCGATGCCATCCGCACCACGCGGCGGCTGATGAAGCAGAAGCGGCTGGAAAGGTATCACCCGCAGGAATACCTGCCCGGCCCCAGCGTCGGCGACGACGACGCGTCGCTGGCAAAGGCCGCCGGCGATATCGGCACCACGATCTTCCATCCCGTCGGCACCGCGAAGATGGGCACGGCCTCCGATCCCTTTGCCGTGGTCGACGAGCGGCTGCGCTTCCACGGCATCGCCGGCCTGCGCGTCGCCGATGCGTCGGTGATGCCGACCATCACCTCGGGCAATACCAACACGCCGACGGCGATGATCGCGGAAAAGGCCGCTGCGATGATTTTGGCGGACGCACGGTAGCGGCATCGCACTCATGACCAGCCCCCATCGCATGTCGGTCGGACCTGACGACGAACGCATCGCGCTGGCGCGATGGGGCGAGGATTTCAGACAAACCGGTCGCGCTGCTGTTGCACGGCACCGGCTTCGTCGCCGAGGTCTGGGACGAGGTCGCCAGCGAACTGGCACAGCACTACACCGTCTATGCGCACGACCGCCGCGGCCATGGCGACAGCCACAAGCCGGCGGCCGACCGCTATCACTTCCTGGATTTCGCCGAGGATGTTTGCCGGGTAGTCGAGGCGCTCGATCTGTCCGACATCTACGGCATCGGACACTCGCGCCGGCGCCACCGACCTGCTGCTCGCCGCAAAACTTCTTCCCGGGCGTTTCCAGCGTCTGTTCGTGATGGAGCCGACCGTCATGGACCCGCGCGCAGCGCGCACCGGCGTCACCGGCTTGAGCGACTTTGCGACCGGCGCGTTGCAGGGCGTGCTGCGCCGGCAGGCCGAGTTCGACAGTGCGGACACCGTCTTCGCGCGCTATCGCGCGGCGTCCACCTTCGCAAGTTGGACCGAGCCTTCGCTCCGGGCCTACATCGATCATGGCTTTGGTCCGGCAGGCGAAGGCCGGGTGCGGCTGCGCTGCACGCCGGAGATCGAATCCGCCATGCTGCGCCCGATTTATGAGGCGATCGAACAGATTTACACGGGCGACGCGCGCGGCAATCCGTTTGCGTGGCTGTCGGAAATCGAATGCCCGGTGCGCATTGCGACCGCGGAGAAATCCTGGCCGGTCTACAAGGAAATGGCCTCACGCGCCGCTGCGCTGATCCCGGCCGCCAGCCGGCACAGTTTCGAACGCGTCGATCATTGCGTCGCGCAGGAAGACCCAGAACAGCTGCTACAGGCGCTGAGAGCGTTTGAGAGTCAGGTTCGTTAACGGCTCCCCCCCTCACGAAAACGTCATCGCCCGCAGTGACCGCCGCGGGACTTCCGGGAATAAACCCGCCGCTCCCCCGATCACGTACCCGAAAGCCCAATCAAGGGCCGAGGGAGACCTGTCATGAGCGATCACGACCATCACGATGAAGGAAACGGCGTCAGCCGCCGCAAGGTGCTGGAATGCATGACCTGGGCCGGTACCGGCCTGCTCTGGACCGTCACCGGCGGCATCCCGCATACGGTCGGCATGGTCGGTTCCGCCGAAGCCGCCGAAGCCGAGGCCAAGGGAATGACCTTCCTGCAGATCAGCGACAGCCATGTCGGCTTCGACAAGGCGGCCAATCCGAACGCCAACGCCACGCTCGAGGAGGCCATCAACAAGGTCAAGGCGATGCAGGTCAAGCCGTCGTTCATGATCCACACCGGCGACATCACCCATCTGTCGAAGGTCCAGGAGTTCGACACCGCCGACAGCATCATCTCGCAGTCCAAGCTCGACGTGCATTACGTGCCGGGCGAGCACGACTTCATCGACGAAGAGGTCAAGCTCTACAAGGAGCGTTACGGCAAGGGCACCAAGGGTGCGGGCTACTACTCCTTCGACGCCGGCGGCGTGCATTTCGTCGGCCTCGTCAACGTCGTCGACCTCAAGGCCGGCGGGCTCGGCAATCTCGGCAACGAGCAGCTCGAATGGCTGGAAAACGACCTCAAGGGCCGTTCGAAATCCACTCCCGTGGTGCTGTTCGCCCATATCCCGCTGTGGACGGTGTATCCGCAATGGGGCTGGGGCACCGAGGACGGCGCCCGCGCGCTGGAATACGTCAAGGGCTTTGGCTCGGTCACCGTGCTGAACGGCCACATCCACCAAGTGATGCAGAAGGTCGAAGGCAACGTCACCTTCCACACCGCGCGTTCGACCGCGTTCCCGCAGCCCGCCCCGGGAGCTGCCCCCTCGCCCGGCCCGATGAAGGTCGAGGATGCCAGGCTGCGCACCATGCTCGGCGTCGCCAGCATCAACTTCAAGCAGAACAACCAGCCGCTGGCCATCATCGACACGCCGCTGCAGGGCTAACAGGGAATCGCGACAATGACTTCAATCAATCGCCGCGACTTCGGCATCGCCGTGGTCGCGACCATGCTCCTGCCTGTCGTCACCGCGCGCGCGGAGGAAGCCGCCGATCCGCTGGCCGTGCACATCGACAATTTCGTCTTTGCGCCGACCCAGCTCTCGGTGAAGGTGGGCCAGACCGTGACCTGGACCAACCGCGACGACATCCCCCACACCGTGGTCTGCGCGGGCAAGTTCCGCTCCAAAACCATGGATACCGACGGCACCTTCGCGTTCACCTTCACCGCGGCCGGCGAATACAAGTATTTTTGTTCGCTGCACCCGCACATGACAGGGGTGGTGAAGGTTGAGTAACGTGGCAAACCAAGGCATCACAACGCTGCCCGGCCGGTGGATCGCCCCCGGCCGGGTGGAATCGATTTCCGCGGGAGCCGGACGAGAGAAGATGCCGCTCAAAGCATCCGAAGAAAATCCTGAAAAGACGCGGCGCTTTCGCGAGGCGGCGCTGCCTTATCTGGACGACGCCTACACGCTGGCGCGCTATCTGCTGCGCGACGCCACCGACGCCGAGGACGCGGTGCAGGAATGTTACCTGCGCGCGTTCAAGCATTTCGACAGCTATCGCGGGCCGGCGATGAAGCCGTGGCTGTTCGCGATCCTGCGCAATGTCTGCCGCGCAGAATATGCCAGGCGTGCGACGACGCCGACCAGCCCGATCGAGGACGTGGTCGAGACCGCCGAACAGGCGCCGCTGTGGCACGAAGCGCAGGAGACGCCGGAGGCGCAACTGGTGCGCGCCAAGGATTCCGACGCCATCCGCAACATGATCTCCGCACTGACCGAACCGTTCCGGGAGACCTTTGTGCTGCGTGAAATACAAAACCTATCGTACCGCGAGATCGCTGACGTCGCCGCCGTGCCCGTCGGCACCGTGATGTCGCGTCTCGCGCGCGCCCGCGCCATGCTGCGTTCGGCGTGGCTCGCGGAACAGGAGCAAGTCGAAATGACCTGCGACGAAGCAGAACTCCTCCTCCAGGCGCTGATCGACGGCGAACTCGACGCCGGCCACGCCCGCGACGTCGAAAACCACGTCGCCGGGTGCGCGCATTGCACCGCGATGCTCCGGGATTATCGCGAGATGAGCCAGGCGATCGCGGCGGCCGGCGCGCAGTACAAGGCGCCGCTCGAACTGCGCAAGCGGATCGAGAACGCGCTGCCGCAACCACGAGCCGTGCCGAATCGCCGTGCGGTGCTGCGCGGCTTTGCGATGGGTTCTGCCGTGTCGGCATTGGCCGCCACCGGCCTCGTCGCCATCGTGCTGCGCCATGACGACATGGAGCGGATCCAGTCCGAGGTGGTCTCGGCGCATCTGCGCTCGTTGCAGGCCGGCCATCTCACCGACGTGATCTCGACCGACCAGCACACGGTGAAGCCGTGGTTCAACGGCAGGCTCGACGTCTCGCCGCCGGTGATCGATCTCACCACGCAGGGCTTTACGCTGATCGGCGGCCGGCTCGATTACGTCGACGCCCGCGCCATCGGCGCCGTGGTCTATCGCCGCCGCCAGCACGTCATCAACCTGTTCGTGTCGCAAACCGCGAGCACCGAACGCCGCGCCGCCAAAATCGAAACCATTCAGGGCTTCAACATCCGCCACTGGAGCGACCGCGGCCTGAACTACTGGGCGGTCAGCGACCTCGCCACCGACGAGCTTGCGGATTTCGGCGACAAGTTCGAGAGCGCGATGCGGAGCGGGACGGCGGGGTAATTGTCAACATCGTCGTCCCGGCCAAGGGCGCAATCGCGCTCGCCGCGCCGGGACCCATACTCCGCGGCCCATCGTTCTTGGCGAGCGGGTAGACGTCTTCGATGACATGGAGAACGGAGCCTATGCGTCCCTGCGTTCGCAGGGACGACAAGTTCTACGCCGTCTTGCGCACGGCGTTGTCGACCAGGGTCTTGCCGAGCGACCAGATCGCGCCGGGGACCTTGTGGCTGCCGGCGATCACTTCGTCGAACGACTTTTCGATCCAGCGGCAGTCGTCATCGTTGATGACCAGTGGCGGCAGCAGCTTGATGGTGTGGCTGCCGTGGCCGGAGACCTGCGTCAGGATCTTGTGGTCCTTGAACAAGGGCACCGTGATGAGCTGGCAGAACAGGCCTTTATTCGCGGCCTCCAGCACGTTCCAGGAGGCGCGCAGCCGCAACGATTTCGGCGGACCGAACTCGATGCCGATCATCAGTCCCTTGCCGCGTACTTCCTTCAGCAATTCGTAGCCGGGGACCATGCGGGTCAGCGCCAGCCGCAGTTCGGCGCCGCGCTTGGCGGCCTGCTCGACCAGCTTCTCGGCCTTCATCACTTCGAGCGTGGCGATGCCGGCCGCCATCGCCAGATCGTTCTTCGCAAAGGTCGAGCCGTGCACGACCGCGCGATCCATTTGATTGAAGATCTTGTCGAAGATGCTCTTGCGCGTCAGCAATGCGCCGACCGGCACGTGGCCGCCGGACAAGGCTTTCGCCAGCAGCACCATGTCGGGCTCGACATTCCAGTGCTCGACCGCGAGGAATTTTCCGGTGCGGCCGATGCCGGTCTGGATTTCGTCGGCGATGAACAGCGTGCCGTATTTGCGGCACAGCGCCGCGGCGCCCGGCAGGAATTCGTCGGTGGGCATGTTGACGCCCTTGCCCTGGATCGGCTCGACGATGAAGGCGGCGACCTGGCGCGACGACAGCGCCTGTTCGAGCCCCGCGAGATCGTTGAATTCGATCTGGGTGCAGCCCGGCAGCAGCGGCTCGAAGCCGGAGCGAAAGTTCGGATCGTCCATCAGCGACAACGCGCCGTAGGACAGGCCATGGAAGGAATGGGAACAGGAGACGATGCCGGGACGGCCGGTCGCGCCTCGCGCGAACTTGATCGCGGCCTCGACGGTTTCGGCACCGGAATTGGCAAAGAACACCTTGTCCAAGTATGGCACATGTTCGAGCAGGCGTTCCGCCAGCACGCCGGCCAGCGTGGAAACATCCAGTTGCACCAGATTGGGCAAATCGCTGTCGAGGACGCTTTTCAGGGCCTGACGCAGCGCCGGATGATTACGGCCAATCGCAAAAACGCCAAATCCGCTGAGTAGATCGAGATAGCGGGCCCCGTCACGATCGAACAGGTATTGACCTTGACCCTTCTGAAAGCCGACATCGTAGCCGATGGTTTTGAGCACGCGCACGAGCTGCTCGTTCAGATAACGCGAATGCATGGAACTGCGCTGCGCCTGGCGCTCCACAAACATCTCGGAAACGTCTAGATTTGAACTTAGCATTCGTTACATACGTCGGTTGATGGGCATTTCGTCAACTGAAAACGCTCAATGCGGCTTTTTGACCCCCGCTTTGGATCATCCAGATAAGCATAGGTTTGAACCCATGTTGCACTGCCCAAGAACTGTCTCCCTTTCAATGGTTTGTTCCGCATTATTTTTAGCCACAGGCGTTAACTTCGCGTTCGCGGCCGATGTGACCGGCGACTGGAGGGTGGCAGACGGCGTCGCCAACATCCGAGTCGCCCAATGTAACGGCAGTATGTGGGGCGTGGTTGCATGGGAAAAAACCCCGGGCGGCAAGGATACCAACAATCCGGACGCCTCGAAGCAGAGCCGGCCAACGCTGGCTATGCCGATCCTGATCGACATGAAGAAGAAGGCCGGCGTTGCCGACACCTGGGAAGGCCAAGTCTACAACGCCAAGGATGGCCAGCTCTACAGCTCGACCATCAAGCCCACCGGGACCGATCAGCTCGAAATTCAGGGCTGCGTTCTGGGCTTCCTGTGCGGCGGCGAAACCTGGACCCGCGTCGCGCCGCCAATTCCCTCAAGTCCCACCAACAGCATGGCCAAGGGATCGGCAAAGGGCGCGCCCGGCGCGTTGCCCAAGGCTGCGACAGGCAGTGCGACAGGCCCTGCGACAACCACCGCGGCACCGTCACAGCCTGTTCCGCCGAAGACCACCGGCGCCGCGAGCGCGTCGCCGAAGCCCGCTTTCGGTCAGAAACAGGCCGCCGGCCAGCCGGCCGATATCGGCGATATCTGCCTACTCCCCGACATCGCGCGGTTTGCCCATTAAAGCGGGCTGGAACAACAGCACCGCGGCGAGCGTGGTGACCAGCGACAGCGCCAGCAATTTGCCCATGCTGGCGGTGCCGGGATGACTGGATAACCAAAGGCTTCCGAACGCGGTGGCCGTGGTCAGCGCCGAGAAAAAGATCGCGCGCGTCAGGCTGGTCTGCAGCAGATTCGTTCTGCCAGACCGCCACGCCGTGACGTAGTAGATCTTGAAGGCGACGCCGACGCCGAGCAGCAGCGGCAGTGCGACGATGTTGGCGAAGTTCAGCGGCAGCCCGATCAGCACGCAGATTTCGAGCGTCACCGCGCCCGCCACCAGCAGCGGCACCAGTGTTAGCAGCACGTCCGTGATCCGCCGCAGCGCCAGCCAGAGCAGGAAGCTGATGACGAGCAGCGCCCAGATGCCGGCATGGACGAACGCCTTCACCACGGTGTCGCCTGATTTGAGAATCGAAACCGGTCCGCCGATCGCATTCGGCTCTGCGAGCAGCACCGCATCCGCAAATTTACGGAGATTGTCGTTGTCGTTGGGGTCGCCCTTCGGCAGCGCCTCGACCCGCATCAATCCTTCCTTGGTCTTCCAGCCGCTGACCAGTTCGGGCGGCAAGGAGTCGAGGCTGACCGTCTGCGCCTGCAACGTGTTCCTGAGCTCGCCGAGCACGATCTTGAGCGGGACCACGAAGACGTCCTGCACCTTGTCACGCGTCGCCGAATTGGAATCGGCCAGCTTCTGCAAATCGTCCGCCAGCCGCCGGGCGGCGACCGCGCCGGCATGCTTGGCGTCACCGGCCGCCTTGCGCAGGCTTCCGACCGTGCTCTTCAG
The DNA here is from genome assembly GCA_963764705.1 of uncultured Alphaproteobacteria bacterium. Classification (GTDB taxonomy): domain Bacteria; phylum Pseudomonadota; class Alphaproteobacteria; order Rhizobiales; family Xanthobacteraceae; genus Bradyrhizobium. The sequence goes on along the minus strand of CAVXTR010000009.1, from coordinate 330,036 downwards.
CGAATCGACGTTCTCCTGATCGGAGGGTGCCGCATCGACCTGGTCGGGATTGAGCGCCGGCCCTACCACCTTGGCCGCCTGCGCGATCAGCTTCAGTTTGGCGGGCTGATTGTCGGGCACGAAGCTGTCGAGCGACATCACGCGAAGAACTTCCGGCACTTTCTCGAGTTTGGCCTCTATCTTCTTTGCATCGGCTTCCGAATTCGTCATCACGTTGATGGCGTTGGCGCCGGTGTTCGGATCTTTCCGCAAGTCGAGGAAGGTCGCGATCAACTCGGCGTTCTTGTTGCGCAGGTTGATCGGGTTGAAGTCGAACTTCATGAAATAGAGCAGTGGCAGACCGGCGACGGCAATCAGGATCGTACCGACGATGATGACGACGCGGTGCTTTTCCAGGAACTCGTCGACCGGCGCCAGGAACGCATAACCGACCGGCTCCTTTTCGCCGGGCGGATTGAGCAGGTCCAGCAGCGCCGGCAATGTCGTGATGCTGGTCAGGAACGCCACCAGCATGCCGGCGCCGGCGATCTTGCCGAGTTCGGAGATGCCTTTGTAGTCGGTCGGCAGGAAGCAGAGGAAGCCCGCAGCGGTCGCCATCGCCGCCAGCGACAGCGGTACCGCGACGCGGCGCGCCGCCTCCGCGAGCGCCTCGGCCAGATTGTCGTTCTTGAACCGCTCCGAACGGTACCGGACGCTGAACTGGATGCCGAAGTCGACGCCAAGGCCGACGAACAAGACGGCGAAGGCGATCGACAGCAGGTTCAGCGAACCGACCATCGCAAGGCCTACGGCGGTCGTAATCGAAAGACCGACGAACAGGTTGACGAAAACGGCGAAGATGATCTTGGCGGAATGCAGCGCCAGCCACAGAATGATCAGCACGATCACGACGGTGCCGATGCCATTGCGGATCGCTCCGTCCTGAACCGTCGAATATTCCTCGTTCGCCATCGGGATCGGCCCGGTCAGCCGGACCTGCGCGCGATAGGCGCCGGCGAAATTCAGATCCTTCGCGGCCTGACGGATGGCGTCGGTCGCATCCTTGCCCGGTTCCAGTGCCTGATAGTCGACGATCGGCTTGATCTCGATGAAAGCGCGCTTGTCGGCATCGGTCAGCGGCTTGTCGTTGACGAATTCCCGCCAGGAGAACGTCGCTTCACGCTTCTTCAGGACATCCTCGACCGTCCCGGCGATCTGGTTGAAGGGGCGCTCGGCATTTTCAAGCTTGGCCTGCCCGCGCTTGATGCCGGCAAGGCCGGTTTCCAGCGCCCCGGTCAGCCCGCGAATCGAAGGATCGCCGGCCATGATCTCGATCAGCGGGGCCGCAGCTTCGAGTTGCCCGGTGACCTTTCCGACTTCCTCCACCGGGAGGAACAGCAGGCCGTTCTTTTCAAAGAATTCGCCTGAACCGAGCGGCGTCACCGCTTCGAAATTCTTCTTGTCGCCCTTCAGCTGCTCCGCCAGTGCCTTTGCCGCGGAACCGGCCAGTTCCGGCGTCGGCGCCTCGACCACGGCCAGAATCAGCCGGTCGCGATCAAACGCCTCTCCGAACTGGTTGTCGCGCTTTCGCCAGTCCAGATCCGGCGAAATCAGCGTGTTGATGTCGGTGTTGATGGCGAAGTTGCGGACGGTATAGAAGCCCGCGCCGATCGCGAGCAGCAACGACAAAACGACAATCAGGGAGGCAAACCGCGTACAAGTTCTAACAATCGCGACGACAATATTGGTCAGCACATCGTTTCTTTCTAAATCTCGGGAAGCCTGGCGAAAACGCCCGCTGTCTAGCGGAGTTCCATGGGTCGATCTAATGTTGTTTTGGCGGCTTTCCGCGAGGTTCAACCAAAGCCGCCAAAACAATCCAAACCGCGTCGTGCGTCGGTATAGACCGCCCGAGGGGGCGAGAAAGTGACGAACAGGTGAGGATGGCAGCGGTCGCAGGTCGCACCTTTCCACACCATGATACCTTCATTCCGCTAACCAAACTCGATGCATCTTTTCTAGCCGCTGATTTTTTGACACAAAGTCCTGTACTTCCATGTGCTTGGGTGGTGGGTACAGGCGGAATCCGGTCATGGTGCGGATATTGCAGTTATCAGGCCGATCCGGCCGTCCAAAAGCTTGCCGGAGAATTTGCGAATGAATTTGGTGCAACTTGCGTAACGGGCGTCCCATGGAAGTGTATCTTGCGCAGCCGCGCGGATTTTGCGCCGGCGTCGTGCGTGCGATCGAGATCGTTGAGCGCGCACTGGAGAAATACGGCCCGCCGGTCTATGTCCGGCACGAGATCGTGCACAACAAATACGTCGTCGAAAGCCTGAAAAACAAGGGCGCGATCTTCGTCGAGGACCTCTCGGAAGTGCCGCCGCTGGCGGTTACCGTGTTCAGCGCCCATGGCGTGGCCCGCAGCGTCGAGGAAGAGGCGGCCGCCCGCGGCCTGCCGGTGCTCAATGCCACCTGCCCGCTGGTCACCAAGGTCCATAATCAAGGCAAGCGGTACATGTCGAAGGGCCGGGCCTTGATCCTGATCGGCCATGCCGACCACCCCGAGGTCGAGGGAACCATGGGTCAGGTTCCCGGACCGGTCCTGCTGGTCCAGAATGTCGACGATGTGGGGTCCCTGACCCTGCCGACCGACACCCCGGTGGCCTACATTACCCAGACCACCCTGAGCGTGGACGACACAAAAGACATAATTGCTGCCCTTCAGGCCCGTTTTACAGATATTCAAGGCCCCGACATCCGGGATATCTGCTATGCGACACAGAACCGCCAATCTGCGGTAAGGGACCTGAGCAAACTGGTGGACGTCATTCTGGTGGTGGGGGCCGCCAATAGTTCCAACTCAAACAGGCTTCGCGAGATCGGCACCGAGGTCGGGGTCGCAAGTTATCTTATTGCCGACGGGCGCGAGTTGAACCCCGATTGGCTGAAAGATGCGAAGGCCGTCGGCATCACGGCGGGCGCCTCGGCGCCCGAAGTTTTGGTCGACGACGTAATCGAGGCTTTGAGACGTATCGGACCCGTCAAGGTGTCGGTGCTTCCCGGCCGGGAAGAAAATATCGAATTCCGGCTTCCGGCCGAACTGACTGCGGGTTGATCCACTTCTCTACTAATTCGAGTCCAGAAAGAAACCTTCTCAATGGCAATACCCTTCTTCAAGGAACTGCGTATCGGCGGTTATCTCATCAAGCAGAAGCTGCTTGGCCGGAAACGCTATCCGCTGGTGCTGATGCTGGAGCCGTTGTTCCGCTGCAACCTCGCGTGCGTCGGCTGCGGCAAGATCGACTATCCCGATGCGATCCTCAATCGCCGCATGTCGGCGCAGGAATGCTGGGACGCGGCCGACGAGTGCGGCGCGCCGATGGTGGCGATCCCCGGCGGCGAACCCCTGATCCACAAGGACATCGGCGAGATCGTGCGCGGCCTGGTGGCGCGCAAGAAGTTCGTCTCGCTCTGCACCAATGCGCTGCTGCTGGAAAAGAAGCTCGATCTGTTCGAGCCCTCGCCCTATTTGTTCTTCTCGGTGCATCTCGACGGCCTCAAGGACCACCACGACAAGGCGGTGTCGCAGAAGGGCGTGTTCGATCGCGCGGTTTCGGCGATCAAGGCCGCGAAAGCCCGCGGTTTCACCGTTAACGTCAACGCCACCATCTTCGACGGCCACGCCGCGGAAGAGATCGCCAAGTTCCTCGACTTCACCACCGAACTCGGTGTCGGCGTTTCGATGTCGCCGGGCTACGCCTACGAGCGCGCCCCCGACCAGGAACACTTTCTCAACCGCACCAAGACCAAGAAGCTGTTCCGTGACGTCTTCGCGCTCGGCAAGGGCAAGAAGTGGAACTTCATGCATTCCGGCCTTTTCCTCGACTTCCTGGCCGGCAATCAGTCGTATGAATGCACCCCGTGGGGCATGCCGGCGCGCAATATCTTCGGCTGGCAGAAGCCCTGCTACCTGCTCGGCGAAGGCTACACCAAGACCTTCAAGGAATTGATGGACACCACCGACTGGGAAACCTACGGCACGGGCAAGTACGAAAAGTGCGCCGACTGCATGGCCCATTGCGGCTACGAGCCGACCGCGGCCAACGCGGCCCTGGTCAATCCGTTGAAGGCGATGTGGGTCGCCTTGCGCGGCGTCCGCACCTCAGGCCCGATGGCGCCCGAGATCAATCTCGATAAGCAGCGTCCGGCCCAGTACATCTTCTCCTCGGAGGTGCAGAAGCGCCTGTCCGATATCCGCCGCGACGAAGCGGCTGAAGCTGCCGCCAAGCAGCAGCAGAAGGCCTCCACGGCCGCCTGAGCCGCGCAGACATCCCAATAAAAAAAGCCCCGGTCAAACCGGGGCTTTTTCTTTGGCCAAATTCTATGGTCTCGAGGCGAGCGTGAGCTGGCGTTAGACCTCCGCGGTGGCAAGCGCCTCGCTGCCGCCCAGAAAGCCCCGGCAGCCGCGCAGGGAGCGCAGCGCGCGATTGAAGTCGATACCGGTGGAGACCAGCGCCCGCAGCGTGGTCGGATTGCGGGCGAGGCCGCGCAGCACCTTGCGCAGGTCGATATCGCCGTTGGGCTTGATGGCGCTCTTGGCCAGCGCCGGCAGCGACCGGCTGGCGGGATCGGAGATCACGCGCAATGCCGCAAAGGGAATGCCGGCCTTGGCCGCATAGGCCGCCGCGATATGGCTTTCCATATCGACCGCGGCCGCCCCGGTCTCGGAATGCAGCGCGGCCTTGCAGGCGGTCGCCGCGATCACCTGTTCGACGCCGGCGAGGCCGCCGCGAACCACGCGCCGGCGCTTGAGTGCCGCACTGGCGATCATTTCCTCGTTCAGCGCCAGACCCGCCAGAAAGCGGGTGTCGCCCGACAGAACCTCGGTCGCCACCACCACGTCGCCGGACTTCAACGACGGGTCGAGCCCGCCGGCGACGCCGAACGAAATCACACCGCGGAACATCCTGGAATCCAGTGTTGCAAGCAGTGCGCGCAATTGAGCGGGATCGCTACTGCTGCAGATCACGATCATGCCGGGCCCGGCCGCTATGCGGGCCTCCTGCACCAATCCTGTCACGATCAAAACCGGCCGCGGATCAATCGAGTTCTGTTCGACTGGACTATCCACGGTCGCGGCGGCCCCCGCCCCCAAAATCACATCCCGACCCCTACCACCCTGCTGTTGGTGCTTCTCAAATTCCGATACCGCGCCAATGCCCAGAGCGGAAAGAACTTCGAGTAGCCATGATAACGCAAATAAAACACCCGCGGAAACCCTGTTGCCGTGTAACGAGCCTCATCCCACAGCCCTTTTTCGGTTTGTGTGCTTTTTAGGTACTCCACGCCCCGTAGAACCGCGGGGTGTTCCACCTCGCCCGCCGCCATCAGTCCAAGCAAGGCCCATGCCGTTTGCGAGGAGGTCGATGGCGCGTCCTCAAATCCCTTGTAATCGAGTCGGTAGCTGACCGCATCCTCGCCCCAGCCGCCGTCCTTGTTCTGGATCGAAACCAGCCAATCCACCGCCCGCCGGAGCATTGGATCCTGATGGCCGATCCCGGCGGCGTTGAGCGCCGACAGCACCGACCAGGTTCCGTAGACGTAGTTCAGCCCCCAGCGACCGTACCACGACCCCTCGGGGAGCTGGGTACGGCGCAGATACGCAATCCCGTCCGCGACCGCCTTGCTGCTCTGCGGCGTCTCGCCGAGCTGCGCCAGCATCGAGACGCAGCGCGCGGTGACGTCCTCGGTCGGCGGATCGAGCAGCGCGCCGTGGTCCGAGAACGGGATGTTGTTGAGGTAGTATTCGAGGTTGTTGACGTCGAACGCGGCCCAACCGCCGTCGCGACTCTGCAGGCCCTCGATCCACTCGCGGCCGCGCGCGATCGCCGTATCGTATTCCTGGCTGCCGGTGTGCCGGCGCGAACGGTCCATCGCCATCACCACGACCGCGGTGTCGTCGAGGTCGGGATAGTGCGCATTGTTGTACTGGAACGCCCAGCCGCCCGGACGAACGTCGGGCGCCTTGACCGCCCAGTCGCCCTTGAGGTCGAGCACCTGCCTCGGCTTCAGCCAGTCGAGGCCCTGCTTCATCTTCGCCAGCGTCTCTTCGCCACCGGTCTCCGTCAACGCGTGGCAGACTAGTGCGGTGTCCCACACCGGCGAGACGCAGGGCTGGCAATAGGCCTCGTGCTCGCCGATCACCAGGAGCTTGTCGATGCCCCTGCGGGTGACCGCGCGCGGCGGAAAATCGGGTGCCTTGCCCAGCGCCTCGTACATCATCACGATGTTGGCCATCGGCGGGTAGATCGCGCCCATGCCGTCTTCGCCGTTGAGCCGTTCTTCGGTGAAAGCGAGCGCGGCATCGATCGCGCGCTGGCGCAATGATTTCGGGAACAGCGGCTCGACCACGCGCAGGATCTTGTCGAGCACGCTGAACAGCGCGAACCAGCCCCAGCTCTGGTGCGGCGCCTTCTTGGTCATGCCGACCGACTTGGGATCTTGCAGGAACAGTTCGTCGATGCCGACGCCTTTGGGATTTTTCGCCAGCGGCTTCAGCGCCGCCATCACCATCAGCGGCACGATGGTGGTGCGCGCCCAGTAGGAAATCTTGTTGATATGGAACGGCGACCACATCGGCAGCAGCATGATCTCGACCGGCAGCACCGGCACGGCGCGCCAGCCCAGCACACCGTAGAAAGCCAGCAAAAACCGGGTGAAAACGTTGACGCCGCTGGCGCCGCCACGCGAACGTATCGCTTCGCGCGCGCGCACCATGTGCGGCGCGTCGACGGAATCGCCGATCATCTTCAGCGCAAAATAGGATTTGACGCTGGCGCTGATGTCGAACGGGCCGTCCTGAACCAGCGGCCAGCCGCCATGGACGCCTTGCGTGCGGCGCAGATAGTTCGCGATCTTGGCTTCGAGCGCAGCATCGACCGGCTCGGCGAGATAATGCCGCAGCAGGACATATTCCGCCGGTATCGTGCTGTCCGCTTCGAGCTCGAACACCCAGTGTCCGTCGGACTGCCGGTAGCCGAGCAGCCCCTGCGTCGCCGCGGAGATGCTCTTCTCCAGGGCCGCGTGGTCAACTGCAACGGTGTGATCGCCGGAAAGCATAACGCTCAACATCCCTCTGTTCGCGGCCCGCTTCCGTGAAGCCGGTCACGCTGCGTCCCGATCGGGTGTGCTACCCGCCCAGGACCAGATCGGCGGCACGGTCGCCGGACCGCACCGATCCCTCGATGGTTGCCGGCAACCCGGTATCAGTCCAGTCGCCGGCGAGAAACAGGTTTTTGTAGGCCGTTTTCGGCCCCGGCCGCAGCGCATTCTGCTCCGGCGTCGCCTCGAATGTAGCACGGCGCTCGCGCACGATCTGCCATGGCGGCAACGGAGCTTCCTCCGGCACGCCGGCGGCCTTGCAGACATCTAGCCAGATCGCCAGCGCCAGTTCCTCGCGCGGCATATCGACCAGGCGGTCGCCGTTGCTGATGGTGACCGACAGCCGCCCGGGGAATGCGAACAGCCATTCCACGAGGCCACCGACGACGCCGAGAATGGCCGGAGAATCCTTGGGCGGATCGAAGCGGAAATGCGCGTTGACGATGGCGCGGAATTTCGACGGGGTCTTCGTCCCCGGCAGCAGCGACGCCGCCGGCCGCGGCGGCACCGCGAGCACCACCACATCGTCGGCGCCGACCGCGATGTTGTCGTCGCCAAATTTCAACTCGCCGACCTTGTCGCCGGCGAACGCGAATTCGCGCAGCTCATGGCCGAACCGGATCGAGGCGCCCTTGTCCTGCAACAGCTTGATCGCGGGTTCGACCAGCACCGCGCTGAGACCGTCGCGCGCGATCAGCGGCCGGCAGGCCTGTCCGCCCGCCAGCAGCGTTTCCCGCACGATCGCGCCGGCAAGGCCCGCCGAGCCCTCGGGCGGATCGACATTGAGCGCTGCCAGCAACAGCGGCTGCACCAGCCGCTGGTACAGCGTGCCCTCGCAGGGGATCGCCTTGCCGACCAGCTTGTCGGTGCCTGCCCAGATCAGAGGCATCAATGCGAGATAATCGAGCAGGCCAGTGTCGGGGACGCGGCGCGTTGGGTCGAACAGCCACAACGGCAGACGGCCCTCGCCGAGGTCGAGCTGCCAGCGCTTGCCGGTCGAGAGGTCGACGAAGGGAAACTGCGCGCGCTTCGGTCCGACCAGCCCCGCCTCGGTCCCGATCGAGCGGGCGTAGGCCCTGGCATGGTGGTTGCCGGACAGCAGCAGATGGTTGCCGTTGTCGATGGTGAGATTGGTGGCGGCGTCGAAATAGGAGCGGCAGCGGCCGCCGGCCTGCTGCGTCGCCTCGTGGACGTGCACGCGATAATTGGCGTTGGCGAGCCGCACGGCGGCGGAGAGGCCGGAAATGCCGGCGCCGATGATATGAACGTTTTTCTGCATCAGATGATCGCGTACCGGAGAAGGATGGCGATTTTCGCCATCTTGTTGACGCGCACCGGCTCGCGCGGAACGGCAAAGCCCCGCGCGATCAACAGCTCCAGCACCGCGCGGTAATATTTCGACATGATCCGCGGCGCGCGCACCGCACGCCGCGAGTTGCGCTTCATGATTTCGTCGGCCTGTTCGAAATGCGACTTCGCCCGCTCGACCAGCGGCAGGCACACCTTCGGCAGGTTCCGGTCGACGATCACCTTGGCCGGATCGTCGCTGGTGATGCCGGCATGCAGCAGGCCTTCGCGCGGCAGATAGAGCCGGCCGAGGCCGGCGTCTTCGTCGATGTCGCGCAGGATGTTGGTCAGTTGCAGCGCGCGGCCGAGATGATGGGCCAGCAGGATACCGTCCTGCTCGGGCAGGCCGAATACCCGCACCGACAACCGCCCCACCGCGCTGGCGACGCGGTCGCAATAGAGATCGAGAGTTGCCATGTCGGGCGCGCGGATGTCCTGCGGCACGTCCATTTCCATGCCGTCGATGATGGCCAGGAAATCCTCGCGCTTGAGGCCGAAGGCCTTCACCGACGAAACGTAATCCTTCAGACGCTGCGGCGGACGGCCCTGATAGAGCGCGTCGACGTCGTCGCGCCACTGCTGCAGCGCCGCCAATCGCTCCGGCCGCGGCCCGTCGGAGTCGGCGATGTCGTCGACCTGGCGGCAGAAGCTGTAGATCTCGAACATCGCCTCGCGCTGCGCGCGCGGCAAAATGCGCATCGCGGCGTAGAACGAACTGCCGGACGCGGTGGTGCCGTAATCTGCGTTGGCCGCCGCCGTCTCGATCGTCATGCGCCGGCCGCCGGTTTCGACACCGGCCCGCGGCTTAACGCACGGCGTGTCGTCTCGCCGGCAATGCTGGCGATGCTCTGGCCCAGCAATTCGAGCGGAGAAAGATGCACGCGCTCGCTGAGCGGATCGCGCACTTTCAGCATGCCGACGATCTTGTCGGCAAAAGCCTGGATCACGGCGATCTCCAGCCCGAGCCGGAAATCCCGCACCTCGGCGCCGAGCGACTTGCTTTCGTTGAGCAGGGTTTCGGTCCGCACCGCCAGCGCCTGCAGGCATTGCAGCAACTGCGGCTGCGACCTGGTCTCGCCGAGCATTTCCACCGTCGCGCCCGCGGCCGCCAGCGCGTCGCGCGGCAGATAGACCCGGTTCAGGTTCCTGTAGTCCTTGGCGCAGTCCTGCAGATGGTTGTTGATCTGCAGGCCCGCGCACAGCGCATCCGAGGCCGCCCAGGTCGAGGTGCTCTCGCCGTGGACGTCGAGCATGAAGCGTCCGACCGGCATCGCCGAATAGCGGCAGTAATGGACGACGTCGTCCCAGTTCTCGTAGCGCAGCTTGGTGACGTCCATCCGGAACGCGACCAGCACGTCAAGCGCGTGGCGCGGCGCCATGCCGCGCTCTGCCAGCGCGTTGCGCAGGCTGACGGCTTCCGGCTGCGTATCGCCGTTGCCGAGCAGTTCCGCCTCGAACAAATCGAGATAGCGCAGCTTCTCGTCGGCCGCGAGCGTGGCGTGATCGGCGATGTCGTCCGCGGTCCGGACGAAATTATAGAACGAGAGAATAAGCGCCCGATGACGCGGATGAATGATCCACGACGCGACCGGAAAATTCTCGTCGCGATGGGTCTTTCCCGATCGCAGTTCGCTCGCGCTGGTCATCAAGAACTGGCTACATTCGGCTGGCTGGGCGGCATGCACCGACGTCAGGCGCATGCGATGAGATCGCGCCCCCATATAGGGGAATACGCCGCCAAAACCAATGCTATATGGGCCGCTCAGCCCTACCCGCAGCCCCCCTCACCAGGCCGAAATTGGCCTGATGCGAAGGTTAACGGGGCAGGCTTGCGCTTATTGACCGTGGTTCTTCAGAACCTGATCGCAGGCGGGCGTGATCTTGGTGCGATTTTGCTGCAGGCAGGCCAGGATGGTGAAATCGCCCTGGTCGATCACCGGACGGCAAAACCGCTGCACATCGCGGGAACAGGCCTTCTGCTCGTCCGGCGTGCCGCTGCGCTGCTGGGCCAAGGCATCCGACGAAACCGCGATCGACAACAGGGAAAGTGCCAGGAAAAATTTACGCATCGTATTCCTTCATTTCGGCAGCAAGAAATCCGTTCCCGAATTGCATTTCGGCATCGCCGGGGCGGATTTTCTGGATTGGCAGGCGCCGCGTAGCGCAGCAACGGACAAAGGACAAGCGCTGGCAAATGCGGCCAAATTTACGACGACTCCAGCACATCTTATAACCGGCTGAAATCTAACGTGTATTTCCGCCCCGACCTTCTTCGCAAATGATTGTTGCGGACCGGCGCCGGGCAAAGCTAGATGCTGGCGATGCAACCAGGTCGGATAGAGTTCGATTCCGCCTGATGAAAAGCCGTTTGTCCCTGCGGCGATTGGCGAAATCGGCATCCCGTCATTTGAACCTAACATTCTGCGGGGACACTAAATCTTCGATGCGGCGCGACGTATCTTTCAGAGAACGTCTATTTCAATGGGAAAGCTCACAATGAAACTGTTTGGTTCCAGTCTGCTCGGTCAGGCGCTCACGGCTGCCGGCGTCGGCGCCGCGCTCATGTTGTCGGTCACCGCTGGACAAACCCAGGCGGCTGGCCCGTTTGCCGGCTTCGACGGAAATTGGACCGGCTCGGGCACCGTCGCGCTGTCCAACGGCACCACCGAGAACATCCGCTGCAAGGCCGACTACAAGGTCAACGCGTCCGGCCTCGGCCTGAAGCAGAACCTGCACTGCGCCAGCGACAGCTACAAATTCGATCTCTCCAGCGACGTCACCAGCCAGGGCGAACGCATCTCCGGCAACTGGAGCGAAGCCAGCCGCAACATCTTCGGCAACCTGCAGGGTACCGCGGGCGGCGGCCAGATCGACGTGTTCGTCGAAGCCTCCGGATTTGCGGCCAACCTGAACTTGCGCACCAACGGCAACAAGCAGGTGGTCTCGATCGACTCCAAGGGCGAAATCCGCGGCGTCAAGATCACGATGACCAAGACCTGACGCATCGCGTCGTTTATCCAACCGTCCAACGCAAAGCGCCCTCGGACCCGGTCCGAGGGCGCTTTCGTTTGAGCGACTGATTTGTGTGCGGCCTATTCCGCCGGCTTCGCCTGAGGAGCCTTGCCGCGAATCCGCTCCGACAGGTTGATCAGGAACATCGACGTCGGCCGCAGGATGAAGAGATCCGCCACCAGGGCCGCGACCATCGAGAACGCGCTGAGCCAGCCGAACAGGCGCAGCGACGGCAGGTCGGAGAACACGGTCACGACGAGGCCGCAGGCCAGCACCACCGTGGTCAGGATCAGCGCCGGACCGACCAGCACGGTGGCGCGCTCCACCGCCAGTTCCGGACTGATGCCGGGCTTCTGCTCGAGCCGCAGCCGATTGAGAAAGTGAATGGTCGCGGAAAGGCCGAGGCCGAACGACACCGTCAGCGCCACCACGCTGGCGAATTGCAGCCCCTCCCCCATGATCGCCAGCACCGTCCCCGACGCCACCACCGGGAAAATGCCGGGCAGGATGCAGGAGAACATCACCACGATCGAGCGGAACGCAAGCCCGATAAAGACCGCGACCAGCAGGAACTCGACCGTGAGGCCGCGATTGAGCTTCTCGATCATGTTGGAGCTGTTGCGGGCTGCGATCACCGAAAGGCCGGTCACCGCGATTTCGTAGCCGGGATGCTCGGCGCGGACCTTGTCGAGCGCCGTGTCGAGCTTGTTCACCACCGGAAGCAGCGCGCTGGAATCGATATCGGGCACGCGGCCCGACACCACCACCGCGTGGCCGTCGGCGGAGATGAAGCGCCGCACCAGATGTTCCGGAATCACGCTGACATATTCCTTCAGCGTGGCGACGTCGCTGCTGCCGGCCTTCTCAGCCAGCCAGCGGCGTAGCGTTTCCACCGACCAGACGTTGCCGACGCCGGCCGCGGTCTCGACCATGGAATGGACGTCGGCGATCGTCTTCAGCGTCTCCGGCGCGTACAGCGAAGTACCCTTGGGGAATTCGATCAGGACGTCGACCGGATTGGCGCCGGTGAGCTTGGCGTCGAGACGGCTCGATGCCGCCACCGCCTGCCGCTTGTCCGGCACCTGGTCGGCCAGCCGGTAGCGCGGCTCCAGGTTGGCGTACACGATGCCCATGCCGCCGACGACGATCACCGCGATCAGGCTGAACAGCCCGGGACGGCCGACCATGCGCACCGCGATCCAGTAGCAGAAATTGCGCAGCGCCTGCACCCCGGCGTCGGCGCCCTGGAACTTGACCGCCATGACCTTTTCGTTGCGAACCAGCAGCACGCCGAACACCGGCACCAGCGACAGCACCGCGATCAGCGCGATGATGGTGGCGGCAAGACCCGCCTCGCCGAACTTGCGGATCAGTTCGGAGTCGGAGAATTGCAGCGCGATGAACGAGATGCCGGCGGTACCATGCGTCAGCACGCAGGCCGGACCGACCACCAGCACGGCGTTCTTGAACGCGGTGTACTTGTCCTGGCCCGCGATCAGGCGGTCGCGCGCCGCGAATGTCAGCTGCATCGAGTTCGAGAAGCTGATCACCATGATGAGCGGCGTCATCACGTTCAGGAACATGTTGAGATTGAAGTTGGCCCAGCCGAGGCCGCCGAGCGCCAGCAGGATCGCGATGATCGGCGGGAAAGCGGCGACCACCATGAACGATATCTTGCGGAAGAAGATGATCGCGATGATGCAGCCGGCCACGATGCCGAGGATGTTGTAGGTCAGCCCGTCGCGCTTCACCGCGTTGCGGATTTCAAGCTGCATGACGGGAACGCCTGACAGTTGGGCGTTGAGCCCGCTGCCGGCGAGATCTTCCGCCATGATTTTCCGGATATCGGCGACCGCCCTGGTCAGGTCGCTGCTGGCGACGATGCTGGGCTCCAGCGACAGCACGATCAGCGCCAGCGTGCCGTCCTCGGACAACAGCTTGCCGCGGATGATCTCGTTGGCTTTCACCGTCTCGGCGAATTTGTCGTAGGCCGCGCCCTGCGGCAGCTCCGGCGGGAACAAGGCCGCCGGCAGCTTGCCGGGCTCGGGCGCCTGACGCGCCGAAAACAGCGAGACCAGTCCGCGCACGCCATCGACCAGTTGCAGGTCGGTGACCATGTCGCGGATCTTTTCGAGGTTCTCGCGCGCCAGCAGCGTCTTGCCCTCGACCACGACGAGAACGTCGAATTCGGTCGCCGGGAAGCGCTTGGTCACGGCCTCGTATTGCTTGTAGTCCTTGGAATTGGAACGGAACAGCTGGCTCAGCGAATTGTCGATCTTGATCCGCTCGATTCCGAAGAACGCGGCAATCATCAGCGCGACCAGAACGAGGCAGGACACGATCGGCGCCTTGACCGCGACCAGCCCGAGGCGCTCCAGCCCGAAGGCGATGCTGGTCCCCTTGACCGGCTCCTCGATCGCTTCGACGTGGACCTGACTTTCGGAATTCTTGTCGAGCATACCCTGTCCAGTTCTCACGTCGGCTTAATCGGTGAAGCTTGCTTGGGTCGGTGGCGCGAAGGTGGCTTTTCAGCCCTGAATGATCGGCGCTAGCCCTTGAAATCACGCGGTAAATTAACCGCCGCCGTTTTACAGGGCTACACCCGATCCGGCAAGCGTAGGGGGCGGGTCAAAACGGCGCGCGGACGCCGAAAATGCGCGTTAAGTCTCTGATTTGCCACACCACCCGTGGTCACGGGGGTGGATTGGCTGATATCTGCGGCGGCGGGCCGCCGCTTTCATCCTTCAGGGCAACACCGGTGAGCTGCCTTGCCAGCCCTTCACGCACCAACCACGCAATTTTGAACGCGGCATCGTCATAGCCCAGCCCGGCGCCGTGGATATTGGAGACGCAGTTGCGCTCGGCATCGGTGAGTCCGATGCGGGGCCCAAATGTCAGATAGGCGCCGAGGCTGTCCGGCGCCGACAGGCCCGGCCGCTCGCCGATCAACATCACCACCATCCGCGCCCCGAGCGCAGCCCCGATCTCGTCACCCAGCGCCACGCGCGCGCCTGACGCAACGGCAACAACGCCGACCTTGATGCCGATCTCTGCCAGCCGGGCGGCAAGGTTGCGAACCAGTTCGACCGCGTGAACGTTGACCGCGGCCGGCGACAGGCCATCGCCGATGACGACGGCCAGCTCGCAACGGCCGCCGCGGTCTTCCAGCAAGCGCCGCGATCCTGAATCGAGCATGCGGCCGAGGTCGGGACGGCGCAGATAGTCCGCCCGGTTGCGGGCCTGGCTTGAGACCGTAACCGCGTCGAGGCCAAGGCCGGTCAGTCCGGCCGCCAGTTGTGAGGTATCGAAGGCGGCATGAACGGCATCGCGCGCCCGCGCGTGGTCGAGCGTGAAGGCCAGCAGCGCATCGGTCGGCAGGCTTGCGCCGGCGCGGCCGAGCCCGACGCGCGCCGGCGTCAGCTCGCGCAGGCGTTCAATCGAGCCGGGCACGATCGAACCGGGCTTGATTGAACCGGGCTTGGGCGCCGGCGTTTTCATGAAAATTCTTTACTCGGCCGGCACCGAAGCTTCGCGCAGCCGGATCGAATAATTCGATGCGCTCTGCTGGCCGACGGAGGCCGCGCGCGCGAACATGATCAGGTGATGGGCAATCATCGCCGAGCCGATCAGGCCCTCGATGTCGCCGCGACGCAGCCGGCCCAGCGCGAATTTCCAGAACACCTTCCGGTAATCGCCGAGCACGCCGACTTTCCAGAAAATGTTCCGCAGCATGATCAGGCCGCGCTTGATATTGGCCCAGCTCTTCTGCTCGGGCGACACCGGCACCTTGAGCCGCCGCGAATAGGTGTAGTCGCACTGATGCTGGTAGCGCGCATAGAGTTTTTCCGGCGCATAGGCGAATTCCATGCATCTGCGCCAGGAATCGACGACCTGATCGTAAGGCAACAGAAACTGGACGTTGGAATCGCGGCCGTCTTCATCGGCCAGCAAGCGGCCTTCACGCTCCAGCCGATCCCACAGCGGCGTCTTCGGCAGCGCCTGCAGCAGGTTGATCGTCAAAAGCGGAATCTGCGACTCGTCGACGAACGCCAGCAACGCGTCGCCGGTTTCCGGCTTGTCGGTGTCGAGCCCCATGATGATGCCGGAGACGACTTCCATGCCGTAGGAATTGATGGTGCGAACGCCTTCCAGGATCGGGACCATCATGTTGTGGTCCTTGTGCATCGCCTTCAATGCGTCGGGATCGGGGGTCTCGATGCCGCAGAAGATCGTCACGAAGAACGCCTCGCGCATCTTCTCCAGGATCTCGGGCCGCTTGGCGATGTTGAGCGTCGCCTCGCAGGCGAGCCGCATCACATAGCCGGTCCGCTTCTGCCACTCGACCAGATGCGGCAGCAGATCCAGCGCCGCCTTGCGGTTGCCGATGAAATTGTCGTCAACGAAATAGACCGAGCCGGTGACGCCGCATTCCCTGAGCTTGTCGAGCTCGGCGATGATCTGTTCCGGCGATTTCAGGCGCGGGTTGCGGCCGTAGAGGCCGGGAATGTCGCAGAACTCGCACTGATAGGGACAGCCGCTGGAATACTGGATGCTGCCGAGGAAGTACTTCTTGACCTCCGCCAGCTCATAGGCCGGCAACGGGAATTCGGTCATCGGCAGGCGATCGTTGGTTTTCAGCACCACCTGCGCTTCCGGCCGCGAGGGATCGCGTGCCAGACGCGCGATCAGATCATTGGTGGCGTCGCCGAGCTCGCCGACATGGAGATAATCGAACGAGGGATAGTAATCCGGACACGCACTCACCGACGGGCCGCCGATGGCAACGGAAAGATCGAAGGCATGGGCGCGGCGGCAGATGTCGTTCATCTGCTGGCGCTGGATGTGCATGCCGCTGACGAACACCGCTTCCGCCCATTCGAAGTCTTCCTGGTTGGCAGGGCGGAGGTTTTCGTCGATGAAGCGGACCGGCCAGTTGGCCGGAAGGTAGGCCGCGATCAGCAGCAGCCCCTGCGGCGGCATGAAGGCCTGGACCCCGTCCGTTAGCGGATAGGCATATTCGAAAGTGCCAAAAGAAGACGTGTAGCGGGGAAAGACGCAGAGAATGCGCCGTACCGTTTCAATGCCTTCTGCTCTCATTCGAGCTCCTCAGCCAAAGCCTTCACAAATCTAAGCACGACATTGAAAATTGAGCCAGAAATTCTTCAACATTGTGGCAGTCGGTCCCAACCCGCCGGCGGTTCAAAGGTTGCATAAATCGGGCCGAAGGCCGTCTCCAACCGCCTGTCAGGCAATCAGCCGCGAGGCAAATTCGGGCAGCAGGCCGGCATTCCCTGATATCCGGAAGTCAGGGCCGGCCAGTCCGGTTCGATGCAACCAGTCGTCGAATTCCGGCGCCCGCTTCAAACCAAGGAGGTCGCGGACATAGAGCGCATCGTGGAACGAGGTCGACTGGTAGTTCAGCATGACGTCGTCGGCGCCCGGAACCCCCATGATGAAGGTGACGCCGGCGGCGGCGAGCAGCGTCAGCAGATTGTCCATGTCGTCCTGGTCGGCCTCGGCATGATTGGTGTAGCAGACGTCGACGCCGAGCGGCAGGCCGAGCAGCTTGCCGCAGAAGTGATCCTCGAGCCCGGCGCGGATGATTTCCTTGCCGTCATACAGGTATTCGGGACCGATGAAGCCGACCACGCTGTTGACCAGCAGCGGGTCGAACGCCCGCGCCACCGCATAGGCCCGTGCCTCACAGGTCTGCTGATCGACATTGTGGTGGGCGTTGGCTGAGAGCGCCGAGCCCTGCCCGGTCTCGAAATACATGACGTTGTCACCGACCGTGCCGCGTCGGAGCGACAGCGCGGCCTCCCGCGCCTCGGCCAGCAGCGCCAGATCGACGCCGAAACTGCGGTTGGCGGCTTGTGTTCCCGCGATCGACTGAAACACCAGATCGACCGGAAACCCCTGCCCGATCAACCCGAGCGTGGTGGTCACGTGGGTGAGCACGCAGCTCTGCGTCGGGATCTGCAGGCGGGTGATGATGCCGTCGACCAGCCGCAGCAATCCGCCGATCACGGCCGGATCGTCGCTGGCCGGGTTGATGCCGATGCAGGCGTCGCCCGATCCCAACATCAGGCCGTCGAGGATAGAGGCGGTAATCCCCCTGGCGTCGTCGAAGGGATGATTGGGCTGCAGCCGCGTGCTCATCCGCCCCGGCTGGCCGATGGTGTTGCGAAAACGGGTCGTCACCGTGCATTTTTTGGCAACCAGAATCAGGTCCTGGTTGCGCATCAGCTTTGAGACCGCAGCGGCCATTTCCGGCGTGATCCCGCGCGCCGCCTCTTGCAGCGTCTCTGAGGTCGCGACATCGGACAGCAGCCAGTCGCGAAAGCCGCCGACCGTCAACGACGAGATCGGCGCAAAGCTTGCGGCATCATGGCTATCCATGATCAGGCGGGTGACCTCGTCGTCCTCGTAAGCGATCACGGCCTCGTTGAGGAACTGCTTGAGCGGGACATTGGCCAGCGCCATCCGCGCCGCGATCATCCGCTCGGCGCTGTCGGCCGCGATGCCGGCGAGCCGATCGCCGGAACGCGGCGGCGTCGCCTTGGCCAGCAGGTCGCGCAGGTCGTCGAACAGATAAGAGGTGGCATCGATGGCTTGGCGATAGACCATGGCGGCTCCGGACCCACCGAGGCATTCGTGGGCCGGTCAGACAGTAGCATCCCGGCCGCGGCGGCGCGGTGACGGACTTAAGAGAAATCGCCTGCCGGGGCGGCGCTCCGCGCCGAAGAATACGCGTCATGGGCGCAGTAATTCTCCGATGTGCAACCGGAGGAATCCACGACATCTTTTTAAGTAATTGAAATTACTAATAAATTACATTAGGTTGCAGATCCGGCGGATTCCCGCATTAAGAACTTCTCCATTAAGATTTAGCATAATTTATGAGCGGCCGAAGGTGCGCCCCGGCCACGTTCTGGAGTGCCGGCATGGCTGAAATTGCAACATCCCCTCACTCGTTTTCTGGTGGCGCCATGTCATCCCGGGTTTCGCTCGCGACCAAGCTGTACGCGATCTTTGCGTTGTTCGCGGTGCTCACCGCCGCGATTACCGCGCTGTCCGATTACAACAGCCGGCAGAATACCGCCCTCACCGAGGCGGTCGCGACCGCCAGCCGCGCCGCGCTGAATGTCGAGCGGGTCAATTCGCTGGTCTATGCAGTGGTGATGGAGTCGCGCGGCGTCTACATGTCGACCGAACCGGCCGTGGTGAAGAAATACGGCGAGGGACTGCTCAAGTTCAACGAACGCATCCTCGAAGTGGTCAAGAACTGGCAGGCGCTGGTTCAGGCCGATGACGCCCAGCAGTTCGCCACCTTCAAGAAGCGCATCGAACAGTTCGTCGATTTCCGCAAGGAACTGGTACGGCGCGGAGTCGAGGTCAACGCCGCCGCAGGGCGCGAATGGGGCGACAACGACGCCAACCGCGAAGTACGATCGGCGCTGAACAAGGACCTCGAGGCGCTCTCGAAGGTCTATGCCGAACGCAGCAGGAAGCTGTCGGAGCAGACCGACACCAACCAGGCGCTGGCCCTGGTGCTCACCTTCCTCGGCGGCTTCGCGCTGGTCGTGGTGGTGATCGGCGTGCTGATTATCGCCCGCTCGGTGGCGCGTCCGCTCTCGGCCATTACCGACACCATCAAGCGCGTCGCCGAAGGCGCCGAGGGCGTCGAGGTTCCGCACGCCGATCGCGGCGACGAAATCGGCGCGTTGGCGCGCGCAATCAGAATCTTCCAGGACGCGATGGACCGCAACCGCAACCTCAATTCGCAGGTGCTTGCGGATTCCAGGGCGCGCGACCAGCGCGCCCGCCAGATCGAAGCTGCCGTGGATGATTTCCGCGAAGCAATCGGCGGCGTGCTGCGCGCCGTCACCGACAACGCGACCTCGATGCGCGGCACCGCGCAGACCATCGCCAGCGTGTCGTCCGATGCCAGCGGACGCGCGGTCGCCGCCTCCGGCGCCACCGAACAGGCGTCCAACAACGTTTCCGCCGTCGCCAGCGCCGCCGAAGAGCTCTCGGCTTCCGTCGAGGAAATCGGCCGGCAGGTTCGCCAGTCCGCAAGCGCCGTCGAACAGGCCGGCCTGCGCACCGAGAAATCGATCACCGAGATCGAGGGGCTTGCGGCCGCGACCCAGCGCATCGACGGCGTGCTCGCCTTGATCCAGGCGATCGCCGAACAAACCAATCTGCTGGCGCTGAATGCGACCATCGAAGCCGCGCGCGCCGGCGATGCCGGCCGCGGGTTTGCGGTCGTCGCCCACGAGGTCAAGGCACTGGCCGAGCAGACCGCCAAGGCCACCGCCGAGATCGGCCAGAATGTCGGCCTGATCCAGACCTCGACCAAAAATTCCGTCGACGCGGTCCGCGAAATCGGCAACGCGGTGCGCGAGATCAACGAAGTAACGTCGAACATCGCCAGTGCCATCGGTCAGCAGGATGCGGCGACCCGCGAAATTTCCGCCAACGCGCAACTGGCGGCGCAGGGCAACGGCACGCTGGTCGTCAATATCGGCTCGCTGAGCGAGGCCATCGGCACCACCAGCACGGCGGCGGCTTCGGTGCTTACCGCCTCCAGCGACCTGACCGCCACGGCCGAGACGCTGTCGCGCGAGGTCGAGAAGTTCTTCAAGGGCCTGCGCGCCGATGCCGCCGAGCAGCCGCGGCGGACGGGGACCTAGAGGCAGTACGTCCACTATTCAGCGAATTGCAGATCTGATCCGAACATCGCCTCGGGTCCGAGAAGGTCGCGAGCCGACCTCGGGGAGGCGCGGGTGAGCTACGTCCCGGCCATCGACTCTCCGCCACCGCAAGATCGGGCTCAGCTTCCTAAATCTTTCAACCAGGAGGCAATCGTCTGGTTAAGATAGTCGGGCACTTCATGCTGAATGAAGTGGCCAACTCCAGGCACGATTTTGACCGTGAGATTGTCGGGATTTTCCATCCATGACTTTTCCAAATCAATAGTGCTTAGCAAAGCATGGCTCTCCTCGATTCCGTGCACATGCAAGACCGGGCATTTGATCACGGCACCGTAGAGTTTCTTCATGGTTGGATCGAAAAGATTGAGCGCAAGCTGAGAAAACGCGTAGTTGGCTTTGTAATAACTCATCATGGACAAGATGGAAGATTTCGCGAAAGCCTGGATGTATCGACTCTTAACCTGTGGATCGACAACCCAGTATGCCAAATCTTCCGCAGTCAAATTGTCGCCTTTGCCTCGAGCGAAGAACCGTGTGGCGTAAGCGCTGGCCCTGGCCTGCGCGAGAGGATGGTTCCAGGGGAGCAATTCCTTCGTGATGGCGCCAGGATGAGGAACGCTGAGGACTACAAGTCTTTCGATCAGATCCGGATTTTGCCCGGTGAATAGCCACGACAAAGCGGCGCCCCAGTCGTGCCCGATCAGGATGGCCTTGCGACCGTTTCTCTCTGCATTGATCACGGCGCGGATGTCATCGAGGAGAACCGGAAACTTGTAGTTCTCGACGCCTTCTGGCCGATCGCTCAAATCGTACCCGCGCAGATCAAGAGCGACCACCTGATAATTTGCTGAAAATGCCTGGATCTGATTTCGCCAAGAATACCAAAAGTCGGGAAATCCGTGCACGAACACCATAAGCGGTTTTTGATTGGATCCCATTGTGACGTAGTGGATTTTCGTTCCCGCATTTTCCGCATACTTGTGCAGAAGGTTCGGATCCTTATCGATATCAACGGCAGGCTCACTCAAAGCGACAGGGATTTTATTGTGCCAGACGGCATCGCCTGAAGTCTCTCCGGAAGCAACGCGAGTGAACATCGCAGTGAACATGGCAGCTCCTAAAAGCATCATCGAGCAGGTTCTAGAGGCCATCTCAGTGATCCCGTTCGCTAGAACAGTTGCCGAAATCGAAGTTGCTCGAACTCATTTGAGTATTTCCTGCGCAGCAATCTGGGAGAGTGGCATTTGCCTGTGTGCAACTTCTGGTTACGATTTGATGGGTGATACGGCGAGACACTTTACTATGGTGATCGCCATAGTATGGCGATCACCATAGCCGTGTCAAGCCAGGCGTGGTATGCTTACGGAATGCCCCGTAAGACTGACGCCCGCGATCGCGCGATTGCCACTGCCGAGCGACTGTTTCGCATCCAAGGCTACACTGCGACGGGATTGAACCAGATCATTGAAGAAAGCGGCTCGCCTAAAGGATCGTTCTATTTTCATTTTCCGCGCGGCAAGGCACAGCTCGCAGAAGAAGCAATCGATCATTACGTTACGAGTAGAATTGCTGTATTGCGGAATATCTCGGCGAATACGACGGGTGATGCCCTGAGTTTTGTTCATCAGATTTTCGGCACGTTCGCGGCCGAAATGGTCGCCTCTGATTTCCAGTATGGATGTCTAATGCAAAATCTGGCGAATGAGCTGCCTGCGCTCGACGCTGAGCTGACCAAACGGGTAGCGCGCGGATTTGTTGATTCGACCGAGATAGTTGCGGAGCATTTTAGGGGGTGCGGTTTCACTTCCGCGCGCGCATCGTCTACCGCAGCCGCATTGGTAGCCGCCCTCGAAGGCGCACGAACGATCGCCCGCCTGGAACGCACGCCGGCTATATTCGAGGCGCTGGCGGATGTTAGTGTCCAGGGGTGGGCTGCCCCCGAGGGGAGACCCGGGTTCGAGGTCAGCTCTCGGCGGCGCGGACAGTAGCTGCAACCCCGGACTTCCTTGCCGCTGCAATTGCCCGGCCGTCGTCACGCTGTCTCTCGATAGCGTCGAATCAGACGGATCATCCTGGTCGATGCGGCGGACGCAAGGCAGCGCGGGGGGGCCACTGGCGGCCCATCCTACTGTGCATGGGGTTGTTTTCGCTTTTTTGCGAAAGTCACTCCACCAGCAGCACATCCACGGCCACGCCAAGCTTCTGCTTGCGGGAGCCGACGATGATGCCGTCGACCGGCGACACGTCGGAGAAGTCGCGCCCGATCGCCAGGATGATGTGGTCGTTGCCGACCAGAATATCGTTGGTCGGATCGAACCCGATCCAGCCGATCGCGTCGCCGCACCACACCGAGACCCAGGCGTGGGTGGCGTCGGCGCCCTGCAGGCGCGGCTGGCCCGGCGGCGGGATGGTGCGCAGATAGCCGCTGACATAGGCCGCCGGCAGCCCAAGACCGCGAAGGCCCGCGATCATCACATGGGCAAAGTCCTGGCAGACGCCGTGGCGCTTCTCGAACACTTCCTTCAGCGGCGTCGAGATCACGGTAGCCTTCGGGTCGTATTTGAACTCGGTGCGAATCCGATGCATCAGGTCGACCGCGCCGGCGACGATGCCGCTGCCGTGCTGAAAGCTCGCCGCGGCATAGGCGGTGACCGGCGGCTGCACCGGCACCAGTGAACTGGCAAAGACGTAGCCGACCGGTGACGACGGACCGAGGCTGGTGGCCTCGAGCGCCACGTCGCGGATGTCCTCCCAGGACGGGCTCGGCGCGGTGCGTTCAAGGGTCTGGCGCGAGACCGAGACCCTGGAACGGGAGTCGATCCGCAGGCTGCGATGCGGGGTCTCGATCAGCACGCTCTCGGTCAGGGTGCCGAAAAAATCCCGCCGCACCGTGCGCTCGGCCGGCCGCGGCCGGATGTCGACGCTGTGGGAAACCAGTTGCTGGCCATCGCCCGATCGCGGCTCCAGCCGCAGCGAGCAGCGCGCAAAACTCACCGGGCTTTCGTAAGCGTAGGTCGTGACGTGACGGATGTCGTAGATCACGCGAGGCCCGTCAGCTTCTCCGGCCGGCTCGCATTCGGTCCGTGCGGGAAATAATGCAGGCCGATGGCGTCTGCCAGGTTGAGCAGATCCTGCTCCAGCGCGAACAGGGTTTTGGCATCCTGTTTCTCGGCCTCCGTGGTCGTCAGCGCCGCCTGCAAGGCGACCGCGAGCCGCTGCGGCCGCTCGATCAAACCGTGCTCCTTGAGGCTCGGCAGGCTCGCAATATGCTCGTTTAGCGCCGCCACCTGGAACGCGACCGAGCGCGGGTTGTAGGGATCGAGCACCGCGAGATCGCGCACCGGCGCCAGCGACGGCCCGACCAGGTAGCGCGAGCGATAGGTGATCTGGCAATCCACCAGCGTCAGCAGGATGTCGAGATCCTCTTCGCCGGCCTCGTCATAGGCGAACTGCCGCGCGAACCGCGCGGTGTTGATGGCGCGCTCGATGCGGCGACCCATTTCGAGGAAGCGCCAGCCGGCGGCGCGGTTCATGTTCTCCTGCGCCAGGCCTGCAAAGCTCGCCAGTTCCTGCAGCGTCAATTCGGCGGCGCTGATGACCGCGTCGTCATCCTCGACCTGCAGTGCGAGACGCTCCGCCATCTCGGTGATGACCTGCCAGGCGTCGGGCGACAGCCGCTCGCGCAGCGAAGTCGCGGTGCGCTGCGCGGATTTCACCAGAGACAGCGCTGAGCCGAACTTTTCCTCGTTCTGCAGCGCTTCCGCGACGACCTTTGCCGGATTCGCGCGCGTGGCCTGCGAGGTCGCGCCCCAGGTCACCAGCAGCCGCTGGATCCGCTCGACCGAGGGCAGCGCGGTCGACGGCCCCGTGGCCGTTCCCTTGACCGGATCGCGCATCGGCGTGCCGAGCGCGCGGATCAACCGCAGCGTCGCCTCCGCGCGTTCGAGATAGCGGCCGAGCCAGAACAGGTTGTCCGCGGCCCGGCTCGGGACCACCCCGGCGATCCGCTTGATCCGCACCGTGTCGGCGGCCGGCAGCAGCGTCGAGGTCGAAACCGCCTTGTCGGACACCACCCAGACATCGGCCGAGCGCGCGCCATCGCCCATCGATACGGCGCGGGCGTCAGGCTGCTCTGCGATCCGGCAGAAGCCGCCGGGCAGGATGGTCCAGCCCTGCGGGGTCGCGGCGGCAAACACCCGCAGCACGAACGGGCGCGGCGTGATCCGGCCATTATCCCACACCGGCGTGGTCGACAGCCGTACCAGTTCCTGGCCGACATAATCGATGCCGCGTTCGGCGATCGCGCTTTTGAGACGGTCGCGGTCCACCGGCGACAATTCGCCGGCGAGCACGGGACCGTGGCCCGGAAAGCCCGGAACGGAGCGGCTGTAGGCGCCCTCAATCGCGAAAGCGTCGAGCCGGTCCAGCACTTCCTCTCGCGCGGATTTCTGGCCGCACCACCAGGTCGCGATGTGCGGAATCTTGAGGTCCTGGCCGAGGAAGCGACGGCTCAGGCTTGGCAAGAAGCCCAACAGCGCCCTCGCCTCCAGCACGCCCGAACCCGGCATGTTGGCGACGACGACGCCGTTCTTGCGCAGCACGTCGATCAGGCCCGGCACGCCGAGATGCGAGGACGCATCGAGCTCCAGCGGATCGAGAAAGTTGGAATCGACCCGGCGTAGCAACACGTCGAGCCGCTTCAGCCCGGCGACGGTGCGGATATGGATTCGGTCGCCGCTGACGGCGAGATCGTCGCCCTCGACCAGCAGGAAACCGAGATAGCGCGCCAGCGTCGCATGCTCGAAATAGGTTTCGCTGAAGGTGCCCGGCGTCAGCAGGCCGATCCGCGGCTCGTCGCGGTCGGCGCTGGCGCGCAGGTTGTCGCGGAACGCCTCGAAGAACGGCGCCACGCGCTCGACGTTCATCGACTTGTAGAGATTGGCGAAGGCGCGCGACAGCACCAGGCGGTTCTCCAGCGCGTAGCCGGCGCCCGACGGCGCCTGGGTACGGTCGCCCAGCACCCACCAGCGCCCGTCGGGACCGCGGCCGACATCAGCGGCATAGAGATGCAGATAGCGCCCGCCCGGCGGTTTGACGCCGCACAC
Source organism: uncultured Alphaproteobacteria bacterium (assembly GCA_963764705.1). Classification (GTDB taxonomy): domain Bacteria; phylum Pseudomonadota; class Alphaproteobacteria; order Rhizobiales; family Xanthobacteraceae; genus Bradyrhizobium. The sequence continues at coordinate 304,712 of CAVXTR010000009.1, read as the reverse complement.
CGCGCGCAGATATTCGTTGCTGCCGGCAATCGCGGCCGCCGGTATCGCGCCTTCCGTCACCAGACGGCCTTCGCCGTAGAGATCGCCGAGCACCATTTCGAGCAGCTGCGCACGCTGCGCGATGCCCGCACTCAATTGTCTCCAGTCGGTCTCGTCGATGATCAGTGGCAGATGGCTCAGCGGCCATAGCCGGTCGGCGGTCTCTCCGGGCGCGCGGTAGGTGACGCCGGCATCGCGCAGATGCCGGTCGGCGGAGGCAAACCGCTTCTCGACGTCGGCCGGCGTCAGGCCTGCGAAAGCATCGAAAAACCGGGTCCAGGCCGCGCGGGGCGCCCCGTCCTGGCCGGTATATTCGTCGGGAATGCCGGGCAGGCGCGCGTAGTCGCGGCTCCACTGCGCCATCCGGCGATGTCCCGGACGCGACTTGTTTTCCTGACCGCTGCCCTGGTCGGCCTGTCCCGCCATCCCAATTCCTCGCCCTCGCCTCTGATCAAATCAAATTCGAGGTCCCCATTTTATGCTTCTGACGCGTTTTCGTAAGCTCATCCCCGGATCAGTCCGGGCGGGCGCCGTTGTCCCGAAAACGTCAAGCCAATCAATGCAGGAGCGGCGTCCTCAAGTCGAGGGTCAATGGGAATTCAATTGTGCGCTCTTCCGGTGGCGGATCGATCCTGCCCGGGGTGTGGCCGTGGTCCTGAAACCGGGCCAGCCGCCTTGCTTCCGCCTCGTAGGAATTGACCGGCTTGGTGTCGTAGCTGCGGCCGCCGGGATGGGCGACATGATAGACGCAGCCGCCGAGCGAACGGCCATTCCAGGTGTCAATCAGGTCGAATGTCAGCGGCGCGTGCACCGGAATGGTCGGGTGCAGGCCCGATGCCGGCTGCCAGGCCTTGAAGCGGACGGCCGCCACCGCCTCGCCGGAACGCCCGGTCGCGGTCATCGGCATTCGCCGGCCGTTGCAGGTCACGACATGGCGGCCCTCGACAAAACCTTCCGCCTTGATCTGCAAGCGTTCGACCGAGGAATCGACATAGCGCACGGTGCCGCCCGCCGACCCCTCTTCGCCGAGCACATGCCAGGGCTCCAGCGCCTGACGCAGCTCCAGTGCTACGCCGCCATGATGGACACGGCCGAACACCGGGAAACGAAACTCGAGCTGGGCCGAGTACCATTCCGGCGAAAAATCGTAACCGGATTGCCGGAGCTCCTCGAGCACGCCGAGAAAATCCTCCCAGAGGAAATGCGGCAGCATGAAGCGATCGTGCAGCGTGGTGCCCCAGCGCACGAACTTGCCCTGCTGCGGTTCGCGCCACAGCTTTGCGATCAGCGCGCGGATCAACAATTGCTGCGCCAGCGACATCCGCGGATCGGGCGGCATTTCGAGCGCGCGAAACTCAACGAGTCCGAGACGGCCGGTCGGCCCGTCCGGCGAATACAGCTTGTCGATGCAGATTTCGGCGCGGTGGGTATTGCCCGTTATGTCGACCAGGATGTGGCGGAACAGCCGGTCGACCAGCCACAGCGGCGCCTGAACGCCCGGCGGCGGCACATGGGCCAATGCGACTTCCAGTTCATAGAGACCGTCATGCCGCGCCTCGTCGATGCGCGGCGCCTGGCTGGTCGGTCCGATGAACATGCCGGAAAACAGGTAAGACAGCGACGGATGCCGCTGCCAGTACAGCACGAGACTCCTGAGCAGATCCGGGCGGCGCAGGAACGGCGACGCCTCCGGCGTGCTGCCGCCGACCACGACGTGGTTGCCACCGCCGGTGCCGGTGTGGCGGCCGTCGACCAGAAAGCGGTTGGCGCCGAGGCGGGTTTTCGCGGCGTCTTCATACAGGCCGAAGGTGATATCGACCGCCTCGCGCCAGTTTTGCGCCGGCTGGACGTTGACTTCGATCACGCCGGGATCCGGCGTCACCTTGATGACCTCGACGCGCGGATCGTAAGGCGGCCCATAGCCCTCGATATGAAGCTGGGTCTTCATCTCCTCGGCGACCGCTTCGACGACACCTATCAACGTCAGATAATGTTCGAGCTTCTCGACCGGGGGCATGAACACGCACAGCACGCCATCGCGGATTTCGACCGATATCGCCGTGCGCACCGGCTTGAGCCGGGCCCGGGTCTCCGGCGGTTTCGGCGGCGCGCCGCCTTCAACGGCGTCCTTGTCCTCGACCGCGAGTTCGAGGCGCGGCTCCATCGGATCCTGCTCGACGATGTAGGGATATTCATCCTCGGGGATATGCGGCAGCGAGCCGATCGGCAGCCGCAAACCAAGCGGTAAATCGCCGGGCAACAGGAACATATGGCTGCGCCGCAAGGGCCAGCGCTCGCTCATCCAGCCCGAGGCATTGGCGCCGGCGTGCTGGACCGGAAGAACGTAGCCCCGCGGCGAGGTCAGCCCGCGGTCGAACTCACGCGCCATCCGCGCGCGCTCTTCCGCGTTGGCCAGTTTCGAATCGGTGGGATCGACATTGACCGGCAGGGCGGCTTCCTTTTGCAGCCAGTGCACGGGATCTTCATAGGCCGGCATCACATAGCCGGCATCGAGACCAATGCGCTTGGCGATGCCGTTGATCAGCCATTGGGCATCGTCGACGTCAGCGGCGCGCGAGCTGTCGAGCTTGTCGTCAATCCCGGCGATCAACCCGGCGTTCTTCCAGATCGGCACGCCGTCCTTGCGCCAATAGAGCCCGAACGCCCAGCGCGGCAGGGTTTCGCCGGGATACCATTTGCCCTGCCCGTAATGCAGCAGCCCGCCCGGCGCAAACCGCGCGTGCAGTCTGCGAATGAGATCGTCGGCCAGCGCCCGCTTGGTCGGACCGACGGCGGCGATGTTCCACTCCGGCGATTCCAGGTCGTCGATCGAAACGAAAGTCGGCTCGCCGCCCATGGTCAGGCGCACATCGCCGTCTGTGAGGTCGGCATCGACCTGCTCGCCGAGCGCATCGAGACGCGCCCAGGATTCATCGGAGAACGGCCGCGTAATCCGCGGCGCTTCAAGGATGCGCTTGACGCTCATGTCGAACGCGAATTCGACTTCGGCGAAGCCGGCGGTGCCCGAGATCGGTGCCGCCGAACGGTAATGCGGCGTGGCGGCAACGGGAATATGCCCCTCGCCTGTCAGCATGCCCGAGGTGACGTCGAACCCGATCCAGCCCGCGCCCGGAAGATAGACCTCAGCCCAGGCGTGCAGATCGGTGAAATCGCTTTCGACCTCGCGCGGCCCCTCGACCGGATCGATGTCGGGACGCAATTGAATGAGATAGCCGGAGACGAAGCGAGCGGCGAGCCCGAGGTGACGGAAGATGTGGATCAGCAGCCACGCCGAGTCACGGCACGAACCGGAGCCGCAGGACAGCGTCTCTTCCGGCGTCTGAATGCCCGGCTCCATCCTGATGACGTAACTGATCTTTTTCTGCAATTCCGCATTCAGCGCGACCAGGAAGTCGACCGTGCTATCGGCCTCGCTAGGAATGTCTTTCAGGTAGTCGGCAAACTTCGGTCCCTGATCCGATGTCGCCAGATAGGGCGCCAGTTCGGTCTTGAGATCGCTGGTGTACTGGAACGGAAAGCTGGACGCGTAACCCTCGACAAAGAAGTCGAACGGATTGACCACCGTCATCTGCGCAGTGAAATCGACCTCGACCTTGAGCTCGGTGGCCTTCTCCGGAAACACGAAGCGCGCCAGCCAGTTGCCCTGCGGATCCTGCTGCCAGTTCACGAAATGATTTGCCGGCGTCACCTTGAGCGAATAGCTCAGGATCGGCGTCCGCGTATGCGGCGCCGGGCGCAGGCGAATGGTTTGCGGGCCGAGATCGATCGGTCGGTCGTATTTATAGTGCGTGACGTGATGTAGCGCGACGAAGATCGACACAGACCGAACACTCCAGCAGCTTTTTTAAGCAGAACACTGGTTCCGGTACGGATCAAGCATTAACAACGGGCAGCCGTTGCCTACGGGAAGTGCGGCCTCGCTGTGGTTCCTGCGAACGCAGGAACCCATACCGCGTGATCTGTCGAAAACGCGCGATGGCCGAGACCCTTCGCCCCATTAAAGCCGGTGGCTATGGGTCCCTGCGTTCGCAGGGACGACGCAGAACGCGCCTCTCCTACATCGTCGCGCCAAGCACCCATGGCGCGAACTCGGCACCGCCGAAATCGAAGCTCTCGCTCTTGGTCGGCTGGCCCGAGGCGGTCTTCAGCATCAGGTCGAAAATGCGCTGGCCGCATTGCTGCACGTTCTCCTCGCCGTCGAGGATGGTGCCGCAATTGACGTCCATGTCGTCTTCCATGCGCTTGTACATCGCCGTGTTGGTCGCAAGCTTGATCGACGGCGCAGGCTTGCAGCCGAACACTGAGCCACGCCCGGTGGTGAAGCAAACCAGATTGGCGCCTCCGGCCACCTGCCCGGTCGCCGCGACCGGATCGTAGCCGGGCGTGTCCATGAACACGAAGCCTTTCTTGGTGACGGCTTCGGCGTAGTTGAGCACGTCGACCAGATTGGTGCTGCCGGCCTTGGCCATCGCGCCCAGTGATTTCTCCAGAATCGTGGTGAGGCCGCCGGCCTTGTTGCCGGGGCTCGGATTGGCATTCATCTCGGCGCCTTCGCGCTGGGTATATTCTTCCCACCAGCGCATCAAACCGACGAGCTTTTCGCCGACCTCGCGGCTGACCGCGCGTCGCGTCAACAGATGTTCGGCGCCGTAGGTTTCCGGAGTCTCGGACAGGATCACCGTGCCGCCATGGCGCACCAAAAGATCGCTGGCCGCACCCAACGCCGGATTGGCCGATACGCCGGAGTAACCGTCCGAGCCGCCGCATTGCAGCGCCACCGTCAACTCGCTCGCCGGCACCGGCTCGCGCTTGACCTTGTTGGCGTCCGTCAACGCCTCGCGCACAAAGGCGACGCCGGCCTCAACTGTCTTGCGGGTGCCGCCGACTTCCTGAATGTCCATCGCGCGCAGACGGCCGGCGAGTTTCTGCTCCTGCATCAGCCCGCCGATCTGGTTGACCTCGCAGCCGAGCCCGAGCACGACGACGGCGGAAAAGTTCGCATGCCGTGCATAGCCGCCGAGCGTGCGGCGAAGCAGCGCCAGCGGCTCGTCCTGGGTCATTCCGCAGCCGGTCTTGTGGGTCAGCGCGACGACACCATCGACATTCGGAAAGTCGGCCAGCGGATTGTCGCCGGTGAACGGATTCTTCTTGAAGATATCGGCGACCATGCCGGCGACATGGGCGCTGCAATTCACCGAGGTGAGAATGCCGATATAGTTGCGGGTGGCAACGCGGCCGTCGGAACGGCGGATGCCCTCGAAGGTCGCCGGCAGATCGAAATTCGGCGTCGGCGTGACGTCGACGCCATAGGCATAGTCCTTGGCGAAATCGCCCATGCCGCAGTTCTGCGTATGCACATGCTGGCCGGGCGAAATCGGAATCGTTGCAAAGCCGATGATCTGGCCGTAACGCCGGATCGGTTCGCCCACGGCGATCGGCTTGATCGCGACCTTGTGGCCCGCGGGAATGCGCTCGACCGTAGTCACACCGTCGGCCACCACCATGCCCGGTGGCAGGCTCGAGCGTGCGATCAGCACGCCGTCGTCAGGATGCAAGCGAATGACGGGTGCCGGGGCCATGGGGTGTCTCCTGTTGGTGTTCTCCCGCCCCGCTCGTCGCGGGGCGAGAGAGATGATCGCTTAGGCCTTGCCAGCCGAGTCTTTGCGGGTCTGGTTGACCTGCATCTTGGCGTAGGTCTGCATCAGGCCGCTCTCGTTCGACAGCGTCACGAGCTTGAAGCCCATGTTGATCGCGCGCACCGCGCCCTCGGCGCCCGAGCAGTGGATGCCCGGATGCAGGCCGCGCTTGCCGCATTCCTTGACGATCTTTTCGTAGATCGTGAGGATTTCCGGCTCGTCGCGATCGAGCTTCGGCACCAGGCCGTAGGAGAAGCCGAGATCGGAGGGACCGACATACACGCCGTTGATGCCCTCGACGTCGAGGATCGATTCCATGTTCTCGATCGCGGTCTTGGTTTCCATCATCGGCAGCAGCACGATCTCGTCGTTGGCGGTCTGCTGATAGCTGCCGGCCGAACCATACATACCGGAGCGGATCGGACCGTTGGAGCGGGTGCCCTTCGGCGGATACTTGGCGTACTGAACCAGGTTTTCCGCTTCCTGCTTGGTGTTGATCATCGGGCAGATCACGCCATAGGCGCCGCCGTCGAGCACCTTGCCGATGATGCCGGGCTCATTCCACGGCACCCGAACCATCGGCGTCACCGGGTGGCCGTTCATCGCCTGGAAGCACTGCACCATCGAGAGGTAATCCTGCACGCCGTGCTGCATGTCGACGGTAACGCTGTCGAAGCCGCATTGTGCGATCACTTCGGCCGAGAAGCCGGACGGAATCGCGAGCCAGGCATTCACCACGGCCTTGCCCGAGGCCCATACTTTCTTGACGTTGTTGGTAGTCATGGATCGCGTTTCCTCTGTCGTTTTTTGATGCCGGACCGGTCTGGCCGACCGCCCGCTGGATGCTCACTTCGCTGACGCCGACTTCGCGTGCGGGCGCACTATCGCCGTCCCGGTATCGTCAGGCAAGGCCAGCATTTGCCGCGCCGGCCCGCGTTTTCTGCACGATATCGACCGAAATCGGCACCCAATCGGCGCCCTTACGCGCTGACCTTGCCGTGACCGCCGAGGTAGGCGGCGGCGATGGCCTCGTTGCCCCACAATTCGTCGGGCTTGCCGCCGAGCACGATCCGCCCGGTTTCCAGCACGAAGCCGTGGTCGGCGACCGAAAGTCCCATCCGCGCGTTCTGCTCGACAAGGAGAACCGTGGTGTCTTTTCTGATCTGCGAGATGATCCGGAACACCGCCTGCACGATAACGGGCGCCAGACCCAGCGACGGCTCATCCAGCAGCAGCAGCCTTGGCTTCGCCATCAGGCCGCGCGCGACCGCAACCATCTGCAACTGGCCGCCGGAGAGCGTCCAGCCCAGCGCGTTGGCAAACGAGCGGATGTCCGGAAACAGGTCGAACATCGCATCCGCCTCGCGCGACAACTGTGCGCTCGCGACCTTGCGGTTCGACGCGCCGAGCATGATGTTTTCCTTCACCGTCAGGCCGGGGAATACCCGCCGTCCTTCCGGAACGTGCGAGATGCCCATGCGGACGATCGCCTCGGGTCCGAGGCCCGCGATCGACTTGCTGTCGAACAGGATGTCGCCGGCTGCAGGTTTTGCGAGACCCGAGATGGCGCGCAGCGTGGTCGATTTGCCGGCGCCGTTGGCGCCGAGCAAGGTCACCACCTGCCCCTCCTCGACATTGATGGTGATGCCGCGCAAGGCTTCGATCTCACCGTAGCGGACAACGAGATCGCGGATTTCGAGCAGCGCCATTATTCGGTTCCGAGATAGGCGGAGACGACGTCGGGATGGCGCAGCACCGCCATGGATTCGCCGTCCGCGATACGGCGTCCGAAGTTGAGCACGGTGATGTGCTGTGCCGCTTCAGAAACCAGCGTCATGTCGTGATCGATGATCAGGATAGTCAGGCCCTGCGCCGCGATCCGCTTCAAAAGTTCATGCAGTTCGAGCTTTTCGGTCGAGTTGAGACCGGCCGCGGGCTCGTCGAGCAGCAGCAGGGTCGGGTTGGCCGCCAGCGCGCGGGCAATCTCGATCAGCCGCTGATGGCCGTAGGAGAAGCTCGAGATCAATTGGTTGGCGCGGCTGCCGAGCCCGACAAAAGTCAGAGCTTCCATCGCCCGTTCGGTCAGTGCTGCGTCGCCGCCCTGCCCGATCATGGTATTGCCCGGCCGCTCGGCGCCGATCTCGACATTCTCCAGCGCCGTCATCGAACGGAACAAGCGGATGTTCTGGAACGTGCGCCCGAGGCCTGCCGCCGTGCGCTGATGCGGCGGCATGGTGGTGATGTCGGTGCCGTCGAGCAATATCTCGCCCGCGGTCGCCTTGTAGAGACCGGACAGCACGTTCAGCGTCGTGGTCTTGCCGGAGCCGTTCGGTCCGATCAGGGCGTGAACGCCACCGCGTCTCACCTGGATGTCGACGCCGTCGACCGCCTTGAGCCCGCCGAAATATTTCGAGAGTCCGGTGACTTCGAGCACGATGTCGCCGCCCACCGTTGCCGGTTTCAGCTGCAACGCCGCCGCTGCCGGCGGCGTCTTGATCTGCGCCCGCCAACGATCGAAGGCGGCCGCGAAAAAGCCCCAGATACCGTCCGGCATGAAGCGGATGATAAGGATGACGGCGAGCCCATAGATCGCGAGATACAATCCGGGAACACTCTTCAGGAATCGTAACCATTCCGGGATCAGGATCAACAGACCCGTTCCGATGGCCGAACCGATCGGCGACGCCACGCCGCCGAGCAGCGACATGGTCAGGAACACCACCAACTCGGCAAACGAGAACTGGTCCGGGCTGACATAGGCAAAGCCGCCGGCGAAAAGACCGCCGGCCAATCCGCCCAGCACCGCGCTCAGCGCAAAGGCGGAGACCTTGGTGCGAAACACATCGACACCGACGACGCCGGCCGCGAGTTCGTTATCGCGCACCGCGCGCATCGCCCGCCCCAGCCGCGTATCCGACAGGTGCCAGACCGCGTAACCGACGATCGCCAGCACCGCGACGCAGAAGGCGAGATAGCTTTGCGCCGACTGAAACAGATCAGGCCGGCCGATGCGCGAGACGCCGTCCGGACCGTGGGTGAGCCAGATCGCATTGATCATGACCAGGGTGATGATCTGCTGGAACGAGATCGTCACCATCGCAAGATAGTGCCCGCCCAACCGCAGCGTCGACATACCGAGCACCGCGCCTGCCACCAGGGCGATCAGGCACCCCGCCACCAGGCAAAGCCAGTAGCTGATGTGGTAATCCGCCGTGCCGATGCCGACGGCATAGGCGCCGAAGCCGAAGAATGCGGCTTGCGCGAGATTGATCTGCCCGCACAGGCCGAGCACGACCGAGAGGCCGAACACCGCGATCGCAAACGTCGTCGCCTGCATCAGGATGTTGTGGACATAGCCGTCGAACTGGATCGTGGCGGCGAGCGTCACCGCGATCGCCGCGCCGACGAAATACGGCAGGTGCCGCAGCAGCAGCGGCTTCGAACGCGGCAAGCTCGCGGCGATCGGCATGTTTTCGGAAGGCGCGCTCATGCTTTCTCCGCGACACGTTCGCCGAAGATGCCCTGCGGCCGGACGATCAGGAACAGCACCAGCGCCAGGAACGCGAAGGCGTCCTTGTAGGGCACGGAGATGTAGGCGGCGCCGAAAGTCTCGATGATGCCGAGCGACAGTCCGCCGATGATGGCGCCGGCGACGTCGCCGAAGCCGCCGATGATGGTCGCGGCAAACGCCTTCAGCGCGATCGTCGAGCCCATCTGGATCGACACGAACAGCACCGGTGCCACGAGGATACCGGCAAGGCCGCCGAGCACGGCCGAATAGATGAAGGTGATCATGATCATGGCAGAAACGGAAATGCCGAGCAGCGAGGCCATTTCCTTGTCCTGCGACGTCGCCTGCAATTTCTTGCCGAGCAGCGTCTTCTCGAAAAACCAGTAATTGAAGATCACGAGCGCCACCGTCACGGCGATGATCAGGAGATACTGGCTGTCGAGATACACCGGCCCGAGTTGAATGCCGGGGGTTTCGAACCAGCCCTGCAGCACCTGCGGCTGCGGACCGTAGATCGCCAGCACGGAGTTGGCGAGCAGGATCGAGGCGCCGATGGTCGCGATGATGACCGGAAGGAAACTGCGATGGCGCAGCGGGTAATAAACCCCGAGATTGAAGATCACGCCGAGCAGCGCCATGCCGGCGAGCGCGATCAGGAACGACAGCCAATAGGGCCAGCCGAGGTCGACGGCGAACACCACCATCAGATAGGCGGCGACCATCGAGAATTCACCTTGCGCGAAGTTCACCACATTGGTGGCGCGGAAGATCAGCACGATGCCGAGCGCGACCAGGGCATAGACGGCGCCGATGCCGATGCCGGTAAAGAGCAGTTGTAGGACGAGATCCATGACACGCGATCAGTAAGAGAAACAGTTCGACAGAAGACACGACGAAAAGCTTCAGCCTCCCCGGCGGAACCGGAGAGGCCAAATGCCGCGATCAGTCGTTGAACTCGATGTGTTTGTCGAAGACGATGTTGCCCTTGTCGTTCTTCACGATGTTGTAGCCGTGAAGCCCGTCACCGTTCTGGTCGAAGTTATACTCGCCCTCGGCACCCGGGAACTTCTTGGTGGCCAGGATCGCCTCGCGGATCTTGGTCGCATCGGTGGAACCAGCCTTGTTGATCGCGGCGGCGAGCACGGTGACCGCGTCATAGGGCCAGGAGCTCTGGTTGTCGGGCGCGACCTTGACGGCATCGCGATAGAGCTTGCCGAAGGCCTTCGATCCCTCGCTGGAATCCTCGGCGTAGTCGGCGACACCATAGGTGTTGTACAGCGCGGGGCCTGCCAGCTTCAGCGCCGTGATGTTGACGATCGAGGGCGAGCCGACCCAGGGAATATTGACGCCGAGCTGGCGCAACTGCCGGGCAAAGATGCCGAGATCATTTTCGAAGGTGAAGTAGGAGCCGAGGATGTCGGCGCCGGACTGCTTGATCGCGAGCACGACCGGGGTGAAGTCCTGGCTCTGGTTGGCATAGCCCTGATCCAGAACCGAGGGCGCGCCGAGCTTTTCGAGGGCCGAGGAGAGCGCCGCACCGCCGGCGGTACCGAAGGCATCGGTCGAATGCAGCACGGCCCACTTCTTCTTGCCGAGCGTGTTGACGCCGTAGTCGGCGATCACCCGGCCGGAATAGCTGTCATTGGGGCGGAAACGGAACAGCCACTTGTTGTCCATATGGGTCAGTTTCGGATCGGTACCGCCGATCATGACCGGCTTGCCGAGCTTGATGACGTCGGGCGCCATGGCGTGAACCTGGGTCGAACGGATCGAACCGAGGAAAGCGACGATGTCGGACTGAGCCGCCAGCTTGGAGAACGCCAGCACGATGCCGGGATTGGTGGTCTGGTCGTCCTCGACGATCAGTTCGAGCTGCTTGCCGAGCACGCCGCCGGCCTTGTTGACGGCTTCGAGCGCGAGCTTGGCGCCCTTGATGGCGTATCCACCGGATTCAGCGGCCGGGCCGGTCACCGGCGCGCACATGCCGATCTTGAGGGTGGCGCCCTGCGCCCGTGCGCTCGAAATAACGTGGGGTGCAACAATACCGGCAGCAATGCCGGCCGCGAAATCGCGTCTTGTAAGCTTCATCCAATCCTCCCTGAGGCCGGGCTTCGTCGTCGGCCTTTCTTGGTTTTGGCAATCCATACCGGACGGCTAACCGTGTGTGTCCTTACGGATTCTCGCGTGCTGAGTAAATTGATATCGCGGTGAGTACGACTAACGGCCAAGACGCATCGGCGAATGCGACGATCACAGATGATTAACGCCGTTCCTGCCCGGCTATTCCCAAGATTTCTGCGCGACAACGATGGGTTCTTACTGCTCAAAGACAATGCAGCCGGACAAGCTATGCATTTGCCAGCGCTGCATCATGCAAATTTGTCTTCACTCGTCTTGGTCCACATTGCCCTCACCCGCTACCTCCATCTCCGCGAGGCTGCGCTCGAGCACGCCCAGCATGTCCTGCAATTCGGCGAGCTTGCGGGCGCCGAAGCGGCTGGTAATTTCGGCATAGATGGCTTCCGAGGTGGGGGCGACCGCTTCGATCAGCTTCAAGCCCTTGGGCGAGATCGACACCACGCCGCGGCGCAGATCGGCTTCGGCGGTGCGGCGCTCGATCAGCTGCCGCGCCTCGAGGTCGCGGAGAATTCGCGACAGGCTCGGCCCCAGCAGGAACGCGACACGCGCCAGTTCGGTAACCTCGATGGTCTCCACCGCGGTCAGCGCGCGAAGGATCCGCCATTGCTGTTCGGTCAGGCCATGGTTGCGCAGCGAAGGGCGGAACTGGCGCATCACGGCTTCACGGGCCCGCAACAACGACATCGGCAGCGAGCGGGAGAATTCGCGCATCGGCGCGCGGCGCGACTCGGCCGACTTCGAATGCGATCCGTTCGGCGATTTCTTGCCTGCCATCGCTAGTCGTCCACCATCAGGAACCATTGCTCGCGCGATAAAACTTTTGCAGTGCAGCAAGCATCAAATCGATTTGCCGGGATACCCTTAACATGTTAATCAAATTCCAGCACCTGCTTTTTGCCAAACCGCACGGCGGACCCCAAGGCTCTGAAGACCGCAAGGCTCTTAGACCCCAAAGCTCCTAAAGGCTCTTATAAATAATGGCCCTCTCCAAAGACGAAATCCGCAGCGCAGGCGAGCGGCTCGACCACGCCGAGAAGACCCGCAAACAGATCCGGCAGATTTCGCTTGATCATCCCCATATAACCATCGAGGACGCCTACGCTATCCAGAAGATGTGGGTCGACATGAAGGTGGCTCAGGGCCGCGTGGTCAAGGGCCACAAGATCGGCCTGACCTCGAAAGCGATGCAGAGCGCGCTGAACATCGACGAGCCGGATTCCGGCATCCTGCTCGACGACATGTTCTTTGCCGACGGCGGGCTGGTGCCGACGGACCGTTTCATCGCCACCCGTGTCGAGGCGGAGCTTGCCTTCGTGATGAAGTCGCGGCTGTCAGGGCCGGGCTGCACCATGTTCGACGTGCTCAACGCCACCGACTTCGTGGTGCCGGCGCTGGAAATCCTCGACACCAGGATTGAGCGGGTCGATCCGCAGACCAAAGCCACCCGAAAGATCTTCGATACCATCGCCGACAACGCCGCCAATGCCGGTATCGTGCTCGGCGGCCGCCCGATCCGCCCGCTTGATGCCGACCTGCGCTGGATCGGCGCACTCTGCTATCGTAACGGCCAACTCGAGGAGACCGGGCTCGCGGCCGGCGTGCTCAATCACCCGGCCACCGCGGTAGCCTGGCTTGCCAACAAGATCGCCCCGAACGGGCTGGCGCTCGAAGTCGGGCAGGTGGTACTGGCGGGATCGTTCATCCGCCCGATCGAGACCAAGAAGGGCGACACAATCCAGGCCGACTATGGCCCCTACGGGTCGGTGAGCTGCTACTTCGCCTGACGCATCAACAACCGCGGGAGTGATCGAACATGCCGCACTTCACCATTGAATATTCAGCCAATCTCGATGGCCGCGTCGACATGGGCGCGGTGGTTGAACTGGTGCGCAAGGAGGCGGTCGCGACCGGCATCTTCCCGCTCGGCGGCATCCGCGTCCGCGCCATCAAATGCGAGCACTATGCCATCGCCAACGGCGCCAAGAACCTTGGCTTTCTCGACATGGTGCTGCGCCTCGGCGAGGGCCGCGACCTCCCGACCCGGCAGAAGGCCGGCGAACATATTTTCAAGGCCTTGTCGGCCTATCTTGATCCGGTGTTTGCGGACCTGAAGTTCGCGCTGTCGTTCGACATGCAGATCAACGACAAGGAAACCAGCTGGAAACGCAACAACATCCACGAAGCTCTGAAAGTGGAGACTGCACATGGATAAAGTGACACCGAAGGACGCCTTCAACGCCAACAGCGACCGCGCGGCCCCCCTGCTCGCCAAATTAAAGAGCGAAGGCATCGGCCACATGATCGACGGCAAGACCGTGCCGTCGATCTCCGGCCAGACCTTTGAGACCAGGTCCCCGGTCGATGGCGCGGTGCTGGCCTCGGTCGCCCGCGGCAACGCAGAGGATATCGACCGCGCCGCGACGGCGGCGAGCCTCGCCTTCAAGGCCTGGCGCGACATGCCGGCGACGATGCGCAAGAAATTGCTGCACCGCGTCGCCGACGCCATCGAGGACCGCGCCGACGATATCGCCGTGCTGGAATGTATCGACACCGGCCAGGCCCATCGCTTCATGGCCAAGGCCGCGATCCGGGCGGCGGAAAACTTCCGCTTCTTCGCCGACAAATGCGCCGAGGCCCGCGACGGGCTGAGCACCCCGAGCGACGAGCACTGGAACATCTCGACCCGGGTTCCGATCGGGCCGGTCGGCGTCATCACGCCGTGGAACACCCCGTTCATGCTGTCGACCTGGAAGATCGCCCCTGCCCTGGCCGCCGGCTGCACCGTCGTACACAAGCCGGCCGAATGGTCGCCGGTCACGGCGGACCTGCTGGCAAAGCTGGCCAAACAGGCCGGCCTTCCCGATGGCGTCCTCAACACCGTGCACGGGATCGGCGAGGAAGCCGGCAAGGCGCTGACCGAGCACCCCGCGATCAAGGCGATCGGCTTCGTCGGCGAAAGCGCCACGGGTTCGGCGATCATGGCGCAGGGCGCGCCGACCCTGAAGCGGGTGCATTTCGAGCTCGGCGGCAAGAACCCCGTGATCGTGTTCGACGACGCCGACCTCGACCGCGCACTCGATGCGGTCGTGTTCATGATCTACTCGCTGAACGGCGAGCGCTGCACTTCGTCGAGCCGGCTGCTGGTCCAGGCCAGCATTGCCGACAAGTTCATCGAGAAGCTGACCGCGCGGGTGAAAGCGCTGAAAGTCGGCCATCCCCTCGACCCCGCAACCGAAATCGGGCCGCTGATCCATGAGCGGCATCTGGCCAAGGTCTGCAGCTATTTCGAGGTTGCGCAAAAGGACGGCGCCACCATCGCCGTCGGCGGCAAGCCGCATGACGGCCCCGGCGGCGGGCACTATGTGCAGCCGACGCTGGTGACCGGCGCGCACGCAAAAATGCGGGTGGCGCAGGAGGAGGTGTTCGGCCCGTTCCTGACCGTCATTCCTTTCAAGGACGAGAAGGACGCCATCGAGATCGCCAACGGTGTCCAGTACGGCCTCACCGGCTATGTCTGGACCGGCGACATGGGCCGCGCGCTGCGGGTCGCCGACGCGCTGGAAGCCGGCATGATCTGGCTCAACTCCGAAAACGTCCGCCATCTGCCCACGCCGTTTGGCGGCATGAAATCATCCGGCATCGGCCGCGACGGCGGCGACTACTCGTTCGACTTCTACATGGAAACCAAGCACGTCTCGCTCGCGCGCGGGACCCACAAGATTCAGAAACTGGGCTCGCCCTCATCCTGAGGGGCGCGCGAAGCGCGCGTCTCGAAGGATGGCCACCGGCCTCATGGTTCGAGACGGCGCCGAAGAGCGCCTCCTCACCATGAGGACGAACACTTCGACGAACTGGGACAGTCAACATGCCTATTCCGCAACACATCTTCGATCCGCCCTTCAACATCATCCGCAGCAGCCACGCCGTGCTCGATGTCGTCGACCTCGACAAGAGCCGCGCCTTCTACGAGACCACCGTCGGCCTCCATGTCGAGGACCGCGACGACAAGGCGGTCTATTTGCGCGGCAGCGAGGAGCACCAACATCACTCGCTGGTGCTGCGCAAGGCGCCGACCGCGGCCTGCAACCGGCTCGGCTTCAAGGTCGGCAATGACAGCGATCTCGACAAGGCCGCCAGCTTCTTTTCCGAGAACGGCATCACCTATGCCTTCGCCGATCAGCCGTTCCAGGGCCGTACGTTGCAGTTCAGCGATCCCCAGGGCTTCCAGCTCGAACTATATGCGTCGATGGAGAAACGCCCGCATCTGCTGCGGCGCTATGATCTCTACAAGGGCTGTCACCCGCAGCGGCTCGATCATTTCAACGTATTTTCGCCCGAAGTGCAGAACACCGTCGACTTCTACGCCCGTCTCGGTTTCCGGCTGACCGAATATGGCGAGGAGGACGGGCCGAACGGGCGCATCGCGGCGGCCTGGATGCACCGCAAGGGCAATGTGCACGATTTCGCCATCACCAACGGCAAGGGCCCTCGCCTGCACCACCTTGCCTACTGGGTGCCGACCGCGATGAACATCCTGCATCTCTGCGACGTGATGGCTTCCAGCGGCTATCTGAAGAACATCGAGCGCGGCCCCGGCCGCCACGGCATTTCCAATGCATTCTTCCTCTACATCCGCGACCCCGACGGCCATCGCCTCGAGCTCTACACCAGCGACTACTTTACCGGCGACCACGATCATGAGCCGTTGCGCTGGTCGCTGAAGGACCCGCGCCGGCAAACGCTGTGGGGCGCACCGGCGCCGCGCTCCTGGTTCGAGCAGGGTTCACCGTTTACGGGACAGGCGGTGCGTGAACCGGCGTTTGTCGCCGATGTCACCATTGCCGATTAGGCTGGGCTGAAACCATCGGGAGAGCGTCATGACCAGGCCGACAAGGAAATTGCTCACAACCGCGCTCTCCGGGATCATTGCCATGACACTAGCTACCCTCGCTTCAAGCCGCCGAACTGAAAGTCATCGCCGGCGGCTCGATGACCGCCGTGCTCAACAAGCTGGCGCCGGCCTTCGAGAAGACAGACCGGCCACAAGCTCTCGATCCATTTCGATTCCACGCCCAACATCATCACGCCAGTCAATTCGGGGACGCCGTTCGACGTGGTCGTCGTGCCGGTCGACGTTTTCAACGACGCCGCCGCAAAGGCACGTTTTGCTCCGGAACCCATCATCGACATCGCGCGGGTCGGCTATGGCGTCGCCGTACGCGCCGGCGCGTCCAAGCCGGACATCTCCACATCGGACGGCCTGAAAAAGACATTGCTCGACGCAAAGTCGATTGCCTTCGTCCCGGCGAGCGCGGCGGGCGCCTATGTGACAAAAGTGTTCGAGCGTCTCGGCATTGCCGAGGAAATGAAGGCCAAGACCAAGGTACAGGCTCGGTCCGCCGCAGATCGCGCCGGCCGTGGCCAAGGGCGAAGCCGAGCTTGGCGTGTTCTTGACCAACGTCCTGATCGCCCCCGGCGTCGAACTCGCAGGACCCTTCCCGGCCGAGCTGCAGCAGGAACTGGTGTTCACATCAGCGATCGCCGCCGATAGCAAGGAAGCCGACGCCGCCAGCGCATTCATCGACTATCTGAAATCCCCCGCGGCCACGGCGACGATCAAGGCCGGCGGCATGACGCCGGGCTGACTGGAAAACTTCATGACCTCACATCGCATCGCCACCTTCTCGGTTAACGGCACCACCAAGTACGGCGCCGTCGTCAAAGGCGGCATCGTCGATCTCTCCGAACATTTCAGCAGGGACTATCCGAGCTTGCGCGAAGTCATCGCGGCGAATGCGCTGCCAAAGCTGATCGAAAACGCCGCCAGGCGCGGCCCTGATTATCCCGTTGAGGCGATTACCTGGCTGCCGCCGATCCCGTCGCCGGAAAAGATCATCTGCATCGGCGTCAATTATCCGGACCGCAACGCCGAATATAAAGACGGCCAGGACGCGCCGAAATTTCCGAGCATGTTCATGCGCACGCCGCGCTCCTTTGTCGGCCATGAGACCCCGCTGGTCCGCCCGCGCGCGTCGTCGCAACTGGACTACGAAGGCGAGCTGGTGATCGTGATCGGCAAGGCCGGGCGGCACATCAAGGAGAGCGCCGCGCTGGACCACATCGCCGCCATCACGCTCTGCAACGAAGGCACGCTGCGCGACTGGATCCGGCATGCCAAGTTCAACGTCACCCAGGGCAAGAACTTCGATTCCACCGGCAGCCTCGGCCCCTGGCTGGTGCCCTACACCGGTGAATCGCAGATCGCCGACATCAGGTTGACGACGCGCGTCAACGGCGAGACCCGGCAGGACGACCGCACCAGCCGGCTGATCTTCGGCTTCCGCTACCTCATCAACTACATCTCGACCTTCACCACGCTGGTGCCCGGCGACGTCATCGTCACGGGCACGCCGACCGGCGCCGGCGCGCGGTTCGACCCGCCGCGCTATCTCAAGCCCGGCGATGTCGTCGAGGTCGAAGCCGATGGCGTCGGCGTGTTGCGCAACGGCGTTGTCGACGAGGCCTGATCATCTTGTGAACGATTGGACAGTACAATGACTTCAACCTCCGGCGGCGAAGCAATCGTCAACGGCCTCGTCGCGCACGGCGTCGACACCGTGTTCGGCCTGCCCGGCGCGCAGATCTACGGCCTGTTCGACGCCTTCCACCAGGCGCAGCTAAAAGTGATCGGCGCGCGGCACGAGCAGGCCTGCGGCTACATGGCGTTTGGCTATGCGCGCTCCAGCGGCAAGCCCGGCGTGTTCAGCGTGGTTCCCGGCCCCGGCGTGCTCAACGCCAGCGCGGCGATGCTCACGGCGTTTGGCTGTAACGAGCCGGTGCTCTGCCTGACCGGCCAGGTGCCGACGCAATTTCTGGGCAAGGGCCGCGGCCATCTGCACGAGATGCCGGACCAGCTGGCGACGCTCAAGACCTTCGTGAAATGGGCCGATCGCATCGAATATCCCGACGTGGCGCCGACGATGGTGTCGCGCGCGTTTCAGGAAATGCTGTCGGGCCGTCGCGGTCCAGTGTCGCTGGAAATGCCGTGGGACGTGTTCACGCAGCGCGCCGAAGTCGGCCCGGCAAAACCGTTCGATCTGTTTCCCGCGCCAAAACCCGATCCGGACCGGATCAAGGCCGCCGCGGTGCTGATCAAGGGCAGCAAGCATCCGATGATCTTCGTCGGCAGTGGCGCCATTCACGCCCGCGACGAAATCCTCGAACTCGCCGAGATCATCGATGCGCCGGTCGTGGCGTTCCGCAGCGGTCGCGGCATAGTCTCGAACGCGCACGAACTCGGACTGACGATGGCGTCGGCCTACAAACTGTGGCCAACCACCGACCTGATGATCGGGATCGGCACGCGCATGGAATTGCCGGAGTCCGGATTCCGATGGCCCTACAAGCCGCAGGGTCTCAAGTCCGTTCGTATCGACATCGATCCGGTCGAGATGCGGCGCTTCACGCCTGACGCTCCCGTGATCGCGGATGCGCAGGCCGGCACCGCCGAACTGGTCGCTGCCGTGAAGAAGTCCGGCTTCAGCAAGAGCAGCGGCCGTCGCGCCACGATTCGTGAGGCCATCGCCGCGACGCAGCAGGAGATCCAGAAAATCCAGCCGCAGATGGCGTATCTGAATATCCTGCGCGAGGTGCTGCCGGCGAACGCGATCGTCACCGATGAATTGTCGCAGGTCGGCTTCGCCTCCTGGTACGGCTTTCCGGTCTACGAGCCGCGCACCTTCATCAGTTCGGGTTATCAGGGCACGCTCGGCTCGGGTTTCCCGACCGCGCTCGGTGCCAAGGTCGCCAATCCGGATCGGCCGGTGGTCGCCATCACCGGCGACGGCGGCTTCATGTTCGCGGTGCAGGAGCTCGCCACCGCCGTTCAGTTTGGGATCGGCGTGGTGACGCTGATCTTCAACAACAACGCCTATGGCAATGTGCGGCGCGACCAGCGCCAGCGTTTCGATGGCCGCGTGGTGGCGTCCGACCTCGTCAATCCCGATTTCGTCAAGCTCGCGGAGTCCTTCGGCGTCGGTGCTGCGCGCGTCACCTCGCCCGATCACTTCCGCGCCGCGCTGGAAAAGGCGCTGGCCGATGGCGGGCCCTATGTGATCGCGATCGAGGTGCCGACGGATTCGGAAGTCACGCCGTGGACATTCATTCATCCGGCGAAGAACAACTAAACTCCGGCTGCCATCCTCCGCTGCGCCCGGGATGCTGCGATCACCAGCAGCCCGGCGCCGGCGACCGACCAGCACGCGACCGGCGCCCATTGCAACAGCGGCGCGTACTCCGGCAGTTTTTGCAGGCCGCCGGCCACGGCGGCCATGCGCGCAAAGGTCGCCAGCGCCAGCGCCGAGAACGCCAAGCCGACCACTTTGCCTTCGGCGCCAGTCTCGCCGATCGCCAGCGCCGCCGAGACCGCAGCCATCAGCATGCAGCCCCAAGCCGCACCGGCGACGAACTGCGCGGCGATCAGCATGTTCAGGTTGACGGCGAGTTCGGCGCCCGCCGCGCCGAAGGCGCCGAGCAGGCCCGCGGCGCCCATCACGAACAGCCCGCCGCGATGCTTGACAACGGAGCTCGCCGGAAACATCGCTATGTTGAAGCCGATCCAGAACACCGGCAGCAGCCATTGCAACTCATCGGCCCCGGCAAAGCGCAGGAAGAACGGCGCGCTGTTGATGGAAGAATGCAGTTGCGAGCCGAGCGAGAGGATCAGCATCGAGGCGATGAACAGGATGGGTATGCTGCCAAGCGCCTTCGCCGGCACAGGCGGCGCGCTTGCGACAGGCGCCTGCTGCGCAATGTCGCGCTCGACCTTGGACAGCGCCAGCGTGGTCAGCAGCAACACCATGCCGGAAATCACGAACGGCAACCGCGGGTCCTCGTTACGCAATACCGTGCCGAGATAGGGCGATACCGCACCGGCAAGCCCATAGCCGAGCATCGCCAGCGCAGCCAGGAACGGAACCTGTGGTCGCGAGCGGTGCTTGCCCAGCAACTTCAGCGGCGGCGCGCGCAGCGCCGACGAGGTGACGACCCAGATCAGGATCAGGATGATGGCACTCGGCGCGATGCCAACCTGCGCCGCTAGCTTTGGCAGATAGATCACATAGGTGGTCCAGCCCAGCGTGAACACCAGTTGCAGCACGGCGAGATAGACGCCGGTGCGGTTGGCGCTGGCATTGGTGTCGGCGGTAGCGACGGCGGTGGTCATTTCAGGCTCCCCAGCAGAGGGAGTGTAGACCAATGGGAACTTCGATGGGAAGGAGCCCTGCCCCTCAAAGCGCCTTGCGAAACGTCAGGTTGATCCGCTGGCGGCCCATCACGGCGTGCTCGCCATCGGCGAGCGGAGCAACGCCGTGGAAGAACAGCCGCGACGGCCCGCCCCACACCACGACATCGCCATGCTCCAGCCGGTAGCGGGCGGGCTTGTCGGCGCGCTTGGGGCCGCCGAACAGGAAGATCGCCGATAGCCCGAGCGACACCGACACGATCGGCGCGCCGAAATCATTTTCGTTCTTGTCCTGATGCAGCGACATCCGCGCACCTGGGACGTAGCGGTTGATCAGGCAGGCATCCGGCGTAAAGTTTTCGAAGCCGCCCTCGCCCGCCGCCGCCTCGGCCAGCGCGCGAAACACCGGCGGCATCGCCGGCCACGGTTTGGCGGAGTTGGGATCGGTGCCGTCGTAGCGATAACCGGTATGGTCGGTGACCCAGCCGGCGTTGCCGCAGTTGGTCATCGCCACCGACATCTGGTGGCCGCCGGGCGTGAACATGCGCCGGAACGGCGCCTGCGCCACGATCTCGCGCAAGGCCGCGATCAGTTCGCTCTCAAAGGGCCTGGTGAATCCGCGCAACAGCACGGCGCCTTCCGCCATCGTTTCTCGCGACGGGCGCACGTCCGGGACGGCAGCGAATAAATCCGTGGTCAAAGTAGCCTGCACTCATTTCGCATCGTGAAAGATCACCCCGACGGTATGGCGGTGGCCGGAACGGATCCGGCTGACGCCATGGCGCAGGTTAACCCGATAGGACCCGCGCGTCCCCTGCACCGGCCGGTGGTGCACAGCAAAGGCGACCGCGTCGCCCTGTGCCAGCGGAACCACCTCCGGCCGCGACTGCATCCGCGGCCGCTGCTCGGTCAGCACGAACTCGCCGCCCGAGAAATCGCGGCCCGGCTCCGACAGCAGGATCGCGACCTGCAGCGGAAACACATGCTCGCCATAGAGGTCCTGATGCAGGCAATTGTAGTCGTCGACGCTGTATTGCAGCAGCAGCGGCGTCGGCCGCGTCTGACCGGCGTCGTGGCAGCGCTTCAGGAACGCCTCGTGCTTGTCAGGGTAGCGGATATCGATCCCCATGGTCTCGTTCCAGCGATTGGCGACGCCGCACAACCGCGCGTACAGCGCGGAACGTAACTGTGCAATCGGGCCGGGCAACGGATAGGCGAAATATTTGTATTCGCCGCGGCCAAAGCCGTGTTGCCCCATCACGATCCGGCTGCGGAAGTTCTTGTCGTCGGGATAGAGCGCTGTGATCGCGGCGCACTCGTCGGGCGACAGCAGTCCTTTGAGAACGGCACAGCCTTGGGCGTCGAGATCGGCGGTGGCTTGCGCCCAGTCGAGGCTATCGACGCGGGATGCGATATCGGTGTCGGAGCGATCGATGGTTTTTGCGTATGCTTTCATGACAGGCAATCTCGCAAGCTGAACAGGCCGACGCCACCCGATTTCCGGTAAACTCTCGCCACGTCGTCCCCGCGAACGCGGGGACCCATACGCCGCGGCAGTTGTCTTGCGATTGGTCTCAGCTACCGCGGATCACGCGGTATGGGTCCCCCGATGTGCAATTGCACATCTGAGCTCGCGCTTCGCTTGGCCGGGACGACAATCAGCCCAACACCGGCAACGCAACCACATCATAGCCGTGGCTGATCTTCCGCTTCAGCACGGGATCCTCCAGTTCGAACTCGAACCGGCTGGCTGGACGGATGCCGCCCTTGGCCGCGAAGGTGCCGCCGAACATGGCGCAGCCGTCGGGCAGGCCGTTAGCCCCAAAGCCGCGCGCAATCAGGTCTTTCACCGGCAGCATGCCGTCGAGCGTGCCTTCCTGGTACAGCACCTTGGCGCCGTCGGTCACGGCCCAGGAACGCAGGATCATCTGGTCCCAGTGGCCCATGACGTCCTCGAGCTCCCACAGTTCGGAAGCGATCGGCTTGTCGCACATCTGCTTGGAGACCGTGACGCTGTAGGCCTCCACCTTGCGGTCGGTATGATCGGAGCCGCAGCCGACGAAGGTGCGGCCCTGCCAGCCGATCAGCACGAACTCGACCTCGCCCGAGGAATCGCCGCCGCAGACCTCGATGCGATCATCCATGGTGATGCGGCAGGCGGCAACACGGTAGTAGATCGGCGTCGATGCCGGACGCGCGATGCCGATCGCTTCCAGCTCGGCGATATGCTTGTCGCGCGCGACCGGATCGCGGCCGGTCCAGCCGGCGATGACGGCCTGGTCGATCGCGAGCGTCAGCCGCGTCGGCGCGCCCTTGTCCTCGATGGTGAAGGTCAGATCAAACACGAATGATGTTCTCCATTCCGGCCGCGAGTTCGAAAATCCGCCGATCCGAACCGCCCGCCGCGGCCAGCATCAGCCCGACCGGCACCTCGCCATCGCGATGCGCCGGCAACGAGATCGCGCAGCCGTCGAGAGTGTTGATCAGGGTGCAATTGCGCAACGCGCGCAGGTTCTGGGTCGCGAACGCCTTGTCGTCGGCGAGGTCGGCAATTTTTGGCGGCGTGTTCGCCGTGGTCGGCAACACCAGCGCGTCATAGGGCGCGATGCGCGCTTCCGTGCGCGCGATGAACGAGCGCCGGGCGTTGAGGATGTCGATATAGTCGGCGGCGCTGATGCCCTCGCCGCGCTGGATGCGAACCGACACGCGCGGATCGTAGACGTCGCCCTTGCTCGCGAGCAGATAGCGATGCCAGGCATAGCTCTCCGCGGCGGCAAAACCGCCCTTGGCGTTCATGACGCCGACGTCGTGGAATTCCGGCACCTCGATCCGCTCGATCAGGGCGCCCTCACGTGCCAGCGTCGCCAGCGCGCGCTCGAAGGTTTTCGCGACTTCCGGATCGAGATCATCGAGCGCCACCGTCGTCGGCACCGCCAGCCGCGTGCCCTTGACCGGCCGCGGCTGCAACGGCCGCACCGGCTCATCGGCAAGCACGGCGTCGAGCACGGCGCAGCAGGCGACGCTGCGCGCCAGCGGCCCGAAACTGTCGAGCGAAAACGACAACGGCACGCCGCCATCCAGCGGCACGCGGCGTTGCGTCGGCTTGAAGCCGACGATGCCGTTGAAGGCCGCGGGAATCCGGCAGGAGCCGCCGGTATCTGTGCCGAGCGCGCCATAGGCCATGCGATCGGCGATCGACACCGCTGCCCCCGAGGACGAACCTCCGGGCACATGGCCGACGCTGCGGTTCCAGGCACTCTTCGGCGTGCCGTAATGCGGATTGATACCGATGCCGGAATAGGCGAATTCGGTCATGTTGGTGCGGCCGATCACGACAAAACCGGCCCGGCGCAACCGCGCTACCACGGTTGCATCGGCTTCCGCCGGCGCCGAATCCTCCAGCGCACGCGAGCCGGCGCGCGTGACCTGTCCCTTGATGTCGAACAAATCCTTGATCGAGACCGGAATACCGGCATAGGGCGATGGCGCTGCCTTCGCATGGCGCAGACGGTCCATGGCGTCGGCGGCGCCAATTGCGGCATCCCTGTCGACGCGAATGAAGGCGCGCTGGCCCTCGCCCGCGGGATCGGCGATTTTGGCGAGGCATTCCTCGACCAGCTTGCGGGCGGTAGTGGCGCCGCAATCGAGATCGGCGGCCAGGGAGGCGAGTGTCGGCATATCCTGCATTTTTATTCCATCGCTTCTGTTGGCGCTATTTGTGGTCCGGCGCGGGCGCAATGTCGAGATCGAGCAGTGCCGAGCTCAACGATTTACCATGCGCATCGAGCGCCAGTGACCGGGTCACACCGCCGCCGAGCGCCTGGTCCATCACGAAATTCAGCGCCGACAGGTTGGGCAGTTCATAGCGAACCACCTTGCCCTGGACAACGCCGGAAAAATGCGTCTTGACGCGATCGGCCGTGACCTGCGCCAGCAACAGCGGATAATCCTTCGCGTCATAGGCGATAACGGAAATATTGGAAATGTTGCCCTTGTCGCCGGTGCGGGAATGAGCGATTTCACGCAGCTTCACGTCACGCTCCCACGAACCGTATTTGCGGTCTTGCCAGCTCACGCGGCAACAACACCGACGCCACCGCAACGACGTCGCGCGCCGACTTCCAGGCGCCACCGCCCGCCGCAGGACCGTTGGTATAGAGCGTCTCGACCTCGTTGCCGATCCGGACCGCCTCCCGCAAACTTTCGGTGCGGCCGGAAACGCGAACGCGCACTTCATAGGGCTCATTGGCGCGCGCGGCAATTTCCGGCCCGTGCAGCGCATCGACGCCGACCAGTTCGAACCGCAATTCGTTCGCCGCGACACCGGTCAGCTTCAGCCGCTCGCGCACGATCTCCAGCGCCAGCCGTCCCCGCGCCAACGCGCCGGGGCCGGCATAGGAAATCTGGCCCTCGCCGATATAGCTGTCGACATAGCCAACCGAAATTTTCAGCGTCTCGGTTCGCTTCGTCCCGCGCCCGCCGCTGACGCGCACGCGGTCGGGACCGATCTCCTCGACGCTGACTTGCGAAAAATCCGCGACCACATCCGGCTGGAGATACTTTTTAGGGTCGTGCACCTCGTAGAGCAGCTGCTCCTTGCAGGTGCGCGCCGTCACCGCACCACCGGAGCCCGCGACCTTGGTGATGACGAGGCTGCCGTCTTCCCCGACCTCGCCGATGGGAAAGCCGAGCCGCGCCAGATCGGGCACATCCTTGTAGCCGGGGTCGGCGAAATAGCCGCCGGTGATCTGGCCGGCGCATTCCAACAGATGTCCCGCAACGGTGCCCTGCCCCAGCAGGTTCCAGTCGTCCATCGCCCAGCCGAAGGCATGAATCATCGGCGCCAGGAACAGCGCCGGATCGGAGGCGCGGCCGGTGATGACGATATCGGCGCCTGACGTCAGCGCCTGCGCCATCGGTTCGGCGCCGAGATAGGCATTGGCCGACAGCAGCCGGTTACCGAGCTGCTTGATAGTGCCATTGAATTCCATGATCGGCAGATCGCCATCCTTGCAGGCATCGAGCACATCGTCGCCGACAACAGCGGCGATCTTCAGCGACGACAGCCCGAGCGATTTGGCGATCTCGGCAGCCTTCCGCGCGGCGGCCTCCGGGTTGGCCGCACCCATATTGGTGACGATCTTGATGCCTTTGGCGGCACAGACCGGCAGCACCGCGCGCATCCGCTCTTCCAGCAGCGGATCGTAACCGCCGTCCGGATTTTTCATCCGCGCCTGCTGCGCCAGCGCCACCGTGCGCTCGCCGAGACACTCGAACACGAGATACTGGATGTCGCCCTTTTCAGCGAGTTCGATCGCGGGCTCGATGCGATCGCCCGAATAGCCGGCACCGGATCCTATTCGAATCGTTCGCACATCGTCTCCGTCGCTGGTCCCTGCTAACGCCTCGTAGCCGCAAATACCCTAGCGCGGGAAATCGCTGGCATACAAGCGCCTGTCGCTTGCCGGAATGTGGCCATGCGGTAGCGCGGCTGGACCGTTGACGGGGAATAGTCAAATGTCGCATCAAGATCGCAACAACGGGCGAAAGCCTTTAATCCCACAGGGAGGAATTGCCGAATGGCGGAGCCAGCGCGCGCTAAACCGAAACCGACCCCGGAAACCCAGCATTTCTGGGACGGCACGCAGGCCGGTGAATTGCGCTTGCAGCGTTGCGACGCCTGCGCCAACGTCTATTTCCCGCCGCGCCCGTTCTGCCCGTCCTGCGCCTCGCGCAAGGTTTCGGTGTTCAAGGCCAGCGGCAAGGGCACGCTCTACAGCTACGTCATCAACCACCGCCCGGCGGCGCCCGGCTTCACGCCACCTTATGCAATCGCGATCGTCGAACTCGCCGAAGGCCCGCGGCTGATGAGCAACATCATCGATTGTCCGCAGACACCGGAGGCGCTCGAACTCGACATGAAGCTCGAAGTCGCCTTCGAGAAACTCGACGACAAGATCACCCTTCCCCAGTTCCGTCCCGCGAAGGGCTAAGCACCATGCGCAGAAACGCAGTCGCCGTCGTCGGCGCCGCCGAGACCACCGAACTCGGCGTCATCCCCAACATGTCGCAGATCCAGCTCCATGCGGATGCGGCGCTCAACGCCATCGCCGATGCCGGACTGAAACTGTCCGACATCGACGGCATCGCCACCGCGGTGGAAACCCCGCAGCAGATCGC
This sequence comes from uncultured Alphaproteobacteria bacterium, assembly GCA_963764705.1. Taxonomy (GTDB): domain Bacteria; phylum Pseudomonadota; class Alphaproteobacteria; order Rhizobiales; family Xanthobacteraceae; genus Bradyrhizobium. The sequence continues at coordinate 277,945 of CAVXTR010000009.1, read as the reverse complement.
ACACTATCTCGGCATCACCCCGACCTGGGTCGATGGCACCTCGGTCGGCGGCTGCTCGTTCATGCTGCATGTCCGCCATGCCGCGGCCGCGATCGAGGCCGGGCTGTGCAAGACGGTGCTGATCACGCATGCCGAGAGCGGCAAGTCGATGATCGGCAAATTGCCGCGTTCGACGCCGGCCGACAGCCTCAACGGCCAGTTCGAGTCACCCTACGGCGTCTACGGCCCGCCCAGCATGTTTCCGATTCCCGTGCTGCGCTACATGAAGACTCACGGCATCACCCACGAGCAGATCGCCAGTGTGGCAGTGGTGCAGCGGGAATGGGCCGCGAAGAATCCGCGCGCCACGATGAAGGACCCGATCACGGTCGCGGATGTCCTGAACTCGCGGATGATCGCCTATCCGTTCCGGATCCTGCAATGCTGCCTCGTCACCGACGGCGGCGGCGCCCTGATCCTGACCTCGGCCGACCGCGCCAAGGACTTTCCGAACAAGCCGGTCTACATCCTCGGCACCGGCGAGAGCGTGGAAACGCCGATGGTCAGCCAGATGAAGACCTTTGACTCCTCGCGCGCCTTCAAGGTGGCGGGGCCGTTGGCCTTCAAGGAAGCCGGCATCGCCCACAAGGACGTCGATCATCTCATGATCTACGACGCTTTTGCGCACCTGCCGCTTTATGGCCTCGGCGACCTCGGCTTCATGCCGCACGAAGAGACCGGCAAGTTCATCGCCGACGGCAACACCCGCCCCGGCGGCAAGCTGCCGCTCAACACCAATGGCGGCGGGCTGAGCTACATGCATTCGGGCATGTACGGCATGTACGCGCTGCAGGAGAGCGTGCGGCAAATGCGCGGCATCGCGCCGGCGCAGGTGCCGGGTGCCAAAATCTCGGTCTGCCACGGCGTCGGCGGCATGTTCGCCGCGTCAGGGACGATCATCTTCACCAACGAGCGCTGATCCAGGCGCGTCAAGCTTCAAGGGAGGCCGAAATGGCCAAATCACTGCAAGACAAAGTCATCGTCGTCACCGGCGCGGGCCGCGGCATCGGGCGCGAAATCGCGCTGCTGTGCGCGGCCGAAGGCGCCAAGGTCGTTGTCAACGATCCCGGCGGCTCGGCCGACGGCGCCGGCTCGTCGGCTTCGCCTGCCGAGGAGGTGGTCGAGGAGATCAAGAAGCGCGGCGGCACGGCCGTTCCGAACTTCGAGTCGGTGGCGGAAGCCATTCCTGCCAGCAAGATCATCAAGACCGCAACCGACCACTTCGGCCGGCTCGACGGCGTGGTCAACAATGCCGGCATTCTGCGCGACATGATCTTCCACAAGATGAGCGTCGAGGCGTTCGAGGCCGTCATCAAGGTCCACCTGATGGGCTCGTTCTATACCAGCCACGCCGCTGCCCGGATTTTCCGCGAGCAGGAGAGCGGCTCCTTCGTGCACTTCACCTCGACCTCCGGCCTGATAGGCAATTACGGCCAGGCCAACTACGCCGCCGCCAAGCTCGGCATCGTCGGCCTGTCGAAGTCGATCGCGCTCGACATGGGCCGCTTCAACGTGCGTTCCAACTGCGTCTCGCCGTTCGCCTGGACCCGCATGATCGGCACCATCCCGACCGAGACCGAAGCCGAGAAGGCCCGCGTCGAGAAGATCAAGCAGATGGGTCCGGAAAAGATCGCGCCGATGTGCGCCTACCTGCTGTCCGACGCCGCCAAGGACGTCACCGGTCAGATCTTCGGCGTCCGCATGAACGAGATCTTCCTGTTCGGACAGAACCGCCCGATACGGTCGGTCCAGCGCAGCGAAGGTTGGACGCCGCAGACCATCGGCGAACACGCGATCCCGGCGCTGAAGTCGTCGTTCCCCAAGCTCGAACGCTCGGGGGACATCTTCACCTGGGATCCGATCTGAGTCTCACAGCATCGTCGTCCCTGCGTTCGCAGGGACGACCGCCGGGACGACGCGTGTGGCCTCACCCGCTATTCCGCAACCCCGCCGAAATCCCGTTGATCGTGATCTGAATCCCGCGCAGCACCTGTTCGTCGGGGTTCTGTGCGCGGTGTTCTTTCAGCAATTCGACCTGCACGTGGTTGAGCGGATCGAGATAGGGGAAGCGGTTGCGGATCGAACGTTCCAGCAGCGGGTTGCCCTGCAGCAGCCGCTCCTGCTCCATGATCTTGAGCAGCAAATCGATGCAGTCATGCCATTCGCGGCGGATACGTCCGAAGATCTTCTCGCGCAGCTCGACGTCCGGCACCAGTTCGGCATAGCGTGACGCAATGGCGATCGAACTCTTGGCCAGCACCATGTCCATGTTCGACAACAGCGTCCGGAAGAACGGCCATTCGCGGTAAAGCTCCTGCAGGAACGGCATGCCCTTGTCGGGGTTTTCCTTGATCCAGGCCTCGACCGCGCTGGCGAATCCGTACCAGCCCGGCAGCATCAGCCGGCACTGCGCCCAGGAGAACACCCAAGGAATGGCGCGAAGATCCTCGATCTCGCGGGTCTTCTTTCGCGAGGCGGGACGGCTGCCGATATTCAGGGTCGCGATCTCGTTGATGACGGTCGAGCCCCAGAAATAATCCGCGAAGCCTTCGGTTTCATAGACCAGCCCGCGATAGGCCTTGAAAGCCAGCGCCGACAATTGCTCCATCGCTTTCAGATAGTCCGCCGATGGCGCGCTGTGCTTCGGCTGCAGCAGGCTCGCCTCCAGCGTGGCGGCGGCGAGAATTTCCAGATTGTTGCGGCCGACCTCGCTGTTGGAATATTTGCTGGAGATGATTTCGCCCTGCTCGGTGATGCGGATCTGGCCGTTCACCGCGCCGCCGGGCTGCGCGATGATGGCGTCATAGCTCGGCCCGCCGCCACGGCCGACCGAGCCGCCGCGGCCATGGAACAGCCGCAAGCGGACATGGTGGCGCTCGAACACTTCGATCAGGCCGATCTCCGCCTTGTAGAGCTCCCAGCCCGAGGTGACGAAACCGCCATCCTTGTTGCTGTCGGAATAGCCGAGCATGACCTCCTGTACCGAGCCGCGGCTGTCCACCAGCTTGCGGTAATCGTGGATCGACAGCATCCGGTCCATGATGCCGCTGGACGCCTGTAGATCCTCGATGGTCTCGAACAGCGGGACGATGTTGATCGAACTGCGGCCCGACGGATGAATCAGGCCGGCTTCCTTCAGCAGCAGCGCCACCTCCAGCATGTCGGACATTCCCTTGCACATCGAGATGATGCATTGGGGGATCGAATCCGAGCCGAACCTGGCATGCGCCTCGGCGGCGGCGTGGAACAGCGCGAGTTCGCCGAGCGTTTCCTCGCTGTATTTCACGAACGGCGACGTCAGCGGCCGCGAATTGCGAAGTTCGCTGGTGAGCAGCGCCACCCTCGCCTCTTCGTTCAACGCCAGATAGGACATGCCGGGCGTGGCGGCGTCGATCAGCTCCGCGACCGTCCGTTCGTGCACCGCGGAGTTCTGCCGGATATCGAGGCTTGCGAGGTGGAAGCCGAAGCAATCCACCGCCCGGCGCAGCAGCCGCAACCGGCCGCGCGCGATCACACCGGAATTGTTCGAGACCAGCGACCGGTAGAGAATATCGAGATCGGCCTTGAAATCCCCGGCGCTGTCATAAGGCGCCGCGGCTCCGACCGGCGGCCGCCTGGTCTCCACATCGAGCTTCAATGCAGTCGCCGCCAGCCGCGCATAGATGCCGGACACCGCCAGCCGGTACGGCTCGCCGATCCGGTGCGGCGACGTGTCGGGCGAACGCTCGGCGAGCGCGCGCAGGTCCTTCGAGACGTCGGCCAAATGCGCCGCCATCGACAGTTCGGAGCCGAGGACGTGCAGTTCCTCGAGATAGAAGCGCAGCACCCGGCTCGACTGCAGCTTGAGGGTGCCGCGCATCACGTCCGCGGTCACGAACGGGTTGCCGTCGCGGTCGCCGCCGATCCAGCTTCCCATCCGCAGGAACGACGCCAGGTCGCCGTGAACACCGCCATTGCCGTCGTTCAACTTGTCCTCAAGCCCGCAATGCAGCCGCGGCACCTCGCGCAGGAAGGTGTAATCGTAGAACGAGAGGCCGTTGGCGACCTCATCGAGCACCGTCAGCTTGGTCCGGCGCAGCAGGTTGGTTTTCCACAGCGTCAGCACCTCGCGGCGCAACTGCTCGTCGTCGGCCTCGATTTCCTGCGGCGTGAGCTGGACGCGTTCGCGCCGGTCCAGCAGGGCTGCGATCTCCATTTCACGATCGATGGTGCTCTTGCGGCGCACTTCGGTCGGATGGGCGGTCAGCACCGGACTGACCAGGGCTTCGCCGAAAAACTTGCGGAGATCGGCGGCCTTGAAGCCGGCTGCTTTCGCGTGCGCCAACGTCTCGGCCAGCGTCCCCGGGGGCGGCGCCCCGCCGGCGGTCGAGCGCGCCCGCATCTGCCGGATGTTGTTCTGGTCCTCGGCGATGTTGGCCAGATGCGAGAAGTAACTGAAGGCGCGGACGATGCGGACGGTCTGGCCGGTCGACATGCTGTCGAGAATGGCTTCCAGTTCCCGCCGCGCCAGCTTGTCCTCGTCGCGGTGGAACCGGATCGACGTCTGCCGGATGCGCTCGACCAGGTCGAACACGTCGGCGCCTTCCTGGTCGCGCACGGTGTCGCCGAGAATTCGCCCGAGCAGGCGAATATCGGTCCTTAGCCTGGCGTCTTCCGCGTCTTCGACGCGATTCGACCGGACTTCGGTGTCGGAAGGCATGGTCTGGGAAGACATGGCTCAGCTACCTCAGAAAATGCCCGGCATTTCCGAGTGTGCAAGTTTTCTGCCGCAGTGCAAGATAAAGATGGAGGCGGTGCGAAATCAGATCCTCCGCCCGGCCCGTTCCCAATAGGGATCGCGCAGGCGGCGTTTGAAGATTTTTCCGGAATCTTCCCGCGGCAGATTGCGCCCGATTTCGACGTGCTTCGGTACCTTGTAGTCGGCCAGCTGCGTCTTGAGCTGGGTGCGGATCGACGCAATGTCGAGCGTCACCCCCGGCTGCGGTTCGACCACCGCCATCAGCGCCTCGCCGAACTCCGCGTCGGGAATGCCGAACACAGCGCAATCGTGCACCCCGGGAACCGCGTGCAGCGCCGCCTCGATCTCGGCCGGATAGATGTTGACGCCGCCCGAAATCACCATGTCGCGCTTGCGGTCGCAGATGAAGACATAGCCGTCGGCATCGATATAGCCGACGTCGCCCGAGGTGATGAAGCCTTCGCGGTCGATCTCCGTGCGTTTCTCCGGCTTGTTGTGATAGGTGAAATCCGGATTGCCAGCGATGCGCGAATAGATTTCGCCGATCTCGCCCTGCGGCAGTTCGCGGCCGTCGTCGCCGATGAAGCATAGCTCGGCGCCGGGCGAGATCTTGCCGACGGTGCCGGGCTTCTTCAGCGCGTCCTCGGAATTGGCGAAGGTGACCGCGCCCGATTCGGTCGAGCCGTAGAACTCATAGATCACCGGTCCCCACCATTCGATCATCGCCCGCTTGACGTCGGCCGGACAGGGTGCTGCGGCATGGATGATATGACGCAGCGACGACATGTCGTATTTCCTGCGCACGTCTTCCGGCAGCTTCATCAGCCGGATGAACATGGTCGGCACCATGAAGATAGTGTCGATTTTTTCGCGCTCGACGATCGCAAGGAATTCTTCCGGCTCGAAGCGCGGCAGGATCACCAGCGCGCCGCCGAGACGGCCCGAGCGCAGGCCGAACGAGTTCGGCGCGGAATGATACAGCGGCCCGGGCAGCAGCGCGCGGGCGCCCGGCTTGAGCCCATAGATCATCCCGCGCATCGCTTCGGCATTGGCGCTCTGCTCCGGCGTCGGCGCGTGACGACGCACGCCCTTGGGATGACCCGTGGTACCTGACGTGTAGATCATGTTCTGCGGCTGCGGCACCGCGGGGCCATCATAGCGCGAAAACTGTTTCAGCCAGGACTCGAAATCGATCGCGAAATCCGGCGTGCCGAGATGATCGGGATTGATCTTGTAGTTGGCGAGAATTTCCGGTGGCGTCGGCACGCTGAGCGCGGTGACGCCGGCTGGAATGGCATCGCGCAACTGATGCAGCATGTCCGCATGGGCGATCAGCACCGACGAGCCGGAATCCTTCAGTACGTAATTGATCTCTTCCGGCTTGAAGTGCCAGTTGACCGGCACGCCATAGGCGCCGAGCCGCATCGCGGCATAGGCCGCCTCGATGAAGGCGATATCGTTGCGCATCAGCATGCAGACGCTGTCGCCCTGCTTGACGCCGAGCTTTTGCAGCCCGCTGGCAATGCGGTCGGCGCGGTCCGCGACCTCGGCGTGATCGCGCCGGCGCTGGCCGCTGATGATGCCTTTGAAGAGGGGTGAGGTTGTCATTGTCGTTTTCCGATCTCGTGCCGGGCTTCAAGTCGGACCTCATGGTGAGGAGCGCGTCTTCGCGCGTCTCGAACCATGGGCCACGGGCCTCATCCTTCGAGACGCGCTACGCGCTCCTCAGGATGAGGGATTAACTATCCCGCCTCCGCAAACCGCGGCGCGCGCTTTTCCATGTTGGCGCGGACGGCCTCGGTCTGGTTCGGACTGCCCAGCAATTTCTGCTGCTCGACGGATTCGGCGAGCAACGCCGGACCGGGATCGACCGACAGCCGGTTGAGCATGCGCTTGCAGGCGCGGATCGCATCGGGGCTCTTGCCGGCGATCTCGCGCGCAAGCTCCATCGCCGCCGCATGCGGATCGTCGCAGATGCGCGTGGCAAGGCCATAGCTCATCGCCTCCTGCGCCGAGAAGATGCGGCCGGTATAGGTCAGCTCGCGCAGGATATCGTCGCGGACGAGACTGGCGAGGATCGGCGTGCCGGCCATGTCGGGCACCAGGCCCCATTTGATCTCCATGATCGACATCCGCGCGTCCGGCGTCAGGAAGCGCATGTCGGCGCCAAGCGCGAGCTGAAAACCGCCGCCGAACGCCACGCCCTGGATCGCGGCAATCACCGGCACCGGAAGCTGGCGCCAGCCCCACACCGCCTGCTGCGGAAAATTCGCCTGCCCGTGGGTGCGCACCGAGAGGTCGCGCTTCTCGCCGCCGGCTACTCCGTTACCGCCGCTATCCTTCATCGCGGCGAAGCGGCCCATGTCGAGGCCGGCGCAGAACGCGCGCCCCTCGCCGGACAATACTACCGCTCGCACAGCTTTTTCATGGGCAAGCCGCTCGGTTGCGGCCACTAACGCCTCGAACATCGCGGCATCGAGCGCGTTCATCTTGTCCGTCCGCACCAGCCGGACGTCGGCGACGCCGTCCGCAATCGATATCGAGACGCGCTGCTCCATGAGAAATCTCCTCCGTCGTTTTTCGTTGTTGCCGCTTTACAGAACGGCGTTGTCCGGATTTAGTCAATCGACCAATTAACAGCAATTCCTTCGGGTGGAAACGATGTTCAACGATCAGCTTCTCGCCGGGCGGCGCATTCTCGTGACCGGTGGCGGCACCGGCCTCGGCAAGTCCATGGCCGAGCGATTTCTCCAGCTTGGCGCCGAGGTCCACATCTGCGGCCGCCGCAAGAGCGTGTGCGACGAGACCGCAACCGAATTGATGGACCTGCACGGCGGACGTGTGGTCAGCCACGGCGTCGACATCCGTAACGCGATGGCCGTCGACGAGATGATCGAGCAGATCTGGACCACGGGTCCCCTCACCGATCTCATCAACAACGCCGCCGGCAATTTCATCTCGCGCTCGGAAGAGCTGTCGCCGCGCGGCTTCGACGCGGTCGCCAACATCGTGATGCACGGCACCTTCTACGTGACGCATGCGGTCGGCCGGCGCTGGATCGCCGCCAAGCAGCGCGGCAACGTGGTGTCGATCACCGTGACCTGGGTGCGCAACGGCTCGCCCTATGTGGTGCCGTCGGCGATGAGCAAGTCGGCGATCCACGCCATGACGATGTCGCTCGCGGTCGAATGGGGCAAATACGGCATCCGCCTCAACACCATCGCGCCCGGCGAAATCCCGACCGAGGGCATGAGCAAGCGCATCAAGCCCGGCGACGAGGCCGGCGCGCGCACCAAGGCGCTGAACCCGATGGGCCGCGTCGGCACCATGGAAGAGTTGCAGAACCTCGCCGTGTTCCTGATCTCCGGCGGCTGCGACTGGATCAACGGCGAGACCATCGCGATGGACGGCGCGCAGGCGCTGGCGATGGGCGGCAACTTCTACCAGCTGCGCGACTGGAGCGACGGCGACTGGAACGCTGGCGCGCGATTCGATCAAGGCGCAGAACGAAAAGGACCGCGCGGCACGGGGATGATCCTGTCGTCCCTGCGAACGCAGGGACGACGAGCCTGTTAAGCGTCGAGCGTACTCCCGTATTGTCTTTGTTGCCGGATGACGCCAAACTCCGCGCAACCAAAACAAGACGTTACGGGAGAGACATGTCCACACAGCAACCGGCCAACCTGGCCGAGATGGTGCGCGAGCGCGCCAAGAACCGCGGCAATGCGCTGGCCTATGAGTTCGAGGGACGCCAGACCACGTTCGCCGAGTTCGACGTCAAGACCAACCGCGTGGCGAATGCGCTGATCGCGCTCGGCGTCAAGCCACGCGAGCGCATCGCCTATCTCGGCAAGAACAGCGACATCTATTTCGAGTTGTTGATGGGCGCGATGAAGGCCAATGTGGTGATGGCGCCGGTGAACTGGCGCCTCGCCGGGCCCGAGGTCGTCTTCATCGTCGGCGACTGCAAGGCGCCGGTGCTGTTCGTCGGGCCGGAATTCGTGACGCGGGCCCGCAACATCAAGCCGCAATTGCCCGATCTACTGCACATCATCACCACCGAAGGCGGCGCGCCGGAGTGGCAGGATTTCACGGCGTGGCGCGATGCGGCCAGCCCCGACGATCCCAAGGTGCCGATCAGCCCGAAGGACATCGCGATCCAGCTCTATACGTCGGGCACCACGGGCAAGCCCAAGGGCGCGATGCTGTCGCACGCCAACTTTCTCAACCTGGTGCAGACCGGCAACGAGGCCGAGAAGCCGGAATGGAACCGGTGGTCGACCGACGACGTCTCGCTGGTGGCGATGCCGATCTTCCACATCGGCGGCTCCGGCTGGGGCGTGATGGGGCTCTATCACGGTGCCCGTGGCGTGATCGCGCGCGAATTCGATCCGACCAAGGTGCTGGATTTCTTCGAGCAGTCCGGCATTACGAAACTGTTCATGGTGCCGGCTGCGATGCAGTTTGTGGTGCGGCAGCCCCGCGCGCGGCAGGTGGATTTCTCGCGGCTGAAATACATGCTGTACGGCGCCTCGCCGATCCCCGCGGCGCTGCTGAAGGAATGCATCGAGGTGTTCAAGTGCGGCTTCGTGCAGATGTACGGCATGACCGAAACCACCGGCACCATCGTGGCACTGCCGCCCGAGGACCATGTCGAGGGGCTCGACCGCATGCGCTCCGCCGGCAAGGCCCTGCCCGGCATTGAGCTTGCGATCATCGACGTTGACGGCAAGCCGTTGCCGCCGGGCGAAGTCGGCGAGATAGCGACCCGCTCCGGCTCCAACATGGCCGGCTACTGGAACCTGCCGGAAGCCACCGCCAAAACGCTCGGCAGCGACGGCTGGCTGCGCACCGGCGACGCCGGCTACATGGACAAGGACGGCTACCTCTACATCCACGACCGCATCAAGGACATGATCATCTCCGGCGGCGAGAACATCTATCCCGCCGAAGTCGAGAGCGCGATCTGCGATCATCCCGACGTGGCGGAAGCCGCCGTGATCGGCATCCCCGACGACAAATGGGGCGAAGCCGTCAAGGCCGTGGTGGTAATGAAGCCGGGCAAGACGACGAGTTCAGCCGACATCATCAACTTCACCCGCGAACGCATCGCCGGCTTCAAGACGCCGAAGTCGGTCGACTTCCTCGAAGCCCTGCCGCGCAATCCGTCAGGGAAGATCCTGCGGCGGAATTTGCGGGACCCGTATTGGGCGGGCAAGGATCGGCAGGTGAATTAGTCGCGTCGTCTCCTAACGCTTGGTGTCGTCCCGGCGAAGGCCGGGATCCATAAGCCGTGAAGTTAGTAAAGCTCACGCAGTGTTCGTACCAACTAGCGTGCCCAACACGCTCTGGTTATGGGCCCCGGCCTTCGCCGGGACGACGTGGCCAGAGAGTGTGCGCAGCGGGGGGCTAATGCTTCCCTGCCCCCATATACCCGAACAGGAATCCCGCGACTTTCCGCTTCTGGATTTCCTCGCTGCCTTCCGTGATGCGGTAGCGGCGGTGGTGGCGGTAAATGTGCTCGAACGGCTTGTGGCGTGAATAGCCCATGCCGCCATGCACCTGCATGGCGCGGTCGGCGGCCTCGCAGCACAGACGATTGGCCCAGAAGTTACACATCGAGACTTTGTCGGACAGTGTGTGCTCGACCTGCGCCTGGGTGAGTTGATCCATCTCCCACGCGGTCTTGCGGATCAGCAGCCGCAGCATTTCGGCCTGCGTCGCCAGTTCCACCAGCGGCCACTGGATCGCCTGGTTCTCGGCCAGTGCCTTGCCGAACGGTTTTCGCTCGCGCGCGTACTTGACGCTCTCGTTGATGCAATAGACCGCAGCCCCCAGCGAACTCGCCGCTTGCCGGATGCGGTTTTCGTGCACGAAGCACTGCGCCAGCGACAGGCCGCGGCCGACCTCGCCGAACAGCGCATCATCAGGCACGAACACGTCGGTAAAGCTGACGCGCGGGTGGTCGGTCGGCATGTTGAAGGTCCACATATATTCCTCGACCTTCACGCCTTCGCTCTTGGCCGGCACCAGCAGGCAGGTGATGCCGCGCGCGTCGCCGTCCTCGCCCGAGGTACGGGTGAATAGCGCGCAATGGGTCGCGACGTGCATGCCCGTGGTCCACATCTTCTGGCCGTTGACGAGCCAGCCCTTGACGTTGTCGCGGGTCGCCGGCACTGCCCGGGTTTCCATGTGGGTCGCATCGGAGCCGTGCTCGGGCTCGGTCAGGCCGAAGGTGATGCGGTATTTTCCGGTGATCGAGCCGTCGATCATCTCCTTCTGTTCTTCGGTGCCGTAGCGGTCGAGCATGGTCACGATCGGCAGGTTGCCGACGACCGAATGCTCGTTCTGCAGATCGTTGTGCAGCCCCAGGCCCTGGGACGCGAAATGCTCGCGGATCACGGCCATCCAGAGGTTGGAACCGTCCTTGCCGCCGTAACGCTTCGGGATCGCAAAACGCAGATGCCCGGCGGCATCAGCCAGGTTCTTGGCCTTGCGCAGCAGCGCTTCCCATTCGTGGCGCGGCAGGCCGCCATTGTCGAAATCGGTGCGCGCCCATTCGCGACGGTGATCGAAGAACCGAATGTTGTCGTCGGCCTCTTCCAGCGGCTTGATCTCTTTGGCGATGAAGCGGTCGAGTTCGCCGAGATAGGCGACGAGGTCGGCGGGAAGTGCGAAATCCAAGGCGGTCTCTCCCGAATGTTCTGGTTTTTGTGGTTTGCGTTTAGGCGCTACGAAGCGTTGCTGCTCGGATCGATTTAGCTGAGAAGACCACTGCCAAGTCAAGGACAAGTCAAGCAATGGAATAGAGCTTGGCACGCGCGGGGCCCTTGCGTAATTGAATGGCACCGGCCGCCGCGCAGGCGCTAATATCCTTGCGAATATTCTTCGTCACAGAAAATCGAAACGGGAGCAAATATGGATCTCAAGTTTTCCAGGGTCACACGCAAGGGGCCGATTACGACAATCACACTGTCGCGTCCCGAAGTGTACAACGCGCTGCATATCGACGCCCATTTCGAACTCAACAAGGTGTTCGACAACTTCTCCGCCGATCCCGACCAGTGGGTCGCGATCGTCACCGGCGCCGGCGACAAGGCGTTCTGCGCCGGCAACGACCTGAAATGGCAAGCCGCCGGCGGCAAACGCGGCTGGGACAAGGGCGGTTTTGCCGGCCTCACCACCCGCTTCGATTGCGACAAGCCGATCATCGCCGCCGTCAACGGCGTCGCGATGGGGGGCGGATTCGAGGTCGCACTGGCCTGCGACCTCATCATTGCCTCCGACAATGCGACCTTCGCGCTACCGGAACCGCGTGTCGGCCTCGCAGCATTGGCCGGCGGATTGCAGCGGCTGCCGCGCCAGATCGGGCTGAAGCGTGCCATGGGCATGATCCTGACCGCGCGCCACGTCTCGGCCAAGGAAGGCCTCGAACTCGGCTTCGTCAACGAGGTGGTTCCGCAGCACGATCTGATGGCGGCCGCCGAGCGCTGGGCCGAGACCATTTGCAAGAACTCGCCGATGTCGATCCGCGCCTCCAAGCAGGCGATCCAGAAGGGCCTCGAACTTTCGCTGGAACAGGCAATGACGGAACAGCGCGACTTCCCCGCGGTCAAGGCGATGGCGGCCTCGCAGGATTATATCGAGGGACCGAAGGCGTTTTCGGAGAAGCGCGCGCCGAAGTGGCTGGGGAAATAGTTTCACCCTCTCCGTCATGCCCGGGCATAGCCGTCCGAAGGACGGCGTCGCTTCCGCTCGCCTATGCCCGGGCATCCACGACTTACTTCGTTGAGGCCAAGACGTGGATGGCCGGGTCAAGCCCGGCCATGACGATGGGGGTCGTGGCGACCCTACTTATTCCCCAACTCCCGCTTGTACGACGCATAGTTCGGCTGATCGACCGCGAGCTTGTCCATCGTGGTCTGCCACAGATGTTCTGAAAGCCCCGGCGTCGTCAGATCGACCTCGCCTTTTGCGATCCTGTCCGACAGCACGCGGTTGAGTTCGATCAACGAGCCGTCAGTCGCGAGCAACCGCTTCAGCCGGGCATGTTCCGCCGCATCGCCGCCACTGGCGAGCGCCAGTTGCCGCGTGACGAGATCGAGCGCGTTGATGCCGACGCGGAGCTTGAACGCGTTGTGGCCCTTGATTGCGGGCGTGATTTCGTTGCGCAGGAAATCCGCGACCGCCTTGATCAGTTCGGTGGGTGTCGGTTCGTCCTGCATCTTTACCTCCCTCGCGGGGCTAACAGTCGCAGCAAATCGATTTCGGTTTCAGACGAACGCCGCCCGATCATCGCGCGCTCCATCGAATGATCCGGGCCCTGGCGAAACCGCTGCATCATGCCGCAGCACATGATGCCCCAGCGCAGCGTGCCCATCACTTCCCAGAACATGACGCGGTCCGGATCGCACTTGCGCCCTGTTTCCTCATAACCTGCGAACAGGTCCTCGCGCGAACCGAAGCCGCCGACCGGCTTGTCGATTTCGCCGAACCGCCACGAGTTGACGCAAATCCAGCCGAGGTCCTCCATCGGATCGCCGAAATGCGCGAGCTCCCAGTCCAGCACCGCGCGGACGCCGTCGGAACCGATGATCAGGTTGCCGTGGCGGAAATCGCCATGCACCAGCGTCACCTCTTGCGACGGTCCGGGATCGCGCTCGCGCAGCCAGCGCAGCGCCAGTTCGAACACCGGACGCGGCCAGCCAAAACTGCGGTATTCGCGTTCGAGATCCGCGATCTCCCTGGTGGACGTCATCTCGCGCAGCTTCGGCAGTTTGTCCGCCGGCAGGCCGTGAATGCCGGCAACGACCTTGCCGAGTTGCCGGGCCAGCAGCGGCCGCGCTTTGGCAAATTCTTCGTCGCGAAGAATCTTGCGCGCGATGGTCTCGCCCTCGATGCGCTGCATCATGAAGCCGGTGCCAAGTTCGTCCTCCGGCTTGAGCACATGCATCACGCGCGGCGACGGCAGCCCGGCATCATGCGCGAGCTGCATCAAGGTGGCCTCGGCGTCGAGCCCGGCCGCCCGCCCCGGCGAGGCACCATAGCCCGGCGGCGCACGGCGCAGGATCGCGCCGACAAGGCCGCCGGGGTGAACGATATCGAAGGTCCAGGTCTCCTGGCTGGCGCCGCCGGAAAGTTTCGCGGCGCCAGTGACGCCGGTCGCTCCGGGATACCAGGCGGCGACGCAGCGTCCGAGTTGCTGTTCGATCATGGGACGCTAGATCATTTTCCCTTGAACTTGGCGGGGCGCTTTTCCAGGAACGCGGTGACGCCTTCCTTGAAGTCTTCCGCGGAGCCCGCGATGCGCTGCGATTCGAATTCGAGGTTGAGCTGCTGCTCGAAGGAATTCTCCGGGCTGTCCCAATAGAGTTTGCGGATCAGCGACAGCGCAATCGTCGGCCCGTTGGCGAGATCGTGCGCCAGCTTCATCGTCTCTTCCATCAAGGTCGCGTCGTCATGGACGCGGTTGACGAGGCCCCATTCCAGCGCCTTTTCCGCTGGCAGCCGCTCGCCCATCAGCGACAGTTCGACCGAGCGCGCCTTGCCGATCATGCGCGGCAACAGCCAGGTCGAGCCGCAATCCGGCACCAGGCCGATGCGGCGGAACGCCTGCAGGAAATAGGATGAGCGCGCGCACAGGATCATGTCGCCCATCAATGCAAAACTCATCCCGGCGCCGGCGGCCGGGCCGTTGACCGCCGTCACGATCGGGCAATGCAGGTTGCGCAGCCGGCGCAGGAACGGATGGAACGCGGTTTCCAGCGCCGCGCCGGCATTGGCCTTGCCGGGCTTGGCGTTGCCGCGGCCCTGAAGGTTGGCGCCGGTGCAGAACGCCCGTCCGGCGCCCGTGATGACGAGGCAGCGCACCTCCGCCCGCTTCTCCTCGATCGCATCCAGCGCCTCGCCGAGGCCGCCCAGCATGTCGATCGAGACCGCGTTCATGACCTCCTGATGGTCGAGCTTGAGGATGGCCACCGAACCGTCGAAATCGAGCGTGACGTGCTTGAACTGCATTGTTTCCTCGCGAGTTGTGTTTACGCGCTATTTGGTGCGCGATGGGTCAGATCTGATGTCTTGTCCCATATTTGATTTTCCTGATGGCCTTGTCCATGGTTGCCCCTGAACGTCTGTCCATCATCGGACGCAAACCCTTTGTTTTGGGCATGATCTTTTCGGAAAACCGGTGCCCACTTTTCCGGATCATGCCTTAAAGCGCGCCGTGCCAAATGGAAACACCAAAGGATACCGATATGAGCATCTTTGACCTCACCGGCCGCACGGCCGTCATCACCGGCGGCAATGGCGGCATTGGTCTTGGCATCGCGCAGGCGCTGCATGCCGAAGGCTGCAACGTCTCGATCTGGGGCCGCAACGCCGACAAGAACAAGAATGCGGCGGCCAGTCTGGCGTCCGGCAAGGGCAAGGTCGCGACACAAATCTGCGACGTCAGCGATCCCGCTTCGGTGAAAGCCGCGATGAAGGCGACACTCGACACCTTCGGCCGGGTCGACGGCTGCTTCGCCAATGCCGGCATCGGCGGCGGCGGACGACGCGCCTTCATCGACCGCACCGAGGAAGAGTGGCGAAAAATGTTCGCGACCAATCTCGACGGCGTGTTCCACGTGTTCCAGGCCGCCGCCCGCCACATGACCGAGCGCGCCGAGGCCGGCGACAAGTTCGGCCGACTGGTCGCGACCTCGAGCCTCGCCTCGCTGTTCGGCACCGCGCGCAACGAGCACTACGCCGGCACCAAGGCGGCGCTGAACGCGCTATGCCGCGCGCTTGCGGTCGAACTCGCCCGCTACGGCGTCACCGCCAACGCGATCCTTCCCGGCTGGATCAAGAGCGACATGACCGCCAATATCATGGCCAACGACAAGTTCGTCGCCAACGTGATGCCGCGCATTCCGGTCCGCCGCTTCGGCGAACCCAGCGATTTCGGCGGCATCGCCGTGTACATCATGAGCAAGGCGTCGTCATATCACACGGCGGATACGTTCGTGATCGACGGCGGCTACACGGCGTTTTAGTTGACGACGAACTTGTGCGGCCGGAACAGCCGGCCCTTCTCGACCACCAGCACGACGCCGAGTGCGGCCAGCGTGCAGAGGAAGAAGCCGGTGGTGAACGGCACCAGCGTGCCGTCAAAGTCCTGGCCGATGGTGGCGCCGATGGCGATGCCGAGCAGCGTGGTGATCGAACCGTACAGCGACGACGCGGTGCCGGCGATGTGGCCCTGCGGCTCCATCGCAAGCGCGGTGAAGTTCGCCATCATCAGGCCAAAGGCGAACATCATCATAGCAGCCAGCGGCATGAACAACGCCAGAGGCAGCATGTTCAACCGCGTTGCCGCGAACATGATCCCGGCCACGGCGACGAAGATCACCAGCGCGGTATGCGACATCACGCGCATGCCGACCCGGCCGACGATCTTGGCATTGAGGAATCCCGCAATCGCGACGCCGACCGCGATCGCCGCGAACGCCAGCGGGAAATAATGTCCGAGGTGGTAGATCTCGGTAAAGATCTGCTGCGACGAGAACACGAAGGCAAACAACGAGCCCATCACGCCGCCGGCGGCCAGCGCATAGCCAAAGGTCTGGCGGTTGGTCACGGTCTGGCGGAATGCGCCGAGCACGTCGCGAATGGCGATGGATTTGCGTTCGGACACCGGCAGCGTTTCCGGCATCCGCAGCGCGCTCCAGACGAACGCCGCCACGCCGTACAGCATCAGCACGATGAAGATGCCGCGCCATTGCGCCAGCAGCATCACCGCCTGGCCGAACGACGGCGCGATCACGGGCACCGCGATGAACACCATCATCGCCAGCGACATCACGCTCGCCATCTTGCGGCCGGCATAGCAGTCGCGCACGATCGAGACGGCGATGACGCGGGTGGCCGATGTTCCCAATCCCTGCAGCGCGCGGGCCAGCAGCAACGTCTCGAACGAGGGCGCGGCGATCGCGAGCAGGCTGGCGATGCAGTAGACCGCCATGCCGCCGAGCAGCACCGGGCGGCGGCCGAAGCGGTCGGACAGCGGCCCCATCACGAACTGACCGACGCCGAAACCGAGCAGGAAGGTCGACAGCACCATTTGCGGGCGGTTGGCGGCGGTGATGTGAAACGCGGAGCCGATGTTCGGCAGCGCCGGCAGCATCATGTCCATCGCCAGCGGATTGAGCGCCATGATCGAGGCGATGACGATGACGAATTCGGGAAAACCCATCGGGCGGTGGCCTGAGGATACCCAGGCGTCGGCATTGATATCGGACACTTAAATTCCTTTGCCGAGTCAGCCCACGTTCTATGGCTTTTGCTGCAATGCACAAGAGGCGTTCAGGAATGGCAGACCGCCGAAAAACACTTGGTCAACAGGGCGTTACCGTCATGTTGCCGTTGCCCTGGGCGGTCTGCCGCACCAGGGGGCAGCACCAAGCGGCTGGCAACCCGAACTGCCTATTCGCTTGCCAAATTCGTCGCCCGCTCCGGCTTCCGTATCCCCCGGAGCGCTGCTAGCGTCGGTTTCAGACGGCGCTGAGGGCCGTTTTTCCGGCCAATCAAGCGGCGGGGAATAGCTGGGGAGGAAAGAGAAGAATGTTTTCGCACATCATGATCGGGACCAACGACCTGGAGAAGGCCAAGGCGTTTTATGACGCGCTGCTCGGCACGCTCGACGTCCGTCCGGCCAAGGTCGACCGCCACCGCATTTTCTACTTCACCAAGACAGGCACGTTTTCGGTGTCGAAGCCGATCAACGGCGAGCCGGCGACGTTTGCCAACGGCGGCACCATCGGCTTCACCGCCAATTCGGCTGCGCAGGCCGACGCCTGGCACGCCGCCGGCATCGCCCATGGCGCGACACCTTGCGAGGATCCGCCAGGCATTCGCGGCGCCGTCGGCAATCAGCTCTATATCGCCTATCTGCGCGATCCCGACGGCAACAAGATCTGCGCCGTGCACCGGATGACAAGTTGAGTTTGTGGTTTGTAGGATGGGCAAAGCGTAGCATGCCCACCACTTCAATCTCCGTTCAGGACAAGCAATATGGTGGGCACGGCGCAAGGGCGCCTTTGCCCACCCTACGAAGCGAAGCTGAATCGGTTCCAAAGCTTTCGCAAATTTAATGCCGGCCTCAACGCATCCGTATCTGCAGCCCGTGCGTTAAACACCATATCTTGAAATCAATTGATCGGGACGGAAACGATGAAGCGCGGATTGACGGTTCTGGCATGCCTGTGTGCCGTCGCCGGCGCGCAGTATTATGCGATGAGCCACTGGGGCATCCGGCACGAGACGCTCGATCTGTTCGACGAGGCGCGGCAGCGGCCGGTCGCGGTCGATGTCGCGGTGCGCCGCGACTACGAGATGAAGGCCGATGCCGGCTACTGGAAGCTTCCGGTCGCCATTATCTCGAACGGCAATACCGTTCGCAACACCGAGTATTCATTTCTCGCCAACGTTTTCGCCGCCCGCGGCTACATGGTCGTCAGCATCCAGCAGGATAATCCGAGCGACCCACCGCTGGTGACCAAGGAAGGCCAGCCCTATGTCGGCCGGCTCGACGTCTACAAGAAAGGCGAGGCCAACATCCTGTTCGCGCTCGACCAGTTGAAGAAGCGCGATCCCAACGCGGATTACGATCATCTCACGCTGGTCGGCCACTCCAATGGCGGCGACACCGCGATGTTTTTCGCCAAACAGCATCCGGACCTGACGACCAAGGTCGTCACGCTGGATAATCTGCGCGTGCCGTTCGTGCTCAACGACAAGATGAAGATCCTGTCGTTCCGTTCGGACGATCCGCACTTCCACACCGATCCCGGCGTACTGCCGACACCCGAGCAAGCCAAGGCCGACGGCATCGACATCGTGCACACCAAATACCAGCACACCTGGATGAGCGATCGTGGTCCGCAGAAGGCCAAGGAGGCGATCCAGGCAGCCCTCGACGCGTTCCTCGGCGACGCCAGCGTCAGCGATCTCCAGCCGCTAGAGACCGGCAACCTGATCGTGACCAATGCCGGAATGCCGCTGCCGTAGCGGCGGGGCGATCGCAGGGTGGGTTAGCGTTGCGTAACCCACCGTCTTCTTTGCTTTTGTCATGGCGGGTTACGGCTTGCGCCTAACCCACCCTACGCAGCTACGCTGCGTCGAGAAAACCGGTCAGCCGGCCGCGGATCAACTGCTCTGCTTCCGCCATGATCCGATCGATCAATTCCTTGACGGTCGGGATGTCGTGGATCAGGCCGACCACCATGCCGCAGCTCCAGGCGCCGGCATCCATCTGGCCGTCGATCATGACCTTGGGATAGACGCCTGCGACCATATCGTGGATGTCGTCGATCTTCAGCTTGGCGCCTTTTTCGCGTTCGATCTCGAGCAGATGATCGACGGCGGGATTCTTCAACACCCGTTCGGTATTGCGGATCGCGCGCATGATCAGCCGCGTGTCGAGTTCGGACGCCGCGACCAGCGCCTGCTTGACGTGGTCGTGGATCGGCGCCTCCTTGGTCGCCATGAAGCGGGTGCCCATGTTCATGCCCTGCGCGCCCATCGCCAGTGCGGCGACCAGGCTACGCGCGTCGGCCATGCCGCCCGACGCCACGAACGGGATCTTCAGTTCTTCCGCCGCGCGCGGCAGCAGGATCATGTTCGGCATGTCGTCTTCACCGGGATGGCCGCCGCACTCAAAACCGTCGACGCTGACGGCGTCGCAGCCGATCTGTTCGGCCTTCAGCGAATGCCGCACCGAGGTGCATTTGTGAATCACCTTGATGCCGGCGGCCTTCAGCGACGGCATGTACTGCTCGGGGCTGCGGCCGGCGGTCTCGACCGCCTTGATGCCGCCCTCCTTGATGGCAGCGATATACTCAGGATAAGGCGGCGCGGTGAATGCCGGCAGAAAGGTCAGGTTCACGCCGAACGGCCTGTCGGTCATGTCGTGACACTTCGCGATTTCCTTGGCCAGCAGTTCGGGGGTGCGCTGGGTCAGGCCGGTGATGATGCCGAGGCCGCCGGCATTGGAGACCGCTGAAGCGAGCTCGGCGAAGCCGACATAATGCATGCCGCCCTGGATGATCGGATGCTTGATGTTGAACAACTCGGTGATGGCCGTCTTCATTCGAAAGTCTCTCCCTGCCTCTGCTTGTCGTTTCGCGAACCATGCGCCAGCCTGAGCACGAGGGCTAGGTCTGCCGCCGGCGATTTTTTGGAACGTTCCCGATGCGTTCAACACCGGCAGAACCCGTTCGGGAATACCGGTCATATTCCCCCAGGAGAAAATAAGCGGAAAAATGCGGCGTGACGTATGCTTGTACAAGCCCCTCCCCGGCGTCTACATTGCCGGCCAACGAGCCTAAGCGCGCGCCCGCAGAACAACTGCGCAAATGGGAGGATAATCCATGAAACACGCCTACATCCCGCGTACCACGACCTACAACCTCAATCCGGAAGAAGAGCTGAACGATCTGCGGATGTCGGAGCAGGTCCGCCCGCTGTACGAGCACGTCAAGAAATTCATCCGCGAGACCGTCGATCCGATGTCGGTCGAGTTCGCCAAACTCGGCGAAAACAAGAAGGACCGCTGGAGCTTTACCCCCGAGCAGCTCGCGTGTCTGCAAAAGGCCAAGGACAAGGCCAAGGAAGTCGGCCTCTGGAACTTCTTCCTGCCCGACGACGAGACCGGCCAGGGCCTGAAGAACCTCGACTACGCCTATATCGCGGTCGAGCTGGCGAAGAATCCGATGGCCTCCGAAACCATGAACTGCTCGGCGCCCGACACCGGCAACATGGAAGTGCTGGAGCGCGTCGGCACCAAGGCGCAGAAGGACAAGTGGCTGAAGCCGCTTTTGGCCGGCGAGATCCGCTCCGCTTATGCCATGACCGAACCCAATGTGGCCTCGTCGGACGCCAAGAACATCTCGACCACGGCAAAGCTGGTCGGCGACGAATGGGTGATCAACGGCGAGAAGTACTACATCTCCGGCGCCGGCGATCCGCGCTGCAAGATCATGATCGTGATGGTGAAGACCAACCCGGACGCGGCGCCGAGCAAGCAGCAGTCGCAGATCCTGGTGCCGATCGACACCCCCGGCGTCGAGATCCTGGGCCCGATGCACGTGTTCGGCCACGACCACGCGCCGCGCGGCCACATGCACCTGCGCTTCAACAATTGCCGGGTCCCGAAGGAAAACATCCTGCTCGGCGAAGGCCGCGGCTTTGAAATCTCGCAGGTCCGGCTCGGACCGGGCCGCATCCATCACTGCATGCGCACGATCGGTAAGGCTGAGAAGGCACTCGACCTGATGGTGTCGCGCGGCCTGACCCGCGAAGCCTTCGGCAAGAAGATCGCCCATCTCGGCGGCAACATGCAGATCATCGCGCAGGCGCGTTGCGAAATCGAGGCGATGCGGCTGATGGTGCTGAAGGCGGCCAAGGCGATGGACGTGCTCGGCAACAAGGAGGCGCGGATCTGGGTCAGCATGGTCAAGGCCATGGTGCCGGAGCGCACCTGCAAGATCATCGACCAGGCGATCCAGATGCACGGCGCCACCGGCATCTCGCATTGGAGCCCGCTCGGCGAAATGTACCAGGACGTCCGCCACCTCCGCTTCGCCGACGGTCCGGATGAAGTGCACTGGATGGTGGTCGGCCGCCACGAACTGAGCATGCCGTAGGGTTCAACAGGGTCGTGGGCGGGTTAGCCGAAGGCGTAACCCGCCGCCTTGCCTCGCCATCGGCGGATTACGCTTCGCTAATCTGCCCTACGCTTTCCCGCCAGCGGTGGGACAAATCCCGGCCAACAGGGACCCCCATGCAATACGCTCCCTCCGATCTCAAACCCCGCGAGCGCTACAAGGTGCTGGCATCGTTCGTGCTACCGCGACCGATCGCGTGGGTGACGACGGTGGGCCCCACGGGCGTCGTCAACGCCGCTCCCTTCAGCTTCTTCAACGTGTTCTGCGAGGATCCGCCGCTGTGCATGTTCGCCGCCAACCGGCGCACCGATGGCCGCGCCAAGGACACCCAGATCAATGTCGAACGATCAGGTGAATTCGTCGTCAACATGACCGACGAGCCGCTGGCGCAGGCGATGCATGAATCCAGCGGCGACTTTCCCCCTGACATCGGCGAGCCGGATTATCTCAACCTCAAGCTCGCGCCCTCAACCAGGATCGCGGTGCCGCGGCTTGCCGACGCGCCGTTCGCGATGGAGTGCAAGACCTGGAAGACCATCGACGTCAACGGCGACCGCATGCTGATCATGGGCGAAGGCATCCAGTTCCACATCCGCGACGACCTGTGGGACCCTGACGCCATGCGCGTCCACATGGAACGCTATCACCCGATCGGCCGCATGTTCGCCGACCGCTATTGCCGCACCGACGATCGCGTGGTGTTCCCGCCGGCCGAGGGGGCGAAGAAGTAGTCTTCTCGGCTATTCGATAGAGTCCCCGTGCCGCGCCCCCACCCCGCCCTCCCCCGCAAGCGGGAGAGGGAGACAAGCGTGCTGTGTGTCGAACACCGCGCTCCGTAATTATGGCCACCGTTGAATTCAAATAGCGCAGCGAACTCGAACGCCCCCTCTCCCGCTTGCGGGGGAGGGTTGGGGTGGGGGTGCCTCCGCGAGTTGGATCGCAAACGGTGTCTACGACGCTGGCCGGTGCGCGCGGAGGAATGAGCGGATCTGGCGCACCGCCAGCGGTACGCGCTCCTTCGGCTCCTTCCACGGAAACATGCTGACTTCGGCGTTCGGTGCCAGCATCGCGGTTTCCATCGCGACATCGTAGGGATGCGCCGGGACATCGTCGGGCAGCACCAGCACCGCCGTTTGGCAGTTGCGGACGAAATCGCGGTTCACGGTGAACACAAAGTCGGGATCGTCGCGGTACATCTTGGTCAGGAATTTTTCGCACCTCGCCATCGTCAGGTCAGGCCGTTGCGCGAGAAGCTGCGGCGCCCAGCCCTTGATGTTGTTCTGGTAGAACAGATCGCGCATTTGCGGGCGCGAGCCTGACGGCTGCACCAGGACGCCGGCGACGACACGATCCGGCGCGCGCTTGAGCAGGTTCCAGATCAAGGGGCCGCCGATGCAAAAGCCCAGCACCATGAACTTGTCGATGCCGAGGTGATCCATCAGCGCCAACTGGTCGTCGGTGTGAGCATCCCAGGGACGATCAATTTCAAGGGGGCCGGTCGATTTGCCGGGAGGCGCGTTGCGCAGGTCGAAGGCGACGCAGCGGTGTTCGGCCTTGAACTCGTCCATCGCGTTGAACGGCGGATAGGCGCCGATGATGCCTTCAATCGTCGAGTTCAACCCGCCGCCCGCGATCAAGAGCAGCGGGAAGCCGGTGCCGGCTTCGAGATAATGGATGCGGACGGCGCCCTTTTCGAAAAAGCTCATGCGGATTCTTCCCTGGTTGTTCTTGTTTGTCTTCTCCTCCCCGCTTGCGAGGAGAAGGTCGGGATGAGGGGCTGTCTCCACGCGCGCGACTCGCCGAGAGTCCCCCTCACCCGCCGCGCTTCGCGCGTCGACCTCTCCCCGCAAGCGGGGCGCGGTTGACGACTACGCCTTCGCAGCCGCGGCTTCGATCTTGTCCTGCGTGTTCGTATCGAAATCGGACGCATCATGCCGCTCGTGGAGCTGGCTGGCGGGATCGCCGAACGGGCGGTTGACCATGCGGCCGCGCTGTACCGCCGGACGCTTGGCGATGGCGTCGGTCCAGCGCTGCACGTTCTTGTAGTCGTCGACGGAAAGGAATTCGCCGGCGCCGTAGAGCAAGCCCTTGGCGAGGCTGCCGTACCACGGCCAGGTCGCCATGTCGGCGATGGTGTAGTCCTTGCCCGCGAGATATTCGTGATCGGCGAAATGGCGGTCGAGCACGTCGAGCTGGCGCTTCACTTCCATGGCGTAGCGGTCGATGGCGTATTCGATCTTGGTCGGCGCATAGGCATAGAAATGGCCGAAGCCGCCGCCGAGAAACGGCGCGCTGCCCATCTGCCAGAACAGCCATGACAGGCATTCGGCACGCGCCTGCCCGCCGGTCGGCAAAAACGCGCCGAACTTTTCGGCCAGATGCACCAGGATCGCGCCGGACTCGAACAGCCGGATCGGCGTCGGCCCGCTGCGGTCCATCAGTGCCGGAATCTTCGAGTTCGGATTGACCGACACAAACCCGCTGCCGAACTGGTTACCGTCAATCCGGATCAGCCACGCATCGTATTCGGCGCCGCTAAAGCCGGCCGCCAGCAACTCCTCGAACATGACAGTGACTTTGACCCCGTTGGGCGTCGCCAGAGAATAAAGCTGGAACGGATGCTTGCCGACCGGCAGCTCCTTGTCGTGCGTCGGACCGGCGATCGGGCGGTTGATGCTGGCGAAGCGGCCGCCGCTCTCCTTGTTCCAGGTCCAGACTTTCAGCGGTACGTAGGCTGAGGGGTCGGCGACGGGGGCGTCGGTCATTGTTTTTGGCTCCAGGCTCTTTCGGCCGTGTCTGGGGATAGACGATCTTGCCGCTTGGCGGAATTATGTTGCGTGTGCGGGGCGCACAAGAGGCAGGCACCGCCGTCGGACAAATCGTTGTGGCGGTCGGCGCGGTCTCCATGTTACGGTTTCACCCAAGCACCGCAACAAGAACAATAAAGCGGACAAACATCAGGGGAGGAATACACCATGCTGCAAGGCAAGTGGTTAGCCGTGTTCTCTGGAATTATGCTTGCGATCGCCGGGTGCGGTCAAGCCAGCGCCCAGGCCACCATCAAGGTCGCCTACACCGATCCGCTCTCAGGACCTTTCGCCCAGGTCGGCGACGCCAACCTGAAGCAGATGCAATACATCATCGACTACATCAATTCGAAGGGCGGCGCGCTCGGCAAGAAGTTCGAGCTGGTCCCGTTCGACAACAAGTCGCAGCCTTCGGACGCGCTGATCGCGCTCAAGAGCGCCACCGACCAGAACATGCCCTTCATCATGCAGTGCAGCGGCTCCAACATCGCCGCCGCTTTGATCGACGGGGTCAACAAGAACAACGAGCGCAATCCCGACAACCGTATCATCTACCTGAACTGCGGCGCGGTGGCCCCCGAGCTTACCAACGAGCAGTGCAGCTTCTGGCACTTCCGCTTCGACCTGCACGCCGCCATGAAGGCCGAGGTGATGGTCCGCGCGCTGCCGAAGGAGACTACCAAGGTCTACCTGATCAACCAGGATTACCTGTTCGGCCAGTCCGTGCAGCGCGAGGTGAGGAACTTCCTCACCAAGCTCAGGCCTGACGTTCAAATCGTCGGCGATGAGTTGATCCCGCTCGGCAAGGTCAAGGACTTCTCGCCCTACATTACCAAGATCAAAGCCTCGGGCGCGCAGGCCCTGATGACCGGCAACTGGGGTCCGGACATGAACCTCTTGATCAAGGCAGGCGTCGATGCCGGCGCTGATCTGCACTACTACACCTTCTACGCCCACCTCGCCGGCGGCCCGACCGCGATCGGCGCCGGCGGCGACAACCGCGTGCTGGCTGTCATGTCCTACAGCGAAAACGTGGCGCCCAAGATCGGCAACAAGGAGGCCGAGGCTTTCGGTGAAGGTTTCCGGGCCAAGCACAAGTTCGACTTCTCCGCCGCCGGCTTCCGCACCATCTTCGAATACCTGCAGGCCGCGGTGAACAAGGCCGGCAGTGTCGATCCGACCAAGATCGCCACCGCGATGGAAGGCCTCGAGCTCAAGGACTTCCTCGGCTACGACACCAAGATGCGCAAGGATGATCACCAGATCATCAGCGAGTACTTCGTCGGCACCTTCAAGAAGGGCGAGAAGTACGACGCCGAAGGCACCGGCCTTGGCTGGGAGGCGACCACGACGGTGCTCGCCAAGGACATCGACCAGCCCAACACCTGCAAGATGAAGCGCCCCGGCGCCTCCTGACCGACACAACAGTCGCCCGCTTCCATGATGGAAGCGGGCGTCGCGCTTTGCGGGCAGGTAACTTGCCAGGTAACTTGTAAATGGAAGTCTTTGTCGTCTCGCTTTTGAATGGCCTGGTTTACGGCATGCTGTTGTTCATGCTGGCGAGCGGGCTGACGCTGATCCTCAGCATGATGGGCGTGCTTAACTTCGCCCATGCCAGCGCCTACATGCTGGGCGCTTATTTCGCCTACACCATCAGCGTCTATCTCGGGTTCTGGCCGGCGCTGGTGATCGCGCCCCTACTCTGCGGGCTGATCGGCGCTGCCATTGAAATGTTCGGGCTGCGGCGCGTTCATCGCAACGGCCATATCGCGGAATTGCTCTTCACCTTCGGCCTCGCACTGCTGATCGAAAAGGGCGTGCAGATGACCTGGGGCCTGCTGCCGGTGCCGTACCGGGTGCCGGAGCTGCTGGACTTCCCGCTGTTCAAGATCTACGGCACGCAGTTTCCGGCCTACCGCGCCTTTATGCTTTTGATCTCCGCCCTGATGTTCGGCGCAATCTGGCTGGGCCTGACACGAACGCGCATCGGCCTCGTGATCCAGGCCGCCCTCACTCATCCCGACATGGCGTCCGCGCTCGGCCATAACGTGCCGCGCATCTTTACCCTCGTATTCGCCGCCGGCACCGCGCTCGCGGGGCTCGCCGGCGTAATCGGCGGCAACTACCAGGTCACGGAGCCGGCGATGGCCTTCACCATGGGCCCGATCGTGTTCGTCGTGGTCGTGTTCGGCGGGCTCGGTTCGCTGGCCGGCTGCTTCATTGCCTCGATCCTGATGGGGCTGATCCAGACCTTCGCCGTGGTGTTCGACGTCTCGCTGGCGGATCTCTTGGCCAAGTTCGGCTACACGGTGACATCGAGTACGCCGTTCGCCGAGGTCCTCAACGTCACCTTGCCGCGGGTCGGCGCGCTGCTGCCGTTCCTGATGCTGGTGCTGATCCTGGTGTTCCGGCCGCGCGGGCTGATGGGGACGCGCGATACATGAACATGCTGCGCCGCCACTGGCTCTGGCTTCTGGTCCTCATCATCCTGCTCGCGATCCCGTTCCTGTTCTACGACTGGAGCAAGGGCCGCCATTCCGGCTTCGTGCTGACCTTGATGAGCGAGATCGGCGTGATGGCGATCTTCGCGCTGTCCTTCAACATGCTGATGGGCCAGGCCGGCCTGCTGTCGTTCGGCCACGCTGTGCTGCTCGGGATGGGCGCGTACTGCGCCGCGCACGTCGTCCTTCTGGTCAAGGCCGGCACGATCTGGCTGCCCACCGAACTGGTGCCGCTCGCCGGCGGAATTGGCGGACTGTTCTTCGGCTTCGTGTTCGGCTGGCTGGTGACCAAGCAGCGCGCCACGGCGTTTGCGATGATCACGATGGGACTCGGCGAACTGGTATCGGCCGCGGCGCTGATGTTCATGGGCTTCTTCGGCGGCGAAGGCGGCATCCCCGTCGACCGCGTCATGGATACCAGCCTGTTCCACGTCAGCTACTCCTCGCCCTGGCAAGTGTACTGCCTGGTGCTGGCCTGGGCCTTCATCGCCGCATTTCTGATGAAACTGCAAACCCAGACCCCGCTCGGCAGCATGGCCAACGCCACCCGCGACAATTTCGAGCGCGCGCAGTTCGTCGGTTACGATCCGCGCATGGTGCGGCTCTATCAGTTCGCGCTGTCCGGCTTCTTCGCCGGCATCGCCGGCGGGCTGTATGTGCTGATCTACGAAATCGTCACTTTCGATACGGTGTCGGCCGGCAAGTCCGCCAACGCGCTGCTGGCGGTCTATATCGGCGGCGCCGGCGGGTTCTTCGGGCCGATCCTCGGTACCATCGTGGTGGTGCTGCTGCAGAGCGGCGTCAGCCTGCTCAGCAACGCCTGGCTGCTCTATGTCGGCATTCTCTTCATCGTCATGGTGATGTACGCGCCGGGCGGACTGATCGGGCTGATCTTCATGCATATGCCGATCTGGCGCGCCGGGCGGATGCGCGAGCTGGCGCTGCCCTATGCGCGGGCCTTCCCGCCGGCGCTGATCGTCCTGCTCGGCTTCGTGCTGCTGGTGGAGCTGGCGTCGTTCACCACCATCGGCGCCGCGCAAGGCAAGAAATTCTCGATCGGCGGCCACCTCATCGACACCACGGCGCCGATGCCCTGGGTGATCGCACTGGCGGCCCTCGTGCTCGGAGCGCTATGGCTGCGTCGCGAGGCCCGCGGCTTTCGCGAGCGCTGGGACGCCGTGACTGAAAGCATCAAGCTGCGGGGGGCGATGTCGTGAGCGGAGATACCCCCCAAGTGCCTGCGATCGAACTGCGCGACGTCTGCAAGCGGTTCGGCCGAACCGAAATCATCCGCGGCGTCAATCTCTCGATCCCGCGAGGTGAGCGTCATGCCATCATCGGCCCCAACGGCGCCGGCAAGACCACGCTATTCAACCTGATCTCGGGGCGGTTTCCGATCAGCTCTGGCTCGATCACGATCGACGGCAAGTCCACCGCCGATCTGGCGCCGCAGGAGATCAACCGGCTCGGTCTTTCCCGAAGTTTCCAGATCACCTCGATCTTCCCGCGCATGACCGTGTTCGAGAACATTCGCTGCGGCTTGCTGTGGTCGCAAGGCTACCGCTACTCGTTCTGGCACCTGCTGGGGCGGCAGAAGGCGCTGAACGAGGCCGCGGATCAATTGCTAGAACGGCTGAAACTGTCCGACCGCCGCAACCTGCAGGCGGGTCTATTGTCCTATGCCGAGCAGCGCGCGCTGGAGATCGGCATCACCATTGCCGGCGGCGCCGAGATCATCCTGCTGGACGAGCCGACCGCGGGCATGAGCCACAGCGAGACCGACAGCGCGGTCGCGCTGATCCGCAGCGTGTCGGAAGGCAAGACGCTGATCATGGTCGAGCACGACATGAGCGTGGTGTTCGGCCTCGCCGACCGCATCACGGTTCTCGTTTATGGCGAGGTGATCGCGTCCGATCAGCCTGCCGCCATCCGCGGCAACGCCGCCGTGCAGGAAGCCTATCTCGGGGCGGTGGCGGCATGATGCTCGAAGTCCGCGACCTCCACGCCTATTACGGCAAGAGCCACATCCTCCAGGGCGTGGATCTCTCAGTCGACCAGGGCGAGATCGTCAGCCTGCTCGGCCGCAACGGCGTCGGCCGCTCCACCGCCTGCAAGACCATCATGGGGCTGCTGCCGCCGGTCGGCAACGTCAGCTTCAAGGGCCGTTCGATCGCGGGGCTGCGGCCCGACCAGATCGCCCATCTCGGCATCGGCTACGTGCCGGAAGACCGCCAGGTGTTTCCCGGCCTCACCGTCAAACAGAACCTCGAACTTGGAATGAAACGCGCCGGCGTCGAAGGCCGCTGGAAATTTGCCGACGTGTTCGCGCTGTTTCCCAATCTCGCCGCGCGCCAGGACAATCCGGCCGGCGTATTGTCGGGCGGCGAGCAACAAATGTTGACCATGTGCCGCACGCTGATGGGCGATCCTGATCTGGTCATCATCGACGAGCCGACCGAAGGCCTCGCGCCAAAGCTGGTCGAACAGGTCGGCACGCTCCTGGACGAAATCGCCAAGCGTGGCACCGCGATCCTGTTGGTGGAGCAAAAACTCACCATTGCGCTTCGGATTTCCCGCCGCCTCTATGTCATGGGCCACGGCCGCATCGTGTTCGAGGGGACGCCACCGGAACTCGCCGCCAATGCCGCTGTGCGCAAGGAGTGGCTGGAAGTTTGAGGCGCGCCCTGCCCCTCGATCGCTGCGCGGATGCAATCAGCATCGTATGCCTTGCCGTTCAACCGTAAATCGGGCTTGCCTGTAGCCGTTGCTGGCAGGCACCTGTTGATCCATGCCAAATCGCAAGATCGGTCGAGCGCGCTACATCCGGAACGGCCTAGCTGGTGTCGCCACGGAGCAAGAGACGATGAAGGCGGCGCTTGAAAACTACCATGCCCGGATGCAGCGGGTGCTGGGTTACATCGACCAGCACCTCGACGGTGATCTGGGCCTGGACGTGTTGAGCGGCGTCGCGGCGTTCTCGAAATACCATTTCCACCGGCAGTTCATGTCCACCTTCGGGTTGTCAGTGCATCGCTATGTCCAGCTTGCCCGTATGAAGCGCGCTTCGTACCGGCTGGCCTACATGGATGCCCAAAGCGTCACGGACATAGCGATGGATGCCGGTTACGATGCACCGGACGCCTTCGCCCGCGCCTTTCGGCAACGGTTCAGGCAATCGCCTTCGTCGTTCCGGAAGTCGCCGGACTGGGAGCCGTGGCTTGCGGCCTTCGGGCCTTTCGACAACGCGAGGAGAAAGCTGATGCAGAAGACCTTTACCACTGACGACGTGACGATCCGCGATGTGCCACCGACGCCGGTGGCGATCATGGAGCATCGGGGCGACCCGGCGACGATCGGCGCCACCATCCAGCGATTCATCGCGTGGCGCCGGGCCGCCGGCCTGCACCCCAAAACAAATCCGACCTTCAATATCTGGTATTCCGAGCGGCGTCCCGCCTCGCCTGCCGATTACAGCATGGACCTTTGTGTCGGGACCGACCAGCCGATCGAGGCGAACGGCGAGCAGATCAAGACCGGCGAGATTCCTGGCGGACGCTGCGCGGTGCTGCGCGTCGTCGGCTACACCGACAATCTGGAGCCCGCAGCACTCTACCTTTATCGCGACTGGCTTCCGGCCAGCGGCGAGGAAGCACGCGACTTCCCGATCTATTGCCAGCGGCTGAGCTTCTTGCCGGAGGTGCCGGAGCATGAAGCGGTCGCGGAGCTTTTTCTGCCGCTGAAATAGCGCCCGGACCTAATGCATAACTATCGGGATATGATAAATTCAAGCGGACCTGGCCCGTCAGGTGCGCCTTCTGAAGTGCCTTGCACGCGCCGTGTTCCCGCTTGACTAACGCATGTTCCGCTGGTTATACGTTGATCTATAACCACAGAGTTATCGATTGCTGATGCCTGAAACCCACGACGTCCTGTTCAAAACGCTGGCCGATCCGACGCGGCGGGCGATCTTCGAGCGGCTGTGCCGCGACGGAGAACAGACGGTCGGCGCGCTGACGGCGCGGGCCAAGGTCTCACAGCCGGCGGTCTCGAAGCATCTCGGGGTCCTGAAACAGGCCGGGCTGGTGCGCGACCGCCACGAAGGCCGCCAGACCCATTACAGCGCGCAGCTCGGCGCGCTCGGGCCCCTGATCGACTGGACCAGCCAGATGGCCGGCTTCTGGCAGAGCCGGTTCGATCACCTCGAAGATCTCCTCAAAAGGATGGACCAATGAACAATACCGCAACCGAAACGCGCACCGTCGTCGTCGAACGGGAGATCGCCTTTCCGCCGGAGAAGATCTGGCGCGCACTCACCCAGCCCCACCTGATCGAGGAATGGCTGATGAAGAACGACTTCAAGCCCGCCGTCGACCACCGCTTCAACCTGCGCGGCGACTGGGGCGCCGTCGAATGCCTGGTGCTGGCGATAGAGCCGCACAAGACGCTGTCCTACACCTGGAGCGCGATGGGACTGGAAAGTGTCGTGACCTGGACCCTCACCGCCACGAGCAAGGGAACTCACCTGCGCATGGAGCAGTCCGGCTTCAAGCCGGATCAGACCCAGGCCTATCAGGGCGCCAAATTCGGGTGGCAGAAGTTCTTTGCCAACCTGGAACAGACGCTGGCGAAGGCGGATTGAGATCCACCGGCGCCATTGGTTAAATTAGCTTGATTGCATCATCACACAAGGAGCTCCCGATGAAGTTCAACCTGTGGATTCGGCAAGCCCATCGCTGGATATCGATCGCCTTTACGCTGGCCGTCATCGCCAATTTCGTCGCCATGGCGCTGGGAGAACCTCCGCTCTGGGTGGTCTATTCGCCGCTGCTGCCGCTGTTCCTGCTGCTATTCAGCGGGCTCTATATGTTCGTGCTGCCCTATGTCGCCGATCGGCGCGGTGACGGACGCGCCGGCGCACAGGGGTAAAGGCCATGAGCAAGGAAGCATCCGCTTCGGAGCGTATCGACCAGTTGGTCGCGGGGATTACCGACTGGCGCGGCAAGACCTTCGCCGGCGTCCGCAAGACCATTCTGGCGGCCGACCCCGAGATATCAGAGGAATGGAAGTGGATGGGAAGCCCGGTGTGGTCGCGCAACGGCATCATCGCGGTCGCCAACGCGCACAAGGGCAAGGTGAAGCTGACCTTCATGTACGGGGCGAAGCTTGCCGATCCCGACAAGCTCTTCAACGCCGGCCTCGAAGGCAATGCGCGACGCGCGATCGATTTCCTCGAAGGCGACAAGATCAATGCCCCTGCCCTGAAAACTCTGATCCGCGCCGCGATCGATTACAATCAGGGCAAAGCGAAGAAGAAAGCACCGGCGGTGACGCGAGCGAAGGCAGATAAAAAATGAATTCGTAGGGTGAACAAAGGCGCACTTGCGCCGTGCCCACCATCCATCAGCTTCATTCGGAATGGTGGGCACGCTTACGCTTTGCCCACCCTACGGCACTGGGCTTATGACGCCGCCACCTTGCGCGGCTGTTTCGCCCCTGCCATCACGAATCCTTCATAACCCTTGGCCGCGACGTCATTGCAGATCTGCCGGTACGGCCCGACGCCGCCGATATAGGGCATGAAGATCCGCGGCTTGCCCGGCACGTTGGCGCCCATGTACCAGGAATTGGCTTGCGGATAGAGCGTGGCAGAGGCGACCTCGTTGACATGCGCGACCCATTTATCCTCGGCGTCGACGGCCGCTTCCATGATGTCGAGGCCGTGCTCGCGCATGTAAACCGTGCAATCCGCGATCCAGTCGACATGCTGTTCGATCGAGACGATCATGTTCGACAGCACCGACGGGCTGCCGGGTCCGGTAATGACGAACAGATTGGGAAAGCCAGCGCTCATCAGGCCCAGATACGTGCGCGGACCCGCTGCCCATTTGTCGTTCAGCGTCTGACCGCCTCGGCCGTGAATGTCGATTTTGGCGACCGATCCGGTCATGGCGTCGAAGCCGGTGGCGAGCACCAGCGCATCGACCTCGTAGTCCTTGCCGCCGGTGCGCACCGCGTGTTCGGTGATCTCGTCGATCGGATTGGATTTAATATCGACCAAGGCCACATTCGGACGGTTGAAGGTCGCGAAATAATCGGTGTCGATGCAGATGCGCTTCGAACCAATCGGGTGGCTGTCCGGCTGCAACAGCTTTGCTGTCGCCGGATCCTCGACGATCTCCGCGATTTTCTCGCGAACGAAATTGGCGGCGGTGTCGTTGGCCGTCTTGTCCAGCCCGAGGTTGTTATAGACCGACATGAAGGTCAGCCCGCCGCGATTCCAGCGCGTCTCGTATTTCGAGCGGCGCTCATTGTCGCCGTCGTCGAGCGCGCCGCGGTCGGGCACCTCGGTATAGATGCCGTTTCGCGCGACCTCGCGCGCGAACTGCCGGATTTCGGGATAGCGCGCGCGAAACGACTGCCGCTCTTCTTCTGACAGTGCCGCGTTGCGGGCGGGAATCGAAAAGTTCGCGGTGCGCTGGAACACCGTGAGCTGGCTCGCCTGCTCCGCAATCACGGGCAACGACTGGATCGCCGACGAGCCGGTGCCGATGACGCCGACGCGCTGGCCGGTGAAATCGACCCCCTCATGCGGCCAGTGACCGGTGTGGTAAACCTTGCCCTTGAAGCGATCGAGACCCTTGATATCGGGCATTTTTGCGTTCGAGAGGCAACCGGTAGCGAGCACGACGAATTTGGCGACGACCTTCTTGCCGTCGGAGGTAGTGACCGACCACAGGCTGGCGTTCTCGTCGAACACCGCCTTTTCAACGCGGGTGTTGAACTGGATGTCGGAGCGGAGATCAAAACGGTCGGCGACGTGGTTGGCGTATTTCAGGATCTCGGGCTGCGGCGCGTAGCGCTCGCTCCAGTCCCATTCCTGCTGCAGTTCTTCCGAGAACGAATAGGAATACTGCATGCTCTCGACGTCGCAGCGCGCGCCGGGATAGCGGTTCCAGTACCAGGTGCCGCCGACGCCGTCGCCCTGCTCAAAGACCCGCGCCGTCATGCCTTGCTGGCGCAACCGATGCAGCATGTACATGCCGGCAAAGCCCGCCCCGACCACGACGACATCAAAGGTTTCGGAGGGTTTTGCGGCGACGGAGGTCTGGGCGGACATGAAGGCGGGCTCCCTGATTTTCTTGGCTGTTTGGCGAACAGCATTCTATCGGTAGCGTCAAAGCGCAAGAGACAAATCGCCCCGTCTGGTTTGCATATTTTGCGGCATGGAATGCGTAGAAGCACATGCCGGAAACGCGCTTGGCTTCCCGGCCTCGGATGGGCTAGCGTTCGTCCAACCCAGCCCGTCAAAACCAAGAACGAGCACTAAGGGAGTAATACCGCCATGAAATCGCCGATCTGCGACATGCTGGGAATCGAGTTTCCGCTGCTCGCCTTCAGCCATTGCCGCGACGTGGTCGCCGCCGTCAGCCGCGCCGGCGGATTTGGCGTGCTGGGCGCCACAGCGCATTCGCCCGACAGCCTCGAGCAGGAACTGAAATGGATTGACGATCACTGCGACGGCAAGCCCTACGGTCTTGACGTGCTGATCCCCGAGAACATCTCGACATCAGGCGAAAAGGACGTCACCTGGAAGAAGCTGGAGGCGCGGATCTCGCCGCAGCATCGCGACTTCACCCGCAGCCTGCTGAAAAAATATGGCATCGAACTGACGACGACCAATGTTGCCGACAACCAGCCGCAGCCATTTGATGCCCAACGCGCGCTGGAATTGCTGGACGTTTCATTCCAGCATCCGATCAAGCTGATCGCCAATGCGCTCGGCGTGCCCCCGAAGGCGATGATCGACAAGGGCAGGAAGCACAACGTTCCGGTCGCAGCCCTGGTCGGCGCCAAGGAGCACGCGCTGCGCCAAGTCGCGGCCGGCGTCGACATTCTGGTGGTTCAGGGCACCGAGGCCGGCGGCCATTGCGGCGAAGTGTCCACCATGGTGCTGGTGCCCGAAGTGATCAAGGCGATCAAGCCGATCCGCGACGTCCCGGTGCTGGCCGCCGGCGGCATCATGACCGGACGGCAGATGGCAGCCTGCATGGCGATGGGCGCTGCCGGGGCCTGGACCGGCTCGGTGTGGCTCGCCACCGTCGAATCCGAAACGTCAGAGATCTTCCGCGAGAAGATGATCGCAGCATCTTCCCGCGATGCCATCCGCTCCAAGGGGCGCACCGGCAAACCCGCGCGGCAACTGCGCTCGGTCTGGACCGATGCCTGGGACCGCGGCCCCGACAGCCCCGGCGCGCTGCCGATGCCGCTGCAAAGCATCATCAGCCGCGACGCTTTCAACTCGATCGACCGCGCCGCCGCCGCGGGGAATGCGCAGGCGCGCGACCTTGTCAGCTATTTCGTCGGCCAGGGTGTCGGCCTGATCGACAGCGTCAAATCCGCCAGCGCCGTGGTGCAGGAATTCAAGGAAGATTTCGTTGACGCCGTCGAGCACATGAACGCGTTGATGGAGGAGTGACGGCTTCAATCCATCCTTCGAGACGCCGCTTCGCGGCTCCTCAGGATGACGGCGGTGTGTGTGGCGACGTCACCTGAAGTGCCGTAGCGAAGCGAAGGCCTCGAAGGGCGAAGGCGAAACGATAGTCCAGAAAGCAAAGCAAGAAAAAATGTCAAACACCCCTCTCCCCGAAGACCGCATCCCCGTCATCGTCGGCGTTGGTGAAGTCGTCGACCGTCCCAAGGATATCGCCGCCGGCCTCGAACCGCTCACGCTGCTCGAACAGGCCATGCGCCGCGCCGAGGCCGACAGTGGCGCAAAGCTGCTTGGCGAACTCGGCTCGCTCGACGTCGTCAATTTCCTGAGCTGGCGCTACCGCGATCCGGAAAAGCTGTTGGCCGAGCGGCTCGGCGCCAAGCCCGCGCATTGCTATTACGGCCCGGTCGGCGGCGAGAGCCCGATCCGTTACATCCACGAAGCGGCGCAGCGCATCGCGCGCGGCGAGTGCAGCGTCGCGGCCGTCTGCGGCGCGGAAGCGCAGTCGACCGCGACCAAGGCCGAGCGCGGCGGCATCACGCTGCCATGGACGCCGTTCGCCAGCGACGTCGAGGAGCCGAAGCGCGGCGCGGTGTTTCAGAAGCCGATGGCGGTCAAACTTGGCGTGTTCCGCCCGATCACGGTCTATCCGCTCTATGAGTCCGCCACATCAGCGCATTGGGGCCAGACTCCACGTGAGGCGTTAGCCGAGTCCGGAAAGCTGTGGTCGACCTACTCGAAGGTGGCGTCGGAAAATCCAAACTCCTGGATGAAGAAGGCGCTGGCGCCGGACGAAATCACGACGGCGACTGCGGACAATCGCCTGATCGCCTGGCCGTACACCAAGCTGATGGTAGCCAACCCGACGGTCAACATGGGCGGCGCAGTGCTGCTGACGTCGCTGGCAAAAGCCCGCGCGGCCGGCGTGCCCGAGGATCGCCTGGTCTATGTCTGGGGCGGCGCCTCGGCGGAAGAGCCGCGCGACTATCTGGTGCGCGACCAGTTTTATGAAAGCCATCCGCAAAACGCGGTGCTGAAGGCGGTGATGGATCTGGTCGAGGGCGACGGCAGGAAATTCGACGCCATCGAATTGTATAGCTGCTTCCCCTGCGTGCCGAAGATGGCGCGGCGGACGCTGGGCCTCGGCCCCGACGTGCAGCCGACCGTCACCGGCGGTCTCACTTTCTTTGGCGCTCCGCTCAACACCTACATGACGCATGCGGCCTGTGCGATGGTTCGACGCTTGCGCGAACACGGCAAGCTCGGCCTGCTCTACGGCCAGGGCGGCTTCGTCACCAAGCATCACGGCGTGGTGCTGTCGCGCGAGGCACCGAAACAGACGCTATCGCAGAACACCAGCGTGCAGGCAGAAGCCGACCGGGCCAAGGGCGCGGTGCCCGAATTCGTCACCGAAGCCTCGGGCAAGGGCAAGGCCGAGAGCTTTACCGTGATCTACAAGGGCAAGGGCGAAGTCGAGCACGGCGTGGTGATGATGCGCACGGAGCAAGACGCCCGTGCCCTCGCGCGGATCCCGGCGAACGATGTCGCGACGCTTTCACACCTGTTGAACATGGACCGCACGCCGGTGGGAACGTTGGGCGCTATCGTGACGGCGGAGGATGGCGTGCTGGAGTGGCGGGTGGGGTGATGCTCATGTCCCCGACGCGGTGCAGCGTTCTTCACGCTGCTCCGCCGAGCGGGGACCCATAGCTGACCTGATCCGCACGTTGGGCCCCGGCTCTGCAGCGGATCACTTCGTGCTGCGTAGCGTCCGGGGCACGGAGCGCCCCCTACCCCTTCACGTCCTGCTTTTCCGACGCGGTCGCGGGCTTGCCCTTGGCGCCGGGGCCAACGACGCGGACCGGGTCGCCGTCGGCGAGGCCGTCCGGCGGCGCGGTGATGATGCGGTCGTCGGCGGTGACGCCCGAAGCCAGTTCGATCTCCTTGCCGAGATCGCGGGCGATGGTCACGGTCTTGAACAGTACCTTGTCATCGGGACCGACGGTCGCGACGCGCAGGCCGTTCTGGTTGAAGATGAGAGCGCTGGCGGGAATGTGCAGCGGAATCGCATCGCGCTGCAGGTTGAGGCGGACATTGGCGTAGCCGCCCGGCATCAGTTCGCCTTTGGTGTTGTCGAGCGCAAGTTGCATCCGCGTGGTGCCGGAGGCGATATCGACCGATTGCGACGATGCCTCGACGGTGGCCGGAAATGTCCGGTTTTGATATTCCGGCATGGTCAGTACGGCTTTGGCGCCGATCTTGATCGCGGGTACGTAATTCTGGGGTACGTTGACATAGACGCGCAGCTTGGTGATGTCCGAGACCACGAACATCGCCGGTCCCGCCCCGCCGCCGGCATTGATCAGCGCACCGACATCGGTATCGCGCGCGGTGACGACGCCGTCGAACGGCACCGTGATCTTCTTGTAGCCGGCCAGTGCTTCCAGCCGTTCGACATTGGCCTGGCCGGAATTGACGGCGGCCAATTTGTTGGCGAGGTCGGCGGTGCGTTCATCGATTTCCTGCGCCGAAACGAAGTTCGAGGCGACCAGCGTCTTGCGCCGGTTCAGCGTCGCTTCCGACAATCGCGCACTCGACTGCTGGCTGACCAGATCGGCGCGCGCCTGCAGCAATTGCTGGTCGAGGTCCGGCGCCTCGATTTCGGCGATCACCTGGCCGGCCTTGACCTGCGCACCGATATCGGCGCTCCAGCTCTTCAGGTAGCCGGAGACGCGGGCCAGGATCGGCGCCCGCGAATAGGCCTCCAGCCGGCCCGGCAGATCGATGGTCGGATTGAGGGCCCGGCCACTCGGTGGCGCCACGGCGACTGTCGGAACGGCCTGGTCGTTGGTCCATTCCCTCAGCTTCGAGCTCGAATCCTCGCGCGCGCGGATACCGGTTGCAACGATCAGTCCTGCCCCGACCACCGCCACAACCCCGAATATGCCCAGTTTCCGGTGCGAGACCGGGGGGCGCTGTTCAGTGGGCGGCATGCGGAATCTCCGATGAGGCGGCGACTTTGGCGCCTTGTTTCTTGTGTACCATACTAAATACCACGGGAACAAACATCAGGGTCGCGATGGTCGCGAAGATCAAGCCGCCGATCACGGCGCGTCCGAGGGGAGCGTTCTGCTCGCCGCCCTCGCCCAGCCCCAGCGCCATCGGCGCCATGCCGATGATCATGGCAAGCGCGGTCATCAACACCGGCCGGAAGCGGACGAACCCCGCCTCCAGCGCCGCCGCGACGGGGTCGCCGAGCTCCTCGTAACGCTCGCGGGCGAAAGAGATCACCAGCACACTGTTGGCGGTCGCCACGCCCATGCACATGATGGCGCCGGTCAACGCCGGCACCGACAGCGTGGTCTGGGTCGTGAACAGCATCCAGACAATGCCGGCAAGGGCGGCCGGCAAGGCGGTGATAATCACGAACGGATCGGACCATGACTGGAAGTTCACCACGATCAAGAAATAGATCAGCACTACCGCGCCGAGCAGTCCGAACAACAGGCCGGAGAACGCGCTGTTCATGGTCTGCACCTGACCGAGCAACACCACCGTCGAGCCCTTCGGTACATCCTTGGCCGTGTCGGCGATCAGCGCCCTCACGTCATTGGCGACCGCGCCGAGGTCGCGCCCCTGCGGGGTGGCGTAGATCTGCACCAGCGACTGGATGTCGTATTGCGAGACGACGGCGCTCGAAGTCGAGCGCCTGACGTCGGCGATGCCGCCGAGGATCGGCGATTGCGGGTTGCCACTCGCCGTAATCGGCAATGCCTGCAGCGCGCTCAGCGAATCCATCTGGTACTGCGGCGTCTGCATCACGATCGAATAGGACACGCCATTATCGGGATTGAGATAGTAGGTCGGCGCCACCTGCGCACTGCCGGCGAGATTGACGACGAGAGTGTTGGTGACATCGCGTTCGGTCAAGCCGACATATTGCGCCCGCGTCCGGTCGACATCAATGTTGAAGGTCGGGCTGTTGGGCGATTGCTGGATACGCGCATCCGCAATGCCGGGGATTCGGCGAATCCGGCTCAGCAGCTTGTTGGCATAGGCGAAATTACCCGCAATGTTGGCGCCGCGTATCTGGAGATCGATCGGCGCCGGCGCGCCGAAATTCAGAATCTGGCTGACGATGTCGGCGGGCAGGAACGCAAAGCTCACGCCCGGGAACAGACGCGGCAATTGCTCGCGCAAGGCCTGGACATGTTCCGCTGTCGGCTTGTGGCCTTCTTTCAGCTTGATCTGGACGTCGCCATCCTGCGGGCCGATCACGCCGGTGTTGTTGTAGGTCATGTTGATGCCTGATATCGGCATGCCGATATTGTCGGCCAGCGTTTCGATCTCCTCAGGCGGAATGATCTTCCGGATCGCCTTCTGGATATCCGCGAGCTGGTTGGCAGTCTCCTCGACGCGGGTGCCGACCTGGGTGCGGACATGCATCAGGATGTTGCCGGCATCGACCGCGGGAAAGAAGTTGCGGCCGAGAAACGGTACCAGCAGGAAAGACAACGCTACGACACTGAGAAATCCGACCACGAACAGCGGCCGCCGACCCAACGCCATCTCCAGCAGATCGCGATAACCGGCGCGAATACGCTCGAATCGTGCCTCGAAGCCGCGCTGGAACCAGACCAGCGGATTGCGGCTCGGCGGCGGGCCGCCCTCATGATGCACGTGCGGCTTCAGCAGATAATTCGCCATCGTCGGCACCAGCGTGCGCGACAGGATGAACGACCAGATCATCGCAAACATCACGGCTTCGGCCATCGGCACGAACAGGAAGCGCGCCACGCCTGAGAGGAAGAACATCGGCACGAACACGATGCAGATGCAGAGCAGCGACACGAAAGCCGGCGTCACGATCTGGTTGGCGCCGTCCATGATCGACTGCTCGACCGGCTTGCCCTGTTCGAGATGGTAGTTGATGTTCTCGATGGTCACGGTGGCGTCGTCGACGAGGATGCCGACCGCGAGCGCCAGCCCGCCCAGCGTCATGATGTTGAGAGTCTCGCCGATCGCCGACAGCAGGATGATCGCACCCAGCACCGACAACGGGATCGAGACCGCGATGATGACGGTGGACCGCCAGCTGCCGAGAAACAGCAGGATCATCACGCTGGTCAGGAGTGCCGCGATAACGCCTTCGGTCGCGACGCCCTCGATGGCGCCGCGAACGAACACCGACTGATCGCCGATGAAGCCGATCTTGAGCGCATCGGGCAACTGATCCTTGACGTCGATCACTTTCTGCTTGATGCCGGCGATGATATCGAGCGTTGAGGTCGCGCCCGCTTTCAGCACCATCATCAGCACCGAGCGATTACCGTCGACGTGAACGATGTTGGTTTGCGGCGGATTGCCGTCGCGGACGGTGGCCACGTCACGGACATAGACCATGGCACCGTTGACGGCCTTGATCGGAAGATCGCCAAGGTCCTGCATTTGCAGCGGGGAGTTGTTGAGCTGGACGGTGTATTCGAACTGGCCGATCTTCTGCGTGCCGACCGGCGTGATCAGGTTCTGCGCGGCCAGGGTGTTGGCGACGTCCTGCCCGGACAGACCGCGGGCCTGCAGCGCGGTCGAATTGAGGTCGATCTGGACCTGACGCTGCTTGCCGCCGAACGGATACGGAATGGCGACCCCGGGCACGGTGACCAATGGCGTACGCAACTGGTTGATGCCGATATCGGCCAGATTCTGCTCGGAGAGCCCTTCGCCCGAAAGCGCCACTTGAATAATCGGAACGGTGGAAGCGCTGTAGTTCAGGATCAGCGGCGGCGTCGCGCCGGGAGGCAGCTGCTTGATCAGGGTCTGCGAGATCGCCGTCACCTGGGCGTTGGCGGTACGGATGTCGACGTTCGGCTGGAAGAAGATCTTGACGATGCCAAAGCCGGTATAGGAATTCGCCGAGATGTGTTCGATGTCGTTGACCGTCGTGGTCAGAGACCGCTCGAACGGCAGCGTGATACGACCCGACATCTGGTCCGGCGGCAGGCCGGTATAGCTCCAGACCACCCCGATTACGGGAATCCGGATCTCTGGAAAGATGTCGGTGGGCGTGCGCAACGCCGCCAGCGGTCCGATGATCAACAGAAGCAGCGCCAGCACGACAAAC
Organism: uncultured Alphaproteobacteria bacterium; assembly: GCA_963764705.1. Taxonomy (GTDB): domain Bacteria; phylum Pseudomonadota; class Alphaproteobacteria; order Rhizobiales; family Xanthobacteraceae; genus Bradyrhizobium. Next base: position 236,545 of record CAVXTR010000009.1, on the reverse strand, counting down.
GTATAGGGTCGGCTCAGCGCGATACGTACCAGTGCGATCATTGACCAGGCATTCCCAGCGTCAGCGGATAAGGGAGGCTTGACGCCCCTGCAGGCCAAACCGTCCGCGCTGATTTACCCGAATCCCGGCCGAAACGCCAACGCGGGCGGCGCAGCCGCCCTTCACATCCCTGGCATAGCTCGGCGGGACGGCCGGCAGCCCCAGGACCGGGAAAGCCGACCGGAAGGGCCAAAACAGGGTTGTAATGACGGAGCAGCCGGTCACAGCTCCTTCCACATCAGGACGATCCACCGGGTTGCCGGGCCGCAGCGAGGGTCTGCTGCGGTGTCTCGCCGAACAGTTCGCGATACAGCGAGCCGAATTCGCCGAGGTGCCAGAAGCCGTTCATGAGCGCGACCGCCTTGATCGATTCGACAGGCGATCCCTGTACCAGTTGCTGACGCACGCTCCACAGCCGCCGCAGCCGCGTGTAGCGGTGCATGCTCATGCCGCGAATGGCAACCACAGCGTTATGCAGCGTCCGCACTGACACCCCAAGCTGTCTGGCGACGTCAGCGCTGTACAGCGTCCTGCCGGCGTTGGCGGTCAGGAATTCGTCGAACCGTCTAACCAGCAACAAATAGTGGCTCAGATTCGCAGCCGAACCTTCGAACGCGACCGATGCCGGTTGCAGGGCATGATCGACCGCCTGCACGATCAACTCCTCGACGCTGTCGATCATGCCGGGCTGCGAGAGTAGCTCGGGCGAATGCGAGGCCAGCGTAAGAACATCGCGGACAACCGCTCGAAACGTCTCGAACCTGGCGGGCTCGGCCGCGATCAACTGCGCCCGATCGGGCTCGCCCGGCCAGCCGCGATTCTCCACGGCTTGGAAATTCACAAAGGCGACCAGGTTGGCTTGCGGTTCCACGATCTCGCAAGTCGCGCGGCCCCGCGCGAGCAGGATCGAAGGCGCCCGGCCTTCCAGGCCATTGAGGATCACCGAGGACGCGTCATCCATCGTAAGACCGACAACCGCACCGTCGGTGCAGTATCGCACCTCGAGAATGCGCGGGAATGTCTGCTGCAGATAGATCGCGCACGACTTCAGCGTCACGGCGGCAAAGGACGCCGCAAAGCCCCTGCAGTCGAGCGGAATGCTCCTGGACTCGCTCAGCCTTTCGATGCCCTGAAAATGATCGAAATCCGGAGACCGGCTGATCGTCAGTACATTCGAGGCCACGAGCTGGCTTAGCAAGGACACGCGCAGAATTCCTGTCTGTGGCGGCGCGAAGATGGAATGATCTCTGTCATATGCAGACGGCGCAGCGAACTATCGAGAATTCCCCAGCCTGCATTAAACGGTACTTAATCGCGAGCCGGTTTGCCGGAATCCGATATCGTTTTTCGCGCACACGACAGTGCGCCAACTGGAACCGCGCGCAAAGATCGGCGTGAACCAGGACCCGCTGATTTTACCCCGTGTGACTACGGGGGTGCCGGCTCGAATCCGCATGAGCGGATGGAACTGAATGAATGAAGGGCCCGGCTCCTTGCGAGAACCTGGGCCCGTCGTCCGTCGTCGACCGAAGGTTTGTTTCAGGCCGCCCGCACCGAATTGAGGAACTTGCCGACTTCGAGCTTGAGGCGGTTGCTGTCGCCCGACAGCGATTGCGCCGCAGAGAGGACCTGCGCCGAAGCCGAGCCGGTCTCGGAGGCGCCACGCTGCACGTCGGTGATGTTGGCGGAAACCTGCTGGGTGCCGAGCGAGGCCTGCTGCACGTTGCGGGAAATCTCCTGGGTGGCGGCGCCCTGTTCTTCGACCGCGGCTGCGATCGTCGAGGAGATCTCCGACAGCCGTTCGATGGTTCCGCTGATCTCCTTGATCGCGGTCACCGAGTCCTGGGTCGCGCCCTGGATGCCCGAGATCTGCTGGCTGATCTCGCCGGTCGCCTTGGCGGTCTGTTCCGCCAGCGCCTTGACCTCGGACGCCACGACAGCGAAGCCGCGGCCGGCTTCGCCCGCCCTTGCCGCTTCGATGGTGGCGTTGAGCGCCAGCAAATTGGTCTGGCCGGCGATGGTGTTGATCAGTTCGACGACGTCGCCGATGCGGGTCGCAGCCTTCGACAACTCGCTGACGCGATCGTTGGTGCTGCGCGCCTGATCGACGGCCTCATTGGCCATTCGTGCCGACGCCTGCACCTGACGGCTGATCTCGTTGACCGAGGACGCCATTTCCTCGGTGGCCGAGGCCACCGACTGCACGTTGGTGGAGGCCTCCTCGGAAGCCGCCGCGACCGTGGTCGCGAGTTCCTGCGCGCGTTCCGCCGTCGACGTCAGCGTGCCCGCGGACATTTCGAGCTGACCGGATGCAGACGACACGGCTTCAACGATCTGGCCAACCGCGGCCTCGAAATCGTCGGCCATCTTGCTCATGTCCGCCTTGCGACCGGCGGCGACACGGGTCTCCGCCTCGCGCTGCTCGGCCTCCAGCGCCCCGCGGGCGATGGCGTTGCTCTTGAATACTTCGACGGCCTTGGCCATCTCGCCGACTTCGTCCTCGCGTCCGATACCGGGTACCTCGACGTCGAGCTTGCCGCTGGCGAGCTCGTTCATCGTCACGGTCATGCGCTGCAGCGGTGCGGTGATGCGGCGGGCGACGAAGATCGAGACCGCCAGCGTGAACAGCAGGATCAGCCCGGCGAAGATCAGCGATCGCTGGGTCGAAACCCAGGTCTGCGCCTTGAGGTCGTCGATATAGACGCCGGTGCCGATCACCCAGTTCCACGGCGCGAAGCCGACCACGTAGGACAATTTCGGCTGCGGCTTCTCGAAACCCGGCTTGGGCCATTCGTAGGGAACGAAGCCGGAGCCTTCCTTTTTGACGGTCTCGACGAAGTCGACGAACAACAGTTTGCCGTTCGGATCCTTGTAGTTCGAGAGGTCGTTGCCGGCCATTTCCGGCTTGATCGGGTGCATCACCATGCGCGGAAGCATATCGTTGATCCAGAAATAGTCGTTGCTGCCGTATCGAAGAGCGGCGAGGCGCGCCATCGCCCGCTTCTGCGCGTCGGCGACCGCGATCTCGCCCTTCTGCGCGGCGGCGTGCTCTTCCTTGACGATCCCGAGCGCCAATTCGCCGAGGTGCCGCAGTTCGATCTGTTTCTGCTGGTTAAGGCCCGATGCCAGCTCGCGCGAGTCCAGCGCGGCTATGCCCAGCAGCCCGACGAAGCTCAGGCTGATAAGGGCAAAGATCCTGCGGCCAACCGTCAGTTTTGGCCTACGTATCATCGAAATGGACATGCTGCATCTCCGCGCGACGAGGGGCTACCCGGCCCGCCACACGGAATTGTATATGTCGCATGCTGGCTTCGCGTTAATTTCTACTAGGTATTTATACCGAGATTGGCCGTGCTGCGCTGCTACGCCGCACGCACCGAATCCAGGAACTTGCCGACCTCGAGCTTGAGACGGTTGCTGTCACCGGACAGCGACTGCGCCGCCGAAAGCACCTGCGAGGAAGCCGAGCCGGTCTCCGAGGCGCCGCGCTGCACGTCGGTGATGTTGGAAGACACCTGGTGGGTGCCTTGCGCGGCCTGCTGCACGTTGCGGGAGATCTCCTGGGTCGCGGCGCCCTGCTCTTCGACGGCCGCGGCAATCGTCGAAGAAATTTCCGACAGTTTTTCGATGGTGCCGCTGATCTCCTTGATCGCGTTCACCGAGTCCTGGGTCGCCGCCTGGATTCCGGTGATCTGCTGGCCGATCTCGCCGGTCGCCTTCGAGGTCTGCTCGGCCAGCGCCTTCACTTCCGATGCCACGACGGCAAAGCCGCGGCCGGCGTCGCCGGCCCGCGCCGCCTCGATGGTGGCGTTGAGCGCCAGGAGATTGGTCTGCGCGGCGATGGTGTTGATGAGCTCCACCACGTCACCGATGCGGCTCGCCGCCTTGGACAGTTCGCTGACGCGGTCGTTGGTGGTGCGGGCCTGATCGACCGCCTCATTGGCCATGCGAGCAGATTCCTGCACCTGGCGGCTGATCTCGGTGATGGAGGACGCCATCTCCTCGGTCGCCGAGGCCACCGACTGTACGTTGGTGGAAGCTTCCTCGGAAGCCGCCGCCACCATGGTGGTCAGTTCCTGGGCGCGTTCGGCCGTCGACGTCAGCGTGCCGGCGGAGGCTTCGAGCTCGGTGGACGCCGACGACACGGTCTCGACGATCTCGCCGACCGCACCTTCGAAGTCGTTTGCGAGCTTGACCATTTCGGCCTTGCGCTGCCGTGCAGCGATCTGGTCCTGATTGATCTTGGCTTCGGCTTCGTCGCGCGCCTTCTGCTCGGCATTCTCCCGGATGACAACGACGGTCTTGGCGAGGTCGCCGATTTCGTCACCGCGGCCGGCGCCGGGGATCACGACGTCGAGATTGCCGCCGGCCATTTCGCCGAGCGCGCCGTTGAGGCGCGTCATCGGGCGTGCAATGCCGAGGAAGGAGAACACCATCGAGGCGATCAGCGAGACAATGACGATGACGGTCATGGTCAGGCCGATCTGGTTGGCCTGCGCCATTTCGACCTTGACCTCGTCCTTCGACACCACCGAATTCTTTTGCGCGCCGTCGACAACCAGCTCCATCAGCTCGGTCGCATCGGCAACGACGTTGATCGTGCGATTGGCGACGATGTCGCTCTTCAACTGCTCGGTCTTGACCACTTCCTCGTTGGCGGCCAGGAAGCGCTTGACGACCGAAGACAGCGAACTGATCACCACCAGTAGATCCCGGTCGTCGGCCTCACCGCGCAACTTGTTGAAGACATCCTTCAGCGAGGCCTCGGTCTTGGCCATCGAAGCGATCAGGCTGACGTCGCCGGTGGCACCGAGCCGCCAAACCGCGGCGCGCAACGAATTGACCTTGGCGTCGGCCTGAAACAACAGCCTCTCGATTTCGCCGCGATTGTCCAGCTTGGCCAGCGCCGGGGAAGTCAGTTCGGCCTCGAGCGCCTTGGTCCATTCAGACGATACCACCTGGCGCTTGTCGATCTGCGCGAGCAGCGTGGTTTGCGCCTTCGCAAGGTCTTCGACGGCGGCTGTAAAGCTCTCCATCGAGGACTTGATCTTCTGCAGCCGGTCCTTGGTCTCCGGCTTTTGGGCGGTCGTCAACGCGAGATCGATCTCCTTCGCTATGGCGGCTTTGTACCGTTGCAGGTCGGCGACGGTCTTCTCGACGTCAGCTTGCGTCCTCGCCAACCTGACATCCCGGGCGGTCAGCTGGATCTTGCGCATTTCCAGATGCGCCGCGAGCGAACTGTCGGCCACCTTCTGGGACCGGGCGGCGCGCTCGTTGGCGCCGGTGACGTCGGATTCCGTCACCATCTGGTTGGCCGCCATGCCGATGCTCAACAAGACACCGATCGCACCCGCCAAACCCAGTTTGTAGCCGATGCGATTGAACTTGATCATGTCCTCGACCCCAAAATTTCCCCGGCCTTTTTTGCGATGGCAAACGGAATCCAGTGACCAGCCCGCCGAGGTTGAGAAGGTAACCAGTGATGCACTAGGACTGGTTAATTTTTTTACCGTCGAACTACGGAACACGTATTCCGATTCCGCGACAAAAATTCGCGTCAGACGCGAAAAAGCCCGGCGCCATTTGGGCAGCCGGGCTTCGCGTGCTGAAGCGTCAGGCTGCCCGAACCGAGTTCAGGAACTTGCCGACTTCGAGCTTGAGGCGGTTGCTGTCGCCGGACAGCGACTGCGCCGCCGAAAGCACCTGCGAGGAGGCCGAGCCGGTCTCAGAGGCGCCGCGCTGCACGTCGGTGATGTTGGAAGACACCTGCTGGGTGCCGTGGGCCGCCTGCTGCACGTTGCGGGAGATTTCCTGCGTCGCAGCCCCCTGCTCTTCGACGGCGGCGGCGATCGTCGAGGAGATCTCCGACAGTTTTTCGATGGTGCCGCTGATTTCCTTGATCGCGTTCACCGAGTCCTGCGTCGCAGCCTGGATGCCGGTGATCTGCTGGCCGATCTCGCCCGTCGCCTTCGAGGTCTGCTCGGCCAGGGCCTTTACCTCCGACGCCACGACGGCGAAGCCGCGACCGGCCTCGCCGGCCCGCGCCGCCTCGATGGTGGCGTTGAGCGCCAGCAGGTTGGTCTGCTCGGCAATGGTGTTGATGAGCTCGACCACGTCGCCGATGCGGCTTGCCGCCTTCGACAGTTCGCTGACGCGGTCGTTGGTGGCGCGCGCCTGCCCGACCGCCTCGGTCGCCATCCGGGCCGATTCCTGGACCTGGCGGCTGATCTCGTTGACGGAGGATGCCATCTCCTCGGTCGCCGACGCCACCGACTGCACGTTGGTGGACGCTTCCTCCGACGCCGCCGCCACCATGGTGGTCAGTTCCTGGGCGCGTTCAGCCGTCGATGTCAGCGTGCCGGCGGAGGCTTCGAGTTCGGTGGAGGCCGACGACACGGTCTCGACGATCTCGCCGACCGCACCTTCGAAGTCGTTTGCGAGCTTGACCATTTCGGCCTTGCGCTGCCGTTGAGCGATCTGGTCCTGATTGATCTTGGCTTCGGCTTCGTCACGCGCCTTCTGCTCGGCGTTTTCGCGGATGACGGTGACCGTCTTGGCGAGATCGCCGATTTCGTCGCCGCGTTCGGCGCCGGGGATCACGACGTCGAGGTTGCCGCCGGCCATCTCGCCGAGCGCGCCATTGAGGCGCGTCATCGGGCGCGCGATGCCGAGGAACGAGAACACCACGGAGACGATCAGCGATATCATCACGACCAAGGCCATTGCCATACTGACCTTGTTGGCCCAGTCGATCTGGACGGCGGCTTCTTCCTTCGAGGCCTTGTTGTTGGTCTGCGCGGTCGAAACCGCTGTTTCCATCAGTTCGCCGGCTTCGTTGACGAATGTGAGCATCCGGTTCTGGACGATCTCTTCCTTCAGCGCTTCCGTCTTCACGGACTCGTCGTTGGCGGCCAGGAAGCGCTTGACGATCGTTTCCAGCGTCCCGATCAAGGTCTGAAATTCCTTGTCGTCGTCCCGTCCCTTGATCTGCTTCAGGATCTCTTCCAGTGCCGATCGGGTACGGTTGACCTGCTCGGGGATGTTGGCCTCGCCGGTGGCGCCGAAGCGCCAGACCAGGGCCCGCAACGAATTCACCTTGACGTCGGCCTGGTGCAGCAAACTCTGCATGTCGGCAAAATCGTCAAACCGCGCCAGGATCTGCGAGTTCAGCGCCTTCTGGATCGCGTTGGTCCACTCGCTCGAGACGGCATTGCGCTTCTCGATCAGCGCCAGCAGGTTGCGCTGGGCCGCCGCGAGTTCCTCGATACCGGCGACGAAGCTCGTCATCAGCGCCTTGATCTTCTGCAGCCGTTCCCGGCTCTCCGGCCGCAGCGCCGCGGCATGGGCCGCCTCGATCGCAGCGGCTTCGGCGGTGGCGGCCTTGTGCATATCCGCAAGACTCTTGTCGATCTCGGCCGTCGTCCGCGCCAGCCTGAGATTGCGGCCGGCCAGCTGGACCTGACGCACATCCGCCTGCGCGGCAAGCGCTCCTTCGGTGACCCGCTGGGCACGATCGGCACGGTCGTTCACCCCGGCAACCCTGGATTCCGTCATCATCTGGTTCGCGACCATGCCGATCGACAGCAGGACGCCGAGGACGCCGGCGAGACCGAGTTTGTTTCCGATGCGATTGAACTTGATCATGTCGTCGAGCCCTTGAAGTTCTTGAATTCGCGAAAGACGAATCGCGCGCAGATGGCATTCACTCGACCACTACCGCGCGCATCGATAGATCTGGTTAATTTTGCTCCCGTAGAGTTACGGGCTGGGTAACGACACGCGATATCCGAACGCAAGAAGCCCGGCTCCTTTTGAGAGCCGGGCTTCGCGTTTGTCGTGGATGAAGCGTCAGGCTGCCCGGACCGAGTTCAGGAACTTGCCGACCTCGAGCTTGAGGCGGTTGCTGTCCCCCGACAGCGACTGCGCCGCCGAAAGTACCTGCGAGGAGGCCGAACCGGTCTCGGAGGCGCCGCGCTGCACGTCGGTGATGTTGGAGGAGACCTGCTGGGTGCCTTGGGCGGCCTGCTGCACGTTGCGGGAGATCTCCTGTGTCGCCGCGCCCTGCTCTTCCACCGCGGCGGCAATCGTCGAGGAAATCTCCGACAGCCGCTCGATGGTGCCACTGATTTCCTTGATCGCGTTGACCGAACTCGTTCGTTGCCGCCTGGATACCGGTGATCTGCTGGCCGATCTCGCCGGTCGCCTTCGCGGTCTGCTCGGCCAGGGCCTTCACTTCAGACGCCACGACGGCGAAGCCGCGACCGGCCTCACCGGCCCGCGCCGCCTCGATGGTGGCGTTGAGCGCCAGCAGGTTGGTCTGGCCGGCGATGGTATTGATCAGTTCGACGACGTCGCCGATGCGGGAAGCCGCCTTCGACAGTTCGCTGACGCGATCGTTGGTGACGCGGGCCTGGCCGACGGCATCGGTCGCCATCCGCGCCGATTCCTGCACCTGACGGCTGATCTCGTTGACCGAGGACGAAAGCTCCTCGGTTGCGGATGCCACCGACTGAACGTTGGTGGAAGCTTCCTCGGAAGCCGCCGCCACCGCGGTGGTCAGCGTCTGCGAGCGCTCGGCGGTCGCCGACAGCGTGCTGGCGGAGGCCTCGAGTTGGGTCGAGGCCGACGACACGGTCTGGACGATCTCGCCGATCATGGATTCGAAGTTGCGGGTGATGCTGTCGACGCGACGGCCGCGCTCGATCTTGGCTTCGGCGTCCGCGGCGGCAGCCTCGTCGGCGGCCTTCTTGGCGATCAGCGCTTCCTTGAACACCTGGAGCACGTCGGCCATGGCGCCGATTTCGGTCTTCTCGCCCTGATGCGGCACTTCTGCGGCGAGGTCGCCCTTGCCGAGCGCCTGCATCGGGGTGACGATCGAGTTGATGCCGGTCGAGACGTCCTGGACCAGATAGAAGCTCACGGCGATACCGATGATGACGGCCGCGCCGAGGATCACCGCGAGCATCATGAAGGCGGTGGCGTAGCTATCGGCGCCGTCCTGGGCGGCCTTGTCGGCGCCGGTGTTGTTGAGGTCGATGTCCTTTTTCAGGATTTCGTCGGCTTCGATCCCGATCTTGTTCACGGTCTTGGTGTTCAACTCATGAGCTGCGACGGGGACCTGGCCGGCCTCCTTGCGCGACAACGCCATGACTTCCTCGGTGCCCTTCTTGTATGCCGTCCACTTTTCAACCCACTGGTTATACAGCGCGCGCTCTTCCGGGGACGTGATCATCGTCTCATAGCTCGCGCGGATCTTGGTATTGCCCTCGACCACCGTAGCGAGGGTCTTCTCCGCCGCCAGCTTTGTTTCCAGTGTCTCGGCGAGCATGTGCTCGCGGATCACGTTGCGGTAGGTGATGACGCCGGCGCGCAGATCGCCCAGCACCCGCACGCTCGGCATCCAGTTGGTCACGATATCGACCGTGTTGGCGTTGATCGACCGCAGGTTCTTGACCGCCAACAGGCCCATGCCGGTCATCGCGACCAGCAGGAAGGCGACGACGGTGATGATCTTGGTCCGAATCGAGTATTTGGCGAACATGGCGGGGGATCTCTTGATCTTGGGCGGGACGGCCGATTGTGACAGGGCGGTGAAGTCGGTGAATCGCGAAGATAGCCTTGAGGCTATCAAGCCCGACGCTGCCTGAGGTTGCGTTAATTTGGCGTTCCGTAAAAGTACGGTCGGCAAGAAACCCGATCGGCACCAGGGACAGCGAAGCGCTCAGCGCATCAGCTTCAGCGCATCGGAGAAAAATTCCGGCCCGCCGAAATTGCCCGATTTCAGTGCAAGCAACATCGCACCGTCTTTTGCGCCGACGGCGCGCAGAACCGGCACTCCTGCAGCGATTTCTGCACCAACGAGGAAGCCGGGAATACCAAGGCGATCGACCACCGCGCCTGAAGTTTCACCACCCGCAACCACCAGTCGACGCACGCCGGATCGCGCCAAACCTTCCGCGATGTCGGCCATCGCCTGCTCGATGGCATGTCCGGCTGCATCGCGGCCATGACGTGACTGCAGAGCTGCAACCTGATCCGGCGTCGAACTGCTCGCGATCAGCACCGGGCCCTTGCTGATTTGCTCAGCCGCCCAGGCGAGCGCGCGCCGGGCTTCGTCCGGACCCGCGATGACTTGCTCGGGATCGAGATGCAGCACCGCCATCGTCCTCTCGGCGCTCGCAATCTGCGCCAGCGTCGCCTGCGAACAACTGCCCGCCAGACAAGCCGCGAGTCCGCCGACAGCGGATTCCGATACCGTTGTCGCCGCGTTCGATTTGACCTTGCCGGAGGCGACCAGCGCACGGGCGATACCGAGCCCGATGCCGGAGGCGCCGACCGACAGGCGGTGATCCAGCGCGACCTGGCCGATGGTTTCGAGATCGCGATCGAACACGGCGTCGATAACGGCGGCACCGACGCCCTTGGCCGCGAGATCGGCGAGGCGTCCGCGAACGGCATCCGAACTTCGCGCCAAGGTAGCAAGATCGACCAGCCCGACCGTGGTCTTGCTCTGGCGCGCCAGCACCCGCATCAGGTTGGAATCGTGCATTGGGTTGAGCGGATGGTCCTTCAGCGGGCTTTCGTTCAGCGGCACGTCGCCGACGAACAGATTGCCCTTGTAAACGGTGCGGCCGGTTTCCGGAAAAGCCGGCGTCACCAGCACGATGGCGTCGCCGGAATCGGCGCGCAGCGCATCCATCACCGGGCCAATGTTGCCGGCGTCGGTGGAATCGAAGGTCGAGCAGATCTTGAACAGCACGTGCCCGGCACCGCGCCCGCGCAACCATTTTTCGGCCGCGCGCGATTTCGTCACGGCCTGGCCGGCCTCGATCGAGCGGCTCTTCAGCGACACCACGACGGCGTCGATCTCGGGCAGCGCGAGATCGTCCGAGGGCACGCCGATGGTTTGCACCGTGCGCAACCCCTGACGGGTCAGCGTGTTGGCGAGGTCGGAGGCGCCGGTATAATCGTCGGCGATGCAGCCCAAAACCAGTTTCACGGTTTCACTCCGGCGTAAGGCCTGAACCAGCCGAGGCCATCGATGGTCTTGCCGCGCGGGTTGTATTCGCAGCCGACGAAGCCGCCATAGCCGAGCCGGTCGAGCTCGGCGAACAGGAACGGATAGTTCAGTTCCTCGCCGTCGGGTTCGTTGCGCGAGGGAATGCTGGCGATCTGGATGTGGCCGATGATCGGCATCATCTCGCGCAGCCGCATGGTGACGTCGCCATGGATGATCTGGCAGTGATAGATGTCGAACTGCAATTTCAGGTTCGGAATTTTCAGCTCAGTGATCAGATCACGCGCGAACAGAAAATCGTTGAGAAAGTAGCCCGGCACGTTGCGCGGGTTGATCGGCTCGATCACGACGTCGAGGCCGTGGGCTGCGAAGAACTCTGCGGCCCACGCCACCGATTTGTAAAACGCCTCGACCGCCTTGGGCTCGCTGCGATTGGCAATGCCTGCCATCAGATGCACGCGCTTGACGCCGGTCGCCTTCGCATATGGGAGCGCGGTGTCGAGGCTCCGCTTCAGATCGTCAAAACGCGCCGGCAGCGCGGCAAAACCTTTTTCACCGGCCTCCCAGTTGCCGGGTGGCAGATTGAACAGCGCCTGCGTCAGGCCGTTCTTGTGAAGGCGCTCGCCGACGGCTTCCGCCGGATGATCATAGGGAAACAGGAACTCAACCGCGGTGAAGCCCGCTTTCGCGGCGGCATCGAAACGGTCGAGGAACGGGACCTCGTTGAACATCATGGAGAGGTTGGCGGCAAAACGGGGCATCAAATGTCCTCTTGTGGCTTGCTGTTATTTTTCGCCGGGCAGATGGGTGCCGGTGACCTTGGCATACATCCGCGCCACCGAGGCATCGTCGTCGCGGCCCATGCCCGCACCCGCCGTCATCAGGAACATCTGCAATGCAGCAGCCGCGACCGGCACCGGGAATTTCGCCGTACGCGCCATGTCCTGAATGATGCCGAGGTCTTTCACGAAAATCTCCACCGCGCTGCGCGGCGTGTAGTCGCCATCGAGCACATGCGGCATGCGGTTCTCGAACATCCAGGAATTGCCGGCGGAGGCCGTGATCACTTCATAGACCTTCTTGATGTCGAGGCCCTGCTTCGCGGCAAACGTGATCGCCTCCGAAGCGGCGGCGATGTGCACGCCGGCCAAAAGCTGGTTGATCATCTTGAACGCGGCGCCCTGGCCCGCGGCATCGCCAAGCTCGTAGAGTTTGGCTGCCATCGCATCGAGCGCGGGGCGCGCCTTGGCGAACGCGGCCGGACTGCCCGACGCCAGAATGGTGAGTTCGCCCTGCGCCGCGCGCTGCGCGCCGCCCGAGATCGGCGCGTCCAGATAATGCCGCCCGGTCGCTTCCAGTTGCTTTGCCAGCCGCCGCGCGACGTCAGGGTCCATGGTGGCGGAGGAGACGAACACGGCTCCCTCAGCCAGGGTCTCGGCGACGCCGCCGGCGCCGAACAGAATGGTTTCGGTCTGCGCGGCGTTGACGACCACGCTGACGACGATGTCAGCCGCCTTTGCTGCCTCCGCCGGCGTCTTGGCGCCGTTGCCGCCATCGGCCACGAACCGCGCGATCGTCTCAGCCGAAACGTCGCAGCCGGTGACATCGAGACCTTTGCGGCGCAGCGAGGTCGCCATGCCAAACCCCATCGAGCCGAGCCCGATGACGGCGACGCGTGGTTTGGCTGATACAGGCATGCGGCGATCCCTCGATGGTTTCTGGTTGGTTGCCTCTGGGTATCACGGCTTGGTCGCGCTGCCAAAGCGTGGGACAACCCGGAAAACAGGGAAACCGGGATGAGCGAGACACAGCTTCGCGAGGAAATCTGCCGTCTCGGCCGCTCGCTGTTCGAGCGTGGGCTGACGCCGGGTTCCTCGGGCAATATCAGCGTCAAACTCGAGGACGGCGGCTGGCTGGTGACGCCGACCAACGCCTCACTCGGCTTTCTGGACCCGGCGCGGCTGTCGCGGCTCGGCCCGGATGGACGCCTCGTGACCGGCGATGCCCCGACCAAGGAAGTGCCGCTGCACACCGCGCTTTACCAGACCCGCAGCGCCGCCCGCGCCGTGGTGCATCTGCACTCGACCCATTCGGTGGCGCTGTCGATGCTGCCCGAGATCGACCCGCGCGCCGCGCTGCCGCCGATGACACCCTATTACCTGATGAAATGCGGCCACACCGCCCTGGTGCCCTATTATCGCCCCGGCGATCCCGCGGTGGCCGATGCGATCAGGGGGCTGGCCGGGAAATACTCCTCCGTGTTGTTGGCCAATCACGGCCCGGTGGTATCGGGCGACACGCTGGAAGCCGCCGTGTTTGCGATCGAGGAACTCGAAGAGACCGCGAAACTGTATCTGCTGCTGCGCGGGCTGAACCCGCGATATCTGTCGCCGGAGCAGGTCAAGGATTTGACCAAGGTGTTCGGGCTGGTGTTGCCGGAGCACGGGCACGACTAACCTCTCACCGCCGTGGCCGGGCTTGCCCCGGCCATCCACGTCTTTCGTGCAGCGAGAAGGTAAGTCGTGGATGCCCGGGTCAAGCCCGGGCATGACGGTGATAGAGCGTCAGCTCACATCCCCAGATACGCTTTCCTCACATCCGGATTGCCCATGATCTCCGCGGCGCTGCCCTGCATAAGCACGCGGCCGGTTTGCAGGATGTAGGCGCGGTCGGCGATTTCCAGGCACTCCGACATCCGCTGCTCGACGATCAGCACGGTCATCCCGGCATCGCGGATGCGTTTGACCGCCTGGAAGATTTCATCGACCAGTTTCGGCATGATGCCCTGCGACGGCTCGTCCAGCATCAACAGCCGCGGCCGGGTCATCAGCGCACGGCCGATCGCCAGCATCTGCTGCTCGCCGCCGGAAAGCGTTTCGGCGCGCTGGTCGAGCCGCTCGGACAGCCGTGGAAACAACTGGAAGACAAGGTCCAGCGGTGCCTCGCGGTCGGCCTCGCCGCGGTAGAGGTAGCTGCCGAGCCGCAGATTGTCGCGCACCGACAGCCGCGGGAACAGCCGGCGGTTCTCCGGCACATAGGCGATGCCGCGCGAGGTGATGACGTGTTGCGCCATGCCGTCGATGCGCGCGCCGTCGAACGACACGGTGCCGGAGCGCGGGCGTTCGGCGCCAGCGATCGATTTCAGCAAGGTCGATTTGCCGGCACCGTTGGCGCCGGCGACGCAGACGATTTCGCCCCTGGCGACTTCGATCGAGATCGCGGAGATCGCGACCAGGCCCTGATAGGCGGTGGTGACTTCATGCACGGACAGCATGACGGTCCCCCAGATAGGCGCTGATGACTTTCGGGTCGCGCACGACGTCGGCGGGCTTGCCTTCGACCAGCACCTTGCCGAGATCGAGCACGATGGCGCGATCGACCAGCGGCATCACGATTTCCATGACATGCTCGACCATCAGCACGGTGACGCCGGTTTCCCGCACCCGCCGCACCAGTTCGACGCCGGTCTTGGCTTCCACCGGCGTCAGACCGGTGAGCACTTCATCGAGCAGCAGCAGTTTCGGTTCGGTCGCAAGGGCGCGGGCGACCTCGAGCCGGCGCTTTTCGGACGGCACCAGATCGCTCGCCAGCACATGGGCGCGCGGGCCGAGGCCGCAGAAGTCCAGCACCTGATGCGCCTTGCGGCGGGCATCGCGCATCACGGTGTTGCGGATCAGCGCGCCGACGATGACGTTGTCGATCACGCTCATGGTCTCGAAACTTTTCACGACCTGAAAGGTACGGCCGACGCCGCGCTGGCAACGCACCGCGGCGGGCAGTGCGGTAACGTCTTCGCCATCAAAAATGATCGAGCCTTGGGTCGGCGGCAGCACGCCCGCGATCAGATTGAACAGCGTCGATTTGCCGGCGCCGTTGGGGCCGATCAGGCCGACGATTTCGCCGCGACCGACCGAGATCGAGACGTCGCTGTTGGCGACGAGGCCGCCGAAACGTTGCCAGACGCCGCGGGTTTGCAAGAGAGGCGCCGTCATCGTGCCGCCTCCTTGCGCTTCGGCGCAAACAGCCCGACCAGCCCCTGCGGCCGCGCCAGCGAGATCGCGACGATCAGTCCGCCATAGACGATGAGGTCGACGCCGCGGCCGGAGCCGCCGATGAAGGAGCGCGTCAGCTCGGTGAGCGGGATCAGGATCACCGCGCCGAGCAACGGACCCCACAGCGTGCCGATGCCGCCGAGCACTGCCGGCAACGCCATCAGCAGCGAGAACTGGAATCCCATGACGCTTTCAGGGTCGATATAGGAGACGAACTGCGCGTAGAAACTGCCGCCGACCGCGACGAGGAAGGCCGACACGGCGGCGGCGCCCATCTTGGAATTGAACACGACGACGCCGAGGCTTTCAGCGGCTTCCGGATTGTCCTTTACCGCGCGCCACCAATAGCCCCATTTGGAATCTTCCAGCCACCAGGTGACGAACCAGGCGACGCAGGCCAGCCCCAGCGCGAAGTAGAAGTAAGGCAGCTTGCTGCGGGTGAACTGGAATTTCAGCCAGCTGTCGCCGCGCACGGGAATGTCGATGCCGAGCGCCGCACCGGCCCAGTCCCAGTTGTGGAACAGCAACAGCCCGATCTCGGCGATGACGATGGTGGCGATGACGAAGTAATGCCCGCGCAGGCGGAAGCAGGGATAACCGAGCGCCATGGCGATGACGCCGGATATCACCCCGCCGCCGAGCATGCCGAACCACGGCAGCACGCCCAATTTGGTGAACAGCAACGTGGTGGTGTAGGCGCCGATTCCGAAATAGAGCGCGTGGCCGAGCGAGATCTGTCCGCAATAGCCGGACAGGATGTTCCAGCTCTGCGACAGCGCCCCCCACATCAGCGTCAGCACCATGATGTTCTGGACGTAGACGTCCTTGACGAACAGCGGCACGACAGCCGCGATCGCCGCGAGGCAGAACGCGACGATCAGTTCGCGACGGCGGCGGGAGGCGAATTCGCTGTCCATCACATCGACCCGAACAGGCCGCGCGGCCGGACGAACACGACCAAGAGATAGACCGCGTAGATGCCGACCGACTTCAGCGACGGCGGCAGGATCAGCGCGGTGGAAGCTTCGACGAGGCCGACGATGATGCCGCCGGCAAAGGCGCCGAACACGCTACCGAAGCCGCCGAGCGCCACCGTGACATAGGCGATCAGCGCAAACGACGCGCCGACGTCGGGATAGATATAGAAGAAGATCGACATGATGGCGCCGGCGAGCCCGACCAACGCCGCGCCAAGGCCCCAACCCAGCGCGAATACCCGGTTCTTGTCGATGCCGACAAGAGCCACCGCGCCGGCGTCCTCGCGCGTCGCTTCGAGCGCGCGGCCGAAATCGGTGCGGTTGATGAAGAAGTAGAGCGCGCCGAATGCCGCGATCGATACCGCCGCACCGACCAGTTGCGGCTCGGGCAGGAAGATGCCGCCGATCGAGACGGTCTTGCCGCCGAGCCAGGAATGCGGAACGCTGCGATAGTCCGGCGTGAAGAAGAATTGCGCTAGGCCGCGCATGACGATGGCAAGGCCGAAGGTGGAGAAGATCTGCACCATGCCGGCATTGGCCTTGGCGCGGACCGCAAAGCGCACGATCAGGAGATAGACCACCGCCCCGAACACGAACAAGGCGGCGGCGACCAGCGGCGCCGCCAGCAGCGGATCGATCGCGAAGAACGCGAACAGGAAGAACGTCGCATACATCGCGATCATCAGGAATTCGCCGTGCGCAAAGTTCACGACGTCCATCAGGCCGAAGATCAGCGCGAGGCCTACGGCAATCAGCCCGTAGAGCAGCCCCATCAAGAGGCCGCTCGCCAGACTTTGGATGATGGTCTCGGCTGTCATGGCCCCCGCCCCCGCTGCCGATCCCCTACTTCATCGGCCAGGTAGCCTCGGCCACCGCGGCTTGCGGCGGGAAGATGGTAACGAACTTGCCGCCGATATATTGCAGCAGCACCGGGTCGGCGTCGTTGTTCTGGCCCGTCTCGTCGAACTTGATCAGCTTCCACGGCATGATGGTCTGTTCGCCGGGAATGTTGGTCGCAACCAGCGCATCGCGGATCTTCTCGCCCTCGGTGGACTTGGCGCGGTTGATGGCTTCCGCCATCACAATCAGGCCCATGAACTGCCGCGACGTCAGGTCGTTGAAGTCCTTGCCCGACTTTTCCTTGAACATGGCGTTGATCCTGCCGACCATCGGCCGCTTGGCGGCGAGGTCGAGCGAGAAGGTGCCGCGCGAGATCACGCCTTCGAGCTTGTCGCCGACAGCGTCATACAGCGCCTTTTCCGAGAAGCCGGCGTCCTGCGCCACGATGGCGTTGGGCTTGTAGCCGAGTTCGGCCATGGTCTTGACCAGCAGGATGCCGTCGGTGGTGTAGCTCGAGGGCATCAGCACGTCGGCGCCGGCGGCCTTGATCTGCTGCACCTCTGCCGACAATGATGGCGAGTTGGAGCGATACTTGATGTCGGCGACGATCTTGTATCCGCGCTCGCCCGCGAGCTTGAGCTGGGCGTTGCCGGAGTCGGTGCCGAAGATGGTGTCCTCGTGGAACAGCGCCAGCGTTTCGATCTTGGTGCCCTTCTTCTTCATGGCATCGAAGAAGTCGAACATCGCCTGCGAATACATCTCGTCATGGGGCGCTGCGCGGAAATAATATTTGAGGCCGCGGCGATGCAGGCTCGGCGAGGAGTTGTCGGCCGAGATGAACGGGATCTGGTAGCGCTCGCAGACCTGGCTGACAGTGACCGCGACCGCGCTTTGATAGGTGCCGATGACGGCGCAGACTTTTTCCTGGGTGATCAGGCGTTCGGTCTCGGCGCGGCCCTTCTGCGGATCGGACTGATGGTCGGCGAACACGAGGCGGATTTTGGCGCCGCCAAGACCGGGCAAGCCTTCGCCCTTCGCCATCGGCAACTCGAAATCGTAATCCTTGTTGATGATCTCGAGCGCGGTCTCGTACGCCTTCTGGGCATCGACACCCTGCTGGGCGCTGGCGCCGGAGAACGGATAGATGATGCCGATCACCACTTCGGAAGCTTGCGCGCGGCTCGCGATCGGCGCCAAAGCGGCGGCGGCAGTAGCTCCAAGCAACACATTACGGCGCGTGATGTTCATAACAAAATCCCCTGTTGGCTCAGTGTTATCGATGAAACGGTTGACGGTTACGGTAACGCCTCAATGAGCGGCACGAATTGCTTCAAAGCACGGCAAGCTGCTTGTTCAGGAGATCGGTCACCAGCATCAGTCCGGGTGCATGGGTGATCGCAAACGGCAGCTTCGCGGCAGCGATCACCGATTGCGGGGTGACGCCGCAGGCCCAGAACACCGGGATCTCGTCGGCGGCGACCGGAACCGGATCGCCGTAGTCGGGCTTGTTGATATCGGCGATCCCGATCGAATGCGGATGGCCGAGATGCACTGGCGCGCCGTGCACGGCCGGAAAGCGCGAGGTGATCTGCACCGCGCGGATCGCATCCGCCGGCTTGAACGGGCGCATCGACACCACCATCGGACCCGCGAACGGTCCCGACGGCTGGCAGGCGATATTGGTGCGGTACATCGGCACCCGCACGTTGCGCTCGATGTGGCGGATCGGCAGGCCATCGGCCCGCAATGCCTCCTCGAACGAGAACGAGCAGCCGATCACAAAGGCAACGAGATCGTCGCGCCAGTGCGCCATGATGTCGGTCGGTTCCTCCAGCACCTTGCCGTCGCGCCAGACCCGGTAGCGCGGCAGATCGGTGCGGATGTCGAGATCGAGTCCGAGGGCGGGAATGCGGGGATCGCCGACATCGGACATGCCGATGATCGGGCATGGTTTGGGATTGAGCTGGCAAAAGCGGTGAAACGCGCTGGCGAGCTTCTCCGGCATGATCGCCAGATTGCCCTGGACGAAGCCGTCGGCAACCCCGGCCGTGCTGGCAGCCATGCCGGTCCGGCAGGCGTGCCGGGCCAGAACGCTCGGCGATAAATCCGGCGTATCGCGGCCGGGTCGTTCGTTTCTCGCTGGGCTGGTCATCGTCGATATCAGCTCCCAATCAGTCGACATCCACTCGCGCATATGGCTATGATAATGTCTAATCGTGTTTTTTAATCAAGATCGATAAACCAAATTTATCGACTTGTGGACAGAGTGAGCATGGCTGATTTCAAGGCAATCGAGACCTTCATGTGGGTGGTGACCCTGGGCAGCTTCCGCGGCGCGGCCCAGAAGCTCAACACCACCCAGCCCGCGATCTCGCAGCGGATCGCCCAGCTCGAACGCGAGGTCGGGGTCAAGCTGCTGCAGCGTGACCGCCGCATGGTGCTGCCGACGCCGAGCGGACGGCAAATGATGGTCTATGCCGAGAAGCTGATCGGGCTGCGCTCGGAAATGCTGGCCGTGGTCGGCGACCGCTCGGCGATGCGCGGGGTGCTGCGGCTCGGCGTCGCCGAAACCATCGTCCACACCTGGCTGTCGCAACTGATCAAGAGCGTCAACCACACCTACCCCAACGTCACGCTGGAAATCGAGGTCGACATCACCTCGAACCTGCGGACGCGGCTGTTGGCGCAGGAAATCGAACTCGCATTCCTGCTCGGACCGCTGACGGCGCCGACCGTCAGCAACCGCGTGCTGTGCGACTATCCCGTCGGTTTTCTGGCAAGCCCCGCGCTCGGCCTCGGCGACCGCCGGCTGACCGTGCACGATCTGGCAAAATTCCCGATCATTACCTTCCCGCGCAAGACCCCGCCTTACGAGCTGGTGCGTTCGCTGTTCAACCGTCCGGACCTGCCGCCGATGCGCCTGCACGCCAGCGCGTCGCTCGCGACCGTCATTCACATGGCGATCGAGGGCCTCGGCATTGCCGTGATTCCGACAGCGATCGTCGAGAATGAAATGGCGGACGGAAGGCTGCAACTGCTGACGACCGACCAGCAGATGCCGATGCTGACGTTTTCGGCGAGCTGGCTCGCCTCCCCCGATACGGTCGCCGTGGAACGCGTCGCGGAGATCGCCGCCAAGCTGGCGCAGGGCAGCGTGGTTGTTGACGCGCCGCGGCGGGCGCGTCATTGAAAATACTTGGCCTGCGCGTAGCTTCGATCCCGGAATAAATTCATGACCAAGACCGCCTCCAACCTGCAAATCGATTCCGCCCGGCTGTGGGGCACCATTCACGAAACCGCGAAATTCGGCGCCACGCCCAAAGGCGGCGTTCGGCGGCTGACGCTGGGGCCGGAGGACAAGCTGGTTCGCGACTGGTTCCGTAGGGCATGCGAGGCCGCCGGCCTCGAGGTCCATGTCGATACGCTCGGCTCGATGTTCGGCCTGCGCAGGGGACGCGACATGTCGAAAGCCCCGGTCGGCCTCGGTTCCCACCTCGACACCCAGCCCACCGGCGGCAAGTATGACGGCGTGCTCGGCACGCTGGCCGCACTCGAAGTGGTTCGCACCCTCAACGACGCCGGGATCGAAACCGATGCGCCGATTTGCATTTGCAACTGGACCAACGAGGAAGGCTCGCGCTTTGCGCCGGCGATGATGGCCTCCGCCGCCTATGTCGGCGATTTCACCACCGACGACATCTTGTCGCGCAAGGACATTGACGGCGTCACGGTCGGCGAAGCCCTCGACAGCATCGGCTATCGCGGCGAAAGCCCGGTCGGCCAACAGAAATTCTCCGGCTTCGTCGAACTGCATATCGAACAGGGGCCGATCCTCGAAGCCGAGCACAAGACCATCGGCGTGGTCGATTCCGGCCAGGGCGTGCTGTGGTACGACGGCAAGATCACCGGTTTCGAAAGCCATGCCGGCTCGACGCCGATGCCGCTGCGCCGCGATGCGCTGGCGACGTTATCCGAGATCGTGCTTGCGATGGAGGCTGCGGCAAAAAAGCACGGCCCCAAGGCGGTCGGCACCATCGGCGAAGCCGTGATCGCCAATCCCTCGCGCAACGTTATTCCCGGCGAAATCGCCTTCACCGTGGATTGCCGCAGCGCCGATGCTGCCATCATGGACACGCTGGACAAGGATTTGCGCGCCGCGATCGCGGAAATCGCCCCGCGACGCAAGGTCGACGTCAAGCTCGACCTGGTCTGGCGCAAACCGCCGACGCATTTCGATCCCAAGCTCGTGGATGCCGTGGAGGGTGCCGCCAAGATGCTCGGCTATTCGCATCGCCGCATCACGTCAGGCGCCGGCCACGATGCCTGCAACCTCAACACCGTGATTCCGGCGGCGATGGTGTTCGTGCCCTGCAAGGACGGCATCAGCCACAATGAGCTCGAGGACGCGACCCAAACCGATTGCGCGGCAGGCGCCAATGTGTTGATGCATACCGTGCTGGCGCTGGCCGGCGTTGCGTCCTGACCAAGTCGAACCGGGGAGAGAGCCGTGCGCGGAGTTTTTGTCGACGCCAATGAATCGCTGGCCGTGATCTTCGAGCGGCTGCACAAAGCTGGTGATCCCGAGGTGCGGATCCACCGCGATCCCGATATCAAGCCGGAAGACTATCCCAAAATCCTCGACGGCGCCGAGATCGCGATCGTCGATCACACCGCGCTGCCGACCGACATCGCGAAAAAATGCACCGGGCTGAAGCACGTCGTGTTCCTCGGCACCGGCGCCCGCAGCTACATGAACCCGGAAGAGCTCGCCGAACTCGGCATCACCGTGCACCTGATCAAGGGTTACGGCGATACGGCCGTGGCCGAATGCGCGATCGCACTGATGTGGGAAGCCGCCCGCGGCCTGGCGAAGATGGACCGCGGCATCCGCGCCGGCAACTGGCTGCGCGACGACGGCATGCAACTGACAGGCAAGACGCTCGGCCTGATCGGGTTTGGCGGCATCGCAGCCGAAGTGGCGCGCATCGCGATCGGCAGCGGCATGCGCGTCATCGCCTGGAACCGGACGCCGAAGAAATTTCCGAAGGTCGAGTTCGTCGAGTACGAGGAATTGCTGACCGAAAGCGACGTGATCTCGATCCACCTGCTGCTGAATGACGAGACCCGCGGAATGGTGTCGCGCGCCTGCTTCGAGGCGATGAAACTCGGCACCATCCTCGTCAACACCGCCCGCGGCGCCATCGTCGACGAGGAAGCGATGATCGATGCGCTGAAGTCCGGCCAGCTTCGCCATGCCGGCCTCGACGTCTTCAACATCGAACCGCTGCCGGCGGATCATCCGCTGACCAAGCTGCCGAACGTGACGCTGTCGGCGCATTCGGCGTTCCGCACGCCCGAAGCGAGCGAGAACCTGATGAAGGCGGCGTGGGAGCACTGCCGACGGATCAAGAAGGGGTAGCGCGGCCTCTTCCCTTCTCCCCTTGTGGGAGACGGACGGGTTGGAAGAACTCTATCAACGCACTGACGCTGGTCGCTCAGGCGACCGAAGCGTAATTGCGGGCTTTGCCCTGTAACAGGTAGTAGAAGCCGAATGGGCGAAAGCAACCAGAAACGCCGCGCACATGCAGCCGTATTGGACAGTTGTCCGTGGTGCATCTACTGCGGCGGTGACATGCCTGCGACGACGGTGGACCATGTCCCGCCGATAATTATGTTCGCGCAGCGACGGCGCCCGAAGGGTCTTGAATTTGGAAGTTGCGAGCCGTGCAATGGCGGCACTAAGCATGCTGATCTGGTTGCGGCTATGATTGGCCGTTCCATGCCCGATTCAGGAGCGGACGCGGACCACGAGGAGATGAAGAGCATCTTTTCGGCCGTCAGTAACAACATTCCCGGACTTCTGCAGGAAATGCACTTACGGCCCGACCAGCAATCTGCTGCGGGATGGCAGGAAAAAAATGGCGGGCTGCTTCGCGCTAATGGGCCACTGGTTTCGTCTCACATGCAAACCTTCGCGTTCAAGGTCGGGTTTTCTCTCTACTACGAACTGACAAAGAAAATTCTGCCGAAGACTGGCGGCGTTGTTGCGCGGTGGTTCTCAAATTTCGAACGCCTCGATGGCACATTTCCCCAGAGCGTTTTTGAGCACCTGTTGCCGCCAAACACGTTGCGTCAAGGAAAATTCGAGGTTCTGGATCAGTTCGCCTATCAGTGGCGGCTCGCGGAGAATGAGCGCATGGCGATGTTTCTCGCCACCTTTCGTCATTCGTTCGCAGTGCTCGCCTTCGCGGCGGTCGATAGATGCCTGTTCGATGTCCAGACCAAGCATCCGTTTAAAATTTGCACTCCCGGCGAACTGACGAGCATTCGCTAGCGCCCGCCCGGACCGGGCTGCAACTAACATCTTCTCCAAGGGGAGAAGAAAAGACCGGCCACCGCACACTCCGACCTCATCCTGAGGAGCCGCGCGTGCGCGGCGTCTCGAAGGATGGCAACAACCACCGCAATATCATCCTTCGAGGCTCGCAAGAGCTCGCGCCTCAGGATGACGGCGGCAACTTAATCCACCATATCCGCGATGGCCTTGCCGCACGCCGTCGTATCGGCATTGCCGCCGAGGTCTCGCGTCCGCAACGTGCGTTCGCCGAGCGTGCGCTCGATCGCCGCCACGATCGAATCCGCCGCCTGCTTCTCGCCGAGGTGCTCCAGCATCATCGCACCGGACCAGATCATGCCGATCGGGTTGGCGATGCCCTGCCCGGCGATATCGGGCGCCGAGCCGTGCACCGGCTCGAACACCGACGGGAACAGCCCGGGCGGGTTGATGTTGCCCGACGGCGCGATGCCGATGGTGCCGGTGCAGGCCGGACCCAGGTCAGAGAGGATATCGCCGAACAGGTTGGAGCCGACGACGACGTCGAACCAGTCCGGATGCAACACGAAGTTCGCGGTGAGGATGTCGATGTGGTACTTGTCCCACTTCACCTTGGGAAAATTCTTCGCCATCGCTTCCACGCGCTCGTCCCAATAAGGCATCGTGATCGAGATGCCGTTGGACTTGGTCGCCGAGGTCAAATGCTGTTTCGGCCGTGACTGCGCCAGCTCGAACGCGAACTTGAGAATGCGGTCGACGCCCACCCGCGTCATCACGGTCTGCTGGGTGACGAATTCGCGGTCGGTATCGGGGAACATGCGGCCGCCCACGGACGAATATTCGCCCTCGGTGTTCTCGCGCACTACCCAGAAATCGATATCGCCGGGCTTGCGGTTGGCGAGCGGCGACGGCACGCCGGGCATCAGCCGGACCGGGCGCAGGTTGACGTACTGGTCGAATTCGCGCCGGAACTTGATCAGCGAGCCCCACAACGAAATGTGATCGGGGATCTTGGCGGGCCAGCCGACCGCGCCGAAATAGATCGCGTCATGCTTGCCGATTTTCGCCTTCCAGTCCTCCGGCATCATCTCGCCGTGCTTTTCGTAATAGTCCCAGGACGCGAAGTCGAAATGATCGAAGTGCACGGCGACGCCATGCTTTTTCGCCGCCGCCTCCAGCACGCGCAGGCCTTCCGGCACCACTTCCTTGCCGATGCCGTCGCCGGGAATGACCGCGATCCGATAGGTTTTCTTGCTCATCCTGGGGTTTCCTTGACTCTCTTGCCGTGGCGGGAACACGGCCTGTTTTGATGGCCTTGGAATGGACCAAACTGCGCCACGGCGCAACGCTGCAGTGCAATGTTGACCGGCATGGCTGCCACCGCCTACCAATTCCCAGCCTTCCAATCTCATTGGCTTTTCCCTCCGGCCTCCCCCAGCAAGCGAGTATTCCCATGGATCTGCATCTGCGCGGCAAGCGCGTCCTGATTACCGGCGCCTCCAAGGGCATTGGCGCGGCCGCCGCCGAAGCATTCGCCGAAGAAGGCTGCGACGTCATGCTGGCCGCCCGCAACGGCGAGCAATTGAAAGCGCTATGCGAGCGGCTGCGCTCGGCGCACCAGATCGGCGCCACGGCCCATGTCGTCGACCTGCGCAAGCCCGAGGACATCGCCAGGCTGGTCAAGGACGCCACCGAGATCGACATCCTCGTCAACAACGCCGGCGATATTCCGGGCGGCTCGATCGACAAGATCGACGAAGCGACCTGGCGCCACGCCTGGGAACTGAAGGTGTTCGGCTACATCAATCTCACCCGCGCGATCTACGCCCGGATGAAGGCGCGCGGCCACGGCGTCATCGTCAACGACATCGGCGCCGCCGGTGAAAAGTTCGACGCCAACTATATCTGCGGCAGCGCCGGCAACGCCGCGCTGATGGCGTTCACCCGCGGCCTCGGCGGCAAGAGCCTCGCCGACAACATTCGCGTCGTCGGCATCAATCCCGGCCCCGTCGGCACCGACCGCCACGTCACGCTGCTGAAGACCCGCGCCAAGAACCAGTTCGGCGACGAAAACCGCTACAAGGAATTCCAGAAGAACATGCCGCTCGGCCGCCCCGCCCATGCGCGCGAGATCGGCGACCTGATGGCGTTTCTGGCGTCGGATCGGTCCGGATATACGTCGGGCGTGATCGTGACGGTCGACGGCGGGCACACGTCAGGGTGGGGTTAGATTTCATTACCGCTGTCATTCCGGGGCGCGCAAAGCGCGAACCCGGAATGACGGTGCAACTCAAACAACGAAAAGCGGGCAAACCGATGAGACGCAGGGATCTGTTACTGGGCGCGGGCGCGGCTGTTATCGCGGGTCGCGCCTCCGCCGCGCAAGATGCGTTCCCGGACCGGCCGATCACCATTACCAACGGCTACGGCCCCGGCGGATCGACCGACATCGCGGCTCGCCTGATGATCGAACGGATGCCGCCCAGTCTCCGGCGGCAACGCGCGGCTGATCGTCGAGAATTGTGCCGGCGCCAGCGGGACGCTCGCAAGCGCCTGGATGACGCGGCAACCGCCGGACGGCTATTCCCTGCTGATCTCCGAATCGTCGTCGTTCGCGATCTGGCCGAGCATGCATGAAAGCGGCACGCCGTACCGGCCGTTGCAGGATTTCACCTGGATCGCCACCATCTGCACCGCTCCGATGGTGCTACTGGTAAAGCCGGATTTTCCCGCGCGCACCGCGTCGGAAGCGTTCGAGGTACTAAAGTCAGATCGCTCGGCAGAGCTGGACTATTCGAGTTCGGGCGCCGGCTCCATTCCGCATATCGCGGCCGAAATGCTGAAATACGCCTTGGGTAAGGGTGCGCTGTCCCGGAACATTCCCTATCGGGGCGGCGCGGCCGCGGTGCTCAGCATCGCCAAGGGCGAGACCGCCTGGGGTGTCGCCTCGCTCGGTTCTGCCGCCGGCCAAATGCAGGGCAATCTGGTTCGGCCGCTGGCCGTGACGGGTGCCGCGAGATTTCCGGCTTTCCCTGATGTTCCGACCTTTGCCGAAGTGGGACTGGCGGGCATGGAGCTCGATATCTTCTATCTCCTGAGCGGCCCTCCGGGATTACCGCCCGAGATCAACGCACGCCTCAACCAGGCCAGCGTGGCGGCGCTAACGCATCAACAAACGCGCGAGCGCTTCCTCAACGCCGGCATGCAGGCCTGGAATGCCGAGAATACACCCGAGAGCGCGCGCCGCGTCGTGGAGACCGAACTGGCGCGCTTCAAGTCGATCGGCGAGCGAACGGGGATCAAGATCACCGGAGGCTGAGCGGCCTGTGCGTCGCGATCCGCTGAAAGCTACGCAGCCCCCGCACCTTGCTCATCGTCATCCATGCGCAACGGCTTTGCCGTTGCGCGGGGGTGACGACCACTACGTCCGCTCGAACAACTGCCGGATCAGCGTCGTGATCCGTCCCTTCGGCGACATCATCTCGTTCATGATGGTGAAATGATTGGCGCCGGGAATTTCCTCATACGTCACCGGCAAGCCATACTTGGCGCGATGCCCGGCAAAATCCGCGGTCTGCTTGCGCAGCAGCGGCAGTTCCGCACTGCCGACCACCAGCGACAGCGGTTTCAACGGCCCGCCCGCCTGCATCATCGGCGAATTGCGGTGCACGGTCGGCCCGTCTGCTTTCAATTTCTCGTTGAGATAGGAATGGCGGATCGGGTCGAGGTCGTAGATGCCTGATATCGCCATCCCCGCTTTCACCTTGGGGTGTGACAGCGCCATCGAGGTAAGATGGCCGCCGGCGGACCAGCCGGACACGACAATGTCACCGGCGGCGGCGCCGAGCGTAGGCAATTGGCCGGCGAGGAAGTCGATGCTCGCATGGATTTCGGCGACGATCTCGTCGAGCGTCGCATCCGGCGCCAGCGTATAGCCTGTCAACGCGACATTGATGCCGTGCGCCATCGGGCCTTCGGCCATGACCGTAAACACCTCCTTGGCGCGCGCCTGCCAGTAGCCGCCGTGAATGAACAGCAGCGTCGGCGCCTTGTCGCCAACCTTGAGGAAATCGATCCGGTTGCGCTCGCGCGGCCCATAGCGGAGGTCGATATGCGCGGGAAAGCGTTTCCGCAGCTCGCCGGAGCGCTGCTCCCAGCCGGCCACCATCTCGACGCTGCCGGGGACATGCTCGCCGTTGTTGAGGCCGCGGTCGCGTTCCTGCTGGCTCATGCTCCGCCAGTCAAGCGCCGAGAACAGTGTCGTCATGCCTGATATCTCCATCCAGCAACCTCAGTGCGTTCCACTTTGCCGGAAAATGTTCTACAGCACCATCCAGGCCCAAGGAAACTCAAGGCTGAAGAACGTAACGGGAGAAGTGCAAGTGGCGGATCAAGGTCTGGTACGGGAGACGGCGGTAGCCGTGGTCGGCAAACTGCGGTCGGGCGAAGTCACCCCGCTCGATCTGCTCGACGTACTGGAGAAGCGGATCGCCGAGGTTGACGGCAAGGTCAACGCGCTGCCGACGCTGTGTTTCGATCGCGCCCGCACCCATGCCAAGGCGCTGATGAACAAGCCGGTCGGCGAGCGCGGCCTGCTCGCAGGGCTTCCAGTGCCGATCAAGGACCTGACGGCGGTCGCCGGCGTGCTGACGACGCAGGGCTCGCCGATCTACAAGGACAATATCCCCGCGAAATCCGACATCCTGGTCGAGCATCTCGAAACCAACGGCGGCGTGATCTACGCCAAATCGAACACGCCGGAATTCGGCGCCGGCGCCAACACCTTCAATGAAGTGTTCGGGCGAACGCTCAATCCGTGGGACACCTCCCGCTCCGCTGCCGGTTCTTCGGGCGGTGCCGCGGTGGCGCTCGCTACCGGCACCGCGTGGCTGGCGCACGGTTCTGACATGGGCGGCAGCCTGCGCAACCCGGCGAGCTTCTGCGGCATCGTCGGACTGCGGCCGAGTATCGGCCGCGTCGCCCATACCATCGCCGCTGCGATCGACCGCAACCTCGGCGTCCAGGGCCCGATGGCGCGCAACGTCGAGGATCTGGCGCTGATGCTCGACGCCATGAGCGGCGAGCACCCCGGCGATCCCCTTTCGCTGCCGCTGCTGCCGAACTCGTTCTTGTCCGCCGCACGCTCAGGCAACAAGCCGAAGCGCATCGCCTATTCGCCCGATCTCGGCATCACGCCGGTCGATCCCGAGGTCGCCGCGATTACCCGAAAGGCCGCGCAGCGTTTTGCCGAAGCCGGCGTCATCGTCGAGGAGGCCCACCCCGATCTGCGCGAGGCCCATGAATGCTTCCATGTGCTGCGCGCGTTCGACTTCGCGCTCTCGAAAGCGGCGCTGCTGCGCGCCAAGCGCGACCAGCTCAAGCCCGAAGTGATCTGGAACATCGAGGAAGGCCTCAAGCTGACGGTCGAGCAGCTCGAACGCGCCGAGGCGCAGCGCGTCGCCATGACCGTGCGCACGCAGGAATTTTTCGAAAAATACGATCTGTTGCTGGCGCCCGCGACCATCGTGCCGCCGTTTCCGATCGAGAACCGTTATGTCGCCGAATGTGACGGCAAGAAGTTCGACAATTACGTCGAGTGGCTCGGCATCGTCTACGCCATCACGCTGGTGTGTTGTCCCGCGCTGTCGCTGCCGTGCGGATTTACCGCCTCCGGCCTGCCGGTCGGATTGCAAATGGTCGCGCCGAACCGGGGCGAGGCGCAACTGCTGGCGGGTGCCAGGGTACTGGAAGATATTCTGGGCGTGCGAAGCACGACGCCGATCGATCCGCGATCTCCAAAATAAAGTGCGCCGAAGTAGTCCCTCATGGTGAGAAGGCGCGCATTGTGCACCCGCGAAATGTATCCGCTGAGATTGCGATCCAGATGCGTGAGGATTAGACAGTAAAGGCGGATCATTCGCGGAGACCAGACATGACGGACCAAGCCATCAAACCCGCGGACGATCATCTCGACCTCCGGGACGTCGAACGCCGGATCAAGGCGATCTTCATCGGTTCGATCGGCAATCTCGTCGAATGGTACGACTTCTACGCCTACACCGCGTTCGCGCTGTATTTCGCGCCGGCGTTCTTTCCGAACAGCGATCCGGTGGTGCAGCAGCTCAATGTCGCCGTGCTGTTCGCCGCGACGTTTCTGATGCGGCCGCTCGGCGGCTGGCTGTTCGGCTACATCGCCGACCGCTATGGACGGCGGCTGTCGCTGACGCTGTCGGTGGTCTGCATGTGTTTCGGCTCGCTGATCATCGCGGTGACGCCGACCTATGCCACCATCGGCATTGCCGCGCCCGCGATCCTGGCGCTGGCGCGCATGATCGAGGGCCTGAGCCTCGGCGGCGAATACGGCGCCAGCGCCACCTATCTCAGCGAGGTCGCCGATCCCAAGCACCGCGGCTTCTATTCGAGCTTTCAATACGTCACCCTGATCGGCGGCCAGCTCACCGCGATCATCGTGCTGCTGCTGTTGCAGAAGGTATTCTTGACGCCGGAGGAACTAAAAGCCTGGGGCTGGCGGATTCCGTTCGTGATCGGCGCGCTGCTTGCGATCTTCGCCGCCGTGATGCGGCGGGACCTGCATGAGACGGAGGCCTTCGTCGAGGCCAAGAAGCTGGCAAAACCGACCGGCTCGATCCGCGGCCTGCTGAAATATCCGCGCGAGCTGTTGCTCGTCGTCGGCCTCACCGCCGGCGGCACCGCGGCGTTCTATACCTTCACCACCTACATGCAGACGTTTGTAAAACTGTCGGTCGGGCTCACCGAGGACCAGACCACGTTCGTGATCTTCGGCTCACTGATCTTCGCAACCCTGCTGCAGCCGCTCTATGGCGCGCTGTCCGACCGTATCGGGCGCAAGCCGCTGCTGATCTTCTTCGGCGTCGCCGGCACGCTGGCGACGGTGCCGATCCTGACCACGCTGAAGGAAACCAAATCGCCCTTCATCGCTTTCCTGCTGATCTGCGGCGCCTGGATCTTCGTCGCCGGCTACACCTCGATCAATGCGATCGTGAAGGCCGAATTGTTCCCGACCAATGTCCGCGCGCTCGGCGTCGGCCTGCCCTATGCCATCACCGTCTCGGTATTCGGCGGCACCGCGCCCGCGGTCGCGCTCTACTTCAAGAGCCTCGGGCATGAAGACTGGTTCTACTTCTACCTCAGCGGCATGATCTGCCTGTCGCTGATCATCTATTCCACCATGCGCGAGACCAAGCATGAATCCGCCATGCACCGTCACGAATGAGCGGCCCTGACATGACCGACGACCACGAACCGCCGCCGGAAAGCAAGCTGACGCGCAGCAAGGAGCGCTGGGCGCGCGAGGGAAAATTCCTCACCGGCAAGATTGCCCGCCCCGAAGACCAGCGCCTCCCGCCCGGTCAGCATCTCACGAAGGACTGGCCGACGCTCGATCTCGGCCTGACGCCTGATATCTCGCGCCAGCGCTGGCGGCTCGACGTCTACGGCGCCGTCGAAAACCCGATCTTCTGGGATTTTGCGCAATTCACCGCGCAGCCGCAGACCCAATTCATCTCCGACATTCACTGCGTCACCACATGGTCGCGTTACGACAACCAGTGGGAAGGGCTTTCCACCCGCGACCTGCTGGATGCCTGCCGTCCGCGCGACGAGGCGCGTTTTGTCGTGCTGCATTGCCATGACGGCTACACCACCAATCTGAGCATTGAAGACTTTGCCGCCGAGGACGCCCTGCTCGCCCATAGCTGGGCCGGCGCACCGCTGGAGCAGGAGCATGGCGGCCCGGTGCGGCTGGTGCTGCCGCATCTGTATTTCTGGAAGAGCGCGAAGTGGCTGCAGAGCATCGAGTTCCTCGACCATGATGCGCCCGGCTACTGGGAAGTCCGCGGTTATCATAACCGCGGCGATCCATGGGCCGAAGAACGTTACAGCGGCGATTGAATCCAACCCGATCCAAGGAGAACGCCCGTGCCCACTGAACGCTTTCAATTCGCAGGCGAAGGCGGCCACCAGCTAGCCGCCGCGCTGGACCTGCCGGATGGGCAGGTAGCCGCCTATGCGCTGTTCGCGCACTGCTTCACCTGCGGCAAGGACGTGCTGGCGGCCAAGCGCATCGCAACGGCGCTGGCGGCCAAGGGCATCGCGGTGCTGCGGTTCGACTTCACAGGGCTCGGCTCCAGCGAGGGTGATTTCGCCAACTCGACCTTCTCGTCGAATGTCGCCGACCTCGTCCGTGCCGCGAACCACCTGCGCGAGACGCGAGGCGTGCCCGCGATCCTGATCGGCCACAGCCTCGGCGGCGCCGCGATCCTGGCCGCGGCCGGCCAGATTCCGGATGCGAAGGCGGTCGTCACCATCGCCGCGCCGTCCGATCCCGCCCACGTCACGCATTTCTTCAAGGACAAGATCGAGGACATCCGCACCCACGGCAAGGTCGAGGTCCAGCTTGCCGGCCGGCCGTTCCACATCAAGCGCGAATTCCTCGACGACATCGCCGAGCACGGCCTGATGGCGCACGTGGCAAAACTGCACAAGGCGCTGCTGGTCATGCATTCGCCGACCGACGACACCGTCGGGATCGAGAATGCCACCAACATCTTCCTGGCCGCCAAGCATCCCAAGAGCTTCGTCTCGCTGTCGGGCGCGGATCACCTGCTGAGCGGCAAGCGCGACGGCGCCTATGTTGCCGACATGATCGCCGCCTGGACTGAACGCTACGTCGACCTCGTCATCGCTGCGCCGGCCGCCGCCGAGACCAAGGAGCCGCGCAACGTCGTGGTGCAAGAGACCCGCGCCAGCAAGCTCCAGCAGACCATCACATCGGGACCGCATCAATTGCTGGCCGATGAACCGGTCGCCGTCGGCGGCGCCGACACCGGACCCGGGCCTTATGACCTGCTGCTGTCGGCGCTCGGCGCCTGCACGTCGATGACGATGCGGATGTATGCCGACCGCAAATCATTGCCGGTCGAGCGCATCACCGTGACGCTGAAGCACAACAAGATCCACGCCGAGGATTGCGCCGAATGCGAGACCCGTGAAGGCCTGATCGACCAGATCGACCGCGTGATCGCGATCGAGGGCGCGCTCGACGCCGATCAGCGCAAGCGGTTGATGGAAATCGCGGACAAGTGCCCGGTGCATCGCACGCTCAAATCCGAGGTGCGGATTTTGACCAGGGAAGCGAGCTAGGCCACAGCGAGCGGCCGGACGCGCAGCGCGCCACGCAGGCCGGCGGCGGTGCCGAGCATGATGCCGGCAACCGCGACCAGCGATGCCAGCGCCAGCGTTGAAAATCCTGTCAGCCCCTGCCCGACCGAACAGCCGAACGCCATCACGCCGCCCGTGCCCATCAGCGCCGCGCCGCCGGCCGAGCGCAGCATGTGGCCCGGCGACTGATAGCCTTCGAGGTGAAAGCGGCCGGTCAGCACCGCCGTGACGAGGCTGCCGGCAAACACGCCGAACACCGTGACGATGCCGAAATTGAGCGTCGATCCCGTCGACAGCATGACGTATTGCAGCGCGTCCGCGATCGGCGCGATGAAAGTCAGCGACGTTACCGGCGTCGGATTGAAATCGTCGGCGCCGAGATAGCCGGTCGCATACCAGCCGGCGGCAACCAGAACGCCGACGACGAGTCCCGCTGCGATCTGCCCCGGCGACCGCCGGAACGCCGGGTGCATGAAGGCGAAAATCATCAGGGCGGACGATATCAGCCAGCCCGTCAGCATGTGCGCCGTCATCTCGCTCAAACCCGCGGCGGCCAGCAGCGCCGGAACCGAATTCGCCTTTACCGTGGCCTGCGAGGCCGTGACGGCGGCGATCCGCGCCGGCGCGATCAGCCCCTTCAGCGTCATCTGGGCGAAGATCGCCAGCACCACCACGACGACGAAGGAACGCAGATTACCGCGCCCGAGCAGCACCAGCGCGCGCGAGCCGCAACCGTTCGACAGCACCATGCCGTAGCCGAACAGCAGCCCGCCGACAAACATCAACGGCGCTGAGAATGACGGCTGCAGATAGATCGACTTGCCGATGTCGACGAAGCCGCCCGCCGCCAGCCATTGTGTCGCGGCAACCGCGATCCCCATCGCCAGCGCGTAGGTGCGCACCAGCCGGCCATCGCCCTCGGCCCACCAGCCGCGCAGGCTCGACATCATGCAGAAGCCGGACAGCAGCCCGACCGCGCCGTAGACCAGGCCGATCGCAAGGGCTGAGAGAATGACGATTTGAGCGGCCGTCATGGACTGGTTCTCATCATGCTGGCCGCAGGATCACGCGATCACGCGACGAACCGGCGACGGCGATGAAGGCCGCCCTGGCCTGTTCCAGCGGATAGATCGCATTCGGCTTGATCGGAAACGGTTTGAGATCTCCGCCGGCAAAACCGGGACCGAGCTCCTTCAATACCGCACCGGTCGCGATCGACGTTAGACCAAGCGTATCGATGCCGACATAGGTGTGCTGGCCGCGATAGAACTCTAGGATATTGAACTGCACGATCCGGTCTACTGCGGCGATCAGGATCTGCCGCCCGCGCAACGCCAGCGATTTGTGCGCGGCTTCAAAATAGGGATCGCCGACGGTGTTGAACACGATGTCGGCGCCCTTGCCGCCGGTGAGTTCGCGAACACGGGTAGCGACATCGGTCACCGAGGCATCGATCACCTCGACCTTCGAATTGGTGTGACCTTCATACGGCTCGTTCTTGCGCACCACGCCGATCACGCGGGCGCCGTGCCAGCTCGCGATCTGCGTCGCGGCCTGACCGACCTTGCCGTTGACGCCCATCACAAGCACGGTCTCGCCCGCCTTCGGGACGCCCGCGCGGCGCAGGCCTTCCATCGCGGTGACAAAGGGAACGCCGATGCCGGCGGCTTCCTCCCAGGAAAGCCCGTTCGGCTTTTCCACCACCGCCTCGGCTTCGACGACGAGATACGTGGCATGGGTGCCGTCACGGCGGATACCGAGATCGCCGGACGAACCGAACACCTCGCGCCCGATCCAGCCGGAGGGCCCATCGATCACAACGCCCGCATAGTCGCGGCCCGGCGTGCGGGGAAATACCGCATAGGGCATCAAGCCGGTCGCCGCTTTCACGTCCGACGGATTGACAGCGGCGGCCTTGACCTCGATCAGCAGATCGCTGTCAGCCCGCGTCAACGTGCGCATCTCGATGACAGGCACCAGCGCAGCGGCATCCGCGACCTTTGCGGTCAGGCGTACGCTGCGGGCCTGGACCGGTACGGGTCGGGCGTCTGGCTTCGGGGCAAACGTCATCAAGGGACTTCCTGAACTCTCTAATCCTGAGGGTCAGGAGTTACCCTTTCGGCCGCTTGTCGTAAACCCGTTTCGCCTTGCCGAGCGAACGTTCCAGCGTATCCGGGGCTACCACCTTGATCGCTGTGGTGATGCCGACGGTGTTCTTGATGAAGACCGCGACCTTTTCGGCTTGCGCTGCGAGCCCGCTGCCGTCCCAATGCTCGTGGCGGGCTTCGGCCAGCACGGTCATCTCGTCCATCCGCCCTTCGCGCGTCAGTTCGATGATGAAATGGCCGCCGCACCAGTCGGTGGCGAGCAGCGCTTCCTCGATCTGGGTCGGGAACACGTTGACCCCGCGCAGGATGATCATGTCGTCCGAACGGCCCGTGACCTTTTCCATCCGCCGCATGCCTGGCCGGGCCGTGCCGGGCAGCAACCGGGTCAGATCGCGGGTACGATAGCGAATGATCGGAAAGCCCTCCTTGGTCAGCGAGGTGAACACCAGTTCGCCCTTCTCGCCGTCGGGCAGCACCTGGCAGGTCTCGGGATCGATCACTTCGGGATAGAAGTGATCCTCCCAGATATGCAGCCCGTCCTTGGTCTCCACGCATTCCTGCGCGACGCCGGGGCCGATTACCTCGGAAAGCCCGTAAATATCGGTCGCGTCCATGTCGAAGGCGTGTTCGATCTCGGCGCGCATCGCGTTGGTCCAGGGCTCGGCGCCGAAAATGCCGAACTTCAACGACGATCTGCGCGGGTCGAGCCGCTGTCGCTTGAACTCGTCGAGGATCGCCAGCATGTAGCTCGGCGTCACCGTGATGATGTCGGGCTTGAAGTCGTTGATCAGTTGCACCTGGCGCTCGGTCATGCCGCCGGAAACCGGCACCACGGTACAGCCGAGTTTCTCGGCGCCGTAATGCGCGCCGAGCCCGCCGGTGAACAGGCCGTAGCCATAGGCGTTATGCATCAGCATGCCGGTGCGGCCGCCGGCAGCGCGGATCGAGCGTGCCATCACGTCGGCCCAGATGTCGATATCACCCTTTGTGTAGCCGACCACGATCGGCTTGCCGGTGGTGCCCGAGGACGCGTGAACCCGCACCAGTTTTTCGCGCGGCACCGCGAACATGTTGAACGGGTAATTGTCGCGCAGATCGGTCTTGACGGTGAACGGGAATCTGGCGAGGTCGGACAGCTGCCGGAAGTCGTAGGGATGCACCCCGGCCGCATCGAATGCCTTTTTGTAATGGCCGACATTTTCGTAGGCGTGTTGCAGCGACCAGGCGAGACGCCTGGTCTGCAACGCGATGATCTCGTCGCGCGAGGCGCGTTCGGCCTGGTCCATTTCGGGCATGTACCCGGCGGTCCTGGATAGGGTGTTCGTCACGGCCATCACGCGTCTCCCCTGACCTATCTGGTTTCGGCATCCGCTGATGGCAGCCAGGTGCCGGCGATGGTGCGCGAATGGCCGCGGAACTCGGCGATCACGGCGTCACCGGCGGTGACCTTGACGTCGTAGATGCCGGAGCGGCCGCTGCGCGAAATCTCCCGCGCGGTCGCCACCAGCACGTCGCCGAGCTTTCCCGGACGAATGAAGGTGATGTCGCACTGCGCCGCGACGGCGCGCTGGTTGTGGGAATTGCAGGCGAAAGCGAAGGTGGAATCGGCCAGCAGGAAAATGAAGCCGCCATGGGCGATGCGCTGGCCGTTGACCATGTGCGGCTGCACCGTCATCGTCATGACAGCCTGCCCCGGCTTGACCTCGACAATGGACATGCCAAGGCCCTTGCTGGCGTCGTCCTCCTTCCACATCGCGTCCGCGCAGGCGCGCGCGAGGTCATCGGGCGAGAGCGCGACGTTCATGGCGGGCTTCCCGCCCGGCGAAAGCAATTCACGACGTTTCTCTCCTTAAGTGCACGGGCTGGTTGGCCAAGCCTCGTGATAGTCAGTCTTGTAGTCCGCAAGTCTGGGGGCGAAGCACCGGAGGTGTCAACGATCCCGGAATTTCTAGACGTGATCGTAATCCACCACGACCTTGTCGGACACCGGCCGGGCCTGGCAGGTCAGGATAAACCCGGCCTTCAGTTCCCATGGCTCCAGCGAATAATTCACTTCCATCTCCGCCTCGCCCTCGACCAGCTTGGCGCGGCAGGTCGAGCACATGCCGCCTTTGCAGGCGAACGGCAGGTCCATGCCGGCGCGCAGGGCAGCATCGAGGATGGATTCGTCTTCGGCGACCGGCACCTCGCGGCGCTTGCCGTCGATGGTCAATGAGGCCACGGCCCTGGGCGGCGCCGACGCCTCGACCACCTTCTTCGCGCGCGGCTTGCCGCCAAACTCGGAGACGAAACGCTCGACGTGAATGCGTTCATCGGGGATGCCGATCGCGCGGCAGGTCGCCTCGATGTCCTCGCTCATGCCGGTGGGGCCGCAGATGAAGACGTGATCGACGCTGGCGGCCGGCACCAGCGAGCGCAGCAGCACCCGCACTTTCTCGCCGTCGAGCCTCCCATGCAGGATCGGAATGTCCTGTTCTTCGCCGGAAATGACGTGAAACACCGAGAACCGCTGCAGGAAACGGTCCTTCAATTCTTCCAGCGCCTCGCGGAACAGCATGCCGCCGGTGGAGCGGTTGCCGTAGAACAGGAAGAAACGGCTGTTCGGCTCACGCGCCAGCACGCCTTTCACGATCGACAGAACAGGCGTGATGCCGCTTCCGGCGGCAAAGCCGACATAGATACGCGCGTCGCCCGGCGCATGGACGACGCCAAAGCGGCCGGTCGGCGTCATCACGTCGAGCTGGTCGCCGGGTTTCAATTCATCCGCGGCCCAGTTCGAGAACGCGCCGCCATCGACCTTCTTGACGGCGATGCGCAGTTCGCCGTCATCCGGCCCCGAGCAGATCGAATAGGAACGGCGCACTTCTTCGCCGTCCATCGTGGTGCGCAGCGTGAGGTATTGCCCCGGCGTGAAGCTGTAATCGTCGGCCAGCTCCGAGGGAATCGCAAAGGTCATCGACACCGCATCCGAAGCTTCGCGGCGGAGATCGTTGACGGCAAGGCGATGAAAACGTGGCGTGAGGGACATGGTCAGTGACACTTGAAATAATCAAAGGGTTCGCGGCAACTCTTGCAGCGCCACAACGCCTTGCAGGAGGTCGAGCCGAATTCGGACAGCACCTCGGTATTATCAGAGCCGCATTGCGGACAGGTCACCTGCTGTTCGCCGAACAGCGCGCGGCGCGAACTGGAGGCTTGCGGCGGCGCGATGCCG
Organism: uncultured Alphaproteobacteria bacterium; assembly: GCA_963764705.1. GTDB lineage: Bacteria > Pseudomonadota > Alphaproteobacteria > Rhizobiales > Xanthobacteraceae > Bradyrhizobium. The sequence continues at coordinate 198,763 of CAVXTR010000009.1, read as the reverse complement.
TATGCCCGCAGCTTGTTGCGGCCGTCCTCGCTCATCCAGTCGGTGGTCCAGGCCGGCGACAATACGGTGCGAACCGTCGGCCGCGCGAACCCGGCGCGCTCCAGCGCCAGCTCAATCTCGAGCGTGATCATGTTCATGGCCGGGCAGCCGGAGTATGTCGGCGTGATCGCGACCTCGATGCGGCCGTCTTGAACCCTGACATCGCGCAGCACGCCGAGGTCGGCGATGGTCAGCACCGGGATTTCCGGATCGACCACCGTTGCCGCCGCGTCCCAGGCGCGCCGCCGCAGGTCGCTGTCATCGGCAAGAACGGCTACCATGTCGCCCCCGGAAAGGTCCGCTGCAGCGATTGCAATTCGCTGAGGAGATGGCCGAGATGCTCGCTGTGGCTGCCGTTGCGGCCGCCCTGCTGCATCCAGTCGTTTTTCGGCAAGGTCAACGTCGCCTCGCGCACGACGTCTGACACCGTCTTGAGCCATTGCGCATGCAACGTCGCCGGATCGACCGCAATCCCGGCGTCAATCAATCCACGCTCGCCGTCGTCGACGGCGAACATCTCGCCGGTAAATGCCCAGAGATCGTCGATGGCGACCTGCGCGCGGCGGTGGCTTTCCTCGGTGCCGTCGCCGAGGCGAACGATCCATTCCGAGCAATGCCGGACGTGATAGGCGCTTTCCTTTTCCGATTTCGCCGCGATCGCGGCAAAAGTCGGATCGGTGGATTTCATCATCGCCCGCCAATAGAGATCGGCAAACACCGAGTAGAAGAACTGCCGCACCATGGTGCGCGCGAAATCGCCGTTCGGCTGCTCCAGCAACAGCAGATTGCGGTACTGCCTGACATCGCGCAGGTAAGCGAACGTGTCCTCGTCGTTATCCTTGCCTTCGACCTTGGCCGCGTAGGAATAAAGTTCGCGGGCCTGGCCGAGCAGGTCGAGGCCCATATTGGCAAGCGCCATGTCCTCTTCCAGCATCGGCGCATGGCCGCACCATTCCGACAGCCGGTGGCCCAAAATCAACGCGTCGTCGGCGCGGCGCAGGGCGTACAGCACCAGCGGGGTTTCGGAGACGTGAATTGAAGCCGTTGCCATGTTAGTCACTCACCGCTTGTTCCACCTCATCCTGAGGAGCGCGGAACGCGCGTCTCGAAGGATGGCCGCGAGTCCATTCCAAGCCTCCATCCTTCGAGACGCTTGCTTCGCAAGCTCCTCAGGATGAGGACGAGAAACGTCACATATGTCCGACTTCATCAGGCACGTCGTAAAACGTCGGATGCCGGTAGATCTTGGATTCCGCGGGCTCGAACATCATGCCCTTCTCGGAGGGATCGGACGCGGTGATGGCGTTCGACGGCACCACCCAGATCGAGAGGCCCTCGCCGCGGCGGGTGTAGATGTCGCGCGCCGCCTGCAGCGCCAGCGTGGCGTCGGTCGCGTGCAGCGAGCCGACATGCTTGTGCGCCAGCCCGTTGCGACTGCGGATGAAGACTTCCCAGAGCGGGGTGTTCGGCGTGGCCATGAGGATCTCCCTACTCGGCGGCTTGCAGGGCCGAGCGCTGCCTGCGCTTCTCGGCATAGGCCAATGCGGCCTCGCTGACCCAGGCGCCTTCTTCATGCGCCTTGCGCCGCGCCGCCAACCGGTCGCGATTGCACGGCCCGTTGCCGGCCAGCACCTGATTGAATTCTTCCCAGTCGATCGCGCTGTATTCCCAGTTACCGCTGGCGTTCTGCTTCATGCCGGGATCGGGAATGGTCAACCCCAGGAATTGCGCCTGCGGCACGGTGGCATCGACGAACTTCTGGCGCAGTTCGTCGTTGGAGAAACGCTTGATCTTCCATCTGGTCGAGGCATCGCTGTGCTGGCTGGCCTTGTCGGGCGGGCCGAACATCATCAGCACCGGCCACCACCAGCGATCGAGCGCGCTCTGCGCCATCGCCTTCTGGTCTTCGCTGCCGCGGCACAGCGTCAGCATGATCTCAAAACCCTGGCGCTGGTGAAAGGATTCCTCCTTGCAGACGCGGATCATCGCGCGCGCGTACGGGCCGTAGGAACAGCGGCACAGCGGAATCTGGTTCATGATCGCCGCGCCATCGACCAGCCAGCCGATGGCGCCGATGTCGGCCCAGGTCAGCGTCGGATAATTGAAGATCGAGGAATATTTGGCCCTGCCCGCCAGCATCAGGTCGACCAGCTCTTCACGCGAGGCGCCGAGCGTTTCGGCGGCAGCGTAGAGATAGAGCCCGTGGCCGCATTCGTCCTGCACCTTGGCGAGCAGTGCTGCCTTGCGGCGCAGCGACGGCGCGCGGGTAATCCAGTTGCCTTCGGGAAGCATGCCGACGATTTCGGAATGCGCGTGCTGGGAAATCTGCCGCGTCAGCGTCTTGCGGTAGGCCGCCGGCATCCAGTCGTTGGGTTCGATGCGCTCGTCGGCGTCGATGCGCGCCTGAAACTGCGCTGCCTTGGTCGCGTCCTCGACATGACGGTCGTCGCCGTCGGACGAATTGAGCGCCTGCGTGTACATGCCGACCTCCCTGTCTTTGTTGGAGATCAATATATAACAAAAAATTCTTGTTGCAATATATTTTTGTAACATATCGACGGCAGGCGGACCCTACCCGAACCGCCGCGAAAGTTCCGCGGCAGCCTTCGGCAGCGGTCCGCTTTTCATTGCTGGCATGGCGGTCAAGCCATTGTTCGGACGCAGGAAGCAGTGCGCGATAGATCTCGCCGCAGAGCGTGCGGGCCGCCCTGCCCGGCCAGTCCGAAGGCAATAGCGGAGGCGGCAACAGCGGGTCGCGCAGCACTACCCGGCGGTAATGGTGGATCAGCAGGATTCGCGCGGTGAAGGCATCGGCGTCCGCGAGTTGCTCGCCGCGGCCAAGCCAGCCGCGCAACGGCTCGAACGTTTTCATGAACTTCTGGTAAGCATCAGCGGTACGTTCGAGCGGCCAGCTCTCGCTGAGCAGCCGCCTGCCGCTCTCATCCTCGGCGGAGACTTCGAGACGGATGGCGCCCGCGGCCTCCTTCGGCACCGGCACGCCTGACGGCGCGACCCAGACGCCGGGCAGCGGACTGCCGAAGCCCGCGTTCTTCAGCGCCTCGCGCGAGGCATCGCGATCGCCGCCATTGCCGATCAACAGCAGTTCGAACCGGCCGGTCCAGCCGGACGCCGGCGCGCCGTAAATGTGCTTGGTCGCGATATCGAAGGTTTGCCGGCCGCTCTGCACCAGCCGGTAAAAACTGTTGCGGCCGATCTTGTTGCGTTCGAACCAGCCGTCGGCGGTCAGCCGCGACATCGCGGTGCGCACCACGCTGGCGTCGATGTCGAGTTGCTCGAAGAACTCCAGCAGCGAGCCGAGCCATACCGAGCCGCCGCGCGGCACGATGGCATCGCCGAACACGGTGATGACGATGGAGCCGGTGCGCGACGGTTCGCGCTTCAACTGTTCGATGATGCGGGCAAGCGGCTGCGACATGCGTCAACGCATACCGCGTTTTTCAGGATGGCGACAATGGCTGCAAGAGCCGGGCTTTCATCCTTCGAGACGCGGCCAAGAGGCCGCTCCTCAGGATGAGATCAACTTGGGCTGGTGCCTCATGGCGAGGAGCGCGGCAACGCCGCGCGTCCCGAACCATGCGCCACAACAGAACACGCCTTAACGATGCGGGTTCGGATACACCAGGCTGCGCCAGCCGGAACGGTCGAACGGCGACCATTCGCCTTCGGCCTGCGCGAGGCGATCGGCGACCGCATAGACCGCGGCCGGATGGTGGCCCATGCCGCAATGGCTGCTTTCGACCTCGATGCTTTCGGAGGTCGCGGTGGTCTGCTCCATGCAGCCCTGCCAGGCGCAAACGCCGTCGGTGCGGCTGAAGATCGCGGTGGTCGGCACCGGTGGTGTCGCCGACAACTCTCCGCCGAAACGTGCGTCCTCTTCGTCGGCGCGGCGGCCGCTCGCCATCTCGTAGACGCGCCAGGCGTTGGTCGCCTTCGGGCCGGAGGCGAACGGGCTGCCGAGCGTGATCACCGAACGCACGCGGTCCGGCATCATCTTGGCGAGCTGACGCGCATAGAGACCGCCGAGGCTCCAGCCGACGAGCGAGACCTTGCGGCCATGGCTGTCGTTCAATTCCTGAAGCAGATCGACCATCGCGTTCTGCACGCCGTGGCGCAGTCCGAGGTTGCGGCCCTGGCGCCAGCCGCTGACGGCATAGCCGCGGCTTTTCAGAAAATGGCGCAGCGGACGTGTCGAGGCGTCGGACGCCACCAGCCCGGGCAGCACCAGCACCGGATGGCCGTCGCCTTTCGGCGCGAGGCTCAGCAGCGGCAATGCGCCGAGAAACGCGCCCAATTCGGAAAAGGCGCGCCCTTCCAGAAACATCAGCGTTTTGGACGGCGAACTCAAAGCCTGGGCAGTCGCAGTCATCGTAGCTCCTCTCGAAGCCGGCCCCTTGCGTTGCGGCAGCCGGCTATTTGACCATAGGAAGACGTGAACCTCGTGGAATCGTTCCGCACTGCAACAAAGTCTTTGTAAAAGCTAGGGAATTGCATTTCCCGTTTCAAGACGAACCGCACCGGCACACTACGGGCGTCCCCACTTAAAAGCCCCGTCGTGATGAATAGGTCACAGCAACCGCAGCAGGTATTCGAGCGAGTACAGCGCCAATCCCGCAAGCCCGCCGATCACCGAGCCGTTGAAGCGGATGTATTGCAGGTCGCGGCCGATGTTGATTTCGATCAGCGCGATCAACTGCCCCATGTCCCACGACTTCACCTGGTCCGAAATAAAGGTCGAGACGCCGCTCTTCTGCTCGGAGACCACCGTTCGCAACACCGCGACGAGGCCCTGGTTGATTTCGGCACGCAACTCGGCGTCGCCGGCCAGCGCCTCGCCCGCCGCCATGAACATCCGCACCAGATGCTGCTGCAACACCTGGGTCTCGCCGGACGCGCTGCGCTCGAAGAACGCGCGCGCATTGGCCCAGACGTGGCGCGCGAGATCGGTCAATTCCGGCCGCGCCAGCAGGTCGCGCTTGAGCCCGTCGATGCGGTCCGCGTAAGCCGGATCGGTGCCGAGCCGGTCGACGAAGGTCAGCACCATGCGGTCGAACTCGCCGCGAAAAGGATGAGAAGGATCGTTGCGGACTTCCTCGAAGAAGGCGCTCGCGGAGGCCACGATCTTGTTCACCACAAACTTGTCGGCGCGATAGAGTTTTAGAAGCGTCGGCAACTCGTCGCGGACCTTTTCGCGGATCATGGCCATGGTCGAGGCCTCGGTCAGCGTTGCATGCACCGCGCGCAGGATGTCGTCGAGCAGGCCCTGGTGGCGGCCTTCTTTCACGAACGCGCGTAGCGTGCCGGCGGCGAGCGGCGCCAGATCGATCGACATCAACTGCGAGGTGATGCGGCGGCTGACGAACGTCAGCAGGCCGGAATTCTCGGTGGCCGCCACCGCTTCCGGCAACAGCCGCAGTGCAAAGCGCGCCAGGTCCTCGCTGCGCTTGCGGTCGCGCAGCCAGTCGGCGATGAACGAGCCGAAATCGATCTGCCGCAGCTTGGCGTCGACGGGGGCGGCTTCCAGAAAATGCTGCTCGATGAATTCGCCGAGCTTGTCGGCGATGCGTTGCTGGTTGCCCTGGATGATCGCGGTATGCGGGATCGGCAGGCCCAGCGGCCTGCGAAACAAGGCCACCACGGCATACCAGTCGGCGAGACCGCCGATGGTGGCGGCTTCACAGAACGCCGCGACGAAGCCGAAAGCGGGATGCATCGGTTGCAGCGCCTTCGCGGCCAGGAACAGCGCAAACGTCGCCGCCAGCACCAGTGTCGCCAACCACTTCACACGCCGCAACTCGGCGGCGCGGGCGGCGTCGCCGGGGGCATCGATGACGAAGGTGCCGGGAGGGGTCATGACGGCTTTCGAAATGATACGTCGAACTTTAGCGCTTCGCCTCCGCCGTGTCCCGGACGCGGTGCAGCGCCTCCTGGCGCTGCTCCGCAGAGCCGGGAGCCAAAAGACTGCCGAGGGAATGGACCCCGGATCAGCAGTGCATCACGCCGCAAGTGCGGCGCGCTGCACTGCATCCGGGGAACGCACAACGCGGAACGCCCGACAAAAAAAGAAGGCCCGCCTGAGCGAGCCTTCGAAATTGCAGTTGTCAGGCTGATCGCGATCAGGCGGTCTTGGAATAGACCTTCGAGAAATTGTCCTGCGCGGTCTTGGCACCGTCGGCGACGAGCTTGCCGAGATATTCGGTCGAGGCCTTGGCGCGCGAGACGACGACTTCGCCCTGCGCACGGACCAGGTCCGACTGGATCTGGGCGGCTTCGCTCAGCGACTTGGCCGAAGCGAGCTTGCCGATGCCGGCGAAGAACGCTTCCGCGTCCTGATAGAGCGCCTGCTGGATATTGCGGCTGATTTTGGCGGCCTCGGAGACCGAACCGGCGACGGCGGTTTCGATCGCAGCGGTCACCTTCTCGGAACCGGCATGCATGTCGGCGGCGCGAACCTTAGCGGTCTCGGCCTGCTTCTTCACGAAGTCACGAGCGGCTTCCGGAACTTCCATGTTCTGGAGCTTGGTGAACGCCTCGGTGACGGGGGCGAAGGCTTCCTTGACGGTATTCAGCACGGAATTGGTTTCGGTGGTCATTGGGGCTTCTCCATCCTCAGGTTTGAGCTATGGGCTCACCCCGTCCTGTTTGGCCCGGGGCAAGAGGGTTGTGCCATAGTTAATGGTGCAACGCAACATCAATGGTGCACCGCGATATCACGAATCCGTGATAAGATGGATTGTTGGGCGGACTGCTCACCGAACCGGCGAAAGCTCCACTTTAGTCTAGTGCCAAAGTGGGCCGGGTCTACTTTGCATGGGGTTGTTTTCGAGATTTTGGATTCGGGCAGCCATAGCGTTTTCGAGCGAAGTAGACCCCGGTTCGCGGGAAGAAAACGCGTCAAAATGAAGATCAGTGCTGGACCGCCCCCGGCAACCCATAGGCTTCCATCTGGGCCCGGACCTGCGCCACATTGTGACCGAGCACGACGATGTCATGTTTCTTGCCGTCGACGTCCCGGACATGGTCGCGCAACAGCGCTTCGGCCTTGAAGCCGAGGCTCTCGAACAGGGCAATCGCCGCCTGCTGGTCGACCGTCATCTGGACGGTGAGCCTTTCCAGGCCCGAGCCGAGCGCCAAGGCGAAGGTCTCCTGCGACAGGGCGCGGCCGACGCCCTGCCCCCGCACATCCTGCGACACCACCATCCGCAAGCCCCCGACATGCGGCGACCAGGAATGTGGATCGCAGACCAGCGTGCCGCAGCCGACCACCGCGCCGGCCTTCACCGCCAGCAGGCTGGTGATCTGGCCGCGCTCGATCTCGTTGACCCAGGCCGACAGCACCTTGGGCTGGCTGATGTTGCGCGGCAGGAACAGCAGGTCGTGGGTCGGCAGCTTTTGCGCAAAGGCCAGCACCGCGGCCTCGTCGCTGCGGGCCATCAGGCGGAACTCGATGTCGCCGGCGTCGGTCTTGACGTGGCGCGGATAGGAACGTGTGTTGCTCATGTCGATCTCTTGCCCAGCCAGTTGTCCAGTTTCGGCCACAGCCGCTTGATTGCATTGGCGCCGGCGACGAGGCTGACGTGACCGCCCTTGAGCATCACCTCTTCCTTGTCGGTCGAGCCGATCTTGGGGATCAGGTGCTTGGCCGCCTCATACGGCACGATGTGATCGTGCTCGGCGACCGCATGCAGCATCGGCACCTTGATCCTGGAAATATCGGCCGCACGTCCGCCGACCGACATGGTGTCGTTGAACAGTCTGTTGTCCCACATCAGGTCCTTGGTGATGGCGCGAAAATATTCGCCGGCCAGCGGCAGGGTGTCGGTGCCCCAGCGATCCATCATCCGGTACGCCTTGACATACTCGTCGTTCCAGATGTTTTCCCACAACTGCACCTGGCTGACCGCGCGCGATGCCGGCCGCAGCATTTCGAACGAGGACAGGATCATCTCGGGCGGCACATTGCCGACCGAGTTGACCAGCCCATCGACGTCGAAATAGCGGCGGTCCGAAAAATTCGAGAACAGCTTCATCTCGCGGAAATCGATCGGCGTGGTGAAGCAGATCAGGTTCTTCATCGGCCCGTCGTGGAAGATCGAGGCGTACAACAGCGACAGCACGCCGCCGAAGCAATAGCCGATCACGCTGACGTCCTGCTCGCCGGAATCCTGCTGCACGCGACGGACGCAATCCGGAATGAAGTCGAGGACGTAGTCCTCCATGCCCAGCCGTTTTTCCTCAGGCTTCGGTGCGGTCCAGTCCAGCATGTAGACGTCGTAGCCGCGCTTCAGGAGGAACTCGACGAAGCTTTGGCCGGGCACGAGGTCGAGAATGTAGCCGCGATTGGTGGTCGCCATCACGATCAGGATCGGCACGCGGTAGATCTCATCCGCGACGGGGCGGTAGTGATAGAGGTTCATGGTGCCGCGGGAGGCCAGGATGTCCTTTGGCGTCGAACCAAGCGCCGGACCGGATGACGCGATATATTCGACGCCCTTGATGCTGCGCTGGATCGCGCGCTGCACTTCTGACTGAATCCGTTCCGGGATCGAGGCCAGATCGAGGCCTGCGGGAGCGTTCATTTTGGCTCTCCCTCCGACGGCGGTCGTTTGGTGCGCGGCGGCCGCGACGCACCGTAGCCACCTTCCGGCGCCAGCGAGTTATGATGCACCTGGTGCAACAGCGCCTTGATCTCGTTGAGCTGGCCCTCGATCGACTGGATGCGCTCGGCCATGCCGACCATCTGCTCCCGGCTCGGCAAGTTCATGGCGAGCAGATACTTTTCCATCATCTCGCCGAGCTGCTTCTGCGCGCCCGCGGAGACGCCGCCGACCTGATTTATCACTTTCGAGAATTCAGGCGACGCCATCGCCTGATTGGCAAAGGAGTTGAACCCCTTCTCCATCTCCCCGATCATGGTCTGCCAGATCACGGCAGGATCGTTGCCTTTGTCGGCCATCGGCGCCCTCCATGTGATTACGAGCGCTTTGCCACGCCTCGGATATTTGCGGCCATACCACACCGTTGCGGCGGTTCGGTCAACCGGAACGCCCCTTTCGCGACACCGCAAAGCCTTCTGCGGTGCGGGAAACCGTGCCATACAAGTCCCCATCACCTTACCACCCGAGGGATCACGCACGTGAACGCGCTTCTCCATCAGCCGCCGCAGATCGGCCACGCCAACGGCATCGACCTTTGCTACGAAATCTTCGGCGATCCCGCCGCGGAACCCTTGCTGCTGATCATGGGGCTCGGCGCCCAGATGGTGCTCTGGGACGACGAGTTCTGCCGCCAGCTCGCGGCGCGCGGGTTTCGCGTGATCCGCTTCGACAACCGCGACATCGGCAAATCCTCGAAACTTTCCGGAGGCAAGCGGCTGACCGCGATTGAGCTGCTCAAGCTGCGGTTCCTCAAGATCCCGGTCGCCGCGCCCTATCGGCTGATCGATATGGCCAGGGATACCGTCGGCCTGATGGACGTACTCGGCATCAAATCGGCGCATCTGGTCGGCGCATCGATGGGCGGCATGATCGCCCAGGAAGTCGCAATCTCGTTCCCGCAGCGGGTGCGTTCGCTAACCTCGATCATGTCGACGACAGGCAATCCCAAAGTCCCGCCGCCGTCGCGCGAGGCCGCCGCGATGCTGATGGCGCCGCCGCCGAACACCAGGGAAGAGTATCTGGACCGGTTCGCCAAAACCTGGAAAGTGCTGCGCGTCGGCTCGTTCCCGGAAGACGAAGCGATGGATCGTTCGCGCGCCGAACGTTGTTTCGAACGCGGCCTCAGCCCGGCCGGCGTCGGCCGGCAGTTAAGGGCAATCCTCGCCTCCGGTAGCCGCTCGGAGCGGCTGCGCTCCGTGACGACGCCGTCGCTGGTGATTCACGGCACCGTCGATCCGCTGGTGCGCCCCGAGGGCGGCAAGGATACCGCGGCGTCGATCCCGGGCGCGAAACTTTTGATGGTCGAAGGCATGGGCCACGCGATCCCGATCCCGATGTGGCCGCAGATCATCGGCGCAATCGCCGAGCACGCGCATGGCGCTGCAATGAAGGCGGCCTAGATTACGCCTTCACCGCGATCCAGATGATATGGCGAGCTCCGCCGCCTCTGCCGGTAGCGCGGACGTTGACTTCGTTGACGTCGAAGCCTGCGCGGCGAAGGCGCTTGGCGAATGCCGGGTTCGGGCCCGAAGACCAGATCGCCAGCACGCCGTTCGCGCGTAGCGCTGCATGCGCGGCGCTCAGTCCGGTGGAATCGTAGAGCCCGTCATTGGCCTGACGCGTCAGGCCTTCGGGCCCGTTGTCGACGTCGAGCAGGATTGCATCGAATGTCGCGCGGCTTGACCGGATGATTTCGGTGACATCCGTTTCACGAATGCTGACGCGTGGATCGTTCAGGCTCTCGCCAAAAATCTCCGCCATCGGACCGCGCGCCCAGGCTACGACGGCGGGTACCAGTTCCGCGACCTCGACGCGCGCTTTTGTGCCGAGCACGCCGAGTGCAGCCCGGAGCGTGAACCCCATGCCGAGGCCGCCGATCAGGAGATGCGGGCTCTTGACCGCCTCGATTTTCTTGGCCGCCAGCGTGGCAAGGGCTGCTTCCGAACCCGACAGGCGACTGTTCATCAACTCGTTGGTGCCGAGCATGATGGAAAATTCGGTGCCGCGCCGCATCAGGCGCAGTTCCCCGTCGGTACCGGGAATGCGGGTGGTGTCGAGTTTTTCCCAGGGAATCATGGGAGGGTTATTAGCACGAACGGGCGGGGATTAGCCGCCCGCCCAGACGTCGAGCACGTAGCGGTTCTTCGTCCCGAGGTCCTCGATCCAGCGTGACCCCGCATCCGCATCGGCGCCGCTCCGTTCGCGATAGATCGCGACCAGCGCCGCCTTGACGTCAGGCTCCATCTTGCCGCCGTCGCCGCAGACATAGACGATCGCGCCCTGCTCGATCAGGCTCCAGACCCGGTCCTTCTGCGCAGCGACCATGTGCTGCACATAGGTCTTGGGCCCATCGGCGCGCGAGAACGCGGTGTGCAGTTCGGTGACGCCGTCGGCCGCGAACGCCTTCAATTCGTCCGCATAGAGATAGTCCTGCTCGGGATGGCGGCAGCCGAAGAACAGCATCGCCGGGCCTAGCGTTGCGCCCTGCGCCTTGCGATGGGCACGCTCCTGCAGGAAACCGCGGAACGGCGCCAGCCCGGTGCCGGGCCCAATCATGATCACAGGTACCGACGCATCGTCCGGCAACCGGAAGCCAGCCTTGGTTTCGCGCAACGTCGCATGGATGGTGTCATTGACCCTGCGGCCGGCGAGATAGTTGGAGCAGACGCCCTTGTAGACGCCCCGGCCCGAACTCGCGGGTGCCTCGACCACGCCGACGGTGACGCTGCAGCGCGCGGCATCCCCCGATGGCGAGGACGAGATCGAATAATAGCGCGGCGCCAGCAGCGACAGCATTTCCAGATAAGCGTGGAACGGCAGTTCGCAGGCTGGATATTCCTCCAGCAGGTCAAACACCGACTTGCGCTTGCCCAGCACATCGCTGCGGTAACGTTCGGTCGACCCGTCGTCGTCGCCGACATAAGCGAGCAGTTTCGGCTTGGTCATCGGGCAGCGGGTGTGCTCCGACATGATCTGGATCTGCTTGCGGGTCGCGACCTGCTGCAATTCGACGAACTCGGTCAAGAGACGCCCGACCGAGACGACGTCGCCGACCGGCAATTGCGCGCGGCGGCCTTCGGCGACCTGTAGCCGGATCTGGTCGGCCGGCAAGAAACCGAAGCGGCGCGCGACGGAATCCACCAGCGCCGGATCGTTGCGCGGCACCACGCTGAGGTGGTCGCCGACGCGATACGTGACACCTGCCGGCAGTTGCACCTCGATGTGCCGGGTCGAGCGATCGGAAGCATTGGCGCCGGCCTTGTTCTGCAGTTCGGAATTGGCCAGCACCTTCATCGGCGAAACGCCGCCTGCCGCGACGATGGTGTTGACCGCCGAGGGCGCGACCGGCTCGATCGCATAGAGCGGAGCATCGTCGGCGCTGCGCGTGATGTTCGACGCAAGGCCGAACTCCTTCGCCGCCGCCGGCCCGAGTGCCGTGAACCATTTCTCGAACTGGCCGTCGAGATCGCTGCGGGCATCGCCCTCACCGCGGCCGTAGACGCTGCGCGCGCCATGCGCCGCCAGTTGCTCGTCGATGTTACGCGGCACCGACTGGTAGGTCGCGGCCCAGTCGCTGTTGCCGCAGCCGAACACGGCGTAGCGCACGTTTGCGAAGGCATCCTTCGGCAGATCGCCGCCAAGCCATTTCACGAACTGCGTGGCGTTATCAGGGGCTGCACCATTGTAGGAGGCGCAGAAGATCAGCACGCCGCCCTGCTCTGGCAGCTTGCCGACATATTCGTCGAGCGGCGCGAGCTTTGTGGCGAAACCATTGACCTCGGCGAGATCGGCGACGCGTGTCGCCAGTTCCTCGGCGGTGCCGAGGTTGGAGCCGTAGAGCACCAGCAGCGGCGTGTTGTGCCCCGGGCGCGTGCGCGCCTGCGGCGCCGCCGTGTTCGAGGCTGCGGCCGCGATCGCGGCACGGCCTGCGAACGCACCACGCTCCTTGTCGTTGCGCGGACGGACCTTGATCTTGAATCCGTCGGGCTTGATCGTCAGCGTTTCCTTCAAATGCATCTGATAGCGATGCGTGTCGATCAGCTTGAAGCGCTGCAGGATCATGCCGATCGCCAGCGCCGCCTCGTGCATCGCAAAGCCGCGCCCGATGCAGGCGCGCTGGCCGTTGCCGAACGGCTTCCAGGCATTGATCGGACGCCTGGCTTCGGCCTCCTTGCTGAAGTTCTCCGGATCGAACTTGTCCGGGTTCGGCCCCCAGACGCTGGGGTCGCGGTGCAGCGCCATGACCAGCACCGTGACGAAGGTATTCTTTCTCAACTTGTATTTGCCGCCGATGGTCTCGTCCTTGAGCGGCGCGATGCCATAGGCCGGCGCCGGCGGCCACAGCCGCAGCGCCTCCTTCAAGATCTGCGTGATGTAGGTGAGCTGTGTGACCTGCTGATAGGTCGGCCGCGCGTCGAGGTCGGGACCGAGCACGCGGTCGACTTCCTCATAGGCCTTCCTCAACACGTCGGGATGCTTGAGCAGCGCGTAGAGCGTGCACGACAGCAGTCCGCTGGTGGTCTCGTGACCCGCGATCAGGAAGGTGTTGATCTGGTAACGGATGTTGACGTCGTCGAGCTGTTCGCCGGTGGCGCGATCGACGCCGGTCATCATGGCGCCGAGCATGTCCTTCTTGCCCTCGGCCGCCTCGGCGTTGCCGCGGCGCTCGGCGATGATCTCGTCGACCATCTTGTTCATGAAGGCGACGTCCTGCGCGAGGTCGCGGCGGCGCTTTTGCAGCCACAGGCCTTCGAGCGGAATGCCGCGGGTCATCATGATGGTCTCGAGCGAGCGCACCAGCGATTCCACGAACGGATGGTAATCGCGGCGGTAGAACGAATTGAAGCGATAGTCGAAGCCGCACAGGCCGATGGTGTCGAGCGTCAGCGCGGTCATGTCGTGGACGACGTCGATCTCCTCGTCGCCGTTGAGCCGCTCCCACTTCTTCACCAGCTGTTCGGCGATATCGACCATGCTCGGGTGATAGGACGTCATCGCGCGGTTGCCGAACGGCTGCAGCAGAATGTTGTGCGCCTTGCTCCAGTTCGGCTCTGACGTATCGGCCGTAAACAGGCCGTCGCCGCCGACGGCGCGAACCCGGCGCAGTGACCCGCGCACCGCCTTATCGAAGCGTTTTTCGTCGGAGAGTTCGTCGATCAGGTCGTGGCCGGAGACGATGACCAGCGGAGCGCCCATCATGTCGAGCCAGAAGATCGGCCCCAGCTCCTTGGTCAGCCGTACCAGATGCTGCACCGGCGCATTCGGATCCAGCGACAGCATGTTGCCGACGACAGGCTTTTTCGGCGGGTGCGGGATCGGATCGAGTTTGTTGGGGGAAGCCATTTCGGTCGTATCTCCTGCCGTCTCGTTAGACCCACGCCGTCATTGCCTGCAACAAACGCGAAGCTCTTGTGCAAGGGAGTGAAGCGACGAAGCAATCCAGTCTCGCTTTGTTGCACGATGGATTGCTTCGCTTCGTTCGCAATGACGAGCTCACCCAAACCGCTTTCTACGCCATTCGATCAGCTTGGCACTGACCTCTTCCGGCTTTTCCTGCTGCGTCCAATGGCCGCTGTCCCGCACCAGGTATTTCTCCAGGTCGGGAATGATCTTCTCCATGCCGTCGGCCGCCGACGGCGGCAGCACCGCGTCGTTCTCCGCCATGATCATCAGCGACGGCACGCGAACGGTATGGTCGAGCCCGGCCGAACGCTGCCAGTTGCGGGTGAAATTGCGGTACCAGTTGATGCCGCCGGTGAAGCCGGTCTTCGTGAACGCATTGACGAACACCTTCTTCTCCTCCGGCGACAGGATCGGCGTGCGCGGATCGTACCTGGCGTCGTAGGCCGCGATCATCTGCGGAAATGCAAGGTTGGTCTTGGCGGACGCACCGACACCCGCGGTCGATGCTTCGGCGGGCGCCTCTTCCTTGCGCGGCAGCGGTTTTCGCATGAAGGCGTCAAAGGTCTGCTCGACCCGGCTGCCGAAAATCCTGTCGGGCTCGCGGGCTGGATCCTGGAACTGGACGATGTACATGCTGTCGCCGAAGCGTTTGCGAAACAGCTCGATCGGATCGGCCGGCAGGCGGTCATAATGCGGGGTGTTGACGCCGATGACGCCGGCGACGCGATCGATGTGGCGCAGCGGCATCTGCCAGACGATGAAGCCGCCCCAGTCGTGACCGACGAAGATCGCCTTGTCGATGTTGAGATGATCGAGCAGGCCGACGAGATCGCCGGTCAGGTGCTCCATGTCGTAGGCCTCGACCGGCTCGGGCCGGTCGGTCGCGCCATAACCGCGCTGGTCCGGCGCGATCACGCGGATGCCGGCCTCGCTCAGCGCCTTGATCTGGTGACGCCAGGAAAACGCCATTTCCGGCCAGCCATGGCACAACACCATCGGCGGCTTGTCGCTCTTGGGCCCCGCCTCGTAATAGCCCATCCGAATCCCGTTCACCTGGGCGAACTGCAGCGGCGGCATTTCAATCATCATCCGTTCCTATTCGGCCGCGCTGGTCATGTTCGGCGGCGGCGCAAATGCGGCCTGCAGCGCTTCAAATTCGAGCGGAAGCATGTCGCACAAAACCTGGACATGGGGAATAATATTGGCGCCGGCGATGAAGCCGAAGTCGAGCTGGTCGCGGTAGCTCTGCACGGTGATGTTGAGCGCGAGCCCGTGGGTCGAGATCGACACCGGGAAAATGTGCAGCAATTCCGCGCCGGCCGCATACAGCGTCTGCCGCGGGCCCGGCACGTTGGACACCGTGATGTTGGCCGCCGGCGGCAGTACGTTGGAGAGATCCGACCGGCTGTAGAGCAGCGCCAGGATCTGCACCAGGATCGGCGCGCCCAGCATCGAGATATTCGACACCTGCGGCATCAGCGCCCGCAGCGGATGCGACATTTCCTTGGACTTGGTGGACTGCGCGATGATCGCCTCCAGCCGCGCCTTCGGATCCTCGATATTGGTGGCGATCGAGCAGATCATGCCGAACACCTGGTTGTTGGAATCGGTGTTGCCCTCCTCGCGCAACGAGATCGGCACAGCGGCGGTCATCGACTTCGCCGGCAACGCACCGCGCTCGACGAGATAGCGCCGCACCACGCCCGACGAGAGCGCGAGCACCACGTCGTTCAGCTTGCCGCCGGACTGCTTGGCGAGCGCCTTGGCGCGCGACAGCGAAATCGAGGTGCCGGCAAAGCTGCGCTCCGACGAGATCGCCTTGTTGAGGATCGTCGAGGGCGACACCATGCTGGCGATGCTGTCGCGCGATTTCGGATCGGAGATCTTGCCGACCACGTCGGACACGCTTTTGAGCATCGTCGGGATGCTGCCGGCAAATTTCACCGCGCTCTCGATCTGGAACATGGCGTTGTCGAACAGGATCGAGCCGAGATCGCTCTTGCCGGAGCGCGGCAGGTCGATGCTCTTCGGCGTCGATGTGCCGTCGAACGGCTGGCGCCAGAGCTGCTGATAGGAGTCGATCAGGTTGGCGGCGATGTCGCGGGCTTCGTTGCCGCCCTTGGCCTGCGGCAACGGCTTCTCGACCTCGCGCGGCACCGGCGTGATGTCGTAGATCATGTTGGTCAGCGCCGCGCCGGCGCCGCCGTCGATGCAGGCATGGTGCATCTTGGAATACAGCCCGATCTCGTTGTCCTTCATGCCTTCGAAAACGTAGAACTCCCATAGCGGCCGGGCGCGGTTGAGCAGCTTGGCATGCATCCAGCCGACGATGCGCTCCAGCGTCGCGCGATCGTAGGGCGCCGGCAGGCTGCCGCGGAAAATATGGCGGTCGATATCGAACTGGTCGTCCTCGACCCAGGAGGGGTGATCGATGTCGAGCGGCGCCTTTTCCAGCCGGCTCTTGAGGATCGGCGCGATGTGCAGCCGCGAGGCGATCATCGCCTTGAACTCCTCGAAGAAGTTGCCGTTGTAGTTTTCGGGCAGGCGGAAGATTGCCATGCTCCCGACATGCATCGGCATTTCCGGCGTTTCCAGATACAGAAACGACGCATCCATCGAGGACAGTTTTCTCGCGTCGGCCATGGCTTCCTCCCGCAACGAAATACGCGGCGCCTTTCCGGCGCTTCTGGCGTTCAGATGGTCCTGATATTAGGACAATAATTCAGGATTGTGCATTTTCCGGGGGCGCATATGCAATGGCAAACGGCCCCGATCGGTCAAATTGCTTAAATTCGCCCTCGGCTTGCGCCAGCCGGTCAGCCACTGCCCAGAGCGACGCCGGATTGACGCCGAGGCCGACATGGCTGGCGAGATAGACCTCGATATTCTCGGCGGTATCCGAGGGATTCAAGTGGCAGGTATGCCAGTTCACGATCCCGTCGGTGCGGGAATAGATCGAGGTGGTCGGGACCGGCATGTCGCCGGCGATCGCCTGCAGGATCTCCGGGTTGTCGTCGATCCCCTCGCCCGACAACGCCTCGTAGAGCCGGGTGGCGTTGGTTGCCCTGATGTCGCTGGTAAACGGGCTGCCCAGCGTGATCACCGAGCGCACCATGTCCGGCATCTGCACTGCCAGATCCCGCGCGTAGACGCCGCCGAGACTCCAGCCGACGATACTGACCTTGCGCCCGCTGCTCTCGTGAATTCGTTGCAGCAAGTCGCGCAGCGCACTGCGCCTGGAGGCGACGCCGCCGAGATTGCGGCCCATGTTCCAGGCGTGGGTCTCGTAGCCGAGTTCTTTCAGATAGCGCCGCAGCGGCGCCATCGAGAGGTCGCTGGCGAGAAAGCCCGGCAGCGCCAGCACCGGATGCCCGTCGCCCTTCGGGGCGCGCAACAACAGCGGCGAAAGCAGCAGGCTGGAATTCAGCTCGAACAGGCTTCGCGCCTCGGCCAGCATCAGGAACAGGCTCGGCGCCCGCAATTTGTCCCCTTCCGCGCTGCCGTCGGCTGCGGCCACTATTTCTTGTCCTTCTTGCCCATGCCGCCGAGGCCGGCCATGGTCACGAACATGTCCTGAAAGCGTTCGGCGATCTTGGGATCGAAGGTGAACCAGCTCTGGATCAACGATTCCGGCGAAACCTTTTCGATGTTGGCCATCATCTGCTGCTGCATCCTGTCCATAACAGCCGTCTGCATCGGCTGCACATCCGGCAGACCGAAAAACTGCCGGGCCTCGAGCGGCGTGCAATCTATCTCGACGTTAACCTTCATGACCGCTCCTTTTGATCGCCTGGCCGCAGTATCACCGCTATGCCCCTGATCGCGCAAGGACAAGACCCGCCCTCGGCCCCCCTCAATCGTCCGATATGGTCAACCAAAGCGCTCGACCGCGAACGGCCTGACGTCGGCAAAAGGGGTCTCCCCGGTCATCATTTCGGCCAGCAGCCGCCCGGTCGCGGGCCCGAGCGTCAGGCCGTGGTGCTGGTGGCCGAAATCGAACCATAGCCCCGCATGCCGGGGCGCCTTGCCGATCACCGGCAGCATATCGGGCAAACAGGGCCGCGCGCCCTTCCAGGGCGCGGCGTCGACCGGCTCGCCCAGCGGAAACAGAGCGTGCGCCCGCGGCAAAGCCCGCTCGACCTGGACCGGCGTCGGCGGCGCATCGCGGCGCGCGAACTCAACTCCAGTGGTCATGCGAATGCCGCGGTTCATCGGCGCCAAGAGATAACCGAGATCGGCGTCCAGCACCGGGTGATGCAGCACGGCGTTGCCGCGCGGGTTCAGATGCAGATGATAGCCGCGCTTGACCTGAAGCGGGATCGAATAGCCGAGCGGACCGAAAACCTGATCCGACCACGGCCCCATCGCCACCACGACTTCGCGCGCGGTGATGGAGCCTTCCATCGTCGCCATTTTCCAGCGTCCGCCGGACTGTTCGAGCGTGCGGGCATCGCCAACCAGATAGCGCCCACCCTTGCGGCCGAACAACGCCGCATAGGCCTTGGCCAGCCCGCCGGGATCCGGCACAAAGCCGGGGTCGGGAAAATGGATCGCGCCGGCGAAATCACCGGACAGATGCGGCTCGCGCGCGGCGATCGCCGCCGCATCCAGAACGTCGCCCGCCACGCCATATTGCCGGGCGCGCCCCAACTCCGCCACCGCATGGCCAAGCGTCGCGTCGGTGCGAAACAGCTTGATCCAGCCGGTGCGACGCAACAGCTCCGGCACCCCGGCTTCCTCGATCAACGCCTCGTGCTCGATCAGGCTGCGCTGGATCAGCGGCAGTTCGGCCATCGCGCTGTGCAGCGCACGCTCGGGCGAAGAGGCAGCGAAATAGCGCACCAGCCACGGCAGGAAGGTCGGCAGGTCAGCGAAGTGATAGCGCACCTGCGGCGCGCGCATCAGCGCGTAGCGCAGGATCTGGCCGAAATCCCGCGGGAACATGTAGGGGAAGACCGAGGCGCTTTCGATAAGTCCGCCATTGCCGTAGCTGGTCTCCTCGCCGGCCAGTTCATGCCGGTCGATCAGGACCGTATCCCTGCCCCTTTTTTGCAGATGCAAGGCAGCACCAACGCCGACCATGCCCGCGCCCAGAACGAGAACGTCGGCCTTCAGTTCCGCCATCCGGCACTCCGAAAGTTGAATGTCACGCGCTTGCGCGCGCGGCTTAAGGTGAAACTAGTCATTGCCGCATCGCCGCGCAAACCGGTGCGAGACCTACGTGGTTTCGCGCTTGTCCGGCCGCTGGACTCTGGCAACAAGGATCGGCAATATCCGCCGCTACTTGCGGAACTTGCTGATCAATGCGGGGAAATCCAACATATGTCGTTACGTCAGAGTTTGCTTGCGGCCGCCACGGCTTCCATCATCGCATTGGCCATGGCGCCGGCATCGGCCCAGACCCTGCGCTACGCCAATCAAGGTGACCTCAAGTCGCTCGACCCCTACACGCTGAAGGAAACCACCACGATCGCCCATCACGGCCATGTCTATGAAGGGCTGGTCACGCGCGACAAGGATCTCAAGATCATTCCGGCGCTGGCGGAAAGCTGGGAAACCCCTGAGCCGACCCGCTGGCGTTTCCACCTGCGCAAGGGCGTCAAGTTCCACAACGGCGATCCCTTTACGGCTGACGACGTGCTGTTTTCCGCCGAGCGCGTACGCGCCAAGGGATCGAACTTTCTCACCAACGTTCCCGCCGACGCCAAGTTCACCAAGATCGACGACTACACCGTCGACGTGACGCTGGACTCGCCGAATCCCATTCTGATTTCGCAGTGGGACGGCTGGTACATCATGGACAAGAAATGGTGCACGGATAACAATGCCGTTGCGCCGACGCCGGCCTCCGCGACCACGCCGAGCTACGCCTCGCTCAACGCCAACGGCACCGGTCCCTTCATGATCGAGAGCCATCAACCCGGCGTGAAGACGGTGTTCAAGGTGAACCCGAACTGGTGGCGAAAACCGGAACATAACCTCAAGGAAATCATCTTCACGCCGATCGGCTCCGACGCCACGCGCGTCGCAGCGCTGCTTTCCGGCGAAGTCGACGTCATCGAGCCGGTTCCGATCCAGGATATCGGGCGGGTCGATTCCGGTGCGAACGCGCAGGTGCTGAAGGGGCCCGAGCTGCGCACGATCTTCATCGGCATGGATCAAACGCGCGACGAGTTGCTCTATTCCAACATCAAGGGCAAGAACCCCTTCAAGGACATCAAGGTGCGCGAGGCCTTCTACAAGGCCATCGACATCGAATTGATCAAGACCCGCGTCATGCGCGGTCTTTCGACCCCTTCGGCGCTGATGATCGCCCCGCAGCTTTTCAAGCTGTCTGGTGACTTTACCCGCCCGAAGTTCGACCCCGATGGCGCCAAGAAGCTGCTGACCGAGGCCGGCTATCCCGACGGCTTCGAGGTGACGATGGACTGCCCCAACGACCGCTATGTCAACGACGCCGCGATCTGCCAGGCCGTCGTCGGCATGCTGGCCCGCATCGGCGTCAAGATCAATCTGCTGGCGCAACCGAAGGCGCAGTACTTCGCCAAGGTGCTCAAGCCGGGCGGCTTCCAGACTTCGTTCTACATGCTGGGCTGGACACCAGCGACATCGGACGCCCAGAACGTTCTCTACGACATCATGGGCTGCCGCGACGATCCGAAGTCGTCGCGCGGCGAGGCCAATCTCGGCGGCTATTGCAACAAGCAGATGGACGCGCTCGCCGACAAGGTTTTGCTCGAGACCGACGCCGGCAAGCGCGATCTCTTGATCAAGGAAGCCTTCGAGATCGCCGCCAAGGATTACAGCTATATCCCGCTGCACCAGCAGGCGCTGGCATGGGGCGTCTCCAAAAAAGTGAAGATGACCCAGCGCGCCGACAATCAGGTACTGCTGTACTGGGCCACCAAACAGGAATAGTCAGGCTTCAATCCAGGGTCCCGGCGGCTTCAGGCTTCCGGGACCTTTCGTTTCCGGACGACAGCGACGTCGGCCGCAGCCAGGAAAAGTGAAAGGAAACCATGCTCGCTTTCACTCTTCGCCGCGCCGTACAGGCCATCGGCGTCATGATCGCGGTCGGAATTATCTCATTCTCGATGTTCCGTTTCGCTGGCGATCCGGTCAACCAGATCGTCTCGATCGACACGTCGGCGGCGGAACGCGCGGCAGTGCGCCAGTCGCTCGGCCTCGACGATCCCGTGCCCGTGCAGTTCGTCCGCTATTTTGCCAATGCCGCGCAATTCAAGTTCGGGGTCTCCTATCAATTCCGCCAGCCGGTGGCGAACCTGTTGATGGAGCGGATGCCGGCCACGCTGGAACTCGCGGTCTGCGCCACATTTCTCGCGATGTTGTTCGGCATCCTGATGGGGGTCTACTCGGCACTGCGGCGCGACACCGTGCTGACCAGGATATTCCAGGCGGTCTCGCTGATCGGGATATCGCTGCCGACGTTCCTGATCGGCATCCTGCTGATCTATTTGTTCTCGGTGACGCTGGGCTGGTTGCCGTCGTTCGGCCGCGGCGACGTGGTGCGGATCGGCTGGTGGACCACCGGCCTGCTGACGCTGTCCGGCCTCAAGGCGCTGATCCTGCCGTCGATCACACTCGGCCTGTTCCAGATGACCCTGATCATGCGGCTGGTGCGCGCCGAAATGCTGGAGGTGCTGCGCACTGATTACATCCGCTTCGCCCGTGCCCGCGGCCTGACCACCCGCGCCATCCATTTCGGCCACGCGCTCAAGAACACGCTGGTTCCCGTCATTACCGTGGCCGGGCTTCAGTTTGGCTCGGTTATTGCTTTTGCAATCATCACCGAGACCGTGTTCCAGTGGCCGGGTATGGGATTGTTGTTCGTGCAGGCCGTACAAAACGTCGATATTCCGATCATGGCGGCCTACCTGCTGATGGTGTCGCTGATCTATGTCACCATCAATCTGATCGTTGATATTCTCTATACCGTCGTCGATCCGCGCCTGCGCTCGACCATCAGCCGTCCGGCATAAGCGAGATCACCATGTCCGACGCCACGGCCCCCCAGCGAGTCGAGCCGAACGTGCAAGACGCACGCCTCAATACGGGCTGGCTGAAGCGCGCACTCGACAGCGACATATTCCATTCGTTCCGCCGTTCCAAAATGACTGTCGTGGCGGCGACTGTAACGGCACTGTTTTTCCTGCTGGCGCTGTTTGCATCGCAGCTTTCGGTGCAGAATCCGTTCGATCCGGCACAGCTGCAACTGATGAATTCACGGATTTCGCCGCTGTGGACCGCAGACGGCCAGTCGCCATTCCTGCTCGGCACCGACGAACAGGGCCGCGACGTGTTTTCGGCCATTCTCTATGGCCTGCGGGTCTCGCTTGTGGTCGGCATCCTCGGCATGCTGTTCGCAGGCGTGCTCGGCGTCACGCTCGGGCTGACCGCGGGCTATGTCGGCGGCGCGGTCGACGGGCTGATCATGCGCATCGCCGACGTCCAGCTCACCTTCCCCGCGATCCTGATCGCGCTGCTCGTCAACGGCGTCGCCAAATCGGTGTTCGGCAATCGCCTCGACGCTATGAGCACGCTGGCCGTGCTGGTGATCGCGATCGGTTTGAGTTTCTGGGTGCAATATGCACGCACCGTGCGCGGCTCGGTCATGGTCGAGAAGAACAAGGACTATGTCGCCGCCGCACAACTGATCGGGCTTCCCGCCTCCAAGATCATGCTGCGGCACGTACTGCCGAACACGATGGGACCGGTGCTGGTGATCGCCACCATCAATCTCGGGCTCGCCATCATCACCGAGGCGACGCTGTCATTCCTCGGCGCCGGCATGCCCGACACCATGCCCTCGCTCGGCACCCTGATCCGGATCGGCAACAACTACCTGTTCGCCGGTGAATGGTGGATCGTCGCCTTCCCCGGCCTCGCACTGGCGGGCCTGATCCTCTCCATCAACCTGCTGGGCGACTGGCTGCGCGACGCGCTCAACCCGAAGCTCCGATGACCGCTCCCGTTCTCTCCGTGCGTAACCTCCAGGTGGAATTCCTCACCCGCCGCAGCACGTTGCGCGCGATCGACGGAATTTCCTTCGACATCGCCAAGGGTGAAGTGCTCGGCGTGGTCGGCGAATCCGGCGCCGGCAAATCGGTCACGGGCCTAGCCGTCATCGGGCTGATCGATCCGCCCGGTCGCATCTCGGGCGGCGAAATCTATCTGTCGGGGATGCGGATCGATCATCTGCCGCCGGAAGAAATCCGCCGCATCCGAGGCAAGCGGATCGGGATGATCTTCCAGGATCCGCTGACCAGCCTCAATCCGCTCTACAAGATCGGCGACCAGATCGTCGAAACTATCCGCACCCACACCAATCTTTCGGAAAGCGCGGCGCGCAAGCGCGCCATCGATCTGCTGGCCGAGGTCGGCATCCCCGCCCCGGAAAAGCGCATCGACGCCTATCCGCACGAATTCTCCGGCGGCATGCGCCAGCGCGTCGTCATCGCGCTGGCGATCTGCGCCGAACCGGAACTGATCATCGCCGATGAGCCGACCACCGCACTCGATGTCTCCGTGCAGGCGCAGATCATCTCGCTGATCAAGCGGCTCGGCCGCGATCACGGCACCGCCGTGATGCTGGTTACCCACGACATGGGCGTGATCGCCGAGACCTCCGACCGGGTGGCGGTGATGTATGCGGGGCGGATCGCCGAGATCGGCCCGGTGCAGGACGTGGTGCAGAACCCGCTACACCCCTATGCCAAGGGCTTGATGGGCGCGATCCCGACGCTTGCGGGCGAAGACAAGCGGCTGGTGCAGATTCCGGGCTCGATGCCGCGGCTGTCGGCGATCCCGCCGGGCTGTTCGTTCAACCCGCGCTGCGCATCCGTCTTCGACCGCTGTCGCGTCGATCGGCCGGAACCGCTTCCGCACGGAACGCAGTCGGTCGCCTGTCACCTCTACGATACCGCGCCCCATCACGCCGCGAAGGAGACGGCGGCATGAATACGGCGCCCTTTGTCGATGTAAAGAACCTGCGCCGCGTGTTCGACGTCTCCAAGCCGTGGCTCAACCGCGTGCTGGAAGGCGGCGATCTCGAGTTCCTGAAGGCCGTCGATGGGGTCACCTTCGATATCAGGAAGGGCGAGACTTTTGCCTTGGTCGGCGAATCCGGCTCCGGCAAGACCACCGTGGCGCGGATGGTTGTGGGATTGCTGCCGCCAAGTTCCGGTGAAGTCATCATCGACGGCGTGTCGATGACGGATGTAAAGCAGGCCCAGGTACGGCAACGCCTGCGCCGCCGCATCCAGATGATCTTTCAGGATCCGTATGCGAGCCTCAATCCGCGGTTCCGGGTCGACGCCATCGTCTCCGAGCCGATCCGCGCTTTCGATCTGATCCAGGGCGAACGCGATATCGCCGCTCGCGTCGGCGAACTGCTGGGCCTGGTCGGCATGCATCCCGACGACGGCCTGAAATTCCCTCACGAGTTTTCCGGCGGCCAGCGCCAGCGGATCGCGATCGCGCGGGCGTTGGCTTCCGAAGCCGAATTCATCGTTTGCGACGAGCCGACCTCGGCGCTGGATGTTTCCGTGCAAGCGCAGATCCTCAACCTGATGCGCGACCTCCAGGACAAGTTCGGCCTGACCTATCTCTTCATCAGCCATAACCTTGCCGTGGTCCGTCACATGGCGACCCGCATCGGCGTGATGTATCTCGGCCGTATCGTCGAGATCGCGGAGGGCCGCGAACTGTTCGCCAACTCGCGGATGCCCTATACCAAGATGCTGCTCGGCGCGGTTCCCGATCTGGCGATGTCCGGCCGGCAGCGGATTCCGGTCAGCGGTGAGATCCCCAACCCGATCGATCCGCCGCCGGGGTGCGCGTTCAATCCGCGCTGCCCGCTGGCCTTCGACCTGTGCCGCCAGCAGGCGCCGGCCTTGATCGACGGCGTCGCCTGCCACGCCGTCAACAACCCGGCCGCGGCTGCCGTCCCGGCATGATCACGCGGATGGGAGCAAGCCGTGGCATACCACCGGTTGGCAGCCGCCCCGGCCTGTGGTCAAGTGCGCCCGCATCCCACTACCTGCGCAGCATTGGATTCCCATGAGCAACATCAATCCCGATCCATTCACCACCCGGCCGGAAATCGAAGGCACGTTTGGCGTGGTCACCTCGACCCACTGGATCGCGACCGCCGTGGGCATGGGTATTCTGGAAAAAGGCGGTAACGCGTTTGACGCCGGTGTCGCGACCGCTTTCACGCTGCAAGTGGTCGAGCCACATCTCAACGGTCCCGGAGGCGACGTGCCGATCATCGTGCATGATACCAAACGCGGCCACACCGAAGTGATCTGCGGCCAGGGCCCGGCACCTGCGAAAGCCACCATCGCGCATTACAAGAGCGAGGGGCTGGAGATGGTGCCTGGCACCGGGTTGCTGGCCGCGTGCGTCCCCGGCACGTTCGAATCCTGGATGCTGCTGCTGCGCGATTACGGCACGATGAATCTGCGCCAGGTGCTGGAGCCCGCGATCGCCTACGCCGCCAACGGCTATCCGCTGGTCGAGCGCGCCGCGGCGACGATCCAGATCGTCGAGAAACTGTTCAAAAATCACTGGCCGACTTCGGCCGCCGTGTACCTGCCGAACGGTGAAGTCCCAAAACCGGGCACGCTGTTCACCAACAAGCAGCTTTCGGAAACCTACGCCCGCATCCTGAAGGAAGCCGAAAGCGCCGGTTCCGACCGCGTCGCGCAAATCGAACGCGCGCGGAAATCCTGGTCGCACGGGTTTGTCGCCGAAGCGATCGACAAGTTCTGCCGCACCCAGGAAGTCATGGACGTCAGCGGCTCGCCACACCGCGGCGTGCTCTCCGCCGACGACATGGCGAAGTGGCAGCCGACCATCGAGGCGCCGCTGACCTACGACTACGGCCGCTACACCGTCTGCAAGCCCGGCGTCTGGAGCCAGGGCCCGGTGATGCTGCAGCAGCTGGCGCTATTGAAGGGATTTGAACTCGACGGGCTCGATCCCACTGGTCCCGAGTTCATCCATCTCCAGATCGAAGCCGCCAAGCTCGCCTTCGCCGACCGCGAAAAATTCTACGGCGATCCGAAGTTCACCGACATTCCGATCACGACCTTGCTGTCGGATGCCTACAACGACGCGCGCCGCAAGCTGATCTCCAAAGACAAGGCCTCGCTCGAGTTTCTACCGGGCTCGGTCGAGGGTTTCGGTTCGATCGTCAAGATGCGCCGCGCCGAAGGCCATCGCGAGGCGGTCGGCGCCATGGGCGCTGGCGAGCCGACCGTCGGCCGCTTCGGCGAGGTGCGCGGCGATACCGTGCATTTCGACATCATCGACCAGGCCGGCAACATGATCTCGGCAACGCCGTCCGGCGGCTGGCTGCAATCCTCGCCGGTGATTCCGGAACTCGGGTTCTGCCTCGGCAGCCGCGCCCAGATGTTCTGGCTGGAAGAAGATCACCCCGCGGCACTGGCGCCGGGCAAGCGCCCGCGCACCACGCTCTCGCCGACCATGTGCTACCGTGACGGCGAGCCCTACATGGCCTGGGGTTCGCCCGGCGGCGACCAGCAGGACCAGTGGACCACGCAGTTCTTCCTGCGCCATGTCCACGCCAAGCTGAATTTGCAGGAGGCGATCGACGCGCCGGCCTGGCACTCCGAACATTTCCCGATCTCGTTCTGGCCGCGCACCGCGCGCCCCGGCGTGCTCGTGGTCGAGAACCGCGTGCCGAAGGCGACCATCGATACCCTCAAGGGCCGCGGCCATGTCGTCGAAGTCGGCCCCGACTGGTCGGAAGGCCGTCTCACCGCCGCCTCCAAACTAGGCCGCCGCCGCCGCGCCGCCGCCAATCCACGGGGCATGCAAGGCTACGCGGCGGGACGGTAACGGGTAGCGGTCATGACCTGGTCGATCATCGCCCGCGATAACCTGACCGGCCAGTTCGGCATCGCGGTTGCGACCAAATTTTTCGCGGTCGGCGCCCGCGTGCCGCATATCGCGGCCGGCATCGGCGGCGTCGCAACGCAAGCGCTGGTCAATCCCTATTACGGCATCGACGGCCTCACGCTGTTGCGTGAGGGAAGCGAGCCGCGCGCGATCGTCGAGACGCTGATCGCCGCCGACAGCGGCCGCGAGAGCCGGCAGCTGCACGTGATGGACGCCAAGGGCCGCATCGCCGCTTTCACCGGCAAGGAGTGCGTCGACTGGTGCGGCCAAATTCAGGGCGACGGCTTCTCCATCGCTGGCAATATGCTGGCGGGCGCGGCCGTGCTCGGCGACACCGCCAGCGCCTACGTCGCCAACGCCGACCTGCCGTTTGCACAGCGTCTGGTCGTGGCGATGAAGGCCGGCGAAGCCGCGGGCGGCGACAAGCGCGGCAAGCAATCGGCAGCGCTGCTGATCCACGGCGAGGAGGAATGGTCCGATCTCGACCTGCGCGTCGACGACCACACCGATCCGCTGGCCGAGCTCGAGCGGCTCGAGCAAGTCAGCCGCGAGCGCTGGGTGCATTTCCGCCCGTTCCTGCCGACACGCAAGAACCCGGCCGGGATCACCGACCGCGCCGCCATTGACGCCGGCGTTCAAGCCGCAACCTCAGGAAAGACATGACGGCAAGCCCGCTGATCGAAATCGAGCGCCTGCGTGTCGTGTTCCACGGCGACGATGGCCGTATCACGCATGCGGTCGACAGCGTCGATCTCAGCGTGGCCAACGGTGCGACACTGGGACTGGTAGGTGAGTCCGGCTGCGGCAAGAGCGTGACCTCGCTCGCCATCATGGGGCTGCTGTCGAAACACTCCGCAGAAGTCTCGGGCTCGATCCGTTTCGACGGTTTTGATCTGCTCGAAGTCCCCGACGAAACCCTGCGCGATCTCAGGGGAAATCGCCTGGCGATGATCTTCCAGGAGCCGATGACCTCGCTCAACCCGAGTTTTACCATCGGCGACCAGATCATCGAGACCATCCTGCGCCATCGCGGCGGCTCGAAGCGCCAGGCGCGCGAGCGTGCGATCGAGCTGTTGCGCCGCGTCCACATCCCCTCGCCCGACAAGCGGATCGACGACTATCCGCACAAGCTGTCCGGCGGCATGCGGCAACGGGTGATGATCGCAATGGCACTCGCCTGTGATCCCCGCCTCCTGATTGCCGACGAGCCGACCACCGCGCTCGACGTCACCCTGCAGGCGCAAATTCTCGACCTGATGCGTGAATTGAAGGCTGCCAGCGGTGCCGCGATCATCCTCATCACCCACGACCTCGGCGTCGTCGCCGAAGTCTGCGACGAGGTCGCGGTGATGTATGCCGGCGAGATCGTCGAGCGCGCCGCGGTGAACGAGCTGTTCGCCAATCCGCAGCATCCCTACACGGTCGGTCTGCTCGGCTCGATCCCGCGGCTCGACCGCCGCACCTCGCATCTGGCGACCATCGAAGGCATGGTGCCGAACATGGCCAACCCACCGGCCGGTTGCCGCTTCGCCGCGCGCTGCCCCTTCGTTATCGATGCCTGCCTCACCGCGCCGCCACCTCTCGCAACGGTGAGCCCCGGTCACACCTCACGCTGCATCCGTGCGCCGCTGGAGCGGCTGGTATCATGACCGCGCTCCTCGAAGTCGAAGGCCTGGTCAAGCATTTCGTCGCCGCGCGTTCGGTGTTCGGCCGGCCCACCGCTCACGTCAAGGCAGTCGACGGCGTCAGCTTCACGGTCGAGGCCGGCAAGACGCTGGCGCTGGTCGGCGAATCCGGTTGCGGAAAATCCACAGTGAGCCGGCTGGTGCTGCGGCTGATCGAGCCGGACGCAGGCACGGTTCGATTCGAAGGCCGCGACCTCGGCTCGCTGGACGCCAATGCATTGCGCGCCTTCCGGCGCGACGCGCAGATCATTTTCCAGGACCCGTATGCGTCGCTCAATCCGCGCATGACCGTCAGCCAGATCCTCACCGAGCCGCTGGCGCTGCACGATCTGGTACCGCCCTCGCGCCGGCGCGATCGGGTCGAGGAGCTGCTGCGGCTGGTCGGACTCGAACCAAGATTTGCGCGCCGCTATCCGCATGAATTTTCCGGCGGCCAGCGCCAGCGTATCGCCATCGCCCGGGCGCTGGCCGTGGAGCCTAAACTGATCATCTGTGACGAGCCGGTTTCGGCGCTGGATGTTTCGATCCGCTCGCAGATCCTCAACCTGCTGCGCGACCTGCAGGACCGGCTCGGCCTCGCCTACATCTTCGTCAGCCACGATCTTGCCGTGGTGAAACACATCGCCGACCGGGTCGCCGTGATAAATCTCGGGACCATCGTGGAGACCGCGGAAGCGCAGGCGCTGTTCGCAACCCCCAGGCATCCCTACAGCCGCGCGCTGTTGTCGGCCATCCCCGTGCCTAAACCGAAGGCAAAGCGCAGCCGCATTGTGTTGCAGGGAGAGATGCCGAGCGCGCTCAATCCACCATCCGGCTGCCGCTTCCATACCCGCTGCCCCTACACCATCGAGCGTTGCCGTACCGAAGAGCCCCAGTTGCTGGCAGGTGGCACCGGACATGCAACGGCGTGTCATCGGACGGCGGAATTGCCGGCGCCCGAGGCCATCGTTCCCCAGGACGGCGGCTTTTCTCCAACCTTGGAAAAATTGGTCGCGGCCTTCAGCGGTGGAACGGAAGGGGCGGGTCTGACCGGGGTTGATATCGTCAAGGCCCGGCCCGCAGCTTTGTAATCTCGGAAATGGGGACGTCAGTGATGAAACTCTTGCGTTTGGCAGTTACCGCAGCCGCTCTGCTGCTGTCGTTCGAAGCGACGGTTCAGGCCCAGACCACGCTGCGCATCGGGCTCGCCGAAGACCCTGATATTCTCGACCCATCGATCGCGCGGACCTATGTGGGCCGCATCGTGTTCTCGGCGTTCTGCGACAAGCTGTTCGACATCGACGAAAAGCTCAACATCGTGCCGCAGCTGGCGCTTTCTCAGGAGACTTCCGCCGACGGCAAGGAGATGACGATCAAGCTGCGGCCCGGCGTCAAATTCCAGGACGGCGAGCCGCTCGACGCCGAAGCCGCGAAATTCTCGATCGAGCGTCACATGACGCTGCCGACCTCGTTCCGCAAATCGGAGCTTGCCAGCGTCGATCACGTCGAGGTCGTCGATCCCCTGACGATCAAGCTGGTGCTGAAAACCCCATTTTCGCCACTGGTCGCCCAGCTCACCGACCGCGCCGGCATGATGGTTTCACCCAAGGCCGCCAAGGAAGCCGGCGACAAGTTCGGCCTGCATCCGGTGTGCGCCGGTCCCTACAAGTTTGTCGAGCGCGTACAGCAGGATCGCATGGTGTTCGAAAAGTTCGCCGACTACTGGAACAAGGACAATATCTTCATCGATCGCGTGGTATTCCTGCCGATCGTCGACGCCACGGTGCGGCTGGCCAATCTGAAATCCGGCGGGCTCGATCTGGCCGAGCGAATGCTGGCAACCGACATCAAGGCGATACAATCCGATTCAAATCTCAAATTGTCGACCGCCCCTGAACTCGGCTATTGGGGCCTCACGATCAATATCGCCAACGACAAGAACAAGGGCCCACTCAGCCAGTCGGAAAAAGTGCGCCAGGCGCTCGACTTCTCGATTGACCGCGAGGCCATCAATCAGGTCGTGTTCAACGGCGAGTTCACGCCGGGCAATCAGTGGGTCAGCCCGAAGCATCCCTATTACCAGAAGGCATTCCCGATCCAACCGCGCGACGTCGCCAAGGCCAAGGCGCTGCTGAAGGAGGCTGGCGTCAGTCCGCCCATATCGGTCGATTACATGGTGACCAAGGGCGCCGAGAACGAAGCGGTGGCCCAGGTCATTCAATCGATGGCGGCGGAAACCGGCTTCGACCTGAAGATCCGCGTGATCGAATTTGCGACCTCGTTCAAGCAGGCCCAGGCCGGCGAATTCCAGGTGTTCCAGATTCCGTGGAGCGGCCGCATCGATCCCGACGGCAATTCCTACGTCTTCCTTCACGCCAAGGCGCCGCAGAACGACGGCGGCTACGCCAACCCCGAGGCCGACAAGTTGATGGAGGACGCTCGCCTTGTCACCGATCCGGCACAGCGCAAGGCGATTTACGAAAAGCTGACCAGGATTGTCCTCAACGATGAACCGCTGATCTATATTCTTCACCGCAAGATCCTGATCGCCCACACCAAAAAACTCGAAGGCTACGTCCAGATGCCCGACGGATTGGTACGCGTGGTCGGACTGAAGCTGAAGTGAGGGTGCCCGCGCAAAAACTGCGAAACGCGCCATGCTGAATTTCCTCGGCAAGCAAATCCTGCAGATCATCCCGACGTTGTTCTTCGTGTCGGTGCTGATCTTCTCGCTGCAGCATTTGCTGCCGGGCGACCCTGCGCTTGTCATGGCCGGCGAAGAGCGCGATCCGGCCGTGATCGAGCAGATCCGCAAGCAATACCACCTCGATCAGCCGATCCCGGTGCAATATGTCTACTGGGTCAAGGGCGTGCTCTCGGGCGACTTCGGCGAGTCGCTGCGCAACAGGATGCCGGTGTTGAGCCTGATCGCACAGAAACTTCCGGTAACGCTGCAACTGGGATTGATGGCGACCGTTATTGCCTTTGTGATCGGCATCTCCGCGGGCATCATTTCCGCGGTGAAGAAGGGGACGGCCTGGGACTATGGCGCGAACCTGTTCGCGTTGTGGGGCATCTCGACACCGAATTTCTGGCTTGGCATCATGCTGATCTTCCTGTTTTCGATCAAGCTCGGCTGGCTGCCGGCCTCCGGCTACGTCCCGCTGTCCGAAAACTGGCGGGCGAGCCTTGCGTCCACCATCATGCCCGCCTTCGTGCTCGGCAACTCGATTGCAGCAATCCTGATGCGACATACCCGCAGCGCCATGCTGCAGGTACTCGAGAGCGATTATGTACGCACCGCCCGCGCCAAGGGACTGTCCGAGCGCTCGGTGATCCTAAAGCACGCCATGCGCAACGCGCTAACGCCGATCATCACGCTCGGGGCGCTCGAACTCGGCACGCTGCTGTCGGGCGCGGTGCTGACCGAGCAGATTTTCTCGATTCCCGGTTTCGGCAAGCTGATCGTCGACGCCGTGTTCAACCGCGACTACGCCGTCGTCCAAGGTGTCGTGCTGACTACGGCGACGATCTACATCACGCTGAACCTGATCGCCGATATCGCCTACATCCTCGTCAACCCGCGGCTGAGGGCATGACGCGATGACCGATGCAGCCCTCGGCGCCCTCCCCGTTGCCGTCTCCGACGAATTGGAGAGCCCGGCGCGGCGCGCGTTGCGGCGGCTGTTCCAGCGCAAGGGCGCGGTGGCCGGCCTTGTCGTGATCTTCGCGTTCGTGCTGCTCGCTCTGTTCGCGCCATTGATCGTGCCCTATGACCCGATCACGACCAGTTGGTCGCTGGTGCGCAAGCCGCCATCCTTCGCGCACTGGTTCGGTACCGATGACCTCGGCCGCGATGTCCTCGCCCGCGTCGTCTTCGGCGCGCGCGCCTCTCTGATGGCCGGCGTCATTTCGGTCGGCATCGCGTTCGGGATCGGCGTGCCGCTTGGATTGCTGTCGGGCTATCGCGGCGGCTTCATCGACGCCCTGATCAGCCGCATAACGGACGCCATGCTGGCCTGCCCGATCCTGATCCTCGCCATCGCGCTCGTGGCATTTCTCGGCCCGGGCCTCGGCAATGCCATGATTGCGATCGGCATTTCTGCGACGCCGATCTTCATCCGCCTGACCCGCGGCCAGGTCATGAGCGTCAAGGTCGAGGATTATGTCGAGGCCGCGCGCGCCATGGGTAATCCGCGCTGGCGGATTGCGCTGTTTCATATCCTGCCGAACATCATGCCGGCGCTGCTGGTGCAGGCGACGCTGTCGATCGCGACCGCCATCGTTGCCGAAGCCGCGCTTTCGTTCCTTGGCCTTGGCCAGCAGCCCCCGGCGCCGTCCTGGGGCAGCATGCTCAATGCAGCACAACGCTTCCTGACCAACGCATCCTGGATGGCGATCTGGCCGGGACTGGCGATTTTCCTGGTAGTGCTGTCGTTCAACCTGGTCGGCGACGGCTTGCGCGACGCGCTCGATCCGCGGGAAAGGTAGAGCGACGAATTCTAGATCACAACTTCCCGCATCACCCGGCGGCAATCCATCTCGTATTCGAGATCGATCACCGGCGGCCGGGCGAAATGCCAGGTCAGGCCCGCACGTGCGGCTCCGCGCTTAACGAGCGCCTCGGCAAAGACGGGATGGAAGTCGTGCACGGTATAGGTCTGCGCTGCCGTGGCGTCCTGCCAGCCATGGCCAAATTCAGCCATGCGCTTTTCCATCACGCCGACGACGTAACGGACCTTTTCGGCCAACCCATCCGGGCTGAGGTCGCGGTAGCGCACCGTACGCTCGGCATACGTCGCAAGCCCATCCTGCAACTCGCCGCTGCCCGCGATCACGAATGTCGGCGTCGTGTTCTGACTCGGGCGCGCGAACGAGAACGCATGGAACGACGGCTCGGCCGGCGGATCGATTTCGGGGCATACGTTGCTGCGCGCCACCGGATTGGTCTTGCCGTCGTAGATGCCCCACTCGCTCAATGTCCTGACGTAGTGCAGATTGAAATTCCTGAAGCCCTCGTCGGTGAAGGCGGCCGGCGAACGCAGCTCGCAGGCACAGAACGACGTCAACGGCCTCCCCGCGGCCTCAATGTATTGTGCGATCCGCGCAAAACCTTCGGCCAGCGCCACCGGTCTGTCGAAACGCACCCGTTCGATCTCATAACCGGGGCTGGCGGCCACGCCGCTCGAATACTGGAACACGGCCGGGATGAACCGGTAATTGCCGGCGGCGAAGTCGCTGGTCATGTTGGCTCCCTGTTTCTTGTTGACGCAGGCTAACACAGGACAAGGAAAAGGCGGCAACAGCTATTGCCGTTGCCGCCTGGCTTTATCCGCATTGCCGCAGAAATCACTCAGGTCGGCTTGAACGCCGACCCGCCAAGATCGAAGTCCGCGATCTGCTTGCTTCGGTCGGACTCGGCGTTGGCCCTGTGATCGGTGGCCATAAAGACATAGACCGCCGGAAGCACGAACAGCGTGAACAGCGTGCCGATCGACATACCCGACACCACGACGAGGCCGATCGAGAAGCGGCTCGCCGCGCCCGCACCCGTCGCTGTCAGAAGCGGGATCAGGCCGGTGACCATGGCCGCCGTCGTCATCAGGATCGGACGCAGCCGGATCCGGGCCGCCATCTCGATCGCCGAACGCTTGTCGAGACCTTCCTTGAGCTGCAGTTCGTTGGCGAACTCTACCATCAGGATGCCGTGTTTGGTGATCAGGCCAATCAGCGTCAGCAATCCGACCTGGGTATAGATGTTGATCGTCGCGACGCCAAAGAACAGCGGGATCAGCGCGCCGACGATCGCCATCGGAACGCTGATCATGATCACCAGCGGATCACGCAGGCTTTCGAATTGCGCCGCCAGCACCAGGAAGATGATGATCAGCGCAAAACCGAAGGTGATCGCGAGCTGATTGCCTTCCTGCACATACTGGCGGGAATCGGCCAGGTAGTCGTGGCCGAAGCCGGCCGGCAACTTCTTGGCTTCACCCTCCAGGAAGTCCACCGCCTGCCCGACCGTCACCCCAGGCATCGGCACCGCCTGAAAGGTGGCGGCGTTGAGCTGGTTGTAATGCGTCAGCGAATTCGGATCGGTCGCGGTCTCGATCGTCACGATGGTCGACAGTGGCACCAGGTTCCCGGTGTTGGTCGGGACATAGTAGCCGCCGAGCGACTCCGGTGACAGCCGCATGCCGCGCGGTACCTGCGGGATCACCTGATACGAGCGCCCCTCGAGGTTGAAGCGGTTGACGTAATTGCCGCCCAACAGCGTCTGCAACGTGCCGCCGACCTGCGCCATGTTGATACCGAGATCGCTCGCCTTGGAACGGTCGACCGAGACGCGCACCACTGGCTGATTGAAGTCGAGATCGCTGTCGGACACGATGAACAGGCCGCTCTTGCGCGCCGCGTCCTTCAGCTTGGCCATCTGCTCATAGACGGCCCGGAAGCCGGAGGTCGAATTGATGACCATCTGGATCGGCAGGCCGCCGGGCCCGCCCGGCAACGGCGGCAGGTTGAAGGCGAACGCCTGGACGCCTTCGATCTTGCTGAGTTCGGCCTGCACCAGCGGCTTCAGCTTGATCGAGGAACGAACACGTTCGTCCCAGGGCTTCAGCAGCATGCCGGCAATGCCGCCCTGAGGTCCGTTAATGCCGTTCAGAACGAAGCGAAGGTCGGTTTCCGGAAACTTGGCAAAGACCTTGTCGAGCTTCTCGCCGTAAAAATCGACATAATCGATATTGGCGTATTTCGGGGCCTTGGTCACCGAGAACACGATGCCCTGGTCCTCTTCGGGCGCCAGTTCCTTGGCCGTATTCAGATAGAGAAAGCCGACCAGGCCTAGCATCGTCAGCGCAAACAGTCCGGTGACCGGACGGTAGTCGAGCGAGCGGTCGAGCTGCCTGCCGTACCAGCGCGTCATCGCACCGAACACCCGGTTGACGATCTTGGCAAAGCGTCCCTCTTCCGCGCTCTTGAGGAAGACCGAGCACATCATCGGCGACAGCG
Source organism: uncultured Alphaproteobacteria bacterium (assembly GCA_963764705.1). Lineage (GTDB taxonomy): Bacteria > Pseudomonadota > Alphaproteobacteria > Rhizobiales > Xanthobacteraceae > Bradyrhizobium. Next base: position 163,023 of record CAVXTR010000009.1, on the reverse strand, counting down.
TCAGCGCGATCACGCCCGACACGATCACGGAGCCCGCCAGCGTAAAGGCAAATTCACGGAACAACGAACCGGTCAGGCCACCGAGAAAGCCGATCGGCGCATAGACCGCCGCCAGCGTGATCGTCATGGAGATTACGGGGCCGACGATTTCGCGGGCGCCTTGCAGCGACGCCTGCACCGGCGTTTTTCCTTCTTCCAGATGGCGATGGATATTCTCCACGACCACGATGGCGTCGTCGACCACAAGCCCGATCGCCAGCACCATCGCCAGCAGCGTCAGCAGATTGAAGCTGAAGCCCAGCGCCAGCATCATGCTGCAGACGCCGATCAGCGACAGCGGAATCGTGACGACGGGAATGACGACCGAGCGGAACGAGGCCAGGAACAGGAAGATCACGACGACGACGATCAGCACGGCTTCGCCGAGCGTCTTCTCCACCTCGTCAATCGAGGACTGAATGAACTTGGTGGAATCGTAGGCCACCTTCATCTTCATCGACGGCGGCAGATTGCGTTCGAGTTCCGGAAACAGAGCGCGGACGCCCTTGACCAGCGTCAGCGGATTGCCCTGCGGCGTCGCCTGCACACCGATGAAGATCGCGCGCTCGCCGCTGAAAGCGACACTCGCATCCGTACTCTGGGCTGCCAGTTCGACTGTCGCGATATCCTCCACCCGCACGAAGCCGCCGTCCTTGGACTTGACGATCATCTTCTTGAACTGATCGAGGTTCCGCAGGTCGGTGTTGGTTTGAATGTTCGAGACGATGAGAAAGCCCTTGGCTTGGCCAGCCGCGGCCTGGAAGTTGTTGGCCTGGATCGCTGCCTGGACATCGGTCGGCGATACGCCACGGCCCGCCATCTTCACTGGATCAAGCCACAACCGCATCGCGAATGTCTGCCCGCCGAGAATATCGGCCGACGCCACGCCATCGACGGTCGACAGCACCGGCTGCACCACGCGCGTCAGGTAGTCCGAGATCGCCGAACCGGACAGCTCGTCGCTGGAGAAGCCGAGATACATCACCGCCGTGGTCTGCCCGGTCGTCTTGGTCACGATCGGATCGTTGGATTCTTTCGGGATCAGGTATTTGACCGAATTGGTCTTGGCGAGAACTTCGGTCAGCGCCTGGTTCGGGTCGAAATTCAGCTTGATATAGACCTGGATCGTGCTGGTGCCCTGCACGGACGACGAAGTGATGTAGTCGACGCCTTCGGCGGAAGCGATCGCCTGCTCGATCGGCGTGGTGATGAAGCCCTGGATCAAATCAGCCGACGCGCCCGGGTAGACGGTGGTGACGTTGATCACCGTGTTCGACAGCTTCGGATATTGCCGGATCGGCAAAACGCTGGCGGCGCGCAGACCGATCAGGAGAATCAGCAGACTGACGACAACCGCCAGCACCGGACGCTTGATGAAGATATCGGTTAAGGCCATCACAGGTTATCCCGGTAAGTAGACAATATGGGGCATGGTCCCTTCGCGGGACCGATGCCGGAATTTGGCGAACCCGGCCCCGCGGGCCAGCTCACATCCTAGTAGCGCGGCGGCTTCGCCGGTATCGGCGGGGTCGGATCGGTCGAGATTGTAACGGCCGAACCCGATTGCAGCTTGAGCTGTCCCACCGCGACCACGCGGTCGCCGTCCTTCAACCCCTTCAGGATTTCAGCACGTCCATCGACGCGGTTGCCCGTCTGCACGAAGGTGCGGGTCACGATCAGACTGGTCTTGCCGTCCTCCGTCTTCTTTTCGCCGAGGAGGTAGACCGAATCGCCGTAGAGCGTGTAGTCGACCGCGGTTTCGGGGACAGTGATCACCGGCGGCTTGTCCGGCAACACCACGCTGGTGGTCGCGAACATGCCGGGCTTGAGGATACGGTCCGGATTCTGGATCGTCGCCTGCACGCGGATGTTACGCGTGTCGGCGGCGATCTGCGGTTCAATGGTCGTGATCTTGCCCTCGAAGGTGCGGCCCGGATAGGCATCGACCGCGATGCGGACGACCTGACCGACCTTCAGCGCGCCAAAGTCCTTTTCCGTTACGGTGAAGTTCGCGTACAGCACCGACAGATCGGTCAGCGACACGATCTGCGTTCCCGCCGTCAGATATTGTCCGACTTCGACCTTGCGCACGCCGAGCTCGCCGTCGAACGGCGCCCGCACCAGCTTCTGCGAGATGACGGCCTCGGTCCTGGCGATGCCGGCATTGGCCTGATCGAACGACGACTGCGCCTGGTCGACCGTCGCCTGCGGTCCGAACTGGCGCGAAGCCAGTTGCTTGGCGCGATCGAGCGACAGCTGCGCCATGGTCGACTGCGCCTTGAAGCTGGCGAGATCGGCCTGCTCCGGACCATCGAACATCTGCAGCAGCGGCGTCCCCGCCTTCACGCTGGCGCCGGCGGTGAACATAATCTCGGTGATGCGGCCGTTGACGTCCGAGGTGACGTTGACCTGATGCACGGCGGCAAGATCGCCGACCGCGGCCAGGAGATTCGGAATGGTTTCGGACTTCGCCGTGGCGATGTTGATGCTGGTGGGTGGCGGCGGCTTGCTGAAAATTTCCTTGAACAGGTTCGGCAAGAACACAAATTTGAAGAACACAAGGCCGGCGACCAGCGCGCCGAGCAAGGTCCCGACAATCATGAACCAGCGGACCGGACGCACCGGCCGCTTATGCGGCTTGTCGGCGATCGGCTTGCCCGAAAGTTTGGGTTCAGTCACGATATTCATGTCATGCACTTTCTGCGGTTACCGATTGTCCCGAATTCGGCGACAGCTCGCGATCCAGATGAAAAGCAATGGCAGCTTCGTTAAGTCCGACGCCGCGCAGGATAAATTGGCTAAGCTGTCGTTCGACGTCGGCGGCGTTGCCATAGGAAAGACAGGGCACGGCCGGAAGCCGGGTCAACGCCGACATCAGCACGGTGTGATGGGCGAACCAGAACAGGTTGAGCGGCTCGCTGCCGATCCGCACCGCGTCACCGGCTGCGATCGCGCTTTCGATCGAGGCGGCAAATACCGGCCCGATCAGGCCGCTGATCTTGTCGTAGAGCAGCCGTGCGAACTCGCCGTCATCGAGGTGGCTGGTCATCATCAGCCGCAGCCGTTGCGCTTCCTCCTGATCCGATCCGTCCGAGGCCTCCATGAAATGCCCGACCATGCCCTTGATCAGTTCGACCAGCGTGCCGGTCGACGGTTCCTGGCCGAGCAGATTGGCGAAATCCGGGTCGGCCTCACACTCCTCGGCGAGGATTTCGGCATAGAGCGCGGCCTTGGACGGGAAGTGCTTGAACAGCAAGCCTTCCGAGATCGCCGCCGCCGCCGCCACGCTCTTGGTCGTGGTTCCGGCAAAGCCGTTGCGGGCGAAGCATCGCTTGGCAGCGCTCAAGATCAATTGACGCCGCAAATCACTTGTCATTCGGAGGGTGGACATGGGGGTGTGAGTAATCACTCACCACACCGATTGTCAAGGATTTATTGCAGTGCGATACGGCCATTTCAGCCCGGATGTGCCTGCGCTGCAACGGTTCCCGGACCAGCCACAAAGGAAGGGCCGTGGCCTGCGAGGGATGCCTGCGCTCCCGGACGGTCCCGCGGGCGCAGACGACCGGACATGGTTCCCTCCATCCGAGTTGACGCCGACCCGCGAGCGGGATTTAAAGATAGTTGCAGATGCGACTAATTTTGGCGGTCGCTCCCTCCGTCTTCGCCGAGAGCCCGACGAGCCATGAATTCCAATGCACGCGAGCTGGCGGCTACCTTCGACCTCGAGAAACTGACGCCGGAATTCTACGCCAACCCCTACCCGACCTATCGCGCCTTGCGGGAGCACGAACCGGTCAAGCGGCTGCCGAACGGCTCCTTGTTCCTGACCCGCTACGACGACCTGGTCGCAGCCTACAAGAATACCAGGGCGTTCTCTTCCGACAAGAAGAAGGAGTTTGCGCCCAAATACGGCGACAGCCTGCTTTACGAGCATCACACCACCAGTCTTGTTTTCAACGACCCGCCGGCCCACACCCGCGTGCGCCGGCTGATCATGGGCGCGCTGTCGCCGCGGGCGATCGCCGGCATGGAGCCCGACCTGATCGCGCTGGTGGACCGGCTGCTCGATGCCCTCGCTGCCAAAACCAGCGTCGACCTGATCGACGACTTTGCCGCCGCGATCCCGATCGAAGTGATCGGCAATCTGCTCGACGTACCCCAGGACGAACGCGGACCCTTGCGCGACTGGTCGCTGGCGATTTTGGGAGCACTGGAGCCGGTGGTGAGCCCGGACGTGTTTGCGCGCGGCAACAACGCGGTGAAGGATTTTCTGGCCTATCTCGAGGATCTGGTGGCGCGGCGCCGCGCCAAGCCCGGCAACCCCGATCGCGACGTGCTGACGCGGTTGATTCAGGGCGAGGACAATGGCGAGCGGCTGACCGAAAAGGAATTGCTGCACAACTGCATCTTCCTGCTCAATGCCGGCCACGAGACGACGACCAATCTGATCGGCAACGGGCTGGTGGCGCTATCGGATTACGCGAGCGAGAAGCAGCGGCTGATCGAAGATCCCGCGCTGATCAAGATCGCGGTCGAGGAAATGCTGCGGTTTGAAAGTTCGAACCAGCTCGGCAACCGCATGACGGTCGAACCTTTCGAACTAGGCGGCATCGCATTGGCGGCCGGCACGCCGGTGACGCTGTGCATTGGCGCCGCCAACCGCGACCCCGCCCAGTTCGCCGATCCCGAACGTCTCGACATCGGCCGCACGCCGAACCGGCATCTCGCCTTCGGCACCGGCGCGCATCAATGCGCGGGAATGGCACTGGCGCGGCTCGAAGGTATGATCGCGGTCTCGCGTTTCCTGGCGCGGTTTCCCGACTATGCGCTCGATGGCGAACCGGTGCGCGGCGGCAGGGTTCGGTTTCGCGGATTCTTGAGCGTGCCGTGTCAGGTCGGTTAAGGTCACTGGCGGCAATCAGCGGGTCAATGCAACATCCCGGAATGCCGACAGCAGCGGAACCTCCAGCTTGCCGTGCATGCTGCACATGATCTCATAAGCTTTAGCGCGCGGCATCCCCGGCTTGTACGAGCGCGACTCGATCAGGGCGGCGAAAATATCCGCTATGGTCAGCATACGGACGATGTCGGAAATGCTTTCCGCGCTGAGCGCGTCGGGATAGCCGCTGCCGTCGAGATATTCGTGGTGGTGCCGAACGGCATCGAGAACTTCCGGGGAAATTCCCGACGTTCCCTTCAACACTTCGTATCCGGCTGCCGGGTGGGTTTCGATGAGAGCCCGCTCTTGCGGGTCAAGGCGGCCCGGCTTGTCGAGAACGGCAAGCGGGATTCTGGCCTTGCCGATGTCATGGAACATCGCAGCCGTGTGCAGCCGTTCGATATCCGCTTTCGCCAAGCCCAGGCTCAAACCGAAATCGACTGCCACGCCCATCACGAGAAGGCAGTGCTGATAGGTGCCCTCGTGGTAACGGCGCACCGTTTCCAGCCAATTGGACAGGCCGTCCTCGGCAATGTTGTCGGCGATACGCCGTGCGGCCCCCCTGGCGGCGACGACGTCGATTGCTCCGCCCGTCAGCACCGACGAGAACATCGATGCGATGGCCGCCGCACCGCCTGAGGCGACATCGCGCGCGTCGCCAGTCGCCCGTTCGGCGGGAGCGACCGGAACGAGGGCCGCGCCGGGATCGGCCAATGTCGCGATCAGGGATTTCTTGGCCACGGGATTGACGAGGACATGCGTCGCGCCGAGCGCATAGGCTTGAGCCGCGAACAACCGCTCTCTTTGATCAATCACGAAAATCCGTTTTCGAACGTGCTTCAATCGAGGCAGCAGTTCCTTTATCGCGGCGATGTTTTCGAAAATGCGAAGATCAGCGGCGACCACAGCCGCGTCGCAGGCTTTCGGAACGCTGGCCTTGCCGGTGAGCGGTGTACATTCGACGGCGTACTCCGGCACCAGCATGGAACGCAGCCCCGTAGTTTTACGGGGGTTATCTGCAATGACGTGGACAGACACCTGAAAACCCTTCCGGATCATAAAAATGTCAGGTGCGGCGCATCGCCGCTAAAGTTATCCGGGGAACTTCCGTTGCCGCCGGCCCAACAGTCTGGCGAAAACGCATTATGCGCCGGTTAACGTCCGGTGCTGAGCGATATCGAAATTCGGCAGACGGACTGCTCGCTTTTGCGGCAGCGCAACAGCGGTTCCGTGCAGCGCGGCGAAGGCCGTCGCGTGCGGCCGGACTTGCTGTATCCACCTTCGGCTTTGTTTTGTAACCTGCCCGACGTTTGAACTCGAACTCGAAGTTTCATGGCAAGTTTTGTTTCCTTTGCGCCGTCCGCGACCCTGCAAATTCTCAAGTTCGGCGATGTCGACGACTACCGACGGGCCGTGAGGAAATTTCAACTCGAATTCACGCCGTTGAGCCGGCGAATTTCTGCTGAACAGGCAATCCTCCATCTTCCCGGTTTCGATCTCAGTCTGATCCAGGCATTTCCAAGACTGGTGAACACGCTACTTGCTCCGGACAGCACGGCCATCTGCTTTTCGATGGATGAGCGCCTGCCGCTCCGTATCAACGGCGTCGATATGGACAGGGCCATCGTCGCCCTTGGACATGGTGGCGATCGCTTTACGGCGCTCGAAGAAGCCGCGGTACGGACCGTGGCAATTGTATTCAACCCGGAAATCCACGACCGCGGCTGGCCCGAAACCCGCCGCGAATTCTCTATGCTCACGACAACGACCTCAGCCCTGCAACGGCTGCGCCTGCTCGTGCTCGAGGTGATGAAATTCGCGTCCGCTTCGGGAGACGCGGCGGTGATGCCCGCGACGGCGGCAGGCATCAAGGAATCATTGCTGGCCGCAAGCGATCAGGTATTTGGCAGGTACGGGCCGCCGCTCGCCGACGGCTCCCTGCACTCGGCGCGTCTGTTCTCGGTCTACCGCAAGATCGAAGACTATCTTGGTCAAAATCTCGGCAACCCGATTTACAGCAATGAACTCTCCCGCCAGATCGGCGTCCCGGTACGAACGCTGCAGGACGTCGTCAGGCTTTATCACGGCATGAGTCTGCACCGTTATCTCCGGTTAAAGCGCCTTTGGCTGGTTCGCCAGCGATTGCTGATGGGCCATATCAGCGTCAAGGCGTGCGCGCTTGCTTTTGGATTCTGGCATCTGAGCGACTTCTCGCGCAGCTACCGGCTTCACTTCGAGGAGACGCCTTCCGAAACCCTGGCTCGGGCGCATTAAACCGCAGAGCAACGCGCCCGCGGCTTCCGAAGCTTGGGCTCAGCGAAGCTGCGAAGCCAACGCGTGCTCCATCGATTGCGTCACGATCACCGCGGATCGTTCGTCGAGATGAACGCCGTCCGCCCAGCGCAGGTCGCTCCTCTCCACATCGATGCGCAGCCATCGATCCGGATCCGGAAACGCGCGGTGAACGATCTCCCGGGTGATCCGCGCCGCGCGCGCGTCTTCGATCTGCTCCGAATAAGGCAGTTCGAACAGCAGCACCCGCGTACCCCGTTGCTTCAGTTCCACGATCAATTGCTGCATTCGCCGGGCGTTGGCCTGCACCTCCGCCGTCGGATCCTCCGCGTTGAATTCGCTGACCGCACGATCCAGATAGATTCGGTTGTCAAAATCGCTCGGCGGCCGGTCGAGCAGTTGGCGCAGTTCGTCCGCCGCCCGCTGATGCGTCAGAGGCGCATGCAGCCAGCTCTCGTAAGCCGCCACGGCAGCCCTGACAGGACGGAAGAAGAGCGGTTCAGTGCCGGCTCGCGAATATCTTTCAACCAGCGCCGTATCGGGCGAACGAGACAGAACGTTGGCTTCGACGAGGATCAGGCGCGGAAGGCCCGGTTGATTTGCAACGATCTGCAATCCAGTGACGGGCGAGCCGCCGGCAAGCGCCAGATTGCGCAGGCCAGATGCCGCAAAATACTCTTCCTTGAGGCGGAACGTCAGCGAACTTCCGACGAGAACGATTTCCGGCGTCGGCTCGCGCATGAAACGGCCGAACGTAATGAGCGTGCCGTCGCGCGTCGTCGTCGCCGGCATTTGCAGCCCGCCGCCGAACCGCGCCGTCGCGATGCCGCAAGCCAGCAAAGCCAGCGCCGCGCCGATACCGCATTTTATCAACCACCGCGCCGCGGACACTTGCCGACCCTCCATTAAAACTGAAAATAGATGAATGAGGTTTCCGGACCGGCCTCAAGATACATCAGCGCGGCCATCGCGCCGTACAGATAGGGCTCCGCCCAGCGGATTTTCCGTTCGACCAGCGCTCCGGCACCAAGGTGCTGAATCATCACCGGCAGCGAATAAAGCAGCGCCAGGTCGTAGAACAGCTTGGTCGGATTCGGGTTGGTCGTCGGCGTAAACATGCCGGACATGTAACCGACCGCATGATCGAAGTCCGGCAACTTGAAGAATATCCAGAGCATCGAGACGCAGAGAAAAACCAGGAGCTTGCGGGCGGCCCGAAACGCCTCGAAATCGATCCTGGAAAGTTGCGCCAGCAGCGGGCGCTCCAGCACGAGCAGAACGCCGTGCAACAGTCCCCACATCAGGTAGCTGAGCCCGGCGCCGTGCCAGAGACCGCCCAGTCCCATTACAATCATCAGGTTCAGGTACGTTCGCCATAGACCGCGCCTGTTGCCGCCGAGCGGAACGTAGAGATAGGTCCGCAGCCAGTTCGACAGCGAGATATGCCAGCGCGTCCAGAATTCCGAAAACGAGGTCGAGGCGTAGGGAAGGTTGAAGTTGACCGGCAGACGATAGCCGAACAGCAGAGCGAGCCCGATGGCGATCGCGGAATAGCCGAAGAAGTCGGCATAGATCTGATAGCTGTAAACGAAGACGAGCAGCCAGCGGTCCTGGCTCCGCAGCGTCTCGTAGAGCGGAAAGCTCATATAGGACGTCATTTCGTTGAGATTGTTCGCGACATAGAGCTTGAAAAAGAACCCGGCCAGGATCCATTTCGCGGCCTCGACGAAGGCAATATCGGAAAAGTATTTCGGCCGAATCTGCGGCAGGAACATTTCGGCACGCGTGATCGGACCCGAGACCAGTTGCGGAAAGAATATGATGTAGAGGAAGACGCTGGTCAGCGTCGGCGGTGCGGACCTCTGTTTGGTCAGATCGACCAGAAGACTGATATTGTGGAACACGAAAAAGGAAATGCCGATCGGCAACGGCAATTTCAGCAGGAAATCGACCGGGGTGACGGCGGCGATGCCGGGAGCGGCCGGATCGACAAACAACAGCTTGTATTTGAAGAACGCCAGCAGCGCGAGGTTGAAGGTGATGCCGACCGGAAGCCAGACCTGCCGGCTGCGCAACGCCAACATCAGGAAAAGATAGGTCCCGAAAACGGCCACAGCCAGCAGCGGCAACAGTTCAGGCTGGCCATAGCCGTAAAAGACCAGGCTCGAGAACACCAGCAGTTGGACCTGAAACGCCCTCAGCGCGGGAAGGTAATAGGCTGCAAAAACGATCACGGCGAATACGCCGAACTGCCAGGATGTGAAAGTCATGCCGCCCAAATGCCGATTGGCGATAAACTAGCATTTCGATCCGGCACGCCAAGGGCGAAATCGGGATCGGCGGACCGGGCTGGTGGGCGCGCAAGCCGCCCAACGCAAAGTGGCCCGCTCCAGCCCGCCCCGGCAGCCTTCTGACCTTACGCGCCGGCCGGCTCGCCGGCGATGGCGCGGTCGATCGCATCGATCAGCCCTTGCGTTTCGACGAACTTGGCACGTGCCCGTTCCGCCTTGTCGCGGTCGAACGGTGCCGCAAGGACCTTGGCATGGGCGTCGCGTTCCTCGACCATGCGCTCCCTCGCCTTTTTCAACGTGTCCAGCCGTTCGCTCATGGGCTACTCCGCCTGCAGGCCTCAAGAATCGCTGTGCGACCTTACGGCATGGCAAGCCCGAAGGGACCGAAATTAAATCGGCTTTGGCGCCATCGCGCTGTATCTATTGTCCAAGAGGTTGCTACCCTCAGGGCGTTCGATGCCTCCGAGGACATCGGATACCGTCAAAACCAGGGGAGACCGGCATGAGCAAGGGCGAGCAAAAGAGCAATCGGGAAAAGAAGAAGCCGAAGAAGGACAAGATCAAGACCATCGCAGCGGCGCCGAGCCAGAAAGGCGTCGGTGGATTGCAGTCGGACTTCGGCAAGAAGAAATAGCGCCTCGTTGCGGCAATCGTCACGGTCCGCCTGGCCGTGCGGTTATCGAAAGCCCAGGCGCATTGAACCGGCGCGGCGCGCGAATGCGCGCCTGAGCAGCTCGTTGGCCTTAATTCCCGGCGGTATTGAACCGGGAAAGATCGCAATCCTTCTCGGCATATTGGGTTCTGCGCAGGCCTTCGCGATCAACGACCACGGTCGGTTTGCAACGCGCGCTCCAGGCGGCTTCATTCGCCCTGTCGGCCTTCTGCTCTTCTTCCGTTCGTGGCGCCACCTTGATGGTTGCGCGGCCGCCGATGGCGAAGTCGGTCTGTTGGCTGGGGAGAAGGGGACGGCCGGCGGAAATGGCCGAGGCCTTGGCGTCGGCCGCGGCCTGCCTGTCAAAAGCGGCCTGTCTGGCATCCGCGGCATGCCCGTGGTCCAGCGCGAACTGGGCCGACGCCGATGAGATCGAAGCGATGACAATCGCGGCAGCGAAGACGATGCGCATGTTGGTTGCCTCATGAGATGAGCACTGACCAACAGCAATGACCGACAGGCATTGAGGCGCGGTAAAGCAGCGTAATTAACCGCTGCGCAATTTTTTATGTCGGATTTTAGCTATCTTGCCGCACCGGGAAATGCGCGGGCGGGTTCGCAGGATTGATGTAAAATTCAGGGCAAGATTCACTCACGCCCGGCGTCGTGCCGACGGGAGAAATTCCGTCAGCCGTAATCGAGCGGGGTCTACTCGCTACGGCCGAATTCACAGCCCTTCTTGGCGTAAACCAGACGTCCGACGCCTTCGTTGTCGAAGGTGCGCGTCGGTTTGCAGAACGCTTCCCATTTCTCGATCGAGGCGCGTCTTGCCTTTTCGTCCTCGCGGTCCTGGGCCTCGTCGCGCGGCGGTTGATCGCGGTACGACGTCGTGCACACCCGGCCGTAGAACCTGCTCCAGGTGCAGCGTTCCACGACGTCCCATCCGCTGGCCTGGGCCGACGTGGAGAGAAGGGCAAGAGTTGCAATCGCGTAAAGAAGTTTCATATTGACGCTCTTCGCTAAGGAGAAAACATCCTTACGAAAGCACTAACGCCGGAGCGCGTGCACGCACAATCATAACCCTTTGTTAAGCTGAATAGGCCGAAAAAAGGTTAAATCTGGAACCGGAAAAATGCGGCGCGCGCCGACGTTCGATTTTGGCACGCGCAGTTCGATTACGAGACAACATCGCTCATCCCTGGCACAGCGCGCGATGTCCTGAACGATCTTGATACGCTCCTTCGATCGTGTGTCGTCAGACCACCGTCCGATGCCGCGCGATGCAAGTCTGTAAAACTTCATCCACCGATTTGTTCCACCAGTCGTTCGAAAAAATCTCGACCTCGGAATAGCCGGCGAAGCCCTGCGCCTCGACCGCCGCTCGCACCGATTTGATGTCGATGACGCCGTCGCCCATCATGCCGCGGTCGTTGAGGATGTCTTTGGTCGGCACCAGCCAGTCGCAGACGTGAAACGCCAGCAGGCGCTCCTTGCCGGCCCGCGCGATCTGCGACAGCAGCTCCGGGTCCCACCAAATGTGATAGACGTCGAGCGCGACACCGAGCATGCCGCTGCGCGCAGGATCGAGCGCGTCGCAGATATCGAGCGCGTGCTTCGTCGTATTCACGCAGGCGCGGTCGGCGGCGTAAGCCGGATGAAGCGGCTCGATCGCGAGCGGCATGTTCGCGGCCTTCGCGTATTCAAGCATCTCGGCGATAGCGTCATGGACTTGTGCCCGCGCGCCGGCGATGTCCCTGGAGGCCGTGCTGCCCGGCCGCGAATATTGCGGCAGGCCGCCGGCGACCAGCACGACGCAGGGCGCGCCCAGCGCGCATGCCTCGTCGATCGTTCGACGGTTGTCGTCGCGCGCCTCGGTCCGGTGCGCCGCATCGGCCACGAACATGCCGCCGCGGCAATAGCCCGACAATTCGAGACCGGCATCGCGCACGGCCTTTACCGCACGGTCGAGACCGACGGTGGCAACCTGGTCACGCCAGGGATCGATGGCGCGGATGCCGTGACGTGCGCAGGCCTCGATGATGGCAACGAGATCGCCCTGCTTGCGGACGGTCGCGGTGTTCAGCGACAGCCAGCGATAGTCTTTCGAAAAATCCCGCATCACGGCTCGACGCCGCGGGTCGCCAGCACCGTCTGCATGCGCCGCGTCGCCAGTTCCGGGTTGGACAACAGACCGGCCTTGTCCGCGAGGCGAAACAGTTCGGCCAGATGCAAGGTCGAGCGCGTGCTCTCCTGCCCGCCGACCATGGTGAAATGATCCTGATGGCCGTTGAGATAGGCCATGAACACGATTCCCGTCTTATAGAACCGGGTCGGCGCCTTGAAGATATGGCGTGACAGCGGCACCGTCGGTCCGAGCACGTCATGGAAGCCGGCTTCGTCGCCGGCGGCAAGCCGCGACAGCGCGTAGGATGCCGCCGGCGCGATGGCGTCGAAGATGCCGAGCAGCGCGTGGGAAAAACCCTTGTCGTCACCGGCGATCAGTTCGGCGTAGTTGAAATCGTCGCCGGTATACATCTTGACGTTCTTGTCGATGCGCCGCCGCATGTCGATCTCGCGCTGCTTGTCGAGCAGGGAGACTTTCACGCCGTCGACCTTGGCGGCGTTGGCGTTGATGATGCCGACCGCGATATCCATCGCCGTATCGAGGTTTTCGGTGCCCCAGTAATTCGCCAGCGCCGGGTCGAACATGTCGCCGAGCCAGTGGATGATCACGGGCTCGCGCACCTGCGACAACACTCGATTGTAAACCCTGGCGTAATCGTCGGCGCTGCGGCCGAGTTTTGCCAACGCCCGCGACGCCATCAGGATGATACGGCCGCCGGCCTTCTCCACCGCCGCGATCTGCTCTTCATAGGCGTGGATCACATCGTCGATCGATTTGGCGTCCTCGACCGCGAGGTGATCGGTGCCGGCACCGGAAAACACCAGCGCGCCGCCCCTCGCCTTTGCCGCCCGCACCGAGCGTTGGATCAATTCCAGCGAGGTCGGCCAATCCAGCCCCATGCCGCGCTGCGCGGTATCCATCGCTTCGGCGACGCCGAGGCCGAGGTCCCAGACGTGCTCGCGGAACGCAATGGTCCGGTCCCAATCAACAGCCGAGGTCAGCCACGGGTCGCCATCGGCGAGCGGATCGGCCACGGTGTGGGCGGCGGAAAACGCCACGCGGTTCAGCGTGCCTTCAAGCTTCGCGGGAAACGTCCGCGACGCGGCGAGGCGGTAGGTCTCGATGCTGCGATCCGCGGTCGGCAGCTTCAGGGATAACGAAGAGATCGGCATGACCGGCCTGTTCATGGGCTTTTCCTCTCCTCACACCTTGATCGGGGCGACGTCGATCCAGCGCCGTTCGCGCCAGCTCTGCAATGCGCATTCGGCGAGTTGCACGCCCTTGGCGCCTTCCAGCAGCGTATATTTATACGGCGCGTCCTCGCAGACGTGGCGAATGAACATTTCCCACTGCTCCTTGAAGCCGTTGTCGTAGGTAACGTTCTCCGGCAGCTTCTGCCAGTCGGCATAGAAATCGTGGGTGCGCTTTTCGTCCGGATTCCAGACCGGCCGCGGCGTAGCCTGCCGGGCCTGGATCATGCACTCGGTGAGGCCGGCCACCGCCGAACCGTGGGTGCCGTCGACCTGGAAGGTGACGAGATCGTCGCGATAGACTCGCGTCACCCAGCTCATGTTGATATGCGCGATCACGCCGCCCTTGAGGCGGAAGGTGGCGTAGGCGGAGTTGTCCGCGGTCGCCGTGTACTTCTTGCTTTTCTCGTCGAAGCGATCGGGAATGTCCGTGGTGCCGGTACAGCTCACGCTCTCTACTTCGCCAAAGAGATTGTCAAGCACGTAGCGCCAGTGGCAGACCATGTCGAGAATGATGCCGCCGCCGTCCTCACTGCGGTAATTCCACGACGGCCGCTGCGCTTCCTGCCAGCCGCCCTCGAATACCCAGTAACCGAACTCGCCGCGCACCGAGAGCATGCGGCCGAAGAAGCCGCTATCGCGCAGGAAAGCCAGCTTCTTCAGGCCGGGCAGGAACAGCTTGTCCTGCACCGTGCCGTGCTTGACGCCCTTGGCATTGGCGAGCCGCAGCACCGCCACGGCCTCGTCCAGGTTGGTTGCGATCGGCTTTTCGCAATAGACGTGCTTGCCGGCCTCGATCGCCCTGGTCAGCAGCGTCGGCCGCGCCTGCGTGGTGGCGGCGTCGAAAAAGATGGTGTCGCTCTTGTCGGCCAGCGCCTTGTCGAGATCGGTCGACCAACGCGTCACGTTGAAACGCTTGGCAAGACTTTCAACTTTCTCCGCGTCGCGGCCGATCAGGATCGGATCGGGAAGCATGCGATCGCCGTTGGCGAGCAGCACGCCGCCGGAATTGCGGATCGCGATGATGGAGCGGATCAGGTGCTGGTTGAGCCCCATGCGGCCGGTCACACCGTTCATGATCAGGCCGAGGCGTTTGGTGGTCATACTGCTTTCTCCAAGGAAATTCTGGTTGTTGGCTGCGCCAGCGGCGACATCGTGGACCACACAGGGTGCACGGAGCTGGCGAATCCGGGTGTCGTCAGCGATCCCGTCAGGAGATCACCGTCGTGGATGGCGAGACGGACCGTCTGTCCGTCACTGGCATAGAGATCGGGATGTGCTGTGAGAAACGCTTGCGCCTCGGCCGCCGGCGTATCGCCAAAACCGTCGACATAATGATGACCGTTGCGCTCGGCATGGGTGACGCCGATCAGGGCGCCGAGCGCCAGATCCTGCTGCACGGCAAGACCCGCCTGGCAGGTCAGGTCCTCACCGGCGACGAAGCATTTTTCGCCTGCCGCGCTCCATTTGGCGGCGCGGGTGGCGTTGATCACCGATTTATAGATGCCCTTGCAGGATTTCGACGAGATGCCGCGATAGGCGAGCCCGCGCGCTACCGGAAATGCATCGTAGGAATCGTCGGCCTCGTCGACGATGAAATCGCGGCGGGCGAGCGCGCCGAGCGGCGACACCTTGGTGGTATCGCGCGGCATCGGCTGTTCGATATAGAGAAGTTTTGAAGCGATCGGCTTGAGGGCGCTGCCACGATCAAGCCGGTCGACCAATAGGCCGAGCGCCGCCGGATCGGAATATTGTTCGTTGGCGTCGAGAGTGACGCCGTAGTCATATCCAAGTTTGAGCAGTTCCCTGCCGATACGGATCAGGCGCGCGGTGTCGGCATCGGGATCGCCGTTGAGCTTGAGCTTGAAGTAACGCGCGCCGGCGTTCTCTCTTGCGTCGGCAACGCCGCCCTCGCCTTCGACCTTGTCGTCCATACCGACGGTGTGCCGGATCGCGACCCGTTCCAGCCGCTTTCGCCCCGCCAGGAATTGCGCGATGTCGTCGTTACCGAGATCGCGCGACAGCTGCGCATCGACGCCGCCGATATTGGCCGCCATCCCGACGAAGAAATTCGTACCGACGGCGCGCAGCAGCGCGTCCAAAATGGCCTTGTCGATCTCGGCCGGGCCATACGCCGCCGCCAGCGGCGGAATGTCCTCTTTGGCGCAGGCCGCAACCTGTGCCGCGATGCAGGCCGCGTGCAGGCCGAACGCGGTCTCATAGCCAGTATGCGCCAGATAGAGTTCGCGCGCGATCAGCAGCGAGCGCCGCAGCTCCGAAACCGTCTCCTCCGGCGAAAGGTGCGGCCGCTTGTCGAACCATTTCGGCACCAGAAATTCAGCGCTGGCGCCAACAGCATTGCCCTTGCCTTCAACCTCGATCTCGGCTCGCACGAACATCTGCGGCGTCGCGTTGATGACGACGGCGCCGAACCGGAACGGCCTGGCAAAGCTGACCGGACGCTCGAAGAACGAGATATCCTTTACGGTGAGGCGATACGGCATCGGGCCAGCTTTCAATCCAGCGGGCTTTGGGTGAAGAAATGCTTGCGAATCCGCTGCACCAGTTCGGTGAAAGCGGGATCGGCCATCGAATTCAGCGAACGCGGGCGCGGCAGCGGCACGTCGTAGATCGCCGCGATCGCGCCGGGCCGCTCGGTCATGACAAGCACGCGGTCGGCGAGGAACACGGCTTCCGGTATCGAATGCGTGATCAAGAGGACCGTCTTGCCGGTCTCGCGCTGGATCCGCATCAATTCGACATTCATCTTCTCGCGCGTCATGGCGTCAAGCGCGCCGAACGGCTCGTCCATCAGCATGATCTTGGGATCGTGCACCAGCGCGCGGCAGATCGACGCCCGCTGCTGCATGCCGCCGGAGAGCTGCCAGGGCAATTTTTTCTCGAACCCTTCGAGCCCGACCAGTTTCAACAAGGCTTTCGCGCGCAGGAGAAACTCCGCGCGCGGCAGCTTCTTCATGTCGATCGGCAGCATCACGTTGGACAGGATGTTACGCCACGGCAGCAGCAGCGCGTTCTGGAACACGATGCCGACATTGCCGTGCGGTTTTGTCACCTGCTCGCCGTCGACCAGGATTTCGCCGGTCGAGGGCGCCAGGAGGCCCGAGATCATCTTCAACAATGTGGACTTGCCGCAGCCGGACGGGCCGACCACGACAAAGAACTCGCCTTCGTTGATGTGAAAATCCAGGGGCTTTAGCGACGGCACATCGCCGTCGCGCGAGCGATAGGTTTTCGACACGCCAGACAGCGTGATCCCGGGCGCTGCGCCGGGCGCGCGGTCGGCCACCAGGCGCAGATGCGCGCCTGGCTGATTGGTCTCGGTCAGTTTGGTCGCTGCGCTCACGAACCACCCTTCGGCAGATAGTCGTTGGTGTAAAACGCCTTCGGATTGTCCTTGGCCTTGGCATCGAGCCCGCCATATTCGACCAGCAGGTTGACCGTGTCGGTCATGTTCTGGTCGGTGACCTCGAACGGCCGCTTGGTCTTGGTTTCCGGCGTCCGGTACAGCGGAATCGTCAGCTCAAAACCCTGCGTCAGCGTATCGATCTTGCCGCCCTTGGGGTTGGCATCGAGGATCGACTGCGCCGCGGCCTTGGGCTCCTTCTCGGCGGCTTCGACCGCCTTCGTCGTCGCCGACATGAAGCGCTTGACGAGAGCCGCGTTGGCCTTGACGTAATCGGTGTTGGCGACGATGCCGGACGAGACCATGTTGATGCCGTAGTCGGCGAACTTGATCGGGTAGACGTCCTTGCCGGTGGCGTCCTTGATCTTCATCGACTGGTCCATGACATAGCCGAGCAGCAGGTCAGCCTGGCCGTTGATGACGGCGTTGAGCTTGGTCTGGCCGTCACCGGCAACCGTTTGGAAATCGCTTTCCTTCAAACCGGTCTTCTTCAGGAACAGCGGCCAGATCTGGGTCATGGAATCGGCCGGCGTGATCGCCACCGTCTTGCCCTTGATGTCTTCCGGCTTCTTGATGTTCTTCTCGACGAAGCCCATCGCCGACATCGGGCTGGTCTGCAGCAGCACGCCGGTGGCCGTGATCGGCGCGCCCTTGACGGCCGCGCGCATCATGGTGGGGACGTCGACATAGCCGAAATCGGCGGTCTTGGCTGCGACGGCCTGCGTGGTCGCCGCCGAGCCGCGGCCTTCCTGGATTTCGAGGTCGATGCCTTCGGCGGCGTAGATGCCCTTGGCCTTGCCGTAATAGAACGGCGCGTGCTCGCCATAGACATACCAGTTCAGCATCAGCACCACCTTGTCGGCGGCCGACGCGGGCACCGCTGAAAGCGCGGCCCAGATTAACGCGGTCGCAACCGCGGCTATCGTTCGTATCATGGTCATCCTCCCGTTAGCGCGGTCCTTGCCGGCCGCTTGTTCTGACGTTGCGTCATGAAGCGAAAATAATGTCCTCGCGCTGGCTGACATGCCAAGGGATCACGAGCTTTTCGATGCGGTCGACGATCCAGAACAGGATCACGCCGAGCAGCGCCAGGATCACCAGCGCCGCGAACATCGTCGGCAAATCGAAGGTGCCGATCGAGCGTTGCAGCACATAGCCGATGCCGGAATTGGAGCCGACGAACTCGCCGACCACGGCGCCGACGACGGCGAGCGTCACCGACACCTTCAGGCCGGAAAAGATCGCAGGCATCGCATGCGGGAGATTGACGGCGCGAAACACCTGGAAGCGGCTGCCCTGCATCGCGCGCGCCAGATCGACCATGTCGGGATCGACCGACTTGAAACCCTGCACCGCCGAGACCACGACCGGAAAAAATCCCAGCAAAAACGCCGAAATCACTTTTGGAATGATGCCAAAGCCGAACCAGACCACGAACAGCGGCGCGATCGCGATCTTCGGCACCGACTGCGAGAACACCAGCAGCGGGTAAACGTAGCTCTCCACCGTCTTCGAGCCCGCGATCAGCATCGCCACGGGAATGCCGAACAGCGCCGACAGCGCGAAGCCGCAGATGGTAGCGTAGGTGGTCGGCCAGGCCTGCCGCAGCAGTTCCGGCCAGTCGGTCCACAGCACCGCCAGCACATCGCCGGGCGCCGGGATCTGATAGGCCGGAATGTGGAACAGCCGGATCGCGAGATCCCAGGCCACTACGATGAAAATCAGGAACAGAAACGGCCGCAGCCACGCCGCGTTCAGCGCTCTGGACACAATGCTGGGCGCCTTCAACTCGGCCACGTCGCGCTCCCTGTCTCGTCGTCTTTTCGGAGAGAAATTAACCCGTTGGGTAAATACTGTCTAGGGCCAATGCTGTGACAATTTGGGGCCTCTCGCCACTCCATTACCGTCGTCCCTGCGAACGCAGGGACCCATACGCCGCGGCCGATCGGGAGGTCTGTGGCTCAGCGGCCTTCGCAACAACGGCCGGTGGCTATGGGTCCCTGCGCCGCCCCGTGCGCAATTGCGCACTAGGCAGGGACGACGACGGAGGTTGCCTACACCGGCTGATGCGCCGCAGCCCGCAATCCCGCCACCTTCGCCTTGCCGAAATCCGCGGTCGATTTCCCGGTCAGCGCCGCCAGCACCAGCGCCACCATATGGGCGAGGCGCTCGTCCCTCGCCTCCTTCTTCAGGAGGTCGCGGCCGAAGATCACGGACAGCGTGGCGCTGTTGGAGAGATAGAAGAAACACAGCCCCGCGATCGAGATGTACAGTTGCACCGGATCTACCGCGACGCGGAAATCGCCGCTTTCGACGCCGCGGATCACCACGGTGCGGATCATCTCGACGAATGGCGAGTGCATCGACTTGACCTTGGTCGAGCGCTTCAGGTGCCGCGCCTTGGCGAGGTTCTCGGTGTTGAGCAGCGCCAGGAATTCCGGATTGCGGAGAAAATAGTTCCAGGTGAAGTCGATCAGCCGCTCGATCGCCTCGGGCGGGTCGAGATGTTCGAGATCGAGGCCACGTTCCTCGGAACGGATCTTGTCGTAGGCCGCCTCCAGCACCGCGAGGTAGAGGTCTTCCTTGTTGCCAACATGGTAATACAGCATGCGCTTGTTGGCGCCGGCATTGACCGCGATGCGGTCGACCCGCGCGCCGGCGAGGCCATGGGCGGCGAATTCCTGCTTGGCGGCCTCAAGAATGCGGATCCGCATTCCCTCGGGATCGCGCTGCCATTTCAGGGCGGGCTTTGCCTTGATGGGTTTTTTTAGCTTGGCCAAATCAGTCGCTCTGTGGATGCATGATGACTGCTGTAGCACGCAGGGGACGGTTTGAGAATGAAGGCGGACGGCGTCTTACACCCTCCCCTGGAGGGGGAGGGTAAGTAAAATCTCACTCCGTCTTCCCCGGCGATGGCTGCACCAGCAGCGTCGGCACCCCGCAGGTGCCCTGCCGCACCGTCATCACCCGCGTGCCCGGCTTGCGGCCGGCGCGGACTTCGGAAACGTCGACACCCGCCGCGGCGAGCCGGGCATGGGTGGCGGCGAGATCGGCGACGCGCCAGCAGATGCCACGCAGCCGGTCATGCTTCATGCCCTCGGCATCGACCGGCTTGCCCGGCCGGTGCGTCACCTCGACGACGAGGTCGCCGCAGCGAAAGAACATCAGGCGGCCCCAGTCCGGATGCGAGCGGTCAAGCGCCATGTCGAGCCCGAGCCGGGCGCCATACAGCGCGGCGGCGCGCTCGGGATCCGGCGTCGAGATCACGACGTGGTCCATCGCTGTGATCGCGCTCGTGGTGGTGCGCGCCGACAGCGGACGCTCCTTGTCGCGCTCCATGAAGAACAGCCGGACGCCACGCGTGGTCTCGGTCGCGGCGCGGGTGCGCTTCCACCACAGCACAGCGCCACTGACCGCATCACGACTTTCGACCTCGGCCACCGGCTCCGGCTTCAGGGTCAGCCGGTCGAGCCGGCGGTGCATCTTGGCAATGTCGTTGGTGCGAAAACAAAGGCTCGCCAGCCCCTCGCCCTGCGCGGCCAGCACGGCGCGAATCCGCTCCGCGTTGGCGTCCGCACCGCTCGGCGCCATCAGCTCCAGCGACATGTTGTCCAGCGTGAACAACACGCGCTCAGCGCCGTCGCCGCTGTTCTGCCAGGCCGGCGCGCGTGCAAACAGGGTCTGATAGGCCGTGCTCGCCGCCTGGATATCGCCGGTGAGGACGACGACGTGATCGAGACCGGTAATCACGGAAAAAGCCCCTCCCATTTTGTCGCACCGTCCGGGAAACCTGGGGCCGTGTCCAGCCGTTACAGGCGGCCGGCCGCCTCTAGGACGGTCCTAGTCTCATCATCTTCCCGGCTCAAGCCGCAAAGACGGCACGGTTTGCGAATATTTTCAGCGAAACCCTCCGATATCCGGTGCTAGTGTGGTGGTGCCGGGCCCAACCAACCTTCAGCCCAACACGCTGCAGTACATGACGGAAATCGAATGCAGGCCCTCTTCATCGGACAGACCTATATCGACGTCACCTTCATTACCGACCACATGCCGACCGGCGACGAGAAACATGTGGCCTCCGCCTACGCGGTTTCCTTTGGCGGCAACGCCGTGACGGCGGCGTTCTGCTGTGCGAAACTCGGCATCGTGCCCGACCTGATCGCGACCATCGCCAATGACTGGCTGGGGCGCATGTTCCAGGACATGAGCGCGAAATACGGGATCTCGATCCATCCGCGCAAGGTCAACGCTTCCTCGCTGTCCTTCATCATGCCCAAGGACGGCAAGCGCGCCATCGTCCGCTGCCGCGACGACGAGCACATCCATCCGTTTCCGATTCTCAATTTAAAAGGTTGCCGCGCGCTGCATATCGACGGCCACCAACCCGACGCTGCGATCCATTACGCCAAGCTGTGCCGCGAGGCCGGCATCCTGACCTCGCTCGACGGCGGCGGCATGCGCAGCAACACCCATGAGCTGCTGGAGTTCATCGACGTCGCCATCGTCGCCGAGCGGCTGTGCGAACAGATGGACAAGACGCCGGCGGAGATGCTGGATTATCTCAAGAGCCGGGGTTGCCGGGTCGGTGGCATCACGCTCGGCGAAAAGGGCCTGCTCTGGTACGATGAGACCGGCGCGGTCCACACCTTGCCGGCGCTTCCAATTCCGCGCGAGCGCGTGATCGATACCAACGGCGCCGGCGACGTCTTCCACGGCGCCTATGTCTATTCCTACCTCGCCCATCCCGGCAAAAGCTGGCACGACCATTTCGTATTCGCGCGCGCCGCTTCGACCTTCAAGATCCAGCGTCTCGGCAACGAGGCCGGACTACCGACGCTGCAGGATATCGAAGTGGTCAAGATGGCATTTCCGGCCAGTGCATGACCGGATGAACGGGCGGTAGCATGGGCCGCGTCTTCGTTGCCGGCAGCATCAACATGGATGTGGTGGCGACCGCCGACCGGCACCCCAAAATGGGCGAGACCGTCGCCGGCAACGCCGTGCATTATTTTCCCGGCGGCAAGGGCGCCAACCAGGCGGTGGCGGCGGCCAAGCTCGGGGCGCCGACCACGCTGATCGGCCGGCTGGGGACGGATGCGTTCGGGCTGCAGTTGCGGACGTTCCTCGCCGCGCAGGGCGTCGACATCAGCTTCGTGCACGACAGCGCCGAAGCCCATACCGGAACGGCGATCATTACCGTCGCCGATGCCGACAATACGATCGTCGTGGTACCCGGCACCAACGCGCTGGTGAGCCCCGACGATGTCGCGGCACCGTCGCTGGCCAAGGGCGACATCGCCGTCAGCCAGTTCGAAATTCCGCTGCCGACAATCCACGCCTTCTTCCAGCGCGCGAAGGCCGCAGGCGCGAGCACGATCCTCAATCCCGCGCCGGCGATCATGTTCGGCAAGGACCTGCTCGATCTCGTCGACATCCTGATCCTGAACGAGACCGAACTTGGATTGCTCACCCGCACCGAGCTCCGCGACAGCGATAATGACGAGCGTTTCATCGCGGCCGCGCGGTCGCTGCAAGCACGCGAAAGCCAGATCATCTGCGTGACCCTCGGCAAGCGCGGCATCGTCGCGCTCATCGATGGCCAGCCACACGCGGATCCCGGCCGCGCCGTCAAAGCGGTCGACAGCACTGGCGCCGGTGACTGCTTTGTGGGTGCGGTCGCCGCCTTGCTCGCCGATGGGCAAACGATTCAGAGCGCTTTCGGATATGCGAACGTTGCAGCTTCGGTTTGCGTCCAGCGGATGGGCGCAGCGCCGTCGATGCCAACAATCGCGGAAGTGTCGGCAGTCCTGCGCGGATAGGACCGGTGCGATCCCCGGTCTTGATCTCCGCCGCGCCCCGCGACATGGTGGCCGTGGCGCCAGCCCCAACGAAAAAGGAAAAACCATGGCCAAGATCGTGCGTGTCGAAGTCCTGCAAGTCGATCTTGTTCCGAAAACGGTCCGCACCGACGCCATTCAGTCGTTCGCCACGCAGGAAACGCCGATGGTGCGCATCCACACCAGCGACGGTATCGTCGGCACCGGCTATTCCTACACGATCGGCACCGGCGGCTCGTCGGTGATAGGGCTGCTGCGGGATCATCTGGCGCCCCGCCTGCTCGGCCGCGACCCGCTCGACATCGAGGCGATCTGGAAGTCGCTGTTCTTCTCGACCCATGCCACCGCGGTCGGCGCCATCACCAGCCTCGCGCTCGCGGCCATCGATACCGCGCTGTGGGACGCCAAGTGCCTCGCAGCGGGCCGTCCGCTGTGGAAGGAAGCCGGCGGCGCGCAAGCTTCCGTGCCGGTCTATTCCACCGAAGGCGGCTGGCTCCACGTCGAGCCGCAGGCGCTGGTCGATGACGCGCTGTCGGTGCGTGCGCAGGGCTTTGGCGGCGCCAAGATCAAGGTCGGCCGGCCCCATGTCAGCGAAGACATCGCCCGGCTTTCGGCGGTGCGCGACGCCGTCGGGCCCGGTTTCGAAATCATGGTCGATGCCAACCAGGCGTTCACATCAGGCGAAGCCATCCGCCGCGCCCGTCAGTACGAGCCGCTCGACCTCGCCTGGTTCGAGGAGCCGCTGCCGGCGGAAGACCTCGGCGGCCACATCCGGCTTGCGGCATCGACCTCACTCCCGATCGCGGTCGGCGAGTCCATTTATCATCCCAGTCACTTCCGGGAATACCTGCAACGCGACGCCTGCGCGATCGTGCAGGCGGACGTCGCGCGCATTGGCGGCATCACGCCCTGGCTCAAGGTCGCGCACCTTGCGGAGACCTTCAACGTGCCGATCTGCCCGCACTTCCTGATGGAGTTGCACGTCTCGCTATGCGCGGCGGTGCCGAACGCCGCCTGGGTGGAATGGATTCCGCAGCTCGATGACATCACCACCAGCCGGCTGACGATCGAGAACGGACGGGCAAAACCGTCCTCTGATGCTGGCCTCGGCATCGCCTGGGATTGGCAGGCGATCGCCAAGCTGCAGGCGTTCACACCGATCGTCCTGAACGCGTGAACGCGGGACTTAAGTCAACGCGCTCTTCAGATCGAAGCCGGCGTCGGCCGCCTGCTCCGGCGTGATCGAGCCGTGTATGGCCAGCAGGCGCCGGCCGAACATGTGGTCGCCGGCGCGGTTGACGGATTCGATGCCGAGCAGCCGCCCGGCCTTGTAACAGAACGCGGAGAACGCCCCCGCGTTGCGATCGCCGCGCACCACGACCTGGTCGTAGCCGGCGGTCAGCCCCACCATCTGCAATTTGTCGGGCCCCTGATCGCTCCAGAACCACGGCAGGCCGTCATAGAGCTTGGCATCGCCGGCGAGCCGGGCGGCGACGCAGCGCGCATGGTCGGTGGCGTTCTGCACCAACTCCAGCCGCAGCGAGCCGCCGAAGCGCGGACTCGCATACAGCGCGCAATCGCCGATCGCCGAGATGTTCGGATCGGCGGTCGACAGATACTCGTCGACGATGATACCGGCCGCCACCGGCAGGCCGGCGTCCGCCGCCAGTTCGACATTGGGCAACACGCCGACGCCGACCACCACCAGATCGGCAGGCAGATGCCGGCCGTCGCTGAGGCTGACGCCGGTCACCTTGCCGCCGTCGTTCTCGATGCTGGTTGCCTGCACGCCGAAATGAATGCGAATGCCGGCGGCGAGGTGCCGCGATTGCGAGAATTCGGAAATCTCGGCCGTCACCGCGCGCGCCATCACCCGCGCAGCGAGTTCGACCACGTCGACTTCAAGGCCCTTGGCCCGCGCGGTCGCGGCGAATTCCAGCCCGATGAAGCCGGCGCCGATCACGATGACGCGCTGGCTGGAGGCAATCAGGCTGCGCAACGTCTCGCTGTCGTCGAGCGTCCGCAGGTAACGCACGCGATCAAGGTTGGCGTTGGGAATATCGAGCAGCCGATTCCGCGCGCCGGTCGCCAGCACCAGATGGCCGTAGTCGAGCGACGCGCCCGACGCGAGCGTTACCTTCCGCGCCGCGCGGTCGATCGCGGCGGCACGATCGGCGATCAGGTCGATGTTCTGGTCGTGATAGAATTTTTCTGGCCGGAACATCAGCGTATCCGGTCCGCCGGTTCCCTTCAGATAGGCCTTGGACAGCGGCGGGCGTTGATACGGCAGATGGCCTTCGTCGTTGAGGAGCGCAATGCGTTCGGCAAAGCCGTTCTGGCGCAGCGAGGCTGCGAGCTGAAAGCCGGCATGGCCGGCGCCGGCGATGATGACCGGTCCTGAGCTCATCGCGGCGACCCAACTGCAAGGGCACAGGAATGACCCATGTCGACAACTCTCTGCTGATTTCGGCTTGCCCGTCCGATCGCTGAACAGCGGCGCTCGTGTCCGTGTTCCAGCCGATGGCGAGCCCTATCTGGCCTCATGGTTCGACGGGATGCAAGAGCATCGCCGCCCGAAAGGACGGTAATTTTGTCAACGTTGCCGGGGATTGTCACCTCCTGCCTTCTGCGATTTAAATGCCCGCCCCACCTGCAGCCGAGGCCCGACCATGCCGTCTCCTGATCATACCGCAGCCGCCGCCGACCCCGCTTTGCTCAGGATCAAAGGTCCGATCGCCACCATCACGCTGAACCGGCCCGCGGCCTTCAACTCGATCGACCTGTCGATCGCGCAAAAGCTGGAGCAGCTCGGCGCCGAGGTCGAACAGAATGACGCGATAAGGGTGTTGGTGATCGAGGGCGAAGGCCGCGCCTTCTCCGCCGGCGGCGACCTGCAGACCATTGGTGCCGCGGCCGCCGCCGACAGTATCGCGCCCGTGGTCGGAGAGTTGCTGAAGCATTATCACGCCTTCATCGAGACAGTGCGCCGGATGCCGAAGATCGTGCTGTCGAGCGTCAACGGCTCGGCAGCCGGTGCCGGCATGGGGCTCGCGTTCGTCACCGACCTCTGCATCGCCGCCGACGACGCCCGCTTCACCCCGGCCTACGCCAAGATCGGCGTGTCGCCGGACGGCGGCAGCACGGTCGGCATGGTCGGGACGGTCGGTACCCGCCGCGCCCTGCAGCTGTTTCTGGCGGAAGACAGCTTTACCGCGCAGCAGGCCTACGAGTGGGGCCTGGTCGCGCGGGTGGTGCCGGCGGCGGACCTGAAGGCCGAGACGCAAAAGTTCGCCGAGCGGCTGGCGCAGAATCCGCCGGCCGCCATCGCCGGCACCAAATCGCTGGTCTACCAGGCCGCGGTCACGCCGACCAAGGCGCAGCTCGACGCCGAGGAAGCCGGGATTATCAAGGCCATGCATACCGATGACTTTCGAATTGCGGTGAAGAAGTTCACCAGCAAGTCGAAATGACGGAGGTAGCGGCGCCGGCACGCGCGTTCCTTTGCCTCCGCCACGGCGCCACCGACTGGAACCGGCAGGGGCTGTTCCAGGGCCGCACCGACATTCCCTTGAACGATGACGGCATCGCGCAGGCCCATGCGGCGGCGGTGCGCCTGCAACATGTGCCGTTCGACTGTGTCGTCGCCAGCCCCCTGATGCGCGCGTTGAAGACCGCCGAAATCATTTCGTCCGCGAAGGGCAAGCCGCTTGCCGTCGATGACGGCATCATCGAATGCGATTTCGGCAGCCTTGAGGGCCTGTCGGTCGCGGAAACGATGAAGGCCCGCAATCTCAAGACGGCGGAAGACCTCGTCTCCATCCTGCCGCCGGATGGCGAGCCGTGGCCGTCGATCTCGGTGCGGGCGTTACACTGCGTCGGCGCCTGGCTCGACCGGCACCCACAGGCGACGATCCTGTTCGTCTGCCACGACGCCGTGATGCAGGCGATGTCGGAAGCGCTGTGTGGCCGGTGGCTGAACAACCGCCACGGCACGCCGTTCAGGTTTGCGCGAACCGGCGATGTCTGGCGCGTTGACGAGGTGGCTTAGCCGCCTCGCTCCCGCTTCACGTGTTCGGACAGATATACCCCGTCCCCGCCGGCGACTTGAAGCAGCCCACCGATTCCGGGATCACCTGCTTCGGCAGCCACAGCACCACCTTCGGGAAATAGATCGTGAAGGTGATGGTGACCAGGAATACGACATAGATCGGCAGCGCCGCGCGTAACGCCTTCGAGAATGGCACACCGACGAATTTCGACGCCATCAGCAGCACCAGCCCGTAAGGCGGCGTGATCAGCCCGAAGGCGAGCGTCGCGATCAGCACCACGCCCATATGCACGCCGTTGATGTCGCCGGCCTGCGTCAGCGTGTTCACCAGCGGCATGAAGATGATGATGGTCGGCACCGGCTCGATGAAATCGCCCACGACCGTGAACAGCAGCACCAGCAACAGCATCATCAGATGCGGATCATTGCCGGCCATCGACGTGATCCAGTCGGCGATCACAGCGGCGCCGCGCAGATAGGCCAGCATCCAGCCGAATGCGTTGGCGGCGCCGATGGTGATCAGCGGCAGCGAAAAGATCAGCCCGGCGAGACAAAAATCATAGGGGATGTTCTTGAAGTGCCCGCGGTTGAGCGCGGGGATCACCACCGCGATGATCCAGATCACGGCGACGACGCCGGCTTCCGTCGGCGTGAAATAGCCGGTCAGGATGCCGCCGAGCAGGATCACCGGGATCATCAGCGGCAGCGCCGCGTCGCCGGCGGCGAACACGATCTGACGCAACGGCGCGCGCGGCTTGCGCATGCCGGCGGGGCCGAAGAAATAGCAATAGATCATCAGGCCGAAGCCGATCATCAGCCCCGGCACCACGCCGGCCATGAACAGCCCGGCGATCGAGACGTTACCGACCGCGCCATAGACGACGGCGGTGATGCTCGGCGGCACCAGTGCAGCGATGGTGGAGGCGGACGCGATGATCGCGGCGATGAAGGCGGGGCTGTAGCCTTCCCGCTTCATTGGACCGCCCAGCGCGCGGCTCATCACGGCGACGTCGGCGGTGGTGGATCCCGACATTTCCGAGAAGAACATCGAGAACACGACAACGACCTGGGACAGCCCGCCCCTGATGTGTCCGACCAGCGACAATGAAAGGTTGGCTATTCGTACCACCACGTTGGCCGAACTCATGAGTTCGCCGACCAGCAGGAAGAACGGGATTGCCAGCAGCGCCTCGGAATCGACGCCGTCAAACACCTTCTGGATGATCGCCGCCAGCGATACGTCGGTCAGCATGGCGCCGACGAACACGCCGGCCAGCAGCGAGAACGGCACCGGCACGCCGAGATAGCCGAAGAACAGGAAGCAGAACGTCATCAGGCCGAGAATGACTGGTGCGCTCACGGCAGCGCCCTCGTCTCGGCCTTGATGACAACCGGCGGAATATCGCGGTCTTCCTCGGGTGGCTCGGGATGATCGAACCCGTTGCGAATGCCGTTGACGAGCTGCTCCACCGTGAACAGGGCGATCAACGCGCCGGCAAACGGGATCGCCGCATAGAGCGAGGCGATCGGCGTCCCCGATGGCAACCGAAAGCTGCCGAAGCCCCTGATATAATTGATGTAGCCAAAATAGATGAGGCAGGCCGACACGCCGAGCACGACGATGCGGATAATGATCTCGACGATCATGCGCGGCGTGCCGTGCATCGCATCCGAGATCGCGGTCAGGTACAGGTGATCGTTGCGCCGGGTGGCGACGGCGGCCCCAATGAAGATCGCGTAGATGAACAGCGTCGAGGTTGCTTCCTGCAGCCACAGCCAGGGATGGCCGATGGTGCGCGTGACGATGTCAGCCGTCACCGACAGCGAAAATCCAAAGCACAGCACGCCGCACACGATCATCAGGAACAGTTCGAGCCGGTCGAACGCCTGCCATTTCAGATGACGCTGTCGCTGCAGCACCAATTTGTCGGCGATAGCCATCGGTTACTCTCTGTCCCGGCATTCCCGTCATGGCCGGGCTTGTCCCGGCCATCCACGTCTTTGATATGGCGAGAAAGAAGACGTGGATGCCCGGAACACCTAGCGCGAAGACGCGCTTCTACCCGGGCATGACGAATTCCGTCCGAGGCTTCAGTTGATCCCGCGGATCAGATTCTTGATCTTCTCCGCATGCGGGCCGAGCTCCTTGGCGAGCTTGTCGAGATAGGGATCGGAGATCGCCGCAAAGCTCTTCTTGTCCACGTCCTCGACGATCTTGACGCCGTAACCCTTCAGCTTGGCCGCCGCCGCCTTTTCCAGCTCAAACGCCTTGGCCGGTTCCTTGGCGCTGACTTCAGCGGCAGCGGTCTTGACCCACTGCTTCTGGTCTGTCGAGAGACTCTGCCACAGCTTGTCGCTGACGAACAGCAGCGCGTTGTTGGCTTCATGCTCAGTCATCGACAGCACCGGCGCCACTTCATAATGCTTGTTGACGAGATAGACGTTGACGCTGTTCTCGGCGGCATCCATCACGCCTGTCTGCAACGAGGTGTAGACGCTGCCGAACGGCATATGCACGGTCTGGGCGCCATAGGCCGGGAAGATCGCATCCTCGGTCGCGGTAGCCTGGACGCGGATCTTCAGTCCCTTCATGTCGCCGACGTTGTGGATTTCCTTCTTGCTGTAGATGCTGCGCACGCCCTGCGAGCCGGTGGCGATGACGTGCAGGCCCTGCGTGGTCTCGTCGATCATGGCGGTGATCGCGTCGATCACCTGCTGGTTGGCCAGCGACTTGACCAGATGATCGGAGCTGCGGAACAGGAAGTGCAGTGACATCACGCCGGCCTGCGGCGAGATCGTCGCGGTATTCGCCGACGAGACGATGGCGAAGTCGATGTCGCCGGATTTCACCAGTTGCAGCAGCTGCGGCTCCTGGCCGAGCTGCGCGCCCGGATATTGATCGACCAGCATCGCGCCCTTGCTTAATTCCTTGAGCTTGGCTGAGAACATGTCGTAGGCGACGCTGTAGCCGGTATTGAGCTGCTGATCGTGGGCGAAACGGTAGTGCTTCGCGTCCTGGGCGCCGGCGCCGGCGGCAAACATGACGGCCGCCACCGCGACCGCTGCACCCATAAATATCCTTCGATTGGCCAACGCGCCCTCCCCTGTTCTGGTTTTCTAGATCATCCCATCAAGGCCGCGAGATTGTCAATAAAGTAACGGCCTTCCGGGTCGATGCAGCAATACATCGACCCGAAGGCGCTGGATTATCGACAATTTGGCGCCGGGAGCCTACTTGATCGCCCGGATCAAGTCCTTGACCTTCTCGGCGTGGGGACCGAGCTCCTTGGCGAGCTTGTCGAGATAGGGATCGGCGATCGCGACGAAGCCGGATTTGTCGACCTCGGTGACGACCTTGACGCCGATCGCCCTCAGCTTGTCCTGCGACTGATGCTCGAGTTCGATCGCCTTGGCGGGCTGGTTCCTGTTGACCTCGTCGGCGGCGCCCTGCACCCAGCCCTGCTGTTCCGGCGTCAGGCTATTCCAGAGCTTGTCGCTGACCCACACCAGGCTGTTGTTGGCCTCGTGTTCGGTCATCGACAGCACGGGAGCGACTTCATAGTGCTTGTTGGCGAGATAGACGTTGACGCCGTTTTCCGCGACGTCGACCACGCCGGTCTGCAGCGAGGTGTAGACGCTGCCGAACGGCATGTGCACGATCTGGGCGCCATAGGCCGGGAACATGGTGTCCTCGGTAGGTGTCGCCTGCACCCGCACCTTGAGACCCTTCATGTCGCCGATATTCTTGATGTCGCGCTTGGAATACATGTTGCGCAGACCGAGCGTGGCGAGAGCGATGACGCGGGCACCCTGCACCGTCTCCGCGATCATCGTCTTGACGGCACCGGAAACGCCTGGGTCTGCCATTGCCTTGACCAGATGCGCTTCGGAGCGGAACAGGAAGTGCATCGACATCACGCCGGCCTGCGGCGAGAGCGTCGCGGCATTGGCTGACGACGAGATGCAGAACTCGACGTCGCCGGATTTGACGAGCTGCAGCACCTGCGGCTCCTGCCCGAGCTGCGCGCCCGGATACTGGTCGATCAGCATGGTGCCCTTGCTCAGCGCCTTCAGCTTCTCACTGAAGATGTCGCCGAGGATTCCGTAACCGGTGATTTTCGGTTGATCGTAGGCGAAGCGATAATGCTTTGCCTCCTGCGCACCGGCGCTTGCGGTCGTCACCAGCAGCGCGGCCATGACCGCACCAAGAACACTTGTCAGCCTGTCCATCGTCTCCCCCTGTGATTTCCAGTGTTATTTTTCTTTGATCATCCCATCGGGCTTGTTCGATTGTCAATCGAACAAGATGCAACGCATCTGCGAGATGGAAGACGAGCATCGTTGGAGATGACGTAGCTGCATTCATACAGCCGTCATCGTCCGCGAATGCGGACGATCCAGTACTCTGCGGCGTCCCGGCTCTATGTCAGCGTCTCTACAGTACTGGATGCCCGCTTTCGCGGGCATGACGTACGAACGACGAACGTCCGCTACTTCCCCTCGCCGCGCATGAAGTCGAAGTCGCAGCCTTCGTCGGCCTGCAAAATGGTCTCGTTGAACAGATGCGCGTAGCCGCGTTTGGCCCAGTCGGGCGTCGTTGGCGGCGCCAGGGCGGCCTGGCGTTTTTGTAGTTCGGCATCGTCGATCAGCAGGTCGATGCTGCGTTTGGCGACATCGAGCCGGATCATGTCGCCGTTCCTGACCAGCGCCAGCGGGCCGCCGACAGCGGATTCCGGCGTGATGTGCAGCACGATGGTGCCGAACGCCGTGCCGCTCATGCGCGCGTCCGAAATCCGCACCATGTCCTTGACGCCGGTGCGGGCGAGCTTCTTGGGGATCGGCAGATAGCCCGCTTCCGGCATCCCAGGCGCGCCCTTCGGTCCCGCGTTGCGCAATACCAGCACATCGTCGGCGGTGACATCGAGCGCGGGATCGTCGACCCGCAGCGTCATGTCTTCAACCGACTCGAACACCACGGCGCGGCCGGTATGCTGCAGCAGTTTGGGGCTCGCCGCCGAATGCTTGATCACGGCGCCGCGCGGCGCGAGGTTGCCGTGCAACACCGCCATCGCGCCTTCCGGCTTGATCGGATTGTCGCGCGGCCGGATCGCATCCTGCCCCGGCACCTCCTCGGCGCCGGCAACGACATCGCGCAGCGTCGCTCCAGTAATGGTTTTCGCATCGAGGTCGAGCAGATCGCCAAGCTGCGCCATCAGCTTCGGCACCCCGCCGGCATGATGGAAGTGTTCCATGTAATGCTCGCCCGACGGCTTAAGGTCGATCAATACGGGAACTTCGCGGCCGAGCTTGTCAAACCCTTCAAGCTCGATGCGATGTTTGGTGCGGTTGGCGATTGCGGTCAGATGAATGAGCCCATTGGTCGAGCCGCCGATCGCCTGCAGCACCACTTGCGCGTTGCGGAACGAAGACGCGGTGAGAAATTCGCTGGGCTTCGGTCCCTTCGCGATCGCCATCGCGGCGGCGACCTTGCCGCTGGCTTCGGCGGAACGAAAGCGTTCGGCATGCGGCGCCGGAATTGTCGCGCTCATCGGCAGCGACAGGCCCAGCGTCTCGGTGATGCACGCCATGGTGCTTGCGGTGCCCATCACCATGCAGGTGCCGACAGACGGCGCCAGCCGGCCGTTGACGGCTTCAATCTCGACGTCGTCGATTTCACCGGCGCGATATTTCGCCCACAGCCGCCGGCAATCGGTGCAGGCGCCGAGCACCTCACCCTTGTGATGGCCGACCACCATCGGCCCAACGGGAATAACCACGGTCGGCAGATCGGCCGAAACCGCCGCCATGATCTGCGCCGGCAAGGTCTTGTCGCAACCGCCGATCACCACCACGGAATCCATCGGCTGGGCGCGGATCATCTCCTCGGTATCCATCGCCATCAGGTTGCGCAGATACATCGAGGTCGGATGCGAGAAGCTTTCGGCGATCGAGATGGTCGGAAACACCATCGGCATCGCACCCGACAGCATCACGCCGCGCTTCACGGCCTCGATGATCTGCGGCACGTTGCCGTGGCAGGGATTGTAATCGCTGTAGGTATTGGTGATGCCGACGATCGGGCGATTGAGCGCGTCGTCGGAATAGCCCATCGCCTTGATGAAGGCCTTGCGCAGGAACAGCGAAAACCCGGCATCGCCATAGCTCGCCAATCCCTTGCGAAGTCCGTCGTCAGCCATCTCGGTATTCCCTGTCTTCGTGCTCAGACCACTAAAGGAGTCCGCGGAATTATTGTCAATATTTGATATTCGGCGGCAAATCTGCACCAAACTGGTGCCAATTATCGGGTATTATTGACAATAAAACCGGCGCGTGCTGATTTCCGACAATGATCGGAAGCGAGCGCCCATGAACCAGCCGTTGCGCATTGGCCTGATCGGCGCCGGCATGGTGAGCCGCCACCATCTGATCGCCTGGGCCAGCATACCAGATCAGGCCCGCGTCTTGGCGGTCGCCGATCCCTCCGCGGACAATGCCGCGCGACGCGCGAGCGAATTCGGGATCACGCAAACATATGCCAGCGCCGAGGCGATGCTGGCGGCAACCGAACTCGACGCCATCGATATCGCAGCGCCGCGCGAAATGCACGCGCCTCTGGTGCGGCTCGCGGCGAAACGGCATTTGCCGGTGCTGTGCCAGAAACCGCTCGCACCCAATTTGCAGGAGGCAACCGAACTCGCCGCCGAGGTCGCGGATCAGACGCGGCTGATGGTGCATGAGAACTGGCGTTTTCGCGGTTATTACCGCGACGCCGCGGCGTGGCTGCGCGAAGGCCGCATTGGCAATTTCAAGCAGGCGCAACTCACGCTGCTGACCTCGGGCGTATTGCCCGGACCCGACGGCCTCTGCCCGGCGCTCGAACGGCAACCCTTCATGTGCGGAGAACGCCGCATGCTGGTCGCGGAGGTCTTGATCCATCACCTCGACACGCTGCGCATGCTGCTCGGGCCATTGCGGGTGACGGCGGCGCGCCTGTCGCGATCGAGCGGCCAACTGGCCGGCGAAGACAGCGCAGTGATCCAGCTTGAAGCCGGCAATGGTGCCGGCGTTTCGGTGTTCGCCAGTTTTGCCGCGCATGGGCATCCGGCCACGCAGGTCGACCGCCTCGAGATTCTTGGCGACAGCGGCACGATCCGGCTCGACGGGCCAAAGCTCACCTGCTCCGGCGCCTTGCCGAAGGAGCAGACTTACGATCTCGCCACCGAATATCAGGGTTCCTACAACCGCACGATCGCACATTTCGTGGCATCGCTGCGGGACAATACGCCGTTCGAGACCGCGCCGCAGGACAATCTCGAAACGCTGCGGCTGGTCGAGGACTGCTATCGGCTGTCGGGCTGGGAGGCTTTGCGATGAAGCCGCAGGAATTGCCGGGCGAAGGTTCCGCGCTGACGCGCGAGGAGGAACAGGCCGAAGTCATTCGCCGGCTGGAAGAGGACATCATCTTCGGCCGCTTCGCGCCGGGCTCGCGGCTGGTCGAGGACACGTTGATGACGCGCTACGGCGCCAGCCGGCATTTCGTGCGCCAGGGCCTGTTTCAGCTCGAACGCCAGGGCATCGTGCTGCGCGAGAAGAACATCGGCGCCACCGTGCGGTTCTACTCGGCGGAGGAAGTGCGGCAGATCTACGAGGTGCGGGAAATGCTGACGCGGCAGGCAGCGCTGATGATCACGCTCCCCGCGCCCGCAAGCCTGATCGAACAGTTGAGCGAATTGCAGCGGCACTACTGCGCCAAGGCCGACGCGCAGGATCTGCGCGGTATTCACGAAACCAACGACGCCTTCCACGTCGCGCTGTTCGCCGCCTGCGGCAATCCCTATCTGGTGCGCTCGCTGCAGGACTACATGAACCTGACGCTGCCGATGCGCGCCAAGAACCTCGCCGACACCGAAGGCCTCGCGCTGTCGCGCCGCCAGCATGAACTGATGATCGAGCTGTTGAAGGGCCGCGACAGCTGGGCGCTGGCGCAGCTCTGCGTCGATCACATGCAGTTCAGCAAGTCGGACTATCTCAGCCGGATTGCGGACAAGCCAAATCCGTAGAGCGCCGCTATCGGCCGAGCGAAGAGCCCTCTCATGAAGCGCTTGCTTATATTGTCTGCCATGATCGCGAGTGTCGCATGGGATGCCGGGACAGCCGAAGCCGCCAATGACGCGCGAGCCCAGCAACTCA
Source organism: uncultured Alphaproteobacteria bacterium (assembly GCA_963764705.1). Taxonomy (GTDB): domain Bacteria; phylum Pseudomonadota; class Alphaproteobacteria; order Rhizobiales; family Xanthobacteraceae; genus Bradyrhizobium. The sequence goes on along the minus strand of CAVXTR010000009.1, from coordinate 127,933 downwards.
CCTATCAGCCGTGGGCCAGGATTTGCGTCAATCGGCCCGACGGCAATTCGGATTGTTTCACTTCGTCCGGCGCAAAGGGCGCGTGTCAGCCTTCAGGCGGCGGCATCGCCGTCTGGATCCGCGACGGCAAACAGCGAAGCCTGTCGATCAATCTTGTGACCAAGCGCATGCTCGATGGCACGCTTGGCGTCCGGGTCGATCTGGGCGTGCTAATTCCCGTTACCGATCCGGTCTGTCAGGAACTCGGCTGCCGAGGCAAGCTCGACATCGACACGGCTTTCATCGAAAGCCTGAAGTATTCCCGCACCATCAGCGTCGAAGCGATGACGCGCGACCATCAAGCCATCAGCCTTGCCTTTCCGCTCGCGGGTTTCGCCGAGGCCTTCGACGGCCCGGCCGGGGGACCGCCGAAGGTGGCCGAGGTGACGGGCGACGAATTGAAGGAGCGGCTCAAGCGCACCGAAAATCCGCCGCCATGTGAGGAATAGAGAGCGTCACTTCTTCCAATCCACGATCTTGCTCTTGTCGCCTGCGAACTCGATGCTGCAGAACGTGCCGCCCTGGTAGAAGTCACCGACGGCATCGGGCTTGAGCTTGGCCTGCTCCGCCATCGCGTGCTCGCGAAAGTCCTCACCGCGGCCGGTCGGCCGGTAGCCGAGGTCGTAGGCGCGGTGGTTGTCCCACCAGGCGCGCTCGTTGTAGGAGGCGCCGTAGAACACCTCGAAATGAATGGCGGGATGATCGAGCCCGATCCGGCAGAGCTGCACCAGGTCTTCCGGCTTCAGCCAGATCGCGAGCCGGCGATGATCGAGCGGCGCCTCGCCGAAATTGCCAATGCGTATACAGGTAACGCCAAGGCCATACTTGTCGGCATACAGCGCGCCGACGGCTTCGCCGAACACCTTGCTGACGCCGTAGCGGCTATCGGGCCGCGCGGTAACGTCGGTGCCGATCCGGTGGTGGCGCGGGTAGAAGCCGACCGCATGGTTCGACGAGGCGAACACCACGCGCTTGACGCCCTGCTTGCGCGCGGCCTCGAACAGGTTGTAGCCGCCGATGATGTTGGACTGCAGGATCTCGTCCCAGGGCCCTTCGACCGAATAACCGCCGAAATGCAGAATGCCGTCGACGCCTTCGCAGATCGCCTCGACCTGCGCCGGATCGGCGAGATCCGCCGCCTTGAATTTTTCGTGCCTGCCGAGATCGGCCGGCGCCTTCAGGTCGCTCAGCAGCAGGTCCGGATAGATCGGCGGCAGCAGCTTGCGCAGGGATGTACCGATCCCGCCGGCCGCGCCGGTCATCAATATGCGTGGCATTTCTTCCCTCTTGTCTTCTCTCGTGGCTGCGACCGATTTGCGGTCATGGGCCGGGGATGATAGCAAACCAAACCGCGAGGAAACGCAACAACAACGAGAACAGCAAATGTCCGAGGCATCGTCTCATTCGGCCGGCTGGCGTCCGGCGAGCTATTATCCCGATCCGGCTATCCATGCGCTGGACCCGCGCTTCGAAAAATACTGGCTGAAGCTGTCGGCGGTGGAGCGGCTGACCACCGGACTCCGTTGGGCCGAAGGCCCGGTCTGGTTCGGCGACGGGCGCTATCTCCTGTGCAGCGACATTCCGAACCAGCGCATCCTCAAATGGGAAGAGGAGACGGGCACCACCAGCGTCTACCGCAAGCCGTCGAACTTCGCCAACGGCAACACCCGCGACCGCCAGGGCCGCCTCGTCACCTGCGAGCACGGCGGCCGCCGCGTCACCCGCACCGAATATGATGGCTCGATCACGGTGCTGATCGACTCCTTTGACGGCAAGCGGCTGAACTCGCCCAATGATGTGGTTGTCAAATCCGACGGCTCGATCTGGTTCACCGATCCGACCTTCGGCCTGCTCGGCAACTACGAGGGCTACAAGGCCGATCCCGAGATCGACGCCAACGTCTACCGGCTCGACGGCGCCACCGGCAAAGCCACCATCGTTGCCGAAGGCGTGCTCGGGCCGAACGGCCTGTGCTTCTCGCCGGACGAGAAGATCCTCTATGTCGTGGAATCCCGCGGCGTGCCGAACCGCAAGATTCTGGCCTACGACGTGTCGGCCGGCGGCGACAGGATTTCCAACAAGCGCGTCCACATCGACGCCGGGCCGGGCACACCCGACGGCATGCGCTGCGACATCGACGGCAATCTGTGGTGCGGCTGGGGCATGGGCGATCCCGAACTCGACGGCGTCGTGGTCTACGCACCCGACGGCGTCATGATCGGCCGCATCGCGCTGCCCGAACGCTGCGCCAATTTGTGTTTCGGCGGCGTCAAGCGCAATCGTCTGTTCATGGCCGCGAGCCAGTCGATCTACGCGCTGTACGTGAACACGCAGGGCGCGCTGGGGGGCTAGACAGCGAAACGCCGGGGCAGATTTCCTGACCCGGCGTTTCAATCACTTCTCTCGCGAGATGCCTTACGCGGCGTTGTAGCCGGCGACCGCCTTCACTTCGAGATATTCTTCCAGACCATACTTGCCCCACTCGCGGCCGTTGCCGGACTGCTTGTAGCCGCCGAACGGCGCGGTGCGGTCGTTCGGCACGCCTTGGAGGTTGACGTTGCCGGCGCGGATCTGGCGACCGACGCGGCGCGCGCTTTCCACGGTATCGCCCGAGACGTAACCGGCGAGACCATAGGGCGTGTCGTTGGCGATCTTCACCGCTTCCGCTTCATCCTTGGCGCCGAGGATCGTGAGCACCGGTCCGAAGATTTCCTCGCGGGCGATCGTCATGTCGTTGGTGACGTCGGCGAAGATGGTCGGGCGGACGTAGAAACCCTTGTTGACGCCCTCGGGCAGACCCGGACCGCCGGCCACCAGCGTTGCACCTTCCTCGATGCCCTTGTGGATCAGCGCCTGGATCTTGTCCCACTGGATGCGCGAGACGACCGGGCCGATGGTGGTGCCTTCGGCGCGCGGATCGCCCGCCTTGGTCTTGTCGGCAACCGCCTTGGCGATGGCAGCGACTTCCTTCATCTTCGACAGCGGCACGATCATCCGGCTCGGCGCGTTGCACGATTGTCCGGAGTTGTTGAACATGTGCATCACGCCACCGGTGACGGCTTTGGCGAGATCGGCGCCTTCGAGGATGACGTTCGGCGACTTGCCGCCGAGCTCCTGGCTGACGCGTTTGACGGTCGGCGCGGCGCGCTTGGCAACATCGACGCCGGCACGGGTCGAGCCGGTGAAGGAGATCATGTCGATGTCCGGGTGCTCGCTCATGGCGGCACCGACCTCCGGGCCGAGGCCGTTGACGAGGTTGAACACGCCCTTCGGCACGCCCGCTTCATGGAGGATTTCCGCGAAAATCAGCGCCGAGGACGGCGTGAATTCGGACGGCTTCAGGATCATGGTGCAACCGGCGGCGAGCGCGGGCGCGACCTTGCAGGCGATCTGGTTCAGGGGCCAGTTCCAGGGCGTGATCATGCCGATGACGCCGACCGGCTCGCGGACGACCATGGCCGAACCGATGGCCTCTTCGAAGTGATAGTTCTTCAGCACTTCCAGCGTGGAGGCGATGTGGCCGAGGCCGGCACCGGCCTGCAGGCGTTCGGCCATCGGCAGCGGGGCGCCCATTTCGTCGGACACGGCGGCGCCGATGTCCTTCATGCGGCCCTTGTAGATTTCCATGATCTTTTCGAGCAGCGCCACGCGCTCCTCGCGGGTGGTCTGCGAGAAGGTCGTGAACGCGCGCTTGGCGGCGGCGACCGCCTTGTCAACGTCGGCCTTGGAGCCGAGCGCAATGTCATACATCGCTTCTTCGGTCGCCGGATTGACGACGGGCGTGGACTTCTTGACGGTGGGGTCGACCCAGGCGCCATCGATGTAGAATTGCATGCGATTGACCATCGGAAACCTCTTTATTTCGGGGCGAATGTAAGGGGAACGGGAGCGTTCGGCAGGCATCCTTGCACGAAAGCCCGGATATTTGAACCCACCATATGCGGGACGCCGCGTTGCGGCACGGGCTGGATATAAGGTCAGCCGCCGGAAGGATGCAAGGCGTTCCCTGTCGTCCCTGCGAACGCTGGGACGACGCTACACCGCCATTTTGCGGTGCCGCACGGGGGCGCCGACGGTGAGGCTTTCCGCCGCATCGATGATGGCGTTGGCGTCGATGCCGTGGTGGCGGTAGAGGTCGCCGATCGTACCGGTCTGGCCGAACGTCTCGACGCCGAGCGCCTCGACCCGGTGGCCGCGGACGCTGCCGAGCCAGCCGAGCGCTGCCGGATGGCCGTCGATCACGGTGACGATGCCGCAGTCCCGGCCCAGCGGCGCCAGCAGCTTCTCGACATGGCTGAGGTACTGCACGCCGCGGCGGTCGCGGCGCAAATTCCGTGCGGCGGTCCAACCCGAATGCAGCCGGTCGGCCGAGGTGACCGCCAGCAGGCCGACGTCCCGGCGGCTCTCGCCGAGCAGGCCGATCGCCTCGATCGCCTCCGGCGCCACCGCCCCGGTATAGGCGATCACGAGATCGCAGTTCGGCCCGGGCTCGCGCAGCCAATAGGCCCCGTCGGTGATGTCGCACTGCAGGTCCGGCGTCATGATCCGCTGTGGCTGGTCGATGGTGCGGGTCGACAGCCGCAGATAGACCGAACCGCCCTCGCCGGCTTCGCCCTGCATGTGGCGGAAACCCCAGCCCATGATCACGGCGAGTTCGTCGACAAAGGCCGGCTCGAACGAAGCCAGGCCATCCTGCGCCATGCCGATCAGCGGCGTTGCGATCGACTGATGCGCGCCGCCTTCCGGCGCCAGCGTGATGCCCGACGGCGTCGCCGCCACCATGAAGCGCGCATCCTGGTAGCACGCATAGTTCAGCGCATCGAGGCCGCGTTCGATGAAGGGATCGTACAGCGTACCGACCGGCAGCAGCCGCGCACCGTTGATCGAATGCGACAGGCCGAGCGCCGACAGCAGGATGAACAGGTTCATCTCGGCGATGCCGAGTTCGATATGCTGGCCCTTCGGTGAATAGTGCCAGTTGAAGGTCGAGGGAATTTTCTCCTGCTTGAACAGGTCAGCATTTTCAAGCTTGGCGAACAGTCCACGACGGTTTACCCAGGCGCCGAGATTGGTCGAGACGGTGACGTCGGGCGACGCCGTGACGATGCGCGACGCCAGTTCGGTGTCGCCGCGCGCGAGCTCGTTGAGCACCAGCCCAAAGCCCTGCTGGGTCGACATCTGCGCCGCCGGCTTGAAGGCGAGTTGCTGCGGCACCTCGATCACGGGCGCGGTCAGTCGGCGGCGGCCTTCCTGGTTGAACGGCACGTCTTCCAGAAACGCCTCGAGCCCGGCTTGTGGCTGCGACAGGCCCTCGAACTTGTCCCACTCATGGCCGGGACGGATGTTCTGCGACGCCCGCCACTTCTCCATCTGCGTGACCGTCATCAGCCCGGCATGGTTGTCCTTGTGGCCCTGCATCGGCAGTCCCACGCCCTTGATGGTGTAGGCGATGAAGCAAACCGGGCGGTCGTGATCGACGGCTTCGAACGCCTCGATCATGCTGGCCATGTCGTGTCCGCCCAAATTGGACATCAGCGCCAGCAATTCCTCGTCGCTGCGGCGGTCGATCAGCTCCGTCACCTGGCCCTGGTCGCCGATGTCGTCCTGCAGATGCTTGCGGAACGCGGCACCTCCCTGGAAGCACAGCGCAGCATACATCTGGTTCGGGCAATTATCGATCCAGCGCTTCAGCGCCGCGCCGCCGGGCTCGGCGAACGCTGACTGCATCAGGCGTCCATACTTCACAATGACCACGTCCCAGCCGAAATTGCGGAACATGGATTCGAATTTTTCCCACAGCCCCTCGCGCACGACGGCATCGAGGCTCTGGCGGTTGTAGTCGACGATCCACCAGGTGTTGCGCAGGCCGTGCTTCCAGCCTTCCAGCAGCGCCTCGAAGATATTGCCCTCGTCCATCTCGGCGTCGCCGACCAGCGCGATCATACGGCCCTCCGGCCGGTCCTTCATCCAGCCATGCGCGGACACATAATCCTGCACCAGCGAGGAGAACAGGGTTTGCGCGACGCCGAGCCCGACCGAGCCGGTCGAGAAATCGACGTCGTCGGCATCCTTGGTGCGCGACGGATAGGACTGCGCGCCCTTGTAGCCGCGAAAATTTTCCAGCTTGTCGCGGGTCTGGTGCCCGAACAGGTACTGGATGGCGTGGAACACCGGGCTGGCATGCGGCTTCACCGCGACGCGGTCCTGCGGCCGCAGCACCGAGAAATACAGCGCCGACATGATGTTGGCGAGCGAGGCGGACGACGCCTGATGCCCGCCGACCTTGAGGCCGTCGACATTGGGCCGGATATGGTTGGCGTGGTGGATGGTCCACGACGACAGCCAGAGCACCTTGCGCGCCAACGCGGACAACAATTCGAGACGTGCAGGTTCGATGGGCATGGCGATACTCCCGGCGGTGCGGCAACGGTTAACTCTAGCGCCGGTCGCCTCGCCAAAAATCTCAAATTCACGCGACATACCCGCAAATATTGGGATATCGTCCCACGAACCGGCCTCAAACAATGAGTTCATTCCAATGCACGCCCTCGACGCCATCGACCGGAAAATCCTCAGCCAGCTGCAATCCGACAGCCGCGTCACCATGCAGGAACTCGCCGACAAGGTCGGCCTGTCGGTGTCGCCCTGCCATCGCCGCGTCAAGCTGATGGAACAGCGCGGCGTCATCAGCCGCTACATCGCCACCGTCGACCAGAAATCGCTGGGGCTTCATGTCAGCGTCTTCATCTCGATCAAGTTGGCGCGACAGAAGGAAGAAGACCTCAATCGCTTTGCCAAGGCGATCTCGAAATGGGACGAGGTGCTGGAATGCTATCTGATGACCGGCAACCGCGACTATCTCTTGCGCGTCGTCGCCGCCGACCTGTCGTCCTATGAGGCGTTCCTGAAGAACAAGCTGACACGGCTGGACGGGATTGCCTCGATCGAGTTCGAGCTTTGCACTAAGCCAGGTGAAGTACTCGATCGCGCTGCCGGTCTAACACAACGGTCTTCCACATCATCCGGGCCACGAAGTGTCCCGTCGCTGCGCTCGCAATGACGGAGGATGGATACGGCTTCGCATTCTCGTGCAATGTCACATCCCCGTCACGTGGCCGAACCATTGTCCCTGCCCGATATCTGCGAGCGAGAGACAGACCCTATGACCACGTCCGAACTGAACGCCGAACTGGCCTTGCGGGAGCGCATTCACCGGGAAATGGCCGAGACGCTCGACGAAGAGCTCGAACTCGAGCTCGACGACAAGAGGCTCGACGACCTCGGCGGTGTACTTGACGGCGGGCCGGAGCTGGATCGCCGGATCTATTTCAGGGAGCTGCTGCGGCTGCAGGGCGAACTGGTAAAGCTGCAGGACTGGGTTCAACACTCAAAGCAGAAGGTCGTGGTGCTGTTCGAAGGCCGCGACTCCGCCGGCAAGGGCGGCGTGATCAAGCGCATCACCCAGCGCCTCAACCCGCGGATCTGCCGCGTCGCGGCGCTGCCGGCGCCGAGCGAACGCGAGCGGACGCAGTGGTATTTCCAGCGCTACGTTTCGCACCTGCCGGCAGGCGGCGAAATCGTGCTGTTCGACCGCTCCTGGTACAACCGCGCCGGCGTCGAGCGCGTGATGGGTTTCTGCAACGAGGAGCAGTACCAGGAGTTCTTCAAGTCGGTGCCGGAATTCGAGCGGATGCTGATCCGCTCCGGCACCATCCTGCTGAAATACTGGTTCTCGATCACCGACGAGGAGCAGCAGTTCCGCTTCACGATGCGGATCAACGATCCGCTGAAGCAGTGGAAGCTGAGCCCGATGGACGTCCAGGCCCGCACCAAGTGGGAGCAGTACACCAAGGCCAAGGAAACCATGCTGGAGCATACTCACCTGCCGGACTCGCCGTGGTGGATCGTCGATGCCGTCGACAAGAAGCGCGCGCGCCTCAACTGCATCTCGCATCTGTTGACGCAGATTCCCTATTCCGATGTCGAGCACGCGCCGGTGATCCTGCCGCCGCGGGTTCGCAACCCCGATTATCACCGCGGGCCGGTTCCGCCGGAGATGTATGTGCCGGCGACGTTTTGAGGGATAGCAACGCTGGTCGTCCCTGCGTTCGCAGGGACGACAGCCATCTACCGCCACGGCTCGACAATGATCTTGGTGTGCGCTTCCGGATTGGCGAGATCGGCGAACGCCTTCGCGACGCCGTCGATGCCGACGCTGGCCGTCACCATCGAGGCGGCATCGACCTTTCCTTCGGCGATCAGGCGCAGCGAATAGGCGAATTCGTCCGGCCTGTAGCCCAGCACATATTGAACGTTGAGTTCCTTCATGATGCCGAGCATCGGCTCGGAGCGGTCGGTTTCCATGCAGACGCCGACCACGACGATGCGGGCGTCGCGCGGCGCGCCCTCGAACACCTGCTGGATCAGGCCGGGAATGCCGACGCATTCGAAGATCAGCGCCGGTTTCAGCGCGGGCAACAGCGCCTGCAATGGCGGCCGCGCGGCCTTTTCCTCCGGCGACATCTGGGCGTGCTCGGCCCAGGTCGCATGGGGCTGCGACCGCGCGGGGTCGACCACGATGTCGGCGCCGAGCTTTGCGGCGAGCGCCCGGCGCGCCGGCGAATAGTCCGCGGCCACGATCGGGTGCAACCCCTTGATCTTGAGCGCGGCAATCACGGCAAGGCCGACCGGCCCACAGCCGATCACCAGCGGCACCTCACCACCACTGATATTGGCTTTCGCCACCGCATGGACGCCGACCGCGAGCGGCTCGGTCAGCGCGGCGTGTTCGGCGGCGAGGCCATTGGGCACTTCCAGCAGCAACGCCTCGCTCAGCAGCATGCGCTCGGCATAGGCGCCGACATTGTCGTTGGAATAGCCGATGCCCTGCGGCCCCTGCGCCGTCAGCAGCGCCGGCAGCGAGCAGACTTTAGTGCCGGACTTGAACTTGCGCGCCGTGTCCGGACCGTAGTCGAGCACCTCGCAGCAGAATTCGTGGCCGAACACGACGTCGCGGGAAAGGTCCATCGGCTTGCGGCCGGGAAAATGTTTTGAAAGCTCGACCATGCGGTGGGCGTGCTTGCGCGCGTGCAGGTCGGAGCCGCAGATGCCGCAGGCCAGCGTTTTGACCAGCACCATGCCGGGACCGGGTTTCGGCTCCGGCATCTCGTCAACGACGATCTCGCCGTTCCGGAAAATAGCTGCGCGCATGGGCGTCCTCTCCTGCGGTTTTGCCTTGTCATACCACAGAGCGCGACCAGGAACAGAGCGCGGAAGCGTTCAGTGAGCGGGGAGAATCAGGCGTTGGGCGACGGCTCGGCCGCAACAGCCAGAAGCTGCGAGCGCCGCACCCGTTCGCGATGCGCGGTGTAGAGCCCGCTGGCGACGATGAAGCCGGCGCCGGTCACGGTCCAGACGTCGGGCACTTCGCCGAAGATCAGGAAGCCGAGGACGCTGACCCAGAGCAGTTGCGTATAGGAGAACGGCGCCAGCACCGAGGCGTCGGCGTAACGGAACGCCAGCACCACGATCCACTGTCCCGCGGTCGAGGCGATGCCGATGAAGATGCCGAAGGCGATGTCGTGCCAGCTCGGCGTCACCCAGACCGACGGCACCAGCGAGGTGAGCATGACGAGACCGACGATCGACGAATAGGCCATCACGGTGATGGCGCGCTCGGTGCCGCTCATCATCCGCGTCATGATCAGCGTGCAGGCCCAGCAAAGTGCCGAGACCAGTGGAAAAAACGCCGCGGGATGAAACGCCCCGGTACCGGGGCGCAGGATGATGATGACGCCGACCAGGCCGACGCCGGTCGCGATCCATCGGCGCAGGCCGACCTTTTCACCAAGCAAGACAATCGACAGCGCGGTGACCAGCAGCGGCGCGACGAAGCCGGTGGCGGAGGCCTCCGCGATGGGTAGAAACCGCAGACCGGTGATGAAGAACAGCGACGAGCCCAGAATCCCGAGGCCGCGCGCCAGATGCAGTGTCAGACGGTTGGTCTGCATCGCGTAAAGCGGCGAGCCCGGCACCATCGCCGGCACCATGATCAGCGCGAACGTCAGAAACCTGATCCAGGTGATCTCGATCGAGGGCAGCGTCGCCGACAGGTATTTCGCGGTCACGTCGGAGGTGCCGAGAAAGATCGTCGAGGCCAGAATCAGCGCGATGCCCTTGAACGGATGATCGGTGCGCGCCGGCGCCTTCGGTACAGGAGCTTTGGCGGACTTCTTCTCGGGCGAAGGCAACTTCTCGGGCAACGGCAATTCGGCGCTGTCCAGCCTGGCGGCTGCGGCGGGGGGCGGTGTCACGGCAATCTCGAAAGACAGTATGGATCGACTCGGGCGAGGCTCCAAAAAACACCAATTGCACCGGGACGACTAGGCCCGAAAACAGGATGCGGATATGCACGTACCGGGCGCGGCGGCCTGCCGCAGCTCGCGCGGCCGTTGCACCGTAACACTTTGTTAGGAAGTGTGTTTCGCACGGGACGAGAAGTAAGACGTTACAGCATCGGCAGGCCGCGCGGTTTCGGTCCGCGCGGAAACGCCTTGTCCAGCGCTGCGATCTCGCCATCGCTCAGCTTCAAATCGCCGGCAGCGGCATTGTCGGCGGCATGTTCCGCGCTGGAGGCTTTCGGAATCGCAAGCACCGACGGCGCGCGGGTGAGAAATGCCAAAGCGATCTGACGCGTCGTCGCCTTGTGTGCATCCGCGATGGCCTGAAGCACCTCACCGCCCTTGCTGCGCGGCGATGGAAAATCATCGTGGCCGAACGGCGAATAGGCGACGACGGCGACGCCGTGCCGCTCGCACCACGGTATGACAGCATGCTCGATTGCGCGCTCCTGCAGATGATAGAGCACCTGATTGCAGGCAATCGCGCCCTCGCCCGCAACATCCAGCAACTCATCGAGATCGTCGACGTCGAAATTGCTGACACCCCAGGAACGGATTTTTCCGGCAGCGATCAAATCGCCGAACGCCGCCACCGTTTCCTCGAACGGATAGGAGCCGCGCCAGTGCAGCAGATAGCAGTCGAGACGGTCGGTCTTTAGCCGCTTCAACGAGCGCTCGCAGGCAGTGACGGTGCCGCGCCGCGAGGCGTTGCTCGGCAACACCTTCGAGACCAGAAAAAGCTTGTCGCGCTGCCCTTCGATCGCATCCGCGATCACCAGTTCGGCGTCGCCGTACATTTCGGCGGTGTCGATGTGGGTCATGCCGAGATCGATGCCGCGGCGCAGCGCCGCCACCGCGCAGCTGCGGTCGCCGCGGTCGAGATACCAGGTGCCCTGTCCGATCACGGATACATCGGGACCGTTGCTGCCGAATTTCTGCTGTCGCATCATCGCCTCTCGTTCGCTAAGCCCGCGCAGGGCCAATAGACCAGACCAGATATCAGCGCGCCGGCGTTTCATTTTGCGACGGCGCGGTCGTGATATCAAAGTCAAAGCCGTGATCGAATGGCGCCTTGGCAAGTTCGAAGTGCCACCATTCCCTGAAATACGCGCGGAAGCCAGCGCCCTTCATGGCGGACTTCAGCATTTGACGGTTATCGAAGGCCACCCTGCCGACCGCGGCGTTCGACGTGCTGCCGAGCAAGTCCAGACAGTCGTAACCGGTGCCGAGATCGATCGTACCATCCTCGAAGCGTTCGCCCTTCGGCGCCGTGCATGCCCGCAGCCGCTGCGAGGGATCGGGCGGCGGCGATGAAAACGCAGCCGGGACGACGCCGAGGTCCACCGTGCTGCCGCGCGAGTGCGCCGATCGTACCGCGAGATAGCCGAGCGTAAACAGCCTTCGCTTGTCGGTACGCGGGTAGAATTCGGCTTTCATTTCGCTGCGCGCCGGATCCCGGCTCCATTGCAGGAAATCATCGACCGCCCGCTTCGGCCGGTAGCAATCCCAGACGATCAGCGAAAGCTTCTTCCCGGCCAGCATCCGCTGCACCTCTTTGAGGGCATTGGCGGCCGATGCGCTGAGGACGCATTCGGCGGCGAGATAGCCCTTGACGGGCCGGCCGACAAAATTGTGCGAGCCGGCGTAGCGAATGTCTTGCACGATGGTCGGATCGACATCGCGCAAATACACAAAGCCCCTGGGGAGAGCGGAAGCTGCCAGAGCCGGAACCGGCAGCAGCATGATCAGGACGAGAATCCGGGTAAGCAAGTTACGGCGATGTACCATCAATGCTGGGCGACGACAGCCCGATGCGCATCGCAGAATTTCTTCATCGCCGTGGCGACGCCGCCGGCGATGATATCCCGCCGCTCGGGCGAATCCATCTTGAGCTCTTCATCCCGGTTGATGATCGAGCCCGCCTCCAGCAGCACAGCAGGCATCCTGGTCGATTTCAGCACGATCAGCTTGTCATAGCTGTAGACGCCGACTTCCTTGTTCAGAAGCGGGTGCTGATTCTTGCCCATGATCGGCAGGGTAAATTGCCTGGCATATTCCAGGCCCTGCGCCTTCAATTCCGCGCCGAGCAGTTCGGCGAAAGCGAGGCTGGTCTTGAAGTCCGCATTGGTGCGGGCGACGAAAACGGAATGACCGCTGAAGCGGTCGCTGAAATGCCGCTTCTTGCCCTCGAATTCCCAATCCTCGAGCAGCTTGTCGGGCACGGAGTCATGATGGATCGACAGAAAGAAATTCGCCGGCATGTTGTTGGCGACGTTGACGCGCCTGACCAGGCTGGGTCGCGCTTTGCCCTCGGTCACGAGCAACCGGGTCCCGGCAAAGCCTTCGGCCTTCAGCTTCTCCTCGACCCGCTGCGCCAGGCGCAGATTGTAGACGAACTCGGCGACGTTGCGGGCGCTGATCGCGCCTTCCGATTTGGCGGTATGGCCGACATCGACAACGATCCGGAACTTTTGCGGATCGCAAGTGATCGGCGTCGACGTGGACGGGATCGAAGCGCCCGCTCCCAGCGCCGCAATACGGCGCCTTGTTGCGGCGGCCGCATGCTTCACCGCGGCGACGGCGCGCTTCGGCGCCGCGGTATGGCTCGGCGTGGCCGCCGGCTTTGGCTGTGCGGCTGATTTGGACTTGCCTTTAAAAATGTCCGACAGCCAGCCGGCATCGCTGGCCTCGATCGGCAGCAACAGCAATGCAGCCATCGCGACAAGGATAGTGCGGCGGTGAAAAACGCCAAAGCCTGCCCCGGCGGATTTTCTTCCTGACGACAGCAAACCCTACTCTCCGATAGTGATTTCTGTTTCGTGCCTGTCACAGCATGGCGGCTGAGGTCGCCGACTTCAACCTTTTTGACGTGCCTTGATCTCGTTGAATGTGGAAAGCGCGCGCTCGAATTTTTCATTAAACAGAAACATTGCGTCGAGAATTTCGCGGAAGGTTGCCGAGGTTCTGGCCCGGTCGGCCTGGCCAAAGGCGAACATGCTGTTGTTGCGCAGGTATTTCATGATGGTCGGGTCGGAAACGCGATAGTTGAGCAGGTCGCCTGACTTCAGGGCGGACCGGGTCGGCGCGGGAACGATCTGGATCAGTTCAAACAACTTCATTTGATCGACCGGGCTGGGCAGCGTCCTCGCGATCTCGGGTATTTGCAGGAAAAGCTCGGCATGGGCGTTCATCAGGCCGTCGCGCACCGCGGTCCAGTGGTTGAAGCGATGATCGGAGCCGCCGACGCGCGCCTCCTCTTTGTCGTCGCGCGCGCTCAGTGCCGGATCGAGGGTTGATATCGACGGCTTGATCGCGGCCCACTTCCTGCGGCCAATTTGGTCCTCGGAAGTTCCGGTTTGAAAGCTTCCCTTGTATTTGTTCGAACGTGCGTTGCCGATGTTCTGGTTGCCGTTGGTCTCGGCAAAGAACATTCCGAGGCTGATGCGGCCCGCAGCTTCCGCATTTGCAGCATCGAGGCCCTTGGCGCGCGCGATGGCAGTGCCGAGATCGGCGACGTCCTTGAACGGTGTCTCCGAGTTCTGCGCAGCCGCGGGCGGCGCCTGCATGATGGCAAAGAGTTTGGTGTACTCGTCGATCAGCGGCTCGTTGTCGGCGTCGAAATAGGCCGGCGGAATTCTTGAACTTGTTGGGCCGTCCAACTTTTGACGGAAGTGCGTCGGTGAGGTCCTTGCGCGCGCCCATCATGGCGTTGCGCGCCAGATAGAGCGCCTGCCCCGGCAGGTTCGGCAGAGGTTGTTTCGAATCGATCTGCGCGCGCCGCTGGCTCAGGATCGATTTGAAATTGTTGACGGCGTTGTTGTAGGCATCGAGCGCATCCGATTGCGCTTTCGTCAGCGCCGGCTCGGCCATTGCTGACGTCATCAAGCCGAAATGGCCGTTTGTCGCCGGAGGCGTGAAGAGAAGTCCGAGCACGAGAGCTGCGGTATTTCGCTTTATGCCCATGCCAGTCTCCCGATGCCGCGAATCCGACGCCATCTGCTTATCGCCCGCGCCGCTGACATCCTCAAGCCGCGCGTGGCCGATCACGCAGACCGTTCCTGACCCGGCTCCGGATGAAGCTGCAGCAGCGCCGCCGTTGCATCGCCCGCTCGCCGCGCGATCTCGTTCGTATTCGGGCGATCGGCGACCTGGAGCAGCAGACCGGACATCAGGTCGCCCCACAGCAATCCCAGAAATTTCTCGGTCATCGCATCGGGATCGCCGGCGAGAAGCCCCGCCGCCCTGGCATTGGCCATGATCACGCGCAATGAATCACGAATCGGCTTGCGGGCCAGCGATTCCAGGGTTTGCGCGACCTTCGGCGCCTGCACCGCTTCGGATATTGCGAGCCGAAACACCGCGACAACCACCGGATCGGTCGTCTCCGTCAAAAGCCTGGTTCCAAAAGCCGTCAGCACCTGCGCCAGGATTTTCCGGTCACGCAATTCGGGCAATTCGACAGGAGCCTTCAGCCGCTGCGCCCGTTCGGTGATGCAGGCAACCAGCATCGCTTCCTTGTTGCCGAACAGCGAATAGAGCTCGCGTTTCGACACGCGGGCGCGGGTCGCGATCTCCAGCGTGCTGGTCTGCGCAAAGCCGCCCTCCATGAAGGCCGAAAGCGCCGCGCCGAGAATCCGCTTCCGGACCGGCGTTCCGTCCGTCTCCTCCTCGCGCGGTTTCACTCTTGGACTCATCGGCGGTGATTTTCCTCTTGACTCGGTACCGATCGGTACCATATCTCCGACTGTACGGTACCTGATCGTACCAAAACAACCCATAACGGTAAAGGATCGTTGTGATGACGAACACAGTGCTTGTGACCTCAGCAGCCGGCGGCAGCCAGGGCAGGACCGGCCGCCATGTTGCCGAAATGCTGCTTCAACGCCGGGTTCCCGTCCGCGCTTTGGTGCGGCAAATCGACGAACGTTCCGATCGCCTGAAATCGCTCGGCGCAGACATCTTCGTCGGCGATTTCCTCGACGTCCGGTCGGTCGAACAGGCTGCAAGGGATGTCTCGTCGGTCTACTTTGCCTATCCGGTCCAAGACGGGCTCGCCGAGGCGACCGCCGCGATGGCATTCGCGGCGCGCAAGCATGGCGTTTCCCGGCTGGTCAATCTCGTGATGTATCAGTCGTCGATCGACGCGCCGACGCCGCGGATGCGGCAGAATTACCTGTCCGAACAGGTGTTCGAATGGGCCAGCGTCGGTCCGCTGCATCTACGGGCCACCGTGTTTTACGAGAATGTCGCGCGCCTCGTCGGTGCGAGCATGCCCAACCGCGGCGCCATCCGCCTGCCGCTCGGCGACGAAAATACCATCCTGCCGTTGATCTCGGCCGAGGACGTTTCACGGATTGCCGTGGGCCTGCTCACCGGCCCGGCGCGGCCCGCCGGAAGTGCATTTCCAGTGATCGGCAGCAACAACTCGATCCGGGAGATCGTCGGGGCCTTCGCGCGCGTCTTCGACAGGGACGTGCACTACGAGGAGATCACCGACGAGCAGTGGCGAAGCGAGGTTACCGAGCGAGGCTGGAATGCCCACGCGGTCGAGCACCTGTCCTCGCTCTGGAAGTCGCTGCGCGGCGCCGGGCTTTCGGCCGAGGCCGGGCGGTTTGCCGTGACTGATACGATCGAGGAAATCGGCGGCGCAAAGCCGAAGTCATTCGAGCAATTCGTCCGCGAACAGCAGTCGGAGCTGGCACCGCGCGCGCTTGCTGTGCGCCCGCCGTCCTGATTGCAAGGGCAACCCCATGAACAGACGCCAGCTACTGGCCGCGGCGATGGCGCCGCTGGCATCGCGCGTTGTCTCGGGCGCGCTCTCATCAAACGCATTCGCGGCAACATCGGAGCGGAACGAAAAAATGGGCAAGACGACGCAACGGATCATCGAATGCAACGGCATCCACCTCAACATCGCCGAACAGGGCGACGGGCCGCTGGTGCTGCTGGTGCATGGCTTCCCTGAATCCTGGTACTCCTGGCGGCATCAGATCGACGCGCTTGCCGCCGCCGGCTTCCGTGTCGTCGCGCCCGACTTGCGCGGCTACGGCAACAGCGACGCGCCGCAGGCGATCGACCAATACACCATCCTGCATCTCGTCGGCGACATGGTCGGCATTCTCGATGCCCTGGGCGCGCCGACCGCCGTCATCGTCGGTCATGACTGGGGCGCCAGTGTCGCCTGGCAGGCCGCCCTCACCCGGCCCGACCGCTTCACTGCGGTCGCAGCCCTTAGCATCCCGTTCCGACCCCGCGCCAAGGCGTTGCCGACCACGCTGATGCCGCGGACCGAGAACGCGCAATTCTATCAGCTCTATTTCCAGGAACCGGGTCCCGCCGACGCGGAGTTGGGGCGCGATCCGCGCGCGACCATTCGCAACATGCTGTTCGGGGCATCGGGTGACGGTGTGGCCGCGGCCCGCGCCGCCGTCGCTGCCGGCAGCCCCGCACCGAACCTCGGCATGGTGCCAAAGGGCGGCGGATTTCTGCAAGGACCCGGCGCGCCCAAAATCCTGCCCGCCTGGATCAGCGAAAGCGATATCGACGTTTACGGCGAAGCGTTCAAACGAAGCGGTTTCCGCGGCGCGCTGAACTACTACCGCAACATCGATCGCAACTGGGAAATCACCGGCGCGCTGGCGGGGCTTCAGGTGACGGTGCCGGCGCTCTATGCCGCGGGTGATCGTGACTTCGTGGTCGCTTTCCCGGGCACGGACCAGTTGCTTGCCAACATGAAGAACCTCGTTCCCGGCTTGCGCAAGATCCAGATACTTCCCGGTTGCGGCCACTGGACCCAGCAGGAGCGGCCGAACGAGGTCAGCACCCTGCTCATCGAATTCATTCAAACCCTGCCGAGGCGGTCATGACCATCATCACGTCGCAAGACCCGTCATCGCCGGAGCCGGTTGTTGCAATCGCCGCCTCCGCGATGAAACAGCCCGCCAACGAAGCCGGGAATATCCGGCAGCGGGCGATGCTCGACGGTCCGATCCTGCCGACGCTGCTGAAACTCGCGCTGCCGACCGTCGTGGTCCTGGTCGTGCAAACGCTGGTCGGGGTAGCCGAGACTTATTTCGTCAGCTTTCTCGGCACCGAGGCCGTGGCCGGCGTCAGCCTGGTGTTTCCGATTTTCATGCTGATGCAGATGATGTCGAACGGCGGCATCGGCGGTGGCGTCGCATCGTCGATCGCGCGCGCGATCGGTGCCGGCAAGGTGGCCGAAGCGGAGGCACTGGTGCTGAACGCTCTGGTTCTTGCCGTCGTGTTCGGCGTTATCTTTGCGGGCGCCGAATGGCTGTTCGGCGGGACCGTCTACCGGCTGCTCGGTGGTCAGGCCGGCGCGCTCGGCGCGGCGCTCGACTATGGCCATACGATTTTTCTCGGCGCGGTGTTTGTCTGGATCGTCAGCCTGCTGGCGGCAGCGCTTCGCGGCGCCGGCAATACGCTGGCGCCGGCGGCCGTCATCCTGCTCGGCGTGGTCGTGCTGCTGCCGCTTTCGCCGGCGTTGATCTTCGGCTGGGGCCCGTTGCCGCGGCTCGGCGTCGCTGGCGCCGGCATCGCCGTCGTCGTCTATTATCTCGTCGGTGCAATCATCCTGATCGCCTACCTGAGGTCCGCCAAAACCTCGTTGCACTTGCCGTTCGACATCCGCCTCATCACCTGGCGACGGCTCGGCGATATCCTTCGCGTCGGCGCATTGTCCGCCTTCGGCACCATCCAGTCCAATCTCACCGTCGTCCTGATCACGGGCGCGGTCGGGCTGTTCGGCACCGACGCCATCGCCGGATACGGCATCGCCTCACGGCTCGATTACCTCCAGATCCCGCTGCTGTTCGCGCTCGGCAGCGCCGCGCTCACCATGGTCGGGGTGAACATCGGCGCGGGCCGGATCAAACGCGCCGAGCGCATCGCGTGGGTCGCCGCATTGTTCGCGGCCGGCGTTACCGAACTGCTCGGACTTTTCGTGACCATTTTCCCCCACGCCTGGCTGGCGCTGTTCAGCAGCAACCCCGAAGTTCTTGCCGCCGGCTCGATCTATTTCCGCGTGGTCGCACCATTCTACGGACTGACCGGCCTCGGGATGCTGCTCTATTTCGCGGGCCAGGGCGCCGGCCGCGTGACGTGGCCGGTTTTCGGGGGAGCCGTCCGCTTGCTGGTCGCGGCAGGACTGGGCTGGATCGTGGTCGCAAACCTTGGCGGCGGATTGCGGGAGCTCTTCATCGCGGTTGCCGCCGGCTCCATCCTCTCCGCTGTCATCGTCGCCTCAGCGCTTTGGCTTCGCGGTTGGGGTCCACGCCCTGCCCGCGAAGCATCGCCCTGGGACTGAGGCGATCGTCGCTCTCAGAATTTCAGTACCGTCCTCAATCCGAACACCGCGGCGTCCCTGAGCGGCTTTCCAGGATTTGGGCTGGTCGGATTGGTCGCGCCACCGCCGGGATGAATGAAATACTGGAAATTCGGTTGAAGGGTCCAGCCCGAACGAACCTCGTACTGGTAGACAGCCGTCACCAGCGACTCCGACCGTCGCAACGGCCAGTTGGCTCCCATCAACTGCTGAAAATCCAGATCCAGTGCGCGTGCGCGCGAAGAGACGTGGGCATATCCGCCGGCAACGCCGAATTTGTCTTTGGGCCGCCGGTCACTCAACCCGACGAACTCGATGCCACCATCGGCATACCGGTCGACGAGATTTCGATCCGCAGGGCTGAAAGAAACCCGCGCGAAGATCCCGATCCCCCGGTCATCATCATTGCCGACCCGATAGATTTTCTGCTCGAAGACCGAATAGACACCGGCATTTCCCGACAGGCTGGCGGGTATACCGGAACTGAGCGGGCTCGCCAGTGAGACGCCTTGCGCGGTCAATCGCTGATCGGAAAATTCGCCGAAATGCCGCCAGCCTCCGACCTTGAATTTTCCGTCGAGCCCGGGATCGCCCTTCTTTCCGTTCCAGATATATTGCACTTCACCGATCACCAGTGGCGGATCGTTGATACGGAAATTGATGCCGTGATTGTCGCGCAATTGCGGATCGTCCGATCCGGGGCCAGCGGCATCGCCGTTGAAGACCGCCGCGGCGACTGTCCAATTATCCGTCAGGTTGGCACGCAGGCGCGCGCCCAGGGCGGCCAGCGGGGGCGACGGACCGCCGCTCGGCAGGTTCACCGACGTGATAGCGGGCCAACCCAGCGAGGCATTGGTGAACACGTCAGTGTATTTGGCGTTGATGAACTCGGTGTCGGCGGCGAGCTGCCCGGCCCGCAGAGCCAGCTTGTCTCCCCACTTTTTCTCAAACCAGATCTCGTACAGGCGGGTCGAAGGCAACGCCTCGATGCCGCTGGCAACGAAAAAATTCTGCAGGTTACTGCGTGAAAGGCCATCGCCGTGGATCTGAAACATGTTGGCGTGGAAGGTGAGTTCGGAAAGTCCGGCCAGCTTTTGCAGGTCGGCATCGATGGCTAGATTAAGCCGGCCTTCATAGATCGCGCCGTGCTTCAAGCCGCCCGACACGTTCCCGAGAGTCTCGCCTATATAGGTCGCGGCAAATTTGACGCCGTATTTCTGCAGCGGATTGGGCAACAGGCCGAGCGTGGATTCCTCGACGGTGCTCTCCCCCGTATCGGGATCCGCGGGCTTTTCATCGTCGGTCTTCTTATCCTGCTGCGCGATGGCCGTGCCCGAACTCACAACGAACAGCGCGGCGATCAACCAATGAGCTTTCAATTTGTCGCCCCGCGCGCCCGTGAGCCTGCCGTGACTCGCCGGCCATCACATCACCGGCGGAACGCCGGCGCAACGCGAAACTGACAGTTCCGTTAAACATCACGTTTCACGCCGGGAACCTATCGAGTTCCCGCCGCTTGTCCTTCGTAAATCAAACAGGAGGCGACCATGGGTTTCGGAAAAGGTGCACTGCTTTGGCTGATCGGAATTCCGCTGCCGATCATCCTGCTTCTCGCGATCTTCATGCATCACTGAATACGCTACAGAATACGGTCTTGGCTTTCGCCCGGTCATCGTTTTCTCGATCAACTACTCATTCACAGCTACTTACTCAATCAGGTGAACCATGGCCAAAAAACCAAAACTTCTTGCCGACCTTTTCCACGATACGTTGAAGGACGTCTACTTCGCCGAGAAGACGATTCTCAAGACCCTTCCGAAGATGGCCAAGTCGGCACAATCGAAAGATCTGAAAGCGGCGTTCGTCAAGCACGAGAAGGAAACGCGCGGACAGGTCAAGCGCCTCGATCAGGTGTTCAAGATTTTCGGCAAGAAGCCGCAGGCAAAGAAGTGCGAAGCGATCATGGGCATCACCAAGGAAGGTGCCGAGATCATGACCGAGTTCAAGGGAATGCCGGCGCTCGATGCCGGCCTGCTCGCGGCGGCACAGGCGGTCGAACACTACGAAATGTCACGCTACGGCACGCTGCGGACCTGGGCCGAAGAACTCGGCATGCCCGAGGCGGCAGCATTGCTTGAGGCCACGTTGAAGGAAGAGAAAGCGACCGACTCCGCCTTGACGACACTCGCGAAGTCCGTCGTCAACATCGAAGCGGAAGCCGATCTCTGAGGCGCGTGGTGAAAACGCCAGACAACAACAACGGCAGCCCGCACCGGGCTGCCGACCGTCGGGAGCATTCGATGTCCGGCAAGGCCGAGCGAAAGGGCACCAGCGCCGGCGGCTTCAACAAGCTTTTTGGCGACATCGCCAATCGGACGTCGCAAGCCGCCGGCCGTGCATTGACGTTCGTCATCGCCGTCGCCGTCGTTGTCGTCTGGGCGGTCACCGGACCTGTGTTCCAGTATTCGGACACCTGGCAGCTGGTGATCAACACCGGCACCACCATCGTTACGTTCCTGATGGTGTTCCTGATCCAGAACTCGCAAAATCGCGATAGCGCGGCAATCCAGGTCAAGCTGGATGAGCTCATTCGGGTCAGTACGGCCCATAACTCGTTCGTTGGAATCGAGCACCTTACCGACGACGAGCTGGAAGAAATTCGTACCAAATGCGAGCGGCGAGCCGAAGCCGAGAAGGTCGGCGAACTCAATGTCGAGAAGACCGGCAAGAAAGCCAGCCAAGCCGCGGAGCGGGCCGTAGGTTAGGTGGACGAGATGAAAACCGCTTTATCCTCCTCAAGCCCACCTTCCACGACAACGGAGAACATCGAATCCATTCTCCGGCTCGAGAAGGAAGATGATGGTCGCTTGCCTGCGATCTCCCGCGTGTCGCATGCCATCGGCTGGTTTGCCGGAACGATCTACTTCGTGATTTTGCAATGCGCGATCGTCGCGCTCTGGCTGGGCTGGAATAGCCGGCTCGCCGGAACCGGCACGCCGTTCGACCCGTATCCATTCCCGTTGCTGTCGACCCTGATGTCGCTCGAGGCGGTGCTGCTCACCTCATTCGTACTGATCCGGCAGAATGCCATGGATCGGCGCTCTGAACGTCGCAATCATCTCGATCTGCAGATCAATTTGCTGGCCGAGAAGGAAGCCACCAGCATCCTGAAAGCCTTGAGCGAGATATCCGACCATCTCAATGTCGCGGGCAGCAACGACACGGAACGGGAAGAACTCTCCAAGGATACGCCGGTTGAGACCATCGCTCGCGAACTGCGCTCGCGGGAGGCGAAGAACTAGCGAATTCTCCTGTCGCTCAATGCCTCAGTAGTTGGTCCCCGTCTTCTCGTTCGGGATTCCGTCGATCGGGCATTCCTCGGTGCCGGCGGTCGAGCGGGTCATCGCCTCGACCATTTCCCGCGTCCCTTCGGGATCGTTGATCCACTTCTTGTAGAAGTCGTAGGGACAGGCGGCGACGCCGCGCGGGCTTTCGCCGGAATTGATCATGCCGGTGTAGCCGCGATGCACCAGCTTGTAGAGGTGGTTCTGCGACTGGCCGGTGCGGCGCGCGTCGCGGATCAGGGTTTTGGAGAGCTGCGCATACTGGATGCCGTAATCCTCCTCGCCGCATTCGCCCAGCGTGCGGCCGTCGAAGCCGATGATCGCGGAGTGACCGAAGTAGGAATAAACGCCGTCGAAGCCGGCGGCATTGGCGACCGCGACATAGACGTTGTTGGCCCAGGCCATCGCCTTGGAGATCAGGATCTGCTGTTCCTTGGCCGGGTACATGTAGCCCTGGCAGCGCACGATCAACTCGGCGCCCTTCATGGCGCAGTCGCGCCAGATCTCCGGAAAGTTGCCGTCGTCGCAGATGATCAGGCTGACCTTCATGCCCTTCGGACCGTCGGAGACATAGGTGCAGTTGCCGGGATACCAGCCTTCGATCGGCACCCACGGCATGATCTTGCGGTACTTCTGGACGATCTCGCCCTTGTCGTTCATCAGGATCAGGGTGTTGTACGGCGCCTTGTTCGGATGCTCCTCGTGGCGCTCGCCGGTCAGCGAGAACACGCCCCAGACTTTCGCCTTGCGACAGGCTTCCGCGAAGATCGCGGTCTCCTCGCCCGGCACCGCGCAGGCGGTCTCGTACATCTCCTTGGAGTCGTACATGATCCCTTGCGTGGAATATTCCGGGAAGATCACCAGATCCATGCCCGGCAGGCCGAGCTTCATCCCGACCAGCATGTCAGCGATCTTGCGGGCGTTATCCAGCACCTCGGCCTTGGTGTGCAGCCGTGGCATCTTGTAATTGACGACGGCGACGCCGACGGTGTCGTTGCTCGAGGAAATATCACCGTGAAGCATTGGATTGCCTCCTGTTCTGGTTTGGGTTGGTCGCGGTCACCGTCGAACGTGCATCAATGGCTGATCATCCAGGGCCGTGCCGTGGGGAAACTCTTGGCGCCGGTTCGCGTCTGCTTCACCAGCCGCGACGGTTTCTTGCTCGTGCAGCAGCCGCAGCCCGGGCCGTGCGAGGCCTTGTATTCCGCCAATGTCTTCGGCGCGTTGGAGCTGCGCTCGTTGGTGGCGGCGGCCTTGCGCTTGTCGGACGGCATGCAGAAGAACGCCGGCGCGGTCAGGATCACCCGCGGCGATTCGGTTTCGCAATGCGGGCAATCCTGCGGATCGTCGCATTCCGCCATCGGCCGCATGTCCTTGAACGGGCCGCAATCGTTGCAGAGATATTCATAGACGGGCATTTGTGTTTCCTCGCGCGAGTTCTCACGCTCGAGGCGTTTTCTTCACGCGAACCGGTGTCCACTTCGCTCGAAAACGCTATTTTGATAAGGGCGACGGCGGATGCGGGGCGGCGTGATACGCAACCGTCCCGCATCCCGTCGCGCAGGGATTACTTGTCCTGTGACAACGGCATCTGGATCTTGCCGTCGATGTGTTTGATCGGGCCGGCCGACGAAGGCATGATGTCGAAGTCGAAGATTTCCGTCGGCAGCCACAGCGTGGCGCAGGCGTTGGGCACGTCGACCACGCCGGAGATGTGGCCCTGACAAGGTGCGGTGCCGAGGATCGAATAGGCCTGGGCGCCGGAATAGCCGAACTTCTTCAGGTACTCGATCGCGTTCAGACAGGCCTGGCGGTAGGCGATGTGAACGTCGAGGTAATGCTGCTTGCCGGCCTCGTCGACCGAGATGCCCTCGAAGATCAAATAGTCCTTGTAGTTCGGCGTGATCGGCGACGGCTTGAAGACGGGGTTCTTGATGCCGTATTTCGCGACGCCGTCCTTGATGATGTCGACCTTGATGTGCAGCCAGCCGGCCATTTCGATCGCGCCGCAGAAGGTGATTTCGCCGTCACCCTGGCTGAAGTGCAGATCGCCCATCGAGAGCCCGCCGCCGGGCACATAGACCGGGAAGTAGATCTTCGAGCCGCGCGACAGATCCTTGATGTCGCAGTTGCCGCCATGTTCGCGCGGCGGCACGGTGCGGGCGCCCTCGGCGCCGATCTTGGCCTTGGCGTCACCCTTGGCCTGACCGGCATGCGCGGTCGCGGCGAACGGCGGATTGGCCAGGCCGGGGATGCGGGTCGGATCGGTCGCGATCAGCGCGTTCTCGCGCTCGTTCCACTTCGCCAGCAGTTTCGGATCGGGCAGACAGCCGATCAGGCCGGGATGGATCAGCCCGGCGAAGTTGACGCCGGGAATGTGGCGCGACGACGTATAGAGGCCCTTGATGTCCCAGATCGACTTCTGCGCCAGCGGGAAATGGTCGGTCAGGAAGCCGCCGCCATTCTGCTTGGAGAAAAAGCCGTTGAAGCCCCAGAGGCTTTCCTTCAACGGACCGACGTCGAGCAGGTCGACCACCAGGAGATCGCCGGGCTCCGCGCCCTTGACACCGATCGGGCCCGACAGGAAGTGCACGATCGACAGGTCGATGTCGCGGACGTCGTCGGCGGAATTGTTGTTCTTGATGAAACCGCCGGTCCAGTCGTAGGTCTCGATGATGAAGTCGTCACCCGGAGAGACCCAGGAGACCATCGGAATATCGGGATGCCACCGATTGTGGATCTTGTCATTGTCATAGGCTGACTTGGTCAGATCGACCTTGATCAGTGTATCAGGCATCAATAGCTCCCCTTTTTAGGTACGGTTTACACGGACAGGAATTTCGAAATCTGCGCGGCATCGACGCTGTCGCGCGGATCGTCGCGAACGATCTCGCCGTTCTCGATCACCAGCACGCGGTCGGCGATGTCGAGTGCGAAACTCAGCACCTGCTCCGACACCACGATCGACAGGCCGCGTTCGTCGCGGATGCGTTTCAGCGTGCGGGCCATCTCCTTGATGATCGACGGCTGGATGCCTTCGGTCGGCTCGTCCAGCAGCAACACCTTTGGCTTGGTCGCGAGCGCCCGCGCGATCGCCAATTGCTGCTGCTGGCCGCCGGAGAGGTTGCCGCCGCGGCGGCCCTTCATCTCCAGAAGTACCGGGAACAGTTCGTAGATGTCCTCGGGCACTTCGGTGCCGCCTGACACCACGAGGCCGGTCTCGATATTTTCCTTCACCGTCATGGTCGAGAAGATCATGCGGCCCTGCGGCACATAAGCGAGCCCCTTGGCGACGCGGTCGTAGCTCGGCAACGCGCTGAGCTCGGCGCCCTCCATGGTCACCGATCCGCTCTTGGTCGGCACGATCCCCATCAGCGACTTCATCAGCGTGGTCTTGCCCATGCCGTTGCGCCCCATGATCGCGATGATCTCGTTGGGCGCGACCGACACGTTGAGGCCGTGCAGCACTTCGCTCTGGCCGTAAGCGACGTGGAGATCCGAAATAGCCAGCATCAACGTGCTCCCTGAAGTGGTTTAGTGCCCGAGATAGACTTCGATGACCTTGGGGTCGTTCTGGACCTTTTCCATCGTGCCTTCCGACAGGATCTGGCCCTGGTGCAGCACCGTGACCTTGTGGGCAATGTCCTCGACGAATTTCATGTCGTGCTCGATGACGAGCACCGAGCGGTCCTTGATGATGCGGTTGAGCAATTCGGCGGTCTTGGAACGCTCGCTGACGCTCATGCCGGCAACGGGCTCGTCGAGCATCAGCAATTCCGGGTCCTGGATCAGCAGCATGCCGATCTCGAGCCACTGCTTCTGGCCGTGGCTGAGCAGCGCCGCGCTCATGTTGAGGCGGTCCTTCAGGAAGATCATCTCGGCGACTTCGTGCACACGGTCGCGCACAACGGCGTCGCGGGTAAAGGTCAGCGCACCGAACACGGTGCGGCCGCGCGGGAACGAAATCTCGAGGTTCTCGAACACCGTGAGATCGTCGTAGATCGACGGCGTCTGAAACTTGCGGCCGACGCCGGCCTTGACGATCTGGTTCTCCTTCAGCTTGGTCAGGTCCTTGCCGCGAAACTGGATCGAGCCCGAGGTGGCCTTGGTCTTGCCGCAGATCAGGTCGAGCACCGTGGTCTTGCCGGCGCCATTGGGGCCGATGATGACGCGGATTTCGTTCTCCTCGACATAGAACGAGAGATCGTTGACGGCCTTAAAGCCGTCAAAGGATACGGTGAGCCCTTCCACCGCGAGCAGGAATTCCTTGGGCTGATGACCAATGAGCATGTTCTATCTCCTCATTCCGCCGGGGCGCCGTCGGCAACCAGGTCGTCGTCCGGCTTGGCGCTGCGCGACGCGAACAGCCGGTCGATCCGCGGCTGGACGTGATCCTGCCAGATGCCGGCAAGTCCGTTCGGGAAGGCGAGCACGACGGCGATGAACAGGCCGCCGAGTTCGAACAGCCAGAGTTCGGGGAACGATTCCGAAAGGCTGGTTTTTGCAAAATTGACCAGCATGGTTCCGTAGACCGCGCCGAGGATCGAGAGCCGGCCGCCGACCGCGGTGTAGATCACCATCTCGATCGACGGCACGATGCCGACAAAGGACGGCGACATGAAGCCGACCTGCAGCGCGAACATCGCGCCGCCGATGGCGGCGAAGATCGCGGCGACGCAGAAAGCGAAGATCTTGAAGTTGGCGACGCTGTAGCCGGAGAACCGGACGCGGTCTTCCTGTTCACGCATCGCGACCAGGATGCGGCCGAGCTTCGAGCGCCGGATGAAGTAGGCGATGAAGATGCAGGCGAACAGGCAACCGACCTCGAAGAAGTAGAGCACGATCTTGGCGTGGTCGGGACGGATGTCCCATCCCTTCAGCGTGCGCAGGTCGGTCATCCCGTTGATGCCACCGGTGTAGCCCTGCTGGCCCACGATCAGGATGGTCAGGATCGCCGCCACCGCTTGCGTAATGATGGCGAAATAGGTGCCGCCGACCCGGCGCTTGAACATCGCGGCACCGATGATGAGAGCGAAGATGCCGGGCACCAGTACGACCGCGATGATCGTGAGCGTGAGACTGTGGAACGGCTTCCAGAACAACGGCAGCGACGTGATCTGATTCCAGTCCATGAAATCGGGAATGCCGGGGGTCGACTGGATCTTGGTGTTTTCCGGGCTCGATGCTTCGAGTTTGAGAAACATCGCCATGCAGTAGCCGCCGAGGCCGAAGAACACACCCTGCCCCAGCGAGAGAATGCCGCCATAGCCCCAGCAGATCACCAGTCCCAGCGCCACGAAGGCGTAGGTCAGATATTTGGCGACCAGGTTGAGCCTGAAGACGTCGAGGCAGAGCGGCAGGATCACCACCAGAAAGACGGCGAGCACCAGGATGCCGGTCAGCTCCGAACGATTGATGAAACGATTGTCGTTCATGGCTTCATGACCCTTTTTGTTATTTGCGGACCTTGAGGGCGAACAGCCCCTGCGGCCGCAGCATCAGAATTCCGACAACCGCGAGCAGCGTCAGCACCTTCGCCATCGATCCCGACATGAAGAATTCGAGCGTCGACTGCGTCTGCGAGATGGAGAAGGCCGAGGCGATGGTGCCGAGCAGGCTGGCGGCGCCGCCGAACACGACCACCAGGAAGGTATCGACGATGTAGAGCTGGCCCGAGGTCGGCCCGGTCGAGCCGATCATGGTGAAGGCGCTGCCGGCGACCCCGGCGATGCCGCAGCCCAGCGCAAAGGTGTAACGGTCGACCTTCGCGGTGTTGATGCCGACGGCCCCCGCCATGATGCGGTTCTGCACGACGGCGCGGACCTGGCGGCCCCAGCGTGACTTGTACATGATGTAGGCGACCGCGATCGTGATCAGCACCGTCAGCGCCATCACGAAGACGCCGTTGATCGGCACCTCGATGCTTTCGGTCACATGCAGCGAACCGAGCATCCACTGCGGCAGTTCGACGCCGACTTCACGGGCGCCGAAGATCGAGCGATAGGCCTGCTGCAGGATCAGGCTGAGGCCCCAGGTCGCGAGCAGCGTGTCGAGCGGCCGCTTGTAGAGATGGCGTATCAGCACCCATTCCACCAGCATTCCGAGCGCACCGGAGGCGATGAAGGCCAGTATCATCGCGAGGAAGAAGTAGCCGCTGAACAGGCTCGGCAGATAATGCTGGAACACGTTCGACGTCATCCAGGTGACATAGGCGCCGAGGATCATGAACTCGCCATGCGCCATGTTGATGACGCCCATCTGGCCGAAGATGATCGCAAGACCGAGCGCCATCAGCACGTAAACGGAGAACAGGATCAGGCCCGCAAACCCCTGCATCACGAAGATGGAGCTGAGATCTGCAATCGAATAATCGCCAAACATCTGACTTTCTCCGTCGGGGGATAAGGTCCCCGCGCCGCGAAAAATTCGCGACGCGGGGTCGTAAGCGTGGATTGACGGTCCACGCCAGGGAGCGGTTGCTCGGGGAGAGTTCTGCGGGAGTCCCGCGCTCTTACTGGTAGCCCTTGGGGAACGGATCGGGTTCGACCAGGTCGGCGGTCTCGAAGATCAGTTCGAACTGGCCGTCGAGCTTGGCCTTGCCGACGCGGGTCTTGGACCAGAGATGGTGGTTTTCGTGGATGCGCACGTAGCCTTCGGGCGCGCCCTTGAATTCGACACCGGGCGAAGCCGCCGCGATCTTGTCGACATCGAAGCTGCCGGCCTTCTCGACCGTTAATTTCCACAGCCACGGGCCGAGGTAGGCAGCCTGGGTGACGTCGCCGATCACGGTCTTCTCGCCCCACATCTTCTTGAAGGCGGGAACGAAGGTCTTGTTGTTCGGGTTGTCGAGCGACTGGAAGTACTTCATGCAGGCATAGGCCCCCGCGATGTTCTCGCCGCCGATGCCGTCGATTTCGTCTTCGGTCACCGAGATCGTCAGCAGCGCCTGCTTCGACAGGTCGATGCCGGCCGCCTTGAGCTGCTTGTAGAAGGCGACGTTGGAGCCGCCGACGACGTCGGTGAAGATCACGTCGGGCTTGGTCAGCTTGATCTTGTTGATGACCGAGTTGAACTGGGTGTTGCCGAGCGGATAGTATTCCTCGCCGACGACCTTGCCCTTGAGCACGTTCTCGACGTGCTTGCGCGCGATCTTGTTCGAGGTGCGCGGCCAGATGTAGTCCGAACCGATGAAGAAGAACGATTTTGCGCCCTTCTCCTTGGCGATCCAGTTCAGGCCCGCGAGAATCTGCTGGGTGGCTTCCTGGCCGGTATAGATGACGTTCTTGGACTGCTCGAGGCCTTCATAGAAGGTCGGGTAGTAGAGCATGCCGTTGTACTGCTCCATCACCGGCAGCACCGCCTTGCGCGAGGCCGAGGTCCAGCAGCCCATGATCGCCGCGACCTTGTCGTTGACGAGCAGCTTCTTGGCCTTTTCGGCAAACGTCGGCCAGTCGCTGGCGCCGTCTTCCTGGATGAACTTGATCTTGCGCCCGAGCACGCCGCCCATGGCGTTGATCTGTTCGATCGCGAGCTTTTCCGCCTCGATCGAGCCGGTTTCCGAGATCGCCATCGTGCCGGTGGCCGAGTGCAGGATGCCGACGGTGACTTCAGTATCGGTAACCGCGAGTCCCGTGGTGTTGACCGCGGAGGTTGCGGGCGCCTGAGCAAAAGATGAGCGCGGAAGCACGGTCAGGGCAGGAATTGCCGCCATTCCCATCAGCAGCTTGCGGCGAAATGCCGACTGCAGCCCCTGTTTATTCTCGTCTGACATATCAACCCCTGTTTGTTCGAGGACGCGTTATTGGCAGGGGCAAGGATTGCTGAATTTGTGCAGTGCACAGATACGCAAGATCGCGTATATTGCACCGCAAAATAGCGACGTAGGTTTTGGTACAGGGTTTGCTGACCATCAAGGGCTCGACGGTTGGCAGTGAGGAGTATGGAAGTGGCAGGGCGGCAGCGGATAGACCGCGTCAGGCGCCAATATAATCAATGGGTTGCCAACCAGACGCTGGAAGACTACGCGCTGCGCTTCACCGCCAAGAGCGCGCGGCGATGGTCGGCCGCCCGCGTCGCCAATACTGCCTTGGGCGCGATCTCTTTTCTGGCGCTGGAAGCCATCGGCGGAACCATCACTCTTAACTATGGCGCCACCAACGCCACTGCCGCGATCCTGGTCGTCAGCGTCATCATCTTCTGCTGCGGATTGCCGATTGCCTATCATGCCGCAAAATGCGGCATCGACATCGACCTGCTGACCCGCGGCGCCGGCTTTGGGTACATCGGCTCGACCATCACCTCGCTGATCTACGCGTCCTTTACCTTCATCTTCTTTGCGATCGAGGCGGTGATCCTCGCCACCGCGCTGGAGATGTGCTTCGGCATCCCGCGGCCGGTCGGCTATCTGATCTCGGCCGTCGTCATCATTCCGCTGGTGACCTACGGCATTACCCTGATCAGCCGCTTTCAGCTCTGGACGCAGCCGCTCTGGATCATCCTGCACATCATGCCGTTCGTGGCGATCGCCTACGCCAATCCGCATTCGTTTACCGAGTGGCGTAAATTTGCCGGCGAGCATGGCGATGCCGGCGGCAATCTCGACCTGATGCTGTTCGGTACCGCGGCATCCGTCGTGTTTTCGCTGGTGGCGCAGATCGGCGAACAGGTCGACTTCCTCAGGTTTCTGCCGCGCGACCGCCGCACCTCGCGAACTTCGTGGTGGATCGCGCTGCTCAGCGCCGGTCCCGGCTGGATCATTCTCGGCGCGCTCAAATTGCTGGCGGGATCGTTCCTCGCCTTCTTCGCGCTGAGCCACGGCGTCTCCGAAGAGCACGCCGCCGAACCAGCACACATGTATCTCGAGGCGTTTCGCTACGTGCTGTCGCAGCCGGATCTGGCGCTGGCGCTGACCGGCACCTTCGTCATTCTGTCGCAGCTCAAGATCAACGTCACCAACGCCTATGCCGGCTCGATCGCGTGGTCGAACTTCTTCTCGCGCCTGACCCACAGCCATCCCGGCCGCGTGGTGTGGCTGGTGTTTAACGTGCTGGTGGCGCTGCTGCTGATGGAAATCGGCGTCTACAAGGCGCTGGAGCAGACGCTGGCGCTCTACTCCAACGTCGCGATCGCCTGGGTCGGCGCGCTGGTCGCCGATCTCGTCGTCAACAAGCCGCTCGGCCTGCGCCCGCAGCAGATCGAGTTCAAGCGCGCGCATCTCTACGACATCAACCCGGTCGGCGTCGGCGCCATGCTGATCGCGACCATCGTCTCGATCAGCGCGTTCTACGGCCTGTTCGGACCGACCGCGAAGGGGCTGTCCGCCTTCGTGGCGCTGGCGGTCGCCTTTGTCACCGCGCCGCTGATCGCCTGGGCCACCGACGGCAAGTATTACATCGCGCGCAAACCGAAGCGCAGCTGGCAGAACCTGGAATCGATCCAGTGCTGTATCTGCGAGCACTCGTTCGAGCCCGAGGATATGGCCTCCTGCCCGGCCTATGCCGGGCCGATCTGTTCGCTGTGCTGTTCGCTCGACGCGCGCTGTCACGATCTCTGCAAGCCGCATGCGCGGATCGGCGCGCAGATATCGGAAACCCTCGGCAAACTGGTGCCGAAACCGATCTACGCCCAGATCAACTCGCAGCTCGGGCATTATCTCGGCGTCTTCGTCGTCTCGGCCGGACTGGTCGGACTGACGCTCGGGCTGATCTATCTGCAAACCACGGCCACGCCGCCTTCTGATGCCGCGCTGTCGGAGGTGCTGTGGAAAGTCTTCTTCGCGCTCACCATTATCATCGGCGTGGTGGCGTGGCTGTTCGTGCTGGCGCAGCAAAGCCGCCGCGCCGCGGAAGAAGAGACGCGGCGGCAGACCTCGCTGCTGATCCAGGAAATCGACGCCCACAAGCGCACCGACACCGAGTTGCAGCGCGCCAAGGAAGTCGCGGAATCCGCCAACCTTGCCAAGAGCCGCTACGTCGTCGGTCTCAGCCATGAGCTTCGTTCACCGCTGAACGCCATCTCCGGCTACGCGCAACTGCTGGAACAGGATTCCAGCCTGAACACCAAGCCGCGCGATCAGGTGCGCGTGGTCCGGCGCAGCGCCGACCACCTGTCGGGACTGATCGACGGCATTCTGGACATTTCCAAGATCGAGGCGGGCCGGCTCTATCTGTCGCGCGACGAAGTTCGATTGAGCGAATTCCTCGATCAACTGGTGGGCATGTTCCGGGTTCAGGCCGCCGCCAAGGGCATCGACTTCACCTTCAAGCGGCCGAAGGTGTTGCCCGTCGTGGTCTATGCCGACGAAAAGCGGCTGCGCCAGGTCCTGATCAACCTGCTGTCGAACGCGCTGAAGTTCACCCAGGCCGGCGGCGTGCAATTCGTGGTGCATTACCGCAGCCCGGTCGCGGAATTCGAAATCATCGATACCGGCCCCGGCATCCAGGCCAGCGACCTCGAACGCATCTTCGCACCGTTCGAGCGCGGCGCGCTCGGCGTCTCGCAGCCGCAGACCGGCACCGGCCTCGGCCTCACCATCAGCCGGCTGCTCGCCGGCGTGATGGGTGGCGACATCAAGGTCTCCAGCACCGTTGGCGCCGGCAGCACCTTCAAGGTCAAGATGCTGCTGTCGGAGGTCACTAATCCTACCCGGATCGCGCCGGTGGAAGCGCCGATCTACGGTTATCTCGGCCCGCGCAAGACGATCCTGATCACCGACGACGATCCGACCCAGCGCGACCTGCTGCGCGAAGTGCTGACGCCGCTCGGTTTCATCCTGCTCAGCGCGCCCGACGGCGCCGCGTGCCTGGCGCTGGCGCAGCATTGCCGGCCTGATCTGTTCCTGCTCGACATCTCCATGGCCGGGATGGACGGTTGGACCGTGGCGGAAACGCTGCGCGCCAACGGCCACCATCAGGCGCGCATCCTGATGGTGTCCGCGAGCGCGCTGGAGGCGCACGGCGCCCCGCTGGCGCAGCCTTACCATGACGGCTATATGATGAAGCCGATCGACATTCCCCGGCTCTTGGAAACCATCCGCCAACTGCTCAAGCTCGATTGGCAATACGAGGACGAGCAGCCGCCCGCCCCGCACTGGAAACCCGAGACCGGCTCCCGCCCGCCGGTCAAGCATGTCGAGGAACTGATCGGCCTCGGGCAATTGGGCTACATCCGCGCGATCCAGATCAAACTGGACGAGATCGGAACCGACTATCCTGAACACGCCGATTTCGTCTCGCAAATGCGCTCACTGGTCGACCGCTTCGACCTCGATCAGTACATGGCCACATTGAAAACCCTGCACAGCTATGATCACTGATCCCAAAAAGCGCGACGTCGCTCTCGTCGTCGACGATTCGCCCGAGACGCTGCGGCTCCTGACCGACGCGCTCGACGGCGCCGGCATGACCGTCATGGTCGCGCTCGACGGCGCTTCGGCGATGCGGATCGTCGACCAGATCACGCCCGATATCGTGCTGATGGACGCTGTCATGCCCGGTATGGACGGTTTTGAGACCTGCCGGCGGCTGAAGCGCGATGCCGGCCTCGACAACGTTCCGATCATCTTCATGACGGGTCTCGCCGAAACCGAACATATCGTGCGCGGCCTCGAAGCCGGCGGCGTCGATTACGTGACCAAGCCGATCGCGATCGAGGAAATGCTGGCGCGGATCCGCGTCCATCTGGCCAACGCGCGGCTGACCCAGAGCGCGCGCGCCGCGCTCGACGTCTCCGGCCGCTATCTGCTGGCGGTCAACAGCCTCGGCAAGATCATGTGGGCGACGCCGCAGGCGCAGAAACTTCTGGCGGACACGCTCGCGGCTGACAGCGACGACGATTTCGTGCTGCCCGAGCCGGTGCCGCAATGGCTCGACCAGGCCGAGAAGGGCAAGGCCGGCTCAAAAGCTGCCGCGATGACGCCGTTTCCCGGCAACGAGCAACTCCGCTTGCAATATATGGGCAAGCTCGGCCCGAACGAATTCCTGCTGCGGCTGGCCAAGGATTCCGGCGCCGAGACGCCGGCGGAATTCTCCAGCGAACTCGGCCTGACCACGCGCGAAGGCGAAGTGCTGCAGTGGCTCTCCAAGGGCAAGACCAACCGCGACATCGCGCAGATTCTGGGCCTGAGCCCGCGCACCGTCGACAAGCATCTCGAGCAGATCTACTCGAAGCTTGGCGTCGAGAACCGGACCGCGGCGGCGGCGATCGCCGTGAATGCGAAGAACCGGAAGTCGTGAGGCGGCAACGCCACTGCTCCCGCGTCATGCCCGGGTCAAGCCCGGGCATGACAAGCTGTTAGAGCGACAACTATCTCAAGCACCCAGCCCGCTGATGTCAGCCACCATCACCGTCCCCGTCACCAACTCGGTGATGTAGAGCCGATCCAACTCCTTGCCGCCGATCGCCACATTGGTGCAGCTCTGCCCGGCGCAGGACTTGATGCGCGCGATCAACTCGCCATTGGGCGCGAACACGAAGACATGACCGAGCGAAGCATGGGCGACGAACAGCCGCCCCGCGCAGTCCATGGTCATGCCGTCGGGGCCGCTCGGGCCGAAGGTCGAGCAGAACCGGCCGACCTTGGAGACGTTGCCGTCTCGCATGAACGGCATCCGCCACACCGCATTGTCGCGGGTCATCGCCACGAACAACACCGCCTCCTGCGGATCGAGCACCAGGCCGT
The DNA here is from genome assembly GCA_963764705.1 of uncultured Alphaproteobacteria bacterium. Classification (GTDB taxonomy): domain Bacteria; phylum Pseudomonadota; class Alphaproteobacteria; order Rhizobiales; family Xanthobacteraceae; genus Bradyrhizobium. Next base: position 93,127 of record CAVXTR010000009.1, on the reverse strand, counting down.
TGGGGCTGATGCCGGTGTCGATCAGGCAATCGAGCCGTCCGTCGGTTTTCAGCCGGTAGACCCGGCCGGTCGGATCGTGCAGGCCGGTCTGGCCCTGGTCGGTGAAATAGATGTCGCCGTTGTTGGCGATGTGGAGGTCGTTGCAGCCCTTGAAGGACTCCGAGTTGCGTGACCGCAGCACGTGCTGCATCCGGCCGGCCTTTGCATCGAGCTCCATGATGCCGTTGCGGTAGTCGGCGACCAGGATGCGACCGTCGCGGGCAATCTTCAGCCCGTTGGGCCAGCCGTCATACTCGACCACCAGCGACCATTTCTTGTCCGGACTGATCTTGAAAATGCGCCCGAAGGGAATGTCGACGATATAGAGATTGCCCTCGGCGTCGAACGACGGGCCTTCGATGAAGCAGTCAGTCGCAGCACCCGGCCGGTTGGCATCGGCCCATTCGGTGCGGACGTTACGCCGGAACTCGGCGGGCATCGCGGAGAAGATTTGGGTCGGGATCAGTTTTGGCGGCGTTTCCAGATACATCATTTTTTTGGTTCACCCGTTGCGGAACGGGCGCACCATAGATGACGATATCGGGGCCGTCGATTGGCTCGCAATGACGGCTTAATTTGCCGCAGCGAGCTTCCGCTGCTCGGCATTCAACGGGCGCCGGCTGCGCGATCAGCCGCTTCAGTTCAGGAATGCAGGAGCCACAATTGGTGCCGGCCTTCAATTTGGCACCGATGTCGGCGGCGGTGCGCGCGCCGGCGGCAATGGAATCGCAGATGGTGTTGCGGCCGACGCCGAAGCAGGCGCAGACGATCGGACCGGCATTGGCAAGGCCGTCGGACGACTTGCCGGACAGCAGCATGCGGCGCTGGTCGTTGGAGAGCGTATCGGCGGCGAACAGGCCCTTGACCACGTTCCAGTCGCCGGCGTCGCGCGCCGGGCCGATGAACAGGCAGGTCTCGATGCGGTCGCCGCTAAACGACGCCGCGCGATAGACGCCGCCGCCGAAATCCTTGTATTCGGCGAAATCGTCCGACGTGAAGGACTTCAGCCAGGATTGCCACCCCTTCAGATCGGCGTTGTCGGCGAACAGATAGCCGTGACCGCCATTGACGGCGACATGCGCACCCCAGGCATGCGCGGGCAGCTTCAGCGGTCGGCGCGACAGCGCAAAGCCGCGGAACACGTATTCATAGGGCGTGATCGCGGCCGGCGTCGCCTTGTTCTCGGGCTGGCCGGAGAACGCGTCGGTAAACGGCGCCACCAGCGCGCCGACGCGGGCGCCGGTCGCATTGGCTTCGCTCCAGTGGATCGGGGCGAACAGCATGCCGCGCTGCTGGCGTTCGCTGACGACGACGCGAAGCGTGCATTGCCCGTAATCGGTGGTGACCCGCGCGAAATCGCCGTCGGCGACGCCATGCCGCGCGGCATCGTCGGGATGAACCTCGACGAACGGCTCCGGCAGATGCTGGCCGAGCCGCGGGCTTTCGCCCGACCGGGTCATGGTGTGCCACTGGTCGCGGATCCGGCCGGTGTTGAGGCGCAGTGGCCGTGCCGGCGTGGTTTCGGTCCGCAACGCCGGGATTTCCGGCGCAATGAAACGCGCCTTGCGGTCGTTGGCGAAGAAACCGCCTTCGGCGAAGAAGCGCGCCTGCGGCTGCGTCTCCAGCCGGATCGGCCATTGCACCGGCGCCATCGCATCGAACGCCTCGTCCGACAGCGCCTTCAGCCCGCCAATGTCGAAATCGCGCCCGCCGTCGTTTTCAAATGCCGACAGCGCGGCGTGCTCGCGAAAAATATCCGCGGCCGACTTAAAGTTGAACGCCGCGCCAAAACCGAGACGTTTTGCGACTTCGCCGAGGATCCACCAATCCGGTTTGGCCTCGCCCGGTGCATCCAGGAACGTGCGTTGACGCGAGATGCGCCGTTCCGAATTGGTCACGGTGCCGGACTTTTCGCCCCAGGCCTGCGCCGGCAGCAGCACATGCGCGCCGACCTCCACGGTATCGTTGGAGACGACGTTCTCCGACACCACGAACAGTTCGAGCTTCTTCATGGCCTCGCGGACGGCGTCGGCATTCGGCAGCGACACCGCCGGATTGGTGCCCATCACCCACAGCGCCTTGATCTCGCCGCGCGCGATCGCCTCGAACATCTGGACCGCTTTCAGCCCTTCATGGGTCGCGATGCGCGGCGCCTTCCAGAACCGGCGCACGCGATCAATGTCCGGCGGCGTGAATCCCATATGCGCCGCGAGCTGGTTGGCGAGCCCGCCGACCTCGCGGCCACCCATCGCATTGGGTTGACCGGTCAGCGAGAACGGCGACGCGCCTGTTTTTCCGATCCGTCCCGTGGCGAGATGGCAATTGAGGATGGCGTTGACCTTGTCGGTGCCCTGCGCCGACTGGTTCACCCCTTGCGAATACAGCGTGACGACACGCGGCGTGTTGGCAAAGACCTGGAAGAACGCCGCGACATCGGCCTCCGACAGGCCGGTCGCCAGCGCCGTCGCGCCGACGCTGCCCGCCATGCCGCGCGCCCGCGCCATCGCATTGTCAAAACCGGACGTATGAGCCTCGATGTATTCGCGGTCGAGCTTGCCCTGATCGGCGAGATAGACCAGCAGGCCGCTGAACAGAGCGGTGTCGGTGCCGGGCTTCAACCCCAGGAACAGATCGTCGTCGCCGACCGTATCGGTCCGGCGCGGATCGATCACCACGATGCGGGCGCCGCGCGCCTGCTTGTTGGCGAGCATGCGCTGGTACAGCACCGGATGGCACCAGGCCGCATTGGAGCCGACCAGCACCAGCAGATCCGCCTCGTCGAGATCCTCGTAGCAGCCCGGCACGGTGTCGGCGCCGAACGCGCGGCGATGACCGGCGACGGAAGACGCCATGCAGAGCCGGGAATTGGTGTCGACATTGGCGCTGCCGAGAAACCCCTTCATCAGCTTGTTGGCGACATAATAGTCCTCGGTCAGCAACTGGCCGGAGAGATAGAACGCGACCGCGCCCGGACCGTCGCGCGCGATGATGTGCTGGAAACGATGCGCGACATGGTCGAGCGCGTCGCTCCAGGCCACCCGCTCCATGGTCCCCTTGTCGCAGCGGATCATCGGATAGAGCAGCCGGTTGGTCAGGCTGAGCGTCTCGCCGAGCGCCGAGCCCTTCGAACACAACCGGCCGAAATTGGCGGGATGCTCGGGATCGCCTGAAATCGCCGCCCCGCCCCGGCCGTCGGGTGTCGCCAATATGCCGCAGCCGACGCCGCAATAGGCGCAGGTGGTGCGCGTGGCCCGCAGGTCGGGACCAACGGCGCTCATGTGGCTGGCCTTGTCATGCCGCCTCGGAACGCAACGCCAGCGAGCGGCCGAACATCATGTCGGCGCGCATTCTCTGCGTCGGCTGGCGGGTGCGGATCAATTCGAGATACCAGAGCGCATCGCCGACATCGCCGATCAGGACCGCGCCGGTCAACCGGCCGTCGGTGATTACGAGTTTCTTGTAGGTGCCGTGGTTGATGTCGGACAGTACGATGCTCTCAGAGCCCTCGCCGCCCATGAACTCACCGGCGGAGAACACGCTGACGCCGGAGACTTTCAGATTGGTCGCGACCACGCTGCCGCCATAGGCGGCTTCGCCGCCGGCGAGATGCTGCGCCAGCACCCGTCCCTGCTCGTAGGCGGGTTCGACCAGGCCGTAGCAGGTGCCGCGATGTTCGGCGCATTCGCCGATCGCAAAGATGTCCGCCGCCCCCGTCTGCAAATGATCGTCGACGACAATGCCACGGTTGACGGCGATGCCGGCCTCCTTGGCCAGCGCGATGTTGGGCCGGATGCCGGCCGCAAAAATCACGGCCTCGGCCTCGATCCGGCGGCCGTCCACCAGTTCGACGCCCTCGACCTGGGTCTCGCCAACGATACGAGCGGTGTTGGCGTTGAGCAGGATTTCGATGCCTTTGCGCTCGACGAGCGATTTCAACAGGGCCGCCGCGGGCGCATCGAGCTGACGCTCCATCAGCCGGTCCATCAGGTGGATCAGCGTCACCGGACTGCCTGCCTTGGCGAGCCCATAGGCCGCTTCGAGACCGAGCAACCCGCCGCCGACCACCACCACGCGTTTCTTTTGCGCCGCCAGCGCCAGTAGCAGATCGACGTCGCGGCTATCGCGGAAGGTATGGACGCCGCCGAGATCGGCGCCGGGCACATTCAGCCGCAGCGCCGACGAGCCCGTCGTCAGCACCAGCTTGGAAAACGGGATGCTCTCATCGCCCGCGATCTTGAGTTCGCGGCGCCCGACATCGATCTCGGTCGCCCGGCAACCGTATTTCAGCGTGACGCCACGCTCGCGCCACCACGACGCCGGCCGCAATTCGATATCCTGCGTCGTGGTTTCGCCGGCCAGCACCGAGGACAGCAGGACGCGATTATAAGCGAGCCGCGGCTCGTCGCCGATCACGGCAATGGCGTACCGACCGAGCGAAGCCCTGGTCAATTCGTCGACCAGGCGCGCGGCGGCCATGCCATTGCCGACGATTACAAGCTGTTCGCTCACGGCGTCTCCTCTTGTCTCTACTCGGCGGCTTCGGCGCTGCCGTAGGCTTCCTGGATCATGTAACCGGACAGCGTGCCGTAGGCCGCGACCCAGGCCTCGGCGACTTCGGGGGTCCAGGCATCGCCGAGCCCCTTTTCCAGGGTCCACAGCAGCGCGCCACCGACCACCGGATAGTGCTCCGCCTTGGCCCCATAGTTGACGTGACGCTTGGCCAGCGCGCTGGCGGCGGGCAAAATGGCTTCCAGACTGGTCAATCCGCCGACCACGACGGCGAGTGTCGCCATCAATTTCTTGCGCTGCTCGGTCATGTCGTCGGGAAACATCGCCCTCACCGATGGCGCGACTTCGAACAGGCGATCGTAGAACAGCACCGCGGCATGCTCGGAGATCGGCGCAACCTTGGCAAAGCTGTCCTGAACCAGTTTGATTTGTGTCGGATTCATCTCAATTCTCCTTGGATCTCAAAGGTGAACCGGTTGGTCGCGATGCCTTCAAAATTGGTTCAATATTCAAGGCCTGCGCCCGCTACGCCGCCTCGACGAAACGATGCCGTTCATAGAGGAATTCGAGCACACGCTGGCGGCACTTGAGGTAACCGGGATTGGTTGCAAGCTCGAGCCGCTTGCGCGGACGCGCCAGCGGCACCTCCAGCACTTCGCCGATTCGCGCGCTCGGACCGTTGGTCATCATCACGATGCGGTCCGACAGCAGCACGGCTTCGTCGACGTCATGCGTGATCATCAAGATGGTGTTGCCAAGCTTCTGGTGCAGCGCCATCACCGAGTCCTGCAGATGCGCGCGGGTCAGCGCGTCGAGTGCACCAAAGGGCTCGTCGAGCAGCAGCACCTTCGGCTCCATCGCCAGCGCACGGGCGATGCCGACGCGCTGCTTCATGCCGCCGGAAATCTCCGACGGCCGCTTGTCCCTGGCATGCGCCATCTGCACCAGGTTGAGATTGTGCATCACCCAGGCGTCGCGCTCGGCCTTGGTCTTGGTCCTGGCGAACACCTTGTCGACGCCGAGCTTGACGTTCTCGTAGACCGTCAGCCACGGCAGCAGGCTGTGGTTCTGGAACACCACGGCGCGGTCCGGCCCCGGCGAATTGACTTCGCGGTTCTCCAGCAGCACGCAGCCATTGGTGCAGTCGGTGAGGCCGGCGACAATGTTGAGCATCGTCGACTTGCCGCAACCGGAATGCCCGATGATCGAGACGTATTCGCCCTTGTCGATCGTCAGGCTGACGTCCTTCAACACCTCGGTCGAAGCATTGCCGCGGGTGAAGACCTTGTCGATGTGGTCGAGCTTCAGATAGGCCTGCATGACATGTTCCCTTAGCTAACCGAGGTACCGCGCGTGACGATCTTGCCCAGTCCCGCGATCAGGCGATCGAGGATGAAGCCGATGATGCCGACATAGAAAAGAGCCAGAATGATTTCGCTGATGTGCGACGAGTTCCAGGCGTCCCAGATGAAGAAGCCGATACCGACGCCGCCGATCAGCATTTCAGCCGCGATGATGGCGAGCCAGGACAGGCCGATGCCGATCCGCAGGCCGGTGAAGATGTAGGGAGCCGCGGCCGGGATCATCACCTTGGTGAAGAACTCCAGCGGATTGAGCTGCACCACCGCGGCGACGTTGCGGTAATCCTGCGGGATGTTGCGGATGCCGACGGCGGTATTGATAATGATCGGCCAGATCGAGGTAATGAAGATCACGAAGATCGCCGAGGGCTGGCCGTCGCGGAACGCCGCCAGCGCCAGCGGCAACCAGGCCAGCGGCGGAATGGTGCGCAACACCTGGAACAGCGGATCGAGGCCGCGCATCGCCCACACCGATTGTCCGACCAGCGTACCGAGCGCGATGCCGACGATGGCGGCCAGCGAATAGCCGAGCGCAACCCGTTGCAGGCTCGCCGACAGATGCCAGAACAGGCCCTTGTCGATGCCGCCGCGATCGAAGAACGGATCGAAGATCAGCTCCTTGGTGTCCTTGAAGACCTTTGACGGCGGCGGCAGCGTCGATCCGGTGCGCCGGCACACCAGCTCCCAGAACAGCATCAGCAGCGCGAGCACGATCAGCGGCGGCACGACGCTCGCGGCGATCTCTTTCGCCATCTTGGCGTACTTCTCTGCGCTTGGCGCCCGCTTCGGCGTCATCGTCACGACCGGCGCCGGCGTCGCCGCCGAGGCGGGTATTACCGCAGCAGTGGGTTCGGCTTTCATGGCATGCATCGTCATTGAAAGTGTATCTCCGTGTTCAAAGACCGGGCCGCGCGCGCGAACGCGCGGCCCGGTCTGGATCAGACTTCAACACGCTTGATCGACAGGGACTTGAGGTAGGCTGCGGGATTCTCGGGATCGAACACCTTGCCGTCGAAGAAGGTCTCCTTGCCGCGCGAGGTCGACGCCGGAATGTCGGCGGCGGCAACGCCGAGTTCCTTGGCGGCGTCCTTCCAGAGGTCCTCGCGGTTGACCTTGGCGATCAGCGCCTTGGCGTCGTAACCGGCTTCATATTTGCCCCAGCGGATATCCTCGGTGATGAACCAGAGATCGTGGCTCTGGTACGGATAGGAGGCGTTGTCCTTCCAGAACCGCATCTGCTGCGGCGAGTTCTCGACGACGCGGCCGGTGCCGTAATCGAACTTGCCCTTCATGCGGTCGGTGACATCCTCGACCGGGCAGTTGATCCACTGGCGTTTGGCGCAGATCGCTGCCGTCTCTTCGCGGTTCTCCGCCTGCTCGCACCACTGCTGCGCTTCCATGACGGCCATCAGCAGCGCTTTCGCGGCCTTCGGATATTTGTCGACATAGGCGGCGCGCATGCCGAAGGATTTTTCTGGATGCTTGTCCCAGAGTTCGCCCGTCGTGATCGCGGTGTAGCCGATCTCCTGATGGATCAACTGCAGGTTCCAGGGTTCACAGACGCAGAAGCAATCCATGGTGCCAACCTTCATGTTGGCGACCATCTGCGGCGGCGGCACCACGATGGTCTCGATGTCCTTGTCGGGATCGATGCCGCCGGCGGCGAGCCAGTAGCGGATCCACAGGTCGTGGGTACCGCCGGGGAAAGTCATGGCGGCCTTGACCGACTTGCCGGAGGCTTTTTTCTTGTCGAGTGCGACCTTGAACGGCGCGGTATCGAGACCGACCTTGATGTCGCTGTATTCCTTGGAAACGGAGATGCACTGGCCGTTGAGGTTGAGCCGCGCCAGGATGTACATCGGCGTCGGCTGGTTGTTCTGCGTCACCTTGCCGGACGAGATCAGGTAAGGCATCGGGGTCAGGATATGCGCGCCGTCGATGCCGTTGCCTTCGGAGCCGAGCACGAGGTTGTCGCGCGTGGTGCCCCAGGAAGCCTGCTTCTGCACCTCGACATCGGGCATGCCGTATTTGGCGAAGATGCCCTTCTCCTTGGCGACGAACAGCGGCGAGGCATCGGTCAGCGCGATGAAGCCGAGCTTGGCGGCCTTCACTTCCGGACCGGCGCCTTGTGCGAAGGCTCCGGCGGGGAAGTTCAGTTTGGCCGCGGCGAGCAGCGCCGCGGTTCCGCCGGCCGCTTTCAGAAGCTGACGGCGGCTAAGGCGGGAGGTCGGATTGGCAGTCTTCGTCATGGGCGCTGGTGTCCTTTGCGTCTAATGGCCGTCCGTCCGTGTCACCGCGCTGAAGGCATAGAGGCGCGTTCTGGGGAGGCCCCAGTCTGGCGGTTTCACAAGTCGGATGATTGGTCTCGAGGGACGGCATCAATGGCGTCAGCACAAGCTATTCAAGCTTCGTGCCAAGCCTGCTGCAGCGCAAAAAACTTATATAATTCAATGGAATATGGGTTCGGCGCGGCAGTGCGCCGAACCCGCTCTTCGCACCCTAAATTTGCGATTCGCTCAATTCTTGTGCGGCGCACAAGAATTGAGCAGGGACCCAGGGGATGCCGTAGGCGGGCCCTCCAGCGTGCTCTTAGGCTGGTACCTAAGCTGGTTCTTAGGCTGGTTCCTGGGCCTTCGCCGCCATCGGTTTCGGCGCAGCTCCCTTGCCCGGCTTCATGCGGAATTCGTAGGTCATCAGGTGCCACGGAACCTCGGCCGGCTTGCCGTCAGGCATCAGCGCATCGGTGCGCTTTTCGATTTTCGCGACCAGTTCGTCCTTGACCCCGAACACCACGTCAGAATCCAGATATTTGTCGCCGTCCATGAAGACATGCGTGATCAGGGGCTCGTAGCCGGGCGCATCGACCAGGAAATGCACATGCGCGGGCCGCATCGCGTGACGGCGGGTCTGGATGATCATCTCGCCGACGGGACCATCGGTGGGAATCGGATAGCTGCACGGCAGGATGGTGCGGAAGAAGAACCGGCCATCGGCGTCGGTGACGAAGCGCGCCCGCGACGACGGCCCTTCGGTCGCATAGGTCGGCCGCTGTGAATCGTAATAGCCCTCGTCATCGGCATGCCAGATGTCGACGGGCACATTGGCCAGCGGCTTGCCGTTGAGGTCGGTGACGCGGCTCTGCACGAACATCCGCTCGCCGGGCAGATTGGCCGAGACGTCGGTGCCGTGCGGCATCACCTTGTGTTCACCGACATAGAACGGGCCGAGCACGGTGGTCTCGGTGGCGCCCTCGCGCTCCCGGTGGTTGACGGCATCGACCAGCATCGAGACACCGAGCACGTCGGACAGCAGGATGAACTCCTGCCGGATCGGGGTGCATTTCTGCCCCGTGCGGGTCAGGAAATCGATCGCATATTCCCATTCCTCGAAGGTGAGACCGGTCTTGGCGACATAGCCGTGCAGCGCCGTCACCAGCTCCTGCAGCAGGAATTTGGCACGGGGATCCGGCGTGTCGTCGAAACTGCGGATCACGGCGGCGGTGAGTTCGGTCTCGTTGAATTGGGTCATTTTGGCTGTCCTGCGGGGGTCGCGAATGGCTGCGCCAGCGTATACCACCGATCCGGGCGAGGGTAAGCGCGGGGCGTTGGAACAGCCTACACTTTTCGGCTATCTAGGAGCCTGTCCAGCCTGCCGGAGATCAACCCCGATGTTAGCCCCCACCCCCGCCTCGCCCGAGTCCGCCGGAATGTCCAAGGCCGCGCTCGACCGTCTCGAAAACCACCTGAAGCAGCGCTACGTCGATGCCGGCCGCTTTCCCGGAACCCAGCTCCTGGTCTACCGCCGCGGCAAGATCGTCCACTCGACGGTGCAGGGCTTTGCCGACGTCGAGCGCAAGGTGCCGGTCAAGGACGACACCATCTTCCGGATCTATTCGATGACCAAGGCGCTGACCTCGGTCGCCTTCATGATGCTGGTCGAGGAAGGCCGCGTCGCGCTCGACGAGCCCGTCCATAAATACATTCCCGAATGGAAGAACCTCGGCGTGTTCGTGGCCGGCACCTATCCGGCGTTTCTGACCCGGCCGCCGTCGCGGCCGATGCTGATCGTCGACCTGCTGCGCCACACCTCTGGTCTTACTTACGGCTTCCAGCAGCGCTCCAATGTCGATGCCGCCTATCGCGAGACCAAGATCGGCGAAGTGATCAAGGCCGGCACGCTGCAAACCATGATCGAGGACCTCGCCAAAATTCCGCTGGAGTTTTCGCCCGGCGAAGCCTGGAACTATTCCGTCGCCACCGACGTGCTCGGTTATCTCGTCGGCAAGATTTCAGGCCAGCCGTTCGAGCAATTTCTGAAGGAGCGCATTCTCAATCCGCTCGGCATGAACGATACCGATTTCTTCGTGCCCAGGGAGAAGGCCCATCGTCTCGCGGCCTGCTATTCGGCCGACCCGAACGGCGGTTTCAATCCGCTCGCCGCCGATCGCAAGGGCACGCTGACACTTCAGGACGATCCGACGACGAGTTCGTTCCTGTCGCCGCCCTCGTTCATTTCAGGCGGCGGCGGCCTGTGCTCGACGGCGGCCGACTATCTCACCTTCTGCCGGGCGCTGCTCAATGGCGGCGAGCTCGGCGGTGTGCGGTTGCTGGGCCCGAAGACCTTGAAGCTGATGGCGTCGAACCATTTGCCCGGCGGCGTCGATCTGCCGGCGATGTCACGCTCGTTGTTCTCCGAAGCGTCCTATAACGGCGTCGGTTTCGGTCTCGGCTTTGCCGTCACCATGAACCCGGCGCAGACCCTGATTGCCGGCAGCCCCGGCGAATACGCCTGGGGTGGTGCTGCGACGACATCGTTCTTCATCGATCCGGCTGAAGAGCTGATCACGATCTTCATGACGCAGGTGCTGCCGTCGAGCGCCTATCCGATCCGGCGCGAGATTCGCTCCATGGTGTATGCCGCCATCACCGACAGCAATCTCTGAGATGTCAGGGTTCCGCGGCGTCATAAAGCCGTCGCGGAACCCGGCCGCTCCGGCCTAATTTCCTTGGCGGTTTCAACCACTTCTCCTATGCTCCCGGCAGTTGCGAGGATCCGGGACAAGCATTGCCAAAACTCTCCCTGCCAGTGCGTCTCGCCCTTCTGGTCGCGGGAACCACGCTGCCGCTGATCCTTTTCGCGGCCGGCATCGTTTACAATAACTACGAACAGGACCGCAGCGACGCGACGCAGCGCGTCGGAGAAACCGTCCGCAGCATTCGACTGGTGCTCGATGCCGAAATGCAGCGCATGACCGGTGCGCTGCAGGTGCTGTCGCTCACAAATGCGTTGCGCGATCGTGATTTCGACGGCTTCCGCCGTATCGCGCAAGGGTTTCTCGATCAATATGCCGAGGGTGGCGTCGTGCTGGTGGCCGACCGCGAAGGCCGCCAGGTGTTCTCCTCGGTCACGTCGGACGCCGCAAGCCTGCCGCCCCGAAACAACCGCGCGATCGTCGACAAGGTGTTTTCGGAAAAGAAGCCGGCCTACTCCAATCTGTTCAGCGGCGCGGTCAAGAAGCGCCTGATCGTCACGGTCGAGGTGCCCGTAATCCGCGACGGTGAAGTCATCTACGATATCTCCTTCAGCCCTCCGATCGAGATTTTCCAGGCCATCATCGAGCAGCAGCGTCCAAGCAAGGACTGGACGATCTCGATCTTCGACGGCGAAGGCATCAATTTCGCGCGCGTTCCGAACCCGCAGGATACGATAGGAAAACGTGCATCGCCCTCGCTTTATGTGGAGATGTTCCATTCCCCCGAAGCGACGTTTTCTTCGGTATCCCTTGAGGGCGTGCCGCTGATCACCAGCGTGGCGCGCTCTTCGCTGACCGGCTGGACGGTCGCCGCCGGCATTGCAGAAAGTTCGCTGGTCGCTCCGCTATGGCGCAATCTCGCCATCACCAGCGTGATCGGCGGCGTCCTGCTGCTGGTCGGACTCGCCTTCGCGGTACGAATGGCCACGGCGATCGCCCGCGGCGAGATGCTGCACGACCTCCTGATCGAAGAGCTCAACCATCGGGTCAAGAATACGCTCGCCATCCTGCAGTCGATTGCGATGCAAACCTTCCGCAGCGCCAGCCGGGCCGAGCGCGAAAAATTCGAAGGCAGGCTCGGCGCGCTGGCGGAAGCCCACAATCTGCTGAGCCAGGAGAAGTGGCAGGGCTCCGATTTGCAGGACGTGGTCGCGCGGGTGTTGCAGCCCTATCTGCTGAACAATCCGGAACGGATGCGGATGATCGGACCGAAGGTGCCGCTGTCGCCGCGGCTCGCCGTGATCCTGTCGATGATCGTGCACGAGATCGCCACCAACGCCGCCAAATACGGCGCGCTGTCCAACGACACCGGCACCGTCGCGCTGGACTGGGAAATGCTCGAGGAAAGCGACGGGCGCAAACTGCGGATGATCTGGACCGAGACCGGAGGCCCCCATGTCACGGCGCCGGTGCAGCGTGGCTTTGGCTCGCGGCTGATCGAGCGCAGCGCGCGCGATCAGCTCGGCGGCGAGGCCACCGTCGATTTTCTGCCCCACGGCGTCGTCTACACCGTGAGTTGCGCGCTCGAAAACGAGCCGTGACGAGGAAGGCGGTTTTGCCCGGACGCGCCAAACGCCACAAGTGGCCGGTCGCTAGGCCACCAAAGCTTGCAGCGCGATTGCCTGTTCACGGGTTTGCACCGCGATGGCGGTGTGGCTGTAGTCGGGACCGTCAGGCGTCATCTGATTGAGGAGCTCCTGCCCCTTGATGACGTGAAGTTCCGCTCCCGTACCGGAAGGGTAAATCCCGAGAACCACATCGAAGGCGGTTACAATGGATTTGAGGGCGTTGGCCTTGTCACTTGAGCCCTGGATAAAGCTGCGCACGTCCGCAGCCAGCTCCTGCAGCCTGTCAAAATCGATCACGCTTGTACTCCACTTACTGACCGAATCCTTGACACGAGATGCTTACTGAAAACTGAAGGTCGCGATAAAGCGCCCCTATCGGGATTACTGCGTGAGCACCGAATGGCGCCGGCCATATCGAGCTGGCTGGCAGGCTCTCCGCCCCCTTTTTCAGCCAGCCCTCAACCGGTCCTTGCGGCCGGTGGCGAGGCTGTGTTCGCAGCCGGGGACACAAAGCCGACGTGACCGGAAATTTCCGAGACCGCCGGCGGGTGCGCCAAATTGGCACGTTAGTTGCTACGTTTTGACGCGGAAACCAATCGGGGAAATCAGGCCATGTCGACGATCGCAGCACCGGTAGCCACGGAAGCGCCCAAGCCGCTTTACACTTCCCTCTTCGTTCAGGTGCTGGCCGCGCTGGTGCTCGGGATCGTGCTCGGGATGGCGGTTCCGGATTTCGCCGTCGGGCTCAAGATCTTCAGTGACGCCTTCCTGAAGCTGATTTCGATGATCGTGGCGCCGATCGTGTTCTGCGTCGTGGTGCACGGCATCGCCGGCGCCGGCGACCTGAAGAAGGTCGGACGGGTCGGCGTCAAGGCGCTGATCTATTTCGAAACCATGACCACGGTCGCGCTCATCGTCGGCCTGCTGCTGGCCTATCTGTTCGGGCCCGGTCACGGCATGAACATCGACACCTCGACGCTCGATGCCAAGGCGCTCAGCAACTACGCCGACAATGCCCACAAGTTGCAGGGCGGCGGTATCGGCAGCTTCCTGATGAACATCATCCCGACCACCTCGGTTGATGCGCTGTCGCGCAACGACGTGCTCCAGGTGCTGTTCTTCGCGATCCTGTTCGGCACCAGCCTCGCGCTGGTCGGCGGCGAAAAGGCCGAGAGGATCACGTCTTTCATCGACGCAGTGTCGACCGTGCTGTTCCGCACCATGGGCCTGATCGTGCGCGTCGCGCCGCTGGGCGTGCTTGGCGCGGTGGCCTATACGGTCGGAAAATACGGCGTCGGCTCGCTCAAGCAATTGCTGTCGCTGGTCGCCTTGTTCTACGTTTCGGTGGCGATCTTCGTGTTCGGCGTGCTCGGCGGCGTAATGGCGCTGGCCGGGTTGAACATTCTCAAATTCCTGGCCTATCTGCGCGAGGAATTGACGATTGTTCTCGCCACCGCTTCCTCCGACGCCGTGCTGCCGCAGATCATGCGTAAGCTGGAACGGATGGGCGTCAAGGATTCGGTGGTCGGCCTCGTGATCCCCACCGGCTACTCGTTCAACCTCGATGCGTTCTCGATCTATCTGACGCTGGCGGTGGTGTTTATCGCGCAGGCGACCAACACGCCATTGTCGTTCGGCGACCTCCTGCTCGTGCTCGGCGTCTCGCTCGTCACCTCAAAGGGCGCGCATGGCGTGCCTGGCTCTGCGATCGTTATCCTGGCGGCGACGCTGAACGCGGTGCCGAGCATTCCCGCGATCGGCCTCGTGCTGGTGCTCTCGGTCGACTGGTTCATCGGCATGGCTCGCGCGCTCGGCAACCTGATCGGCAACTGCGTGGCGACCGTGGTCGTTGCGGCCTGGGAGAAAGACCTCGACCGCGACAAGGCGCGGCGGGTGCTCGATGGCACGGAACTGGTCGATGTGACCGCGGGTTAGGATCCCGCCGGGAAGCCTTGTCGTCCAGGAAGCCTTGCCGTCCAGAGGCCTTGCCGTCTACTTGACGAGTTGCAACCGGGCCGGCGGCAGGCCCTGGCAGGGCTTTACTTCCAGCGGCGGCTGATTTGCCTGCGCTGTGAGGTCGCACAACGCCTTGAGTTCGGACTCCGTCACCCCCTGAAGTTCGAGGCGAAGCTGGAGCATCGCCAGCGACAGCAATCCCGCGGCGGCCGAGCCAGCTTGTTCGAGCGATGCCCGGCATTGCTCCAGCGTCGCAAGCAGCGGCAGCAGGCGCGCTTCTGAACTGGCCGCGGTCATTTCCGGAGTTCGCGGGCCGGCGTGATCCCGCGGCGGCTCAGTGCGGCGCTTCATGAGCTTCTCCACAAGGTGCTGAAAAACAGGCCGCGGGCACGTAAACAATTGCGTGAGGGCCAGGCCGATGATCCAGAACTTTGCCGCTATTGTCCAGCGCGCCATTCGTTCGAAGGGCGTTTCGAACCTGCTGTATTCCATCCAATACGGCGGTTGAGCATTTCAGGCCGACCAACCCAAGGGAGACTTCCACTCACCCCCGGCGGGTCATTTTGTCGCCCGCAACCCCCGTAGTAGTACCACTGTACAGTCGGCAGTTAGTAAGTATGCTCTCGAAATCTGTGGCCACTGAACTCGCGGTGGTTGTGGTTTGGCCGATATTTTGCCAAATGTAAGAGGGCGGGGCCTCGACAATTTTGCCCCGGGCGCCAGCAGTCGAGGTTTGGCTGACGACGCCGGTATTAGGATAGGATGCTTCCAAACATGCGTTTGGCTACCATCCACATTCTCTCAGGATTCCTGTGTTTCTTACGGTGAATTCATGGGTCGATACGGACTTAACGCGGTAAATACGGATGTACCCCTGACCTAATTCGCCAGGGCCTCCCGATCGAAGGACGGTAAAACCAGAATGAACAGATCAGCAGCAAAGAAGATGAAGCAACGCAGTGCCGGCAAACCCGACATTGAATTGGGCAAGCGAATTCGTCTGCGACGTGTAGAGCAGAAGATCTCGCAGGCCGAACTCGGCGACAAACTTGGCGTCAGTTTCCAGCAGGTCCAGAAGTACGAGAAGGGCGTCAATCGCGTCGGCGCTGCCCGTCTGCAGCAAATTGCAACTGCGCTCGACGTGCCGGTCACGTTCTTCTACGACGGCGACGGCAAGGCGCGCGAAGTCGAGAGCCTGCTGTTCCTCGACAGCGCATTCAGCCTGCGGCTGCTGCGCGCTTACAGCAAGATCAAGGACCAGACCGTGCAGCGTCAGCTGGTGTCCCTGATGGAATCGATTGCCGCCAACGAAGACTAGGCGTTATCGCGTCTGGAATGCAGCACCGCGGACCCGATCAATGATCGCGAGCGAATCGGCGGGTAGCCTGTTGCTGCGCCAGGCCACATGTTGATCCGGCCGGGACAAGACCAGTTTGTCACCGTCGCAAATGACGGAATCCGGCCGTTCGATATCGAGAATCTTTAGCGGCATGCCCCGCACGCGGGCTGCGGCGTCGAGTGCGGCGACGTCGACTGCGGGATCGAACCGCAACAGCGTGAATTCCGGCCCCATCGCGTCATAGAGCGAACGGCCGTCCTTGCACCAGAAATGCGGCGTACGACAACCCGGCACGGTCGACGGCGTATAGCTGTTCATGGTGTAGGCCGGATGGGCGGCACCGTCGTAAGCGATGATCGGCGAACGGTCGTAGTACGTGCCGAAGTTCAATCCGGCACAGGCATATTGCTGCACATTGATCTCGTAGGTGAGACGACCGACGTCGCGTCGCGCACGTTCGCCTTCCGCTCCCATCGCCTCGATTTCATCCGGCACCGAGCCGCGGCGGCGAATCTCGGCTTCGGCATGCGACATCGCGAATTGTGAAACCTGGCTGGTGATCGGCCAGCGCTCCGCCTCATAGGCGTCGAGAATGGCCGGCGGCGCCCAGCCATTGAGATGGGCCGCCAGCAGCCACGAGAGGTTCATGGCATCGGCAATGCCGGCATTCATGCCGTAGCCGGCATAGGGCACCCAGATATGCGCGGCGTCGCCGGCGATGAAGGCGCAGCGGTCGCGGAATTTGTCGGCGATCAGCCGCCGCCCGAACCAGTCCTCTTTCGAGATGATCTCGTATTTGAAATCGGCATCGACGCCGAGGATGGTGCGCAGGCAGCCGTCGCGATCGACCTCGTCGAAATCGCCCTCGCCCGGCTTCATGTAATTATGCACCAGCCAGCGTTCGCGGCCGTCGATCGCATAGACCATGCCCGAGCGCCGCGGATTGATCGAACCGGTCCCCCAGGCGCGACGCGCTCTGCTGGCGATCGATCAGGCCGGGCGCGCGAATATAGGTCGACTGCACGCGCTGGATCACGGCGTCGCCGGATAATTCCGCGCCGATCGCCTTGCGCACGATCGAGCGCGCGCCGTCGCAGCCGATCAGGTAGCGGCAGTTGATACGTGTCGCCGCGCCGCTATCGAGATCGCGCAGGGTCACCCGCGCGCCGGTGTCCTCCACCACGACGTCTTCGACGGCGGTGCGGTTGACGATGCGGATGCGCGGCTGCGCAGCCGCATGTTCGAACAGGATCGGCTCGAGAAAGATCTGGTTGATGCGGTGCGGCGGCTCCGGCGTCGGCCAGTTGCAGTCCGGCCCGTCGGTTGCCGTGAAGCGGTCGCGCCGGCAGGGAATATGAATCCGTGTCAGTTCCTGACCGGTGAACGAGGTGCGGTAGCTGATGTCGTGCGGATAATCCGCCGGCAATCCGGCCTGGCGGACCTTTTCGGCAACGCCGAGCCGCCGGAAGATTTCCATGGTGCGGGCGGCGACGTGGTTGCATTTCGGCTCGGGCGGCGCGGCGGGCGCGCGCGTTTCCACCACAGTAACGTCGATGCCCCGCCATGCGAGATCAATCGCAAGCGTAAGCCCGACCGGTCCGGCGCCAACGATCAGGACAGCGGCATCATTCATGTCGTGCGAGGGCCGTGCATTTGCGAAAGAGTCATTTCAAGACTTCTTGTTGTTGGTCGTTACGGGTCTCGTCATTCGAGCTCGGCGCCGGAGTTCTTCACGATCACCGCCCAGCGCGCGATTTCGGTCTTGATGTAAGCGGCAAAACTGTCCGGTGTCGAGGGCGGCAACGGCTCCAGCGAAATCTCCTTCAACTTGTCCCTTGTCGCGGGGTCGGCGACCAGTTTTGCGATCTGCGCCGCCAGCGCATCGATGACCGGCCGCGGCGTGCCCGACGGCGCCACCACGCCCTGCCAGGCGACCAGTTCGAAACCGGCAAGCCCACCTTCGGCAAGCGTCGGAATCTCCGGGGCCGCGGCGACGCGCTTCGGCGTGGTGACGCCGAGCACCCGGACCTTGCCCTCGCGAATCTGCTGCAGCGCCGGCTGCAAATCCACCACCATGAACGGAATATGCCCCGCGACCACATCGAACATCGCCGGCACGCTGCCGCGATACGGCACATGCCGGATATCGATTCCGGCCGCCGTCTTCAGCATCTCGGCGCCGAGATGCTGCGGGCTGCCATTGCCGGCCGAGCCATAGCTCAGGCCCGGCTTCGATTTGGCGTAGGCAATAAATTCGGCCAGCGTCTTCGCCGGGATCTCCGGATTGATGATCAGCGCAAACGGCACGCCGGCCACGAGGCCAACCGGCGCGAAATCCACTGACGGGATCGTAGGGCAGCCTCTTGTAAAGCGTCTTGTTGATGGCGAGCGTGGTCGAGGTCGCCATCAGAAGCGTGTAGCCGTCCGGTTCGGACTTGGCGACCTGCTCGGCGCCGAGCGTCGTGCCGGCGCCCGGCTTGTTCTCGACGACGACGGTTGCGCCAAGGCCGTTCTTGAGCTGGTCGGCAAACAATCGGCCGAGCAAATCGGTGGTGCCGCCTGCCGGATAGGGCACGATCATCTTGATGGTCCGGCCGGGATAGGCCGCCTGGCCCCAGCGCCGGCCCTGCTGCGAGCCAGGCCAGCCCGCCGCCGCATCCCGCAATCGCTTCCCGGCGCGTCAACGGCATGGCGCTCTCCCAATCTGTGCTTTTCTTGATTCTGTTGCGAACCACAATAACGGCCGCGGCGACATATCAAAGGAGACAAAAGTCCAATCACGGCGGTGGGCCGCTTTCGGTTCGGGCGAGCTTGGCGGCAGTGCAACAGCCGCAACGGCAACTTAATCCTAACGCAACTCTCACGCGGTAATCTTGCACGGAGGTATCCTTGCCGATCGCTATCTTCGGCCCCCCGTCTCATCCGCTCGGCCCGCGCCGCCGGATATTCGATTTCAATTTCCGCGCCTCGCGCGCACGCCGACCAATCCTGACATCAGGGAAATCCGACATGCAGAGAATGACAGTCGTTGCCATGGCCGCGATGCTCGTGACCGGGCCGGCGTTTGGCCAGGAGCTGGGCCGGAGCCGGTTCAGGCGCTTCGGGCGCCGGAACGGCAGCGCCCCATCAGGCCGCACCGGCCGGCACGATGCCTGCCGCGCACGCAGCACCGGCGAAACCGGCGGTTGCCGCGTCCACGCCGGAATCACGCTCGGCGGCGGCACTGGCGCTCTCGCATGAGCCGACCTACGACGAAGGCAGCGCGCAACGTATCCGCGAAGCCGCGCTCAGCTACTCGGATCTGGCGGTGCGCGGCGGATGGCCGGTGCTTCCCGCCGATGCCAAATTCGCAGCTCGGCGTCCAGGGGCCGAATGACGATCTGTTGCGCAAGCGCCTGATCATGAGCGGTGACCTCGCCGCCGACAAGGCGTCCGGCGCCTACGACGAAGCCCTGGCCGAAGCGGTCAAGCATTTCCAGGCCCGCCACGGCCTGGCGATGACCGGGACGGTGACGCCGCGCACGCTGGCCGCGCTCAACGTTTCCGTCCAGAAGCGCATCAAGCAGCTCGAGGCTTCGCTGACGCGGCTTGAGAACATGAACTTTCCGTTCGGCCAGCGCTACGTGGTCGTGAATATTCCGGCGACCTTTGCCGAGGCGATCGAGGACGACAAGGTGGTGCGGCGCTATCGCGTCATCGTCGGCAAGACCGAAAAGCCGTCGCCGACGCTGACCGCCGACATCACCAGCGTCAATCTCAATCCGACCTGGACCGTGCCGTCGTCGATCGCGAAGAGCGAAATCTCCGCGCACATGCGCAAGGACCCGACCTATCTGTCCCGCATGCACATGGACGTGCTCGGCGCCAATGACGCGCCGATCGATCCGCATTCGGTCGACTGGTCCGGCGCCCACACGCCGAACTTCACGGTGCGCCAGCAGTCCGGCGCCTGGAATGCGCTCGGCGCGGTCAAGATCGACATGCCGAATTCCTATTCGGTCTATATGCACGACACCAACCAGCGCAACCTGTTCACCGACGACTACCGCTTCGATTCCCACGGCTGCTCGCGCGTCGACAACGTGCGCGACCTCGCGGCATGGCTGTTGAAGGACCAGCCGCAGTGGAACAGGGCCGCGATCGATGCGGCGATCGCGACCGGACAGCGTCACGACGTCCACGTCACCAAAAAGATCCCGGTGGCCTGGATCTACCTGACGGCGTGGATGACCAAGGACCAGACGGTCCAGTTCCGCAACGACATCTACGCCCAGGACGAGCAGCTGCTGGAAGCGACCGCGGAAGAAGCGGCCTTCTTCAACAAGGCGGCCGAACATCCGCTGACGGCGCACATGACGCAGTAGGCGATGCGAAAGGGTCCCTGCGGCTCGGGTCTTGGTCGCCTCAGGGCTTCCGGCTGGTGAGATTGGCGATCAGGTCGGCGAACACCCGGCCGCCGAACAGGATGTGCTCGCGCATCAATTGCTGCGCCAGCGCGTCGTCGCCGCTCTTGATCGCTTCGGTGACGCGCGCGTGCTCCTGGAACGAGGCCTTCAGCCGCGCCGGCTGATAGAGACTGGAGCGATGATAGAACCGCATCCGCAACCGCGTGGTCCGGATCTGCTCGGCGAGAAATTCGTTGCGCGCGCCGTCATAGATCGCGGCGTGAAAGGCGGCGTTGTTCTTGATGTAGGTCGGGCTGTCCAGCCGCTTCACCGCCGCCTGCGACGCCAGATGGAATTTCGCGAGTTGCGCCTTTTCGGCCGACGTCATCCGCCGCGCCGCCAGCCCGGCGGCTTCCGCTTCCAGCGCGGTCAGCACTTCCACCATGCCGATCGCGAGTTGCGGCGACACGCTGGAGACCACCGCGCCCTGCCGCGGCACCAGCCGCACGATTCCGGCCGCCGCCAGTTGCAGCAGGGCTTCCCGCGCCGGCGTGCGCGACACCTCGAACCGCTCCGCCAGCGTCTGCTCGTCGAGCTTGTCGCCCGGCGACAGCCTTCCGTGCTCGATATCGTCCTCGATCTCCCTTCGCAGGGCATCGCTGGTTCTGGCGCGCATCGAACAGGTTCCCTTGTGTATACATAGAAGAGCATTGCGCACACATTAAATCAATGCTGAAATAGCCCTCGAAGACGCCCGAGAGCGTCCGCTTGCAGGGAACGCCAATGCTGAAATCGAAGAAATTTTTTGAGCGGAACCGCGCTTGCGCTGATGGGGTTGCGGCCCGCCACCGCGCAGGCCGACTACATCGCCGAGCTCTACGCCAAGGCCAAGCAGGAAGGCGAGCTGACCTGGTACAGCGTGTACTGGCCGTCGGACCGCTCCGAAAAGCACGGCGCGCTCTTCACCAAGGCTTTCCCCGGCGTGAAGGTGAACGTGGTGCGCTCGACGGCGCAGGTCGCCTATCAGCGGCTGAGCCAGGACCTGCAGGCCAACGCCGCCAATTGCGACGTCTTCGCCACCACCGACATGGGGCAGTTCGTGGCGCTGAAGGACCGCGGCGTGCTGCTGCCGTACCGGATGAAATCGATCGACCAGATCGACAGCCGTTTTCACAACGTCGATCCCGATGACGCCTACCAGATCGTCAACGCCACCACCGTTGGCCTTGCCTACAACACCAACAAGGTGAAGCCGGAACAGGCGCCGAAAAGCTGGAAGGAATTCATCGATCCCGAAATGGAAGGGCCAGTCGGTGGTCGGCCATCCCGGCTTCTCCGGGTTTGTCGGCACCTGGGTGGTGCAGATGAACAAGCTCTATGGCTGGGACTATTTCGAGCAACTGGCGGCGCTGAAGCCGCATGTCGGCCGCTCCATCATCGACACCGTCACAGTGCAGGTGTCCGGCGAGCGCAGCATCGGCGCCAGCCCGTCCGCGCTGGTGCTGCGCAACGCCGCGCAGGGCAATCCGATCGCGGTATCCTATCCCGAAGAAGGCTCGGTGCTGATGATCTCGGGCTCGGCGATCTTGAAGAACAGCAAGCACCCCAACGCCGCCAAGCTGTTCATGGAATTTCTCTATTCCAGCGACACTGCGGGCGAGGACATCGAGGAGTTCGGCATACCGCTGCGGCGCGACACCGTGCTGCCCGCCGGCTTCAAGAAGCTCGACGAGCTAAAGACCATCCGCCCGACGATCGCAGAGATCATCAAGGGCATCCCCGAACTCACCGAAAAATGGCGCGACACCTTCGGTGTCTGATCGCCACGTCCGAATTTCACGGAGTACCCGCATGATCGTTCTTCATCACGGCTGGCGTTCGAGCGCGTCGCGCCGGGTCCGGCTCTGCCTCGAGGAAAAGGGCCTCGCCTATGAAGGCCATGTCGTCGACATGGCGAACCTGGAGCATCATTCGCCGGCATATCTGAAGATCAATCCGCTCGGCGTGATCCCGACCATGATCCATGACGGCCAGCCGCTGCACGAAAGCGGCACGATCTGCGAATATCTCGACGAGACCTATCCCGATCCGCCGCTGCGGCCGGATACGCCCTACGCGCGCGCCGAGATGCGCAACTGGATCCGGCATATCGACGCGCCTGATCGGCAATCTCATCATCTTCAACTGGCGCCACCATCTGCAGAAGACGGCCTCGCAATGGACCGATGCGGAACTGGCCGAGAAGCTGAAGAACATCCCGAGCAAGGAGCGCCAGGAAGCCTGGCTGCGGGTGGCGCGAAAACCCTATACCGAGGAAGAGCGCGATGCCGCGCGGGCCAAGCTGGTCACGCAGCTCCTGGACAAGATGGAAGCGGCGCTGAAGCCGTCCGGCTGGATCGTCGGCAAGGCCTATTCGATCGCCGACATCGCCGCCGTGCCGTTCGTCAAGCGGCTCGACGAGGAGATCGCCCCGGACGAAGTCGAGGCCAAGAAACATCCCCGCGTCAGCGAATGGTGGACTAAAATACAGGCCCGGCCGGCCTTCGCACGTGCGAAATTCGACCCCTTCATCACCACGCTCTGAAAGCAGCACCCATGCTCGACGTTCCCAAAAACAACGAAAAATCTTATGCCGATGGCAAGATCCTTCAACACGTCAGCGAGGGCGTCGGCGTCATCACCTTCAACAACCCCGCCAAGCGCAATGCGATGTCGCTGGATATGTGGGAAGGGCTCGGCAGCGCGCTGATCGAGTTCAGCGACAATCCCGACGTCCGCGTCGTCATCATGGTCGGCGCCGGCGACAAGGCCTTCGTCTCGGGCGCCGATATCAGCCAGTTCGAGAAAGTCCGCCACAATGCGGCAGCGTCGGAAGAATACTCGAAAAAGAGCGAGGCGCAGCGCGCCTTGCTGGCGAATTACCCGAAACCGATCATCGCCTGCATCAGGGGCTTCTGCCTCGGTGGCGGCATGCAGGTGGCGATGGCAGCCGATATCCGCATCGCCAGCGACAACAGCCAGTTCGGCATTCCCGCCGCCAAGCTCGGCATCGCCTATGGCTATGACGGCTTGCGCCATCTGGTCTCGCTGGTCGGGCCGTCCTGGGCGCGGCTGATCATGTATACGGGCATGAAGATCGATTCCGCGGAAGCGTTGCGGATCGGCCTCGTCGACCGCGTTTCGCCCGATGCCGAATTGTGGGACGCGACCATGGAGATCGCGCGCACCATTTCCGGCAACGCACCGCTCGCGATCAAGGCAGCCAAGATCACCATCGCGCAGGTGATCAAGGATCCCGACAAGCGCGACATGAACGCGGTCAAGCAGGTCGGCACCGACTGCATGGACTCGGCGGATTTTCGCGAGGGCCGCCAGGCCTTCATGGAAAAGCGCAAGCCGAAGTTTACCGGTCGGTAGATGGCTGTGCTTTAATGGCAGTACTTGGGATAGAGGGGGAACGGAGCACGGCGGCAACGAAAGTTGCGGCGGCGTTCCGTAACGCCTTCAATCCGACGACGCTGGTAGCGCTGCTGCTGGCGGCGGTCCTGGTGTTCCTGGTCGCGAATCCGCTGTTCCAGCTGGTCAAGGACAGTTTCACCAACGCCCGCGACCACAGCTTTACCTTTGCCAATTACGTCACCGCGTTCGGACGGCCGCGCTACATCCAGGCGCTGATCAATTCGGTGGAACTCGGCGTCGTCGCGGCGCTGTTCTCCAGCATCATCGCGGTGCCGCTGGCCTGGGGCGTCTCGCGCACCGACATGCCCGGACGCGGGTTTGTGCACGTGATGGTGCTGGCCTCGTTCCTGATCCCGCCGTTCGTCGGCGCGATCGGCTGGATCTTGCTGGGCGGACCCAATGCCGGCTGGATCAACAAGGCCTGGATGATGGTGACCGGCGCGCCGTCGGGCCCGTTCAACATCTTCACCTTCTGGGGACTGGCGCTGGTCACCGCGCTGTATTCGTTCCCGCTGATCTACGTCTTCACCAAATCCGCGCTCGACCTGATCTCGACCGAGATGGAGGAAGCCGCCGCCATCCTCGGCGCCGGCCCGGCGCAGACCACCTTTCGCGTCACCCTGCCGCTGGCGCTGCCGGCGATCCTCGGCTCGGTATTCCTCGTGTTCCTCGAAGTGCTCGGCCTCTACGGCACGCCGGCGCTGATCGCGATCCCGGCAGGTTTCAATGTCGTCACCACGCAGCTTGCGGCGTTCTTCGAGAACCCGGTTCGGGTCGAGGTCGCCGCCGCCTTCTCGATGCCGATGGTCGGCATCACCGTCGCGCTGCTGTGGGTGCAGCGCCGCCTGCTGGCGCGCAAGAGCTATGTCACCGTCGGCGGCAAGGGCGGCCACCGCGAGCCGATGGCGCTCGGCGCTTTCCGCTGGGTGCTGTTCGGCTATGCGATGCTGATCGCGGGGCTGTCGGTGTTCATGCCGCTGTTCATCATCCTGCAGACCTCGTTCAGCAAGGCCTGGGCGCAGCCGATGTCACTGGCGAACTTCACCTTCCACAATTTCCGTGAGGTGCTGTTCGACCAGATGACGGTGCGGCAGGCGCTGTTCAACACCTTTCAATACGCCATCATCACCGCGACCATCTGCACCTTCCTCGGCTTCGCCGTCGCCTATATCTCGCAACGCAAGCTGTTGCCCTACTCTCATCTGCTGGCCAGCATCACGCTGGCGCCGTTCGCGGTGCCCGGCATCGTGCTCGCGATCTGCTTCTATGCCGCCTATGCGCCGCCGCCGTTCGCGCTCTACGGCCTCGGTGCGCTGGTCGTGATCGCCTTTGTCACCCGCTTCCTGCCGATCGCCTTCACCAATTCCAATTCGGCGATCCAGGGCCTGCATCCCGAGCTTGAGGAAGCGGTGCGGATCGCCGGCGGCAACCAGGCCCGCGCGCTGTGGCTCGTGGTGCTGCCGATCCTGAAGAAGTCGCTGTTCGGAAGCTGGCTATTGATCTTCATCATCGGGACCCGGGAATTGTCGACCGCGATGTTCCTGTCGGGGCCGCAAACCCGCGTCGTCTCGGTGCTGACGCTGGAACTGAGTGAACAGGGTTCCGTACGAAATGCTTTCCGCGATCTCCGTCCTGCTGCTCGTCGTCACCGGCGTCGTGACCCTGGTCGGCGCAGCCGTTCTCGGCCGCGACTTCATGCTGAGGCGAAACTGATGGACAAGTTGCAGCTCAAGGGCCTGACCAAGAAGTTCGCCGACCTCGCCGTCGTCGACGACCTCAATCTCACGCTGCGCGCGGGCGAATTCGTCTCGCTGCTCGGGCCGTCCGGCTGCGGCAAGACCACGACGCTGCGGATGATCGCGGGCTTTGTCGACGCCGACGGCCGGCACGGTGGAAATGGACGGCAGCGTGATGTCGTCCGCCACGTCCTCGCTGCCGCCGGAGAAGCGACGGATGTCGATGATCTTCCAGAGCTACGCGCTGTGGCCGAACATGACGGTCGAGCAGAACGTCGCCTTCGGCCTCAAGATGCGCAAGGTCGCCAAAGGACGAAGCCAGACGCCGGGTCGGCCAGATCCTCGACGTGGTTCAGCTCGGCGCACCTCGCCGCGCGCTATCCCAACGAACTCTCCGGCGGCCAGCAGCAGCGGGTGTCGCTGGCCCGCGCGCTGGTGGTGCAGCCGGAAATCCTGCTGCTCGACGAGCCGCTGTCGAACCTCGACGCCAACCTGCGCGAGGAGATGCGCAGCGAGATCCGCCGCCTGCACAATGAATTCGGCATCACCTCGATCTACGTCACCCACGACCAGTCCGAGGCGATGACGACGTCGGACCGGATCGCGGTCATGAACAAGGGCCGCATCGAGCAGATCGACGATCCCCTGACGCTCTATACACGGCCTAAGACGCGCTACGTCGCCGAATTCATCGGCCGTTCCAACATTCTCGACGGCAGGCCGAACGGTTCGAGCGTCGCCTTCAACGGTTTTGAAGTCGCTTCGGCACGGCTCGGCTGCAGCGGACCGATCAGGACAAGCGAATTCTCGCTGCGCTCGCAGAACGTCGCGCTGCATGCCGCCTGCCCGGCCGGCGATGCCGTGATCCTGCCCGGCAGCATCACCGAGCGGGCCTTCCTCGGCGAGACCTGGGACTACGCGTTCCGCGCCGAAACCTGTGACCTCAAGCTGCGGGTGATGTCGCCGCCCGTCAGCGTCTTCAATGTCGGCCAAAAGGTCTGGCTGGAGATCAATCCCTCGCACATCATCCCGATACAGGACGATCAGCATGCATAAGCCCGTCGACAAAGCTGACCACACGACGCCGCAGGACCACTCGCGCCGGCTGCCGCTGTCGCGGTTCAAGGTGCTCGACCTGACCCTGGCGCGCGCCGGCCCGTCCTGCGTCCGCACGCTGGCCGACTGGGGCGCGGACGTGATCCGCGTCGAGCCGCCGCCGGAAGCCGGCGAAGTCAGCGAAGTGGTCGGCCGCCGCGACGGCTCGGATTTCCAGAACCTGCATCGCAACAAGCGCGCCATCACGCTGAACCTGAAGACCGACGAAGGCCGCGAGGTGTTCATGCGGCTCGCCGAACAGGCCGACGTCATCGTCGAGAACATGCGTCCCAGCGTCGCCAAGCGCCTCGGTGTCGATTTCGAATCCGTCAGAAAGCGCAATCCGCGGATCGTCTATGGCAGCATTTCCGGCTTCGGCCAGTACGGCCCCTATACCGAGCGGCCCTCGATCGACCAGATCGCGCAAGGCATGACCGGCATCATGTCGGTGACCGGATTTCCCGGCCAGGGCCCGCTGCGCGTCGGCGTCGCCGTCACCGACATCATGGCTGGCGCATTTCTCGCCCAGGGCGTGCTGATCGCGCTGCTCGACCGCGAAGTTTCCGGCGAAGGCCGCTGGGTGCAGACCTCGCTGCTGGAGGCCGGCATCACGCTGATGGACTTTCAGGCGACGCGCTGGACCATGGACAAGAAGGTGCCGCCGCAGGAAGGCAACAACCATCCGACCAACACGCCGATGGGACTGTTCCCGACCGCCGACGGCTTTCTCAACCTCTCCGCCACCGGCAACAAGAACTTTGCAAAATTCTGCAAGCTGATCGACCGCGAGAAGATGATCGCCGATCCGCGCTTTGCGTCATCCGGCTTGCGCTCGCGCAACCGGGAAGCGCTGAACGAACTGATCACCGCCGCGTTGCGCACGCGGTCCAGCCGCGAATGGTTCGAGATCATGGTGGCCGAAGGCCTTCCCTGCGGACCGGTCTACAACGTCAAGGATGTCTTTGCCGACCCGCAGGTCGAGCAGTTGCGGATCAAGCGCTCCGTCACCCATCCGCGCCTCGGCGAACTCGACCTGATCGCGCAGCCCTGCGAGATCACCGGCTTCGATCGCAACCTGCGATCGGCCACGCCTGATCTCGGCGAGCACAATGACGAGGTTTTGCGCTCGCTGGGCTATGACGCCGAGGGGATCGAGAAGCTGAAGGCGGCAAAAGCGATCTGATCACAACGCTTACCCCGCTACCTCCGGATGAGCGCAAAGCTACTTTGCATGGGGTTGTTTTCGATATTTTTGCTGGAGGCATTTTTACAGCGCCGCCAGCACCGCCTTGGCGATATCGTTGGTGCCGTTGCTGCCGCCGAATTCCATCGGCTTGATGCCGTCGGCATAGGCCTTGTCGACCGCGCGCTCGATGCGCACGCAGGCTTCCGCGGCGCTTTCGAGGCCGTGCTTGTCGGCCAGCCAGTCCAGCATCATCGCCGCCGACAGGATCATGCCGGTCGGGTTGGCCTTGCCCTGCCCCATGATGTCGGGCGCGGTGCCGTGGCACGGCTGGAACACGGCGTGGCGGTCGCCGATATCGGCCGACGGCGCCATGCCCATGCCGCCGATCAGGCCGGCGGTCATGTCGGAGAGAATGTCGCCGAACATGTTCTCCATCACCATGACGTCGAAATCCCAGGGACGCTTCACCAATAGCGCCGAGCAGGCATCGACATAGAGCCGGTCGGCCTTGACATCGGGATGGCGCTTGGCCGCGTCGTCGAACATCTCGCGAAAGAACGCAAAAGCCTTGAACACGTTCGCCTTGTCGACGCAGGTCAGGCCGCCATTGGCGCGACCGCGCGCCTTGCGGCGTTCGGCCAGCCGGAACGAGAACTCGAACAGCCGCTCGGAAGTCTTTCGCGTGATGACCAGCGTCTCGCGCGCCTCGGTGTCGGTGACGACGCCCTTGCCCATCGAGGCGAACAGGCCTTCGGTGGACTCGCGGATCACGACCAGATCGATGCCGCGCTGGTCGGCGCCGACGATCGGGCTCGGCACGCCCGGGATCAGCCGTGCCGGACGCACGCCGGCATAGAGGTCGAAATGAAAGCGCAGTTCGACCTGCGGCATGATCTCGGTGTTATCAGGGTAACGCACCGACGGCAGGCCGCAGGCGCCGAGCAGGATCGCGTCCGCCTCGTCGCACAGTTTTACCGTGCTGTCCGGCATCGACTTGCCGGTTGCGAGATAATTGTTGGCGCCGGCCGGCGCATCGGTGAAGCGGAACTTGAGATCCGTCGTCGCCTCGATCTTGCGCAGCACTTCCAGCGCCGGCGCCATCACCTCGGGGCCGATACCGTCGCCGCCGAGAACGGCGATGTGGAGGGCGTTGTTTGCGGACATGCGATAACTCCTACGGCACCAGAACCGCGCGGCCGACCAGCTTTCCCTTGTGCAAGTCGTTCAGCGCCTCATTGGCTTTCGCAAGCGGCATCGTGGTGACTGGAATCGGCGCGATCTTCTTCGTCCGCACCAGATCGAGCAGTTCCTGGGTCTCGCGCAAATTGCCGACATAGCTGCCCTGGATCGTGATCGCCTTGATCGGAATCAGCGGCAGCGCCCAGGTCGCACCGCCGCCGAAAAGGCCGACGATGACGAGCTTGCCGCCCTTGGCCAGGCAGTCAAACCCGAGTTGCGTGGTGGCAGCGTTGCCGACCAGATCGATCACGGCGCGGATCGGGCCGCCGGCTTTCTTGGTAAGCTGTTCCAGCGCGTCGGGCGCCTTGCCGTCGACGGTGGCGAGCGCGCCGGCCGCTTCCGCGGCTTCACGCTTGCGCGCGTCGATATCGACGACGATGGCGCCCTTGCCGCCCATCGCCTTCAAGAGCGACAGCGCCATCAGGCCCAGTCCGCCGGCGCCAAAGATGACGATCGGCGAGTTGAGCGCGAACTCGACCTTCTTGATCGCGCTGTAAGTGGTGACGCCGGAGCAGGCATAGGGTGCGGCGGTGACGGGATCGAGACCGTTCAGGTTCAGCAAATACTTCGGATGTGGCACCGTCATGTGATCGGCATAACCGCCGTCGCAATAGACGCCGAGCGCATTCGGCTTGACGGCGCACATGTTCTCGTCGCCGCCGACGCAGGTCTCGCACTTGCCGCAGCCGAGCCAAGGATAGGCCAGCGCGATATCGCCGGCCTTGAGGCCGCCCTTGTCGGCTTCCTTGACATCGGGTCCGAACGCCAGGATCTCGCCGACGGTCTCGTGCCCCATCGTGCGCGGCAGCGACACGCCACGGTCTTTCAGCGACAGCGGCTTGCGGCCGTGCCCGAGATCGTAGCCGCCTTCCCAGATATGCAGGTCGCTGTGGCAGACGCCGGCCGCTTTCACCTTGATCAGCACCTGGGTGCCGGTAGGCTGCGGCGTCGGATGATCCACCTCCTTCAGGGGGGCGTTGAACTCGGCGACCTGGAAACTCTTCATCGCTTCTCTCCCGTATTTTTATTCTTCGGAACAGACACTGCCACGTCTGTCCAAGCGAGACAAACACAGGCCGCCGCTGCCTGGCACCTAGATCAGCGGATGGTGGCAGGCCACGAGCTGGCCGGGCGCCACGACCCGAAGTTCCGGCATCTCGGCGCTGCATCGCGCGTCGGCCTTCGGGCAGCGGGTGCGGAAACGGCAACCCGACGGCGGCGCGATCGGCGATGGCGGCTCGCCGACCGGCACAGTCTCGGTGGGGCGGACATCCGGATCGGGCACCGGGATCGCCTCGATCAGGAGCGCGGTATAGGGATGCGCCGGTTTGGCAAACAGCTGCTCGGACGGACCGACCTCGCAGAGCCGGCCGAGATACATCACCGCGACGCGATCGCTCACCGCCTTCACCACAGCCAGATCGTGCGCGATGAACAGCAGCGTCAAGCCGAAACGCGCCTTCATCTCTTCCAGCAGGTTGAGGATCTGGGCACGAATCGAAACGTCAAGCGCGGAGACCGGCTCGTCGCAGATGATGAATTCGGGATTGAGCACCAGCGAGCGCGCAATGCAGATGCGCTGGCATTGCCCGCCGGAGAATTCATGCGGCAGACGTCCGACAACGATGGCCGGATCGAGGCCGACGGCGGCGAGCACCTCGTCGACGAGCTGCTTGCGCTTGACCGGATCCTTGACACCGGCAATCACCAGCGGCTCGGCAACGATGTCGCCGATTCGCCGCCGCGGGTTCAAGGACGCAATCGGGTCCTGAAAGATCAGTTGCACGCGCCGGCGCATCAGCCGCAGCGCATCGCCCTGCATCGCCGTCAGATCCTGGCCGTCGAACAGCACTTTTCCCGACGACGGCCGGCGCAACTGCAACACCGCGCGGCCGAGCGTCGACTTGCCGCAACCGGACTCGCCGACCAGGCCCAGGGTTTCGCCGCGGGCGATCTGCAGGCTGACGCCGGAGACGGCGTGAACGGTCCTCGCGCCGACAGGATATTCGACGACGAGATTGTCGACCTCGAGCAGCGGTGCATGCGACGTGGCGGGCTGATATTGCTGCATCATGCGGCGGCGCCGGCATGGGTTTCGATCGGATGGAAGCAGGCGTACTGGTGCGCGGGCGTTTCGGCCGCGGCGAGATCAGGCTTTTCGGCGTGGCAGCGTGCGACCGCATAACGGCAGCGCGGCGAGAACGAGCAGCCTTTCAGCGGCCGGGTCGGATCGGGCGGACGCCCGGAGATCGCCGGCAGCGGCGTATGGGGCGCGGCATCGATCCTGGGAAGTGCGGCCAGCAACGCCTCGGTGTAGGGCATTCGCATTTTCTTGAACAAAGCCGGCGTCGGCGCACGCTCGACCACGCGGCCGGCATACATCACGGCGACTTCGTCGGTGCGTCCTGCGACCACGCCGAGGTCATGCGTGATCAGGATCATCGCCATGTGGCGGCGGCGCTGCTCCCGCGCCAGCAGATCGAGGATCTGGGCTTGAATGGTCACATCGAGCGCGGTGGTCGGCTCGTCGGCAATCAGGAGTTTCGGCTCGCACGACAGCGCGATCGCGATCGCCACCCGCTGCCGCATGCCGCCGGAAAGCTGGTGCGGGTATTGCGCCAGCCGCTGCTCGGGCGCGGGAATGCCGACCGCCGCGAGCAGCTCAACGCTGCGCTTTTTGGCGGTGGCCTCGTCGAATTCGAGATGCTCCTGCAGCGTCTCGATCAACTGGGTGCCGATCGTGAGCACCGGATTGAGCGAGGTCATCGGATCCTGGAACACCACCGCCAGCGAGCGGCCGCGCAGCTTGCGCAATTTTTCCGGCGAGAGCTGCAACAGATCCTGCCCGTCGAACATCACCCGGCCGGAGAGTTTGGCCTTCTTCGGCAGCAATTGCAGGATCGCGCGCGACAGCATGGTCTTGCCGCAGCCGGATTCACCGACGACACCTAGCGTGCGGCCGGCGCCGACGGTGAGGTTGACGTGATCCACCGCGCGCAGATTGCCGCGCGGCGTCGGCAGGTCGACAGCGACATTCTCGACGGAAAGCAGGATATCGCTCACAGCGCGCCCTGCCTTGGATCCGTGATCGCCCGCAGCGTGTCGCCGACCAGGTTAAAGGACAACACAGTGAGGAACATCGCGATCGCCGGAAGGAAGGCGAGCCGCGGCGCTACTTCGAGGCTTTCGCGCCCCTCCCCGATCATGCTGCCCCAGCTCGATATCGGCGGTGGCACACCGAGCCCGAGGAACGACAACGCGCCTTCGACCACGATGGTGACGGCGACGCCAAGCAGGAAGAAGGCAAGCAGCGGCAGCAGTACGTTCGGCAGCAACTCGCGCAGCAGGATGCGCGTATGCGTGGCGCCGAGCGCCTGCGCCGCAATGACGAATTCGCGCCGTGCCAGCGTCAATGTCGATGCCCGCGCCACCCGCATGAAGGCGGGAACGCCGAGCACGCCGAGGATACAGGTCAGATAGAAGATCGACTGGCCGAGAAAGGCGGTGACGGCGAGCGCCAGGATCAGCGGCGGAAACGCCAGCAGCACATCCATGCTGCCGACCACCAGCGACTCGAACCGGCCGCGGAAATAGCCGGCGAGCATGCCGAGCGCACCGCCGATGGTAAGCCCGATGATTGGAGCACAAAGACCGACAACGAGCGAGATCCGCGCGCCGTAAATCAGCCGGGCCAGTTCGTCGCGGCCGAGGCCGTCGGTACCGAGCCAATGTTCCATCGAAAACGGCGCCCGCCGTCTCCAGCATGTCCATGTCGGTCGGGCTCGGCAGCGGCAGCACATCAGCGAAAATCGCCACGGCGAACATCAGGATCATCCAGCCGATCGCAAACCAGAACAGCAGCCCCAGCCGCCGCCCGCGCCGGGCCGGCAGCGCCGAGGCATCGTGCTCGATCGTCAGTTCAAGCGTGGCCATGACGGATCCTGGGATCGAGGACGGCGTAGAGCAGATCGACAATGAAGTTCATCAGCACAAAACCGGCGGCCACCAGCAGCACCACGCCCTGCAGGATGATGAGGTCACGGGTATAAATCGCGCCGACCAGCAGCCGGCCGATCCCCGGCAGCGCAAAGATCGTCTCGACGATCACGGTGCCGCCGATCAACCGCCCGATATTGATTCCGGTGATCGTCACCAGCGTCAGCGACGACGGCTTGAGCGCGTGCACGAACAGGATACGCGACGCCTTCAGACCCTTGGCCTTGGCGAGCGCGATATAGTCTTCCTGCAACGTGGCGATCATGTCGGAGCGCAGCACGCGCATGATGCCCGGCCATTCTGCCAACGCTAACGTGAGCGCGGGCAACACCATGAAGCGCAAATTCGCGGCCGGATCCTCGGCAAAGGGCACGTAGCCGGTCGCCGGCAACCAGCGCAGCTCCACCGCGAACAGATAGATCAGCAGGATCGCCGACAGAAACGCCGGCAAGGACAGCATGGCGAAGGCGCTGCCGGTCATGAAGCGGTCGAACGTGCCGCCGCTGCGGGCCGCGCAAACGATCGCCAGGGGAACGCCGATGGCAAGGCCTATGATCTCGGCCAGGATCATCAGTTCAAACGATACCGGAAACCGCTCGGTCATCGCCTGCAGTACGGTCTGGCCAGTGCGGAACGAGCGTCCGAAATCGCCCTGCAGAATATTCCCGAGCCAGCCGAAATAGCGGATCCAGATCGGCTGATCGAGCCCCATGTCATGGCGCAGCGCGGCCACATTCTCCGGCGTCGCCTGATCGCCGAGGATCACGTAAGCGAGATCGCCCGGCAGCAGCGACGCGATGAAGAAGGTCAGCAGCGATACCGCGATCAGGACCGGGATCAGGTACAGCAGCCTGCGCGCGACAAAGAACAGCATCGAGGATTATTCCAGCCAGGCCTTGGATACGTCGATCACGCCGCTGTACATCTTCGGCAGGCCCTTCAGCCTGGAAGTCGAGATCGCGTAATAGGTGTTCTGGAAGGTCCAGAACCAGATTGCCTGCTGATTGATATGGCGGCTGATCGCGCAGTAGTCCTCGATGCGCTTCGCCTGGTCCGGGCTTGTCCTCGCGTCCTCGAGCAGCTTGTCGAGTTCCGGATTGGAATAGTTCGCCAGCGCGACCGGGCTTCCGGTGTGGAAGTTGGCGTACATCTGAACATCGGGATCGGCGAGATCGACGATCCGCCACGGAATCAGTTGAAACTGGCGCATGAAGGCGCGCGGCACGACGGTGGCCTGATCGATCTGCTCGATCTCCATATTGGCGCCGGCCCGCTTCCAGAATTGCTGCAGCACCTGCCCGACATTGCGCCCGCGCGGCGTGGCGGTGACGACCATCTTGAATTCGACCGGCTTGCCGTAATCCTTGAGCAGCGCCTTGGCTTTTTCGAGATCCTCAGGCAGCGCACCGTCATCCTTGCACTTGACCCAGGAGCCGTCGCCGTAGGGATTGGTGGTCGGCCGTGCCAGACCATTGGTGATCGCCTGCGACATCTTCTTGCGGTCGAGCGCCATCACCATCGCCTGACGGACGCGAACGTCGTCGAACGGCGCCACCTTGGTGTTGAAGGCGTAAACGGCAGCGCCCGACCCGACATAGCTGTGCACCGTCATCTTCGGATCTTTTTGCGCCTTCTGGATATTGTCGGCGTCATATTCGTCGTCCCAGACGATATCGGCCTCGCCGGATTGCAGGCTGGCGAACCGCGACTGCGCGTCCGGCAATGGCTTGAGGGTAATGCGGTCGAGATAAACCTTGTCCTTGTTCCAGTAGTCCGGGTTCTTTTCCAGAACCAGACGGTCGCCCGCCGTCCATGACTTCAGAACATAAGGACCGGTGCCGACCGGATTGCGGTTGTAATCGTCGCCCTTGGTCTTCCACGCCGTCGGCGAGTGCATCGCGGCGTTCTGGTTCGCATAGGATACGAGCGACGGGAAGTTCACCGAAGGATCGTCGAGATTATAAACCACCGTCAGTTCGTCAGGCGCCTGCACGTCCTTGATCCCGGCGATATAGAAGGCGCAGCGGCACTTGTTGGCGGGATCCTTCTGCCGATCGAAATTGGCCTTGTACGCTTCGGCATTGAAGGGCGTGCCGTCGTGGAATTTGACTCCGGGACGCAGCTTGAAGGTCCAGGTCTTGAAATCGTCCGAATGGGTCCACGACAGCGCCAGCTTCGGCTGTGCCACGCCCTTGTCATCGAGATAGGTGAGCGTTTCGAAAATCGCCGACGCCGCGGTCAGCGCCGCCGTGTCGTACACGCCGACTTTCAGGGGATCGAATCCGGGGATATCGAGTTCGAGGCCGACCGTGATGCTGCCGCCGGATTTCTGGGCGCTGGCGGGCAGTGCGGACACCGCCAGACCAAATCCCGCCACAAGAAATATTCGCGCAAGCGCACTCGAACGGATCGCCGCATTCATAGATATTCCCTCCCAGGACTCGTCGGTCGTGTCGTTCGTCCGGTGTTCCGGATCGTCGATGATGTCGGGCGAGATTGTCCGGAAAAGCCGTCGCGGGCAAGGCCGTTCACGCGCCGCGGATGAAAAGCCGCAGGAGTTAATGCTGCGGCGTCGCTGTGCGCCTGTCAGCCGCGCGCTGCCACTGCCTGCTTGCCGGAAAAGGCCTTTATTTCGTCGTCCGACAGGCCGGTCTCCTTGAGCAGGCGAAGCGTGTGCTCGCCGAGTGTCGACATCCGCTTTGCCGCCGACACTTTGGCGCCGGACATGCGGAACGGCAGGTTGAGAACCTTGAAGGTGCCTCCGCCATCCTCAACTTCGGCCAGCGCGCCGCGATGGGCAATCTGCGGATCGCGCAACGCCTCGGCCACGGTGCGATAGGCCGACGAGGGAACACCCTCCTCATTGAGCGCAACCAGGCATTTTGCCGTCGTCACCGAGCGCGACCATGCTTCGACGCCCTCCATCAGGCTTGCCCAGTTTTCCCGGCGATCAACGTATTTCGCAAAGCGCGGATCGTTGACCCACTCCGGATGCCCGATCACTTTCATCAGGCTCTGAAAGGTCTTTTCGCTGGCGATCGCGACCATCACGTAGCCGTCCGACGTTTCGATCGGACCGAACATCGGCCGCTGCGTCGCCTTCACCTCGAATTGCGACCACTGCAATTCGTTCAGGGTCAGGCTCAGCATCGATTCCAGCATCGAGACGTCGATGTGCTGTCCCTTCTGATTGGTCGAGCGCTGATACAGCGCCGCCGAGATCGCGCCGAACGCGTAGACGCCGGTGAGGACGTCGGCGTGATAGATGCCGCAATAATCCGGCCGGGTTCGGCCGGGCTGATAGGCGAGATGCGCCATCTCGTAGCCGGAGGCGGCGTGAATCACCGGCGCATAGGCCGGCAACTCCGCCGACGGACCGGTCTGACCATAGCCGGAGATCGAGCAGAAGATCAGTTTCGGATTGAGCTCATGCAGGGAAGCGTAGTCGAGCTTCAAGCGGCGCATCACGCCGGGACGGAAATTCTCGACCAGAACGTCCGCGGTCGCGACCAGCCGGCGAACCGCTTCCATGCCCTTGGGCGATTTCAGATCCAGCACCAGGCTGTGCTTGCCGACATTGAGCTGGCCGAACGCGGTGGAGCAGTTGTTGCGGACCGGCGGCCGTGTCCGCATCGTCTCGCCTTCCTCGGTTTCGATCTTGATGACCTCCGCGCCCATGTCGGCGAGCATCCGCGTGCAGTGGGGTCCGGCAATGGTGGTCGAAAAATCGAGGACGCGCAGGCCCGCAAAACTGCCTGTCAAATTCCTCTCATCGTTACCGGATATGGTCATTCTCGAAAACTCCCTCGGCCGCACACGGCTCTTGGTTTTCTGGTTCGGCGTGACCCTAATTTGTGCAGCCCCGGCAGGGAAGCGTTTCCCTTCTTCAGGAACGGACGGCCCCTGCCGCGCGTTACGCTTCCAGATGAAAAATTGGACCCATTCTTGCATCAGCTTGCATAGGGACGGGCGCGAGGGCGTTACTTGAAGGTATTGTTCGTCACCACCGAAATGGATGATTTCGTCCGGGTTGGCGGGCTGGCTGCGGTATCCGCAGCCCTGCCCCGGGCACTGCGTCCGTGGAGCGACGTCCGGATCATGCTGCCCGGCTACCGGGACGTCGTCGAACAGTTCACCCACATTGAAATCGTTGGGCAATGCGCGCCCGCTCGCGGAAATGCCGGCCTGTTCGCTGGGGCGGGCGTCGACCCGCGACGGGCTGCCGATTTACGTCCTGCTCTGTCCCCAATTGTACGACCGGCCGGGCAATCCTTACGGCGACGAACCGGGGCGCGACTGGCCGGACAACGACATCCGTTTCGGACGGTTTGCGTCGGCCGCGGCCGAGCTTGCCATGGGCACTCTGGACAAGAATTGGGCAGCCGACCTCGTCCACGCCAACGACTGGCAGGCCGCGCTGGCGCCGGCCTACCTCGCCTGGAAGAGCGTCGAAAATTCCCTCGATCCTGACCATCCACAATCTCGCCTATCAGGGGCTGTTCCCGCGGGAGTCGCTGCGCCGGATCGGTGCGCCGGAAAGCTCCTTCCACATCGACGGGCTCGAATTCTACGACAAGATGTCCTTCCTCAAGGGCGGCCTCGTCTACGCTTCGCACCTCACCACCGTCAGCGCGACCTATGCCAAGGAAATCACGACGCCGGAACTCGGTTGCGGACTGGAAGGCCTGCTGCGGCAGCGTTCCGACGCGTCGGAGCTGACCGGCATCCTGAACGGCATCGACGAAAGCTGGGATCCGCGTGCTCTGCGCGTCACTGGCGCAGCCATTCGGCGCCGGCGATTGGGAAGGCAAGCAGGCCAATTCCGATTACGTCCGCAAGCAGTTCGGCCTGGCGGTGTCGCGCGGTCCGATCTTCGGACTGGTCGCGCGCCTCGTGCACCAGAAGGGCATCGACCTCGTACTGTCAGCCGCTGACGAGATCATCGAGGCCGGCGGACAGATCGTCGTCACCGGCAGCGGCGAGCCCGCGATCGAACAGGCGCTGGTCGATGCGCACGGCGCCGGCCGGACGCGATCGGCGTCGTTATCGGTTTCAACGACGGACAGGCACGGCGAATTTTCGCCGGCAGCGATTTCACGCTGATGCCGTCGCGCTTCGAGCCGTGTGGACTGAGCCAGATGTATGCGCAGCGTTTCGGATCGTTGCCGATCGGCCACCAGACCGGCGGACTGGCCGAGACCATCAAGGACGGCGAAACCGGATTCCTGTTTTCGCAACCGTCGGCGGAATCCTTCCTCGGCGGCGTCCGCCGCGCCTTCGATGCCTTCCGCGCAAAGGATCGCCTCGACTCGATGCGACGCAGCGCGATGGCGCGCTCTTTCAGCTGGGATCTTTCGGCGGCCTGCTACAACGCGCTGTATCGGAAGGCGCTGTCGCTGTAGGCCAGGGTGTGATCCGGCCTTCGCACGGCTGCCTGATCTTTGGCCTCAACTCACCGCAGTTCGCTTCGGCTCGACGATCTCGAACATCCGCGGGAACTCGTCCATCAGCATCATCAATTCGCCGAGCCGCATCGGATTGCCGCTGACCTTGATCTTGCCGGCGCCGACCGCTTCCGGGAACGTCGTCACCTTGGCGACGACTTCGTCGAGCACGCCGCGCGCCAGTGTAAACGACGCATCGGCATCGGCCGCCTGAGTGCCGGTCGCATAGGTCAGCGCGCTGTTCTCGAGATTGAGAACGAAGCTCTCGTCGGTGTCGGTAAAATTCCAGTTCAGCACGATCCGCTTGCCTTCGGCCTTGGGGCCGTTGAGGCGAACGCCGAGCACGTCCCATAGCTGCTCGGTGCGCAAGGCGGCCAGCGTTTCGCGCGGCATTGCCGGGCGCGGCGGTGCCTTCGGCATGCCCGTTGCGCAATTCCTGCGCGCCGAACAGATAGGCGTTGCGCCAGGTCGAACTTTCGGAGGCATAGCCGAGCTGCTCGAACGTATCGGCCAGCATTGCCCGCGCCGGCTGGTTATCGGGATCAGCGAACACCACATGGCTGACGGCCTGCGCGACGAAACGGAATTCGCCCTTGGCAAAATCCCTGGCAGCCCGTTCCAGGATCGGCGTCGGCGCCGCCCATATACTCGACATATTTCCTGCCGGATTCCACCGGCGGCAGCGGATCGAGATTGACCGGATTGGCGTCGTACCAGCCGAGATATTTCTGGTAGATCGCCTTCACATTGTGCCGGATATGGCCGTAGTAACCGCGGCCGTGCCAGGCGCCGTCGAGGCTCGCCGGCAGGCGGATGGTTTCGGCGATTTCCGCCGCCGTCAGGCCGTGGTTGATCAGGCGCAGCGTCTGGTCGTGCGCGAACTTGTAGAGGTCGCGCTGCTGGCGGATCATGGTGTCGATGCGGTCATGGCCCCACACCGGCCAATGGTGCTGGCCGCACATCGCGTCCGCCTTGCCGCCCCACATCTGCAACGCTTCGCCGAGATATTTCGACCAGGCCAGCGCGTCGCGCACGTCGGCGCCGCGAAATGGCAGCAGGTTGTGGAAATTATGTGTGCAGTTTTCGGCGAGATTCAGCACCTTGTAGCGCGGAATGAAGAAATGCATCTCCGCCGGCGCTTCCGAGTTCGGCGCCATCTGGAATTCGAATTCGAGTCCGTCGATCGTGCGCTTGTCGCCGGTTGCGATAATCAGGTCGGTCGGCCGCAACAGCGCCACCGAACCCGCCGCCATCGACTTGCCGAGCCCGCAATCGACCTGTCCGCGCACACCCTTGGCGAGGAACGGCCCGAACTGATATTGCGCGCGCCGCAGCATCGCCGGCCCTGCGATGATGTTTTCGGAGACCGCGTGCTCCATGAACAGGTTCGGCGCGATGATCGGCACACGACCGCTCGCCAGCGTTTCGTCGTCGAGCACGCCACGCGCGCCGCCCCAATGGTCGGTATGGGTATGGGTGAAGATGACGGCCGCGACCGGCTTCTTGCCGCGATGCTGGAAATAGAGCTCCATCGCCGCTCGCGCGCCCTCGATCGAGGTCAGCGTATCCACCACGATCACGCCGCTATTGCCTTCGATCAGCGTCATGTTGGCGATGTCGAGCCCGCGGATCTGGTAGACGCCGGGCACCACCTCGAACAGGCCGTGATGCATGTTCAGCCGCGACTGCCGCCACAGGCTGGGATCGACCGTAGCCGGCGCCTGCTCCGCGGACAAAAAGCCATAGGGCTCAAGGCTCCAGACCACCCTGCCCTGCGGCGAGGCAATCCTTGCGTTCTCCAGGGTGCCGAGAAAGCCGCGCGCCGCGTCGTCGAAATCGCGCGTGTCCGAGAATGGCAGCGCCTTCAGCGTCGCCGCATGCTGCGCGATCACCGACGCCGAAGCATCCTTCGGCATTTCCTTGGGCAGTTCGGCCGCGGCTGTCTGGCTCATACGGATGCGCTCCTCGCGAAAGCAGAACTCGAAATCTGGATGTTGACGGGTCTAGCGAAACTGCAGCCCTTCGAACTGGCCGGAATTGCGCCACTCATTGATGTACTTGAAATAGACCGTCGCCCCCGCCGGATGGCCGACATTGAGCCGCGCCGCCGGACCGGGCTCACGCCCCTCATTGTTGTAGTAACCGGGCGTGCAGTCGGGTCCGCCGATCATCCGGCCGACGCTGGTCAGCAGCAACTCGATCCACTTGTCTTCGGCTTCCTTGGTGACTTCGATTTCCTTGAAGCCGCTTGCCTGTGCATGCTTCACCATCATCGCAATGGTGCGTGCGGCCTCGGTCAGGTTATGCGGCACGTTTGAGATCAGGTTGGCGCCCTGGGTCGGTTGCACGAAGAAGGCGTTCGGGAATCCGTGCACGTGGATGCCGTGCTTGGTGCGCATGCCTTCGGCCCAATAGTCCGACAGCTTGACGCCGCCGCGACCGGTCAGGTCGAAGCCGGATCGTCGCTTGTACTCGGTACCGACCTCGAAGCCGGAAGCGTAGATAATGCAATCGAGCTTATATTCCTTGTCCGCGACCACCACGCCATTCGCGGTGATCCGCTCAACGCCCTTGCCGTCAGTGTCTATCAGATGTGTGCCCGGCGTATTGAAAGCCTGAAGATAAGCGTCATGGAAGCACGGCCGCTTGCAGAGCTGGCCGTACCAGGCCTTGAGCTTGCCGGCGGTTTCGCGATCCCTGACCAGCGCATCGACCCGGTTGCGGATTTCCTCCATCTTCTCGAAATCGGAATCCTCGAAAGCCGCCCGCATGTTTGGCAGGGTGCGCTGCTCACGCGGCAGCAGCATGATCTTGGCGCGGATGCGCCGGGACAGATCAGTCCAGCCGTCCTGCACCAGGTCTTCCTCGGCACCGCCGCCCGCCTGATTGGCGGTAAAGTTCTCCAGCCAGCGCTGCTGCCAGCCGGGCGTCGCAATCCCCGAAAACCATTCGGGGTCGATCGGCGCGTTGGCGCGCACATCGACGGAAGACGGCGTGCGCTGGAATACGTAAAGCTCCTTGCAGGCGCGCGCGAGATACGGCACGCACTGCACGGAGGTCGCCCCCGTGCCGATGATGCCGACGCGCTTGTCGGCCAGTTTTTCCATCAGCGCGCCCTTGGGATCGCCGCCGGTGTAGTCGTAATCCCAGCGGCTGGTGTGAAACGAATGTCCCTTGAAGGATTCGATCCCCGCGATGCCCGGAAGTTTCGGCACATGCAGCGGCCCGGTGCCCATGCCGAGAAACTGCGCCGTGAAGGCGTCCCCGCGGTTGGTGCGGATGTTCCAGCGCGATTTTTCCTCGTCCCATTCGAGGCTCTCGACGATCGTGTGAAACAGCGCGTGCTCGTAGAGACCGAACTGTTTGCCGATGCGCTGGCAATGCGCAAGAATCTCCGGCGCATGCGCGTATTTCTCCGACGGCATGTGGCCGGTCTCTTCCAGCATCGGCATATAGATCAGCGAGGCCGTATCGCATTGTGCGCCGGGATACCGGTTCCAGTACCAGGTGCCGCCGAAATCGCCGCCCTTCTCGATGATGCGGACATCCTTGATGCCGGCCTCGGACAACCGCGCCGCGGTGGCGAGCCCGGCAAAGCCGCCGCCGATGAAGGCAAAGGTGACATGGTCGGTCTTCGGCACGCGCTCAGTGACCGGCGTATAGGGATCGTCGAGGTAATGCGCGAGATGGCCCGCGACCTGAAGATACTGGTCGTTGCCGTCGGGGCGGAGCCGCTTGTTGCGCTCCTCCAGATATTTCTGGCGCAACCGCTCCTTGTCGATCAAAGGGGTCTGCAAGGGGGCCTGCAAGCCCTGAGGCTGGTCTGTCATCGTCATCCGAAGGCGCCTTTCGAGAAATCAGAATGCATGGCTGTCGTTTAGCACCGCTCAGGACGGACGTGCAGTCAGATATGGCGAATTGGCGATCGACCAGGTGGGCATCGGCTCCATCCGGAAGATCTGCCGCAGGTGCACTTCGTCGGGGCCGTCGCCGATCCGCAGCAGCCGGCCCCAGGCCAGCGCCTGGTGGATCGGCGTATCGTCGGACCCGCCCATCGCGCCGAACACCTGCATGGCGCGGTCGGCGATCCGCTGCAGCATCGCGGGCACGGCGACCTTGATCAGCGAGACGTCGCGCCAGGCGCCATGGTGGCCGGCCTGATCGAGCCGCCACGCGCAGCGATAGGCCAGCAGGCGTGCCTGCTCGAGTTCGACGCGCGCCTCTGCAATCCATCGCTGGATGGTGTCGTATTCGATCACGGTGCGGCCGAAGGCGGAACGTTCGGACGATCGCACCATCATCAATTCGATCAGGAGTTCGCACAGCCCGATCGAGCGCATGCAATGGTGAATACGCGCCGGACCGAGACGAACTTGCGCGACCTTGAAGCCTTCACCCTCGGCGCCGAGCAGGTTTTCGGCGGGCACACGGACATTGTCGAAGGCGAGTTCGCCGATCGGCGCGACATGATCCTCGCAGCCCATCCAGCGCAGCCGCCGCACCAGCCGGACGCCCGGCGTGTTCATGGGAACGATGATGCAGGAATGGCGCCGCGTGCGGTCGCCGTCGGGATCGGTGACGCCCATCACGATCAGAAAACTGCATTGCGGATGCGCGGCACCGGTGATGAACCACTTGCGCCCGTTGATGAGGTAGTCGTCGCCATCCCGAACCATGCGGGTCGCGACATTGGTCGCATCCGAGGAAGCGACATCGGGTTCGGTCATGCCGAACGCGGATCGCGTCCTGGCTTCCAGCAGCGGCTGCAGCCAGCGCGCCTTCTGTGTGGGCGTGGCGCAATTCTGCAGCGCGATCATGTTGGGGACGTCGGGCGCCTGGCAGTTGAAGACTTCCGGCGCCCAGAACAGCCGGCCCATGATTTCGGCCAGCGGCGCGT
Source organism: uncultured Alphaproteobacteria bacterium (assembly GCA_963764705.1). Taxonomy (GTDB): domain Bacteria; phylum Pseudomonadota; class Alphaproteobacteria; order Rhizobiales; family Xanthobacteraceae; genus Bradyrhizobium. The sequence continues at coordinate 49,886 of CAVXTR010000009.1, read as the reverse complement.
ATTCCAGATTGGAGAGCCGCGTGCCGGGCTCGTTATCGGCGAGTTCGGGCAGGCCGAGATTCCACAGGCCCGCCGCGCGCGCCTTCTGCTGCAGGTCGCCCATGAAGGGAGCGGTGTCGCCGTTGCCGGCGACATGGTCCAGCCAGGCGCGATGTCGCGGCAGCACGTCACGGTCGAAGAATGCCTGCAGTTTCTCCCGCCAGGCCTCCGATCGCTCGGAAAGTTCGAAATCCATGCTGTTTCCCCACGTTTTGGGAGGGAATTAAGCGTATATCGACACGAATTGCAAATTCATTCCGATATATTGACAAAATGATTAATTTTCATCATTCTCTGGCCATGGCAGCCATTTTCAGCACAGATCCCGCCTCGTTCTCCCGGGCCAAGGCTCCGGAAGACCACTCCGACCCGTCTTTTGCGACCACGCTGGCGCATGGACTCGACCTGCTGGCCGCGTTCCGCAACCGCAGCGGCTCATTGTCGAACGCGGAGCTTGCGCACCACACGGGCCTGTCGCGGCCGACGGTTTCGCGGCTGTCCCACACGCTGGAACAACTCGGCTATCTCAAGCGTGACGCCAAAGGTCGCTTTGAACTCGGACTAGCCGTGCTCGCCGCGGCCTATCCGGTGCTGTCGGCGCTGAAGGTTCGGCAGGTGGCGCGTCCGCTGATCCGCGAATTCGCCGCTTACACCGGCGGCACCGTTTCGATCGCGATGCCGTTCGGCCTCGACTTCATCTATGTCGAGACGGTGCGCACCACCGATGCGGTGGCGCACCTTCCCGACGTCGGTTTTACCGGGACGCTCGCCACCAGCGCCGTGGGCCGCGCCTTGCTGTCGCTGTTTACCCCGGACGAACACGCGGCGTACCTTGCCAAGGTCAAGGCCGAGCGTCCGGAAGAAGCTGATTATGTCGAGCAGCGGATGCGGCCGGATATCGAACTCTGCAGGGAGCGCGGCTTTGCGATCTCGCTCGGCGAATGGCGGCGCGAGATTTTTGGCGTCGCCGCGCCGCTGTACCGGACGCCGGCGGGCGACTGCCTCTCCGTGAATTGCGGCATCCCCTCGTTTCGCTTCAGCGCCGAGCAGATCGAGCGCGAATGCGGGCCACGTATTCTCGGCCTCGCGCGCAGCATCTGCTCGCTGGTCGATAACGGCTAAATACCGGGCATACCGGGCAAAACGCATCGCTCGAACGATGCGGAAAAGTGGGAGGGGAAACAATGAGCGGGATCAAATCCTGCCTTGGATTGGCATGGGGCTTTGCGGGCCTTGCTCTGTTGCTTGGCGGGTCAGCGCAGGCACAGAGCAATTATCCGAACCGGGCGATCCGCGTCATCGTGCCCTACCCGGCCGGCGGTATCGTTGACATCGTCGCCCGCGCCGTGACCGAGCAGGTCGGTCGCGACTGGAAGCAGACCGTCGTGTCCGAAGCCCGGCCCGGCGGCAACAGCAACATCGGCACCGCCGCCGCCGCACGCAGCGAACCCGATGGCTACACCTGGCTGGTGACGGGACCGGCGGCGCTGGTCAACCCGACCCTGTACAAGGATGCCGGCTGGGACGCGATGAGAGGCCTCCGATGCGTTGGCCTCGCGATCTGGAATCAGAGCGTCGCCGTCGTCAATCCTTCGCTACCGGTCAAGACGCTCGGTGAATTCGTCGAACTGGCGCGCAGCAAGCCGGGGCAACTCAACTTCGGCAATGCCGGCACCGGCTCATCGCTCGACCTGACCGCGCAAAAGCTGTTTCAGGCCGCCAACATCAAGCTGACGAACGTCGGCTACAAGGGCCAGCCGCCGGCGCTGATCGACCTGATGACCGACCTGATGAATTTCGAGATCGTCTCACTGGCGCTGGCGCTGCCGCACATCAAGGAAGGCAAGATCAGGCCGCTGGCGGTCTTCACCGAGAATCGCGTGCCCGATCTGCCCGACGTGCCGACCATCGCCGAAGCCGGATATCCCGGCGCGTCCTATGTCTCCTGGTACGGCATCTATGTGCCGGCGGCGACACCCGATGCGATCGCCGAGAAGATCAACGACGGCATCAACAAGGCGCTGCTCAATCCCGACGTTCAAAAGCAGCTCTCGATCGCCGACATTCCGGGCAAGCCGATGTCGCTGAGCGAACTGGCGACACTGATGAAGGCGGACCACGACCGGCTGACGGCGGTGGTGAAGGCGTCGGGCATGACGGCGCAGTAGGTCGTCATTGCAAGGAGCGAAGCGACGAAGCAATCCAGCTATCCGCTATGCCGCGCTATGGATTGCTTCGCTTCGCTCGCAATGACGGGGCAGCCCCCCTACTTCTTCACCTTGCTCGCATCCATCTTCACCGACGGATCGAGCATCTTCGTCGAAAACGCGGTTCCGACCTCGAACGGTTTTTCCAAAAGACCGCGCACGTTCCGCTAATCGTAGACCGCCGGCCCGGTATCGCGATAGGCCCAGCAGCTTTCCCGCGGCAGCGACACCGGCGTCTCGACGCCGACCTGATGCCGCGCGGCGGTGCCGAGTTCGAGCACTTCCAGCCGCTTGCCGAACAGTTCGATGTCGTAGACGGTCTGCGTGCCCTGGTAGCGGCGGTCGAGCACGCGGGCGGGGAAAATGTTGGCGCCGTTGTGCTGGCCGATCGTGATGTTCTCCGGCCGCAGCGCGATCCGCACCTTGTCGTCCGGGGCCGAGCGAATGCAGCAGCGCCACCTCGCCGCGCCGTCCGTCGCCGAAATCGACCATGCCGAATTCGCCGTTGCGCGACACCAGCGTGCCCGCGAGTTCGTTGGTGGCGCCGGTGAAATTGGCGACGAACAGATCCGCCGGGCGGTTATAGATCTCGTCCGGCGTATCCATCTGCAGCAGCTTGCCGTCGCGCATCACGCCGATGCGGTCGCCGAGCACGACGGCCTCGGCCTGGTCGTGGGTGACGTAGAGCGCGGTCATGCCGGTCTGCTTGAGGATGACGCGCAGATCGTCGCGCAGCCGCAGGCGCAGCTTGGCGTCGAGGTTCGACAAGGGCTCGTCGAGCAGCAGCAATTGCGGCCGGTAGACGATGCTGCGCGCCAGCGCCACGCGCTGCATCTGGCCGCCGGACAGCGCCACCACCGGCCGGTCGGCATATTCCGACAGGCCGACCAGCGCGAGCGCCTCGTCGACCTTGCGGCGCGCATCGGCGCGCGAGAGTTTGCGATGCTTGAGCGGATAGACCACGTTCTGCCGCACCGTCATATGCGGCCACACCGCATAGGACTGGAACACCATGCCGAGGTCGCGCAGCCGCGGCGGCACCAGGATGCCGTCGCGCGGGCGACGACACGATCCGGCCGGCGATGCTGATCTCGCCGATCGGTCGGATGCTCGAGGCCGGCGACGCAGCGCAACGTCGTGGTCTTGCCGCAGCCGGACGGCCCCAGCAGCACCACGATCTCGCCCGCCGGCACGGCAAAGCTGACGCCGTCGATCGCCGGGCGGCCGATCGCGAACTGCTTGCGCAGGTCGGTTACTTCGAGCGTCGCCGTCATGAACGGACCCGCTTCATGCGTGCGTCGCTCACTGCCGATAACCGAAGGTCTTGTCCCAGTCCGCAACCCAGTCGGCATGCAGTTTCACATACTCGTCGAAATTCGGATACCAGACCTTGACCACCTTGGGATCGAAGCCTTCGGGATAGACCGGCGCCTCCTTCAGCGAGGTCAGGTTGCCCAGCTCCTTGATCATGAAGGTCTGGCCCTCCTTCGACAGGCACCAGTTCAGGAACAGCTTTGCGGCATTGGGATGCGTGGCGGTCTTCGGAATTCCCGTCGCATAGGGATTGGCCGGCACGCCCTCGGGCGGGAAGAACGATCTTCGATCGGCGCGCCTTCCTTCTGCTTCGGATAGATCGCGTTGTAGAGCAGCGGTCCCATGCGCGATTTCGCCGCGCACCAGCGCATCCGACATCGGCGCGCCCGAGGGATAGAGCACCGGATGGGTCGCGGCCTGCTTGGCCCAGTAATCCTCGCCCAGCACCTGGCGCTCGAACATGATGCGGGTCCAGGTGGTGCCGCCGGATTGCGCGAACACCTGCCCGATCAGCTTGTCATATTGCGGCTTGGTCAGGTCCATCCAGGTCTTCGGCGGATCCTTCACCAGTTCGGTGTTGTAGGCGATCGACCAGACGGCGGTCGGCGCGCGGCCACAATTTTGGCGACACCAGCGCCGCCGGATCGTAGTCGGCGGCATTCGGCGGCGCGTAATCCTGGAACAGGTCGGCCAGCGGCTGCATCAGCGCGCGGTCGGAATGATCGACGATGTCGGCAATCAGCTTGCCGGCGGCGGCCTCCGTCTTCACCCGCGTGATGAGCTGGCCGCCCGGCGCGCGCACCATCTCGACCTTGATCTCGGGAAAGCGCTTGTTGAAGGCCTTGATGACGTCCTGTTCGACCTCGGCGAAATTCGCGGTGTAGAACACCAGCTTGCCTTCCGCTTTGGCCGCGGCGATCAGTTCGGGCGAGCCGAATTCCTGCGCCTGCGCGGGCGCCGCCGATGCGAGGCCGAGACCGGCGATGCCGGCCAGCGCCAATGCTGGCGAAGATCCGTCTATCCATAGCCAATCCTCCCTTTACGTTTCTTATCCGGTGCGCGCGACGCTGCTCTGCGTCGCCCCGCGCGACAGCCAGTTGGCGCCGCCGATGAGAACGCCGAGCAGACACGGTCTGCACCAGGCTGAAGGCGGCGGTCTTGCCGAGATTGCCGCCTTCGTAATAGTCGAGCAGCAGCACCGACATCACCATGGTGTTGCTGGTGTAGAGAAACAGCGACGAGCCGAGTTCGCGGATCGCCAGCACGAACAACAGCGTCATCGACGCGATCACGCCGGGCCGCGCCAGCGGCAGCACGATGGTCCTGATGGTGCCGAGCATGCCCTTGCCGCAGACCCAGGCGGCTTCCTCCAGCTCGCGATGGATTTGCAGGAACGAGGTCGACAGCGCCTTGACCGTATCCGGCATGAAGCGCGCGATGAAGGCCAGCGCCAGAATCCAGATCGTGCCGTAGAGCCCGCCGGGAATGCCGATCCAGGCCCAGAGATAGGCGACGCCGACCACGAGGCCGGGGATCGCGACCGGCACGGTCGAGATCAGGTCGATCCAGCGCCGGCCCGTGACCTGGGTGCGGTGAATGGTGTAGCCGATCGCAAACGCCAGCGCGCCGCCGACCACCGCGGTGATCACGCCGACCTCGACCGCGTTGTAGATCGAGCGCAGCGTCAGCGGATTGTCGAAGATGCTGTTGAAATGCATCAGCGAATATTGCCGCATGTCGAACAGGCTGGCGGCGTCGCGGATGAACATGAATTTGCGGAACGCCGCCACGATCAGCGCCAGCGACGGCAGCACCACCACGACCAGGAGATAGACGATGCCGAGGCCGAAGGTGAACCAGCGCCAGCGCCCGAGATCGAGGCTGCGCGGACGGAACGCCTTGCCGGCAACCGTGGTGTAGCTGCGGCCGCTCAGCACCTTCTGCTGCAGGAACACCAGCGCGCCGGTCACGACCATCAGGATGATCGCGACCGCGGCCGCCGTGTTGTAGAGCGGCGGCGACCAGTTGGTGAGCTTGAAGATATAGGTGGTCAGCACCGCTGAGATTGGTCGGCGCGCCCAGCACCGCCGGAATGCCGTAGATGCCGAGCATCACGATGAACGACAGCAGCATGCCCGAGACGATCGCCGGCATGATCAGCGGGAACGTCACCGAGAACAGGGTCGCGAACGCGCTGGCGCCGGAGATCTCGGCGGCCTCCTCCAGGCTCGGATCCATGTTGCGCAGCGCCGACGAGGTGAACATGTAGACGTAGGGCGCGTAATAGATGCCGAACACGAACACCAGGCCCCACAGCGAATAGAAATCGACGCGCCAGTCGAGCCCGATCCATTTGAACATGGTGTTGATCAGGCCGGTCTTGGGCGAGCCGAGGATCGCCCACGCCACGCCCGCGACCAGCGGCGGCGCGAACAGCGGCAGGATGCTGGCGGCGGCGATGAAGCCCTTGAACGGCGTATTGGTGCGCACCACGATCCAGGAAAACAGCAGCCCGATCACGACCGCGATCGCGTGCCGCCGCCGCAGGCGATCAGCGTGTTGAGCAGCGCCTCGGCGACATTCGGGTTCGCCAGCACGGTGAGGAAGTTGGCGATCGAGAGATGGCGGAGGCTGAAGCCGTCGACCACCGGATTGGTGTCGGTGAGCGCGCCGAGCAGCAGCATCAGGATCGGGATAGATGACCAGAAAGCCGAGGATCGCCAGCAGCAGCGCAACCCACAGGCCGGCCCACACGCGCCGACGCATGCCCTCGCTGGCGCTACGCATGACTTCGCTGCGCCGGCTCGCCTGTCCGTCCAAAGCGTTTCCCCTCGCCGTCGACCGTCGTTTTTTGTCGATCTTGCGGCCGCAGTGCGCCGGAAGCCTAGTCGATCGGGCCGCGGGCGGAAAGGTAGCCGAAAGTCGGCGGCGGAAATGCCGCGGAAGGCCGGAATTGCGCAATTCGGCAGATCGCCAACCGCGCGCGATCCGGTGATTTTCCAGACGCCGCCGTCCCTTCGCATACGCATCATGCAGCCGCGTGCCTGTGGGGTGCCGCCGGCGTCCGTAGTACACGCCGCAGCGGGGCGCTCCGCCCCGGCGTGGAGAACCCGATCGCGATGTCTAGACCCAATCGACCGCAAAGCCGCCCGCGCCGCCGATGGACGGCTTGCCCCCGGAACTCCGGCGCTGGGCGGTCGCGGCGATCTTCACCGCGCTGGCGCTGGCCTCGCTGGATACGGCGATCGCCAACATCGCGCTGCCGGCGATTGCCGCCGACCTCCATGTCAGCCCGGCCGACGTGGTCTGGGTCGTCAATGTCTATCAGATCGCGCTGGTCGCGACGCTGTTGCCGCTCGGCGCGCTCGGCGAAATCGTCGGCCATGAGCGCATCTATCTCGGCGGCCTGCTGCTGTTCACGCTGGCCTCGCTCGGCTGCGCCTTGGCGTGGTCGCTGCCGAGCCTGACCGCCGCGCGAACGCTGCAAGGGCTCGGCGCCAGCGGCATCATGAGCGTGAACGCGGCGCTGGTCCGCTTCGTCTATCCGACCCGCATGCTGGGCCGCGGCTTCGGCCACAACGCGCTGGTGGTCGGAACCGCCTTCACGCTCGGGCCGACGATCGCCTCCGGCATACTGGCGGTCGGACACTGGCCGTGGCTGTTTGCGATCAACCTCCCGTTCGGCGTGCTCGCGATCGTGATCGGCCTGAAGACGCTGCCGAAGACGCCGCGCGCGGTGCACGCCTTCGATTTCCTGAGCGCGACCCTGACCGCGAGCTGCCTCGGCCTCTTCATCATCGGGATCGGCAGCGCCGCGCACGAGGCGCCGCCGGCGCTTGTCGTGGGCGAGCTGGTCGCCGCAGTGCTGCTGGGCTGGTTCCTGACCCGCCGGAATGCCGATCATCCGGCGCCGATGCTGCCGATCGACCTGTTCCGGCGGCCGATGTTCGCGCTATCCGCCGCCACCTCGGTCTGCTCGTTCGCGGTGCAGGGCCTCGCCTTCGTCGCGCTGCCGTTCTACTTCGAGGACGTGCTGATGCGCTCGCAGGTCGAGACCGGCTTTTTCATGACGCCGTGGCCGCTGGTGGTGGCGATCATGGCGCCGATCGGCGGCCGGCTGTCCGACCGCTTTCCCGTCGGCATCCTCGGCGGCATTGGTCTGGCGCTGCTCGGCATCGGCATGGTGCTGCTGGCGACGCTTCCCGCCGATCCCGGCATCGCCAACATCGTCTGGCGCACGGTGGTGTGCGGGATCGGATTCGGCTTCTTCCAGACACCCAATTTGAGAGCATTGATGTCGAGCGCGCCGCCGCATCGCAGCGGCAGCGCGAGCGGCATTGTCGCGACCGCCCGCCTGACCGGACAGACCCTCGGCGCCGCGCTCGCGGCGCTGTGCTTTGCGCTCGGCGGTCACAATGGCGCGACCCTTGCGCTGGCGGTCGGCGCCGGCTTTGCCGCGGTCGGCAGCCTGATGAGTTTCCTGCGCCTGGCGGTTTCATCGCCGCCAACATGACCGCGATGTAATGAAGTCCGCACGTAACCCCGGCCGATCAATTTTCTTCCTGTTCGCAGACGCGTATTCTTGATTTGAACTGTTCCAGATTGCAGTCCAACATCGTCCCCGAGGCTCTCTCGATGGATTGAGCTAACAGGGGAAACGCGATGGCAAACCTCACTATCAACGGCAAAACGATCACGGTGGACGTCGAAGACGACACACCGCTGCTTTGGGCGATTCGGGAAAATGTCGGACTGACCGGAACCAAATACGGTTGCGGCATTGCACAATGCGGAGCCTGCACGGTCCATATCGACGGGGTCGCGATGCGCTCCTGCGGCGTATCGGTCAGCGAAGCCGCCGGCAAACAGATCACCACCATCGAGGGGCTTGCCGTCAATGGCGCGCTGCACAAGGTGCAGCAGGCCTGGGTCGCCAACGACGTTCCGCAATGTGGCTATTGCCAGAGCGGCATGATCATGGCGGTCGCGGCCCTGCTCAAGGAAAAGCCGAAGCCGACCGACCAGGACATCGACGAGGCCATCACCAATATCTGCCGTTGCGGAACCTTTCAGCAGGTTCGCGAGGCCATTCACGCCGCAGCGAACGCTTGAGGGGGATGTCATGAACAAGCACGTCTCGCCCAAACTGAACCGCCGCGCCTTCGTGATCGGCACGGCTGCCGCCGGCGCCGGGCTTACGCTCGGCCTCGACATTCCCTTTGGCGGACCGACCGTGGTTCGCGCCGCCGACGGCTCGCCCGAGGTCAACGCCTGGGTGGTGATCCGCCCCGACGATACCGTGGTGATCCGCATCGCCCGCTCGGAGATGGGCCAAGGCACGCTCACCGGTCTCGCCCAGCTCGTCGCCGAAGAACTCGAATGCGACTGGTCGAAGGTCACCACCGAATTTCCGACGCCCGGTCAAAGTGTCGCCCGCAAGCGCGCGTGGGGCGATTTTTCGACCGGCGGCAGCCGCGGTATCCGCACCAGCCAGGAATATGTCCGCAAGGGCGGCGCCACCGCGCGCATCATGCTGGTGCAGGCGGCCGCGAATGAATGGAAGGTGCCGGCATCGGAATGCACGGCCGCCAACAGCGTCATCACCCATACGGCGTCGGGCAAGACCACGACCTACGGCAAGGTGGTCGAAGCCGCCGCCAAGCTGACGCCGCCCGCCGATGCCGATATCAAGCTGAAGGACCCCAAGGACTGGAAGATCGCCGGCAAGGGCGTCAAGCGGCTCGACACCGTCGACAAGACCACCGGCAAGATGATGTACGGCATCGACGTCAAGCTGCCGGGCATGCTCAACGCCGCGATCAAGGCCTGCCCGGTCTTCGGCGGCAAGCTGAAGAGCTACGACGAAGCCAAGGTCATGGCCATGAAGGGCGTCAAGAAGGTCGTGAAGGTCGACGACAGCACGGTTGCCGTCGTCGCCGATACCTGGTGGCACGCCAAGACCGCGCTCGAAGCGCTGCCGATCGTCTGGGACGAAGGCGACAACGCCAAGGTCTCCAGCGAGTCGATTGCGAAGTGGCTCGCCGAAGGTCTCGACAACGCCCAGCCGGCCTATGTCGGCAACAGCAACGGCGACGCCAAGGCGGCGATTGCCGGCGCCGCCAAGAAGGTCGAGGCGGTCTACAACTACCCCTACCAGAACCACGCCGCGATGGAGCCGCTCAACGCGACGGCCATCTGGACATCCGACAAATGCGAGGTCTGGTGCGGCACCCAGAACGGCGAAGCGGCGTTTGCCGCGACGCTGGAGGCCTCCGGGCTGTCGGCCGACAAATGCGATGTGCACAAGCAGATGCTCGGCGGCGGCTTCGGCCGCCGCGGCCAGACCGACTATGTCCGGCAGGCGGTCCTGATCGCCAAGCAGATGCCGGGCACGCCGGTCAAGCTGTTGTGGTCGCGCGAAGAGGACATGCAGCACGGCACGTATCACCCGATCACGCAGTGCAAATTGACCGGCGCCTTCGATGCCGACAACAATCTGACTGCGCTGCATTACAGATTGTCCGGCCAGTCCATCCTGTTCGCCTTGCGTCCCGCAGCGCTGGTCAACGGCATGGATCCGGCCGCGTTCCAGGGCGTGGCCGCGACCGGCGAAGCGGCGATCGGCTATACCGTGCCGAACCTGCTGGTCGAGCATGCGATGCGCAACCCGCACGTCCCGCCGGGCTTCTGGCGCGGCGTCAACGTCAATCACAACGCGATCTACCTCGAATGCTTCATGGACGAACTGGCGCTATCGGTCGGCCAGGATCCGCTCGCGTTCCGCCGCAAGCTGATGTCGAAACATCCGAAGCATCTGGCGGTGCTCAATGCCGTGGCCGAGAAGATCGGCTGGGGCACGCCGGCGCCGCAAGGCGTCTATCGCGGCATCGCCCAACATATGGGTTATGGCAGCTACGTCGCGGGGGCCGCGGAGATCTCGGTCACCGACGGCAACAAGATCAAGGTGCACCGTATCGTCGCCGCCACCGATCCCGGCTACGCCGTCAATCCGGCGCAGATCGAACGGCAGATCGCGGGCTCCTTCGTCTACGGCCTGTCCGGCCTGTTCTACGGCGGCTGCACCGTGAAGAACGGCGCCATCGAGCAGACCAACTTCGACACCTACAACTCGATGCGGATCGCGGAGATGCCGAAGGTGGAATCGATCGTGATGCCGAGCGGCGGTTTCTGGGGCGGCGTCGGCGAACCCACCATCTGCGTGGCGGGTCCGGCGGTGCTCAACGCCTACTTCGCGGCAACCGGCAAACGCATCCGTTCGGTGCCGCTGCGGGACCAGAACATCACGCTTCGCCTGACAAAACGAGCGGCGGCCCGACCCGGCCGCCGCTCCCCTTTTCTGGATTGGTCCCATGGACGTCACGCGCCGGCTGTCGCGCCGAGATGTCGCTCGCGGCATCGTCGCGTCTGCGGCGGCGGCGCTTGCCGTGTCCGTCGTTCGCGCAAGGCGCCGCCCGCGTCGTCGTGATCGGCGGCGGCTTTGGCGGCGCCAGCTGCGCGCGGACGCTGCGGCAGCTCGAACCAAAACTGCAGGTGACGCTGATCGAGCCAAATCAAGTGTTTACCGCCTGCCCGTTCAGTAACGAGGTGATCGCCGGTTTGCGGGAATTGAAGGCGCAGCAATTCACCTATGACGGGATCGCCGCCAACGGCGTGACGGTGATTGCGCAGGCTGCGACGAAAATCGATCCGCAGGCGCGCAATGTCACCCTGGCCGATGGCAACTCGCTTCGCTACGACCGACTGGTGCTGGCGCCCGGCATCGACCTGCGCTTCGACGCCCTGCCCGGCTACGACGAAGCCGCCTCCGCCAAAATGCCGCATGCCTGGAAGGCCGGCGAACAGACGATACTGCTTCGCAAGCAGATCGAAGCCATGGACGACGGCGGCACGGTGGTGCTGGCGGTGCCCGCCGCGCCGCTTGCGCTGCCCGCCCGCGCCGTACGAGCGCGCCAGCCTGATCGCGCATTACCTGAAGACCAAGAAGCCGCGCTCGAAGATATTGATCCTCGACGCCAAGGACGGCTTTTCGCAGCAAAAGCTGTTCGAGGCCGCCTGGAAGGAGCTGTACCCCGGCATGATCGAGCGGATCGCGCTGTCGCAGGGCGGCCGGGTGACCTCGGTCGATGCCGCGACCAACACCATCGTCACCGATTTCGGCAACTACACCGCGCGATGTCGCCAGCGTGATCCCGCCGCAAAAGGCCGGCCGCATCGCCGAGATCGCGGGCGCCGCCGACAACACCGGCTGGTGCCCGATCGATCCCGTCAGCTTTGCCTCGAAACTGGTGCCCAATATCCATGTCATCGGCGATGCCTGCATCGCCGGGCAATTGCCGAAATCGGCTTCCGCCGCCCAGGCGCAGGGCAAGGCCTGCGCCGCCGCGATCGTGAACATGATGTCCGGCAAGTCGCCCGAGATCGCCGCGGCTGACCGGCGCCTGCTACAACACGGTCGCGCCCGGCTACGCCTTCTCGCTGTCCGGCGTCTATCAGCCCAAAGACGGGCAGTTCGCCGAGGTCGAGGGCGCGACAAGCCCGGTCAATGCGCCGCGCGAGGAGCGCCAGCGCGAGGCGGAGCGTGCCGAAAACTGGTTCAAGACGATCACGGTGGATACATTTGGCTAGACCGGCAGACCAGATCGCGGCGGCGTGGTTCGTGGCGGCGCTTTTGGCACTGCCCGCCGCGGCCGGCGCGCAAACGCTTGCGGCCCTACGCCGTCGTCGGCGACGCCATTCCGGAACCGCTCACGAACACGCGAGGCGACGTGGCGCGCGGCCGGGCGCTGGTCGTCGAACGTCACCAGCACTTGCATCCTCTGCCACAGCGGCCCATTTCCGGAACAGAAGTTCCAGGGCGATCTCGCCCCCAGCCTCGCCGGTTCCGGCAGCCGCTGGTCGGAGGGCCAGCTTCGGCTTCGGCTGGTCGATGCCTCCAGCCTCAATGCCGCGACCATCATGCCGTCCTATTATCGCCTCGACGGTCTCGACGCGGGTCGGGCCGTCCTGGCGCGGCAAGCCGATCCTGTCGGCCGAACAGATCGAGGATATCGTGGCGTATCTTGCAAGCTTGCGTGAATAGGAACTGACGATGCACCGACTGCCCCATTCGACCCGCCGCCAGTTCCTTGGCCTTGCCGGCGGCGCCGCCGTGGCCGGCGCGGTGCCGATCGTGACGCTGCGGCCCGCCGAGGCGACGCCGGCGATGCTGACCTCCGCCATCAGTAACGTCACCCAGGGCGCCCCGGTGAAAACCGGCAAGGTCAAGCTCGACGTGCCGCCGCTGGTCGAGAACGGCAACACCGTGCCGATGACGGTCAGCGTCGACAACCCGATGACGGCGGAGAACCACGTCAGGAGCATCCACGTCTTCAACGAGAAGAACCCGCAACCCAATATCGGCAATTTCCATCTCGGCCCGCAGGCCGGCCGCGCCCAGGTCTCGACCCGGATCAGGCTCGCCGACAGCCAGAAAATCGTCGCGATCGCAAAGCTCTCGGACGGTTCGTTCTGGTCGGTCAGCGTCGACGTCGTCGTGACGCTGGCGGCCTGCACCGAGGAGGTGATCTGATGCCTTCCGCCCTGATCAACGTTCCAGCGAAAGCCAAGCGCGGCGATATCATCGAGATCAAGACGCTGATGTCGCACATCATGGAGACCGGCTATCGCCATATGGCGTCAGGCGAAATCGTTCCTCGCGATATCATCACCAGCTTCACGTGCCGCTATAACGGCGCCGAGATTTTCCGCGCCGATCTGTTTCCGGCAATCGCCGCCAACCCGTTCATCACCTTCTTCACCACGGCGACCGTGAGCGGAAAGTTCGAGTTCGAATGGATCGGCGACAACGGCTTTTCCGAAACCGCCTCCGCTTCGATCACGGTCGAATGAGGCTGGCCGGCGCCATAGTCGCCGCGCTGCTGCTGGCGGATGCCGCCGGCGCGACGGAGATTCCGGCGGCCGAACGCCGCTCCGGCTACAGCTTCATGACGCCGGAAACCCGGGCGATCCAGGACGACGAGACCGCCAATCCCGGCCTGCTCTGGGTGCTCGACGGCGAGGCGCTGTGGAAGCGCAAAGTCGGTTCCGCCGACAAGGCCTGCGCCGATTGCCATAGCGACGCCGGCACCACCATGAAGGGTATCGCGGCGCACTATCCCGCTTTCGACAAGACGCTCGGCCGCCCCGTCGACCTCGAACAGCGGATCAACCTGTGCCGCACCAACCATCAGCAGGCCTCGCCGCTGGCCTATGAAAGCCGCGACCTGCTGGCGCTGACCGCCTTCGTCGCCCGGCAGTCGCAGGGGGCTCCGATCGAGACCGGCACCGATCCGCAGCTCGAGCCGTTCATCGCCAAGGGACGTGAGCTGTTCATGCAGCGGCAGGGCCAGCTCAATCTCGGCTGCGCCAATTGCCATGACGACAACTGGGACAAGCGGCTGGCCGGATCGGCGATCACGCAAGCGCACCCGACCGGATACCCGCAGTACCGGCTGGAGTGGCAATCGCTGGGTTCGCTGCAGCGGCGGCTGCGCGCCTGCATCACGGGGGTCCGGGCGCAGGCCTATGACTACGGCGCGCCGGAACTGGTCGAGCTGGAACTGTACCTGATGTCGCGAGCGCGCGGCATGCCGATCGAGGCGCCGGCGGTGCGGCCCTAGGAGCACGCTCTGGAGGGGCCAAACACAAAAATCGCGAAAACAACCCCATGCAAAGTAGAAAGGCGCGCGAAAAAGGACGCCTTACCGCTCCGCAAACGCCTTCTCGACCACGAACTGGGCCGGCTCGCCGTGGTTGCCTTCGACAAAGCCCTTGCCGTTCAGCAGGGTCCGCGTGTCGGTCACCAGCGCCGGGCTGCCGCAGATCATGACGCGGTCATGGGCGGGATCGAGATTCGCCAGCCCGATATCGCCGAACAGTTTGCCTGAATTGATCAGGTCGGTGATGCGGCCGCGGTTGCGGAAGGGGTCGCGGGTCACGGTCGGGTAATAGATCAGCTGGTTGCGGATGTAGTCGCCGATCAGCTCGTCGTTCGGCAGCTTCTCGGTGATCATCTCGCCATAGGCGAGTTCGGCGACGCGGCGGCAGCCGTGCAGCAGCACCACCTTCTCGAACCGCTCATAGGTCTCGGGATCCTTGATCACGCTGAGGAACGGCGCGAGGCCGGTGCCGGTGCCGATCAGGTAGAGGTTGCGGCCGTCCTCGAGGTTGTCGATGACCAAGCGTGCCGGTGGCCTTGCGGCTGACGATGATCTCGTCGCCCTGCTTTCAGGTGCTGGAGCCGCGAGGTCAGCGGACCATCCGGCACCTTGATCGAGAAGAATTCGAGCCGGTCCTCGTAATTGGCGCTGGCGACGCTGTAGGCGCGCAGCAGCGGCTTCTCGCCGACCTTGAGCCCGATCATGGTGAACTCGCCGTTCCTGAACCGGAACGAGGGATCGCGCGTGGTGGTGAAGGAGAACAGCGTGTCGGTCCAGTGGTGGACGCTCAAAACGCTTTCCTGGTTGAAATTGCTCATCGTCAGTTTCCTTGACGCGCGGGCCGGATTGGCGGCAAAATCATTTGTGTACGATCATTCGTATACGAATGAATAATCCTTCTTGATCCCGGCGTCAAGCCACGGGCAAGATGGCGACCAGCGCCCCGAAGGCATTGAACACAAAGGAAAAAACCATGGCCCATGACGCACCTTTGGCAACCGGCCCGAGCAAGCTGGTGATCCGCAACATCGGGCTGCTGCTGTCAGGGGCCCTGGAGAAGCCGATCCTCGACGCCGACACCATCGTGGCCGAGAACGGCAAGATCACTGCCATCGGACGGCTGAAGGACGTCGATATCGAGGGCGCCACCACGGTGGTCGATGCCCACGGCACCACGGTCACCCCCGGCCTGATCGACAGCCACGTGCATCCCGTTGCCGGCGACTGGACGCCGCGGCAGAACCAGATCGGCTGGATCGACAGCTTCCTGCATGGCGGCGTCACCACCATGATCTCGGCCGGCGAGGTGCACATGCCCGGCCGGCCCCGCGACGTCGTCGGCCTCAAGGCGATGGCGATCTTCGCGCAGCGCTCGTTCTGGACGCTCCGCCCCGGCGGCGTGAAGGTGCATGCCGGCGCGCCGGTGATCGAATGCGAGATGGTCGAGGAGGATTTCAAGGAATTGGCCGCGGCCGGCGTCAAGCTGCTCGGCGAAGTCGGCCTCGGCGGCGTCAAGGACGGCCCGACCGCGCGCAAGATGGTGGGCTGGGCCCGCAAATACGGCATCCAGAGCACGATCCACACCGGCGGACCTTCAATTCCCGGTTCCGGCCTGATCGGCGCGGACGTGGTGCTGGAAGCCGACACCGACGTGATCGGCCACATCAATGGCGGCCACACCGCCCTGCCCGACGCCGAGATCCGCTGCATCTGCGAAGGCTGCAAGCGCGGCCTCGAACTGGTTCACAACGGCAACGAACGCTCGGCGCTGTTCACCCTGCGCACCGCCCGCGAAATGGGCGACCTCAACCGCGTCATCCTCGGCACGGATTCACCCGCCGGCTCCGGCGTACAGCCGCTCGGCATCTTGCGCATGGTGTCGATGCTGTCCTCGCTCGGCGACGTCCCGGCGGAACTCGCATTCTGCTTTGCCACCGGCAACACCGCCCGGATGCGCGCGCTCGACTGCGGCCTGATCGAGGTCGGCCGCTCCGCGGACTTCGTCATCATGGATCAGGCGCAGCATTCGCCCGGCAAGAACATCCTCGAAAGCATCCAGCTCGGCGATCTCCCCGGCGTCGGCATGACCATCATCGACGGCATCATCCGCACCCAGCGCAGCCGCAATACGCCGCCGGCCGGGAAAGTGCCGGAGATCGTGAGGGGCATTAGGTGGAAGACCTCATCCGGAGGAGCCGCGAAGCGGCGTCTCGAAGGATGAATGGCACGAGTGGGGCCTCATGGTTCGAGACGGCGCTACGCGCCTCCTCACCATGAGGAACAGATAACCTTCCCCTTCGTGGAGGTATCTTGGACGTCAGCCCCAGATCCCGCAGCGTCCGTTAAGTGCCACAAACGGAAGTCGCTCGGCTCATTCGACCACCTCAGAGGCGCTGTGGCGGGCGCCTTGTTGATATGCCCGAACGATGTGGGGTCCAGGTCCAATCGTGATGTCCCGTCTCAGGTCACCGTAGAGGTGCTCGGCTATTTCGGGGAGACCTAAATCTTCAACAGTTTTAAAACCCTCGCCGCGCAGCAGCTCGTACAACTCGGCAGGATCGAAAAGACTTAGCCAGGGCTCACCCCGCGCCGCCGCAGTTTCGGCAACGGCTATGACACTGGCGCGGCGTTCGGCGGGATAATTCTGAAAAGGCTCGGCGTAATCGAAGACGACGACAGCTTGCGGTACCTTGGAGATGAACTTTAGCGTGGATGAGACTGCTTCTCTTGTCAGATAAGGTAGGACGCCAAGCCACTGGAAGAACGCCGGCTGGTTCAATCTAAACCCCACTCTCGTCAGGCCCTCCGAGAGGCTTTCCCGCTCGAAGTCAGTGGGCGCAAAGATAAGCGACTGTGGTTCGATGAGACCGGCGGCTTTTATCCGCTCGCGCTTCCATGATTGTGTCGCTGCGTAATCGACTTCGAATACGCGGACCCCGAGATCGGCAAACGGATTTCGCAACGAGAACGTGTCAAGACCCGCACCCAGCACCACGACCTGGCGCACACCGGCCGCGATGCAATCTGCCATCGTATCCTCGGAAAACCGGCTGCGCGCGGCGATGAACAAACGCCATGGCCGAAGCGATTTATCGGCCGCAAGCTTATTCAGGGAGGCGGCTGTCTGCTCGTCCAAAATTCTCGACGCGAACCGATCCTTGAAGATTTCTCCGCCTTCTAACATCTGATGAACAGCGCGATGGGCGGCCGCGCCCCGAGCCGTCTGACTGGGCTGCCCATAGCGCATGGCGACCATCCCCCTGTGGTGCAACTAGCATTATACGCTCCGGCGCGGCAAATGTCGCCAGTTTGTGCCAGAAGCGGCTCACGCACTGCGGCGAACAATACGGTTATCGGATCACTTTGTCAGGCGGGAGGTCGATAAATGCGAGATCGAATTTTCGACGCCGAGATTGAGGCAAGCCGGGCGGGCTCATTCCTCCGGCATGCCGGCCTTACGCAAGCCCTCTAGAAGGCGAACGAACTGATCATTTCGAGCGGGAAGGTCGACGTAAGGATTTTGCGCTTTGAACTGCGCGATTGTCTTTGGGATGCTGCCCGGCAACGCAAGATACTGCCTTAGATTTTCCCTTGCCTCTTCATCATGTTCGGAAAGCGCAAGTGATGCGATCAGGCCCGAACGGGCAACCGTAGAGTTTGGAATAGCCTTGATCGATCGCCTTAGCAGATCGCTAGCCTCTTCGTAGCGCGTTAGTACGAAAAAAGACCGTCCTTGTATAATAAGCAGCAGAGGGACGCCGGGATCGCGTGGAAAAAAGCGCAGCGCCTGGTTGGCAATTTCAATTGCTTTTTCGGGCCTGCCCGCCAAAAGATGACCAGCGGCTATTGTGAAATAGGCTGGCGCAAAGCTCGGGTTCAGTTCTACCGAGCGACCAGCCTCCTCGATGGATTCGTCGGGTTGTGTTGTCAGCAAAACAGTCGCTTTGGCAAAATGAGCGGAATAGGAATTCGGATCGAGTTCGAGCGCTCGCGCCAGCAGCTCTTCCGCACGACGCCGGACGGCCGTAGGATCAGTGGTTCGATAAGATACAGCTCCTCCGCTGATCGCGGCTGCTAAATTTTCGAGCGCCCGTACATTGTGGTTGTCGATCCGCAGAGCACGCTCGCAGGCTTGGATTTTATCCGGCGCTTCTATCAACGCGCGCGCCGACCCGAATCGCAAGACCGCGGCCTCGCACTGCATGGCCAGATCGTCCGCATCCGGGTTGTTCGCCTTGGCGCGAGCGACCCGACCGGATTCGATCGCTGAGAGCTCGATCTGCAGCGACCGACCGACGCGGATGACAATCGAAGTCCTGCATTTGCAGGAGGTCTGAGCGATCAGCGTCGAATTGGTCCGCCCAAAATTGCGCGCCCGTGGCGGTATCGATGAGTTGCGCGTTCACCCGAAACCGGCCGCCGCTCTGTTGTGCGCTGCCTTCCAGAGCGTAACGCACGTTTAATTCCTTCCCGATCTGCTTCACATCGGTGGCTTTACCCCGATAAGTGAAAGCCGTCGTGCGCGAGACGACAAAACTGCCGGGCAGGCGCGAGATACGGGTGGTCAGTTCCTCGGTAAGTACGTCGGCGATGTAATCCTTGGTTGGGTCGCCGCTCAAATTGCTGAAGGGCAGCACGACGACGGACAGAGGCGCGGCCTCGGCCGGCCTTTGCTGGAGACGCCCCGATCTGGCAACGACCCACACGGTACCGACAATCACCCCGATCAAGACGGTAACGGCACCCACGATTACGGCTTTACGCCGATGAGCGGCTGAAATGCCATGGCTCGACGCGGCCACAGCTCCGGTTGCTCGATCGTCTAAGCGCTCATCGGCATCCACGCTGACACCGTAGGCCCGAATGGTTTCAGCGATATTCTTGAGCCGTTGGTCGCCCATGTCCCGAACGGCAACTCTAATCTTGCCCTTGACCTGCTGCCACGCCTGTAGCGACAAGCAAATGCCGCCAGGTGCCGCGATGCCTTCGAGACGGGCGGCAATATTTACGCCATCGCCGAAAATATCGTTGTCGTCAATAATGATGTCACCGACATGAATGCCAATCCGAAGCTCCAATCTGGTATCTTCAGGTACATCACCGTTTTGCGCGGCCATGCCACGCTGGACGTCAATCGCGCAGCGCACCGCATCGACTGCGCTGGCGAACTCGACCAGCATGCCGTCTCCGGTCGTCTTGACGATACGGCCGCGGTAAGCCGCGATGGTGGGATCAACCGTCATTTTCCTGACCGCCTTGAGCCGGGCAAGAGTGCCTTCCTCGTCGATACTCATTAGGCGGCTATACCCGACGACATCCGCAGCCAGTACCGCCGCCAATCGCCGTTCGACCCGGTCGCCGGTCAAATGATGCCCCTTTTGGTCGCCCATTTCAGCCGACGTATCAAAGCATGGCTTGCTGTCTTCGGGCTAGGGCCGACTTCCGTTCAGGGTCATTCGCGTCGTATCCGGCATGCCCGACGATGTCCGGTTAGGGGGCATCTTCGGACTTGCGCCGAGCCATTCGCAGGCTGTAATCGATCCTCTTGAGAGTATACCTCTCAGAAATCTTCGCGCGGTCTGGCCCGCCACGGACTGTACCGGCGGGGAAACTATCTCTGTTGGTTACGTTGTCAGGAATACCGGCCTCTTTAGCGACCAAGCGCCACTTGCGTCGAAACTCGTGGGTCGACCACGGCAACCCGTTTGTGTCGCAAATAACAACAGGGCCGCTACAAGGTAACAAGCCAACTAGTTCATCACCTTCGGCCACTAAAGTCTTGAACTCTTCAAGAACCATTGGCGCAGTTCGTAGGTCTACTTCGATCCCACGACCACCCGATCCGACCGTGTGACGCAAGATCAAATTTTTGTCGATGTCAGACCACCGCAGGCCACGAAGCCACTTTTTGTTTTCCTGAACCACATCGGATTTGCCCGGCTCGTCGATCGGTACCCACTCTCCGATGACGTCCTTCTGTCCCAGCAGTAGCTCGAACTGCAATGCCTGGGCGAGCGCGATCGAAGGCCACCCAAAGTGCTCACGAGCGACCTTACAAACCGCCCGCGCGTGTTCCGCAGTCATCGCCACCTTGCGCGGGGGTGAACTCACCAATTTAAGTTTACCGAGATCCTTAAACAATCGATCGCACTCACGATCTTCAAGCATCGAGCGGCCGAAACGAAACAGCTCGCGAAGTCGACTTACAAGCGACCGAGCCGTTGCAATTTTGCCATCGGCAAGCCAGCCGCGATACCAAGCCGTGAGTGTCCGAAATCGAATGTCCGGAAGCTTGGTGCCGCCGTGCTTCTCGATCAGACGATTTAGCTCAGTGTCATGGTTCTTGCGAACATGATACTTGAGCTTCAGGAAATCGAACTCCGGATCGGAGCGATAGCAATCGATCAGTTGCTTTAGCACGCGGCCCTTAGCGGAATTACCTCCCACCTGTCAGTCTCCGAAGTATGCGATCAATATCAAACCGACTAACAATATCGCACCGGCGATGCCGGCGATGCCATCGGCACGTATGACGGTGCCGAGCAATCTTATTTCGAGTCGCTGGGATTGTGCCACGAGTTGATCTCCATTGAAGAATGCCAAGGTCGAGTCGGCCGTGGCTGTGTTCAACATTGAGTGGCGACACGCGCTGCCAAGCACAACGGCTTTTCGCGCGCTCTTGGATTGCCGCGCGTTTTCAAATAGATACGAATTTGGCATGGAGTTGCGCACTCCTGTCGAAAGAGCGCGGAGCCCCCGAAATTGCGTGTTTCTGTTTTTGCTATACCGCTAAGGGCATGGCGTTGCTGTCGAATTTCTGTCCGATGTGCGTTGTGTCAGTCATCCGTGAAAATCAAATGACTGACGGGCTCACTCGGGCCAGTCTTATCAATGAGATAAACCACCTCAGCGCTCTTTTGCCGTGAGCGCTGAGGTGCGTCGTTTGCGCGTTAGGCCGCCCGCTTCACATCAAGCATGAAGGTTCGCTTGCCCGCCTTGTAGTCGCGCTCGCAAAGTGCGTCTCAACACCCCAAAGCGTTGAACGAATTCCCCGATGGACCCGACCAATGTGGGCTGCCCTGGTGGCACTCCGATTTGATCGAGCCATCGAGGGACACGTGAACAACAAACTGCAGATTTTCGGCGGCGTCGCCGGCGCGATCGTCGGTTTTGTCGCGGCCATTCTGCTGTCCGAACTTTTGGGCTTCGGAAACCGGGCCGATCCGATCGCATCCGGCCTGCTGGCGCTGTTCGTGATCGGCCCGATCGGCGCCATCGCGTGCCTCGTGCTCGGCACCAAGCTCGCGATGCTGGTGCCCCGAAGCGAGCGCACCGGCAGCCTGGCCCGCAACAGCTTGAAGTCCTTTGCCGTCCTTGTGGTGCTGTGCGCCGCGGCCGGCGCCGCCTACTATCTCTACGCGGTCAATACCGCCACACCCTGGCTTAATCCGAACGCGGCCAATCCATCACTGGTATTCGAGGTACGCCTTCCCGCAGGAGCGGCGCTGCCGACCTCCACCGATGATGTCGCGTTCGAATTGCAAACCAGCGTCAACACCATGCCCGGCGAGCCCGGCCGTATCCGCCGTGAAGGCGATCGGCCCGTGATCGCGAGCCAGGTCGACCTCGCGTTCCGGACGGCACATCGGCAGTTGCTCGTCAGGATCAAAGGCCAGCCGGACCGGCTCTACCCCATCGGGCTGTCAGCCAAGGCGCCGCACACACCGGATCTCGGACCATGGCAGCGACAGGCCGACGGCAGTGAAATTCGCTACCGCGCGCAATGGCCGGGGCAAGATTGAAATCAGCGCTTTTTCGGAATCTCGCAACGCACGTAGGTCAGGCGTTTGCCCTCCCCTACCGGGCCATTGTCGATCACCAGTTTTCCGTTAGTCGAGACTGAAACCCGCGGATTGGATTTGTACTTCATACCCTCGCCTTCGCAGGCCAGCCGCATCTTCCAGGCCCGGTCGCCATCGGGTTTGATTTCGCCGGCGCGGCACCGCGTCTCGTACCAATAGAGCCGGTTGCCGCCCTCGATGCTCATGCGGTTGGCGCTGTCCTGGTCGGTGCAATCCTTTTTGGTCGACGCCCAAAACCCTTCGTAGAGCTGCGCCGCCGATGCGACCCCGCACCCGGCGACCACGACCCAACCCGCCGCGAACAACGACAACACTCTCATTGGAAAAATCCTGAGGAAAACCAGACCGCCTGAGTTGGTCGCCGCTCAGCGCAATTTGTTCAACAGCACCATCAGCGTCTCGCGCTCCTTGGCATCGAGCGGCGCCAGCGTTTCCTTGGTGATCGCCAGCGCATTCGGCGCGGCCTTCTCGGCCAGTTGCTGGCCGGCGCGGGTGAGGGTGACCAGCAGGCGGCGGCCATCGTCCGGATCCGGACCGGTCTCGGTCAGGCCGCGCGCCGTGAGCCGGTCGATCACACCCTTGATGGTGGCGACGTCCATCGCCGTCAGCCGCCCGAGCAGGTTCTGCGAGCACGGCCCGGTCTCGGTCAATTTCGCCAGCGCCGCCCACTGCGCCGAGGTCAGGTTGATGCCGATCTCGCGGGCAAAGATCGTGGCGTGGCGCTGCCACACCTGGCGCAGGATGAAGCCGATCTGCTCGTCGAGAATATAGGACGGCCGCGACGGCTTGACGCTCCGTTTTCGCCGAAACACTCCTGCCCATTGGCGCTCCCCGTCCCTTTTATTTGCCGCCGCTCACAGCGACAGATGCGCGTCACGGATATCCGGCCGCGCGTCGAGTTCAGCCATCGTGCCGCCGAAACAGATCTTGCCGCGCTCGATGATGTAGGCACGATCCGAGATCAGCCGTGCGAAATGCAAATTCTGCTCCGATACCACGATGCTGACGCCTTCCTTCTTCATCGTCAGAATGGCGTCGACCATCTGTTCGACGATTTTGGGCGATAGACCCTCCGAGGGTTCGTCGAGCAGCACCAGCGACGGATTTCCCATCAGCGTGCGCGCGATCGTCAGCATCTGCTGCTCGCCTCCGCTCATCCGTCCGCCCGGCCGGTTGCGCATTTCGCCGAGGTTCGGAAACAGCGTGAACAGCTTTTCACGGGTCCAGTACGGCGCGTTCGGCCGCTTCGGCTGCTTGCCGACTTCGAGATTTTCCTCGACCGTGAGATCCGTGAAGATGCGCCGCTCTTCCGGCACATAACCGAGCCCGCCCCGCACGATCGCGTGTGTCGGCTCGCTCGACACGTCCTTGCCTTCGAACACGATGCGCCCGGAACGGTTCCGCACCAGGCCGACGATGGAACGGAACGTGGTGGACTTGCCGGCGCCGTTGCGGCCGAGCAATGCCACCACCTCGCCCTCGCCGACTTCGAGCGCGATATCGAACAGGATATGCGCCGGGCCGTAGAAGCTGTTGAGGTCCTTCACCGAGAGCTTCATGCGCCCGCTCCCTCGCGGTGGCGCGCGTCATAGACGAGGCCTTCGCCGAGATAGATGGCGCGGACCTGCGGATTGCCGCGAACTTGTTCCGGAGAACCCTCGGCAATCAGGCTGCCGCGGTTGAGCACGAGGATGCGGTCGGCATGTTCGAACACCACGTCCATGTCGTGCTCGGTAAAGAGCACGCCGATCGATTTCTCGCGCGCGATTTGCGCCGTCAGCCGCATCAGTTCGATCCGCTCGCGCGGCGCCATGCCGGCGGTCGGCTCGTCCATCAGCAGCAACTTCGGCTCGTTGGCAAGCGCGATCGCAAGCTCAAGCCGCTTCAGATCACCATAAGCGAGTTCGCCGCAGGGCCGCTCGGCATAGGCACCCATGCCGACGAGATCGAGCAGCCGTCCGGCCTCTTCGCGCGCATAGGCCGCGGTCGAATTCCACAGATTGAACAATTGCCGGCCATAGGACACCAGCGCGACCTGCACGTTCTCGCACACGGTCATGGTCGCGAATGTCGCGGTGATCTGGAACGTGCGCCCGACGC
Source organism: uncultured Alphaproteobacteria bacterium (assembly GCA_963764705.1). GTDB lineage: Bacteria > Pseudomonadota > Alphaproteobacteria > Rhizobiales > Xanthobacteraceae > Bradyrhizobium. The sequence goes on along the minus strand of CAVXTR010000009.1, from coordinate 25,646 downwards.
CGAGCCGCCAGATCGCGCGCGGCTTCCGGCCCGCGGTATCCTCGCCGAGCAGGTTGATCCGGCCGCTATCCGGGATGTTCTGGCCGTTGAGCATATCGAAGCAGGTGCTTTTCCCGGCGCCGTTGGGCCCGATCAGCGCCAGGATCTCGCCCGCCCGCAGTTCGAACGACACATTACGCACGGCATGAACGCCGCCATAGGATTTGCTCAGGCCCTGAACCGACAGCAATGTGGGGACCATGCTCATTCGGCGGTCTCGATCCCGGCGGTGAGCAGCGCCGATTTCGGCGCTGGGGATTGCCGGCGATTCCGGATCGTCTCCAGCATGCCGACGATGCCCTTGGGGAAGACGACCACGATCAGCACGATGAAGCCGCCGAGCACCAGTTTTGACAGATCGGTCTGGCTGACCAGCCAGATGTTGAGCGCCTTGTAGACGATGGCGCCGACGACAGCGCCCGAAACCGTCTCGACGCCGCCGAGCAGCACCATGACCAGCGCATCGACCGACAGCGATATGCCGAGACTGTCCGGGAAGACGCTGCCCTTGAGATAGGCGAACAGCGCGCCGGCCACGCCGGCGACGGTGCCCGCGATCACAAAGGCGGTCCACTGCACGCGCTTGCCGTTGATGCCGATGGCTTCGCTGCGCAGCGGCGAGTCCCGCGTGGCGCGGAGCGCAAAGCCGAACGGCGAAAACACGATCACCCTGAGCACGGCGACCACGAGTGCTGCGATGCCGAGCGACAGCCAGTAGAAGCTGGCGGGACCCGCAGCCCATTTCTCCGGCCAAACTCCCAAAATGCCGTTGTCGCCGCCGGTGACCGCGACCCACTGGAACGCGATCGACCACACGATCTGCGCAAAGGCCAGGGTCAGCATCGCGAAATAGACGCCGGACAGTTGCACGGCGAAAAATCCGAACACGGCGGCGCCGAGCAGGCCGAGCAGCGGACCCAGCAGCAGCGACACTATCATCGGCAATCCCGCCAGCTTGGCGAGAAACGCGACGCCATAGGCGCCGAGCCCGAAATAGGCGGCGTGGCCGAACGAGGCGAGGCCACCGACCGACATCAGGAAATGCAGACTGGCGGCGAAGATCACGAAGATCGCAATCTCGCTTCCGACCGTCAGCGCGTAATTGCCGGCCACCAGCGGCAACGCCGCCGCGACGATCAGCGCGCCGAGCGAAGCCAAACGCTCACCCGAGGTCAGCGGCCGCCACGGATTGACGGTCAGGCCCGGCGTGCGCCGCGCGGCGGCCTCCGGTTTGCCGAACAAGCCCCACGGACGCACGATCAGCACCACCGCCATGACGAGAAACACAAGGATGATGGAGATCTTCGGGAAAATGAGAATACCGAAAGCATTGAGTTCGGAGACCAGCACCGCCGCGACGAAGGCGCCGATGATGCTGCCGAGCCCGCCGATCACGACCACGACGAACACGTCGACGATGATCCGCAGGTCCAGCGCGTGATGCACGGCATCGCGCGGAATTTGTAGCGCGCCGCCCAACGCGGCGAGAAAGACGCCGAGCGCGAATACGCTGGTGAACAGCCACTTCTGATTGACGCCGAGCGCCGCAACCATGTCGCGGTCCTGCGTCGCCGCGCGCACCAGCACGCCCCAGCGCGTGCGCTGGAACAACAGCCAGAGCCCGCCCAGCACGACCGGACTGATCGCGATCAAAAACAGATCGTAGCTCGGAATATTCTGACCGAAGAAATCGACTGCGCCCTTGAAGCCCGGCGCGCGGCGGCCGAGCAGATCGCTCGGGCCCCAGATCAGCACCACGAGGTCTTCGACCATCAGGGTCAGGCCGAAGGTCGCGAGCAACTGGAACAATTCCGGCGCATGATAGATCCGCCGCAGCAGCACCATTTCGACGAGCACGCCGACGGCGGCCACGACCAGCGCCGCGGCGACGACGCCGCCCCAGAAACCGAGCGGGCCTGAAAACCGCTCGGTCAGCGTGAACGCGACATAGGCGCCGAGCATGTAGAACGCGCCGTGGGCAAAATTCACGATTCGCGTGACGCCAAAGATGATCGACAGTCCCGACGCGACCAGAAACAGCGACGCTGCGCTGGCAAGACCGGTCAGGAACTGAACGACATAAAAGGCCATTGGTGGTCCGCGAATGCGCTTTCTGGTTGGCGCGTTTCAACAGGATAGCTTCATCCTTCGAGACGGCGCTTCGCGCCTCAGGATGAGGTCTTGCTTCCTTCGCCTCTCCCGCTTGCGGGGGAGGCCGACGCGCTCGAAGAGCGCGGCGGGTGGGGGTTCTCTCCACGCGGGGAGTCCCGATGTTGAAGCACCCCCACCCCAGCCCTCCCCCGCAAGCGGGAGAGGGGGAAGAAAGATCAATCCTTCGGACGCAGCTTTTCGACTTCGGCGTCGCTCGGGAGATAGTCGCCGCCCTTACGATAGACCAAATCCACCATCACGCCCTTGCCGTCCTTTTGCGCGGTCTTGCCGATATAGGCGCCAAGCGTCGACTGGTGGTCGATCTTGCGGAAGGTGATCTCGCCGAACGGCGACGGCATCGACAGCCCTTCGGCCGCCGCGATCAGCTTCTCCGTATCGGTCGAGTTGGCTTTCGCGAGAATTGCCGCCGCCGCCTTGATGGTCTGGTAGCCGACGATCGAGCCGAGGCGCGGATAGTCGTTGTACTTGGCCTGATAGGCTTTCAGGAACTTGTCGTGATCCGGCGTCTTGATGTCGTACCAGGGATAACCGGTGACGATCCAGCCTTCCGGCGTTTCTTCCTTCAAGGGATCGAGATATTCCGGCTCGCCGGTGAGGAAGCCGATCACCTTACGATCCTTGAACAGGCCGCGGGTGTTGCCCTCGCGGACGAATTTCACCAAATCGGCACCGAATGTGACGTTGAGAATCGCTTCCGGGTTGGCGGCAGCGAGAGCCTGTACAACGGGACCCGCATCCAGCTTGCCAAACGGCGGCCACTGTTCGTCGACCCACTGGATGTCCGGGCGCTTCTCCGACATCAGTTTCTTGAAGACCGCCACCGCCGACTGACCGTATTCATAGTTCGGCGCAACCGTCGCCCAGCGCTTGGCCGGAAGTTTTGCAGCTTCCTCCACCAGCATCGCCGCCTGCATGTAGTTGGAAGGACGCAGGCGGAACGTGTAGCGATTGCCCTTCGTCCAGGTGATGGCGTCGGTAAGGGCTCGGCCGCCAGAAAGAACACCTTCTTCTGGTTGGCGAAGTCGCTGACGGCGAGGCCGATGTTGGACAGGAAGGTGCCGGTCAGCATCGCGACGTTCTCGCTCGACACCAGTTCGTTGGCAGCCGTCTGCGCGTCGGCCGGCTTGCCGCCGTCATCCTTGGAGATGACGACAAGCTTCTTGCCGCCGATGCCGCCGGCGGCATTGATTTCCTCGACCGCGAGCTGCCAGCCCTTGCGATAGGGATCGGTGAAGGCCGGCAACAGCGAATAGCTGTTGATCTCGCCGATCTTGATCTCGGCCTGCGCCATGGCGTTGCCAGCCATGCCGGTCACCGCGATCGCCAATCCCGCTCCGAGCAAATGTCTACGTTGCATCCTCAACCCTCCACTGTCCGATAAACTATCTTAAACCGTCTTCGCCTTTGACTTCAGCAACCGTCAGTCCGCCGACGCGCGGCAACGGCCGGCCGCTGTCGGTCACCGCGACCGCGACCATGATCTCGTTGGCGCGCGGCGCGTCGTTGATCTGCACTTCCATGCCGTCGAAATGGCTGCGCACGAACGCCGCGTCCTTGTGGCCGAGCGGAATATCCAGCGTCGTGCCCGGGCCACTGCGCTTCTTCGACGACGGGATCAATGCGGCGCCCTTGCCCAGCACCTTGCGCACCGGCGTGCCCATTTTGGGATGCAAGATCGCTGCCGCATGTTCGAGTTCGCCGTTTTCGCCGACGGCGGCCGCCTTGCCGTAACTGTGCGCCCTGGCGCCGTCGATGCCGAGCGCGGCCACCGCCTTCTTCGACAACAGTTCGCCGAGTTCCTCGCCGATCGCGATCAGGGGCGAGAGATCCTCGACATAGCGGCCCGCAAACGGATTTTCGATCACGGCAATCGCGGCTGCCCGCCGGGTCGGCGGCGCGACCTTTTGACCCATCTCCAGATAGGTCTCCTCGACCACGGTGACGATTTTGCGAATGATCGCGCTCATGTTTACTCGCCTCGCTCCCGATCAGGCATGCATGACACCTTCTATCGCGCGTTCGCCAGGCGGCGGCAACGCGCGTGTCGCGATGTCAGCCGACCCCACCACAACCGTCTCGCCCAGTAGACGCAAGACAGCGCCTTCGATCAATCCCGCCGCGAACAATTGCTGCACCTGAACCGCGCCTGCCTCCAGCGCGGCCTCGATCTCGTCGTCGCCGAGCGTGCCAACTTCGCGTGTCACAAGCCGTGACCCGAGATCGCTATCCGGCCGCAATTCGTTCGCCGGGCACCTGACAACCGCGGGATGGCCGGGCAGATCGACGGCATTGGCGATGATGGTGGCGGCGGCATCGGCCTGCGACGCCGTCCGCGCCAGCACGGTAACCGCATCGGCAATGCCGAGCGAAAAGCTGCGGCCATGGCGCCCGCTGGTCGCGATACCGCGGGCCGCATCATCGGCGTCGACGGTCATCGTGCGCAGCAGCCCATGCCGGTCCGGCCGGTCCATCAGGCCGACCGTGAAATGCTCGCCATCAGCCAGATGCAGCGCGATATCGCCGCCATTGTTGACATAGGCGCGGTCCAGATGCGCGGCCGCCAGCATGGCGCCGAGAATTTCCTCCGCCACCGAACCGGCTACGGCGGCCATCGGCGTGATGAAATGATCTGATGCAAACGGCGCCACGGCGGCGTGCATGCGGCGCGCGACCACGCCTTTCAACACGCAACGCGCCGGATCGGCCGGCTGGCGCAGCTCCGCCAGTTCCGCGCAGAGTTCATCGAGCAGGCCGGTAAAACGTTGCGCCGCCGCTTCATAGGCGATGCGCAGATCCGCCTCGCTGCCTTTGGCTTCGATGATCAGGTCGATCGGACCATCCTGCAAATGCAGCCGCTTGCCGTCAGGAAGAAGCGCGATTTGCGGCAGCCGCTTCATGCGCGCCGCCCCGGAATGTACGGCATCGGACGGGTTTCGGTGTTGTCCCGCAGCGACGCCAGCGGGCGGACATGATCCATGTGGCCGCCGAGCGCGGCATAATCAGATAATTTCAGCGTGAACTCGATCGGCGCCACCAGCGCCGGGGTCGGCACATAGCCGAACGCGCCGGCCGGCATCTGGGTGACGTCGACCATGAAGGTAATGCCGCCGCCCGGCCAGACATACACCGGCGCGCCGCCGCTGGTGACACGGGTGAGCGCGTCCTTGACCGAGCGCGTCAACCGCACCGGATTGTCGGTGACACCGGCGCGCAGCGAGCCGCCGGCGCCGCCCATGAACAGCACCGTGCACATCGCCGGCTCGCAGTTTTCCTGGATGCGTTCGACGGAATGCTTCAGATCGAGCGGCATCGCCTTCTCGACCGGACGCAGCGCCTCGTCGAGTTCGTAATAGGCCGCATGCTCCCCGGTGGTCGAGACCATCAGCATGGTGAGGCCCGGCCGCGCCTCCTTCGGATCGAACGGACCCAGCACCGACAGCGGATCGGAAATTTTGGTGCCGCCCCAGCCGGTGCCGGGCTCGGCGACCTGGAAATAACGGCCCGGCGTCGAGCGCCGTCCCTTCATCTTGATTCCGGTATCCGGGATATCCAGCAGCTTGCCGGCCTGATGCTCTGACAGTACGCCGGTGATGTGATCGTCGACGACCACGACCTCATCGACCTTGCCATGCCATTGCTTGGCGAACATGCCGATGGTGGCCGAGCCGCAGCCGACGCGCATCCGCTCTTCCGGGACGCCGTTGACGATCGGAGGGTAACCCGCCTGCACCACCACCGTGGCGCCGCCGTCGATGGTCAGTTCCACCGGTTTGCAATTGGAAAGATCCATCAGCGCGTCGCAGGTGACGCGGCCTTCCTTCTTGGAGCCGCCGGTCAGATGATGCACGCCGCCGAGCGACAGCATCTGCGAGCCGTATTCGCTTGTCGTGACGTGGCCGATCGCTTCGCCCTGCGCCCGCACGGTCGCGGTCTCCGGCCCGAGATAGCGGTCGGTGTCGATCTTCACCTTGAGGCCGCAATAGCTGAAAATGCCTTCGGTCACGACCGTGACCATGTCGACGCCGTCGATCTCCGAAGACACGATGAAAGGCGCCGGCTTGTAATCGGGATAGGTGGTTCCGGCGCCGATCGCGGTCACGAACACGTTGGGCTCGTGAACGATCTTGCCGTCCCAGTCGCCGCCGGCCTGGAACGGCACCAGCCGTCCGCCATGCGACACCGTCTGCTCCAGCACGATATGCGGATCGACCCGCACCAGTTCGCCGTCGTGGTTGGCATAGCGATCGCACGCGCCCACCGCGCCCGGCTTGATGTAGCACATCACCGGACAGGCATCGCAGCGGATCTTGTCGCCAATAGCGGCGGTCGAAACGTCGGTCATGAACAAGCCTGCGGTTCAGAAGGCGCCGGTCCTGCCCTTACGCGCGGGCCGACCATTTGTTCGTATACGAACGATGTTGCGCGCGGACCGAAATCCTGTCAAGCGGCCAGCAAAGCGAAAAAGCGCGATTGCCGCATAAAAACTCATTTGCCTCGCCTCCTTGTTCATAAAGCGGGCAACGCGCCGGGCTGCGGGAACGCGCGGCTTGCACGTTTGTACACAAACGGTATCTTTCCCCGGCATCCAGCGCAACGTTTGCAGCGCAACGAGGGGCCCAGTGGGAGCATGACGCAGAGCACGATGCGCCTGACCGTCAACGGCAAAGCGTGCGACGTCGCCGCCGCGCCCGACACCGCATTGCTGTATGTGCTGCGCAACGACCTCGCGCTGAACGGACCGAAATACGGCTGCGGCCTCGGCGAATGCGGCGCCTGTGCGGTGCTGATCGACGGCGTCGCCGCGCGCTCCTGCGTGATTCCGATCGAGGGCTGTACCGGCCGCGACATCGTGACGCTCGAAGGCCTCGGTACACGCGAACATCCCGATCCGGTGCAGCAGGCCTTCATCAGCGAACAGGCCGCGCAATGCGGCTATTGCCTGAACGGCATGATCATCACCACCAAAGCGCTGCTCAATCGCAGCCCCCGCCCCTCCGAAGCCGAGGTGATGGAAGCGCTGCGTCATCATCTGTGTCGTTGCGGCGCGCATATCGAAATCATGCGCGCGGCGATGCGCGCTGCCGGACACGTCCTCGAGGCGCGGACCTGATGGCAGCGTCAGGTTCATTCGACAGTGGTGAACGGCCGCAGGGAACGCTGACCGTCGTACGTCCGGCATCGCCGGTCGAAGCCGTCAAGTTCGAGACCTTCATCAAGATCACCGCCGACGGCTCGGTCACGGCCTATAACGGCCATGTCGATCTCGGCACCGGCATTCGCACCGCGCTCGGGCAGATCGTCGCCGAAGAGCTCGACGTGTCCTTTGCCCGTGTTGTCGTGGTGCTCGGCGACACCTCGCGCGTCCCCAACCAGGGCGCGACGATCGCGAGCGAGACGATTCAGATCACGGCCGTGCCTTTGCGCAAGGCGGCGGCGCAGGCGCGACGGTATCTGATCGCACGGGCGGCGGAGCGGCTGGAATTCGGGATCGGGGATCTCACTATCGAAGATGGCCTCGTGCGCGGCAGGGATAACCGCAGCGTCAGCTATGGCGAATTGATTGCTGGCGACAGCATCCGCCTCGAACTGGCGGACGATGTTCCGGTCAAGGACGTCAACGCCTACTCCATCGTCGGCCAATCGGTGCCGCGCGTCGATCTGCCGGCCAAGGCAACGGGCGAGCTGGTCTACGTTCACGACATCCGCGTCCCCGGCATGCTGCACGGCCGCGTCGTGCGACCGCCCTATGCCGGCATCGATGCCGGCGATTTCATCGGCACCAGCCTGATTGCGGTCGATGAAGCTTCGGTGCGCCACATCCCGGGACTGGTTGCGGTGGTTCGGATCGGCGACTTCGTCGGCGTCGTCGCCGAACGCGAGGAGAATGCGATCAAGGCGGCGGCGCAGCTTAAGGTGAGCTGGAAGCCGACGCCGACGCTGCCTGATCTTGGCGACATCCCGACAGCGCTGCGCGCCAATCCTTCCGAGCCGCGAACGCTGATCGACAAGGGCGATGTCGACGCCGCGATCGCCGGCGCCGCCAAGCCGATGCCGCGCACCTATGTGTGGCCGTATCAGATGCACGCCTCGATCGGCCCGTCCTGCGCGGTCGCCGATTATCAGGACGACCAGACCCGGGTCTGGTCCGGCACGCAGAATCCACACCATCTGCGCACCGAGCTGGCGCGGCTGATCCACCGGCGCGAAGCCGAGATCGAGGTGATCCGGCTGGAGGCCGCCGGTTGCTACGGCCGCAACTGCGCGGACGATGTTTCCGCCGATGCGGTACTGCTTTCACGCGCGGTCGGCCGCCCCGTCCGCGTGCAACTGACCCGCGAGCAGGAGCACGCCTGGGAGCCGAAGGGCACCGCGCAGTTGATGGACGTCAATGGCGGAGTGAACGCCGACGGCAGCGTCGCCGGCTATGACTTCGCGACGCGCTACCCCTCCAACGGCGCTCCGACGCTGGCGCTGCTGCTGACCGGCGAGATCCCGAATACGCCTGCCGTGTTCGAGATGGGCGACCGCACCGCCATCCCGCCTTACGATTACGACAACCTGCGCGTGGTCGCGCACGACATGCCGCCGATCGTGCGCGCCTCCTGGCTGCGCGGCGTCTCGGCGCTCCCCAATACATTCGCGCATGAATCCTGGATCGACGAAGCCGCGGCGGAGGCCGGCGTCGATCCGATCGAATATCGGCTGCGCTATCTGAAGAACTCCCGCGCAATCGATCTCGTCAATGCCGTTGCCGAACGCGCCGGCTGGAAGCCGCGGCCGGTGCGGCAGGAGCCCGAACCCGAGGGCGACATCGTGCGCGGCCGCGGGTTCGCCTATGCACTCTATGTCCACAGCAAGTTTCCCGGCTATGGCGCGGCGTGGTCGGCCTGGATCGCCGATGTCGCCGTCAACAAGGCGACCGGCGATGTCAGCGTCACCCGCGTGGTCGCCGGACAAGACTCCGGCCTGATGATCAATCCGGACGGCGTCCGTCACCAGATCCACGGCAACGTCATCCAGTCGACCAGCCGCGCGCTGATGGAGGAAGTCTCGTTCGACCGCACCTTCGTAACGGCGCGCGAGTGGGGCGCCTACCCCATCATCAAATTCCCTGACGTCCCCAAGATCGATGTGCTGATGCTGCCGCGGCCGGACCAGCCGCCGCTCGGCGTCGGCGAGTCAGCTTCCGTCCCCAGCGCCGCCGCGATCGCCAACGCGATCTATGATGCCACCGGCGTACGGTTTCGCGAACTGCCGTTCACGCCGGAGCGCATCCTGAAGGGATTGCGCGGCGAAGAGTCCTTGCCACCGCAGGCTTTGCCGACACCTGCGACCGCATCGCCGCCTTCTTCGGCCATCTGGTCCAATCCATTCACCGGCCGACGCGGTGTCATTGCGACGGCGGCAGCCCTCTGCGCCGCCGTGGTCGGCATCGGTGCTGCGGTTTTGCCGTGGCGCGCCATCGCCCCGATCGCGCGGCCGGATGCCTCGGTCTATTCGGCCGCGACCATCGCAAAGGGGCAGCAACTTGCGGCGCTCGGCGATTGCGCGGTGTGTCATACGTCCGTGAACGGCATTCTCAACGCCGGCGGCCGGCCGCTGCAAACGCCGTTCGGCACCATCTACACGACCAACATCACGCCCGATATCGCCACCGGTATCGGCGCCTGGTCCTACCCGGCGTTCGAGCGCGCCATGCGCGAGGGCATCCATCGCGACGGCCGCCATCTCTATCCGGCGTTTCCGTACACCCATTTCGCCAGGACTTCTGATGCCGACATGCAGGCGCTCTATGCGCATCTGATGGCGCAACCGCCGGTACGCGCCGACGCGAAGGCGAACGCGCTGGCGTTCCCGTTCAACTTGCGTCCGCTGCTGGCGGGGTGGAACGCGCTGTTCCACAGGCCTGCAACATTCCAGCCCGACCCGGCGAAATCCGAGATCTGGAATCGCGGCGCCTATCTGGTCGAAGGTCTCGGCCATTGCAGCGCCTGCCATTCGCCGCACAACGCGCTCGGCGCGGAACAGGCCAACGCCTATCTCGCCGGCGGATTTGCCGAAGGCTGGGAGGCGCCGCCGCTGACCTCACTGTCGCAGGCACCGATACCCTGGAATGAGGACGAGCTTTTCGCGTATTTGCGGTCAGGCGAATCCCGCTTTCACGGCGTTGCCGCCGGGCCGATGGCGCCGGTCGTGAAGGAACTGGGCGCGTTGCCCGATTCCGATATCCGCGCGATGGCGGTCTATCTCGCTTCTTTCAACGAGACCGGCGCCGATCAACATGCTCTCGCCACCCGACTTGAAGCCGCGACCAGCACCGGAAATCCGGCGATTTCCAGTGTCGGCGCCCGGCTCTACCAGGGCGCCTGCGCGGTGTGCCACGAGGTCGGTGGCGCCCCGCTGTTCGGCAGCCGGCCGTCGCTGGCGCTGAACAGCAATCTGCACAGCGCGCATCCGGACAACCTGATTCAGGTCATTCTGCACGGCATCGCCGCCCCGGTATCGAGCGACCTCGGCTACATGCCGGCCTTCAGGGACAGCCTGACCGACGGTCAGGTCGCCGAACTGTCCTCCTACCTGCGGCGGCAATTTGCCCCGGACAAGCCTGCATGGACCGATATCCATGCGGCGGTGAGCCGAATTCGGCCGGAAATAACGCGCTGATCTGCCATGTCGCGGCCAAAACCCACTGGTTGGGCGGCCGCCGGCACGGTAGAGTTCCGCCATGGCAGTTACCGACATTGCGTCCCGTACCTACAACCATGGCTGGCGGCTCGATCCGATCGTGCGCAGCCTGCTCGACACCGATTTTTACAAGCTGCTGATGCTGCAGATGATCCGGGAGTTTTACCCGGAGCAGCAGGTGACCTTCTCGGTCATCAACCGCAGCAGGCATGTGCGGCTCGCCGAGGTCATCGACGAAGGTGAGCTACGCGCGCAGCTCGACCATGCCCGCACCATCCGCTTTTCCAAGAAGGAACTGATCTGGCTCGCGGGTAATACTTTTTACGGCAAGACCCAGATGTTCTCGCCCGACTTCATCAACTGGCTCGCCAATTTCCGCCTGCCCGAATACGAGCTGCACAAGGTGGACGGCCAGTACGAACTGCATTTCCACGGGCCGTGGACCCACACCACGATGTGGGAAATTCCGGCGCTCGCGATCATGAACGAACTGCGTTCGCGCCACATGACCAAGGGTCAGGGCCGCTTCGTGCTCGACGTGCTCTATGCGCGCGCCAAGGCCAAGCTATGGTCCAAGGTCGAGCGGCTGCGCAAGCTCGACGGCCTGCGGCTGTCGGACTTCGGCACCCGGCGCCGCCACGGTTTTCTGTGGCAGCGCTGGTGCGTCGAGGCGGTCAAGGAAGGGCTCGGCTCGTCCTTTACCGGCACCTCCAACGTGCTGCTGGCGATGGACAACGACCTCGAAGCAATCGGCACCAACGCGCATGAATTACCGATGGTGGCGGCAGCACTCGCCAACGATGATACCGAGCTGCGCTGGGCGCCCTATCGCATTCTCGACCAGTGGCGACACACCTACGGCGGCAACCTCCTGATCGCGCTGCCCGACGCCTTCGGCACCAAACCGTTTCTGCGCGACGCGCCCGACTGGGTCGCCGACTGGACCGGCTTTCGTCCCGACAGCGCGCCGCCGATCACGGCGGGCGAAGAGATCATCAAGTGGTGGAAGCAGAAGGGCCGCGATCCCCGCGAGAAGCTTTTGGTGTTCTCCGACGGCATGGATGTCGGCTCGATCGAGGAGACCTACAAGCATTTCGCCGGCCGGGTTCGCATCTCCTTCGGTTGGGGCACCAACCTCACCAATGATTTCGTCGGCTGCGCGCCGGACGGTTCGGCCGATCTCGATCCGATCTCGCTGGTCTGCAAGGTGACGTCGGTCGACGGAAAACCGGCGGTCAAGCTGTCGGATAATCCCGAGAAGGCCACCGGCTCGCCGTCCGAGGTCGAACGTTATCTGCGCGTGTTCGGCAATGTCGGCCGGGTCCGCACCGCGGTCCACGTCTGAACCGGCGCATCTTAATTCCAGACCACCCATCGATCTGACGAGCCCCGCATGCCCGCACCCAAGCCGCCTGCCTTCGAAACGCTGAGCCTGCACGCCGGCCAGCGCCCTGATCCCATAACCGGCGCCCGCGCGGTTCCGATCTATCAGACCACATCCTATGTGTTTCAGGATTCCGATCACGCCGCCGCACTGTTCAACCTCGAACGTGCCGGGCACATCTACACCCGCATTTCCAACCCGACCACCGCCGTGCTCGAAGAGCGCCTCGCCGCGCTCGAAGCCGGCGTCGGCGCGGTCTGTACCGCCAGCGGCATGGCGGCGCTGCATCTGGCAATCGCGACGCTGCTCAATGCTGGCGACCACATCGTCGCCTCCGCCTCGCTCTATGGCGGCACCATCAACCTGCTGGCGCACACGTTGCCGCGCTTCGGCATCACCACCACCTTCGTCAAGCCCCGTGCGCTCGATGAATTCCGCGCCGCGATCAAGCCGAATACGCGGCTGGTGATCGGCGAGACCATCGGCAATCCCGGACTGGAAGTGCTGGATATTCCGGCGGTGGCGCAGATCGCCCATGACGCCAAAATTCCGCTACTGATCGACAACACCTTTGCGACGCCGTTCCTCAGCCGTCCGATCGAGCTCGGCGCCGACATCGTGATGAACTCGGCAACCAAATGGATTGGCGGCCACGGCATCGCGATCGGCGGCGTCATCGTCGATGGCGGCCGGTTCGACTGGCACGCCTCTGGAAAGTTTCCGGTCCTGACCGAGCCCTATGCCGGCTATCACGGCATCGTCTTCGACGAGCAGTTCGGCCAGGCCGCCTTCATCATGCGTGCCCGCACCGAAGGCCTGCGCGATTTCGGGGCGTGTCTATCGCCGACCAATGCGTTCCAGTTGCTGCAGGGCGTCGAGACGCTGGGCGTGCGGATGGAACGCCACATGACGAATACGCTCGCGGTGCTGGAAGCCCTCACCGCCAACAAGGCGGTCGAATGGGTGCTGCATCCAGCACTTCCAGATCATCCCGACCATGAGCTTGCCAAGACGCTGCTACCGCGCGGCGCCGGATCGATCGTTTCGTTCGGCATCAAGGGCGGCCGCGCCGCGGGCAAGAAATTTATCGAGACGCTGCGGATGATCAGCCATCTCGCCAATGTCGGCGACGCCAAGACGCTGGTGATTTATCCCGCCAGCACCACGCATCAGCAGATGGACGCGGCCCAACTCAAGGCCGCCGGAATCGGTGAGGAACTGGTGCGGCTGTCAGTCGGCATCGAGACGGTGAGCGACATCATCGACGATCTCGGCCAGGCGCTCCGCGCATCGCAGAAGGTGTGAGCCATGCAGCTTTCCGTCAATGGAATTGATATTTTTGTCGCCACCGGCGGCCGTCCGTTCGATCTGTCGCTGCCCACGGTTGTGATGCTGCACGGCGCCGGCTTCGATCATTCGACCTGGGCGCTGCACAGTCGCTGGTTCGCCCATCACGGCTATTCGGTATTGGCGCCGGATCTGCCGGCGCACGGCCGTTCGGACGGTGCGGCGCTTCCAACGATTGCCGACATGGCCGACTGGACCACAGCTTTGCTCGATGCCGTCGGTGCGCCGAAGGCGAAGCTGATCGGTCACTCGATGGGCTCGCTGATCGCGCTCGAGACCTCGGCGCGGCATCCAGACAGGGTGTCGGGCCTCGGCCTGATCGGTACCGCCGCGACGATGACCGTCGGTCCCGATCTGCTGAAAGCCGCCGAGGCCAACAATCCCGACGCCTTCGATATGGTCTCGATCTGGGGCCTCGGCTTCAAGGCCGAACTCGGCGGCAGCCTCGCGCCGGGACTGTGGATGCATCAGGGCGCGCAACGTGTGTTGCAGCAGTCGCGCCCCGGCGTGCTCTACAACGATCTCAACGCCTGCAATTCCTATCAGGGCGCACTGGCTGCCGCCGCGCGGGTCAAGGTGCCCGCGACGTTCATCCTCGGCGAACGCGACATGATGACACCAGCCAGGGCCGGCAAGACGCTGGCCGCGGCGACGCCGAACGCCCGCACCGTGGTGCTGCCGGGCGCCGGCCACATGATGATGGTCGAAGCGCCCGACGAACTGCTGGCAGCGTTGCAGTAGATCCTTCTTCCTTCTCCCCTTGTGGGAGAAGACGATTTTGATGACGCGGTTAAACTCATTGAAATTGCACGTGAATTTTCGGAACAGGGTTTTCTGTGTATACTTCGGTGTATCCCGTTCTGGCGGGATGCGAGAGGCGGTCAGAACGTCAGGGACGCGCGCTGGTGCGTCCCCGCGCCGACTATACCCGAATGCGTCGAACAGCCCAGACACGCACCACGCGCGTCCCCTGCGGGTCGGGTGATCGATGGGTCATCCCCTGACGACGCCGGGGCGAAACCTTGCCCAATCAATTCGCTGGTCGGACACCGTTTTTGTCGTTCAAAGCGCCGACCCGCTCGGCAAGCGACACAAGCTCGGCCAAGGTCTCAACCTGCATCTTCTCCATCACCTTCTGCCGATGTGCCTTGACGGTGCGCTCGGTGCAGCCCAGCGCGAGGCCGATCGTCTTGTTCATGTTGCCGCGAATGATAAGTTCGAAGACCTGCCGCTCGCGCGGCGACAACCTTGCGAGACGGGCGCGAATGCCGTCCAGCAGTGCGCTGCTGATCGAGCCATGCTCGGTGATTTCTGAGCGCCTTCTCGACCGCTGCAAGCAGATCGTTGGATGCTACCGGCTTGGTCAGGAAGTCCAGCGCGCCCGCCTTGATGGCTTTCACGGTGGCAGGAATGTCGGAATAGGCGGTGAGAAATATGATCGGCACCGTGGAGCCGAGTTCGGCGAGCCGCTTCTGCAGGGCCAGACCGCCCAAGCCCGGCATCCGCACGTCGAGGATGATGCAGCCCGGTTCGTCGCCGGTCGGCAGGTTGTCCAGCAGGTGCTGAGCCGTGGCGTGGGTCGTGACCGTGTACCCGGCCTGCGTCAGGCGACGGCCCATCGCCACCCGCAGCGACGCGTCGTCGTCAACGATGTGAACGCGCCCCTGACTGTGCTCCGGCTCCACCGCTTCGCGCCTCTCGGCGAAAAAGCCGTCACCGGGACGAAGCGGTGACGGCTTTCTTTCGCGTTCATGCCCCAGAAAGGACGGGGCGGAGGATGCCCGGATATGGTGAACGGAACGTTAACCGCACCGCCTGCGTTCGCGTCATCCTGTCGCTGGTCTCGGTGACGCGATGGCGGCCCGCGACACCGCCGTGCAGCCGATTACTTCACAGGCTCGACCTGAAATAGCCCTTCGGCGTTCATGGCGGCGTCATATCGCGCGGGAGGATCGGATTTGATCCAGCCCAAAATCTTCGGCAGCCATTCATCGGTGATCGTGTAGCGCAGGCTCTCGCCGCTCTTGCGATTTTTGATGACGATGACGGCCATCATGCCGTCAGGGGCTTTGTCGGGCGAAACTTGCAGAGTGCCTTGGCCCGGACTTGTGTGAGTAGCCAACATGACGCCATCGGCAATGCACGGGCACGGCGGCTTGGTGCCGTTGTAGTAGGTGACGGTCAGTCCGCGCGGGTCGGCTTTGAGCCGGTCCACCGCGTCTAACCCGACCCGGATGCCGACTGGAATGAACGGACCGAACGCGCCGTGAACCCGCGCTCCCAGCGTGATCCATTCCTCTTTGGTTTCGGCGTGGCCAGCGGCAGGAACCAGAAGCGCAACGGCGAGCAAGGTATGACGAATGCTTTTCATCGTCACACCGTAGCCGGATGCCGGAACCGCGCCAGCCCTCAATTGAAGCGGCTGCGACACGCCCCCAGAGACTTCCCCAAGCAATGTCGGGGCTGGGGTCCTCTGAGAGAGGGAAAAGGATGGGGGGACCGTGCGACAGCACCCTTTGATCATATTAGCATTTTTGGTTTCCGAGATTGCGTTGCGGCGATTTATTCTCGCGCGCCGATCGCATGAGAGCCGCAATGTCGGCCTGCGAAATGGCGAAGCTGGCCGCATCAACCGGCTCGGCAAGCGGAGGTTCGCTCAACCGCCGCCGGAGCCATTCGCGGAATTCCCGCCGCTCAAGGCGCAGCGCCGCCCGCAGGCCCGCTTGGAAGAACCGCTCGCGCTGCTGCGGGTTGAGCCGCGCCCAGCCCTGCACGGTGCGCTCAAGAAGGGGATCACGCCGCATCTCGCGACCTTTCAAAACGAGAGTTCAGCAATGAAACTCGCAAAACCGGAAATTGCAAATATGCTAAAAGGGCGCGGGCCGCGCGGTCACTGCGGTTTGTGGACATGTCCCGAAAACGACCAAAAAGCCAAGATGGGGATGGTAGGCGGGCCTTCGAGGTTCGCGCTACGACCCCGATTAGGACGCGTCGCGTCGAGGCGTGGAGACCACACCGCGATAGACGGCGGCAACTAGCTCCGCTTCCTTGGCGGCTCTAATCTCTGTTGCCGTCTTCAGCGCCCGGCGAAGGAATGGGTCATCCGTTTCCTTGGTGAGCGTGATCAGCTTGTTGCAGTTTGTACAGTTGATCTGAAAGCTATCACGAACCCGGCTGGCCTTCTCTCGAAACACACGGGTACAGCCGGGGCACCTGATTTTGACCTTGTCGTCGATCATCACGGCAAAATCCTTTCGATGAAAGGCGCAGTTTCGCTCAAGACCCGTTACGAAAGGTTGAATGAACCGTTACTATGGCGGCAGGCGTTGAGGTCCGTAGTGGCGCACAAAGCGGACCTGCTTGAAGGGCGAACAGCAAGGTGGAGGCGACGATGACGGATCGGGCAAGCTCGCCAGCCTATCAGACCCTGCGGGCATCCTCGCGACGGTTGCTGCTGTTCATCGAGGGCGAGATCGCGCGCCAAGGCGGCGGCGCGGTGACGATCTATCCCGATCAGTTCGCAGTGGTCGGCTCGATCAGGGTCGTGCTGCCGGGCTTGGTCGAATTGAACGCGCTCGGCCTGCTAGATGTGAAGCGACATCCGAAGCGGCATTTCTGCGCGCTGTCTGACCGCTGGCGCAACATCGAGAACGCAATGCACGCGATGCGCGTCAGCACAGATGCCCGCGTGCGGGGCAGTCTGCCAATCATGACGCCGCCGCAACCGGCGACCGCATCGACATTCGCAAGGGTCTGACGATGAGCGACGAACCAGTGGATCAGCCGACCGACCTTGACCGCAGGATCGGCAGGCGCATCACCTTTTTCCGCGAGGAGGCTGGGCTGACACGCGCCGAACTCGCCGAACAGATCGACACCACCGAAGCTGAGGTGGAAGCGTGGGAAACGGCGAAGGTCGTCACCTATGCGAGCGACATCGTCGCGCTGTGCTACGCGCTCGACATCGAGCCGAACGACCTGCTGATGACGAAATTCCATTGATCGCCCAGAGCCGGTAGCCGTCACGCCATCCACCGCAATCTGTAGCGGCTTGCCTGTCCCTCGTGGCCCGGCGATCCTCTCTCGCATGGGCACCAAATCACGCGAGACGATCTACGGCGCATCGATCCGGGCGGCGGCAGAGCGGGCGACGGAAGCGCGCAAGGCAAGCCGACCGGCTCGCCGTCGAGGCGTGGAACAAGCGCATGCTCGGCTTTCAGGGTCCGGCGCAGCCATCGCCCGCGCTGGGCGACGCGCTCAACGCCGGGTATCGCTATCTCGAAGTGAAATGCCTTGGCTGCAACACGCATCAGACCGTTGCCCTCGACATCGTGCGGCGACCGAAGACAACGCCGGTCCATGAACTCGAACGCTACATGCGCTGCAAGGACTGCTCGCGAGGTCCGGCGGCTATCCGTACAAGCGCAGCCATCTGGTCGCGCTGCGCGCCGACCAAGATCTCAGCGAGCGATCCGCCGTCGACGTGGTGGCCGGGCGAGCGGTGAATGATGATGAGGGAGCGACGATGAACGGAAGCCGCTACTACGTGGTGCGATCAGAGGGCACGAAATACGGCATAGGCTTTGGCAGCGCGCTCGCTATCGCCATCAGCTACACCGCCAACAAGTCGATCCTCTGGGCGATCATACACGGCATTCTGGGCTGGCTGTACGTGATCTACTTCGCGCTGTTTTGGTCGTAGCCGTCGCCACCGATGTGCAATCTCTACAGCATCACCACCAACCAAGCAGCCATCATCGCGCTGTTCCGCGTCGTCAACCGCTATGTCGGCAACCTCGCGCCGATGCCGGGCGTGTTTCCGGATTATCCGGCTCCGGTGGTCCGCAACACCGACGCCGGGCGCGAGCTGACCATGATGCGGTGGGGCATGCCGCCGCCACCGCGCACCGGCGGGCCGCCGGTCACCAACATCCGCAACACGTCGTCACCGCACTGGCGCGGCTGGCTCAAGCCGGAGAACCGCTGCTTGGTCCCGTTCAACAGCTTTGCCGAATACGCGCCGGAGCCGAACCCGGAGACCAAGAAAAAGGACGTCGTCTGGTTCGCGCTCAACGATGACCGACCGCTGTTCGCCTTCGCTGGCATCTGGACGACGTTCAACGGTGATCGCGGCACGAAGTCGAAGCCGGTGCCGGGACCGCATCAGGTCTATGGCTTTCTCACGACATCGCCGAACGCGGTGGTCGAGCCGATCCATCCGAAGGCGATGCCGGTGATCCTGACGACCGACGAGGAGCGCGACGTCTGGATGCGCGCGCCGTGGGATGAGGCGAAGGCGCTGCAGCGGCCATTGCCGGATGACGCGCTCAGGATCGTCATGCGCGGGGCCGACAAGGAGGATCGTGCGGCTTGAGTTTCCATTGCGCGCCGCACGCCTCGTGGAATGAAACCACGATTAATCTAAACGGTCGATGATTGTTTTGCGCATAGCGATGTATGTCGGCATGTCCGGCACGATCAGTGGCGCCAACGTATCCCGCATAAACGTGTCGGTATTATTACCGCATCGCTTTAAGCCGAGAAGGACTTTAAGCTCAGTGTAAATTTTTCCTGCTGCTGATTTAATATCATCAGGTGCATTTCTTCTTCCTATGCTTTCGGCGATAGCGTCAGCCTTGATCGCTATCGCCCTGTCGAGCAACTCGAGTTTATTTTCTCGCCGAAGTAGAGCTTCAATGACGTCATCCGCGAACAGAAACGACTCAAGATTCCTTTCTGAAAGTACAAATCCCGTGCGCTCGAAGGCCTGCACCTCGGTCTCAGACTTGTCGTCTCGGTCACAGAGCGCAACGATTCGTGTAGAGGGCAATATCTCTATCATCGTTTCACGGATCGAAATCCCGCTGGCTGCAACTTGGTTGGACGATCCACCTGAAATGAACAGCACCCCCGGTTTAAAACTACCCAGTATCCTGTTGTAAATTTCCGCATCAAAGTCCTTACGTCGATTGCCCGTCGTTGAACCCTCGCAGACGATCAGAACGTCGGGAGCAACGCGTTGGGACAGGTCGTCCAGCGTTACAGAAAGCATTTTTTCCCAGCTTATGCGACCCAAGTTGCTGGGAACGATCTCTCTGCTTTCATCCGGATCGACTCCGTCGAAATCGATGACACACACCGAATCGGCGTTGGCGGCAGCCATCTCCTGCGCTGCGCGTAAGACGCCCAGCGAGTGGGTTGTCACCCAAAGTTGAGACTGTTCCGGTAAGATTTTCACCATCTCCTTTAGAAGCTGCCCCTGAACCTTGGTGTGAAGATGTGTTTCCAACTCATCAATGCAGTAAACTAGCATCCGGGTAAAATTTCTTTTTGACATGGAGATCAAGTAAGAGATCAAAGGCGGCCTTTTCTCCGCCTGATAGATTTTTGTAGTGGTAGGTCGTCGCTGTCCCTTTGTCGAAAAAGAACGCGCCAGCGCCGAGGGGATCGCTCACATTGTTCAAAACCAAATCGCCGAACACAGCTTGCATGGAAGAGCGGATCTGACCGATGAGTTCTTCGCGGAGGGCGGCTACCGTCTTCTCCCCGTTATGGAGATCGTAAACCGCAGCCATAGTATCGTAGACAAGACGTTGGTAATTCTTCGAGACGGTCGCGTCGTTTTCTATCACGCGCGACAGTCTGCTTTCGTCTGTAGGAGCCTCCGGTTTGCTGATCCCGCTGATAGCAAAGTCTGGATCGTTTCTATAGGCGCTCCGAACGTACAGGCTTCCTCTGACAGGCTCTTTGTTGTCAGCGACGGTGACTGAAACACTTTGACCCCAATCGAAGGCGGCCTCCGCGTTCTTACGGTAGTACAGGAAGTCGGTGTTGAAGCCAAAGCCGACCTTAGATCGGTACCATTGAAGCAGTGCGTCGAAGAGAGAGGATTTCCCGCAACCGTTCGGACCAACAACGACAACAACCTTGGCCGTCTCAGGTACGTCGCGAATAACCAGATCGGTGAACCGCTTAAAGTTTGTGAGCTTGATTCCGGTGATTTTCATGGCGTCATTTGGCATCAACTCGCCAATGCGCGCCATGGTTGTCGATCTAGTTTATGTGCGAAAAGGGTGCATAACTTTTCATTTTGGCAAGGAACGCCAACTGGAAAGGTTCGTTTACTGGTCGGAACAATCCCCCATCTTGAACGCGTGGTGTCCGGTATGGCGTTTCAGCTGCATGAAACCGACAGCCATCGGCGGTCCCATCGCAGGCGCGGACGTGGCCGCGTGATCCGGCAATGGTCCAGTCGGCGCACTCATCGCGATGGAGCGCGTTCAATGCGCCATGCAGGACGCTGAGCAACTGGATAGTTCGTCGCGATCCTGCGCGCGCAGGCGGTGAAGTTCGGCTTGATCCATTTGCTTCACTCCGTCTTCGCGGTTGAGGCGGGCCGAGATGGCATGCGCCAGCATCCCACCTCGGCCCTGACGCGACGGATCGAAACACTTGGCCGGATTGGCCCCGTCGCGGTTGGTTGCGCGCCGTCGAGCAGCCGCTGCCCGGCAGCGCGGTTCGTGATAGAGGTGGCGGCGAGGACGGCTCCACGGCCAGACTCCCCGCGCGCCCGTGCACGCCGGTGAGGAAGCAGGCAGCAGCCCATCCGCAGCACGATCGGTGTCCATCGCCCGGCGCAACGAGTCGAACGAATGCTCCGGCGATGTTCCGGCGATGGGTCGCGCGCGGTGCCGTGACCAGCCGCAGATCCAAGCAGCGCGAGCGGGCTGATGTCGGCACGATGCTCACCGGCAGACCTTGCGCCTGCGCCTGCCACACAAGCGCAGCTTTCATCGCGCTCGACCGCAAGCAGGTCGCCCATCACCTCGGCTTCGGCCTTCTGGCGCGCTTCATGCGTCAAGGCGGCCTTATCATCGGCTTCGCTGGCAATCTCGCGATCAAGCGCGGCGATCAGCGCGTCTTTGTGCAGCCATGCGATCAGCGCGACCGCGTCGGCATCTTCGGTGAACGCAACCGCGCGCCGCTCCGCGTGAACCTCCGACTGCAAGTGCTGCGTCTGAAACTCGACCGTGCCGTCAAGCTCGATCAAGCGCGACACCGATGGCGCACCCTGCATCGCCAGTGCCTCGATCTGCGCGCGCATCGCGCTCTTGGCGTAGGCTCGCGGGAACGGCGCGCTCGCGATGCGATGCAGATCGGCGCGCAACTCGCGACACGCGCCTGCGCAGTTCTCGATGGCATCGAGCAAACCGGTCTCGCCCTTGTTCAGCTTCGGCGCTCGGCCTCGACAGTCCTCGCAGCGTGCGTGCCGCCGGGCCTGCCACTTTGCAACCATGTCTCGGCGTTCGCCAGCGCGCCGCTCGCCGCCTGCCATGCCGCCGTCCGCATCTCGCTGCGCTGCTTGAGCCGCTCGAAATCGTCGGTCACCTTGTCGAGCGTCCGTTGCGCGGCGATGACGCGCGCGATCATCCGGCGGCAGGTTGAAGCCACCATCCTGCGGGTGATCGGTCAGCCGCTTCAACGCATTCGCGGCTTCGATCTCGCGCCTGCTCGCTTCGCGGACTTGATCGTCAAAGCCTGTCGGGATGAGCGCATGCGCATCGGCGGCACGCTGGCGCAGCAGCCGCAGCTTCTCGGCAGCAGCGGGCGGCAGCAACTCGATCGGATCGAACTGCGGCTGGAGGTGCATGCCAGCGGAAAACGGTTGCGGGTTTGCGGGTGCCGGTGTGAAGCCTGTCGCTTGTTCTGTGGTCGCCTCCATTCGCGGAAGCACGTTGTCGATCACGT
Source organism: uncultured Alphaproteobacteria bacterium (assembly GCA_963764705.1). Lineage (GTDB taxonomy): Bacteria > Pseudomonadota > Alphaproteobacteria > Rhizobiales > Xanthobacteraceae > Bradyrhizobium. The sequence continues at coordinate 3,271 of CAVXTR010000009.1, read as the reverse complement.
GCTGTCGCCAGCCTTCGTCAGGTCCGTGTTTCGCCATGGGTCTCCTCCATCGTCGCGATGATGATCGAGACACGGTGGCGCGGGCCGTTGGCAAAAAATACCGGGGTTGACAAATTCGAGTGGAGAAGCGGGGGCGTCAGCCTCGCGCTCGCTCGCTCGCCCGCAGCACCTCCCGGACCAGCCGCTCGCCCGGCAGACGATCACGGGACTTCAAGATCATCCAGAAAAATTCCCTGATGGTGCCTCGATGTCGAGCGGGACAAAGCGCCTCGGGACCATCGTTGCGCCATGCGGTTGCTCGATATAGCTCGAGCTTGGCGACCAGATACGTCCGCCGCTGCATTGTCGCTCAGCCCGATGCAATACCGATCCGCAGCCGCGATCAGATATCGATCGCGCTCGTCTCGGGACAGCATCTCGGCGGGCGTGGGATGACCGGCGCCGACCGGAAACGCGCCTGCAAATGTTGATGGTCGGATCGGCTTCATGGCGTGCGTCCAGCAAACTTGCCGTTCGGGCACCGCCGTCTGCAACGCGACCGTCGCCGCACGTTCCAGCGCCTCCAGCGGAAGGTCGGCGCACTCGCAGCAAATACCGCAAACGGATGCCGCTGGCGGCTTCGTCACCGCTGGCACGCTCAACAACAGCCAACCGACGCGCTGTCGCTCCCAGATCAGGCCAGAACACGCGATGCAGGACCGCATTTGACGCGGCAGACCATCCAGCCAACTGCGCGCGGCGTTGCGCAAGATCGGCATGTCGAGCGGCTGATCGGGATCGACAAGGAACGTGTCCAACGCACCGCCTGTCTCCTGACGATAGCGGGCAAGTTCGCTGCGGCGAGCGTGTCTACTCACGGCAACGCTCCGTTGTTCTTGGTGGCGATCATTCCGGCATCGCTCTCTTGATGGCGTCGAGTTTTTCAAGCGTGCTGTTGAGCCACTTGACCGTGCCAGTCTTGCCGTTCTTCGTTCCGAACAGGGTCCAGAAGATTTCGGGCGAGGTCTCGGCAAGAGCGATGCTCGACAGTGATCCATAGATGACCTGCGCACCGACGCGCATGTCGGCGAGGTCAACAGCATCGTTGCCATCGTGGCCGAGTGGATCGGGTTCGTTGATCGATAATTTTTTGGTCATGGTGGTCCTCGCTTGGGTGGTGGTGGTGGTGGCGATGTCGGCGCGTGCCTTCGTGCCGGTGGTTGCGAGAGGCGTAGGGCGTGGTCATGTCACCGGCTCCGCTCACGTCGAGACAACAGCCGATCCGTTCCCGGCAGCGAGTTGAACGGATGATTGCGTTTGAAGTCTTTTGTCGTCAGCGTTCGGCCAAGACGCTTCTCAAGACAACGCGACGCACAGGCAGCCGCCCATATCCTCCATGCCCGCAGCTTTCCAGACCTTTGCCTTGACGGTGTAGAACTTCCGTCCGTTCATCGACGTTTTGCTTGACGCCTTGGTCGTTCCAGTCGCTGGCGAGGGCCTGCTCCAACTGCTGCCGGTTCAGAAGACCCGGTGCCGTGTTGATCCCGCAGTCGATGCACGCCCAACTCTCGGGCACCTTGCCGCGCAGATCATCCGCGGCTTCGTCGCTTCAATTGTTCGATCAGTCATCGTTCGCTCCTCTCGCTGTTGTCACTGTCTGCCTGTGCTGCGCGCCTGATCGCGCTCAACGAGCGCCAGCGCCTCGCTGAGCCATGGGACATCGCCGGTGGCCATCAGCGTCTCGTCCACGGCGTCGATGACGGCCTGCAGGCTGTGACCCGCAGCCATGACGCGAAGGAACACCTCGTAGGCTTTGCCCTCGTCAACGCGAACCCTTGGCCAGAGGCGCCTGACACGCGGAACTGCGCCTGCCGCACCGCTTCGGCGTCGGCGTCCGCGCCGTTCACGGGACGACCTATTTCTTTCGAAGTGGCTCGGCAAGATGGTTGTTGCTTTGCTGCGCAGTGGTTCGTGCCGCCGCGTCAGCGGTGCGCGCAACAGGTCCATCGGTCGCGGGAACTGCCGCGTCATCGAAGGTGTCGAAAGCTGGGTTCTCTGCCGCGTCAGCGGAGGTGGTTTGTGCCTCCGTTACATTCCCTCTATCACCACGGGCAGACTGCGCGGTGCGCGCATGCGCGCCGCGCTCTTGGAGTTTAACTCTCTTAGGAGTTCTATCTCTTAGGAGATGTGTCCCACTGGTAGGCCGTTTATTTTGGCCCGGATGGGCCGTTTCCGGCACCATGGATGGGCCGTTTCCGGCCCGGGCGAGGTGCTTTCCCGGGTTTTTCGTCTCATGGGTGGGCCGTTTCTTGCGCTGGAAACGCCTCACTGGTGGGCCGTTTTCGGCCTTCGGCATGGCGAGCCGATAGATGGTGATTGCCCGTCTCGTCCGGGTCTGCCCTTCTGAACAACGAACAGCAGTCCCGCGACGACCGCTTCCTCCAGCAGGCGCTTCACGGTCGATTTGGTGATGCCGGTCTGGTCGGCGAGCGTCCGTGAACTGCGCCACGTCAGGCCGGTCTGGCTGTTTACCCCTTTCGGATTTGTGGCGATATTGATCGCAAGCTGGGCGAACGATCCTCCAACCATGTCAGCGGCAATGGCCGCGTCGACCTGCTCGAACCATGCCAGCTTCGCCGTCGCGGATTTGATGGTGCCCCATTCCGCAGCGGGAATTCCAAGGTCAGGACGGGTGAGGTTCTTCTGGGTCACGGCGCATCTCCCAGCGCCCGCGCCGTCCTGACAGGCTGAGGCGTCTCGGCCGCTCGCCGCGCCTCCCGCTTAGCCGCCTTCTCGGCCACCTTCTTCTCGGCCACGTACTGCCGCCTGCGCCTCCCATTCCCGCGCGGTCGGGGATGATATTTTTCCGGGAACGGCATCTCCTGATCGTTGCACATGACGTAGCGCAGGCGGTTGAACAGCCGGAAGGCAGAAACTCAGCTTCGCCTCGCTGACGGAAGCCCGGCTGTCGGGATGCAGGCACGACAGGATGCTGATGTACTCGCCCTTGGTCAGCGCGCCGGTCCTGCGCTTGATGACGTTCCCCCAACCCCAGAATGTCACCCTTCAACTCGAATATTTCGGCCCGCAGCCCGTCGTTTTCGGCCTTCAGCCTGTCAACTTCGGCCTGCCACTTCGACGCATCCACCGGGGGCTCTGCACCGGCTCGATCAGCCGCTGCGGTGACGCCGGGGTCTTTTTGCTTCGGGGGCCTGTGCGCCTGTTTAGCGGCGTCGATGGTTTGTTTGATCTGCGCGTGCGTCAGTTCTTGCGGTCTCGGCGCGGGCCATGA
>CAVXTR010000008.1:0-522739 GCA_963764705.1 uncultured Alphaproteobacteria bacterium | reverse complement strand
CGGTTGCCGAAAACATACTGCTGACTGGTTTACGTTCAGTTACCACCGCATCCGCCTGGCATATGTCGCCAGGTGCGTTGCCGATTGCGTTCATCACGATCGGGCCGGTGCTCATGACGCCGGATCCAAAGTTGGAAAGGGGCTACTCGAAACCTAACGGGGCGCAGCTCTCTCACGCTGCGCCTTCGGGTTTCGATCTGGTCAAACAAACCGGTCTCGCCATTGGCAGGCTTCGGCACATCAACTTCGTGGTTCTTCAACACTACACCGGGCGGCTTGCCATTCCTACGTCTCGGCCGCACCCTGCGTCTGCGATGCCTCGGTCCCTGCCGCTGTCCGCCTTCGGGTCAGTTCCGGCCGGGTTTACGCTGCGAATACCTAATTAAAAAAGGGCCGCATTCGCGCGACCCTCGCCGGTGAAAGGCCGAGATAGACATTGCTCTATCAGACGCCGGCTGAGAAGTTCGCAAATGTGTTGCAGCGATCGGTTGAACTCGCCGTCAAAAGTCGGCACTACTATTCGATCGTCTCGTCGGCAAGCGGAAGCATCGCTGAGGGAATCTCAATGCCCAGTAAGGTGGCGGTCCTCAGATTAAGACCGAAGTAAAACTTTGGTTGTTGGACCGGAATATCGCCGACCCTTTCTCCCCTCAAAATCTTGTCAACAAAATGAGCGCTGTCGTACCAAATTGCGGGGAAATCTACGCCGTACGACAACAGTGAGCCATCTTCGACGAAATATCTAGATGGTCCCATCACAGCTAGACGATGTCTCAACCCTAACGCGGCTATTCGCTTTCTTTCCGAGCTAAATAGGCTCGCACTGAAAGCTAACACTGCCTGAAGGTGTTGCTCCTCCATTCTTTGGAATGCCTGATCGATATCATTCCCCGTCCTAACGTCAAAAACATCATACGATAGTCCCAGCTCTCTCGCAGCGGAGGAGAGATGAGATAGTTCAAAAGTGGCACCGATATTTGTGGGGTCACGGAGGAGAGCCACATGCGATAAAGTCGGGATCGTCTTCTGAAGGAGCTGCAAACGTTTTGCAGAGGTAACAGAGGAAATTTGAGATATACCGCTCATATTTCCTCCCGGCTTGGATAGGCTCAATGTCCAACCTTGCAATACGGGGTCGACGCCAACGAAAAAAATTGGGATAGTCGAAGTTGCTCGATGAAGCGCAACCGTTGGTCCACCAGCTTGGCTGACCAGAACGTCCACTTTGAGGGCGATTAACTCGGCTGCAAGAGTATCCAAGCGCTCGGGGACTTCGTTAGCGTGGCGCTCTTCTAATATGAACGTTTTTCCGGGAATGTATCCGAGCTCCGCAAGACCTTTCAGAAAAGAACTTCGATTCTGAGCCTCGGCATCTGCATAGGCCCAAAATACACCGACGACCGGGATGCGTCCTGATTGCTGTGCCCGCACCGCAAGCGGCCAAACCGCCGCGCCGCCAACAAGGCCAATGAATTCCCGCCGCCTCATGCCCGCTCCCCCGGAACGGCAACGATAACAGTACTCGTGGGCGTGCGTAAGCGTCGGTCTCAGTTTTTCGCGTCAATTCGTCGCCAATGGACCCAAACCGCAAGTCGGCCCTAGTCCAACTAAGGCCCGATATGGTTTGATGCCTTGGGGCTGGCACTGAGACGCATGGGTGGGCCTCATGTACATGTTCATTCGAAAGTACACCAAGGTTCGTTCGGTTGCGGATGCTGCCCGGCGCGCCAAAAGCGGCATTGGTCAGATACTAAAGGAATCACACGGGTTCAGATCTTATTATGTACTGGATGGGGGCGAAGGCGTCGGTGTCGCCGTGATGATATTCGAGGACCGCGAAAGCGCCAATGCGGCGAACGACAAAGTACGGGAGTTTGTTCAAGCAAGCCTGCATGACCTTGATCTTGGAGACCCAGAAATCATCGCAGGGGAAGTTTTGTTGAATATGGACTGATGCGGAATGCCGGCCGACGAGCAAAATGACCCGATTGACGTAACTCGGAGATTCGCGCTCACCCGACAAAACCAGATAGGCAAGGATGCGATGGCGCTCGGACCACGAAGCCAATGAAAGGGTCCGCGAATGAACACTGTGATCCCGATGGTTTCGAGCGCCACTTCCGGCAGAGCCGGCTCACCGATCCATAGGAGCCATCGTATTCAAAGCGGCTCTGATCACCCCCCGCCCCCCGAAATAACGCACCAGTGGCGCGCGCTGGCCGCCCGTGCGCCTTCCATGCCAATTGACCGATCGCCGTGTCAGCGCCACTCTTCGCGCCCACGCAAGCGAATGACCAGCCACCGATGCGCGTCTTTTTCGGCTGCTTGTTTTGCGGGGCGCTTCATAGCGCTATCCAAGTAAGGCGGCCGGTCGCGGGAAGCCGGCACTTCGATTGTAAATCGTGCGGGCGGACGCTCCATCGATGGTGGGCCGTATATGACTTTACAGATTGGAAGGGGCCGCCGACTCGTAGCGGGCGGCTTCGCCGACGCATCACTGCACCGAAAACCCCGCCGCGGTGAGGCAAGCGGGGCATTCGGTGATGCAAAATTTCTGGAGCAATGCCTGTAGCCTGCCACGCACCTGACCGCTCACGCTTTGATCTGGATCAAATTTGCGGGTGAGGCTAGACAGCCATGCCTGTCTCCGTCCTGGCCCCAAATGCCAAATCATTGGCGCGCAATAGCAAGACCCGGATGGGTACTCCGATAGAATAACCTTGCTGGGGATTTTGATCGCCTGACCATGGAAATCAAGACGCCGCCAAAGTGATCATATTCCGCTCGGTGGCGTCGCAGGCACAGACAGCCCTCATTGTTGTTCTCGTAAGGTTGCTTCGTCTGCCCGGTTGCGTATCCCCGTTTGTGGCAGACAAGCATACGGCCCCCGGACCGCCGTCCCCGGGGCCGTAATTTACCGCACATAAATTCCTGATCGAACCGCCGCCCCCCCCGCGGCCGACTTCCAAGCTAGACTACGACACCGTGACAGAGAGCCGCCTTCGGGCGGCTTTCTTTTTGAATGGAGCGATGGTCGAGCTACGCTCCCCGGATGACGACCGCGCCACATAAAATCACCTTCGGCAAGCTGCGCGCATCCGGCGTGCGCGATGTGCTGATCTATTGCCGCGACTATCCGGCGTGAGGCGCGACACGCGCGCGGTTTCCGGCGAGAGCGTCGGAAGCCGGACAGACAGAACTAGCGTTGGGGTTTAGCTTAAACCATGGCGGGCCTGCTACCCCGTCCATAGGACGGCCCCAGCATTGCTTTTCAGGCCCCCACTGCTGGGGCCGGTCCTTCAGGCCGCTCCCAGCCTGCGGCAAGCGCGGCGCGGACGTGCGGCCCAAGTTTCCGGACGCGCGTATGGGGAAGGGCTGACGGTCGCAGAAAGATCGTCGAGGCAGCGCGCGAGCGGATGGAGTGAGGCTCGACAGAAAGCGCTAATAAAATCCGGAGCTAAGGTCGAGGCCATAAGTCATCATGAGCAGCAAACCAACACACCGGCTCCGACAAACATTGCAAGCTGCTTCAGAACTGAGTCCAGAGGAAGCGCACGCCCAAAATGCTCTCGCGAGTGCAGCCATTGCGACCCGACCGGTTGAGCCGGCAGGCACTTTTCGGACATGGCGCGATCTCCAAGTTGAGTCCGCTTCCTCATCTCAGCAAGCGCGCCGCGGGTCAGTATCCAGTGTCGCGCTTCGGCTCTTGAGCGGCCAGTCTGGCCATGACGAGGGCATCCTCCGCCGCATGACGAATGTCTCGGGCGGCCTTCAAGGGGCGCCGAATATTGGGATCTTCCGAGCTACTATCAAAGGTGATCAGCCTCATGCAATTTGGACACTGAACCTGATAGCCGTTCTTGAGTCGATTGGCTCGCTCTGAAAAAGGCTTCCGGCAATGGGAGCAAATAATCTTGATCCGATCGGTCATAGGTGTCCTTTTTCTGCCTGGGGCCGTATCCGGCTGCTGCCCGCGAGGGGTCCATCAGGGCTCAGTGTTTTCCCTGCTCGAATGGATTTCAGAGACGGGTATAATTCTGATGCCAGAAGCGCTCGAGCCGGTATAGTGATTTGTTCAGCGTCGCGAAATCCTCGTTCGAGATCTGCTCACCTGCTCCACGGTCTTGACGTGCTTCTGATAGAGCGCGTCGACGATCTTGCGGATTTCCTGGCCCTGCGGCGTGAGACGGATGCGCACCGCTACCATCCACAAGGATATGACCGAGGGTGGAGCGGATGTGAAAAAGGGCACAAGGCTGCTGCGAGCTAAGGGCATAAGGCTGCTGCAAGCTTACGTGGCAGAGCCTTGGGACGAAGCGGTCGCGACTGACGCGCAGGATGGGCGCCCGCCCGAGCCGGACGACAGGTTGCTGTGGGACATGGCTGTTCGGATCGCTGAAGAGCCGGGCTTGAGCCAAAGGGAAGCCGCCAAACTGGCCGTCGATGCCTACGTCGAGCTGCACGGTAAAATTCATTCACCAAAAGCCGCAGCCGACCGCTTGCGCAAGAAATACCGGGAGCACGCCGAGCTGTTTGAATCGGTGACTAACGAAGCGAACTGGGTCAAAACTCCGCGCGCGAGTTAAGTCCCAAGCAACCGGTCTGCGACTGGCTTACCCTTCATGACGATCAATAACGTCATGAGGTGTTTGAATGAGTGCCCAGCGCCCGCTGAGCCGCCAAGAGGCCAGCCAGTATCTGCTCGAACGTCACGGTATCAGGCGTGCACCCGGCACGCTGGCCAAGCTGGCGAGCCAAGGCGGCGGGCCGTCGTATCGGCGCGCCGGCCTGCGGCAGGTGATGTACGACCCGCCGCAGCTGGACGACTACGCCAAGAGCATCGCCACCGAGCCGGCAGCCAACAGCAAGGAGCACGATGCGCGACGCGACGCGCCGCCGGCCGCTGCTGGAGTTTTTTGAAATGTCAGACATGTATGAATACACGGGCCGTGAGCTCATCACCTGGACGCAAGAGCCCGTGACGGGCGTGACGCGGATGCTGGAAGTCGCGCTGCTTTTCGAGAACGAAACCCAGCTGGCCAAGGGTACGGTCGCATTCGAGCGCCACGGGTTCAAAGTGGTCGTCGTTGATGACATATCCGACGAAGAGTGCCCACACAAACGCTGGGCCAGGATGACGATCGCCAGCGACCTGTCCGGTGACGACTTCCTCGATCTGGTCGAGGGTCTGATGGACGGACTCAACTGCCTCATCGTCGCTGCGGGCCTCGCCCGCCTGGACGCATGACGATGCAGACCCTGGACGCCGAGATCATTTTCGAGAACGAGGCGGAACGCGATCGAGCGCCGCACAACCAATCGGTAGGAGGCCTATCAATATGAGTGACGAGAAACACCACCAGACGTCCGACATCAAGAAACCGGCCGCCCTTTTGGGTGAGCTTTGTCGCCATTGCGGCGAGGGGCCGAGGTGGCCGGACCCCCTCGTCGACGGTGCGCATCCACTATGCCGGGCGCTACGTCCCCTGGAGGAGCTGCTGGACGCGACCGACGATCCGTCGACTGGTCTCGTTGAACAGCCGCACGTTCTCGATCGCGATGACCGCCTGGTCGGCGAACGTGCGCAGCAACTCGACATGATGCGCGACAAACGGACCGGGGGACGTTCGGGTGCCGCGATCACACCGATCTGTCTCGTTGCTCAGCAACGGCGCGATCAGCCTGCTGCGAAAACCGCGGGCCCGCGCCAGATTCTTTAGGCGGTCGTCAAGGCTGGTTTCGGTGTCAGCCTCCTGGGACACCTGGCCGTCCTTCAGATCGAAATAGGGCAGTTCCGCGACCGGGCGCGGGAATGAGGCCTTTAGAACCTCATCCGCAGCCGGACTGACCGGCGTGTACGACGCCAGATGAACGATACCGTCGACAAGGCGAAATACCCCGGCCGAGAAGCCACCGATCAGCCGATTGGCGCTCGCTACAATTGCGTCGAACACCGGCTGCGCGTCGGACGGCGAACTGGCGATCACTTCTGATCGGCGGTATTGCAGCCGTGGTTTATCGGTTTGTCGACGGGATCGGGCACTTGGCGGCCTTTACGCCGGTAAGCACGGCCGCCGACGCTGCGCTGAAAGCCACGTTCCCACAACCGATCGCCAACGTGTACTTCTTCCAATCGGCGCAAGCTGGGGAGGTGGTGCAAGTCAGCGATACCGAGGCACATGGCAATAAGCGGCAGAAGCAAATTGCGCGGGCGCGCGGCTTTCGAAGCGTGTTGTTCGCGCCCCTGATGAGCAAAGGTGCGTCGATTGGCGTGATCGCCGTCAATCGAAAGGATCCCGGTCCGTTCTCTGCGCATCACGTCCAGTTGCTCCAGACCTTTGCCAAATGGCTGCGAAACGCCGCATTGGCTATCAGTCAATTGGTTACAAGATATTGAGTGAGCACGATCTGTTTTCCGGTCAGGTGATCACATCGAGCGCACTCGGTACGCATAGCCAAGCGACCAAATAGTAAGAAGAGCGCGGGCGGAGTTACAGGAGGCCGCCAAGCCGGATGATTCCTTTTCAGCCTGTCCGACGCCAAGGGCGCGGATTTTGTGAGTGGATATCGCCAGATCTGAAAGGAACGAGACCAACTCCCGGCTATCATTGCCGATGATTCGCGGAGGCGCTCTCGATGAGCCGAACCCAGCAAAAATACACGACGACGGATGAGCATGCGAGACGAATTGCGCAGGCGATCGCCAAGGGTCGACCGCCCCCGTTCAATGATGCCTTCGATCGGTACTGCGAAAGCTCCCCACGCGAAATCTTTGCCGCCTTCACGGGCGCGGCTCGCCACATGCCTCCGTCCGGCCAGGATGAGCCGCTTGCGATCGGTTATCTGTTTCTGCTGCAGCGGCTGCTGGAGCATCTACGTTATCGCACCGATCGGGGCTACGCGGACGCAAGCCAGCTGATTGCGGATTTTCAGGCCGACGTCGTCGCGCAAGTCGAGGCCGGAAACGTCGATGGGCGCATGCTCGCCTTCGTGGGAGGAGCCCTGCACCAATCGAAAATCCCTGCAACACCGGAGTTTGCCGCGGCTTCGGCAAAGCAGCCCCTTGATCGGGATGAGGACGGACCGCTCCCGGCCGACGTCCACGCCGCTCTTGCCGGCATCCTGGAAGCCTGCGACGGCGATCCTTTCACGACCGTCGGTGCGCTGACCGAAACCGGTCATGCGATGCCAGTGGAAGCCCGGGGCGCTCTGGCCGGTGCCTTGGCGCTTGCGGGCAACGCCGGAGCGCGTGGTGCCGCGGTTCTGTTCCTGCTCGATCCAAATTCGACGGTGCGCCGCGCGGTTGCCAGAGCGCTTGCGCAGGTCGCTGCCTCGCTGACGCCGATCGAGGTTCGGCGGCTGATCGCGATGCGCAACTGGCGACCCGAGAACGAGCGAGCCGAAGTCGACGCGGTCATACGCAAGGCGCGGGCGGCCGGGATCGATTGCGCACCATGGGAGGCTGGCAGCATCGAGGCAATTGTCGCCACTGCGATCGATGGCGCGACGGCGCAAGGATTCCTGCTCTTATCGCCGGCCGGACGAAGAAAAAGGCGGATTTCGTCGGTCCTGACCAAAGGCGGGATTGCGGATGCCTGGAGTGGCGAACCGGAATCGCGCCGCCAGATCGAGATGAGTTCGCCGCCGCCGGGATGGATACCCCCACACTTGCGGTATCCCGATCATATCTCGATCGCATCGTGGCGCACGAACTGGCGCTCAGTATAGAGAAACGGGAAGCGCCGCCGTTCGGCCTGCTCCAAGTCGCCGAAACGATCGGCGGTGCCGATTGGCAACCCGCGCGCATGGCCTTTGGTGAAACGCTCGCCGGGCTGATCGCCGAGGTCCCCAAGGCGATGTGTGAGCCCGCCACGCTCGCATCGGTGTTGCGGAAGAGCAACGAACTTGCCGAGCTGGAGGCCGTCGCACAATCCTGGTTCGAGGACGACCCGCAGGCCGCTCAAGCGGTGGAGCGCGCCCGCGGCCGTGATCGCGCCAAGCTTGCTACCTATCTATTGCAGAGCGTCATTGCGCGACATCGTGATAGGTGGGCTGACATTGTTTTGCGCACGGCCCTATGGATGCGCGAGGCTCCGCCGGAGGCCGACTTATGCTGGCGCGAACTCGCGATCGTTGCAAAAGCGCTCGCCGACGGGCGGGATATGACCGAGATCGGATTGATGCGCGATATCGCATTGCGGACGATCGCGGTGCTCAGGGACGCTGGGCGGATATGAGTGGGCCGCAGACGCGTTTTGCGCCGCCTATTCGCCGAGTTGGGGGACGTCGCAGGGGAGGTGGTGCTCCCAACGGTATCGATTGCCAAAAATTATATAGCAATTTCAATTACATATGAGTTCGCAGTTTTATTCTGAATGGCGCGCCAAGGCTCACGGAAGCCCTGATAATTAAAGAACATCGCATAACATAAGGGTTTGGCTGCTCTGTAATGGTATCACACGGTGGTCACTTTGGCGCGCGCTCTCATGGGTTTAATCAAGGACAGGCACGGGACGTACTACGCCGGAAGAAGGTGCCTGGAGCCCGCGTCCTTCCGCGCCGCCGCTGCCTCGCCCTTGTCCTTCACTATCACGCTCGCATGCTGCGTGACGTTGCCGACGATGGCGTTGCCGCCGTCGCTCACCGACACGTTCTGCACTCGCCGCGGCTGCGGTAACGGTTCCAGCGCCTTGATCTGGGCGGGAAAGGTGCGGGCGGCCGGCCCAGGGCCGCGCGGCGCTCTCGCGCCGAGGTCGTCGGCAGTGGCGAGGTGTTGGGCGCATCGCATCGCCATCACGTGAACCGAAACCATCTGCGCCACCAGCACGGGCTCGACGACGTCTCGGTGGCATGAACAGTTTAGTGCGCTGTCACCGTAATTTCCCCATTCAACGGCTACCAAGACTTAGCCTGACTGTCCCTTGCGGACAGTCGGGCTTTTTGTGGTTCAACGCGCTGAACCTTTCTTTTTTCGGGAAGCCTTCTGGACTGCATCGACGAAAGTCTTGTCGATCCGGCCCTGCCAGCCGTCGCCGTCTTTTTTGAAGAACTCGACGACGTTCTGGTCAAGCCGGATGGTAACCGACTTCTTGGTGGGGCTCTTGCCGGGCCGCGGCCTTTCCGCAATCCACGAAACTTCTCGTCGAAAGGCCTGGCTTTCGCAAAATCTTCCTTGGTCCATTCAGGGTTGTCGCTCACGGCTCGCATGTCAGCGGCGGTATAGCCCTTGTCGGGCGCCTTCTTCTTACCGGCGGGTTTCTTCATAGAGTCGCCTTTCGCTTTTTCTGGCCGGTCGCATGCTGATGATGCTGACGGCTTCCTTCCCGTAGACGGCGAAGATCACAGCAATCACGCCTCGAATGCTGATGCCAATGGCACGGGACCGATTACTGTGGCTGCGGAGAGCGACGGCATTATCGAAGAATCGCTCGTTCAGATCAGCGAAATCCATCCTGTGCTTGACGAGGTTGGCGGCGCGCTTCGGTTCGTCCAGATGATTTTCACGGGTTATTTTGTACGTACATAATAATTTAATGTCAACATCTGGTATTTTATCGGTTTGAATTTGGCGCGTCCTTCCGCGCGGCTGCTGCCTCGCCCTTGTCCTTCACGATCACGCTCGCATGCTGCGTGACGTTGCCGACGATGGCGTTGCCGCCGTCGCTCACCGAGACGTTCTGCACGGTGATGGCGGGCTCGCCGCGGCTGCGGTAGCGGTTCAGCGCCTCGATCTGGGCGGGAAAGGTGCGGGCGAGCCGACCCAAAGCGCGCGCGGCGCTCTCGCGCCGGGCGAGGTCCCCGGCGGTGGCGAGGTGCTGGGCGCATCGCATCGCCATCACGTGAACCGAAACCATCTGCGCCACCAGCATCGCCTCGACGGCATCCCGCGGCTTGATGCTCTTCACCATCGAAATCATGAAGGAGATATTGACCTCGTCGGGCTTGCCGCCGCTCGCGCTGGCGCGGACCAGTTGCCGGAGGATGCCGTCCATCGCGTCGCGATCGGTCACCCCCAATGCGTCGGCCATCAGCTGCTCGCCGAGCTCCTGATCCGGATGGTCGATGGAAAAGCCGTGCGAAACCAGTTTGATCCGCGGTGCCGCGGCGGCTCCGGTCGTGCGGGGTGCGGCGATCGCCGTCGGGATCGCAGGGTCGTTGGCGGTGGTCATGCTGAGGTCCCTCGCAGGGTGCGCGGCAAGCGCGGTTCGGCCGCGCGCAGGCGATCGCTTGGCCCACGGCGGTCCGGTGCAATTCGATGGTGGCTGAGGATTTTCGGCTGCAATTACGACGGACGCGCGCGCACCGTAGCGTTTTCGAGCGAAGTGGAAGCCGGTTCTCGTAAAGAAAACGCGTCAAAACAAAAAACGAGAGCCGTCAAAACAAAAACCGAGAGGCTCTCGGGGCGTCGGTCACATACAGCATTTCGGAATGATGAAAGAATGCCACTGATTTGCCCGACGTGTCAATGATTTTGTCGGACGCCGGCGGCCGCCGGCTACTTTGCATGGGGTTGTTTTCGATATTTTAGAAACGCACCTGCTCTGGTCACGCGATCGGGAAGCAACTATATCTCCCGTCCGTTCACACGTTAAGGAATCTCCGATGCGCCTGCTGACCTGCACGATCCTCGCGATCGGAACGCTCCTCGCCCCCGCGCCCGCCGGCGCGCAGACCTATGACCCGAAATATCCGGTCTGCCTGCAAATCTACGGCATCGATGGCGGTTACATCGATTGCAGCTTCACGTCGCTGCCGCAGTGCGCCGCGTCGGCGTCGGGCCGCTCGGCGCAATGCGTGAACAATCCGTTTTTCGGGCAGGTGCGCGATCGGCCGCCGGGCGTGGCTTATCGGCGGTAATGCCATAGCGTTTTCGAGCGAAGTGGACGCCGGTTCGCGTGAAGAAAACGCGTCAAAACAAAAAAGTCTAGTTATCCGCTAGTCCACCTTCGCGCCGGACTCGCGGATGATCTTCGTCCACTTCGTGGTCTCGTCGGCGAGGAATTTTCCAAACTCCGCGCCGGAAACGCTGCCGGGCTCGGCGCCGAGTTCATCGAAGCGTTTCTGCACGTCGGGCATTTTCAGGATGGCGTCGATGTCGCCGGTCAGCTTGGCAAGCAGCGGCTGCGGGTGTTTTCGCCGGCGCCACCAGTCCGAACCAGGCCGAGGCTTCGAAGCCGGGCACGCCTGACTCCGCGACCGTGGGCACGTCGGGCAGGGCGCTGGCGCGTTTGGCGCCGGCGACCGCGATCGCGTTGATGGTCTTGCCCTTCACTTGCGCCAGCACCGCCGGGATGTTGTCGAACATCATGGGAATGTGGCCGGCGACCAGATCGTTCATCGCCGGCGCAGCCCCCGGTAAGGGACGTGCCCGATCGATGCTCGGTCATGCTCGTAGCAATTCGCCGGCGAGATGATTGGTCGAACCGTTGCCCGACGATCCGAAATAAAGCGTGCCCGGCTTCGCCCTGGCGAGCGCAATCAATTCCCTGACGTTGCTGACGCCGAGCGACGGGTGCACCGCCAGCACGATCGGCACCGCGGCGATCAGCCCGACCGGCGCAAAGGCCCTGGGATCGTAGCGACATGTCTTTGTACAGCGCGGCATTGATGGTGAGCGACGGCGGCGCGGTCAGCAACAGCGTGTAGCCGTCCGGGTCCGAAGTCGCGACCGCCTCGGCGCCGATATTGCCGCCGGCGCCGCCGCGGTTTTCGACCAGGAATGTCTGTCCGTTGTTTCGCTCCGACAGTTTTTGCGCGATGACGCGGGCGACGATGTCGTTGGAGCCGCCGGCCGGGAACGGCACCACGATCTTGACGGGATGGGAGGGGTAGGTGTCTGCGAAAGCGCTGCCCGCGAACATCACGACGGCACAGGCAAACAGGATCGAACGGCGGCAGAACGGCTGCATGGAACGCTTCCTCGTTGTTATTATTGGTCTGACGAACGCCTTCTTCGTATATACCTTCGAACACGCTATCTGTCCTGTGAGGTCATGTGACTGCCCAAAATCCCGCCGCCGGCAAGCCGGTCGATCCCGCTTCCCTCGTCAATGTGCCGCGGCTGGTCACGGCCTATTTCGCCGGCAAGCC
Source organism: uncultured Alphaproteobacteria bacterium (assembly GCA_963764705.1). Lineage (GTDB taxonomy): Bacteria > Pseudomonadota > Alphaproteobacteria > Rhizobiales > Xanthobacteraceae > Bradyrhizobium. The sequence continues at coordinate 510,649 of CAVXTR010000008.1, read as the reverse complement.
CGATGTCGCCGATCCCGCCCAGCGCGTGGCGTTCGGCACCTCAGGGCATCGCGGGTCGTCGCTGAAGAACTCGTTCAACGAAAGCCATATCCTGGCGACGACGCAGGCGATCTGCGATCACCGCCGCGAAACCGGCCTCACCGGGCCGCTGTTCGTCGGCATCGACACCCACGCGCTGGCCGAGCCGGCGCTGGCAAGTGCGGTGGAAGTATTTGCCGCCAACGGCGTCGAGATCATGATCGACGCGCACGGCGGCTACACGCCGACGCCTGTGATCTCGCATGCGATCCTGAGCTATAACAAGGGACGCTCTGGCGGTCTTGCCGACGGCGTCGTCATCACGCCGTCGCATAATCCGCCGGAAGACGGCGGCTACAAGTACAACCCGCCGCGTGGCGGGCCCGCCGATACCGATGTGACCGCCAAGGTCGAGAAGGCCGCCAACGCCTACATGGCAGCCGGGATGAACGGCGTGGCGCGGATGCCGTATGCGCGCGCTCTTAAAGCATCCTCGACGCACCTGCACGATTACATCCGTCCCTACGTCGCCGATCTCGGCAATGCCGTCGACATGGCGCTGATCAAATCATCAGGCGTCAAGATCGGCATCGATCCGCTCGGCGGCGCCGCGGTGCATTACTGGCAGCCGATCATCGAGCATTACGGGATCAATGCAACGATCGTGAACACCGCCGTCGATCCGACCTTCCGCTTCATGACCGCGGACTGGGACGGCAAGATCCGGATGGACTGTTCGTCGCCGTTCGCGATGGCGAGCCTGATCGGGATGCGCGACAAGTTCGACGTCGCCTTTGCCAACGATACCGATGCCGACCGGCACGGCATCGTGACGCGTACCGGCGGGCTGATGAACCCCAATCATTTCCTGGCGACAGCGATCGCCTATCTGTTCGCGCACCGGCCGCAATGGAGTGCGGGCGCCGCGATCGGCAAGACCATCGTCTCCAGTTCGATCATCGATCGGGTGGCCAGGAAAGTCGGCCGCAAGCTGGTCGAGACTCCCGTCGGCTTCAAATGGTTCGTCGAGGGCCTCGGCACCGGTGCTTTTGGTTTCGCCGGCGAAGAGAGCGCCGGCGCCTCGTTCCTCAAGCAGGACGGATCGGTGTGGACCACCGACAAGGACGGCGTCGTGATGGGGCTGCTGGCGGCGGAAATCCTGGGCCGGACCGGCCGCGATCCCAGCCAGTTGTTTACGGGGCTGACGGCCGAACTCGGCGTGCCCTATTACGAGCGGATCGACGTTCCGGCGACGCCCAAGCAGAAGAACGCGCTCAAGGCCCTCGGCCCCGAGCAGCTCGAGATGCGCGAACTGGCCGGCGATCCGGTCACCGCCGTCAGAACCAGGGCGCCGGGCAACGATCAATCCTTTGGCGGCATCAAGGTCGAGACCGCGCAGGGCTGGTTTGCCGCCCGGCCATCGGGCACCGAGGATGTCTACAAGATCTACGCGGAGAGCTTTCGCGATCCGAACCATCTGAAGCTGATCCAGCAGGACGCGCAGCGCGCCATCGCCAAGGCATTCTAGGATGAAAAGGCATTCTAGGCCCGCAAGGCGCCGTCGACTGTGCGTCGTTACCGGTTGGTGCGCCAATTCGGCACATTGGTGTCATGGCGGTAGACTGGTTTTGCCGCAATCACGCTGAAATCACGAGAGCCCACGCACTCTCACGCTTGTTAGCTGCCAGAAACCCGACCGAAAGGGCGGGCGTTGGCTGTCGCGAGGCATCGGGGGAAGAAATGAGTGCGGAATCGGTCGTTTATTATCTCAATCGCGTGCCCGAGAGCGATCCCATTGACCAGACCGAATGGCTTGTAGCGGCGCTGGGCCGCTTTACCGGCGCCGAGCTCCGGGAATTGCTCTATGTGGCGGAGGAGCCGGGATTTTTCGAGCTGATGCGCGGGCTGTTCGCGCTCCCCGAGGAGAGCCGCGCCGTGTTGCAACACCATCTGGAGACCGGTCATCCGCCGGCCATGAAGGCGGTCATCGACCCGCGAGGCCGGCTGACGCTCGACCACGTCGATGTCGGAGCAGCGGATCAAGATCCTGCCGGGGATCGCAAACTAGGCAATTTGCGGGCCGCAAATTTGCGCCCGCAACGCCCTGAGGTTGTGTTAGTGTCTCCCAACTCGGAAAGTTGGGAGCCTGACGATGGCCGCTAGGAAGTCTGGTCCACTTGACGCGATGGTGGGTGCAAAGATTCGCATGTTCCGGACCAATCTCGGAATGAGCCAGACCGCGCTCGCCGAGAGGATCGGTGTTTCCTTTCAGCAGGTCCAGAAATACGAAAAGGGCGCGAACCGGGTCGGCGCCAGCCGGCTGTCGCAGATTGCCTCTGTGCTCGGCATTTCGGTCGGCGATCTCTTCGAATCTCCGCAGCAAAAGACCGCGGATTCGAATTCACCGGTTCACCTGCTCGCCGAGCCCGGCGCGTTGCGGGTTCTCAAGGCCTACCTGCGAACGAATTCGCGCGTGCGGCTGGCGATCGCAAAACTGGTGGAAAGCATCGCCGATCATAGGCCCAACGCTGCAAAAGTCGGCGAGCAAGTCTTCGATGTCCAAGTCTTCGATGCAAGCTTCGGTGACCAACCCAACCAAGCCTTCGATGACCAAGGCCTCGGTCGCGCGGCTCGACGCGGCCAGGCGCGGCGAACGCAGAAGCTCGCGCGTGCGGATCTAGGTTCGCAGCAGCGATGCCTGCGGCAGATCACGACAGCGCCACGGATCTCGTCGCCATCAGGCGGCTGGCGCGAATCGGGATTCGCTCGCGCGGCCTTGTCCCGGGAATGAATTCGCCGATCCAGTCGCGCCGCGACGCCTCGATATGCCAGGACATCGCTTCGGCCGAGGAAGGCGCCGGATCGGGAATGTCCTTGCGGATTTCCTTGCCGTCCAGCCAGCCGCAACTGTGCGAATAGCGTGTCTTGCAGACGAGATGGATGTCTTCATGTTGCTGCATCAGCACATATCCATCGGCGGGAAAGAACGTGCCGGCAAGTTCGATGCCTCCCGGCAACTGGCGCACCAGCAGGAACGTGCTGGTGGAATCCGTCTCGGATTCGGACACCAGCAGGCCGAACAGGCTGTGGATCGGCTTGATCGCCTGCGGCGCCACGTGAGCGAGAGGCTCTGCGAGAGGCCCGGCCGTCGCAATCGAGAGATACTCGCCATCCGGTCCCCAGCGGCAGGCGATCAGCCACTCGCGGCTCCGGCTGCGAATCAGGGTTGGCTTTGCGTAATCCGACCGGGCAATATCGGCCGCCATGGCTATGACGAAGGCTTTCGCGAGCATAAGTTCCTCCAGGGCGAGGGCGGGGCTGGCCTCACGCCCGAAGATTGCGCGTCAGGCGTGAGGTCACCGTGAGCGGCGCTGAAAATTCGACGGCAAAATTGTTTCTGCGTGCGGCTGAATTGTTGCTGGGCAGGCAACCGGATCCGGCTTGCGATCACGATGCCGGGCATATGCTGCAGGCGCTCGGCTATGCGGTCCCGAAGCCGGGGCGCCGGTGAGGCGACGGCCTCCGAGACGGCAAACCGGGCTCACCTGTTGAAGGCCGCCTCGCGGTTTGCGCGGGTGTTCGAACTGGCCGCGCCCGACGCGCCGGGCCTGGTCTGCTTTGGCGCGCAATTTGATCCTGCTCTCGCCGATCCCATGCATGCCGGAGGCCCGATGGTCAGCGTCTCCGGCGTCGGTCTTTCGCTCCAGGAGGCATTTCAAGGGTGTATCGGCGAGGGAATCGAGTATCTCTCGCAGTTGCAGAGCGGAAGCGACGCACTGCTTGAAGCCGGCTTCGATGAAGCAACAGCCGGGCTCGGCGCTCCTGCGCTGGAATTTATTGCGGCGCTGGAAGCGCGACGCACGCGGGCGGATACCGCGCTTTCCTGGCACCGCGCGACACGTCACGCCGACGGACGCGAGGTCTTGCTGCCGTCGGATGTGTGCGTGCGCAGGCCGCCGGCGCACCGCGAATTTCCACCGCCGTTTCCGCTCAGCACGGGATCGGCGGCAGGGCCATCACGCGACGCCGCGGCGCTGCATGGTTTGCTCGAACTGATCGAACGCGATGCGGCCAGCCTGTGGTGGCGCGGTGGTCAGTTCGGCCGATCGATCCCGCCGCGGCACGAGGCAGGCGTCGTCGCTGAAAATCTGCTGCAGCAACTCCGGCAGGCCGCCGCCGGACGGCGGCGGACCTGGTTGCTCGACATCACCACCGATATCGGCGTGCCCTGCGTCGCGGCCGCCTCGTGCCGGCCGGACGGTTCGGGCTTTGCCTTCGGCCTTGCCGCGCGGCCGCGGCTCGAGGCTGCGGTCCACTCCGCGATTCTGGAGATGTGCCAGCTCGAACTGGCGGACGCCATCATTGCAGCCAAACGCCGCGAGCGCGGCGACGAGGCGCTCAATGCCCAGGATCGCACCCACCTGCGTCGCGCCACGATCAACGCCGATCAATGCCGTTGCTGCAGCCTGTCGCGGAACCAGCCGCACATCTCGCCATAGCCGCAACTGAAGCGAGTGCCATATTCGAGTTGATCGCCCAGCGTTTGAAGGAATTGGGCATCGAGACCTTCCGCATCGATTTGACCCGCCAGCACTTTGCGGTTCCGGTGCTGCGCGTGATCGCACCCGGCCTCCAGCTTGAGCCGTCCGATATCGTCACGACCAGATTGCAGCACACGATTGTGCGAACCGGCGGCGGCGCAACCTATACCGGGGGCGTGGCTTTGATATAGACTGGCAGCGATTTCACCCAGGGACCTTGGCTGGCGGAAATCTTGACCCAGGCACGGAACCTTGGATGCGGTCCAGCGCAAACGCCATGACAGCAGATAAAGCCGCGACCGCGCCCGAGAGCGCTCCGCGACTGTCGGTATCGCTGGTCGGGCGCTTCGGTCTGAAGCTCAACGGCCGGCCGATTGAATTGCGAACCCGCAAGGCCAGCGCTGTCCTCAGTTACCTCGCGCTCTCGGAAACGAAGCGGGAAAGCCGCGAACGGCTGGTCGGCTTGCTGTGGAGCCGGTCGGACGAAGAAAAGGCGCGCGCCTCGTTACGCCAGGTGGTTCGTGAGTTGCGCTCGGTGCTTGAGGAGGCCGGCTATGTCGGCTTCGTCGCCGAGCGGCTCATGATCGGCATCGACATCGGACAAGTGGACGTCGATATCGAGAACGTGCTTCAACTGGCGGAAGGCGAGCGCGTCCATCCCCTGCTGCTTGATACGCCGCAGCTTGATGAGCGGCTGCTCGAAGGGATGGACGATCTCGATCCGTCGTTCCGGGTCTGGGTACTGGCGAAACGTCAGACCATCCACGAACGGCTGATGCGCAGCCTTGAAGCCGGCTTGACCGGCGCAATTGTCCCGGGTGACACCAAAAAGAAATTCGCGGCGGCGATCGTCAATCTCGATCCGACCCATGAACTTGCCTGCCGCTATCTGATGCGCGCGCATGCCGAGGAAGGCGATGCAGCCGGAGCGTTACGCATCTACAAGGCGCTCTGGGATCTTCTGGATCGCGATTACGGCATGGAGCCGTCGCCGGCGACCGAGGAGCTGGTGGCGAGCGTCAAGCTCGGTGTATTCGAGCGGCCGGCGGATCATGGCGCACAAGCCGCCCCCGGCGCTTTTATCGCGCCGGTCATCAAGGGCCCCGGTCTTCAATCCGTCGTTCCGTCGCCATTTAGCAATGCGCCCCCCGCCAAACCTCGACTGGTGCTTCGCCCCTTTGCGATGCACGGCATCGACGGAGACAACAGTCATCTGGTACAGGGATTTTCCCAGCATCTTGCCGCGTGCCTCGTGCGTTTCCGCGAATGGAACGTGGTCGATCGTCCGTCTGCCGCCGCCGTAATCCCAGCCGCGGGTGCGGTTCCGCAATACAGCATTGAGACCACGGCCTATCAGGCGGGCGCCGAAATCAATATCGTGATGGTGCTGCGGGACGAAGCGACCGGAATTTATGTCTGGAGCGAAAGCTTCCGCCTCGGTCTCGGCAACTGGTTCGAGGCGCAGCAGCGGATCATTCGCCGGATCGCGGCCTCGTTGAACGTGCAGTTATCCGCCGAGCGGCTGATGCGGCTTGCGGGCGAGCCTGACGTCTCGCTCGATGTTTACGATCGCTGGCTTCGCGGTCAAAATCTCATGGCGAAATTCGAGCCGGAGAGCTGGCAGCGCGCCGTCACCATCTTTCGTGATTCAATTCGTGAAAATCCGCATTTCTCGCCTTGCTACAGCAGCCTCGTTCAGATGAACAACATCGAGCATTTCGTGCATCCCGGTGTTTTCCGCGACATCGACAAGGCAAAATCGACCCTCGAACTTGCGAAAGTCGCTGTTCAGCTCGATCCGGTCGATTCCAGGGCGCATCTATGCTGTGGCTGGTCCTATGTGATGGCGCTCCGGGAGGTCGAAGCTGAACCGCATATGGAGCTCGCCTGCGAGCTCAATGACAACGACCCATGGACGTTGCTGTCCAGCGCCCTGTATGGCGTCTACTGTGGATCGATCGAGCAGGCTCGGCTGCGAGCCAGTCAGGCTTTGGCCGTTTCATTGGCGCCCTCCCAGCTGGAGTGGGGCTATCACGGCATCATTCGCTACCTGTGCGGAGACTACGCCGGCGCGCTCGAGGCATGCGATCGCGCCAACAACCTCATCCAGACCTTGCCAGCGTGGCGCGCCGCGGCATTGTTCGAGCTTGGTCAAGTCGCCAAGGCCGGCGAGGAGGCCCAGCGGTTCCTTAACGGCATACGCTCGTTCTGGGCCGGTACGGTCTATCCGACCGAGGAAGCCATTACGCGGTGGCTGCTGCAAACACATCCGATCAGTGTAACCCCGCGATGGGAAACCCTGTGCCGCAGCTTGCGCGGAGCAGGATTTCCTGTCGAAGGCATCAATCGATCATTCCTGGAAAACTAGATCTCAAGCACAAACGCTGATGGTGTAGTCGCCGATACGCTCGGCATGGACCCGGAACTTGTCCTCTTCCGAGATCACGGGATCGATGCCGTTGAACAGACGCTTGTAGAACGGCGGGAGCGGATAGGTCGATCCCGGCTGGTTGAGCAGGGCCTCGGAGTCTTCAATCATCACTTTCGGCGGCAAGCGCACGAGGATCGTCTCTTGATCCGAAGATACAAATTGAATCTGCTTGAAGCGATCCGGTACGGTGGCAAACACCTGGGCCTTGGCGAGTTGCTCCTTGAACTCTTCCATGGTCTCCGGCAACGGATATGCATTCTCGTCGTCGAGGTAATTCTGGCCGGTCGCCCAGGTCTTCACCAGCTTGCCCCAACGTTCGTGGTTCGTAACCTGTAGCCTTTCGATGCGCTGCATGGTCTTACTCCTCCGGGTTGCGTGAGGCGGATAATTCCGCTCACAGAAATGCGGGTACGGCTTGCTGCAATTCGGCGATTTCAGTGGTGAACTCCACCAGCTGCGCCATGCTCGAGATGTCGGGAATGCCCTGGAGAAAATTCGCCGGGTAGTATTCGCGGGACAAATCGGCAAGCTGGTCGGTGAGCGAACTGCCGCTGGACGAGCGCGGATCGCCGGCGAGGGCGCCGAAAATCACTTCCGACACCATGATGGATCCGAGCGGCCCGAGGCGCAGTCCTTCTGCCTTGGGCTGGCGCATCGCCTCGAACAGGATGAAGAACGGCAGCGGGGGGTCGCTGGAAAGCGTTTCGATGTCTTCGCGCGTCAGCGCGCCATAGGCCGGCGCGGCGGCGAGCCATTCGCGGAGTTCGCTGACGCGGTAGTCGCGGTCGAACAGCAGGCGCGACATGGCGATGAAGTTCGGCCTTCGGGTGGCGATCTCGGCGATCAATGCGTCCACCGACCACATGCCGGCAAGGCCTGCGCCGAGCAGGTCGCGATACAACAGGCCAACCCGTTCGGTTTCGTCGAACGCCGGAAAGATCTTGTCGTTGCCCAGTCCGTCGCTGAGATAGGGCCCGATGCGCCGGCTGTAATTCGGCTTCGAGCCGTTGATCTCAAAGAAATGCGACCACCGGATCATCCAGGTCTCGTCGAGCGGCATGTTGACCGGATCGTTCGCAGAGGTCTTTTCGAGGGTGTTGTAGAGATCCTGGTTGGACAGGTCGTTGATGTTGTATTCGGGGCGCACCATGGCGTGACCGAACCGAAACGCGCCGTGCGAAAACTCGAACGGAATTTGCCAATCGCCGCTGGCGGGATCCGCGGCGGACTGATCGGGCCGATCGATGAAATTCGGCGTCGGCCCGCTATAGGCTGCGTAGATCGCCGGGTGGATGATCCTCCGCATCAAATCGGTGCGGAGGATGTTATGATAGATCAGCGTCACAGCCTCGCGAACGCACAGGAAGCGCTTGTAGGCGGCGCCGAACCGGCCGTTCGGTCCGTGGCCGTTTTCCTGGCGGCGGATGCGATCGATCAGGCTGTTGTGCAGCAAGGCGAACAGCGCTGTCAGTTGTGACATGACAGCGTGATCGTCGTTGCGCGGATCGGCGACCAGCGCTTCGGTCAGGGCAACCCGCATGCCTGCGATACTGCGGTCGATGCCGGTTACGTTCTCGGCACCGGTGCGCGCGATATCGCGGAACGGGCAGCCGGACGCAGGCTCCTTCTCCTTCCAGCGCATTCGCCCCAGGCGCAGCTTGGTGCGCCGGTCGTCATCAGGCGCGTCGAGCGCATAAATATGCGGCGATCCGACCGGGCCGCTGCCGAACAGGGTTTCGAGCCGAAGCGGCGTGCGGCGCGCATTGGCTGTTCCGGCGCCGAGTGTTCCGGCGACCGAAAGCGGTATCGCCGAGTGAACCAGATCATGCGCCACGAATTGCAGCAAATAGGTGTAGCCGGAGGGAATGAAAGGGTTTTCCCAATGTTCGGCCGGTCCGTCGCCGTGCGGCGGCCAGAATATTTCGGCATCCATCCGCCGCGACAGGCGGTGCATAAGTCCGCGCAATTTCGGTTGGAGCGCGGGACTGTCGAGCGGGTCGATTCCGAAAGCGCGAAACCGCTGCGAAGGTAGTGGTGTACGCATGAAGTGACGAAAGCCGGGAGCCGCTACGGCTTGCACAGATGCGGGTTGCACAGAGTCGGGCGCTTCAGCTCCGGAAGTCTGGAGAGTGAAAGCTTCGGCGACCTTCTGTGCAGTCATCGACAGTTTCTCGCGCGTTGGACCGGGCGGGAGACTGCTGAGCGGGTCGTGAAATTATCGTGAGTTAAATCGTTAGACCTTGTGGACATCTGTGGACATCTTTTTTCATCGCGCTTCACACAACCGTTGCACATGCGGCTTTACGGACGGCGGCCTCTGCGTTGTCGCAGTCGTTTCAGACGCGGATTTTCAGCGCGGCGCGAACGGTCGCGGGTACTTTGCCTATGGCCCGGGCGACGAAGCCGACTATGATGCCGGGCAAAATGGCGAAGGAGTTTGGCGTGAACATGATCGCGATATGGCAACCGCTTCGACGGTTTGCCGCAGCGCTCGCGCTGACGCTTTCCGCGCTAGCGCCGACCCTTTCGATGTCAGGCGCAGCGTGCGCCGAACCGGTGTTTTCCTTCGGCTCGACGCCGGGAAAGCTGCCGAAGACGGTTGTTCCGGTCCACCATGCGGTCGAACTGACGCCCGATATTGCAAACCTCATGCTTCTCGGCGTGGAAACCGTCGACATCGAGGTGCGCGAGCCCACTGCGCGGCTGACGCTCAATGCCGTCAACACGGATTTCGCTGCCGTCACCGTGGACGACGGTGCCGCGCGCGCGGACATTGCGCTCGATGCCGCCGCCGAGACTGCGACGTTCAGCTTCGCGCAACCGCTGGCCGTCGGTCCGCACCGGCTGCGCATCGAGTTCACCGCGCGGATCAACAAATTCGACCGCGGATTCTTCTTCGTCGATTACCCGACCGATCAAGGCACCAAGCGCTTGCTCACCAGCAAGCTCGAGCCGTCGGATGCGCGGCGGATTTTTCCGTGCTGGGACGAGCCTGCCTTCAAGGCGAGTTTTGCGCTTGACGGTCACAGTGCCGCGAAATCATCTCGCGGTCGGCAACATGCCGGTGATGCGCGAACAGCTGATCGAGCCGAACCTGAAGCAGGTCGCTTTCGCGACGACGCCAAAGATGTCGACCTATCTGTTCGTACTGACGGTAGGCGAACTGGAGCGGATCACAGCGGAGGCGGACGGCGTGACGATCGGTGTCGTCGCCACGGCCGGCAAGGCCGCGAAGGGACAATTCGCGCTCGACAGCGCGGTCAAGCTGCTGGCCTGGTTCAACGATTATTTCGGTGTCAAATATCCGCTGCCCAAGCTCGACCTGATCGCGGTGCCCGGCGGCTTCGGCGGCGCGATGGAGAACTGGGGCGGCATCACCTTCTTCGAAAGCCGGCTGCTGTTCGATCCCGCGACCAATCCCGACAGCGCCCGGCGTGGCATCTTCGGTATCATCGCGCATGAGATGGCGCATCAGTGGTTCGGCGATCTCGTCACCATGGCGTGGTGGGACAACCTCTGGCTCAACGAAGGCTTTGCGACGTGGATGGCGACCAAGGCCTCGGAGCAATTTTACCCGCAGTGGCAGAGCTGGCTGAACGGCTACAGCCAGAAGCAGATCGCCATGGCGCTCGACGCGCGGCGTACCTCGCACCCGATCCAGCAACCAATCGCCAACGAGAGCGAAGCGATGGTCGCGTTCGACGCCATCACCTACAACAAGGGTCAGGCGCTGATCCGCATGCTGGAGAACTATCTCGGAGAGGCGGCGTTCCGCGACGGCATCCGCGGTTACATGGCCAGGCATGCCTATGGCAACACCACCACCGCCGATCTCTGGCAGGCGCTGGAGAGCGCGGCCCACAAGCCGGTGACCGGCATCGCCGCCTCATTTACCGAGCAGGACGGCGTGCCGTTGATCATCGCCGAAACCAGTTGCAGTGGCGACGATCAGCGGTTGACGTTGCGGCAGGATCGCTTCGTGATCGCACCGGCTGGTGTCGCAGCACTTCCGGCCCGCAACTGGCAAGTCCCGGTCGCGGTCGGGCGGCCTGGCACGACGCAATCGCCCGAAGCCGTGCTGCTACAGGGCTCGACGGAAATCGCGGCGCGATCCTGCGGTGAGCCGATCAAGGTCAATTTCGGCGATATCGGCTACTACCGTGTCGAATATGGACCGGCCAGCCGGGCGGTTCTGGCGAAGTCGCTGCCGCAGATGTCGCCGGAGGATCGCGTCAATTTCCTCGCCGACGGCTGGGCCATGGTGGCGGCCGGCCGCGCCGAGCCGCCGTCCTATCTCGCTTTGGTCGAGACTGTCAGCGCCGACGATCGCCGTCCGGTCTGGGAACAGGTGATCGGCGTGCTCAACACGCTCAACCGCCTTTCGCGGGATCGGGCCGAGCGCCCGGCAGTGCGGCGCTACGCGAGGGTGAAACTGCGCCCGGTGTTCGACCGGGTCGGTTGGGAGGGCAGTGGCTCGGGCGACGACGACGACACGCTGCTGCGCGGCAGCCTGATCCGGGCGCTCGGTGAATTCGGCGACGAGGACATCATCGCCGAGGCGAAGCTGCGGTTCGCAGGCTTTCTGAAAGATCCGAATTCGCTTCCCGGCGCGTTGCGCGATGCCGTGACTCACATTGTCGGCGTTACCGCCGACCGCGCGACCTACGACACGTTGCTGGCGCTTGCGCGCAAGAGCACCGTGACCAATGAACGCCTGCGCTATTATTTCGCCGCCGCCAGCGCCCGCGACGCAGCGCTGGCGAACGCCACGCTGGCGCTGGCCCTGACCGATGAAGCGCCGGGCACGATCGTTACCGGCCTGATCAACGCTGTGGCCGCTGCCGGCGAACAGCCGGATCTGGCCTGGAATTTCGTGCGGGCGAATTTCGATACGCTGCTGGCAAAGCAGGGACCGCAATTCCGCGACCAGTTCATCGCAAACTTCATGACCAATTTCAGCGACGGCGGCCACGCCGCCGAACTCGCGGCCTTTGCGCCTGTTCAGGCGACCTCGGGAGGCCGGGTAATGGCAGGGCGGGCGCTGGAGACGATCGCGATCTCGGCCGACCTCAAGGCACGTGCGCTGCCTTCGGTCGATGCCTGGATCAAGGCGCACAACTAAGTTGTGCGGTTTCCGCACCGCAGCGGCGGCCGTAACGCGGTCCGTGATGTCGCGCACATAACTGTCGAACCATCGTCCCTATGGTCCCTTTCAGGCGGATACGAACGTGAACTCACAGCCCAATTCCGTCTGTGGGCAGATTTGAGACGAGGGATTTCGGATGAAAAAGCTAGCAATGTTGATCGCAACTGTCGCCACGCTCGCGGCAGTCGCAAGCGCGCCGGCGGAAGCCCGCGCCCGCCGGGTGCATGTCGGTGCCGGTGCCGGTGTAGCGATTGCAGCGGCTGCCGTCGCAGCGACGGTGGCGGCGGATGCTTATGGCTATGGATACGGACCCGGATATTACTATGGCCCGGCGCCGGTCGGCGGACCGGTGTTTTACGGCGTGCATCACCGTGGTTGGTAGTGTTTGCGTACACGGTGGTGACGAGATGGTTCGGCTGTAACGGCCGGGCCATCTCTCATCTCGGGTGCGGTTGAGCTGAATTGATCCGGCGGCAACGCCTCACTTCCACTGGCACAGGCTCTTGAGCTTTGCCGATGTGGCGGTGAAGGCCGGCATCATCTGCTCCTCAATCGTGGCCTCGAACCGGTCCCCGCACTGGCTCGTCCGTTGCAACTTGCCACCGCTGCCGCCGGTCGAAATCCGGCACTGGATTTTCGGTCCCTTCATGGCGAGGTAAATCCCGCCAGGTGGCGCGAATTCGTGCTTCGGATTGGCTTCGAACGAGACGCCGCGCAGGTCATAGGTTTCTTCCAGCATCACGATCGGGGTACCGCTGACGCCTTCGTTGAGGTTCAGTGAAGTTGCAATGAACACGCAGGGCGACGCGCCCTGCCGTACCGCTGAAACATGCGTGTTGCCGCCGCCGCCCTTGGCATAGACCACCGCCCCGTCAGGATCGATGCTGCGGCTGGAGCCCGGGATGTGAAAGGTAAAGCCCTCGGCAAAACCTTCGATCGGCGATGCATCCTGCGCCAAAGCGGGTGTCGCCAGCAGCAGTAGCGATAGCAGCAATTTTCTCACGGAATGCCCCGTTGCCTGCGCGCGGCAGGGTCGCCGCTTGCCTGCAAGGTTGGTGTCATCGTCGACGCCGGCGGTTCACGCCGTTGCCACATCCGGGCATGGCGTTGCTATGCCCGGGCATTCCGGCTAGCCATGCGGCCAGATTTTCGATCGAGGCACGAACCCGCGATGGCTGATTTCCACGGCGTTTTTCCCTATCTCGTTTCCCCCATCGATCCATCCGGCCAGATCCGCACCGAGGTGCTGGGCAAGCTGTGCGACGACCTGATCAAGTCGGGCGTGCACGGGCTGACGCCGCTGGGTTCGACCGGCGAGTTCGCTTATCTCAGCCAGGCGCAGCGCGCGGACGTGGTACGAACCACGATCGAGGCCGCGAAAGGCCGGGTGCCGGTGATTGCCGGCGTCGCCTCGACCTCGACGGCGGACGCGGTGGCGCAGGCGCAGGCGTACCAGAAGCTCGGGGCCGACGGCATCCTCGCGATCCTGGAGGCGTATTTCCCGCTCGCCGACGCCCAGGTCGAATCCTATTTCCGCGCCATCGCCGACGCGGTCGATATTCCCGTGGTGATCTACACCAACCCGCAATTCCAGCGCTCGGATCTCACGCTCGACGTGATCGAACGCCTCGCGGCGCATCCGCGCATCGGCTACATCAAGGATGCCTCGACCAATACCGGCCGGCTGCTGTCGATCATCAATCGCTGCGGCGACAGCATCAAGGTATTCTCGGCCTCGGCGCATATTCCGGCGGCGGTGATGTTGATCGGCGGGTTCGGCTGGATGGCCGGACCGGCCTGCATCATTCCGCGGCAGAGCGTCGAACTTTACAACCTCTGCAAGTCCGCGCGCTGGGACGACGCGATGCTGCTCCAGCGCAGGCTATGGCGCATCAACGAAGCCTTCGCACGCTTCAACCTGGCGGCCTGTATCAAGGCCGGCCTCGAGATCCAGGGCTACGCCGTCGGCGACCCCGTGCCGCCGCAGTCGGCGCTGACGGCTGACCAGCGCAAGGCGGTCGAGCAAGCCCTGCGGGAAGTGGCTTAACTGGCTTGCGAGTTGCATAAACCGCATTACCTCGTCCCTCCGGGACCGAGTTGTCTCGCCGCGAAAATCCGCTAAAACCCGCCCAAACTCGCTCAATTTTGAAGAAGCTCGAAGGACAAACTGATGAATATTCTTCCCGGCAATATGCGTTTTGGTGCGGGCAAGCCGGTCAAGCGTTTGGAAGACCAGAGACTGCTCACCGGGAAGGGGCAGTTCATCGACGACAAGCCCGAGGACGGCGCGCTGTGGCTTTACCTGCTGCGCTCGCCGCATGCCCACGCCAAAATCGTCTCTGTCGATACCAAACCGGCGACGGAGATGCCTGGTGTCCAGGCGGTCTACACCGGCGCTGACCTCGTCAAGGACGATATCGGCACCATCCCGACGCTGGCGATCTTCAAGCGGCCGGACGGCAAGCCGATGACGGTGCCGCCGCGGCGGTTGCTCGCGCATGAAGTGGTGCGCTTTGCCGGCGAGGCTGTCGCCGCCGTGGTGGCGACGTCGCGCGTGCTGGCGCAGACCGCGGCTGAGGCGATCGCGGTTGAGTACGACGTGCTGCCGTCGGTGGTCGATCCCGTCCAGGCGATCAAGCCGGGCGCGCCCGTTGTATGGCCCGATGCGCCGGACAATATCGTCGCGGCCATGAGCTATGGCGACGCCGCCAAGGTGGAAGAAGCATTTGCCAACGCCGCGCATAAAGTCTCGCTCGATCTGGTCAGCCAGCGGCTGATTCCCTCCGCGATGGAGCCGCGCTCGACCATTGCCGAGATCGAAAAGAAGACCGGCCGGCTGATCCTGCATGTGCAAACGCAGACGCCGGGTTCGACCCGCGACCTGCTCGCCGAATCCGTGCTGAAGCGGCCAAAGGAAAGCGTGCGCGTCCTGGTCGGCGATATCGGCGGCGGCTTCGGCCAGAAGACCAGCCTCTATCCGGAAGACGGCATCGTTGCCTATGCTGCGACCAAACTCGAGCGCAAGATTCGCTGGCGCGGCGACCGCACCGACGAGTTCGTCGGCGGCACCCACGGCCGCGACCTCACCTCGACCGGCGAGTTCGCGCTCGATGCCAAGGGTCGCGTGCAGGCCTATCGCGTGCGTTCGGTCGGCGGCACCGGCGCCTACAGCGCCGGCGCGGGCAATATCATTCCGCTGGTGCTCGGGCCGTTCGTGCAGACCGGTGTCTACGATCTGCCGGTGGTGCACTTCGAAGTGAAGTCGGTCATGACCAACACCGCACCGGTCGGCGCCTATCGCGGCGCCGGGCGGCCCGAGGCCGTCTTCATCGTCGAGCGATTGATGGACGCGGCTGCGCGCCAGATCGGCATGGATCCGCGCACCATCCGCAAGGTGAACTATATCAAGCCGGCGCAGTTGCCCTACACCAACGCCGTCGGCCAGGTGTACGATTCCGGTGCCTTCGCGCACATGCTGGAGCGCGCTTCAGATTTGGCCGACTGGAACGGCTTTACCGCGCGCAAGAAGGCGGCGAAGAAGAAGGGCCTGCTCTACGGCCGCGGCCTCACCAGTTACATCGAATGGACCGGCGGTCGGGCGCATACCGAAAAGGTCAGCCTGCACGCGACGGCGGAAGGCCGCATCGTGCTGCATTCCGGCACCATGGCGATGGGGCAGGGCTTGCAGACCACCTACACCCAGATGGTGTCGGACACGCTCGGTATCCCCATGGACAAGATCGACGTGGTGCAGGGCGATACGGATCTCGCCACCGGCTTCGGCAGCGTCGGTTCGCGCTCGCTGTTCGTCGGAGGCACGGCGGTTGCGGTTTCCACCAACGATCTGATGACGAAGGCGCGCGAGAAAGCCTCCAACGTGCTGGAAACCTCGGTCGAGGATATCGAATATCGCGACGGCTGGTTGACGGTGGTCGGCACCGACAAGCGCATCAGCCTGTTCGAGATCGCCAGGAAGGAAGACGGCGCAAAGCTCTCCGTCGACAGCGAAGGCGAGGTCGACGGCCCGAGCTGGCCGAACGGCACGCATATCTGCGAGGTCGAGATCGATCCGGAAACCGGCGTCAGCAAGGTGGTGCGTTACACCACGGTCGACGACGTCGGCGTCGCCGTCAATCCGATGCTGGTGACCGGCCAGGTGCATGGCGGCGTCGCGCAAGGCATCGGGCAGGCGCTCTATGAGGGCGTCACCTACAGCGAGGAAGGTCAGTTGCTGACCGCGAGCTACCAGGACTACTGCGTGCCGCGCGCCGACGACATTCCGCCGATCGCTGTCACGCTCGACGATTCCGCGCCGTGCAAAACCAATCCGCTCGGAGCGAAAGGCTGCGGCGAATCCGGTGCCATCGGCGGACCGCCCTGTGTCACCAACGGCGTGATGGACGCACTCAGCGAACTCGGCATCCGGCAACTCAATACGCCGCTGACACCCGCCAAGATCTGGCAGGCGATCAGGGATGCGAAGGCGGGGGTATGAGTTGTCATTCCAGGGCGCGTCGGAGACGCGACCCTCAGATGCGCAATTGCGCATCGGGGAATCTCGCGCAACAACCTCCAGGTTCCGGGTTCGATGCTGCGCATCGCCCCGGAACGACGGGGGGTTACAACCCCAACACCATCTTCGCGACGATCTCGCGCTGGATCTCCGACGAGCCGCCGAAGATCGTATAGGCGCGGCTGTTGAGATATTCCGGCACCACCGGCAATAGTTCCTCGGGAATGCCCGGTTCTTCGTTCAACCTGTATAGCGGCCGCACCGGCTCGACATAGAGCCCGTCATTGCCGATCACCTCGACGCCGAGCCGCGTCACCGCCTGGCGGATTTCGCTGACGCGCAGTTTCAGCAGCGACGATACGGCGCCGGGATTTTGCCCGGTCTGCAGCGCGGACAGAACGCGCAGCTCGGTCATTTCCAGCGTGTCGATATCGACCTCGATCTCGGACATACGCACCGCGATATCGGGATCATCGATGGCGCGGCCGGTAGCCTCGGATTCGGCGAGCTCCGACACCGTCTTCAGCGCGTCGCGCAACTTGGCCGAGGCGATGCCGGAGCCGCGCTCGAACTCCAGCAGGTATTTGCCATAGGTCCAGCCCTTGCCTTCCTCGCCGACGCGGTTGGCGACGGGAACGCGGACATCGTCGAAGAATACCTGGTTGACCTCGTGATCGCCGCCGATGGTCAGGATCGGCCGTGTCGTGATGCCCGGGCTTTTCATGTCGATCAGGATGAAACTGATGCCGTCCTGCTGCCGCTCGCTGTCGTTGGTGCGCACCAGCGCGAACATGCGGTTGGCGTGATGGGCATGCGTGGTCCAGATCTTGGTGCCATTGACGATGTAGTCGTCACCGTCGCGCACCGCGCGGGTTTTCAAGGACGAGAGATCTGAGCCGGAGCCCGGCTCCGAATAGCCCTGGCACCAGTAGTCCTCGCCGGAGAGAATTTTCGGCAGGTAGTAATTCTTCTGCTCGGGCGAACCGAAGCCGATGATGACGGGGCCGACCATCTTGACGCCCATGACATTCACGTTCGGCACGCCGGCGCGGGCGGATTCGGCTTCAAAGATCCAGCGCTGCGCCGGCGTCCAGTCCGGTCCGCCATGGTCCACCGGCCAACCCGGCGCACCCCAGCCTTTCTTATGCAATGCGCGCTGCCAGGCCATGCCGATATCGGGATCGGAAAAGACCGAGGGCGTCAGCGCGGTGGCGCGTTTTATCTCCGCGGTGAGGTTGGCCGCGATGAACTCGCGGACTTCTTTTTCGAAAGCGCGCTCTTCGGCGTTGAAGGTGAGATCCATGGTGCGCTCCGGGTCAGGCTTGAATGGCACGGCCGCCCAATGCGGCGTAACGGCGATAGTGATGGGCGCTGCCGCCGAATAAAGTATCGAAGGCGAGCAGGCGCTTGAAGTAGGAGCCGATGTCGAGCTCTTCGGTGACGCCCATCGCGCCGTGAAGCTGGACGGATTGCTCGGCAACGAAGCGCGCGCATTTGCCGATCTTGGCCTTGGCGCCGGAAGCGGCGCGGGCGCGCGTCACCGGTTCGGCGTTCGCCATCAGCGCCGCGCGCAACGCCATCGAACGGGCCTCGTCGCATTGCATCGCCATGTCGGCGAGGCGGTGACGGATCACCTGGTTCGCGGACAGTGGCTTGCCGAACTGCTTTCTGATCTTGGTGTATTCGAGGGTCTGGTCGAGCAGGGTCTGCATGATGCCGACGGCTTCGGCGCCGAGCGCGGCCATGGCGCGATCGACCACGGTCTCGATCGCCGGCAACGCGTCGTTGCCGCCGCCGAGCAGGGCGTCCGCGGGCACGCGGACGTCCCGCAGGTCGAGGTTGCAGGCGCGGCCGCCGCCGAGCCGCGGGAAATCGCGCGAGGTGAGTCCGGAGGCGCCGTGCGGGACCAAAAACAGGCAGAGCCTGCCATCATCGACGCGCGCGGAAACGATGATCTGGCCGGCGGCGTTTCCGTCGAGCACCGCGGTCTTGTGGCCGTCGAGGCGCCAGCCGTCCGGCGTCTTCTTCGCGGTCGTCTTCACATCAGCCAGATCAAAGCGCGCCTGGCGCTCCGAATGCGCAAAAGCGAGATACAGCGAGCCGTCAGCGACGTGCGGCAGCAGCGTCTGCTTCTGCGCCTCGCTGCCGCATTCTGATATCAGCGCCGCACCGATTACGACGGTCGAGAGGTATGGTTCGGAAACGAGGCCGCGACCGAAGGCTTCCATCAAAATGCCGATCTCGATGGCGCCGCCGCCGAGCCCGCCATGCTCCTCGGTGATCGGCAGCGCAAGCCAGCCGAGGTCGGCGAACTGCTTCCAGATGCCGGCGCTGAAGCCGAGCGGTTCGGTTGCCGATCGCTTTCGATGATCGGCGTCATAGGTCTCGGTGACAAAGCGGTCGGCACTTTCGCGCAGCATCCGCTGCTCGTCGCTCAAGGTGAGGTCCATCTGAATCTACTTTGCTGCTCTTATAGAGGTTGCGCCGGTTTCCTGACGGAAGGATGCAGACCCGCCGGGTCCACCACCATTCCGAATTCCTGAAGATTATGCGCGTGGCAGAGCTGGTGCAGCGCGAACGCCTGGTCGATCGCGGCGGGCTGTCCCATCACGTCGACCGAGCGGTTGACCGCCTCCTTGGTCAGCTTCAGCGCAAAGGCAGGCTTTGCCGCGATCCGCCGCGCCAGCGTCATCACGAAAGAGGAAAGCTCAGGCCGCGGCACGACATGGTTGACCATGCCGAGCCGGTGCGCTTCCTCCGCGCTCCAGGCGTCGGCGGTGAACAGCAATTCCTTGGCCTTGCGCGGACCGAGCTCCCAGGGATGCACGAACCATTCGACGCCGCAGACGCCCATGGTGACGACGGGATCGCAGAATTCGGCGTCGGCGCTGGCCACGATCAGGTCGCAGGCCCAGGCCAGCATCAGTCCACCGGCAATGCATTTGCCGTGCACTTCGGCGATCGTCGGTTTGGCGAGATTGCGCCAGCGCCGGGTAATCTGCAGATAGATTTCCTGCTCGCGGGCGAAACGGCCATGGGCGTTGGGCTCGGCGAAGCCGCCCCAATTTCCGACCGGCGGAAAATCAACGCCGGCGGTGTTCCTGGCCCCGGGCCGCAGGTCGTGCCCGGCCGAGAAATGCGGGCCGTTGCCGGCGAGAATGATCACCTTGACCGCGTCGTCCTGCACCGCCGCGTCAAAGGCGGCGTTGAGATCGTAGGTCATCTGCAGGTTTTGTGCGTTGCGTGCCTCGGGCCGGTTCATCACGACCCGCGCGATGCCGGGCTCCGGCCGTTCCACGACGATGGTTTCGTAAGCTGTCAACCGGCCCTCCCTTTATTTTTATCCGGCCATGTTGTGGTTTCAGCGAATGATAGGCAAGAGCCATCCGCATTTGGGCGCAAAATAGACCGGAAGCGGGCTCAGTTCTGCATACCCAACGCAACCATTCTGATATGTTGACAGCTGATTTACCGGGAGAATTTCGATGCGAAAATTATGGACCGTACTGGCGGCGCTGGCGACGTTGAGTCTGACCAATTGCGGCTACAACGCGATCCAGACCAATGACGAGCAGGTCAAGGCCAACTGGTCGGAGGTGGTCAACCAGTATCAGCGCCGCGCCGATCTGGTGCCCAACCTCGTCAACTCCGTGAAGGGCTTTGCGCAGCAGGAAAAGGACGTGCTGCTCGGCGTCACCAACGCTCGCGCCAAGGTCGGCAGCATCCAGGCGACACCGGAGGTGCTGAACGATCCGGCCGCGTTCCAGAAGTTCCAGGCCGCCCAGGGTGAACTTTCCGGCGCATTGTCGCGACTATTGGTCGTGACCGAAAACTATCCGCAGCTCAAATCCGATACGTTGTTTCGTGACCTGATGTCGCAGCTCGAAGGCACCGAGAACCGCATTACCGTGGCCCGCAACCGCTACATCAAGTCGGTGCAGGACTATAATGTCGGTATCCGCACCTTCCCGAACAATCTGACGGCGATGGTGTTCGGCTACAAGGAAAAGCCGAACTTCTCGGTCGAGAACGAGAAGGCAATCTCCACGGCGCCGAAGGTGGATTTCAATCCGACGCCGGCACCGGCGGCACCCACCAAATAGCCCGCAACAAAGCAAGCAATTGGCAAGAAGATTGGCCGTGATGAACGCTGCAAGAACCATTATTCTTGCGCTGCTGTTGGGCTGGGTTTTTCCGGCGGTGGCCGATGTTGCGGTGCCGTCGCTGGTGGGGCGCGTGGTCGATCTGACCGGCACGCTGTCCACCAACGACGTCAGCGCCATGAACCAGACCATCCGCGCGTTCGAGGCGCGGAAGGGCAGTCAGGTCGCGGTGCTGATTGTGCCGACCACGGACGGCGAGGCGATCGAGCAATTTTCGCTTCGGGTCGCGGAAGCCTGGAAGATCGGCCGAAAGAAGATTGACGACGGCGTGCTGCTGGTAATCGCCAAGAATGACCGCAAGCTGCGGATCGAGGTCGGTTATGGCCTCGAAGGCGCGCTGACCGACGTCACGTCCAAGCGCATCATCGACGAGATCATCACGCCGCATTTCAGGGCAGGCGATTTTGCCGGCGGCATTTCCGCCGGCGTCGATCGTATCATCCGCATTGTCGAGGGCGAGAAATTGCCTCCGCCGGTGCAGACTGGGACGTCCCGAGGCATGCAACAGTCCTGGCTGCTGGACCACGTCGATCCGCTAAATCCGTTCATGATCTTCGCGGTCTTTGTCGTCGGGGCCATTGCGCGCACCACGCTGGGCCGATTGATGGGGGCGGTCGCGACCGGCGGCATCGTCGGCGTACTCGCCTGGTTCTTCGTCCAGTCGCTGGTATTGGCGGCGCTTGCGGCAATCATTGTGTTCATCGTTGCGCTGTTCGGAGATTTTGCAAACAACGCGGGCGGAGGCCGGGGCAGCAGCAGCAGCGGCTGGTCGGGCGGCAGCAGTAGCAGCAGCGACTGGTCGAGCAGTTCCGGCAGTTCGAGTGACAGCGGCGGTGGCGGCGGCAGTTTCGGCGGCGGCGGCGCGTCCGGTAGCTGGTAGAGAGAGCTGGTCAAATGAGCATAGCGCGCATCGGCAAGCACCTTCTCCACCATCACTGGTGGAAGAAGCGATATTTTCCGCCAAAGGTGCTGGCCGCGATCGAGGCCGCGATCAAGGCGGGCGAGGCCACGCATTCAGGGCAGGTTCGCTTCGTGGTGGAAGGCGCGCTCGACGGTGCGCCGCTGTTTCGCGATCAGTCCGCGCGGGAGCGCGCGCTCGATCTGTTCGGTCAGTTGCGGATCTGGGACACCGCCCACAACAATGGCGTGCTGATTTATCTCCTGCTCGCCGACCGCAATGTCGAGATTGTCGCCGACCGCGGCATCGACGCCAAAGTCGGTACCCGCGGCTGGGAGAAAATCTGTCGCGCGATGGAAGTGGATTTCAAGGCGCGGAATTTCGAAGGCGGCGCGATCAAGGGCATCGCCGCGGTATCGCGCGCATTGGCGGCGCATTTTCCGGGCAGAGGCGGCGGGGTCAACGAACTGCCGGATGCGCCGGTGGTGATTTAGGACGCTTTACTCTCCACGTCTTTGCGAGGAGCCAACGGGTCGCGCGAACGCGCGCCCGATGACAGGCTCCACGACGAAGCAATCCATTCTTTCTTGGCGCCGCAAGATGGATTGCCTCGCTTCGCTCGCAATGACGATGAGAGACCTACGCCTTCGCCGAAGGACGCTCCGCAACGCGCGCCATCCACGCCGCGACATTCGCGTTGCCCGCATCCAAGGGCTGGCCGACCTGGCCGGCGAACGTGAGCCAGCAATAGAGCAGGATGTCGGCCATCGTGAACCGGTCGCCGCAGAGATATTTCCGGCCGTCGGCCATCTGGCCGTCGAGCCATTGCAGACGGTTGGCCGCGATCATCTTGAGGCCGGGCGAGGCCTCCGGCGCGCAGGGAATGCGGCTCTGGAAGAACTTGAAGCCTTCGCCGAACCGGTAGCCGTTGCCCATGTGCTCGCAGATGTTGAGATCGACGCGGCGGGTCCACATCCGGCATTCGGCGCGCTGTTCCGGCGTCGCGCCGATCATCGCCGGCTGCGGATGCTTCTCTTCGAGATATTCGCAGATCGCGGTGATCTCGGAGAGATACTGGCCATTGTCGAGTTCGAGCGTCGGCATCTGGCCGTGCGGATTGCGCTTCAGATGCTCGGCTTCACGGTTCTCGCCCTTGCGCAGATCGACCGGATGCTTGGGCATTTCGATGCCCTTTTCGGCCATGAACATCCGGACCACATGCGGGTTCGGTCCGACCGAGTCGTAGAGCTTCATGGTGCATTCTCCCCCGATTGTTTTTGCGGTGACCGTCGTTGGCTGCTTTTGAACAGGCCGCCGCGGCCTTTGTCAAATGCAACGGTCACACGTTTCGCGTCGGAGAATGTGATCTGGGATCACGCTGAAATCAGCGGTTGCAGGGAATAAATCAGAAAAATTGCAAACGCGGCTAGCCGTCGTCGAGCTTGTTGAGGTCGCGCACCGATTGCATGATCGGCTCGAAATTCGACCGTGCATCCAGCGCGTCGAACAGTTGCGCCGTATCCGACAGCAGCGTGTGCGAACGCTGGATCGCGATCCGGACGTCGTCCTGCGGCGTATCCGACAGCCGGCCGTGGCCGGACAGCAGGATTTTCGAGTTCAGGCCCTTGAGCCGCTCCAGCGACTGGATGTAGTCGGCGATGCTGCCGGAGCCGAACACGCCGCCCATCACACCGCCCGGCATCAGCGTGTCGGCGGCGAACAACAGGCCCTTGTCCTGGTCGAACAGCGTGATGCAGGCCGAGGTGTGGCCCGGCGTGTACATCACGGCGAGACGAAAATTGCCGAGGTCGATCAAATTGCCTTCCTCCAGCCAGATGTCGACATTGATCGGCACATTCGGCTCGTTGAACATCTTTCGCAGCATCGAAAAATCGTCGCGCAGCATGATCTTGTTGGCGGCGAGGCGGTGTGCTGCGATGAAGGTGCGGCCGGCAAAGTGATACGCCGCGCCGATGTGATCGAGATGCTCGTGGCTCAGCACCACCATGTCGATGTCTTCGGGTTTCACGCCGACATGCGCAAGGCAGGTGACGAGATGCGGGTAATTCGACGACAGCCCGACATCGATCAGAATCGTGCGCGAGCTGCCGCGCACCAGATAGGCATTTGCCGCGCGGTTCTTGAAGCGGATCTGATAGACGTCCGGCGCGGCTTCGATCAGCGTGCAGACGTCGCTGTCGAACAGGGTCTTGAACGGGCTCGGCCTGCGGTCGCTCATGAACTGGCCGCGGCTTTGAAGGTGACGGCGTTGGAAGCGCGCAATCGTTTGGAGAGCGCATCCATGATCATCAGCGCAAACGCCGGCTGCTGGCTGACCAGGTAGACGAAGCGGGCATGGTTGATCCGCATCACCCTTGTATGGGGTGCGGCGGCAATCGCGGTCGCCGAGCGCGACGAGCCGTCGATGACGGCCATCTCGCCAAAAAATTCGCCCTTGCCGAGCGTCACGATGACGGTCCTGGCGGCGCCGTTCATCTTGGCGATCTCAACCTGGCCGTCGAGCACGACAAACAGCTCGCGACCGGTCGAGCCTTCCTCAAAAATGACGTCATCTACATCAAACTCGTTGATGCATTTCTCGATCGTCATGGCCGCCCCCGCCTTCTGGCTGTTGGTGGCGCCATGTTAGTCGGGAAACCTGCCAGCGCAAACGAGGCCGTCAGGGGATTGCCGCAAAGCAGCATGGAAACGGGGCGAAACTGCCGGCCGCGCGGTTGCCGCCGTGAGGCCACAAAACCGGCTCGGATGACTTCCTAAAATTTCGGTAAGCCGTCGGCCGGTAACGATTTCGCAAGCAATAAAAGTTACCAAATGGTCAATCCAACCTGGAGAATGCAACGTGAGCGATCTCAAGTCCGAGCCGACCAGCGGTGAAACCGGAACCATGGGCACCGGGCCGGCCGCTCCCGAAATGTCCGTTTCCGACGTGCCGGTGATGGCGGCGGCTGAAATCGAATCCCCGCGTCTTGCGCCCGAACAGGAAGAGACCTCGCCGAAGGCCGACGCGCCCAAGGTCGAAATGCCCAAGGTTGAGCCCTTCAAGGTCAAAGCCTCCAGGGTCGAGCCCGTCAAGGCTGAGGCTCCCAAGGTCGACGCTGTCAAGCCGGAAGCGCCGCGCTTTCCCGGCAAGGCGATCGTGATGTCCCCCGGCGAGCGCGCTGGCGCGAAGGCCGAAGCCGCTTCAGACCAAGCATCGTCCGGCAAGCGCCGGATGTCGGCGATGGCGGCCGTGGTGGCGCTGGCAACCGTCGCGGGCGCGCTCGGCGGCGCGCTGGCGACCGCAGGCCTCGGTCACCTCTTGAGCAGCGGCGAGACCGTCGTGGCGTCGGCAAATACCGGCGCGCTGGAAGCTTCCATCGCCCGGATCGATGCCGACATCGTCGCGCTGAAAGCCGGCGTCGAACACACCTCCAAGGTGGCTACCGGTCAGTTCAACAAGACCAGCGACCGTCTCGACAAGGTCGAGAAGGCGCAGGTCGAACCCGCCGCCAAACTCGCCAAACTCAGCGAGGCCGTGGAAAAGCTTCGCGCTGCGCCGGTGCCCGCCCCGGTTGCCGCGGCCGCGCCGGTTCCGGCGCGGGACGTCACGGGATCGGTGCCGCAACCGGCCGCGGTCGCGACCGCGTCGCCGGCAGCAGCTGTCGCTCTGGCCAAGCCCGACGTCGGCCGGTTGCCGAAGGTCGAGGGCTGGGTGCTGCGTGATGTCAGCAATGGCGGCGCGCTGATCGAAGGCCGCCAGGGTATCTTCGAAGTCTATGCCGGCGATCCCGTCCCCGGCCTCGGCCGCGTCGATGCCATCCGCAAGCAGGATGGCAAGTGGGTGGTCGTGACCAGCAAGGGCCTGATCTCGCGCTAGACCGCGAATATTCCTTCACTCTCGCGTGAGGGGCGTCCCGATTGCCGCAAGACAGCAGGGACGCTCTTCGGTTAATTTCCTGATCGCAACGGGCTGTGACGCGCACGGCGTCACAACTTGGCGGCATTCATCAGGATATGGTTTGCGCGTGCGCTTTCTCCTTCTCATCGTGATGCTGTTCGCTGCCGCCTTGCCTGTGCGCGCGGCTCCCGTCGCGGCGCTGGAGCGCGGCGCCGCCGTCATCGATCCCGCGGCCTTGCGTGAACTCGACGGCGGACGATTCGGCATCGGCCGGATGCTGTCGCCCGAGCGTTCCGCGAATATTCCGCTCACCGACATCCAGTTGTTCGCCTTGCCGTCGATGGCGCCTGTTCGGCGTGCGATCGACGGCGAGTTCGAACGCTACATTGCAAAACACAAAGCAAGCCTGCCGAATGAGACGATCGGCGTCGGCGACGGTTTTGATTTCCAGTTGTTCGATCGCGCCGTGCTCGATTCCGCCGAGACGCGCTTCGTGCTGGCGGGCATCGTCAACCGGATGGACCGGACCTATGTCTCGCAAGCGGACTGCGGCGAGATCCGCCTGATCTACCGGTTGACGCGGACCCATGTGGCGGACGGCGGTGCCGATGCCGTTTCGCCGCGGCTGCCGATGACGCTGAACCTGGTGTTGAAAACCAGGATCGAAAGCCAGGACATCGCTTGTTCCGAAATCGCACGCCGCTGGCTCGCGGCCGGCGAGTTGTCGCTGACAGGCGCCGAACTTGCCGCCAGGCTAACGGCAAAAGACGGACCGCTTGATCTGGTCGGCTATACCAATATCGACCGTATCGAAACCAACCTCCAAATTGCGCATGCGCCGAAATCGGCGGTGCGCGACTTTCGCACCGATTATCTCCTCAAGGTGTTTCGCCATGATCCACAGGCGCGCGTGTTCGCGGAAGCGCCGATGGAAAACCAGGTCGACCGCGACCGCATCTTGGGCGACGACAACCTCCGGCGCGCGTTCAAGGCGTGGCTGCTCGATCCCAAGCATCTCGTCGAATTCGATCGCGGCACCGCCCTGATCCCGGAACAATTCCTCGCTCATGGCGCGATTGCGCCAACGCCGGCCGGGTTCGATCCGTCGGATCTGCAGCCGGAGTTCGGCCTGTTGCAAGGCGAGGGCACGACCGCGCATCCCGTGTTTGACGAGGCAGACGTCGTGGCCGCGTTGAGGAAGGCAGCGGCGGATGGCGCGAAGCTGCAAAACATCAGGTCGGTCGGAGGCTTCGAGCGGCGCCTGAACGACATCACCTGTTCCGGCTGCCACCAGACGCGCGGCATCGGCGGCTTTCACTTCCCGGGCGTCGACTGGATGGCCGCCAGGCCGTCGAACTCGACCGTGGTGCCGGCCTCGCCGCATTTCTTCGGCGACCAGGTTCGCCGCCGCGATATTCTCGCTGCATTGCGCGACGGCAGGCCGCCGGATTATTCGAGAGGGTTCTCCAGCCGCCCGCAATCGCGCGGCAGCACGGAACTGGCCGGGACCGAATATGGCGACGGCTGGGGCGCGCACTGCTATGTTCAAGGCAAGCCGGCCGCCGGCAGTGACGCGAGTTTCCGGAGCTGGAATTGCGCCGAGGGATTGGCCTGCCAGGCTGCCGGCAAGACCTCGGGGATCGGCATGTGCTTCGTCAAAAGCCGTTAGCAACGGTTGTTTTCCCGCTGTCACGCAATTGACAGTGGGCTTACTATTCATGTCTCATGCTTCAAATTTCGCAGGGACGGAACATGGACGAGGTCATTATCGTCGGCGCTGGTATCGGCGGTCTGACGCTTGGGCTTGCGCTGCATGAGGCTGGAATTTCCTGCCGCATCTTCGAGTCCGCCGCCGAAGTCCGCGCCATCGGTGTCGGCATCAACCTGCTGCCGCACGCAACAAGGGAACTCGCCGCGCTCGGGCTTGAGAGCGCGCTGGCGACGGTTGCGGTCGCAACCACGGATGCCACCTTCTTCAATCGCTTTGGCCAGTTGATCTATCAGGAGCCGCTCGGCCGCAGCGCGGGCTACGATCATCCGCAATTCTCGATTCATCGCGGCGACCTGCAGCGGGTGTTGCTCGACGCCTTCGTTGCGCGCGCCGGGGCCGACCGCTTGCTGACCAACCGGCATTGCATCGGCATCGAGCAGGACGCCGCCGGTGTCACCGCGACGTTTTCCGACGGTCCGGGCGGCGCCGACCGTTCGACCGCGCGCGGCCGGGTGGCGATCGCCTGCGACGGCATCAATTCGGTGGTTCGCAAGCAGCTCTTTCCCGACGAAGGCGAGCCGCGCTATTCCGGCATCAACATGTGGCGCGGCGTGACACGCTGGAAGCCGATGCTGTCGGGCGCCAGCATGGTGCGGGCCGGCTGGCTGTCGCATGGCAAGATGGTGATCTATCCGATCCGCCCCGCGGGCGCGGACGGCAGGCAACTGGTGAACTGGGTCGCCGAGATCGAGACCCCGCATTATCGCAAGCGCGACTGGACCCGGTTCGGCTCGCTCGACGATTTCATCGGCGCGTTCGCCGACTGGAATTTCGAGTGGCTCGATGTGCCGGCCTTTATCCGCGCCGCCGACAGCGTGCTGGAGTTTCCGATGGTCGATCAGGATCCGCTGCCGCGCTGGAGTTTTGGCCGGATCACGCTGCTCGGCGACGCCGCGCATCCGATGGTGCCGCGCGGCTCCAACGGCGCCGGCCAGGCGATCCTCGATGCGCGCGCGTTGACGACGGCGTTGCGCACGCACGCCGATCCGGTTGCAGCACTCGTGGCCTATCAGGACGAACGGCTGGAAGCGACCACGCGGATCGTGCTCACCAACCGCACCAATCCGCCGGATGCCATCCTGCGTGAGGTGTTCGAACGTACCGGCGACCGGCCGTTCCGGGCGATCGACGATGTCATCAGCCGCGAGGAGCTGGCCGGGCTGTCCGAAGGCTACAAGCGGATCGCTGGCTATTCGAAGGAAGCGTTGCGCGGCTGAGTGGCTTTCGCACGAAGCGGTCGAAGAACCGCGGTTCGGCGTTTTGGGGGAGGAAACATCATGGCGTTGTCTCAGGCGCAAGATGGCGGCTCGGTCGTCGATGTCGCCGAATTTATCGACCGGCAACCGGTCGGCGGTTTCCAGGTCAGGTTGCTGCTGACCTGTGCGACCGTGCTGTTCCTCGACGGCTTCGACACCCAGGCGATCGGATATGTCGCACCGGCGCTCGCCAAGGAGTGGGGCCTGACCAAGGCCGCCCTCGGACCGGTGTTCAGTGCCGGGCTGTTCGGCCTGATGATCGGCGCGCTGGTGTTCGGGCCGCTGGCGGACCGGATCGGCCGCAAGAAGATCATCATCTTCTCGACGCTGGCGTTCGGCATCGGCACGCTCGCGACCGCCTTTATCAGCGACGTCAACACGCTGCTGGCGATCCGCTTTCTCACCGGTCTCGGCCTCGGCGGCGCGATGCCGAATGCGGTGGCGATGACTTCCGAGTTCAGCCCGCATCGCCGCCGCGCCACCATGGTGATGGTGATGTTCTGCGGCTTCTCGATCGGGGCGGCGCTCGGCGGCCTGCTGGCGGCGGCGCTGATCCCGCAATTCGGCTGGCGCTCGGTGTTTCTGGTCGGCGGCGTCGCGCCGCTGCTGCTGGTGCCGATCCTGGCGCTGCGGCTTCCGGAATCCGTGCGTTTCCTCGCGCTCACCGGGCAGGCGCATGCGCGGGTCGCCGGTTTGCTCGGACAGATCGATCCGAAGTCCGCATTCGCGCCCGCGACGCAGTTCACGGTGCATGAGCCCCGGCTGACCGGCATGCCGGTGCGGCATCTGTTCCGTGAAGGGCGAACGCTGCCCACGCTGTTGCTGTGGGTCGTGTTCTTCATGAGCCTGCTCGATCTCTATTTCCTGTCGAACTGGTTGCCGACCGTGCTCAACGACCTCGGCGCCTCGGTTTCCGCGGCCGCCCTGATCGGCTCGATGCTGCAGGTCGGCGGCGTGGTCGGTACGTTCGCG
This sequence comes from uncultured Alphaproteobacteria bacterium, assembly GCA_963764705.1. Taxonomy (GTDB): domain Bacteria; phylum Pseudomonadota; class Alphaproteobacteria; order Rhizobiales; family Xanthobacteraceae; genus Bradyrhizobium. The sequence goes on along the minus strand of CAVXTR010000008.1, from coordinate 481,042 downwards.
CTCGGCAGCATCATCGATCGGTTCTCGTTCCGCGCGCTGGCGTTGGTGTATTTCGCGGCGGTGTTCGCGGTCGGCGCGATCGGTCAGCTCGGCCACTCCACGGCGTTGGTGACGGCGGCGATCTTTGCCGCCGGCTTCTGCATCGTTGGCGGCCAGATCGCCGCCAATGCGCTGGCCGCGACCTTCTATCCCACCGCGATGAGGTCGACCGGCGTCGGCTGGGCGCTCGGTATCGGTCGGATCGGTTCGATCGTAGGTCCCCTGGTCGGCGGGGCGCTGTTGACGGCGAAATGGAGCACGGGATCGGTGTTCCTCGCGGCAGCAAGCGCGGCCCTGTGCGCGGCTCTGGCGGCATTCGCGCTCAGCCGGCTGGCCGGGATGGGTGGCGGCCAGGGCGCCGCCCATCCGTCATCGATCGATGCTACATTGCGGCCGGCGACGACCAGCACCTGAGGGACCGGCGATGAGCTCTTCCGACCAGGAGAACAAGCAGCGCAACCGCGAGATCGCGGAAAACGAAGCCAGGCGCGAGGCCGTCAGCGACGTTCGCGTCAGTAGCTGGGCGGTCGCGATCGCCGTCATTGCCGGTGTGATCGTCTTTGCTGTCGTCTGGCTCTGGCCTAGCCGTTGAGCCGGTAGCCGGCGCGATGGCTACCTGGCGTAATGCGTCAGGCGTTTGCCGGGCAGCAGGTCGTAGGCCGATTTCCAGCCCGGCAATTGCGCCATCCGCCCGAGCCAGGCGTTGATCGCGGGGTGGCTGACCGCCAGATCGTAGCCGGTCTCGTCGGCGGGATAGTGCAGATAAGCCATCATGGAAATATCGGCGATGGTGGGCCGTTTTCCGATGGCGAATGAATTCTTCTGCAGATGGCCTTCGAGGATCGACAGGAAGTCATCGAGCCGCTTGCGAAAATGCGTCAGCACGTGCTGGTCCGGCGTCGGCGTGAACGCGCGGTAATAGCGATAGGTCGCCATGTAGCCGGTCAGCTTGTGATTGTCCCAGAACAGCCAGCGCAGCAGTTCGAACTGTTCCTGCTCGGTCTCGCCGCCGAACCGGCCGTATTGCTTGGCGAGTTGCAGCAGGATCGGCGCAGTCTGGGTGCGGCGCTCGCCGTCGACCTCCAACACCGGAATTTCGCCCATCTCGTTGACGTCGCGCCGCCATTCCGGCGTCCGCGTCACGCCGCCGCCGAAATCGGTCCAGACCGGTTCGAATTGCTCGCCGCACAGGGTCAGCATCAGCGCGAGCTTGTAGCTGTTCCCGGACTCCGGAAAATAGTGCAGCCGATAGGTAGGCATGATCAGGCTACCGCACCCGACGCCCGCAACTTCTTGATCGCCGCCTCGTCATAACCGGCGTTGCGCAAGATCTCGTCGCTGTGTTCGCCGAGGCCGGGCGGCTTGCGTGGCTGCACCTTCTTGGCTCCATCGACCCAGATCGGGCTTGAGATGGTCATCATGGTATCGTTCTCGAACGGCACCAGCACCTCGTTCTCGATCATCTGCTTGTCGTGCGGAATGTCGTCGAGGATGCCGACCACGCCGAACACCAGCCCGTTGCCGTCGAGAAGCTTGCGCCACTCGGCGAGGTCCTTGGTGGCGAAGGTCTCGTCAAAAATCTTGATCAGCTCCAGCGATCGCGCATGGCGCTCCTTCCTGGTCTCGAAGCGCGGATCGGTGACGAGATCCTCGCGGCCGAGGATGCGCGCCAGCGTTGGCCACTGCTTGTCCTCGTTGAGCAGCGACAGGATCAGCCAGCGGCCGTCCTTGCACTGATAGTGGTTGGTGACGGCATTCAGCGCGCGCTCGCGCGGCCGCCGCTCGCCGAACTTGGCGCCGACCAGCTTGGCCTGCGCCAGTACCGAAGCCGCCCAGACGCCGTTGGCCATCAGGTTCGACGAAACATGCGAGCCCTTGCCGGTGCGCTCGCGCTTGTACAGCGCGGTCACGATCGCGCTGTAGAACGCCATCGCGCAGGGGTGATCGCCCATGCCGGCGATCGAGCGCGCCGGCGTGGTGTGCTCGTCGGCGCGTACCAGGTCCATCAGGCCCGAGCGGGCCCAATAGGCGTTGGAGTCGAAGCCGGGCTTGTTCGCTTCCTCGCCCTTTTCGCCGTAGCCGGTGAAGGATGCATAGATCAGCCGCTCGTTTTGCGGCGCCAGATGGGCATGGGTGATCCCGAGCTTTTCGCGGACCTGCGGCGGATAATTGGTGATGAAGACGTCGGCCTCCGCGGCGAGACGGTGCAGCACCGCCTGACCCTCGGGCTTTGACAGGTCGAGCGCGAGGCTGCGCTTGTTGCGGGCTTCCAGCAGCCACGCGAAATTATGTTCGCTGTGGGGATAGCCCGGCAAATTAGGCAGGTTGCGGTAGGGATCGCCGGCGCCGGGCGGTTCGATCTTGATGACGTCGGCGCCGAAATCCGACAGCACGGTGGCGGCCGCGGGTGCCGCGATGAAGCTCGCGCAGTCCAGAACCTTGAGGCCTTCAAAGATACCTTTTTCCATGGCGGCGCCGCTCCCGTGACGTTTGTTGGTTTTGTTGATTATCGCGCTGAGCGATCCGGTTCAAACGCCATTTGACCCATGTCGGGGGGATGATGCAACGGGGTCTTGCCCCTGGCAACACGCTCAGCCGTCATCCTCAGGAGCGGCCTCTTGGCCGCGTCTCGAAGGATGGGCCGCGGATATCATCCTTCGAGGCGCGCAAGAGCGCGCACCTCAGGATGACGACGTCCCACCCGCCAGCAGCGCCGCGTTGCCGCCGGCCGCCGCCGTATTGACGGTCACCGTCTGTTCGGTGGCAAAGCGCGCCAGATAATGCGGCCCGCCGGCCTTGGGGCCGGTGCCTGAGAGTCCATGGCCGCCGAACGGCTGCACCCCGACCACCGCGCCGATCATGTTGCGGTTGACGTAGATGTTGCCGACCTGAACGGCGTCGATCACGTCCTCGACCGTATCGTCGATCCGGGAATGGATACCGAGCGTTAGCCCGTAGCCGGAGCGTTCGATCGATTGCAGCACCTGGCCGAGTCGGTCGGTGCGGTAACGCACGACATGCAGCACCGGACCGAACACTTCCTCGGTGAGCTCATCGGCATCGGACAATTCGAAGATGTGCGGGGCGACAAAATTGCCGTGGGGCGCGGTGCCCGCGAAATGCACCCGCGCCCGGCGCTTCATGCGTGCGATATGCGCATCCAGCCGCTGCCTGGCCTCGGCGTCGATCACGGGGCCAACATGCGTCGCGGGATCGGTGGGATCACCGATGACGAGTTCGCGCGCCGCGCCCGCGGTCATCTCGATCATGCGGTCGGCGACGTCGTCCTGAATGAACAGCAGCCGCAGCGCCGAGCAGCGCTGGCCGGCGGAACGAAACGCCGATGTCACGACGTCGTCCGCGACTTGCTCGGGCAGCGCGGTGGCATCGACGATCATCCCGTTGATGCCGCCGGTCTCGGCGATCAGCGGTACGATCGGTCCGTCCCTGGCGGCCAGCGTGCGGTTGATCGAACGCGCGACCTCGGTCGATCCGGTGAAGACGACGCCGGCGATGTCAGGGTGCGCTACGAGTGTTGCGCCGGTCCGGCCGGCGCCCTGCACGAGGTGCAGCGCTGTTGCGGGCACACCGGCTTCGTGCAACAGCCGCACGGCTTCCGCTGCGATCAATGGCGTCTGTTCCGCGGGCTTGGCAACAACCGCGTTGCCGGCCATCAGCGCCGCCGTGACTTGTCCCAGAAAGATCGCCAGCGGAAAATTCCACGGCGAGATCGCGATGAAGACGCCGCGACCGCGCAGGCGGAGCAGATTGCTCTCGCCGGTCGGCCCCGGCATCACCTTGCTTGCGCCGAACTGAACGAGGCCCTCTGCGGCGTAGTAGCGGCAGAAATCAACGGCCTCGCGGACCTCCGATAGCGAGTCGTCCAGCGTCTTGCCGCCCTCGCGTTGCAGCAGCGCGATGAAATGCGCCGCGCGCTGTTCCAGCAGGTCGGCGGCCGTTTCCAGCGCGGCAGCGCGGATGTCGGCCGGAGTCCGGCTCCAGATTTTGAATCCATCGCATGCGGTGGATATCGCGGTGTTCGCTTCCGCCGATGTTGCATCGGCAATGCTTCCGGCTGCGGGCAACGGTTCTGCGGCGACAGCCGAGACGAGCTGGTCGAGTGCCGCGCGCTCGCCGAATTCCAGCCCGCGCGAATTCTTTCGCTGCGGCCGGTAAAGATCGCGCGGCAGCGGGATGTTGGGATGCCCCGCGTTGTCAGCGCTGCCGATGATCTCTGCCGGACGTCGCAGCAACGTCGTCACCGGCACGGACTCATCGGCTGCAAGTGCGACAAAGGACGAGTTGGCGCCATTCTCAAGCAATCGGCGCACCAGATAAGCGAGGAGATCGCGGTGGCTGCCGACCGGCGCGTAAGTGCGACAGGCGATGTCCGGGCGATCTTCGCCGAGTTTGGCGTAGAGTGCTTCGCCCATGCCATGCAGGCGCTGGAACTCGAATCCATCTTCGCTATCAGTCAGTTCGAGGATGGTCGCGACTGTCAGCGCATTGTGGGTGGCGAATTGCGGAAAGATCCGCGGTCGCAGCGCCAGCAATTGCCGGGCGCAGACAACGTAGTTCAAATCCGTCATCGCCTTCCGGGTGAACACGGGATAGCCGTCGAGGCCGCGTTCCTGCGCACGCTTGATCTCGGTGTCCCAATAGGCGCCCTTGACCAGGCGCACCATCATCCGACGGTTCTGGCGCTGCGCGAGTTGATCGACGTAGTCGATCACGGCGGATGCGCGCTTTTGGTAGGCCTGAATCGCCAGTCCAAATCCATCCCAGCCTGCAAGGGATGAATCACTGAAGGCAGCCGCAATGACGTCGAGCGATAGTTCGAGCCTGTCCGCTTCCTCGGCATCGACCGTAAAATTCAGGTCATGGACCCGCGCCTGCCGCGCCAGATCGATCAGGCGAGGAACCAGTTCGGTCATCACCCGCCCGCGGCCGACGGCCTCGAAGCGCGGATGCAGCGCGGAGAGCTTGACCGAAATGCCGGGCCGGTCGGGCAGGGGCCGTCCGTCGGCGGCGTGGCCGATGGCATCGATCGCGCTGGCGTAGGAATCGAAATAGCGCGCGGCGTCCTCGGCGGTGCGCGCACCTTCCCCGAGCATGTCGAAGGAGTAGCGCCGGTGTTGCGACGCGTGCGGTTGCGCGCGCGCCAATGCCGCTTCGATGGTTTCGCCGAGCACGAAATGGTTGCCCATCAGCCTCATCGCCTGGCGTGTGGCAGCCCGCACCGCCGGCGCGCCGAGCCGCTTGGTCAGCCGGCCGATGGTGCCCTGCGGGGTTTCGCCGGGCTGGATCACGCGCGTCGACAGGCCAAGCGCCCATGCCGAGGCGTTGACGAGGAAGGCAGAGGATCTGGTTTCGTGATGGAGGAAATCGCCCTGGCCGAGCTTGTCCTCGATGAACTGGTCGGCGGTGCGGGCGTCCGGAACCCGCAACAGCGCTTCGGCCAGCACCATCAGCGCCAGCCCTTCTTTGGTCGACAGTGCGAACTCGCGCAGCATGTCCTCGACGCCGCCGAGCGGATCGTCATTGGTTCTGATCGCCTCGATCAGCCGGGTGGCGGTGCCGTCGATGCGCCGCTCCTGCGCCGCTTCCAGCGGCGCGGACCGCAGCAGCCGCGCGGCGATGGGACAGTCATCGGGCGCGTAGGGGGCGTTGAAGGGCGGAAGAGGCAATGGATCGGCGGGCATGCGATTCTCTTCGATTATTCCACCTTACTGCCAGTCGGACCGTAGTTCGATAGACAAATTCGCCAGTTTGCCTTAGTAATCATGGTAAGAATGTAAAATGGCCGGATAAATGACCGATCTCGACAAGATTGACCGTAAAATCCTCTCCATTCTTCAGGGAGATGGCCGCATTGCCAATGTCGAACTGGCCGAGCGGATCGGGCTGTCCCCGACCTCGGTCGGCGAGCGGCTGAAGCGGCTGCAGCGCGATGGCTTCGTCGAAGGCTACGGCGCCCGGCTCAATCCGCACCGGCTGGGCCTGGGTCTGCTGGTGTTCGTCGAGGTGATGCTGGACAAGACCACGCCCGACGTCTTCGAGCGCTTCGCCAGGGCCGTGCAGGGCGCGCCGGAAGTGCTGGAGTGCCACATGGTGGCCGGCGGCTTCGATTATCTGGTCAAGGCTCGCGTCGCCGACATGACCGCCTATCGCCGGTTCCTCGGCGAGAGCCTGCTGGCGTTGCCGGGCGTTCGCGAGACGCGAACCTACGCCGTGATGGAAGAGGTCAAGCGCGACGCCCCGTTGCCGGTCGGTTGAGACTTCAAACTGCAAAGTGATCCACAGGCGAGGTCTGGGTGTATTGGCAGCGTCAAGTTGCCGGGCTAATCCTTCGCCACGCCGTCGCTTGGGGAATAGCAGGGAACATGAGAGACGCCGCTCCGCGAATATCGCGAAATCATTTGTGTGCCGTGCTTGGCATCCTCTCTGCGCTGCTGCCGGGCGCGCCAGCCGGGGCGCTCGAGTTGAGCCGGGAGGTCGCGGCGCTCTACAGCACGGTGTCGATCTATCCGCCGTCGGCGAAATCGATGACGGTCTGCTACGGCTTCGTCTGCCGCCGCCGCGAGATTCTCGATTTCACACCCGGCGACCGCGCCGCGCTGTCTCAGATCATGAATGCCGGGCACGCCTCGGCGGCGGCCGAGCGCGCGGCGGCCCAGAAGGCGGTGGTGTGGCTCGACCGCCGCATGGGACCGATCATCGGCACCAACAAGCGGGTAGCGAAGGCGGATTTCCGCTACTTCGACGACAAGCACAACTACGATTGCTGGGACACCACCCGCAACACCACCAGCCTGCTGCTGGTGCTGCAAGAGTGGCAGCTTTTCAAGTTCCACGTGGTCGGCGATCCCCGTTATCGCGGCAATACGCTGGTGCTGCAGACGCCGCACAACACCGCCGTGCTGGTCGATCGCGCCAGCAAGATCGAATGGGTCGTCGACCTCTGGCCGCGCGGCTATCTGCAGCCGCCCGACGTCATGACGGTTCAGAAATGGGTGACGGAAGACTGACGCAGGCGCGCTTTTGATTGATGCGCGGGGTCAAAAAAAATCCGTCCTGAAGCGATCAGAACGGAATGGCGTATGGGCCTATTCGAGTGCGCGCTAAAGCGGTGCCCGCTCCGCCGAACGCTCACAGTTTTTTTCTGGAGATCTCTTCGAGCCCAACTCCCGGATTGCGTCCGAGAGTGTGCCGTTGCCGAACGCGCTAGCGCTAAACCTTGAGGTTCTCGGCCGAGGTCTTGCCGCGGTTGGCGATCTCTTCGTACTCGACGGTCTGCCCTTCATTGAGCGTCGAAAGACCAGCTTTCTCAACTGCCGAAATATGAACGAAAACGTCCTTGCCGCCATTGCTGGGCTGGATGAACCCGTAACCCTTGGTCGGGTTGAACCACTTCACGGTACCTTTAGCCATTCACGTCGTCTCCGCGGAATCAAAAAATAAAACGAGCCGCCGGTCCCCGCACATACCGGCCTGCCCGTGGCATCAGGATACGCGCGTTGTGGCGGACTGGGTAGCGCAAACGGCATGGCCGTTTCGGCAAAAAAGCGCCATATCGCACCGCATTTTTGCCTTTTTGCCGGTTTGGCGGTCATTTGATGCGGCAAAATCGCGGCACATTCCCGGTTTTGTGAACGGGAAATGGCCGGCCATGGGCTCGGCCTGCTGGCCCCCGGGAACGGGCAGGGGGTGGGCGTCGCCGCACGACGGACCCGTTGACCGGGTCGATTTCCCCCACCTGCTGCGCGCTCCCGGCGCCTCGGGCCTCAGTAATTCGCGGCGAGATAGTCGACGATCTTGCCGACGTCCTTGTCGTCGATCGGCGCGCCATAGACCTTGATCATCTTGGTGACTTCGGCGGCCCAGAAATCCTTCTTGAACTTTTCGCCGCGCGGCTGGGTCTTGATGTAGTCGGCGGAATGGCACGCGGTGCAGTTGTTCTGCACCACCTCAATTCCGGCACCGGGCGTGAAGGCGGCCTTTTCCTCCGGAAGCTTGTAGTTGACCGGGGCGGCGTAGGCGGCAGCAAGGCCGAGGGTTGCGGTAGCGGCCAGCGCCAGGAGAATCCGATGTTGCATGATCATTTTCCTCATGCCGCCGTGACGCGAACGGTTTCGACGACGTTGCGCAGATAGCCGGCCGGATTCCAGAACGGCGTCATCGGCTGCACGTCGCCGGCGTTGTTGGTCGCGCGTACCTTGAGTTCGTAGGATCCCGCCGCGAGTTTGACCGGCAGCTTCCATTCCCGGAACGAATATTTGCCGAGGTCTCTACCCAACTTCGCCGGCGTCCAGGTCTTGCCGCCGTCGGTGGAAACCGCGACCTCCTTGATGCCCTTGCCGCCGTCGAACGCGATGCCTTTCAGTGTGGTCGAGCCCGGCTTCAGTTTGGCGCCGTCGGTGACGTTGGTGATGAACGAGCGCACCGTGAAGCGGTTGATCGGAATGGTCGCCTTTGGCGCCGTGCCGGGCTCGACGCTGTTGTTGGGCGTATCCGGAATCCGGTACGCTGATTTCATCCAGAAGCCTTCGAACACGTTGTCGATGACGGTGATCTCGTTGAGATGCTTGACCCAGTAGGTGCCGTAATAGCCGGGCACGATCAGGCGCAGCGGAAAGCCGTTCAACAGTGGCAGGTCTTCGCCGTTCATGCCATAGGCCAGCATCACTTCGCCGTCGCGGGCGTGGTCGATGTCGAGCGCCTTGACGAAGTCCGGCGTCTTGTCGCTGACCGGCCCGTCCATGCCGTTGAAGGTGACTTGTTTGGCGCCCTGCTGCACGCCGGCCATGTCGAGCACGGCCTTCAGCGGCACGCCGCGCCAACGCGCATTGCCCATGGCGCCGTTACCCAACTGGCCGCCTGCAACCCGCGGGGTGGAGAAGCCGCGGCTGTTGCCGGAGCACTGGTTGACGGCGACGAGTTCGACCGCCTTCAGCTTCTTGATGTCCTTTAACGAGAGCTTGAGCGGCTTGTCGACCTTGCCCTTGATCTCCAGCGTGAACTTGTCCGGATCGATATCATAGGGGACGTCGGCCAGGTGGTAGCGGACGAAAAATGCGTTGTTCGGCGTGATCGCGCCGTCGTTGAAGATCGCAAACGGGGTTTCCAGTTGCGGCGGCCGTTCGGTCAGGCCGATCATCGGGCGCTTCTGCGGGTATCGCACCAGCGGCCGCTCGCCATTGTCGAACGGCAGCGTCACGGTATCGAGCGCGAACGCCCGTGACGAACCAAGGCCCGCAACCAGCGCCGTCATACCGGCGCGCTTCATCCATTCTCGTCGATCGAGCATCTTGCTTCCTCCGAAGCTTCTTCTGTCGAGCCGGTCATCACCAGACTCAATCTGCGCGAAGTTGTCGCATCGGAGGAGGTGGAGTCAATTGATGCTTTCGGCGCGGGCCGCTCACATTTGCGTTGCAGCATGGCGCAACGGAAAACCCCGGCCGCTTCTCAGCGACCGGGGCTTTTGAACCAGACGAACTGCGCTTCGAATTAGTACGCGCAGACGTTCACGGTGCGGAAGGTCACGCCGTACGGGGTGAACACGCGGCGGGTCTGGTAGCAGCCGTCATAGCCGCCACCCACGTAGCCGACGCCAAAGCCGAAGCCGTGGCCCCAGTGGTGATGAGGGTGCCATCCGAACCCGCCACCGCCGGCCGAAGCGGCAGTGGGAGCCAGCGCCATGGCGCTGAGGGAAGCGGCGGCAACAAGAGCGAGAGTCACTTTGCGAAACATGGTCGTTCTCCTTCAATGTGCGCCTCGATCGTTTCGTCTCGGCGCGGGTTCAGTTTCAGTCTTACCCATCGCCCATCAGTCGTGCGCCCGCAGATGCGGGTTCGAGAAAAGTGCATTCTGTTCGGGGACAATTTCCTGAATGAATGTTCAGGTGTGCGACAGATCACGTTCGGCAACAGCGACGGAAACAGCGTTGAATCAGGCCGCCGCGCTTTGCTCGTTGTCAACCAACGCCGACAGCGTGCGCGCATCGGTGACGGTGCGCACGATCATCGGCTCGTTGCGGCCGCGGATCGCGACTTCCTGCTGCGGCAATGCATCGGCGGCAAGGCCGGCGGTGACGCGAACCTCGTCGGAGACGACGGCTTCGCAGGACAGGCTCTTGGTCATGTCCTGCAATCGCGCCGCGACATTGACGGCGTCGCCGAGCGCGGTGAACACCATGTGGTCGCGATAGCCGATGTCGCCGACGATCACTTCGCCGCCGTGAATGCCGATGCCGAATCGGATCGGCTCGCGCAGGTCGTGTTCGAGAAACCTGTTCAGCTCGTCGACATTGGCGGCGATGGCAGACGCCGCCTGCAACGCCTGGCGGCAGGCCTCCGGCCGGCTCGAGGTGAGCCCGAACAGCGCCAGCATGCCGTCGCCGACGAACTGGTTCGGCATGCCGCCGCTCTCGAGCACCGCCTGCGACACCGCGCCGAGGAAGCGGTTGACGATGAACACGGTGTCGAACGGCAACCGTTTTTCCGCGAGCTTGGTCGAGCCGCGCATGTCGACGAACATGCTGACGAGATAGCGCTCCTGGCCGATCCGGGTCGGGTTCGACGCATGCGCATTGGCCGACATCGTGTGCGGCAGGAACAGCTGGAAGAACGACAGGTCGCTCTCCGGCCGCAACTGGCAGGCGAGGCGGATCGACGGATCAGGCGCGCCGACGCGGCCGAGCACGAAGGCCTCGCGCTGCGACGGTTCGGGCAGCGCGCTGCAGTCGCCGATGATGCGGATGCGGCAGGTCGAGCAGCGCGCGCGGCCGCCGCAGACGCTGGCATGGGGCACGTTGTTGCGCAGGCTGGCCTCGAGCACGCTCAATCCCTTGGGCACCCGTACTGTGCGGCCGTTGCCGTAGGACAGGTTGATCATGCCGCCGCGGCGCTCATAGAGGGCGCGCCCGCCTTTCGCCAGCAGCGCGAGGCCGATCAGGCCGAGATAGCCGATCAGGAAATAGTCGGTGGCGCGTTCAAGCACCTGGGCCTGGGCACGCGTGCCCATCTGGCGCTGGGTCACATTGTCCCTTCGCCATTCGAGGCTGTCGCTGTCCATGACGTTTCGCCCGCCCTGATAGAGGCCGAGCATCGAGACCGTCGGAACCAGCACGGCGGTGGCGAGCAGAAACGGCGCGGCTTTCTTGTAGAACGCTTTCATCCGCAGCCAGAAATACAGCCCGATGCAGCCGTGAACCCACGAGATCACAAGCACGGCGGTCAGGAGCCAAGCCTTGTAGGGTGTCGAGATCCAGTAGGCAAAGAACACCTGCGGATAGAGCTTTTCGTGGCCGTACAGCGTCTGGCCGAGTCGCACGCCGACGACATGCGCAACCACCAGCGCCGGGATGCTAAGGCCAAGCACGAGTTGCAGCGGCTCGATCGCCTTCCAGCGGAACTGGCGGCGTTCGTACAGCGCCCAGATGCCGAGCCCGGTGTGCACGAGACAGGCGGTGTAGAACAGGATTGCAACCGGGAGGAACTGCCAGAACAGCGTGTGGAGAGTGACGCCCTTCGCCAGCGCCTCCATCGAGATGTTGCCGAGCGCATGGTTGAGGAAATGACTGAGCAGATAGGCAAACAGGATCACGCCGCTGACCAGACGGACCTGCCGCAGGCTGATGCCGCGAATGAAGGTCGTGATCTGTTCGCGGGTCGGGGCGGTCATGGGAGCCATAGGTTCTATATCGACGATAACAGGGCGTTAATTCCAGCGCTGAATACGTTGACACCCCCGGGGGAGTTCGTCGAGAAAGCGCCGTGACGATAGCCCCGCCAGATAACGGCCAAACCCGACCGGTCCGTCCCGCCTTGCCGCCATGGCTTGGCGTGGTGCTGCTGATCGCCGCGTTGACGGCGATGCGCATGATCTATGCCGGGGTGATGGAGCTGCGCACCGACGAGGCCTATTACTGGACCTGGTCGAAGGAGAGCGCGCTGTCGTTCCTCGATCACCCGCCCGGCATCGCCTGGATGATCCGGTTCGGCACCGCGATTTTCGGCGACACCAGTCTCGGGGTGCGGTTCGGTGGCATCGTCGCGATGCTGGTCGACGCAATTGCTGCTGGCAGATATCGTCCGCCGCATCACCCATGATTTTCGCGCTGTCATGTTTGCGGTGCTGATGCCGGAGGCGGCGCTGTATTACGGGCTGCTGATGGCCAAGGTGGCGCCCGACACCGCGATGATCCCGTTCGCGATCGCGATGCTGTGGGCGCTGGTGCGGCTCGCCGAGAGCAACAACCCGCGCTGGTGGCTCGCCGCGGGCCTGTTCGCGGGCCTGGCGCTGCTGTCGAAATTCACCGCGATCATGCTGCTGCCGGCGGTAGCGGCATTCCTGCTGGTGCCGGACTGGCGGCGGCGCTGGCTGTTCAGCCTTTATCCATGGCTGGCAGCCCTGATCGCAACCGTCGTGTTCCTGCCGGTGCTGATCTGGAATGCGCAGCACGACTGGGCGTCGTTTCGCTTTCAGTTCGTGCGCGCGGTGGCGACGCATGAATTGTCGTGGCGCACGGTCGGCGAATTCATCGGGCTTCAGTTCGGGCTGGTCGGGTTCGTGCTGCTGCCGGTGGTGCTGTCTGGCGTGACGCTGACGGCGTGGCGCGGCTATCGCGACGCGCGAGCCGGTCGCGATCCTGTTGTCGACCGCGGTGCTGGTGCCGTTCCTGTATTTCTTCTGGAAGTCGCTGACGTTGCGGGTCGGCGATACCTGGCCGATGTTCCTGTGGCCGGCCGGCTTTGCCGCCACCGCGATCAATCTCACCTTGTTGTCGCGTGACGGTTGGCCGGACTGGATGGTAAAGTCGTCGTTCGGATGGGCGCGGGTGGCGGTGATTTCAGGCATCGCCTTCGTGGTCGGCGTGTTCTTCTACTATGTCGCGGCGCCCTGGAATTTCATCGGCCGGACCGATCCGGTCGGCGGCGAGGCCGGCTATGCGCGTGTCGTCGAGCGCGCGCGCGACCAGTTGCAGAAGACCGGTGCGACCTGGATCGCGACCACGGATTATCGCACCTATGCGATGCTGCGCTGGTACTTCAACGGCAGCGGCGTGCCGGTGGTCCAGGTCAACGAGCGCGGCCGGTTTCAGGATTTTCGCGATCCCGGCATGGATCGTATCAGGGATCATGTTGGCCTCTATGTCGGGCGCGCACCGGATGACCGGCTGCCGCTGTGGAATCTCACTTCTGCAAAACGGCAGCCGCTCGAACGCGTCGAGCGCAGCTGGCGCGGCATCGTGATGGATACCTATGCGCTGGAGAAGCTGACGGGATGGACGCCCGAGCTTTCACCGCCGACGGACTCGCCGCTATTTCGCTGGCGCGTTCTGGCCGGAAAACACCCGCCGCAGACGATCGCGGCGGCAACGAGGGATCGCGACAAGCGACGTGAAACAGGAGAAACTTGCGATGTCATTTCGAGCAGCCGCACTGGCTTTATCTGTCTGCGCGTTGGCGCTGCCGGCTAGCGCCGCCGATTACCCCGACCATGCCATCAAGATGATCGTGCCGTTCGCCGCCGGCGGCGGCACCGACGTGCTGGCGCGGATCGTGGCGCAGAGCCTCAACACCAAATGGGGCCAGCCGGTGGTGGTCGAGAACCAGCCCGGGGCCTCGGGCGCGATCGGCACCCGTGCGGTCATGAAGGCGGAGCCGGACGGCTACACCTTGTTGATGGCTTCGACCGGCGCGCTGATGGCGGTTTCGGCCGGCGCCAAGGAGGAGGGAGCGTTCGACGTCAACAAATACCTGACGCCGATCGTGATCGGCGCGGCGCCGCCCTATCTGCTGGTGGCAAGCCCGACGTTGCCGGTGAAGACCACGGCCGATCTGATCCGCTACGCCAAGGAGAAGCCGGAGGGGCTGACCTTGGCTCGTCCGGGGTCGGCGCGGCCTCGCATCTGTCAGGACTGCTGTTCGCCAGCATGACCGGAATCAAGCTGTTGCACGTCCCGTACCGAGGGACCGGTCCTGGCGGTCACCGATCTGATCGGCGGCCGCATCGACCTCATGTTCGCGCCGGGTCCGGTGGTGCAGCAGTTCGTGCAGTCCGGCCAGTTGAAAGCGCTCGGCGTCACCGACACGCAGCGCTCCAGGTTCTATCCGGATGTCCCGACCGTCGCCGATGCCGTGTCGGGCTATGAATCCGTCGGCTGGTTCGGCCTGCTGGCGCCGCCGAACACGCCGCCCGACATCATCCGCAAGATCAACGAGGTCATCGTGGCGGCGATGCAGACCCAGGAATTCCGCGATCATCTGGCGACGCTCGGCGCCGAGCCGAAGCCGCAGACACCGGAAGAGTTCGGGCGTTACATCAACGCCGACGTAGCCAAATGGAGCAAACTCGTGAAAGACAACGACGTGCAATTGCCGGGAGGAAAGTGAACGATGCGTCTTGCAACCTTTATTGATCCACAGCAGGGCCATGAGCCCCGCTTCGGCATCGCCTCCGGCGATCGCATCGTCGACGTGGTCGCGGCGGCGAACCGGCTCAATCGCGCGGTCCCGGCCACCTCGGTCAAGACAGCGCTGACCAGCGGACCGCAGACGCTGACCGCGCTGCAGGATCTGGTTTCGGCCGCGGCGAAGGCCAGGCTCGATCGCGCCGTGACCGGCCTGAAATTGCTGCCGCCGATACCGGACCCGTCGAAATTCTTCTGCGTCGGCAAGAACAACAGAAAGCATCGCGAGGAACTCGCCGCCAACAAGATGCTGACCGAGGTTCCGAACGAGCCGACCGGCTTCATCAAGCTGGTTTCGACGATGTCGGGCGACGGCGACGAGGTCGCCAAGCCAGCCGATATCACTATGCTCGATTACGAGCCGGAGCTCTGTTACGTCGTCGGCAAACGCGCCCATGGCGTCAAGAAAGCCGAGGCGATGGACTACATCTCCGGCTTCACGCTGATGAACGACGTCAGCGCCCGCGAGATCCAGAAGCGCGAGGTCGCCTCCGGCAGCCGGTTCTGGACCGCCAAGAACATGCCGGGCTTCGCGCCGGTCGGTCCTTACATCCTGACCATGGATGAGGTCGCGGACACCGAAAATCTCTGGGTCACCTGCGACGTCAACGGCAAGCAGAGGCTGCGCTCCAACACGAGCGATTATCTCTACAAGATCGCCGACGTGCTGGAGCATTTCTCGCGCTATGTGGTGTTCGAGCCCGGTGACCTGATCGCGATGGGCGCTCCGAGCGGCGTCGCGGTCGGGCAGCCCAACGCGGCCGAACTCTATCTTCAGCCCGGCGACGACATGGTGATTTCGTTCGAGGGGCTGATGTCGCTGCGAACGAGAATCGTGGGACCGAAGTAGAGCGGGGTGGGGCTCGCTGGCCTCTCCATGTCATTGCGAGGAGCGCGGCGACGAAGCAATCCATTCTTTCTTTGTGCAGTAAGATGGATTGCTTCGCTGTGCTCGCAATGACGGAGAAAAGAGCGGAGCGTCCCACACATGTCATACCCCGCGCATGCGGTGTATCCAGTGCGCTGCGGCTCGGCCCCGATGTGGTCGATGCGCGCCCACACCGGGCTGGTGGGCAGCAGCCCAGAAGCGCATTTCGAAGCGCGGCGTAAGTGGCAAGACAGGTTGCAGGTGGACGGTGCCCACAGCGCGAGCCATTCGCGATCGAGACAATCCGAGACTCACCGGATCGCAAGTGCTAATGATACAACGCGGCCGGGCGATGTGGCGCCATGTTGTCATCGACCCGGCATAAACAAGAACAATAGCTTCGGGAGAAATGCTGGTTTCGGGAAATCTGCGCGAGCGATGCCCGGGCCAAGCGCAACAGGGAGGCTGCCATGAATCGAAAAATAGTCGGAATGGTCTTCACCATGGGTGTTGGGGTTTCTGCGTTGGCCGGTACTGCAAGTGCGCAACAATCACCGGCGGCCGCGGCCCTCGACACCAGCCTGCGCGCCGCGGTCGAGCGCAAGGACGTGCCCGGCGTGGTCGCGCTGGTCACCGACCGCGACCGCGTGCTGTATCAGGGCGCCTTCGGCGTCGCGGATGTCGCGACCGGGCGTCCGCTGGCGGTGGATGCGCTGTTTCGCATTGCCTCGATGACCAAGCCGGTCACCTCGGTGGCCCTGATGCAACTGGTCGAGCAGGGCCGCCTCACGCTCGATGACCCCGCAGAAAAATATTTGCCGGAGCTCGCAAACCAGCAGGTCATTGAAAACTTCGACCCGGCGACCGGGGCCTATCAGCTCCGCCCGGCCGCGAGCAAACCGACCGTCAGAAATTTCCTGACCCACACGTCCGGATTGGCCTATCCCTTCACCAGCGCGATCTGGCGCGATTTCAAGCCGCGCGCCGGCGAGACCTATCCGTTCGGCGGTCCGCTGCTGTTCGATCCCGGCACACGCTGGCACTACAGCACCTCTACCGACGTCTCGGGCAAATTGGTCGAGGCGGTGTCGGGCCAGAAGCTCGAGGATTATTTCCGCGAGCATATCTTCGTCCCGCTCAAGATGAATGACACCTCCTACAACGTGCCGGAGGCCAAGGGGCCGCGCCTGGTCGCGCAGCAGCAGCGCGGCGGCGAGCGCATGGACGGCGCCGTCGAGTTACAGAAGCCGCAGCTCGGGCTGACGATCGCGGCGCCGATCGGTGGCGGCGGCCTTGCCTCGACCGCCGATGATTACGGTCGCTTCGTGCGCATGCTGCTGAACGGCGGAGCGCTCGACGGAGCGCGCGTGCTGAAAGCCGAAACGGTGGCACTGATGGGCCAGAACCACATCGGCGCGGTCTCGGTGCCGGCGCTGAAGTCGGCGTTGCCGCGCAGTGCCGACTTCACCTTCATCGACGACAACAAAGACAAATGGGGGCTCGGCTTCCTGATCACGACCAACCAGGTGGCGGGTAAACGCTCGCCCGGCAGCCTGAGCTGGGGCGGCATCAACAACACCTTCTTCTGGGTCGATCCCGCCAAAGGCATCGCCGGCGTGATCATGATGCAGTACCTGCCGTTCGCCGACGCCAAGGCGCTGGCCACCTACGACGCGTTCGAGCGCGGCGCCTATCAGCTCGTCAACGCCGAGCGGTAGAGGACTTGCGATGTCCGGCCGGCGTCATGCCGGCCGGGCATTTGCAGGCACTCGCTGGCGCGCAGCTAGACCGGCTCCATGCCGAGCGACTGCGCGCTCTCGATCCAGACCGGCAATTCGCGCTGGTACAGTGCGTTGGTTTCCTTGAAGCCGAGCGCCGGTTCGAGCACGAAGGTTGCAAGCACTTCCCTCACCTTCGGATCGCTGTTGGCGGCGACGCAGAGGGCCGCCAGCCGGTCGACGATCGGCTGCGGCGTTGCTTTCGGCAAGGCCCAGCCGGTGAAGCCGCTGACGGTGAAGAATTTCGATGTCGCGCCCTGTTCCGGCAGCGTCTTGACATCGGGCAGCGCGTCGACCTTCTTTGAATGCACGGCGAACGCCACGCCGCGGTCGCTTTGCAGCACCGATTGTGCGCCGGTGTAGCTGCCCATCGCGGCATCGAGCGTGCCTTCCGCGATGCCTGTCCACATCGGCGCTTCACCCCGGTAATGAATTGGCTCGATGTTGAGGCCATATTGCTTGTTGAGTTCATGGATCGTCATGTGCGGCGACGAGCCGGCGCTGTAGGTGCCGAAATTTACCTTGCCGCTCTGGCGCGCGAAAGCCACGAAGTCGGCCAGCGTCTTGACGCCGGATTTGACGCTCGCGACCAGCGGCAGCCCGGCGCCGGGGATGACGCTGACCAGCGTCAGGTCCTTGTCCATGTCGTAGCCCGGATTTTTCATCATCACCCGGTTCATCACATAGGTGGTCGAGATCGAGCACAGGATGGTGTGTCCGTCCGGCGCCGAGCGCGCGACTTCCGCGGTGCCGATCGAGCCGGCGGCGCCCGCCTTGTTTTCGATGACGACGGTTTGCCCGACCTGCCGGGAGATGAACTCGCCGAAGGCGCGCGCCAGCAGGTCGGTCTGCCCGCCCGCGGGATAGCTGCAGAGCATGCGGATCTGCCGCGACGGCCATGCTGCTTGCGCCGAGGCGCTACGTGCGAGGAACGGCATCGCGGCCGCCGCGGTGCCGGCAGCGATGAAGTGACGGCGATCGAGTTTCGCGGGCATGATTCTCTCCCTGGATTTTCCGGGAGGGTAACGCATCGCCCGGCTTCCGCCATGGGCGAAAGGCGGGACAGATTGGCGCATGCGAGCGGTATCCGTCGCGCCCGGAAACGCTATAGTCCGGTCCTCATCAGACCCCTCTTTCGGAAAATTTCAAACCATGCCCGTAACCGTCGACTACTATCTGTCACTGAACTCGCCGTGGACCTATACCGGCAGCGCGCTGTTTGCCGAGATCGCCAGGCGGAACAACGTGACCGTCAACGTCAAGCCCGCCAAGTTCGGGCCGATCTTCGAACAGACCGGCGGGCTTCCGCTGCCAAAACGTTCGCCACAGCGGCGCGCCTACCGGTTGATGGAGCTGAAGCGCTGGCGCGAGGTGAGGGGGATTCCGCTGGTCGTGGAGCCTAAATACTTTCCCTGCGACGACAGCGCGGCGACGCGGCTGGTGATCGCGACCAAGCTGCAAGGCAAGGATGCTCATCGGTTGTCGCTGGAGTTCGGGCGTGCGGTGTGGGAGCGCGAGGAAACGCTCGCCGATCACGCGACCCTCGCATCCGCCGCCGCGCGCGCCGGCCTCGATATCGCGGAGTTACGCACGGGTGCTTCGGACAGTGAGCTCGACGCACGGCTTGAGCAATTCACCGCAGAGGCGTTGGCCGCGGGCGTGTTCGGCGCGCCCAGCTACGTCCTGCCGTCGGGCGAGATTTTCTGGGGCCAGGACCGGCTGGAGCTGCTCGAGCGGGCGTTGAAGATGCTCGGTTAGGATGAGACATTAGTGCAACAATCACCGTCCTAAATTCCGGGACGTGCGCCGTTAACACGCTGCCGCCGCGTTCTGGCGATATAATTGCATCGATGGTTCCAGAGGGAATTTTCCAAAGGGAATTTTCGGTGTCGAAGTCTGCGGTTCGCAAGCAAGTCGAAGGTGTCGCTGACGATCACGATCAGGGTGCGGTTGTCGCCGCTGCTCCGGCCGATGGCGAAAGCGCGCCGCGCGCGCTCGACACCGAAGGTTACGCGGCAACCATCGAAAACATCAGGGCTGCGGTATCCGAAAGGGTGGCCTCGGCTGCCACGAAACGCAGCCGTTCCGTTCCAGCGCAGAGTCGGACCAAGGCAACCAGGTCCGGTGGCAAAAAAGAGCCGCCGAGCGCGCCGCTGCCGGTTTCCGCAGCTCCCGTCGTGGTGGAAGCAGGTCCTGAAGTTGTTCCCGAAGTCATCCCGGAAGTTGTCCCCGAAGTCATCTCCGAAGCTGTTCTTGCCAGGCCGGAACGCACCAGCGGCGCGCTTGCGCTCGTTGCGGCGGTCGCACTGGCGGCGGTGGCCGCCTATTTTTCGGTCACGGGCATGGCGGAGATATTTCCCGGGGCTCCGGTTGCGGTCATGGTGCTTGCGGCAACGATGGAGGCCGGCAAACTGGTGATGGCCGGATGGCTGGCCGCGCATTGGCGCCAGGTTGGATGGGTCATGCGCTCGGTCATGGTCGCGCTTGTGGCCGGCCTTGCCCTCATCAACGCCGCCGGCGTATTCGGCAAGCTGGTCGAGACCCATGTCAGCGTGGCGGCTTCGGCGCGCTCTGGCGTCACCGAGCGCATCGAGGCGCTCGACGCCCGCGTCACGGCGCAATCGGCTGCTGTTGCCGATCTCGACAGCCGCGTCGCGCAAATCGATCAGGCGGTCGGCGAATCGACGCGGCGCGGCTGGGTGACCCGGGCCATCACCATCGCAACCCAACAGCGCGTGACGCGGGATGGACTGGAGACGCAACGTCAGGCAGCAACGACAACGCTGGTCGGGCTGCAGGCGCAACGCGCGGCGCTGGTCGCCGAACGCGTTCGCATTGAAGCGTCCGCCGGCCCGATCCAGTATCTTGCGTTGATGCTCGGTGCGGCGCCCGAAGTTGCGGTTCGATGGCTGATACTTCTGATCGTGCTCTGCTGTGATCCCGCGGCCATCGCCCTGACGGTCGCGGCGGCAAGCTCGCGACGCTAGAGCTGCTCTTCGTCGTCTTTCTTCTTTAATAAATCCTTCGCCAGATCGGCGAGCGCCGGGCGCGGCAGCGCGGTGAACGGCAGCGGGCGGGTGACGTCGATGGCGGCGAGGCCGAGGCGCGCGGTGAGCAGGCCGTTGAGCACGCCTTCGCCGAGTCGCTGCGAGAGTTTGGCGGCGATGCCGTGGCCCAGCATCTGCTGGATCAGGCTGTCGCTGGCGGCCATGCCGCCGGTGATGGCGAGATGGCCGATGACATGGCGCATCAGCCGGATCATGCCGAGCGTGCCCGGCCGGCCGCCATAGAGCAGCGCCAGTTGCCGGATCATCCGCAAGGAAGCCACGAACACGAACAGCACGTCGATCAGCGCGCGCGGGCTCACGGCAGTAACGATCGACACCCGCTGCGCCGCCGTCGAGACCAGGCGGCGTGCTTCCTGATCGAGCGGTGTCATCAATTCGCGCTCGGCCAGCTTGATCATGTCGGCGCCATCGATGATGTCGTCGGCATGGCCGGCCAGCGCGGCGCGGGCGCGCGCCAGCTGCGGGTTCTGGTGCGCGAGTTTGACGAGATCGGACACGATGGCGCGGCTGGCGGCTCTGTCGTCGCTGAGCAGCACTTCGGCGGCGCGCAGATGCAGCTTCTCGATGGTGGCGAGCCGTGCGAGGCCAAACGCTTCGCGTGCGATCACGACCGTCAATGCCAGCGTCGCCGCCGCCGCAAAGCCGAGGCCGACGAAGCCGAGGCCTTGGTTGTGCGCGAACAGATCCTCGATCAGGTTGACGATGCCCAAACCGGTTCCGAGCAGCACCAGCCCGCCGACGGCGACCCAGAACAGCGTGCCCCAGCGAAAACCGCGACGTACCGGCACCAGCGGCAGATCGATCGGCACCGGCAGCAGCGACGGGTCGCTCTCCGGCGTAATGCGCACCGTGCCGCGTGCGAGATGGCCGGTCTCGCCGGACTCCATCACCACCACGCCGGGATCGTCGAGCTTGAACGTCGCCGGCCGCCGATGCGGCGTTTTCTCGTTCATTGCAGTCGGTCTCCGATCAGGAACTGAAGGGCGCGGTCAAGGCGGATGTGAGGCAGCGTCGGCTCGTTGCCGCTTTCGGGCTCCAGCAGCGGCGGCCGGAACCGGAGGAAACGAAAATCGGCCTTCTCGGACGACGCGCTGGAAAGGCCGCGAAAGCCGCCGTTGAACAGTTCCTCGGGATTGTCAGGCAGATCGCCGGGAAAGGTCGCCACTTCGGTCTCGCCGTCAAACGTCTCGCCACTGGCGATTTCGCCGGGCGCGGGCGTGCCTGTTATGGACGGTAGCTTGTCGCGGCCGCGCGTGACCGTGGCTTCGCGGGTGGCGCGTATGGCGGACAGCGCGACGACGTCGATCGCAGCACCCGCAACTTCGGCCTGGCCCGCGGCCTTGGCGACCGCGCGCCGCAACACCGCCTCGAGCCGATCATGGCTGGAATGGTGCAGGTGATCGGCCTTGGTCGCGGCAAACAGAATGCGGTCGATCCGCGGCCGGAACAGGTTGCTCAGCAAGGTGCTGCGGCCGATTCGGAAGCAATCGAGAATGCCGGTCAGCGCAGCTTCGAGATCGTGCAGTGCCTCCGGTCCGGCGTTGAAGGCGGACAGCGCATCGACCAGCACGATCTGGCGATCGAGCCGGGCGAAGTGATCGCGGAAGAACGGCCGCACCACGACGTCCTTGTAGGCTTCATACCGCCGCTTCATCATCGCCCACAGCGAACCGTCGGGCGCGGCGCTGTCGGCCGCGACATCAAGGGGGGCAAAGGTCAGCGCCGGCGTGCCCGCCATGTTGCCCGGCATCAGGAAGCGCCCGGGCGGCAGCAGGCTCATGGCAAAGCGATCGTCGCGGCAGGCGCGCAGATAATCCGTGAACAGTTTTGCGGCCGACAGCGCCGCCTGTTCGTCCTCGTGGCTCTCCGCGCTCAGCGTCGCCAGATGTGCATGCCACGGCGCGGCGAGCTTTTCGCGCGGCCCTTCGCGCGACAAGGCAAGACTTCTCGGCCGACCATTGCTCGTAGCTCTTGGAGAGAAGCGGCAGGTCGAGCAGCCACTCGCCGGGATAGTCGACGATGTCGATGGTCAGCGTGCGGTCCGCGCCATTTTGCCGCTGATAGTCGATCACCAGCCGCAGTTCGGAGATGTCGACGGTGGAGCTCGGCCAGCGCCGTTCCTCGATCAGGGTGCGGACGTGCTCCTCATAGGCAAAGCGCGGTACCGCGTCGTCCGGCTGCGGCGTCAGCCGGGCCTTGGCGATCCGCCCCGAGGCATAGGGCTCGAACACCGGAAACCGGCCCCCACGTGTCAGGCCATGGATCAGCGCGGTGATGAATACGGTCTTGCCGGCGCGCGAAAGGCCGGTGACGCCGAGCCGCACGGTCGGATTGAAAAAGCCCTCGCCGTAATCCAGCAGCGCCCGCGCCGAAAGGCGCGCTTCCTCGATGATATCCTGAAAACGGGGGGCCATGCGGGCGCGAAAAGCTCGATGTGGGAGAGGCGGGGCAGACCCCCGAAAAGTGGCGATTGGCGGGCCGAAATCAAGCACTGTCATACCCCGCGAAGGCGGGGTATCCAGTAAACGTAAGTGCATGAAAACGCCACAGCGGTGGCATACTGGGTCACCCGCCTTCGCGGGTGACGACATCTGTGTTGCCGCGCTAGGCTCCGTCACCCCATTCGGAAGGCCGTCATGACGATCTTCAGACTGAAGCAAATCGCCTCGACTTCGATCCATGCGGCGGCCGGCACCATGTCGTGGAACTACGACCGGGCCGAACTGATCGCCGACGGCGTCGTGCATATCATCGGTGTTTGTTTCGGCCTCGTGGCCGCCACCGCGCTGATCGTGCTGACGGCCGTCTACGCCGATGCGATCGGTATCGCCGCGGTGTCGGTCTATGCAGCCGGCCTGTTGGCGATGCTGGTGATGTCGGCGACCTACAATCTGTGGCCGGTGTCGCGGGCCAAATGGGTGCTGCGGCGGTTCGATCATTCGGCGATCTATCTGTTGATCGCGGCGACCTATACGCCGCTGATCATGGAATTGAAGGACAGCACGTTTGCCATCGCCCTGCTGATCGGGGTCTGGTGCGTCGCCATATCAGGCATCGTGCTGAAACTGGCGCGGCCGGGACGGTACGACCGCGTTGCGACGGGCCTCTATCTCGCGCTCGGCTGGAGCGGGGTGATGCTCTACGATCCGGTCGTGAAGGCGCTACCCGGGCTGGCGCTGGGATTCGTCGTCGCCGGCGGCGTGCTGTATAGTTTTGGCGTGATCTTCCACGCCTGGCAGCGGTTGCGATTCCAGAACGCGATCTGGCACGGCTTCGTCTTGCTTGGCGCAGCCTGCCACTATACGGCTATCCTCGATGTGGTGCTGACGTAGAAACAAAAGCTTTTATTTTGAGCATGACCTTTTCGGAAAACCGGTTCCCACTTTTCCGGATCATGCTGTAAGGGAGAACGGCCATGCAGGTAACCGGCAAAGTCGTGGTTGTCACAGGTGGCGGCAACGGCATCGGCAAGGCGATGTGCGAGGCGTTCCATCGCGCCGGCGCCGCCAAGGTCGTCGTCGCCGATATCGATCCGGATGGCTCACGCGCCGTTGCCACCCCGATCAATGGGGCGGCCTTCAAATGCGACGTCGGCAAAGAGAAGGACATCCTTCATGTCATCGAGGAGACCGAGAATCAATTCGGCCCGATCGCGTTGTTTTGCTCCAATGCCGGCATCGGCGGCGGCTTCGATCCGCTGTCGGTCAATGCCGGCGGAACCTCCGACGAACCCTGGTCGCGGAGCTGGGCCGTTCACGTCATGGCGCATGTCTACGCGGCGCGGCACCTGATCCCGCGCATGAAGGCGCGCGGCGGCGGCTATTTCCTCAACACGATTTCAGCGGCGGGATTGTTGTCGCAGGTCGGAAGTCCGGCCTATTCGACCACCAAGCATGCCGCCGTCGGCTTTGCAGAAAATCTCGCTATTTCGCACAAGGACGATAACATCAAGGTTTCGATCCTGTGCCCGCAGGGCGTCGATACGGCCATGCTCCGCTCGATCCCGAAGGGCCCACAATCCGGCGACGGCGATCTGACGCCGGAGCAGGTGGCGCAGGATGTGCTGCACGGGCTGGACCAGGAGACCTTCGTGATCCTGCCGCACCCGCAGGTGCTGGGCTACATGCGCAAGAAGACCGAGAATTACGACCGCTGGATCGCGGGCATGGCGAAGATCCAGGCCAAGATGCGGGAAGCTTACGGGAAGTGAGATCGTCGTCCTCAGGATGAGGACCGTACTAGCTCTTCTTCGCGTAGAGCAGCGGCACCGCCGAATCCACCATCACCTCGATCAGGCTGACGCCGTCACGCGACAGGCCGCGCTTCAGCGCACCGGCGAGTTCCGACGATTTGCTGACGCGCACCGCGTGGCAGCCCATGCCTTCGGCGAGCTTGACGAAATCGATGCCGGGCAATTCGAGGCCCGGCACATTGCGGACCTGCATCACCTGGCTGAACGAGCGCATCGCGCCGTAGCCGGCATTGTTGATGACGACGACCGTGATCGGCAGCTTGCGTTGCGCCGCGGTCCACAGCGCCTGGATCGAATACATCGCCGAGCCGTCGCCGATCAGGCAGACAGTGCGCACGCCGGGACGTCCCAGCGCCATGCCGACGGCGGCGGGCAGGCTCCAGCCGAGGCCGCCGCTCGCCATGGTATAAAAACTGTCCTGTCCGCGCATCGGCATGAACTTTTGCATCGCCGGGCGATGCGACGGGGCTTCCTCGACCAGCACCGCATCGGATGGCATGGCGTGGTGCAGCGCATCGAGCAGGTATTCGACCGGGATCGGATCGGCCGCTGAAGGTTTGGGCGGCAGCACGCGGCCGGCCGGCGCGGCACGTTTTGTTTCGGGCAACATTTCGAGCAGCATCGATAGCGCCGGCTTCATGGTGGCAACAATGCTGGCGCCGACGGGCGTGACGGCGGCGGCGGTCGGATCGTCGGTGATCTGGAACAGCGTGGTTTCCCCGTCGAATATCCCGGCGTGACCTTCGACATGGAACGTAAACACGGGAGCGCCGATCACGACGACGAGGTCATGCGCGCGCAGCGCTTCCGACAGTTGCCCCGGCGAGGCGTGCAGGAAGCCTGCGAATTGCGGATGACGTTCCGGGAACGAGCAGCGCGCCGAAAACGGACTGACCCAGACGGCCGACCTGGTTTTCTCCGCCACCCGCACCATCAGGTCGACAGCATCAGCGCGATCGACGCCGGGGCCGATCACCAGCGCTGGGTGTTTTGCGTCCTTGAGCGCCGATATCAGCGCCTTCATCGCGACGGGATCGGGACCCATCTCGCGGCTGACGTCGCGCGCCTCGAGCGGCTGTGCCGGACGCGCCCAGTCGTCGATCGGAACCGAGACGAACGTGGGCCCGCAGGGCGGCTGCATCGCGACATAGTAGGCGCGCGCGATCGCTGACGGCACGTCCTCGGCACGCGCGGGCTCGACGCTGTATTTGACATAGGGCCGCGGAAATTCCGATGCCCGCTCGGCATAGAGGAACGCCTGCAGCGGCAGGATCGAGCGCGCCTGCTGGCCGGCGGTGATCACCAGCGGCGTCTGGTTACGGTGCGCGGTATAGATGTTGCCAAGCGCGTTGCCGACGCCGGCACCGGAATGCAGGTTGACGAAGCCTGCGTTGCGGGTCGCCTGCGCATAGCCGTCGGCCATGCCGACGACGGAGGCTTCCTGCAGGCCGAGCACGTAGTCAATGTCGCCAGGCCAGTCGCTGAGGAACGGCAGTTCCGTGGAGCCGGGATTGCCGAACACCTTCTTGATGCCGAACGCGCGTAGCAGGCTGAAGGTGGCGTCCTTGACGGTGGTGGAGGTTTTGGCTGGCTTCTTGGACAACGCGCATCACCCCAGTGCTGATTGAACCTTCCGTCATTGCGAGGAGCGAAGCGACGAAGCAATCCATACTTTCTTCGCGGATAGATGGATTGCTTCCGCCTTCGCTCGCAATGACGATTAGAGAAATCTCACCACGTCGCGGTGCCCTTCATGGTCGGCTGTCCCTCGGCATTGGCAATCCACAGTTCGGTGCCGGCGCTGCCGTCGTTGGCGTTGACCGAAAACTCGGTGCCTTCGAACAGCGGTTGCAGGCCGCGGTAGGAAAACTTCTTCGGCGGCTTTCCGCCATGAAGTTTGGCCGCGAATTCGACGATCAGGGCGGCCTGCAGCGGGCCATGAAAAATCAGGCCCGGATAACCCTCGACCCTGGTGACGTAATCGCGGTCGTAATGGATGCGGTGGCCGTTGAAGGTCAGCGCCGAGTAGCGAAACAGCAGTACGGGATCGCTGACGTGGCTCTCGCGATGTTTGGCGACCGGCGCCGCTGGCGGCGCTTTGGCTGGCGCCGAGGGTGCCGCGCTGCCCATGTCGCGATAGACGATGTCCTGACGCTCGCGAATGGCCATGCCGCGCGGTGTGGTGATGATGTGTTCGACCGAAACGAAGCACAGTGCACCGGTCGATCCGGTCTTGATCGTGACATCGGTGATCCGCGAGCTTCGCTTGGAGTCGTCGCCGACGCGCAAGGGTTCAAAGAATTCCAGCTCGCCACCGGCCCACATCCGGCGCGGCAGCGGCACCGGCGGCAGGAAACCGCCGCGGGTCGGATGGCCGTCGGGGCCAAGCATCGACATCGGGAACACCGGCTGCGCCAGGCACCAATGCGTGGTCCAGGGCGCCGCGTCGCCGGTTTTGGGTTCACCGACGTCCTGGAACAGCGTCGCGCGCAAACCCATCACGAGATGCGCGGTGACGATGTCGGAGGCCTCGGTGCTCTTGCCGATCCACTGGCGCAGATGGTCGAGGTCGAGTTTCTCGGCAACGGCTTGATTGTCTGCGACAGCTTCGGTCATGACTTGCTCCCGGCGCGGGCGGTCTTTGGCAGTTCAACATGCTGGCCAATCGCCGGCACGCCGCCATAGTGCCGCTCCTCGCCGACGAAGATCGTGCCCGGCGCGGCATAGCTGATCTTGCCGTTCGGCGTATCGACCTCGATGCGGCGCAGATGCGGATGCACGGCAAGATCGGCCATGGTGTTGACTTCGCCGAACGCAATGTCGGCGGCGTCCAGGCGCTTCAAGAGATCGACGCGGTCCATCGTCCCAAAGCTGTCGGCCACGATCTTGTCGGTGACGGCGCGGTTCTTGACGCGCGCGACCATGTTGGCAAGCCGCGGATCGTTGGGCAGATCGGGCTGATCCAGCACCTCGGCGCAAAGCTTCTTCCATTCCCGCTCGCTCTGGATCGAGATCAGGATGCCCTTGCCGTCTTTCGAATAGAACACGCCATAGGGCGCGATCGAGGGATGCGCCAGCGCCATCCGCTTCGGCGGATTGCCCGCTTCCGAATTGATCAGCGGCACCGCCATCCAGTCGGCCATCACGTCGAACATGGATATCCGGATGTCGGCACCCTTGCCGGTGCGGCCCCGCGCGATCAGCGCCTCGAGGATCGACGCGTGCGCGGTGGCGCCGGTCGAGATGTCGACCACGGAAATGCCGACCCGCGAGGCACCTTCCGGGCCACCGGTGATCGAGGCGAGGCCACTCTCGGCCTGGATCAGGAGGTCATAGGCCTTGCGGTCGGCATAGGGGCCGGAGTCGCCATAGCCGGAAATGGTGCAGCAGATCAGCGCCGGATAATCCTTGCGCAGCCGTTCCAGCGAGAAGCCGAGCTTGTCCATCGAGCCGGGCTTGAGGTTCTGCAGCAGGACGTCCGCGCTGGCGATCAGTTCTTCCAGCGCGGCGCGGCCCTCCTTGGTGGCGAGGTCGATCACCACGGAATTCTTGCCGCGGTTGAGCCAGACGAAATAGCTGCTCTGGCCTTTTGCGGCGGCGTCGTAACCGCGGGCGAAATCGCCCTCGGGACGTTCGACCTTGATGACATGGGCGCCGGCATCCGCCAGCCGTGAACTGCAGAACGGGGCGGCGACCGCCTGTTCGACGGCGACGACGATCAATCCTTCAAGCGGCAGCATCTGTTTTTCTCAGTAGGAGCGCGGCATGCCGAGCACATGCTCGGCGACATAGGACAGGATCAGGTTGGTCGAGATCGGTGCCACCTGATACAGCCTTGTTTCGCGGAACTTGCGCTCGACGTCGTATTCTTCCGCGAAGCCGAAGCCGCCAAACGTCTGCACGCAGGCATTGGCCGCTTCCCAGGCCGCATCCGCCGCCAGCATCTTGGACATGTTGGCCTCGGCGCCGCAATCGAGCCCGGCTTCATACTTGCGGGTGGCGTCCTTCACCATCAATTCGGCGGCACGCATCATCGCGTAGGATTTTGCGATCGGGAACTGGATGCCCTGGTTCTGGCCGATCGGACGGCCGAACACCACGCGCTCCTTGGCATAGGCGGTGGCCTTGGCGATGAACCATTTGGCGTCGCCGATACATTCCGACGCAATCAGGATGCGCTCGGCATTCATGCCGGAGAGGATGTAGCGAAAGCCCTTGCCCTCGTCGCCGATCAGGTTTTCCGCCGGCACCTTCATGTCGGTGAAGAAAACTTCTGTGGTGGCGTGGTTCATCATGGTGCGGATCGGGCGAATCTCAAGGCCGTTGCCCCGGGCCTCGCGCATGTCGACGATGAACACCGATAGTCCGTCGGTGCGCTTGGCGGCCTGTTCCTTCGGCGTGGTGCGCGCCAGCAGGATCATCAGGTCGGAATGTTCGGCGCGGCTGGTCCAGATCTTCTGGCCGTTGACGACGTAGTGGTCGCCATTGAGTTTGGCGACGGTCTTCAGCGACGAGGTGTCGGTGCCGCTGGTCGGCTCGGTGACGCCGAACGCCTGCAACCGGAGTTCGCCGCCGGCGATCTTCGGCAGCCATTTGGCTTTCTGTGCGTCGTTGCCGTGTCGCAGCAGCGTGCCCATGGTGTACATCTGGGCGTGGCAACCGCCGCCATTGCAGCCGGCGCGCTGGATTTCTTCGAGGATCGCGGCCGCCGCCGACAGCTTCAGCCCGGCGCCGTTATATTCCTCGGGGATCAGCACCGACAGATAGCCGGCGTCGGTCAGCGCCTTCACGAACTCGCTCGGATATTTCATCTCGCGGTCGAGCTTGCGCCAGTATTCGCCGGGGAACTGGGCGCAGAGCTTGGCGACAGCGTCGCGGATGTCGTGGAATTCGTCTTGTTGTTCGTGTGCGGTCATTGGAACTCGGCTGGAAGGTCAAGGGCGCGCATCGTGGCGGTGCCAAATGCGCAGAGGGTTTCGGTCGCTTCTTTCCTGGAGAAAATTTCCACGGTGGCGACACCGATCGATCCCGTCAATTTCAGGATTTTGGCCCGGGCAACGAGTTCGCTGCCGTCGGCCGGAGCCAGAAAATTGACCTTGATCTCGACCGTGACCCCGATCCGCCCCTTCGGCAGGCCGGAGGTGACCGCAATGCCCGCCGCGTGATCGGCCAGCGCCGTGATAACCCCGCCATGGAAGTGGCCAAAGAACTGCACCAGATCGTCGCGCCGCGCCAGTGCGAGTTCGGCATAGCCGGGTTTCACTTCGACAATCCGAAAGCCGGCCGCGCCGGTAAAGCCCTTGGCGTTGATCGCTTCAGCGAGGCTCGGCGGATTGAGGGGCGTACTCATCTAGGCCGGGATGCGGACCGGCAGCTGCTCGATGCCGCGCACGAAGCTGGAATAGACCCGCTTCGGCTCGCCGACCACCTCGATGCGGTCGAAGCGCTTGAGCATCTCCTGCCACACGATCTTCAGTTGCAGCTCGGCCAGCCGCATGCCGACGCAGCGGTGAATGCCGAAGCCGAACGACAGGTGGGTGCGGGGCCGGGCGCGGTCGATGATGAACTCTTCCGGCCTGTCGATGCCTTCCTCGTCGCGATTCCCGGAGACGTACCACATCACGACGCGGTCGCCCTTCTTGATCTGCTTGCCGCCGAGTTCGGTGTCGACCAGGGCGGTGCGCCGCATGTGCGCCAGCGGCGTCTGCCAGCGGATCACTTCCGGCACCATGGTGTCGATCAGCGCCGGATTGTCGCGCAGCTTCTGGTACTGGTCGGGGTGCTCGTTCAGCGCCAGCACCGAGCCGCTCATGGTATTGCGGGTGGTGTCGTTGCCGCCGACGATCAGCAGGATGATGTTGCCCATCAGGTTATCAGGGTCCATGTGCCGCGTCGCGTCGCTATGCGCCATCATCGAGATCAGGTCGTTGCGCGGCGGCGCGTTGACGCGCTCGTTCCACAGCCTGGTGAAATAGGCGGCGCACTCGTCCATTTCCTGGCGGCGCTGCTCGGCGGATTCGACGACGCCGCTCTTCGGCAGCGCGGTCGAAACGTCGGACCACCGCGTCAGCTTGCGGCGCTCCTCGAACGGAAAGTCGAACAGCGTCGCCAGCATCTGCGTCGTCAGTTCGATCGACACCCGGTCGACGAAATTGAAGGTCTCGTTACGCGGCAGGTTTTCGATCACCTTGATGGCGCGTTCGCGGATCAGCTTTGCCAATTCGTCGAGATGCGTCGGCGTGAACATCGGCGACACGGTCTTGCGCTGCGACGAGTGCTTCGGCTGGTCCATCGCGATGAAGCTTGGGTAGTCGTAGCCGGGCGGGACGTCGCGGATCGAGATGCCGCCGAGGGTGGAGTCGGACGAGAAGATGCCGTGGTTGGTGTCGACATGCATGATGTCGTTGTACTTGGTCACCGACCAGTAGGGCTCGATCGGCGCGTTGGTGCAGTAATGCACCGGCTCTTCCTTGCGCAACCGCTCGAACCACGGCCACAGCGTGTCGTTCTGGAACAGCCTTGGCGCGCCGGGATGGAAGTCCTTCAGGGGCGTCGCATAGGCTTCTTCACGCGCGGTGCGCAGAAGTTCGGCCTTGTCAGCTCTGATGGATGTCTGGACGTTCATGTGGGATCATCCCCGAGGGCGCTTTAAGGGTTAGCCGGCAATACGGACCGGCAGGGTCTCGTAGCCTTTTACGAAGCTCGAATACACCCGCTTGGGTTCGCCGACCACCTCAATATTGTCGAACCGCTTGAGGATTTCTTCCCAGATAATCTTCAATTGCAGCTCGGCGAGCCGGATCCCGACGCAGCGGTGGATGCCGAAGCCGAACGAGATGTGGGTGCGCGGCCGGGCGCGGTCGATGATGAAGTCGTAGGGGCGGTCGATGACGTCCTCGTCGCGGTTGCCCGAGACGTACCACATGACAACCTTGTCGCCCTTCTTGATCTGGCGCCCGCGGAATTCGAAATCCGCAAGCGCGGTGCGGCGCATATGCGCCAGCGGCGTCTGCCAGCGGATCACTTCCGGCACGAAGCTGTCGATCAGCGCGTGATTTTCGCGCAGCTTCTTGTACTGGTCCGGATTCTTGCTCAGCGCATAGATGCTGCCCGACAGCGTGTTGCGGGTGGTGTCGTTGCCGCCGACGATCAGGAGGATCAGATTGCCCAAGAAATTCTTCGGGTCCATGTCGCGGGTGGCGTCGCTGTGCGCCATCATCGACAACAGGTCGCTCTTCGGCGGCTGGTTGACGCGCTCTTTCCACAGCCTGCCGAAATACTGCGCGCATTCCATCAGTTCGGCCTGCCGCTCGTCCTCGGTGGCGACGACGCCGTCGGGGCCGGGCAGGGTGGTGGCGACGTCGGACCAGCGCGTCAGCTTGCGGCGGTCCTTCCAGGGGAAGTCGAACAGCACCGCCAGCATCTGCGTCGTCAGTTCGATCGAGACCTTGTCGACCCAGTCGAACACTTCATTTTTGGGCAGGTTGTCGAGGCATTCGGCCGAGCGCTTGCGGATGTTGATCGCGAGCTGGTCGAGATGGGTCGGCGTGAACATCGGCGCCACGGTCTTGCGCTGCGCCGAGTGGCGCGGCTGGTCCATGGCGATGAAGCTTTCGCGGCGCAGGTCGGAGGCGACGTCGCGGATCGTGATGCCGCCGAGCGAGGCCGCCGACGAAAACACCGAATGGTTGGTCTCGATGTCCATGATGTCGTTGTATTTGGTCACCGACCAATAAGGCCCGAAGATGCTGTCCTTGCAGTAATGC
This sequence comes from uncultured Alphaproteobacteria bacterium, assembly GCA_963764705.1. Lineage (GTDB taxonomy): Bacteria > Pseudomonadota > Alphaproteobacteria > Rhizobiales > Xanthobacteraceae > Bradyrhizobium. The sequence goes on along the minus strand of CAVXTR010000008.1, from coordinate 448,798 downwards.
ACGGGATCTTCGCGGCGCAGCCGGTCGAAATACGGCCAGAACGAATCGGTCCGGTACAGTTCGGGATGGCTGACGTCGATATCGCCGAGCGGCAGCGAGTTGGCCTTGTCGCGCGCGGCCAGCAGGTGCGAATCCCCTGATAGTTCGATGGTGCCGTGCATGAGGCGTCTCCAGATTATGTCCGCTCCGTGGTTGGTCCCGGAGGGCGGCTGTTTCGGCGAATTACAGCCCGTTGCAGGCGCCAGAGCAAGCGGGAGTTTGCCGCATCCGGCGGTATACCAGAGGCCGCCCGGCGGCCCCGCTTTTCGGGTCGTTTCGGCTCGTGACAAGCCCATTTTGAGGGAATATGGCTGTGGGCCACGAAGCCGCTCGATAACGCCAGATGCGCCGGAGGCCGCCCGACCATGATCCCCAACGCGTACCGGATGTTCAACTTCGATCTCGGCGAAACCGCGGATGCGATTCGCGAGACCGTTCATGCCTTTTCGAGCAACGAGATCGCGCCGCGCGCCGCCGAAATCGACAGGAGCAATCAGTTTCCGCGCGACTTGTGGCCCAAGATCGGCGCGCTCGGCCTGCATGGCATCACTGTCGAGGAAGAGTATGGCGGGACGGGGCTGGGCTATCTCGAGCATTGCATCGCGGTCGAGGAAATGTCGCGCGCGTCGGCGGCCGTCGGGCTGTCCTACGGCGCGCATTCCAACCTCTGCGTCAACCAGATCAGGCGCAACGGCAACGAGGCGCAGAAGCGGAAGTATCTGCCGAAGCTGATCTCGGGCGAGCATGTCGGATCATTGGCGATGTCGGAGCCCAATGCCGGCTCCGACGTGGTGTCGATGAAGACCCGCGCCGACAAGAAAGGCGATCGCTTCGTACTGAACGGCAGCAAGATGTGGATCACCAACGGGCCGGTCGCGGATACGCTGGTCGTGTATGCCAAGACCGACGCCAATGCCGGTCCGCGCGGCATCACCGCCTTCATCATCGAAAAGGGCATGAAGGGATTTTCCACCGCGCAGAAACTCGACAAGCTCGGCATGCGCGGCTCCGACACCTGCGAACTGGTGTTCGACAATTGCGAGGTGCCGGAAGAGAACGTGCTCAACGAAGTCGGCCGCGGCGTCAACGTGCTGATGTCCGGCCTCGACTACGAGCGGGCGGTGCTGGCGGCGGGACCGATCGGCATCATGCAGGCCTGCATGGACGTGGTGCTGCCCTACGTGCACGAGCGCCAGCAGTTCGGCCAGCCGATCGGCACCTTCCAGCTGGTGCAGGGCAAGCTCGCCGACATGTACACCACGATGAATGCCGCGCGCGCCTATGTCTATGCGGTGGCGAAGGCCTGCGACCGCGGCGAGACCACGCGCGAGGACGCCGCCGGCGCGATCCTGTTTGCCGCGGAAAAAGCCACCCAATGCGCGCTCGACGCCATGCAGCTTTTGGGCGGCAACGGCTACATCAACGACTATCCGACCGGCCGGCTGCTGCGCGACGCCAAACTGTACGAAATCGGCGCCGGCACCAGCGAAATCCGACGTATGCTGATCGGCCGCGAGCTGTTCGAGAAGTCGGCTTGAGGCGCGCGAGCAGGGCGGTTCGCCAAAAGAGGTAAAGAAGTCCCTAACGGGCCGGTGTGGTTCTACCGCGCCAAATCAATAAAATGGCAGCGGTCGTCAGCTAGACTGGTGCCATGTCGCAGGCGATCAATCTCAGCAACCCGCTCTCGGGCGAACTCCGGGCCTCCATCCGCGTGTCGGTGTGGGTGCTGCTGGCGTCGACCGCAGCGCCGGTCGTGGCCGTCGCTGCGTACATCGCTTTCTGGAGCCTGGTGCCGGCGTATTCGGCCAGCACGGTGATTGCCGATCTGCAAACGACCCTCACGCTTCGCTTCTACTACATCTGGGACAAGCAAACCGACCGCGGTCGTTACCTGTCCATGACGACGCCGGGCGGCACGACCAGGATTGCGATGAAGGCGTTCGACTGGGCTCACAACAGCCGCACCAGCATTTATGTCACCCCGGAACGCAAGATCGGCATCGTCGGCCCCACCGGCGACGACTACCTGGCGTCACTTGATCCGCTGCAAACGGTGACCGCGAGGGGGCCGTCCTACGATTGGACTTATCTGGGCGCGTTTGATTTTGAATTGCTGCAAGGCGACGCGCGGCGACTCCGCTTCGTCAGCGCTGCGGAGCAGGCCGAGTGCATACCGATGCGAGGCGCCTATATCGAAAGCGATCAGGTCCGCAAGATGGCGCGTCAACGCGCGTGCGATCACTACGTGGAGCCTGCCGAAAAATAGGCGCCCGCCCACCGGGCGGGCGGAAAGTTTCAGGAGGAAACGCCCCGATAAAGGGGCGTCAAGGCCATTTCTCGGTGATTCGGTGGCAGCGGCCAAGAACGTAGAAATACAGGGGTCTCGCGCGCCCCGGTTGTGGCGCTGGCAGGAAAACCGGTTTGCGGCTAGCGGCGCGCGCCTCTTCGCGATCGTACCGCTTCGATCGGCGCGGTGCCGGCGGGCTGCAGGTCCCACACCGCCTGCATCGCCGCAAAGGCGTGCGAGACCACGGCTTCATGACGCCGCGACGCCAGGCAGGCAAAGGAAAGGTCGCAGGTCAACGCCACCTTGTTGGCAATCACGAAATCGCGCTGACGCGTGATCCGGTCCAGGATGCCGTCGCGGGCGAGGCCGAGACAGATGCCGGATTCGACGAAGTCGATCACGGCCGCTTCCTGATCGGCGAAGGCGACCCGCTTCGGCATCGCGCCGAGCGGGCGGAAGATATCGTCCAGCAGCCGCCGGTGCGCCGCGCCGGGCGGCGTTGCCAGCCACGGCAGGCGGGCGAGGTCGGCCCAGTCCTTGCCGAGGACCCGGTCGCTCCAGGCCGTCGGCGCGATCACGCGATAGGCGTAGCTCGTGAGCGGCGCGAGCTGGAATTTTCCGTCCTGGATGGTGCGCTCGGGCGATTGCCGCGACGCCGGCAATCCGGCGGGGGTCGCATCGACATAATATCCGACATCGAGTTCGCCCCTGCCGATCTGTGCCAGCACGTGGTCGCTGGTGCCGTGGCGCAGGAAGACCTCGGTCGCTTGCGAGGAGGTGGCGAGGCTGCGCACGAACGGGCCGAGCCGGATGAACTCGGGCTCCAGGATGGTGCCGACGCGCAGCGTTCCCCGCTGCGATTGCCGCACCTGGTCCGCTGCCGTCTTGAAATCCGATGATGCCGATACCGCCTTGTGCGCCAGCGGCAGCAGGGCGGCGCCGGCTTCGGTCAGGGTGAAGCCGCCCGGCGTCCGGTGGAACAGCAGCAGGCCGGTGCTTTCCTCCAGCCCCTTGAGCTGCAGGCTCACGGCGGGTTGGGTCAAACCCAGCAACGTCGCGGCGCGCGAGACGGTGCCTTCACGGGCGACCGTGACGAAGCAACGCAAGGCCTGGGTCCGCGGCAAGTCGTTCATTTGAAGCGCTTATACACACTGCACGCTCAAAAGTAACATTTTTTATCGATGTAACCCTGCGTTGTTGTGTTCCACAAGGCTGGTTGCAGCCGCGGCTCGGGCGGTCGCCCGGTTCGGCAAAGGGCCGTCATTCCGGCAGATTGTTGACCTTGCGCACCCAGACGCGGACATCGCCGAGCACGTCCGGCAGCACTTCCTTGACGTCCTGCACGGTCATGCCGGCCCTGATCCGGGGATCATAGAGCAGGTTGAGGATGTACTGGTCGTAGATATCGAAATAGCCCATCGAGACATTGTCGTTGAACATGGTCCACGGCACGGTCGAGGTATCGTTGATCGGCCCCAGTGACTGCAGCAATTCCTCATAGCCGCAATCGAAGAAGACGAAGTCGCCATTGTCGACGGTGAGGATGACGTCGGAATGCTCGATCTCGAATTTCTCGTTCTTGCGAAAACCCGACAGGCATTGCGGATCGAGCGAGGAGCGGATCTCCCTGGCCCGTTCGCTGCCGTAGAAGGTGGCAATGGTGCGGTTGAGGTCGCGGTCGCGCACCAGCTTGACCAGCACGTTGGCGTCGTCGTTGCTGGCGGCCATGGCGATGTCGAGGTGCTGAACTTTTGCGGCGATGTCGGCCACGATCTTCGCCAGCTGCGCCTTGCGGTCGGCGCGGTTGCCGTCGGCGAACACCCGCACCGGCGTGTCGTATTTGCGGATGCGATCGACGCGGCCGGCGAGATGGTATTCGGCGCCGAACGCGGTCTTGAAAAACCCCTCGACGATCTCGCTGTCGGTAAAGACCTTCTTCTCGGCGCGTTGTCGCTGGACGATGGCTGGAATTTCGCCGGCGGCCGCCGGCGGTAACAAGAACTGGCCAAGTGCCAACACTGCGAAAGTAATGGCCGCCAAGGCAGCTAACGGCATTCGCGGAAGGTAAGACCGGCTATGGGAGCTCATCATGTTGACGCTGCCGCAATCCGCACATGCGCGCAAGCAATGATCGGGCAACGGCGCGCATGGCCGTGCCGGGTTCCCGTCCGTTGGCAGCGTCAGTTCTTCACGATCACCGTGGTGCCGACCGAAACGCGGCCGTAGAGATCGGTGACGTCGTCATTGGTCATGCGGAAGCATCCGGAGGACACCGCCTGTCCGATCGTCTCGGGCTCGTTGGAGCCATGGATGCGGTACAGCGTCGATCCCAGATACATCGCGCGCGCGCCGAGCGGGTTGTCGATGCCGCCGTTCATGTGCCGCGGCAGGTCGGGCCGCCGCGCCAGCATCTGCGACGGCGGGGTCCAGCTCGGCCATTCCTTTTTCGCGGTGATGCGGTGGGTTCCGCTCCAGCGGAAACCGTCGCGGCCGACGCCGATGCCGTAGCGCAGCGCCTGGCCGCCCGCGAGCACCAGATAGAGCCGGCGCTCGGCGGTGTTCACGACAATGGTGCCCGGGGCGTATTGGCCGCCATAGCTGACGGTGGTGCGCGGGATCGGGCTCGATCCGCCGCCGCCGCTGCGGAAGAAATTGGGGCCGCCGCCCATGATGTCGCGCGAATCCGTCTCTTGGGCCTGCGCCTGGCCGGCAACCGCCAGAACCGTCACCGCCGCAAACAGCAAAGCCAGGACCCGGGTCATTTTCTTCCTCGCGAAATGATCAAATCGACAGCTTGAGACAGGCCATAATTGCCGCGATTTCGCAAGCAACGAGGCCGTGAGTGCGGCATTTTCGGTTTGCCCGGTTAAAAAAAGCAACACGCCGCAGGTGATGGCTGCGTTGTGCGGCTAAACCTTTGACGAAACGTGTGAAGAATGGTTGATCTTCGCCGGCTTTATACAACAACGCGGATCGGAGCGAGACCATGAACGGTGCGGAAAGTCTGGTGCGGACATTGGTCGCAGGCGGGGTTGACGTCTGCTTCGCCAATCCAGGCACGTCGGAGATGCATTTCGTCGCCGCCCTGGACCGGGTCGAGGGCATGCGCTGCGTGCTCGGCCTGTTCGAGGGCGTGGTGACCGGCGCCGCCGACGGCTATTACCGCATGAAGGGCTCGCCGGCCTCGACGCTGCTGCATCTCGGCCCCGGCCTCGCCAACGGCCTCGCCAACCTGCACAACGCCAAGAAGGCCAATTCCGGCATCGTCAACATCGTCGGCCAGCACGCGGTCTACCATATCGGCTACAACGCGCCGCTGACCTCCGACATCGAGGGCCTGGCGCGGCCGATGTCGGCCTGGGTGCGGACCTCGCCGGACGCCAAGTCCGTCGCCACCGACGGCGCCGCCGCGATCGCCGCGGCCAAGAGCGCCCCGGCGCAGATCGCCACCCTGATCCTGCCTGCCGATACCGCCTGGAACGAGGCCGACGGCATCGCCCAGGTGCCGGCGGAAAGCCAGCGCGCCAACTATTCCTCCGCCGCCATCGACAATGCCGCCAAGGTGCTGCGCGGCGGCGGTGCCCAGACGCTGCTGCTCCTGACCGGTGGCGCGCTGACCGAGCAGGGACTGGCGCTGGCCGCGCAGGTCGCCGGCAAGACCGGCTGCAAGGTGATGGGTCAGACCTACAATCCGCGGATGGCGCGCGGCCGGGGCCGGTTTGCGATCGACCGCATTCCCTATGTGATCGAGCAGGCGCTGCCGATCCTGAAGGACTTCAAGAATATCATTCTGGTCGAGGCCAACGATCCCGTCGCGTTCTTTGCCTATCCGAACAAGCCCAGCATGCTGAAGCCGGACGGTTGCGAGGTGCATCGCATGACCTCGGGCGCGGAAAACTCCGTCGCCGCACTCGAAGCGCTGGCGTCCGCGCTCGGCGCCAAGCCGGCCGACCGCCAGCCGCAGAAGCTGGTCGAAATCGCCAAGCCGACCGGCGCGCTGACCCATGCCTCGATCGCGCAGGCGATCGCGATGGCGATCCCGGAAAACGCCATCGTGGTCGACGAGTCCGTCACCACCGGCCGCGGCTTCTTCCCGCCGACGGCCGCCGCCGCCCCGCACGACTGGCTGCAGAACATGGGCGGCTCGATCGGCTTCTCGACCCCGGTGGCGACCGGCGCCGCGGTGGCCTGCCCGGACCGCAAGGTGATCTGCATGGTCGGCGACGGCAGCGCGATGTACACGCTGCAATCGCTGTGGACCCAGGCGCGCGAAGGTCTCAACGTCGTCACGATCGTGTTCGCTAATAAGATCTACCAGATCCTGCGTGGCGAATTCGACGGCGTCGGCGCCGGCGAGCCGGGCCAGCGTGCGCTCGACATGCTCAAGATCGACCGCCCCGACCTCGACTTCGTCGCGCTGGCAAAGGGCATGGGTGTGCCGGGCCGTTCGGTCGCCAATGTCGACGATTTCAACAAGGCGCTGGCGGAAGCCATCGCCGAGCCGGGACCGCGGCTGATCGAAGTCCAGATGTAGGGGGCGGGGCGTCCCCGCTCTAAAGTGGAGGCGTCATGCAGACCGAGCTGAACAAGGTCGTCGCGGCACTCCACGAATTTTACGCGCGCGAGACCTTTCTGCTCGAAAAGGATCTCGGCGAGCGCACCCTGACGCACCGGCTGGCGGTGCATGTCGAGCACCAGTTCCCGGGCTGGGAGACCGACTGCGACTACGACCGGCTCGGCGACCGCACCTTGCGGCTGCCGCATGGCACCATCGTCTCGACCGACGATCATCTCGGCAAATCGGTCTATCCCGACATCGTCGTGCACCAGCGCGCGATCCCCAACAACCTGCTCGCGGTCGAGGTCCGCAAGTCAGGCAATCACCAGCCGGTCGCGCATGACCAGCACAAGCTGCGGGCGTTGACCGATCCCCATCTGTGGTTCGCCTACTGGATCGGCGTGTTCGTGACGCTCGGCAAGAAGCAGGTCACGGCGGCGGAGATCTACACCAGCGGCGGTCTCGACCCGGCGCTGACGGCCTGGTTTTCCGGGCGGCTTGAGGAGGCGGGGCTGGCTGAAGGCCGCTCCGCCGCGCGTTCCTGATCACCGGCATCACAATATGATGTGAGCGCCGTACAACGCCGATGTCAGGATACTGTCATGCCACTGTGACAAATCTGGCGGAAGGGAGTCACCTTCAACCTGCGAGATTGGTCATGAAGCGTGGCATTGTCGTACTCTCGATTTGCGCGGTCGCGGTGCTGGCCTATTTCAGCGCCAGCAAATGGGCGATCCGTCACCAGACGCTGACCTTCCACGATATCCTGCGTGACGACCGCCAGGTCTCGGTCGACATTGCGGTTCGCCGCGACCGCGAGGTCGAGGCGATGGCCGAGATGATCGAGTTGCCGGTGGTGATCCTCAACCACGGCAACACCGTCAAGTTCACCGAGTACTCGTTTCTCGCCAACGTCTTTGCCGCGCGCGGCTATCTGGTGGTGAGCATCCAGCACGATCTCGAAACCGACGATCCGATGGTCACCAGGGTCGGCGAGGAATATGTCGGCCGCCGCCTGCAATACAACCGCGGCGTCTTCAACATCATGTTCGCGATCGAGGAGTTGAAGAAGGTCTATCCGAACGCGGATTACGGCCGTCTCACGCTGGTCGGGCATTCCAACGGCGGCGACATCTCGATGTACCTTGCCAGACGCCATCCCGAGATCGTCAAGAAGGTGGTGACGCTGGATAACCTGCGGGTGCCGTTCGCCACCGACGGCAAGTTCAAGATCCTCTCGTTCCGCTCCAGGGATCCGGTGTTCAAGGCCGATCCCAACGTCATTCCCGACGACGAGATCTGCGCCAAGGCCGGCATCACCGTGGTCAGGACCGAGTTTCAGCACAACGAACTCAGCGATCGCGGCCCCGATCACGTCAAGTCGACGATCCAGGCCAAAATCAACCAGTTTCTCGACGACGAGGAGGGCCCCGGCCCGCTGGCGTCGGCGGCCGCGAGCATGGCGACGGTGGCTGAGTCGCCGCAGTCGCTGGCGTCGTCCGGACCCGGTCCAATCAAGGCCAGATAGGCCCCGGGCTGCCCCGGCGCTTCCCAACCTTGCCGCTGATTAGACAAATTGTCAGCAAATTGCGGCCAAAGCCGGATTCAAACATCTCCCCAGCATTGTTGTGTGCGTGAGGGGAAAACATGACCTACAGGATCGTCGCGGAACGGGGAAACGAGACCGTCAGGATGGACAGGGCGAGCTCGCTGATGGCCGTGGCCAAGGCGCGGGTGTGGGCCAGCGAGGGCTGGCACGTCACCATCATTGTTCAGGACCAGCAGCAACTGGAATACGCCAACTCCGACCGTTTAGCGCTCGCCTCGTGAGCTGAGGCGACGCTTTTCGGAGATAGCGCAAACGGACGAAAAGGCCGCCAGCAGGCGGCCTTTTTTTGTCCGCGCCATCGCAGCTTTCCGCGACTTGCTGCGTGTTTTTCGGGCACGTCGCGGTGGAACCGCGACGTGACTGTTCGGTTGCCAACGCATCAGCTCAAAACACGACGATGGGTTCACGATGTCTGCCGCGCCGCTTTCCGCCATTGCTTTCAAAAATCCCGCCGTCGCTTTGTCGGGCGTGGTCGATTACGCCATGTATGTCAGTTTCCGGGCGCAGTTCGACAACGCCTCCAGCCAGGACCTCGTGGTGATCGAACTGTCGACGCTGGGCGGTGACCCCGAGGTGGCGCGGATGATGGGCGAGGACGTGCGCTTCGCCAGCGAGACCGAGCCGCAGCGGCGCTTCGTGTTTCTCGGCAAGGCCGCGATCTATTCGGCCGGCACCACCTTCATGAGTTTCTTCGTCCGCGAGAACCGCTATCTGGCCCGCGGCACAAGGCTGATGATCCACGAGCGCAAGCTGGCCAAGAAGCTTGTCATCGACGGTCCGCTCACCACCTGCCTGGCGACCGTGCAGGCCACGCTGAACGAAATCGAATGCTCGATCGCGATCCAGAACGAAGGCTTTCAGAATCTGGTGCTCGGCTCCAGCGTCAGCCTCGACGAGGTGATCAAGCGCGCGCCGTCGAACTGGTACCTGGAAGCGCAGGAAGCGAAGAACCTCGGGTTGATCGAAGCGGTGCTGTGAGGGGCGCAGCGCTTCGGCAGATTATCGCTGCAAGACCCGCCGGCCACCGGTCATCGACAGCCCGAGTCGGCGGCCGATCAGCAGTCCTACCACCACCAGCAGGCACCAGACCGGCAGGAAGAACAGTGTCAAAATGCCGGCGTCTTCCGGCTCGGTGCGCAGCAGCCATTTGACCACGCCGATCGGCGCCAGCAATCCGATCGCGCCGCCGGTCAGGCTGGCAATGGTCAGGATGAGTTTCTGAAAGTTCATCGGCCGCTATTTCCGCATCAGGACGCGGGCTTCGCGGTAGAGGTGGGAAAAGCAGATCACCAGCGAACTGACCAGCACGAAGGTGGCGAAGCTGTCGTAGTCGGCGGCGGACAGCGGATTGAATTCGAAGTGCGGCGGCATGAACGCCCACCACACCGTCGGGATCGCCAGCAGCGCCGCGAAGATGCCGGCCGGGGCCCCGCCGAGCAGGCTCACCACCAGGATCGCCGGAACGAAGCCCGCGAAGTAGGGCGTGATGCCGAAGGTCGCCACGATCTCCTGCAGGGTAGCCGCGAACAGCACCGCTGCGACCGCAGCCACGAAGGTGGCAGGCGACCATGGCTGGAGTCTCGGCAGGTAATCAGACCGGTTGCGCATCAAATTGCCCCCGCAAAATTGGATGCTGGAGGCCGGAAGCTAGCGGAGGAACCGACCAAATAAAAGCCCCGTGCCGGCCGGGTTTGTCAGGCATTTGACGCGGCAGCCGGGCACGCCGTCGCCCGCTGGTTTTGTGCAGTGCGGCCAATGACTGGAAATACCGGATGACTACGGAAATGGTCGGATTGGCTTTCATGTCAGTGGGTAAATCAACGAAGCGTCAATGAATAGATCGCAGATTCGTGATTGGCTCGAACCTGAAACGCGAATCGGCGTCGACCGGTATTCGCTGATGGAGGAATGGATGCCCAGGCACTTCGGTTTGAAGGCGACATCGGTTATCGAACGTGCGGGATCGATCAGGGTGTCCGATCCCGCACCGACCTTGGTGCCGGCCGCTGCATCGCCCGGCCTTTCCCTGAACCCGGAAGCAGAACTCGCTTCCCCAGGCCTGCCGCTGCCGTTCTCGCCGGCGAGCTGGCGCGGTTGTCACGGGCGCCGGTCGATCTCGGCGGACTGAACCGGGTTCGAAATTTTCGGTGAGGCTGCGATGGCGGAGCTTTGAAGCTCTGCCGCGGAATACGGTGCGGCTTCCAACGTTATGACAACTGGTCGAAGCTAAAAAACTTCGTCGACGATTCTGGTTCAGCCGGGCGACCGCCGAGCAGGCTCACAATAAGGATCGCAGGAATGAGCCGGCGAAGTAGGGCGTGATGCCGAAGGTCGCCACGATCTCGCCGCGACGGCGGCCGCGAAGGTGACGGGCGACCCTGGCTGGAGTCTCGGCAGATAATCAGACCGGTTGCGCATCAAATTACCCCCGCAAAATCGGATGCGGGAGGCCGGAAGCTAGCGGAGGAACCGCTGAAACAAAGCCCCGGCTGGGTGGGCAGAACGGGAAGTTTTCGGAATTTTGCGGGGCAGGCGGGTCGTTGGGGCCGGTTTGAGGCCGCAATGCTGGGCGGACATGGGATTGAATCTTAGGCCCGCCACCACAGCCCCTGAGGGCTGTCAGTCTGAATCATTGTGCATGTGACAATGAGCACCATCGCTAAGTCGCTCCCGAGAATAAATGTAGCAATAATTTGTGACATGAACTTCGTCGAATACGTCACGATATGAAATGGTCCCGAACACGATCAAACTATAGTCTGAGCCACTTGCAATTTGCTTGTTCTCTGATGTCGACGTGAGCTGCACATGGCCTATTGGCACTTCCACGCTGGGAAAGAGCGTGTATTTCGATTTCTGTTCAACTGAAACCTGCGTTCCGCCGTCGATAGACTCGAGTTCACCTCTCAGTGGCGGACTCAACTTGTAGCCATGTTTAAGTGGTTTGACGTCGTAGGCCGGTGCCTGTCCGAAATTGCGGACTTTGATAATTGCGCCGATGTAACCGGACGATTTTTCTGTCTTGTCAACATCGATTGCGCCCGGCGCAGTTCCCAAATACGCGCGTAACTGCCGTCGTTCTTGATCCCTTACCGTCTCTGCTTGTCTCTGTGTGTAGTAGGCAGCCCAGCTTGTAGCGATGGTGGTCAGAATCACGAACGCAAAAATCGCATATTCCAACCAATGTTTGCGCGGTTGAACAAGTGATTCCTTACGAGGCGGTTCATCAGTGAAGGTCATGAACTTGTGTCTTTCTCAAACTTGCGCAATTCGACCACCAGCAATTTAGACAGCGAAAAACCAACGTGACGAGAGTTCAAAATGCCTGCCCGACTCAATGTGGATGCGCGGTCCCAAAACTGTTTTCAGTTATCGTATCCTGTGTCTCCCGCCAAGGTTGTGATTGATATCAGGCGCGATCCAAAATGACAAAGCCGCTGGCAATCTTGCAACAATGTGATCGCAGGCTAGGGCGCGCGACAAGTGTCTGCTGCTATGTGTGAGACGCTGCTGCTAGAAAATTACCAAGGGCTCTCAGAAACCCTTTGAAAATGGTGGGCGCACAAGGGATCGAACCTTGGACCTCTCCCGTGTGAAGGGAACGCTCTCCCGCTGAGCTATGCGCCCGGGAATTGGCCCGAAATGAGGGCCGTCAGAGCCCGCGATTTACGTTTTGCGGACCCATGGTGTCAAGTAATAGTCGGCCGCAGGAGCGGGGTGAGATCAGGTTGGTCGCGACGCCGGGCCGTTTTCGGGTGCTATTCTACTTTGCATGGGGTTGTTTTCGCGATTTTGTTTCTGGTGCCCCGGAAACCTGCTCGCGCCAGGAAAACGCGTCAAAACAAAAAGGGCAGGGGAATTACGCCCCCTGCTGGCGGGCGCGGGAGGCGTGGGATTGCAGGGCGCGGATGCGCTCGGCCAGGGTGCCGCCGCCTTCGGAAGGGCCTACGGGCGGGGCGGCGCCGTTGCCGGCGATGTCGTTGGCGGGTTTGGCCGGGGTTTTGGGGGCCGCCGGTTCCGCGGCCAGCATGGCCTCGATCGCCGAGTTCGGACCCTCGAGCTGCATCGCCAGCTTGGCGACTTCGGCGGCGATGTCGTTGATGCGCTCGCGCAGCAGCGCATTTTCCATGCGCTCGGTGGCCCAGGAGCTTTCGGCCTGCTGCTGGATCGCGTTGATGTCGCGCTGCAGTTTGGCGCGCTCGTCGCGGGCTGAGCGAAGCTGTTCCTCGACGGCGGCCTTTTCAGCGCGCAATTTCTCGAGCGCCACTGAGCTGGCGCCGCTCGACGACGCCGTCGCGAGCTCGTTGCGCAGGTCCATCATGATGCGCTCGGCGGCTTCCTTGGCCTGCTTGAGCTGGTTGTTTTCAAATTCACGTTCGGCCAAGAGCTTGCCCTGCGTCGTCAGCCGGCCTTCGAGATCGCTGACGCGGCTGCCGAGCATTTCGGCTTCCTTGACCTGGACGATCAACTGGCGGTCGAGATCGTTGACGCGCTGGCTGAGGTTTTCGACGCGGCTGCGCGCTTCGATGAGTTCGCGCGTCGCGTTCTCGGATTCGGTGCGCTCCTGCGCGAGCCGGGCCTGCGTCGCCACAAATTCCTTTTCGGCGTCGCCGACGCGGCCCTTGAGTTCCTCGATCTGGGTGCGCACCGCGACCAGTTCGACCTGGCGGCTGTCCGCCGTCATCGAACGGTCGGACAGTTCGTGATTGATCTTGGCGAGTTCGGCCTGCTTGTCGGTCAGCGCGGTTTCGGCGCCGCGCAGCATCTCGGTCTTGGCCGTGAATTCCTCTTCGGTGGCGCGCAACTGTTCCTTCACCGCCTTCTCGCGGGCTTCGAGCGAGAAGATGGTGGCGTTCTTTTCGCCAAGCTCGATCTTCATGCGATTGATCGCATCGGACTTCTTGCCGAGTTCGGCGAGCTGGCTGGTGGTCTTGTTGCGGAGCTGATCGACGCTCATCTCGAGCCGCCGCGCCGACATCGCGAATTCCGCGCGCAGCTGGTCCTTGTCGGCCTGGATCTCGGCCATCGACAGCGGCGTGGCCGCCTCCAGCCGCCGGGTCGTCAGCCGCACCGCGCGGTTATGCACCAGCGGCACGATCATCAGGCCAAACAGCATCGAGACCAGAAAACCGATCGCCAGATACATGATCGGTTCGATCATGGATGGTTACTCCGCACCAAAAGGAAATTGTTAATCACAATGCCATGGCGGACCGGCCCAAGGCCAGCCCGTTGCGGCGTTAACCTGAATCACGCGGCCGCAGGCATGTGAGCGTGCGCAGCTCAGAACGGGTTCCATGTCGCGCGCGGGGTGAACTTGAGATAGCCGATATTGGCGCCGAGCCGCAGGCCGATACCGGAGCGAATCGGCACCAGCACGATGTTGTTGGCGGTGAGCGCGGTCATGCCGAAGCCGCCGATGATATAGGCAGAACCGTCGATGCCGGCGAAGCGCTGGTAGATCGCGTTGGTGGCGGGCAGGTTGTAGACCAGCGTCATGGTGCGCGCGCCGTCGCCGCCCCAGTCGAAGCCGACCGACGGTCCCTGCCAGTACACCCGCAAGTCACCGGCGTTCTTGGTGTAAAGCGTGCCTTCGCCGTAACGGAGCCCGGCGACAAAGGCGCCGCTGCCTTCCTCGCCGAGCACGTAACCGTTGGGCAGACCCCATTGGCTGACCGCGCGCTCGATGATGGAGGCGAGACCCCGCGAGACGTTGCCGAAGAACTTGTGCCCGGCATTGACCAGTTCGTCCGGTCCGAAGGTGGCGGGGCCCTGCTGTTGTGGCGGCGGCAAGGGCTGCGGCTGCGCCTGATATGGCTGCGCCGGCTGGGGCGGATAAGGTTGCGCCTGCTGCGGCGGCAGCGGTTGCACCTGCACCTGCTGCGCCGAGGTCGGCATGGTCCAGCACATCAGCGCGGCAAGCGTCACCGCGGCAAGGCGTGAGGCAAAAATCATCAAAAAACCCCTGGCATCGAAATCCTGGCCGCCGTCCTTTAACCCGACGCCAACATGCATGGCTCTAGGTTGCGCCCAGTGTCCCCTCGACTCGTTTGTTATCGGTACCAACTATGACGGCAGAGCGGCAGGAAAGATACGGTTGGCGCCCCGGAATGGCCTTTTTTGCCCTGTTGGCAGGCCTTTTCGCGATATTTGCCGCCGATTTTGCCGCCCATGCCCAGACCACCGAACGGGTGATCGTGAACCGCTATTCCGGCCTTGCGATCGAGGGTTTCGATCCCGTGGCCTATTTCACCGACCAGGTGGCCATCCAGGGACTGCCCGATTTCGAGGCCTCCGGGTCCGGCGCGGTCTGGCGCTTCCGCAACGAGGGCAACCGGGCCTCCTTTGTCTCCCATCCCGAGGTCTACGGGCCCCGGTTCGGCGGCTACGATCCGGTCGATCTGGGGCGAGGGGTGACCTATGCCGGCAACCCGCGATTCTGGCTGGTCGTCGACCAGCGGCTTTATCTGTTCGGCCGCGAGGACAGCCGCGATGCCTTCGCCGCCAGCCCGGCGCGCTTCCTGAAAGACGCGACCGCGCGCTGGCCGGCGCTGGAACAGGGGCTGGCGCAGTAGCCGGCTACGGTTCACCCCAACGCCGTGGGATCGCCCCAGGCGATGAACTCCGGGATGATGAAATCCTCGCGCCCGCTGCCGAATTGCAGCGCCTTGCCCTTTGAATCCGTGATCCTGCCGCCGGCGGCGGTGACGACGGCATGGCCGGCCCCGACGTCCCACTCGCAGGTCGGCGACAGTCGGGGATAGATATCGACCAAGCCCTCGGCCACCCGGCCGAATTTGACCGCCGAGCCCAGTTCGGACCGCACGGCGCCCGGCCGCCCGGCAATAAAGCCTTCCGTCCTGGCATCGCCATGCGAGCGGCTGACCGCGACCGTCCACGGCGCGCCCTGCGGCGGGCAAGGGCGGGTGCGAATCGGTTCCCGCTTCGGCCCGCCGTCAGGATTTCCGCCAAGCGTCAGCCGTTCGGCGCCGCGGCCGACAATGCCGCGCCAGATCAGCCCGAGCGCGGGTGCCGCGACGATGCCGAGCAGCGGCGTCCCGTGGGTCACCAGCGCCAGATTGACGGTGAATTCGTCGCGGCCGGCGACGAACTCCTTGGTGCCGTCGAGCGGGTCGATCAGGAAGAAACTGTCGCGATAGGGCAGCCGTGCATCTCGGGCGCGCTCTTCCGACAGCGAGGGGATGTGGGGCGCCAGCCGCGCCAGCCCGTCGGCGATGATGCGGTCGGCGGCGAGATCGGCCTCGGTTACCGGCGAGCCGTCGGTCTTGCCGCCAACCTTCATGACGGAACGGTTGACGGCGAGAATGGCGTTGCCGGCCGCCACCACCAGGTCGGTCAGCAATTCGAGCAGTCCGGCTGCGGCCTCGCTCTCGATGACGGGTGGATTTGCCTCATTCATGAGCGGGGCCCATTTGCTGTTCGTGCCGCCTTACCATTGCCGCGACTGGCATGTGTGAATAGCGCCGCTGGCCGCATGCGGCCGCGCAGTGTATCAAGCCAGCAAGCATGCGTGATTCGTTACAGTCCGCTATTCGCGCGGTTTTCCAGGAACATATGATGTCTGGCACTTCGTCTCCCGGTCCGGCTCCCGATGCCCTCGAACTTGCGGCGCTGCTGTGTTCGCAGAGTCTGTCACGATCTCATCAGTCCAGTTGGCGCCATCGTCAATGGGCTTGAGGTTCTCGACGACAATCCGAAGCCCGAGGATCGCGATTTCGCGCTCGATCTGATCCGCAAGAGCGCCAAGACCGCTTCGGCGCGGCTGCAATTCTGCCGGCTGGCGTTTGGAGCTGCGGGATCGGCCGGCGCCCAGATCGATCTCGGCGATGCCCAGAACATGGCGCGGGGCCAGATCGAGGACGGCAAGGTCACTATCGCCTGGAATTTGCCGCGGCTGCTGCTGCCGAAGAATCGTGTCAAGCTGCTGTTGAACATGTTGATCATCGCGCAGCAGACCATCCCGCGCGGCGGTACGCTGACGATTGATCCGATCGGCGACGGCGAGACCATGAGCTTTCGCGTTACCTCCGCCGGTCTCAATGCCCGCGTGCCGCAGAACATCGCCGACCTCCTGAGCGTGAGCTCGACCGCGTCCGTCGACGCGCATGCGGTGCAGCCTTATTATACGCGGCTGCTGGCGCAGGCCTGCGGGTTGAACGTGACGCTGGTGCCCGACGGCGAAAAGATCGTCGTGACCGCGTCCTGACGGCGCCAGTTGCGCCGAACAGGTTAATCAAAGGTTGACGAAACACCGCGGGATTCTATGCCGCGGTCTTATCTCTTTGTTGAGCCCGTTCTTTTCCATTTGCTCAACCAATATTAAACGCTTTGCATGGAAGCTGGCCAAGTTCCGTCGGGGCACGTCGATGTCGCGTGCCGATGCGTACGAAGGCCAGTTTCATGGATGATTTGTTGAGGGAATTCCTGACCGAAACCAGCGAGAGCCTGGACACGGTCGATAATCAACTGGTCCGGTTCGAGCAGGATCCGACCGACGCGAAGATTCTGGATAACATCTTCCGGCTGGTTCACACCATCAAGGGCACCTGCGGCTTCCTGGGGTTGCCCCGGCTCGAAGCGCTGGCCCATGCCGGCGAGACCCTGATGGGCAAATTCCGCGACGGCATGCCGGTGACGGCCGGTGCTGTGACGCTGATCCTGTCCTCGATCGACCGCATCAAGGAAATCCTCGCCGGCCTCGAAGCCACCGAGACCGAGCCCGAAGGCACCGACGAAGACCTGATCGAGAAGCTGCACGAGATGGCCGAAGGCAAGCATGCCGAGCCGGTCGCTGAAGCTGCGCCCGTGCCGGTGGTCGAAGCCCCGCCGGTGGCGCCGGCAGCTCCCCCGGTCGCCAAGGGCACTTTGGTCGAGCAGGTGCTGGAACGCCAGCTCCGTCCCGGCGAAGTCTCGCTCGACGATCTCGAACGCGCCTTCCGCGAGACCGCGATTGAAGTCGAACCCGCCGCATCCGCACCCGCAGCACCGGTCGCCGCGGCCCCTGCCGCACCCGCGCCGGTCGCCAAGGAAGTTGTCAAGGAAGCTGCACCGGCGCCTGTCGCCAAGGAAGCCAAGGCAAAACCGTCAAAGAAGACGGCCGCCCCCGAGGCCGACGTGCAGGAAGCCGACAAGATTGCCAACCAGTCGATCCGCGTCAACGTGGACACGCTGGAACACCTGATGACCATGGTCTCCGAGCTGGTGCTGACCCGCAACCAGCTGCTGGAGATCTCCAGGCGCAACGAGGACACCGAGTTCAAGGTGCCGCTGCAGCGGCTCTCCAACGTCACGGCCGAGTTGCAGGAAGGCGTCATGAAGACGCGGATGCAGCCGATCGGCAACGCCTGGCAGAAGCTGCCGCGCATCGTCCGCGACCTCTCCGGCGAACTCGGCAAGCAGATCGAACTGGAGATGCACGGCGCCGACACCGAACTCGATCGGCAAGTGCTCGACCTGATCAAGGACCCGTTGACGCACATGGTGCGCAACTCCGCCGACCACGGCCTGGAGACGCCCGCTGAGCGCGCCGCCAGCGGCAAGCCGGAGCAGGGCACCATTCGTCTGTCCGCCTATCATGAAGGCGGCCACATCATCATCTGCATCGCTGACAACGGCCGCGGTCTCAACACCGAGCGGATCAAGGCCAAGGCAGTTCAGAACGGTCTCGTCTCCGAGGCCGATCTGGAGAAGATGACCGAAGCCCAGATCCACAAGTTCATCTTCGCGCCGGGCTTCTCCACCGCTGCGACCGTCACCTCGGTCTCCGGCCGCGGCGTCGGCATGGACGTGGTGCGCACCAATATCGACCAGATCGGCGGCACCATCGACATCAAGTCGGTGGCCGGCGAGGGCTCCTCCGTCACCATCAAGATCCCGCTGACGCTGGCCATCGTCTCGGCCCTGATCGTGGAAGCCGCCGGCGACCGTTTTGCGATCCCGCAGCTCTCCGTGGTCGAACTGGTCCGCGCCCGCGCCAACTCCGAACACCGGATCGAGCGCATCAAGGACACGGCCGTGCTGCGCCTGCGCAACAAGCTGTTGCCGCTGATGCACCTGAAGAAGCTCCTCAAGATCGACGACGGTACCTCTTCCGATCCCGAGAACGGCTTCATCGTGGTCACTCAAGTCGGCAGCCAGACCTTCGGCATCGTGGTCGACGGCGTGTTCCACACCGAAGAAATCGTGGTCAAGCCGATGTCGACCAAGCTGCGCCACATCGACATGTTCTCCGGCAACACCATTCTGGGTGACGGCGCGGTTATCATGATCATCGACCCCAACGGCATTGCCAAGGCGCTCGGTGCCGCCGGTTCCGCTTCCCGCGAACTCGCCGACGAGCATGCCGCGGCGCACGCCTCGACCGGCGAGCAGCTGACCTCGCTGCTGGTGTTCCGCGCCGGCTCGACCCAGCCCAAGGCGGTGCCGCTCGGCCTCGTCACCCGTCTGGAAGAGATCGCCACCGACAAGATCGAACTCTCGAACGGCCGCTACATGGTGCAGTACCGCGAGCAGCTGATGCCGCTGGTGCAGATGGACGGCGTCGTGGTCCAGACCTCGGGCGCGCAGCCGATCCTGGTGTTCGCCGACGACGGCCGCTCGATGGGCCTCGTCGTCGACGAGATCATCGACATCGTCGAGGAACGGCTGCACATCGAGGTGGCGGGCTCGCAGTCCGGCATTCTGGGTTCGGCCGTGATCAAGGGCCAGGCCACCGAAGTGATCGACGTCGGCCACTTCCTGCCGATGGCGTTCGCCGACTGGTTCTCGCGCAAGGAAATGCGCCCGTCGATGTCGTCGCAGTCGGTGCTGCTGGTCGACGATAGCGCGTTCTTCCGCAACATGCTGGCGCCGGTGCTCAAGGCCGCCGGCTACAAGGTGCGGGTCGCACCCAACGCCCAGGAAGGCCTCTCCGCGCTGCGCTCTGGCCAGATCTTCGACGTGGTGCTGACCGACATCGAGATGCCCGACATGAACGGGTTCGAATTCGCTGAAACGATTCGAGCGGACGCGCACCTCAGTTCGATGCCGATCATCGCATTGTCCTCGGTGGTGTCGCCGGCGGCAATCGAGCGCGGACGCCTCGCCGGCTTCCACGACTACGTCGCCAAGTTCGACCGTCCGGGCCTGATCGCGGCGCTGAAGGAACAGACCTCCGCCATCGAGACCCGGCAAGCGGCTTAAGGATCCAGACAGATGACAACGACCAAGACCGAAACCATCGAAGGCGCCGTGGCCGAATACGTCACCGCCTTCATCGGCGGGCAACTATTCGGGCTGCCGATCTCCCGCGTCCAGGACGTGTTCATGCCGGAACGGCTGACGCGGGTGCCGCTGTCGTCGGCGGAGATCGCCGGCGTGCTCAACCTGCGCGGCCGCATCGTCACCGTGGTCGACATGCGCGCGCGGCTCGGCCTGCCGAAGAACGACGACGGCAAGCCGGCGATGGCGGTCGGCGTCGACCTGCGCGGCGAGTCCTACGGCCTCCTGATCGACCAGATCGGCGAGGTGCTCAGGCTTCCCGATGACGGCCGCGAGGAAAATCCCGTCAACCTCGATCCGCGCATGGCCAAGCTCGCCGGTGGTGTCCACCGTCTCGACGGTCAGCTCATGGTCGTCCTAGATGTCGATCGCGTTCTTGAAATCGTCCCCGACTTGATGGCCGCGTAAGAAAAGAAGCTGAAATCCAACCTGGAAACGGAAACGTCCCCTACGGGGGATCAGTGGGAAGCAGAGGCCGAAAATGAGAACATGTCTGGTCGTCGATGACTCGAGCGTCATTCGAAAGGTCGCGCGCCGCATCCTGGAAGGTCTCGATTTCCAGATCATCGAAGCCGAGGATGGCGAGAAGGCGATCGAAGCCTGCAAGCGCGCCATGCCCGAGGCGGTGCTGCTGGACTGGAACATGCCGGTCATGGACGGCTATGAGTTCCTCAACAATCTCCGCCGCATGCCCGGCGGCGACGCCCCCAAGGTCGTCTTCTGCACCACCGAAAACGACGTCGCGCACATCGCGCGTGCGCTGCATGCGGGCGCCAACGAATACATCATGAAGCCGTTCGACAAGGACATCGTCACGGCCAAGTTCCAGGAAGTCGGCTTGATCTGATCTTGGCAGCATGATCTCCGCGCAAACGCCTTCGGCGTTTGTCGCGAGGGAAAACCGGGAACCGGTTTTCCGAAAAGATCATGCTCAACAAGCGTTCCAATCCGGCGGCCGGTCGGCCTCCGGCATTGTTTTGGTAATTGTACCTAGTGCTGCTTTTGGTGAACGAATGAGTATTGCGTTGACAAGTCCCGCGCCCCCGACCTCGACACGCCAGGAAAAGCTGCGTGTGATGGTCGTGGATGACTCTGTCGTGATTCGCGGGATGATTTCGCGCTGGATCGGCGCGGAGCCGGACATGGAGGTTGCCGCCTCGCTGCGCACCGGTCTCGACGCCGTCAACCAGATCGAGCGCATCAACCCGCATGTCGCCGTGCTCGATATCGAAATGCCGGAGCTCGACGGCATCTCCGCGCTGCCGCAACTGCTGGCGAAGAAGCGCGATCTGATCATCATCATGGCGTCGACGCTGACCCGCCGCAACGCCGAGATCAGCTTCAAGGCACTGTCGCTGGGCGCGTCCGACTACATCCCAAAACCCGAAAGCACGCGCGAAGCCGCCGCGGCCGAGACCTTTCACCACGACCTGATTCAGAAGATTCGCCATCTTGGCGCCAAGGTCCGTCGCTCGGCGCCGGCGGCCGGGCATGCGAATCCGTCGCTGGCCCCGGTTCACGCGCGCGAAGCGGTGTGCCGTCCGGCGGCGGCGCCGGCTGCGCAAACCCAATTGATGCGCCGGCCGTTCAGCATGCTGGCGCCGCGCGTGCTCCTGATCGGTTCGTCGACCGGCGGTCCGCAGGCGCTGATGTCGCTGGTGACCGAAATCGGTCCGGTGATCGATCGTTTCCCGGTGCTGATCACCCAGCACATGCCGCCGACCTTCACCACGATTCTGGCCGAGCATCTGGCGCGTTCCAGCCGCCGGCCAGCGCGCGAAGCCATCGACGGCGAAGTCGTCAAGGCCGGACAGATCTATCTGGCGCCGGGTGGCCGTCACATGCGCGTCGTGCGCCATGGCGCCGATGTCGCGATCGCGCTCGATGACGGACCGCCGGTGAATTTCTGCAAGCCCGCGGTCGATCCGCTGTTCACTTCCGCGATCGACGTCTGGCAGGGCGGCATCATGTCGGTGATCCTGACTGGCATGGGCTCCGACGGCATGCGCGGCGGCAAGGACATCGTTGCCGCCGGCGGCAGCGTGATTGCCCAGGACGAGGCGTCGAGCGTGGTGTGGGGCATGCCCGGTGCCGCCGCCAATGCCGGGATTTGCGCCGCCATCCTTCCGCTCAACCAGATCGCGCCGAAACTGGTTCGGATGTTTTCGGGAGACCGTTCGTGACTCCTGCGGACTACGAGTATCTGCGTAAGCTTCTGAAGGAACGCTCCGGTCTCGATCTCTCCGCCGACAAGCAATATCTGGTTGAAAGCCGGCTGGTGCCGCTGGCGCGCAAGTCCGGCCTGTCAGGCATTCCCGAACTCGTCGCCAAAATGAAGAGCGGGGCGGACGCGCTGACGGCCGAGGTGGTCGAGGGGATGACCACCAACGAGACGTTCTTTTTCCGCGACAAGATTCCGTTCGATCACCTGAAAGAGGTGGTGCTGCCGACGCTGGTGCAGGCGCGCGCGGCCCGTCGCAGCTTGCGGATCTGGTGCGCGGCTTCCTCGACCGGACAGGAGCCGTATTCGATCGCGATGTGCCTGAAGGAGGCTGGCCCGCTGCTGTCGGGTTGGCGCACCGAGATTGTCGCGACCGATCTGTCGCTCGGCGTGCTGGAGAAGGCCAGAGCCGGCATTTTCAGCCAGTTCGAGGTCCAGCGCGGCCTGCCGATCCAGTTGCTGATGAAATATTTCACGCAGACCGGCGAGTTGTGGCAGCTCAATGCCGATATCCGCAGCATGGTGCAATATCGCCAGCTCAACCTGCTGCAGGATTTCTCTCATCTCGGCACCTTCGACATCATCTTCTGCCGCAACGTCCTGATCTATTTCGACCACGCCACCAAGATCAACATCTTCGACCGGGTCGCGCGCATGCTGGAGCCCGACGGTGTGCTGGCGCTCGGCGCGGCCGAGACCGTGGTCGGCATCACCAACGCGTTCAAGCCGTATCCCGAGCGGCGCGGACTCTATTGTCCCAATATCGCGCCGGCAGTGGCGCGCGCCGGGGTGACGCCGATCGGGCTGCGGGCGGCGGCTTCGGCCGCGCGCTGAAGCAGGCGGGCCGGAAACGATGCCGCAGACCAGACCGCCGCATCTGCCGTCCTGGCTTCCCGGCCTGCTGCTGGTGCTGATCGGTTTCGCGGCCTGGACGCTGTTTTCGCTTTGGCCCTGGCTGATGCACGCCAACGAACCGTTTCGAATCCGCGAAGCGTGGGACACGCCGCTGTTCTGGCGCGTCGGCGCACCGGTGATGTTGCTGGCGCAAGCCGCCGGCGGCGCGCTGAGCGGCGGCAAGGTTTGGTGGCAGCCGTTCTGGATGCTCGGCGGATTCCTTGCCGGTCTGCTGCTGGTGCATCCCGGCGGCAGCGATTTCGGCCTGTTCCCGCTGATGCTGATCCTGATCGGAATTCCCGGCTATCTGGCGTTGCTGGCGGCCACCGCCATCGGCCGGACGCTGGCCGATTTCATCGGCGAGTGATCGGCGGCTTCATAGAATCGCGTGCGGCAGGAACCGCGACGTGTTGCCGGTGATCGGATTCTCGTCCTCGCGGATCGACAGGCCGCACGGCACGTGGTCGACCAGCCAGCTTCCGAGCACCGGATACTGATCGGCAAAGCACGGCAGCGGCGCCAGCGCCTGCCGGATGAATCCTTCCGCGCCGTAAGGCCCCTCCTGTTCCACCAGCGTGGCGCCGGCACTGACCAGCGCGACATTGGCGCCTTCGCGCGAAAACAGCGGCTTGCGCACGAACGAGGCACCGAGGCGGGCGGCGTTCGGGTCGTCCTCGAAGTAGGCCGGCAGCAGGTTGGGATGGTTCGGAAACATCTCCCACAGCAGCGGCAGGATGCCCTTGTTGGAGAGGATCGCTTTCCACGGCGGCTCGATCCAGCGCGTCGGCGCGCTCAACAGCTTCTCGCCGAACGCATCGTGAAACATCCATTCCCAGGGATAGAGCTTGAACGCGAGCTCGATGGCTTGCTCGTCGAGATCGACGAAATGGCCGTCATCGCGCAATCCGATGCCTTCGATGTCGATCAGCGTGGTCCTCAACCCGGCCTGCGAGGCGGTGTCCTCGAGATAAGCGAGCGTTCCTGCATCCTCGGTATTCCCGGTCATCCCGGCGAGATGGAGGCGATGCGCGCCGCCCAGTTTCTTCCAGGCCTCGATCAGGCGTTCGTGGATCGAATTGAACTGGTCGGCGCGTTTCGGGATGATGTTGCGCTCGATCGCCTGTTCGAGCCAGGTCCACTGGAACACCGCTGCCTCAAAGATCGAAGTCGGGGTGTCGGCGTTGTATTCCAGCAGCTTTGCAGGTCCGTGGCCATCGAAACTCAGATCGAGCCGGCCATAGAGGCTGCCGTCGTCGCGGTGCCAGCTCTCCGAAATCAGCGGCCAGAAGGCTTCCGGTATTTTCAGCCGGCGCAGATACTCTTCGTCGTCGATCGCATGGCCGACCAGTTCGAGGCACATCGCGTCGATTTCCGCGGTCGGCTGCTCGATCCCGCGTTCGATCTCGTCGAGCGTGAAGGCGTAATAGGCGCGCTCGTCCCAATAGCGCTCGCCGTCGATGGTGTGAAAATCGAATCCCGCGCTCTCGGCGGTCGCACGCCAGTCGTCGCGTTCAGGACAGACGATGCGCTGCACTAGCCGCCGCCGTGCCCGTGTCCGCCGTGCCCGCCATGGCCGTGCAACAGGTGTGGTGCGCCGCCGAAGCCGCGATAGGTCGCGCGGCAAAACAATCGCCCGTCCGGGCCGGGCACCGCCTCATTCCCGGGCCCGCAATTTGTCCCCGGTACCAGACCCATGGATACCGCGCCGATCGCAGCACTTCCCATCAATGTCAGCACCACACGACGTGAGCGTTTCATGGTTGCAATCCTGTTCCCCGACATTGCTGGTCGTCTCCAGTTTCCGCCACCTGTCGCAGGCGGCGCAAGCGAAAGCCGATGCTTTCACGGCTTCGTGCGGGGATTGTCAGCCGCCGGAGAAGTGCGCGCCGAACGAGTGCGCAAACGAACCGAAGCCGCCGCGCGACACCTGGCTTGATCCGGAATCGGATGAGGTGATGGTGCTGGCGGATGAACTCCCCGAGGAAGAGCCGCCGGAGAAGTAGCTGTAGCGCGAGGAGCCGCCCCCCGAACCGCCGCCGGATGAAGATGTGCGCGGCTGACATCCGGTGGGGACCGCCATTCCCGGCGCCGTCGGCTGGCAGTTGTCGCCCGGCATCAGCGCATAGGCGCCGCCGCCGACCGCCAGCGTGCCCATCAGCAACAGCGCGACGTGGTTGGACCGCTTCGCCGGCACTGAGGAGATCGGTGCTGTCGGGGCCGGCCGGCGCCTGCCGAATTCGTGGATCGGTTTGTCGGTCATCGTCAGTAGATCATGCAGGCGGCGTTGAGCGCGCCTGCAGCAAGCGAGGACAGACCGAGCCAGGTGGCGGCCGCGAGTTCGCCGGCCGCGATCCGCTCCGAAAGGTTCGGCACCGGGATTTTGACGATGAAGTAGACCACGATCTGTACGACCAGCGCGATCAGGCTCCAGATCAGGCAATCCACCACGTTGGCGGAATGGGCGATGGCCGAG
Source organism: uncultured Alphaproteobacteria bacterium (assembly GCA_963764705.1). Taxonomy (GTDB): domain Bacteria; phylum Pseudomonadota; class Alphaproteobacteria; order Rhizobiales; family Xanthobacteraceae; genus Bradyrhizobium. The sequence continues at coordinate 423,437 of CAVXTR010000008.1, read as the reverse complement.
ACCACCGGCAGCACGAAGCCGAGCAGGCTGAGCCCCAGCGCGATCGCCGCCGCCGGATCGTTGGCGCGGATCAGCGCGAACTCATCGTGCGGTGTGACGCGGGTGTAGACGAAGAGATAGGCGACCACGGCGATCAGCGCCGTGCAGAAATAGAGCAGGAACGCCGGCAGCCCGGCGAGAGATTGAAGGATCATTCAGCGCGCCCCGGAACCCATCACGAATCGTGCCGACAGAGTTGCACGATCTGTTGGTCGGCGCACGGCAATAACCGGTTCAAACCCGGACGCCGATGGCTGCTCGTTTCAGCGTGACCTCGCTGCGGCGACGGCGCGATCCCGGTGTGAGCTGTTTCATAATGGAATCCGGAATAGTGGTCCATAAATCCGGCAACCTTTGGTATAGTGCGGGTCGGGAGCCACGACCATTGTTCGGATGAGATGACCGACGCGTTTCGATCCTTCACCATCACGGGAGAGCGACGATGCGACATTCCCTATACGCGGTACTTGTCTGTGGTTTTTCCGTTCTGCCTGGCCTGCCGGTCCTGGCGCAGTCAACGCCAAATCCGGCGATGACCGCACCGGACCAGGTTGCCTGGGAGCTGTTCATCCAGGCCAACAGCCGGGCCGGCGGCAGCAACGCGGTATTCGAAACATGGGCCAGCGACACCGATACGTTCCAGCCCAATCCGCAGTTCCCGACCGCGCCGACGGCGCCGGTTCTACGGCGGCCGATTCTGCCGGTGATCATTCGCGAAGGCGTGCAGGAAGCCGGCGGACTGTTGCCTGCGCTTCCGCCCGGGATCTCGCAGGGAGCGACCGAGGAAACCCGCCACAACAAGGCGACGTTCGATTTCATCGTGCAGAACAACCTGTACAAGATCTCCGGACTGAAGGCCGCCTTCGGCAAGAATCTGCAATTCCCGATCGACTCCGTCGAGGTCAAGGCCAACTGGGTGCCGGTCAGCGAAATTCCCGCCTTCACCAAAAACAAGGTCACGCTCGCGCAGGTGCCGCAGCTCTATCACGTCAACTCCGCTGACGGAGTTCAATATGCGCTGGTGGCGATGCATGTGATCAGCAAGCTGGTGCCGAACTGGACCTGGGCGACCTTCGAGCACCGGTTCAATCCGGGCCGCTGCGATATCATCGGCTGCAGGGATGCGTTTGGCGCGCAGCCCGCTGTCGTGCCCTCGAACCGCACCGCCAACCAGGGCTATCCCGATTGCACCAAGACACCGGCGCTCACGGCACTGTTGTCAGCGGCGAATATCGAACCGGTCTATGTGAACTATTGCCTGAAGGGTTCGCAGGCCGATTTCGTCGACACTGTCGGTCTCGATATCAGGGTCGGCAATTCAGTGACCGAGGATGGCTTCGTCCCGACCGCTTCGTGCATGACCTGTCACGGCCGCTCGGTTTTCGACAAGAACGGCAAACCGACGTCGAGGGCGGGTTTTCTTTCCTTCACCGCAAATGGGCCAATTGGCCCGCTCGGACCGTTGCTGCCGGCATGGTTTTGGACCTTCAGCAGCCAGCCTCCGATCTTTGAAGGCAAGCCGGGACTGACCCAACTCGCGACGCCGGCCGACTTCGTGTGGTCGGTCCCGTTCTGCGCGATCGACGATACGCAAAATCCGATACCCGAAACGCCCTGCGCCGGAAAATGAAACCGGCCAAATCCCGGGGCGTGGCCGGGACAAAAATTGCGCTCGCCGGCAGTAACCGCCCCGAGCCCGAAGGGGCGGTCTTTGCCGGCGAGGTCGATCCGGAGCAGTTGATCCTGATCACGGTTTATCTGAAGCGGCGTTCGCCGGACAAATTTCAGCCGGGCAGCGCCGGAGATCTGGCGCGGCTGTCAAAGCCGATCACACGCCGCGCGCTTGCCGCGCAGCGGCGCCGCACCCATGCGCACGCCGCCGCGCGAATAGAGCAGCTCGCGAAAAAATACGGCGTTGTCGTTCGCGACATCGATCTCGTCGGGCGCACCGTGATGCTGCAAGCGCCGGCAAGGCTGATGATGCAGATCTTCGGCGCCACGCTTCGCATCTATGACGACGGAAGCCGCCGGTTTCGCGCCCGTGTCGGCCAGTTGACGATCCCAAAGGAAATTGCGCCGTGGACCCGGGCCATTCTCGGCTTTGATGAACGACCGATGGAGGCAAGGCCGGTCGGGCGTCTGCGTGCCCTGGTCGGCGATGCCGCGGGCGGCGGGTTATGGCCGACGGAAATCGCCGCGCTTTACGGCATTCCGCTCGATCACGACGTATCGTCGGTTTGCGTCGGAATCATCGCGCTCGGGGGCGGATATCTTGAGACCGATCTCAGGGAAGCCTTGCGCAGGATGGGGCGCGACGCGCCGGTTGTTGTCGACAAGTCGGTGGTGACAGCCGATCCGCCGATACCGCAGGACGATCCACCGCCTGAGCCGGAGCCGGTCAATAATTTCGGCGGCGGCACCGCCGCCGACCAGGAAATCGCGCTCGATCTCCAGATCCTTGCAGGCCTGCTGCCGAAGGCGCGCATCGTGGTCTACTTCGCCGGCAATTCGACGCAAAATCTGGTCGGGGCCATCAACAAGGCGCTGTTCGACGACGTCAACCGGCCCCAGGTGCTGTCGGTCAGCTGGGGCAGCGCCGAGAAATTCTGGTCGGAATCGGCGCGCGATGCGATGCAGGGGGTGCTGGCCGACGCGAAACGGTTGCAGGTGAGCGTGCTGTTCGCCGCCGGCGACGAACTGGCGACGGGCGGGTTGCGCGACGGCAAGGCGCATGTCTGGTTTCCCGCCTCAAGTCCCTATGCGCTCGGCTGCGGCGGCACCTTGCCGACGCCTGGTGCGGATGGAACGAGCGTCGGCTCCGAAATCGTCTGGAAGGAGGGGCTGGCGGGCACCGGCGGCGGCATCAGCGACTGTTTTCCGGTGCCGGAATATCAAGCCAACCTGGCGCTGCCGAAGTCGGTCAACGATGGCGCCTTGCGCCGCGGTGTCCCCGACGTTGCTGCGGCTGCCGCCAGCCGTCCGGGTTACCGCATCGTCTTCAATGGCGCCGAGGTGGTGAAGGACGGCACCAGCGCCGCGGCGCCGTTGTGGGCGGGGCTGATTGCGATCGCCAACGCGCAGCGCGGCGCACCGCTCGGCTTCCTGAATTCGGTGCTCTATGCCAACCCGTCCTGCTTCCGCGCCATCACGACCGGCGATAACCGTGTCGGCGACAAGGGCTATGAGGCGGGGCCGGGCTGGAACGCCTGCACCGGCCTGGGTGTCCCCAAGGGCGCGGATATTATCGCTACGCTCACCGCAACGCCGGTGGCGTGACTCCCGGTCCCCACAAACAAAAACCCCGCCGGTGAGGGCGGGGTTCAGTCGGGAGGAGTGAGCCTTCTGGCTCGCAGTAAACCCGGAAATTTAAGCGGGGATGCGTTCTTCGACCTCGTGCGGCTCGCGCAGCACGTAGCCGCGGCCCCACACGGTCTCGATGAAGTTGCGGCCTTCGGAGGCGTTGGCGAGCTTCTTGCGCAGCTTGCAGATGAAGACGTCGATGATCTTCAGTTCAGGCTCGTCCATGCCGCCATAGAGGTGGTTGAGGAACATTTCCTTGGTCAGGGTGGTACCCTTGCGGAGCGAGAGCAGCTCCAGCATCTGGTATTCCTTGCCCGTCAGGTGGACGCGCTGGCCACCGACTTCGACCGTCTTGGTGTCGAGATTGACGACGAGGTCGCCGGTTTGGATCACCGACTGGGCATGACCCTTGGAACGGCGCACGATCGCATGGATGCGGGCAACCAGCTCGTCCTTGTGGAAGGGCTTGGTCATGTAGTCGTCGGCACCGACGCCGAGACCCTTGACCTTGTCCTCGATGCCGGCGAGGCCGGAGAGGATCAGAATGGGGGTCTTGATCTTCGAGACCCGGAGCTGCTTGAGCACGTCGTAGCCGGACATGTCGGGCAGGTTGAGGTCGAGAAGGATAATGTCGTAATCGTAAAGCTTACCGAGATCGACGCCTTCTTCTCCGAGGTCCGTCGTATAGACGTTGAAACTCTCGGATTTGAGCATCAGCTCGATCGACTGCGCAACTGCGCTGTCATCTTCAATCAGCAAAACGCGCATGCCAGTCCCCTATCGTCGCCGCTCCGGGCGTCAGGTCGGCCGCACTTGCGGCACTCAAAACGCCTTTGAACAACTGATTCGGATCCTGACGACATATGGTTAACAAAATCTGATTCCCGTTCGCAAGCTCTAACAGTGCAATTTTTATCGAATCGCCCTAAGATATTGCGTCGAAGCAGCTTTTCTCTACCGTACTCGCTCAAGTTCCACTTTAAGAGGCGGGCCTAACCAACTCTCGCGACTCATCCTTCTTCTGACGGACGAGCGTTCTCAGTCACCAAAGACAGTGACGTAATGATTAACGATGCGGGTAAACACGAGGTTAAGCTCCGGGCTCCAAAGCGCGGAAACTTAAGGTTTTCGCAATGAAGGCGCTCGCGGAACAGATCGGCGATATCGACGGCGTCAACATATATGGCCGTGTCGTGGGCGTGCGCGGGCTCATGGTGGAGATCGCAGGTCCCATTCATGCGATGTCGGTCGGCGCCCGGATCGTGATCGAGACCGGCGGGAACCGGTTCATTCCGGCCGAGGTCATCGGCTTCTCCGGAAGCAACGCCGTGGTGATGCCGTTCGGCGGTCTCGACGGTGTCCGGCGCGGCTGCCGGGCGGTGATCGCCAGCGCCGGGAACCAGGTGCGGCCGTCGCCGGCCTGGCTCGGCCGGGTGGTCAACGCCATGGGCGAGCCGATCGACGGCAAGGGGCCGCTGGTGCAGGGCCCGTCGCCGATGCCGTACCGCGCCTCGCCGCCGCCGGCGCATTCGCGCAGGCGCGTCGGTGCGCCGCTCGATCTCGGGGTACGCGCGCTCAATACCTTTCTGACCTGCTGCCGCGGCCAGCGGCTCGGTATTTTCGCGGGCTCCGGCGTCGGCAAATCGGTGCTGCTGTCGATGCTGGCGCGCAATGTCGACGCCGATATCACGGTGATCGGCCTGATCGGCGAGCGAGGTCGCGAGGTTCAGGAATTTTTGCAGGAAGACCTCGGGGACGAAGGCCTGGCGCGTTCGGTGGTGGTGGTCGCCACTTCCGACGAACCGGCCTTGATGCGGCGGCAGGCGGCTTATCTGACGCTGGCGATATCAGAATATTTTCGCGACGAGGACAAGGACGTGTTGTGCCTGATGGACTCGGTCACGCGCTTTGCGATGGCGCAGCGCGAGATCGGCCTCTCCGCCGGCGAACCGCCGACCGCCAAGGGCTATACGCCCACCGTGTTCACCGAGCTGCCGAAGCTTCTGGAACGGGCAGGACCGGGTACGGGCGAGGGCACCATCACCGCGATCTTCACGGTGCTGGTCGACGGCGACGACCATAACGAGCCGATCGCCGACGCCGTGCGCGGCATCCTCGACGGCCACATCGTGATGCAGCGCTCAATCGCCGAGCGCGGGCGGTTTCCGGCCATCAACATCCTCAAATCGGTCTCGCGCACCATGCCGCGGTCGGCCGATCCGGCCTATCTGCCGGTCATTACCAAGAGCCGCCAGATAATGGCGACCTATGCCGACATGGAGGAACTGATCCGGCTCGGCGCCTACCGGGCGGGTTCCAGCCCCGAGGTCGATGAGGCGATCCGGCTGCATGAGCCGCTGGAGGGGTTTTTGCGCCAGGGCAAGGACGAAAACGCCAGCCTTGGCGACGGTTACCGCCAATTGGCGGAAATCCTCACAAATTTGGAAACGGAACGCTAACTTTGTCAGGCCATCATCCCCGGTACACAATTAGTCAAGCCGGCGGGGCCCCGGAGGGGAGCCGGCTTTGTCCCGCGTACAATTCGGGACTTCTGGGGAGTATAAGTCGATGAAGTCACGTGAAACGCTGATCCGCCTGAAGAAATTTCAGGTCGACGAAAAGCGCCGCAGGGTCACCCAGATCGAAGGCATGATCGCCGATTTCCAGCGCATGTCGGTTGACCTCGAGCGCGAAATCCAGACCGAACAAGACCGGGCCGGGATCAACGATCCCTCCCACTTCGCTTATCCGACCTACGCCAAGGCCGCGATCCAGCGCCGGGAAAACCTGACCCGCTCCGCCGACGAACTGCGTATCCAGCTCGAAGACGCCAAGAGCCTGCTCAGCGAAGCCTTCGAAGAACTCAAGAAGGTCGAACTGCTCGACGAGCGTGACCAGGCGCGCGAGCGCGCCGAGGAGAGCGCCCGCGAGCAGGCCGACATGGACAGTATCGGCCTGATGCGCGCCCGCATCGGCGCCATCGCCTGACGCCAACCCTCACCGATTCCAGACCATCGAAAGCCCGGACCGCAAGGTCCGGGCTTTTCTTTGTGAATCCGCTCGGTGCGGCGACTTGGTGGCTGCTTTGCCGCAAGGTATGCTAGCAAGGTTCTCGATGGCTCCCGGCGTAAACAGCGATGGGGGATCGCGATTTGGGGGACGCTGAATGCTGACGCCAGCTGAGCTGGTCTGGCTGCTTGCCGCGGTGGCGAAGGGGGATGAGGCTGCTTTCGAGCGCCTTTACGCCGCCACGCGCGCGAAACTCTTCGGCGTGGTGCTCCGTATCTTGCGCCGACAGGATCTCGCCGAGGAGGTGATCCAGGAGGCCTACGTCAAGATCTGGAACAGCGCCGGACAGTTCAATCCCGGCCTGTCTTCGCCGATTACATGGATGGCATCGATCGCGCGCAACCGGGCGATCGATGTGGTGCGCAAGAAGAGCGAAACCTCGATCGAGGAGGAGCCGACCGCGATGGAAGTCGCGGCCGATTCACCCGATCCCCTGGCGCGCCGCGAAATGACGGAAGAGTTGAAGCGGTTGCTGGAATGCGTCGGCCGTCTGGAGCCGGATCGGCAGAAGCTGGTGTTGCTGGCCTATTACAACGGCTGGAGCCGCGAGCAACTCGCCGTCAAGTTCGAGACGCCGGTCAATACGGTGAAGACGTGGCTGCGCCGCAGCATGATGGATATCCGGGAATGTCTCGGACTTTGAGGTTGCGAATTGGTGTCTGGACTTTGAACGATGGCCTATAGCGAAGACCATATCGCGCTCGCCGCGGAATACGCGCTCGGCACCCTCGATGCCGGCGAGCGCACGCAGGTCGAGATGATGATGGCCGTCGATACCGAATTCACCGCGGTGGTGCATGCCTGGGAATACCGGCTTGGCGTGCTGAACCAGATGGTCGGCTCGGTCGAGCCGCGGCCGATCGTGTGGGAGAACATCAAGGCCGCGGTCGGACATTCCGGCGAGCAGGCGGCGTTGGTGCTGCCCGACGCGGCGCCGCCGGCCGCGCCCGTGGCCGCTGAACCCGCGCCCGTCGCAGTCGATAATTCCAACGTCATCCAGTTGTCGGGCCGCCTGAAGCGGATGCGGACATTGGCGTCGGTGGCGACAGCACTTGCCGCGGCCCTGATCGCGATGCTGTCGGTGCAGGTTTACGCGCCCGGATCTGTTGCCGGACGGATTGCGCGCCAAGCCGCGCATCCGGACGGTCGAAGTCAAGATACCGGCGCCGCCGGCTGTGCCTTCGGCGCAATATGTCGCGCTGTTGCAGCGTGACGGCGGTTCGCCCGCCTTCATTCTGACCATCGACGCCGCGACCAAGAATTTCACGGTGCGCAAGGTCAGCGGCGACACCGCCGATGTCGGCAAGAGTTTTGAGCTCTGGCTGATCTCCGACCGGCTGCCGCAGCCGCGCTCGCTCGGCATCATCGGCGGCGGCGACTTCACCGAGCGTCCGGTGCTTTCGTCCTACGACGCCAACACCATCACCGGCGCGACCTATGCGGTGACGGTCGAACAGGCCGGCGGCTCGTCCGACGGCAAGCCGCACTCCGCGCCGATCTATACCGGCAAGCTGATCGAGACCGTGCCGGGCGCGCGCTGATCCTTACGCGCCGCACTGATTGCGTACCCCGCAAAAAAGAAAACGCCCGTGGGCGCAAAAAGAAAACGCCCGTGGGGAGCGGGCGTTTTCATCAGTCAACTTGGGGGTAGTTGGGGTCTTAATTATCCACGTGGCGACTTTGGGGGGCTGTAAAGAGCCGCGTGAATTCGTGAATTCCTTTAGCGAACGCGAATCCCTTAGCGAACCAGGGTGTTGCCTGAACTGGTGATCACCACCGGCTTGCCGGCCTTCATGACGCGCGCGGTCTGGGTGAAGCCTTCGTCCGAACCGGTCGTGCGCGCCGAGATGCTGAAGCCGGCAACCAGGATCGCCGCCACGAGGGCCACGACCACGATCTTGAGATGGGTCATGCGATCGGCGCTGTAAATCGAATGGTTCATGGAAGTCTCCTGCCGCCTTCCCGCTTGTGCAACTTCGTTGGTCACACACTCAGGCTGGTTCAACGTCTGGCCACAGGAAACGTGGGTATTCGGGGTTTAGTTCCAAATACCCGATCACAAGGCGGTGATAAGACTTGAACGGCCGCGATTGGAACGCGTGGGGCGGTCAGCAAAATCGATATATTCTTTAATATTTACAACGCGATAATTGAAGGACACGGAAGTCGCTAAAGGTCGGCTCTAGCCGGATCGATTTTAACAAAGCGGTTGCCTGTGGCGAAAACGCCGCGCTGACGTTGCGCTGATTTGCGCCGCCACAGCCTCCTGCCTAGACGCTGCCGACCGTCTTCAGTCGGGCGCGCGGGTGGATTTCCGCCTGCGACAGCACGGTGGTCTGGGCCCGGAAACGCTCGACCAGCGAGCGTACGAACGGGCGGATCGCCGCCGACGTCACCAGCACCGGCGCCTCGCCTTCGCGGGCGGCCTGCTCGAAGGCGTTGCGCACCGCGGTCATGAACTCCGACAGTTTTGACGGCTGCATCGCGAGGCTGCGTTCCTCGCCGGCGCCGACGATCGATTCCGCGAACGCCTGCTCCCACCGCGCCGACAGCGCGATCAGCGGCAGATAGCCGTTGTGCGAGGTATTTTGCGCGCAGATCTGCCGCGCCAGCCGGGCGCGGACGTGCTCGACCATGGTCGCCGGATTGCGCGAGAACGCCAGCGCGTCGGCGATGCCTTCGAGGATGGTGGAGAGGTCGCGGATCGATATCCGCTCGGCCAGCAACAACTGAAGCACGCGCTGGATGCCCGAGATCGAGACGCTGCCCGGCACGATGTCCTTGACCAGTTCGCCCTGTTCCTTCGGCAGGTCCTTGATCAGCTTCTGCACCTCGCCATAGGACAGCAGGTCCGACATGTTGCTCTTCAGCAGCTCGGTCAGATGGGTCGACAGCACGGTGGCGGAATCGACCACGGTGTAGCCCTTGAGCGAGGCTTCCTCCTTCAAGGAGGCATCGACCCAGGTCGCCGGCAGACCGAAGGTCGGCTCGATGGTGTGAATGCCGGGCACCGCGACCTGGTTGCCGGCGGGGTCCATGACCATGAAGTGGTTCGGCCAGATCTTGCCGGTGCCGGCGTCGACTTCCTTGATCTTGATAATGTAGGTGTTGGCCTCGAGCTGGACGTTGTCGAGGATGCGCACCGCCGGCATCACGAAGCCCATTTCGACCGCGAGCGAACGCCGCAGCGCCTTGATCTGCTCGGTCAGACGGTCGGTGCCGTCGGGGCCGTTGACCAGCGGCAGCAGCGCATAGCCGAGCTCGATCTTGAGATCGTCGATCTTGAGCGCGCTGGCGATCGGCTCTTCCGCCGCGGCCGCCGTGGCGGCTGCCGCGAGTTCGGGCGCGGCCAACTCGGCGGCTGCCGTCGCCCTGTTGCGGCGGTTGTTGTTGCGTGCCTTCCAGGCCAGCACCGCGGCGCCGCCGCCGAGCGCGAGGAACGGCAGCATCGGAATGCCCGGCAACAGCGCCAGCACCAGCATCACGCCGGCCGACATGCCCAATGCCTGCGGATATCCCGACAGCTGCTTCATCAGCGCCTTGTCGGCAGCACCGGTGATGCCGGCCTTGGAGACCAGCAGGCCGGCCGCGGTCGAGACGATCAGCGCCGGCACCTGGGTGACTAGGCCGTCGCCGACGGTCAGCACCGTGTAGGTTCGGGCGGCCTCGGCGAACGAGAGGCCTTGCTGGGCGACGCCGATGATGATGCCGCCGATGACGTTGATGAACACGATCAGCAGGCCCGCGACGGCGTCGCCGCGGACGAACTTTGAGGCGCCGTCCATGGCGCCGAAGAAGCCGCTTTCGTCTTCCAGTTCCTTGCGGCGCGACTTGGCGGTCTTCTCGTCGATCAGGCCGGCGGAAAGATCAGCGTCGATGGCCATCTGCTTGCCCGGCATCGAGTTCGAGCTGGAAGCGCGCGGCGACTTCGGCGATGCGGCCCGAACCCTTGGTGATGACGACGAAGTTCACGATCACCAGGATCGCGAACACGATGATGCCGATGACGAAATTGCCGGACATCACGAAGTTGCCGAACGCCTCGATGACGTGGCCGGCGGCCGCGGTGCCCTCATGGCCCTTGGACAGGATCAGGCGCGTCGAGGCCATGTTCAGCGACAGCCGCAGCATGGTCGAGATCAGGAGAATGGTCGGAAACGACGAGAATTCCAGTGGCGCCTGAATGAACAGCGAGGTCATCAGGATCAGGATCGACACCGTGATCGAGATCGCCAGGAACAGGTCGAGCACGATCGAGGGCAGCGGCAGGATCAGCACCACCAGGATGGTGAGGACGCCGAACGCGAGCGCCAGGTCACCACGCTTGAGGATGTCGCCGATTTCGCTGAGGCTGAACCCGTTGCCGGTGCCTGCGCCCTGACCCGCCGTCACGTCGACCATGGTTGCAGCTCTCCCCCGCGCCTGGCGGCCGCGGCCGCCGAGCGTATTCGAGACGGCCGAAGGGCCGCCGGTCCGAAAGTGAGGTACCGCACTGGCGTCCACGGGAACTCCCGCATCAAACGCGATTGACGACACTCGACTTCACTCGGCAATTATTGCCGGGTGTATGGTTAGCAAAGGGTTAACGATGGTAAATTCGGCCCCGAAAACCGTCACTTCGGGGCGATCGGCCGCATGGACCCGGGCCACGCCCGCCAGATATCTCACCCTTTGGCGGGCCACCCTGTCATAAGGACGAATGGCAGATCCCGCAGGCTTCGAAATCGTCACCTATCAACGGCAACCCGGCGTCTGGCGCGCCAGCGTCACCCCGAGCGGGCGGTCCAGCTCCGGCAAGACCATGCGCAGCATTGTCACCCCGGACGATTGCGTGACGGAGGAAGACGCCCGGAAATCGGCGATGCGCGCGATCAAGAACATCGGCGCTGAATAGATCGGTGCGGCCTGAAGCCGGAATGAAACAGGCTGCGTCAGTCTGGGGAGCGCGGTTCTCGCCGATCCGCAGACCACGTCACTCGGCGACCTCCATCAGCCGGCCCTTGCCGCCGCAGGTCTTGCAGGGCGGCGGATAGATCCGGCGGCCGGGAACCGGCTGTTTGAAGGGCGGAGAGCCCGTGCCGTTGCAGGCGGGGCATTTTTCTTCGTTCGGGTTGGACTTGATGGGCTTCATGGCTTGTTTCTCGACCTCCAGGCCGACCAAGGTACGATGACTGAGAGGCAATGGTTTCAGCCCTCTGCCAAAAATAACAACCAGCCTAGAGTTGATTGATTGGATTATGCAACGTGATCAACGGATGCCTCGGTGAAAGGGATGGCCTCATTCGACAGCCGCCAGCCCTTCACCAGTCCGAACACGGCCGGGATCACGATCAGCGTCAGCAGCGTCGAGGACACCATGCCGCCGATCATCGGAACGGCGATGCGCTGCATGATCTCGGAGCCGGTGCCGCTGCTCCACATGATCGGCAACAGGCCGGCCATGATCGCGACCACCGTCATCATCTTCGGGCGCACGCGCTCGACCGCGCCTTCCATGATGGCGTCGTAGAGATCGCCGCGCGTCACGGCGCGGCCTTCACCGGCGCGCTGCGCCTCGATATGCGCCAGCGCCTGGTTCAGGTACATCAGCATCACGACGCCGGTTTCCGCGGCGACGCCGGCAAGCGCGATGAAGCCGACGGCGACCGCCACCGACAAATTGAAGCCGAGCCACCACATCAGCCAGAGGCCGCCGACCAGCGCAAACGGCAGCGACAGCATCACGATCATGGTTTCCGCGATCGAGCGAAAGTTCAGATACAGCAGCAGGAAGATGATCAGCAGCGTCACCGGAATGACGATCCTTGAGCCGCGCAGTGGCGCGTTCCAGATATTCGTACTGGCCGCTCCACATCACGTAATAGCCCGGCGGAAACTGGACGCCGTCCTGCACGGCCTGCCGCGCTTCGGCGACGTAGCCGCCGAGATCGCGGTCGCGGATATCGACATAGATGTAGGTTGCAAGCTGGCCGTTCTCGGTCCGGATCGTGGTCGGCCCGCGCGCCGGCGTCACCGTGGCGACCTCGCCGAGCGGCACGGCGCCGCCTGCCGGCATCGGCACCAGCACGTCGCTGGCGATTGCTTCCGGATTGTCGCGGAGGTCGCGCGGGTAGCGCATGTTGACGGTGAAGCGCTGGCGGCCTTCGACCGTCGTCGTCACGGTCTGGCCGCCGAGCGCGGTCGCCACCGTGTCCTGCACGTCCTGCACCGCGATGCCGTAGCGCGCCAGCGCCATGCGATCCGGCGTCACATCGAGATAGTAGCCGCCGATACCGCGCTCGGCATAGGCCGACGACGTGCCGGGCACGGCCTTGATGATCTGCTCGATCTGTTTGGCGAGCCGGTCGATCTCGACCAGATCGGTGCCGATCACCTTGACGCCAATGGGGGTCCGGATGCCGGTCGACAGCATGTCGATGCGGGCCTTGATCGGCATGGTCCAGGCGTTCGACACGCCGGGAAATTGCAGCGCCTTGTCCATCTCGGCGATCAGGCCGTCGACGGTCAGCCCGGCGCGCCATGTCTCCTTGGGCTTGAGATTGACCAGGGTCTCGAACATTTCGGACGGCGCCGGATCGGTCGCTGTCGCGGCGCGTCCGGCCTTGCCGTAGACCGAGGCGACTTCCGGAAACGACCGGATGATGCGGTCCTGCATCTGCAGCAGTTCGGCCGCCTTGGTGACGGAGATGCCCGGCAGCGTGGTCGGCATGTAGAGCAGGGTGCCTTCGTTCAGGTTCGGCATGAACTCGGTGCCGAGTTGTCGCGCCGGCCAGATGCTGACCGCGAGGATCGCGAGCGCAAGCACGATGACCAGCGTCTTGGCGCGCATCACGCCCTTGATCACGGGCCGGTAGATCCAGATCAGGAAGCGGTTGATCGGGTTCTTGTGCTCCGGAACGATCTTTCCGCGAACGAAGATCACCATCAGTGCCGGCACCAGCGTCACCGACAACAGCGCCGCTGCTGCCATCGAGAAGGTCTTGGTGAAAGCCAGCGGGCTGAACAACCGCCCCTCCTGCGACTCCAGCGTGAAGATCGGCATGAAGGAGACGGTGATGATGAGCAGGCTGAAGAACAGCGCCGGCCCGACCTCGGAGGCGGCCTCGATCAGCACGTCGATGCGCGATTTGCCGGGCTCCGCCCGCTCCAGATGCTTGTGGGCATTTTCGATCATCACGATCGCGGCGTCGATCATGGCGCCGATCGCGATCGCGATGCCGCCGAGGCTCATGATGTTGGAGCCGAGGCCCAACAGCTTCATGGCACCGAACGCCATCAGCACGCCGACCGGCAGCATCAGGATCGCCACCAGGGCGCTACGGACATGCAGCAGGAATACGATACAGACCAGCGCGACCACGACGCTTTCCTCGAACAAGGTATGTTTGAGGGTTTCGATCGCTGCGTTGATCAGGTTGGAGCGGTCATAGACCGGCACGATCTCGACCGATTTCGGCAGGCTGGAAGCGATTTCCGAAAACCGCTTCTTGACGTTCTCGATGACGTCGAGCGCGTTGACCCCGAAACGCTGCAGCACGATGCCGCTGGCAACCTCGCCTTCGCCGTTGAGTTCGGTGATGCCACGCCGCTCGTCGGGACCGAGTTCGACGCGGGCGACATCGCGCAGCAGCACCGGCGTGCCACCACTGGCCTTCAGCACGACGTTGCCGAGGTCGTTGATGCCCTTGAGGTAACCCTTGCCCCGGATCACATATTCGAATTCGGAGAGCTCGACAGTGCGCCCGCCGACATCGGAATTGCTGGCGCGGATCGCCTCGCGCATCCTCTGCATCGTGATGCCGCGGTCGCGCATGCGCTGCGGGTCGAGAATGACGTTGTATTGTTTGACAAAGCCGCCGACGCTGGCGACTTCGGCAACGCCTTCAGCCTTTGCCAGCGCGAATTTCAGATTCCAGTCCTGGATGGCACGCGTATCGGCTAGGTTCAATTCCTTCGACATGACCGCGTACTGGTACACCCAACCGACGCCGGTGGCGTCCGGCCCCATCGTCGGCGTCACGCCCGCCGGCAGGCGGGACGCGGCGCCGTTGAGAAATTCCAGCACGCGCGACCGCGCCCAGTAGATGTCGGTGCCGTCTTCGAAGATGACGTAGACAAAGGACACGCCGAAGAACGAGAAGCCGCGCACGACTTTCGACCTCGGCACCGTCAGCATCGCCGTCGTCAGGGGATAGGTGACCTGGTCCTCGATTACCTGCGGCGCCTGGCCGGGATATTCGGTGTAGACGATGACCTGGGTGTCGGAGAGATCGGGAATGGCATCGAGTGGCAGATGGACGAGGGCATAGATGCCGGCAGCGGCCGCAAAGCCGGTGCCGAACAGCACCAGCAGCAGGTTGTGCGCCGACCAGGCGATGACACGTGCGATCATGGCTTTGACCCTTCCGAGAAGCCCTTCAACGCGGCTTTCAGATTGCTCTCGGCATCAACGAGGAAATTGGCCGAAACCACCACGAGTTCGCCTTCGGCCACGCCCTGGCGGATCTCGACGTAGCCGTCGCCGCGCTGACCGAGCTTTATCTCGCGCGGCTCGAGGCGGCCTTCGCCCTTGTCGACGAACACGGCCTGTTTGCTGCCGGTGTCCATGACGGCGCTTTCGGGAATGGCGAGCACCGGCGCGCCGCTGCCGATCGCGATCTCGGCATCGACATACATGTCGTGCAGCAGCAGTTCTTCGGGATTGGGCAGCGCAACGCGCAGCCGCGCGGTCCGCGTCTCCCTGTTGATCTCGGGATAGACCACCTCGACCTTGCCGGTGAAGTCGCGGCCGGGAAAACTGCGCGCCCTCACGGTAACGGATTGGCCGACGGCGATGGCGCCGAGATCGCGCTCGGCGATGTCGATCAGGGCCCAGACCACCGAGTGATCGGCGATCCGGAACAGCACGCCGCCCGGCTGCACCCGCATGCCCTCGATGGCGCCGCGCTCCAGCACGATGCCGTCGCGCGGCGAGTCCCATTCGACCGAGGTCGGAACGTTGCGGGTCTTCTCGATCGCGGCGATGGCGGCATCGGGCACATCGAGGTTGATCAGCCGCTGCCGCGAACCGCGGCCGTACATGCCGTCGCCCGCGGTCGTCTTCGAGGTGATGGTGGCGATGTATTCGGCGGCGGCGGACGCGATCGCCGGGCTGTAGATTTCCATCAGGCGCTGGCCCTTGGCGACGTGCGATCCCGTCGTGACATCGGCGACGTTGAGCACGAAACTCTCCGACCGCATCGAGATTACGGAAATCCGCCGTTCGTCGAGCTGGATGGTGCCGGGCGCGCGGATCACGGTACGAATGGTGCGGCGCGCGGCGGGTTCGGATTTCACGCCGCTGCGTTGGATCTTGCCGGGTGACAGTTTGACGGTGCCGTCGTCGGGTTCGTCTCCGTCGAACACCGCGATGTAGTCCATGCCCATCGAGTCCTTCTTCGGCACCGGCGAGGTGTCGGCAAGGCCCATCGGGTTGCGGTAGTATTTGATCTTGCGATCGGCGGCGCGTGAGGCGGCTGCGGGCGCCGGGGTGGTATCGGAAGTGGAATCGGCACCGGCGCGAACGGCGATATAGTCGCGTCCGTCGGCGGTCTTCTTCGGCGTCGGCGAGTAGTCGGGCTTGCCGTCCGGGTCCCGATAATAGATCGGCGCGTCATGTTCCGCGGCTGCGGCTGGCGTGACGATGGTGATGGCGCGCGCGGGCGGCTTGATGCCGGCCGCGACGAGCCCCGCGCCGGCCGCCGCGATCAACGCGACGCCGGTGCATGCGAGAACAATGCGGTTCATGGCTGCGCCGTGATGACGAGCTGGTTCTCGAGCGTGCCGCTCTCGCCCTGGATCTTGGCGCCAAGGGAAAGTTGCCAGCGGCCGGCCATGCCGAACGTCGCCTGGAACCGGTAGGTGCCGGGCTCGGCGTCCGGGACCGGCGTCACCTTGGTCACCATCTCCTTCATCGCTTCCGGCGCCATGTCGAGCCGGGTCGAGAAGATCACGGCGCCAGGCACGGCCTTGCCGGTCTTCTGGTTCATCAGCCGGACCGTGATGACCTTGTCGGGACCGGCCTTGACGGCGGGATCGACGAGTTCGAACCGGTAATCGCTGATATCGGCAAGAGCTTGCGTGCTCGCGCAGCCGATGGCCGCAACGATCAGCGCCGCCTGAACGGCGCGCGTGGTGTTCAACATCTTCATGTGTTCAGTCCTCGAATGTCCTGGGTTTGCTGCCGTGAGCAGCATGCGTCATCCGGCACGCCCGGAGGGGCGCGACCGAAGGTCCGTCAGGCCAGGTTTCGAGGTGGCTGGTCGGGAGGGGGGCGGTCGAGTCCGTCGGCGAAAACGTCGTCACGCAGCGCATGCGTGGTGCGGACCGCATGGCGCACCGGCAAAGCCGACGTCTCGGGCGGCGCGACCTGGGCCGTCGTCAACACGCAGATCGCGATGACGGGACAATCCGTGCAGGTCTTGCTCTTCTGTTCGTCCGGGCAGCACGGCATATCGGCCGCCATCGGCGGCACGTCGGCTACTGACGACATCCCGGTCATGTCGGCGGCCATGGAGGCATGCATGATCGAAGCCTGCATCGCGGCCGGCGCTGCGACGGGCGCAACGGCCAGCCCGGCAACGATCAAGATCGCCAGCAACCGGGTTATGAACAGACGGAAGACCATCATCCATTCTCGCATGGTGACCGGGCAGGGGAAAGAGGCCGCGCTTCACTTCCGCGGCAGGCCGCTGATGGCGTTAACCGTGCCGGATGCAGATCATTGCACCGAACGGGCGATGATTGCTCCGACAGGAAACGGCAATCGAGGGCTGCGGAACGCACTTCCGCGCTGCACCAGGCCCAGAATTTCTGCGGCTGGTCCCTCCGCATCTGCATGCCCAATATCGCGGCAATGTGGCTTGACCTTGGGCGATTAGCCCATGATGTTGCGCCCGCCGTGGATATTTCTTCTGACCTCACCCGATCTTCCGACATGTTCGTTCCCGATTCGCGCCGGGCATGGACCCGGCTTGCCGTGGCCGTGCTGATCGGCTCGCTGGGCAGCGTCGGCATGTGGTCTGTCGTGGTCGCGCTCCCGGCGGTTCAAACGGAATTCGCTGCGAGCCGGGGCACCGCGTCGCTGGCCTTTACCCTGGTGATGCTTGGATTCGGCTCCGGCGGGGTGCTGACCGGCAAGATCACCGACCGCTACGGCATCGTCACTGCGATCGGACTCGGCATCGGCATTCTGGGCCTTGGCTATATCGGCGCCGGGATGGCGTCATCGATCTGGCAATTCATCCTGGTGCACTTTCTGATCGGACTGTCGTCGTCGGCCACCTTCGGCCCGCTGATGGCGGAGGCTTCGCACTGGTTCAACCGTTACCGCGGGCTGGCGGTCGCGATCGCCGCTTCCGGCAACTACATCGGCGGCACCATCTGGCCGCCGCTGGTGAACTGGGGCATGCAGACCTACGGCTGGCGCAGCACCCACATCGCGGTCGGCATCTTCACGGCGGTGGCGATGACGCTGGCGCTGGGCGTGCTGCGCATGCTGGTGGGAGCGGGCACCCAGCGCGATCACGTCAACGCGCCGCCGCCCCGCGTCAATCTGCGGCTCTCGACCAACACGCTGACGGCGATCCTGGCGTTGGCCAGCATCGCCTGCTGCGTGGCGATGTCGATGCCGCAGGTTCATATCGTCGCCTATTGCGGCGATCTCGGTTACGGCGTGGCGCGCGGCGCCGAAATGCTGTCACTGATGCTGGGTTTCGGTATCATCAGCCGGATCGGCTCGGGTTTTCTCGCCGACCGGATCGGCGGCATCACCACGCTACTGATCGGCTCGATCGCGCAGGGCACCGCGCTGCTGTTCTATCTGTTCTTCGACAGCCTGACCTCGCTCTACCTGATCTCCGCGATGTTCGGGCTGTTCCAGGGCGGCATCGTGCCGAGCTATGCCATCATCGTGCGCGAGGCGATGCCGGCTTCGGAAGCCGCGACCAGAGTGGGCATCGTGATCTTCGCCTCGGTGTTCGGGATGTCGTTCGGCGGCTGGATCTCCGGCGTGATCTTCGACGCTACCGGCTCCTATGCCGCCGCGTTCATCAACGGGGTCGCCTGGAATCTGGTCAACGTCACCATCATGGTGTCGCTGCTGATCCGCGCGCGCGTGCGGCCGCTGGCAATGGCGTAAGGCCTGCTGCCGCAGCGGTTGGTTTCGGATAACTCTACTTGAGATTGCTGCCGCATCCGGGCAGGATGATCGCTCCTGCGCAACCGCAAGGGGGGCAAGATGTCGACACTGGATCCGCAATCGCAGCCGCCAATGCCGACCTGCGACATTGTCATGAAGGGCGGCATCACCAGCGGTGTGGTCTACCCGCTGGCTCTTGTGGAACTCGCCAGGAAGTACCGCTTTTCGAATATCGGCGGAACATCGGCCGGGGCGATCGCGGCGGCGGCGGCCGCGGCCGGCGAATACGGCAGGCAGAAGCCAGGTGCCGGCTTCGAGCGGCTGGCGAAGATCCCCGCTGAAGTCGGTCCCGATCTGCTTTCCATGTTTCAGCCGACGCCGGCCCTGAAGCCGTTGTTCAATATTTTCCTTGCGACGTTGAAAGCCAACGGCCGGATCAGCGTCGTGATCATGGCCGCGCTGATCGGATACTGGCCGAGCGCGTTGCTCGGAATTTTGCCCGGCGCCATCGTTCTTGCGCTGGCTGTCTGGTTTGGTGGCGGCCTTGGCTTCATTGCGTGCGGCCTGCTGCTGGCGCTGGTGGGCTTGGTGGTGGCGCTTCTTTGGCGTTTGTTGCGGGCCGCCAATACCGAACTCGTTGCCAATGATTTCGGGCTTTGCCCCGGTATTCGCCAATCGCCGTCCGCGCCGGAAGGGTTCACCGACTGGCTGGCGCGGGTGATCGAGGAAGCGGCGGGACGCCCGCCGGGAAGTCCGCCGCTCACCTTTGGCGATCTGGCCACCCCGCCCAACCGGGCGCCGGCGATCCGCCTCGCCATGATCACCACCAGCCTGATGGAGAAGCGCCCCTATACGCTGCCGCTGGAGCATGACCACCGTTTCGTTTTCAGAAAGGACGAGTGGGCGAAAATTTTTCCCGCTTCCATCATGGAATTCCTCGTCAGGGTGTGCGACCCGCTCGTTGCTCCCGCCGACGAACCCGGGGAGTATTTCAAGTTTCCCGATCCGGCGCGGTTGCCGCTGATCGTTGGCGCCCGGATGAGCCTGAGCTTCCCGGGCCTGATTGCAGCGGTGCCGCTCTGGCGCAGCGATTTCACGCTGATCGACGTGGCCGAGCAGAAGAGGCTCAGGCGATGCCTGTTCAGCGACGGCGGGCTGTCGAGCAATTTCCCGATCCACTTTTTCGATCATCTGTTGCCGAACAGTCCGACCTTCGCGATTTCACTCGACGACTACGATCCGAAGCGCAATTACGACAGCGTCTGGCTGCCGCAAAGCGCCAGAAGCGGAATCGCGCTGCCGGTGCTGCCGTTCAGCGGCCTCGGCGGATTTCTGGCGCGTCTGTTGTTCTCGGCCAAGGACTGGCAGGACAATCTGCAGAGCACGCTTCCCGGGTAC
Organism: uncultured Alphaproteobacteria bacterium; assembly: GCA_963764705.1. Classification (GTDB taxonomy): domain Bacteria; phylum Pseudomonadota; class Alphaproteobacteria; order Rhizobiales; family Xanthobacteraceae; genus Bradyrhizobium. The sequence continues at coordinate 403,453 of CAVXTR010000008.1, read as the reverse complement.
CGGGAGCGCATCGCGCATGTCGTGCTCAAGCCGGACGAGGGCGGCCTCAATCTCACGATGGACGCCGAGACGGTGCAGAAACTGGTTGGTTACGGCCAGCAGGCCGGCGTGTTGCTTCGCGACAAATTCGATCTCGACGGGCACCGATGGCGCCGTTTTCTGGTCGCGATGACGAGGATGGAGGAAACGCTCGACGAAGTCGCGAAGGCCTATGATCAGGTACCGGGAGAATTCGGCGACTTCCTCAGCTCCTACGCACCGGCGCCGTCCTCCTACGATCAGAAAGATCCGGCCAGGGTTGTCGAGATGCTGAAGCGCAGCGCGGAGCTGGCCGAGATGGGCGTGAGATGGCGGGCCTCCCCGACGATCCACGGCGGAAAAATTCCGACCCCGCCGACCAACCTCCGCGTCACGCCGAAATATTGAGAGCCATCGCGGCTGAGGAGTGGCCTGGCTACACCGCCTGTCCCGCCTTCAACAGCGAACAGCCGGTGATCTTCAGGCTGCCGTCCGCCTGCGCTTCCAGAGTGTAGAGCGCTTCCCAGGCCTCGCCATTGGCATCGACGATGTGGACGCGCTGGGCGATACTGCCGTCGGCGGCGCGCGCCTCGCCGAATTCGAAGCTCTTGTGGCGATAGACCGGCGTGTAGCTGTTCTGGACCATGGACATGAAGATGTCGGCCTGCGGGAACAATTGCCGGATCGCCGGCGCCGCATAGGAATAGGCCGCCGCGGCGTCGTCACGGCCTAGCGCCTGCTCCTGCGCGCGGATCACGGCTTGTGCCGCGGCGACATCGTCGGCGGCCGATACCGGTGAAGCAAGGCCGATCAGAACGGCGATCATCAAAACAACTGCGCGCATGCCGATGCCTCCGATGGACGGTGGTTGCGACGGTGCAATCGAGCTGAATTTATACGCGCGCGAAGCCGGGCGGAAGTGGCTATCCGCCGAGCGCCAGACGCCGCTGGCCGGAAGCGGTCAAGCCGAGTTCACCGAGCCGTCTCACCGCGTAGCCGATGCCGACCAGGCGCTCCCAGTGCAACTGTGGGATTTCCTGTTGCGCTTCGCCCTTGCCCACCTCGACCAGCGACGCGAACTCCTCGGCGCTCAGGGCGGGATGAGTATCCGTCATCGCGTGTCCTCGTCGGTGAATACCTTGAAGCTGACCAGCGTGTTCGGCCCGAACGTCTGGGTGATCGGAACGTCGGAGGCATCGCGCCCCTGCGCGATCAGGACGCGACCGATCCGCGGCACGTTGTTGCGCGGATCGAACATGCGCCAGTGCCCGCCGATATAGGCCTCGAACCAGCCGGCGAAATCGCCCACGGCCCAGGGCTTCGGCGTGCCGATGTCGCTGAGATATCCGGTGCAGTAACGCGCGGGAATGTTCATGCAGCGGCAGAACGTGATGGCGAGATGGGCATAGTCGCGGCAGACGCCTTTGCCCTCGTTGTAGGCCTCCCATGCCGTCTTGGTGACGCGCGCGTGCTCATAGCCGAAGGCGATGTGCCGATGCACGAAATCGCAGATCGCCTGGACGCGGGCTCCGCCCGGCGGCGTCTTCTCGAACAGCTTCCACGCCACGTCCGAGAGCCGGTCGGTCTCGCAATAGCGGCTGCCCAGGAGATAGACCAGGGTGTCGGCGGGCAGGTCCTCGACGGCATGCTGGATCGCCGAAGGGAAGGTCGGATCGGGCAGGCCGCTGTCGCGCACCACGCCGTCGGCGGCCAGCCGCATCCGCCCCGTCGGCGCGACCATCCGGCTGCACCAGTTGCCGAACATGTCGCGATAGGGCGTGATCTCGACCGCGGGTTGGGTGGTGAGGAAGTCCGGCACGATGACATCGGAGGCGCGGCTGAAATGCGTCCCCAGCACCATGATCATGGGCGTCGGCTGCGGAAAGTCGTAGAGCATTTCGAATCCGACACGGAGCTTCATCGAAACACCTTCCTGGTTGCTAATCTTCCCAGATGGCTATGAGGCCACTGGATGCAAGGCTTTTGCGGTTTATTCGGTCAAATGGGCGCATCTGGTGAGAAAACGATAGCTAATTACCGGAAAAGCGCGCACGGTCCGCTGATGTCCCAAACGTCAGACCGGTCCATGCGCGGAGACGCTCGTCTATGACGACGCGCTCGCGACGGGAAACGGTTCATTTCAGGCATTCGTTCCGCATCAAGGGCATCGATCGCCCGCTGCCGGCCGGCGCCTATGAGGTCGTCACCGACGAGGAGATGATCGAAGGCCTTTCGTTTGCGAGCTACCGGCGCGTCGCCACCATGATCATGGTGCCGTGCGCGGCGCCGCGCCAATCGTCGACGGAAATGATCTCCATCGGTTCGGTTGACCTGTCGGACGCGCAACGTATCGACGCGAGTGCGCCTCGTGAGTGAAACTCCGATCGATCTCGACAAGCACCGCGGCATGGCGGCGCAGAAGGCGACCGATATCCGCCGCGTCGTTGCCGACGTCGAGGTCAATGCCAAGCTGCTGCGCGACAAGCAGGGCGTCGTCGAAATCCAGCTGCTTGCCGTGCCGGCGGAGACCATGCTCGAGGCGGTGGCCAAGGCGCGCTACGTCCTCAATCTTTATTCGGCCAGCCTTGCGGCATCGGACACGCATCACCGCGACCTGGTGGCGGCGGTGCTGGCCGACCTCACCCGGCTCGCCGGGGAAGGCTGAACGACCAGCAATTCTGATCCCGCGCGTTCGACGTACCGTCGAACGGCCCAACCGAAAGCATCCATGCAAAATCTCTCGCCCCGCCACGTCAAGACCGAAGAGTTGGCCCGCCTCGGCGTCGTATCCGGCTGGTATTCGACCAAGGTCAGCGGCACCTTCGTTTCCGGCCCGCACGATTCCGAATCCGACTGCCTGCGCAAGATCGCCGAGATCGATCCGCCGCCGGCCAAGAAAAAGCGATGAGCGGCACAACAGGTTCGACCGCCGCTTCGCACCCGGAGGAAACCCCGATGACACTCTCACGCGGCAATGTTGGTGGTTACGAATACAATCGCATGGTGCTGCTGTTCTCCATGATGGATGGGGCCGCCGAAGTTCCCTGTGCCATCAGCGCCTCGGCGATGGACGATCTGGATCACGTGAAACGGACGCCACCGGAGCGGCGCGAGGAGCAGTTCTTGCGCCTGCGCGATCGCATCGAACAATGCGCGTCGCGCAAATTCGAAGCCCGCGAGTTTGAGGGCAATCCTGCCGGCATCATTCTGCGCAGTATCGATTTCCGCGGTTAGCCTGATTATAAGTCCGCACCTTGTGGAACTCTGCAGCTTCGGCTTTGTTGCCAACCGATCCCCAAGCGTAGCGGGATCGGCGACCCGCCACAGTCAGCAGCCCCACAATGATCAAATCTCTCATGCCCTTCGCGGTATTCGCGGTTCTGGGAGCATCGCTGCTCACTTTGCCGGGTTTCGCCCCCGAAGTGAAAGCGAACGAAGTGGTTGCTCTCGTCAAGGCTGACCGGCTTGCCATCCATCCCGTTGCCGGAAACTGTGCCAGCCAGATCTGGCCGAACATTGCATCGACCTGCTTGCGTCAACCGGGATCGGATATCGCTGTTCGCGAGGCCCGCCTGGTGACCGCAAAGCGCGAGCCATGATGCCGTTGGATCACACGCTTTTGCCACCTGTTATCCTCGTCGTCGAAGACGAGATGCTGCTGCGGATGCGGGCGGTCGATATGGTCGAGGATGCCGGCTATGTCCCGGTCGAGGCCGTGGACGCGGACGAAGCCCTTACCATCCTCCAATCCAGGTCCGATATTGCGCTGCTGTTTTCCGATATTCAGATGCCGGGCAGCATGAGCGGCCTGCAGCTTGCACTCGCGGTTCATGAACGCTGGCCGGGCATCAAGATCATTCTGGCCTCCGGGCAATTGAAGTTGTCACAGAGTGAGATACCGGAAAACAGTCGCTTCTTCGGCAAACCGCTGGATTCCAGCGAAATGATTGCGGAAATCCGGGAAATGCTCGGCCATGCCTGACTTGGCGGACCCAAAGTCGCCGTCCCGGCACCGTTTTTGTGCAGCCTGCCGCAATCGTTACCTGTAAGAAATGACCGAAATCCGACAGATGGTGGTACTCTTTGCCAATGCTGAAAACCGCCCATGATCTGATCGACGCCGGACTGGCGTCAGATCCGTCGTCCCCCGAGGAACTGCTGACGGCTGAAAACGTCAGCCTGCGGCTGTTGCTGACGCAGGCCAAGCTCAGCGCCGAGACGCTGCTGGCACAGGCGGGTATCGACGCCAAGGAGCGCGAAGCCGCCGACAAGCTTCAGAAGCTGATCCTGGAAGAGCTGCACCATCGCATCAAGAACACGCTCGCGACCGTGGGCGCCATTGCCTCGCAAAGTCTGCGCAATGCGTCGAGCATGCGGGATGCCCAGCATGCGATCGAAGGACGATTGCTGGCGCTCGGCCGCGCCCACGATCTGCTGTTGCAGGTGCGCTGGACCGGCGCGGACCTGGGAAAAATCGTCCGCGGCGCGACCGAACCTTTCGACAATGCGGACAGGCCGAGGTTTTCAATCGACGGCCCCGCCCTCGACATCGCGTCAGGCGCCGTCATCGCGATCGCGATGACCCTCAACGAGCTCTGCACCAATACCACGAAATTCGGCGCGCTGTCGGTACCTGAAGGTCATGTGGCCGTCAGTTGGGCCGTGGACGCGGCGCGATTGCGGTTCACCTGGAAAGAGCAGGGCGGACCGCCGGTCACGGCACCGACGAGGCAGAGTTTCGGCACGCGCCTGATCGAGACTCTCGGCAAGCAACTGAAAGGCGACGTCAAGCTCGCCTATGCCCCTGACGGCTTTGTCTACGTGCTCGACGTTCCCCTGGCTTCGCTCGAATCCTGAGCGGCTATCGGATCGAACCGCCGCCGGGATTGTCGATATCCGGGGAGGAGCGGGCGGGGAACAGTCGCGCGGTCGATGAGTTGGACGAATTGCGTTTGCATTTGGCCTCGTCGGCCGTCTCGTCCGCGGTGCCGTCCTTTTTCCAGCGCTTCCTGGCAAAGATATCGTCGAGGCGGTTGACGATCAGCGCGGCGTGGTCGCGCTCGAGCGTATCGGGGTTCTTGCGGCCCTCGTCGGAACGGAATAAGCCGCCGACAAGTTTGCCCGACATCTCGTAATCGCAGCCGGCCTTCCAGTCGCCCTGATCCCACTTCCAGCCCTTGGCGCTCAGGCTGCCGTCCTTTTCCAACGTTATCTGGATCACCGCGTTATACGCCAGCCAGGTGCCGGCGAGTCCGCTGCGCTTGTCGTCAAACCCGTCGATCAGCGCGATCCGCTCGCGTTGCAGCCGGTCGAGTTTTTCGCGCGCATCGCTGGTGAAGTGCATGAAGGAGGTGCGCTTCTCCCAGGCCGGGTGCAGGAATTCCGGATACTGCGCAGCCTGGCTGCCGACCCATTTGCGCTGGTCTTCGGTCAGCGCCCGCCGTGTCGTCTCGTCGAGTCGTGGCAGCAGCGCTTTCCACGCCCGGTTCAGCCGCTGATCGTTGGCGGCGAGATCGGGATCGGCGCAGATTTCTTCTTCGGTCGCGGTTTCCAGCCGGGCGCAATCGAAGGTCGGCGCCACGAACGCGGTATCGGCTTTGTCGGTCGCGGTATTCGGCCTGCCGGCAGCGAAATAGCTCGCGGTGACCTGCCACATGTAGGCGCAATTGGGATGGTCCTCGTCGCGCCATTCGGCGTCGGCGAGAACGACGCGCAGGGTTTCGCCCTGCCGCCGCAGCCTGATCGTGGGCGGTTTGGCCGGCTCGGCTTTGCCTTCGGCCTTGCTGGCGGGCTTGTCTTCATCCGGCAACAACTCACCGCTCAACCAGCCGCCGGCGCCCGGCTTCACCACTGCGCCGACCTTGCACTCGCGGCGACGGTCTTCGCCGCTGCCGTAGACGGCGCGGGTCTCGATGGCGAGGCGATAGGCGCCTTCGTCGGCAGGGGTGACGGTGACGGTGCCAAAGGCATCGACCCATTTTCCGGATACTCCCGGACGGCCAAACCCGAGCGCGATGGCGTCAAGCGTGGCGATCCGCTGGCGCAACGTTTCCGCAAAGCTTTCGCGCTGTTCGGTGTCGTCGGTTTCCGACAGCGACTCCGCCGCGTTGACGATCATCTCGTTGAACCAGGCCTGGTCGCGCCTTAGCAGCGGCCTGATATTCGCAGGCGCTTTCGCGGCAGCGGCTGCGATCGCCTTGCTGATCCCGGCGGCGAGCTTGTCGTAGCCCGCCTCCTTGCAGGCCGCCGTCTTGATCGGTGCGCCGTCGCCGCTGCCGCACAGCTTGAACTCCATCGGGGCGCTGCTGGAGGCTGCGGTGAAATCGTCGGCGGCATGGGCGGCAACTGGTAGCAGTACTGACATCGCGACGGCGAGTGTCGTAAACGAGGGGGAGGCGCGCATGGAAGTCCGGCTCTCGAACAGGGAAGGGGCAACCCACGGCGTAAGTCGGTCCCTTCACGCCCCCGGTTCAAAACGTCGGCGGCGTGCAGGCGCTGATGACTTCGCAAGGCTTGGCGCCGACGCAGCGAAAGCGGTGCGGGCGGCGGCTTTCGAAATAATAGGCGTCGCCGGGATCAAGGATGCGTCGCTCGTCGTCGATGGTCACTTCCAGCCGGCCTGAGACCACGACGCCGCCTTCCTCGCCCTCATGGGTCAGCGGCACCCGGCCGGTGTCGCTGCCCGGCTCATAGCGTTCCTTGAGGATTTGCAGGCTGCGGCCGAACAGGTTGTCGCCGACCTGGCGGTAGGAGATCGGCTTCTTGCCGATCTCGGTCAATTCGTCGGAACGATAGAACGCCTTGCGCGGCCGCTCCGGCTCGATGGCGAAGAACTCGGCCAGTCCCATCGGGATACCGTCGAGGATACGCTTGAGCGCACCGACCGACGGGTTCATCTGGTTGGATTCGATCAGCGAAATCGTCGAATTGGTGACGCCCGAGCGCTTCGCCAGTTCGCGCTGCGACAGCTTGTGACGACTCCGGACAAACCGCAGCCGTCCACCGATATCGACGCTCATCACAAATCCCTGTTGCAAGTGTTTCGGATCAAGCAAATATGATCCTACGGGTGTAACAAAATCAATAGCTTACGAAATCATAGAAAAAGACTTGTTGTGGCTTCTCAACCGTGGCCCGCTACAAGTCTAGGTTTGACGCGTTTTCTGACGTGAACCGGTATCCACTTCACTTGAAAACGCTTTTGCAGCAGCTGCCACTCAAGGAGCGACGCCGTGACCGTTCATCAAATTCCGAACACCCTGAAAACCGACTCGTTCTGGATGCCGTTCACGGCCAACCGGCAGTTCAAGGCCGCGCCCCGCATGTTCGCCTCCGCCGAAGGCATGCACTACACCACCGTCGACGGCCGCAAGGTGATCGACGGCTCGGCCGGCCTCTGGTGCGTCAATGCCGGCCACGGTCGCCGCCAGATCGCCGCCGCCGTCGAAAAGCAACTGATGGAGCTCGACTTCGCGCCCTCCTTCAATATGGGCCACCCACTGGCGTTCGATTTCTCCGAGCGGCTCGCCGCGATCGCGCCGAAGGGCCTCGATCGTATCTTCTTCACCAATTCGGGTTCTGAATCGGTCGACACCGCGCTGAAGATCGCGCTCGCCTACCAGCGCGCCGCCGGTCAGCCGACCCGGACGCGCCTGATCGGTCGCGAGCGCGGCTATCACGGCGTCGGCTTCGGCGGCATGTCGGTCGGCGGCATGGTCAACAACCGCCGCGCCTTCGCGACCCATCTGCCGGGCGTCGATCACATCGGCCACACCTACGATCTCGCGCGCAACGCCTTCTCCAAGGACCTGCCGGCGCATGGCGCCGAACTCGCCGACGATATCGAACGGCTGGTCGGCCTCCACGGCGCGGAAACCATTGCCGCCGTCATCGTCGAGCCGGTGCCCGGCTCGACCGGCGTGCTGCCGCCGCCGCAGGGCTACCTGCAGCGGCTGCGCCAGCTGTGCGACAAGCACGGCATTCTGCTGATCTTCGACGAAGTCATCACCGGCTTCGGCCGCCTCGGCACGCCGTTCGCCGCCAATTATTTCGGCGTCACGCCCGACTTGATGACGACGGCAAAGGGCATCACCAACGGCACCGTGCCGATGGGCGCGGTGTTCTGCAGCCGCAAGATCCACGACGGGCTGATGGTCGGTCCGGAGAACGCGATGGAGCTGTTCCACGGCTACACCTATTCGGCGCATCCGGTGGCGTGCGCCGCGGGCCTCGCGACGCTCGATATCTACAAGGACGAAGGGTTGCTGACGCGCGGCGCCTCGATGGCCGAATACTGGCGCGATGGGCTGCATTCGCTCAAGGGCCTGCCGAACGTGATCGACATCCGCAACATCGGCCTGATGGGCGCGGTCGAACTCGCTCCGCGCAAGGACGCGCCGGGCGCGCGCGGCTATGAACTGATGGTCGATTGCTTCAATCGCGGCCTCTACTTCCGCCAGAGCGGCGATGCGGTCGCGGTGTCGCCGCCGTTGATCGTCGAACGCAGCCATATCGACGAGATGGTCTCGATACTCGGCGACGCCATCAAGCGGGTGGCCTGATCCTTGCTCGAAAAGAACCGCCGCGATCCCGGTTCTGATTGAATCAGAACCGGGATCTGCTCTTTTTGTTTGGCGCGTTTTCTTCACGCGAACCGGCGTCCACTTCGCTCGAAAACGCTACTGTGCCGGCGGTGCTGCGGCAGGAGTCAAATAAATCGTGAAGGTCATCGTACTCGGCAGCGGCGTTATCGGCGTCACCACGGCCTATTATCTGGCCCGTTCCGGCCATGAGGTGGTTGTCGTCGATCGCCAGCCGAAGCCGGCGCAGGAAACCAGCTTCGCCAATGCCGGCGAAGTGTCGCCCGGCTATTCCTCGCCCTGGGCCGGCCCCGGCGTGCCGGTCAAGGCCGTCAAGTGGCTGTTGATGCGGCACGGCCCGCTGGTGATATGGCCGAAGCTCGATCCGATCATGTGGATCTGGATGCTGAAGATGCTGCGCAACTGCACGTCCGCGCGGTACGCCGTCAACAAGAGCCGGATGATCCCGATCGCCGAATACAGCCGCGATTGCCTGCGCGCGCTGCGCAGCGAGATCGGCATTCAATATGACGAACGCAGCCGCGGTACGCTGCAACTGTTTCGCAAGCAGACGCAACTCGACCATACCGGCGGCGATATCGCGGTGCTCAAGCAGTATGGCGTGCCTTATGAGGTGCTCGATCGCGACGGTTGCATTGCCGCCGAGCCGGCGCTGGCCGGTGTCCGGGAAAAATTCGTCGGCGGCATGCGGCTGCCGCAGGACGAAACCGGCGACTGCCACATGTTCACCGAGGCGCTCGCCGCCGAGGCTGCGAAACTCGGCGTGAAGTTTAGGTTCAACACCGGCATCGAGCGGCTGGAGACGGATGGCGCTGAGATCACCGGCGTCGTCACCAGCGCCGGCACGCTGCAGGCCGATGCCTATGTCGCGGCGCTCGGGAGCTGGGCGCCGCGGCTGCTGCGGCCGCTCGGCATGTCGGTGCCGGTCTATCCGGTAAAAGGCTATTCGATCACGGTGCCTGTGGTCGACGCCGACGGCGCGCCGGTGTCGACGGTCATGGACGAGAGCTACAAGGTCGCGATCACGCGTTTGGGCGATCGTATCCGTGTCGGCGGCACCGCTGAAATCTCCGGCTATTCGAAATCGCTCGACGAAGCGCGACGCGCGACGCTCGATCACTCCCTGACCGACATGTTTCCGCGCGGCGGCGATCTCTCCAAGGCCACGTTCTGGTGCGGCCTGCGCCCGATGACGCCGGACGGCCCGCCGATCATCGGCGCCACGCGCTACTCAAACCTCCATCTCAACACCGGACACGGCACACTGGGCTGGACTATGGCCTGCGGCTCCGCGCGGGTGCTGGCGGACCAGATGTCCGGCAAGAAGCCGGATATCGATGCGAGCGAACTGACGCTGGACCGCTACGATCACCGGTTCGGATGAAGCTCGAGTCTAACCCATCGCCGCCAGCGCCTGCCGCATCTCGGCCGGCGTAGCGGGCTCGGCGCCTTCCGCGCGCACCATCCGAATGGCTTCCTCAACCATTTCGAGATTGGTCGCCCGGGTGCCGAGCGGTGCATCCTCCAGACCGACACGGATGTGGCCGCCACGCTTGACGGTCTCGCCGATCAAAGGGCGGATGTCGGCGCTGACGCCTGCGATCATCCACGGCGCGCCGTGCGCTTCTTCGTCCAGCAGCCCCAGATAGGCGGCGAGTGCGTAAGGCCTCGGCGGAAAATTGACCGCCATTTTCTCGCAAAACATCAGGCGGTAGATCGGCGTCTTGGTGCCGATGGCGCGGGCCAGCGCTGCGCCGGCGCGGAGGAAGCCGGGTTCGTAGATCGCCAGATCCGGATGCAGGCCGTGACGCGCGGCAAGCGCGAGCCCGTACCTCGTATGGCTTTCCGGATTGAGATAGGTGCCGGCCGGTGGTGTCGTTGCCGTCGTCGTGGTCTGGGTGAAATTGACGCTGCCGGGATCGGCGAACGCAAATTCGATCAGGCCGCGCGCGGCCAGTTGCTCGGCATGGGAAAACCGGACCGAGGCGTCGGCGATATCGGCATGGATGTCGTCCAGCATCGGGGCGTCGAAGGACGGGTAGACGGGAACGTCTATCTGCTTGCGAATGCCCTCGATGATGCGGGCATAGACCTGCCAGTCGAACGTTTGCCGGCCGCCGCCGTCATAGGCATGGAGGTGAACGATGGTGGCACCGGCCCGCGCGCAAGCGACGCCTTCACTGACAATCGCCTCGACGGTGTCGGGGATGCCTGGTTGAAACTTGCGGCTCCACGGGCCGTTCAGCGCCGCTTCGATCCAGACCTTGTGCATGGCGGTCTCCTGCGATGACCGTTAATTACGCTTCCGCCACCGCTTCGCTCCAGGCGTGGAACGGCTCGGTGGCGCCGCTGTTGGTTGAGCCGTCGCGCAGCACCACGCTCGGGCAGGCGAACTTCATCGGCATGGTCTGGATCCGCGCTTCCTCGTAGTCGAAACGCTCGGCCAGCGATTTGCGCACCGGCAACGGCAGCCTGATATCGCCGATTACCACCGCGCCTTCGCTGGCGTCGATGCGCGGCGCATGGATCGCGGCGTCGAGGTCCATACCGTAATCCATCACGAACGACAGCAACTGCGCCACCGCCGGCAGGATGCGCCGGCCGCCGGAGGCCCCGATGGCAACGCGCCTGCCGTCATCAGCCTGCGCCAGCACCGGAGTGTAGTTGGTGAGGCAGCGCTTGCCCGGCGCCAGCGAGTTCGGCGTGCCCTGTTCCGGATCGAACCACATGATGCCGTTGTTCATGGTGACGCCGGTTTGTGGCGAGACGAATTTGGAGCCGAAGGTCGACAGCAGGGTTTGCGTCACCGCGGCCATGTTGCCGTCGCGGTCGACCGCCGAGAAATGCGTGGTGCAGGCCGGCGCCAGCGCTTCGGCGCCGAGCGCGCGGCGGCCGTCGGCGTCGCCCATGTCCTTCAGGCGTTCGCGATAGGCTTCCTGCAATGCCGTGGCATAGGCGATGTAGGCCGCCGCATCCGGTACGCCGCGGGCAGGTTTCAGATTTTCCTGCAGCAGGCCGAGCGTGCGGGACAGCGTCGGTCCGGCGGTCAGCTCGGGCGTCGCGAACACCTTACCGCCGCGATAGGGGATCACGAGCGCCTCGCGCAGATGCGCGCGGAACGGCTTGAGATCCTCGACCGAGAGCGCGCCGCCGGCGGCCTGAATGTCGGCGGCCAGGCTTTTCGCCAGATCGCCTTCGTAAAAATCACGTGGGCCTTGCGCGGCCAGATGCGCCATCGTCGCCTTGAGCCGGTCCTGCGGCATGCGGACGTGGGACTTGATGCCCCATGGCGCATTCGGCGGCAGGCCGTCGACGAGATAGGCGGCAGCACTTGCTGGATAGCGCCGCAGATCCGCGGCCGAGCTCGCGATCATCAGCGTGGTCCACCAGTCGACGCCAAGGCCTTCGCCGGCGAGCTTGACGCTTGGCGCCAGCAATTCCTGCCACGGCAGTCTGGCGTGGCGGCGATGCGCTTCTTCCATGCCGGCGACGACGCCGGGCACCGCGATCGAACCGGGGCCGTGAATGTTGCGGTCGTCCTTTACCCGTGCCCAGGGAAACAGGTCGGAGGCCGCGCCATCGCCGGTCAACGGATAGTCCTCGACGCGCAGGCTGCCCGGCGCGCGCATGCCGTAGTCGATCACTTCATAGCGGTTCTCGCGGGCGCGATAGAGCACCATCGCGCCACCGCCGCCGAGCCCGCTCATCCACGGCTCCAGCACCCCGAGCGCGAACGTCGTTGCAATCACCGCATCGACGCAGTCGCCGCCGGCCGCGAGCACCTCGGCGCCGACTTCGGCTGCCTTGCGCGATTGCGCCGCGACGATGCCGCCCCTGGACGACACCGCGGGTTTGCGGACTTGCTGGATGTTGGTGAACTGGTCCTGCATGAATTGGCCTTCGAACTTTCTGGCGTTGGCGTTGGCGGTGTCCGGCGATCCCGGCGGCTTCGGTGCTTTTCTTAGCCCTTTTCCGGCCACCACGGATACTGGCTCGGCATGTCCTGCGACACCTTTCCCGGGAAGGACGGCGGCCGCTTTTCGAGAAAGGCGGCGACGCCCTCGCGGACATCGGCATGGCCGCCGCGCTCGATCGACATCGGCTTGTCGATATCAAGCAGGTCGAACGGGGCGGGCGCGCCGGAAAAGCGCCACAGCATCTGCCGCGTCAGCGCGATAGCCACAGCAGAGGTTTCCGCCGTCATCTCGCGCGCGATTTCTTTTGCGCGGCTGAGCAGCTCTGCCGGCTCGACGACTTCGCTGACCAGGCCGCCGGCTTTGGCCTCATCGGCGTCGAACGTTCGCCCGGAAAGACACCAGCGCAGCGCCTGTGGCAGGCCGACCAGCTTCGGCAGGAACCAGGCGCTACCGGCTTCCGGGACCAGGCCGCGGCGGGCAAAGATGAAACCGATCTTGGCGCCCCTGGCCGCGATCCGGATGTCCATCGGCAAGGTCATGGTGATGCCGACGCCGACCGCGGGTCCGTTGATCGCCGCGATCGAGGGTTTTCGGCAGTTGAAGATCGCTTCGACAAAACGGCCGCCGCCGGGCTTGGCGCTGGCGAAGACGCCGGCACCGTGCTTGCCTGAGGTGTCAAAACTCGCCGCACCGCCGGATACGTCGGCGCCGGCGCAGAAGGCGCGGCCGGAGCCGGTGACGATCACCGCGCGGACGTCGTCGTCGCTATCGGCGCGTTGAAAGGCGTCGGTGATCTCGGCGCCCATCTGGCCGGTATAGGCGTTGAGCTTGTCCGGGCGGTTGAGCGTGACGATCATCAATGGGCCGTCGAGATCGCACTTGATGTGTTCGTAGTCCAAGACGGCGTCCCCCGTTGTTGTTTTTGTACGATGAGCTTAAGTCAGGCCTGCGCTGAATTAAAGTCATGCGGTGCTCGCACCGGTTTGAATTGGCGCCATGCGCCGACAATGGCACATTGGGGTGGTCGATAGCCCTGCAAGGGAGCATGCCTGACGTGACCGCAGACGCCTTTATCCATCTGCCCGACCTTCGCGATCGCGTGACGCAACCGGGGCAGTCGCTGCTGCGGCTGACGCCGGAGATGTTTGCGATGTGGGAGGTCCGTGCCCGTGCCGCCGGCTTGCCGGCCAGCTGGCGGCTGCCGGACGAAGTGATCGAACAATCGCGGCTGGCGCTGCTCGGCGACCACCCGGACGGCGACGACCTCTGGATCTACTCCTACGGCTCGCTGATGTGGGACCCCGGCTTTCACTTCGCCGAAGTCAGGCTGGCGGACGTCGAAGGCTATCAGCGCCGCTTCACGCTCAGGATCGATCTCGGCCGCGGCTCGCGCGAACACCCGGCGCTGATGCTGTCGCTGGAGCAGCAAGCGGGAAGCTGCCGTGGCCTGGCGTTCCGCATCGCGGCCGATGCCGTGCATGCGGAGTCGGCGATCCTGTGGCGGCGCGAGATGCTGCGCGGCGGCTATTGTCCGGCGCTGGTGCCGATGACGACGCCGCAGGGACCGATCACCGCGCTCGCTTTCGTCTCCAACACCGCGCATCCGAGCTATGTCGGCGAACTGCCGCTTCATGAAACCGCGGCCACGATCGCGACCGGCAAGGGCGTGCTCGGGACCAACCGCGACTACCTGGTGCAACTGGCGGCGCAACTGCAAGCGCTGGGGATCGACGATCCCTATGTCGCGCAACTCCATGCGGAGATCGTTGCCGTCGCAGGGACCTGAAGCGGCAATCAGCGCCCCGATACTTCATCCCAGAATTCAAGCATCGGTCTTGCCAGTTCGTCCGGCCGATCTTCCGGAAAGAACAGCCTGCCATCCGCGACCTCGATGACGCGCCTGGCGCCGGGGATGGTGTCCTTGAGCCAATAGGCCCACTTCACGTCGAAGAAGATATCCTTCAGACCCCAGACGATCAGCGTCGGCACCTGCAGCGTTTTCAGCGCGCCGTGGATGGCGACCGTCTGTGCGTTGTCGAAGCCGAGCCAGTAGCGCTGGAAGGCGTCGATGCGCTGCGGCGACGACAATAGCGGCTGCAGATAGAGCCGGATCACGTCATCGGTCAGCACGCTGGTGTCGGCATAGCTGCGAAACAGCGGCACGGATTCGCCACGCGCGTAACGCTCGCGCGCCAGATCCGGACGATCGAGTGTCGGCTGGAAGATCGGCGCCAGGTGCCCTTGCGCGAATGTTCCATCAGCGGCAGCACCTGCGGCGGCGGCCAGCCGTCATGGACGTCGCAATTGGTCAGCACCAGCGAGGTCAGCCGGTGCGGGTGGTGGGCGGCAAAGATCTGCGCGATGGCGCCGCCGCTATCGTTGGCGACCAGGTCGATCTTGTCTATGCCGAGGGCATCCAGCACCTCGGCGATCATCTGCGCCTGCGCCGCGAACGAGACATCCTGCGCCGGCGTAATCTCGGTGTAGCCCAGTCCCATCAGGTCGATGGCGATGCAGCGCCTTCGATGTTGTGCGTGGTCGATGACATGGCGCCAGTGATAGCCGTTGATCGGCACGCCATGGATGAACAGCGCCACCGGTCCGTGGCCTCGCTCGAAATAGGCGATGCGTCCCGATTTGACGTCGGCAAAGCGGCGGCTGGCGTGGAAGGTGGCGATGTCCATAAGCGAGCGGGCTCCGTTGTTGCGGAGCCATCTAGGCCGGATCAGTGCCGGCGCGCTGTCACGATCTTGCGCAATTCGGCGATCTGCGAGGCCTTCGCGGAGCGGCGCAGCGCGGTCGGGGTGCAGCCGAAGAAACGACGAAACCGCGCCGTGAAATGGCTGTGGCTGTTGAAACCGGCGTCTAACGCGATGGCGGTGAGGTCGCCGCCGCCATCGAGCACTGCGTCGAGCGCGCGCGCCAGCCGTTCGTGCAGCACGTAATCGTAGACCGAGGTACCGACCGCTTCGCGGAACACGTGACAGAGATGAAACGGCGACAGGTTGGCGATCCCGGCGAGTTTTGTAACGTTCCATTTGTGCGCCGGCGCCAGCGCGACCGCTTCCTTGACCCGCTGCAACGCCCGCGTTCGCGTTGCCTGCGCCTGGGGACGCGGGGGCGCCGCCGCTGCGCACCGAATTCAAGGACATGTCGAGGAGATCGAGGCCGAGCGCCTCGGCCTCGAATTCATCGGCCTCGTTGCGCGCCAGCCGCATTCCCAACAGGTTGCGCAGCATCATCGCTTTGGCCGGGAGCAGGGCGTTGGACGCCAGGGCGCCATCATTGCCACGGGGATCGAGCCATTCGGGCGCCAGCGCCGCACCAAATCGGAGCGTAATGGAGCGGTCGCCGATGCCGCCGGGAAAGCCGATGCGATAGGGCGTGTCGGCGGCAAAGAACACCGCGTGACTGGGCGTGCCGATGACGTGGCGACCGGGCGCGTCATGCTTGGAAAACACGCCGCTGAACGGCAGCGCAATGGCATTCAGGCTTTGCCGCTCGACCTCGCTGCGGGCATTCGCGCCGGGACTGGCCTCGAACAGGCCGATCTGCAGCGTGTCGCTTTCAAACAAAGTTTTACGGCGGATTTCCAAGGGGCGATCCTGACATCCTGACGCAAGTGCAAGCGGCGGATTCTTGCTATAGTGAAGCACAAAAGCACTGTTGCCGCGACGCCAAAAAAGAACAAGGACCGGGGTGAAACATGACCGAGGGGAACAAAACCCACCACGAAGTCATCGTGATCGGCGCGGGCGTTGCCGGCATCTACCAGATCAAGCGGCTGGCCGACCTCGGGGTCGACGCGCTGGTGCTGGATGCAGCGCCCGATCTCGGCGGCACCTGGTACTGGAACCGCTATCCCGGTGCGCGCTTCGATTCCGAAAGCTACACCTACGGCTATTCCTTTTCGAAGGAACTGCTCGAGGAATGGCACTGGAAGGAGCGCTTCTCAGCCCAGCCGGAGAATCTGCGCTACCTGAATTACGTCGCCGACAAATTCGACCTGCGCAAATACATGCGGTTCAGCTGCAAGGTTGAAGCTGCGCGATTTGACGAGACCGATCAGCTGTGGCGCCTGAGGCTCGGCGACGGCGGCGAACTGACTTGCCGCTTCGTCGTTCTCGCCATCGGCCTGCTCTCCGTGCCGACGCCGCCAAGGCTCGAAGGCATGGACAGTTTCAAGGGCCGTTCGTTCCACACCTTCTACTGGCCGCACGAGCCGGTGGACCTCGCCGGCAAGAAGGTCGCCATCATCGGCACTGGCGCCACCGCGATCCAGATCATCGGCGAAATCGCCGACAAGGTCGGCGAACTCACGGTGTTCCAGCGCCGGCCGAACTGGAGCGCGCCGCTCAACAACAGCACGATTACCAACGAGGAGATGGCGGACATCCGCGCGCGCTACGACGACATCTTCGCGGCCTGTGCACGCACGCCGGGCGGGTTCGAGCATGAGCCGGACCGGCGCGGCTTCCATGAAGTGACGCGGGAAGAGCGGCTGGCGCTATGGGACAAGCTCTATGACGAGCCCGGCTTCGGGATCTGGCTGAGCAATTTTCGTGAGATCTTCACCGACGAGGCGGCCAATGCCGAATTTTCCGCCTACATCGCCGACCGCATTCGCCGCCGCGTCAAGGATCCCGTGACCGCGGAAAAGCTGATCCCGAAGGACCACGGTTTCGGCGTGCAGCGGGTGCCGCTGGAGACGCGCTATTTCGAAGCCTATAACCGCGAGAATGTGCATCTCGTGGACATCAGCGAGACGCCGATCGAGCGGGTGACCGAACGGGGATTGCGGACCAGCGCGCGCGATTACGAATTCGATATCATCGTCTATTCCACCGGCTTCGACGCCATCACCGGCGCGTTCGACCAGATCGACATCAGCGGCGTCGGCGGTGAAAAACTGTTCGACAAGTGGCGCGACGGCCCGTCGACCTTCCTCGGCATGCTGGTTCACGGCTTTCCGAACTTGCTGATGCCGACCGGACCGCAGAGCGGGTCGGCCTCGACCAATTTTCCGCGCGGCATCGAAAACGGCGTCAACTGGTGCATGGACCTGCTTCAGTACATGTGGAAGCGCGGCTATGTCAGCGCCGATCCGACACTGGCCGCGCAGGAGCGCTGGACCGCCCACGTCACCAAGATGTACGCCATCATGCTGATGCGCAAAGCCAAGTCGTGGTTTACCGGCTATAACTCCAACGTCCCCGGCCACGAACACGGCAAGGTCCGCTACTTCGTCTATAACGGCGGCACGCCGAAATACGTCGCCGCCATCAACGATGTCGCGGCGAAGGGGTACGAGGGCATCGTGTTCGGCAGTGAGGCGGGGGGCGTCGTACGATCGAGCGCCGCGGAGTAGGGCACATTTGAAATGCGCCGCTCACACCGCCGGCTTTACCGGCGCCAGATGCAGTTCGCGCCGTCGCGCCATCTCGCAATAGAGCTTTAGAATTGTGCGGTCGAGTTCGGTGTCCTGCACCTGTTCGGCGGCTTCATGCAGGCGGATCACGAGGCGGCGCAGCCGGGCATTTGCCGCATCGAGTGCAGCGATCGAGTAATCGCCGTCGGCTGTTTTCGCAGCGTCTCCCGGCGACACGCCGTGCCTGGGCCCGGCTTCCGCAATCAGCGCGCGCAACGCCGTATTTTCGCACATCCGCACCGCAGCCGCATCGGCGCATTCCAGCGCGACCAGTCGGTTGACCAGCGCCGTGAGACGAATTCGCGCGGCCGCGAACATGCCGATGTCTTCCGGCCGCGGCGGGGTCATCAGCGTCAGGATGCTGCCGTTGAGCAACTCGGTCACCGTCGGTGTCACGACCAACCTTCCTCGACCAGCTGCGCCAGCCGGTCCGCCATGATCCGATCGTGCCGGCGCGCGGTGTAGGTCCCGGTAAATCCCAGCAGCAGATCGCTGCCGTTGGCCAGGAACTCCTTGGCAGAGGTGGTCCAGATCGCGCAGCCCTTGACCGCGCTGAACAGTTTCCACCAGGCAAGCGTGGCAGGATCGACCCGCAGGCCGCTCTCGCGCTCCCAGATCGCAATCGCTTCCGCTTCCGGGATAGTGGCCGCGACCCTGGTGTCGTCGAAATGATTCCATAGCGGGTCGAAGCACCAGGCGAGGTCTTCGACGGCGTCGCCGAGATGCGCCATTTCCCAGTCGAGCACGGCCAGAATATTGCCGTTCCCGTCGTGCATGAAGTTGCCGGAGCGATAATCGCCATGGACCACGGAGATCTTCTTCGCCGGCTTAGGTGGATTGCGGCGCAAGCGGCGGATCGCGGCGTGTTCGATAGGCTGCGGGTGGCGTTCGTCGCGTTCGATCACGCTGGCCCAGTAATCCAGCGCTTCGCGCCAGCAATCGACCAGGGCGGGCGCCGTGCAGCAATGCTTGATCGGAAGCGTGGCCGGATCGCAGCGGGCGATGCGGCCGAGGATTGCAAACAATTCGCGGCCGATCGTGGCGGCATGTTCGCCATAGGGTTCGATGTTCATCACCGACGGCACTTGGCCGCCATCGATCCGGCTCATGATGAAGAACGGCCGCTCCAGCGCGCCGCCCTCGGGTTCCAGCGTCAGCGGCTCCGGAACGGGGACGATGCCGTGGAACGACCGGTAGGCCAGAAATTCGGTCTGCCGGTCGGTGTCGATCAGGCCGCCGACGGGATCGCGTCGCAGGATCATGCCTTTGATCTGGCCGCCGACCTCCGCATCGAAGCGATAGGTTTCGCGGCTGGCGCCACCGGGAATCCGGGTGAGATCGCGCACCGCGACTTTCTCGCCCCACTGCCGCGTCGATGCTGCCGCCCTCGTTGCAAGAGATCCGCTCGATGGGGCGCACCAAGGCCGGTGATTGCGCGGACGACGAAAGAGCAACTCTGTTATCGCTTTGATATCAGACAGACTGGCCTTTTAGGCGTGCCGCGGGTTCCTCTTTAATTATGCCTCGACGCGGGGGCGTTGGATTTGAGAACGATTTGATCTTATTAGATCGGAAAATACGTCGAAGATTTTCTTGTTTTTTACGTGAGAACGCCTTCCTTTTTACATGAGAACGCCTGCACGCAGCTCAACGCCGGCGATGACGCGTCCGTTATCGGGCCCTTGATGTTGAGGTACAGCGGCATCAGCCGAACGTGAATGCAAACGCTTTCACGTCCGGATCGAGAAAACTCGATCTCGGACTGTCGATAAGTGACGGCCATTGGCTGCCGCATCACGTGCATTTGTATGGCGGCGATCTGAAGATCTTCGCGGCAATTCGTCACGCAAGAGAAATGTCGTCGGCCAGATGGAATCCGCTCTCGGAGAGTGTGCCGTACTTCACATGTGACTTCACTAACTTGATGCTAGTCAAAAAGGTACGACGTGAATTCCATTCTTTTGTCTAACTCAGGTTGTAGGGTGAAAGCATCCCGGCTTGGCCGCCGTCACCTGGCCTTGTCCCGGTTTTGGAAGATGCTCGGCACCCGGAACCTTCGCTGCAACTCATGGGAGCGAAGAGAATGTGTTTGCTGCAGATCAACCTCTTCGGCGGTGTCGAGGTAATGCAGGTCTCTGGTGAAGCGGTGCTGATCCCGAGCCGAAAGGCTGCGATGCTTCTGGGCTACATAGCCCTTAACTCCCCTCATGGAAATCCACGTGGCAAGCTCGCCGCATTGCTGTGGGACGGGCACTACGGGGCGCGCGCAAGTCTTCGACAGGCCCTTCTCACATTGCACCGTGTGCTGCCGCAATTCGCTGACGTGATTTCGGCGGACCGCGACGATATTCGTGTCTGTCCGAATGCCGTCACTACCGATGTCGGGGAATTCGAGCGGCTCCTGAGCGAGGGCGGCCCCGATCGGATGGCGCGCGCGGCGGCGCTTTATCGCGGGGAACTTCTCGACGGCGGCAGTTCGACCTCCTGTGCGTTTGAAGCATGGCTTGCCGCCGAGCGCCAGCGGCTGCGGATGCAGGCCATGCGGGCAATCACCGGCTTGCTGGATGTTGGCGGGCGCGAACGAACGGACATCGCAATCGCATTCGCGCAGCGCATACTCGCGGTCGATCCGTTGCAGGAGGGCGTGCACCGCATCTTGATGCGCTGCTATGCCCAGCAAGGGCGTCGGGTGGACGCTTTGCGTCAGTATGATCTTTGCCGCTCCGTGCTGTGGAGGGAAGTTCGCGTCATGCCGGAGGGAGAAACCGAACTGTTGCAACGCGAAATCAGGCGCATGTTCCGCGCCTGACACCGGCTCACTTTGTCCGGCATCATCCACTTTGACGGCACTTTCACGCACCGCATGACACTTGCATCACGATCACCCGCGTAACATCAGCCTAACGCACATTCGTGCGCCGAGTGCTCCCTGTCATTGCAGCGGGGGCGCGTCGCTCACAGGCCAGGCAACACATGAGGAGACCTCAACCATGAGTGGACTTCAACAAGGCCCCGAGGACTTCAGTCAGCTGAACCCGCAGGGGATATTCGGTTCCATTCTCGGCGGCGCCGCCGGAAGACTTATCGGGGGTTTAATCGGCGGCAAGAAAGGGCAGACCATCGGCGGTATCGCAGGCAAGATTGGCGGCGGGTTCCTGCCGTTTTCAGTCGCCCCTGGCGTGGCTCAACCCTCGGAGATGGAACTGCAGGACTTCTGGAGCGTGTTGAAGAAGATTGGCCAGGGTGTGCAGACCGGACTGAACGTCGGTCATGACCTCGGCATTTTCAGCGCGGGTCAACCCGGCATGCAAACTGCCGCCGCGGCGCCGCCGACCGACATGGAACTGCAGAGCTTCTGGAGCGTGCTGAAGAAGATCGGCCAGGGCGTTCAGACCGGCGTCAACATCGGTCACAACCTCGGCATTTTCAGCGCCGATCCGACCGGCATGCAGCCCGCTGCGGCTGCGCCGCCCACGGACATGGAGCTGCAGAGCTTCTGGAGCGTGCTGAAGAAGATCGGCCAGGGTGTTCAGACCGGCGTCAACATCGGTCACAACCTCGGCATTTTCAGCGCCGATCCGACCGGCATGCAGCCCGCTGCGGCTGCGCCGCCGACGGACATGGAACTGCAGAGCTTCTGGAGCGTGCTGAAGAAGATCGGCCAGGGCGTTCAGACCGGCGTCAATATCGGCCACAACCTCGGCATCTTCAGCGCCGATCCGACCGGCCTGCAACCCGCCGCGGCCGCGCCGCCCACGGACATGGAACTGCAGAGCTTCTGGAGCGTGCTGAAGAAGATCGGCCAGGGCGTTCAGACCGGCGTCAATATCGGTCATAACCTCGGCATCTTCAGCGCCGATCCGACCGGCATGCAACCCGCCGCGGCCGCGCCGCCGACGGACATGGAGCTGCAGAGCTTCTGGAGCGTGCTGAAGAAGATCGGCCAGGGCGTGCAGACCGGCGTCAATATCGGTCACAACCTCGGCATTTTCAGCGCCGGTCAACCCGGCATGCAACCTGCTGCGGTAGCGCCGCCCACCGACATGGAGCTGCAGAGCTTCTGGAGCGTGCTGAAGAAAATCGGCCAGGGCGCCCAGACCGGTCTCAACATCGGTCATAACCTCGGCATCTTTAGCGCAGGTCAACCCGGCACGATGCACTAGAGTTGATGGCGAAGGGCTGGCGCAAGTCAGCCCTTCGTGCATCGGACATGAATGGAGTTGCGGATGGCAGATTCGAACGCGCCCCAGGAATTTATCGTGCAAGGAGAGCCGGTCAGATCCGGTCAGCTCACCGATCACTTGAAGCGCGAACCCGGCGTAAAGCCGGTCGCGCAGGTCGCGCCCGACGTTGTCATCCTATCCATGACGAAGACACAGGCCGATCGCCTCAAATCAACCTTTGCCACCATCGTGGTGGAGCCGAACTCAGCACTGAAGCCATTCTGAAGCCATTCACCGCCGACTGATTTTTTGGTGGGCATCCAGCATCCACAGGACATGACGCGCAAGATCAAGGAGATTGCAAAATGACTGCAAGAAGCAGATCGGCAACTTCGGGCCACGGTGAAGCGCCCGATGCGGTGGCAAACGGCGGCGCGCATTCGGAACAAGCGCCTCAGCCCGCAACTGCCGCGGCCGCCACACCGCCACAGGGGGCACCACGGCCCGTTACGCCGGCTTCAACAGCGCCTGCGGCTTCAACAGCGCCTGCGGCCCATGCTGAAGGTACCGCGGCGCCTGCGCAGGAGCCGGCCGGAACGATCGCTCCGCGTCGTGCGCAATTCATGATCGCAACGCGACAGCAAAGTGGAGTTGCGACCTTCAGCACTGATTTTGTGGTCCAGCAGCTCACCAACAGTCCCGAAATCGACGTGGTGAAGACAGTGCATCCGCCGCGCCTGTTCGGATTTCAAAGCGCGGACATTGGACAGGCACCGCTCAGTTCGCTGGTGCTCGCCCGTATGGCTCCCGACAAGGCCAAGCTGCTGAAGACCCAGGCGGGAGCACGTCTTGTGGTCGAGCGCGATGCGCCGCTGGTCTACACGCTCGACCCGACGCCGCCGCACGTGCCGGCTGTCAATCCCGGTGTACTGGTGCCGTTGGCAAATGGCTTCTCGACGACGTTCGAGGTGATCGGCGAGGCCGGCCCGCTGGCGGAAGCCGAAATCTACGTGTTCGGCAGCGTGTGGCCGACACAGGGTGTCACCGACGCCAACGGCCGGGTGACGCTGAGCATTCAAGGCGAATCGCCCGATACCATCCGGTCGATCCTGGTCAAGCCACGGGTTGACTACTGGACCTTCTGGCTCGATCGTCCGCAGCTCGTCCCTGACAGTGTCAACCGGATCGGCGTCAAAGCGCTCGGCGCGTATCTGCGGGACTTCCCCGGCCGGCAGTTGATGGGCTGGGGTCAGCGAGCGATGGGTCTTGATCGTGTCCCCTCGTCCTATGACGGTGCCGGCATAAAAATCGCGATTATCGATTCCGGTGCGGCGCAAACCCATCGTAACCTGCACAACGTAACCCACGGCGCCAGCATCGTCGGCACCGATGCCACGGCCTGGACCGTCGATACCATTGGTCACGGCTCGCATTGCGCCGGGATCATCGCCGGCGGTCCGGTTGGAGCCAGTGGCGGCGTTCGCGGCTTCGCTCCCGCTGCCGAGATCCATGTCTGCCGGATCTTCCCTGGCGGCCGGTTCAGCGATCTGGTTTCGGCGCTCGATTACTGTATGGAGCACGGCATCGACGTCGCCAACATGAGTCTGGGCGGCGGCGACCCTTCGCAGATCATCGAGGAACGTATCGTGCGGGCCAAGCAAATGGGCCTGGCGTGTATCATCGCCGCGGGCAATTCCTCGGGGCCGGTACAGTTTCCTGCATCGACGCCGCATTGTCTGGCGGTCGCCGCCCTGGGCAAATGGGGCGAATTTCCCGATGACAGCTACCACTCGCAGCAAGGGCTGGACGGCTTTCAGAGCCGCGACGGATATTTTCCGGCGAAGTTCAGCTGCTTCGGGCCGGAGATCGACGTCTGCGCACCGGGCGTCGGCATTGTCTCGTCGCTTCCGTCGGATGGCTTCGGCGCCTGGGACGGCACGTCGATGGCGACCCCGCATGTCACCGGTCTCGCCGCGCTGGTGCTGGCGCATCACCCGGACTTCAAGGGTGCATTCCAGAATCGCGACGGGCGCCGCGTGGAGCGGCTGTTCCAGATCCTGAAGGAGACATCGACTCCGCTGCAATTCGGCGATCCGAATCGTACGGGCGCCGGATTGCCGAATGCGATGCGGGCGCTGGGCCTCGAAGGCGGCGTCGTTGCCGCGCCTGTGGCCGCCGATCCCTCGATGGACGCGCTCCGCCGTCTGCTTGGACTGGCGCAAGCCGGTGCGCCGAGCACGGTTCCGTCCGGTGCGATGGCGCCGCAGTCCGTCAATCCGATGCAGAACGGCGCAGCTCCGGTTGCGCGCGGTCCGGCACAGACAACCGGCGTGCGGCTCGATCCAGTGACGGCAGATCCCAGTCCGGCGCAGATTCGAGACATCATGAAGCAGGTCGGACTGTTGTAGGCGCGGCAGCCTTCGCTCGTTCCGCGAGCGAAGGCTGGCTTGCCGGGCCGTAGCTCGCGGACACAGTCCGCCTGATGTGGATGTCGGTGCAGTTGGACGCGCTGGCGGATGGCAAAGCCGTGAGCGACAACGCCCGCGCCGGCAAGATGCTGTGCAGCGCTCGCTGTAGCGCGGCCCGACAGATCGCAACAGATCAATTGACTCTCCTGTTCAACGACAAGAAGATCGGCCCGAGAAGATCGGAAAACGATACCAACGCGACCGGGCGAACGCTCGGCCGATGCCGCCAGGCATCGCAGGGGAGACGATGATGAAGTCACTGATCGCCGCAATCGCGGCCGTTTTTTTGTTCGCGCAATCAGCGGCGGCGCAGAACTTCCCGAACCGGTCGATCACACTCGTCGTAGCGGCCGCGGCCGGGGGCACGACGGACGTTCTGGCCCGGATCGTGGCCAAGCGCATGGGCGAAGACCTCGGCCAGTCCGTCGTCGTCGAGAACGTGCCCGGCGGCGGAGCAACCGTCGGGACCCGTCGCGTGGTGCGCTCGGAGCCCGACGGCTACACGCTTATCTTCGGCAATATGGGTTCACTGGCCGCGAATGTCTGGCTTTTCCCCCAGCTCGGCTTCGATCCGCGCCAGGATCTCGCGCCGGTCGGTCTTGTCGCTGTTGTGCCGATGGTGCTGTCGGTGAGCAAGCAGAGCGGCATCCGCGACCTCGCCGGCCTGATCGCGGCGATGAAGGTGAAGCCGGGCGCGCTCAATTTCGGCCATGCGGGGCCGGGCACGACCGGGCATCTGGCCGCCATCACCTTCCTGCATGTGACCGGCACGCAGGCCCACGACATCCCCTACCGGGGCGCCGGGCCTGCGCTCAACGATCTCGTCGCAGGCGTGATCGACGCCGTGATCGACCAGACCGTCACCATGATTCCGATGCATACCGGCGGCAGCGTCACGGCGATCGCGACCTCGAGCCCCAACCGCCTCGCGCAGATCCCTGACGTGCCGACCTTCGCCGAGGCCGGGGTGCCCGCTTTCGACCTGACGGTCTGGAACGCGATCGCCGCACCGGCCGCGACCCGGCGGCCGGCCCTCGAACGTCTCGAATCCTCGCTCAAGACCGCGCTCGCCGATTCGGACCTGCGGCGTCGCTTCGCTGAACTCGCGGCTGACATGCCCGAGCCCGGCCAGATCGGAGCGGAGCCGCTGCGGCGGCTGATTGCATCCGATATCGAACGCTTCGGCCCGATCATCCGCGCCGTCGGCGTGAAGGTGGAGTAACGGATTTATTCCAATTCCCGCAGCAGCTTCCGCGCGTCGGCCAATACGGCCCGAACCTGCTCGCGCTCGGTGATCGCGTCGCCCGTGAACCGGCCGTGCTTGAGTGCATTCCGGTTTTCCCTTGGCGCACCCGATCCCGGCGCGCCGCCGTGCATGCGGCAGCGCCTCTTGCCGCGCACCGCCGGTGAGCGGCACGATCCTCCGGAGCGGATCTTCGCACCGCATCGCGGGCTCGCCAGCATCGGGCCGGTATTGCGGGCGGGATCGTTCATCGGTACCGCAGTTCTGGTTTGATCGGTTGCGGCGGCGGCCGTTGTCTTGTCGAGAGCTGGAGCTGTGTTCACGTTGATATCTCCTCTGCAACGATTGCAGCGCTCGGCTGCTTGATCTGTGGTAAGATCAACTAACGCTCAAAAGTCCGTGGAACTGTTGCGACGGCCAGGTGCCGACGTCGCCACGCGGACCGCAATGCGGCGACAGGGAGGAGCCAATGATCGATTCAAGTCGACGCACCATTCTTGCAACCGGTGCTGCCGCCGCGGCGGCGAGCGCGGTGTCGCAAGTGTTCGCCCAGGCGCAGACGGCGGCGGTTCCGGGATTACCCGATGGCGCCAAGGTCGGTTTCTATGAAAAGGGCAATGTTCGCATCCGCTACGCCGAGATCGGCTCGGGTTTCCCGCTGCTGGCGACGCCCGGCGGCGGCCTGAACTCCTGCATGGCCGTGTGGGCGCGTGCGGTGATCAACATTCCCCAGGAATTCAAGAGCGATTTTCGCATCATCACCATGGACCAGCGTAACGCCACCGGCGGCGAGTCCACCGGACCGGTGCCGGTTGACGATCCCTGGGGCGCGTTCGCCGACGACCAGTTGGGCGTGATGGACCATCTTGGCATCGACAGGTTCTTCTTCTTCGGCAACTGCATCGGCGGCCCGTTCGCGATGAAGCTGATGGAGCGGGCGCCCCGGCGCGTCATGGCCGCGATATTGAGCCAGCCGGTCGGGCACAAGGCAGCGAAGCCGGATTACATGTACGACGCCGGCAAGACCGTCTGGGCCAAAGAACTGCGCGAGCGCCAGGGCGACGTCTCGATGGAGACCATCGAGAAATATCTGCACGACCTTTACCGCGCGCGGCCCGATTTCGTGTACAGCGTGTCGCGCGATTTCGCGAAATCATGCCAGACGCCGATGCTGGTGCTGCCCGACGATGTCGACGCGCATCCGCTGGCGGCGTCGATCGACGTCGCCTCGCTCTGCCCCAATGCCGAGATCACGGTGTTCCCCTGGAAGGACCCGCCGGAGCTGAAGGCGCGCACCATCAACCGGGCGCGCACGTTTCTGAAGCGGCATCAGACGGCGTAGCGAGGGAACGGCGGGGATTGAGATCGCTGCCGATGTCGGTTTCCGATACGGAGACCCGACGCGTTGCAATAGCGCGATCTTTCTATTGTGCCCCTGATTTGCCCGACGTGTCAAAGCATTTTCGCGGGGCAAGGCATCCACGCTGGCGACCACCGGCTACTTTGCATGGGGTTGTTTTCGATATTTTGGTTTGGGGGGTGGCGGCGCGCCGAGCCGTAACTCGTGGCCCCAGTCCGCCTTCGCCCTGCGGGCTTCGGCGAGACAGCCTTCGCTCGCTTCGCTTGGCGTTTGTGGCACGGGCTTGCCTAGCCGAAGCTCGCGAAGCGAGCGAAGGCTGGTGGGCCCGGCAGGACTTCGAACCTGCAACCAGACCGTTATGAGCGGCCGGCTCTAACCATTGAGCTACAGGCCCCGCCGCAAGCGGCCGCCTGTGGCGGCCGGCAACGGTGCCGGGATCGTTTACAGGCCGGATCGCGATCCGGCAATGCCGGGCTTAATCGACCGAAACCCCGGCGAATTCCACCACCTTGCGCCATTTTTCGGTCTCGTCGGCGACGAGTTTGCCGAATTCGGCCGGGGTCATCGGCTTCGGGATGCCGCCGACATCGGCGAGCCGGGCCACCAGTTTCGGGTCCTTCAACGCTTCGTCGATCGCCTTGTTGAGGATGTCGACGATCTCGGGCGGCGTGCCCTTGGGCGCCGAGATGCCGTAGAAGCCGACCGATTCGAATCCGGGCACGGTTTCGGCGATCGCGGGCACATCGGGCACGCTCGGCCAGCGCTTCGGCGAGGTGACGCCGAGCGCGCGCACGGTGCCGCCTTTCGACTGTTCCAGCGCCGAGGGCAGGTTGTCGAAGATCAGCTGCACCTTGTCGGAAATGATGTCGGGAAAGGCCAGCGCCGAGCCGCGATAGGGCACGTGCTGCATGTCGCATTTGGTCATCGCCTTGAACAGTTCCGCCGACATGTGCACCGAGGTGCCGTTGCCTGACGAGGCGTAGGACACCTTGCCGGGGTTGGCCTTGCAGTAGTCGATGAACTCCTGGACCGTCTTCACCGGCATCGCGTTCGACACCACCAGCATGTTGGTGAGCTGCATGATGCTGGCGACCGGCGTGGTGTCGCGGATGAAGTCAAAGGGCAGCTTCTTGTAGAGCGAGGTCGAGATCGCGTTGTTGGGTGCGACGAACAAAAGCGTGTAGCCGTCGGGGGCTGAGTTGATCGCGGCTGCGGCCGCGATATTGCCGCCGGAGCCGCCGCGGTTCTCGACCACGAATTGCTGACCGAAATGATCCGACAGCCACTGGCTCATGATCCGCGCCACGGTATCGACCGGGCCGCCGGCGGTGAAGCCGATCAGCCATTTCACCGGGCGGTTGGGATAATCGGCCGCGGCGGATGGCGCGGTCCCGACCGCAACACCGCCAACAAGGCTCAAAAAGCAAACCAGCAATGCTTTGCGCAAATATCCGGACATTAGGCTTCCCGTCATTTTCTTGTTACCGTTCACGACATGCTTTCATAAAACGTAGCCCTTGCCTACAACCTCGGCTGCGGTCATTCCGCACGCAACGCTTGAGGCCAACCATGAAACTCGCTCATATCGCCTGTGCCGGCCTCCTGCTGCTGCTGGCCAGCGGCGCTGCGGCGCAAACTGGAGACAAGGCCATTACCAAGACAACGATCAGCCTCGGTACCGCGACGCCCGGCGGCGGTTTCCCGCTCTATGGCAACGCCTTCGCGGAAGTCATGAATGCCGCCGATCCGACGCTGTCGATCGAGCCGCGCAACACCAAGGGCTCCAACGAAAACATTCCGCTGCTGGAGCAGGGTCAGCTCGACATGGGGCTGGTCGCGGGCGAGCCTTCGTACGAGGCCTTCATGGGCATCGGCCGGCCGGCCACCAAACTGAAGATCCTCACCGCGATGTATTCCAGTCCCGGCATGTTCGTGGTGCGCGCCGACAGTCCCTACAAGACCATCCGCGACCTCGTCGGCCAGCCGGTCGCGTTCGGCGCCAAGGGGTCGGGGCTGCCGATCCTGTCGCGCTACATGCTCGACGGCATCGGGCTGAAGCAGGATGAAGATTTCAAGTCGATCTATCTCGACCGCGCCGGCGATGGCCCCGCGATGGTGCAGGACGGCCGCGCCGCGGCACTGTGGGGCGCCGGCATCGGATGGCCTGGCTTTGACGCGATGTCGAAAGCGCCCGGCGGCGCGCGGTTCATCGTGCCGGATGCCGGCGAGATCGCGCGCATCCGCGCCAAGCACACTTTCCTCAAGCCGTTGACGATCCCCGCCAACAGCTATCCGAACCAGGCGAGCGCGATCGATTCGCTGGGGTCGTGGAGTTTCATCCTGGTGCGCGAAAACCTGCCCGATGACATAGCCTACCGGCTCGCCAAGACACTGCACGGGATCGAGGCTGCGTTGTGCAAGAAACTGCCGCAGTCCTGCGAGACCACGGCCGCCAACACCGTCGCCGCAGCGCCGAACACAGGGCTGATCCATCCCGGCGTGATGAAGTATTTTAAAGAGATCGGGGTAGTGAAATAACTCTCCGTCGTCCCGGCCAAGCGCAGTACGAGCCAGGACGACGATGAGTTTATTTCTTCGCCATCGTGCAGGCCGGATCGATCGGCCCGAACGCTTCCTCACCGGAAATCTTGGCGAGGATCTTGTAATAGTCCCACGGATACTTCGATTCTTCCGGCGTCTTGACCTGCACCAGCATCAGATCGTGGATCATCAGATTGTCCTCGCGCAGCTTGCCGTTGCGGGCGAAGAAATCCTCGATCGGTTTTTCGCGCATCTTGGCCGCCACCTTGAGCGGCTCGTCGGTGCCGGCGTCCTTGACGGCGTTGAGATAGTACATCACGGAAGAATAGACGCCGGCCTGCCACATCGTCGGCATCCGGTTCATCTTGGCGAAATAGCGCTTCGACCATTCGCGGGTCTTGTCGTCCATGTCCCAGTAGAACGACGTCGTCAGCAGCAGGCCCTGCGCCGCCGGCAGTCCGAGCGAATGAATGTCTGTTATCAGCGCCAGCAAGGCCGCCATCTGCTGGCCGCCCTTGAACACGCCGAACTCCGAGCCGGTCTTGATCTCGTTCATGTTGTTTGGCGGACCGGCTGCGATGCCGATGATCTTGGCTTTGGAGGCCTGCGCCTGCAGCACGAACGACGACAGGTCCGGCGTGGCGAGCGGCGGCCTCACCGATCCCAGAACCTTGCCGCCATTGGCGTTGATTACCGTCGAGGCGTCACGCTCGAGCGAATGGCCGAACGCATAATCGTCGGTGATGAAGAACCAGCTGTCGCCGCCGCGCTTCACCACGGCCTGCGCGGTGCCGACGGCCAGCGCGCGGGTGTCGAACACCCACTGCATCGCGTAGGGCGAGCAGAACTTGCCGTGGAAGTCGGCGGTGCCGGTGGAATGGGTGATGAACAGTTTCTTCTTCTCGTTGGCGACGTTCTGGACCGCGAGTCCGACCGCGGAGACCGGCACGTCGACGATCAGGTCGACCTGTTCGGTGTCATACCAGCGGCGCGCCAGCGCGCCACCGACATCGGCCTTGAGTTGGTGGTCGCCGATGATGATGCTGATCGGCTTGCCCAACACCTTGCCGCCGAAATCGTCGATCGCCATTTGCGCGGCAGTGACCGAGCCCTGGCCGGTCGGAGTCGATGCCGGACCGTTCATGTCGGTGAGAACGCCGATCTTGACAACGTCATCGGAGACTTGCGCCAGTGCGGCGGTAGACGCCAGCATCGCAACCGCAAGCGCCCCCAATGTTGATAGATTCCTGGATCGGTTTCCGGCGAACATCCTGTCTCTCCCTGCGCGCGGCACGTTGGCCGCGATGGCTTGTTTCGGCGGCTTTTGGGCGCCGATTGGTCCCATTTGCAACTATTCGAAAGCCGGCGTCAACTTGGCCGGATGGATGAGACGGAGGTAACCGGCCTCCGGTTCTATTTATTTCCGGCCCGATTCAGGGCATAGGCGAACGATGAACTCACCCCAGCGCCTGCCGGCCTCGTTGACGCCGCTCGATGTCGCACTCGCCGCCCTGTTGCGGGGCGTCGCGCCGGTGTCGCCGGTCGAACTGCCGTTGGCGGAAGCGCTGCGCTGCATGGCCGCCGAGATGCCGCCGCTCAGCGCGCATCCGCCGCACGACATGGCCGCCGCCGATGGTTTTGCGCTACGCGCGCGCGACCTCGTCGGGGCGTCCTCCTATTCGCCCTTGCCACTGGCGGCGACGCCGGTCTGGGTCGAAGCAGGCGCGGCCATGCCCGATGGCTGCGATTGCGTGGTGGATTCCGATTGCGTCGATGTCACGGGCCCAATGGCGCAAGTCGTTGCGGAAGCTATTCCGGGGCAGGGGGTTCGCCGTGCCGGGAGCGATATCGCCGCGGGAAGCCTGGTCGTCGAAGCCGGACGGCGGGTACTGCCGCGTGACCTCTTGATCGCGCGCGCCGCGGGCCTCGCGAAATTGAAGGTGCGGCGTCCACGCGTCGGCATTCTCAATATTCCCGGTGGCGCGGTGACGTCAGATCTGATCGCGGAAAGCGCGCGCACCGCGGGCGCCGATGTCGTCGCGCGCACGGTTGCGGGGCGCGATGCCGTGGCGATTGTCGCGGCCATCGATGTCAGCGCCTGCGACCTGCTCTTGATTGTCGGTGGCTCCGGCGTCGGCCGCACCGATGCGGCGGTGACGGCACTGGCCGAGCGCGGCGAGGTCATCGCGCATGGCATCGCCTTGCAGCCCGGCCGCACGTCCGCCGTCGGCCGGATCGGCAATACGCCGGTGGTGGTGCTGCCGGGCGCAGCCGATCAGGCGTTCGCGGTGTGGTGGGCTCTGGTGGTGCCCGTGCTCGATCGCCTGTCGGGCCGAAGGCCGCGCAAGACGCTGAGTTTGCCGCTGGCGCGAAAGATCGCCTCGGGCGTCGGCATCGCCGAAATCGTCTTGCTGGAACGCAAACAGAGCGCCTGGGCCACGCTGGCGGCCGGCGAATTGTCGCTCGATGCGATTGCGCGTGCCGAAGCCTGGCTCGTGGTGCCGGGCGGCTCGGAAGGATTTGCTGCGGGCGCTGATGTCGATGCCTATATGCTGCGGGAGTGACAGGGATTCCCGCATGAGCAAGACCCCGCAGCCGAAAAGTTCCGACAATCCCGATCAGGACCAGTTCCTGGCCATCCTGTCGCGCGAAGACGCGCTGACGCGGTTCGAGGCCGCGCTGTTTCCGCGCGCGGTGCCCAGCGAGACAAGGTCGCTCGCGGAGGCGCTTGGCTGCGCACTGTCGGAAGATATCATGGCGCCGATCGACGTGCCGCCATTCGACCGCTCCAATGTCGATGGCTTTGCGGTACGCTCCGCCGATCTGGCCTCAGCCGGCGAGGCTTCGCCGGTGCGGATGATGCTGAACGACGAGGTGATCGCCTGCGGCACCGCGCCGCTGCGGCCGGTGCTGTCGGGGACGGCCACCTCCATCGCCACCGGCGGCCCGGTGCCGCGCGGCGCCGATGCCATCGTGATGGTCGAACACACCCAGCCCGCGGGTCCGCGCGCCATCGAAATCCGCCGCGCGGCGTCGCCCGGGCAATTCGTCTCCTATGCCGGCTCCGACATCGCGCGCGGCGAGGCGCTGCTGCGCGCCCGTACCATCGTCGGTTCGCGCGAGATCGGCATGCTGGCGGCCTGCGGCATCGCGCAGGTTTCCGTCGCGCGGCGGCCACGCGTGGCAGTCCTCTCCACCGGCGACGAGCTGGTGCAGCCGGGCCTGCCGCTGCGCCCCGCCGCGATTTACGACAGCAACGGCGCGATCGTCACCGCGGCGGTCGCGGAGAACGGCGGCGACGCGCACTTTCTCGGTGCGATCCCCGATGACGAAGCGCGGCTCGAAGCCGCGATGCGCAAGGCGCTCGAAACCTGCGACATGCTGGTGCTGTCGGGCGGCACGTCGAAAGGCGCGGGGGACGTCTCCCACCGCATCATCGGCCGGCTCGGCCAACCCGGGATCATCGCGCATGGCGTCGCGCTGAAACCCGGCAAGCCGCTGTGTCTTGCCGTCTGCGGCGGCAAGCCCGTGATTATTCTGCCGGGATTTCCGACCTCGGCGATGTTCACGTTCCACGACATGATCGTGCCGGTGCTGCGGCGGATGGCCGGTCTGCCGCCGCGTTCCGACGCCAAGGTCACGGCCAAGATCCCGGTGCGGATTGCGTCTGAACTCGGCCGCACCGAATTCGTCATGGTGTCGCTGGTCGAAGGCGCGGACGGATTGATCGGCTATCCGACCGGCAAGGGCTCCGGTGCCATTACATCTTTCGCACAGGCCGACGGTTTTCTGCGCATCGACGCGTTGGCCGACCAGATGCCGGCCGAATCCCGGGCCGAGGTGACGCTGTTCACGCCGCATGTGCGGGTGCCGGATCTGGTGATCGTCGGCAGCCACTGTACCGGGCTCGATCTGGTGACGGCGCCGCTGGCGCATGCCGGGCTCGCGGTTCGCTCGATCGCGGTCGGCAGTCTCGGTGGGCTCGCGGCCGCCAAGCGCGGCGAATGCGATTTCGCGCCGATCCATCTGTTCGACGACAAGACCGAAACCTACAACACGCCGTATCTCACCGACGCGCTGGAACTGGTGCCGGGCTGGCGGCGGATGCAGGGCATCGTGTTTCGCAAGGGCGATGCGCGCTTTGAAGGCTTGAGCGCGGAGGCGGCGGTGCGCGCTGCCATCGCCGATCCCGCCTGCATCATGGTCAACCGCAACCAGGGTGCCGGCACGCGGATCCTGATCGACCGGTTGCTGGGCGAGGCACGGCCCGACGGCTACTGGAATCAGCCGCGCTCGCACAACGCGATCGCGGCAGCCGTGGCGCAGCATCGCGCCGACTGGGGCATGACCATTGCGCCGGTGGCGCATGCGTCAAACCTGGGTTTCATTCCCTTTGCCGAAGAGCATTATGACTTCGCGCTGGTCAAGGCGCGCAAGCAACGGCCGGCCGTCCAGGCCTTTCTCCACGCGCTGGCGTCGGGCGAAGGCCGTGCGGCGCTGGAGCGCGCGGGATTTCGGCCGGCTTAAGGCGCGTCAAAAGCGCTGCGTGGGGGGACGGGAATGGCAAGACCTTTGTCGATCGCGATTGTCGGCGCCGGTATGGGTGGCCTCGCCGCCGCCGCGGCGTTGCGGCGGGTGGGCGTCGACGTCATCGTCTATGAGCAGGCGACGCAATTCGCGCGGCTCGGCGCCGGCATCCAGATCGGCTGCAATGCGATGCAGGTATTGCGCGGCCTGGGACTGGAACAACGGCTTCGCGCCCAGTCGTTCTATCCGCGCTCCTGGAACAACCGCGACTGGCGCACCGGCGAAATCAAGTTCGACATGATCTTTGGCGAAAGCGCCGAACAGAAATACGGCGCGCCCTATCTGCTGGCGCATCGCGGCGATCTGCATGCGGCGCTGGCCAGCGCCGTGCCTGACGCGTACGTCAAGCTCAACCACAAGCTGGTTGGGCTCGATGAGACCGGTGAGGGCGTACGCCTGACATTCGCCAATGGCGCGACGGCGATGGCCGACGCCGTGATCGGCGCCGATGGCGTGCATTCGGTGGTGCGGGACATTCTGTTCGGGGGATCGCCGGCCAATTTTACTGGGCGCATCGCCTACCGCACGACGTATCCGGCATCGCTGCTCGGCGGCGAGAAAATCGACGACTGCACCAAATGGTGGGGCGAGGACCGCCACATCGTGATCTATTACGTCAAGCCGGATCGCAGCGAGATCTACCTCGTCACCAGCCAGCCGGAGCCGGAATTCCGGATCGAATCCTGGTCGGCGAAGGGTGACGTCCGGGAATTGCGCAAGGCCTATGAAGGGTTCGACCGTCAGGTCGAACGGGTGCTGGCGGCGTGCCCGGACGTGCACAAATGGGCGATCGTCGATCGCGAATCCTTGGCGCACTGGACCGATCGCAACGTAACGCTGCTCGGCGACGCCTGCCATCCGATGACGCCGTACATGGCGCAGGGGGCGGCGATGGCGATAGAGGATGCTGCGGTGCTGTCGCGTTGCCTCGCAGGGGCGGGGCGCGATGAAGTCGCCAACGCGTTTCGTTGTTTCGAGGCGACGCGCAAGGAGCGCACCACGCTGGTTCAGGAAACCTCGCGCGCCAATAAATGGCTCAGCGGCAAAACCAATGCCGACTGGGTCTATGGCTATGACGCCTGGACCGTGCCGCTGGCAGCGTAAGTCGCCGGGCTGGTTGTGGTTGCCCGGTCATCGCCGCGGGCCGCGACCGGGTTCACGGTCGCGGCGCGCGTGGAAACGACTATTCCGGTATCGCTTCGCCGGAACCGCCGAATTCGGCCGGAAAATCCTTTAGTTTGGGCAGGCCGTCGCGCATTGGCAGCACGGTCTCGGCATAGTTGACGTGAACGCCGGGTTCGAAGGCAAGCGTCGGGATCGTCGCGGTGAACACGTCCACGAGGCCGAGCGGCGGATGGTTGGTCATCAGGTGCCCGCCGCACTTGGTGCAGTACTGGCGCTGGCTGAGGGCGGTCTTCTGGAACGTTGCGACGTGCTCGGCGCCCGACGTGACGCGTACATTCTCCGGCTTCCAGAGGCTGAAGGCATTGACCGGCCCGCCGGACCACGAGCGGCACGAGCTGCAGTGGCAGTAACCCATCGCCTCCGGCGCTCCCGTGACTTCGAGTGCGACCGCGCCGCAAAAGCATTTTCCGATGTGGGACATTTTTCTCGACCTCTGGTTTTCCGGATTTCCGGTTTCAGTGCGGCGCCCGGTCCGGTTCCGGCGCCGCGATCACGAAGACGACCGCGAGCAGGGCGCATGCAGCGCCGATCGCGATCGGGATGGTGTAGGATCCGAAGCGGTCGAAGGCGTCGCCCGCCAGCTTCGGACCGAGAAACGAGCCGGCGGCGCCGCCGGTGTAGAGCACGCCGATGATGCCGCTGGCATGGCGGCCGCCGAAATAGTCGACGGTCAGCGCCGGATACAATGCGACGAAGCCGCCGTAACAGACGCCGAACATGAAAGCGAAGACGGCAAGCTGCCAGGCGCTCGCAGTCATCAGCCACCAGAGCTGCATGAGAGCGACGCCGGCGAATACTGCTGCGAGCAACGATCGCAGGCCGATGCGATCGGCGGCGCCGCCGAGCAGAAAGCGGCCGGCGATGCTGCCGATCCCGACCAGGCCGAAGATGGTCACGGCGGTGCCGTGCGACAGGCCGATGTCCTCGGCATAGGGCACCAGATGCACGAACGGGATCGAGGCCCCGATCCAGATCACGACCAGGGACAGATAGAGCAGGATGAACGCGCGGGACGTAATGGCCTGGCGGAGGCTGTGACCCGCGAGCGGACCGGCATGGACGTTGGTACCAAGGCCGATGACGCCGCCGTCGGGAAGCGCGCCATACCGCTCGGGCGCATTGTCGATGAACAACGCCGCGGCGCCGCCGATCAGGATGATCGAGAGCCCCAGCATCGTCCAGGCGGCCCGCCATCCCGCCCACGCGATCAACATCGCCGCGACCGGTGGCATCACCAGCGTGCCGAATCCAATGCCGGACACCGCAATCCCCGATGCAAAGCCGCGGCGGCGCACATGCCAGCGCTGCACGGCGGCGATCGCCGGGACAAAGGAGAAGCCGATGCCGAGGCCGAGACCGAGCCCGAAGCCGACATAGACCTGCCACAGGTCAGTTGCGGTCGCGGCGAACATCAGGCCGAGGCCGGCGACGGCGATGCCGAACAGGCAAGCCGCGCGCGCGCCGAACC
This sequence comes from uncultured Alphaproteobacteria bacterium, assembly GCA_963764705.1. Taxonomy (GTDB): domain Bacteria; phylum Pseudomonadota; class Alphaproteobacteria; order Rhizobiales; family Xanthobacteraceae; genus Bradyrhizobium. The sequence continues at coordinate 366,475 of CAVXTR010000008.1, read as the reverse complement.
GGTCGGCGAGCGGACCGCTGATCGCGCCGGTGAGATAATAGAGCGGCACTGCGATCGAGAAGCTGAGCGCGATGTCGCCGCGAGAGGCGGTAAACGTCTGTTGCAGGGAAGCGAAAAACGCCGAATAGCTGTAAGCAGCGCCAAAGGTCACGAACATCACGGCAAAGGCGCCGGCGACCACGGCCCAGCCACGCTGGGCGGAGGCCCGAACCGCCCGCGCGGTATCGGCTTCGGAAAAAACCGTCATCACCTACATGCCCTGCTCTCGATGATGCGGCCCGGCCGTGATCGGCATGCCGATACCATCGCGCGCTATCGGCGGTCACGCAGGAAAAATGAGACCGACGGCTGCAATTTTGCAGGCCGGTGCGGGATGTGATATCGAGCTGCGATGGATTGGGACGATCTGCGCATCATTGCCGCCATCCGGGACAGCGGCACCTTCGCCGGCGCCGGCGTTCGGTTAGGCATCGACGAAACCACGATATCGAGGCGGCTGGCGCGCCTGCAAAAGACGCTGGGGGTTACCCTGTTCGCGGCAACCGACGGTGTGCGGCGGCCGACGGCGCAGTGCGAAGCGATCCTCGACCACATCCTGGAGATATCGCGGCATGTCGCCGAGATCGGCGCGCTTGGCAATGCCGCGCGTGGCGTCGCCGGACGCATCCGCCTCGCCACCACCAACTCGCTGGCCGAGGAAATTCTGGCGCCGAAGTCGGCGGAATTTCTGCTGCGCAATCCCGGCCTGACCCTGCAGTTCATGACCTCCGGACAAAACGTCAATTTCGCGCGCTGGGAGGCAGACCTGGCGGTGCGGTTGCGCAAGCCGGAGAAGGGCAACTTCACCATCACCAAGCTCGCGGACGTCCGCCTCTATCTGTTCGAGCCGAAGTCGACGATCGACGGCGACGGGCCGGTCGTTTGCGGATACCCTGACGATCTCGACACCACCGCGGAGATGGCGTTTCTGAAGGCCCAGGGCCTCAGATCGCGAAACCGGTGCATCACCGACAATCTTCGCGTGATACGCCAACTGGTGCAGTCGCATCAGGCGATCGGAATCCTGCCCGAGCACGTCTGCGGTTCATTGCTGGCCGATCGAAGCCTTCGCGCGACGCTGCTGCCGCGGCGCCTCGAAGTGTGGCTGCTGGTGCAAAATCACCTCAAGCGCAATCCAGCATCGCGCGTCGTGATCGACTGGATGCGCGGATTGTTCGATGAGTTTACCGCGAACTGAATTCGGCGCGTCGCTGCGAATTCAAGCCCAGGGGATCAGCCGCCGTCCAGCGCCGCCAGCCGTTCGGCTTCCGCGATGTCGTCCATGGTGTTGGCGTTGAAGAACGGGTCGAGCGGCGCAACCGGCCAGGTCACGGTGGCGAGTTTGTAGCGCGCGGTCCAGCGGTCGATCTTCCTGATGTCCTCCACTACCAGCGCGTGGCGGAGTTGTTCGCGCAAACCCACGCTCCATAATCCGATCACCGGATGCGACTGGCCGTCGGAGGCCGCGACCGCGAGTTCGGCATTCTCGGCAACGAGCGCGCCGTGCAGCCGCGACACCAGATCGCGCGGCAGGAACGGGCAGTCGCCGGCGGCGCTCAACACCAGCGACACGTCAGGGCGATGGGCGGCCGCCCAGTCGAGCGCGGCCAGGATGCCGGCCAGCGGTCCCGGAAAATCGGCGACGCCGTCCGGGATGACCGGCAGGCCGAAGGATGCGAACCGCGCGGGATCGCCATTGGCGTTGAGAATGAGGCCGTCGCATTGCGGTTCGAGCCGCGCGATCACGCGTTCCAGAATGGTGCGGCCGCCAATGGTGCGCATCGGCTTGTCGCCGCCGCCCATCCGCCGCGCCAGGCCGCCGGCGAGCAGGACGCCTGGAATATCCAGCGCGCCTCTTGGCGTCGCCAGCGCGCCCCTTGGCGCTGCGCTAGTCGTCACTGTCGTCGCCCTTGCGCTTGTGCCGCGCCGATTCCTCTTCGACAAAGGCGAGGTTCTGGTCGAACACGATGCGCTCCTGCCCGGACAGCGCGATGAAGCGCTTTCCCTTGGCGCGTCCGACCAGCGTCAGCCCGACCTGCCGCGCCAGCTCGACGCCCCAGGCCGTAAACCCCGAGCGCGACACCAGAATCGGAATGCCCATCCGCACCGTCTTGATGATCATTTCAGAGGTGAGGCGGCCGGTGGTGTAGAGAATCTTGTCGCCGGGATCGACGCCGTGGCGATAGATCCAGCCCGCGATCTTGTCGACGGCGTTGTGGCGGCCGACGTCCTCGGTGTAGCAGACAGGCTGGCCTTGCTGGCACAGCACGCAGCCATGGATCGCGCCGGCCTCCAGATAGAGCGAGGGCATGGTGTTGATCGCACGGGTCATCTGGTAGAGCCAGGAGGTGCGCAGCTCCGCCTTCGGCAGCGCCACGCTTTCGACGGCCTCGAGCAGGTCGCCGAACGCTGTACCCTGGGCGCAGCCTGACGTTTGCGTGCGCTTCTTCAATTTCGCTTCGAAGTTCGTGTGATGCTCGGTGCGCACCACCACCACCTGGAGGTCGTCGTCATATTCAACCTCGGTGACGACGTCGTCGTATTTCAGCATGTTCTGGTTCAGGAGATAGCCGAGCGCGAGATATTCCGGATAGTCGCCGATCGTCATCATGGTGACGATCTCCTGCGCGTTCAGGTACAGCGTCAGCGGCCGCTCCACCGGCACCCGGATTTCGACCGCGGCACCGGTCTGGTCGGTCCCGGAGACGCGTTCGGTCAGCCGCGGGTCTTCCGGGTTGGGCACGATCAGGGGGACGGGGGTTTTGTCGATCTTCATGATACCGGCAGGTTAGCATGACAATGGCTTCCAGCCGATATAAAGCATTTGAGAGATCGAGCGAATACTGCTTGCCCCGTCATTGCGAGCGAAGCGAAGCAATCCATCTCACGGCACAAAGGAAGGATGGATTGCTTCGTCGCTTCGCTCCTCGCAATGGCGGGAAGGCCCGGAGAATGAAATGAGAGTGATAGGCCTCGCGGGATGGAGCGGCGCCGGCAAGACCACCTTGCTGACGCGGGCGATTCCGCTGTTGCTCAGGCAAGGCCTGCGCGTGTCCGTCATCAAGCACGCCCATCACGCCTTCGATGTCGACGTGCCCGGCAAGGATTCCTGGCGCCACCGCGAGTCCGGCGCGAGCGAGGTTCTGGTGTCCTCCAGCCAGCGCTGGGCGCTGATGCACGAGTTGCGCGGCGCCGGCGAGCCGCGGCTGCCGGAACTTCTGGCCAAGCTGTCGCGGGTCGATCTCGTCGTGATCGAAGGCTTCAAGCGCGAGCCGCATCGCAAGATCGAGGTCTATCGCGCCGCGAACGAGAAGCCGCTGCTGTTTCCCGACGATCCCGACGTGGTCGGCATCGCGACCGACACGGCGGTTGAAACCGCGCTTCCGACCGCCCATCTCGATGATATCGAGGCCGTGGCGGCAATGATGCTGCGGTCGGCGACATCGGTCGATGATCTGTTGGCCGCAAGCAAGGTTGAAGGCTGACCGGCACATGGCGCAATTGTCCGACGATTGCTTTGCGTTCGGCGGTCCGATGCTGTCGGTCGACGAGGCCGTCGGCCTGATCGCCACGCGGGTGACGCCGGTGCGTGAGGTCGAGACCGTTGCACTTGGCGCCGCCGACGGCCGTGTTCTGGCGCGCGACATCGCAGCGCCGCTGCCGCTGCCGCCTTTCACCAATTCCGCCGTCGATGGTTATGCTCTGTCGAGCCGGGATCTGCCGCAAGGCAGCGAGCAGGTCTTTCCGGTGGGCGGGCGGGTTCAGGCCGGCGGCGCCGCGGCGGGACCGGTCGGACCGGGGCAGGCGATGCGCATTTTTACCGGTGCGCCGATGCCCGACGGCGCCGACACCGTGTTCATGCAGGAAGACGTCCGCCTCGAAGACGGTAACGTCGTGCTTCCGGCGGGGCTGAAACCCGGCGCCAATGTGCGGCCGGCGGGCGAGGATATTCCGGCAGGCCACGCGGCGTTGCTGGCCGGCCAGCGGCTGCGGCCGCAGGACGTCGCGCTGGTCGCGGCTTTCGGCCTGACCCGGATCGATGCCGTCAGGCGCATCCGCGTCGCGGTGTTCTCCACCGGCAACGAACTGGTATCGCCGGGCGAGGCGCGGGGCATGGCGCAATTGTTCGACTCCAACCGTTTCATGCTGATGGCGATGCTGGTTCGGCTCGGTTGCGAGGTCAGCGACCTCGGCATCCTCAGGGATGACCGCGCCGCACTCGCGCGCGCCCTGCAACAGGTCGCCGCTCGCCACGACCTGATCCTCACTACCGGCGGCGTGTCGACCGGCGAGGAGGACCACGTCAAGGCCAGCGTCGAAAGCGTGGGCTCGCTGGTGCTGTGGCGGATGGCGATCAAGCCGGGGCGTCCGGTGGCGATGGGGATTATCGGCGGCACGCCGTTTATCGGCTTGCCGGGTAATCCGGTGGCAAGCTTCGTCACCTTCGTGCACGTGGTGCGACCAATTGTCCTTGCGTTGGCGGGCGCCGCACCCGAGCAACTGGTTCCGATGCCGGTCCGCGCCGGCTTCAGCTACAGGAAGAAGATCGCCCGCCGCGAATATGTCCGGGTCTTCCTGCGCAAGGCGGCGGATGGCGCACCCGAGGCGGTAAAATTTCCGCGCGAGGGCGCGGGACTGTTGTCCTCGCTGGTCGATACCGACGGCCTGGTCGAGCTGGGCGAGGACGTCACGCTGGTCGAACCGGGCCAGATGGTCGGGTTCCTGTCCTATTCCAGCCTGCTGTAAGACTCATTTTGATGGATGTTCTTGACCAGCCGCTATCCACTCCGCGCGAAAGCGCCATTTGACCCGCCCGGCCTGCTTCGCCATGTTCGTGACATGACTACGACAAAGCTTGATCTAACCGGCCTGAAATGCCCGCTGCCGGCGCTGAAGACGCGCAAGGCGCTGAAGTCGGTCGTGCCCGGCGACTTCCTCGAAGTGCACTGCACCGACCCGCTGTCGGTGATCGACATTCCCAATCTGATCCGCGAAACCGGCGATAAAATAGAGATCTCGGAGCGCAGCGAGACCCGTATCGTCTTTTTGATCGAGAAGGCTAATGGCTCGATAACCAAATCGCATAATGCGCCGCCTGCCACCGGCTGAACGCAGGGGTTGAGTGATACCTACCTTTTGCCTATCGACTCCCGTCGCTGCTTCTGTCCCAATTGTGCTTCTCCGTTCGGGCACGGAGTCGGTTCGTTTTTGTGCGGGACACAAAACCGTTCTGGGACAGGCCCAATTTCGCCGAAGTTGGTGCCGCAATTGGCATAGTCTGTAGTGTCGGGGGTTTATAGTTCTCGAATGCGCTTACCGATCCCGGCGCATCCAGGAATTGTGCGGAGCAGCATATGGGGGCTGATCTGCCGCGGTGCCGAGACAACGGGATCGTAGACGGCAGAATCGTCCATCAAGACGGGCTGCAGGGGGAGATAACAATGACGACGATCAGTAGCGCCGGAACCGTATCCGGCGCCGGGGCAGGTTTCCTGGACAAAGAGCGGACCATTGCGACCGCCGGCTTTAATCGCTGGCTGGTACCGCCGGCCGCGCTCTGCATCCATCTGTGCATCGGCATGGCCTATGGCTTCAGCGTGTTCTGGCTGCCGCTGTCGCGCGCGATCGGTCTGACCGCGCCGAAGGCCTGCCCGGACATGTCGCTGATGCAGGAGCTGTTCACCACCACCTGCGACTGGAAAGTCGCCAGCATGGGCTGGATGTACACTCTGTTCTTCGTGCTGCTCGGCATCGCTGCGGCGGTCTGGGGCGGCTGGCTGGAGCGCGTCGGGCCGCGCAAGGCGGGCTTCGTCTCTGCGCTTTGCTGGTGCGGTGGTCTCTTCCTCGGCGCCATCGGCGTCTACACCCATCAGCTCTGGTTGCTGTGGCTCGGCTCCGGCGTGATCGGCGGCATCGGCCTCGGCCTTGGTTACATCTCGCCGGTGTCGACGCTGGTGAAATGGTTCCCGGACCGCCGCGGCATGGCGACCGGCATGGCCATCATGGGCTTCGGCGGTGGCGCCATGATCGGTGCGCCGCTGGCGAACGTGCTGATGAACTATTTCAAGTCTCCGACCTCGGTCGGCGTCTGGGAAACCTTCGTCGCGATGGGCGTGATCTATTTCGTCTTCATGATGATCGGGGCCTTCCGTTATCGGATTCCGCCGGCGGGCTGGCGTCCGGAGGGCTGGACCCCGCCGGCCAAGGCCAACGCGATGATCTCGTCCAACAACGTTCATCTCAACGACGCGCACAAGACGCCGCAGTTCTGGCTGATCTGGTGGGTGCTCTGCCTCAACGTGTCGGCCGGCATCGGCGTGATCGGCATGGCCTCGCCGATGTTGCAGGAAATCTTCGCCGGCAAGCTGATCGGACTGCCCGACGTCGGCTTCAATGCCCTCGACGCCACGCAGAAGGCGACGATTGCGGGAATCGCCGCCGGCTTCGCCGGACTGCTGTCGCTGTTCAACATCGGCGGCCGGTTCTTCTGGGCGTCGCTGTCGGACAAGATCGGCCGCAAGAACACTTATTATACGTTCTTCATCCTCGGCATCGTGCTCTACGCGCTGGCGCCGACCTTCGCGGCGATGGGTTCGAAGCTGCTGTTCGTGCTCGGCTTCGGCATCATCCTGTCGATGTATGGCGGCGGCTTCGCTACGGTGCCGGCCTATCTCGCCGACATGTTCGGCACCCAGTTCGTCGGCGCCATCCATGGCCGTCTGCTGACGGCGTGGTCGACCGCGGGCATCATCGGCCCGGTGGTGGTGAACTACATCCGCGAGTTCCAGCTCGCGGCCGGCGTTCCGCGCGACCAGCTCTACAACACCACGATGTACATTCTGTGCGCGATGCTGATCGCGGGCCTGATCTGCAACTATCTGATCAAGCCGGTCGATCATAAGTGGCACATGAGCGAGGCTGACGTCGCCAAGCTGCAGGCGGCCACGGCCAGTGCGGGTTCGTCCGGACCCTCGGGTTCGTACGGCATCGGGTTCGGCGGGCTGGACGGCAGGGCCGCGCTGTTTTGGGCTTTCGTCGGCGTGCCCCTTGCTTGGGGTGTGTGGAAGACGCTGGAAAGCGCCGTCAAGATCTTCTGATCGTTCACGGCGTCGCGGGGTCGGCTAGCCGCCCCGCGACGCTTTTCGTCTTTCCGTTCCATTCCACGAACAGATCAAGGATGTCTCCCAATGTTTCGCACCGGAATTTGTCTCGCTGCCGTGCTGCTTGTCGCCGGCACGCTCAACACGGCTTCAGCGCAAACCTCTACCTCTACCGCTCCTGCTGCCGCGCCGGCAGCGGCCACACCAGCTCCGGCCGCAAAGCCTTCGCGCATGAAGCTGACGGCCGATAAACTGAAGGACATGAAGGCCAAGTGGAGCGCCAACAAGACCAAGCTGAAGGCCTGCCGCGTCGAAGTGAAGAAGAAGGGATTGGCGGGCGATGACCGCTGGTTCTACATCGAAGACTGCATGGCCAAGACCTGAGCAAGGGCTGACGGATTTGAGAACTTCGGTTCCCGTCCGGCGTTGAACCAAGGGGCATGCAGCGTGGCTGCGTGCCCCTTAAATGCTTATTGGGCCGCAACAAATCCCTTGGCATCTGGCATGCCACGGATTAGAATTGATCCAAATCGGACAAGGTCGATATGCGATGGTCCACGACGTACAAAAAGTTCGCCAATTCGAGCACCCGGGCGCGGGACGAAAGCGGGCCAAATCCACACCGAAGGGCCGGCAGGTCGACCCGACGGCCGCGCACGAAATCGAGCTTCTGCTCGGTGACCGGTCGCGGCAGCGCGATCTCCTGATCGAGCATCTGCACCTGATCCAGGACAAGTACCGCCAGATCTCGGCGGCGCATCTCGCGGCCCTTGCCGACGAGATGAAGCTGTCGTTTGCGGAAGTGTTCGAGACCGCGACCTTCTACGCGCATTTCGACGTGGTGAAGGAAGGCGAGCCCGATATTGCGCCGCTGACCATCCGCATCTGCAACTCGCTTGACCTGCGCCATGATGGGCGCGGAAGCACTGCTGCAGGAATTGCAGGACAAGGCCGGTCCCGGCATCCGCGTGGTGCGGGCACCCTGCGTCGGCTTTTGCGACAGCGCGCCGGTTGCCGAGGTCGGCCACCGCTACGTTCTCAACGCGACAGCACCCGAAGTCCTCGATACCGCCGCGCGGGGCGAGACCCATCCGATCATGCCTTCCTATGTCGACTACGAAGCCTATGTGAGGGAGGGCGGCTACAAACTGCTCGGCGACCTGCGCGCGGGGCGGACCAGCAAGGAGGACATCCTCAAGGTCCTCGATGACTCAAGCCTGCGCGGGTTAGGTGGCGCCGGTTTTCCGACCGGCCGCAAATGGCGTGCGGTGCTCAACGAGCCCGGTCCCCGGATGATGGTCGTTAATGCCGACGAGGGTGAGCCCGGCACGTTCAAGGATCGTTTCTATCTGCTTCGTGACGTGCATCGCTTTCTCGAGGGAACGCTGATCGCCGCCCATATCATCGATGCCGAGGACGTCTATATCTATCTGCGGGACGAATATCCCGCCGCGCACAAACTGCTTCCCCTCGAAATCGCCAAGTTGCCTGCGGGTGGCCCGCGCGTGCACATTCGCCGTGGCGCCGGCGCCTATATCTGCGGCGAGGAATCCTCGCTGCTCGAAAGTATCGAGGGCAAGCGCGGTCTGCCGCGGCACAAGCCGCCTTACCCGTTCCAGGTCGGGTTGTTCGGTCTGCCGACGCTGATCAACAATCTTGAAACCCTGTTCTGGGTACGTGACCTCGTCGAGAAGGGCGCCGGCTGGTGGACAGACCAGGGTCGCAATGGCCGCCATGGCCTGCGCAGCTATTCCGTGTCCGGCCGCGTCAAAAATCCCGGCGTCAAGCTGGCGCCGGCGGGTGTCACCGTGCGCGAACTGATCGACGAGTTCTGCGGCGGCATGGCCGACGGTCATAAATTCTACGCCTATCTGCCGGGCGGCGCGTCGGGCGGCATCCTGCCGGCGTCGATGGACGACATCCCGCTCGATTTCGGCACGCTGGAAAAATACGGCTGCTTCATCGGTTCGGCCGCGGTCGTCATCCTGTCCGACAAGGACAGCGTCAAGGGCGCGGCGCTGAACCTGATGCGCTTCTTCGAAGACGAGAGCTGCGGCCAGTGCACGCCGTGCCGGGTCGGCACCCAGAAGGCGGCGGTCCTGATGGAAAAGCCGGTGTGGAACCGGGAATTGCTCGACGAATTGAGCCAGGCGATGCGCGATGCGTCGATCTGCGGTCTCGGGCAGGCGGCCTCGAATCCGCTAACATCCGTGATTAAGTATTTCCCCGACGAGTTCAAGGAAGCGGCGGAATGACCAAAATCCAGTTCGAACTCGACGGCAAGCAGGTCGAAGCCAACGCCGGCGAAACCATCTGGCAGGTGGCCAAGCGCCACGACCGGGAAATCCCGCATCTGTGCTATTCGCCGGAGCCCGACTACCGGCCCGACGGCAATTGCCGCGCCTGCATGGTCGAGATCGAGGGCGAGCGCGTGCTGGCGGCGTCCTGCAAGCGGACGCCGAGCGTCGGCATGAAGGTGAAGACCGAGAGCGCGCGCGCGGTCGCGGCGCAGAAGATGGTGATGGAGCTTCTGGTCGCCGACCAGCCGGCGCGCGAGACCTCGCACGATCCGGATTCGAAGTTCTGGCACTGGGCCGAAAAGGTCGAGGTGACCGAGAGCCGTTTTCCGGCCGCCGAGCGCTGGCATGGCGACAGCAGCCATCCGGCGATGAGCGTCAATCTCGACGCCTGCATCCAGTGCGGGCTGTGCGTGCGCGCCTGCCGCGAAGTTCAGGTCAACGACGTCATCGGCATGGCCTATCGCAGCCATGAAGCCAAGATCGTGTTCGACTTCGACGATCCGATGGGCGAATCGACCTGCGTGGCCTGCGGCGAATGCGTGCAGGCCTGTCCGACCGGCGCGCTGATGCCCTCGGTGATGCTCGACGAGAACCAGACCCGCGTCACCTATGCGGACAAGAAGGTCGACTCGCTGTGCCCGTTCTGCGGCGTCGGTTGCCAGGTCACCTATCAGGTCAAGGACGACAAGGTGATCTACGCCGAGGGCCGCGACGGTCCGGCCAACCACAACCGGCTCTGCGTCAAGGGCCGCTTCGGCTTCGACTACATCCATCACCCGCATCGCCTGACCAAGCCGCTGGTGCGGCTGCCGAACGCGAAGAAGGATTCCAACGACCAGGTCGATCCGGCCAATCCGTTCACGCATTTCCGCGAAGCGTCGTGGGAAGAGGCGCTGGATATCGCGGCCAAGGGCCTCGTGAAGATTCGCGACGAGAAGGGCGTCAAGGCGCTGGCCGGTTTCGGCTCGGCCAAGGGCTCGAACGAAGAGGCCTATCTGTTCCAGAAGCTGGTGCGCACCGGCTTCGGCTCCAACAATGTCGATCACTGCACCCGGCTGTGCCATGCCTCGTCGGTCGCGGCGCTGATGGAAGGCCTCAATTCCGGCGCGGTGTCGGCGCCGTTCGCGGCTGCGATGGACGCCGAGTTCATCATCGTGATCGGCGCCAACCCGACCGTGAACCATCCGGTGGCGGCGACCTACATCAAGAACGCGGCCAAGCGCGGCGCCAAGCTGGTCGTGATGGATCCGCGCCGGCAGACGCTGTCGCGCCACGCCTGGAAGCATTTGCAGTTCAAGCCCGGCAGCGACGTCGCGATGCTGAACGCGATGCTGCACACCATCATCACCGAAGGGCTGACCGACCAGCAATATATCGCGGGCTATACCGAAGGCTTCGACGACCTCAAGGAACGGATCAAGGATTTCCCGCCGGAGAAGATGGAAGCGATCTGCGGCATTCCGGCCGAGACCCTGAAGGAAGTGGCGCGGATGTATGCGCGCTCGCGCGCGTCGATCATCTTCTGGGGCATGGGCATCAGCCAGCATGTCCACGGCACCGACAATGCGCGCTGCCTGATCGCGCTGGCGCTGACCACCGGCCAGGTCGGCCGTCCCGGCACCGGCCTGCATCCGCTGCGCGGCCAGAACAACGTGCAGGGCGCTTCCGACGCCGGCCTGATCCCGATGTTCCTGCCGGACTACCAGCCGGTCGGCCGCACCGATCTGCGCGAGCCGTTCGAGAAGCTGTGGCACCAGGAACTCGATCCGGTGCGCGGCCTGACCGTGGTCGAGATCATGAACGCGATCCATGCCGGCGAAATCAACGGCATGTATATCGAGGGTGAAAACCCCGCGATGTCGGACCCCGATCTGCAGCACGCGCGCCAGGCGCTGGCCAAGCTCGATCATCTGGTGGTGCAGGATCTCTTCGTCACCGAAACCGCGTTCCACGCCGACGTGATCCTGCCGGCCTCGGCATTCGCGGAAAAGTCCGGCACTTTCACCAACACCGATCGCCGCGTGCAGTTGGCGCGTGAAGTGATCAAGCCGCCCGGCGACGCGCGGCAGGATCTCTGGATCATCCAGGAAATCGGCAAGCGCATGGGGCTGGCCTGGAACTACGACGGCCCGGCCGAGGTGTTCACCGAGATGACGCAGGTGATGCCGTCGCTGAAGAACATCACCTGGGAGCGGCTGGTGCGCGAGGGCGCGGTGACCTATCCGGTCGACGATCCCAACAAGCCCGGCAACGAGATCATCTTCACCACCGGTTTCCCGACCGCGAGCGGTCGCGGCAAGATCGTGCCGGCCAAGGTGATCGCGCCGGACGAGGTGCCCGACGACGAATATCCGATGGTGCTGTCGACGGGCCGCGTGCTCGAACACTGGCACACGGGGTCGATGACCCGCCGCGCCAGCGTGCTCGACCAGATCGAGCCGGAAGCGGTGGCGTTCATGTCGCCAAAGGACATGCGGCGGCTCAGCGTATGGCCCGGCGATTTCATCAGGCTGGAAACCCGCCGCGGCGCGGTCGAGGTCAAGGTGCGCTCCGACCGCGACGTGCCGGAGAACATGGTGTTCATGCCGTTCTGCTACGCGGAGGCGGCGGCAAATCTTCTGACCAATCCGGCGCTCGATCCGTTCGGCAAGATTCCCGAATTCAAGTTCTGCGCCGTGCGCGCCGAGAAGGCCGAGATCCGCAGCGCGGCGGAGTAGAGCTCGTCGCGGAAGCGGCGATGCTCAGTTGGTGCGGGTTGCCGCGGCTGGCCTTGCTCCGCGGCCTTGTTCTGCGCCACGATGGCTCTCGAGCCGCGAGATGTTTTCCAGCAGGCGCTGGCTGGTCAGGACCAGAAAATAATAGCCGAACTGCGGGTTCTGAAAGTAGATCTCGAGCAGCTTCTCGTAGGTGATGGTCAGCACCTGGCCATCCTCGGTGCATTCGATCGTCGCGGTCCGCCGGTTATCCGGCGAAAGGAAGCCGAGTTCGCCCATCAGGCGTCCCGGCGGGACCGCGACGTCGATCTCGCTGACCAGAAACTGTCCGGTGACCGTCAGCAGCATTTCATGCGCGGGATCGTCCTTCTTGAAGAGAATGTCGCCCTTGCGATATTTTCGCGTGGTCATGAACGGCTTCAGCCATTCCATCGACATGTCGCCCGCCGTGGCGGCGCGCGCCTTCCTGACGAGGTTGAGCATCTGATGAAGCCGAACGCCGTTGATGGGCAGCAGCAGCAGATACAGCAGGAAGGTCTTGATATCGTCCGGCGAGCGCGCCGAAGGCGGCGAAGCACGTGCAGCCGATCATGTTGGCGACGCGCAGCGGCACCATCGTATGCGTCAGCAGCGTGGCGACAAAGAAGACCGCGCCGACCAGAGCAAACATGTTCGCCAGCGTGATGTTGGCCAGCAGGATTTCCAGCAGGCGATTGAACAGGGCGTCGTAGGTGATGTTGTTGGGATCGAGACCCAGCTGAACCAGGATCTTTGCGAACCGCAGATTGTCGGCCGCCGTGTTGAGGATGCGATCCAGGATGCCGGAAAGGTCCGCGCTGGTGAAGTTCATGGTTGCGTCAATAAAAATAGGGCGTGACGGAAAGACCCTGGCCTTTGGCGCAATGATCCGGGCAACGGCGCTCGTTGCCGGTGGCATCGTAAGGGCGAACAGACGGCAGGTAAAGGCTTCGCCGCTTCGGGAAGCGATCGGCCCGAGTCAATAATTCAGTCAATAATTCAGGCGAGACAGGAATATTCCGGCCCTCAGCGCGATCGCGCCGGCGAGGACTGCCGTCACCAGCAATACCCCGATGGCAGGCGCTCAACCTTCGTAACGTTCGTGTGACGCCGCTGGCAGCCAGCAGCGGATTGCCCTGGTTTTCCAGGTCCAGCTCGATGTTGTCGGTCGGGAATATCGTCGCGCACCGCGCCGGCCATGCGCTTTGCGTGGCAAAACGAATGGCGGCCTGCTTGCGCCAGAACAGCCCGCCGGATTTTCCGTCAGCGCCACGCGCGACCCAGTGACCGTGTTGGTTGCGGCCGATGAAAAACACCGGAATGGCCTCGCTGAGGTCTTCGGCACCGGGACGCAGAAACGGCGTGTCCGCGGCGCGTGGGGATTCGTTGCGAACAGCCGATGCGGACGTTGCGGTCGGCGACGTTTGTCCGGGTCTGCTTCCGAGTAGGTTGTCGTCGCAAGTCATCGTGCTCATCGAAGTGCCGTCCCAAAACCGGCGCCGGCCACCGTGGCGCCCGATGCATATAGGTCCGCGCGCCATATGAATTCGAGACGGTCGTACGGCACGTCAAATAGTGACGGCATAGTGGGCTGCGTCATTGTCATGGGGCGCTGCAGCCGAACGCGGTTCCTATGTCGTTCCTATGCGAAAGCAAAAAGGCTGCTCTCGAATTCATATGCCCTCCGACTCATCTTCCGGCAGGCGGCACAGGGCCGCGATGGAGACAGAAGATGACGTACCCAGCGCTCGTCGACGACCGGCTTCCCGAACCGGCACGCGATCACCGATTGGGTCGTGCCTGGCCGAATTCGCTGCCGGGCAACTATCGTTTCGGAAGAACGGTGGCAAAGCCCGTTCGCGCCATAACCGGACGAAGCGCTCGCGGGGCGAGGCGCTTCTTTGGTGCCGTGCTCAGGATCATCGCCGAGGCCAAGCTCCGGCGACTTGCACGTGAGCTGAGCCTTCGCGGCGTTCGCTATCCGTCGGTCAGGCTGGAGGGCGACCGGTTTGTTGCCGATCACGACCGTTCGCCTTCCAAATAACGTGAGTAACAGCCCATGATTCCGATTCTCTGGACCACGATCGCCACTCTTGGCTCGACGCTGCGGAAGGCAGCGCTCGCGCTGTTCAGATTCCTGGCCGGTCAAGTCGCAGGGCCACTGCGATATCGACCGGAAGCTCACTACATGCGCGGACCCGGGCCGAAATGGCGGGAAAAATACCTGCAGGATCATCCGGCGCGCTGGTAACGCGCGGCAACAGGCCCGCCGGCTCAGCCCATCGCGAGCCGGCGGGAGCCGGCATCCGCGGTCACCTTGTCTTGATAGAACGCCGTCATCGCCAACGCGACTGCCTTTCGTGCGTCATCTCCGAGTTCGACAAGCGGCAACCGTACCGCGGGCTTCGACAACCTCAACAGGCTCAGGCCGTACTTGAGGGCGGCGACCTGCGAATCTTCCGAAAGCACGGTCGCTAACGCAGTAATGCGGGCCGACAATCCTTCCGGGACCGGCGTGTGACCCGTCCTGCAGCCTTCGTAAATGCTCCGGCAGAGTTCCGGAAAAAAGTTGGCAATGATCGAAATGCAGCCGTCTCCGCCGCTTGCCAGATAGGCCGTCGCCGTCGCGTCATCACCGGACAGAAATCGAAACGTCGGCGGCAGCGCCGGCTTCAGGCGCGTCAGCCGCGCGACGCTCCCGGTTGCGTCCTTCAGACCGATGAACTGCCTCGATTCCGCCAGCCGGACGATGGTCTCATCAGAGATTTCCCGCATGGTGCGCGAGGGGACATCGTGCAGAATGACCGGAAGGCCGGTCACGCCCGCAATGGCCTGGAAATGAGCCAGGATACCCGCCTGCATTGGCCTGTTGTAGTACGGCACGACGGACAATATTGCGTCGGCGCCGGCCGCCTCGGCCGTGGTCGTCAGTTCCGTCGCCTGGCTGGTCGCGTTCGAACCAGCGCCGGCGATGACGGCCACCCGGCCGCGGGTGATATCGATCGCCGCGGCAATGATTTCTTCGTGCTCGTCGCGGCCGAGTGTCGAATCCTCGCCCATGGTCTCACCGACGACGATCGCCGTCGCGCCTGATCTGATCTGGTGCTCGCACAACGTCTCGAACGCGGGCCAGTCGACCCGGTCGTCATCGTCGAACGGTGTCGGGAGGTCGGCAATAAAGCCGCCGAGCCAATGCATGGGCTGATGGAGGGCCATGGGACCTTCAGAGCCTTATTGGTTCTGATTGAATCAGAACCGGCTCTGCTCTCTTGCTTTGACGCATTTTCTTAACGCGAACCGACATCCAATTCGCTCCAAAACGCTCTACGCGGCCATGGTCTGGCGAGAGCTCTCGTCAGCCTCAACCGTTTGAGGGGAGGGCTGCGCTTTGCGATGCATGTTGAGCTCGACAATGTTGCTTGTCAGGACGATGGTTGCGGGATGATCGCCGTTCTCGAACAGCGCATATTTCATCGCTTGCGCGCGGTTGACGAATAGTCCACCGAACAGTCCGTTCTGCTCCTGGGCAACCCAGTCTCCCCGGCTGTTGCGGCCGATGATCACAAGGTGGGCATTGCAGGATGGGGGCTCATCGAGTTTCTTCACGACACTTCTCCAGTTTTTGTTGCGCTGATATCATGGTCTCGTTGCGCAACAACTCAGATATCGGCGAGCTCTCGTATGAATTCGAGCGTGTGGCGGCATCGATTTTGTAGGAGAGATGTAAGGAATCGGAACGTGCGCGGCCCGCAATGTCCGGTATTCAGAGCCACGCCTGGTTGATCGTGGCTGTCAAGGCATAGAGCAGGCCGTAGGCAGCGGCCTCATCCCAATGTGTCAGCGTGCTCGCAAACAGGCTTTCATGTCGCACGAGCCCGGTAACGACGCAGAGAGTAACGGACAGAAGCAGCAGTGCCGCAAAACTTCGACCGAAGTCCGGGTTGCCGAACGCGGCGAAGCTCACGAGAATCAGTATTCGCAAGACAAACCGTGCCGCGACCTGAACAGACTTGACGTTGGTAGTCATCGGATACCATCGGACCGTTTGGCCGTCACGAGATCGCGTTCAACCGAGGTTGTCGCAGAGCATCGGCTCGTACATCGGGTTGGCATCCTGCGGCACGGCCGGCACGCTGGTCTGGATTGTCGGAGCGGCTATGCGCCGGGCCTCGACGAACGCGTTCAGGATTGCAAGCGCCAGATCGGCGTGGCGGGTTTCGATCGCTGAATCGAGCCAGTCGGGAAGCTCGCGCTGGCGCGACAGCGCGCAATGCCATTCGCCCTCGTCATAGGCGATCCGGCGCAATTGCCATTGCGGCAGCTCCAGGTCGATCAGGGCAAGGGCCGCATCGGTCCAGGCGCCCGATTTGAGCAGCCGTTCGACGCGAAACGATTTTTCGCTTTGTCCGAGCGAGGGAAAGCGGCGGCATGCCTGGCCGATGACGTCGGACATGACATCGGCGGTAACTGTATTGGCGTTACGAAGCCGCTCGCCGAGTTCGGCGGGATTGTGGGTTTCTGCAAGAAGCGACATGGCGTCATCTCATTTTAGCGCGGTCTGAAAGTGCGACTGCAGGCCCAAAATGGACAGATCGGCGTTTGAAAACGAGGTGGAATGAAGCGCCGAGATATAGGCGTTTCATAAGCGTGCGTTTCTGCAAAAATGCGCCGAAGCCTGCAAGACCGGGAGCGAGCCTGTTGCTACGGCAAAACAGATGTCGGGCCGCAGGCGCAGGCCAAGGCGCGTCTTTATGGAATTCCTATAAGGTTCTTCGTTCGTCCGCCTCGAAAACCTATGCGCAGAGTGGCACTTCCCCACCATCAAAGCGCGGCCGTTGGTTCGGCCCGCGGTTTACGTCGCACAGGAACATCCCATGCTGGACATTGTCATGCTGGCGCTAGGCCTCGGCTTCTTCGTGGCGGGCATAGGTTACGCCTATGCCTGCGAACGGCTGTGAGGAGGAGATCGCCATGACCTTCGATTATTCGCTCGCCGCCCTCGTCTCCCTGGGCCTGCTGTTCTACCTGACCTACGCGCTGCTGCGGCCGGAACGGTTCTGATCATGCTTGCGCTCGGCGAAATCCTGCTGGGGTTTGTCGTGACCGCGACGCTGCTTATCGCGCTGTTGTGCGTGCTGCTGCCTGCCAGCTATTCCTGAAGGACTCCCTGCTATGACAATCATCGGCTGGATTCAAATTTTCCTCTATTGCGCGATCGTGGTCGCGCTGGTCAAATCGCTCGGCTGGTATATGACGCGCGTCTTCAATGGCGACCGCACGTTCCTCTCGCCCGTCCTTCGTCCCGTCGAGGCCGGTCTGTACTGGATCGGCGGAGTCGACGAGAAGCGCGAGCAACATTGGCTGACCTATACGGTCGCGATGCTGCTGTTCCATGTCGGCGGCTTCCTGATCATCTACGGCGTGATGCGGCTTCAGGCGCTGCTGCCGTTCAATCCGGCCGAACAATCCGCGGTCGCCGAAGATCTGTCTTTCAATACCGCGATTTCCTTCATCACCAACACCAACTGGCAGAATTACGGCGGCGAAAGCACGCTGTCCTATCTGGTGCAGATGCTCGGGCTGACCCATCAGAACTTCCTGTCGGCCGCAACCGGCATCGCGCTGGCGGTGGCGCTGATCCGCGGCTTCTCGCGCTCCTCGATGCGCACTATCGGCAATTTCTGGGTCGACGTGACGCGCTGCACGCTCTATGTGTTGCTGCCGCTCTGTGTTGTCTACACCCTGTTTCTGGTGTGGCAGGGCATCCCGCAGACGCTCGGTGCTTACGTCGAGGCCACGACGCTGGAAGGCGCCAAGCAGACCATTGCCGTCGGCCCCGTCGCCTCGCAGGTCGCGATCAAGATGTTGGGCACCAACGGCGGCGGCTTCTTCAATGCCAATGCCGCGCATCCCTTCGAGAATCCGACCGCGCTGTCGAATTTCGTGCAGATGATCTCGATCTTCGCGCTCGGTGCCGCGCTCACCAACGTGTTCGGCCGCATGGTCGGCAACCAGCGCCAGGGCTGGGCGATCCTCGCCGTGATGGGCGTGTTGTTCCTCACCGGCGTCGCCGTCGCCTATTGGGCGGAAGCCAACGGCACTTCGGCGCTGAGCTCGCTTGGGCTCTCCGGCGGCAACATGGAAGGCAAGGAAGTCCGCTTCGGCATCGTCGCCTCCAGCCTGTTCGCGGTCGTTACCACCGCGGCCTCCTGCGGTGCCGTCAATGCCATGCATGATTCATTCACCGCGCTCGGCGGTATGATCCCGCTGATCAACATGCAGCTCGGCGAGATCATCGTCGGCGGCGTCGGCGCCGGGCTCTACGGCATGCTGCTGTTTGTGGTGCTGGCAATCTTCGTCGCCGGGCTGATGGTCGGCCGCACGCCGGAATATGTCGGCAAGAAAATCGAGGCGCGCGAGGTCAAGATGGCGATGCTCGCGATCCTGGTGCTGCCCTTGATGTATCTCGGCTGGACTGCGGTCGCGGTGGTGTTGCCCTCGGCGGTGGCGTCGATGGCCAATTCAGGTCCGCATGGCTTCACCGAGGTGCTCTACGCTTTCACCTCGGCGACCGGCAATAACGGCTCGGCCTTCGGCGGCCTGACCGGCAATACCTTCTTCTACAATCTGACGCTGGCCAGTTCGATGTTCGTCGGCCGCTTCTTCATGATCGTGCCGGCGATGGCGCTGGCGGGTTCGCTCGCGGCCAAGAAGTCGATCCCGCCCTCGGCCGGCACGCTGCCGACCACCGGCGGCCTCTTTGTCGGCCTCGTGGTCGGCGTCATCCTGATCATCGGCGGGCTCACCTTCTTCCCGGCGCTGGCGCTCGGCCCGATTGTCGAACACCTCGCCATGAACGCCAATACCCTGTTCTGATCGATCTCATTCGGAGTTACTTCCATGGAAACCATGAAACTGCAGAAACAGGTGAAGGCTTCGGCGATGCTCGATCCCAAGATCGTCGTGCCCGCGATCCGCGCCGCCTTTGCCAAACTCGACCCGCGGCTGATGGTCAAAAACCCCGTAATGTTCGTGGTCGAGATCGTCGCTGCACTCACCACCGTGATCTTCCTTCGCGACCTCGTCACCGGCGGCCAAAATCTCGGCTTCACCTTCCAGATCATCCTGTGGCTCTGGTTTACGGTGCTGTTCGCCAACTTCGCCGAAGCCGTCGCCGAAGGCCGCGGCAAGGCGCAGGCGGAATCGCTGAAGAAGACCCGCACCGAGAGCAAAGCCAAGCTGCTGAAGGGTACCGACAAGACCTATCAGCTCGTCTCTGGCACCAGCCTGAAGGTCGGCGACATCGTGCTGGTCGAGGCCGGCGACAATATCCCGTCTGACGGCGAGGTGATCGAGGGCGTCGCGTCCGTCAACGAGGCGGCGATCACGGGTGAATCCGCGCCCGTGATCCGCGAATCCGGTGGCGACCGTTCGGCGGTCACCGGCGGCACCCAGGTGCTATCGGACTGGATCCGCGTCCGCATCACGGCGGCCCAAGGCTCGACCTTCATCGACCGCATGATCAGGCTGGTCGAAGGCGCCGAGCGGCAGAAGACGCCGAACGAGATCGCGCTCAATATCCTGCTGGCGGGTCTGACCATCATCTTCGTGTTCGCCACCGTGACGATCCCGAGCTACGCGGCCTATGCCGGCGGTTCCATTTCAGTCGTCGTCCTGGTGGCGCTGTTCGTGACGCTGATCCCGACCACGATCGGCGCGCTGCTGTCGGCGATCGGCATTGCCGGCATGGACCGGCTCGTGCGCTTCAACGTGCTGGCGATGTCCGGCCGCGCCGTGGAAGCTGCCGGTGATGTCGATACGCTGTTGCTGGACAAGACCGGCACCATCACCCTCGGCAACCGCCAGGCCACAGTGTTCCGCCCGATCCGCGGCGTCACCGAGCAGGAACTGGCCGATGCGGCGCAACTGGCCTCGCTGGCCGACGAGACCCCGGAAGGCCGCTCGATCGTGGTGCTGGCGAAGGAGAAGTACAACATCCGCAGCCGTGACATGAAGGAGCTGGCCGCGACCTTCATTCCCTTTACCGCGCAGACCCGGATGAGCGGCATCGACGCCGGTACATCCTCGGTCCGCAAGGGCGCGGTGGATGCGATCCTCAGCTATGTCGATGGTGGCGGCGAGTTCCGCGCGGTGGCCTCCGGCAATACGGCGCGCGCGATGCAGACCGGCGTCGTCTCCGAAGCCGCCCGCGAAATCCAGGCGATCTCGGATGAGATTGCGAAAGCCGGCGGCACGCCGCTGGCCGTCGCCAAGGACGGCAAGCTGCTCGGCGTCGTGCACCTCAAGGACATCGTCAAGGGCGGCATCCGCGAGCGCTTTGCCGAACTGCGCCGCATGGGCATCCGCACCGTGATGATCACCGGCGACAACCCGATGACGGCCGCTGCGATCGCCGCCGAAGCCGGCGTCGACGATTTCCTGGCGCAGGCGACGCCCGAGGACAAGCTAAAGCTGATCCGCGACGAGCAGGCCAAGGGCAAGCTGGTGGCGATGTGCGGCGACGGCACCAACGACGCGCCGGCGCTCGCCCAGGCCGACGTCGGCGTCGCCATGAACACCGGCACCCAGGCCGCGCGCGAGGCCGGCAACATGGTCGACCTCGACTCCAACCCGACCAAGCTGATCGAGGTGGTCGAGATCGGCAAGCAACTGTTGATGACGCGCGGTGCATTGACGACGTTTTCGATCGCCAACGACGTCGCGAAGTATTTTGCCATCATCCCGGCGATCTTCCTGACGTTCTACCCGCAGCTCGACGTGCTCAACGTCATGCATCTGGCCAGCCCGCAGAGCGCGATCCTGTCGGCGATCATCTTCAACGCCTTGATCATCATCGCGCTGATCCCGCTGGCGCTGAAAGGCGTGGCCTATCGCGCCGTCGGCGCCGGGGCGCTATTGCGCCGTAACCTGTTGATCTACGGCCTCGGCGGCATCATCATTCCCTTCATCGGCATCAAGGCCATCGACCTCGCCGTCGCGGCCTTGGGCCTGGCCTGAACCTCACCGTCATTGCGAGCGAAGCGAAGCAATGCTCCTCGCAATGACGAAATAATGGAGACCAACCATGTTACGCGAACTTCGCCCCGCCATCCTCATTCTGGTCCTGCTGACGCTGATCACAGGCCTGGCCTATCCCCTCGCCATGACCGCCATCGCCGGCGTGATCTTCCCGAAACAGGCGCAGGGCAGCCTGATCGAGAAGGACGGCAAGGTGGTTGGCTCGAGCCTGATCGGGCAGGAGTTCAAGGACGACAAATATTTCCACGGCCGTCCCTCCGCGACCTCAGCGCCGGACCCGACCGATTCCACCAAGACGGTGTCGGCGCCCTATAACGCTGCAAATTCCGGCGGCTCCAATCTCGGACCGACCAGCAAGGCGCTGAACGACCGGATCAAGGACGACGTCGACAAGCTGAAGGCGGAAAATCCGACCGCCGCCGTCCCGGTCGATCTCGTCACCACCTCCGGCAGCGGGCTCGATCCCGATATCTCGCCGGCAGCGGCGCTGTTTCAGGTGCCGAGGGTGGCCAGGGCCCGCAACATGCCGGAAGAGACCGTTCGCCAGTTGGTCATCGCCAACAGCCAGGGACGCATGACTGGATTGCTCGGCGAGCCCAGAGTTAACGTTCTGGCGCTGAATATGGCGCTGGATCGGGCTGCCGCTAAATGAGGCCATCTAGGCCGGGCGGTGGGTGAGGGCTATATAACCGTATGGTCCAAGTCCGCCGCGATCCCGAACAGCGTCCCTCGCCGGAAGCCTTGCTGGAAACGGCCCGGCGGGAGGAAAGTCGCGCCGGCAAGCTGAAAATCTTCGTCGGCGCCGCCCCCGGGGTCGGCAAGACCTACGAGATGCTGCAGAGCGCGCATGCGCGGATCAAGGCCGGCGCCGATGTCGTGGTCGGCGTGGTCGAGACTCACGGCCGGGCCGAAACCGAGGCGCTGCTGGCGGGGCTCGAAGTGCTGCCGCGCAAGCGGCTCGGCTACAAGGATCAGATGCTCGAGGAGATGGACCTCGACGCGCGTGATCGCGCGGCGGCCACAGATCGCGCTGGTCGACGAACTCGCCCACACCAACGCGCCGGGCAGCCGCCACCCCAAACGTTATCTCGACGTCGAGGAACTGCTGTCGCACGGCATCGATGTCTATACGGCGGTCAATATCCAGCACATCGAGAGCCTCAACGACGTCGTCGCCCAGATCACCCATGTTCGCGTGCGCGAGACCGTGCCGGACAGGGTGTTTCGACCGTGCCGACGCCATCGAGCTGATCGATCTCACGCCAGACGACCTGATCCAGCGGCTGAAGGAGGGCAAGGTCTATGTCCCCAAGCAGGCCGAGCGGGCGCTGGAGCATTATTTCTCGCCGGGCAATCTGACCGCGCTGCGCGAGCTGGCGTTACGGCGCACTGCCGAGCGGGTCGACGAGCAGTTGCTGACCCATATGCAGGCCAATGCCATCGCCGGCCCCTGGGCCGCGGGCGAGCGCATCCTGGTTTGTCTCAGCGAGGACCCACGCGCCGCCGGTCTGGTCCGCTACACCAAGCGGCTGGCGGACCGCCTCCATGCACCGTGGACCGCGATCTCGATCGAAACCCGGCGCAGCCTGCAACTGACAGACGCGCAGCTCGACCGGCTTGCCGACACGCTGCGGCTCGCAGAAGCGCTCGGGGCTGAAACGCTGACGATCCCCGGCGTCGGCCGCCGCATCGCCGACGACGTGATTCAGTTCGCGCAAGCCAACAACGTGACGCAAATCATCATCGGCAAGTCGACGCGCTCGTGGTGGTTCGAATTGATGCGCGGCTCGGTGGTGCACGATCTGGTGCGACGCGCCGGCAACATCAGCGTCAACGTCATCGCCGGCGATGAACAGGGCGTGGCCAAGACGGCGGTGCAGACCGCGGCGCGGCCGGAGCCGTTCAATCCGCGGCCATATCTGATGGCGCTGCTGTTCGTCGCGGTCGGCCTTGTCGCGGCTTCCTTTATCCAGCCGATGTTCGGCGGCATCGAGAATGTCGATCTGGTGTTTTTGACCGCCGTCGTCGGCGTCGCCGCGCGCTACGGATTGTGGCCCTCGCTGCTGGCGAGCTTTGTGGCATCGCTGTGCTACAATTTCTTCTTCCTGCCGCCGGTTTATACTTTCAGCATCACCGACCCGACCAACATCGCCGCGTTCTTCTTCTTCATGCTGATCGCGCTTCTGGTCTCCAATGTCGCGGCACGGGTGCGCTCGCAGGCCGATACCGCGATCGGCCGCGTGCGCACCACGGAATCACTGTACGCGTTCAGCCGCAAACTGGCGGGCACCGCGACGCTCGACGACGTGCTGTGGGCGACCGCCTATCAGACCGCGCTGATGCTGAGAGTACGCGTCGTGCTGCTGTTGCCGGAGCAGGGCGTGCTGACGGTGAAGTCGGGCTATCCGCCGGAGGACCAGCTCGATCAGGCCGATCTCGCCGCCGCCAACTGGGCCTGGGGCAATGACCGGCCGGCCGGCCGCGGCGCGGATACGCTGCCGGGCGCCAAGCGGCTGTTTCTGCCGATGCGAACCGGGCGCGGCGCGATCGGTGTCATCGGCATCGACGACGATCGTACCGGGCCGATTATTGACGCCGGACCAGCGGCGGCTGCTGGATGCGCTGGTCGACCAGGGCGCGCTGGCGATCGAGCGCGTGCTGCTGGTCGAGGATATGGACCGGGTCAAGCGCACGGTGGAATCCGACCGGTTGCGCGGCGCGTTGCTGACCTCGATCTCGCATGATCTGAAGACGCCGCTGGCCTCGGTGCTTGGCGCGGCATCCACCATCCGTGATCTCGACGCCGGGCTGACGGATGCGCAGAAGCGCGATCTGCTCGCCACCGTGATCGACGAGTTCGAGCGGCTCAATCGGTTCATCGCCAACCTGCTCGACATGACCAAGCTCGAATCCGGCGCCATCGTGCCGAATGCCGCGCCGCACGACCTCGGCGAGATCGTCGGCAGCGCACTGCGCCGGGCCGGCAAGATCCTCGTCCATCACGATGTGTCGCTGGAGTTGGCGTCCGATCTGCCGATGCTGGAGCTCGACGCCGTGCTTTTCGAGCAGGTGCTGTTCAATTTGCTGGATAATGCCGCAAAATACGCCCCGCCGGATACCACGATCTCGGTCCGGGCTCGGCGGGATCGAGCGCAGATCGCGCTTGAGATCATGGACGAGGGCAACGGCATTCCGCCGGCGGAGCTGGAAAGCGTGTTCGATAAATTCTACCGCGCGCAAAAGGGCGATCACGTCCGCCCCGGCACCGGCCTCGGCCTGGCGATCTCCCGCGGCTTCGTCGAGGCGATGCACGGTACGATTACGGCTGCCAACCGCGCCGATCGCAGTGGCGCGGTGATCACCATCCGGCTGCCGATACCGGCGGCCAACGACGCGCTGGATACCGCCGCATGAACGCCACCCCGATCAAGGTCCTGGTGATCGACGACGAACCGCCGATCCGCAAACTGTTGCGGATGGGGCTGAGCACGCAGGGCTACGATATTCTCGAGGCCTCCAACGGCAGAATCGCGCTGGAGAAGCTGGCCGAGGATCCGGCGCTGATTATCCTCGACCTCGGCCTGCCGGATATCCAGGGCCACGAACTGCTGCGCATGATCCGCGGCCGCAACGACAGCGTGCCGATCGTGGTGTTGTCAAGCCGGGGCGATGAGGCCGGAAAAGTCCAGGCGCTAGACCTCGGCGCCGACGACTACCTGACCAAGCCGTTCGGGATGGACGAACTGCTGGCGCGGATGCGCGCGGCGCTGCGGCACCAGTTGCAGGTGCAAGGCGAGCGCCCGGTGTTTCGTTCCGGCGATCTCTCGGTCGATCTGGTGCGCCGCATCGTCAAGGTCGGCGAACGCGAGGTAAAGCTGTCGCCGAAGGAATACGAACTGCTGCGCGTGCTGGTGCAGCACGCCGGCAAGGTGCTGACGCATCGCTTTCTGCTGAAGGAATTGTGGGACGAACTCACGGATGCGCAATATCTGCGGGTCTATGTCCGCCAGCTCCGGCAGAAGATCGAGGCCGATCCGGAACGTCCGCAGATCGTGCTGACCGAGACGGGGATAGGGTACCGGCTGCGCGCGGGAGATTAGTTCACCCGGAACTTTCCCAAGTCGCAGCGATTGCTTCCCTCTACCGGGAGGTCAACCATGGCGAAATATTCCAAGGCCGCGTCAGCCGACGTCGAGCGCGCGATGAAGAAACGCAACGCGGGGACGTTGCGCAGCGGACGCTCGAAGAAGAAGGTCACCAGCCGCAAGCAGGCGATTGCGATTGGATTGTCGGAAGCCCGCGCCGAGGGCAAGAAGGTGCCGAAAAAGGCGAGCAAGAAGCGCAAGACGGCAAAGAAGACAGCAAAGAATTCGAAGCGCAAGGCGAAGAAGTAGCCACACCGTCATTTCGAGCGAAGCGAAGCAATCCAGAGCCCAGCAAGGGGTCTGGATTGCTTCCGCCTTCGCTCTTCGAGCTGCGGCGGACAAGTCGTCGCAATGACGGATGAGAGATTTACCCCGCCTTGCGGGCCTGCGCCGATGACCGGTGCGCCTTCTTCGCGACCCGGCGTGCAGGTGCCCGACGTGCCGCCGGCGCCCGCCGCTTCGCGCCCGGGCCGCCCTTCAAACTCGCCTTCAGCGCATCCATCAAATTGACGACGTTGTCCGGCTTCTTCTCGCGCTCAGCCATCTTGATCGTCTTGCCGGAAGCCTTGCGGCGCACCAGCGCCTTCAGCGCGTTTTCGTACTCATCCTTGAATTTCGAGGGATCGAAATGCGCGGCCTTGCTATCGAGGATGTGGCTGGCGAGTTCGACCATGTCCCTGGATATCTTCGGGCTCTTGATGTCGTCGAAATAGTCGCCCTCATCGCGCAGCTCATAGGAGAAGCGCAGCGTGGTGCCGAGCAGGCCCTTGCCGAGCGGTTCGATGGCGATGACGTGCTCGCGGCTGGTCAACACGATACGCGCCAATGCGACGCGGTCCTTGTCCTTCATGGCGTCGCGGATCACGGCAAAAGCGTCGATCCCGGCCTTGCCGTCCGGCACGATATAATAGGGATGGTCGAGATATCGCTTGTCGATCTCGTCGCTCGGCACGAAACTGTCGATATCGATGGTGTGGTTGCTCTCGATCTGGACCGCTTCCAGCTCCTCCTTTTCGACCTCGACGTATTCGCCCGCTTTCAGCTCGTAGCCGCGACCCTTTTGGTCGCCTTCAACGACATCGCCGGTCTCGGTATCGACCATCTGCTGCTTCAGCCGGTTGCCGGTCTCCTTGTTGATCATGTGGAAGCGGGTCTTCTCGACCGAGGTCGAGGCCGGATAGAGCGCCACCGGGCAGGACACCAGGGACAGTTTTAGCGAGCCTTTCCAGTAAGCACGAGGGGCGGCCATTACGTTCTCCGGCATGGTTGGGTTTGGGAACTTCAACGGCTATGGTTGGTTTTCGTTCCGGGCCGCCGCCGCGAGCGCGGCCCCGATTTTTGAGGATTGCTCGTGCCGCCGAAGAGCCATTTGAAAAGTCTTGCTACCTACCGCAAGAAACGCGATTTCGAAAAGACCGCGGAGCCGTCCGGCGACGTCAAGGTGGCGCCGTCGAAAGCGCGGCGGTTCGTGATCCAGAAGCACGACGCGACGCGGCTGCATTATGATCTCCGGCTCGAGTTCGACGGTGTCTTCAAGTCCTGGGCGGTGACGCGCGGCCCCTCGATCGATCCGCATGACAAGCGACTGGCGGTCGAGGTCGAGGACCACCCGCTCGACTACGGCGATTTCGAAGGCACCATTCCCGAGAGCGAGTATGGCGGCGGCACTGTGCAGCTTTGGGACCGCGGCACTTGGGAATCTCCGGATCCCGAGCGCGGCTTCAAGAAGGGCGACCTGAAATTCACCCTGCACGGCGACAAGCTGCACGGAAGCTGGGTGTTGGTGCGGATGAAGGGCGACCGCTACGGCGGCAAGCGCACCAACTGGCTGCTGATCAAGCACCGTGATGAATTCGCCAGCGAAGGCGAGGGCGAATTGATCCTGGAGGAGGACCGCTCGGTCGCCTCGGGCCGCTCGATGGCGCAGATTGCCGAGGGCAAGGGACGGGCGCCAAAACCGTTCATGCTGGCCAAAAGCGGAAAGGCTGGTGGCAAGGCGAAAGCCGACGCGGTCTGGCATTCCAATCGCGGCGAGGCCGCCGAGCTGCGCTCCAAGGGCAAGACCTCGGCCGCACGGCCGGTGCCGGCGACCGCCCCGAAGGCGGCCAAAGCCGGGAAAGGCGCGGTGAAGAAGGTTGCCGCCATACCCGATTTTGTCGCACCGCAACTCTGCACGTCCGTGGAGCGGCCGCCCAATTCGGACGGCTGGGGCCACGAGATCAAGTTCGACGGCTACCGCGTGCAGTTGCGGGTCTGGGATGGCGATGTCGCGCTGAACACCCGCAAGGGACTGAACTGGACCGACAAGTTCGGCGCCATCGCGAAAGAGGCCGAGTTGTTTCCCGACGTGCTGATCGACGGCGAGATCGCCGCGCTCGACGACAACGGCGTGCCGCATTTTTCGACGCTGCAGGCCGCGATATCGGAAGGCAGGACCAATGCCCTGATTTTCTTCGCATTCGATCTCCTGTTTCACGGCCGCGAGGACCTGCGCGATTTGCCGCTGCACGAGCGCAAGGAGCGCCTGAGGCGCCTGCTAGAGAAGCACAACGGCAGCAAGCTGATCCGTTACGTCGATCATTTCGAAGTACAAGGCGACGAGATGATGCGATCGGCCCGCTCCATGTCGCTGGAGGGCATCATCTCCAAGAAGCTCGGTGCGCCGTATCGCTCCGGCCGTTCCGAAAGCTGGACCAAGACCAAGATCCGCGACGGGCAGGAAGTCGTGCTCGGCGGCTGGAAAACCACCCAGGGCAAATTCCGTTCGCTCATGGCCGGCGTCCATCGCGGCAAGCAGCTCGAATTCGTCGGCATTGTCGGTACTGGCTTTGGCGCGGACACGGTTCGCCGCATCATGCCGGCGTTGAAGGCGGCAGCCTCCGACAAGAGTCCGTTTAGCGGCGAGGATGCGCCGGCGAAAACGCGCGACGTGCATTGGCTGAAGCCGGAGCTGGTCGCCGAGATCGAATTCGCCGGCTGGACCGATGGCGGCAACATCCGGCAAGCCGCGTTCAAGGGGCTGCGGCAGGACAAACCTGCCGGCGAGGTGATCGCGGAGAAGCCGTCGATGAAAAAGACTGCCAGTCCACTGATCAAATCGGCGAAGTCTTCCGCGGGTAAATCCGCCGAAGTCATGGGCGTTTCGATTTCAAAACCCGACAAGGCGCTGTGGCCCGACGGCGGCGATGGCGAGCCGGTGACGAAGCTCGATCTCGCCCGTTACTTCGAAGCGGTCGGCGAATGGATGATCGGCCACATCAAGGGCCGGCCGTGCTCGGTGCTGCGCGCGCCTGACGGAATCAAGGGCGAAACCTTCTTCCAGCGCCACGCCATGCCGGGCGGTTCGAAGCTGCTGGAGCTCGTAAAGGTCGGCGGTGACCGAAAACCCTATCTGCAGATCGACCGGGTCGAGGGACTGGCGGCGGTAGCGCAGAGCGGCGGACTCGAGTTGCATCCCTGGAATTGCGCTCCCGATGCGCCCGACGTACCGGGCCGGCTGGTGTTTGATCTCGATCCCGCGCCGGATGTTGAATTCACCGAAGTGGTCGAAGCTGCCAAGGAAATTCGACAGCGGCTGAAGGCGTTGGGCCTCGAAAGTTTTTGCAAGACCACCGGTGGCAAGGGCCTGCATGTGGTGACGCCGCTGCTCTATGGGGCCAAAGAGCGGGTGGATTGGAAGGAAGCCAAGTCGTTCGCGCAAGACGTCTGCCAGTGGATGGCCAACGATGACCCGCAGCGCTATCTGCTCAACATGTCGAAGAAGCTTCGCAACGGAAAGATTTTTTTGGATTACCTGCGTAACGACCGGATGTCGACGGCGGTCGCGGTTCTGTCGCCGCGCGCCCGCGACGGCGCCGCCGTGTCGATGCCGCTGACATGGATGCAGGTCCGTAGCGATCTCGATCCGAAGAAGTTCACCATGCGTACGGTACCGGCGCTGCTGGCGAAAACGAAGGCGTGGCAGGGTTACGATGACGCCGCAGTATCGATCAAGGCGGCGCTGAAGAAGCTGGCGGCGAAGTAGGGGGGCAAAGCGAAGCGTGCCCACCATCTTCTCGGGAAGAAAGGTTGGCACCGCGCTAACGCGCCTTTGCCCACCCTATGACCGTGTCGCCGCGACGAAGACGTGGATGGCCGGGACAAGCCCGGCCATGACGAACGACGACGAATGGATAGCGAGATTACAGCTTCCCGAGCAATAGCAGGATCAGCAGGATCACGACTACCAGCCCGAGGCCGCCGCCGCCGTAATAGCCGGTGCCGTAGAACGGTCCGCCGCCGATGCCGCTGAAACCGCCGAGCAGGGCGATGACGAGAATGATCAGGATGATAGTTCCGATAGACATAGATGTTCTCCTCAGCCCGGCAGGGAGGCGTCAAGTTGTCGCTGCCTTCAGCCCAGAGAACCACCGGGAACTGCGAAAGTTCCGCCTTTTGCGGCGCGATATTGTGCAGAGCTCTTCATTTTACGAGTTTTGAAATTACATACATTTCAGTCACACCAGGATGGCAACGATGGCTGCACCGCTCGTGGTTTCTATTCCGCACAGCCTTGGACGCGATGAGGCGATGCGCCGTCTGAAGACGGGGCTGTCGCGTGCGGCGACCAGCGTGCCGGTTCTCAGCGTCGACGAGGAACGCTGGGAAGACAACCGCATGATCTTTCGCGTCCGCGCGATGGGGCAGGCGGCGGCCGGCCATGTCGATGTCGCCGACGATCATGTGCGGGTCGAAGTGGTGCTGCCTTGGCTGCTGCAGCGTTTTGCCGAAGTGGCGCAGGCCGCGATCCGCAGCCGCGGCAACCTGCTGCTGACCAAAAAGAGCTGACGTCGCCGTTATGCGAGCAGGCGTTTGCGCGCCGGCTTCCGGGCGCCATGATAGCCGGCCTTGACCACCGCCATCGGCAGGTCTTTCAAGAGGCCGGACAATCGCAATCTCGTGGCATCGGCGTCGGCAAAACCCTGCACGGCA
This sequence comes from uncultured Alphaproteobacteria bacterium, assembly GCA_963764705.1. Classification (GTDB taxonomy): domain Bacteria; phylum Pseudomonadota; class Alphaproteobacteria; order Rhizobiales; family Xanthobacteraceae; genus Bradyrhizobium. The sequence continues at coordinate 336,149 of CAVXTR010000008.1, read as the reverse complement.
TAGCCGCTGACGTTCAATGTGGCATCAAAACGTTCCGGATCCGGCCACGCCCGGCCACTGTCCGTGAACGGCGCAAACCGCCGGGCGACAACGACGATCACGGCTTCCCGGCCATGCCGCCGCGCATGGGCGATAAAGTGGTCGCGATGCGGGCCACTGACTTCGAGCGGAACGTAATCGCCCTGTGTGAAGACATCGGCGCACTCGGTCCGCAGGCGCAGCAGGCTGCGGGTCCATGCGAGCTTGAGCTCGCCGCCCGGCCAGTTCTCCATCAGCCGCGGCCAATCGGGCAGCTCCAGCGCCTCAAGCGCATGGGCCCGCGCGACGAAATCCACCGGCCGGCGGTTATCGGGATCGACCATCGAGAAATCCCAGAATTCCGTGCCTTGATAGAAATCCGGTACGCCGGGCAGGGTCGCCTTCAGCGTCAGTTGGCTCAGCGAGTTCAGCGCGCCCAGCAGCGCCACGCGACGCGCCAGCATCTGGAGCGAATCCAGGAACTCGGATGATTGCGAGCGATCCAGGATGCGCGCGATAAAGGTCTCCAGTCCCGCCTCGTAGGCGGCGTGGGGATTGAGCCAGCTGGTTTCCTGCTTGCCCTCGCGCGCTGCCTTCAGCGCGTAGGCCTGCAGCCGCGCGGGAAACGTCTGATCGTCCGGCTGCCAGGCGCCGAGCAGGGTCTGGTACAGCATATATTCGAACGTGGCCGATGGTGCGCGCATGTCGCCGTCGGTCACCAGATGCGGCGCGTTGAGCAGTTTCCAGCGCGCGATGGTGCTGGTCCATTCGCCCGGAATTTCCGCCAGCGCCATGATCCGCATCCGCGCGTCTTCGCCGCGCTTGGTGTCGTGGGTGGCCGTCGCCGTCATGCCATGGGGCCAGTCCCGCGCCCGCGCCACCATCATGGAATGAAACGCATCCACCGGAAGCGCCTGCGCCGATGGATCGCCGCCGACCTCGTTCAATGCGAGCAGGCGGTGATAGCGATAGAAGGCGGTGTCTTCGAGTGACTTGGCCATCAGCGGACCGGTGAACTGTTGCACCTTCATTGCAAATCGTCGGACACGGGGCGCGCCGTGCGGCGCGCGGCCGGGCTTGAGCAAGTCCGTGGTCAGGGCGTCGCGCAGGAATTCAAAGATGCCGTCGTCGGCGGCATACCAGTCGGCGCGGGCCTTCTCGATCGTCTCCGCGATCAGCGCGCGGTCGTGGACGCCCGGACCGGACGAGGTCAGATAGGTGCGATAGACCGGAAAATGCAGCGCGTAGAGTTCGAGCGCCTGCCGCAGGCTGTCGGCGGCATAGTCGCGTGTCGAATAATGCCCGCTGGCGATCCGCGCCAGCAGGCGGGTCAGCACGGTGAATTCGCTGGCGAGCAGGGTTTCCAGCACGCGCCGTTTGGCGTCGAGCAGCACCGGCTCCAGTTTTGGCGATTGGTTGCTGATCTGGCGCCAGACCTCGTCCAGGGGAGCCAGGCCATTGCCGTCGATCAGAACCTGCGTCAGCACGTTCATCCATTCATAGCCGGTGGTGCCGTGAACGCCACGGAACTTCGGCAGCTTCTCTTCTTCACCAAGAATCTTTTCGATCACCGTATAGAACGGCCTTGGATGCCCGCCCTGTGCATCGCGGACCAGCCGGCGCAGGCGCTGGAAATATTGCGCGGGATCGCGCAGGCCGTCGATGTGGTCGAGCCGCAAGCCCTGCAATTTTCCTTCCACGATCAGCTTCTTCACGAGGGTATGGATGGCATCGAACGTGCCGGTGTCTTCGACCCGCAGCCCCGCCAGCGTGTTGACGTCGAAGAACCGGCGGTAGTTGATGTCGCTGGAGGCAAGCCGCCAGTGGCCGAGCTTGTAGTGCTGGCGTTCGAGCAGATGATGCAGCGCCAGTGTCGGCGCGGCGCGGTCGGGTCCGGCGCGATACGCTGACAGACCGCGCGTGATGATCTCGGTGCTGCCGCCGATGGATTTCAGCTCGGCCTTGAAGGCCGGCGCTTCGCGGCGGTTCGGATGGCGCAAGCCGGTGTAGCGTGCTGCGAGCGTGAGGATGCGCTGACCGTCCGGGCTGTCCTCCGCCGCGGCCTCCTTGACGAGCATGCGCAAAATTTCACTGTAACGTTCGGGCGCGATCGGCAGCCGGTGTTCGAAATACCAGGCCGAAAAGCAGCCTTCGCCGGCATCGTAGCGCAGCTTGATGGCGCCATTTTCCAGCGCCTGCCCATAGGAGGTGCCGAGGATCGGCAGCAGCACGCCGCCGCGGGCGCGATAGGGCAGCTGGTCCCAGTCGATGTCGAAGGAAACCGCGTGCGGCGAGGCCTGGCCCCACTCCAGCACGTCCAGCCACCACGGGTTGGCCGCAAAATGCACGCCGACATGGTTCGGCACGAAGTCGAGGATTAAGCCGATATCATGCCGCTGCAGCGCAGCGCTGAGCCGCTCGAAGCCTTCCTCGCCGCCGAGCTCCGGGTTGAATTTAGTGTGGTCGACGATGTCGTAGCCGTGGGTCGAGCCCTCGGCCGCCTTCATGAAGGGCGAGGCATAGAGATGCGTAATGCCGAGCGCTGCCAGATAAGGCACCACGGCGGCGGCGACATCGAAGTTGAAATCCGCCGTCAGTTGCAGGCGGTAGGTCGCGATCGGGATCGCAGGCGGCATGGTTCTATCCGATGCGCCAGACCACCGACCACGGCGGGACGCGATCATTCAACTCGTTGCCCCAGATCAGGGTTCCCTTCGATTCGACCGGAGCATGGGAGAGATCGCGGTCCGACAGATTGGCCAGAAGCGTAAGCGTCGTGCCGTCGCCCATGCGCCAGTTTGCCGTCAGCAGGCCATTGTTGCCCGCGTTGGCCCGGCCGAACGCGGCGCCTGCCAGCCGGGGGACGATCTCCTGCCGACGCCGCGAGAGCAGGTCGCGCACCAGTTTCAGGCGCTTCTGCGGTCCAGCTTGCCGGCGCTCGTCCCAATCGAGCACCGCCGATTGGAAGGTCGATGCATCAAGCGCGTCCGGTATCTCATCGCCATATTCCGCAAAGGCCCACTCGTATTCACTGCGGCGGCCCCGGCGCACCGCGTCGGCCAGATCGCCCTTGAAGTCGCAGAAGAACGGGAATGGAGTCTTTGATCCCCATTCTTCGCCCATGAACAGCATCGGAATCGCCGGTGCCAGCAGCATCACCGAAAGCGCTGCTTCGATGGATTCGGCGCGCGCCACGGATTCGAGGCGATCGCCGAGCGGGCGATTGCCGACCTGGTCATGGTTTCCCAGGAAGTTGATGAACGCCATCGGTGAAAGCGCGCCGCTCGGCTCCCCGCGCGGGCCGCCGCGAAACGCCGATGGTTCGCCCTGGTAGATGAAGCCTGACGACAGCGACCGCGCGATATCTTCGAGCGGCGAGCGCTGGTAGTCGCCGTAATATCCCTGCTTCTCGCCGGTCAACAGCACCCGCCAGGCGTGGTGATAATCGTCGTTCCACTGCGCGCGATATTTTCCCTGTGCCGGATCCTGCGCGGGATCGAGAATGCTGGCGCGGTTGTCGCCGTTTTCCAGCACCAAATGGATCTGGCGGCCGGTCGCTGCGGCGAGTTCGCCCACGGCAGCACTGAGGTCGTGCAGCAGCGACAGCCCACCGGGCTCGACGATGCTGTTGACGGCATCGAGCCGCAATCCGTCGAAGCGATAGTCGCGCAGCCAATGCAGGGCGTTCTCGATCGCAAAGGCGCGCATCTGCGGCACGCGATAGTCGATCGCGCTGCCCCACGGCGTCTGCGCTTCCATGAAGAACGAAGGGGCATAACGGCCGAGATAATTTCCTTCAGGGCCAAAATGGTTATAGACCACGTCGAGCATCACCATCAGCCCGCGCAGATGCGCTTCATCGATCAGGGCCTTGAGGTCCTCCGGGCGGCCATAGGCGCTGTCGGGCGCGTACCACAGCACGCCGTCATAGCCCCAGTTGCGGGCGCCGGCGAAATCCGCCAGCGGCAACAGTTCCAGCACGGTGATTCCGGTCTCGACGAGATGGTCGAGCTTGTCGATCATCGCGCGATAGGTACCCTCGCGCGTGAAGGCGCCGACATGGGCCTCGACGATGACGGCCTCCGTCCACGGCCGACCGGGCCATTCGGCGGCGCGCCAGGCATAAGCGCTGTGGTCGATCACCTCGCTCGGACCGAACACGTCGTCGGGCTGAAAGTCGGTGGCGGGGTCGGGGACGTCGATCTCGTCGTCGATGCGGAATTTGTAGGCGGCGCGGGCTTTCACGTCAGCGATATCGGCCGTGAACCAGCCATCCTCGCCGCGCGTCATCGCATGCGGCTGCTCCAGCATGACGTCGATGCGTTTGGCCGCCGGGGCCCACAGGCGAAAGCGCGTGCCGTCTTTGGTCAGTTGTGGTCCGAACGTCCGCCCATTCATGCCGCGCCCGCAAAGGCCAGCACCGAGCGCGGCGGCGCCTTGGTATCGCTGCCGGGGGCGAAGTCCGCCGTCCTCTGTTCGGCCTCGGTGGTGTTCAGCACCTGCTGCCAGTTCTTGTAGTCGGGCATCACGGGCATCTTGAAGGCAATCTCTTCAGGGGCGGCGTTCAGCACGATAAAGATCGGGGCCTGTCCTTGTTCCATCGGGCCGAGCACATAAGCGAGAAAGCGGCCGTCCGGAAAGGTCCAGTCGGACTCCTTCATCTCCACCGCGGCCGGCGTCAGCCAGAGCGCGCGGTAGGAGCCGTCGGCGGGCTGTCCGCTGAGCCAGCGCTGGCTGCGGATCTGGCCGAAGCGGCGGCGCAATTCGGTCATGTGGCCGACGAAATCGGTGAGGTCGTCGCCTTCCTTGCCGAGATTTTCCCAGCCGATCCAGCCGGTCTCGTTGTCCTGGCAATAGGCGTTGTTGTTGCCGTTCTGCGTGTTGCCGACCTCGTCGCCTGCCAGCATCAGCGGCGTGCCTTGGGCAAGGAAGAGGCAGGCGAGCTGGTTCTTGCGGAGCTGGCGGCGCAGCGCAATGATCGCGGCGTCGCTGGTCGGGCCTTCATGGCCGCAATTGTTGCTCTGGTTGTCGCTGGAGCCGTCGCGATTGTCTTCGCCGTTGGCCTCGTTGTGCTTCTCGTTGTAGCTGAAGAGATCCGCCAGCGTGAAGCCGTCATGGACGGTGACGTGGTTGATGCCGGCGCGCGGCAACCTGTTATCGTGGTGGAACAGGTCGGACGACGCCGTCATGCGGCTCGACACTTCGCCGATCAGGCTGCCTTCGCCGCTCCAGTAGCGCCGCATCGCGCTGCGATAGCGGTCGTTCCATTCCGACCACTGCGACGGAAAAGCGCCGACCTGGTAGCCGCCCATGCCGAGGTCCCAAGGTTCGGCGACCATCTTGACCGTCGCCAGCACCGGGTCCTGCCGCACGGCGGTGAGGAACGCGGCATTGCGGTCGTAACCATTCGGCCCGCGCGCCAGCGTCGTGGCGAGATCGAAGCGAAAGCCATCGACATGACAGACCTCGACCCAGTAGCGCAACGAATCCATCACCATTTGCAGCACGCGCGGATGGTTCAGGTTGACCGAACTGCCGCAGCCGGTGAAGTCGTCGTAGAAGCGCGGGTTATCCGGCTTCAGCCAGTAATAAGAGGCATTGTCGATGCCGCGGAACGACAGCGTCGGGCCGAGATGGTTGCCCTCGGCGGTGTGGTTGTAGACCACGTCGAGCATCACCTCGATGCCGGCGTCGTGCAGCCGTGCCACGGTGGTGCGGAAGGCGTCGAGTGCATTATCCTGCGCGTAGCGGGCCTCGGGCGCAAAGAACGCCAGCGTGTTGTAGCCCCAGTAGTTCACCAGTTTCTTCTCGACCAGAACGCGGTCGTCGATCAGCCCGTGGACCGGCAGCAGCTCGACGGTGGTGACGCCGAGACGTTTGAGATGATCGATCATTGCCGGCGACGACAGCCCGCCATAGGTGCCGCGCAGATTCGGCGGCACGTCGTCGCGCTTCTGGGTGAGACCCTTGACGTGGGCTTCGTAGATGATGGTGTCTTCCCAGGCAACGTTGGGGCGCATCTCGCGGCGGCCCCAATTGAAGGTCTCGTCGACCACCACCGCCTTCGGCATGCCGCGGGCATTGTCGCGCCGGTCGAACGACAGGTCCTCGCGCGGGCTGCCGGCGCGATAGGCGAAATGCGCATCGCTCCAGACCAGGCGGCCGGCCAGCCGCTTGGCATAGGGGTCGAGCAGCAGCTTGTTGGCGTTGAAGCGATGGCCGCGATCGGGCGCGTAGGGCCCGTAGACGCGATAGCCATACAACTGGCCGGGCGAGACGTCGTTGAGATAACCGTGCCAGACGTCTTCGCTGCGTTCCGGCAGTTCGATGCGCTCAAGCTCGCGGCGGCCCTGGCTGTCGAACAGGCACAGCTCGACCTTCTCGGCATTGGCCGAGAACAGCGCGAAGTTGGTGCCCCGGCCATCCCAGCTGGCGCCGAGGCGCGCGGAGCTTCCCGCCGATAGTCGCATGCGTCAGTTTTCCGGTATCAAGAAGATCGCGGCCAGCGGCGGCAGGGCCAGGTTGAGTTCGGGGATCGCGCCCTCGAGGGTGCGGACCTCACCGATATTGCCGACATTGCTGCCGCCATAATGCGCGGAGTCCGAATTGAATATCTCTTTCCACTTGCCTGCAAACGGTACGCGGACGCGATAATTGTAATAGACATTCGGAGAAAAATTCACGACCACGAGACAGCGCGCGTGCGCGTCGAGGCCCTTGCGGACCCAGGCAAAGACATTGCCACCGGAATCATGGGTGATGACCCATTCGAATCCGGCCTGGCTGCAGTCGAGTTCATGCAGCGCCGGTATCGTGCGATAGAGCCGGTTGAGGTCGCGGACCAGGCCGTGAATGCCGGCATGCTTGTTCTGCTCGAGCAGATGCCAGTCCAGCGAATGGTCGTGATTCCACTCGCGCTCCTGGCCGAATTCGCAGCCCATGAACATCAGCTTCTTGCCGGGATGGGCGAACATGAAGCTGTAATAGGCGCGGAGATTGGCAAAGCGCTGCCAGTCGTCGCCGGGCATGCGGCCGAGGATCGAGCGTTTGCCGTGCACGACTTCGTCGTGGGACAGCGGCAGGATGAAGTTTTCCGAAAACGCGTAGTGCAGGCCGAACAGGATGTCGCCGTGATGGAATTTGCGGTGGATGGGATCCTTGCCGATATATTTCAGCGTGTCGTGCATCCAGCCCATGTTCCACTTGTAGCCGAAGCCGAGCCCGCCATATTCGACCGGCCGCGTCACCTGCGGCCAGGCGGTGGATTCTTCCGCCGCCGTGGTCGCGTCCGGAAAATGCCCGAACAATTCGGTGTTGAAGCGACGCAGGAAATCGATGGCTTCGAGATTTTCGCGGCCGCCATGCTGATTCGGAATCCATTCGCCCGCCGGCCGGGAATAGTCGAGATACAGCATCGAGGCGACGGCATCGACGCGCAGGCCGTCGACCGCATAGCGGTCGAGCCAGAACAGTGCGTTCGAGACCAGGAAATTGACCACCTCGGTGCGGCCGAAATTATAGATCAGCGTGCCCCAGTCGAGATGACGGCCCTGCAACGGATTGGCGTGTTCGTAGAGTGCCGTGCCGTCGAAGCGGCCGAGGCCGTGGGGATCGTCGGGGAAATGCCCGGGCACCCAGTCGAGCCACACAGCAATGCCTTCGCGGTGGAAGGCTTCGACCAGGGCCGCAAAATCCTCCGGGCTGCCGAAGCGGCTGGTCGGCGCGAACATGCCGGTTGGCTGATAGCCCCAGGAGCCGTCGAACGGATGTTCGCTAATGGGGAGAAACTCGACATGGGTAAAGCCGAGATCCCGGACATAGGCCGGGAGCTGTTCGGCGAGCTCGCGATAGGTCAGCCACTCATTGCTGCCCTTGCGCCGCCACGAGCCGAGATGGACTTCGTAGATCGAGACCGGTACGCCGAGCGCGTTGATGCCTGACGGCGCCGGGTTCGGTCGCGGCAGCTTCATCTCGTCGAACACGATCGACGCTGTCTTCGGACGGACTTCGGCGGTGAAAGCGAACGGATCGGATTTCAACGGCAGGTGCTGCCCGTTGGGTTCGATGATGTCGAACTTGTAGTGGTCGCCGGCCTTGGCGTGCGGGATGAATAATTCCCAATAGCCGATGCCGCGCACCCGCATCGGGTGCCGCCGCCTGTTCCAGTAATTGAAATCGCCGACCACGCTGACGCCCTTGGCGTTCGGCGCCAGCACCACGAAGGCGACACCGTCGACGCCATCGAGCGTCATCGGATGCGCGCCGAGCTTGTCGTAGATCCGCATATGCGTGCCTTCGCCGAGCAGATGCAGATCGAAGTCGCTCAGTACGGGGGGAAAGCGGTAGGGATCGTCGAGATCGACGACGGCGTCGCCGAAACGGGCGCGCAGCTGGTACCGGGTCGAGCCGTTCGGCAGGGCGCCTGCGAACAGGCCGGAGTCGTGGATGCGCTCAAGCCGTGCGGATTCACCATGTTCGCCGATCGCCTCGACATTCGAGGCCTCCGGGATGAAGGCGCGCACCACCTTGTGGTCGCCCTCGCTGTGCAGGCCGAGATAGTGAAACGGATCGGAATGCTTGCCTTCGATGATCGCATAGGCCTCGGCGGTTAACTTGGTCATGAGGCCTCGAGCGACTGTTGCGACAACATCCTGATCATACCGGTCAACGGCACCCGCAGCCAGTCGGGCCGGTATGACAGCTCATATTCGATCTCGTAGAAAGCCTTCTCAAGCAGGAAGAAGGTTAACAGGCGCTCGGCCGCCCCGGGGTCGGATGGCCATAGCCGCTGATGGGCCAGGTTATGGGTGATGGCTTCGCGGTAGGCCGACAGGAATTCGCGCGTCGCACGGTCGCGCCACGTCTCCAGCGCGGCGCTGAGCCGGCCGTGCTCATCGTGGGCCAGTTCGAGCGAACGCTCAAGGGCCGATGTCGCCGAATAATCGATCGATCGGATCAGGCTGGCGACGTCGCGCGCCGCCGGTGCCTTGCGCCGGCGTTCCGCGACCGACCGCCGCGGCTCGCCTTCGAAGTCGATGATGAAGATGTCGTCCTTGACGATCAGCATCTGGCCGAGATGGAAGTCGCCGTGCTGACGGATGTTGAGCCCGTCGATGCCGCGCGGCAGCAGCGTCTTCAGTCGCTCCGGCAAGGCAGATTGCAGCGCCAGCAACTGATCGGCGAGCGGGCGATCGGCTTCCTTGAGCCGGTCGCGGCGTTGTTTCAGCGCATCGAAGACGCGCTCGGCACGAACAAGGATGTCGCCGGTCCAGCGCTGGACATCCTCACCGCTGATCGGCTCCGGCGCGAATTCGGCAAGCTCCCGGTTGCTGGCCAGCGCGATATGCATTTCGGCGACGCGCCGTCCGGCCTGTGCGAGGTAACCGAGATAGGGCGTCTGATCGGTGGGCGCGCCCTGGGGTTCGCGCGCGGCCAGCATGCGCTGCTCGTCGACGAACCGATCGAGGTGGGAAGCGGTGACGGTCCAGGCGTCGCCCTGGTTGGCAACGAAAGCGTGGACGGCGCCGACGGCGCTTTTTGTGTTGCCGTTGACCAGTTCGACGCTGCCGAGCAGCGCAGGCGTATTGGCAAAGCCTGCCACCTCGGTGAGGAAGCGCCCCATCTCGATCTCGGGATTGGGACCTTCCTCGAGCTTGCGGTAGATCCGCACGACATAGTCGTTGTCGACCAATGAGGTTGAGTCCGGCCGCTCGGCCTCGATGGCACGGATGTGCTGCGGCTCGCGGATCGGCTTGTCGGTGAAGCGGCTGGTCGGGCGGAATTCAAGCCGCAGGCCCTGTTCGCCTTCGACCGTTAGCGACTGTTGCAGGTTGCGCAGCAACAGCCCGATGAAGATCGGGTTGGTGGCGACGTCGAGCAGGGTGCCCTCGCGCGCGCCCTGGCGGACCGCGGCCAGCGCGTACCGGTTATAGCGCTCGCGGTCGAAGCGAACCCATTCGATCTGCAGCGGCATCGTGTAGCGCGTGGTGACGCCGCGCTGCGTGGTCTCGAAAAAGGCCAGCCATGGCCGGTTGTCGCCGATATCGCAGAACGGAACGGCCGAGGTCAGCGTCGGCTGGACCGTCTTCGCCGATCGCTCCGGATACCAGCGGGATTGCGCCAGATGCCCCGGCAAGACGTCGCGTTCGAATACGCTGCGCTCGCGCGCCAGCGACACCCAGGTGGCGCCGAGTGGCACCACCAGCGTCTCGAATTCGCCGACCTCGCGCGGGGTTACCGGCTCCGACTTGTCGCGCTCCTGGAGCTGGAACCAGTAGAAGCCGTACGGCGCCAGCATGATCATGTAGGGCACGTCGCCGATCGCCGGAAAACGCGTGCGGCCGAGCATTTCCAGTGGAATGCGATCCTTGAAGGCCGAGAGGTCGAGTTCGGTCGCCTGCGCCGAGCGCGACAGGTTGGCGACGCAGAGGATGACTTCGTCCCGGTACTGGCGCACATAGCACAGCACCGAGCGGTTTTCGGGGCGGACGAAGGTCATGGTGCCGCGGCCGAACGCCAGCGTCGATTTGCGAACCGCGATCAGCCGCTTGGTGGCGCTGAGCAGCGACGACAGGCTGCGCGACTGCGCCTCGACATTGACGGACTCATAACCGTAGACGGGATCCATGATGGTCGGCGCATAGAGCCGGGCGGGATCGGCGCGCGAAAAGCCGCCGTTGCGGTCCGGTGTCCACTGCATCGGCGTGCGGACGCCGTTGCGGTCGCCGAGATAGATGTTGTCGCCCATCCCGATCTCGTCGCCGTAATAGATGATCGGCGTGCCCGGGAACGACAGCAGCAGCGAGTTCATCAGCTCGATCTTGCGCCGGTCGTTGTCCATCAGCGGCGCCAGTCGGCGGCGGATGCCGACATTGATGCGGGCGCGGGGATCGTTGGCATAGGTCGACCACAGATAGTCGCGCTCGACGTCGGTGACCATTTCCAGCGTCAGTTCGTCGTGGTTGCGCAGGAACAGCGCCCACTGGCAGCTGTTCGGAATGTCCGGCGTCTGGCGCAGAATATCGGTGATCGGAAAGCGGTCCTCCTGCGCGATCGCCATGTAGATGCGCGGCATCAGCGGAAAGTGATAGGCCATGTGGCATTCGTCGCCCCGGCCGAAATACTCCTGCACGTCCTCCGGCCACTGGTTGGCTTCGGCCAGCAAGACCTTGTCCTTGGCATAGGCGTCGAGTTCGGCGCGCAGCTTCCTGATGATGGCGTGGGTCTCGGGCAGGTTCTCGTTGTTGGTGCCGTCGCGCTCGCAAAGGTAGGGAATCGCGTCGAGACGGAAACCGTCGACGCCGGTATCGAGCCAGCGCTTCATCACCTGCACCAGCGCCGAGACCACGCGCGGGTTGTCGAAGTTCAGGTCCGGCTGATGCGAGAAGAAGCGGTGCCAGTAGAACTGGCCGGCTTCGGGATCCCAGGTCCAGTTCGACTTCTCGGTGTCGGTAAAGATGATCCGTGTGCCCTGGTATTTCTGGTCGGTGTCGCTCCAGACATACCAGTTGCGCGCGCTGGAGTTCGCCGCGCTGCGGCGGGCGCGCTTGAACCAGTCGTGCTGGTCCGAAGTGTGGTTGACGACGAGCTCGGTGATGACGCGCAGGCCGCGCTTCTTCGCCTCCTGGATGAAGCGCTTGAAATCCTTCATGGTCCCGAAATCGGGATTGATGTCGCCGTAGTCGGCAATGTCATAGCCGTCGTCGCGGCCGGGCGAGGGATAGAACGGCAACAGCCACAGCGCGGTGACGCCGAGCTCCTGCAGATAGTCCAGCTTCTCGGTCAGTCCGGCAAAATCGCCGATGCCGTCATTGTTGCTGTCGGCAAAGGCCTTGACGTGGAGCTGATAGATGATGGCATCCTTGTACCAAAGCGCATCGGCCGCCGGGTCGGTGGCTGGCACCTCCCTTGCTTTCATACGAGCCGCGTCGATGGCAAATCCGCCGCCGTCATGCAGCGGGAAGGGACCATCGACAGGAAGGGGAGCGCCAAGCCTGAGGTTTTCCTTGGCGCTCTCTGCGGTTTGGGCTTTTTTGTTCAATGTGATGCCATTGCCATGGAGATAACGCCCCCGTTTCTGTTGCGGAAAGGGAGACGTTCCGGACATATGTAGAAAGCCGCTGGGCCAGCTTTGGTTCCCTCGGAACCCCTGTTGGGCCAGCGCGTTAGCCACCGCCTATCCCCTTCCTGTATTTGGACAATTTCGCGACATCCCCGCGATGTTTGCGTTGCAAAGCGCGTGCCGAATGGACCTTTTCGAGATAGCTAAAGCCCGGGGAATTCAGACCGAATTTCTGGACGGCCAGGGTCACCGCCGTGTGACGGACGCGGGCGCCTTAAAAATCATCCTCGATGCCCTGCCGCCCCAGGTACCGGGGCCCTTGATCGGCCAGCCGGTCGTGATCCGGGTCGGGAAGGCGGCGCGCGCCACGCTGTTGCCGGGCGCCAAGCTGCCGACCACATGGAAAATCACGTCCGGTCAGAAGGTTATCGGCAAGAACGTGGCTCCGGGCCGGGTCATCGTATTGAAGGAAGGTTTGGCGGCCGGCGTCTACCGCCTCGAGGTCACCGATGCGGCTTCGGTGACCGAAGAGGTGCCGCTGATCGTGGCGCCGGCGCGTGCATTTGACGGCGATTTCGACCGTTGCTGGCTGCTCGCGGTCCAGCTTTACGGTGTCCGTTCGCGGCGCAACTGGGGGATGGGCGATTTCACCGACCTCGAAGGCCTTATCGAACTGGCGCATTACCTCGGCGCCGACGGCGTCGGGCTCAATCCGCTGCATGCGCTGTTCGACGACCGTCCGGGCGATTGCAGCCCGTATTCGCCGAACAGCCGGCTGTTTCTCAACGCGCTCTACATCGACATCGAAAAGCTCCCGGAATTTCATCTCGATGCCGAGACCAGGGCCGCGCTGGCGCGGTTGCGGGCGCTCGACGTGGTCAATTACGTCGCGGTGGCCGAATTGAAGTGGCGGGCGCTGCGTGCGGCATTCGCTAGGTTCAAGGCCGATGCGGCCGCGGCCCGGAAGCAGGATTTCGATCAATTCCGCACCGAGCGTGGCACGCTGTTGTCGCGCTTCGCCTGCTTCGAGGCGCTGCGGCACGTCTTCAGCGGGCCGTGGTGGGAATGGCCGGAAGAATGGCGTCAGCCGGACGATGCCGCCTGCGCCAGCCTGCGCACCGGCAAGGATGCGGCCGAAATCGAGTTCGTTGAATTCGTGCAATGGACCGCTGACCGGCAACTCGGTGCCGCCAGCGCGTTGGCCAGGAAGCTCGGCATGAAGGTCGGGCTCTATCTCGACGTCGCCGTCGGGGTGCAGGCCGATGGCTTTGATGCCTGGAACGAGCAGGTCGCGATCTCCCGCCACCTCGGCGTCGGCGCGCCACCGGATCCGCTCAACACCGCCGGGCAGAGCTGGGGCCTCGCCGGTTTCAATGCCGCGGGGCTGGAACAACAGAACTTCGCGCCGTTTGCCGAGATGCTGCGCGCGGCGATGCGGCACGCCGGTGCGATCCGGCTCGACCATGTGCTGGGCATGAAGCGGCTCTATCTGGTGCCGCACGGTTTCAGTCCGGCCGACGGCGTCTATGTGCAGATGCCGTTCGAGGCGCTGCTGGCGGTCACCGCGCAGGAAAGTGTCGCCAGCCGCTGCGTCGTGATCGGCGAGGACCTCGGCACCGTGCCGGAAGGATTTCGCGCGCAGATGGCCGACTGGGGCATCTGGTCCTACCTCGTGATGATGTTCGAGCGTGAGGACAATGGGTCGTTTCGCGGCATCGATCACTACTGGCCCAATGCCTTGATCACGTTCAATACCCACGATCTCTCGACCTATGCCGGCTGGCGCGCGTTCCACGACCTCAAGACCAAGCGCGCGCTCGGGATCGATCCCGGCGAGAGCGACGACGCGCGCTGGCATGCGCTGGCGATGCTGGACGACGTGCTGCGCCATCACGCCATCGACCGCCACGACCTTGCTTCGGTGGGGCAGTTTCTGGCGCGAACCAAATCCCGCCTGATGGCGATTTCGCTGGAGGATCTGATCGGCTTGGTCGACCAGCCCAACATTCCCGGCACCGTTCACGAACACCCGAACTGGCGGCAGCGGCTTCCGGTGTCGCTGGAGCAGATCGCGTCCGCCATTGATGTGGATGCGCTCAAGGCGGCGACCCGCGAGCGCTCGCACGCCGCGGGGCGGTAACACGCCTTGCCGTGCCGCATTGAAGATTATGGCCTGATCGGAGATTGCGAGACCGCAGCCCTGGTCGGCCGCGACGGCTCGATCGACTGGCTGTGCTGGCCGGCGTTCGATTCCGATGCCTGCTTTGCCGGCCTGCTCGGTACCGACAAGCACGGCCGCTGGATGATCGCGCCGGAAGGTGACGTCAAGAACACCTCGCGCCGCTACCGCGACAACACGCTGATCCTGGAAACCCGGTTCGAGACCATAGACGGCGCGGTCGACCTGATCGACTTCATGCCGCCGCGCGGCAAGGCTTCCGACGTGGTGCGGCTGGTGCGCGGGGTGCGCGGCCGGGTCAGGATGCGGATGCAACTGGTGATCCGCTTCGGCTTCGGCGTCGACATTCCCTGGGTCAAGAAAGACGAGAGCGGTTCGGGATTGCTGGCGATAGCCGGGCCCAACATGACCGTGCTGCGGACGCCGGTCGAGACCCGCGGCGAAGACTTGACCACCGTGGCCGAGTTCGAAGTCGGCGCGGGCGAGACGGTCCCGTTCGTGCTGACCTACGGACCGTCGTATTTGCCGGTGCCGGAGCCGATCAATCCCGTGAAAGCGCTGCAGGCGACCGAAGAATTCTGGGCCGACTGGTGCAGCCACTGCACCTATAACGGCATCCACCGCGATCTGGTGATGCGCTCGCTGATCACGCTGAAAGCGCTGACCTATGGCCCGACCGGCGGCATCATCGCGGCGCCGACCACCTCGCTGCCGGAAAAACTCGGCGGCGCCAGGAACTGGGACTATCGCTTCTGCTGGCTGCGCGACGCCACCTTCACGCTGCTGGCGCTGATGAACTCCGGTTATACCGAGGAAGCTTCCGCCTGGCATAACTGGCTGCTGCGCGCGGCGGCGGGCGCGCCCGCCAACATGCAGATCATGTACGGCATCATGGGCCAGCGGCGTCTCCTCGAATGGGAGGCGGACTGGCTGCCCGGTTACGAGGGCGCGCGGCCGGTGCGGGTCGGCAACGCCGCGCATGCGCAACTGCAACTCGACGTCTACGGCGAACTGATCGACGCCTTTCACCAGTCTCGAATGGCAAAGCTCGAACTCGACGAGGGTAGCTGGGCGCTGGAATGCACCGTGCTCGAACATCTTGCCGAGGTGTGGGACCAGCCGGATCATGGCATCTGGGAGCGCCGCGGCGAGGGCAAGCATTATGTCTCGTCGAAAGTGATGACCTGGGTCGCGTTCGACCGCGGCATCAAGAGCGCCGAACAATTCGGCTTCAAGGCGCCTGTTGTGAAGTGGCGGGTGCTGCGCGACGCCATTCATCGCGACGTCTGCGACAAGGGATTCGATGCCGAACTGAACGCCTTCGTCGAGTCCTACGGCTCAAAGCTGCTTGACGCCAGCATCCTGATGCTGCCGTCGGTCGGCTTCCTGCCGCCCGACGATCCACGCGTGCGCGGAACGCTGGATGCAATCGAACGCCACATGATGCGCGACGGTTTTGTGCTGCGCCACGATCCGCGGGAGTTGTCCGGCGAGACCCAGCCGATCGAGGGCGCGTTTCTCGCCTGCACGCTATGGCTTGCGGATGCCTTCGTGCTGGCGGACGACTACGAAAAGGCGCAGGTGTTGTTCGATCGCGTCGTCGCGGTCGCCAGCGATTTGGGATTGTTGGCCGAGGAGTTCGACACCGTGGCCGGTCGCCAGACCGGGAACTTTCCGCAGGCGCTGACTCATATCGCGCTGATCAACACCGCGCATAATCTCAGCGCGGCGAAGGCGTCGGCCGAGAAGCCGGCGGTGCAGCGGTCGAAGTGAAGGTCGATCGCGCCAAGACGTGGAGGCCATATCCCGGCCTCCACGCCGTCTCGGTCCGCCGGAAAATGAGTCGCGTGGGCCGGCACCCTTCGCCGCGGCAGGCTCGGGCTGGGGAAGCCTGCCATCTCGGGAGGAGGGCGACGCCGGATACCGGCCCGCGCTAACCGCGGGTTCACACAGATGGTGAATGTGAAGCCGGGCCAGCCGCCATAGAGCAGCGTTCGGGGAAAGAAGACTTTGCGAATTCCTCGATTTTTCCTTCGCACAGGCTTGAGAATGCGATGCCGCATGGCGGGCGGAACCGGACAGGAGGGACCAAACATAAAAAACGCGAAAACAACCCCATGCAAAGTAGAAATGGCACCCGAAAAAGGCCCGACGCCGCGCGCCAGCCTGATCTCATCATGCTTCAGGCGAGCTTGAGCACGGTCTCCATGGCGGCGGCAAAGCCGTCGCGCTCGTTGCTGTCGGTCACGTGCGTGGCGCGGCTCTTGACGTCGTCGGTGGCGTTGCCCATCGCGAACGAGACGCCGCTTTTGGCGAACATCGCTAGGTCGTTCTGCATGTCGCCGATGGTGGCGACCGCGTCGGTGGAGATGCCGAGCCGCCTGGCCATCGCGTCGACAAAGGTGCCCTTGTCGTGCCCCGGCGGCGTGACATCGAGGTAATAGGTCTGCGAGCGAACCGCGATGGCCTGGTTGCCGACGGCTTGTTGCATGGCGGTTTCGCAGCGTTGCAACATCGCGGCGTCAGAGCTGGCGCCGACGATCTTGCAGGCGCCGGTCAGGTAAGGCGCGAAATCCGTGACGATGGTCGGGTCATGCTTGATCGCCCGTTTCTCGTGCCCGACATATTCGCCGTCGGGATTCTTCGTCAGCCATTTGTCGTTGGTGAACAGCCAGATATCGACGCCGAATTCGGTCAGGAGCTCGATGCTGCGCTGTACCGTCGCGCGTGGAATCACATGCTGCTCGATCGGCTTGAGCTGTGCGTCGACAATGGAGCTGCCGTTGAAGGCGCCGATCGGCAGGCTGATGGCGAGTGGCTCGATCAGAAAGCCCATTCCGATCGTGGGCCGGCTGGAGACGATGGTGAAGCCGATGCCGGCCTCGCGCAGTTTGGCAACCGCGCGCTTGTTGCCCTCGGTCAGGATCTTGTCCTTGGGCAGCAAGGTACCGTCGACATCGGAAACCACGAGCGAAATGCGGGTCATGGGGCACTCAAATCCAGTTGGCGGATGATGTCGTCGATGATGGCCCCGACCGGCGGTTCGATCGAAACCGTGATCGGCTGTTCGCTTGGCTGCGGCGGCTCCAGCGTGCGGAACTGGCTGTCGAGCAAGCCCGGCGGCATGAAATGACCCTTTCGCGTCGCAAGCCGCTTCGCGATCAGGGCCTGCGTGCCGTCGAGAAAGACGATGCGGACATCGTCACGGCCATGCACGAGGATATCGCGGTAGGCACGCTTCAGCGCGGAGCAGGCCACAACGGCGCGGCTGCCTGCCGCGCAGACGCGGTCGATCTCGGCGGCAATCGCCCGCAGCCAGGGCCAGCGGTCTTCATCGCTGAGCGGGCGGCCCGCGCTCATCTTGGCGACGTTGGCGGGCGGATGAAACAGGTCGCCGTCGACATATTTCCAACCGAGGCGAGCGGCCAGATGTTCGGCAATGGTGCTCTTGCCCGAGCCGGAGACGCCCATCACCACCAGCGCGCAGGGGGATTTAGTGCCCACGAAAATTCTCCGGCAGCGCCGCCTGATCGATCAGCCAGACCGTCTCGCCGTTCGACCGTGCGTGCGCGGCCGGCAGGTTCTCGCCGGCAAGCACCCGCGTCAAGATCGCACGCTTGCCGTTGCCTGCGACCTCGAACAGCATTTCGCGGCAGGAGGCCAGCGTGGCGAGCGTGAGGCTGACGCGGGGAACGAACGGTTCGACGTTGGCCCTGGGCACGCCGACGACCCAGCGTGCGGTCTCATCGAGCGCGGGATATCCTGGGAACAGCGACGCGGTATGGCCGTCGGGGCCGACGCCCATCAGCACCAGATCGAACAGCGGGCGCGCATGATCGAGTACGTCGGCGCCATAGAACGATCTCAGTTCGGCTTCATAGAGTGCTGCGCTGCGATCAGGATCGGCGGGGTCGGCGGTCTCCGTCGGGATCGGATGGATGTTGGCGGCAGGTGCGCATTGGTCCAGAAACGCCGACCGCGCCATCGTCATGTTGTGCAGCGGATCGTTGGCCGGCACCAGCCGTTCATCGCCGATGAACCAGTGCACGCGATCCCAGGGAATATGGCTGCGGAAAGCGTCTGTCGCCAGCAATTGGTAAAGCTGCTTCGGGCTCGATCCGCCGGTCAGGCAGACCGCCACGCGGCCGCTGTTGGCCGCAATTTGGGAGATCAGGCGTTCGGCCGCGGCCAGCGCCAGCGCCGCCGGATCGGCGACCGCAACGACATGCCGGTTGTCGTTGTCTGTCATCCGCTAACTCAGCTTGCGCCAGCTTCGGCCGTCGCGCTCGATGAATTCGTTGGCCTCCTCGGGACCTTCACTGCCGGGCTCGTACACCTTCAGTCCCTTGGCGCCGGCTTTCTTCCAGGCATCGAGAAACGGCTGTACCGCCTGCCAGCCGGCTTCGACGCTGTCGGCGCGCTGAAACAGGATGTTGTCGCCGATCATGCAGTCGTAGATCAGCGTCTCGTAGCCGGTGGACGGCTCCGCCTTGAAGTAATCCCTGTAGCGGAACCGCATCTCGACGCCGTCGATGTCGATGGTCGGCCCCGGCACCTTGGTGTTGAACTGCAATGCGATCTCTTCAGTCGGTTCGGTCGAGATCACCAGATAATTCTGTGACAGCCGGTCCACCGGCGTGTCGCGGAACATCGCGAACGGCGCCTGCTTGAACTTGATGGCGATCTCGGTGCGCTTGATCCCGAGCGCCTTGCCGGTGCGCAAGTAAAAGGGAACGCCAGCCCAGCGCCAGTTATCGATGGTCAGCTTCAGCGCGGCATAGGTTTCGGTGGTGCTGCCGGGCTTGACGTCCGGCGTCTTGCGGTAATCGTCGATTTCGGTGTCGCCGACCTTGCCGGCGCGATATTGCCCGCGCACCGAGTTGCGTAGCGCCTCTTCCTCGGTCTGGGTCTGGATCGCGGCCAGGACGTCGGCCTTTTCCGAACGCACCGAATGGGCGTCAAAACGGGTCGGCGGCTCCATCGCGACCAGCGACAGCAACTGGAACAGATGGTTCGGCACCATGTCGCGCAGCGCGCCGGTGGCGTCGTAGAAACTGCCGCGATGGCCGACGCCGAGTTTCTCGTCGACCGTGATCTGGATGTGGTCGATGTGATTCCGGTTCCAGATCGGCTCGAACATGCCGTTGGCAAAGCGCAGCACCAGGATGTTCTGGACGGTTTCCTTGCCGAGATAATGGTCGATCCGGTATATCTGGTGCTCCTCGACCAGCTTGAGCAATTCGCCGTTGAGCGCCTTTGCCGAGGCGAGGTCGGTACCGAAGGGCTTTTCGATCACCAGCCGCCGCCATGCGCCGTTCTCGGCAAGCATGCCGGTGCGGCCGAGTTCGCGGCTGATCGGCAGGAACGCGGTAGGCGGCGTCGCCAGGTAAAACAACCGGTTGCCGCCGGTCTTTTGCGCGGCCTCCAGTTCATCGAGCCGCTTGCTCATGGCGTCGAACGAGGCCGGGTCCTTCGGGTCGGCTTCGATGCAGGTGACGCAGGCAAGCAGGCGCTGGGCGATTGCGTCGTCCACCGTCCGCGTCGCGTACTGATGCAGGCCCTTCATCAGGCCTTCGCGCAACTCGTCGCTCGACATGCCCTTGCGGGCGATGCCGACCACGCAGAATTTCTCCGGCAAGAGATTGTTAGCCGCGAGATTATAGAGCGCGGGGATCACCAGCCGGTGCGCGAGATCCCCGGTGACGCCGAAGATCACGAACGAGCAGGGATCGGGCCTGGTCTGTGCTGCCTTACCGACCGCCATGCATCAAGCCTTCGCGCCCGGCTTCTTTGGGGGCTCCTTGTGGCCGCCGAATCCGGCGCGCATTGCCGAGAGGATTTTCTCCGCAAACGTGTGCTCCTTGCGCGAACGGAAGCGCGCATAGAGCGCGGCCGTCAGCACTTCCGCCGGCACGGCCTCGTCGATGGCGGCGTTGACGGTCCAGCGGCCTTCGCCGGAATCCTCGACGAAACCGGAGTAGTTATCCAGCGTCTGGCTTTCCGCCAGCGCCGAAGAGGTGAGATCGAGCAGCCAGGACGGGATCACGCTGCCGCGCCGCCACACTTCGGCGATGTCGGCGATATCGAGGTCGAAGCGATGTTCCGGCGGCAGCGCGTCGATGTTGGCGTTCTTGAGGATGTCAAAACCCTCGGCATAGGCCTGCATCAATCCGTATTCGATGCCATTGTGGATCATCTTGACGAAGTGGCCGGCGCCCGAAGCGCCGGCATGGATGTAACCCTGTTCGATGCGCGGATCGCGGTTGGCGCGGCCCGTCGTCAACGGAATGTCGCCGATCCCCGGCGCCAGGGTCTTGAAGATCGGATCGAGCCGGTCGACCACGGCCTTGTCGCCGCCGATCATCATGCAATAGCCGCGCTCGATGCCCCAGACACCGCCGCTGGTGCCGACGTCGAGGTAATACAGGCCCTTTTCCTTCAGCGTCTTGCCGCGGCGGACGTCGTCCTGCCAGAACGTGTTGCCGCCGTCGATGATGACATCGCCGGGCTGCATCAGTTTGGCTAGCGCCTCGATCGTCGCCTCGGTAATCTTGCCGGCCGGCAGCATCACCCAGGCGGTGCGCGGCGTTTCCAGTTTGGCGACGAAATCCTCCAGCGAGGATGCGCCGCTGGCGCCCTCGGTGGCGAGACCGGCGACGGCTTTGGCGTCCTTGTCGTAGACCACGGCAGTGTGGCCGTTTCTCATCAGCCGGCGAACGATGTTGCCGCCCATCCGGCCGAGGCCGATCATGCCGAGTTGCATTCCCGCAATTCCCTAGTTGAGTGCTTCCGATATCGCGGCATCCAGCGCGGCCAGCGCTGGCCCGATCTCGCCCTTGAGGTGAACGCGCAGCGCGCGCCGGCCGCGCTCGGTGAGCACGTCGAAGTCGCCGCGCGCCTGCGCCGCCTTGATGATGCCAAAGCTCGCCTTCTGGCCCGGCACCTTTAAGTCCCTGGCATCATCGGCCGTGATCTGCAGGAACACGCCGCTGTCGGGGCCGCCCTTGTAGGCCTGGCCGGTCGAATGCAGGAAGCGCGGGCCGAACTCGGCACAGGTCGCGACGTGGCGTTCGTCGCGTACCGCAAGCCGCATTTTCTGCAAGCTCCCGATCGAGCCGGGGTTGCGCGCGATGTAGGCCAGCAGAGCCACATAGTCGCCGTTGCCCGAGCGCGAAAGATGCGCCTTGATCCAGGAGCCGAGGCTGCCATTGGCCCCGGCCTTGCGCAGGGCCGCGACGTTGGCCTCGTCGGTATAGAGATCGGCTTCCGCAGAACTCATGACCGGCTTTTCAGCGGGCAGGGCGCCGGTCTTCTCGAACGCACTGGTCAGTTCACGGGTCTTGATCTTGGCGGCCTCGACGTCGGGCTGGTTGAACGGGTTGATGCCGAGCACGGCGCCGGCGACCGCGGTGGCCATTTCAAAGCGATAGAACTCCTGGCCGAGATGGTCGATCGACTTCATGACGATACGGACCATGGGATGTCCGGCCGCTTCCAATGCGGCGAGCCTGCCGTCATGCGCGGCGTCGTCGTCGCCTTCGACGCGAATGTCGATGAAGAAGCGATCGTGGCCGTAAGCCTCGGGGGTGCCGAGCGCTTCGCCGTCGATCGGGATCAGGCCCTTGCCTTCCTTGCCGGTGGATTCGGCGATCAACTGTTCGGCCCAGGCGCCGAAATCCGCGACCTTTTTGGAGGACGAAATCGTCACCTTGTCGCGGCCTTCGAGGCCGGCGAGGCCCATGGCCAGACCTAGCTGCACGCCGGGGTTTTCATGCGGCGGCACGTCGGGGCCGCAGGAGCGCACCATCGACAGCGTATGCTTGATCAGGCTCTTGACGTTGATGCCGGCGGCAGCCGCCGGCACCAGTCCGAACGGCGACAGCACGGAATAACGTCCGCCGATGCTGGGATCGCCATGGAAAATCCGCGCAAAACCCTGCCTGGTCGCGACCTTCTCCAGCGACGAACCGGGATCGGTCACCGCGATGAAGCGATGCCCGGCCTTGTCCTTGCCGATCGTCTTGGACACGCGGTCGAAGAAATAATCCTTCATCGCGTTCGGCTCGGTGGTACCGCCGGATTTGCTGGAAACGATGAACAGGGTGTTGGCGAGATCGATTGTCGCTTCCAACGCCCGCACCTGCGCCGGGTCGGTGGAATCGAGCACATGCAGTTTCGGAAAGCCGGATTTCCGGGGGAATGTCTCCGCCAGCACTTCGGGCCCAAGGCTCGATCCGCCCATGCCGAGCACCACGGCATCGCTGAAGTTCTGTCCCTTCACGCGCCGGGAAAAATCCTCGTAGTCGGCGACGTCGGCGGCGGCAGGACTGGTGAGCCAGCCCAGCCACTTGTTCTCGTCGTCATTACTCCAGACCGATTTGTCCTTGTGCCAGAGACGGCGGATTTTTGCGTGCGCTCGCCAATCCTCGGTGCCCTTCTCGACGGCTTTCTTGATGCCGTCACCGAGCGCGAACGACGCCGCGTCGATGCCGCCGCCGAGCGAGGCCGCGCGCTTGTGCGCGACGGCGCCGTAGAGCTTGTCGGCGGCGTCGGCGAACTGCTTGACGCCGTCCTTGACGAGTTCGGTGGTGATCGCATCGAGCGAGACACCGGATTTTTCGAGTTCTTCCAGCACGCGGGAGGCGTAGTCGATATTTTCCTCGAGGCTGTCGCGCGTCTTGCCGTGATCACGGAACGCATCGAGCGTCGCCGGCGGCACGGTGTTGACGGTGTTGGGCCCGATCAATTCCTCGACATAGAGGACGTCGCTGTAGTCCTTGTTCTTGGTGCCGGTGGAAGCCCACAGCAGCCGCTGCGGCTTGGCGCCCTTGGCGGCGAGTTTCTCCCAGCGCGGGCCGGCGAACAGGCGCTTGTAATCCTGGTAGGCCATCTTCGCGTTCGCAATCGCGACCTTGCCCTTGAGTGCAGAGAGCCGTTCCTTCTCGCTGGGATCGTTGGCCTTGGCGATCTTGTCGTCAAGCTGCTTGTCGACGACGCTGTCGATCCGGCTGACGAAGAACGAGGCGACGCTGGCGACATGGGAGGGATCGCCGCCCCTGGCGACGTATTTTTCGAGGCCGGCGATATAGGCCTCCGCCACCTCGCGATAGACCTCCTGCGCGAACAGCAGCGTGATGTTGATGCTGATGCCTTCACCGATCAAATGTTCGATCGCGGGCAGGCCTTCCGGCGTCGCCGGCACCTTGACCATCAGGTTCCTGCGCTTGACGTCCTTCCACAGCCGTTCGGCCTCGACGATGGTGCCCCTGGTGTCCATCGCCAGATAGGGCGAGACTTCCAGGCTGACGAAACCGTCATCGCCCTTCAAGGCGTCGTAAACCGGGCGCAGCACATCGGCGGCGTGCTGGATGTCCTCGATCGCCACCGCTTCGAACAGGTCGGCGACGGAGCGGTCGCCCTTGTTCAGCGCCTGACCGATCGGGCCGTCATACTCGTCCGAACTGCCGATCGCCTTTTCGAAGATCGCGGGGTTGGACGTGACGCCCTTGACGCCGTCGCTGTCGATCAGCGCCTTGAGGTCGCCCTTGGCAACGAAGCCGCGGGCGAGGAAGTCCAGCCAGACGGCCTGGCCGTGGTTTTCGAGTGCTTTGACGGGATTCATGATGCCTGTTCTGTTCGATCGGCCGATTTTCGGGTTCCCGCCAGCTTTCGGGGGCGGGGCCGGAAAGTCAACAATTGGTTGGACATGGCGGCGGTTGGAAGGGCTCTAACCGGAGTGATAACGCAATAGGCACCGGATCGATCCCCGGGGAGGCTGATCCCCGAGCGTCGCCGCTATCCTGCACGATTTTGTGACGATGTTGCGCTCGCCATCAGGGCCGCAAATAGAGATAACCCTGCGATTGCAGCTCGGCGATCCGGACCACGCCGCCGGTTTCGGCGGCAATGAAGCCCGGCAGCAGATCGTTCAGCTCAACTTTCTGCGATTTCATGGTATTGCCGCAGGCGGCGAACTCGATCCCCGCCTTGGAGAACTGTCCGACGCGCTTCGAAATATCCGGATTGGCGGAAGCCGAGTGGAACGAGCGCAACGCCTGGCCGTGAATCACCAGCGCGATGGTGACGTTGTCGGGGCCGCCGACACCGTCGAGATGGTTCTGGATGTTGCCGAGGACGAAATTGACCTTGTCGAGGTCACTGAGGTGATAGACGACTTTCAGCTTGGTCTTAGGCGCCGGCGCCTCGGTGGCGGCGCTGGCGCGTGAGGCGGCAAAGGCCGCGCCGAAGGCTGATATCGCGCCCCACAGTATGTTGCGTCGGTGCATGGAGGCCTCCTTGAATGCGGTACGTCTGGTATATTGTCACTTGTGTCTGAGTGCCGCCAGTTCCTTGCGGTCGGTGACGAGCTCGGCGCATTCGCGCGTATCGATGCGATCGACACGAAAAATCCGGTCGTCGGCGCCGGCGACCAGGTCATCACCGGCATCATCGTCGGGCTTGTTGCGCTGCCAGATCTTGACCCGCTCGAGCCGCACGATGGCAGACTTGGCGTCCTTCGACAGCGCCACGCCGATGCCGCCGCCGTCGCAATCGACACCGCAGCCGAAGCGGACTTCGTTGCCGGCGTCTTCGAAAACCGCGTGACCGCAGCCGCCGCTGGAATCGAAATTGCCGGAGCGGTTGCGGTACTTGACGCCGAGGCGGAACGAATAATTGAGGACTTTCTCGTCGAGCGGTATCTTCCGCCGTCATCAGCAGCTTCATGGTCGTCACCTTCTGCTTCGGATGGTGCGCCATGTGTTCGCTGTCGTAATGGCGGACGAAGCAGGCGTAGGACTTCTCGCGGGGTGCGCCCGCGAACATCCTATTGTCGAATGCGTCGGCGGCCGATTTGTCGATGCCCTCCTGGTCGCGGCCTTCCGCATGAACCGGGCAGGCCGCGCCGATTGAGGCGGCGAGAACGAGGACGGTCGCGATCGAAGCGAATTTCATGGCTGTACCGGGCATGCGTGAGACATCGATCAGCCGTCGCGCATCGGCAGGCCGGCACGACGACAGGCTGGATTGATCAATTAGTCGTGCATGGGGCCCGGGGCGTTCAATTGCCCGAAAAATGTCTACAGGCAGGGGTTCATGACCGGTTCGCGCGGAACGGCGAGCAGCGCCTTCACGCTGGCCTGAAGCCGCTCAGGCTTGATGCTGCGAAACCTTTCGAGGTCGGGTCTCGTGCAAAACTGCGGTTCTCGGCTTGCACGATCGCGATCTGGCGCCGTCGCCTCACGCTTGAATGATTCAAGCGCGTCCCGGGTAGGATGAAGCGACGAGTTCGCCAGTATGAATTCATCGATCGCGACAATTGCCTGATCCATCGCATCGTCGGTGGGCCGCCGCGGCAGCGTGCAGGCCGCGGTCTGTGCCTGAATGGATAGATATAACGACCAGGCACAGAGAACGGCGCCAGCGCCGCTCTTGTCCTGCTCGAACTGGCGCGGTCCCAGAACCATTCGGTCCTGTCCCAAGGCAGGTGCGGTCAGCGACATCGCGACGATCGCAGTGCCGGCAAGCACAAGGCGATGGAGGATCGCCGCGGTCACGGTTCAGCGCAAACTGGCGTTGATCTTTTCCAGCGCCGAGGTACCGGGGCAGAGATCGCCGGCATCGAGCGTGTTGAGCGGCCGCTCGACGGTGTCGAGATGGCTGTGCAGGTCTTCGGAGTCCGGATCGACGTACAATAGTCCGGTGACCACCTGGCCCTTGGCGGCGTGCTTCTGCAGGAAGGTCATCGCCGCCAGCCGGTCGCTGGGGTCGTAGTCGGCGTCGATCTTGCGCAGCGCCAGCCGCGTGCCGTCGTGCTGCTCGACCACCTGCACCGAACCCGGGGCGTAATCGACGGTGATCGGGTCGCGGCCGGTGAGGACGTCGAGCCGGTTGACCGCGTCGTTGTGTTCGCGGACGTAGTCAAAGCTCTTGGTCGAGCCGGCATGGTTGTTGAATGCGATGCAGGGGCTGATGACGTCGATGAAGGACGCGCCCTTGTGGCGAATTGCGGCGGCGATCAGCGGCACCAGCTGGGTCTTGTCGCCGGAGAAGCTGCGCGCCACGAAGGTGGCGCCGAGCTGCAACGCGATTCCCACCAGGTCGATGGCGTTGTCGGTGTTGGTCACGCCCTTTTTCGACTTCGAGCCGCGGTCGGCGGTGGCCGAAAACTGCCCTTTGGTCAGGCCGTAGACGCCGTTGTTCTCGACGATGTAGGTCATGTTGACGCCGCGGCGGATCGAATGCGCGAACTGGCCGAAGCCGATCGAGGCACTGTCGCCGTCGCCGGAAACGCCGAGATAGATCAGGTCGCGGTTGGCGAGGTTGGCGCCGGTCAAAACCGACGGCATCCGGCCGTGCACCGAGTTGAAGCCGTGCGAATTGCCGAGGAAGTAATCCGGCGTCTTCGACGAGCAGCCGATGCCGGAGATTTTCGCCACCCGATGCGGCTCGATCGACAGCTCGTAGCAGGCCTCGATGATCGAGGCGGTGATCGAATTGTGGCCGCAGCCGGCGCACAGGGTCGAGACCTTGCCCTCGTAGTCGCGGTGGGTATAGCCGAGATCGTTCTTCGGCAGGCCGGGATGCTGGAACTTCGGCTTTGCAATATAGGTCATGACACGGCCTTGCGGAGAGGGGTCACTTTCAGGTGGTCCTGGTGATCGCCGATGGAACTGGCGATGAAGCGCGCGGTGATCGGCGTGCCGTCATAGTGCACGATCGGGACCAGCCGGACAGGGTCGATGCCGTTCTCATTGACGATCAGCGAGCGCAACTGGGCGTCGCGGTTCTGTTCGACCACGTAAACGAAATCGTGATCGGCGATGAAGCTGGCGACGCTGGAGTGGAACGGGAAGGCGCGAATGCGCATGCGGTCGAGCTGATGCCCGCGCGCTTCCAGCAGCCCGATCGCTTCATCCATTGCCGGCGAGGTCGAGCCGAAATAGAGCACGCCGTATTTGGTCGGCTTGGCGGCGTTGGCCTGCAACGGCCGCGGCACCATGTCCTGCGCGGTTTCGAACTTGCGCACCAGCCGCTGCATGTTGTCGGCGTAGACCGCGCCTTCTTCCGAGTAGCGCGCGTAGCGGTCGCGCGAAGTGCCACGGGTGAAGAACGAGCCCTTGGTCGGGTGCGTGCCCGGATAGGTGCGGTAGGGAATGCCGTCGCCGTCGACGTCGAGATAGCGGCCGAAGTCGCGGCCGGGCTCGTCGAGCATTTCCGCGGTCATCACCTTGCCGCGGTCGTATTGCCTGGCGTCGTCCCACTTCAGCGGGCGGCACAGCCGGTGGTTCATGCCGATGTCGAGGTCGAGCATCACGAAGATCATGGTTTGCAGCCGTTCGGCGAGATCGAACGACTGCGCCGCGAATTCGAACGCCTCGGCCGGGTCTTCCGGGAACAGCAGCACGTGCTTGGTGTCGCCATGCGAAGCGTAGGCGCAGGCGATGATGTCGCATTGCTGGGTCCGCGTCGGCATGCCCGTCGAGGGGCCGGCGCGTTGAATGTTCATGATCACGGCCGGAATTTCCGCGAAGTATGAGAGGCCGATGAATTCGGTCATCAGGGAGATGCCCGGACCGGAAGTCGCGGTGAAGGCCCGCGCGCCGTTCCAGGCCGCGCCGATCACGATGCCGATCGAGGCCAGTTCGTCTTCGCCCTGCACGATGGCGTATTTCGCCTTGCCGGTCTCGGGATCATGCCGCAGCTTCTTGCAGTGGCTGGTGAAGGCTTCGGCGACCGACGACGACGGCGTGATCGGGTACCAGGCGCAGACGGTGGCGCCGCCATAGACGGCGCCGAGCGCGGCGGCGCTGTTGCCTTCCATGAAAATGCGGTCACCGACCTTGTCTGATTTCTTCACCCGCAGCCCGGTCGGGCATTTCAGGTTCTGCAGTGCCCAGTCGCGGCCGAGCGCCAGCGCGTGGACGTTGGAGGACAACAGCTTTTCCTTGCCCTTGTACTGCTCGCTGAACAATTGCTCGATCAGCTTCGGGTCCATGTCGAGCAGCGCGCAGAGCGCGCCGAGATAGATGATGTTCTTGAACAGCTGGCGCTGCCGCGGATCGGTATAGGTCGAGTTGGTGATCGCGGTCAGCGGCACGCCGATGACGGTGATGTCGGCGCGGAATTTCGACGACGGCATCGGCTTGGTCGAATTGTAGAACAGGTAGCCGCCGGGCTCGATCGAGGCGACGTCCTTGTCCCAGGTCTGGGGGTTCATCGCCACCATCAAGTCGACGCCGCCGCGAGCGCCGAGATGGCCGGCTTCGGTCACCCGCACCTCGTACCAGGTCGGAAGCCCCTGGATGTTCGAAGGGAAGATGTTGCGCGGTGAGACCGGCACGCCGTGGCGCAGGATCGAGCGCGCGAACAGTTCGTTGGCGCTGGCCGAACCCGAACCGTTGACGTTGGCGAACCGGACGACGAAGTCGTTTATGCTGCTGATCGGGCTTTGGACGGACATGATGTTCCCGCGTGAGTCATATCGATGAGGTATTTCTGCATGTCCCACGCACCGGTGGGACAACGCTCGGCGCACAGCCCGCAATGCAGGCAGACGTCTTCGTCCTTGATCATGACGCGTCCGGTCTTGAGGTCGCCGGAGACGTAGAGCGCCTGGTCAGGATGCGGCGAGGGCGCCTTCAACCGCTGCCGCAGATCCTCTTCCTCGCCGTTGTCGGTGAAGGTGATGCAATCCATCGGGCAGATGTCGACACAGGCGTCGCACTCGATACAGGCCGGCGCCGAGAACACCGTCTGGATGTCGCAGTTCAGGCAGCGTTGCGCTTCGCCGAGCGCCAGCTTGACGTCGTAGCCGAGTTCGACCTCGGTGCGGATGTCCTTCAGCGCGATCACCTTGTCGCGATGCGGCACCTTGTAGCGATGGTCGACCGAGACGTCGTTGTCGTAGCTCCACTCGTGGATGCCCATCTTCTGCGACGAGACATGCACCTCGGGCAGCGGACGCTCCTTGATGTCCTCGCCGGACAGCATCTTGTGGATCGACAGCGCGGCATCATGGCCGTGCGCCACCGCCCAGATGATGTTCTTGGGGCCGAACGCCGCGTCGCCGCCGAAGAACACCTTCGGGTTGGTCGAGGCGAAGGTGGTCTGATCGACCTGCGGCATGTTCCACTTGTCGAATTCGATGCCGCAGTCGCGCTCGATCCAGGGGAAGGCGTTCTCCTGGCCGACGGCGACCAGCACGTCGTCGCAGGGAATGGTCTGGTCCGGTTCGCCCGAGGGTACCAGGTTGCGGCGGCCCTTGGCGTCGTACTCGGCCTTCACCTTCTGGAAGGTGACGCCGGTGAGCTTGCCGTTGTCGTGGGTGAAGGCGACCGGCACCATGTAGTTGAGGATCGGAATGTCCTCGTGGAGCGCGTCTTCCTTTTCCCAGGGCGAGGCCTTCATTTCCTCGAAGCCGGAACGCACGACCACCTTGACCTGTTCGCCGCCGAGGCGGCGCGCGGTACGGCAGCAATCCATCGCGGTGTTGCCGCCGCCGAGCACGATGACGCGCTTGCCGATCTTTTCGACATGGCCGAACGACACCGAGGACAGCCATTCGATGCCGACAAAGATGTTGGCGCCGGCTTCCTTGCGGCCGGGAATCTCGAGCTCGCGGCCGCGCGGGGCGCCGGAGCCGACGAACACGGCGTCGTAACTTTCGGCCAGCAGCTTCTTCAGGCTGTCGATGCGATGGCCGCCCTTGAATTCGACGCCGAGGTTGAGGACGTAGTCGGTTTCCTCGTCGATGACCTGGTCCGGCAGCCGGAATTTCGGAATCTGGCTGCGCATCATGCCGCCCGCCTTGGGATCGGCATCGAACACGGTGCAGTGATAGCCGAGCGGTGCCAGGTCGCGGGCGACCGTAAGCGAAGCGGGACCGCCGCCGACCAGCGCGATGCGCTTGCCGTTCTTTGCCAGCGACTTCGGCATGCGATGCTTGACGTCGTCCTTGAAGTCGGCGGCGACGCGCTTGAGGCGGCAGATCGCGACCGGTGTTTCCTCGACGCGGCCGCGGCGGCATGCCGGCTCGCACGGGCGATCGCAGGTGCGTCCCAGAATTCCGGGAAACACATTCGATTTCCAGTTGATCATATAGGCGTCGCTATAACGCCCCTCTGCGATCAACCGGATGTATTCGGGAACGGGTGTGTGAGCGGGGCAGGCCCATTGGCAATCGACCACTTTGTGAAAGTAGTCCGGCGCCGAGATGTCAGTCGGTTTCATTCCTACCTTATCCGCGCCAGCGATTGGACCGCGGCCTCATTTTGCCTGCGAACGCTCAGATGGCGTTCTTATGGTTTTTGAATTGGATCATAGGCTTATCTTATTAGAGCCATTCCAGAGCGCGCACAAAGGCAATTTTGCGCGATCTCCAGCTTTCACGCGCTGCCGCGCGCGTGAACGGCAATGATGCAGTGCACATGTTGCGCTGCATTCCCCGAGAATCGGAATTAGCGTCCCAAATCGCTGTTCGCGAGGTCGAACATCAGCTTGTAGACGCCGCTGGATACCGTCTGCGACTTGAATGCGACGAAACGTGCGATCGCCACCGGCACCGCGTTCACATCGGTGGCGTCGATCAGCACGAACCAGTCGCCGGCGCCGGGATCGGACGCGGACGGATTGTCGGTCAGCGGTTTCGACAGTGCCGGGTCGTTCTCCAGGAGGTGCATGGAGATGATGCCGTCGAGTTTTGCGGGATCGAGCTGTTCTCTTAGCGCGCTGCGCAATGTGTCTTCGCTGCCGGAAGCAGGGCGCAGGCGGATGATGCCGAGGGCTGCACCGCGGCCGGTGCCGCGGCTGATCGTGATGCGCGCGACGCCACGGATCATGTCCCTGAAGCGGGCGATGTTGGCCTTCGACCACGCGGTCTGGTTGGCGAGCGCGGCGCGATAGGCCGGGCTGTTGAGCACCTCGAATGTTTCGGTGGAATAGAGGCTGAGATATTTCGGATTGCCGTCATGCGCGACATAGCGCCGCGCTTCGAGGAACCCGGGAATCGCGACGCGCTCTTCGAGATGCTCGCGGTCGTACCAGCGGTTGAACTCGGCCTCGTCAGCGGCGTCGACATTCATCGACGTCAGCAGCATGCCTTTTCCGGCAAGGGGCATATCAGACCTTTCAAAATGCTCGAGCTGCGGATGAGAAAAGACGGGCCAGCAGAGTCATTCTGCGGCCGCCAGAATTTCGCTCCAGGCCTTTGGCGTGACCGCATAGGGGCCGACCGCGCCAGCATGAAATTTACGCCACAGCGACGGGCGGATCAGTGTCGCGACGAGCGCGGTAACGACAGGCGCCGCCGCGACGGGATCGCCCGCAACCGGCGTCAGTTCCTCGACCGAGCCGGCATAATCGCCTCGCGCGAAAATGGCATCGAACGCTTCGCGCAGGACAGCGCGCCGCGTACCGTGCTGTTCGGCGGCTCCGAGGATTGCGAGCAACGTCTGGTGCGTACGCACGCCCGCGCCGCCCGTCGGCCGCTCCGCTGCCGGCGCGTTGCCTGCGACCTCCAGCATGGCGGCGACGAGATCCACGCCGGCCGCGAGGGCATTTGCCGGTTCGACCAGCCGGGGATTGACGTCGATGATGACAGGCCCGCTGTCGGTAACGATCAGATCCATCGACAATCCTCCATGCCAGTCGAGTGCGGCGACCAGCCGCGCGAGCATGTCGGCGAGCCCCGGCAGGGAAATACTCTGCTTCAGCGATGCGCCGCCGCCGACACCCTCCCGCAAGCGCAGGCAGGCATGATGTGCGACAAGGCGGCCCCTGTCGGCGACCGCTTGCACCATGGCGAGGTCCCCGGACGCCTGGCTCTGCACGATCAGTTCGGATTGCCCAAGACCGAACTCTCGCGCCGCGGCCAGCAGCTCCTGCTCGTTCATCGCGCGCCGGACGCCCGAACTGGCGGTGCTGACGGGCCGTTTGATGAAGACCGGATAGGTTGCGACGTTGCGCAAATCGTCGGCGCTCGAAATCACGAAAGTCTGCGGCTGCGGTGCGCCGATGGCGTTCAGGGTGTGAAACGCGGAAATCTTGTCCTGCACCCGGGCAAGGCTCGCGAAAGGCGGCACGATGGTCGCGACGCGAAGGGATTTTTGGCGCGCCGACAGCACGGTCACCTGTTCCTGTGTCGGAAACAGCAGGTCGGACTTGCGTTCCGCTGCAATGCGCTCGGCGGCGGCGAGCCAGCCGAACGGATCGAGCCCGAAGCGCGGGACATCGTGTATTGCCCTTACGTGCCGCGTGAAGCGCGTCAGGCAGATTCGCGACGACGAGAGAATTTCGACCTCGTGCCCGAGTGCCCCGAGTTGTCCTGCGACCTGACGGGAGGTGAGCCCGGACCCTTCAGAGAGCAAAATGCGCATGGCCCTATTTACTTACTCTGGACGCCATGTCCGCGATCGATTTCATCACGGCGTCGCGGACGCCGGGATCGTACAGCGTGTGCCCGGCGCCTTCGACGACACGAATTTCAGCTTCGCGCCAGACGCTGCCCAGCGCATAGGAGGTCGCGGGCGGGCACAGCAGGTCGTAGCGGCCCTGCACGATGATCCCGGGAAGGCCGGCAAGCTTGCCGGCCTCGCGCATCAACTGGTCCGGCTGCATAAAACTGTCGTTGGCGAAATAATGCGCTTCCATGAACGGCGTGGCGGGGAGGGCGCGTGAGGACGACAGATCGAGCCGGCCGCGGCTCGGCGCATGCTCGGACAGAATGCCCTCGGTCTGGCCCCAGGCCCGCGCCGCCGGACCATGCACGGCGGGATCGGTATCGAGGATGCGGCGAAAATACGCGTCGATCGGCCGCGCGCGTTCCTCCTGCGGCAACACGCCTAGGAAATCTTCGTAAAGCCCGGGAAAAAAGCGCGGCAGCACGTCGAGAAAGCCGTTTTCGATTTCGCGCATGGTGCCGAGGAAGGTCGCGCGCAGCACGATGCCGGTGACACGGTCGGGATGAGCCTGCGCATACGCCAGCGCCAGCGTCGCGCCCCAGGAGCCGCCGACCACCATCCAGCGCTCGAAGCCGAACTGTTCGCGGATCAACTCCATGTCCGCGATCAGATGTTGCAGCGTGTTGGCGTCGCGGCCGCCCTTGGGACGACTGCGGCCGGCGCCGCGCTGGTCGAACAGCACGGCGTGAAAGCGTTCGGGATCGAACAGGCGGCGGTGATCGGGCTGGCAGCCGCTGCCGGGGCCGCCATGCAGGTAGACCGCGGGGATGCCGCCGGTGCGGCCAACGCT
Source organism: uncultured Alphaproteobacteria bacterium (assembly GCA_963764705.1). Lineage (GTDB taxonomy): Bacteria > Pseudomonadota > Alphaproteobacteria > Rhizobiales > Xanthobacteraceae > Bradyrhizobium. The sequence continues at coordinate 302,643 of CAVXTR010000008.1, read as the reverse complement.
TTCGACATAGATGTCGTGGCCGTCGCCGACCGCGAGCTGCTCGGAGGTCAGCGGTGCAAAGGGATCGGCGCGTTTGGACGGCTTTCCGGCGTCGGCGTCAGGCGCCATGCTCGCCTTCCGTCTCCAGCGTGCCGCCGGCGAAATTGCGATAGAGGAAGCGATTGTTGTCGGCGGCGGCCTCGGAGGCGGCGGCTTTGAAGATTTGCTCGTGCATCGGCGACAGCGTGCATGCCGGGTCGGTATTGCCGGCGTCGCCGGTCAGCGCAAAGGCCTGGCAGCGGCAGCCGCCGAAATCGATTTCCTTGAACTCGCAGCTCTGGCACGGCTCGGGCATCCAGCCGGTGCCGCGATAGCGGTTGAAGGCTTCGGAATTCTGCCAGATCCAGGCGATCGAATGATTCGAACGTACCGATTCGAATTCGAGTCCGGTGATCGATTCGGCCGCGTGGCACGGCAGCACCTTGCCGGCGGGCGAAATGTTGAAGAACTGGCGGCCCCAGCCGCCCATGCACTTCTTCGGCCGCAGCGCGTAATAGTCAGGCACCACATAGTCGATCGCCAGGATGCCCTTCAGCCTGATGGCGGCGTCCTCGACGATCCGGCTGGTTTCCTCGATCTGCTCCAGGGTCGGCATCAGCGCGGCGCGGTTTTTCAAGGCCCAGCCGTAATACTGGACGTTGGCGACCTCCAGCCGGTCGGCGTCGAGATCGACCGCCATCTGGATGATGTCGGTGAGCTGATGCAGGTTTTGCCGGTGCATCACTGCATTGACCGTCAGCGGCAGTTCGAGTTCGCGCGTCCATTTCGCGGCTTCGATCTTCTTCGCATGCGCGTTCTTGAGGCCAGCGACGCGGTCGGCCACGACAGGCTCGTTGCCCTGAAAGCTGATCTGTACATGGCACAGTCCGGCATCGGCCAGCGCGGATAATTTTTCCCTGGTCAGCAGCACCGCCGAGGTGATGAGATTGGAGTAGAGCCCAACGTCCGTGGCCTGCTGCACCAGCTCGACGATATCCTTGCGTGCGGTCGGCTCGCCGCCGGAGAAGTGGATCTGCAGCACGCCGATTTCGGCCAATTCCGTGAGGACCTTTTTCCATTCCTCGGTCGTGAGCTCGGTGCCGCCGCGATCGAGCTCCACCGGATTGGAGCAATAGGGGCATTGCAGCGGGCAGCGGTGCGTTAGTTCGGCAAGCACCGCCAGCGGAATGCCAAAGGTCTCCGCGGTCGAGCGGCGCGATTCCAGGATCGCAAGCCCGTCATGGGCGGCGGCTGAGGATTTACCGTCGGCGGCGAGATCGCTCATGACGTCTTCTCGCGCGCTTCGGTGAGAAAGCCCTTGTCGGCGAGGTCCTGCAGCATGGCGACCACGTCGGTCGCGATCGCCTCGCGCGGCGCGGCGTATTTGACCACAAGCTGGTCGATCATCTCGGAAACGCTGCGGACGCCATCGCACAGTTGCAGCACCTCGACCGCGATCTCGTCCGGCGCCAGCACCCGCTCCGGCGCCAGAATGACCCAGACCTGCCGCGTCTCATCGAACTTCAGCCGGGCGTGGCGCGGCAATTTCGGCCGGCTCGCCTCACTGACGCTGATGTTGCGGCTTGCCATCAATCTCAGTTCCCTTTTGGCACGAACGCGCCGGGCGGAATGTGGCCCTCGACATAGGCATGATACAGCGCGTCGAGCTGAACCCATAGCACATTGGTCTTGAAGATCAGCGCATTGCAAACCAGTTCGCGCTCCTTCGGCGTCGTCGCATGGGTTCTGACATAGTCCAGCGCGAAATTGGCATCGCGGGGCGCCTGGGTCAGGCGGCGGCTGAAATAGCTCATGATGTCAGGGTTGACGAAATCGTAGTGCTGCAGCATCCCCGAAATGCGTTCTTCGTGCAGGTTCGGCGCAAACAGTTCCGTGAGCGACGAGGCGATGGCTTCCAGCGGGCTCTTGTCGCGGCAGAAATGTACATAGGCCTCCACCGCAAACCGCGTCGCCGGCAAAATGCCTTCGGTCGATTCGACATAGGCGCTGTCGAGGCCGAGGCCCTCGGTCAGCTTGAGCCAGCGATCGATGCCGCCTTCATTGCCGGGATCGCCGTCGTGGTCCTCGATCCGGTGCCGCCATTCGATGCGGGTGGCGCGGTCGCGGAAGCGCGAGATCACCATCGCGTCCTTGAGCGGGATCGTGCTCTGGTAATAATAGCGGTTCAGCGCCCAGGCCTGCACCTGGCCCTGGTTGAGCTTGCCGCCGTGCAGCAGCCGGTGGAACGGATGCAGGTTGTGATAGCGGGTGGCCCCGATGTGGCGGAGCATCGCTTCCAGTTCCTCGGCATTGTTGAGGGTGATGCCCTTGCCGATCGACAGCGCGGTCATCCCGGGTGCGGTCATTTCAGGTTTTGTCACGACGTTCACAGCGTGATCTCCATGCCGTCGGCCGGGATCTGCCAGCCGGCTTTCTCCGCGGCCCTGCGCTCGTCCGAACCGTGCAGCAAAGCCGGGTTGGAATTGTTGATATGCAAAAACACTTTTCGGCCGATGTCGATCCCGGCAAGGCTTTCGATCGCGCCGCGATCGCCTGACATCGAGATATGGCCCATGCCCTGTCCCGTCTTGTTGCCCAGTCCCGCCACGATCAGTTCATCGTCGCGCCACACCGTGCCGTCGAAGAACACCAATGCCGCGCCTGCAAGCCGTGATTTCAGGTCGTCGGTCACCCGTGCACAGGCGGCGAGGAAATAGAAGTACTTGCCGCTGGTCTTGTCCAGAATGCGTAAGCCCAGCGTATCGCCCGCGCCATCGGAACCGGAGGGATGCGCCTTGCCTTCGAGGTACCAGGCGCCCTTGCCGGGAACCTCGAAGGGCAGGACCTCGATGCCGGACGGCGAGCCGTCGGGCAGGGAGGGCTCGAACGCCCGGTCCACCTCGATCGGCTGACGCCTGACGTTGTTCTCGCCCAGCACGTTAAAGATGCTGTTGGATTTCAGAATCGCAAGCACCCGCGCATGGGCGTAGAGTGTAAAGGGCGAACCCTCGCGCATCGAGAGCAATCCGGCGACAGCGTCGACTTCGCTGTTGGTCAGGATCACGCCCGCGATCGGGCTGTGCCGGAGCTGGCCGGCCTTGGGATGGAGCTGCGGGGTGACGATCAGTTGCTGGCGCAGGTCGGGCGAGGCGTTGATCAGGAACCAGTGCTCGCCGTCGGCGCTGACCGCGATCGAGGCCTGGGTGCTTCTGAGTTCAGGGTGATCGCCTCTGGCGGTCCGGCATACCGGACATCCGCAGTTCCACTGCGGAACACCGCCACCTGCCGCGGCGCCCAGGACGACGACGCGAAGCATGAACCGTCTCCTGGCATTCAAACGCGGGATACAAATTTATCGGGCGATGGTTCGCTTATCGGCGATTGCTCGCCCAGCGGCATGGTCCGGGAACGCCACGAGGTGGACACGCGGGCGAAGACACACTTCCGCTATCGGAAGCGTGACAGGCCCGGAGGTCCACCTGCGTGAGATGTAAAGTGACGCTGCCGCTTACTTGCGGGTCGCGCACATATACATGTTGATTTCCATGCCGACCGACACTTCGACGATTTTCGGTGCTTTCCAGGCCATTTGGCTCTCCTTTTGGTACCGGACGAATTCCGCCCTCGGAGATAAGGTACTGCGGATCGAAAAGTTCGCCAGTTAAATCTTTTGCATAAACCTTTGCGTGTTTTATGCTGCAGCGCGAAAGGAATTCACGGAGTTGTGCGGGCGTTCTGCTCAAAACAGCGTGGGATCAACCGTTTCCCGGTTGCTGGCGTCGCCGCGAAGGATGATTTTTACTGGGAGGGAGCGCTGCCGGCTCCGGATAAAGAACTTGTGAGAAGAGTGGCCTCCGGTTGCAGGGCCCGAGCTGGAGCCAGGGTTTCGCCGATGCCACGCTATTTTTTCAACACCCGTATCGGCGATGAGCTGATTTCCGACCCCGATGGCGAAGTGCTGCGGGATCCCGACCGCGCCTGGGAAATGGCGCGGGCCATGATCCAGGAGCTTTTGAAATCCGAAGGTACCAATGGCGCGCTGCTGAAGGCGACGATCGAAGTGACCGACGACGAGGGCGAGATCGTGCTGGAGTTTCCGTTCACGGAAGCGGTTCTGCTCGATAACCCCTCGGGTCCGATCACCAAGCATTGACGGCGCGCGAAATCGATTTCGCGCTGCACCGTACGTCCAGCGATGTTTCCGATTGCAAATATACGGACAAATGTCGGAGAGTGCGGCCCGGTAAAGCCACCGGCGCCGGCACTGCTTGCCCGTGCGAGGAAAACGGCTTCCGCCAGGGGAGAACGTCATGATGAGCTATTCGTCGGCATCGCGCAGCCTGTTGCTGGCCGGTGCTTTCTTCAGTGCATTCACATTCAGTGCTGTTGCCCAGCAGCCCGCCGCGCCCGCGGCTGGTGCCGCCCCGGCGGCCGCCCCCGCTCCGTTGCCTCCGGGCTCGCCCATGATCGGGCGGCCGGACAATGAGGCCGCCGCCAAACTCGCCCCCGTTGCGCCGCCGCCGCTGGCCGCGGCGCCGGACAAGCTGCCGACGGCGAAACTGAAGCTGCCGCCCGGTTTCAACATCGAGGTCTATGCCGCCGGCATGGCCAACGCGCGCTCGCTGGCGCTCGGCGACAAGGGCACCGTGTTCGTTGGCAGCCGCCTCGTCGACAAGGTCTACGGCATCGAAAACAAGGACGGCAAACGCGCGGTGAAGGTGGTCGCCTCCGGCCTCTATCGCCCGAACGGTGTCGCGTTCAAGGACGGCACGCTCTACATCGCCGAACTGTCGAAGGTCTCCAAGATCGAGAAGGTGGAAGACAATCTCGACAGCCCGGCCAAGCCGACCTTGATCTACGACAAGCTTCCCAAGGACGAAGCCCATGGCTGGAAGTTCATCGCCATCGGCCCTGATAACAAGCTTTATGTTCCGGTCGGCCAGCCCGGCAACAACGTGCTGCATGACGAAGACCACGGCCAGATCCGCCGCATGAACCTGGATGGCTCAGGCGCCGAGGTCTATGCGCGCGGCGTGCGCAACACGGTCGGCTTCGACTGGAATCCCGAAAACAAGCAGATGTACTTCACCGACAACGGCCGCGACTGGCTGTCGGAGACGGTGCCGGAGGACGAGCTCAACCGCGTCACCAAGGCAGGCGAGCATTTCGGCGCGCCCTACTGTCTGCAGGGCAATATCATTGATCAGGAACTCGGCTGGGGCAAGGACTGCAAGGACTACACTGCGCCGGTCGGCCTGATGGGCCCGCACGTCGCAGCGCTCGGCATGCGGTTCTATACCGGCAGCATGTTCCCGAAAGCCTACAAGAACGCAATCATCGTCGCGCGTCACGGCTCGTGGAATAAATCGAAAAAGCAGGGCGGCGACGTCGTCGTCGTCAAGCTGAACAAGGACGGCACCGTGAAGTCGATGGAGCCGTTCATCACCGGCTTCCTCGACGACAACAAGTACATCGGCCGTCCAGTCGATGTGATGCAACTGAAGGACGGCTCGCTGCTGGTCTCCGACGACTGGAACGGCGCCGTCTATCGCATCACCTACGGCAAGCAGAAGGTGGCTGCGAAGTAAGCCGTCAAAAGGCCGTCATTGCGAGCGAAGCAATCCAGCGTCAAAAGGCTGGATTGCTTCGTCACTTTTTGAACGCCGGGAGTTCGCCGATGCGTAAGACAATAACGGCACTGGCGTTTGCCTTGATCGCTTCATCCGCCAGCGCCGAGACGCTTACCGAACGCGCCGCACCCTGCCTCGCCTGTCATGGCGAGAAGGGCCAGTCCGAGACCGAAAACATTCCCTCGCTCGGCGGCCAGCAGGCGCCCTATGCGCTGATCCAGATATTCATGTTCCGCGAGAAGCTGCGCGTCTTCGAGCCGATGAACGAGATGGCGAAGGCGCTGACCGACGACGATCTCCGCGCCTTTTCCGATTTCATCGCCGCGATGCCGAAGCCTGCGCCTCCCGCCGACGCCGGCGAGCCCGCGCGGATGCAGCACGGCCAGGCGCTGGCGCAGCAATATCTCTGCAACAACTGCCATAACCGGGATTTTTCCGGCAAGGAAAACGTGCCGCGGATCGCCAACCAGCGCGAGGATTACCTCGCCAGGACGCTGGCCGAGTACAAGGACAACACCCGCCACGGCTATGACGGCACCATGGCCGACGTGATGGGTTCGGTCACCAAGGAGCAGATCTCCGATCTCGCTTATTACCTCGCCCGCGTGCGCTGATACCCGATCTTTCGCCTCGCTCTGAGAGGCGAAGTTGACTTCGGGCCCCCGCTGGCGCTGCCGTCCCGTCGGCGCTACAAGACGGCTCAAACGGGGTTTTACATGCAGGATATCTGGCGTCTGCCGGCGATCGATCTGGCCGGCTTGATCAAGTCGAAAAAGGTCTCGGCCACGGAGGCGGCGACCGCCGCACTGGCGCGGCTGGATGCGGTCAACCCCAGGCTCAACGCCGTCGTCGACCACAGGCCGGCAGAAGTGCTGGCGCAGGCCGCCGCCATCGACGCTGCGATCGGGCGGGGCGACGACATAGGGCCGCTGGCAGGCGTGCCTGTCACGGTCAAGGTCAATGTCGACCAGAAAGGCTTTGCCACCACCAACGGGCTGAAGCTGCAACGTGATACCGTCGCCGAGGTCAACAACCCCGTGGTCGACAATCTGCTCAAGGCCGGCGCCGTCATTCTCGGCCGCACCAACTGCCCGGCGTTTTCCTATCGCTGGTTCACCACCAACCTGGTGCATGGCGACACCAAAAATCCGCGCGACCCCGGTATCACCCCGGGCGGCTCGTCCGGCGGTGCGGCGTCCGCGGTGGCAGCCGGCATCGGCCATATCGCCCATGGCACCGACATCGCCGGCTCCATCCGTTACCCCGCTTATGCCTGCGGCGTGCATGGCCTGCGGCCGACGCTCGGCCGCATTCCCGCGTTCAACGCTGCCTTGCCCGAGCGGGGCATCGGCCCGCAGCTCTGCGCGGTGTCCGGTCCGCTGGCGCGCACCATCGCTGATCTCCGGATCGCGCTGGCGGCGATGTCGGTGAGGGACGCGCGCGATCCCTGGTGGGTGCCGGCGCCGCTGCAAGGCCCCGTGATGCCGAAGCGCGCCGCACTTTGTCTCAACCCTGACGGCCTCGATCCCGTTCCGGAAGTGAAGGCCGCGGTGGCGGATGCCGCCAAACGGCTCGAGCGCGCCGGATGGACGGTGGAGGAGATCTCCAACACGCCACCGTTGCGCGAGGCCGCCGAGCTCAACACCAGGCTTTGGCTCGGCGACGGTTACGAGGCGCAGTTGGCAACCGCCGAACGCGAAGGCGATCCCGGCGCGCTGGCCTGCCTGCGCGGCAACCGGTCGAAGGTGTTCCCGTTCGATCTCTCCAAAACGCTGACGCGGCGCGCAACGCTGACGCGCGAATGGCAGGAATTTTTCGAGCGATACGCCGTGCTGCTGATGCCGGTGTCCGGTGAATTGCCGTTTCCCGATCATCTCGACCGCAAGGATGAGGCGTCCTTTGCCCGGGTCTGGCACGCGCAAATGCCGCAGATCGGCATTCCCTGCATGGGCCTGCCCGGGCTGACGGTGTCGACCGGGCTGGTCGGGCGAATTCCGGTCGGCGTTCAGGTCGTCTCCGGCCGGTTTCGCGAGGATCTCTGCCTTGCAGCCGGCGAGGCGATCGAGGCCGGCGGCACGCCGTCGGCGGCGATCGATCCGGCCTTTTAACCCAAAGAGAACACGATGCCAGGCGTTTATAATTTCACGGCGCAATCGCTCGCCGGCGAGGACGTCCCGCTCCAGCGGTTTGAAGGTCAGGTGCTGCTGATCGTCAACACCGCGAGCGCGTGCGGCTTCACGCCGCAATACAAGGGCCTGGAGCAATTGTATCGGTATTTCTCGCCGCGCGGCTTTGCCGTGCTCGGATTTCCCTGCAACCAGTTCGGCGCGCAGGAGCCGGGTAGCGCCAAGACGATCGAGGCGTTCTGCAAAACCGCTTACGACGTGACGTTTCCGATGTTCGGCAAGATCGACGTCAACGGCCCGGGCGCGCACCCGCTCTATCAATATCTCCAAACCGAGAAATCGGGTCTGCTGGGACCGTCGATCAAATGGAATTTCACCAAATTCCTGATCGACCGATCCGGCAAGGTGACGGCACGCCACGCGCCGACCGCGACGCCCGAAGGTATGCGCAAGGAAATCGAGGCCCTGTTGTGAACGAAGCGAGCAAAACCATGAGCGACCAATTCCCCGACCGTCTCTCGGTCAATCCGAGCAGCCCGTACTACAATGAAGAGATTCTGGCGCGCGACGTCGGCATCCGCTTCAAGGGTGCCGAAAAGACCAATGTGGAAGAGTATTGCATCAGCGAGGGCTGGGTGCGCGTCACCGCGGGCAATGCCAAGGACCGCTTCGGCAATCCGCTGACCATCAAGGTTCACGGTCCCGTCGAGCCGTATTTCCGCGACAAGGCGGCGAGCTGAGACCCGTCATGCCCGGGCAGAAGCGCGTGTTCGCGCCAGATGACCCGGGCATCCACGTCTTGACGGTGTTGCAGCAACAAAGCCGTGGATGGCCGGGTCAAGCCCGGCCATGACGGCGACACAAACGAGCTACTGAAAGCCAACCGCCATGGTCCGCATCGTCGACGTCTTCGAAATCACAAAGCCGATCTCCTCGCCGATCCGCAACGCCTATATCGACTTCACCAGGATGACGACGAGTCTCGTCGCCGTCGTCACCGACGTCGTGCGCGACGGCAAGAGGGTGGTCGGCTACGGCTTCAATTCCAACGGCCGCTACGGGCAGGGCGGTTTGATCCGCGAGCGCTTTGCGCCGCGGCTGAAAGAGGCCGATCCGAAGTCGCTGCTGGATTCAAGCGGCGGCAATCTCGATCCGGACAAGGTCTGGTCGACGCTGATGTCGAACGAGAAGCCGGGCGGCCATGGCGAACGCTCGGTCGCGGTCGGCACCATCGACATGGCGGTGTGGGACGCGGTGGCGAAGATCGCAGGCAAGCCGCTATTTCGTCTGCTCGCCGAGCGCCACGGCCTGAAAGCCAATCCGCGCGTGTTCGTCTATGCCGCCGGCGGCTATTACTATCCGGGCAAGGATCTGTCGGCGCTACGAGCGGAAATGCGCGGCTATCTCGATCGCGGCTACAATGTCGTCAAGCTGAAGATCGGCGGCGCGCCGATCGCGGAAGACGCTGAGCGCATCGAGGCGGTGCTGAAGGAGATCGGCCCTCAGGCGCAGCTCGCCGTCGACGCCAATGGCCGCTTCGACCTGGAGACCGGGATCGCCTACGCCAAAATGCTGCGGGAATATCCGCTGTTCTGGTACGAGGAGGTCGGCGACCCCCTCGACTTCGCGCTGCAGGCGGCGCTGGCCGAATTCTATCCGGGCCCGATGGCGACCGGCGAGAACCTGTTCAGCCATCAGGATGCGCGTAATCTCATTCGCTACGGCGGCATGCGGCCGGACCGCGACTGGCTGCAATTCGACTGCGCGCTGTCCTATGGCCTGTGCGAATACCAGCGCACGCTGGCGATGCTGCATACCCAGGGCTGGTCGGCAAGCCGCTGCATTCCGCATGGCGGCCACCAGATGTCGCTCAACATCGCGGCCGGCCTCGGTCTCGGCGGCAATGAGAGCTATCCGGACCTGTTCCAGCCCTATGGCGGCTTCCCGGACGGCATTCGCGTCGAGAACGGCCACATCACCATGCCGGATCTGCCCGGCATCGGCTTCGAGGGAAAATCCGATCTCTACAAGGAGATGAAGGCGCTGGCGGCCTAATGCACGCGCCGTCGCTTCGCTCGCAATAACGAGCGACTACGACAGCCGCATGTCCAGCAGCCTTCGCCCTTCGGTCTTCAGCAATTTCTTTACCGTGCTGGAGGCGGCGACTTCCCCGTCGTTGGCGTAGGCCTCGTGGTTCTTTTCGATGTCCTCGAGGCGATAGAGATAGTTGACCATGATCCCGGCGGATTCGCGCAGGCCCTTGGGCGAGAGGTCGCCGAGCCAGTCGATCCGCTCCAGCCGGGCGCCGTTGCCGATGTGGAAGCGTGCCACCGAATCGATCAGGCGGCCCTTCGAGGTCCGCGCCTTGAGGAAATAATGCGCCGCCAGCGGCTCGAGCACGCCGCGCAGTTGCGCGGTCAGCTCCGCATTCTCGAACCAGTCCGGTCTGTCGAGATTTTCCAATAGCGTCCGTTCCTCGTCGCTGACCGGAACGTCCTCGGCCTGCTTCAGCCACTGCATGAAGCCCGGCACCGGCGACAGCGTGATGAAGGTATCGAGCTTGGGCAATTCGCGCCGCAATTCCTCGACCACCTGCTTGATCAGAAAACTGCCGAAGGAAATGCCGCCAAGGCCCTTCTGGGTGTTGGAGATCGAGTAGAACACGGCGGTGCGGGCGCGCTCGACCGGCACGAGTTGCCGCTCGGCGGCCAGCAGCGGGGCGATCGCGGCGGGGATGGTCTCGGTCAGCGCCACCTCGACGAAGATCAGCGGTTCATCGGTGAGCTGCGGGTGGAAGAAGGCGTAGCAGCGCCGGTCGATCGGGTCGATACGGCGGCGCAGGTCGTTCCAGTCGTGGATTTCGTGCACCGCCTCGTAGCGGATGATCTGTTCCAGAATGTTTGCCGGCGTCGACCAGTCTATCCTGCGCAGCACGAGAAATCCCCTGTTGAACCACGACGACAGCAAATGCACGACGTCACGGTCGAGCGCGGCCAGATCCCTGTTGCCCTTCATCAGCGAAAGAAGGTCGGCCCGCATCGAAACCAGTTCGCTGGTGCCGCCGGGCGCCCGGTTGAGCCGGCGGATCAGCTCCTGGCGCCGCGGCTCCGACGCAAAATGCAGGTCGCTGGCATCGTCGTCGCTCGGCTGCGAGCGCCAGCTCTCGATCGCCTGCGACAGCTTTTCGCGGTCCGGGCCGAAGTCGCGGGCGAGTGCCGCGAAGAACGACTGCTGGCCGGCGGCGTCGAGCGCGTGGTAGCCGTCGAACACGTCACGGGCGATCGCGATGCCGGAGGCCTCGCCGCGGCCCGACAGCAGCGCCTCGCACAGCTCCAGCAACTCGGAAGCGTCCTGTCGGGTGTCGGAAGCGCCGCCACGCCGCAGCAGCGTGCGGCCGCGCTCGGAAATCGTCGAAAGCAGGTCGGAGAAAAAGGCGTTGGCCATGAGGACCGATCGAATCCAGCGGTTCAGGTGACGATGCTACACGTGATTTGGGGTTCTGCCGATCACAATCAAGCGTAATGATCGTACAGAAATATGTCAGGGATGACGCGGGTGGAGTGCCCCCAAAGGGGGCAAGGTATGCACGCGTTCGGGGCGTTTTCCGGGGCCGAGAAGACCGAGGTCTAAAGACGGGGGATCCAGCCTGGACGGCTCAGCAGGTATTCGACCATCCGCGGGGGAATGCTCAAAGCATTGGCTATCTTGAGTTCGTCCTTCGGTAGTCCCGCCAGGATCGAAGCCTCGCTCTTGCTCCGGATTTTGGAGAGCCACTCCGGATCGACCACCACAGCGCGTCCCACGGCAACCAGGTCGGCTCCCAGTTTGATCGCACCCTCAGCGTCTACGCGGGTCTTGATCCCACCGCTTGCCATGACCGCACTGCGACCCGCGATGACGCGGGCAAATGCCGTGATTGGATTCTCTGCCGGCGCAGAAACCTTCTCGACCGGACCATGATAGACACGGGTTTCTCCCGCCGGCCGGCTCATCCGGTAATCATCGAGCGAAACCGAAATGTAGTCGAGATTCAGCCCGGCGAGTTCGTTGCAGAGCTGCTTGGCGTCCTCGAGCGTATAGCCGTCCGCCTCGGCCTCGAATGGCGTCACGCGAAACCCGGCGATCAGCTCTGGACCGAGTGCGTCGCGAACGGCCTGCGCGACGGCGAGGGGGAAGTTCATGCGCTTTGAAAGCGTGCCGCCCCAATGATCGGGGCGATGATTGGCCCGAGGCGAAAAGAACTGATGAACCGCGTAGTGGTTGGCTCCGTGGATTTCGACGCCGTCGAAACCGGCTTTCCGGGCGAGGGCCGCTGCCTCTCGAAAGCTCTCAATCAGGTTTTCGATCTCATCTGATGTCATCGCCCTCGGCGTCTTTGCCCCCGGACGCAACGATGCAACCGCTGAAGGCGCACGCAGAACTTGTTCACCGATCAACTCGGGTTTTGCGATGCGGCCACCGTCATAGATCTGCAGGATCGCAAGGCCTCCCGCAGCACGCATCGCCTCGGCAAGCCGGCGGAGACTGGACAAATGTCCGTCGTGGGCGGCACCTATTCCCTGCCAGGAGCGCCCGTCTTGCGCGACGTAAGCGGCGGAAGAAATGGTAGCTCCGAATCCGCTGGCAGAACGTCGCCGGACGAATTCGAGTTCGTTTTCGGGAGCCGTACCATCTTCATGGGAAGAATCGGTCGTTAGCGGTGCAATTACAAACCGGTTGGCAATCTCTCGTCCGCAGTTGAAACGAAGAGGTGTCCAAACAACCATCGATCAAACCTCCGATATTCCTCAGCCATGCGGCCTCGAATGGAAGGCCGTCAGGTCCGACAGTTTTGTGAATATGCGCGCCAGCTACGCCTTCTCGGCAAACTCGGTCGGCGTCTTGCCGGTCACCTGGCGGAAGGCGTGGGAAAATGCCGGGACGCTGGCATAGCCGAGATCGGAAGCCAGCTGCTTGACCGAGACATTGGCCTCGGTCGACAGCTTCTGGATCGCGGCCGCGATGCGGGCGCGCTGGCACCAGCTCTTGAAGCTCAGTTGGGTTTCCGACGTAAACAGCCGCGACAGCGTCCGCGCCGAGGTGCCGACCTCGCGCGCCAGCATCTCGATCTCGTGGTCGCCGGTCGGGTCCGCGAGCACGATGTCGGCGGCGCGCCGGCAGCGCGGCTCGTGCGGCAGCGGGATAAAGGTCGCGGAATCCTCGGCCTGGTGCAGTTCCAGCATGGCGAGATTGATCAGCAGCGTGGTGCGCTCGGACGTGTTGTGCTCGTCGAACAGCGCCAGGATCGCCTGGTGCAGCAGCGGCGACACCCGCACCACGAATTCCGCCGCCAGGCTGCCGGTGCGGGACTCCCGCTTCAGCCACGCCAGGTCGAAATACAGCGTCCGCATTTCGATGTCGGCCAGCACGTCGATGGCATGCGGCAGCCCAGCCGGCACCCAGACCGCGCGGTCGGGCGGTACCAGCCAACGGCCCTTGGGCGTCGTGACCTGCATGGTGCCGCGGGCGGCATAGACCAGCTGCGCCTCGCGGTGCAGGTGGGTGTCGAGCCGGACGCCCTTGGCGTAGGTGTTGGCAATCATGTGGATGCCGTCACCGGTCGAGATGCGGCGCCCGAGAATGGCAGCAATTGGCTTTTCGGCGATATTCATTGGCGACATCCCGTCAGGACTACCTCCTATAACCTATTCCAGAACAATGCGGCACCAAGAGGATTCGCCCATGAACAGCCCCAAAAGGGTGATCGGCTTCGTCAACGCGGCCCATTTCATCGACCATTACGCGATGCTGATCTTTGCCGCCGCCGTGATCGTGATGGGTCCGGCGCTGGGCATGGCCTATTCCGAGCTGCTGCCTTACGCCACCCCGGGTTTCATCGCCTTTGGCGCCGGTTCGCTGATCACCGGCTGGCTCGGCGACCGCTGGAGCCGCCGCCACATGATGGTGATCTTCTTTGCCGGCATCGGCGCCTCGATGATCGCGGTCGGATTCGTGCAGACGCCGCTGCAGCTCGGCGCCGCGTTGCTCTCGATTGGCCTGTTCGCCTCGATCTATCATCCTGTCGGTACCGCCATGATCGTGTCCTATGCCGACAAGCTCGGTCGCGAGATGGGGCTGAACGGGGTCTGGGGCAATCTCGGCGTGGCTTCGTCGGCGCTGGTCACTGGCGTCGTCGGCCAGTATCTCGGCTGGCGCTTTGCCTTCATCGTCCCCGGTATTGTCACCATTCTGATCGGCGTGGCCTTCGCCAGGCTGGTCGTCCACGAGGACCGCTCCGGCTTCAAGCAGGCCGCAGCGCAAGCGCGGGTCGCCAAGCAGGACATGTGGCGGGTGTTGCTGGCACTGCTGATCGTGGTGATCGCGATCTCGACCACCTTCAACGCCATTACGGTGGCGATGCCAAAACTGTTCGCGGAGCGGCTCGCCGGCCTGACCGACAGCCCGGCGCTGCTCGGGGTCATCGCGGCCGGCGTCTACGTGTTCGGCGCGATGACGCAATACACCATCGGCAAGCTGATCGACCATTATTCGCTGAAGACGGTGATGCTGCCGCTGTCGTTCATGCTGGCGCCGTTCATGTATTTCGCAGCGTCCCTGTCGAACCTGCCGCTGATTATTGCCTCGATCGGCATCGTGATGGGCGCGTTCGGCCAGGTCACCGTCAACGACGCCATGGTCGGCAAATACACCAGCGAGGAATGGCGCAGCAGAGCCTATTCGGTGCGCTACTTCATCGGCTTCACCGCGGCGGGCGCCTCCGTCGGCCTGGTGGCATGGCTGTACGAGCGCGGCGGTTTCGCCACCATGCTGCAGGCGTTCGGCGCGCTGTGCCTCTTGGTGATCGTGGCGGCGATCATTCTGCCGCAGGAGATCAAGGTGCCGGCGGCGCAGACCGCGCCTTGAGCCGCTGAAGGACACGGGGGCGGGTTGCCGGGCCTTTGGCTGTGACAAGCGTGCGACAAAAGGCATCTTGTTGCGGCGCAGCACAGGTGTTTGCCCGCCAAATGGAAGATGAACCTTGACCATCGCCCCCCTCCTTGTGTGAGGTGAGGCCATGAACCGATTCCGGATTGTCTTGCTCATCCTTGCCATGTTCGCGCCGTCGCTGGCGGCGGCGCAGCAGGCGTTGAAATTCGAAGAGGCCGCCACCCTGCTCGGGGGCAGCTGCGGCAAGGACATCGACGACAATTGCCGCGGCGTCAATTTTGACCCGACCCGCCTGAAGGAATGCCTGTACCGCAATCAGGACGTGATGTCGGCCAAATGCCGGGATGACTATCCGCGCGCCCTGTCGGCGATCCAGCAGCGCATTACCGCGCGCTCCACGCTCTTGAAGCTGTGCAATTGGGAAATGAACCATCTGTGCGGCGAGGCCCGGGCAGATCCCGCCAAGGGGCTGCAATGCCTGCTCGACTCGACCAAAAAGGCGACGCCGAACTGCAACAAGGCGATCAGTGCGGCGGGGTATCGCTGATGGGTTCGGGAATGAAACTCCGCGATGTCGGCCTGTTGCTGGGCGTGCTGGCGCTGTTCGCCGTTCCGGCCGCGGGACGGGCCCAGACGGCGGTGCCGGCCGGCGACATCATCGACAAGCTGGCTGCGGGCGGCGAGACCACGCCTGACGTCGACGTCGCCGCCCTGAAGCAGCAGGCCGCCGACCGGGTCAAGGCCAAGGCCGACGCGGCGCAGGTCAAGCGGCCCCTGATTGCGCCGCAGCTGGTGAAGCTGACGCAACTTCGGTTCGATGTCCTGTTCGATCCGGACTCGTCGCTGATCAGGCCGGGGTCCTACGGGATGATCGGCAGTCTGGCGGACGCTCTGACCGATCCGAAGCTGCAGCCTTACCGGTTCCTGATCGTCGATCACACCGAGTCGGGGGGCCGCCGCGATTTCAATCTGACCCTGAGCCAGCGCCGTGCCGACTCGATCCGCGACGTCCTGGTGACGACGTTCAAAATCTCGGGCAAGCGGCTGCTGGCGCTCGGTCTCGGTGAAGAGCAGTTGCAGGACGGCAATCGCCCGACCGCGCCGGTCAATGCCCGGGTCCAGATCATCGCATTCGGCAAGCCCGAGATTGCCGAACCGAAGCCGGCGACACCGGCTACCGCCGCCAAAAAGGCGCGGCCGCGGCCAAGAAAAAGAAGCGCTGATTTCACGGCGCGGGCGAACGTTGAAGGCCCGGCATCAACAACGGGCTCAAAAGCAAAACGTGCGGAGGAGTATCCGATGTTCAATCCATCCATGCCGGCGATGGCCGGCTTCATCCTGGGAATAGCTGCAATGATGACGATGCCGGCCAATGCCGACGCCTTGAAGGACGAACTCGCGCCGACCGGCAAGCTCAGGGTCGCGATCGCGATCAGCCCGGCCGGCGGCGCGTTCTGGTCGACCAAAACCGAATCCGGCGGCTATGCCGGCGTGCCGGTCGACCTCGGCAAGGCGATGGCGGCGCAGCTCGGCGTGCCCGTCGAGTATGTTGTGCACAACAATTCCGGGCAGATCACCGACGCGGCGTCGAAGGGCACCTGGGATGTCACCTTCCTGCCCAAGGACCCGGAGCGCGAAGCCAGGATGTCGTTCGGGCCGATCTACGAGGTCGCGGACGCCACCTACATCGTCAAGCCAAATTCGGCGGTGACGAATTTTGCGACCCTCGATCAGCCGGGCATCAAGGTCGCCGCGGTCAACAATACCACCACGATGCGCGGCGCGATCGCGCATCTGAAGAACGCGGAGGTCACCGGCTACCAGACCTATGACGAGATCGCCGGCCTGCTCGGCAAGGGCGAGATCGATGCCTTCGCGCTGTCGCGCGACCAGCTCAACGCCATGGCGAAGAAGATTCCGGGCACGAAGGTGCTGGACGAAACCTTCAAGCAGACCGTGACCGCGGTGGCGGTGCCGCCAAACCATCCGCAGGCGCTGGTGTTCGCGAGCCAATTTTTGACCGAGGCGATTACCAACGGCACGCTGCGCAAGGCCTATGACGGCAACGGCCTGAAGGACACGCCGATCCGCACCCAGACCAAATAAGCCCGCCGCGGCAGATCGGCCGCTGGGGTTGCGGAAATGGCGACGGCGGCGGGTTGCGCCGCTGTCGTTATCTGCCCAAACATCTGTGCATCTGCACAAATACGAGGCATGGTTCTCACCCGCTGCATTCCGGGCAGAATCGATGTCTCAAGAAAACACGAGCTATTTCAGTGTCTTAACCCGGCTTCCGGGTTGGCACATCGATTGCTTATTTGTTTCTCAGTCAATGACGACTGCCGTCTTAAGAATTGCCGAGGCCAGCGTTGGCCTAAGTGCAGGGATCGGGTGACCTCACCGAGGCGCCTGGAGCAGTCATCGGGACCACTCCGCAAAACGCATGCATCTCTGTCTTGATCGGGCGTGACCGTGTCTATCGCGGCGCCACTGCGGAAGCCGTTGCTTCTGCCGATGGTGCTGCTTCCGGCACGCGCGCGAGGACGGCTCAGCTTTGCTTTTTCCACATCGGCGCGGCGGCGTGAACGCCGGCGCTTTTTGAATCCTTATCGGACACACAAGGGGTACTGGAATGGCCTATCTCGCGCCTTCGGAATTCGTGACCAAGATGGTCGATGCCGGAGAATCCAAAATCTTCATGTCGACTCGCGACACCGTGATCCGCGCCTATATGGCCGGCGCCATGCTGACGCTGGCGGCGTGGTTCGCCGTCACGATGAGCGTCAACACCGGCCAGCCGATCATCGGGGCGATCCTGTTTCCGGTCGGCTTCTGCATGCTCTATCTGTTCGGCTTCGATCTGCTGACCGGCGTGTTCGTGCTGTGTCCGCTCGCGCTGATCGACAAGCGTCCGGGCGTGACGCTGGGCGGTGTGCTGCGCAATTGGGGTCTGGTGTTCATCGGCAATTTCGGTGGCGCTTTCACCGTCGCGGTGATGATGGCGATCGTCTGCACGTTCGGATTTTCATCGCCGCCCGACAAGGTCGGCACCGCGCTCGGCCTCATCGGCGAGAGCCGCACCGTGGGCTACGCGGCACACGGCATCAACGGCATGCTGACGCTGTTCGTTCGCGGCATGCTCTGCAACTGGATGGTGTCGGCCGGCGTCGTCGGTGCGATGATCTCGACCTCGGTCAGCGGCAAGGTGATCGCGATGTGGATGCCGATCATGCTGTTCTTCGCCATGACCTTCGAGCACTCGATCGTGAACATGTTCCTGTTTCCCGCTGGCCTGCTGCTGCGGCGGCCACTTCACCATCGTCGACTACCTGTTCTGGAACGAGATCCCGACCGTGGTCGGCAACCTCGTCGGCGGCCTCGCCTTCACCGGGCTGACGCTGTACGCCACGCACGTCAAGACGGCGCCGAAGCGCATGCCGGCCTGACCGCGATTGACTTGAGAGGGCCTCGACCGTCTAGTTGGGGCCCTCTCTGATCGGCCTTCATGATGCCGCGTGAACTGAAAATATCGGTCGGGCAACATTCTGACAAAGGTCGCAAGGAGACCAATCAGGATTTTCACGGCGTTCTGGTTCCGGACGAGCCGCTGCTCAGCCTGAAGGGCATCGCCGTCGTGCTGGCGGACGGAATCTCCAGCAGCAATGTCAGCCGGATCGCGGCTGAGTTGGCGGTCAAGGGATTTCTGACCGACTACTACTGCACCTCGGAATCCTGGTCGGTGCGAACCTCGGCGCAGCGCGTGCTGGAGGCGACCAATTCCTGGCTGCACTCGCAGACGCGCAGCCAGTATTCCTACGACAAGGACCGCGGCTACGTCTGTACGCTCAGCGCGCTGGTGCTCAAATCGACCACGGGCGCATCTGTTTCACGTCGGCGATTCCAGGATCTATCGCGTTTCCGGCAACACGCTGGAGCAACTGACCGAAGACCATCGCGTCGTCATTTCGTCGCAGCAGAGCTATCTCGGCCGCGCGCTGGGCGTGAACTCCCAGATCGAAATCGACTATCTCGCCTTCAAGGTCGAGAAGGGCGACACCTTCGTGCTGGTGACCGACGGCATCTACGAGCATGTCGGCGAGCGCGTGATCGCGCGGGTGGTCAAGGACGGCGCTGCCGATCTGGACCAGGCCGCCAAGGCCATCGTCGAACTGGCCTATGAACTCGGCAGCAAGGACAATCTCACCGTCCAGATCGTCCGCGTCGACGAATTGCCCGACGCCGCGGCCCGCGAGGTGTTCGGTCAGCCGCACGAATTGCCGCCGCCGCCGCTGCTGGAAGCGCGGGAGATTTTCGACGGCTACCGCATCATCCGCGAATTGCACGGCTCCAGCCGCAGTCACATCTACCTCGCCGCCGACATCGAAACCGACGCGGTGGTGACCATCAAGATCCCGTCGATCGACCTGCGCGACGATCCCGACTACCTGAAGCGGTTCATGATGGAAGAGTGGGTAGCGCGGCGGATCGACAGCCCGCATGTGCTGAAACCCTGTCCGCCGCAGCGCAGGCGCAACTTCCTCTATGTCGTGACCGAATTCATCGACGGCCAGACGTTGACGCAATGGATGATCGACAACCCGACGCCGAGCCTGGAAATGGTGCGCGGCATCGTCGAGCAGATCGCCAAGGGTCTGCGCGCGTTCCACCGCAAGGAAATGCTGCACCAGGACGTCAGGCCCGACAACATCATGATCGACGCCACCGGGACGGTGAAGATCATCGATTTCGGTTCGACCAAGATCACCGGCGTCGTCGAGGCCGCCCCCTCGGGCAATCGCAACGACATCCTCGGCACCCAGCAATACACCGCGCCGGAATACTTCCTCGGCGAACCGGTTTCGCCGCGCTCCGACCTGTTTTCGCTCGGCGTCATCACCTATCAGATGCTGACGGGAAAACTGCCCTACGGCGCGCAGATCGCCCGGGCGCGAACGCGCTCGCAGTTCGGCAGGCTGGTCTACAGCCCGGCCTCGCACGGGGCCCGCGAGATTCCGCAATGGATCGACGGCACGCTGGAGAAGGCTGTGCATTCCAATCCCGGCAAGCGCTACGACAGCCTGTCGGAATTCCTGTTCGACCTGCGTCACCCCAATGCGAACTATCTCAGCACCTCATCGACGCCGCTGATCGAGCGCAACCCGCTGTTGTTCTGGAAGAGCACGACCATCGTGCTGGCGCTCGCCGTGATCCTGCTGCTGGCGCTTCAGCATTTCGGGCATCGCTGATTGCTTGCGCGGTACCTCTCGCAGGTCCTGACGTCGGTGCGCTGCATATGACACACCGTATTTGTCCGGTGATGCCAGTTGGTTAATCGTGCGCGGACATTACCGGCTCGCTCCAGCCATGTTGCCGACTTAATCTTTGTCTTAGACGGCGAGAACACAAACACTGTGCGAGGACCACTTGGTCCGCACAACGGTTCCGTCGCCAACGCTGGCGCGCATCCGCAGGAAATCGGCACGGGCTCGTTAACGCCTCCGCGTTCGGTCGACGATTTCTTTTGCGGCATCTGGAACCGAACGTCAGAAAATCAATCGAGGAGTTGCGATGTTGTTCCGTGCGTGCGCCGCGATTTGCGGCGCTGTAGTTACGTTTGTCGTTTTTGCTGCCGCCGCTCAAGGTCAAGACGCGACAGTTCATTCAAGCGCCGTCGTCGATCAGGCTCGTGGCGACGCGCTCGTTGGCGCGGCGTCCACGTATAATCCGTTCCAGCCCGGAGCGCAGGAAGGTGGTTCGGAAACAGCTTCCGGCGAGCGCTATGATCCCTCTGCCTGGACGGCCGCCATCAAAACCAGTCTGCGTGAAAAATTTGGTGGCGTGCAATTTGGCGGGAGGCCGAAATACGCCCTCGTTGAGGCTGTCGGCAAGAAGGTCATCGTCAAGATAAACGATGTCGGTCCGCTGGTGCCTGGGCGCATCATCGATCTCAATGAGCGGACGATGCGTCATTTCGATCCGAGCATGGAGATCGGCGTTATCAGAGACGTAAAAGTCATGCCGCTTCGCGGCAACTTCTGGATACCCGGACCCGTCGGCTGAACGAAGCCACGGAATAAAGAATGGAGAGCCGGTCGAGGTCTTCGCAGGATTTTCCCAGCCGGACGCTGCATAGCCATGTCCGCAACCCGGATTGATGCGAGCGATCACAGCAGCTACAGCTACTCTCCAACGACACAAAAACGGATGCGAGAGTTTGACCAGCGAGCGTAGGATCCTGCTTTGGATGTGCCTCCTCGTTGGTGTGAACCAGCTCGGCTTCGGCGCGATGGTGCCGTCGCTGCCGCTTTACGCGAGTTCATTCGGTGTTTCGGCTTCAGCCATCGGTCTTGCCGTCGCCGCCTATGGTTTGGCGCGGTTTCTGGCGGTGTTGCCTGGAGGTCAACTGGCGGACCGCTGGGGCAGGCGGCCCGTGCTCGCCATCGGCGGTCTCATCTCGGCGGTCGGAAGTTTCTGGTGCGCCGAAGCGCATAGCTTTGTCGAATTCATCCTGGCGCGAATTGTTGCCGGCGCCGGTGCCGGCATCATTCTGACGATTGGCCAGATCGTGCTCGCCGATATCAGTCCGCCCGACCGGCGCGGGCGCAACATCGCGACGTATCAGGCCGCGTTTCTTTTTGGTTTTGGCGTCGGACCTTTTCCAGGCGGACTGCTGGCCGCCGCCCACGGCCTTGCCGCGCCGTTCTTGATGACGGGGGTCGCAAGTCTTCTGACGACGGTGATCGCCTGGTTTCTGGTCAGCGAGACCCGGTCCGCGCGAACAGGCGCGGTGGCTTCCGACAAGGCCGCCGAGATCCCCTTCGTCCGGCAGATGCTGGGGTTGCTGTCTCATCGCGGCTTTCTGCTCGTCAGCCTGATCTCGCTGATGAACGCTGTCGTGCGCACGGGTGGGCTGTTTGCGCTGATCCCGCTGCTTGCCACGACCACGCTGGGTCTTTCGGTTGCCGAGATCGGCTTCGCCATGATGGTGTCCGGCGTGTGCGGCCTTGTCGGCTGCCTATCCGGCCGGCTGGCTCGCCGACAAGATCGGTCGCAAGGCGGTCATCGTTCCGTCAACGGTGCTGACGGGCATGTCGATGGTCCTGTTCTGCTACGCCCCCTCGTATGCGTGGTTTATTGCGGCCTCCATCGTCTGGAGCGTTGCAACCTCCATCAGCAGTTCCGCACCGGCAGCCTATGCCGCCGATGCAGCGCCAGCCCGGAATGAATGCTTCGGCGATGAGCGCATTCCGGATGACGGCGGATGCGGGCTATGTTCTGGGGCCGCCGGTATTAGGCTTGCTTGCCGACCTCACCAGTTCGACCGTCGCGATTATCTCGGCGTCTGTCGTTCTGGTCTCCATCGGCGCCATCTTTGCAGTCACGGCCCCGGAAAAACGCAGTCTGGCGCAGTCCTGATTTCCTAATTCGTTGCACTCGCAATCGGGTCCATGCCGCTCTTGACGATCTCGGGGCGGGCGGCTGGCGAGGCGAGGAACTTGATCAGCGCCTTGCCGGCGTCGGGCTCCCTGGAGACGCTGGCGATCCCGGCGGAGAACACCGTGATCTTCTGCAGCTCGTCGGGCAGGGGCCCGACGATGTCGATGCCCTCGACCGGCTTCAATTCGCTGATCTGCTGGAAGCCGAGTTCGGCGTCGCCATGGGCGACGATTTCGCCGACCGGAGTCGCCGGAATTTTTCGCGCCTTGTCTTTCATGGCGTCGACGATGCCGAGTTTTGCAAACATCTCGGTCGAGACATAGACGCCGCTGGCGCTGTCGGAATAGGCGATGGTCTTTGCCGCCAGCAGCGCGCGCTTGACGGCATCTGCGCTGGAAATGTCCGGCTTCGGCGTTCCTGATTTCACGGCGACGCCGATCGGCGATTTCACCAGTTCGACCCTGCTGTCCGCGATCACCTTGCCCTGCTTGGCAAGGTCGTCGAGCGCATAGCCGACCATGATCAGCACATCGGCCGGCTCGCCGCGCTCCAGCCGTACGGGGATCGCGTTGGTCGTCGTGCCCATCGACGGCCCGTAGGCGGTCAGCACCTTGTTGCCGGTCAGGCGCTCGAATTCGGGCACCAACGCCTTGTAGGCGGCGGTCAGTCCGCCCGAGATCATCACCCGGACCTCGGCAGCCGAGGCGGCACCGGTGAACAGGGCTGCGCCGAGGACGCCAAGCGCAAGCGCGCGAAGATGGGAAAGCCGCATGAAAAATCCTCCCGGGACGAACTCTTGAACGGTCGGCCTCAAGGAGGGTTTTAGCGCGGGATGGGGAAGGCGGCTAGCTACTGAAGGACCAAACTCCAGCTATGCAATTGCACAGCTGAGGTTTGACGGCGCCTCGCAGCCGGCCGTGGCTTCTAGAGCTTCACAACGATCTTGCCGAAGTGTGAGCCGGTCCGCAGGTGAGCATATGCTTCGGGTAACTCGTCGAAGCCGTAGACCCGATCCACGATCGGGTGGATTGCGTGTTCGGCCAAGAAGCGATTCATGGCGGCGAAATGTTCGCCGGACCCGACGGTGACACCGATGATGTCGGCATTTTCCCACTGCAGGCGCGCAAGGTCCGGCTTCGGGCCGACCCCTGTCAAAACACCGATCTGAACAATCTTGCCACCCGAAGCGACCGATCGCAGCGATCGGTCATAGGTGCCGGGACCGCCGAGTTCGAGGATATGACTGGCACCCCCGCCATCCGTCGCTTTCATCAAGGCGACATCCCAGTCAGGCGTGTCGCGGTAGTTGATGAGGATCGAGCCGCCCAGCGCCTTGGCACGGACGAGTTTCTCATCCGAGGAGGATATCACAATCGTACGCGCCCCCAGCGCGGCCGCGAACTGAAGGCCGAACAGCGCGACGCCACCTGTTCCCTGGATCAGCAGCGTGTCGTCTTTGCCCATCCTGCCGCGCGCGATGAGGCCGTGCCAGACCGTAACGCCGGCACAGGGCAAGGTCGCCGCCTCAACCGAGGACAGGTGCGCCGGCACGGAGACCAGCGCCGTTGCCGGCAGCACGACATACTCTGCGAGCACTCCGTCCATCGTACTGCCACCGAGGGCTGACGGAACATAGCTGGCCTTGAACGGCCCCGAGACCCAATCGCGAAAGAACGATGCGGCAACGCGGTCGCCCACCTGCCATTGCACGACGTCGGAGCCGATGGCGTCAACGACACCTGCGCCGTCGGAGAGCGGCACGCGGCCGTTGAGCCCGCCTTGGCCCGCTCGGTCAAGGATCAGCAGGTCACGGTAGTTGAGACTTGCCGCTTCGACCTTGATGCGCACCTCCCCGTGGGCGGGTTCAGGTTTACTGATATCGGTTTGCACAAGGCCACCAGCACCAGCCTGGCCGTTCAGATGGTAGGCTTTCATCGTTGCTCCTTCGCAAGGGTATTCACCTGGATGAGCGCAATCTGTAAGGTCTGACAGTGCTGTCAGGGTCAAGAGGTTCTTCAGATGAAAATTGGCGAGCTCTCCCGGAGGACAGGAGTCAGCGTCCGAATGCTGCGCTACTACGAAGGCGAAGGGTTGCTTGCGCCGCAGCGGACCGACTCCGGGTACCGCGACTATGGTTCGGCGGAAGAGGAAACCGTGCGGCGGATCAAGCTGCTCGGCGCTGCCGGGATGACGCTTGAAACGATCCAGCGGTTGCTCCCGTGCGTGAAGAACAACAATCCGGATTTCCAGCCTTGCGATGATCTACGCAGAATACTCGCTCAACAGGTCGGCCTGATCGATGAGCGTATCGAGACGCTCAGCCAAAGCCGGACAATTCTGGCTGGCTTCCTGTCAAGCGTGAACTGATCGTACGGCTTACGAATTCACGTGCACGAAATCCCGCAGCAGCGGGTAGATCTCGTTGTTCCAGCGCTTGCCGGAGAACACGCCGTAATGGCCGACGCCGGCCTGCATGTGGTGGACGCGGCGATAGGCGCGCACGCCGGTGCAGAGGTCCTGTGCGGCCAGCGTCTGGCCGATCGAGCAGATATCGTCCTTCTCGCCT
Organism: uncultured Alphaproteobacteria bacterium; assembly: GCA_963764705.1. Classification (GTDB taxonomy): domain Bacteria; phylum Pseudomonadota; class Alphaproteobacteria; order Rhizobiales; family Xanthobacteraceae; genus Bradyrhizobium. Next base: position 277,939 of record CAVXTR010000008.1, on the reverse strand, counting down.
TCCACCGTCATCAAGCCCATGCGCTTGATCGCGGCCGGGTTTACCGGGCGGCCCCGGTGCACCAGTTTGCCCTGCGGCAACAGATGCTCCTGGAACACGTCACGCACGGTCTCGATGTAGAAATCCGCCGGCAGGTCCATCACGGCGAAATATTCGTCGTAGAAGGTCTTGATGATTTCGGCCTTTTCCTTCTCGCCCTTGGCGAGGTGATTGGCGAGGTCCATGTGCTGCTTGATGTGGCGTTCCAGGTTCATCGAGACGAACGCGGTGAGCTGCACGAAGCCGGGATAGACCTGGCGGAACGCGCCCTTGCACTGCATCGGCACGTAGTTGATCAGGTTCTCCTCGAACCACTTGATCGGCTTGCTGTTGGCGAACTCGTTGACCTTGGTCGGCTGAATCCGCGTGTCGATCGGGCCGGCCATCAGGGTCAGCGTCGCCGGGCGGGCGGGGTGGTTGTCCTCCGACATCACGGCAGCTGCGGCCAGCGCCGACACTGACGGCTGACAGATCGCCACCATGTGTGAGCGCGGCCCCATCTTGTCGAGGAACGTGATCAGGTGATCGGTGTAGTCCTCGAGGCCGAACCGGCCCGCGCTGAGCGGAATGTCGCGCGGATTGTGCCAGTCGGTGATGTAGACGTCGTGGTCCTGCAGCAGCGTCTTCGCGGTGCCGCGCAGCAGCGTCGCGAAATGGCCCGACATCGGCGCCACCAGCAGCAGCTTCGGCTGCTCGGGTCCGTTCACCTTCTTGAAACGCAGCAGCGAGCCGAATGGCGTCGTGTGGGTGACTTCCTCGGTGATCTCGATCTCCTGGTTGCCGACCATCACCTTGTCGATGCCGTAGGCCGGCCGCGCATAGGTCAGCGACGTCCGCGTGATCAGCTCGAGTGCGGCAGCCAGCCGGCCAAAAGCCTTATCGGAAACGCCTTGCGGCACCAGATTGAGATACTTAAGTGCCGCTCCGGCCCCGGTCCGCCATGGCGCCGTGAGATCCATGTGGTTCTGGTAGGCCTGGTACATCATCGACATCATACAAATCCGCCCCTGTCGGATGGTGCCATGCAATATCGAAGCCAGAGCCGGTTCCATTCGCCCCTTAAACTGGCACGTGGCTTGCTGCGTAAAATGCATGACGCACGGGATTTGGGCGGCGGCGCCGGCGGCCGATCCGACCCCGGCAGAGGGCGTTTTGGGTTGAGGAAAAGGCCACATGGCGAAAACCACACTGACCATCTCCAGCAAGAACTATTCGTCATGGTCGCTGCGCGGCTGGCTGCTGACGAAGTTCTCCGGGCTGGAATTCGAGGAGGTCGTGACCGCGCCTGACGACGCGTCGGCGCGGGCCGAAATCCTGTTGCTGTCGTCGTCGATCCTGGTGCCGTGCCTGCGCCATGACGGCGCCACCGTCTGGGACACGCTGGCGATCGCCGAGTATCTCAACGAGGTCATGCCGGCCGCCGGCCTGGTCCCGGCGGACCGCATCCAGCGCGCCCATTGCTGGTCGATCTGCGGCGAAATCCACTCCGGCTTCACCACGCTGCGGGCCTCGCTGCCGGTCAATCTGAAGGGTCACTTTCCGGGCTTCAAGATCTGGTCGCGGGCGCAGGCCGATATCGACCGGGTCTGCACCATCTGGCGCGAATGCCTGGCGCAATCCGGCGGGCCGTTCCTGTTCGGCGAACGCACCATGGCGGATGCCATGTATGCGCCGGTCGTGACCCGCTTCATGACCTACGACGTCAAGCTCGAGCCCAAGTTGGCCGCCTACGCCAAGACCATCATGGCCATGCCCGAGATGCTGGAGTGGATCGAGGCTGCCAAGGCCGAACCCGCCGACATCGAAGAGCTCGAGGTCGAATATTAGGCAGGCGCTGCGGCGCACTGCCCGTTTGAGGGGCTTAAGGCCCGGACGGGCCGTCCTCGGCCCGTGCCGGAACGCAGCACAGGCGCCGGGTGTGCTGGCGGCGTCCCGGCCATCCGCCTGAACCCGCCCAACCCGGCTTCCGGCCAACCGCTTCGGCGCGTTTTCGGCCGGCGTGGCGCCAACCGCCGCGATTGGCGCGGATTTCGCATAGCAAAATGCAGCCGTGACCGCGACGCTGCGACGCTGCCGAAAATTTGGACGCCTTGCACGCTCGCGATCTCGCGAACCAGAACCGTGGAGGCTTCAATGAACCAGCGTGCCGTCGTGAGCAGATTCTCCTACGTCACCCCGTGGAGGTGACGTCATGTCCTCCCCCGAAGAATTAACCTTTGTGGTCGGCCGCTGGCTGTGGCCCTTCGTCGTCGTTCTGTATGTAGGGCGTCGCCTCGGGTTTTGGCCGATACCTAGCCGTGAACAACGGAGTACAGCGCTCAATCAGTGATTTGGGCGCGGTTCGTTCCGTCCGCGTTCCGAACCTTAAGACGACGCAGGCGCGCGTCGCATTTTGGCACACGGCGCGGCCGGTCAGGCCGCGCCGGGCCTCTCCTGGATAAAATCTGCCGTTCTCAGATCGAGCGGGCCGAATTGGTGCGCGGCAGCCGCCAACCGACCACTGTGGCCTCGACCGCGCCCCCGGTCCGTTCGTTGCGCCATTGGCCGTCGATCCAGCGGCAGGCGAACGGCAGCTGGTAGGTGCCGCTGTGATCCTCGCAAAGCACCTCCACGGGCTGGTCCGGCGGCGGCTCCCCGCTGCCGTCAAACTGCGCCAGCCGCTTTTCACGCGTTGCCATCTCGTCAATCTCCGTTGCCGGGGTTTGCAAACCAGACGGTTTGAGCTCCGCGGCTAAATCTGTTCCCCGTAACGGATGCAAGCACACCGCCTGAATGAGGTATCAGTGTGGTATCTCTGCGGTCCGCAGCTGGCTTCACGCAATTTGAACGAGGATTTGATGATCACCCGGATTGTTACGACTGCCTTTGCCGCCACGCTGTTGCTGGCCGCCGTACCTGCAACGCTTCAGGCGCAGGACGTGCCCGGCATCGAAATCTGCACCGTTGAAAAGACCATGGAGCGGCGCACCAGCTGCCTGCAGAGCAATGTCGATTTCCTGCAGAAGACGATCGGCAAGTTGACGCTGGACCATCAGCAGAAGATCGATGCCGCCAACCGGCAGATCGAGGCGCTGAAGGGCACGCTCGTCGCCCTGCAGAAGTTCGTCGACGATCTGCAGGCCGCGCAGAAGAAGATGGCGGAGGATGCGAAGAAGCCGGCGGTGCCGGCCGCGGCAAAGGATGCCCCGCCGGCGGCGAAGTAGCTTCGTCATTCCGGGGCGACGCGTTGGCATCGAACCCGGAATTTCGAGATTCCCCGATGCGCAATTGCGCATCTGAGGTCTGGTGCTAACGCACCAGCCCGGAATGACGAAGGAGAGAGCCCGGCACTGTCAGCTCTTCTCACCGCTCATCAGCGGTCCGAACAGTTCCCAGCTCTCGCCCTTGAACTTCATCATCTGAAGCTGCTCGAGCGGCGCGAAGTCGGTCGGGCTGGTCTTGATCTTGGTGCCCGGCAGGTAGACGCCGAGTTCGAAGTTCAAGTTGGCCGCCTGCTTCATCACGTTCTCGCGGGTGAGGTCGTCGCCGCACTGCTTCAGGACCTGGACGATGCCTTGCGCCACGCCGTAGCCGAAGGTGGTCGAGGCGTCTTCCTGGTCGCCTTCGGGATACCATTTGGTCATGAAGGCCCGCCACTCGTTCATCGCCGGATCGCTCTTCCACTGCGGGTCCTTGGGATCCTTCAGATAGGCCGCGCTGAGGATGCCCTGGCCGTTCTCGTATCCGGCCGGCTTCATCACGCTGCCGACCGACACCGAGACGTTGGTGAGGAAGTGGACCGGATTCCATTTCAGCTCGCCGATCTTCTTGATCGCCTGCGCTGCGAATTTCGGCGTCGAGATGTTGACGAAGATGTCGGGGTTGGCGCCCTTGATCTGCACGATCTGCGAATCCACCGTCGGCGACGAGGTTTCGTAGGAGGATTCCACGACAATCAGCTTGCTGGCCTGGTCGCCGAGACCTTCGCGGAGCCCGATCACATAGTCCTTGCCGAAATCGTCGTTCTGGTAGAGCACGCCGATGGTCTTGCCGGGAAGGTTCTTCAGGATGTAGGCGGCATAGATCCGCGCTTCGGTCTGGTAGTTCGGCTGCCAGCCCATGGTCCACGGGAAATTCTTTGGATCGTTCCATTTCGCCGCACCGGTCGAGACGAAGATCTGCGGCACCTTCTTGGCGTTCATGTATTTCTGGATCGCGGTGTTGCCGGGCGTGCCCAGCGGATTGAACACCAGCAGCACCTCGTCGGACTCGACCAGCTTGCGCGCCTGCTCGACCGTCTTCGGCGGGCTGTAGCCGTCGTCATAGGAGACGAAGTTGATCTTGCGGCCGTTGATGCCGCCTTCCGAATTGATCTTGTTGAAATAGGCCGCCTCGGTCTTGCCGATGGTGGCGTAGGCCGACGCCGGCCCCGAATAGGGCATGATGTTGCCGATCTTGATCTCGGTATCGGTCGCACCCGGATCGTATTTCTTCTGGGCGTTGGCGGAGCTTGCGGTTGCGACGGCGAGTAATCCCGCTAGCGCGAAAGATGTGGCATGCTTCGAGACACGGTAGTCCATTCATCGTCCTCCCTGACGTGCTGGCCGATGGCTCACGCAGTCTTTTATTTTTAGGGCAGCTTGTGAGCCGTCGGATCAATGCAACGCCGAGTATGCACGATTGGGAATATGTTACCAGCGCAGGCTTCAGTTGGTTATTTCCGCATAGCGGAACAACCGGTTCCCGCGCACGGCAGCAAGCACGGTCAAACCGGACGTGTGCCGCCAGGCCATGATGGCGCTGCTTCGAACGAGAGTTGTCGTCCATGAATCCAGCCCAGAAAGCGCTCTGGTACATCGAAAGCCATCTCGCTTGCCCGTTGACGCTCGACGAGATCGCCGGCGTTGCCGGCGTCTCGCGCTTTCATCTGGTGCGGGCGTTTGGCGCTGCGACCGGCTTGTCGGTGATGCGCTATGTGCGCGCCCGCCGTCTCGGCAAGGCGGCGCGCGCGTTGGCCGCCGGCGCGCCCGACATCCTCAGCCTGGCGCTGGATGCGGACTACGGCTCTCACGAAGCCTTCACCCGCGCGTTCCGCGACCATTTCGGCGTCACGCCCGAAGCGGTGCGCACGGCCGCGTGCCTCGATCGTCTCAAGCTGCAGGAGCCCATCGTGATGGATTCAACCGCCCTCGAACACCTCAAGGCGCCTCGTTTTGAAATCTCCAAACCGTTGCTCGTGGCCGGCATCGGCGAACGCTGTACGCACGAGAACGGAGGCGCCGGGATTCCGAACCAGTGGCAGCAGTTTCATCACTCTGTCGCGCCGCTGCCGTCGCGGGTCGGCAACGTCGCCTATGGCGTCTGCTGCAACGGCGACGATGCCGGCAATTTCGATTACATCGCCGGCGTCGAGGTCACCGATTTTTCCGACCTGCCGCGCGAATTTTCCCGGGTGCGAATCCCCGAACAGAAATACGCCGTCTTCACCCACGCCGAGCACATCTCGACCATTCGCCGCACCGTCAACACGATCTGGAATCACTGGCTGCCGATCTCCGGCTTCAAGGCAGCGGATGCGCCGAACTTCGAGCGCTACGACGAGAAGTTCGATCCGGCGACCGGCAGTGGCGGGCTGGAGATCTGGATTCCGGTGCGGGAGTAGGGCGGCTCACGACAGGTCCGCCTCGGGCGTTCAACTGCGCCTTTTCTGGCAACGCTTGCTGACAATTTACGCAAGGCAACTCGCATTATTCTTCCTTGAATGGCGAAGCCGGCGAGAGAGGCAAGGCAGCGGCAAGCGCCGGCCTGTCTAACATCCTGTACCTCTTCATTTTTTTCAATCGGTTCGGCTCTCGGCCGTTGATGCGACGCTCGGTGCCCCGACTGGCCCGGAATTCGCATTGCAACATAGGTCGTAACGTCCGTCAGGATCGACCAGCGATTCCGAGCGCCCTGCCAAAGCAGAGCAGGAAATTGAACGGGCCTCAGATCTCGTTGAAATACCCAGCTTGGAGGTTGCCATGAATGTGCATACTACGGTCGATCCCAAATGGTCCGGCCTCACTCGGCCGAACGGCAATCCTCTTCGCCTGAACACCCAGGATTTCGTCGCCATCGATCGCAATCGCGATGCGACCTACGAGGCGACCTATCGCCCGCAGGCGCTCTACAACCGCGCCAACGAAGGTTTTCACGCCAACAACGAAACCCTGCTGCTGCATGAGGTGGCGACCAACCTGCCGATTTACCTCCCGGATACCGGTCCCACCGATTTCCATCTTCACCTTCCGCCGGGCGGTTTTCAGCTCGTGCTGGTCACGTCGGGCGTGTTCACCTTCGATTATGACGGGCGCTTCTATCATGTCGGCCCCGGCGCGGTGATGCTGCAAAGCGCGATCGTGCATCGCCAGCTGTTTTACACCTGGTCCGGTCTGCCCACCGAGGAGAACCTGAAGACGCCACAGACGGTGGTCCCGGATCCGATTTCCATGGGCTACTCCGGAAAATTCCTCGAAGCCTTCGTGACCGATCCGACCACCTTTCCGAACCCGACCATCGTCGGGCCGGATCAGATCAACGAGGCCGAAACGCCGCGCGTGGCATGGAGCCACCCGCTGCACGATCGTCCGGCCGATGCAGGGTTCTGGCTCCAGGATCCGTTGGCGCTCGACGCGCTGTTCAAGCCGCTGGCCGACAGCGCCATCAAGTCGGCGATGCCGGTCTATGTGCGCGATATCGGAATTGAGATTCCCAGCGGCCGTCTCGTCACCGGCCACATCATCGCGACCGATCCGCGCGGCCAGTCGCTGCTGCCGAAGAGCACTTCGGCAACAGCGGACGCCGCCTCCATCGCAAAAGGCGAGGTTGTCATCTATCGCGTCATTCGCGGCACAGCCGAATTCAGGGATAGTGCCGGCAAGACGATCGAACTTGCGACCGGAGACTTTGTCACGGCCGGCAAGAATTCGCTCCAGCTCACAGGCGTTGGCGAAAACACCCAGGTGCTGCGGCTCGGCCTCCTGAAGGGCATGGAAAGCCTTCGCAGCTGGACGCCAACGCAGCGTGACGAGATCGACGGCCTGGCCGGCAAAATCATTACGCAAAAGGATGTTCGCCCGCTGCGTACCGAAGGCAAGCCGGTCGGGTATTTGTACGAGTAAGCCGTCAAAGCGCTTGCGCTTGACGCGCTACGCGCCGCGCTGCATCCGCCCCCGTGATCGACGGACGTCACGCGCATAGTCGCCGTAATTCGCGCTGTCACCAAAGTTGCAACATCGCGCTTTATGATGGGTCACCGCTTGCGCGGCTGGTGCGGCGGTTTGATCGACGGTCCATCGCTTGAAAACACCGGTCTCGCCTATCAGAAATAATCTGCAGTGCCTGCAGTTCGCGTTATTCGGTTGCCGAGGCCTCGAATGCGGGAGGATCGCCCGGCCATGCCGAATGCGCGACTTGCGGCAACGTGCTCGCGTATTGGACCGAGCCCAGTCTCAGGGTCTACCGTCTGGAACTCCCCGTGGAGAGCAAATATCCGCTGGTCTCGGTCCCGCCGTCTCCAGGCCATGACCATGATCGCAAGCGATCGCGCGCTGAGTGTCCGGGATTGGAAGGCGGATTGGCGCGAGCCCGATCCGCCGTTCTCCGCAGAGAAGGTTGCGGCGGGTACGCCGCAAACCCGCCCTGCGTTTATCAAACCGCGTCTTTTACAACCTTCAGCGGCGATGCCTTGACCGACTTGCTGGCCGGCTTGGCCGCGAATTCCATCGGCTCTTTGGTAAAGGGATTGATCCCGCTGCGCGCCTCGGTGGCGGGCTTGTGCACGACGGACATCTTGACGAAGCCGGGAATGACGAACTCACCGCCTTCATTCAATTCCTTGTAGCCGACGATCGCCATCTGCTCGACGACGGACTTGACGTCGCCCTTGGAGACCTGTGTTGCCTCGGCGATTGCATCGATCAACTGGTTCTTGGTCATCTTTGCCATGAATTGGTTCCTTTGTTGGGGATCAAGCATCTGCGTTACGCCATGCGTCTCACTTTACCCGTGACGGCGCCGCGACTCGCTCTCGTTCATATCGATGCTCATAAACGCACCGGGCTTAGAACCCATTGAAGCTGAAAATGCAAGGCGCTGGCGGGGATCGGATTAGCGATAATGTAATCAGCCGCTTACGGCCGACGAAGCGGCGGCGGACGCCGTCGCTAACCCGCTGCTGCATGGCACTGGCGACGCATGACCAGATAGAAATGTCCCATCAAATGCTGCGTGACATGCACTGCGGCGGGGTCGTCTTCGATTTTTTCCCTCGCCTCCGCGAGTGCAGCGCGCAGCGGGCATCTGATTTTCCATGAGAGCGAAGGCAATCGCAAAACTCCGGGCACAACGCGCTGCGAGGAGGCGGGCGCGCATCGAACCGTCATTGCGAGCGAAGCGAAGCAATCCATCGCTCAGCATAAAGAAAGAATGGATTGCTTCCGCCTTCGCTGGTTGAGCTTCGGCGGTCGAGTCGCTTCGCTCGCAATGACGGGGATAGGCCCGGATCGGCGGAGTATGACCAGACACTCGCCCGCTCCAGAATACCTGTTGCGCGGGCCGTCGGGTTGGCAACCCCATGTGACTTTGCCATAACGGATGCATCAAATTGCGCGCGTGCGGGGTCGATCCAGAAATTCGCCTGCAGCCAAAGCAAGCCGGGAGGATTTCATGGCCAATATCAGAGTTATCGCTACCGATCTGGAGTTTCCGGAAGGTCCCGTCGTCATGCCCGACGGCTCGGTGGTGCTGGTCGAAATTCGCGGGCGCCGCCTGACGCGGGTCTGGCCGGACGGACGCAAGCAGGTGGTCGCGGAAATCCCCGGCGGACCCAATGGTGCTGCGCTCGGGCCCGACGGCAAGATGTACATCTGCAACAATGGCGGCTTCAGCTGGATTCCGACGCGCAATACCTTCATGCCGGGCCCGCCCTCGGCGGCCGAATATATCGGCGGCTCGATCCAGCGCGTCGATCTTGGGACCGGCAAGGTCGAGACCGTGATCGACAAGGTCGGCGAGCATCCGCTGAAGGGGCCGAATGACCTCGTGTTCGACAAGCATGGCGGGCTCTGGTTCACGGATCTGGGCAAGCGCCGCGCCCGCGACATGGATGTCGGCGCGTTCTATTATCTCAAGCCCGGCATGAAGGAAGTCGTTGAGGGCGCGTTCGGCATGATGCCGGCTAACGGCATCGGCATCTCGCCGGACGAGAACACGGTCTATGTGGCGGAGACGCCGACCGCGCGGCTGTGGGCGTTCGATCTGTCGGCGCCCGGCGAGGTCAAGCCGCGTGATCCGATTTATCGCGGCGAACGCGGCAAGCCGATCGCGGGCCTCGGCGGCTACCAGATGTTCGACTCGCTGGCGGTGGAAGCCTCCGGCAATATCTGCGTCGCGACGCTGATCTCGGGCTGCATCTCGGTGATCGCCCCCGACGGGAAGCTGGTCGAGCAGGTCGAGACCGGTGATCGCATGACCACCAACATCGCCTTCGGCGGCCCCGACCTGAAGACGGCCTACATCACGCTGTCGGGCAGGGGCGAACTGGTGGCGATGGACTGGGCGCGGCCCGGGCTGGCGCTGAACTTTTTGAATAAATAGACTGAGAGCCATCCACGTCATTGCGAGCGAAGCGACTTGTCCGCCGAAGCCCAACGAGCGAAGGCGGAAGCAATCCATCGCAATGACGGCTGAGAGATCGGAGTTTTAAATGCCCTTCCTTGAACCTGTCACCCTGCGCGGCGAACACGCGCGGCTCGAACCGCTGTCGCCGGATCAATGCGACGGGCTCACCGAAGCCGTCAGCGACGGCGAGCTGTGGAAGCTCTGGTACACGGCGGTGCCCACGCCCGAAGGCATGCGCAAGGAAATCGATCGCCGGCTCGGCCTGCTGGTCGGCCGGCGCGATGCTGCCGTTCACGGTCTACGACGCCGCCGGCAAGATCGCGGGCATGACCACCTACATGAACGTCGATGCGGCCAACCGTCGCGTCGAGATCGGTTCGACCTGGTATGCCAAGCGTGTGCAGCGCAGCGCCGTCAACACGCAGTGCAAACTGCTGCTGCTGACGCATGCCTTCGAAAAGATGGATTGCATTGCGGTCGAGTTCCGCACCCATTTCTTCAACCACCAGAGCCAGCGCGGCATCGAACGGCTCGGCGCCAAGCGCGACGGTATTTTGCGCAACCACCAGATCGCGCCTAACGGCACGTTGCGCGACACCGTGGTTTACAGCATCATTGCCAGCGAATGGCCGACGGTGAAGGCGCATCTCACCTATCAACTCAACGAAAAGCCGCGGTAAGTCAGCCGCGCCAGAAACGAAAAAATGGAAACGTTCGATTACGTGATTATCGGCGCCGGCTCCGCCGGCAGCGTGCTTGCCAACCGGCTCAGCGAAGATTCTTCCACCCGCGTCTGCGTGCTCGAAGCGGGCGGCAAGGACTGGCATCCCTACATTCATTTGCCGGCCGGCTTCATCAAGACGTTCCACATGAAGAGCGTCAACTGGGCCTATCAGCAGGAGCCGGGCCCGGGCACCGACGGCCGCAGCATCTACGCGCCGCGCGGCAAGACGCTGGGTGGTTCGTCTTCGATCAACGGCCACATCTACAACCGCGGCCAGCGCCAGGACTTCGACACCTGGGCGCAGCTCGGCAATCGCGGCTGGGGCTATCCGGATATCCTGCCGTACTTCAAGCGGCTGGAGCGGCGGGTGGGCGAGGGCGACGAGACCTTTCGCGGCCGCGACGGCAATCTCACCGTCACCACGATGGACTGGCAGGACCCGCTGTGCGAGGCGTTCATGGCCGGCGCCATGAGCCTCGGCATTCCCCGCAATCCCGATTACAACGGCGCGATCCAGGAAGGCGTTTCCTACGCCCAGCGCACGATTCAGAACGGCCTGCGCGTCAGCGCGGCGACCGCGTTCCTGCATCCGGCGGTGAAGCGGGGCAATGTCGACGTTCGCACCCGCGCGCATGTCACCAACATCATCTTCGAAGGCAAGCGCGCGGTCGGCGTGCGCTACATGAAGGGCGGCAAGGGCGGCACGCCGGTCGAGGTGCGCGCGGCCAAGGAAGTGATCCTGTCCGGCGGCACCTACAATTCGCCGCAGGTGCTGCAATTGTCCGGCGTCGGCTCGCCGGAGCTGCTCGGCTCGCTCGGCATCGAGGTGCGTCACGCGCTGGCCGGTGTCGGCGAGGGGCTGCAGGACCATTACGCGCCGCGCACCGTCGCGCGGGTCAAGGACATCCGGACCATCAACGAAATGCGGCGCGGCCTGAGCCTCTGGGTCGAGGCGCTGAAATGGGCGACGACGCGGCGCGGTCTGCTTTCGCTGTCGCCGACCATGGTCTACTGCTTCTGGCATTCCGGCGAGACCACCGAGAGCTCCGATCTCCAGCTCACCTTTACGCCGGCGAGCTACAAGGAGGGTGTGCAGGGCCAGCTCGAGGACGAGCCCGGCATGACCATCGCCTCCTGGCAGCAGCGCCCGGAAAGCCGCGGCTATGTCCGGCTGCGTTCGGCCGATCCGTTCACGGCGCCGATCATCCAGACCAACTACCTGACCGAGGAGCTCGACCGCCGCGTCATCGTCGCCGGCATGAAGCTGGCGCGCCGGCTGATGGCGTCCCAGCCGCTTTCGAAATACTACGCCTATGAGGATTTCCCCGGGCCGAACGTCCAGAGCGACGACGAATTCCTTGCCTCCGCCAAGCAGCGCGGCACCACCACGTTCCATCCCGGCTGCACCTGTCGGATGGGGCCGGCCGATGCGAAATGGGCCGTGGTCGACGATCAGTTGCGCGTGCACGGGCTGGAAGGCCTGCGCGTCGTCGACGCCTCGATCATGCCGCGGATGATCTCGGCCAACCTCAACGCCTCGACCCTGATGATCGCCGACAAGGCCTCCGACATGATCCGCGGCAAGACCGCGCCGGAGGCGGTGAAGCTGCCGCAGCACGCGTGATCGCAAGACAATAAAAAACCGCTCCCGAGGGAGCGGTTTGTAACTCTGACCGTCAGCGCTGTCGGCACTAGCTGTACGCGAAGGCCTTGTCCTTGAGGTCGATGTTCGGAAATTCGTCCTTCTCGGCCCAGTAGTCCTGGTTGTGCTGCCATTCCGGCTTGTCGCCGCGCTTCGGCATCAGGTGGATGCCGCGCATCATGTAGCCGGGATTGAAATTCTCCGCATCGATCCAGGGCAGCAGCGGCATGTTGTGGTCTTCGGCGCGGAGCTGCGGCACCACCTTGTGCACGCCGGTGTCTTTCATGTGCTTGAGCATCCGGCAGACGAAGTCGGCGACGAGGTCGACGCGCAAGGTCCAGCTGGCGCGGAAATAGCCGAATACCCAGACCAGATTGGGTACGCCGGTGAACATCATGCCGCGATAGGTCACGGTGTCGGCGAAATCGAGCTTCTTGCCGTCGACGGCGAAGTCGATGTCGCCATTGGCGGAGAGGTTGAAGCCGGTCGCGGTGACGATGATGTCGGCCTCGAGCTCGTTGCCGGATTTCAGCAAAATGCCCTTCTCGGTGAAGCGGTCGATCTCGTCGGTGACGACAGAAGCCTTGCCGGACTTGATGCCCTGGAACAGGTCGCCGTCCGGAATGAAGGCGATGCGCTGCCGCCACGGCCGGTATTTCGGCGTGAAGTGGGTGGCGATGTCGAAATCCTTGCCGAGATAGGCTTCGACCGCGGACAGCAAATCCTTCTTGGCGGCTTCCGGCTCCTCGAAGGTCTTGCGGGTGAAGGCGTCCTGGTCGAACAGGATCTTGCGCCGCGTGATTTCGTGGATCCACTTCTCGTCGACCTGCAACTGCCGCAGCGTCTCGGCGATTTCGATGGCGTTGCGGCCGGTGCGGAAATAGGTCGGCGAGCGCTGCAGCATGGTGATGTGCGCGGTGTCCTTGGCCATCGCCGGGATCAGCGTCGCAGCCGTTGCGCCCGAGCCGATCACGACCACGCGCTTGTTCTTGTAGTCGAGATCCTCGGGCCACTTCTGCGGATGCACGATCGGACCCTTGAACTTGGCCATGTCCTTCCACTCCGGCGTATAGCCTTCGGTGTGGCGGTAATAGCCCTGGCACATCCAGAAGAAGTTGGTGGTGAAGCGCAGCTTCTCGCCGGTGTCGGCGCGCACGGCCTCGATGGTCCAGAGGTTCTCCGCGCTCGACCATTTCGCCGAGGTAATGGTGTGCTGGTAGCGGATGTGACGGCCGAGATCGTTCTCGGCGATCACTTCGCCCATGTACTTCAGGATCTCGGCGGCGCTGGCGATCGGCGCTGAGGTCCACGGCTTGAAGCTGTAGCCGAAGGTGTGCAGGTCGCTGTCGGAGCGAATTCCAGGGTAGCGGTGCGTGCTCCAGGTGCCGCCAAAGGTCTTCTGGGTTTCCAGCGCGACAAAGGTCGTGCCCGGGCACTGCCTGGTGAGGTGATAGGCCGCACCGACGCCAGAGATGCCGGCGCCCGCGATCAGGACGTCGAAATGTTCGGTCGCGCGGGGCGAAATCTTGTCGATCTGGGTTTGAACGTTCATCTGCCCTGTTCTTCTTGTTATGTTGTCCGCATCAAAACCAAAGCGCCGGGACCAAAATCCCGGCGCTTGTGGCGGCGATTACACTTCGCGGCGGCTGAGGAATGCCAGCCGCTCGAACAGATGCACGTCCTGCTCGTTCTTCAGCAGCGCGCCGTGCAGCGGTGGGATCAGCTTGCGCGGATCACGCTCCCTGAGCATTTCAGGCGTGATGTCCTCGTTCAGCAGCAGCTTCAGCCAGTCGAGCAGTTCCGAGGTCGAGGGCTTCTTCTTCAGGCCCGGCACTTCACGCACCTCGAAGAAGATCCGCAGCGCCTCTTCGACCAGGCGATGCTTGATGCCGGGGAAGTGGACGTCGACGATCTTTTCCATGGTGTCGGCGTCGGGGAACTTGATGTAGTGGAAGAAGCAGCGGCGCAGGAACGCGTCCGGCAGTTCCTTTTCGTTGTTCGAGGTGATCATCACGATCGGGCGCAGGCTGGCCTTGATGTTCTCGCCGGTCTCGTAGACGAAGAATTCCATGCGATCGAGTTCGAGCAGCAGGTCGTTCGGAAATTCGATGTCGGCCTTGTCGATTTCGTCGATCAGCAGCACCGGGCGCTTCTCGTAGGTGAAGGCGTCCCACAACTTGCCGCGCTTGATGTAGTTCTTGATGTCCGACACCTTGCTGTCGCCGAGCTGGCTGTCGCGCAGGCGCGACACCGCGTCGTATTCGTAGAGGCCCTGCTGCGCCTTGGTGGTGGACTTGATGTGCCAGGTCAAAAGCGGCGCACCGAGCGCCTTGGAAACTTCCTCCGCCAGCACGGTCTTGCCGGTGCCGGGCTCGCCCTTGATGAGGAGCGGGCGCTCGAGCACGATCGAGGCGTTGACGGCGACCTTGAGGTCGTCGGTGGCGACGTAGTTCTTGGTGCCGGTAAATTTCATCTATCTGGTTGCCTTGTTGTTCGTTCTTGAGCCGCCATAACCTGAACTGCAGCAGCCTGAACAGTAAACGACCGCCGGTTCGGCGGTCGGGATGGAGTGAAAGCGTTTCGTCAGCGTCTGATGAACGACAGCACGACCAGGATGATCACCGCGCCGATGGTGGCGTTGACGATATCGCGAAAGGCGCTGCCGCCGAGGCTGACGCCGAGTTGCGGCAACAGCCAGCTCGCCAGCAGCGCGCCGATGATGCCGATCACGATGTTGCCGATCAGTCCGAACCCGGCGCCGCGCACGATCAGCCCGGCGAGCCAGCCCGCAACCGCGCCGATGACCAGTGCCGCTATGATGCCCATTCGATATTTCCCCTGCCGGAAAAAGCCTTTTATGGCTCAATTGTAGTTGAAAAACCCTCCCGGTCTAGGCCTGTCTGGTATGCGCTGGCCCTTGACGTCGGCCGTCCGGCGGGCAATCTGTCACCCATGTTCCTGCAATTCTTTACATCGCTGCGCGACGCCCAGGTCCCGGTTACGTTACGGGAATACCTGACGCTGATGGAGGCGCTCGACGCCGATCTGGCCGACCAGACGGTGGAGAACTTCTACTACCTGTCCCGCGCCGCTTTGGTGAAGGACGAGCGCAATCTCGACAAGTTCGACCGCGTCTTCGGCTCGGTGTTCAAGGGGCTGGAAAACCTGCTCGACGCCATGGAGAAGGCGGACATTCCCGCCGAATGGCTGAAGAAGCTCGCCGAGAAATACCTCACCGAGGAAGAGAAGAAGCAGATCGAGGCGATGGGCTGGGACAAGCTCATGGAGACGCTTCGCAAGCGGCTCGAGGAACAGAAGGGCCGCCACCAGGGCGGCAACAAGTGGATCGGCACCGCCGGCACCTCGCCGTTCGGCGCCCAGGGCTACAATCCCGAAGGCGTCCGGATCGGTCAGGAAAAGAACCGCAACAACCGCGCCGTCAAGGTGTGGGACAAGCGCGAGTTCAAGGACCTCGACGGCAATGTCGAACTCGGCATCCGCAACATCAAGGTAGCCCTTCGCCGGCTGCGCAAATTCGCACGCACCGGCGCGCCGGATGAACTCGATCTCGACAATACGATCAGGGAGACCGCCAACCACGGCTATCTCGACGTCGTGATGCGCCCCGAGCGGCGCAACGCGGTCAAGCTGCTGGTGTTCTTCGATATCGGCGGCTCAATGGACTCGCATATCGAGCAGGTCGAGGAATTGTTCTCGGCGGCCAAGACCGAGTTCAAGCACATGGAGTATTTCTACTTCCACAACTGCCTCTATGAGGGCGTCTGGAAGCAGAACAAGCGGCGCTTCACCGATCGCACGCCGACCTGGGACGTGCTGCACAAGTATCCGCACGACTACAAGGTGGTGTTCGTCGGCGACGCCTCGATGTCGCCGTACGAGATCATGGTGCCCGGCGGCTCGGTCGAGCATGTCAATGAAGAGGCCGGCTCGGTCTGGCTCGATCGCGTCACTCGCACCTATTCGCATACGGTGTGGCTCAATCCGGTAGCGCAGAAGCACTGGGATTATTCGGAATCCACCACCATCATCCGCCGGCTGTTTTCGGAACGCATGTACCCGATCACGATCGAGGGTCTCGAGCGCGCGATGAAGGAATTGGTGCACTAGAGCGTCTCGCTGTCATTCCGGCGCGCACGAAGTGCGAATCCGGAAATGATTTACTCGATCGAGATTCCGGGTTCGATGCTCTCGCATCGCCCCGGAGGCAGACAACGGAATTCAAGAAAACAACAAAGGTGGAGACATGCCCCAGACCATTCACCGCGGCATCAAATCCCTGATCGACGAGGCCAATGCCGAGATCGAGACCGTCAGCGCCGCTGAGGCCATCAAGGCGGCGCAAAACCCCGACGTCGTCATCGTCGACATCCGCGATCCCCGCGAGATCGAGCGCGACGGCAAGATCCCCGGTGCGTTCTCCTGCACCCGCGGCATGCTCGAATTCTGGATCGATCCGCAGAGCCCCTACGCCAAGCCGATCTTTCAGGAAGACAAGAAATTCATCTTCCACTGCGCCGGCGGCATGCGCTCGGCGCTGGCGGCCAAGACCGCCAAGGACATGGGCCTGAAGCCGGTCGCGCACATGGGCGGTGGTTTCGCCGCCTGGCGCGATGCCGGCGGTCCGATCGAGAAGTGGGAAGCGAAGAAGGCGAAAGTCTAAGATGCGTCACACGCGGGCTTGACCCGCGTGTCCATCTTCTTCGAATGCCGGTCATCTAACGCGAAGACGCGCTTCGCGCTTTATCCCGGCAATGACGATTTGAAAATCCCGGAGACCGCATCCATGGCCACCACCGACGATCCGCTTGTCTCGACCGACTGGCTCTCCGCGCGTATCGACGATCCCAAGGTCAAGGTGATCGATGCGTCGTTCAAGCTGCCCGGCATGCTGCCGCTGCCGGTCGACGACTATCTCGCCGTGCATATTCCCGGTGCGGTGTTTTTCGATGTCGACGCGATCTCCGATCACAACAATCCGCGGCCGCACATGTTTCCCGACGCGGCGCAGTTCGCGCGCGACATCGGCGGGCTCGGCATTTCCACCGGCGACACCGTGGTCGCCTACGATTCCGGCGGCTGGGTCGCGGCGCCGCGGGCGTGGTGGATGTTCCTGTCGTTCGGCTATCCCAACGTCAGGGTGCTGGATGGCGGCCTGAAGAAATGGACCCAGGAAGGCCGGCCGACGCATGCCGGCAAGGTGACGCCGAAGCCTGGAAAGTTCACGGCCAGGTTCGATCCGAGCTATATCCGCAGCCAGCAGCAGGTGCTCGCCAATATCGACACCCGCGCCGAGCAACTGGTCGACGCGCGGCCGCGCGGGCGTTTCGAAGGCACCGCGCCGGAGCCGCGCCCGGACTCGCGATCCGGCCATATCCCGGGCAGCCGCAACGTGCCTTACGCCGAACTGTTCGATGCCAAGACCGGCGCGATGAAGCCGCTGGATGAATTGCGCAAGGCTTTTGCAAGCGCCGGCGTCGAACTGACAAAACCGATCGTCACCACCTGCGGCTCCGGCGTGTCGGCGCTGGTGCTGACGCTGGCGCTCTATCGTCTCGGTGTGCGCGGCTCGGCGCTCTATGACGGCTCGTGGTCGGAATGGGGGCTGCCCGACGGGCCGCCGATCGCGACCGGTCCGGCGTAGCCTTTAAAAAAAGCTACTGCGCTGTGCGCGCGACCGTGGTTTGGGTTTGCGCGAACGGGTTGGCCTGTAACTGTTGAGCGGCCAGCGCCGCCTGTCGCGCCGCCGCCAGCCGGGCGCGCCGCGCCGCGATACGTCGTCGCTCCCGGGCGCGCTGTGCGGCCCGCTTCCGGAGCGTGCTGCGATCCGGCTTGGCGTCGGCGGCGTTTGCCGCGGCCCTTTCGTCGATGATGACAGTGGGTCCACCCAGCGTGGCGATTTTGGTCGTTGCGATGTTGGCTCCCGGCGACGGCGTATCGTTCCTGGGCACCGGCGCTGCGGCGGCGCTTGGAGGCACCGGCGCGTCCGCGATCGCGGCGACCTTCACCTCCGGCGCGACGGCAGGCGGCGGCGCGCTCTCGACGACCGTCGCCGGCGTTGGCGCCGCCGTTTCCGTGATCGGAGCGGCCGGTGTTGCGTCGGTCGACACCGGCTCTTCCGGCAATGCGGCCAGTTTTTCGGGCTCCACCGGCGCGGCATCCGCATCTTGCGCGGCCGGTGTCACCGTTTCGGGCGCCGCAGCCGCCGGCACGTCCGGTGTCTTTTCGACGGCCGGAGGATCGAAGCGCAACAGCGCCAGTGTGGGAAGCGGCGCGTCATTCTGCCGGGTGAACACGGGTTCGGCCGGCGCCCGTCGCGACGGCAGGCTGGCAAATTGCTCATGCGCGGCGCGCAGCAGGGCAGCGGCGCCAAGCCCGAACACCAGGATCGACAGCGACAGGACGACCGCGGCGAACAGGAAACGAAAACCGGGGAGCATGGACGCGAGTTCCGCCTTGCCGGGAGGCTGCAGGGCTATGGATGCCAGAGGAAACGCGGTGACCACTGAAGGGGCCCGGCTTCGCCGCCGCGAATCAGGCCGATTCGAGAATATCTCAACGCCCCGGACCTGTTTGCTACAAAATCGACGCCTGAGGCTGCTCACCGAGGCAAGAATGACGATTTTCACGGTGCTGAGGCATCTTTGCCGCAGATTTACGGGCTATCACAAATGTCCGCTTCGGGCCGAATTTGGCTGATTTGTCTTGAATGCGCCGCTATCTTCGGCCATCTGCCGTTAACCGTCCGGTGTGCCTTGGGGTCTATACAAAAGCGATGATGATTAACCGCATTCTGACGATTTGTGCTGCCGTTGCCGCCGGCGCGGCCGGAACCTCGCTTGCGCATGCGCAGCAGGCCTATCCGACCCCTCCGGGCGCGGTCTATTCGGCGGCTCCTGGACCCTATGTGCCCGGTGGTTACGCCGTCGATGAACGCCGCGGCCCCGGTGCGCCGGATTTCGACGCGCTCGAGGACGACGAATTGCCGAACGCGCAGAGTTCGACCGCGCTGTCGCCGCCCGGTCCGGTGCTGTCGCCGAACGACCCGCGCTATGGCCGTCCCGCACCGGTTTATTCGGACCGTGGCCCGCCGATGCCGACCGGTCCCGTGATGTCGCCCGACGATCCGCGTTATGGCCGCCCCGCCGGCCCGCCGCCGGTGATCTATGGCGACCGTGGCCCGGGTTCACAGCAACCGGTCTATTCGGACCGTGGCGACAGTCGCATTCCCGGCGCCGGTATCGTCTATCCGAACGACGATCGCGCCGGCCTGCGTCCGCCGGAAGGCATCGGCGCCGCGCCAGCACCCGCACCCGGCGTGACCGGATCGTTGCAGCAACAGCAGGCTCCCGTGGGAGCCGATGGCCGCCCGGTGCAGATGTCGGCACTGCCGGCGGATGAGCAGCCGGACGCTGCGCCGGTACAGTTGCCGCCGAACCTGCGTCGCCAGGAAGTGGCGTTCCCGACCAAGGAGCCCGCGGGCACCATCGTCGTCGATACCCCCAACACCTACCTCTATTACGTGCTCGGTGGCGGTCGTGCGATCCGCTACGGCGTCCGCGTCGGCCGCGATGGCTTCACCTGGACCGGCGTGCAGAAGATCAGCCGCAAGGCCGAGTGGCCGGATTGGCATCCGCCGACCGAAATGATCGAGCGCCAGCCCTATCTGCCGCGTTTCATGGCCGGTGGCCCCGGCAATCCGCTCGGCGCGCGCGCGATGTATCTCGGATCGACCGTCTATCGCATCCACGGCACCAACCAGCCCTCGACCATCGGCAAGTTCGTCTCGTCCGGCTGCATCGGCATGCTGAACGACGACGTCTCCGACCTGTTCGAACGCACCAAGGTCGGCACCCGCGTCGTGGTGATGCCCGGTGGCCAGCCTCCGGGAACCGCCACCGCTTCGGCCGCACCGGCGCCCGGTGGCCCCGCAGCAGGTGGCCCCGCACAGGCGCAGTTGGCGCCGATTCCCGGCACCCAGCCGACCGTCGTGCCGCCGCTGCCCGCGCCGGTCACGGTTCGCTAGAGTCCCACCACGAGCACAATCGTCATCCTGAGGTGCGCGCTCTTGCGCGCCTCGAAGGATGGCCGCATGCACAATCATCCTTCGAGGCTCGCTCCGCTCGCGCCTCAGGATGACGGCCGTATGTGCTGCTGATTACGCCATTCGGCGCGGTGTTTCGCCCTTGAACCAGGCGTCGATGCCCTCGACCATCTGGGTATAGTGGTTGCGAAAGCTGTCCTCGGTGACATAGCCGAGGTGCGGGGTCAGCACGAGATTGTCGACCTTGCGGAAGGGATGATCGACCGGCAGCGGTTCGACCGAGAACACGTCGATGCCGGCGCCGGCGATCTTCTTCTGTGTCAGCGCCTCCAGAAGTGCGGCTTCGTCGACGATCGGCCCGCGCGCGGTGTTGACCAGATACGCCGTCGGCTTCATGCGGGCGAGATCAGCCGCCCCGACCAGCCCCCGCGAGCGCTGGCTCAGCACCACATGGATGGTGATGATGTCGGCGGTTGCGAACAGCTCTTCCTTGGTGGCGTAGCCGACACCGGCTTCCTTGCACTTCTCCGGCGTCAGGTTCGGGCTCCAGGCGATCACGTTCATGCCGAAGGCCTGGGCCAGCTTCGACACCTTGGTGCCGAGCTTGCCGAGGCCGATGACGCCGAGCGTGCGGCCCTCGATCTCCATGCCGACGAATTTCTGCAACGGCTCGCCGGCATGCATGCGCGCGTTCTCGCGGCCGATATTGCGGGTCAGTTCCAGGATCAGCCCCATGGTCAAAGGCGCGGTCGGGTCGCGGGCCCACTGCGTGCCGCACAGCACCACCTTGTGGTCCTTGGCCGCCTCCATATCGATCGCGGCGTTGCGCATGCCCGAGGTGATCAGGAGTTTCAGATTGGGCAGGGCCGCAAACAGGGCACGGGGGAACGGCGTGCGTTCCCGCATCGCGCAGATGATCTCGAAGTCCTTCAGCGCGCTGGCGGCGGCCTCGGTGGTCGCAAACGGCTGGTTGAAGACGGTGACGTCGACGCGGTCGGCGACCTTGGACCAGTCCGCGACGGTCTGGGACACGTTGATATAGTCGTCGAGAATTGCACAGCGCGGCCGCGTCATTGGGAGGTCCATTCATGGCAAGGATGACGGCGGGAATGGCCGTCGGGAAGGATCGCCATGGTCGCGCGCAATTGGAGGGCGCGCAAGCGGACTTAAATGCAGGGCTGCGTCAAATATCCGGGAAGGTCAGTTCGGGCGGGAGAGGTGCTTGGCGCGCCAGGCCGGACCCGGGCCGCGCATATAATGCAGTTCCGGCCGGTAGGGGTTGAACGCCCGGTCCACGAACTGGCGCCAGAAGGCGCGGAGCTCGGTAAAGGGCTTTGCCTGTCCGCCGCGGCGGCGCGCCGGGGCGATACCGCTGGAAAGGGAGGCCGAAGTGATTGTTGCCATGACGCGGGCCCGTTGTTTTC
Source organism: uncultured Alphaproteobacteria bacterium (assembly GCA_963764705.1). Taxonomy (GTDB): domain Bacteria; phylum Pseudomonadota; class Alphaproteobacteria; order Rhizobiales; family Xanthobacteraceae; genus Bradyrhizobium. The sequence goes on along the minus strand of CAVXTR010000008.1, from coordinate 256,409 downwards.
ACTCGCGGCCTGGGCCGCGTGCGACGCCTCTTTCGGCGCCGAGAACGAGTTTTCGCCTGATTTGTTAATAGATCGTTTCATTTGCCGTGATCCGGGGTCACATGGTGACCACCCCGTATTCATCCGTGGTGAACGGATGGAAAACGGGCTCCCGCGGTTGCCCTTTGGTGTCCGCGCCGCTACATCAGCGGCAGCAAATTTCCATAAATCCTCTGGTTTCAAGGGACCGCGATGGCGCGCCAGTTCGTCTATTTCATGCAGGGTTTGACCAAGGCCTACCCGACCCGGAAGGTGCTCGATAACGTCCATTTGTCGTTCTACCCCGACGCCAAGATCGGCGTGCTCGGCGTCAACGGCTCCGGCAAGTCGACCCTGCTGCGGATCATGGCCGGCCTCGACAAGGAATATAACGGCGAGGCCTGGGTCGCCGAGGGTGCCCGGGTCGGCTATCTCGAGCAGGAACCCCAGCTCGACGCCACCAAGACCGTCCGCGAAAACGTCATGCTCGGTGTCGCCAAGCAGAAGGCGATCCTCGATCGCTACAACGAACTGGCGATGAACTATTCCGAGGAAACCGCCGACGAGATGACCAAGCTGCAGGACGAGATCGAGGCCGCCGGGCTCTGGGATCTCGACAGCAAGGTCGACCAGGCGATGGACGCGTTGCGCTGCCCGCCCGACGATTCGGACGTCAGCAAGCTCTCGGGCGGCGAGCGCCGCCGCGTCGCGCTGTGCAAATTGCTGCTCGACCAGCCCGAGCTGCTGCTGCTGGACGAACCGACCAACCATCTCGACGCCGAGTCGGTGTCATGGCTGGAAGGCCATCTGCGAAATTATCCCGGCGCGATCCTGATCGTGACCCATGACCGCTACTTCCTCGACAACGTCACGAGCTGGATTCTCGAGCTCGACCGCGGCAAGGGCATTCCCTACGAAGGCAACTACTCGTCCTGGCTGGTGCAAAAACAGAAGCGCCTCCAGCAGGAAGGTCGCGAGGACGCCGCGCATCAGAAGACGTTGCAGCGCGAGCAGGAATGGATCGCGTCGTCTCCCAAGGCCCGCCAGGCGAAGTCCAAGGCGCGCTACCAGCGTTACGAAGACCTCTTGAAGCAGGCCAGCGACAAGCAGAGCCAGACGGCGCAGATCACGATTCCGGTGGCCGAGCGGCTCGGCCAGAACGTCGTCGACTTCGAGGGCCTCAGCAAATCCTTCGGCGACCGCGTGCTGATCGAGGATCTCACCTTCAAGCTGCCGCCGGGCGGCATCGTCGGCGTGATCGGCCCCAACGGTGCCGGCAAGACCACGCTGTTTCGCATGATCACCAAGCAGGAAGCCCCGGACAAGGGCACCATCGTCGTCGGCGAGAGCGTGCATCTCGGTTACGTCGACCAGTCGCGCGACGATCTCGACGGCAAGAAGAACGTGTGGGAGGAAATCTCCGGCGGCAACGAACTGATCCTGCTCGGCAAGAAGGAAGTGAACTCGCGCGGCTATTGCTCGTCGTTCAACTTCAAGGGCGCCGACCAGCAGAAGAAGGTAGGCGCCCTGTCAGGCGGCGAGCGCAACCGCGTCCATCTGGCGAAGATGCTCAAATCCGGCGCCAACGTGCTGCTGCTCGACGAACCGACCAACGATCTCGACGTCGATACGCTGCGCGCGCTGGAAGAGGCGCTGGAGGATTTTGCCGGCTGCGCCGTCATCATCAGCCATGACCGCTGGTTCCTCGACCGCATCGCGACCCATATCCTGGCCTTCGAAGGCGACAGCCATGTCGAATGGTTCGAAGGCAACTTCCAGGACTACGAGAAAGACAAGATGCGCCGGCTCGGTCAGGACAGCATCATTCCGCACCGCGTGAAGTACAAGAAGCTGACGCGGTAACACAGCGAGAGTGGTGCAAACCGCCCGCGCGATACCGCGGGCGGCAACTCGGCAATTTGTCGCGGACCGGTGCGGCCAGTTGTCACTTCACGCCGCGGTGAGAGGCGTTAGATGCGGCATGTCCCGCCGTTCCATTTCCTCCCGCGAGCCGACAACATGAACCTCCATACCGAAGCCTCCCTTCGACCGAAGGGCAGGCCGCTTCGTCCCGTGCCGATGCTGATCTTCGGCTCGCGCTGGCTGCAATTGCCGCTGTATGTCGGCCTGATCGTGGCCCAGGCCATTTACGTCGTGCTGTTCATGAAGGAACTGTGGCACCTGTTCGGCCACTCCTTCGATTTCAGCGAGCAGCAAATCATGCTGGCGGTGCTGGGGCTGATCGACGTCGTGATGATCTCGAACCTGCTCGTCATGGTGATCGTCGGCGGTTACGAGACCTTCGTCTCCCGCCTCAACTTGCGGGGCCATCCCGACGAGCCCGAGTGGCTCAGTCACGTCAACGCCAGCGTGCTGAAGATCAAACTGGCGATGGCGATCATCGGCATTTCGTCGATCCATCTGCTGCGCACCTTCATCGAGGCCGGCGGGCTGGCGTCGGGCAAGACCGGTTATACCGAGACCGGCGTGATGTGGCAGACCATCATCCACACCGTCTTTATCTTTTCGGCGATCGGTATCGCCTATGTCGACAAGCTCTCGAACGGCGCGATCGAGGCGGCGAAGCAGCAAGGCGCGCACTGATGTTCGGTTCCGCTGTCTGAGTTCACAGCCAGCGATGGTCATGATAGGATTGACCATGGCCATATCCGATACCGACACGTGAGCAAATCATTGCGGATGGAACGCCGCCCGATTGCCGTTGGCTTGCTGCTTCTGGCGCTGATGCTGCAAACGCCCGCCCGCGCGGCGGACGTTGCTTTCACCCAGTTCATCGCCTCGCTGTGGCCGGAGGTACAGGCGGCCGGTGTCTCGCGCGCGACGTTCGATGCCGAGACCCGCGGCCTCGAGCCGGATTACAAACTGCCCGATCTGATTTTGCCGGGACGGCCCGCAACCGGCGCGCCGTCGCAGGCCGAGTTCGTGCAGGTGCCGGCCGACTACGTCAAGGAAGCCTCGATTGCGCGGCTCGCGGCCGAAAGCCAGAAGCTGATGGCGAAACATCGCGCGGCGCTCGACGCAATCGAAAAACGTTTCGGCGTTCCCGCCAGCGTCGTGCTGGCGATCTGGGGACGCGAAACCGATTACGGCCGCTACGCGCTGCCGTATGACACGCTGCGCGTGGTCGCGACGCAGGCCTATGTCGGCCGGCGCAAGGACCAGTACCGAACCGAGTTCATCCTGGCGCTGAAAATTCTGGGCGAGGGCGCGGTGACGCGCAAGGAATTCCGCTCGTCCTGGGCCGGCGCCACCGGCTACACCCAGTTCCTGCCGTCGGAATATTACAAGCACGGCGTCGATCTCGACGGCGACGGCCGCGTCGATATCTGGCACTCGGTGCCGGACGCGCTGGCCTCCGCCGCGCAGCAACTCGTCAACAAGGGTTGGCAGCCCGGTGTGCGCTGGGCCTACGAAGTGCGCGCGCCCGGCAATGTCGACTGCACCAAGGGCGTGCCCGAGGTGACGAAGCCGATCGGCGAATGGCTGGGTTCAGGCTTCGTGCCAGTGCGTGGCGCGAGGTTGAGTGCGACTGAACAGGCGCAGCCGGCCTCGCTGCTGCAGCCCGAGGGCGTCTACGGCCCTGCGTTCCTGACCACGAAGAACTACTTCGTCATCAAGGAATATAATTTTTCCGACTTGTATGTGCTGTTCGTCGGCCATCTCAGCGATCGCATGGGAAGTCCGCTGCCGTTCGCAACGCCGTGGTCGGCGTCGACCCAGTTGCGGAGCAAGGACGTCGAGGCCATGCAGCGTCATCTGACGCGGATCGGCCTCTACAAGGACAAGCTCGACGGCAAGGCGGGCATGCAGACCCGCGCGGCGCTGGGCGCGTACCAGAAATCCGCCGGCCTCAAGGTCGACTGCTGGCCGAGCGAAGCGGTGCTGCGTTCGATGAACGCTGCGCGGTGAGCTGATTTCAATCGCAAGTCGACCTGCGCAGGAGACCGAAGCAGGTGCGATTGCCCTGGTTACCGATCCCGATCAACGTTCCCGGCGTGCCCCCGACCGCTGCCGATGGGACAAGGCGGGAGTAATCCTCCAGCGGTTTCATGCCGGTTGAGGAGCGGACATCGCCACGGTTCTTCGGCATGTTGGTCGCGCAATAGGTGCCGTCGATGATGGGGTTGCAGGGCTCGTCGGCGGCCGCGGCATCGGCGAGTGTTCCCGCCAGCATGGCTGTCGCCAGCAGCAGGGCCTTTGGCCGCAAGCGCCTCGCCGGCCGCCTGCAGCTATTTCTTGAGTTTGGCCATGACATCGGCGGCCTTGCTTTGCGGATTGTCGAGGCATTCCTCGATGAAGGCATTGGTCTGCCTTTCCAGTACCTCGACATTGAATTTCGGGACGCCGGACCGGCCGAGCAGGTAGCCGTGCAGGAACGCGATCGCAACCTCGCGGCTGGCGTTCGGCTCGCGCATGACGTCCTTGCAGGTGAACAGTTCGACCGTACGATCGGTTGCGGTTTGCGCCGCGGCGGATGCCGTCCAGCACGAGCTGGCGATCAGGATGGCCGTCGCGCAGCCCAGCATTGCTTTATTTTTCATGCACGCACTGCTTGCTTCCACGATTGTCGGCCTTGCTGCAAGTTTACGCCTGCGGAAGCCGCAGGCTTGATCAAGATCAAGGAACGAGAACGAAGCACGACGGAGCGCAGCAAAAAGCCCGGCCGAGATTTCGGCCGGGCTCTCGATCAAAGCGCGCTGTTGGCGCGCCGGTCGGGCAGGTCAGTTGCAGACTTCGATGCGGCGATAGCGCCAGCCGTAACCATCCCAGAAGCGTTCGCGGGCCCAATGGCAGGGCGGGGGCGCGTCTTCGACGTAGACCGGGCCACCGTAGGCCGGGCGGGTGGAGGCGATCGCGCCACCGATGATCGCGCCGCCGATCAGGCCGGCGGCGATACCGGCGCCAACGCCACGCTGTGCGCTTGCGGGCGTCGCGGTGAGCGAAGCTGCCACCGTCGCGACGGCAACCAAGGCAGCAAATGTCTTGTTCATTCTATGGCTCTCCTGGAGTAGCGCCGTTCGCCGGCGCCGGGTTTCGAAGTGGCTCATGTAGTCGTTCGCATCGGCCGCTCCGCTGCACAACGCACGCGGCTCAATGGAAAGTGCTGGCCTGTTCGGCCGAAAAAGCGGTCTTTTTCGGGCCATCAATGATCATCGCCCCGGAAAGCGGCTGCTTTCCGGGGCGATGCGTTCGATTTAATGAAGGTGAACGGGCTTAGTTGCAAACCCTGACGTTGCGAACCCGCCAGCCATAGCCGTCCCAGAAGCGCTGGCGCTGGACGAAGCAGTCGGGACCATAGCCGGGATCGACGACATAGGCCGGCCCGCCGCCATAGCCATATCCCGGTCCATAATAGCCGGGGCCGTAATAGCCGTTCTGGGAAGCGATCGCACCGCCGACAATGGCGCCGCCGATCAGTCCGGCCGCCACACCTGCCGCGACACCGCGCTGGGCATGGGCGGGAGCCGGGATTGCCACGGCCGAAATAGCCAGGGTGGCGACGGCGCCGAGCGCCATCAAAGTCTTCTTCATCGCATCACCTTTCTTTTGGGAGCAAGGACAGCTGCTAAAGCGTTCTGTCCCGGCGAAAGTTCCACATTTCGCTTGAATGATCAATGAACGGACCTGCCTTATTTGGCGACAAATAAGGGCAGGGAGCGGCCCAAGGAGCAGCCCAAATCCGGGTCGGAACTCGCAATCGGGAAGGTGCCATGACGAGCGGAATGACGGCGTTGCTGGTAGCGGTCGGCGGGACCTCGCTGATTGGCTATCTCTGGATGAACCGGGCACAGAACCGAACCGCCCGGCGGGGGAACGCCTCCGGCGGCGATTCCGGGAGCAGCGCCAGCTACGACTCCGGCGGCAATGGTTCTAGTATCTTCTCCTGGTTCAGCAGTGACAGCTCCTCGTCCGACAATTCGGGCAACTCAGGCGCCAGCGGCGATTGGGGCAATTCAGGGGGCGACAGCAGCGGCGGCGGGGACAGCGGCGGCGGTGGTGGGGATGGCGGCGGAGGCGGTGATTAACCCTGCAAATTCCCCGGAAAACTGCGGGTTTTTGATCTGCCGCAACAGGCCTTTTTAGATCCATTCCAAGCTGTATTCAGCATCAGTTTGGAATTGCTTGAAACTGCGGTTTTTCCTTTTGCATCTGATGCCGTGCTTCAATATCTGAGAACTCAAGCATCACCGATGGGCCCGCCAACTTCATGATCGTCTGTTCCTGTAACGTCATCAGCGACCACGATGTCCGCAATGCCGTCAGCGCGGCGACGGACCTGCCGCGCAATCCAAAGCAGATCTATGGCTGCCTTGGTTGCAGCGCCGAATGCGGCCGCTGCGCGCGCACCATCAAGACCATCATCGACGATGCGCTCGGCGCCTGCGCCAAGGCCTGCTGCTCCGGCTGTCCGCACAGCCATCCTGCCGCCGCCAATGACGAGCCCGCCCAGCAAGTCGCGCCAGCCTTCGCGCTCGCGGCCAGCTAAAATCCCCTCTCAATCCTGAGGATTTCTGGTTCCCACCGCTTTTTTGGCGAAGTGGTTGCTCTGGTGTGTGAACTGACTTAGAAACGTTCTAAATAGTTTCGGGCCGGTTTGGCCTCAAAAACCCGGAGTGCACCATGCAGGGCGACCCCAAAGTCATCGATTATCTCAACAAGGGCCTGCGCAGCGAACTCACCGCCATCAGCCAGTATTGGCTGCATTACCGGCTCCTGAACAACTGGGGCCTGCTCGACATGGCCAAGGTCTGGCGCAAGGAATCCATCGAGGAGATGGAGCACGCCGACAAGTTCACCGACCGGATCCTGTTCCTCGACGGTTTTCCCAATCTGCAGGTGCTCGATCCCTTGCGGATCGGTCAGAACGTCAAGGAAATCATCGACTGCGATCTCGCCTCCGAGATCGCGGCGCGCGCGCTCTACCAGGAAGCCGCGACCTACTGCCACGGCGTCAAGGACTACGTCAGCCGCGACCTGTTCGAGCAGCTGATGAAGGACGAGGAACACCACATCGATTTCCTCGAGACCCAGCTCGACCTGATCAAGCGCATCGGGCTTGAGCTCTACACCCAGAAGCACGTCGGCGGGCTCGAGAGCGAGCACTGAAGAATATTGCGAACGCATGCCTGTCATCACCCGCGAAAGCGGGTGATTCAGTATTCGCAAGCATCAGCGACAACGTTTAAGGCCACGGCGTAGTGGATACCCCGCCTTCGCGGGGTATGACAGCCGGGCTCTAGAGCTGCGTCTTGTAGCGCTCGTAGATCACGTCCTGGCTTTCGCGCTCGCCGAGGCCGGTCTGGTCGTGGATCACTTCGCCGATGCTCGGCATTACCGAACGCTCGACGCGATCGCCGCCCCATAGCTTCGAGCGCATCAGCGCCTTGCCGCAGTGGAAATAAACCTCGCTGACGTCGATGCGCAGCGCCGCGCGCGGCGGCTTGCCGAACTCCACCATCGATGCCAGCAGCTCCGGGTCCGCCGACAGTTTTCCCCTGCCGCCGACGCGCAGCGTCTCGTCGATCCCCGGTACGAAGAAGATCAGTTGCACGAAGCCCGATCCCTCGACGATGTTCCTGAAACTGTCGATCCGGTTGTTGCCGGATCGATCCGGCATCAGCAATTCGTTCGGGCCGGCGACGCTGACAAAGCCGGGATTGCCACCGCGCGGCGACGCATCGACGGCTCCGTCGGAGCCGGATGTCGCCAGCACGCAGAACGGCGACATGCCGATGAACTTTTTTGCATGAACGTCGATCTCCGGCCGCGCCTTGGCGATCACGCGCGGCGAGGGAGCGGGATAGATCGTGGCGAGGTCGCTGGCGCTGAAATCCGTCAAGGATGCTCTCCGAAGCTGGCGTCGTCAGATCGTCAAAATAACATCGTCACGCCGCGGCGGCCACTGCTATCGCCGCCAAGGCCAGTAGATTACTTCTGAACAGTACAAGGCCCACCAGATCAGAACCGGCTGAAAGGCCAGCCGCGGCCCGTGATAGAGCCAGCTGCTGGCGATGTAGGGCAGGTCGATGCCGTCGAGCGCATGCTTGAAGTTCGCGGGCCAGACACAGAGCGCATAGGCCGCCAGCGCGACGCCGGCCCACCACCGCAACGGCCGCGTGACCAGCGCGATTGCGCCGGCCAGTTCGCAGAGCCCGGTGATGAAAACCACTTCGCGCGCATAGGGCACCCAGGACGGCGTGATCGCGAGCAGCTTTTCGGGTATCCAGAGATGGGCAATGCCCGCCGGCACATAAAGTGCGGCGAGAATCCAGCGCATCACGGCGCGGGCGTTATCGCTTTTCATTTCGTCGGTCATCCGCCGACCTAATACGCGCCACGCATCAGCGCGTTGCGGATGTTACACCGAGTCCGCCGGCACGAAGCAGCTGATGATGATGCTGCCGCGGTGATGCACGTACCACACGACGGCTTCGCCGACCGGGTTGCCGCGGTCGCGAATGATGGCGCGATCCGGCACCGCCATCCACTGGCCTTCGATCGGAACCCAATAGGCGCCCTCGCGGACGTCATAGCTGGTGCGATGACCGTCCGAGATATCGCAGCAGGGCACGCCATTCGGCGCCATCACGCTCTTGAACCAGGCGCGGATATCGGGCGCGACGTTGTCGTATTGGCCGTTGTCGAAGGCAAGCGCTGTGCTTGCCAGCACCGACAGACACGCGAGCAAAACAAAATGCGCGAGCCTTTGCATCCGATCCTCCGCCATGAGGTCTGATTTGTCGCGGGTGTGTGTGCACCTCACGAATCGTAGCGGGACAATTCAACCAGAGCCGGGTCACGGATGCGCGCTCAAATTATGAGCGATGCGGGCGATCGCAAATTGATGCGGTGCGAAATCAGACTTTCTTCTTGCGCGGCTTGACCGGTGGCGGGGCGAGGTTTTGCCACGCCATCGTCAGTGCGCTGCGCAGCGTTACCACGTCGGCCTTTGCCAGCCTTACATTGGTGCTGCCATGCTTGCCCCATCCACCCGGCACCGGACGAAAGATGTCCGGTTCTGCCTCGACCAGCATCGCTTGCTGCTCGGGCGTCAGCTTCACCATTCCCCAGTCGTCATCGGGATAACCGAGGGTGGCGAAGATGCGCTTGCCGATACGGAAATCGGCGTGTCCCTGGTGCGCGCCTTCGACCGCTCCGGGGAGAGCGAGGGCGACACGGCGAAAACGGATCGACGACATCCGGCGTTCGCTTCAGCGCTGCGCCGGCTCACATCGTCTTCTGCGGTGCGGTCTGCAGCAATTCCTGCAGCTGCTGTTTCCAGAACGCGGCGTTGCCGGTGGTGAGATGGCCGCGGGTCTCGGTCGAGGCCGGGATCAGGAACAGCCGGCCGTTCCGGACGCGTTTCAGGGCCGCGTCGGTGACGCCGGTTTCCGGCGGGTTGCGCTCGTCATCGGCAGCATTGATCGCCAGCAGCGTGGCCTCGATCTTGTCGAGCCCCGGGCCGGGATTGTAGTCGTGCGAGGCTTCCCACTGGTAGATGAAGTCGTTGGCGTCAGCCGTGATCGCGGTCGCCAGCCGCTCGTCGACCATCTTGTCGGCGGCTGCCGCCGTCGGCGCCAGCATCTGGTAGGCGAGGGTGCCGCCGCCGGTCGCGACTTGGTAGGCATTGACGGCGTACTTCATCATCCGCGGCTGCGCGGTGTAGTTGCCGCCGTTGTAATCGGGGTCGTTGCGGATGGTCTCGATCATCATCCGCCGCAGCATCCAGTTGCGCGCCGCCATCTCGGTCGGTTGCGAGGCCATCGGCACCACCGCGTCCATGAACTGCGGATATCTGCCGGCCCAGATCCAGGTGTGCATGCCGCCCATCGAATTGCCGATCACGAGCCGCAGATGTTTGACGCCGAGGCCTTCCTTGACGAGGCGGTAATGCGCGTCGACCATGTCCCCGTAATTGTATTTTGGAAAAGCGGTCTTCATGCCGTCGGAGGGCTTTGACGACTTGCCGTGGCCGAGGCCGTCCGGAATGATGATGTAGTATTTCGCGGCGTCCAGCGGCTGACCCGGGCCGAACAATTCGCCGGCGAAGGCCGGCGTCAGCATGTTGGTCGCCGATCCCCCCGAGCCATGCAGCACCAGCACCGGTTGGCCGGTCGGCTCGCCAATGGTGGTGTAGTGCAGCCGCAGCTCCGGCATGACCTGGCCGGTGTGGAATTTGAAATCGCGGGCGATCCAGTCGCCCTGTTTCGGGGCCGGAGTGTCGGCGGCGGATGCGGTGAGGGAGGTCAAGGCGAAGGCTACCGACAAGACTGCGTGCGAAAAATTCATGATGTTCTCCCCTGGATGCAGCCGCTTCGGGCTGCTTGGCCGCCACTCTAGCACGTAAACTCCGATCGACCGAGACGCTTTGCAGGGGCCGTCCGGTCTATCACCTTAGATTGTATTTACAATATCGATCAACTATGATGATTATCCGCTTCCGGCCGCGAATAACCGCGAATATCCATGACAGGAGGACTTCATGCGCAAGGCCTTGTTGCTCGGCATCGCCGCCTCGTTTCTGGCGATCGCGCCTGCGAGCGCGCAATCGCTCACCTTCTTTTTCAACACATCCTGGCTCTATCCTTTGGCGCAGAGCCCGCTGATCCTCAACCTGTCGGCTCAGTCCTCCAGCAAGATCGCACAGGCGGATGTCAACGCGTTCAACGATTTTTACCTGATCAACGGCCCGGGAAAATTGCGCGTGCATTTCAACCATCAACTGCAGAACCTTGGCCAGGTGCCGCTGCCCGGCTGGATCGGCGTTGCGCAATATTCCAACCACGACATTTTCTACGATTTGCAGGCAGGGTTCGAGCGGGTGAAGGCGAACTATCATATGCCGAATGCACGGGCCGGCAGTGTCACGGTCTACAAGACGCTGAACACCGGGCAGCTTGTCTACGACTACGCGGTGCTGGTGCAGCCGCCGAATATATGTCGGGAATATTTGTTCACGCCGGCCACCGGCGGCTTCCAGCTCGGTTTTCAGGTCAACTGCTTCAAGTCGCTGGGTAGCGTCCGCAGTATGGCGGGAAGGCCGGGACGCACATAAGCGCGAATAATCCGATTGCTTTCCGTCCGACTTGCCGCCCGGTTCAACGCGGGCGGTTTGTCGCGGCGTATCGCACGCGCTATTTCACCGTCACCAGATCGCCGAACAGGGTGTAGTTGGCTTTCGGTCCCTGCATTACCAGCGTCCAGTGCGAGAAATCGATTGCGCTGGTGCAGCTGTTGCCGCCGCCCTGCAGGATCAGCGTGAGGATCTGGCGCGGTGCGATGCCGGGCTGGAACACACCGCTTCCCGCTGATGGCGCGGAGAGCCTCCATTCCTTGTAGAGTCTTGGCCCCTGGCCCTTGTCGGGGCGGTCGCGCGGGTCGACCTCGAACACCGATAGCGTGGCGGGACGCGCCAGCGACAGCGTGCCGGTGCGGCCTTTTGCGTCCGCGAACGAAAGCACCAGCCGGTCGGCCTGCCATTTGGCGGCCAGGACATAGCTGTCGGCGGGTGTCGCGATGCCTTCGATGCCGTCGGCGTCGCCCTCGCCGGTGAACAGGGTTGCCTTGTTGCCGAAGCGCAGGCTTTCGATTTCCTCGCGCTTGCCGGAATCAAGCGCGACGGTGGCGACGTTGCGTTGCCCTTCATTGGTGCAGCAGGCGCAGGCCAGCGCAGGCGACGCTTGTCCGGGAATGAGGACGGGCGTGAGGATAGACAGTGCGAAGGCGAGCCCAGCGGCGCGGCGGATCGGCTCGGTCATCGGATACCTCTGGCTGTCGCGTCACCGTTGGTCGCCGCGTCGGTCGCATTCGTTCATCCGCGTCCCGAAGACGCTGCCCGGCTAACCCTGGACGTCGGTTTCCGGCCGGTCGTTGCCGGCAGCGGTCTCGGTGTGCCACTTTCCGTCTGAGGTCTCGTACTGAATGGCCTCGGTGCGGCCGGGAACCCGTTGCTCGGCCGCCGCGCGCCGGGCCGCCGCCAGCGCCGCGGCATGGTTCGGAAACGGTTCCGAGAATACGCCGTCGACGGTGTAGGCCCAGCCGCCGTCGTGCTGGACGACCTTGTAAGTCACATGGCTCATCGGGAACTCGCTTTGCCGGGGGTGAACGCGCCGCTCATTCTATGACAGAATAGGCCGCATTGTCGGAATTTGTATCGGCCGTTCGTCCTTGGGGCGGCAGCGCCTACGGAGACAATCATGTGCCGCAACATCAAGACCCTGTTCAACTTCGACCCGCCGGCGACGCATGCGGAGATCCACGCCTCGGCGCTGCAATTCGTGCGCAAGCTTTCCGGCTTCAACTCGCCCTCGCAGGCCAACGCCGAGGCCTTCAACCGCGCGGTCTCGGAAGTCTCCGACAGCGCCAGGCGCCTGATGGCGTCACTGCAAACCAATGCGCCGGCGCGCGACCGCGAGGTGGAGGCCGCCAAGGCGAAAGAGCGTTCGCGGGCGCGGTTCGGGTAAGGCGGCGTGATACGCCTCACGGTAGGACGAGGCGGCGGTGACTAACGTGGCTCCAACCCGTCATTGGAGCGACGCCATGAAACCCACCGTCCCCCTGAAATATTGTTCGATCGCGTTCACCGTTTTGTGGGTGAGCTGGATGATCTGGTGGAGCGGCATCTACCATCCCGCCAACGTCATCATTCTTTCGATCTGCGGCGCGGTTGCCGGCTATCTCTGGTACCGCGCCATGCGCTGGTCGTTCAGGCGGATGAAGCTGCTGCCGCCGGAAGCCGTCGATCCCGGCGTGAGCCGGTAAGCGCCGTTCTCAGGCGTCCCATTCGACCGGCAGGTTGAGCAAGCCGCGAAACGCCCAGCCGCCGATCCGCACCGGCTCGCGCGCGTCGAGCCGCAATCCCTGCAACCGCGCGAACAGGCTCGGCAACGCAACGTCGGCGACCATGGCGCGGGAGGCGAAGGCGCCGGCGCAATAATGCGGGCCGGCGCCGAAGGCGATGCTCTTTTGCGTGTTGCGGCTGACGTCGAAACGGTCGGGCTCGGCAAAGCAGGCTTCATCCCGGTTGGCCGAGCCGAACATGAAGAACACGCGGTCTTCGGGCTCGAAGTCGACGCCGCCATACGACCACGGCTTGGCCACCCGGCGCGGCGACATGCCGATCGGTGCGATCCAGCGCGCATATTCCTCGAACACGTCGAGCCACCTGGCTTTCCCTGCGCGAACCAATGCGAGCTCATCGGGATGCGTCAGCAGCGCCCAGGCGGCACCCGCGATGGCGTCGCGCGGTTCGTTCTGGCCGCCTGAAATCGCGAGCTTGATGTTGGCGCGAACGCTTTCCATCGGCTGGCCCGCGGCCAGCAGCACGCTGAGGATCGAGGTGTCGGGATGTTTGGTCACCACCGGAATCATGTCGTCGATCGCGGCATCGATGCCCGCGGTGGCGGCATGACAGCGCGCTTCGATTTCCTTGTTGCCGGTATAGTTGGCGATGCCGTCGATCATCGCCTGCGACCACGCGTCCATGTCCGCGAAGCGCATGTTGGTGAGGCCGGTGACATCCTTCAGGCATTCGGCCGACAGCGGCAGCGCGAATGCCTTGCAGAGATCGGCGGTACCCCGTGGCGCAAGTTCATCCAGAATGCGGTCGGCATGGGCCTGAAACTGTTTGACCCAGGTGTCGCGCACGGTGCGCGGCGACACCGCGGGAAACATCGCCGCACGTTCCGCCATGTGCGCGTCGCCGTCCTTGCGCATCATGTTGTGGCCCATCAGCACGTTCATCAAGCCGGCGGGCTGGTGCGAGGAGAACACGTCGATGCGTTTCTCCTGGCTGAAGATGTCGTCGCGCCGGGTGAACACGGTGGAGTTAAGCTGCGGCACGAACGCGATCGGCGCTTCCTTGCGCATCCGTGCCAGCGCCGGATAGGGATCGGCCCAGAAGGCTACTACGTCGATGTCGAAATGCGGCGCGTTGGACATGCCGCTCACACCGTCCGGTAGGCGCCGTCGACCATCACGATCGAACCCGAGACATAGGCGGACATGTCGGAGGCGAGGAAGATCGCGGGGCCGACGATGTCCTCGGCGGTGCCGGCGCGCCCGAGCGGGGTATGGGCGATGAAGGTCCTTGCCAGTTCCGGATTGCTGGCGCGAACCTTCTCGTTCAGCGGCGTCTCGATAAAACCAGGTCCGATGGCGTTGACGCGCACGCCTTCCTTGCCGAGCTCGGCGGCAAGCGCCTTGGTGAAGCCGAGCACGCCGTGCTTGGAGGCGGTGTAGGCCGGCGAGCTCGGGGTCTTCAGATGCACGAACGACTGGATCGAACCGATATTGACGACACGTCCCTTCGAGGCCCGCAGCGGTTCGAGGAAGGCATAGGTCACGTTGAAGACGCCGTTGAGGTTGATGGCGATGATGTCTTCCCAGTCGTTGATCACGGCCTCGGCGGCGCCGAGCATGCCGTTGCGGCGGGCGATGCCGGCGTTGTTGACGAGGATCGAGACCTGCCCGATCTTGTCGGCGACGTTCTTGGCGACCGCGATGCAATCCTCGCGCTTGCGGACGTCGAGCGCGAAGCTTTCCGCCTTGCCGCCGGCATCGCGGATTTCCTTGGCGACGTCGGCCGCCGCCTTCTCGTTCATGTCGGCGATCACGACCCGCGCGCCCTCGCGGGCGTAGCCGTTGGCGATCGCGCGCCCGATGCCGGAGCCTGCGCCGGTGACGACGGCGATGTGGTTGGCGAGAAGGGGCATGCGCGTTTCCTCTGTTTTGTGGTTTTGACGCAGGATAGCAAGGGCGTTCGCCGGCACAAGGTGGCAGGGGTTGCGGCGGCCACCTTGGTGGGTGGGCTAAGCGCCAGCGAGCCCACCATTGCAGGGAAGGCGGTGGGCACGGCGCTCCGCGCCTTTGCCCACCCTACGAAGAGCAGCTCACAGCGGCGTGGATCGCCTCGCAATGGCGCACCAGGTTCGGATGATCCGACACGAACGCCTTCAGCGGCGTCGGGATCGGATAATAGTGGATATTGGCGATGAAGCCGTAGATGCCGGCGTCGATGCTGCTGGGCCTCGTGCCATGCACATAACCATCCGGCGGGATCAGGTCGGCCAGCACCTGAAGATCAGATAGCCCGCGCGCGTAAGCCTGCTCGGGCGGGTAGCGGCCGATGCCCTGAAAATAATAGCGCTGCGCGTTGTATTCCCTGGCCTTGTTCAGCCCGGCCTCGTCGATCTGTGCGTGCTGCGCCATGAAGGCGTCGCGGAACGCGGGGAAGAAGCGGTCGTCCTTCCAGCGCGAATACGACATCACCCAATAGAGATCGTCGAGCAGGCGCGTCACCAGATGGTCGGTGGTGCGCTGTGCCGGCGTCAGCTGAGCGTCGATGGTGAGGCGATATTTTTGCGTCAGATGCGCGAGAATGGTTTCGCTGTCGCCGACCGTGACGCCGTCGTCGACGATATAGGGCAGCTGCCCGCGCGGTGCTTTCGAAGCGTCGAACACGTGTTCGTGCGTGAAGGGGACGCCCGCGAGTTTGAGGAAGGCGTAGACCTTCAGGCCGTAGCCGTTGTTATCGGCGACGCCGAACAGTTCGGGATAGGAATAGAGCGTGAGCATCGGTTCACTTTCCTGCTTCGTAGCAACCATTAAAAGCTAAGCGGCTTTTTCAGTCCACGGCGTTCCGCGCTGGACTACGGTATTGGCATATATCAGCAGCTTTCGCGCACAGGCGACGAGTGCTGCGTTGTGGGCTTTCCCACGGGCCTTGAGGCGAGCGTAGAGCGCTATCAGTGCCTTGTTCCAACGGTAGGCGGCCGGGAGGGCGGCGGCAAACAAGGAACGGCGCAAGCGGCTTCGACCGCCGGCGATGTGTCGTTGCCCCTTGTGCTGTCCACTGTCGTTATCGAACGGAGCCAGGCCGGCAAGCGCTGCGGCTTCCTCGCGGCTGACTTGCCCGAGTTCGGGCATGCGGATCAGAAGTGCCAGCGCGGTGCGCTCTCCAATGCCTGGAATGCTCAGCACCAGATCGAGCCGTCTAGCGAGGTCGCCGTGGGCACGAAGGCGCTTGGCAAGGTCGCGCATCTGCGCGGCCCGCCGTGCCTTCAGTCGGGTGATGTCGCTGTTGACGATGCGCCGCAAGCCATGCTCGTCGATGTGCTCGATCCGAGTTTTGAAGCGCGCGATGTCTTCCTCGAGCTGTTCAAGAAAGGTCAGATATCCCGCCAATTCCGCCAGTCGTGGATCTGGCGCAATCCTCGGCTGGTCGATAGCAGCGGTGCATGCGGCAATCAGCTCGGCATCGAGCGCATCGTTCTTGGCGCGTCGCAAATGCACTCGACCGAACGCCTTGACCTGGATCGGTTGCAGCACCAGCACGATGAAGCCCGCTGCTCGCAAATGCTCCACCACACCGCGTTCGTAACCGCCCGTTGCTTCGATTCCGACACGCGTCACGCCAGCATTGGTCAAGTTTGCGACCAAAGCGCGCCAGCCCGACAGGGCGTTAGAGACCTGCCAGCGCTCGGTGCGACCGTGAACGGCGGCGTCTAGTTTCGCCTTGGATGTATCGATTTCAGCCGTCGTTATGATAGTCTGCGTCATCTTCCTCGACCCTGCCTTGTGAAGCGAACCAAGTTGTTCCGGCAACCATCCGGGTCCGATGAAGGTGCTGACGACGATCACGCTACGAGGCAGCCACAAACTGCTCAGGGTGGGCTCGATCCGATCGCCAGCGGCCTGCCGCGGGGTACAAGTCCGCGGCAGGCCATTCCTCTCGGAATATGCCGATGATAACCGATTGCGCTTACAAGGGTGGGCAAAGCGGAGCGTGCCCTCCATCTTGCTGCTCGTCGTGTAAATGGTGGGCACGGCGCATTCGTGCCTTTGCCCACCCTACGAAATCTACGACTTCAACTGCGCCACGCCCTCGATCTCGATCAGCATCTTCGGATCGGGCAGCGCCGCCACCACGCAGGTGGTGCGGGCAGGATAGGGCGCCGGGCCCAACGCTGCGGCATAGAGCTTGTTCATGGTGGCGACATCGGAGGCGCGGGTCAGCAGCACGTTGACCTTGACCAGGTCGCGAAAGGTGGCGCCGGCCTCGTCGAGCACGCGCTTGATGTTGGCGACGACAAAGCCGAATTGCGCCTCGAAGCCGTCGGCCAGCGCGCCGCTTTCGTCGAAGCCGGGAATGCCGGATATGAACAGCAGGTCGCCGGTGCGGGCGGCGAACGACAGCGGCGGCGATTTGACGCCCGGCGGCGGCGCGAAGTGCTTGATCGGGGGCATCGGGACTCCTTTTCGCCATGGTGACGATGCAAGGATAAACGGGGCCATGACGAAACCACTTTGCCCATCCCGCCCTTCGGTTACAATCCGCAAATCGCGACTCAGATCCGTCGCAGCCAGCCTTCGTCCATATCCGGGAAACCCATTCATGAAGATGTCATCCGCCCTCCGTGCAGCCCTGCTCGCTCTGATCGCTTTCGCCGGCACGACGCTGTCCTCCGCCTCGCACGCCGACGAAGGCTTCGTGCAACTCACGATCTACAAGGCGGGCTGGATCATCGGCGGCTCCGGCGGCAGCGGCACCTTGACCTTCCGGGGGCGGACCTACGGCCTGTCGACCGGCGGCCTCGACTACGGCCTGGTGTTCGGCGGCTCGAAGACGGTGCTGCGCGGCCGGGTCAGCAACATCTATCGTCCCTCCGATGTCGCCGGCGTCTACGGCGCTGCCGGCGCCGGCCTCGCGGTGGGCCGCGGCGCCCGCGCCATCGTGCTGTCGAACCAGAAGGGCGCCGTTCTGGAACTGGCCGGCAGCCAGACCGGGTTGATGGCGAATGCAGACCTCAGCGGGCTCGCGATCACGATGAGGTAGGGAGGCGATGAACCGCGAAGAACTCGTCGCGGCATACTCGGCGCCGGGGCGTCACTATCACAACCTGGCGCACATCGAGGATT
This sequence comes from uncultured Alphaproteobacteria bacterium, assembly GCA_963764705.1. Taxonomy (GTDB): domain Bacteria; phylum Pseudomonadota; class Alphaproteobacteria; order Rhizobiales; family Xanthobacteraceae; genus Bradyrhizobium. The sequence continues at coordinate 238,451 of CAVXTR010000008.1, read as the reverse complement.
GTCTCTTCGCGCTCGCGCGGATGGACAATCTCTCGGCGACTGAGCGCGAAATCCTGTCCGAGGCGATCTGGTGGCACGATGTCGTCTATGACGCCACGCGGGCGGACAACGAAGAACTTAGCGCCCGTTTGGCCGAACAGAATGTCCGCCAGGATCTTCGTGGGGAAGTGGGCCGCCTGATCCGTTTGACCAAAACCCACGAGGTCGAACGCCATGACCGCCTCGGGGCAATCCTGATCTCGATTGATCTCAGCATCCTCGGCGCGGAGCCCGTGCGGTACGACGCCTATGCGGCCGCGATCCGGCGGGAATACGCCCATGTGGCTGACAGCGACTACCGCACCGGCCGCGCCAAGGTGCTTGGCCACTTCGCGGCCCGCCCGTTCATTTTTCCCGATAGCGACTTTGCCGAGGCGTACGACCGGAAGGCCCGCGAAAACCTCGCGCGTGAGCTGGCGTCGTTGAGCTGATAATGGCTCAGTGTTCCTATTCAACTGTCAAACAGCCCCGCCGTCATCGCCCGGCTTGACCGGGCGACCCAGTACGCCGCGGCCTATCGATTCTTATCACTGACGTCTCTGGCATACTGGATCACCCGCTTTCTGTTTAGCCCGGAGAGATCACTGACAGGTGTTCGGAGACATAGCTGACACATCATGGTGGGTTGGATTGGTCCTATTTTGGAGGCCTTCCATGCCCTGGAGCGAGGTGTCGGTGATGGATCAGCGACGGGAGTTTGTCCGGCTGGCTATGCAGGAGGGAGCGAATTGGCGGGAACTGTGCCGCCGGTTCGCCATCAGTCCCGCCGTTGGATACAAGTGGCTGGCGCGCTGGCAAGCAGGCGATCGAGAACTGGCGGATCTGTCGCGACGGCCGCATGTCACGCCCAAACGCAGCGAAGCCACCACCGAAGCGCGCGTGGTGGCGGTGCGCGACAAACATCCAGCCTGGGGCGCACGCAAGATCGCGCGTTGTTTGAAGCGGGAAGGATTGAAGGTGCCGGTGCCGTCCACAGTGCATCAGATTTTGTGTCGGAACGGCCGGGTCAAGCCAACGGAGAATGCGCCGCCGAACCCAGGGCATCGCTTTGAGAAGGAAGCCCCCAATCTGCTGTGGCAGATGGACTTCAAGGGCCACATGCCACTGAGCAATGGCACGGATTGCCATCCGCTGACCATGGTCGACGACCATTCCCGTTACGCGTTGTGCCTGAAGGCCTGTGCCAACGAACAACGGCTTACCGTGCAGGATCATCTGAGAGCCACTTTCCGGCGCTATGGCCTGCCGGACGCCTTCTACACCGACAACGGCTCGCCATGGGGCGATAGCTCTGGCGTGCACTGGACGGGCCTCAAGGTCTGGCTGCTCAAGCTTGGCGTCAGGGTAATCCATGCGAGGCCATGTCATCCGCAGGCTCGCGGCAAGAACGAACGCTTTCATCGCACGCTCAAGGATGAGGTGTTCGCCATGCGACGCTTCCGTGACTTGCCGGACGTGCAACGGGCGCTCGATGCCTGGCGCACCGTGTACAATCTGGAACGACCCCACGAGTTGCTGGGAATGGACGTCCCTGCCAGCCGCTATCGGCCGAGCTCACGTACGATGCCCGATCAGCTTCCGAAGGTCGAATACGACAGCGGCGAGATCGTTCGTACTGCCTCGTCAACCCGACACTACATCTCCTTCAAGGGACGGATGTGGAGAGTGCCAGGGGCCTTCGCCGGCGAATGTCTTGCCATCAGGCCTCTGAACAGCGATGGCCACTACGGAATCTTCTTCGCCAGCTGGCAGGTCGCTTCGATCGACTTGACGGCTGGTAAAAGTGTCAGTCATGTCTCCGAACAGGTGTCTGCCATGTCTCCGGGCTAAACATTTCGCGGGTGATGACAACCGAACACACGTCAGCATTCTCGCGGCACGATCTGCCCGAAGTTTTCCATCTCGTTTGCCCTCTCAGAAATCAGAGGGCGCAGGGAAGACCGGGTGCTCGCCGCACCCGCGGTCCCGCGCGCAATGGTAGATAGCGATACGCGCACGAGCATACAGGTTTGGCGGAATCACACCGGCCTTCCCCGCGCAATGGCTTTACGGCTTATACGATTTCGTCCTGGTGACCGGCTTTCTTGCCACCATCGTCCGCTCGAGGCGTGAGCCTGTTCGCGAACTTGACGCCAGCACCGGGGCGTCGGACCCAAACGATTTCGCCGTACGCTAGTGGCTGCGCTCGTCAGTCGCAGCCTTCGCGTCCACCGCTCCCCGCCCCAACGTCTGCGACGATGGCCTACGCCCCTCCAGTGGGGCAGGATGGCGGGAGTTATGGATTTGATTTGCCCGACGGGGCAACGGGAATATTTTTGCGCGAAGGGCTGGACAGGGTTTGGGTGATTTGCCCGTCGGGTTACTTTGTCGCAGGCGGAAGCGGGAGATTGTGCTTGGGCGGGAGGTGGAATCAATCGCGCCAGCGAGGCGCCGTGTCCGCCAATCCTCATGGTGAGGAGGCGCGTAGCGCCGTCTCGAACCATGTGGCCGTGGCCATCCTTCGAGACGCCGCGGAGTCTGTCATCGGGCGCGCATTCGCACGACCCGTTGGCGGCTCCTCCAGCAACAACGGCGAAGCCGTTGTGCGGGGATGAGGACCGCAGGGTGGGTGCGGAAGCGCAATCGCAACCTCAAGAAGCCTCGCCTGAGGATTGGTTGCGGGTTAGCATCCGCGCCAACACGACTCCGGGGAGGACACCATGAAGTTGACGATAACAGCCACTCTGCTCGCACTCGTTCTGTCGGCCGGCGCCCCCGACGCGCAACCGGCCAAGGGTCTCAAGGAGCAGATCGTCGGCACCTGGAATTTCGTGGTCGCCGAAGTCGCGGCGCCCGACGGCAAGAAGTCGTTTCCGTTCGGCGAGACGCCCAAGGGCATCCTGATCTTCACGGCCGATGGCCGCTTCGCGCAGATCCATGTCGCCGGCGACGTGCCCAAGATCGCATCCAACAACCGCATGACCGGCTCGCCGGAGGAGTACGCCGGGATCATGCGGCGCAGCCTGTCGGTGTTCGGCACCTGGACCGTCGACGAGGCCAGCAAAACCGTCACCTACAACATCGTGTCGTCCTCATTCCCGAACTGGGAAGGCGAGGCGCAGACCCGCAATATCGACAAGCTCACCGACGACGAGTTCGTCAACACCAATCCGAATGTCGGCGGCGGGCGGGGGAGCGCGAGTAATTTATATCGGCGGGTGAAGTAGGGGGCAGTTCGTGGCGTTGGGTGGGTTAGCGGCTTGTCCGCCGTAACTCGGAGGTGCGTAGGCGGAGCCTCGAAGCGAAGCGAATTTCTTATGTGCGAAGAGTTTCGCAATAGCTCAACCCGTCACAACCGATTTTGACGCTCGAAAGATATAGCGATTTGTGCAGAAGAAGTATTGGCCGGAGTCGCCTAGTCGAGCGAATTCATCGTACCACTCATCAGGGTAGTCGGAAGGAACATCATTCCTGCGACCCACAAAATCGCGCACCATACCGGCAAGGCCCTTGCTGTAGGTGTCATCGTGCCATTGAAGATTGAGGATCGGGAAAATAACTGCACCATCGAGCCGAAAGCCGGCGTGGACCAAGCGATTCGAAAGCGATCTGGGCAAGCGGGGATGAGCACAGTGCGATTCCCAAGACTTCATGACCAAAGCCATCCGTTCCGGTCTTTCAGAATGCCACACAACGGTGTCCCAATCCGTTGTGACAAATACCGCCCGCCCACCTGGTCGCAACACGCGGCACGTCTCGGTAAGAACGCAATCGACATGGGGAACGTATTCGGCGACCTGGGTGCATGCGACGACGTCGAACGATGCGTCGGGCTGAACTATATGCGTAGCATCGCCAACTGCGTATGAAAGCCATTCCGGCGGATTTCTCGCCCTGCAAAGTGCAATCAGGTCGCTCGAAATATCTATGCCGATAACAGCGCCACCGCGGCCAACAACAACCGCCATGCTTTCGCATAGAAAGCCCGGTCCGCAACCGACATCCAGTACGCGCTCACCTGGTGCGAGAGCGAGCTGCTTCATGGTCTCCGCTCGCTGAGCGACCACATCCGTTGTAAGGTAAAGTCTCTCCAGCTTTCGTGCGGCATCTTCCGTGAACGTGAGTCCGCTCATTGTTGCCTCCGAAGGCAAAGACGCCCGGGTCATCGATGCGGAGACGCAATGGACCCGGGCATGACGAGAAGTGCTCCCTCACAAACTCCGATTGCTCTCCTTCACCTTCTCCGCATCCAGATACACGCTCGACCCCATCTCCTTGAACTTCGCCGACATCGTCGCCATGCCATCCTCGATCACGCCCGAGACCGTCATGCCGACGCTGCCGCCGGCCACCGCGCGCTTGTCGGGGTCGTTCAAGGTCGCGGCGTAGTCGCGGACGTCCTGGGTGATCTTCATCGAGCAGAACTTCGGGCCGCACATCGAGCAGAAGTGCGCGACCTTGTGGGCTTCCTTCGGCAGCGTTTCGTCGTGGTAGGCCCGCGCGGTTTCGGGATCGAGGCCGAGGTTGAACTGGTCCTCCCAGCGGAAGTCGAAGCGCGCGCGTGATAATGCGTCGTCGCGCAGTTGGGCTGCGGGGTGGCCCTTGCCGAGATCGGAGGCGTGGGCCGCGATCTTGTAGGTGATGACGCCGACCTTGACGTCGTCGCGGTTCGGCAATCCGAGATGCTCCTTCGGCGTCACGTAGCACAGCATGGCGCAGCCGAACCAGCCGATCATGGCAGCACCAATGCCCGAGGTGATGTGGTCGTAGCCCGGCGCGATGTCTGTCGTCAGCGGCCCGAGCGTATAGAACGGGGCTTCGCCGCATTCCTTGAGCTGCTTGTCCATGTTGATCTTGATCTTGTGCAGCGGCACGTGGCCGGGGCCTTCGATCATGACCTGGCAACCCTTCTTCCAGGCGATCTGCGTCAGTTCGCCGAGCGTCTCCAGTTCGGCGAATTGTGCGCGGTCGTTGGCATCGGCGATTGAGCCGGGACGGAGGCCGTCGCCGAGCGAGAACGAGACGTCGTATTTGCGCATCAGGTCGCAGATTTCCTCGAAGTGGGTGTAGAGGAAGCTTTCCTTGTGATGCGCCAGGCACCACTTCGCCATGATCGAGCCGCCGCGCGAGACGATGCCGGTGACGCGGTTGGCGGTGAGGTGGATGTAGGGCAGGCGCACGCCGGCGTGGATGGTGAAGTAGTCGACGCCCTGTTCGCACTGCTCGATCAGCGTGTCCTTGTAGAGCTCCCAGGTCAGCTTGACGGGATCGCCTTCGCACTTCTCCAGCGCCTGGTAGATCGGCACCGTGCCGATCGGGATCGGCGCATTGCGCAGGATCCATTCCCGGGTGGTGTGGATGTTGCGGCCTGTCGAGAGGTCCATCACGGTGTCGGCGCCCCAGCGGATCGCCCACACCATCTTGTCGACTTCTTCCTCGACCGACGAGGTCACGGCGGAGTTGCCGATATTGGCGTTGATCTTGGTCAGGAAGTTGCGGCCGATGATCATCGGCTCGAGTTCGGCATGGTTGATGTTGCAGGGGATGATGGCGCGGCCGCGCGCGATCTCGCTGCGGACGAATTCCGGCGTGACGAAGGCGGGCACGCTGGCGCCGAAGCTCTCGCCGTCGGCGATCGCGGCTTCGGCGCGTTCGAGCTGCACCTTGCGGCCGAGGTTCTCGCGGGTGGCGACGTAGATCATTTCCTTGGTGATGATGCCGGCGCGGGCGAACTCGAGTTGCGTAATCATGTGGTCGCCGGTGCCGCGCAGCGGCTTGTGATGCGCGGTGAACGCCTTGGCGGCATGCGAGGCGCCGACGTTGCCGTTGTCTTCCGGCTTGATGTCGCGGCCTTCATATTCCTCGACGCCGCCGCGCTCCTTCACCCACTCGATGCGCGCGCGCTTCAGGCCGGCGTTGACGTCGATGGTGACGTCGGGATCGGTGTAGGGGCCGGAGGTATCATAGACCGGCAGGTTCGGCTCGCCGGCGCCTTCGCTGAGAATGATCTCGCGCAGGGGAACGCGGACATCAGGCGCTTCGTCGGGCGTGATCCAGATTTTTCGCGAGGCCGGCAGGGGCCCGGTGGTGACGGCGGGCAGGGTGGTGTCGGGATTGGAGCGGATGTTCATGGCGTATCCTCCGTTGAATTTCTAATTCGTGAGTTTCGCATAGTGCCCGTCATCCTGAGGTGCGCGCGTTAGCGCGCCTCGAAGGATGGAGCCGGGCTGTCGCCCTTCGAGGGACGCTGAAGAAGCGGCCACCTCAGGGTGACGGATCGAGATTGTTTTCATCACGCGGCCTTCGCGTTCTGGCCCAGCCATTGCCGCACCCGCGCGTCGGGGTCGGCATTCCCTGTGACGTCGCTCACGACGGCGATCGAGTCGGCGCCGGCGGCGAAGATGTCGGCGGCCTGTTCGAACTTGATGCCGCCGATCGCGACCAGCGGGATGGTGCCGATGCGCTTCTTCCACTCGGTGATCTTCGGGATGCCCTGCGGCGCGAAGCGCATCGATTTCAGCGTGGTCGGGAAAATCGGGCCGAGCGCGACGTAATCGGGTTTGGCGCGCAGCGCGATTTCAAGCTCTTCGTCGTCATGGGTGGAAATGCCGAGCGTCAGCTTGGCGGCGCGGATTTCCTTCAGATCCGCATCGACCAAATCTTCCTGGCCGAGATGCAGATGCGTGGCGCCGGCGACGATCGCCGCGCGCCAGTAGTCGTTGACGACGAGCTTCGTCGCCGTGCCCTTGATCGCCTCCAGCGCGTCGCTGACGATCTGCAGCGCCTGGGAATCGTTGAGATCCTTGGCGCGCAGCTGAACCGTGCCGACGCCGAGCTTCGCGAGACGCGCGACCCAGGCGACGCTGTCGACGACGGGATAGAATTTATCAGGATACGGCATGCCAGAAGGGTGTCCCGATGACAGGGGTGGAAGGAGAGGCGAAGTCGCGGGCTTCCATCAGCCCGGCTTCAAAAGCGGTGCGGCCGGATTCGACGGCGAGGCGAAACGCGTTCGCCATCGCCACCGGGTCGGCGGCCTTGGCAATGGCGGTATTGAGCAGCACGGCGTCGTAGCCGAGTTCGAGCGCGTGCGCCGCATGCGAGGGCGCGCCCAGACCGGCATCGACCACCAGCGTGATGTCGGGCAGCCGGTCGCGCAGCAGCTTGAGCGCGTCGCGGTTGATGATCCCCTTGGCGCTGCCGATCGGCGCTGCCCACGGCATCACCACCTTGCAGCCGGCATCGACCAGCCGCATCGCGACGCCGAGATCCTCGGTGCAATAGGGGAATACTTCAAATCCGTCCTTGGTCAGGATGCCGGCGGCCTCGACCAGCCCGACGACGTCGGGCTGCAGCGTGTCGTTGTCGGCGATCACTTCCAGCTTGATCCAGGGCGTGGCAAACAACTCGCGCGCCAGCTTTGCCGTGGTGACGGCTTCGCGTACGCTGCGGCAGCCGGCGGTGTTCGGCAGCACCGTGACGTCAAGTTCGCGGATCAGAGACCAGAACGCATCGCCGGTCTTGCCGCCGGCCGATTCGCGCCGCAGCGACACCGTGACGATGTTGGCGCCGGAGGCACGTATCGCGCCCTGCATGATCGCGGGCGAGGGATACAGCGCGCTGCCGATCAGGAGGCGGGAGGGGAAGGTTTTGCCGTAGAAGTTCAGCATCTATCAGTTCCTACAACTCGTCATCCCCGCGAAGGCGGGGATCCAGTACGCCGGGAAGCCTGCGATTGAACCGAGAGGCCCCGGCGTACTGGGTCGCCCGGTCAAGCCGGGCGATGACAGCGGTGCGTTGGGGATACGGTTCACCATCCTCACCCTCCCTGCCGCGGCGTGATGATCTCGATCTCATCCCCGCTCTTCAGCGTTGTCTCCGCCCACCGGCTCTTCGGCAGCACGTCGAAATTCAGCGCGATGGCAAAATGCGTGCCTTCGTATTCGAGTTCGCTGAGCAGCGCATCGACGCGCGAGGCGGTTATCTCGCGCGCCTCGCCGTTGACGGTCACACGCATCGCGTCACCTCGTTGTCGATCGCTCCGCGCTCGACATGCGCCAGCGTCAGCTCCGCCAGCGCGGGGGCGAGCAGGAAGCCGTGGCGATAGAGCCCGTTCACGGCGATCTTGTTCTGACCGATGGTGATGCGCGGCAGATTGTCCGGGAAGGCCGGGCGCAGCCCCGAGCCGAATTCGAGGATGCGCGCTTCGGCAAACGCCGGATGGACGGCATAGGCGGCGCCCAATAACTCCAGCGCCGAGCGGACGCTAACGCCGGTGTCCTCGGCCTCGATCGAAGTCGCGCCGAGCATGAACTTGCCGTCGCCGCGCGGGATCACGTAGAGCGGCCAGCGCGGATGGATCAGCCGCACCGGGCGCGACAGTTCGACCTCCGAGGTCTCGACGATGATCATCTCGCCCTTGACGCCGCGCAGCTCCTTCTGTTCGTCGCGCGCGGATAGCCCGCGGCAATCGATCACGATTCCATCTAGTTCGTCAGCGTTTGCATCGCTGTCGAACTTGACGGTGCCGCCGGCCGCCGTGATCCGCGCGTGCAGCTCCGGCAACACCCTTCGCGGCTCGACATGGCCTTCGTCGGCGTAAAATAATCCGTCGCGAAAGCGGCCTTCCAGCGACGGTTCGAGCTCGCGCAAGCCCTGCGCGTCGAGCCGGACGTGGCCGGTGGTGAGTTTGGCAAAGCGCTCGAAATCGACGCGGTCGCGCGCATGCGCCACCACCAGCGAGCCGTTGAAAGTGGCTTGCGGAAAATGCTCGCGCCACAGATCCAGCGAGCGCAGGCCGAGCCGGGCGATCACCGGTTCCGAGGTTTCGGCCTCGCACCACGGCGCCAGCATGCCGCCGGCCCAGTGGCTGGTGGACAATGTCATCTCGGCGTCGCTGCGCTCGTATAGCGTGACGGCGTGGCCGGCCTGCGCGAACAGCAATGCCTGCCAGGCGCCGGCAATGCCGGCGCCGATGATGGATACGGGGGAATCCCCCCGCGACTTCGAACCCTGTAACATCCCTGTCCCTTCGCCGGCATGACCCGGATCAGGTTCAAAGGGTCACCGCGGTCCTGGAGGCTCTACTTTTAAGTAAGGCCTGCCCAGAGTTTGCGGTATCTCAGCTCCTCGTCGGAGCTCCCCTCGGAACAGCTCTAATGTAGGCCGATGGGGCGGGGTGTCAACGCGGCTGTGCGGCGTTTGCACCGCTGGAAGGGCTGGCAGCCATGCTGGCTGAGCGGCGCGGAACCCGCTCCTTGGCATCCGCGAGCTTCCGTGGCGATGTCTTTGCTTTGGGCGAGGGCGTCAGCGCCGCCTTGAGTTTTGCCAGTATTGGCGTCAGCACGAGGGGGCCTGCAAGGGGCTTTGGCTTCGCGGCATGGTAGGCTTTGGGCCTGACAGTGGCCTCCCGTGGCTTGACGGACTGCTGCGGCTTTTCGGCCGGCTCCGGCCCGGCCTCGGCGGGAACGGCGGTATCGACGGCCGCTTCCTTTGGTTCGGGCACGGACGGCTTCGTCTCGACCGCCGCTTCCTTCGGTAGCTCCGGCTCTTTCGGCGGCGCGCTCGCGACCACCTCTTCGGGATGCCTCACCCGTGCCAGTCGCTGGCGCTTGGCCACGTCGTAATAGCCGCTGGCAAACAGATGCACGGCGCGGTCGTGATTGCCCTCGGCGGCGCGCCAGGCGCCGGCGAGGTATTTGACGCCGTAGGTCAGGTTGGTCTCGGGATCGCGCAGGCCGTCGGCATCGCCGGTGTAGCCAACGCCGCGCGCGGTCGCGAGCTTGATCTGCATCAGCCCGATGGTACCCCCGCGTCCGATCAGGTCCGGGTGGTATTTGCTCTCGCGCACGATCACCCGGTGCACCAGCGCTTCCGGCACGTGATTGGCCCTGGCGTGGTCGGCGACCATTTTTTCATACGCCGCGCGGTTCTGCGCCCCGGCTTGAGCCGGCAACAGCAGCGCTGCCATGGCGGCGAACCAGGCGATGGCAGGCAAACGCTTCATGGAAAAGGGTCTCGGGCGGGCGGTGCGCGCGCGTTAACGATTTGGGTAACGGAGTATTGCGGCCAGATGTGGCGAAAAGCGGACGAGATTTGGTGATTGGAAATACCGATCCGGGGTGGGCAAAGGCGCACTTGCGCCGTGCCCACGATCTTTCCGGGTTACAATTGTGAATGGTGGGCACGCTGGCGCTTTGCCCACCCTACGAACTCCAAATTTTTCTCGCGCCGCATCAACACGCACGATTGTCGTGCAAACGACGCAATGTGCATCTACGGTTGCGCCAGCCAGCGTGGGTTCGCGTTTCGGCAGTCAATCTGTCCTATTCAAATCAAAATAAAATCCGGAATAAAATTCAAGGGAGATGCGCCATGACCCGACTCGATCTCGGTTATCAGCCACGCCAAAATCCCTGCGCGCAATGCGGCAAGCCGATCGCCAGGCCGGACTGGGTCGAGAGCAGCCCGGGCCGCACCTCTTTCCTGTGGTTCTGCCGCGCCTGCGACTATCGCTTCGAAGCGATCGCGATCTACGACGAGGCGGATCCCGACGCGCTCGCGGCGTAATTACGCGGCCGAACGTTCGATCTGATGCACCGGCAGTTGAATGCGGACCACGAGCCCATGCGGCTGGCGGTCATGCAGCGACAGCGCGCCGCGATGCGCCAGCACGATGGCGTTGGCGATCGACAGGCCGAGGCCAAAGCCCGACGCGTCGTCCATGTTGCGGGCGTCGTCGCCGCGCACGAACGGCTCCAGCACATTCTTCTTCTGGGCGTCGGAAATACCGGGGCCGTCGTCCTCGACATCGATGGTGACCAGATCGGGCGAGGTGCGCAGGCGGATGGTCGCCTCGGCGCCGAACTTGACCGCGTTCTCGACGAGGTTGGTGACGCTGCGCAGCAGGTCGTCGGGACGGACCGTCGCCATCGCGTGCGCCGGGCCGTCATAGGTCACCTTGCAACCCATGTCGCCGAACTGATCGGTGACGAGCTGCAAGGTCGAGGCGATATCGACCAGCGTCATCGCCTCGAGCCTGCGGTCGTTGCGCAGGAACGACAGCACCGATTCCAGCATCGTGCGCATCTGGTCGAGATCGCCGAGCATGCGGCTGCGGTGGGTTTCGTCCTCGATGAATTCCGAGCGCAGCCGCATCCGCGTGATCGGCGTGCGCAAATCGTGGCTGATCGCGGCCAGCATCTTGGTGCGGTCGTCGATCAGGCCGGTGATGCGTTCGCGCATCCGATTGAGCGCCTTCGCCACCGAGCGGATCTCCTCCGGCCCGCGCTCGGGCAGCGGCGCCGCTGACCCGTTGAGGCTGAAGCTTTCGGCGGCCGTGGCAAACGACGACAACGGCGCGGTCAGCGCGCGCGCCGCCCACAGGCCGAGCAGGGTGACGCTGATGACTGCAAACAGCAGCGTCATCATCCAGGGGCCGCCGAGAAACGGCGGGTGCCGCGGCTCCGGCAGGATGTTGGCGGAAATCATCGCGCCGTCCGGCAGCGCGATGCCGAGCCTGCTTCTTTCGCCATCGGGCGGCAGCGCAAAGAGTCGGTAGCTGCTACCGAGCCGGCGATGCAGGCCGTGCAGGTTGACGCCCTCGGGTTCGCCGGCCTGCGGCGCCGGCCCCGGCGGCAGGCTCTCGATGCCGAGCAGCGGAAACGCGCGCGCGATGTCGGCCGATATCCGCGGCCGATCTGATGCCGACGCAGCACCCAGCAACTGCGCCGCCGCGGCGAGCTGGGCGTGGCCACGGTCGAACGCGGGATCCGGCTGGTCGGGCCGGTGGATCAGGAAACTCGCGGTGATGATCAGATGCAGCGCCACGACCGAGGTAACGACCAAGGCTGCGATCTGGCCGCTGATGCCGCGCAGGTTCAGGAAACCGAAAAACTTCATGACGCGCACTTCCTGACAGGCAACTTCAGTTGCCGGCAGCGGCTATCGGTTCAACTCTTAATAGGTTCAACTCTCGGCGTGAACATGTAGCCGCCGGACCGCACCGTCTTGATCATGGTGGCATCCTGCGGGTCCGGTTCGATCTTGCGGCGGATGCGGCTGACCAGCACGTCGATCGAACGTTCGAACGAGCCGGCATTGCGCCCCTGGGTCAGGTCGAGCAGGCTGTCGCGCGACAGCACGCGACCGGGCCGCTCGCAAAACGTCCGCAGCAGGTCGAACTCGGCTGATGTCATCGCGACGCGCGCGCCTTCGGGATCGCGCAATTCGCGCAGGCGAAAATCGATCCGGAAGCCGGCAAAGCTCAGCGTGGTGGCGCCCTCGGTGGCGCTGGCGGTTTGCGCCGCGGCCTGACGGCGCAGTACCGCATTGATGCGGGCGAGCAATTCGCGCGGGTTGAAGGGCTTTGCCAGATAGTCGTCGGCGCCCATCTCCAGACCCAGAATGCGATCGACGTCCTCGCCGCGCGCGGTGAGCATGATGATCGGCGTCTGCGACTCCGCGCGCACCTTGCGGCACAGGCTGAGGCCGTCCTCGCCAGGCAGCATGACGTCGAGGATCAAAAGATCGACGCGATGGTCGGACATGGCGCGCGCCATCTCGCGGCCGTCGGTCGCGGTGGTGACGTTGCAGGAATTGGTGCGCAGGTATTTTGCGATCAGCGTTCGCGTCTCGCGATCGTCTTCCACGACAAGGATGTTGGGCACGGTCTGGGCCATATCGACCTTTTGTCGGTGATTCGGGGCTATGGGCGAAGATTTTTGTTTCCGGATGTTTCCGGAATGGCGGCGGCAATACGGGGCAACAGCACCGGGTTCCGCCGGGAAGGTCTCGTTAAGATCATTAACCCTACGGTCGGTCGTCCAACAAGAACCTTTCGACCCATTCCGGAGCCATCATGACCTCGATTTCGGCGGCCTCTGCCTCAACCTACCAGTCGCCCCTGCAGAAGCTGCAGGATGAGTTGCAGTCCCAGATATCTTCCGGCGCGATCTCGTCCTCGGACAAGGACGCGTTGTCGTCGGCGTTGACCGATATCGATTCGTCTATCCAGTCCAGCCGCGCCAGCGACCAGTCGGGCGGCAGCAAGCCCGGCGACATCAAGTCCAGGATCGACGACCTCATCGGCAGCGAGGTTTCCGCAGGCAAGCTGACCGCCGACCAGGCCACCGAATTGCAGGGCGTGTTCAAGGCGGCCTTCGCCAACGGTCCCGGTGGGGCAGGTGGGTCGGGCAGCGCCGGCGGGCCGGGTGGTCCCGGCGGCGCCGGTGGTCCGCCCCCGGGCGGTGCGGGTGGCGCCCATGGACATCACGGCGGCGGATCGAAGTCCGGCAACTCGTCGTCATCGGATTCATCGAGCTCCTCGAGCGGGACCTCCGCCAGCGACCTGCTGCAGCAATTTTTGCAATCGCTGCAGGATGCCGCGAACAGTTCGTCGTCGAGTTCCTACAGCGCGACCGGCAGCACCAACTCGGCGAGCGGCACCAGTTCGTCGCTCTCGGCGCTGCTGATCGACTACCAGAGCTGACGCTTTCCAAAATCTGCCAACACCTGACACGGCGACGCGCGACCAACCATCGTGTCAGGCAACCATCCTTCTCGAAAGGGAAGGATGGTTGCTGTTTTTGGAACCGATGGCGCGATGACAAGTTAATCCCTCAATTCATCAATGGAGGGTGCGATGGCCATCGACGTCCTGACGAGACCGCATCAGCTAATCGCCAGCGATCGTGTCGAGGGCACCGCGGTGCGGCGGCCGAACGGCGACATGATCGGCCATATCGAACGGCTGATGGTCGACAAGATCTCCGGCAAGGTGTCCTACGCCGTTCTGAGTTTCGGCGGGTTCCTCGGCATCGGCGCCAATCTGCTGCCGTTGCCCTGGGGCAGGCTTCGCTACAGCACCAGGTTCGAAGCCTACGAACTCGACATCGACGATAACGAATTGAAGCGCGCGCCGTCGTTCCGCGCCGACAAGGATTTCGACTGGGGCGATCGCAGCAAGGAAGAGGAACTGCATCGCTATTACGGCATGCCGCCTTACTGGGGCCGCTTTTGATCGCACTGTTCCGTTGTCTGTTCCCTGAAAAATTGCGGAACGCTTGGCGCGCTGACGGGTTTTCTCAGTATCCATTTCAAACTGAGGAGAACTTGAATGTTAGCCAGATATACCATCGCTGCCCTTGCCGGTTCCGCCATGCTGGCGAGTGCCGCATTCGCGCAGACACCTTCCGCGAGCACCACCGACAGTGCCGGCCCGGCGCCGGCGGCGGTGTCTGCTTCATCGTTCCAGGGTGACTGGCGCGCATCGAAGCTCGCGGGCCTGAGCGTTTACAACGACAAGAACGAGAGCGTCGGCTCGATCAACGATCTGCTCACCGACAAGAGCGGTAACATCAAGGCGGTCGTGATCGGCGTCGGCGGCTTCCTTGGCGTCGGCGAACACCTCGTCGCGGTTCCGTTCGACAAGGTGAAGTTCGTCAACGAGCCGGTCGCCTATACCGGTGCGGCCGGCGCGCCGGGTGCTGCCAAGACGTCATCGAACATGGGCCCTTCGACCACGACGGGCGCCGCGACGACGGCACCTGCTGCGGCGTCGAAGCCCAATCCCTGGTATCCGGATCACGCCGTGTTCAATGCCACCAAGGATGAACTGAAGGCGATGCCGGAGTTCACCTATTCGACCAACTAAGCCGCGGACTCTTGCACCGCAACAAACCTCGAAGGGCCGGACGGCAGCGATGCCGCCCGGCCTTTTTGATTCAGCCGCGCGTTCTGGTCCGGACCATGCTGCGGCGCATCCTATCGGTCGGCATTTTCGGGTGCTACGTTTGGTTGCGGCAGGAGCACCTGCGTCCTGCCTGAACCCAACGGGAGGACGACATGGCTGAGAGCGTCTACAAGGTGATCGAGCTGATCGGTACCAGCAAGGACTCCTGGGAAAAGGCCGCCACCGCGGCCGTCACGCGCGCCGGAAAATCCCTGCGCGACCTTCGCGTTGCGGAGGTCGTCACGCTCGATCTGCAGCTCGATGCCAAGGGCAAGGTCGAAGCCTACCGCGCCAAGCTGAAAGTCTCGTTCAAGTTCGAGGGATAGGAGCGATTGACGCGCTTTCTACCTCGCTCCGCTTGCGGGGCGAGGTAGGCGCGCTGCGCCGGGTCGCCTTTGCTGTAGCGCGGCCAATCCAGCGCATGACCATGACGCACCAGCCAGTCGGCGAGATTAATAGCATCCACGGTGGCCGCATCGGTACTGCTGGCTGTCTTCGTCACGGCAGAATTGGCTGCTCTCCGGCGCGTCAATGCCGAATAGGGCGAATGCGGCTCTTTGAATTTCGATGGTGTCACCGATGACGCTGGCGCGGCCTGTAGGTCGTCTGCCGCAGCGAAGGTTGTCAAAAGCGAGAGCGCGAGCAGGCATCTTGTGCTGAGGGCGATCATTCAAAAGGCGTCTGTTCGTCGCCGTCGTCGCGCTGGCGGTGATCGGTTCGCGACAGAGCGTCCCGGTCGGTTGAGCCGGTCCTGCGCAGTCTCGCTGATTTGCGGCACGCCGCATTGATGACAGCACGCTCGACACAGTCTCCGGCCTGATGCACGCGCAACAGCAACTCCGTCTTGAACTCGTCTTCGGAAATTGCGCTTCAGCGGCCTTTGCCCGCCTTCTTGGCGCTCTCGAGACCCATCTCGACTAGCCTGCGGATAGCCTCCGAAAGATTGGGCAAATCGGGTTCCCGTCGTCTCCAGTCGTCGATCTTCTTCACCCATGAAGTTGGGGCCACCATGTTCAGCCGTTGGATTTCGTTGTCTAGTTTTGTGGGCATTTGCCATCCGATTTATGTTGCGCATCAGCATATTATATGTATAATATGCATTATGAGAGTGAAGCACAAGATAGCAATTGGAGCAAGCAAATGAAAATCATGTTTTTGGGCGGCGTTCTCGCAACCAGGTGGCTAGCCATCACCGCCAAGTACAGGGTCGATATGGTTGCGCCTGTACTTACCACTTAAACGAAGCCCCCGCAGCCACGCATCTTATTACCGAGCTTGGGGTGTCAGCGACAACCTGACAAAGGAGAAGGACAATGACAAACGCAAGCGAGCGCTATGGGGACTGCGCTGAAGATCGGGTCGAAGTAATCAAGGAGCGCATTCGCTGTCTGAATGAATTGCTCAAGCAACTACAATTTAAAACACCAGCGAAGGAGACCAAACACTAAACTCCCTTCCCGGCGGCTTCGGCCTACCGGGGTTGCGGTGTCAGGAAAACACTGAACATCGGAGCAAAACAATGAAGCGAATGATTGCAGCCGCCACTCTGCTGTTGGCCCTGTTCGCCACGTTGCTCGTCGTTACGGTCGTGCCGGGATCGTCCATATTGGAGTTGGATATCAACGTGGGCGTAACAGTTCTAGCATTCTACGTTGCGTACATGGCCTGGGCGGTGATGACTGTCTTGCTGGGGAGCGTCTTCCTCACCCTGTGGAGCACTCGCGGGCAAACGAATTCATAGGCCCTCAACGCCCGGCGGTCGAAAGACCTACCGGGCTTGAGGTGCCAGGAAAACCTGACAACGGAGCGAGCAAATGAGAATTGGTAACAAGGTAATCAAGGGTAGGCCGAGCGACTGGTTGGTTGACGTCCTTTGGGACGACGGCCGCAGGGCTACGCTGCCGACTGCCCACAATCGTTTCTTTAATAGCGCCACCAAACGCTACGAGCACGACAACGCCCGCATGTTGAAATACCCCGGCAAGTTGGAGGCTTGGAAGA
This sequence comes from uncultured Alphaproteobacteria bacterium, assembly GCA_963764705.1. Taxonomy (GTDB): domain Bacteria; phylum Pseudomonadota; class Alphaproteobacteria; order Rhizobiales; family Xanthobacteraceae; genus Bradyrhizobium. Next base: position 221,701 of record CAVXTR010000008.1, on the reverse strand, counting down.
AGGCCATCGTCAAGCATGGTGCAGTCGTGATGACCGACGACGACTGGACCGGGAGTACTCCGAAACGCACCGGATATTCCGACGTGTTCGCCGTTACCGACCTGCAACTGGAAGACCACGGTTCCAACCACAGTTTCACGGTTGCCCGGTGGCTATAAAAGTAGGCGACGACCTTACCCCGGCAGCGCAAGCTCACCGGGGATGAGGTGTCAGAAAAATCTGACGTCGGATCACAATGAGACGATGTTCGGACCTTCCAAAAGTTTCAAATCGTGTGGGAAGGGTCTCCCGGTTCGGCTGGAACTTTTGGACGTCGCAAAATGCAACTCCCGCCCTGGTGGGGTCTCGACCTCGATCAACTGTCGTTGAATATCAGCCGCAAGCGGATGTCCAAGCTGGCAATCGTGCCGCGATCCGGCGTCATGACGGCGATATCAACGACGTGCAGCGATTTCGGACGGTCATAAACATATTTGAGATGCGAGACGGCACCAAAGTCCGGCGTGACGATGAAATCGCCCGAGCTAAGCGCCCGCGTTATCAGCTTGACCGCGTCTTGGTTTTTCAGCGACGAGCGCAACAAGGCGTCGATCAGCGCGGCCAGCGATAAGCCGTTGTTCAACAGGACCCGCGCGACGTCGTCGCCATGAACCTGCCTCAAGGCGCTGACAATCCCCGCGACGGTGTTCGGGTCGCGCATTCATGCCTCCAGCCAGTCTCAGCGGAGTTTGTTACAAAGCAGCCACCCGAGCATAGTGCTGGAAGCTGGTTGACGAAATTTTGAAATCGACTGGCGGACCCCCACTCGCGGCATCCGATGGAACTTTTCGCGTCGCAAAAAAACTACCCCGCCCCCTGATGGGGCGAGGTTTGCTGGATCGGCGATGACGATCAGGCCACGGAGTGGCGCTGGGCGATGCGGCCAACGGTTTGGTGCCTGACACCGAAATCGCGGGCGATCTCGCGGTGCCCGTCTCCGCTTCGAGGCGACGGATCACAGCGCGCCGCTGATTTCCCGTCAGCTTCCCTCTCCCCGCAAGAGCGGAGAGAGGGAAAACGAAAACACAGTTCGATGCGCGCGATGTACCCGCTTAATCGTACGTCATCCGTTCGAGATCGGCGATCAGTCCCGGCCCGGTCGGGCGCCATCCGAGGCGCTCGCGTGTTTGCACACTCGAGGCGGGGAGATCCATACCGGCAAATGGCGCCAGCCATCCGAAATGCCCGGCCGCTTCTTCCGGAGTGAGGGAAACTACCGGCACCTTGAATCCCCGGCCGATGACCTCGGCGACGTCGCGAACCGCGATGCCTTCCTCGGCGACCGCGTTATACCTCGCGCCGGGCTCGCGCTTCTCCAGCGCCAGCCGGTAGAGGCGCGCCACGTCGGACACGTGCGCCGCCGGCCAGCGGTTTTTCCCATCGCCGATATAGGGCGAAACCCGCTTCTCGCGCGCCAACGCCACGGCGTAGCTGACGAAGCCCTGTTTGACGGTGTCGTGCACCTGGGGAAGGCGCACCACCGAGACGTTGACGCCGGCAGCTAGCATCGCAGCGCCGGCCAGTTCCGAAGCCACGCGTGGATTCTGGCGAGCGGGATTGAAGACGTCCTCGGTAGCGGGCTGGCCCGGCACGGCGTTGCCCATGCCGGTGCCTGACGTAATGACCAGCGGACGGTCGGATCCGGTGAGCGCAGTGCCGAGCGTCTCGATGGCGCGTTTGTCCTTTTCGCAGTTCGCGACGAAGTTCGCGAAGTTGTGGTCGAAGGCACAGTGGATCACACCATCAGCCTTCGCAGCACCGCTGCGCAGGCTCTCGAGGTCTTCGAGATCGCCGCGATGCGCCTCGGTGCCGGCAGCGGCGAGCGCCTGGGCTCCGGCGCCCGATCGCGTCAGCCCGAGGACCTGATGGCCCGCGCCGATGAGTTCCGGAATGATGGCCGAGCCGATGAAGCCGGTGGCGCCGGTGAGGAATACGCGCATGGGAAGTCTCCAGGGTTGTGCGGAGACACATATCGGCTAGACTGACATACTGTTAAAGTAGTAACTTTATCATGGTATAATCACCAACAGGATCGGCATGCCCCAACAACACCGTGACCGGACCGACAATCTGCTGGGCACCTATCTGAAGGATCGCCGCATCCGGCTCGATCCGGCGGCCCTCGGTTTTCCGGTTGGGCGCCGGCGGACGCCGGGGCTGCGCCGGGAGGAGGTCGCCCAGCGCTCCAACATCAGCGCCACCTGGTACACCTGGCTGGAGCAGGGGCGGGGCGGCGCGCCCTCCGCCGATGTGCTCAATCGTATCGCCGGCGCGCTGATGCTGACCGACATCGAGCGCGAACATCTGTTTCTGCTCGGGCTCGGGCGTCCTCCCGAGGTTCGTTACAAGGCCGCCGAAGGCGTGACGCCGCGTCTGCAACGCCTGCTCGATGTACTCGAGGTCAGTCCCGCGATGATCCGGACCGCGACCTGGGACGTCGTCGCCTGGAATCGCGCGGCGGCAGCCGTCCTGACCGACTATGGCGCGCTGCCTCCCGGCCAGCGCAACATCCTTCGCCTCATCTTCGGCAGTCCCCGGGTTCGGGACGCGCAATATGACTGGGAAACCGTCGCCCGCTTCGTGGTCGGCGCGTTCAGGGCCGACGCCGCGCGCGCCGGCGCCGTTTCCGAAGTCGCCGAACTCGTCGACGAACTCTGCAAGCTCAGTCCTGAATTTGCAGCACTTTGGCGCGACAACGACGTCAACGTTCACGGCGAAGGGGTGAAGCGCCTCCGTCATCCCGTGCTCGGCCCGATCGCGCTGGAATATTCCGCGTTTGCCGTCGACGGCCGGCCGGATCTGAGCATGATCGTCTACAATCCGGCGACGCGCGAAGATGCGGAGTTGATCCGGTCGCTGGTGGTGTCTACGGCGGGGAAGCAGGAAAGCCGCCCGGCCGTGACGGAAAAAGAAAACCCTACAGCCCCGGCAGCGTGCTGACGTTGACGTTGATGGTGCCCTCGGCCTCCGCGATCACGCGCAGGGTTTTGGAATCGAAGGCGATGCCGGCCAGCCGCAGCGCGGTGATCTCGGCGGCCACTCTGATGCCGTCCTCGTTCTTCTGGAAGTCGGCGATCACGGCCGCGATCTTCTTCTGCGCATTGCCGGCGAACGGCTTGAGGTCGATGGTCGCCTTGTCGGCCAGCGCCTTCTGCAGATGCGGCATCGCCGCGCGCGCCGCCGCACCGAGCAGTCCGAACGCCGCCTCCGATTCGACCGCGAGCTGGACGTCGGTCAGCCGCAGCGTCTGTTGCGCCTGATCGAGCATCGGGCCGGCCCCAGATATGAACATTGGCTTCGCCGCCGAAGCCGAAGAAGCTCTTCTTCTCCTTGGCGTTCACCAGCAGCGAAATCAGCAGGCGGTCGCCGGAAGCGGCGACGCTGGCGCGCTTCACCGTGACATCGACCGAGCCTGAGCCGTCTTCCGGAAAGGTCTTTCCGGCGAACTGCGCTTCGACGATCTTGTTGATTTCGGTAAAGGGCATGTCGATGGGAACGCCGATCGATATCCGCCCCGGCGTCGCCGGCACGATCGATGATGGTGGCGGGGAACGGGCAGGCGGGCTTGGTCTCGACCGGCGTGATACGGGTTTCCGCCTCGATGCCGAGTGTCAGCGTCACCGCCGATGCATCGACGCGCGGCTGGGCCGCAATCGCGCGGGTCGGACGCAGTTCGAGCCACAGCGCCGGCAACGTCGAACTCGCGCCGGTGCCCTGCAGCGGCACCGAGCGGCAGGCCTTGGCCCATTGCGTTCGCGCACCGTTTTCGAAGGCGGGATCGTTGCGCATCCTCGCCTGCACGATGGCGATCTGGTCGGCGACCTGCTTGTCGATCAGCGGCTTGACCTGCGCCGGCACGTTGACGCGCGCGCCGGCCACGACCAGGCTGGTATCGCCGAGATTGACCTGTGCCGTGAGATTGGGCTCGATCCGCCACGCGGCGGCGATCTTCGGCCGCGCGGTGATGGTGACGTTGCCCTTGATCTCGGCGCTGGCGTTCAGGTTCTTGATGTTGATGCCGCCGATGCGTTTTGCGACATCGCCGCCGAGCAGGCCGCCGAGCGCATCGCCGACCGCGCCGGTGGCCTTCGCCGACAGCGAGCCGGTGACGTTGAGCGTGCCTGATATGCGGCGTCGACAGCGACAGCACGTCCTGCGCGCCGGTCGCGGTGATCAGCCCGCGCGAAGCGGTCCAGCCGATATCGGCATTCTGCAGGATCTGCGACACCGGATTGTCGGCCTTGCCGGCGAACGATCGCTGCGCGCCGCGATCGGCGGCGTCGCGGATCGCCGACAGCGCGACCGCGACCGGCGCCATGATCGTGGAGCTGCGCGGGGCCGGCGGCAGCGGCGGCAATTCGACAAGCACCGGCGGACTTGTCGCGCCGCGCGGCGCGACCCAGTCCATGACCTTCAGACTGATCACGAACGAGACCGCGACCACGGCTGTGGCGATCAAGATTGTCTTCAGATGCATCGGCAGACGCATCGTCCCCCCAAACCCATTGAGCCCGACAGGATTTTACAGGGGCGGCGAGGGGGGCGCCAGAGCGGGACAGTTTCATCCGCCTTATCTCTTCGGACGTCGCTTTGCCAACGTTTGCCGGCCGCCGGCTTGGCTGGATCGGAATTTAATGCATGATGGCGTGTTCGCGGATGCGCCACGCCGTTCGCGATCACGTTAATGTTTGCAACGCTGTTTTTTTGTAATTTCAAGCCGGGTCTCCGTGAAAACCGAACTGATCGACCGCATCTACGAAAGTTCGTTTGTGCCGGAGCTCTGGCCCGGCGTGCTCGATGAGCTGGCAGAACTGACCGGCTCGCGCGGCGGCCTGCTGTTCTCGGCGCGCGACCGGGTGCTGAAGTGGACCTCGTCGGACAATCTGAACGATATCTTCAAGTCCTATGTCGAGGACGGCTGGTTTCCGCGTTGTCCGCGCCGGGTCTGCCTGTTCGCCAAATCGATGCCGGCGTTTTTCGTCGAGCATGATTTCTGGACCGCGGACCAGCTCGACAGCCATCCGATCTATCGCGATTTCTTTCGCCCGCACGGGCTCGGCTGGTCGGCCGGCACCGGCCTGCAAATGCCGACCGGCGATCACATCGTGTTCTCGATCGAGCGCGACCACGACCGCGGGCCGATCGAACGCGAGCGGGTCGAGCTGTTGAACGAACTGCGTTCGCATCTGGCGCGCAGCGCGTTCGTCGCCGCGCGGCTCGGGCTGCAGACGGCAAAGGGCGCCAATGAGACGCTGACCGCGATGGGATTGCCGGCGCTGCTGCTCAGCCGTGACGGAACGGTGATCGAGGCCAATCGTCTGGTCGAGAATCTCAGCGCGCACCTGCAATGGCGCGCGCGAAACCGCATCACGCTGACCGACGGCGCCGCCAACGAGCTGCTGTCGTCGGCGCTGGCGGCGCTCGACACCAATCCCGAAGTTTCCGTGCGCTCGTTTCCGCTGCGCGACGCCGACGACAGGGCGGCGATGGTGGGTCATCTCATTCCGATCCGGCGCTCCGCCCACGACATCTTCGCCGGCAGCTACGCGCTTGCTGGTGCTGACGCCGGTGGCGGCGCGCCGGGCGCCGCCGATCGAACTGATGCGCTCGCTGTTCGACCTGACGCCGTCGGAAGCGCGGGTCGCGCGTGGTCTCGCCGCCGGCGAGACACTGGAAGAGATCGCCGCCAACGGCGGCGTCGCGATCTCAACCGTGCGCTCGCAACTGCGCCAGGTGCTGGAAAAGACCGGATGCACCCGTCAGGCCGAAGTGGTGTCGCTGCTGGCCAACGTCACGCTCGATCGAGGTGCCGCGAACTAGCGTTCGCTGGCGCTATAGCCGAACGGATATTTCGATATTCCATATCGTCGACCAGGATGGTTCGCCATCCCGGTGGCTCCGTCCATCGATCGTCAATTTTTCCGGATCGCACGTTGGCAATCTAGGCTGGTGTCGGATAGGGTGCGCGCAATCAGGAAGGGACAAAGGAAATAATATGAACAAGTCCAGCATGATGGCGCAATTCGTGGCGCTGGTCGGCGGCGTCGCACTGCAATGGCGGAAGCTGCAGGGTGCCCAGCCCGCGCCCGCCTGGGGCGGTGCGCCGGTGGTGCCGGCGGCGAAACCGCAAGGCGCGCTTCCGACGCTGAAGATGCCGAGCGCCAGGGGCTGGAGCGAGGGACAGAAGCCGGTGGCCGCGCCCGGGCTCAAGGTCAACGCATTCGCCACCAACCTGCAGCATCCGCGCTGGATCAACGTGATGCCGAACGGCGACGTTCTCGTCGCCGAGTCGAACCAGATCGCCGGGCCGCCCCGGTCCGTGTTTCATTATGCGATGCAGGCGACGATGCGGCGCGCCCGCGCGCTCGGCGACAGCGCCAACCGCATCACGCTGTTCCGCGATCCGGATGGGGACGGTGTCGCCGAAATCCGCAAGACCTTCATGGAGGGGCTGAGCCAGCCGTTCGGCATGGCGCTGGTCGGCGACACCTTCTATGTCGGCAATACCGACGGCGTGGTGGCGTTTCCCTACGTGGCGGGTGCGGACAGCATCACCGCAACGGGAAAGAAGCTCGTCAGCTTCAAGCCGAGCGGGCATTGGACCCGCAGCCTGCTCGCAAGCCCGGACGGCAAGAAGCTTTACGCAGGCGTCGGTTCGCTCAGCAACATCGCCGAGATGGGCATGGAGGTCGAGCAAGGCCGCGCCGCGATCTATGAACTCGATCTCGCCGCGGGTTCGAATCGCATCTTCGGCAGCGGCTTGCGCAACGCGGTGGGCATGGCGTGGGAGCCCAATACCAACGTGCTCTGGACCGTGGTCAACGAGCGCGACGGCCTCGGCGACGAGACGCCGCCGGATTATCTCACTTCCGTGCGCGACGGTGGCTTCTATGGCTGGCCCTACTGCTACTGGGGCCAGACGGTCGACGACCGGGTGCCGCAGGATGCGGCGATGGTCGCCAAGGCGATCACGCCGGACTACGCGCTCGGCGGCCACACCGCCTCGCTCGGCCTGTGCTGGGTGCCGGCGGGCACGCTTGCCTGGTTTTCCGGACGGCATGGCGATCGGGCAGCACGGCTCGTGGAATCGCAGCACGCTGAGCGGCTACAAGCTGGTGTTCGTGCCGTTCGAAAACGGAAAGCCATCCGGGCCGGCGCGGGATATTCTGTCCGGCTTCCTCGCGCCGGATGAGAAGGAATCCTACGGCCGGCCGGTCGGTGTCGTGATCGGCCCCGACGGCCGCTCGCTGTTGATGGCCGACGATGTCGGCGACGTGATCTGGCGGGTGACGGGCGCTGGTAATCAGTTCAGCCGCAACTCGGTGATGTGCTTCGGATCGGCTTTCAACTCGCCGCGTTCGACGCGCAGCACGAGGTCGGTCAGGACGGCGTTGGCCTTGCAGGCAATGCCGACCTTTTCGCCCTCGCGCACGATGAAGCCGTTGAGGAATTCGATCTCGGTGCGGCGGCCTTTCTGCATGTCCTGGCCCATCGAAGGACGCTGGCCGGCGGCGGTGTTCTTGGCGTCCTTGAAGCGCTGTTCGTCGCAGGCGCGCATCGCCGCCTCGTCGCCTTCGCCGGCGCTTCGCGATGGTCTCCGGCGGCAGGTGCAGGACCTCCTCGAGCTGGTAGCCGTGCGCCTGGCCGACGCGGATCGCCTCGCTGCCGAGCCGGGTCGAGAAGCGGCGGATCGGATCGCTTTCCAGCATCTGCCCGCCGGGCAGGCCGGTGCAGGCGGAAAGGCCGTTGCCCATGGCGTTGGCGACCAGTTTCGACCAGCGCTCGCCCCACAGGTTGGAGGTCGCCTTGGCGCTGTCGGCGTAGGCGACGAGGCGGCAGATTTCCTCCGCCCGTGGCGTGATGCGGCCGTGGACTTCTCCGGCGCGGAACACGGTATGCGCAGCCCCGTGCTTGCCGGCGCCGCGGTGGATGTGGCCGGGCTCCGGCAAATTGACGGTGATGCTGCTGGCGATGCAGCCGAGTGTCTTGCCCCAGCCGACGACGCCGGCGATGGTTTCCTCGTTCATGCAGTTCTGCAGCGAGACGACGTAGCCGGCCGGCGCCAGATATTGCTGGATCATCATGGTGGCCCAGGCGGTGTCGTAGGACTTCATGCAGACAAAGGCGATGTCGACCGGCGCCTCCTTGGCGAGCTGCTGCGCGTCGGTGACGTGCAGCGCGCGGACGGGAACCGTGAATTCCGGGACGTTCATGGCGTGAGTGACGCGCAGGCCGTGCTTGCGCATGTGCTCGACGTGCTCGGGCCACGGATCGATGAAGGTGACGTCCTCGCCCGCCTGCACCATATGGGCGCCGGCATAGCCACCGACTGCACCTGTTCCAACGATGGCTATTTTTCGACCCATGCTTTCCTCCCGGGGTTTCTTGTTGGCGGAGTTTAGCGCGTCCGTGGGATGGATCGCAAATGGTGCCGCGCCTGGCCGCAGGCGCTATTTTGCCGCCCAATCAGGCGGTATTCGACGGCATATTGACCGTATTGACATTTCGGTGGCAAATCAGCTCTGTCTCCGTCAGCGGTCGCTTGGGAGTGGAAGATGTGGACTGATCGGCTCGACGCCAAACTATTGAAGTTGAAGCAAGACGGACATTCGTTCGCCGAGATCGGGGAGCGAATGGGGCTCACGCGCAACGCGGTTCTGGGACGATATCAGCGGCTCAACGGCGTTGTTTTTCCGTCGCAGCTCGAGCGTCGCCGATCGAGGGCAGCAGCCGCCAAGCTCAAGGAAGACGCGCGCCTCAAAAAGGAGGACGCGATTGTTCGGAAGATGAAGGCCGCCATCGCCGCCGGGACCGACAGGGCCAAGGCGATGCATCAGGCTCACGTGGCCGGCGCCAGGTACCAGGTGATCGGCGATGTCTTCGGATTGTCGCGGGAGCGGGCCTACCAGATTGCGACGGGATACTGAGACAGGCGCCGGCCGGGAAATCCGACCTGTCCGGATCGCCGCGGCCTTTGCCGATCCGGTTCCCGGTAGCGGCGTGATGGACTCCCGATTTGCCGGGTGTGATACTCGCGTCGCATGCAAATAACAGCCCCGCCGCTTCCCTACGTCGCCGTCGCCGAATCGTTCAAGCTGCCATCGGGCGCGAACTTTGTCGGCACATCGGGTGTCGCCTTCAACTCCAAGGGCAACATCTTCGTCATCCATCGCGGGCCGATGCCGCTGATGGAATTCGATCCCGACGGCAACTTCATCCGCGGGTTCGGCGACGGGCTGTTCGACCGGTCGCACGGCCTGCGCATCGACGCGCAGGACAACATCTGGGCAACCGATGTCCGTTCGAACCTGATCTACAAGTTCAATCCGGCCGGGCGGCTTGAAATGGTGCTCGGCGTCAAGGGCCGCACCGGCGATTGGCATCCGTTCGGACACCTGCGGCTGTTCGACGAGCCGAACGAGGCCGTGGTCGGACCGACCGGCGATATCTTCGTGCTGCAGGGCACGGCAAGGCCGACTCGCGGGTGCTGAAGTTCGACAGCGACGGCACCTTCATCAAGACCTGGGGCGGCAAGGGCAAGGGGCCGGGCGAATTCGACCTGCCGCACTCGCTGGTGTTCGACGCGCAGGGACTGCTCCACATCGCCGACCGCAACAACGCCCGCATTCAGGTGTTCGACGCCGACGGCAATTATATCCGCGAGTCCGCCCATCCCGGCGCGCCCTGCGGTCTGTTCATGGGCGCCGATCAGCAGATCTGGCTGGCGCACGGGCACACCGGCCAGATCATGAAGCTCGATCTCGACGGCAAGGTGGTCGGAATGATCGAAGGCGCCGGCCAGGGCAAGGCATCAGGCAAATACGGCGAGGCCCACTACATCGCGGTGTCGCCGCGCGACGAGATTTTCGTCGCCGACACGCTGAACTGGCGCATCCAGAAGTACGTGCGGAAATAGGCGCCGCGGTGTCGATTTGGTCCCGGGCTGTTGCCTGTTGTCTTCCTCTATATGGAGGATGACGCCCCGGCCGGCCCGCCCCAGGGTGGCGCGACCATTCGAGTCAGCAGCGTCCGGCGCGCCGGAAGCTGTCCATCGCCAGCATCTCCTTGAGGGAATGACCCATGAAGCGCTTCGTTATCCTGACGGCTCTGCTCACCTTCATCGCCGGTACTTTCGCCGCGATGGTTCCGGCCTCCGCCGACCCGCATGGCGACCGCATGCGCTACGAGTGCAAGAGCGGCCTGCGCAAGTGCTGAGCCGATCAAAATCGTTCTGAGCGCGAAAACGGCCCCGGTGAAAGCCGGGGCCGTTTTGGTGTTCGAACGAAAAGGCTTAGCGGACGATCGTGCCGAGATCGGCGCGGCGATCCGTCATCGGCTTCACGATCACCTTGGTGCCGACGTTGACCCGCGAATAGAGGTCGGTGACGTCTTCATTGGTGAGGCGCAGGCAGCCGGAGGAAACGTGGGTGCCGATCGTCTCCGGCGCGTTGGTGCCGTGGATGCGATAGATGGTGCCGCCGAGATACATCGCGCGGGCGCCGAGCGGGTTGCCGGGGCCGCCGGCCATGTGGCGCGGCAGATAGGGCTGGCGGGCGATCATTTCCGGGGGCGGGGTCCAGGCCGGCCATTCCGCCTTGCGGGTGATGGTCTGGGTGCCGGACCAGGTGAAACCGTCGCGGCCGACGCCGATGCCGTAGCGCATCGCCTGGCCGTTGCCGAGCACCAGATAGAGATAGGTGTTCGGGGTATCGATGATGATGGTGCCGGGGGCCTCGCGGGTCGGATAGCTGACGACCTGGCGCTTCAGGCGCGCCGGCAGCTCGGTGGCGGACGCTCTTCATCCTGCGGCAGAACCGCGACCGGCGGCGGAGCGGCTTCGGTCTGCGGCGCCAGGAAGAACGGAAACAGCGGCAGCGGGGCTGCGGTGGCGGAAGTGGAAAATGCGAACGGTGCCGATCGCCAATGCGGCGGCAAGGCAGGTATTCATTCTGAATGAATTGAACATTGGTCGTCCCCTGAGTTTGCGCCCTGTCGCGCTCGTTCCGGCGCGTCGTTGCGCGAAACCAGTACAGATCAACCGTTTCAGGACGTTTGCACAAAATCGCCAAAATGGTTTCATCGCGTTAAGGTTTTGTTTCATGACGGCTTCGTCGCCGGCTGGGCGAGCGGGTGCAGGTCGTAGGCCGCGGCGGCGTCCGTCCGGCAAATCGTTGCGGAATTTCGGGGAAATGGCGCCCGGCGCCGGTGTCTTTCGCGGGGTCCGCGCTGGCCTCGCATTCGGGTTCTGGGATCGAGTCCAGTCCGCGGAAATCAACCGCGTCGAAAGCCTGAAGCCCGGTTCTGATTGAATCAGAACCGGGCTCCATTCTTTGTTTGGCGCGTTTTCTTTACGCGAACCGGTGTCCACTTCGCTTGAAAACGCTTTGACTCTTTCACGCCCGCCTTCGCGGCAGGTCAGCCGTGCCATGGCGATGGTGGCGCGGCGGTCGGCGACGGCGTGATGGAATTGTTCGAGCGTCAGCCCGATCACCGACAGATCGCCTTCCTCGATGGCGCCGTCGTCGTAGCAGTCGAGCGCCTCGCGCAACATGCCGTCGGCCGCGGTCTGCATGTCCGCCAGTTCTTCCGGCGTCTCGGCCTTGCGCACCTTGGAAATCAGGTCGAGCAGGTTGTCGCGATGCGCGGTGTACTGCTCGCGCTCGTCGCGCTTCCAGTAATGCTGCAGCCAGGCGCCGGCCGAGCCGAGGCCGGAGAGGATCAGGATCGCGCCCCAGATGTAGTCGGTATATTTTTCCAGGAACGTCCGCTCGGTGCCGTCGATATAGGCCGCGGCGCCCGCATGCGCGGGCAGCGCCGCGTCCTTGTCGGTGTCGGGCTTCTCGATATGGGCGGCGCTCGGCAATTCTCGCGCCAGTTGCTGGCGAACGGTGAACAGTTGTCGCGCGAAGCCTGCGATCGAGGTTTCCGATACCGATTTCGCGGCGACGATCAGATGATTGACGCTGACGGTCTCGACCTTGTCGTCGGGCCGCGCCGGCGACGAAGAGAAGATGCTGCCGGCGATTTCCTCGGACTCATAGAGCGGATGCTTCTGCGCGATCGCTTCGGAAACATCGATCGGCAGGAACTTCGGTTCGCCGCGCGCGGTGGCCGTCGCCGTGATCGCGTCCGCGGTGATCTTGCTGTTGAGCGGCCCGACCGCCATGAACGCGTCGATCGACGGATCCTTCGCCATCTCGGCGATCTGGTTGGTGGCGAACTGGCTGATCGTCACCTTGTCCGGCATTGATGCCGGACTCGGTGAGGATCACGCGCAGCAGCGTGACGTTGGCCTGCGTTCGTCCGATCACGCCGACCTTGTGGCCGGCGAGCTCGTCGAGACTCTTGATCTTGGGCGTCGATTGCTTCTTGCCATTCTTTCCGGAGCATCGGCGGCGTCGACCACAGCACGACGACGTTCTTGCGCAGGATGGCGACGGACTCGGCGTTCGCCGGCAAGTTCAGATCGCCGCGCGCGACCGCAAGGTCGCTCTTTCCGGCCGCGAACAGCGCGATGCTTTCGGCGGCACCTTCGGTCGTGATTGGCGACAGCCGGATCGCGCTGCCGTCGCGCGCGAATGTCTGCGCCATCAACTGGATCAGTTTCTGGTCCTCGCTGCCGGGAGGTCCGACCGCGATCCGCAGCGTCACCGGACGCAGCGCGTAGTAAAGCGTTCCGGCGGCGACGCCGAACGCCAGCATCCCGGCGGCGAGGATCAACAGGGCATAGCTCCGCCGCTTCTTTCGCGGACGGGGCGGCGCCGGATTATCGTTAAGATCTGACATCGTTCTGTCACGTTACACGAAAAGGCATGGAGATGATCCTAAAAAACATCCTTACAGATCGATGACGTCACACGCCTGAAATATCCATGTCCTTAACGTCGGGTATCGAGAATCAACCGAGTCTCAGGTCCTGACCATGCGGATATTGATTGCGACCGACGCCTGGCACCCGCAGGTGAATGGCGTCGTCCGGACGCTGACCTCGCTGGCCCGCAGCGCCGCGACGCTGGATGCCGACATCAGTTTTCTCACGCCGGAGGGGTTTCCCTCGGTCGGCGTTCCCACCTATCCGGGCCTGCGGATGGCGCTGCCGAACCGGCGTGAGATCGCGCGGCGGATCGAGCAGGCCGCACCGGAAGCCATTCACATCGCGACCGAAGGGCCGATCGGCTGGGCGGTGCGCGGCTATTGCCGCGGCAACAAGCTGGCGTTTACCACGTCCTACACGACGCGGTTTCCGGAATATGTCGAAGTCCGCACCATGATCCCGGCCAGCGTCGGCTATGCGCTGCTGCGGCATTTCCACTCGGCCGCGTCGATGACCATGATCGCGACCGCCTCGCTGCGGCAGGAACTCGCCGAGCGCGGCTTTCGCAGGCTCGGCTCCTGGGGACGCGGCGTCGATACCGAACTGTTCAATCCGGATCACCCGGCCGAGCTCGATCTGCCGCGGCCGATCTTCATGACCATGGGCCGCGTCGCGGTCGAAAAGAATCTCGAAGCGTTTCTGTCGCTCGATCTGCCCGGCACCAAGGTCGTGGTCGGCGACGGGCCGCAGCGGGCGCAGCTGGCGCAGAAATATCCGGACGCGGTGTTCCTCGGCGAGAAAAAGGGCGCGGACCTGACCTCGCATCTGGCCGCCGCCGACGTCTTCGTGTTTCCGAGCCTCACCGACACCTTTGGCGTGGTGCAGCTCGAAGCGCTGGCCTGCGGCACGCCGGTCGCGGCCTTTCCGGTCACCGGCCCGAAGGACGTCATTGCCGATCATCCGATCGGCGCGCTGGATACCGATCTGCGCAGCGCCTGTCTGCGCGCGCTGACGATGTCGCGCGAGACCTGCCGCAACTTTGCGCTGGAGCGTTCCTGGGAAAACAGCGCCCGGCAATTCATCGGCAATCTGGCCGCGCTGCAGCCGAGCCGCGTGCTGCGGCCGGCGCCGCGCGTGCCCGCCAGAAGCGCCGTGCAAGGCTGAGCGGACAAAAGCGGCTGAGTAGACAAAGCGGCTGAGCAGATAAATCACACGAGAGAGACGAGAAGGCAGATCAATCATGGCAGAAATCATCAAGCTTGACGGCTCACGGCCGCTGGACTTCGACCGCGAAACGGTCGAGCAAGCCTACGACCGCTGGGCGCCGGTATACGACCTCGTTTTCGGCGGCGTGTTCAGCAAGGGCCGCAAGGCCGCGATCCAGGCCACCAACAAGATCGGCGGCCGCGTGCTCGAAGTCGGTGTCGGCACCGGCATCTCGTTGCCGCTCTATGCGCCGCATCTGCGCATCTTCGGCACCGACATTTCCGAATCGATGCTGGAGAAGGCGAAGAAGCGCGTCGCCGAGCTCGGCCTGAAGAATGTCGAGGGCCTCGCGGTGATGGATGCCGAGAGCCTTGAATTCCCCGACAATTCCTTCGACGTCGTGATGGCGCAATATGTCGTCACCGCGGTACCCAACCCGGAAAAGGCGCTCGACGAATTCGCCCGCGTGCTGCGGCCCGGCGGCGAACTCATCATCCTGACCCGGGTCAGCGCCGATGCCGGCATGCGCCGTTTCATCGAACAGCGCTTGCAGCCGGTGGTGCGTCCGCTCGGCTTCCGCACCGCCGAATTTTCCTGGTCGCGTTATGCGCAGTGGCTGTCCGGCGCCGATGGCATCGAACTGGCGGAGCGCCGCCTGGTGCCGCCGCTCGGCCATTTTTCACTGGTGCGTTTCCGCAAGGTCGACGTCGCCGCTGCCGCGTAGCGTAACGCGGCGGCGCGCGTCATCACGCCGGTGCGTTCTGTCACATGTCATTATCATGATGTCACATGCCGGACATCGAATCCCGGTAAATTCAACCCGAAAGAACTTTGGGGAAAGAACATGATCAAGAATTTCATGCAGGAACTGCGTACCCAGCGCTGGGACGACCATCGCTACTATCATCACAGCCGCATCAACCAGTCGCTGCACTTCGTCAGCGCGGCGAGTTTTCTGTTCGCTTATGTGATGCTGTTCATCGATCCCGCGATCTCGGCGCTGGTCGGCTGGCTGGTCTCGATGACCTCGCGTCAGGCCGGACACTTCTTCTTCGAGCCGAAGGGCTATGACCACGTCAACCAGGCCACCCACGAGCACAAGGAAGACATCAAGGTCGGCTACAATCTGCAGCGCAAGGTCGTGCTGATGACGATCTGGGCGCTGTCGCCGGCGGTGCTGTATATCGATCCGACCCTGTTCGGCCTGTTCACCCCCTGGGCGTCACCGGCCGACTTCATGCGTCAGGTCGCCAAGATCTGGCTCGTGGTCGGCGCCGGCGGACTGCTGTTCCGCACCGTCCATCTGTTCTTCATCCGCGACGTCGAGACCGGCCTGGTCTGGATGACCAAGATCCTCACCGACCCGTTCAGCGATCTCAAGCTGTACTACAAGTCGCCGCTGTTCCTGATGAAGGGCGAACTGATCGACCCGGGTCTCGAGAAGCACGTCAAGCACGCGTGAGTGCTGTTGCGTGATCCAGTCAATGTCGTCATGCCCGGCAAAAGTGCGAAGCACGTCTTTGCACAGATGTCCCGGGCATCTACGTTCTAAGATCACAGCGCTGGCTAGTCTCGGTTTCGTCATCCTGAGGTGCGAGCGCAGCGAGCCTCGAAGGATGCGGCTGCCACAGCCGGGCTGTCATCCTTCGAGACGCGCTTCGCGCTCCTCAGGATGACGGATTGGGTTTAGCGTGTCGTTGTCGTTAGTTTCACCGGAACCGCTTGTTCAGCATCTCTTTCAGGATATTCCTGCGGATGTTCTTGTTGGTCATGGACGCGTCGTTCCACCACCAGCCGTCGCGCTTCATCTTCTCGGACGCTGCGACGAAACGGTCGGTGACTTCGGTGAAATCCGCGTCGGTGTAATTCAGGCTGAAGATCAGGCGGCCGGTTCCGACCCAGCTCAACGCCAGTCCTTCGGCGCGCAGGTAATATTGCAGCATCCAGTTGTAACGGGACGGTTGGGTATAATGCACCATCCAGATCGACGACAGGTTGCTGACGCGCACCGGAAGATCCTGCGCGGTCAGCCGGTCGTTCAGGACGGCGGCGCGCTTGTTCCAGGTCTCGTCGAGTCCGTTGTAAACCGCATTGAAGTTCGGGCTGGCAAGCCGGCTCAGGAACTCGTCCATCGCCGTCATGACGTAGGGATGCGAGTTGAAGGTGCCGCGCGCAAAGCAGACATCTGCCGGACGGTCGTCGCGAAAGCGCCGCATCAATTCCTTGCGCCCGCAGACCACGCCGACGGGGAGTCCGCCGGCGAGGCTCTTGCCGTAGGTGACCATGTCGGCGTGAACGCCGAAATATTCCTGGGCGCCGCCGGCCGCGAGCCGGAAGCCGACGAAGACTTCGTCGAAAATCAGGACGATGCCGCGCTCGGTGCAGACTTGCCGAAGCTGCTTCAGCCAGTCGCCATAGGCGGCGCGATCAAAGGAACTTTTACGCGAGCTGTCGACCAAAGCGGAGTCGCCGGGCGCGTTGGCATTGGGGTGCAGCGCCTGCAACGGGTTGACCAGCACGCAGGCGATGTCGCGGCGCGTCCGCAGCACGTGCAGCGTCCGCTCCGACATGTCGGCGAGCGTATAGGTCTCGTGCGGCGAGACCGGATTGCCGACGCCGGGCTGCACGTCGCCCCACCAGCCGTGATAGGCGCCGGCGAAACGAACCAGGTGCGTGCGCTTGGTGTGGTAGCGTGCCAGCCGCACCGCCTGCATCACGGCTTCGGTGCCGGACATGTGGAACGAGACTTCGTCGAGTCCGGAAATCTCGCGCAGCCGCTTCACATTGTCGTTGATGACGGGGTGATAGGGGCCGAGCACCGGGCCGAGCGCATGGGCGCGCTTCTCGGATTCCGCGATGCATTCCTTGTAGAAGTCGTTGCCGAAGATGTTGACGCCGTAGGAGCCGGTCAGGTCGTAGGAGACGTTGCCGTCGACATCGGTGACGGTGACGCCGGACGAGGACTGTACGAAGGCGCTGGTCGAGAGATGCTCGCGCACCAGCCGGCTGTACTGGAACGGCACCCGGTAGGTTTCGGTGAATTGAAGGTCGGAGATGTGCGTCGGCCGCTTCCGCCGTCATCTGCCGGCCCTTGGCGTAGCGCTCCTTGTAGAGGCCCGCGAGCCGGAAGAAGCCGTCCTGACGCGCATGGCGACGTCATCGGGGGCGCGCCGTCGGAGCGGAAGAACTCACCGATGTCGAATTCGTAATGCGGCACCAGCCGCGCGACCATTTTGGACATTTTGGAATGTCCGGTCAGCGAGCGGTGTTTGGCCCGAGACAGCGCCAGCCGCGCCTGCAATTTGGGGAACGTCACCGCGGCGCCGGCAATCGCAACGGCGGACAGCGACAGAATCGAAAGGGGCGAATCCATGCCGCCAGCGCTAGCTAATCCATCTAACAGATTGATGACAATGAAGGGCCTGATCGCCTCCCTGACCCAGCAGGAGGACCTCAATTTTCTGTTGACCAACCGTATCCCGCGGGCGGCGCTGACCCGCTTCATGGGCTGGTTCAGCAAGATCGAGAACCCGTTCGTCCGCGATGCCTCGATCGCCTGCTGGCGGCTGTTTTCCGACCTCGACCTGTCGGAGGCCAAAAAGACCGAGTTCAAGAGCCTGCACGACTGTTTTACGCGCGAACTTCGTCCCGGCCTGCGCCCGGTAGATCCTGATCCGCATGTTGTGGTGTCCCCGAGCGACGGCATCATCGGCGCGCATGGCCGCATCCAGGATAGCGAGCTGTTCCAGATCAAGGGCGCGCCTTATTCGCTGCTCGACCTGCTCGGCGATCCCGCCTTGGTGGAGCGTCATCGCAACGGGCGCTTCCTCACGCTGCGGCTGACGTCGAGCATGTATCACCGCTTCCATGCGCCGTTTGACGTCCGGATCGAGCGGGTGACGTTCATCCATGGCGACGTCTGGAACGTCAACCCGATCGCGCTGAAACGCGTCGAGCGCCTGTTCTGCAAGAACGAGCGCGCGGTGATCGAGACCCGTCTTCCTACCGGCGAGGCGCTGACGCTGGTGCCGGTCGCCGCTATTCTGGTGGCGAGCCTCCGGCTGCACTTCCTCGACCTCACGCTCAATGCGCAGAGCAGGGGACCGAGCGTGTTTCCGTGCGCCACGGACGTTCGGAAGGGTGACGAACTCGGCTGGTTCGAACACGGCTCGACCATCATCGTGCTGGCGCCGGATGATTTCGAGTTTTGCGACGGCGTCGCGGAGGGAACCCGCATTCGCGCCGGCGAGAAGCTGATGCGTAAACCCTGAAATCCTGACTCGATTTTACGAGCCCGTGCTTCTATATGGGTCGCGTTCACGACGATTCGTGATCACAACCCCTGAGGATCAGAGAAATGGCGCGGACGCCTGCGATGGCGGCGGGAGGTATTGTGCTGCGGCAGGCGAAGACGCCGCTGGTCGCGGTCGTGCGCCTGCGCAAGCGCAATGAGTGGGTGCTGCCGAAGGGCAAGCTCGACGACGGCGAGACGCCACGCGCCGCCGCCGAGCGCGAGGTGCTTGAAGAAACCGGTCACGCGGTTTCCGTGCATGAGTTCCTGGGAACGCTGGTCTATGAGGCGCGCGGCGGCTCCAAGGTGGTGCACTACTGGCGCATGGAAGCCGGCAATGCGCCGGTGCGCGAACTGATGCGCGACGTGCGGGCGGTGGACTGGTTGCCACTTGGCGATGCCGTGGCGCGGCTGTCGCGCGGTTACGAGCGCGCGTTTCTGGAAAATGTCGGTCCCGATCGCGCTGTCGGCGGCCGCCTATGCCGCGACCGCGCGGCGCGCGCGGGCCAAGCCGGCGGCGGAAAAGCCGAGGGCAAGGCGCAGCACGGCGACACTACCGCCGGCGGTGACCGAGCCGCCGTCGCAACCCGGACTTCCCGTTGCGCAGGATGATCGCGCGGTGGTCATGATCGATGCGGCGGAAGCGGAAGCCGATGGTGACGCGATGCAATATGATGCCGCGCCGCCGTTTGCCCTGGAGATCGAGCCGCTGGCTGTTGCGGATCCGGTGCAGACGCCTGCGCGAAAGAGTCTCATTCAAAAGCTGCGAGACTGGTTGCAGCGCGCCGCGTGATCTTTCCTTTTGTGTCCCGGGCGCGATGCAGCGCGCAGCGATGCATCGCAGAACCGGGACCCGGACCCTGCGGATGATGGGCCCCGGCTCTGCGGTGCGCCACTTCGTGGCGCTCCGCGTCCGGGGCACGGCGGCATCGCAAGACTAGCGCAAGTACTCTTTCTTGCCCTTTGGCGGCACGACGGGTGCGCGCCGCGGTAGCGCTCCCGGCCGGAGCGCAGGCGCTCCTTGAATGCCGGGGACTCGCGACAGCCCCGGTACGTGTGGCGCGATCCGGTTCGGGAATCCGGGTTGTCCCTGCGGCGGCGCACCGGTTTGCGCCGGCAAACCTGGCGGCGGTTGTGCTGCGCGCGGCGGCAATCCAGGCTGTGGTGGCGTACCGGGTGGCGCCAGTTGTCCCGCACGCGGCGGCAGGCCGGGTTGTCCGGGCTGAGTCGGCGAACCCGGTTGTTGCAACTGACCGCCTCGCTGCGGCAGGCCCGGCTGCGTCGTCGAGCCCGGCTGCGTCGCGCCTGGTTGCTGCGGCTGACCGGTGCGCGGCGTCGTACCGGGCTGTTGCGGCTGTCCTGTACGCGGCGTCGCGCCCGGCTGCTGCGGACTGGTGCGCGGTGCCGAACCCGGTTGCTGCTGGCCCTGGCGGTTCGGTGCGCCCTGCTGCTGCCCGGGACGATTCGGTTGGCCCGGCTGTTGCTGCAATTGTCCGGGCCGGTTTTGTCCGGGCGCGCCATTGGGCCGCTGGCCGTTCGGCTGCTGGCCGGGCTGCCGGATCGGGCGGTTCGGGCTGACGAAATTGGGATTGGCGCGGCGGAAGTCGCGCTGCTGCAGCACGACCTGGCGGCCGAAATTTTGCGTCGAATGAACCTGACGCACAAAACCCTGGTCGCGCTGGATCACCTGCGGCGAAATGAACAGCGGCACCGCGGAAACGCGCCCGCCGCCGATGCCGGGGCGCACGCTGAAACCGCTGGCGCCCTGCGTGAGGAACCCGAGCCGGGCGCCGGCGCGGTCGTTGACCTCGATGCGCCCGACATGACCGTCGGCGTCGGGATAAAGCTTGATGTTGTTCTGGCCCGTCGTGCTGCCGTTTTCCGGCACCTCGACGAGGCCGCTGGTGCCGCGAATGCCGAGCGTTGCCGTCGGCGTCGTGATTTTCATGTCGCCGGTCTTGGCGACGGCGGCGGCGACGAAAGCCGCGGTACCCTTGGCGACGTCGAACACGCCGGCATTGTTCTGGCCGCCGTCTTCATAGACGTAGGTGTCGATGGTGATCTGCGCGTTGGCCTTGAGATTGAACGTGGTGGCATCGGTGAAGGTAATGCCGAGCGCGGATTTCGCACCGGTCTGCACCACGTCGTTGAGATAGATGTCGTCCTTGACCTTGAGCGGCGTGGTCGTGTTGTTGCGGACCACGCTGGCGCTGCCGGTTACGGTGGCGACGTTGCCGATCGGCTCTTCCGGCGTCTGTGTGTCGGCGGGGGCGGCGGGATCAGGCGCGGCCGTGGCCGGAGCCGCCGGTTGCGCGGGTTGGGCCTGCGCCAGTTGGAACGTTTCTGACGCAGCCTGCGGAACTGTCTCCGCGGTTGCTGGCATACTGCAGACCAGCAGCAGAAGCGCGGAGGAAATCAGGCGCTGCATCAGGGGAATTCCGAATAACGAGGGATCGGCGAAGCGCGGAGCGGCGATAACAGCTTTGCCGGGCTGAACGCGGGATGAACGTCGCGGTTTTGTTGTCACGGCGGGACACGCCGATCAAGGCCAAACGATTTGGCTGCACGAACAAAAAAACGGCCCTGTGAAGTTTCACAGGGCCCAAGTCTGCTCGGGGAGAGAAGTCTGCTCGGGGAGAGAGGTTGTCAGCTGACGCGCTTCCAGGTCTGGCCGCCGCAGAACATGCCACCGAAGGCGCAACCCTGGACGCGGAGGGACGTCGTGCCCTTCATTGCGATCGTCGAGTCGTAGTTGCGGCCGCTGTCGGGATCGTGAATCCGGCCGGTCCACTTGCTGCCTTCCGGCTTCATGCTGATCAGGATCTTTTCGCCGCTCTTGACCGAATAGCCGCAGAGATTGGCGCCGCACTGTTCGATGCGCACGTTGCCCTTGTTCTCTTCGGTGGCCCAGACGCCGAGCGGCGAGGTCGGATCGGAAACGGGGGCTGCGGCAACCGGCGCCGGCTGCGGTGCGGGGGCAACGGCGACCGGTGCAGGCGCCGCAACGGGTGCCGGTGCAGCGACATCGGCCTGAACCGGGGCATTTGATGCAACGGTCTGCGCGGGCGCCGGCGTGTAGGTCGCGGAGGCGGGCGCAACAGCTTGCGGCGCGGCGGCCTGAACCGGAGCGGGCGCGGGGGCGGCGGCCGGTTTCGCCGGGGTGGTGTCGGCGAAGTCGTCGTCCTTGCTCTTGGAGCCGATGCCCTTGAAATCGATATTGCCGACGGTGCCGGAATATCCGGGCGCGGTGATCCTGATGCAGGACAGGGCGTTGCAGTTACGCGGCGCCTCGACGCGAATGCGCTCGCCGTTGATCTCGATCGACATGCCGCCGGCATGCGCCGAGGTGGTGGCCATCAGCAGCGCGGCGATGATGTAGAGCTTTTTCATGGGTGCCTCCTGAGCAGCGTGTGAATGGGTTGGCGTTGAACTTGCCGAAACCCTAGACCCCGTCAGCGGCCGTTTCTGTGATGCGCGTCACAAGCCGGATACCGCCTGCGTCACGGAATGGTGAGGTGACTCAGATCACATCCAGCAGCGATTGCCGGCGATTAGTGTCGCGACTTGATCTGCGGGAGGGCTCCGATGAAACGACTTTATTTTCTCGCCGCGCTGCTGGCGTTCAGTCCGTCGGCGCATGCCGGCAGCTCTATTTCATTTTCCGTCGGCGGCCATCGCGTCCACATCGAAGCGTCCCCGCATTGCCGCTCGACCTCCTGCGCCTCGGTATCGGTTGATTCCCGCCGCAAGGGCGACCGGACCGATGACGATGGCGCTGCACCGGTGAAGCCGGCGCCGCAGACGGTTACGCCGCCGGCGCCGCCCGCCAATGTTCAGCCGGTTCAGACCGTCGTCGCGTCGCCGCCACCGGCCGTGTACAAGCCGGCTGCCGCCGCGACCCAGGTTGTCGCCGCACCGCCGCCTCCGCCACCGGTGCAGCAAGTCGCGATTCCCGTCCCGCCGCCGCCCGTTCAGCAGGTTGTGATTCCCGTTCCACCGCCGCCACCGGTCGCAGCACCGGCTGAAGTCGTGCGGCCTGCGTCACCGATTGCACGGGTCTCGAACGAGGTCACGCAAGAGGACGCCGATACGCCTGTCGGCGACTGGCAGACCGAAGGCAGGGGCGCGGTGCGCATCGCCAGATGCGGCAACGCGCTTGTGCGGCTACGTCCTCAATTCATCGTCCGACGACCGCGGCGAGGCGGTTCTGATCAACATGAAGCCGAAGCGCCCGAACAGCGAGACCAACACGCAATGGACCGGCAGCGTCTACAGCCAGGACAGCGGCGACACCTATTACGGCACGATGGACATGAAGGCGTCGGATACGCTGCGTGTCGAGGCCTGCGCGCTCGGCCGCTTCTACTGCTTCGGCAATAACTGGAGCCGGATC
This sequence comes from uncultured Alphaproteobacteria bacterium, assembly GCA_963764705.1. GTDB lineage: Bacteria > Pseudomonadota > Alphaproteobacteria > Rhizobiales > Xanthobacteraceae > Bradyrhizobium. The sequence goes on along the minus strand of CAVXTR010000008.1, from coordinate 198,958 downwards.
ACCGGCCGCGCCGCAAGCCTGATGACGTCGCGGCAGGTCTCCGCCGAGCCGCGGTCGTAACGCGGCGCCGACGTTTCCAATTTGTAATCGATTGCATCTGAACGGCCGCTCCATCGCAACCGACCGATAGCTGTACCTGTCGGCGAAAGATGGAGATTAATCATGAAGCGCACGGCGCTGGTCATTCTGTTGATGTTCGGAGGCGCGGCCGCCGCGCATGCCGACAACGACCTCTACGACAACATCCTGAAACAACGGCGTGACAACGACGCGCTGCAGGCCGACACCGCGATGTGTGACGCACAGATCGGCGCACAGCAGAACGGCAACGCGACATCGCGACCATACAAGCGTTGCATGCTGTCGCACGGCTGGCGCTTCAGCCACACGGTGCGCGAGCGCGCGAAACGCGACGACCGTTATCCCGATCCCGACAATCCCGGATTGATGTGCCGGGACTTCAAGATCGGCGGCATTACTGGATCGAGCTGTTCGAATTTCGATTAGAGCGTCAGCGAATGGTACCGGTCGCATGAAAACGCCCGGTGGAATGGCCACCGGGCGAAGCCGGTGCGTGGCTCCGAGATCTGGATGCGGAAAGCCTAGATCACGCCGAGCACGATGGCTCCGACGAAGGCGAACGCGACATACGCGGCAACAACGCTCAATCTGCTGACGAAAGTCATGGGAACACCTCCCTTGGTTCACGTCGTGCCCGCAATAACGCTTCAGGCTAGCAAAGCGTTCCCGGCGGAAAAAGTCAGCGTTGCTGTCTCTCCAGGGATCTCCACAGCCGGACGCCTCCGGCAACGTGGTAAAAAATTCGTAAAATCAAGGCGTTGATGAAACCTTAAATAAATTGGTCGAACGTGCGCCGGATGACGCGCGGAGTTCGTTTGTATCTCGTCGGCTCCTTCGTCCTTGTATCGCTGGCGGGTTGCGGGCGCGGATTTTTCTCCGCCGAGCGCGAACCGTGGCGTGCCGAGGCCGAGATCGCATGCCTGAAGTCCGGCGCGGTCAAGGAAAGCCCGGAACGGGTCCGGATCGAGCCGATTTCGGGTCCGGGCATGTGCGGTGCTGAATTTCCGCTCAAGGTGGCGGCTCTCGGCGAAGGCGTCGCCAGCTTCGGCTTTGCCGACGATCTGCGGCCGCCGGGCAGCATCGGCAACCAGCCGCGCTGGCCGATTTCGCCGCCGCCGGCTGCGCCGCAAGGAAACTATCAAGGAAACTATCAAGGCGGCTATTCGGATCGGGCGTTGCGCCAGCCAAATTACGCGGCGCCTTCGAACGGACCGATTTCGCTGATCGGCGCCCGGCGTCGCCCCGCAGGAAGACGAGATCGATCTGCCGGCCGAGGCCATGCCGGGGCAGCCGTCCTATCGCGACGCGCCGGCCTATCCGCCGCGCGATCGCTATTCCGCGCCGTCGCAGGCGCCTTATTCGCCGCCGCGGCTCGGTCCTGCGCCGGGCAATTCCGTCAACACGGTCGGTCCGGTCGCGATCAGGCCGACGGCGACGCTGGCCTGTCCGATCGTGTCCGCCCTGGACCGCTGGCTCGCCGATTCCGTGCAGCCGGCAGCGCAGCGCTGGTTCGGCGCGCGCGTGGTCGAGATCAAGCAGATCTCCGCCTATTCGTGCCGCGGCATGAACGGCAATTCGAATGCGCATATTTCCGAACACGCTTTCGGCAACGCGCTCGACATCGCCGCCTTCACGCTCGCCGACGGCCGGCGCGTCACCGTGAAGGACGGCTGGAAGGGCATGCCGGAAGAGCAGGGCTTTCTGCGCGACGTACAGGGCGCGGCCTGCCAGCAGTTCAACACCGTGCTGGCGCCGGGATCGAACGTCTATCACTACGATCACATTCACGTCGACCTGATGCGCCGCGCCTCACGCCGCGTTATCTGCCAGCCGGCGGCCGTCTCCGGCGAAGAGATCGCCGCGCGCGCCGGCGGCCGCAACCCCTACGCCTCGCGTGAGCCCTATGTCACGGGATCGCTCGGCGGCAAGAAGCCGATGCCGCGTCCGCACAAGGCCGGCAAGGTCAACGAGGAAGACGAGTTCGAGGACGAGTAAACAGCTTCGCGAATTCGAGCTATCTCCTTCGCTCGCCGTCGGTTCATCTCAGCGGAATTCCTCGATTGGATCAGGCGGCGGAGAGCCGTACATGGAACCTGCTGCCCGTCGCCTGCGCATATCGCACAAGCGTCTTGGTGCTCGGCAAGGTTTGGCCGCTCTCCAATCGGGCGATGGTGGACTGGCTTGTGCCCATGCGGGTAGCTAACTCGGCCTGGGACAGCCCCGCGCGCACGCGAGCCCTGACCAGTTCGGCGGAAATCTCGAACTCCGGGGTCAATGCGTCGTATTCGACCTTGACCTTGGGATTGGCGAGCAGCCGGGCTTTAAGCTTTTCAAACGGGATCGTCATGTAATCTCCCTTGCGCGCTGGAGTGCGAGCTTGATCTCGGCGGGCGGAGTCTTCTGGGTCTTCTTCACGAAAGCCCGAACCACGATCACTCTTCGGCCGATCGCCGTGACGTAGAGTGCGCGGGCTATTCCATCACGACCCGTCAGCCGTAACTCCCACAGCTTTCCTTCCAGATGTTTCACATGCGGTTCGCCCAGGCTTTCCAATCCAGCCTGGATGATGCGCTCGGAGAGTCGAAGAAACCGGGCCTGCATGTCAGCCGGAAGCGCGGCGATCTCAGCAGAGACGGTATCGTTCAGGATTTCGACACGCCAAGGCATGGCCGCTTATATCTTAATTTTGAGATATAAGAAAGAGACGAAATGTGAGGTGGGCGAAACATCTTATCCCGCCAGCCGCTCCAGCAGATCCTGCACCACGCCTTTTAGCAGATCGAGTTTGTAACCCGTCATCGGCAACGGCTTGGCGCCCGCGACAGCCTGTTCGGCGGCACCGGCAATGTTCGCTGCATTAGCGGCCTTGCTTTGCAGCGCGGCTTCGACCGCCGCGAGCCGCAGCGGCACGGGTGCAATGCCGCCGGCGGTGAGGCGGATGAACTGGAACGCGCCGTCCTTGACCACGGCGCGGGCGCAGACTTCGACCAAAGGCCACTCCGCATGGGTGCGGCTGATGGCACGCTTGTAGAACGCGCGCTCGCCGGCCATTGGCGCCGGCAGTTCGATGCCCTTGATCAGTTCGCCCGGTTGCAGCGCATTGTCGACGGTACCGTTGGAGCCGTCGCCGAACACCTCCGCGATCGTCAGGCAGCCGCGCTTGTCGGTCGCGATGGTGGCGTCGTAAGCGAGCAGCGCCGCCGCCATGGTCGAGGGATGCGGCGCCACGCAGGGGCCGAGGTCGAAGGCGACGCCGTAGAGATGATTGCCCGAACGCGCCGGGCAATCCGTTCCGCCCTTCTTCAGGCAGGCGATGTGGGGATCGCGATAGTACCAGCAGCGCGAGCGCTGCGCGAGATTGCCGCCGAGCGTGGCGAGATGCCGGATCTGCGGCGTCGCCAGGCCTTGCGCCGAAGCCGCAATGCCGGGATAGGCGGCGGCGATACGGCCGTCGGCGGCGATGGCGGCAATCGTGGCGAAGGCGCCGATGCGCAAGGTTCCGTCAGCACCCCAGAGCATGCTCGTCATCTCGGGTTCGACGACGATATCGAGCAGCGGTCCGGTCGAGACGCCGCTGCGGCGACGCTCGGAGAGGTCAGTGCCGGCGGCGCGGAATTCCGGAATTTTGGTGGCGGCGGTCATGGTTGCCTGCGTCATGCTGCCGCCCTCCCTTTCAGTGCGGATATCAGGCGATCGGGCCGGATCGGCAGCTCGGTCAGCCGGATGCCGGTGGCGTTGCAGATAGCGTTGGCGACCGCCGGCGAGGTCGGCACGGTGGCGACTTCGCCGATACCGACGCTGCCGCCGAGCACATGACCAAATCCGCCTTCGTCGAAATGCACGTCGATGTCAGGCGTGTCCGAGATGCCGGGGATGCGATAGTCCTCCATCCCGCCGGAGAGGACGTCGCCGGTTTGGCCGTCGATCTCGCGCGCTTCATACAGCGCGTAGCCGATGCCCTGGATGACCGAACCCGCCGCCTGGCTGCGCGCCAGCGCGGGAGCCGCGACCTTGCCGACCGCGATGCCGGTGTGAACACTGACGACGCGGACATGGCCGAGCCAGGTGTCGACCTCGACCTCGATCACCTGCACCGAGCTCGGCACGCCGGCGCCGATCGCGAGATTGGAAAAGCGCCGCATCATGAAGCCGAAGATCCAGCCGAGCAGGCCGACCTGTTTCAGTGGCGACTGGATTCCCGGCGAGGTCTGCTTGCTGTCTTCCGGCCGCTCGCCGGCAGCCACGAGATCGGGCGATGCCGCGAGCAGTTCGCGCCATGGTGCGTTGGAGCCGGGGACCGGTTTGCGTTTCGCATTCTGTTCGATCGACGCCTTCAGTTTGGCAATTGCCAGCAGTGTCGGCGGGATCACCGAGGCCGTCACCCGGCTGCCGCCCGAACCCGGGCCCTCCGGCAACCGGGAATCGCCGATCCTGACCTCGATCTCGTGCGGCTCCAGCCCGAACTCGCGCGCGACCGTGTTGGCGATCACGCTGCGGGTGCCGGTGCCGATATCCTGCGTCGCGGTGCTCGCGACAAGCCGCCCGCCCTTGACCGCGACTTCAACCTTCGAGCCGGGCTGCCACAGATAGAGCCAGTAGCCGGTGGCGACGCCGACGCCGCGGCGATAGCGGCCGGTCTGCGACGCCGCCGGTTTGCGGTTGCGCCAAACCTCGAGACCCATCGCCCAGTCATAGAGACGCTGGCGGTTCGGATCGGGATCCCAGCGTTTGCGAAGCGCGATTGGATCGGTATTCATCCGCAGCGCCGCTTCGTCGATCGCCTGCTCCAGCGCGAATGCCATCGGCGGTCCGCCGGGCCCGCGAAACGCAGCACCTGGCGGCAGGTTGCTGATGACGTCGAAATCGGCCAGCGCTTTCGCTTCCGCCGGATAAATCAGGCGCGCCAGCGCCGCAATCGTCGAGTTGGTCGCAGCGCCAGTGTCGGCATAGGCGGTCAACGACAGCGCTTTTAGCTCGCCCTTTTCGGACGGCAGCAGCGCGATCTTGACTTCCGCCGCCGGGCGATAGCCGGTCACCGACAATTCCTCGTGCCGGTCAAAGGTGACGCGTACCGGCGCTTTCGCCGCGCGCGCCAGCTCGACGGCCGCGATGGTCTCCATGCCGAGGCTCGCCTTCGAGCCAAAACCGCCGCCGACATGGTCGGCGATGACACGCACCTTGTCGTGGTCGAGCTTGAAGCGTTTGGCGATCAGCTCCATCAGATGGAACACGGCCTGGGTCGAGGCGTGCACGGTCAGCACGTCGCCGTCGAAGCGTGCGACCGCGGCATGCGGCTCCAGGCAGGCATGCGATTGGGTGCCGGTCCGGAACGTGCCCTCGACCAGCAACGGATTGTTGGCCTCGCGCGCGCTTGTCACCCAGCTCTGCACCAGCTTCGGCTTCCTGGAAAAAGCGGCGGAAGGTCCGCGGATATTTCCCTTCCAAGGCGCCGGTGAGCCGCCGCCTTCGGAGACGTTGCCAGCCTTCTTGCGATCGGACTTTTCGAACACGATCGGCGCATCGGGTTTGCGGGCCTGTTCCAGTCCGACCGCCGACGGCAGCTTTTCGCTGCTGATCTTGATGGCCGCGATGGCGGCGAGGGCCGTCTTGCGATCCCGGGCGGCAACGGCGGCAATGGGGGCGCCGACATAGCGGACGATGCGGTCGTCGCCGAGCAGCGAAATCGCGGCGCTGACGCCGGCCATCGCGCGCAGCGGGGCGAGATCGAGTTCGCCGATCCGGGCATGCGCGAACGGCGAGCGCAGGATCACGCCCTCGAGCTGGCCGTCATGATGGATGTCGACGGTGTATTTCGCGGCTCCCGTCACCTTGTCGCGGGCCTCCATCCGCGGCGGCGGCGCATCGTCGCCGTCGAAACGGCCGGCGCAGGCGTCGGCCACAGCGCGGAAGATGCCGTCGTAGGCGCCGCAACGGCACAGATGTCCCGACAAGGCCGCGCCGATTTCCTCGCGTGACGGCACCGCCGTGCCCCTGGTCGCCCGCCAGCGGTCGTGAAAGGCTGACGCCTCGACGATGAAGCCCGGTGTACAGAACCCGCATTGCAGCGCATCGTGCGCCATGAAGGCCTTCTGCACCGGGTGCAGTTTTGCCGCACCGATGCCCTCGACGGTCGTGATTTCCTTGTCGGCGGCGGCGCGCGCCGGCATTAAGCAGCTCACGACGGGGGCGCCGTCGACCAGCACGGTGCAGGCGCCGCAGACGCCGGCTCCGCAAACCAGCTTGGTGCCGGTGAGATCGAGCTCATCGCGCACGACCTCGATCAGCAATGCATCGGGATCGTCGGGCAGGGGCGCCGTGCGGCCGTTGATCGTCATCGTGTTCATTTGCGATCTCTCCGGGTTTGGCTGGCGGATTTCCTTGCAGGTTTCTTGGCAGATTTCCCTGCAGACTTCCTGGCTGGCTTCGATCTGTTGGTGCGCGGTTTCGCCGGGCTTACCGCGCCGGCGACGAAGGTCCGCAGCATGACGTCGAGATCCCGAAGGAAGGCGTTCGCCGGCTGCATCGCGGGGTAGGCGGATTTGGTGCCGTTGACCGTCATCTCGATGCAGCGCGCAAACTCGCGTGGCGTCATTCCGGCGTTGAGAGTGAGGCCCTGCTTGCGGCAGATCCGCGCGATTGTGGCCGCCAGTTGCTCGCCATGCGCGGTGGCGTACTTCTGGTAGAGGTCGCGGGCCTGCGCGAGATGTTCGGAGAACAGTTCCTCGACATGGGGCGAGCCATCGAGGGATTTTGCCAATTGCCCGAGCTTGGCCGTCACGGAAGCGACGATGACATCGGCGAGGCTGCCGCCGGATTTTTCCGCGGCGCTCGCGGCGGCCGTCTCGGCGGCGAACGCGGCTTCATACAGCCGTTCGATCACGGCGCGGAACAGCGCTTCCTTGGATTTGAAATGATGGTACAGCGCCTGCCGCGTCAGGCCCGCGGCCTCCGCCGCCTGTTCGATCGACGAGCGCCGGAATCCCTGCCGGCGGAACACGGTGATCGCGGCATCGAGGATTCGGTCGCGGGGGCTCATTTGACGATTTTTACAAAATCAAAAGAAATGTCAAATGACGGTCCCGTGACGCGCGCGTGCTCCGTTTCCCGCGGGTGCGCCGCGGGGTTCAATTCTGCCGAAAATTCAGATGAGACGACCTGAACGTCGTCCGCTCGGGGTCAATCAGTCCTGCTTCGCCCGGTACATCGCCAGAAACATCTGCGTCGCGCTCTCCACGACTTCGGCGATGCGTTCGGGCGAAGGGGCGGGGGCGGCCTGAAACACCCACGGCAGGAACAGCGAGGCCTGGCACATCTGGTGAAATTGCGACGCCGCCAGCTGGCAGTTTTCGATCGCCAGATCATTCGGCCGGACATGCGCCTGCAGGTAGTCGGCGAGGCGGTTGATGGTTTTTTCCAGCACGTTCTCGTAGTAGCGGCGGCCGACATCCGGCATCCGCTCGGCGATCGCCATCACGGTGCGGATGGCGGAGCCGCCGCCCGGCCGGCATACCAGTTCGATATAGGCCTTGCCGAATTCGCGCAGCGTGGTTTCGACATCGCGCCCGGGGTCGAAATTGAACGCGACCTGTCCGTGCGCCAGCGCTTCCTGCTGGACCATCGCCTCGAACAGCCGGTTCTTGTCGGCGAAGTAGACGTAAAGCGTGCCCTTGGAAACGCCGGCCGCGCGCGCGATCTCGTTCATGCTGGCGCCGTCAAAGCCGAGATCCATGAACACCTTGCGGGCGCCATCCAGAATCTGCCGGCGCTTCGCGGAATCCTCGTCGGTGGCGGCTGGAAACGTCTGTGGAATGGCTGCAACCATTGGTTTATCTTCTCGCGAAAGATTTCAACCCGGAACACAGGCGGGAAGGGCTTTTCGTTCTAAGGTCCGGCGGGTAAGATTTTATCTTGACCGAACGGTTCGGTCAATGCTATTTTTTGGGATGACGGTGCCCGCGTGGCCGGTTTTTGGCCTCAGTCGCATCGCGAAATTGGATGGGGAGGCCGGTAATGGCCGCAGCGAGAGACCAGGCAGCACGCGTCGTTCGTACCGGGCCGGAAACGGCGGAGGACGAAGTTTCGCGCGACGCCACCGCCCAACTGGCGGATCAGTTGCGGACTCACGTTGCGGAGGAAACCAAGCGCCGTCCCGCGGAGGCGCCGGCCGGTCCCGCCACCGAACATCCGGCAGCGCCACCCGCCGGCGCAGCGGCGGCTGCCGCGCCGAAATCGGGCAAGCGCAAATTCATCATGATGGGCGTGTTCGGATTGCTGGCGCTCGCTGCCATCGGCTATGGCGTTTACTTCCTGTTCGTCGGCCGCTTCTATGTCTCGACCGACGACGCCTATGTCCGCGCCAACAACACCACGCTCGGCGCGCGGGTGGCGGGCCATGTCGCGGCGATCCTGCCTGCCGACAACAGCATCGTTCATACCGGCGACGTGATCTTCAAGATCGACGACGGCGATTACCAGATCGCGGTGGATGCCGCGCGCTCCAAGATCGCGACCCAGCAGGCCACCATCGACCGCATCGGCCGTCAGGTCACCGCGCTGGTAAGCGCGGTCGAGCAGGCCAGCGCCCAACTTGCTTCCTCGGAAGCGTCGCTGAAGCGCGCGGGTCTCGATTACGACCGCCAGCAGGCGCTCAGCACCAAGGGATTTGCCTCGCGCGCGACGTTCGAACAATCCGAGGCCGGCCGTGACCAGGGCGTGGCGGCTGTGAAGGCGGCGCAGGCAGCCTTTGACGCGGCACGCGACAATGTCGAAGTCACCAAAGCACAGCAGGCGGAGGCCCAGGCCCAGCTGGCGGAATTCAAGACCTCGCTGGCGAAAGCCGAGCGCGACCTCGCTTTCACCTCGGTGCGGGCGCCGGTCGACGGCACCTTCTCCAACCGCATGGTCAACACCGGCGATTATATTCAGGCAGGCCAGCGGCTCGCCAATGTGGTGCCGCTCAACGACGTCTTCATCGACGCCAATTACAAGGAAACCCAGCTCAAGCGCATTCGCCCGGGCCAGCCGGTGACGATCAAGGTCGATGCCTACGGCCTGCGCAAGTTCGCCGGCACCGTCGACAGCATTTCGCCGGCGGCGGGTTCGGTGTTCACGCTGCTGCCGCCGGACAACGCCACCGGCAATTTCACCAAGATCGTGCAACGGCTGCCGGTCCGCATTCGCGTGCCGAAGGATGTCGCCAAGCAGAACCTGCTGCGCGCGGGCATGTCGGTCTACACCACCGTCGATACCAGGCAGGGCGCGGCCGACGCCGACAACGACACCGACCTCGATGCGCCGGGGACGGTTCGTCCGCAGTAGTTTGCCGATCAATTCTTGCGCCGTCATTCCTGAGCCGGGTCGATCAGCCCGGCGGATGCCCCGAGCAGATCATGGCCGACGCCACCACCGCTCCGCCTTCGATGATGAACCCCGCGGCGCCGGCATCCGAGCGGATTCCGCCGCGGCGGCTGTTTGCGTTTCTCATCATGGTGTTCGGGATGTTCATGTCGATCCTGGACATCCAGATCGTCTCGGCGTCGCTGTCGGAAATCCAGGCCGGGCTTTCGGCCTCTTCCAGCGAAGTGTCCTGGGTCCAGACCTCGTATTTGATCGCCGAGGTGATCGCGATCCCGCTGTCCGGATTTCTGTCGCGTGCGCTCGGCACCAGGCTGCTGTTTGCGATCTCCGCCTCCGGGTTTACCATCGCGAGCTTCTTCTGCGGCTTCGCCTCCAGCATCGAGCAGATGATCCTGTGGCGCGCGATCCAGGGATTTCTCGGCGCCGGCATGATCCCGACCGTGTTCGCTTCCGCCTATACGGTATTCCCGCGCGAAAAATTCTACATCGTCGGTCCGATCATCGGCCTGGTCGCGACGCTGGCACCGACCATTGGACCTACCGTCGGCGGTTTCATCACCGACATGATGTCGTGGCACTGGCTGTTCTTCATCAACATCGTGCCCGGCATCAGCATCACCATCGGCGTGCTGGCGCTGGTGGATTTCGACAAGCCGAATTTCGCGCTGCTCGACCATTTCGACTGGTGGGGCCTGCTGTTCATGGCCGGCTTTCTCGGCTCGCTGGAATATGTGCTGGAAGAAGGTCCGCAGTATGAATGGCTGCAGGATACTTCAGTGGCGACCTGCGCTGCGGTCGGCACGATTTCGGCGATCGCCTTCTTCTGGCGCGTGCTGACCGCGCGCGAGCCGATCGTCGACGTCAGGACCTTCAGCGACCGCAATTTCGGCGTCGGCTGCCTGCTCTCGTTCTGCATCGGCGTCGGGCTCTACGGCCTGACCTACATGTATCCGCGCTATCTCGCCGAGGTGCGCGGCTACAGCGCACTGATGATCGGCGAGACCATGTTCGTGTCCGGGATCACCATGTTCCTGACCGCGCCGATCGTGGGGCGGATGATGCTGAAGGTCGACCTGCGCTACATCATCGCGGCCGGCCTCTGCATCTTCGCGCTCGGTTCGTACCAGATGACCTGGATCACCCGCGACTATGATTTCTACGAATTGCTGGTGCCGCAGATCCTGCGCGGCATAGGAATGATGTTCGCGATGGTGCCGACCAACACCATCGCGCTCGGAACGCTGGCACCGGAGCGGGTGAAGAACGCCTCCGGCCTGTTCAACCTGACCCGCAACCTCGGCGGTGCGCTGGGACTGGCTGTCATCAACCAGGTGCTGAACGAGCGCACCGATCTGCACATCGTGCGGCTGCAGGAGCGCGTGCACTGGGGCAATGCCACCGCCACCGAAACCCTCAACATGTTCACCCAGCGCCTGCAGGGCATGGGCGACGCCGCTGTCATGGCGATGAAGCAGCTTTCGCAGATCGTGCACCGCCAGGCGGTGGTGATGGGTTATGGCGACGCCTTCTTCATGCTGACCATCTTCTATTTCGGCCTCAGCCTGCTGGTCATGCTGCTGGACAAGCCCGCGGCATCGGCGGCGGGCGGCGGGGGCGGGCACTGAAGGCAGCGCCATAGCCTTCGGCAGACCGGGACCGGTGCCAAAAAACGCGGAGTGTGGCCTGTGAAGCACATCCGCGGTGGAACCCCCGAGGTATATTGCCCGCAGGTTTCGCCCGGCACGATCGGACACTTCCATGAACAGGCTGGCTGCCGCGATTTCCATTCTTGCGATCGGTACCGTGAGCGCTTCCGCGGCCGATCTCGCCGCGCGTCCCTACACCAAGGCTCCAGCGCCGATCGTCGCCGCCGCCTACGACTGGAGCGGCTTCTATCTCGGTATCAATGGCGGCGGCGCGTCGAGCCGCAAGTGCTGGGATATCAACCCGTTCACGATTACCGCGCCGGTGATCGGTATCCTCAACGTTGGCGGTCCGGAAGGTTGCCACACCGCGAGCGGCGCGACGGCCGGCGGCCAGATCGGTTATCGCTGGCAGAGCGCGGCGTGGGTGTTCGGTGTCGAAGCGCAGGGTAACTGGGCCGATCTGAGCAGCTCGAACCTGTCGCAGAATGCTCTCTTTGCCGGCACCGGAGTCGCCAATCGCAGCAGGATCGATGCCATCGGTTTGTTCACCGGGCAGGTTGGATATTCCTGGAACACCTTCCTGCTTTACGTGAAGGGCGGTGCTGCCGTCGCACGTGACAAATACGACAGCTTTCTGACCACGGCCTTTGGCGGCCAGCCTGCCGGCTTTGTCGCGAGCCGCGGCGATGAAACGCGCTGGGGCGGCGTGGTCGGGGTCGGCGGTGAATACGCGTTCTCACCGAACTGGTCGCTCGCGCTCGAATACGATCATCTGTTCATGGGATCGCACGATGTCGCGATGGTCTATGATCCCGCGCTGTTCGTTCCGGCGTTGCTCAACCACAGTGAACACATCCGTCAGGACGTCGACATGGTCACGCTGCGCCTGAACTACCGCTTCGGCGGCCCAGTCATCGCCAAGTACTGAGAAGAGTACTGATAAAGATCCTGATGACGCGCGAACGAGATCGCGCGGGGTCTGGAGCGGGGCGTCGGCGTCGGTTGAAGTTCGCGTGAGCCGGGGTACGCTCACGCGCTTGTCATATTGCAAATCGCGCCTGATGCATTTATAAGCAGCGCATTGTCACTCGAACCGGGGAGGATTTGCATGATTTCGTCTATTTCGCAGACCGCCCGTCCGCGTTCGGTATTTATGCTGGACGCCTGTCTCGCCCTTTGAGGGCGCACTCCGCCAGCTTCGATCGGGCCTTCTGATTTCCCGATCTGTAAAACTTCCCAACAGGTTACCTGTCAATTTAACGGCGCTTGCGCATCAGTTGATGCCGCCACGCGTCGTCCAGATGGAGCCGGTGTGCGCGTGGGCGCAGCCGGATGACGCCATGACCGCAAAAACGACTGCTCAACCCGACAAGCGTCCCGCCGCGATACGCGTGGTGATCCCGTTCGTGTTTCGGCACTGGCTCGAACAGCCGGGCCGCGCGGCCGTCGTCGCCGGCGGCTTCCTCGGCGCGACCGCGGCCGACCTGTTCATGCCGGTGTTCTCGGGGAAGCTGGTCGATGCGCTGACCCTGGGTGCGGCCGATCCGGCGGCGCGAAACGCTGCGTTCACGGCCTTTGGCGGCATCGTGGCGCTCGGCCTGTTGTCGATGGTGCTGCGCCTGAGCGGTTTGCAGGCGATCGTGCCGTTCACGCTGAAACTGATGTCCGACATCTCGCGCGATGCCTTCATGCGGGTGCAGCGTTTCTCGACCGACTGGCACGCCAACTCGTTTGCCGGGTCGACCGTGCGCAAGATCACCCGCGGCATGTGGGCGCTCGACCTGCTCAACGACACCATTTTGATGGCGCTGGCGCCGTCGCTGCTGGTGTTGCTGGGTTCGATGATCCTGCTAGGGCTGCACTGGCCCGTGCTCGGCGCGGTTATCGCGGTGGGCACGCTGGTCTATGTCTCGATGACGATCGCGTTTTCGGTCAACTACATCGCGCCCGCCGCGCGCGTCTCCAATGCCTGGGACACCAAGGTCGGCGGCACGCTGGCGGATGCGCTGACCTGCAACGCGGTGGTGAAATCCTTTGGCGCCGAAGCGCGCGAGGACGCGCGGCTGGAGGGCGTCATCGGCCGCTGGCGCCGCCGGGTGCGGCGGACCTGGCTGCGCTACAACTACACCTCGACGGCGCAGCTCGCGGTGCTGCTGTGCTTTCGCGGCTCGGTGATCGGCGGTGCGATCCTGCTGTGGATCGCCGGTCGCGCCACGCCGGGCGACGTCACCTATGTGCTGACCAGCTACTACATCATCCACGCTTATCTGCGCGACGTCGGCATGCACATCAACAACCTGCAACGCTCCGTCAACGACATGGAGGAACTGGTTGCGATCCACGGCGAACCGATCGGCATCGCGGATGTACCCGATGCGAGGCCGATCGACATCCAGGGCGGGCGCATCGTGTTCGATGCCGTCACGTTCCACTACGGCGGCCATCGCACGCCGCTGTATGACGGCCTGTCGGTCGAGATCCGCGCCGGCGAGCGGGTCGGTCTGGTCGGCCGTTCCGGTTCCGGCAAGACCACCTTCGTCAAGCTGGTGCAGCGGCTGTACGATATCGGCGGCGGCAAGATCCTGATCGACGGTCAGGATATCGCAGCAGGCGACGCAGCATTCGCTGCGCAGCCAGATCGCGATCGTGCAGCAGGAGCCGATCCTGTTCCACCGCACGCTGGCCGAGAACATCGCCTATGGCAGGCCGGGCGCCTCGATGGCGGCGGTCGAGCAGGCGGCGCGGCTCGCCAATGCGCACGAGTTCATCCTGCGGCTGCCGAAGGGTTACGGCACGCTGGTCGGCGAACGCGGCGTCAAGCTGTCGGGCGGCGAGCGGCAGCGCGTCGCGCTGGCGCGGGCCTTCCTGGCGGACGCGCCGGTCCTGATCCTGGACGAGGCGACGTCGAGCCTCGATTCGGAATTGGAGGGGCTGATCCAGCAGGCGATGGAACGGCTGATGAAGGGCCGCACCTCGATCGTGATCGCGCACCGGCTGTCGACGGTGCGCAGCCTCGACCGGATTCTGGTGTTCGACCGCGGCGAGATCGTCGAGCAGGGCACCCACGCCGTGCTGACGTCCCGTCCCGGCGGCCTCTATCGTGGGTTATTCGAGCAACAGGTCACAGAGTTCGGCCGCATTACGGCGGCGGAATAAGCGCTCTAATCTTGCAGCTTGTTCGATGCCGGAATATATTTCCGACATCGAAGAGGCTTACGCGATGCGCTGGTTCCAGAAAGATCAGCTTCCGGACGTCTGGGAAGTGGCCGCCGACCAGCCGCTTGGCGACATCGGGGCGGCGCAGAGGATTCGCGAGATTTGCGCGTCGGCGGCGTCGATCGCCGAAAAGATGACGGCGACGAGCGGGCCCAAGGCCGAGGCCGGGAAGGCCTCCGAGGCCGAGCGCTATCAGGCTGCCGTCAAATGCGCGCTCGAACTGGCGAAGCAGATTTCCGACGACGCGATGCGCGACGTCTCGGTCGGCCAAATCATCAGCCTGTCGGTGAAGGCCGGCCATATGAAGACGGCGAGGGTGCTGCTGCGCGCCATCCGGTCGGAAAAGACCCAGGCCGAATTGATGGCCAGTCATCCGCCACTGACCGATCAGGAGGCCGCCAACTGAGGCGGCTCCCGATCCTGTTGCGGCGGTGCGGATGCGACGCGCCCGCGCGTGCGCGTCGAGATCGCGACCGTTGCGACCACGGCTGACGCAAACAGCAGGATCTGCGGAGTGATGGTCTCGTCGTTGAACACGGAGGCCAGCGCAAAAGTGACGAACGGTTGCAGCAACTGGATCTGCGAAACCCGCGCGATGCCGCCCATCGCCATGCCGGCATTCCAGGCAAAGAAGCCGATCCATTGCGAAAACAACGCGACGTAAAGCAGCGCCAGCCAGGGCTTTAGCGCGACGTGGGTGATGTCGGCGGGCATGGTCAGCGCGGCGGCCGGGATCGAGACCGGCAGCGCGATCACCAGCACCCAGCTGATGACTTCCCAACCCGGCATCTGCGAGGTCAGCCGTCCGGAGAAGGCGTAACCGATCGCGGAGACGGCGACGGCTGCGAACAACAGCACGTCACCCGATGACAGCGTGCCGCCGCCTTGTCGCAGCGCAAACGCAATCACCAGCGCCGCGCCGGCAAGTGACGCGATCCAGAACAGCGGCCGCGGCCGCTCATGGGTGATGAGGACGGCGACCAGAGCGGTCCCGATCGGCATGATGCCGAACACCAGCCCGCCATGCGAGGCGTCGACGGTTTGCACGGCGAGCGCCATCAGGAGCGGGAACAGTACTGCGACGCACAGCATCGTGATCACGAGCTGCGGCCACAGCGCGCGCGGCGGAAGCGGCCGGCGCAGCACCAGCAGTAGCGCCAGCGAGCACAGGCCCGCGATCACGGCACGCAGCGTGGTCAGCGCCATCGGATCAATCGCCGATACCGCGATCCGCGTCGCCGGCAAGGTGCCACCGAAGATCACCATGCCGACAAAACCCAGCAGCAGACCGAGACGTTCGCGTGAAGATGGAGATGCGCTCATGGCGCGATGGGTTAGCTGCTTTGCGCCTCAGCGTACAGCAATCTACTCGGTGCACATGGCGGCCATGCGCGGCTCAACTCGGAGCAATGCTGCTCCACACCATACTGAGGCCGGAGACGAACAGCAGGCCCAGCACGAGGTCGTAGAAGTTGCGGTCGCTGAGCGCCCGGTAGGTGCGCGCGCCGATCCAGGCGCCGAGAAACGTCGCTGGCAGCACCAGCAACGCCAGCCAGAACACCTCGCGGTCGACAAAGCCGCTGGCCATCTGCACCAAAAGCGCGGCGCCTAGCACGACGCCGTTGAAGATCTGGAAAACGCCGCGGCGCTGGTCCTTGCTCCAGCCGCGCACGCTGGCCCACAAAATCGGAAGCGGGCCGGAAAGTCCGGCGAGGCCGCCGAGAATGCCGCCGGCGAATCCGACCGCGGCGTCAGCCGGTTTTCCGCCGAAACTGAACGCGAGGTTCGAGCGCATGAAATACAGCGCGGCCGGAAACACCAGCAGCATCACGCCGACGCTGAGCTTGAAGATCTGCGGATCGGCGCGCGCCACCAGCAATGCCCCGATCGGCATACCCAGCAGGCCACCGGCGACGAACGGCCAGGCCAGCTTGAAATCGAGCAGCCTCCACATCGCCGGCAAGGTCGAGAGCTGAGCGGCGACCGAGCAGATCAGCACCAGCGGCACCGCGATGCTGGCTGGGACCGCGTAGAGCCATATCCCCAGCGCCATCAGCGCCGTGCCGAAGCCGGTCAAGCCGGAGACGAAGCCGCCGGCAAACGCGCCGGCCAGAAGGATGGCGTAGGTAGCGATGTCCAATGGTCGTTTCCTGTCCGTCATTCCAGGTTCGATGCTTTCGCATCGCGCCGGAATGACGATGGTGAGATTTGCGCGAACATTTACACGACGCATTGGTCCGGTACTATCTCAATTCAAGCCTTCAACAATAACCCTCGAGGAAACGGCCCGATGACTTCCACCTCTCCGAAGACCTTTCTGCTCTGTCACGGCGCGTGGGGCGGCGGCTTCGCCTGGCGAAAGATGCACGTGCTGATGCGGGCGGCCGGGCATCGGCTGCTGACGCCGACCTACACCGGCCTCGGCGAGCGCTCGCATCTCGCCAACCCGTCGATCGATCTCGATAGCCATATCCAGGACATCCTGAATGTCATCCAGTACGAAGACCTGCGCGATATCGTGCTGGTCGGCCACAGCTATGGCGGCATGGTCGCGACCGGCGTCGCCGACCGTGCGCGCGACAGTGTTGCGCAGGTGATCTATATCGATGCGTTCGTACCCGGTGACGGCCAGTCGTTGTTCGACCTCAACGAGCCCGGGCGCGTCTCTTCGCAGGAGGCTGCAAAGAACGGCGACGGCTGGCGCGTGCCGCCGATGGCGCCGCCGCCGGATACGGCGCCCGCGGACGTCGAATGGCTCGGTCCGCGTCGCGCTCCGATGCCGATCAAGTGTTTCGAGGCAGGATTGAAATTGCAGGGCGGCCCGCTGACGCTGCCGCGCAGCTATATCTACGCCACCCGCATCGCGCCCGCGGATACGTTTGGCCGGTTCGCGCGCATGACGAAGGACGATCCGGCGTGGCGCTATTTCGAAATCGACGCCAGCCATTCGCCAAATGTCACCGCGCCGGAAGCGCTGATGGCGTTGCTGGAGAAGATCGCGGCCTAGAATTGGAGAGGGGGCCGGCGTGTTACCGCCGAACCCCTCATTTTTTAGAGCATCAGCCGGCCTGTAAGCCGGGTTCTGTAAGGCACCGCCCGCTTGCGCGGACGATACGTGACGGCCATTCCTCTGGGACCATGTTCACACATGGCCTCGAGCAACCTACCCGGACAGCGAGCCTGACATCGCCCTGCGGAGTTATCGCTTGCGCGAGCATCCCGCTTTGCCGTCCCTATTCGGTTTTGCTCCCGGTGTGGTTTGCCATGCCGTCTCCGTTGCCGGATACGCGGTGCGCTCTTACCGCACCTTTTCACCCTTACTCTCTCCGAAGAGAGAGCGGTTCGTTCTCTGTGGCACTGTCCCTGGGGTCGCCCCCGCCGGATGTTATCCGGCACCGTATGTCGATGGAGCCCGGACTTTCCTCCCCCGCAGCCTTTCGACCGTAGCGGGAGCGGCCGTCCGGCCGACTGACGGCAAAGGCATGGGGGCTGGCGCGGCCTGCGTCAAGCGATCCGGATGGTTAATCCGGGGCGCGGCCCGTCATTTTGACATCCGCGATAGGACCGCATTTGATATCGGCTTCGTCGATATGAGGATTTGCCCGCCATGGACACCGAACTGGCCCGGACGTTCCTGACGGTGGTCACGGCAGGCAACTTCATCACTGCGGCGGAACGCCTGCATGTCAGCCAGTCGACGGTCAGCACCCGCATTCACACGCTGGAGCAACAGCTCGGCTGCACGCTGTTCGTGCGCAACAAGGCCGGCACCACGCTGACATCGGCGGGGCGGCAATTTCAGCGCCACGCCTCGGCGCTGGTCCGCACCGTCGAACAGGCCCGTCACGATGTCGGCATCCCCCGGGGATTTTCGGGGACGCTGGTGGTCGGCGGCCGCATCGGCCTGTGGGAGGAATACCTGCTGCGCTGGTTGCCGCTGATGCAGGCGGAGCAACCGGATATCTCGATCCGGGCCGAGAGTTCGCTCGAACCCGAATTGATGCAGGGGCTGGTGGAAGGGCGCATCGACATCGGCGTGATGTACACGCCGCAGAGCCGGCCGGGCCTCAAGGTCGAACAGCTGTTCGAGGAGCAGCTGATCCTGGTTTCGACCGATCCGAAAAGCGCGCCGGAGCCGCAAGAGGGGTACGTCTATGTCGATTGGGGCCCGGAATTCTATGCCCGCCACAGCGCCTTGTTTCCGAATTTTTCGGGCCCGGCGCTGACGGCGAATATCGGCTGGCTCGGACTGCGGCACGTGCTCGAAAACGGCGGTTCCGGATTTTTCGCGCGACGGATCGTGCAGCCGCTGCTCAGGACACGGCGGCTGCATGCGGTCGCGGGAGCGCCGGTGTTTTCGATGCCGGCCTATGTCGCCTATCCGCTCGATCCGGAGGGCGGGCAGGTGGTGCGCGCAATCGAGCTTATGCACCGCGTCGCCGACGAACAGACGCGGCAAGCGGCGGATCCGCCGCCGCCGGCCAAACCCAGTGCACGCAAGCGGCGCTGATCGCGCCTGGTTTGCCATCGGCCTTGCCGATCGCTCGCATCGGGATTCCTCGCTTGTCAAATTGGCGCTGCGGGTTCACACCACCGCAACGGCTTCAACAGATACGTGCCATGAATATTCCTCCCGGACTAGGCGACGCATTGCTCAACAGCGCTTCCGATGCCGTCATCGCCACCGATCGCGAGGGGCGGGTCACCTTCTGGAATCCCGGCGCGGAACGGATCTTCGGCTTCAGCGCCGCAGAGACCGATGGTCAGTCGCTCGATCTGATCATTCCGGAAAACCTGCGCGCCCGGCACTGGAGCGGTTTTCGTCACACGATGGCGACCGGGACCAGCCGCTACGGTCACGGCGATCTATTGTCGGTGCCGGCGCTGACCAAGGACGGCCTTCGCATCTCGGTCGAATTCACGATTGTGATGCTGCGGGATGGCGCTGAGGTCACCGGCACCGTGGCCGTGATGCGCGACGTGACCAAGCGTTTCGAGGAAGTCAGGGAGCTGAGGCGCCGGCTCGCCGCATCCGGCGACGCCAAGGCGTGATCATGATTTTTTCCCGATCCTGAACCTGGTTTCGACCAACGCCGTGACGACGCCAACGATCAGCATGGCGGCCACGACATCAGCCGACGCGTCGAAGCCGAAGGCGAGGACCGCCGTGGCTGCGACCACGGCCAGGACCGAGATCGTATTGCTCTCATCGGCGATCAGGCGGCGCAGGTCATTGAGAAATGCGCCGCCGCTTGAAGCAGGCATCGGGTGCACGCCTACTGGAACAGCTTCATGGCATTGACCAGCGTCTGCGCGACGCCGGCGAACAAGGGGATGCCGGCAAAGCTCCAGGCCAGCGCCAGTTGCAGCGGGGTGGTTCGGGCCTCGGGTTTCATTGTTTGCATTGTCGTGCTCATGCGCCAGAGGGGTTGCCGCTGGCGGCGACATCGGCCGCGACATCGGCGGCGACTTGGCTCGCTTGATGTTTCGGCTTGATCGCCGTTATCGTTCGCGAGATGCGGTCCGTCGCCCAGTTCAACAGCACCTGCGAGAACGGTGCTTCGGCTTGTGAAAGTGCTTTCATGGTCGCCTCCTTATGTACGGCGGGGCATGACTTGCGCATGCGCCGCCGTGGCTTGAGCGCGCGCCGGCTCAAGATCGGTTTCGTCTTCCGGTTTCATGTGATGCCGCTTGTCGACGGCCTTGACGCAGAGATTGGCGAGGAAACCGACCACCAGCAGCCCGGCCATGATGTACATCGTGGTGTTGTAGGCCTGCGCCTTCGGCACGCCGTGGCTGACATTGTATTCGCGGATGTAGTTGATCAGCACCGGGCCGGCGATTCCGGCCGCCGACCATGCGGTCAGCAGGATGCCGTGGATGGCGCCGACATAGCGGGTGCCGAACATGTCGCGCAGATAGGCCGGTACCGTCGAGAAGCCGCCGCCATACATGCTGACGATGATCACGAAGCAGGCGACGAACAGCACGACGTTGCCGCTGGCACCGGCATAGGGCACGGTGACGTAGAGCGCGAAGCCGAGCATCATGTAGACGAAATAGGTGTTCTTGCGTCCGATGAAGTCCGACAGCGAGGCCCAGCTGAAGCGGCCGCCCATATTGAACAGGCTCATCAGGCCGACGAGGCCGGCGGCGGCGATGGCCGTGATGTGGCCGGGGAACATTTCCTGGCTCATCGCCGAGGCCTGGCCGAGCACGCCGATGCCCGCGGTGGTGTTGCAGAACAACACGATCCAGATCAGCCAGAACTGCGGCGTCTTGATCGCCTGATACACGAACACGTCGTTGTTCGTCATCATCCGGGTTGCTGTGGCCGGCGGAACGTAACCTTCCGGCTTCCAGCCGGGCGCCGGCACCCGCACGATCAGCGAGCCGACCATCATGAACACGAAGTAGACGCAGCCGAGCGTGATGAAGGTGTTGAACACGCCGACATCGGACGAGCTTGCAAACTTGCCCATCAGCCAGACCGACAGCGGCGAGGCGATCAACGCGCCGCCGCCGAATCCCATGATCGCCATGCCGGTCGCCATGCCCGGGCGGTCGGGAAACCATTTCATCAACGTCGAGACCGGCGAGATGTAGCCGATGCCGAGCGCGCAGCCGCCGATGACGCCGTAGCCGAGATAGATGATCCAGAGATTGTGCAGGTAGACGCCGAGCGCCGAGATCAGGAATGCGCCGGCCCAGCATACGCCGGCGGTGAACATCGCCTTGCGCGGTCCGCCTTCCTCGACCCAGCGCCCGAACACGGCCGCGGAGAGCCCGAGAAAGACCATCGCGATCGAGAAGATCCAGCCGAGGTCGGTGAGCTTCCAGTCGGCGGCGGTCGATTGCGAGACGCCGAGCAGCCGCGTCATCGGCAGGTTGAACACGCTGAAGGCGTAGGCCTGTCCGATGCATAGATGCACGCACAATGCGGCGGGCGGCACCATCCAGCGGCTATAGCCGCGGCGGGCGATGGTGTGCTCGCGGTCGAGAAACGGCAGCAGCGTTCGCGAGGGCAATCCAGTGTCGTCGAGCGTCGTCGTCATGCAGTTTCCTCCAGGGCGACATCGCTTCTTCGGATGGGGCTTGGACCGCCGCGATTGCGCACACGTGAAAAGCTACGCTTGCCCATGATTTTGACAAACGAATAATATTGACGGTTATTATCGGTATCCTAGATATAAAGGTGAGCGCCGCAAAATCCGGCTGCCACGCGCGGGTTGCCACAGGCGGAAGACTTCCGCTCCGTCGCCCGAAATAATTTATCCTGAAGATGTCGTTTGGCGTGGCGCCCGTTCGACTGGGTGTCGGCAAACCCGCCGATCAATGAGGAGTTAAGCGATGCAGTATTTGTTGCTGATCTATCAGAACGAGGCCCAGGCAGCGGTTGACAGAATGGACGTCTCGGCGCGCAAGGCATTGACGGCCGAGTACGGCACGTTCACCCAGTCGATTGTCCAGAGCGGCCATTTCAAGGCCGGCGACGGCCTGCAGCCGACGACGACGGCGACCACCGTGCGGGTTCGCGACGGCAAGACATTGACGACCGACGGTCCGTTCGCGGAGACGCGCGAGCAACTCGCGGGCTATTACCTGGTCGAAGCCAGGGATCTCGACACCGCGCTCTCGATCGCGGCGCGCATTCCCGGCGCCAAGACCGGTTCCGTCGAGGTCAGGCCGGTGATGGTTTATGATTGACCTGTCGGGGCGCGTATGACCCCGAGTGACATCGAAAAAACATTTCGCGACGAGGCGGGCAGGGCGCTGGCGACCTTGATCCGTCTCGTCGGCGATTTCGATCTGGCGGAAGATGTGTTGCAGGAGGCGTTCGCGGTGGCGCTCCAGCGCTGGCGCGACGCCGAACTGCCGTCCAGTCCCCGCGCCTGGCTGGTCAATGTCGCTCGCAACAAGGCGATCGATCGCATCAGGCGCAACGCCTCATTCCGCAGCAAGCAGCCGGAATTGACCCACGAGATTCTGCTGCGGGCGTCGGAGCCGTGCGAGACGACGGAAAGCGTGCTCGACGACGACATGCTGCGGCTGATCTTCACCTGCTGCCATCCGTCCTTTGCCGCCGAGGTTCAGGTGGCGCTGACGCTGCGCACGGTGTGCGGGCTCACCACCGCGCAGGTGGCGCGCGCGTTTCTTGCGAGCGAAGAGGCGATGGCGCAGCGCCTGCTGCGGGCCAAGCAGAAAATCCGTCTCGCCGGAATTCCCTACGAAGTGCCGGAGCGCGAAGCGCTGGAGCCGCGGCTGCGCGGCGTGCTGGCGGTGATCTATCTCGTCTTCACCGAAGGCTATGCCGCGACCTCGGGCGAGGACCTGATGCGGCCGGATCTGGCGCGCGAAGCGATACGCCTGGCGCGGCTGCTCGATGCGTTGATGCCGGGCCGCGGCGAGATCAAGGGATTGCTGGCCCTGATGTTGTTGCACGATTCCCGCCGTGCCGGCCGCGAGACCGCGGGCGGCGACATCGTGCTGCTGGAAGAGCAGGATCGCACGCTGTGGGACCACGGCCAGATATCGGAAGGTTTGCAACTCGTGGAAGAGGCGCTGCGGATCCCCGGCCGGCCGCAATCCTATGCGGTGCAGGCGGCGATCGCCGCCCTTCACGCGCGCGCGCCGAATTACAAGGAGACCGACTGGCCGCAGATCGCGGGCCTCTACGAGGTGCTGCTGCGGATCAGCCCGTCGCCGGTGATCGAACTCAACCATGCCGCTGTTGTCTCGATGGTCGACGGGCCGGCGCGGGCGCTCGATTTGATCGACGCACTGGAGGCGCGCGGCGGATTGAAAGGCTACGAACTGTTGCCGGCGGTGCGCGCCGACCTGCTGCGCCGGCTCGGCCGCCATGATGCCGCGCGCGAAGCATATCTGGCGGCGACGGCCGCGACGCAACTGGAGCCGCTGCGGCGGCTTTATGCGCGGCGGATGAAGGAGATGGATTAGCTACTTCGCGGCGACCGCCGTCGTCTGCTGCGCATCCGCCGGCAGGCTCGACAGCAGCGCGTGCAGCGTCGACATGGTCGAGTGATCGGCGATGCCGTCGACCCGCTCGGGGCGGAAGTGACGCTGGAACGCGGTCACCACTTCCATGGTCGCGCCGTCGAACTTGCCGTGATTCGGAACGTTGTAGCCGTAGCGGCCCAACGCGGCCTGGAGACCGGCGACGTCGTCGCTGATGTGGCCGAGTTTCAGCGCTTCGCTGCGCACGATCGGCGCCGGCTGCACCCAGTGGCCGACGCCGGAATTGGCCAGCGAATGCCACGGGAATTTCTCGCCGGGGTCCTTCTTGCGTGCCGGCGCGACGTCGGAATGCGCGAGGACGCGATGCGGGGACACGTTGCGGCGGAGCATGATGCCGCGGCACAGCGCGATCACGGCGGCGATCTGGCGCAGCGGGAAATCCGGATAGCCCCAGTCATGGCCGCGGTTGACGATCTCGATCCCGATCGAGCAGGAATTGATGTCTTCCTCGCCGGCCCAGCACGACACGCCGGCATGCCAGGCGCGCTTGATCTCCGGCACGCACTGCACGATGCGGCCATCTTCCAGCACGATGTAGTGCGCCGAGACGTCGGTGCCGGCGGTGCAAAGCTGGGCGATCGCGCCCTCCACATCCGGCATGCCGGTGTAGTGCAGCACGATCATGTCGGCGAGGCGGCCCTTGTTGCGGTCGCCATAGTTCGCCGACGGGATGACGTCGGAAGCGATCGAGGAATCCGGGGTAAAAGTCTTCATGTCCGCGTTGGCCCGGGGGATAGGGAGGGCGCGTTGACGCTTCGAATCGATACCAGCAGTCGCGAACGAACCAGAAGACATATTAGTACTCAAATACAGGCGAGAGAACGGCAAACGCGGTTTTACAAAAATCGAACGTTTACTATTCCTTTACCTTGGCCTCCAGGCAATCCGGCAGTCCGGTCCCGGCCTCGCATTTTGCCGGAGTGTGTGCGGGGTGCATCAGTGACCCGGGCTGGCGAGTTCCCGCCAAAGTGACGAGAAAGCGCGCCAAACCGGGTGTGGATCGTCAACGCTTTCTTAAGGCTAAGTGCCGTTACTAAGTGGTGAAGAGCCGAACCGGATTTGGGGACGGCAGGGCCCTCTTTCACGCTCGAAATGCCATGGCAACCCAGCAAATTCCGTCCGGAAAAAAGGGTTTGCGGGTCGGGGCGGGGAATGGCGATCGCGCCTCACGGCGGCTTTTTGGCCGGAAAAGCCCGGCGAAGCGCAGAGATTTGAGGCGCAATGGGCCCGATCGCGTCCAGTTTCCGATTACCGCACTGGATTTCGCCAGGGGCCGGCGCATGACCCCGGCTGCGCCGCGTCATATTTCGGTCCTCGGCCGCGAGGCGGTCGAGATGCTGGCGCCCCGTGACGGCGGAATCTATCTCGATGCGACCTTCGGCGCCGGCGGCTACAGCCGCGCCATCCTCGATACCGCGGGAACCCGGGTCATCGGCATCGACCGCGACCGGTCAGCGATTACCGGCGGCTTCGATCTGGTCGACCGCTCGGGCGGCCGGCTGACCCTGGTCGAAGATCGCTTCTCCAATCTCGACGAGGTCTGCGCCGCGCAAGGCGTTGCTGCGCGTCGACGGCGTCGTGATGGACGTCGGCGTCTCCTCGATGCAGCTCGACCAGGCCGAGCGCGGCTTTTCGTTCCGGCTCGGCGGCCCGCTCGACATGCGGATGGGCCATGACGGCCCGACCGCGGCGGATGTGGTCGCGAAGGCCTCCGAGGCCGAGCTTGCCAACATCATCTACATCTTCGGCGAGGAGCGCTATTCGCGCGCCGTCGCCCGCGCCATCGTCGCCGCGCGCAAGGAAGCGCCGATCACCGACCACGAAGGCGCTGGCCGATATCGTCTCCAAGGTGGTTCACTCCAAGCCGAACGAAATCCATCCGGCGACGCGGACGTTCCAGGGCTTGCGGATTTTCGTCAACGGCGAACTCGACGAACTGCATCTGGCGCTCGCGGCCGCGGAGCGCGTGCTGAAGCCGGGCGGCCGGCTGGTCGTCGTGTCCTTTCATTCGCTGGAAGACCGCATCGTCAAGGATTTCCTCAACGCGCGCGGCAAGACCGGCGGCGGCTCGCGGCATCTGCCGGAGATGGCGCAGGCCGCGCCGAGTTTTCAGATCCTGACCAAGCGCCCGGTCACGCCCGGCGACGCCGAAGTGGCCGCCAATCCGCGCGCGCGTTCGGCAAAGCTGCGCGCCGGCCGAACGCACCGCGGCGCCTGCGCATGCGGCAGGCGAACTGCCGGCCTGGCCGGTGCTGTCAGACGTGATGAGGGGAGGCTGACCATGCGCGTCATCCATCTTCTCGTCATCGGCATGCTGATCTTCGCGGCGGCCTATGTCTACCGGATCAAGATGGAATCGACCGCGCGCGTCGAGCGCGTGCTGCGGCTGAACGCGGAAATCCGCGAGCAGCGCGACGCCATCGCGACGTTGCGCGCGGAATGGGCCAAGCTCGATGCGCCGCTGCGGCTGCAGGGCCTTGCCGATCGCCATCTCGGCCTGAAGCCGCTGAACGCCACGCAATACGACACGCTGAAGAACCTGCCCGAGCGGCCGCCGAGCTTTGCACAGCCGGGCGCTCCCGACCCGATCGGCTCGATGATCAACACCATCGAGGCGACCGCCGACGCGCGGTCCGTGACCGGCTCGATTCCCGCGCCGGCAAATCAGCCGGCAAGTCAGTCGGGAGGTCGGCAATGACCGACCGGGCGCTGACCAAAACCAGACAAGCCCGCGGAGCCTTGGCGGCAGCGGCTGATCCGCAGCCTGCTCTACGGGCGCAATGTCGATCGCGCCGCCAAGGCCCGCGCCCGCGTCGGCTTTGCGATCCTCGCCTTTGCCTGCGTCTACGCCATCCTCGCCGGACGCCTGGTGATGTTTGCGGTCGGCGCCGACAGCCACGGCGCGCGCCGCACCGCGTCGCAGGACGCGATCGCGACCGCACGGCCCGACATCGTCGACCGCAACGGCGAGGTGCTGGCCACCGACGTCAAGGCGCCGAGCCTGTTCGGCGAGCCGCGCCGCATCATCGACAAGGACGAGGCGATCGAGCTTCTGACCGCGACGCTGCCGGATCTCGACACCGGCGAAGTGCGCGACCGGCTGTCGTCGCGCAAGGGCTTTGTCTGGCTGAAGCGCGAAATCACGCCGAAGCAGCAGCAGGACATCCACCGCCTCGGCATTCCCGGCATCGGCTTCCTGCGCGAGAACAAGCGCGTCTATCCGACCGGCGCCGAAGTCGCGCATCTGATCGGCCTGGTCAACATCGACAACCAGGGCATCGCCGGCATGGAGAAGTGGCTGGACAATAACGGTCTGGCCGATCTGCATCGCGCCGGCTTTGCCACCGACCGGCTGCAGAAGCCGGTGGAACTGTCGGTCGATCTGCGCGTCGAGCACGCGCTGCGCGACGAGCTCCTGAAGGCCAAGGAAAAGTTCAAGGCCAAGGCCGCCTCCGGCCTCGTCTCCAACGTCAGGACCGGCGAGATCGTGGCGCTGGTGTCGCTGCCGGATTTCGATCCGAACAATCCGAAGGAAGCGCACGACCCCGACCGTATCAACCGCCTGACCACCGGCGTGTACGAAATGGGATCGACCTTCAAGGCGCTGACGCTGGCGATGGCGCTGGATTCCGGCAAGGCCACGTCTCAACTCGCTCTATGATGCGCGCGGCGCGCTGCACTACGGCAAGTTCGCCATTCACGACACCCATCCGCTCGGCCGTTCGATCACGCTGTCGGAAGTGTTCACCTTCTCCTCCAACGTCGGCGCGGCGCGGATCGCGCTGGCGCAGGGCGTCGAGGCGCACAAGGCGTTCCTGAGCAAGCTCGGCCAGCTCGACCGGCTGCGCACCGAATTGCCGGAGAGCGCCTCGCCGATCGTGCCGAAGCGCTGGAGCGAGCTCAACACCATCACGATTTCCTTTGGCCACGGCATCGCGGTGGCGCCGCTGCAGGCGGTGATGGGCATCAACGCCGCTGGTCAATGGCGGCTATCTGATTCCGCCGACCTTCCTGAAGCGCTCCGAAGAGGAAGCCAAGGCGATGGCCAAGCGGGTGATCAAGCCGGAGACCTCGGAGAAGATGCGCTACCTGATGCGGCTGAATGCCGAGATCGGCACCGCCAAGAAGGCCGACGTCAAGGGCTACTATATCGGCGGCAAGACCGGCACCTCGGAAAAGGTCGTCAATGGCCGCTATTCCAAGAAGCAGGTGCTGAACTCGTTCACCGCGATCCTGCCGGCCGACAACCCGCAATATCAGCTCCTGGTCATGCTGGACGAGCCGCAAGCCGCTGCCGGAAACCCACGGTTTCATCACCTCGGGCTGGAACGCGGTGCCGACCGGCGGCAAGGTGATTTCCCGGATCGCGCCGCTTCTGGGCATCGAACCGCGCTTCGACCTGCCGCCGTCCGACCGCCTTATTCTTGCGGCATCGAAGACAACCCAGTAATCCCTATTGGGAGCATGATCCGGAAAAGTGGTAGCCGGTTTTCCGACAAGATCATGCTCAAAACAAGGAAATGAGAGCGTGATCCATCGGATCAGGCTCGAAGGCGAGCTGCGCCGGCCGGACTGGAAGACCATGAGACTTCGCGACCTCTTCAGCGACGACGCCGTGATCGAGCCGCAGGCGGCAGCTGTCGACGTCAGGGGGACTTGCGGTCGACAGCCGCGCGGTGAAGCCGGGCGATCTGTTCTTTGCGCTCGCCGGCAGCAAGACCGACGGTGTCGCGCTTCATCGATGCCGCGATTGCCGCCGGCGCCGTTGCGGTCGCCGGCGACCACGCGCCGTCGGGCGATCGTCGCGATACCGTTCGTCGTCACCCCCAATCCGCGCCGCGCGCTGGCGCTGGCCGCGGCGCGATTTTATCCGCGGCAACCTGCGACGATCGCCGCCGTCACCGGCACCAGCGGCAAGACCTCGGTCGCGGCGTTCACGCGCCAGATCTGGGAGCGGCTGGGACATGCTTCCGCCAGCATCGGCACCATCGGGCTGGTATCGCCGAAGCGCACGGTCTACGGCTCGCTGACGACGCCGGATCCGATCGCGCTTCACAGGCAGCTCGACGAAATCGCCGGCGACGGCGTCACGCATCTGGCCTTCGAGGCGTCCTCGCACGGGCTCGACCAGTTCAGGCTCGACGGCGTGCGCATCGCCGCCGGCGGCTTCACCAATCTCTCGCGCGACCACATGGATTATCATCCGACCGTCGCGCATTACCTCGACGCAAAGCTGCGGCTGTTCCGCGATCTCGTGCTGCCCGGTGGCGCCGCCGTGATCTCGGCCGATCATGATTGCTCGCAGGAGGTGATCGAGGCCGCGCGTTCGAAGAATCTTGCGGATCATCGCGGTCGGCCGCAACGCGGACGGCGAAGGCGAGGGCATTCGGCTGTGTGCCGCCGCCGTCGATGGCTTTGCGCAACAGCTCGTGCTCGAACATCGCGGCCGCAGATACACGATCAAGCTGCCGCTGGTCGGCGAATTCCAGATCGAGAATGCGCTGGTCGCCGCCGGGCTCGCGATCGGCACCGGCAGCGAGCCGGCGGAGGTGCTTGCGACGCTGGAACATCTCGAAGGCGCCAAGGGGCGGCTCGAGCGGGTCGGCGAGCGACAACGGCGCGCCGATCTTCGTCGATTACGCGCACAAGCCGGATGCGCTGGCGAAGGCGCTGCAGGCGCTGCGGCCCTACGCCAAGCGCAAGCTGGTCGTGGTGTTCGGCGCCGGCGGCGATCGCGACGCCGGCAAGCGCCCGATCATGGGCGCGATCGCGGACCTGAAATGCCGACCGCGTCATCGTCACCGACGACAATCCGCGCAGCGAAAATCCTGACGCGATCCGCGCCGCCATTCTGGCCGAAGCGAAAGGCGCCGACGATATCGGCGACCGTGCCGAAGCGATCAAGGCCGGGATCTCGGCGCTGCAGCCCGGCGATGCGCTGCTGATCGCCGGCAAGGGCCACGAGACCGGGCAGATCGTTGGAGACAAGGTTTTGCATTTCAGCGATCACGAGGCGGTGGCGGCCGCGCTCGCAGCGAGGGTTGCATGAGCGCGATGCCGTTGTGGACGATTGCCGAGGTGGCGCGTGCGCTGGGCGTGGCCGGCGAATTCCCGGACACGCCGATCGATTTCGTCACCCAGGACAGCCGGCTGGTGAAGCCGGGATGCCTGTTCGTGGCGCTGAGCGGCACGCCGAGCGGCGGCTTCATTTCGAGTTTTGCCAGCGCGCGCGACGGCTGGGAATTCGCCGACAAGGCCGAAGCATCGGGCGCGGTGGCGATGATCGTGCCGCACCGGATCGCAGGCGTGAAGCATTCCGCAGATCATCGTCAAGGACACGCTGATCGACGGCCTGTGGGCGCTGGCGCGCGCGGCGCGTGCGCGTTTTTCCGGCCCGGTGATCGGGCTCACCGGCAGCGCCGGCAAGACCAGCACCAAGGAATTTCTCGCCGCCTATCCGAACGCCTATGCCAGCCCGAGCAGCTTCAACAATTTCTGGGGCGTGCCGCTGACGCTGTGCAATGCCAGCCCGCGCGCCGAGCCTGTGGGTGGTCGAGATGGGCATGAACCAGACCGGCGAAATCGCGCGGCTGACCGAGCTGACAAGGCCGACCGTGGCGCTGGTGGTGAACGTGCAGCCGGTGCATCTGGAAAAGCTCGGCAGCCTCGAAGCCATCCGCCGCGAGAAGGTGAGCATCGCGCTCGGTCTTCCCAAAGACGGCGTGCTGGTGCTGCCGACCGACGTCGAGGCGCCGGAGTGGAGCGGCAAGGTCGTCCGCTTCGGTGACGCATCGGAAGTGCGGGCGTTGAATCATGCGGCCCAAGGCGAGAGCTGGGATGTCACCGCGCAGGTGAACGGCAAACCCGTTGCGTTCAGCCTGACGCCCGGTGCGCCGCATCGTCTGCAGAATGCGCTGGCCGCGCTGGCCTCGGTCCACGCCGCCGGCCTCGATGCCGCGGCGCTGGCAACGGAATTGAACCACGTCGGCATCATGACCGGCCGCGGCGTCGAGCAGGCCGCCGCCGGTGTCACCGTGATCGACGACAGTTTTAACGGCAATCCCGCGAGCATGGTGGCCGCCCTCGGCAGCCTCAAGGCGCGGCCGGTGCAGGCCGGCCGCCGCATCGCCATTCTCGGCGACATGCTGGAACTGGGCGCCGA
The DNA here is from genome assembly GCA_963764705.1 of uncultured Alphaproteobacteria bacterium. Taxonomy (GTDB): domain Bacteria; phylum Pseudomonadota; class Alphaproteobacteria; order Rhizobiales; family Xanthobacteraceae; genus Bradyrhizobium. The sequence continues at coordinate 168,460 of CAVXTR010000008.1, read as the reverse complement.
CGCATCAACCTATCACGAGAAGCTGGCGGCGGACCTGCCGGGTCTCGACGGCGTCTACTGCGTCGGCCCGCTGATGCGTCATCTCTATGACCTCGTGCCATCAGGCCGGGCGCTGGGCTGGCATGAGGATCCCGCCACGCTCGATCCGCAGAAAATCGCGGCCCTGCTGCAAGGCGGGGACGTCGTGGTGGTCAAGGGCAGCAAAAAGATGTTCTGGGTGAACAAGTTTGTGCCGAGGCTGCTGGCCGCCCTGCAGGCAAAAGCGTAAACTCGCCGGGCCGGCTACCCCTGTTTTTGCATGGCGATTCGCGAGGCCGCCTGCGACATGACCAAGATTTGCTTGGTTTGAGGACGAAAATGCTTATCAAGGCCCCGCACGGGCGCCTTCCCGCTGAAGACGGTGCAACCAAGCCGCGTGATAGGGCATATTGAATGTTTTACTGGCTGATCGAGCTTTCCAACACCGTTCCCGGTCTTGGTTTTCTTCGCGGGCTTCTCAACGTCTTCCGCTACATCACCTTCCGCACCGGCGGCGCGATGGTGACGGGCGCGCTGTTCGTGTTCCTGTTCGGTCCCTGGATCATCGATCATCTGCGGCTGCGACAGGGCAAGGGCCAGCCGATCCGCGCCGACGGTCCGGCGTCGCACCTGATCTCGAAGAAGGGCACGCCGACGATGGGCGGGCTGATGATTTTGTCGGGGCTGGTGGTGGCGACGCTGCTGTGGGCCAATCCGCTCAATCCCTATGTCTGGATCGTGCTGGCGGTGACGCTGGGTTTTGGCTTTGTCGGATTCTACGACGACTATCTCAAGGTGACGAAGCAGACCCATAGCGGCTTCGCCGGCAAGCTGCGGCTGATGATCGAATTCGTGATCGCGCTCGCGGCCTGCTACGCGCTGGTGCGGCTCGGGCGCGATGCGTCCTCGACCTCGCTGGCGATCCCGTTCTTCAAGGAAATGGTGTTCAACTTCGGCTGGTTCTTCGTGCTGTTCGGCGCCTTCGTGATGGTCGGTTCCGGCAATGCCGTGAACCTCACCGACGGTCTCGACGGTCTCGCCATCGTCCCGGTCATGATCGCCGCCGCCAGCTTCGGCATGATCGCGTATCTGACCGGCAATGCCGTGTTCTCCGACTATCTGCAGATCAACTACGTCGCCGGCACCGGCGAACTCGCGGTGCTGTGCGGCGCGGTGCTCGGCGCGGGCCTCGGCTTCCTCTGGTTCAACGCGCCGCCGGCCTCGATCTTCATGGGCGACACCGGCTCGCTCGCGCTCGGCGGCATGCTCGGCGCGGTCGCGGTCGCGGTCAAACACGAGATCGTGCTGGCCGTGATCGGCGGATTGTTCGTGCTGGAGGCCGTCTCGGTGATCGTGCAGGTGGTGTCGTTCAAGCTGACCGGCAAGCGCGTGTTCCGGATGGCGCCGCTGCACCATCATTTCGAGCAGAAGGGCTGGACCGAGCCGCAGATCGTGATCCGGTTCTGGATCATCTCGGTGATGCTGGCGCTGGCCGGCCTCTCCACGCTCAAGCTGCGGTGATCGTCTTGCGCCGGACTCCCGAGGTCAAGCCTTGATCCCCGTCACCTCCTTTGCGGGCAAGACGGTCGCGGTCTTCGGCCTCGGCGGCTCCGGTCTCGCGAGTTGCCACGCGCTGAAGGCCGGCGGCGCCGAGGTCGTCGCCGGTGACGACAGCGCCGACAACGTCGCCAAGGCGGCGCAGGCCGGCTTCATCACCGCCGATCTGCGCACGGTGTCCTGGGCGAATTTCTCGGCGCTGATCCTGACGCCCGGCGCACCGCTGACGCACCCTTCGCCGCATTGGTCGGTGCTGATGGCGCGGCAGGCCGGCTGTGAGGTGATCGGCGACATCGAACTGTTCTGCCGCGAGCGCCGCCGTCACGCGCCGGAGGCGCCGTTCGTCGCCATCACCGGCACCAACGGCAAGTCGACCACCACGGCGCTGATCGCGCACCTGATGCAGGTCGCCGGCTACGACACCCAGATGGGTGGCAATATCGGCACCGCGATCCTGTCGCTGGAGCCGCCGCGGACCGGTCGGGTCCATGTGATCGAGATGTCGTCCTACCAGATCGATCTCACCCCCTCGCTCGATCCGTCCGTCGGCATTCTCCTCAACGTCAGCGAAGACCACATCGACCGCCACGGCACGATCGAGAACTATGCGGCCGTGAAGGCGCGCCTCGTTGCCGGCGTGCAGCCGCAGGGAACATCGATTGTCGGCGTCGACGACGGCTGGTGCCGCAACATCGCCGACCGGCTCGATCAGTCCGGCAAGCGCGTGGTGCGGATCTCCGTGAAGAACCCGCTGCCCGACGGCATCTATGTCGAGCGCGAAGTCATCGTGCAGGCTTCCGGCGGCGCGCGCCGCGAAATCGCGAAACTCGGCGGCATCGGCTCGCTGCGCGGCCTGCACAATGCGCAGAATGCGGCCTGCGCCGCGGCCTGCGCGCTGGCGACCGGCATCGGCACCGAGACGCTGCAAGACGGACTGCGCAGCTTTCCCGGGCTGGCGCACCGCATGGAGCAGGTCGGCCGCCGCGGCAATGTGCTGTTCGTCAATGACTCCAAGGGCACCAATGCCGATGCCGCCGCGCACGCGCTGTCGTCCTTTGGCGACATCTTCTGGATTGCCGGGGGAAAGCCGAAACTCGGCGGCATCACCAGTCTGACGAATACTTTCCGCGGATTCGGAAGGCCTATCTGATCGGCGAGGCCGCGCAGGAATTTGCGGGCTCGCTGGGCGAGCGCGTGCCGCACGAAATTTCGCAGACGCTGGATGTCGCGGTCGCCAACGCCGCGCGCGACGCGGAGGCCTCCGGGCTTGCCGATCCCGTGGTGCTGTTGTCACCGGCCTGCGCCTCGTTCGACCAGTACCGAAACTTTGAAATTCGCGGCGCCAAGTTTCGCGATCTTGTCACGGCGATGCCGGGCGTGAAGCCGGTGGTGTGATCCGAAACCGTCACCCGGCCATGACGAGTTGAGAGAGTGCGGTAAATCTCGAAGGCGTCGTAAATGGCAATTCGTATTCGTACCGGCGTTGGCCTCACTGTTGCGGTCTTCTTCGCAACCGTCGCACATGCGGCGGAGCCCGACAGTGTGTCTCTCCGCGAACAGACGGTGTCGTGGAGCACCGTCAAATACGTGACCAATTCAGACAACAGCTTCGTCGATGGTTCCTTCGACAAGACAACCATCGTCGACCGCACATTCAGGGCGCACGTGCTGGAGAACCGTTACCTGAAGGTGACGCTGGTGCCCGAATTCGGCGGGCGGATTCTTTCCATCATCTACAAGCCGACCGGCCACGAGCAGCTCTATCGCACCGAGGTCGGCGTCCCCTATGGCATGAAGGCTGGCGTGTTCTATTACGACTGGCTGATGGTCTATGGCGGCATCTTTCCGACGTTTCCGGATGCCGAGCACGGCCGGACCTGGCTGAAGCCGTGGGATTTTCGGGTGGTCAAGGAGAGTGCCGGCGAAGTGACGGTGGCGATGTCGATCAAGGACGATGTTGCCTATGTCGCGGCGCCAAAACAGTTCATGCGCGGTTCGACGGGCATCGAGGCGACCTATTATGTGACGCTGAAAGCCGATCGCGCCGCGCTCGATACGCGCATGGTGCTTACGAACCCCGGCGATAGCGCGATCGACTACGAATACTGGACCTGCACGACGCTGGCGCCGGGATCGGACCCGGACCATCCCAGAACCACCGGGGCCGCGGAAATCATCGCGCCGATCGCAGCCTACAGTGTGCCGCACTGGTCGGCCAATCTCTCCAGTGGTGATACGAGCGCGGGCGAGGGCAGGAGCCGCTTCGACAAGCTGCGCTACTTCAGGAACTGGCCGACGATGGGCATCGCCTATGCGGCGCCCGACATGCAAGGCGGAAATTTCTGGGGCGTGATCAACCACGACAACGAAGAGGGCATCGTCCGGATCGCCGACAACAGGGTGACGCCGGGCCTGAAGATGTGGACCTGGGGCTTTCCGTCGTTCACCAACGAAACCGACCCGCGCAAAGACCCGAACCAGCTTCGGCCCTATGTCGAATTGTGGGCGGGCGTGTCGGATCAATTCTTCCATAACGCCAAATTCCCGGCGCGGGGTGAGGTGGCGATTCCCGAGACCTACAGCCCGACCGTCGGCATGCGCAATGTGACGCATGCGAACGAGAATATCCTGGTCAATCTCGCGGCAACGGCATCCGGCGCGGATATTGAGTTCGTCAGCTTTGAGCCCGCCATACCATTGCGGGTGACCTTGAAGCGCGGCGATGCCATCCTGTTCGACGACGTCGTGACATCAGACCCGAAAAACGGCAACCGCATTTCGACGCCGATGCCCGGCGGCGGCAGCGGTGAGCCGATACGGTTGACGATCGGAACGGCGCAAGGCAACGCGCTGATATCAGCCGAGACAAATATAAAATAGCTTGTTGCCGCTTAACGGGGGAGACGTCCGCAATGACGAAAATCAGGATCGGTTTGACCGGCTGCGGCTTCGTGTCCGAGCTGCACATGTATGCCTACCGGCGCGTCTACGGCGTCAACGTCGAAGTCAAAGCCGTCGCGGCGCGGGGCGACCACGTCGTCGAGTTTGCCCGCCGGCACCAGATCCCGACCGCCTATCGCAGCTTTCGCGAGCTGATCGCCGACGGCGAGATCGACGTCATCGACATCTGCACGCCGCCCAATCTGCACGCCGCGATGATCGTCGAGGCGATGCAGGCCGGCAAGCACGTGATCTGCGAAAAGCCGTTCAGCGGTTATTTCGGACGCGACGGCGACCAGGCGCCGATCGGCAAGCACGTGCCCAAGGCGCGGATGTACCAGCGCGTGATCGAGGAAATGGAAACGACGCGGGCGGCGATCGACCGCACCGGCAAACTCTTCATGTATGCCGAGGACTGGATCTACGCGCCGGCGGTGACCAAGACCGTGGAGATCCTGAAAGCCACCAGGGACAAGATCCTGTTCATGAAGGGCGAGGAGAGCCACAGCGGCTCGCATGCCGCGCACGCGGCGCAATGGGCGATGACCGGCGGCGGCTCGTTGATCCGGATGGGATGTCACCCCTTGTCAGCAGTGCTCTATCTCAAGCAGGTCGAGGCGAGGGCGCGCGGCGAGACCATCGGCGTTGCCAGCGTGATCTGCGATGTCGGCAACGTGCTGACGAGCCTGCGGCCGGAGGAGCGAACCGTGCTCAAGGCCAATCCGGTCGACGTCGAGGACTGGGGCATGTTGTCGGTCACCTTCTCCGACGGCACCAAGGCGACGGTGTTTTCCGGCGACATGATTCTGGGCGGCGTGCGCAACCTGATCGAGACCTATACTTCCAGCGGCTCGCTGTTCGCCAACATCACGCCGAACACCCACATGATGAGCTACCAGACCAGCGAGGAGAAACTCGCCAGCGTCTATATTACCGAGAAGGTCGATCGCAAGACCGGCTGGCAGTATGTCTGCCTCGAGGAGGAATGGACGCGCGGCTACTTGCAGGAAATCCAGGATTTCATGGAATGCGTCGCGACGGGCCGGCAGCCGCTGTCGGATCTCGGGCTCGCGTTCGAGACCATCAAGGTCAACTATGCCGGCTACTGGGCCGCCGAAGAGGGCCGTCGCGTCACGCTGTGACGCGCGCGACGACCTTCCGAGTCTACGCGGCGTAGACCGACGATTTCGGCAGCGGGAAAACCGGATCCTGGGTGCGGATGTTGGTCGGCCACACCACCGAGATGTGTTCGCCGGCGTTTTGCATCACGACCGGCGTCGAGCGTTCATTCTGGCCGGACATTGGCGTACCCGGTGGATAGAATTTTACGCCATAGCCCTGGATCGTGCCGCCCGGCGCGATGTCGACGTCGAGCGCCGCCTTGCGAATGGCCTCGGGATCAAAGCCGCCATATTTCTCCTTGGCGACCGGCAGCACACTGTTGAGCAAAATCCAGGTCTGGTTGAAGCCCATCGAACAATGCGGGGGAACGTCGGTCGCACCGGTCTTCTCCTTGTAGCGTGCCACCATGGTCTTGGTGAGATCGCCGATCCCGGGCGCCAGTTTGGCGGGATCGAGCAATTGCGCGGGCACCGGATCGATATTGCAGAAATTGTCGATGTCCGCGGCGAACGTGGCGCGCAACTTGTCGAGCTGGCTGTACCCCGCGCCGTTGCCGAACAGCATCTTGAAGCGCAGCCCGCTCTCGCGCGCCTGTCGCAACAAGAGAGTGATGTCGGGATTATAGCCGGCGTGCGAGATCACGTCGGGCTTCGCGCGCTTGAGCTTGGTCACCAGCACCGAGAGATCGGGGGCGGACGCGGAATAGCCTTCCTTGAGCACGATCTGGAGTCCGGCCTCCTTGGCATAGGCCTCGTCGGCGGCGGCGACACCGACGCCGTAGGGACCGTCCTCGTGAATCAGCGCGACCTTGACGTCCCTGGGCTCCATGCCGAGTTTCGCCTTGGCATGTTCGGCAAGGAAGCCCGCGAAGGCCTGGCCGTATTGGTCGGAGTGAATCTGCGCGCGGAATACGTATTGCAGGTTCTTGTCCTTGAACACGGCGGTCGCAACCGCGGTGGTAATCCAGAGGATCTTCTTCTGCTGCTCGACCTTCGCGGAAAGCGGGACCGCATGCGAACTCGCATAAACGCCGTTGAGGATGTCGACCTTCTCCTGGTCGATCAGGCGTGCGGCTTCGTTAATGGCGATGTCGGGCTTGCTTTGGGAGTCGGCGTTGACGGGAGCTACCTTGTACTTGCCGCCGATGCCGCCTTTCTCATTGACGAGGTCGATCGCGATTTGCGCGCCGACCGCGGAGGCGACCGAGCCACCCGCAGCGAACGGACCGGTCAGGTCGTAGATCACACCGATGCGCACCGTCTCGGCTTGCGCCTGCGCGCGGGTCCAGTCGAGACTGGCTATCGCGGCAGCGGCGGCGGAATTCTTCAGCAGTGTTCGTCGTGAAGTCAGCAGCAAGCGTCGTGAAGTCGGCATCGTATCCTCCCCACTGAACTGGTCTTTTTGACCGTGTTTTCTGCTTTTTGAGGAGTATTTGGCGGCTGTGCCCGAAAGTCAACACGCGCGCACCTTCGCAAGCGCGACGTCGAAACGCAGCGCAACACGCGAACACACTACCTTGGTATTACTCCTTTGCCTTCGCGCTGCGGCCCGACGCGCCTGGCTTGAACAGCGCAAGGTCGATACTCCCGCCCATCGCCAGATAGCCGGTACGGTTGGGATGAAGCTTGTCGCCGGCGCCGCCGGTGGTGCTTTCGGGAATGAACTCCGGCTTCAATCCGCCGGTTTGCGGATCGAGCGCGACCTTGTCGAAATCGATCACGCCGTCGAACGTGCCCGAGGTGCGGATGAAATCGTTGAGCGCCTTGCGCTTGGCGTCCTGTTCCGGGAAACCGTGCGCCGCGCTGGAACTGCCCAACGCCGAGGTGACGGTGGCGCCAATGACGCGCAGTTGCGGCCACTTCTTGCGCAATCGCGCGACGCCGTCCTTCATCGCGGCGACAACCTGATCGGACGACGCGTTGCCGTTCTTCGAGAAGTCGTTGATGCCTTCGAGCCAGATCAGGCTGGAAATCCCCGATAGCGCCAGCACGTCGCGATCGAGCCGCTGGCCAGAGGCGGGGCCGCCGGCGAACGGCTTGTCGGGACCGTATTCGGCCGGTCCCGCGATCTGGTTGCCGCCGATGCCGCCATTCACCACCGCGACCTTGTTGCCGTAGAGGGCCTTCAGGCGGCGCGACAGCACGTCGGGCCAGCGATCGTCGCCGTTCATGGTCGAGGCGGTGCCGTCGGTGATGGAATCGCCGAACGCCATGATCGCGAAGGCATCAGACGGCGCCATCATCTCGACCGCATCGAGGAAAAACCACGACGCCGTGGTGTAAGGGAATGCCGCCTCGTCTTCCAGCGCGCCCTTGGCACCGGCACCGGGTGCGGTGACGTAGGAGGTGGTGAGCGCCTTGGCGTGCCAGGTCATCGGACCGCTGTCGCCGGCGACATGAAAACTCACCGCCAGCCGGCGGCCGGCGAGATCGTCCGGCTGTTTTACAAATGGCAACGCGACCGGATCGCTCCACGCGGAGTCTCCCGGCGACACTGTGATCGAGGATTTGCCGCCGAACGTCACCGGGCGATTGGTCCCGCGCACCAGCGCGGCACTTCCCGACTGCAGGCCGGCATACACACCATCGAATGTCACCGGCTTCTTGCCGAAGGCATTGCTGAGCCGGATGCGGGCCTGACGGCCCCAGATATCCGGCCGCAGCATCAGGCGAAAGGTCTGATCCCGCGCGCCGGCCGCAGGCTCCGGGAAGGCGAATTTCTGGTCGGGCTGGGCGGAGGGATTGCCGACGGGGTAGGGGCCCTGCACCGGGCCGGTCCACGACACCACCCACTTCTCGCCATCCCGGGCGGTGGCGGCCTGCGATATCAAGGCGAGCAGCGAAGCCGTGACGAGGCGGGCGAGCGAACGCATGGCGGGTTTCCTCCGGGGTTTGTTGTTGTTGGCGGCATCCTAGAGTTTCCGGCCAGCCGATGCCAAGTCGTCGTCGCTCGCCACCGGCGGAGCGCATCCCTCAAAAGTTACCGATCCCATTAACCCCTTGGAAACCATCCTCGGCCACCAATGGGCGCTACCTCTGCCATCTGGGGACGCCCATGCTCGCCCGTGACCAACGCACCCCGTTCTCGGAATGGTGGTGGACCGTGGACAAGCTGCTGCTTGCCGCGATATCGGCGCTGATGCTGGCCGGCGTCATCCTGTCGCTGGCGGCGAGCCCGCCGGTGGCGACCCGGATCGGGCTCGATCCCTTTCATTTCTTCAGCCGCCACGTGATGTTCCTGCTGCCGTCCTTCATGGTGCTGATCGCGGTGTCGTTCATGTCGCCGAAGGCGATCCGCCGCTCCGCGCTGCTGGTGTTCGCGGTGTCCATTCTCCTGATCGTTGCGACACTGGCGATCGGGCCGGAGGTCAAGGGCTCGCGGCGCTGGATCACGCTGCTCGGCGTCAACATCCAGGCTTCCGAATCCGCCAAGCCCGCGTTCGTGGTGATCGCGGCGTGGCTGTTCGCGGAATCGACCAAGCGGCCGGAAATGCCGGCGACCTCGATGGCGATCGTGCTGCTGTTGATGCTGGTGTCGCTGCTGGTGATGGAGCCGGACTTCGGCCAGACCATGCTGATCCTGATGGTATGGGGCGCGCTGTTCTTCATCGCGGGCATGCGGATGATCTGGGTCGCCGGTCTCGCCGGCGCTGCGGCCGCCGGCCTGTTCGGCGCTTATCTGCTGGTCCCGCATGTCGCGGGCCGCATCAAACGCTTCATGAACCCGGCCTCCGGCGACACCTTTCAGGTCGACACCGCGATGGAAGCGTTCTGGAACGGCGGCTGGTTCGGCCTCGGCCCCGGCGAAGGCATCGCCAAACGCAGCCTGCCGGACAGCCATACCGACTTCGTGTTCGCGGTCGCGGCCGAAGAGTTCGGCATCATCCTGTGCCTGGCGCTGGTCGCGCTGTTCGCCTTCATCGTGATCCGCACGCTGCTGCGCGCCTATCGCAGCGAGGACATGTTCTCGCGTTTTGCGGCCTCGGGGCTCGCGATCCTGTTCGGCGTCCAGGGCGCGATCAACATGGCGGTCAACCTGCAACTGATCCCCGCCAAGGGCATGACCTTGCCGTTTATCTCCTATGGCGGCTCGTCGATCGTCTCGCTGGCCTATGGCGTCGGCATGATGCTGGCCCTGACGCGCCTGCGTCCGCGCACCGAGGTGCAGTCGATGAACGACGCCAATGCGGCGCGCAGTTACGCTTGAGGCGTGACTGACGCCGCGCCATCGGCTATTTGAAGCCATGGACACCCCTCTGATCCTCCTCGCCGCCGGCGGCACCGGCGGTCACCTGTTTCCCGCCGAAGCGCTCGGCGTCGAGCTGATCCGGCGCGGCCTGCGGGTGCGGCTGGCGACGGATGCCCGCGCACTGCGCTACAGCGGGCTGTTCACCCCCGAGAATATCGATGTGGTGCCGAGTGAAACCGTGCGCGGCCGCGATCCGGTTTCGCTGGCGCGTACCGCGTTCATGCTCGGCTACGGCACGCTGGTGGCGACCAATCTGGTGCGGCGGCTGAAGCCCGCTGCCGTGGTCGGTTTCGGCGGCTATCCGACGGTGCCGCCGTTGATGGCGGCAAAACTGCTCCGAGTCCCCGCCGTCATTCACGACGCCAACGCCGTACTCGGCCGCGCCAACCGTTTTCTCTCCGGCCGCGTCAATGCGATCGCGACCTCGCTGCCCGGCGTGCTCGACCGCGATCCGGCATTGGCCGGCAAGACCACGACCGTCGGCACGCCGATGCGTCCCGCCATCCTTGCCGCCGCCGCAGTGCCATTTGCATCGCCCGAACCGAATGGCCAGCTTCGTCTGCTGGTCGTCGGCGGCAGCCAGGGCGCGCGGGTGATGAGCGACATCGTGCCGTCAGCGGTCGAGAAGCTGGAACCGGCGCTGTGGAGCCGCCTGATCCTGACCCAGCAGGTGCGCGAGGAAGACATGGCGCGGGTACGCGCGGTCTACGACCGGCTCAAGATCAATGCCGAGCTGGAGCCGTTCTTCAGCGATCTGCCGGCGCGGCTGGCGTCGAGCCATCTGGTGGTGTCGCGCTCCGGCGCCGGCACCGTCGCCGAACTTGCCGCGATCGGCCGCCCCTCGATCCTGGTGCCGCTGCCCGGCGCGATCGATCAGGACCAGTTCGCCAATGCCGGCGTGCTGTCGCAGGCCGATGCCGCCTTGCGGATTCCGCAGACCGAATTCACGCCGGACCGGCTGGCGTCTGAAATTTCGGCATTGGCCGCCGAGCCGGAGCGGCTGGCCGCGATGGCGACCAAGGCCCGCAACGCCGGCCGGCTCGATGCCGCCGAGCGGCTGGCCGATCTGGTGGTAAAAGTGGCCGGAATCTAGGCCGTTATCGACAAAATTGCCCTTGTCATGCCCCGCGAAAGCGGGGCATCCAGTACTCCGCGTAGCTGATTTGTACGTTTGGCCTCGCGGAATACCGGATCGTCCGCCTTCGCGGACGATGACGTCAGGGAATGAACCATGAGACTGCCGCGCGAGATCGGGCCCATTCATTTCGTCGGGATCGGCGGTATCGGCATGAGCGGCATCGCCGAGGTGCTGTGCAATCTCGGTTATACCGTGCAGGGCTCGGATGCCTCGGACAGCGGCAACGTCGCGCGGCTGCGCGAAAAGGGCATCACAGTCTCGGTCGGCCACAAGGCCGAGAATGTCGACGGCGCCGACGTCGTCGTGGTCTCGACCGCGATCAAGCGCGATAATCCGGAACTGATGGCGGCACGCGCGCAGCGCATTCCGGTGGTGCGCCGCGCCGAAATGCTGGCGGAACTGATGCGGCTGAAAAGCTGCGTTGCCGTTGCCGGCACCCACGGCAAGACCACGACCACCACGATGGTCGCAACGCTGCTCGGCGGGCTCGATCCGACCGTCATCAACGGCGGCATCATCAATGCCTATGGCTCCAATGCGCGCCTCGGTGCCGGTGACTGGATGGTGGTGGAGGCCGACGAAAGCGACGGAACCTTCCTCAAGCTGCCGTCCGACGTCGTCATCGTCACCAATATCGACCCCGAGCATCTCGACCACTTCAAGACCTTCGAGGCGATCCAGGACGCGTTCCGAAATTTTGTCGAGAACGTGCCGTTCTATGGCTTTGCGGTGATGTGCACCGATCATCCCGTGGTGCAGAGCCTGGTCGGCAAGATCGAGGATCGCCGCATCGTTACCTACGGCGAAAACCCGCAGGCCGACGTGCGGCTGGTCGACCTCACGCCGATGGGTGGCGGTTCGAAGTTCAAGGTCGTGTTCCGCAACCGCAAGACCGACACCACGCATGAGATCGCAGACATCATGCTGCCGATGCCGGGCCGTCATAACGCTTCGAATGCGACGGCGGCGATTGCGGTGGCGCATGAGCTTGGCGTTTCCGACGATGCGATCCGCGAGGCGCTCGCGGGCTTTGGCGGCGTCAAGCGGCGCTTCACCAAGACCGGCGAGTGGAACGGCGTTACCGTGATCGACGATTACGGCCACCACCCGGTCGAGATCGCGGCGGTGCTGAAGGCCGCGCGCGAATCCACCAACGGCAAGATCGTCGCCGTGGTGCAGCCGCATCGCTTCACCCGGCTGCAATCGCTGTTCGAGGAGTTCTGCACCTGCTTCAACGATGCCGACGCCGTGGTGGTCGCCGAGGTCTATCCGGCCGGCGAGGCGCCGATCGAGGGCATCGACCGCGACCATTTCGTGCTCGGCCTGCGCGCGCACGGCCATCGCGAAGTGATCCCGCTGCCGAATGCCGGCGAACTCGCGAAGCTGGTCCACGGCATCGCCGGCCACGGCGACCTCGTCGTCTGCCTCGGCGCCGGCAACATCACGCAATGGGCCTACGCGCTGCCCGGCGAACTGAAGGCGCTGGGCTGACCGTGGCTTTCCCCGACATCACGCCCGAGCTCAAGGCCGCGATGCCGCAACTGCGCGGGCGGCTGCTGGCGAACCAGTCCCTGGCGGAGCTGACCTGGTTTCGCGTCGGCGGTCCGGCGCAGGTGCTGTTCACGCCGGCGGATGAGGACGATCTCGCTTACTTCCTGAAGCATCTTGCCGAAGCAGTTGCCGGTTTACGTCGTCGGCGTCGGCTCCAACCTGATCGTGCGCGACGGCGGCATTGAAGGCGTGGTGATCCGGCTGTCGCCGCGCGCCTTCGGCGAAACCAGAGCCGAGGGCGATACCGTCAGTGCCGGCACCGCCGCACTCGACAAGCGCGTGGCCGAGACGGCGGCGGCGGCCAATATCGGCGGCATGGAATTCTTCTTCGGCATTCCCGGCACCATCGGCGGCGCGCTGCGGATGAATGCCGGCGCCAACGGCAGCGAGACCAGGGACGTTCTGGTCGAGGCCACCGGCATCGGTCGCGACGGTACCAAGCACGTCTTGAGCAATGCCGAGATGAAGTTCGTCTACCGCAGCAGCGGCGTCGACCCATCGATCATTTTTACCTCGGCGCGCTTTCGCGGCGCCATCACCGATCCCGAAATCATCCGCGCGCGGATGAACGAGGTCCAGACCCACCGCGAGACCGCGCAACCGATCCGCGAAAAGACCGGCGGTTCGACCTTCAAGAACCCGCCCGGCCACAGCGCCTGGAAACTGGTCGATGCCGCCGGCTGCCGCGGCCTGCGCGTCGGCGGCGCGCAGGTTTCGGAAATGCACTGCAATTTCCTCATCAACACCGGTAACGCCACCGGGCATGATATTGAAATGCTGGGTGAAACCGTGCGTGAACGGGTTAAAGCGAATTCTGGAATCGAGTTACACTGGGAAATCAAGCGGATCGGAATTCCGGTCTAGCCGACGAGGCGCGAGACTGATGCGAACGACCATTCTGTTCGGCGGCACCAACAAGGAGCGGCTGGTTTCGGTCGCCTCGGCGCAGGCACTGCATCGCGCACTGCCGGAAGCCGATCTGTGGTTCTGGGACGTCGCTGACACCGTTCATGACGTCACGTCGAAGGCGCTGCTCGATCACGCGCGCCCGTTCGAGGATGAGTTCAAGCCCGGTAATCCCGGCCTCGCATTCGAGCAGGCGCTCGACAAGGCGAAGGCTGAAGACCGCGTGCTGGTGCTCGGCCTGCACGGCGGCCGGGCCGAGAACGGCGAACTGCAGGCGATGTGCGAAATGCGCGGGCTTCCGTTCACCGGATCCGGCTCGGCGTCTTCCAATCTGGCTTTCGACAAGACGGCCGCGAAACGCTTTGTCGCCATTGCCGGCGTGCAGGCGCCGGCCGGGATCGCGCTGGAAAATATCGACGCGGCGTTCGCCGAGTACGGCAAGCTGATCGCCAAGCCGGCGAAGGACGGTTCGAGCTACGGCCTGATCTTCGTCAATGCGAAGCAGGACCTCGTCGCCGTGCGCAACGCGGCGAAGACCGAGGAGTATGTGATCGAGCCGTTCGTCGCAGGGACCGAGGCGACCTGCGGCGTGCTGGAGCAGTCCGACGGCACGGTGTTCTCGCTGCCGCCGGTCGAGATCGTTCCGGGGGAGGGCGCGTTCGACTACACCGCCAAATATCTCTTGAAATCGACCCAGGAGATCTGCCCGGGGCGGTTTGCGCCCGACGTCACCGCCGCGATCATGGACCAGGCGCTGCGGGCGCACCGGGCGCTGTCCTGTGGCGGCTATTCCCGCACCGATTTCATCGTCTCGGCGAGGGGGCCGATTTACCTGGAAACCAATACCTTGCCGGGCCTGACTGCCGCCTCGCTTTATCCCAAAGCGCTCAAGGCGCAGGGGATCGAATTCGCGGATTTCCTCCGTGACCAGATCACGTTGGCGGAAAAGCGCAGCCGCGAGCGGATTTGACCGCGCTTGCGGGGGGCTGGGTGGGGAACCTGCCCGGCCATGAGAAATATTACTAAAATCCTAACCAATGTCCGGCAAACTACTCAGAAGGCGTACCAAAACGCCTCCCTGCCCCCCCGAATTTACACTTTGTTTACCAGGAAGTCCGAAGGTTAACGCTGGCGGCGCATGTGGCGCTTGGCTGCCGGGGCGTGCCTGTTCCGACTTTTGAGGTCGGCGCAAGCCCGGCATTACCGAGCGGCATCTGTGCCCGGACTCGCAAAAACGCTTGCGGGATCAACACTTGGACAGGCTCGTGCAATGGATGGTGCAGGACGCCTCGCTCGATCGCAGAGATCGCAGGGGCCCCGAACTGACCTGAAAGCAGCCGCTATTGGAGCGGTGGTGCTGCTGCGCGAGTGGCTGGGCCTTCCCGCGCGCCCCAAAGCCGCGATGGATCGCGCGCCGCCGAGCCGCATCATCGTGTGGCTGGAACGCTACCTTCCGAACCGGACCGGCGTCGCCTTGACCGTGCTGATGCTGCTCGGCAGCCTGGGCCTCGGCGTCGTCAAGGGCGGACATCTCGACGACTTCGTGGCGGCCGTCAGCGACACCCGCAACGCGCTGGCCAATTCGGCCGGGTTCCGCATCACCACGGTTGCCATCAACGGCCGCAAGCAATTGAGCCAGGACGAGGTGCTCGCGATCGGCGGCGTCAATGGCCGTTCCTCGCTGTTGTTCCTCGACGCCGCTACCGTGCGCGACAAGCTCAAGGCCAATCCCTGGATCGCGGATGCCACGATCCTGAAACTCTATCCCGGCCGGCTGCAGATCGACATCGTCGAGCGCACCGCCTATGCGCTGTGGCAGCAGGACGGCCGCCTGTCCGTGATTTCCGAAGACGGCGCGGTGCTGGAACCGTTTGTGGCGCGCCGCTTCGTGTCGCTGCCGCTGGTGGTGGGCAAGGGCGCCGACAGCAAGGCCCGTGAATTCCTCGCACTGCTCGACCGTTATCCGCAGGTTCGTTCCGTGACCAGGGCCGCGATCTTCGTCGGCGAACGGCGCTGGAATCTGCGGCTCAAGGACGGCCTCGACATTCGCCTGCCGGAAAACGACGTCGGCAACGCGCTGGCGCTGCTGAGCAAGCTCGACAAGGACGACAAACTGTTTTCGCGCGACATCACGGCCGTCGACATGCGGCTGCCGGACCGGTTGTCGGTGCAGCTTTCCGAGGACGCGGCCAAGGCCCGCGAGGAGCTGTTCAAGGACAAGAAGACCAAGAAGAAGGCCGGTGACGCATGACCGGTCTCGATCGCACCCAGACCCCGAAGACGCGGCCGATGGCGCAGAACCGCACCGCGCTGGTGGCGTCGCTCGATATCGGCACCAGCAAGATCGCCTGCATGATCGCGCGGCTGAAGCCGTCGCCGCCCAATGATGCCTTGCGCGGCCGCAGCCACGCCGTCGAACTGATCGGCTACAGCCAGATCCAGTCGCGCGGCGTCAAGTCGGGCGCCGTGGTCGATCTCGCCGAATGCGAGCAGGCGGTGCGCCAGACCGTGGCGCTGGCCGAACGCATGGCCAAGGTTCGCGTCGAGTCGGTCTTGCTGTCGGTTTCCGCCGGCCGGCTGCAGGGTCAACTGGTCGAGGCGGCCGCCGACATCAAGGGCGGCTCGGTGACGTCGGATGACGTTACCCGCATCACCTCGACCGGGATGCGCCACGCCACCGGCGAGGGCCGCACCGTGCTGCACGCGCTGCCGGTCAGCTACGCCCTCGACGGCGTCAAGGGCATCCGCGATCCCAAGGGCATGGTGGCGCGCCAGTTCGGCGTCGACATGAACGTGGTGACGGCGGATGCGACGGTGGCCCGCAACCTGATGCTGGTGGTCGAACGCTGTCATCTCAACGTCGAAGCCATGACGGCGAGTCCTTATGTCGCAGGCCTTTCGGTCCTGACCGACGACGAGGCCGATATTGGCGCCGCCGTGGTCGAAATGGGCGCCGGCACGACCACGATTGCGACCTATTCGGGCGGCCGTTTCGTCCATGCCTCCGGCTTTGCGGTCGGTGGACAGCATATGACGATGGATCTTGCACGCGGCGTCGGTGCATGCATTGCGGATGCCGAGCGAATCAAGACGTTATATGGCACGGTGCTGACCGGCGGGTCGGACGCGCGTGAGTTGATGTCCGTGCCGGCGGCAGGGGACGAACGAGATGCGCCGCAGATTGTCTCGCGCGCCACGATCGCGAACATCGTTCGGCATCGCGCCGAGGAGATTTTTGAGATGATCCGGGACCGGCTCGCGGATTCTCCCTTTGCGGCTGAGCCGAGGGCGCAGGTCGTCTTGAGCGGCGGCGCCTGCCAGTTGACCGGTACCGTCGAACTCGCCACCCGCATTCTCAACCGGCCGGTCCGGATCGGCCGTCCGCTCGGTTTCGGCCGGCTGCCCAACGAGGCCAAGGGCCCTTCGTTCGCGGTGGCCACGGGCCTCCTGGTCTATCCGCAATACGCCCATCTGGAACACGTCGAACCGCGGCATACGCGGCAGCTAAGGACAGGGACTGACGGCTATTTCGGAAAGGTCGGACGATGGCTTCGCGAGGGCTTCTGATGACCGATCCTGTGACCAAACGACTTTCACCAAATCCCGCGGCCGTCGGCCGCGGCGAACCAACGCGCGCGACGTAATCGAGAGGCAACCATGGCACTCAATCTGACCCCCCCTGACATCAGCGAGCTGAAACCGCGGATTACCGTCTTC
Source organism: uncultured Alphaproteobacteria bacterium (assembly GCA_963764705.1). Classification (GTDB taxonomy): domain Bacteria; phylum Pseudomonadota; class Alphaproteobacteria; order Rhizobiales; family Xanthobacteraceae; genus Bradyrhizobium. The sequence goes on along the minus strand of CAVXTR010000008.1, from coordinate 151,263 downwards.
GGCGTCGGTGGCGCTGGCGGCAATGCCGTCAACAACATGATCACCGCCGGGTTGCAGGGGGTCGACTTCGTCGTCGCCAACACCGACGCGCAGGCGCTGACGATGTCGAAGGCGCAGCGCATCGTGCAGATGGGCACCGTCGTCACCCAGGGCCTCGGCGCCGGTTCGCAGCCGGATGTCGGTGCTGCTGCCGCCCAGGAGGTGATCGACGAGCTTCGCGATCATCTCACCGGCGCCAACATGGTGTTCGTCACCGCCGGCATGGGTGGCGGCACCGGCACCGGCGCTGCGCCCGTCATCGCCAAGACCGCGCGCGAGATGGGCATCCTCACCGTCGGCGTCGTGACCAAGCCGTTCCACTTCGAAGGTCAGCGCCGCATGCGCACCGCCGAGGCCGGCATTGCCGAACTGCACAAGGTGGTCGACACGCTCTTGATCATCCCGAACCAGAACCTGTTCCGGGTCGCCAACGAAAAGACCACCTTCGCCGACGCCTTCGCGATGGCCGACCAGGTGCTCTACTCGGGCGTTGCCTGCATCACCGACCTGATGGTCAAGGAAGGCCTGATCAACCTCGACTTCGCCGACGTTCGTGCCGTGATGCGCGAAATGGGCAAGGCGATGATGGGCACCGGCGAAGCCACCGGCGAGAAGCGCGCGCTGACCGCAGCAGAAGCTGCGATCGCCAACCCGCTGATCGACGATAGCTCGATGAAGGGTGCGCGCGGCCTGCTGATCTCGATCACCGGCGGCAAGGACCTGACCCTGTTTGAAGTCGACGAAGCCGCGACCCGCATTCGCGAGGAAGTCGACCAGGACGCCAACATCATCGTCGGCGCCACCTTCGACGAAACGCTGGACGGCATCATCCGCGTCTCGGTCGTCGCCACCGGCATCGAGCAGGCGGCGATCGCCCGCAACGCGGCGCCGGCCGCGGTCGCCACCCCGGTTGCGACTTCGGCTCCCGATAGCCGTCTGGCCGAACTGACCGCGCGTCTCCGCGCCGACAATGCGCGGATGGCCGAACGTGCCCAGAAGCTCGAGCCGGCAGCAGCCGCCCAGGTTGCCGCTGCCGTGGCGCCGGTCCAGGCTCCCGCGCAGACGCAGCAGCGCCAGTCCAGCAACGTCGAGCGCGCCGCGCTCGCCGCGATTGCCGCCGCTGTCGCCGCTCCCGAAGCGCCGCTGCAGTCCGCGTCCTATGGCGACGTCACGGTTCGCCCGATCGCGCAGAAGCCGACCTTGTTCCCGGATCACAACGAGGCCCCGCGCGCCGAGTCCGAGCAGCAGGCGGTGCCGGAAAACTTTATCCCGCAGGCGGCGGAACGCGGTCCGGCCCGCAGCCCCCGGATGCCGAAGTTCGAGGACCTCCCGATGCCGGCGCAGGCCGAAATCCGGCAGGCCCGCGGCGAGGTGGAGGAAGACCACCCGCAGAAGAAGCTGTCGCTGCTGCAGCGGCTGGCCAATGTCGGCCTCGGCCGCCGTGACGAAGAGACCGAGCCGCCGATCGCGGCCCGTGCCTCGGGTCCGGCGATGTCACCGCTGCCGCCGCTGCCCGAGCGAAAGCCACAACGGACTGTCGCCCAGCAGATGGGCAACGATCCGGTATCGGAGTATGCACGACGCCCCGCGCCGCAAGGTTTGGACGTCCACGGCCGCCCGGCGCCTGTTGCACCGGCGCCACAGGGCGACGACCATCTTGATATCCCGGCCTTCCTGCGCCGGCAGGCCAACTGAAGTTTGTTACAATCCTGACCAAGCAAAAGGCCCCGGCTGACGCAGCCGGGGCCTTTTTCCTTGCCCGATTGCCGGTTGCTTCCGGCCAGACAACCGGTTGATTTTAAACCGTTAATTATTCAATCCATGGTCAGGTAGCGCGACCAAAATCGTCGCCAAACGGTTTCGAATTTGGTTAAGCCTTGGCGCGAATGCGGCAGAGATAGGGTAACAATCGGTAAAAAAGCGTGAGTTGGCGCGCTTTCGGGCAGTGACTATGGTCTGCCGTGACTTGGGGATGCCTAAACATCGAATCAGCCTGCAAAGCCTGGTTCCGGTCTTGGGTATAAGTCGGGTAGTGGGCAGTTTACGCATGAAGTTCAGCCGTCAAACAACGCTTCGGTCGCAAGCCACCGTGACAGGCGTCGGCGTACATTCCGGTTTGCCGGTTAATCTGACCATTGGACCTGCACCTGTTGATGCAGGTTTTATTTTTGTCCGCACTGGTCTCGATGATGCCGATCGCGAAGTTCCCGCGCTTGCGGGATCCGTGATCGCCACCGACCTTGCGACCGTTCTCGGCGACCGTGAAGGTCCGCTGGTTTCGACTGCCGAACATGTGCTCGCTGCGCTGCGCGGCATGGGCGTCGATAACGCCACCATCGAGGTCGATGGTCCCGAAGTTCCGATCATGGACGGCAGTGCCGCCGCTTTCGTCGCCGCCATCGATCAGGCCGGCATCGTCACCCAATCCGCGGCCCGCCGTTTCATCCAGGTGCTGAAACCGGTGCAGGTTGCGATCGGCGACAGCTTTGGCGAACTGCGTCCGCATGCGGGCGGCTTCCGCGCCGAGGTCGAGATCGACTTCGCCAATCCGGTGATCGGCCGCCAGAACTTTGCGCTCGATCTCAACCCCGAAAGCTTCCGCCGCGAAGTTTCCCGCGCCCGTACCTTCGGCTGCATGAACGACGTGGCGCGGCTCTGGAGTGCCGGTTTCGCGCTCGGCTCGTCCTTCGACAATACGGTGGTGTTCGACGATACCCGTCTGCTCAACACCGAAGGCCTGCGCTACAGCGACGAATGCGCCCGCCACAAGGTGCTCGACGTGATCGGCGACCTCGCGCTGGCCGGTCTGCCGTTGCTCGGTGCTTTCCGCTCGGTGCGTGGCGGCCACAAGCTCAACCACGCGGTGCTGAAGGCCTTGCTGGCCGATCCCAGCGCCTGGCGGGTGGTCGAAGCGGAACCGGCCCGCCGTTCCCGCGGTCATGCCGAGGCAGGTGCTGGCATGGTGGGCGGCATGGTCGCCCCGGCCTATGGCCCGGATTTGTCCTGACTTTCTTCCCGTTTCATAGCGCTTCGCCGTCTGACGGCAGAGCGAACGCGTTCTGACGCGATCCAGCGCGCTTTCCGGCGCGTTTTCCGCAGTAACCACAATTGGTAACGATGCTGTCCTGCCGCCTTAATCCGGGCGAATTGGCCCCGTATTCGGTTGGTTAACAACCATTTTTCGGCTAAACAGGCTGAGCGGTCGCGCAATTGCGGGCTGCCGGCCTTTGCGGAGTGGGGCACGGGATTTTGCGTCCATAACCACGGTTCATGGACGAGCGGCACTGGTTTTGGCGGGGACCGGTTTTGAACGTATCAGCATCACCGCATCACGATCGACCGTATCAAAGGCGTCAGGTCCAAACTTCATGTCGGCACAGCGTATGACGCTCGAATCACGCACCTCATCAGGCCTGTTCCGCTCGCTGCGGCTGGCGGCCGGCCTGATCGCGCTCGCTATTCCCCTGAGCGGTTGCGGCACCGGCGCGCTGTGGGACAAGTTCACCGCCAAGGACGATACCTTCAACGAGGAACCGGCGGACAAGCTCTACAATGAGGGCTTGTACCTGATGAACCAGCGCAAGGATAACAAGGCGGCGTCGAAGAAATTCGAGGAAGTCGATCGCCAGCATCCTTATTCCGACTGGGCGCGCAAATCGCTGCTGATGTCGGCCTATTCGTTCTACAATGCCGGCGACTATGACAGTTGCATCGGTGCCGCGACCCGTTATGTCACGCTGCATCCCGGCAGCCCGGATGCGGCCTACGCGCAATACCTGATCGCAGCATCGCACTACGACCAGATCCCGGACATTTCGCGCGACCAGGGCCGGACCGAGAAGGCAATCGCGGCGCTGGAAGAGGTGATTCGCAAGTATCCGACTTCCGAATACGCCACCTCCGCCAAGGCCAAGCTCGAAGGCGCGCGCGACCAGCTTGCCGGCAAGGAAATGGACGTCGGGCGCTATTACATCACCAAGCGCGACTACACCGCCGCCATCAACCGCTTCAAGACCGTGGTCACCCGCTACCAGACCACCCGCCACGTCGAGGAGGCGCTGGCGCGACTGACCGAGGCCTACATGGCGATCGGCATCGTCGGCGAGGCCCAGACCGCGGCGGCCGTACTTGGGCACAATTTTCCTGACAGCCGCTGGTACAAGGACGCCTATAATCTTGTAAAGTCCGGCGGTCTCGAGCCGAGCGAGAATCAGGGTTCCTACATTTCCAGGGCCTTCAAGAAGATAGGCCTCGGCTAGGAATTTAGTTGGCATGCTGGCGCGTCTGTCGATCCGTGACATCGTCCTGATCGAACGGCTCGATATCGAGTTTTCCCGTGGCCTCGCGGTTTTGACCGGCGAGACCGGCGCGGGCAAATCCATCCTGCTCGATGCTTTCGCGCTGGCGCTCGGAGGCCGCGGCGATGTCGGGCCTGGTTCGCCATGGCGCCGAGCAGGGCCAGGTCACCGCGACCTTCGATGTTCCCAAGGGCCATCCGGCGACAAAGATCCTTTCCGAGAACGGGCTCGACGACACCGGCGAGATGATTCTGCGCCGCGTGCAGCTCGCCGACGGCCGCACCCGCGCCTTCATCAACGACCAGTCGATCTCGCGTGCAGACGCTGAAGGCGGTCGGCGCGGCGCTGGTCGAGATCCACGGCCAGCATGACGAGCGCGCGCTGGTCGATGCCGCGACCCACCGGCGACTGCTCGACGCCTTCGCCGGCCTCGAGAAGGACGTCGCCGCGCTGGAACTGCTGTGGGATGCGCGGCGCACCGCCAACGACGCGCTCGACGAACATCGCGCCGGCATGGAGCGCGCCGCCCGCGAGGCGGACTATCTGCGCCACGCCTCCGATGAACTGAAGGCGCTGCGGCCAAAGGACGGCGAGGAAACCGCGCTTGCCGAACGCCGCACCACCATGATGCAGGGCGAGAAGATCGCCGACCGACCTGCGCGAGGCGCAGGAGGCGGTCGGCGGCAACCATTCGCCGGTGCCGGCGCTGGCGGCCGCGGTGCGCCGGCTGGAGCGCCGTGCCGGCAACCTGCCGCATCTGGTCGAGCCGGCCGTCAAGGCGATCGACATCGCCATCAACGCGCTGGAAGAAGCCGAGCAGCATCTGAATGCGGCGCTGGTCGCCGCTGATTTCGATCCCGCCGAACTCGAGCGCATCGAGGAGCGGCTGTTCGCGCTGCGCGCGGCCTCGCGCAAATATTCGACGCCGGTCGACGGCCTCGCCGCGCTCGCCGCCAAATACGCCGCCGACGTGGCGCTGATCGATGCCGGCGCCGACCAGTTGAAGAAGCTGGAAGCCACCGCCGCCGAGGCCGACGCGCGCTACGGGGCGGCGGCAGAAAAACTCTCGGCGGCGCGGACCAAGTCCGCCGAAAAGCTCAACAAGGCGGTCAACGCCGAACTGGCGCCGCTCAAACTCGAACGCGCGAAATTCATGACCCAGGTCGAGGCCGACGCCAATTCGCCGGGTCCGCAGGGCATCGACCGCGTCGAGTTCTGGGTCCAGACCAATCCCGGCACCAAAGCCGGGGCCGATGATGAAGGTCGCGTCCGGCGGCGAGCTGTCGCGGTTTCTGCTGGCGCTCAAGGTGGTGCTGTCCGATCGCGGTTCGGCGCCGACGCTGGTGTTCGACGAAATCGACACCGGGTGTCGGCGGCGCGGTGGCGGATGCGATCGGCGCCCGGCTGGCGCGGCTCGCCGGCAAGGTCCAGGTGATGGCGGTGACGCATGCGCCGCAGGTCGCCGCCCGCGCCAACCAGCATCTGCTGATCTCCAAGGACGCGCTCGACAAGGGCAAGCGCGTCGCCACCCGCGTCAACGCGCTCGCCGCCGACCTCCGCCGCGAAGAAATCGCCCGCATGCTGGCCGGCGCCGAGATCACCGCCGAGGCGAGGGCGGCGGCGGACCGGCTGCTGAAGGCCGCGACGGCGTAGGCGTGCGATCATGGCCGTGAAAGCAAGAAACCGCCTCACCGACGTCGCCAAGCTGACCAAGGCGCAGGCCAAGGTCGAGCTGATGCGGCTGGCGCTCGAAATCGAGGGCCACGACAAGCGCTATTATCAGGACGATGCGCCGAAAATTTCGGATGCCGACTACGATGCGTTGCGCCAGCGCGTCGACGCCATCGAGGCCAGATTTCCCGATCTCGTCAGCAAGGACTCGCCGTCGCAGAAAGTCGGCGCGGCGCCGTCCGGGCGTTTCGCCAAGGTGCAGCACGTCGTGCCGATGCTGTCGCTCGGCAACGCCTTCAGCGACGAGGACGTCGCCGACTTCGTCGATCGCATCCGTCGCTTTCTCAAGCTCGATGCCGACGAGATGCCGGCGATTGTCGCCGAGCCCAAGATCGACGGGCTGTCGCTGTCGCTGCGCTACGAGAATGGCGAACTGGTGCGCGCGGCGACGCGCGGCGACGGTTTTGAGGGCGAGGACGTCACCGCGAATGTCCGCACCATCAAGGACATTCCGCACGCGCTGAAGGGCCGCAATATTCCGGCCGCCTGCGAGATGCGCGGCGAAGTCTACATGCTCAAGAAGGATTTTCTCGAGCTCAACAAGAAGCAGGCCGAGGCCGACGACACCATCTTCGCCAACCCGCGCAATTCGGCGGCGGGCTCGCTGCGCCAGAAGGACGTCTCGATCACGGCGTCGCGGCCGCTGAAATTCTTCGCCTATACCTGGGGCGAGATGAGCGAACGGCCGGCCGATACCCAGCACGGCATGCTGGCGTGGATGGACAAGGCCGGCTTCGTGGTCAATCCGCTGACCAAGCTGTGCAAGGACGTCGACGACGTCCTGAAATTCTATCGCAAGATCGGCGAGGACCGCGCTTCACTCGGCTACGACATCGACGGCGTGGTCTACAAGATCGACCGGCTCGACTGGCAGGAGCGGCTCGGCTTCGTGTCGCGCAGCCCGCGCTGGGCGATCGCGCACAAGTTCGCGGCCGAGCAGGCGACCACGATCCTCAACGGCATCGACATCCAGGTCGGCCGCACCGGCGCGCTGACGCCGGTGGCGCGGCTGGCGCCGGTCACGGTCGGCGGCGTCGTGGTGCAGAACGCGACGCTGCACAACGAGGACTACATCAAGGGCATCGGCAATGACGGCAGTCCGATCCGCGACGGCGTCGATATCCGCGTCGGCGACACCGTGGTGGTGCAGCGCGCCGGCGACGTGATCCCGCAGATCGTCAGCGTCGTGCTGGACAAGCGGCCGAAGACCGCAAAGCCGTACCAGTTTCCGGAAATCTGTCCGGTCTGCGGCAGCCACGCGGTGCGCGAGGGCGACGAGGTGGTGCGCCGCTGCACCGGCGCGCTGATCTGTCCGGCGCAGGCGGTGGAGCGGCTGAAGCATTTCGTCTCAGCGCTCGCCTTCGACATCGAAGGACTCGGCGAGAAGCAGGTGCAGGAATTTTTCCAGGACGGGCTGATCATGTCGCCGGTCGACATCTTCACCCTGCAGAAGCGCGATGCGCGCTCAACCAGCAAACTGATGGAGCGCGAAGGCTATGGCGAGACTTCGGTGCGCAACCTGTTCAGCGCCATCGACGCGCGCCGCACCATCGAACTGCATCGCCTGATCTACGGGCTCGGCATCCGCCATGTCGGTGAGGGCAACGCCAAACTGCTGGCGCGGCACTACGGCACCATCGAGAATTTTCGCGAAGCGATGCTGGCCGCCGCCAAGGGCGCTGAGGATGAAGAGAACACCACGGAGGCCTACCAGGACCTCAACAATATCGGCGGCGTCGGCGAGATCGTCGCTGACGCGGTGGTCGAGTTCTTCGCCGAACCGCGTAACGTCAAGGCGCTCGGTGAACTCCTGCGCGAGATCGAGGTCAAACCGGCCGAGCAGCCGCGCAAGAGCTCGCCGGTCTCCGACAAGACCGTGGTGTTCACGGGCTCGCTGACAAAGTTCACCCGCGACGAGGCCAAGGCGGTGGCCGAGCGTCTCGGCGCCAAGGTCGCCGGCTCGGTATCGAAGAAAACCGACTACGTCGTCGCCGGCGAGGATGCCGGCTCCAAACTCGCCAAGGCGCGCGAGCTCGGCGTCGCCGTGCTGACCGAGGACGAGTGGCTGACACTGATCGGGGAGTAGAGGCCGCCCCGCTGCCGCGGGCTGTTTGCCGCCTCACTCCGCGGCCAACTCCAGCGGCGCTTCGCGCGGCACCACGATCCGGATTTTCGTGCCCATGCCGGGTTTGGTATCGAGATAGATCCGCCCGCCCAGCCGGTTGGTCACGATGTTGTGGACGATGTGCAGGCCGAGGCCGGTGCTGCCCTGGTCGCGCCGGGTCGTGAAGAACGGGTCGAACACCTGGCGCCTGATCTCCGGACTCATACCGCAGCCATTGTCTGAAAACAGCACCTCGATGTTGTTCTTGCCGGACGCCTGCGCCGCGATACGCATCGACCCCGGCTCGGCGTCCGGAAAGGCATGCACCGCGGAATTGAGCACCAGGTTGGTCAGCACCTGGCCGTAAGGTCCGGGATAGCTGTTCATCGCGAGATCGCCGTCGCATTCGACCTCGACCGCGAGATTTCTGCGCAGGCTGAATCGCAATCCCTTGACCACCTGTTCGGTGACTTCGCCGAGATCGAAGGATCTGCGGTCCGAAATGTTGCGATCGGCCGCGACCTGCTTGAACGACTGGATCAGGTCGATCGCATGATTGAGGTTGATCATGACTTGTGATGCCGCCTCGCGGCTCGCGGCGACAAATTCGGTCAGGGTCGAGCGGCGCACATCGCCGCTGGCGACAATGGCTTCAAATCGGTCGGTCTTTTCGATCAAGGTCGAGGCCACCGTCAGGCTGGTGCCGATCGGGGTGTTGATTTCGTGGGCGACACCGGCCACCAGCCGTCCCAGCGCGGCCAGCTTCTCGGTCTGGACCAGGCTGTCCTGCGCGGCGCGCAGGTCGTCGAGCGATTGCGACAATTGCTGGGTGCGTTCCTGCACCTCGGCGAACAGCCGCGTGTTCTCGATCGCGATCACCGCCTGACCGGCAAAGGTCCGGAGCAATTCGACCTGCGTCTTCGGGAACAGTTGCGGCTCCAGCCGCATCACCGCGATGGCGCCGATCGCGACATCGTCGCGCAACATCGGCACCACCAGGATGCTGCGATAGCCAGAAGTCCGCTGCAGTTCGCTGTAGCCGCCCGAGATCAGCACATCCGGCTCGTGCACGACGCGGCGTTCGCGCAGCGCGACCGAGATCAGGTTCTTGCTGGCGAGCGGGGCAGGGTAGGCCTTGCGCACCGCCGCCACTGACTCTGCCGAAAACTGATCGTAGGCGACGATGTCGACATGCTCGCCGTCGCGGCGATAGACCGCGCTCAGCACGCTCTGGCACAGCCGTGCGGCGTTCCTGACGATCCGCTCGAACACCGGCTGCAGATTGGTCGGCGAGTCCGCGATCAGGCTCAAAACCTCTGATGTCGCGGCCTGCCGCTCTCTCGCCTCCTGCAGCTCGAGGGCAAGTTTCTCGACGTCGGGTTTCGCGGAGACGTTGGTTGTTGCTGGCCGGGGCACGCGCGCAGCCTTGGTTACGCGCGTGGCTTTACGCGGAGCGCCGCGCTTCCGGGGCGGCGCCTTGCGGCTTCGCGGCTTGTTGGGTCCGCCGCCTGCTTTCATTGCCTCCCCAAGGCCCAGGTCAGGCCATTGTTCGAGATACCGTAGCGGACAAGCCGGCAACGGGAAATGGTCGGCCGGCATCTGGCGCGGCAAATCTGGCGGAAATTGTAGTGCTACTGGCAGATGATTACCCGACGGGCAAATCACCCCAAGATATGGGTCAATCGGCTGGCGCGAAAATATTTCGCTGGTGCCGTCGGGCAAATCAGATTTATGACTTCCGCCATCCTGTCTCGCCAGAGCAACTGTGCTTGCGAAGTAGACCGGCGATCGGCCGGCCTCAAGGCTGGCGCGGCGCGCCACCGCCTTCGGCAGCTGACGGCCTTGGCCCCGTCCACTCACCGGTCTGTTGGCCTTGCAAGCGCTCGGTCGGGGACCGGGCGCGATCAGGTGCGCTACCTCAGTTCAGCGCGTAACGGCTGGGATCCCATTTCTGCCGTCGTGCAATCAAGGTGTTGAGGATGACGATGAGCTTGCGCATGCAGGCAACGAGCGCCACCTTGGCTTGCTTTCCTTTGGCGATCAGGCGCTGATAGTAGGCCTTCAGAACGGGATTGCTCTGTGTGGCTGCGCCAACGCACGGCATGAAGATGGCGTTACGGACCCAGCGGCGACCACCCTTGATGTGGCGTTCGCCCCGGCGCTTTCCACTGTCGTCGTCATAGGGGGCGACGCCCACCAACGCCGCGGCGATCTCGTCGCTTACCCGCCCGAGTTCCGGCATCCCCGCAATGAGATTTGCGGCAGTCGTTTCGCCAAAGCCCGGCACGCTCTCGATGATCGCGGCGCGCTCGGCAAAATCTGGTGTAGCCGCGACCTTGGCTGCGATTGCTGCCTCGAGCTTTTCAATTTCGACGGCCAGGCTCTTCAATACACGGGCATGCGCTTTTTGAACCGTTCCCGGCACGGCATGGCCGCTCTGGTTTTGCAAACGGGTCTTGATCTCGATCAGACCTATGCGTGCTTTCACCATTGCCGCAAGCTCCTCACGCGCGGCATCATGCGTCTGGCTCGGCGCCTCGCAAAATGTCTCGGCAAACCAGGCGATCATTTCCGCGTCGATCGTATCGTTCTTGGCCAGCCGCCCGGCCGACAGCGCAAAGCTGCGGAACTCGCTTGGGGTCTACAATCCGCACCTCGATGCCGGTCTTCCGCAACACTTGGGCCCACCCACGTTCATAGCCGCCGCTCGCCTCCATTACTGCTCTGTTCACCTGGTGCTTGCGAAGCCAGGCCGCCAGCTTGCGGTGGCCTTGTGTACTGCTGAGGCACGTCAGCCGTAGCGACCCCAAACGAATGCACGCATCCACTTTGTCTTTGGCGACATCGATACCCACGACAACGCGATCATTCTGTGCCATCATCCACTCCCTTCCTTGCTCGGTTCGGGCTCTAAGCCCTTGCAACTGTTCGGGTTGAGGAAGACACCGGAGCTGTCCCTCGCTCTGGCCCAGGCTATCGTGCCTTTGGGCGTTACGGGCTCAGTTCCAGCAACGGGCGGTTTTGCGAGAACCGCCCGTTCGCACATTCTGACTGATTTTTAGGACACAAGGGGCGTTGGCCATCGTCGCGGACGTGGGGCAGGGAGCGGTGGACGCAATGTTGCGACTGACGAGCGCGACGTTAGCGTACGGTGAAATCGTTTGGGTCCGACGCCCCGATGCAGGCGTCAAGCTTGAAGGCGGCCAACGCTGCCCGAGAGCGATGGTGTCACAAAAAGCAGGGTCACCAGGACGATCTCGTATAAGCCGTAAAGCCATTGCGTGGGGGAGGCCGGAGTGTTCTCCGCTGAACCTGTATGCTCGTGGGCAGCATATTCCTATGCAACACGCCTGCGAGACCGCGGGTGCAGCGCGCACCCGGTCTTCCCCGCGCCCTCTTTAATTCCGAGGGCCAACGAAATGAAAAACTTCGGGCAGATCATGCCGCGAGAACGCGAAGCCGTATTCAGACCTACCACGTGGAGAGAGCCGTGTTCGCAATGACGATCGACACAAAGCGAAGCGGCCCCTCACAGCATCCCCTGTTCTTCCTCCTCCGCCTTCTCGATCAATTCCTCGCTGACGACCACGGTCCGCCGCGGCACGATGAAGAACATGGTCGAGGCGCAGGCGAGCGAGATCACGAAGATCGCGGAGGTCAGCGGCAACGTCGTGGTGGAATGGCCGCCGAGATAGGCGCCGAATTGCGAAACCAGCGCGCCGATGCCCTGTTGCAGAAAACCCATCGCGCCGGAAGCGGTGCCGGCGGCTTCGGGGCGGACGCTGATGGCGCCGGCCGCGGAATTCGCCATCACGAAAGCGTTGGCCACCATCACGATCATCTGGGTGCCGAACAGGACCGATGGCGCCTGGTTGATGCCGGTGAGACTGAATACTACGTTGAGCGCGCTGCCGAACAGCTGCAACGCCAGCCCGAACCAGATCAGCCGTTCCAGCGAGTGGCGCGGCGCGAAGCGGACGCAGAAGAGATTGCCGACCAGATACGCAAATCCGGTGGTCGCGAACCACGCGCCATATTCGGCGCTGCTGCGGCCCATTTGGGTGACTACGATGTAGGGGCCGCCGCCGGCAAAGGCAAAAATCATCTGCGAGGCCAGCACCTGGCAGAGCACATAGCCGATGAAGGCGCGACTCCGCACCAGGTTGCCGATATCGCCGCGAAAGCTGGAGCCTTCGACGCGGTCGCGCCGGGTCTCCGGCAGCATGAAGGCGATCATGATCACGATCGACAGCGACGCCGCGGTGATGAGATAGAAGATCGCGCGCCAGCCGAAGGTGATCTCCAGCAGGCCTCCGGTCAGCGGCGACAGCATCTGCGCGATCATCATGACGGCGATGACGAGGCTGATCATGGAAGAGATGCGATCTCGGCTGTAGAGGTCGCGGATGATGGCACGGCTCACCACCATGCCGGAGGCGCCGCCGAGCGCCTGCAGGAAACGCGACGCGATCAGTTGCGGCAGCGTCTCGGCGAAAATGCCGGCCGCGCTGGCGGCCACCATCAGGCCGATGCCACCCAGAAGCACCGGGCGACGCCCGAATTTATCCGACAACGGTCCCATGATGATCTGCGAGCAGGCAATGCCGACCATGTAGAGCGACACCGTCATCTGCGCGACCGAGATGTCGCGGCCGAACGTGGTCGCCAGCACCGGCAGCGCCGGCACCAGCATGTACAGCGAGATCGGCGCCACGCCCGTCATCAGGACGAGCAGGAACAGCATGGTCCTGGAATTGGCGAGGCGGCCTGCTTCCGTCGTCACGTCAGGCGGCTGGCCCATCACGCCATGCATTCAGGTCTGATCCTCTGTGTGGCCAGAACTGTAGCGTTATCGCCGTGGGCGAATACGGCCGTTTCGGCATGCGGGTATGCTGAATTGGGGAGGCGGGGATACTGTGCCCTACAACGGCAACAGGGCCGCCGTCGCTTCATCCAGCCACAGCTTGGTGGCGTTGTCGTCGAGATGCGGACGGACCTCGCGGTTGACGCGGGCGTGGTAGTCGTTGAGCCATTTCAGTTCCGACGGCGTCAGCATCGCGATGTCGATCAGGTGGCGGTCGATCGGCGCCAGGGTCAGCGTCTCGAACGCGTTGACCGGCTTCTCCGCTCCCATGACGTCGGTGCCGACGACGAGTTCCAGGTTCTCGATCCGGATGCCGTAGGCGTCGGTCTTGTAGTAGCCGGGCTCGTTGGACAGGATCATGCCGCGCTTCAGCGGCGTGGTGCCGAGCTTGGAAATCCGCGCCGGGCCTTCGTGCACGGAGAGATAGCTACCGACGCCGTGGCCGGTGCCGTGTTCGAAATCGAGGCCGGCCTGCCAGAGATATTGCCGTGCAAAACTGTCAAGCTGCGCGCCGGTGGTGCCGTCCGGGAATACCGCACGCGCGATCGCGATGTGGCCGCGCAGCACGCGGGTGAAGCGGTCGCGCATTTCTTCGGTCGGTTCGCCGATCGCGACCGTGCGGGTGACGTCGGTGGTGCCATCTTCATACTGCGCGCCGGAATCGATCAGCAGCAGATCGCCGGAGACGATGCGGCGGTTGGTCTTGCGGGTGACGCGGTAATGCACGATGGCGCCGTTCGGGCCGGTGCCGGCGATGGTGGGGAAGGAAACATCCTTCAGCGCGGCGGTCTGGCGGCGAAAGGTTTCCAGCGCCTCGACGGTGTCGATTTCGGTCAGTGCGCCCGAAGGTGCCTCGCGATCGATCCAGGCCAGAAACCGCACCAGCGCCACCGCGTCGCGCTGGTGGGCCGTCCGCGTGCCTTCGATTTCGGTGAGAATTCTTCACCGCCTTCAACACGGCGACCGGGTCGTTGCCGCGCACCGGCTTGCCACCGGCGGCAGTGATCATGCGGCTCAGCGCATCGGCTGCGGTGGCGCTGTCGAGCGCGATCGCAGCACCATGTTTGGCGAGTTCGGTCAGCATCGGCGTCAGCGCGTCGGGTTCGCGAACATCGGCGGACTGTTCGAGATGGTCGCGCGAACGGTTCGACAGCTTGCGGTGGTCGATGAACACGGTGGGGCGGCCGTCCTTCGGCACCAGCGCGTAGGACAGCGGCAGCGGCGTATGCGAGACGTCGGCGCCGCGGATGTTGAAGGTCCAGGCCACCGCGTGGCTGTCCGACAGCACCAGCGCGTCGACGCCGAGTTTCTGGATCTCGAGCCGGATCCGCTTCAGCTTCTCGGTCTCGATCTCGCCGGAAAACTGCGTACCGTGGATGGCGACGGGGCCGAGCGGCGGGGCCGGGCGCTCGGTCCAGACCTGGTCGAGCGGGTTGGACTCGACGGCGACCAGCTCCGCGCCGGCCTTGGTGCAGGCCGCGGCCAGCCGCTCGGCTGCCGAAGAAGTGTGCAGCCAGGGGTCAAAACCGAGGCGGTCGCCGGCCACCAGGTGCCGGGTCAGCCAGTGTTCCGGTGGCGGGTCGACCAGCGGCTCGATATGCCAGGCCTTGCGGTCGACCTGCTTTGCCGCCTGCAGCGTGTAGCGGCCATCGACGAACACGGCCGCCTCGCGGGTCAACACGATGGCCAGACCCGCCGAGCCGGTGAAGCCGGTCAGCCAGGCCAGCCGCTCTTCCGAGGGCGCGACATATTCGTTTTGCTGCTGATCGGCGCGGGGAATCACGAATCCGGTCAGCTTGCGGCGCGCCAGCTCCTCGCGGAAGGCGGCCAGCCGCGCGGTCAGCGCGACGCCGCTTTCGGGCTCCTCGAATGTCTGGAAATGGGCTTCGAACATGGCCTGACTACTCTAGGGTCGGGGGGAGGGGTCCGCAATCTGATCCGGATCAATCCGAGTGGCATAATCTATGCTTGAATCCAGCTGTCCGCGTCAGATCGGACGGAACGGTTGGCGGTGCAAGCCGTTCGTCTAGGGTACAGGGGGGCTCCAGGAGTGTTTCAACTCAACGAAGAGGGGATACACGATGCCTGCTTTCACGTTTGAGAAGATTTCGCCGCCGGCGCCAGCCAGCCGCGGCCCGATTCCACCGATCGCGAACAAGAAGCAACGCGGGGTGATTGTCCAGATGCTGGACCGGTTCGTCGAAGCACGCGTCAAACGCGGCCTGCGCGAGGACAAGGGCGTGATCGCCCGCAACCCGCACCGACCTCCCGATTGAGCCATCTCCACCACACCCATTGCGAAGATGCGGGTCCGGTTCATAGCCGGACCCGTTTCGTTCAGGGCGCTTTAGTTCAGGCTTGCCGCGTCAGATCGGATTCGCTCACCACGGTTGCGCCGACGACACGCGTCCCCTCAAGCTCCCGCACGATCCGCTGGTCCGGATTGACGACACCGAGATCAAATTCCCGATCAGCCGTGACGAGGATCATTTTCTGACCGATGACGACGACCACCGTCACGTCATGGGTTTCGCCTGACACGGCCCACTGCCGGATCTCGCCGTGAAACGGCGGCTTGCGCCAGGCATCGGGAAAGCCCGGATCGCACCTGACTTCTATGCCGTCCTCCGATGTCGTCAGGACCAGCTTGGATTTACTGGGCCGCCAGTGCTCGTCGAGGCGATCGTTGACGAGCCACAAGCAGTTGAACGTCCGACATTCGTCCGGCCGCTCCGGGTAGATCCGGCAGCCGCGCCCCGGCTTGCAATGCGGGCACCAGGTACTCGCCGGCTTTGAGATCTGCTCGATCGCCATGACCTTGCAGCACAGCGTGCACTCGCCGCATTCTCTGCCGGGCACGGTCATTTCACGTGGCGCAGCAGCAGGCTGCTCCAGCCTTCGATGCGCTGGTGCCGCAGCGGGACCAGTCCGCGGGCGCGATAGGCGGCGATGACGCCGGGCACCTGGGGCGTCAGCAGGCCCGACAGGATCACCAGCGCCGACGGGGCGAGATGCCGCGCCATCGGTGTCGCCAGTTGCCGGAGCGGATTGGCGAGGATGTTCGCCAGCACCAGATCGAACGGGCCCCGTTGCGCGAATTGCGGCGCCGAAAATCCAGTGGCGGCAATCGCCTGCACCAGGTGCCCCGCCACGTTCAGCCGCGCATTTTCGCGGGCGACCTCGACCGAGACCGGATCGATGTCGCTCGCCAGCACCTTTTCATGCAGCGCCCGGGCCGCGGCGATCGCCAGCACGCCGGTACCGGTGCCAAGATCGAGCACGCGGCGCGGGCGCCAGGCCTTCAGGACATGGTCGAGCAGCAGCAGGCAGCCCCGTGTGGTGCCGTGATGGCCGGTGCCGAATGCCAGCGCCGCCTCGATCTCGATGCCGAGCTTGTTGGGCGCGATGCGGTCGCGGTCGTGCTGGCCGTGCACCACGAACCGCCCGGCTGCGACCGGGACGAGGTCCTCGAGGCTGGCCTTGACCCAGTCCTTGGCTTCGACCTTGTCGAAGGAGATTGTCCCGGCGACGTCCGCGCCGGCGGCGATGCCGACGAGATCGCGGATCGAGGCCTGGTCGGGCGGGTCGGCGAAATGCACGGTGATGCCCCAAAGGCCGTTGGACTGGGCAAAGGCGGCAATCGCGGCCTGGCCCTCAAAAAAGCTCTCGGTCAGCAGGTCAACGATGCGTTTGGCTAATTTTTCGTCACCGATTGCAAAACTGGCGCGATGGGTAGCGGGAGTAGAAGTCATTGAAAATCCAAGGGTAACCTTCAGGCCGGGCGGCCGACGTGGTGATATTGCTCAAACTTGAGCAAATTTCCGATCGAATAACCCGAAAATTTCTACAGGCGCTATTAGAGCAACCTTAGATTTCTCCCCGTAGCTTCGCAGATGGAACTGCAGGGAACCCGCTGTTCCTGGGTCATTGAAACGAGGTCGGAACCAGCCATGAAATCTCTCATTTCGAAGTTTCTCAAGAACGAATCCGGTGCAACGGCCATTGAATACGGCCTGATTGCCGCCGGCATTGCGATCGCCATCATCACCGCCGTCAACGGCGTCGGCACCGCGCTCAGCACCAAGTTCGATAGCATCAGCACCGCGCTGAAATAACTGCTTCATTTCGGCACATTCCCGGGACCGGACGCGATCAGCGCCCGGTCCCGTCTGTTTTACCGTGGAGCCGATCGGCGCCACCCCTATCCACAGCCTCCCGGTGCTTCGCACAGAGGCTATCCACAGCCTTATCCACCGGGACATACCCCGCTTATTCAGGCGATAGGCATGCGGTTGGCCGGTGGTTATCCCCGGCATTGCCGGCCGGTTTTCAACGATCGATCCACAGGATCGTCAACAGCCGCCCGACGCCGCCGAGCCGGGTTCTGGCAAGGGATTCACTTAAACAGCGCCCGATGATCGCCCAGTATCGCCTTTGCGGCGTTGTGGCCGGGCGCGCCGGTGACGCCGCCGCCGGGATGGGCGCCGGAGCCGCAATGGTAGAGACCCTTTAGCGGCCCGCGATAATCCGCGTGTCCCAGCATCGGCCGCGCCGAGAACAATTG
Source organism: uncultured Alphaproteobacteria bacterium (assembly GCA_963764705.1). Classification (GTDB taxonomy): domain Bacteria; phylum Pseudomonadota; class Alphaproteobacteria; order Rhizobiales; family Xanthobacteraceae; genus Bradyrhizobium. Next base: position 133,663 of record CAVXTR010000008.1, on the reverse strand, counting down.
ATTGAGCGTCAGCGCACCGTGAAAAATATCGCCGCCGAGCAGGCCGAACTGCCGCTCCAGATCGAGCGGTGACAGCATCTGGCGGCCGATCACGCTGGCCGCGAAGCCCGGCGCGTATTTGTCCACCGTCGCGATCATGAGATCGGCGACTTCCTCGCGATGATCGTCCCAGGATTTGCCGTCCGGCAATTCCGGCGCGACATGCTGGCAGAACAGGCTTGCGACATGTTGGCCCGATGGCGCGAGCGAGTCATCCAATGTCGAGGGGATCAGCACTTCGACCACGGGTTCACGGCTCCAGCCATGGGCGCGCGCGTCCTGCCAGGCGCGATCCATATAGCCAAGGCTCGGCGCGAGGATGATGCCGGCAGAGAGATGATCGCCGCCGCCGGGCAATGCGGTGAAGGAGGGCAGCGCGCTGAGCGCGACATTCATCCGGAACGTGCCGGAGCCGTTGCGCCAGCGGCTGATGCGTTCGAGAAATTCCGGCGGCAATGCACCCGACGGCATCAGCCGCGTGTAGAGCAATTTCGGGTTGACGTTGGAGGCAACATATCTGGCGCGGATGGTTTCGCCATTGTCGAGGATAATGCCAACCGCGCGACCGCGCTCGACGATCACCTCGCGTACACCGGCATCGGTCTCGATCTCGGCGCCATGGCCGCGCGCGGCGCGCGCCATCGCCTGCGTGATCGCGCCCATGCCGCCGATGGCATGACCCCAGACGCCTTTCTTGCCGTTCACCTCGCCGAAGGCGTGGTGCAGCATCACATAGGCGGAGCCTGCGGCATACGGGCTGGCGTAATTGCCGACGATGGCGTCGAAGCCGAACAGCGCCTTGACCAGTTCACTTTCAAAGCGGTCCTCCAGCATCTCGCCGGCCGAGCAGGTGAACAGATCGAGCAGGTTGCGCTGCGCCTCCAGCGACAGCTTTCGCAGCAGGCCGGCGGTGCCGATCGCGTTGAAGGTTTCGCGCACCGCGCCGACGCCAAGGCCTTCGACGACGTTCGGCGGCGCGCGCAGCACGAATTGCCGCAACACGTCGGCGATGGCTTCCAGCTCGCTTGAAAAGGTCTCGATCCGGTCGGCATCGCGCGGACTGAGTTTGGCCACGGATTGCCGGGTGCGGCCTTCGCCGGTCAGGAGATGGCTGCCGTCGGGCGCGGGCAGGAAATTCTGTGCGCGGCGTTCGACGATCCGCAAGCCGTGATCGGCCAGCTTCAGATCGGCCGCGATCTGCGGGTTGAGCAGGCTGACAGTGTAGGCCGCCACCGAATTGCGGAATCCGGGGTGAAATTCCTCGGTCACCGCGGCGCCGCCGACCACCTTGCGGCGCTCGACCACCTTCACGCGCAGGCCCGCCATCGCGAGATAGGCCGCGCAGGTGAGGCCGTTATGCCCCGCACCGATGATGACGACGTCCGTTTCGTTCATGTTCGCTTCAAGAAGGTTTGATTAGAGCGTGCTGTCGCGCGCCACCGGCGCCTCGTCAAGTCCACCATTTTGCGGTTTCTTGCTAGCCATGATGCCATATGCTCAACTCTACGTCTCCGGCACGCTGTGGCCGGATATTCCGCAGCCGGCGCCCGCCGGGTTCAAGCCGGAGCTTTCATGACTTCTGAGCCGTCCGTCGCCACGGAGCCGTCTGTTGCGCGAAATCGCCTGATCCTGGTCGTCTACACCGCCGCAATCTTCGTCAGTGCGCTGCTGCTGTTCTCGGTGCAGCCCTTGTTCACCAAAATGGTGCTGCCGCGGCTCGGCGGTTCGCCGGCGGTGTGGTCGGTGGCGATGGTGTTCTTCCAGTCGCTGCTGCTCGGCGGCTACGCCTATGCGCATTTTCTGATGCAGCTCAAGAATCGCGCGATCCCGGTGGCGGTTCACCTGGTGCTGCTCGCGGTCGCGCTGCTGACGCTGCCGCTGTCGATTTCGAGTGGGTGGGGCGACCCGCCGACCTCGGGCTATGCGTTCTGGCTGCTCGGCCTGTTCGCGGTCTCGATCGGGCTGCCGTTCTTCGCGCTCGCCGCCAATAATCCGCTGCTGCAGGCCTGGTTCGTCCGCACCGGCCACCCCAACGGCCCCGATCCCTATTTCCTCTATGCCTCGTCGAATATCGGCAGCTTCCTGGCGCTGCTGTCCTATCCGGTGCTGCTGGAGCCGATGTTCACGCTGCGCACGCAAAACCTGATCTGGACCGGCGGTTATGGTTTGCTGATCGTCCTGATCGCCAGTTGCGGTGTCTTGCTGTTGCGCTCGCCGGCCAATGCCGCCGCGCTCAACATGCCGGCCGACGATACCGACGCCCCGGCGCCGTCCTGGATCGTACGCGCACGCTGGATCTTCCTCGCCGCGGTGCCGTCGGGCCTCTTGATCGCGGTGACCGCGCATATTTCCACCGACGTCGCCGCTGCGCCGCTGCTGTGGGTGCTGCCGCTGTCGCTGTATCTGCTGACCTGGGTATTGGTGTTCCAGTCGCGGCCACTGCTGCCGCACAAATGGATGCTGCTGGCGCAACCGCTGGCGATCGCGGGCGTCGTCATCCTGCTTGCGGTCGGCGGCGAACAGAATTTGCTGCTGACGCTGGGCGGGCATCAACTCTGCTTCTTCGTCATCGCGATGGCCTGCCATGGCGAACTGGCGCGCACCCGCCCGGCAGCAAGATATCTCACGGGGTTCTATGTTGCGCTGTCGTTCGGCGGCATGGTCGGCGGCTTGTTCGCCGGCCTGATCGCGCCGTTCGCCTTCTCATGGATCGCCGAATACCCGATCCTGCTGGCAATGGCGGCGCTGTGCCGTCCGTCCGGCAAGGAGCGCCTGCCGCGCTGGAGCGGCTGGTACTGGCCGTTCCTCGCCGCGCTCGCGGTGGTGCTGATCGCGCCGTCCTGGTCCACCGGGAAACTATTCCACTGGCTCGATGACAACAGGGTCTGGGTGATCGGCGCCGTCGGCGTGCTTTCGGCCCTGCTGGCGCTCGGTCTCAATGTCAGCCGCTGGAAGATATTTGCCACCGTCGCGGTGGCGCTGGTGCTGCTGCGCGCCTATCCCTCCGACGACGGTCGGGTCGAAACCGTGCGCAGCTTCTTCGGCGTCCACAAGATCGTGGTGACGCCAAACGGCCAGTATCACGTGCTGATGCACGGCACGACAATTCACGGCGCCGAAAAATTCAAGAACGACGACGGCACGCCGGTGACCGGCCGGCCCGAGGCGATCACCTATTACCACAAGGACGGCGGCATCGGTCAGGCGATCACGGCGATGCGCGAGCGCAAGGGCGCGCCGCTGCGCGTGGCGGTGATCGGGCTCGGCTCGGGCACGCTGACCTGCGCATCGCAACCCGGCGAGGACTGGAAATTCTTCGAGATCGACCAGTCGATGGTCGATACCGCGCGCGATCCGAAATATTTCACCTACATCCAGAATTGCGAGCCGAACCTGAAGCCCGTCATCGGCGATGCCCGGCTGACCTTCGCGCGCGAGCCAAACGGCATCTACGACCTGATCATCGTCGATGCCTATTCGTCGGATGCGATCCCGATTCATCTCGCGACCGAAGAGGCGATGGAGATCTACAAGCAGAAGCTGGCGCCGCAGGGCGCGGTGGTAATGCACGTTTCCAACCGGCATCTCGAACTCGCCAGCGTCATCGTCGGCATCGCCGACGCCAACGACATGAAGAGCTGGGTCTATAGCGAGGATTCCGGCCGCGACAACGAGTACATCTTCTCGACCTCGGTCGTGGTGTCGGCGCGGGAAGAGGCCGATGTCGGCAATCTCGCTTCGTCGGACAAGTGGGCCGAGACCGAAGCCGACGAAAAGCAGCGGGTGTGGACCGACGATTACTCCAACGTGCTGGGCGCGGTCTGGCGGCGGTTGAGAGATGGCGAGCAGTAGAATCGGAGGCCTTGATGTCGGCCTGGCATTGCGGTTGGCCGGCAAGCATCTATGCTCCGAAGTCTGCGTGAGACGAACGATGGAATTCGCCATGGCCCATTTCACACCCATGTCAGCCGCGATCGGCGGCGCCCTGATCGGCCTTTCCGCCGTGCTGCTGATGCTGCTGACCGGCCGGATCGCGGGGATCAGCGGCATCTTCAGCGGCCTGCTCAACTTACGGAGCGAGGACAAAGGCTGGCGCATTGCCTTTGTCGCGGGGCTGATTCTGGCACCGGTCATCGCAGGCGCGATCGGTTACGGCATGGCGCCGCCGAAACTGCCGGCGAGCTGGGCGGTCCTGGTGGCTGCGGGACTGCTGGTCGGTTTCGGTACCCGGCTTGGCGGCGGCTGCACGTCAGGTCACGGCATTTGCGGGATAGGGCGGCTGTCGCTGCGCTCGATCGTGGCCACCATCGTCTTCATGGTGACGGCCGTGATCACGGTCGCGATCACGCATCACGTGCTGGGAGGTTGAGCCATGTGGATCATCGCGCCCCTGTCTTGCGGCCTGATCTTCGGCGCAGGGCTTCTGATCTCGGGGATGGTGCAGCCGACCAGGGTGCTTGGCTTTCTCGATATCTTCGGCGCGTGGGACCCCAGCCTCGCGGTGGTGATGGCGGCGGCACTCGCGGTGGCGGTCCCCGGCTTCAGGCTGGCCGGCCGGCGCACCGGCCCGCTATTGGCCAGGGACTATTTCTGGCCGACCAAGGCGGGAATCGATGCGCCGCTCGTGATCGGGGCGGCCCTGTTCGGAATCGGATGGGGCCTGGTCGGGCTTTGCCCCGGACCGGCCCTGGAGAGCCTTGCGACGCTGTCGCCGGGCGTCATCGTCTTCGTCGTTGCGATGGCCGCAGGCATGGCGCTTCACGAGGTCTGGCAGAAATCGCGACCGACGGTGCGGCCCGATAGCCCATTTGCGCGCGCGACCGACGGTTGAAGCTGGCCGTACCGGGTTACTCGTGGGCCGGAATCTGTTGAAAATCGAGCCATTGCAGCGATGCTTTTTTGACCGCGGGTAACGGTTGCGGCAGCTTGCCCGACTGGGTACTGATACCCCATCTGCTGCCTCCAAATGCTGTGCGAAAATGCGCGATAACCGGATCATCAAGAGCCGCCATCTTCATAAGCTGCAGCGGCGGCACTTCGTCATCTTCGACGTGCTGCCGTTTGCCGGTACCGTCGTCGCGCTGGGGCTGTTGTTCTACCGGCCGATCGGCGTCACCGAGGTCGGTCTTTTTTTTGGCATGTGGCTGCTGACCGGCCTCGGCCTGACGGTCGGTTACCATCGCCTGTTCACGCATCGCGCGTTCTCAACCAGCACGTTCGTCAGTTGCCTTCTCATCGTGATGGGCTCGATGGCAGGAAGGGGAGCGATGCTGTCATGGGTCGCGATGCATCGGCGGCATCACGAACTCTCCGATCACGAGGGCGATCTGCATTCGCCCAATCTGCATGGCGAGACGATCTTCGGGCGGCTGCGCGGATTCCTGCACGCCCATCTGACCTGGATGATCGAGCACGATTATCCGAACGTGGCGCATTACGTTCCCGACCTGATGGCGGACCGCACGCTGCTCGCGGTGAACCGTTACTATTACAGTTGGGTCGTGCTCGGACTGCTGCTACCCGCCGCGATCGGCGGCCTCGTTGCCGGCAGCGCGTGGGGTGCGGTGTCCGGCTTGCTGTGGGGCGGCGTCGTGCGCATGTTCGTGGTCGAGCAATCGATGTCGGCGATCAATTCCTTCATGCACACATTCGGCGCGCGTCCGTTCCTGACGCGGGACGACAACAGCCGCAATCTCGGCCTGATGGCGCTGCTGGCGTGGGGCGAGGGCTGGCACAACAATCACCATGCCTTCCCGTATTCGGCAGCCTTCGGGCTTCGCTGGTATGAATTCGACCCGGGTTTTCTCTTTATCCGGCTGCTCGAGGCGCTCGGTCTGGCCTGGAACGTCAAAGTACCGAGCGCCGAGAAGATCGCGCTTCGTCGCGTGCAGCAGCAGGCCGGCGCAGAGCCCGACCTCGAACCCGGATAGTTGAACGAGCCGATGCTGTTCAACGATTATCCCTTTCTGCTCGTCTTCCTGCCGCTCGCCATTCTGCTCTATCGCCTTGCCGATCCGCATCCGCAATGGCGGATCGGTGTGCTGGTGCTGCTGTCGCTGGCCTTCTACAGTTTCTGGAATCCGCCGTTCATCGCCCTGCTGGTGCTGTCGATCGTCTTCAACTGGCTGGCGGCTCTGGCCTATGAGAAGACGAAACTGCTTTCGGTCCTGACGGCGGCGATCATCGTCGATCTTGCGGTGCTCGCGCTGTTCAAATACGCCAATTTCCTGACCTACAATCTCGGCCTCGTGCTCGACCGGCCGTTGCCGCAGCTCGATATCGCGCTGCCGCTCGGTATTTCATTCTTCACCTTCCATCACATCATGTATCTGGTCGATCTGCGGCGGGGCAAGGCGCCGTTTTATTCGTTCGGCCGCTACGCGCTCTACATCTCGTTTTTTCCGCAGGCGATCGCCGGGCCGCTGGCGCGCTGGTCTCAGATCATGGATCAGTTCGGCCGTCAGTTGTATGCCCCCGGCTGGCAGCGGCAATTCGCGCTCGGCGTCACCTTCATCATCGTCGGCCTGATCGGAAAGACCCAGCTTGCCGACCGGATCGGCAACATCATCAATCCGATTTATGCCCAGGCCGCGCTCGGGCAGGTGCCGGACGGCGCGTCCTGGCTGGCGCTCGCGTTCAACTTCCAGGTCTTCTTCGACTTCGCCGGCTATACGGATATGGCCATCGGGGTGGCCTGCTGTTCGGCGTACAGCTGCCGTTCAATTTCAACCGGCCGTTCCGGTCGATCAATATTCAGGATTTCTGGCAGCGTTGGCACATCACCCTGATGCTGTTCCTGCGCGACTACGTATTCCACCCGCTCTCCAACGCCCGAATCCTGCCTCGGCGGTTTCGTCTCGTTCAGTATTTTGCCGCGATGCTGCTGACCATGACGCTCTGCGGTCTTTGGCACGGCGCGAGCTGGAGCTTCGTGGTGTGGGGGACGCTGCACGGCATCGCGCTGGTGCTGTGCTCGCTGTGGCGCCGTTACTGTCCGAGGCTGCCTGCGCTGCTCGGATGGGCCTTGACGGTGAGTTTTGTGCTGCTGACCGGCGTTATCTTTCGCGCCGGCACGCTGGATGCGGCCTGGCACGTCTTTCAGGGGCTGGGGACGGTGCCCGATCTCAGCCGGGCGCGGCATCTGATTTCGATCCCGATCGCCGCACTATGCGCGTTCCTGATTCCGGCCAGCGACGTTGTCGTCGCCTGGCTGACGCGGCGGCCGAGAACGTGGATCGCGCTGTTGCTGGGCGCCGGATTGCTTGCGATGCTCATTCCTGTTGGAGATCGATCGGTCAATGACTTCATCTATTTCCAGTTCTGAAGCCGTCGCCGATCCCGACACCGCGTCGGCGTGGGCGCGCTGGCTAGTGGCCTTTCTCAGCGTGCCCCTGTGCGGAATTTCCCTGATCCTCGCGTTCCTGGTCGCGATCGATCCCTATGACACCGGCAAATTCGGCTTGTTCGATATCGACGGCGTTGACGACGCCAACACCCGCACGGCGATCCCGAGCCGGGCGCGGGATCGGCAATTCGACGCGGCGGTGATCGGCAACTCGACTGTGCAGAGGCTGGATCCGGCCGAGCTATCGCGCGCGACGGGCCTGCGCTTCGTCCAGCTCTACATGGTTGGCGCAAGCCCGAACGAAGAACTTGCCGTCCTGGAATCATTCGTCAGGTATCATCCGCTTCCAGCCGCCGTCGTGATCGGCGCCGATCCATTCTGGTGCACGCATGACCAGGCGGATCCTGCACGAAATCTTCCGTATTGGCTCTACGACAGGAGTTTTTTCGAATATGCCTTGCGCCTGATTTCCTGGCAGGGCATCGAACACGGATTCCAGCGTCTGGCGATCGGCCTCGGTTGGCGCCAACGCAAGCATGCAGACGGTTTCGAAAACTACGAAGAATACTGGCCGCCGCCGTTCCGCGCGACCAACGTTCCGCGGGATCCGGTGCCGGCAGCGTCGGATGCGGAGCGTAATTTCTTTCCAGCAATTTCCCGGCTCGACGCTGCGATCAAGCGGCTTCCGCCGGATGTTCCCGTTGTCGTGATCGTGCCACCGACCTTCCATACGACGGTGCCGCAACCCGGCACATCGGCGTCACGCGAGCGGGAGGCCTGCGACCTGGCGCTGGAGCGGACCGTGGCTGGCCGGCCAAAAGCAAGTTCATCAACTATCGCGTCGACAATGCCTGGACACGCGACCCCGCAAATTTTGCGGACTTCATCCACTATCGTGAGAGTGTTGCCAGGAAGATTTCGGAAGGCATCGCTGCAAGTATTCGTCTCGGCGCAGCCGCCCAAATCGATTTCTGATCAATCGGCGCCGGCGGCCAGATCCTCAAATCGCCGTTCGAGCCAGAGCTGGCGGGCGAGGGCATGCTGGATCTTGCCGCTGGTGGTTTTCGGCAGCGCTCCCGGCTTGATCAGCACAATGTGCCGCGCGAACAGTTCGTGCTGATCGGTCACCCCCTCGCGGATCAGCCCCTTGATCTCTGCCGGATCGATCCGGTGGCGCTCGGTGCGCTCGATCTCCTGAACGATCACCAGCATCTCGTCGCCGCGCTCGTCCGGCACCGAGAAGGCGGCGCCGCAATTCTGGCGCAGCGCCGGGTGCAGGGCCTGCACGGTATGCTCGATATCCTGCGGGTAATGGTTGATGCCCCTGACGATCACGAGGTCCTTGATGCGGCCGGTGATGAACAACTCGCCCTCCACATCGAGAAAGCCGAGATCGCCGGTACGAAGCCAGTCGGCGTCGTCCTCGCCTTCGATGCGTGCGTGCAAGCCGGTGCTGGTGGCCTCGGTATTGCGCCAATAGGCCCGCGCGACGTTCGGCCCCTGGACCCAGACCTCGCCGACCCGGTCAGGCGACACACGGCGGCAGGTCGCGGCATCGACGATCGCAATCCGCTCGCCGGCCAGCGCTTGGCCGCAGCCCACCAGGATTTGGACATCGGCCTGATCCGCAGGAGGACCGACGATGTGACTTCTGAAGACCGGTCCGGCCGACCTTGCGGGTGACATGGCCCGCACCGCGCCGGCCGCCTGATATCAATAGCGTGGCCTCGGCCATGCCGTAGGCCGGGAACGCCGCGGCCGGATCGAACCCGTGGCCGGCAAAGGTCGCGCTGAATCGCCGGATGGTATCGGCATGAACCGGCTCGGCGCCGTTGAGCGTGACCTTCCAGGAGGAAAGATCGATGCCATCCATCTGGTCGGCCCGGTACCGGCTGACGCAGAGGTCGTAGCCGAAATTGGGGCTGCAGCCGACCTCGGCGCGATAGCGATGGATGGCGCGCAGCCAGTTCAGCGGGCGCTGCATGAACGCATTCGGCGCCATCAGGACGCACAAGGCGCCGACATACAGCGTCTGCAGTGCGTTCAGGATCAGCCCCATGTCGTGATAAAGCGGGACCCAGTTGACGTAGGTGGATTGCCTGGTGTTGCCGAGCGAGCGCCGGATCATTTCCAGATTGGCGAGCAGGTTGCCATGGCTGACGGCGACCCCCTTGGGGCTGGAGGTCGAACCCGAGGTGTACTGCAGAAAGGCGATGTCATGCGTGTCCGGCTCCGCCAGACCGGCCGCGGGCGGTCCGGCAGGCGTCAGATCGACCGAGAGCCATTGCAACTGCTCGCGCGCAAACCGCTCGTGCAGGTCCGTCCGGCCCGCGAACGCCGCGCTCGTCAGTGCGACGACCGGTTCGCAGTTGGCGATGATGCCGGCGCTGGAGTTGCGGGCGCTCTGCCGGCGCGGCAGCATCATCGGGACCGCGATGACCCCGGCGATCAGGCATCCGAAGAACGCGACCAGAAATTCAAGGCCGGGCGGAAACACCAGCAGGGCACGATCGCCGGGGCGGGCCGTCACCGCGAGCCGCGCCGCGAGCGCGGAGGCCGCATCGTGCAGCTCACGGAAGGTGAGGGCGGTTTCTTCCTCGCCGCGATCGGAGAGGAAGACATAGGCGCGTTCGCCGGCTTGGGTTTCGGCGCGCCTTGCCAGCAGCGCCACGAGCGAGGAAAACGACTCCATCAGAACCGTATGGCCCTAGGCGACTGAGCGCGTTGCGCATTTTTCGGCGAGATAACGCGATAGCTGGTCGATGGTCGGGTGATCGTAAAAATCGTCCGGCGAGAGCTCGAGGTCGAGTTTCTCCTCGAGCTCCATCTGGACATAGACCACCATCGCGGAATCCAGGCCGAGGCGGCTGAACTTCGTGTCGGTCTTGACGCGTTCCTTCGCGATCCGGAGCACGTTCGCGAGTGAATTGACGCAAAAGTCCGAGATCTGCTCTCGTGTCATGTTCGATTCCAAAGCTGAGATTGCTGCAAGAATACGGGTGTGACATTCCCTGTCAAATTGCGGGAGCGAGAACTGTGTTGACGGTCCGCACATCTGCCGGCCGGGAGTAAACAGACACCTGCACGCAGGCGCGCCTTCGCGCGTCAATCCTGATAGGTGAACAGGCCGCGGGGCTGATTTTGCGGCCGCTGCTGATAATAATAGCCCTGCGGCGCCGGCGCGTAGCCGCGGCTCACGTAATACTGCTGCTGCTGATAGGCTTGGGTGTCGTAGACGCGGCGGCCCGGGGGGGCCGGATAGCGCGCCTCGTTGGACGAACCGTCGGCCGGGTAGATGTAGCCGTCGTCGGCGCGCTGCAGCGGCGCCTGGCGCTGCTGCAACGGCTGCTGCGGCGTGATCACGACGGGATCGCCGGCGGAATCATATTGCTGGTCGATCTGCGGCTGCGGTGCGCCGCGGGCGACGGCGGTGTTGGCGCGCGGCCTCGGATTTCGCGCCATCGCGACCTGGGCAGAGCCGGTCAGCGTCACCGTGGTGTTGAGCACGCCTTCCTGTTGCACCAGCGCATACAGCGTCGAAGCGTTCTGGCGCGACAGCCGCACGCAGCCATGCGAGGCGGGAGTGCCAAGGCGGCCGACCGAGTTGGTGCCGTGTATGGCGTGACCTTGCTTGGTAAAGAAGATCGAGTGCGGCATCGGCGCGTCGTCGAATTCCTTGGAGAAGTGATCCTCTTCCATGCGGAAGGTGCGGAAGCTGCCGTTCGGCGTCTCGCGCGAGGGAATGCCCGACGATACCGGCCAGTGGTAACGCGCGACGCCGTCGACGGCGACGGTCATCTGCTGGTTGTCCTTGTCGATGGTGATGGCGACCTTGGCCTGGGCGGTGCCCGAGGCGAGCAGCGCCAACGCGCTGAAGGCAATGAGAAGGGAACGCATTTTACTTTTGGCCTCCAAGTCTCTTTTAAAAAAAGAGCCTTTTTTCAAAAGCAGGTCTCAAAGAGCCCATGCTTGCAGCACCGCGTCACACCGTCCCCCCGGCATCCAATATGCCCGGAATCCAGCGTTCGTTCCAGTGGCCCGCAGACCCATCGTTAATGGGTCCCACGGCGCAATCAAGGCGCCGGGGCGGCTGAAGCCGGCTGGCGTTGCTGACATTTTCGCGAGCAACGTCTCGGTGCGGCCTCCGAGAGGCGCAGCCCGGCAACTTTTTCGCGTCTCTGGCGTTGGACAGTCCCGCCTCGCCGGCCGCACCGCGCCGGCTCCTCAAGGAATGAAGATGAACAAGATCAGGGTCAGGACGGCCGCGCTGCCGTCAGGCTTGCCGGCCAGGTTCTGGCTCGCGTGTGCCGCCATTATCCTCGCGCTGTTGGCGCTACCCCATGCCGGACAGGCCCAGGGCATCGTCCGCGGTGCGCAGGAGGGATCCTACGAAGGTAACCGGGTCGCCGGTCCGGTGGGGGGCGTGGTCGGCGGTGCGGTCGGAGCCGGTGTCGGCGGCGCCATTTGTGCGGTGAAGGGCGTGTTCGGGATACCGGACCGTGGCTACCGCTGCCGCGGGTATTATCACCATGGGCATTTCCACTGTTACCGGCAATTGGACGGCCGTCATTCCGGGTTCGCACTAAGCGCGCCCCGGAATGACGCGCTTTCGCGCCTCAATTCTTCAGCCGGTATCCGGTCTTGAAGATCCACCACACCAGAACCATGCAGATCACCAGGAAGCCCACCGTCACGCCGACGCTCAAGGCCACGCTGACGTCGGCGATCTCGTAAAAGCTCCAGCGAAAACCCGAGATCAGATAGACTACGGGATTAAGCAGCGTGATGGTGCGCCAGCCAGATGGCAGCATGTTGACCGAGTAGAAGCTGCCGCCGAGGAAGGTCAGCGGCGTCACCACCAGCATCGGGATCATCTGCAGCTTTTCAAAGCCGTCGGCCCAGATGCCGATGATGAAGCCGAACAGGCTGAAGGTCACCGCGGTCAGCACCAGGAAGGTCAGCATCCACCAGGGATGATGGATCTGCAGCGGCACGAACAGGGCTGCAGTAGCGAGGATGATCAGGCCGAGGATGATGGATTTGGTGGCGGCGGCGCCGACATAGCCGATCACGATCTCGAAGTAGGAAATCGGCGCCGACAATATTTCATAGATGGTGCCGACGAATTTCGGAAAGTAGATGCCGAACGAGGCGTTGGCGATGCTCTGGGTCAGCACCGACAGCATCACCAGCCCGGGCACGATGAAGGTGCCGTAGCTGACGCCTTCGACCTCTGTGATGCGCGAGCCGATCGCGGCGCCGAACACCACGAAATACAGCGAGGTCGACACCACGGGCGAGACGATACTTTGCAGCAGCGTGCGCCAGGTGCGCGCCATTTCGAACAGATAGATCGCGCGGATGGCCCGGAAATTCATGGCGCCCTCACCAGGCTGACGAAGATGTCTTCAAGCGAGGATTGCCTTGTATCGAGGTCCGAGATGCGGATGCCGGCATCCCTGAGGTCGCTGAGCAGGCTGGTAATGCCGGTACGATCGCCCTTGGTGTCGTAGTCATAGGTCACCGCGCGCCCGTCTTCGGACAGTTCGAGGTTGTAGGCGGCGAGCGAGGCGGGGATGGTGTCGATCCTGCTTTGCAAATGCAGCTTCAGCTCTTTCTTGCCGAGTTTCTGCATCAAGCCGGCCTTGTCCTCGACCAGGATGATCTCGCCCTTGTTGATGACGCCGATGCGGTCGGCCATCTCCTCGGCTTCCTCAATGTAATGTGTCGTCAGGATGATGGTGACGCCCGAGGCCTGGAGCGCGCGCACCACCTCCCACATGCCCTTGCGCAGTTCGACGTCGACGCCGGCGGTCGGTTCGTCGAGAAACAGGATCTGCGGCTCGTGCGACAGCGCCTTCGCGATCATCACGCGGCGCTTCATGCCGCCGGAGAGCGTGACGATCTTGTTGTCCTTCTTGTCCCACAGCGAGAGGTCTTTCAGCACCTTCTCGATATGGGCGGGGTTCTTCGGCTTGCCGAACAGACCGCGGCTGAAGCTCACGGTGGCCCACACCGATTCGAAGGCGTCGGTGTGCAGCTCCTGCGGCACCAGCCCGATCAGCGAGCGCGCCGCGCGGTAATCCCGGTTGATGTCATGGCCGTTCACCAGCACCTGGCCTTCGCTCAGATTGGCGATGCCGCAGATGATGCTGATCAGCGTGGTCTTGCCGGCGCCATTCGGACCCAGAAGCGCAAAAATCTCGCCCTTGTTGATGTCGAGATTGATGCCGTTCAGCGCCTTGAAGCCGGAGCCGTAGGTTTTTGACAGATTCGAGACGGATATGATCGGGGACATGGAGAGCATAGTTTGAATCGGACATGCTGAAGCGATCAAGGCGCGCTGCGGCGGCAGCTTTGATCTGGGGGCGAGTTTTCACAGATAGGAACTGACTTGCGGCCGCGCAAGCGCCGGTTTGCCGGGATCGTGACCGGAAATCGGTCAGAAGGAACCGAATTCCGGATTGGTTATCTCAGCGCGCCGCACCTGCGGGCTGCAGTTCCGTATCCCCGGTGGCCTTGCGAGATGGATGAGACTTCAGGACGCCGCGGGATGTCTCGATGTTGAGGCGGCCGAATTCGTTTTTCAGCTCCTTCAACTCTCGTGAGGCAAGGCGGTGGCCCTTGGCGCCGAGAAACAGCAGCGACATGGTTGTCTCCCACGAGAAGCGCAGGGACCTGGTCATGATCAACAGCATTTTCCTGTCGCTCAGCAGCGCGCGTTCGGCCACGTCGTCCGGCAGCGCGCACATCAGGGATAGGCCGACCGTGACTTCCTCGAATTCGGCGGGATCTTGCGTAGTCGGATATGCTTCTCTCATTCAGCTTGCCCAGTTGATGCAGGGCGGTCACGGCGCGTTTCGCGGTCTGATAGTTCTCCGTGGCTGGGTCGAGCTGGGACTGCAACGCGCCGGCGACATCGGCCACCGTCGACTTGATCTGCTTCACCAGTTCGGGGCGCTCCTGCTGGAGCCGCTGCCTGACCTCGTCCGATGCCTTTGTTATCAGCTGCTGGAAAACATGCTGGGGGATATCCTGCCGCCGGCCGAGCTTTTCGGCGAGAACGGAATCGTCTTCGGCGTGCTCGATCAGGTGCTGGAATCCGAGTTCCGAGAAGCGCGCGCCGTTGTTGGACGCGACGGAGGTCATGACTTCCTGGTCGCCGCGGGTGACGAGCACGTCGGTAACCATCTCCACGAGGGTTTCCCGTTTCGAGATCGCGAGCAGATGCGACTGGCTCTTGAGGCAGGCGTTGGCGACCATGGCATAGGGTTCGAGACGTTCGGATTCCTTGAGGATGGGTCCGGCGACATCGATCGAATCGTCAAAGGCAAGCGTGTGGAGGATATTGACCGGCGCGTCGTCGAAGTGGGCCAGCCGCTTCGCGAGTTGCACGCGGGCCGCGACCTCGATCTCGCCCGCGAGCCGGCCGATGACGGCGCCGAAGGTCTCGATTTCATTCTCGCTAAAGCGGCCGCCGGTCATCAGATCGGTGGCATGCCACAACGCACGCTCCCGGCTTTCCGGCGTTCCGCGCGAAACGACCTCGTCGAGCCCTTCGAGCAATGGATTTGCCTTGGTCATCTTTTGATAACTCTGATTTCGTCGACCCAATCGGTCGGTGGATGAAAGGCTACGCCCGCACCCGCGAGTTTTCCGTAAAAGTGGCGACTAAGTATTTCTTCTAAAAATTCGTTAAAATGACGCGAATTGGCGGTTTTCCCGCTGTTCCGTCCGCAACGGCATCATTGCGGTCGAAGAGGGCTACACCCGCTCGACAAAGCTATCGACCACCTTCTTCTCGCCGGCCTTTTCGAAGGCGATGGTCAGCTTGTTGCCGTCGACCTTCACCACGTGGCCGTAGCCGAACTTCTGGTGAAACACGCGGTCGTCGAGCGAGAATTCGGAAACCGTGCCGGTGGATTTCGCGACCAGCTCGCCCTCGATCACCATTGGGCCGCGCTTGGTGCGCGAGAAGCCGCTGTCGCCGCGCGAGCTGCCATAGGACGATTGGGTTTCGTCGAAGCCGCCGCGCGCCTGGCCACTGCCGCTACCACCATCACCGCGATTTTTGGCGCGATTGGCCTGGGCGCGCTGCCAGCCCGGCGTCGTATAGCTGGAGCCGAAGGATTCGACATTGTCGAAGCGCGAGGCACCATAGCCGCCGCTGCCGCCCCAGCCGGAGCCGCCTTTGGACTCCGTGATCTCGACATTCGGCGACGGCAACTCGTCGAGGAAGCGCGACGAAATCGTGGTGGTCCAGGTGCCGTGAATGCGGCGGTTGGTGGCGAAATAGAGTTTGGCGCGACGCCGTGCGCGAGTGATGCCGACATGGGCCAGCCGTCGTTCTTCCTCGAGGCCGGCGCGGCCCTGTTCATCGAGGGTGCGCTGGCTCGGAAACAGTCCTTCCTCCCAGCCGGGCAGGAACACGTTGTCGAATTCGAGCCCCTTGGCCGAATGCAGCGTCATCAGCGACACCGCTTCCTCGTCAGGCCCGCCATCGCGATCCATCACCAGCGAAATATGTTCGAGAAACCCCTGCAGGTTCTCGAACTCTTCCATCGAGCGGATCAATTCCTTGAGGTTGTCGAGCCGGCCCGCGGCGTCGGCGGAGCGGTCCTTCTGCCACATCTCGGTGTAACCGCTCTCGTCGAGCACAATTTCGGCGAGCTCCGTATGCGAGGTCACCTCGCGCCGGGCGCGCCAGCGGTCGAAATGCAGAATGAGATCGCGTAACGACCCGCGCGCCTTCGGCTTCAATTCGTCGGTCTCGACCACGGCACGCGCGGCCTCGAACAAGGGAATGCGGCGCTTGCGGGCGTGGTCGTGCAGCATCTGCACGGTGGCGTCGCCGAGCCCGCGCTTGGGCACGTTGACGATGCGCTCGAAGGCGAGATCGTCGGCCGGCGAGTTGATCACGCGCAGGTAAGCCAGCGCATCGCGGATTTCCGCACGCTCGTAGAATCTCGGACCACCGATCACGCGATAGGACAGGCCGAGCGTGACAAAGCGGTCTTCGAACTCGCGCATCTGGAACGAGGCCCGCACCAGGATCGCGATCTGGTTGAGGTTCTCGCCGGAGCGTTGCAGTTCCTCGATCTCCTCGCCGATGGCGCGGGCTTCCTCCTCGGAATCCCAGGAGCCGGTGACGGTGACCTTTTCGCCATCGACATCCTCGGTACGCAGCGTCTTGCCGAGCCGGCCTTCATTATGCGCGATCAGATGCGAGGCGGCGGCGAGGATGTGACCGGTGGAGCGGTAATTGCGTTCGAGCCGGATGACCTTCGCGCCGGGAAAATCGTGCTCGAAGCGCAGGATGTTGTCGACCTCGGCGCCGCGCCAGCCATAGATCGACTGGTCGTCATCGCCGACGCAGCAGATGTTTTTGAGGGGGGCGTTAGCTGCCGTCATTCCGGGATGCGCCGAAGGCGCAGACCCGGAATCTGGATGGAGTCTTCGTTACTGTGAGATTCTACGATGTGCGATTGCACATCGGAGTTCACGCCTTCGGCATGCCCCGGAATGACGGAGGAGGCTGTGTCGTCCGCGATTGCAGTAGTGCCTGTCGCTCCCGGAATGATCGCCGACAGCGGCACGCCGGCACGCGACGGCGCCTGCGACAGCAGCCGCAGCCACAGATACTGCGCGACGTTGGTGTCCTGATATTCGTCAACCAGGATGAACTTGAACCGGTTCTGGTATTGCCTGAGCACGTCGGGGTGTTCGCGGAACAGCCGGATGTTCTCCAGCAACAGATCGCCGAAATCGGCGGCGTTGAAAATCTTCAGCCGCTCCTGGTAGCTGGCGTAGAGTTTGCCGCCCTTGCCGTTGCCGAACACGGCGGCTTCGCCGGCCGGCACCTGCGTCGGCGTCAGGCCGCGGTTTTTCCAGCCGTCGATCAGTCCGGCCAGCATCCGCGCCGGCCAGCGCTTGTCGTCGATGTTTTCTGCCTGCAGCAATTGCTTGAGCAGGCGGACCTGATCGTCGACGTCGAGCACGGTGAAATTGGATTTGAGCTGCACCAGCTCGGCATGGATGCGCAGGATGCGGCCGCCGATCGAATGGAAGGTGCCGAGCCACGGCATGCCTTCCACGGCCTGTCCGAGCATCTGGCCGAGGCGGTGCTTCATCTCGCGCGCGGCCTTGTTGGTGAAGGTCACCGACAGGATTTCGTGCGGCCGGGCGCGGCCCTGGCTCAGGATGTGGGCGATGCGGGTGGTCAGCACGCGGGTCTTGCCGGTGCCGGCGCCGGCCAGCACCAGAACCGGCCCGTCCAGTGAGATCACGGCTTCGCGCTGCTCGGGATTGAGGCCGGTGAGATATTGCGGCCCGGCCGCGGCCCGCGCACGCGCAGCGATGCCGCCAGCCGCAGGCTGGTGCTCGGGGACGCCGGGATGGGGCAATTTGCTGGGCTCGGTCATTCGCGAATCGTGTTGTCCCCACGATGGCACCGTGGGGCGATGAAGGGGAGCCTTCATAACAGGGATTAAGGGCCATATAGGGCCTGTTCAGCCGTTTTGACAGGTTTTATCCCGGTGTTCCTGGCCGGCCCGTTTCGAGGCGATCGATCGATTTGGTTCCGCGCGAATCGTCAAATTTCGCTTGTTTGCGGCCCGGAACCTTCGTTCCCGGCCCGGATTATTTCCGCAGTCGATGTGCGGCGGCCTGGTTCGCCGCCATCCGGAGCGAAACGAAAAACAGAGGTCGTGTCATGCTGAGCTGGGTCGTTACGTTTTTGGTCGTCGCACTGATCGCAGGTATTTTGGGCTTTGGCGGCATCGCCGGCGTCTCCATCGAAATCGCCAAGGCGATCTTCTTCATCGCCGTGATCCTGTTTCTGGTCTCGGCGGTGGTCGGGCTGGCGCGCGGGCGCAGCAACGTCTAGCGGTTAGTCGAGGGCATCGCGACCTTGCGTCCGGTGCCCTCGGGCCGCGGTACCGCCGCGTGGGTATCCACCACCGCCTGAATGCGGGCGTGGATATCCGACGGGAAGGGCGCGACCTTCCGCGCATTCATGTCGATATGCACCGTCATGTTCTCCGACGTCGCGGAGATCCAGCCTTCGGTGGCATGGCGCAATTCCTCGAAGGTGTGGATGCGCTTTTCGTCCGAGGCCAGCAGATAGACCGAAACCTGCACGGGATCGCCGAGGTGAATCTCGCGCAAGTAGCGCACATGGCATTCGGCGGTGAAGGTCGAGCCGTGGCGCTCCTTCATGTAGCCGGGCCCGATCCCGAGCTGCAGCCACATCTCGTCGATCGCGCGGTCCATCATCACGTTGTAATAGGCCATGTTGAGATGGCCGTTGTAATCGATCCATTGCGGCTCGATCTGCATCACCGACGAGACGAACGGGGCAGGCGGTAACGGCATATCCTTGAGGTTAATGGCAGCACCCGTCGTCATCATCCATTCCCAGGTTGTCTTGCCTTTGCTCTCTTGACCCCCCTTATATCCTTTGCCACGGTCGTCTCAAAGCCGGGAGGAATTTTGCGTGGCGATGACGATTTCGAACAATCCGAAGCGGCCGGAGCCGAAGGCGCTGGTCAGCGCCGTTGAGGTGCTCGCGGCGCGGTTCGGCAACCGGTTGATTACCTCGCAGGCGGTGCGCGAGCAGCATGCCCATACCACCACCTGGTTGCCGACCCAGCCGCCGGACGCGGTGGTGATGGCACAGGAAACCGCCGATATCCAGGACGTGGTGCGAATCTGCGCCAAGCACAGCGTTCCCGTGATCGCGTTCGGCACAGGCACCTCGCTGGAGGGCCAGGTCAATGCGCCCGCCGGCGGCGTCTGCATCGACCTGCACGACATGAACAAGGTGCTGGAGGTCCACGCCGACGATCTGGACTGCGTGATCCAGCCCGGCGTGACCCGCAAGGCGCTGAACGAGCACCTGCGCGACCAGGGCGTGTTCTTTCCGATCGATCCCGGCGCCGATGCCTCGCTCGGTGGCATGGCTTCGACCCGCGCCTCCGGCACCAATGCGGTGCGTTACGGCACCATGCGCGACAACGTGCTGGCGCTCAAAGTGGTGCGCGGCGACGGCGCGATCATCAATACCGGCACGCGGGCGAAGAAATCATCCGCCGGTTACGACCTGACCCATCTATTCGTGGGCGCCGAGGGCACGCTCGGCATCATCTCCGAGCTCACGATCAAGCTGCGTGGCATTCCCGAAACCATCGCGGCGGCGGCCTGTTCGTTCGAGACCGTGCGCGGCGCCTGTCAGGCGACGATCCTGGCGATCCAGACCGGCATACCCGTCGCGCGCATCGAACTGCTCAATGCCGAGCAGGTCCGCGCCTGCAATGCCTATTCGAAGCTGACCCTGCCGGAGACGCCGCTGCTGCTGCTGGAATTCCACGGCAGCGCCAACGATGTCGCCGAGCAATCGAAGAACTTCAAGGAAATCGCCGGCGAATGCGGTGGTGGCGATTTCACCTGGACCACCCGGCCGGAAGATCGCACCAAACTGTGGCAGGCGCGACACGACGCCTATTGGTCGGTGAAGGCGCTGCGCCCCGGCGCCGGCGTGGTCGCAACCGACGTCTGCGTGCCGATCTCGCGGCTGGCCGATTGCGTCACCGAGACCGAGGAAGACCTGAAGCGGCTTAACCTGCTGTCCCCGATCGTCGGCCATGTCGGCGACGGCAATTTTCACTGCTCGCTGGTCTGCGACGTCGACAATGCGGACGAGATGGCGCGCGGCGAGGAGTTCATGCATCGCCTGGTCGAACGCGCGCAGTCGATGGACGGCACCTGTACCGGCGAGCACGGGATCGGGCAGGGCAAGCAGAAATACCTCAAGGCCGAACTCGGCGTCGAGGCGATCGATGCCATGCGGGCGCTGAAGCTGGCGCTCGATCCGCAGAATATTTTCAATCCGGGCAAGATCGTGCCGGCCGCCTGAGGCGTTGTCACGCTTCGCCTTGCTCTTGCTCGGCGGCAGCTAGGTCGGACGCGGAACTTTTCCGTTCTCCATGCGTCTTCTTTGCGCGGCGGTGTCAGCGGCATGGCGCAAGGAGGGAGCATGGCCAGGCGGTTGTTCGGAATTGCGCTCATTGTCCTCGCGATGGCGCTCTCGGGCGGCGCGATAGCCAGGGGCGGCGGTCACGGCGGCGGACATGGAGGAGGTCATGGTGGCGGCCATGGCGGAGGTCATGGACACGGCGGCCACGGTTTCGGCCATGCGCATTTTGGCGGCGGACATCATGGCGGCGGAAGGTTCCACGCGATTGGACGCGCAAACTTTCACGGCCATCAAGCCTTCGCGTCACGGCACGGCCCGAATTTCGGTCAGATTCGACATGCCGCGGTCGGATCGGGAAATTTCCATCACGGGCTGAACTCGCTGGCACGCACTGGCGCATTGCGAAACGGCAGGCTGCTGAGCAATCCGGCGGCGCGCGCCCAGATAGCGGCGGCTGCCGCGCTTGCCGGCTGGCATGGCGGAGCTTCCGGAAACGGATGGTGGCAGCATGCCGGCGGCGGCTATGGGTGGGTCGGCCCGCTGTTCTGGCCCTTCGCCTACAACGACATCTATGACTACGCCATCTGGGGCGACGACGTCGGGTTCTGGGGCTACGGCTACCCGGACATCTATGCCGGCATATTCGGGCCTTATGGCTATGACGACCTCAGGGGCTATCTGCCCGAACGCCGGCCGGGCCGCCGATATAACGGTGGCGGGCGGATCGAACAGATGTGCGGCAATGACAGCCGTTCGCTTGCCGGCCTTCCGATCGATCAAATCGCTGAAGCCGTGCGGCCGACCGAGGCGCAGGAAGCCGCGCTCGACGAACTCGGAAACGCCTCGATCGCCGCCGCCCAGACCATTCGTGCGGCATGTCCTGCGCAGGTGGTGTTGACCGCGCCGAACCGTCTTGCCGCCATGCAGCAGCGGATCGAGGCGATGGTCGCAGCGGTCGCCGCCGTGAAACCGCCGCTGGAGAAATTCTACGGTTTGCTGGACGATGAGCAGAAGGCCCGGCTGAATGCGCTGGCGGAGGATCAACGCAAGGCATCGGCCGCAAGCGACAGCAGTGCACCGCTTGCCAGGAATTGCGCCGCTGCGCAACCTGCGGCGCAGGAGTGGCCGGCCGGCGAGATCGACGCCCGACTGCATCTGAACGATACCCAGCGCGCCGCGCTCAAGGTGCTCCAGAACAGCAGCGCCGATGCTGCGCAGAGGCTGAAAGCTGCCTGCCAGGCGAGCGACGCAATGACGCCGCCTGCGCGGCTGGTGTCCGTCTCCAGTCGGCTCGACACCATGCTGCAGGCCGTCAAGGACGTTCGTGCCGCGCTCGAGAATTTCTACGCCACCCTCAATGACGAGCAAAAGGCGCAATTCGAGGCGATCGGGCCGAAGCGATCAGCCTAGAGCGGGATGACTTTTCTTCGAATCGTCAGTCCGCTCTGGTTTTTGTTTGAGCATGATCTTTTCGGAAAACCGGTACCCACTTTTCCGGATCATGCTCTAGCAGTCTTGCTGAAAAAGTCGCATTTGCAAAGGCTTTGGGTCGTTGATTAAATTTGCGGATCATGAATTTCGTTTGGTTCGGCATGCGGGGCGCTGTTACGGATCTCAATGGCGGGTCTGGTTTCAGTACATCGCGATCCGAAGACATATGGTACCTGCAGCCCACCCGCTGAGCGTGATCGGCCATCCGAGAACGTGCCCGCGACGTGCTGAGCGAGATGAACCGTAGCGTTGGGAAGCTTGATGACGCCAGCGAACGCGACGAGCGTCGATCCCTCCGAGCATTGCGGTGACCGCCCTGAGCTGACTGCAGGTGTTCTACGGCATCAATCGCTACTGCATTCGCCAGTTGAAGGAGCGACTGGTCGGACGAACAAGGTCTTGGCCAAGGTGTACGCGATGGTTCTGTCGGAGATCGTCGCCAGGCATGATCGCGGTCTGGATTACCGATGACCGGGTTTCCCCAAAACCGGGACCGGCATTCGGTACGGCGATGTGTCACGTATTGTGGTCAGCTCGGCAAGCAGGACAATTGTCAGGTCGCGGTGTCGCTATCGATTGCCAATCGCCACGCCAGCCTGCCGGTGGCGTATCGCCTGTATTTGCCGGAAGCAGTGGGCGGCGACGATGAACGCCGGCGCAATGACAGGCGTGCCCGAGGATACCTCTTTCAGGACCAAGCCCGAGAGCGCAATCGAACAGATCCATCGCCAGTACCAGCTACCCCGACGCTCGGTGTGGTGCTGTGACGCCGCATATGGCTGCACACGGACCTGCGCAGCAGCATCAGCGCACTGGTTTGCCTATATGGCCGCCATCTTGCCGAATCGCCACGGATTGGCGCCGTGGCTGGCACCGTTGCATCCCAAGCCTGTCGGGCCGCGGACGGCCGCCGAAGTCGATACGGCGTGATCGCAGATCATCGGCCGACCTCAGTCAAGGAGCTGGCTTTGAGCTTGCCGGCCAAGCCTGGCGCAAGATCGCGTGGCGCGAAGGCTCGGCCGAACAGTTGTCCTCGCGTTTTGCCCGGTTGCGTATCCGTGTCGCCCATCGCGATTACAATCTAACCAAGAGCCGCCCGAAGAATGGCTGTTGATCGAGTGGCCGAACGGTGAGGCCGAGCCGACAAAATACTGGTTCTCGACGCTTCCGCAAAATATCACCTTCGGCAACCTGGTAGATCTCACCAAGCTACGCTGGCGCATCGAGCGCGATTATCAGGAGCTGAAGCAGGAGGTCGGCCTCGGGCATTTCGAAGGGCGAGGATGGCGTGGCTTCCACCATCACGCCACACTCTGCATCGCGGCCTACGGATTCCTGATCTCCGAAAGGGAGACAATTCCCCCCTCAGCACCTCGTTCCACCGCGATGTTCCAGGCGCCTGCCATTCCCGAAGGTCACAGACCCAGAGGTTCTACCGCTGCGGCCCGAGCGGCACATCCCAAACTCCATTGCGACCATGCGCCGACGGCTCGTTCTCGCCCTCGTCAACAACTTGCCGCGATGTCCGTGCTGCACCGCTCCGATCAAAAACCTGGCGAAGTACAAAAATTTCTGACGCAGTAAGACTAGAGCTTCGGCTCTGTTAGTTCTGCCCGGCGAGCGTGCGCACGGCTTCGTCGACGCTGTGGAAGATACTGCCCTTCGGCAAGACATCGTAGATCCCGAAGCGCGCAAACGCTTGCTGCGCCCGGGTCGATTCGAGCCGGGCCATCGCGACGGTAAGACCATTCGCCTGGCATTGCTCGATGAGATCGAGCAGGATCTGCGCGGCCGTGAAGTCGATTTCGACGATGCCGCTGGCTTCGATTACCAGCAGCCGCGGCTTCGTTGCCGACGTGCCGACGACCTTCAGCACATCGGCGCGGAAATTCTCGGCGTTGAGGAACGACAGCGGTGCCTGCAGTCCGACAACCGCCACATCCGGATTTCGTTCTCCCGCGATGTTCGGATTGGCGGGCCACCAGATCGTGGTACCCGGTACCCGATCGAACTCGGTCAGCCGTGCCCGCGTCGTGGTCCAGATGCCGTGCAGCAGCGAGAAGGTGATGCCGACGGCGACGCCCTGTTCGATCGGCAGCACGATGATCGCGGCGGCAGTTGCCACGATCAGCAGGAATTCACCGAACGATTGATGAAAGACCGTAACGATCTGCTTCAGCCTGATGATGCGCAGCGCCACGAACAAAAGGACGCCGCCGAGCGCGGCTTCCGGCACGTGGCTCAGCAGCGTGGCGCCGAACGCAAGCAGCGCCAGGACGATTGCCGCGGCGAACAGCCCGGCGATCTGGGTGCGGCCACCGGTCTCGGACACGATGCCGGTCCGCGGCGGGCTGGCATTGACCGGAAACGCGCCGAACAGGCCGGCAAGAATGTTGCCGGCGCCGGCGCCGAGAAAATCGCGATCGACATCGGCCGGCTTGTCCGGGTCGGAGAGGAACGAGCGCGTGGTCGCGGCGGTCTGCACCATGACGACGATGGCGATCAGGAACGCCAGCGGCAGCAGCTTTATCCAACGCTCCGCAGCGAGTGCCGGAAACGAGGGCGTCGGCAGCGTGCCGGGCACGGCGCCGACAACGCTGACGCCCTTGCTCTCAAGGTGACCCAGGATCACGGCTGCGGTGGCCGCGACCAGACCGATCAGGGCGCCGGGAATGCGCGCGCTGATTTTCTCCGATCCGGCGACGACCGCCAGCACGCCGAAGCCGATGCAGAGCGTGTAAAAATTGCTTTCGCCGAGATGCTGCGCAAGGACCGCGATTTTCTCCAGCGTCGGTCCTTTCGGCGACGGCAGCCCGAGCACGCCGGGCATTTGCGAGACCAGGATGTGCACGGAAATGCCGGCGAGGAAGCCGACCGTGACCGGCGTCGACAGCAGATTGGCGATCCAGCCGAGCCGAAACAGGCTGCCGACGACGAGGATGGCGCCGACCATCAATGCCAGTGCGATGGCGAGCGCCTGATATTCCGGCGAGCCCGACGTTGCCATCAGCAACAGACCGCCGGCGAAGATCGGCGTGATGGTGGAATCGGCGCCGCAGGACAGGAAGCGGTTGCCGCCGAACATGGCAAAGCCCAGCGATCCCGCCATGAAGGCGAAGAAGCCGATCTGTGGCGAGAAACCGCCGAGCCGGGCGGTGGCCATCTGTTCGGGGATCGCGATCGCGGCCAGCGTCAGGCCCGCGATCAGGTCGCCGGGCAGATTGCCCAGGCGAAAGGCTGCCAGCGAGCGAAAGATCGGCCAATAGTTATTCGCGGTGTTCTCGGTCATCGATTCCCGGCTCTCTGCGCAGCAGCAACCGGGGAACTTTCCGACATCGCGAGACCAAAAGCCAGCGGTGTGCTTCAGTTCGACCAAGGGTGCTGCGTGTGCAACGCCAGCTATTTCACGTGCGGCTCGGTGATCGCCTTGCGGATCGCCGCCAGCGGCGCGGCATCGTCGAATTCAAGGTTCTCGCCCTGGGACTTCAGCCCGAGGTCACGCCACAGCGCAGCGAGATCGGGCATTACAGGTTTTGATCCCATTTCGTTGTGAAGCCTGGTCAGCACATCGACACCGACGGCTTTGTCGGCGGTCGATAACACGCGGTCGAGCGACCAGTCCTGCTCGTGATTGCCGCCGGCGGCGAGCACGCCGCGCATCGCGTCCTGCAGGCCGAGGCGATTGCCGGTTCGTTTGCGGATTTCGATATCGGCGAGCAGGCAGAACATCGCGCCGCCCCAATATCTGCGGCCCCAGGTGTCGGTATTGTCGAGGCCCTGGTCGCTGCTCTCCGGCAGGCCCTTGGGCATGTCACGCATCATGTCGCGCCAGACCATGTTCGCGGGCATGTCGCCCGCCTGCACCCGCGCAATGGGCTCGATGTAAACCGCCAATCCTTCCGACAGCCAGCCATAGCGCTGGTCGAGGTCGGGCAAAGCGGTATGCACCATCTCGTGCACCATGACCCAGTCGCGCCGTAAAACATCTTCGGTCGAGTTGCGGCCGAGCGGAATGCGGATCGCGGCGCCGCGATAGCCCCATGTGGTGCCGCCGCGAATACGTCCGCCTTCAACCGGCACCAGCAGCAGCCGCAGCGAGTTGACCGGAAACCGTCCGTAATAGATCGAGACCGCGCGAGCCGACATCCTGATCCAGTCCAGCACCTTTTCTTTTGGCAAAGCGATGTCGCCGGGCGCGAACGCGACGTGGATGGTGGCGCCTGCGATTTCGAGGTCGGTCTTCACCAGTCGGTCGAAGGCGTCGTAGGGCATGCGATCACCGCGCATGTATTCCGATTGTGCATCGGCCCGGTAGGAGATCGCGCTGGCCAGCAGGGCTGCGATGACCGCGCCGGCGACGATCCAGCGAAAGGCGGGCGCGTTTCTCATTGCGACGAGCTTCGGATGGTGCCTGATCCTTGCCCGGCGGTGGATGCATTCGCGACAAATGCCGCGATGTGCTCGTTAAGGTCGTCGAGGATGGCGGCGAGCAGCGCTTCGCCCTTGGCTGACGTCGCCAGGGTCGGATCGCCGTAGCTGCCGGAGCGGCTGTAGTTCGGCGAATTCGGGTCGGACGGCGTCAGGGGCCCCGGCGTATCCTTGATCACCGCAGGGCTTGCCTCGGCGCGCGCCATGTCGACGAGATCAGGCGCCAGCGCCAGCATCAGTGAGGTCTCAAGCTCGTCGGCATGGCTGCCATGGCCCTGCTGCGCCAGCCATTTCGCGACCTGGGGATAGCGCGGACCTTCGTGGATCCAGACATGCATCACGCTGACGGCATCGAGACGCGCCAGCGCGCGGTCGACCGGCGCCAGCGTGCTGATTCCGGTATTGAGCACGAACAGTTTTCGGCATCCGACGCCAAGAATCCCTGCGGTCACCTCCTGCACCAGCGCTTCGAATGTCGGCGCGGACAGGCTGCTGCTGCCGGCGTAGTCGACGAAGGCCGGATAATGGCCGTAAGTCAGCGTCGGCCAGATCAGGGCATCGACAGGCTTCGCGATCCTGGCTGCAAGCCATTCGGCCTGAAGGCGGTCGGTATTGAGCGGAAGGTGGAAGCCGTGCTGCTTGGCGGCGGCGCCGATCGGCAATATCGCGGGCGCACCCGCACGGATGCGCCGTTCGACCTCGTCCCACGTCAATCGTTCGATGAAATGGCGATCGGTGTCTGCGCCCATGGCCCGGCCTTTCATGGTGTCTTCGAGCGAATGGTGATCGAGAAAATAGTCAAATAAAAAGAATCTAGGCGCCGACGGAAACGCCCGTCAAAAGTCCGGATGTAATCCAGCCGTGCAGATAGCCCGCGCCGCGTGCCGCGGCGCCGTCGGGGTCGTCGTAGGTCGCCAGCATTTCGCAGAGCACGCCGAACGGAACGCCGTTGGCGGCTTCATCCCACATCATCGCTTCCTCGATCGGAAGCTCGCGGAACATCGGCGTGGTGTCCTGGCGCCAGATCAAAAGCCGCGCGGGTTGTTCCAGCACGGCTGCGTCAGGTGGCGTCTCTTCGTTCTTGAGAGCGAGCCAGACAGCGGACGCGTTGGTGGCGAGATCGAGCCTCGACGCGCTGGCATGCGGGACGAATTCGAGGTCGGGCCACGCTTCCGGCGCGAAACCGGCCATGGCGGAAAGCTCCACCACCGGGGCTTCCACGGCGTCGAAGGCGTCGTTGAGGGTCTTCTCCAGCGCGGCGAGATCCGACAGCACCGGATGATGGCTGTACGGCTCGGTCGATTTCAGGAATTCGGGCAGGCCTCGCGAGAACCAGCGCAGGTTCGGGTGCTCGGACGGATGCGCCTTGACATAGGCGTATCCCATCTCGTCGAACATCTCGTCGCCGAGATAGAGATGCAGCAGCTCGTGATCGTTGCGCATCGCATCGACCAGCCGCGAGCCGTAGGCATAGCGATAAACCCCGAACAGCGTCTCGCGCTTTTCGCGGGGACTGTCGAGAATTTCGGCCAGCACTGTCTCGTCGCCATCGAGGATGCCGCGCTGAAATTCAGCCTGCTGCCGTGCGAAGTCGCTCATCCCGGATGAGTTACTCATCCCGCCTGCTTGCTCGTGGCCGGCAACACCTTGTCCGCGATTGCCCGCGTCCGTTTGACCTCCTCGAGCAATTCGTCGAGCGGCGGAATGTTGTCGTCTCGCTCGATCATGGTCGAGATCCGGCCAAAGCGCTTCAGGGCCGCGACATAGAGGTCCCAGACGTCCTCGCACACCGGATGGTCGTGGGTGTCGATGATGTGGGTGCCCATATGGCTGTGGCCGGCCATGTGGAACTGGACGACGCGATCAGCGGGAATCCCGTTGAGGAACGTCATCGGATCGTAGCCGTGGTTGAAGGCGCTGACATAGACGTTGTTGATGTCGAACAACAACCAGCAGCCGGAGCGGCGTGACAGTTCGGACAGGAATTCCCATTCCGTCATTTCGGAATTGTTGAACTGAACGTAGGTCGAGACATTCTCGAGCACGATGGCGCGACCGAGAAAGTCCTGCACCAGCTGCACGCGGCTGACGACGTGATCGAGCGCTTCGGAGGTGTAGGGGATCGGCAGAAGGTCGTGCAGGTTCTTGCCGTGCACGCCGGTCCAGCACAGATGGTCCGAAATCCATTTCGGCTCGACGCGCCGGGCGAGGTCCTTCAATCCCTGCAGATATTCGAAATTGGGCGGGGCGGTGGAGGCGATCGAGAGCGATACGCCATGCATCACGACGGGATAGCGTTCGCAGATCCGGTCGAGCGTGCGCAGCGGCCGGCCGCCCGGGATCATGTAGTTTTCGCTGATGACCTCGAACCAGTCGATGTCGGGATTGCCGTCGAGGATTTCGTCGTAGTGCTGGTGGCGAAGTCCGAGGCCGAAGCCGAGAAACGGCGGCCTGGCGGATTGCATCGGGCGGTCCGCAAGCGTTGTCGCCGGGCTGCCTGGCAATTTGCTTGCGACGTTCATGTCGTCTCCGCCCGCATTTCGTCTCCGCCCGAACGGCACCGCCAGACGAGGGGAAGGCCCATAGCTGGCGATCAAATTATCACGGAAATGAGGCCCGGCCTACACCGGGCCCCGTTCCGGATGCCGCGCGACTTACGCCGGCTCGTACTTGCCCTTGGCGGCGTCGCACTTCTCCTTGGTCATGGCCGAGAAGCCCTGGCCCTTGCAGGCGTTCTGGCCCTTGCAGGAATGGTTGCCGCCTTTGCAGGCGCTCTGGCCCTTGCAGGCGTTGGCGCCGACGCAGTGACCTTCACCGGCGGCATAGGACACGGTCGACATGGTGGCGCCGGCCAGGAACAAGGTGGCTGCGGCGGCGGCAATGGCAGCGCCAGACTTCGAAGTCATCTTCATGTGTATCTCCTCCAACGGGTGTGATGGTGCATCGCCCATGGGCCGCGATGGTTCCGACTCAGGACTGCACCCACAGACAGCTACGCGTTCGTTTCGACTTGGTTACACACAAGCTAAACTATTTTTAATCATCGGCCGGAAGGTGGAGGGCCCGGCACTGGATGCCGAGCCCTGCTTGCGTTGGTCTGACCGATCAGCCCTTGACGAAGGCGCCGCCGGTGGACGCGCACTTGGCGGGTGTGCTCATCGAGAAGCCGGTTCCCTTGCAGGCGTTGAGGCCCTTGCAGGAATTGGCGCCGCCCTTGCAAGCGCTCTGGCCCTTGCAGGCGTTGCCGGCCATGCACTTGCCCTGCGCGGCGTTGGCCGGGCTCGAGGCGGTCGTGGCAACAGCGCCGGCGAGGAACAGGGTGGCGGCTGCGGCTGCGAGCGTGGCGCCGGACTTGGAATTCAACTTCATGACGATCTCCTCGATGATTGTTTGAAGACAGGATGCAGGGGAAGTATCGGAAAACAAACAGACCGCGGCGGCTCCGCCGGAGGATGTGTCCTCCGCGGGTTGGTTGCTCATCCAGAAACAGCTACGGGGCATCAGGCGGTTTGGTTACAGAGTTTCGAAAGAAAATTTTCTTTTCTTGGACTTGGACGACCCGTCCATGTCTAACCCCGCCGGCTTGAGAGTATTTCGTTGCGTGACAGGGATCGCGGCGTGGGGTGCCGCTGTCAGGGAAATCGTATCGTTTCAATCGATTAGATCGAATTTCAATCATTTCGTTGCAATGCAGCAGGAAATTAGTTCAGTGACGCCCGCGTCGGTTTCAGTTTCGCCATCTGCTTCACCGTGGCCTGCAACTCCTCGGCATTGAAGGAGGGGAATGAGCAGATGCGGTTACTGCAGGCGAACGCCGCGGCTTCGCCGAGATCGGGATATTCGACATCCGGATTGGGCAATTTGCCCTCGCGCAGATCCAGCCATTCGAGACGCTTGTACCGGGCCGGGAGTGCTCGCGCGATCGCGTGCAGGGCCTGCGCCTTTGGATCGTCCTTGTGTCCGACAATGGTCCAGCCTGTGTGAAAACGGCCCTAATGGTATGATTCCTCGGTGATTTGCCGGGAGGATTGGATGACGCGCTTTGTCGTGTCATATGCGTGGGTTCGAGCGCGAGCATTTCGTCGGCGAGCAGCGTGCCGGGCAGGGGTCGCGGCATTTCGGCAGAAGCGCTGGCGAGATAGCGCATCGCATGCGAGGCCTGCTCGCGATAGACGTCGTTGCCGTAATAGCGGTTGAGCAGGTTCATGAAACCGACGACCTGAACCTGGTCGTCCATCAGCTTGGCAGGTTTGGCGAGCACGCCGGTTTTGCCTTCCGACGTCTTCGAGGTCGCGAAGCCGCCGGCCTCGTCCCTGAAGCTTGCGACGAAATCGCCCGCCCTGGCGGCGGAGCCGAGCCAGTCGCGGTTTCCGGTGGCGGCAAACAGATCGAGGAAAGCCTGGCCCATCGCCAGCGTATCGCCGAGGAAGGGGCCGCCACGATCCTTGTCGCCGTGGCGGAATCCGCCGTTTTGCAGCGCGCGGTTGTCGATCACCCATTTGGCCGCGCGGACCGCGATATCAAGCGCCTTGGGATCGTTGGTGACGTCGTAGTACGCCGCCAGCCCTGAGATCGCCCAGCCGTTTTCACGCGCATATAAATTCTTGTCGATGCGCGGCATGCCGAGCTTGCGGCGTTCGCCGTCCGATAGTGCGTAGTAGGTGTGGCCGTCGGTGTCGTGATCGAGGTCGGCGTCCTGGCTGACATAAAACGCGCCGTCGGGACTGGTGAGGAACGACGCGAGATAGCGTTCGATATTATCAGCGGCGGCGAGGTATTTCGGATCTTTCCACAGCGCATAGGCCTGGCTGTACTGCCGCAGATACTGCGCCTGGAACGACATGATCTTTTCGAAATGCGGATGGCTCCAGGAGCCCGCTTCCGAATACTGGAATACGCCGCCCCAGACCGGATCGATCAGCGCGGTCGCGGCATCGAGGGTCTGCCGGGCGCGCCGGGTCGCATCGGCGTCGCCGGCCTCGGCACGCGTGGTCGCGAGATCCATGCTGTCGGCATCGATATATTTCTGGTTCTCGCCCCAGCCGCCGAGCTTGTCGTCCCAGGATTCGTCGAAATTCTTCCAAAGCTCGGCGCGCGCTTGCTTCGGGAGGAAGGCTGACGCCGACGGCTTGACCTCAAAAGCTTCGCCGACCGAGGGGCCCGGCGAGGGATCGTCGATGATCGCCTTGAGCAGCGCCTGCATTCGTTCCGGCTCGATATAGCCCCTGATCTTGGCGATCTCGGTGCCGTCGGGGCCGAATACGATGGTCGCCGGCCAGCCCCAGTCGCCATAGCGGCTCGACAGGTCGGGGTTGGCGTCCTGGTCGACGCGAACCGGCAGATAGTTCGAGGCCAGCAACGCCTGCACTTCAGGATTGGCGTAGGTGGTCTTTTCCATCACATGGCACCAGTGGCACCACACCGCTTCGAGATCGAGAATGACAAAGCGCTGTTCGGTTGCGGCGCGGGCGAACAGGTCGTCGTCCCAGCCGCTCCATTTCGGTCCGTCCGCGGCGAACGAAGACGTTGCCGTAAACACGGCAATGACAAGCGTGGCAATGCGGACGAGTTTCATGATGGCTCCCGGAGCGCTGTTGTACCGACAGCTACGAAGGCAAAGAAATCCGGGCTCAGACTTTCGGCAATGTCACAGGATCGTGAGAGCTCAAGTCGATTTTTCGGGATGCCCGGTCAGGTTCACCAGCAGCCGGTCCAGCGATGCCGCGCCGGGGCCTGCGATCGCCAGCCACATGAAGCCGGCGAAGTATGTCATCTCCTCGAAGCCGAGCAGCGTTTCCAGCGAATCGACATCGCCCCATTTCGCCGACTTGATCGCGACCAGCATGACCACCGCCAGCATCGCAGCCGGGATTCGCGTGAACAGCCCGAGGATCAGCATGACGCCGCCAAAACACTCCACGCCCGACACGAAGGGGGTGAGGATTTTCGGAAACGGGATGCCCCAGCCGATAAAATTCTCGGTGACCTGGGCGAGGTTGGTCAGCTTGCCCCAGCCGGTCAGCATGAAGGTGTAGCCGGCGACGAGCCGCATCAGCAGCGGGCCGGCCCAGGAAAAATGCGACGCGATCTGCGCAGGCAACAGGATGAGAAGATTGACGATAAAATTCATGCGAACCCCCCTTTAAGTATTTTGGCGTGAGACCGCGAGCTGCGGCCTCTTCAATCCAGTGCGAACGAAAAAAGCCGCCGCCGGTGACGGCAACCTGGTCCTGGCAGGAGTTTCGCAACGGCCGGCCCGCTTGTTACGGGGGCCTTAGCCGAAATTTTGCAATGCGGGGAAAGTCTCCAGCAGCCAGATGCTGATGCTGGAGACGGTGCCGGTCAAGAAGCCGATGCCGGTGAGCACCATCAACACGCCCATGACGCGCTCGACGGTGTCGAGATGGCGCTTCATGCGGGCGAACAGCGAAGCGAACTGTTCGAT
Organism: uncultured Alphaproteobacteria bacterium; assembly: GCA_963764705.1. Classification (GTDB taxonomy): domain Bacteria; phylum Pseudomonadota; class Alphaproteobacteria; order Rhizobiales; family Xanthobacteraceae; genus Bradyrhizobium. The sequence continues at coordinate 100,942 of CAVXTR010000008.1, read as the reverse complement.
CATGAAAGCGGCCAGCAAAAACGGGATACCGAGCCCGGCGGAGTAGACCGCCAGCAGGCCGGCACCCTTGGTGACGGTGGCTTCGGCGGCGGCGATCGACAGGATCGCCGCCAGAATGGGACCGATGCAGGGAGTCCAGCCGAAGGCGAAGGCGAGCCCCATGACATAGGCGCCCCACAGCCCGACGGGTTTCGGCGCCGTCAGCCGCCCTTCGCGCATCAACACGCTGATCCGGGTCAGCCCGAGAAAATGCAGGCCCATGATGATGATGACGACGCCGGCGAGAATCGACAGCTCGGCGGACCAGGCGCGGATCAGGCCGCCGACGAACGAGGCACTGGCGCCGAGCGCCACGAACACCGTGGAAAAGCCGAGCACGAACATCACGGCCGAGACCATCACGGCGCGCCTCGAGGCCTGGGCCGTCTCGTCATTTTCGACATGCTCGATGGTGGCGCCGGTCAGGTAGATCAGATAGGGCGGCACCAGCGGCAGCACGCAGGGCGACAGGAAGCTGACGAGACCGGCAATCAGGGCCGCCGGGATGGAAACATCGTGCATTGCGTGACCTTCGAGAACTGCGGCAGAGAACTACGGCAGGGCATAGCGCCGTCTTGGCTTGTACGGAACAGGCAATCCCAAGGTTTCGTCGTCTTCCTCTTCAACTCCGGTCACAGGGCCGTGTCCGGCATGCCGGGGTGCCGTGCGGGATAGCGCTGGCGGCGAAACAAACGCTAGTATCGTTCCGTACCACACAAACCCCGCTCTCCAGGACCCCCATGCGTATCGGCATCCGCAGCGCCATCTCGGCCCTCGTCCTGACCTCGATCGTGGTCAGCGCCGTCGGCGTGCATCTGCTGTGGTGGCGCACCGCCCAAAAGGTCAGCCAGACCCTGGCCGACACCATCAATGACCAGATCGTGTCCGCGGTCGGCGACGAGTTGCAATCGATCACGACGGAGGCGCGCTCGTCGATGATGGCGGTACGGACGCTGCTGGTCGGAAAGGTTTTCGACCCGCGCGAGATGCGGAAGCGCGAATTCGTGTTCCAGTCGCAGTTGCTGTCGCAGCCGACGATTTCCTGGGTGGCGTTCGCCTGGCCCGACGGATCGTTCTACGCCGGGCACAAGCTCGGCGACGCCGTGGTCGAGATGATCGAGATCGGCGTCGACCGCAAGATGCGGATCGACCGTTACGAATTCGCCGGCAACGAACTTCAGCTCAAGAGCCGCCGGATGGAAGACACCAAATATTCCGTCGCCAACCAGGAATGGTTTCGGGTCGCGATCGACACCAACGACGAGCACTGGTCGACATTTTCGGCGCTTCCCACCGGCGAACGGCCGGCGGCCGCCTTCGCCGCGCCGATCGAGATCGACGGGAAGCCCGCCGGCGTCATCGCCATCATCATCGAGTTGACGCGGGTATCGAATTTCCTGTCGCAACTCACGGTCGGAAAGTCCGCAGGCGCGTTCATCCTCGAGCGCGATGGCCGCGTGGTTGCGGCGCCCGATCCCGATGCCAATGAAGTGATGGCGCTGAAGACGGATCATCCGCTGTTTCCGGTTGCGGTGGACGCGATGCGGCAGGCCGGCAAGGCCTATGATCCCGGCGAAGGCGAGGCGTTTCATTCCCAGGTGACGCGGGACGGCAAGGCCTTTCAGGCGGTGCTGACCCCGATCTCGTTTCCGGGCTGGTCACTGGTGACCGTGGTGCCGGAGTCGGAGTTTCTCGGGCCGGTGCAGATGACGATCCGGAAATTGCTGATCGGCCTTGCGGTTTTGATTGTATTCGCCGGGGTGCTGTCGGCCTGGCTCGCCCAGCGCCTGATCGCCGCACCGCTGATCAAGGTGGTGGGCGAGATCAGGCATGTCGAGCGCTTCGATCTGGATAAAGTGGAGCGCCATCCGTCGCGCCTGAGTGAAATCGAAAATCTCTCCAGCGCCATCGGCGATATGGCGCAGGGCCTCGCCGCGTTCCGGAAATATATACCGGCCGATCTGGTCAAGCGGCTGATCAGCGACGGCAACGGCGCGCGGCTCGGCGGCGCGGTTCGGCCGATGAGCGTGATGTTCATCGATCTCGCAGGGTTCACCGGCATGTCGGAGCGGCTCGGCGACCGCATCATTCCGCTGCTGTCGCGCTATTTCGACGCCGTCTCGGTGCAGATCCAGAACCAGGGCGGCACCATCGACAAGTTCATCGGCGATGCCGTGATGGCGTTCTGGGGCGCGCCGGCGCTCAATCCGGATCATGCGGCCGATTGCTGCCGCGCGGCGCTGGCGTCGCAGCGCGCGGTCGCGGAGGCCGGTCTGGTCGACGACCACGGCCAGCCGGTCAAGATTCGCATCGGTATCAATTCCGGCGACATGCTGGTCGGCAATATCGGATCGGAGGTCCGGTTGAACTACACCGTGATCGGCGATGCCGTGAACATCGCGAGCCGGCTGGAGAGCACCAACAAGGTCTACGGCTCCACCATCATCATCGGGCCGGAAACGCGCCAGTTGGCGGGCGACCGCATCATCGTGCGCGAACTCGACCGGCTCGCGGTCTATGGACGCGCCGGCGGGCTGCAGATCTACGAATTGCTGGGCATGCAAGGGGACGCTGACGCCGAGTTCGATGGTGCGCTCGACTGGGTAGCGTCCTACGAAGCGGGCCTCACGGCCTGGCGCGCCGGCGATTTTCCTGCGGCGATCGGCTCGTTCGGCAAGGTGCTGGAACTCCGCAACGACGATGCCGCATCGACGCTGATGATCGCGCGCTGCAGGCACCAGATCGAGAATCCGATCCGATGAAGATTGGGACGGAACGACGGTGGCCCGAAGCAAGTAGGCGGCGAGCGCGCCTGCGACGCCACCCTCAGATCATGTGCAGCATTTTCGGTGCGACCAGGCTGAACCAGGGCACGAAGGCGACCAGCAGCAGGCCGATGACGACGACGACCAGATACGGCACCATGTGCCGGCTGGCATTCTCCATCGTGGTATCGCAGATCGAGCAGGTCACGAACATGCCGACGCCGATCGGCGGCGAGAACGCACCGAGCCCCATCGCGATGATCATGACGATGCCGTACTGCAGCGGATCGATCCCGAACTGCGCCGCCATCGGCAGCAGCAGCGGCCCGAAGATCAGCAGTGCCGGCAGGCCCTCGAGCAGCGCGCCCATCACCACCAGCGTCACGATGGTGGCGATCATGAACAGCGTCGCCGATCCCTGCAGCATCGTGAACAGCGCGGCGATCTTCTGCGGCATCTTGGCGATCGTCAGCGACCACGAGAAGGTGCTGGCCGTGCTGGTGATGAACAGCACCATGCCGGCCTGTGCCGCGGTGTTGACCATCACGCGCCAGAATTGCCGCCCGGTCAGCGAGCGGTAGACCACCATCGACAGCACCAGCGCATAGATCACCGCCGTCGACGACACCTCGGTCGGCGTCGCGACGCCGCCGACGATGCCGCCGATCAGGATCACGGGTGCGACGATGGCGGGAATGGCGTCGATGCCGGCGCTGAAGATCTCACGCAGCGAATGTTTTTTCGGCGTGCCGGGACGGCCGCGCGAGCGGACATAGATCAGCAGCATCAGGCACAGCGCGATCACGGCGGCCGGCAGCAATCCCGCGACAAAGAGACTGCCGATCGACAGCGATGTCACCGAGGCCAGCACCAGCATCGCGATGCTGGGCGGCACGGTTTCGCCCATCACCGCGCAGGTGGCCAGCACCGCCGCGGTCTCGCCGGGATCGTAGCGCTCGCGGCGCATCACGTTCTTCATCGTGGTTCCGACCGCAGCGACATCCGCGACCTTGGACCCCGAGATGCCCGACATGATGTACATCGACACGACGATCACCTGCAGCATGCCGCCGCGGAACCGTCCGACCAGCGAGATCACGAAGTCGGTGAGCCGCCGGCTCAGCCCGCCCTCGGTCATCACATAACCTGCCAGAATGAAGAACGGGATCGACAGCATCACGAAGCTGGAGATGCCGCCCTGCATGTTGATCGGCACCACCGACAGCGGAATGGTGTGCGAGGTGTGAAGATACAACAGCGTCGTCATCAGCAGCACGAAGCCGATGGGTACGCCGAACAGCAGTTGCAGCGTGAAGACGGCGAACGCCGCGGGCAACGCGTAGTCGCGCACCTGCGGCCCCGATACCGACGACAGCATCAGGATCGCGCCGACCGCGCAGGCTGTCACGATGCAGGTGACGACCGCCAGCCGCGTGGGCTGCACGAAGGCGCGCCGCACGGCGAAGTAGGCCAGCAGCGCCATCCCCCCAATCATCGGGGCGGCGAACCAGATCGCGCTGATACCGAGATAGGGCGTGCGTTCATCCCAGCGCGACAGCATCATTTCCCAGGCGAGCCAGCCGCCGAAGACCGCCATCGCGAACACCTGCCAGCAGGCAAAGGCTGATATTGCCGCATGCCATCGCTGCGGCAGCCGGTCGATGAAGGCGTGCAGCGCCATGTGTTCGTTGCGTGGGTAGGCGATGGCGCCGCCGATGAACGTCATCACGACCAGCGCAAGCTCGCCGATCTCGAGGCTCCACAGCAGCGAGGTATCGAACAGCGAGCGCGAGATCACATTGCCGAACATCGCGACCAGTTCGCCCGCCAGCGCCAGCACCACGACGATTTCGGCGATCTGCTCGACGAAGTCGGAATCATGTGCGGCTTTATCCGGCAATGCGGGCAGGCTGGCTTCGAACGCGTCTCGATCGGTAACGACGGCGGCTTCGGGATTGGTCACAGGCGGGCTCCGGGAGCGAACGGCACGCAGGCATCTATCCGTGATATTCGGACGGACGCCTGCGAGCGCTGGCCGTTACTTTACGGCGTCGATGCTGGCGAGCAGGTCCGTCAGCTCCATGCTCTTGGCGAACTCGGCGATCACGGGCTTGGTCGCGGTCTTGAACGGCTCCTTGTCGATGGCGTTGAATTTCACGCCAAGCTTGCCCTGCATCTCCGCTTCCGCCGCCACGTTGGCCTCGACCTCCGCGCTGCGTTCGACCGTGGTGGCCTCCTGGGCGGATTTCAGCACGATCTGCTGCAGGTCCGGCGGCAGCTTGTCGAAGGTCTTCTTCGAGATGAACAGCGGCCGCACGGTGAATTCGTGCTCGGTGCGGGCGATGAACGGCGCCGGCTCGTAGAACTTCATTTCGCGCACCGCGACCGATTCGTTCTCCATGCCGTCGACCACGCCGGACTTCATGGCGAGATAGGTTTCCATGAAGGCGATCGGCGTCGGCACGGTGCCGACGGCCTTCCAGGCGTTGACCTTGAGCGGGCTCGAAATCAGCCGCAGGCGAAAGCCCTTGAGGTCCTCGATGCTGTTGATCGGCTTCTTGGTCGACAGCACGTTGCGGGTCGAGCCGCCCCAATAGCCGATGATCTTCAGGCCGGTCTTGCTCTCGATCAGCTGCGCGTAGGCCTTGCCCGGCTCGCCATCGAGCGCCGCCTGCCAGTGCGCGTAGTTGCGGAACAGAAACGGCAGCGCGAAGAAATCCAGCTCCTTGGCGAACGGCGCGCCGGCCGACGGGTCCGAGATCACGAGATCGAGCGAGCCGTCCTTGACGAACTGCAGCGTCTGCGCCTCGCTGCCGAGGATGCCGCCGTTGAAGATGTCGATCTTGATGCGGCCCTTGCTCTCGTCGTCGACGCGCTTGGCGAAAGCCAGCAGCCCCTTGTTCCAGGGATGGTCATCCTTGAAGTAATGCGCGGCGCGCAGGCTGAACGACTGGCCGTAGGCCGGCGGCACGATGCCGAGCGCCGCAATGGCAAATCCCAGCGCGGCAATGGTTTTGTTGATTGGCAATTGATCCTCCCCTTTTTTCATTGCTGTCCCCGGCGGTTTCAGAGCGCACGTTGGCGCCGTCGCCGGAGATCATTTTGGGCATAATGTCATACAAGATGGGCCGGCACAATAACCCCTGGCCGGGACGGCGCGATTGGAGTGAGGGGGCCGGTCGAGCGGCCGGCGTCGGTTACGTCTTCGGCCGCGCCGCGAACTCGCGACCGCGGATCTTGACCAGATCGTCGGCGGAATTTTTCAAAAGGATGTCGGTCGCCTCGCGCGCGGCCTCGGCATTGCGCGTCGCGATCGCTTCCAGCACGGCGTGATGCTCGACCAGCGCCCGCGCGCGGTGCGAGCCGCGAGCGGCGATGGTAAAGCTCTGCCGCAAGGTGACGTCGAACATCTGCGCGATCGGCCAGAAGAATTCGTTGCGGGTTGCAAAGTAGATCGCCTGATGGAAGGCGATATCGGCGGCCACGAATTTTTCGTTGACCTTGGCCGCGGCCATGCCTTCGTAGGCCGTCCTGATCAGCGCAAGATCTTCTTCGCCGGCGCTCTTCGCCGCCAACGCCGCGGCCGCTGGTTCGACCGCGCAGCGCAGCTGAAACAGCTTTGCAAGGTAGCTGTCCATATCGGAGGCTTCGAGACGCCAGCGCAGCACGTCCGGATCGAGCTGGTTCCACTGCTGCGGCGGACGGACCCGCGTTCCGCTCTTGGGGCGCGATTCGACCAGGCCCTTGCCGGTCAGGGTCCGGATCGCCTCGCGCACCACGGTGCGGCTGACATCCATCATCTCGCAGATCTGCATTTCCGACGGCAACGTCTCGCCGATGCCGACTTCACCCCGCACGATGCTGATTCCGACCCGGTCTGCGACCTGGCTGTGGACGTTGCGGATGAGGGCGCTGGAGGTTTCAAACATCAGAAAGCCTTCTGGAACGTCGTATGGGTGGAGCGACCAACCCGATGGATGCCGTCAAATTCTCTTGCCGCGATTTTTTTGTCGACGTGCAGTAGAGAGAAACAGCCGTTCTTGCCAAAGCCGTTTCTTTAGTCATACAATATACTCAGTCCACTGCCAAGTTCTGCCGCACCAAGACGGCAGGACAAGAAAAATCCGTTCCGGGAGAAGCACCATGAGGTCGAAGCCGATCAATCGTCGCGTCGTTCTGCAATCGTCGGTCGCCGCGACCGCCTGGCTTGCCGCCGCGCCGGCCCTGATCGGGCGGGCCGAGGCCGCGACGCTGAAACTGAAATGTTCGTCGTCGCTTCCGAACGATCCCAAATATGCCAACGGCCGCGTCTACTACGACAATCTGGTCAAGAGCATCAAGGCGAACGGGCTCGGCGAGCAGATCGAAGTCACGTTCTTCCCCGACAACCAGCTCGGCCAGGAAATCGACGTCATCAATTCGGTCAAGCTCGGCGTCATCGACCTGATGGTATCGGGCTCGTCGATCTCGGCCAACCTGGTGCCGCTGGTCGGCACCTTCGACCTCGGCTATCTCTTCTCGAGCTTTCCGCAGCAGACCAAGGCGTTCGACGCCGGCGCCGCCAAGCCGATCGAGGAGGCCCTGCTCAAGGGCGCCAATATCCGCATCATCTCCTGGGCCTATAATTTCGGCTCCCGCAGCGTGCTGGCGAAGAAGCCGGTGAAAGGTCCCGAAGATCTCGCCGGCCTCAAGATCAGGACGCTGCCGAACCCCGTCATCACCGAATGTCTGCGGCTGATGGGCGCCGCCGCGACGCCGCTGGCGTTCGGCGAAATCTACACCGCCTTGCAGGCCGGCGTGCTCGACGGGCTGGAGCATGATCCGCCGACCATCCTCGCCAGCAAGTTCTACGAGACCTCGAAGAACTACGCGCTGACCCAGCATAATTTCTCGCCGCTCGCGACCTATTTCAGCGACGCGACGTTCAACCGGATGGACCCGAAGCTGCGCGAAGGCTTCCTCGATGCCGCCAAGAAGGCCGCCGCCGACACCCGCGCCCACGGGCTCGAGATGGAGAAGGAAGCGCTGAAGAACCTCGCCGACAAGGGCGTCACCATCGTCGAATGCGACAAGGAAGCGTTCCGCAAGCGCGTCGCGCCGCAGAGCGAGAATTTCGTCAAGGCGCGCCCCGAGGCGAAGCCCGTGGTGGACATGATCCGCGCGACCCAGGCTTGAGGAGTTTGACGATGTCAGTCGCCGCGCCCGCGTTCAGCGGCGGCCGCCGGATCACGGCTTCGCTTCTCCGGTTGAGCGATGCCGTCGCGGCGGTCCTGCTCGTGGCCGACCTCGTGGTCGTCTGCGTGTCGGTGTTGCTGCGCTTCCTGTTCAACGCGCCGGTCGAATGGGCCGACGACGTCGCCCGCGGCCTGATGGTCGGATCGAGCTTCTTCGGCGCCGCCAGCGCGCTGGCGCGCGCCGAAAATCTCGGCGTCGCGTTCTTCGTCGACATGCTGCCGGCTGCGATCCGGCGCGTGGTCGATTCGATCGGCGCGCTGCTGGTGACGGTTGTTGCCGGCTACGTCGCGTTCAACGCCATCAAGATGGGCTGGCTGACGACCGGGCAGACCTCCGGCTCCGGCCTGCCGCTGGAATGGACGTTCTATCCGATGGGCGTCGGCGCGCTGTTCATGACGGTGTTCGCCGCCGAGATTTTTTGCGGCGCGTCCGTTGCGCGACATGATCGGCCGGGCTGATGGCGACGGCCGCGATCGCCGGGCTCTATCTCGCCTGGGATTTTCTCAGCCCCGACACGGTGCCGTCGTCGAGTACGCTGATGCTGGTCGGCTTCTTCATCACGCTGTTCGGCGGGCTTGCCGATCGGGTTCGCGCTGGCGCTGGCGGCGCTGATCTTCATCTGGGTCGAAGGCACGCTGCCCGGCGTCATCTTCGCCCAGCAGATGGCGCGCGGCATCGACAATTTCGTGCTGCTGGCGATCCCGTTCTTCATCCTCGTCGGCTACCTGATGGAAGCCAACGGCATGTCGGTCCGGCTGATCGAACTGCTGCAGCGCGCGGTCGGGCGGATGCGCGGCGGGCTGAACGTCGTGATGGTGATGTCGATGGTGCTGTTCTCCGGCATCTCCGGCTCCAAGATGGCCGACGTCGCCGCCGTCGGCTCGGTGCTGATCCCGGCGGCGCGGCGCTCGCGGCAGAATCCGGGCAGCGCGGTGGCGTTGCTGGCGGCGTCCGCCGTGATGGCCGAAACCATTCCGCCCTGCATCAACCTGATCATCCTCGGCTTCGTCGCCAACCTGTCGATCGGCGGACTGTTCGTCGCCGGGCTGCTGCCGGCCGGGCTGATGGCGCTGGCCCTGATCGTGCTGTGCATCATTCTCGGCAAGCGTCCCGAGCCGGTCGAGGACGCCGAGCCGCAGGCGCCGGTGTCGGGCCTGTGGAGCGGCGCGATCGCGTCGTTCGGGCTGATCTTCATGATCTTCTTCGGCTTCAAGAGCGGCTTTGCGACCGCCACCGAAATCTCGGCCTTTGCCGCGGTCTATGCCATCGTGATCGGCAGCATCGTGTTCCGCGAGCTCAGTTTCAAAACCGCCGCGCACAGTTTCGTGCAATCGGCGACGCGGTCGGGGCTGGTGCTGTTCATCGTCGCCGCCGCGCAATCGCTGGCGTTCATTCTGACGCTGCAGCAGGTGCCGCATGCGGTCGGCGACTTCATGCTGTCGCTGTCGGGATCGCACGGCACCTGGCTGTTCATGCTGTTGTCGATCGTGGTGCTGATCGTGATGGGCTCGGTGCTGGAGGGCGCTGCGGCGCTGATCATCTTCGGGCCGCTGCTGCTGCCGGTGGCGGTCAAGCTCGGCATCGATCCCCTGCATTTCGGCGTCGTGCTCGTCATCTCGATGGGGCTCGGCCTGTTCGCGCCGCCGCTCGGCCTCGGGCTCTACGGCGCCTGCCTGATCGGCAACGTGCCGATCGAGCAGACCATCAAGCCGATCCTGGGTTATCTCGGTCTGCTGCTGGTGTGCCTGCTGGTGATTGCCTTCGTGCCTGCGATCAGCACCGCGCTGCCGCGCGCGTTCGGCTACTGACGTGCCGGGGGTACTGACGTGAAAGTCCTGCTCACCCATACGCCGCAGGCGCGGGCGCAATATTACGGCGAGCGCAGCCTGACCGGCCTGCAGGCCATTGCCGAGGTCAAGCTGCATCAGCTCGACGCGGCGCTGGATGCGATCGGCCTGATCGCGGCCGCGCGCGATGTCGATATCATCGTCGCCGACCGGCTCACCGCGGGACCGAGCGAGATATTTCCCAGACTGCCGAAACTGCGCGCGTTCGTTCGCTGCGCGGTCGATATCCGCAACATCGATGTCGATGCCGCTTCAGCGGCCGGCGTGCTGGTGACGCAGGCCGGACCGGGGTTCGTCCAGTCGGTGGCGGAACTGGCACTGGGCTTCATGGTCGACCTGTCGCGCGGGGTTTCGCGTGCGAGCGCAGATTACCATGCCGGACGAAAGCCGAAGATCATCATGGGCCGGCAACTCGCCGGCAGCCGCCTTGGCATCATCGGTTACGGCAGCATCGGCCGTTACCTGGCCGGCATCGCAAAAGTGCTGGGCATGGAAATTCTGGTCGCCGATCCCTTTGCGACCATCGACGATGCTGCGCTTCACCATGTGTCGCTCGACGATCTGCTAGGCCGCGCCGATTTTGTCGTCTGTCTCGCCATCGCCAATGAAAAGACCGAGAACCTGATCGGGCAGGCGGCGCTGGCGCGGATGCAGCCGCACGCGTGCTTCATCAACCTGTCGCGCGGCAATCTCGTCGACGAAGTGGCGCTGGCGGCAGCGTTGCGCGAGAGGCGCATTGCCGGTGCGGCGATGGATGTCGGCCGCGCGCTGGACCAGATGCCGACGCCGGACCTGGCGAAATTGCCGAACGTGATCGCGACGCCGCATATCGGCGGACTGACGCCGCCGGCGATCGAGAGCCAGTCGCTGGAAACCGTACGGCAGGTCGAGACGATCATCGCCGGCCAGGTTCCGGTCGGCGCCGTCAATGCGATCAGTTGGACACGCGGTCGTTCAACGGCGCCGTGATTCATATGCGCGGGCTCGTGTGCGTCACCGCACGCCAGGAGTGTTGCAGGAAAACACCGTCATCGATGAAACGAATCACCGTCATGGCGCTGTCACCCTGAGATGTTTGTTTCCCCACGTTTCCGAGAGCGGCATTTCGTCGCCGACAGTTCGTGTGGGGGTTGCTATGCGTGTCACAAAAACGACATCGATGATCGCAGTTGTTGCCGCGACGTTGTCCGTACAGTCCGCCTACGCACAGACGCAGACGATCGCGACGCCGCTGAATGCCAATGCGATCAATCTGCTCAACCCGTTCAGCACGCTGCTAGGAACGACCGCGATCACGCAGAATTTCTCGACGGCCGTTTCGATCAACAACAACTCCTCGGCGGCTCAGCGCGCGCAGGCCCTGATCGACAATACGATCACCACCGACAACGGCGTCGTGCTGTCGGATGGCCTTGGCACCAACCTGAACGCGATCTGGAAAGCCAACAACAGCCAGGCTGCGAACGGCACCACGACGACATTCTCAACCAATCTGCAGATGTTGTTCCGGCAGATCAACGCGATCTCGCAGGACGACTCCGGGAAGGCGAAGAATTACTTCGCCGACGGCTCTGCGAACGGCTCGGTGTTCGTCAGCAACGCCAACCTGGCGCTCGGAAAGACCGCGACTTCGAACACGCCGATCGTTGGCATTCCGTTGCCTCCCGGCGGCGTCTTTGACGTCTACGATAAGGCCTATGCGCCGATCACCAATCAGAATTTGACCGGCAACTCGCGGCCGGTTCAGGTGGCCCCGTCAAGCATCGCGGCGTTCAGCGGCGTCAACTATTTCGGCGCCGCCACGTCGAACACGGCCATCATCGGCGGTGTCACCGGCAATACCGGCTCCGGCCTGTTCGCCAACGCCTCGTTTCCGAGCGGTCACACCACCTTCGGCTACACCACATCGATCCTGTTCGGCATGCTGGTGCCCGAACGCTACGGTGAAATGCTGACGCGCGCCTCGGAATACGGCGACAGCCGCATCGTTCTCGGCGCGCATTATCCGCTCGACGTCATCGCCGGCCGCGTTCTCGCCAGCTACGATGTGACGCAGATGCTCAACAACAATTCGAAATATCTCGGCGCCACCGTCAACGGCGTTTTCGGCATCGGTGACCTCACCACCACCACGAACTTCCAGACCGTGTTCACCGCGGCCCAGGCCGACGTGCGCAATCTGCTGCAGACGAGCTGTGGCACTACCATCGTCGCCTGCATCGCGGCCGGTGCGCCCGACCGCTTCAGCAATCTTGCGCAGGACCGGGCCGACTACACCGCGCGGTTGACCTACGGCCTGCAGACCCTGTCGTTTGCGCAGGCGCCGCGGGAAGCTGCGCCCAAGAACGGACCGGACGCCTCGATCCTGCTGGCGACCGTGTATGGCGGCGACTCGACGGCGGCGAAAAACATCGCACCGGCCGGCGGCATGTTCGGAAGCCTCATGACCAACACCATCAACCAGATCCTGGTGAACACTGAAACCAACGCGATCGCCGGGATCTACGGCTCGGACATGAGTTATTGGGCCCGTCTCGACCTGTTCTCGGCGGAAACCTATTTCCAGGGCATCATCGGCAAGGTCACACTGGCTTCGACCGACACCGTCACCACCAATGTCACGGTCGCCAATGGCGGCACGCTGGCGGGCACCGGTACGGTGGCGGCGACGACGGTTGCCAGCGGCGGCATCCTGCAGCCGGGCTCGGGCGGGCAGGGCAAGCTGCAGATCAACGGCAGCCTCGCCTTCCAGTCGGGTGCGCTCTATCTGGTCCAGGTCACGTCCTCGGGCGCGGCCTTCGCCAATGTCACGGGGACGGCGACGCTGACGGGGGCCGGCGTTCAGGTCGCGTCGGGCAACAACACCTTCAAATTCAATACTCCGGTGACGGTCCTGACCTCGGGCGGATTGGGCGGCTCGACGTTCTCTTCGCTGACGATGCCGGCCGGCATCACCGGATCGCTGGGCTATACCGGGACCGCGGTGACGCTGAACATGAGCTCGAGCCTCGGGTCGCTATCGGGGCTCAATGCGAACCAGAAGGCAGTGGGTAACGCGCTCGACACGGCGTTCAATGCGCCGGGCGCCTCCACCGGCGCGCTTGGCGCCATCTTCTCCGGCAACGTCGCGCAGAACCTGACGCAGGCCGCCGGCGAAACCAGCACTGGCTCGCAGCAGGCGACGTTCAACGCGATGACCCAGTTCATGGGCGTGATGACCGATCCGATGATCGACGGTCGCGGCGCGCCTGTCGGTTCGGCCGGCGCATCGCAATTCGCCGAAGAGGACAGCGGGTCGCTCGCTTACGCCGCCAAAGACAAGCCGCGTTCGAAGAACGAGCGCGACGCCTATGCCGCGATCTATCGCAAGGCGCCGCTGCGCGACGTCTATGATCAGCGCTGGAGCGTGTGGGCAGCCGGCTTCGGCGGCTCGCAATCCACCGACGGCAGTTCGACGCTCGGAACCAACTCCACCACCAGCCGCGTCTTCGGCGGGGCGGTCGGTGCCGACTACCTGTTCTCGCCGAACACGATCGCGGGCTTTGCGCTTGCCGGCGGCGGCACCAGTTTCTCGGTTGCCAACGCGCTCGGCAGCGGCCGTTCCGACCTGTTCCAGGCCGGCGTCTTCGTGCGGCACACCCAGGGTCCGGCCTATATCACCGGCGCGCTGGCTTACGGCTGGCAGGACGTCACCACCAATCGAACGGTCACCATCGCCGGCATCGACCAGCTTCGCGCCCAGTTCAACGCCAACGCCTGGTCCGGACGCGTCGAAGGCGGCTATCGCTTCGTGATGCCGTGGATTGGCGGGGTGGGTATCACCCCCTATGCCGCCGGACAGTTCACGACCTTCGAGCTGCCGACCTATGTCGAGCAGGTGGTGTCGGGCGCCAACACCTTCGCGCAGGCCTATACGGCGAAGACGGTGACGGCGACGCGCAGCGAGCTCGGTGTCCGCACCGACAAGTCTTACGTGATGCAGGACACGGCGATCCTGACCCTGCGCGGCCGTGCAGCGTGGGCGCATGACTACAATAACGACCGCACCGTCGCCGCGACCTTCCAGACGCTGCCGGGCGCCTCGTTTGTCGTCAACGGCGCGGCCCAGGCGCCAAACTCGGCGCTGGTGACCGGATCCGCCGAAGTGAAATGGCGCAACGGCTTCGCGCTCGCCGCGACGTTCGAGGGTGAATTCTCCGACGTTACGCGCAGCTATGCCGGCAAGGGTGTCGCGCGCTACTCCTGGTAAACACCGCGCGCTTCCGTTTTGCAGCGCAGCAAGACGGCATCGCCTGTGGCGGCGAACGGATCAAGCGGGCCGGATTACCGGCCCGATTTGGTTTGGGCGCCTCATTGGCAAAGTACGCCTGCAACAAAGTGCCTTGACCGCACCACTCCGGGATGATCCGAAGGATCAGGCCTTCGTTGCGTGGTTGCATATCGGAGGTTTGCTGGGGTTCCGGACTGGTTTTCGTTTCGGAACGACTGTCCGAAACGGCATCCGGAGATATCCATGGACCAACAATCGCGGCTGCCGCTGTCCGGCGTCACCGTCGTCTCGCTCGAACAGGCGATCGCAGCCCCGCTCGCGAGTCGGCATCTGGCCGATTGGGGCGCGCGCGTCATCAAGATCGAACGGCCCGGCAAGGGCGATTTTTGCCGCGACTACGATTACGTCATGAACGGAATGTCGAGCCAGTTCGCCTGGACCAACCGCTCCAAGGAAAGTCTGGCGCTTGACGTCAAAAGCGAAGAAGGCCGACGCGTGCTCGACGCGCTGCTGCCGCAGGCCGACGTCTTTCTGCAAAATCTGGCGCCGGGTGCGGCGAAACGACTGGGCCTCGACGCTGCGACCCTGGTCGAGCGTTTTCCGCGCCTGATCGCCTGCGACATTTCCGGCTACGGCAGCGGCGGACCCTACAGCGAGAAGAAGGCCTACGATCTGCTCGTACAGTGCGAGGCCGGATTTCTCTCGGTCAACGGCACGCAGGAAGCGCCGGCCAAATGCGGGATCGCGGTCGTCGATACCGCGACCGGGATGTACATCGTCAACGGCGTGCTGATGGCGCTGTTCAACCGCGAGCGAACCGGCAAGGGCATGGCGTTCGAGGTGTCGCTGTTCGATTCGATGACGGAATGGATGAGCTATCCCGCCTATTATACCGAAGGTGCCGGCAAGCCGCTGGTGCGCACCGGGACGCGGCATGCGACGATTGCGCCCTACGGGCCGTTCCGCTGTGGCGACGGCCGTGTGGTGTTCTTCGGTATCCAGAACGCGCGGGAATGGGACGCGCTGTGCGCCCGGGTGCTGGACGATGCGGCACTGGCAAGTGATCCGCGCTTCTGCACCAACCCACAACGCATGCAGAACCGCGACGCACTGGAAGCTTTGATCGAACAGAAATTCGCAAAATATTCGGCCGAGCAGGTGCTGCAGCGCCTCGACGATGCCGCGATTGCCAACGCCAACATGAATACGGTCGAGACGTTTCTGCAACATCCACAGCTTCATGCGCGCCATCGCGTCCAGAAGGTGGGATCGCCGAACGGACCGCTGACGAGTTTTCTGCCCGCGATCACTATTCCCGGCGTGACGCCCGTGATGGGCGATATTCCCGCGGTCGGCGAACACACCGACGCCATTCTCGGCGAACTCGGGCTCCGCCAGAAGGTAAGCTCATGACCGCGCCGCGATTGACCCGAACTTATCTGGCTGTGCCGGCGCATCGCGTGAAGATGGTGCAGGGCGCGGCGGCTTCTGCCGCCGATGCCGTGTTCATGGATCTCGAAGATGCGGTGCCTCCGGCCGAGAAAGCTGCCGCGCTGGCCGCCGCCGCCGCTGCGCTGGCCGAGCAGGATTGGGGAACGAAGACCGTCGCGGTTCGGCTCAATGCCACCGACAGTTCTTCGATACAGGACGAGATAAAGCGGCTCGGCGGGATCGAGCGGCTGGACGCCTTCATCATTCCCAAAGCGGAGACGGTTGCCGATGTCGCGCAGATCAGCCGCTGGGTCAGCGACGCAGGAGGCGGGCGCGCCGCGCCGGTCGAGTTGGAACTGTTGATCGAAACTGCACGCGGGCTGGTCAACGTGGAAACGCTCGCGGCGATGGGCGGGCTGGTCACGGCGTTGCATCTTGGTGTCGGCGATTTTGCGGCTTCGATCGGTGCGCGCAGCGCCGAAATCGGCGCCTCGCCCTCGGGCTACCGGCACGTCGGCAGCGCGGCGGATGGTCATCCCCGGGTTCCGCTCGATCTGTTCGCCTATCCGATGATGCGGCTGTTGGTTGCCGCGCGCGCCTTCGGCCTGCGCGCGATCGACGGGCCATGCGGCGCCTTTCGCGATGTTGTCGTGACCCAGGCCACGGCGGCCAAGGCGGCGGCGATGGGATTTGACGGCAAGCAGGTCATTCATCCGAGCCAGATCGAGCCGACGCGCGATGCCTTCATTCCGTCAGACGAGGAACTGGCCTATGCCGACCGTGCCATCGCGGCGATGGAGGAAGCGGAGCGAAACGGGCAGGGTGCTGTCACCGTCGATGGCAAGATGGTCGATTACGCCAACATCCGGATGATCCGGCGCTTGAAGAGTTTCAAGTGAAGGGATACGCAAGCTGATGCGGCTTCCCTTTTTCTACGGCTGGATGATCGTGGCGGTGACGTTCGTCACCATGGCGATCGGCGTCAATGCACGTACCGCGTTCTCGCTGTTCTTTCCGCCGATCGTCGGCGAGTTCGGCTGGGAGCGCGGCGTCACGGCCGGCGCCTTCTCGTTCGGCTTTGTGGTGTCCGCGATCGTGAGCCCGCTGATCGGCCGTTTGATGGACCGCTTCGGTCCGCGCGGGGTGATGGAGCTTGGCGTCGCGCTGATGGGGGTTGGCCTGTTGCTGGCGCCGCTGACGACCCAGCCGTGGCATCTCTATCTCACCATCGGTGTCATGGTCGGCGCCGGCAGCGTCTGTCTCGGCTATTCCGGCCAATCGCTGTTCCTGCCGAACTGGTTCATTCGCCGCCGCGGGCTGGCAATCGGCATTGCGTTTGCCGGCGTCGGCATCGGCTCGGTGACCTTGCTGCCATGGGTGCAGCACATGATCGAGCAGACCGGCTGGCGTACCGCCTGCACCGCGATGGGCATCCTGGTTCTCATCGTGCTGGCGCCGATCAACCTGCTGCTCCGCGAGCGGCCCGAGAATATCGGCCTGCTCGCCGGACGGCGACGCCGCGCCGACGGCGACATCGGCGAAGCCGGTCTCCAACATCGTCGATCCCGTTTGGGCCGGCACCGACTGGACGCTGGCCCGGGCGCTTCGCAGTGCGCGGTTCTGGTGGATCGCGCTCGGCTATTTCTGCGGCCTGTACATCTGGTATGCCGTGCAGGTGCACCAGACCAAATTCCTGCTCGACATCGGCTTCAGTCCGAACGTCGCGGTCTGGGCGCTCGGCGTGGTCAGTCTGCTCGGGATTCCCGGCCAGATCTGGCTCGGGCATCTGTCCGACCGGATCGGGCGTGAATGGATCTGGGCGATCAGTTGCGGCGGCTTTGCGATCTGCTTCGCGGCGCTGATCGGGCTGAAATACGCGCCGGTGTTGCCGCTGGTCTATCTGATGATCTTTACCCAGGGCGCGCTTGGTTATGGCCTGACCTCGATCATGGGCGCGATCGTGCTCGAAATCTTTCAGGGCAAGCAATATGGCAGCATTTTCGGCACCATCATGCTGGCCGCACTGGCGGGAGGCGCCGCCGGCCCGTGGGCGACCGGCGCGCTGTACGATCTGGCCGGCAGTTACACGCTGGCCTTTGCGATCGGGATTGCGGTGAGTCTGTTGTCCGCGATCGCGATCTGGCAGGCGTCGCCGCGCAAGGTGAGGGCGGTCTCAGGCCAGATGCACACGGCGCATACTCAAGACTGATACTCAGGCCGACGTAATTCCCATCGCCCGCTGCAAGTCGCCGATCGCGCGCAGAAAGCTGTCGGCCGGGGTGGTCTCCGGATCGATCAGGCGATGCAGGCGAAAGCCGTCTTCCAGCGCCAGCAGGACCGCGCCGGTCCATGACGGGTTCAGGCGTGGATCCCTGCCGCTGTTCCTCGCGGTGGTCTCGACGATATCGGCGATCAGCTTGCGCCGGGCGCGCAGCCGTTTGGCGAGTTCGGGCCGCCGCTTTTCGGCACGCGCCACGAACAGGATCATTTCCATGTGCAGCAGGGGCGAGCGGCCGAGCGGATCCTGCCGGCTGCGATCCATCGTCTTGAGCGCCGCGAGAAACTCCTCGAGGTTTTTGTGCATTGCGAGAAGTTCGCGCATCCGCCGAATGGATTGCTCGACGTGCTCCTCGAGCATCGCGATGATCAATTCGTCCTTGCTCTTGAAATTCGAGTAGAAAGCGCCCCGCGTGAAGCCGGCCGCGGCCGCGATGTCCTCGATGCTGGCGCCGCCGATACCCTGTTCCTCGCAGACGCGCGCGGCCGCCTCGAACAGTTTTTCGCGGGTATCGTCCCGGGTCGGTCTGGTTCTGACTCTTGACATCGGGCCAGTTTAAGGCAGAATGCAACTCGATACAACAGTGTATCGAATTGGAGTTCTGCAAGCGCCGGTTTCGATTTCAACGCGGCAACGAATTGAGGTCACCATGAACGAGCATGTGCAGACTGCGGCCAACGCGCCGCTGTTCAATCCGCTGTCGCCCGATTTCATTCGTAATCCCTATCCGCATTACGAGCGGATGCGCACCACCGATCCCGTGCACCTGACTCCGCTCGGCATGTATGTCGCGAGCCGTCACGCCGAGGCCAGTCTGGTGATGCGCGACAAGCGGTTCGGCAAGGACTATGTCGAGCGCTCGATCCGCCGCTACGGCCCCAAGATCATGGAAGAGCCGGTGTTCCGCAGCATGAGTCACTGGATGCTGCAGCAGGATCCGCCGGACCACACCCGCCTGCGCGGGTTGGTGGTGAAGGCGTTCACCGCTCGCCGGGTCGAGGACATGCGTCCGCGCATTCAACATATCGTCGACGAAACGCTCGATCGCATCATTCCGCAGGGCAAAATGGACCTGATCGAGGATTATGCGTTCCGCCTGCCGGTCACCATCATCTGCGACATGCTCGGCATTCCCGAAGAGCATCGCGAGGTATTTTATACCGGTTCGCGCGACGGCGGGCGCCTGCTCGACCCGGTGCCGCTCTCGCCAGACGAGATCAAGCAGGGCAATGCCGGCAACGCCATGGCGGCGATGTACTTCCAGCAACTGTTCGACCTGCGTCGCAAGAACCCCGGCGACGACCTGATCACGCAACTTGTGCAGGCCGAGGAAGACGGCAGCAAGCTGTCCAACGAGGAACTGACCGCCAACATCATCCTGCTGTTCGGCGCCGGCCACGAGACCACCGTCAACCTGATCGGCAACGGCCTCCTGGCGCTGCATCGCAATCCGGAGCAGCTGGCGCTGCTCAAGGCCAGGCCCGAGCTGATCACCAACGCCATCGAGGAATTCCTGCGCTACGATTCCTCGGTGCAACTGACCGGCCGGGTGGCGCTGGAAGACATCGATGACCTCGGCGGCAAGCGCATCCCGAAGGGCGAGAGCGTGCTGTGCCTGCTCGGTTCGGCCAACCACGACCCGGCGGTCTATCCGGACCGGCCGGAGCAACTGGATATCACCCGGCCCAATGTCCGGCCGCTGTCCTTTGGCGGCGGCATCCATTTCTGCCTTGGCGCCCAGCTGGCGCGCATCGAGGCCGAGGTCGCGATTTCAACCCTGCTGCGCCGGCTGCCGGACCTGCGGCTCGATGACGCGCTCAATCCGGAGTGGCGGCCGACCTTCGTGCTGCGTGGTCTGAAGCGTCTGCCCGCGAGTTGGTAAACCCGGGGCCAAAGTCCGGCGTCACAGCGATGTTGCTGTGACTTCGCCATACTTGTCTCTATATATTGAGTTGCTCCGGCGCCGGTTCAGCCTGGCGCGGCCATGTGCCGGGGCGGTTCAAGGGGAGACACCGTGCAGACGACGCTGCTCGGCCTGGCAATTGCCTTCATCGTTGCGCTGATCGCCGCGCTCGTCGGGCCGTATTTCATCGACTGGAATCAGTTCCGGCCGCAGTTCGAGGCGGAGGCGGCACGGATCGTCGGCGCCCAGGTCCGCGTCGGCGGCAAGCTCGATGCGCGCCTGCTGCCGGCGCCGTCGTTGCAGTTGCATTCGGTGGTGGTCGGCGGCGCCAACGATCTCGGCAAGGTCCGCGCCGACAAGCTCGACGTCGAATTCAGCCTTGGTTCGTTGATGCGCGGCGAATGGCGCGCCACCGAATTGACCGTCAACGGCCTGTCGCTCGATCTCGGGCTCGATCCGAAAGGGCGGGTGGACTGGCCGGCCTCGACCGGGACCTACAACCTGGGTTCGCTGGCGATCGATCGACTTAATCTCACCGGCCGTATCGCGCTGCATGATGCCGCCAGCCGCAGCACGCTGGAACTGAACGACATCGCCTTCAGCGGCGACGTGCGTTCGCTTGCTGCCGGCGCGATCCGCGGCGACGGCAACTTCATGCTGTCAGGCGCGCGCTATCCGTTTCGCATTTCCTCGGGCCAGGGGCCCGACGGCAACGGCACCCGCCTTCATCTCAACATCGATCCCGGCCAGCGCGCATTCGCGGCCGACCTCGACGGCGTCCTGAATTTCGATGCCCGCGCGCCGCGTTTCGAAGGCGCGGTCACGATGGCGGCGCCTGCCGGCCAGAGGGGCAAGGGCGATGAACCGCCGTGGCGCATCACGGCCAGGGTCAAGACCGACTATTCGGCGGCGCGGCTCGAACAAATCGAGGCGATCTACGGCGCCGAGGAGCGCGCGCTGAAGCTCGCCGGCAGCGGCGACATCAGGTTCGGCGCCTCGCCGCTGTTGCATGCCGTGCTGTCGGCGCGCCAGCTCGATGCCGACAGGTTCGTCGCCAAAGATAACGCCACCGAACCCGTCCGTGCGCTGCCGGCGCTGCGCGCGCTGATCTCAGGCGTTCCGCTGCCGCCGATCCCGGCGCAAATCGAACTCTCGTCCGAGCAGGTGATGCTGGGCGGCCGCCCGCTGCAGGACATTGCGGCCGAGCTGCATGGCGACGCCAAGGCCTGGAGTGTCCGCAAACTGGAGTTTCGTGCGCCCGGCACGACCCGGGTTTCGCTGAGCGAGGCGAACGCAAGGAATGCTTCGCCCGATCAGTTCAAGGCCGCGCTCAATATCGAATCCGCGGACCCCGACGCGCTGATGACGTGGTTGCAGGGCCGCGGCGATAGCGCCTATCGCAGCCAGAAACCACTGCGCCTGCGCAGCGACGTCACCATCGCACCGGAGGGATTCACCTTCGACGCGATGAAGGCCGATATCGACGGCGGCGCCGTCGAGGGACGGGTTGCGATATCGCATCGGCAAGCGAACAGCGGCTCTAGGGTCGACGCGCAATTGAAGGCGGAGCGGCTCGATCTCGACGCCGCCACCGCGTTCGTCCGCTCGCTGGCGGGACCGCAGGCCGACTGGCCGGATGAGGGCGCACTTTCGCTCGATATCGCCAGCGCCATGTCGGCCGGTCAGGAACTGCGTCCGCTGCTGGCAAAGCTCGGCTACGGGCCCAAATCGTTCTCGCTCGATCAGTTGAGGATCGGCCAGCCCGGTAGCGTCATGCTGGAAGGCTCCGGCAGTTTCGACCGCGTCAATGCGACCGGAAAACTGGCGCTCGATTCCAGTGCTGCATCGTTCGGTCAACTCGCCAACCTGGTCACGCCGTTTGCACCGGTGCTGGTCGCGCGGCTCAACGCGATGGGCTCCAGTCCGGGTCCCGCGCGGCTGAAGCTGGCGCTCAATCTCGACAAAGGGGACGGACCGGCCGATCGCGGCAATGCGCGCGCCGTCGTCGATATCGACGCACCGCTGCTCAAGGGCGTCACCACCATCACCGCCAGGCCGCCAGTCGCCGCGATTCACGGCATCGATCTCGCAGCGCTTGGACGCAGCGAAGTCGGGATCGACTCGAAATTGTCGTCAACGCAAGGCCGTGCGCTGTTGACGCTGCTCGGCATCAACAGCGTCGTTGCAGCCGGCGAGGGGCCGGCACAGTTCGAAGGCACGGCGGCGGGGGCCTGGGGCGCACCGCTGCGGTTGAAGGCGAAGATTTCGGGCGCTGGACTGGATGCCGATGCGGATGGCACAGCCGAACCATGGGCGCAGGATGCCAAGGCCAGCCTCAATCTCAGGGTTCGCAGCGCCGATCTCGGCCCGCTGCTCGATCTCAAACCGGCCGATACGCTGGCGCAGAACATTGCGCTGACCTCGCGTGTTTCGCTCGCGGGCAACAAACTGGCTTTCGACGATCTCGACAGCACCGTGGCCGGATCGCGGCTGCGCGGGCGCGTGGCGGTAACGCTGGGCAGCGAGAGGAACATCGAGGGTGAACTGGGCCTCGACCAGCTGGCGCTGGCGCCGGCCTTTGCGCTCGCCATCGGCGCGGCGGGGCATGATGCCGCCGAGCCGCTCGGCGCCGGGCTGGTGCGGGGGTGGCGCGGCCAGATCGCGTTTCAGGCGTTGCGGGGTCTATTGCCGGGCGGCAGTGAAGTGCAGCCGCTGAGCGGTGTCGTCAAGAGCGACGGCCAGACGCTGAGCTTTGATGCCATCAAGGGCAAGATCGGTGGCGGCGACGCCAGCGCCAGTATCGACACCAGGCAAGGCGCCGACGGCATCGCGTTGAATGCCAGCGTGCAGTTGAGCCGCGTCGACGGCACGGCGCTGCGCTATCGCAACCTGGTCATGCCGGCCGGGCGCGCCTCGCTGCAGATGACATTGGCAAGCCAGGGCCGCAGCGCTTCGGCGCTGGCAGGCGCGCTGGCCGGAAGCGGCACGGTGACGCTGGAGTCGGCGAAGATCGTAGGCCTCGATCCGCGCGCCTTCGAGGTGGCGGTCCGTGCCAGCGATAGCGGGCAAAGCAGGGATGACGCGCGGCTGAAGCAGATCGTTGAACCGGCGTTATCGGCGGGCGTGCTGTCGGTAGCCTCGGCGCAAATTCCGTTCGGCGTCAGGGACGGCCGCATTCGGGTGGGCGCTACCACGCTCGATGCCAACGGCGTGCGGGCCATCGTCTCCGGCGGCTACGATATTCCCGCCGACCAGGCCGATATCCGCGCCGCGCTCGCGCTGACGCTGACGGCCGGCCGGCCGGAGATCCAGCTGTTCGCGGTCGGCACGCCCGACGCGCTCAGCCGCAGCGTCGATATCGCCGCGTTGTCGTCCTGGCTTTCGGTGCGGGCGATCGAGCACGAGACCAAACGCCTGGATGCGATCGAGCGCGGCGAACCGCCGCCGCCGGCGCCGACCCCAATTGTTTTGCCGCCCGAGGACGGACCGGTGCAGGAAGCGGCACCATCGGGCGAGCCGCTGACGCAGGTGCCGCTTCCCGGCCGCGATCCGCGCAAGGCCCCCGCCAAGCCCAAAGGCGCGACACCGCGCGCACCGGCGCCGCCGGTCGCAACGGCGCCCGCGCCAGTCCGGCCTGCGCCAAATCCATCGGCGCCGGCGACGAGCCAGCAGCAGGTGGCGCCGCTGCCACCCCCGATCGAGGTGAAGCCCGCACCGGGCCCCGCGAGGCCAAGGCCACCGCTGGCGCTGACACCGCAGGTCGCCAATCCACCGCGCCCCGCGCTTCAGAACAGCAATTAGAGCGGCATGAGGTTGGGTCAGGCCGCGACGCCGGGCCTGTTTTCGCCCGGCTTTCTACTTTGCATGGGGTTGTTTTCGCGATTTTGTGTCCGGCATCCATCACGCTTCAAAGCGCGATCTCGCACGCAATTCCGATCGCCTGCGGGAATCGCTGATCGTGATCGAGCAGGATCAGTGCGCTATCAGGCTTGCGCCCGCACGTCCGGAGTGGAAGTGGCCGCAGGGATCGCGCGGGTGCGGAAATAGTCGAGCACGAAAAGCCGGATCGCCGAGGACAAGTTGCCCTGCTGGCGATTGCCGTCGATCTCGCCGACCAATTCGGACAGCGTCATGTTTCGCAGGCCCGAGATTTCCTTCATGCCGTTCCAGAAGGCTTCCTCGAGACTGACGCTGGTCTTGTGACCGGCGACGACGATCGAACGTTTGACAACGGGGGACTTCATGATGCGTCTCCGCCATCGATCTTGTGTTGTTCCAGCAAACGGCTGGCGCGATCCTTGGTTTGCTCATCGAGCGCGCGTTCGGATTTGGTGCGGCCAAATCGAGCGCGATTGGCATCGGCCTGTTGGGCCGACTGTTCCCGCTCGTTGCGCTTCTTGAATCGCTTCAGGTTGACGAGGTCCCCCATGTCCACCTCCATCATGCAAAGTAACGAAGGCGTGATGACTGATGTCGTATGAAAAAACGGTCGCGCTGCGCGCAAGCAAATCCGATGGTCATCCAGAATCCCCGTGTCGTGCTCTGTGATAGCATCAAAAAATGAATTTCGCTCTGCGAAAACGACATAATGAATCCTCGTACCATGCGCCAGCGCGACGGCGATAGATGATCCACCTCATTCTTTAGGCGTTATGATCTATAATTATATCACTCGCCCGTAGTTTCACGGGGGCCCGCGAGACGCTCAGCCCGGGTGTGTCATTTTGTCCGGCTGCACCAGCCGATCAAATTCATCGGCAGCAACAAACCCCAGCCGCACAGCCTCTTCTTTCAATGTGGTTCCGCGCGCATGTGCCGATTTGGCGACCTTGGCGGCGTTGTCGTAACCGATTTTGGGAGCCAGCGCGGTCACCAGCATCAGCGAACGCTGCATCAAATCCCGGATGCGCTTTTCGTCGGCGCGTATTCCCACAACGCAATGCTCGGTAAACGAACGGGCCGCATCGGCCAGCAGTTGAATGGAATGCATCATACAAAATGCCAGAACCGGCTTGTACACGTTCAGCTCGAAATGTCCCTGGCTTCCAGCCACGGTGATGGTGGTCTGGTTGCCGAACACCTGGCAGCAGACCATGGTCATCGCTTCGCATTGGGTCGGGTTGACCTTGCCGGGCATGATCGACGACCCCGGCTCATTTTCGGGCAGGATCAGTTCGCCGAGACCGGAACGCGGGCCGGATCCCAGCAGCCGAATGTCGTTGGCGATCTTGAACAGGCCGGTCGCCACTGAATTGATCGCACCGTGCACCAGCACATAGGCGTCGTTGGAGGCCAGCGCCTCGAATTTGTTGGGCGCGCTGGTGAACGGCAGCTTGGTCATCCTGGCGACGTGGCGTGCAAATGCCCTGGCGAATTTCGGCTTTGAGTTAAGGCCGGTGCCGACCGCGGTGCCACCTTGCGCCAGCGGGAACAGATCCTTCACCGCAACACGGAGCCGCGCGATGCCGCTTTCGACCTGCGCGGCGTAACCGGAAAATTCCTGGCCGAGCGTCAGCGGCGTTGCATCCTGGGTGTGGGTGCGGCCGATCTTTACGATCTTCGCGAACGCCTTTTCCTTCCTGCGCAGTTCGCGATGCAACTCGCTCAGGGCTGGAATCAGTTCCGCCATGATGCGGCCGGCGGCGGCGATATGCATCGCGGTCGGAAACGCATCGTTGGAGGACTGGCTCATATTGACGTGGTCGTTGGGATGAACCGGCTTCTTGGTGCCGAGTTCGCCGCCGAGCATCTGGTTGGCGCGGTTGGCGATCACCTCGTTGAGGTTCATGTTGGTCTGGGTGCCGGAGCCGGTCTGCCAGACCACGAGTGGAAAATGGTCGTCGAGCTTGCCCTCGATCACCTCGCGCGCGGCGCGGGTGATGGCGCCGGTGCGGCGCGCGTCGAGCAGGCCGAGGTCACGGTTGGTCTGCGCCGCTGCGAGTTTGACGATGCCGAGTGCATGGACGATGGCGATCGGCATCCGGTCATGGCCGATCTTGAAATTCTGCCGGGAACGTTCGGTCTGCGCGCCCCAGTAACGGTCGGCGTCAACGTCGATCGGACCGAAGCTGTCGGTCTCGCTGCGGGTAGATTTGTTTCCAGATGTTTCCGATCGAGCCATCAAGCAATGTCCGTTACGCCGCGGTTGGCAGAACGTGCACTCTACAGCGTCGCTTTTCGCCGGCGGACTATTTCTTTCGGAATCGATCCAGCCGCACCACTTCGGCGCCCTCGCTCGGCTTCGTCGGTTCGTCCGTGTTCTCGGCGGCAGGCAAGGGATCGGCAACGGGCAGGGTCGACGGCGCGGCAACGGCAGCAAGCTTCGTTCCCGGCGCCTCCGCAGCAACGTCGGCGTCGGACGGTTCGAATTGCAAGCCGAACTGCACCGAAGGATCGAGGAAGCTCTTGATCGCGGCGAACGGAACCACCAACCGTTCTGGGATGCCGCCGAAGGAAAGACCGACCTCGAACCGATCCTCGGTCACCACCAGGTCCCAGAACTGGTGCTGCAGGATGATGGTCATCTCTTCCGGATATTGCGCGAGCAGCCGTGGCGACAGTTTTACGCCCTCGGCGGTGGACACAAAGGTGATGAAGAAATGATGCTCGCCGGGAAGGCCGTGTTCGGCAGCGTCGGTCAGCACGCGGCGCAGCACCCCGCGCAGCGCATCGCGCGCCAGCACGTCATAACGGATGTGATCGGTCGCCATGGCAGTCCTGTACGTTAGTAAAAAGGGCGGCGTCGCCGGTCGCCCGACTCGCCTTTCGGCCCATGGTACCCCGGCCTGCGTCGCAGGTCAGCAGCCGTCGTGGGACGAATTTTCAGCAGAAACGCCACGTAAGGCAGCAAATCGCGGCAAAAACTAAACATAAAAGCAAGTGGAGGCACCTGTTCCCGGGTGCCTCGGAGGCGTCGGCTATTTTCCACAGCCGGCGAACCGGCCCCTCGCATAGGGCGCGAGCGTCGAGAAAAACAGGACCTGGCCAAGGATCTAGCCGCCCCAAGCCGGGCAGTCATGTTCCGCGCGATGAAACTTTGCGGAATTTAAGTTGGCCTCGGACGCGCCGGCGTTCTAGATTTTGTGCCATGCCATCGGATTTCCCGCCGGCCGCTGTCCCGGCGCCGGAAATTCCAGTTCCGATTCCGCCCAACCAGCCCGGCCTGCTCGAGCTGTTCGTGGCGTTTGCCAAAATGTCGCTGGCCGGCTTCGGCGGCGTGCTGGTCTGGGCCCGGCGTGGCATCGTGGACCAGCACCGCTGGATGACGGCGGAGGAATTCAACGAGACCTTCGCGTTGTGCCATTTCCTGCCAGGTCCGAACATCGTCAACCTGTCGGTCGTGTTCGGCTCCCGATTCCGCGGCATTGCCGGCGGCATCGCGGCCTTTGCCGGCCTGGTCGGCCCACCGATGGTGATCGCGACCGCGCTTGCGGCCGTCTATGCCCGGTACGGCGAAATCGACGCGCTGCGCCGGATCCTGGCCGGGGTTTCCTGTGCCGCGGTCGGGCTATTGCTGGCGGTTGTCTTCAAAATGATGATGCCGCTGATCAAAAAGCGCGATGCCGTCGGGCTCGTGATCCTGGTTGCGGTCTTCATCGCGATCGGACTGCTGCGGCTGCCGCTGCAGGCGGTGCTGCTGGTAGCAATCCCGCTCAGCCTCGCGATTACCTATTACATGCGCCGTCGGGTGAACGGATGAATTCAGACGCCAATCCGATTTCGACGCTCGTTTGGACTTTCGCTTTGATGTCGCTGTTTGCGGTTGGTGGCGCGAATTCGGCTGTTCCCGAAATGCACCGGGTGGCGGTCGACGTTCATCACTGGATGACCGACCGGCAGTTTGCCGACATCTTCGCCATTTCCCAGCTCTCGCCGGGGCCGAACGTACTGATCGTGACATTGATCGGCTATTCGGTGGCGGGTGTGGCCGGCGCGCTGACCGCGACGGTTGCGATGTGCGGTCCGACAGCCATTCTTGCCTATTATGTGAGCCGGCTTCTCGCGCGGTCGAGCCATTCGCCCTGGCCGGCGATCATTCAGGCGGCGCTGGTTCCGCTTTCGATCGGGTTGATGGGCGCCAGCGGCCTGATTTTGGCGCTGACGTCGGACCGGAGCTGGGGGGCCGGCCTGATGACGGTGGCGGCTGCGGCATTGGCCTTTGGCACCCGGCTCAATCCGCTCTGGATGCTGGTGGCCGGGGGGGCTTTGGGTTTTGCTGGCGTTATCTGAGGAAAATCGCTAGGCAAGGCCGGGGTCTGCAATAGACGCAATTCAAACAATATGGGCGAGGAAAGCCCTGTCCGGGGAGAGAGATCGATGAGTGATACGCCGAGCGAGGCGCGGGTCAAATACGTGATGGCGAAATGGATTCGCGGTCCGCAGGACTTTGTCGGCGGAATTGCGCTGATGGCCATCGCGGCATTTGCCTTGTGGGCGTCGAGCGATCTGCAGGGCATGCACGGGTTTTCGTTCGGCGCCGGTACGGCGCCGCGGATGTTCGCGGTGTTGTTGCTGGCGCTGGGTGCCGCCGTCACCTTGATGGGACTTCTGACCGACGGCGAACACATCACGGTCTATGCGTGGCGGGGTCCGCTGTTCGTATCGCTGGCCATCATTTCCTTCGCAGTCACGATCCGGCCGCTCGGTCTGGTGATCTCGGCTTTCGCCAGTTTCATCATTTCCGCGCTGGGAACGCCGGAGACCAAGTGGAAGGAAACCATCATCGTCGGCATCTGCCTGACGATCGGTTGCAGTCTGCTTTTCCCATATGCGCTCGGGCTGCCGCTGCAGCTTTTCCCGCGTTTCCTGGTTCAGTGAGGGCGTAATGGCTGAGCTCTTTTCCAATCTCGCTCTCGGTTTTGGCGTCGCCTTCACCCCGATCAACCTGTTGCTGTGCCTGATCGGCGCGCTCGTCGGTACGCTGGTTGGCGTGCTGCCGGGCATCGGCACCATCGCCACCGTGGCGATGCTGCTGCCGATCACATTCGGTCTGCCGCCGGTCGGCGCGCTGATCATGCTCGCCGGCATTTATTACGGCGCGCAGTATGGTGGTTCCACCACCTCGATCCTGGTCAATATCCCGGGCGAGGCGACATCGGTCGTGACCACGCTGGACGGCTTCCAGATGGCCAAGCAGGGCCGCGCCGGCCCGGCGCTGGCGATCGCCGCGATCGGCTCGTTCTTCGCCGGCTGCGTTGCCACCGTCCTGATCGCGGTGCTCGGTGCGCCCTTGACCAAGCTCGCGCTGGCTTTCGGGCCTGCCGAATATTTCTCGCTGATGGTGCTCGGCCTGATCTTCGCGGTGGTGCTGGCGAAGGGCTCGGTGCTGAAGGCGATCGCGATGATCGTGTTCGGGCTGCTGCTCTCGATGGTCGGCTCCGACATCGAGACCGGCGCCTCGCGCATGGCCTTCAACATCCCCGAGCTCGCCGACGGCCTCGGCTTTGCGACGGTGGCGATGGGCGTGTTTGGTTTTGCGGAGATCATTCGCAACCTCGATGCCGGCGCCGAAATGGACCGCAATCTGGTGCAACAGAAGATCACCGGGCTGATGCCGACCAAAAAGGATCTCAAGGATTCGTTCCCGGCCATCCTGCGCGGCACGGCGCTCGGATCGATCCTCGGCATTCTGCCGGGCGGCGGTGCCGTGATCGCATCGTTCGCGGCCTATACGCTGGAGAAGAAGATCGCCAAGGATCCGTCGCGGTTCGGCCGCGGTGCGATCGAAGGCGTGGCGGCACCGGAAAGCGCCAACAACGCGGCGGCGCAGACCTCGTTCATTCCGCTGCTGACGCTCGGTATCCCGCCGAACGCGGTGATGGCGCTGATGGTCGGCGCGATGACCATTCACGGCATCGTGCCCGGCCCGCAGGTGATGCAAAAGCAGCCCGAGCTGGTCTGGGGCATGATCGCCTCGATGTGGATCGGCAACCTGATGCTGATCGTCATCAACCTGCCGCTGGTCGGCATCTGGGTGCGGTTGCTGCGGGTGCCGTACCGGCTGATGTTCCCCTCGATCGTGATCTTCTGCGCGATCGGCATCTACTCCATCAACAACGCGCCGGTCGATGTCGTGCTCGCCGGTGCGTTCGGTCTGCTCGGCTATTGGCTGGTCAAGCATGATTTCGAGCCGGCGCCGTTGCTGCTCGGAATGGTGCTGGGCCCGCTGATGGAGGAAAACCTGCGCCGTGCGCTGCTGATCTCGCGCGGCGACTGGTCGGTGTTCCTGACCCGTCCGCTGTCGGCGGTGCTGATGGGGATCGCGGCCTTCCTGCTGGTGCTGGCGGTGCTGCCGTCGCTGCGCAAGAAGCGCGATGAAGTGTTCGTGGAGTCGGAAAGCTGACCCTGCGTCGGCGCGCCGCAGCCCGAAGTCTAGTCGACGACTGGCCGCACGGTGTGAGATGAAAATGCCGGCCCTTGTGGCCGGCATTTTTTTCGGGCGGGGAAATAACGATGAACAGTTTTGGCCGCTCGCTGGTGAGCGTTTGCATCTCCATGTCTGCAGCACTTGGCGCCTTTGTCGCGCAAGCCCAGGCGCAGGCCTATCCGGCGCGCAGCATCACCATGATCGTGCCGTTCGCGGCCGGCGGTCCGACCGACGTCATCTCGCGCATCGTCACCGGGCACATGGCGCAGACGCTCGGTCAGAGCATCATCATCGAGAACGTGGTCGGCGCCGGCGGCACCACCGCGACCACTCGCGCGGCGCGCGCCGCCAATGACGGCTATACGCTGATCACCGGGCACATGGGCACGCATGCGGCTGCGGTGCCGCTGTATCCCGCGCTGGCCTATCATCCCGAGAAGGACTTCGAACCGGTGGGACTTCTCGCGGGCACGCCGATCTTGATCCTCGCGCGCAAGGATTTTCCGCCAAAGGATCTGAAGGAATTCGTTGCCTACGTGAAGGCCAACGAGGCCAAGGTGAACGCAGCGCATGCCGGCGTTGGTTCGGTGTCGCACGTGTCGTGCCAGTTGTTGAATTCGATCCTCGGGATCAAGCCGACCGGGGTTCCCTTCAACGGCACCGGGCCGGCGATGAATGCGCTGGTAGCCGGGCAGGTCGACTACATGTGCGACCAGATCGTCAACGCCGTACCGCAGATCAACGGCGGCACCATCAAGGCCTACGCGGTGGCGACGCCCGAGCGCAACCCGTCGCTGCCCGACGTTCCGACCACCGCCGAGGCGGGCCTGCCGGCGTTCCAGGCTCAGGCGTGGAACGCGATCTTCGCGCCGAAGGGCACGCCCGTGCCCGTTGTCGCCAAATTGAACGAGGCGATCGGCAAGGCCCTCAACGATGAGGCCGTTCGCAAGCGGCTGCTCGAACTCGGCAGCGTGATCCCGGCGCCGGCGGAGCGGACCCCGGAGGCGCTGGCAGCGTTGGTCAAAAGCGAAGTCGCGAAGTGGACGCCGGTGCTCAAGCCCGCGAGTTAGACAACGCGATCAAGCAGATAGGCGGGGGCGGGACGCAAGTTCCGCCCCTTGCCGTTTGGCGGCCGAAGTCACATTTTTCGGGTATAAAGGCGGTCAAATAGCCGAATTGGCATGTCGATCGGCTATCCCGGCCGCTAAATTCGTCGTCCCGAAAAGCCCGAAACCTCAGCCATGAATCAATACCACGACCTGCTCGAACGGATTCTCGCCGACGGCGCCGAGAAGCAGGACCGCACCGGGACCGGCACGCTGTCGATCTTCGGCCACCAGATGCGCTTCAATCTGTCGGCCGGCTTTCCGATGCTGACCACCAAGCGGCTGCCGCTGAAGGCGATCGTGCATGAGCTGCTCTGGTTCCTCAAGGGCGACACCAACATCAAATACCTGAAGGACAACGGCGTCTCGATCTGGGATGAATGGGCCGACGCCAACGGCGACCTCGGTCCGGTCTATGGATCGCAATGGCGGTCATGGCCGGCGCCGGACGGACGCAGCATCGACCAGATTTCCAACGTCGTCGACATGATCAGGCGCAACCCGGATTCGCGGCGGCTGATCGT
Source organism: uncultured Alphaproteobacteria bacterium (assembly GCA_963764705.1). Classification (GTDB taxonomy): domain Bacteria; phylum Pseudomonadota; class Alphaproteobacteria; order Rhizobiales; family Xanthobacteraceae; genus Bradyrhizobium. Next base: position 69,178 of record CAVXTR010000008.1, on the reverse strand, counting down.
GAGCGCGTGGAATCCGGCCGAGGTCGACAAGATGGCGCTGCCGCCGTGCCACTGCCTGTTCCAGTTCTATGTCGCCAACGGCAAGTTGTCCTGCCAGCTCTACCAGCGTTCGGCCGACGTGTTCCTCGGCGTGCCCTTCAACATCGCTTCCTATGCGCTGCTGACGATGATGGTGGCGCAGGTGACCGGCTTGAAGCCCGGCGATTTCGTGCACTCGCTCGGCGACACCCATCTGTATTCGAACCATCTCGATCAGGCGAGGCTGCAACTGACGCGCCCGACGCGCCCGTTGCCGGTGATGAAGATCAATCCCGACGTGAAGGACATCTTCGCATTCCGCTACGAGGACTTCTTGCTCGAAGGCTACGACCCGCACCCGCACATCAAGGCCGAGGTCGCGGTGTGACCGCGAACGCAAACACCCGCCCGCAGATCGTCATGGTTGTTGCGGTTGCCGAAAACGGCGTGATCGGCGCCAACGGCGCGATGCCGTGGCGGCTGAAATCCGATCTGCAGCGCTTCAAGGCGCTGACATTGGGCAGGCCGGTGGTAATGGGCCGCAAGACCTTCGCCTCGGTCGGCCGGCCGCTGCCAAACCGGACCAATATCGTGGTGACGCGCGATCGCGATTTTCGCGCTGCCGGCGTCGTGGTTACCAACGCGTTCGCGGACGCCATGGCGATTGCGACCGGCGACGCGCTGCGGCGTTTCGCCACTGAGATTGCGATCATCGGCGGCACAGAAATCTTCGCGCTAGGGATGGATCGCGCCGACCGGCTGGAAATCACCGAGGTGCACGCCCGGCCCGACGGCGACACCTGGTTCGCCACAATTGACGCTGCGGACTGGGAAGAGGTCGCGCGCGTGCGGAATCCGGCCGGACCCGACGATAGCGCCGACTTCTCCTATGTGACATTTCGTCGGCGCAAGTCCCGTTAACCGTCGCATTAACCGCGCTAACCAATGTTTACATTGACAATTCTGCGCTCAAGCATAGCTGCTTCGAGCGCCAAGCTTGCGTTGTAAGGGCCCAGACGGTCCCCTATAAAGCCGGGCGGATATGCGAGGCCGGGCATCCCACCCCGAACAGGCGGACCCGGGCCCCCGCGGAGGAGAGTTTTATATGCCGTGGAAGAATCAAGGCGGGGGCCCGTGGGGCTCGGGTCCGAAAGGACCGTGGGGCAACGGTCCGCAGTCGGTTGGGCCGAGGCCACCCGATCTTGAAGACCTGCTGCGGCGCGGCCAGGACAAGCTGCAGCAGCTGTTGCCCGGCGGCCATTTCAGCAGCATGGGCATCGCGCTGGTCCTGATCGGCGCGCTGGCGATCTGGGGCCTGTCCGGATTCTTCCGCGTGCAGTCCGAAGAACTCGGCGTCGTGCTGCGCTTCGGCAAGCATGTGCGCACCGTGCAGCCCGGCCTGAACTATCATCTGCCGTACCCGATCGAGACCGTGCTGCTGCCGAAGGCGCTGCGCGTTTCCACCATCTCGATCGGCATGACGCTGATCGACGATCCGGCGCGGCGCGGCCGCACCATGCGGGACGTTCCGGAAGAAAGCCTGATGCTGACCGGCGACGAGAACATCGTCGACGTCGACTTCACCGTGTTGTGGCGGATCAAGCCCGACGGCGTCGGCAACTATCTCTTCAACATCCAGAATCCCGAAGGCACCGTGAAGGCGGTGGCCGAAAGCGCGATGCGCGAGGTGATCGGCCGTTCCAACATCCAGCCGATCCTGACCGGCGCCCGCACCACCACGGAAGCGGGCGTGCAGGACCTGATGCAGAAGACGCTGGACAGCTACGGTTCCGGCATTTCGGTGCAGCAGGTGCAGATGCAGAAGGTCGATCCGCCGGCACAGGTGATCGATGCGTTCCGCGACGTCCAGGCCGCACGCGCCGACCTCGAACGGCTGCAGAACGAAGCGCAGACCTACGCCAACCGCGTCGTTCCTGACGCACGTGGCCGCGGCGCGCAGATCCTGCAGGTCGCGGAAGGCTACAAGGAGCAGGCGGTGGCCGAGGCCAAGGGCCAGAGCGCGCGCTTCCTGAAAGTCTATGACGAGTACAAGAAGGCGCCCGACGTGACCCGACAGCGTATTTATCTCGAGACGATGGAACGGGTTCTCGGCGGTTCCGAGAAGCTGGTCTATGACGGCGGCGGTTCCGCACAGAACATCGTGCCGTATCTGCCGCTCAGCGAGTTGACGCCGCGGCGTCCGCCGGCGGCGCCTGCCACAACTGGCCAGCCGCAGCAGGGAGGTTCGCGATGAGATCCCCCGTTGCAGGCATTGCCTCCCTTATCGTGCTGCTGGTCGTCATCATCATCGGCTACAGCTCGGTCTTTACCGTCGCGCAGACCGAGCAGGTGCTGGTGGTTCGGCTCGGCGAACCCGTTCGCGTCGTCACCGAACCCGGCCTGAACTTCAAGGCCCCGTTCATCGACAGCGTGATCTCGATCGACAAGCGCATCCTCGATCTGGAAAATCCGTCACAGGAAGTCATCGCTTCCGATCAAAAGCGGCTGGTGGTCGACGCTTTCGCCCGCTACCGCATCAAGAACGCGCTGCGCTTCTATCAGAGCATCGGCTCGATCCAGGCGGCCAACATCCAGCTCACGACGCTGTTGAACGCGTCGCTGCGCCGGGTGCTCGGCGAGGTCACCTTCATCACGGTGGTGCGCGACGAGCGCGAGGCCCTGATGGCACGGATCCGCGACCAGCTCGACAAGGAAGCCGATGGTTACGGCATCCAGGTGGTCGATGTCCGTATCCGCCGCGCCGACCTGCCGGAGCAGAACAGCCAGGCGGTCTACCAGCGCATGCAGACCGAACGACAGCGCGAGGCGGCCGAGTTCCGTGCCCAGGGCGGCCAGAAGGCGCAGGAGATCAGGTCGAAGGCCGATCGTGAGGCAACGGTGATCATCGCCGAGGCCAACTCGACCGCCGAGCAGACACGGGGCGCCGGCGATGCCGAGCGCAACCGGCTGTTCGCCGAGGCCTACGGCAAGGATCCGGATTTCTTTGCCTTCTACCGCTCGATGACGGCCTATGAGAACGGCCTCAAGTCGAACGATACCCGCTTCCTGTTGCGACCGGATTCGGAGTTCTTCCGCTTCTTCGCCAATCCGGCCGGCCATCCGCCGGCGGCGAAGCCGTAAGGTTGGCGGCGGCATACAAAGGGTGTAGCGAAGCGGGATCCGCTTCGCTGCCACAAGCGCGAAAAAAGCGCTGCTAACGGGAGGTTGTTATCCGATGAGGTCCATAGCGTTCACCGACTTCCTCATCGGTGTAGGAATCCTGTTTGTGCTGGAAGGCTTGATGTTCGCAGCGAGCCCGGCCTGGATGCGCCGCGCCATGAAGAGCGCGCTGGCGACGCCGGACAACATCCTGCGGGCAGTCGGCATCGGATCGGCGGTTGTCGGTCTGGTCCTGATCTGGTTTGTCCGTCGGTAATAATTTGTCATTCCCTGGCTCGCATCCTCGATGCAGCCGCGAATGACGATCAAAATTGCTGGTAAATCGCTGTTGCGTCAACGAAATCGTGAGCCCGCGGGGGCCGGTTTTCCGCCGGATTGTCCGGCTCAAATGCTTGCGCCTCAGACCCGTTCGGGCGCACTGTGACCCAAATCGACCTTTCGGAGAGAAGCTGACATGACCGGTGCCAGACCCGCCTTGAGCCGCCGCCTGCGCCTGATGGGGCTTGCGATCACGCTCGGCACCGCCGGCATGCTGGCATCTGCGCCGGCCAGCGCGCGCGGGCCGGACGGTATCGCCGACATCGCCGAGAAGGTGATCGACTCGGTCGTCAACATCTCGACCTCGCAGACCGTCGACGCCAACAAGGGCGGTGGCGACCGCGGCGCGATGCCACAATTGCCGCCGGGTTCGCCGTTCGAGGAATTCTTCGATGACTTCTTCAAGAACCGGCGCGGCGGCGGCCCGGGCAAGGGCGGCGACAAGAACAGCGACATGCAGCCGCGCAAGACCAATTCGCTCGGCTCCGGCTTCATCGTCGACCCCTCGGGCGTCGTCGTCACCAACAATCACGTCATTGCTGATGCCGATGAGATCAACGTGATCATGAACGACGGCACCAAGATCAAGGCCGAGCTGGTCGGCGTCGACAAGAAGACCGACATCGCGGTTCTCAAGTTCAAGCCGGTGAAGCCGCTGATCGCGGTGAAGTTCGGCGATTCCGACAAGCTGCGTCTCGGCGAATGGGTGATCGCGATCGGCAATCCGTTCTCGCTCGGCGGCTCGGTCACTGCCGGCATCGTCTCGGCGCGCAACCGCGACATCAGCCAGGGACCGTATGACAACTACATCCAGACCGACGCGTCGATCAATCGCGGTAACTCCGGCGGACCCTTGTTCAACCTCGAAGGTGACGTGGTCGGCGTCAACACGCTGATCATCTCGCCGACCGGCGGTTCGATCGGCCTCGGCTTCGCGGTGCCGTCGAAGACGGTCGCCGGCGTGGTCGATCAGCTCCGGCAGTTCGGCGAACTGCGCCGCGGCTGGCTCGGCGTGCGGATCCAGCAGGTCACCGACGAGATCGCCGAAAGCCTCAACATCAAGCCCGCCCGCGGCGCGCTGGTGGCTGGCATCGACGACAAGGGCCCGGCGAAGCCCGCCGGCATCGAGCCCGGCGATGTCGTGGTCAAGTTCGACGGCAAGGACGTCAAGGACCCGAAGGACCTGTCGCGCGTGGTGGCCGACACCGCGGTCGGCAAGGAAGTCGACGTCGTGATTATCCGCAAGGGCAATGAGGAGACCCGCAAGGTGACGCTCGGCCGCCTCGAGGATAACGACAAGGTGCAGCAGGCTTCCGCCAAGGCCAAGGAAGAGCCGGCCGAAAAGCCGGTGACGCAAAAGGCGCTCGGCCTCGATCTGGCGACGCTGAGCAAGGACCTGCGCAGCAAGTACAAGATCAAGGAAACCGTCAAGGGCGTGGTCGTCACCGGCGTCGACGGCACCTCGGATGCCGCCGAAAAGCGGCTGTCGGCCGGCGATGTCATCGTCGAGGTGGCGCAGGAAGCGGTGAGCAACGCCGCCGACATCAAGAAGCGCGTCGATCAGCTCAAGAAGGACGGCAAGAAGTCGGTGCTGCTGCTGGTCGCCAACGGCGACGGCGAACTGCGCTTCGTGGCGCTGAGCGTGCAGTAGGGCTGTTTCACACATACTCGTCATCACCCGCCTTGTGCGCAATTGCGCACTGGAGCGGGTGATCCAGTATTCCAGAGACGTTAGCGATTGATCGTCGGGCCGCGGCTTGCTGGATACCCCGCCTTCGCGGGGTACGACGGTCTGAATTTGTCGAAGGCCTACCCCTCCACAAACTCCTCGCGCCGATACCCCTGCGCGTAGAGCAGCGCGCTGAGATCGCCATAATCGATCCGCGCCGCCGCGGCGGCCGCGACCGCCGGCTTGGCGTGATAGGCGACGCCGAGGCCTGCGGCCTCGATCATGCCGAGGTCGTTGGCGCCGTCGCCGGTCACCAGCGTGTCGATCTCGTCGAGATCGAAGGATTCCCGCAGCTCAATGAGCGTCGCGAGTTTGGTGGCGCGGCCCAGAATCGGCTCGGTGACTTCACCGGTGAGTTTGCCGTCGCGGACTTTCAATTCGTTGGCGCGGTTTTCCTGAAAACCGATCTTGGCGGCGACGGCGTTGGTGAACAACGTAAAGCCGCCCGATATCAGGCAGGTCCAGGCTCCGTGCGCGCGCATGGTGGCAACCAGTTCGCGGCCGCCCGGCGTCAGCGTGATGCGTTTTTCCAGCACCTCGTCGATCACGCCGACGGGCAGATCCTTCAGCAGCGCGACGCGCTCGCGCAGCGCGGGTTCGAATTCGATTTCGCCGCGCATCGCCCGTTCGGTAATCCCTGCGACATGCGCCTTGAGGCCGGCGAAGTCGGCCAGTTCGTCGATGCACTCCTGGCCGATCATGGTGGAATCCATGTCGGCCAGAAAAAGCTTCTTGCGCCGGAACGCGGCAGGCTGCACGACAATGTCGATCGGCAGGTCGCCGCGCGCGCTTTGCAGGCGGGCTTCGATCGCCTTGATGTCGGCCCGGCTGTTGAAGGATTGGCCTTCGAAGGGGATATCGACCGCCACCTCGTCGAACAGCCATTGCGCCGACCCGGGCGATGGCAGCACGGCCAGCGCGCCGTCGACGATGGTCGTATCGAGCGCGGGGTTGGCGGGATTGCAGATGAGCGTGGCGACCAGGGACATGCAGGCGGGTTCGCAGGGGCAAGATGTGAGCAAGGCCGTGCTTATCGCAGGGCCGACCGCCAGCGGCAAGTCGGCGCTGGCGCTCGACCTTGCGCAAAAAACCGGCGGTGTCGTCATCAACACCGATTCCATGCAGGTCTATCGCGACCTCCGCGTCATCACCGCGCGGCCGACGCCGGCCGAGGAGGCGCAGGTTCCGCACCGCCTCTACGGCCATGTCGATGCGGGCGTGAATTTCTCCGCGGGCGCCTGGGTGACGGACGCTGCAAAAGTGCTGGCGGAGGCGCGCGCAAGCGGGCGCCTGCCGATTCTTGTCGGCGGTTCCGGGCTCTATTTCAAGGCACTGACAAGAGGCCTGTCCGCGGTGCCGCCGATTGCTACTGAGGTGCGCGAGGCGGTCCGTGCACGGCTGGAACGTGATGGCGTCGAAGCGCTGCATGCCGAGCTGACGCGGCGCGATCCGGTTTCGGCCGAGCGTTTGAAGCCGCGCGATCGCGCCCGGATCGCCCGCGCGCTTGAGGTCGTGGAAGCCACCGGCCGTACGCTGACCGACTGGCATCGCGAAGGCCTGCCGCCACTGCTGCCGTCAGGTGAATTTTCCGCGTTGTTCCTGGCGCCCGAACGCGACACGCTCTACGCGCGGATCGATGCGCGGTTCGATGCGATGCTGGGGGGCGGGGCGCTCGAGGAGGTCGTGGCACTGGCCGGGCGAAACCTCGATCCGCTGCTGCCGGCTATGAAGGCCCATGGGGTGCCGGCGCTGATCCGCCACCTCAGGGGCGAGATTACGCGGGAGGCCGCCGCCGAAATCGGCCGCGCCGATACCCGCCATTACGCCAAGCGGCAGTTCACCTGGTTCCGGCACCAACTGCCTGAGTTCGAATGGGTGGCGCCGGAGGCGGCGATGGGGTGGGTGGAGGCCCAGACCCGGTGAGCGACGGTCTCACGCATGGCGGGAACCGCAAATTCGCACTCGCCGAAACGCCGGAACACGGTTAAGCTGCGCAAAATCGCGCTGATAGCCGCATTCCCTTGACTTCCGGGGATCGGTCGGTATAACCCGCGCAACCTTTGGGAAGTCCGAGACCTCGAATGCGTAATATTATTACCAAACTCCTTATCGTAGTCGTACCCAGGCGCACCGCCGGGGGTGGCTGAAGGCCATCCAAATTCGGACGGTGCGCATGGGGGCCTCTGGGGCCCTTTTTTATTTCCCAAATTCTCGAAACCGAAAGTGCCGCTGGCAACAGCGGATCCGGAGCCAGCCAAGAAAAACGTCAAGGAAACCCGTCATGACCGACAACAGCCACGATCCGAACCAGATGACCGGCGCCGCGATGATCGTGCGCGCGCTCATCGATCATGGCGTCCAGCACCTGTTCGGCTATCCCGGCGGCGCGGTGCTTCCGATCTACGACGAGATTTTCCAGCAGAGCGAAGTCGAACACATCCTGGTGCGCCACGAGCAGGGCGCCGGCCACGCCGCGGAGGGCTATGCGCGCTCGACCGGCAAACCGGGCGTGGTGCTGGTGACCTCGGGTCCCGGCGCCACCAACATGGTGACACCGCTGACGGACGCGCTGATGGATTCGATCCCGCTGGTCTGCATCACCGGCCAGGTGCCGACGCATCTGATTGGCAATGATGCGTTCCAGGAATGCGACACCGTGGGTATCACCCGTCCCTGCACCAAGCACAACTGGCTGGTGCGCGATGTCAACGATCTCGCCAAGGTGTTGCACGAGGCGTTTTACGTCGCCACCACCGGCCGTCCCGGTCCGGTGCTGGTCGACGTGCCCAAGGACGTCCAGTTCGCGGTCGGCACCTACCATCCGCCGCGCAAATCCGACGTGCATGTGTCTTACTCGCCGCGGGTGAAAGGCGATGCGGCGCAAATCCGCAAGGCCGTGGCATTGCTGGCGTCCGCCAAACGCCCGGTGATCTATTCCGGCGGCGGCGTCATCAATTCCGGACCCGAGGCCTCGAAACTGCTGCGCGAACTGGTCGAAGCCACCGGCTTTCCGATCACCTCGACGCTGATGGGCCTCGGCGCATACCCCGCGACCGGCAAGAACTGGCTGGGCATGCTGGGCATGCACGGCACCTACGAGGCCAACATGGCGATGCATGATTGCGACGTCATGCTGTGCGTCGGTGCGCGCTTCGACGACCGCATCACCGGCCGCGTCGATGCGTTCTCGCCGGGCTCGAAGAAGATCCATATCGACATCGATCCGTCCTCGATCAACAAGAACATCCGCGTCGACGTGCCGATCATCGGCGACTGCGGCAACGTGCTTGGCGACCTGTTGCAGGTGTTCAAGGCGGAAGCCAAGAAGCCCGACATCAAGGCGTGGTGGGCGGAAATCGCCAAATGGCGGGCGCGCAATTCGCTCGCCTACAAGAAGAACAGCGAGGTCATCCTGCCGCAATACGCCATCGAGCGGCTGTTCGAGGCGACGCGGGGGCGCGACACCTACATCACGACCGAGGTCGGCCAGCACCAGATGTGGGCGGCGCAGTTCTTCGGTTTCGAAGAGCCGCACCGCTGGATGACGTCGGGCGGTCTCGGCACCATGGGCTATGGCCTGCCGGCGGCGCTCGGCGTCCAGGTCGCCCATCGCGACAGCCTCGTCATCGACATCGCCGGCGACGCCTCGGTGCAGATGACGATGCAGGAGATGTCGACGGCGGTTCAGTACGAACTGCCGATCAAGATCTTCATCCTGAACAACCAGTACATGGGCATGGTGCGGCAGTGGCAGCAGCTGCTGCACGGCAACCGGCTGTCGCACTCCTATTCGGAAGCGCTGCCGGATTTCGTCAAGCTGGCGGATGCGTTCGGCTGCGTCGGCCTGCAGGCGATCAAGCCCGGCGATCTCGACGGCGCGATCAAGGAAATGATCTCGGTCAAGCGCCCGGTGCTGTTCGACTGCCGTGTCGCGGCGCTGGAAAACTGCTTCCCGATGATTCCGTCCGGCAAGGCGCACAACGAAATGCTGTTGCCGGCGGAAGCCACCGACGAAGCCACCGCCGCCGCCTTCGCCGGCGGCAAGGCGCTGGTGTGAGGCGAACCGATGTTTGATCTCACCCAGCTCGAGCACGCGCATGAGGTCGTCGCGGCGGCAATGCCGCCGACGGCGGCGCATGCATGGCCGCTGCTGGCGCAGCGCCTTGATGCCGAGGTCATCGTCAAGCACGAGAACCACACGCCGATCGGCGCCTTCAAGGTGCGCGGCGGGCTGGTGTACGCCGAACGTTTGAAGCGCGAGCGGCCTGGCGTCGCCGGCCTGATTTCGGCGACGCGCGGCAACCACGGTCAGAGCCTTGCGTTCGCGGCAGGCCGCTATCGGCTGCCGGTGACGATCTACGTTCCGCGCGGCAATTCGGTCGAGAAGAACCGCGCGATGCAGGCGTTCGGTGCCGAATTGATCGAGCATGGCGAGGATTTCGAGGAGGCTCGCCTCGAAGCGGTCCGCCAGGCCGCGGCGCGCGGATTCGAGATCGTGCCGTCGTTCCACACCGATCTGGTGAGAGGTGTTGCGACTTACGCGCTCGAGCTGTTTCGGGCCGCGTCTGACATTGATGTGCTCTATGTGCCGATCGGGCAGGGCTCTGGCATCTGCGGCTGTATCCTGGCGCGCGATCTGCTCGGATTGAAAACCGAAATCGTCGGCGTGCAGTCGACCGGGGCGCCGTCCTATGCGCTGTCGTTCGCGGCCGGCAAGATCGTTCCGACGAATTCCAGCAACACGCAGGCCGACGGCATGGCAACGCGCGTGCCGGATGCCGAAGCGCTGGAGATCATCCGCAAGGGCGCCTCGCGCATCGTCCAGGTCTCCGATGACGAGATCGGCGCCGCCGTCCGTGCCTACTGGACCGACACGCATAATCTGGCCGAAGGCGCGGGCGCGGCTCCGCTTGCCGCGGCGCTGCAGGAAAAAGCCCGTAATCGCGGCAAGCGTGTCGGACTGATCCTGTCCGGCGGCAACATCGACTTCGATCTGTTCCAGAAATGGATCGCCAGTTCAGCCACTTTCACCGCCTCTGCCGCTCAAGCGGCGCTGGCGTAATCAGATACTTGGGGACGACCATGAACCAGCCCGCATCCGCCTACTTCCTCGAAGAGCGCCACGATCCGACCGAGGCGCACACGCTGTCGGTGCTGGTGCAGAACGAGCCCGGCGTGCTCGCCCGCGTGATCGGGCTGTTTTCGGGGCGCGGTTACAACATCGAAAGTCTCACCGTCTCCGAGACCGAGAGCCAGAAGCATCTTTCGCGGATCACCATCGTCACGACGGGCACGCCGATGGTGATCGAGCAGATCAAGCACCAGCTCGACCGCATGGTGCCGGTCTACCGCGTCGTCGACATGACCCTGACCGGCCGCTCGATCGAGCGGGAACTGGCAATGGTGAAAGTGCGCGGCGGCGGCGACAACCGCGTCGAGGCGCTGCGGCTGGCGGACGCGTTCCGTGCCCGCGTGATCGACGCCACCACCGAAAGCTTTGTGTTCGAGATCACAGGCAATTCGGCCAAAATCAATCAATTCATCGACCTGATGCGCCCGCTCGGCCTTGTCGAGGTGTCGCGCACCGGTGTTGCCGCGATCGGGCGCGGGCCTGAAGGGATGTGAGCATGCTGGCGCGCGACTGGTATTACACGCAACGGCGTCAACTCGGGCTCGATTCCGCGGTCGCCTCGATCTACGACCGGCATGACGACAGCGACGTCCGCGCGCGCGCCGCATTGACCATGCTGGGCGTGCAGCGTGGCTGGCGCGTCGCCGATATCGGCTGTGGCAACGGCGTGCTGGCCTGCGAGGCAGCCCTGCTCGGCGCCGAGGTCGACGCCATCGATATTTCGCCGGCGATGCTGGCGCTCGCCAATATCTATGCGCGCGACCGCAAGGTCGCGGTCCGCACCCAGCCGGCGGGGATGCTGAGCTTCGCCTACAAGCCGAATTCCTACGACCTGATCGTCAGCGAATTCACGCTGCACCATCTGCCGGATTTCTGGAAGACGGTGGCGTTGGCGCGGATCTTCGCCGCGCTGAAACCCGGTGCCAATTTTTACCTGCGCGACATCGTCTTTGTCAGCATGCCCGACGGGGTCGAGCGCGACGTCGAGCAATGGGCGGATTTCACCATCAAGAATCACGATTTCGAGCATGAAGCCGTGGTCACCCATATGCGCGACGAATACTCGACCTTCGGCTGGGTGATCGAGCGCATGCTGACCGATATCGGCTTCGTGCTGGAATCGGTCGATTATCACGCGCCGCTGCACGGCACCTATCTCCTGCGCAAACCGAAGCCGGACCAACAGAGCTAGAAAAAAATGAAACCGGCCGATGTCTGCATCGCCGTGCTGGTGGCGGTGATCTGGGGGCTTGGCTTTCCCATCGCCAGGATCGCGCTCAACGAATTGTCGCCGGAGCTGATGACGACGCTGCGCTTTGCGATCGCGGCGCTGCCATGCCTTTTCGTGCGCCGGCCTGACGTGTCGTGGGGGCTCCTGATTGCAACCAGCTTCACGCTGTTTCTCAGCCAGTTCCTCGCCCAGACCGTTGCCATCAAGCAGGGCGTTCCGGTCGGCCTCACCAGCGTGATCGTGCAGAGCCAGGCGCTGTTCACCATCGGCTTTGCCGCGATCCTGTTCGGTGAGCGGCCGACGCGGATGCAGGCGGCGGGCATCGGATTGGCCAGCCTCGGCCTGCTGATGATCTGCGGCACCGTCGGTTACGATTTCAGCGTCGGCGCCTTTGCTGTGCTGCTGATCTCGCCGATCGCCTTTGCGATCGGCAACCTGTTGCTGCGGCGTGCGCAGGATGTGCCGATGTTCGACCTCTGTACGTGGCTGTGCCTGGTCGCCGCCATTCCGCTGCTGGCGCTGACACTGGTCAGCAACGGGCCGCAGCCGACCTGGCAGGCGCTGACGCAGATGTCGATGACCGGTCTGGTCTGCATGATCTGGCTCGGCGCGATCTCGATTTGCGTTTCCTACTGGCTGTGGGGCCGGCTGCTGCGGGACTATCCGGCGGCGCAGGTGGTGCCGTTCGCGCTGCTGGTGCCGTTCGTCGGCTCCGCCGCATCGAGCCTCGTGTTCGGCGAAACCTTTGGCCCGCTGCGGCTCGCCGGCATGGTCACGGTGGTCGGCGGCATCGCCATCATGGTGCTGGCGAAGCGCGGTACCGCCTCGAAACCCGTCGTTTCGAAACCAGACGTTTCGAAACCAGACGTTTCGAAACCAGACGTTTCGAAACCAGACTTGCCGAAGATCGCGTGAGGTCCCGATGTCGCACTCGCTTCTGATCGCCTTTGTGATCTTCGCCAACGTGATGGCGTTCACGCCGGGACCGAACAACATCATGGTGCTGTCGTCGGGGCTGACCTTCGGACTTCGGCCGACGCTTCCGCACATCGCCGGCATCGGGATTGGCGTCGGCTTCATGGTCGCGGCGGTGGGCGTCGGCTTCGGCGCCATCTTCGTCGCCTATCCGGTGTTGCAGACGATCCTCAAATATGCCGGTGCCGCGTATCTGATCTATCTCGCCGTCATCATCGCCATGTCCGCACCATCCGTGCCGGGAAAAGCCGACGGTCGCCGACCGATGACGTTCTGGGCCGCCGTCATGTTCCAGTGGGTCAACGTCAAGGGCTGGGTGATGGCGATCGGCTGCATTACCGCCTATGGGGCGATTGCCGGCTTTCCCTGGAATATCGCCATCCAGAGCGCGGTCATGCTGGTTTTGGGGGCACTGTCGTCGCTGGCCTGGGCGCTGGCGGGTAGCTGGCTGCAGCCACTGCTGAGCTCGCCGACGGCGGTCCGGGCCTTCAATATCGCCATGGCCATCCTGCTGCTGGCCTCCCTCTATCCCGTCTTCATGGATGCATGATGCCGCACTGCGCCATGCGAGAGAAGGGTTTCCCCTGAGGGCAAAAAGCTCTAGACAACGCCGGAAATTCGCGGGCGACCGGCGGTCCCGACCACCCAAATGCCTGATTAACCGGCCGATTTGGCCATCGATTAAGGAAACGACTATGCGAGTTTATTACGATCGTGATGCCGACCTGAACCTGATCAAGGGCAAGAAGGTCGTCATCGTCGGCTATGGCAGCCAGGGCCACGCCCACGCGCTGAACCTGAAGGATTCCGGCGTCAAGGACGTCGCCATCGCGCTGCGCAAGGGTTCGGCCTCGGCCAAGAAGGCCGAAACCGCCGGCTTCAAGGTGATGGAAGTCGCCGAGGCCGCCAAGTGGGCCGATCTCGTCATGATGCTGACCCCGGACGAGCTTCAGGGCGATATCTACCGCGAGCACCTGCACGATAACATGAAGAAGGGTGCAGCTCTCGTTTTCGCTCACGGCCTCAATGTCCATTTCAACCTGCTCGACCCGCGCGCCGATCTCGACGTGCTGATGATCGCTCCCAAGGGCCCCGGCCACACCGTGCGGTCGGAATACCAGCGCGGCGGCGGCGTGCCCTGCCTGATCGCGATCGCCAAGGACATCTCGGGCAACGCCCATGACCTCGGGCTGAGCTACGCCTCGGCGATCGGCGGCGGCCGCGCCGGCATCATCGAGACCTCGTTCAAGGAAGAGTGCGAGACCGACCTGTTCGGCGAGCAGGTGGTGCTCTGCGGCGGCCTGGTCGAGCTGATCAAGGGCGGCTTCGAGACCCTGGTCGAAGCCGGCTACGCCCCCGAGATGGCCTATTTCGAGTGCCTGCACGAGGTGAAGCTGATCGTCGACCTGATCTATGAAGGCGGCATCGCCAACATGAACTACTCGATCTCCAACACTGCCGAATACGGCGAATACGTCACCGGTCCGCGCATCGTTACCGCCGAGACCAAGGCCGAGATGAAGCGCGTTCTCGCCGACATCCAGGGCGGCAAGTTCGCCCGCGACTGGATGCTGGAGAACAAGGTCAACCAGACCTCGTTCAAGGCCACCCGCGCCAAGCTCGCCGCCCACCCGATCGAGGAAGTCGGCGAAAAGCTCCGCGACATGATGCCGTGGATCAAGAAGGGCGCGCTGGTCGACAAGACCAAGAACTGAGGCCTGATCCACGTTTGAAGGGCAGGATCGCGCAGGCGCGATCCTGCCGCATCGCAAACGGAATTTTAAGGCGTCTCCGACAATATCAGGCGAGATCGCCGACACGCGGTCTTGCCTCTTGTTCGAAGAATTGTGCGTTGATCCACATTCTTGAACACCCCGCGTCGGGCACCTTGCCTGATCCCCGAACAGCGGCTTGGCATCGCTTCCGCATCTTTCATGCGAAGTAGCTCAAGCAATCTGTTAGCGACCAAAAATCCAGGTTTTACAAAACGGAAGCGCGGTTTCTTAATCTGTGTTTGATGCCGTTCGACCATTGGTCAAGCGGTCGCACGGCCGCCACGGATCATGGCGGGCAAGACCTCAAGTGCTCGCTCTCATTCGCCGGCTTATTTTTCGAGCCGGTTATGGAGCTGCCAGAACCGCACGGTGCGCTGGGCGGTCTCCATCGACAGCTTGCGGAAATCCCGTTGCGCCACTTCCAGCGTCGGATCGTCGATCGGGTACTCGATCGGCCGGTTGCGCAGGATGCTCTCGACCGTGGGCCAGTTGAGCCTGGCCGACCGGCAGGGAATCAGGATCAGGTCGTTGCGCGGGCCTTCCATCAGCCGGCCCACCATATCGAGCGGCATGTCGGTGAGGAGCGCCAGGGAGACGGTGACCTCGTCGAATTTCCCGGACTCGGCGAAATGGTAGACCGCCGCGTCGTCCAGTTCGTTCAGTTCCTTCATCAGCTTGACGAGTTCTTCGGCGACGCCGTAGTTCCGTCGCCGAGGCGGGGCTTCGCGGGCGATCGCGTCCAGCACCTGCCGGATCTCTTCCTGGATCGCGGGCGGCGCAATCGCCAGCAGCCTGCCGCGGACGGTCTCCTTGGCGCGGCGCAACAAGTCGCGCAGGCATTCGACCGGCAGGTCGATGCGCAGGCCGAGGATCTCGACCAGTTCGTCGTCGCCGTCGGCGCGGGCGACAATGGCGGAATAGCCCTCTTCGGAGAAATTCGCGCCGGCGTTGTTGGCGAGCTTGCGGATCACCCGTTTTTCGCCGCGGTCGACGATGACGTCGGTGACGACGGCCGGGAGATGGGCCCGCCCGGAGATGGCGAGCAGGTGGTCCTGTCCCTTGGTGCTGGCAATCCGGACCAGCGTTTCGGTGCCGAGCCGGCTCGAATGGGTCAGCACTTCGCCGGCGACGGCAATTTCGTCGTCCTGGGCCAGATGCTGGATGACCTCGAACGGCGCGTAGTCGAGCGGCGCCAGCCGCCTCGACAATTCGGCCTTGGCGCGGGTTTCGACGCGCGCGATCAACAGGCAGAGCACGTCGTCGAAGACCTTGACCTGGTCGTCGCTGAGACGGTCTCCGTCGTTGAGGAACAGGTCGGTAACCTGCCGCAGGGTGTCGACCCGCTTGGCGGATGAGCCGCCCCTGACGGCGTCCTCGAGTTCGGCGATAATCGAATGTGCCGGCTGTAGCACTGGGTAGCCTGTTGGTTGTTGAATTCCAGCCTGCACAATGCCGATAGCCGCCTTACGCTCGCGTTAAAGCGCCGCCGGGTAGAACTTCAGGACGCTTGCACCCAAAACGCGCAACCGCGCCGGCTGCCGTCGTCGCATCGCGTGCCGGCGTTGCAGCGTGCCGACCATTGTGCGGTTTGCGTTCGCGATTGCTTTACCAAGCTTGCTGCGCCGCACGCGGCATTCCACGCGACAATTAGCCCCTGTTGATTGCGGATCGTGGATTTACCGCCGCTTCCGGTATTCCGTTCCCGCTGCTAGTCTCACCAAATCGTTCCATAAAAAACTCGAATAGGAAACTGTCCAACAAGAAGCCGTCAAGCCTGGCCCGCACCGGAGGAGGAAACTCATGAAGCGTGTGCTTAAGGATTTTTTCACGACGAACTTCATTAAAGCGCTGTCTCGAGCTCTTGGACTTTCCGCACTGATCATCGCCGCAGCCACCGTGACCGCTGCCGCACAGAAGAAATACGACACCGGCGTTACCGACACCGACATCAAGATCGGCAACATCATGCCGTATTCGGGCCCGGCCTCGGCCTACGGCATCATCGGCAAGACGATGAGCGCCTACATGCGGATGGTTAACGACAATGGCGGCGTCAATGGCCGCAAGATCAACTTCATTTCCTATGACGACGCCTATTCGCCGCCGAAGACGGTGGAGCAGGCGCGCAAGCTGGTCGAGAGCGACGAGGTGTTTCTGATCTTCGCACCGCTCGGCACCGCGTCGAACGCGGCGATCCAGAAATACATGAACACCATGAAGGTGCCGCAGCTTTTCGTCGCCACCGGCGCCTCGCGCTGGGGCGATCCCGAACATTTCCCCTGGACCATCGGCTGGCAGCCGAACTACCGGGCCGAGGCGCGGATCTACGCCACCTACATCCTGCAGCATTACCCCAAAGCCAGGATCGGCGTGCTCTACCAGAACGACGATTTCGGCAAGGACTATGTGCTCGGCCTGAAGGACGTGTTGCGCGAGAAATATGACAGCATGGTCGTCGCCAGCGTGCCCTACGAGATCAGCATGCCGACAGTGGATTCGCAGGTGGTGGCGATCAAGACCGCCAATCCCGACATCTTCGTCAATATCGGCACGCCGAAGTTTGCCGCCCAGGCAATCAAGAAGGTCGCCGAACTCGGCTGGAAGCCGATCCACATCATGACCAACGTGTCAGCCTCGGTCGGCGCGGTGCTGAAGCCTGCCGGCCTCGAAAACGCCGCCGGCATCCTCAGCGCCGGCTACCAGATGGACGTCACCGATCCGCAATGGGACTCGCATCCCGGCATGCAGAAATACCGCGCCTTCATGGCCAAGTACTATCCGGAGGCCGACCGTTCCGAGAGCGGACCGCTGACCGCCTACAATACCTCGACCGCTTTGGTCGAGGTGCTGAAGCGCTGCGGCGACAATCTCACGCGCGAGAACGTCATGAAGATCGTGGCCAACATGGATTTCGAGATCAACACCTATATCCCGGGCATCCGCATCAAGACCTCGCCGACGGATTTCTATCCGATCGAGCAGGTCCAGATGATGAAGTTCACCGGCGAGAAATGGGAGCTGTTCGGCCCGATCATCGACGGGCATGCGGAGTAGGGGGCTTTTCCGGACTTCTCCTCTTCCCTTCTCCCCTTGTGGGAGAAGGTGGCACGGACGTAGTCCGTGCCGGATGAGGGGTCTGTCTCCGCGGAGAGAACCCTTCACCCGTCCGCGATGCTATGCATCGCGTCCACCCTCTCCCACAAGGGGAGAGGGGAAGCATTCGGTGCTTCGTCGACCGCATTGCACTTCCCTCCACACAGGTTAAATGAAGCCCCGACATCACCAACGGGGCGGATCCATCCATGAAATCTGTCGTTATCACCGGCGCGTCCACCGGCATCGGCTGGGCCAGCGCAAAGCTGCTGCTCGACCGCGGTTTTCGCGTCTTCGGCAGCGTACGCAAGCAGGCCGACGCCGACCGCCTCAGAAACGAATTCGGCGCCAACTTCACGCCGCTGTTGTTCGACGTCACCGACGAGGCGGCGGTGCTGGCGGCGGCGCGCGAGGTGCGCAACGCTTTGGGCGGCGAGACGCTGGCGGGCCTTGTCAACAATGCCGGCATCGCGGTCGCAGGCCCCGTACTTGAACTCGCCGCCGATGAATTCCGTCGTCAGATGGACGTCAACGTCATCGGCCCGATCATCGCAACGCAGGCCTTTGGTCCGCTGCTCGGCTCCGATCCGACGCTGAAGGGATCGAAGGGGAGGATCGTGATGATCTCCTCGGTGGCGGGCAGGAACGGCAATCCGCTGATGTCGGCCTATTCGATGTCTAAACACGCGGTCGAGGGACTGGCCGAGAGCCTGCGCCGCGAAATGATGCTGTTCGGGATCGATGTCATCATCATAGCCCCCGGCGCGGTGAAGACCCCGATCTGGGGCAAGGCCGATGAAGTCGACATCACGGCTTACCAGAATTCGCCGTTCTACACGGCGCTGGTCAAGATCCGCACGTTCATGATGCAACTCGGTGAAAACGGATTGCCGGCGGAGACGATCGCCGAAAAGATTTTCGAGGCCCTGACGCTGTCCAATCCGAAGGTGCGTTACCAGATCACGCCCGACCCGATGCGGCATCTGGTGGCGGCGCTATTGCCGAAGCGCACCGTCGACAGGATCATCGCCAAGCGCCTCGGCCTGGTGCCGCGCGCATGAACCATTTCTTGAAAGGTTTGATCGGCACCGCCGCGGTGCTCGCGCTGGCCTCGGTCGCCCACGCCGGCGATCAGGGCGAGCCCGAGCAATCCTGCGACGGCAACACCTTCCAGATGGTCGAATGCCTCAAGGCCAAGACCGCGCGGTGGGACAAGCGGCTGAATATCGCTTATCAGCAGGCGCTCAAGGATGCGGTGCCGGCACAGCGCGAACCCTTGCGCACCGCGCAGCGGTTGTGGGTCCAGTACCGGGACGCCAATTGCCTGTATTACGGCATGGGCGAGGGCACCATCGCCCGGCTCGATGCCGGCGAATGCATGCGCAGCATGACCGAGACCCGCGCCAAGGAGCTGGAAGGCCTCGGTCATCAGTGATGGCTGGCCATCAGTGACGGCAACGATCGGAAAGACCGACGCCGAATTGACGCAACTCGCCAATGAGGCGCTTCGCAGCCAACCCGGCTGCGAAACGGCTTCAGTGCCAGCTGTACGCGGCCTGCCCAATGTCCGGGAAGGCCGCAATTGGGAAATCCCCAACGTGATCCTGGGCGACAGCCTGATCAGCGAT
The DNA here is from genome assembly GCA_963764705.1 of uncultured Alphaproteobacteria bacterium. Classification (GTDB taxonomy): domain Bacteria; phylum Pseudomonadota; class Alphaproteobacteria; order Rhizobiales; family Xanthobacteraceae; genus Bradyrhizobium. The sequence continues at coordinate 50,100 of CAVXTR010000008.1, read as the reverse complement.
GTCGATCGCGCCGTGATTACCGTCCACCGTCAACTGGGCCGCAAGTATCACCTGATCGAGAAGTAACATCATCCTGCCGGCATGGCGCGTTGCGTCCTCGGCGCCATCGCGATCATGCGCAGTGCGAACACAGCGAGCAGCGGTATCAAAAACAGCGCATAGAGCGGCATGTCGGGAATCCGCTTGCCGAACGAGATCATGAACTGCAGCAGCAGATAGTAGCCGCCGAAGAGATGCAGCAGGCGCCAGCCGCGCGCGCCGATCGCACTTGCGGTGCGGTCGAACGAGGTTGCGGCCATGGCAATAATGAAGGCGTAACCGATGCCGCCGAAGATGTAGGACGCGATCGAGGTCGCCGCGGCGTAGCCCGCGGGATCCATCACGGCGAAGCAGGCAATCGCGACCGCGTGGATCGCGTGCGACGCTACGAAGGTGACGCCGAGTTGACGGCGGTTGCGGCGTTGCCACCGTGTCCACGCATTCGGCCACAGCCGCGCCAGCGCCGCGGCGCTGAAGGCGAGACAGAAGAACAGCAGCGAGGTCCGTGCGGTAAAGCGGATCACCATGCGGACGCCGTCGACCTCGAACTGCCGCATGCCGGCGATCCAGAGACTCAAGGCGACCAGAGTCAGCGAGAGCAGGGCGAACAGCCGCCAGCCCTCGAACCAGTCTTGACGATTGCCTGACATCGCGCGCCCCTCGCTGAATTGATGTAATCATCAGTTACATGGCGCGCGCCGGAACCGTCAATCCGTGTAATCGGTGCTTACATTCACAAGGCGGTGATGCTAGGAGGGAGAATGCGTCCTGCCGCCAAAACCGCCACCGCCAAACCGCGCCGCCGGCGCGCTCCTGCGACCGCGCCAAAGCCCTATCACCATGGCGACCTCCGCCGGGTGCTGATCGACGCCGCGCTGCAACTGGTCGGCGAAAGCGGGCCCGATGCGGTCAGCGTCCGCGAGGCCGCCCGCCGGGCCGGCGTCTCGCCGGGCGCGCCGTTCCGGCACTTCGCCAGCCGCGATGCCCTGATGCAGGCGGTGGCGGAGGAGGCGCAGCGGCGCTTCCGGGCCGAGATCGAGGCGGCACTGTCGGAAACGCCCGCCGGTGATCCGCTGGCGCGCTTTCGCGCGCTCGGGCTGGCCTATCTGCGTTGGGCGATGCGCAACCCCACCCATTTCGAGATCATCTCCAGCCGCCGCTTTTTCGATCACGACAAGGCGGAAGCCGTGTCGGCTGATAATGCCGAACTGATCGCGCTGACCGAGCGCACGCTGGCCGAGGCGTTCACGCAGGGCCAGCTCCGTTCGGTGGACCTGAAGCGGTGTCCAGATCGCCGGCCGCGCGCTGGTCTACGGCTTCGCCCGGATGAATATCGACGGCCATTTTCCGCGCTGGGGCGTCGACGGCGCGGAAGCCGAACGGACCGCGGCGGCGATCATCGACCTGTTCATCGAGGGTATTGCGAAACGGCCGTAATTCTCGCCGGCATCCGGGGCGCATGCCCGGCATCAGGTGATTTGGGCGCGAAACAGGCCATTTCGCATCCGGAAACCCGGCTTTTGGCACTCACATCCTTTAATTGCAGTCTTATTGAACCTTCACGCTCTGGTGGTGTTGTCCCATTCCCCGAGGCAGCCATCATGAGCACGCCACGCAAGGTGCACAGCTACGCGCCATCCGCTCCAGAACGGATCACCGCGCCGGTCTGCCGCGACTGCTCCGCGCGCATGGATCTGACGCGCATCAGTCCCGAACCCGGGGGACACGTGGCGCGGCACTTCGTCTGCCCCAAATGCCAACTGAGCGTGTCCGTGCTGGTATGACTGGCGAAGCGGCTGAGCGGCAAATTCATTGCGCGTTCATGACCATTCCACTACATTTTTATGACGCGACACAGGTTCCGGCTGGTCGTGCGTCTCCTGGTCCTCGCCAGCCAAGGCTTTTGCATTGCGCCGGGTCATGTTGCTCCCGACGATGGCGCCCGCGCCAAATCCAGGACCGTCCGCCTCCACCGTCGCCGCCGGCATCGCCGGGATCGGCATCTGGCGGCTGTCGGCCGTCGCGGCGCCGCATCTGGCGGCGCTGGCGATCATGTACCAGACCGAAACCGATTTCGGCGGGCGCATCGGCTTTCTGCTGTCCTGGGGTATTCTGAACTTCTTCTTCATCGCGCTGCTGCGGCGCCCGGCGCTGTCCGGCGCGCTGTCGCTGACGCTGACCGTGGTGCTGGTGCTGCTGTCGCAGCTCAAGCACTCCGTGGTGCAGATGACCGCGAACTTCGTCGATCTGATGGTGATCGATCGCGACACCGCGGCCTTCCTGTTCACGATCTTCCCGAACCTGCGCTGGTCGGTGATCGCGGCCGGCCTCGTCACGATTCCCCTGATGTACGCGCTGTGGTGGCTCGATCCGTTCCGGATTCGCCGGCTGCCGGCGCTGGCCGGCAAGCTGGCATGCCTTGCCGCGCTGGTCGTCTATTCCTTTACCTGGCCGGACGAGGCCTGGCGCGGCTATTACGACGACGGCTATCTGTCGAAATTCTCCCGTTCCGGCGTCACGGCGGTCTCCGATTTCATCAATTACGGCTTCATGGAATCCGCGGCTGCTGTCCCCGAGCGCCTCAAGGTGCCGCTGCTGGATTCCTGCCACCCGGCCGGGCGCCGCCCGAACATCATCATGGTCCATGACGAGTTCGAGTTTCGACATTCGTCAGGCCGACGGCATCAAGGTGCCGCCGGGCTACGGCAACCATTTCAAATCCTTCGACGGCAAGGAGCGCAAGTTTCTCGCCGAGAGCAATGGCGGGCCGAGCTGGTTCACCGAATATAACGTGCTTGCCGGGCTGTCGTCGCGTTCGTTCGGCCGCTTCGCCTATTTCGTGACGCGCATTGCCTCCGGCCGCGTCGAGCGCGGCCTGCCGCTGGCGCTGCGTCGCTGCGGCTATTCCACGCTGTCGCTCTACCCGGCCTATGGCGCCTTCATGAGCGCACGCAGTTTCCAGACCACCACCGGCATCCAGCGCTTCCTCGACGCCAAGGATCTCCACGCCAAAGATGTTGAACCCGACGGCTTCTTCTACGACAAGGCGCTGCAGCTGATTGCCGAACAGCCGGCCAACACGCCGCTGTTCACCTTCGTCTACCTCGCCGCCAATCATTTCCCCTGGGAGACGAAATTCCGTCCCGACCTGATGCCGTCCTGGCGCAGCCCGGGCAACACGGCTTCCGTCGACGAATATCTGCGCCGGCAGGCGATGAGCGCCGGTGATTATGCTTCCTTTGTCGCGGCGCTGAAGAAGAAGTTTCCGTCGCAGCCGTTCCTGATCGTGCGCTACGGCGATCATCAACCCGAATTTTCGCCGCAGCTGCTCGATCCCGGGCTCGACGAAGCCGGCATCGGCAAGAAGCTGGAGAACTACGACCCGCGCTATTACGCGACCTATTACGCGATCGACGCGGTCAACTTCGAGCCGGTGAAAAGCCCCGCTGTGATGGACACCATCGACGCCGCCTATTTGCCGCTGGTGATCCAGGAAGCCGCCGGTATCCCGCTCGACCCGTCGTTCGAGGAGCAGAAGGCGATCATGCTCCGCTGCAACGGCATTTTCTACGACTGCAAGGCCGGCGGCGAAGCCCGCCGCCTCAACCGGCTCCTGATCGACGCCGGGATGATCAAAGGGCTTTGACCCTTGCCGTCATGGCTGGATCGTTACCTCCGTCATTGCGAGCGAAGCGAAGCAATCCATCTTGCGGCAAGGAAAGTCTGGATTGCTTCGCTTCGCTCGCAATGACGATCGATCTACTTCGTCCCCACCTTCTCCCACAGCCACGTTGCCACCGCATCCGGCGAACTGGTGGCGTCGTTGCCGGCGGCGCGCAGGTTGGCCTCGCGCATGGTGGCGATGCTGATCTTGCCGAGCAGCGGCTGCAGCGCCGCGCGCAGCGCCTGGTCGTTGGCGCGCTTTGGCGCCAGCAGCACCATCGCATCATAGGGCGGAATCGCATGCTTGGTGTCGTCGAGCACGACCAGGTCGTATTTCGCGATCAGCCCGTCGCTGGTGTAGCCCGCGATGACGTCGACTTCGCCCGACGCCGCCGCGGCATACATGAAGTCCGGCTGCATCTGCCGCTGCGTGCGGAACGAGAGGCCGTAGGCCTTCCGCAGTCCGGCCCATTCCGGCCGCGAGAAGAATTCATAGTCGGCGGCGATCGACATCCCGGCGGCGCGGGAAGCGAGATCGGCGACGGTGCGAATGCCCAGTTGCTCGGCGCGCTTGCGCGGCATCACCAGCGCATAGGCATTCTCAAAGCCGAGTTGGCCGAGCACCGTGATGTCCTGCCTGGCCAGCGTGGTCTTCAGCTCGGTGAGCAGCGCCTCGCGCGGCAGGATATCGCTGCGGTGAAATTGATTGGCCCACAGCGTGCCGGAATAGTCGACATAGACGTCGATGTCGTTGCTGGCCAGCGCATCGAAGACCACGTTGGAGCCGAGCCCTTCGCGGGAGGAGGCGGGGAGGCCCGCTGCGCGCAGCCGCTGCGCGATCAGGGCCGACAGGACGTATTGCTCGGTAAAGGTCTTGGCGCCGACGATGTAACTCGACTGCGAACGCGTCATGGTCGGCACCAGCGTGGCCGCGACCATCGCGGCAATGCGCGACGCCGCCGAGCGCCGTGCGGAAGCGGCTGCGCAGCCGCAAGCCCTCTTCGATCAGCGCCAGCAACTGATCGACGGCGAGCGCCAGCACGGCGGCTGCGAGGCAGCCGAACAGCACGAACACCCAGTTCTGGGTCTGCAGACCGGCAAAGATGTAATTGCCGAGGCTGGTCTGGCCGATCGGCGTCGACAAGGTCGCGGTGCCGATCACCCAGACCGCCGCGGTGCGGATGCCCGCCATCATCACCGGCAGCGCCAGCGGCAACTCGACCGTGAACAGCGATTGCCGCGGCGTCATGCCGACGCCCTGCGCGGCTTCCAGGATCGCGGGATCGACGCCGCGCAAGGCCGGTGATGGTGTTGCGCAGCACCGGCAGCATCGAATACAGCGCCAGCGCCAGCACCGCGGGCAAGAAGCCGAAGGCGGAAAAACCTGCTCCGAACCAGGACAGCGACAGTGCCGCCAGCGCCAGCAGCAGCGGATAGAACAGCGCCAGCAGCGCCAGTCCCGGCACCGTCTGCACGATGCTGGCGAGACCGAGCAGCGCCCCGCGCAGCACCGGGCGATGGCGCGACAGAATCGCGAGCGGCAGGCTGACAAGAAGACCAAGCGCCAGCGCGGTGACGCTGACACGGACATGGTTGCCGAGATAGTCAGGCAGATGCCCGAGCGCCTCGCCCCAGCGTGGATCGCTGAACAAGCTCATGCGGCGCCATCCCGCGGCAGCAGGGCGCCAAGCCGTTCGGCCTGCCGACGTGGCGTGCCCAGCAGCTCATCGACATAGGCGTCGCCGCTATCGGACAGCTCCGACGGCGTGCCTTCGGCGAGCAGCTTTCCGCCGCGCATGACAGCGACACGGTCGGCCAGCAAGATCGCCTCGGTCATGTCGTGGGTGATCATGACCGTGGTCAGTCCGAGCTTTTGGTGCAGCGCGCGAAAATCGTCGCCGAGGGCGTCGCGGGTGAGGGGATCGAGCGCGCCGAACGGCTCGTCCATCAGCACGATGCGCGGTTTGGCCGCGAGCGCCCGCGCCACGCCGACGCGCTGGCGCTGGCCGCCGGAAAGTTCATGCGGCAGGCGGTCGCGATATTGCGCGCGGTCGAGCCGCACCAGATCGAGCAGTTCATCGACCCGTGCCGAGATTTCCTCGGCCGGCGTGCCCAGCAGTTTCGGCGTGATGCCGATATTGCCGGCGACGTCGATATGCGGAAACAGCCCGCCGCTCTGGAAGACATAGCCGATCCGCCGCCGCAGCCCGATCGGGTCGACCTGGCTGACATCCTCGCCCTCGACGGTGATGCTGCCGCTGTCGGCCTCGATCAGCCGGTTGGCCAGCCGCAGCAGCGTGGTCTTGCCCGAGCCGGAGCCGCCGACGATGGCCAGAAACTCGCCCTCGGCGACGTCGAGCGAGACGTCGTCGACCGCGACCACGCGTCCGCCGTCGAAGGTTTTTGCGACGTGGGAATAGGAGATGAGGGACGGGCTGGCCATGCGATCTCGGTTCTTACCCTCCGGGGGAGGGTAAGGGATCAACTACCACGTCATGACGCCGCGTTGAACTTATCCTTCCGAACCGCTAAGGCATCTGTCCAAACAAGGAGGTCACGGGGTGGAGACGGCACAGCCGACGGCAATCGCGCTTGACGACGCGACGGTGGCGTTCCGGCTGGCCGGGGACCGGGTCTACACCGCGGTGGAACAGGCCAATCTCAGGGTTGCCCATGGCGAGTTCGTCGCCATCGTCGGGCCCACCGGTTGCGGGAAATCGACGCTGCTCAATGTCGCGGCCGGGCTGCTGAAGCCCGCGGCGGGTTCGGTCAAAATCTTCGACGTGCCGCTGACCGGCCTGAACCGGGACGCCGGCTACCTGTTCCAGGCCGATGCGCTGTTCCCGTGGAAGACCGCGATCGACAACGTCGCCATCGGGCTCGAGGTTGCCGGCGCGCCGCGCCCGCAGGCGTTGCAGCGCGCGCAGGGCTGGTTGACTTCAGTGGGCCTCGGCGCCTTCGGCAACCGCTATCCGCACATGCTGTCGGGCGGCCAGCGCAAGCGCGTCGGGCTCGCCCAGGTCCTGATCCGCGATCCCAAGATCTTGCTGATGGACGAGCCGTTCGGCCCGCTCGATGCCCAGACCCGGCAGATCATGGGCAATCTGCTGCTGGAACTGTGGAACGCCGACCGCAAGGCGGTGCTGTTCGTCACCCACGATCTCGAGGAGGCGATTGCGCTGGCTGACCGCGTCGTCATCATGTCGGCGGGGCCCGGCGCGCGCATCATCGGCGACTGGCGGGTGCCGTTGCCGCGGCCGCGCGACATTGCCGAAATCCGCATGGAGAAGGAATTTCACGAACTGCACCGTGAGATATGGAGTGTTTTGAAGGAAGAGGTGTTGAAGGGTTACGCGCAATCAGCCGTCGGGTGATCGCGCTAAATAACAACAAACAGGAGATGTCATGTCGGGACGTGGTTCGATTTTCGCTGGCGTTATGGCGCTGGCGGCCTTCTGCGGCGCGCAGCAGGCCAGTGCACAGGGCGTGTTCACGCTGTCCTCGCCGAGCTTCAAGGACGGCGAGCGGCTGGCGGTCAAGAACGCCGGCAACAACAAGGCCAATCCGAATTGCGTCGGCGAGAATATCTCGCCGGCGTTGAACTGGTCCAACCCGCCCGAGGGCACCAAGAGCTATGCGCTGTTGATGTTCGACCCCGAGGGCCGTCCGCCCGGCGGCGTCAGCCATTGGGTGGCCTACGGCATTGCGCCTTCCGTCACCGGTTTCGCCGAAGGCGAAGTCTCCAAGGCCAGCGACAAATATGTCGGCGGCATGAGCACGCAGAAGGTTGGATTTTACTCCGGCCCCTGCACGCCGGCCGGCCCCGTGCATCACTACACCTTTACGCTGATCGCGACCGATCTCGAGCCCGCCGCGCTCAAGGAAGGCATGACGCGCGACGAACTGATCAAGGCGCTCGACGGCCACGCCAAGCAGGCGACCGGTCTGATCGGCATTTTCTCGAAGCCGTAAGCGAGATTGCCGTCATGACGAGAGGAGTTTGAGCGTGTCGAGGATCAAACTCCTCTCATTGCAGATACTGGTCGCCGTCGTCGCACTGGGGCTGTGGCAGTTCTTCGCCACCGTGCCGGTGTTCGGCCGCATGATTTTGCCGCCGTTCTTCTTTTCCAATCCGGTCGATGTCTTCAGCCAGATCGTTCACTGGTTCGCGACCGGCACGATCTGGAAGCACCTGGTCATCACGCTGTGGGAATCGATCCTGGCGTTCGTGATCGGCTCGATCGGCGGCGTGCTGGTCGGGTTCTGGTTTGCGCGGCAGCCGCGCGTCGCCGCGGTGTTCGATCCCTATGTGAAGATGTTCAACGCGCTGCCGCGCGTGGTGCTGGCGCCGATCTTCACGCTGTGGCTGGGGCTCGGCATCTGGTCCAAGGTCGCGCTCGGCGTAACCCTGGTGTTCTTCATCGTGTTCTTCAACGTCTATCAGGGCGTCAAGGAAGTCTCCAACACCGTGCTCGACAACGGCCGCATGCTCGGCATGAACGAGCGGCAGTTGACGCGGCATGTCTACTGGCCGTCGGCGCTGTCATGGATGTTCTCCTCGCTGCACACCTCGGTCGGCTTCGCCGTGGTCGGCGCGGTGGTCGGCGAGTATCTGGGATCGGCCGCCGGGCTCGGCTATCTGATCCAGCAGGCCGAAGGCGTGTTCGACGTCGCCGCCGTGTTCGCCGGCATGTTCGTGCTGTCGGCCTTTGTCATCCTGATCGACGTGGTGGTGACGGTGGTGGAGAAGCGGCTGCTGGTGTGGCGGCCGGCCGCGTCGGAGGGGCGGGGCTAGTTTCTCTCACCGTCATTGCGAGGAGCGCAGCGACGAAGCAATCCATTCTTCCTTTGTGCCGCAAGATGGATTGCTTCGCTTCGCTCGCAATGACGGATGAGAGAGCCGCGCCGTCAGTTCAGCAGCTTGGTATCATCCGGCGTCTGCGGCGGGGTCTTGATCGCGATCGCCTTGATGGTGCGGCCGTCGGGCTTGGTGCCGCCATGCGGCGTGCCCTTCGGGATGATGACGAGATCGCCCGGCTTCACCGCGACTTCCTTGTCGCCGAGCCAGATCGTGCCCTTGCCTTCGAGGATGTACTGGATCTCGTTGGCGTCGGCATGCAGATGCTTGGGCGGGCTGCCGTCCTGGATCGAGATGGTGGCGCCGTCGACCGAGACGAAGGTCTTGTTGCGCATGCCGCCGGCGTTGGCAGGCGACAGCGCGTCGCCTTCGAGATCGCCGGTATGGATGATCTGCGCCGAGATGACGTCGGCGGCGTAGGCCGGGCGCAGCAGATGGGTGACGCCGCAGCCGGCGGCAAAGGCGGCGGCAATCGACAGCGAGATGGCGATGCGATTCATGGGTAGTCCTCCCTGGTTTCTTGTGCGCCGATGCTATGACGCCCGTTGTGGCTTGGCCAGCGACACCAAAGTCGCCTTCTCAAGCCGGGTGCGCTGCACTATGTTGCCGTCAACCGAATGGAGGAAACCATGAAGAAACTGTTGGGCCGGCTGGCCGGGACGCTGCTCGCGCTGGCGCTGACCTCGGGTCTTGCCGCAGCGCAAAGCAAGATCACGGTCGCGGTCGGGGGCGGCGCCTGCCTGTGCTATCTGCCGACGGTGCTGGCCAAGCAGCTCGGCGAATATGAAAAGGCCGGCCTTGCGGTCGAACTGGTCGACCTCAAGGGCGGCTCGGATGCGCTCAAAGCCGTGCTCGGCGGCAGCGCCGACGTGGTCTCCGGCTATTTCGACCATTGCGTCAACCTCGCCGCCAAGAAGCAGGAACTGGTGTCCTTCGTGGTCTATGACCGCTATCCCGGGCTGGTGCTGGTGGTGTCGCCGTCGCACAATGCCGAAATCAAGTCGATCAAGGATCTGGCCGGCAAGAAGGTCGGCGTCAGCGCGCCGGGCTCCTCGACCGACTTCTTCCTGAAATTCCTGTTGAAGAAGAACGGCCTCGATCCCACCAGCGCCGCGGTGATCGGCGTCGGCCTCGGCGCCACCGCTGTGGCGGCGATGGAGCAGGGCCAGATCGATGCCGCCGTGATGCTCGATCCGTCGGTCACGGTGCTGCAGGGCAGCCACAAGGACCTCATGATCCTCGCCGACACCCGCACCCAGAAGGATACGCTGGCGCTGTTCGGCGGCGAATATCCGGGCGGCGCGCTGTACTCGACCGCCGCCTGGGTCGGCTCGCACGAAAAGGACGTGCAGGCCCTGACCACGGCCATCGTCAACACGCTGAGCTGGATTCATTCGCATTCGCCGGAAGAGATCATGGCGAAGATGCCGGAGGAAATCGTCGGCAAGAACAAGGAGCTCTATCTCGCCGCGCTGAAGAACACGATCCCGATGTATTCGGAAACCGGCAAGATGGACCCCAAGGGCGCCGATGCGGTGCTCGCGGTGTTCAGCGAGGGCTCGCCCGAGGTCGCCAAGGCCAATATCGACGTCAGCAAGACCTGGACCAACAAGTTTGTCGATCAGGTCAAGAAGACCACCGGCATGAACGCCAAATGACGCACCAGTGATGTGCAAGTGAAATTGAAATGATGCGGTGAATGGCATGAGCGCGCTGGTCATTCACCGCGTCACCACGCTCGATCTGCCCGTCGAAGACTGGCCGTGGCCGTTCGCGCTGGAGCGCCGCGCGGAGATCGACGCGCATTTCGCCGGCCAGGTGCAGAAAAATCCCGCGCTGTGGAACGGCCGCGTGCTGCTCGGCCGCAATCCGGTATTCGAGGGCGAGCGGCTCAGCGCCAGCTATTTCGAGACTGATTTCGCCAGCTTCCTGGCCTGGCGCGACTGGGGCTTTCCCGACAACAGCGTGTTCAACGGCTTTGGCATGGGCGCGCTGCGCTGCTAGTGACGGTGCCTTCGTGCTCGGCGAGATGGGGCAGCACACCGCCAATGCCGGGCGGATCTATTTTCCGTCCGGCACGCCCGATCTCGACGACGTCAGGGACGGCGCGGTCGATATTTCCGGCAGCGTCGCGCGCGAACTGGAGGAGGAGACCGGTCTGGCGCCGGCGGACTATCGTACCGAGGCGGATTGGCACTGCCTTTTCACCGGACCCGCGCTGGCGATGATCCGGCTTCTGCACGTCGATCTGACCGGCGAGGCGTTGCGTGCCCGCATGCTTGGCAATCTCGCGCAGCAGCCGTCGCCCGAACTTTCCGGCATTCATCTGGTGCGCAGCATCGGCGATCTCACCGATACGATGCCGCGATTCGTCACCGCGTTCATCGAAGCGCAGCTGTCGCCCCAACCCTGACGTGTGGCCATTGCGGCCCCTGAAGCCGGACCGCGTCGTCATGGCGCGCCAATGCGCTTGACATCGGTCCGCGCTATCAATGTGATAGGCGCTGCTAAAACAAAAAGAAGCAGTGCACAATCGTCCAGGGAGGAATTCATGCCGGTGCGCAAATTCGCACGCCTGCTCGTTGGGGTGTCGGCCGCTGTCGCGGTGCTGGGGATGGCGGTTTCCGCCGAGGCTCAGGAAGAAAGAAAATCAAGATCGGCGTCATCTTCGACCTGACCGGCCCGCTCGCCGGCGGCGGCTCCGAGCTGCAATATACCGGCGTCAAGATCATGCTCGACCACTACGCCAAGACCGGCGTCGAGGGTTACAAGATCGAGACGGTCTACGCCGACGCGCAGAGCAAGCCCGATATCGCCATCAACGAGGCGGTGCGCCTGCTGGAGCAGGAAAAAGTCGACATGCTGATGGGATTCTTCTCGTCGGCGCAGTGCGTGCCGGTGTCGGCGCGCGTCGACCAGATGAAGAAGTTCATGTGGATCACCACCTGCATTTCCTCCGGCGTGTTCGACGGCAAGAACTACAAATATGTCTTCCGTCCGCAGGCGGCCGGCGATCAGTACGGCATGATGACGACGGATTTCATCGCGCAGAATTCGATGTCCAAATTCGGCAAGGAGCCGAAGGACCTGCGCGTCGCCATCATCCACGAGGACGGCGCCTATGGCGTCGACGTCTCCAAGGGCAACGAGGCCGGCGCGAAGAAGGCCGGCTTCAACGTCGTGCTGAAGGAAGGCTATTCGGCGACCGCGCCCGACCTCTCCGCGCTGGTCACCAAGCTGAAGCGCGCCCGGCCGGATGTGATCTTCCACACCGGCTACAACCCCGACATCACGCTGCTGTTCCGGCAGGCGCGCGAACAGGGGCTGAAGTTCGGCGCCATCGTCGGTCACGGCGCCGGCTACGGCGTCTACGAGAAGCTGAAGGAAGGCCTCGGCGCCGACGCCAACTACCTCTTCAACACCGACCCGGTCTCGATCTGGCTCGCCAACCAGAAGGGAATGGATCCGAAGCTGCCGGCCGTGATCAAGATGGTGGGCGAGGAGTTCGACAAGCTGAAGCCGGGCGTCGCGATTCGCTCGGCCCATGTCGGCATCGGCGCCTCCAACGCCTATGTCTTCCTCGACGCCGTGCTGCCGCAGGCGATCAAGAAGTACGGCGGCGTCGATCCGGAAGCCCTGCGCAAGGCGGCGCTCGATGTGGATATTCCCGAAGGCGGCACCATGCTCGGCTACGGCGTCAAGTTCTTCGGCGAGGGTACCCAGATGGCCGGCCAGAACGAGCGCTCGTTCCCGGTGGTGTTGCAGTACATCGACGACAAATCCTATGTCGTGTGGCCGAAGAGCCAGATGCAGCGCGAGACCGTGCTGCCGTTGCCGAAGGGGACCACGTTCAGCAACCAGTAGGCCAAGGCTGTGTCCACGAGGCTGATGCAAACGGGGTAGCGGAGGTTCTGGGGTGCTTGTTGTAGACGGGTTGGTGAAGCGCTTTGGCGGCTTCACCGCTGTTAACAGCGTGTCGTTCAAGGTCGAGCAGGGCGAGATTCTCGGCCTGATCGGCCCCAACGGCTCCGGCAAGAGCACGATCTTCAACATGCTGTCGGGCACGCTGCTCCCGACGGCGGGTTCGATCATGTTCGATGGCGTGGAACTCGCAGGGCAAGCGCCGCACCGCATCATCAACGGCGGTGTCGGCCGCACCTTCCAGATCCCGCGGCCGTTTCACCGGCTCAGCATTTTCGAGAATGTGGCGCTGGCCGGTTACTACGGCCAGGGCCGCCACAGCCGCGCCAAGGCCGATGAAGCCGCCGAGCGCGCGCTCGCGATGGTCGGGCTGCCGACCGATCGCCATGCCAGCGTCGACGGCCTCGGCGCTGCCGGCCTGAAAAAACTCGAACTGGCGAAAGCGCTGGCGACCGGTCCGAAACTGCTGCTCGCCGACGAAAGCCTCGGCGGGCTCGACGAGACCGAGATGGATCAGGCGGCCGACATGCTGCGCAACATCCGCGACGAACTCGGCATCACCATCATCTGGGTCGAACACATCATGGGCGTGCTGATGCGGGTGGTCGATCGCGTCATGGTGCTCGACCACGGCGAGAAGATTTCGGAAGGGCTGCCGAGCGAAGTGGCGGGCGACCGCCGCGTGATCGAGGTCTATCTCGGCACCGACGCCGACGAGAGCCAGGTCGCGGCCGCGGAAGCGCGCCGCCGGGCAGGGGTCTGAGATGCTCGAACTGAAATCGATCGATGCGGGCTATGGCAGCTTTCAGGCGCTGTTCGGCGTTTCGCTCGAGGTCAAGGCCGGCGAAGCGGTCGGCGTGATCGGCCCCAACGGCGCCGGCAAGACCACCTTGATGCGGGTAATCTCGGGCCTGATCCGGCCGATCAAGGGCGCGATTGCGATGGAAGGCACCGACGTGCTGGCGACGCCGGCGCATCGCATCGTCGACCTCGGTATTGCCCATGTGCCGGAAAACCGCCGGCTGTTTCCGCGGCTCTCGGTCGACGACAACCTGAAAATGGGCGCCTACATGCCGGGCGCCCGCGCCCGCTATGCCGAGCGGCTGGAATTCGTGTTCGATCTTTTCCCGCGCATGAAGGAACGGCGCAGCCAGCTCGCCGGCACCATGTCGGGCGGCGAGCAGCAGATGTGCGCGATCGGCCGCGCGCTGATGTCGGACCCGAAATTGCTGTTGCTCGACGAGCCCTCGGCCGGCCTGGCGCCGGTCGTGGTGCAGCAGGTGTTCGAACTGGTGAAACGTATCAGGGCCGGCGGGCTGACGGTGCTGATCGTCGAACAGAACGTGCAGCAGGTGCTGAAAGTGGTCGATCGCGCCTATCTGCTCGAGGCCGGCTCGATTCGCGCCTCGGGCACCGCGGCGGAGATGCTGTCGACCGACAGCATCAAGCAGGCCTATCTCGGGGTGTAGGGCAGAACATGCAGGCATTCCTCGACATCTTCGACATCTACCTGCTGGAGGCCGTGGTCAACGGCATCCTGCTCGGTGGCGTGCTGGCGCTGCTGGCGCTCGGGCTCAACCTGATCTTCGGCGTCATCGACGTCACCTGGATCTGCTACGCCGAGCTGGTCATGATCGGCATGTACGGGATGTATTATCTCGTGCAGGTGTTCGGCTTTCCCTACTGGGCGGCGGCGCCGCTCACCATCATGCTGGTCGCAGCCCTTGGCGCCGCGCTGCATTACATCGTGATCGCGCCGCTGTTGACGGCGCCGCCGATCAACCAGTTGCTCGCCACCGGCGGCGTGCTGTTCATCCTGCAGAGCTTTGCCACCGTCGCCTTCGGCATCGACTTCCGCAACCTCGGCATCCGGCTGCCGGTGCTGGCGTTCGGCGAGATGCATTTCAGCTACGCGCGCCTGTTATCGTTTAGTGCCGCTCTGGTCGGCATGGTCGTGGTCTACCTGTTCATGAAGCGGACCTATACCGGCACCGCCATCCGCGCCATCGCGCAGGACCGCCAGATCATGGCGCTGATGGGGGTCGATACCAAGCGCATCTACCTGATCACCTCGGCGATCGGCGGCGGGCTCGCGGGCCTGGCCGCCTGCCTGCTGGTGCTGCAATATGACGTGCATCCCTTTGTCGGGTTGTCGTTCGGGCCGATCACCTTCCTGATCTGCGTGCTCGGCGGGCTCGGCAATTTCATCGGCGGCTTCATCGCGGCGTTCGTGTTCGCCGAGATCATCTCGCTGGGCGGGCTGTTTTCCGATCTCGAATGGGGTTACGTGCTCGCCTTCGCCTTCTTCATCGTCATGATGTTCATCCGGCCCGCGGGCCTGTTTGCGAGGCGCTCGTGAATCTCCGCCTCGTTGCCTGGATTGCCGGACTGGCGGCGCTGATCGCGCTGCCCTTTGTCTATCGCGATCCCTACCACCTCCACATCATGGTGCTGATCCTGATCTGGTCGTTCGCCTATACCTCGTGGTCGATCATGGGCCGCTTCGGGCTGGTGTCGCTTGGCCATGGCGGTTTCATGGGCGTCGGCGCCTATGTCACGGCGCTGTTGTGGAACCATCTCGGCGTCTCGCCGTGGATCGGCATTCCCGTCAGCATGGTGGCGGCGGGCGTGCTGGCGCTCATCGTCGCCTATCCCTGTTTCCGCTTCCGCATCACCGGGCACTATTTCGTGCTGGTGACGTTGGCCTTGTCCGGCATCGTGCTGCAGGTCATTACCGCGACGCGCGACTACACCGGCGGCTCGCTCGGGATGACGCCGAACCGCGCCAAGGGCAGCCAGATTCTGGCGTTGCAGTTCGACGACAAGATCACCTGGTACCTGATCGCCTTGTTCGTCTGGGTGGTGGGGCTGTTGATCTGGAACTGGATCGATCGCAGCATGAGCCGCTACGCCATGGAGGCGATCTCGGAGGACGAGGACGCGGCGGCTGCGGCCGGCGTCAACGTCACCGCCGAAAAGCTCAAGATCACGCTGATCTCGGCGCTGATGACGGCACTCGCCGGCGCGCTCTATTGCCAGTACCAGATGTTCATCACGCCCGACACGGTGAGCGGCATTTCGGTGTCGCTGCAGATGGTGTTCGCCGTCATCGTCGGCGGGCTCTATGTCTCGCTCGGACCGACCATCGGCGCCGTCATCACCATCCTGCTCGCGGAAATCCTGCGTATCGGGTTTGGAACCAAGGCGGTCGGCTGGGACAACCTGGTCTATGGCGTGCTGCTGGTGGTGTTCATCATATTCCTTCCCAAGGGTATTCTTGGTAGCGTCCTCGACCGCTGGAAGACGCAACCCGAGAAACCCAAGGTCTCATGAGCAAAAAGCCCTCGAAAGCCCTCGCCGACGAATTGAAGCCCTTCGTGGCGCCGTTCCGGTTCGATGGCTCCGGCAAGTTCCACCTGAAATCGCACAAGACCGACGAAAAGGGCGGCCTCGACAAGGACAAGGCCGCAAAGATTCTCGAGGCCAACCGCGACCGGTTGAACGATTTCCAGGAACGGCTCTATGCGCAGGACCGCTGGTCGCTGCTGGTGATTTTCCAGGGCATGGATGCGGCGGGCAAGGACTCCGCCATCAAGAGCATCTTCGACGGCGTCAACCCGCAGGGCTGCGCCGTCACCTCGTTCAAACAGCCGACCTCGCATGAACTCGATCATGATTTCCTCTGGCGCAGCACCATCGCGCTGCCCGAGCGCGGCCACATCGGCATCTTCAACCGCTCCTATTACGAGGAATGCCTGGTGACGCGGGTGCACCCGGACATCCTTGCCAAGGAGAAAATCCCCCCGAAACTGATCACCAAGAATATCTGGCGCGAGCGTTTCGAGGATATTTCGGCGATGGAGCGCTACCTTGCGCGCAACGGCACCGTGATTCTGAAATTTTTCCTCAACGTCTCCAAGGAAGAACAGCGCGAGCGTTTTCTGGAGCGGCTGGAAGAGCCTGCCAAGAACTGGAAGTTCTCGATGGGCGATATCACTGAGCGCGCGCTGTGGCCGCGCTATCAGGCGGTGTATCAGGACATCGTGCGCCACACCTCGACATCCCTGGCGCCGTGGTACGTGGTGCCGGCCGACCACAAATGGTTCGCCCGCGTCGTGATCGGGTCGACCATCGTCGCAGCCCTCGACAAGCTCGATCTGCGATTTCCCAGTGTCGACAAGGCCGAACGCAGCGAGTTCAAGCAGGTGCGCGAGGCGCTGCTGGCCGAGGGCAAGGGCGGGACGAAGAAGGCGGCGGCGAAGAAGTAGTAGCCTTGCAGGGTGGGCAAAGCGCAAGCGTGCCCACCAGATCTACGGCGATCTGGCGATGCATGGTGGGCACGGCGCAAAAGCGCCTTTGCCCACCCTACGTGACGCCTTCCTTTGCGATATACCGTGCCGACGGCGGATTCGCTGCGGCTACGCCGCCGCCGGCCTTTTGCTGAACGGGATGGCTCGCCATGAACCAGATCATTTCCGCCGACCCGAAAGACCTATCCACCCTGCGTCCCCCCGAGCGCGACCTGCGGCTCGACCTGTTTCGAGGCGTCGGTCAGTGGATGATCTTTCTCGACCATATTCCCCAGGACCTCGTCAGCTGGCTGACGCTGCGCAATTACGGTTTCAGCGACGCCGCCGAGTTCTTCGTTTTCATCTCCGGTTATCTCGCCGGCTTCATCTACGGTCCGGCGGTGCGCGGCGGCCATTTTCTCTCCGCCACCAAGCGGCTGATGAAGCGGGTATGGCAGTTATATATCGCCCATATTTTCCTGTTCCTGCTTTTTACCGCGCAGGTCGCGCGCACCGCCAAGCGCTTCGACAACCCGATGTACGAGGACGAATTCAACGTCTTCAACTTTCTTCAGCACCCCGACGTGATGATCGGGCAGGCGCTGACGCTAAAGTACAAGCCGGTCAATTTCGACGTGCTGCCGCTCTATATGGCGCTGTTGTTCGCGGCGCCGCTGATCTTGTGGTGCCTGGTGCGCCGTCCGGCGCTGGCCCTGCTGGGCTCGGTGATGCTGTACATCGCCGCGCGCTGGTTCGACTGGAACCTGCCGTCCTATCCGCCGGGGACCAATTGGTACTTCAATCCGTTCGCCTGGCAGATGTTGTTCGTGTTCGCCGCCTGGTGCGGGCTTGGCGGCAGCGCGCATCTGCAATTCCTGATCCGATCCCGCGCGGCCATGGTGGTGGCCGTGGCTTGGCTGCTGTTCGCGCTGCTGATCGTGATGACCTGGCACAGCGCGTTTCTGGAATCGCTGATCCCGAGGTGGATGACCAAGGCGATCTATCCGATCGACAAATCCGACCTCGACATGCTGCGCTTTACGCATTTCCTGGCGCTGGCGCTGGTCGTCGTCCGCTTCGTTCCGAACAACTGGCCGCCGCTGACGTCGCGCTGGTTGCTGCCGGCCATATCCTGTGGCCGGCATTCGCTGCCGATCTTCTGTCTCGGCATCTTCCTGTCGTTTTCGGCGCACTGGATTCTCACCCAGTATTCCCGGGGCTTCGCAGAGCAGCTCCTGGTCAGCATGGCCGGCATCGCGATCATGGTGGCGGCAGCCCGGCTGCTGGACTGGTACAAGACGGTGCCGATGCTGTTCGAGGCGTCCAAGGTCGAACCCAAGGCCGATCCGGCGGAGGTGTGAGAGGGCTACGGCTTTAGCCCGGGGGCCGATAGGTCATCCATTCTGCCCTTCTTTTGGCATTGCCGACGGCCATATTTCTCGTCTAGAACGGCCGGGAAGCGACGTCCCGGCAACGAACCGTCAACGGTTTTGGCCGAGGATATGTCTTCTCAAGGGTCTGGCAATGCTGATTCGCAGCGAAATGTCTGGAGTTCGGGGTGGAGCGGCCAAGGCTGCCCCCGTGATTTCGGCTGCGTCCTTGCCCACCCTGCTTCTTGGCGGGCTTCTGCTTCTTATCGGCCCCTGAGGGCCGTCTGGGCGGTTGCGCCTGGGCACTCAGGGGTTGCGCGAGATCACCAGAACCCTTCAGCGCTCGGAAACACAGCGCACCTACCCAAAAGGAATTGCAGAAATGACCACCGCACCGAAGTCCGAGAAGGACCGCGTCATCATATTCGACACCACCTTGCGTGACGGCGAGCAGTGCCCCGGCGCCACCATGACGTTCGAGGAAAAGATCGAGATCGCCGAGATGCTCGACGACATGGGCGTCGACGTCATCGAGGCCGGTTTTCCGATCACCTCGGAAGGCGATTTCCAGGCGGTCAGCGAGATCGCCCGCCGCTCCAAGAATTCGGTGATCGCCGGCCTGTCGCGCGCCAACCCCAAGGACATCGACCGTTGCGCCGAAGCGGTCAAGTTCGCCCGGCGCGGTCGCGTCCATACCGTGATCGCGACCTCGCCGCTGCACATGCGCGTCAAGCTCAACATGACGCCGGAGCAGGTGATGGAGCTGTCGATCGCCAACGTCACCCGCGCCCGCAACCAGATCGACGACGTCGAATGGTCGGCCGAGGACGCCACCCGCAGCGAGATGGACTATCTCTGCCGCATCGTCGAAGCTGTCATCAAGGCCGGCGCCACCACGGTCAATATCCCCGATACCGTCGGCTACACCACGCCCGAGGAATATGCCGCCTTCATGCGCACGCTGATCGAGCGGGTGCCGAATTCCGACAAGGCGGTATTCTCGGTACATTGCCATAACGACCTCGGCATGGCGGTGGCGAACTCGCTGGCCGGCATCGCCGGCGGCGCGCGCCAGATCGAATGCACCGTCAACGGCATCGGCGAGCGCGCCGGCAACGCCGCGTTGGAAGAAGTCGTGATGGCGATCACCGTCCGCAACGACGTGTTTCCGTGGTGGAACAAGATCGACACCACGATGCTGACGCGCGCCTCGAAACTGGTCTCGGCGGCGACCTCGTTCCCGGTGCAGTACAACAAGGCGATCGTCGGCCGAAACGCCTTCGCCCACGAGAGCGGCATCCATCAGGACGGCGTGCTGAAGGACGCCTCGACCTACGAAATCATGAAGCCCGAGATGATCGGCCTGAAGAAGTCGTCGCTGGTGCTCGGCAAGCATTCCGGCCGCCATGCCTTCGTGCACAAGCTGGAAGAGATGGGCTACAAGCTCGGTCCTAACCAGCTGGAAGACGCTTTCGTGCGGATGAAGGCTCTGGCCGACCGCAAGAAGGACATCTACGACGAGGACATCGAG
Organism: uncultured Alphaproteobacteria bacterium; assembly: GCA_963764705.1. Classification (GTDB taxonomy): domain Bacteria; phylum Pseudomonadota; class Alphaproteobacteria; order Rhizobiales; family Xanthobacteraceae; genus Bradyrhizobium. Next base: position 30,429 of record CAVXTR010000008.1, on the reverse strand, counting down.
GCGCTGGTCGACGACGAGATCGCGGCGTCGCACGATCGCATCAAGCTGACCTCGCTGACCGTAATCGCCGGCACCCATGGCCCGCAGCGCGCCACCATGAAGCTCGACATCGAGGGCAAGATCAAGATCGAGGAAGCCGAAGGCAACGGTCCGGTCGATGCCGTCTTCAACTGCATCAAGGCGCTGGTGCCGCATGAAGCCAAGCTGGAACTGTATCAGGTCCACGCCGTCACCGAAGGCACCGACGCGCAGGCCGAAGTCTCGGTGCGGCTCGCCCATGAAGGCCGCTCGATGACCTCGAAAGCCTCCGACCCGGATACGCTTGTGGCCTCGGCCAAAGCCTATCTCGGCGCGCTGAACAAGATCGTCATGAAGCACCAGCGCGACGAGCCGGCGCAGGCGGCGAGCTGATCGCGGCAAACTTTCTGTTTGCGGCAAACGCGCCGCCCAAGGCGCCGCGTTTTTCTTGGAGGGTGGTCATCCAAGTTTCCGCGTCCCCAAAGGCTTACCGAACGTACCCCGCGGACCAGCTCTGGCGATAGAACGCAACTATCCGCCGAAAGTATCAGTCCCGGCTCGATCATCCTTCCGGCAATCCTGCTTTGCGCAGCCCATCAAGGTAATGAACAGCATCTTCCGCGGATTGAAGATAGCGTTGTTCGGCTAGTTTCTTCAGCGAGCAATCCGGCTCGATCCTGAGCAGCGCTTCTATTTGCAGTCGTGCTTCGTGGGTTGTCCCCATATGCCCGTACGTCGCCGCCAACAGCATTCGACCGTTACGAAAATTCGGTGCTCGGTCAGCCATTTCGCGAAACGGCGGCAATGCCTCCGCATATTGCCGCTGAACGAAATGCGCGAGGCCCTCCGTCATCAATGCCTGTGGTGGAAAGAAGGGATCCAGCCGCATGTGGCGTCGAATGGCGGCCAGTCCTTCTTCCGGTTTGCCAAACATCACCAGGCTTTGGCCATATCTCCAGTCGCAATAGTTCGGATTTAGGGCAAATACTCTGTCCCAGGCGGCCAGACATGCGGCACGGTCACGCCGAAACAGCGCCGCCGTGGCCAGAACGCGTTGGCCAAACGGTTCGTTCGGACCGAGTTCGACGGCCCTCTGCGCCAATTCAAACGCCCGCTGCAAAGTTTCCTTCGTTTGGTGCTCGTGGTTGACCGGGTTGATCCATGTGACGCAATAGCTCGTTGCGAGAGCGGCATACGGGCGAGCAAAAGCAGGGTCCAATTCGGTGGAACGTTCGAGCAGCTTTCGCGCCTTGTACAGCTCCTCGATTGGTTCCCCAGTGAGCAGGTGCTTCAACATATGATTGCCGCGCAGGAAGTAATCATATGCATCCCAGCTGGCCGTGGGCTTTACCAGCGACCGATGCGCCTCTGCATCGTCGATGTGTATGGCCAGTTTGACCGAAATCATCCGTGCGATTTCATCCTGAATCGAAAATGTATCGCCCAGCCTCCGGTCAAATCGATCTGCCCACAGGTGCGTCCCCCTCACAGCGTCGATCAACTGAGCCGTGATGCGAACGGTACCATCGCTGCTTTGGATACTTCCCTCCAGAATGTAACGCGCGTTGAGTTCGCTGCCGATCTGTCGAACGTCGATGCTTCGTCCCTTGTATTGAAACGATGAATTCCTCGCGATCACGAGCAGCTCGGAAAATCGCGACAGCTCGGTGATGATGTCCTCGGTGATGCCTTCGCAGAAATAATCCTGATTTGGATCTTGTGAGAGGTTGGCGAAAGCCAGAACCGCGATCGAGGGGAGATCGGCCGGCGATCGAGGCAATGGGTCAGCACCGTTGCCGTTGTGCGTCACCGGTCCCTCGAGCAGATAGCCGCGCTTCGGAAGCGTCCTGATGATGCGTTGCGCGTGATCGCCGATCGCCAGCCGAACATCGCTGATGCAGCGGGTCAGCGATTCCTCGCTGACGGTGACGTCAGGCCAGATCGCCGCGATCAATTCATCCTTGGTGACGGTTTGTCCGGCGTGCTCGGCGAGATAGCGCAGCACTTCAAAGCTCTTCGGCCGCAGTTTTATTTGACCTGCGGGTCCGAGCAGGCAAAGCCGCGCCAGATCGAGCGTCAAGGAGCTGAAACTTAGTCTCATTTCCGTGATATTACCCGAACTGTGCCCCGGTGCAGCGAGAAGTTTCAGGTTTATTTCACGACATTTTCAGGACGACGATCTCCTTTCTGTGGTCTCCCGTCAACGGGACAGGGATCGGTGGAATGTTTGGAGAAGACCGATGAAGCTGCGGGTCCGGCATCTTCGATATATCGTCGCATTCACGATCGCCCTTGCCGGGTCCGCCGTGACCACGACGGTATGCCTGGGCGACGATTGGCCAGCCCGTGCCGTGAAGATCATCGTGCCGTTCGCCGCCGGGTCAGCCAACGACGTGAGCGCGCGCCTCTATGCCGACGGGCTCGCCAGGCGTTGGGGCAAGCCGGCTATCGTTGAGAACAGGCCCGGCGCCGACGCGATCGTCGGTGGCGGTGCATTTGCGAACGCGAGAGACGATCATACCCTGCTTTACGGAACCGCCTCCATGGTCACCGTGAGTCCGCTGTTGCAGGAGGTGCTGCCTTACGATCCGTCGCGGGACATGGTGCCGATTTCATCGACGGCAAGTTCCATCTTGGTCGTTGCGGTTCACGACCGGCTGCCGGCGCGTTCGCTGCAGGAGTTTGCGCAACTGGCCAGATCGAAGCCTGGAGAAATATCGTGGAGCTCCGGACCGAGCCTGCCGCATTTCGTGTTTGCCGCCATGCTGGCGCGGCATGCGCTCAGGCAAGTTTATATCCCATACCGGGATGCCATGACCCAGCAGACGGATTTCGGCGAAGGGCGCGTACAAGTCCTCTCCCACGCGTTGCAGGCGGTTCGCGGATCGGTCGCTGCGGGCAAGGCTCGGATCCTTGCCGTGACGAGTTCCCGGCGCGAGCCGGGCTTGCCGGACGTTCCGACTGTCGCAGAGGCCGGTTTTCCGGAGATGGAGATCGAGGGGCTGACGGGCCTGTTCGGCTGGCGCGACATGCCGGCGGCGCTTCGTGACAGGATATCCGCCGACGTGCAGGCGGTAGCCGGCGATCCCTCGGTTCGTTCGCTGATCGAGGCGGGTGGTCAACACGTCCTTGGCAGCACGCCAGACGAATTTTCAGCGGCCATCGAACGGCAGCGATCACGCATTCAGCAAATAAGTCGCATCGTCGATTTGAGAAATGCCGCGAAATAATACGGCGATCGAGGAACCCAGCGAAGGTCAAAATGAAAGACAAGATACGGTCGAGCAAACTTCTTCGTGCCGTCGTCGTCGGCGGGGGAATTGGCGGCCTCTCAGCTGCATGTTCCCTCCGCCGAAGGGGCATCGATGTCCTGGTCTTCGAGCAGGCCGGGGCGCTCGGCGAAATCGGAGCCGGCCTCTCAATATTTCCCAACGCTTTGCGACAACTGGAACGAATGGGATTAGGCAAAGCCTTGGCGGCAGTAGGTGCGAAGATCAGCGATGGTTCGGAATATTATCGGGCGGATGGAACAGTGGTCGGATCGGTTGTCACGACCGATTCAAGCGGCTGGAACGGCATCTACGGCATGCACAGGGCCGACCTGCTGAACGCGCTTGCGGGAAGTCTCCCGCCAGCTACCATACGAACGGGCCATCGCTGTGTCGGATTTGAACAGAGCGCCGCTGCAGCACGTTTGAAATTCGCGAACGGCGAAACTGTCGACGCCGACATCGTCATCGCCGCCGACGGCATACACTCGGTATTGCAGAAGTATGTTGTCGAGCCGAAGCCACCGGAATATTCGGGTGTTCGAGCCTATCGTGGCTTGATTCTTCGCGAGAAACTTCCCGATTGGCGGGAGGAGGCCCAGCAGGTCTGGATGGGAGAAGGAAAGCACTTCATGGTGTACCCGGTTCGCAGTGGCCGGGTCTTAAACTACGTCGGCTTCGTTCCCAGCAAGACTGCAACGACCGAGTCCTGGTCTGCGGTCGGGGATCGCGACGAGCTTGCGTCGTCCTTTGACGGATGGGACCCCCGCGTCGTGAAGGTGCTTGAAGCGGTGGAGACTTGTTTTTGGTGGGGTTTATATGACCGCATGCCGCTGGAATCATGGACGAGGGGACGGCTCGTTCTGTTGGGTGACGCCGCCCATGCGATGCTTCCGCATCTTGGCCAGGGGGCCAACCAGGCGATCGAAGACGGTGTCGCTCTGTCAGTACTTCTCGAGGGTCGGGACCCGACTGACGTGCCTGACATGGTGCGGCGATACGAAAAGTTACGCCGTGCTCGAACCGACATCATTCAGGCCGAAGCACGGAAAAACGGACTACGTTTTGACTCCAGATACCCGAATCTCGATCAACGCGATCGCGAGATCGCGAATTTTGGGGCATTCCGCAGATCACTCTTTGACTATGACGTCGAAGAGGCCGCGATGGCGCATTTGAGCGAAGGCGAGCGTCTGTCGCACTGAGCCTCGTTGGAAGGATTGAAGGCTGCCGTTGGTCTCCATCGAGGCAGGCCTGCCGATTCGATACTCTTGCTGGGTTGCGATGCCGGCGTTAGGCTTTGCCGGTCCAGCGCAGGAGGAATTCGTGAACCAGCCCGACGACGACAGGATTTCCGAAGATCGCCGCGAGGCGCTGCGTTACGCGCTTGCCATCGGCAGCGGCGCGGCACTGGCTGCGGCGGCCACCAGCAGTCCGGCTTCGGCGCAGGCAGCGGCCGATAATACCCTCGATCGGGTGCGCGCCGCCAAGGTGATGCGGATCGCGGTGCTGCCGGGCGAGCTACCCTATTTCAGCAAGGATCTCGCCACTGGCAACTGGTCCGGCTTCTGTCTGGAGATGGCCAACGACATCGCCAAGCTGCTCGACGTCAAGCTGGAATACATTGAATTGACCTACGGCAATTCGATCCTCGATCTGCAGGCCAACAAGATCGACGTCGGCTTCGCGCTCAATCCGACGCCGCAGCGGGCGCTGGTGGTGGATTTCTGCGGCTCGGTGTTTCACCATCCGTTCGGCGCCATGCTCAAGAAGGGCTTGGAAGCCAGGACCTGGGCCGATATCAGCAAGCCCGAGGTCACGATCGCGGTCGACGCCGGCTCCGCCAACGAAACCGTCGCGCGCCGCTTCGCGCCGAATGCGACCATCAAGTCGTTGAAGTCGCGCGACGAGGTCATGCTCGAAATGTCGTCGGGGCGGGTCGATTGCGTCGTGAACGCGCTGGTGCTCGGCCTCACGGCGATCGCCAAGAACCCGAACCTTGGCACCTACAAGATTCTGCAAACGCCTTCGGTCGCGATCCCGAGCAGCATGGCGGTGCGGCGCGAGTCGGACAAGCGCTGGCGCGATTTTCTCGCGGTATGGGTCGAGTACAACCGCGGCATCGGCCAGATGCGCGAATGGTTTACCAAGGGACTGGCGCTGAGCGGCGTCAAGCCGGAGGACGTGCCGGTCGAGCTTAACATCTGACGCGACGTTATCTGACGCAGCTCCCGCTCACGTCTTGTCGTAGCTCATGCCGCGCTCGAACCGGCGCGCGACCAGCGTCGCCGGAAACAGAATCGCAAAATAGATCAGCGCCACCACCGTATAGACTTCGAGCGGCCGGTAGGTGTCGGCGTTGATCAATGTCGCGTTGTAGACGAGGTCCGGCACCGCGATCACGGATACCAGCGAGGTGTTCTTTAGCTGGGTCACGGACTGGTTGACATAGGGCGCCAGCATCGGCTTTAGCGCTTGCGGCAGGATCACGAGCCGCAACACGCGCCAGGGGCTCAGGCCCAGCGCCCGCGCGGCGTCCCACTGTCCGACATGCACGCTCTCGATGCTGCCACGGATGATTTCGGCATAGAACGCGCCGCCATAGAGCGAGAGCACGCTGACGGCGGCGATGTGCGCGGGGATGTTCACCCCGATCACGACCGGAAAGGCGTAGTAGAACCAGATGATCTGCACCAGCAGCGGCGTACAGCGAAACAGTTCGATATAGGCAATCAGCAGCCAGTCGATCACCGGCAGGCGTTTGAGCCTGGTGATGCCGACGACCAGGCCGATCAGCGTGCCGAGCAGAATCGTGCCGACGGTATAGGCCATGGTCCAGCCGATCCCGAGCCAGAACAGATGGCTGTACTTGCCGAGGATCGCGAAATCCCAAACGTAGTTCATGCGGGCTCCCGGTTACGGGAAATCGGCGATGGGTAATCACAGGCCGTCACAAATAACGGCCCGGCGAAAACGCTGACGCGTCGAACGGCGGCTCTGCGCCGCCGATCATGGCGGCGATCGCGGCTCCCGTCGCCGGGCCCGTCGTAAAACCGATGTGTTGGTGGCCGAAGGCAAGCCACAGGCCCTTGTGCCGTGGCGCCGGTCCGATCATCGGCAAACTGTCCGGCAGTGTCGGCCGCGCGCCGCGCCAGGTTTCGCCGACCGCTTCGCCGAACTCGACCACGCCGCGGGCGAGTGGGGTGACCGCGTCGATCTGGTCATGGGAGGAGGGCGCATCGCGCGCCGTCAGTTCGACGCCTGACGTGACGCGAATGCCGTTCTCCATCGGCGTCATCAGGAACGCGCCTTCGGCGTCGTGGATCGGCCGCAGCAGCGTGCGTGCCGGGTTCGGTTTGAACTCGCGGTGGTAGCCGCGTTCGAACGCCAGCGGGACGCGATAGCCGAGCGGCCGTAACAGCTCGGCGGACCACGGACCCAGCGCCACCACGATATGCCGTGCGAAAATTTCGCCATCGGAGAGTACCGCGCGCCAGCCGTCGCCGTCGGGCGTGATCGACCGGATATCCGATTGACGGATCTCGCCGCCGGAGCCGGTCAACATCCGCGCATAGGCCTTGACCACATTGCCCGGTGAATTCACCGACGCGGTCTCCGAGTGCAGCAGCCCGACCTTGTAGACCGGCAATATGTTGGGTTCGAGCGCGGAGATCGCCTGGCGATCGAGCAGCTCGCTCTTGATGCCGTATTCGGCCAGCAGCGCCTGTTCGGCCTTGGCCGCCGCGGTGCCGTCGCTGCGCCACGCCTTCAGCCAGCCGGTCTCGCGGATGCGCTCGGGCGCGCCCGCCTTGACGATCCATTCCCGATGCAGTTTCAGCGATGCGGCGCTCAGCCCGCGCAGCGCCGTCGCCCGCGGCTTCGTCGTCGCCTTGGTGGCATTGGCCAGAAACTGCACGATCCATCCGGTGTTGCGGATCGCCCAGGCCGGATTCCAGCGCAGGGCATGATGCTGGTTGGTGAGATATTTTGGCAGCGACTTCCAGAGCGACGGCTGATTGAGCGGGAGGATCGAACCGCTGCTCAGGATGCCGGCATTGCCGTAGGAGGTCTCGCTTCCCGGCTCGCGCCGGTCGACAACGACGACCGACAGGCCGCGCTGGCGCGCCGCATAGGCCGTCGATACGCCGACGATGCCCGCGCCCAGCACGACGACGTCCACATCTCTCTTCGTTGTTCCGTCCGCCATCGGTCCCGCACTCCAAGATTTCACATCAACGTCAGACCGCCATCGACCGGCAACAGCGCGCCGGTCACGTGTCCGGCTTCCGGCGACAGCAGGAACGTGACCAGTGCCGCCACCTCGTCGGGCTCGGCCAATCGTCCGAGCGGATTGGCCTTTGCCGCCGACTGCCAGGCCTGCGCGTCCAGCGCGCCAAATCGCCCCGCATCTTTGCGGGTGTAGCCGGGCATCACGACATTGGCCGTCGCGCCTGAGCCGGCGAGTTCGATCGCCAGACATTTGACCAGCGCTTCGAGCGCGGCCTTGGCCGCGGCGGAAGCCGGAAAGGTGGCGCCGGGCGCAAAGCGATGCGCGACAAAACTGCTGATGGCGACGACGCGTCCATATGCGCCGCGCGTTAAATCCGGCAACGCGGCGGAGGCCAGTTCGTGAAACGCCGCCGCCATCACCGCGAACGACCGCTCCAGCTCCGCGCGCGGCAACTCTGTAAAGCCGCGCCGGTCAGCAAAGCCGGCGGCATGCACGATGGTGTCGACTGCTCCGAACGCGGCCCGCGTGGCGCCAACCAGCGCGGATGCCGTGCCTGGTATCGCAAGGTCGCCGGTGCCTGTTTCGACCCGGGCGCCGTGGCTCCGGCATTCCGCGGCAACGCTGTTCAAGCGCTCGAGGCTGGCGGTATTGGTGCCCTGTCCATGCAGCATCAGGTTCTGGTCCGGTTTCGCCAGCCGGCGCGCCACCGCCGCGCCAATTCCGGACCCGCCTCCAGTGATGATTGAAACCCGCATGGATGATCGTTCTGGCGTGAAGTTGACCCGACACTATAGGTCTCGCATTTCCAAATGCCAACAACCGCGCATGCGGCGCCTGCCTGACGTCCATTCGCCATTGCGCATTGACGCCATCGCGCATGGCATTTCTAATCCGCTCTCCGGCTGCCCAATGCGGCGCCACAACGAACAACAATAAATCACCGGGAGATGCGGGCATGATGGACGGATCAACCAGCGGCGGCATGACGCCATCGCCCTTGCTGTTTCAGCCGCTGACCCTTCGCGGCCTCACGCTGAAAAACCGTCTCGTGGTGCCGCCGATGGTGCATTATCGCGCCGATCCCGGCAGCACCTGCGGCACCTTTCACGTCGTGCATCTCGGCCGCTACGCGCTCGGCGGTTTCGGTCTCGTCTTTGTCGAGGCGACCGGCGTCGAGGAAGTCGGACTGATCAACGAGCACGACCTCGGGATCTGGAACCAGGCGCAGGTCGAAAGCTTCAAGCCGCTGATCGCCTTCATGAAGCGGCAGGGCACCGCGATCGGGATTCAACTCGCCCATGGCGGCCGCAAGTCGTCGTCGCAAACCGCGATGCAGGGGATGGGGCCGCTGACCGAGGCCAACCTCAAGGCCGGCGCCAGAACCTGGCAGCCGGTCGGACCGACCGCCGAACCGGTGGCAAAGGGCTGGCTGACGCCGCGGCAACTGACGACGGAAGAGTGCAAAGCGATGGTCGGCACCTGGGCGCACGCGGCGCACAACGCGGTCGCCGCCGGTTTCGACACCATCGAAATCCACACCGCGCACGGCTATCTGCTGGCATCGTTCCTGTCGCCGGTCTCCAACACCCGCAACGACGAATATGGCGGCGACCGCGCCGGGCGGATGCGGCTGCCGCTGGAGATCGTCGAAGCGGTGCGCCGCGAAATGCCTGAGACGATGCCGCTGTTCGTGCGCGTCTCATCGGTCGACGGCACGCAGGAGGGCTGGAACATGGACGACACTGTCGTCTTTGCGCGCGAACTGAAAGCGCGCGGCGTCGACGTGATCGACTGCTCCTCCGGCGGCATCGCAGGTGCTGCGACCGCAGCGCAGGTGACGCGCAGCCTCGGCTTCCAGGTCCCCTTTGCCGAGCGCGTTCGCCACGAGGCCGACATTCCTGCCATGGCGGTCGGCATCATTCTCGAGGCGCAGCAGGCCGAAGCCATTTTGCAAAAAGGCCAAGCCGATCTGATTGCCATCGGCCGCCAGTCGCAGTTCAATCCCAACATCGCACTGCACTGGGCCCACGATCTCGGCATCAACACCCGCTTCGAGGACTGGTCGCCCGAGTATGGCTGGTGGCTGGAGAAGCGGATCCGGACGCTGGAGGGCTTCGCGACGCCGACCGGTGTGGTGACCCACCGGGGGTGAGGCGGTGCAGCCGTCATTGCGAGGAGCGCAGCGACGAAGCAATCCAGCCTATTCTTGATGTCGCAAGATGGATTGCTTTGCGGAGCCTGTCATCGGGCGGGCATCCGCCCGACCCGTTGGCTCGCAATGACGGTGGATGGATTGGAATGAAATTGACTGCTTGAGGCGCCCATTGGAATCGTTTCCCACCGTCGCACCCTATCGCGCCTCTAATTGAGATTTTCCACTCCGTCGATGCCTGTAACGTCCTGACGTCCGCGAACCGTCAGGACTTCCCATGTCGCTTGAAACCCTCGATCTCGACCGCAACATCAAGCCGTCCGAAACCGCGTTGTCGCGCCGGATCGATCTCACCACGCTGCGGCTGTTCACGGCCGTCTGCGAGGAGCAAAATCTCACGCGCGCGGCGCTGCGCGAGGGCATCGCGGCGTCCGCGGTCTCAAAACGCCTGAACGATTTCGAACTCGCCTTCGGCGTCACACTGTTCAAGCGGCTGTCGAAGGGCATGGCGCTGACGCCGGCCGGCGAGGCGCTGCTGCACCACGCCCGCGTCACGCTGCTCAATGTCGAGAAGATCGCGGTCGAACTGTCGGAATATTCCGGCGGCGTTCGCGGCCATGTCCGCATGCTGGCCAACCTCTCGGCGATCGTCCAGTTCCTGCCCGAGGATCTGCAGGCCTTCTTCGGCGCGCATCAATTGCTCCGGGTCGACCTGCAGGAGCGGCCGAGCGGGCAGGTGGTGCGCGGCATCGAGGAGGGGGCCGCCGAAATCGGCATCTGCTCCGGCGAGGCCGACACGCGCGCGCTCGAGGCGTTTCACTATCGCCACGACCGTCTGGTCGTGGTGGTCAGGGCGGATCATCCGCTGGCGTCGCGCGAAAGTCTCTCGTTCGCCGACACGCTGGACTTCGACCATATCGGGCTGCATGCTGCGAGTTCGATCTATCTGCGTTCGCAGTACGCGGCGAACGAGGCCGGAAAATCGATGCGGCTGCGCATCAACGTGCCCGGCTTCGACGCGGTTTGCCGCATGGTGCAGGCCGACATGGGCATTGGGCTTATCCCGGACCGCGCCTTCGCGGTGATCGGCGCCGGCATGGGCCTGCGCGCGATCCCGCTGCGCGACGACTGGGCAAGGCGGCAATTGAAGATCGTCGTGCGCGACGCGGCGCAGCTCTCCGGCACCGGCCGGCTGGTGCTGGAGCACTTGCGTGCGGCCGAACAACCCGGGATACGTAGGGCGGATTAGCGTCAGCGCAATCCGCCTTCTACCGGTGACAAAGAGGTGGGTTACGCTTCGCTAACCCACCCACACTCCCGTCGATCTCCGACCTGTTGTTGACACCGGGGACAGAGTGAGATTCTCTGCAACCGCACGATCATCAACCGGCCATCAATTCAATGTCGACGCTTGAAGCCGCATTGCGAGGAGGGACGGTCGCCGTTCTCCTTCTCATCGTGTTCTATCGTCGCCCGTGACTTGCGAACCAGCCGGTTAAGCCGCTACTCCGCGCTGCTGTTTCTCGGCACGGCGGCGTTCGTGATCGATTCGGCGCCTGGCTTCTGGACGCTCGACATCGGTCTGAAAATTCCGATCCACATTCTTTGCATCGCGACGCCCGCGGTGTTCTGGATCATGTCGGCGGCGCTGTTCGATGATGAGTTCAGGGCACGCTGGTATCACGCGCTCGCCTGGCTCTGGCTCGCCGGCCTCGCCTGGCGGGAAATGTACGGCTGGCCGCCGGCGGTCGTGGCCATTCAGGAGTCGTCGTCGCTGCTGTTCGTCGCGTTCGGCGTCTGGCATGCGCTGGCCGGCCGGGCCGGGGATCTGGTGGAATGGCGGCGTCAGCTCCGCGTCGAGTTCGCGCTGATCACAGCGCTCTATATTGTCTCCCTTATCGTATCGCAGCGGCTCTGGCCGGGCACGCTCGGCAAACCGCCCTACAGCCTCCTCAACGCGATCGGCCTGATGGCGTTCGTCTTTGTGTATGCGTGGCTGCGGCTGTCGCTGTTGATCAGGCAACAGTTGGCGCCGGCGTCACCGCCGGACGGCCGGGTGCCGCTCGTCGAGGCCGAGCAGCGGCAACCACCACCCGCGACCGGGCAGGAGGCCGTCCTGCTCGAGGCGCTTCGCAAGCTGATGGTGGAGGGCAAGGCCTATCGCGAGGACGGGCTCGAGCATCGCGTCGTTGTCACAAAGCCTCGGCGTTCAGGAATATCGGCTGCGCCGCCTGATCAACGGCCAGCTCGGCCATCGAAACTTCAGTGCCTTCGTCAACGGCTACCGGCTTGCCGAAGTGGAGGCTGCACTGGCCGATCCCGGCCAGGCCGAGGTGCCGATCCTGACCATTGCGCTCGACGCCGGTTTCGGCTCGATCGGGCCGTTCAACCGGGCGTTCAAGGCGCATACCGGCCTGACGCCGACGGAATACCGGCGCGCGCGGCTCGGCAATGAAGCCGCCGCCTTGCCGATTCCGGAATCGGCCAGCCGTTCGTAGGATTCGGCCAGCCGCGCTCGAAAGCCGGCGAGCCGCGAAGCGTCTCAAATCGCCACGCTGATTTCCACCGAACAGGAGATCGGCCGTGAAAGAACTCATCACCATCCTCACATTCGCGCTCCCGGTGTTTATCGCGATCGCGACGCTGGAGGGGCTCTTCCTCGCCTTTGTGATGCGGCGAAACTACAACTGGCGTGCCTATTTCGCCTCGCTGGCCGATGCGCTCGGCCGCGAATACCTCGTCATGGTTTTCCTGACGGTCAGCATCGTGGCTCCCGTCATCCGTCTGGCCTGGGAACACCGGCTGTTCACAGTGCCGCTCGATAGCGCCGCCGCGGTCGTGGTGCTCGTGATCGGTCAGGATTTCTGCTACTACTGGTTCCACCGCGCCAGTCACCGTATCAGGTGGTTCTGGGCGACGCATGCGGTCCACCATTCATCGAACGAACTCAATCTCGGCGCCTCCTACCGCTTCGGCTGGACCGGGCGGCTGAGCGGCAATGCTGTCTTTTTCGTGCCGATGATCTGGCTCGGTTTCGCTCCGGGTCCGGTCTTCATCGCCGCTCGGCTTCAACCTGCTCTATCAATTCTGGATCCATACCGAGTGGATCCCGAAACTCGGCTGGCTCGAATATATCCTCAACACGCCGTCGCATCATCGCGTGCATCACGCCGCCAATCCGGAATATCTCGATCGCAACTATGGCGGCATCTTCATCGTGTTCGACCGGCTGTTCGGAACCTTCGTCAGCGAGCGCGACGACATCCCCTGCCGCTACGGCCTGGTGACGCCGCTGCGCTCCAACAATCCGCTGGTCATCGGCTTCCACGAATGGGTGAACATGGCCCGCGATCTCTGGCTGGCCCGCACGTGGCGCGCGCGGCTGATGCATGTGATCGGTCCGCCCGGCTGGCGCGAGGAGGCGAGGCCGGTTCTGTCTGCGTCACAGGAAGGTAAGGTGCCAGCTCTTCTCCAAGCGCGCCGTTCAACATAATGACAAAATATGGACTCATCTGATCATATTTTGGCCACACTTTAAAAACCGGAAGTTGCATTTCGGCGACAGGATACGCGTGTCAGATCGTCTACCATTCGGATGGAATTTGGGAATCAAGAGCAGGTCTAGACAACATTGCCGGTGCCGCGTGCATCTATCGCTTCAGATAGATCGAGAAGCGGCGGAAATGGAGTAAGTCCGATGAAGAAAGTTCTCTTGGCTTCGATTGGCTTCGATTGGCTTGGTAGCGGTGGGCATCGCTGCCCCCGCGTCGGCCGCTGATCTTGCGGCGCGCCCCTACAAAGCGCCACCCCCGGTGGTCGCTATTTACGATTGGAGTGGCTTCTACATCGGCGCCAACGGCGGCGGTGGTTGGAGCCACAAATGCTGGGATGTCACGAATTTCCGCACACCTATCGCCCCCTTCCGTGAAGGTTGTCATGATGCGAGCGGCGGGGCGATTGGCGGTCAGATCGGATACCGTTGGCAGAGCGCGGGTTGGGTGTTCGGTCTGGAGGCGCAAGGCGACTGGGCTGATTTGAAGTCATCCAACGTCAGCGTTTTTATTCCTGCCTGGACCAACAATTCCAAGATCGACGCTTTCGGACTGTTCACCGGCCAGGTCGGTTACGCCTGGAACAACGTCCTTTGGTATGTGAAGGGCGGCGCGGCAGTGACCCGCGACAAATACCAGGGGACGGTGACCGCCACGGGCGCGCTGTTTGATTCCGTGAATGAAACCCGCTGGGGCGGCGCGGTCGGAACGGGCATCGAATTCGGATTCGCACCGAATTGGTCGGTCGCACTCGAGTACGATCACCTTTTCATGGGCAACCGCAACCTCACGTTCACGTCGGCAGGCGTGTTGGCTGGTATCCCGGCCGGCGCCGTATTCCGCAACGACACGATCCGTCAGGACGTGGATCTGGTCACCGCGCGCATCAATTACCGTTTCGGTGGCCCCGTCGTTGCGAGGTACTGATCCAGCTTCCTGTCTCCAGCAAACTGCAAAGCCCCGGCGTCGCCCGGGGCTTTTTGTACCCGCGTTGGCCGACTCATGGATCACGCGGGCGTCGCAGTTGGTGAAGCGCGAAAACCCACGTTCATTGAACTTTACCTGCGCGCCGATTCCGTCATAGACTGCGGCCGGGGATAAAGCAGCCTCCCCATCAAATGGTGATCCCATTCAAGCGCTCGTCGCCTCGCTTTGGAGGAACGGCCAGTGGATGGGACTTTTCTCGCTCTTTTTGCTCTCGCGACATTTCTCGGTGGCTTCGTCAGCGGATTTTCCGGATTCGCGATGGGCATCGTCGTTTCCGGGATCTGGCTGCACATCATCACGCCTGTTCAAACCGCAACGCTGATCGCCGGTTATGGCCTGCTCACGCAGGGCTATGGCATCCTGAAACTGCGTCACGCGTTGAACTGGCGAGCCATCTGGCCGCTGGTGCTCGGCACCGCAATCGGCATTCCGATCGGTGTGCGGCTGCTGACCTATGTCAATCCGGGCAACATACGTTTCGGTGTTGGCGTGCTGCTGATACTTTACGCGACCTACAGCCTGGTTCGCCCGGCGTTCAAGCCGATCAAGATCGGTGTCGTGGCCGACATCGTCATCGGCTTCTTCAACGGGCTGCTGGGCGGACTGACCGGGCTCGGCGGCGTGATCTCGACGATTTCGTGCCAGTTGCGCGGATGGTCAAAGGACAAGCAGCGCGCGGTGTTTCAGCCGGTGCTGCTCGCCGCCTTCATCATCATTTCGATTTCGCTCGGCGCCAGCGGCGCGGTGACGCTGGAGACCGCTAAGCTGTACGGCATCGGCCTGCCGTTCATGGTCGCGGGTATCTGGAGCGGTTTCAAACTCTATGGAAAAATCGACGATGAGACCTTCCGCAAGGTGGTGCTGACGCTGCTGCTGTTCGCCGGAGCCTCGCTGATCGTGTCGGCCGCGATTTCCAGCCGTGCTGCGGCCTAGGTCCGGCTCGCGGTTGGTCCGTTCTTTTGCGCAACGAGCAGGTGCGGGCATCACCGGCACTTGCGCAAATCGACCTGCCGACGTAAGTAGAAAGCACGGGGACACGCAGGCTCCCCGCCAGACGGTCTTTCCCGTCCAAGCTCTGCGCAACACTCGGTATTCGAGGAGATTGCGCATGGACGATGTCAGGACTTTTTTTTATTTTCCCGCTTTTCTTGTCACGATCGCAGCCGTCGATGGCTGGTGCGGTGGCGCGAGGCCGTCATGGCGCTGAATCTCGTCGGGGCTATCGCCATCCCCGGGGCAAACGGTAGCGAATTCGACCACGCAGCGTTCGACATCAGGAGCCGGCGGGTGTTCATCGCCCACACTGCGCGTGACTGCGTCGAGGTGATCGACCCCGACGCCGGGAAGCACCTGACGACACTGTCGGGATTTCCGGGTGTGGCCGGCGCCGTGGCCGACGACGGTGAGATCCTGGTCACCAATCGCGGATCGGCAAGCATTGCCTGGCTCGATGCCGCGACGTTCGAGACCAAGGCAGTTCATAAAACCGGGCCGCGGCCGAATGGAGCGGCGATCGTCGCCGGCAAGGGCCTCGGGATCGTCGCCTGCATCGGCGATGACAACGAGGGACCGACCTTGCAGGTCTTCGGGCTGAAGGACGGCACGCATGTGTCGATCGATTTGCCTGGACGGCCGCGTTGGTGTGTCACCGATGCAACGGCGGATCGGGTCTTTCTCTGTATTCGCGACCCCTCGATGATACTGGTCGCGCGCTTGCCCGACTTGAGTGCCGTGACCCATTGGAGGCTTCCCGCCGGTGGCGCGCACGGCCTCGATATCGACCACGCGCGCGGCTATCTCTACGCCGCGTGCGACGAATTGGCGCTGGTCGAGGTCGACAGCACATCTGGCGCTGTCACCAACGTCTGGCCGATCGGCGGTGTGCCCGATGTCACCTTCTTTAACCCGGCAACCGGTCTCGTTCATGTAGCGATCGGAGAGCCGGGGCTTGTCGACTCCATTGACCCTCGCAGCGGCCATGCCGCGCGAACCGTAACCGGTTCGGGGGCTCATACGACGGCGCTGGTGGCGCCGGACCGGCTTTACGTCATTTCGCCCGCGCATGGCGGAATCCTTGTGCTCTCGGACACTTGAAATCAGATCGGCACCGGAGACTCAGCATGAAATGAATTGGCCGCGCTTGAGCCGCAGGGGCGGTTATGATATGAAACTCGCTCGGGCCATTAACAACCGCCCGATGAGCTCCCGCAGCTAAGCGTTGTTTCACTCCGTTATGGAGGTGGAACATGTCTTGCGGCAGCACGATCGACAATTCAATCAGTGCCCTCGACCGAACGTCAGTCTCTTTTCCGGCCTTTAGATGGTCGTGGAAGATTCCGTTCGCGTGGCTGGCTGCAATAGCAGTGTGGTGGGAACGGCGGGACCAGTACAGACAACTTCTCGAACTTGATGACCGCTTGCTCGCCGACATTGGCCTGTCGAGGACGGATGTTGAGGAGGTGCGAAGGTCTGCTTTGTACCTGGATGCATGGCGCGACAGCCGATGACGGTTCAATGTCCGCGTTGGGTTACGGGTACAACTGGTCAGCGCAACACACCAAGGGTCGATCATGTTACCGTGTTCGATCACGCGTACCGGGTTGGATATCGCCGATGACTCCAGGCTTTCTCCGCTACATGCGCAGATTTCGCGAACCGTCGCCCACCGGCTATCTCTATGCGGCCCGGGCGCTGCGCGATTTCGGCGATGGATTCGTCGCGGTGCTGCTGCCGGTCTATCTGACCCTGCTGGGCCTCGGCGCGTTCGAGATCGGCGTTGTCGCCACGCTGGCGCTGCTCGGCTCGGCGTTGATGACGCTCGGGATCGGCCTGCTCGGTGCCCGGACCCATCTTCGCCGGTTGCTGGTCGGCGCCGCGGCCCTGATGACCGTGACCGGCATCGCCTTCGCATCGTCAGGCACGATACCGATGATCCTGCTCGTCGCCTTTGTCGGGACCATCAATCCATCCGCCGGCAGCGTCAGCATCTTCGTGCCGCTCGAACATGCGGTTCTCGCCGGCTCCGGCGCGGACAAGAACCGGACACGGATGTTTGCGCGCTATGGCCTGATCGGGGCGCTGGCAGCCGCGGCAGGTGCGCTGGCTTCAGGCAGTCCCGATCTGCTCGGTGATTTCGGCGTCACGCCGCTGACCGCACTCCGGGCCATGTTCGTATTCTACGCCATTCTCGGTGTCGCGGGTGGCGTGCTCTATTGGCGCATTCCGCTGCAGCCGAAGAAAGCGGAAGACAGGCCGGTCGCCGCACTCGGGCCGTCCCGCGGCATCGTCTACAAGATGGCGGCCCTGTTCAGCATCGACGCCTTTGCCGGCGGCTTTGCCGTGCAGTCGCTGCTGGCGCTGTGGCTGTTCAACAGGTTCGGGCTGTCGCTGTCGGCGGCTGGACTGTTCTTTTTCTGGACCGGCGTGCTGGCCGCGTTCTCGCTGCCGGCCGCGGCGCGGTTGTCGGAGCGGTTCGGCCTCATCAACACCATGGTGTTCACGCACGCGCCATCGAGCGTGTGCCTGATCCTGGCGGCGATCGTGCCCAATCTCGAACTGGCGCTGGCGCTGCTGCTGGTCCGCGCTGCGCTCTCCCAGATGGATGTGCCGACGCGATCTTCCTACGTGATGGCCGTCGTCACGCCGCCGGAACGGCCCGCGGCCGCAAGCGTCACCGCGGTGCCGAGAAGCCTCGCCGCGGCCGCCAGTCCCGCCATCGCCGGCGCACTGTTCGAGGCCGGATACGAGGCCTGGCCACTGATCATCTGCGGCGTCCTCAAGATCATCTATGATTTTACGTTGCTTTGGCATCTGCGGCACATCAAGCCGCCGGAAGAGCAGTGAGTGTGAATGGGCTTTCGGTAACGGGCGCGATAAATCAGGAGCTTGCCGATGACTGGTGCTGCCCGACATCCCAACCGGCCTTCAGCCATGAAGGCGTTCGCTGGAGTGATCATCCTTACGCTGACAATGGGAGGAAGTGTGATGGCCGAAACGCTGAATTTTGACGACGCTCCGGTGGGGACGTCACCCGACGGCTGGACCCTGACGATGACGGGAAAAGGTCAACCGAAATGGACTGTCGAGGCAGAGCCCACGGCGCCGAGCAAACCGAATGTCCTGAAACAATCCGGTCAGGCGACTTTCCCGGTTGCGATCAGGAACGCCACCAGCATCCTGAACGGCTTCGTTGAAGTGAAGTTCAAGGCCGTCGCCGGCTCCGAGGACCGTGCCGCGGGGCTGATCTGGCGGGCGAAAGACGCGGACAATTACTATGTGGTCCGCGCCAACGCACTGGAGGACAACGTCGTGCTGTACAAGACGATCAAGGGCGTTCGTTCCTCGCTCGACATCGTGGGCCGCAACGGCGGCTACGGCATCAAGGTGGCGGTACCGTCGGGGCAATGGCACACGCTGCGCTGCGATTTTGCGGGAAATCGTTTCAAGGTGACCTACAATGGAGAGGCCGTGTTCGAGGTGGAGGATAGCTCGATCACGGACGCCGGAATGGTCGGACTGTGGACCAAGGCCGACAGTGTTACCCTGTTCGATGATCTGACCTATGGTGAGGCCCACTGAAGCGGTGCTTGTGCGGGGAAAGCCATGAAACTTCAATGCTTGCTGGTTGCGGCGGCTGCTCTTGCTGCCGCCGCTCACGCGGCTGCGGCGCAGGAGCCGCTGACGGCGTACAAGTCTCTGAGCCCGGAACTGGCGCTCGACCTCGCGCGGGCGTCGCTCGGTGACTGCCAGAAGCGAGGCTTTCAGGTCGCAGTTGCCGTCGTCGATCGCTTTGGTGTCACCCAGGTGATGCTGCGGGACCGGTTTGCCGGCCCCCACACCCCGGCGACCGCCGCGGGCAAGGCCTGGACGGCGGCGTCGTTTCGCACCAGCACCACCGAACTCAATGCGATCAGCCAGCCCGGCATGATGCAGGCCGGCATCCGCAACCTGCCCGGAACCGTCATTATCGGCGGCGGGTTGATCGTCGAGGCGGGCGGTTCACTCGTCGGCGCGATCGGTGTGTCCGGAGCTCCAGGCGGAGACGCCGACGAGGCCTGCGCAAAGGCAGGCATCGCGACCATCCGTGACAAGCTCGATTTCTAGAGCGTTTGAATGGCTGTCCAGACGATGGCCATGCCCGTGGCTATTTCGGTTTGCGGTCATCCCTCGCGGTTGACGCGGTCGTAAAGCTTGACCGCGTTGTCCCAGTTGATGGCTTCCATGAAAGCGTCGACATAGGCGCCGGCCTTGGCGCCATAGTCCATGTGATAGGCGTGCTCGTACATGTCGAGCGCGACCACTGGCCGGCCGCCGGCGATGGCGTTGGTGTGGTCGGCGGCCCATTGGTTGACCAGCCGCTTGTCGCGGGGCGAATAGGACAGCAGCACCCAGCCGGAGCCGCCGCCCTCCGCCTTGCCCATGGCGGAGAATTCCGCCTTCCAGCGCTCGACGCTGCCGAAATCGCGCGCAATCGCCTCCGCCAGCGAACCTTGCGCAGCTCCGCCGCCACCCAGGCTGTCGAAGTAGGCTTCGTGCAGGATCATCGAGTTCATCGCGACCAGCTCCTCGCGCTTGAGGCCATTGATCACGAAGTTCGGTGCCTTGGCGAAGTCCAGTTCGGCGAGCTGGGCGGCGATCGCATTGAGCCGCTTCACGGCACCGGCGTAATTATTTTCGTAATGGCTGATGAGAATCTTCTCGGAAATTCCCTTCACCGACTTGGGGTCGAGCGTAAACGGCTTGATTTCATAGGCCATGGGTCTTGCTCCCGGTAGTGGTGCGCCCTGCGCATTCGCGGTTGAGTGACTGAGCGCGGATGTCGCGGCGATCCCCGCGACCAGTCCAACGCTCTTGATGAAGTCCCGACGTTCGATATCCTGTGTCATCGTTCGTTCTCCACCTCTGTCGTGCCCCCAAAACGCGCTGCGCGCCGCGCGGCATCATGGCCGCAGCGCAGGCTTAAGTCCGAGCCGCGTGCCGATCTGACGACTGCGACGCTCGCAAAGTCGTCTTCACGACGGTACGGGAAAAATCATTAAATGAGATGAGATCGGCGTTCGACACATTGCGTCCTTGATGGCTTTTTCAACCGGACGCGATTCTTCGGCGTGTCGCCTCGTGGGGAGATCGCTTCCCCATGACGCAAATACACGCGAGGAGGGGCCGGCCTGTCAACCTTTTCTCCGTAACGATTGCGATACTGCTTCAATTGGCAACGACGGAGACCGGCTGCCAATCGGTGCTGGTTCGAGGCAAGTAATGGCGCCATTCATAAAGTCGGCTGCATCGTCCGGGCAATGGCGGTCTTGTTCGATGACCTCGGCTATGGTGAGTTCCGCTGAGCTTGCAAACGGCTTCGTCTACGCTGAAAACTGGCATCTGGAGAAGGTGGGGCAGGGGTGCCGGCCCGGAAAACCGGTGCCGTCAGTCTCGGTGAGGAAACGATGCTTTACTTCATCATCAAATGCGCGTTGTCCGGCATTATCGTCGCGGTCGTTTCCGAGGTTGCGAAGCGCAGTCCGGCGTTCGGCGCGCTCATCGTCTCGTTGCCGCTGGTGTCGCTGCTCGGCATCATCTGGTTGTGGCGAGATACCGGTGATGTGGAGCGGATCGCCGGTCATGCCGTGTCGACGTTCTGGTATGTGCTGCCATCGCTGCCGATGTTCTTGGTCTTTCCCGCACTGCTTCGCGCGGGTGTGGGATTTTGGCCCGGTCTGGCCGCATGCTGCGGGCTGACGATGATCCTTTACGTTGTCACCGCATGGGCTCTTGCCAGGTTCGGTATCAATTTATAGCAAACGCGCCGCGCCGGGCACAAATCGCCGCACAGCCGCCAAGGCGCTGTGCGCATTGGGCGTAGTACGTCTCAATGTGAAATCGCAACAGTCGTGGTAACGAGCTTCGCCTGTTCGTCGATCTCCTCCACGCCTGCAGCCGTCCGGCACAACATCATCGCCTCGCGCAGGGTCCCCGCTGCCATGTCGGCTTTGGCCGCCTCTCGCAGCTCTTCCAGTAATTCCTTGTCGATGTTCTCGGCCCAGCAACCAAGCATGATCGTGGCGTTTGGCAAATTGCGACGTAAGCGCCGGACCGCGTACCGCATATGGGCAGGACTGCCGACATCAAGGTAGGACAGGCAGACGATCGCAACGCCGGCGAGATCCAGTTGCATGATTTTGGTCGGCGAAAGGGTGTCCGCCGGCTCAACCCGTGCACCGAGGCCGTGCGCGTTGGAGAGCTGTGCAAACAGCACTGCGGCGGCTTCGTCGAGCGGCGTGCGCCCGGCCAGGCAGAGCACCGGAGATACTCCACGCCAGTCGAGCGGAAGGTCGGCGTTTTGTACGACCGGCAAATTGCTGGATATCGCTGCATCGGGGACGGTTTCGACCGCGGCCGCGGCCTCCGCGTCCATCGTTGGTGAGGTCACGTCGGGGACCGAGTCGTCCTGGGTGGAAAGATCGCTGGCAAACTCGGTAACGGCGTCGCGAATCTTGGCCATGCGCGTCTGGTCGAGGGCGCCCCGCTTGGCGTCGGCCTGGGCGAGTTGCAGACCCCTCAGTGCGACCTCGTCAAAGTAGGAGGACAACGATTTCTCTTTGAGGAATTCTTCGGCTTTTCCTGCCGCCTCGATCGGATCGCCGGCAAGCATACGCTGGTAAAACATTTCCGGCGGTGACAGCGCGGGCCTGTCACCAAAAATCACGTCGAGGAATTCGAGCCGCTCGACGTGACGTCCGAGGACGACGAGGCAGACCGTCAGTGGTGTGGCGAGTACGAGCCCGATCGGTCCCCACAGCGCGGTCCAGAACGTTGCGGAAACCACGATCGCGACCGGAGAAAGTCCGGTACTTTGGCCGTAGACCAGAGGCTCTATGACTTGGCTCACGATTGGCCCGACGCACAGGAAGAGCCCGAGCGTCCAGGCGAGCATCGACCAGCCGGGATCGACGGCCGCTGCCAGCGCCAGCGGAAATGCCGCCGAGATGGCGGAGCCAATGTACGGAACGAAGCGCAGCACGGCCGCCAGAATGCCCCAGAGCACCGCACTGGGTACGCCGATAAACGTAAGCCCCACTGCGATAATCACGCCGAAAGTAGCGTTGATCATCAACTGAGCCAGGAACAACCGGCTGAGGCGCGTCGCAGCGTCGTCGAGCGCCGCTGTCGTGCGTTGCAGATCATGCGAGCCGGCGAGCCGTATCAGGCGATTTCGAAGATCCTCGCGCTGGATCAGAATGAAGATAACGAAGATGATGATGATGCCGGTGGTCGCGAGCGGATTGAGGAGCGGGGCGATCAGGGTTCGCAGATTTTCCAGGGCGCCGGGGTCGGGTTGCCGGACTTCAACGGGGATGGGTTGGGTTGTTCCGGCGGCATTTGGAGCGCCGAGACGCGGGATCGCTCCACGGATCGACTTGTCGTCCTTTGGCCTGTCGAGTTCCCGGCTCAACTCCTGCAGCATATCCGCGGCACGTTCGAGTGTACCGCTGCTCGCGGTGACACCTCGCACCGATTTGATCTTTTCGCGCATCGTTGATTGGTAGACCGGCAGATCTCCGGCCAGCTGGGTCAATTGATTTGCGATCAGGGTGCCGAGTCCGAAAATAATGGAGAAGGCCAGAAAGACGACGCCCACGACCGCCAGGCCGCGGGGAACGCGGACGCGCTGCAGCACTCCGACCGATGGGCCGAGCACAAAACTGAGAAGAATAGCGAGCGCGATCGGCACGAATATCTCTCGGCCGAAATACAGCGCCGCAATGAAAAGCGCAGCCAGGATCGAGCACGCGACGGTACTCAGTAGGGCCATCACCTCGTCCGTGGTGCGGCCGTTGTTCATCTTTCTGGTGATCAGGCTCATTGAGGCTTTCTGGGACGACGGACCGGTAGGAAAGCCAAGATGGCAGCAGGGGATTTGCAGTTCAATCAGCGCGATTGCCAGGACACATGCTGCCGCTTTCGCGATGTCTCGACTTCGAGGACGGATCTGCGAATGAACCGCTTGGTCGTCAGAGCGATGCGTCGCGCCAGCCGCCACGCGCCCAGGGATTCGACCCAGCTCCGGGCTTGTTGAAATTTGCCGTAGCCCCACGCGAACACCGGCACAGACATCAGCTTGTCCCGGCTGATGCTGAAGAGACGTTCAATGAGCACGAGCTTGATAAACTCAGCGGCGCCAAGGATCAGCAACCCAGTGACCACGTGGCCCGTTGCGGTCAGATACGCCGCCACCGGCTTGGCGGGTTCGAGAACCAGAACCGGGACGACAAACAGCGCAAGCGTGGGATAGGGGCCCAGCGAAATCACCCAATTCCGGATGCTGTCGAACATCCAGTGGTCCGCCAGCCATCGAATGACGGGTTTTGCGACTGTCCAAAAGGCGGCGTCCACCAGGAAGTAGATGCCGGCCATCAGGAACACGATTGGCTTTAATATCTGGCTCACGCTGACCTCCAGCGTACCAAAGCGCGAAGGGCACAGAGGTTGCACCGGTTCAGCCAGTCTATTTGCAGGAGGCGATGGAACCTTTCGTGCTCGGTGGAACCAGCCTTCTCAAGCGCATGCCAATAGGCAGCAAGCACGAGCGCGCGGGGTCCATGCATCGAACAATTTGAGCAGCTACGCATTATCCCGGATGCAAAGAAGCAAACCACGATATGCCGGCCCCATGAGCATGCAGCCCGCCGATCGCAGTTCGACGATGCCGGCGCCGATGCTTCCTGCAATGTCGCTTTCGAATGAACCCGTTCGTCGCCAAGCAGCGCTGCCGAAGACGAAATCAAGAACGGATGCGGTTCGCGCCGCAAAGGCGAAAATCACGCGCCGCAATTCGCTGCGCAAGCAGCGGCAGGCGCAAAAGGAGTGATCTCGCACGGACCTTCAGTTTCTGGAGTCGTTTTCCCGATCCAGCGCCCGAAGGTACGAAAGTCCATGCACCGTGAGACGGTGCTGGTTCCGTTCGCCGTCGATATATAATTGCTTCAGATGGCTCGAAAGGCGCTCACGGGCGCCCTTCCTTTCGGAACGGTCCGCAAGTGCGCTGTATATGCTCAGCGCTCGATCGACGGGGAGAGTGTGCATTGAATATCTCATTGCTTGAGTAAAACCTCTGACGAGGTTAAGGCCCCTTGCTCCGCATCGTTCCGTTCGCTGATTAAGTTTGAAAATCGGAAGGCTCGAAGACGCCCCGAACACGTCGTAGACCATCCGAATATGAACGAATATTCAATGTCCTACGCAGATTTAATGCGACGAGCAGGAACGTAATACCCTCGCATCGATTAGCACTCCACATGTCCTCGGAGTGTTTCAAAATGAACAAGTTAGCTATCGCATTTGCCGTCGGTGCAGCAGCGCTGCTCGGTGGTTCAGCCGCAAATGCTGCGGACAACGCGGTGAAGGCGAGCGCGTCAACCGACGTAGCGCAGCATTCCACCGATATCAGTTCGCGCGGTCGTCACTATCGTCACTATGGCTATCGCAATTACCACCCGCGCTACGGTAATTCCTACGGCTACTATGCACCGCGGCCGTACTATGGGAGCGGTTATGGCGGCGGATATGGTCGGCCGTATTATGGCGGTGGCGGCTATGGTTATGGCGGTCCGAGCATCTCGTTCGGCTTCGGTGGTGGCCGCGGCTGGTAGTACAAAAAAGCCCGCAGCAATGCGGGCTTTTTTTTGTGGCGCACCCTGCGCGGTGATTTACGGTGCAAGCGCGATCTTCATGTGAGCCCTGCGACAAATCAACCCGACGGGCAAATCACCAAGAGTGTGTCCAGACCTTCGCGCAAAAATATTGTCGTTGCCGCGTCGGGCAAATCACGCGTTTAATCTCGCTTGTCTACCGCGACAAGAGGGGCGATCGCGATCGTCACGACCGTGCGGTGGACGTGAGGTCACGACTGACGAGCGTGGCTTATGCGTACGGCGAAATCGTGAGGGTCCGACGCCCCGGTGCTGGCGTCAAGTCAGAGGTAAGCGAAAGCTTCCAACGATGATGGTGGCAACAAAGTCGGTCACCAGGACGACCACCTATAAGCCGTAAAGCCATTGCGTGGGGGAGGCCGGTGTGCTCACCGCTGAACCTGTATGCTCGTGGGCGCACTATCCTTGTGCAACATGCCTGCGAGACCGCGGGTGCAGCGCGCACCCGGTCTTCCCCGCGCCCTCTTACTTCCAGAGGGCCAGCGAAATGCAAAACTTCGGGCAGAACATGCCGCGAGAACGCGAAGTCATGCCAATTTCTATCAGCCGTCATTGCGAGCGCAGCGAAGCAATCCATGTCACCACGCTAAGAAAGAATGGATTGCTTCGCTGCGCTCGCAACGACGAGGATAGGCCAGCGTTGATACCAGACGAGCGGGACGATGATGCTCCGGGGAGGATAAGTGCCCACCGTTCTGCTCCCGCGAACCCGGCATTACCCAATTTCTATTGGACGCCGCCCGCGAACCGGGGCACTGCGACCGGTATTCGGTTCGAAGGGCGGCTTGTCCAGCCGGCCGAAGGTATCCCGGCAGGACAGAATGTCGCGCTTTTGCAGTGCAGCAAAACCATAAAAGCAGCCCCCGCTAAAGGGCAATGGCAATCCGGCCGGCTTCTCTGTATTGGTGCGGCGGGCAATACAAGGTTCGGGACCGGGTTGATCTGGGGTCCTGCAAAAACAGCGCGGGAGGAAACATGCGTACACTGATTTTGGCTGCGGCATCGGTCGCGGCATTGGCTCTGGTGGGCCCGGCTGCGGCGCAGGCGCCGATCGTCATCAAGTTCAGCCACGTGGTGGCTTCAGACACGCCGAAGGGCAAGGCGGCCGACAAGTTCAAGGAACTGGCCGAGAAATACACCGCCGGCAAGGTCAAGGTCGAAGTCTATCCGAACTCGACCCTCTACAAGGACAAGGAAGAGCTGGAAGCATTGCAGCTCGGCGCAGTGCAGATGCTGGCGCCGTCGAACTCGAAATTCGGCCCGATCGGGGTCAAGGAATTCGAGGTATTCGATCTGCCCTATATCCTTCCTGACCTGAAGACGCTGCGCAAAGTTACCGACGGTCCGCTCGGTGCGCGGCTGCTCAAGCTGCTGGATTCCAAGGGCATGACGGGTCTGGCCTATTGGGACAACGGTTTCAAGGAAATGACCGCCAACAAGAAGCTGGTTGCACCTGCCGACTACAAGGGCGTCAAGTTCCGCATCCAGTCGTCGAAGGTGCTCGAGGCCCAGTTCCGCGCGCTCGGCTCGATCCCGCAGGTGATGGCGTTCGGCGAAGTCTATCAGGCGCTGCAGACCGGCGTGGTCGACGGCCAGGAGAACACCTGGTCCAACATCTACACCCAGAAAATGCATGAGGTGCAGAAGTTCGCCACCGTCACCAACCACGGCTACATCGGCTACGTCGTGGTCGTGAACAAGAAGTTCTGGGACGGCATGCCGGCCGACATTCGCACCGAACTCGACAAGGCGATGAAGGAAGCCACCGCTTTCGGCAACGGCCAGTCGGCGAAGGAAAACGAGGACGCGCTCGAACTGATCAAGAAGAGCGGCAAGACCGAGATCGTCACGCTGACGCCGGACCAGGACGTCGCGATGCGAAAGGCGATGGAGCCCGTGTACAAGGACGTCGCCGGTCGCGTCGGTCAGCCGCTGATCGACGAATTCGTGAAAGAGACCGGGCAGGCGGGCCACTAGACGAACGGGGCTGTTCTCCCTCTCCCGCTTGCGAGGGAGGGCTGGGGTGGGGGTGCCGCGCAAGCGATACTGCCCGTGTGGATGCGCCGACCTCCCCCGCAAGCGGGAGAGGTAATTGCGCGGCCCGACCTGAATTCTATCGAATGCACTTTCGAATGCACTTGGGGGTTAGATGCTTCGTATCCTTGATCGGCTCGAGGAAATCCTGATCAGTACGCTGATGGGCGCCGCGACCTTGCTGATCTTCCTCGCCGTCGTGCACCGGTTCGGCACCGGCATTCCGTTTCTCTATCCGTACCTGATCCAGATTCACATCGCCTGGACCCAGGAACTGTGCATCTACATGTTCATCTGGATGGCCAAGTTCGGCGCCGCCTACGGCGTACGAACCGGCATCCATGTCGGCGTCGACGTGCTGATCAACCGCCTTAACGACCGCTGGCGCAAGCGCACCGTGCTGTTCGGACTATTCGGCGGCGCGCTGTTCACGGCGATCGTCGGCACCATGGGCGCCAAATTCGTCATCGAATTGATGTCGACCGACCAGACCTCGCCCGACCTCGAAATACCAAGCTGGATCGTCTACGCCTGCATTCCGCTCGGCTCGTATCTGATGTCCTTTCGCTTTCTCCAGGTGATGTGGACCTACTACTGGACCGACGAACTGCCGCACCATGACGCGTCGCATGTCGACGGCGTCGAAACCAGCAAGACTGCGCCAATCGCGCTTGGAGAAGCGTGATGAGCGCCGCCATTATTTTCGGACTGCTGTTCGCGCTGATGCTGACGGGCATGCCGATCTCGATTTCGCTCGGTCTTACCGTGCTGACCTTCCTGTTCACCATGACGCAGGTCCCGATCGAAAGCGTCGGCCTGAAATTGTTCTCAGGCCTCGACAATTTCGGCATCATGGCGATCCCGTTCTTCATCCTGGCCGGCACGTTCCTGACCCGCGGCGGCGTGGCGCGGCGGATGATCGCGTTCACGACCTCGCTGGTCGGCCATTTTCCGGGAGGCCTTGGCCTTGCCGGCGTCGCGGCCTGCGCGATGTTCGCGGCGATCTCGGGGTCGAGCGTCGCCACCGTTGTCGCGATCGGCTCGATCATGATGCCGGCGATGGTCGAGCACGGCTATCCCCGGCGCTTCGGTGTCGGCGTGATCTCGACCTCGGGCGCGCTCGGCATTCTGGTGCCACCCTCGATCATCCTGGTGCTGTACGGCGTTTCCACCAATACCTCGATCGGCGCGCTGTTCATGGCCGGTATCATACCCGGCATTATTCTCGCGCTGATGCTTGCCGCCGTGACCTTTGTCGTCGCGCTTCGCAACGGCTACCCGAAGATGCCGAAGGCGAGCCTCGGCCAGCAATGGACCGCGTTCCGCGAAAGCCTCTGGGGCCTGCTGCTGATCGGCATCGTGCTCGGCGGCATCTATGGCGGTATCTTCACGCCGACCGAAGCCGCGGCGGTCGCGGCGGTGTACGCCTTCTTCATCACGGTGTTCGTCTACAAGGAACTGAAGCTCACCGAAGTGCCGCGGGTGCTGCTGCAGGCCGCGAGCATGAGCTCGATGCTGCTCTACATCATCACCAACGCGGTGCTGTTCTCGTTCCTGATGACGTCGGAACAGATTCCGCAGGAGATGGCGGCCTGGATCATCGACAAGAATTTCTCGATCTGGATGTTCCTGCTGGTGGTCAACATCATCCTGCTGCTGGCGGGCAACGTGATGGATCCCTCGTCGATCCTGCTGATCATGGCGCCGATCCTGTTTCCGCTTGCGACCAAGCTCGGCGTTCACCCGGTTCATCTCGGCGTGCTGATGATCGTCAACACCGAGGTCGGACTGTGTCATCCGCCGGTCGGGTTGAACCTCTACATCGCCAGCAGTATCGCCAAGATGGGGATCAGCGAGATCACCATCGCGGTGCTGCCGTGGCTGTGCGCGATGCTGGTGTTCCTCGGGCTGATCACCTATGTGCCGGAGATATCGCTGTGGCTGCCGCGGCTGCTCGGGATGATCTAGCGTCTGCCCCAGTTGGCGCGGCGCATTGCGGTGGATCAAATGACGTCACATTACATCTTGGTAAGAGAGACCGCTCTTTCCAATCGTTAAGTTGAACCGCGGCCGATACGGGCCCATCTTCAGGCAACCTTTACAGGAGGTTCGCATGAGAAAGTTCACTATCGCCGCCGTCGCGGTACTTGCCATCGCCGGTTCGACCGCGGTCTATGCCCAGCACCGTCATTGGTCCTACGGACACATGCGGATGAACCCGGAGGACCGGGCGGCATTTGCCGATGCGCGGATCGCCGCCGTTCATGCCGGGCTGAAGCTTTCGGCGGACCAGGAAAAACTGTGGCCGCCGGTCGAAGCCGCGGTCAAGGAATTCGCCAAACTGCGGATCGATCGCGCCAATGCGCGGATGAACGCGCCGAAGGATGACGCCAGCCAGAAGCCGGACGATCCGGTGGCGCGCCTGCGCGAGCGCGCCGACAACATGGCGACATCTGCCGCGGCGATGAAGAAAATCGCCGATGCGGCCGATCCGCTCTACAAGACGCTCGATGACGGCCAGAAGCGCCGCCTTGCCGTGCTGACCCATATGGGCCGGTTCGGCGGCGGCGAGGGCTGGGGTCATCGCGGGATGGGGATGGGCGGAATGGACCGGGGCCACGACCGCGACGACGGCCGCCGGGAGCGCGGATATCGACCGGAATCGCTACGACCGGGACGGCGGCCCGGACCGCGGCGGCCCGAACGGCTCTGAGCCACGGCCGTTCCGGGGCTATTCCCGGCATTGGCGGAAGCCGCTGAAATCCAGCGGCTTTTTGCCGTTCCGGGGGCCCGCCAAAGGCCGGGAAAACTCGTCCCGGTTTGCTGGACATACCGGAATCGCTTTGCTAAACGACGCCCTCTTGCGAAGGGCTTTTCCGGACCAGGTTCCGGGCGCATAGCTCAGTTGGTAGAGCAGATGACTCTTAATCATCGGGTCCCAGGTTCGAGCCCTGGTGCGCCCACCAAGCCCTTCAAGCACTTAGCCCGTTTCATCGTTTGAGACATGATTTAATAGGTTCCAAGCAGGTTCCAAAGCTCGCCTGCGTTGGGTCTAAGCAGGTGCGCGTGGCTCGCGGCGCTCATGCATGTTAGCCAATCCGCTACCCAAATGAACTGACAGGCCACCCCCACAGGCCGCCGCCGTGATCCGCGGATCAGGTCGCCTTCAAGAGCTGCGGTGATAGCTTTCCGCATCGCTGGCCCATGATTCCTGTCCTAGAGTAATCCTCGCGGATATTGCCATCCTTCCGGCGCGCGCCTCCGGTGCGGACACTCCGTCCTGGCGCCGAGCCATACACACTGCGCGTCAGAGACGAACTGGTTCAGTCCAGTCCTTGCGCGTTGTTCGGATGGGTTTGACCAACCATCGGTCGCGAGCCTCCATGTAGGTGCGGGAGAGGCGGCATGCCACCGGGGTAGATGGACTCGGGGTGCCACCCGGGTGGCGCCTTGTTGGGTGACCCTGAAATAGCTAGGAGTA
>CAVXTR010000007.1:0-303597 GCA_963764705.1 uncultured Alphaproteobacteria bacterium | reverse complement strand
ACTGCCGCGCCGAAGGTGCCTCCTTGCATTCCACCGCCAGCAAACCCTGTAGTGATGGGCGAGAGAGGGTGACCATTCGGCGCGAACTTGGTTGCGTTTCCCTGCCAAAGAGCATCCTGCCCCTGCCACCCCACGGTGAAGTTGTCACCGACCCAAAGATTGCCTTCACTGTCAAACATTGCCTTGCCACCTGCGCGATAGCCGCCGCCGTCAAACTTGAGTGGCAAGACCCATGCGCTCGGCGGGAAGTTCAGATACGGCATGAACGGTACCGCACGCATCGTCTTGTTAGCAGGGATGGAAAAGAACTCGCCTAACAGCTTGAATAACTGCTCTGGCCGATACCATGGATAGCGGGCGATAGACTGAGCAACCATCAGGGTGTCGGTTGGTGTGTTTCCCTTGGGGGGCGTTGCGGCTGCAAAAAGCCTGTCGCATGCATGTGCCTTTACCCGCGTCGCGCAACCAGACAACAGGTCGGCCAAGGTTGCGAAGTTGGCCATCGTTGGTGTTTGAACGCTGTTAAGTGGGTCCTGAATGGTTGAGCCCCACCCACCGGTTTGAAGATCGACAAAACTAGGCACGTTGCCAGCCGCGATCTTGAGCCCGAGCGAGTGCCCCTTGATTGCCGTACCATCAATGAACTGCGCGTTCGTCCACACTGATGCCACGGTGGTCATTTCATTGATGACAACTTTTGCCAGGGGCGTATTGCCGAGCACCGACAACAGCGCCATCGCCGGATTGTCACCGCTGCTCTTGTTGACTGTGGGTTGCCCACCCTTAGCGACAAGGTACAGGATCACGTCTCCGCTAGGAGTGTCCTGACTGTTGATTTCGAACCGGCCATCGCCGTTCGTGCGTGCTTGGGCCAGTTGTCTTGGCTCGCCGGAACTCGCGCCCCAAAGGGTCACAGTGGAGTTTGCGACCGCCCCACCGCCCGCTTGCACTTGTCCCTCAATAAGAATGGCAGCCTTGGTCGGTACGGATGCAAAGCCGAGCATTCCTGCGGTCAGCAGTATGGTGAGGCATGGTGTCGTGAAACCGATCCAGATGGGTTTGGTCATGGCTTCACTTCCTGTGTGTCGGTTGCCCGAGGCGGGCCAATCGTCTCCGCCCAGTTAGAATATTGGTGTATGCCGGTTCGCCCCCGAGCGAAACTGCCCTTTGGGGTAATATCGAAGGACCGCTTGGGGTCAAAATCTGCCGTCTCGAGATTTCTGCGGCACGGCTGCTTTACCCCTGAACTCGGACATTGGTTGGCACGGCTGGCAGGTCCGAAAAGTGCCAACATGTATGGCCCGGCCGCGCGGTACAAGATGGACTTCCAAGAGCGACGAACGTGAGAGCTGCATCAATGTATCAGGCCTCTGCGTGGAGCATTTGCTCCGGGCCATCATGGGTATCCGCGCGCATCCAGACTGACTAGCGGAAAGACCTCGAAGGGCCATCTTGGCACCCAGTCTCGTGGTTGCGCCGGGCAGACCGTTCGTCCATCTCTTCATTCCATCTCGCAGACCTCGGTGGGGAAGCTGTCGATATTGAATGTACTCAGTCTCCTTTTCTGATGTTCGATGTCAGAGATCACGTGAAGCCATCCCCTCGGAGCCACCGTCGCTCGCTCGCCCGAGGAGGTGAGCGATGGTAGCGGAGAGGGGTGGCGGACATCCCCTTGGTGGACCTGAGCGAGCCTTTGTCAGCGCATTGGCAGTGATCCTCGGCTGATAAGCGTGACCGCGCGCGAGAACTGCCCAGGCGATGCGGGCGAGCTTGTTGGCGAGCGCGATCGCCAGCATGTTGCGGTGAAGCCGCTTCGATGCCTGCTCGATCCAGGGCCACAGACCCGGCATTGCCGTCCTTGGCCGCCGCACGAGGACGACGTGTGCGGCCTGCACGAACAGTGTCCTCAAGTACTTGTTGCCGCGCTTGGAGATCTTGCCCAGGATCGTGCGGTCCCCCGTCGACTCCTGCTTCGGTACAGCCCCAGCCAAGCGCCGAAGTCGCGCCCCTGCTTGAAGCCGGTGCCATTGCCGATCGCTGCCACCGACGCGCTCGAGATGATCGGGCCGACGCCCGGCACGGTCATCAGGCGCTGGCAGCTCTCATCCTGCTGTGCCAGCGCTTCGATCTCGGTCGACACGGTCGCAATGCGCTCGTCCAGCCGACGCCAGTCCTGCGTCAGGTCGGCGATGAGGCTAACCATCCTTGGCGAGAGCACGTCGGTGTTTGAGCTCAGGATATCAGGCAGCGCCTTGCGCAAGGGCACCGCGCCTTGCCGCACCGTGATGCCGCGCTCGATCAGGAAGCCGCGGATTTGATTGATCACGCCGGTCCGCTGGCCGACAAGGCGCGAGCGGACGCGATGGAGAGCCAGCAGGTCCATCTGTTCCGGCGTCTTGATCGCCACGAAGTGCATGGTCGGTCGCTGCACCGCTTCCGCGATCGCCTCGGCATCGCGATAGTCATTCTTGTGACCCTTGAGGAACGGCTTCACGTACTGCGCCGGGATCAGACGCACATCGTGGCCGAGCGCCGCAAGCTGCCGGGCGATGTGATGGGAGCCCGAGCAGGCCTCCATGCCGATCAGGCAGCGCGGAATATTGGCGAGACGGCGTCCAAGCTGACTGACGGGACACCTTCTGCTGCAGAACGATCGCGCCCCGCTTGTCCAACCCAACCAAGTGGAACGTATTCTTGCCGACGTCGATCCCGATCGTGGTGATAGTTTCCGGCTGTCTTCTGAGATGTGCGCATCGCATGCTCCTTGAGCTTTGCGTAACGCCTCCCCACCCGCAGCCCAGCAGAGTAGGCGCTGGGCGCGGCCGGGCCATCCCATTAGGCGACATCAGCAACGTCGCTCAAAGCTAGGCTTGGCCGCCTTTTTCGAGCAATCCGAGCGCGCGCCGCAGCGCGTCCGCCGCCGCCTTGCGCTCGTCGTCGGACATGCGGTCTGCGTCGAGTTCGAGCCGCAGATGCGCCGTACCAGCCTGTTCCGCGTCTTGCTTCAGCCCGATCACCACATACGTCGCTACCGGCTGCGTGATGCCTTTGACCTGAACGTGGCCCCGCTCCTCGCAGCGCACCTCGTCCTTCACGTGTGCGTAGGTCTCGAATGAGATCAGCATCCCGCCGGGCGGCGCCTCATGCTCCAACCGCGAGGCAAGGTTCACGGTGCCGCCGACCATCGTATAGT
The DNA here is from genome assembly GCA_963764705.1 of uncultured Alphaproteobacteria bacterium. Classification (GTDB taxonomy): domain Bacteria; phylum Pseudomonadota; class Alphaproteobacteria; order Rhizobiales; family Xanthobacteraceae; genus Bradyrhizobium. The sequence continues at coordinate 300,404 of CAVXTR010000007.1, read as the reverse complement.
CCATGCGGTCCTCGCTGCCGAAATTGCCGACCGTGCAATAGCCCGTATGAATGCCGATCCGGCAACGCAGCGCCGTCTCGATGCCGCTGTTGCTCCATTCATGAGCCAGTTCGCCGATACGTTTTTGCATGGCGATAGCCATTTGGACGCAGGCCAGCGCATCTTCCTTCACACCCAGCGTCGTCGGATCGCCGAAGAACATGACAATGGCGTCCCCGACATATTTGTCGATGGTCGCGCCATATTGCAGCGCGATCTTAGACATTTCGGTGAGGTAGTGGTTGAGGAGCTGGGTGAGGTCCTCCGATTCCATCTTGTCTGTGATCTCGGTGAAGCCGACGAGGTCGGAAAAGCAGACCGTGAGCTTCTTGCGCTTGCTGACGATCTTGACGTCCTGCTGCCCGGTGAAAATCGAATCGTACACCTGCGGCGCCAGGTATTTTGCGAGCTTGGACGACAAAGCCGCTAGCGTCTCGGACTTCTCGGTCAGGTCCTGCTCGCGCTGCTTGAGCTCAGTGATGTCGGAATAGACCGCGACGGTGCCGCCGTCCTCGGTGCGGCGCTCGCTCACCATCACCCAGCGGCCGTCGGCGCGCCGCTGCACCTGCGGCTCGCCCGGATTGCGGTGCTGACGCATCCGTTCGGCGACCCACTCATCGACGCGGCCTAGAGCATCCGTCACGTATCCGCGCTCCGCAGCGCGGCGCACGATGCTCTCAAATGCGGTGCCCACAGTCAGGTCGATGTCCAGGCCGGGGTAGAGCAGATCGCGGTAGCACGAGTTGCAGATCACCAGCCGGTCCTCGCCGTCGTAGCAGACGAAACCTTCGGAGATGCTTTCGATCGCCTCAGAGAGCCGCTGCTCGCTGCGCAGCCGCGCCTGCTCGGCGCGCCGCAGCGGCGTGATGTCGTAGAGCCAGAACAACCTCTTGCCGCCGGACACCGCGACATGGCCGCCGGCGTAGGCGACTTGCACATAGGAGATCAGCAGGTTGAGGGGTTCGTCCTGCTTGGTCTTCCAGACCACCTCCTCGTTCAACAGCTGGCCGCCGCGCAGACGCAGCACCTCGATGATGGCCGTTCGGTGATCGAGGTCGCGCCAGAATCGCTTGGTGTCGAAGAGAAACAGTTCTTCCTTCTCGTAGCCGAGCAGGTCGCGCATTCGCCGGTTGTGAAACAGGATCCGCCCGTCCTCGTCGACGACGCAGACCGCCGCCGGGCAGAAGTCGAGGATCTCGCGAAGCTGGCGCTCCTGTTCGAGGACCTGCGTCTCGTGCTGGGTCAGCGCGGTTACGTCGTAAACCCACAGCACGCGCTTGCCGCCGACAAAACTGATGTGCCCGCCCTGGTAGGCGACCTGGGCGTAGGTCAGCAGCACATGAAGGAGCTGGCCGTTCTTGGTCCGCCAGACGGCCTTCTCATTCAGCAGTTGCCCGCCCCGTTCGCGAAGCGACGCGATAATTCGCGCACGCTGCTCGCGGTCGTGCCAGAACGTGCTGGTGTCGATGCCTTCGATCTCGGCCGTCTGGTAGCCGAGCAGTTCGCGCAGCCGCGCGTTCTGGAACAGGAGCCGGCCATCTTCATCGACTACCAACAGGGCCGCGGGGCAGAACTCCAGCATCTCGCGGAATTGGCGCTCGTGTTCGGCCGCTTCAACTCCCGGAGCGGAGCCACCATCGGTCGCCGCCGATCGCGTCGTGTCAGAAGACATGCGGTTTCCGCCTCACTGGCCCAGCAAACGCTAGCATCCAAGCTCGGGGAATTCGAGGGCGGAAAAGCGTCCGACGCGGTCGGCTGATATCTCTTCGGGGTCATTCGCGTCGCAGCTAGCCGAAGTCTCAGTCCATGCGCTTCCGCTGCCTGCAAGACCGGACCTGTCTTCAACCATGGTTTTCGGTCGCGATGTGCCAGATTCAGACATGGCAGGCGCCAAGGTTTTTGCTTAGTCTCGCCGACGACTTCAGTGGATGGATGTGCGGTCTCTGCGACGCGAGATTTGCTGGACACTTGAATCGATTGGGCGCGAGCACTCATGCAATTGCGCAACTGTTGCAACTTTCATGATTTCCGGCGTCTGGCCAGGCGACGGCTGCCCGGTCCAATATTCGATTACATCGACGGCGCCGCCGAGGACGAGGTGACCCACCGGCGTAACACGAAAAGCTTCGAGAACTGTGATCTCGTGCCCCACGTCCTGCGCGGCGTACAGAACGTTGATCTCTCCGTCATTGTCATGGGCCAGAAGCTCGCTCTGCCGGTCTATTGCTCTCCTACCGCCTTGCAACGTCTCTTCCACCATCAGGGTGAACGCGCCGTCGCCGCCGCGGCAGCGAAATACGGCACAATGTTCGGCGTATCTTCGCTTGGGACGGTGAGCCTTGAGGAGCTGCGCAAGGCGCACGATACGCCGCAGGTCTATCAGTTTTATTTTCACAAGGATCGAGGCCTCAACCGGGCCATGCTGCAGCGGGCCAAGGACGCACGTGTCGAAATCATGATGCTGACCGTGGACAGCATCACAGGTGGCAACCGCGAACGCGATCTACGCACCGGCTTTTCCATACCGTTCAGGCTGACGCTCGCGGGCATGCTGCAATTCGCGATAAAGCCAATGTGGGGAATCAACTACGCCACTCACGATCGGTTCAGGCTGCCCCAACTCGACGAGCATGTTGACATGGGCAGTGGTGCACTCTCGATCGGCCGTTATTTCACGGAGATGCTTGACCAATCCATGAACTGGGACGATGTGGCTGAGATGGTACGACAATGGAACGGCCAATTCTGCCTCAAAGGCATCATGTCCGCTGCCGATGCCAAGCGCGCCGTCGAGATCGGCTGTACTGGCATCGTCGTGTCCAACCATGGCGGCCGGCAGCTGGACGGCTCACGGTCATCATTCGATCAACTGGCCGAAAAAATCGTCGACGCATGATGCAAACAGCAGCCGTCGATAACGTCATTCGCGCGCTCGCCGATCCTACCCGGCGCGCGGTGTTCGAGCGGATCGCCCAGTCCGAGGAGATCAGTGTTGTCGAGCTGACGCGAGGGAGTGGAGTGACGCAGGGCGCGATTTCCCAGCACCTCAAATCGTTGAAGCAGGCGGGCCTGATCGCCAATCGCGCCCAGGGCCGCAACGTCTTCTATTTCGCCGAGCCGAAAGGCCTCGACCCGCTGTTCGACTGGATGAGCCACTACGGCGTGTTCTGGCGCGAGCGGTTCGCCAATTTGCACACCTTGTTGAAGGAGATCGATCCATGAACGTCGCCGCCTTGAAATCCCAGACCCAGGACATCGTGGTCGAAGACGTCTTTCTGCATTCGCCGGAGACGATCTGGAAAACGCTGACGTCAGGCGCGTTGATGCGCCGTTGGCTGCAAATGCCGTCGACGGGGTTCGAGGCGGTGAAGGGCACGCACTTCACGTTCCAGACCACGCCGGCCGGCGCGTGGGACGGCGTCATCCGATGCGAAGTGCTGGAGGTCGTCCCGAACCAGCGCTTTGCGTTTTCATGGCAGGCCGGGGACGAAGGCAATGAGGGATACGGCTCGCGCCTCGACACCACAGTCACGTTCACGCTGGCAAAGGCCGATGGCGGCACCAGGCTTCGTCTCGTCCATGCCGGCTTCGTCCTGCCAAAGAACGACTCCGCCTACAAGAACATGAGCGGCGGCTGGAAGAAGGTGGTGCCGCAGATCGGCGCGATCTCCGGCGAAAAGAACTGACACGATTTCAAAGGGCAGGGGCACGCTCGATGCCGGACGGCATGTTCGTCCGGCGTCCCGATGCAACACGTCGTCTCAACAGCGAAAAGGGTAAAGTCATGCAGATGGAAATCGTATCGCCGCAGCAGTGGGAAGCCGCACGCCAGCAGTTGCTGGTGAAGGAGAAGGCGCTGACCCGCGCCCGTGACGCGATGGCCGCCGAGCGGCGGCGGATGCCATGGATGGCGGTCGAGAAAGCCTATGCGTTCGACGGACCAAACGGCAAAGCCAGCCTGATGGATCTGTTCGAGGGCCGCCGTCAGTTGATCGTCTACCGCGCCTTCTTCGAGCCCGGCGTGCACGGCTGGCCCGAGCAGGCCTGCCGCGGCTGCTCGATGGTCGCCGACCAGGTGGCGCATCTCGCGCATCTCAACGCCCGCGACACCACGCTTGCCTTCGTCTCGCGCGCGCCGCAGGCCGACATCATCAGGCTGAAGGCGCGGATGGGCTGGGAGATGCCGTGGTACACCGTAACCGACAGCTTTGACGCCGACTTCGGCGTGGACGAGTGGCACGGCACCAATGCCTTCATCCGTGACGGCGACCGCGTGTTCCGCACCTATTTCATCAAGAGCCGCGGCGACGAGGCACTGGGCAGCACCTGGAGCTATCTCGACATGACCGCGCTCGGGCGCCAGGAAGTATGGGAGGACTCGCCGGAAGGCTATCCGCAGACGCCGCCCTATAAATGGTGGAACTGGCACGACAGCTACGTTCCCGGCGCCGCTCCCGACCAGAGGTGGGTCGAAGTATCGGACGCCGGCGAGATCGCGCTTCGGAAACAAGGCTGATCCGGCGGAGCGGGACGATGATCTGCAACGCGCGTGTCGGGCAGCGCCGGGAATGGCCCGGCGCAAGTGCGGAACGCTGGCTGTCGCTCGCGGCCGCGCCGACCTTCGCCATCATGGCGCTGTTCACGGCCATGGCCGGTGGCGGCGCATCCGACATCCTGTGTTCCGCCGGCGGCTCGCCGCTCGGCGGAATGATCCCGATGTATCTCTTGATGAGCGCCTTTCATTCGGCGCCGTGGCTGCGGCTGATTGTGAGAGCGAGGAGGACAACACATGAGTGAGGCCTATACCGGCGGCTGCGCCTGCGGCGCGATCCGCTATGCCATCGCCTGCGAACCGGTCAACATGAGCCATTGCCAGTGCCGGGATTGCCAACGCAAGAGCGGTACCGGGCACGGATCCTATCTGACCTTTGCGCAACGCGAGAAGGTGAGACTGACGGGCGAAGCCCAACATTGGGACGTCGCCGCCGACAATGGCAACGTCAAGACACGTGCGTTCTGCCCGACCTGCGGCTCACCGGTCTATCTGACGTTTTCGGCGATGCCCGATTTCTTCAGCGTGCACGCCGCGAGCCTCGACGATCCCGGCCGGTTCCAGCCGGGCGCCGTGATGTACGCCGTGCGCGGCCACGCCTGGGACCACATCGATCCCATTCTGCCGAAATTCGACAAGATGCCGCCGCGGCCATAGCGCGTGAAGATCAATCAGAGAACGAACAGGGTCAGTTGGTAGATCGCATAGGCGACTTCGAAGCCCACCAGAACGAGCGCTGCGATCATTAGATAAAAACTGAAGTGCATGAGAGCTTCGAGGCCAGATACTTCTCGCGGCCGCGCGGATCGCGCAGGGACGTAAACGAAATTCGGTGCGTATGGGATAAGGGGGGCGTCCGGCGACCGTTGCCGCCGGGCATAAAAACAGAAGGCCTCCGCCGCCGCGGAAGTGTTCTGTGTCGCGAACCTCTTCTTGACCGGAGGTCTCTGTCCGACGCCTGCTTTCCGTCTACTCACTCACACACTCTCTCACTTACGCACTACTCATACTCACGTGCCGTAGAAGATCTTGATCCCCCACAGCACGACGACGATGGCCGATACCAGCGTGGCCGCCGTCAATACACTTTCTAAGGAAGCGACTCTCATACTAGCCTCCGCTTCCCAGCCCCATAAACGGTCTAATTGATTCGTTAATTCCACCGCAATTGTGCCATTGCGTTGCCATCAACACTGTCGGCGGTTGTGGTTTGCGGGCCACATATCCCCTGTGAGTTCCCGTGGTCATGCGCGCCGAGGCAGGAGAGGCATGGTGAGAACCGGTGCTGCCGTGATCGTCGTTGTCTGGCTGGCCTTCATGATGGCCGCGACCGCCGAGGCCGAGCCGCTCGCCTTCGCCGGCTTCGACCGCGCGATGGACATTGGCTTATGGATCGACCGCTATCCGCGCGCCTCGCGCGAGTTCACCCCCGGTGATGACGCGCGCGGGGACAATCCCGGGGAATGGTCGGCGGAATTCCTTCGCGCCCGCAAACCCGGCCGCTATGCCCTGCGATTGCCGCCTGAGGAGGCGCGCGACCATATCCATTATGTCCAGGCGGATATCCGCGACGGCCTTATCGAGCGGCTGTGGCTGTTGCTCGAAAAACCGCTGATCAAGGCCGATCCCCGGCATCCGACCCGAAGCAATGAGGCGCGCTATCCCGTCTGCGGCGACGTCCTGAAGCCGCTGACCGCCAGGTACGGCAAGCCGGAGACGCTTGCGCCGCGCTGGGAGGAGGCGTTGCAGTCGTTCGACTATGTCTGGACCCGGGCGCCGGAGACGATGAAACTCGAATGCGGGCGCTATGACGGCCGCAAGACGGTCTTCGCCATCGGGGTGACATTCGAACAAATGCCGCCTCGCTAGGCGTGCCTGCCAGAAATTGTATGATAAGCAGGGTGCAAGACCGAGACCCAAAAACAACAAGAGGAAATGGCCAATGGCACGCGTGCGCTGTATCACCGAAATGGGCATGGGCGTCGACGTTCACGGAGGCGACGCTACCAAGGCCGCCAAGCGCGCGGTGTCCGACGCCATCCGCCATTCCAGCCTCGGCTTCTTCCGCATGCTCGGCAAGACCGCCAAGGACATGTTCGTCGATGTCACGATTGCGGTGCCGGACCCGGCCAGTGTCGATACCGCGGCCGTCGCCAAGGAACTGCCTTACGGCACCGTCACCGTCACTGCGGTGAAGGGCGGATTGGAAATCCCCGCCGAGAGCGGCAGCGACCCCATCCTCATCGCCAATGCCGCCGTGATCGTCAGCCTCGACGACGGCAAGTGAATCCAGTCATTCCATCAAAAAGATCGTGAGCCCATCATGACAGAAGACAGCAGCACCTATTGGAAGCGATCGCGGGTTGAACTGCGCGCCGCCGGGTTCGATCCGGACAAATCGGCTGCGACCAGCGCGGTGGTGACGATCGCCAGCGCCTGGACCAATGCCCACCGCTGCAACAACCGCGTCCGCACCATCGCCGATTTCCTGATCGAAATCCTGGCCGAGCGCGGCGGGCAGGGCCTCGTCGTCGGCGCGCCGGCGGTATCGGATGCGCTGACCCAGGGCACGCCGACGGCGGGCTACAGCCTGGCGTCGCGCGACGTCGTCGCCGACTGCTTCGAGATCGGCCACTACGCTCACCATGGCGACGCCATGATCGTGATTTCCGGCTGCGATAAGACCGGCGCCGCCGCCTTGATGCCGCTGGCGCGGACCAATGCGTTCGGCCTCGTGCTCTATCCCGGCACCTCGACGCCGGGCAGTGTCTCGTTCGGGGCGTGGGCCGCCAAGGGCAACAACCTCACCATCCTCGATTACGCCGAGGCCCGCGCCGCCAACGAATCCGGCCGGCTCTCGGCGGAGGAACTGGGGGAAGTCGAGCGCAACGTGATGCCGGGCAGCGGCACCTGCGGCGCGATGTTCACGGCCAACACCATGAGCACGATTGCCGAAGCGATCGGCATGATGCTGCCGCGCGGCGCCTCGCATCCGGCCGATTACAACGCCGGCAGCGACATCCATGCCGATGTCCGCGCCCAGGCCCGCGCCTCGGTCGATGCGCTGTACCGGCTGATGCAGGCCGGTATCCGGCCGCGCGACATCATGACCGAGCGCGCATTCGAGAACGCGATCACCACGGTCTATGCGATGGGCGGCTCGACCAACATGTATCTGCATCTGCTCGCGGTCGCCCGCGAGGCGCAGGTGCCGATCGGAATCGAGCGGATTCAGCAGATCGGCGAGCGCGTGCCGCTGCTCGCGAACCTGCAGCCGCATGGTCCTTACGCGATGGGCAGCCTGCATGCGATCGGTGGCGTGCCCGTGGTGATGAAGGAATTGCTGCGGGCCGGCCTGCTGCATGGCGACGTCATGACCGTAACCGGCAAGACGCTGGCGGAAAACCTCGCCGCCGTCCCCACGCTGGAGCAGATGGCGCCGCAGCAGATCGTTCTCCCCGTGGCAAAACCGATCGCGCCCGCGAACAACCACATCAGCGTGCTGAAGGGCAATCTGGCGCCGGAAAGCTGCCTGCTCAAGCTGTCGGGCAAGACGCTCGAAAAGGGCCAGTTCCGCGGCACCGCGCGGGTGTTCGAATCCGAGGCCGCGACCATGGCGGCGATCCGCGCCGGCGACATCAAGCCGGGCAATGTGATCGTGGTGCGCAATGTCGGCCCGGTCGGCGGGCCCGGCATGCCGGAAATGGTGATGCTGACGATCCAGTTGCAGGGGCGCGGTCTTGCCGAAGACGTCGCGCTGATCACCGATGGCCGGTTCTCCGGCGTCTCGCACGGCATCCTGATTGGCCACGTCTCGCCGGAAGCCGCGCGGGGCGGCCCGATCGCGGCGGTGCGCGATGGCGATACCATCGTGATCGATCCCGGCGCGCGCACCGTGAACCTCCAGGTGCCGGCGGAAGAAATCGCTCGGCGCATGGCCGATTGGCGCGCACCCGACTCCATCGCGCGCGTGCGCAAGGGATCGGTGCACGACAAGTACATCCGGCTGGTGTCGTCGGCGCATTACGGCTGTGTGCTGTGAAGTAAAGCATGACGCACCCGCTCGACCATCCGATCTGGACCGCGTTGACGACAAAGCATCAGGCGCTGGCGGAGGGTGGCGCTTGGGCGCGGCGCTATCCGACGGACATAACGCCGTTTGCCGATATGCCGGAAATCTCGCCAAGCGGATTTGCAGCACTCGGCGCCATGATGCTGGGGTCTGAAATCGCGGTGCTGTTCACGCCGGATCCCGTGACCGCACCGGACGAGTTCAAGGTCGTGCTCGCCGAGACCGGTGAGCAGATGATCGGCTCGCCTGCCGAAGTCGTGGCCGGCGACCTGGAGATCCTCACGCTCGGCGCCGCTGATGCCCCCGACATGGTGGCGCTGACGACGCTGACAAAGCCCGGTCCGTTCAGCCTGCGCACGCACGAACTCGGAACCTATCTCGGTATTCGCGTTGGCGGCGAATTGGTCGCGATGGCCGGCGAACGCATGAAGCCGGCCGACTACACCGAGATGTCAGCGGTCTGCGTCCATCCCTCGCATCGCGGACGGGGCTATGGACAAATCCTGCTCTCGGCCGTTGCGCGCCAAATTCTGGGGCGCGGTGAAATCCCGTTCCTGCACCTCTTCACCAGCAACACGTCCGCGCTCGCGCTGTACCGCCGGCAGGGCATGGAAATCCGCCGCCGCCTCCACGTGACGGTGCTGCAGAAAAAGGCGTGATCGTGCCGCATTACCTCAGCGGGATCTGCAACCTGTACTTGCAAGGCGTGAACGTTCATGATATGTTCCATTCATGGACGCATGTGCAAGCAGTGTTGGTGCCCGATTATTTCTTGCAATCATTCCTGACGTGGGCACCGCCGCGCGGATTCATCGGTTAGCCGGCGTTCTCAAGCGCGCTCACAAATTCAGCGGCAAGCTGATCGTGCCTGAGCGGCTACATGTTTCGCTGTTCTTTCTCGGCGGTCTGTCCGAACCGGGCATCGAGGCCGCATGCGCGGCTGCAGCGGAGGTGCGGACCGAACCGTTTGAGGTTTTGTTCGACCGCACCGCGAGCTTTCGCGGCAAGCGTGGCAGTCGCCCGTTTGTGCTGGTTGGAGATAAAGGATTGCAGCGGCTGGAGTCATTTCGACGAACGCTCGGCGGTGCCATGACGCGATGCGGCTTGCGGCGGGCAGCCAATACGAATTTCACGCCGCACGTCACGCTGCTCTACGACGCGCGCAGTGCGGAAGAATACCCGATCGAGCCGATTTCCTGGATCGCGACGGAGTTCGTGCTCATCCGCAGCTTTGGCGGACATGAGTGTCTTGCGCGATGGCCGCTGAATCGATCAGACGATGCGTCAGTTCTTCGATCGAATTGAAGACATGTGTCGGCTCTACGGCCCGCAGTGCGGCAGGAAAAGCATAGCCCCAGGCGACCGCACCAGAATCCATCCCTGCGGCGCGGGCGGCCTCGATGTCACGGATTTCATCACCGATGCAGATAGTGTCGGCGGGTTTCGTTCCGAAGCTCCGGGCAACACGTCGAAATTTGCGGTGCTTGCCGAAAATCGCGGCGCCGCAGTCGAAGCGGGACACCAACGCCGCGGTCGGCCCGAGTACGCGCCGAACGGATTCTTCGGTGTCAGAACTGACGATCGCGACCGTGATGCCGAAGCGTTGAAACGCAGAAAGCATCTCCCCGACGCCGTCGAACAGGGATATCTCGCCGGCCGCGGCGAGCTTCCGCTTGCGCATGTCGCTGACGATGGCCGGCAGCCGCCACATCGGCACGTTGAGCCGCGCCATGATCTGGCGACCGGTCATCATGCGCAGTCCTTCGATCTCGTCCGCGCCGACAGGCGCGAGGTCGAACCGGGCGATCATGTCCTGGAACGAAGCGCGGAACCAGGGCAGCGAGTCGGCCAGCGTGCCGTCAAAATCGAAAATGGCGAGGCGATAGCGGGTCATGCGGATTCGGCAGCTCTACTTGCCGTCGCCGCCGAAATAGGCCGGCTTGCCCGTGGTCCAGGTCTCGCCCCAGAGCTGCCCGCCGCCGTCGACCGTCAGCGTCTCGCCGGTGACGAATTTGCCCGAGGGGCCAGCGAAATAGACGCAGGCCTCGGCGACATCGAACGGCGAACCGGTGCGCATCATCGGGTTGGCGCGGGGGTAGGTGGCGCGGGCTTCCGGCGAATACACGTTCCAGCCCTCGGTTTCGATCACGCCGGGCGCCACGCAGTTGACGCGGATGTCGAGCGGCGCCCATTCGACGGCGACGGCGCGCGACAGTCCGATCACGCCGCTGCGCGCGGCGATGGTATGTGCGATGCCGTAGAGGCCGTGAGTGGTGACGACCACGATGTTGACGATGCTGCCGGGGTGCTTGTGGTCGCGCCAGCGCTGCGCAGCGGCCTGCATCATGTACCAGGTGCCGTTCAGGTTGGTGTTGATGACGGCGTTCCAGCCCTTTACCGAAAAATCGATCGCGGCTTGTGGAAACTGTCCGCCGGCACTGTTGATCAGATGATCGACGCGGCCGTGCGCGGCCCAGACGGCATCGAACATGGCATTCACGGCGTCGGGTTCCCTTATATCGGCGACGTAGGCGGAGGCCTTGAGGCCACGTCCGGCCATTTCGGCGACGAGTGCGTCGAGCTTGTCGCGGTTACGACCGATCACCGCGACATATGCACCCAGGCGCGCAAACAGCCATGCGATGGCCCGTCCGATGCCGCCGGCACCGCCCGAGACGACGACAACCTGATTCCGCAGCGCATCGCTTGCGAAAACCGTCGGATGGACCGCGAGCTCGGCATCGGTCAGGCCGAGCTTCGCCGGCGGTGGTTGATCGGTCATGGACTTTGGCGGCCCTTGTCTGGTGCGGCAACAGCCGTACATTAGCGACGTATCAGAAACCAGGCAAAGAACGAGTGTCGATGTCAGACCTATCCGCTTACCCGATCACCCAACGCTGGCCCGCGAAGCATCCACAGCGCCTTCAGCTCTACTCGCTGCCGACGCCGAACGGCGTCAAGGTCTCGATCATGCTGGAAGAGATCGGATTGCCCTATGAGGTCCATCTGGTCGACTTCAACAAGGACGACCAGAAGACGCCAGAGTTTCTGTCGCTGAACCCGAATGGGAAAATTCCAGCGATCCTCGATCCGGATGGCCCCGGCGGCAAGCCGCTGGGATTGTTCGAGTCCGGCGCGATCCTGCAGTATCTGGCCGAGAAGACCGGCAAGCTGCTGCCGGCCGATCCCGCGCGGCGTTACCAGACCATCCAGTGGCTGCATTTCCAGATGGGCGGGATCGGGCCGATGTTCGGCCAGGTCGGATTCTTCCATAAATTCGCCGGCAAGGAGTTTGCCGACAAGCGGCCGCTGGAGCGCTATGTCGCGGAGTTCGAAGCGCCTGCTCGGCGTGCTGGAGACGCGGCTCGCCGGCCGGACGTGGATCATGGACGACGAATACACCATCGCCGATATTTCCATGCTGGGCTGGGTGCGCAATCTGGTCGGCTTCTACGGTGCGGGCGAACTCGTCGCGTTCGACACGCTCAAGCACGTGCCGGCATGGCTGGAACGAGGCCTGGCGCGGCCGGCGGTGCAGCGCGGGCTTGAGATTCCCAAACGGCCCTAGGCCCGCAGGCCTCTTGAGCAATTCGTAAACCACGGGGTTGTCGGCGCAGGCGCCAAACCCGCATTCCAGCAGCGTCGTCACGACGTTGCCCGCCGTCAGCGCGATCACCAGCCAGACCGCAGATTTGCGCAAAGGCGCCGCCATCGGCCGGCAAGGTGGCACCGTCATCGGCAAACTGGCGGTCGAACAGCAGGATGACGGCGAGCAGGACGATGGCGGCGATGAAGCCGATCAGCGCCCAGCTATAATAGTGGTAGCCGAGCAGAGCCGAACCATATCCGGCATCGCCGGGCAGGATGTGCAGCAGCACCTGCCGGGTCGAGGCGACCGCGCCTGCCACGGCTGCCAGCAGCGACATCGCATAATGGCTGGGGCGCGGCCCGAATCGGATATTCAGGATCGGCCCGATGGCCAGGGTCGCAAACAGTATGCGCTGCAGCAGACACAGCGGGCAGGGCAATTCGTGCAGCATGAATTGCGCCGCGAACGCCGCCGCCAGCACCAGCGCGACGGCGTAAAGGCTGAGCGCATTCAGGGTGATGGCGCGGGTCTGGGTCATGTGCTGCTCAGAACGACAGTTTCAGCGTATCGGTGGCGTGGTGCAGATAGGTTGCGACGCACGCGATCATGAGGGCGGCGAACAGGCCGAGTGCCAGCGGCCGCGGACCGCGCCAGGCGGCCAGCATCACAATGACGATGGCGAGGAACAACAGGGTAAATTCCATGCGCGGTTCCGGCGGGTGATGAAGCCCCAGTCTACGATAGATTTGCGGGGTCTGCTGACGGGAAAGGCCCATGCGTGGCAGCAGCCATGCGGACGAAACCCGCCACACAAAGTTGATTGTCATGCCGTGGGGCTCTATTTCATGATGGCCGCCGTCCTTGTCCGGAGTGTCCCATGGCAACAGAAACAGTGCGTCCCGTCGTGCGTCACCAGCCATGGTACAAGATCCTTTATGTTCAGGTCCTGATTGCAATCGCGCTCGGCATCCTGGTCGGCCGCTTCTATCCGGAACTGGGCAAGGATCTGAAGCCGCTCGGCGACGGCTTCATCGCCCTGATCAAGATGATGATCGCGCCGGTGATCTTCTGCACCGTGGTGCACGGCATCTCGTCGATGGGCGACCTCAAGCGCGTCGGCCGGGTCGGACTGAAGGCGCTGATCTATTTCGAGGCCGTTTCGACCGTGGCGCTCGCGATCGGCCTGCTCGTCGGTGAGGTGCTTCAGCCCGGCAACGGCTTCAACATCGATCCGACGACGATCGACGCCAAGTCGGTGGCGACTTACGTCACCAAGGCCAAGGAAGACGGCATCGTCGCCCATCTGCTCGGGATCATCCCGGACAGCTATTTCGGCGCGCTCGCCCGCGGCGACCTGCTGCAGGTGCTGCTGGTTTCGATCCTCTCCGGCTTTGCCATCGCGTTCCTCGGCAAGGCCGGGCGAGCCGATTTCCCATGCGGTCGACCAGGCCGCCAAGATGTTCTTCGGCATCATCCGCATGATCGTGCGGCTCGCGCCGATCGGCGCATTCGGTGCGATGGCGTTCACCGTCGGCGCCTACGGCCTCAGCTCGCTGTGGAACCTGATCGCGCTGATCGCGACCTTCTATCTCACCAGCATTCTGTTCGTTTTGATCGTGCTCGGTTCGATCGCGCGGCTTTCGGGCTTCTCGATCCTTCGTTTCATCGCCTACATCAAGGATGAATTGCTGATCGTGCTCGGCACCTCGTCGTCGGAAACCGTGCTGCCGCAGATGATCCAGAAGATGGAGCATCTCGGCGCGTCGCGGCCGGTGGTCGGTCTCGTCATTCCCACCGGCTACAGCTTCAATCTCGACGGCACCAATATCTACATGACGCTGGCGACGCTGTTCCTGGCGCAGGCGACCAATACCCATCTGACGATCTGGCAGGAGCTCGGTATTCTCGGGGTCGCCATCATCACCTCGAAGGGCGCCTCCGGCGTCACCGGCGCCGGCTTCATCACGCTGGCGGCGACGCTGTCGATCGTGCCTGACATCCCGATCCAGTCGATCGCCATCCTGGTCGGCATCGACAAGTTCATGAGCGAATGCCGGGCGCTGACCAACCTGATCGGCAATGGCGTCGCCTGCATCGTCATCAGCCGCTCCGAGGGCGAGCTGGACAAGGACAAGCTGCACGAAGCCATGGCGCATCCGATCGAACTGGGCGAAGCCCTCGAGCCGGGCGCGGTCTAGGCGGACGGTTCACTGGATTGATTTTGGGACAAATTTGCGGGGCGCAATGACGAAATCCATCACCATCTACGGCATCAAGAACTGCGACACCATGAAGAAGGCGCGCGCCTGGCTCGACGGCCATGGCGTCACCTATGACTTTCACGACTACAAGACCGCGGGCGTCGCCAAGGACAAGCTCAAGCAATGGGCTGACGAGCTCGGCTGGGAAACCCTGCTCAACCGCGCCGGCACCACCTTCAAGAAACTGCCCGACAGCGACAAGGAAGGCCTCAACGAGCGCAAGGCGCTGGCGCTGATGCTGGCGCAGCCGTCGATGATCAAGCGGCCGGTGCTCGATCTCGGCGGCAAACTGCTGGTCGGGTTCAAGCCGGAGATCTACGAAAAGGAAGTGTCGTCGAAATCGCGCGGGCGCTAAGGCTTAATCCAGCTCGACAATTTCGTCGGTAGACTGCGGTACGGCCGGTGTCGTGCCGAATTCGCGGTCGATGATGGCCCTGACCAGGATCACGGGCACGGCCTTTGGCTTCAGTCCCATCAAGTTGTCGATCTTGAAGCCGCCCTCGATGCTGATGCTCTTGTAGGAACCCACGATCTGTTCGACGGCCTCGCCGCTACCGAACGGCAGCAGCAGCCGCTCGTAGGACACGTCCTTGCCGTCGTCGTCCTGCACCATCGAGATCGAATAGGCCGGTCGTCGGTGAGCCAGGCAAATGCGGTACAGCGTGATCACGTTGGCATATCGTACCGGCCCGATCGCCTCGTCGAGAAAGCGGTTGGTCCGCTTCGACGGGTCGATGTGATCGTTGCCGTAGGTGGTGGTGAGTCTCGCGCCTTCCTGGGTGATCAGGAACCGCGCGGCGTCGCCCTGACCGGCGACGTCAAACCCCATCATGTCGGCGAGTTCGTCGGCGACGCGCTCCGGCTTGAAATCATCGAGCCGCGGGAGCGCGCGGTGCCGGCTCGCCGCACGCAGCCAGATGTTCAGCAAATCGCGCTGCCGGATCGATCTGACCATCGAGGGATCGGCGCTGGCGAATTCCATCGCAGATCAATCGAATTCGAGTACGTCGCCGGACGGAATGCGGCCGGGCGCGCGATGGAAGAGATCGCGATCGATGATGGTGCGGAGCTTCGGCACCGGCAGCTTGTCGTTTCCGCGCATCAGGTTCCTGATCTCGAAGCCGCCATCCTCGCTGATGGTCTTCAGCGATGCGATGATATGGGTGACGCTGCCGTCTTCCGAGAATGGCAGCAACAGTCGCTCATAGGCAACGATTCGCCCGTAGATGTCATCGATATTGGCAATGGTATAGGCGGGCAGGCGCCGCGCAATGCATTCGTAATAGATCGGCATCACCATCGGAGCGAGCCTGGCACCGAGATACTCGTCGAGGTGGCGGCCCTTGCCGGTATTGCCATAGGCGGTCGACATCCGCGTGCCGTCGCTCTCGATCGTCAGCCGCGGCGGCGTCTGGTGCGTATCGACGGTGTAGTAGACGAGGTCGGGAAGTTCTTCCTCGATCCGCTCCGGTCGATATTCCTCGATGCGCGGCAGCGACTGGTTGCGGGCATAAAGCCGCAGCCAGTTGTTGAGCAGGTCGCGCTGCTTGATCGACTTGACGACCGACGGTTGGGCGCTTTCGAAATCCAAGAGCCGCAATCCCTGTCCCTGTAAATCGCGTGATGATCCACCCGAGGCGGAAATATTCTATGAAAGCGATCGATTGCAGCAGAACACCGTTAACGATGACTTGCCGGCATCTCGTGAGTGGCCGGAAATGTCCGGCGGGTCGACCAAATGGTCCGATCGCGCAATTCGACTTATGGCGGTCCGGAACCGGGAGCCGGGGTCGGCCCTTGCCCAGCTTTCCACCTTGCCTAATCCCCTCCGTTGACGGCATATTCCGGCCCGGAGGCGGCAGGCCCGGGACGATTTCCAGGACGTCCGGGAGAGCCTGCCCGACAGGGAAAAAATTGGCCACGCGCGAGGGGACTTCGCGGCTGGGCTGATGGGGGAAATTTGTTTGGCTGATGAGTTCATTCTTGAAACCCATGGATTATCCAAGGAATTCGCGGGTTTCTTCGCCGTTCGCGACGTTGCCCTCAAGGTGCGCCGCGGCAGCATTCATGCGTTGATCGGCCCGAACGGCGCCGGCAAGACGACGTGCTTCAACCTCCTGACCAAATTCCTCAAGCCCTCGGCAGGCCAGATCCTGTACAAGGGCAAGGACATCACGGCGATGGCGCCGGCCGATGTCGCCCGGCTCGGCCTCGTCCGTTCGTTCCAGATTTCAGCGGTGTTTCCGCACCTGACGGCGCTGGAAAACGTGCGGGTCGCGCTGCAGCGCCAGCACGGCTCTTCGTTCGATTTCTGGCGCTCCAAGACCGTGCTCGACCGTTTCAACGATCGAGCCCATGAACTCCTCAACGACGTGGGCCTGAGCGAGTTCGCCAAGACGCCGGCGGTCGAGATGCCCTATGGGCGCAAGCGAGCACTTGAGATTGCGACGACGCTGGCGCTCGACCCGGAGATGATGCTGCTCGACGAGCCGATGGCCGGCATGGGCCATGAAGACATCGACAAGGTCGCGGCGCTGATCAAGCGCATTTCGGCCAAGTACACCATCCTGATGGTCGAGCATAATCTGAACGTTGTGGCCAACCTGTCGGATACCATCACCGTGCTGACGCGCGGTCAGGTATTGGCGGAAGGCAACTACGCCGCTCTGTCCAAGGATGAGCGCGTCAAGGAAGCCTATCTGGGGGCCGGTCATGACTGATTTGAAAATGGCCGAAGCGGCAACCAAACCGGCAACCACCCAGGTTCTTACCGTGTCCGATCTCCAGGCCTGGTACGGCGAATCCCACATCCTTCACGGCATCAACTTCAATGTGAATGCCGGCGAGGTGGTCACGCTGCTCGGCCGCAACGGCGCCGGCAAGACCACGACGCTGAAATCGATCATGGGGATCATCGGCAAGCGCACCGGTTCGATCCGCTTCGACAATCAGGAAATCATCCGCACCTCGTCCGACAAGATCGCGCGGATGGGCGTCGCGTTCTGCCCGGAAGAACGCGGTATTTTCGCCAGCCTGGACGTGCGCGAAAACCTGCTGCTGCCGCCGATCGTGCGTCCCGGCGGCCTGTCGCTCGACCAGATTTTCGATCTGTTTCCGAATCTCAAAGAGCGCCTGAACAGCCAGGGCACGAAACTTTCGGGCGGCGAGCAGCAGATGCTGGCGATTGCCCGGATCCTGCG
Source organism: uncultured Alphaproteobacteria bacterium (assembly GCA_963764705.1). Lineage (GTDB taxonomy): Bacteria > Pseudomonadota > Alphaproteobacteria > Rhizobiales > Xanthobacteraceae > Bradyrhizobium. The sequence goes on along the minus strand of CAVXTR010000007.1, from coordinate 282,691 downwards.
CACCGGCGCGCGCTTCCTGATGCTGGACGAGCCGACGGAGGGACTGGCACCCGTCATCATCCAGCAGATCGGCCATACCATCGCGCGGCTGAAGTCGGAGGGTTTCACGATCCTCTTGGTGGAGCAGAATTTCCGCTTCGCCTCCACGGTCGCCGATCGCTACTACATCGTCGAGCACGGCAAGGTGATCGACGGTTTTGCCAATTCCGAGCTGTCGTCCAACATGGACAAGCTCCACACCTATCTCGGCGTTTGATCGGCACGGCGGCGGCAGGCGAATTTTACGGAGAACACATGAAACATCGCATTTCAGCTCTCTTCCTCGGCACCGCGCTGGCATTGGTCGCGGGCAGCGCGGTGGCGCAGGACAAGACCGTCAAGGTCGGCGTCCTCACCGATAATTCCGGACTTTATTCCGACCTCGGCGGCGCCGGCTCGACGCTGGCGGCGCAGATGGCGATCGAGGATTCCGGCGTTGCAGCCAAGGGCTGGAAGGTCGATCTGATTTCCGCCGACCACCAGAACAAGCCCGACATCGCCACCACCATCGCGCGGCAGTGGATCGACGTCGAAAAGGTCGACGTCCTGATGGACGTGTTGAATTCCGGCGTGGCGCTGGCGGTCAACAACGTGGTCAAGGAAAAGAACAGCGTGATGATCAATTCGGGCGCGGCCAGCTCGGATCTGACCAACGCCCAATGCACGCCGAATACCGTGCACTGGACCTACGACACCTACATGCTGGCGCACAGCACCGGCCAGGCGCTGGTGAAAGCCGGCGGCGACACCTGGTATTTCATCACGGCCGACTATGCGTTCGGCGCCGCGCTGGAGCGCGATACCACGGCCGTCGTCCTCGCCTCCGGCGGCAAGGTGATCGGCGGTGTGAAGCATCCGCTCAATTCTTCGGACTTCTCGTCCTTCCTGCTGCAGGCGCAGGCGTCGAAGGCCAAGATCGTCGGCATGGCCAATGCCGGTGGCGATACCACCAACACGATCAAGCAGGCCGCCGAATTCGGCATCGTCGCGGGCGGGCAGAAGCTCGCGGGACTGCTGCTGTTCATCAGCGACGTGCACTCGCTCGGTCTGAACGTCGCGCAGGGCCTCAACCTGAGTTCGACGTTCTATTGGGACATGAACGATCAGACCCGGGCGTTCTCCAAGCGGTTTTCCGATCGCATGAAGACCAAGGCGATGCCGACGATGGTGCAGGCGGGCGTCTATGCCGGCCTGCTGCATTACTTCAAGGCGCTCGAGGCGCTCGGCGGCAACCCGCATGACGGCGCCAAGGTGGTCGGCAAGATGAAGGATATTCCGACCGAGGATACGTTGTTCGGCAAGGGCAGCATTCAGCCGAACGGCCGGGCGCTTCATCCGGCCTACCTGTTCGAGGTCAAGAAGCCGTCTGACTCCAAGGGGCCGTGGGACTATTACAAGCTGATCGGGACGACCCCGGGCGACCAGGCCTTCCGGCCGCTTTCGGAAAGTGCGTGTCCGCTTCTGAAGAAATAAAGGGTGTGATCCGGCGGCGCAGCGCTGCCAGACAATGCCGATCGAGCGAATGGACGATGTGAGATAAATTCATGCAGGCACTCTACGCACAGCTTCTGGTGGGACTGATCAACGGATCGTTCTACGCGCTGCTCAGTCTCGGCCTTGCCGTGATCTTTGGCATGCTCAACATCATCAATTTCGCCCATGGCGCCGTCTACATGATGGGCGCGTTTGTCGCATATTTCCTGCTCAACCTGACTGGCCTTGGCTACTGGTGGGCGCTGCTCATTGCGCCGATCGTCGTCGGCATTTTCGGCATGATCCTGGAACGGACCATGCTGCAATGGCTGGCGGGGCTCGACCATCTCTACGGGCTGCTGCTGACCTTCGGCATGGCGCTGATCATCCAGGGCGTGTTCCAGAATTATTTCGGCTCTTCGGGCCTTCCTTACGCGATTCCGGATGAGCTCAAGGGCGGCATGAATCTCGGTTTCATGTTTCTGCCGATCTATCGCGGCTGGGTCGTGATCTTCTCGCTCATAGTCTGCATCGCCACCTGGTACCTCATCGAGCGCACCCGGCTCGGTGCTTACTTGCGTGCGGCGACGGAAAATCCGACGCTGGTGCGTGCCTTCGGCGTCAACGTGCCCCGAATGATCACGCTGACCTACGGGCTCGGCGTCGGCCTCGCGGCATTGGCCGGCGTGTTGTCCGCCCCGATCAACCAGGTCCGGCCGCTGATGGGCGCGGACCTGATCATCGTCGTGTTCGCGGTGGTGGTGATCGGCGGCATGGGTTCGATCATGGGATCGATCATCACCGGCTTTGCGCTGGGCGTGATCGAGGGACTGACCAAATATTTTTATCCCGAAGCTTCCAACACCGTGGTCTTCGTCCTGATGGTGCTGGTGTTGCTGGTGAAGCCAACGGGACTGACCGGACGGGCGGCCTGACATGAGCGCATTGACTGACGACACTCTGCCGGTAACGCCGCGGGCGCTGCGCGACGAAATGATCGTGTTCGCCGTGATGGCGGTGCTGCTCGGCCTCGTGCCATTCAGCGGCATCTATCCGTTCTTCGTGATGCAGGCACTGTGCTTTGCGCTACTGGCCTGCGCCTTCAATCTCCTGATCGGCTATGGCGGATTGCTGTCGTTCGGCCATGCGATGTTTCTAGGCACCGCTGGCTATATCTCCGCGCACGCGCTGAAGGTCTGGGGGCTGCCCCCCGAACTCGGAATCCTGGCCGGCACCGTCGGTGCGGCGGCGCTCGGCGTCGTCACCGGGCTGATCGCGATCCGCCGCCAGGGCATCTACTTCTCGATGATCACGCTGGCGTTGTCGCAACTGCTGTATTTCATCTATCTGCAAACCCCGTTCACCCACGGTGAAGACGGCATTCAGGGCATTCCGCAAGGCCATCTGTTCGGGATCTTCGATCTCTCCAAGCCGACGGTGCTTTACTACGTCGTGCTGGCCGGATTCCTCGGCGGCTTCCTCATCATCTACCGCACCATCAACTCGCCGTTCGGCGAGGTCCTGAAGGCGATCCGCGAGAACGAGCCGCGCGCGGTCTCGCTGGGCTACAAGACCGACCAGTACAAGCTGCTGGCCTATATCCTGTCCGGGACCATCGCGGGCTTTGCGGGTTCGCTGAAAGTGTTCGTGGCGCAGAACGCCTCGCTCACCGACGTGCACTGGTCGATGTCCGGCGAAATCGTGTTGATGACGCTGGTCGGCGGTCTCGGAACGGTGTTCGGTCCGGTGGTCGGCGCCTTCGTCATCATCGCCATGCAGCAATACCTGGCCGGGTTCGGCCAATGGGTGACGGTGATCCAGGGCGTCATCTTCGTGACCTGTGTGCTCACGTTCCGCCGCGGCGTGGTCGGCGAGATCGCGCATTATTTCCGGCGATCGCTGTAATTCAGGCGGTTTTGGGCCCGTTTTCAGCCCCACAAAGCGGTGGATGACCGGGTTCCCGGTGCCTGCCGTGGCGCGCTTTGCGCGCGAATGGTCTATGACAGTTTTGTGACGGGCCGCCCGGCGGCCGTGCCAGAACGATGGATTCCTGCCGATGTTGATGCGCTGGTTTCGTGCCTTTTTGCCAAAAGAGGAGCGCTTTTTCGATCTGTTTGACCGGCATGCCAAGACGGTCGTGCAAGGCGCAACGGCGTTGCAGGACATGCTGCGCGGCGGTGACGAGACGCCGGTGTTCTGCCAGCGCGTCAACCAGTTCGAGAACGAGGCCGACGGCATCACCCGCGAAGTGCTGACGGCCGTTCGCCGCACCTTCATCACGCCGTTCGACCGCGTCGACATCAAGAACCTGATCACGTCGATGGACGATGCCATCGACCAGATGCAGCAGACCGCCAAGGCGGTGGTGCTGTTCGAGGTCCGCACTTTTGAGCCGCCGATGCGTGAGATCGGGACGCTGCTGGTCGAATGCGCCAACCTGGTCGGCCGCGCGCTGCCGCTGATGCAGTCGATCGGCGAAAATGTCGCGATGCTGACCGCGATCACCGAAGAACTCGGCAAGCTCGAAGGCCGCGTCGACGACCTCCACGATATCGGGCTGAAGGAGCTGTTCCTCAAGCACCGCAGCGCCAATGCGATGGATTTCGTGGTCGGCGCCGAGATCTACAAGCATCTCGAAAAAGTGGCCGACCGTTTCGACGACGTCGCCAACGAAATCAACAGTATCGTCATCGAACAGGTATAGGGCAGGGCCGCGCAGTGGACGCCACGCTTGGTCTTCCGATTCTGGCCGGATTAATCGCGGTCGCGCTGCTGTTCGACTTCCTCAACGGGTTGCACGACGCCGCCAACTCGATTGCGACGATCGTGTCGACCCGGGTGCTGCGTCCGCAATATGCAGTGGTCTGGGCCGCGTTCTTCAACTTCGTCGCTTTCGCGGTGTTCGGGCTCCATGTCGCCAACACCATCGGCACCGGGATCATCGAGCCGAGCATCGTCGATGCCCAGGTGATCTTCGGCGCGTTGATCGGCGCCATCGCCTGGAACCTGATCACCTGGGCGCTGGGCATTCCCTCCAGCAGTTCGCACGCCTTGATCGGTGGCCTCGTCGGCGCCGGGATGGCCAAGGCGGGCTTTTCGGCCGCGGTCTGGAGCGGCCTGACCAAGACGCTGCTGGCGATCGTGCTGTCGCCGCTGGTCGGCTTCCTGCTGGCGCTGGTGCTGGTGGCGATCGTGTCCTGGCTGTCGGTGCGTTCGACGCCGTTTGCGGTCGATCGCGCCTTCCGGATCCTGCAATTCGTCTCGGCCTCGCTCTATTCGCTCGGCCATGGCGGCAACGACGCGCAAAAGACCATGGGCATCATCGCGGTGTTGCTCTATTCGCAGGGCCACCTTGGTGAGCATTTCGAGATCCCGTTCTGGGTGGTGATGGCGTGCCAGACCGCGATGGCGCTGGGCACCCTGATGGGCGGCTGGCGGATCGTGCGCACCATGGGACTGCGGATCACCAAGCTGACGCCGATGCAGGGGTTTTGCGCCGAGACCGGCGGCGCCGCGACCCTGTTCATGGCGACCTATCTCGGGGTTCCCGTATCCACCACCCACACCATTACCGGCGCCATCGTCGGCGTCGGCGCGGCGCGGCGGGTCTCGGCGGTGCGCTGGAACGTGGCGAGTTCGATCGTCTACGCCTGGGTGATCACGATTCCGGCCTCCGCGATCGTGGCGGCGCTGGCCTACTGGGCGGTGGCGTTGTTCCGATAAGTCTCGGGGCGGCTGGCTTTCGGCCGTTAAGCCCCTATATCCAGGGTGGTTTTTTGCAGCTTGATTGCGCCCGTTTTCCCTGCCAAACGCTCAGCCCGATGTCCGACATTGCCGCCACAGCCGAATTGCCGTCCCGGTCGCCGCTTTCAGATGAAGTGGCGCGGCGGCGGACCTTTGCCATCATTTCCCACCCCGACGCCGGCAAGACCACGCTGACCGAAAAGCTGCTGCTGTTCGGCGGCGCCATCAACCTGGCAGGGCAGGTCAAGGCCAAGGGCGAGCGGCGCAATACCCGTTCCGACTGGATGAAGATCGAGCGCGAGCGCGGCATCTCGGTCGTCACTTCCGTGATGACGTTCGAGTTCCAGGACCTGGTCTTCAACCTCCTGGACACGCCGGGCCATGAGGACTTTTCGGAAGACACCTACCGCACGCTGACCGCGGTCGACTCGGCGGTCATGGTGATCGACGCCGCCAAGGGCATCGAGGCGCGCACCCGAAAGCTGTTCGAGGTGTGCCGGCTGCGCGACATCCCGATCATCACCTTCATCAACAAGATGGACCGCGAGAGCCGCGATACCTTCGACCTCCTCGACGAGATCGAAAAGACGCTGGCGCTCGACACCACGCCGATGACCTGGCCGGTCGGCCGCGGCCGCGACTTCCTCGGCACCTATGATATCGCCACCGGCGGCGTGCGACTGCTCGAAGGCGGCGGCGCCAAGACCGGGGCTGCGCAACAGATCGACATCGCCGATCTCGCCGGCCGCAACGCCAATCTCGATGTTGCCGAGGTCAAGGAAGAACTGGCGCTGGTGTCGGAAGCCTGCAAGCCGTTCGAACTGGCGGCGTTTCGCGAGGGCCATCTCACGCCGGTCTATTTCGGCAGCGCGCTGCGCAATTTCGGCGTCGGCGATCTGCTGGAAGGTCTTGGCAAGTTTGCCCCGCCGCCGCGCGCGCAGGATTCGAACCTGCGCAAGGTCGAGGCCGCCGAGCCGCGCATGAGCGCGTTCGTGTTCAAGATCCAGGCCAACATGGATCCGAACCACCGCGACCGCATCGCGTTCGCGCGGCTGTGCTCCGGCAAGCTGGTTCGCGGCATGAAGGCAAAGCTGGTGCGCACCGGCAAGAACATGTCGCTGTCGTCGCCGCAATTCTTCTTTGCCCAGGATCGCTCGGTCGCAGACGAGGCCTTTGCCGGCGATGTCGTCGGCATTCCCAATCACGGCACGCTCCGCATCGGCGACACGCTGACCGAGGGCGAGGACATCACCTTCGTTGGCGTTCCCTCCTTTGCGCCGGAAATCGTCCGCCGCGTCCGCCTGACCGACGCGATGAAGGCCAAGAAGCTGAAGGAAGCGTTGCAGCAGATGTCGGAAGAGGGCGTGGTGCAGGTGTTCCGGCCGCGCGACGGTGCGCCGGCGCTGGTCGGCGTCGTCGGTCCGTTGCAGCTCGACGTGCTGAAAGCTCGACTCGATGCCGAATACTCGCTCCCGGTGGAATTCGAAGTCTCCGAATTCCAGCTGGCGCGCTGGATCTCCTCCGACGACCGCAAGAAGCTCGACGCCTTCGTTGCTGCCAACAATTCCGGCATCGCCGACGACGTCGATGGCGACCCGGTGTTCATGGCCAAGAACGAGTTCTATCTCGGCTACACTCGCGAGCGGGCTGAAGGCATCAACTTCTCCAACGTCAAGGACGTGAAGAAGAAGGCGTAGGGGCAAGCACAGCCGCTCTGCGGCTCCGTCCTCACTGTCGTCCTCCGCGAAAGCGGGGGACCCAGTACGCCACGGCCTCTCCGTAAATTGCGGCTATCTCTGGAATACCGGATCGCCCGGTTAAGCCGGGCGATGACATCTGAGGTGGCTTGACGACCATAAGTCCCGGCCACGAACGCGTGGATGTGAACGCGACCGGCCTTGATACCGACTACAGCACGGATCAAGTTCAGCACCGGCAAGGCTCTGGACCCGCCAACAAGGGACCATCGCATGTTCCGGCTCATCATCTGCCTGATCGCCCTGTTTGTCGGGCTGAGTTCCGCCGATGCCCGGCCGCGACGCCATATCGATGCGACGCCTTTTTCGCATGCGCCTTGCAGCGTATTGGACAACCGCCCGTGCACGCCGTCGTTTTGCAGCGTGTTCGACCGCGGGCCCTGCATCCCCGAGATCGACTATCCCATCGGCGAAAACCTGCAGCTCACGATCGAGACCGTGCCACCGCAGGACCAGGCCGCGAAATATCAAAAGCCGGACCACGACCTCGACACCATCGGCGACCTCTTCGCAGCACTCCGGTCGTGCTGGACGCCGCCGCCGGCCGAGGGCGCGCGGCAGGGCATGCAGATGTCGGTGCGGTTCAGCTTCAAGCGCTCGGGCGAAATCATCGCAGCGCCACGCCTGACGTTTTCCACGCCCGGCGCACCCGCGGATACCCGCGCCACGTACCTCAAGGCGATCAACGCCTCGCTGGACGGCTGCATGCCGCTGAAATTCACCGACGGCCTTGGCGGCGCGCTGGCGGGCCGCCCGATCGCGATCCGCTATGTCGACAACCGCGACCTGGGCAAGCAGTCCGGCACCCCCTGAAGGACGCAATCCAGCGGTTGGTGGGCGCTGAACCCGGCGCCATCCCACAGCGACCAAACAGCTGTTAGCGGCGGCTCGGTGCCGGCGCGCGTGCTGGTGGACCTATGGCAGCCCTCCGTCTGGAATCTCCGCAATTGTCGTTTGTCGACGGATCGCTCGGAATCGGGCGGTTCGCGCAGGCGCCGATCCGGATTTATCCGGGTTTTCTGGTGGCGGCGGGGCTATTGGCGATGCCGAACTGGTGGCGGTGGCCGGGCCTGCCCGGTATGGCCCTGTTCGTGATCGACCTCGTCACCGTGTTCGCTTCGGTCTTGTTGCACGAACTGGCGCATGCCGTGGTCGCCGAACGTTACGGGGTCGCGGCGCGGCGGATCGATCTTTACCTGTTCGGCGGGGTGGTGGCGCTCGACGCGTTGCCAAAGCCGATGCGGCAGGATTGTGCGATCGTCATGGCCGGACCGCTTGCCAATCTCGTGTTGGCTGGAATTGCCTTTGCCTTGCTGATCCTGGTCGGCGGCAGCCCGTCGCAGCCGGTGGTGCATGGCGGCTTGTGGGCGGACGCCATTTTCGCGCCGGATGTGGCAGGGCGGGCGCTGACCTTTGCGCTCTATCTCAATCTCGGCCTGTTCGCGGTCAATATGCTGCCGGCGTTTCCGCTCGATGGTGGCAGGCTGCTGTTCATGCTGATCGCGCAGCGATGGGACCGGCGCACGGCCACCATCGTGGTGGCCCGGTTTGGCGTGTATCTGGGACTGGCAAGTTATCTGCTGTTTATGGTGACGGCGATGGTCGGTTGCCCGATCTGGTCGCCGCCGGACGCCGGGGTCAATCTCAAGGTCTTGAGGGCCGCCGAGGCCGACGGCACTTCCTACTACTGATTTCAGTCGGTCTCTCCGTGCAAATTTCCGTCATTCCCGGCCGCGCAGCGACCCCGGAAATCTTGACGACCCATGTGCCGTGCATTTTCGCGCATTGCGGGCCAAGCCCCTAAAGTGATACCCGATTAGCCGGAAAACAGCCGTGCAAGGGGGACGTCATGGGACTGCTGGTGATGATCCTGGGCCTGATGCTGTTTTTCGGTGTCCACACCCTCACGACGCAGCGCGAACTGCGTGCGCGGTTCATCGGCTCGATGGGCGAGGGCGGTTACAAGATCTTCTATTCGCTGGCCTCGGTGGCGGGCCTGGCGCTGATCGCCTGGGGCTTTGGCGCGTATCGCGCAACCGGCTGGATCGATGTCTGGAACCCGCCAAAGGTGTTCAGGCATATCACCGTCGCCCTGATGTTGCCGGCGGTCATTCTGGTGGTCGCGTCCTATCTGCGCGGCCGCATCTACACGACGCTGAAACATCCGATGTTGACCGGCATTAAACTGTGGGCGGCGGCGCATCTGCTCGCCAACGGCGATCTCGGTTCGATCATCCTGTTCGGCTCGTTCCTGGCGTGGGCGGTGTTCGACCGCATTTCGCTCAAGCACCGTCCCGACGCCGGCGCGCCGCCGATCCCCGTCGGTGGTCCCGGCAACGACCTGATCGCGATCGCGGTCGGGGTCGTCGCCTATCTGGCGCTGGCCTTCGCGTTCCACCCGGTCGTGATCGGCGTCCCCGTGGTTGGAGTCTAGGCATGTCGGTTCAGTCGGCCATCAAGCGCAAAACTGCGCCGGATATTCGCGCGCGCAAGAATGGCGAGCCGATCGTGATGTTGACGTCCTACCATGCGCACACCGCAGCGCTGGTGGATCGCTATTGCGACGTCATCCTGGTCGGCGATTTCCTCGGCAACGTCATGCACGGGTTCGAGACCACGGTGCCGGTGACGCTCGAGATGATGATCCTGCAGGGACATGCCGTGATGCGCGGCTCGCAACATGCACTGGTCGTGGTCGACATGCCGTTCGGCTCGTATGAGGCTTCAAAAGAGCAGGCATTTCATTCGGCGGTGCGGATCCTGAAGGAAACCCATTGCGGCGCGGTAAAGCTGGAGGGCGGGGCTCGGATGGCGGAAACCATCGCGTTCCTGTCCGAGCGTGGCGTACCCGTGATGGGCCATATCGGATTGACGCCGCAGTCGATCAACACGCTGGGCTCGTTTCGCGCCCAGGGCCGCGAAGAGGCGAGCTGGGAGCCGATCATGAATGACGCGCGCGCGATCTCGGAAGCCGGCGCGTTCTCGGTCGTGATCGAGGCCGTGGCGGAGCCGCTGGCGCGGAAGATCACCGAAACCATCGCCATTCCCACCATCGGCATCGGCGCCAGTGCCGCCTGCGACGGCCAGGTGCTTGTGCTCGAAGACATGCTGGGGCTATCGCCACGGACGCCGAAATTCGTTCGCCGCTACGGTAATCTCGGGCCCGCGATCGAAGCCGCCATCGAAGGCTACGCCACCGACGTGCGCTCGCGCGCCTTCCCCGGACCCGAACATGTCTACGAGATGAAAAAAAGCTGACGAGGGGCGCCATGGACTGGTCGCAGCATTCCATTCCGCCGATGCGGCGCGAAGCGCGCTTCGGCGATCGCGTGGTGCCGGCGTTTTGCGAGCGGCCCAGGAGCCTGTGGGCGATGGTTGCAGATGCGGTGGCGCGGAATCCCGAAGGCGAAGCGCTGGTCTGTGGCGAACGGCGGATGAGCTGGCGCGAAGTCGCGCAGCGATCGGCCGGAATCGCGGCAGGTTTTCATAAGTCGGGACTGCGGCGCGGCGACCGGGTCGCGGTGTTGCTCGGCAATCGCATCGAATTCGTGCTGACGATGTTCGCCGCCGCCCATGCCGGTCTGGTGACGGTGCTGCTCTCGACCCGTCAGCAGAAGCCCGAGATCGCCTATGTGCTGACGGATTGTGGCGCCCGGCTCTTGATTCACGAGGCGGCTCTGGCTGGGCGCCTGCCCGATGCGCGCGATATTCCCGACGTGGCGTTCCGCGTCGCGATTGACGATGATCCCGAGCTCTCGCGCTTCTCCGAGCTCGCCGATAACGCGCCGCTGCAAGCGGCGGCCGAGGTCGGCGAAGAAGACACCGCGATGATCCTCTACACGTCAGGCACGACAGGCAAACCGAAAGGCGCGATGCTGGCGCATTGCACCATCATTCATTCCTCGATGGTGTTCGTGGCGTGCCTGAAGTTGACCGCAGCCGATCGCTCGATCGCCGCCGTGCCGCTCGGGCATGTCACCGGCGTGGTTGCCAATATCACGACCATGCTGCGCTGTGCCGGTGCGCTGATCATCATGCCGGAGTTCAAGGCCGCCGAATATCTGAAGGTCGCCGCGCGCGAACGCGTCAGCTACACCGTGATGGTGCCGGCGATGTATAATCTCTGCCTGCTGCAACCCGATTTCGACAGCTACGATCTGTCGAGCTGGCGCATCGGCGGCTTTGGCGGCGCGCCGATGCCGATCGCCACCATCGAACGCCTTGCCATCAAAATCCCCGGACTCAAGCTCGCGAACTGCTACGGCGCGACCGAGACAACGTCGCCCTCGACCATGATGCCGGGCGAGTTGACCGCAAGCCATATCGACAGCGTCGGATTGCCGTGTCCGGGCGCGGAGATCATCGTCATGGGTCCGGACGGGCATCAACTGCCGCCCGGCGAGATCGGCGAACTCTGGATCCGCAGCGGTTCGGTCATCAGGGGCTACTGGAACAATCCGAAGGCGACGGCGGAGAGCTTTACCGCAGGCTTCTGGCATTCCGGCGATCTCGGTTCGGTGGACGCCGAGAATTTCGTCCGCGTGTTCGATCGCCAGAAGGACATGATCAACCGCGGCGGGCTGAAGATCTATTCCGCTGAGGTGGAGTCGGTGCTGGCCAGCCACCCTGATGTGGTCGAGAGCGCGATCATCGCCAAGCCATGCCCGGTGCTGGGCGAGCGCGTGCATGCCGTCGTGGTGGTCCGCCACGCCGTCGACGGCGAGGTGTTGCGCGCATGGTGCGCCGAACGGCTGTCCGACTACAAGGTACCCGAAACCATCGATCTGACGTCAGACCCGTTGCCGCGCAACGCCAACGGCAAGGTGATGAAACGGCAGTTGCGCGAAGCCTGGGCCGCGGCCCAGAGTTAGGCCTGCCCTGGCCGCGCGACGCGGCGGCCCGCGAAATCTTCCAAATAGTCGGGCAGGTGGCGTCCTTCGATATCGCAACGGCACTGAATTTCGCGTGCGACGTCTTCCGACACGTCTTCAGTCCAGTGTTCAAGCGTGTTGAAGGCGAGGATTCGAATCGGATCGTGAAAGCGGCCGGACAACAATTCGGCAATGATGGTCTCTAGATCGGCTCTCTCGGTGGTCCGGGCGGTGCCGCCGATCCCGGGCGTTTCCAGTACCTGATAAACCGTCAGGTCGGCGCCGTACGGCACGGTCGATGGAAATTCGCGCATGGCCTCAGCTCCTGCGAACTTCAATTCAAGCAGATGCCGACACAAAGGTTCCGCGTGAGCGAAGATTTTCTGTCCCGCGCCTTGCGCGCGACGAAAGTCTAAAGTTTCGGCGCGCTGCCCTTCGGCAGTGCCTTGCGTTCGTTCTGGTCTGCCGTGATGGCCTCGTTGTCGATCGCGGACGCGCCGATGACGAGCTTGACGTCCAGCAGCGTGAACTGCGCGATCCCGACCCGGTCGGGCGGCGTCCCCGGGATGAACTGGACGCTCAGGACGCCGTCGCAGTTGGCGCCCTTGGCTTCGTCCAGCATCGCGCTCAAGTTTTTCGCCTTGGTCTGCGCACGCTTGATCACGGCCACGCAACTGCCGCGAACGGTCTCGCCGTTGAGCTTGACCGCGGCCCGCGGATCCAGCGGCTTGTCGATCGCCTCGATCGCGGTGGCTTCCTTGTACTTGGTGCCGGCGGAAACGATCGAGCCCGAGCGGTAGATGTAATACAAATGCTGATCGCCGACGATGGTGGGGATGCCGTATTTGTCCATCACCTCCTTGATCATGTCGGCCTTTGACGGCTGCTGATCCGGCGCGAAGGTCAGGTTGCGGGCGATGAAATAGGCCCGGTTGGCGCTCGCCGGCGAGGAGAAGCTGGCCGACAGCAATTCGCCGGTCTGTTTGGAGCCTGCGGGAAGGGTGAAATTCAGCGCGGCGACGTAACCGATGCCGGTTTCGCCCAGTTTCTGCTGCTGGATGTCGGTCTGGGTATCGGTATGCCCCTTGAAGCGCGCCTCGAAAATGACGCGCGCAGCATCGGCGGTCGATTCCGGTGACACGCCGAGGATGTCCGGGTGGAGTTTGCCGGTGAAGGCGGTCGCGGGCGCCTTCGGCTTGATGTCGGAGGCCAGCGATACTGCGGGCAGGGCGGCCGGCCCCATGGCAAGTGTCAGAAGCAGGGCACGGCGAAGCATGAACCACCCTTCAAAGCGAGACGAAACCGGAGGATCTTTACAGTGACAATTACGAGGATAATCAACGGATAATAGGGGTTGATTACGTCAAGTTTTGAACGGCGATGTCAACATTCCCCGAGCATTCTGCGGGGGACTGCCTGCCGCAAGCGTTCCGCCTCCGCCGTTAACGCTTTGATCCGGCTCGCTTTGCCTTGCCACCGCCATATCGTTAGGGTAACGCCGCGACCATGCGGGGATCGGGCGCGTACTGCCGCCACCTTGACCGCGTTTCCCCAGGGGATGGGATAGCCTTAAGTGTCTGAATTATTTGATGAAGTAGACGAGGATGTACGCCGCGACCAGCTCAAGAAGCTGTGGGAGCAGTACTCGATCTATATCGTCGCCCTCGCGCTGCTGATCATTGCGTCGGTCGGCGGTTGGCGCGGCTACCAGTACCTGGAAACCAAGAAGGCCGCCGAGGCCGGCGCTGCCTTCGACAAGGCTGTCGAACTCTCGGAAGCCAGCAAGCACACCGAGGCCGAAGCGGCCTTTGCCGATCTGGCCGCCAAGGCGCCGTTTGGATACCGCGTGCTGGCACGGCTGCGCCAGGCGACGGAAGTCGCCAGCCGCGATACGGCGGCAGCGGCGAAGATGTTCGATGAAATCACCGCCGACCGCAGTGTCGGCGTCGCCGAGCAGGATCTGGCGCGAATCCGCGCCGCCCAGTTGCTGCTGGAAACGGCCACCTATGCCGACATGAAGCAGCGCCTCGAAGCCGCCGCCGCCCAAGGCGCGACGTTTCGCCATACCGCGCGCGAATTGCTGGCGCTGTCGGCGTGGCGCGCCAATGATGCCGCGGCGACACGGCAATGGCTGGACCTGATTGCCAATGACGGTGAGACGCCGCCGAGCCTGCGCTCGCGCGCCGAAGCGCTGCAGGCCCTGCTTCCGCCGGTCGCCAAAAGCTGATCCAGAGCTGAACGAGAAACCGACCATGCGCCGCCCGCAACGTTTGATCGCAGCCACCGTCCTCGTCGCGCTTTCCAGCGCGCTGGCGGGCTGCGGCAGCATGGGCAGTTTCGATCCGTCCGATCTGCTCGACTTCCTCGACACCAAGAAGAAGCTGCCCGGCGAGCGCAAGCCGGTGTTCCCCGAGGGCGTACCGGGCCTCGAGCAGGGCGTGCCGAAGGACCTCTACAAGGGATCCCGCCAGGTCGACGAGACCAATCCGCAGGTGGCCGTTGCTCCCGCGGCGCCGCCGCCGGACGATCCGAAATCCAAGCGCGGCGCCAAGTCGAAGGGCAAGCCGGCACCGGCCGCCGCTGCGCCGGCGGCTGAGCCTGCCGCAGCCGCCGACCCCGATGCCGCGCCCGAGGAAGAGGCGACGCCCGCTGCCCCGCCGGCGCCGAAGCCGAAGCCGATCGTGCGCAAGCGCACGACCGCGCCGCCGGCCGATGCGCCCGCCGCCCGATCGTCGGCGCCCGCGTCATCCACGCAACAATCTGCCGCCCCGTTCCCGGCCCCGGTGCCGAGCGGCACTTTCACGCGCTGAGTTTCATTTCCGTTCGATTGACACGCCCTTCAAAAGAGGGCGTTAGGATCATTTATGTCTTTCACGATTGCCATCATCGGCCGGCCCAACGTCGGAAAATCGACCCTGTTCAACCGGCTGGTCGGGCAGAAGCTCGCGCTGGTCGATGACGAACCCGGCGTCACCCGCGACCGCCGCGAGGGCGAGGGACGTCTCGGCGATCTCGAATTCACCATCATCGATACCGCCGGTCTCGACGAGGGCGCCAAGGGCTCGCTGACGGCGCGGATGCAGGAGCAGACCGAAACCGCGATCGAACTCGCCGACGCGCTGATGTTCGTGTTCGACGCCCGCGCAGGCCTCACGCCGAACGACCGCGCCTTCGCCGATTTCGCCCGCCGCGCCAACAAGCCGGTGGTGCTGGTCGCCAACAAGAGCGAGGGCAGGCACGGCGAATTCGGTGCCATGGAATCCTATGCGCTGGGGCTCGGCGATCCCATCCAGATTTCAGCCGAACACGGCGAGGGCCTGAGCGACCTCTACGACGCGCTGCGGGTATTGATGCCTGAGCCGGTCGAGGAGGAAGAGTTCGACGATGACGACATCATCGAAACCGACGAGGACATCGCGCAGCGTCCCATTCGTGTTGCCATCGTCGGCCGTCCCAACGCCGGCAAATCCACGCTGATCAATCACCTGCTCGGCGAGGAGCGGCTGTTGACCAGCCCCGAGGCCGGCACCACCCGCGATTCCATTTCCGTCGAGATTACCTGGCAGGGTCGCGAATTCCGCGTGTTCGATACCGCGGGGCTGCGGCGGCGTTCACGGATCGAGGAGAAGCTGGAAAAGCTCTCGGTCGCGGACGCGCTGCGCGCGGTGCGGTTTGCCGAAGTCGTCGTGCTGATGATGGATTCGCAGAATCGGTTCGAGGAACAGGACCTGCGCATCGCCGACCTGATCGAGCGCGAGGGCCGGGCGCTGGTGCTCGCCGTCAACAAATGGGATTTGATGGAGAAAAAGGGCAGCCTGATTTCGGCGCTGCGCATCGATGCCGATCATCTGCTGCCGCAGGTCAAGGGTATGCCCGTCGTCGCGGTATCCGGCCTGATGGGCGAGGGGATCGATCGCCTGATGACCGCGATCCAGGAAGCCTATGCGGTGTGGAACAAGCGGGTGCCGACGGCCACCCTCAATCGCTGGTTCGAACAGGCGGTCGATGCCAATCCGCCGCCGGCGGTGTCGGGCCGTCGGCTGAAGCTGAACTACATCACCCAGGCCAAGGCACGGCCGCCAAGCTTCATCCTGTTCTGCTCGCGCGCCGACGCCGTGCCGACATCGTACTTGCGCTATCTGACCAACAGCATGCGCGAGGCGTTCGGCCTGCCGGGGACGCCGATCAGGATCTCGCTGCGCGAGAAGGCCAATCCGTTCGCCCACAAGCGCAAGCGGCCTTCGTAGGCCGAAGCCCACGCAAAGGGGCGCGTCCCACCGTCCCGCGGCCTTTACGCGAAGCTGCTGAAATCTTGGCGGCAATGCATTCGCGTCTTGGGGCGTCCGGCGTTGCGGGCGCCAACGAAGCCGTGCATCCCCATATCGCACTGGCCCTTCCTCCGGCAACCAGGCGCAAACGCCCTCATCCGGAGTGGGCGAAGGGTTTGCGCATGCCGGCTCAGCCGGAAGCACCGCATTTTGAACCGCCAAGTTTCAAATCCTTAACCACTTCCGGCAACTCGCAGCGATGATCCTATGATCGGCGGAAGCGCGCTTGGCAGAAGTTGATCACCCTAGCATCGACCGAGGTGACGATGGACGCCTTGGCATTGGCTTCAGCAAACAATTGGAGAGAGATTTCATGCAGTGGTTGCTCGACTACTCGGAAAAATACCGTTCACAGCTGCGGCAAGGGCCGTTTTTCGAGAGGTTGGCGAGGGCCGAACGACCGAATGATCTGCAGTGGGTGCATCAGCTCGTTCATCAGTCGCGAGAGTTCACTCAGGCGCTTTGCCTTCGCTATTCGCTTTGCCAGGACAAGCGTTATCAGCCCGTGTTTGCCGAGCACGCCTTCGAGGAAGCGGATCACCCCGATCAGCTTATCAAGTGGATGAACCTGCACGGGTTTCTCAACGGAACGGAAGCCGGAAGCGTGCCGGCGACGCTGGGGACGATGAATACCCTGTCTTACTGGTGGCGCAGCGCCATGCGGGATCCACATGACGTGCAAGTCGTCGCGCTCAACGTGATGAGCGAAGGGGTGGCGTTCGATTTCTACAGCTCCGTCATTCCGGTGCTGGACAAGCTGAAGATTCTGAGCGGGCGATATTGGAAAGTGCATGCCGACGTCGACACCCATCACCTTGCGATGGGGCTCGATCTGTGCGGCGACGTCGCGCCGGATTCACCGAGGGGAATGCTCTATCAACGCGTGCTATGGCAGGCCGCTTGCCTCTACCATCAAATGCTGAGCTCCTGGGTCGGCGATCGCGTAGAGCCGTTGAAGCAGTTGTAGACGAGGCCAGACGAAGATGGCCGAGAACCGCAAGCGCAGTTATCGGTCTCCACTCCCCGGGCCATGCCCGGGGGGTGGAGAGGCAAATCCGAGAGCGCTTCCTAGAACTTCCAGAACAGCGCGCCCCTCACAGTCTGGCCAGTCAGCTTCACGCGATAGATGCCGCCATCGAGGGCCGTGTAGTTCTTGCTGCCAAAATCGTCGTAGATGTATTGCAACCGGCCGAGAAGGTTCTGGGTTAAGGCATATTCTGCGCCGGCTCCGACTGAGAAGCCGACATAGGTCTCGCTGACCCGGTTGGCAGGCGGAGCGGGAGGCACGATTCCCTCCTGGAAGCTGAAGCCGGCGATCGCGACGCCGCCGGTGGCGAAGATCAACCATCGATCTGATGCCAGGCCCAGCTTGCCGACGACATGGCTGTCCCACCGCAGATGATAGGTGTTGGGTTCGCGTGGCAGCAAAGGTGGCGGCGGCGTTGGCGCCGTGCCGTGTCCCGTCGCGTCGCTCCAGCCGAAATCTCCCTCGATGCCGAGAACCAGCGGCCCCGATTGCCAATTGTAACCCGCCAGGAGCCCGCCCACGACCCCATCAGTCGGCGCGTGTGCCTCGGTCAGCACGCCGTTGTCGGATACCCGCGACGCGCCCCAGATATATCCGAGGTGGCCGCCGATATAGAACCCCGACCAGTCGTAGGCTGGGGTCGATACGACAGGGGCCTTTGTGTACACCGGCGCCGGCACTGGCAAATCTGCAGCCGTTGCCAAACTCGTAGCGGCAGCGGTACTGAAGATTACGGCGGCAGCGGTGACGACCCTTGATATCCGCATAACATCCTCGATCAGCTTAACAGGAAATCGAATCCTGCTTTCCGGAGCCAACCTACCCGGTTGCGCTCGACCCCTTCGTCCTCCGAGCGGAGGAGAAGCCGTCGATCTCAGTGAGGTGTTGCAGAGATGACGCAGTGCGAAGTGGGCACTTGCCTCTTCGAGGTCGTCGGTGCCGCATGGTTCATGCGGTCCCTAATTCGCCCAACGCCGCCGTGTCGAGCGTGACAGCGCTCGTGTTGAATCCATCCATCTGGATTGCGCGAGCGCTGGCCGTTGCCTGTCGGCCCGGATTTATGTCGAATCTCGGCGACGCACCGGCCGGACCCTGCGATCCGGCCGGCTTCGGATCTCCTACTTCTTCACCAACGGGCACTCGCTGGCTTCGAGCGGCTTGGCGGCGTCTTCCGGCGAGATCGTGGCGATCAGCTTGTAGTAATCCCACGGACCCTTCAACTCTTCCGGCTTCTTCACTTCGAACAGATAGGCCGGAATGATGCGGCGGCCGTCGGCGCGCAGCGGGCCCTTGCCGAACAAGGGATCGTCGGTCGGCAGTTCCTTCATCTTGGCGACGACCTTGGCGCCGTCATGCGGATTGCCGCCGAGCGCTTCCAGCGCCTTGAGGTAATGCGTGACAGCCGCGTAGTTGCCGGCCTGCGTCATCGACGGCTTGGCATGATTGGCGGCCTTTTCCTGAAAACGCGCCGCCCATGCACGGGTCTGGTCGTTCAGATCCCAGTAGAAGGATTCGGTGAAGGTCAGGCCCTGCGCGGTCTTCAGGCCGAGCGAATGGACGTCGTTGATGAACAGCAGCAGCGCGGCGAGCTTCTGGCCGCCGGCGACGATGCCGAATTCGGCGGCCTGCTTGATCGCGTTGGTGGTGTCGCCGCCGGCATTGGCGAGGCCGACGATCTTGGCCTTCGACGATTGCGCCTGCAGCAGGAACGAGGAGAAATCCGACGTGTTAAGCGGATGCTTGACGCCGCCCAGCACCTTGCCGCCATTGGCGGTGACGACCGCCGTGGTGTCGCGTTCCAGCGCGGCGCCGAAGGCGTAATCGGCGGTCAGGAAAAACCAGCTGTCGCCGCCGGCCTTGGTCAGCGCCTTGCCGGTGCCGGTGGCCAGCATGTAGGTGTCGTAGGTGTAGGAGATGGTGTTCGGCGTGCAGGCCTTGCCGGTCAGGTCGGCACTGGCCGCGCCCGAGTTGAGCAGGATGGCGTTCTTTTCCTTGACGAGGTTGCTGACGGCGAGCGCCACGCCGGAGTTCGGCGTGTCGGAGACGACATCCACCTTCTCGGTGTCGATCCATTGCCGTGCGATGTTGACGCCGACATCCGGTTTGTTCTGGTGATCGCCGCTCACCACGTCGATCTTCCAGCCCTTGGCGCGCAAGCCGGAATCCTCGATGGCCAGGTTGATCGCGGTCACGGCGCCGGGGCCGTTGATGTCGGCGTAGAGGCTCGACATGTCGGTGAGCACACCGATCTTGGCGGTCTTGTCCTGGGCGTAAGCGGGGGCGGCGAGCGCAACGCCGGCAACGGTAACCAGCGCGGCAAGGCGCCGCGCATTGATTGTATTCATCGATTTCCTCCATCTATGGTCGCCGGGCGACCCTCTTGGCGGAGCCGCCCCGGCATTGAACTGGAGGCTGTCTAGTGAATCCCGGCGCCCCCGGCAATCCGCCTATCGTAGCGCGTCCGAGGTCAGCTTGAATTTCTGCACCCGCTTACCGGTATCGACCTCGCCGGTATAGAGGTTGCCCTTGGCGTCCACCGCCATGGTGTGAACCCAGTGGAATTGCCCGGCGCTACGGCCGTTGCTGCCGAAATGGCCGGCCACGGTGCCATCGTCCCGTTTCAGCACACGGATCTCATTGTTGGCGCCGTCGGCGCTCAACAGCCATGTCTGTTTCGGATCGGGCCAGATCAGGACGTCCCAGACCGCGCCGTTGGCGAGCGTGTTCTTCTCGTAGAACCACTCGTTTACGAAGGTGCCGTCCTTCTTGAAGACCTGGATACGGTTGTTGGTGCGGTCGCAGACATAGACCAGCCCGTCATTGGCGATCTTGACGCAATGCACGGGATTGCCGAACTGCTGCGACACCGGCGCCTTCGGATCGTAAGGCGGTTGCTTGTCGTCGTTCGGCGGCTTGCCGTAGGCGCCCCAGTGCCGCTTGTAGGCGCCGGTGGTGGCGTCGAACACGATGACGCGCCGGTTGCCGTAACCGTCGGCGATGTAGACCTCGTTGGCGTCCTTGTCGACGGTGACCTCGGCGGGCCGGCCGAGCTGCGTGGTGTCGTTGCTGCCCTTGGCCGGCGCGATCTTGCCGATCTGCAGCACGAACTTGCCGTCGGGCGTGAACTTCAGGATCTGGCTGTCGTCGTTGGCGTTGCCGGTCAGCCAGACGAATCCGCCGCTGACCTCGATGCCGTGTTCGTTGCCGAACCACTGATAACCTTCACCGGGGCCGCCCCACGAGCGCAGCAGGTTGCCGTCGGTATCGAACTCCAGCACCGGCGGCGCCGGGACGCAGCATTTGGTGCGCGGCGGCTCGAGGGCTGCGGCCTTTTCGTCGTCGGTCAGCGAGCGCGGACGCTGGAACACCCAGATGTGTCCCTGCTCATCGGCGGTGATGCCGCCGACCTGTCCCATAATCCAGTTGTTCGGCAGTGGCTTTGGCCAGGATGCATCGACCGCGAAGGTCGGGACGTCGCCGGCCTGCGCGGGGCGCACGGACAGCGGCGCGCCGATCAGCACGGCGGCGGCGACGCAGGCGGCAATGGTTCCGGTGAGACGTTGGACGGCAGGTATCGAGCGCGCGCGGTGCGTCGGCATGATGGGTTCCTCCCTTGATTTTAGTGACGGGTTTTTCCCGCTTGGCGGGCAGTCAATCGCGGGGAGGGGGAGGAGTCAACGGTTTGCCCGTCATACCCCGCGCAAGCGGGGTATCCAGTACGCTGCGGCTTATCGGATCAATCATTGACGCCTCTGGAATACTGGATCACCCGCTCCAATGCGCAATGGTGCCGCCGTGCCAAGCGTACGCACTGTCATCGCGCGGTGACTAGCCAGTCGGTTTCGCGAGGTGACTTGATGGGCCGTATTGCCGGATTTCTTTTTTCTGGCGCTTTCTGTCCGCCTCAAACCGAAGTCGGCCAGCTTGCCTTAGCGCTTCGATGCGTTCGGCCCCGCCGGGCAAACGGCGAGCCTTTTCCAAGGCCGCCTCCGCGACCTTCCAGTCGTCGTCCCCATCCATTTTGTTGATCCCCCCAGACCAAAGCGCTATCCAACCGCCGTCGATCCGTGAGAGCAAGGTTGATGAAGGCCGCACTGCCGCTTGCTCTAACCAACGCGCTGCCCGTCGGCTATCCCTTCAAGTCGCATTGGCGCGCCATAACAAATACTTGGCGCGCGTTCACAAATCGCTCTAAACGTCCCCTGATACAAAACAACGGTGGTTAGTAGGTTTTGCGCCGATTGCGCCGGGATCACTGCTGAACCCCGCGCCCGCGCCAACCTGCATGCTCGCCGCTTTCGGCGCGAGCAGATCGACACGAAACCCGGTGATCATTGGTTACTGATCCAGCGACCGCGAGACGCCGGCAGCCGCTGCGTTGCTAAGCCAAGCATGACTGAAAGGTGTGGGTCACCGCCAAGTACGCGATGCATCTACGAAGGCGCGCGGCAAATTGCCAATACCGATTGGAGGTCGTGATCTATGTCCATCCGTTTTATTGCACTTGCGATGGTGATTAATTCCTCAGTTTCCATTGTCGCATGGGAAAGCGGGCGTTCCGTTCCCGCCCGGGCGCAAACAGAAGACTGCGTTGTACAGCTAAGCGAACCTCAGGATCAGGATTCCAAGTGTCTTAGCGAAGCGACACGTCTTCTGAAAGATCGCGATTGCTGGGAGATGTAATTTACATCGCGTCAGTTCGATGGTGCTGGCACGAAGCAGCGGCTTCAACATGGAGCAAGCAAAATGACATTGACAGTTCTAGCTATCATGCCGCTCGCAGTAGCTCAGGCCATCGTGGCCAGCAATGGCGGTGATCCCACTCACGGGTTGATGGTGTTGATCGTATTGTTGGCGATCTACTTCCTGCCGTGGCTCGTTGCTTGGAGCCGTCAGCACCACGCGACGGATACGATTTTGATTGCCAATCTTGTTCTCGGTTGGACCTTCGTCGGCTGGTTTGGTGCGCTTGTGTGGGCTGCAATGCCGGTCAGAACCAGCGCCACTTCCTGATGTTTCGACACCGCGTCATTCGAGACATGCCACGAAGCGTCATCGGACCCAAACGATTTCACCGTACGCAACGGCCACACTCGTCTTTGTGACCTTCACGTCCACCGCATCCCACCGCACGTTCGTGACGATCGCGAGCCGCCCCTCTCATCGGGTGAGACGGGCGGATTAAGCGATTGATTTGCCCGACGGAGCAACGGGAATATTTTTGCGCGAAGGTCGGGACAGACTTTTGGTGATTTGCTCGTCGGGTTGATTTGTCGCAGGCGTTGGAGCAGGATTTCGCTTGCGCGGGAAGCGACGCAGTTTGCCTTGCATACGCAGGTGCCCGAACATTTTTCATGTCCGCTTCGGGGCAAATGGGCCAAACCGTTCGCGCGGTAGGGCGCGGCGCTGTTCGCCATCTGGTATTTCTACTTCGTGAAATAGAAACGGGATATGGGGCGAAACTTCAGCCGCGATCAGTTTCACCACGTATACCGCACGCCGGCGGCTCCACGGACGCCGTCACGCCTGCCGCCGTCGGTGTTGCCGACAGCGAACTGGTAGTCGGCATTGGCGTAGAGGCTGACATTGGCGTTCATCTTCACGCTCAGGCCACCGCCCAGTTGCAGGCGCGTGGCCTGCTCCAGCAGCGGCACCAGATCGACCCCGGAATACACGGCCGTCGCCCGCGCTCCCCAGTCGCGCCACAGATTGGCCCGCACATAGGGCTGCCACACCTGTCCGTTGCCGTCGGCGACGGTCCATTTGCCGCGCAGGCCGATCCGACCGCTGGCGCCTGACGTCGTGCTGAGCGCGACCTGTCCCAGGCCGTCATTGGCGTCATCGAACGACACACGCTGCCAGACGAGCTGCGCCTGCGGCTCCAGCACGAAGCCCGGTCCGAACACCGGCAGCCGGATCGGAAGGCCGGTCTCCAGCGACGAGAGGAAGCCGAAGCCGGTGGTCGAAAGGTTGGCGAATTGCGTGGATGCCGCGCCTTGATAGTGCGTCGCCTGCGCCACGGCGTCGAGGTACCAGTCGGCCGGACCGTAATGCGTCCAGTAAGCGCCGCCCGACCAGGCATCGAGATTGAGGCCGCCGGTGTGGCGAAGCACATAGCCGGTCGCCGCCTCGTTGGTGACGAGTCCGCTTACATCGACATTGGCATTGGCATATCCGACGTAAATGCCGGTGGCATCGCGATGGCCCGGCAGCCATTCGCCGCGCCACAGGTCGATACCGCTCTGAAAGCCCAGCACCTGGCCGGAGGCACGCGGATCGGCGAACGCCCTGTAATGGTTGTCGATCTGCTGGCCGAGGACTCGGCCCCAGACCGAAGGCCCCCAGCCGGCGCTCAGGCAATCGGTCGGCGCCTTCACCTGCGCCTTGCGCGGCATCCCGTTCCCCGTGTCGCCGTCGGCCGCGCAAGGCGTCCCCAAATTTGTGTTCAGCAAGGTATCGCCGGTGCGCTCGTGCAAGGTGCCGAGCGTCGTCATGCCCAATTGCCGCGCGATCGGCTGGACCACGCCATAGGTCGCAATCTCCGGTCCGATGATCGGATAGACACCCGGTGGCAGCGCCCCCGTTGGCGGATCGGGCGGCAAGATCGGCGGTGGCTCGATCGGAGGCTCCGGGTTCGGCGGCCCCTCGATGATGAAGTCCGAGCGGAGAAACCAATCGTTGGGACTGCTGCCAGCGAGGCCACCCCGGAAGAGAAAATAGTCGAAGGCGCCGCCGCGCACCTCGACCGCGTTAGCGAGTGCGAAGGCGCCGGGCGCCGTCGTACCGCCGTTAGTCACCTGCACAACCGGGATGCCGTTCGCCATCGTCACGGCGCCTGGGCCGCCCGTATTGGTGATGCGCAAGAAGGAATTGCCGGTCGCACTGCCGCCGTTGATGATGAGCCTGTCCGAAGGCGAACCGTCGGCGCCGAGAAACGTGTTGAGCCCGAGCGTGCCGCCCTGGCCCGTGTAATTTACCGCCGTCAGTGTCTTGTAGCTCGACAGCAGGGTCGGGTCGCCGACAGGTGGTGTGAACTGGATCAGACTCGAGCTGTTGGTCAGGTTGGTGACGTTGGAGTTGCCCGTCATCGTCCATAGCGAGTTGTTCTGCAGCGTGACGTTGGATGTGCTGCCGGCGATGGTGAGCGCAGCGCCCTGGGCGGTCGAGCTATCCATGGTGAGGTTGAGCGCGGCGCCGCCGTTGACGTTCAGCCATAGCCCGTTGTTCACGATCGCCGTTGAACCACTTAGCGCTACGTTGCTGGTACCGCCAGGGGCGGCGATGGATGCGGCGTTCGGACTGGTCAGGATCACGCCCGCAAGCGTCGCGTTGCCGCCACTCACCTTGAGCGCATTGGAGCCGCCGCCGCTGGTGGTCAGCGTCCCGCCGGTCATGGTCAGGGTGCCTCCCGTTACTTCGGCGGCATGGGTACCAGCGCCCGATGTGGTAACCGTCGTTCCCGCAGAGAGCGTCATCGAACCCGCATTGTCCGCCTGCACTCCACGGCCTCCGCCGCCAGTTCCTACCGAGATGCTGACGCCGGTGGCTGTGATGGCGCTGTTCGTACCTGTCGCCAAAAGACCGGTGTTCCCACCTCCGCCGGAAAACGTGACGGCGCCGCCGCTGAGCTGGATATTGCCGCCGGCTTGCGCCTTCGCTGCGGTAATGCCGCCTGAGTTGCCCATCGACAGGGTCAGGGCATCGGCGATGATGCGGCTTCCTGCGCCATCGGCCAACAAGGCGGAGGGGATGCCGCCGCTAGATACGGTGATTGAAGAATTGGAAGTGAATTGGATCAGCCCTCCTGCCAATGCCTGCACCAAACTCTGGCCACCTCCGTTAGGCCAGATCACAGTAACGTTGTTCGCAACAATCGTGGCATTGTTGGCGCGCATGGCGATCGCGCCACCCCCACCATCGTTTGACAGCACAATGTTGTTTGCGATGATTGTGCTACCGTTGGCGGCGTCCAGTCCAAGGCCGCTCGCTGTCACTGGTCCGTTGACCGTGACGAAAGAATTGGTGTCGGCATTGATCCCCGTTCCGAACCCGTGAGCTGTCACCGCGCCATTTGTCGTGACGTTGGCGTTGTTGAACGCGCGCACGGCCGTTCCGAAGCCAACGGTCACGCCGCCGGTGACCGTGCAGGGCGACCCACCGTTCTGAAGGATGCCGCCGTTGACGGGGTTTGCGGTGCATTGTGCGCGAGCGACCTGCGGGGCGGCGAGGAGAACCCCGCACGTCAGGTACGCCGCTATTCGGCAGAACAGATGAGAGAGCAGCTTGCTGGCATTCTTGCCGATCGAAAGCGCGATTGTTGCCAGCAATTTGGAGGAGAATGACTTGTAGCGGGCGCCTGCCCCTGACATCGCGCCACGTCGCGACAACGCGCACGCATCAACGTCATTGGTTCGACTGCGACACTCCATCGCCACCCCCAATCAAGGTCAGTGCGTTACACTGATCTATCCGAAAGGCCGTGCGCACGAAAACGGCGCGCAAGCGCGCCTTGATTTTGTATTCGCCGTAACCTGGAAATCGGCGTGCCTAAATGGCAACACCCGATTTTTCAAATATGACTGAAAAGCGACCAGTGGAACCGATGCGATGGCCGCCGCATTCGGGATGATCCAGCTCAACGTATCGTCTGGCGGAAGCCAAAATGGCGCATGACACAAGGACAATTTTTCAACATCGAGGTGACGTCAGCGGATTTGCGACGAACTATCGTCCGTCGTCGAGCTTCGGCGGACAAGTCGCTTCCTCGCAGTGACGGGGAGAACACCTACGCCGGCGCGCGAAAGCTCATCAGCGTGCGGGTCTTGAAGTCGTAGAACTTGCCGGTGGCGTCCCACGCCGGCGCGCACATCGGCACGATGAACTCGGCGGCCTGTTCCGGCGTGTCCAGGGTCATCGGGTCTTCGCCGGGGAACACCGTGGCGCGCATCCGGGTGCGGATCGGGCCGGGGTTGAACAGGTTGACGCGCAGCTTGGTGTTCGCGGTTTCCTCCGCCCAGACCCGCACCAGCGCTTCGAGGGCGGCCTTCGAGGCGGCGTAGGGACCGAGATAGGCCGGCGCCTTGTTGGCAGCGCCCGAGGTGACGAACACGGCGCGGCCGGCGTCGGACTGTTTCAGCAGCGGCTCCATGCAGCGGACCAACTGGAAATTGGCGGTCACGTTGACGGCCATCACGTCGGTCCAGGGTTTTACCTCGATATGGCCGAGCGGCGAGGACGGGCCAGCGACGCCGGCATTGCCGACGAGGATGTCTATTCTGCCGTGACGCTCATGCAGCGCGGCGCCGAGCCGCGCGATGCCGTCGAAATCGGTGAGGTTGAGCGGCACCAGCGTGGCGCTGCCGCCGTCCTTGCGGATCTCGTCGTCGAGCTCTTCCAGGCCGCCCTGGGTGCGCGCCACGGCGACGACATGCGCGCCGGCCCTGGCGAGCGCGCGCGCGGTGGCATAGCCGATGCCGCGCGAGGCGCCGGTGACGACAGCGATACGGGAGGCGAGGGGTTTGGTCATGGAAAACACTCTAGCAACGCGTCGTCCCTGCGAACGCAGGGACCCATACGCCGTGGCGTCTATAATAGGGGAAGGTAGCTGTGTCTAATGCCATCCGGACCACATTGGTCGGTGGCTATGGGTCCCGCTTTCGCGGGGACGACAGCGGTGGCCGGCTCAGCTCGCCTCCGCCAGCAGCGACAATTGCCGGGGCTGCGGTTCGACCTGGGTCTGGTCGGTGAGGTGGGTCGGATAGGCGCCGGTGAAGCAGTGGTCCGAGAACTTCGGATTGGCGGGATCGCGGCCGGGTTCGCCCATGGCGCGGTACATGCCGTCGATCGACAGGAACGCCAGCGAGTTGGCGCCGATGATCTCGCGCATTTCTTCCAGCGAATGGGTGGCGGCTAGCAGTCCGCCGCGGTCCGGCAGGTCGATGCCGTAATAATCGGGATACAGGATCGGCGGCGAGGCGAGGCGGAAATGCACTTCCTTTGCCCCGGCATCGCGCATCATGCGCACGATCTTCTTCGACGTGGTGCCGCGCACCAGGCTGTCGTCGATCAGGATGATGCGCTTGCCTTCGATCGCGGCGCGGTTGGCGGAATGCTTCATGCGCACGCCGAGCTCGCGTACGCTCTGGGTCGGCTGGATGAAGGTACGGCCGACATAATGGTTTCGGATGATGCCGAGTTCGAACGGTACGCCGGAATGCTGGCTGTAGCCGAGCGCGGCAGGCACGCCGGAATCCGGCACCGGCACCACGACGTCGATATCGACATGGCTTTCGCGTGCGAGCTGGGCGCCGAAGGCCTTGCGGATCTCGTACACCGAGCGGCCGCCGACGATCGAGTCCGGTCGCGAGAAATAGATGTATTCGAAGATGCAGGGCCGCGGCGGCTTCGGCGGAAACGGCTTGTGGGTGCTGGCGCCGTGCTCGTCGAACACCACGATCTCGCCGGGCTCGACGTCGCGGACATATTTGGCGCCGATCATGTCGAGCGCGCAGGTCTCCGACGTCAGGATCGGACAGCCGTCGAGGTCGCCGAGCACCAGCGGGCGGATGCCGAGCGGGTCGCGGGCGCCGATCAGCTTCTTGTTGGTCATCGCCACCAGCGCATAGGCACCCTCGATGGCGCGCAGCGACTCGATGAAGCGATCGATGAAGCGGCTGCGCCTGGACTGCGCCACCAGGTGCAGGATCACTTCGGTGTCGTTGGTGGATTGCATCATGGCGCCGTTGCGCACCAATTCGCGGCGCAGCGTCAGTCCGTTGGTGAGATTGCCGTTATGGCCGACCGCGAAACCGCCGGCATTGAGTTCGGCGAACAGCGGCTGCACGTTGCGCAGGATGTTGCCGCCGGTCGTGGAATAGCGGACATGGCCGACGGCGGCGTTGCCGGGCAGGCGCTCGATCACCTCGCGGCGGGAGAAGGTGTCGCCGACCAGGCCGAGCCGTTTTTCCGAGTGAAACCGCGAGCCGTCGAAGGAGACGATGCCGGCGGCCTCCTGGCCGCGGTGCTGCAAAGCGTGCAGCCCGAGCGCGGTGACGGCGGCGGCTTCCGGGTGGCCGAAGATGCCGAACACGCCGCATTCCTCGCGGAGCGTGTCGCCTTCCAGATCGTCCTGCAGTTCGATGGCGAGATTTGAGTTCGGACTGGTCGGCGGGATCGGAAGGGTTTTGCATCTCGTCCATCGCCTCTCGTTTGGCCAATCTATCTAGTAACGCCTATTTGCTCGCGGGTTTCTCGATCAGCTTTTTAAGGCTGTCGCGGGCAGGTTTACTGTAGCCATCACCGGCAGGGGCTGCCTGCTCGGTGTCAGTTTGGTCGTCGTCTGGTTTATTCTTCTTGAATCTCTTTAAGATGGTGTTCTCGGGGTCATCCGGCAAGAGCGACATTAACCAATCCCCGGTTCCCTGCAGCACCACCCGGGACTTCGCGCCGGTAATCCAGTCGGGCCGCTGCTTGTCCGGGACCAGCCAGCTGAAGAACAGGAAGGCGACCACGACGATCAAAAGGCCGCGGCCGAGGCCGAACAGGAACCCGAGCGTGCGGTCCAGCGCGCCGATCCGGGAATCGAGGATCATGTCCGAAATCCGCACCGTGATGATCGAAACCACGATCAGGGTGCCGACGAAGGTGCCGGCCACCACCACGATGGAGGCGACGGTATCGTTGTTGAAATAGGTCTTGGCGGTCGGCAGCAGCTTGGCGAAGGCATACAGCGTGACCAGGGCGGCCGCGCCCCAGGCCGCAATCGACAGGATTTCGCGCATGAAGCCGCGCACCATGGCGAGCAGCCCCGAAATCAGCATCACCCCAAGCAGGACGAGATCGAGTATCGTTATCGGCATCGGCTGGTCAGGTCCGCTCGTAAGGTCTCAGGCAGCGAATCGGCATGCCGGAGACACCCTAGGTGACGGCATATGGCGTATCCCGCAAGGCGGATATGGCGCCATCCCGCTGCCTTTCGCGCGGTTGTATAGCGGCGGGGGCGTGGCGCGTCACGCCGCATTAGCCGTTCTCGCGCCGGAATCGCGCCGGTGTGGCATTTTTCTCAGCCGCGGCCTCGCGATTGGCCTCTCTGTTCACTCTTGGCGTTCCACGGGCGGCTATATCGGCGACCAGGCTGGTCAGGCCGCCGACGGTATTCAGCGCCAGACCGGCGTCGCCGCCGATGTCGCCACGCGCCGATTCCGGCAGCACGGCGCGGCCGAAGCCGAGCTTGGCGGCCTCCTTGAGCCGGGCCGAAGTCTGCGCCACCGGGCGGACCGCACCCGACAGCGAAATCTCCCCGAAATAGACCGCGTCCGTCGGCAGCGGTGCATTGACCAGTGACGATACCAGCGCCGCGGCGGCCGCGAGGTCGGCGGCCGGTTCCTGAATGCGCAGGCCGCCCGCCACGTTCAGATAGACGTCGTAGCCCGACAGCTTGACCCCGCAATGGGCTTCCAGCACCGCCAGCACCATGGCCAGCCGGCTGGTGTCCCAGCCCACCACGGCGCGGCGTGGCGTGCCGAGCGTGGTCGGCGCAACCAGCGCCTGCAATTCCACCAGCACCGGGCGGGTGCCCTCGATGCCGGCAAACACCGCCGTGCCCGGGCTGCCGAGATCGCGCTCCGACAGGAACAGTTCGGAGGGATTGGAGACCTCGCGCAGGCCGAGTCCCGTCATCTCGAACACGCCGATTTCGTCGGTCGGGCCGAAACGGTTCTTCATCGCGCGCAGGATCCGGAAATGCTGCGAGCCTTCGCCCTCGAACGACAGCACGGCGTCGACCATGTGCTCGACCACGCGGGGGCCGGCGATCTGGCCGTCCTTGGTGACGTGGCCGACCAGGATGATCGCCGCACCGGATTTCTTCGCAAACCTGATCAGCGCCTGCGCCGAGGCGCGGACCTGCGTCACCGTGCCCGGTGCCGATTCCACCGTGTCGGTCCACATGGTCTGGATCGAGTTGATCACGATCAAACGCGGCACCGCGCCTTCGGACAGGGTCGAGACGATGTCCTCGACCGAGGTTTCGGCGGCGAGTTGCACCGGCGCGTCGGCTAGTCCCAGCCGCTCGGCGCGCAGCCGCACTTGGGCCACGGCTTCCTCGCCTGAGATGTAGACCACGCGATGCCCGGCGCGGGCCATCATGCTGGTGGCCTGGGTGAGAAGGGTCGATTTGCCGATGCCGGGATCGCCGCCGACCAGGAGCACCGATCCGCGGACAAAGCCGCCGCCGGTGACGCGATCGAGCTCGGCCATGCCGGAGGACAGGCGCGGGGCGTCGGTGCTTTTGCCGGTCAGCGATTCCAGCGCGAACGTCCGGCCCTTGCGCTTTGATCGGATCGAGACCGGCATCGTGGTCGCGCCGGTGGTGTCCTCTTCGCTGAGTGTGTTCCACTCGCCGCAGGACTTGCACTTGCCCTGCCAGCGGTTATACGCCGCGCCGCAGTTCTGGCAGACAAAGGAGAGGGTGTTCTTGGCCATGGACGCTGTTCGCTCGTGAGTTGGTCTTTTACAGTCCATACCACGGAAGTAAAATATTTGTTCCTTTTTTGTTCCAGGGCATCATCCGCGGGATGTCTGGACTATTTCGCCCCCGAAGAGACCTGGCCCTTGAAAAACTGCTGCGCGAAATGCGCAACGTCGGCCCAGGAATTCGCCAGATGCACGGCGCCGGCCGCGCGCAGCTTGGGGCCGTGGCCGTCGCGAATATGACTGGCGGCGCAGAGGCCGACGGCGGTCATTCCGGCCGCGACCGCGCCCCTGATGCCGCCGGCGCTGTCCTCGATCACGAGGCATTGACGCGGGGGGACGCCGAGTTTGTCGGCGGCCATCAGAAAGATGTCCGGATGCGGTTTGCCGCGCGCGACCATGTCGCCGCTGTAGACATGGCTGCCGAACGTTGTCTCCAGCGCCAGCAACGAAAGGCAGAGCTCGAGGCGATCGACCGAACTGGAGGAGGCGATGCATCGCGGCA
Organism: uncultured Alphaproteobacteria bacterium; assembly: GCA_963764705.1. Lineage (GTDB taxonomy): Bacteria > Pseudomonadota > Alphaproteobacteria > Rhizobiales > Xanthobacteraceae > Bradyrhizobium. The sequence continues at coordinate 251,477 of CAVXTR010000007.1, read as the reverse complement.
GGTGTGAGAAGCGCCGGATGAAATCTTTCGCGCCGCTCACTTCCTTCAAGTCCGTTCGAAACCTCTCGAACGTGGCCTGCTTGAGATCGTCGGAAAAACTCGCAGGCAGCGGCTTGCCGGTAACTGCTTCGATTTCGGCCATGGCGTCGACCCAGCGCCGGCCGGAATAGCGCGTCAGCGACTGGTCCATCGTGGTGGCATAGCCGAGTCCGGTAACGGTTTCCGCCAGCACGGTATTGGCGATCGCTTCGCTGTCGGCGATCACGCCGTCGAAATCAAAAATGAGGGCGCCCACCGCTTCGATTCCCCTGCAGAAGTCGGCGCAATCTATCCGGTCCGGCGGGGAAGGCGACCCGGTGTCCGGACACTTTGTGTTGCGCCGTGTATCAATCCGACGGGATCAATGGCGATGACGCAGGGGCATCACTTCCATTGTTGGACTTACTTCACCGAGACGAACGGCACCGACGAGCCCGGCACCATCGTGGTCGGCAGCACGCCGTTCCAGCGTTCGGCCTGCACCAGCGTGACCAGGTTCGGATTATTGCCGAGCGCCTTGCCGCGGGCCTCGATGGCGGCGGCTTCGGCTTCGCCTGTTATCTTGATGTTGGAGGCCTTGGCTTCGCCGTTCAGCCTCGTCGCTTCGGCGTTGGCCTGGGCCTCGGCGCGGACGGCGTTGGCTTTCGCCGTGGCCTGGGTCACGGTGATCTGGGCCTGGACCTTTTCGCGCTCGGCGTTCTGCTGCAGCTTCTGGACCTCGACCTCGGCCAGCATGCGCTGCTCGATCGAGTGCAGGTAGGTCTGGCTGAACTCGATGTTCTCCAACTGCACGCTCTCGATGATGATCATCGGATCGTCCTTCAGGGTCGCGGTGATGGCGTCCCTGATCGCGCTGTTCAATTGACCGCGCTCCTGGATCGCCTTGACCGCGGTGTAGCGGCCGAACACGACCTTGACCTGCTGGTTCACGACCGGGCTGACGACTTGGTTGACCGCGGTCTGCACCGATCCGAATTTCGCATAGAGGTCCGCGACCTTTTCCGGCGACGCGCGCAGGGTGACGCTGATCTTGAGGTCCGCCGGCTGCTGGTCGTAGGAGTAGGAGTTCATCTTGTCCCAGGTGAAGGTCGTGGTCTTGACGCTGACCTTTTCCACTGTGTCCATCAGCGGGACCTTGAAGCCGAGGCCCGGTTGCGCGGTGCCGACCACGGCGCCGTAGCGCAGCAGCACGGCGCGCTCGGTCTGGTCGACCGTGTACCAGCTTCCCGCGGCGATAATACCGATCACGATGACGGCGATGACGGCGCCGATAATTCCCCTGTTCATTTTGGTCTCTCCAGGCCTGGCCGTTGAAATGCAGCCAAGCCATTAGCTGTGGTCACTTACGTTTTGCTGTGACACGCATCACTTCGTCGGGCTTTCGCCGCAATTGGTTCAGGCCGCCACGACGGGTTCGGCCGAATTTTATGAAAAGGCTGCCGACCAGAGCAGGGACAGCCCGGCCACCAGCATGATGCCGTCCATCAGCAGGCGGAATACGTTGGGGTCGAGATGCAATACGAAGCGTTTTGCGATGAAGGCGCCCGACATCAGCGACGAGCCGGCGATCAGGCCCTTCAGCGCCACATCCGGCGTCAGCGCGCCGAAGCGCTGGAAAGTGATGGACTTGCTGAAATAAAGCCCGAGCGAGCTTGCGGCCTCCGTTGCCAGGAACGCGCCCTTGGTCAACCCGTAGAACAGAAACAGGGGAACGCTGAGCGGGCCGGTCGAGACCACGATGCCGGTGAGGTAGCCGATCACGGCGCCGCCGGCGGCCAGATGCCAGAGGTTGGTCTTGAGCTGGTGCCGGTCAAGCCAGTGCCGCACCGGCACCATCGCGATCAGAAACAGGCCGATCGCGACGTCGACGGCATGCGACGGCAATGCCAGCAGCGTCCGTGCGCCGAATGCAGCGGCCGGAATCCCCGTGACCGAATAGGCCAGGCAGGCGCGCCAGTCGACCTCGCGCCACCAGGCCAGGATCCGCGACAGGTTGGCCATCACGGCCGCGATCGCCATGATCGGCACCGCTTCCTTGGGGCCATATTGATAGATCAGCACCGGCATCAGCATGATCGACGAGCCGGTGCCGACGATGCCCGAGATGGTGCCGGCGATGAGCCCGACAATGAGGACGAACAGGAATCCCAAGAAAGGTGATCTCCGCGACTCGTGCTGGCGGGAACGTAAAGCTTAGCAAGTCAGGCGAAGCCGCGGCAACGGTTGCTGACACCATGCTGTCAGCAGGCCCCGGTTATGACCTCGGCGATATCAGGTCACTGGAGGGAACCCATCGTGCCAATCAAGGGAAGCTGTCACTGCGGCCAGACCCAATTCGAAGTCAGCGAGGCGCCGGCCGGCCTAACGCGCTGCACCTGTCCGCTGTGCGCCAAGCGCGGTGCGCTGTGGGCCTACTACACCCCTTCGCAATTTCGGCTGACGTCGTCGCCGGAAAACGTCGCGACTTATCGTTGGGGCAGCCGCACCGTCAAACATCATTTCTGCGCGAATTGCGGCTGCGGCACCTTTTCGGAGTCGCCGGACTGGTCGACCGGCAAGCCCGACTTCGACAATCCCAAGGTTGGAATCAATGCACGGCTGTTCGACGATTTCGATTTCGACGCGGTGCCGGTGACCGTCATCGACGGCAAGAATCTGTGGTGAGGCTGGCGACAAATCTGCTATTGTCGGGGAAAATAAGCCCGAGGGAGGATTGCCATGGACGCCATGACGCCGAAGAGCGCGACCGCCGACACCCATTCCCATCTCGTTCGCCCCGACAGCATGGAATGGCAGAAGACGCGCTTTCCGGGCTGCGAAGCCAAGACGCTGCTGTTCGATAAAAAGACCGGCCTGATGACTGCGCTGATGAAGTTCGCATCGGGAGCGGTGCTGCCCGACCACGAGCATGTCAACATCGAGCAGACCTATGTGCTCGAAGGCTCGCTGGTCGACAAGGAAGGCCCGGCCCAGGGCATCGAATGCAAGGCCGGCGAATACATCTGGCGCGAGGAGGGCAGCCGCCACGTCGCCTGGTGTCCGCAAGGTGGGCTGATGCTCGCGATCTTCCAGGTTCCGAACAAGTTCTTCGAGGCCGACGGCCGCGTCATCGACGCCGCGGGCGAGGACTGGGACGCCGCCTGGGGCCACACCCGCAAGGGCTGAACACTTCGGTTGCGGGGAAATCGACCATGCCAGCGGCCAGACTCGACCGTCGTCAGGCTCTTGCCATGCTCGGCGCAACGTCGCTGTTCCCCTCTGGCGCATTCGCGCAACAGGGCTGGCCGACGCGCTCGGTTCGTTACGTGCTCGGCTTTGCCGCAGGCGGCGCCACCGACAGCCTGTCGCGGGTGTTCTGCCAGAAGATGAGCGCGCTGACCGGTCAGCAGTTCGTCGTCGAAAACCGCGTCGGCGCCGGCGGCGTGATCGCCAACGACGCGGTGGCGAAGTCCACCCCCGACGGTTACACGGTCGGCATGGGCGGCATCGCCAACAACGTGATCGCCATCGGCACCTATGCGAAATTGCCTTACAGACCGGCCGACGATTTCAGCTTCATCAGCGGCCTGTGGCAGTTGCCGAACATTCTGGTGGCAGCCAAGGATTTTCCCGCATCGAATGCGAAAGACCTGCTCGCGCTGCTCAAGCAAAATCCGGGAAAGTACAACTACGCCTCGGCCGGCATCGGCACCACGCTGCATCTGTCCGGCGAGATGATGAAGAGCATGGCCGGCGTCGACGTCCAGCATATTCCCTACAAGGGCGGCAATCCCGCGCTGATGGACTTGCTGGCCGGACGGGTCAACATGCTGTTCGACAATCTGCCGGGCTCGCTTTCCGCTGTGCGCGAGGGATCGGTCAAGCCGATCGCGGTCACGGGGCGAACCCGCAGCCCCGCATTGCCGGATACACCTGCGATGGCCGAGCTGATCCCTGGCTACGAGATGACGTCGTGGGCTTGCTTGTGCGGTCCGGCCGGCATGACCCAGGACACGGTCGCGCAGATCGGCGAACAGGCGTTGAAGGCGTTGGGCGATCCGGATCTGAAGAAGCGCTTCGAGGAACTGGGCGCGACCGCATGGCCGACGTCGCCGGCGGAACTCACCGCATTCCGCTCAAGCGAGGAAGCGCGCTTGCTGCCGCTGATCAAGGCGGCCGGCATCGTGCCGCAATAGTTTACTTCAACACGATCCACGCCGGCGCGTGATCGCTGGCACCTTCCTCGCCGCGCACCTTGCGATCGACGCCGGCCTTGACGAGGCGCGGCGCCAGCGCCGGGCTCAGCAGCAAATGGTCGAGCCGCAATCCGGCGTCGCGCGGCCAGCGGTTGCGTTTGTAATCCCAGAACGTGAACATCGGTTTTGACGGGTGCAGGGTGCGGATCGCATCGGTCCAGCCTTGCTCCACCAACGTCTCGAAGGCGGCGCGGCTCTTCGGCTGGATCAGCGCATCCTTGTCCCACGACTTCGTCGGATAGATATCGATCCCGGTCGGCGCGACGTTGTAGTCGCCGGCCAGCACCACGGGGAGGTCCTGCTTCAAGAGTTTGGCGGCGTGGGAGCGCAGCCGTTTGAACCAGTCGAGCTTGTAGTCGAATTTCGGACCCGGCTGCGGGTTGCCGTTCGGCAGATAAAGGCTGGTGAGGATGACGCCGTTGACGGCCGCCTCGATATAGCGGGCCTCGTGATCGTCGCGGTTGCCGGGCAATCCGATCCGGGTCAACACCGGCTCGGCGTTCCGCGCCAGAATGGCGACGCCGTTCCAGGTTTTCTGGCCCTGCCACACCGCGCCGTAACCGGCCTTTTCGATCGCCGCGGCTGGAAAATCGGCGTCGGTCGATTTCAGTTCCTGCAACGCAACCGCGTCGGGCTTCGCCGCGCGCAGCCACGCCAGCAGGTTCGGCAGCCGCCGGTTGACGTTGTTGATGTTGAAGGTCGCGATCTTCATGCGGGCGATGTGATCGCAAACTGCGTTATTCCGCTAGCCGTGAACCCATAAATCGGCTGACGGAAGGCCCGCTCAGGTCCGCAATGCCCCGATAGCGGACCAGGTTCCGCATCGCAGCGAAATAACGCGATGCGCCATTTGCGCACGTAAATCAAAGATGGTTTGTTAACTGAACAATCTCATAAGTTGCATGCGAGAAAACTCCGAGAGGGAAACAGGAGCTGATACAGTGAGGTTTTCGGTTGCACGCTGGATTTGGATCGTATCGCTCGACGTTTCGATCAAGGCCGCGTTGGCTTGGCTTATCAGCGCCATCACAGGATTTAATTTCTTTTTTGTCTTCTCATTTGCTCTAACTGTCTCTGCACTTCACTTTGCAGTCTTGGGCATCGTAGGCAGTTTTATGCGATTGCTGAGCTGGCCGCTGACGTTGTCGAGAGCAATGAGCGTGCTCATCGCAAATCTTTTGTTTGCCCTGATGATTGCTCTCTATCAGGCATCGCTGATCAGCAACGGCAGAACGACCTCCTGCTCCGGAATTGAATTGATTTGCAGCTCTGTAGATGGCCAACTCACATCCAAGGGCGTTATGGAGATAGCCTTCATTGTTGTCCTGCTGGCAGCCGTCAACATTCTACCAATAGGGCTGACAGTGCTTGGCAGTCGTTTTGTTGCAGTGCCGCGGACTGCCGATGTCCAATAGACGGAGCCTGATCAAGCAGGCTGACGGTATGTCCGCCCCGGGTCCAGCCTGTGTGAAAACGGCCCTTAATGGTATGATTCCTCGGTGATTTGCCGGGAGGATTGGATGACGCGCTTTGTCGTTGGCGATGACCGCAGTCAGAGCACGTTGTTTCCCGAGCGGCTGGAAGACTATTTGTCCGAGGATAATCCGGTCCGGGCGGTCGATGTTTTTGTTGATGAGCTTGATCTGACGGGTCTGGGCTTCTGCGGAGTTGAGCCGAAGGCAACTGGAAGGCCAGCCTATCATCCGGGGACGTTGTTGAAGATTTACGTCTACGGATACCTCAATCGGGTGCAATCGAGCCGGCGTTTAGAGCGAGAGTGTCAGCGCAACGTCGAACTGGTTTGGCTGACTGGGCGCCTGATGCCGGACTTCAAGACCATAGCCGACTTCCGCAAGGATAATGGCGAGGCCATCCGCCGGGTTTGCCGCGAGTTCGTGATGCTATGCCGCCGTCTTGAACTGTTCAGCGAAGCCAGCGTCGCGATCGACGGCAGCAAGTTCAAGGCCGTCAACACGCGGGATCGGAACTTCACCCAGGCCAAGATGCAGCGCCGTCTGGCGCAGATTGACGAGAGCATTGCCCGTTATCTCTCGCAGCTCGACAGCGCCGACCGTCAGGGGGAAGCGATACCGGAAGCCAAGATCACCCGGCTCAACGAGAAGATTGCGACGCTGCGCGAGGAGATTCAACGTCTGAACGGTCTGAATACGCTGATGATGCAGAGCGAGGATAAGCAGATATCGCTAACCGATCCCGATGCTCGCTCGATGGCTACGAGTGGCCGAGGCAGTGGGATGGTCGGTTATAATGTACAAAATGCGGTCGATACGAAGCACCATCTCATTGTTACCCATGAGGTCACCAATGTTGGTTCTGACCGGAGCCAGCTATCTCGTATGACGGAGCAGGCACGCGCCGCGATTGGCTCTGAGACCATCGAGGCTGTTGCCGATCGCGGGTACTATAGCGGCGAGGAAATTGTGGCCTGCGAGCAAGCCGGCATCACAGTTTATCTGCCGAAACCGATTACCTCGGGCCTTCTGGCGAAAGGCCGGTTTGGCAAGCAGGACTTCGTCTATGTCGTCGCGGACGACGTCTATCGTTGTCCCGCCGGCGAGCAGCTAACCTATCACTACACCAATGAAGAAGAGGGCAAGACACTCCGTCGCTATTGGACCACTGCCTGTCAGGCTTGCGCGCTGAAGAGCAAGTGCACAACGGGCAAGGAGCGGCGGATCTCGCGATGGGAGCACGAAGCCGTCCTTGAGGCTGTACAAGCCCGGCTCGACCGCAACCCGGACAAGATGCGTGAGCGCCGCCAGACTGTCGAGCATCCCTTCGGTACGATAAAGTCCTGGATGGGAGCCACGCACTTCCAGATGAAAACCCTCAAAAATGTGAGCACCGAAATGGCGCTGCACGTCCTGGCCTACAACATGAAAAGGGTGATCCGCATTCTGGGCGTTGGCGGCTTGATCGAGGCGATCCGAGCATAGGCTCGCTTCGACGCCGCTAACCTCAACCGCCAACCTCAATCTTCGCGTTTTTACACAACCTGGGTCATTCGCTACCCAGTCGGATCGGCAGCCGCCGGTTGACGTTGTTGATGTTGAAGGTCGCGATCTTCATGCGCGCATGTGACCGCAAACCTCGTTATTCCGCCAGGCCGTGAAACAACACGTACTTCAGCTTGGCCAAGGTCATTCGGCGATTTCTGCTTGCTGAACGTCCCCTTGCCCTTGGCCGCTGTCAGAGCGTCGAGCTGCTCGGTACCGGCCAGGCGACAGGCCGTGATGCCGATGGAATAGTTTTGAGAACGCCGCCGCGGTCTCGTAACCGACCCGGCTGGCAATCCGTGCGATGGGCTCATCGCTGGTTTCCAGCAGGAACGCCGCTTCCGCCATCCGGCGTTCGATCACATAACGGTGCATGGACTGGCCGACGAGCCTGGTAAAGCGCGCTGAAAATACCGAGCGGCCGAGCCCCACGCGGTGGCCAAGGTCGCTCAGGGTCCAGGGCCGCTCCGGGCTTTCGTGAATCAGCTTGAGCGCCGGTCCGATATGAGGGTCAGATATGGCCCCGAGCCAGCCGCCTTGTCCGGGACTGAGAGACGCGATCCAGCTTCGGAGCACCTCGACAAAAAGCACTTCCGTCAGTCGTGAAAGCGCGACGCTTTGGCCAGGACGCTCGAGCGCGGACTCGGTGACCATGCGGCGCAGGATGGCTTCAAGCCAACCACCGTCGGCCGTCGGCTTCAGCAGGAGCACGGGCGGAAGTAGCTCCAGCACGCTGCCAAACAGCGGCCGTGACACCGTGAAATTACCGCAAATCATGGTCGAGAGCGGCTTTGCACGGCTGCCGTGACGATGACGCCAAGACGCGGCGACGATCGATCGATATCGATAATCCGCAAAGGCTTGGCCCGGCGATCCGAATAAAACACATGCGGCTGTCCGCGTGTGATGGCGACAAAATCGCCCTCGGTCATCTGGATTTCCTGTCCCTGTTCGAGCGCGAGGATCGCTGAGCCCCGGCTCAGATAGTGAAACAGCGCGTAGGGACGCGCCGGCAACTCGAGATGCCAGGGATGGCCGAGCTCGAAGTGAAAGAGCAGCGTGCCGCCGAGACGAACGCGATCGAGCACTTGGGCGAGTATGTCCATGCCGCCGAGATTAGACCGGTGGACGATCGGACACAACATCCGGACGATTGATGCCTATCGTCCGAAAGGCTCGCGGAATAGGTCATGTCGCGGCGGGCCGACGTGACGTGCGGCAACCATTTCGCCCACGGCGATGGAAAGAACCGCGACCTCACTGGAAACGCCTGTCCATTCCCCCGGACTGTGTTCGTCCGACATGCCAACAGGAACAATCAATGCGAAATATTCTTCTCTCAGCCGCCACCGCACTCCTGGCCGGAACGACATTGGTCGGCTCCGTCCATTCCGCCGAATTGCCCAAGGGAGCAGCCCACAACATCGTGCTCGTGCACGGCGCTTTCGTGGACCAGACGAGCTGGCAGCCCGTCGCCGATATTCTTACGAAGAAAGGCTACAGCGTCACGCTCGTGGAAAATCCGCTCACTTCGCTCGCCGCCGACGTCGATGCCACCAAACAGGCGCTGGCGAAGCAGGACGGCAGGACCGTTCTGGTCGGCCACTCATGGGGCGGCGTGGTGATCACGCAAGCCGGCAACGATCCCAAGGTTTCGGCGCTGGTCTATGTTTCCGCCTTCGCGCCGGAGGTCGGAGAATCCCTGGCGTCGCTGGCAAAGGCCGGCCCGCCGACCGAAGGCGGCAATGCGATCCATCCCGACGCGAAGGGCAATTTGTACATCGATCCCAAGGTGTTTCCGTCAGCCGTCGCGGCTGACCTTCCTCCGGAGATCGCTGCGCACCTGGCCAACTCGCAACTTCCGCTGAACCACGTCGCGTTCGAAGCACCCGTCGACATTGCGGCCTGGCATGACAAGCCGACGTTCTATGTCATCAGCACGAAGGACAAAGTCCTCGCGCCCGAGGCCCAGAAGTCGTTCGCAGCCAGGATCCACGCTCAGACGACGGAAGTCGCCGGCAGCCATGCCTCGCTCGTCGTTCATGCCAAGCAAGTCGCTGAGGTCATCGAAAAGGCCGCACTCGCGAAGTGACGGTACCGCTCCCGGCGCTTTCGCGCCGGGAGCGCGCACGCTCGCTCAGAGTAATTCAGAAAGCATCGGACCGCGACGGTGCAAGCCAGCCAAAGCCGCCGAAGCGCCAGGGAAATCCTGGAGGAAGGCTCAGTCGCTGCTCTCCGCACTCGATTATTTTATGCCAGCATCCAGAGGATAACATGACTCAACTCGACATCGCGAGCCAGGACGCCGCCACGCTCGAAACAACGCCGACCCGTTACATCGAAGGCCACGGAATCCGCTTCGCCTATCGTCGCCTCGGCCCCGCTACCGGAACGCCGCTGGTTCTCCTGCAGCACTTCTCGGGCAACATCGATGCATGGGATCCCGCCGTCGTCAACGCTCTCGCCACCGATCGGCCTGTCATCGCATTCGACAACGCCGGGGTCGGTCGCTCGACCGGTCAAACGCCCGACAATATTGAGGCGATGGCGAGAGATGCAGTCGCCTTCATCAATCTGCTCGGCCTTTCCGAAGTCGACCTGCTGGGCTTTTCTCTCGGCGGCTGCGTCGCCCAACAGATCGCCGCCGAGCACGAACGGCTGGTCCGCAAGCTCATCCTCGTCGGCACCGCGCCGAAAGGCGGAGAGGAACACCTGTTAGCGGTTCTGCAGCAGGCGTTTTCCCAGACCGATGCGCCGGACCCCCGCCTGCCGCTGTTCTTCACGAATTCGTCCGCCAGCCGGTCGTCCGGCTTGGCCTTCCTGAAGCGGACGAAGGTGCGTAAGGACGATCGGGACACCGATAACGGCAGCGCGGTAACCGATCCGCAGGCCAAGGCGCTGATCACCTGGTGCGCCACACCTGATCCCGGGCACGCCATTCTGCGCGCCATCCGTCAGCCCGCTCTTGTGGTCAGCGGCAGCCACGACACCATGCTGCCCGCGAGCAACGCCTACGCAATGTTCAAGGAACTAAGCAACGCTCAGCTGGTCCTCTATCCCGATTCAGGGCACGGCGCCCTGTTTCAGCACCACGAGATGTTCGTCAGCCACGTCCGGACCTTCCTGGATGCACAGCCCGCGGCTGCATGACACCCGACGCGTTCCGACGGGATCAGACGCACTTTATCCATGAGAGTTGTTACGGAGGACAAATGACAATCGCTAAAGTCGAGGTGGAGCGTTTCAGCCTCACGAGCTCAAAACCATTCGACGCTGTTGTGGCCGCGCTCAAGTCGGCGGTCGGGCAACCCAACATGGTCGAATTTTTCAAGGAGACGAGGGCGACAAATTCCTTTCCGGATCTGGAGCGCGTTGTAAAAAGCGGCCTCGGCCGAACGGACCTCATGCTCTTCGCGGAATTCGACCTGGGCGACATTCTGCGTCGCGAAACCGGATCCAAGACGCCCAAGATCATACGGTTTGTGATCGGCAATCCACTCATCATGAAAGAAATGGTCAAGCACGTGCCCGATGCTGGATCTTACGCTCCGGTCACGGTCCTCATTGATGAGCGTCCCGATGGCGTGCACGTCTCCTATAACAAAATGGAGAGTTATCTGCTGCATTATGGCAGCTCGGAAGCCCTGGCCGTCGCCCGCAATCTCGATGCGAAAATCACAACCTTGCTGCGCGAATGTGCAAGTGAGTAACTCATACCAGTCGCGGAACGCGACGGGCGTTGTCATGACGCGAGCCAGACGTTGGAAGGGAAATTCCTGCATGTACAAGACACTTCTTGTCACTCTCACTGCCTCGGCTCTTTCCATCGGGGCTGTCGCGTCTGCTCCCGCCGTCAGGAAAGAGCCGCTGGATGCTGCGACCCTCAGCGCGATAAAATCGAAGTTCGGCAGGCTGATGGAATTGGCCAACAACCACGATTTCAAGGCTCTGCATGGGATGTTCTGGCAATCGCCCTCGACCCTATTGGTGGCTAAAAGCGCGATCCAGTCCGAGGGGAACTGGGCCGGCTTTTGGGGCAACGAGGCGGTCGATCAAAAGCTGCATGATATCGGTAGCTCCGGTCCGGTCGTGCTCGAGCCGGATTATTCGAAGCTCAGGGTTGTCGGCCTGACGCGCGACGTCGCCGAGTCCTACGTGCCGATGAACATCACGGTCTCTTATGCGGGGCAGGATGGAACAGCCAGGCCGTTTCTAATGATCATCAATTGGCTTCGCGTCGGGAAGGACTGGAAGGTCGCTTCCGAAATCATTCTGCCGGTGCCGCCCGTACCCGCCGCGAAGGGCTAGGCGCGGCACCGAAGCGCGCTAGTAAATCAGGCCGGTGCCGGGCGGTTTCTCCAGCGCCGCGGCCAACGACCGATACGCCTCGCAGCCCGTCCCGCAAATCGTGGCGATCCGGTTCAAATGATATTGCGCCTGGTCGCGGTTGCCCTGCTCGATCTGCCACAGACCGTAATATTGCCAGGTCGGCACGTGGTTCGGATCTGCTTTCAGGGCGCGCTCGTACCAGACTTGTGAAAGCCGGTAGTCGCCGAGCTTACGATAGGAATAGCCGATCAAATTGGCCACATTCGGGTCATCGTCGTGGCCGAGCGCCTTCAACTGTTCGACCGCAGAGGCATGGTCATTGTGGTCGTAGATCGTCGAATAGGCAGCGCGGTACCCACGAGCGAAAGCGGGGTCGTCGAAAAGGGACTGCTTGGCCTTCTTGGCCTTGGGGGCGTGAGTGGCCTTGGTGCCCGACCGCTTCGGGTATGACGAAGGCGGAGAAGCGGAGCGTTGCCCCATCCCGCCATAGTTTGCGTCACCGCCACCTGGATCACTGCCGACCGCAACAGCCGGAGTGATCAGAAACGCAGCGATCAGCGCAATCGAGCACGTTGCCAGCGTCGCAATCCTGATCATCAAGTTGGTCATAGGAATCTCCTGCCTGCTACGCCTTCGAGCTCCCATCCAGTCAAACATGTTAACTCCGGCTTGTTTCAAACATTCCCGGAGGGCTATTCAGAAAAACGAGATTTGGTGCGACAGCAATGTTGTCTTATGAGCAGGTCAATGTCCGCAAGGGGTCATTCGCTACCGAGCCGGATCGACAGCACGTCCGGCCATGTCCGCTATCGTGCCGAGAGCGGAAGTAAATTCAGAGCATCAGCGCTCCTACGGCGAGATCGGTTCTCTATCGCGCGCGCAACCGATCGAACGGTTCCTTGACAAGATTAATGTCGGCGTGTCGCGACCCGCTAAAATAAACTCGCGACAAACGATCTGGCCTTCATCCTAGTTCGATGGAGCGACGGGATCTGCCGCAGCAGGTGCCGCAGCGGCCGGCTCCTTCGCCGGTGCGTCGCCGCCCTTGTAGATCCGCGCATAGCGCTTGCCGAGGCTGGTCAGCACTTCGTAACCGATGGTGCCGAAGTGGTGGGCGAGTTCATCGACCGTGATGCCTTCGCCGAGCAGTGTCGCCATGTGGCCGCGCCGCACGGCATTCTTCTCGAGATCGGTGACATCAACCGCGATCAGGTCCATCGAAACCCGGCCCGCGATCGGGCAGCGCTTGCCGGCGACCACGACCTCGGCGCCGCGGGTGCCGTCATTGGCGCTGGCCGCGCGGAAATAGCCGTCGGCATAGCCGGCGGAAACCAGCGCCAGCCGGGTCGGCCGCCGCGCCGTCCAGGTGCCGCCGTAGCCGACGGTCTCGCCACGCTCGACATTGCGGATCTGGACGATGCGCGCTTTGAGGTCGACGGCCGGCTGCATCGGATTGTCGGATTCCGGGGTCGGGTTGATGCCGTAAAGCGCAGCCCCCGGCCGCATCAGGTCGAACTGGAACTGGGCGCCGAGGTACACGCCGGAGGAATTCGCCAGCGACGCCGGCACGCCCGAGAACAGGCTCGCGATTTCGCGGAAGGCCGCCAGTTGCCTGGCATTGGCCGGACTGTTGAGCAGCTCGGCCGAAGCGAGGTGGCTCATGACCAGCGTAATGCCGTGATCGCCGGCATTGATGCGCGGGATGATGCCCTGGGCTTCGGAAACGGTGAGGCCGAGCCGGTTCATGCCGGTGTCGATATGAATGGCAGCGCCGCCCGACCAGCCGGAGCGGCGGCAGAACACGTCCCATTCGGCGAGTTCGTTGAGGTCGCCGATCACGGGCTTGCAGTCGATCGCGGCGTAGGTGTCGCCGGTGTTCTGAAAGAAGCCGTCGAGCGTGTAGATCGCTGCCGCCGGCGCCGCGGCGCGAACCACGCGGGCTTCACCGAGGGTGGCGACGAAAAACGTCTTGCAGCCGGCATTGGCCAGCGCGCGCGCCACCTGTTCGGCGCCGCAGCCATAGGCGTCGGCCTTGACCACGCCGGCGCATTCGGCCGGCACCGCCGTCTTCTCGAGCTTGCGCCAGTTGGCGACGATGGCGTCGAGATCGACCGTCAGCACGCCGGTCGCAGCGGCAAGCGCGGCGGCCTGGTTCGCCTCGGGCGAGAGCAGGGTGCTGGACGGGATCGATTTGGGATCAGAGGCGATGTTCATGCCGCATTTTACGCGGGGCGCCGCGGCGGTTCAACCGCGTATGCCGCCTCAATAGAGGTTGCGGTCCGGCATATTGCCGTCATGGGCGAGGTCGCTGAACCGCGTGAACTGGCCCTCGAACTGCACTTCCACCGTGCCGGTGGGGCCGTGGCGCTGCTTGCCGATGATGATTTCGGCCTTGCCCAACGCGCGTTCCATTTCTAGTTGCCAGGTTGCGTGCTCGGCAGTTCCCGCGCGTGGTTCCTTGTTCGCGAGGTAATATTCCTCGCGGTAGACGAAGATGACGACGTCGGCGTCCTGTTCGATCGAGCCGGATTCACGCAGGTCGGCCAGTTGCGGACGCTTGTCATCGCGGTTTTCGACCTGACGCGACAGCTGCGACAGCGCGATGATCGGGACGTTAAGCTCTTTCGCCAGCGCCTTGAGATTGGTGGTGATCTCGGTGACTTCCTGCACGCGGTTGTCGGAACGCTTGCCCGATCCCGACAGCAGCTGGATGTAGTCGATCACGAGAACGTCGAGACCCTTTTGTCGTTTCAGGCGGCGCGCGCGCGCGGTCAGTTGCGAGATTGACAGGCCGCCGGTTTCGTCCACGAAAAGTGGTAGATGCTCCAACTTGATCGTGTAGTCGCGAATCTTGTCGAACTCGTTCTGCGTAATGCCGCCGCGACGGATCATGCTGGAAGCGATGCCGGTCTGCTCGGCGAGAATACGCGTGGCGAGCTGTTCAGCCGACATTTCGCAGGAGAAGAAGCCAACGATGCCGCCGTTGACCGATTTCATGGTGCCGTCCGGTTGCACCTGGCACTCATGGGCCTCCGCGATATTGTACGCTATGTTGGTTGCAAGTGCGGTCTTGCCCATGCCGGGGCGTCCGGCAACGATGATCAAATCGGACCGCTGCAGGCCGCCCATCTTGGTGTCGAGGTCGCGCAGGCCAGTGGCGATGCCTGAGAGCTTGCCGTCGCGCTGGAAGGCATTCGCCGCCATGTCGAGTGCGGTCGTCATCGCCTGCGAAAATCGCTGAAAACCGCCCTCATAACGCCCGGATTCCGCCAGCGCGTAGAGTTGCCGTTCGGCTTCCTCGATCTGCGCACGAGGCGCGAAATCCACCGGCGCGTCGAAAGCGACATTGACCATGTCCTCGCCGACCCGGATCAGGTCACGGCGCAACGCCATGTCGTAGATGGTCCTGCCATAGTCCTGGGCGTTGATGATCGTGGTCGCCTCGGCCGCGACACGGGCGAGGTACTGGCTTGGCGTCATTCCGAAGATGTCGGCGTCGGCCGGGCAAAAAGCTCTTGAGCGTAACCGGGGTCGCAACCTTGCCCATCCGGATCAGGCTGCCGGCGGTCTCGAATATGGATTGATGAATTTGTTCGAAGAAGTGTTTCGGTTCCAGGAAGTCCGACACCCGGTAGAAGGCGTCGTTATTCACCAAGATCGCGCCCAAGAGGCTCTGTTCGGCTTCGATATTGTGCGGTGCGCTCCGATAGGCCGGAGTTCCCGCGTCGGGGGCGAGCTTGAGAACGTTCGAATCAGTCAGGGCCATAGCTTGTGATGTTCTTCGGATTTTTGGCTTTGTTGCGATCCCCCGAGGAGGGGCGGCGATAAAGCGCTCCCACTGTGGAATCCGAAAGTCCGGTTAAGCCTTATGCCCGATTCACACAATGCGATGTGTGAATCCCAACCAGCCGGTGCGCATCCCCCTTGACGGCTTTTTGACGTGGGGTCGGCGACCGCGGGGCGGCTTCCGAAGCGGTTTCGATAAAATGCCGGATAAATTCGAAGGCCAGCCTGAACCTTGCCGGCATTCGGACAGACTTATCCGGGTGCAAGGCTGTCTTTGCGCCGCGATCTTAAGCGTTGATCAAATCAGGATCAGATAGATCAAGGCGAACAGGGCCGCACCCACGCCGGTTGCGATCAATGCGTAGTCGGTCCTGAGGTCCGGTTTCGGATCGAACGATGCTGGGTAGGTTTTCTCGGCCATTTCGGAGGTCTACGTCAGGCCACCGTCGGGCTCTGTGAACTAGATCACATCTCTCCGTATTTCTTCGGAGCAGGTTGGATCGCCCCGCAGATCGGGAACGGGCTGGCGGCTTTTGAGTTGGTTACGGCGACACGGCAGTCAGGGAATACGCTGTCAGGGAACATGATGGGTCAGTCTCTCCAAACATGGCGGTCGGGAAGCGAACAGCGCGCATGGCTGTCGACGCTGATCGTTGCCTTTGAAGAGATTTCGCGCCCCGAAGTGCGCGCTGTGCCTTGCGACGGCCATCTGCTGGCCGCCTTCCGCGCGCTGCTTGCCCGTCCGGCGTCGGCCCGCATGCCGTATGCCTCGGCCTATAGCCTGCGGAACTGAGATACCCCGAAGGAACCGGTTGGCCTCGCGCATTTTCACGCGCGGCGGACCGCTGTTGCAATATCCCCACATGGAGAGTCCTGCATGCCCCGGCGAGATCACAATCCTGATGATCCCAGTGCGCTAGTGCGTTGTCCCCAAAGCAGATATTCCCGATTGGAGCGATCACGTAGATGCGTCATAAGTGCGCTTCCATTCGCGAGATAATCGGCTAAAAGGTGACCGCCGCCGGCGGTGTTGTCCGACGCCGGAAGCAATTCCAAATCTGGAGAAGCAGGGAATGTTGAGCCGAGCGCTCAGTTTAGCGACGGTGACGCTTTTGGTTGGCTGCTTGGCCGCGGGGTCCGCGCATGCGCAGGCAACCAACCTTGAAGCCGGCAAGAGCCCTTCGCAGATTTTCGCCGGCACCTGCAACGCCTGCCACAAGAGTCCGCGCGGCCTGCTGAAGTCCGTGCCGGCGTCGTCGCTGCCGGGATTCCTGCGCCAGCATTATACCACCTCGAGCGACATGGCCTCGGTGCTGGCCTCGTTCCTGGTTTCGAACGGCGCCACCGATACGCGCTACCAGGCCAAGGATGCGCCGAAGCAGGATCCGGGCAAGCAAGAACCTGGCAAGAAGGATCCCAAGCAAGAGGCGAAACAGGACGCCCGACCCGAAGGCAAGCCTGACGCCAAGCCGGAACAACTCGATCGCTTCGGCCGCAGGTTGCACCCGGGCGGCACGGCGCAGGAGGCTCCCAAGCCCGACGCCGATGGGCTGGCGCCGCAAGGCGAGGGTGGACGGCCGGGCCGCGACGCCAGGCGGATGGCGCGTCCGGGGCAGTCACCCGACGGCGCCAAGCCGGCGGACGGCCAGACGCCGGTACAGGCATCCACCGACAGCAAATCGGGTGGCAAGCAGAAGCTGGGCAAGCGCGGCAGGCCCGGCGTCGAGGAACCGAAAGCCGACGAGGCCGCCAAGGGCGATGCCGCGAAGGACGAGGCGGGCAAGACTGAAACCGCCAAGACCGATGCCGGCAAGAGCGACGACAAGCCGGAGGCCACCAAGCCCGTTGGCGAGGCGGCTAAGTCTGCCATTGAGCCCGCCAAGCCCGCTGGCGAAGGCAAGTCCGATACCGCAAAGGTTGACGCCCCCAGGGATAGCAGCGGAAGCGAGCCGAAATCGTTGCGGCCCGACCCGGTTCCGCTGGTCACCCCGGCACCGGCGGCGTCCACGACTTCGGCTAGCGGCACGCCAGAGCCCGCCGCGAGCCCATCTGCTACAACTCCGGCGCCATCGCCGGCACCCGCGGCCGTGACGGCGTCGGCGCCGCCAACCCCACCGGTGGCGCCCGCGGGCCCGCCCGCGCCGCCGATCTCGCAGTAGAGATTTCCCGACAAATCTTGCGACGCATCGTCCGCGGCTTCGATTGACACTCTAGAGTGATACTCTAGAGTTTCAATCCAGCAGAAGACGAGGGCGGATGCGGTGAGCACGGCGCGGGAAGATCTGCTGGCGGCGGGATTGGCGGTTTTCGACCGCGACGGCTTCGAGGGCGCGACGGTGGCCGCGATCAGAACCCGCGCACGGGCCTCCAACGGCAGCTTCTTCCATTTCTTCGGCTCCAAGAAGGAACTGGCCGGCACCCTGTTCCTGGAAATCCTCGGCCGCTATCACGCTGCGGTCCTCGCCGCGGTCGATCGACCCTGCGGCGCGCGTGAAGGCGTGGCGCGGCTGATCGGTGCGCATCTCGACTGGGTGGTGAACTCGCGGCGCGAAGCCCGCTATCTGTTCGAGATTTCCCGCAGCGAATGGAGCGACGAAATCCGCGGCGCGCAGCGCGCGCAGAATTCGCGGCTGGCGGAAGCCATCGAGCGATGGCGTGCGCCGCTGCTCGCGCGCGGCGAATTGCTGCCGATGTCGGCGCCCTTGTTCTTCAGCCAGATCATCGGACCCGCCCAGATTTTCTGCCGCGCCTGGCTGTCGGGCCGCGACCGCGCCGATCCACGGAACCAGATCGACATCCTGATCGCCTGTGCCATCCGCGCGGTGGTCGCACCGGATGCGGATAACAAGCCGGGAGAAAATTCATGACCGTTAATGCCGACCCTGATTTCGCTCCGATCGAAACCCGGATTCGCGACCATGTCGGACGGCAGGGTTTTATGAGCCATATCGGCGCGGAATTGTCCGAACTGGCGCGCGGCTCGTGCACGCTGGAAGTCGATCGCCGGCCGGAACTGTTGCAGCAGCACGGCCTATTCCACGGCGGCGTCACCGCCTTCCTGGTCGACAACGCCACCACCATCGCGGCCGCGACGTCGCGCGGGCAGTCGGCACTGACGGCGGAATACAAATTGAATCTGCTGTCGCCGGCTGCGGGCGAACGCCTGATCTGCCGCGCGCGCGTGATCAAGCCCGGGCGTCAGGTCGCCGTGGTCGCGGCCGACGTGTTTTGCGTGACCGATGGCGTCGAGAAGCACACCGCGACGGCGCTGGCCTCGATCGCGATGCTGGACGAGAAAGCGGCCGCAAAAATTTCAAGCCCGGCTTGAGGGCCGGGCTTGAAGTTCGTCGCAAGGCTTTAAAGCGAAGAGCGCCTTACTTCTCGGTCTCGGCCGGCTCGTCGTGCTGGGCTTCCGGATCGAAGAACTCGCCGGCAGCGGCAAGCGCCTCGGCGGCGGCGTCCTGGTCTTCCTGGCGGGTCGAGATGTCCTCGCCGCGGTTGATGCGCTCGGCCTCATCGGCGCTGCGCGCCACGGTGACGCTGACGCTGACTTCGACTTCCGGATGCACGGCGATCGAGATCGAGTGCTTGCCGATGGTCTTGATCGGCGCGTCCAGCATGACCTGGCTGCGGCTGATGGTGACGCCGTCGGCTTCGAACGACGCAATGATGTCGCGCACGGAGACCGATCCGAACAGCTGGCCGGTTTCGGAGGCCTGACGCAGCACGACCACGTTGCGGCCGTTGATCTTTTCCGCGACCTTGCTGGCTTCGCCCTTGGCCTTGAGGTTGTTGGCTTCGAGTTCGGCCTTCATGCCGTCGAACTTGGAGCGGTTGTCGGCGGTGGCGCGCAGCGCCTTGCCGCGCTTGAGCAGAAAGTTGCGGGCAAACCCGTCCTTGACGCGGACGACTTCGCCCATCTGGCCGAGCTTGGCGACGCGTTCCAGCAGAATGACTTCCATTTTCGTTCTCCTTTGATGTGATCAGTGTTGGTTTGAGTGGATCGAGTGAAACTTCAGGAAACAGGCAGCGGCGGCGGCTGTTTGCCGCGCTGGTAGCGGTCGCGAAATCCGAAAACGGCGTCGGCAAGGCCGAGCGCGACCATCGCCAGTACTGGCCAGCCGAACACCACGACGATGGCGTAGGTGCAGGACAGCCAGATCGCGCGGCTCTTCAGCGCCAGCGTCAGCGTGTGCAGCACGGCAAAGCCGGTGAAGGCGTAAGCCATCATCAGCGCCGTGGTTGCGATTTGCGCGAACAACGCGGCAATCCCGCCGATGAAGCAGAACGCCAATGCGACCGACAGCACCACCAGCGTCATCGGCGGCAGTTCGGCGGTCTTGAGATCCGGCCAGGGCCGATGCAGCCGGCCCGATGTGGCCGTGATCCTTGCCGCGAGCCAGAGGTTGAGCGTGAACGTCATCATCGCGACGATCGCCGCCGCCGGCGGCGCGATGACGGCAAGCGCCGCGACCCAGCGCTCGATATCGCCAGAGGATGCCGGTTCGCGGGGCCCGAGAATCCGCAGCAGGCCGCGACGCAGCGTACCGGTGATGGTCTCGGCGTCGGTGCCGAGCGTCAGCATCGCGGCGATGGTGGTGAGCGCGGCAAAGGCGGCGATCCAGAGCAGGATGCGGCCGACCGGGTACCATTCCATCGTCGGGGCGGCCGGCGCTGAACCGGTCGCCTGGGCCGAACCGGGCGCAGGTGCCGTGCCGGATACCGGGCGACCCAGCAGCGCAAGATGGCCGAGCCACCAGGCAGGCAGGGCGACGGTAAGGGCGAAGGCAACGCAGTAGGGCAGGCCGAAGATCGCGCCGAGACCGGAAGCGGCGGCAATGCCGCCGATCGTGGCCGCGATCGGTCCCCATCCCATCGCCGCCACCATCAGCGGCAGCGGCGCCAGATAGAACAGCACGAGCGAAATCAGCGCGCCCGAAATGATCGAGGCGAACATCAGCGCCGACGCAGAGCCGGCCGCAAGCGCAATGAGTATGATCGCGATCATCAGCTGTCCCGCTCCTTTCGAGCGGTTAGAGGTCATGTCGACCCCAACCATCGGCGACCGGACGACCCGGAAGCCTCTTGAAGAATGCGGTCCGCGGCGCTGACGCCGCGGACCGGAATGCTTTAGCGAATAACGTAGGGCAAGAGGCCGAGGAACCGCGAGCGCTTGATGGCGCGGGCGAGTTCACGCTGCTTCTTGGCGGAGACGGCGGTGATGCGGCTCGGCACGATCTTGCCGCGCTCGGAGACGTAACGCATCAGCAGCTTGGAATCCTTGTAGTCGATCTTCGGCGCATTCGGACCCGTGAACGGGCAGGTCTTGCGGCGACGGAAAAACGGACGGCGTGCACCAGCTTCAGCCATGATTCTTACTCCTCAACCGCTGCGGTTGCTTCGTCGTCACGCGGCCGACGCGGGCCACGGTCGCCCCGGAAGCCGCCACCTTCGCCGCCACGGAAACCACCGCCTTCGCGATCACCACGGAAGCCGCCTTCGCGGTCGCCGCGGAAGCCGCCGCCACGATCGTCGCGTTCGCGATCGCGATCGGCCTTGCGCATCATCGCCGAGGGACCTTCCTCGTGCTCTTCGACGCGGACGGTGAGATAGCGGATCACGTCTTCGCTGATCCGCTCCTGCCGCTCGATCTCGGTGACCGCGGAAGAGGGAGCATCGATGTTCATCAGCACGAAATGCGCTTTGCGATTCTTGTTCATGCGATAGGTCAGCGAGCGCACGCCCCAGTTTTCCATCTTCACGACCTTGCCGCCGAGACCTTCGACGATGCCGGTCATCTGGGTGGTCAGATCTTCAACCTGCTGGGTGCTCGCATCCTGACGCGCGAGAAAAACATGCTCATAAAGAGGCATGGGTGTCCTTTCCTGTGTTGGCGCGGTTCCCGGCGGCAAGCCCTTCGAGACCTCCGGAAAGGACTCGATAATGCTCAGAAGGCGGAAGCACGGGACGACGGGCCGACTGGCCCTGCCACATCAACATCGCCAAAAAGGTGAGATTGCTGAGACCGTCCGTTCAGCTCCCGGCCGGGATCCACGGATGCGCGGGTTATAAGGGTTTTCGGCTGAGTGGCAAGGGTTCTCCGGCGGCTTTTCGGCCGGATTCCCGAGGGATTTTGGGCGCTGGATACCGACAATGAGCCACGATCCCTGGTTGACCAATTTGTTTGTATAACATACAAACAGAACGCGAGAGGGCAACCATGGCTCCCAGATCGGTCCAGACCACCTCTGAAACGCCTGCGGGCGACCCCAAGCACGCCGTACGGGCCACCCGTTCGGCGGGGCGCGAGATGCGCTCGCGGCTGCTGGACGGCGCCAGCCGCCTGTTCAGGGAGCGCGGGCTGGCCGGCACTTCGATCTCGGATATTGCAGCCGGCGCAGACGCTTTCCCGAGCCAGATCACCTATTACTTTCGCACCAAGGAGGCGCTGTTCGTCGAAGCCGCCTGTCGCGACATGCTGTATCTGGCGCGTGAAGCCGAGCAGGCGGCGCTCAAGGCCGATACCCCGCAGGATTACACGCGCGCGCTGGTCGAGAGCGTGACGGCAACCGATTCGGTCGCCTTCTTCGCGGAAGCGCTGACCTTGACCCGTCGCCGCCAGGATCTCGCGCCGCTGGTGGAACGCACCATCGAGCGGTTGCACGGCGAGGGGACGCGCGCCTATGCCGGACAGATCGAGCGGCATGGCTGGACCAGCCTGCGCGATCCCGATGCGAGTTCGCGGCGGTTCTGGGCGGTCGCGATCGGCGTGATGGTCGAGGGCTATGCCATGGGCCGCCCGGCGCCCGAATTATGCGCCGAGATGCTGCGCGTGCTGGGCGAGCAGGCGACCATCAAGCCAGCCGGTGACAACGCCCGCCTGCGCCTCGTTGAAGACCGCAACGCTTCCAATTCATCCGACCGGGAGACTTCATCATGACCGCGCTGCGCATGCGGGCCCGCGACTTTCTGACCGAGGAGCAACTGATCGCGGTGCGAACGCGCTCGACATGGAAGGGCGTAGCCCTGATCGTGCATGCCTGGGCGCTGATCCTGGGCTCGATCGCGCTGGTCGCATGGTGGCCCAATCCGCTGACATATCTCGTCGCGGTCGGCATCATCGGCTCGCGCCAGCTTGGATTGGCCATCCTGATGCATGACGGGGCGCATGGCTGCCTGTCCGCGGACGAGAAAACCAACCTCACGCTCAGCCAGTGGTTCTGCGCCTATCCGATCTTCGGCGAGACCCGCGCCTATCGCCGCTACCATTTGCAGCATCATGCGCGCACCCAGCAGGAAGACGATCCCGACCTGGTGCTGTCGGCGCCGTTCCCGATCACGCGCATGAGTTACCGCCGGAAATTCCTGCGCGATATCACAGGCCAGACCGGCTATCAGCAGCGCAAGGCGCAACTGCTCAACGCGCTTGGGCCAAAGGAATGGCCGCTTTCGCAGCGCGCGGCGCATTTCTGGGAAAAGCTCGGCCCGCAATTCGCTGTCAACGCCGTGTTGTTCGCCGGCCTTGCCGCCGCCGGCGTGTGGTGGGCCTATCCGCTGCTGTGGCTGTTGCCGCTCGTCACCTGGATGATGGTGATCACCCGCATCCGCAATATCGCCGAGCATGCCGTGGTGCCTGACTGCGCCGATCCCCTGCGCAATACCCGCACCACCCACGCCAATATCCTCGAGCGGCTGTTCATCGCGCCGTATTACGTCAACTATCACCTCGAGCATCACCTGCTGTTCTACGTGCCCTGCTACAACCTGCCGCGGGTCCATCGCATTCTCAGCGCAAGCCGGCACGCCGCCCGGATGGAAGTGCAGCCGAACTACGCGGCGGTGCTGCGGCTGGCGACCGCGAAGCCGAAGCTTGAGGATCGTCCGGGCCAGTTGGCGAGCAGCGTGCGCCGGGCGCGGGCCGGCGCCGAGGTGGGCGGCGACCAGGCCGCGGGCGGCTTCTAGCGGCTGAACCGGCGGCTTAAACCGGGACCGCATCTCCGCGGCGCAGCTTGACATTCCGGCCTCCGACAGTGTCTTACGGCCCCATCTTGAAAAGGGAGCGCCGATGACGGCTGCATTTACATTTCCGGGGCAGGGTTCCCAGGCGGTCGGCATGGGCAAGGCCCTGGCGGAGGCCTTTCCGGCGGCGCGGGCGGTGTTCGACGAGGTCGATGCGGCGCTTGCCGAGAAGCTGACGGCCATCATCTGGGACGGCCCGGCCGAAACCCTCCAGCTCACCGAAAACGCCCAGCCGGCCCTGATGGCGGTCTCGCTGGCGACGCTGCGCGTGCTGGAGTCCGAGGCGGGTTTCTCGGTTGCCCGCGATGCCGCCTATGTCGCTGGCCATTCGCTCGGCGAGTATTCCGCACTGGCCGCTGCCGGCAGCCTCAGTATCAGCGATACCGCGCGGCTGTTGCGCACCCGTGGCCTCGCCATGCAGAAAGCGATGCCGGTCGGCGCCGGCGCCATGGCGGCGTTGCTCGGGCTCGATTACGAGGCGGCTGTGGCGGTTGCCGCCGAAGCCGCCCAGGGACAGGTCTGCCAGGCCGCCAACGACAATGGCGGCGGGCAGGTGGTTGTGTCGGGCGACAAGGCGGCCGTTGAGCGCGCGCTCGAGATCGCCAAGACCAAAGGTGCAAAACGCGCGATGCTGCTGCCGGTGTCCGCACCGTTCCACTGCAAGCTGATGCAGCCCGCCGCCGACGCAATGGCCGAGGCGCTCGCGAAGGTCACGATCAAGGCGCCGGCGTCGCCGCTGGTGTCGAACGTGCTGGCCTCCGCCATCACCGACCCCGACGAGATCCGCCGCCGTCTGATCGAGCAGGTCACGGGAACCGTGCGCTGGCGCGAGTCGGTGGCCTATATGGCCGGCCATGGCGTCACCAGGTTCTTCGAGATTGGCGCCGGCAAGGTCCTGAGCGGGTTGGTCAAGCGCATCGCCGACGGTGCGGTCGGTGTGTCGGTTGGCGGACCCAACGACATTGCCGCCGCCAAGGACGCGTTGGCTGCTTCCAAGTAAGCTGACCGGAAGGAGATCATGATGTTCGATTTGACGGGCAGGACGGCGCTGGTGACGGGTGCGACCGGCGGCATCGGCGGTGCGATCGCGCAGGCGCTGCACAAGCAGGGCGCAACGGTGGCCATTTCAGGGACACGACGCGAGGTGCTGGATTCGTTCGCGGCCCAACTGGGCGATCGCGTCCATGTGCTGCCGTGCAATCTCTCCGACAGTACCGAGGTCGAGGCCTTGGTGCCCGCGGCGGAAGCCGCCATGGGCCAGGTCGATATCCTGATCGCCAACGCCGGCATCACGCGTGATAATTTATTTGTGCAACTGCGTGACGAGGACTGGGACGACGTCATCAAGGTCAACCTGACCGCGACGTTCCGGCTGGCCCGCGCCGCGACCAAGCTGATGATGCGCAAGCGCTTCGGCCGCATCATCGCGATCACCTCGATCGTCGGCGTTACCGGCAACCCCGGCCAGGCCAACTACACCGCCTCGAAGGCCGGAATCATCGGCCTGATCAAGACGCTTGGCGCCGAATATGCCAAACGCAACGTCACCGCCAACTGCATCGCGCCGGGATTCATCAAGACGCCGATGACCGACGCGCTCAACGACAAGCAGCGCGAGACCATCCTGTCCAAGGTTCCTGCCGCACGGCTGGGGACGCCGGAGGACATTGCTGCGGCTGCGGTGTATCTGGCGTCGAACGAGGGTGGTTACGTCACCGGCCAGACGATTCACGTCAATGGCGGAATGGCCATGATTTGAGCGATTTACCGGCCCGGCCGATGCGGCCAACGGCCGTTTCGGGCGGTTGGGCGAGGTTTGTAGTCAAGGCTTGGGAAGTATGATAACCGAACCCCCGACGGATGGGCAAAGAAGGCCATTGCAGGATTTTGAAACCCTGTATATTGGCGTGGCGACGCCTGTCGTTCGCCGGGCTTTGTCGGCTACCCCACCGGGCCGAATCAAGACTATGCGCGATAGCGAAGGAAGTTTAACGACAACGATGGCTCGTAGCGTCTCTGTAGCGTCTTGGGTCGGGTCCAATGGAACAAGCACGAGGTTGAACGATGAGTGAGATTGGCGAGCGGGTTAAGAAGATTGTGGTCGAGCATCTCGGTGTCGAGCCGGACAAGGTGGTCGATGCTGCGAGTTTCATCGACGACCTCGGCGCCGACAGCCTCGACACCGTCGAGCTTGTGATGGCATTTGAAGAAGAGTTCGGTTGCGAAATTCCGGATGACGCCGCCGAGACGATTTTGACCGTCGGCGACGCGACCAAGTTTCTCGAAAAGAACGCGAAAAGCTGACGTCCCGGGCGGGTAGCAAAAGAGCCGGACGGGCCGTTGTCGAACGGTCCCCCGGTTTCTTGTTTTGGGCCGCCATTTCCGGGCTGGAGTTTCTGACATGAGACGGGTTGTCGTCACGGGGCTGGGCATGGTGACGCCGCTCGGCTGCGGCGTTGACACAACGTGGGCGCGTATCCTGGATGGGCAGAGCGGCGCCCGGAAGATCGAGACTTTCGAAGTCGCCGACCTCTCCAGCCATATCGCCTGCGTGATTCCGCGCGGGGACGGTTCTGACGGCACCTTCAATCCCGACCAGTGGATGGAGCCGAAGGACCAGCGCAAGGTCGACGACTTCATCATCTTTGCTATGGCCGCCGCACGCCAGGCGCTCGACGATGCCAACTGGCATCCCGAGTCCGAAGCGGACAAATGCGCGACCGGCACCTTGATCGGTTCCGGGATCGGCGGCCTGTCCGGGATTGCCGACACCGCGCTGCTGCTGAAGGAACGCGGACCGCGCAAGGTATCGCCGTTCTTCATTCCGGGCCGGCTGATCAATCTCGCCTCCGGCTATGTCTCGATCGAGCACGGCCTCAAGGGCCCCAATCATTCTGTCGTGACGGCGTGTTCGACCGGCGCCCACGCGATCGGCGATGCTTCCCGGCTGATCATGCTCGGCGACGCCGATGTGATGGTCGCCGGCGGAACGGAATCGCCGATCTGCCGGCTCGCCATGGCCGGCTTCTGCGCCGCGCGCGCGCTCTCGACCGCCTTCAACGAAACCCCGGAAAAAGCCTCACGTCCCTACGACAAGGATCGCGACGGCTTCGTGATGGGCGAGGGCGCCGGCATCGTGGTGCTCGAGGAATACGAGCACGCGAAAAGCCGCGGCGCCAAGATCTACGCTGAAGTCGTCGGCTATGGCCTTTCGGGCGACGCTTATCACATCACATCGCCGGCCCCGGATGGCGATGGCGGCTTCCGCAGCATGAGCGCCGCGCTGAAGCGCGCCGGAATTTCGTCGTCGGATCTCGACTATATCAACGCCCACGGAACCTCGACCCAGATCGGCGACGAGATCGAACTCGGCGCGGTCGAACGGTTGCTCGGTAATGCCGCGTCCAAGGTGTCGATGTCGTCGACGAAATCGTCGACCGGACATCTGCTCGGTGCTGCCGGCGCGATCGAAGCGATTTTCAGTATTCTGGCGATTCGCGATAACATCGTCCCGCCGACCATCAATCTGGAGAATCCTTCGGTGGAAACGGCGATCGACCTGGTGCCGCAGACGGCGCGCAAGCGTGAGATCAACATCGCGCTGTCCAATTCCTTCGGTTTCGGCGGCACCAACGCTTCCGTGATCGTACGGCGCGTCGTTGACTAGCAAGTGTTTGGAACGACTCCACCGATTTGCCGCATTCGGCGATGACTTCTAGATGTGGGCGTATGCTATTGGCTGGGCAGATTTGTCAGGCCACGATTGAACCGGCAGGATTCAGGTTGCATCGATGAGTGAGAGGCCGCCCATTTCGCCACGGAGCCCGCGCGCTGCGTTGGAGCCCGAGCAGGTACCGCCGCCGCCGAAGCGGTCGGAGCGCGCCCGTAACCCTTTCGTGGTGATCGGCAATGCCATCATCACCATCCTGATCATCCTGATGATCGGGGCCGGGACCGCCTACTATTACGGCAGGCAGATCCTGGAGACGCCGGGCCCCCTCAAGGAAGACAAGGTCGTCAACATTCCCTCGCGCGCCGGCAAGCGCGACATCGCCGATGCGCTGCAGCGCGAGGGCGTGATCAACGTCAATCCGTGGCTGTTCATCGGCAGCGTGTTTGCGCTGAAGGCAAGCTCCGATCTCAAGCCCGGCGAATACGAGTTTCGCAAGAACGCCAGCCTGCGCGACGTCATCGCCACCATCGTCGAGGGCAAGGTGGTGCAGCACGCCGTCACCATTCCCGAGGGCCTGACGTCCGAACAGATCGTGGCGCGGCTCACCGACAGCGATATCTTCGCCGGAAGCGTGCGCGAAATCCCGCGTGAGGGGACGCTGCTGCCGGAGACCTACAAATTTCCGCGCGGCACCACGCGCGACCAGGTGATCCAGCGCATGCAGCAGACCCAGAAGCGGGTGCTGGCGGAGATCTGGGAGCGCCGCAATCCCGACGTTCCGATCAAGTCACCGGAGGCGCTGATCACGCTGGCCTCGATCATCGAGAAGGAAACCGGCAAGGCTGACGAACGCAGCCGCGTCGCCGCGGTCTACGTCAACCGGCTGCGCCAGAAGATGAAGTTGCAGTCCGATCCGACCATCATCTACGGCCTGGTCGGCGGCAAGGGCACGCTGGGCCGGCCGATCAGGCGCTCCGAAATCACCCAGCCGTCGCCGTACAACACCTATGTGATCGAAGGCCTGCCGCCGGGCCCGATCGCCAATCCCGGCCGCGCCTCGCTGGAAGCAGCCGCCAACCCGGCGCGCACGCGCGACCTGTTCTTCGTCGCCGACGGCACCGGCGGACACACCTTCACCGAAACCTACGACCAGCATCAGAAGAACGTCGCCAAGCTGCGGGCGATCGAAAAGCAGATTCAGAACGACACGGTCGAGCCCGCCGATGACGCGCCGCCGCCGGCCGCTTCCGCCGGTGCGCCGTCCGCCGACACCAGCCCGACGGCCACCACGGCCAAGCCGGTGGCGCCGAAGAAGCCTGCGCGTCCCGCGGCGCCTGCGGCGGCTCCCGCCCGCCAGGGCGCCGCGCAATCGACCGCGACGCCGCCGGTAATTCAGCGCTGACATCCATCGGAACAGAGTGGAACGTAATTCCACTTTCGCAGAAATCGTTTTAATGTCGCCGCGTTCCCGGCGAGTCCCCTATCCCTGTCCTTCGGAGAGTACCACCTAATGGCGCTATCGAGCATGACCGGTTTTGCCCGGAGCCACGGCGCCAGCGGCCCCTATACGTTCGAATGGGAACTGAAATCGGTCAATGCCAAGGGCTTTGACCTGCGGCTGCGGTTGCCGCCCGGATGGGATGAACTCGAGGCGCTGGCCAAAAAGCGCGCCGGTGAAGTGCTGTCGCGGGGCACGGTGTATGCCAACCTCAACGTCAAGCGCGCCAA
Organism: uncultured Alphaproteobacteria bacterium; assembly: GCA_963764705.1. Lineage (GTDB taxonomy): Bacteria > Pseudomonadota > Alphaproteobacteria > Rhizobiales > Xanthobacteraceae > Bradyrhizobium. The sequence goes on along the minus strand of CAVXTR010000007.1, from coordinate 222,651 downwards.
CGCGGTCTCGACCATACGCATCAACGAGGACGTGCTGTCCTCGATCGTCAAGGTCGCCGGCGTGCTCGCCGGCAAGATCGACGCGGTGGCGCCCAGCATCGACGGTCTGCTCGCCCTCAAGGGTGTCATCGAGGTCGTCGAACCCGAAAGCGACGAGGCGGAAGACAAGGCGGCCAAGGATGCCGCAGCCGCAGCGTTCGAGCAGGCGCTTGGCCAGTTGGTCGAAATGCGCCGGCGCGAGGGCGTGACGCTCGGACAGATCCTGATCCAGCGCATGGACGAGATCGAGAAGCTGGCGAAGAAGGCCGAGGCCGCGCCTGGCCGCAAGCCCGAGGCGATCAAGGCACGCCTGGCCGAGCAGATCGCGGCGCTGCTGGAAACGTCCGAGCGCTTCGACCAGGACCGGCTCAATCAGGAAGCGATCATGATCGCGACCAGGGCCGATATTCGCGAAGAACTCGACCGCATTGCCTCGCATGTGGCGCAAGCCCGCGAGATGATCGGCAAAGGCGGACCGGTCGGACGACGGCTCGACTTCCTGGCGCAGGAGTTCAACCGCGAGGTCAACACCTGCTGCTCCAAATCGAACGATCTGGAATTGACCCAGACCGGGCTCGAGATGAAGAACGTGGTCGAGCAGTTCCGCGAGCAGGTCCAGAATCTGGAGTGATCGATGACGGCTGGTGGTTTCGACGGGGTGGAACGCCGCGGCTTGATGTTCGTACTGTCGTCGCCGTCGGGCGCCGGCAAGACCACGCTGTCGCGGATGCTGCTCGAGCGCGAGCCGGGCCTGAAGATGTCCGTGTCGGCGACGACCCGTTCGATGCGGCCGGGCGAGGTCGAGGGACGCGATTATTTCTTCGTCGACAAGCCGAAATTCGAAAAGATGGTGAAGCAGGGCGAACTGCTCGAATGGGCGACCGTATTCGACAATCTCTACGGGACGCCGCGCATGCCGGTCGAAACGGCGCTGTCGGCCGGGCAGGATGTCCTGTTCGACATCGACTGGCAGGGCACCCAGCAGCTGCATCAGAAGGCGAGCGTGGATGTGGTCCGGGTGTTCATCCTGCCGCCGTCGGCCGCGGATCTTGAAAAGCGGCTTCATACCCGCGCGCAGGATTCCGACGACGTCATTCGCGGGCGCATGAGCCGCGCCGGCCATGAACTCAGCCACTGGGCGGAATACGACTACATCGTCGTCAACCAGAACGTGGACGATGCGTTCGCCGAAGTGCAGTCGATCCTCAAGGCCGAGCGGCTCAAACGCGAGCGCCGTACCGGCCTGACCGAGTTTGTTCGGAGCTTGCAGCGTCAGCTTGAAAAATAGGCCCTTCGCGCGCCTCAGTGCTGCGCGCTGCGGGCCAGTCGCGTCAGCATTTCCGTCACCCGGCGCTGCGGATCGTCAGCCGCGCTCGGATCCTGAACCGCGTCACGGCGCCACGCCGGAGCAGCTTCATCGGGCAGCATCGAGGGCGACGAACGTCGGGCGTGCATCGAACGTTTCGTATCGACCGAATCCCAGATCGCGCGGCGGTCGCGGCGACGCTCGAGCCGGCGCTTCCGCGCGCGTCGTCCGAAGCGGAACACCAGGCTCGCGGTGATGCCGGCCATGGCCAGCGCCCCGGCCATCACCAGGAACAGCATCTGCATCGACGCGGACTGCTTGGCCATCGATGAATCCGCTGCGGCGGCTGCTGCAACCGGTGGCGGCGCGGGCTGCAATGCCGGCTGGGCGGTCTCCGGCGGACTGGACGCCGGTTCGGCGGCGGCGAGTCCGAAACCGCTGGACGGACTCATGCCTGTCGTATCGAGCCAGCGTGTCGCGGCTGTCGATGCAGGCGCGGGAATGTCCGGCGTGGTTGCGGCCGGGCGGTTCGGAATTCGTGCAATGGTCGCGATGCCCGTTGTCTGTGGCTCCACGGGGGCGTTCGATTCCTGTTCGGCGCGCGCTCGCGGCGGCGTCAATTCGGCGTGGGCGTTCGAGATCGATTTGCGCACCGGACGCGGTTGCGGCGGAACGGGATCGGCTGCGGAAGACTCCGCCGCAGCGGCTTCCGGGGACAAACCGACCGGTTCCTGCGGAGCCGCGCGTGCGGCCTTGTCGCTCTCGTCCTTGAGATACCAGCACTGGCGCCCGGTGCCGCGTTCGAGCCGGTAGCGCCAACGGCTGCCCGCGGGCGTCTTGTCCTTCGGAGCGGTCAGACAGGTGTCGGCGGCGGCTTGCGCGCGGATCTCCGTCACGGTGGCGAGGTTGGCTCCGGCCAGGACGGCGGCGAACGCAGCCGCGAGGAAATTCACTGAACGGTTTGACATCGATATCCCCGTAATGACGCAACGCTTGGCGCCCCAAATCTCGTTAAAGACTTGGGTCGCAATGAGCCGCAATTCCGGAGGGGGGAGGGCTTAATTGGGGCTCGTCAGCCGCGCCACTGCGGCGGGCAGCCGCCGAAAAAAAGGCAGGCAATTTCGCGATATGGTTGAGGTTTTGCGGCTGACACCCATCGGATGACGGACGCGATCAGTTGCTTTCGATCACGTCGCTGAACAGCACGTAGCGCTCGCCGTTGAACCGTACCAGCCGCATCTGCTTGATCGGGCGCAGGTCGGTCGGGCTCGTCCTCAGGCGGATTCCCGGCAACAGCAGCGGCAGTTCCATGTCGAGATGCGACGCCTGCTTCATGATGTTTTCGCGCGTCAGGTTGTCGCCGCATTGCTTGAGCAGGGCGACCACCGCAAAGCCGATATTGTAACCATAGGGCGCGTAGTAATCGCTCCTGTTGATGCGCGGATTGTATTTGTCCATCCACACGTTCCAGGCCTTCATCGCGGGATCGTCGGCCCATTGCGGATCGGCGGGGTCCTTTTGGTAGGCGGCGGAGATGATGCCCTTGGCCGCTTCGAATCCGGCCGGCCTGATCGCGCCTGCGATCGAGGAGCCGACGCTGGAGACGAATTCCTGCGGATGCCAGTCGATGTCGTAGGCCTTGCGGATCGCTTGCGCGGCAAATTTCGGCACCGAGACGATGAAGAACACGTCGGCGCCGGAAGCCTTCAGCGTCACCACCTGGGAGTTGACGGTGGGATCGCTGGTATTGTAGGTCTGCGACGAGACGATCATCGTCGATGCCTTTTCGCCGAGCCCGCGCCTGAAGCCGAGCAGGTAATCCCGGCCGAGATCGTCGTTCTGCGACAGGATGCCGATCTTCGCATTGGGCATCGTCGACAGAATGTAACGGGCGTAGATCTCGCCTTCGGAGGCGTAATGCGGCGTCCAGCTCATTGTCCACGGATAATGCTCGGGGTCGTTGAAGACGGTGGCGCCGGTGCCGATGAACAGATGCGGCACGCCCTTCTGGTTGATGTACTTGAACACCGCCATGTTGGTCGCGGTGCCGACGGGATTGACGAGGAACAGGACCTCGTCGCTTTCGATCAGGCGCCTGATCTGCTCCACCGTCTTCGGCGGGCTGTAGGCGTCGTCGAGGCTGATGTAATTGATCTTGCGGCCGTTGACGCCGCCTTGCTCGTTGATCATTTCGAAATAGGCGGTGGCGGAGATCGCGCCCGCCGCATAGGCGGAGGCGGGGCCGCTATAGGGCGTCGTGGTGCCGATCTTGATCTCGGTATCGGTGACGCCCGGGCCGTAGCGCTTCTGCGCCAGCGCCGGTGCGGTCAGGACGGCAAGCACCAGTGCCGCGCAAGCGGCAAGCTTCGAAACAGTTCCGGAAGCCATCAGCGTCCCCCTCTGTCAATCGCGAAGCGTTGAGCTTTCCCGGCTCCGGTCTCGTCGAAGCCGGGGGCTCTATTTTTTGGGTTCTTGTAAGGCTTTTCCTTTCTCGAAATTTTCGAGAATGTCGTGTTCAGAGGGCTCCGCGTCAGTTCTTCAACACGATACGTCCAACCACTTTGCCGGCCCGCAGCTCTTCGATCCACTTCTGGACGTCGGCCATCGGCTCTTCCTTCATCGGCGTCGGTTTGATCTTACCGGCGCGCGCCAGCGACATCAACTCCTTCGCCTCTTCCAGCGTGCCGACCATGAAGCCTTCGATGGTCATGCGCTTGTAGACCCACTGCACCATCGGCAGGCTGAAATTGCCGCCCATCAGGCCGGAGACCACGATCTTGCCGCCGCGCGCCACCACCGACACTGCGAACGCCATGGATTTCTCGTTGCCGGCGAAATCGACGATTTCGTCGAAGCCGCCCTCGGTCTCCTTGATCATGCGCTTGACGACGTCGGGCTCCGAGGGATCGTAAGCCACGGCGGCGCCGTTCTGCAGCGCGCTCTCGCGTGCGGCAGGGCTGAGATCGGCTACTGAAATCTTCTGCCTGAACATCGCCTGCGCGAACGAAAGCCCCATCATGCCGACGCCGCCGAGCCCGATCAGCAGCAGGTTGCGCTGCCGCGGACGGTCGACCAGCCGCTTCAGTGCGCCATAGGCGGTGACGCCGGAGCACATCAGGGTCGCGGCCTGGTTGACCGGCAGCGGATCGTAATCGAGCAGATATTTCGCGTCGGGCACCAGCACATGGCTGGCAAAACCGCCGTCGATCGAGACGCCGAGGAAGCGCTGCTTGACGCATAGGTTCTCGTCGCCATTGGCGCAGTCACGGCACTGGCCGCAGCCGATCCAGGGGAATACCGCCTGCTTCTTTCCAATCAGCGCCTTCGAGGCGTCCGGTCCGACTTCCTCGACGATGCCGGCGATCTCGTGACCGAGCGTGAACGGCAGCGTCATGCCGCGCGTGGTGTCGAGCCGCTTGCCGCCGCCCAGATCGGCATAGCCGTCCTGGATATGCAGGTCGGAATGGCACAGGCCGCAGCGTTCGATGCGGACCAGGACTTCCTTGCCCTGCGGCTTCGGGGTGTCGATAATGGTCTCGCACAACGGCGCGTCGAATTTGACCAGCGACTGGCGACGCATTTGCGCCATGGCATTTCTCCTTGGGATAGCTTCTTGGGCGACAGCTTTTTGCAAAGCGGATGTTCAGGAAGGTTGCGGTTTTGTCTTGCGTATATCGGTCAATTCACGGGCCATGGCAACAAAGCCGGAGACCGGGACGGTCTCGGCGCGGCGGGTGGCATCGACCCCTGCGGCATCGGCCAGCCGGGCCGGATCGACCGAGAGCGACTTGAGGCTTTGGCGCAGCATTTTCCGGCGCTGGCCGAAAGCCGCGGCCGCCACCTGCTCGAGCGCGCGGCGGTCGCAGGGTTCGGGTGCGGCGCGCGGCACCAGCCGCACCACCGAGGACGTGACCTTGGGCTGCGGCACGAAGGCGGCGGGCGAGATGTCGAACAGGATCTTGGTCTCGGCGCGCCAGTTGGCGAGCACTGCGAGCCGGCCGTACGCCTCGTCGTCCTCCGTGGCCACGATCCGCTCGGCGACCTCGCGCTGAAACATCAGCACCATGATATCGTACCAGGGCGGCCAGGGCTCGATCGAGAGCCAGTCCACCAGCAACGCGGTCGCGATATTGTAGGGCAGGTTGGCGACGATTTTCGCGCGTTCGCCGCCGAGCATCGGACGCGGATCGAAGTGCTGCGCGTCGGCGTGCACGATCTCCAGGCGGCCGGGATAGCGTTTGCTGATATAATCGAGCGGCGCCAGCGCGCGCTCGTCGCGTTCGATTGCGATGACGCGTTTGGCGCCGAGCGCCAGCAGGGCCCGCGTCAGCCCGCCGGGGCCAGGGCCGATCTCGATTACGGTGGCGCCTTCGAGCGGCCCCGCGGCGCGCGCAATCCGTGCCGTGAGGTTGAGGTCGAGCAGGAAATTCTGGCCCAGCGATTTGCGCGCCGAAAGGGAATGTTCGCGAATGACGTCGCGCAGCGGCGGCAGATCGTCGATCGCGCTCATGGCGCTTTGGTTGCCGCCATCCGCGCGGCGAGCCGCAACGCTGCGACCAGGCTCGACGGATTGGCCTTGCCGGTGCCGGCAATGTCGAAGGCCGTGCCGTGGTCCGGCGAGGTGCGGATGAACGGCAAGCCCAGCGTGACGTTGACGGCGTCCTCGAACGCGATGGTCTTGATCGGGATCAGCGCCTGATCGTGATACATGCAGATCGCGCAGTCATAGGTTTTGCGCGCGGCGGCGTGGAACATGGTGTCCGCCGGCAGCGGCCCGCGCGCGTCGATGCCGTCCCGGCGCAGCGTCTCGATCGCCGGCGTGACGATGTCGATGTCCTCGGTGCCGAGCGAGCCGTCTTCACCGGCATGCGGGTTAAGTCCCGACACCGCAAGCCGCGGATTGGCGAGGCCGAAGCGCGTCTTGAGGTCCGCGACCGCGATGCGGGCCGTTGTCACGATCAGGTCGGTCGAGAGCCGGGCCAGCGCCTCGCGCAGTGACAAATGAATGGTCACAGGGACGACGGCGAGTGTCGGCGACCACAGCATCATCACCGGCTGCGGGACGGGGCCGCCATGGCCGGCAAGCTCGGCGAGAAATTCGGTATGGCCGGGATGCCGGAAGCCGGCGCGATAGAGCACGCTTTTTGAGATTGGGTTGGTGACGACCGCGCTGGCTTTTCCGGCGCTGACATGGTCGACCGCCCCGCGAATGGACGCCAGCGCCGCACTGGCGCTGGTGGCGTCGGGGGCGCCGGGTCGCGCCGTCGCCGATTCACCCGTTGCGAACACCGGCAAGGCCTTCGCGAAGGTCGCGCTTGCGTCCTCGGGCCCGACATCGGCCAGTTCGACCTTCAGGCCGAGAATTTTCGCGCGCTCGGCGAAGAAGGCGCGATCGCCGAGCAGATAGAACGGCGGAAGATCCAGCTCCGCGCGCCGCAGCCACGCCGCCATCGCGATATCGGGGCCAATGCCCGCTGGCTCGCCGGATGTCAGCGCGAGGGGCTTTGCCATCAACGATATTCGATCATCGCGGCTTTGCGCAGTTCGTCCAGATAGGATTTCTGCTTCTTCTCGTATTTCTGCACGAACATCTTCTCGCGGATTTCGCGCTTCTTCGGCGTATCGATCTTGGTCGGCTTGCGGTCGCACAACACCACCATCTCCACGCCCTGCTTGGTAACCTCGGGCGGGGTCAAATGACCGATCGGTGTCTTGTCGAGCAACTCACGAAGCGGGCCGGGGATATCGGCCGAGGTTTTGACCACGCTGTCACGGATCGCGGCGTTCTGCATCGTCTTGAAGTAGGCGTTGGCCTGGTCGCAGGTCTGGACGCGTTCGCGTAGGGCTTCGGCTTCCTTTTTCCGCAATTCGATCGCGGTGGGGGCCGATCCCCGCGGCACGATCAGCACGATCGGCTGCATCTTGTATTCGAATGCGTCGGTCTGGGTAGGTTCGCCGCCTTCCTGGACGGCGTCGTTGACGTCCTTCTCGCCGACCTGAAGGCTCTCCTTGTAACGGCCACGCACCAGGCTGCTCCAGACCATTTCGGCCTTGAGGCGGGCTTTCAGGGTATCGGGTCGAACACCCTGGCTCTCCAGGGATTTTGTCAGTTGCTCCGGCGTGATCCGCATCCGTGAGCTCATTTGCGAATAGGACTGGTCGATATCGCTCGAAGTGGGATCCACGCCGTATCGCTTGGCTTCCTTGATCTTCACCTTTTCGCTGATCAGTTCGTCGATGATTTCCTGCCGCGGCATCTGTTTATGCGTGGTCAGGAAATTCAGCTTGGTGCGCTGCTCGATATCGTAGTTGGTGATGGGTTCACCGTTGACCAGCACGGCCACTGACTGCGCGTGCAGCGGCGAGACGCCCGAACACAGCAGGCCGAGCACGACGGCGCAGCCGGCGACCAGCGAGCGCAGGCGAAAAGGAGGTGTGAGCGTCGTCATGGTCATTTCAGCCGTATCAACCAATTCGATTCCAGCAATGCCGAGTCCTGTTATGCCAAGTTCTGTGATGCCGAATTCTGCAACGCAAAGGGCTCTCTCCGGCAAGGTCCGGCCACGCGCTACTGAATACCGCCGCCGCTGGCCGTTGAGGACGTCGTCGCAATGGTCCGCAGTCCAATCTGGAACATGAACGCGTGACTGAGCACCGGTGCCGTGACGCCGGTGGAGTAGCTGTACGACGTCACGTAGTTGGCGGCCAGCACGAAACAGTCGTCCACATAGCCGGCCCCAACGACGTATTGATTGATCTTGTTGGCTTCAAGATCCCAGCGCGCCGAGCCCGACACTACCCAGTTCGACGCCACCTTGACCGAGGCGCTGCCGAGAATGCCTTCGCGCCGGGTCAGGTACCCGAGTTGCGGCTGCGCGGCATAATTGCCGTAGATCATGCTGACCGACCAGCGGTCGAAGGCGGCGCGGCCTTCGGCCTCGAAGCGATTGACGTTGAGCGTTCCTTCATCCATGCGCGAACGCACGCTGAACGTATAGGTTCGGTTCGGCGAGTAGTTGATCCGGGCGACGTAGTCGGAACGCGCGTTCTGCAGGCCGGAATCGACACCGGTATTGGTGACATCCGCCACCGCGAACGAGTTCATGCCGAACAGCTGGTAGGACTGTCCGAACAGCACGTTGACACTGCCGCCGCGGTCGAACTGCGTGGTGGCCTGCACGCCGACATTGGCGCGGCCGCCGCCTTCGACGCGGTCATAGCCGGAGAACTTGTCGACCGAAAACAGGTTGCTGGCGTCGAACACCATGCTCTGCGCATCTTCGTTGGGGAGTTTGCCGGCGTAGGTCTCATTGGGTCGAATGATGACCTGCGCGATCGGCTCCAGCGTGGTTGTGCCCCACGGCTGGACGTTGATGAAGGGATAGCGATATTCGAGGCCGACGGTCGGCATCAGGCGTAGCGCATTGGTATCGCCGACGGGCAGGAAGTTCGAGACGCCGGGCTGGTTGGAGATCGAGGCGTTGATGGCATCGGCGCGCAGGATCGCAAACGGCGTCCAGATTTGGCCGTAGGGGTCGGTGAACGAACGCCGCCACTGCGCTTCAGCCGTGAAACGCGTGTAGGTGCCGGGCATGCCGCGCAGCAGGCACTGCGAGGGCAGCCGCGCCATCGGATCGGCCGATGCCGTCAGGCACAGGCCGTTGGTGTTGGCCAATGTCGTGATCGGATCGAAGGCCGCGGTCGTTCGCGTCAGGCTGGTGAAATTGGTCTTGTAGCTGAACTCGCCGCCGAAGATCGGGCTGTTGATCACGTTGCTGTAGTCGACGACCGGGTGAACCACCGGAACGTAGGCCTGGTTGCCGGAGTAGCTGAGAAAATAGATCGTGCGCGCGTCGAAGAAGCTGCGGTTGCCGACGCCGGTCAGATAAAGCTGCGAGATCGCTTCGGTCGGCAGGTTCAGGAACGATTGCAGCGGATCGCGATACTGCGCCAGGCGGTAGTCGGTCATGAAGGCGTAATCGGAGAGCAGAACGCCCTCCCAGCCCCAGGTCCATTTGTCGTTCAGCGCGAACTGGCCCTTGGTATCGACGCCGCCGCGGAACTGGCGATCGCCGGGCTGGCCGGCATAGGCGCCGCGGTCGAGCTGGTCGATGCCATAGCCGCGGATCGAGTAGGCGCCGTCGATCAGACGCTGGCGGAACTCGCCCTGAAACAGCACGCCTTGCCGGGACATGATGCGCGGACTGAAGGTCGCGTCATAGTCCGGCGCGATCGCCCAGTAGAACGGGGTTTCGACACCGAAGCCGTTGGGCGTCGTCGTGCTGTAGGCCGGCATCAGGAAGCCGGTCTTGCGCTTCACCGTGGGATCGGGCGTCGAGAAATACGGCAGGTAGGCCATCGGCACGCCGAAGAATTCGAGCTGCGCGTTCTCGAAGTACAGCATCTTGTCGGTCTGGTCGTGGATGATGCGCGCACCCTTGACCTGCCACAAAGGCGGCTTCTTCGGATCGTCCTTGCATGGCGCGCAGGCGGTATAAACGCCGTTCTCGAACACGGTGTAATTGCCGCTGGAGCGGTCGGCGCGAGTCGCCGCCATCCGCGTCGCGTCCGCGGAATTGACGCGCAGCGAATCAACGAAACCGTCACGGTAATCGTCGCTCAGATCCATGATGTTGGCGTAGGTGATCTTGCCTTCGGCGTCGGTCAGCCGAATGTTGCCCTCGGCGTGCAGGCGCTTGGTCTTCTGGTCGTAGATGACCTTGTCGGCCTCGATGCTGGTGCCGTTGTAGAACATCTGCACGTTGCCGACCGCCGACACACGCTGGTTGTTGTAGTCGTAGTCGACCTCGGTCGCCTGCACGACCATCTGGCCGTCATTGTTGGCGGGCCGTGGCGGTGGCTTGGGCGGACGCGGGTTATAGGTGAAGCTCTGCGCCGCTGCCGGTACGGTCAGGGCAAGTTCGAGCATTCCGGCGAAAACCAGGCCGGCAAGCAGGGCAATGATGGGGGCGCTGACGGCGGCCAAACGGGTTCGGTTGCGGCGCACCATGGTGCGCCGCCTGAACGCAGGCGACCTCAACTGGAGGGCGGCGACTACAGCCACTACCCGTCCTCCTGGTACAGCAAGGCCAAAAAGCCGGTGAGGCCACCCACACAGACGGGCAACCACGCCGCAGCGATCGGATGCATCAACTCAGCCTTGCTCAAATCCTCGGTAACTTTCGACAAAACATAGAGCAGAAAGCCTGCACCCACGCCACTCAAAACCATCTTTTGCACGCCGCCCATCCGGAAGAAGCGAAGGCTGACGGAAGCCGCCAACATCACCATTGCAGCCAGCAAAAACGGCTGTGCGATGAGCTTATGGTACTGCAGGCGATAGCCCGCGGTCGCGAAGCCGGAGCTCTCCGAAGATCGGATATAGCCGGGTAGTTGCCAAAACGACACAGTCTCCGGTGTGGAGAAGCTGTTGCGGACCTGAGCCGGGGTCAGGGTGGTGGTCAGATAGTAGCTGTCCTGGTCGATCGGGGGCTTGTCGAGGGAGTATCGACGTACCGATTTGAAGGCCCAGCGCCCGACCTCAAGCGAGGCCTCGCGGGCCTCGATTCGTTCCTTGAACTGCAGGTCGGTATCGAAGCGGAACACGGTCAGCCCGGTCAGCCGGACGCCCTGCTGCTCGCTGCGGGCGGCGTTGATGATCGACTGGCCGTCGCTGTTGATCTGGTTGAGCCAGAACCCCGACGCGTCCTGGATGCCGCCGCCCGGCGCCGAGCCGAACAGCTCGGCCTCCATCCGCTTGGACAGTTCGCGCAGGTTCGCCGACATCGGGTTGTAGGCGGTGGTCGCGATGATGCCGAGGACGATCGAACTGCCGAGCGCTGGTGCGATGAACTGCCAGGCGGAAACGCCGGCGGCGCGCGCGACCACCAGTTCAAGCCGCCGCGACAGCGCGAGGTAGCAGGTCATGGCGCCGATCAGAACGCAGAACGGCATCAGCTTTTCGAGCAGTTGCGGCACGCGGAACAGCGACGTCTCCGCGACCGTGATCGCCGAGGCCGTCGCCAGCCCCGAGGTCTTGCGGACCATTTCGATGTAGTCCACCAGCACCAGCAGCACGAAGATGCTGGCGAACACGCCCACCGCCGCGACCAGGAAGCGGCCGGCGAAATAGCGCCCGAGCGTATTGGTCATCATGCTCATGCGGCGGCCGGCCGTCCGAACAGCCGCGCGATGCGTGCGTTCGACCTGTTGATGGCCTCGATCAGGGCGGCCGGTGGTTCCACCACGACGCCGCCGACGATCATCCACAGCCCAACCGCGATCGCGGCAATCAGCATCGAGTACTGCACGAGCGCCGCAGCCGGGGTCTTCACCGTCATGACGGAGCAGGCAAAGCCCGCCATGCGCAGGCCGAACACCGCGAAAATCGATCCGCCGATGGAAAAATTGCGGCTCTGGCGCGTGGTGCGCGGCGTGCCCAGGAACGCAAAGGTCAGGACGGCGAACGCAAATGGATAGACCGGCGACAGCAGCCGGTCATGCAACTCGGCGCTGAATTGCCCGGATAGTTTCTGGAAAACCGGATCGTCGGCGGAGGGAGCGAAAAGTTCCCAGAGATAGCGTTCGCGAATTCCAAGCGTGACGTCGCGGCCTTGATTGGAGAATTTCGACATGTCGAAGGCATATCGGCCGAAGCCGACCAGTGCCGGATCACGTTTGCCCGCCTCGAAACGTTCGAGATTGCCGTCTTCCAGCACCAGATAGGAGCCGCTCTCGTTCTTCAGCACCGTGCCGTGATCGGCAATGATGGTGACGCGCTCCTTGGGGTCTCTGCGGTCGTCGACGAAAATGCCCGCGAGCACGCCGCCGGGAAGCCGTTCGCGAATCCTGATCGTCAGGTTCTGGTCGAGCTGGGCGAAGCGGCCGGGCTGCAGGATGTTGGTCAGGATGTCGGCGGTGATTTCGGCGTCCCACTGCTTGATCCGGCGCATGCCGTCGGGCGCGAGATAGGCGCCGATAAAGGCGACCATCAGCGCCACCACGCAGGTGGCGTAGAAGAACGGTCGGAACAGCCGGAACGGGGAGAAGCCAGCGGCATTCATCACGATGATTTCGGAATCGGTCGCCAGCTTGTTGAGCGTGTGCGAGATCGCGATCATCAGCGAGATCGGCGCGATGATCAGCACCAGCGCCGGAATCACTAGGCTGGTGATGCCGAGAAAGGTAATGATGGTCTGGCCTTGGCTCGTCATCAGGTCGATGCCGCGCAACGCCTGCGTAATCCAGATCACGCCGGTGAGGCTGACCAGGACAAGCGCAAACGACGCCAGCGTCGTGCGAAAAATATACTTGTCGATCGACCCCATCGGTACCGTACGATCCCACCCTTGCGCGCCCAAAAAGCGGCTTTCGACCAACCCCGGTTTAAGGGGTCCCCTTGGTCGCGCCGCCTGTCGTCCAGCCGTCTACTCTCTCACTACCATCCCTTTGATCCGTCAACAAAATGGCCGGGCCGTGGCGCCCTCCCGATATGGTTAATAATTCACCCGATGTGGCCTTCCGGCCACGCGGGTGCTTGGCAGCATGGCGGTTCGCAGGCCATAGTGTTGAAAACCTTCGGCTTGAAGCGATTTTGGGCCGTTGCCGACGAGAAATTCCAATTGACCCGGGCCGCGCCCGGGCGATGTCATATAGCCCCGCATACAGCCCTGAATTCTGGAGGATCTATCCATGTCCGACGCCGTCAAGGTCGGCTTTGTTCCGTTTTCCGCAGCGTCACGTGGCGTTCTCGTGGTGTTTTGTGACGATACGCTGAAATTCGGTTCGGCCACGCGCAAGGCGCTGGGGACGGCGGCCAACACCATCAAGCGGGCGGCGGCGACCAACCAGTTCAAGGGCAAGAGTGGATCGACACTCGACATTCCGGCGCCGGAGGGAATCAAGGCGGATCGCCTGATCGTCGTCGGCGCCGGCAAGCCGGCCGACATCAAGGAGAAGGACTATCTGAAATTCGGCGGGGTCACCGCCGGCAAGCTCAACGCCGCCAGCGAAACCGTCACCGTCATCGCCGAATTGCCCGACGGCGCGATGTCGCCCGCCGCCGCGGCGGGAATCGCATCCGGCATCCGGCTGCGTGCGTATAAATTCGACCGCTACAAGACCAAGAAGAAAGACGGCGAGAACGGCGCGCTGCGCGCCGACATTTCGATGGCGGTCGGCGATGTCGCCGAATCAAAAAAGGCGTTTGCGCCGGCGTCCCATGTCGTCGACGGCGTGATCATCGCTCGCGAGCTCGTCAACGAGCCGCCGAACGTGCTTTACCCCGTTGAATTCGCGCGCCGGGCTAGCCAGCTCAGCAAACTCGGCGTCGATATCGAGGTGCTCGACGTCAAGGCGATGACGAAACTCGGCATGGGCGCGCTGCTTGGCGTCGCGCAAGGTTCGACGCAGCCCGGCCGCACCGTGATCATGCGCTGGAACGGCGGCAAGAAGGGCGATCAGCCGGTTGCGTTCGTCGGCAAGGGCGTCTGCTTCGATACCGGCGGCATTTCCATCAAGGGCGCCGCCAGCATGGAGGACATGAAGGGTGACATGGGCGGCGCTGCCTGCGTCGTCGGGCTGATGCACGCGCTCGCGGCGCGCAAGGCCAAGGTCAACGTCGTCGGCGCCATCGGCCTGGTCGAGAACATGCCCGACGGCAATGCCCAGCGCCCCGGCGACATCGTCACCTCGATGTCCGGCCAGACCATCGAAATCATCAACACCGACGCCGAAGGCCGCCTGGTGCTGGCTGACGTGCTCTGGTACGTGGCCAAGAAGTTCAAGCCCAAATTCATGGTGGACCTCGCCACCCTGACCGGGGCGATCATGGTGGCGCTCGGCACCCAGCACGCCGGGCTGTTTTCCAACAATGACGAACTGGCGGAGCGGCTGACCAAAATCGGCCTTGAGACCGACGAGCGCGTCTGGCGGATGCCGCTCGGTCCCGACTACGACAAGATGATCAACTCGCAATTCGCCGACGTGAAGAACGCCGGCGTGCGCAACGGCGGTTCGATCACCGCCGCCCAGTTCCTGCAGCGATTCGTCGACAACACGCCGTGGGCCCATCTCGACATCGCCGGCACCGCGATGGGCGCGCCGAAGACTGAAATCAATCACAGCTGGGGTTCGGGCTACGGCGTGCGGCTGCTCGAGCGGCTGGTCGCGGAATATTACGAAGCCAAAAAGTAGGCATGGCGTTTTCGGCAGCAGTTTAGGCAGCGGCGCGATCAACATGGTTGAGGTCGGATGACGGAAGTCCTGTTCTACCATCTGCAGAACATGCCGCTCGAAAGCGTGCTGCCGCCGCTCCTGGAAAAGTCGCTGGAGCGCGGCTGGCGCGTGGTCGTGCAATCGACGTCCGAGGAACGCGCCGACGCGCTCGACGCGCATCTGTGGACCTATAGCGACAACTCGTTCCTGCCGCACGCCACCTGGCGCGCCGGCGACGCGGAGCATCAGCCCGTGATTCTGTCGATCGAGGAGGGCAACCCGAATCGCGCCAATGTCAGGTTCCTGATCGACAATGCGGCGTTGCCGGCCGACTCCGACAGCTACGAGCGGGTAGTGCTGGTGTTCAACGGCGAGGACCCCGACGCACTAAGTGCGGCGCGGGGCGCCTGGAGCGATTGCAAGGCGCGGGGATTTGAGGTGACCTACTGGCAGACCGACGAGCGGGGCAGGTGGCAGCGTCGGCAATAGCGATCTCGGGCAATTAATGATAATTTGCGGTTTCTACCTTTGACCTTGCGGGAAGCCACGCTGGTGCCGCAAAGTGATGTTGGGACAAGGCGTTACATTACAATTGGTTACGTGTGGGGCGGGAACCGGGGTCTAGCGTGCGAGACGGAACGACTGCTCGAAAACCACTGTTGGTGCTGCTGCTGCTCGGGCCCGTGCTCACGGGCTGCGGGGGAGCGTCCGACCTGCTTTCCAAGGATGCGGACTGGTTTTCGCGTACCGGGCGGGTGTTCGTCCGCAACGCCTCCATTAAATCGCCACCGCTGACCCCGACCAAGCAGGTCACTGCCGATGATCTCGTCAGCGCCGAGGGCGGCTGTCCGGGCATGGCGGGCCCAGGCGCGGATGCCAACGCGCTCGCGGACGGCGCCGCCGGCGCTCCTCCCTCGACGTCAGGCACGGTGGCGCTCGGTCACACCGAATGCGACGTGGTGCGCGGCATCGGTGCACCCGACAGCGTCAGTCTTTCCAACAATTCTCGCGGCGACCGGGTGGCCGTCGTCAACTACTCGCGCGGCCAGCGCGCCGGAATCTACACCTTTACCGGCGGACGCCTGTCGTCGATCGAGCGCGGAGCCGAGCCGGTGGCGCAGCCAAAGGTCGCCAAGCCGAAGCCGCAGAAAAAGCCCGCCGCGACCTAGCCCTCGTCGCGTTTGTTGCCAGCCGATGCTTTAGCTCACCTGGTCGTATTGCGAGCTTGCCTCCAGCCAGACTTCTTCGGCGCGCAGCAAGGCGCTTGCCGCACCCGCGCGCGCCTTGCTGAGCTGGGCCGCCTGCTTGGGATCGCGGGTGAACAGATCCGGCAGCGCCAACGCGGTATCTATTTTCGCGATAATGCCGTTGATGCGCTCGATTTCCGCTTCGGCGTCGGCGATCCTCTGTTTGAGCGGTGTCCGCTTTTCGGGCTTGCCGCGCTCGGGCCGAGTATTGTCCCGTTCCCTGTCGCGCTCGTTGCCGCGGTCGCGCGAATTGGTGCGCATGCCGCGCGCCGACAGCACCATGCGGCGGTAATCGTCGAGGTCGCCGTCATAGGCCGTGACCTTCTGGTCGGCGACGACCCACAGTTGATCGGCACAGGCTTCGATCAGATAGCGGTCATGCGAGACCATGATGACCGCGCCGGGGAATTCGTTGATCGCCTCGGCCAGCGCCGCGCGGCTGTCGATGTCGAGATGGTTGGTCGGCTCGTCCAGGATGATCATGTTGGGGCCGAAGAACGTGGCCAATCCCAGCAGCAGCCGCGCCTTCTCGCCGCCGGACAGGCTTTTCACCAGGGTATCGCCGGCCTTGCCGGAGAAGCCGATCGCGCCGACGCGGGCGCGGACCTTGCTCTCGGGCGTGTCGGGCATCAGCTTGCGGATGTGGTCGTAGGGTGAGCCGTCGAGATTGAGCTCGTCGACCTGGTGCTGCGCGAAATAGCCGACCGACAGTTTTTCCGCGCGCGTGACCCGGCCGGAAAACGGCGGCAGCTTGTTTGCCAGGAGCTTGACCAGTGTCGACTTGCCGTTGCCGTTGGAGCCGAGCAAGGCGATGCGGTCGTCGGTGTCGATGCGCAACGTGACGCGGTTGAGCACCGGCTGCTTCGGATCGTAGCCGACCGAGACCTCGTCGACCGCGATGATCGGCGGCGACAGCATTTTCTCCGGCGTCGGAAACGTGATTTCGCGGACGTCCTGCGTCACCAGCGCGGTGACCGGCTTCATCCGTTCCAGCATTTTCACGCGGGACTGGGCCTGACGGGCCTTGGAGGCCTTGGCCTTGAAGCGATCGACGAAGGCTTGCAGCCGCTTGCGCTCGTCGGCCTGGCGCCTGGCGTGCTTGGCGTCCAGCATTTCGCGGGTGGCGCGCTGTTCCTCGAACGAGGAATAGGTGCCCTTGTATAGCGTCAGCTTGCCGCGATCGAGATGCAGGATCTGGTCGACCGAGGTATCGAGCAGGTCGCGGTCATGGCTGATGACGATCACCGTGCGCGGATAGTTCGCCAGATGGTCTTCCAGCCACAGCGTGCCTTCGAGATCGAGATAGTTGGTCGGCTCGTCCAGCAGCAGCAGATCCGGCGCCGAGAACAGCGTCGCGGCGAGCGCCACGCGCATGCGCCAGCCGCCGGAAAATTCGGAGACCGGCCGGGCCTGGTCCGCGGTCGAAAATCCGAGCCCGCTCAGGATCGCCGCCGCGCGCGCCGGCGCGGAATGGGCATCGATATCGACCAGCCGGGTCTGGATCTCGGCGATACGATTGGGATCGTGGGCGGTTTCGGCCTCATGCAGCAGCGCATCGCGCTCCAGATCGGCCTTCAGCACGATGTTGACGAGGCTTTCCGGGCCGTCGGGGGCTTCCTGCGCCAGGCTGCCGATGCGCCAGCGCGGCGGCAGCGCGATGCTGCCGGACTCCACCGCCAGCTCGCCGCGGATGGCGTGAAACAGCGTCGATTTGCCGACGCCGTTGCGGCCGACGAAACCGACGCGCGCGCCGGGCACGATCTGCACCGAGCTGTCGTCGATCAAAAGCCGCCCGGCAATCCGGACCGAAATATTGGTGATTGAAAGCATGCGGCCTTGTCACCGCTGCAGCGCGCAAACGCAACCCATTTATCTGATAAATGAGCCCTTGCGGCGGCTTCAATGCAGGTCGTTGTCACGCTGGCGCAGTTCATCCACCAATTCGCGCAACCGCTGCGGCAGCCCGGTTTCCGGGCGCAGGTTTTGATGCAGCCGCTCGCCGACGGCATCGCAGATGGAGCGGGACGTCCTGTGATCGATTTGTTCGTAATCGCTATTATTTTGGGCATTCATAATCTGGTCTTTCGATAAGTTCCCCTTACGCAGCACTCGCAGGGCTGGAGTGATTGTGTTGCTGAACCAAGTCGCAGCGGCCGATATAGTTTCCGCGTTGCATGGCCTCATGCATTCGCGCGCAGATTGCCGCGCAGGGCGTCTGCGATTGGTTCCGGGCGATGCGAAAAAAAAGCCCCGGCGCGAGGGCCGGGGCGTCCAGTCAGGGGAGCTCAAATCAGATCAGTAGCAGCGGTTCACCAGCCTCCAGCGCGGGCCCCAGGGGGTCGGGACCAGGTGCCGCACATAGCAACCGCCGCCACCGTAACCGCCGCCGTAATAGGCCGGGCCGCCGACGAAGAAGCGGGGACCACCCCAACCGCGGTGCCAGCCGCCATGCCAGCCACCGCCGTGCCAACCGCCACCGCCATGCCATCCACCCCAGGCCGAGGCCGAGGTCGGCGCCAATGCGGCCACACCCAGCGAAGCCGCGGCCACTGCAACAAGCGAGAGTTTGCGAAACATGTTCGTCTCCTCAGGGTTACGGCGCTTGCCTTGCGCCATCGGTGAAATCGTCTCCCGTGGCGCCCGGCGGGCCGATGAGCTAGCGAAGCGTCCGATCGCGGATGATCCTAGGCCGGCCAACCTGAACGCAGCCGGGACGGCGGTTGCAGACAGGGTTCACCTACGTGAAATTGTCGTAATTTGCCGGTCCCGGCCGCGCCGGTCCGGCGGCTCGTGTCATGAAAGCGATGCAAAACCGAAGGGTTAACGCGTCATCGGGTCGCTTGCCGTCGCGGGACTGCGCCGATATAAGCCCGGCAACTCTCACGCAGTATTTGCAAGGACGAAAACATGGCGATCGAACGCACTTTCTCGATTATCAAGCCCGACGCGACCGAGCGTAATCTGACCGGCGCGGTCAACGCGATCATCGAGAAGGCGGGACTGCGGATTGTGGCCCAGAAGCGCATTCGCATGACCCGCGAACAGGCCGAAACCTTCTACGCCGTGCACAAGGCGCGTCCGTTCTTCGGCGAACTGGTCGACTTCATGACCTCGGGTCCGGTCGTGGTTCAGGTGCTGCAGGGCGAGGGCGCCGTGCTCAAGTACCGCGACGTGATGGGCGCCACCGATCCGTCAAAGGCGGCTGACGGCACCATCCGCAAGGTCCACGCCAAGTCGATCGGCGAAAACTCGGTGCACGGTTCGGATGCGACCGAGACCGCCGCGCTCGAAATCGCGCAGTTCTTCTCCGGCAACGAAATCGTCGGCTAACCTAGCCGGGCGGCGAGCGATCGCCGCCCGAACCGGCCGCAAGGCCCAATCAAGGCGGCCGCAAAGCCGGTAACAAGCTGGCTTGCGAAGCCGAAAGGAAGCGCTGTGAACTGGTTGTGGCAAGTCATCGATCCCGCGAACATCGCAGCGTTCATTACGCAGTTTCAAACCGAGATGACCCAGCCGGCGTTCTGGGTCGCCGTCGGCAAGATCATCTGGATCAACATCCTGCTGTCCGGCGACAACGCGCTCGTGATCGCGCTGGCATGCCGCGGGCTGTCGCCGAAACATCGGCTCTGGGGCATGATCCTCGGCGCCGGCGCCGCCGTGTTCCTGCGTATCATCTTCACCGGCATCGTCGCGACCTTGATGGAGCTGCCGTACCTCAAGCTGGTCGGCGGACTGGCGCTGATCGTGATCGCTGCGAAGCTGCTGGTGCCCGAGCAGGAGGAGGAGGACGGCGTCGAGTCCGCCTCGCACCTGTGGGCAGCGGTGCGCATCGTCGTCGTCGCCGACATCGTGATGAGCCTCGACAACGTGATCGCGGTGGCTGCCGCCGCCAATGGCAGCATGCCGCTGCTGGTGCTCGGCCTTGCGATCAGCGTTCCCCTGATCGTGGCGGGCGCCGCTCTGATCATGGCGCTGCTGACGCGGCTGCCGATCCTGGTCTGGGCCGGTGCGGCGCTGCTGGGCTGGATCGCCGGCGACGTCATCGCCACTGATCCGGCGATTCACCCGAAGCTCGACGCGCTGTTTTCGGGCCCGTTCGGCGTCAAGCTCGATGCCGTGCTGGCGTCGTTTGGCGCAAGTCCCCATTTTGCCAATCACGGCAACGGCGGCGAACTCGTCTGCGCCGTTCTGGGCGTCATCGTGGTGCTGGCGGTCGGCGCCGTCTGGCGCAGGCGCACGCTGCAAAAGCACGCGGAGCATTCCGCAGGCGCGGCGTAACGCGAAGTTCGTTTGCTCCGCGCAGGCGGGGCGGTTGATACCGTTGCAAACATGATTTCGCGTTCTCGCGGCGCATTGCGCCCGAGGTTTTGTATTTCGTCTACATCCAGCGTGATTTGCCCGTCGAAGCCGGGCACGTATTGGCGGTGCGAGCCAAACGATCCAGCGACTTCAATCGGGTTTGATCGGCGTTTTGTAGATTTCCTCGCCCCGATCGGTCTTCACGACAACTTCGGTATGAGAACGATCTTGGACGTCAGTTGCGATCTGTCTGGCCATTTCCCTGGCGAGCTGTTGGGCGTGATGTTCGGTAGGCAATTCCGTGCCATGCGGATCTTCGACCGAGAATCCGTCAACAATCTCGAAATGAAATCTGGGCATCGGCTCCTCCTGTTCGGAAGCAAATGCCAGGTTCTGCGAGATGTTCCTTGTCAGGTCGTAGCAGCCATTTGCACGCGGACAGCCGTGCAGCAGCATTGGAACTTAATGTTACCTCCTGAGTTTTCATGCATGGAAAATTTCGAACAGAGAGAGCAGCCGCCAACCACGCGTGAAGCGCGGCTTGAAAAGAAGGACCAACAGCGCTGGGACGCCGAGCTGGCGCTCAACGAGCGCAGGAAGGCCGATGATGCTTTCCGTGCCAATTTCGAACGATTGAAGGCGGAACGCCTCGCCCGGGAAAAAGCCAGCGCTTAGGGTAGTGTCGCGAGGGCGGATGTACCCCTCGCGAAGGCAAAGGCCTCCAACTTCGGTTCGGAGGCCTTTTTGCGTTTGCGGGAACCTCTTCATTGAGGATGCGTTTCTCCTGCATGAGCGACGAAAGCATCATCGAGGAAGCGTTTGAAATCGCCTGGACCGTGCTTGATCGCGCAGGCGAGTTGGGCGATCGCGAAGGAGCGGCCGCCTTTCTGTCGAACAAGATCATCGGCATGGTTCTACGGGGTGAGCGGAGGCGGTTGCTCCTCTCCAACCGGGCAATTGATGCATATCGACAACAGAAGCCGCAGCTTCTGCTTGTTTCATAATCGTTGCCAATTGCCGGACGTCCGCGGCTCTAGCGCCGAACGATCGACCCCGAGCGACCGAGCAGCCGCGCCAGTTGCTTGAAGCGGCTGCCGACGCGGTCGGCGACGAGATCGACCATGCGATGTTCGAACACCAGCATCAGCTTGCGGCCACGGCCGCGGAAATGCGTCGCCGGCAACACGCCGGTGCGCGCCGCCGAGATCAGGTGCGCGACGCGGAACGCGGCGCCGAGAACCCGGGCGCGTTCGTCCATCGCCGGGGGCACCAGTTCACGCACCCGTGCCGGCGGTTCGTTTTCCTCGCTCAAGCCGGCGTAGCGGTAGAACACCGACAGCGCGACAAAGGCGCGGCCCTGGTGGCTGATCGAGCCGAAATTGCCGTTGGTGATCAGGCTCAGCGTTTCCTCGCCGCGATGGTCGGGATGCACGCGCCAGCCGATATCGGACAACAGACAGGCGGCATGGCGCAGGCGGCGGTCTTCCGGGGTCTCGCGCAGCTTGACCACCCGCACCAGCCGGTCGGTCCAGGACACCAGTTCCTCGGCGTGTCGCGCCGAACGCGACAACAGCCCGTTCAGGGTCTGGGCCGCGCAGATGAATCCGTCCTTGGCGCGCTCTGTCTGCGGCAGCATTTCGTAGAGCAGACCTTCGCGCACGCCGAAGGTCGAGAACACGATCGTCTTCGGTTTGGCGACGCGGATGATGTATTCGAGCACCAGCGCCGCATAGGTCAGCAGTGGACGCCGCGCGTCGGCAACGACTTCGATATCGGCCAGCATGTTGGCAGCCGCCAGCCGGCGCAGCCGCCGCGCGAAATCCAGCGCTTCCGCGGCAGGCAGCGAATAACCGTGCATCACCCGCAATGGATAGCCGCTCTGCAGGATGTGGATTCGCGCCAGCGCGCGCCAGGTGCCGCCGACCGCATAGAAGGTGCGGCCGCGACCAGCCTTGAGCTGGGCAACGTCGATCAATTCGGTCCGGACGATGCGCTCGGCGCGTTTCAGCGATTTGTCGGCGAGGTCCTGCAGTGCCAGGCTGCCGAGCGGCAAGGTCACGCCGCTACGGACGCGGTTGCCGTGGACGTCGATCAGCTCGAGCGAGCCGCCGCCGAGGTCGCCGACGATGCCGTCGGGATTGTGAATACCGGAGATGACGCCGAGCGCGGACAGTTTTGCCTCGCGTGGGCCGGAAAGGATTTCGATCTTGGCGCCGCAGATCCGCTCGGCCTTGGCGATGAAGTCGGGACCGTTCTCGGCGTCGCGGCAGGCGGCGGTCGCGATCGCATAGACGCGGCCGACCTGCTGGATCCGGCACAGCGCGCGAAACCGCCGCAGCGCCGTCAGCGCCTTGGCGACGGCGTCGGGCGCCAGCAGGCCGGTGCTCTGGACCTCGCGGCCGAGACCGCACAGCGCCTTCTCGTTGAAGATGGTGACCAGGCTGCGCGCCATCCGCTCATAGACAACGAGACGAACCGAGTTCGAACCGATGTCGATGACGGCGACGCTGGAGGTGCGCTTGCGCGGCCGCTTCACAGCCGCAACCCGTTATGACGGTTGCTGACGCTCGTTCCGACGGGTGAGGCGGCGCGGCGAAGATTCCTTGAGAGACTTTCCACGGCCTGACAGACTCGGATTTGTCATGAAATAGTTATGCAGATTGAACGGCTCTTCG
This sequence comes from uncultured Alphaproteobacteria bacterium, assembly GCA_963764705.1. GTDB lineage: Bacteria > Pseudomonadota > Alphaproteobacteria > Rhizobiales > Xanthobacteraceae > Bradyrhizobium. Next base: position 199,870 of record CAVXTR010000007.1, on the reverse strand, counting down.
CCTTTCGCGGCCTTCATACGCGTTGAAGACCCGTCGGGCAACAATTGCCAGCTCTGCTCGGTATCCTTCAGGTTCGCGACCATGATCTGTTCGAGAACCTGCTGATGCACCGTGGGATTTTGCAGCGGACAGAGGATTTCAACACGACGGTCCAGGTTCCGCGGCATCATGTCGGCGGAGGAGATATACACAGCCGCTTTGGCGCCGGGCAGGCCCTGACCCATACCAAAGCAGTAGATTCGGCCGTGTTCGAGGAATCGGCCGATGATCGATTTGACGCGGATATTGTCGGACAGGCCGGGGACGCCGGGGCGCAGGCAGCAGATGCCGCGCACCACCAGTTCGATCGCGACGCCGGCCTGCGACGCCTCGTAGAGCGCGTCGATCACGTCGGGATCGACCAGCGAGTTCATCTTCATCCAGATCGCCGCCGGCTTGCCGTGCTTGGCGTGGCTGGTCTCGCCCTTGATGTGTTCGACGATGCGTTTGCGCAAGGTCAGCGGCGATACCGCCATCTTTTCGATGTCGCTCGGTTCGGCATAACCGGTGATGTAGTTGAAGACCCGCGCGGCATCGCGGCCGATCGTGGGATCCGAGGTGAAGTAGGACAGATCGGTGTAGATGCGCGCCGTCACCGGGTGATAGTTGCCAGTACCGGTGTGGACATAGGTGGCGAGATTGCCGCCCTCGCGGCGCACCACCATCGACAGCTTGGCGTGGGTTTTCAGTTCGATGAAGCCGTAGACGACCTGGACGCCGGCGCGTTCGAGGTCGCGCGCCCAGCGGATGTTGGCTTCCTCGTCGAAGCGGGCCTTGAGCTCGATCAGCGCGGTTACCGACTTGCCGGCTTCGGCGGCTTCCGCCAGCGCGCGCACGATCGGCGAGTTGTTCGAAGTGCGATACAGCGTCTGCTTGATGGCGACGACGTCCGGATCTCGCGCGGCCTGCTGCAGGAACTGAACCACGACGTCGAAGGATTCGTAGGGGTGATGGACGATCAGGTCCTTCTGCCGGATCGCTGCGAAAATGTCGCCGCCGTGGTCGCGCACACGCTCGGGATGGCGCGGCACATAGGGCACGAATTCAAGGTCCGGACGGTCGATCCGCGTCAGTTGCGACAGCTCGTTCATCGCCAGCACGCCGTCGACCAGAAAGATCTCGTCGTCGGCGGTGGACAGCGCACGCTGCACGAACGCGCGCAATTCCTCAGGCATCTTGGCTTCAATCTCGAGCCGGATCACCGACCCGCGCCGTCGCCGCTTCAGCGCGGTCTCGAACAGGCGGACCAGATCCTCGGCCTCTTCCTCGATTTCCAGTTCGGAATCGCGGATCACCTTGAACGCGCCCTGGCCCTTGACGGTGTAGCCGGGGAACAGGCGGCCGATGAACAGGCCGGTGGCCTGTTCCAGCGTGATCAGCCGCACCGTGCCGTCCTTGCCCGCGGGGATGCGGATGAAGCGGTCGATCTTGCCGGGCATACGTATCAGCGCGTTCATCGGCTTGCCGTCGGCGACGCGCGCCAGATGCAGCGCGATGGTGAAGCCGAGGCTCGGAATGAACGGGAACGGGTGCGCCGGATCGATCGCCAGCGGCGTCAGCAGCGGGAAGATATTGTGGAGGAAGTGATCCTCGATCCAGCTCCGCTCCGCCTTTGTGACGTCATGGCCGTCGACGAGAACGATACCGGTCTCGGAAAGTACCGTACGCAGGTTGCTCCAGATCGCCTGCTGGTCGCTGGCGAGTTCGGACACCGTCTTGTTGATGGCGACGAGCTGTTCGGAGGGCGTCAGGCCGTCGGGGCTGCGCTCGGCGATGCCTTCGCGGACCTGCGCCTTGATGCCGGCGACGCGGACCATGAAGAACTCATCAAGGTTATTGGCGGAAATCGACAGAAACCGCACCCGTTCCAGCACCGGATGGCCGGGATTGACGGCTTCCTCGAGCACCCGGCGGTTGAAATGCAGCCACGACAGCTCGCGATTGATGAATTGCTCGGGGCTTGAGGCGATCGCGGGCGGAGCCTCGGCGCCGGCATCTTTTTCTTTAATTTCAATAGCTTGTGCCGATTCCATGAAGCTTCGATCCATCTCAGCCGGGGGCGCAAAAGGTTTGTAAGGCGGGTGCAGCGCAAACCATGTGATACGCCGATGACGTTTCAATGACATTGATGTTCCGCGCCGCGCCGCCGTCAAGGCGGCCGGCCGCCGCGGGATCAGGCGTCGCGCAGCAACTCGGCCGCCAGCGCCCGGGTCACCGGCCGGCCGAGTCGCAAGGCCTCGGTATCCAGCAGGTCGATCGCCTGGCGGGCGGCGCTATAGGACCGCTCGATCCGGGTGGTGAGGTAGCTCACGACGGTCTCGTCGATGCTCAACTGGCGGTCGGCGCAGAATTTGACGATCAGGCCGCGAAACAGCATATCGTCGGGCGGCAGCAGCGACACCACGGGGATCGCGCGCAGCCGCGACCGCAGGTCGCGCAATTCGACCTCGAAGGCGGACGGCGCCACGCGCGCGGTGATCAGCACGAAGGCCTCGTCCTCGCGCGCCAGGTTGAGCAGATGGAACATGGCGCGCTCGTCGAAGTCCTGTGGCCGCAAATCCTCGACCACCAGCGCGCCGGTGGCCAGTGCGCCGGGGACGGCGGCGGCGTCGAGCGCATGCGCCGAGGTCGAACGCGCGCCGGCTTCCTCGGCCCAGATCGCCGCCAGATGGCTTTTGCCCGAACCCTCCGGACCCACCAGCAGCATGACGCGGTTGGGCCAGTCCGGCCAACGTTCGATCAGCGCCAACCCGGCCTCATTGGCCGGGCCTTCCAGAAAATTGTCGCGGGTCCGGCTCTCTGCGTGCGGCAGCGCAAAGGCCAACTGACGGGGTTGAACGCGAACTGCCACACACATCTCCAGGCCGGGAACGTCCGGCGCCCGAAATCTACCGCATTTTTTGGGCGAAGTGGGTATCCGCTTCACGTGAAGCGCACGAAAGCGTCTCCAGCTTTGTCTTTGACGCGTTTTCCTGACGTGAACCGGTACCCACTTCACCCGAAAACGCTTTACCGCGCGTCGATCGTGCTCATGTGCCGCACCCACTCGACGAGATAGAGCGAGACCGAAACCAAAGTAAAGACCGTCACGAAACCCATCAGGATGACGTCGTAGGGCGCCGGCTTGAAGTTGAAGCCGAGCGAAGCCAGTACCAGCGCGGCGAACGCCACCTGGGCTACCGTATTGAGCTTGGAGACCATCGAAGGTTTCATCTCCACCGGCTTGTCGAACAGCCACGACACGATCACGGCGGTGACGATCATGATGTCGCGCGACACCACCAGGATGACGATCCAGCGCGGCACCGCGCCCCAGATTCCGAGGGCTACATAGATCGATACCAAGAGCGCCTTGTCCGCCAACGGATCGAGCAGGGCGCCGAGCTCGCTCGCCATGTTGAACCGCTTGGCGAGGAAGCCGTCGACGGCGTCGCTGACGCCGGCAATGACGAAGATTGCGAATGCAATTTCCATCTGGCTGGAGACGATCGCCCAGACGATGACGGGCACCAGAATGATGCGTCCCAGCGTGATGATGTTCGGAATACTCAACTCGGTCGCTTCCCGGCTCCCGCCTGACGAATCCGGCCCTTTGGGGCCGGCCGGCTCTTATCTACAGATAGTATACGCAAGATACGGTTGCGAGCCATTGCGGGAACGCGGAATTCCTCGTAACCAGCCGTCATCATACGGAATTTGGGCATGAACGACCGCAAAAACGGCCTCACTTACGCGGATTCGGGCGTCGATATCGATGCGGGCAACCGTCTCGTCGATATGATCAAGCCGATGGTGCGCGCCACCGCGCGCGCGGGTGCGGACGCCGAGATCGGCGGCTTTGGCGGGCTGTTCGACCTCAAGGCCGCGGGCTTCAAGGACCCAATCCTGGTGGCCGCCACCGACGGCGTCGGCACCAAGCTCAAGATCGCGATCGAGACCGGCCTGCATGGCGGCATCGGCATCGACCTGGTGGCGATGTCGGTCAACGACCTCGTGGTCCAGGGCGCCGAGCCGCTGTTCTTTCTCGACTATTTTGCCTGCGGCAAGCTCGACCCAGAAGCCACCGCCGCGATCGTGGCCGGGATCGCCGAAGGCTGCCGCGAATCCGGTTGCGCGCTGATCGGCGGCGAGACCGCGGAAATGCCCGGGCTCTACAAGGACGGCGATTACGATCTCGGCGGCTTTGCGGTCGGCGCGGCCGAACGCGGCACGCTGTTGCCGACGGCGGACATCGCGGTTGGCGATGCGGTGATTGGCCTCGCCTCGTCGGGCGTTCATTCCAACGGCTACTCGCTGGTGCGCAAGATCGTGGAAAACTCCGGCCTCGGCTTCGACGCGCCGGCGCCGTTCTCGCCGGTCATGACGCTGGGCGGCGCGCTGCTGACACCGACGCGGCTCTACGTGAAATCGTGCCTGCGCGCGATCCGCGAGACCGGCGCGATCAAGGGCCTTGCCCACATCACCGGCGGCGGTTTCACCGACAACATTCCGCGGGTGCTGCCGAAACATCTCGGCGTCGGAATCGACCTGGCGCGGCTGCCGGTGCTGCCGGTGTTCAAATGGCTGGCCGCGCAGGGCGGCATTGCCGAGCTCGAATTGCTGCGCACCTTCAACTGCGGCATCGGCATGATCGCGATCGTCAAGCCGGATGCGATCGACGAGGTCACCGACATCTTCACCGAAGGCGGCGAGACCGTAGCCTTGCTCGGCGAAGTGATCGCCGCGGAAGGCGAACATCGCGTGGTCTATAACGGTCACCTTGACCTCACGCTATGAAGCGCCGCGTCGCCATCCTGATTTCCGGGCGCGGCTCCAACATGGCCGCGCTGATCGACGCGGCGAAGGCTGCGGATTTTCCGGCCGAGATCGTCGCGGTGATCTCCAACCGGGCCGATGCGCCCGGGCTGGAAAAGGCCGCCGCCAGCGGCATCCCGACGGATGTGATCGAGAGCAAGCCGTTCGGCAAGGATCGCGCCGGCTTCGAGGCCGTGCTGCAGCGGACGCTCGACGCGCGCCAGGTCGAGCTGATTTGCCTCGGCGGTTTCATGCGTCTGTTCACCGCCGAATTCGTGCAGCGCTGGTACGGGAAAATGCTCAACATCCACCCGTCGCTGCTGCCGTCCTTCCCGGGCCTGGACCCGCACGGCCAGGCGCTCGGCGCCGGCGTCAAGATCTCCGGCGCAACCGTGCATTTTGTGATTCCCGAAACCGATGCCGGACCGATCGTGATGCAGGGCGCGGTCGTGGTCGCCGACGGCGATACGGCGGAGACGTTGTCGCAGCGCATCCTCGGCATCGAGCATCGGATCTATCCGGAGGCGCTGCGGCTGCTCGCCGAGGGCAAGGTTCGCCTCGAGGGTGATATCTGCAAGGTTGCGGGCGGTTCTGCGTCCGGTACGCTGATCTCGCCGACCACGACATAGAACGCCGGCGCCGGCACTTGGCTCCGGCGGACCTGCCAATCGTCCCTGCCGGAATCGGGCTGTGGCCGCCGAACCACAATGGCGCGTATTCGGCCGCCACGGGTAGGCCCAACCGATTGACGCTACGCAGGAACTGGGGGCAAATCGGGCCCGCTTGGCCGGGATTTGCGCATATTTTGGGCTGGCGCTTTTGCTGTTGGGACAGGGATTGCATGCGCTGCTCATCGCGACCTTCGCGCTCACGGAAGATCGGGACCGCTCGCGCGTTGGCGTGGCTGGCCGCGATCGTATTCGTTGCCGCGATCGGCATGAGTTCTTCCGCGCAGGCGCAATCACCGACACCGTCGCCAACCCCCACGGCGTTGCCGACCCCGATCCCCACGCCGACACCGACGGTGATCAATTCGATGCAGTCATCAAGCGCGACGGTCACCAATCTCGGCAGCAATTTCCTGGAACGGCTCAACAACCAGTCGAGCAACGGCTTCAACCGGATGCTGCGCACCAACCCGGGCGGCGGCGGCGCCTCCGAGAGCACGGAAGCGCCGCGTTACCGGACCTGGTTCGAGGGCTACGGAATATCGGCCAAAAACGGCCCGCTGGTCGATTTCGTCGGCGATAGCCGCAAGACCTGGGGCGGGGTGGCCGGGATCGGCGCGCGGGTGGCGCCCGGCATCAATGTCGGCTTCTCCGTCGATCAGAGCCGCACCGCGGTCGACGTGCCGCTGGCGCTGCAGTCGGCGACGATCGACCTTACCCAGCTCGGATTTACCGCCTCCGTCGACAGCGGGCCGTGGACCTGGGCCAGCGCCATCGTGCACGGCTTCGGCAACATCAATTCGCGCCGCGATACCGGATTGGGCTTCGCGACCGCCGGCTACAATGCCAGGCTCGACGGCGTGCTGAGCGAGGTCAGCTACTACTGGTCGAAGGACCAGTACCGCATCGTGCCCAAGGGGGCGTTCGAATATGTCCACGCCCGGACCGGTTCGCTGCAGGAGATGGGCGGCCTCGATCCGGTGGCGGCGACCGGGGCGACGGTGCAACGGATACGCCTGCTGGCCGGCGTGGAAATCGGCCATTACTGGATCATCGACCAGAAGATCTTCGACCTCTCGGCCTACGGCAAGGCGGTCGACAACCTGGTGCAGAACTTCTCCGATATCATCGTCACCCTCGGCACCGAGAGCCTGACGCTGCAGGGTATCGGCGAAAGCCGGTACGGCGCCGATGCGGGCGCCTCGGCGTCGCTCAGCCTGACCAACACCGCGCGAATCTACGTCAACTACGACGCCAAGTTCCGCGCCGCGATGCAGTCGCATCAGGGCACGGTGGGGCTGGAGTTGAAGTGGTAGATGCGGTGGAATTCTAGAAGCAGATCGCCAGCCGTCATCCTGAGGTGCGAGCGTAGCGAGCCTCGAAGGATGAGCAACGGGGGCTGTCGCCCTTCGAGCGCCGTGCTTTGCACGGCCACCTCCAGCCACGACGGCGAAGCCGTCGCGCGGGGTGACGGATCACTCAGGGAAGCCTAAACCCGGTCGACCCTGATCACGCGGCCTTTTTCCATCGCCAGCGCCAGCTTGCCGTGTTTCAGCGCGATCGCGGCTTCGCCAAACAATTCGCGGCGCCAGCCGTGCAGGGCGGCGACGTCGGCATTGTCGTCGGCCGCGATCTGGTCGAGGTCGTCGACGGTGGCGATCACCTTGCTGGCGACGGCGTGACGTTCCGACGTCATTCGCAGCAGCACCTTCAAGAGTTCGACGGTCGCAGCCCCATTCGAATTGCCGCGCGGCTTTTCGATCTTGGGCAGCGTCGCGGGGTCGCGGGCAAGGCCACGTTGCACGGCGGCAACGATATCGCTGCCCCATTTGGAGCGGTCGAAACCCTTTGGCAGCGAGCGCAAGTTGGCGAGGCGCTCGAGCGATGTCGGCGCATGGGTGGCGATGTCGCCGACCGCGTCGTCCTTCAGCACCCGGCTGCGCGGCACGTCGCGGCTTTGCGCTTCCTGTTCGCGCCAGGCCGCTACTTCCATCAGCACCGCGAGCTCTTTCGGCTTCCGCACCCGCGTCTTCAGCCGCTCCCAGGCGCGCTCGGGATGGAAATCGTAGGTCTTCGGCGAGGTCAGGACTTCCATCTCCTCGCTGACCCAGTCGCTGCGGCCGCGCTTCTTGAGGTCGGCGTCGAGCGCTGCGAAGACGTCGCGCAGATGGGTGACGTCGGAGACCGCGTAATGCATCTGGTCGTCGGTCAGCGGCCGGCGCGACCAGTCCGTGAAACGGTGGGTCTTGTCCGGCCGGTGGCCGGTGATGCGCTCGACCAGCTGGTCATAGGCGATGCTGTCGCCATAACCCAGCACCATGGCGGCGACCTGGGTATCGAAGATCGGATGCGGAATGGTGCCGGACTGGTGCCAGACGATTTCGATGTCCTGGCGGGCGGCGTGGAATACCTTCAGCACCGCCTCGTTGCCCATCAATTCGAAGAACGGCTTGAGGTCGATACCTTGTGCCAGCGTGTCGACCACGACGGCTTCCTCCGCGCTCGCCATCTGCACGACGCAGAGCAGGGGGTAGTAGGTCGTCTCCCGCAGGAATTCGGTGTCGACGGTGATGACCTTGTGCTGGGCCAGCCGGGTACAGGCGGCCGCGAGGTCGGCAGTGGTGGCAATCAGATCCATGAACAATCCATAGCGCGTAGCTAGGCGTTCTGCCGAAAGGGCTGATATGTCAAGGGTCTTGCGGGGAATTTGAGCCTTGCAATTGAGGCTTGGCGCGACTTACGGCCTTGCCGCCGGCGTCCGGGCGCGTCTTGCCCGTCTGCGATCAGGTCCGCCTGATGGAACTTATTCGTAGCGGATTTTCCGGGACGGGCGCCGGCCCGACGGCAGTGCCAGCACGACGAGACACAGCGCGATCATCGCCAGTCCCATGAATTCAAAAGCAAACGCGTCCACGGCAATGTCCCCCAGTACGTGATTACAATTGTGGGGCGCGCGTTGACGGTTCCTTAATTTACGGAACCGGGGCCGGACTCCGTCGGCCGATGGTGGATGGGCGCTTAAGGATTGCGGTTAACGGGGGCGCGGTCGCCGCTTCTCACGTGCCGCAGAACGTCTGCAGCACGCGCTGTTCCGGTTGCGGCGGATCGGCGTATGCCGCGAAATCAGGCTGATCCTCGTAGGGTTTCGCCAGCACTGCGATCAGTTCCTCGAACGGCGCGTAGTCGTCGTTGTTCATCGCGGCCTGGATCACGGCTTCGACGCGGTGGTTGCGCGGGATGAAGGCCGGGTTGACCGAACGCATCAGCGCCTGCCGTTCGGCCGCCGTCTGCGGTTCGTCGGCGATGCGGACGCGCCAGCGCGCTGACCACTCGTCGAAGGCTGCGGGATCGGCGAACACGCGCCGCACGCTGTCATTGCCCTGATCCAGCGCGGCATCGCCGAGGCCGCGGAAGGTGAGGGTGAAGTCGGCCTCGTTCTTCGCCATCGCGTCGAGCAGGTCCTGCACCAGCGCCTCGTCGCCATCGCGCGCGGTGAACAGGCCGATTTTTTCGCGCAGACCGGCCTGATAGGCCGTGGTGAACTTCTCGGCGAAGTCGCCGAGGATCATCTGCGCCTGTTCGATGGCCTGGTCCTTGTCCTCGGTGAACAGCGGCAGCAGGCATTCGGCCAATCGCGTCAGGTTCCAGAGCGCGATCCGCGGCTGGTTGGCATAGGCGTAGCGGCCCTGTTCGTCGATCGAGGAGAACACGGTGGCGGGATTGTAGGCGTCCATGAATGCGCAGGGGCCGTAGTCGATGGTCTCGCCCGAGATCGAGGAATTGTCGGTGTTCATGACGCCGTGGATGAAGCCGACCAGCAGCCAGCGTGCCACCAGCTCGGCCTGCCGCGCCACGACGCCGTCGAGCAGCGCGTGATAGGGGCGGTCGACGTTAGCGATATCAGGATAGTGCCTGGCGATGACATGGTCGGCGAGCTGCCGGATTCCGTCGATGTCGCCGCGGGCGGCAAAGAACTGGAACGTGCCGACGCGGATGTGGCTGGCTGCAACACGCGTGAGCACCGCGCCAGGCAGCATGGTCTCGCGCTGAACCCGCTCGCCGGTGATCACGGCGGCAAGCGACCGTGTAGTGGGGATGCCGAGCGCGAACATCGCCTCGCTGACGATGTATTCCCGCAGCACCGGACCCAAAGCCGCGCGGCCGTCGCCCCGGCGCGAGAACGGCGTCGGGCCCGAACCCTTGAGCTGGATGTCGCGCCTGATGCCGTCGGTGTCGATGACCTCGCCGAGCAGGATCGCGCGGCCGTCGCCGAGCTGCGGCACGAAATGGCCGAACTGGTGGCCGGCATAGGCCATCGCGATCGGGTCGGCGCCGTCAGGCAGCCGCTTTCCGGCAAGGATTTCGGCGCCTTCCGGGCTCTCCAGCAGGTCCGGATCAAGCCCGAGCTGGACCGCCAGCGGCCGGTTCAGCTTGATCAGCCGGGGGGCGGCGACGGGCGTGGGCGCCACCCGGGCGAAGAAGTTCGCCGGCAGCGCCGCATAGGTATTTTGGAACGGGAAATGGACGGTCATGACCCAAAGATAGGCCGGCCCAGCCAATAGGCAACGGTCCGGGCGTGTTGCGCCCCGAAATGTCAGGTTTGTGGCGTAAAACATGCCTCGGCCTTGGTTGCCGCACCCCGCGCGCTCGGGTAAACCCTCCGCACTTCGCGCGGGCTTTGGCCCCCGATTCCTGCCCTCCGACATCCGATTTTGGGAATTCCATGCATCGCTACCGGTCACATACATGCGGCGCGCTCCGCGACAGCCATATCGGCGAGACGGTCCGGCTATCCGGCTGGTGCCACATCATCCGCGACCTCGGCGGCGTGCTGTTCATCGACCTGCGCGATCATTACGGCATCACCCAATGCGTCATCGACGCGGATTCGCCGGCTTATCGTGACGCCGAAAAACTGCGCTCGGAGTGGGTGGTGCGGATGGACGGCAAGGTCCGCATCCGTCCCGAGGGGACGGCCAATGCCGATCTGCCGACCGGACAGGTTGAAGTCTATGTCACCGAGATCGAGACGCTCGGGCCCTCCGGTGTGCTGCCGCTGCCGGTGGCAGGCGAGCAGGAATACCCTGAAGACATCCGGCTCAAGTTCCGTTTCCTCGACCTGCGCCGCGAGAAACTGCACCAGAACATCATGACCCGCGGCGCCATCGTCGATTCGATGCGGAAGCGGATGAAGGAGCAGGGCTTCTTCGAATTCCAGACCCCGATCCTGACGGCGTCGTCACCGGAAGGCGCGCGCGACTTTCTGGTGCCGTCGCGAATTCATCCGGGCAAGTTCTACGCGCTGCCGCAGGCGCCGCAGCAGTACAAGCAGCTCCTGATGATGTCGGGCTTCGACCGCTACTTCCAGATCGCGCCGTGTTTCCGCGACGAGGACCCGCGCGCCGACCGTCTGCCCGGCGAGTTCTACCAGCTCGACCTCGAAATGAGCTTTGTCGAGCAGAACGACGTCTTCGCCGCCGTCGAACCGGTCATCACCGGCGTGTTCGAGGAATTTGCCAAGGGCAAGCCGGTCACCAAGGTCTGGCCGCGAATTCCCTTTGCCGAGGCCCTGAAGAAATACGGCAGCGACAAGCCCGATTTGCGCAACCCGCTGGTCATGCAGGACGTCTCCGAACACTTCCGCGGCTCCGGCTTCAAGGTGTTCGCGCGGATGCTGGAAGACCCCAAGAACCAGGTCTGGGCGATCCCCGGACCGACCGGTGGCAGCCGCGCATTCTGCGATCGCATGAACTCGTGGGCGCAGGGCGAGGGCCAGCCTGGATTGGGCTACATCATGTGGCGCGAGGGCGGCGAGGGCGCGGGTCCATTGGCCAACAACATCGGCGCGGAGCGCACCGCCGCGATCCGCACCCAGCTCGGCCTGAAAGAGGGCGATGCCGCGTTCTTCGTTGCCGGCGACCCTGACAAGTTCTGGAAGTTTTCAGGCCTGGCCCGCACCCGGCTCGGCGAAGAGTTGAAGCTGATCGACAAGGAGCGGTTCGAACTGGCCTGGATCGTCGACTTCCCGATGTACGAGTACAACGAGGAAGACAAGAAGGTCGACTTCTCGCACAACCCGTTCTCGATGCCGCAGGGCGGTCTCGATGCGCTCAACGGGCAGGACCCGTTGACCATCAAGGCGTTCCAGTACGACATCACCTGCAACGGCTACGAGATCGCCTCCGGCGGTATCCGCAACCACCGGCCCGAGGCGATGGTGAAGGCGTTCGAGATCGCTGGCTATGGCGAGGAGGACGTGGTCGAGCGGTTCGGCGGCATGTATCGCGCGTTCCAGTACGGCGCCCCGCCGCATGGCGGCATGGCGGCCGGGGTCGACCGCATCGTGATGCTGTTGTGCGGCACCACCAACCTGCGCGAAATCTCGCTATTCCCGATGAACCAGCGTGCCGAGGACCTGCTGATGGGCGCGCCGTCGGAAGTAGCAGCGAAGCAGTTGCGCGAGCTTCACATCCGGCTCAATCTACCGCAGAACTAAGGCTGTACGCCCGAACGAAGACCGGTCACCGAAGGTAAAATTCGGGGCCGGGAAACCCCGTGGGGAAATGCATGTCGTCCTATTCTGATGATCTTCGTGACGCGGCGCTGGCCTATCACCGGCTGCCGCGGCCGGGCAAACTGGAGATCCAGGCGACCAAGCCGCTGGCCAACCAGCGCGATCTCGCGCTGGCCTATTCCCCCGGGGTGGCGGCGGCCTGCACCGAAATCGCCAACAACCCCGCGGAAGCGGCCACGCTCACCTCGCGCGCCAATCTGGTGGCGGTGGTTTCGAACGGTACCGCGGTGCTCGGGCTCGGCAATATCGGTCCGCTGGCATCGAAACCGGTGATGGAGGGCAAGGCGGTCCTGTTCAAGAAGTTCGCCGGCATCGACGTGTTCGACATCGAAATCGCCGCCGACACCATCGAGCGGGTGGTCGAGGTGGTGGCAGCGCTGGAGCCGACGTTCGGCGGCATCAACCTCGAGGACATCAAGGGGCCGGAGTGCTTTGAGATCGAGGCGCAGCTCAAGGAGCGCATGAAGATCCCGGTATTCCACGACGATCAGCATGGCACCGCCATCATCGTCGGCGCCGCGATCACCAATGCGCTGCTGCTCAACGGCAAGAAGCTGCCGGACGTCAAGATCGTCTGCTCCGGCGCCGGTGCGGCCGCGATTGCCTGCCTCAATCTGCTGGTTTCGCTCGGCGCGCAGCGCAAGAACATCTGGGTCTGCGACATCGACGGCGTCGTGCATGAGGGCCGCAACACCCTGATGGACCGCTGGAAGGCGGTCTATGCGCAAAAAACCAATGCGCGCGTGCTCGGCGACGTCATTGGCGGCGCCGATATTTTCTTGGGCGTTTCCGCGCCCAACGTGCTGAAGCCCGACATGGTCAAGGCGATGGCCGATCATCCGCTGGTGCTGGCGCTGGCCAATCCGACGCCGGAGATCATGCCGGAGGAGGCACGAAAGGCGCGCCCCGACGCGATGATCTGCACCGGGCGCTCGGACTTCCCCAATCAGGTCAACAACGTTCTGTGTTTTCCCTTCATCTTCCGCGGCGCGCTCGACGTCGGCGCCACCGCGATCAACGAGGAAATGAAGCACGCCGCGGTCGACGCCATCGCCCAGCTCGCGCGCGATCCGCCGTCGGATGCGGTGGCGCAGGGATTTGACAGCGGCGAGACGCAAGGGTTTGGCCCGGGTTCGCTGATCCCGAGCCCGTTCGACCCGCGGCTGATCCTGCGCATTGCGCCGGCCGTGGCGAAGGCCGCGATGGACTCCGGTGTGGCGACGCGGCCGATCAAGAATTTCGACGAATACACCGCGCTGCTGGAGCGCTTTGCGTTCCGCTCCGGTCTGGTCATGAAGCCGGTGTTCGCCAAGGCCAAGACCCAGCCGGTGCGGGTGATCTATGCCGAAGGCGAGGACGAGCGCGTGCTGCGCGCGACCCAGGTCGTGCTGGAGGAGAAACTGGCGCGGCCGATCCTGGTCGGGCGTCCGTCGGTGGTCGAGGCCCGGATCAAGCGGTTCGGCCTTGCCATCAAGGCCGGGCAGGATTTCGACCTCGTCAATCCCGAGGACGATCCGCGTTACCGCTCCTATGTCCAAACCTATATCGACGTCGCCGGCCGGCGCGGCGTCACGCCCGATGCCGCGCGCACCGTCGTCCGCACCAACAATACCGTGATCGCAGCGCTTGCCGTGGTGCGCGGTGAGGCCGACGCGATGATCTGCGGCGTCGAAGGGCGCTACATGAGCCATCTGCGCCATGTCCGGGAAATCGTCGGCTTCCTGCCCGGCGTCAGCGATTTCGCCGCACTGGCGATGATGATCACCAGCAAGGGCTCCTATTTCATCGCCGACACCCAGGTGCGGCCGAATCCGTCGGCCGAGGAACTCGCGGAAGTGGCGTCGCTGGCGGCGATCCATGTCCAGCGCTTCAACATGAAGCCGCGCGTCGCCTTCGTGTCACATTCGGACTTCGGCAGTTATGACACCGAGTCCTCGCGCAAGATGCGCCAAGCCACGGCGTTGCTGAAGGAACGGCATCCCGAGATCGAGGCCGACGGCGAAATGCAGGGCGATACGGCGTTGTCGAAGACCGCGCGAAAACTGGTGCTGCCGCATTCCAAGCTGGAAGGCGAGGCCAACATCCTGATCATGCCGAACCTCGATACCGCCAACGTCGCCTACCAGATGATCAAGACGCTGGCGGACGCGCTTCCCGTCGGGCCGATCCTGATCGGGCCGGCGCGTCCGGCGCACATCCTTACCCCGTCGGTGACGGCGCGCGGCATTCTCAACATGACGGCGGTGGCCGCCGTCGAAGCCCAGGAGCGCGCAGGCCGCGCGCAGCCGACCCTGTTTGGTTAGGTTCTAAGGCGTTTTCGACCGAGGCCTGTCCGCCGACCTGATTGGGGCGGCGGGCACCGGTTCTCGTGCAGAAAACGCGTCAAAATAAAAGCTGGAGTCCGGTTTTGGTTTGATCAAAGTCGGGCTCCGGCACCCGCAGGTTCCTGCGCTGCTGGTTTCGATTTTGTTCGTTTGAAATGCGGAAGCGAAACGCCCATAATCGTTTCGCTCCGCCTGCCTTTTTTTGCATTGCCATTCAGTGAGGCCGACCCATGCCAGCGCTCTTCACCTTCGGGCGAGTTCTGTTCGCCGTGCTCTTTATTTATTCAGGGGCGACCAAGCTTTTTGACATCCAGCAGACGGCGGACTTTATCGGCGCCAAGGTGACCATTCCGGCGCTGCTTGCGCCCTATACCGCGCAGCTCGAAACCATGGCGGGCATGCCAATGCCGCGGATCCTGGCCTTTGCGGTCGGCGGCTTCGAGATCCTCGCCGGCCTGATGATTGCGGTGAATCTGCTGGCGCGTTTTTCGCGATCCTGATGATCTTCTTCGTCCTGGCGGCCACCTTCTATTTCCACGATTTCTGGAACCAACCGTCGCCCGACAATGCCAAGACGCTGATCGACGCCCTGAAGAACCTGTCGATCATCGGCGCGTTGTTCATGATCGCGGGGTACGGCCGTGGGCCGCGTGACTCGGAGCCGGCTTACGGGGACGTCTAGGCCAGAACCACCTTCAAGCGCCACGCCGCCACGGCGTGACGATGACATCGTCGGCGGCGTCGAGCATCTTCGGCTCGCCGGCGCGCATCCCGTGCGCCGCGAGGATCTGCTGCGGTGAGCGTTCGGGCACGCCCGGGAAGCAGGGCTCGCCATTCGGCAACTGCACGCGCGGCGCCAGCGATAGCCAGAACGTGTCGTAGCGCTCCATGAACATGCCGAACACGTAGGGGCCGCCGATGATGGCGGCGATACCGGAGCGCACGCCGGCGCGGTCGCAGGCGGTCTCGAACGAAGCGCCGGCCGGATTCCACAGGGTCGATTTCGGATTGGACGGATCGGGCGCGGTGGCCTCGATGTTGCGGGTCAACACCAGCCGCGTGCGCTTCGGCGAATTCGGCTGGTCCTCGAACGAATTGCGGCCGTGCACGATCAGGTCGGCATGGTCGAGGGCATCGGTGAAGAACTTCTTGTCGCCCTCGAACTTCAGGCCTTCGGGCATCACGCGATCGGCGTTCGCCAGCATGCCGTCGCCCGACACGATGACGTAGCCCTCGATGCGCAGTGCCGGCACGGGGTTTCTTCTGCCGCCGACTATTCCGAAATCGTCTGCACGACGCTGGAAACCGGCCGCGAGCTCACGGTCGGCAGCTTCAGGTCCTTGATGACGTCTTCGTCGTATTTGGCCATGGTCTGGACCGGCGCCTTGGCCTTCATCGCCACGACCTTGTAGCCGCCGGCCTTCAGCTTCTTGAGCAGGTCGGGCAGGGCTTCGGCGGTGTGCTTGTGGAAGTCGTGCATCAGGATGATGCCCTTGCCGAGCTTGTCGAGCTTCTTCATCGTGACGTCGATGACGGCCTGGGCGTTACGCGCCTTGAAGTCGAACGAGTCGAGGTCGCAGGAGAACATCGCGATGTTGCGGTCGCCGAGATAGGTGACCATTTCCGGCGGGTGCTGCAGCGCCGGGAAGCGGAAGAACGGCGACGGCGAGACGCCGCCCAGCGCCCACTTCACCGCGCTGAAACCCTTCTCGATTTCTTCCTTGCGCTGGTCTTCGGTCAGCTTCTTGTTGGTCAGCGTCGCATGCGACCATGTATGGGTGCCGACGGTATGGCCGGCCGCGTAAACCTGCTTGATGATTTCAGGGTAGTAGGTGGCGTGCTTGCCGATGGTGAAGAAGATGCCGGTGGTGCATTCGTCCGCCAGCGCCTTCAGCACCGCCGGCGTATTCAGCGGCCACGGGCCGTCGTCGAAGGTCAACACCACTTCCTTGTCGCGCAGGAAGTCGAGCTGCTTGAAATGTTCGAAGCCGAAGCCCGGACCGCCCGTGGTGTCGATCTCGACGGTACGGCCGACGCCAAGTGCGCCTTGCGTGTTGCATGCGGCTCTCACGGGCTGCGGGGGCTGTGCAGCGGCAGGAGCGGGGGCCGCGGCTTGCGGCGCCGCTGCGGGAGCCGGGGCCGCGCCCTTGGCCGCAGGCGTCTGTGACCACGCCGCGCTTGAAGCCAGCAACGAAACCGTGCCTGCAAAGATCAACCCTGCCGCGATACGCATCTTGTTTTCCCTAAATTCGAATCCCGCTCCCGGTACCGGCATTTTGCCGTGGTCCGGGCCGCCTCCTGCCCCAACGCATCGTACCCTAGTTGGAGCCCGCACGCCAAGGCAACGGCTGTTCCCGGCTCCGGTCGATTTGTCGCTCAAGCGGTTAATTCAGGGGATTAGTCCGGTGCCTTGACCCAATTCCTCAAGCTAACCGCTGCGCTCCGTGACGCTCTGGCTCAGCGCCCGCGCGATGGCGGCTTTCACCCGTGTATCGAGGGGCTCGACGGATTCCGGGAATACGTCAGCGATATAACCGTCGCGGCCGACGAGGTATTTGTGGAAGTTCCAGCGCGGAACATCCTTTGGCCGCGCTTCCGCCGCCCATCTGTAAAACGGGTGCGCATTCGGTCCCTTCACGACCGCCTTGGCTGCGATCGGAAAGGTAACGCCATATTGGTGCTGGGCGGTCTCGGCGATTTCAGTCGCGCCGCCCGGTTCCTGGCCGCCGAAATCGTTGGAGGGAACGCCGACCATGACCAGGCCGCGGTCGCCAAATTCGGTCCACAATTGCTGCAAGCCGGCATATTGCGGGGTGAAGCCGCACAGCGAAGCGGTGTTGACGATCAGCATCGGGTGGCCGGCATGTTCCGCAAGCCGGATATCGCTGCCCGCCAGTGCGGGAAATGAAAACGCGTAAGCGGTGATCCGGCTCATGCCGGCCTGCGCGGACGCCTGTCTGATGGAAGCGGCACCGGCGAATGCCGCCAGGGCCGACGTCATCATCGTCCTGCGATTGATCATGCGAAGCCCCGGCTGCCGTTTGATGGTCGCAAGCATAGCGCAGAGCGCACGGCTGCGCTGCTCAACAAGCCGTTATGGCGGGCATCATGTGGCGCATGATCTCCGGGCAAACGCTTCGCGTTTGTCCCGATGCGCTCAGCGCAGCGAAACGATGAAGTCGGTGCCTTCGCCGGTTTCGCCCTGATTGATGCCCTGGTCGGAGACGATGATCGAGCCGCCGGTCGACAGCGCCTCGGCAATACGCGCCATCGCATCCTGCGGGATGGTGATGCGGTCCAGCGCCTCGGCCGGGCTGTCGGGCACGGGCAGCGCCTTGACCTCGGCGGGGGCTGCGCCCTTGCGGCGCCGTGCCGGACGATCGTCATCGTCGTTGCGGGCCGCGTTGCGCGCGGTCACTGGCATCGAGACCACCGACCAGCGCAACAGGTTGGGATCGGTCTTGTCCACTTCCGCGGTGAACACGTGCGTGCCCAGCGGCCGGTCGCTCGGCGCGATCGCCACGGGGACATCGAACAGCGGCGCGAAATTCTGCCGGACGTAGAGCTTGGAATCCTTGCGGCTCACGAACACCGCGATCTGGCCGCTGCGCTTGGGCTCGGCCTTGGCAGTCGCGGGTTTTTCGACGCCGGGCAGGCGCGCCGTGTCTTTCTTCACGTCGACGGCTGCCGGCGCGTCGGCGATTGCCTTGGCGGGCTCGGTCGGCTTTTCGGGAGCTTTGGTTTCAGTCGCCTTGGTTTCAGTCGGCTTGGTTTCAGTCGACTTGGCTTCGTCAGCCTTGGTTGCTTCAGTCTTGGGAGCCTCGATCTTGACCGGCTCAGCTTTGGCGGAATCGGACTTTGCTTCGTCCGACTTTACTTCAACCCTGGACTCTGCAGGCTTGTCTTCGACCTTGGTGCTCGCGGTCACGTCGCTTTTGGCGGCATCGTCAGCAGCCGGTGCGGGAGCCTTGGTCTCTTCGATCTTGGTCCCGGGTGATCCAGTCGCGTCAGATTTTACGTCAACCGCCGCGGCTTCCGTGGGCTTGGTGTCGGACGAAACGATATCGGCTTTCACGCCGGGAGCCGCTTCGGCTTCCGGCTTCGCTTCGGATTGCAGTGCTCCGGGTTTTGCTTCCGCGCTCGCAGGCGAAGCGCTGGACGTCGCGTCCGACATCGTCACCGCGGCATTGGTCGCCGGCATGGCGCCGCTGGCATCCGCGGTGCGCGTTGGTGACGCATGGCCCACCGTCGATCGCAGTTCGAGGCTGGCGACCGAATTCTCGGACTTGATGGTCGAGCCGGCGTCAGCGCCCTTGTCGCCCTTTATCGCCGGCGCGTCCGCTTTCGGATCATCGGCAATGACCGGCTGCGGCACGACCTTTTGCGCCAGCAGCAGCGGATGCGCGAAGTTCGCCGGCGTGATCTCGCCGGGAGTTACGACCACGCGCGCACCCATCCTGGTCCAGTTCCACATCTTCGTGGCAAACGCCATCGGCATGCGGATGCAGCCATGCGAGGCCGGATAGCCCGGCAACACGCCGGCGTGCATCGCGACACCCGACCAGGTGATGCGCTGCATGTAGGGCATCGGTGCGCCGCTATAGATGTTGGAATGGTGGAACTTGTGCTTCTGAATGATGCTGAACACGCCCATCGGGGTCGAATGACCCTTCATGCCGGTGGACACCGGGCTCTCTGCGAAGAACCCGTTGGCGTCGTAGATCCGCACCTTCTGCTTGTCGATCGAGACCGCGATGATCAGCGGCCCCTGCGGCTTGGCGCCGGTTTCCTTTTCCGCGGCTTCCTTCTTGCCGGCCTTGCGTGCGTTGCGCTGGCGCTTGGGCTGCGAAGGCGGCGAGGGGCGGTAATAACCGGAATCGGAGTCCTGATAGTAGAACAGCGCAGCATCTGCCGGGTAAGCGGCCCCGAGGGAGCCTGCCGCCGTCAGCATCGCAATCTGCCAAAACCCGACCCGCCTGGACCGCTGGTCCGCACCCGTTACGCCCGCAACAGCCGCACTCAAAACACGATGCCCACTCACGCGCATATTCCTCGAATTCCAGAACTTCGAATCCAGTGGCCCGATATTCATTTGTTGTCGCAGACGCGAAAAGCGTTCACCACCGTAGCCTTGCAATGCCAGCGTTTTTCGCCCTGAGCGTAGCAAAAAAGCCTCACATTCCGTTAAACGAGGCTCGATCGCCAGGTACGCGCCGGCCTTTCTGCGCGGCTTTCAGACACTACATGGGACATGGGCCGTTTGGAGGCTTTTGCAGCGGAGATATCAATGACATCCAAGGCCATCGTAAAGTGTGACGGGAAGTGGAGAATACTGGCCTTGGCGGTACTGGCGTTGACCCTGTGGCAATCAGGCCCGACGGTTGCCGCCGACGAACCCGATCTGATCTTCCGTCGCTCGACCGTGTTCAAATTGCTCAGTCCCAACGACAAGCTGGCGACCTACGGCGTCGACGACCCCGAGGTAGAGGGCGTCGCCTGTCACTTCACGGTACCGGAGAAGGGGGGCTTCAAGGGCTGGCTGGGCCTCGCCGAGGAGGTCTCGGACATTTCGCTGGCATGCCGCCAGATCGGGCCGATCCGCTTCAAGGACAAGATGGCGCAAGGCGACGACATGTTCCGCCAGCGCCGTTCGCTGTTCTTCAAAAGAATGCAGATTGTTCGCGGCTGCGATGCCAAGCGCAACGTACTGGTCTACATGGTTTATTCGGATAAACTGATTGAGGGTTCACCGAAAAACTCGACCTCCTCGGTTCCGATCATGCCCTGGGGGGCAGTCGATGCCGCGGTTCAGAAATGTGGTGAGTTCGTCCAGTAGGAGAGTTCGGGTCCCGCCCAAAGCGGAGGCATTACCGCTTGGGCTCGCGGCATCCGACCAGATGCACGAACTTCTGCGGCGCCGACACATTGCCTCGGAATTCGCCGCCTTGCTGCGACATGGCGCCACAAGGGCGCTCTGTCTTCAGGGAACCGTCGATCCGCAATGCGGAAGAGTCGTTACGCCCTGACAAACTTTCGGCCAACTGGCTGGGTTTGCGGGGCGCGGTTTTCTTGCCAACATCGATGTTGCCATTGCCCACGACTGCTATCCTTTGTTGAGGAGAAGTTACAACGCGCACTGACGCGGAAAGTTGCACATTGTCCGACCGAGAGGGTGTTCGACTGAGTGGCGGGAACCGAAGCTTCGGTTCACGACCGGCACCAAGTTTGCGAGCGGTTTCTTTGCAGAGAAACCTTAAGAACTCGCTTGACGGGTCGAACCCGGCGGGCCCAGCGGGCGTCTGATCTCCAGATCGTGCTTGAAGTGGTACTTGGAGAACTCAGATGCGAGCCCTCAGCTACGTGGTTGCCCTGGTTTTCGTCTTGACCGGCCCGTCGCTGGCCGGCAGTGCCGATCGCGACATGCCGGGCGTTGGAGCGTTCGCCTATTGTGGGTCACCGCTGGCGACGCCCGTGCCTGATATGATGGCCGCGATCAGTCAGTAGGCCGGTGCCGAGCAGCCGGGTGGCTTCGTCGGCCTTCGGCGATTCAGTTCACTGAAATCATTGGGTTATTTGCGCGAATGTTTCGTCCGGGCTGACCGACGAAACAAATCTCCGCCGCCACGAAACCATTTTCGGCTTTGGCGCAGATATCCGGAAACAGCCCGCGGTTATCAGGTTGCAAACGACGCGGCGGGGACGCCGGGCACCGAAACCGGAGACAGACCGATGCGGACCATCAGCTTCATCCTCGCCTTCGCCTTCATCCTGGCTGGTCCCTCGATGGCGGGTTCTTCGGACAACGGCTTGCCCGGCATCGGCACCTTCTCCTACAACGGTTCCACGGCAACGACCCCGGCGCCGCAACTGGTCGTGGTTGCCGCCAGGTAAGCGCAGCGAACAAGTATCAAGAAAACTCGCCGACAAAGGCACTGCATGTTTGTACGCATCTGTTCCGCCGCGATCCTGACCTCCTTCGTTCTGGTCGGTTCGGCGCAAGCGCAAGTCAAAGGCCAGGTTCAAGTCCAGGCCCAGCTTCAGCCCATGCCGCTTCGCTCCCTGTTCCGGGTTCCCGATCCGCGCGGTGAATTCGTGCGGCTGTGCGCGCCGCACATGGTCGGGCGCTGGGCGCATCCCGAAGCCGTTTGCGGCTGTCTGCACGATTACGCTGCCGCCACCGTCGAAGATGCCGATTTGCGCGAGGCCTTGTTGCGCGGCATCAGCGAGACCGGCGTGCCGACGATCGAGACTGATTGGGTACCGCCATCGAAGCAATCCGAGATCGGCCCGACCTTCACCAAGATCGCCAAGCCGACGCTGCAGTGCATGTTCGAGCCCGAGCCATCGAAGCCGTAAGGCCTGCGCGTTGCTGCAAAATCCTTACCGACAAAGAGTTGATCCGCCGCCGCTGCTGCTCGACACGTCCACGCATGCCATTGTAAGGCAATGGCCGGTCGATCACTCCCTGTCCGAGTCATCCGATGCAGCCGGGACGAATCCTGCTTTCATGCGCGACGCTGGTCGCGCTGGCCCTTCCGGCCGCCGCCGCGCCGGACGAGAATCTGTTGGGGAAGGCGGCCGGCTATCCGGTCGGCAGGCCGGCCAACTGGTTCTTCGACGAGAGCGTGCGGGTCGGTTCGTTCAGCCACCTCGATAGTTTTCTGCCGCATAATACGCTGAAGAAGTCGGATGCGCCGCTGCCGCTTGCCGTGGCTTCGAACTCGCCGAAGATCGGTTATCAATTCGACGGCCAGACTTATTCGCTCGACGACTTCCTGGCGCACCAGCGCATCACCGGTCTGCTGGTCATCAAGGACGGCCAGATCCTCGCCGAGCGGTATCAATATGACCGGACCGCGACCGACCGCCTGGTGTCGCACTCGATGGCGAAGTCCATCGTCAGTCTCGCCATCGCCATGGCGCTGGCGGAAGGCAAGATCGCGTCGCTCGACGATCCCGTCGCCAAATACGTGCCCAAACTGGCCGGCAATCCCTATGGCGAAACCACGATCCGCAACATGCTGCGGATGGCGTCCGGGGTGCCGTTCAAGGAAGTCTATGACGGCAACGACGACAGTTCGAAGTTCAACCGGATCCGTTTGACGCAGGATTCCATCTCGGCCCTGCGCGCCTTCAACACCCGCGAGGTGGAGCAGGGCACGATCTTTCATTACGCATCCAACCAGACCGTCGCCCTGACGCTGGTATTGCGCGCGGTGACCGGAACTTCGTTGAGCGACTATCTGACCCCGCGGCTGTGGCAGCCGATCGGCGCAGAGGCCGACGCGACCTGGATCAGAACCCGGGACGGCACTGAAACCGGATCGGGAAATTTCAACGCCGTCCTGCGCGACTTCGGCCGGCTCGGAATTCTGCTGGCCAACGACGGCGCCGCCGGCGGCAAACAGATTGTGCCGAAGGAATACCTGCTGGATGCGACCGACTGGCACCGCCAGCCCGACGCGTTCACGCCGCGCAAGGCGACGCCGTATTTCGGCTACGGCTACCAGTTCTGGCTGTTTCCCGGCGAGAAGCGCCGGTTCGCGCTGCTCGGTGTCTACGGCCAGTCCATGTTCGTCGATCCCGAACTCAAGCTGGTCATGGTGATTACCGCCGCGGCCAAAAACGCCAGCGTCGGCAAGGAATCGCTGGCGAGGGAGCGCGATGCGCTATGGCGGGGGATCGTCGGCCGGTACGGAAGCTGGTAGCCTGCGGCCGGTTTCGTTATCGGGAGGAAGCCTCATGCGCTCCATCATCATCGGCTTCGTCGGCTTGCTGACGCTCAACGCTTCGGCGGCGCTTGCGGCCGATGCCGCGACCCTGGAGGCCAACAGGAAAACCGTGCTGGAATTCTACGAAGCCGGGCTGAACCAGAAGGATTTTGACGCCGCCGCGAAATTCTTCGGGCCGGGCTATATCCAGCACAATCCGACGGCGCCGGACGGCATCGAAGGCTTCAAGGCCTTCCTCGGTTTCCTGCGTGAAAAATTCCCGGACTCGCACAGCGAGATCAAGCGCGCCTTCGCGGAAGGCGATTTCGTGATCCTTCACGTCCACAGCGTACGCGAAAAGGGCACCCGCGGCCGCGCCATCGTCGACATTTTCAGGCTCGAGAACGGCAAGATCGTCGAGCACTGGGACGTCGTACAGGACATTCCCGAGAAACCCGCCAACGCCAACGGCATGTTCTAATTTGAGTGTTTTCGAGCGAAGTGGCCGCCGGTTCGCGTGAAGAAAACGCGTCAAAGCAAAAATCAGGCGCCGGTTATTTCCGTTTCGGTCCCAGCCGCGGAATGCACTTGGCGGCGCGCACCACCCCCGCGGCCGTCATCCGCGCGCCCGAGACTTCCTTGATCTGTCCGGCCGGGCACGAGCCGTCGTCGACCAGGATGCGCTGGCCGAGCCGCAAGTCGATGATCTCCTGCTCGCGCGAGACCGGTTGCGCGAGCACAGGCGTTGCCAGCAACACCAGAAACAGGCTCGCGGGCAGAGCGGTCCAGCCGGCCGCTGCAACCTTCGTGATGGTCAAGCCGGGCTTCCTCACTTGCTCTCGATTTTTAGCCCGTTGGGGCCGAGATTGATCTGCAGGCCTTCGGGCTGTTTTTTGGTCTGGTAGAGATTGTAGCCGAGCACGCCGACGCCAACGATCAGGGCGCCGATGATAAGATAGAGGACGTTGCGATTGCCGGGCATCGGTGTCTCCGTAGGGGCGTGTTCGGCCGCGACTGTATGGGCGGCGTGCCGATTCTGAAAGCGATCCAAGGCGCTGGAGTTCCCGGAGGACTTTTACTTTGACGCGTTTTCTTGACGCGAACCGGTGTCCACTTCGCTCGAAAACGCTATAGGTTGTGCTTTGATCGCGCTTCAAGAAGTGACCGAGCAGGGAACACGAACGTAATGAACGCCAACGACCAACAACGAATTCTCGATGCCATCGATGCCGGCTTCGACGCGCAGCTGGCGACGACGCGGGATTTCGTCGCCATCCCCTCGACCCGCGGCGCCGAGGGGCCGTGCCAGGACATGATCGGCGATCTGCTGCGCGCGCGGGGCTATGAGGTCGACGACTGGCATATCGACGTCGGGGATTTGAAGGACCTGCGCGGCTTCGGTCCGATCGAGCATGATTTCTCCAGGGCCCGCACCGTGGTCGGCACCTATCGTCCGCCGAACAATACCGGCAAATCGCTGATCCTGCAGGGCCACTGCGACGTGGTTCCGGTCGGTCCGCTCGACATGTGGGAGACGCCGCCGTTCTCGCCCGTCGTCAAGGACGGCAAGATGTATGGCCGCGGCGCCTGCGACATGAAGTCGGGCACCATCGGCGCGCTTTACGCGCTGGATGCGATTAAGGCCGCCGGCTTGCGCCCGACCGGGCGGATTCACTTTCAATCCGTGATCGAGGAGGAGAGCACCGGCGTCGGCGCGCTCTCGACCTTGCAGCGCGGCTACCGCGCCGATGCCTGCTTCATTCCCGAACCGACCTTCGGCAAGATGATCCGTTCGCAGGTCGGCGTGATCTGGTTTCGGCTCAAGGTGCGCGGTTTTCCCGTGCACGTGTACGAGGCCGGCTCCGGCGCCAACGCCATCATGGCCGCCTATCATCTGATCCATTCGTTGCAGAAGCTGGAAGCCGAGTGGAACGAGCGCGCCAAAAAGGATCGACATTTCGGCGTCGTCGATCATCCCATCAACTTCAACCCCGGCATCATCAAGGGCGGCGACTGGGCCTCCAGCGTGCCGGCCTGGTGCGACGTCGATTGCCGCATTGCCATCCTGCCGGGCTGGTCGGTCGCCGAGGCGCAGTCCGAAATCATGGCTTGCGTGTCGTCGGCGGCGCGCGACCATCGCTTCCTCTCCAACAACCCGCCGCAGGTGGAGTGGTCCGGCTTCCTCTCGGAAGGCTATGAGCTGAAGGATTCCGCAGCCCCGGAAGCTGCCTTCGGCAAGGCGTTCGCGGCGGTCTATGGCGGTGGCGCGGTGCCGGAGCAGGTCTTCACGGCGCTGACCGACACCCGGTTCTACGGCCTGAACTACAACATCCCGAGCCTCTGTTTTGGCGCCAGCGGCGAGGCGATGCACGGCTTCAACGAATATGTCGACCTGGAGTCGCTGCGGAAATCGACCAAGGCGACCGCGCTGTTCATCGCGGAATGGTGCGGGGTGGAGAAGGTGTAGTGGTAGGGTGGGCAAAGCGAAGCGTGCCCACCATTTCCTGCGCCTGACATAAGATGGTGGGCACGGCGCTGGTGCGCCTTTGCCCACCCGAAGTCGAAGGCCACAGCGCCGCGACGATTGCATCAAGCCCGTCGGTCAGCGCTGCAGGTCCCGGCTGCAGAATCAGCGGCGACTTGATCTCGATGATGCGGTTGTTGCGCACCGCCGGGATGTCGCCCCAGCCTGGACGCTGCCTGATGCGATCAAGCACGACTTTCTTGCCGCACCAGGAGGCGAGGATCACGTCGGGCGCGGCGTCGCGCACCACGTCGGGTGAAATAATCCGGTCTTTCGCGGCCTGCTGAAACCGCAGGTTCGGCAGCACGTCTTCGCCGCCGGCGATTTCGATCAGTTCCGAGACCCAGCCGATGCCGCTGATCAGGGGATCGTCCCATTCCTCGAAATAGACCTTTGGTTTGGGCAAGGGGCGCGGTGTCGCCGCGATCAGCGCGAGGCGCTCTTGAAGACCGGTCGCGAGTTGATCGGCATTCTCCGTCGCGCCAACCAGCGCACCGAGCGTGCGGATCATCGCAAAAATGCCCGCGACGTCGCGCTGGTTGAAAACATGGATGGCGATGCCCGCGCGCACCAGATCGGCTGCGATATCGGCCTGCAGGTCCGAGAAGGCCAGCACCAGATCCGGCTGCAGCGCCAGGATTTTGGGAATGTCCGCCGAGACGAAGGCCGAGACCCGCGGCTTCTCGCGCCGGACTTGCGGCGGCCGTACCGCATAGCCGGAGACCCCGACGATGCGATCCTGCTCGCCG
Source organism: uncultured Alphaproteobacteria bacterium (assembly GCA_963764705.1). Taxonomy (GTDB): domain Bacteria; phylum Pseudomonadota; class Alphaproteobacteria; order Rhizobiales; family Xanthobacteraceae; genus Bradyrhizobium. The sequence goes on along the minus strand of CAVXTR010000007.1, from coordinate 173,487 downwards.
AGCAGATACAGCGTCTCCACGGTCTCTTCCGTGAGGCAGATGATCCGGCGGGGAGGGAACTGGCGCATCGCCGACGATATGCAGAATTACCGGCAACTTGTCACCGTAACCATTACCTCCGACGTCATTGCCTGATTTACCGGCCCCGTCCATGCTCCTGACAAATCGCGTGAAAGAACAACGGGAGGACCCATGACGCCGCTTGAGAAAATCCAGTCGATGAAGATGCCGTTCGCGGAATTGAAAGGCGTGACTTTCATCGCGGCCGATCAGGACCGCGTGGTGGCGCAGATGGTGGTTCGCCCGGAGCTCTGTACCTTGCGCAACACGATTCACGGCGGTGCCGTGATGGCGTTCGCGGATTCGGTCGGTGCTGCCGCGACCATCATCAACCTGCCCGAGGACGCCAAGGGCACGACAACACTCGAGAGCAAGACCAACTTCATCGGCGGCGCCAAAGAGGGCTCGACGGTGACCGCCACCGCCACGCCGGTGCATCGGGGTCGGCGTACCCAGGTCTGGCAGACGCGGCTGGAGACCGAGGACGGCAAGCTCGTCGCGGTGGTGACGCAGACCCAACTGGTGCTCTGATACGGACTTGAATGCTTAATCATCAGTTAACAGAAACTTGACTTTATATGAGGCATTCCAAGGGCTTGAAATTCATGCTGCGATGCACAATATTGGCGGTCTAGGGATTCGACGCCTCCTCGAGGGCTCTCTCAGAGGAGCTACGATATGTATCTAACCGTTATTGCCGCCGCGCTTGCCAACAGCAGCGTGAGGACGCTGAGCCAGCAGGAAGAACTGCCGCTATTGCGCGATCACTTGCTGCGTCTCGACCGCACCAGCCGGCATGATCGCTTCCATGGCTTCATGGACGACAGCTTTATCGAGCGGTACGCTGAAAAATGCGCCGGAGACGGCACTACCATCGTCGCCTTCTTTGAGGACGGCGTGGTGCGCGGCGCGGCCGAACTTCATCCACCGGATCAATCGTCGGATTCACTGCCCGAGATCGCGTTCAGCGTCGAAACCTCGGTACGCCGGCGCGGCGTCGGCAGCATCCTGTTCCGCAAGCTGATCACGGAGGCCCGCGCCAAGGGTTACAGGAGCCTGCGGATCACCACCGGCGCGCAGAATGACGCGATGCGGGCGCTCGCCAACAAATTTGGCGCCCACCTGACCTTCCGTTACGGCGAATCGACCGGCACGATCGATCTGACCCAGCAAGATGAGACCGAACTCGCGCCGTCAGCGGTCACGACCGCCGTCGACGCCGTCGTCAACTTCAACCGCGCTTACTGGAAGATGTTGGTGAACATGACCGGCTGGGGCCGGGCAGCCTGAAAAGCGAAGCTTGAGGCGTAATTCGCGGGATCCAGGGATCCCGCGAGTTAATTTCAGGTGCCGGTGCGCTTGTCGTTGCCGAAGCGGCGGACAATCTTGCGTTCGACCACGATCGAGCGCTGCGCGCCCTGTTCGCCGGCGATGACGCGGGTGGCAGTTCGCGCCAGCGCGCGGCCGGTCTTCTTCACTTCAGCCAGCACTTCCTCGTAGGGCATCCCCATCAGCGAAGCGGCGATTTCGGCCTGCTGCTGCGGGTCGTCGGTAATGCCGACCGCGGCGAAGATAGCCTCCTCCAGCGTCGGCGGATCGCGCCGGACGCGCCTTGTGCCGTATTTCGTGTTCCAGTCTTCACTCATCGGGGGCCTCGCATCTGTTGCGGAGATACCTAGGTGCCCTCATGTTGCATTGCAATATGAATTTCACATGGCAATACAGCCATGCGTCTACAACTTCTCCAGCCTGGTAGCGTCATACAGTTCGATGGTCGTGGCCGCCGCCGCCAGCGACTGCAGCGATTTGACGAATTCGCGCGAGGCGGGGACCGCAAAATGCGCCAGCAGCGCCGCGCGATCGGCCCATTGCTCGAAAAAAACCAGCCGCAGCGGGTTTTCGCAGTCGACCTGCACGGCGTGCGAGATACAGCCGGGTTCGGTGCGTGAACGACGGACGTGTTCGAGGCTCAGTTTCCGGACCTCGTCGAAGGAATCCGCCCGCGCCGTGACGCTGCCGGTGACGACGATCATCTGCTTCCTCCGTTTCGGCCGCCATCATGCTGATGGCGTTGATGGCCCGGCGCTTGCGAAATCGATCGGCTGCTGCGGCCAGCGCTTCAGCGCGGCGTGCCCGGCATCGGTCAGCACGTAAATGCCGCGCTCGGCGCGGTCGAACCAGCCATAGACATTGTGCAGCAGAATTTTTCCGGCGTCCGGAATTTCAGGCCGCAAATCCTTGACACGCCGCGGCCCGCCCGAGAGCGCGGAGGCGCAGGCCAGCGCCTGCTGCCGGTAGGCCGTCATGATCGGCGCGCGCGTCGAGCCGCCCAACGCCGGATCGCCCTTGCGCCGCCTGTGCTCCGCGATCAGCCGCGAGCGCTTTTTGGGGTTGCGGCGGGGCGCGGTATCGGGCGGTTTGACGATCACCTCGACGTCGCCGCGATCAGTGACCGCCAGCATGCCGAAGCCGAGGCGCCGGCAGAGATTGCGGTAGCGCGCGTCGCTCTCGCGGCCCTTGCCGCGGGCGGACAATTTCGCGGCGAGCCAGACTTCGTCAGCGGCGGCGGCACGGTCGACCGCCTGCAGGATCAGTTCCAGATTGAAAGTCAGCTTCAACTCGCCGATCACGACAACCGGCGGATCGCCGTCGCTGAGCGCGACGAGATCGCAGCCGCCGACCTCGCCCTTGACGGTGAAGCCGAGCTTTTCGAGGAAGCGTTTGACGGGCAGATAAAGCGCGGTTTCCAAAGCGGGCTCCGGCGGCGCTGACGCCGCGACTCAATGTCTGAACTCTAGCCGAATTCGGGCAAATCGTTTGATCGGGCGATGCCGAACCAGCTAAACTGGAGCGGGGACAAGACAGAACGGCGAGCGTGGGAACCTGCGAATCATGCGTTCGCGGGTTGTCGCGCATTTGCCGATTTCGGAGCGAACAGGGCGTGCTGCAGGGGCTTTACAAATTCTGGTTCGAGACGCCGCGCGGCAGCGGTACCGGGGTGGTATTTGCGACACCGGACGGCAAGCTTTATGGCGGCAACTCTGGTTCCTCTTTGATCGGTAGTTACACGGAGAGAGACGGCGTCTATTCGTCCGAACTGACGATGTCGCGTCACAATCACGATCCGAACTATGTCGCGCATTATCCCGTTGACAACGTCGCCCTGACATTCACCGGCGCGCTTCGTGGCAACGAGTTGCATTCCGAAGGCAGCGCGCCGGCGCTGCCGGGCGCCGTTCTGAGGGCGATCATGACGCCGATCAATGACGCCGACGCGCCGCCGCCCGGCAAGGTCGGCCCTGACGGGATCGGCAACGGGCTTTATTCCATTCACATCCGGATGCTTGACGGCATGGACGGCGGTAACACCGGCGTGATGCTGCTGCAAAACGGCAACATCCGGGGCGGCGACGCGTTCTTCGACTATATCGGCGCGTATTCGTCGGCGAACGGCCGCTGGAAAGGCGAGATCGTCAACCGGGAACACACGCTGAGCCGCGGCGAGCGACCGTTGTTCGGCGGTTACGAGGTCGGCATCGGCTTTTCCGGCACCTATGACAGCGAGGGCGCGGAAGGCGAAGCCACCGCGCTCGCCGGCAAACGCAGCATCCGCTTCAAGGCGGTGTTGCGGAAACTGGTGGCGGTGGAGGGTTAGCGGATCAGCCGGTCGTAATCGGCATGAGAGCCGATCCAGAACCAAACATACGCATCGTCTGCTTCGATGGCCAATGCGCGGTAACGCAATCCGACACGAACAGACCAGTATCGTCACACCTTCTTGAATTGCAGGGATGGGTGCCGCTGGTCACGTTTCAGCAATTCGAAATTTGCGTCAGCCAGCTTTTGAACCGACGGCGGTAATGCCAGGTAGGCGGCCCAAAATTTTGGCGATGCAGAGTGCTTCACAAGTCCCGGGATTGCCCGGCGCGATGTGCAGCCAAGGCTTCCTCTGCCAATGCATCAAGCTTTCCAGCACGCACATCGCGTTCGATCGCGGCGTCGAAGCGATCGGCGTCGAACGCGTCAAACCAGGCCCGAAATCGCGCCAGTTCTCCGGGGGGCAATTGCTCCACAGCTTTTTCAATGTCTTCGGCGGTTGTCATGGAACCAATATAACACCCGAAACGCACAGCGAAAAGCCAGGCAAGGGGGCGCGGTTGGCCTAAACCCTTCCGTTCACCGGGATCAGCGCGCCGGTCACCGCGCTGGCGGCGTCGCTGGCGAGAAACAGGATCACGTCGGCCAGTTCCTTGCCTGTTACCCATTTCGAAAAATCGGCTTTCGGCATGCTGGCGCGGTTGGCTGATGTGTCGATGGTCGAGGGCAGCACCGCATTGACCGTGATCTTGCCCTTCTGCTCGGCGGCCAGCGCTTCGGTCAGGCGGTGCACGCCGGCCTTGGAGGCGGCATAGGCGCCCATGCCGGCGCCGGCTTGAAGGGCGCCCATCGCGCCGACGTTGATGATCCGCCCGGCGCGCGCTGCGACGAGGTACGGGATCGCGGCGCGAGAGGCGTTGAGCGCCGTGGTGACGTTGAGCGCATACATGCGCTGCCAGGTCTTGGGATCGCCGTCGGCGACGGCTTCGAACGCAAAGCCGCCGGCGATGTTGATCAGCGCGTCGAGCTTGCCGAAATGCCTGGCGGTGGCGTCGATCGCCTTTTTGGCCTGGGCCGCGTCGGTCAAGTCGACGCCGCCGAGTTCAAGCCGGTCCGTTGTTGCCGGGACCTGGGTCGGGGCATGGTCGACGCAGGCAACGCGGGCACCTCGCGCCAGCGCCACGTCGGCGACGACCCTGCCGAGCGCGCCGAGGGCGCCGGTGATAGCGATGACTTTTCCGTCCATGATTATCCCCCAATAACAAGCTTCAATGCTCAGATGAAAACCGGTTGCTTTGCTCGGAGAAATTGCCTCCAAATGGGCCCGACCGATCATCGCTCCGACAACAGGGCATGCATATGGCAGAAACTTCCCCGCCTGACGATCCGTCGCAGGTTTTCGTGGGCTTCACACGCCCGCTTAAAAATCTGGCGCGAAGCCTGAAGCAGCGAAACACCAAAATCGTCGCGTTTGGCTCCTCGTCGACGACAGGCAGGCTTTCGGTCGTGCCTTATCCGGCTTGGCTCGAGCGGATGTTGAGAGAGGAGTACGGTAACCAGGGCGACTTGCCGTTCGGCAAACGGATGATCAACGTGATCAACCGGGGGATCGGCGGCGAGGAAGCGACGACCGAAATGAAGCGCATTCAGGCCGACGTGATCGACGAAGCGCCGGCGCTGGTGATCTGGCAGGTCGGCACCAATGCCGTCTTTCGCAAAAATGATTTCGACTTTGAAGAGGTCGTGAAGGCGATCGCGGATGGTCTGAAGGTGCTGTCCAAAATTCCGACCGATGTCATCGTGATGGATTCGCAATATGCGACTGCCGTGGTGACACCCGAAAAGAAACCGCTCTCCGATTCGATGACGAAACGCATCTCCGAAGAGGCTGAAAAGGCCGGGGTCGACGTGTTCCGTCGCTATGCGCTGATGCAGCCCTGGCACCTCCAGATGCGGGAACTGGTCGACCCGGTCGATGACCTGCAATTGCATCTGAGCAACTGGGCCACGCAAAACGTGACGCAGGTACTGTTCAATCAGATCAAGCTGATGGTCGCGGCCGCCGACAAGGCTACGTAAGACTACGGGATCGAGCCGGATCGATAAAATTTGCCGGACTTGCGTAAGCCGATTGCAGAACCCTTTCGCTACATGTGGACTTCAATTCAGGCAGGGGGATTTGCCATGAGAAGTCTACCGGATCACGGTTTACCGCTTGTTCAGCTTAAGGAACAGCGAAGGGATTTGATCGTCGCGCTGCAAAACCGCTCTGGCCCGGTCGGCACCCTTGAATTGATGCAGATCGCGGCGATCCAGACCGCAATCGTGGCGTTCGAGGAAGTCATCGCCGATCTCGATGCCGAACTGGAAATGGAAGCGGCGGCCTGAACGGTCCGGCGCAGGCCTGGAGCTATCGGTTCTGATTGAATCAGAACCGGGCTCCGGCTCCTTATTTTGACGCGTTTTCTACCGCAGATGAGTCTACGCAATCTGCGTAAACTTGATTGCTATGCGAACCGGTACCCACCCCCGGATCAAGTCCGAGGGCATGCTTCGCTCGAAAACGCTCTGGTCAGCCTTGCAGGTTCAGCCTTGCAGATAATGCTTATCGAGGCGGACGCGCTCCGGCTGCCCGAGGCCGAGGCCGTCGCGCAGATAGGTTTCGAGGTCGCCATAGTCGGCGTCGATGGCCTCGAACGCGGCGCCTAGAAACGACGCCTGCACCGTACCCAGCACATTCTTGACGTCGTCAGGCAGTTCGCTGCCGTTGGCGGGATCGCGCCGGTAGTAGCGGTTGGTCAGGAGATAGTCTTCCCGGATCACGTCATCGGATACGCCGAGCGTATGCAGGATCAACGCACAGGCAAAGCCGGTGCGGTCCTTGCCCGCGGTGCAGTGGATCACCAGCGGGGCCGTGGTATCTTCCAGGAGATGCGCGAACAGCGTGCGGAAGCGCGGGGTGTTGTCCTGCACGTAGTTGCGGTAGGAGCCGCGCATCACCTCGGTGGCATGCTCTGCCGACAGCGGTGTCCCGCTGGCCGCGATGGCGCGCAGCGCGGCGACCACCGTGGGTTCGACCGGAAGCGAATGCACGGATACGTCGGACATGCCGCACAACGCGGCCTGGCGCTCCTCGGCGCCGCGAAAATCGAATGCGCTTTTGACGCCGAGCCCCCTGACGATGGCGATATCGTCGTCGGTGAGATGGCCGAGATGGTTGGAGCGGAAAATCTGCCGCCAGCGCACGATGCGGCCGTCGTGGCCGTGATAGCCGCCGAGATCGCGAAAATTGCTGGCGCCCGCGAGATTGAGATGGCGGGCAGGGGATTCTGACATCGGGCTTGCGATCTCGTAACGTGGAAATGGCCGAAGGGGCATGTCGTCCGCCCCGGTCTCGTCTATACTGGACTTCTCGGGGGGCGAAACATGAATTGTCGGAACATCACGGTTTTTGCCGCGGCTTTATTCGCCGCCTCGATGGCAGCCGCGCCCTCGCGGGCGGTCGCGCAGAGCAGCTTTCAAAATTATAGCTGTGCCGACGGAACGCAGTTTGTCGTCGGATTTTTTCAGTACGATTCAAGCGCCCATCTGCAACTGGACGGCAGGGCGGTGAAGCTGACCAAGCGGTTGGCATTTTCGGGATCGCGCTATACCGGCAGCGGCGTAACCCTCAAGATCACCAAGGCGGGCCTGACCACGCTCAAGAACATCAAGCGGCCGGTCACGGCATGCGAGCGGACGTGAACACGCTCGGGTACGAAAAAGGGCCGAAACGATTTCGTTCCGACCCTTTTCTACTTCGCTGACGGCGCCTGAACTCCTGAGGCCGTCTTTGTCCAACTTTTCGCCGGCATCAGTGGTCACGCCCGGGCTTGGCTTCCTGGATCGCCGCCGCGTGGTACCAGCTCTCGCTGCTGTCAGCGAAGTTGACCGGGGCGACAAGCTCGGAAACGGCAGTCTTGGTCTCGCCATAGCGACGTCCCCCGAGAGCGGCGCGGCCCCCGGCTGGAAATTGGTAGATCTTGGCAGACCCCTCATTCACACTTGTAGTTAGCATCTCAGTCTCTCCTTGAGATCGAACGAACCACCATGGTGCGCCCGAACTCGTTGGCTTGTGGTTACCGTAACCGCGATATCGTTCTTGCCCCCGGGGAATGCAAGTTGATCAAAAAAAGTCAGGAGATGTATATTTCGTAGGCACTTCCTGTTTTGCTTCCTGTGAGGCAATGGGCAGATGACTAACGCTTGAGCCGTCCCGAAGGTTGCGGGCGGCGGCCGAACTTCCCGGGGGTGGCGTCGGCGCGCTGCCGCAGCTTTAATCGATGGGCAGGGCGGTTTCGGGAACTGCTGGAGAATCGGGCTCTATCCGGTGCCAAAGCCGCGATTTGGCCGCCTGGAGCGCATGCCAGCCGCGCTCCTATGTCGCATCAAAAAATGCGCGCCGGTGGCTGGACATTCCTGGGGATGGCCCTTGCCGCACTGCAGCGACTGGCACCTTAATTGCTTGGTAAGAAGCGGCCTGACGTGGCCGGGTACGTCTGCAGGTAGCTCCAAGGCTTCAGTTGCCTGCATTTAACAGCATTAAACTCATGAGAGGCTCAATGACCAAATACAAGCTCGAGTACATCTGGCTCGACGGGTATACGCCGACACCGAATCTGCGCGGCAAGACACAGATCAAGGAATTCGCTGCTTTCCCGACGCTGGATCAGCTTCCGCTGTGGGGTTTCGACGGTTCGTCGACCATGCAGGCGGAAGGCCGCAGCTCGGATTGCGTGCTGAAGCCGGTTGCGGTTTATCCCGACGGCGCGCGCACCAATGGCGTTCTGGTGATGTGCGAAGTCATGATGCCGGATGGCGTCACCCCGCACGCGACCAACAAGCGCGCCACCATTCTTGACGATGAAGGCGCCTGGTTCGGCTTCGAGCAGGAATACTTCATGTACAAGGACGGCCGTCCGCTCGGCTTCCCGACCGCGGGTTATCCGGCGCCGCAGGGCCCGTATTACACCGGCGTCGGCTATTCGAACGTCGGTTCGGTCGCCCGCGAGATCGTCGAGAAGCATCTCGACCTCTGCCTGTTCGCCGGCATCAACCACGAAGGCATCAACGCCGAAGTGGCGAAGGGCCAGTGGGAATTCCAGATCTTCGGCAAGGGCTCCAAAAAGGCCGCCGATGAAATGTGGATGGCCCGCTACCTGTTGCAGCGCCTGACCGAAACCTACGAAATCGACATCGAGTATCACTGCAAGCCGCTCGGCGACACCGACTGGAACGGCTCGGGCATGCACGCTAACTTCTCGACGACCTTCCTGCGCGAGACCGGCGGCAAGGCCTACTTCGAAGCGCTGATGGCGGCCTTTGAGAAGAACCTCATGGACCACATCGCCGTCTACGGGCCTGACAACGACAAGCGCCTGACCGGCAAGCACGAGACCGCTCCGTGGAATAAGTTCAGCTATGGCGTGGCCGACCGCGGCGCCTCGGTTCGCGTTCCGCACTCGTTCATGAAGAACGACTACAAGGGCTATCTCGAAGACCGCCGCCCGAACTCGCAGGGCGACCCCTACGCCATCGCTTCGCAGATCCTGAAGACCGTCGCTGAAGTTCCGACAGCCAAGAAGTCGGCCGCGGCCTAGACGACAACGCATACCCGGGTGGGGGCGCCCGGGTTGCCACTCTGATCCGTCAAAGCGAAATCGCTTTGGCGGATCATTGCGTTTATGACAGTGCAATTTGACGAGGTTAATTCAAATACGCGGATTTAAAGTCGTTCCCCTGCGTTATGAACCGCGCTAGATAACGGCCGTGCGCTTGCCGGGGACGCAGCCATTGTTCGAAGGCTTCTACAAAGTCAGGTTTCAACTTGGCGAGGCGGTCGGCCGCAGCGTGATGTACGTGCGCGACGGCAGGATGCTGGGCGGCAATTCGGCGTTTGCACATATCGGCGCTTACCGGGAATCCAGCGACGGCATTGCCATCGAGGTCACGACCATCCGCCACAACCCGGACCCGAGCTACCGGGCGATGGCCGGAACCGACGATGCGACCCTGCTGGCGCAGGGCGGGCGCGACGGCGCGCTCTTTCGTTTCGAAGGCGGGCTGAAGGAATTGCCGGGCGTCAAGTTCCAGTCGGTCATGACGCCGATCGAAGAGGAGGCCAGCCCGATCGCCGGCGGTGTCGGCGAGGGCGGTGTCGTCAACGGGCTCTATTCCATTCACCTGCGCATGCTCGACGGGGTCGCGGGCGGTCTGACCGGCGTGATGCTGCTCAATGAGGGCCGTATCCTCGGCGGCGACGCCTCGTTCTACTACATCGGCAGCTATACCTCGGAGGACGGCCGCTGGAAGGGCCAAATCCTCAACCAGGAGCATACGCCGGCCAAGGGCGAGAACCCCGTGTTCGGCGGCCACGAGGTCGGCATCGGCTTTGCCGGCACCTGCGACCAGGAAGGCGCGCTGCTGGACGCCACCGCGTTCGCCGGCAAACGCAGCCTTCGTTTGACCGCGGTGCTGAAACTGATGCACCGGGTGTAGCCAGTGACCGACGATACTGTGCGCGTGCTTTCGACGCTGGCCTTGAAGGGCGCGGTTTCCAGCCTCGCCGGACAATATCAGGCGTCCGGAGGTGCTGCGATCGATGCGGATTTTGCGCCGACCCTGGCGTTGCTGGATCGTCTGCGCGGCGGCGAGGCCGCCGACGTCGTCATCCTGACCCGCGAGGGGCTCGACGAGGTCGTACGTGAAGGCCGCGTGGCGGCGGAGAGCTGCGTCGATCTCGCGCGGTCCTATGTCGGCCTCGCGGTGAAGGCCGGCGCGCCCCATCCTGACATCTCGACCGAGGCGGCGCTGCGCGCCGCGCTGCTCGGCGCCCGCGCGGTGGCGTATTCAAGGCTCGGCGCCAGCGGCATCCTGTTTGCAAAGCTGATCGAGAATCTCGGCATCGCATCCGAGATCAATGCCCGGGCTGTGATCATCCCGCAGGGGTTTACCGCCGAACGGCTGGTGAGCGGTGAAGCCGATCTGGCGGTCCAGCAGATCAGCGAACTGAAACAGATCGGCGGCATCGAAGTCATCGGACCCATTTCGCGCCAACTGCAAACGCCGGCGGTGTTTTCCGCCGGACGCATGGCGGCATCGCAAAAGGCCGCCCAATCCGACCGGCTGTTGCGCTATCTGGCTTCACCCGAGGTGGCGCCGGTGTTGCGCGAGAGCGGACTTGAGCCGTGAATTTGCCGCCTTGAAATTCTTCTGACATCGACGCAACCTGCCGATCATGAAGAGACGGTTTCCCAGATTTGCGATGGTTGCGGGCGTCGCCGTGGCGACGCTGGCGGCGTTACCCGGTTTGGCCCGCGCGCAGTCGGCCGATCTCGTATTGTGCGATCGCGTCGCCGCCGATCCTGCCGACCCCGACAAGCCCGCGGATGTAAAGGGCGTGGCTGACATCGCCGCCTCCGACATCGCCACCGCCATAAAGTTTTGCAAGAACTCCGCCAATTCCTCGCGGCGGGCGATGTACCAGCTCGGACGCGCCTATGCCGCCAACCGGCAAACGTCGGAGGCAATGGCGGCCTGGCGCAAGGCCGCCGACAAGGGCTCCACGTCGGCGATGGTCGAACTTGGCGTGCTCTATGGGACCGGCGCAGGTGTTGCGAAAGACGAGGCCCAGGCGCGAAAGCTGTTCGAGCGCGCCGCGGAAGCCGGCAATCCCCGCGGTGTCAGCAACCTCGCGGCGCTTGGCGGGGCCGCCGGCGCATCGTCGAACCCGGCACGTGCGCGAGAACTGCTGTCGAAGGCGGCCGAGACCAACGCCGAGGCGCAGTACCAACTCGGGATGATGCTGGCGGAAGGCGAGGGCGGGGCCAAGGACGACGTTGCCGCCCGCGCGCTGTTTGAAAAGGCGGCGGCGCAAAACCATCCCGGAGCGCTGGAACGAATGGGCGCGTTCACGCAGGAGGGCCGTGGCGGACCGAAGGATTCCGATGCCGCCAAAGCCTATTACCAGCGCGCCGCCGCACTCGGCGACGAGGACGCCAAGAAGGCGCTGGAACGGGCGCGGTGTCCTTATGCGATCAAGGACAAGCGCGGCAACCTGGTGACGAATTTGTGCTTCTGACGGCGAGACGACCCGGCGTGCCCTATTTGTTGTAATAGGCGACGTCGTTGGCCGCGAGTCGATAGGTGCTCTCCAGATAGCCCGGGTTTTCCTTTTCTGCGCGCGCGACGGCGTTGACGCATCGTTCCCAGTAATCCGTGCTGTCCCAGACGAAATACCTGAAGCAGGCGTCCTCGAAACGCATTGCGGCAGAAATCGCCTGCTTGATGTCGGCATCGCTGGCGCGCGGATGCGCTGCTTTCACATGGGGAAAGATGGGGCCGTCCTGCGCGTAATCGCGGTCGTGACGCATATTGGCGGCCTGTTCCGCAGGCGACATCGCGCGAAAGGCGCGCACCTGTTCATCCGTCGGCCGTCCCTCGATCCGGTCCAGCCGGTAGCGGCACCGCCACACGGCATAGGCCGCGTCCGGCAGCGGCAGCGCGGCGGCTTCAGCAATGATTTCTTCGATTTCAGTCATCATCGTCTACGCAATGGGAGTGGTCCCGTTGGTCGCCGATGTGCAGCGGCGGGTTCAATCCCTGATCAGAGCGACGCCGGCAATCAGCAGCGCCGCGCCCGCCAGCCGTGCGGTGCTGATCGGATGCGGTTCCAGCCCGAGCGCGCCGAAATGATCGAGCGTGACGGCGGCGAGCACCTGGCCCGCGATGACAAGCGCAAACAGCGTCGCCGCGCCAAGCGAGGGCAGCAGCAGGATCGACAGTAGGATGAAGGCGCCACCGAATACGCCGCCGGACCAGGCCCACCACGGCACGTTCGCCATGATCCTCAGGGACGGCGTCGGCTCACCAAGCGCGATCACGGCAACGATCATCGTTAGCAGGCCGCCGGCATAGCTGATCAGCCCGGCCCAGGCCGGCGAACCCAGCGACACCCGGAGGCTGCCATTCAGCACCTGCTGGGTCGCGACGCTCACACCGGCGCCAAGTGCCAGGACATAGAGGAAGAAAGTCTGCACGTGATGCTCCGCTTCAATCAGGGCTGGACCGGTGACGTCCGGAATCGCCCAATTCGACGGGACTATGACACGAAATGCCTAAGCCCGGGCTCGCGGGCACGCGCAGCCTCAGGCTCGCCGCAACCCCGAGTTTGATGCTCCCGGCGTGAGGGCTAAACAGGCTTCCACCGGCGCGCCACATGGACTAAGCAGCGGCCGAAACCCATTCCCGCTTTTCCAGGCCCCAATGATCCGTCTCGATAACGTCAGCAAGCAAGTCGGCCACCAGATCCTCTTCATCGAAGCCTCCGCGGCGCTCCAGAAGGGCGAAAAGATCGGCCTGGTCGGCCCGAACGGTGCCGGCAAGACCACGCTGTTCCGGATGATTTCCGGCCAGGAGCCGCCGGACGAGGGCCAGGTCTCGCTCGATCGCGGCATTACCATCGGCTATTTCAGCCAGGACGTCGGCGAGATGTCGGGGCGCAGCGCCGTGGCCGAGGTCATGGACGGTGCCGGTCCGGTCAGCATCGTGGCGAGCGAGCTCAAGGAACTCGAGACCGCGATGGCCGATCCGGATCGTGCCGACGAGATGGACGAGATCATCGCGCGCTATGGCGAGGTGCAGGGCCGTTTCGAGGAGCTCGACGGCTACGCCCTCGACGGCCGCGCGCGCGAGGCGCTGTCGGGCCTCGGCTTCAGCCAGGAAATGATGGAGGGCGATGTCGGCGCGCTTTCGGGCGGCTGGAAGATGCGGGTGGCGCTGGCGCGCATTCTGCTGATGCGGCCCGACGTCATGCTGCTCGACGAACCGAGCAACCATCTCGATCTCGAAAGCCTGATCTGGCTCGAGCAATTCCTGAAGGGCTATGAGGGCGCGCTCTTGATGACCTCGCATGACCGCGAGTTCATCAACCGCATCATCAACAAGGTGGTCGAGATTGACGGCGGCACGCTGACGACGTTTTCCGGCAACTACGAATTCTACGAGCAGCAGCGGGCGCTGAATGAAAAGCAGCAGCAGGCCCAGTTCGAGCGCCAGCAGGCGATGCTGTCAAAGGAGATCAAGTTCATCGAGCGCTTCAAGGCGCGCGCTTCCCATGCGGCGCAGGTGCAGAGCCGGGTCAAGAAACTCGACAAGATCGAGCGGGTCGAGCCGCCGAAGCGCCGCCAGACCGTGGCGTTCGAATTTCTGCCGGCGCCGCGCTCGGGCGAGGATGTCGTCAATCTCAAGAACGTCCACAAGGGCTATGGCAGCCGCCGCATCTATGACGGCCTCGACTTCATGATCCGCCGCCGCGAGCGCTGGTGCGTGATGGGCATCAACGGCGCCGGCAAGTCGACGCTGTTGAAGCTGGTGGCGGGCTCGACCGAACCCGACGACGGCACCGTGGCGATCGGCGGCAGCGTCAAGATGGGTTACTTCGCCCAGCATGCCATGGACCTGCTCGACGGCGAACGCACCGTGTTCCAGTGGCTGGAGGATTCGTTTCCGCAAGCGGGTCAGGGCAGCTTGCGAGCGTTGGCCGGCTGCTTCGGTTTTTCCGGCGACGACGTCGAAAAAAAATGCCGGGTGCTGTCGGGCGGCGAGAAGGCGCGGCTGGTGATGGCGCATATGTTGTTCGATCCGCCGAATTTTCTGGTGCTGGACGAGCCGACCAACCATCTCGACCTCGCGACCAAGGAAATGCTGATCCAGGCGCTGTCCGAATTCGAGGGCACCATGCTGTTCGTCTCGCATGACCGGCATTTTCTCGCAGCACTCTCCAACCGCGTGCTGGAGCTGACGCCGGAAGGCATTCACCAGTTCGGCGGCGGCTATACGGAATATGTCACGCGTACCGGGCAGGAAGCGCCGGGCTTGCGGAGCTGACGGACGGTTTCGCATTGCTGCCCTGTGCTTGAACGAGCGGTTGCCGCCCGATACGCTGCCGCCAAAAAGCGGGAGTGAACAACCATGAAGCAAGTCAGGATCGGCGACATCACCATCGATGCCGTGATCGAGCGCGACGGGCCGTGGCGGCGGCCGCAGGATTTCTTCCCGGCCTATGACGACGCCGTTTTCAAGCATCATCTCGCAGGCTTCGAGCCGGAGATGTTCGACATTGCCTCCGGCAAGATGTTCATCACCTACCAGACCTTCGTGGTTCGCACCCCGCGCTACACCATCCTGGTCGATACCTGCACCGGCGAGGACAAGGGCCATCCGGCGCCGTTCGATTTTCCCGGCAAGGAGCGCTGGCGCAACGAACTGTTGGCGCTGGGAGTCGGTTTCGAGCAGGTGGACTATGTGTTCTGCACCCACCTGCATATCGATCACACCGGCTGGAATACGACGTTGCGGGACGGGCGCTGGGTGCCGACATTTCCCAACGCGAAATACATATTCCACAAGCGGGAATATGCGGTGTGGGAGGCCGAACACGCCAAGGGCGCCAACCCGCCCGGCACGGTATTCCGCGACAATTGCCTGCCGATCGTGGAAGCGGGGCAGGCGCTGCTGGTCGACGACGATTACGCACTCGACGATACCGTCACGCTGACGCCGACGCCGGGACATTCGCCCTGCCATTGCTGCGTCAACATCTTCTCCAAGGGACAGCGCGCGGTGGTGGCCGGCGACCTCATGCACCACGTGATCCAGTGCCGCGAGCCGGACTGGTCGGCGAAGCCGGACTGGGACCCGAAGCAGTCCGCGGTCTCGCGGCGAAAGTTCTTTGCCTCGGTTGCCGGCACCGATACGCTGATCCTGCCGGTCCACTTTCCGACACCCACCGTCGGCCTGATCACCGCGGACGGCGATCGTTTCGATTACCGTTTCAAACGCGACTAGCAGGCCAGCGCCGGATGCCCTTGCCATCGCGCTCCTGCGCTGGTTTCCTGCCGCCGTGAAATCCCGCCACAAGAGGATGCCTGCGCCATGACCGACAATGCCAGCTATGACTACATCGTGGTCGGTGCAGGTTCGGCAGGCGCGGTGGTCGCGAGCCGCCTGAGCGAGAATGGTGGCTATCGCGTGCTGCTGCTGGAGGCCGGCACCAAGGGCTCGAACCATTTCTGGGCGCGGGTGCCGGTCGGCACGTCCAAGATGATCGACGATCCTGCGGTGAACTGGTGCTACCAGTCCGAACCGGACGAGGGCTCGGGCGGCCGGCGCATCGACGTGCCGCGCGGCAAGATGATGGGCGGCTCGAGCTCGATCAACGGCATGGTCTATATGCGCGGGCAGGCGCAGGACTACGACCACTGGGCCCAGCTCGGCAACCGCGGCTGGAGCTTTCAGGACGTGTTGCCGATCTTCCGCAGGATGGAGCGCTACGAGGGCGGCTCCGACAAATTGCGCGGCCGCAACGGACTGCTGCGCGTCACCGATACACCGCGCAACAAGGTGCCGCTGCTGGAGAAGATCATCGCGGCCGCCGGCCGCATCGGCCTGCCGTTCAATCCGGATCTCAATGGCGAGACCCAGGAGGGCGTCGGCATGTCGCAGGTCACCATCGCAGGCGGCAAGCGCCAGAGCACGGCGGTGTGTTACCTCGACCCGGTGCGCGATCGGTCGAATCTTGTCATCGAGCAGGGCGCGATGGCGGAAGCGCTGATCCTGGAAGGCAAGCGCTGCGTCGGCGTGCGCTATTCCGTCGGCGGCAAACGCCGTGAGGCACGGGCCGCCCGCGAGGTGATCGTCTCCGGCGGTTCGATCAACTCGCCGAAGCTGCTGGAGCTGTCCGGGATCGGACAGGGGGAATTGCTGCGTGCGCGCGGCATCACGCCGGTGCACGAGCTGCCCGGCGTCGGCGAGAATTTGCGCGATCACTATTCGCCGCGTATCAAGTTTGCGATCAAGGAGCGCAATCTGACCTTCAACGACAACGCGCGGGGTTGGCGGCTGGTGCGCGAGGCGGCCAAATACGCGCTGTTCGGTACTGGATTCCTGGCCTCGACCGCGGTCCCGGTCCGGATCTATTTCCGCACCCGCGAGGGGCTGGAGACGCCGGATGCGACGATTTCGATCCTGCCGTTCCTGTATGAGATGGTCGGCCGCCAGCGCCGCGTCGCCAAGCGGCAGGGCATCACCATGAACGCCAACGTGCTGCGTTCCGAAAGCACCGGCTCGATCCATATCAAGTCGGCCGATCCCGCCGAGCCGCCCGCGATCCGCTTCAACTTTCTCTCCACAGAGCACGACCGCACCGGCATTCTCGCGGTGATCCGCAAGGGCCGCGAGCTGATGGCGACGTCGCCGCTGAAGGAGGTCACCGGCGAGGAAATCGCGCCCGGTGCGAAGCTGCAGAGCGACGCGGAATTGCTCGACTGGGTCCGCAACAACGCAGAGACCACCTATCATCCGGTCGGCACCTGCAAGATGGGATCCGATCCGATGGCCGTGGTCGACAGCGAATTGCGCGTGCATGGCATCGAGGGCTTGCGCGTGGCGGATGCTTCGATCATGCCGACGCTGACCAGCGGCAATACCAACGCTCCGGCGATCATGATCGGCGAGAAATGCGCCGAGATGGTGCTGGCAACGGCAACGGCCCGCAAGGCCGCCGCCTGACAACGGGAATGGGAGAGACACCTTGGGACTTCAGGAGTCGGCAACGCAGCGCATGGATTTCGAGACGCTGGTACAGACCCGCAAGAGCGTGCGCGGCTTCAGGCAGCAGCCGGTCCCGCGCGCTGTGATCGAGGACATCATCGAGGTCGCCAAGCGCGCGCCGTCGTCGATGAACACCCAGCCCTGGCATATCCACGTCCTGACCGGCGAACCGCTGGAACAGGTGCGCCGGCGCAACATGGAAGAGATGGTGGCGGGCGCCAAGCCGAAGCGCGACATCATCAGCCATGGCGAGTATCAGGGCATTCACCGCGGCAGGCAGGTCGACGTGGCCAAAAAGCTGTTCGCGGTAATGGGGATCGCGCGTGACGACAAGCCGATGCGGCAGGACTGGGTGCTGCGCGGCTTTCGTCAGTTCGACGCGCCGGTCTCGCTGGTCTTGACCTACGACCGGATCCTGGATCCCGGTGCGGTGTGCCACTTCGATCTCGGCGCGCTCTGCTACGGCCTGGTGCTGGCCGCCTGGGACCGTGGATTAGGCTCGGTCATCAACGGGCAGGGCATCACCCGCTCCGACATTGTGCGCGAGGTCGCCAATATCCCGGAGGAAGAGGTCATCATGACCTGCGTCGCCATGGGCTATCCCGACGACAGCTTTCCGGCCAATTCCGTCCGCTCCGACCGCGAAGCGAATGGCGATTTCGTACGTTACGTCGGCTTTGAAGATTGAGAGCCCATTGATGACCACCCATGAAGAGACCGCCATGATCCGCGAGACCGTCGCGCGATTCGTGGACCGCGAACTGATCCCGCTCGAAGCGGATTACCTGAAGTCCAAACTGCCCGGCGACAATCCCGGGCTGACGGATGCACAACGGGAGCGGTTGCGCACCGTCTCAAAGGACCTCGGCCTCTGGGGCCTCGACGCGCCCGAGGAACTCGGCGGACACGATCTGCCGACCCGCACCATGGCCGCGGTTCACGAGGAACTGGGCCGGAGCTGCGTGCCGTTCGTCCTGCCGCCGGATTCGCCGAACCTGCGCATGCTGCAGGCGGTCGGCACCGAGGCGCAGAAGAAAAGCTACATGCAGCCCTATATCGAAGGGCGAATGGTGTCGGCGATCGCGATCTCCGAGCCCGGCGCCGGCGGCGATCCGGCCTCGATGAAGACGCGCGCGGTGAAGGACGGCGACCATTGGGTGCTCAACGGCCGCAAGATCTGGATCAGCAACGCCCGCGCTGCCGATTTCATCATCGTCATGGCCCGCGTCGGCAATGACGCGCGGCAGGGCGGCATCACCTCCTTCATCGTCGAGAAGGGGACGCCCGGCTTCATCATCGAGCGCGAAATTCCGATGATCGGCGGCCATACGACTTACGAGGTCGTGTTCGAGGACTGCCGTCTCCCCGCGGGTTCGGTGCTCGGCGAGATCGGCAAGGGCTATGCGCCGATGCAGTTGCGGCTGCGCACGCGTCGGCTCGAAATGGGCTCGACCTGCATCGGTATTGCGCGGCGTGCCTGCGACATGCTGTGCGAGCACGCCAAGCAGCGCGAGACCTTTGGCGTCAAGCTCGCCGAGCGCCAGGCGGTCCAGTGGTGGATCGCGGATATCTCCACCCGCATGCATGCGTGTCGGCTGATGGTGCAGGATGCCGCCGACAAGACCGATCGCGGCGAGGACATCAAGCAGGAAGCGTCGATGATCAAGGTGTTCGCCACCGAGATGGCGTATGAGGCGTGCGATCACGCCATGCAGACGCTCGGTGCGCTCGGCATGACGCTAGAATTGCCGCTCAGTACGCTATGGCAGAAGGCGCGGGTGATGCGGATGTACGAGGGGCCGAGTGAGGTCCATCGTCAGGCGATCGCGCGGCGCGTGCTCGGCCTGCGCGGGTAGCGCAACACCCGTGGATACTCACGCATCCTCGGTCATTTCGAGGATGCGGCTGGCGAGGGTTTCCATCACGAAGGGCTTGGTCAGCACCTGCATGCCCGGCGACAAGCTGGCCGTTGCCGATGATGGCATTCTCGGCATAGCCGGTAATGAACAGCACCTTGAGGTCCGGCCGTGTCGTCCGCGCGGCGTCGGCGAGCTGGCGGCCGTTCATGCCGCCGGGCAGGCCGACGTCGGTGATCGAGCAGGTCGATCCGCACGTCCGACTGCAGAACCTTCAGGCCTGCGGGTCCGTCGTCGGCTTCGATCGCGGTGTAGCCGAGCTCTTCCAGCACCTCGGTGATCAGCATTCGCACCGTCGGTTCGTCGTCGACCACCAGTACCGTCTTGCCGATCTGCGCGCGGGCCGCTTCCAGCGCGGCTCGACATCCACGACGGTCTCGGTCGCATCGCCGAAATGCCGCGGCAGATAGAGGCACATGGTCGTGCCCTGCCCGACTTCCGAATAGATCCGCACCTGGCCGCCGGACTGCCGCACGAAACCGTAGACCATCGACAGACCGAGGCCGGTGCCCTGGCCGATCGGCTTGGTCGTGAAGAACGGATCGAACGCGCGCGCGATCACCTCGGGTGTCATGCCGGTGCCGGTATCGGTGACGCAGAGCGAGACATACTGGCCCGGCGGCAGGTCGCGCTCGCTGTGCGGCGCGCTCGTCGAGCCATTTGTTGGCGGTCTCGATGGTGATGCGGCCGCCGTCCGGCATGGCGTCGCGCGCGTTGATGCAGAGATTGAGCAGCGCGTTCTCGAGCTGCGAGGGATCGATCAGCGCCGCCCACAGGCCGCCCGCGGTTACCACCTCCAGCGCGACCTGCGGCCCGACGGTGCGCCGGATCAGTTCCTCCATGCCGATCGACCAGCCGGTTGACGTCCGTCGGCTTGGGATCGAGGGTCTGGCGACGCGAGAAGGCAAGCAGGCGATGGGTGAGGGAGGCTGCGCGTTTCGAGGCACCCTGTGCCGCGGCGATGTAGCGGTCGATCTCGGCAGATTCGACCCTGGCGGATCCGCGCCTGCATCAATTCCAGCGAGCCGGTGATGCCGGCCAGGAGATTGTTGAAATCGTGCGCGATGCCGCCGGTGAGCTGGCCGACCGCTTCCATCTTCTGGGATTGGCGCAGCGCATCCTCGGCGCGATCACGCTCGGCGACCGCTTCCGCGACCCGCACTTCCAGCGTCTCATTGATCTGCTGAATCGCCTTTTCGGCGCGTTTGCGCACGGTGATGTCCTGGAACAGCACCGCGACCTGGCGGCGGCTGGCGGGCTCGACACGAAATGCCGAGAGGTCGAGATAGCGACCGGTCGCCACCAGTTCCTGTTCGAAGCGGATCGGCTGGCCGGTCCGGAGCACGGCCCCGTAGCGCTCGACCCAGCCATCGGCCTCGTCGGGCACCATCTCGCGCAGCTTTTGCCCGACCACGTCGGCAATGCCGGCATGCAGGGCGTAGGCCGGGTTGGCCTCGATATGGATGTAGTCGCTCAGCGGGCCGTGAGGGCCGTCGAGGAATTCGATGATGCAGAAGCCCTCGTCCATCGAATTGAAGAGGGTGCGATATCGCTCCTCGCTGTCGGCGAGCGCGGTCTCGGCCTGCTTGCGCCGGCTGACATCGGTGGCGGCGTGCGCCTTGAGTTTGGCGTTCTCGGCTTCAAGCGCCGTTATCCGGCGCTGTAACTCTGCGAGATCGGCAGGGGTCATGCTACCTGCCGGATCGGGCCGCCATGCGGGCGGTCAGTTTGGAGATAACGGCGGCGCGGCGACATGGCTTTCCTGCAGGACGGGTCAGCCTGCTTTTAGCATGGCCGGCCGAAATACAAGCCCGGCGCGGCTTTCGGGTTCCGCCGGCCTCAGGCGGCCCTGACCTCCGACAGGAAGCGGTTGACCTGTCCGGCGAGTTCCTTGGACTGCGACGACAATTGTTCGGCCGCTCCCAGCACCTGTTGGGCCGCGGAGCCGGTGTCGTCGGCCGCCTTCTGGACGCCGGTGATGTTGGAATTGACCTCGCTGGTGCCGCGCGCGGCTTCCTGGACGCTGCGGGAGATTTCCTTGGTCGCGGAACCCTGTTCCTCGATCGCGGCCGCGATCGCGGTGCCGATCTGGTCGATCTCGCCGATGACGTTGGCGACGTTCTGGATCGCGGTCACCGTCTCGTCGCTGGCGGACTGGATCGCTGCGATCTGTTCCGAGATTTCGGTGGTCGCTTTTGCGGTCTGGCCGGCGAGCGATTTGACTTCGGAGGCGACGACCGCGAAGCCGCGGCCGGCGTCGCCGGCGCGGGCGGCCTCGATGGTGGCGTTCAGCGCCAGCAGGTTGGTCTGGGCCGCGATGCTCTGGATCAGCGTCACGACGTCACCGATCTTCTGCGCGCCTTCGGCCAGCGAGCGCGCGGTGTCGCCGGTGCGGCGCGCGTTCTCGACCGCGCGGGCCGCGATTTCGGTGGACTGCGCGACCTGGCGGCCGATCTCGGAGATCGAGGAGGAGAGCTCTTCGGTGGCGCTCGCCACCGTCTGAACGTTGGTCGAGGTCTGGGTCGAAGCCGCCGCGACGACGGCGGCCTGGCGGTTGGTCGCGGTCGCGGTCGATGACATCGACTGCGCGGTGTCTTCCATCACGGAAGAGGCCGCCGACAGCCCGCCGACCAGTTCGGTGACCTTGGCCTCGAACGCACGCGTCAGTCCGTCGAGCACCTGGACGCGGCGCATCTTGCCGTCGTTCTCGACGGTCTTTTCCGCGGCAAGGCGTTCGGCCTCGATCATGCTGTCCTTGAACACGCGGACCGCGGCGGCCATCGCGCCGATCTCGTCGCCGCGTTCGGCGCCGGAAATTTCATCGGTCATGTTGCCACTGGCGAGCCGCGACATGGTGGCGGTGAGATCGACGATCGGCTTGCAGACGCGGCGGCGAACCATCAGGATCATGCCGGCGCTCGCGGCCGCGACGGCAGCGAGGCCGGCCAATGCGATCACGAAGCTGAAGCGCGCGGAGGAGTAGGCGGCGCCGAGAATTTGCTCGGCGTTGTCGTAAAAGGCGTCGCGCACGGTGATGATCGAGGCAAGGCCGATTTGCGATTCCGCGTAAAACTGGTCAACATCATGTTCATATTTGCCGGATATCGCGCCGTCCTTGACGAGCTTCATTTCCTTGCCGAAACGATCGACGTAGGTCTCATTCATTTTCGTCAGGGCTGCCGCGATGTTGGCGGGCGTTGAGGGATTGTTGCGCAAGTCCTGCAGCGACATCAGTATCTGGTCGTTGCGGCCTTGCGACCGGCTCAAATCCAGCTTTTCGGCGTCGGTTGCGGCGCGCTTGGCGCCGACGAGGTTCTTGTGCAGGCTGGAATTGTAGCCGCCGACGTCGCGCAGGGTCCAGGCGATGTTGGCGTAGCTCGCCTGCCGGTAGGCGTCGCCGTCGAGCTGGGCGATCTTGCGGACCTGATCGTCGAGCAGCGCGGTAACGGCGGTGTTGAAGACGGCGTTGTCGGCGACGATCTTCTTGGCGGCATCCTTGCGGGCGTCGGCCGGACCGTCGATGGCCTTGTCGATGGCCTCGCGCAGCGCTGCGAATTTCGTGTTCAGCGCATCGATCGCGCTACCGACGGCGGCGCCGTCGTCGAGCGAACCGGATGCTGCCTTGCGGACCTGGCTAACCTTCGCCAGCGCGCCGTCGGTTTCCTTGCGATACTTGTCGTTCAGCTCGGTGCGCATTTTCGGATCGACCACAGCCGGCCCGAACAGGATGTTGGTGGAAAAACCACGCTCGGGATTCATGTATCGCGGGATGTCGCCGACCGCCCGCACCACCTCGAGCCGGTTCTGCGCAACCGAGACCTTATCCATCGTCTGGTATTTGGTAACCGCCACGTAGACGGCGAGGCCGCCGCCGACAGCGGAAAGGGAAACGATGGCGGCGGTGAGAAGCGTGCCGATTTTCATGGGATTTGGCCATTCGCGAGGGTAATTGCAGGATCAAATCCACCATAAGTGGCACGGCTTAATCTGGGGTTTACGTTTGGGGAATGGGGGGCGTCGTTGGTAGGGTGGACCAAGGCGCACTGCGCCGTGCCCCCCATCAATCGGGATCGTGATCGCGAAGGGTGGGGCAGGACGGGCTCGATTAGTGCGTCTCTTCATCCGTGCCGTGCGGCGCGGGCTTGTGCTGCGTCTGTCCGGCGGATCCCGTCTCCTGACATGGCACCTGGGCCCATGATCCATCGGCCGCCTGCTGGTAGGCGTGGCACGAGGATGATGCCGGCTGTTCGCTGGCCTTCTGGGTTTCGGAATTCCGCGCCAGCGTCGGTGCCGCCAGCGTGAGCAGGCCGGCCGTCGAAGCCAGCAGAAATGCGTATCCTAACCTCATGCGAAGTTCTCCTTGCTGAAAGGCGAACTCCTTTCTCAAAAAGGATTGTGGAATTTTCTGGATGGCGTGACCGGCGCACGGAGGTTTGATTAATGTTCGGCAAATGCGTGCCGGTTCCGCCGCGCCTCAGCGCCGTCCGCGGGCAATCGCGCCGGCCACAATCTGCATCGCGACGCCGATGCACCAGCCGGCCATAATCATCCAGGTCCAGGCGATGTGCGGATCGTGGCGCAGTACGATGACGCCGACCGAAGCAAAGGCCGAGAAGGCGGCAAGGAAGGTGCCGACCGCGCTGAGCAGTTCCGGTGTATCGATCTTGCCGATCCAGCTTTCGGAAGGCGCGCCGCTTGCTATCGTGAAGGGCAGCGGCGGCGTGTCGATCCCGAGATAAAATCCGATTGCGCCGCCGATCATCATCAGCAACAGGAAGGCCTGGTTGGTAAAGGCAGCGACGCTCGGGCCGACCAGCGCGGCGACGAACAGTCCGCTCGCGGCACCTGCCATGGCAAGGCCGAGGCGTTCCAGAACGTGGGCAAACTTTCGAACATGGGTTCGCATCGGGGTGGTCCCGCCGGTTGCAAGACGAGAATAGGCCCATTTCCGGCCCGGCGAAAGCAACCTGACGGTGTCGGTGCTGTGCCGAATTGATCCAGCGCAGACGCGCGAGCTTGCTTGAAGGTGTTGCTGTCCCGGATTTCGCGGAGCCTGTCATCGGGGGCGCATTCGTGCGACCCGTTGGCCTATCCGTGCAACTTGTTACAATGCGCGCAAATGCTCCGGGAGGCGCCGCCGACATGAGTCTTTTCGAAGGAATATTTGACCCTGCGCGCGAGGCGGCGCTGGTCACCGGCGCAGGCAACGGCATCGGCCGCGCCATCGCGCAAGCGCTGGTCGGCGAGGGCGTGCGAACCGTGTTCGCCGACGTGAACGCGGATATGGTGACGGCGGCGGTGAAGTCTTCGCCGCGGCCGGGGCTGGCTTTTCCCTGGATCGGTGACCTCGCCAAGTCAGCCGCGCGCGATGCACTGCTGGCGGAGGCGGAAGCCGCGGTCGGGCGGGTGACGCATTTCGTCCACAGCGCGTCGCCGCCGCGGCGCGAGGCCGACCATGCGATGGCCGTCAGCTCCGAGACCTGGGCGCAGATGCATGCGGTCAATCTCGAGGCCGGCTTCCACCTTTCCCGCGCGCTGTCGCGAAAGCTTATCGCGGCGAAACAGCCCGGATCGTTCCTGCTGCTGACCTCGCTGCACGCCGGCACGCCGCGCAACCTGCCGCATTACTCGACCGCGAAGGCAGGGCTTGCGATGTTGGTGAAGGAACTGGCGAAGACGCTGGGGCGCTACAACATCCGCGTCAACGCGCTGGTGCCCGGTGCTGTCGCCGCCGGCGGTTTTGTCGCGGATCCAAAATTGGCAAAGCATATTCCGCTTGGCCGGCTCGGCGCCGCCGAGGATCTCGCACCGATGGCGCTGGCGGTGCTGTCGAACCGGCTATCGGGTTATGTCACGGGGACTTCGATCGTGATCGACGGCGGCTTGTCGCTGACCAACTGGTTCGAGCCGCCGGAGCTGGGGGACTTGTAGATATCGCTACGCTCCGCCCATCCCGCCAAACGACGTTCACTGCCCCGCCGGTTCGAACGCAATGCCGTTGCGGCGGGCGCAGGCGCGCAGCCAGGGGACCACGCTGGCCTGCACCGGAAATTCAAAATTGTCGCTGACTTTCGACGTGAACGTGGCGCGGACGCCCTTTTCGAGGGCCGCTGCGAGTGCGGCGCCGTGCTGCGGGAATATCGCGATCTCGTCCTTGCCCTGAACTTCGGCGCGGAAGTCGGTGAAGGGAGTTTCGCCGATCTTCAGCGTCGCTTCGACGGCCCGACCTTCGGGCTGATCGGTGTTGGTGTCCTTCAGCATCACGGTGAAGCCGCGCTTCCGGCTCACCATCAGGAACGTCGCCATCCGGCGCGCGGTGGGCTCCGATCCCGTGACATAGTGACGGCGGATGAAGCAGACGATGATGTTGCCGTCGCTGTTGCGCAGCTCGGACGCGTCCCAGCCTTCGATCTTCTGCTTGTCGGACATGCCGGGTGGTCCCGGCGGCAAGGTCCTGACGTCGACGGTCGTGGGCGAACGGGGCCGCGGCGAGGGCATATCGGCCGCGTTGGGATCGGTCGGTTTGTCGATCGCGATGTCGAAGGTCTTGCTGCAATCGGTCAGCCATTTGATCGCGTCGGCCGGAAGGTTGACGGTGATGGCTCCGGAGTCGACGCCGGCACCGTCGGAGCGAAGCCTGATGCGGGAAGCCTTGGCGAGAGCGGCAACTGCGCCTGAGGCGTCGCCGGGATGGAAGGTGAAGGCGACGCCGGCGACCGGGAAGGCGGTAGCGGGAAACACGCGGTCGTCGATCCGGATCTCAGCCTGGTCGTCCAGCACCTCTTCCGTCGGCACGGCGTCATCCTGGATCACGGCGGTGAAGCCGCTGCCGCGGCTGATGTTGAGCGAGAAGCGCGTCGTTACCGGAGCGTCCTTGGCCATACGCGGCCGCGCCGCGACCAGCACGCATTGCCGGACCTTGCCGTCGGGCCCAACCTGCGGCAGCGCACTCCAGGTGCCCTGTGGGAAGTGCACCACCTTGCCGGCGACCGGCTTTTCGGCCGGGGCCGCAGCGGCGAGGGAAGGTGCCGTGGCGGCGATCAGGACGGCGAAGACGATAGGGCGGACCAACATGACCGTGCTCGCGGAATGAATTTGGATCGAAACAGCCGGGTTTTGCAGCGGCTTTGAAAGGTTGGACGCCGGTGCGCGGGCGAAGGTTCACCGGCGCGGAACACGCTTCAATTTGTGATTGCCAACGAGGGGAACCCGAGGGGCGAACCTGCCGTTGAGAGGGGAGCCGCGTCCGTGGTGCAGACAGCCTGGCTACAACTCCGGGGACCGGAATATCAGGGAGAGCAGCATGATGTCACAAACGCAAATTCATTCCGTCGCGCGCCAGATGCTCGAGCAGCACGGGCTGACCGCGATCGCGCAGGCGGCACAGAATGCCCAGGCCAGCGAACGCCGGGGCGACAGCGACGGGGCCACGGAATGGCGTCACGTCGAAGACGCCCTGAAGATCATGCGCGGCCCGCATCAGAGCTGAGGCCCGTTCGCAGAGTCAAATGAACCTCCCGCTCAGAGGCCACGACCCAAGAGCGAGGTGCCAGATGAGCGAACTCATTCATTGGATCACGGTGGCGGGCTGTTTCGGCCTCGTCGCCTTCGGCTTGGTCGGCTTCGTTCGCGGGTTCTCATTGCGAACGAGCACCGCGCGCCCGGCAAGGGCGACAGCTGGTACACCTGAAAACCCCTTGGTTGAGCCCTGCTAGTGCAGCGGCAGCGGCGGTCGTACCACGGGGCCGCCGTCCTCCGCGGTTTGCGGCGGGGAAGCGGCCTGTGCCGGCGCCACCGCCGCCTGCGACACCGGGGCTGAGGCAGCCGGCGGCGGTGCGGCCGCGATCGGCGCGTAGGGGAAGACCTGCTTCGGCTTGCGTACGGGCGCCGCTGTCGCATGCGCCGGCGGCATCACAATCCGGGGCCGCACGAGGGGGGCAGCAGTGGGTGGCGCAGCGGCGGGCTCGGTCAGCCTCGCTTCCGTCCGCACCGGCTCGCGCGGCGGCACTGGTGCCTGGGTCGGTTGGAGCTGCGATGCCTGTCCCTGGCTAGCCTTGAGCTGTTCGATCGTCGCCTTGAGCTCGCTGATCTGCTGGCCCATTGCGGCAAGATCCCGCGCCATCGATTGCAGTGCCAGCGAAGGGTCCGGTGCGGCGTTCGCGACCGCTGCCACGGAAGATGCCGGTTGCGCCGACGCCTGATCGGCGACGGCGAGCTGGGCCGCCGCAGCAGGCCTTTCAGCCGGCGGCGTCGATGCCAGGGCAAACGCCGGCGTCCATTGCGCGAGCATTGTTTTGGCGTCGTCGCCATAGTGCTGCCACGCCGCGGCGCACACGGCGCTGCCGAGCGCGAACAGACCCATGACGACGCGCCGGGCGAACTTGCCGGGAGCCGGCCGGTGCGCGCTGATTTCGGTCTCGCCAAGCTGGATGCCGTTGCCGTCGGGGGGCGGTGACGCCTCACTGCCTGCTGAGAAGTCGGGCGCAATCCGGAGCTCCGAATCCGGGGAAGCCGGATTTGAAAGCCTGATGTCGGCGGGCTTGATATCGAGGCGCTCGATATCTGCGTGCCCTGGCTGCGAATGGTCTCTGAGCACGTCGTACAAAACATCGAGCGGCGCCTTGCCGGCGCGCGCGGCAAGCGAGACGTCGGGTTCGATCACGAACACGTCGTGCGGATCGGTCTGTTGCGGATTTGGCGTCGATTGCATTGGTGTCCCCTTTCATTCCGATGTCGCCCGCCAATAGCACCCGCGACGGGGAACGAACGGATTGGCGGCCTCAAAACGCCGCTGGCCCACGCGCCACACCGCCAGCCGGGTTTGACCAAAGCAAGGCGCGGACGTGGAGAGGTTGCGGCCGTAAGCGGGCACCCCTCGCGCGGGAAAGGCGGGAACTGGCGTATCCGGGCCCCGGACAGCGCGGCAGGCCAGCTTTCGAGCCGGCTGGTTGCCGTGCTAGCGTCCCGGCATCATGAGCAACCGCATTCTCGTTCTCTACGGATCCTATCGCTCCGACCGCATGGGCATCCGGCTGGCGCAATTCGTCGTCGATGGTTTTCGCGCCCGTGGCGACGACGTCGAATTGATCGACGCCAAGGCGATCGGCCTGCCGATGCTGGACCGGATGTACAAGGAACATCCGAAGGGGCAGGCGCCCGCGGCACTGGAGAAATTGGCCGGGCAGATCCGCGACGCCGACGGGTTTGTGTTCGTCACCGGCGAATACAACTGGGGCATTCAGCCCGGCCTGAAGAACCTCACCGATCATTTCCTCGAGGAGTGGTTCTGGCGGCCTGCGGCGATTGCGAGCTATTCCGCCGGGCGTTTTGCCGGCGCCCGCGCCGCACTGGCCTGGCACGGCACGCTGTCCGAAATGGGCATGGTGGTGATTTCGAGCAGCCTCGCGGTCGGCCCGATCGCGCAGACACTGACAGCAGACGGCAAGCCGACCGCCGAGGGCGGCGGCAAGGCGCTGGAGCATGCATTTCCACGCTTTGCCGACGATCTCGCCTGGTGGATGGAGGCGGCGAAGGCGCAGCGGGCGAGGAAGCCGCCGCCGTTCTGAGGCGGGCGTCGAGGCCTCCGGCGCGGGTTCGCTGGCGGCAATATCGCCGTTTTCCGACGGCAAATGGTACCGTTTCTTTACCCAACCGACCTTAGAGTTGGGACGAACAATCGTCCTGGCCAGGATCGTTTTGGCCAGGATCGTTCTGACAATGTCAGGACAGGCGACCTGAACGGCGCTTGCCGCGAAACGCGGTTTGGACTTGCGAACCGGCGCTCCCGGCTGATTGGAGGCAATACGCGCTCCACAGGTTCAAGGCGATGACGGCCAACGAAATCCAGCTCGATCGCGTCCGCGCCTATCTGGCGCAACTGACGTCGCCGGCCCGCCGCGACCTGCTCGCCGAGATCGAGCGGCTGCAGGCCCACGGCGAAGACGTGCCGGGCGGCGCTGCGATCGTGGCGGAGCTGCGCGCCGAGTTCCGCGCCACCGGCGGAGCCGATTATCGCCAGGGCAACCCGACGCGTTATTTTTACCAGCCGCTCGAGCCGCTGCTGGTCGATCGGAAGCCCGCGCAGGCCAATGCCGGACAGATCTCCCGGGAATTGCTGGCGTCGATCT
Organism: uncultured Alphaproteobacteria bacterium; assembly: GCA_963764705.1. Taxonomy (GTDB): domain Bacteria; phylum Pseudomonadota; class Alphaproteobacteria; order Rhizobiales; family Xanthobacteraceae; genus Bradyrhizobium. The sequence continues at coordinate 144,137 of CAVXTR010000007.1, read as the reverse complement.
GGGAGTGGATCAGTGAGGTCGCGCTGCCGACGATGGCGCGCGGCTATGTCGAAGAGATCAAGCTGTTGATCGCGACCGACAACAAGCGCGACGCCGATAAGGTCGCGCACGCATTCCAGACCAAGGCGGCGAAATCGCTGGAGATTGCGCTCGCGGGCGCCGGCCATGCCGAGCGGGTTCGCGCCGAACTGGCGCGCTACACCCGTTCGGCGGCGATCTTCGATGATTTGCAGAAAATCCTGTGTGGCCTGCGGGCGCGCGATGCACTGGCGGAATTTGCCGCGGGCTTGCCGGAAAAAATCGGGAAATTCGAAGGTGAGACGTTCGCCAAGGTACAGGACCGGTTGAAGGCGTTCACCGCCAAGCAGGCCGAGGCGATGCCGTTCGCGCTGACGATGATCGCAGCGCATCTCAAGACGCCCTGGCAACTGATGCGGCTTGCGACCAAGGCCGCCGGCAGCAAGAACGCGGCCGACGTCGCCGCGACGCCCTATGCGGTCACGATTCCGATGGTGCTGGACCAGCTGGACGTCAAGCGGGAAGCGCTCTGCCACGCCCTGCGGCAACAGCATGTGGTGATCGCCAGGGACATCCTGGTCGAGATCTATGACATCGAGTACGCGCTGCGGGTGCGCATCGAACTCGATGGCTCCGAATGGGGCGCGCGGCTGAACAGCCTGATGCAGGCGGTGGCAACGCCGGTCGAGGCGGAGATCAACTCCATCGGCACGCCGCTTGACCACATCCTCGGATCGCGCGCTTTGCGCAGCCACAACAGCCTGGCCGGGCGGCTGACCTACCTGGCCTGGAAGGGCCGCGACGCCATGGCCAGCAGCGTGGCTTATTGCCGGAATCTCGTGAATTAGCCGCTGGCGGCACGCGCGGCCCAGATTCCGCCACGGCCGGGCTGCAGATTGGCCGTCGCCTCTGCTGTCGCTGACGTCGGTGGGCACTCATCGCTCACGCTTCGACAAGAATTTGCTCCGACAAGAATTGCACCGGCGAGAATTGATGTCATCGAGGAATATAGCCTGCGGCCTTGTGGTTGTTGCCGCGATCGTGGCGCTGGTCGGCCCGGCGGCCGCGCAGAATATCGACCAGGGCAAGCCTGCGCCGAAATTGTTCGCCGAGACCTGCGCCGCCTGCCATCGCAGCGCGCGCGGGCTGGCCAAGGGCCGCTTCCGCCTGACGCTCTATTTGTTCCTGCAACAGCATTACGCCAGCAATTCCAGCGCGGCCTGGGCGCTGACGAGCTACCTGGAATCCGTCGACGACGCCAAGCGCGGCGGGCCGCGCACTGCGGCGAAGCCACAGGCTGCCGCGAGCGGCAGGCCAGGCTCGTCGCTGCGTCCGCCGATGCCGGTGCCGACGCGGTAAATCGGCGCGCTGTCACTTCTTGCTCACCGCAACGCTGCCAAATTTCCTTGACCCGGCCATCTTTTCGACGCCTGCCCGCATACGATCGAAGGTTGTGTGCGTGGCGTGGGAGTGATGACCATGGTGGTGGCTGATCTGCAGACCAAGGTGGAGAAGTACGAGTTGAGGGCGCAGCGTTGCGAAGAGAACGCGCGGGCGGCAAAAGACCAGCCCGAGCAGAGCTTTTACGAGGGGCTCGCCGCCTATTACGCCAGCCTCGCGACCGATTTTCGCAAGATCATCGAGAAGCGGACCGCGGCGTAGGCGGCCGGCACAGGTGATCGGTGTCTAGGGCGTCGTGCCTGCGGCGCGATGCCGGGCGTGCCATTTCGGGCCGGGGCCCCGCATGTAATGCCGCTCCGGCCGGTAGGGGTCGCAGAGGCGCGCGGCCAGCCGGTGAGCGCGCGTCATGATCGCATTGAGGCTGAGCAGCATGACACCCTCCTAATGCGGCTTGCCGAGGACGAAGGCGAACGGCAGCACGAAGATCTCGTCGTCGGAGTCGCTGACATGGAGGCTCCAGTCGCGCCAGTCTTCGGCGTCGCGCTGCATGATCAGCGATTGCACGATGCCGACCGCGCGATCGCGCGCCTCGGCGAGGTCGCTGACCGCTTCGCCCGACCGGTCGATCCGGACTTCGCGGGAGTTCGAGCAGTGAAAGTAAACCTGGGTGACGTGGGCCTGGGTCATGGTCGCATCTCCTGATGCCTAGCGTTCTGCTGTTGGTGGCAGTCTGGCCGGATCAGGTTCTGAGCGTGCGTGATGCAGCTCACACGGCGAGGAAAATAGCGCAACCTCTGCGGGCGCGTCGGTATTTGAAAGTCAAATAGCCTGCTGTCTTTGCGAGCGAAGCGAAGCTCTCTCCGCGTCAAAAATCGCTGCGAACCTTTGCGACTGCCCGCGCGACCAAACCGCGGTTCGGCATTCCAAAACCCGGAATGGCCTCAACCCAGAATTGCTCATCACTTAATTGTGCGATGCATCATTGAACTGTTGCAACGCAACAAATGTCTACTAGGTTGGTATTCAAATCCATCAAGGAGAATTGACGTGAACAAGATTTCCCTGTCCGCCGCCGCCGCTCTGTTCGTGATGACGGCTGCTACCGCCGGTATCGCAGCCGAGTTGCCGGCCTATGAAAAAGCGGGCTTGCCGGTCTCGGCCGTGCAGCTTCAGGTGCTCGGCGCTGACAATGTGCAGGAAGTATCGCCGGCTGCGGTGTCGGTGACGCCGGTTCAGCTCAGCGTGCTGACGCCGCGCAACAAGATCACGACCGCACAGGGCCGGACCGGGACCGTCGGTCGCGCTGTTCAGTAAGTGTCGGGTGGGTTAGCGCAAGCGTAACCCACCAATTGTTTTGCGTTAGTAACCCACCAATTGCTTTGCAGAACGGCGGATGACGCTTCGCCGATCCGGCCTACGACCCGATGACTGTGACGTCGAACCCGCGCTGCGGATGCACGAGCTGCGCGGCGCTTTCGACGATGCGCATTTCCTCGGTGCCGGCAGCCGCCGTGCGCTCCAGCACGGCGAAGATCGCGGAGGCGGCATGGCCCAGCGCTGCCGGCGTGTCCTTGCCCTGAACGCGGGCGGCGGTGAACAGCGCGGCGAACAGATCGCCGGTGCCGGACGGGCTGATCGGCAGTCTTGGTGTCCGCACGCGCCAGCCTTGCGCGCGCTCGACGGCGAGGGTTTCGATCTCGCCGTCAGGCGTATCGGACAATTCGGCTGACGTGACGACGACCGTCGAGGGACCACGCGCCAGCAGCGTTTGCGCCTGCGCGATCATCTCGGCCGAGGTCGCGGCTTTGGTCCCGCACAAGAATTCGAACTCGAAATGATTGGGCGTGATGATGTCCGCCAGCGGACACAGCCGGTCGCGCACCAGTGGCGGAATCCCGGCCTTGACGAACATGCCGCGGTCGCGATCGCCGAGCACAGGATCGCAGCAATAGAGCACCGCGGGATGGCGCGCCTTGGCGCGGGCGACGAAGTCGGCGACTTCGTCGGCGATCTCGGCCGAGCCGAGATAGCCCGACAGGATCATGTGGCACGCATCGACCGCGCCGCGCTCCTCGATCCCGCGCAGCAGATCTTCGACCAGTTGCGCTTCCAGCACGCGGCCGTGGATCGTCGGATAGCCCGGCCGGTTGCTCAGCAAGGTTGTGGGCACGGCAATGACGTCGATGCCGTGCATCTGCATCGGAAACACCGCGGCGCTGTTGCCGACATGGCCGAAGGCGACCTGCGACTGGATGGAAATCACGTTCATGCGGTCAAGTCTGAAAAAGAAAAATTTTCGAGGCGGGCGTCTTCGCGAGGTTAACACATTGGTTATTTGTTTGCGGTCATTTTCACGACCTCAATCAACAGGGGAGGCACCATGTCCGACGTCACCATTCCCGGCGGCCGCATTCGTTCTTTCGTCGAGCGGATCGAGAACATCGACACCGAATTGCAGGAACTGAACGAGCAGAAGAAGGAAGTCTTCGCCGAAGCCAAGGGCGAGGGCTTCGACGTCAAGATCCTCAAGGAGATCATCAAGCTGCGAAAGCAGGACCAGGACGAGCGCGACGAGCGCGAAGGCCTGCTCGATCTCTACATGCGGGCGATGGAGAGTGCGCCGGCGGAGAAGGAAAAGGTCGCGAAAGCGGCCTGAACGAATAGAAGAAACGGGCGTGGCGATGTCCTTCCCGGATGTCGCGGCGCCCGTCATCGTGTAGGATGGGTGGAGCGAAGCGATACCCATCACACCGCCCAAATGATGGGTATCGCTGCGCTCCACCCATCCTACAGGGTGCCGGCATGGCGAGACGCATCGAGCTTCGGCAGGCCACGGCGGAACACTACGATTTCGCCCTGCAGCTCTATTTGCAGACGTTGGGGCCCTACATGCGGGAGCTCATCGTCTGGGACGAAGCCGAACAGCGCGCCATCTTCGCGACCCAATGGAAACGCGAAGAGGTGAAAATCATTTCCGTCGACGGCAGGGATGCCGGCTGGCTTCAGGTCGCCGAGTTGCCGACCGAGATCAGGTTGCAGAAGTTCTTCGTTTCGCCTCCCTGGCAGCGATCCGGCATCGGATCGGAAGTGCTTGATAACCTGCTCGCCACCTGGCGGCCGACGGGGAAGAAGATCGTGCTCCGGGTGCTCAAGAATAATTCGGCGCGGCGGCTCTATGAACGTCACGGGTTTTCGGTGACCGCCGACGCCGGCATCGTCTACCGGATGAGGGCTTAGCGACCGTAGGATGGGTGGAGCGAAGCGATACCCATCGCCTCGCGAGCGGTATTGATGGGTATCGCTGCGCTCCACCCATCCTACAGGCCGCGGAATGTGCTAGAACCAACCCTATCGCGGACCGAAGAAGCCGTATCCCAGGGAGCACAAGCCCATGAACATACCCATGCCGGTCAACCCGCCACATCTTCGCTCGACCCTCGTCGCCGCCTCGAAAATGCCGTGGCAGCCGACGCAGTTTTCGGGGATCGAGATGAAGATCCTCTACAGCGACGACGAGGGCCGCTCCACCATCCTGTTCAAGATGGCGCCCGGCGCTGTCGTCCCGCTGCACGAGCACACCGCGCTCGAACAAACCTTCATGCTCGAAGGCTCGCTGGAAGACGCGGAAGGAAGCTGCGAGGTCGGCGACTTCGTGTGGCGGCCGGGCGGCAACATCCATGTCGCGCATGCGCCCAACGGCGCGATGTTTCTGTCGGTGTTCAACCGGCCGAATAAATTCTTCGACGGCACGAAGTTCTTCACGGCGGCGGAAAAAACCGACTGACAGGAATCCTGCCCGGGGGATGAAAGATGGGACCGAAGGCAAACCTGGCGCCGACAATTCACTCCGGCGAGTATTCGGCGTACTCGATATTCGACCGGCGCGAGTGGGCGTCCTTGCGGTCGATCACGCCGCTGCCGCTATCGAGCGGCGATCTGGACAACCTTCGCGGCTTGAACGAACCGATCATGCTGGACGAGGTGGCGGATATCCTGCTGCCGCTGTCCCGCCTGCTCAACCTTCACGTGGCTGCGGCGCGCACGCTTGGTCGCGTCCAGGACGCGTTTCTGAACCGCCGGGCGGGCAGCCCGCCTTACATCATCGCCGTCGCCGGCAGCGTCGCGGTCGGCAAGAGTACGCTGGCGCGCGTGCTTCGGCTTCTGCTCGCCCGCTGGCCCGACCATCCCCGGGTCGAACTGGTCACGACCGACGGATTTCTGCACCCCAATCACGTGCTGGAACAACGCGGCCTGATGCAGCGCAAGGGGTTTCCCGAAAGTTATGACCTGCAACGCATGGTGCGCTTCCTGGCGGCCGTGAAGGCCGGGGAAGCCGAGGTCGCGGCGCCGGTCTACTCGCACCACACCTCCGACATCGTGGCTGACGAGTTTGAGGTCGTGCGCCAGCCCGACGTGCTGATCTTCGAAGGCCTCAACGTCCTGCAACAGGTCGAGCGGGCGCCGGCACTGGTCTCGGACTTCTTCGATTTCTCGGTCTACCTCGACGCGGAGGAAGCCGATATCGAGGAATGGTACATCGAACGCTTTCTCATTCTTCAGCGCACCGCGTTTCAGGAGCCCTCGTCCTATTTCCATCATTATCGGGCGCTGCCGGTTTCGGAGGCACGCGATGTGGCACGCCGGATGTGGCGGGAGGTCAAGCTGGTGAACTTGCGGGAAAACATCCGACCGACCCGCACCCGCGCCAACGTCGTGCTGCGCAAGCAGCCCGACCACTCGGTCGGAGAGATCTGGCTGCGCCGAACGTGAGCAACGCAACGCGTTGTTAAGGGTTGGCCCGCGCTGATTTCTGCGATTCCGATTCGTTCCTTGCGAACAGAACCGAGTCGGATGGGGAACAAAGCTGCGTCTTCGTAGCCCGGATGAGCGCGTAGGATGGGTGGAGCGAAGCGATACCCATCAACTTCGGCGACTGCAACTGATGGGTATCGCTGCGCTCCACCCATCCTACTTTTATTCTTCGTCGGTATCCGCCGTCCGCCGCAGCATGAAATGCCCGAACGCGGAGGCGATCGGTTTTGACCGGTCGTCCTGCCAGGCCTGGGCTTCGAAGGCGACGACGCGGCGCCCCTGCTTGACGATCGAGACGCTGGCATAAGTGTCCAGCGCCCGGCCGGAGCGGAGGTAATTGACCGTCAGCCCGATCGGCTTCGGCGTCGCCGCGGCGCCCAGCTCGCGCGTGACGCCGACGACCGCGGTGGTCTCGAGGAAGGCACCGGTCATGCCGCCGTGGATCGCGGGCAGGATCGGATTGCCGATGATCTTTGGCGAGAACGGCATCACCAGCGTGCCGTGCTCGTTTCCTTGCTCGTTTCCTTGCGCGTGATCGCGAATGCCCAGCCAGCGCGCGAACGGGCTGGTGGCGAACAGGCCGGTCGGATCATCCGGCGCGTCGAGCGGCACATGCGCCTGATATTCCGTCGGCCGCTCCAGCATGTTGGTGCGGTTGGCGCCGACCATGAAGCAGGCGGTCGCGGTGGCGACCGGTTCGTCCAGGGTTTCCTGGTAGGCGGTGGCGCGCACGAACGCGATCGAGCGGGTGACGCGATAGCAGACCGAATGCGCGCGGATGGCGAGCCCCGGCGTTGCCGGTTTCTGGTAGTCGATCCGCAGGTCCAGCGTCGCGATCGAACGCGTGCCGTCGAGCGCAAGCTGCACCGCCATGCCGCAGGTCTCATCCAGCATCGCCGTGACGACGCCGCCATGTAGAACGCCGGTCTCGGTGTCGCCGACGAATACCGGGCGGTACGGCAGGCTGGTCCAGACCTCCCCCGGCGCGGCGCGGTCGAGCGCAAGCCCGCTGATGTAGCCGTAGGAGGAGCGGCGGCTGCCGACGGCAAGGAGGAGGGCGTCGAACGAGAGGGGTGTAGAAGAGGTGGACATGGCGGGGTTTTAGCGCACGTTGGCTGGGAGGGCAAAGGTAGTGCGATAGCCCGCAGGTTGCCCACTGTGGCGAGGGCTCTCGCAAGAACTCAACCCATCCTGAGCGCTAAAAAGGTATGTCGTCTGACTCGTATTTTGGGTCGAAATCGGGCCAAGCGAAAGGGCGGTCAATTATTTCGGGGTGTCGCGTTGCCGGGTCAGCATCCGCGGTCAATATCGAATCTTCAGCAATCGAGCGGACGTCACTTAGGTCGACTCCTTGCAGGGCAGTTTTTACCAAGACACAGTTTCTAAAGTTGGAAAGAGGCGATGCCTTGAAGTTGGAAATGCTCCCGCCTGCAAACGCAGTGTATTCCATTTCGATTATAATTTCATTCTTTCCGCTTATTCGACTGTTGCTGATGCCGCTATGGGAAATATCCACGGTCCCTCCCGATATCCCTGAGATGGACAGCTCTGACGTCTCGCAAGAAAATAGCTTTAGGATGGGGTCGGTAGCCTTGGAGATCGTTAAGCGATCGATCTTGCATTGAGTGAATCGTATTGTTGCGTTAGTCGACTCAACTACCTTGCATTCGATGATTTGTGAATGTGAGACATTGATTGTTGTTGAAGGGATAAATGAGCATCGTACGAATGTGCATCGTTCAAACGTGCTTGAGCTAAGAATACTGGATCCCAGTTTTACACCCACGAAAAGGCATTCGTAAAATCGAGAAGATCCTCTTGGAGGATCATTTTTTAGATTGGCAATAGCGTCGATTGCTTCGTTAACGTCAACGCGAGTCTCGCTGAGCCCCAACCCCCAACTGATCTGCTCATTTGATTGGGCGGCTCTCTCTTTTTGCCACTGCTTAAATTCAGCTTCAGATTCTGTCGTTCTGTCGCCTGTTGAATAGGAATAGTACCAACTCCACCAAGATTTCCTCGATCTTTCCGGCGAAGTGATTGTCGTTCCGCTGCGGTCGGACCAAGAATTTTCGCGGACATACGATAACAACGTATTTTCGATCTTGCTTCGGTCGCGAAGACTTTCGTCCGCCAAGCGAGCCAGCGAATGAATGCCACCCAAACGAACTTCGATATTTGGTGCAGTCTTGCTGATCGATTCCGATTTTCCGTCGATAAATTGAAGAGATTTTATTTCTCTCGTCTGTCCCAGTTGATCGATGCTGCGGGAAAAAATTGAAGTGTAATGGGTCTCTCGATCGATCTGGGTTTTTTCTTCACTTATGCGAGTTTGGCGATCGAGGATCAGGAGTCGCCAAATGATGAGGGGCAGGCCGATTGCTCCAGCAAGAATGGGTAGCGCGGTCTTTGCTGCTTCGGAGCCCCTCTTTTGATCTCCGCTAACCAGATCAGCAAAGAGCCAACCAAGAGCGAGCAGTGCGATGGCCAAGCAGGTAATGAAGATGGCAATTGCGATGACGCTAATAGGAGTCGACAGGGAGGTTGGAGGCCTCAACGCGTCGAATTTTATCGGCCAATATTTTTTTGCGTCATCCTTCAAAGTGGCATCTCCGCGGAGATCTATCGAAGCAAATAAATAAAGAAGGCCGCTCTTTCGAACGGCCTTCCCATTTCATTGATGAGCCAAAAAGCTCATGAACACCCCGTCGTGCTTCCACACGTATCGCACTTCATGCACGTACCATTCCGCACCAGCGAGAAGTGGCCGCACTCGCCGCACATTTCGCCTTCGTAGCCTTTGGCCTTGGCTTCGGCGCGGCGCTCGGCCTTGCTCGGTTGCGCGGCCTGGGCTGCGGCGCCCGCCTTGCTCCACTGCAACGCTTCGAGCTTCTCCGTGGGAGAGAGATCGTGCTGGGCTTCCTGCTTCAGCGCGACCGCGCCTTCCAGCGTGTCGGCGACGCGGGCGCTCGGGCCATGGCCGGCGATCGCGGTGACGTTGCTTGAGCCGCGGGCGTCGGTATCGCTGGAGGTCGGGCGCATGACGACGAGGTTGTCGGTACGCGAGCGGGTCAGGCCCTTGGAGACGTACTTGGACGAGTGCGACGGATCGACCTTGCCTTCCTCGACGCCCTTGCCGAGCGCATCGAAATTCGAACTCGCTGGGATCGACATGGGCGAGATCGAAGCGCGACATGTAGCTGACCGCGAGTTCGCGGAACACATAGTCGAGGATCGAGGTCGCGTACTTGATGCTGTCGTTGCCCTGCACGGGGCCCGCGGGTTCGAAGCGGGTGAAGGTGAAGGCGTCGACATACTCCTCCAGTGGCACGCCGTATTGCAGGCCGAGCGACACCGCGATGGCGAAGTTGTTGATGAAGGAGCGAAGGGCCGCGCCTTCCTTGTGCATGTCGATGAAGATCTCGCCGATCCGGCCGTCGTCATATTCGCCGGTGCGGAGATAGACCTTGTGACCGCCGACAACCGCCTTCTGGGTGTAGCCCTTGCGGCGATCCGGCATCTTCTCGCGCTCGCGCATCACGATGATGCGCTCGACCAGTTTCTCGACGATCTTTTCCGAGACCTGGGCGGTACGCGCCGCCATCGGCTTGTCGTAATAGCTGTCGATAGCGTCATCTTCCTCGTCATCATCGCTGATGAGCTGGGAGTTCAGCGGCTGCGACAGTTTCGAGCCGTCGCGGTAGAGCGCGTTGGCCTTCAGCGCCAGTTTCCAGGACAGAAGATACGCCGACTTGCAATCCTCGACGGTGGCGTCGTTCGGCATGTTGATGGTCTTCGAGATCGCGCCCGAGATGAACGGCTGCGACGCCGCCATCATGTGGATGTGGCTCTCGACCGACAGATAACGCTTGCCGATCTTGCCGCAGGGGTTGGCGCAGTCGAACACCGGATAGTGCTCGGCCTTCAGGTGCGGCGCACCTTCGACCGTCATCGCGCCGCAGATGTGGATGTTGGCGGCCTCGATCTCGCGTTTGGTGAAGCCGACGGCGGCGAGCAGATCGAAGCCGGGGGCTGCGATCGCTTCCGGCGCAATCTTCAGGGTGTCGCGCAGGAAATCCTCGCCAAAGGTCCACTTGTTGAAGGCGAACTTGATGTCGAACGCGGTCGGCAGCGCCTTTTCCACCTTGGCCAGCGCTTCGTCGGTAAAGCCCTTGGCCTTCAGGGTGGAGACGTTGATGCCGGGCGAGTTGGAGAGCGAGCCGTGGCCGACGGCGTAGGCTTCGATCTCGGCAATGTCCGCTTCGCTATAGCCGAGCGTGCGAAGTGCTACCGGGACGGCCTGGTTGATGATCTTCCAGTAGCCGCCGCCGGCAAGCTTCTTGAACTTCACCAGCGCGAAGTCAGGCTCGATGCCGGTGGTATCGCAATCCATGACGAGGCCGATGGTGCCGGTCGGCGCCACCACGGTGGTCTGGGCGTTGCGGTAGCCATGCTTCTCGCCGAGCGCCAGCGCGTCGTCCCAGGCCGCAACGGCGTGGGTGACGATGTCGGCCTGCGGGCAGGAGGCCCCATCGAGCGGCACGGGACTGACGGCCAGCGCTTCGTAGCCGCGGGATTCGCCGTGGGCGGCGCGGCGGTGGTTGCGGATCACGCGCAGCATGTGCTGGGCGTTCTTCTTGTAGCCGGGGAAGGTGCCGAGCTCGCCGGCCATTTCCGCGGAGGTCTTGTAGGAGATGCCGGTCATCACGGCGGTCAGGGCACCGCACAGCGCGCGGCCTTCCTTGCTGTCATACGACAGGCCCATGGTCATCAAGAGACCGCCGATGTTGGCAAAGCCGAGGCCGAGCGTGCGGAACTCGTAGGAGAGTTCGGCGATCGCGCGCGACGGGAACTGGGCCATCATCACGGAGATTTCCAGCACCACGGTCCAGAGCCGGCACAGATGCTCGTAGGATTCGACGTCGAACCGCTTGGTCGTGGTCGAATAGAACGTGATCAGGTTGGCGGAGGCGAGGTTACACGCCGTGTCGTCCAGGAACATGTATTCCGAGCACGGATTGGACGCGCGGATGTCGCCGGACGCCTTGCAGGTGTGCCAGTCGTTCATGGTGGTGTTGAAGTGCAGGCCGGGATCGGCCGAGGCCCAGGCGGCGTGGCCGATCTTTTCCCAGAGGTCGCGGGCCTTCAGGGTCTTCATCACCTTCTTGTTGGTGCGGCTGATCAGGTCCCACGTTCCATCGGTTTCGACGGCGCGGAGGAAATCGTCCTTCAGCGAGACCGAGTTGTTGGAGTTCTGGCCGGAGACCGTGAGGTAGGCTTCCGAATCCCAATCGGTGTCGTAGGTCGGGAAGTCGATTTCCTTGTAGCCCTGCTTGGCGAACTGGATCACGCGCTTGATGACGTTGTCGGACACCAGCGCGCGGCGCGCGAGCTTGATTTCGCGGCGCAGCGCCGGGTTCTTCTCAGGATCGAAGCAGTCGTCGCCCGAGCCTTCGCAGTTGACGCAGGCCTTGAGCACGGCCTTGAGGTGCTTCTGGTTGATCTTGGAGCCGGTGACCAGCGCGGCAACCTTCTGCTCCTCCTTCACCTTCCAGTCGATATAGGTCTCGATATCCGGATGGTCGGCGTCGACCACGACCATCTTGGCCGCACGGCGCGTGGTGCCGCCGCTCTTGATGGCGCCCGCAGCGCGGTCGCCGATCTTGAGGAAGCTCATCAGGCCGCTCGAGCGGCCGCCGCCGGAAAGTTTTTCGCCTTCGCCGCGCAGGCGCGAGAAGTTGGAGCCGGTGCCGGAGCCGTACTTGAACAGGCGGGCTTCGCGGACCCAGAGGTCCATGATGCCGCCTTCGTTGACGAGGTCGTCACCGACGCCCTGGATGAAGCAGGCGTGCGGCTGCGGATGCTCGTAGGCCGACTTCGATTTCGTCAGCTTGCCGGTGAAGGGGTCGACATAATAGTGGCCCTGGCCGGGGCCATCGACGCCGTAGGCCCAATGCAAACCGGTGTTGAACCACTGCGGCGAGTTCGGCGCGACCATCTGCTTGGCCAGCATGAAGCGCAGCTCGTCGAAGAACGCCTGCGCGTCTTCTTCGGAGGAGAAGTAGTTGCCCTTCCAGCCCCAATAGGTCCAGCAGCCGGCGAGGCGGTCGAATACCTGCTTGGCCGAGAGTTCGCTGACGAAGCGCTCGTTCTCGGGCAGGGAGGCCAGCGCCTCGGTGTCGGGCACCGAGCGCCACAGCCACGACGGCACGGTCTCTTCCTCGACCTTCTTCAGGCGCGCGGCGACGCCGGCCTTGCGGAAGTACTTCTGCGCCAGCACGTCGGAGGCGACCTGCGACCAGAACTGGGGGACCTCGACGTTTTCGAGACGAAACACGATCGAGCCGTCGGGGTTACGGATCTCCGATGTCGTCAATCTGAAATCAATGCCAGCATATGGTGACTGGCCGGAAGTGGTGTTGCGCCGTTCGATTTGCATGGTCGTGCCCCGTCTCTTATTTGACCGGACCGCATTTGGCGGACCCGGATGTTATTCCTTGAGCGGACTCCCTGACCATGGCTGTCCTGACAACCCTGATCTTGTATCCGCAGCTCAACCGGTGGACCCGGCCCAGTTTCTCGCGCGCCTCCGACCGGTGCGCCCACCGTTCAGACCCGCGCCACCGCCGCGAGAACGACCCCAAACCGGGTCCTTCCAGGCCGTGCATCCAACGCCCCCAAACCAACGCCCAAACGCCTTTACTCAAACACGCCATCCGGGCCTGTTCCGGCCGGTTTCTGGCGCCGCGAAATCACCCAAAACTCCCAGGCCAGCGCCTGAAAATTGCGGGCAGAAAAGCCTTCACCCGCTGCCTTTACCGGCTGTTGGCGTGGTCTTTCTGGTGCCCTTTTTGGGAGTGACCGGCGGGACCCAAACTCATTCTCGCCGAACACCCCGAAACTAGGACGACTCCTTTGCATCCGTCAAGAACTAGTACGAGTTCCTGAATCAAATACTAAATATGGTGGAAAGAGGGGGATAACAGGGGGGCCGGCGCGCCTCTGATGTCGCCAAGTATCAGTGAGTCCTCAGGGATTCCCAAGGAGAAAAAATTGTTCTGAAGCTGTGGAGCCAAGCTGCACCCGCTGTTCACAGGCCAGCTATATTTTCGGGTTCCGGGATTGCACCGGGGAGACTCACGTAAGCCTACGGTCAAGGGGAGGGCTGGCATGCCCGCGCGCCCGTGGTCGCGAGCCCGGATAAGCGGCACAAGGTGGCCCCGATTCTCGCAGGTCCCCCCAATGACCAACCAGCCATCCCCGAGCGCGCCTTCGCGCATCGCCCCCGCCGGGCTGATGTTCCTCGCCATCACCTCGGTGGGCTGGGGCTTCAATTGGCCGGTAACTAAATACCTTCTTAGCGAGCTGCCGGTGCTGACCTTTCGCGGCGTCACCGGGGTGGTCGGGGCGTTGTTGCTGGCCGCCGTCGCGCTGGCGATGGGGCAGAGCTTGCGGGTCGATCGAGCGTTGTGGCCGCGGCTGCTGCTGGCGGCGCTGCTCAACGTCACCGGCTGGATGGTGCTGATGGGGCTGGCGCTGTTGTGGCTGCCGGCCAGCGAGGCGGCGCTGATCGCCTACACCATGCCGGTATGGGCCTCGCTGCTGGCCTGGCCGGTGCTCGGCGAGCAGCCGACCTGGCTGCGCAGCGTGGCGCTGGTAATGGCGTTTGCGGGGCTCGCCGTGATCATGGGCGGCAACGGCTTTTCGGCCAGTGCCGCCAAGCTGCCGGGCATCCTGATGGCGCTGACGGGGGCCATCGGCTTTGCGCTCGGCACCGTGCTCGCCAAGAAACTGCCGCTGCAACTGCCGCCGATCCCGGCCGCGGCCTGGCAGATCGGGCTCGGCTGTCTGCCGGTCGCGGTGGTGGGCCTTCTGATCGAGACCACGCATCTGGCAAAAGTCAGCGCGCTCGGGGGCTGGCTATTGGCCTATTCGATCCTGATCCAGTTCTGCATCGCCTATGTCAGCTGGTTTGCCGCGCTCGCCCGGCTGCCGGCCTCGGTGGCCGCGATCGGCACCATGGCGGTGCCCGTGATCGGCGTGGTGGCGTCGGCGTTCGCGCTGCACGAACCGCTCGGGCTGACGCAGATCGTGGCGCTGGCGTTCACGCTTGCCGGTGTTGTGCTGGCGACGCGGTCGTGAATCCCGGCCATTTTTCTACTTTGCATGGGGTTGTTTTCGTAATTTTGTGTTTGGCCCGTGCTTCAGGCGTCGCCCCTCAGCGCGCGGCGGATCATGTCGGCGAGCTGCGACTTGCGGTAGGGCTTGCTGAGCAGCAGCACACCGGGGTCGAGCCGGCCCTGATGCACGATCGCATTGTCGGAATAGCCGGAGGTATAAAGCACCCTGGTGCCCGGCCGGCGTTTTGCGACTTCCCCGGCGAGCTGCCGGCCGGTCATGCCGCCGGGCAGGATGACGTCGGTGAACAGCAGGTCGAACGGCTCGCCGCTGTCGACGATCGCGGTCGCCGCGGGGCCATCGGCGGCGACCACCGTCCGGTAGCCGAGACTTTTTAGTTGGGTGGAGACAAAGTTGCGCACCAGCGCATCGTCTTCCACCACGAGGATGGTCTCGTTGCCGCGTGAGGGCGTGGCGACCGCCGCGGCCGTTGCCACGGCCTGGCCGCGCCCCGGCGGCAGGTACAGCCTGATGGTGGTGCCGTGGCCGAGCTCGCTGTAGATCTTGATGTGTCCGCCCGATTGCCTGACGAAACCGTAGACCATGCTCATGCCGAGCCCGGTGCCCTTGCCGACGTCCTTGGTGGTGAAGAACGGTTCGAACACCTGGTCCTGAACCTCCTTGGACATGCCGGTGCCGGTGTCGGTGACCGCGAGCATCACGTACGAGCCCGGCGACACGTCCGGGTTGGCCTGCGCATAGGCCTCGTCCAGCACGACGTTGCGGGTCTCCAGCAACAGCTTGCCGCCATCAGGCATCGCGTCGCGGGCGTTGATCGCCATGTTGAGCAGCGAGTTCGCAAGCTGCGAAGCGTCGATATGCGAGGTCGCCACCTCCTGCTCGAGGATCGAGTTGATCTCGATCTGCTCGCCGAGCGTCGGGCGAAGCAGCTTGGCGATGTCGAGCACGGTGCTGTTGACGTCGACATTGCGTGGCTGCAACGGCTGGCGGCGGGCGAAGGCGAGCAGATGCTGGATCAGCTCGCCGCAGCGTTCCGCTGCCTGGTCGATCACCTCGGCGGTCTTTTGCAGCGTCGGCAGGTGCGCAAGGCCCGCAACCAGGGTTTCGGTGGTACCGGTGATCACGGTCAGCATGTTGTTGAAGTCGTGCGCGACGCCACCGGTCAGCTTGCCGAGGGCGTCGAGCTTCTGCGACTGCAGCAGCTTGCGTTCGGTTTCGCGCCACGGCGAAATGTCGTGATAGACCAGCGCCGCGCCGCTGATGGCGCCGGTGGCGTCGCGCAGCGGCCGGCCGCTGACCACGAGATGCAGCGGGGCGCGGTCATCGGCGGGGCGGATGAAGATTTCCTGCTCGTCGAACGGTTCGCCGGACAACACCCTGGTCGACGGCATTTCATGGACCGTCAGTCTGGTCGAACCGTCGGCGCGGTAGGCGACGCTCAACCTTCTCAGCTCCAGCACATGCATGCCGGTCCGGTAGCGCAGCATTTTTGCCGCGGCCGGATTGGCGAGCAGGATCTCGCCCTTGGCGTCGAGGACGAGCACGGCCTCCGCAATGCTGTTGAAGGTATTTTGCAGTACCGCGGTCGAATGACGGAGCTCTTCGTGGGCAGCGACGAGATGCCCGGTGCGCTCGGCGACCGCGGCCTCCAGCGCCTCGTTGGTGGCTTTGGTCGCACTCAGCGAATCCTGCAATTCGCGGCTTGATCGGCCGGACGCCCGGATCAGTCCGGTGGCGAGGACGAGAATCAGGGCGGCGCCGGCAAGATCGATGGCCAGCAGGAAGCGCCGTGTGGCGCGGGAATCGGCGTAGCGGGCCGCGAGGCGCATTCGCACTTCGGCGACAGCTTTCTCGAGGTTGATACCGATTTTTTCCATCGTCGTGCGGCCTTCGGCCCTGGCCATCAGCGCCAATCCGCCGGCGGTATCGCCGGCCGTTTGAAGCCTGATCATCTCGTTGGTGATGTCGACGCGGCGAATGGCAAGCGCCTTGGTCTCTTCGAGCAGTTGTCTCTCGACCGGATTATCCCTGAACTCCCCGATCAGATTGTCGAATGCCGCCGGAATCCCTTCGCTGGCTTCGCGGTGTTGCTTGATGAAGTAGGGGTCCTTGCTCAGGGCAAAGCCGCGTGACGCGCTCTCGGCGCGCCGCAGCAGCAACTCCAGATCCGGAATGGACTTCAGCACGCCGAGTGCGCGGCTCACGGCGGCGGCGTCGGCTTGAGACTTGAGATCGAGACCGATCGAAGCAGCGCTGATGGCAAGCAGGATTGCGAGGCCAGTTCCAAGAATGAGACGCTGCGAAGGCATTGACGATTTTATTCACTATTTCGAGAGACGTGCCGAGGTTGTCGATTTGGTGAGGCATTCATTTATGGTGGTCAACAGCGCATTCGGCGTGAACGGCTTGCGCAGGCAGCATGCCGCGCCGAGTTCGATCGTCATCCTCAGGAAATCCGGCGCGCGCTCGGTATTGGCGAAGGCGTAGCCCGACATCGCGACGATGGGAATATCAGGCATGCGTTCGTGAAACATCCGGATCGATTCGAAGCCGCGCATATGCGGCATGAAAACGTCGATCAGCATCACGTCGAAATGGGATGATTCGAGGGCGCGCATTCCGGCCTCACCACCGTCGGCGACGGTGACCTCGAAACCCTGGCGCGTCAGACAAAGCTCGATGGCGACACACACCATCGGGTCGTCATCCACCACGAGAACGCGCGGCACGACGATTCCTTCTCCCTCGGGCCGCGCGTCCTGCGACTCGTGCGGCCCATGCAACGATTAACTCCGAAGCATGCCAACTCGTCTGTATGGTAAAGTGCATATAAGATTTGCTGCGGGCGAATTCGGTTTCGCTGTGTCAAAACAAGAACAATCACGCGTCCAGCCCGGATCAAGTTTCCTCATGTCCACCAATCGCCAGGCGGGCCGCGCCCGAATGCCGCCGCTCGGTTTCGTCTTCCTTGCCATCGCGTCGGTGGGGTGGGGCCTCAACTTTCCGATCATGAAGCATCTGCTGACGGAGTGGCCGCCGCTATCGTCGCGCGGTCTGTGCGGCATCGTCGGCGCCGTGGCGCTCGCATTGGTTGCATGTGTGCGGAAGCAGAAGTTAAGCGTGCCGCGATCGATGTGGCTGCGCCTTGTCGTGGTCTCGACCCTGGCGATCGGCGGCTGGGCCGCGTTCATGGGACTGGCGCTGCTGTGGCTCAGTGCCAGCGAAGCCGCGGTGCTCGGCATATCGATCCCGGTCTGGGTCGCGTTCCTGGCATGGCCGATACTCGGCGAACGGCTGTCGCCGCTCCGCGCCCTCTCGCTGCTGGTCGCATTGGTCGGAATCACCGTGCTGATCGGCGGCAACGGTCTGGACGCCAGCGTTGAAAAATTGCCGGGCATATTATGCGCGCTCGCCGGCGCGGTCTGCGTCGGGCTTGGCACCGTGCTGACCAAGCATTTCCCGCTGGCGATGCCGCCGCTGTCGCTGGCGGCCTGGCAGGTCGGCCTCGGCTGTTTTCCGATCGCGATCGTGGGCCTCGTGATCGAACATCCGCAGCTTGCCGCGCTCTCGCCGGTCGGCTGGGCGTCGATGGTCTATATGACGCTGATCCAGTTCTGCCTGTGTTACGTCTGCTGGTTCGCGGCGCTCGAGCGGTTGCCGGCGGCGACCGCCTCGATCGGTACCTTGCTGGTGCCGGTGGTCGGCGTGCTCGCGGCGGCGGCGATGCTGCACGAGCCGCTCGGGCTGCGCGAGATCGCAGCACTGGTGATCACGCTCGGCGGTGTCGGGGTGGCGCTGCGCTCGTAGCCCATAATAAAAAGGGCGGCGCACCGGAATGCGCCGCCCTTGAACGTCATCAATAGACGTCGTTACGGGCAGGGATGCCGGTAGCCGTCGTTGCCGAGATACGTTCCGGAGTTCGGATCGTAGGAACGATAGCGCTGCATGCAGTACGAAACGGATTCGTCGCCGGCGGGAGCGGGGGCCACCGCGACCGCGCCGTCGTCGTAATACCCGTCGTCGTAATAGTTCGTCGCGTAGCCGGGGTCGCCGTAATAGCCGCCGCCGGAAGCGATCGCGCCGCCGATCACTGCGCCGGCTATGGCGCCGGGGATGAAGCCGCCACCGCCGCCATGGCGGTAGTAACCGCCACCGCCGCCGCCGTGACGATAATTACCGCCGCCACCGCCGCCGCTGTACTGCGGGCCGGGACGAACTGCCATGCTCGGGCCGGGACGCGGGCCGCCGCCGCCCGCCATTTGCGGCGGTGCGCCGCCGCCTCTAAAGCCGCCGCCGCCCATCTGCGGACCAGCGCTGCCCATGCGTGGGGCTCCGCCTCCGGCGCCGGGCTTCGGCTGCAAGGCCGCCGCCAGGCGACTTGATTCGGCGCAGCCTGCGCAAAACTCACGCTCGGCGCGACCATGGGCAAAATCAGCGCCATCACGGCCGCGGTACTCAAAACCTTCAAACTGATCATCATTGGCTCCATCTGCGGGATATAGCCCAACCTTTTGAGAGGGCGGACGTTCCCGAGCCCGCGCACCGGTTGTGCGCAGCGCTCAAGCTGTCAGGCCGGAACTGTATGCGGCATGAACAGATTGCGATGATTCCGCGACATTGCGCCGCTGCGGCTTGAGCACGCTGGGAGCAGGGCAGGCGCATATTCGCCTTCGTCTGGACAATTCGGCCCGCCGATGGCATCAGAGCGATACGTCCTCTCCAACCGGCCGAGTCCCCATGAAGCTGTTTTTCCTCAAATTCTTCACATGGTGGAGCGGCCAGACCTTTGGCACCCAATTGTGGACCTGGCGGTTCGGCGAACTGGTCGGCCAGGACGAGCAGGGCAACACCTACTATCGCACCAAGGGCGGCAAGATCGACCCGACGCTCGGCTTCCAGCGGCGCTGGGTGGTCTATAACGGCTATGCCGAGGCGACCAAGATACCGCCGGAGTGGCACGGCTGGATCCATCACACCGTCGATGTCGCGCCGACCGAAGAGAGCTACACGCCGCGCGAATGGCAGAAGCCGCATATTCCGAACCTGACCGGCACGCCGCAGGCCTATCGCCCGTCCGGCTCGACGCTCGCGAGCGGCCGCCGTCCCAAGGCCACCGGCGACTACCAGGCCTGGACGCCCGGTAACTAGGGCCCACACCCGCATTGCTGTCGTTGCTTGGTTGACAGCCGGCTGTTGCTGCGTCCGATCGCTCAGATCGGTGCTGTTTTCCCGCGAATGGCCTTCGACCGCCTGAACACCTGTTCGGCATCGGCGTAGCGGCCTTGGTCCTTGTAGAGAGCGGCCAGGTTGTCCAGCACATCCGCGAGATCCGGATGGTTCGGACCGAGCGTCTTCTCGAAGGTCGCGACCGACCGTTTGTAAAGCTGCTCGGCCAGTGCGTTACGGCCCTGACGCCCGTAAAGCGCGGCCAGATTGTTCAGCGCCAGCGCGACGTCGGGATGGTCGGGTCCGTATGCCTTCTCGGTCACCACGATCGATCGCTTGAGCAGCCGCTCGGCATCGGCGTAACGATGGCGGTGGATGTAGGTATCGGCCAGGTTGCTCATCAACACCGTGGCTTCGGGATCGTTGGGGCCGTGCGCCTTCTCGAGGATGGCCAGCCCCCGCTCGAACAGCGGCTGGGCCTGGTCGTACCGACGCTGATTGCTGTAGAGGGCGGCGAGGTTGCTCAACGCCATCACGATCGCCGGATCGTTGGGCCCGGCGGTTTTCTCGCCAATGGCGATGGAGCGCTTCAGAAGCGGCTCCGCCTCCGCGAAGCGCTCTTCCGCGCGGTAGAGATCGCCCAGATTGTTCAGCACCATTGCGACTTCCGCATGATCCGGACCGAGCGTTTTCTCCCTGATGGCCAGCGAGCGCTTGTAGAGCTGTTCGGCAACGGCGTATTGCCCCAGATTGTAGTGGATCGTGCCGAGGTCATTCAGCGGCATCGCGACGTTCGCATCGTCCTGACCAAATTCCTTCTCGCGAAGGGCCAGAGACTTCTGGGCCAATGACAACGCTTCCGTGTATTTCCCGGCCCGATAGAGTTCTTTCATCTGCAGGCTGAGAGTGCCCGCCTCGTCCTCTGCCGCGTAGGATGGCGCGCCGAGCGCCAGGCTTAGGGCGAGCGCGGTGGCCGCAACACGGATCGATGCTTTCAGGGCCTTCATCGGGCATTCCTTCGTCACTTCGGGAGTACGCCCGTTTGTGCTTTTGGAGGCCGGACAGGTTCAATGTGGGCAGGTGCAGGGCGGATCGAACCGGTAGCGCCGCCACGCGACCAATGGGTAGACGCCCCAAAGGTTGGTCCGAGGCGCCGCGCCGGCGGGCGCGCTTCCAGAAGATTTGCTGACGTGCTTCAGCGCGAGGATACGATGGTTAAGAAAATGAGCTTCACGGAGTTCTTGTGGAAACTGCTGGCGACAGCCGTGGTCATTGGGATGGTTGGCGTTTGGGTCGCCCTACACGCGGAGAGCGACTCTGCGCTAAGAGGCTACAGTTACTTCGTGGTCGGGGCCTGTACGTTGGTTGGCCTTGGCTCGATGATCATCGCCGTTATATCGCACATTTGGCAGTACAAGCCGCGAAGTCGGAGAGTCTGCTCCGGTCAAAACTCAAACTAGCGCTCGCGGTTCGGCCGGCCGTGTATCAGTTTGAAATTTCTGCGAGCGATCGCATCAGCACCGGTTTCTCCAAGCATAGCGGCCGTGAGCCGGGGGCATCTCTCGCCTTTGGATCCTCGGGGCATGATTGCCTCATCAAAGACCTGCGCTAAGCTTTTCCCATCAACCATCTGGCCAAAAAGGTGAGCACCAGCATGGCGGGCACGGTGACGACGCATATGCCCAGATAGATTTTGAGGCCCCACTTAAAACCCTCATCAAATTCGTCCCGCATATCGCGGTACATCGTCACCCACGGGAGCAGGAAGCCGACTATCACGGCGTACCAGTACCAGGCCAAGCCCCAAAGCATCGTCGCCCCTAAGAAGCAGAACTCTCTATTTCAAGCGCCCATCATCTCAGTAATTTTCAAATTGAGACACTATCCGAAATTCAAATGATGCCCCTGTGAACAGCGGGATCAACGGGGACATCCGTCGCTGCCGTCTTGAGCTTTTCGCGTCATCGCGGTTCAATGGGACATCTTACGGAGATGGGAGACCATCGCGTCGGTGTCGGGCTCCAGTTCGCGACTGCCCCGGCGAGCAGCGGCTACCGATCAGGATACGGCCGGGAGATAGGCCCCCGGTGCAGAGGTTCTGAAATCGCCCGTCAATGTGTGGCCACCGTGAGACAGGAAAGGCCGTCTGGGAAACCAGGCGGCCTTTTTCTTTGTGCGCGCAGCGTTACGCCAACCTTGCGGCGGCGCGATGGATCTTCTCGCCGCGGCGGACCTGCGCTTCGGCAATCCGTTCCGTCATGAAGGCGAGCACTTCCGGCGGCGCGGTATCCGGCGAGCCGGAATTGAACGGCGGCGCCGGGTTATATTCGAGCCGGAGCTGAATCGCTTCCGCGGTGCGCCGGTCGTGCAGCAGCGAGACCAGCGTCAGCGCAAAATCGATGCCCGCGGTGACGCCGCCGCCGGTGACGCGGTTGCGGTCGACGCAGACGCGGGTCTTGGTCGGGATCGCGCCGAAGGCGGAGAGAAAATCCATCGCGGTCCAGTGCGTCGCCGCGCGATAGCCTTTGAGCAGGCCGGCTGCGCCCAGCACCAGCGATCCCGTGCAGACCGAGGTGATGTACTTGGCGCCTTCGGCCTGCCGGCGCAGGAAGGCCAGCATCTCCTCGTCGTTGACCATGTCGTCGGTGCCGCCGCCGCCGGGCACGCAGATCACGTCGAGCTGCGGGCAATCCGCGAACGTCATGGTCGGGGTCAGCACCAATACGGAATTGGTCGCGACCGGCTCGATCCGCTTCCAGATCAAATGCACTTTCGCGCCGGGCAGGCTGGAGAACACCTGCAACGGCCCGGTGAAGTCGAGCTGGGTCACTTTCGGAAATAGCACCAGACCAATCTGAAGCGGCGCGGACATCACGAGATCCTCCGTTGTCGGCTTGACGTCGGCATCCTGTCATGATGGTCTGTTGTCCGAAATGCCATATTTCCCTCGTTTAGGGACATTTCGTTTCAGGACAGTTCGTTTAAGGACTGGCCCATCATGATCGGCATCCTCATTTTCCCGGACTTCCAGTTGCTCGATGCCGCGGGTCCGATTTCGGTGTTCGAGATCGGGGCGCGCTACGCCACCGGTGAACCCTCGATCAGGGTCGTGGCGGCGACGCCGGGACCGGTGCGCAGCACCTCGGGCGTCGAGATGCTGGCGCGCGGACTGAAGCCGTCAAGCGCGATCACCACCTTGATCATCGCGGGCGGCGAGGGCGTCGAGGCGGCGGCGCGATGCGACAAGACGCTGGCCTTCGTGCGGGGGCTCGCCAGGCGTGGCGTCCGCCTCGCCAGCGTCTGTTCTGGCGCCTTCATCCTCGCCGAGGCCGGCCTGCTCGACGGCCGCCGCGCGACCACGCATTGGCAGCGCACGCGACAGTTCCTCAAGGCCTATCCGCAGGTGAAGCTGGAGCCGGACCAGATTTTTACCCGTGACGGCAATATCTGGACCTCGGCCGGCATCACCGCCGGCATCGATCTGTCGCTGGCCATGGTCGCGGAAGATTTCGGCGACGAGATCGCGCAGAAAACCGCAAAGCAGCTCGTGCTCTATCACCGGCGCAGTGGCGGCCAGTCGCAATTCTCGTCGCTGCTGGAACTGAAGGCGCCGACCGGCCGGTTCGGATCGCTATTGGCCTGGGCGCGCGAGCATCTCGACGCGCCGCTCACGGTCGAGGACCTGGCCGAGCAGGCCGGCATGAGCTCGCGGCATTTCACCCGCGCCTTCATTGCCGAGACCGGCACCTCGCCGTCGAAGGCGGTCGAGCGGTTGCGGATCGAGGTGGCGCGTGAGCGCGTGCAGTCTTCCAGCGAGGCGATCGAACGCGTGGCCGAGACCACCGGCGTTCAGGGATCCGGAGCGGATGCGACGCGCCTTCATCCGCGCCTTCGGCCAGCCGCCGCAATCGCTCCGGCGGGCGGCGCGGGCGGGGTAGAGCCTTGCCGGTTCTGATTGAATCAGAACCGGCTCTACTCTTTGTTTTGACGCGTTTTCTTCACGCGAACCGGTACCCACTTCGCTCGAAAACGCTCTAACCGGATTTCGTTTCCAGCAGTCCCAGCCGCCGCCCGAGCCATTCCGTGGTCGGCGCCTGGATCAGGATCGTCATCAGGATCGCGATGAAGGTGACGGACGCGATCATCTGCGCGCCCGGCGCCTTCATGCCGAGCAACAGGCCCGCCAGCGCCGCCGGGATGACGCCGGTCTCGCGGGTCCAGCACATGAACAGCATTTCGGCAAAGCTCCAGCGCGCGCGGCGGTCCGGGCCTGCACAGGCGAACACCGTGATCGGGCGTGCCACCAGCATCAGCACCGCGACGACCGCCGCACCGCCGAGCCAGTATTGGCTCATCAGCGCGAAATCGACCTGGGCGCCGAGCAGGATGAAGATGAACAGGCGCATGATGAACGCCGTGGTCAGCACATACTCGTCGAGCTTTGCGGGCCTCGCCTTCTTCCATCTGGAAGCCGAAGGCTTCCTTGTTGCCGAGCACGATGCCGAACACGAACACCGCCATGAAGCCGGAGGCATGCAGGCCGTCGGCGGCGAAATAGGCGCCGATGACGGCGATCAGCGTCACCACCGGCGCGTATTCGGCGAGGAAGTCCATTTTCTCATGGGCGATGACGAGCGCGGCGAGATAGCCGAGCACGATGCCGGCGACGATGCCGATCGACGGATTGCTTGAGCAGATCGAGCAGCGAGGACAGCGAAGCGAGAACTCGCCGCTGCCGGTCGCCACCGCCAGCACGCCGAAGGTGACGATCGCGCCCATGGCGTCGTTGAAGGCGGACTCGCTCATCACGGTTTGCGCGACGCGGTCGCGAATGTGGACCTGACGGAAGATCGGCACCAGCGTCGCCGGATCGGTCGAGGCCAGCGTCGCCCCCAGCAGCAGCGCCACGATCAAGGGTACGCCGAGGATGTAATAGGCGGCGAGGCCGGTGATCAGCGGCGGTGATGACGACGCCGACGGTCGCGATGACGACGATGGTGATCCAGACCTGCTTCAGGACGTTGAAGCGCAGCGACGCGCCGCCGTCGAAGAGAATGTAACTCGCGCCGAACAGCAGGATGATCTGGTTCAGCGCCGAATCCGCCTTGATATCGACCAACCCCAGCGCATGCGGCCCGATCGCGATCCCGGTAATCAGAAACACCGCGACGTCGGGAATCCTGATTTTCTGCGCGATCAGGCCCGCGACTGTGCCGATCGCGAGGACCATGCCGCACGACAGCAGTGTGTGCTTGGCGATTTCAAGTGAGGCGGAGGCTTCCAAGACGTTTTCCTCGAATCGCGATCAGGTTAGCCCAACGCTATTTCAGCGTCTTGAGCCAGCCGGCGATTTCGCTGAGCGCGACATTGGCCTGTTGCAGCAGCTTGCCCATGGTGAAGAAGCCATGGAACTGGCCGGGAAAGTGCCGGTAGGTCATCGGCACGCCGGCTTGCTTGAGGCGCGCGGCATATTCGGCGCCTTCGTCGCGCAGCGGATCGGCGCCCGCGGTCAGCACGTAGGACGGCGGCAGTCCGGCAAGCGTCCTGGCGCGCGCCGGCGAGGCCTTCCATTGGTCAATGTCGGCGGCGCCGTTGAGATAGTGGTTGCAGAACCATTTGATCACCGAATGCGTCAAGAGAATGCTGGTCTCGGGTTCGGTGTGCGAGGGATGGCTCATCGCGAAATCGGTCGCAGGATAGATCAGCACCTGGCCGGCGAGTTTCGGGCCGTCGCCGTCGCGCGCGGCCAGCGCCACCACGGCGGCGAGATTGCCGCCGGCGCTGTCGCCGCCGACCAGGATCTGCGCGGTGTCGATACCGAGCGGCTTGGCGTTGGCGGCAACCCATTTCGTCGCCGCGATGGCGTCATCGACGGCGGCGGGGAATTTGTGCTCGGGGGCGAGGCGGTAGTCGACGGAGACGACGAGCATCTCCGCTTCGTGCGCCAGCTTGCGGCAGACGACGTCGTGGGAATCGAGATCGCCGATCACCCAGCCGCCGCCGTGGAAGAACACCAGGCAGGGGGCAAGGCCGTTGCTCTTGCGAAGACTCTTCGGCGTGTAGATGCGGGCCGGGATCGCGCCGTGGGCAGACGGGATCGATAGCGGCCTGGCGGATTCGAGTTCCGGCGGCTCGGGATTGGAGACCGGACGGCCTGCGAGATAGAATTCGCGCGCGACGGTGGGGGATACCGATTTCATAGGGAGGACGATTGGCTGCCTGGAAAGCCGCATACACGGCGGCCGCATCGGGATCGAGAACAACGGGCATTAAGACCTCTGGTTTGAACGGAGTACTTCAGGCGGCGGTGCGGCCGCCATCGACGGTGTAGGCGGAGCCGGAAACATAGCTCGCTTCGTCGGAGGCCAGGAACGCCACGATGGAGGCAACCTCGGACGCCCGTCCGAGCCGGCGGGCCGGAATCCGGTCGACGATTTTCTCGTTCGGCGGCGGTTCGTTACCGGGGTTGCGGCCTTGCAGGATCGTGCTCAGCATCCGGCTGTCGATCAGCCCGGGGCAGACGCAATTGACCCGCACGCCGGTGCCGGTGCATTCCCAGGCGGCACTCTTGGTCAGCCCGATCACCGCATGCTTGCTGGCGCTGTAGACCGCGATCATCGGCGATCCCATCAGGCCTGCGATCGAGGCGGTGTTGATGATGCTGCCCTTGTTCTGCTTCAGCATCACCGGCAGCACGTATTTCATGCCGAGGAAGACGCCGACCACGTTGACGTCGAGCACCTTTCGAAAACTTTCCAGCGAATATTCGGGGATCGGCTTGATGTCGCCCTCGATGCCGGCATTGTTGTAGAAAGCGTCGATGGTGCCGAACTTGTCGACGGTGGCGCGGACATATTCAGCGACGTCGCCTTCCTGGGTGACGTCGGCGGTGATGGCGATCGCCTCGGCCGAGGCCGGCAGGCCCTGGATGGCGGTGGCGAGATCCTGCTCCCGGCGGTCGACTGCGACAATGCGCGCACCGCGTTCGGCCAGCAGGCGGATGGTCGCGGTTCCGATGACGCCGGCAGCCCCGGTGACGACGGCGACCCGGCCGTCCAGGCGAATTCGATCGGGCATCTGGGGTTTCCTCTGGCTCGTCCGGTTTTCCCGGATTTTGGCGGCTTTTCGCGCGAGGCGGCCCCGCGACAACGGAACGACTATTTCATTTGTGAACAAGGCTGACTAGTGCAGCTGACCAGAGGCCGGGAACGGCGGGAAACCGCCCTTTCCCCGCCGTATTCGGCGTGTTAACCGGTAGTCACGCGAGCGGCCGATATGCCTGTACTATGTCGCGAGCCCGATTCGCCTTTTAAAGCCGCGCGAGATGTTTCGAACCATTGCCCTGACCGGTTTCGCGGCCCTGATCGCCGCCTCGACCATCACGCTTGCGCCTCCGGCGCGGCGCAGATCGGCAATATTTTTTCCGATCAGCCGTTGCGGCCGCCCGGGGCTATTCCGCGCGGCAACCAGCCGCCGCAGCAACAGCCCGACGACGACGAGGAAGTGCCGGAATTGCCGCGCGGCCGGCTGCTGCCGACGCCGAACCGGCCGCCGCCGGGGCAGGGCGTTCCGCGCGCCGGGCAGCGTGCAGTCGCAGCCGCTGGCGCCGCCGCCCGGAACCACCGTCATTCCGCAGAATACGCAGCCGGGTATTGCCGTGGCGCCGCCGCAACCGGGCGGTCCGGCCGCAGCGCCAGCCAACCCTGGCGTCGCCAACGCGCCGCCCAATGCGCTGCCGGGTCTGCCGCCCGGGCAACGCCAGCCCAAGAGCGTGCCGGGTGCACCGGCGACCCTGCAACCGGGCGACGAGGTGGTCTCCGAGCCGCCGGCGTCGAAGGTCACCAACAAGAAGGCGAGCTTCTCCGGCCTCGACAAGATCACCGGGCGCATCATCAATTTCGACGAGGATATCGGCGAGACCGTGCAGTTCGGCGCGCTGCGGGTGAAGACCGACGCCTGCTACACCCGCCCGTCGACGGAAGCCGCCAACACCGACGCCTTCGTCGAGGTCGACGAGATCACGCTGCAGGGCGAGGTGAAGCGCATCTTCTCCGGCTGGATGTATGCGGCGAGCCCGGGCCTGCACGGCGTCGAGCATCCGATCTACGATATCTGGCTGACCGACTGCAAAGTCCCCGACCAGACCATCGTCAGCGCGCAGCCCGATCCGCCGAAGGCGCCACCGCCGCCGCCTGCGCAAAAACGTCCGCCGCCGCCGCCGAAGCAGGCCGCGCCGCGACCGCCGTCGTCGCTGCCGCCGCAGCCGCAATTCCAGCAGCAGCCGCCGCCGCCACCCCCGCAGCAACAACGGCCGGGCGGGCTGTTCGGTGGCCTGTTCGGGAATAACTAGGCGCGCGTTGCGGGAGCGACCCCGCTTCAGCCGCGCTCGGCAATGATCGCGAGCGCATCGGTGCCGCCAAAGCTCGCCGGCAATCTCATGAAATCCGCAGGCTCGCCGGCGATCGCCCTGTCGAGCATCGCGCGATAGCGCCGGCGTGGGACCTCGACCGCGCCAAAACTGCGCAGATGCTCGGTGACATATTGGGTGTCGAGCAATTCGAAACCCCCCGCGATCAGCCGCGCCACCAGATGCACCAGCGCCACCTTGGAGGCGTCGCGGGCGTGATGGAACATGCTCTCGCCGAAGAACGCGCGCCCGAGGCTGACGCCGTAAAGCCCGCCGACCAGTTCGCCATCCTGCCAGACCTCGACGCTGTGGCAGTGGCCGAGTTCATAGAGCCCGACATAGAGGTCGCGGATCCGCTTGTTGATCCAGGTGTCGTCGCGGCCCGGTTGCGGCGCGGCGCAGCCGGCGATGACGGCCTTGAACGCGGTGTCGACGGTAACGGTGAAGGCGTCGGAGCGCACGGTGCGGGCCAGCCGCGAGGCGACGCGAAAACCGTCCAGCGGAATCACGCCGCGCAGTTCCGGCTCGACCCAGAACAGCGTCGGATCGTCGGCGCTTTCCGCCATCGGGAAGATGCCGCAGGCATAGGCCCGCAGCAATACTTCGGGCGTGATTTCGGAAGCCGCAGAGTTGCGCGATGTCATGGGCGGGAGGATAGCAGGACGGCGAGGGCCTATGCTACGTTCTCAAAAAATGGCGGCGCGGGCCCGGATACCGGGGTGAGCGAGAAAGCTGCCGGGGGAAACAGAAGGGGCGTTCGTGAAAATTACCTGGAAAACCATCGCGCCGCTGGCGGTCTGGCTGGTGATCTATCTGGTGCCGGTACCGGCCGGCCTCAATGCTGACCAATGGCACTATTTCGCGATCTTTGCCGCCGTGATCGCCGGACTGATCCTGGAGTCGATGCCGGTCGGCGCCGTCGGCATCATCGGCCTGACGGTCGCCGGCGTCATGGGCTATGTCGAACACGATCCCAACAAGTCGCTGCGCTGGATGCTGGCCGGATTTGCCGAAAGCACGGTGTGGCTGATCGTCGGCGCCTTCGTGTTCTCGATCGGCTACCGCAAGAGCGGGCTCGGCCGTCGGCTCGCTTTGATGCTGGTGCACCGGCTCGGCCGCCGCACCATCGGGCTCGGCTATGCCGTTGCCTTCTCCGACCTCGTGCTGGCGCCGGCGACGCCTTCCAACACCGCGCGCAGCGGCGGCACGATCTATCCGATCGTCAGCAATATTCCGCGGATCTACGGCTCGGAGCCGGGACCGACCGCCGGCAGGATCGGCACCTACGTGATGTGGACGGCGTTCGCGACCACCGCGGTGACGAGCTCGCTGTTCCTTACCGCGCTGGCGCCGAACGCCGCCGCGCTCTCGATTGCCAAGAAGATCGCCAATGTCGAGGTCGGCTGGTCGCAGTGGTTTTTCGGTTTCGCGCCGCTCGGCATCCTGTTGCTGCTGGTGGTGCCGCTGTTGAGCTATCTGGTGTGCCGGCCGGAGGTCAAGGAAAGCCCCGAGATCGTCGAATGGAGCGCCAACGAACTGAAAGCAATGGGGCCGGCGTCGCGCAGCGAATGGATCATGGCGGCGTTGGTGCTGCTGGCGATGTTCTTCTGGATCTGCGGCTCCAACCCGACCATCAGCCTGCCGCTGCTCGGATCCAACTTCATCAATCCGACCATGGTGGTGTTCGTCGTCATTTCGCTGATGCTCCTGACCGGGGTGATCGAGTTCGACGACATCGTGCGCGAGAAGAGCGCGTGGGAGGTGTTTTTCTATTTCACCTCGCTGCTGACGCTGTCGTCCGGTCTCAACGAAATCGGCTTTATCAAATGGGTGGCGGAGGGCTATGCCAAGCCGCTGGCCAGCGTCAGCCCGCTGATGGGCATGATCCTGCTGGTATCGTTCTTTTTCTGGGTGCACTATTTCTTTTCCAGCATCACCTCGCATGCGGCCGCGGTGCTGCCGGTGGTGCTCGCCGTCGGCACCAGCATTCCCGGATTGTCGGTGCCGACGCTTACGCTGCTGTGCGTCTACTCGCTCGGCCTGATGGGCGTGATCTCGCCCTATGCGACCGGACCGGCGCCGATGTATTACGGCAGCGGCTACATCGGGAAGGGCGATTTCTGGAAGTTCGGCCTGATCTTCGGCGTGATCTATTTCGCCGGCCTGTTGCTGATCGTGATGCCGTGGCTGCAGGTGATCGGGTAGCGCGCGGAAAAATCCGGAGTGGGGTAGTTTGGCCCAGCGCAAGCGAGCCAGCAAAAACCCGGCACAAGGCCGGGCTTTCGTTCGGACCAAACGCGGATCGATTTAGTAGGCGCCGAACAAGGGGCCGAACTTGTAGCTGAAGCGACCCATGACGGTGTCGGCTTTCGGTGTGAAGTCGATCTGTTCGACGAAGATGCCGCTGGAAGGCACGTCGAGTGTCTTTGCATCGAAGTAGTAGTGGCGATAGTCGACAGCCACGGTCCAGCCGTCCTTCCAGGGCGCCCATTCAACGCCGCCGCCGATATAGACGCCACCGAAGCGTGGGCTGAAATTCTGGGTCAGACCGGTCGGCAGCGTCTGGGCGTTAAAGCCAAACTGGCCTTCGGCATAGCCGCCCGTCAGGTAAGGAAGCCAGTTGTCAAAGGCAACACCGACGCGTCCGCCGACACTCCAGAGGTCTTTCAGCCTGGTGCTGGCAACGCCCGTCCCGCCAAGAGAAAAAATATTGATCGCGGGCGTGGCAAAGCTCGTTGAGCCGGTTGCGCCAATGTAATCGGCCTCGATGCCCAGGACGACACGATTCCACTGGTGTTGATAACCGATGTGGCCACCGCCGGCGAAGCCATCGTGCTTGGGATCGTATGTAAGCAGGCCCTGCCGCGGATCGGCCAGCCCGAGCCCCGAAGTCTGATAGCCGACGTCGCCGCCGACATAGAGACCCGACCAGTTGTAGCCGGGGTCGATCATCGGAGCCTTCGTGTAGGGACGCGGCGTCATGTCTGCGGCAAGTGTCGAGACCGTGCTGAGCGCGAGCAGCGCGGTCGTGACCAAAATTCGTTTCATTTCCAATTTCCAATCAACGGTGCAACGTCAGCAAATGATAAATGAGCTTCGTGGGAACTGATGTCTCCCAACGCAACATGCCGCGATTATCGAAAATCTTGCAGTGGCTTATCGCGCAGGATGCACGGATAGCCGCGTTACAATCATGGAGCGATGGTGCACGTTATTTCATCGATTGTTGAAGGTACCTGCGCACGGCGCTCGGCGAAAATGGGACTAAACGTGCTGTGAGAATCGTTGATCGTTGATCGGCGGCCGCCGGTAATTTGCTACAACTAGATGCTGCCGAGAAAACAGCACTGGCATCGCTTGCGTCCGCCGTTCGGATGTCTTCGTTGTTCCGGAGCCGTCAGTTCGCTGCGGCGCTTGCAGGATGACGGGCAGGTGCCGTGCTGCGCCGAAATCGCAGGACAATGCGGGTGCCGCTGTGGGCGGCATCGCGTTCGACAATGGCTTCGAGTTTCGAGGCCATGGCGGTCACGATGCGCTGGCCCATGCCGGTGGAGCGCGGGTCGACCTTGACGTTGAGGCCGACGCCATCGTCCGCGATCGCAAGTTCGAGATCGTCGTCGAGCGTCTTGAGTTCGACATGGATCGGACCGGCGCCGTCGGGATAGGCATACTTCACGGCGTTCATGACCAGCTCGTTGACGATGATACCGATCGCGACCGCGCGGTCGGGGTCGATCTCGACCGCCTCGGCCTTCAGCGTCAGCCGCGACATCTTGTTGCCTTCGGCCGAGCGCCGCAGATCTTCCAGCAGCGCTTCCAGATATTGGTTCAGCATTACGCTCTTGAGGTCGTGCGAGGTGTAGAGCCGCCGGTGCACCTGCGCGACCGCGGCGACGCGGCCCATCGCGTTGGTGAGCGCCGCCTTGACGTCGTCCTGGGTCGAGGAGTTGGCCTGCAAATGCAGCAGCGAGGCGATGATCTGCAAGCTGTTGCCGACGCGGTGGTTGACCTCGCGCAGCAGCACTTCGCGCTCGGCGGCCAGTGCGGCGTAGCGGTCGCGCGAGGCGTGGACCTCGGCTTCGGCCTCATCGCGCGCCCGCTGCATCGCGGCCTGTCCGAGCGCGCTGTTGACGGCGACCTGCAGCAGCGGAATGAAATCTCCCTGCACATCCTTCACCAGATAGTCGGCCGCGCCTGCCTTCAGTGCAGTGATGGCGATGGCTGAATCCTGCGACGCCGTGACGAATACGACCGGGGGCGCTCCCGGAATCGACAAGATCCGCTCCAGCGTTTCGAGGCCGTCAAGCCCGGGCATGTGCTGGTCGAGCGCGATGGCGTCGATCCCGCCTTGCGCCAGCCGTTCCAGCCCTTGCTCGCCGCTGCCCGCATGCACGACCTTGAAGCCGGCCCGCGTCAGGCCGCGATCGACCAGCCGGGCGAGGCCGGCGTCGTCGTCGATATACAGCAATGTCGGCGTCGTCGGGGTCATGTGGCGGCTGGTGGTACCTGGATCACGGAAAAGAACAGTCCGAGCTGGCGAATGGCGTTGGCGAAGCTTTCGTAGTTCACGGGCTTGGTGATGTAGACGTTACAACCGAGCTCGTAGCAACGTTTGATTTCCTGGGAATCGTCGGTCGTGGTCAGCACCACCACCGGGGTGGCCTTCAGGTATTTGTTGTCCTTGACCCGCTTCAGGATATCGATGCCGCTGGTGTCGGGCAGATTGAGATCGAGCAGGATCAGCAGCGCATTGCCCTTGTGCTCAAGGCCGGTCCCGTCCTTGCCGAACAGGTAGTTCAGCGCATCTGTACCGTTCGTGAACGGCACGATCTCGTTGTTGACACCGGACCGGCGAATGTTGCGCTCGATCAGGCGGGCGTGGCCTTCGTCATCCTCGATCATGATGATGGTAACTGGATTACTCATGTCGCTGTGTTCCGGTTATTGCCTGTCCAATGGATCGGCAGCGTGACCGTAAAGGTGCTGCCGTGATGAAGTTCCGATGCGACGGACATGGTGCCGCCGAGCCGCCGCACCAGGGCGCGAACGTGGGCGAGGCCGATGCCTTGTCCGGGCTTGTCCTGGGTTCCGGCGCGGCGGAACAGGTCGAAGATGCGTTGATGGTCTTTGGGATCGATGCCGCGTCCGTTGTCGGTGATGTCGAAAATCGCAAAGCCGAGCTTGGTCCGGCCGCGCACCTGGATGTCGCCGGGAACGCCGGTCTTGAGATATTTGAGTGCGTTGTCGATCAGATTGGAGAAAATCTGCTCCAGCGCCAGCCGGTCGCTGACGATGGCCGGCAGCGGTTCGATCCGGATCTGCGCCTCGGCTTCGGCTGCCTGATGCGCCACGGTGGCCACGATGCCTTCGAACAGCTCGCGGGTCTCGATCCGCTCCGGCTTGAACTCGCGCCGCCCCTCGCGGGTGAGGTTGAGGATCGCCGATATCAGCCGGTCCATCTTGCCGATTGATGATTTGATGAAGCCGAGCGCTTCGGTGAATTCCTCCGAGAGCTGCTTGTCGGCGCCCCCCAGCGGGGGTTCGGCGCTATCGGTCGCGTTATCGGGAGCTGGAGCTTCGGCGGATTGCATGCGGGCGAGGGATGAAATCCGCTTGAAGATGTCGCCGCGCAATTCCTCGAGTTCGCTGGTAAAACCCATGATGTTGACCAGCGGCGAGCGCAGATCGTGGCTGACGATGTAGGCGAAACGCTGGATCTCGTCGTTGGCCTCGCGCAGGTCGGCGGTGCGTTCGTCGACCGTGCTTTCGAGGTTGATATTATTGTCGCGCAGTTTCGATTCGGCTTCGTCCCGCGCGCGCGACGAGACCCGAACCAGAAAGACGGACAGGCCGGCAAACGCGACCACGAGGCCAGAGCCCGCGACCGTCACGATCGAAGCGAGCTGCTGGGTGCGGTCCGCGGTCGCGGTGCGCTGTTTGAACAGGCGGTCTTCCTCCGTGCGCATATCGCGCGCGACCTCCGAAATCACCTTCACGGCGTCGGTCGACGTCCCTTGGCGCAAGACCGTCACGGCGGTGCCAATATCGTTAGTTTTGACGCGCTCGATGCCGCGCGCGAACTCCGAGAGCCGGGTATCGAGCGCCTTTTTGAGCCGGACGCTGTTGGCTACCTGGACCGGGTTATCCGAACTGAGCGAGACGAGTTGTTCCGCCGCGGGCAGGATATTGGCCGCGGCAGCCTGATATTCAGCGAGAAATTGTGGCGCCGAACTCAGCATGTAGGCGCGGGTCGCACTCTCGGCGCGGCGGATTTCCAGTAGCAGGTTGGAAATCTGGCTCTCAACCTCGACCGTGTGCACCACAAGGCCATTGTCGCCCCGGGATTTGTTGACCAGCAGCACGGACGCCGCGCTGATCGCGATCAACACCAGAAGGCCCGCCGCAAGCAGCAGGATCTGCCCCACGGCGCGGCGGCGCTGGGCGTCAGCCGTCACAATGGCCTCGTGTCATGGACAGAACGGAACAAGTGGCCCCTGCGTGGAAAAACCCCAATAGCCCGCTCAACGTCCGGCGAAGAGGATGGTTCCACGCGCCGGCGAACTTTTTATGGAGTCTTGCTGCCCGCCGCCTGGCCGGCAAGGTACTGCTCCAGCCAGTGGATATGATAGTCGCCATCGATGATGGCGGGTTCCCGGACCAGCGCCCGGAACAGCGGCAGCGTGGTCTCGATGCCGTCGACCACCATCTCGTCCAGCGCCCGCCGCAACCGCATCAGGCATTCGGCGCGGGTCTTGCCGTGGACAATCAGCTTGCCGACCAGGCTGTCGTAATAGGGCGGGATCACGTAGCCCTGATAGACCGCGGAATCGATCCGCACGCCGAGGCCGCCGGGCGGGTGGAACTGGGTGATCTTGCCGGGCGAGGGCCGAAACGTCTGCGGGTTTTCCGCATTGACGCGGCATTCGATGGCGTGGCCCATGATGGTGATCTCATCCTGGGTCGCGGGCAGATCGCCGCCGGCGGCGATGCGGATCTGCTCCAGCACGAGGTCGATATCGGTGATCATCTCGGTGACGGGATGCTCGACCTGGATGCGGGTGTTCATTTCGATGAAATAGAACTCGCCGTCCTCGTACAGGAACTCGATGGTGCCGACACCGAGATATTTCATGTCCTGCATGGCTTTGGCGCAGGTCGCGCCGATCTTCGCGCGCGCCGCCGCAGCCAGAACCGGCGAGGGGCCTTCTTCCCACACCTTCTGATGCCGGCGCTGCAGCGAGCAGTCGCGCTCGCCGAGATGGATGGCGCCGCCGCGACCGTCGCCCAGCACCTGGATTTCGATGTGGCGCGGCTTCTGCAGATATTTTTCGAGATAGACCGAAGCGTCGCCGAAGGCCGATTTGGCCTCGTTGGAAGCGGTCGACAGCGCCATCATCAGGTCGTCTTCGGTGTGCGCGACCTTCATACCGCGCCCGCCGCCGCCGGCCGCCGCCTTCACCAGCACCGGAAAGCCGATCGCCCTGCCGATCGCCATCGCGTCGTCTTCGGGACCGACCCCGCCGTCGGAGCCGGGCACCACGGGGATGCCGAGCCGCTTGGCGGTCTTCTTGGCTTCGATCTTGTCGCCCATCAGGCGGATGTGCTCGGCCTTCGGGCCGATGAAATGCAAATTGTGCTCGCCCAGGATCTCGGCGAACCGCGCGTTCTCGGACAGGAAGCCGTAGCCGGGATGCACGGCGTCGGCGCCGGTGATCTCGCAGGCCGCCAGCAGCGCTGGAATGTTGAGATAGCTGTCCTTGGACGGCGGCGGCCCGATGCAGACGCTCTCGTCGGCGAGGCGCACATGCATGGCGTCGGCATCCGCGGTGGAATGCACGGCAACCGTGGAGATGCCGAGTTCCTTGCACGCGCGCAGCACGCGCAGGGCGATTTCGCCGCGATTGGCTATCAGTATCTTGTCGAACATCGCAGCGCCTGACGTTGACCGAGTTTACTCAATGATGACCAGCGGCTCGCCGAATTCGACCGGCTGGCCGTCCTCGATGAGAATCTGCGTCACGGTGCCCGCGCGCGGCGAGGGAATCTGGTTCATCGTCTTCATCGCTTCGATGATCAGAAGCGTCTGTCCGGCCGACACCTTGCTGCCGACCTCGATGAACGGCTTGGCGCCGGGCTCCGGCGACCAGTAGGCGGTGCCGACCATCGGCGAGGGGACTACGCCCGGGTGTTTAGCGAGATCGGCGACGGCGGCCGGTGTCACGGACGCACCGGCGCCTGCCGAGGCCGGGACCTGATAATTCGCCGGCATCGAAGTCGTCATGGTGATGTTGCGGGCGACGCGGACCCGCAGGCCGGCGCGTTCGATCTCGATTTCGGTGAGACTGGTTTCATCCAACAGCAAAGCCAGCTCGCGAATGAGCGCGCTGTCGTCGCTTTTGAAATTTGCGGCCGATTTGTCCGCTGACTTGTTCTCGGGCGGTTTCGCCATGCTGTGGATCCGGAATTCTCGATGTGGGTGACGGCTGAAGCGTCAGGCGTTGGGTTCTAAAGTCAGGTTTTCGCTTTGGCGCCGATTTTGGCGGCAAGGCCATTGATCGCGAGCCGGTAGCCGTCGATGCCGAAGCCGCAAAGCGATGCGAAGGCGGCCCTGGCGGTGAAGGATTGATGCCGGAAACTCTCGCGGGCGTGGATATTGCTGACATGCACTTCGACGGTCGGAATTTTCACCCCGACGATCGCGTCGTGCAGCGCGATCGAGGTGTGCGAATAGCCGCCGGCATTGATGATGATGCCGACCGCCTTCTTCTCCCGCGCCTCGTGGATGAAATCGATCAGTTCGCCCTCGCGGTTGGACTGCCGGCAATCGGCCTTGAGCCCGAATTGCGCGGCGGTCTGCGCGCACAGCTTCTCGACATCGGCGAGCGTCGCATGGCCGTAGGTCTCGGGCTCCCGCGTCCCCAGCAAATTGAGGTTGGGGCCGTTGAGCACATAGA
The DNA here is from genome assembly GCA_963764705.1 of uncultured Alphaproteobacteria bacterium. GTDB lineage: Bacteria > Pseudomonadota > Alphaproteobacteria > Rhizobiales > Xanthobacteraceae > Bradyrhizobium. The sequence continues at coordinate 107,240 of CAVXTR010000007.1, read as the reverse complement.
TCGTCGCGGCGGGGGCCTGGGCCATCGGATTCCGTGAAATGGGGGCGGGTTGGTCGCGGGGTTATAGGTAACAACGCGGCCAAGGGGAAGCCTTCCGGCGGTTTTGAACACCCCCGAATGCTTCATCCGGTTCCTAAAAAGGTCGATGGAACCTGCGGGAATCGTTGATTAACCAATATTGGGGATGGGCAGTCCGCCACGCAAAAGGGGGCGGGCATTGCTGCCCGCCCCCCAAAGCGTCACCGTTGCGAAAGCGGCTTAGCCCTCGATGATGTAGACGATCTCACGCGTCTGCGGACGGACGATGATGTACTGCCCGCGCACAAAGATCACGTCGTAGCCACGCCACTCCGGATAGATCTCGACGATCCGGGCCGGCAGCGGATGGAAGTGAACCGAGGCTGGCACTGCGGTGCCGACCGAAATGTTGAAGTTCACATTGGTGGTTTCCTGGATCTTCTCCGACTTGATGGCGGAGACGATCTGGGTGCGCTTCTCGGCGGGCGGGGCCGCGGTCGCGGAAGTGGCGGCGTTGCCAACCGTCTTGCTTTCCGTGGCCGAACCCGACTTGCCATCGGCTGCGGTCTTGCTGTCGGTGGCGGTCGTCCCCTTGGTCTGGGCGTTCATGTTGCCGTTGGCCTTAGTGCCTTCAGTCTTGGTGCCTTCGGCAGCAGTTTTGGAGCCTTCGGGCTTCATGCCACCCTTGGCGGTGTCGTTCTCGGAGCTCATGCTCTTCGACTTCTCGCCGCTCTTGGTGTCCTGCGCGCTCTTGCTGGACGGCATCTTGTCGGTGGATTCGGCCTTCATGCCGAAGTCCGAACCTTTCATGCCGGGGGATTCGGTGCCCTTCGCGGCCGGAGCGGAGTCACGATTCATCGTGCCGGAAGCTGCGCCCGACGACGGCGCGCTCTGGGTAGCGGCGCCGCCCGCAGCACCGCCGCCTTCACGGCTCGTGCCCTGCGCGTTCGCAAAACCGGTTCCGGCGATCAGCGCTGCGGCCGCAACTGAAATCAAAAAGCGATTAGTCATTCGAAGTTCTCCTCACATGGATGCATTGCCCGACCGACAACGGAGTGAGGTGATCGATGTTCCCCGCAATTTGCGGTTCCATCGAGTTTGTTTTCTGAACGCCCGATGAACAGATTTTTTTTGTCAGGCAAGCAGCGTTGCTTCGCCTCGGATTCGCTAGCCGCAGGCCCAGTCGAACTCCATCGTCGCGAGGTCGAGTTGACCGTTGCCGCCGCCGAAATTGAAGCCGCCGAAATGTTCCTCGATCTCGAGATAGGTGGCGCTGAATTTCGGCGTCCACTGGCAGGGAAACATGGTGCCGCCGAGATGGTTGCGGCCGGACAGCCGTTTCAGATTCGATGAACTCGGTTTCCTTGCCGTAGGGAGGCAGGTAGGCGCCGAGCTCGTCCTTGTGCAGATGCTGGTCCCGCGGCGGTTGGCCGACATTGGGATCGCCCTCGCGCGTTGCCAGCGCGATGCCGTAGGCGTGGTGGCCGATCGCGGGCACATGGCCGAACAACCGGTACCAGTGCTTGCCGGTGATTTCATCGAGGTTGTCGTAGCTGCCGATGTGGAGATCGAAGGTCGCGCGCGCCGAACCTTTTTCCAGCCACGGCGGCGGCGGATTTTCCTGCAGCAATGCGTTGCCAACGAGGTCGGGCGGCTGACACAGCGGACCGGCGAATTCGGCGTCCGTCAGCCAGATCGCTGCGAAATTATGGTCGATGACGTCGGTGATCCCAAACTCCTTCGGGTGCCGGTTCTGCCGATAGAGCCAGTACGGAAGCAGGTCGGGATCGCCGGGGCGCTCCGCAGCCTCGGCGCCGAAATAGCGCGCGACGGCCTCGACTTCATCGGGTTCGTCATGCTGCTGGTCTGCGAAAACGGTCAGCGCCACGTAATCGGGTCCTTGCGTGCGGTATTGCTCGGGAAGGCGCAAGGTGAAGCAGGGTTGCATGGGAAAGCCGTCGAACGGGCTCAGCGGCCACTGGTTCGGGGCGATGCCGGGCGGCAGGCCGTAACACCAGCCGTGATTGGCGTCGGTGCCGCGTGCGGGCGGGGTTTGCAGCAAGGTGAGGTCGTAGGCGGTGGTTGGCGAGGCCGATCGCATGAGAAATCCCGGTTGGTTGGAGTTCTCGTTAGTTGCGTTAGGCCTGCGTGCGGTTCAGCGGGGCCCATGTTCTTTCAGTGAAAAGTTCTTTCAGTAAAAAGTTCTCTCAATAAAAAGTTCTTTCAATAAAAAAATCCGGCTGCGGTGCAGCCGGATTTTTCGTCGTCGAATGAAACGCTGGCGTCAGCAGGTGGCCTTGCCGCAGCGGGCGACGCCGATCTTTTCCTTCAGGCTGTCGACGCCGACCGCGCCGATCACGACCTGTTTGCCGATCACATAGCTCGGGGTGCCGTTCATGCCCATGGCCTCGGCCAGCTTGAAGTTTTCCTCCAGCGTGTTCTTCACCTCGGCGCTGGCCAGATCCTTCTCGAGCTTGCCCATGTCGAGGCCGACTTCCTTGGCAACCGCCATGGCGCGGGCCTTGTCGGCGGCGCCGCGGCCGCCGAGCAGCTTCTGGTGGAAGTCGAGATATTTCTTGCCGGTCGGATCCTGCATGCGGACGGCGACCGCGACTTGGGCGGCTTCGACCGAACCCGCGCTCAGCACCGGAAATTCCTTGAGCACGACCTTCAGCTTCGGATCGGCCTTCATCAATTCCATCATGTCGGTCATCGCGCGTTTGCAGTAGCCGCAATTGTAGTCGAAGAACTCGACGAAGGTGACGTCGCCGTCCTTGTTGCCGAGCGTGACGCCGCGCGGCGAATTGAAGATCGCTTCGGCATTGTTGGAAACGCCGGCCTCGTGCTTCTCGGCTTCCGCGGCGGTCTGGCGCTTTGACAATTCGGCCATCGCCTCTTCGAGCACTTCGGGATGCGCGATCAGGTAATTCCGCACGATGCTCTCGATGTCGCCGCGCTGGGTGTCGGAGAAGCCTTGTGCGGAAGCGGACAGCGGTGCGCCGCACAGCGCGAACGCCAGCAATGCGGGAACGAGGAAACGGAACGAGGGCATCAGCAAATCCTTTTGCGGCGAGTTCCCGGCGGTTCTTGTGAAGCCGGCTCTTGGAATACGTTGGAATCTCGGTTCGGTTCTATCTTAACCTATTTAAATGCGGTTTATTCCTAGTTGCTTTTCTGCCCGGGAAGCGGCTTGGCGCTCACAATATCGTCAGCCTTGACCCATCCCGGCGTCCCGATCGCGAACCGGGTTTTCGCCCTGGAAGCGAGATCGCGCGCAGTCTTGTTGTCGCCGCGGAGAAAGGCCGCCTGGGCCGAAGCGAGGTCGGCCTGGGCGTAGTCTCCCTTGCGGCCATAGGCCATCGCGAGTTGCATGTAACCGATCGGCGCCTCAGTCTCGCGCGCCACCGCCGCGCGCAGAATCGCGATCGCCTCGTCCGTGTTGGCGGTATTATTAGCCGCCACCAGCGCCTGCCCAAGTAACATCTCGATGAGCGGCGCGTTATTGGAGAGCTGTACCGCCTTGCGCAACGGCGCGATGGCCTCGGCCGGCTTGCCGCCTTCCAGCAGCGCCTGGCCGCGCACCTCGTAGAAATAGGGATTGCCCGGCTGCAGCGCGATCAGGCCGTCGATCTGGGCAAGGGCGCTGCGCAGGTCGCCGTGCAGATAGGTCGTAATGGCGTGCGCATAGCGGGCGGGCAGGCTGGTGTTGGACATCGGATAGCGCCGGTAAACGGTGTCCTGCCGCTCCATGAAGGCCGAGATCTTGGCGCGCACCATGTCATGGCGCAGCTGCAAGGCCGGGTCGTCCTTCTTGTCCCAATACGAACTCGAGCGCGCCAGTTCTTCCAGCGCGCGGACGCGCTCGGCCGGCATCGGGTGCGACTGCACGTAGGGGTCGGCGCCCCGCGCCGCGAACAGGCTCTCCTCGGAGAAGCGTTTGAAGGTCTCGTACATGCCCTTCGCCGATTGACCGGTCGAGGTCAGAAACTTGACGCCGGCCTTGTCGGCGTTTTCTTCCTGCTGGCGGATGTATGACAGCAGGTTCCGCTTGATCATTTCACCTGGTGCAGAAAACGCGGCTGCACCGGCGTTGGTCAGGCCATTGTTGGCGCCGCCGCCGCGGGCGCCGGCGACCATCGCACCTGCGCCGAGCAGCATCGCGATGATCATCTGGGTCTGGGCCTGCGCCATCTGTTCGCGCATCTTGGAAAGATGGCCGCCGGCGAGATGGCCAGTTTCGTGCGCCATCACGCCGATGATCTGGTTCGGCGTGTCCGATTGCATGATCGCGCCATAGTTCACGAAGATGCGGCGGCCGTCGGCAACGAAGGCGTTGAACTGGGCCTCGTTGATGATCACCATCTGGATGTTCTGCTTCTCCAGGCCGGCCGCGCGCAGGATCGGCCTGGTATACTCGCGCAGCAATTGCTCCGATTCAGTGTCGCGCAGCGTCGCCGGGCCCTTGCCCTCCTGGGCCAGCGCCGCCGTCGGCGCGATCGCCAGCGCGACCGCCGTCGTCAGCGCGGTCAACTTCATCAGCTTTTTACGTAAGGTGAGGCGGAGCATAAGCGGTCTTTTGTCGATTGCGATCTTTTACAAGGGCAGCGATGGGTCGTCGCCCGGATTGGCCCGGACCCGGTTCGGTTCTGATTAGATCAGAAGCAGGCTCCAGCGTGTTGTCACAACCCGTTTTCCTGGCGCGAACCGGTATCACTTCGCGGGAAAACGCTATAACAAGCCATGAAATAACAAACCCTGGAATGAGGCCAGTCTGGGGCGGTAACCGGTTCGGGAACCTGAAATCGATCGTAGCCCCCAAATAGCAGAAATCGATGCGCGAAGCGACACTTAGAGACCGGGTGAAAACCCTGCTGACGCCGTCCGGACGGAGCGATGTTCCGCCGTTCATGGTGATGGATGTGATGGCCGCCGCGGCCCGTATCGAGGCGGCCGGCGGGCATGTCATCCACATGGAAGTAGGCCAACCGGCGGCCTCCGCGCCGAAGGCCGCGATCGCAGCCGCGCATGCCGCCCTCGAAGAGGGCCGGATCGATTATACCTCGGCGCTCGGCATTCCCTCGCTGCGAGCACGCATCGGCAGGCACTACCGAGATACTTACGGCTGTGCCGTCGATCCTGAGCGGATCGTGGTCACGACCGGCTCCTCCGGTGGCTTCATCCTGGCGTTCCTGGCGATGTTCGAGCCGGGCGACCGGGTTGCGGTCACCGTGCCCGGCTACCCGCCATACCGGCATATCCTGACCGCGCTCGGCTGCGAACCGGTGCTGATCGAGACCTCAAGCGAGACGCGGCATGCGCTGACCGGCGAAGCCTTGCTGGCGGCGCATCGCAAGACACCCTTGAAGGGCGTGCTGGTCGGCAGCCCGGCCAATCCGACCGGCACCATGATGTCGCGCGAGGCGCTCACCAGCCTGATGAACGCGGCGGAGGGTGCCGGCATCCGCTTCATCTCCGACGAGATCTATCACGGCCTCGATTACGCGTTTCCGGCCGTGACCGCGGCCGAGTTGTCGCCGCAGGCGCTGGTGATCAACTCGTTCTCGAAATATTTCTGCATGACCGGCTGGCGGGTCGGCTGGATGGTGGCGCCGGAACCGCTGGTGCGGCCGATCGAACGGCTGCAGCAGAACCTGTCGATCTCGGTGCCGACGCTGTCGCAGATCGCGGCCGAAGCGGCGTTCGAGGGTGCTGCGGAAATGGAAGCGATCAAGCACGGTTACGAAATCAACCGCCGCATCCTGATCGACGGCCTGCCGAAGGCCGGCCTGACCAGGTTTCTTCCCGCCGACGGCGCGTTCTATCTCTATGCCGACGTGTCCGACTTCACCTCGGACAGTCTGGAATTCGCCAACCGCATGCTGGAACAGGCCCATGTCGCGGCGACGCCGGGCGTCGATTTCGATCCGATCCATGGCCGCGCCTTCATTCGCCTCTCTTATGCGCGTTCGGCCGACGAGATGCGCGAGGCGGTGACGCGCATCGCGCGCTGGCTCGGCTAGCGCCGTCATCGATCCATCTTCCAATACGAACTCAAACCGGAGCGTTGTCCTTTGTCCGTCAGAACTCTGTCCGATCCCGCCGCCGTCAGTCATTCTTCGCTGGCCGAATTGCTGTGGCCGCGCCGCGAAGACCGGTCGTTCCGCGTCCTGCGCGGTGCCATCCTGATCGCGCTGGGAACGGCGCTGCTGACCTTGTCGGCCAAGGTCAATCTGCCCTTGCCCTATGTGCCGATGACGCTGCAGACGCTGGTGGTGCTGATGATCGGCGCCGCCTATGGCTGGCGCCTCGGCAGCGCCACCGTGATCGCCTATCTGGCCGAGGGCGCGCTCGGCTTGCCGGTATTTGCCGGTCCTGTCGGCGGTCTCGCGCCGCTGGTCGGCCCGACGGCCGGATACCTTTATGGGTTCGTGCTGGCGGCGCTGGCCACGGGATGGCTGAGCGAGCGCGGCTGGGACCGCTCGGTGCCGCTTCTGTTCGTGGCGATGGGGCTCGGACACATCCTGATTCTCGGCGCCGGATTCAGCTGGCTGGCGTTCGGCGTGAAACTCGGCGTCGACAAGGCCTGGCTGGTCGGCATCGTGCCGTTTATCGCGGCATCGCTTGTCAAGAACGCGCTCGGTGCTGCGCTGGTGCCGGCGATCCGGCGGCTGTCCGCGCCGCGCGCCTAGAATTGCACTGTCTAGAACCGGTGGCCGGCGGAGCAATACCATTTGACTCCGCTGGCCCAAATGATTTGGCTGTAGTCCGGCGGGAGCGCGAGGATATGCGCATAAAATCCGCAACTTCTGAGGGGGAGTGAACGTCATGGCGGCAACGATTGCGACCGGAGCACCGGTCAGCGCAGCAAAGCCCTGGTACCGGGTTCTCTATGTTCAGGTGCTGATTGCCATCGTGCTCGGCGCGCTGGTCGGCTGGCTGTGGCCTGCTTTTGCGACCAACGACTGGATCAAGGCGCTCGGCGACGGCTTCATCAAGTTGATCAAGATGGTGATCGCGCCGATCATCTTCTGCACCGTGGTGTCCGGCATCTCGCATATCCAGGATGCCAAGAAGGTCGGCCGCATCGGCGTCAAGGCGCTGGTCTATTTCGAGATCGTCTCGACCTTCGCGCTGCTGATCGGGCTCGTCGTCGGCAACCTGGTCAAGCCGGGCGCCGGTTTCGGCGGCGCCATGGCCGACGCGACCAAGGTCGCCGGCTTCGCCAAGCAGGCCGAGGCGCAGAAGAGCGTCGATTTCTTCCTGCACATCATTCCCGACACCGTGGTCGGCGCCTTCGCGCAGGGCGAAATCCTCCAGGTGCTGCTGTTCTCGATCCTGTTCGGCTTTGCGATCATGGGTCTTGGCGAGCGCGGCCATGTGATCCGCAGTTTCATCGATGATGCCGCCCACGCCGTGTTCGGCGTCATTTCGATCGTGATGAAGGTAGCCCCGATCGGCGCGTTCGGCGCCATGGCCTTTACCATCGGCAAGTTCGGCACCGGGGCGATCCTCAACCTGATGGGGCTGATCGCGACGTTCTACCTCACCGCGGCGCTGTTCGTGTTCGTGGTGCTCGGCGTGATCGCGCGGATGGTCGGCTTCTCGATCTTCAAGTTCCTGGCCTACATCAAGGATGAACTCTTGATCGTGCTCGGCACGTCATCCTCAGAAAGCGCGCTGCCGTCCCTGATGGAAAAGCTGGAGCGGCTCGGCTGTTCGAAGTCGGTGGTCGGCCTCGTGGTGCCGACCGGCTATTCGTTCAACCTCGACGGCACCAACATCTACATGACGCTGGCGACCTTGTTCATCGCCCAGGCGCTCGGCTTCGACCTCACGCTCGGCCAGCAGATCACCATTCTGCTGGTCGCGATGCTGACCTCGAAGGGTGCTTCCGGCATTACCGGCGCCGGCTTCATCACGCTGGCGGCGACGCTGGCCGTGGTCGATCCGCGGCTGGTGCCGGGCATGGCGATCGTGCTCGGCATCGACAAGTTCATGAGCGAATGCCGTGCGCTGACCAATCTGTGCGGCAACGGGGTCGCCTGCGTGGTGGTGTCGTGGTGGGAAGGCGAGCTCGATCACGACAGGCTGCATGCCAATCTCAACAAGCAGGTCGACCCGACCGACATGGAAACTGCGGTCACGACCGGCTAGCGGCTTCGCGGCAGCCACGCGCGCCGGCGGCTCAACCTGCCGGCGCCGTTTTCCAGATTCCTCAATCAACAACACAAAACGGGAGATGGACATTTGATCGGATTTCGAATTTTGCAACGAACCCGCAAGGTCGACACCGACACGGTGGCGAAATTCGCAAGCCTGCCGGTCGCCAATATCAGCGATTCGATGTCGCGGATGACGGCGGGTGGCGCGTCGTTGCGTCCGATGCACGCCGGCGGCGTGCTGGCCGGTCCGGCTTTTACCGTCAAGACCCGGCCGGGCGACAATCTCATGCTGCACAAGGCGATCGATATCGCCGAGCCCGGCGACGTGATCGTGGTCGATGGCGGCGGTGACCTGACCAATTCGCTGATCGGAGAAATGATGTCCTCGCATGCCGAGCAGCGCGGCATCGCCGGCATGGTGATCTACGGTTCGATCCGCGACTACGATTCAATCCATGCCAGCAAGTATCCGATCTTTGCCGCCGGCGTCACCCATCGCGGTCCGTACAAGGACGGCCCCGGTGAAATCAACGTCCCGATCGCGATCGACGGCATGGTGATCGAACCCGGCGATCTCATCGTCGGCGACGGCGACGGCATCGTCTGCGTGCCCTTCGCGAACACCGCGGAAGTTCTGAAGGCCACCACGGCGAAGCACGAGGCGGAGACGAAGCAGCTCGCGGCGATCAAGGCGGGCAAGAGCGATCGCGGCTGGGTCGATGTCAGCCTGAAGAAGCTCGGCGTCATTTCCTGAAGTCGGGGATACCGATCATGCTGAACGGAATGGCAATGCCGGGCGGTCGGTTGCTCGCTTGCGGTTGCTACGCGCCGCCGGCCGGTATGGTGGCGGCGATGGCCGTCAACGCGGCATCGTCGGGCTCTTCGCCTGTCAACGTCGAGGCGGCAGCAGCAGCCCGGTCGAGGTCTGCAGGTGAGGGGGCAAGTGGCCTCGTGATCGATTGCCACGGGCACTACACCACCGAGCCGAAGGCCCTGTTCGACTGGCGCAAGCGCCAGATCGACGCGATCGGCGATCCCGCGCAGGCGCCAAAAGTCGATGCACTTAAGATCAGCGACGACGAACTGCGCGAGAGCGTCGAGGGCGCCCAGTTGCGACTGCAGCGCGAGCGCGGCACCTCGCTGACGATCTTCTCGCCGCGCGCCTCCGGCATGGGCCACCATGTCGGCGATGCCGCGGTGTCGGCGGCGTGGTCGCATGTGTCGAACGACCTGATCTTCCGGCTCACAAAACTCTATCCGAAGAATTTTGTCGGCGTCTGTCAGTTGCCGCAGTCGACCGGTGTCGCGCCGAAAAACTGTATCGCCGAGCTCGAGCGCTGTGTCACCGAACTCGGCTTCGTCGGCTGCAACCTCAACCCGGATCCGTCAGGCGGGTTCTGGAAGGAGCCGCCGCTGACGTACAAATGGTGGTATCCGCTCTATGAGAAGATGGTGGAGCTGAACGTGCCGGCGATGGTGCATGTCAGCGCTTCCGCCAATTCCGTCTTTCACGCCACCGGCGCGCATTACATCAATGGCGACACCACCGCGTTCATGCAGTTCCTGACCTCGGACCTGTTCCGCGATTTCCCGACGCTGAAGTTCGTCATCCCCCATGGCGGTGGCGCCGTGCCCTACCACTGGGGCCGCTATCGCGGGCTGGCGCAGGACATGAAGCGTCCGCCGCTGTCGGAACTGCTGCTGAACAACGTGTTCTTCGATACCTGCGTCTATCATCAGGCCGGCATCGATCTCCTGACCAAAGTGATCCCGGCCAGGAACATCCTGTTCGCTTCCGAGATGGTTGGGGCGGTAAGGGGGATCGATCCGGAAACCGGCGCTCACTTCGACGACACCAGGCGCTACATCGAGCAGACGCCCTCACTCGATGCCGCCGGCCGCCGCGCGATCTTTGAGGGCAATGCACGCGCCGTCTACGGCCGGCTATCGTCCAGGCTGGACGCCTGAAGTCTTCGCCAGCCGAGTGAACAAAAAAACCGCCCGGTTTTGCCGGGCGGTTTTTCTCAGTTACGAATTTTGACGTTTACTCGCCGTTGCCGAAGCGCCGTGACCACCAGCCCGCCTTGCGCGGGGCGGCGTCATCGCCGCTGGCGGCCGGCGTCGGTTCCGGCGCCGCAACCGGCTCAGGCGTGTGGTGGCTGACAGCCGGCGCCGGCTCGGCCGGAGCGGTTGTCGCGAAGCTGACCTTTTCGCGCACGGTCGAACGGCGTCGCGCCGCGGCCCGTTCGGCTTCCTGCGCGGTTTCTTCAACACCTGGCGCGCTTGCGACCGGTTCTGGCCGGGCAACCGGTTCTGGCGGAGCGTAAGCGACGGGTTGCAGCTGTGCCGGTTCCGGCTCGGATTGAACCAGCGTCGGGGCAGGCTCGTAGGAGCCGCCGTCGAAATCGGCAACCGCGTCGGCAGCTTCCGGCGCCGATGTCGGTCCGAGTTCGTCGGAAATCGATCCGGCGAGACCATCTTCCGGTCCGTTGCCGCGCCGACGGCGTCCGCCGCGACGGCCGCGACGGCGCGGACGCCGTTCGCCGTTGGCGCTCTGCTCGCCGCGCGCCACGCCGGGCTGCTCGTCGCCTTCGTCCTCGTCGGATTCACCTTCGTCAGCAGGCGCGCCTTCCATGGCCTCGGCCACGACGCGCATCGCGTCGCTGTCCTCGCGCGGGGCGCCATTGTCCTCGCGCGGAGCGCCGCCCTCACGGGGTTCGCCGCGACCGCGCCGGCGCCGGCGCCGCTTGCGGCGCTGACTGTCGGCTTCGCTTTCGCCGCCGGCTTCTTCGCCGCCGGCCGACTCTTCCGCCAAACCTTCAGTTTCGTCGGTCTCGACTTCGGATTCGGTCTCGATATCGAAACCTTCCTCGTCGTCATAGGGCTCGTCGACCTGCGGCACCGAGGCGGCGGCCTGCGCCACCAGCAAGGCCTTGGCCGCTTCCAGCGTATGCACCTGTTCGCCGCGATCGATGATGAACGACTGCTGGCCGCTCACCGAGGGATCGGCGACGATGGCGAGCGACACCTTGAAGGCGTTCTCGAGGTCGCGCAGATGGCCGCGCTTGTGGTTGAGGACATAGAGCGCGACGTCGGTGCGGGTCCGCACCACCAGATTGTGGGTCGCGCCCTTCATCAGGATCTCTTCGATGCCGCGCAGCAGTTGCAGCGCCACCGACGAGACCGAGCGGACATGACCGCTGCCACCGCATTGCGCGCAGGGCTCGGTCGAACTTTCCAGCACGCTGGCGCGGATGCGCTGGCGCGACATTTCCAGCAGGCCGAAATGCGAGATACGGCCGACCTGGATGCGTGCGCGGTCCTGCCGCAGGCAGTCGGACAGCTTGCGCTCGACCGCCCGGTTGTTGCGCTTCTCGTCCATGTCGATGAAGTCGATGACGATCAGGCCCGCGAGATCGCGCAGGCGCAACTGCCGCGCGACTTCCTCGGACGCCTCCAGATTGGTCTTGAGGGCGGTGTCCTCGATGTGGTGCTCGCGGGTCGATCGGCCCGAGTTGACGTCGATCGAGACCAGGGCTTCGGTCTGGTTGATGACGATGTAGCCGCCGGAGCGCAATTGCACGGTCGGCGAGAACATCGCATCGAGCTGGCTCTCGACGCCCATCCGCGAGAACAGCGGCTGGCCGTCGCCATACTTGCGGACCGCCCGGACGTTGGAGGGCATCAGCATCTTCATGAAGTCGCGGGCTTCCTGGTAACCGGCTTCGCCGGCGACCTGGATTTCGTCGATTTCCTTGTTGTAGAGGTCGCGCAGCGATCGCTTGATCAGCGATCCCTCCTCATAGACGAGGGTCGGGGCCTGCGACTTCAGGGTCATGTCGCGCACGGTTTCCCACATGCGGATCAGATATTCGAAGTCGCGCTTGATCTCGGGCTTGGTCCGCGAGGCGCCGGCGGTGCGCAGGATGATGCCCATGCCCTCGGGCACGTCGAGATCCTGCACCACTTCCTTGAGCCGCGAACGGTCCTGCGCCGAGGTGATCTTGCGGCTGATGCCGCCGCCGCGCGCGGTGTTGGGCATCAGCACCGCATAGCGGCCGGCCAATGACAGATACGTCGTCAGCGCCGCACCCTTGTTGCCGCGTTCTTCCTTGACGACCTGAACCAGCATCACCTGGCGGCGCTTGATGACTTCCTGGATCTTGTACTGGCGGCGCGGGCGGAAAGCGCGCTCCGGAACTTCTTCCAGCACGTCGTCGCCGCCGACGGATTCGACGTGTTCTTCCTCGGCGTCGTCATCTTCTTCTTCATCGTCATGATGGTCGTCGCCGCGATTTTCATCAGGATGGGCTGCGGCAGCATGCTCGTCGTGCGGGTGAGCTTCGTGTTCTTCGCTCGCGAGTTCGCCGCGCGGCGCGTCGTCGGCATGGGCTGCGTTTTCCAGCGCGTGCTCTTCGTCGTGACGCTCGTCATGATTTGCGTGTTCGGCCGGCGTCTCCGCCACGAAGGCCTCGACCGGCGCCGGGGCGGCTTCCGCGACCGGTGCGTCGCTCGCGGCGTGCTCGTGATGGTGATCGTCATGATCATGCGCGGGGTGATCGTGATCATGGGCATGATCGTGCGAATGATCATGATCATGCGCGTGCTCATGGCCCTCATGGCTGTGCGCGTGGTCGTGATGCTCCGCCTCGGTGTGCGGATGCTCGGAATCGTGGGTATGCGTTTCGGCGTGGAAGCCCTCGACGTGCTCGTGCGGGGCCTCCTGGCCCTCATAGGTCGGGGCGGCCTGCGCGGGATCGGCGCCGGCATTCTCGACTACGTCGCTCTGGACGCGGTCGCCATGGCCGCGCCGGCGGGCGCTGCGATGGCGCGAGCGACCGCCGCCGCCGCTGCGGCGGTGGCTGGAGCGGTTTTCGCTCTCTTCCTCGGCTTCGCGGTGGGCGCGTTCGTCGGCCTCGATCAGCGCCTGACGGTCGGCGACCGGGATCTGGTAGTAGTCGGGATGGATTTCGCTGAAGGCGAGGAAGCCGTGGCGGTTGCCGCCATATTCGATGAAAGCCGCCTGCAGCGACGGCTCTACGCGCGTGACCTTGGCGAGGTAGATATTGCCGCGCAGTTGCTTGCGCTGGGCAGTCTCGAAGTCAAATTCTTCGACGCGGTTGCCGCGGACCACAACGACCCGGGTCTCTTCCGGGTGGGTGGCATCGATCAACATCTTGTTGGGCATTTTGGAGCTCTTGACGGCGGCGGGCGCGGTGCAAGGCGCGCGCAAATTGCGCGGCCCGGTGACGCGACGGTCCACCTGATTCGGGGGTGAGGGGAAGGCCAAAACGCAAACCTTGGCGCCGCGCCGAACGCGGGCCCACCGGAGCAAGACGACGCGCAAAGCTTTCACTTCGCGTCGGCGCGATTGTCCCGTGGATCCTGGTCGGCAACACAGTCTGGCGCATCAAGCGTCGGCCCGTCTGAACATGTTGGCGGCAAGAAGATACCGCCTTGTCTCTTCGCCAAAAGCCCCGGCGCAGCACCAAAGTGTCCGCCGGCAATCGCATTTCGGACCGTTTAGGGTCCAAATAATCAGTTCCATCGCATCTCAAACCGTCCCTGGAGCAGAAAGGTACCTGGGACCGGACGCCGCTCGGGCTCGAAACCGCCACTCCGTGTCAGCCGCGCGCTGCGCTGGCCGTGGAGGGATCGGGAAAGACGCTGGTTCCTTCAAGTCAGAAGGATCCGGCGCTGCACCGGGAGGCTGAACGCGACACAACCGGGAGTATTAGCCTTCAGCCCCTCGTACATACGTGGATCGGGGCTCTCGTGCAAGGGAAGCATCTTGGAGGCGTCGCTGCACGGCCACACTCGCGTCTTTTCGCGGCAATACGCTTAAGCACCGATTAACCCTGTGGTTTTAATGGGGTAAAGACGGGTCTCCGGAGGCACCGAATCGTTGGCCAACCGCGCAAATCACCGTGTTTTGCTGGGATGTGGCCTGTTGTGCGCCGCAGCATTGCTGTGCGCCAAATCGATTGGCCCAAGTGCGGCGCAAGGACCGGCGGTTTCAAGCCCGGCGGTGCCAAGCCAGTTGCCGGGTCAAGTGCAAGGTCAGGTGGCGGCGTCGAATTTCCCGATCGCCTCCGACGCCCGGCTGGCCGGGGATGCCAAGCAGACCCGCTTTGTGCTCGATCTCGACAAGACCATCCCGTTTCGCGCCTTCGCGCTCGCCGATCCCTATCGCGTGGTCGTCGATATCCCCCAGGTCAGTTTCAAGCTTGCCACGGGCACGGGCGCTGCGGGGCGCGGACTGGTCAAGGCATTCCGCTATGGTCTGGTGATGCCCGGCGGGTCGCGAATCGTTTTCGATCTGGCGGGACCGGCCAGGATCGCCAGATCCTATGTGCTGGAGGCGGCCAACGGCCAGCCGCCGCGGCTGGTGCTCGAGTTCGAAGAGGTCGATCGTACCGCCTTCGTGCAGTCGCTGGCGCCGGAGAGTCGCCCCGAGCTGCGGCAGGGGATTGCCGATGCTCATGCCGCTGTGGAGACGCCGGCGGCCGCCAAACCCGCAGCCGTCGCGGACGGCCGGCCGGTGATTGTGATCGACCCCGGCCATGGCGGCCTCGATAACGGCACCCAGGCCGGCGGCGATGTCATCGAAAAGACCCTGGTGCTGGGATTTGGCCTCGCGCTGCGCGACCGGATCGAGAAGTCGGGCAAATATCGCGTCGTGATGACCCGCACCGACGACACCTTCATTCCGCTCGACGACCGCGTGAAGGCGGCGCGCACGCAGGGTGCTGCGCTGTTCGTCTCGATCCATGCCGATGCGTTACCGCGTCGCGAGGGCGACGCCCAGGGCGCCACCATCTACACCCTGTCGGACAAGGCTTCCGACGCCGAGGCCGAGCGGCTGGCGGAGGCTGAAAACAAGTCGGACGCGATCGGCGGCGTCAATCTCACGTCTGAGCCGACCGAGGTCGCGGACATCCTGATCGACCTGGCGCAGCGCGAGACCCGAACGTTTTCAAACCGGTTTGCCCGTCTGTTGATGGGCGAGATGAAGAACACGGTTCGGATGCATAAACATCCACTCAAGTCGGCGGGGTTTCGGGTCCTGAAGGCCCCGGACGTGCCGTCGGTGCTGGTCGAACTCGGCTACGTCTCCAACAAGGGCGATCTGGAACATCTGGTGTCGGAGAACTGGCGGACCAAGACGGTCGCATCGATGGCGCAGGCGATTGATGCATTTTTCGCCAAACGGCTGGCAACTGCCGGAGCGGGCAAGTGAATTGCCAGGTGGATGTCGAGTGAGTGTCGCGTGAAAAGCGTGTCGCCGGCTGCTCCAAGCCCTAGTTTGGCCACAGCCGAACAGCTATAAAAAGCGCACCGCAGGGCCTTCGGAGTCGGTCAGTATTGTGCCGGAGTATTTGTACCGTGGGCCCGATTGATTGTTCGACCGCGCAACGGTGCGCCCGTTGGGCGGTGATTTTGCGCTAGGATGGACGCCGCCGGGTGCGGCGCAAGGGTTGGAACGGAACATCGATAATGCGCTTGCTGGTGCGGTTTTTGGGTTTCCTGTTCGCCGCCGGAACCGTGGTGTTCCTGGTGGGTGTCGCCGGCGTCGCCGGCGCGATCTGGCATTTCTCCAAGGACCTGCCGGACTACTCGCAGCTTCAGGATTACGAACCGCCGGTCATGACGCGCGTGCACGCCTCCGACGGCGCGCTGCTCGGCGAGTATTCCAAGGAGCGCCGACTCTATCTGCCGATCCAGGCGGTGCCAAAGCTCGTGATCAACGCGTTCCTCGCCGCCGAAGACAAGAACTTCTACGAACACGGCGGCATCGACTTCTCCGGCATGGCGCGCGCGGCGGTGCTGTACGCCCAGAACTACGGTTCCAACCGCCGTCCGCAGGGCGCATCGACCATCACCCAGCAGGTCGCCAAGAACTTCCTTCTGACCAACGAGGTTTCCTTCGCCCGCAAGATCAAGGAAGCGTTGCTGGCGATGCGCATCGAGCGCGCTTATTCCAAGGATCGCATCCTCGAACTCTATCTCAACGAAATCTATCTCGGGCTTGGCGCCTACGGCATTGCCGCGGCCTCGCTGGTTTATTTCGACAAGTCGGTCAACGAACTCTCGGTCGCGGAAGCGGCCTATCTCGCGGCGATGCCGAAGGCGCCGGGCGCGCTGCATCCGGTGCGTAACCGCGACCGCGCCGTTGAGCGCCGCAACTACGTGATCGATCGCCTGCTGGAAAACGGCTGGATCAAGCAGTCCGACGCCGAGAAGGCCCGCAAGGATCCGCTGATCGTCACCAACCGCGGCAACGGCGCGCATATCTTCGCCGGCGAATATTTTGCCGAGGAAGTCCGTCGCGACATCTTCGAACGCTATGGCGAAAAGAAACTCTACGAAGGCGGGCTGTCGGTCCGCGCCACGCTCGATCCGAAGATGCAGGTGATGGCGCGCAAGAGCATGGTGGCCGGCCTCGTCAATTTCGACGAGGCGACCGGCTGGCGCGGCGCGCCCTCGAAGCTGGACATCTCCGGCGACTGGGGCGTGAAACTCGCCGACATCAAGTCGTTGGGCGACATCTCGCCGTGGCGGATGGCGGTGGTGCTGGAAACCTCCGACCAGTCGGCGCGGATCGGCTTTCAGCCCTCCCGTGAACTCGGCGGCGCCATCAGCAAGCAGCGTCAGACCGGCCTGATCACGATCGATGGCGTGAAATGGGCGAAGGCGGCGTCGGGACCCGCGAAAGGCCGAACCCCGACCTCGGTGGCGCAGGTTCTGGCGGCGGGCGACGTGATCTATGCCGATCCGCTGTTCGGCAAGGACGGCAACGCCGTCGAAGGCCAGTACCGGCTGCGTCAGTTGCCGGAAGTGTCGGGTGCGATGGTCGCGATGGACCCCTGGACCGGCCGCGTGCTGGCGATGGTCGGCGGCTTCTCGTTCGACCAGAGCCAGTTCAACCGCGCCACCCAGGCCTATCGGCAGCCCGGTTCGTCGTTCAAGCCGCTGGTCTATTCGGCGGCGATGGACAACGGCTATACGCCGTCGACCGTCGTGGTCGACGCGCCCATTGAAATCGACCAGGGGCAGGGCGCCGGCGTCTGGCGGCCGGAAAACTACGCCAGCGGCAAATACAACGGCCCGGTGACGCTGCGTAACGCGCTGCGGCTGTCGCTCAACACCGTGACGGTGCGGCTGGCGCAGGACATCGGCATGCCGTTGATCGGCGAATATGCAAGGCGCTTCGGCGTCTATGACGAACTGCCGAATTTCCTGTCCTATGCGCTCGGCGCCGGCGAAACCACGGTGATGCGGATGGTCACGGCCTATTCGATGTTCGCCAATGGCGGCCGCCGCGTGAAGCCGACCCTGATCGATCGTATCCAGGACCGCTACGGCCACACCATCTTCAAGCACGACGCGCGCGAATGCCGTGGCTGCGACGCGCCCGGCGGCTGGAAGAACCAGCCCGAGCCGCAACTGGTGGATCGACGCGAGCAGGTGCTGGACCCGATGACGGCCTACCAGATCACCTCGATGATGGAAGGCGTGGTGCAGGCCGGCACCGCGACCGTCGTCAAGGAAGTCGGCAAGCCGATCGCGGGCAAGACCGGCACCACCAACGATGAAAAGGACGCCTGGTTCGTCGGCTTCTCGCCGGACCTCGTGGTCGGCATCTATGTCGGCTACGACAAGCCGCGCAACCTCGGCAGGGGCGCGACCGGCGGCCATCTGGCAGCGCCGATCGCCCGCGACTTCCTCAAGCTGGCGCTGGCCGACAAGCCGGCGATCCCGTTCAAGGTCCCTGCCGGCATCAAACTGGTTCGCGTCGACGCCAAGAGCGGCATGCGCGCCGGTCCGGGCGACGGCGGCCGGACCATCCTGGAAGCGTTCAAGCCGGGTACGGCGCCGCCGGACAATTACTCGGTCATCGGCGTCGCCGACGCCGACGGGCAGCAGCGGATGCCGCAAGGCGCCGCGCCCGACGCCGGCAACATCATGCGGCCGGGAACCGGCGGGCTGTACTAGGCCCAATCACCTGTCCCGCGCGCTTGCACGCGGACAGGCTGTGATATTTGCCCCTGAAAGTTGCCGCACAAGGCTGGATCGGAATTTCGGTAATGCGCTTGCTGGTGCGGTTTTTGGGTTTCCTGTTCACCGCGGGGACTGTTGTATTCCTGGTCGGCGTCGTCGGCGCTGCCGGCGCGATCTGGCATTTCTCAAAGGACCTTCCGGACTACTCGCAGCTTCAGGATTATGAGCCGCCGGTCATGACGCGCGTGCACGCCTCCGACGGCGCGCTGCTCGGCGAATATGCCAAGGAGCGCCGGCTCTATCTGCCGATCCAGGCGGTTCCAAAGCTCGTGATCAACGCGTTCCTCGCCGCCGAAGACAAGAACTTCTACGAGCACGGCGGCATCGACTTCTCCGGCATGGCGCGCGCGGTGGTGCTGTATGCGCAGAATTTCGGCTCGAACAGGCGGCCACAGGGTGCCTCGACGATCACCCAGCAGGTCGCGAAGAACTTCCTTCTGACCAACGAGGTGTCGTTCGCCCGCAAGATCAAGGAAGCGTTGCTGGCGATGCGCATCGAGCGCGCTTATTCCAAGGATCGCATCCTCGAGCTCTATCTCAACGAAATCTATCTCGGGCTCGGCGCCTACGGCATTGCCGCGGCCTCGCTGGTCTATTTCGACAAGTCGGTGAACGACCTCACGGTCGCGGAAGCGGCCTATCTGGCGGCGATGCCGAAGGCGCCGGGCGCGCTGCATCCGGTGCGCAACCGCGACCGCGCCGTCGAACGCCGCAACTACGTGATCGATCGCCTGCTGGAAAACGGCTGGATCAAGCAGGCCGAGGCCGACAAGGCCCGCAAGGATCCGCTGGTCGTCGCCGGCCGGTCCAACGCTGCGCATATCTTCGCCGGTGAATATTTTGCCGAGGAAGTCCGTCGCGACATCTTCGAACGCTATGGCGAAAAGAAACTCTACGAAGGCGGATTGTCGATCCGGGCCACGCTCGATCCAAAGCTGCAGGTGATGGCGCGCAAGTCCATGGCCGCCGGCCTCGTCAATTTTGACGAGGCGCAGGGGTGGCGCGGCGCGACAAGCAAGCTCGATATATCCGGCGATTGGGGCGTCAAGCTCGCCGACATAAAATCGCTTTCGGACATCTTGCCCTGGCGGATGGCCGTGGTGCTGGAGACCAGCGATCAGTCGGCGCGGATCGGCCTTCAACCCGGCCGCGAACTCGGCGGTGCGATCTCCAGGGACCGGCAAACCGGCCTCATCACGGTGGAGGGTGTCAAATGGGCGCGGCCGGCCTCCGGCCCCGCGCGCGGCAAGCCGCAGGCCTCGGTGGCGCAAATTCTGTCGCCGGGCGACGTGATCTACGCCGATCCGCTGTTCGGCAAGGACGGCAACGCCGTCGAAGGTCAGTACCGGCTGCGGCAATTGCCGGAAGTGTCCGGCGCGATGGTTGCGATGGATCCGTGGACCGGCCGCGTGCTGGCGATGGTCGGCGGCTTCTCGTTCGACCAGAGCCAGTTCAACCGCGCCACCCAGGCCTATCGGCAGCCGGGATCGACGTTCAAGCCGCTGGTCTATTCGGCGGCAATGGACAACGGCTACACGCCCGCGACCATGATGGTCGACGCGCCGATCGAGATCGATCAGGGGCAGGGCGCCGGCGTCTGGCGGCCGGAGAACTTTTCGGTTGGCAAATATCGCGGCCCCATCACCCTCCGTGAGGCCCTCAAATGGTCGATCAACACGGTGACGGTGCGGTTGGCGCAGGATATCGGCATGCCCGTGATCGGCGAATATGCCAAACGCTTCGGCGTCTACGACGAATTGCCGAACTATCTTTCCTATTCGCTCGGCGCCGGCGAAACCACGGTCATGCGGATGGTTACGGCCTATTCGATGCTCGCCAATGGCGGCCGCCGCGTGAAGCCGACCTTGATCGATCGCATCCAGGATCGTTACGGTCATACCATTTTCAAGCATGACGCGCGCGAATGCCGTGGTTGCGACGCGCCCGGCGGCTGGAAAAACCAGCCCGAGCCTCAACTGGTCGATCGCCGCGAGCAGGTGCTGGATTCGATGACGGCCTACCAGATCACCTCGATGATGGAAGGGGTGGTGCAGGGCGGCACCGCGGCGGTGATGCGCGAGGTCGGCAAACCGATCGCCGGCAAGACCGGCACCACCAGCGATGGAAAGGATGTCTGGTTCGTCGGCTTTTCGCAGGATCTCGTCGTGGGTCTCTATCTCGGCTACGACAAGCCCCGAAGTCTGGGCAGGGCTGCGCAGGGCGGCCATACCGCCGCGCCGATCGCCCGGGATTTCATGAAGCTCGCGCTGGCGGACAAGCCGGCGATCCCGTTCAAGGTGCCGGCCGGCATCAGGCTGGTGCGAATCGATCCCAAGACCGGTACGCGCGTGAGTCCCGGCGACGGCAGCAAGAGCATCCTGGAAGCGTTCAAGCCGGGTACCGCGCCGTCGGACAGTTACTCGGTCATCGGTGTGAGCAGCGAGGACGGCGGTCTGCCGCAGGGCACTTCGCCCGACGGCGACACCATCATGCGGCCGGGAACCGGCAGGCTTTACTGAGGCGTTTGCCGATTGCGCTTTGCGGCGTACGTCGCTACATCCGTCGCAACCCATGCAATCGCGGCTTTGCCGCAGACAGAAGAGACCATGCGCGCCGAAGTCGAACGCCTCGTTGAAGAGATCAAGCAGTCAGTCGGGCTGCTGAGGAGGCATCTTTGACGTCGATGCATCCACGGCACGCCTCGCGGAGCTGAACAAGCTCGCCGAAGATCCCAATCTCTGGAACGATCCCCAGAAGGCCCAGAAGCTGATGCAGGAGCGCACCTCGCTGGTGGATGCGCTAGAGGGCATCGGCAAGGTCGAGCGCGAGCTCACCGACAACGTCGACATGATCGAACTCGGCGAAGCCGAGAACGACGAAGGCGTGGTCACCGAGGCCGAGAACGCGCTCAAGGCCCTGAAGAAGGAAGTCGCCCGCCGCGAACTGGAAGCGCTGCTGTCCGGCGAGGCCGACCGGTTCAATTCCTATCTCGAAGTGCATGCCGGCGCCGGCGGCACCGAAAGCCAGGACTGGGCCTCGATGCTGCTGCGCATGTACACGCGCTGGGCCGAGAAGCACGGCTTCAAGATCGAATATCTCGAAGAGACCCAGGGTGAAGAAGCCGGCATCAAGTCCGCCACCATCCAGATCAGCGGGCACAATGCCTATGGCTGGCTGAAGACCGAGGCCGGCGTGCATCGGCTGGTGCGGATATCGCCGTTCGATTCCAACGCGCGCCGGCACACGTCCTTCTCGTCGGTGGCGATCTTTCCGGTCGTCGACAACAGCATCAAGATCGACATCGCCGAGTCCGATGTCCGGGTCGATACCATGCGCTCGGGCGGCGCCGGCGGTCAGCACGTCAACAAGACCGAGTCCGCGGTGCGCCTCACCCATATCCCGACCGGTGTTGCGGTGGTCTGCCAGGCCGGACGCTCGCAGCACAAGAACAAGGCGCAGGCCTGGGACATGCTGCGCGCGCGGCTCTACGAAATCGAATTGAAGAAGCGCGAGGCGCAGGCCGCCGCCGATCAGGCCGCGAAAACCGATATCGGCTGGGGCCACCAGATCCGTTCCTACGTGCTGCAGCCCTATCAGATGGTCAAGGATCTGCGCACCGGCGTGCAGACTTCGGATACGTCGGGCGTGCTCGACGGCGATCTCGATGAATTCATGGGCGCGACGCTGGCGCAACGCGCGTTCGGCACAGCGCCCGGCACGGTCGAGGATGTGGACTGATAGCGTTCTCGAGCGAGGCTTGCCCTCGGACTTAATCCGAGGGTGGACACTGGTTCGCGTAAAGAAGCGCATCAAAACAAAAAGAGTCTAACATGACCAAAGTCGCGTTCATCGGTCTCGGTAACATGGGCCACGGCATGGCCGGCCGCTATCTCGAGGCCGGCTTCGACGTCGCGGTGTGGAATCGCAGCAAGGCGAAGGCCGAAGACCTGATCGCGCGCGGCGCGCGCTGGGCGCAGTCTCCGGCGGATGCCGCCGACGGCGCCGATGCGGTCGTCACCATGGTCGCCGACGACGGGGCGTCGCGCAGTGTGTGGCTCGGCAAGGACGGCGCCGCTTCGAAAATGAAGCCGGGCAGCCTCGCGATCGAATGTTCGACCGTGTCGTACCAGCACGCGCTCGACATGGCGCGCGAACTGCGCGGCCGCGGCTTTGTCTATATCGACTGTCCCGTCACCGGCCTGCCTCAAGCTGCGGCCGAGGGAAAGCTGACGCTGCTGGTCGGCGCCGACGCGGCCGATCTCGAAAAGGCGCAACCATATCTCGAGCCGATCAGCACCACCGTCCGCCATTTCGGTGCGGTCGGCAGCGGCACCGTGTTCAAGCTGATCAACAACCTGATCGGGGCGGTGCAGATCGCAAGCCTCGCCGAGGGCGTGGCGATTGCCGAACAGGCCGGCCTCGACATGAAGCTGGTCGGCGAGGCGCTGGCGACGGGTGCGGTGGCGAGCCCGCAGGTGATCCGTCACTCCAAGCGCATGATCGCGCGCGATTTCGCAGGCGCCTCGTTCACAGCGTCGCTGCGCCACAAGGATGCGGCCTATGCCGTGGCCTTGGCCGAGAGCCTGCTGCCCGGCGTGCCGGTCAGCCGCGCCGCGCTCGCCGCCTACGACAAGGCCAAGGCCCATGCGCCCGACGCCGACGAGGGCGCCATGATCGCGATCGTCTCCAAACCGAAATAGCCGGCGTCGCGAATTCGTGTCCGGGAATCGGGTGGGAATATCTGTAACCGCGGAATACATCTGCGTGACCGCAGATATGAATCGCAATGACCGCTCAAGACACCGTTCATAACACCTCGATAGACGCCCGCGACTGGTCGCTGCTCGGCCTGCTCTCGGTCCTGTGGGGCGGCTCGTTCTTCTTCAACGGCGTGGTGTTGCGGGAATTGCCGCCGCTGACGCTGGTGTTCCTGCGCGTGGCGCTCGCGGCCGTGATGCTGTTGCCGCTGCTCTGGCTCTACCGGATCCGCTTTCCCGTGGGCTGGTCCGGCTGGAAGCCGTTTTTCGCGATCGGATTTCTCAACAACGTGCTGCCGTTCGCGCTGATCGTGACCGGGCAGACCTATATTCCAAGCGGACTGGCTTCGATCCTGAACGCCACGACACCGTTGTTCGCTGTCGTGGTGATGGCGGTGGCCGGGGAGGAGAAGTTAAGGGTGCACCGGATCGCCGGTGTCGTGGCCGGCCTGATCGGGGTCGCCATCCTGCACGGCGACGGAATCGGCTTTGAAGGCGGGCAGGGCCAAAGCGGGCAGGGGCTTGGCATCCTGCTATGTCTTGGCGCGGCTTTCAGCTACGGACTGTCGGCCTTGGTGGCGCGCCGCCTGCCGGCCGACGCGCCACCGCTCGGCACCGCAACCTTCCAGATGCTGGCTTCGGCTGCGATGATGACGGTTGTCGCCGGTCTGGTCGATCGTCCCTGGCAATTGCCGATGCCGGGGCTGACGACCTGGCTCGCGGTGATCGGGCTGGCCGCCTTATCGACCGCGCTCGCCTACATCGTGTTCTTTCAGATCATGCAGCGCTCCGGCGCCACCAACGTCATGCTGGTGACGCTGCTGATCCCGGTGACGGCGATCCTGCTCGGATATCTGATGCTGGGCGAGAAGATTTCCGCGCAGGAGATTGTCGGCGCGCTGGTGATCGGCAGCGCGCTGCTGTTGATCGACGGGCGGGTGCTGAAGGTCTTTCAGCGACAGGGCGTGGACTCCTAAGCGCGAGTTAGGGGAAATACCGCTGCGCAAACTTTTGGAAGTTTTCCATCAAGAACCGATTTGCGCGCTTACTAATCGGCGCATCTGGTACCATCACGTCAAAACCGTGAAAAGCGCCGTCGAAGACCTCGAATTCAACCGGAACATTGGCCCGACGAAGGCTCTCGACGTAGATTTTCGTTTCATCCCGAAATGGCTCTATGCTGCCGACGTAGGTGATCGTCGGCGGCAATTTCGTATAATCCGTGCAGCGTGCCGCGGCCGCGTAGGGCGTAACATCCGTCACGCCGTCGAGATAACGCGACCATGCCAGCCTGTTGGCTGCTTCATCCCATACGGGTGCATCGTTTCCAACGGCAGAGGCGCTATTCTGACGGTCATCGATCATTGGATAGAGCGGCATTTGAAAGGCTATTTTTACATCGTCGGTATCGGTAGCCTTGAGCGAGACCGCCGCCGCAAGCCCTCCGCCCGCGCTATGGCCCGACACGATGAATCCATCGGTTCTTCCGCCGATGGAGGCCGCATTATCCCTTATCCATAGCAGGGTGTCGTAACAGTCGTCGAATGCGGCCGGGTACGGTGATTCAATGGCCTTTCGATAGTCCGGTGCGACGATGATGCATGGTTCGGTCTCGATGAAGCCCTTGATGCTTGAGCCGAATTGCTCGGGCACCCCGTGAACGTAACCGCCGCCGTGCAAATACAGCATCACCGGTAGTGGTCCAGTTGCCGCGGTTGGCCGATAAACTCTCACACGAATGGGGGGGCCGCCATTTCCGCTCGCAATATGCCGCTCCTGGCAGTCAAGTCCGCTAATGTTTTTTCCCTGCAGGACGACCTTGCTGAAACGGAACACGAGCAGAGAGAACCATGCCGTATGAAAAAAACTCGCGATCATCCGCCCGGCGACGTAACTGCCGCGCAGGTCTTTATCCACCATCTCTCTGGTGACCCTCATCCGATACGTCTACGTCCTGCCACCGTCTATCGCAACGTGCAGGCTATCGCAGCGTGGCGGTCATCCGCGCCGGGACGGGCAGCCGGAGGCCCAGCCCCCGCGAAAACGCCGGGCGCTTCGATGCCGGCAGTTTTTCCGGAAGCTGTCCGAAATATGAAATGGTTTGCATCATCGCACCTCTGACAATGGGCTCGATCTTCGCGCAAATAAACCAGCAGACCAGGACAAGGATGGCCAGCGCGACCCCTACGGCCAAGGTGGCATCCAGGCCAGCATCGACCAGGACACGAATAATCTCAGCGCCGATGACGTTGTGGGTGAGATAGAGCGGATAGGTGATCAGCCCGAGCGTTCTCCAATAGGCCGGCGGTTCAGACGAAGCCGCGGCTGCGGAACGCCTGTTCCTGTTCGCACCGTAGGCGATGAGGCCCACCGCCGCTGCCCAAACCGTGATCGGCACCAGGGCTGACTGACCTGCGATGGCCGGTATGGATGTCAAAAAGAAGGAGGCAAAAAAGTAGATTTCCGCGGCACCCGAAAGACAGGTGACGGCGACGGCGACGCGTTCGAGCGCCGTCAATTTCCGGTTTGCGGATATGAACAGCCAGATGCCCAGCGCAAAGAAGCAGCCATGGGTCAGCAGGAATGCGGCGCACGGCACCCGGAACATCAGAATGACGAGATAGGGCAGGTCGGATGGCGTCGTGCATGAGAGAACGAGCAACGCGACAACATTGAACACTGCGCTGTAGATGGTGAGGCCGAAAGCGAGGCGCCGCAGGGTGATTTTCCGCGTCAGCATCGCGCAAAACACCAGCCCGTAAAACGCCGTCTCGGCCGCCAGTGTCCAATACACGCCGTCGAGCCATTGACCTGTGACTCCCTTGGGAACGAGCAGCATGGCGTGGATGTAGGGCAGGATGAATTCGGACGCTGGTCCGCTGCCAAAGAGAACCAGAACGAGCAGGGTCGCGGTGGCGCAAACCCAGACCGCCGGATAAAGCCTGAGCGCGCGGCCAAGCAGAAACTCGGTCGGCGAAGACTTGCTGGCGGAATTGGCGATGACGAAACCGGATATGACAAAGAAGATCTCAACACCCACCCAGCCGAACCACGTGAAGGGCGCGGCGGACGGGTACAGAACATCGGCGGCGACGTAGCGCTCGAAACCCGGGACGCCAATCGAAACCCAGGCCCAGGACCAGAACATCTGGTGAAAAATGGCGACGCCGAGGGCAGTCCCGAAGCGCAGCGGATCCAGCAGGGGAAAATGGTTCTTCATGGGCGTGCTTCACATGCATGAAACGATCCCGTTGCAGATACTGGATCCCTTCATCGAGATATTTGACGTGGGTCACACTTCATCAGCCAAAGGTTCAAAGAGGCCTGGATCGTCGTTTGCGGTCGGTCGCCCTTGGCAATTGCCGTTGCCCGCGCCTGCGACCCAGTTCGCGGTGATCCGTCTGGCCCCATGGTCGACCGCGCTCGCTTACATCGTGTTCTTTCGGATGATGCAACGCTCGGGCGCCATCAACGTCATGCTGGTGAGCTGCTGATCTGATCCTGTTGGCTGCGATCCTGCTCGGCTATTTCTTGCTGGGCAAAAAGATTTCCGCGCAGGAGGTTGCAAACGCGGTTATGCTGACGCCATTGGCAACGTCATGATCGCCAAAACCGCGATGTCCGATTTGAGGCTGTAATACGCCGGGTAGCGGACATGAATCGCGTTCGCTCACTAACCTCGATTTAGGGGTACACGACCTAGCCGGCGCGGCTCGATTTCCACGCCGCGTGCCAGCCGGTAAATCGCCCGCTGTCACGCTCGCCGCCGTGCCACGCCGCAAACACCGTGCCGTCGCCGGCGACCAGCAGCACGACGTCGAGACCCCTGGAGCGCCGCAGCGTGTCGATCGCCTGTTGC
Source organism: uncultured Alphaproteobacteria bacterium (assembly GCA_963764705.1). Taxonomy (GTDB): domain Bacteria; phylum Pseudomonadota; class Alphaproteobacteria; order Rhizobiales; family Xanthobacteraceae; genus Bradyrhizobium. The sequence goes on along the minus strand of CAVXTR010000007.1, from coordinate 80,382 downwards.
GGCGTCTGGGCAATTGGGCCGGCGACATTGAAGGAGGTGTTGACCGACACTTCCACACCGATATGGCGACCGAGCGCCTTCAGGTAGGCGTAGGTGAGGGGATCGTCCTCGGCGCGCACGATCTGGATCCGGCCGGTGCCGTCGGCGTGAATCACCGCTGGAATCTTGTCGCGCGCATGCGGCTTCGATTGCGCGGTCAGCACCATGTAATTGTAGGCGTTGTAGTCGGCGTCCGACGCGCCCGGCAGCAACTCGAAGTATTCTTTTGCCGCTTCCAGCGTCGCCATCGGCGCCAGCGGTCTTATTGCCTCACGGTATTTGACGCGCTCGTTCAGTCGCTCGCGCACCTGGGGATCACAGGGGTTGGCGAGGATCGAGCGGTGGCCGAGCGCGCGGGGTCCGGTTTCGGCCGCGCCCTGATGGAGCGCGATCACGCCGCCCTGGGCCACCATGAAGGCCATCAGGTCGGCGATCGCGTCGCGGCCTTGCGGCGTCGAGATGTCGCCGATGCGGTCCGAGGCGATGTCGTCGGCCTTGAGCGGCCGATGTCATGTCGTCGACCGAGGGTGGCGTACCGCAATAAAACGCGTGCGTCATCGGCGCGCCGCGGGGGCTGCCGGCCAGATGCGCGAACAACCAGGCGGCGCCGATGGTGACGCCGGGATCGCCGGGCACCGGCGGCACCCAGAGATGCAGGCGTGCGTGGCGCTGCTGTGCTTTGGCGAACCATGCTTCGTCAAAATGTTCGAGCAGGCGCATGTTGCCGATCGCGTTCAGCGCGACGCCGCCGGTCAGCACCAGCCGGTTGGCGCCGGTGACGCGCAACAGATGATCGGTGACATGGATCATCGCATCCTCGAACACCAGTTGCGTCGCCGCCGCCTTGTCGAGGCGGTCCCTGGTGTCGGGGCGATGATGGATATCCTCGACGCGCAACACCGCGTCGGGATTCCAGAGCTGATCGGGCCGGAGCGGTTCGCCGAGGACGGCTGTCAATGCCGGCTTGTAGGGATGATCGAACGGATCGCAATACCAGTTGGCCATCGCGCGGTTGATGCGGACTTCGCCATCGACGCCGAAGTCGAGCACATGGCGCAGCCGCGCGTAATACGGATTGCTGGCGCGGTTCATGTCGCCCCAGGCGGCGGCGCCCATGTAGCGGCCTTCGCTGGACAGCCAGGTCCAGCCGCCCTGCGTCGAGGAGATCACGCTGTAGAACGCGCCGAGTGAATCGAACATGCTGTCGTTGCAATAGAGTTTTCGCATCGCGCCGTTTTGGGCGACGTAAAGCGAGATCGATCCCTGGTCGCCGGTGCCGTCGAGCACCGCAATCGCAACCGGCTCGCCGTCGTCGGCGAACGGCGAGGCGGCATAGGAGAACCAGGCGTGGTTGTCGTGATGCGGCAGGCAGATCAGCGGCACGCGTTCGTTGAGGCCAAGCTGACGCGCGAGCAGCTTTGGCGTCCGCGTCATCTGCTCGAGGCGGCGGCTCTCGAAGCCGGCGGCCTCGGTGGTGCGCAGCAGCTTCAGGCTCTGCGGCAACTCCTCGAGCACCGAACGCGCCAGCGTGCCTGCCAGCGTCGGGTAATCCCAACTGGTAACCCAGGCGTCGATATCGCCGATGTCGCGTCCCATGCCGCGTAGGACAGCCACCATGGCGTCGATCGAGGCCCGCGGATATTCGGTCGTGTGCTTGTTGCCGGAAAAGCGCTCTTCCTCGTTGTTGACGATCAGGCGAGGTCCGCGCGCCTGCGTTACCTCGACCAGCGCCACGCCTGAATTATGCGTGCCCGGTGCGCCGAGACCGGCGAGATAGACCGTCTCGCCACGCGCCAGTTTTTCGCGCACCCGCGCGATCCGCGCATCGGCGAATTCGGAGCCGAGCTGGTGAAAGCCGGCCGCGCCCATCGTCTTCGCCGCCAACCAGCGCGCGGCGCGGAATCCGGCGGCGGCGAGCTTGGGATGTCGGGGACCAATTCGTCTGTTCAGTTCCAACGCGGGCCTTTCAAGCGCGGACCTTGCAATCATCGGCGGTAACAATGCGACCCTGCATCAATCACAATTAGGCGCGATCAACAATGCTGTTTCGTTAGGCGGAATAACCACATGCTTGCCACGGCGGCTGCGACTTGCGACAGTCGGGCAAAATAAACATCGGGAGAGAATGATGCTGTTTCGCCTGCCAAACTTGTTTGCCCTGACGGCGTTCGCCGTCGCCGCCACGGTCGCGACCGCGGCCAGCGCGCAGAAGAAATACGATTCCGGCGCCACCGATACCGAGATCAAGATCGGCAATATCATGCCCTATAGCGGGCCGGCCTCGTCCTATGGCGTGATCGGCAAGACCGAAGAAGCCTTCTTCAAGATGGTCAATGCCGAGGGCGGCATCGGCGGCCGCAAGATCAATTTCATCTCCTATGACGACGCCTACAGCCCGCCGAAGGCGATCGAGCAGGCGCGCAAGCTGGTCGAGAGCGACGAAGTGCTGCTGATCTTCCAGCCGCTCGGCACGCCCTCCAATTCGGCGATCATGAAATACATGAACGCCAAGAAGGTACCGCAACTGTTCGTGGCCTCCGGCGGCACCAAGTTCGGCGACCCCAAGAACTTCCCCTGGACCATGGGTTTCCAGCCCAATTACCAGAGCGAGGGGCGGATCTATGCGAAATACATCCTGGACAAGTTCCCCAACAGCAAGATCGCGGTGCTCTGGCAGAATGACGACGCCGGCAAGGACCAGTTCAAGGGCCTGAAGGACGGGCTCGGCGACAAGGTCTCCATGATCATCGCCGACAAGTCCTACGAAGTCAGCGATCCCAGCATCGATTCGCAGATCGTCGCGCTGCACGATTCCGGCGCCGACATCTTTTTCTCCTGGGCGGCACCGAAAGGATCGGCGCAGGCGATCCGCAAGGTCGGCGAGCTCAACTGGAAGCCGAAATTCTTCCTCGCCAATACTGCGACGTCCGTCGCCGCGGTGCTCAAGCCCGCCGGTCTTCAATATGCCAAGGATATCATCTCGACGGCCTACCTGAAGGACCCGACCGATCCGGCTTGGGACAAAGATCCCGCCGTGATCAAATGGCGCCTGTTCATGGACAAGTATTATCCGGATGGCGACAAGAACAACGCCAACAACCTCTATGGCTACGTCCAGGCCGAGGCGATGATGCAGGTTCTCAAGCAGTGTGGCGACAACCTGACACGCGAGAATGTCATGAAGCAGGCGGCAAGCCTGAAGAATTTCCACTCGGACCTGATGCTGCCGGGCATCATGGTCAACACGTCAGCCGACGACTATTTCCCGATCGAGCAGATGCAGTTGCAGCGGTTCACCGGCGAGGCCTGGGAACTGTTCGGCGACGTCATCACAGGCGAAGTCGGTCACGAGGCGACCCGCTAGCTTCTGTTACCGGATGTCTGCCTCATGGTGATCAGGACTGAATATCTTGCGGACCATGACATTCATCTTCCGCAAGTCGCCCAATGGCAGCATGCGCAGTTCGGTTATCTGAATCCTGCCGGCACGCTCGAACAGCGTGCCGGCAGACTGCGCGATTCCTTGCATAGGGATCGTATTCCGATGGCGCTTATCGCGGTTTCGGAGAAGGGGCAGCTTGTCGGGTCGGCAAGCATTCTTGCTGCCACGTTGACCCACCAGCATCTCACGCCCTGGCTGTCGTCGGTATTCGTGCCGCCCGAAATGCGAGGCAGATCCATCGCATCGGCGCTGTCATTGCGCGCGGTCGATGAAGCGGGCCGGCTCGGGTTCGAGACGCTCTATCTGTTCACGCCGCACAACGAATCGCTCTACGCGCGCCTGGGGTGGAAGACGTTCGACAGGACGGTTCACAACGGCCAGCCGCTCACCTTGATGGAACGCTCCGTCGGGGCGTGAGCCGGGTCCTTTTTCGGGCCCCGTTCTACTTTGCATGGGGTTGTTTTCGAGATTTTGTATCTCGACCTCGGCGGCAGGCCCTCAACCCGCGCTGAGCCGCACCCCGGCGCGCAAAAACTTCTGCGGGTCGACAGCGTCGCCGTCGATCCGGGTTTCATAATGCAGGTGCGGACCGGTGGAGCGGCCGGTCGAGCCGACGGCGCCGATCACCTGTCCGATCTTGATGGCATCGCCGACCTTGACCGATATTTCCGACAGATGGCCGTAGCGGGTCGAGAGCCCGTTGCCGTGGTCGATTTCCACCATGCGGCCGTAACCGCCGGCCCATCCCGATGACGCCACCTTGCCGTTCGCGGTGGCGCGGACCGGATCGCCCGTCTGGGCGCGGAAATCGAGGCCGGTATGCATCGCGGGGCGGCCGAGGAAGGGATCGCTGCGAACGCCGAAGCCGGAGGTGAACTCGACCTCGCCGATAACAGGCTTGCGATAGGGCACCAGCGCCAGCGTGCGGTTGAGGCGTTCGACCTGGGCGCGGGTGGTGTTGATCCGGGAGAGCTGCCGCTCGAACGGGCCGGCATCGGCCGGCAGTTTTACGGGCACGAACGGGCCGCCGACGGCCGAACGCGGTGTCGCGCCTTCCAGTTGGGCCATGTCGAGGCCGAGATCGGTGAACACGCCGCGCATCCGGCGAACGCGTGATTCCATGCCGTCCTCGACCGCGCTCAGCGCGGCCATCTGACGCCGCTCGACCGAGTCGAGCGAGGTCTGCAGGCGGACCAGGACGTTGTCGACGCCCTGAACCTTGGCGAACTGGTTCGGTTGGGCCTTGGCGATGACGGGCGCGCGCGATTCGAGGCGGGCTTCGCGGTCCGGTGGCGCCACGAAGATCACGGTGTCGCTGATCGGCGAGGGTTTTGGCGTACCGGAAGCAGATGCCGCGGGTTGATCGGCGGCAGCGCCCCTTGCCTGCGGCCGGATCGATCCGGTCGTTGCGGTGTCCGGCATCGCGCCCAGCGCCGTGGCGCGGGATTCCAGCGCGGTCTGGCGGCGCATGATCTGGTCGAGCTTCTGGTCGAACTGCTCCTGGTCCAGCAATTGCCGGCTGGTGGTGCGATCGACCTTGGCGCGCAGCTCGGCGATTCGGTCTTCATAGGCGTATTGCATCTCGGCCTGGCGGGCGATCAGCCGGGTCAGCACGTCGTCGCGAAACGCGAAGTAGGTGGCTGTCGCGGCCGACCACATGCCGAGCACGACCACGGTGCCGACGACGATCCAGAACACCACCGGCCCGAACCGGACCTGCTTGCCGGCATGGACGATGGCATAGCCATCGCCCGCGCTGGCGACCGCGGCTTGCGCTACCGCGCGGCGCGCCGGGAACCGGCTCTGCTCATGGGGATGATGGTGCTGGTGGTCGGAATGATGACCGGAACGGTTCGACATCGGCACTCCCGCGCCGGTCGGAGATGAGTTCCGTACGGCCTAATTTGCGAGGCCGATTTGACCCTTTCATGGTTAATATTTGGGAAATGAGGTTCCGGAGTTCAGAGCCGGCCCGTCCCTCAGATTTGGTCCCTCAGATTTGGTCCTTCAGATTCCTTGCGGCGGCAGCCAGCACCTCGTCGGCATGGCCGTCGACGCGCACATTGCGCCAGATCCTGACCACCCGGCCGTCGGCGCCGATCAGAACCGTGGTCCGAATGATTCCCATGAAGTTCCTGCCGTACATCGATTTCTCGCCCCAGGCCCCATAAGCCTCCAGCATCTCGTGCTGTTCATCTGATCCCAGAGGAACCGACAGCTGGTGCTTGTCCCGGAACGATTCCTGGGCCTTTACGGGATCGGCGGAGACCCCGAGCACCTCGGCGCCCGCCTCGGCGAACGCGCCCCTGAGCCGGGTGAAATCGATCGCCTCCCGGGTGCAGCCCGGGGTGTCGGCGCGCGGGTAGAAAAACAGCACCAGCTTGCGGCCGGCATAATCGGCGAGCGAGAGGCTGGTCCCGCCGTCGCGGGGCAGCGCGAATCCGGGGGCCTTGCCGCCCTCAACCAGCGGCGCCGCCGGTCCAGGCTTTTGTGCCGCGGGCTTTTGCGCGGCCGACGGCTTGGATTTTAACGATTTCGAGGCGGGCTTGTGCGATTCTTTAACCACAGCGGTTTTGGCCGGCTTGGCTGATTTTTTGGCGACCGGCTTAGCCGCCTTGGTTGCGGGCTTCTTGGTGGCGCTGCGGGCCGGCTTCGCGACGTTTTTTTTGGCGGATGTCTTGCTGGATTGCGGGGAGGCTTTCTTGGGGGATTTCTTACGCGTTATCTTGGACATACGCCTTCCTTTCGTCGCTTTCCGAGGCTCAACCATTAGGGTATTGCGGGTCTTGCCCGTCACGCTCGGATTCGGTCCGGCTGCTGGGCAAGTTTGATGTCCTCGGAGTATGGTTACAACAAATTCGACGAACCACCCGTCCGCTCGGTGAGGGGGCCCGCCAATCAGTCCTTGGGCCCCGTCACGAGTAACAGTATTAATCGAGGATTGGCAGCGATGCCGGCACAGGAGCGCTCGATACCCATCGACGGGCGCGCCCTTGGCGGCGATCAACCTCAGCGCCAGCACCGAGAGGCAATGGCTAGGAATACTTCGCCCCAAGGGTCCAAAGGGTCGAATCCGCGTGCTGAGGCTCAAGTCTCGCAGTGGGACGATGAGGACGGCTGGGATTCGCAGCACGACGAGGCGGCGGGGCACCGCGCCCGGCGCTTGCTGTCGCGTTCCAATTCGGGTTTTCACCGGTTGGGCGACAATATCACCGCCGTCAATCGATGGGTGACCGGCGGGCGCTGGGTCAAGCGAATCGCAATCGTCGTCGGGGTGCTGGCCGTCATCTTCGCCGTTAGTTTCGGCGGGCTGTGGTGGCGGCTTGGCGCAGGTCCCATCAATCTCGACATCGCCACGCCGTGGCTTGCGGCGGCGATCGAGGAAAATATCGGTAACGGCAATACGGTCGAGGTCGGCGGCACGCAGATCGAGCGGGCCGGTCGGATCCGAATCGCGGTGCGCATCCGCGACATCGTGGTGCGCGACCGTGACCACGCGGTCGTCGCCACCGCGCCGAAGGCCGAAGTGAAACTGTCCGGCACCGCGCTTTTGATGGGACGGCTCCGCGCCGAGAGCCTCAATCTGGTGGATGCCGAACTCGCGGTCAGGATTACCCCGGACGGCCAGGTCTCGGTGTCGGCCGGCGATACCGCCAAGCCGCTCGCGACCGGCGTTACCTCCAAGCGCGACGCCGGCATCGCACCGACATTCCCCCGCCAGAGCGCCGTGCAGGCACAAGGTGCCGCGCCGGCCACTCCCGACCCCACCCAGAACGGATTGCTCGCCGGCCTCGACTGGCTCGACAGCTTGAGCCTGACCGGTCTCGACGGACAGAATCTCAACGAGATCGGCTTGAAGAACGGCAATCTGGTGGTCGACGACCAGCAGCGCGGCAACAAGTGGACCTTCGAAAATATCAGCCTCAGCATGCGCCGTCCGAGCGGCGGCGGGGTGGCGGTCAGTCTTGGCGAGGAGGGCGCCCGCCCGTGGTCGCTTCGGGTGCTGGTCGGGCCGCAGCAGAACGGCGTTCGGTCGGTCGATCTTCGCGCCGACAAGGTGCCGGCCGCCAACATCCTGCTGGCGATGCGGGTCAAGGATCTCACCTACAGCGCCGACCTGCCGCTGTCGGGCGAACTGAAGGGTGAACTCGGCCGCGACGGCCTGCCGACCTATTTCCGCGGCAAGGTTCTCGCAGGCGCCGGGCACATCATCGACAGCGATACGCCGGATTATCCGATGGCGATCGACTTGGCCGAGATGAACGTCGAATGGGATTCCGGCCGCCGGGTGCTGGTCGCACCCTTCAAGATCATTTCCGGCGCCAACCGGATCACGCTGCTGGCCCATCTCGAACCGCCGAACGGCAGCGTCACCGACTGGCAGGCCGGCCTCAGCGGCGGCACCATCGTGCTGGCCGGCGGCGACAACGAACAGCCGCTGATCTTCAACCGCATCGCGATCGGCATGCGCTTCGACACCGACCACAAGCGCGTGCTGCTGACCCAGGCCGATATCAGCAATGGCGAGATCGGTATCGCCGGCACCGGCAGCATCGATTATGCGAACGAAGCCCGCCTGCAACTCGGCTTTGCGGGAACGCCGATGTCGGCCTCCGCGCTGAAGCGGATCTGGCCGATCCTGATCGTGCCGGAAGTGCGCGAATGGGTGATCGAGCGGATCGAGCGCGGCACGCTCCAGCGCATCGAGGTCGGCGTCAATTCGCCGGTGCGCAACCTGTCGCGCAAGGGTCCGCCGATTCCCGATGACGGCCTGTCCATCAACATCGTCGCCTCCGGCGTCACGGTGCGTCCGGTCGACGAAATGCCTTCGGTGCGCGACGCCGATCTGAAGGCGCGGGTCACCGGGCGAACCGCGACCGTGACCATCGGGCAGGGCGTCGCCGACACGCCGGGCGGCCGCAAGATCAACATTTCGGATTTCACCTTCGAGGTGCCGGACATGGCGCCGAAGCCGTCGCCCTCGAAGGTCAAGTTCAGGGTCGATTGTCCGGTGCCGGCGGCGGCGGAGATTCTCGCGTCCGACCGCATCAGCGATGTTTCCTCCGGCACGCTGATCGACCCCAACAACAGCAAGGGCACGATATCGGCCACGATCACGATGGCCATGCCGGTCAAGGGCGCGCTGACGAAGGCCGACACCACCTACACCGTCACGGCCGACCTCGCCGGATTTGCCGCGGACAAGCTGGTGATGAACCAGAAGCTGGAAGCGAACACGCTGAAATTGGTCGCCAACAACGCCGGCTATCAGGTCAAGGGCGACGTCAAGATCAACGGCCAGGCGGCCTCGCTGGATTATCGCAAGGCCAATGAGGGCGACGCCGATGTCAAATTGCAGGCGACGCTCGATGACGCCAGCCGCGCGCGCCTTGGGCTCGACCTTGGTCCGGCGATCTCCGGTGCGATCCCGATCAAGCTGATCGGCAAGATCGGCGATCACGACAGCCGGGTCGGGATCGAGGCTGACCTGACCTCGTTGAAGCTCGACAACATCCTGCCGGGCTGGGTCAAGGTGCCCGGCAAGTCGGGCAAGGCGGCGTTCAGCGTGGTCAAGAAGGATCAGTCGACGCTGTTCCAGGATATCGTCGTCGACGGCGGCGGCGTCTCGATCAAGGGGTCGCTGGAAGTCGACCAGAACGGCGACCTGTTGAATGCGAACTTCCCGACCTACGCGCCGTCCGAAGGCGACAAGACCTCGCTGAAGGCCGAGCGTGGCGCCGATGGCGTCGTCAAGGTCACGATGCGCGGCGACGTGTTCGACGGCCGCGGCTTCCTCAAATCGGCGATCTCCGGCAAGGAGGCCGACCCCAAGAGCAAGACCAAGAACATCGACTTCGATGTCGATCTCAAGCTCGGCGCGGTCGCCGGCTTCAACGGCGAGGCCTTGCGCAGCGTCGACGCCAAATTCTCCCGGCGCAATGGAATCATCAAGGCCTTTACGATCGCCGGCAAGGTCGGTCGCGATACGCCGCTGACGGCGGATTTGCGCGGCCGCGCGCAGGGCCAGGGCCGTGAGGTGATTTACCTGCAGACCAACGACGCCGGCGCGTTCTTCCGCTTCAACGACTTCTATTCCAAGATCGCCGGCGGCCAGCTCACACTGGCGATGGAGCCGCCATCGCCGGAACCGGGGGCCAAAGAGGGGCTGATCAACGTTCGCGACTTCTCCATCAAGGGCGAGGCCGCGCTGGATCGCGTGGCGGCGGGCGGCGCGCCCGGCAGCCAGGGCAGCGTGTCGTTTTCGGCGTTACGCGCGGAGTTCTCCCGGCAGAGCGGTCAGCTCACGATCCGTGACGGCGTCGTCAAAGGTCCGGCCATCGGCGCGACCATCGAAGGCAGCATCGACAGCGTCAGCAACCAGGTCCGGATGAGCGGCACCTTCGTTCCGATGTACGGGCTCAATAACATGTTCGGCCAGATTCCGGTGCTCGGCCTGTTCCTCGGCGGCGGCAGCAATGAAGGCCTGATCGGCGTCACCTATGAAGTCGTCGGTACCCCGGCGCAGCCGGTGCTGCGCGTCAACCCGATCTCGGCGATGGCGCCCGGCGTGTTGCGCAAGATTTTCGAATTCAACACCGGCAAGCAGAACAACCAGATCGAGTTGCCGCCGAATAATTAGTTCGCGTAGCAATCGATACTGTCGCAACAAGGAGTTCGTGATCGCCCGGCTTGTCCGGGCGATCTAGTACGTCGCGGCCCATCGTTCCAATCATCAGTGCCTCTGGAATACGGGATCACCCGCTTTCGCGGGTGATGACGACGGAGCGTGGCTTGCGCCGGAAGCCCGCATCACCCGCCGGTGGAATCTCCGAGCGCCCGTCGTATCATTTGTGCGAGCGCCGAAAAGCGATAGGGCTTTTTGAGCAGCAGGGAATCGGGAGCAGATCGAATTCGTTCCGGACTGACGTCAGAGTATCCGGATGTATAGAGAATTTTCATGTCCGGCCGGATCTGCCTGATCAATTCGGCCAGCTTCCAGCCGTCCATGCCGCCGGGCATGATGATATCGGTAAACACAAGGTCGATCGGTACTCCGCGAGAGACCTTCGCAAGCGCCTCCGTGGCGTTCGTCGCCGTTATTGTCCGGTAGCCCAGTCTCTGAAGTTGCTGCACGACAAATTCTCGAACGGCTGTGTCATCCTCGATGCAGAGGATTGTCTCGTGACCGCCGGGAATTGCGGAGGTGGGTCGCTGGACAGGCAGCGGTATCTGCTCGGTTGCCGGAATGTACAGCGTAAACGTGGTGCCGCTACCCGGTGTGGTTGCGAACTCGACGTGCCCGCCGGACTGCTTTGCGAAACCATAGACCATGCTGAGACCGAGCCCGGTGCCCTTGCCAACTTCCTTGGTGCTGAAAAACGGTTCGAAGACCCTGTCCTGGATCGCCTTGTCGATACCTCCGCCGGTGTCCTCGACACGGATGCTCACGTAGCGTCCCGCGGCAATTTCGCGAATAGCAGCCCCGTCTTCGTCAATCACGACGGTATCGGCGTCGATCGTCAGCCGGCCTCCATCAGGCATCGCGTCGCGGGCGTTTATTCCGAGGTTTACGATGGCCGCGGTCAGTTGATCCGGGTCGACCAGCACGGTGCCGATGTCGCCGCGCTTGATGCACTTGATCTCGATCTGCTTGCCCAACGCGGACACCAGCAAGTCACTCGCCGCCATAATCAGTGCCGCGACGTCGGTGCTTCGGGGCTGCAACGGCTGCTTTCGCGCAAAGGCCAGCAGATTTGAGGTCAGCTTGGCCCCGCGATCGGCCGCCGATCCGATCAAGGTGACGATAGACGCCAGCTCGGGACGATCCGCCACGCCGCTGGCGAGGGTGTCGATGGTTCCGGTAATGACCGTCAGCAGGTTATTGAAATCATGGGCCACCCCACCTGTCAGTTCGCCGATCGAGCGGATTTTCTCGGCATGCGCCAGCCTGCTCAGTGCCGCTTCCTTGGCCGCGACTTCCTGTTCGACGCGCTGCTCGAGTGTCCGGGTCAGCTCGCGCAGGTTATCCTCGAGGGCCCGGCGCTCGGTGACATCCATGTTGATCCCGATCAGGCGCGTCGGCTTTCCCGGCTCGCGGAGCAGTTGCCCGCGCCCGTGAAGCCAGCGCACGCCGCTTGGACCGACAATGCGATGCTCGATCTCCGAAGAGCCGCCGGTTTCGACGATTTCAGCTATTTTTTGCAGGACGGCGGGTAAATCGTCGGGATGGATGATGCTTTGCCACAGCTCGGTCGATATCGACTTTCCGCCCGACGGCTCGATACCGAACAGCCGGCACTGCTCGTCTGACCAGTAATTGTGACTGCCCCCGATGGCCCAGTCGTAGCTGCCGATGCGGCCGGCTTCCTGACTGAGTCGCAGCATCGATTCACTCGCCGCCAGCCTTTCTTCCGCATCCGTTCGCGCCTGCAGGATTTCCATGAGCAGAACGGCGCCGCCGACACCACCGTTGGGCAGGCGCCATGGCTGCATTTGCCACCGCATCCACAACGCGCTGCCATCGGGACGACCCAGGCGAAAGTCATGTTCCACGACGGTCTCGCCGGAGAGCACACGGCGATTTACCTCGCGCGCGTTTTCGCTGTCGCGCCTGAATTCGAAAATGGCGCGGCCGACAATCGACTGCTGCGTTTCGGTGATCTGGTTGTCGATCAGGTATTGCGGGCTGACCGCGAGATACCGCATGCCGGTGTCGAACATCGCCATCGATGACGGCGTCGCTTCGACGAAGTTTTTAAGCGCCCATGCGGCCGGATCGAAACCTGGCCCATCCCCGGAACCGTCATCGGATTGTTGTACTCCGGCTGGCATGGAGTTCGTCCTGTCGGCGGCGGGTCCCCGGAATCCCAGACGGTTGCATCGAGCAATCGGCGCAAACGCCTCAACCGCTGAGAATTAGCGGGCCAAGGTGGCGCAGCATCCATTGTGGCCTTTGTTTCAGCCGAATGGAAGCGGCGCTAAGCCACGGGCGGACCCGTTACCTGCATGCCCGTACCGGGTTTATCGTTGTTGCCGCGGCCTCAGGCCGCGCGCACGCCTTTCAGGAACACGTTGACTTCGCCGGACAGTTGCTCGGCCTGCTTGGAGAGGTCGGACGCGGCCGACAGCACCAGGCCGGCGGCACCGCCGGTTTCATTGGCGGCAGCGCTGACGCCGCCGATATTGGCGGTGACCTGTTTGGTCGCCTCCGCCGTCTGGGTGACGTTGCGGGCGATCTCGGCGGTGGCTGCACCCTGTTCCTCGATCGCGGAACCAATCGAGGTGGCGATGGTCGAGACTTCCTCGATGGTGGCGGTGATGCCCTGGATGGCCTCGACCGCTTCCTTGGTCGCGGCCTGGATCTGGGCAATGCGGGTGCCGATCTCCTTGGTGGCCTCTGCGGTCTGGCTGGCGAGGCTCTTGACCTCGACCGCGACCACGGCAAAGCCGCGGCCGGCTTCGCCGGCGCGCGCGGCCTCGATGGTAGCGTTGAGGGCGAGGAGGTTGGTCTGGCTGGCGATGCTCGAAATCAGTTCGGCAACATGTTCGATCTGTTCGGCGCCTTCGGCCAGGGCGCGCACGGTGACGTCGGTGCGACGGGCGGTCTCGACCGCGCGGCCGGTGATCGCAGCGGACTGCGCCACCTGGCGGCTGATCTCGGTGATCGACGAAGACAGTTCTTCGGCGGCGGCGGCCACCGTCTGCACCCGCGTAGAGGCCTCGCCCGCGGCGGAGCCGACCAGCGCGGCGCGCTCGTTGGTACGTTCGGCCGTGCCGGTCATGGATTTGGCGGTGGTTTCCAGTTCGTGCGATCCCGATGCCATCAGTCCGACCAGTTTGCCGACGGAAGCGTCAAATCGATCGGCCATCGCAATGACCGCCTGGCGCTTCTCGTCCTCGGAGCGCTGCTTGGAGGCGATCTGGTCGGCCTGCAACGAACGCGCTGATATCGCGGTCTGGCGCAACACTTCCAGCGTTTCCGCCATCCGTCCGATCTCGTCGCCGCGGTCGGTCTCTTCGACCGCCTGATCGATATGGCCCTCGGCGATGAGCTGCATCCGGCCTTTCTGTCGGTCGAGTGCGCCGAGAACGTCGCGGGCGATCAGCCACGACAGCAAGCCCATCAGCACCAGCAGGCCGGCACCGATCGCGCCCAGCCGCGTCAGCAGCGCGTTGACGTCGGCGTCGACGTCATCGACATAGAGGCCGTAGCTCATGACCACGTTCCATGGCGCAAAGCTGCGGACATAGACCATCTTGCGAACCGCCTCGGTCTGGCCGGGGCGCGGATAGAGATACGAGGTGGTGCCTCCCTCGGGGCTCTGGTGGGCGGCAGCGACCTGAGCGTCGGCAATCACGACGCCGTTCGAAATCCTTCGCGCCAGTGATCTTGCCTTCGAGCTGCGGGTTGGCGCCATTGAGCAGGATCGAGGTGTCGGCGTTGTAGGTGACGGGGTAGCCCTGGCCCTTGTTGAAGGACATCTTGCGGCCGCGCGCGCGGAACTGGGTTTGCGCTTCCGCCAGCGTCATTTTACCGGCGGTGACTTCGTCCTGCAGCGATTGGGCCATGCCCAGCAGCAGATCGACCGCCGCGCGCATCTGCGTGACCCGGTCGTCGAGCATCCGGCTCCGGCTCAGCGAAGCCGATACCGCGATGACGGTGCAGATGGTCAGCGCGGCCAGAAGAACCATGCTTGCGAGTTTGGTGCGGATCTTCAATCGGCTGAGCATTTGCGACCTCTGGGATAAAAACTCTTCCCAACGGCGATAACATGAAGGGGCTTACCAATCGTGAACGCGCGTTAAAGCCCGCACGCGCCCTTCGTAGTTGCGTATTTTTACCCAGTCACACCCTGGACATATTCGCGGCATCGGCTAGCGCCGCAAGGCGGGTACAACCAGGAAGGGAATCAATCCCAGCACCACATTGACCAGCGCGAAGGCGAACAGCGCATTGTAGCTGTGCGTGTAGTCGTGGATCAGGCCGCCGCTCCACGAACCCAGACCGGATCCGAGGCCGCTGCCGATCGAGATGGTGCCGAAGATGGTGCCGACCCGCTCGCCGCGAAAGATGTTCAGCGCGGTGGCCGTTATCAGCGGGCCGCGCGAGCCGATCATGCTGCCGAAACAGACGACGAAGCCGGTCAGCAGCCAGTAGTTCGGAAAATACTGGATCAACCAGAGCAGAATGATACCGACGATCGAGATGCCGTAACTGAGCAGCACCGACGGCCGGCGGCCGATGATGCCGTCGAGGGTGGAAACGCCAAGCATGCCGAACAGCAGCACGATGCCGGAAAAGCCCCAGGCGGTCGCTGCCTGCAACGGCGGAAAGCCGGCATCGATCAGATAGGCGACGATCTGTGCGGTGATCGCGTACATCGCGACCGCCGTGAAGAAGAAGGTTGAAAACAGCGCCCAGAAGGCGTGGTGGCGGATCGCGCTATGAAGCGTCCAGCCGGCGTCGACGAAATCCGGATCGGCTTTTTTGGCGACCTTCGGCGAGCCGCCGGCAAACAGCCGCCACGGCATCAGCAGCAGCGGCACCAGCAGGCAGAGGGCGACGACGCCGAACAACTGGTAGGCGTCGCGCCAGCCGATCCGGTCGATCAGCACCTGCGACGCCGGCAGCAGAACCAGGATGCCGGCGCCGGTCGCCGAATACAGGATCGCCATCGCGGTCGGCAGCCGCGGCCCGAACCAGCGGCCGAGCAGGATCGAGTTCGGCACGTTGCCGATCAGGGCGATGCCGAGACCGACGCAAAGGCCCGACGCTCAACTGGAACTGCCAGAGCGTCTGCGCATGGGCAGCGACCAGGAACGCGCCGCCGAGCAAAGCGACCCCGAGCGCATAGACCGTGCGCGGCCCGGAACGGTCGAACAGCCGGCCGATCAGCGGCGCGGTCAGGCCGCCCGCGAGCCAGGTCAGCGAATAGACCGACACCACCTGGGCGCGGTCCCAGCCGAAATCTTCCGAGATCGGTTTCAGGAAAACCGTAAAACTCTCGCCGAGGCCGCGGCCGAGCACGCGACAGCGCAAAGCACAACGCCAGCACGTTGAGCGCCACGCGCCCCGGCTTGAGCGGTTTGGTCGCGAATTCCTCGATTGGCGTCTTTTGATCCATCAAGCACAGGGAGCGCGTTTCCGCGTGCTCACGGCAAGGCTCAAAAACGAATACGCCTATGCAGCCTTGAGCAGGACGTGCTTTTTCTTGCCCATCGACAGCTTGATGACGCCTTCCGGCGTCAGGCTGGACGGCGTCAGCGTCATCTTCTCGTCGGTGACGGCGACATCGTTGATGCGCAGGCCGCCGCCCTTGATCTGGCGGCGGGCCTCGCCATTCGAGGCGACGAGGCCGGCCTTGACGAAGGCCGCGAGCACGCCGATTCCGGCTTCGAGTTCGCCGCGCGGAATTTCCACCGTCGGCAGGTTTTCCGCGATCGCGCCTTGCTCGAAGGTCTTTTGCGCAGTCTCGGCGGCCTCGTTGGCGGCGTCGCGGCCGTGCAGCAGCGCGGTCGCTTCGGTCGCCAGGATCTTCTTGGCCTCGTTGATCTCGCCGCCCTGCAGCGCCGCGAGCTTTGCGATCTCGCCCATCGGCAGGATCGTGAACAGCTTCAGGAATTTGACGACGTCGGCGTCCTCGACGTTGCGCCAGTACTGCCAGAAGTCATAGGGCGAGAACTGGTCGGCGTTGAGCCAGACCGCGCCCTGCGCGGTCTTGCCCATCTTGGCGCCGGAGGCGGTGGTGAGCAGCGGCGTCGTCAGCGCGAACAGTTGCGGCGTACCCATGCGGCGGCCGAGATCGACGCCGTTGACGATGTTGCCCCACTGGTCGGAGCCGCCCATCTGCAGCCGGCAGCCGGTGCGGCGCGACAGTTCGACGAAGTCGTAGGCCTGGCAGACCATGTAGTTGAACTCGATAAAGCTCATCTCCTGCTCGCGCTCGAGGCGCAGCCGCACCGAGTCCATCGTCAGCATGCGGTTGACAGAGAAATGCCGGCCGATGTCGCGCAGCATCTCGATCCAGTTCAGCTTGGTCAGCCACTCGGCATTGTCGAGCATGATCGCGTCGCTGTGGCCGCTGCCGTAGCGCAGCACCTTTGCGAACACGCCGCGGATCGAGGCCTTGTTGGCCTCGATTTCGGCGACGCTGCGGATCGCGCGCGATTCATCCTTGCCGGAGGGGTCGCCGACCATGGTGGTGCCGCCGCCCATCAGCGTGATCGGCTTGTTGCCGCTCTCCTGCAGCCAGTGCAGCATCATCATGGTGAGGTAGTTGCCGATGTGCAGCGACGGCGCGGTGCAGTCGTAGCCGACATAGGCGGTGGCCTCGCCCTTGGCGGCCAGCGCGTCGAGGCCGTCGAAGTCGGAACATTGATGGATGAAGCCGCGTTCCTTGCAGGATGTTAAGAAAATCCGATTTAAATGCGGTCATTGCTGTGCGACTCTGATCATTCTATTTTCACGGTAATTGTAGCAAATCGCGGAACCATAGCGGAACAGGGTGCCGTAATCGCGCCGCTGTGGCATTATAAGATGTGTGCGTTTGGTACAAGCTGGTCGTCGTCGGCGGGACGGATCGAGCAGGGCGTTGCGAAGGCACTTTTCAGATGATGTTGACCGCTATTGGTCTGATGAGCGGCACCTCGCTCGACGGGGTCGATGTCGCCATGATCGAAACCGACGGCCGCCGGGTGACGGCCTTTGGGCCGTCCGGATACCGGCCGTACACCGAAGCCGAGCGGCACCTGCTGCGCCAGGCGCTGTTCGAGGCGGTCGACCTGCCGCAGCGCGACGCCCGGCCGGGCTGCCTGCGCGAGGCCGAGCGGATCGTCACGTCGGCCCATGCCGAGGCGGTGGCCGCCTTTGTCGCCCAGCACCGCATCGCCTTCGAGGACATCGATATCGTCGGCTTCCACGGCCAGACCGTGCTGCACCGGCCGGAGCGCCGGCTGACGGTGCAGATCGGCGATGCCGCTTCGCTGGCCAAGGCGATCCATATCCCGGTCATGCATGATTTCCGCGCCGCCGACGTCGAGGCCGGCGGGCAGGGCGCGCCGTTCGTGCCGGTCTATCACCGCGCGCTGGCGCAGTCGCTGGAGCGCGAGGGGCCGATCGTCGTGGTTAATATCGGCGGCGTTTCCAACATCACCTATATCGACGGCGACACCCTGATCGCCTGCGACACCGGGCCCGGGCAACGCGCTGCTCGACGATTTCATGTTCCGCACCCTGAACCAGCGCTTCGATGCCGAGGGCCGCGTCGCCGCCCAGGGCATGGTCGATGCGGCCTGGATCGGGCGGGCGCTGCAACAGCCGTTCTTTTCAATGCCGCCGCCCAAATCGCTCGACCGCAACGATTTCGCTTCGCTGCAGGCTCGGCAACATGGCGCCCGCCGACGGCGCGGCGACCCTGACCGCGTTCACCGCCGCCGCCATCGCCCGGATCGTGCCGCTGCTGCCCAGGGAGCCGAAGAGCTGGATCGTGGCCGGCGGCGGCGCCCGCAACCAGACCATGATGCGGATGCTGCGCGAGTGCCTGGCACCGGCAACGGTCGAGGCTGCGGACACGCTGGGCTGGGCCTCCGACGCCATCGAGGCGCAGGCGTTCGGCTTTCTCGCAGCGCGGGGCCTGAAGGGCCTGCCGCTGAGCTATCCCGCCACCACGGGGGTGCCGATCCCGATGACCGGCGGGGTCATCGCGCGACCGTGAAGTAGATGCTGATGCATCGACCTTGACAGTTCCATGCACCTGCATGTAAATCGTGGCGGTGCATCGAATGTAAGGGATTGGCGATGGTCGCGGCGCTGAAACTGATCAGCCACAAGCTTTGTCCCTATGTGCAGCGCGCGGTGATCGCGCTGACCGAGAAGGGCGTCGAGTTCGAGCGGATCGACATCGATCTCGCCAACAAGCCGGACTGGTTTCTGAAGATCTCGCCGCTCGGCAAGACGCCGGTGCTGCAGGTCGGCGACATCGCGATCTTCGAATCCGCCGTGATCCTCGAATATCTGGAAGAGACCCAGCCCAAGCCGCTGCATCCGGCCAACGCGCTGACCCGCGCCGAGCATCGCGGCTGGATCGAGTTCGGATCGGCGGTGCTCAGCGACATCGCGGGATTCTACGCCGCCAGGGACGAGAGCCACGTTCAAGGACAAGACGGCGCAGCTCGAAGCAGAAGTTTGCGCGGCTCGAAGCGCGCCTCGCGGCGTCGCCGTGGTTCGACGGCGAGGAATTTTCGCTGGTCGATGCGGTGTTCGGTCCGGTGTTCCGCTATTTCGATGTGTTCGACGAGATCGCCGATTTCGGCATTCTCGCCGGCAAGCCGAAGCTCGCGCGCTGGCGCAAGACATCTGGCGGAGCGGCCGTCGGTGCGATCGGCGGTGAGTGCGGACTATCCGGCGTTGCTGCGCGACTTCATCGAGCGGCGGAAGTCGTGGCTGTCGGGATTGCAGGCGCGCAAGGCGGCGTGAGCGCGCTACAATTCCGCGGCCATCTTCGCCAGCGCGGCGACCGTGTTCATGTTGCGCGCGGTGCCGGTCTTCGCCGCGGGAATCACCAGCTTCGACTGGCCCATGCCGTCGCCGTAGTGGATGTAGATCTCGCGGCGGCCGAGTCTGATCTCCTCGTCCTTCCGGCCGCGCAGGCGCCGGCCAGCGTGTCGGCCGGCGGCGCGCGGTCGAGAAAGACCGCCATGGTGCGGTTGGGCGCCGCTTTCGGAAACGGATTGTCCGCCAGCACGGCCTGCATCTCGGCGAGCGTGCGCACCATGACGCCGACCGGCTTGCCGGCGTAGCTTTCAAGCGCTGCTTCCAGCGCCTTCTTCACGGCGGCTTCGGATTTGCGGCTGGTGAAGACGACATTGCCGCTGGCGATGTAGGTGCGGACGCCGGCAAAGCCGAGCGCCTCGCACATCGACTTCAACTCGCTCATCGGCAGCTTGCCGGTGCCGCCGACATTCACCGCGCGAAGCAGGGCAATGAAGGCGGCCACGGCGAACTCCGATGGCTTAGCGGACGTTGGCGAGCCGCATGTCGAGATAGCCGGTGACGGTTTCCATCAGCGGCTGCAGCTTGCCGTCGAAGAAATGGTTGGCGCCGGGGATGATCTGCTGGTCGATCACGATGCCCTTTTGGGTCTTCAGCTTCTCGACCAGCGTGTTGACGTCCTTCGGCGGCACCACCGCGTCCTTTTCGCCATGCACGATCAGGCCCGAGGACGGGCAGGGCGCGAGGAACGAGAAGTCATAGAGGTTGGCGGGCGGCGCGATCGAGATGAAACCTTCGACCTCGGGCCGGCGCATCAGAAGCTGCATGCCGATCCAGGCGCCGAACGAGAAGCCGGCGACCCAGCAGGCGCGCGCTTCGGGATTGATGGTCTGCGCCCAGTCGAGCGCGGACGCCGCATCCGACAATTCGCCGGTGCCGTGGTCGAACGAGCCCTGGCTGCGGCCGACGCCGCGGAAGTTGAAACGCAGCACCGAAAAGCCGCGATGCGCGAACGCGTAGTAGCACTGGTAGACGATCTGGTGATTCATCGTGCCGTGAAACTGCGGATGCGGATGCAGGATCATCGCGATCGGCGCGTTCTTCTGCTTGGCCGGATGATAACGGCCTTCGAGGCGGCCTGCGGGGCCGGTGAAAATAACTTCAGGCATTGATGATCCCTAGGCAACGGACGTGATCTGGCGGAGAAGAAATGCGATCAGGCGTCGTTGGGAGATGCGCGAACGGCGCTTCCGGTGAACTGGTGGCCGCGTTCTAGCATGAGGCGAGGGGCAAAAAGCAAGCATCTTGAACATCTCGAAGTGTGTTCAAGGCGTTAGCGCGGGATTGCAGGAGACGACGCGCGATCCCCAATTGCGATAAGGCGAATGGCATCGCAGCGCGGCACGCGCGATCGCTCGCATCCGCTTGCGAAGCAAGGTAATATTGTAGGGATGTCTGACCGGGTCTATCTCGACTGGAACGCGACCACGCCGCTGCGCCCCGAGGCGAGGCAGGCGATGGCGGCCGCGTGGGACATCAGCGGCAATCCGTCCTCGGTCCATAGCGAGGGCCGCCAAGCGCGCCGGCTGGTCGAGGACGCCCGGGCCGCGATCGCCGCGGCCGTCGGCGCCCGGCCGCGAGAATGTCGTGTTTACCTCCGGCGGCACCGAAGCCAATGCGCTGGCGCTGACAGCCGGGCTTGCGCCGGGGGACCGGGCAGCCGGTCCGGCGGTTGCTGGTCTCGGCGATCGAACATGCCTCGGTGCTGTCGGGCGGGCGGTTTCCCGCCGAGGCGATCGCCACCATCAAGGTCACGGGCTCGGGGCTCGTTGACCTCGGCCACCTGCGCGCGCTGCTGGCCGAAGGGCCGCCGGCGCTGGTGTCGGTCATGCTGGCCAACAATGAGACCGGGGCGGTTCAGCCGATCTCTGAGATCGCTGAAGTGGTTCATGAAGCGGGCGGCCTACTGCATGTCGATGCGATCCAGGCATTTGGAAAAATATCCATCGATATCAATGTATTGAAGGCCGATCTGCTGACGCTTTCTGCGCACAAGATCGGCGGCCCCAAGGGCGTCGGCGCGGTCGTGCTGGCCGAGGACATCCAGGGGCTGGAGCCGCTGTTGCGTGGCGGCGGGCAGGAGCTGGGACGCCGGGCCGGCACCGAGAATGTCGCGGGCATTGCCGCCTTTGGCGCGGCCACCAAGGCCGCGATGGCGGCTCTGCCAGACGACAGCAGCCCGCCTGCGCGGCCTGCGGGAGCGCCTGGAGCAGGGCCTGAAGCAGACTCCGGGAATGATCGTGTTCGCGGAAGGCGCGCCGCGTCTGCCGAATTGCACGTTATTCACGGTTCCCGGGCTGAGGGCGGAAACGGCCGTAATCGGGTTCGATCTGGCCGGTATTGCGGTATCGTCGGGTTCCGCCTGCTCCTCGGGCAAGGTTCAGCCCTCGCATGTCCTTGATGCCATGGGGTTCCCGAGCGACCTGGCGCAGGGAGCGGTGCGGCTCAGTCTGGGCTGGTCTACCTCCGAGGCAGACATTGATCGGACCCTGGAGGCTTGGCGAAAGCTCGCCGATGGCTTACTTAGAGGAGAGCGACGAAACAGAGCTTGAAACGTTCTAAGCCGGTTTCGTCAGCAACGAATTCGACTTTTGCGATTGATCCACCGCGGTCCTTGAAACCGCGAGCGGAGGAAGAGAATGCCAGCCGTCCAAGAGACAGTCGAGCGCGTCAAGCGTATCGACGTCGACCAGTATCGATATGGGTTTGAGACCAATATCGAGTCCGACAAGGCCCCCAAGGGGCTGTCGGAAGACACCGTCCGCTTCATCTCCGCCAAGAAGAACGAACCGGCCTGGATGCTGGAATGGCGGCTGGAAGCCTATCGCCGCTGGCTGACCATGACCGAGCCGACCTGGGCCCGCGTCGACTATCCCAAGATCGACTACCAGGATCTCTATTACTATTCGGCGCCGAAGCCGAAGAAGCAGATCGGCTCGCTCGACGAGATCGATCCGGAAATCCTGAAGACCTACGAGAAGCTCGGCATTCCCCTGCGTGAGGTCGAGGTGCTGGAAGGCGTCGTCCGTCCTGAGGGCGAGCAGGCCGCCGGCGGTCGCAAGATCGCTGTCGACGCTGTCTTCGATTCGGTTTCGGTCGCGACCACGTTCCAGAAGGAACTGAAGCAGGCCGGCGTGATCTTCATGCCGATCTCGG
The DNA here is from genome assembly GCA_963764705.1 of uncultured Alphaproteobacteria bacterium. Lineage (GTDB taxonomy): Bacteria > Pseudomonadota > Alphaproteobacteria > Rhizobiales > Xanthobacteraceae > Bradyrhizobium. The sequence goes on along the minus strand of CAVXTR010000007.1, from coordinate 58,195 downwards.
AAGCGATCCGCGAACATCCCGAGCTGGTGCAGAAGTATCTCGGCACGGTCGTGCCGACCTCGGACAACTATTTCGCGACGCTGAATTCGGCGGTGTTCTCCGACGGCTCGTTCGTCTACGTGCCGCCGGGCGTGCGCTGCCCGATGGAGCTGTCGACCTATTTCCGCATCAACGAGCGCAACACCGGCCAGTTCGAGCGCACGCTGATCATCGCCGACAAGGGCGCTTACGTCAGCTATCTCGAAGGCTGCACCGCGCCGCAGCGCGACGAGAACCAGTTGCACGCCGCCGTGGTCGAACTCGTCACCCACGACGACGCCGAGATCAAGTATTCGACGGTGCAGAACTGGTACCCCGGCAACTCCGAAGGCGTCGGCGGCATCTACAACTTCGTCACCAAGCGCGGCGACTGTCGCGGCAAGAATTCAAAGATCTCCTGGACCCAGGTCGAGACCGGGTCGGCGATCACCTGGAAGTATCCGAGCTGCATCCTGCGCGGCGACAATTCGCGCGGCGAATTCTACTCGATCGCGATCTCGAACGGTCACCAGCAGGTCGACTCCGGCACCAAGATGATCCATCTCGGCAAGAACACGACCAGCCGGATCATCTCCAAGGGCATCGCCGCCGGCGTGTCGCAGAACACCTATCGCGGTCTCGTCACCGCCCACCGCAAGGCGACCGGCGCGCGCAACTTCACCGCCTGCGACTCGCTCCTGATCGGCGACAAGTGCGGCGCGCACACCGTGCCTTACGTCGAAGCCAAGAATTCCTCGGCGCTGTTCGAGCACGAAGCCACCACGTCGAAGATTTCCGAAGACGTGCTGTTCTACTGCGTGCAGCGCGGACTGAGCCAGGAAGAAGCCGTCGGCCTCGTGGTCAACGGTTTTGTGAAGGACGTGCTGCAGCAACTGCCGATGGAATTTGCGGTCGAGGCGCAGAAGCTGATCTCGATCAGCCTCGAAGGTTCGGTTGGATAGTGAGGCCGTCATCCTGAGGAGGCTGCGAAGCAGCCGTCTCGAAGGATGAGACGACAAGATTGTCGCTCACGTCCTTCGAGACGCGCCATTGCGGCGCTCCTCAGGACGAGGATTGAAAAACGGAAAAATCTGATGTCACTACTCGAAGTCAAAAATCTGCAGGTTCGTGTCGAGGAGCGTGAGATTCTCCACGGGCTGTCGCTGACCGTCAATCCGGGCGAGGTGCACGCGATCATGGGGCCGAACGGCTCCGGCAAGTCGACGCTGTCCCACGTCATCGCCGGCAAGCCGGGCTATGAAGTCACCGGCGGCGAGATCCTGTTCAAGGGCGAGGACCTGCTGGAAATGGCGCCGGACGTGCGCGCCGCCAAGGGCGTGTTCCTGGCGTTCCAGTATCCGGTCGAGATCCCCGGCGTCGCCACCATGAACTTCCTGCGCACCGCGCTCAACGCGCAGCGCAAGGCGCGCGGCGAGAGCGAATTCTCGACGCCGGACTTCCTGAAGAAGGTGCGCGAGGTCGCGGCTTCCCTCAACATCCCGCAGGACATGCTCCGGCGCGGCGTCAATGTCGGCTTCTCCGGCGGCGAGAAGAAGCGCAACGAAGTGCTGCAGATGGCGCTGTTCCAGCCGAGCCTGTGCATCCTCGACGAAATGGATTCCGGCCTCGACATCGACGCGCTGCGTGTCGCCGCCGATGGCGTCAACGCGCTGCGTTCGCCCGATCGCGCCATGGTCGTGATCACCCACTATCAGCGGCTGCTCAACTACATCGTGCCTGATTTCGTCCACGTGATGTCGAAGGGCCGTGTCGTGAAGAGCGGCGGCAAGGAACTGGCGCTGGAGCTCGAGGCTTCCGGCTACGCCCAGTTCGAAGACGCAGCCTAAGGTCTTCACGATGAACGTTGCTGTGGCAAAAACCGAAACCGGACGCCCGCTGAGCGACAGCTTTGCGATCGCGCGCGACCGGCTGCCGGGCGCGGCCGAGGCGCGACGTGCGGCCTTCGAGGCCTATGAGCGCACCGGCCTGCCGAACCGGCGGATCGAGGACTGGAAATACACCGATCTGCGCGCGCTGATGCGCGAAGTGCTGCCGCTGGCGCCCGCGCCGGACGCGGTGGCGCTGAAGGGCGCTACGGCGGCCCTGAAGCTGCAGGCAGTCAAGGGCGCGCGCCGGCTGGTGCTGGTGGACGGCGTATTCGCGCCAAAGCTTTCCGATCTGGCTGACCTCGAGAAGGGCCTTTCCATCCGCACCCTGCGCGAGGTGCTGGAGGCCGGCGACGCTGCGGCTGCAGGCGCAGCTGTTCTCGCTCGACAGCGCCAACCCGATGGTCGCGCTCAACAGCGCGATGATGACCGACGGCGTGGTGATCGAGATCGCCAACGGCGTCGTGCTGACCCAGCCGCTGCACGTCATTCACATCGCAAGCGCCGCGACGCCTGCCGCGATGTTCACGCGCTCGATGCTGCGGCTCGGCAAGGATGCCGGCGCTACGCTGGTCGAAAGCTATGTCGCGGCTGATGGCGCCAAGGCCTATCAGGCCCATGATTCGCTGGTGGTTGCGATCGCTGACAATTCCAGGCTCGACCATGTCCGTCTGGTCGAAGACAGCCGTGATGCCTTCAACATTTCCTCCGCCGTGGTGACGCTGGGCGCGCATGCGCACTTCAACACCTTTGGCATGGTCTCGGGCGCCGGCGTCAGCCGCTACCAGGCGACCATCGCTTTTGCCGGCGAGGGCTCGAGGGTCGAGACCAACGGCGTCAACCTGCTCAACGGCAAACAGCACGCCGACACCACGCTGTTCATGGATCACGCGGTACCGAACGGCGTCAGCCGCGAAGTCTTCCGCGCCGTCGTCGACGACCGCGGCCATTCGGTGTTCCAGGGCCGCATCATCGTGCGTCCGCATGCGCAGAAGACCGACGCCAAGATGATGACGCGGGCGCTGTTGCTGTCCGACGATGCCGAGGCCGACAACAAGCCGGAACTCGAAATCTTCGCCGACGACGTCACCTGCGGCCATGGCGCCACCACCGGCGCGCTCGACGAGAGCCTGCTGTTCTATCTGCGCGCCCGCGGTCTTTCCGAGAAGGAAGCCCAGTCGCTGCTGATCCAGGCGTTTGTCGGCGAGGCGATTGAATCCATCGTCAACGACGATCTGCGCGAACTCGCGATCACGGCAGCGCAGCGCTGGCTGGAGGCGAGGGCATGACCCAGCATCGGGCGGTCAGGAACGGCACCTATGACGTGGCGCAGGTGCGGGAGGATTTCCCGGCGCTGGCGCTGAAGGTCTATGGCAAGCCGCTGGTCTATCTCGACAACGCCGCCTCCGCGCAGAAGCCGAAAGCCGTGCTCGACCGCATGATGCAGGCCTACACCAGCGAATACGCCAACGTGCATCGTGGCCTGCATTATCTCGCCAACGTCGCGACCGAGGGCTATGAGGGCGGCCGCGAGCGGGTCGCAAAGTTCCTCAATGCCGGTCGCAGCGAGGAGATCATTTTCACCCGCAGCGCCACCGAGGCGATCAACCTGGTGGCGTCGTCCTGGGGTGAGCCGAATATCGGCGAGGGCGACGAGATCGTCATTTCGATCATGGAGCACCACTCCAACATCGTGCCGTGGCATTTCCTCAGGGAACGTCATGGCGCCGTGATCAAGTGGGCGCCGGTCGACGACGAAGGCAACTTCCTGATCGACGAATTCGAAAAACTGCTGACGCCGCGGACCAAGCTGGTCGCGATCACCCAGATGTCCAACATGCTCGGCACCATCGTGCCGGTAAAGGAAGTGGTGCAGGATTGCGCATGCGCGCGGCATTCCGGTGCTGGTCGACGGCAGCCAGGCCGCCGTGCATCTGGCGATCGACGTCAGGGATATCGACTGCGACTTCTACGTCTTTACCGGCCACAAGCTGTACGGCCCGACCGGCATCGGCGTGCTCTACGCCAAGTACGACCACCTGGTCGCGATGCGGCCCTATAACGGCGGCGGCGAGATGATCCGCGAGGTGACAAAGGATTTCGTCACCTATGGCGATCCCCCGCACAAGTTCGAGGCCGGTACGCCCGCGATCGTGCAGTCGATCGGATTGGGTGCCGCGATCGACTACGTCAATTCGATCGGCCGCGAGCGCATCGCGGCGCACGAGCACGATCTGACCCAATACGCCCATGAACGTCTGCGCGAGATCAACTCGCTGCGCCTGATCGGCACCGCGCGCGACAAGGGCGGCGTGGTGTCGTTTGAAATGAAGGGCGCCCACGCCCACGACGTCGCCACCGTGATCGACCGCCAGGGCATCGCGGTACGCGCCGGCACCCATTGCGTGATGCCGCTTTTAGAGCGGTTCAACGTCACGGCGACCTGCCGGGCGTCGTTTGCGATGTATAATACCCGTGAAGAAGTCGACCATCTGGCACAGGCGCTGATCAAGGCGCGGGAATTGTTCTCATGAGTGACACAGCCGAAGTCAAAACCAGCCAATATGGAAACCGTCTCGGCGCTGCCGCCGGAAGAGACCGAACGGCTCGGCACCGAGATCGTCGCCGCGCTGAAGACGGTGTTCGACCCGGAAATCCCGGCCGACATCTACGAGCTCGGCCTGATCTACAAGGTCGACCTCAAGGACGACCGCGGCGGTCGACGTCTTGATGACGCTGACCACGCCGAACTGTCCGGCGGCCGGCGAACTGCCGACCATGGTCGAGAACGCGATCGCCAGCGTTCCCGGGGTCGGCGTCGTCAATGTCAATCTGGTGTGGGACCCGGCCTGGACGCCGGACCGGATGTCCGACGAGGCCCGCCTCGTGCTCAATATGTGGTGACGAAGCGTTTTCGAGCGAAGTGGGTACCGGTTCGCGTGAAGAAAGCGCGTCAAAAGTAGAAAGTTTAAGGGCTTTACGGGAAGATGCACTGGCATTGAATTGCCGCTGGGAATGATCACATGACTGCCATGACACCCGCTTCACCCACGCCATCCGCCAAGCCGAAGCCGCGACCGCGTCCGCAGGTCATGCGCCTGACCGAAGCTGCCGCCCAGCGCGGATCACGGAACTGACCCAGCGCGCCGATTCCGAGATCGTCGGCCTGCGCGTCGGCATCAAGAACGGCGGCTGCGCCGGGCAGTCCTACACCGTCGAATACGCCCATGACGTGAAGCCCACCGACGAGGTGGTCGAGGACAAGGGCGTCAAGATCCTGGTCGATCCCAAGGCGGTCCTGTTCCTGCTCGGCACCGAGATGGACTACAAGGCCGACAAGATGCAGGCCCAGTTCATCTTCAACAACCCGAACCAGGTCTCGGCCTGCGGTTGCGGCGAGTCGGTGCAACTCACGGCAGCGAAGGTCGATTGATAGCGGTCTGTCCCGGACGCGTCCTGAAGCTGCACTCTTGTGCGGCGTCTCGAAGGATGGCCGCGAACACGATCACGGGCCCTCATGGTTCGAGACGCCGCTTCGCGGCTCCTCACCATGAGCGAATCCGGCAGCTACGTTGGGGCCACGATGGATCGCGATTTCCTGATCGACCTGTTCGCTGACTTCGGCCCGGTCACCATCCGCAAAATGTTTTCCGGCTTCGGCATTTCCGCCGACGGCACCAACTTCGCGCTGGCGCTGCGCTCCGGGCTTTATTTCCGAGCCGACGAGCAATCCATTCCGCAATTCGAGGCGGAGGGCTCAAAGCCGTTTCAATACCAGACCCGGGCCAAGACGGTCACCGTGAACTCGTATTGGGAATTGCCGGCGCGGCTGTTCGACGACACGGAAGAACTGAGCGCCTGGGCGCGGACGGCGCTGGCAGCGGCGCAACGCGCGGCGCTGAAGAAGCGGCCGAAGGCGCGCGAAGGTGGCGAAGAAGGCTGTGGCGAAGAAGGCCGTCGGCAAAGAAGGTTGCGAAAACCAGCGGTCGCAAGAAGCCGGTGACGAAGAAATCCAAGGGCAAAGCGCCGAGGAAAAAGTCCTCATCCTGAGGAGCCGCACGCTTGTGCGGCGTCTCGAAGGATGGCGGCAAGGAAGATCGCGGGCCTCATGGTTCGAGACGCGCAAGATGCGCTCCTCACCATGAGGGACTGAATCAAGCCACCTGGCTGCGGGTCTCGGCGATATATTCGGGATCGATTTCGCAGATCACGCGGTTGCGGCCGTTGCGTTTGGCGGCGTAGAGGCAGGCGTCGGCGCGTTCGATCAGCGAATCCGTGTCGTCGCCCGGCTTCAGCATCGACACGCCGACCGAGATGGTGACGCGGCCGAGAATTTCGCCGGTGGATTTCTTCTTCAATTCCTTCGCCATCACGGCGCGGCGGATGTGATCGGCGACCGTCAGCGCCTGGCGCAATGCGGTGTTGGGCAGCACCACCGCGAACTCCTCGCCGCCATAGCGGGCGGTGATGTCCTGGCCCTTGATGGTCTGCTTCAGCGACATGCCGACCAGCCGCAGCACCTGATCGCCGGTGAGATGGCCGTAGGAATCGTTGAACGACTTGAAATGGTCGATGTCGAACATCAGCAGCGACAACGGCTCGCCGCTGGCCAGTGCGGCCTGAACGGCCATGTCGATCGAACGGTCGAAATATTTCCGGTTGCCGAGGCCGGTCAGGGGATCGGTCAGGATCTCGGCACGGATCGCTTCCAGGCTGTGCTGGAGCGTGCTGATCTCGGACTTCGAGAGCGACAAGCGGGCTTCCAGCGCCTTGTTGGTCTCGCGCATCTCGCGGGTCGATTTCACCAGCATCTCGACGACCGCCCGGACCTGGTCCGGCTTCTGCGCGACCGACAATTTCTGGCTGGCGCCGGTCAGGCTGTCGTCATAGCTCGCCGATGTGCCGAGTGCCTCGGTGATCAGGGTCATCACGTCGTCGATCTCGCCGATCACGCGCGCACCGACCTGGTCGATGCGATCGGATGTCTTGATGTGGGAAAGATAGGTGTCGTAGATCTGTTCGAGATCGGACTCGCTCAGCCTGCCGTTGCGCGCCAGCGTCTCGTTGATGATCTTGTTGAGCGGAGCATTGTATCCGGTCGCATAGACGTACCAGATTTCGTAATTGCGCGGGACCGCGGTTTGCCGGAGGGACCTGATCTGGCCCAACGCCACTTCGGCGAAAGCCATTGTGCGTTCGTGTTCGTCCAGCAGCTTCACCACTGATCCGTCCCCAATATCGAGCAACGATGCTCGTTGCCGTCTGCAGCAATGATTAAAATTATCGCGCCAAGCTAAAGGAGGAGAATGAAGACCGGGTAAACACGGGGTTCCCGCGCGGAATCCCGTGAAAAACACGTGAAAACGAATCAGACGCGAGCGCGAACCGGCCGCAGCAGAAACGCCGGAAGATGCGAATGATCGGCGGGCTCCGAATCGGTCTCGCGCTGCGGCGCGCCGCGGTTCGGGGCGGCCGATCGAGGGCACGCGCGAGGCCGGCGCGGGCGCCGGAGGCATGAACGAATCGGTGGCGGCCTGCGGCTGCGGGTTTCGGTTGCGACCACCTCGGGAATGTCGGGGCTCTCGCGCCTCGGAATTTCGCGGCTCCGAATGCCTTGGCTCGGCGTGCCTCGGCTCAGCGTGCCTTGGTTCGGAAGCTCTTGGTTCGGAGGCTCGGACGGCCTTGATTCAGAAGCCTTGGCTCCGGGCTCGGAATGCCGTGCCTCGGAATGCCGCGGCTCGCGCTCGCCACCTTGGCGCGGTTCGCGCTCACCGCCGCGACGCGGCTTGCGGCCGCCGCGTGAGCCTTCCCGCGAACCCTCGCGGGAGCGGTGTTCGCGCGGCGCGTCGCCGTCGACGGCGGCTTCGGTGCTGACCGAAAAGTCGCCCTCGGCGCGGGGGATCGGTTGGCCGATCAGCCGTTCGATCGCGGCCATCGACTTGGTGTCGAGCGAGGTGACGATCGAGATCGCGGTGCCGGCGCGGCCGGCACGGCCGGTGCGGCCGATGCGGTGCACGTAATCGTCGGCATGATGCGGCACGTCGAAATTGAAGACGTGGCTCACGATCGGAATGTCGAGGCCGCGGGCGGCGACGTCGGAGGCCACCAGCAGCGGGATTTCGCCCTTGCGGAACTGATCCAGCGCCGCGGTACGGGCCGACTGGTCCATGTCGCCATGCAGGGCGCCGACGCTGAAGCCGTGCTTCTGCAGCGACTTGTAAACGACGGCGACTTCGCGCTTGCGATTGCAGAAGATGATCGCGTTCTGGAGGTCCTTGGCGTCGCGCAGCAGGCGGCGAAGGATATCGCGCTTGTCGTGGGCCTCGCGGCCACCGGGGACCTGGAATTGCGCCACGCCAACCGCGGTGGTGGCCGGCCGGGAGACTTCGATCCGCTCCGGATTGTGCAGGAAAGCTTCGGAGATGCGGCTGATTTCGGGCGGCATCGTCGCCGTGAAGAACAGGGTCTGGCGCGTGAACGGCACCAGCTTGCAGACGCGTTCGATGTCGGGAATGAAGCCCATGTCGAGCATGCGGTCGGCTTCGTCGATGACCAGCAGTTCGACGCCGGTGAGCAGAAGCCCGCCGCGCTCGGTATGGTCGAGCAGTCGGCCCGGGGTTGCGATCAGCACGTCGACGCCGCGCGTCAGCTTGGTGTCCTGGTCGCCGAACGAGACGCCGCCGATCAGCAGCGCGACGTTGAGTTTCTGGCCGATGCCGTATTTGTCGAAGTTCTCTTTGACCTGGGCGGCGAGTTCGCGGGTCGGCTCCAGGATCAGGGTGCGGGGCATTCGTGCCCGGGCGCGGCCCTTTTCCAGCATGGTGAGCATGGGCAGGACGAAGGCGGCGGTCTTGCCGGTGCCGGTCTGGGCGATGCCGAGAACGTCGCGGCGGGCCAGAACGTGCGGGATCGCCTGTTCCTGAATAGGGGTAGGGGTGGTGTAACCGGTGGCCGCAACCGCGGCGAGGACCTTATCGGAAAGGCCGAGATGGGAAAAAGACATTGAGCCTCAAGTCGACACCGCCGTTCGGAATCGAGGGTAAAAAGGCTGTCGCGTTTTGCCCCGAAACGGCGCGCTTTTTGGAAGCTGGGGGCTCTGACTTACGCAGACGAGCGGCAAACCAGGGAATCGCGTTTCGATCCAAGGCCGCGTTGACCCGAAACATAGGGTCGAAATGGCTAAAGTCAATCTGGCAACCGTTCGTATAGCCGAAAAAGCTTAATGTTTTCGCACAAATAACCACCAAACCTGTCATTTCGCCGTCAAATGGCTGCAGGTTTCCTGCAACGGTTGAACCGCGGGACAGGGCATGCCGACTATGGCATGAGGCGATTTGCAGGGGCCCACACATGGCCGGCAGGCCACAGGGCTTGTGAGACCATTCGCGCAGACGGGGAACGTGATGACCGGTTGGCTTTCCAGACTTGTTTCCACGGCCGGCGTCGTGGCCGCGCTGCTGGCGGTGGCTGCACCTGCTGCGCGGGCCGAGAAGCGCGTCGCGCTGGTGATCGGCAACAACGATTACCGCAACGTGCCGAAGCTGCAGAAGGCGGTCAACGACGCCCGCACCATGGGCGATACGCTCAAGCAACTCGGCTTCACCGTGATGGTGGCGGAAAACCAGAACCGGCAGGCGTTCTCCGAAACGCTGCTGGCGTTCGACCGCGCGGTCGGTCCCGGCGACACCGCGTTCTTCTTCTATGCCGGCCACGGCTTCGAAATTGCCGGCCAGAATTTCCTTCTGCCGACCGATGTGCCGGCTGCGACCGAGGGCCAGGAAGAACTGGTGCGCGACGCCTCGGTGCTGGCCGATCGCGTCATCGAGCGCTTGCAGAACAAGAAGGTGCGCACCGCCATTCTGGTGTTCGACGCCTGCCGCAACAATCCGTTCGAGCGAAGCGGCACCCGCGCGGTTGCCGGCGGCGGCGGTCTGGCGCCGATGACGCAATTGCCGGAAGGCGTGTTCTCGGTGTTTTCGGCTGGACCCCGGCAGACCGCGCTCGACCGGCTCTCCAACGACGACGGCAATCCCAATTCGGTGTTCACGCGGACCTTTGCCAGGGAGCTGACGGCGCCCGGCGTCAACCTGGTCCAGGTCGCGCAGCGCACGCGCCGCCTGGTCAGCGAAATGGCGGAGACCGTCCACCACAAGCAGATCCCGGTTTATTTCGACCAGATGGTCGACGACGTCTTTCTCAATGGCGCATCGAAGGGGCAGGGTGCGGCTACCGCGGAAGCGGTGAAGCCGGCGGCGCGCCGCTGCAAGTGGCGGCGTTGCCCCCGGTCCAGCGTCTTGCGCCGCAGAACGATTCCATCAACGCGCCGATCGCATCGTTCTCGCGCCACAATGGCGGCTGGAGCGTCACGTTCTCGATTGCCGATCCGACGCTCGGTATTTCCTGGCGGATGGGCGACAGCGGCGATTTCCGCGAAACCGAATTCATCGACACGCTCGATCCGCGCACGCGCAAGCGGATGCCGAATTCGTCGATCGAGCTTCCGGCCGATGCGCCGGCGGCCACGATCCAGGTGCGCTATGTCGACACCAATGGCGAGTTGCAGGGCCCATTCCCGATCCGGTTCGATCCGGAAGCCGCCCTCATTCGCGACCAGCGCAAGATCCTCGACCTCACCGCGACGAGCTGGCTGTCGTTTCGCGAGTTCAACGGGCTGCTGGTCTATTACAGCCAGCTGATGTCGTTCCGCTGCGCGATCCGCGAAGCCCGGATCGGCATCGACAGCGCGGTGCCCGACAAGGTTCTGAAAATGCCGCCCTGCGATCCCCGGGATCCCAGCGCTATACCGCACGACGCCACGCCGTATTTGAAACTGGCGCCGACCACCAAGTCGGTCTCGGTGGAATTGACCTACCGCGACGGCAGCGTGTCGGAGATCAAGAGTTTTCGGCGCTAGGCGCCGCGCAGCGTGGACGATCTTGATGCCCCGCGCATGCGGGTATCACGGACGCCGGGTCCGCCCTGGCCAGCGGCTTGTCAGGTCCGCTCATGCGGCGGCGGCGCGCGGTTCTTGACCCGGTCGAGATTGTCTTCCTTCTCGGAATCTTCAATGGTTTTGCCGGCCTGATTGCCGGGATTGTAATGGTACTTGCCCTCGGCATGTTCGCCGGGCTGCTTGTCATTCGGGTTCTTGTTGTCGGCCATCTCAGCGGCTCCTTTGAACATATGAAGTTCAACCGAATTGGTCCGCTTAGGTTCCGGCGCCTGTCAGCCGGGCGGCCTGAACCGAAAAAGCCGCGCGAGCGTTCCTAGTCCGACGCGGATTGATCCCGATCCCGCCATAAAAGCCTCTCACGCTGGCGTGATAAAAACGGGGAGCGGTCATGCGGGCACAGCGGATTTGCGAGGGCGTCGAAGCCGGTCATCACGCTGAAATCGAACGGCTTTATCTTCGGCTGGCGGTGGTCAACGCCGGCATTGCCGAGCTTGAAAAGATCCAGCCGCAGAGCGAGGATCTCGAACGCCTGAAGGCGAGCGCGCTCTCGCTTACCCGTCAGATCGATGAAGCCCGCTGTTCGATCGCCGACGAGCAATTGACGGGCCTGCTGGCGAGATAACCGGTCAGCGATCGACGCTGGCAATTCAGGTTTTCAGATTTCTCAGAAATGTCAGCGCCTCAATGGCGGCAGTATGCTCATCCGTGCCCGGACGCTTGGAGAGGAAGTCGAGCAATATCTCGCGGGTTTCCTCGAGCTTTTCCTCGTTGACGGATTTCATCATGCTGTAGGTCCGCATGACCATTTCCACGACATCCGCCATTGCAGACTCCCTTCGTGCCCTGTTGGCGACGTTTTTGATCCGGAAAAAACGCGGGATGCAATCCGAAGTTCCGTTGAACGCGAGCCGCTCACCGGCGTTTATCCGGAGCAACGGAGGCCACCATGGCAAAAGAAAAACACGACCAGGGCATCGTCCTGGACGAGAAGTCGCAGGAACAACCCAGGGACAAGAAGCGTGCCCGGTCAGCGGCCAAAACCGAGGACAAGGACGACGAGTTGCAGCCAGTCCGGGAAACGAGCGGCTTCTAGAGGTTCAACGCCATTGGCAAGCGCGTGGTCGAACCGGTGACTACGCGCTCGACCAAAGTCAGGCGGCGTTGACAGCCTTGCTGTTTACGCCCTTGCGAAGCGCAAGCGTGTTCAGTTTGGTATTCGCGGCCTTTTCCTCATTGAGGTTCGTCGTCAGAAAGCGAACCACGTCGTCGTGACCGAGCTCTTCCGCCCATGCGATCAGAGTTCCGTAGCGGGCGATCTCGTAGTGTTCGACCGCCTGTGAGTTCGCGACGATGGCCGCATCCAGTACCTGCTTGTTGTCGATCTCGCCTGCGGTTTCGTCGGCTTCCTTGATGATGCCGTCGATGGCCGGACAATCGGTCGCCTGCGGCTTCTTGCCGAGCTTCTGAAACACCTTTTGCAGGCGTTCGATCTGCCCCTTGGTCTCTTCCAGATGCGCCTTGAGGCCGGCCGCGAGGTCGCGGTTGGTGGATTTCTCGATCATCTTGGGAAGGGCCTTGGTGATCTGATGCTCGGCATAGTAGATGTCCTGCAATCCATGCAGGAACATGTCTTCCATGGTTTTGATGTCTTTCGAAAACAGTCCCATTTAAAACCTCCGCGTTGTCGGGACTTTCCGACGCATCGCGACGTGATTTGTTCCTGAGTGAAATGCCGATCGCGTGGGTGGCAGTGCGAAAAAAAACGGCCCCAGCGCGGGGGCGTTACTGGGGCCGTCTCGGGGATGTGCCGGGAGCGGCCCGGCACGTTCAGCTAATTCGAGGATGCGTCATTCGTTCCGTTGCGGCCCACGCCGCGACATCACGCGCGCTATTCTCCCGATTCCTGATCGCGATGGCCGTCCGGCCCGCGACCGAACACACCGAAGTTGCTGGATTTCATACCGTCACTGATGCTGGGTGCATCGAGTGCGGCCAGACCCATCCTGAGCAATTCACGCACTGCTGCCGCGCGTGTCGGCATCCGATGCTTGAATCTGAAGTCGTCGATCACGGAGAGTTCTTCAGGCGAGAGCATGATCTGCAAGCGCTCGGGGCGAAGGTCGTTCATTGGCTGCCTCCAATGAGTAATCAGGGTGGAAACTGCTAAATGAGTAATTTACTCATTTCACTAAGTCAACATTGATTTCGGGTAATCCGCAAGAATCCCAAAATTAGTAAAATATACCAATAAAATCAATGGCTTATGTATTTACAAATGATCGGCGCGGGTGTTTGCTGGCGTTCGTGAGGCAGGAAGGCATCAGGTGAAATCATGTCGAGCGAGAAAATCGCGGTCTGCCCGCGCTGCCACCAACCTTTGCGGCCCATGCTCCAGAAGGGGGCCAAGGGGCGCAAATATCGGTGCATCGATTGTGAGGGCGAGGATCCGCTTCATTCGACCGAGGTCAGCAAGCTGCTGCGCAGTGTCCAGCCGCCGAGCTAGCCGCGATGCCGAGGTTGAGAGCGGGAACGCGCGCATGGACATCTGAAGAGTTGAACCGTCTCGAATTGCTGATCGCGCAACGCGCCTCGGCAACGCGGGTGGCCGCAGCTTTAAATCGCAAGATCGTCAGTGTCCGAAACCAGGCGCGAAAGCTCGGCACACCATTCCCGACGTCTCGTGCGAAGAGTCACTGATCCGCCGCGGTTTGCGTCCACGCCATCGCGGTGCGCGCCGCCAGCTCGCAAAAATCCACGGAACACCATTCGTCAATCATATTCCTTGAGGAATTGGTGAGGGTCTCGGGCGAAGTTGTTCTCCAAGGGGAAATTGGGGAGCAAGACATGTTCAATTCGAGATTGATGACGGCTTTGGCCTATTCGGCCGTGCTCGGTGCTGGTGCCGCTTCAGCAGCGGATCTGTCGCGGCCTTACACCAAGGCACCGATTTTCGCTGAATCCTACTACAACTGGAGCGGCTTCTATGTCGGCGGTCAGTTCGGCGGATCATGGACCAACCAGAGCTGGGTCAACACCGCCAACAATTCGATCTTCGGCGACCTCGCTCCGGGGCAGGGTTTCGGCCAGCGTACATCCGGCGTCTTTGGCGGCGGACAGATGGGCTACAACTGGCAGGCCAGCAATTATGTGTTCGGGCTCGAAGGCTCGATAACGGGCATGAATAACCGCGGCACGGTGACCAACAGCGTCTTTGGGCTGGAGCGGGACGATGTCTTCAACTGGCGGACCGACTATATGGCCACCGTGACCGGCCGCGTCGGTTACGCCTGGGCCAACAACCTGATTTACGCCAAGGGCGGTTATGCCGGTGTCCACAGCCGGCTCGCGGTGTCGGACACGGTTCCGGCCTTCACGGGTGCCGGCTCCGCGACCGCGTGGCACAATGGCTGGACGATCGGCGCCGGCTGGGAATACGGCGTGACCCAGAACTGGATCGTCGGCCTCGAATATGACTATGCGGCCTTCCAGACCAAGAACTATCAACTCGCCGGCGCCGCAGCACCCTTGCTGTATACGTTCGACGCCAAGCCGCGCGATATCCAGTCCATCGTCGCCCGCGTCAGCTACAAGTTCGGCGCGCCGGTGATTGCGCGATACTGACTTGCAATACTTCCAGCGCGAAAGCCCCGGCCGTTGCCGGGGCTTTTTCGTTGCCGGCATGATCCCGCTACGTGCGTGTCTGGTCGGCCGCGAAAATCGGCCGCGCCGTCAAATTGATGTCGTATGGTGCCGCCACAACAGGCGGGCAACAGGATTTGACCATGTCGTCGCAGCAAACCTCCGGCAGCTCCATCAAAGTCCGCTGCTGCATCGTCGGCGGCGGGCCGGCCGGCATGATGCTCGGCTATCTGCTCGGGCGCGCCGGCATCGATGTCGTGGTGCTGGAAAAGCACGCGGACTTCTTTCGCGATTTTCGCGGCGACACCGTGCATCCCTCGACCTTGCAGGTGATGGATGAACTCGGGCTGAGCGACGGATTTCTGAAACTGCCGCATCAACGCCTGCAGAAAATGGACGGCATGTTCGGCGGCACTTCGGTGCGGATTGCCGATCTCAGCCGGCTCGACGTCAAGTTTCCCTTCATCGCTTTCATGCCGCAGTGGGATTTTCTCAATTTCCTGCGCGAGAACGGCCAGCGATTTTCCTCGCTCAAGGTGATGATGAGCGCGGAGGCGATGGACCTGATCCGCGACGGCGACCGGATCGCAGGCGTGCGGGCCAGGACGCCCGAAGGCCTCGTCGATATCGCAGCCGACCTGACCGTTGCCTGCGACGGCCGGCATTCGCTGGTACGCGAACGCGCGGGGCTGGCGATCGAGGAGATCGGCGCGCCGATGGACGTGCTGTGGTTTCGCGCCGGCAAGCGCGAGAACGAAAACGAGAGCCTGTTTGCCCGGGTCGATCCCGGCAAGATGATGGTGACGTTCGATCGCGGCAGCTATTGGCAATGCGCCTATGTGATCGCCAAGGGCCAGTACGATGCCGTGAAGGCGAGGGGGCTGCCGACGCTGCTGGAAGATATCGCGCGGATGGCGCCGATCCTCACATCGGGACTGTCTGACGTGAAGAGCTGGGACGACGTCAAGCTGCTGACGGTCGCGATCAACCGGCTGCCACGCTGGACACTGCCGGGGCTGCTTTGTATCGGCGACGCCGCGCATGCGATGTCGCCGGTCGGCGGCGTTGGCGTCAATCTCGCAGTGCAGGACGCGGTCGCGACCGCAAACCTGCTGGCTTCGAAACTGGCGAGCGGTTGCCCGTCGCAGGACGAACTCGATGCCGTGCAGCGGCGGCGCGCGTTTCCGGTGCGGATGACGCAGCGGATGCAGGTCGTGATCCAGAACAACATCGTCGATGCCGCGCTGAAGCCCGGTAACCAGCCGCTGAAGGCGCCGCTGGTCATGCGTCTGGTCACCGCGGTGCCGTGGCTGCAGGGCATCACGGCGCGGCTTCTCGGTCTCGGCGTTCGCCCCGAGCACGTGCAGTCGCCGGTCAAGGCCGGCCACTGAACAAGCATCCGCAGGATGGGTGAGCCGGTCGTGGCGAAGTCTGAGTTCTCTCCAGGCTGAACTAGAAGGTCCCGACCGCAAGGTCGGGGCTTTTTGTTGGGCGGTGTTAGCCCATGATCGAATAGCCGCCGTCGACGGGTATAGCGGTGCCGGTCACGAAATCGGAGGCGGCGGAAGCGAGAAACACCGCGATGCCGGCGAAGTCCGATATCTCGCCCCAACGTGCCGCCGGCGTGCGTCCCAGCACCCGGTCGTGCAGGCCATCAATCTCCGTGCGGGCGCGCTTGGTGAGATCGGTATCGATCCAGCCCGGCAGCACCGCATTGGCCTGGATGTTGTCGGCGGCCCAGGCGCAGGCACAGGAGCGCGTGAACTGCACGATGCCGCCTTTGCTTGCGGCATAGGCCGGCGCGAAGCTGGCGCCGAAGATCGACATCATGGATCCGATGTTGATGATCTTGCCGCCGCCGCCCGCCTTCATCGCGGGATAGACCGCCTGCGAGCACAGGAAGGCGCTGGTGAGGTTGGTCTGGATCACGCTGTTCCACTCGGCGATGTCGAGCGCATGCGGCGGTTTGCGGATGTTGATGCCGGCATTGTTGACCAGGATATCGATCCGGCCGAGCTCGCGCATCACGCGTGCCGTCATGGCCGCGACCGCTTCCTTGTCGGTGACATCTGCGACGACGGAAATCGCCTTGCCGCCGGCTTGCGCGAGCTCGGCGACCGCGGCCTGCGACTTCGCCTCGTTGCGGCCGACGATCGCTACCGCAGCGCCCGCCGCCGCCAATCCCCGCACCATCCCGAGCCCGATGCCGCCATTGCCTCCGGTAACGATGGCGACCTTGCCGCCGAGATCGAACAGTTCTGTTTTCATGGTTGTTATCCGTTGGTTGTCGCCGGCCGCAAAGCACAGGGGATCAGCGGTTGCCCTGCCAGATCAGGATCAGGCCGACGGCGCCGAGCAAGGCGCCATATCCGGCCCATTGCAGCTGGTTGATCATGAAGCTCGATTTGGGCCAGGTGATCGCGCCGGTGCCCTGACCGATCCAGAGCAATCCGATGGCGAGCGCGAGAAAGCCGACGATGGAAAGCGATCTGGCCATGGACTTCCCCCTTTTGCCGCTTGCGGCCCGCCTGGCGCGGTCCGTGCCAGCTTGGCTGGCGCCCCGTCGTCTCGGGAGGCCGCAGCATTCGATCGAATACAATGCGGGAGCGCGGGGCAAGGCAGAAATGAGCGCAGCGCTGTTTCAGCTGAGGAGATCGGCTGCAGAGGGCGTTCTGACGTCGGCAATTAGCGATCGGCGCGATCGATAGCGTGGCAGGATCCAGACACAAAAAAGCCCCGGACGATGCCGGGGCTTTTGAGTAGCTGAGTTAGCTAGAGATCAGTACTTCAAATCTCAGTACTTGGCGACGACCGGGCCACCCCAGTTGAAGCGGTAGACCAGCTCGGTGGTGGCCTTCTGCTCGTAGACGTGGGTGGTCTGGGTCAGCACGTTTCCAAGACCGCAACCGACAGCGGTCGTACAAACCAGCGTGTTGGTCTTGTTGCCGAAGTCAGAGAAGCGAACTTCGTTCTTCCAGAACAGGCCGGGAATCTGGCTCACGGCGTATTCCGTGCCGCCACCGACGAAGTAACCGCCGCGGCTCTGATCACCCAGATTGATACCAGTCACGGTTGCTGCCAAGGGCGTGCCCGTGTTCAGGAAGTTGGTGCCCTTGAAATGGCCCTCGGTGTAACCGGCGTTGAAGTACGTCAGCAGGCCCGGCAGAGCGACGTAACCGATTCGAGCACCAGCCGACCAGGACCAGTCATTCTTGTACGTGCCGGTCAGGTTCGAAGCCGTGATGAGGCCGCCGGGCACGATGGCAGTGTTGATCGAATACTGGCCACTGATGTTGGACCAATCCGCGTCGGCAAACGCGCCGAGCACGAAATTGCCCATGAACTGGTAGTCGTAACCGAGGCCGACTTTGCCCAGCCAACCCTTGCCGCCGGCGTCCTGACCGAAGCTGGTCAGTGCGAACGGGGCGGCAATGTTGTTCTCGGAGTGCTGGTACTGGGACATGCCGTAGCCGAAGCCGCCCGAAATCCAGAAGCCGGTCCAGCTCGGAGCCACTGCGATGGGCGCCGGAGCCTTGCTGTAACGGGGAGCCATGTCAGCCGCAAAAGCCGATCCGGTCAGAGCCGCAGTCGCGGCCAGAGCGAGCACCAATTTCTTCATTTTCAAATCCTCAGTATTAAAGCGACGAACCCAAAGTCTGCAGGGCTCAATCACCGATTCCCCAAGACCGCTGAAGATGACTATACGCAGTTCAGCCCAAAATGCTGTTGCGGGAGGGGCACACCCTCCTGAAAACGAATGAGGCGGAGATGGCTGAAAGATGGGCGGAATCCGGCCCCGAACAGCCTAAAACGCGAAAAATGGGGTGAAAAAGCCCCATTCCCAGCGGGGTCAGACGTCCAGCAGGTCTTCGCTGGCGAATTCGGCCTTGTCGGAGATGAAGGCGAAGCGGGCTTCGGCCTTGGTGCCCATCAGCCGTTCGACCGAATCGGCGGTGCCTTCGCGGTCGTCGGGCAACAGCACCACGCGCAGCATGGTGCGCCGCGCCGGATCCATGGTGGTTTCCTTGAGCTGCGCCGGCATCATCTCGCCCAGGCCTTTGAAGCGGCCGACATCGACCTTGGCATTGGCGTTGAACTCGCTCTTCAACAGCGCGTCCTTGTGGGCGTCGTCGCGGGCATAGACCGTCTTGCTGCCGTGGGTCAGGCGATAAAGCGGCGGCACCGCGAGATAAAGATGGCCTTCATCGATCAGCTTCGGTGTCTGCCGGTAGAAGAACGTGATCAGGAGCGACGCAATGTGTGCGCCGTCGACGTCGGCGTCGGTCATGATGATGATGCGGGAATAACGCAGGTCCTCTTGGCGATAATGTACGCCGGTGCCGCAGCCGATCGCCTGCATCAGGTCGGAAAGCTGGGCGTTGGCGGTGAGCTTGTCCTTGGTGGCGGAGGCGACGTTGAGGATCTTGCCGCGCAACGGCAGGATCGCCTGGGTCTTGCGGTCGCGCGCCTGCTTGGCGCTGCCGCCGGCCGAGTCGCCCTCGACGATGAACAGTTCGGAGCCTTCGGTGGCCGTGTTGGTGCAATCGGCGAGCTTGCCGGGCAAACGCAGCTTCTTCACCGCGGTCTTGCGCGACGTTTCCTTTTCGGCGCGGCGGCGCAGCCGCTCGTCGGCGCGCTCGATGACGAAATCCAAGAGCTTGTTGGCCTGCAGCGGATTGCCCGACAGCCAGTGGTCGAACGGATCCTTGATCGCCTGTTCGACGATGCGCTGGGCCTCGGCGGTCGCCAGCCGGTCCTTGGTCTGGCCCTGAAACTCCGGTTCGCGCACGAACACCGAGAGCATCACGGCCGCCCCCACCATCACATCCTCGGAGGTGATCGGAGCGGCGCGCTTGCCCTGGCCGATGCGCTCGGCATGGTCTTTCAGGCCGCGCAGCATGGCGCTGCGCATGCCGGATTCGTGGGTGCCGCCGTCGGGTGTCGGCACGGTGTTGCAATAGGAGGAAAGGAAGCCATCGGCATCCGCCGTCCACGCGACAGCCCATTCGCAGGCGCCGTGTCCGCCGTTGCGGCCGGATTTGCCGGAGAAGATATCCGGATGCACCAGCGTGTCGGCGTGAATGGCGGCGGCGAGATAATCCTTCAGGCCGCCGGGGAAGTGAAACTCATCCTCGGCCGGGACGTCCTCAAGGCCTTTCAGCAGTTCGGGATCGCAGCGCCAGCGGATTTTGACGCCGCCGAACAGATAGGCTTTCGAGCGCGTCATCTTGAACAGGCGCTGCGGCTTGAACACGGCCTTGGCGCCGAAGATATCGGTGTCCGGCTTGAAGCGGATGGTGGTGCCGCGGCGGTTGTTGACCTTGCCGAGGTCTTCGAGCTTGCCCTTGGGGTGGCCGCGCTCAAAACTCATCTTGTAGAGTTTCTGGCTGCGGGCGACCTCGACCTCGAGCCGCGAGGAGAGGGCGTTGACCACGGAGACGCCGACGCCGTGCAGGCCGCCCGAGGTCTCGTAGACCTTGGAGTTGAACTTGCCGCCGGAATGCAGCGTGCACATGATGACTTCGAGCGCGGATTTCTTCGGAAATTTCGGATGCGGATCGACCGGAATGCCGCGGCCGTTATCGGTGACGGTCAAAAATCCGTCGGCGCCCAGATGCACCTCGATGAAAGACGCATGGCCCGCCAGCGCCTCGTCCATGGCATTGTCGATGACTTCTGCGAACAGGTGGTGCAGCGCCTTTTCGTCGGTGCCGCCGATATACATGCCGGGCCGGCGGCGTACCGGCTCGAGCCCTTCGAGCACCTCGATGTCGGCAGCGGTATAGGCATCCTCGGCGCCGCCAGAGCGGCTGGCGACCTTCAACGGCGCGCGGCCCTTCGGCTCCGATCCTGCGAACAGATCTTTATCGGACTTGCTTTTTGCGGCTGATTTCAATGATTTGGACATGTTTCTTCATATGTTGCGCGCGACATCGCGCAGCGAATCGGTTCCCCTGACTATGCCATGGATGGGCCAAGAAAGTGACGGCCGGGCGAGGGAGACCGCAAGAAGCCGGCCCAGGTTGCAAGACCGCCCCGGTTTAACAATGTTCAACGTCGGAGAATGCACCGCCTTGCGTTCGCTCTTGGGTTGCTCGAATGTTTCAGCGGGCAAGGGGAACTTCCAACAATGATCAGGTTATTGCTGGCTGCCGCCATCGCGGCGCCGTGTCTCGGCTGCGCGTCGGTAACGCGGGGGACGACCGAGAACATCTCCATTTCCAGTACCCCTGCGGGCGCGACGGCTGAGATTACAGGGCTGGATATTCCAACGGCTTGCGTGACCCCGTGCGTGGTTCAGGCGAAGCGCAATGCCGACATCACCGTTACCGTCAACAAGGAGGGATACGAGCCGCAGATCATCCCTCTCACCAAGGAAATTCCGGGAACGGGTGCGGCCGGCTTTGCCGGCAATCTTCTGGCTGGGGGCCTGGTCGGGATGGGCGTCGATGCCGCCACCGGCGCTGCGCAGGATCACAAGCCGAATCCTGTCATCGTGACCCTGCAACCGGTCGCCACCGCCCAGCCCCGTGGCGCGAAGCCGCGGCCGCCGAAGCGACCGCCGCCACCGCCGCAGAGCTAAGCGGAGGGCCGCCGCGGCTAAGCGGAGGCCGCCGCGGGCTAAGCGGTCGATTGACATCACGCGCCATGCCCGCCTTTGTGACTTGAAGTCGCGCGAGGGGCTGGCTTAGCTGTCCCCGCGATGGAACCCGGGGCAATGGGTTCAACGGCGCGGACAGGGGCGGAAGGCGTTCAAAGAATGGAAGATTTTGCCCGCGCGCTGGCGGATTTCGTGCGCGATCATCAGGCTTGGGCGGCGCCGATCGTGCTGGTGCTGGCGTTCGGTGAGTCGCTCGCCTTCATCTCACTGCTGATTCCAGCCTGGGGCGCGCTGGTGGCGATCGGCGCGCTGATCGGCGTCAGCGGCATCAGCTTCTGGCCGGTCTGGATTGCCGGCGGCGTCGGCGCGGCGCTCGGCGACTGGGTCTCGTACTGGTTCGGTTTCAAATACAAGGAACAGGTCGCGCAGATGTGGCCGCTGTCGCGCTATCCGGAAATCCTCCCGCGTGGCGAGCTGTTCGTGAAGAAATGGGGCGTCCCTTCGATTTTCATCGGCCGGTTTTTCGGGCCGCTGCGGGCTTCGGTGCCGCTCGCCGCCGGCATTTTCGAGATGTCCTACTGGCAGTTCCAGATCGCCAATTTCGTCTCGGCGCTGGTCTGGTCGGCGGCGTTGCTGCTGTTTGGCGACGTCATTGCCAAGATCGTCGAATGGGTGTGGCGGGTGGCCTGAGGCCCGGAACCGTTTTGCCGGAATAAGCCCACGATGCAGGGGTTAGCCCCAAGGACAATGTCACCAGGACAGTGTCATCGCGCGGTCGGCAAATCGCTGCTAGAAATAGCGCCAATCGAATTCAGAACGCGGGAAAACCCGCAACCCGAACCCATCGTCTCACAGGGAGGACACCCCATGGAATTGACCCGACGTCATATTTTGGCCGGCGCTGCCGGCGTCGCCGCCGCGCCGCTTTTGCCGGCGATTTCCGCCAATGCTGCAGCCCCGATGGCCGACAAGCAGGCCCCGAGCTTCTATCGCTACAAGGTCGGTGACGTGCAGGTCACCGTCGTCTCCGACGGCGTCAACACGTTTGCGCTCGGCGGCAACTTCGTTCCCAACGCCAAGGTCGAAGACGTCGCCGCCGCGCTCGAGAAGGCCTACATGCCGAAGGACAAGGTCAGCATCCAGTTCGGGCCGCTGGTGATCAATTCCGGTGGCAAGCTGATCGTGCTCGACACCGGCAACGGCGCGGCAGCGCTTGCGAACAGCAAAGGCGCGGTCGGGCAATTCTCTGCCAACATGGCCGCGGCCGGCTTCGATCCGAAGGCCGTAGACATGGTGGTGATCTCGCATTTCCACGGCGACCACATCAACGGGCTGCTCAATGCCGACGGCACGCCGGCCTTTGCCAATGCCGAGGTGCTGGTGCCTTCCGTCGAGTGGAAGTTCTTCATGGACGATGGCGAGATGAGCCGCGCCACCGGCGAGCGGATGCCGGGCGTATTCAAGAACGCCCGTCGCGTGCTGGAAGCCGGACTGCAGAAGAAAGTGACGCCCTATGAGTGGGGCAAGGAAGTCGCCCCCGGCCTGCTGGCGGTCGAGACCCCCGGCCATACGCCGGGCCATACTTCGTATGTGCTGTCGTCAGGCACCGGCAAGGTGTTCATCCAGTCCGACGTCACCAACGTGCCGTACCTGTTTGCGGCCAATCCCGGCTGGCACGCGTTCTTCGACCAGGACGCCGACATGGCCGAAAAGAGCCGCCGCAAGACCTACGACATGCTGGTGGCCGACAAGCTGCAGGTACAGGGCTTCCACTACCCGTTCCCCGGGCTCGGCAACGTCGAAAAGGACGGCAACGGCTACCGGGTGATCCCGGCGCCGTGGAATCCGGTCATCTGACGGCGGGAACATCTTGACGAAAACCGGGCGCGGCCTTATAGCCGCGCCCATGATCAACGCCTCGACCATTCTGACCGCTCGCCGCCGCCGCATTCTCGCGGTATGGGCGGTCGTCTGCGTTTAAGACTGTCGCCCCTGCCGCCGGATCCAGTCCCGCGGCATCTTAACCTTCCAAAAAACGCGGTCTGATCTGGTGGCTCCTACGTCAAGCAGGAGTTCCAAATGTATACGCCCCCGATGTTCAAGTCCGATCGCGCCGCAAGCCTTGCGTTCGCGGAAGCGCGCGGCTTTGGCCTCGCCTGCGCGTGGGACGGCGCCAAGCCGGTCGCCTCGCCGCTGCCGTTTTACCTGACCTTTGCCGGCGACGGCACGCCGCATGCGGCGTTTCATGTCGCCCGTCACAATCCGCTGGTAAAGCTGGCCGACGGGACCACGTCCTGGCTGCTGGCCGTCAGCGGCGCCGATGCCTATGTGTCACCCGACTGGTATGTCTCGCCGGATCAGGTGCCGACCTGGCTCTATCAGGTGGTGCATCTGACCGGCACGGTACGGACCTTGTCCGACGACGAACTCGCCGAGCAGATCGAGACGCTCAGCGCCAAGTTCGAGGAGCGGCTGTTGCCGAAGAAGCCGTGGCTGTCGTCGAAGATGACGGCAGGAAGGCTGGCGGCACTGAAGAAGGCGATCGTGGGTCTGACGATGACAGTGACCGATATCGAAGGCAGCTTCAAACTGAACCAGCAGAAGTCCGATGCCGACTATACGGCATTGGCCGGAGCGTTGGCGACGCAGCCGGACGCCGATGCGCAGGTGATCGCGGGCCTGATGCGCGAGCATCGTCCGCAGGCCTTCGCCGCCGCGGATACAAGCCACACCAATTCAACGATTTCGGGCTGAAAGGAACGCGACATGAGCATCACTGACACCAAGCTGCCGAAAGGCCAGACCGAAACCACCGCTGCCGTGAAGAAGCCTGTCGTGTTCGTCGACGGCGGCTCCGGAACGACAGGCCTCGGCATTGCCGAACGCCTCAGCGGACAGAACGATGTCACTGTCGCCGGCATCGCCGACGACAAGCGCAAGGATCCGGCGGCGAAGCGGGCGTTGATGGAGCAGGTGGATCTCGTTATCCTCTGCCTGCCCGACGATGCCGCCAAGGAAACGGTCAAGCTGATCGACGGCATGGGTGCTTCGGCGCCCAAGGTGCTGGACGCCTCGACCGCGTTTCGGGTCGCCAGCGACTGGACCTATGGTTTTGCGGAACTCACCGCCGATCAGGCCGACAAGATCCGCGCGTCGCGAAAGGTCTCGAACCCCGGCTGCTATCCGACCGGCGCGATCGCGCTGCTGCGGCCACTGGTCGATGCCGGCCTGGTCCCGGCGGACTATCCCATCACCATCAATGCGGTGAGCGGCTATTCCGGCGGCGGCAAGACCATGATCGCCAGTTTCGAAGACGGCACCGCGCCTGCTTTCGAACTGTACGGTCTCGGCTTCGAGCACAAGCATCTGCCGGAGACGCAGCTCTACTCGCATCTGACGCGGCGGCCGATTTTCGTGCCGTCGGTCGGCAACTACCGGCAGGGCATGCTGGTGTCGGTGCCGTTGCATCTCGACACGCTGCCGGGCAAGCCCGAAGGCGCCGCGCTTCATGCGGCGCTGGCGAAGCGATATGCCGGCAGCAAATACGTTTCGGTCAAGCCGCTCAGCGACGCGACCACCAACGGAAAGCTCGAGCCGGAGGCGCTCAACGAGACCAACATGCTCGAGCTCTACGTGTTTGCTAGCGAGAAACATCGTCAGGCGGTTCTCGTTGCGCGGCTCGACAATCTCGGCAAGGGTGCCTCCGGCGCCGCGGTGCAGAACATGCGGCTGATGCTCGGCCTGTCCGACGCCTGAGGGCAGGGAGCGGGCATTCGGCGAGGAACTGCCGTGGACGAGAAGACGCTTCAATTCTACAGCAGCCACGCCCAGGCCTATGCCGAGCGCGAGATCACCTCGCGTCAGGCGCGGCTGACCGCATTTCTGGCGCAGCTTAAGCCTTCAGCCAAAATCCTCGAACTCGGATGCGGCGCCGGCGCGGATACGGCGGCGATGCTGGCGCGGGGCATCGACGTTCACCCGACCGACGGCTCGGCGGAAATGGCCGCGGTGGCATCACAGCGTCTCGGCCGCACCGTCAAGACGTTGCTGTTTCACGATCTCGACGAGGTCGAGGCCTATGACGGCGTCTGGGCCAATGCCTGCCTGCTTCACGTTCCCCGCGAGCAGCTTGCAAATGTTCTGGGGCTGATCCGGCGCGCGCTCAAGCCGGACGGCTGTTTTTACGCCAGCTACAAGGCCGGCGACGTCGACGGGCGCGACACGCTCGATCGCTACTACAACTACCCGACGCCCGACTGGCTGCGCGCCACTTACGCGCAGGCCGGCAGCTGGAGTTCGCTGTCGATCGAGAGCGGCGAAGTCAGGGGCTTTGACGACAAACAGGCCGAGATGCTGTTTGTCGTCGCCCGCAAGGGTGCTTGAGTTCGTCTCAGACGATCTTGAAGATCGCCAGCGCCAGCACGGCCTGGGCGATGAATCCGACCGTGAAGGCCAGCGTGCGGAACACCGGCAGGCCCAGCGTGTAGACGACCAGATGGGCAACGCGGGACCAGAAATACACGGCGCAGGCCAGCACGGTCCACTTGGTCGAATAGTCGGCCGCGTTGAGGATCAGCACCAGCGGCGCGAAGATGATCAGGTTCTCGATCGCATTGTCATGCGCGAACATCAGGCGGTTGGCCCATTCGGCATGCGGCTTGTCGTTGCGTGAGGGGTTTGCCATGGCGCCGCCGAGGCCGCGGACCTGGCAACGGTTGAGCACGTAGGGAACCCACAGCAGCCCGGTCAAGATGACGGTCAGACTCAACCAGAACAATTCACGCGTCATTGGTTTCCCCTCAACTGATTTCGAATCCCGGCACGGGACGATTGATTATATCGAACTGCTCGGCACAGCGCTATGCGCGGACCCGGACGTAGCTGCCGGGCGCATCCTCGAGCGGCGGCATCGCCTCGCAGCCGACGGCACGCGCCGGCACGCGCTCGGGGTCGAGACCCTCAAGCCATTGCTGCCAGTCCGGCCACCACGATCCCTTGTGCTCGGTGGCGCCCTTGATCCAGTCGACGAGCTTGATGTCCTTGATGTTGTCGTTGGTCCAGTACTGGTACTTGCCGCCCGCGGGCGGGTTGACCACGCCTGCGATGTGGCCCGAGCCCGACAGCACGTATTTGACCGGGCCGCCGAAGAACTGCGAGCCGTAGAGCACGGATTCGGCAGGCGCAATGTGATCCTCGCGGGTCGCCAGATTGTAGACGGGCACCTTGACCTTCGACAGATCGAGCAGCGTGTTGTCGAGCACCATGCTGCCGTGCGACAGCCGGTTCTCCAGATAGCAACTGCGCAGGTAGAACGAATGATTGGCCGCCGGCATCCGCGTGGCGTCGGAATTCCAGTGCAGCAGGTCGAACGAGGTGGGCGGCTGTCCCTTCAGGTAATTGCTGACGACGTAGGACCAGATCAGGTCGTTGGAACGCAGCATGTTGAAGGCCATCGCCATCTTGCCGCCGTCGAGCACGCCGGACGCCTGCATGTCGCGTTCTAGCGCTGCGATCTGGTCCTCGTCGACGAACACAAGCAGATCGCCGGCATGGGTGAAGTCGACCTGCGCTGCAAAGAACGTCGCCGAGGTGACGCGCTGGCGACGCTTTTCGGCGAGCCACGCCAGCGTCGAGGCGAGCAGGGTGCCGCCGACGCAATAGCCGGCGGTGTGGACTTTCAGTTCGCCCGTGACCTTTTCGATCACGTCCATCGCCGTCAGCGGGCCTTCCTTCATGTAGTCGTCGAACGTCTTCTTGCCGAGTTCCTTGTCGGGATTGACCCAGGAGATCACGAACACGGTGATGCCCTGATCGACGCACCACTTGATGTAGGATTTTTCCGGCTTGAGATCGAGAATGTAGAACTTGTTGATCCACGGCGGCACGATCAGGAGCGGCGTGCGCAGCACGGTCTCCGTGGTCGGCGTGTACTGGATCAGCTGCATCAAATCGTTCTGGTAGATCACCTTGCCCGGCGTCGTCGCCATGTTGACGCCGACGACGAGGTTTGAGGGATCGGACTGACGGATGCGCAGCGTGCCGTGGCCGGCCTCGATATCTTCGGCCAGCATCTTCATGCCGCGAACGAGATTGCCGCCGTTGGAGGCCAGCGTCTCGCGCAGCACTTCGGGATTGGTGAAGACGAAATTCGACGGCGCGATCGCGTTGGTGATCTGCTGGACGTAGAACTCGGCCTTCTTTCGGGTATGCGCATCGACGCCGTCGGCGTTCTTCACCAGCTCCTGCGCCCACTGCGTGGTCAGCAGATAGAGCTGCAGCACGAAATCGAAGAACTGGTTCGACCGCCACTCGGGGTCCTTGAAACGCTTGTCGCGCGGCGACGGCTCGATCGCGGGCTTGCTCTCCTCGCCGGCCATGCGGCGCGCCGTCGAACCCCAGAGATCGAGATAGGCCTTGCCCATCCTGGTCTGCAGATCCGAGGCCCGGTCCTGGTCCGACAGCCAGTATTCGGCGACGGTGGAAAAAGTCTTGATGACCTCACCGATTTCGTTCGGCGGCTTGTCCTTCAACTCGCCGTTCTCGCGCGGCTTCAGGTAGGCCGCCAGCGCCTGGCCGCTGGTCTCCATCGCCTTCGCGATATTCATGGCGAAGGCTTCGGCGTTGAACGCTTTCGGAGCCTGGGTTTCGGTGTTAACATCGGTCATGGTTGGGACACTATAACTTCATTTCGGGTTCGTCACCGCGCGGATTTGTGCGGTGGGTTTGGGTTAATCCTGCTGCACTGCGATAAAGTTTCTTGCTTCCGACACATTGAAGCCGCACCGCTCGGATTTGTTCTTCTGGTTGTTCTTGGGGCTTTAATCGTTTCGGGCGACAACAGTTTGAACGGTTGCGGGGAATTGGACGCGAGCGTGACGATTTAACGCTGCAAGGCTCGTACCAGCGCGACCCAAAAACAGTGCGAAACGTCGTCGCTGTTCGGCCTGCGAATGCACGTCGCGCGACGAGAAATAAACGCCGCGCGACGATATTAAGCCGCGCGACGGGACAACAGGGGACTTCCGGACGGATGCCGGTGGATCGAACGATAAGGCTGTGGTCGCTCGCGGTGCTGTTTGCATCGGCGCTGGCGCTCGGCGGCTGTTCGAGCCAGATCGCCGATATGCCTGGCGTTGGCCTGCCGGCCGACGCGCCGCAGCGGCCCAAGGAAGCCGGCGCCTACATGCCGGTCCACGATCTGCCGCCGGAGCGCGACGAGGCGGCCATGAAGCCGGCTGAACTGGCTAAAATCCAGGCAGAGCTGGTCGCCGCGCGGGACCGCCAGGCGTCCACGGGCGCTGCCCCAAAAACCGGCACCAAGTGACGCCCTCGGCGTTTTGGCGTGTTTTCCCACAGCGCAGCGATCCCTGCCCGAAAACGCTATAGAAGCTGGCGCTGCCGGGCTGCCGTGGTAAAAGAGCTCAATTCAACCGCATAGCGGGTCCAGAGCCCCGGGATCTTGCGCCTGAATTCGCTCTAAACCCTTGATTGGGCGCGACTTCTGGACGACGCCGAATTCGGCTTCGAAACGCCAAGGTTCCCCCGATTCTCTCTCGCCGGGTTGTCGGAGCAAGGGTCCCATGGAAGATTTTTATCGTATCCGCCGTCTGCCGCCTTACGTGTTCGAACAGGTCAACCGGGCCAAGGCGGCCGCGCGGAACGCCGGGGCCGACATCATCGACCTCGGCATGGGCAATCCCGACCTGCCGACGCCGCCCCATGTGATCGAGAAGCTGAAGGAAACCCTGGGCAAGCCGCGGACCGACCGCTATTCGGCGTCGCGCGGCATCACCGGTCTTCGCAAGGCGCAGGCCGGCTATTACGCGCGCCGGTTCGGCGTCAAGCTCAATCCGGAAACCCAGATCGTGGCGACGCTGGGTTCCAAGGAAGGTTTTGCCAACGTCGCGCAGGCGATCACCGCGCCCGGCGACGTCGTGCTGTGCCCCAATCCGAGCTATCCGATCCACGCCTTCGGTTTCCTGATGGCGGGCGGCGTGATCCGCTCGGTGCCGTCGGAGCCGACGCCGCAGTTCTTCGAGGCGGTGGAGCGCGCGATCATCCATTCGATCCCGAAGCCGATCGCGCTGATCGTCTGCTATCCGTCCAACCCGACCGCCTATGTCGCCGATCTCGATTTCTACAAGGATCTGGTGGCGTTCGCGAAGAAGCACGAGATCTTCATCCTGTCGGATCTGGCTTACGCCGAAGTCTATTTCGACGACAAGAATCCGCCGCCCTCGGTGCTGCAGGTTCCCGGCGCGATCGACGTCACCGTCGAGTTCACCTCGATGTCGAAGACGTTCTCGATGGCGGGCTGGCGCATGGGATTTGCCGTCGGCAACGAGCGCATCATCGCCGCACTGGCGCGGGTGAAATCCTACCTCGATTACGGCGCGTTCACGCCGGTCCAGGTGGCCGCGACCGCGGCGCTGAACGGGCCGGACGATTGCATCAGGGAGATGCGCGATACCTACCGCAAGCGCCGCGACGCGCTGGTGGAAAGTTTTGGCCGGGCCGGCTGGGATATCCCGCCGCCGCAGGCCTCGATGTTTGCCTGGGCGCCGCTGCCGAAGGCCTTCCAGGAGGTCGGCAGCATGCAGTTCGCGACCCTGATGGTGGAGAAATCCGGCGTCGTGGTTTCGCCGGGCGTCGCCTTCGGCGAGCATGGCGAGGGCTATGTCCGCATCGCCATGGTGGAAAACGAGCAGCGAATCCGCCAGGCCGCGCGCGGCGTGCGCCGCTTCCTTGAAAGCGGCATTGAAACGTTGCACAACGTGGTTCCTCTCGCCAATCGGCGGTAATTCCTTCAGCAGGTTCTTTCAAGTCATGGTCGCACCCCTGAGAGTGGGCATAGCGGGGCTCGGCACGGTTGGCGCCGCTGTCGTCCGCCTCATCGAAGAACAGGCAAGGACGTTGTCGGCGCGCAGCGGGCGCAGCATCCGCGTGGTTGCGGTCACCGCGCGTTCGAAAGCGAAAAAGCGCACGCTCGATCTTGCCGGCATCGACTGGGTCAACAGCCCGCTGGCGCTGGCCACCGATCCCCGCGTCGATTGCTTCGTCGAATTGATGGGCGGTTCCGGCGAGCCGGCGCTGTCGGCGATCGAGGCCGCGCTGAAGGCCGGCAAGTCGGTCGTGACCGCCAACAAGGCGCTGATCGCCAAGCACGGACTGCGGCTGGCAAAGGCCGCCGAAAAGCATGGCGGCGCCCTGAATTTCGAGGCGGCGGTTGGCGCGGCGATCCCGGTCATCAAGACCCTTCGCGAGGGACTTGCCGGCACCGGCGTCAATCGCGTCTACGGCATCCTCAACGGCACCTGCAATTACATCCTGACCCGGATGGAGCAGGAAGGCCTGTCGTTCGCCGAATGCCTGAAGGACGCGCAGCGTCTCGGCTATGCCGAAGCCAATCCGTCGTTCGATGTCGACGGCCACGACACCGCGCAGAAGCTGGCGATCCTGGCCAGCCTCGCCTTCGGCACCAAGGTGGCGCAGAGCGCGGTCTATGTCGAAGGCATCTCCTCGATCGCGCCGGAAGATCTGCGCGCCGCGGATGAACTCGGTTACCGCGTCAAGCTGCTCGGCGTCGCGGTGCGGACCCCCAAGGGCATCGAGCAGCGCGTGCATCCGACCATGGTGCCGAAATCGTCCTCGATCGCGCAGGTGATGGGCGTCACCAACGCCGTGACCATCGACGGCGAGGGCATCCCGCCGATCACGCTGGTCGGCCCCGGCGCCGGCGGTGCCGCCACCGCATCGGCCGTCGTTGCCGATATCGCCGATGTGGCGCGCGGCATTCGCGCCAAACCGTTCGGGCGTCCGGTGGAGCGGCTGCGGGATACCAAGAAGGCGCCGATGGAGCGCCACGAGGGCGGCTACTACATCCGCCTGATGGCGCGCGATCTGCCCGGCACGGTTGCCAAGATCGCCACGCGCCTGGCGAAAGAGAAGATTTCACTGGAGTCCGTCATGCAGCGCCATCCCGATGGCGTCGACGCCACGGACGCGGCGAAGAAGGCTTCACCGGTGCCGGTCATTCTGATTACCTACGCGACCTCCGAGGACGCGGTCTATCGCGCACTCGAAGCGGTGCAGCGCGACAAGGTGATCATCGGCCGGCCGCAGGTGATACGGATCGAAAAGAACTAGCGCGCGTTTCCACGAGGAAGCGCACCAGACGATTGATTGCGGCCCATCGGGCCGCCAAGATGCTCTACAAGATGCTCTAAGGGAGTTGCCGAGATGTCGACCCATATTTCCGTTCCGCCGCAGTTGTTGCTGGAGCGCATCCTGACGCTCGAAATCGTGCGGGTGACGGAGCGCGCGGCGGTCTCGGCGGCGCGGCTGCGCGGCCACGGCCAGGAGAAGGCGGCCGATCAGGCCGCGGTCGACGCGATGCGCCGCGAACTCAACAAGCTGCCGATCGAAGGCACCATCGTGATCGGCGAGGGCGAGCGCGACGAGGCGCCGATGCTGTTTATCGGCGAAAAGGTCGGCCTCAACGCCGGCCCGCAGGTCGATATCGCCGTCGATCCGCTCGAAGGCACCACGCTGTGCGCCAAGAACATGCCGGGCGCGATCGCGACCATGGCGATGGCCGATGGCGGCACGCTGTTGCACGCGCCCGACGTCTACATGCAGAAGATCGCGGTCGGTCCGGGCTACAAGAAGGGCGTGGTCGAGCTCGACGCTTCGCCCGCCGACAACGTCCACCGGCTCGCCAAGGCCAAGGGCGTCGCCGCTTCGGCGATCACCGTGCTGGTGCTCGACCGCCCGCGCCACGCCGACATCATCGCCGCGGTTCGCGCCACCGGTGCCGCGGTCCAGCTCATCACCGACGGTGACGTCGCCGGCGTCATTCATTGCGCCGACCCCGAGAATACCGGCGTCGACATGTATATCGGCACCGGCGGCGCGCCCGAGGGCGTGCTGGCGGCGGCGGCGCTGCGCTGCATCGGCGGCCAGATGCAATGCCGGCTGATCCTGGACAGCGAAGAGAAGCGCGAGCGCGCCCACAAGATGGGCGTGAAAGACCCGAAGTTCATCTACGGCATCGAGGACATGGCGAAGGGCGACTGCCTGTTCGCAGCCACCGGCGTCACCACCGGCTCGCTGCTCTCGGGCGTCAAGTTCCGCAAGGACGTGATCGAGACCGAAACCGTCGTGATGCGCTCGGTCACCGGCACCGTCCGCTACATCAAGGCCGAGCACCGCCAGCTCGACAAGTTCCACCTGGATTGAGGAGCGGAGCCAAGTGATAGCCAGGCCCGCCAACGTCGTCATTCGCCCCGTAGGCCCGGACGAGCGGGCGGCATGGGAGCCGCTGTGGAACGGCTATCTCGCGTTCTACAAGGCGACGCTGGCGCCCGGCGCCAGCGATGTCGCGTGGCAGCGATTTCACGATCCCGCCGAGCCGATGTTTCTGCTCGGCGCCTATGTCGACGGAAAGCTGACCGGCATCGTGCAATACCTGTTTCACCGTTCGAGCTGGACGCCGGGCAATTACTGCTATCTGCAGGATCTGTTCGTCGCCGACAGCGCGCGCGGGCTCGGGCTCGGCCGCGCGCTGATCGAGGCCGTCTATGCCAAGGCGAAAGAAGCCGGCGCCAGCCGCGTGCACTGGCTGACGCAGACCAGCAATGCTCAGGCGCGAATTCTCTACGATCAGGTGGCGGACGATTCCGGGTTCATGCAGTATCGGAAAATATTCTGATCGTCGTCATTCCGGGGCGATGCGAAAGCATCGAACTCTGATGTGCTATTGCACATCTGAGAAGTTCGAATTCCGGGTTCGTCGCTTCGCGACGCCCCGGAATGACAACAACAAGAAAAGAAAGAACGGGAGTGAACATGTCTGATATTTCCGGGGTGAAGGCGCTGGTGTTCGATGTGTTCGGCACCTGCGTCGACTGGCGCACCAGCCTGATCAACGATTTCACCAAATGGTCGGAGACGTCGGGCATCAAGGCCGACTGGACCGCGCTGGTCGACGGCTGGCGCGCGGTCTATTCCGCCTCGATGGACGAGGTGCGCAAGCATCCCGAGCGCGGCTACATGATCCTCGACACGCTGCACCGGCAGTCGCTGGAAACACTGGTCGCGCAGTTTTCGATTCAGGGCCTCAAGGAAGCCGACCTGCATCACCTGACCATGGGCTGGCATCGCCTGCACGCCTGGCCGGACACGGTGGCGGGCCTGACGCGGCTGAAGACCAAATACATCATCTCGCCGCTGTCGAACGGCAACGTCGCGCTCCTGACCAACATGGCGAAATTCGCCGGCCTGCCGTGGGATCTCGTGATGTCGGCGGAACTGTTCGAGCACTACAAGCCCGATCCGGAAACCTATCTCGGCGCCGCAAAACTGCTGTGCCTGAAGCCGGAGCAGGTGATGATGTGCGCGGCCCACAACAACGACCTGAAGGCCGCGCAAAAACTCGGCCTCAAGACCGCCTTCGTCCCGCGCCCGACCGAATACGGCCCGCACCAGAAATACGATTTCGAGGCGAGGGGCGCCTGGGACGTCGTCGCCAAGGACTTTGGCGGCATCGCCGACCAGATGGGCTGCTGAGGGTTAACCGGCCGCCGTTGTTATCACGCCGTACCAGCCGAGGCCCTTGTAGGTCTCGTAACCGGGCGTGGCGTGGAACGCGACCAGTCCGCCGGAGCGGTCCTGGTAGAAGCCGCTGCGTTGTCCGTTGACGTTCAACGGCACGCGTTCGCTGAGGATGCCCTGGCCGTCGGACGACGCGATCACCCGAAAACTGGAATCGACCAGCAGCACGCGGGCCTTGTCGGCGGCGCCGACGCGCACGCCCTGGACGATGGCGCGGGCCTGCGGCTCCCAGTCGAAATGGATCGCCAGCACGCCGGTCGGCGCGGCATTGGCCTTGCCGCCGGCGCGGACGCTGGCGCAATAGGTCGCGACCTGGGCATTGCCGAGCAAGGGCTGGCTTTCGACGTCGCCGGCGACGTAGTCGTCGCCGGAGCGAAGTCCGCGCGCCTCGCGAAACCATTTGGTCGAGGCGACGTTCTGGCCGACGACGTTGAACCGGTCGGCGCGGCCGTTGGCGATCACGTTGCCGTCGAGGTCGCAGAGCCAGAGATCGAGATACACGGTGTAGGCGCCGAGGATCACGGCCAGGCGCTCCGACACATGGGCGACGGCGGCGGCGTCCGGCGTCGTGGCGCAATCGACGACGGCGGAATCGGTCGCCCACCAGCGCACGTCGCAGGTTCGCTCATAGAGGTTGCGGTCGATCAGTTCGATGGCATTGAGCGACAGGTCCATCATGCGCTCGCCGCGCGACCGGTCGGTCATGCGCGAGATCGAGCTCATCAGGTTGCCGGTGCGGTTGGTGAGCTGGCTTTCGAGCTCGCGGGCGATGGTCTCGACCTGCTGGCCGACGTTGCGCACTTCCTGCGCCACCACCGCAAAGCCGGCGCCCTGCGCGCCGGCGCGCGAACTTTCGATCAGCGCGTTCAGCGCCAGCATCTTCATCTGGTTGGTGATCTGCTGGATCGATTTGGTCTTCTCGCAGGCCACCTGGTTGACCTCGGCGGTCAGCCGCGCGATCAGCGCGGAGACGTCCGATTCATCCTCGGCGCTTGCCGAACTGGCGGCCTGTTGGGCGATCGGTCCTGCTCGATGACGGTCAAGCGCGACGGACATTGACGGTACTTCCCAGCTCTTCCGCTCCGTTTGCCGGCCCACTGCGGGTCGGATTCGGGAGCGCTCATCCCCTGAACCTTGTGGCCAATCTTGCCTAACAGCGGGTTTATTTTCCGTTGCGCATTCGGTAGTTGTACGGAGTTGGGCTGCACGTTGTTTGTGCAGGTCGCTTTTTGCGGCAGTTGGTCGCGGGCAGTGCAATCCCGGACGGACACCGTGACGGGAGAAGACCGGCTGTCGCCTCCCGCCGCTTTTGTGTTTGCTGGGCAGCCGCTTTGTCCCTATCTCTCGAAGCCAACATGACGCCTCCCGTATCCGCCATTCCCGTTGAGTTGCCGCCGGCGTTTCTCGGCGTGTCGCATTCGGCGACGGGAAAGCTGTGGCGGGACCGGCTCGATGCGCGCGGCGCGGCGCGGGCGCTGGCGATCTCGCAGCGCTACCAGTTGCCGGAGATGCTGGCGCGGGTGCTGGCCGGCCGCGATGTCGGGATCGACGAGGTCGAGGATTTCCTCGATCCGACCATCCGCAAGCTGATGCCGGATCCCTACACCATCACCCAGATGGAAACCGCAGCCAGGCGCATCGCCGACGCGGCCGCGCGCGGCGAAAAGGTCGCGATCTTCGGCGACTACGACGTCGACGGCGCGACCTCGGCGGCGCTGCTGGCCTGGCACCTGCGCCATTGCGGGCTCGATCCCCTGATCCACATCCCCGACCGCATCTTCGAAGGCTACGGGCCCAATGTGGAGGCGGTGCGGGCGCTCGCCGGCAAAGGCGCCACGCTGCTGGTCACGGTGGATTGCGGCACCACCAGCCTCGAGCCGCTGGCGGAGGCGCGCAAGCTCGGAATGTCCGTCGTCGTCATCGACCATCACCAGACCGGCGACGAATTGCCCGAGGTCGATGCGCTGGTCAATCCGAACCGGGCCGACGATCTCTCCGGCCTCGGCTATCTTGCCGCCGTCGGTCTGGTGCTGATCACGCTGGTGGCGGTGAACCGCGAACTGCGCGGCCGCGGCTTCTGGAACGCGGAACGGCCGGAGCCGGATCTCCTGGGCATGCTGCACCACGTGGCGCTCGGCACCGTCGCCGACGTCGCACCCCTGACCGGGCTCAATCGGGCCTTCGTCGCCAAGGGCCTGATCGCGATGCGCCGCCGCGACCATGTCGGGCACACCGCGCTGATGGACGTGTCGCGGCTGAACGGCCCGCCCGAGGCGTGGCATCTCGGCTTCATGCTGGGGCCGCGCATCAATGCCGGCGGCCGCATCGGGCGTGCCGATCTCGGTGTGCGGCTGCTGCTGGAGGGCGATGTCTCCGAGGCAGCGCGGATTGCAGCCGAACTCGATCGCCTCAACAGCGAGCGCCGCCTGATCGAACAGGCGGCCGAGGCGCAGGCCGAAGCCGAGGCGCTGGCCTCGCTCGGGCTCGAAGACAAGGGGTCGGTGATCGTCACCGCCGCCGAAGGTTGGCATCCCG
The DNA here is from genome assembly GCA_963764705.1 of uncultured Alphaproteobacteria bacterium. Lineage (GTDB taxonomy): Bacteria > Pseudomonadota > Alphaproteobacteria > Rhizobiales > Xanthobacteraceae > Bradyrhizobium. The sequence continues at coordinate 21,951 of CAVXTR010000007.1, read as the reverse complement.
GCGTGGTCGGGCTGGTGGCTTCGCGGCTGAAGGAGAAATTCTCGCGGCCGGCATTTGCGATCGCGCTGGAGCCCGGCGGCATCGGCACCGGTTCGGGCCGCTCGATTTCCGGCGTCGATCTCGGCAAGGCGGTGCGGCAGGCGGTGAAGGAAAAACTGCTGATGAAGGGCGGCGGCCATGCCATGGCCGCGGGCGTCACGCTGCGCAAGGAGAAGCTCGCGGAGTTTCGCGCCTTCATGGAAACCGCGCTGGCGGCCGACGTCGCCAACTCCCGCCATGAGAACGAGCTGTTGATCGATGGCGCCGTCAGCGGGCGCGGGGTGACCACCGAATTCGCCGCGACGCTTAATCGTGCCGGCCCATTCGGTGCCGGCAATCCGGAGCCGGTGATCGCGCTGCCATCGCATCAGCTCATCTATGCAGATGAAGTCGGACAGGCGCATCTGCGCCTGCGGTTCAAGTCCGGTGACGGCGCCATCGTCAACGGCATCGCATTCCGTTCGATCGGACAGAAACTTGGCAATGCGCTGACACAGAACCGCGGCCAGCCCTTGCATGTCGCGGGATCGCTCGCGGTCGATCGCTACCAGGGCTCGGAGCGGGTGCAACTGCGTGTGATCGATGTCGCGGTGCCGGATCAGGGCCCGGCGCTGATCAGGTAGAAGATTTCAACAAAACCAACAACAAGCAAAAACGGGAGTGGAAATGACGGGGCAGGTTCAAGGCAAGGTCGCATTGGTGACGGGCGGTGCATCCGGCATTGGCGCTGCGGTATCGGAATTGCTGGCGCGCGAAGGCGCGTCCGTGGCGGTGACCGATGTCGACGATCTGAACGGGCCTGAAGTGGTCGCGCGGATCAGGAAGGCCGGCGGCGAGGCGACCTTCCTGCATCAGGACGTCACCAGCGAGGCGCAGTGGATCGACGTCGTGGCCGAGGTGGTGAAGCGCTATGGCCGGCTCGACGTGCTGGTCTCCAACGCCGGCATCGGCATTTCGGTGCCGTCGATCACGCTGATGTCGCTGGAAGACTGGCGGCGCCAGACCGCGATCAATCTCGACGGCGTCTTCCTGTCGGTGAAACATTGCCTGCCGGCGATGCGCAAGACCGGCGGCGGCTCCGTGATCATGATGTCGTCGCTGGCCGGCCTGCGCGGCGCGGCAGGACTATCAGGCTATTGCGCGACCAAGGGCGGCGTCCGGCTGTTCGCCAAGGCGATCGCGATGGAATGCGCGATGTTCGGCGACGGCATCCGCGTCAACTCGGTGCATCCGGGGATTATCGACACCCCGATCTGGGGCAAGATTCCGACCGAGGCCTCGGGCGCCGGACAGAACGCGCCGATCGATCCCGAGGAGCGCGCCAAAATGGCAACCCCGCTCGGCCGCGCCGGCGAGGCCATCGAAATCGCGCAGGGCGTGTTGTACCTGGCCTCCGACGCGTCGCGTTACGTGACGGGAACGGAACTCGTCATCGACGGCGGCATGAACGCGGGCGGGATAGCGCGCAGGGCTTAGCGCGCACGGCGAATGATCCGAGGACCTTGCCGCGCTCGGGGCAATGACGATATCTTTTTGACTGTGCATCTTGGCTTTGATGATCCGCGGAGAGCCACATGACTTACAAGGCGATCAACTTCGGCAAGAAGTTCACGTTATTCAACGAGCAATGGCAGCCGAAGGTCGTTGCTGAAATGAATGACTACCAGTTCAAGATTGTGAAGCTGCAGGGAGACTTCGTCTGGCACGATCACAAGGACACGGATGAAACGTTCATCGTGCTGGACGGTGTTCTAAGGATCGATTTTCGCGATGGTGCGGTTCAGGTGGCGGCGGGCGAAATGTTCGTCGTCCCGAAGGGCGTGGAACACAAGCCTTATGCCGAACAAGAGGTCAGGTTGTTGCTGATCGAGCCGCGCGGGGTCCTCAATACCGGCCATGAGGGCGGGGATCGCACAGCGGAGAATGATGTTTGGATTTGACAACGGCGTCGTAGCGGACGTCCGCCGATCACTTTAAATTCCTGGGTTGCCCCTAATTGCCCTGCCGCAATCGCGCCAGCACCTTGAGCCCGCCGTAACCGTCGGCGGGCAGCAGGCCCATTTTGGCCTGGTAATCCTTCACGGCCTTCATGGTGTCGTTGCCGACGCGGCCGTCGGTGCCGCCGGTATCGAAGCCGGCCTTGGTCAATCGCGTCTGCACCTCCTGCACCTCGGCCAGCGTCAGCGCGCGCTCGGAGCCGGGGAAGGGCTGGATGAAGGGCGGCGCGCCCAGAATGCGGTCGCCGAGATGACAGATCGCCAGCGCGTAGTTCATCGACGGGTTGTAGCTCTTCACCGCGTAGAAATTCGGACCTAGCAGGAATGTCGGGCCGCCCGCGACCGGCACCCACATCTGCGCCGATGCATTCGGTTGCGCGAACGGCTGGCCGTCGGCGCGGGTGACGCCGGCGCTGGCCCATGCCGCATAGGTGCGGCTGCCGCTCGCGGCCGCGCCGGGCGAGCGCACCTCATAGCCCCAATGTTCGCCGCGATGATATTTGCCGCGGTTGACCAGGAAGCGTGCGCTGGAGCCGAGCGCATCGTCCGGCTTGCCGAACGGCGAGACGCGGCCGTCATTGTCGTAGTCCATGCCGACATTGAGCCAGACTTCCGGCATCCACTGGGTATGTCCCATCGCGCCGGCCCAGGAGCCGCGCATCTGCTCCGGCGTGCCCCAGCCGCGGTCGACGATTTTCAGCGCATTGATCAACTCGGTTTCCCAATAGGCGCGGCGGCGCGGCTCGTTCCAGGCCAGCGCCACCAGCGAGGGAAACACCGGCGTCATGTGGTTCTGCTGCACCAGGGGATCGCCATAGGCGGACTCGACGCCCCATAGCGCCAGCAGGGTGCCGCGCTCGACGCCAAAATCCTGCTCGATCCGTGCGAACAGCGCCTCGTTCTTTTTCAGCGCCTCGCGGCCGTTGATGATGCGCCAGTCCGAAACCCGGCGATTGATGTATTGCCAGACCTGTTCGTGAAACTCCGGCTGCTTTTGCATCTGCTTGAACACGGACATATCGGGCTCAATGCGGCCCATCACCCGGTTCCAGGTTGCTTCCGAGATGCCTTTTGCGAGCGCGCGCGACTTAAAGCCGTCGCGCCAGGTATCGAACCCGGGCGGGGCTGCGGCGAATACCGCGCGCGGCGTCGCGAGCACGGCGGTGGCGCCGAGGCCGGCTTGCAGGATGGCGCGGCGGGAAGGGCGAGGCGAAGAATCAGGCTGTTTCATGCGGCCATTCTAGCGGCGCGGCCCGCTTGCGCCAAAAGCCAAGACGCCGCGGGAACCGGCAATATCGCTGCAATCCGTCACAATTCCATGGCGATTTTAGCGAGCCAGCGCCGCACCGTGGCCTGCGCCTTCGCCGAGAGCCCGGCCGCCAGCCGCCGCTCGATCGCAAGGGCGTGACGCCGGCACTTGTCGAGCAGTGTCGCGCCGCGCTTCGTGACGGTCCATTGCAGCACTCGTCCATGAATCGGATGCGGCGTCTTGCGGATGGCGCCGTCGCGCTCGAGATTGCGAATGATGACGCCGACGGTCTGCGGCGTCAGCAGCGCCACCCGCGCGAGATCCGCGCCGGATAAACCCGGGTAGGCCTTGAGCATCGTCAGCACCACGAATTGCGGCGTGGTGACGCCGAGGTCGGCGAGCGACCGCTCCATCCTCAGCCGGGTCGCGGCCTGGGCCTGCCGCAAGAGATAAGCGAGATAGCCCTGTTCGCCGCGCTTGCCCTCGCCGGGCGGCGGCGGACGGGTCGGGGCGATCGCCGCACGGCGAGATTTTTTCGGGTTTCTGGCGGACGTTTTTCGCCGCCCGCGCGTCGCGGTTTTCGACGAGGCAGCGATCTTGCGGATCATATAAGGGCTCTTATAATAAATCAGAGTGCTGATAACATAAGGCAGAGAACATGTCACACGCCCGCAAGGAATACCGCGATTTCATGACGCTGGCGCCGGAGGCCTACGAGGCGGTGCAGGCGCTGGGCAAGGTCGCGGCCGCGGCCGGCATCGACAAGCAGTTGCTCGAACTGATCAAGCTGCGGGCGTCGCAGATCAACGGCTGCGCCTTCTGCGTGCAGTACCACATCCTGCAAGGCGAGAGCCTCGGCGTGCCCGCCGACAAGCTCAATCTGGTGGTGGTGTGGCGCGAGGCGCCGCAGTTTTCCACGCGGGAGCGCGCCGCGCTGGCGTGGACGGAGGCGCTGACCTTGCTCGCGGACGGCGTCAGCGACGAGGTCTATGCGCAGGCAACGGCCGAGTTCTCCGAGAAGGAACTGGCCTATCTCACATCGGCCGTCGCCTCGATCAATGTCTGGAACAGGTACGGCGCCGCCTTTCGCTGGACCCCGCCGGCGCGGCAGAGGACGGTCAACGCGGCGGCGTCGTGAAAAGTCAGTTCTCGCCGCCTTCGTTCGGGTCGGGATGAATGACGTCCTCGGGCAGTGCGTGCGCCACGGCCGCGGGGGCCGGAAGTTCGATGCCGTTCTCGTGGCCGCGGCCGCGGATCAGGCGTTCATAGGCCGAGATCAGCGTGGTGTAGGGGCTGACCCAGATCCAGCCGTCGCGCGTGAACACTTGCACGTCGAAATGCAGGTGCAGCGAGGTGCCGTTGGGGCGATCGAGGTAGTTCGAGACCACCCCGATTTTTTCGCCCTCGGTGACCGCGCGTCCGTTGAGAATGCCGTCGGCGTCCATGGCCGCGGGATTCATGTGCATGTAGCGGAAGCGGATGTGCTCGTTGCGGGTGTTGATCTGCAGCGTCGCGGCCTGCTGTTTCAGCGAACGGATCAGCACGCCGTCGCGGACCGCGACGACCCCTTGTTGCTTTGGATCACAATTGGGCGTGCCTTCAGCCGGGATCGGGCACGCCGGGCGGATGTCCTCGCCCTGGTGTCCGAAGCCGCTGGCGCATTGTCCGACGTTGAAACTGCGGGCCTCGCAGAAATTGTCCCGCCACTGGTAACCGCTGACAGGCGGGTCCGATCTGGCGCGCCTTGCGTAGGATTGCGAGCGGACGAAGACCGGTGCTTTTTCGACCGGAAACCGGATCTGGGAATAGGCGGTCCAGTCGACGTGGCCGCCTGGCTTGCGCGAACCGCTGCTGGCGATGATGTCGCCGCTCGGACGATAGCTGAAGTCCGGCGAAAGCGTCGTCGGCCTTTCGGCGAGGTCGGACGAAATGTCCCGCCGCGCTCGAGCGGGCTGGCCGCCGGCAATGCGCAGCGCCTTCAGGAAACGCTCCGCCACCGGATAGGCTTCGCGGCAGGCCAGCCGCCGCGGCCGTGGCGTCGAATCGAGGCACTGGATCGACACCACATAGGGCACGCCGAAGCGGGTGAAGGCATAACGGACATAGCCTTCGCGGATGAAGCGGCGCATGTCCGGAAACTGCGCCGCCAATGCCTTGACAGGTTCGCCCTTGCTGCCTTGCGGATCGACGAGATCATAAGTCAGGATCGAACCGGTGATCTGTACTTCGACAGGCCTTGCGAATGTCCGCGAGGGCATGCCGTCGCCCGCATTCGGCTCGAGCGAAAACTGCGCGTCGTAGCCTGAAGGGCCGGCGTAGAACAGATCGGCGGGACGGAAGTCGGCCTGATAGCGCGACACCGAGAGCGTCTCCGGCGCGCCGCTCGCGCGGGCTTCGAGATAGGTTGCGGTATCGAACGGCAGCAGCACCGGCACCGGGCTGCGACCGATGCCGGCGAACACCGGCGAGGTGATCGCGTTGAGTTGCACCAGTGCCGGCGTCGAACGCGGATCCCGGGCGGGCACCCGCCGCTGGCTCGCGAAGGTAAAGGCGGAGGCGATTGCCGGCCGGGTGTTGATCTCGGACCGGAGCTGATCGAGCACCGCGCGCCATTCGACGCGCATTGCCGAGATCGAAGGGGTCCGGAACTCGTCGGCGGAAGCCAAGGCTGCGCCGACAGGGAGCAAACAGAGGGCTGCCAGCCAACGTGTCAGCAAGCGGACAGCCTTGTTACTCACTGCGTCGCCCCCCGGCGCGTGCCCCGTTGCAACTGCGTGAGCTCAGTCCTTGGCGCGTTCGACGTAGGAGCCGTCCTCGGTCATGACCACGATCCGCGTTCCCGCTGCCACGTGCGGCGGCACCGCGGTGCGGACGCCGTTGGAGAGGATGGCGGGCTTGTAGGACGAAGAGGCCGTCTGGCCCTTGGTGACCGGCTCGGTCTCCACGACTTCCAGCGTCGCCCGCTGCGGCAGCGTGATGGCGACCGGATTCAGATCGTGCAGCGAAAGTTTTACGGTCATGTTCTCCTGCAGATAGGGCGCGGAAGAGCCGACGATTTCCTTGGAAACCTGGACCTGATCGTAGTTCTCGTTGTTCATGAAGTGGAAGCCGTCGGCATCTTCGTAGAGATAGTTGAAGTTCTGATCTTCGACGGTAGCTTTCTCGACCTGGTCGGTGGTCTTGTAGCGCCCCGAAATCTTCACGCCATCGCCGATCCGGCGCATTTCGATCTGGCTGACCGGGGTTCCCTTACCGGGATGGATGTTTTCGGCGGTCAGCACGACATGTAGCTTGCCGTCCTGCTCGATGATGTTGCCCTTGCGGATGGAGCTGGCGATGACTTTCAAAGCGATTTTCCCGAATTTCTGGCCTCGGCCCAGGCCGGACATTGGTGTCCGTGGGGCTCATGAGGCGGTTTCGGCTGCAACATACTGATTTTGGCCGTGGATGCCAGCGTTTTACCGGCTTGAAGGGCCGCCCGGATGATGCCGGAAACGGCCGGATTTGTCCGGGCTTACTTCCGCTTCGGGACGGGGTAATTGATCGTCTCGGCGTTATTCCTGGCCAAATCGGCGGGAATCGAAAACTTGTCGGTTTTGGTGTCGAACACGCATTGCCAGTCCTCGACCCAAGGCAACGGATGGTCTTCACCCTGCGCGTCGAACGACAGGCTCAGGACCAGGTAGCGGCTGTCCGGCCACTGCCTTCCCTGCGCCGCGTAGTTGTCGTCCGCTCCCTTTACCAGATGGATCTGAGGGTGATCGATCGAGTCGCGATCCCGGGATTTCCGATGGATCTGGCGGGAAATCGGCTGGCTGTAGAAATAGTCCCAGACCATGTCGCCGAGCGGCTTCGGCGTCGCCTCCGAGAACTTGGATCCATTGCGCCGGTACAGGAACAAAGTGTGGGTGCCTGAGCCGAGCTTCTGCATCCGCACCACCAACTGGCTATTGGGGCTGAAACGAAATCCGGCGGGATAGCGTGCATCATCGGTGTATTGGTCGCGGTTCAGGAGCACGCCGTTATCATGCTTGGCGTCGAAGGCCCAGTACGCGTAGCGGCGATCGTATTCGCCCTTGTCCTTCCAATATTGCTCGATGATGACCTGACCATCGGGCGACGTGAACGTATCCTCCGGATCGTCCAGTTTGGTCCAGTCGCTTCCAGGGCTGGCGGCACTGGCCGGCGCCACGGCGGCGAAGCCCAACAGCACGATGAGTCCCGTTCTCAGTAACCAGCTCGCAGCCATGACCGTATCCTGTTGCCAAATTCGGTGATTGGACTAGCGAGGGGCTCGCCAGGTTCAGCGCGTCATCGAATTCAGGCGAACGAATGGACAAGGCGCGTGCGTTTCGACAAGAAAGGCCGGGCAGCGGATGGAGGCGTTCGGGTCTGCGTCAGTGGCCACCTTGGCGTACAGAAAGTTAAGCAATATCAATGGTATTAAGCAGTATTCTGAGCGGATTGATTGGCTGCCTGCAGCGACCTGTTAAGGGCGCTTGCTGATGGCTGGCCCCGACCAGCCATCGCTCTGGTGGTCGGCGTCGCGGCATGCCGACCGAAAACCGTTCCTGATGGCGCGGGCTGCGATCACGCGGGCGCTGCGCGGCTGGTTTGACGAGCAGGGCTTTGCCGAGGTCGAGACGTCAATCCTGCAGGTCTCGCCCGGCAACGAAACCCATCTGCATGCGCCGCGCACCGAACTGATCCGCAGCGATGGCGCGCGTGCGACGCGTTACCTGCGAACCTCGCCGGAATTCGCGGCGAAGAAATTGCTCGCGGCCGGCGAGACCAAAATATTCGAGTTTGCACGCGTGTTCCGTGACCGTGAGCGCGGCGACCTGCATCTGCCTGAGTTCACCATGCTGGAATGGTACCGCGCCAATGCCGGCTACGATGCCATCATGGCGGATACCATCGTCGTGATCGCGCATGCGGCGCAGGCGACCGGCATCGGCCGGTTCTCGTTTCGCGGCAAATCGGCCGATCCCTTCGCCGAGCCGGAACTGCTGACGGTCGCAGCCGCGTTCGAGCAGTTTGCCGGGATCGACCTGCTGGCCACGATTGCCGACGGCGAGGGCGATCGTGCAGCGCTTGCAGCCGCCGCCGGCGCGCGGGTGCGAATTGCCGACGACGACACCTGGTCGGATATATTCAGCAAGGTGCTGGTCGAGCATGTCGAACCACGGCTGGGGCAGGGACGTCTGACGGTGTTGTTCGAATATCCGGCGCCGGAAGCCGCATTGGCGCGCGCCAAAGCCGCCGATCCCCGCGTCGCCGAGCGTTTCGAGGTCTATGCCTGCGGCGTCGAACTCGCCAACGGATTTGGCGAACTGACCGATGCCGCCGAACAGCGCCGCCGCTTTGCCTCGGCCATGGACGAAAAGGCGCGGCGTTACGGCGAGCGCTATCCGCTCGACGAGGAGTTTCTAGACGCGGTTGCCGCGATGCCCGAGGCCAGCGGTGTCGCGCTCGGTTTCGACCGCCTGGTGATGCTGGCCAGCGGAGCGCCGCGGGTCGATCAGGTGGTATGGACGCCGCCCACGGGGGAGACGTAAACAGGGCCATGAACCGGATCGATCCCAAGTTGGCGGCAACGTTGCGGCAACCGGCCGAGCTGATCGAGCACGGGCTTGCGGCGGCGACCGACCTCGCCGACCTCGAACGGGTCGCGGCTCGCTACGCGATTGCCGTGACGCCGGACCTTGCCGCGCTGATCGACGCTGAAAATCCCGATGATCCGATCGCGCGGCAATTCGTTCCGACCGCGCTGGAACTGGTGAGTGCGCCGGGTGAAAGCGCCGATCCGATCGGCGACGACGCTCATTCGCCGGTTCCGGGCATCGTCCATCGCTATCCGGACCGGGTGCTGTTCAAGCTGGTGCATGTCTGCGCGGTCTATTGCCGGTTCTGCTTTCGCCGCGAAATGGTCGGGCCGGGCAAGGCGACCGCCTTGTCCGATACCGCCTATCGCGACGCGCTCGATTACATCCGCTCGCACCGGGAAATCTGGGAAGTGATCCTGACCGGCGGCGATCCCCTGATGCTGTCGCCGCGGCGGCTGGCCGAAATCATGGCCGACCTGGCCGATATCGATCACGTCAAGATCATCCGCATCCACACCCGCGTACCCGTAGCCGCACCTGCGCGGATCGACCATGATATGGTCGCGGCGCTACGGGTCACGGGGGCTGCGACCTGGGTCGCCGTTCACGCCAATCATCCGCGCGAGTTTTCCACCGAAGCCCGCGCCGCCTGCGCGCGGCTGGTTGATGCGGGCATTCCCCTGGTGAGCCAGTCGGTGCTGTTGCGTGGCGTCAATGACGATGCAGCCACCCTGGAAGCCCTGATGCGGACTTTCGTCGAATGCCGGATCAAGCCCTATTACCTGCACCACGGTGATCTGGCGCCGGGCACGGCTCATCTGCGCACCACGATCGCGCAGGGCCAGGAATTGATGCGCAGCCTGCGGGGACGTGTCTCCGGCCTGTGCCAGCCGGAATACGTGCTCGACATCCCCGGCGGCCACGGCAAGGCGCCGATCGGGCCGAATTATTTGTCGCATGCGAATTCCGCAAAAGGTGAACTATCTTCGGAAACGCGGTATCGTGTCGTCGACTATTGCGGCGACGTCCATTTCTATCCTCCGCTGTCGTGAGCCAGGCGATGGCCGACGAGTTGGAGCAGAAACCGAAGCCGCAGGAAGACGAGGGCAATCGCGCGATCGAGAACGCGATATTGCTCGGATTTTTCGTGGTGCTGGTCGCAGCCGGAGTTCTGGCTGCTCGGCACCATGGCCGATATACGGAAGGTGCAGGATTGTGCTGCGCAGGGCCGTCGCAATTGCGTAACAATCGACGCTCCGGCGCGATAGACAGAAACGAGAACGGGAGAACCAAAATGCGAAAAACGATCCTGTCGGTAGCGCTGATGGTTCTGATCGGCGGCTCGGGTGCATTCGCGCAAGGCGGATCGTCATCGGTTCCGAAAAACTCGGGCAAGACCTCGATCGAGGCGCCGGTCGGTCACCGCCAGCCCCGCGTCGGCGATGTGCCCAACGAGAAAAATCTGAACGACCCGAACGACCCGCTGAGCAAGGAAAACGCAGCTCTCGACAAGAAGATCAAGAGCATCTGCCGCGGCTGCTAGCCGCATTCGATCGCGCCAATCGGGAGCGAGGCACGGCGAACGACGCCGCGCCCCGCTTCACGATATCAGGTCTGAAACTATGCCGAACGCTCCCTTGATTTGCCGGATCGCGCGTTCCGCCGGGTTTCGACCGCTTCCGCCAGCAGGTTCAGCGCCGACACCGTCGTGTCCCAGTCGATGCAGCCGTCGGTGATGCTCTGGCCATAGACCAGCGGCTTGCCGGGTACGACATCCTGGCGGCCTGCCACCAGGTTGCTCTCGATCATGGCGCCGACGATGCGTTGCTCGCCATCGGCGATCTGTTGCGCGATATCGGCCACCACCAGCGGCTGGTTCTCGGGCTTCTTGCCGCTGTTGGCGTGGCTGGTGTCGATCATGATCCGGGGTGCGACCCCGGCACGCCCAAGTTCGGTCGCAGCGGCTTCGACGCTGGCACGGTCGTAGTTCGGCTGGTGGCCGCCACGCAGGATGATGTGGCAGTCCTCGTTGCCGGTGGTTGCCGCAATCGCCGAGCGCCCGCCCTTGGTCACCGCCATGAAATGGTGCGGATGCGACGCCGACTTCACGGCTTCGGCGGCGATCCGTACATTGCCGTCGGTGCCGTTCTTGAAGCCGACCGGGCAGGACAATCCGGAAGCGAGCTCACGGTGGATCTGGCTCTCGGTGGTTCGCGCGCCGATCGCAGCCCACGCCACCAGGTCGGCGATGTACTGCGGCGTCGTCATGTCGAGGAATTCGGCGCCGGCCGGCAGGCCGAGATTGTTCACCGCTGACAGCACATTGCGCCCGAGACGCAGGCCCCTGTTGATGTCGAAGCTGCCATCGAGGTTGGGATCGTTGATCAATCCCTTCCAGCCCACGGTGGTGCGCGGCTTCTCGAAATAGACGCGCATCACGATCTCGAGGCGGCCGGCGAGCTTCTCACGCAGGGTGACGAGGCGGCCGGCGTAGTCCAGGGCCGCGTCGGGATCGTGGATCGAGCAGGGGCCGACGACGACCAGCAGGCGATCGTCAGTCCCGCTCAGGATGTCGTGGATGCTGTTGCGCGACGCCAGCACGGTTCGCGTCGCGGTCAGGGTACGCGGGATCTCGCGCATCACCTCTTGCGGCGTACTCAGTTCTTTCAGTTCGCTAATTCGAAGATCGTCGGTGGTGCTCAACACGGCTAAGGCTCCTGTCTGTGAGGGACCTGTCGGCCATAAAAAAAGCCGCCAGGTTTGGCGGCTGTTCGGACTTCGTGGCTGCAATTTGTCAGATTGAGCGCGATCCTCCCACCGCCAGCGAGCTGTCGTAGCTAAAATACCAATAGCTGTTGGCGGCGAGGTTGATCATGCGGGCTATATAGGGGACGCGCAGCATCTTGTCATCCCCTAATCGTCGGTCAGCGCGGGCCCGCTGATTTAGCCAGGATTCGGAATGCGCTCAGGATTTGCGCGCGGCGAGCGCCATGCCGACCAGCGATGCGCCGCCCAGCACCAGGTTGATCCCGACCAGAAGGCCGATCGCCCATTCCGCCGAGCCGGGCAGGCCGGAGATGATCAGGAAGGCGATCAGGATGTCCATCAGCCCGGCCGCTAGCAACCAGGACCAGCGTTCCGACAATTCGCGGCGGTGCTCGAGCGCGTACATGATGGTGGCGACGCCTTCGGCGAGGAAATAGGCGCCGACCACGATGGTGAGCGTGAGAATGCCCTGCACCGGCCGCGCCAGCAGCACGAGGCCGGCGAGAACGGCAAGGGCTGCCGAAAACAGCGACCACCAGAAGCCCGGCATCTGCCGCGCCCAGAACGTGACGACCAGCCCGGCGATGCCGCTGATCAGAAACATCCAGCCGAGGAAGATGGTGACGGCGAGACTGGCCAGCGGCGGCACGATCATCGCCGCCAGTCCGAGAACCACCAGCACGATGCCTTCGATCAGGAAGGCTTTCCAGTGTGCCTTGACCGTCGCGCCGACTGCGGCCTGCATTTTCTCGATGTCTTTGCCGAAATCCTGGGGAAGGGTCATTGCAAGCTCCCGATGCGTGCCGCGCGGAATAGAAGCGCAGTATAGCCAGCACGAAGCTTGCGGGTAAAATTTGTTCGTTGACCGATTTGATTGATATCAACGATATCGATTGGATATTCAGCTTGGTTCCGGCGCGGACGAAAAGCCCTCTGACGAAGTCCGGATCCGGTTGCGGCCGAAAATATAGATCGCCGTGGTGGCCACCAGAAGGGCGATGCCGATCAGGATCGAGGTCAGGCCGAGCGGGATCAGCACCAGCGAGACGTTGCGCTCGGGGTTGACGAACCAGTGATGGATCGAGGTCAGCAGGAAAGCCACGCCGGCAAAGCCCGCGCCGCCGCCGGCGACCAATAGCGCCCACATCCGCCGCAACTGGCTCAACCGCTCGCGCGCGATTTCCGTGCGCGGTGCATGGTGCCGGCCGACGCGGCGCACCAGCCGCACCGCGAATCCGATCGAACTGAATCCGATCAGCACGCTTGCCGTCCCCAGCATCAGCCGGGTCGAGGCATCCAGATCCGGGTTCTTCTGCAGCGTTAGCAGCGGGAAATCGAACGCCGCATGCAGCGCGACCGGCGCGAACAACACCAGGCACCAGCTTGAGATGCGCGCCCAGTCGCGATGATGCCGGTTGGCGCCGAGCGCGGTCCCGGCGCGCGCAATCGCAATATAGGCGCCGGCGATGATGCCGAGCGCGCCGTGGAACGGCACCGTCAGCACGCTGCGCAAGGCGGCCAGCGATCGCCACATGTCCGAGTGCTGCACCAGATAAGCGAGATTTTCATACGCGGCAAAGCCGAGACCCGCGGCCGCGCCATAGACCACGGTGTCCATCGGGTCCGCGAAAGTGCGGCGCCGCGCCGACGCCGCCACCACGACGATGACGAGAACCTTGACGATTTCTTCCGGTGCGGCAACGCCGAACACGGAACGCAGGATCTGCGTCATCCAGGGATTGCCGGGGACGGCGAGTATTGCGGCAAACGGCGCCCGCGCGATTCCGAGCAGCGAAATGCTGGCAGCGCCGAGGATGAAGGCCAGCCATACCCGGGCAGGGGGGCCGGGGCGCTCGTCGGCGGCGACGACAAGCCAAAGCACCAGCAACGCCGGCGCGATAGCGGCAGCGCCGATCGAGGTGGGAAGGGCCTGGAGCAGCAGCATATCAGGGAACTTTGTCTGGCATGGATCGAAAATGGCCGCATATTCAGCAGTTTGCAAGAAAATCCGGCGTGACTGGTTGTCGCCATCGGCAGTGCCGATGTCGGCGGCCTGTCGGCGCGCCGGGTTTAGCTCGTCCCCGGAAACTTAGGCCGCGAATACTCGGCGCTGTGGAACTTGAGGTTGAATCTTCTGCGCGGCTGTGGCTGACCCGCAACAGCATTGCAGGCCCGATTCCATTAAAAGCTATTCGATAAACCCGGCAATTCGAGCAGGTGGAATCGAGATGAGGAAGTTTGCTTTTGGAATGCTCACTGCGATTACAATGACCGGATCGGCCGTTGCGGCCGACATGGCTCCCCGTTACGCCAAGGCGCCGCCTCCGGCCCCGGTCGCGGTGTATAGCTGGACCGGATGCTACATCGGCGGCAATGTCGGCGGTGGATGGGAGCGGACGCGTCAGACCCAGGTCGCAAAGGTCGACGGCAGCGCCGTCGGGCTCAATAACGATTTCGGCAGCAGCACCGGCAGCGACTTCATCGGCGGCGGCCAGATCGGTTGCGACTACCAGTTTGCCGGCAACTGGGTGATCGGTATTCAGGGCATGTATGACTACGGAAGGGTCGGCAGTACGCACCTCATCCCGACCGTTTTCCCGCCATTTCCGCCGGGTTCGTTCAACTCGGCCAACCAGGTCAAGGACATGTGGACCGTGACCGGCCGGCTTGGCTATCTCTTGACGCCGGCCCTGCTCGGTTACGTCAAGGGCGGAGGAGCCTGGACGCGCGAGGATCACACGGTCAACGTTACGTTCCCGATTTCGGCTGTCTCTGAAACCGCGAGCGTTTCTCGCCAGGGCTGGACGGTCGGCGCGGGCCTTGAATGGATGTTCGCCCCGGGCTGGTCGGTATTCGGCGAGTTCAACTATATGGATTTCGGCACCAGGGACATCAACTTCGTTGCAGCCCCCGGCACCATCTTTCCCGCGGACGTCGTCCGCACCAGGCTCGAAGTCGAGCAGTTCCTGGTCGGTGTGAACTACAAGTTCAACTTCGGCGGTCCGGTAGTCGCCAAATACTGAGCAAGTACTGGCAACGACGGGGCCTGTAGCGTTCCTCCCTCGGCAAATTATAAGCCCCGGCATCGCCCGGGGCTTTTTTGCGCCGAACGCGTTGCTGCGGTGGAAAGCGCAACCGCTCAGCAGCCGCGGCAGATGCCCCGCATCTTGGCGCCGACGATGGCGTCTTCCGCACTGATCTGGTCGATATATTTGCTGCCTTCGGTAGTGGCGATCGGCTTCGTGGCCAAAGGCATTGCGGCAACCGGTCTTGCGGCGGCGGGCAGGCGCGTAGCCGCGGGCCTTCTGGCGGTGGGCGGCGGCTCATTGTTGTAACAGGCAAGCTTGGCGGCGGCATCGGCGACCGCGCTGCAATCGCTGGTCTGGGCGGAAGCGGACTGGGTCAAAGCACAGATCGCACCGAGCACAACAATCAGTCTCATTTCAACTCCCATTTCCTGGCTGAAACCAGGTCATCGGCGTGCATCGACGTTCGCCACGGTGCGGCATACCAGAGACGCTCGCGCCCGTCCAAGAATCCGGAACGGGGCTGCCGGCCAGTTCGAGAAATGTCTGGACGCAAAAGTCGGCGGCAACGCGACGATCGTGAAGCGATCCGGTGCGCCGGCGTGCTAGATTCCTGTCAACGCCACACAGGAGGCATGCCGGGTGCTGTTTCGTGGAGCGGAAACACATGCAAGGTCGGTTCTGAAGGCCGTTAGCTGGCGCACCTTGGGTACGTTCGACACGTTTGCGATTAGCTGGTTCATGACCGGGAGGGTCGAGATCGCCGGTTCGATCGCGGGTCTCGAGGTCGTGACCAAGATCGCCTGGTACTACCTGCACGAACGGGTCTGGAGCGCGATTCCCTGGGGGCGGCGCCGGTGAACTGAACCTTGCGCGTCGCGTGTGCCAACACAGCGGCAGCTTCAGCCGGCGGCCTTGCCGGGGAGCTTGCTCCGCACGGCAAGCAAACCTGCCAACGCAGTGATCGCAAGGAAGGCGCCGGCGAGGAAGGTGCCTGGTGGTCCCGCGATATCCCAAAGGACACCTGCGATCACGCTGGCGGCGAGCATCGCAAGTCCGCCCAGCAGGTTGAAAAATCCGTACGCCGTGCCGCGCAACTCGGCGGGCGAGGTGTCCGCCACCAGCGCGGCCAGCAGCCCCTGGGTGAATCCCATATGCAGCCCCCACAGCACGACGCCGAGCGCGACGCCGCCGATCGACGGCAGCAGGGCCAAAGCGAGATCGGCGGTAATCAGCAACAGGATGCCGGTCGCCAGCAGCGGGACGCGGCTCATGCGATCCGACAACGCGCCGGCGGGGTAGGCCGCGACGGCGTAGACGACATTCATCAGCACCAGCACGGCCGGCAATAGTGTGATCGGCAGCCCGACATTCTGGGCGCGCAGGATCAGGAACGCCTCGCTGAACCGCGCCAGCGTGAACACGGTCGCAACGGCGACCACCCACCAATAGGCGGCGCCGAGATTCCGCATTTCGGTCAGGCTGACTGGGTTGCGCACCTGGCGCCGGCTCTGCGGCCGATCCGGCTCGCGCACCGCGAAACTGATCAGCGCCAGCGACAGAAAGGCGGGAACGACGGCGAACCAGAACACGACCGTGAAGTTGTCAGCCGTCCACCACATCAGCGCGATGGCGAGCAGCGGACCGGCGCACGCGCCGACCGTATCGAGCGATTGACGCAGACCAAAGCTCGCGCCGCGCAGATGATCCGGCGCGAGTTCCGCCACCAGCGCATCGCGCGGGGCGCCGCGAATACCCTTGCCGATCCGATCGACGAAGCGGGCCGCGACCAGCCAGCCGATATCAGGCGCCAGCGGAAACACCGGCTTGGTGAAGGCGGCGAGGCCGTAGCCGAAGGCCGCGAGCCATTTGCGCCTGCCGAGCCAGTCCGAAAGCGCGCCGGAAAATATCCTTGTGATCGACGCCGTCGCCTCGGCGATGCCCTCGATGACCCCGACCGTCGCCATCGAGGCGCCGAGCACCGTGACCAGATAGACCGGCAGCAAGGCGTGGATCATCTCGGATGAGACGTCCATCAGCATCGAGACGAAGCCCAGGGTCCAGACTGCGATCGGAATGTCCCTGATCGAATGCTTCGGCTTGGGCTCGGCCGTCATGTCCTCTCCCGCGGTAGCCGATGTCGGGTACTTTAGCCTTTCAGCAGGCGCCGGCAGGCGTCAACATAGACCTCGGCGCCGGTGACAATGTCGGCGTCGTCGGTGTTTTCGGTCCAGTGATGGCTGATGCCGCCGATCGAGGGCACGAAAAGCATCGCCGACGGCATCACGGTTGCGAGTACCTGGGCGTCGTGACCGGCGCCGCTCGGCATGCGGATCGACTTGCCGCCGGCACAGGCCGTGCTCGCGGCTTCGATCGCACGCTGGAACGAAGCATCCATCAGCGCCGGCGCGCCGGTACGGATACATTCCACCGCGGCCGTGCAGCGGCCCTGCGCGCTGACATCCGCGGCCATGCTCCGCAGCAGCAGCTCCAGCCGCGCGATCACATCCGGATCGTCGTCCCGGATCTGGAACAGCATTTCGGCGGCGCCCGGAATGATGCTGGGCGCACCGGGATCCAGCGTGATGCGGCCGGTGGTCCAGACCGTCCGCGGTCCCGCGCGCGCCGGAAAACGATCGTCGATCTCGACGCAAAATTTCGCCAGCGCCAGCCCGGCGTCCCTGCGATCCGCCATCCGCGTGGTGCCGGCGTGATTTTGCTCGCCGGTGAAGGTGATGCGGTACTGCCAGATGCCGACGATGGAGGTGACGATGCCGATCTTGAGGCCACTGCTTTCGAGCGCCTGGCCTTGCTCGATATGCGCCTCGAGATAGCCGATGTGCCGTCCGCGTTCGCAGTTCGCGCGCGGCCGGCCGGTGAGGTCAGCCTCGCGCAGCGCGTCGCGCATGGTTTTGCCGCTGCTGCGGTCGCGCGCGCTGTCGATTTCCGCTTCGGTGACGCCGCCAACATAGGACCGGCTGCCGAGAAAACTGCCGAAATGACCTTCCTCGTCGCACCACGCCGCAACCTCGACGGCGCCGGCAATGTTCGGGTCGGCATTGATGACGCGGGCGGCTTCAAGCGCATAGACGATGCCGAGCGGCCCATCGAGCCAGCCCGCATAATTCTGGCTTTCGAGATGCGAGCCGGCCAGCAATCTGGGTCCTTGGTTTGCGCTGGTGCCGAGCACGTTGCCGATGCCGTCGATCTCCGCCGTCAGTCCGGCTTCCGGCAATCGCTGCGCCAGCCAGTGCAGCGAGCGAATGTGCGGTTCCGAAAAGGTCGGCTTGTGCACGCCGGTCTTGTAGGCGCCGATGGCGCGGAGTGCGTTGAGATCGGCCAGCACGCGGGCGCGGTCGACGACGTGTGAACGATTGTCAGGCATGGATCGGGCTCTTGCTTTGATGGCTGGTCAGGGTGCGATCGGCTTGCGATAGACGTCCTTGGTCGCGAGCCTGCCGTCCCTGAACGTATAGTGTTCGATTCCGCGCTGTTCGCGTGGCTCGCCGGTGGCGCGCACGGTTTCGCTGACGCGGAACGTCATGAAGCTGATGTCGCCGGCGTGATGATAGCTCACCTCGTGAAAACGCTGTGCCGAGAGCAACGTCCTTTGCTCGACGAGGTGCGCGGCGATGGCGTCGGGACCTCGAAGCGACCTGGTGACGGCGAGGCCGTCGTGAAAGCTCCAGAGAAAGTCCGGTGTGACGGCTTGATACAGCGCGTCCATGTCGCCCTTGAACAAGGCGCGCGCAAAGCGCGTGAACAGTTCGTCGCGTTCGGTGGGGGTGGGGATCATCAGCCAACCATACCCCATTTGGGGAAGATGGCGCTCCCTAGCGCCGTCGGATCATTTTTTTTTGCAAAAGATCTGGTTGGATTGTCAATGGGTTATTTTTTTGCCTCTTCCCGCTGCGTGACGCAATGTAAGACGTATTCAGCTCTGACTTTCCCATGAGGGTAGGGGAGGGTCGAACGCGTGGCGTTGCGCTGTTGCGACCTTGTTTCCGGTCGTCAAGCAGCGAGATCGAAGCAGCGAGCGGAGTGATTGAGTTAAGGGGCGCGTTAGTTTCCGACGATGTCCTCTTGGGACGTGGCGATCAGCCGGGGCGATGTCCGCTTCCGGGCGAAGGCCGGAAGTCAAAGGCAGACCGTCAAAACGACGCGAATGACCCGAATGTATGGTCCGGCCGTGTGTTGCAAGTGGATTTTGCCGAGCTGGCAGTAAGCGGTCTTGCATCAATGTATCCGGTCTCAGATTGGAGCTGTTTTGCTCCGGACCATCATGGATATCAGCGCGCGTGCGGTCTCATTAGCGGACAGGCCTCGATCGGCCATTCGGGTCACCAGTGTGCGCACGCGCTCGGAAGACCGAACCTCCATCTCGTCTCATCCTCTCGCAGACCTCGGCTGGAAACTGTTGATAGAGTTATGTCATCGCTCGCTCCTCAGTTCCTTTGTTCGAGCCAAGGGCCGTTCCTTCGTCCCGGCCCGTAGAACGTCGATCGCGTCGCGCGCAGGGGCGGTCAAGGCCAGCCGTCGCGCTTGGCTTGCGGCTGGCTCCGGCGTTGCCAGGCTGCGCCTTGACCGCGCCGAGCACGGCGCGAGGATCAAGCGGGTCGGACGCTTGCATCGTCGGTCCTCGTCAGCTCGAAGGCGCGTCCCTTAGCCAGCACCGCCCAGGCGATGCGGGCAAGTTTGTTGGCGAGCGCGATCGCGAGCACGTTGTGGTGCAACCGCCTCTTGGCGGCTTCGATCCAGGATTTGAGCCCGTAACGTTCCCAGTTCTTTATCTTGACCAGCACAACCCATGCCGCCTGCACGAACAGAACGCGGAGGTAGCGATTGCCGCGCCTGGAGATTTTGCCGAGGATCGTGCGGTCTCCCGTCGAGATCTGCTTGGGTACCAGTCCGAGCCAGGCGCCGAAGTCGCGGCCTTTGGAGAATACGTCTCCAGTGCCGATCGCGGCCACCATGGCGCTCGAAATGATCGGCCCGATGCCGGGCACCGTCATCAAGCGCGAACATGCCTGATCTTGACGGGCCAGTGCTGCGATCTCGCCGGTTAAGCCCTCGATGCGCTGATCCAGCCGGCGCCAGTCGCCTGCCAACTCCTCGATGACGCGCAACATGCGGGGCGACAGGGCGTCGGTGCGCGTCGCAAGGATGGTGGGCAGCTCCGTGCGCAGGAAGCCAATACCCTGACGTACGGCGATCCCGCGTTCCAGCATGAAGGCGCGAATCTGGTTGATGATGCCCGTGCGTTGCGACACCAGCCGCTCGCGCACCCGATGCAGCGCCTGCAGATCCAATTGCTCCGCAGTCTTGGTCGCCACGAACTTCATCGTCGGGCGCTGCACGGCTTCGGCAATCGCCTCGGCATCATTGAAGTCGTTCTTCTGTCCCTTGCTATAGGGGCGGACATATTTGGCCGGCATCAACCTGGCATCGTGACCAAGCGATGCGAGTTTGCGGCTCAGGTGATGGGCGCCGACGCAGGCTTCCATGCCGATCAGGCAAGGCGGTATATTGGCGAGCCGCGCTTCCACTTGGCCACGCGACCATTTTTGCCGCAGCACGATGGCGCCGCGCGCATCGTGGCCCACGACGTGGAACGAGTTCTTGCCGATATCGATGCCGATCACGGCGATCGCGGTATTGGGTATCTGGGACATGGCGTGCTCCTTGTCTTTGGCGCCCCATTCCAGCATTCTATCGCTGGTAGGGCAGGAGCACGGCCGGACCATCCCATTCTGATGTCCCCAGTCAAGCACACAGCGCACGGTTTCCCATCTCCACGAGGACTTATCGTGAAGTTCTTGCGCCGATGGATCGTGCAGAGGAGAAGGCGGGACCCAAAGACGTCGGTGAACAGGCTCTGATGCGCGGGTTGGATACCGCATTTCCGTTTTTTCGTCTGGGGCTGTCCCTGGTCTAACGTCGGGCGTCGATCGGATGATCGGCCACATAATGGGTTTCAGGAATTCCCCTGCCGTGGTCCCACCTTCACCTCTGCACGATTGATGTCTGAGACTCCCCTGATCCTGATTGCAACAAAGGGGGCTGTGGGCCGGTCGAGCGCACCTCACGACTCGAGCGGCCCACAGCCCCCAACGACGTTACGCCTGCCGAGGTGGCATGAGCTCTCGATTGATTGCCCAAATGAAGGCGGATAGCTCTCGGGCAATCGCCGTGACGATTACGGTTCGCCGCTTGCCCTTCCGCTCGAGTGAGCGGAAGCGTCCGCACAATCTGGTTTGCGCTTTCCACGCAATCTCTCGCGCGCGTCTCGGTGCGGCCTCCACCTTTGGCTGCTTGTCTCGGCTTACGCGCGGCGGATATCGATAGCTCCAGGCCGCTTCGACAAGAATACGTCGCGCCCGCCCATTACCGGCCTTGGTGATGCCGCCGCGCTTGACCTTATCGCCAGTCGAGCTTTCCGTGGGCACCAGACCCAGATAGCCCATCAGCTCGCGCGGATTTTGAAAGCGGGAGAGATCACCGATCTCGGCCAGCACCCCCACAGCCGCAATGAGATCAATCCCCCGCATCGCCTGCAGCGCCGCGACAACCTCGGCAAGCGACCACTCGGGTACTACTTCGCGGATGGCATCTTCCAAACGCTCCATCCGCTCACTTTCCTGGCGTATCCCCTCAAGTAACTCTTCGAATGCGATGCGCTGCTCGCGATGCTCAAGCTTCTGCGACATCAGCCATCTCATGTGGGCTGGTCCCCACGTTGTCTTGCCCGGATAGATGCGTCCCAGCCGCAGCATCAATGACGAGATCTGTTGACGCTTGCCCTGGAGGTCCTTCTTCACTGCCTGACGGGCGCGCGAGAGATCGCGCATAGCCTCATGGCGCTCGTCCGGCACCCACACCGCGGTGAGCTCGCCTGCGCGCAACAGCTTGGCGAGGCTTACCGCATCGCGCCGGTTCGTCTTCACTCGGTCGCCGGCTTTCTTCGGAATGAGCGAGGGAGCCACCACCAGGCACTCGTGGCCGAGGCTCTTGAGCAGTCTGTAGAGACCGTATCCTGTTGGCCCTGCTTCATAGCAAAGCGTCAGATCACGGTATTTCGCTGCAAGCTTTGCCACGAGCTTCTGGATCGCCGCCTCCGTGGCAGGGAACTCCCCGAGATACCGCACCTCGCCGCCACGGCCGCCATCGGCAATGGCTATTGCATTACGCGATTTTGACGTATCGATTCCGACAAAGGCTTCGGTATGATGATCCACGACTCGCCCTCCTTGTTTGAGGCTCTGCCCGGT
>CAVXTR010000006.1:0-431806 GCA_963764705.1 uncultured Alphaproteobacteria bacterium | reverse complement strand
TCGCGCGTGGAGGCGGTGGTCAATGAATTGCAGGGCGAGCAGATCGACATCATTCCGTGGTCGCCCGACATCGCGACCTTTGTCGTCAACGCGCTGGCGCCTGCCGAAGTCGCCAAGGTCGTGATCGACGAAGAGCGTGAGCGCATCGAGGTCGTGGTGCCCGATACCAACAACCAGCTTTCGCTGGCGATCGGCCGTCGCGGCCAGAATGTGCGGCTGGCCTCGCAGCTGACCGGATGGGACATCGACATCCTCACCGAGCAGGAAGAGTCCGAGCGCCGCCAGGCCGACTTCGAGAACTCGACGCGGGTGTTCATGGAAGCCCTTAACGTCGACGAAGTGGTCGGGCAATTGCCGCCTCGGAAGGCTTCACGTCGGTGGAAGAACTCGCATTGGTCGACGTCAAGGAGTTGTCCGGCATCGAAGGTTTTGACGAAGAAACCGCCAACGAACTGCAGAGCCGGGCAAAAGAATATCTCGAACAGCTCGAGACAGAGCTGGAAAACAAACGAAAGGAACTCGGCGTGGATGACGCTTTGAAGACGGTGCCCGGCGTGACCTCGAAAATGCTGGTCAAGTTCGGTGAGAACGACATCAAGTCGGTCGAGGATCTGGCCGGCTGCGCCACCGACGATCTGGTCGGCTGGACCGAGCGCAAGGAAGGCGGCGAGCCGACCAAGTTCCCGGGCATTCTCGATGCCAACGAAATCTCGCGCGACGATGCCGAGCGCATGATCATGCAAGCGCGCTCATCGCCCGCTGGATCACCGAGGCCGACCTGGCCGAGGCGTCCGAGGCGACCGAGGCTGCCGAAGACCAGACGGCGTAAGCGGGTGTTCCGCAACGCCACATATCGTTGCTGCGCGCAGCCCGTGCGCAGATGACCGGAGTAACCAGACAGGCATGCTCGCTTTGGCCGACCCCGATCTCGACAATGGACCGCGACTGACAGGTCCGCGACCATGCGGATGTGCGCGGTCAGCCGCGAGGTGCGCCCGATCGACGAACTGATCCGGTTCGTCGTCTCGCCCCAGGGCGACGTGATCCCCGATCTGAAGCGCAAGCTGCCCGGCCGTGGGCTGTGGATTTCGGCGTCGCGCCGGACCGTTGCGGAAGCGGTGCGGCGTAACCAGTTTAGCAAAGGGTTCAAGCGGCAGGTCCGGGCCGCGGCGACCCTTCCCGCCGACACCGAGGTTTTGCTGGTTCGGAGCTGTACCGAGGCGCTGGCGATGTCCGCCAAGGCCGGCAAGGTGGTTTCCGGCTTCAGCAAGGTCGAAGGCGCGCTAGGGCACGGCCAGGCCGCGGCCCTGATCCACGCTTCCGACGGCGCCCCCGACGGAATCCGCAATTGGACGCGATCGCCGGGCACAGAAGCGCAAATCTGGGTGAATCCGGGGATTTCCCCATCGTTACTGTTTTAACGTCCGAACAATTGGATTTGGCACTGGGGCGGTCAAATGTGATACATGCTGCCCTGCTCGCGGGCCCGGCGAGCAAGACGTTCCTGTCGCGCTGCCAGATCCTGGTCCGATACCGGATGGCAGATGACGACAAGACCGCCGATGTGGCCAGAAATTCTGACTAGCAAGACCAAGATTTGGTTCCGAAGACTCGATTCAATGACGGTGCGGACACGCACAACCCAACGAGATTAGGACTGCTGAATGGTTGATACCAAAACGCCCGGCGACAAGACTTTGAGTGTCAGCAAGACGTTGACGCTGAAGCCGCGCGTCGAGACGGGCACCGTCCGCCAGAGCTTCAGCCATGGCCGGACCAAGCAGGTCGTGGTCGAAAAGCGCGGCAAGCGCCGCGTTGGCGGCGACGCGCCGGCGACCGAAACCCATGCGCCCGAGCCGGTCGTAGCCGCGCCGAAGCCGGCAGCCGCTCCCGTAGCAAAGGCGCCGCTTCCCGCCCCGCACCCGCGCCCCCCGCAGCGGTTCCGGCGTCGTGCTGCGCACCCTGACCGAAGACGAACGTTCCGCACGCGCGAGCGCGCTGGCCGACGCCAAGGTTCGTGAAGTCGAAGAGCGCCGGATCGCCGAGGAAGAAGCCAAGCGCCGCTCCAGCAAGGAAGGCATCGAGCAGGCCGAACGCGAGGCCGCCGAAGCCCGCCGCAAGGCCGAGGAAGAACGGCACCGGCTCGAAGAGGAAGCCAAGCGCAAGGCCGAGACCGAGGCCAAGAAGCGATTGGCCAGGCCGAGGCCAAGACGGCTGCAGCCACCGCTCCGGCGACAGCACGCCCCGGCGCGCCCCGCCCGGCCGGCGCCCGTCCCGCACTTCAGCGGCTGTACCCCCGGCGCGCGCGCCCGGTGTCGCGGCCGACGCTTCGGATGAAGATGAAGGTCCGCGCCAGATCCGTCGCGGCCCCGGCGGCGCCATGCGCCCCGTGGTACCCCCGAAAACAACCGCAAAGCCCGGGCCGCAGAAGGATCGCGGCCGCCTGACGCTGGTCACGGCGCTCAATGCCGACGACGTGCGCGAGCGTTCGATCGCCTCGTTCCGCCGCCGTACCCAGCGCCTGAAAGGGCACGCCTCCAACGAGCCGAAGGAAAAGCTGACCCGTGAGGTGGTGATTCCGGAAGCCATCAACATCCAGGAACTCGCCAACCGCATGGCGGAACGTGCGGTCGACGTCATCCGCCTGCTGATGAAGCAGGGCGCGATGCACAAGATCACCGACGTGATCGATGCCGACACCGCGCAGCTGATCGCCGAGGAAATGGGCCACACCGTCAAGCGCGTCGCCGCGTCCGACGTGGAAGAAGGCCTGTTCGACGTCGTCGAGGATTTCACCGATACCGAACCGCGTTCGCCCGTGGTCACCGTGATGGGCCATGTCGACCACGGCAAGACCTCGCTGCTCGACGCGCTGCGCCACGCCAACGTGGTCTCCGGCGAAGCCGGCGGCATCACCCAGCATATCGGCGCCTATCAGGTGACCTCGCCGGAAAGCGGCAAGAAGATCACCTTCATCGATACGCCGGGCCACGCCGCGTTCACCGCGATGCGCGCGCGCGGCGCCAAGGTCACCGACATCGTGATCCTGGTGGTGGCGGCCGACGACGGCGTCATGCCGCAGACGATCGAGGCGATCAACCACGCCAAGGCGGCGAAGGTTCCGATGATCGTCGCGATCAACAAGATCGACAAGCCCGACGCCAAGCCGGAGCGCGTCCGCACCGAACTGCTGCAGCACGAAGTGCAGGTCGAATCGTTCGGCGGCGATGTCGTCGACGTCGAAGTGTCCGCCAAGAACAAGACCAATCTCGACAAGCTGCTCGAAATGATCGCGCTGCAGGCCGAGCTGCTCGACCTCAAGACCAATCCGGATCGTCCGGCCGAAGGCACCGTGATCGAAGCCAAGCTCGATCGCGGCCGCGGTCCGGTCGCAACCGTGCTGGTGCAGCGCGGCACGCTGCGTATCGGCGACATCATCGTCGCCGGCGCCGAAATGGGTCGCGTCCGCGCACTGATTTCCGACCAGGGTGTAACGCTCACCGAAGCCGGACCGTCAGTGCCGGTCGAAGTGCTCGGCTTCAATGGCCCGCCGGAAGCCGGCGATCGTCTTGCCGTGGTCGAAAACGAAGCCCGTGCCCGCCAGGTCACCAGCTATCGCGCCCATCAGAAGCGCGAGAACGCCGCCGCCTCGATTTCCGGCATGCGCGGCTCGCTCGAGCAGATGATGTCGCAGCTCAAGACCGCGGGCCGCAAGGAATTCCCGCTGATCGTGAAAGCCGACGTCCAGGGTTCGCTCGAAGCCATTCTGGGCTCGCTGGAAAAGCTCGGCACCGACGAAGTCGCCGCCCGCATCCTGCATGCCGGCGTCGGCGGCATCTCCGAATCCGACGTCACGCTGGCGGAAGGCTTCAACGCCGCCATCATCGGCTTCTCGGTTCGCGCCAACAAGGAAGCCGCGGCCGCTGCCAAGCGTAACGGCATCGAGATCCGCTACTACAACATCATCTACGATCTCGTCGACGACATCAAAAAGGCGATGTCCGGCCTGCTCGCGCCGACGCTGCGCGAAACCATGCTCGGCAACGCCCAGATCCTGGAAGTGTTCAACATTTCCAAGGTAGGCAAGGTCGCCGGCTGCCGCGTTACCGACGGCACCGTGGAACGCGGCGCCAATGTGCGCCTCATTCGCGACAACGTCGTGGTTCACGAAGGCAAGCTGTCGACGCTGAAGCGCTTCAAGGACGAAGTGAAGGAAGTGCAGTCCGGCCAGGAATGCGGCATGGCGTTCGAGAATTATGGCGACATGCGTGCCGGCGACGTTATCGAGTGTTATCGCGTGGAGACGATCCAGCGCTCCCTGTAAGTCCAAATCTTGCAAGGCGCACGGGTCTTTATTGACTGAAACTGCAGCGGCGTGGCCGGATTCATTCCGGCCATCCTCGCTTTACCTGATTTGAACCCGAAAGATGGCGAACCGCGCGACAGGCGCGGCGCTTTGATTTTGAGAGACGCAATGCCCCGTCATCACACCAAAAGTTCCGCTCCCGGCGGCTCGCAACGCCAATTGCGCGTCGGCGAGACCGTACGCCATGCGGTCGCCGATATTCTGTCGCAGGGTAACGTGCACGACCCCGATCTCGAAGGCCACATTATTACGGTTCCCGAGGTACGCATGTCGCCCGACCTGAAACTCGCCACCGTTTACGTGATGCCGCTCGGCGGCCGCGATACCGACGTCGTGCTGGCGGCACTCGAGCGCAACAAGAAGTTCCTGCGCGGCGAGATCGCGCATCGCGTTAACCTGAAATTTTCCCCTGATCTTCGCTTTCGCACCGACGAACGATTCGACGAAGCGGAACGGATCGAGAAATTATTGCGAACACCTGCGGTGCAACGCGACCTCGCACCCGATTCGGACGACAAGTGATGACAGTGATCGCCGCCAACAGCGTGATCGGTTCGGAAAATGCCGAATCCAACAGCGTTGAGAAAAATATTTTTGTCGACGCGCGCGACGACGTCGAACGCCGCGGTCACAACGATCCGCGCCAGGAATCACGTCAGGGCAAGCAGCCGCGCCAGAACAATCAGCCGCGGCGCGACAAGCGCGACGTCCATGGCTGGGTCATCCTCGATAAGCCGATCGGCATGACCTCGACGCACGCGGTCGCCGTCCTCAAGCGCCTGTTCCAGGCCAGGCGCGCCGGCCATGCCGGCACCCTCGATCCGCTGGCCTCCGGCGGCCTGCCGATCGCGCTGGGAGAGGCCACCAAGACGGTTCCGTTCGTGATGGACGGCCGCAAGCGCTACCGCTTCACGGTCGCCTGGGGCGAGGAACGCGATACCGACGACACCGAGGGCCGGGCGACCCAGAGCAGCGATCTCAGGCCGTCCGCGGACGCGATCCGGGCCCTTCTTCCGCGCTTCACCGGCCTGATCGAACAGATCCCGCCGCAATATTCCGCCATCAAGGTCCAGGGCGAGCGCGCCTATGATCTCGCGCGGGACGGCGAAACCGTGGAGCTGAAGCCCCGCCCGGTCGAGATTCACGAATTAACCCTGGTAGAACATGGGGATAATAGCCAGTCCGTGTTTGAGGCCGAGTGCGGAAAAGGTACCTATGTAAGGGCGTTGGCCCGCGATATGGGCCGGATTCTCGGCTGTTTCGGCCATATCTGCGCGCTGCGGCGGACCCTGGTCGGTCCGTTCCGCGAGGCGGACATGATTCCGCTGGAACAGTTGGAGGCTTTATGCAATAGAGCCGCGTCGGGCGAGGGCAGCCTCGCCGACGCGCTTTTGCCCGTTGAGACCGCGCTGGACGACATCCCGGCACTGGCCGTCACACGGGCTGATGCGGCAAGGCTCCATCGGGGCCAGGCCGTTTTGTTGCGCGGACGGGATGCGCCCAATAGTAGCGGCACAGTCTATGTCACGGTGGCAGGCCGGCTTCTGGCCCTCGCCGAAATTGGCAATGGCGAACTCATCCCCAAGCGCGTGTTCAACCTGACCGGACTGACTGCCAGTTCCGGTCGCAACAACGAGAGAGTTTGACGATGTCGATTACCGCCGAACGCAAAGCGGAAGTCATCAAGACGAATGCCAACAAGGCCGGCGACACCGGCTCGCCCGAGGTCCAGGTTGCGATCCTGTCGGAACGCATCACCAACCTCACGGGCCACTTCAAGACCCACGTGAAGGACAATCATTCACGCCGCGGCCTGCTGAAGCTCGTGTCCACGCGTCGTTCCCTTCTCGATTACATCAAGAAGAAGGACGAGGCGCGGTACAAGGCGCTGCTCGAAAAGCATAACATTCGCCGTTGATTTCGAAGTACGCGCGCGCACCGTTTGCGCGCGTTTTCGCATGATCTTCCGCAAAGCCGGACTCCGAATTTCTTGGAGACGATCATGCGCCAGACGTCCAGCAGCAATCCGGCCGCTGGGCGGGGCAAGATGCCCGTGACTACCGAGAGGATGGACGCCATCCGAAATACAAAGACCATGGCAGGATCGCCGGACGCTGATCTCGCAATCGCGATCAGCGTCCCGCAATCTTGCGCATGGTCTTTGTGTTTTAGCGGCGCCGTTCTCCCGTGAAACCTATGAAAGAAGACCACTATGTTTAAATCTCATTCAGTCGAGATCGACTGGGGTGGACGTCCCCTCAGGCTTGAAACCGGCAAGATCGCCCGTCAGGCCGACGGCGCGGTGCTCGCGACCTATGGCGAGACCATCGTGCTCGCCACCGTCGTCGCCGCCAAGAGCCCGCGCGAAGGCGTCGACTTCCTGCCGCTGACCGTCGACTATCAGGAAAAGACCTACGCCGCGGGCCGCATTCCCGGCGGCTATTTCAAGCGTGAAGGCCGCCCGACCGAAAAGGAGACACTGGTCTCCCGCCTGATCGACCGCCCGATCCGTCCGCTGTTCGTCGACGGCTGGCGCAATGAAACCCAGGTGATCGTGACCGTGCTGTCGCACGACATGGAAAACGATCCCGATATCGTCGCGCTGGTGGCTGCGTCCGCCGCCCTGACGATTTCCGGCGCCCCGTTCAAGGGCCCGATCGGCGCCGCCCGCGTCGGCTTCGCCAACGACGAATACGTTCTCAACCCGACGCTCGACGAGATGGTCGACACCCAGCTCGACCTGGTCGTCGCCGGCACCGCCGACGCCGTGCTGATGGTGGAATCGGAAGCCAAGGAACTCAACGAAGACATCATGCTCGGCGCCGTGATGTTCGGCCACCGTCACTTCCAGCCGGTGATCAAGGCGATCATCGAACTGGCCGAGAAGGCCGCCAAGGAGCCGCGCGAAGTCAAGGTCATCGACGACAGCGCGATCGAGAAGGAAATGCTCGGCCTGATCGAGCAGGAGCTGCGCGCGGCCTACGCGATCCCGGTCAAGCAGGACCGCTACGCCGCTGTCGGCAAGTGCAAAGAAAAGGTGATGGCGCACTACTTCCCGGAAGGGCAGGAATCGCCGCACAACAAGCTGCGCATCGCCGCCGTGTTCAAGGAACTCGAATCCAAGATCGTTCGCTGGAACATCCTCGACACCGGCAAGCGCATCGACGGCCGTGATGCCAAGACAGTCCGCAACATCGTCGCCGAAGTCGGCATTCTGCCCCGCGCCCACGGCTCGGCGCTGTTCACCCGCGGTGAAACCCAGGCGATGGTCGTGACCACGCTCGGCACCGGCGAGGACGAGCAGTACATCGACGCATTGTCGGGAACCTACAAAGAGACGTTCCTGCTGCACTACAACTTCCCTCCCTACTCGGTCGGTGAAACCGGACGCCTCGGCGGCACCAAGCGCCGCGAGATCGGCCACGGCAAGCTGGCCTGGCGCGCGATCCACCCGGTCCTGCCGCCGCACCACGAATTCCCCTACACGGTGCGCGTGGTATCCGAGATCACCGAATCCAACGGCTCGTCGTCGATGGCGTCGGTCTGCGGTGCCTCGCTGGCGCTGATGGACGCGGGCGTTCCCCTGAAGCGGCCGACCGCGGGTATCGCGATGGGCCTGATCCTGGAAGGTTCGCGCTTTGCGGTCCTGTCGGACATTCTCGGCGACGAGGATCATCTCGGCGACATGGACTTCAAGGTGGCCGGTACCGACCAGGGCATCACCTCGCTGCAGATGGACATCAAGATCGAGGGCATCACCGAGGAGATCATGAAGGTCGCCCTCGGCCAGGCCAAGGATGGGCGTATCCACATCCTCGGCGAGATGTCGAAGGCACTCACCAACGCGCGCGCCGAGCTCGGCGAATACGCGCCGCGGATCGAGACCTTCAAGATCCCGACCGATAAGATCCGTGAAGTGATCGGCACCGGCGGCAAGGTGATCCGCGAGATCGTCGAGAAGACCGGCGCCAAGGTCAACATCGAGGACGACGGCACCGTCAAGGTCGCGTCCAACGATGGCGAAGCGATGAAGGCCGCGATCAAGTGGATCAAGTCGATCGCTTCCGATCCGGAACTCGGCCAGATCTACGACGGCACCGTGGTCAAGGTGATGGAGTTTGGCGCCTTCGTGAACTTCTTCGGCGCCAAGGACGGCCTGGTCCATATCAGCCAGCTCGCCTCGGCCCGCGTGCAGAAGACCTCCGACGTCGTCAAGGAAGGCGACAAGGTCAAGGTCAAGCTGCTCGGCTTCGACGATCGCGGCAAGACGCGTTTGTCGATGAAGGTGGTCGATCAGGTCACCGGCGAAGACCTCGAAGCCAAGCAGAAGGCGGCGGAAGGCTCCGCCCCGCGCGAAGCCGCCGGCGAGTAAGCGACACTGGAATACGAATAATGGAGGGCGGCTGAAAGGCCGCCCTTTTTGTTTGGACCGTCCAATCATTGCATCGATTGAAGTTGAAGGAGCCCTCACGATAGTATCGCGCGAGGCTTTTTCTTGAGGGTCTATCGATGCCGCCGCCTGCGATCCGTCCCGCCCGACCGGACGAGTATGACGACGTCGCCAGGGTCTGGATGGACAGCTGGGTGTCGACAGGGCTCGAGGACGCCAGCAATTTCCTGCTCGCCAAATTGCGCGCCCGCGTTCCGATGGAGATCGAAAACGGCTGGAGCCTCTACGTCGCCGACGACAACGGAACACTGGCTGCGATGCTCGCGCTGCATCTGCCCAAGCGCTATCTCGACCAGCTGTTCGTGGCGCCGGAATATCAGGGCCGCAGCGTCGGACGCCAGTTGCTCGCCTTCACGCGACACCACTTGCCGGACGAAATCTTCCTGCGTTGCGTGCGCGAGAACGAAAAAGCCTGGCGCTGGTACGAGCGCGAGGGCTTTGTGTTCGAGCAGGAGCAGGTCGAGCCGATGACCGGGCTTGTCATGAAATATTATCGCTGGAAGACAAAGGAAGCGGCATAGCCATGCGGGCTCCCTCTCAGCCAGGTCTTCATGCTTAGATCGTTCGCCGTTGCGATTGTTCTGTCGTGCTTGATCCCGTCCGCATGGGCGCAAACCCAGCCCGCGCCGGAAGCAGCGGCAAAGCCTGCCGTCATGAAAGCCGCGCCGAAAGCGAAGAGCGCCGCAAAGCCACCCGGACCTGCCGAGAGTGGGCCTTGCCGGATCGGCGTCATTTCCGCGATCGGCGACCGGTTCGTGGTGCATAAACTCGGCTTGACCGTTTTTGGCAACGAAGAAACCGAAGTGCCGATCGGCGCATGGGGCCTCGATGATCTCGTGGTCGCACGGATCCGTGCAGCAGCCCCCGGCATGGCCGTGCGTAAAATTGCCTACGCCAAGGGCGGCTTCGATCCATGGTACCACGGCCGCGGCAAAGGGCTTTTTAACAATCCGGGAGAAAACCTGACCGCCGTCGTGCGACCGATCGCTGCGAATATTAGCTGCGAGCGCTATATCATCGTCACGACCTTCAAGGGACAATTGTCAGGGACCAACCAGGCGCTGGACGGCGTCGGGTTCTCGACGAATTGGTCTACCGGGAACAAGCGAGGCGCCGTCTTTGCCTTTCTGCAGGTCACTGTCTTTGATGGACAGACCTTCGCCATCCACAAGGATCCTTTTGCAACGATCGGGGCGAGGCTGTCGGCTTCTTTCGCCAAAGATGACAATGTTCGTCATCTCGACAACTTCGAACTTCCGGCCTCGCCGGAAGAGGCGGTTGGCAACCCGCTCCTGCGCGACGGCGTGCGCGCGCTGCTGACGGAGAAACTGGACAGAATCCTGCCGGAATATCTCAAGCCATGATGCAGTTCCAGGGACGGACAAGATGTAGCGCATTCGATTGATGCCAGCGTCGTCTGAAAACGTTATAGATTGCCGCTAGAGGCAACGAAGGAACCATCACCGATGATGCAGCTCTACTGGTCGCCCCGCTCCCGCTCGTTTTCCGCACTGTGGCTGATGGAAGAAACCGGAGCGCCCTACGAGCGCGTGCTGACCGACATTTCCACCGGCGCGCAGAAGCGCGTCGAATATCTGGCAATCAATCCGATGGGCAAGGTTCCGGCGCTGAAAGACGGCGACACCGCGCTGGCGGAATCCGCCGCGATCTGCGCCTACGTCGCCGAGCGTTACCCCGAGGCGAAGCTCGCGCCGGCACTCGGCGATCCCCTGCGTGCACGATATTTATACTGGCTGTTCTTCGGGCCCGGCTGCATCGAGCCGGCGATGGTTCAGATCGCAACCAAGATCGAGATGAATCCGGTCGCCGCCGGCTGGGGTGACGCGCAGCGCGTCATCGACGTGCTCGACAACGCGCTGGAGAAAGGCCCGTGGATTCTCGGCGAGAATTTTTCGGCGGCCGATATCGTGATCGGCTCGGGCCTGAATTTCGCGGTGCGGCTGTTCAAGATGATCCCGTCGCGGCCGTCGTTCGACGCCTATATCGCCCGCTGCATGGAGCGGCCGGCGTTCCAGCGTGCCGAGAAGATCGCGGCAGGTTAAGGCGTAACGATCACGCATCCATCCGCTTGAACACCAGCGTGGCGTTGGTGCCGCCGAAGCCGAACGAGTTCGACAGCACGGTGCCGAGCTTGGCGTTGTCGATGCGCTTGCGCACGATCGGCATGTCGGCGAACACCGGATCGAGTTCGGTGATGTGGGCGCTTTCGCAGACGAAGCCGTTGTTCATCATCAGCAGCGAATAGATCGCTTCCTGCACGCCGGTGGCGCCGAGCGAATGCCCGGTCAGCGCCTTGGTCGCCGAGATCGGCGGGCACTTGTCGCCGGTCCCGAACACCTTTCGGATCGCCTCGATTTCCGGCGGATCGCCGGCCGGCGTCGAGGTGGCGTGCGGATTGATGTAGTCGATCGGCGTTTTAACGGTTTCCATCGCCATGCGCATGCAGCGCTCGGCGCCTTCGCCCGACGGCGCCACCATGTCGTAGCCGTCCGAGGTCGCGCCGTAGCCGACCACTTCGCCGTAGATCCGCGCGCCGCGCGCCTTGGCATGTTCGAGTTCTTCGAGCACCACCACGCCGGCGCCGCCCGCGATCACGAATCCGTCGCGGCTGATGTCATAGGGGCGCGAGGCGGTCGAGGGCGTATCGTTGTATTTCGAGGACATCGCGCCCATGGCGTCGAACAGCACCGACAGCGACCAGTCGAGCTCCTCGCAGCCGCCGGCGAAGATCACGTCCTGCTTGCCGATCTGGATCGTCTCGTAGGCATTGCCGATGCAATGGTTCGAGGTCGCGCAGGCCGACGAGATCGAATAGTTGACGCCCTTGATCTTGAACCAGGTCGCCAGCGTGGCCGACGCCGTCGACGACATCGCCTTCGGCACTGCAAACGGTCCGACGCGCTTCGGTCCCTTGGTCCGGGTGATATCGGCGGCTTCGACGATGGTGCGCGCCGACGGGCCACCGGAGCCCATGATGATGCCGGTGCGGACGTCGGATACTTCGGTCGGCGACAGCCCGGCATCCTGGATTGCCTGCTCCATCGCGAC
The DNA here is from genome assembly GCA_963764705.1 of uncultured Alphaproteobacteria bacterium. Lineage (GTDB taxonomy): Bacteria > Pseudomonadota > Alphaproteobacteria > Rhizobiales > Xanthobacteraceae > Bradyrhizobium. The sequence continues at coordinate 419,921 of CAVXTR010000006.1, read as the reverse complement.
GTGATTCCAGGCCGCGCCTTCGGCCAGAAAACGCATCGCACGCCGGTCGATGATATCGGCCGGATTGAGCGTCGGGGCACCTTGCACCTGCGAACGAAAGCCCATCTCGGCGTATTTCGCCGCGTGGGTAATGCCGGATTTCGCCTCGTGGAGACTCGCCAGCACTTCCTGGGTGTTGTTACCGATGGACGAGACAATTCCCATCCCCGTGATGACAACCCGCCTCATGATCGCCTCGCCTTGCCGTTATGTTATTCTGTGATGATGCCGTTGATCACGTTGTTCAGGTAGGCGCAGAGTCCTGCTTGAACAACCCGACCTTCAGGTCCTTGGCGCGATAAATAATCTCGCCATCCATGGAAAGCCAGCCGTCGGCGACGCCAAGCACCAGCTTTGAGCGGATCACGCGCTTGATATCGATATTGTACACAACCTTGCTGGCGCTCGGCAGCACCTGGCCGGAGAATTTCAGTTCGCCGAGGCCGAGCGCCCGGCCGCGGCCCTCGCCGCCAATCCACCCAAGGTAGAAGCCGACCATTTGCCACATCGCGTCAAGGCCGAGGCAGCCCGGCATGACTGGGTCGTTCTTGAAATGGCAGCCGAAGAACCAGAGGTCCGGCTTCACATCGAGTTCGGCGCGGATCAGGCCCTTGCCATATTCCCCGCGATTCTCGGCAATATCGGTGATGCGGTCGAACATCAGCATCGGCGGCAGCGGCAATTGCGCATTGCCCGGGCCGAACATCTCGCCCCGGCCGCAGGCCAGCAAATCCTCGTATTCGTAACCGCTGCGCCGCTCCAGCATCGTATTCAGCCTCTGGTTAGATATCCCGATGGAGCGCTTTCGAGCGAACCGGACCGGTTTCCACACGGGAAAAAGGCTTTTTTCCCAGTAGTTGCGCTGCTTAGGGTGCTATCGGCCGTTGCCTGCCGAATTCGCATATGTGGTCCGCGCGCTCTGTAACATAGGCCTTCGCGGCCAGCAAAGCACCGGAATGGGCTAAAACGCGGCGTTCCAGCGCCAGTAGCGGCTTAACCTTGGGACCGCTCTAGTTGCGAAAAACTTGCATCTGGAATATTTCGTCCCTATATTGGGTAAGAATATTACCCAAGTGATCGAGTATGGTGCCCGAAGTGGACATAAACGAGCAGGCTTTGAACGACGATGCCGTGGATCCGGCCGCCCGTGGCGCCGGTCACCAGCCGGCACTGACCGGTTGTCCGTGGCACGACGTCAATGAAATGCTGCAGGCGGCCGGCCTGCGGCCGACCCGTCAGCGCATGGCGCTGGGCTGGTTGCTGTTCGGCAAGGGCGCGCGTCATCTGACCGCAGAAATGCTGTACGAGGAAGCGACGCTGGCCAAGGTGCCGGTCTCGCTCGCCACCGTCTATAACACGCTGAACCAGCTCACCGATGCGGGGCTTTTGCGTCAGGTCAGTGTCGACGGCACCAAGACCTATTTCGACACCAACGTCACCGCGCATCACCACTTCTATCTCGAGAACAATCACGAGCTGGTCGACATTCCGGATCCGCATCTGGTGCTGAACAAGATGCCGGATGTCCCCGAAGGCTACGAGATCGCCCGCGTCGACATGGTCGTGCGGCTGCGCAAGAAGCGCTGAGCGCTTTCATTTTCCGAAAATTCGTAGGTTGGGCAAAGGCGCTTTTGCGCCGTGCCCACCGTTTGTCCCGGACTGATATTGTTGGTGGGCACGCTTCGCTTTGCCCACCCTGTGCGAGTGTCAGGTCATCCGCCACGAATGAGGTGCGAGTGTCAGGTCACTCCACCTTCTCGTCCGCGTAGACGCCCCACAGCCGCTGCTGTTCGATCCAGCCGTCAAAGCCGTTGCCGGAGACGCGGCACCAGCCGGTGGTGCATTTCTTGACCTGGGCGACGACACCGGCCTGCAGGCGCGCCGCGACGGCGCTGCCGGGATCGGCGCGATCGTAGAGCGTCGCGAGGTCGTCCTTGGTCTTCATGGTGACGACGGCGGTGCGGCGGCCGGACAGCAGGGAATGATAGACCCAGCCCTCGGCGCCTTCGGAATCGCGCACGCGGCGCCAGTTCTCGAATTCGGCGGTGATTTCGACCGGCAGGCCCGAGCGGGTATAGACCCAGGCGACGTCGTTATCCTTGGTCGGACCGGCCCTGACATTCACATGATCGGATTTGAGACTGACATATCGCGGCACCGGCAGGCCGCTGGTCGTGATGGCGGCATCCTTGGCCGAAAATCCCGTGCTGACCGACGCGCCCAGCCAGCACGCCGCCAGCACCGCCACCGAACAGAAACGCCCCAACGCCATCAACCCGTCTCCTGCCGAGATACTGCCAACTCAAGTCCTTTGAGTTGAAACGCCCTGCCAACGCCCGAAAACCCCAAACCCCCGTGCCGCGCTGGTCGCTCCCCGGATGGTGCTATCCGAGTGGTTCTTGTCTTGGCCCGGCCTTCTGATAGAGAGGACGGAACGAGAACCAGAACTCCCGAATTTTCCCTTGGAAAGCCCAAGGAACCCACAGGAAATCTGAGGGAAACCCGAGGTTTCGGTGGAACCCAGGGAAACCGGGGCCGCGCGGCATTCGCAGTGTCGAACAACCGGGTTAATGAGGTCTGAACGGCGAGCGCAAGCGAGCCATTGCCTCATGAGAGCAGGACATGTCGGTTAAGAAAAAACCTCTGGTCGTCGTCACCCGCAAGCTGCCGGACTCGATCGAGACCCGGATGCGCGAGCTGTTCGATGCGCGGCTCAATCTCGACGACACGCCGATGACGCCGGAACAGATCGCGGAAGCCGTCCGCACCGCCGACGTGCTGGTGCCGACCGTCACCGACATGGTGGGCGAGGCGATCCTCAAGGACCCCGACTGCAAGCTGCGCATGATCGCCAATTTCGGCAATGGCGTCGACAATATCGACGTCACGGCGGCGCATGCGCGCGGCATCACCGTGACCAACACGCCGAAGGTTCTGACCGAAGACACCGCCGACATGACCATGGCGCTGATTCTGGCAGTGCCGCGCCGGCTGATCGAAGGCGCTTCGATCCTGACCGATGGCAAGAACTGGCCGGGCTGGTCGCCGACCTGGATGCTCGGCCATCGCATCGGCGGCAAGCGCCTCGGCATCATCGGCATGGGCCGCATCGGCCAGGCCGTGGCGCGGCGCGCCCGCGCGTTCGGGCTGCAGATCCACTATCACAATCGCCGCCCCGTCGCGCCCATGATCGCTGAAGAACTCGGCGCGACCTACTGGGAGAGCCTCGACCAGATGCTGGCGCGGATGGACATCATCTCGGTGAATTGTCCGCACACGCCGGCGACCTATCATCTGCTCTCGGCGCGGCGGCTGAAGCTGATCCGGAAAGAAGCCTACATCGTCAACACCGCGCGCGGCGGCGTGATCGACGAGGACATGCTGATCAAGCTGATCGAAGCCGGCGACATCGGCGGCGCCGGGCTCGACGTCTACGAGCACGAGCCTGCGGTCAATCCGAAGCTGGTGCGGCTGGCCAGGGCCGGCAAGGCGACGCTGCTGCCGCATATGGGTTCGGCCACCATCGAAGGCCGTGTCGAAATGGGCGAGAAGGTGATCATCAATATCAGAACCTTCCTCGACAACCACAAGCCGCCGGACCGCGTGCTGCCGAGCATGCTTTAGCGGATATCTCAACGGGTCGTCCCCGCGAACGCGGGGACCCATAACCGCAGGCTTTTGTGGTTGCGATAAGCTGTTGCTCCAGCACTTCTCAATACTAGCGGCGCTGGCTATGGGTCCCGGATCGCGCTTCGCTTGTCCGGGACGACAGATTTTACGTTGCTTTTCCTTCGCTCCTGCTTCCGCCACTCCACGACAAAGGCCACGAACGCGGCGAGCGCCGGTGGCGGCTGGCGGCGGCTTGGGTAATACAAAAACGGTCCGGGAAACGGCGCGCACCAGTCTTCGAGCACACTGACCAGCGCACCTGACTTCACTTCGTCGCGCACATAGCCCTCGAAAGTCGGCCAGAAGCCGACGCCATCGAGCGCGGCTTGCCTCGCCAGCCCCGGATAATTCGCGATCAACCTCCCGGCTGGCGCAACTTTCACGACACGGCCGGCCTTCTCGAACTCCCAATCACGGATCACGCCGCTGCCGAACCGGATCCGGATGCCGACGTGATGGAGCAGATCCTTCGGATGTTTTGGCCGGCCATGCCTGGCGACATATTCCGGTGACGCCACCATCGCATAGCGTTGCGGCGGACCGAGTGAGACCGCGATCATGTCCTGCGCCAGATGCTCGCCATAGCGTACGCCGGCGTCGAAGCCTTCAGCGACGATGTCGACGAAGGTACTGTCACTGACGATTTCGAGATCGATCTGCGGATACGCCTCGAGAAACGGCGCCACCATCGGCGCCAGGACCAGATCGATCGCCGGCGGCGGCGCGTTGATGCGCAGGCGGCCCGAGGGCACGCCGCGGAGGCCCCGGACCTGATCGAGCGCGCTACCGACATCCGATATTGCCGGTCCGACACCGGCCAGCAGCAACTCGCCGGCTTCCGTGAGCCCGACGCTGCGCGTGGTGCGGTTCATCAGCCGGACGCCAAGGCGTTCTTCCAGTTCGCGCAGCCGCTGGCTCAGGCTCGAGACCGAGACGCGTTGCTCCAGCGCCGCGCGACGGAAATTCCGCGTGCGCGCCACGGCAACAAACGCATCGAGATCGCGAAGATCGATGTCCTTCATGATTTAAGGTTTTGCATTGTTCAATATATTGAACAAGCTCTTAAGCATTGTCCAGCTTATCGCTGCAATGAAAATGCTCCATATCAGCCCCGTCACCACGGCGCGGACTTTTCCGCCGCCGATTTTGGGAGAACCACCATGGACAAACGTCAACTCGGCACGTCAGGCCCGGCCGTCTCCGCCATCGGCCTCGGCTGCATGGGCATGTCGGACTTTTATGGTCCGGCCGACCGCAGCGAGAGCGTCGCCACCCTTCATGCCGCGCTCGATGCCGGCATCACCCTGCTCGACACCGGCGATTTCTACGGCATGGGCCACAATGAAATGCTGATCGGCGACGCGCTGGCGTCGCGCGGCCGCGACAACCTGCAGATCAGCGTCAAATTCGGCGCGCTGCGCGATCCGGCAAAAGCCTGGTCCGGCTATGACAGCCGTCCGGCGGCGGTGAAGAATTTCTTGGCCTATTCGCTGCAGCGGCTTCGCGTCGACCATATCGACATCTACCGGCCGGCCCGGCTCGATCCCTCGGTGCCGATCGAGGAAACGGTGGGCGCCATGGCCGACATGATCAAGGCCGGCTGGATCCGGCATATCGGCCTTTCCGAAGTCGGCTCCGACACCATCCGCCGGGCCCATGCCGTGCATCCGATCGCCGACCTGCAGATCGAATATTCGCTGATCGCACGCGGCATCGAGAGCGATATCCTGAAGACCTGCCGCGAACTCGGCATCGGCATCACCGCCTATGGCGTGCTGTCGCGCGGGCTGATCAGCGGTCACTGGTCGAAGGATCGATCCGCGGCCAGGGATTTCCGCCAGATGAGCCCGCGCTTCCAGGGCAGCAATCTCGACAGCAACCTGGCGCTGGTGGACCAGCTGCGCGCGATTGCGGAAGACATCGGCGCGTCGCCGGCCCAGGTCGCGATCGCCTGGGTCGCAGCCCAAGGCAACGACATCGTGCCGCTGGTCGGCGCCCGCCGCCGCGACCGCTTGACCGAGGCGCTCGGCGCACTCGAGGTTAAATTGACGCCCGCGCATCTGGCTGATCTCGCAAAGGCGTTTCCGCCCGGCGCCGCTGCCGGTGCGCGCTATCCGGAGGCGCAACTGGCGCATATGGATAGTGAGAAGAAGCTGACGGCGTGATAGTGGCTTTTACGAACGATCGCATTCGCGGAGGCACCCCCACCCCGCCCTCCCCCGCAAGCGGGAGAGGGTGACGAGAGAGCTCGTCACTGAATGACGCTAGTCTCCATCAGAATGTGAATCCAAGCCAGCCACACGCGCTGAACAAACTCCCTCTCCCGCTTGCGGGGGAGGGCTGGGGTGGGGGCAACCACACGGGAAGTCTAAGTTGAATACGCGCTCAGATCGGTAATGGTCGGCGCGTCGCCATTGAGCGGGTTGGCGGGATCGCGGCGATAGCGCAGGGTTTCGAACCGCATCGCGCGCGCATCAACCATCACCAGCCGGCCGACCAGACTCTCGCCAAAGCCGACGATTTCGCGGATCGCTTCCAGCGCCATCATCGATCCCAGCATGCCTGCCAGCGCCCCCATGACGCCGGCTTCGGCGCAGGCAGGCACCGTGCCCGGCGGCGGGGCTTCCGGAAACAGGCAGCGATAGGTCGGATTGAACTCGCCGTCGGCGTTGTGCTCATGCGCACGGATCGTGGTCAGCGAACCGTCGAACTGGCCCAGCGCCGCCGTGATCAGCGGCTTGCCGGCAAGGAAGCAGGCGTCAGACACCAGATAGCGGGTTTCGAAATTGTCGGAGCCGTCGAGCACCAGATCGTAACCGCCGATCAGCGACATCACATTGTTTGCATCGAGGCGCACCGCATGCGCTTCGAAATGGACATGGGGATTGAGCGCGTGAATTTGCTGCGCCGCGCTATCTACCTTGCGCCGTCCGATATCCGGCGTGGTGTGGATGATCTGGCGCTGCAGATTGGACAGCGACACGATGTCGTCATCGACAACCCCTAGCGTGCCGACACCGGCGGCGGCCAGATACATCAAGACCGGCGCGCCGAGACCGCCGGCGCCGACCACCAGCACGGAGGCCTCCTTCAGCGCGGCCTGGCCGGGCCCGCCGACGTCGCGCAGCACGATATGGCGGGCATAGCGTTCGAGTTCGTTGGCCGTCAGCATGGTTGGTGTATTCCCTGGGCGGTTCCCTGAACCGGCGTGCGGTTGTTGCCGACCAACCAGATGTGCTTAATTGGCCTGAGGTCAATGATCGCTGCAAACTTCTGCCGGGATTTGTCATGAGATCGATGCTACGGGCAATATGGATGATCGCGGCCGCGATTTTGGTGGTCCCGGTCGGCTCGGCACAGGCGCAACTGACGCCGCCATCGACCGCCGGCACCAAGCCGAAGCCGGTCACGACGGTGCCGATCCGTCCCGCGCTGCAGAAGCCCGAAGACACCGCGAATGCGATGGCACAGGCCGAGCGGCTGGGGCTGCAATCGGATCTCGCCTGGGTCGGGCAGTATAACGGCGCCATTACCGGCGACGTCAGCGAACGCATGGTCAATGCGATCAAGGAATTCCAGAAGTCCCGCGGTGGCCGCGAGACCGGCGTGCTCAATTCGCAGGAGCGCGGCGTGCTTGCCGACACCGCGAAACGGCGGCAGGAAAATGTCGGCTGGAAGATCGTCAGCGATCCCGGCACCGGCGTGCGGCTCGGCATTCCGGCCAAGCTGGTGCCGCAGCAGGCCAGCGACGCCAATGGCACCAAATGGACATCGCCTACCGGCACGATCCAGATTCAACTGGCGCGGCGCAAGGAAGCCAATCCGACCACGGCCAAGCTTGCCGAACGGGAAAAGAAGGAAGCCGGGCGCAATATCGATTACACGGTGGTCAAGCCGGACTTCTTCGTGCTGTCCGGCCTGCAGGGCCTGAAGAAGTTTTATCTGCGCGGCACGTTCAAGGGCGATGAAGTGCGCATCCTCACCATCCTCTACGATCAGGCCACCGAAAACACCGTGGAGCCGGTGGTGATCGCGATGTCGAGCGCGTTCAACGCATTTCCGTCGAGCGTACAGGCCGCAGGGCCGCCGCCGCGCAGGACCGTCGAATACGGCACCGGGGTCATCGTCAGCGACGATGGCGCTATACTCGCCGACCGTCAGATCACCGACGGCTGCCTCGCGGTCGCGATATCAGGCTTCGGCAATGCCGACCGCGTCGCCGAGGACAAGGAGCACGATCTGGCGCTGCTGCGCATCTACGGCACACGCGGGCTGCAGGCGCTCAATCTTTCCAGCATCGCGGCGAAGACCGCGCTCGACCTCGCCGGCATTGCCGATCCGCAAAACCAGGGCGGCGGCGCGGCCGTCAGCAGCGTCAAGGCCTCGGTGGCTCAACTCGGCGGCAACAGCGACCTCGCGCTGTCACCACCGCCGACGCTCGGCTTTTCCGGCGCCGCCGCGCTGGATGCCGACGGCAAGTTCGCCGGCATCGCGTTGCTGAAGCCGGTACTGGTGGCGGGACCTGCGAATGCAACGCCCGGAGCGCAGGCGGTGCTGGTAACGTCGGATACGGTGCGCGATTTCCTCAAGGCCAATGGTGTCAACGCGAGTGGCGCTTCGTTGGATGCGAAGTCGTCCGTGGTGCGCGTGATCTGCGTGCGAAAATAACTCCAGCCGTCATCATCCGCGAAAGCGGATGATCCAGTATTCCAGAGACAACAGCGATTCAGCCGATAAGCCGCAGCGTACTGGATACCCGCCTTCGCGGGTATGACAGCGGAGGGTGCGGCGCGCTAACCTCACGCCAACCCGAATCGCACTCCCGCACGCGCAAGTCCGCCGGCGATGCCGATCGGCGTGCCGTCCGCGCGCCAGCAAGCCGCGCCAGACATGCGGCCGTCGTCGTGAAACTGGATCCCGTTCATGCCGCCGGCGACCGTCGGCACCGCCTGCACCCTGTGGCCCATCGCCGCGAGCTTGCCGCGAACGCTGTCAGGCACCGCGAACTCGACCTCGAGCGCATTGCCCTCGGTCCAGACCCTGGGTGCCTCGACCGCCTCCTGAAGGCTCATGCCGTGGTCGATCAGATTGACCAGCGCCTGCATCGCGCTCGGAAAGATCCGCTTTCCGCCGGGCAGGCCGAGCGCGTAGACGAGCCTGCCGTCGCGCAGCGCCATCATCGGTGACATCGAGGTGGTGACGCGCTTGCCCGGCGCCAGCGACAGCGCATGGCCCGGACGGGGATCGTACAGGTTCATGTAATTGTTCGGCACGGTCCCAAGCCCAGGGATCAGAAATCTTGGCGCCGAACAGATTGTTGATGGTCTGCGTGGTCGCAACCACATTGCCGAACGAATCGGCGGCCGTCATGTGCGTGGTGTGCGCGCCTTCGAGTTGCTGGATGCCGGCACCCCAGGCCTGCGCACGGCCAGGATCGATGGCGCGGCGGCGTTCGTCGGCATAGGCCTTCGAGGTCAACCGCTCCACCGGCACGTTGATGAAGTCCGGGTCGCCACTCGCTGCCGCGCGATCGGCAAACGCGATCTTCAGCACTTCCGCGAGGTAGTGAATGGTTTCGGCCGAGCCGAAGCCGAGTTTTGCGATGTCGTAGCCTTCGAGAATGTTGAGCATCTGTGCGATGTGCACGCCGGACGCCGCGGGCGGCGGCGGCCCCAGAATTTCCCAGCCGCGATAGTCGGCGCGGATCGGCTGGCGTTCAACGGTCTTGTAAGCCGTGAGATCCTCGCGGGTGATGAAGCCGCCATTCGTTTTCATGTAATCGACCAGGATATCGCCGAGCGGCCCCTGGTACAGCGCGGCTTCGCCATGCTGCGAAATATGCTTGAGCGTTTCCGCATATTCCGATTGCATCACGCGCTCGCCGGTCTTCAGCGGTGTTCCCTTCGGCAGATAGATCGCCGAAATCGCCCTGTCCTTCAGCATATCCACCGCGCTGTCGGTGATGCATTCATGCAAATATGGCGTCGCCGCGTAGCCGCGCGAGGCGTGCTTGATCGCAGGTTGCATGACGTCGGCAAGAACTCATGGTGCCGAACCGTTGCAGCGTCTCGCACCACGCCTTCAGCGAACCCGGTACTGCGACCGCTTTCGGGCCGGTCAGATTTTCGTCGCCGATGGTATCGAACACGTCATGCGCCGAACCCGGTCTGGATTTGTAGGTATCGGGACGAACCGCCGATGGCACCGTGCTCTGGCCGTCGATGAAACGATGGCTGCCGTCGGCCAGCCTGATATGCGCCATGCCGCCACCGATAATGCCGACCATCATCGGTTCGACCACCGTCAGCGTGAACAGCGTCGCGATCGCGGCGTCGATCGCGTTACCGCCGGCGGCGAGCATTTCCGCGCCCGCGGCCGAAGCCAGCGGATGATTGCTGACCACCATGCCGCGGCTGCCCACGGCCTGCTGCTTCTGACACTGAAAGGGGGTGGCCGCGCGATCCCGCCAGTTACCGGTCATGCCTGTTTCCTGCCTGTTGTTCTGCCGATGACGGCGTTACGGAGCAAATACGACCGTATTCGTCCGGAATAGCCACAATTCTATATTCGGGCATCATCGCAGTGTTACTGATTCGGACAACCGCGATCCGTCAAGACCTTTGGATCGGGCTGGGCAAGTCTGAGCGAGCAGGGCGCTCGGTATCGCAAGAATGCGGTGCGACTTGGCGTGGCGTACCCACCGACCCCAGAAATGCTATCCAAAGGATCTGCAATGCAGACGATCGTTTTGGCCACCCAAAAGGGTGGCTCCGGTAAAAGCACGCTGGCCATCGGCCTCGCGCTGGCAGCGATTCAGGCAGGACACACCGTCCGCCTGATCGAGACCGACTCGCAAGGCACGCTTTCGAACTGGCAGAGCCGGCGTCCCTATGCCGAACCGATCGTCGAGCCGATTTACGTGGCGAGTGATGTCGAGCAGCGGCTGCAAACGCTGGATCGCGACGGCGTTACGCTCACCATCATCGACACATCGGCCGGTATCAGCGCCGCGACGACTTCGGCCGTTCGCTATGCCGATTTGTGCCTGATCCCGGCGCGCCCTAGCCTCGCCGACATCGAGGCAACCGCGGCTACGCTCAGCCTGGCGCGCGCCTGGAACAAGCCATTCGCCTACGTTCTGAACCAGACGCCGATCCGCGGCCAACGCCTGAACAACGCGGCGACCACGCTGAGCGATGAAGCCGCGCTCGATATCGACGGCATCGTCGCCCAGCCCTTCATCGTGATGCGCAACGATCACCAGGACGCGCTCAGCGCCGGCCTTGCCGTCAGCGAATGTGCGCCGGCAAGCAAATCGGCCGAGGAAATTCGCGGCCTCTGGCAATGGGTCGAAGCCAAGTTGAACGGCCGCGTCGCAGTCCGGAACGAGGTGATCGTCAGCAACCTGCCGGAAGCCCCGCTTGCTCCCCTGTTCATCGAGACATCAGCGGAAACGGTGGCGTTCGTCTCCTGATCTCCCGATCGGGTTGACGGCGTCAGCGACGGCGCGCTCCCCAGAACAGGGAGCGCGTTTCGTCCTCGTCCAGGCGAGGAATACCCTGTTCGCCGTTGCTCAATGAGCGAAGGCGGAAGCGACGAAGCAATCCGGAGAGCCAGCCCCACCGGATTGCTTCCTTCGCTCACGACCCCGTCGGCATATCCCGGCGCGAACAATCCCTCACTTCTGACATTTCGGGCACCAGAAGGTCGAGCGGCCGTTCTGAACGAAGCGGCGCACGATGCCGCCGCAGCCGGCGGTCTGGCAGGTCTCGCCCTCGCGGTCGTACACCTTGAACGAATGCTGGAAATAGCCGAGCTCGCCCGAGGTCAGGCGGTGATCGCTGATCGAGGAGCCGCCGGCCTTGATCGCCTGGTTCAGCACGGCATGGATCGACGTCACCACGCGTTTGGCGTGATCGGTGGGTTCGGCGGTCTTTTTAACGGCCAGCGTCGCCGCCAGCCGGCGCGGCGACAGATGCGCGCGGAACAGCACTTCGCAGACATAGATGTTGCCGAGGCCCGCGACCACGCGCTGGTCGAGCAGTGCGGCTTTCAGGCTGGTCTTCTTGTTGGCGCAGGCACGCGCCAGCATCGCAGCATCGAATTCGTTGCCGAGCGGCTCCGGGCCGAGGCCTTTCAGCAGCGGCTCGTCCTCCAGCGCGTTGCGGGCAATGATCTTCATGTAGCCGAAGCGGCGCGGGTCGTTGAACACCACCGCAGCCCCCGACGACATGTGGAATACGACGTGGTCATGCGCGCGTTCGTCGCTGCGTGGGTAGTGGAATTGGCCCGGCGTCTTGTTGACGCCGCCGCCTTCCAGCACCCGGAACGAACCGGACATCCCCAGATGCATCAACAGCACGTCACCGGAGCCGAGATCCGCCATCAGATATTTGGCGCGGCGGCCGAGGCCGGTCACGGTCTGGCCTTCAAGCCGCGCGATGAAGTCTTTTTGAAAGGGAAACCGCAAATCCTTGCGCCGGGCTTCCGCTTTGAGGATTTTTGACCCCTCCATGGCGGGCTGCAGGCCGCGGCGGACGGTCTCAACTTCGGGCAATTCGGGCATGCAGGCATTCACCTTATGAAGGTGACGTGATAGCGCCATTGCGGCGGGCGCGCTATGGTCCCGGCAGTGGAGTAAAGTTGATGGATCGGCCGGACCAGACCACCCATTTTGGCTTCAGGGACGTCCCGCTCGGGGACAAGCAGACGCTGGTGAACGAGGTGTTTCACAGCGTGGCGCGGCGTTACGACCTGATGAACGACCTGATGTCGGTGGGCCTGCACCGGGTCTGGAAAGACATCATGATCACGGCGCTGAACCCGCCGAAGGGCGACGCGCCGTTCGCGCTGCTCGACGTCGCCGGCGGCACCGGCGATATTTCGTTCCGTGCCGCCAAGGCGGCCGGCTCCGGCTTCCGCGCCACCGTCTGCGACATCAACACCGACATGCTCGACGTCGGCCGCACCCGTGCCGCCGCGCGCCACCTCGACGAACAGGTTTCGTTTGTCGAGGGTAACGCCGAGGCGCTGGCATTCGCCGATCGCAGTTTTGACGCCTACACCATCGCGTTCGGCATCCGCAACGTACCGCGGATCGATCTCGCCTTGAGCGAGGCCTATCGCGTGCTCAAGCCCGGCAGCAGATTCCTGTGCCTGGAATTTTCCACCGTCGACGTCCCCGGGCTCGACCGGATCTACGACCTGTTCTCCTTCAAGGTGATCCCGCCGCTCGGCCGCGCCGTCACCGGCGATGCCGAATCCTATCAATACCTGGTCGAATTCGATCCGGAAATTTCCAAGGCCCAATGCGTTCGCCGAGATGATTCGCGCCGCCGGCTTCTCGCGGGTGAAATACCAAAGCCTCTCCGGCGGTATCGTCGCGCTGCATTCGGGTTGGCGTTTGTGATTTCTGCGACGACCCACATTGCACGGCTGGTCCGCGCCGCTTTCGTGTTCGCGCGCGAAGGCGTGTTCGGCGTCGTCGATCCCTCCCTGGTGCCGCCGCCCGGCCAACTCGCGCTGCGCCTGGCGCGGCTGATCGAGCGGCCCGGCGCCAAATCCGGCCCTCGGTTGTCGCGCGCGCTGACGCGGCTCGGCCCTGCTTATCTCAAGCTCGGGCAATTCCTCGCGACCCGGCCCGACGTCGTCGGGGTCGCGATGGCGCGCGATCTCGAAGCCCTGCAGGACCGCCTGCCGCCGTTCTCGGAGGCCGAAGCCGAAGCCGTGATCGCGACCTCGCTGGAACGCCCTGTGGCGCAGGCGTTTGTGAAACTCGGCCCGGCGGTTGCCGCCGCTTCGATCGCGCAGGTGCATCGCGGCGTGGTGATGCGCGACGGCGAACACCGGAACGTCGCCGTAAAGGTGCTACGGCCCAATGTCGCCGCCCGGTTCCGCCGCGACCTCGCCGATTTCTTCTTTGTCGCCCACAACGCCGAGGCGCATTCGGCCGAAGCGCGGCGGCTGCGGCTGATCGAAGTCATCAACACCATGTCGCGCTCCGTCGCGATGGAGATGGACCTGCGGCTGGAAGCGGCCGCGATGTCGGAGATGGCGGAGAACACCCGGGACGATCCGGATTTCCGTGTCCCCACCGTCGACTGGGACCGTACCACCCACAACGTGCTGACGATGGAGTGGATCGACGGCATCGCGCTGAACGACCATGTGCGGCTCGAACAGGCGCAGGTCGACCTGCCCGATCTCGGCCGCAAGGTGATCCAGAGCTTTCTGCGCCACGCGCTGCGCGACGGCTTTTTCCATGCCGACATGCATCCCGGCAACCTGTTCCTCGACGACGCCGGCCGGCTGGTCGCGGTCGATTTCGGCATCATGGGGCGGCTCGGGCTGAAGGAGCGGCGCTTCCTTGCCGAAATTCTCCTGGGGTTCATTACCCGCGACTATCGCCGCGTCGCGGAAGTGCATTTCGAGGCCGGTTATGTGCCGGGGCATCACTCGGTGGAAAATTTCGCGCAGGCGATCCGTGCCATCGGCGAGCCGATCCACAACCGCACCGCCGAAGAAATCTCGATGGCGAAGCTGCTGACCCTGTTGCTGGAGGTCACCGGCCTGTTCGACATGCAGACCCGCCCCGAACTGATCCTGCTGCAGAAGACCATGGTGGTGGTCGAAGGCGTGGCGCGCGGCTTCGACCCCAAGCTCGATATCTGGAAGGTCGCCGATCCCGTGGTGCGCGAATGGATCGAGCGCAATCTCGGGCCGATCGGGCGCATTCAGGGGGCGATGTCCGGTGCCGGCGAACTCGGACGGGTGATGGCAAGCCTGCCGGCGATTGCCTCGCGGGCGGTCGCAGTGCTGGAAAATCTCGAAAAGATGACGCGCGAAGGCGTCACGCTGTCGCCGGAGACGATCGCGGCAATAGGCCGGACCGAAGGCCGCAAGAACCGCTGGCGCACCATCGCGCTGTGGATTATCGCAGCCACCTTCATCGGAATCTTGCTCGCGGTACGGCAGCTTTGATTGCAATGATATCATTCTTTTGATATCATTGCTGTCAGATTTTGCCGGAGCCCGCCCATGGCCAGCATTACCATCCGAAAACTCGACGACACCGTCAAAGCCTATCTGCGGCTGCGCTCGGCCAGCAACGGCCGTTCGGTCGAAGAGGAAGTCCGGGTCATTCTGGGGGAGCTGATCCAGGGGCGCCCCGAACCATCCGGCGGTCACGAGGCCTCGCCGCTGTCGGCCGGGGCCTCCAAGGCACCTCCCCGGGCCGTCAGCGCTGCAGGCGAAGCCCACGTTACCCTGATCATCGGCGGCGGCATCGCCGCCTACAAGGCGCTGGACCTGATCCGGCGGCTGAAGGAGCGCCACGTCAACGTCCGCTGCGTGCTGACCAAGGCCGCGCAGCAATTCGTCACCCCGCTCGCGGCCAGCGCGCTGTCGCATGAGCGCGTCTATACCGACCTGTTCGATGCCGATAGCGAGTTCGACGCCGGGCACATTCGCTTGGGCCGGGAATGCGATCTGATCGTGGTCGCGCCGGCGACCGCCGACCTGATGGCGAAGATGGCGCAGGGCCATGCCGACGATCTCGCCTCAGCCATCCTGCTCGCCGCCAACCGCCCGATCCTGCTGGCGCCGGCGATGAACCCGCTGATGTGGAACAACGCCGCCACCCGCCGCAACGTGCTGCAGCTTCGCCGTGACGGCGTCGCCATGATCGGCCCCAATGCCGGCGAAATGGCCGAGGCCAATGAGGCCGGCGTCGGCCGGATGTCGGAGCCTGCCGAAATCGCCGCCGCCGCCGCCGATATCCTGCGGCCGCCGCGACCGCGTCCGCTCGCCGGCAAGCGCGTGCTGATCACGGCGGGACCGACACACGAGCCGATCGATCCGGTGCGCTACATCGCCAACCGCTCCTCCGGCAAGCAGGGTTTTGCCATCGCCGCCGCCGCGCAGGCCGCCGGCGCCGATGTGACGCTGGTCTCCGGTCCGGTCGAATTGCGCGATCCCGCCGGCGTCACCGTGATCCGGGTGGAGTCCGCGCGCGACATGCTACACAAGGTCGAAGCCGCGCTGCCGGCGGACATTGCGATCTTTGCTGCGGCGGTCGCCGACTGGCGGGTCGCCACGGAGGGCGAGCAGAAGCTGAAGAAAACCGCCGCCGGCATGCCGCCGCTGCAACTGGTGGAAAATCCCGACATCCTGGCGACGATCTCGAAGCTGAAAGACAAGCGTCCGCCGCTGGTGATCGGCTTTGCCGCCGAGACCGAGCATCTGATCGACAACGCCAAGGCCAAGATAGCGCGAAAAGGCTGCGACTGGATCGTCGCCAACGACGTTTCGCCCGCAACCGGCGTCATGGGCGGCGACCGCAACACCGTGCACCTGTTGACGCGTGAGGGCGCGGACAAGATTGGCGTTGATTCCTGGCCTGTGATGACCAAGGAACAAGTCGCGACCGAATTATTGGCGCGCATCGCCAAAACTGTGGGGAAGGCCTCGTGAGCGTCACCGTAAAAGTCGATATAAGACAACTGCCGCACGGCGAAGGTCTCGCATTGCCGGCCTATCAGAGCGCGGACGCCGCGGGCCTCGATCTGCTGGCCGCGGTGCC
The DNA here is from genome assembly GCA_963764705.1 of uncultured Alphaproteobacteria bacterium. Classification (GTDB taxonomy): domain Bacteria; phylum Pseudomonadota; class Alphaproteobacteria; order Rhizobiales; family Xanthobacteraceae; genus Bradyrhizobium. The sequence goes on along the minus strand of CAVXTR010000006.1, from coordinate 403,633 downwards.
CGCCGAGACGCCGCTGATCCTCGCACCGGGAAAGTACGCGATGGTGCCGACGGGGCTGACGATTGCGCTACCGCGCGGCTACGAGGCGCAGGTGCGGCCGCGCTCTGGACTGGCCGCCAAGCATGGCGTCACGGTTTTGAATTCGCCGGGTACGGTGGATGCGGATTATCGCGGCGAGATCAACGTGCTGCTGATCAACCATGGCGCCGCGCCATTTCCGATCAAGCGCGGCGAGCGTATCGCGCAAATGGTGATCGCGCCGGTGGTTCAGGCGCAACTCGTTGCGGTCAACGCGCTGTCGGAAACCGACCGCGGCAGCGGCGGCTTTGGTTCGACCGGGCGCTGATTCCCTTCAACTCTGAGTGATCCGACGCTTGCCGACGTGCCAAGGCGTGCCGCAGACCGGCCACGCCGCTTGACTCTACCTACTAGAAGGTAGATAGAGCGCCCATTGTTCTCAAACAAGGGGTTAGACCGTGACCACAGAGCTCTATTGGCTGACGTTGACCGCACTGATGACGGCACTGTTCTGGGTGCCCTACGTTCACAACCGCATGGTCATGACCGGACTGGGCGGAGCGCTGGCAGGCAGCGCGCCCGACAGCAGCTCGCTTTCGACCTGGGCGCAGCGCGCCGGCAGGGCGCACACCAACGCCATCGAGAATCTCGCGATCTTCGCGCCGATCGTTCTCACCGCGCACGTGCTTGGCATTTCCAACACCGCGACCAAGGCGGCTGTCGTGGTCTACTTCTTCGCGCGCCTGCTTCACTTCGTGGTCTACTCGGCAGGCATTCCCGCGGCGCGCACGCTGACCTTCACCGCCGCCTGGCTGGCGCAGATCGCCATCATCGCCAGCGTCCTGCGCTGGATCTGACGCTGATGGTGATCAGGCGCACGCTGTTGCTGTCGGGCGCGGCGGAAGGTCTCGGCGCCGAAATCGCCGAGACCTTTGCCCGGGCGGGCCACGACGTGGTCGGTATCTCCCGCACCAACCGGTCGACGGAACATCTGACGCAACGGATCGAGCTCGCCGGCGGCCGTTACAGGCATATCGCTTGCGACATCACGCAAGCAGCGGCGGCGATGGCCGCGATCGAACCCTATGCGCGCCAGATCGACGTCTTGATTCACAACGCGCATTCGCTCGCTATCAAACCGTTCGAGCAGACCACGGCGGGCGAGTTCGAACATGCCTGGCGCGTCGCATGCCTCGGCGCCGTCATCGCGGCCCAATCCGTCGTTCCGCACATGGCGGCGCGCAGGCAGGGCGTCATCATCCTGACCGGCGCCACCGCCGGACTGCGCGGGGCGACCAATTTCTCCGCCTTTGCATCGGCCAAATTCGCGCTGCGCGGATTTGGCCAGGCGCTGGCGCGCGAATACGGCCCGAAAGGCGTGCATGTCGCCCATGTCGTGCTCGACGGACTGATCGACGGACCTCAGACCGACCAGCGCTTCGGAGCGGCATCCTCGGGGCGGATGAATCCGGTTCCGGTCGCGCAGGCCTATCTCGACCTTTCGGCGCAGCATCCGTCGGCATGGACCCATGAGATGGATCTGCGGCCCTATTCAGAGCGGTTCTAACGGAACAAACCCATGAACGAACTCATCAACGCCGACTTCACCCGGCGCGTCGTGATTGCGACCGACAAGCTGTCCTGGATTGCATCGCCACAGGCCGGTATCGAGCGCCGCCCGCTCGACCGCATCGGCGGCGAGGTGGCGCGGGCGACATCACTGGTCCGCTATGCGCCCGCCAGTACGTTTCCCGCCCACGAGCATGGACTGGGCGAGGAGTTTCTCGTCCTCGACGGCGTGTTCTCCGACGAGCACGGCGACTACGGCGAAGGAACCTATGTGCGCAACCCGCCGCGCAGCCGCCATACGCCGCGCACGGCCGGCGGATGCACCATCTTCGTCAAATTGCGGCAGATGCCGCCGACCGAAACCAAACGGGTCGTCATCAACACCGCGAAGGCCACATGGAAGCTGGCCGATCCGAAGGGCCTGGTCCGGCTGTCGCTCTACCTTGCGCCGGGTACCGGAGAAAGCGTAACCCTTGAGCGGTTGTCGCCGGGAACCCATCTGATCGAAGCCGAGCAGCCGGGCGGCGAAGAGATTTTCGTGCTTTCCGGCACGCTGTCGGACCAGCACGGATCGTACGGCGCGGGAACCTGGATCAGAAACCCGGCGGGCTCGCGCAGCGGGTTCGGTTCGGAAGGCGGGGCGACCTATTGGGCGAAGCGAGGTCATCTGCGCCCGATGTCATGACAGGAAGAAAATGGCTACGACGACGGCGCCGAAGCAGCGATCAGAAACCGCCGAGCAGATCCTCGATCTTGCCGAGATGCTGATCCAGACGCGCGGCTACAGCGCCTTCAGCTACCAGGACATCGCCGACAGCCTCGGCATCCGCAAAGCCAGCATCCACTATCATTTCCCGTCCAAGGCCGAGTTGGGCATCGCGGTCGTCGACCGCTACATCGCCGGTTTCGAAGCCGGACTGACGGCCATTGCCGACGATCACGCGCAATCCTCGTTGGCAATGCTCGATTTCTACGTGCAACCCTACCTGCAATTCGCCGGCACGCCGGACCGGGTCTGCCTTTGCGGCGCGCTTTCCGGGGAATTGCTGGCGTTGCCGCCGGAACTCCGTGGACAGGTCGACCATTTCTTCCGGACGCACCAGGTGTGGCTGACCAAGATCCTCAAGCGGGGCGTGGCGCGCGGCGAATTCAGCCTGCCGGCACCGGCACCCAAGGTCGCACGGTTCATTTTTGCGGCGCTGCAGGGCGCGCTGCTGGTGAAACGCGCCACCGCCGACCCCACGCAGCTGAACGACGTCATCTCGGTCATGAAACTGCAGCTTGCCTCCCAAACCTGAACAAGGCTGGGCCGCCCGGAGCGGTAACCCGCTCATTTTTTCACAAGCGGATTCGCGTTCACGGTCTGAACTCTTACCGGCCGAGTCCCGAAGCGGATATTGTCGATCGATTCGTGCGCGGCGTGGGGAAGACGCCGGGGCATTGGAGTCGTGCGTTCTGGGGCAAATTATGTCGGGCGTAGTCGCGGCGATGCGTCGAAACCTGCTGTCGTGCACCTCACTGGCGCGCCACGGCCTGATGACCCTTGCCACGGTTTTCTCGGTGGCGTCGGAACCCGCTCTCGCCGGCGATTTGACGATCGAACAGGCGATTTCGGCCTGGTTCGACTTCAATCATCAGGAATTCGCGGTGCTGACGACGGCGCTGGCGCTGCTCGGCTTTTCCGTGGTGGCGGCGATCCTGATGATGCGCACCCGCGTCCGGGCCACCCGCACCGAGCTGCGCCTGCGCGCCGACGTCGCCGCATTGCAGGTCCAGGCCGACCGCCTGCGGGCGCTGTTGTTCGCCGAACCGCAAATCCTGATTTCCTGGGCGGCGGGCGAGCACCGTCCGCAGATCAGCGGCGACACCTCGCTGCTGATCTCACAGGATGCGGCACAGAATTCGCCGCAGCGCATCCTCGCCTTTGGAACCTGGCTGCCGCCGGAACCGGCGCTGCAAATGGACCATGCGGTCGACGCGCTGCGCGAGGCCGGCGAGGGTTTTCTGCTCAACCTTTCGACCTCGAACGGCCGCGCGATCGAGACGATGGGCCGGGCCATCGGCGGCCAAGCCATTGTCAGGATTCGCGAACTCGGCGGGTTGCGTCGCGAACTCGCCGAATCCAACCTGCGCTACAAGAAGCTGCAGGAAGAGACCGACCTGCTGCGCGACTTCGCCGCCGCCGCCCCCTGGCCGATCTGGGCCAAGAGCGCGGAAGGCAATTTGCGCTATGCCAATACCGCCTATGTGCGGGCCACCGAGGGCATCGGAGTCGCCGATACCATCCACCGCAACCTCGAACTGCTGGAAACCGACCAGCGCGCCGAGATGAGCCGCACGCTGCATGACCACCTGACCTACAGCGCGCGGCTGCCGATCGTGGTCGGCGGCGAACGCCGCATCTACGACGTGCAGGCGCTGAAGCTCGCGGCCGGCAGCGCCGGCATCGCGATCGACGCCAGCGAGGCCACTTCGCTCCGCGCCACCATGGACCGGATGGCAGAAGCGCATCGCCGTACCCTCGACCAGTTGTCGTCGGGGGTAGCCGTATTCGACGGCCAGCGGCGGCTCGCCTTCTACAACGAATCCTACCGGCGGCTGTGGGGCCTCGATCAGGCATTTCTCGACGCCAACCCCGACGATTCCAGCGTGCTCGACCGGCTGCGCGCGGCGCGCAAATTGCCGGAGCAGCCGGACTTCCGGGCCTGGAAGGCCAAACTGCACGAGGCCTATCGCGCCGTCGAACCCGAAACCTACACCTGGTTCCTGCCGGACGGCCGTGCGGTCAGCGTCGTCACCACCCCGAACCTCGAAGGCGGCGTCACCTATCTGTTCGACAACGTCACCGAAAGCCTCGACCTGGCGCGCCGGTTCGACCGGCTGACCCGGGTCCAGCACGAGACGCTCGACAATCTCGTCGAAGCGGTGGCGGTGTTCGGCAGCAATGGCCGCGTCGAACTGTTCAACCCCGCCTTCGCGAAGATGTGGAAACTGTCCGCCGAATCGCTGAAGGAACAGCCTCACATCGAGACCGTGGAAGCCTGGTGCAAGCCGCTGTTCGACGACGCCGCGGCGTGGCGGACGCTGCGCGAGGCCATCACCGCGATCGAGAACCGGGCGCAGGCGGCGCTGAAGCTCGAACGCAAGGACGGCAGCGTGCTGGACTGCATGACGATGCCGCTGCCCGACGGCGCCACCATGCTGACCTTCCAGGACATCAGCGATACCGAGAATGTCGAGCGGGCGCTGCGCGAACGCAACGAGGCGCTCGAGGCCGCCGACCAGATGAAGGTCGACTTCGTGCACCACGTGTCCTACGAATTGCGCGCCCCGCTCACCACCATCATCGGCTTCGCGCATTTCCTGAGCGATCCCTCGACCGGCCCGCTCACGCCGAAACAGGCCGAGTATCTCGACTACGTCACCAAATCGACCAACGCGCTGCTGGCGCTGACCAACAACATTCTCGATCTCGCCACCATCGACGCCGGCGCCATGAAGCTCGAGCTCGGCCCGGTCAATATCGCGAAGGCGATCCACGACGCCGCCGAGGGCATTCAGGACCGGCTCGCAACCGATCGCATCGAACTCAAGGTCGACATCGATCCGAATATCGGCGGCTTCACCGGCGACGAACGCCGCGTGGTGCAGGTGCTCTATAACCTGCTCGCCAATGCGGTCGGCTTCTCGCCGCACGACGCGGCCGTCACGATCAGCGCGCGACGGACCGAGCATCGAGTCACCTTCACCGTCACCGATTCGGGGCCCGGCATTCCGGCCGAGGTGAAGGACAAGGTGTTCGACTGGTTCGAGAGCCATTCCAACGGCTCCCGCCATCGCGGCGCCGGCCTCGGCCTGTCGCTGGTGCGCTCCTTTGTCGAACTGCATGGCGGCAAGGTGCGGGTCGATTCGGCGGTCGGTCAGGGCACAACAGTCAGTTGCGACTTTCCGATCGACCAGAACGCGCATCGCAACGCCGCCGAATGACCGTATCAGCGACATTCTCGGTCGCGCTGGCCAACGAGGCGGCAACCGCGCATCTGATGGCCGATCTGGCGCTATTGGTCGGCCCCGGCGATGTGATCACACTCTCCGGCGATCTCGGCGCCGGCAAGACCGCGGCGGCGCGCGCCATGATCCGCTATCTCGCCGGCGACGATGCGCTGGAGGTGCCGAGCCCGACGTTCACGCTGGCGCAAAACTACGAACTACCGTTTCCGATTCTCCATGCCGACCTCTACCGCATCAATGATGCCAGCGAGCTGGAAGAGATCGGACTGTCGCCGCTGCCCGACGGCACGCTGGCGCTGATCGAATGGCCGGAGCGCGCGCCGGACGCACTGCCCGGCGATCGCATCGACATCGCCCTCAGCCATCGTCCCTCGTTCGGATCGGCCGCGCGCGCCGCCGCGATCACCGGCTACGGCAACGCCGCCGTGCAGGTCGAACGGTTGCGCTCGCTGCGCCAGTTCCTCGAAGGCGCCGGCCTCATGGACGCGGTGCGCGTGCGGATGCCCGGCGACGCCTCGACGCGCTCCTACGCGCGGCTGACCCAGGACGGCAGCACCGTCATCCTGATGAATTCGCCGCCGCGTCCGGATGGCCCGGCGATCTACAACGGAAAGTCCTACAGCGCCCTCGTTCATCTCGCCGAAGACGTCAGGCCGTTCGTCGCCATCGCCAACGGCCTGCGCGAGCGCGGCTTCTCCGCGCCCGCGATCCACCACGCCGATCTCGACCGGGGATTTCTGATCACCGAGGATTTCGGCGGCGACGGTGTCGTCGAGGGCGATCCGCCGCGCCCGGTCGCAGAACGCTATGAGGCCGCCACCGACGTGCTGGCGGCCCTGCACCATGAAGCCTTGCCCGAATTTCTGCCGCTGACGCCGCACGCCAGCTACGCCATTCCCGTCTTCGATACCGACGCGCTGCTGACGGAAATGGCGCTGATGCTTGATTGGTACCTGCCGGATCGCGGCGCGGAACCGACCGATGAGCAGCGCGCCGAGTTCACCACGATGTGGCGCCAGTTGCTTGTGAAGCCCCTCGCTTCGCCGCGAACCTGGGCGATCCGGGATTATCATTCTCCCAATTTGATCTGGCTCGGCGAGCGCACAGGGATTTCCCGCGTCGGCATTATCGATCTCCAGGACGCCGTGCTGGGTCCGGTCACCTACGATCTGGCCTCGCTTCTGCAAGATGCCCGGATCGACGTCCCGGAACAGCTCGAGCTTGCGCTGCTGACCCGCTATATCAAGGCGCGGCGAGCGACCGACAGCAGCTTCGATCCGGCAGAGTGCGCCGAGCTCTACGCCGTCATGTCGGCGCAACGGAATACGAAGCTTCTGGGCATCTTCGCCCGGCTCAACCGCCGCGACGGAAAGCCGCAATATCTGCGCCACCAGCCCCGGATCTGGGCCTATCTGAACCGGTCGCTGGCACATCCGGCGCTGGCTGGCTTGCGCGACTGGTACGCCGCCAACGTACCCCCGCCGATTTCCTGATTTACCGGTTGTTAGCCACCTCGCCCCTAAGCTGGCAGAGGCTGTGCCCGGTCTGTGGGGCGGCTGTCTTGGAAGCAGGATTTCTGGCCATGGCCACATCGGAGAGGCGCAAGGGCGATCGCGTTACATTTGAGCGCGGCTTTGCCGCGCACATGATGGGGATCGACGGCACCTGGCGGCGCAATTGCGTGATGGAAGACGTTTCCGAGACCGGCGCCAAGCTGACCGTCGACGGTTCCGTCGAAGGCCTCCACCTGAAGGAATTCTTCCTGTTGTTGTCCTCGACCGGGCTGGCCTATCGCCGCTGCGAACTGGCCTGGGTCAATGGCGATCAGATCGGCGTCAATTTCCTGAAGCAGGGCGACAAGAAGAAAAAGCCGGGTAAACGCAACGCCGAGGCCGAGGCCTGAAATCTGCGGCGCCGTCGCCGTCGTACCGCCGTCATGTCCGACGACTATGGCCTCAGAGTCGCTTTAACCGGCGAATCGCCGTGATATGATTGACGGCGCGCATCAGAGGGTTCGAGAAATTCCCGACATGTCCGTTATGCCCACCAAAGCCATGGTCCTCGCCGCCGGTCTCGGTCTGCGCATGCGCCCGTTGACCGACCATATGCCGAAGCCGCTGGTGAGCGTGGCCGGCCAGCCGCTGCTCGATCACGTGCTCGACAAGCTCGCCGCCGCCGGCGTCAGCGAAGCCGTGGTCAATGTGCATTATCTGCCCGACCAGATCATCGCCCATACCGCGAACCGCAGCCATCCGCGGGTCATCATTTCCGACGAACGCGACCTGGTGCTCGGCACCGGCGGTGCCGTCGTCAAGGCGCTGCCCCTGCTGGGCAGCGAGCCGTTCTTTCATCTCAACGCCGACACCATGTGGATCGACGGCGTGCGCGCCAATCTGACCCGGCTCGCCGAAACCTTCGACCCCGATCAGATGGACATCCTGCTGTTGATGGCGCCGACCACCAGCAGCATCGGCTATACCGGCCGTGGCGACTACGGCATGCTGCCGGATGGCGCACTGCGCAAGCGGAAAGAGCATCAGGTGGTGCCGTTCGTCTATGCCGGCGCCGCGATCATGTCGCCGGCCCTGTTCGCCGACGCTCCCGCGGGCGAGTTTTCGCTGACCCGAATGTTCGACCGCGCCAACGAGCAGGAACGGCTGTTCGGCCTGCGCCTCGACGGCGTCTGGATGCATGTCGGAACCCCCGATGCGGTGCAGGCCGCGGAAGAGGCGTTTCTGGAAAGCGTGGCGTAGGGACCTTGGCCGCAAGTTAGGTTGTCATGCCCCGCGAAGGCGGGGTACGCCGCGGCCTCTCGATCAATCACCAGCGCCTCTGGAATACTGGATCACCCGCATTCGCGGGTGACGACAGCGAGTAAATGGCAACAACCCTTCTCGCCCCATGACCAATCGACAATCGCTCCCTATATTGGCCGCCTGACCTCGAATCAGGAAGCCCATGCGCGTTTTCAGCGTCCCCGTCTCCGTGCCGTTGTTGCGCACCGTCATCGCCGCTTTGGTCGACGGCCGGCTGATCGAGGGATTCGAGGCCCGCACCAATCCGTTGAACCTCGCCCAGGCGACGCTCTATTTGCCGACCCGGCGCGCCCTGCGCCTGGCGCGGGAAATCTTTCTCGACGAATTGAACACGGACGCGGCGATCCTGCCGCGCATCATAGCCCTCGGCGACATCGACGAGGACGAACTGGCGTTCTCGGAAGGCGCCGAACAATTCGGCGGTGCGACGCCGCTCGACCTTCCGCCGCGGCTCGGCGAACTCGAACGCCGGCTAACATTGGCGCACCTGGTCGCGGCATGGGCGAAGGGGCCGGTGTTGGCACCGCTCGTGGTCGGCGGCCCGGCATCGACCCTGGCGCTGGCCGGCGATCTGGCACGACTGATGGACGACATGGTGACGCGCGGCGTCGCCTGGGAGGCGCTCGACAAGCTCGTGCCGGATCAACTCGACAGATACTGGCAACACTCGCTGGAGTTCCTGCGCATCGCCCGCCAGATATGGCCCGATCATCTGAAGGAGATCGGCCGGATCGAACCCGCGGAGCGGCGCGACCGTCTGATCGATGCGGAGGCGGCGCGGCTGACCACGCATCACCATGGTCCGGTGATCGCCGCTGGTTCTACCGGCTCGATGCCTGCAACCGCGAAATTCCTGGCCGTTGTCGCCGGCCTCAAGAAAGGCGCCGTGGTGCTGCCGGGGCTCGACACCGATCTCGACGACGAGGCCTGGCAGACGATCGGCGGCGTCAGGGATGCGCAGGGCAAGTTCACCACGCAGCCCTCGTCGAACCATCCGCAATTCGCGATGCAGGGTTTGCTGGACCGCTTCGGCATCCAGCGACGCGACGTCGAAATCCTCGGCACGCCAACGCCGCACGGACGCGACCTGCTAGTGTCGGAGACGATGCGGCCGTCGACCGCGACCGAACAATGGCACGACCGGCTGGCGCGGCCGGAAATATCGCTGAAGATTTCAGCCGGGATGACCAACCTCGCCGTGGTCGCGGCGCCGAATTCCGAAATGGAATCGCTGGCGATCGCGATTGCGATGCGCGAGGCCCGCCATCTCGGCAAGTCCGCCGCACTGGTGACGCCGGACCGCGCGCTGGCCCGGCGGGTGATGGCGGCGCTGACCCGCTGGAATCTCGAATTCGATGATTCGGGCGGTGACGCCTTGATGGACACCTCTGCCGGCATCTTTGCCCGTCTGGTGGCGGAGACCGCCGCCAAGGGACTGGAGCCGCCGACCTTGCTGGCGCTGCTGAAGCATCCGCTGTTTCGGCTCGGTGGTGCGCATGGGACGCTCAAGCGCGCCATCGAAGTGCTCGAACTCGCGGTGCTGCGCGGCACCCGGCCGCAAGCCGGCAGCAGCGGCCTCATCAGCGACTTCGATCGATTCTGTAGTGAACTCAAAAAGCTCAACAACAAGGAAGTTTCCTCGCTCCATGCGGCCGAACAGCGCGCGAAACTGAAAGCGGAAGAACTGGATCTGGCGCGATCGCTGATCGCTTCCCTGCAGACAGCGCTTGCACCGCTGGAAAGCGTGGCGCCGTCGCGGCCATTTGATTTTGCCGAACTGGCGCAACGCCACCACGAGGTACTGATCGCATTGTCCTGCGACCAGAACGGCGTGGCCGTCGTGTTCGAGGGCAGCCAGGGCTCGGCCCTCGCGGCGGCATTCGACGACCTGCTCGGCGAGCAGAAGCCGAGCGGACTGATGGTCCAGCTCGGCGATTATCCCGAAGTGTTTCAGACCGCCTTTGCCGACCGCATGGTGCGGCGCCCGGAACATGCCAACGCGCATCTGCAGATCTACGGCCAGCTCGAGGCGCGATTGACGGAGACCGATCGCGTGATCCTCGGCGGATTGGTCGAGGGCGTGTGGCCGCCGGCGCCACGGGTCGATCCGTGGCTGAGCCGGCCGATGCGGCATGAGCTCGGCCTCGATCTGCCGGAACGGCGCATCGGCCTTTCCGCGCATGACTTTGCGCAATTGCTCGGCACCGGCGAGGTGATCCTCACCCACTCGGCCAAGGTCGGCGGCGCGCCGGCGGTGGCCTCGCGCTTTCTGCACCGGCTGGAGGCCGTCGCCGGCGAGGCGCGCTGGAACGACGCCAAGCGTGCCGGCGAAAATTATGTCCGCTTCGCCGATGAGCTGGACCGGCCCGAGAAGGTCGAACCGATTGAGCAGCCGGCGCCGAAACCGCCGCGCGCGACGCGGCCGCTGAAACTGTCGGTTACCGCGATCGAGGACTGGCTGCGCGATCCCTACACCATCTACGCAAAATATATCTTGCGGCTCGATCCGCTCGATCCCGTCGACATGCCGCTGTCGGCGGCCGATCGCGGCTCTGCCATTCACGCCGCGCTCGGTGAGTTTACCGAAACCTACGCCGCAGCCCTTCCCGACGACATCGCGCGCGCACTACGCGGCATCGGCGAAAAGCATTTCGCGCCACTGATGGAACGCCCCGAGGCGCGGGCGCTGTGGTGGCCGCGGTTTCAGCGTATCGCCGCATGGTTCGCGGATTGGGAATCGGCGCGTCGCGACGGCCTCGACAGGATCAAGGCCGAAACCCGGGGTGAAATCGGAATTCCGCTCGGCAATGCCCGGACCTTCATTCTCTCCGCGCGCGCCGACCGCATCGAGCGGCGACACGACGGCAGTTTTGCGATCCTCGATTACAAGACCGGACAACCACCGACCGGCAAACAGGTGCGCATGGGCCTGTCGCCGCAACTGACGCTGGAGGCGGCGATCCTGCGCGAAGGCGGTTTCAAGGACATCGACGCCGGTTCGTCCGTCGGTGAACTCGTCTATGTCAGGCTCAGCGGCAACAATCCACCCGGCGAGCAGCGGACGCTGGAGCTGAAGATACGCAACAACGACACGCCGCAGCCGCCGGATGCTGCCGCCGACGAGGCGCGGCTGAAGCTCGAAGCCCTGATCCGCGCGTTCGAAAACGAGGACCAGGCCTATACTTCCCTGAATCTGTCGATGTGGTCGAATCGCTACGGCGCTTATGACGACCTCGCCCGGATCAAGGAATGGTCGGCCGCCGGCGGCCTGGGGATCGAGGAATGGTGAAGGCCCCCCGCATCATTCCCGACGCCGTTCGCGCCACCCAGGCGCGGGCGTCCGATCCGGCGGCGTCGGCATTCGTCTCCGCGAATGCCGGCTCCGGCAAGACGCATGTGCTGGTGCAACGCGTGATCCGGCTGCTGCTCGAGGACGTGCCGCCGGAAAAGATCCTCTGCATCACCTTCACCAAGGCCGCCGCCGCCAACATGGCGGAACGGGTATTTTCCACGCTTGGCCATTGGGTCACGCTCGACGACGCTGAGCTCGATGCCGCGATCGGTGAGGCCGGAATTCCGCATCCCAACGCCCGGCTGCGGAAATCGGCGCGCAAGCTGTTTGCATGCGCGCTGGAAACGCCCGGCGGGTTGAAGGTGCAGACCATCCACGCGCTGTGCACGCGGTTGCTGCAACAATTTCCGTTCGAGGCCAATGTGCCGGCACGCTTCGCCGTGCTCGACGACCGCGACCAGACCGAGATGATGGAACACGCCAATCTCGGGGTATTTCTCGAGGCATCGCGCAATCCCGACAGCGCCACGGGGCATGCGCTGATGACGGCGATGGCGAGTGCGGCCGATGTGACGTTCAAGGATGTGGTGCGCGAGGCCTGCCTGAGCCGCGATCACTTCATGGCCTGGACCGACGCCGCCGGCAGCGCACACGCGGCAGCCACGCAGATTTCCGCGGCGCTCGGCGTCGATCCCAACGATCGCATCGAGAACGTCGAGCGCGACATCGTCGACGGACCGAACCTGCCGCGATCGCGCTGGCAGGAAATCGCCACCATTCTGGATACCGGCAATAAAACCGATCAGGACCACGCCGGCCGGCTGCGCGAAGCCCTGGTATTCACCGGCGCCGCACAGGTCGAGTCCTATCTCGGCGTGTTCCTCACCGAGACCGACCGTACGCCGCGCAAGTCGGTGGTGACGAAAAAATTCATCGACAACAATCCGGTCGTCGGCCGCTTGTTCGAGTCCGAAGCCCTCCGCATCGGCCCCCTGATCGAACGCCGCCGGGCGGTGACGGCCCGAGACCGCACCGAGGCGCTGCTGCACATCGCGACCGCGGCCGCGGCGCACTACCGGCGCGAAAAGCGCGAGCGCGGCCTGCTCGACTATGACGACCTGATCGACCGGACGCTCGACATGCTCGACCGCGTCTCGTCCGGCTGGGTGCATTACAAGCTCGACCGCGGCGTCGACCATGTGCTGATCGACGAAGCGCAGGACACCAGCCCGCGGCAATGGGACATCGTCGCGCATATCATTTCGGAATTCACCTCTGGCGCCGGCGCGCGTGACGGCGTGATGCGAACGGTGTTCGCCGTCGGCGACGAGAAGCAGTCGATCTTTTCGTTCCAGGGCGCGGCTCCCCGCGAATTCGACCTGCGCCGCCGCGCGCTGAAGAAGAAGTTCGAGGATGCCGGGCTGAAGTTCGATCCGGTCTCGTTCAACTATTCGTTCCGGTCCGGACCGGCGATATTGAAGTCGGTCGACCATGTGTTCCGCGAGCAGGATATCTACCGCAGCATTCATTCGGTGGAGACCGGCTACCCGATCCATTATTCCCTCGAGGACGCCGGTCCTGGATTGATCGATCTCTGGGAGCTCGCTGTCGCCGACGACCGGCAGGACATCGAAGGCTGGCGCGCGCCGTTCGACGGCGTCTCGCTGACCAGCCCGGAAGTAAAACTCGCACGGCGCATTCAGGCCGAGATCAGGACGCTGGTACAAAGCGGCACCATGACCGGCAGCAACAGCAACCGCCGGCCGCTGCGCTATGGCGACATGCTGGTGCTGGTGCGACGGCGCGGCAATGCATTTGACGCCGTGATCCAGGCACTGAAGCACGCCAACGTCCCGGTCGCCGGTGCCGACCGGTTGAAGCTCACAGAGCATATCGCGATCATCGACCTGATGAACCTGGCCGACGCGCTGCTGCTGCCGCAGGACGATCTGGCGCTCGCCGTGGCGCTGAAGAGCCCGCTGTTCGGCCTTGGCGATGACGACCTGTTCAAGCTGGCACGGGACCGCAAGGGGTCGCTGCGCGCGGCGCTGACCGCCCGCGCCGCGACCGACGGCCTGTTGCGGGACGTGCTGTGGCGGTTCGAGCAATGCGAACGCCGTGTTGCAAACGAAACGCCGTTTGCGTTCTACGCCTGGCTGCTCGGCGGCGACGGTGGCCGCGCGCGAATCCTGCGCCGGCTCGGACACGAGGCCAATGACGCGCTCGACGAGTTTCTCGAGCTGGCGCTGAACTACGAGCGCAAGGCGCCGGCCTCGCTGCAAGGCTTCATGGCGTGGCTGCGCGCGGCCGATACCGAGGTGAAGCGCGACATGGAAATTTCGCGCGACGAAGTCCGCGTCATGACCGTGCACGGCGCAAAAGGGCTGGAAGCCTCGGTCGTGTTCCTGGTCGACACCACGACGTCGCCCTCGGATACGCAGCGGCTGAAGCTGATCAACCTGCCGCAGGGCAATGCCGGGCCGCATGCGCCGGGTGTCGTGGTCTGGGCCGGCCGCAAGGCCGAAGATCCCGCCGCCGTTGTCGCCGCGCGCGCAGCGATGATCGGCGATACCGAGGACGAATACCGCCGCCTGCTTTACGTGGCGATGACGCGCGCGGCGGACCGGCTGATTGTCGGCGGCTGCATGCCCGGCAACATGAACAAGGTGCGTGAATTCTCCTGGTATGACTTGATCAAAAAAGGTCTGGAGCGCTCAGATCTGCAGATCCAGGAACTCGAAACACCTGATGGCAAGGTGACCCGCTACACGCTGGCGGAGGAAGCCGCTCCCGCCACGGGCTCCGCTGCTGCTGCGGCAATGGCCGCGCCAATCGCGCTGCCGAACTGGCTGCTGACGCCGGCGCAGCCTGAGCGATCCACGGAAAGCCCGTTGCGGCCGTCCGACCCCGCCGATGACGCCGGCCATCCGGTCCGCACCGCTGAATCCATGACGGAACGCGCCCGCGCGCTTCAGCGCGGCACGCTGGTGCACCGGTTGCTGCAGTCGCTGCCCGAGATTCCAGGCGAGCGACGCCGCGATGCCGCGCTCGCTTATCTCGCCCGCAACGCCGAGGGCTGGACCGCGGACGAACGACAGGCGCTGGCGGAAGGCGCACTGGCGTTGATTTCTGACGCGCGCTTTGCGCCGGTATTTGCGCCGGGCAGCCGTGCCGAGGTCTCGATCGTCGGCCGGCTCGAACGCCCGCACCGACCGCCGGTGCCGGTTTCGGGGCAAATCGACCGCCTGGTGGTCGGGGATCACGAGGTTCTGATCGTCGATTTCAAAACCAACCACGTCCCGCCGAAGCGGGAAGCCGAGGCCCCGAGGGGATATGTCCGCCAGTTGGCCCTGTATCGGGCCGTGCTCGGCAAGCTTTATCCCCAGCGGCCGGTTCGAACAGCGCTGCTTTGGACCGAAACGGCTGAATTCATGGAGATTTCCTCCCCTGCGCTGGACGCGGAGCTGGCCACCCTTATCCAAAGGGATGACCGTGCTTGACCCGGCAAGATCGCGTTCATAGGTTTGCCCCATCATCCGAGGCGCGATTCTCTTGAGGCCGCGCCCCCTAATCCAACAGAACGAGGTATTCCCATGGCCGTTGGCAAGGTTTCCGACGCCGATTTCGAAGCCGAAGTGCTCAACGCGACCGGCCCGGTCGTGGTCGATTTCTGGGCCGAATGGTGCGGCCCCTGCCGCATGATCGCGCCCGCGCTCGACGAGATTTCCGGTGCGATGGGCGACAAGGTCAAGATCGTCAAGCTGAACGTCGACGAGAGCCCGAAGACGGCCTCGAAATACGGCGTGATGTCGATCCCGACCCTGATGATCTTCAAGGGCGGCGAGATGGCCTCGCGCCAGGTCGGCGCCGCGCCGAAGCAGAAGCTGCAGCAGTGGATCACCGCTGCGGTGTAATCGGCTCATACGATCATTGTGATGAAAACGGCCGGCTCATCGCCGGCCGTTTTGTTTTGAGGGTTACCCGATCCACCCCGTCGCCAGCGCGGACGCGAGTTCAGCCTGGCCGTTCTGCCGGGCCAATGCTGCCATCGGGGCGTGATCGTAGGGCACGTGACGGAACGTCACGCGCCACTTGTCGTCGACAAGTTCAAGGATCGCGTAACGCGCATCGGGCGTGCCGGCTTCGATGACATGCGGAAACGGATGGGTGTCGCGATAGCCGGGAGAGCCGACGCTGCCGGGATTAACAATTCTGCGGCCGTCACGAAGTTGCACCGCGCGGGCCAGATGGGTGTGGGCGCAGAGGATCAATGACTGCGTGATCCCCCTGGCCCGCTCCTCGATCGCATCCAGTGACGACATTCGCACCGTGCCGTCGGGCAATATCGTCTCCAGCCAGTAGACCTCGTCATGCTCGGGCGTGGCGTGACAGAGGAAGACTTTTTCGCGAAACACCGACGTTTTCGGCACCGCGCGCAGCCAGTCGAGATGTCTGGCATCGAGCTGCGCATGCGCCGGCCGATCCCATGAACCCATCTTCTCCGGCGGCCGGTCGATCAGATAGCGGTCATGGTTGCCGAGCACATGAACCGCATCGAGCGCCATCAGGATATCCATCGTGCGCCGCGCATCAAGCGGACCGCTCGCCATGTCGCCGAGATTGACGATCTCCTTGACGCCCTGCGCGCGGACGTCGGCCAGCACGGCCTCCAGCGCGAGATAGTTTCCGTGCACGTCGGCAATCGCGGCAAAACGCATCTTAAATTCCAATCGCTATCTCGACACGCAGATCTCTATGCAGGAGGCGTGCCGTATTAGGCAGGAGGCGTGCCGTTGACGGCGAGGACATGGCCGGCGAGGTAGAGCGAGCCGGTGATCAGGATCCGCGGCGGCACTTCGTAGGCGAGGCGCGCCAGCGCCTGCAGCGCGGCTTCGACACTGGCCGCGTTTTCCACGCGCATGCCGAGCGCGCGGGCGGCATCCGCCAGCCGATCCGGCGGCATCGCATTGGCGCGGCCGGGAATTGGTACTGCCATGATGTGCCGGGTCAGCCCGGCGAAATTGGCGAAAAAGGCGTTGGCGTCCTTGTTCGCCATCATGCCTGCGATCACGACCAGCGGCCGTGACACCCGCTCCTCAAGGTCGCCAAGCGCGGCCGCCGCAACGCGGCCACCCTCGGCATTGTGGCCGCCATCGAGCCAGATTTCACATCCCGGCGGGCCCTGTTCGACCAGTGCGCCCGAGACCAGGCGCTGCATTCGCGCCGGCCAGTCGGCGTTGACAATGCCGGCCTCGAAAGCGGGCATCCCGATCTTGAACGCGTCGATCGCGCGCAAGGTGGCGATCGCCAGCCCCGCATTGTCGAACTGATGCCGTCCGAACAGCTTTGGCGCCGCGAGATCCATCAGGCCGCGTTCGTCCTGATAGACCAGCCGGCCGCGCTCGACGCTGACATGCCATTGCTGGCCGGCGGCATGCATCGGCGCGCGCATGCGGTTAGCCTGCGCTTCGATCACGGCCATCGCTTCCGGCGCCTGCTCGGCGCACACGAAAGGCACGTTGCGCTTGATGATCGCGGCCTTCTCGCCGGCGATTTCGGCCAGCGTGTTGCCGAGAAACTCGGTGTGATCCATGCTGACCGGCGCGATGACGGTCGCGAGCGGCGCGTCGATCACGTTGGTGGAGTCGAGCCTGCCGCCGAGACCTGTCTCCAGCAGCACGACATCCGCCGGATGCCGGGCGAACAGGCAAAATGCCGCGGCGGTCTCGATCTCGAAAATCGTGATCGGCTGGCCCTTGTTGGCCCGCTCGCAATGTTCGAGCGTACCGCGCAACTCGTCATCGTCAACCAGCACGCCACCACGGTTACGGCCGAGGCGATAGCACTCGTTGATCCGCACCAGAAAGGGCGAGGTAAAGATGTGGACACGCAGGCCGGCGGCTTCGAGGATCGCGCGCAGGTAGGCGATGGTCGAACCCTTGCCATTGGTGCCGGCGATATGGATCACCGGCGGCAACTGCCGTTCGGGGTGATCCAGCACCGCCAGCAGCCGGTGCATGCGATCGAGGCTGAGATCGATTTGCCTTGGATGCAGGGCCGACAGCCGCGCGATCAATTGATCGAGCGGCTCAGGTATGGCGGCAGGTGCGTTCACGCGTGGGGAGCGGCCGGCACCGCTTCCGGCGCCTGGACGATCTGCGTCGGGTCGGTGACAACAGGCGCAGGTTTGGAAGCAACCTCGATAGCCGGCGATTTGGTCAGCAGCCGGCAGAGCCGCGCCAGTGTCGAGCGCATTTCGTGGCGATGCACGACCATGTCGACCATGCCGTGGTCGCGCAGATATTCGGCGCGCTGGAAACCTTCCGGCAGTTTCTCGCGGATGGTCTGTTCGATCACGCGCGCGCCGGCAAAGCCGATCAGCGCACCGGGCTCGGCGATCTGCACGTCGCCGAGCATGGCGTAGGACGCGGTAACGCCGCCGGTGGTCGGATTGGTCAGCACCACGATGTAGGGCAGCTTTGCCTCGCGCAACATCTGCACGCCGACGGTGCTGCGCGGCATCTGCATCAGCGACAGAATGCCTTCCTGCATCCGCGCGCCGCCGGACGCGGCGAACATGATAAACGGCGACTTCTTCTCGACCGCGAGCTCCATGCCGCGCACGATCGCTTCACCGGCGGCCATGCCGAGCGAGCCGCCCATGAAATCGAAATCCTGCACCGCGATCACGACGCCGGCGCCTTCGAGCTTGCCGAAGCCGACCTTGACGGCGTCGTTCATCCCGGTCTTGGCACGCGCATCCTTGATACGGTCGGCGTATTTGCGCTCGTCGCGGAATTTCAGCGGATCGGCAGTCACGTCGGGCAGCGCGATGTCGTACCAGGTCTCGTTGTCGAACACCGACTTCAACCGTGCCACCGCGCCCATGCGCATGTGGTAGTTCGAGCCGGGGATCACGAACTGGTTGGCCTCGACGTCCTTGTAGAAGACGAGCTGCCCGGAATCCGGACACTTGATCCACAGGTTCTCCGGCGTCTCGCGCTTCAGGATGCTGCGGATCTTCGGCCGGACGACGTTGGTGAGCCAATTCATGTTTCGCTCCGAAATGCGGTTGGACGCATCAACTGGAAGATATGGCGGCTCGGACCTGTTCCGGCAAGCCGCTGTCTTTTAGATCAGGCATGATCTCTTCGAAAAACCGGTACCCACTTTTCCGGATCATGCCCCGCCTAATTCCACCAAATTGTGGCTTATTCGGCGGCCTGTTTCGCGCCCCGTACGCCCTGCGCCAGGGCGGCCACCAGATCGGCAACGGCAGTAACGGTTTTGGCGGTCGCGCGGCCCTCGGCGTCGAGGCTGCCGTGCAAGGCATCGACCAGCGCGGTGCCGACCACGGATCCATCGGCGCGTTCGGCAATCGCCCGCGCCGCTTCCGGCGTGCGGATGCCGAAGCCGACGCACACCGGCAACTTGGTGTGCCGCTTGATGCGGGCGACGGCTTCGCCGACCACGGAGGAGTCCGCGCTGGCGCTGCCGGTGATGCCAGTGACCGCGACGTAATAGACAAAGCCCGACGTGTTCGCGAGCACCGCGGGCAACCGCTTGTCGTCGGTGGTCGGCGTCGCCAGACGGATGAAATTGAGACCCGCCTTCATCGCCGGCAGACAGAGTTCGGTATCTTCTTCCGGCGGCAGGTCGACGATGATCAGCCCGTCGACGCCGGCGGTCTTGGCATCGACCAGAAACTTGTCGACGCCGTAGATGTAGATCGGATTGTAGTAACCCATCAGCACCAGCGGCGTTACGTCGTCGTCCTTGCGGAACGCGCGCACCATCTCCAGCGTCTTCTTCAGGGTCATGCCGGCCTTGAGCGCGCGCAAACCCGCCGCCTGGATCGACGGCCCGTCGGCCATCGGATCGGTAAAGGGCATGCCGATCTCGATCATGTCGGCGCCGGCCTTCGGCAGCGCCTTGATGATGTCGAGCGCGGTTTTCGGATCGGGATCGCCGGCCATCACGAAGGTAACGAAAGCCGCGCGGCCCTGCTTCGCGAGTTCGGCAAAGCGTGCGTCGATGCGGGTGGCATTGCGGCCCTGAAATGCTGTGCCGAGGCAGGCGCGGAGAGACCCCCACCCCAGCCCTCCCCCGCAAGCGGGAGAGGGGCAGAACTCGCCGTGTCGATAATCTGTGGAAGACACCCGGCCGCCATGTGACCGAGCCTCGCGCAACAAACTCGGTGTCCCCTCTCCCGTTGCGGGGGAGGGTGGGCGGGGGTGCTCAATTCGAACTCGATGCCAGAAGCCCTCACTTCTTCTTGCCCTTCAGGATATCGCCGACCTGCGGCACGTCCTTGTCGCCGCGGCCGGAGAGGTTGACCACCATCAGATGATCTCTCGGCCGCTTCGGCGCGAGGTCCATGACCTTGGCGATGGCGTGCGCGGGTTCGAGCGCGGGGATGATGCCTTCCAGCCGCGACAGCAACTGAAACGCCGCCAGCGCCTCGTCGTCGGTCGCCGACAAATAAGTGACGCGGCCGGTTTCGTGCAGCCAGGAATGCTCCGGCCCGATGCCGGGATAATCCAGCCCGGCCGAGATCGAATGCGCGTCCTGGATCTGGCCGTCTTCGTCCATCAAGAGATAAGTGCGATTGCCGTGCAGCACGCCGGGGCGGCCACCGGCGATGGACGCCGCATGCAACTGCGTCAGGCCATGACCGGCCGCCTCGACGCCAAAGATTTCGACGGAGGGATCGTCGAGGAACGGATGAAACAGGCCCATCGCATTGGAGCCGCCGCCGATGCAGGCGACCAGTGAATCCGGCAATCGGCCTTCGGTCTCCTGCATCTGCTTGCGGGTCTCGATGCCGATGATCGACTGGAAGTCGCGCACCATCATCGGATAAGGATGCGGGCCCGCGACGGTACCGATGCAGTAAAACGTGTTGTGTACGTTGGTGACCCAGTCGCGCAGCGCGTCGTTCATCGCGTCCTTCAGCGTGCGCGAACCCGACTGCACCGGAACCACCTTGGCGCCCAGCATTTCCATGCGGATCACGTTGGGCTGCTGCCGTTCGACGTCGACCGCGCCCATATAGACGATACATTCGAGTCCGAACCGCGCGCACAGGGTTGCGGTGGCGACGCCGTGCTGACCGGCGCCGGTCTCGGCGATGATGCGCTTCTTGCCCATGCGGCGCGCGACCATGATCTGGCCGAGCACGTTGTTGACCTTGTGCGAGCCGGTGTGATTGAGCTCTTCGCGCTTGAAATAGATCTTGGCGCCGCCGAGGTGCTCGGTCAGGCGTTCGGCGAAATACAGCGGCGACGGCCGGCCGACATAGTCCTTGAGATAGCCGTTCATCTCCGCCTGGAACGACGGATCGGCCTTGGCGTCGGCATAGGCCTTTTCGAGGTCGAGGATCAGCGGCATCAGCGTTTCCGCGACAAAGCGTCCGCCGAAAATGCCGAAATGGCCGCGCTCATCGGGACCGCTGCGGAAGGAGTTGGGCAGGCTTGGGTTCATCGGACCATCAGTTCTTCGCTGGCGCGCGCGGCGCGAATAAAGGCGCGGATCATCTCGGGATCCTTGATTCCCGGCGCACGCTCGACGCCGGAGGAGACATCGACGCCGCCGGCGCGGGTGACGCGAATGGCCTCCGCGACGTTATCGGGGTTAAGGCCGCCCGAGACCATGAAGGGCAGCTTGAGATCGAGTTTTTTCAGGACGTGCCAGTCGAACACGGCGCCGAGCCCGCCCGGACGGGTGGCGCCTTTAGGCGCGCGGGCATCGAACAGGATGCGGTCGGCGACGCCGGCAACGCCCGGCAGCGCGGCAAGATCGGCCGCGGTCTCGACCGCGATCACCTTCATGACCGGCAGGCCGAATTTGGCCTTGATATCGCGGACCCGCGCCGTGGTTTCCTTGCCGTGCAGTTGCAGCAGGTCCGGTTGCAGGGTTTCGACGATATTGGACAACGTCGCGTCGTCGGCATCGACCGTCAGCGCGACCTTGGTGGCGCGGCCTTTGGCCTGGCGGCCGAGCTCACGCGCCGTCTCGAGGCGGAGGTGTCGCGGCGACGGCGGGAAGAACACGAAGCCCACCATGTCGGCGCCAGCCCCCAGCGCGACGTCGAGCGTCTCGCGCGTGGACAGGCCGCAAATTTTGACAAGCAGGGACATGGTCTCTCGGGCGCGGATTTGAGCCGCGAATACGGCTTGGAACGGGGCTTAAGGGGCGGGTTCTACAACGTCGCGCTCTGCTTGTCTCGCCCGGCGGCCCCGTAAATACCGCGCTGGCCGGGTGCCGGAAGCCGCTGCTGATCGATCCGGGAGGCCGCGGCCGAGGCCCGTAAATCGGCGGTTTCCGCCCGGGCCCGGCGGGCATCAGCCTCGTGCTGGCGCGCCGCACGACGCCAGTGGCGCTGCCGGAACCAGGTCGCCATGCCGCCCGCCGCCACGCCCAGAATGGCGACCAGGATGATGACGACGAACAGCGGCAGCGTTACCGCCACCGAGGGATCGGTCGAATTGAACGGATCGAACGACACCCTGACCAGGTGGCGATTGGCGACCGCAAAAACGATGAAGAGGAGCCCCAGAGGGATAACGACCAGCGCCGTAAAAAATTTTTGCATGACCATCTCTCGTACTGATGGAGATCGGCGGGCCAAATCTCTGAGACAAGGCCCGTCAACAGGTCCCGCAACGCGGCAACAGATCCCTGGAACCCGCTTAAAGCCTTAAACGGCCGCCTCGGGCGTAGCCTCATCGCGGTTCAGCCGTTCGCGCATTTCCTTGCCGGTCTTGAAGAACGGGACGCTCTTCTGGTCGACCGGCACATGGGCGCCGGTCCGCGGATTGCGCCCTGCGCGCGCCGGACGGTGCTTGACCGAGAAAGCGCCGAAGCCGCGCAACTCGACCCGGTCGCCACGCGCCAGCGCAGCCACGATCTCATCGAGAATCGCGTTCACGATGTTCTCTACATCCCGCTGGTAGAGGTGCGGGTTGTGCTCTGCGATGCGCTGAACAAGCTCGGATTTGATCATCGATACTGGGATCCACGGTCGTGCGGATATCCATTTCCGTGAAAATGCCTTGAACTGTCAAGACGCTAAATGACTTTTGAGCCACGTGAAATGACGTGACAAACGGGGCGGAGGGGGTTTGTGACAATGCTCGCAATGCGGGAGGACCGTTCCGGACCGCTCCCGTGCCGCTCAATTCGACCCCGTCGGCCGCCATAAAGCCAGCATGCCGTCGAGCCGGAGCTGATCGACCGCCTGTGCGACGCCGGCCTGCTCGACCTGCCGCGCGATGCTGCCCAAGCCGAGGGCATCGAGCGTGATCGAGGCGGCGGTTCGCAGGAAGGTCAGATCGCCAAACCGCGGGCTGAGCTTGTAGTCGCGTACCGGCAGATCGCTCTTGATCTTCTTCTCCGCCACCAGCCACGCCACCGCGGCTTTTTCGTCGCCGAGCTGATCGATCAGCTTCAGCTCGACTGCCTGGCGGCCGGTGAACACGCGTCCGTCCGCGACCTGCTCGAGCAACGCGTCGTCCATGCCGCGCCGTTCCTTCACAAGACCGCGGAACCAGGCATAGGAATCCTTCACCAGCGCGTCGAGGGCGGCGCGCGCCTCCGGGCTGGTCGGCTCGAAACCATTCGGCGCGGCCTTCAGCGGCGAGGATTTCACTTCCTCGACCTTGACGCCGACGGTCTTCAACAGCTCGGTGAAATTCGGAAATTGAAACAGCACGCCGATCGAACCAACCAGCGAGCTCTGCTGGGCGATGATGCGATCGGATGCAATGGCCGCGATGTAACCACCGGACGCCGCCAGCCCTTCGACCACCACGACCAGCGGCTTCTTGGCCTTGAGGCGCACCAGTGCGTCATAGAGCTGCTCGGAGCCGGCCGTGGTGCCGCCCGGTGAATTGATATGGACGATGACGGCGGCTGCCTGCGATTTCTCCAGCCGCTCCAGCGCGTCGACGCGATCCTGATCGCTGCGGATCAGTCCCTCGATATTGACGCGCGCGATCGATCCCGACGAGGTCAGCGAGGCGCGGCCGCCGGGTGTCGCGATCACCCCGACAGCGACCACCGCCGCGATTGCGACCACGGCAGCGGCGACGCGCCAGAAGGTCAGCTTGCGGCGGATCCTGCGGCGATCGACGATCACATCCGAATCGAGCGACATCGAAATTCTCCCAAAGTAACCCCGCGCGTTTTGCATCCGCAGCGCTAGCGAAGCGTTATCTGATTACATCAATTGCGATGCAATATGAAGAAAACAAGGCCCGTCTGTCTTCCTTCCCCCACAAGGGGAGAAGGGGAGGAGGAGCCGGGACGACGGTGGGTAACAAAAAGGCCCCGGTCGAAACCGGGGCCTGATCGCATGTGACAGGAAGCTGAAAGCTTACTTGTCGCGGTTCTTCAGCGCGGTGCCGAGAATGTCGCCCAGCGTCGCTCCCGAATCGGAGGAGCCGTACTGCGCGATGGCTTCCTTCTCTTCGGCAACTTCCAGCGCCTTGATCGAGACCTGCACCTTGCGGGCCTTCTTGTCGAACTGGATCACGCGGGCATCGACCTTTTCGCCGACGGCGAAACGTTCGGCGCGCTGATCGTTACGATCGCGGGCAAGCTCGGAGCGCTTGATGAAGGTGGTGAAGTCGGTGCCCGAGATCTTCACCTCGATACCGGCTTCCTTCACTTCGAGCACTTCGCAGGTCACGACCGCGCCCTTCTTGACGTCGCCCGGCTCGGCGAAGGGGTCGCCTTCGAGCTGCTTGACGCCGAGCGAGATGCGCTCCTTTTCGACATCGACGTCGAGCACCACGGCCTTGACCATGTCGCCCTTCTTGAAGTTGTCGATGACCTGTTCGCCCGGAAGCTTCCAGTCGAGGTCGGACAGATGGACCATGCCGTCGACGTCGCCTTCGAGGCCGAGGAACAGACCGAACTCGGTCTTGTTCTTGACTTCGCCTTCGACGGTGGAGCCGACCGGGAACTTCTCGACGAAGACTTCCCAGGGGTTACGCATGGTCTGCTTGAGGCCGAGCGAGATACGGCGCTTGACCGAATTGACTTCGAGAACCTGCACTTCGACTTCCTGCGAAGTCGAAACGATCTTGCCGGGGTGCATGTTCTTCTTGGTCCACGACATTTCCGAGACGTGGATCAGGCCTTCGATGCCCGGCTCCAGTTCAACGAAGGCGCCGTAGTCGGTGATGTTGGTGACGCGGCCGGTGAAGCGAGCGTTCAGCGGGTACTTGGCCTCGATGCCCTGCCACGGATCGTCCAGCAACTGCTTCATGCCGAGCGAAATGCGGTGGGTCTCGTGGTTGATCTTGATGATCTTGACCTTCACGGTCTGGCCGATGGTGAGCACTTCCGTCGGGTGATTGACCCGGCGCCATGCGATATCGGTGACGTGGAGCAGGCCGTCGATGCCGCCGAGATCAACGAACGCACCGTAATCGGTGATGTTCTTGACCACGCCGTCGATGACCTGACCCTCTTCGAGGTTCTGCACCAGTTCCTGGCGCTGCTCGGCGCGGGTCTCTTCGAGAACCGTGCGGCGCGACACCACGATGTTGCCGCGGCGGCGATCCATCTTCAGGATCTGGAACGGCTGCGAGTTGTTCATCAGCGGTGCGACGTCGCGGATCGGGCGGATGTCGACCTGCGAACGCGGCAGGAACGCCACCGCGCCGTCGAGGTCGACCGTGAAGCCGCCCTTGACCTGGTTGAAGATGACGCCGTGAACCTTCTCGTTGTTGTTGAAGGCCTTCTCGAGCTTGCCCCAGCTTTCCTCGCGGCGCGCCTTGTCGCGCGACAGCACGGCTTCGCCGAGTGCATTCTCGATCCGGTCGAGGAACACCTCGACTTCGTCGCCAACCTTGAGATCGCTTTCGCGGCCGGGTCCTGCGAACTCACGCAGCGCCACGCGGCCTTCGGTCTTCAGGCCGACGTCGATGACGGCCATGTCCTTTTCAATTGCAACTACCTTGCCCTTGATGACGGAGCTTTCCTGCAGATTGCCGCCGGCGAAGGACTCGTCCAGCATCGCAGCGAAATCGTCGCGGGTAGGATTATAAGAAGCAGCAGTCGAAGCCATTTGTTCTCCAGATGCGGGTATTGCCGGCCATTCGGGTTAAGGGGCGTATCGCGCGTGAAGTGTCAGGGTTCCGCAAACCTTGACGACCGCGTTTGCGGAGGACGCAAAAGCGGGCCGGCAGCATGACTGCACGTTCGATCCGTTGATTTATCCGGGGCCTGAAGTACCGACTTCAAGAGCCTGGAGCGGGACATTCCTCCAATGACGGCAGGGGCTAAAACCACCTGCCGGCCCGCTCGGACAGCCCTGATCTCATCGATGGCGGCCCGGATGGCCGTGGATATAGCCCCAAGGGCCATTTTCGGCAAGCCGGAAATGGCCGATTTACGGGCCCTTAAGGCTGACAGGTGGTTTGCTGCCGCCGCATTAACCGGCTGTTTCAACGGCTTGTTGACCGCATTCCGCGAACGTCCCCGCACCGGGGATTTACGGAACCCGGCCTTAAGCACCGCCCCGCACAATGGCAGCATTACAAAAACAGGGAGTTGCCATCATGAAGAGCTTTATCGTGCTGACGGCCGTCGCCGTTTTGACCATCGGAAATGCCATTGCGGCAATGCCCGGCGCTGCCGGCTCGGCCCGGACCATCTCTGCCGCCCAACCCGTGGTGAGCATGGCCGAGCAGGAACTGCCGTTCGACCGTTACTGGTCCAAAAACTGATCTTGAACTAATTAGTTCGAACCGCGCCTGGCGCGGACGGCCTCGACGATCGCGATGGCAGCGGCAACGCTGCCTTCGACGTCGAGGTTTGAATTATCCAGGACATGCGCGTCGGCGGCCGCCTTCAGGGGGGCCGCGGCGCGATTCCGGTCCCGCTCGTCACGCTTGATGATATCGGCCAGAATCGACGCCTCGTCGGCCGCTTCGCCGCGCGCGCGGGCTTCGAGCATACGGCGATGGGCGCGCACCTGCGGGTCGGCGACGACAAAAATCTTCACATCCGCATTCGGGCAGATCACCGTTCCGATGTCGCGCCCGTCGAGCACGGCGCCGGGCAGCGCGCCTGCGAACTGGCGCTGAAAGCTGACCAGCACCTCCCGCACCCTGGGGATCGCCGACACCACGGAAGCCGCGTCGCCGATCCGTTGCGACTTCAACGCCAGATCGCCGAATATTTCGGGGTCTAGCGCCATTGCAGCGGCCACCGCCTGCGCTTCGTCGGTGAGCTCAAAATCCCGATCCAGCAGCATCTTGGCGACCGCGCGGTAAATCAGGCCGGTATCGAGGTGGCGAAAACCGTAATGACGGGCCAGCCGCCTGCCGAGCGTGCCTTTGCCGGAAGCCGCCGGTCCGTCGATGGCGATGATCATGCTGACCTATGAATTGGATGGACGAAGGCCGCGCGCCCGTCGCAGCGGCCGTTCTTCGGTGAAAATGTTGCGTGAAGCAAACTCGGCGGGGCTGCTGAAGGTCAGGAACTCCCGCATCGCATCGGTAGGATTGGCTACGGTAAACCACGGCTGATCCAGACGGCGCGCGGGATCGCAAACCCAGTGCGGAACGCGCCCCAGCCGGCGCTGCTTCGCCAGATACTCGGCCATCGCCCCCACTAAAGCATCAAGCCTCACATCGCCGGTCAATTTCGGCTCGCGCTCGATCGACGCGTAGCGATCCTCGTCGGTCTTTGCCAGATCAAACGTGTCCACAAACTCCGCAAGGACGATATCCTGTGCCGAACCGGCTTGAATAGTTTCGACAGCCTCAGCGAGGGTATTTGGGCGCATCGGCTGCTCCCTCCTTGCTCATATTCTTCAACAAGAACCGCTGTTTCTCGGCGGAAGCGGCGCTCAGAGGGAAGTATCTACCGAGCAAGGCGATGGCCTCGTCTACCGTCGAGATGCCGACGACCCGCATCAAGTTCAGGATATCCAACCGCTCGGTTTCGCCGCGAAGCGGGTCCATGATCCGGAACGCCTTCAGTTTGAGCGCCAACAAATATGCGGCCGTGGGAACCGAAACCGCAAGTCCTACTGGCGTGCCGTCACGCGGAAAGGTCCCAAACTCCAAATGGTCGCCGGCACCATCAGCCAGCGAGCTAAGGTGGAATACGACCCCATCGTTGAACCAGTCTTCCTGCCAGCTATTTCCGCGGGCGATTTCGCGCACCGCTTCAGCCAGCCAATCTGGAAGCGGATGTTCGAGCGTGGAAACATCGACATCTTCAGTCGCCGCTCGAAAATTGCTCGCGAGCATAAGCGCCGAGCCACCGTAAACCGCAATCTGCAGTCTCGTTCCCGCCTGGACTGCCGCCCGGCCAATCCTGTCGAAGGCGTCGAGCAGCGCGTCGCGGCCTAAGGCTGCACTCATCGCGCTTGCCTCATGAAAACTCCGCCCCCAGCGATCGCATCATCGGGATGAAATCGGGAAAGCTCGTGGCGATGAAAGCGGTGTCGTCGACCTTGACCGGCTTGTCTGACGCCAGTCCCATCACCAGCGCCGACATCGCGATGCGGTGATCCATGTGGGTGGCGACGAGGCCGCCGCCGGGCACATGTCCCCTGCCCTCGACGATCAGATCGTCACCGGAGACCTCGACCTTGACGCCGTTGACGCGCAGCATGTCGGCGGTCGCTTCCAGCCGGTCGGATTCCTTGACGCGCAATTCCTTGAGGCCGCGCATGGTCGTCGTGCCCTCCGCGAACGAGGCTGCGACCGCCAGCACCAGATATTCGTCGATCATCGAGGGTGCGCGCTCTGGCGGCACCTCGACGCCGCGCAGTTTGGACGCACGGACGCGCAACTGCGCCATCGGCTCGCCGGCATCGCCGCGCACTTCGCTCTCCTCGATCGACGCGCCCATCTCGCGCAATGTGATGAACAGGCCGGTACGCAGCGGATTGGTCATGACGTCGGTGAACACGATGTCGGAGCCTTCGACGATCAGCGCCGCCACGACCGGAAATGCCGCCGAGGACGGATCGGCCGGCACCACGACCTCGGCGCCGTGCAGTTCGGGCTGGCCTGACAGCGCGATCCGGCGACCGTGACTGCCTTCATGGGTCGATGTGATTTCCGCGCCGAAATGCCTCAGCATCAGTTCGGTGTGGTCGCGGCTGGCTTCCTGCTCGATCACGGTGGTGACGCCGGGGGCAGCGAGCCCGGCCAGCAGCACCGCCGACTTGATCTGGGCGGAGGCCACCGGGGTCCGGTACAGGATCGGCACCGGCTCGCGGGCGCCGTGCAGGGTCAGCGGCAGGCGGCCGCCTTCCCTGGTCTCGTCGGTCTTGGCCCCCATCAGTTCCAGGGGATCGAGGATCCGCCGCATCGGGCGGGAACGCAGCGAGGCGTCGCCGTCGAAAACCGCCGTTATCGGGCAGCCGGCGACCGCCCCCATCACCAGCCGGCAGCCCGTGCCGGAATTGCCGAAATCGAGCGGGGCGGCCGGCTGGGCGAAGCCGGCCACGCCGACACCCCGCACCGACCAGGCGAACGGACCGGTCCGCTCCACCTTGGCGCCCAGCGCCTGCATCGATTTGGCGGTATTGAGGACGTCTTCGCCCTCCAGCAGCCCCGAAATGCGGGTTTCTCCGACCGAAAGCGCGCCCAGGATCAGGGCGCGGTGCGAGATCGACTTGTCGCCGGGCACGCGGACTTTACCGGTCAGGGGGCCGCTGGACCGGGATTCCAGCGGGCTTGCGGGGGCGTCTGAATGGGTCAAGATTGTGTCCTCTGCGGCGGGGCAGTATCACATGGGCCACACGGCGTCACGCGGCCGTCATTTGCGTCAAAGCGCTATTGACACCAGCCCCTCAACTAGCCAAGTGAAGCACCGTTTTTCAGAATTTCCCAGGATCCCACACGTGGCCAAATCCGATCTCGGAACCAAACGCATTTGCCCGACGACGGGTAAGAAATTCTACGACCTGAACAAGACCCCGGTGATTTCGCCCTACACCGGCGAGGTGGTGCCGATTGCGCCGATCGCGCCGCCGCGGGCTGCTCGTGGCGATGCCGCGCGCGCCGCTGCTGCCGCTTCCGCCGCTTCCGCCGCCGATCAGCCAGAGGCCGCCGAGGCCGAAGAGTTGGTTTCGCTGGAAGAGGCCGATGCCGAGGAGAACACCGGCAAGGTCAAGGCCGTGGTTCCCGAATCGGAAGACGATATCGAGGTCGACGAGACCATCGAGGACGATGACGACGACGATTCCACCTTCATTCCGGACGAGGAAGAAGGCGACGAGGACGTTACCGACATCATCGGTGACGTCGGCAACGACGAAGAGACTTGAGATCGGCCCTGAACTGTGGTTCAGGGTCATGCCCGCAGGCCTGATTTGAGGCGGCTTGCGATTCTACGGGGCCATAGCTCAGCTGGGAGAGCGCTTGCATGGCATGCAAGAGGTCGGCGGTTCGATCCCGCCTGGCTCCACCAGCCTTCGCTGGCTTCGCCAGCTACGGCTGGGCAAGCCACGCCGCGCTCTATCGTAGCGAAGCAAGCGAAGGCTGCCGCGGCGTAGCCCGAAGGGCGAAGCCGGGCTCTATCTGTCAGCGCTAGATTTACCCGCCAGTCATCCCCCGCAAGATGCGCTACCCTGCGGCCGTTTCTACGGCGCCGATAGCGGCGTGGCTCATGAATACGTCTACATTCTGGAAAGTATCGATTCCCAGCACTTCTATGTCGGCATCACGGACGATCTGCGTGCCCGACTGAAAAAGCACAACGCCGGGGAAGTTCCGCATACTTCGAAGCATGGACCTTGGCGCATCAAGACCTACGTGGCGTTTAGTGACGCGGCGCAGGCGATCGCCTTCGAAAAATATCTGAAGTCCGCCTCCGGCCGCGCCTTCGCCAAAAAGCGCCTCTGACGCCCGCCCCCTACTCCCCCAACGCCGCATTCAGCCTGTCGCGCAGCGCCACGACATCGTTCCTGATCCTCGACAATTCCCCGAGCGAACACGCCGAGCTTGCTAAAATCCCTTCCGGCACCGCCCTCGCCTTCTCTTTCAAGGCCTGCCCCTTCGGCGTCAGCGCGATCAAGACCTGGCGCTCGTCTTCGGTGCTGCGGGTGCGCTTGAGGAGTTCGGCCGCCTCCAGCCGCTTCAACAGCGGCGTCAGCGTGCCGGAATCCAGGAACAGCCGCTCGCCGATATCCTTCAGCGGCACGCCGTCACGCTCCCATAACACCAGCATGACCAGATATTGCGGATAGGTCAGACCGAGACGGTCGAGCAGCGGCTTGTAGACGCGGTTGAACGCATGCGCCGTCGAATAGATCGCAAAGCAGATCTGATTGTCCAATTGCAGCGGCCAGTCCGCCGCCGGTTTGCGTGCCATGCGTCACCTCGACCCGTCTGATGGATCCTGCCACCATTCTGGGGCCTCGCGACCGGGTATTCAATTGCGAACAATTAAATGTGAGGCGATAGATTTTATATTGTGCACAATTCAATTGTCTGCAATAAAGATAACATTGAAATTCCAACCCAGGGAGAACCACGATGTCCGTCAACGTGCTCTACAAGACCAGCGCCAAG
The DNA here is from genome assembly GCA_963764705.1 of uncultured Alphaproteobacteria bacterium. Taxonomy (GTDB): domain Bacteria; phylum Pseudomonadota; class Alphaproteobacteria; order Rhizobiales; family Xanthobacteraceae; genus Bradyrhizobium. Next base: position 372,377 of record CAVXTR010000006.1, on the reverse strand, counting down.
GCCACCGGTGGCCGTGATGGCCACGCCGCCACCCTCGATGGCGCGCTCGACGTCAAACTGACGACGCCCAAGGAACTCGGCGGCGGCGGCGGCGCCGGCAACAATCCCGAGCAGCTGTTCGCGGCCGGCTATGCCGCCTGCTTCATCGGCGCGATGAAATTCGTCGCCTCCCAGGGCGGCCCCAAGGTCCCTGCGGATGCCTCGGTGACATCGACGGTCGGCATCGGCCCGCGCTCGGCCGGCGGCTTTGGCCTCGACATCGACCTCGCCGTCTCGCTGCCAGGCCTTGCCCGCGCCGACGCGGAAGCGCTGGTCGAGAAAGCCCACCAGGTTTGCCCCTATTCCAACGCCACCCGCGGCAACGTCGATGTGCGCCTGACGGTGGTGTAACGACAATTCCGGATGGCCCGCCGCCGACATGGCGGGCCATTTTCCGCGCTGCGGACGTGCCGCATCATGCGGCCGTGCGCGAGACCATTGCCGCCGCGCGCGAACACCGCTAGCTCAGGAATTCCAATTCCTGTCCTGAGCGAAGGTTCTGTCCATGAGTTCTGAAGCGGCTCCCGGCGCGATGACCGGCCTGCGCGTGGTTGATCTCACGCGCGTGCTCGGCGGCCCCTATTGCACGCAAATCCTCGCCGACCACGGCGCCGACGTCATCAAGGTCGAACCGCCGGCCGGCGACGAGGTGCGCGACTGGGGCCCTCCCTTCCACGACGAGGACGCGGCCTATTTCGTCGGCATCAACCGCAACAAGCGCTCGATCGGATTAGACCTCGCTTCCGAGGGCGGACGCGCGGTGCTGATGAAGATGCTGGAAGCCGCCGACGTCCTGATCGAGAATTTCAAGCCGGGCACGCTCGACAAATGGGGCATCGGCAACGACGTGCTGCGCGCGAAATTTCCCAAGCTCGTGCATTGCCGGATTTCCGGCTTCGGCGCCGACGGTCCGCGCGGCGGCAATCCCGGCTACGACGCCATCATCCAGGCCATGACCGGCATGATCGCCGCAACCGGCTCGCCGCAAAGCGGCCCGATGCGGATCGGCGTCCCCGTCGTCGACATCACCACCGGGCTTTATGCGGCGATCGGCATCCTGATGGCGTTGTCGGAGCGGCAGCGTTCGGGTCTCGGTCAGTTTCTCGAAACCACGCTGTACGAGACCGGGCTTGCCGTCATGCATCCGCACGCCGCGAATTATTTCATGCATGGCAAGCCGCCGAATCTAACCGGCAACGAGCATCCCAATCTGGTGCCGTATGCGATCTTTCCGACCAGGACCGACAACATCTTCATCGGCGTCGGCAATGACGGCACCTTCCGCAAGCTAGCCAAGGAGGTCGGCAAACCCGAACTCGGCACCGATCCGCGCTTTGCCCGCAACAAGGACCGCATCGCCAACCGCGACGCGCTGCGCGAGGAACTGGCGGCGGTGTTCAGCCAGCATGAGGCCGAACCGCTCTGCAACCGGCTGCTGGCGGCAGGACTGCCGGCAGGTCCGGTGCAGAAGATCGATCAGGCGCTGACCAATCCGCACACCATCCACCGCGGCGATGTCATCGAGAAGGACTGGTACAAGGGCGTCGCCTCCCCGATCAGGCTGGCGCGAACCAAGCCGAGCCTGCGCCGCACGCCACCGAAATTCAGCCAGCACACGTCCGAGGTGCTGGGCGAATTCGGCTATTCCAAAAGCGAGATCGAAGCCCTGGTCGCCAAGGGCGCGGTCTGCGGCGCCGAACGCAAGCGCTGACGATTTATCGCCCCGGTTGATCGTCCCGGCGAGCGCCGGGACGGTCGGCCTCCGTCTATTTTCCGGCTTTCCCCGGGTATGCTTCCCCAATACCCTGCTTTCGCTTATACGGTCATTTGTCCGTCATCCGGCGCTGTTATCGCGCGAAACGAAGGTGACGACCCAACCCGGAGGAATTTCATGGCTCTTCGACAATTCGGCGCAGCGGCGGCAGTAACCGTTGCGCTCGCGCTTGCGACGCCTGCCTACGCCGTGACCGAGATTCAGTGGTGGCATGCCATGACCGGCGGCAACAACGATATCGTCAACAAGCTTGCCGAAGATTTCAACGCCAGCCAATCCGACTACAAGGTGGTCCCGACCTTCAAGGGCAGCTATCCCGACACCATGAACGCCGGCATCGCCGCGTTCCGCGCCGGCACCGCGCCGCACATCATTCAGGTATTCGAGGTCGGTACCGCGACGATGATGAGCGCCACCGGCGCCATCAAGCCGGTCTACCAGATCATGAAGGAAGCCAACGAGCCCTTCGACCCCAAGAACTATCTGCCGGCGATCACCGGCTACTACTCGACCTCGAAAGGCGACATGCTGTCGTTCCCCTTCAATTCCTCGTCGATGGTGATGTGGATCAACAAGGACGAATTGAAGAAGGCCGGCGTCGCCGAGATTCCGAAGACCTGGCCGGAAGTGTTCGATGCCGCCAAGAAGCTGAAGGCGGCGGGGCACGCCACCTGCGGCTTCTCCAACGCCTGGGCCTCATGGGCGCATATCGAGCAGTTCTCGGCCTGGCATAACGTACCGATCGGCAGCAAGGCGAATGGCCTCGACGGTTTCGATACCGTTCTGGCATTCAACTCGCCGCTGCACGTCAAGCATCTGCAGAACCTGATCGACCTCCAGAAGGACAAGACCTACGACTATTCGGGCCGCGAGAACAAAAGCGAAAACCGCTTCGCGTCCGGCGAATGTGCGATCTTCCTGACCTCGTCGGGCTATTACGCCACCGCCAAGAGCACCGCCAAGTTCGACTTCACGTCGGCGCCGATGCCGTATTATCCCGACGTCAAGGGCGCGCCGCAGAACTCGATCATCGGCGGCGCCTCGCTGTGGGTGTTCGGCGGCAAGAAGCCCGAAGAATACAAGGGCATCGCCAAGTTCTTCACCTTCCTGTCCGATACCGACCGCCAGGCCAAGCTGCACCAGGAATTCAGGCTATCTGCCGATCACCAAGGCGGCCTATGAGAAGACCGTGAAGGACGGCTTCTACGAGAAAAATCCGACGCTGCAGACGCCGCTGAAGGAACTGACCAACAAGGAGCCGACCGAGAATTCGCGCGGCCTGCGCTTTGGCAATCTGGTGCAGATGCGCGACCTCTGGTCCGAGGAAATCGAAGGTGCTCTGGCCGGCAAGAAAACCGCCCAGGAAGCGCTGGATGCGGCGGTCGCACGCGGCAATGCGATGTTGCGCACGTTCGAAAAGACGGCAAAGTAAGAGCAGGCCAAAAGCTCCCTCTCCGTCCGGAGGGGGAGCGTTTCTTCGCATCACACAGCGTGTTGAATGGAAAAGTCCGTCGTCTTCAACAACAAGCTGCTGCCTTACCTGCTGCTGGTGCCGCAGCTCATCATCACATTCGTGTTCTTCTACTGGCCGGCGAGCCAGGCGGTCTGGCAATCGTTCCAACGCGAGGACGCATTCGGCCTCAATACCGAATTCGTCGGCCTGGAGAATTACCAGACGCTGTTCTCCCAGCCCGAATATTACAAGTCGATGCTGACGACGCTGGTGTTCTCGTCACTGGTCGCGGCACTTTCGCTGTCGATCGCGCTGCTGTTCGCGACGCAGGCCGACAAGAACCTGAAGGCCGCCGGCGCCTACAAGACCCTGATGATCTGGCCCTATGCGGTGGCGCCCGCGGTCGCCGGCGTGCTGTGGATTTTCATGTTCCACCCCACGCTCGGCACGCTGGCGCGGCCGCTGCGCTGGATGAATTTCGACTGGAATCCGCTCTTGAACGGCAACCACGCCATGGTGCTGGTGGTGATGGCCGCGGTGTGGAAGCAGATTTCCTATAACTTCCTGTTCTTCCTCGCAGGCCTGCAATCGATCCCGAAGAGCGTGCTGGAAGCCGGGGCGATCGACGGCGCGGGCCCGATGCGGCGGTTCTGGACCATCGTGTTCCCGCTGCTGTCGCCGACGACCTTCTTCCTGCTGGTCGTCAACGTCGTCTACGTCTTCTTCGATACGTTCGGCATCATCGACGCCGTCACTGGCGGCGGCCCGGCCGGCGCCACCACGACGATGGTCTACAAGGTGTTTGCCGACGGTCGGCTCGGTGGCGACCTCGGCGGCTCGGCCGCGCAATCGGTGGTGCTGATGGTGATCGTGATTGCGCTGACCGCGGTGCAATTCAAATACGTCGAACGCAAGGTGCAGTACTGATGGTCGAGCACCGCCCATGGAACGACATCATTGCATACGCGATCCTGACGCTGGGCGTCTTCATCGTCGCCTTTCCGGTCTATATCGCGCTGATCGCCTCGACCCACGACGCCGCCACCGTGGTTGGCGGCAACATGCCGATGACGCCGGGCGGCCACGCGTTGGAAAATTATTATCGCGCAGTATTCATCGGCGGTTCGCGCGCCAGCCGCGAGCCCGTCGGTCATATGCTGCTGAATTCGTTCATCTCGGCCACCGGGATTGCGCTCGGCAAGATCTTCATCTCGATGCTCTCCGCCTACGCGGTGGTGTATTTCCGATTTCCGTTCCGCAAGACCGCGTTCTGGATCATCTTCGTCACCTTGATGCTTCCGGTCGAGGTGCGCATTTACCCGACCTACAAGGTGGTCGCCGACCTGCACATGCTCGACACCTATGCCGGGCTGATCCTGCCGCTGATCGCGTCGGCCACCGGCACGCTGCTGTTCCGGCAATTCTTCATGACAATTCCGGAGGAGCTGCTGGAAGCATCCCGCATCGACGGCGCCGGGCCCTTCCGATTCTTCTGGGACACGCTGCTGCCGCTGTCGGTGACGACAATCGCCGCGCTGTTCGTGATCCAGTTCATCTACGGCTGGAACCAGTATCTGTGGCCGCTGCTGATCACCACGCAGGATTCGATGCAGACCATCGTCACCGGCATCAAGCGGATGCTGTACACGACAGACGAACTCGCCGAATGGCAGCTCGCGATGGCAACGGCGATCCTGGCGATGCTGCCGCCGGTCGCGGTGGTCGTGTTCATGCAACGGCTGTTCGTGCGCGGTCTGGTCGAGACCGAAAAATGAGGAAGCGAGTCGCGGTGATCCAGGTAAACGTCGATGGCTAACGTAACACTGCGCAACGTCCGCAAGACCTATGCCGGAGGTTTTGAGGCCATCAAGGGCATCGACTTCGATGTCGGCGACGGTCAGTTCTGTGTACTGGTCGGCCCTTCCGGCTGCGGCAAGTCCACGCTGCTGCGCATGGTGGCGGGGCTGGAGACCATCTCCAGCGGCGAGATCGATATCGGCGGACGCATCGTCAACCAGATCGAACCGGCCGAGCGCGACATCGCGATGGTGTTCCAGAACTACGCGCTCTATCCGCACATGACCGTCTACAACAACATGGCCTACGGCCTGCGCAATCGCGGCATGAAGGAGCCCGAGATCGACACCCGCGTGCAGGAAGCCGCGCGCATTCTCGAACTCGGCGCGATGCTCGAGCGCAAGCCGCGGCAATTGTCGGGCGGCCAGCGCCAGCGCGTGGCCATGGGCCGCGCCATCGTGCGTCAGCCAAAGGTGTTTCTGTTCGACGAGCCGCTGTCGAACCTCGACGCCAAGCTGCGCATCGCCATGCGGGTCGAGATCCGCAAATTGCAGCGCCGCCTCAGCACGACCTCGATCTACGTCACCCACGACCAGCTCGAGGCGATGACGCTGGCCGACATTCTCGTCGTCATGAACGGCGGCCAAGTCGAGCAGATCGGCAATCCGCTCGACATCTACCAGAAGCCGGCGACCACCTTCGTCGCGTCCTTTATCGGCGCGCCGCCGATGAATCTGATGCCGCTGCGCGCCGACGAACTCACATCGCAACTGGCCGGCGACAGCCGCCTCGGCGAGGCCGGCATCCTTGGAATCCGGCCAGAGGATTTCGTGATTTCGAGCGAGACGATCGCCGGCGGCGTGGCGCTGGGCCTCACCGTCGAAGCGATCGAGCGCGTCGGCGCCGAAACGTTTATTTACGGCACGCGGGCCAAGGAAGCGCCGGGCGTGGCTGCCAATCCCGGCGAACTGCCGCCGGGCGAAGTGATCGTGCGGATTCCCGGCGCGATCGGGCCGGCGATCGGCGAGCGAATCAGGGCCGTCGCCGCGCCTGACAAGCTGCATCTTTTTAGCCCCGACGGCCGCAAGCGGGTGGGCGGATAGTTCCGTCATTCCCGGTAGGCCATTGCGCCTCTGAGGGGGCGAAGCCCTGGAATGACAAAAGCGCCCCATCCGCGGCCGATTTACGCTGCTTCCAGAACCACTTGAAGCCTCCCCAAAAACCCCCATATTGCTGATTGACCGGGCAGCAGACCCGCCGGCCGGTTGCATGGGGTGCCGTAAGGGCCCCTCAAAGTCGCTTCGAGAGGACTTTGTAATGTCTCGTGTTCCTTCGTTATCCAGTCCGTTCCTGCTTGGGTTCGACGAAATCGAGCGTGCGCTCGATCGCGTCGTCAAGGGCGCCGACGGTTATCCTCCCTACAATATCGAGCGGTGCGACCGTTCCAACGGCCAGCCCGAAAAGCTGCGAATCACGCTGGCGGTGGCGGGGTTTACCCGTGATCAACTCGATGTAACTACTGAGGAAAACCAGCTCGTGATCCGGGGCCGCCAGCAGGACGACAAGGCCCGGCAATACATCCATCGCGGCATCGCCGCGCGCCACTTCCAGCGCACCTTCGTGCTGGCGGAGGGGATGCAGGTGCTGGGCGCGGATCTGAAAAACGGGCTGTTGTCGATCGATCTGGCCAGGCCGGAGCCTGAGCGGGTCGTTAAGACAATCGCTATCAATGAGCACGAATAATGGAACGAGTAGCGGACTCGACCGCTTAATCTGACAAAGGAGTCGAGACCATGAGTGAAGTGAGTGTGACGTTCGAACCCGAAAAGGTGTCCACCGAGGCGCTGGCCCATCTGGGTGAAGGCCATATCGCCTACGTGAAACAGGTCCGTTCCGAGGACGTGCCCGGACTCTTCCCCCAGGCGCCGAAGATTGCGCCGGGACTGAAGCTGTTCGCGCTGCATGCCGCCGATGGCACCCCGATCATGCTGACCGACAGCCGCGAGGCGGCCATCGCCAACGCATGGAGCAACGAGCTTCAGGCCGTCAGCGTACACTGAGGCAGATCTTCTGCTCTCACTGACGCGGCATCTGTCGGCGTCACTGCCGCGGCTTGCCTCTGTCACGGACGCTGAGCGTGTCCCAGGTTTTGTAGCGGCTTATCGCCGCAACGAGAATTCGCAATACGCGGGCGCGCTCCCTAGCCGGGACGCGCCCGCGTATTTTTTTGCCTTTCGGGAACGCGACGGGATGGCCCACGACAGATCGGGCATCTAGAAGTTCGCATGGACGATCAAGCGATTTATTCCGTTGCCGCAGCAGACGTGATCCAGACGGACCCGCTCGGAAAAACCCTGCTCGCGCTTAACAACGCCCATGCGCGCGAGCTGTCCTGGCTGGAGCCGGAGCGGCTGGAATACCTTGTCGGCGAAGCATTTCTGGCGCGACGCGTTGGAGAGCTCGATGCGTTCCTGCTCGCGTTCGATCAGGACGCGCGTTACGACAGCCCGAACTTCATCTGGCTTCGCGCCCGCTATCCGCGCTTTGTGTATGTCGATCGCATCGTGGTCGCTCCATCGGCACGCGGACGCGGTTGCGCGCGGCGCCTGTATGAGGATCTGTTCGAATACGCCGTCCGCGCCGGACACGATCGCATCGCCTGCGAGGTCAACCAGAACCCGCCGAACCCGGCGTCGGACGCCTTTCATGCGGCGTTGGGTTTTAGCGAGGTCGGCACCGCGAGCGTTTATGACGGCAGCAGAACGGTTCGATATTTATCGCGAGATCTGACCCGGTAGCGAGGAGAGCCGACCGCCTCGCCTTACGCAGCGCTCGCCGGCGGCAGCGCCAGAACCGAGTAAATCGCCTGGGCATCGCGCGAGGCGCGCAGTTTCTTGGCGACGTCCTGGTCGCGCAACAGCCGCGCGATCCGCGCCAGCGCCTTCAAATGATCGGCGCCCGCGCCTTCCGGCGCCAGCAGCAGGAAGATCAGGTCGACCGGCTGGCCGTCCATCGCCTCGAAATCGATCGGGCGTTCGAGCCGGGCGAAGAAACCGAACAGCTTTTCCAGCTTGGGCAGCTTGCCGTGGGGAATTGCAACGCCATAGCCAACCGCTGTGGTACCGAGCTTCTCGCGCTGCAGCAAAACTTCGAACACCGAGCGTTCGTTCTGCCCGGTCAGGGCGGCGGCTCGCGCCGCCAGTTCCTGCAGCGCCTGCTTCTTGCTGATGACTTTCAACGCGGGGAGAATCGCCTCGGGTGCGACCAGATCGGTAATCGTCATTGGGCGTTCCGAGGTGAATTGAACCGGCAGGTTGTGAAATAGCAAGTGCTATCGTGGCGTCAAGAAGATGAGACAGGAGGCGGGCTTAGACCCGGGTCCGGATTTGGGGGCTTCTACTCCAACACTCGACCGGTGCCAACTCCCGCGGCCAGTTCCCGCACCCTATCGTTAAGGGCGGCGGACCATAGGTAGGGCGGCTGGGGGCGTCAATGCTATCCGGCATATATGTCAGGGGGTAACCGCCGGGGGATCGACCCAGCCGACATTACCGTCGGTGCGCCGATAAATGATGTTCACCCGCCCGCTGGAGCCGTGCTGGAACACGATGCAGGCAGCACCCGTCAGATCCAGCTCCATCACCGCCTCGCTGACCGAAAGCCGCTTCAGCGCGGTGGTCGCCTCTGCGATGATGACGGGGCTGTAAGCAGTCAGTTCGTCGTCTTCCGCCGGCGCCTCGATCACGTAGCTTGGCGCATCGAGCGTCGGCGCGGTCATCTCGGCCAGCGCCGCCGACGCCGCGTAGGTCTTGCGGGCCGAGCGATCCTTCAGCCGGCTCTTGTAGCGCCGCAGGCGCTTCTCGATCATCAACAACGCCTGGTCGGCACTGGCATAGGCGTCGGTGGCGTTCGAATTGGCCTCCAGCGAAATTCCGGAATCAAGATGCAGTGAGCAGTCGGTGCGGAAGCCGAAGCCGTCCTTGCTCAGCGTGATGTGGCCGGAGTAATTGCCGTCGAAATATTTCCGCAAGACTTCATCGGTGCGCTCGCTGACGCGCGAACGAAGCGCGTCACCGACATTTATGCTCTTCCCGGAGATTCGAAGGGTCATTTGATGCCTCGCTTGATGTCCGTCACTCTGGACTTGTCGGTGGAGCATGATCCCTGTTCGGAAAACCAGCATGTGGTTCTCCGGATCGCGCTCCAAGGCGAAACGACACTATCGCGATTTCACGCGAACGCAATCAGGCAGGAGCGGTATCGCGGGAGCGGTCGGAAGAGGTGGCGGGGGCGGAAAGTGCATTACCCAGCATACTCTGTTTGTCGCGGCGTCGCTGCACCGAAGATGGAATACGCATCGCTTCGCGGTACTTCGCGACCGTGCGCCGAGCAATATCAATGCCGGTCTCGCGCAATCGTTCCACGATGGTATCGTCTGACAGGATCGCGGCCGGGGCTTCGGCGTCGATCAGGAGCTTGATGTGGTGGCGGACGGCCTCCGCCGAATGGGCCTCACCGCCGTCGGCGGAGGCAATCGAGGCGGTGAAGAAATACTTTAATTCAAAGCTGCCGCGGTTGGTCGCCATGTATTTGTTGGCGGTCACCCGCGACACCGTCGATTCGTGCATCTGGATCGCATCCGCCACCGCCTTGAGGTTCAGCGGACGCAGATGCGCGACACCGTGGGTGAAGAAACCGTCCTGCTGGCGCACGATTTCGGTCGCGACCTTCAGAATGGTGCGGGCGCGCTGGTCGAGCGCGCGGACCAGCCAGGTCGCATTCTGCAGGCAGTCGGTGAAATAGGATTTGTCGCCATCCTTGCGGATCGTCTTCGACAGCTCGGTATAATAGACCTGATTGACCAGCACGCGCGGCAACGTGTCGCTGTTGAGTTCGACATGCCAACCGCCGTCGGGGCCGGGCCGCACATAGACGTCGGGCACCATGGTCTGCGTCCGCGCCGAGCCGAACTTCAGGCCGGGCTTGGGATCGAGGCGGCGGATCTCGCCGATCATGTCAGTGATGTCGTCATCGTCAACGCCGCACAATTTGCGCAACGCGCCGATGTCGCGCTTGGCGAGGAGATCGAGATGCTCGACCAGCGCCCGCATCGCGGGATCATAGCGATTGAGTTCGCGGAGCTGGATCGCCAGGCATTCGCTCAAGTTCCGCGCGCAAACGCCCGGCGGATCGAATTTCTGCAGCACGTTAAGCACCGCTTCGACATCGCCTTGCGAGGCCCCGAGCCGTTCGGCGGCCTGTCCGAGGTCCGCCGGCACGTAGCCGGCATCGTCGACCAGATCGATCAGATATTGTCCGATCATGCGCTGCACGGGCGAGGTGAACGCTACCGCCAGCTGTTCTGCGAGATGGCTGCCGAGCGTGACCTCGGCGGCGACAAAGGCTTCCAGATTGTAGTCTTCGTCATTGGAGGCGCCGCCGCCCCATTCGGTGTAAGCGGTCGGGGCCGCGTCCTGCGCCACCCGCGCCGCGGCTTCGGCGGGCTCCTCGGAGAAGACGTTGTCGAGCGGGGTATCCAGTGTCTGCTCGATTTCGGTGCGGGTGCCGAGATCGCGGTTCAGCCATTCTTCCTGGCCGGGTTCGAAGGCATCGCCCGTGGCGCCGGAGCCCGCGTCAAAGGCTTCGCCACCGGAATCGTCGCCATAGCTGGAAGAATCGGAAAATTCGGCACGTTCGGGAACCGGTTCGCCCGCGACCGGAGCTTCGGGGCCGTCGCTGGCGCGATCCAGCAACGGGTTACGCTCCAGCTCCTCCTCGACGAAGGCCGAAAGGTCGAGGTTCGACAGCTGCAGCAGCTTGATCGCCTGCATCAGCTGCGGCGTCATAACCAGCGACTGCGACTGGCGGAATTCTAGTCTCTGCGTCAGAGCCATGGAGATACGAACCGATCCAGTAAAACTTGGTCCGATTCTTGCTTATCTTAGTCGAAAGCCCTTGTACACGGCTTGACGCCAACGAAAAATCGACTAGAGGCGGAATTCCTCGCCAAGGTAAAGACGGCGGACATCCGGGTCCGCGACGATTTCCTCCGGGCTGCCCTCTGTCAAGATTTCCCCGGCATAGACGATATAGGCGCGATCGGTCAGACCGAGCGTTTCACGCACATTGTGGTCGGTGATCAGGACGCCGATGCCGCGGTTGGTCAGGTGGCGGACCAGATCCTGAATGTCGCCGACCGCGATCGGATCGATGCCGGCGAAGGGCTCGTCGAGCAGCATGTAGTTCGGACGCGTCGCCAGCGCGCGCGCGATTTCGACGCGGCGGCGTTCGCCGCCGGACAGCGCGATAGACGGCGATTTGCGCAGGCGGGTGATGTTGAATTCTTCCAGCAGCGAGTTGAGTTCCGCCTCGCGCTTCTTCTTGTTCGGCTCGACGACTTCGAGCACGGCGCGAATATTCTGCTCGACGGTGAGGCCGCGGAAGATCGAGGCTTCCTGCGGCAGATAGCCGATGCCGAGCCGCGCGCGCTGATACATCGGCAGCTTGGTAACGTCGTGGCCGTCGAGCTCGATGGCGCCGCGATCCGCCTTGATCAGCCCGGTTATCATGTAGAACACCGTGGTCTTGCCGGCGCCATTTGGACCCAAGAGACCGACCGCCTCGCCGCGCCGGACATAGATGCTGACGCCGCGCACGACCTTGCGGGTGCCGAAGCTCTTTTCCACGCTATGCACAGCCAGGTAGCCCTGCCGCTTGATCAGGCGCGGCGCAGCGGCGCCGTTTGTCTTGGGCGCCTGGGCCTTTGGAGCCTGGGCTCTGGGAGCCTGGGCAGGAGGGGCTTGCGTGTCGGGAGCTTGGGCGTGGGGGGCTTGAGCGCGACCGCGCGCTGGTTCCACCACCGGCTGCGCCTGCGGTCGCGGCAAATCGAGCCCCGAGACCGGCGCCGTGCGTGCCATCGGCGGCGCGTCGCGCACCGGGCTGGTCAGCATGTCGCCAAAGGAATCACCAAGCGCCGTGATGTCCTCGTGCGAACGCGCAAATCCTGCCGGACCGCGTTTCGCGGGGCGTCGCCGGAACATGCCGAGTAAGTCCACCATCCCGCTTCGCTCACGCCTTTCGCGGTGATCCGCGATGCGTCCGCCGGCGAATTGCGTCGCCTGCGAACCATGAAGGAATGGATGTCCCCAAACACCCCGCCGTGCCAGCCCCGTAGATACAGGCTGACACCCTACGCTTCAACCACAGAAGGCTTAAATATTATTTAAGTGGTTGATATATCTCATTTTTTACCGGGAATCAGCGACGGCATGCCCGGCTTGGCGCCACCTCCGCCGGAGCCACAGTCTTTTCCCGCGGACTGGTCGAACAGGCCCTGCACCCGGCCGCTGTCGGATTCCACCCGCGACACACCGGTCGTCATATCCACCAGCAGACGGTCGCCGCGCAGTACGTTCTTGCACTGGGTCAGCACCACGCCGCCCGCCATGGTGATGAGGTTGGCCCTGGTATCGAAGATCGCGCTCTCGCCGGTGACCACTTGCTCCTTTTGCGTCACGACGACGCCACCGCGGGCTTCGAGCTTGCGGATCGACGAACTGCCACCGGGTCCCGGGGACGCCGCCTGCATGGGAGCCGTTTTGGCTCCCTTCGCATTGGCGGGCGCCGGCGCCGCGGCCGCCGGTCCGGAATCGTAAAACACCACCAGCGATTTCGCCGTCATGGTGGTGTCGCCCTGCACCACCTTCACATTGCCGGAAAAGGTCGCTTCCTTTTTCTTGTCGCGCATCTCGAGCGACGCCGCCTCGATCTGGATCGGCTGGTCGCGGTTTTGCGAAAAACCCTGCATCGCATTCGGCACGCCTGACACCGCGCCTTGCGCATGGGCGCCGCCGGAAGCGATCAGCGCGAGCGCGAACGCTGCTGCCGCCAAACTGCGGGAGGAAAACTGCATTATGAAATTCATTTCGTGTTGGCGGACTTGCTGATCGATCGCGTCTTCGGCGGCTCGGGCTCGGGAGGCGTCGGCGGATCCATGACCAGGTTCATCACGACGTTGCCTTCGAACCGCACCACCTCGCCACTGTTGATGATCCTGAGGCGGTCGGCGCTCAGCGTTCCGTTGAGTAATTTGACGTCTACATGTTCGTCCGACGTCACCCCTCCCTTGTTGATGTCGACATACGCCTGGGAAAGTTTGGCCTCATAGCCCGTGGAGGATTGCAGGAAGATATCCTTTCGCAGGTCGAGCATTTGCGCCTTGCTGTCGAAATAACCGGTGCGGGCATCCATCGTCAGCGTGCTCTTGTCTTCCATCATCACCTTGGCACGCAACGCGCTGAGCTCGACGTGATCGGGATCGGTCAGGTCCTGGGTCGCAGCCTTGGCCCACATTTCATACGGCCGCTGGTCGGTCGAAAACCCGGCGAGGTGCGGCAATTCCATCGTGATCTTGGTGCCTGATACCACCAGGTTTCCCATGTCGACCGGCAGCTTCGGCAGCAGCATGCGAAACGGATTGAAGACCGACACCGCGACGATAGCCGCCATCGCGAGAACCACCGCCGCCGGGACCGCGATCCGCAGCACACGCACCATCCGGCTGTGGCGCGCGGCGGCGGCAAAGCGCGCCTCCATGCCGGCGCCAAAGGCTGCTGGGTTCTGTACCGTGTTCACCGCCGCTCCAAACCGCGAGATTTGCCCGCGATTGTATCCGGGATCGCTGCAAAATGCAGCCCGGACGTGCTCTCACCAGTGTGACCGAAACGGGGCGAAGCGTCGCTCGGGCGGCGGACCTGGACGGCGAACCTGGACGGTTTCGGCTCACGAATGGGCGAAAATGTCCTCGGCCTCCCAGCCGCCGAGATCGAGCCTGGCCCGGAACGGCAAAAAGTCGAAACAGGCCTGCGCCAGTTCGGTGCGGCCCTCGCGCGCCAGCATCGCGTCGAGCCGCTCGCGCAGGGCATGCAGATGCAGCACGTCGGAGGCGGCATAAGCGAGCTGGGCTTCGCTGAGAGCAGGCGCGCCCCAGTCGCTCGATTGCTGCTGCTTCGACAGATCGATGTTGAGGACCTCGCGCACCAGATCCTTCAGGCCGTGCCGGTCGGTATAGGTGCGGACCAGCCGCGAGGCGATCTTGGTGCAGTACACCGGCTGCGGCATGACGCCGAAGGCGTTGGTGAGCGCCGCGAGGTCGAAGCGCGCGAAGTGAAAGATTTTCATAACTTTCGGATTGGCCAGCAGCGCCTTCAGGTTCGGCGCGTCGGTGTGACCCTTGGGAATCTGGATGACGTCGGCGCTGCCGTCGCCGTTCGACATCTGCACCACGCAGAGCCGGTCACGATGCGGATTGAGGCCCATGGTCTCGGTATCGATCGCCACCGAATTCGTGTAGCGGGATAGATCAGGCAGGTCGCCACGATGCAGGCGGATGGTCATTACGTTCAAAACCTCGTCGAATCGATACCAGCCTAAACTAACGTTGAAATCGCCAACAAACGAGGGGCGCAGGGCGTATTTTATTCAGTCTTTCCATAATGGGTGGAATCGCGTCAGTATCTGCCGGCCGTCGCCACATCCGGGGGTGCCCTGTGAAAGCCGAACAGCAACGACTGCCCCGTTTTGCCGTGTTGATCGACGCCGACAACACCTCGCCGCAGATCGCCGGCGGGTTGTTCGAGGAGGTCGCGAAATTCGGCGAGGCCAGCGTGCGCCGCATCTATGGCGACTTTTCAACGTCTCAGCTCAAATCCTGGTCCGATATCCTGCAGAAATACGCCATCGATCCGTATCAGCAGTTCGCCTACACCAAGGGCAAGAACGCCTCGGATATCGCTTTGGTCATCGACGCGATGGATCTCTTGCACAGCGGAAGGTTCGACGGCTTCTGCCTGGTTTCTTCCGACAGCGACTTTACCCGCCTGGCGTCGCGCCTGCGCGAACAGGGCGCAGACGTCTACGGTTTTGGCGCGCAGAAGACGCCGGAAAGTTTCAGGCAGGCCTGCCGCCGCTTTATCTACACCGAGAACCTGGTGCCGCAGGCCGCGAGCAGCGGCGCCAACGCTACCGCGAAGCCGAACTCGTTGGAGCCCCCAAGCGCCGCGATCCCGATCCTGCAAAAGGCCATTTCGCAGCTCGAAAGCGAGGATGGTTGGGTGTTGCTCGGCACGGTGGGAACGCAAGTGTCTAATTTGTTTTCGGACTTTGACGTGCGGACCTACGGACTGAGCAAGCTCAGTGACCTCGTGCGCAAGACCGACGCTTTCGAAATCGAGAAGGTTTCCGGCGATCGCATGCGCATCCGGGCCAGGCCGGCGAATGCCGGCCCCAAGGCGGATATCAAGGCGAATCTCAAGACCAAGGCGCGCTAGTCCGCACCCCAGCAGCGCTGCCGAGCAACCGATAAAATCGCAGATCAGGTCATCAAAGAGGCCCCGAACCACTTTTATGTGATCCGCGGGCCTACCGCTGGATCGATAGACCGCTTGATCGGACGCCGCCGCGCTGCTTGAACGCGCAGCCCGGAGATTCCTTGGCGATTCCGCTTTCTCTCCCCTTGTGAATGGATGTCATGACCGAAGAGATCGACGATCAATCGCCGCCGGATCGCAGCTTCTCGCGTTACCAGTGGCTGCTGGTCGCGTTGCTTGCGCTGGTTCAGTTCACCGTGATTCTCGACTTCACGATCATGTCGCCGCTCGGCGCCATCATCATGCCCGCGCTCGACATCACAGCGGGACAGTTCGGGGTAGCGGTCTCTGCCTATGCGTTCAGCGCCGGAATCTCGGGGATCCTCAGCGCGGGATTCGCCGATCGTTTCGACCGCAAGCGCCTGCTGTTGTTCTTTTACGTCGGCTTCACGCTCGGAACAGCGCTGTGCGCGCTGGCGCCGAACTATCATGTGCTGTTGCTCGGCCGAATCGTAACCGGCGTGTTCGGCGGCGTGATCGGCTCGGTCGTACTCGCCATCACCACCGACCTGTTCTCGCTGCAACAACGCGGCCGCGTGATGGGCTTCGTGCAGACCGCGTTCGCGGCCAGCCAGGTGCTGGGCATTCCGGCCGGGCTGTTTCTTTCCAATCACTGGAGCTGGCACGTTTCGTTCGGCGCAATCATCATCCTGTCGGTCGCGGCGATGGCCGCGGTTGTCGTGCTGATGCAGCCGGTGAACGCCCATTTGCTGCTCAAGCAGGACAAGACCGCGTTTCGGCACCTGATCGCAACCGTGGCGCAAACCCGCTACACGACCGCGTTTCTGGTGACGACGTTGCTGGCGACCGGCGGCTACATGCTGATGCCGTTCGGCAGCGCCTACACCGTGAACAATCTCGGCATCGACATCCTGCATCTGCCGACCATCTATCTGGTCTCTGGCCTGTTCAGCATTTTCACGGGCCCTCTCGTCGGACGCGCCAGCGATGCGTTCGGAAAATTTCCGACGTTCGCGTTCGGCAGCGCGATGTCTGTTGTCATGGTGCTGATCTACACGCATCTCGGTCAGGTCTCGCTGACGACGGTCATTGTCGTCAACGTGCTGATGTTCGTCGGCATCTTTTCGCGCATGATCCCGTCGCAGGCGCTGATCTCCGCGATCCCCGACCCCAGCCAGCGCGGCTCCTTCAGCGCCGTCAGCGCTTCGCTCCAGCAACTCTCCGGCGGGCTCGGGTCGGTTCTGGCTGCGGCGATCATCACGCAAAATGCGGATGGTTCGCTCCGGCATTTCGACTGGCTCGGCTATATCGTCGTCGCGACGTCGATCGTCTCGCTGGTGGGGATGTACTTCGTGCAGAGGTCGGTCGCTCACCGGGCCGGCCAACGATTCGTCTGACGCGGAACATTGTCAGGCGGCGACGCGTCCGGTGGCGCAGGCCGGGCTCACGCCGTTTTTGGATCGGCTGGCTGCGGCGGCTGCAGGCCGGTGCTGTTGGCCCAGCGCTCGAGATTCTCGATGATCCTGGCGTGGCTCGGCCGCAGCGGCGGTGGCGGTGGCGGCTTGCGCTCTTCGGAAAGCCCGCGCGGCAACTTGAGGGTCTCTGTCATGGTCTGTCTCCAAGACCGGAATATGCGCCTCGGTTAACCAAAAATCAACACCTAACATATTGTTTTTGTTAGTGTATTTAGCTAATTTGGCCACTCAGTCTCGTTTGGCGGAACAGGCTTCGAGGTCCCGCGTTGAGTAAACTACTCAATGATCTAAACTTGGGTGTTTCCGATGTCCGACATGCGCGGTGAGCGGTTGCAGGTGATGCTCTCGCCCGAAGAGCTGACGACGATCGACGATTTTCGCTTCCGGCACCGGATGCCGACGCGCGCGGCGGCCGTGCGTGAACTCTTGAAAATGGGCCTGGCCGCACTCGCCACTAACGGCGCCGGTATGAAATCCAGCAGCTATGGCGTGTTCAGCCGCGGCCCGGACGGGCACACGCAGGGCGGCTCCGACCCGGAGGCCGCGAGCTAGCCTCGGTTTGCCTGGAAGCGAATCGCGCGAGCGCGGCCCGGCGCGTGGCACTAAGCCACTTCGCAACGATTGTTGGGCATGGGCAAAGTGGTGCCCAGGAAAGGACTCGAACCTTCACGGCCGTTAAGCCACTGGCACCTGAAGCCAGCGCGTCTACCAATTCCACCACCTGGGCCCGGCGGGCTTAGTAAGGTTCGGTCGCACGGTTGTCAAATTGCTTCAATGCGGTCCAATTAGGCTGTAAGCATAAAGCGTGTTGGCGGACCGCGAATCCGCTAACTATCGCCACGATCTCTCGAATTTGACCGGCAGGATTGGACCGAACATGGCATTGGACTTGGCATCGAACCAGGAAACCCTCGTCACGGTCTTTGGCGGATCGGGCTTTCTGGGGCGAAACGTGGTCCGGGCCCTGGCCAAGCGCGATTTCCGTATCCGGGTCGCGGTGCGGCGCCCCGAACTGGCCGGCCATCTGCAGCCGCTGGGCCGGGTCGGCCAGATCCATGCCGTCCAGACCAATCTGCGCTATCCGGCCTCGGTAGAGGCGGCGATGCGCGATTCCCACGTGGCCATCAACCTGGTCGGCATCCTCTCGGCCAGCGGCGCGCAATCCTTTGACGCGGTACAGGCCAAGGGCGCTGAAACGGTCGCCCAAGCGGCGGCTTCCGCCGGGGCGCGGCTGGTGCATGTTTCGGCCATCGGCGCCGACGAGAACTCGCTGTCGGCCTACGCCCGTTCCAAGGCCGCCGGAGAAAAGGCCGTGCTGGCGGCGGTGCCCTCGGCCACGATCCTGCGGCCATCGGTCGTGTTCGGCCCCGAGGACCAGTTCACCAATCGCTTTGCGGCGCTGGCGCGCATATCGCCCGTGCTGCCGCTGATCGGCGGCGGCCTGACCAAAATGCAGCCGGTCTATGTCGGCGATGTCGCGACCGCGGTGGCGGAAGCTGCCGACGGCAACGCCAAGGCGGGCGCGACCTACGAGCTCGGCGGGCCGGAAGTGCTGACCATGCGCGAGATCATGGGCATCATCCTCGGGATCACCGAGCGTAACCGCATGCTGGTTACGCTGCCGTTCGCCCTCGCGAAACTGAAGGCGCTGTTCCTGCAGTTCGTGCCGGGGCCGCTGAAGCTGACGCCGGACCAGGTCGAGCTGTTGCGCTCCGACAACGTGGTGTCCGATGCCGCGAAGGCCGCAGGCCTCACGCTGGAAGGACTTCGGCATCACGCCGGATTCGATGGAAGCGATCGCCCCGCAATATCTCTGGCGCTTCCGCGCCGCCGGGCAGTTTCAGCGCAAGAACGCGTAAACACCAGAACCGTAGCGTGGGCAAAGGCGCTCTCGCGCCGTGCCCACCGCCTGTCGATTGAATTCCGACGTTGAATGGTGGGCACGCTTCGCTTTGCCCACCCTACAAATCTGCGGTCAGTTCTACTTCCCCAGCGCCAGCGCGATCAGGCCAAGCGTGCCGACGATAACGCGCCACCATGCGAAGAACGTAAAGCCGTGGCGAGTGACGTAGTTCAGGAAGCTCTTCACCACGATCATCGCGGTAATGAACGAGACCACGAATCCGATTGCGATGATACCGAGGTGATCGGTCGTCATCTCGCCCCGGTTCTTGTAGAAATCATAAGCGAAGGCGCCTACCATGGTCGGGATCGCAAGAAAGAACGAAAACTCCGCCGCTGCGCGCTTTTCCGCACCCAATAACATTGCCGCCACGATGCTGGCACCGGAACGCGACACGCCGGGAATCATCGCGAGGCACTGCGCGATGCCGATCCACAAATACATCAGCAGCGGAAATTTGGTGGCGTCGTCCTCATGCGGATGGAGGTCGAGCTGATCGACCCACATCAGGATCGCGCCGCCGACGATCAGTGTGAAGCACACCACCCACGGATTGAAGAGAAATTCCTTGATGTATTTGCCGGCAATCAGGCCGATGACGACGGCCGGTAGAAACGCGACCAGCACGCCGATCACGAACCGGCGGTCGTCCGGGTTCGAGAACATGCCGAGCGCGACCTTCCACAGCTTGGCGAAATAAAGCGCGACGATCGCCAGAATGGCGCCGAGTTGAATCAGCACCACAAAACTGTTCCAGAAATTGCCTTCGCCGAGACCGAAGAAGCGCTGCACCAGCAGCATGTGGCCGGTCGAGGAAACCGGCAGAAATTCCGTGATGCCCTCGACGATGCCGAGAATCACCGCCCGTACTGCATCCGACATCATGATGTGGTCCATTTTTGCTGCAAAATGCCGGGTTCTTCTCGCTTATTCGCACCCCGCCCGCAATCGCAAAAAACGCCCAACAAAAGCCTGACGTATGGCCGGTTCTGATTTAATTAGACCCGAACAGGCGCTAGGGTGCGGATTCGCCGACGCGGCCCGACCGGTTGAGGATTTTTTAAGCGCCGCGTAGCTACCAAGGACTTCATGTACACGCTGTTTCATCACCCGTTCTGCCCGCACTCGCGCTTCGTTCGCCTGATCCTCGGCGAACACGGCCTCGATTTGCGGCTGGTGGAAGAGCGGGCCTGGGAACGGCGCGAGGCGTTTCTCGCGCTCAATCCGGCGGGTCACACACCGGTCATGATGGCCGAAGGCCGCCCGCCGATACCCGGCGCCGGTATCATCGCCGAATATCTCGACGAGGTTCACGGCGCGGATGCCGACGAACGCCGGCTGCTGCCGGCTTCGATCAACGAGCGCATCGAGGTGCGCCGGCTGATGGCGTGGTTCAACGAAAAATTCTTCGAGGAAGCCTCCAATCCGCTGGTGACCGAGCGGATCTACAAGCGTTTCATGAGCGAGGAGAATGGCGGCGGCGCACCGGCGGCCGAAGTGATCCGCGCGGCCAAGGTCAATGTGCGCTATCATCTGGCCTATATCGGCTGGCTGGCGCAGACGCGGAATTTTCTCGCCGGCGACAAACTGACCTACGCGGACCTCGCCGCCGCGGCGCATCTTTCGGCGATCGACTATCTGGGCGACGTGCCATGGAGCGAGGACGAGGCGGCAAAGGCGTGGTACGCGCGGGTGAAATCCCGCCCGTCGTTCCGCCCGCTGCTGAGCGAATGGCTGGCGGGGGTGCCGGCGTCGCGGACCTACGTGGATCTCGACTTCTGAACGAAAAACCTTCCGGCGCCGAATTGAAAGCCGCGCTGGCGCGCGAGGCCAAAACGCTCGGCTTCGATTGCATCGGTGTCACCGAGCCCGACGCGATCGCGCAGGCAGCAAATCATTTCCGCGAATTCCTCGAGGCCGGCGCCCATGGCGAGATGGACTGGCTGGCGGCCAATCCGGAACGGCGGATGGATCCGCGCGCGCTGTGGCCCGGCGTGCGCTCGGTCATCCTGCTCGGCGTCAACTATGGCCCCGATGAAAATCCGCTGGCGCTGCTAGAGAAGCGCAGCCACGGCGCGATTTCGGTCTACGCCCAGGGCGACGACTATCACGACGTCATCAAGAAACGGCTGAAGGCGCTGGCGCGATGGTTTGCGGTCCAGTCCGGCGAGGAACTGAAAGTGTTCGTCGACACCGCCGCGGTGATGGAAAAACCGTTGGCGCAGGCGGCGGGGCTGGGCTGGCAGGGCAAGCACACCAACCTCGTCTCGCGCGAGTTCGGCTCATGGCTGTTTCTCGGCGCGATCTACAGCGCAGCCGACCTGCCGCGCGACGCGGCGGAGGCAGACCACTGCGGCTCCTGCAACGCCTGCCAGGAGATCTGCCCGACCGCGGCGTTTCCGGCGCCCTACAAGCTCGATGCGCGGCGCTGCATCTCCTATCTCACGATCGAAAACAAGGGCCCGATCCCGCACGAGTTCCGCAAGGCCATCGGCAACCGCATCTACGGCTGCGACGATTGCCTCGCGGTGTGCCCGTGGAACAAGTTCGCGCAGGAAGGCCGCGAAGCCAAACTTGCCGCGCGGGCGGAATTGCGCGCGCCGTCCCTGGCAGAACTGGCGCGACTCGATGACACCGCATTTCGCGCGCTGTTTACGAAATCGCCGGTCAAGCGCATCGGCCGCGACCGATTCATCCGCAACGTGCTGATTGCGATCGGCAACGCCAATGACCTATCGCTGGCGCCCGAGGCCGAACGACTGCTCGATGACGCAAGCCCGCTGGTGCGCGGCGCGGCGGTCTGGGCGCTGTCGCAATTGATGGCGCGGGATGCCTTTGCCGCGCTGGCGAAGCGCGCCGATGCCGGCGAGACCGACGAAATCGTTCGCATGGAATGGAAGGATTGCGCGCCGCGCTCTTGATTTCGTCACGCGCTTTCCGGCATGTTGCCCGGCAATGACAAATCAGCCTTTCTTCGCCAAACGCGGCGACACCTTCATCCCCAATGCAGTCTCGAACGGCCCGTGGGACCCGAACTCGATGCATGGTCGCGTCGTCATCGGTCTGCTGGCCCACGTGATCGAGCAGCATCACGGCTCCGACGAATTCGTACCCGCACGGCTGACGGTCGACATGTTTCGATTGCCGAACATCCAGACGCCGGTGGAAGTCACCACCAAGCTCGTTCGCAGCGGCAAGCGGATCAGGGTGGTGGAGGCGGAATTCTTCTCAGGCGGCACCAGCATGGCGCGCGCTTCGTGCCAGTTATTGCTCCGGACGGAAAATGCGCCCGGCAATGTCTGGTCGCCATCGAGCTGGGACGCGCCGTTGCCCGACACGATCCCGCCGCCGACCGATCCAAAACTCGGCATGAACGGCAAATGGACGACGCGGCCGATCACAGGTCACATGGGTTCGCTCGGCCCGCGGCGGCTGTGGATGAGCGAGGTCCGCGAGATGGTCGAGGGCGTGCCGATGTCGCCCTTCGTCCATGTCGCGACCGGCGCCGATTTTGCGAGCCCCTTCGCCAACGCCGGCGATCATGGGCTCGGCTATATCAACAGCGACGTCACGCTGTATCTGCACCGCCTGCCGGTGACGCGATGGATCGGCTTCGACGTCGTGAACCATCACGCCAGCGAAGGCATCGCGATCGGCGAGTGCTGGCTCTACGACGAGAAGGGGCCGATCGGGACTTCGACGGTGGCGGCGCTGGCGCAGAAGAAGCCGATGACGAATGTGCCGCCGCCGTAAGCTGCTCCCTAAACTGTCATGCCCCGCGAAGGCGGGGCATCCAGTATTCCAGAGGCACTAGAAATAGATCATGCCTGTCACGGCGTACTGGATCGTCCGCCCCAGTGCGCAATTGCGCACAGGGCGGACGATGACAGCCATTGCGCCATCACTCCACCAAATGCCGCTTCATCTCCGGCCGCGCCTTCAGCGCCGCGCCCTGTCTGGTGATGATCTTCACAATGCGCTCCGGTGCGAACTTGATGTCGACAAACGCCGGCGCGGTGTTGGCGACCTCGTGATACTCCGTGATCTTGCCGTCGCGTAGCGTCATGATCGCGACACCCTCGAACATGGCGCGTGCGCCCTCGGCTTCCGGCAGCGTCGAGCGATAGCTGAAGGTGTAGCGCGCATAGAGCGTGTGGCCGTCGCTGACCGGCGCGTGCATGTCCCAGCGGAAATCGGTCGCGGTGCGGTAGAACCAGTCCTCGATCAGCTCGGCGATTTTGGTGCGGCCCACGAACGCGCCGTAGAACACGTCGTGATAGACGCCGTTCTCGGTGAACAATTCCGCGAACGCCTTGCCGTTGCGCTGCTCGACGGCATCGCAGAAGGCGCGGAGCATGGTGGCGGTGTTCATGGCGGTGTTCTCCCAAGCACTTGTGGCCCATCCTTCGAGGCTCGCTACGCTCGCACCTCAGGATGACGACTTTTTACGCGGCCGTCACCCTGAGGTGCGCGCCGATAGGCGCGCCTCGAAGGGTGCGCGTTCACCCCATCTCCGCCACCGCCGCGAGAATCCGCGCGAGGTCCTGCGGGCGCGACAGGCGGTGATCTCCGTCCTGGATCATGGTCATGACCACATCCTCGGCCGGCAACCGGTGCGCCAGCGCGAAGGCGTGCTGCCACGGCACATCGGGGTCCTGCGCGCCCTGCAGGATGCGGACCGGGCAGCCGACGTCGATGGCGCTGCCGAGCAGCAGATGGTTGCGGCCCTCCTCGATCAGCGCGCGCGTGATCGGATAGGGCGTGCCGTCGCCATACTCCGACGGCCGCATCCACACGCCCCTGATCGTGATCTCCGCGCGGATCTCGTCTGAAAAGCCGTTCCACATCAGTTGCTCGGTAAAGTCGGGCGCCGGCGCGATCAGCACCAGCCCGGCGAGCGACGCATTTGCCGCCTCGCGCTTGGCGATGGCGCGCGCCAGCAGCAGCGCCATCCAGCCGCCCATCGACGAGCCGATCACGACCTGCGGCCCCCGGCAGAACTGCTCGAACACCGCCAGGCTCTCTTCCAGCCAGCGCCCGATGGTACCGTCGATGAAGGCGCCGCCGGATTCGCCATGGCCGGAATAATCGAAGCGGATGCAGGCCCGGCCATGCGCGGCCGCCCATTCGTCCAAAGCGAGCGCCTTGGTGCCCCGCATGTCGGAATTGAACCCGCCAAGCCAGATCAGCCCAGGCGCACCACTTGTGCTGCCGGATGAGGTGCCGGCACGGGCGCGCACCGCGATCCGGCGGCGGCCGGCACCTTCCCCGACCTCGATAAAGGCCGGTTCCAGATCGGTTGGTGCTGAATTGGTCATGGTTTAGCTACCCTTGCGTGCCGATTTGTCCGTGAGCCGGCTTTATCGGTCAACCGGCGGCTATATCCGACCGTCCTTGCGGATCGTAAAGCCGCTCGATATTTGCCGGGCGTGACCGAAATGCCTCGCATTTGACGGTTTTCAGGCGCAGACAGCGAGTTCGCTTGCTCACCGCCGCGTATTGCTTCAAAATATGGCCTTCCTTCAACAACTTTGGAGAGTTACCCATTCGCCGTCCCAACAGAGCCCCGCCCACCGCATCCAAGGATGGGCCGCGCACCAATGATGAAATCCGCAACGCACAGATCCAGCTGATCGATCAGACCGGTCTCAACCACGGCACGGTCGAGACGGTGCTTGCTGTCAAGATGGCCCTCGAAGCGGGCATGGATCTTGTCGAGATTTCGCCGAACAACAATCCTCCCGTTTGCAAAATCATGGACTACGGGAAGTTCAAGTATTCCGCGCAGAAGAAGGCCGCCGAAGCCCGCAAGAAGCAGAAGGTCGTCGAGATCAAGGAGATCAAGCTGCGGCCGATGATCGACGATCACGATTACGACGTGAAGATGCGCGCGATGCAGCGGTTCTTCGAGGAAGGCGACAAGGTCAAGATCACCTTGCGCTACCGTGGCCGCGAAATGGCGCACCAGGAAATCGGTACCAAGCTGCTGGACAAGGTGAAGGCCGACGTCGCCGAATACGCCAAGGTCGAGCAGGATGCGCGTTTCGAAGGCCGTCAGGTCGTGATGGTGCTGGCGCCGCGCTGATTCGAAATTCGTGAGGTTGCAGACGGCCCGTCAGATGATCTGGCGGGCCGTTTTCGTTGCGTGGGTCTCGTAGCCCGGACAAAAATAATGAAAACAACCCCATGCAAAGTAGAAAAGCGCCCCATCCGCCGCCCGCTCTAGCTTCGCGTCGCCTGCCATGTGCCGCTGCAGCGGTCGCCGGTGATGATGCCGCTCCACGAGCCGGCGCCGCTGTTGCCGACGAGCCGGCCGCCACCGCTGGCCTGGGAGGCACCGACCGAGACATGGACGGCAACGCGCCCGGCGCCATTGATCGAGCCCGTAACCCGGCCGCCGCCGGCCGACGAAACCCGGCTGCCGCTGACCATGAAGGGGACGCTGTAGCCGGAGCTGCAATTGCCCCGCTTGGTGGCGAACACGGTGGTCCAGGTGCCATTATAGGCGCCGGCCCTTGCCGTTGCGTTGGCGCTGCCGGGTGCCGCCGCCGTGGCCAAAACGGCCAAGACGGGCAACCAGCGCAGGGCGGGGAAACGAGCGAATTGGGCAATCGACTGATCAGAATGGGTCATTTTCGGCCTCTTCCAGGTGAGTTCCACGACCATCCTGCCATCTGTCGACGAACCCCGTTTGACGGTTCATCGTTGCCATTTCCCGCTTCCTCTGCCATAAGCCCAGCCTTCATCGCCCGGCTGATTAAGGGCTGCCGTGTCGATGACCCGTGCGGGTTGTTTCGTTTTCGAGAAAACCTGAGCACTTCCAACGCTCTAACGAGCATTTCAGGCCGCAGAAGCGCCCCTCGGGCGCGTTTTTCCGTGGCGACAGGAGAGCCAAATGCCCAAGCTGAAGACCAAGTCAGGCGCTAAAAAGCGCTTCAAGGTGACTGCCACCGGCAAAGTGATGTCCGCCCACGCGGGCAAGCGCCATGGCATGATCAAGCGGACGAAGAAGCAGATTCGTCAGCTCCGCGGCACCCGCGTGCTGTTCAAGACCGACGGCGACAACATCAAGAAGTATTTCTTGCCGAACGCCTGATCGCGCACACGCATCATTTAGCCGAGCCGCGCTCGCGCGGCGATCCGTCACCGAATTTTCAATACAAGGATATCTGTCATGTCTCGCGTCAAACGCGGTGTGACCTCTCACGCCAGGCACAAGAAAGTCTACAAGGCCGCCAAGGGTTTCCGCGGCCGCCGCAAGAACACCATTCGCGCCGCCAAGGCCGCGGTCGAAAAGGCCGGCCAATATGCCTTCCGCGACCGCAAGCGCAAGAAGCGCACGTTCCGCGCGCTCTGGATCCAGCGCATCAACGCGGCCGTCCGTCCGTTCGGCATGACCTACAGCGTGTTTATCAACGGCCTCTCGAAGTCGGGCATCCTGGTCGACCGCAAGGTGCTGTCGGATCTCGCCATCACCGAACCGGCGGCGTTCCAGGCGATCGCTGAAAAGGCCAAGGCTGCGCTCGCAGCCTGAGGCACTGGGCACTAGCGGCCCGGGCACTGGCGGCCTGATGCAGAAGCGTTAGCGAGCCTTTGACGGGCTCGCGGCCTTCAAGGCCTGACGCGAGTAACGCTGGGCGACCTCCGCCCGGCAGAATGCCGTGAACGAGCGATACATCGTTCCGGACTCGTTGTCGTACTTGTGGTCGCAAACGCGCATCTTGCCTTGATAGGCCCGCTTCTGAGGCCGCCCGAGGTAGCCAACGAAATCGGCCTCGCATTTCTTTTCAACGGCGGCGCCAAGCTGGACGTCGCCGCTTGCCGTGAAGGCGCAGGTCTCGAACACCTTCATCGCGCGCTCGCAGCCCTGCGAGGCGTTGATGGTGTCGACGATGTCGTCAAGGGTCATGGACTTCGCAAGGCAAACGGCGGCCCGCGACGGCGAGGCTCCGCTGAAAGACAAAACGACGACCAGAACGGCCATAGAGGCTCCAAAACGCATCGCGTGCTCCTTCTCGACTTCCCCTTGGTAGAGCACGCGCCAAAGAGGGTTCAATAGCGCCCGGCTGGGCCCCTGTTACAGGCTTTTTGCTTGACGTTCCGGCCCCGGCGCGGCCACAACCAGCGGCCTTCGAAAGCGGAGATTTTGACCGTGTCCGACCTCGCAACCCTCGAGCAGACCATCCTCGGAGAAATCGCCGCCGCCGGCGACGAAGCCGCCCTCGAGGCGGTCCGCGTCGCGGCCCTCGGCAAAAAGGGCTCGATCTCCGCGCTGCTCGCCACCCTCGGCAAGATGTCGCCGGACGAGCGCAAGACGCAGGGTGCTGCGATCAACCTCGCCAAGGACGCGGTCACGCAGGCGCTGACTTCGCGCCGTGACATCCTGAAGTCGGCGGCGCTCGATGCGCGGCTGGCCTCCGAGACCATCGACGTCACGCTGCCGCTGCGCGATAGCGCCGCCGAGCAGGGCCGGATCCATCCGCTGAGCCAAGTGTTCGAAGAGGTCAACACCATCTTCGCCGATATGGGTTTCGCGATCGCCGAAGGTCCGGATATCGAGACCGACGACTACAATTTCACGAAACTGAATTTCCCCGAAGGCCATCCGGCGCGGGAAATGCACGACACCTTCTTCTTCAATCCGCAAGAAGACGGCTCACGCATGCTGTTGCGCACCCACACCTCGCCGGTGCAGGTGCGCACCATGCTGAGCCAGAAACCGCCGATCCGCGTGATCTGCCCGGGCCGCACCTACCGCATCGATTCCGACGCGACCCACACGCCGCAGTTTCACCAGGTCGAAGGCCTCGTCATCGACAAGGGTTCGCATCTCGGCCATCTGAAATGGATCCTGCACGAGTTCTGCAAGGCGTTCTTCGAGGTCGACCACATCAACATGCGGTTCCGGCCGTCGTTCTTCCCGTTCACCGAGCCCTCGCTCGAAGTCGACATCCAGTGCCGTCGCGGCAATGGCGAGATTCGTTTCGGCGAAGGCGAGGACTGGCTGGAGATTCTCGGCTGCGGCATGGTGCATCCGAACGTGCTGCGCGCCTGCGGCATCGATCCCGACGTCTATCAGGGCTTTGCCTGGGGCATGGGCATCGATCGCATCGCGATGCTCAAATACGGCATGCCGGACCTGCGCCAGCTGTTCGACAGCGACGTGCGCTGGCTCACCCATTACGGCTTCAAGCCGCTCGACGTCCCGACCCTGGCGGGGGGCCTGAGCACGTGAGTGCGGTCCCTGCAAAATATCAGGGGCTGCGGTCGTTCGCATTCGGGGACGGGCCGGAACTCGCCGACGAGTTGCTCGACCTCGTCATTCGCGAAGTGAAAACCGCGACCTGCTCCACCGAGGACGAGCCGAACACGTCGAGCCCCAATGAACGCTGGATCGTGCTCGACGGCCGCGGCCAGCCTTCTTGCGTGATCGAAACCCTCGAAGTGACCTATCGCCGCTACAACGAAGTCGACGCAGCCTTTGCCTATGAAGAAGGCGAAGGCGACCGCAGCCTCCGCTACTGGCGCGAAGCCCATCGCAGTTATTTCGGCCGCATGGGCCGGTTCAGTGAAGACATGATGCTGATGTGCGAACGTTTTCGCCTGGTCGAGGTTTTGGCGGAGCAGGCGTCGTGAGCGGTTCTGATCTCATCACCGCCATCGCGGAGAGAGCCCCCACCCCAACCCTCCCCCGCAAGCGGGAGAGGGAATGGACTGCGTTTGAGGCTATCTGCATTCGCCAAATGGAGAAGATATCTCCATCAACGCAGACGGTCGAACCCCCTCTCCCGCTTGCGGGGGAGGGTTGGGGTGGGGGTGCCGCGGCATCGGAGGTCTCAATGGCTGACGAAAGCAATCCAACCTGGAAAGTCTCCACCAAGGTCCGATCCAACGCCCGCGCGCTTCGAAAAAACTCCACCGATGCGGAAGGGCTGCTGTGGGCCGAGCTACGCGGCCACCGATTGAACAGCGCTTCGTTCCGTCGTCAGGTCCCGATCGAAAACTACATCGCCGATTTCGTCTGCCATGACGCAAAGCTCGTGATCGAACTCGACGGCGGACAGCATTTTTCCAATTCCGCCGAGCGGAAGGATGCTGCCCGCTCGGCCGTGATCGAGGCGAAGGGCTTTCAAGTCCTTCGCTTCAGCAATCACGACGTCATGACAAACCGCGACGGTGTGCTTGAAACCATTGCCTCTGCCGTCGCGGAGAGAGCCCCCTCCCTGACCCTCCCCCACAAGGGGGGAGGGAACGGAGAGGACAGCGCAAGCATCCCAGAGAACATCAGCAATATCCGAGGCCAGTCATGAAATTCACGCTCTCCTGGCTCAAGGAACATCTCGAGACCGACGAGCCGCTGGAAAAGCTGGCCGACAAGCTCACCATGATCGGGCTCGAGGTCGAGCATATCGAGGACAAGGCCAAGGCGCTGGCGCCGTTTTCGATCGCGCGGGTGATCTCGGCCGAGCAGCATCCGAACGCCGACCGGCTGCGGGTCTGCATGGTCGACACCGGCGACGGCGGGGCGCCGGTGCAGGTGGTGTGCGGGGCGCCGAACGCGCGCGCGGGTCTGGTCAGCGTGTTCTCGCCGCCCGGCACGTTCATTCCCGGCAAGAACATCACGCTTGGCATCGGCACCATCCGTGGTGTCGAAAGCCGGGGCATGCTGTGTTCGGCGGCCGAATTGCAGATTTCGGAAGACCATGACGGGATCATGGAGCTGCCGGCGGATGCGCCGATCGGCGCGCCTTACGCGCAGTGGGCAGGCCTCGGCGATCCCATGCTGGAAATCAACCTGACGCCGAACCGCCAGGACTGCACCGGCGTGCACGGCATCGCGCGCGATCTGTCCGCCGCCGACATGGGAAAGTTCAAAGACCCCGGCATCAAGCAGATCAAGGGCGAATTCCCCTGCCCGGTGCAGGTGACGGTGGAAGACGCCGCGCTGTGCCCGGGCTTCGCGCTGCGGCTGGTGCGCGACGTCAAGAACGGACCCTCGCCGGAGTGGCTGCAGAAGCGCCTGAGCTCGATCGGGCTGCGGCCGATCAATGCGCTGGTCGATATCACAAACTTCATGACCTATGACCGCGCCCGGCCGCTGCATGTGTTCGACGCCAAGAAGGTGAAGGGTAACCTCACCGTGCGCCGCGCCAAGGACGGCGAAACCCTGCTGGCGCTCGACGGCCGCACCTACACCCTCGACGGCGGCGTCTGCGTCATTGCCGACGACCACGGTGTCGAATCGCTCGCCGGCATCATGGGCGGCGAGGCCTCGGGCTGCGACGAGAACACGACAGACGTCTTGATCGAATCCGCGCTGTGGAACGAGATCAACATCGCCCAGACCGGACGCAAGCTCGGCATCAATTCGGACGCGCGCTATCGTTTCGAGCGCGGCGTCGATCCGGCCTTCATGGTGCCGGGTCTCGAACTCGCGACCAAACTGGTGATGGACCTCTGCGGCGGCACGCCGTCGGAGAACGTCGTTGTCGGCAAGGCCTTTGGCGAGGACCGGGTCATCGAGTTTCCGCTGCACGAGGTCAAGCGCCTCGCCGGCATCGAGGTGCCGCAGGTCGAGATGAAGCGCATCCTCGGCCATCTCGGCTTCATGATGGCGGGCAGCGGCCCCGTCGTGAAGGTCGCGGTGCCGTCCTGGCGCACCGACGTCGGCGGCAAGGCCGATATCGTCGAGGAAATCGTCCGCATCGTCGGCGTCGACAAGGTGCCGATGACGCCGTTCGAGCGCGGCGACGCACCGCGCAAGCCGGTGCTCACCCAGATCCAGCTTCGCACCCGTCGCGCCAAGCGCGCGCTGGCGGCACGCGGCATGGTCGAGGCCGTGACCTGGTCGTTCATCTCAAAGCCCGCGGCCGAATTGTTCGGCGGCGGACAGGCCGAACTCGCAGTCGCCAACCCGATCGCCGCCGATCTGTCCGACATGCGCCCAAGCCTGCTGCCGGGCCTGGTCGCGGCGGCGCAGGCCAACGCCAATCGCGGCATCTCCGATGTCGCGCTGTTCGAGGTCGGACAGGTGTTCAAGGGCGACAAACCCGACGACCAGAAGGTTGCGGCGTCAGGCGTGCGCCACGGCTTTGCGTCCGCGAAAGGCATGGGGCGGCACTGGTCCGGCGCCGCGACCGCTGACGCGCTCGATGCCAAGGCCGACGCGTTCGCCGTGCTGGCCGCGGCCGGCGCGCCGATGCAGGCGTTGCAGATCGTGCCGGGCGGCGCAAGCTGGATGCATCCCGGCCGTTCCGGCACCATCCAGATCGGCCCGCAGAATATTCTCGGCACTTTCGGCGAGCTGCATCCGCGCGCGCTGGAAGCGCTCGGCGCCGACGGCCCGATGATCGCCTTCGAGGTGATCCTCAACCGTATTCCCGATGCCAAGCAGCGCCCGACCCGCGCCAAGCCGGTGCTCGAACTCTCCGCGTTCCAGCCGGTGTCGCGCGACTTTGCGTTCATCGTCGATCGCAGCGTCAAGGCCGGCGATATCGTGCGCGCGGCGCAGGGCGTCGACAAGAAGCTGATCACGGATGTGACCGTGTTCGACGTCTACGAAGGCAAGGGCATCGACGAGACCAAGAAATCGGTCGCGATCGCGGTCACGATCCAGCCGCGCGAAAAAACGCTGACCGATCAGGAAATCGACGCAGTGGCGGCGAAGGTCGTGGCCGAAGTGACGAAGAAGACCGGCGGCACGTTGCGCGCATGACCATGCCCGGAAGTCGGGCATGAGCTTCGAGGGCCTCCTACCGGCTGACGTCAGCATCAACGTGGCCATCGCGATCTGCGCGATTGCGTTCGTGTCGGGAACGGCGCGCGGATTTTCCGGCTTCGGCTCGGCGCTGATCTTCATGCCGCTGGCGAGTTCGATCGCCGCACCAAGGCTGGTCGCGGCACTTCTGCTGATTATCGATTTCATCGGCTCGGCCCCGCTGCTCCCGAACGCGTGGAAGCAGGCCGACCGCAGGGCGACCGCGATCATGGCGGCCGGCGCGCTGGTCGGCGTTCCCGTCGGCACCTGGTTGCTCACCCGGCTCGAGCCGGTGACGACGCGCTGGATCATTTCCGCTTTCGTGTTTGCCCTTTTGCTGTTGCTGCTGTCCGGATGGCGCTATCGCGGCAAGGACCATGCGGCGATTTCGATCGGGGTCGGCGGCCTCTCCGGCTTTTGCAGCGGCCTCGCCCAGACCGGCGGTCCGCCGATCGTCGGCTACTGGCTCGGCCGTCCGATCGCCTCCGTGATCCAGCGCGCCAACATCGTGCTGTTCTTCGCCGCGTCGGATTTCTTTTCCCTCGTCAGCTATGCGCTGAGCGGACTGATCACGGCGGACGCGATCAAATTCTCATTCGTGGTCGGACCGGTCTATGGCCTCGGCGTCTGGTTCGGCGCCTCGCTGTTCGGCCGCGCCAGCGAGAAGTTATTCCGCGCGATCTGCTACGCCCTGATTGCCGCCGCCGTCCTCATCGGCCTGCCCGCGCTCGACGGCGTGCTGCGCTGAGCGTCTTCGTCAGTTGATCGGCGAGAACGGCGCCGCTTGCCGACCCGACGGTGCGCGCCGTTGCTGTCTCGGAGCGCGCGCCGGCGTTTCCGGCTCGGGGTCCTTCAATGCGCCGATCCGTCGCAACGCGGCTTCGGCGGCGCGCTCGCCGCTTTCCCAGGCGCCGTCGATGGTGCCCCACAGCGTCTCGTGGGTGGCCTCACCGGCGAGATACATGCAGCCGATCGGTTCGGTGAGAATTTTTCGCGAGGCCTGACCGCCGGGGCCCGCCACCGACGTCGCGCCGAGCGCGAACGGCGCCGCGTTCCAGCGCGTCGCGCTCGACTTCTTCACCGCCGCCGCGGCATCACTGCCGAACAGTTTGACCAGCCATTCCACCGCGAACGCGGCCATCGCGGCTTCGCCCTGGGCGGAAAGATCGCGGCCGAACGAGCCTGCGACGTCGATCGTGCAAAGCGACGAGCCGCCGATATTGGCGTACATCAGCGCCGTTCTGGTCGAATTGCTCTGCTCGATGACGATGTCGTCGCGCGAAAGGCCGAGCGGATTGCCGGGCATCAGCAACGCGATCCGATCATAGCTGCCGAGACTCAATTTCGCGGCGGCATCGAGCGTGCGCTTCGGGATATCGGGGGTGAACTTGATATTGCCTGACGCGAGCACATTGCTCGACACCGTGACGATGGCGGCGCGCGCGGCGATCTTGCCGGACGGGGTTTCGACGCTGACATCGCGGCTGCCCCACGCGATGCGGCTGGCCGGCGTCGACAGCGACAACGGCATCTGCTCGCCGAGCTTCGCGACCAGAGTTCCCAATCCCTGACGGCAGGCGATCGCAGTATTGCGATCCTGCGCGCGGGACTTGTCGCCGACCGAGACGTCCTTGAGGTCCTTGCCGGCGAAATTGGCGCCGAGCACGAATTCCGCCGTGCCGGCCCAGTCGCCGAGATCCTTCGGCAATACCGATGCGCAGGCGACATCGCCCTTGCGCGAGGCTTCGTCGATCGCGCGGTTGGTGCGCACCAGAGCTGCGAGAAATTCCTCGGTCTCGCCGGGGCGGGCGTTGCGGCGGCCGATACGGATTTTCTGGCCCGACGGCGCCGTCGTGATCTCGAGGCCGGCCGCGCGCGCCAGCTTGATCATCGGATTGGTGTCGGGATTGTGCATCCAGCGCGCGCCGCGATCGAACGGCACGTCGAAGCTCGTGACATCGGTCTGGCAGCGGCCACCGATCTGGCTCGCCGCCTCGACCACGATCACCTTGCGGTTCGCCGCCATGATCCGCCGCGCCGCTGCAATACCGGCAGCACCGGCGCCGATCACGACAATGTCGGCCTCGCGCGGCAACGGCGCGGCCGATGCCCACCCCGTAAACGCGGGGGTTACGGCGAGGGCCGCTGACGCCGACAGGAAATTGCGGCGGGTCATTGTCATGTCATGGTTTCCGGGGACTTGCTGAAAATCGGCGAAAAGAGAACAGTCAGCGAACTGTGCCGCATCTCACGTTGCGCGGCAACACTCATGGTAAATCAATCATGTTTGATCCGTTTTGCGCATGAACTAAATTGAAACGGCTTGCGACCATGCTAAGGGAACAAAAAAAGGCGAGCATAAAAGCCGCTCGGGGGACAGTTTCATGGGCGTAATGCTCGATACCATCGGCCAGTTGATAGCGGGGTACCTGCAGAAGGAAGTCCCCGGCTATGAGCCGTTCACGCCCAGCGACCCCGAACATCTGCGCGGTGTCATCGAGCCCGGCGACGTGCTGCTGGTCGAAGGCAACAACCGGATCTCCGGCATCATCAAATACCTGACCCAATCGACCTGGTCGCACGCCGCGCTCTATGTCGGTCCGGTGGACGGAGCGGCCGAGCCCGACGGCGAGCCGCACGTCCTGATCGAAGCCAACGTCGGCGAAGGCGTCACCTCGGCGCCGCTGTCGAAATATTACCCGTATCATACCCGCCTCTGCCGCCCGGTCGGCCTGTCCTACGAGGACCGCACCACGGTGTGCCGCTACGCCATCAACCGGATCGGCTTCGGCTACGACACCAAGAACATCGTCGACCTGATGCGCTACCTGATCCCGCTGCCGGTGCCGCAGCGCTGGCGCCGCCGCATGATCGCGTTCGGTTCCGGCGATCCGACCAAGATCATCTGCTCGGCGCTGATCGCACAGGCATTCGACGCCGTGCGCTATCCGATCCTGCCCAAGATCACCCGCGCCGCCTCGCGCAAGGCCCGGCGCGAGATCCTGCACATCCGCGATTCATCGCTCTACATGCCGCGCGACTTCGATATCTCGCCCTATTTCGAAATCGTCAAACCCACCATCGTGCACGGTTTCGACTACCTCTCCCTGCACTGGGCCGACAAGCAGAAGCCGCTCCCGGAGGTAGCCGGCGAATTCGGGGTGTTTCCATCGATCGAGTCGCCGTCGCTTGTTCCTGAAGAGATTGACGAAGAAGCGCCGCTTCCGGTTGCAGAAGTAGCCCCGGCCGCCGCTGAACCTGTCATGGTCGAGCGCGTCACCGTGTCGGAACATTTCCTCGCCGTCGAATACGTTCCGGTCCGCCCGCCGGAGCGTCGCGCCCGTCCGCGCAACAAGGTGCACGAGGCGGCCTGAAAAAGCCGCGCAAGCACGGCCACCATCGCGACCGAGTATTTTTACCGGTCGGAGCGGCCGATCACGGCCATCAATTCCGATATCTTTTCCCGCTGGTCGGCCTTGTTGCCGCTGGTGATCGCGTGCTCGACGCAATGCGAGACGTGGTCCCGCAGCACCTCCTCCTCGACACGCCGCAGCGCGGCCCGCACCGCCGAGATCTGGGTCACGATATCGATGCAGTAGCGGTCCTCGTCGACCATTTTCGACAGGCCGCGGACCTGGCCCTCGATCCGGCTCAGGCGCTTCTGACAGGATGCCTTGATGTCTTTTCGCATGCGGCCTATATACCCCCATAGGGTATATGTTTCAAGCGCCGGAGATTGTGATGACCGAGGCCACGCGCGCCGACCAAAGCGGCGCCGCAGAAAAATCGGCCTGCTGCGGCGGCCATGATCCCGCAGGCCATGACCATCACGCGCCGGCCAAGGTGCTCGATCCCGTCTGCGGCATGACCGTCGATCCCGCGACCAGCAAGCATCGCTTCGAATACCACGGCGAGACCTTCCATTTCTGCTCGGCCGGCTGCCGCACCAAATTCGCGGCCGATCCGAAAAAGTATCTCGAAAAGGACAGCCTGCCGAAAGCCGCCGTCCCCGAGGGCACGATCTACACCTGCCCGATGCATCCACAGATCCGCCAGGTCGGACCCGGGAGCTGTCCGATCTGCGGCATGGCGCTGGAGCCCGAGGTCGCCGGTCTCGACGACGGGCCCAATCCAGAGCTTGCCGACATGACGCGACGGTTCTGGATCGGTCTCGCGCTGGCGCTGCCGCCGTTTGTGCTCGAGATGGGCAGCCATCTCGTCGGCGGCCATGGCTGGATCGACCCGACATTTGTCGAACTGGATTCAGTTCGCCTTTGCGACGCCGGTGGTGATGTGGGCCGGCTGGCCGTTCTTCGTGCGCGGCTGGCAATCGCTGGTGACGCGCAATCTCAACATGTTCACGCTGATCGCGATGGGCACCGGCGTCGCCTATGTCTACAGCGTGATCGGCACCATCGCGCCGCAGATTTTCCCGGCGACATTTCGCGGCCATGGCGGCGCGGTGGCGGTCTACTTCGAATCCGCCGCCGTCATCACCGTGCTGGTGCTGCTCGGCCAGGTGCTCGAACTGCGCGCGCGCGACGCCACCTCGGGCGCGATCAAGGCGCTGCTCGCAGCTCGCGCCGAAGACCGCGCGCCGCGTCGCTGATGACGGCACCGACCACGAGGTCGAGATCGACAGTCTCGCCGTCGGCGACCGCTTGCGGGTCCGGCCCGGCGAAAAGGTGCCGGTCGACGGCGTCATCCTCGAAGGCCGCTCGTCGCTCGACGAATCGCTGGTGACCGGCGAATCGATGCCGGTCACCAAGGAGAGCGGCGACAAGGTCATCGCCGGCACGCTCAACCAGTCCGGCGGCTTCGTGATGCGCGCCGACAAGGTCGGGCGCGACACGCTGCTGTCGCAGATCGTGCAGATGGTCGCGGACGCGCAGCGCTCGCGCGCGCCGATCCAGCGGCTCGCCGATCAGGTCGCGGGCTGGTTCGTGCCGGCGGTGATCGCAGTGGCGCTCGCTGGCCTTCGCCGCCTGGGCCTGGCTTCGGACCGGAACCGCGCATGGCGTTCGGCCTCGTCGCCGCCGTCAGCGTGCTGATCATCGCCTGCCCCTGCGCGCTCGGGCTGGCGACGCCGATGTCGATCATGGTCGGCGTCGGTCGCGGCGCGCAGGCCGGCGTGCTGATCAAGAACGCCGAAGCGCTGGAGCGGATGGAGAAGATCGACACGCTGGTGGTCGACAAGACCGGCACGCTGACCGAAGGCAAGCCGAAGCTCGTCGGCGATCGTCGCCAGCCGATGGATTTCGAGGAGGCCGATATCCTCCGGCTTGCCGCCAGCGTCGAGCGCGCCAGCGAGCATCCGCTGGCTGACGCGATCGTGCGGGCGGCGAAGGAGCGCAATCTCGACCTCGGCAAGGTCGAGGACTTCGACTCGCCGACCGGCAAGGGCGCGACCGGCAAGGTCGACGGCAAGACGCATTGTCCTCGGCAACGCCAATTACCTCGCCTCGCTCGGCATCGACACCAGTTCGCTTCGACGACCAAAGCGAGCGGATGCGCCGCGACGGCGCCACCGTTATCAACGTCGCCGTCGACGGCAAGCTGGCCGGGCTGTTCGCGATCGCCGATCCGGTCAAGCCGTCGACGCCGGAGGCGCTGAAGGCGCTGGCCGCCGAGGGCATCAAGGTCATCATGCTGACCGGCGACAACCGGACCACGGCGCAAGCCGTGGCGCGCAGCCTCGGCATCGCCGACGTCGAGGCCGAAGTGCTGCCGGACCAGAAGAGCGCGGTGGTCGACCAAGCTGCAGAAGGGCGGGCGGATCGTCGCGATGGCCGGCGACGGCGTCAACGACGCGCCGGCGCTGGCCGCGGCCGAAGTCGGCATCGCGATGGGCACCGGCACCGACGTGGCGATGGAGAGCGCCGGCGTCACGCTGCTGAACGGCGATCTCGGCGGCATCGTGCGCGCGCGAAAACTGTCGCAGGCGACCATGCGCAATATCCGCCAGAACCTGTTCTTCGCGTTCATCTACAACGCCGCGGGCATTCCGATCGCCGCCGGCATTCTCTATCCGGCGTTCGGCCTGCTGCTGTCGCCGATCATCGCCGCGGCGGCGATGGCGCTGTCGTCGGTCAGCGTGGTCGGCAATGCGCTGCGGTTGCGGGTGACGGAGCTGTAGCGGCCAACACAAGGCCCGTCATGCCCGGGCTTGACCCGGGCATCCACGTCTCTGTCGATGCAAACAAGGAAGACGTGGATGGCCGGGTCAAGCCCGGCCATGACGAAATACCTAAGCCGCTTTCTTGGTTCCACGCGGCAGGCCGGCGCGGGCCAGGCCGCCATACAGCGGCTCGCCGGGCATTTCCGCTTTCAGGATCGCGCGCACCGCGATCAGTTTCTCGAGATCGATGCCGGTCTGGAATCCCTTGCTCTCGCACAGGAACACGAGGTCCTCGAACACGACATTGCCGGTGGCGCCCGGCGCGAACGGGCAGCCGCCGAGGCCGCCGAGCGATCCGTCGAGCACGCGCGCGCCGGCATCGAGCGCGGCGGATGCATTGGCAATGCCCATGCCGCGGGTGTCGTGCAGGTGAACGCAGACCGGCTTTGAGCCCGCGATCTTGACCGCGCCCGCGGTCAATTCGCCGACCTGCTTCGGCCCGGCATAGCCGACGGTGTCGGCGATCGCGACCATGTCGACGCCGGCCTCGAACAGTTTTTCGGTGATCCGCAGCACTTCCTTCGGATCGACCTCGCCGACGATCGAACAGCCCAGCGCCATCGAGATCGCGGCATTGACGATCGGCTTGTGTGCGCTGGCATCGCGCAACTCACAGAGCCGCTTGACGTTGGCGATGGCGGATTCGCGGGTGCGGTTGGCGTTGGCCTGGCTGTGCTCTTCGGTCGCCGAGACCACCGTCGCGACTTCGGCGACGCCGGAGGCCAGCGCCTCGTTGACGCCGCGCTCGTTCAGCGTCAGCGCGATGCCATAGGCGCCGGGCAGCGCGCCGATGGTCGCGATGATCTCGCGCACGTCGACGAATTGCGGAAAGGTCTTTGCCGGCAGGAACGAGCCGACCTCGAAATGCCGGACGCCGGCGGCATATTCGTCGCGGATCCAGCGCTGCTTGGCCGCCGTCGACGGAAACTTCTTCACCAGTTGCAGGCCGTCGCGCAGGCCGACTTCACGCAGGATGACCTTGTTGTCGGGATAGACGTCTTGAAGGCGGGTCATGATGGCCTCACGCAGCGTTGTCGGTTGAGGAAAGCTTGTCGAGTTCGGCGCGAACGGCCTCGGTATCGGCGCCGAGCACCGGCACCTTCAGCCCTTCGCCGATATTGCCGCCGTTCCATTCGACCGGCAACGCCGGCACGCGGAACGGCTTGCCGTCGGCGTTGAAATTCTGCACCAGCCCGCCGGGCCGCAACACATGCGGGTCCTGCAAGAGGTCCTCGGGCCGGTTGATCGGCGAGAAGCAGATGTTGAGCTGATCGAGCTTGGCCGACAGCTCCGCCATCTTCCATTGCCGCATCACCTCGGCGACGCGCGGAATGATGCGCCCGCGCGCCAGGATCCGCTCCGTGGTGTTGGTCAGGGTCGGGTCGTCGGCAAACTCCTTCAAGCCGAACTCCTTGCAGAAGGTCTGCCAGTGGCCCTCGGTGACGACGCCGATGAAGATGCGGCTGCCTTCGGCGGTGTCGAAGATGTCGTAGATCGGCCAGGCATGCTCGCGCTCCGGCATCGAGCGCGGCTTGTTGCCGGTCATTTCATATTCGACCATGTGCTGGGCGACCAGGAACAGGCAGTTCTCGAACAGCCCGATGCGGATATCGGCGCCGTCCTTCTTGCCGCCGCGCTTCTGGTACAGCGCGGCCAGAATCGAGATCGCGCCGAACATGCCGCCCATGATGTCGTTGGCGGAGGAACCCGACGCGCTGCGGCTTGTCGCGCGTGCCGGTCATGGCGGCGAGTCCCGACATCATCTGCACGACCTCGTCGAGCGCGGGCCGATGCTCGTAGGGACCGGACAGAAAGCCCTTGTGGCCGGCCGACGATCAGATGCGGATATTCTGCGGCGCAGCTCTTCCGGGCCGAGCCCCTGCTTGTCGAGCTGGCCGTCGCGAAAATTTTCCAGGAACACGTCGGCGCTGGCGAGCAGCCGGTGCATGGTCTCGCGGTCTTCGGCCTTGGTGAAATCGAGCACGACGCTGCGTTTGCCGCGGTTGAACAGCGGAAAGAACGAGGTGCCCATGCCGCCGAGCGAGCGGGTCTTGTCGCCGGCCGGCGGCTCGACCTTGATCACCTCGGCGCCGAGCTGCGCGAGGATCATGCCGCAGGTCGGGCCCATCACCATGTGGGTCATCTCGACGACCCTTACGCCCTCCAGCGGCAGTCCCGTCCCGGTCATCGTCTTCTCCCTGTGCTCAGTCTGGTCATTGAAGCCCAGACTAGGCCGTTCAGGCAGCGTTCTGGAAAACATAATCTGCCGAACGGTGCATTCACTGCTGCATAACGCAAATGCATGGACGCGCCGGTCTCACTGGCGGCAGCGCTCGACGCCTGACCGGCAGCCTGCCGAGCCCTTGCCGAAGCCCTCGGCATCTCTACCTCTCGCGAGGGTTTTCACGGAGAGGTTGAACCGCCATGCTGGACGCCGCCGTCAAGGCGCTATCGCAAATCCTGTCGCCGCCGATGCGCTCGATCCTGTGGCGCTCGATCGGGCTGGCGCTGGTGCTGATCACGGTGCTGGCGATCGGATTGCAGCGGCTGTTGAGCTGGTTCGCCGAATATGGCGAAGGCTGGGCGCGAAGCGATGCTCGGCCCCGGCTTCCACACCCCGCTCAACGTGCTGGCCTGGATCGTCTCGATCGCGGCCGGGCTCGGCGTCGTGCTCGGCGGTATCTTCCTGATGCCGGCGATCACCTCGCTGGTCGCGAGCGTGTTCGTCGACGACGTCGCCGACCATGTCGAGCGCGAGCATTATCCGGCGGAACGGCCCGGCACCGCGCTGCCGCTCGGCGTCGCCATCCCCGAAGGCATCAAGACCGCGCTGCTGACCATCCTGGTCTATCTGATCGCGCTGCCCTTCGTGCTCGTTCGCCGGCGCCGGCTTCCTCGATCTTCTTCATCGCCACCGCGTGGCTGCTGGGCCGCGAATATTTCGAGCTCGCGGCGATGCGGTTCCGCTCGCCGGCGGAAGCCAAGGCGATGCGCAAGGAC
Source organism: uncultured Alphaproteobacteria bacterium (assembly GCA_963764705.1). Taxonomy (GTDB): domain Bacteria; phylum Pseudomonadota; class Alphaproteobacteria; order Rhizobiales; family Xanthobacteraceae; genus Bradyrhizobium. Next base: position 331,613 of record CAVXTR010000006.1, on the reverse strand, counting down.
AATGCCGCGACCGTGTTCACCGCGGGCCTGATCATCGCGGCCTTCGTGTCGATCCCGATCGTCAATCTGGCGACGCCGCTGTTCGGCATGGCCTTCATGGTTCACATGCACAAGCGACTGAGCGGCCCGCGGCCGGAACTGATCGAGCCGGCGCGGCGGCAGGAGAGTCTCCGCGCGCTGATCTGATCCGCGCTTACGCACGGTCACGCCGCACTTCGCCGCAGCACGTCCTTGGCAAAGCCGAACGGCGCCGGCGTGAACGGGCCCGGCGGCGCCCGGGTGATCAGCGCGATGAAGCAACAGCGCCGCCATCGCCAGCCAGAAGCACAGCCAGAAGCCGTCGATATAAGCGAGCGTATTGGCCTCGCGCGCCACCGGCGCCGAAGCGTTCCGACCGCGCGCGCCGGCGCCGTTCCCGTGCCATGGCTGGCAAAGAAATCCGAGAGCTGCTTGAGCATGCGCGTCACGTCGACGCGCCGTTTTCGAGATGCTGCCCGAGATAATTGGAATGGATCTGCTCGCGCACGCGCAGCCAGGTCCCCATCAGCGCCACGCCGATCTCGGCGCCGCCGAGCCGCATGATCTGGATATAGGCCGCGAACGAGGTCGCGCGGGCCGGATCGGAATTGGACAGCGCCAGGATGATGATCGGCAGCAGCGTAAACGCCTGCCCGATCGACTGCAGCAGCACGATGCCGACGAAATCCTCGCGCGCCCAGTCGTGGCTGAGCTGCGTGCCCCAGCAGATTGGCCGCGGCGAACGCCGACAATCCGACCACCACCACGGTGCGCGCATCGAAATGCCGCAGCAGATAGATCGAGATCGGCACCAGCACGAACATCGGCAGCGCGCCCTAGGTGAACAGCAGCACGCCGGTTTGCTCGGGCCGGAGCTGGCCGACGACGCTGAGAAAATTCGGCACCAGCGACGAATTGCACAGGCTGGTCAGCGTGTAGAGCAGGATGATGACCAGCGAGAGCCCGATATTGCGCGAGAACAGCACGTTGACATGCGCCCAGGGCTGCGGAACCAGCATTTCGTTGATCAGGAACAGAATGAACAACGCGCCGCCGCCGAGCAGCAGCGCCATCACCGTGCCGGATTCCAGCCAGTCCAGCCGGTTGCCCTGATCGAGCCCGGCATAGATCATCGACACCGCGGTGCCGAGCAGCAGCATGCCGCCCCAGTCGGCATCCCGCAGCAGCGCCTTGTTCACCGGCTCGCTGGGCGTGCCGAGATAGACCATCAGGCCCATCAGCGGCGCGATCACCACGCCCTGCCAGTACAGCCATTGCCAGCCCCAATGCTCGACATAGAAGCCGACCAGCGAGGTCGAGGTATCCAGCGCGAAGCCGACGCGGATCGAATAGATCGCGATCGCCGGCAGCCACCAGCGGATCGGCAGGTTGCGAAACACGATCATCAACGTCGCCGGCACGAAGGTGCCGAGCAGCATGCCGTGCACGATGCTGAGCACGATCAGCGTCGGATAGTCGTGGACGAACGGGATCACCAGCGAGACCAGCGCATAGATCAGGCTCGGAATCCCGAGCACGCGGCGCAGGCCGAACACGGTCGCGAGCCATGCCACCGCCGGCGCGATGAAGATCTGCGAGCCGATGCCGGCGGTCGAGAGCCAGGCGCCTTCGTCAAACCCCAGCGAGAACGCGCCGCGCAGATCCGCGAGGCCGACCGAGGTCAGCCGGCTGTCGAAATTGGCCAGAAACGAGCCGAGCAGCACCGCGCCGACCGCGAACAGCGGCTGCGGCGCGATGCCGCCACGCGATACCGGACCGCGATCGGCGCCGTCATTTTCCGCCATCCGTCCCCGCATCGGTGTGGATGTTGGTGACGACGGACATGCCCGGCAGCAGGCGCTCGAGCAGCGGCTGGTTCTTGTCGAGCAGGATCCGGACCGGGATGCGCTGCACCACCTTGGTGAAATTGCCGGTCGCATTGTCCGGCGGCAGCAGCGCGAATTGCGATCCGCTCGCCGGCGAGATCCGCTCGACACGGCCTTTCAGTTTCTCGTCCGGGAAACTGTCGACGGTGATGTCGACCGGCTGGCCCGGCTTGACCCGCGTCAGCTGGGTCTCCTTGTAGTTGGCGATCACATAGACATTCGGCAGCGGCACCACATTGATGAGGTTGCTGCCGATATTGACGTAGTCGCCCGGCTGCACCTGGCGCTCGCCGACGACGCCATCGAACGGTGCCACGATCTTGGTGTAGCCGAGCTTCAGCCGCGCCGCACGATAGCGCCGCCTGCGCGCCGAGCACGTCGGCGGCGCGCTGTTTCTTGGTTCCGGCCAGCACTTCCATCTGGTGCTTTTGCGCGGCGATGACGGCGCGGCTGGCGCGCACGTCGGCCTGCGCCTTCGCGTAGGCCGCCGTCGCCTGTTCGAACTTCTGCCGTGTGCCGGCTTCGGTCTGCGACAGCGACTGCTGGCGCTCCTGTTCCTGGCGCGCCTGGACCTCCTCGGCGGCGGCGGAAACCTGCGCGGCTTCGGCCTGCGCGATGGTGGCGTATTGCAGCTCGACCTGGTTGCCGAGATTGTCGAGCGCCGCTTGCGCCGCGGCCGACGGCGGCTTCGGCCTGCGCGACCTGCGCCTGGTAATCGGCGGGATCGATCTGGATCAGGAGATCGCCGGCCTTGACGCGCTGGAAGTCGTTGACGGCGACGGTGAGGACCTCGCCGGCGACCCGGCTGCTCAGCCGTGTCAGCTCGGCGCGGACATAGGCGTCATTGGTGGTCTGGGTCGTGGCGTTGCCGACCCAGGCATCCCAGCGCAGCGTTGCCACGCGATAAAGATGAAGGCCACCAGCACTGCGAACAGCGGAATCGCAAACCGGCTCCACGCGCCGCGCTGAAGGGCGGCCGCACGGGCTGCGGCGACGGCCGCTGCGGTTTGCGATTGTACCGTTGCGGGCTGACCCGACGGGGCCGGGCTGGGCTGATCCTGCTGGCTCAAGGCGTTCCCCTCAAATCATTGCCTGACGATGCTTCAGGACACGGTGACAATGATGCCTCACACCGTCTTCTCCGGCCAGCGGCAAAGATCGTTGATCACGCAAACGTCGCAGCGCGGCTTGCGTGCGAGGCAGATATAGCGGCCGTGCAGGATCAGCCAGTGATGGGCATGCAGCATGAATTCGGACGGGATGACCTTTTCCAGCCCGAGCTCGACCTCGAGCGGGTTCTTGCCGGGTGCCATCCCGGTCCGGTTGCCGACGCGAAACACGTGGGTGTCGACCGCCATCGTGTGCTCGCCGAACGCCATGTTGAGCACGACATTGGCGGTCTTGCGCCCGGCGCCGGGCAGCGTCTCGATCTCGGCGCGGGTGCGCGGCACCTCGCCGCCGAATTCGGCGATCAGCCTTTCCGACAGCGCGATGACATTCTTGGCCTTGTTGCGATAGAGCCCGATGGTCTTGATGTAATCGCGCACCGTGCCTTCGCCGAGCGCGAGCATCTTTTGCGGCGTGTCGGCGATCGCGAACAGCGCGCGCGTCGCCCGGTTGACGCCGGCGTCGGTCGCCTGCGCCGACAGCACCACGGCGACCAGCAGCGTGTAGGGATTGAGATGTTCGAGCTCGCCCTTCGGCTCCGGATTGGCGTTGCGGAAGCGGCTGAACGCCTCGTGCACCTCGGCCGCGGTCCAGGGTTTCGGTTTTGCCGATTTTTTTTGCCGGCTTTCGGGCCTGCGGTTTCGGCGGCGATTTCACGGCCTTCTTCGCCGTCTTTTTGGGCACGGATCGAACGGCGGGTTTTTTGGTGCGCGGCGAACGGATGCTTTTGGCCATGATCCGGGTATACTGATACGTGATGACCGCAAGCAACGACTTTGATCCGACGCTTGACCCGCCAAAACTGTTTTCGGCGCGGCTGACGCCACATCGTTCGCTGAACCGCACCGGATTCCTGGTGCTGATGGCGTTTCTCAGCGCCGTCAGCTTTGCCACCGGCATCGCGTTTCTGCTGATGGGCGCATGGCCCGTGCTCGGTTTTCTCGGCCTCGACGTGCTGGTGGTCTACTGGGCGTTCCGGGTCAATTTCCGCCGCGCCGCCGCCACCGAGGAAATCACCGTCACGCCGCTGGAATTGCGGGTGCGCCGGGTCAGCCATCGCGGCCATGTCGTCGAATGGGTGCTCAATCCGCTCTGGGTGCAGCTCGACCAGAAGGTCCATGCCGAATTCGGCATCGAGCGGCTTTATCTGGTCTCAAGGGGCCGCCGCGTCTCGATCGGAAACTTTCTGGGTGCCGACGAAAAGGCCAGTTTTGCCAAGGCTTTAATGGCTGCGCTACAGACCGCCAAACGCGGCATCACCTATAACCCGCTCTAGCTAAGATGCTTATCGGAAATCGGGTGGTTCTGATGCCGTGTCCGGCCTACATCGATCAGCATGATGAACCTCGCCATGAATGAGCACCGCCTCACCAAACCGGGACCCCAGAACGCCGCGTTGCGCGACTACGACTCGGTGCGACGCGCGATCGCCTTCATCTCGGAGCACTGGCGCGCGCAGCCGACCATCGAAGCGATGGCCGATGCCGCCGCCGTGACGCCGGATGAGTTGCACCATCTGTTCCGCCGCTGGGCCGGGCTGACGCCGAAGGCGTTCATGCAGGCGCTGACGCTCGATCACGCCAAGGGCTTGCTGCGCGATTCCGCCAGCGTGCTCGATGCCGCGCTCGACTTCGGCCTGTCGGGCCCGGGCCGGCTGCACGATCTGTTCGTCACCCATGAAGCGATGTCGCCGGGCGAATGGAAGAACGGCGGCGCCGGCATGACGCTGCGTTACGGTTTTCACCCCTCGCCGTTCGGCACCGCGATCGTGATCGCCAGCGGCCGCGGCCTCGCGGGTCTGGCGTTCGCCGATCCCGGCGAGGAGCAGGCTTCGTTCGCCGACATGAAGCGGCGCTGGCCCAACGCCACCTACGTCGAAGACCGCGACGGCACGGCTGATCTCGCGCAGCGCATCTTCGACACCAAACTCTGGCGGCAGGACCAGCCGCTGCGCGTGGTGCTGATCGGCACCGATTTCGAGGTGCGGGTCTGGGAGACGCTGCTGAAGATCCCGATGGGCCGCGCGGTCTGCTATTCCGACATCGCCAACAAGATCAACAATCCCGAAAGCGTCACGCGCCGTCGGCGCCGCGGTCGGCCGCAACCCGGTATCGTTCGTGGTGCCCTGCCATCGCGCGCTCGGCAAAGGCGGCGCGCTGACCGGCTATCACTGGGGCATCACCCGCAAGCAGGCGATGCTGGGCTGGGAAGCCGGACAGGTCGGGGTGCATTGAAGGGACGCTGTACACTCGTCAGGGTGGGCAGAGCGAAGCGTGCCCGCCATTCCAATCGATGACACCGGAGACGATGGCTGGGCACGGCGCGAAGAGCGCCTATGCCCACCCTACGAAGCGAGCGAGTTTACCCCGCCAGATCGAGCTTCGACGCCACCGTCGAATCCGCGTTCAGCCGATAAATCACCGGCACGCCGGTCGCGAGTTCGCGCTTCAAGATATTGTTCCGGCGACAGCTTTTCCAGCACCATGATCAGCGCGCGCAGCGAATTGCCGTGGGCGGCGACCAGCGTGCGCTTGCCGTTCAGCACGCCGGGCAGGATCTCCTGCACGTAATAGGGCAGCGTGCGCGCCAGCGTATCCTTCAGGCTCTCGCCGCCGGGCGGCGGCACGTCGTAGGAGCGGCGCCAGATCAGCACCTGCTCCTCGCCCCATTTCTTGCGGGCGTCGTCCTTGTTGAGGCCGGAGAGATCGCCGTAGTCGCGCTCGTTGAGCGCGAGATCTCTGGTGGTCGGCAATCCGGTCTGGCCGATCTCGTTCAGGATCAGATCGAGCGTGTGCTGCGCGCGCGTCAGCACCGAGGTATAGGCGACGTCGAACGACAGCCCCTGCGCCTTCAGCTTGCGGCCGGCTTCCTTGGCCTCGGCGACGCCCTGCTCGGTGAGATCGGGATCCTTCCAGCCGGTGAACAGGTTCTTCAGATTCCATTCGCTCTGGCCGTGACGCACGAGCACAAGAAGGCGTTCGCTCATTTAGAAAATTCCGTTTTCGTTTCGAAGCAAGTCCTAGAAGTCGTTCAGCCGAGCACGTCGGCCATGGTGTAGAAGCCGGGCTTCTTGCCGTGCGCCCAGAGTGCCGCCTTGACCGCGCCTTGCGCGAACATGGTCGCGGTCCTCGGCGTGGTGCGAAAGCTCGATGCGCTCCATCGCGCCCGCGAAGATCACGCTGTGATCGCCGGTGACGGTGCCGCCGCGCAGCGACGCAAAGCCGATATCGCCGGCGCGCCGTGCGCCGGTGTGACCGTCGCGCCCGCGCGCCGAGTGGGTGTGGAGGTCGACGCCGCGGCCGGCGGCGGCGGCCTCGCCGAGCAGGAAGGCGGTGCCGGACGGCGCGTCGATCTTGGCCTTGTGGTGCATCTCGACGATTTCGATGTCGAAGCTGTCGTCGAGCGACGCCGCGACGCGCTTGACCAGCGCCGCGAGCAGGTTGACGCCGAGGCTCATATTGCCGGACTGCACGACGACGGCGCGCGAGGTCACGCTCTTGATGACGGCCATGTCGGAGGCCGACAGCCCGGTGGTGCCGACGACGTGCACGAGACCGCGCTCGGCGGCGATCGCGACATTGGCGATGGTCGCGCCCGGCACGGTGAAATCCAGAATGCCGTCGGCGTTGGCGGACAGTTTCCAGAGATCCGCCGACAGTTCCACGCCGTTGGCCGGCAGGCCGGCGAGCACGCCGGCATCCTTGCCCAGCAGTTCCGAGCCCGGCGCTTCCAGCGCGCCGGTCACGACGGCGCCCGGGGTGTCCGAAATCACCCGCGTCAGCGCGCGGCCCATCCGGCCGCCGGCTCCGGCAACGATCAATCGCATATCGGCCATGGCTTCACCTCTTCACGCCCTATAGCGGGAGCAGGCCGTTCCGGCAACCAAAGGCCCCGTATTTCAGGGCTGCGGGCCGTCATAGCCTTCGATAATCACGAGATCAGCCATCGAATGCGGCTGCCGGACCTTGATGTTGGCCTGGTATTCCGGCGAATTGTAGCAGGCCAGCGCGGTCTCGTAGTCGGGGAATTCGATCACGACATTGCGCGACCGGCTCTCGCCTTCGGCGCCGGAAATTTGCCGCCACGCACGAGGAATCGGCCGCCGAATTTCTGGAAGATGCGCCGGGTTCGGCCGCGCGTAGGGCTTGTAGCCTTCGTCATTGTGAACATCGACGCGTGCGATCCAGTAGCCTTTTGCCATGCCTTCTCTCCTTTTACTTGTTAACCAGCGCCTGCTTGATCTCCGCCTGGATGGCGTCCGCCGCGGCCTTGGGATCGGCAGCTTCGGTGATCGGGCGTCCGACCACCAGATAATCCGCACCCGCCGCGATCGCGCGCGCCGGCGTCATGATGCGTTTCTGGTCGCCGGTGGCTGATCCCGCCGGACGGATGCCCGGCGTCACCAGATTCATCTGGTGGCCGACGATCTTGCGTAGCGACGCGGCCTCTTCCGGCGAACTCACGAGGCCGTCGACGCCGAGCACCTGCGCCTGCTGCGCGCGCGCCTCGACCAGATCGGACACGTTGAGGCGATAGCCGGCGGCATGCAGATCGCCGTCGTCATAGGAGGTCAGCACGGTGACGGCGAGAATTTTCAGACCCGAACCGGCGCGCGCCTCGACCGCGGCCTTCATGGTCTGCGGATAGGCATGCACGGTGAGAAAGGTCGCCCCAAGCTTCGCGACGCTCTCGACGCCGCGCGCAACCGTGTTGCCGATGTCGTGCAGCTTGAGATCGACGAAGACCTTCTTGCCGGATTTCGCCAGTTGCTGCGCCAGCGGCAAGCCGCCGGCATAGGCGAGCTGATAGCCGATCTTGTAGAATGTCACGCTGTCGCCGAGCCGCGCGATCATCGCTTCTGCCTCGGCCACACCGGGCAGGTCGAGCGCCACGATCAACCGGTCTTTCGGAGCGATCTTGGCTGGCTGCATGTCACCTCACATCATGCGTTGGGAAACGTCGATCAACTGCCGCGCCAGCGCCTTCAGCGCCTCGCTGTCGGCGGCGTTCTTCAGACTGTCCATCTCGTCATAGGCCTGGTCGGCGAACGACAGCGCGAGCTGGTTCGGAATCACGCTGGCATGGCAGGCCGTCAGGATCAGCCGCAGCGCCGACAGCGCGCGGGTGCCGCCGAGCCGGTTGCCCGAGGCTGCCGCGATCGCAAAGGCGCGGCCCCTGAACACCTCGCCGCGGCTCTCATGCGCGTCCTGCACCCGGCTGATCCAGTCGATGGTGTTCTTGACCAGCGCCGGCACCGAGGAATTGTATTCGGGCGTCACGATCAGGACGCCATGATGGCTCGCCATCATGCGCTTGAGATTGACCGCGTTCTTCGGCACGCCGGATTTCGCCTGCAGGTCGCCGTCATAGATCGGCAGCGGAAAATCCGACAGCGAGATGCGCGTCACTTCGGCGCCCATCAGGGCCAGTTCATGCGCGGCCACAGCCGCCAGCCTCGCATTGAGCGAGCCTGAGCGCAGCGATCCCGGGATCACGAGGATTTTCAGTGCGGACATTTTGAATTCGTATTCGGGGCAGAACCGCCACGCGAATACGTGGAGGCGTCAGCCCTTGCGATACACCCAGACCCGGGCGGGCGGAAGGTTCATCCAGATCCGCTCGGAAGCTTCTGTGGACACGCCGGGCAGCGATTTCGGGATCGGCGGCGCGACCGAATAGGTGAACTGCACGAAGGGCGCGCCCGGCGCCAGCGCCACAAAGGCGTCGCGGATCAGTTTCAGGCGCATCAGCATCGGTTTGGTGACCAGCGGCAGGCCGGAGACCACCGCGGAGGCCGGCTGCATCCAGCACATCGCCGAGCGAGTCGCGCAGCGCATAGGCATCGCCCTGCACCACCCTGGCCTGCGGATAGCGATCGCGCAGCAGCGCGCAGAAGCCGGGATTGTATTCGACCAGCACCAGCCGCTTCTGATCGATGCCATGCTCGATCAGCGCGTTGGTGATCGCGCCGGTGCCGGGTCCGAGTTCGACGACAGGTCCGGTGGAGTCGACGTCGACATACTGCGCCATGGTCCGGGCCAGCAGCTTGCTCGACGGCATCACCGCGCCCATGTGCAGCGGCTTCTCGATCCATGAACGAAGGAAACGAACCTCGTCGTCGAGACGGAGAGGTTTCTTCAGCTTCAACGCACGCACGGACGATTGCAAAGGCATTTCGCTACCAGGCGGGACCCGCAACAAAGCGGGGGATGTCAGAAAACAGTCATAAAGACGTATAGGTCAGACGTAGAAACGGTCAAGCCAAACGGTAACGTCACCGGCCGACGCATCAAGGCCCGCGATTCGCTGAATAAGCTCCTGCGCGGGCTAAGATTATTTCGCGCAATGGGCCTGCGTTGTCGCGACCAGCGCCGGCCTGCGGCGCATTACGAGCCGGCGCGGGTGCCGAAGAAGTCCTTGACCTTGGTGAAGAAGCCCGCCGCTTCCGGCTGGGTCGCGCCCGACGACAGCTTTTCGAACTCGGACAGCAATTCCTGCTGCTTCTTGGTCAGATTCTGCGGCGTTTCGACCATGACCTGGACGTACATGTCGCCGGTCTGGCGCGAGCGCAGCACCGGCATGCCCTTTGATGCAATGCGGAAGCGACGGCCGGACTGCGTCCCCGGCGGCACTTTGACCTTGGTCTTGCCCTTGTCGATGGTCGGGACCTCGAATTCGCCGCCGAGCGCTGCCGCCACCATCGAGATCGGAACCCGGCAATGCAGGTCGGCGCCGTCGCGCTGGAAGAATTCGTGGGTCGCCAGCGACAGGAAAATATAGAGGTCGCCGGGCGGCCCGCCGCGGACGCCGGCCTCGCCTTCGCCGGCGAGGCGAATGCGGGTGCCGTCTTCGACGCCCTGGGGAATGTTGACCGACAGCGTGCGGTCGCGCGTCACCCGTCCCGAGCCCGAGCAGCCCGGACAGGCGTCCTCGATCATCTGGCCGCGGCCCTGGCAGGTCGGGCAGGTCCGCTCCAGCGTGAAGAAGCCCTGGGCCTGGCGAACGCGGCCCTGGCCGCCGCACATCGAGCAGGTCTTCGGCTTGGTGCCGGCCTTGGCGCCGGTGCCCGAGCAGGGCTCGCAGGTGACCGAGACCGGAATCTCGATCTGCGCGGTCTTGCCCTGAAAGGCTTCTTCCAGCGTGATTTCCATGTTGTAGCGCAGGTCGGCGCCGCGCTCGCGGCCGCCGCCGCGGCCACCGCGCTGGCCGGCCATGCCGAACAGGTCTTCGAAAATATCGGAGAAGGACGAGGCAAAGCCGGCGCCGAAGCCGGGGCCGCCGCCGCCCATGCCCTGCTCGAACGCGGCATGGCCATAGCGGTCATAGGCGGCGCGCTTGTCGCCGTCCTTCAGGACCTCGTAGGCCTCGTTGATTTCCTTGAACTTCACTTCGCTGGTGGCATCGCCCGGATTCTTGTCCGGATGCCATTTCATCGCGAGCTTGCGGAACGCCGCCTTGAGCTTGGAATCGTCCGCGGTGCGTTCGACTTCCAGGGTTTCGTAATAGCAGCGCTTGGTGGTGGACATCAGTCAAACCCGCCCGAAATTCGTCTTCACGCCGAAGCCGCGTCCAAAGATGCAGCCTTCGGCTTAAAGAAAAATGACCCCCACCCATCGAACGCAACGCGCGCGCTCTTTGGAGTGAGGGTCATGATCGACAGCCCGCTTACGCTGACTTCTTGTTGTGCTTGTCGTCCTTGTCGTCGTCCACCTCGGTGAACTCCGCGTCGACGACGTCATCCTTGGCGGCGTCCTTGGCCGCATCGGCCTCGGCCTGCTGCTTGTACATGGCCTCGCCGAGCTTCATCGAAGCCTGCGCCAGCGTGTTGGTCTTGGCCTTGATGGCCTCGGCATCGTCGCCCTTCAGCGCTTCCTTCAGATCGCTGACGGCGTCCTCGATGGCGCGGCGCTCGCTCTCCTCGACCTTCGAACCGTGTTCGGCCAGCGCCTTCTCGGTGGAATGCACCAGGCTGTCGGCATGGTTCTTGGCGTCGACCGCCTCGCGGCGCTTCTTGTCCTCGGCCGCATTGGCCTCGGCGTCCTTGACCATCTTCTGGATGTCGGCGTCGGACAGGCCGCCGGATGCCTGAATCCGGATCTGCTGTTCCTTGCCGGTCGCCTTGTCCTTGGCCGAGACGTTGACGATGCCGTTGGCGTCGATGTCGAACGTGACCTCGATCTGCGGCATGCCGCGCGGCGACGGCGGAATGCCCATCAGGTCGAACTGGCCGAGCACCTTGTTGTCGGCCGCCATTTCGCGCTCGCCCTGGAAGACGCGGATGGTGACGGCGTTCTGGTTGTCCTCGGCGGTCGAGAACACCTGGCTCTTCTTGGTCGGGATCGTGGTGTTGCGATCGATGATGCGGGTGAACACGCCGCCCAGCGTTTCGATGCCGAGCGACAGCGGGGTCACGTCGAGCAGCAGCACGTCCTTGACGTCGCCCTGCAGCACGCCGGCCTGGATCGCCGCACCGATGGCGACGACTTCGTCCGGGTTGACGCCCTTGTGCGGCTCCTTGCCGAACAACTGCTTCACCACTTCCTGGACCTTCGGCATGCGCGTCATGCCGCCGACCAGCACCACTTCGCCGATTTCAGCGGCGGTGAGGCCGGCATCCTTCAGCGCCTTGCGGCACGGCTCGATGGTCTTCTGCACGAGATCGTCGACCAGCGCCTCGAACTTCGAGCGGGTCAGCTTCATCGTCAGATGCTTCGGACCGGTCTGGTCGGCCGTGATGAACGGCAGGTTGATTTCGGTCTGCGTGGTCGAGGACAGTTCGATCTTGGCCTTTTCGGCGGCCTCTTTCAGGCGCTGCAAGAGCGAGCTTGTCGTTGCGCAGGTTGATGCCCTGCTCCTTCTGGAACTCATCGGCCAGATAGCTGACGAGCCGCATGTCGAAGTCTTCACCGCCGAGGAACGTGTCGCCGTTGGTGGACTTCACCTCGAACACGCCGTCGCCGATTTCGAGAACCGAGACGTCGAAGGTGCCGCCGCCGAGATCGTACACCGCGATGGTGCCGGTCTTGGTCTTGTCGAGGCCGTAGGCGAGCGCTGCCGCGGTCGGCTCGTTGATGATGCGCAGCACTTCGAGGCCGGCGATCTTGCCGGCGTCCTTGGTGGCCTGACGCTGGGCGTCGTTGAAGTAGGCGGGAACCGTGATGACGGCCTGCTCGACCTTCTGGCCGAGATGGGCTTCCGCGGTCTCTTTCATCTTCTGCAGGATGAAAGCGGAGACCTGCGAAGGCGAATAGGTCTTGCCGTCGGCTTCGACCCAGGCGTCGCCGTTCGATGCCTTGACGATCTTGTAGGGGACGAGCTTCTTGTCCTTCTCGACCATCGGGTCGTCGTAGCGGCGGCCGACGAGGCGCTTGACCGCGAAGAAGGTGCGCTCGGGATTGGTCACCGCCTGGCGCTTGGCAGGCTGGCCGACGAGGCGCTCGCCATCATCGCTGAAGGCGACGATCGACGGCGTCGTGCGCATGCCCTCGGCGTTCTCGATGACTTTCGCAGTCTTGCCATCCATTACGGCGACGCACGAATTGGTGGTGCCGAGATCGATCCCAATGACCTTTCCCATGGTCCTCATATCCTTCTTTTTGCGGCAGGTTGGCTGGGCCCTGACGGCGCACCTAACCGAACCCCCAACGATCAAATACTCGCGATATTGCGACGGTGAGCCTCATATAGGAGGGGGGGTTGGGCCTGCAAGGACTGAACGCAACCTTAGGGCCTGAAAAGACTGACGTTTGAAAGATTGTGTCAGATCAAGGCGGGTTCGGAAGTCGGGCCGTTACCGCTGTTAACAGTATCGGCAATCTTTGTCCCCGTCGCGCGGAACGCGGCACCGCGAGCAGCCCGCGGCCGATGCGGAATTTGGCCGCAGCGTGACCGGGCCCGGGCTCCGTCACCCGCCGGAATCGCCTCGAAAAATGCCCGGGCCGGCGGCGATATCCCGCGAAATCGCCGGCAATCCGGACCCTGCGCCGGGAACGAACGTCCCGCCCGCCCTGTTGCAGCGGACATCAAAACCGCTAAAAGCGGGCCGACTGAACCGAGGCCTCCAGTGCCTCCGAGCGAACCCAAGCGCTGCGCCGGCCGACCATTGAACGGCCTCAATGCAAACCCGGTAGATCCTTTCATGAAGCCACTTCGATACCTCGCTGCGGTTGCCTTCCTTGTTGCCGGCACCTGTTCCGCGTTCGCCGCCGATCCGGTTTTCGCGCCGGGCGCCAGGGTCGGCATGGTGCCGCTGGTCGGCCTCGTCAAAGCCAAGACCTTCGTCGGCTTCGAGACCGAGGATCAGGGCGTCAAGGTGCTGGTGGCCGACCTGCCCGCCGAGGCCTATGGCGAGGTCGCCAATGCCTTCAAGGCCAATCCCGGCGGCACCGGCGGCGTCAAGCCGGAGAGCATCGAGACCGCGGCGGGCCTTGCCTACTACACCGTGGAAAACGCCAAGGACGGCACCACCAATGTGCGGCGCTATTCGATGATCCTGCCGGGCCCGACCTTCTCCGGCTACGTCGCCGTGCAGGTGCCGGAAAACGCCTCGAAGATCTACACCGACGACGCCGTGCGCCAGATGTTCGCGTCCGCCGTGATCCGCAAGCAGGTTCCGGTCGACGAGCAGCTCGGGCTGATGCCGTTCAAGATCAGCGAGCTCAGCAACTTCAAGAATGTCCGCACGCTGGCGCCGGGCGCCGCCGTCATTCTCGCCGACGGCGACGAAAAGACCGGCTTCGAAGTCGCGCCCTTCATGATCGTCGGCATGATCGGCATCGGCACCGCGGCCTCACCCGACGATCGCGGCCGTTTCGCCCAGCAGATCGCGGCGACGATTCCCGGCGTGCGCGACGGCAAGATCACGATGTCCGAGCCGGTCCGCATCGACGGCCAGCCCGGCTACGAGACCCGGATCGACGCCACCAGCGGCAAGGACAATACGCCGGTCACCATCGTGCAATGGCTGCGGTTCGGCGCCCAGACCTCGCTGCGCATCATCGGCAGCTCGCCGCGCGACGACTGGGCCAAGGCGTTTCCGCGCTTCCGCGCCGTGCGCGACGGGATTCAGCCGCGCGGCTGACCGGCGCCTGCCAAAGATTCGGTGCCGAATCGCGCGCCGCCGCCTAAAGCTGCTTTACGCTTTCGCGGCGACCTGATTTGCTGGTGCCTATCCTCGAACAGGGAGAGGCACCATGTTGCGCACTCGACAGACAAATTCTCGCCGGGCTCGGCACTGTCGCCGGAACGGCAGCGATGGCAACGCTTTTCCCGCGCGCGCTCTGGGCGGCTGCCGATCAAGCCCGACGACGCGTCGGCGCTGCTGGTGATCGACGTGCAAAACTGCTTCCTGCCCGGCGGCAGCCTCGCGGTGAAGGACGGCGAGCAGGTCGTTCCCGTCATCAACCGCATCGCCAAGAGCTTCGCCAATGTGGTGATGACGCAGGACTGGCACACCGCGGCCATGTCTCGTTCGCCTCATCGCATTCCGGCAAGAAGCCGTTCGAGACCGTCGATCTCGCCTACGGCAAGCAGGTGCTGTGGCCCGATCACTGCGTGCAGGGAACCGATGGCGCATCGCTGTCGAAGGATCTTTCGATCCCGCAGGCCGGGCTCGTCATCCGCAAGGGTTTTCACAAGGACGTCGACAGCTACTCGGCCTTCACCGAGGCCGACGGCAAGACCACGACCGGGCTCGCCGCCTATCTGAAGGCGCGCAAGATCAAGCGCCTGTTCGTGGCCGGGCTGGCCACCGATTTCTGCGTCGCCTGGACCGCGCTCGATGCGCGCAAGGCCGGCTTCGAGACCTATGTGGTCGAAGACGCCTGCCGCGGCATCGACACCCAGGGCTCGATGGCCAAGGCCTGGGCCGATATGGCCAAGGCCGGCGTCAAGCGCATCCAGTCGGCGGATATCGCGGCTAATTGCTTGCTCGCTCAGGGATTCCGCCGGCCGGCGGCCGCCTTGGCGCCGCCCTTGGAGACGCCGACCAACGCCGGGCGCAGCACGCGCTCGCCGATCATGAAGCCGGCCTGCACCACCTGCACCACGGTGCCTGACGGCACCGAGGGATCGGGCACTTCGTACATCGCCTGCTGGAAGTTCGGGTCGAACTTCTCGCCCGACGGATCGAACTTCTTGACGCCGTTCTTTTCCAGCGTGTTGAGCAGCGAGCGCTCGGTCAGCTCGACGCCTTCGATGAAGGCCTTGAGGCCGGGATCGGCGCTTTCCCTGGCCTCGGCCGGAACCGCATCGAGCGCGCGCTGCAGATTGTCGGCGATATCGAGAATGTCGCGGGCGAAGCCGGTGATGCCGTAGGTCCTGGCATCGGCAACTTCGCGCCGCGTGCGCTTGCGCAGATTTTCCATCTCCGCCAGCGTGCGCAGCATCTTGTCGCGCGCCTCGGCCACTTCCTTGGTCAACGCCTCGACCGAACCTTCCTCGGGATCGTCGGGCATGATGTAGGGCTTCGAGACCACGGGCTCGCCGGTCGGGGCCGCTTTCGCCGCGTCGTCGTTCGGCCGGTTCGGATCGGTCATAAGGCTGCCTTCTCAAAAAACGCGTCTGGTCGAATGGGGATTTGCTGCCGGGGATATCGTGCTTTAGGCGGCGAAAATCAAGCGTTCATACCTGGTTTCGGGGCCCGGATCAGCCGCCCAGCATCCGGCTGACGATCCGCGCGGCGTAGTCCACCGTCGGGATCACCCGGGCATAGTTCAGCCGGGTCGGCCCGATCACGCCGAGCACGCCGACGATGCGGCCCGCGGCGTCGCTGTAGGGCGCGATGATGGTCGAGGAACCCGACAGCGAGAACAGCTTGTTCTCCGATCCGATGAAAATCCGCACGCCTTCGGCGCGTTCGGCGCGGCCCAAGCAGGTCGATGACGCCGCGCTTGGTCTCGAGATCGTCGAACAGCGATTTGACCCGTTCGAGATCCTCCAGCGCATGCAGATCTTCCAGCAGATTGGCGTGGCCGCGCACGATCAGCTGCCGGTCCTCGGTTTCGCCGCCGGACCAGCTCGCGATGCCGGCCGCGATCACCTTCTGCGTCAGCTGATCGAGTTCGGTGCGGCTTGGCGTCAGCGCGGTTTCGAGTTCCAGCCGCGCTTCGGCCAGCGTCCGGCCGCGAATCCGCGCATTGAGGAAATTGGTGGCTTCCGTCAGCGCCGACGAAGGCACGCCGGGCGGCAGCATCAGCACGCGGTTCTCGACCTGGCCGTCCTCGCCGACCAGCACCACCAGCGCGCGCTCCGGCTCCAGCCGCACGAATTCGATGTGTTTCAGCCGCGAATTGGATTTGGCGGTCAGCACCACGGCGGCGGCGCGGGTCAGGCCCGACAGCCGCGTCAGGGCTTCGCCGAGCGCGGCCTCGACCGACTGCGCGCGGCCGACGGAGGCCAGCTGGGTCTGGATCGACGGCCGCTCGGCCTCGGTGAGGTCGCCGACCTGCATCAGGGCATCGACGAAGAAGCGCAAGCCGAGTTCGGTCGGCAGCCGGCCGGCCGAGGTATGCGGCGCGTAGATCAGGCCGAGCTGCTCGAGGTCCGACATCACGTTGCGGACCGAGGCCGGCGACAGCGGCATCGCGATCAGGCGCGAGATGTTGCGCGAGCCGACGGGTTCGCCGGTCGCGAGATAACTCTCGACGATTTGACGAAAAATGTCGCGCGAGCGCTCGTTGAGCTGGGCGAGCCCGGCATTCGGCGCGATCAGGCCAATCGGATCGTGGTGGGCCAAGTGTTACTTCTCCCGGCCCCCTAATCTGTCCATCCGGGGGGCCCATGACAAGCACCCATTAAGCGCCAAACAAGGCCAAAAAGCCTTGCCGCACTGCGTTCCCCCTCCTACAAGCACCGCAACCGAGATTTGCCCGATTTTTCGAAGGATTCCCCCATGCGGCCAAGCCGCCGTGCGCCCGATGAGCTGCGTCCCGTGTCGCTGGAACGCGGCGTCGTCAAATATGCCGAAGGTTCCTGCATGGTGAAATTCGGCGACACCCATGTGCTGGTCACCGCCACGCTGGAAGAGCGGCTGCCGCCCTGGCTCAAGGGTCAGGGCCGCGGCTGGGTCACGGCCGAATACGGCATGCTGCCGCGCGCCACCCTGGAACGCACCCGCCGCGAGGCCGCCGCCGGCAAGCAGGGCGGCCGCACCGTCGAAATCCAGCGCCTGATCGGCCGCTCGCTGCGCGCCGCGGTCGACCTCGAAGCGCTCGGCGAACGCCAGATCACGGTCGACTGCGACGTGATCCAGGCCGACGGCGGCACCCGCACCGCCTCGATCACCGGCGCCTGGGTGGCGCTGGCCGACTGCATCGCCTGGATGAAGACCCGCAACATGATCAAGGCCAACGGTGCTGCGCGACAATGTCGCGGCGATCTCCTGCGGCATCTACCAGGGCACGCCGGTGCTCGACCTCGACTATGCCGAGGATTCCGAGGCCGACACCGACGCCAATTTCGTCATGACCGGCGACGGCCGCATCATCGAGGTGCAGGGCACCGCCGAAAAGACGCCGTTCTCGCAGGACGAGTTCCTGGCGCTGATGGCACTGGCGCGCAAAGGTGTCGCGCGTCTGGTGGACTTGCAGAAAATGGCCGTCGCGTAGTCTGATCGATCATGCACCGTCGAATCACCGGCAAGCTCGTGATCGCGACCCACAATCCCGGCAAGCTCGCCGAGATGCGGGAACTGCTGGCGCCGCATGGCGTGGAAGCGGTTTCCGCCGGCGAGCTCGGCCTCGGCGAACCCGAGGAGACCGGCGACACCTTTCGCGCCAATGCCGCGATCAAGGCGATCGCGGCGGCGAAGGCCACGGGGCTTCCGGCCTTTGCCGATGATTCCGGCCTCGTGGTCGATGCGCTCGACGGCGCGCCCGGCATCTACTCGGCGCGCTGGGCCGGCGAGAGCAAGGATTTTGCCGCGGCGATGACGCGGATCGAACGCCTGCTGCAGGAGCGCGGCGCCACCACGCCGGACAAGCGCAAGGCGCATTTCGTCTCCGCGCTGTGCGTGGCCTGGCCCGACGATCATCTCGAAGAGGTCGAGGCGCGCGCCGACGGCACGCTGGTGTGGCCGCCGCGCGGCACCGCCGGCTTCGGTTACGATCCGGCATTCCTGCCCGACGGGCACACGCGCACCTTCGGCGAGATGACCTCGATCGAGAAGCACGGCCTGCCGCCGCTGGGCCTCGGCCTGTCGCACCGCGCCCGCGCCTTCGTCAAACTGGCGGAGATCTGCCTTGACTGGCGGCAATCAGCAGGCCTTTGGCGTCTACGTGCACTGGCCGTTCTGCCTGTCGAAATGCCCGTATTGCGACTTCAACAGCCATGTCCGCCATGCGCCGATCGACGAAGCGCGCTTTGCCGCGCCTTTGCCCGCGAGATCGAAACCACCGCGGCGCGCGCGCCGGGACGGGAGGTGTCCTCGATCTTTCTCGGCGGCGGCACGCCGTCGCTGATGCAGCCGCAGACCGTCGGCGCCGTTCTCGATGCGATCGGCAAGCACTGGCACGTCGCCGACGACGTCGAAGTGACGCTGGAAGCCAATCCGACCAGCGTCGAAGCGACGCGCTTTCGCGGCTATCGCGCCGCCGGCGTCAACCGCGTCTCGCTCGGCGTGCAGGCGCTCGACGACGCCTCGCTGAAGGCGCTCGGACGACTGCACACCGCGCGCGAGGCGCTCGATGCGGTCGCGATCGCGCGCACCGCGTTCGACCGTTATTCGTTCGACCTGATCTATGCCCGCCCCGACCAGACGCCCGAGATGTGGGCGGATGAACTGAAGCTGGCGATTTCGGAAGCCGCCGAACATCTGTCGCTCTATCAGCTCACGATCGAGGAAGGCACGCCGTTCTTCGGCCTGCACGCGGCCGGCAAGCTGAAGACGCCGGACGAAGCGGTCGCGCGCGCGCTGTACGACGTGACGCAGGAAGTCTGCGCCGCGCATGGCCTGCCGGCCTACGAGATTTCCAACCACGCGCGGCCGGGCGCGGAGTGCAAGCACAATCTCGTCTACTGGCGCGGCGAGGAATATGCCGGCATCGGCCCCGGCGCCCATGGCCGCCTCGACATCAACGGCACGAGCCACGCGATCGCGACCGAGAAACGTCCCGAGGCCTGGCTGATGCGCGTCGAGGCCAACGGCCACGGCGTCATCACCGACGATCTCCTCAACAGCGAAGAACGCGCCGACGAATTTTTGCTGATGGGATTGCGGCTGGCCGAAGGCATCGACCCCCAGCGCTACGCGGCGCTGTCCGGCCGCACGCTCGACCCGGCCCGGATCGCCATCCTGCGCGACGAAGGCGCCATCACCGTCGACGCCGACGGCCGGCTGCGGGTGACGCAGTCGGGATTTCCGGTGCTCGATGCGGTGGTGGCGGATCTCGCGGCGTACAACTTTTTACGCCCCAAAACTCTTCGGCGAACCCGCGACCGCGACGCCGCCGCCGGTCGCGACCTTCATCACCGCGAGGCCGCGTTCATTGGTGCCGTCGGAGCGGAAGCGGAACAGGCCGTCGATGCCGGCAAAGCCGGACGGGTTGGTCAGCGTCTCCGGCGCAAAGCGTTGCGGGCCTTGCGTGCGCGCCAAGGCCGCGATCAGCGCGACCGCGTCATAGGCCAGTGTCGCCGTGCGCACCGGCTCGCCGCCGAATTTGCTGCGGTAACGGCCGGCGAAACTGCGAAAGCCGGACGGATCGGGCGCGGCGTAAAGCCCGCCCTGCAGCGCCGGGCTCGCGAACACCCGCGGATTGTCCCACAGCCCGGTGCCGAGCAACTGGATGTTGCGCAGGTTGGCGCCCGCCGCCGTCAGCGCATCCGCCGTCGCCACCACAGACTCGCCGTCGTCGGCGATCATCAGCGCATCGGCCGAACCGAGCGCCGGCGCCACCGTGCGCGCCGCGGTCGAACGATCGGCGCCGTATTTCTCGAACGCGACGACGCGGCCGCCCTTGCGGCCGACCGCCTGCTTGAAGGCGGCTTCGACCACGTTGCCATAGGCATTGTCGGGCACCAGTGCTGCGAACGACCGCTTTCCGGTGCCCGCGGCGTAGTCGATGATCCGGTTGACGTCGGATTCGGGGAGGAAGCTCAGGAGATAGACGCCGCGCCCGGCGACGCTGGAATCGGTCGAGAACGCGATCACCGACGTGCCGCGCGTCCGCGTCAGTTGCGCGGTCGCCGGAACCGAGGCCGCGAACAGCGGCCCCAGAATGATTTCCGCACCCTCGGCGAGCGCCTGCTGGGTGCCTTGCTGGGCGCCCTGCGGGCTGCCGCCGTCGTCCTTGATCAGGAGCTGGACGTTGGGATTCTGAAACTCCGACAGCGCCATCTCGGCCGCGTTCTTCATCGACTGCGCGGCGACACCGGCATTGCCGGCGGCCGACAGCGGCAGGATCAGGCCGACCTTGACCTGGCCGGTGCCGACCGAAAGCGGCTGCTGTTGCGGTCCGGCGGGGCCGGCATCCGGCTGCGACGAGGAGAACGGGTTGGAAAACTGGCCGAGCGATTGCTGCACGCCGGCGCAAGCGCCGAGCAAGGGCGCGCCGAGGATAAGACCGACCGCCGTCCGTCGGGTCGACCCGGACGGAGTTACAGGCTTGCGATTGTGCGGCCCTAGCATCGTGTCTCTTCTCTTGACCGACCAAGATCGGCCAGGACTCCACCCCCTGAAGTCGGGGCTGGATTCAGCCATATTGTCGGCGAATGGTTAACCAAAACAAAAGGATTATGATCCCAAGACCGGCACTCGCGGCTGCACTGCCGGTTGCAGGACCCTGCCCTCCTCCCTCTTCCGAAGCCCCGACATTGCCCTTCCGGACCCACCGCGCTGTGGCGTCGGCGCCTCGTCCCCTTTAGATTGGTATTATGCGCGCAAAAACCAGTTCTAACTACGAGACTGAAGGCGAACCGGGTTCGCTCTCCCGGACATATTCGGTCAGCGGCCATGTCCTGAACGCGCCCAAGCCGGTTCCCGGGCTCTATCTGGTGGCGACCCCGATCGGCCATCTCGGCGACATCACGTTGCGCGCGCTGGAGACGCTGGCCGGCGTCGACATCATCGCCTGCGAGGACACCCGCATCACCCGCCGCCTGACCGAGCGCTATGCGATCTCGGCGCAGCTCAAGCCCTATCACGAACACAACGCCGCACTGGCGCGGCCAAAGATCCTGGAAAAGTTGGCACAGGGTGCCGCGATCGCGCTGGTGTCGGATGCCGGCACGCCCTTGATCTCCGATCCCGGCTTCAAGCTGGTTCGCGAGGTCTGCGCCGCCGGTTACGCCGTGATCGCGATCCCCGGGGCGTCCTCGGTGTTGACCGCGCTCTCGGTCGCCGCGCTACCGACCGACCGCTTCTACTTCGAAGGTTTCTTGCCCCCCAAGCAGGGCGCGCGCCGCACCCGGCTCGCCGAACTCGCCAAGATCGACGCCACGCTGGTCATGTTCGAATCCGGCAACCGGGTACAGGACACGCTGGCCGATCTCGCCGCCATCATGGGCGAACGCGATGCCGCGATCTGCCGTGAGCTGACAAAACTGCACGAAGAGATCACACGCGCACCGATCGCGGACCTGGCGAAGGTCGCCGATACGCTGGAGACGCGCGGCGAGTTCGTGCTGGTGATTGCACCGCCGCGCCCGGATGCGCAGGCGATGACGCAGGACGATCTCGACGACCTCCTGCGATCCTCGCTGGCGCGCGACAGCGTCAAGGACAGCGTCGCGCACGCGGTCGAACTGTCCGGCCGCCCGCGACGCGAGGTCTATGCCCGCGCGCTGGAATTGGCCAAAGAGGTTCGAGGCGAGCATGGCGAAGACTGATCGCGCCGCATCACCCGAGACTTCCAAAATGGAGGCCAAACCCGCCTCGCCCGAGCGGGTCGCGGCCTTTCGCGCCGGATTGTCGGCTGAAAGCCGCGCCGCGGCGCTTTTGATCGCCAAGGGCTACCGCATTCTCGCAAAACGCTTCAAGACGCCCCATGGCGAGATCGACCTGGTGGCGAAAAAGCGCAATCTGATCGCCTTCGTCGAGGTCAAGGCCCGCGCCAGCCTCGACGACGCCGCCTATGCCGTCACACCCCGCCAGCAGGGGCGCATCATCGACGCCGCCCAAGGCTGGCTGATCGCACATCCCGAGCATGCGGAATTTGATCTGCGATTCGACGCCATCCTGATTGCGCCGAGGCGTTTGCCGCGCCATCTGTTAGCGGCATTCGACGCCAGCACCTAGATACCCCTCCAGAGACCCGGACCCCCCAATGAAATTGAATGTCGCCGTCCAGATGGACCCGATCGCGCGTATCAACATCCGCGGCGATTCGACCTTTGCGCTGTTGCTGGAAGCGCAGAAGCGCGGCCACGGCCTTTCCTATTACACGCCCGACAAGCTGTCGTTGCGCGGCGAGGAACTGGTGGCGCCGGTGCAGGTGCTGACCGTGCGTGACGAGCCCGGCAATCATTTCACCCTCGGCGAGCCCAGGCGCGAGCCGCTGACCGCCTTCGACGTCATCCTGCTGCGGCAGGATCCGCCGTTCGACCTCGCTTACATCACCTCGACGCATCTGCTCGAGCGCATCCACCCCAAGACGCTGGTGGTGAACAACCCGGCCTCGGTGCGCAACGCGCCGGAAAAGATCATGGTGATGAACTTTCCGCAGCTGATGCCGCCGACGCTGATCTCGCGCGACCTCGACGAAATCAATTCGTTCCGCGACCAGCACGGCGCCGTGGTCATGAAGCCGTTGCACGGCCATGGCGGCGCCGCGGTGTTCCGGGTGATGCCGCAGGACATGAATTTCGGCTCGCTGTTCGACATGTTCTCGGTCACCTTCAGGGAACCCTGGGTGATCCAGCGCTTCCTTCCCGAAGTAAAGCACGGCGACAAGCGCATCATCCTGGTCGACGGCGAATTCGCTGGCGCCGTCAACCGCGTGCCGGCCCCGGACGACCTGCGTTCCAACATGGTTCGCGGCGGTGCGGCGCACGCCACCGACCTCTCCGACCGCGAGCGCGAGATCTGCGCCACCGTCGGCCCCAAGCTGCGCGAGCTCGGGCTGCTGTTCGTCGGCATCGACGTGATCGACGGCAACCTCACCGAGATCAACGTCACCTCGCCGACCGGCATCCGCGCGATCCAGCGACTCAACGGGCCGGACGTGGCTGGAATGATCTGGGATACTATCGAGGAGAAGCGCGCCGGGAAATAATTTCCGGCAGCGCTGCCGGCAGCGTTCCGCCGGACCCGGGGCATCGCCATGCGATCCCGTGTTCCACCATCATACGGCCATTCTTTGGACAAGACTGGACGGAGCGCCGGCGGATGGTCGACCGGCGGCCTTCGGATGACATTGGACGGAAAAGGAAACGCCAATGAACTCCACTCCGACGCCGAAAGAAACTGAACCTGCCCCAATCGGGCGCGCCGATGAACGCCTCGTGCACGCCCACGAACAGATCACGCGCGCGGGCGGACAGCTCACGCGCCTGAGTGAACAGCTTGCAAAAATGGAGCGCGATGCTGCGCGCCCGCCTCCGGCGGAACCCGGCCAGCAATCACCACCCACGCAATCGTCACCTGGAAGGCCGTTGCTCCGGACCCTCGCAGCCTTACCCTTGGCGGCGTGCATCATTGTCGGCGCCCTGGTTTTGCAGTCGTCCTACGGCGACGGGGCCAGGCTGGTTGTCGCCCGTTGGGCGCCGCAGTTCGTTTCAACTCCAGCATTGCCGCCGCAAGATCCACCGCTTCCCGCGCAGCCCGCGCCATCTACCGTTCAAGTGGCCGCGGCGGAGCCGGCACCGCCACAGGCAACATCACCACAGGTAACATCACCGCAAGCAACATCCCTGGCTCAGGCCGGGCCGCGAGACACCGCGCCGACAGCCGCCGCAGCGTCCCCGGACCAGGCACAATTGCTGCAAACGATCGCGCGCGATCTTGCGACGTTGGAGCGGAACATCGAACAGCTCAGGGCGAACCAACAACAAATGGCCAGCGACAATTCTAAAGCCATTGCGGAGCTCAAGGCGAGCCAGGACGAAATGAAGCGCGTGCTCGCGAAGGTTTCGGAGCAGACCCCGCCCAAGGCGTCGCCGCCTCCGGCGCAGCCGGCTCCGGCCTTGCGCAGGCCCGAGCGGACGTATCAGCCGCCGCACGCGAGGGCACGACCTCGATATTACCCGAGAGAGTGGATGTACGACGATTGGTAGCCGCCGCCGGCATCATCGACATCTTGTCTTGCAACAACGCTTCGACGCGACGCCATGGGGTTGTGCGATGTCGTCGTTTGTAGCCACTCGGCCGTCCGGATGTGGCTGCAAAGATTTGGGACACCATTGAGGCGAAGCGGGCCGGGAAATGATTTTTTCCGCCCGGTTGCGTCGTCAGCACATTTCTACTGCCTCGCTCTATCCCACTTGCCAATTTCGGGAAGCGGGAGCAGCCTGTAGCTGCGGGCTGATGTGTCCGCGAAAACGCGCGACAAATCAAAAGCGACAAATCAAAAACAGTGGAGGAAGACGCATGACGACGACTCTTTCGCGACGGTCCCTGCTTGCGCTCGGTGCGGGACTTGGTGCCGGTCTAGGCGCCTCGACCATGCTCGGCGGCAGCGCGCTGGCGCGCGCGCCGAAACTCGGAACCCAGACGCCCTACTGGCACCGCTTCGAACTCGGCGACGCCGAGGTCACCGTGGTTTCCGACGGCCCGCTGCCGCTCGGCGATCCCTCCGGAACCTTTACCGGCGTGCCGAAGGAAGAAGTGAAGAAGATGCTGTCGGACAATTTCCTCAATCCCGACAACGTCGTGCTAGAACAGAACTCGCCGATCGTAAACACCGGCGACAAGCTGATCCTGTTCGACACCGGCATGGGCACCTCGCAGGCCTTCGGCCCAACCACCGGCCGCCAGCAGAAGAGCATGGCCGAAGCCGGCATCAAGCCCGGCGATATCGATGCCGTGGTGCTGTCGCACGCCCATATCGACCATATCGGCGGCATCGTTGGCGCCGACGACAAACCGCTGTTCCCGAACGCGCAATACTACATCACCCAGACCGACTTCGATTTCTGGACCGACGAAGGCAAGCTCGGCAGTCCCTTGAAGGATTTCGTGGTGCACGCCCGCAAGAACCTGCTGCCGGTGCGTGACCGGCTGGTGTTCATCAAGGACGGTCAGGAGTTCCTGCCTGGCGTCCAGGCAATGGCGATCCCCGGCCATACCGTGGGCCACACCATGTTCATGGTGACGTCGAAGGGAAAATCCTTTGCCTTCCTCGGCGACCTCACGCATCACGCGGTGCTGTTGCTGGAACGGCCGCTGATGGAATTCTCCTACGACACCGACCCGAAACAGGCGGCACAGTCGCGCGTGAAAATGCTGACCATGCTGGCGGCCAACAAGATCCCCGTGATGTCCTATCACTTCGCCTGGCCAGGTTACGGCCATGTCGCCAAGAACGGCGATGGCTTCCGGTACTATCCGGAGCCGATGGTGATGAACCTCTAGCAAACCGAGGTTTCGGGGTCGGCCACTGGCCGGCCCCGGGCCACACAACCTGACCACGCTATGGCCGGGACCCCGATTAGCGTAAACCGTGATCAGCTGTTCACGGCTTTCAACGCGCATGGGAGAGTCCATTGGCCGACCAACCCACCAAGCCGCCGCCCGCTGCGCCTCTGATCTACGAGGACACCGGCGCGTCGGCGCCGCTAATCTATTTCGACATCATCGGCGCCTACGGCACCATGAACGGCTCGATCGAGATGGAGCTGGCGACCCGGATTCTCGTGCCCAAGGCGGACGGCTCCACCGAGGTCAAGTTCATCTCGACCGGCCGCCTGCGCTGCACGGCCAACGCCGCAACCAACCTGCGCAACGGCCTCGACGCGGCGCTGAAGATGCTGGAGCAGCCGGAAGCGAAAACGTCGGCGATCGCGGCGAGCAAGCTGAATTGAGCGCCGCTGTCCGATCGGCTCCGGATTTCCGCGCGCCGGAACGGCGATTGCGCTAGAAGTTAAATATTTACGCTTTCGGGAACTTTGCCGGCGCGTTTAAACGGCTTTCAATGCCTGGCGGCGACACTGCCGCCATGACAGCCGCCATCCCGCCGATTGCATCCATCTATTCCGCTCCGACCGAACGCCCGCAGCGCGCCGCGTCACGCGTGCGCGGCGTCATGGACTGGCTGCTCGCCGGCACGGCGCCGCAGCCCGAAGACATCCACAACGAATTGCTGCATCAGCGCGAGAGCAAGGCTCGAACGCTGGCGGTCGCAATCTTTGCGTCCTTTATCACATCGGTGATCGCCGCCGCCTTGACCGGCGCGGCCTGGGCCTATGCCTGGCTTGCGGCGGAGACCGTGCTCGGCAGCATCCGCGTCTATCTGATGATGAAGGAGGTCGCCAAAGCCAAGGCCGCGCAACGGCGGGTCACGACGATCTCGCCGATCTGGGCCGGACTCACCTCGGCAATTCTGATTTCCGCTGGTTGTTTTCAATGCGTCGGCTCGGGCGTGCTGCCGCTGATCCTGATGGCCGGCATCGGCATCGCCAATCTGGTCGGCGGCATTTCCTCGCGCAACGCGGGGACACCGCGCTACGGGATTTTGCTGATCTGCATCCTGACGCTGCCGTTCGCGCTGGCCACCATCCTCTCTCCGATCCCTTATCTGTTTCTGGTCGGCCTGCAGACGCCGCTCTATACCGTCGGGATGAGTTTTCTGCTGCTGGAGAACCACAAGATCCTGCTCAACCTGCATCAGTCGGAGCGCCGCAACCGCCAGATGGCGCATCACGACCTGCTCACCGGCCTGCCCAACCGCGCGCTGAATCAAAAGCTGTTCGCCGAGCTGCTCGCCGACCCGAACCCGAAGTCAGCGTCTCTCACCTCCAAGCTCACCGTGTTCTGTCTCGACCTCGACGGCTTCAAGGCCGTCAATGACGGTTTCGGCCATGCCACCGGCGACGCCGTGTTGGTCGCCGTCGCAAAACGTCTGCGCGCCAGCGTCCGCGAGATCGACGTTGTCTGTCGCCTCGGCGGCGACGAATTCGTCATCCTGCTGCCTGATATCACCGACACCGAAGCCGCCTCCATCGCCCGCCGCATCATCGCCGAGGTTTCGCAGCCGTTCGACTTCGCCCCCGAAGCCCGTATCGGCGTCAGCATCGGCCTCGCCGCCGCCCCGCGCGACGGCAACACCGCCGACGAACTGCTCAGCGCCGCCGACCGCGCCATGTACGAAGCCAAACGCCGCGGCAAGGGCGCGTTTGTGGTGCATGCGCCTGAGGTGGAGGGGGCCAGCCTAGTGCCGGCGGCGGATGCGCATCATGCCGGATTTGCCGAGACTTCCGCGCTGGCGAATTCGGCTGCCTAGCGATCTCTTCCGACAGTTCTATGTTCCCGTAATGTTCTTGACATGCCACCAAGTTCCGCTACCTTCGATTGCGGTGGCGAGGGCGGCATGGTTCAGCGGGTTTCTACCGTAGCCTTTGAGGGGATCGAGGCCCGGGCGGTCGACGTGCAGGTGCAGGTCGCGCCGGGTTTGCCGGCGTTCGCGGTGGTCGGGCTCGGCGACAAGGCGGTGTCCGAGGCCCGCGAGCGGGTGCGTTCGGCGCTGATCGCCTCGGGGCTGGCGCTGCCCGCGCGCCGGATCACGGTCAACCTCGCTCCCGCCGACCTGCCGAAGGAAGGCAGCCATTATGATCTGCCGATCGCACTCGGCCTGATGGCCGCGATCGGCGCGATCCCGCCGGATGCATTGAACGGCTACACCGTGCTCGGCGAGCTCGGGCTCGATGGTTCGATCGCGCCGGTCGCGGGCGTGCCGCCGGCAGCCATCGGCGCCAACGCCCGCGACGAGGGGCTGATCTGCCCGGCGGCGTGCGGCTCGGAGGCCGCGTGGGCGAGCCCGGATATCCAGATCATCGCCGCGAAATCGCTGATCCAGATCGCCAACCACTTCAAGGGCACGCAGGTGCTGTCGCGCCCGCAGCCAAGAGTCCACGAGGCGGAAGCCACCTCGCTCGACCTGCGCGACATCAAGGGCCAGGAAAGCGCCAAACGCGCGCTCGAGATCGCAGCGGCCGGCGGGCATCATCTCTTCATGATCGGCTCGCCCGGCGCGGGGAAGTCGATGCTGGCGGCGCGGCTGCCCTCGATCCTGCCACCGCTGTCACCGTCCGAATTATTGGAAGTTTCGATGATCGCTTCCGTCGCCGGCGAAATCCGCGACGGCGCGCTGACCGCGCGGCGGCCGTTTCGCAGCCCCCATCATTCCGCCAGCATGGCGGCGTTGACCGGCGGCGGCATGCGGGCAAAGCCCGGCGAGATTTCGCTGGCGCATCAGGGCGTGCTGTTCCTCGACGAACTGCCGGAGTTCGATCCGCGCGTGCTGGATTCGCTGCGCCAGCCGCTGGAGAACGGCGAGGTCGCGGTGTCGCGCGCCAACCACCGCGTCACCTATCCCGCGCGCTTCATGCTGGTGGCGGCGATGAACCCGTGCCGCTGCGGCCATGCCTATGAATCCGGTTATTCCTGCAAGCGCGGCCGGATCGACCGCTGCACCGCTGATTATCAGATGCGCATCTCGGGCCCGCTGATGGACCGCATCGACCTGCGCATCGAGGTGCCGGCGGTGACCGCCGCCGATTTGATCCTGCCACCGCCGTCCGAAGGCTCGGCGGAAGTCGCCGCCCGGGTCGCCGCCGCGCGCGACATCCAGCTTGCGCGTTACGCCGCGGCCGGCATGCCGCAGGTCCGCACCAATGCCGAAGCGCCGGCGTCATTACTGGAGACGATCGCGCAACCGGATGCGCAGGGCCAGAAACTGCTGCGCGATGCCGCCGACACCATGAAGCTGACCGCGCGCGGCTATCATCGCGTGCTGCGCGTCGCGCGCACGCTGGCCGATCTGGACGGCGCCGAGAAAATCGGCCGGCTGCATCTGGCGGAAGCGCTGTCGTATCGCGCGCTCGCGGAAGATCTGCGGCGGGCGGCGTAGAGCAGCTTTCATCGTCAACCCCGCAGTAACGAGTTTTATTTACACTCTGCCAACCATAAGCCCCGTGTCGCGGGGCTGTGTCTGGCGGGTATCGTGTCATGTTGCGTTTCAATCTTCTGGCCTCGGTCGTGCCGTTGGCCGTTGCCGCCGTGTTCGCGCGCGGCGAGTTCTCGACGGGGTCCCGGCCCTGCATCGAAGTGGCCGGCACGGCGGTGCAGATCGCCACC
Source organism: uncultured Alphaproteobacteria bacterium (assembly GCA_963764705.1). GTDB lineage: Bacteria > Pseudomonadota > Alphaproteobacteria > Rhizobiales > Xanthobacteraceae > Bradyrhizobium. Next base: position 302,318 of record CAVXTR010000006.1, on the reverse strand, counting down.
CTTTCCTGGCAGGCGCAGCGCCATGTCAGCTTCACCAGCGATCCCGGCCAAGCCACTGTCCGCGTGCAGATATCGGACAGCGCCGAAGCCGCCGACTTCACCGTGATCGATGACATCGACAATGCCGAGGCCGGCGCCTGCGCGGCCGGCGCGGCGGCGGAACTGGTGGCGATCTCGACGCGGCCGTCAGGGTCGGAGCCGGTGATCTATCTGTCGTCCACTGGCCCAGCCGATTACCGGATCTACGTCCAGTCGAAGAGCTTTTCCGCGCGCGATGCCGCCGCCCTGATCGTCGGGGCCCATGGCACCCGTCATCGGCTCGCCGCAGCGGCGCTTTAACCTTTCATCAACCATGTTCTAAGCGCGCCACACAACCGCACGCGGTCTCAAACACTTCGCAAGTGTCGGCAACGCATCGTCTGCGTCAGCGCGGGGCGGTCGAATTGCTTCAATTCGGACAGGCAATCTCAGGGTCATTGACGATGGGTCGAACGTTCCGGATCAAACTGCACATTCGCCGCTTCGGCCGCCGTCATCCCTGGCTCACTTTCGCCGTCCGCTCCTTCATGGTCTTCTCCGCCACCTTCGGCGGCGCGTTTGGCTTCATCACCGGCGCCCGCGCGGAAAATTCCGGCTACGACCCCAATGCATTCGCGATCGGCATCAGCTTCCTGTTCGCACTCGCCTGCCTCGCGATCGCGACCCTGAGCTTCCGGCTCCGCATGATGCGCCAGAAGCTGCGCAAGATCGCCCTGCACAACGAAGCGATGGCCGACCGGAACTGGGAATTGCAGGAAGCCGAGCAGCGCACCCGCCGCCTGTTCGAATCCCAGGGCGACCTGATCGTGCTGCGCGACACTGACGGCCGCATCACCTTTGCCAACGACGCCTATTGCGAACTGGCGCAGACGAACCGTGACGCGCTGATCGGAAACCCTGTCCAGCTCATCATTCTCGAACAGGGCGACGTCGCGCTCGAATCCAGCGGCACCCGCATCCACGACCAGAAGGTCGCAGGCCCGCTCGGCCCGCGCTGGATCGCCTGGCGCGAAGGACTGGTGCGCAACGACGCCGGCGGACCGGCCGAACTGCAGAGCGTCGGCCGCGACGTCACCGATCGCACCGAGAGCGAGCGCGCGCTCGCCGAGGCCCGCGACCAGGCCGATGCGGCCAGCCGCGCCAAGTCGCGCTTCCTCGCGATGGCGAGCCACGAAATCCGCACGCCGCTGAACGGTATCATCGGCATGAGCGGCCTGTTGATGGATACGACGCTGACGCCGGAACAGGCGACCTATGTCAAGGCGGTGAAGACCTCGGGCGACGCGCTGCTGTCGCTGATCGAGGAACTGCTCGACTATTCCAAGATCGAGGCCGGCAAGATCGACCTCGAACATCGCCCGTTCGCGCTGTCGGCCATGATCGAGGACATCACCGAGCTGCTGGCGCCGCGGGCGCAGGCGCGCAAGATCGAGATCGCGGCCTACGTCGACGAGCGGCTGCCGATCGAAGTGATCGGCGACGCGACGCGGCTGCGCCAGGTGCTGCTCAACCTCGCCGGCAACGCCATCAAGTTTACCTCGACCGGCGGCGTCGCGTTGATCGTCGAACCCGGCATCTGGCCCAACGAAATCAGTTTCATGGTCCGCGACACCGGCATCGGCATTGCGCCCGAGGCGCAGCAACGGATCTTTCGCGAATTCGAGCAGGCCGACGACCGCATCGCCCGCAACTATGGCGGCACCGGCCTCGGGCTGAGCATCAGCGACCGCATCGTCAAGCGGATGGGCGGCCGCATTGCGCTGGAAAGCACGCCGGGCGCCGGTTCGACGTTCGAGGTCTCGATCCCGCTCGCCGCGGCCGACGGCATCCAGAAAACGTTGACCGCGCCGGATCTCTCCGGCCAGTCGATCATGCTGGTTTCGGCGCAAAGCATCGAGGCCTCGCTGACCGCGCGGCGGCTGCAGCGCTGGGGCGCCCAGACCTGCATGGTGTCGGACGCCGGCGTCGCACTGGCGCTGCTGCCGGAGCGCGCCTGGCACGCCATCCTGATCGACCACGCGCTCGACACCGCCGATATCGGGCAGCTTGCCGAAGCCGCACGGCTTCACGCCACCCAACGCATCGTGATGTTCACGCCGGCAACACGGCAGGAGCTGCAACCTTCCGCCAGCTCCGCCCTGACCGGCTATCTGGTCAAGCCGCTGCGCGCGGCCTCGCTCGCCGCCCGCCTGACCACCGCGCCGGAAGTGGCCGCACCTGGCATCGCGGGCGAACTGGCAATCGATCCGCGCGACACCATCGCGACACCGGCTGTGCCCGTGAACAAGGGCCTGTCGATCCTGGTCGCCGAGGACAACGAGATCAACGCGCTGCTGATGCGTTCGCTGCTCGGCCGCCTCGGCCATCACGCCGTCATCGCCACCAACGGCGAAGAGGCGCTGGAATCCTGGCTGTCGGCCAAGACCGCCGGCTCGCCCTACGATCTGGTGCTGATGGATATCCAGATGCCGCAGCTCAACGGCATCGACGCCACCCAGCGCATTCGTCAACTGGAAGCCGGCCAACCCGGCCGCCGCACCGCGATCCTGGCGCTGACCGCCAACACGCTGGTGGAAGACCGCTACGCCTGCTTCGAGGCCGGCATGGACGGATTTTTGATCAAGCCACTCGATCGCGACAAGCTCGCCGAAGCGCTGGCGAACCTCGCCGCCTCGAGGCACATCGCGGCGTGAGGTCCCTTGTAGGGTGGGCAAAGCGAAAGCGTGCCCATCGACAGATGAGCGAATGAATTGGTGGGCACGGCGCAAGGGCGCCTTTGCCCACCCTACGAAGCTGAGAGAAATTTACAGCCGCCGCAACGCGACGGTCTCGACCAGATGGTCGGCGCGCTTCTTCAGGATCAGCGTCGCGCGCGGCCGGGTCGGCAGGATGTTGTCCTCGAGATTGGCGAGGTTGGTGCGTTCCCAGATCGCGATCGCGGTGGCGGTGGCCTCCTCGTCGGAGAGCGGCGCGTAGCGGTGGAAGTACGAACGCGGATCGTGGAACGCGGTATCGCGCAGCGCCAGGAAGCGGCGGATATACCAGTTGCGCAGCACCGATTCCTCGGCGTCGATATAGACCGAGAAATCGAAGAAGTCGGACACCACAGGCACCGCCTGGCCGTCGCGCGGCAACCGGCCGGTTTGCAGCACGTTGACGCCCTCGACGATCAGGATGTCGGGCCGATCGACCTCGATCCACTCGTTCGGAATGATGTCGTAGCTCAGATGCGAATAGACCGGCGCCCGCACCTTGCGCCGTCCGGCCTTGATGTCGGAGAGGAACGCCAGCAGCGTCGGCAGGTCGTAGCTCTCCGGAAAGCCCTTCTTCTGCATCAGGCCCTGCCGCTCGAGCACGGCATTCGGAAACAGGAACCCGTCGGTGGTGACGAGTTCGACCTTCGGCCGCGGCGACCAGCGCGCCAGCAATGCCTGCAGCACGCGCGCGGTGGTCGACTTGCCGACCGCCACCGAACCGGCGACGCCGATGATATAGGGCAGCTTGCGGTCGCGAATGCCGAGGAACTGGCGCTGCGCCTGGTACAGCCGCAGCGTCGCGTCGACATAGATCGAGAGCAGCCGGGACAGCGGCAGGTAGATGTCCTCGACTTCGCGCAGATCGAGCCGGTCGTGCATCGAGCGCAACCGCTCGAACTCGCCCGGCTCCAGCGTCATCGGCGTGTCGTCGCGCAGCCGCGCCCACTGCTCGCGCGAGAAAACCCGGTAGGGATTATACTGCTGATCGGGAGCGCGAATATCCATGATGCGTCTCTTGAGCTAGTCGCGCTTGCGCGAAGCCTTCTCTTCAAGTCCGGACATGTTCTGGCGCTGGCCCAACGCGGCTTCGACTTCTTCGAGCGTCACGCCACGCGACTTCAGCAGCACCAGCAGATGAAACAGCAGATCGGCGCTTTCGGCGATCAGATGATCGCGATCGTTCTCGACGGCGGCGATCACGGTCTCGACCGCTTCCTCGCCCAGTTTCTTGGCGCAGTGCTCCGCGCCCTTGTCGAGCAGCTTGCGGGTGTAGGACGCCTCTCCGCCCGATGCGGCCCGTGCATCGATGGTGGCGGCCAGATCATGGACCGTGAAACGCGACATCAACTGAACTCAACTCACGCGCCAGGCTACAGGCCGCGGCGCCATCCCGGGAACCGGTCTAGCACTTTTGTGACAGCGAGTCGTCAGGGATCGAGCCGCATCGGCAGCCCGGCCCGCACCATGTGCTCCTTGGCTTCACGTATGGTAAATTCGCCGAAATGGAATATCGAGGCCGCCAGCACCGCGGTGGCATGGCCCTGGCGGATGCCGTCGACCAGGTGGTCGAGATTGCCGACGCCGCCGGACGCGATTACCGGCACGGGAACACTGTCCGCGATCGCCTGCGTCAGCGGCAGGTCAAAACCCTGCCTTGTGCCGTCGCGGTCCATCGAGGTCAGCAGGATTTCGCCGGCGCCGAGCGAGACCACTTCCTGGGCATATTCGATGGCATCGATCCCGGTGGAATTGCGCCCGCCATGGGTAAAGATCTCCCAGCGCTCGCCGCCTCCGGCGCGCTTGACCCGCTTGGCGTCGATCGCGACCACTATGCACTGCTCGCCGAACTTTTCGGCGCCCTGCTTGACGAATTCGCGGTTGGAGACCGCCGCCGAATTGATCGAAACCTTGTCGGCGCCGGAGCGCAGCAGCACCTTGATGTCGTCCACCGTCCGAACCCCGCCGCCGACCGTCAGCGGCATGAAGCAGGCCTCCGCCGTCCGCCGGACCACGTCGAGCATGGTGCCGCGGTTCTCGTGGGTGGCGGTGATGTCGAGGAAGCAAAGCTCGTCGGCGCCGGCCGCGTCATACGCAATCGCGGCTTCCACGGGATCGCCGGCGTCGCGCAGGTCGACGAAGTTGACGCCCTTGACCACGCGCCCGTCCTTGACGTCGAGACAGGGGATCACGCGAACCTTGAACATGAAACTCTCCTACGCCGCGCGTGCGTTGCGGATCAGCGTCAGCGCCGCCGCCGGATCGAGCCGGCCGTCATAAAGCGCGCGGCCGGCAATGGCACCAGCGAGCTTCTTGGCGCGCGGCTCTAGCAGCGCCTTGACGTCCTCGATCGAGGCGAAACCGCCGGAGGCGATCACCGGAATGGAAATCCGTTCGGCCAGCGCAATGGTGGCATCGAGGTTGAGGCCTTTCAGCAGGCCGTCGCGCGCGATGTCGGTGAAGATGATCGCGGCGACGCCGGCGTCCTCGAAACGTTGCGCGATTTCGAGCGCGGTCACCTGCGAGGTTTCGGCCCAGCCCTCGACCGCGACCTTGCCGTCACGCGCATCGAGCCCGACCGCGACCCGACCGGGAAATTTTTTCGCAGCACGCTTCACCAGCTCGGGATCGCGCACCGCCGCGGTGCCGATGATGACGCGGGCGATGCCCTTGTCGAGCCAGGCTTCGACCGTCTTCAGATCGCGAATGCCGCCGCCGAGCTGCACCGGCATGGTGACCGCTTTCAGCATCGCCTCGACGGCGAGGGCGTTCATCGGCTTGCCGGCAAAGGCGCCGTCGAGATCGACGACGTGGAGATACTCGAACCCCTGCTCGGCGAAGGAACGCGCCTGCGCTGCGGGATCGAGGTTGAACACGGTCGCGCGCGCCATGTCGCCCTGCTCGAGGCGCACGCACTGGCCGTTCTTGAGGTCGACGGCGGGAAAGAGAATCACGGCTTCCATTTCAAAAAGTTCGAGATCAGGGCCAATCCAAAGCGCTGGCTCTTCTCGGGATGGAACTGGGTGCCGATCGCGGTGTCCTTGCCGACCATCGCCGTGACCGGTCCACCATAGTCGGCGCGCAACAGCACGTCGGCCTGGTTGGTGGCGTTGAGATGGTAGGAGTGCACGAAATAACCGTGAAGCCCCTTCGGCCCGAGCGGCAGCCGTTCCAGCACCGGGTGCTCGCCCACCATGTCGAGCGTGTTCCAGCCCATGTGCGGGATCTTCAGGTTTTCCTGGCGCGGCGAGATTTTCTCGACGTCGCCGGCGACCCAGTCGAAACCGTCGGTGGTGACATGCTCCTTGCCGCGCGTCGCCATCAATTGCATGCCGACGCAGATGCCGAAGAACGGCCGCGCCTTGACGCGCACCGCTTCGGTCATCGCTTCCAGCATGCCGTCGAGCGAATCGAGGCCGCGGCGGCAATCGGCGAAGGCGCCGACGCCAGGCAGCACGATGCGATCAGCGCGATAGACGACTTCCGGGTCGCGCGTCACCATGATCTTCTGCGGATCATGGCTGCTCCGCGTGGCGCGCTCGAACGCCTTCGCGGCCGAGTGCAGGTTGCCGGAGCCGTAATCGATGATAGCAACGCTCATCGCGATCCTCCCGGCTCGGGAAACAGTCCGATAATGCCGCCCTGCGGCAGCGGTGGCGGCGGCTTCGAGAACGGCTGGCCCGGAACATGGCGGGTCGGTGGCGGCGCGCCGCGATCGACCGACCATTGGTCGTTGACGAGGCCGCGCTGCCGGGTGGTCCAGCGATCGAAGAAGCGGCGCTCGGCCGATTCCGCGTCATCGGCGACCACGATATCAAGCTGGCGCCACTTGCGGCGCGACAGCGTCCAGCGTTGCAGCGTCGCCGCTTCAAAGCCGATCAGGACGGCAAGCAGCAGATCGACGAACAGGATCGCGCCTCTGGTGGCACCGAGCGCGGCGATGCCGAAGTCGACCGCCAGCGTCAGCGCCACCCAGCCGATCAACGCCAGCCACAGCCTGTTCCAGATCAGCCAGATCACGCTGGCGACCGCGGCCCAGAAATGGAAGCCGTCGCGCACGAACACGAACTTGTCGGTCGCCGCGAGATCGGCGCCGCTGGCCACGGGGGCATGCACTGTGTAGACCGGCATCGAGACTCTCCGCCGCGAAGAACGAGGTCAGCCGCCGAGCTGACCCTTGGTGGAAGGCACTTCGCCTGCGTTGCGCGGATCGATCGCAACCGCCGTACGCAGAGCCCTTGCCAGACCCTTGAAACAGGATTCGGCGATATGATGGCTGTTCTCGCCATATAGGGTCTCGACGTGCAAAGTCACGCCCGCATTGATGGTGAAGGCGTTGAACCATTCGCGCACCAGTTCGGTATCGAACTCACCGACCTTGTCGCGCGGAAAATCGACCTTGAACACCAGCACCGGGCGGCCCGAAATGTCGATCACGACGCGGCTCAGCGTCTCGTCCATCGGCATGTGGATCGAGGCATAGCGGGTGATGCCGGCCATGGTGCCGAGCGCCTGCTTGACGGCCTGCCCGAGCGCGATTCCGACGTCCTCGGTGGTGTGGTGGTGGTCGACATGGAGGTCGCCGTCCGCCTTCACGGTGATGTCGATGCGGGAATGCCGGGCCAGCAAATCGAGCATATGGTCGAAGAAGCCGATACCGGTCGAAACCTTGGATACGCCTGTGCCGTCGAGGTTGACCGCCACCTCGATGTCGGTTTCCTTGGTCTTGCGCTTGATGGACGCCGTGCGCATGAAAATGCTTCCCTTGGGCCGATCTTCGGCCGAAAACGCGGCCCTTTTAACAGGCTGATGTCACCTTCGCTACTGCGGGATGACGCTTAAATGGCCGACTTCCGCCTATGGTGACCGGAATTAGGGGGCGATTGTAACCCTCCTCGCCAACCCCTAAATCTGACGGGAACGAGGACAATCCATGCACGCATCCCAAAATGAGCCGGCGGTCTGGCACGGCACCACGATTTTGACGGTCCGCAAGGGCGGCAAGGTCGTGATCGGCGGCGACGGCCAGGTCTCGATCGGCCAGACCGTCATCAAATCCAACGCCAAAAAGGTCCGCAAACTCGGCAAGGGCGACGTCATCGGCGGTTTTGCCGGCGCCACCGCCGACGCCTTCACCCTGTTCGAACGGCTGGAGAGCAAGCTCGAACAGTATCCCGGCCAGTTGACCCGGGCGGCGGTAGAACTCGCCAAGGACTGGCGGACCGACCGCTACCTGCGGCGGCTGGAGGCGATGATGATCGTCGCCGACAAGGACGTCTCGCTGGTCCTGACCGGCACCGGCGACGTGCTGGAGCCGGAAGCCGGCGTGATGGCGATCGGCTCCGGCGGCAATTACGCGCTGGCTGCAGCCCGGGCGCTGGTCGATACCGACAAGGACGCCGAGACCATCGTCCGCCGCGCGCTCGATATCGCCGCCGATATCTGCGTCTACACCAACCGGAACGTGACCATCGAGGCGCTGTGAGGGTAGTGGCCGCGCATGTCGCAGGAATATGTCTTCCGCCCGATGACGACGGCCGACCTGCCGCTGATCCGGCAATGGCTCGCCGAACCGCATGTCCGGGAATGGTGGGGCGACCCGTCGGAGCAATACGCCCTGGTCAGCGGCGATCTCGATGAGCCGGCGATGGATCAATATGTCGTTTCGACAGACGGTACCGATTTCGGCTACATCCAGTGTTACGACCTGACCGCCTGGAATTCAGGTTTCGGAACCCAGCCGGAGGGCACGCGTGGCATTGATCTCTTCATTGGTGAGGCCGGCATGATCGAACAAGGCCACGGTTCGGCGTTGATCCGCGCCTTCGCCGACGCCCGGCTGGCTGCCGGCGCGCCGCGCATCGTCACCGATCCCGATCCGGCGAACCCCCGCGCGGTGCGCGCTTATGAGAAGGCCGGATTCATGAAGGCGCACATGGTGGACACGCCCGACGGTGCCGCGCTGCTGATGGTGCGCGACGCATGACAACCACCTGCAACGTCGAAAAGCCCGCGTTCGTCAGTCGTCTTTCGGCCTGGCATTGGCTGGCCATTGCGATCGCGATCCTCGTGCTTCAAGCCGCGATCCTCCATCTGATGGGCCGGCTGACCATCTGCGCCTGCGGTTACGTCAAGCTCTGGCACGGCGTGGTGCAGAGTTCGGAAAACTCTCAACACATCGCCGACTGGTACACGCTGTCGCACATCCTGCACGGCTTTCTGTTTTATGGAGCGGCCTTCCTCGCCTTCCCGCGGCTCGCCTGGCCGGCCCGGCTGATCCTCGCGATGCTGGTCGAGGGCGGCTGGGAACTGGTCGAGAATTCCAACTGGATCATCGACCGCTATCGCGCCGGAACCATCTCGCTGGATTATTTCGGCAACTCCATCGTCAATTCGGTCTCCGACAATCTGGCCATGGCTAGCGGTTTCATGCTGGCCAGGAAATTTCCCGTCGCGGTGACCGTGGCGCTGGCGCTGCTGTTCGAACTCGTGCTGGCGCTGCACATTCGCGACAATCTGACGCTGAACATCATCATGCTGATCCACCCCTTCGAGGCGATCAAGCAATGGCAGGCCGGGCCGCCGATCATATAGCGATGGCGGCATGGCGTTGCTTGCGGGAGCGCCGATCCGGCTTACTTCTCTCCAGAGGTGGTATCGATGATTGCACGTGAAACTTTGGCCAAGGGCGTCGAGCGCGGCATCATCACGGCCGAACAGGCCGCCCGCCTGCGTGCGCTGGAATATGGCGGCGAACCGCCCGAACTGCCCGCCTCGCCCGACGACGAGCAGCTCCGCTTCATCAGCGGTTTCAGCGATATCTTCGTCACCATCGGTCTGGCTATGTTTCTCGGGGCGATCGGGTATTTCGGGTCGCGATCGGGCGGCGTACTGGGGATGTGGATCACCATCGCCGTCGCGACATGGCTGCTTGCGGAGTTCTTCACCCGGCTCCGGCGCATGGCGTTGCCGAGCATCGTTCTTCTGGTCGTGTTCGTCGCGGCTGTGTTCCTGGGTGCGAATACATTTCTCGGCGCGGGTGCGAGGGCCGGCTTCCAGCCGCAGGCTGCCACGGGCATGTTCGGCCTCACCGGATACGATCCGACAACGGTCGCAGTTGCCGCGTTCATAACCGTGCTGGCGACGGCGCTGCACTATTGGCGATTTCAGGTCCCCATCACCATCGCAGCGGGCTGCGGCGCGTTGACCGCCACGGTCGCCGGGCTGATTTACGGACTGGCCCCGGAGTTGCCGCCCGTGGCGTATAACGTCGCCATTTTTGGCTGCGGTGTTGCCGTCTTCGCGTTGGCGATGCGCTTCGATACCGCCGACCCGGAGCGGTTGACGCGCCGAACCGACATCGCCTTCTGGCTTCACCTGCTGGCATCGCCCCTCATCGTTCACTCGCTGATCAAGGGAATGGTGTCGGACGCATCCACACTCTCCCCCACGACGGCCGTCGCCATCATGGCTGTTTTTCTGGCACTGAGCTTTGTCGCCGTCCTGATCGACCGCCGCGCGATGCTGGTATCCGGCCTCGCCTATGCCGGAGTTGCCTTCTGGACTCTGATCCGCCAGGCGGGGCTCTCCGATATGACGACCCCGCTCACGCTCCTTGTACTCGGCGCCTTCGTATTGCTGCTCAGCGCCGGCTGGCGACCGCTCCGTGCCGGGATCCTGGCCATGATACCGTCGGCGCTGACGCGCCGCCTCCCGCAACCAACCCTGTCCGCATAAGATGTACGCATGACCGAATTTTCTCCCCGTGAAATCGTCTCCGAACTCGACCGCTACATCGTCGGCCAGTCCGACGCCAAGCGCGCGGTATCGATCGCGTTGCGCAACCGCTGGCGGCGGTTGCAGCTCACCGGCAATTTGCGCGAAGAGGTGCTGCCGAAAAACATCCTGATGATCGGACCGACCGGCGTCGGCAAGACCGAGATCGCGCGGCGGCTGGCGAAACTGGCCGGGGCTCCCTTCATCAAGGTCGAGGCGACGAAATTTACCGAGGTCGGTTATGTCGGCCGTGACGTCGAACAGATCATCCGCGATCTGGTCGAGGTCGCGATTTCCCAGGTGCGCGAACGCAAGCGCAAGGACGTGCAGGCCCGCGCGCAACAGGCCGCCGAGGAGCGCGTGCTCGATGCGCTGGTCGGGCCGGGATCGAGCGCCGCCACCCGTGACTCCTTCCGCAAGAAGCTGCGCGCCGGCGAACTCAACGACAAGGAAATCGAGATCGAGACGCAATCCTCCGGCAGCGGCATGCCGATGTTCGAAATTCCGGGCATGCCGGGCGCGCAAATGGGCGCGATTTCGATCGGCGACATCTTTGGCAAGATGGGTGGACGACCCAAGACCCGCCGACTGACGGTCGAGAGCTCGCACGAAATCCTCATCAACGAGGAATCCGACAAGCTGCTAGACAGCGACCAGCTGGTGCAGGAAGCGATCAATGCAGTCGAGAACAACGGCATCGTGTTTTTGGACGAAATCGACAAGATCTGCGTGCGCGACGGCCGCAGCGGCGGCGACGTCTCGCGCGAAGGCGTGCAGCGTGACCTGCTGCCGCTGATCGAAGGCACCACCGTCTCGACCAAGCACGGCGCGGTCAAAACCGACCACATTCTCTTTATCGCCTCAGGCGCGTTCCATATCGCAAAGCCCTCGGACCTGTTGCCGGAGTTGCAGGGCCGGTTGCCGATCCGGGTCGAGCTTTCGGCGCTGACCCGCGACGACATGCGCCGCATCCTGACCGAGCCGGAAGCCTCCCTGATCAAGCAATATGTCGCGCTGATGCAGACCGAGGGCGTGACGCTCGACATCACCGCCGACGCGATCGACGCGCTGGCCGACGTCGCGGTCGCTGTCAATTCGACCGTAGAGAATATCGGCGCGCGACGGCTGCAGACGGTGATGGAGCGGGTGCTCGACGAGATTTCCTTTGCCGCCCCCGACCGCAATGGCGACACCATCAGGGTCGACGCCGATTACGTGCAGAAGCATGTCGGCGACCTCGCCAAGAACGCGGATCTGAGCCGGTTTATTTTGTAACCTCTCCCGTCGTCCCAGCCTTGAGCCGGGACCCATAACCGCAAATCGTCGTTGTGCGCTCGGGCCCGGGCCGCTATCCCGTTTACGGCTACGTGATTATGGGTCCCGGCCCCCGTGCGCAATTGCGCACCAGGCCGGGACGACACAGAGAACCGAATGAACTTTCGTGTGTGGGAAAATCCCTGGCGCCTGATGCTGGCCATCAATGCCGCCGTGATAGCAGGGGTGTTCTGGCACAAGATCGCGCTGCCGCCTTTCGTCCCCTACATCCACCTGCTGGTCGATTACCATTTCGGCTTCACCAAGCGCGCGCTGATCGGCGCGGTCGTGGGCCTGTTCAGCGCCAAAGTGCCGGTGTGGCTGGTGTTCGCGCTCGCGGGCGTCGTGTGGCTGGTGACGGCGGGGCTGTTCGTGCACCTGTTCCGGCGAACGTTCGGCCTCGATGAGAAGGGTTGGCCGCTTTTCGTTTTCATCGCCGGCTCGCCGTTCTTCCTGAAGAACTTCATGCATACGCTCGGTCATTTCGACATCTATGGTTGCCTGTTCGCGATTGTCCTGCTGCTGATCCCGGCGCGCTCGCTGCTCTATGTGCTGCTCGCCGCGCTGTTCTCGGCCGTGCTGGTGCTGATCCACCACGTTCATCTCCTGATGTATGTGCCGACCATCGCCGCGATCGTGATGCTGCGCTACTATCTCGTGCAGGGCATCAGCCGGCAGAACGGATTCGTTGGAATCGTGCTGCTCGCAGCCATCGGCGCGCTGTTCATTGCCGCGCAATTCTACGGTACGATGGCGGTGCCGGAGGCGGAATTCACCGCCTATCTGCAAAGCCGGATGGCCGACCCGTCGCGGACCGACCTCGTGAGTTTTGGCTATATCTGGTACCAGCCGCTGGCGAAGGAAGTTTCGGACACTTGGGAAAAGCTGCCGCACAACCTCCTCGGCATTCCCGTTTTCGCATTGCTGATCTGGCTGCACACGCCGCTGTGGCAATATTTTCGCAAGTTGATCGCCGCCCTCAGCGTGGACGCGCATCGCCGCATTGTCGTGGCGGCCATCGTCGTCATCAGTCTCGCTTATCTCGTGATGTTCGCAATGGTGTTCGACTATTCCAGGTGGATTTCCAACTGGGCAGTGTGCCTGTTCCTGATCCTGCATGCGGTCAAGATGCTGCCGGCGTCAAAGGACGTGCCGCTGATTTCAACGGACGATCGAAAGACGGCCGTATTCGGCTGGATCGTGACGCTGATCCCGCGCGTCGGGATCGTGCGGCCGTTTTAGTTTTGACGCGTTTTCTACCGCAGATAAATTTACGCAATCTGCGCAAGCTTGATTGCTATGCGAACCGGTACCCGGTTCGCTCGAAAACGCTATGCTCTGATCGGTCAGAGCCGCGACCGCCTGACCCGCACATACAGCGCGCCCTCGCCGCCATGGCCGATCGCGGCTTCCTCGAAGCCGACCACCAGCGAACGAAACTCCGGCAGGTTCAGCCATTGCGGCACCTGGCGCCGCAGCACGCCGCGCTCGTTTTCAGAACCCATCTTGCCCTTGCCGGTGATGATCAGCACGAAGGTCAGCCCGTCATGATGGGCGCGCTGCAGGAAGCCGAACAGCGTGCGGTGCGCGCGCGTCTGCGTCATGCCGTGCAGGTCGAGCCGGGCGTCGATATCCTTGCGGCCGCGCGACAGATGCGAGCGCTCGCGGCGGCCGATCGGCGCCAGCGGCGGCGGCTCAGGTTTTGCCGGCGCGATGATTCGCGGCGGTGCGGCCGGCCTGGGTGACGCAACCTGCTTCGGCGCGGCGCTGGTTTCCGTAGCCGGCGCAACAACCGGAGGCTTTGGCACGCGGTGTTTCTTGCGCAGCGGCTTGACCTGCCTGGCCACGCTTTCCCACAGCGCGTGCTCCTCCTCGCTCAAGCCGCGCTTGCGCCGCGGCGGCATCGGCAATTCAGGAATTGACCTCGGGGAACGGCGCTTCATCGACAGCAGCGGTGGCGGCGAAGGTGACGTTGGCGCGGTTTCTCCGGTGCCGTAACGGGCCGCGCTTCCGGCAACGGCACCGGCTTGGCGATCGTTGCCTGCGCCGTCGTGGCTTGCGCGGTCGAAGTCGCCGGCTTTTGCGCCGTGCCGGTCACCGTGGGCGTCACCGCCGGAGGTGCGTTCTTCTGATCCTTCAGCGGATCGGTCTGCGGAAACAGTTTTGCGATCTTTTCCGACGGCCGCTCATCCGGCACCGGCAGCCTGCGGCCCCGCGCCGCGGGATCGAGGCTTTTCGGCACCAGGATCACAAACCGCATATTGCTCTTGAGACGGCCGGCGACCTTTCCGGCATCGACGCCCGCGCCGAAATAGAGATCGGCGCGCGCCGGGCCGACAATGGCCGAACCCGTATCCTGCGCGATCATCAGTCGGTGAAACGGCGTCTTCGATGTTTCGGATTCGATCGGCAACTGGCCTTCGATGAAGAACGGCGTGCCGTAGACATGGAGTGATTTATCGACCGCGATCGACCGGCCCGGCGTCAGCGGGACGCCCTGGGCGCCGACCGCCTCGTCCTTGTCCGAAAGCTGCACCTCGCGGAAGAAGACGTAGGACTTGTTCTGCCGCCGCAGTTCGTTGGCGCCCTCGGGATTCTGCTCCATCCACTCCCGGATCTTCTGCATCGACATCTGGTCCCTGGGGATGATGTTGCGTTCGATCAGGACGCGGCCGACCGGCGTATAGGGATAACCGTTGTGGGCGTCATAGTTGATGCGGAGCGTCGAACCGTCGTCGAGATTGACCCGGGCCGAGCCCTGGATCTGCGTAAACAGCAAATCGGTCTGGTTCTTCAGCCAGCAGATCTCGAGACCGCGCCCCTCGATCGCGCCATCCTCGATCTCGCCGCGGTCGTAATAAGGCACCAGCTTGCGGCGGCCGATCTTGCGGTAGACTTGCCCCTTGTTAGGCAATCCGGCTGAATTCTGGTTGGTGCCGCGCACGAACAGGTTGGAGGGGCGGCGATAGACCGGCACATTGTAGACCTCGTTCTGTTCGCGAGAGCCGTCGATCACGGGCTCATAATAACCGGTGACAAAGCCCTCGCCTTCGCCGAGCCGCGAGATTCGCAGCGGTAGAAAATGCTCCTCGAAGAAGGCTTTTGCCTTGGCGCTGTCGATGAGGTCGAGAGCCCGCGCGATGCGGCAGGGATCGCGCAGCGACGTGCCCAGTGCTTTCGAATCCGCCGGCGCGCCGGTTTGGGCGGCGATCGGTTTGCAGCTGGTGCGAAACGCCCCATAGGCGGCGAGATGATCGTCCTCGTTCCAGCCGGATATGTCGGACCAGGCCGCCGGTGCATATTGGCCGCCATTGATCTGGAGCGGCAATTCGAGCTGCGGATAGGGCAGGGATCGTGCGGCCGGCGCTGGTGGAAGGTGATGCGCGCGCGAACGGCGGGCAGCAGACGCATCCGAGGCAGCGATCGACAACGCGAGTGCGACCACGCCAAACGCGAGCCCGATCAGGTCCCGCGTTCTAGCTCGCGCTTCCGGTGCCAACCAGCTTCCAGTTCGGATCGCGAGACGTCGTGTCGCGGGCGAATGTCCAGACATCGGTGATATCGGCGACCTTATCCGGGTTGCCATCGACAATGGTGCCGCTCTTGTCGCGGGTGACCGAGATCATCTGCGACACGAAGCGAATCGTCAGCTGCGCCGCCCGGTCGCGGGCTTCCGCGCTCACGAGTTCGGCCTTGTCGATAGAAACGAAGCGGGTTTCGGTCTTCTGCTCGTGCTTCTCGCGATCCTTGATCACGGCATCGAAGCTCTCATAGACCTCCGAAGACAGCAGGTCCTTCAGCGCGCGGCGATCGCCGTTGGCAAAGGCCAGTACGATCATCTCATAGGCGCTCTTGGCGCCGCTGACGAAATGCTTGGGATCGAACGAGGAGTCCTGGGCAACAATGGCATCGAGACCCTGCGCGAGCGAAGTCCCCTGCTCGGCGATGCCCTTCCAGCGGTCGGACGGCGGCGCGACGTCGGCGGCCGGCGCCAGCGGCGCCTGGTCGATCACGGCACCCGGCATCGGCACGGAGTTGGTGTCCTGGCTACGCTGCACGACGTTGGGCGCGGCGCGATCATAGGGCGGCCGTTCGCTCCCGGTACGCTGTCCGAGCACGCTGCGCAGGCGCAGGAAAATAAAGACCGCCAGCGCCAGGAAGATGATGGTGTAAATATCCACGTCGTATTCGCTTTCTGGTTCTAACGCCGGCAACGGGTCCGGCGGTCGAGTGTTCCATCGAGCCCGGTTCTGATTGAATCAGACCCCGGCTCTGGTCTTTGGCCCTGACGCGTTTTTCTGGTGTGACCGGCAGCCATTCCGGATCAAGTCCGGGACCGGCCTTCACTCGAAAAACGCCCTGGTGGACCCTCTTACACGTCTTCTTTAAGGGTTTCCCTCGGGGAACGGCAGAGATTACATCTTCAATTGAGTCTGCAGCATGTAGGCATGAAACTTTGCCCAGCCAATGGCGCGTTTTGGCGCGGGTCAATTGTAGCGCGTTTTAACGCCTAGGGGAAACCCGATCCTGCCGGGAAATCACGCATATTCAACTATTTAGGATCGGCGCCGGGGCGCCCCGCCCGACCGGATTAAGTCATATCCGTCACAATCGCCGTCGCCTCGGGTGGTCCCGGCCCGTCGTCCTTGTGGAACGAGGCGGGGCTATGATAGCCACTCGCCCGGCAAAGGCATTCCCGCCCTCCGAGCGAATTCAGACGATAATCCGTTCTCCGCTCGCCAGTGCTTCAGGAGAGAGTTTCATGACCAACGGCAACGGCGCACCTCCCGAACAGGCCCCTCCCCAGCTTAACGTGCTGGCGCAGTACACCAAGGACCTGTCGTTCGAAAATCCGAACGCCCCCGCCTCGCTGGCGCCGCAGGCGCAGCAGCCCGCGATCAACATCCAGATCAATGTCGGCGCCAACAATGTCTCCGAAAACGAGTTCGAAGTGACGCTCTCGATCGAGGGCAAGGCCGAGAACGGCGGCAAGGTGATGTTCAGTTTCGAACTCGCCTATGCCGGCGTGTTCCGGATCGTCAACGTGCCCAAGGAAAACCTGCATCCGCTGGTCATGATCGAATGCCCGCGGCTGCTGTTCCCGTTCGCGCGCGAAATCATCGCCACCGCGGTGCGCGACGGCGGCTTCCCGCCCTTGATGCTGGATCCCGTCGACTTCGTCGGCCTCTACCGCCAGAACATCGAGCGGCAGGCTGCGGCGCAGGTTGCCACCGGCGCGAAGCCGAGCTGAGCCGGGTCTAACCAGCCGCTCCGAGAAATTCATTCCAGATCGGCTTGTCCCCGAGAGTGGCGACAAAGGCGCGATGGGCTTCGCGATCGGCATCGCTTAGTCGCGGCGCCAGCGGCACTTCACGCTGCCGGCGCGGCGTTTCGCCGATCCCGCTGGTCCTGATGGCGCTGGTTTCCGAGGCCAGGATCAGCTGCGACTGCCGCGCCCCGATCAGGTCGATATAGACTTCGGCCAGCAGCTCCGAGTCGAGCAGCGCCCCGTGCTTGGTCCGGCGCGAATTGTCGATCGCATAGCGCGAGCAGAGATCATCCAGCCGGTTCGACACGCCCGGATGCTTGCGGCGCGCCAGCAGCAGCGTATCGACCAGCCGGTCGCGCGGGATCGGCTGCCGTTTGATGCGATCGAGCTCGGCATTGATGAAACTGATGTCGAACGAGGCGTTGTGGATCACCAGCGGCGCATCGCCGATGAATTCCAGGAATGCATCGACCACCTCGGTGAACAGCGGCTTGGAGGCGAGGAACTCGGCCGACAGGCCGTGCACGGCGAACGCCTCCGCCGGCATGTCACGCTCGGGATTGATATAGCAGTGGTAGGTCTGCCCCGTCGGCATGCGGTTGTAGATCTCGACGCAGCCGATTTCGACCAGCCGGTCGCCGCGCAGCGGATCGAGGCCTGTGGTTTCGGTATCGAGAACGATTTCGCGCATGAAATTTTCGAGGCTTGAGCTGAGGGCGAATCAGGTTCGCCGCTGCGGCATCTTAACAACCTCGGCCAGAATGTCGCGGATCGCCGCCCGCACCGGATCAAGTCCGTGCGAGGTATCCACCACGAAATCCGCGCGCTTGCGCTTTTCGGCGTCGGGCAGTTGACGCGCCAGAATGGCGTCGAGCGCCTCGGGCGTCATGGTGCCGCGCGCGAGAATCCGTTCGCGCTGGGTTTCCGGCGAGGTCGAGACGACCACCACGGCATCGACGCGCTTCTCGCCGCCGGTCTCATACAATAGCGGGATATCCATCACCACGACCGGCGCGCCGGACTGCTCGGCTTCCGCCAGGAACTTTTGACGCGAAGCGCCGAGCATCGGATGAACGATCTGCTCGAGCCGTTTGATGGCGGCCGGATCCTGCACCACCTTGGCGGACAGCCTGGCGCGGTCGACCTTGCCGTCGACGGTGGTGCCTGGAAACGCGGCCTCGACGGCAGGCGCCGCCTCGCCTTCATAGATTTTGTGAACCGCGGCATCGGCGTCGTAAACCGGAACGCCCGCCTCCATGAACAGTTTGGCGGTGGTGGATTTGCCCATTCCGATCGAGCCGGTCAGTCCAAGGATCAGCATCAAGGTCGCCGTTGTCAGGATGATTTCAGATACCTAGCAGCCGCTCGTGGCGCAGGAATTTCAGCAATGGCAGCAGCGGCAGGCCGAGGACCGTGAAGTGGTCGCCGGCAATGCGCTCGAACAGATGCACCCCCAACCCCTCGAGCTGATAGGCGCCGACACTGGTCGTCACCGCTTCGCCGGCCGCGTCGAGATAGGCTGATATCTCGCTGTCGCCGAGTGCCCGCATCGTCATGGTGGCGATAGAGACGTCAGCGAACACTATCTTGCCGTCGCGGGCCACCGCAACGGCGGAATGCAGTTCGTGGCTGTTGCCGGACAACAGACGCAACTGCTCGGCGGCCTGCGCCCTCCCCGACGGCTTGCTGAACAGCCGTTGCCCGAGTGCCAGCGTTTGATCGGCGCCGATCACATGGCGGCCGGGATTTTTCGACGACACCAACAAGGCCTTCTCGCGCGCCAGCAGCTCCGCGATCTCGCCGGGCGACGTCAGGCCGGAATTCTTCTGCACCGCCCGTTCGTCAATGTCGGCGGGAACGGCCTCGAAGGAAATCCCGGCATTGCCGAGCAGCATCTGCCGCGCGCGGCTTTGCGAAGCCAGGATCAAGGGACTGTTGCCGCGCCAGATCGTCATCGCGGACGCATCATTCCGGAAGCCGCTGCCGCTGGCGGTCAGTAAACAACTTCATGATGGCCGCTGCGGTTTCCTCGATCGAGCGTCGCGTCACGTCGAGCTGCGCCCAGCTGAATTTTGCACTCAGTTTCCGTGCATAGGCGACTTCGTCGGCGACCGACTCGCGATCGATGTAATCGTCATTACCGGACGAGGATCCGGGCTCCGCGCCCATGGTCAGCAGCCGGTTCTGCCTTACCTGAATGAGTCGTTCCGGCGTCGCATGGAGGCTGACCACCAGCGGCTTCTTCAATGTTTCAAGCTGATGCGGATGCGGAATACCCGGTACCAGCGGCACGTTCGCAGTGCGAATCCCGCGGTTGGCGAGATAGATCGAGGTCGGCGTCTTCGAGGTGCGCGACACCCCGACCAGCACCACGTCGGCATCTTCCAGGCCTTCGACATGCTGGCCGTCGTCATGGATCATGGTGTAGTTCAAGGCGTCGATGCGCTTGAAATATTCCGCGTTCAGGACGTGCTGCGCGCCGACGCGCCCGGTGGTGGCGGCGCCGAGATAGGCCTCGAACAACTGCATCACAGGCCCGATGATCGACAGGCTCGGGACGTTGATGTCCCTGCACTTGGCTTCCAGCCGCCTGACCAGGTCCTTTTCCAGCAGCGTGAAAAGTACGATCCCCGGCGCCTCCTCGATTTCATCGAGCACGCGATCGAGCTGCTTCTGGCTGCGCACCAGCGGATACACGTGCTCGACCGCGCTGACATTGGCGTATTGCGCGGCGACCGCGCGCGCCACCGTGATCAGCGTCTCACCGGTCGAATCGGAGACCAGATGAAGATGAAAATAGTTGCCGGTCGTGGGCACCAAAACCCCTGTGTAACCTGTGAATGTCTGTGGAGCTTATCCGAGATATTGGGCCCTGGATCGCCACGTCAGGGATAACCCTGACTTTTCTTCACAGGCCCGTCCGCGAGGACAAGTCAGATCGACGGTTCGGAGCGTAGTGGGAAGTTGTGGATTTGTCTCTTCATAAGCTGACCACAGAACGGCGCAAGCATTTGATGCAAGTTACATTATTCGGAAAGTCATGTCCGCGTCCGGAATTGGTGATGGATGTGAACAAGTCCGGCAAAAATGCGTGACTGTTTTGTGTGAGTCCAATTCACCGCTACTTAGAACTCTAACCTAAGATTCTAGAATTATTAGTTTAGAGAAGCGGTGCTTTGAGGATATGTCTCGCTCCCACGCTGGCAGCGCTTCTTTGCAACGCCGGAATGGCCGGATGGTTTCGTTCGAAGGTTTCAGGGACAGGCAAGGGCGATCGCGATGTACGAGTGGATCAAGGCGCTGCATGTGATTGCCGTCATCGCGTGGATGGCCGGTATGCTGTATCTGCCGCGGTTGTTCGTCTACCATTGCGAGGCCGAGATCGGCTCGAAGCAATCCGAGACGTTCAAGGTCATGGAATGGCGGTTGCTGAAAGCGATCATCAACCCGGCGATGATCGTCACCTGGCTGGCCGGGTTGTACCTGGCGTGGAGCGCGCACTGGTACGTTTCCGGCTGGTTCCACGCGAAATTTACGCTGGTGCTGCTGATGTCGGGCGTCCACGGCTTTTTTTCCCGCTGCGTGAAGGATTTTGCAGCGGACCGGAATACCAGAAGCCAAAAATTCTATAGAATTATCAATGAAGTACCGACTGCATTGATGATCCTTATCGTCATTCTGGTGGTGGTGAAGCCGTTTTAGACCGCGGTTTCGTGAGCCAACGATCCCCTCACCGGCTTGCGCAGTGCCAGCCAATTTTCTATATTGGACAAATCCCACCCCACGCAGGCGGATGTGGTTGTGTCCCGGTTTCTTCGTTGGACCGGCCGCCCCATCAGGTTTGAAGCCTCACCGGCGCTTTCCTTGCTTAGACCTGCGGACCTTCCTTTTTTCGTGTCCGCTTTTTCCTAAAGCCACCTCGCATCCCTTCCCCAAGTTACTCCACAGGACGACCCCCAATGCGGGAAATGAAACTCCAAGACCTCAAAGCAAAAACGCCGGCCGAGCTCGTCTCGTTCGCGGAAGAGAACGGGGTCGAAAATGCCAGCACCATGCGCAAGCAGGAGCTGATGTTCGCCATTCTCAAGCAGCTCGCGATTCAGGAAACCGACATTATCGGCGAAGGCGTCGTCGAGGTTCTCTCCGACGGCTTCGGATTCCTCCGCTCGCCCGACGCCAATTATCTGCCCGGCCCGGACGATATCTACGTTTCGCCGTCGCAGATCCGCCGCTTCGGTCTCCGCACCGGCGACACCATCGAAGGCCACATCCGCAGCCCGAAGGAAGGCGAACGCTATTTCGCGCTGCTGAAGGTCAACACCCTCAATTTCGAGGATCCGGAAAAGTCCAAGCACAAGGTCAATTTCGACAATCTGACTCCACTGTTCCCGGATCAGCGTTTCCGCCTCGAGCTCGAGGACCCGACGCGAAAAGACCTTTCTGCAAGGGTGATCGACATCGTTGCGCCCATCGGCAAAGGCCAGCGCGCCCTGATCGTGGCCCCGCCGCGCACCGGCAAGACGGTGCTGATGCAGAACATCGCGCACTCCATCACCGCCAATCATCCGGAATGCTACCTGATCGTGCTTCTGATCGACGAACGTCCGGAAGAAGTCACGGACATGCAGCGTTCGGTGAAGGGCGAAGTGGTGTCATCCACCTTTGACGAACCGGCGGTGCGTCACGTCCAGGTCGCCGAGATGGTGATCGAGAAGGCCAAGCGGCTGGTTGAACACGGCCGCGACGTCGTCATCCTGCTCGATTCGATCACGCGTCTGGGCCGCGCCTACAACACCGTGGTGCCCTCATCCGGCAAGGTGCTGACCGGCGGCGTCGACGCCAATGCGTTGCAGCGTCCGAAGCGTTTCTTCGGCGCCGCGCGCAACATCGAGGAGGGCGGTTCGTTGACGATCATCGCCACTGCGCTGGTCGATACCGGCAGCCGAATGGACGAAGTGATCTTCGAAGAGTTCAAGGGCACCGGTAACTCCGAGCTGATTCTGGACCGCAAGGTCTCGGACAAGCGGACCTTCCCGGCGATCGACATCTCGCGCTCCGGCACCCGCAAGGAAGAGCTGATCACCGATCCGCAGCTCCTGAAGAAAATGTACGTACTGCGCCGGATCCTCAATCCGATGGGCACCATGGATGCGATCGACTTCTTGCTCGACAAGCTCCGGAACACCAAGAACAACTCGGAATTCTTCGATTCCATGAATACCTGAGCCATCAGGCTCGGCTTGATCAGGGCGCCTCGTGAAAGCGGGGCGCCCTTTTTATGCTGCGGGCTTTGCTGCGGCAGAACTGCAGCATGAGGACGAGAGTGGGCCCGTTGTACCTATCAATAAGCATCTGATATACATCAGTATTTTTATGTAGATGCCACAGAGAGGGCGTTTATGCGGTAATTTTGCAGCATAATTGCCGCATAAATGCTGTAGCATGAGGCCGCCGGGTGACAACATTTCCCACGCATTGGGTGCGTGCGGCCAGGCTCAAATGACGTTGCCTTTTCAAGACCTCCCGCACAAATAGGCGATGCATTCGCGGGATCAGACCATTTTTGCGCTGTCGTCGGGCCGGCCGCCGAGTGCCATTGCCATGGTGCGGGTTTCGGGCCCGCAGGCCGGATCGGTCCTGACATCGCTGGCGGGCAAGTTGCCTGCGCCGCGCGCGGCCACCCGGGCGCTGCTTCGGGACATAGGCCAGCGGCCGATCGACGATGCGGTGGTGCTGTGGTTTCCAGGTCCGGCCAGTGCGACTGGCGAGGACGTTGCCGAATTTCATGTTCACGGCGGCCGGGCGGTGCTGGCCGCGTTGTTCGCAGCGTTGGCGGGATTCGAAAATGTGCGACCGGCCGAGCCCGGCGAGTTTACCCGCCGCGCCTTCGAGAACGGCAAGCTCGATCTCACCGAGGCCGAGGGCCTCGACGATCTGATTCATGCCGACACCGATCGTCAGCGCCGCCAGGCGCTGCGCCAGCTCAAGGGTCTGCTCGGCGACCGCGCGCGTGACTGGCGCGCACGGATAATCGAGGCGTCGGCGCTGATTGAGGCCGGAATCGATTTTTCGGACGAGGGCGACGTGCCGGCGGAATTGATCGCGCCGGCGATGGCGAAGATCAAGGCGCTGCTGGCGGAGATCCAGGAAGTCCTTGGCGCGCAGGGCCAAAGTGAACGCTTGCGCGACGGGCTGGTGGTGGCGATCGCCGGGCCGCCGAACGTCGGCAAGTCGACGCTGATGAATCAATTGGCGCGGCGCGAGGTCGCGATCGTGTCGCCGCATGCCGGCACCACGCGCGACGTCATTGAAGTGCAGCTTGACCTCGACGGCTATCCGGTGACCGTGATCGACACCGCCGGAATTCGCGAGACCGACGATCCGGTCGAGCAGGAGGGTGTACGCCGGGCCCGCGCCCGGGCGGAAGACGCCGACCTCGTGTTGTGGCTGTCGGATTCGATGGACCCGGAAGCCGGGCATCAGAGCGCAGCTCCAGTCTGGGCGGTGCGGAACAAGATCGACCTTGAGATCGGCCTGGAGGCGGGGGCTCGGCCAATGGCCCAGGCCGGGACGGGGGCTGCTCTTCAGATCTCGGCCAGCCGGGGCGATGGAGTGCCGGAGTTGATCTCGGCCCTGGTCGCCTTCGCCCAGGATACGTTTGGCGGCAGCGAGGGCGGCCTGATCGGGCGGACGCGGCAGCGGAAATTATTGGAGGAAACGGTAGCGTCGCTCAGGCGCAGCATCGATGTCGTCGGGCTGGGCGAGGAACTCGCTGCCGAGGAGTTGCGGACCGCAGTTCATTCGTTGGGAAGACTGCTCGGGCGGGTAGATGTCGAGGATATACTTGACAAGATCTTTCGCGAGTTTTGTGTTGGCAAGTAATATTTCTTAATTCATAGTATAGCACATCTGTTTCACGTGAAACAAGTTGGAACCTGGTTGGAACCCGACGTTTCACGTGAAACAAATGACCGTTCGTTCAAATTCCTGCTTCCGGGTTTTATGACTCCGGGATAGAAGTCGCGGCATGATTTCCGCGGCGGACACATTCGACGTCATCGTGATCGGCGGCGGCCACGCTGGCTGTGAAGCCGCGAGCGCCGCTGCCCGGATGGGCGCGAGGACGGCGCTGGTGACCCACCGCTTTGCGACTGTCGGCGCCATGTCCTGCAACCCCGCCATTGGCGGACTCGGTAAGGGCCATCTTGTCCGCGAGGTTGATGCCCTGGACGGACTGATGGGCCGGGTCGCCGACGCCGGCGGCATTCAGTTTCGAATGCTGAATCGCCGCAAGGGTCCGGCGGTCCGGGGGCCGCGAGCCCAGGCGGACCGCAAGCTCTATGCGGCCGCGATGCAGACCGCCATCCGCGAGACCGCCAATCTCAGCGTGATCGAAGGCGAGGCGGACGAGCTGATTGTCTCAAGCGGCCGCGTCACCGGCATTCGCCTGGGCGGCGGCCGGGAGCTGGCTTGCGGCGCTGTCGTCATTACGACAGGGACGTTTCTCCGTGGGCTCATTCATCTCGGCGAGAAGAACTGGCCCGCCGGCCGAGTCGACGAGGCTCCGGCGCTGGGGCTCTCGGCTTCGTTCGAGCGCGCTGGCTTTACGCTAGGACGACTGAAGACCGGGACGCCGCCGCGTCTCGACGGCACCACCATCGACTGGTCCGCGGTCGAGATGCAGCCCGGCGACGATCCGCCAGAACCGTTTTCGGTGATGACCGACCGGATCACGACGCCCCAGATCCAGTGCGGGATCACCCGGACCACGCCCGAGACCCACGAGGTGATCCGGGCCAATGTCCATCGCTCGCCGATGTATTCTGGACAGATCAAGAGCAGCGGTCCGCGCTATTGTCCCTCGATCGAAGACAAGATCGTCCGCTTTGGCGATCGCGACGGTCACCAGATCTTTCTGGAGCCGGAAGGGCTCGACGACTCCACGGTCTACCCCAACGGTATCTCGACCTCGTTGCCGGAAGAGGTCCAGCTCGCGATCCTGGCAACCATTCCCGGCCTCGAGCGGGTCAAGATGGTCCGGCCCGGCTATGCGATCGAATACGACCACGTCGATCCCCGCGAACTGGAGCCAACTCTGGAGACCAAGCGTCTGCCGGGGCTGTTTCTGGCCGGGCAGATCAACGGCACCACGGGGTATGAAGAGGCAGCGGCACAGGGGATTGTCGCCGGTCTGAACGCGGCCTTGGCCGCTGGCAGCGCCGATCCGATCGTGTTCGATCGCGCCGACGGCTATCTCGGGGTGATGATCGATGACCTCGTGACCCGGGGGATCACCGAGCCGTATCGGATGTTCACCTCACGGGCGGAGTATCGCCTGACCCTGCGGGCTGACAACGCCGACCAGCGTTTGACGGATAAGGGCGTAGCCCTGGGCTGTGTCGGCCGGGCCAGGGCGCAGCGGCATGTGGCCAAGATGGCCGCGCTCAATGCCGCCAAGTCGCTTGCCAAGTCTCTGGCCATCACGCCGAACGAAGCCGCGAAGCACGGGCTGTCTCTCAACAGGGACGGCCACCGTCGCTCGGCTTTCGAGCTGCTGGCCTATCCGGAGATCGAGTGGAGCGCGGTGCAGGGGATTTGGCCGGAGTTATCGGCCATTGACCCATCGATCGCGGTGCATCTCGAGATCGACGCCAAATACGATGTCTATCTGAAGCGTCAGACCGCCGACGTCGATGCCTTCCGGCGCGACGAGGGGCTGGTTTTGACCGATATCGATTATGCCGATGTGCCAGGGCTCTCCAACGAAGCTCGTTCAAAGCTGGAAGCGGCACGGCCACGGACTGTGGGGCAGGCGGGTCGGCTCGACGGTCTGACGCCCGCGGCTCTCGGAATTCTCGCGGCCTATCTGCGAAGGGAAGCGCGGCGGAAGACTTCGAAGGTCAGCGCGTAGCGATTGTTTCACGTGAAACGGTTGCGCCCACATATTCCGTCGTCATCCTGAGGTGCGCGCGCTTGCGCGCCTCGAAGGATGGGCCGCGGGCACGCCTTCCCCCTTCGAGGCTCGCCGAAGGGGCTCGCACCTCTCGGGTGAACGCAATTGCGTTCATCCCGGGGGTGACGGCTACTTGAACTGGTTGATCATGCCCAAAGCTCCCATCTCACCGGTCCTTGCCTCAGACAAAGCCGCGGCCTTGGCACTCACCCCCGTTTCACGTGAAACAGAGGCGCGGCTGGATCGCTATGTCGATCTCCTGGTGGAGTGGCAGGCCAAGACCAATCTCGTGGCGCCGTCGACGCTTCCAAATCTCTGGACCCGGCATATCTCGGACTCGCTGCAACTATTGAGCCTGGCGCCCTCGGCAAAGACCTGGGTCGATCTCGGCAGCGGTGGCGGCTTTCCCGGCGTGGTGCTCGCGTGCGCATTGGCGGAGACTCCGGGCGCAAATATTAATCTGATCGAGCGCAATGCCAAGAAAGCCGCTTTCCTGCGCGAAGCGATTCGTGTGACCGCGGCCAATGGGACCGTGCACTTGGCTGACATCGGGGATAGTGTGGATAGAATCGCTGGACCCATCGATTGCGTCACTGCACGTGCCTTGGCTCCGTTACATCAGCTCATCGGTTTTGCGGAACCGCTGGTGGGGAAGGGTGCCAAGGCGCTGTTTCTCAAGGGCCAAGATGTAGAGGCCGAATTGACCGAGGCCACTAAATATTGGACTATTGAACCGCGACTCCATTCCAGCCGCACGGGCGGACACGGCTGGATCGTCGAGCTCGACCGAATTGGGCGACACACCCCCTCCGCAAAAGCGAATGGCGACCGGGCATGACCGAATTAGATCAGCTATATCAAGAGGATAGAGCAGAAACACCGCCGCCGCATCCGCGCATCCTGTCGCTCGCCAACCAGAAGGGTGGCGTCGGCAAGACCACGACCGCGATCAATCTGGGTACCGCGCTCGCGGCGATTGGCGAGCGTGTCCTGATCGTCGATCTCGATCCGCAGGGCAACGCGTCGACCGGCCTCGGCATCGATCGGCGCAACCGCAACTGCTCGACCTATGACGTCCTGATCGGCGAAGCGCCGCTGCGCGAGGCTGTTGTCGCGACCGCCGTGCCGCGGCTTCACATCGCCTCCTCGACCATGGATCTGTCGGGCCTCGAGCTCGAGCTGGGGATGACGCAAGGCCGCGCCTTCCGCCTGCGCGATGCGATCGCGGCGCTGAACAAGAACGCCGAGCCCGAAACCGATTACACCTATGTGCTGATCGATTGCCCGCCGTCGCTCAATCTTCTCACCGTCAACGCGATGGCGGCGTCGGACGCGATCCTGGTGCCGTTGCAGTGCGAGTTCTTCGCGCTCGAGGGTCTCTCGCAACTGCTGCAGACGGTGGAGCAGGTGCGCTCGACGCTGAATCCGAACCTGTCGATCCACGGCATCGTGCTGACCATGTTCGACTCGCGCAACAACCTGTCGAACCAGGTCGTCGCCGACGTCCGCCAGTTCATGGGCTCGAAAGTCTACAACACCATGATCCCGCGCAACGTCCGCATCTCCGAGGCGCCGTCCTACGGCAAGCCGGTGCTGGTCTACGATCTCAAATGCGTCGGCAGCGATGCGTATCTGAAGCTCGCGACCGAAGTGATCCAGCGCGAGCGGGAGCTGAGGACGCATTGAGCTACGTAGGGTGGGCAAAGGCGTCTTCGCCGTGCCCATCATTTTCGCGGGGAGACTTTGGTGGGCACGCTTCGCTCTGCCCACCCTACGATCCAGGTGAGTTTCTAATTCCGGAGTGATGCGAAGTGAATCCAAGGGAGTTGGCAATGGCCGACGAAGCGCGTTCGCGACTGGGCCGCGGTCTTGCAAGTCTGATCGGAGATGTCGGCGGCGAGGCCGCCCATGTCGACCGGCCGCGCAACCAGCGCAAGGTGCCGATCGAATATTTGAAACCCAATCCGCGCAACCCGCGCCGGACCTTTTCCGACGCCGAACTCGGCGAGCTCTCCGCGTCCGTCAAGCAGCATGGCGTGATCCAGCCGATCGTGGTGCGTCCGGTCAAGGGCGTGCAGGACCGCTACGAGATCATCGCCGGCGAACGCCGCTGGCGCGCTGCCCAGCTCGCCAGCCTGCACGAAGTGCCGATCGTTCCGCTTGATGTCAGCGATGCCGATGCGCTCGAGATCGCGATCATCGAGAACGTGCAGCGCGAAGACCTCAACGCGATGGAGGAGGCGCAGGGCTATCACGCGCTCGCTGAAGAATTCAAACGCAGCCAGGAAGACATCGCCAGGATCGTCGGCAAGAGCCGCAGCCATGTCGCCAACATGATGCGGCTGACAAAACTGCCGGCGGAGGTGCAGGCCTATATCGCCAAGGGCGAACTGTCCGCCGGCCATGCCCGCGCGCTGATCGGCGTGCCCGACCCGCTGACGGCGGCGAAACGCATCGTCGCCGAGGGCCTCAACGTTCGCCAGACCGAAGCGCTGGCGCACGAGGAAGGCGTGCCGGAACGCAAGCCGCAAAAGGCGCGCAGCACCGGCGGCGGCAAGGTCAAGGATCCCGACACGGTGGCGCTGGAGAAACGCGTCAGCGACGCGCTCGGGCTTTCCGTGACCGTCAACCACCGTGATCCCGGCGGCTCGGTCCAGATCAGCTACCGCAACCTCGAACAGCTCGACGAGGTGATGCGGCGGCTGGCGAGGGGAAGCTGATCTCTCTTAACCTCGCCCCGCTTGTGGGGCGAGGTCAGCGCGCAGCGCCGGGTGAGGGGGACTCTCGGCGCACTCTTATGTCTCCAACTTGCTGAGGCAGCCCCTCACCCCGATCCTCTGGAGAGGGATGCGATTAGGCGGGGTCCGTTCTACTTTGCATGGGGTTGTTTTCGCGATTTTGTGTCTGGATCCTCCAGAACCGCGGGATGTCTTGTGCTGGCGCGCTCATCGCGAACCGATTCAACTCCAACCCATCTATAAGCGCGAGCTTCGCTCGTCTCGACCCCGCAAGACCGGGGCGAGGGAGCCGAAGGACATTCGTCGTCAGCGGAATTCAGCGACGACTTCGATCTCGCCAACGATCGCCTCGTTGAAAGCGGCCATCTCGTCAGCGGGAATCCAGTATTCCAAATGAGCCGAGCCGCCGGCTGGTTGGATGGCGTAATTGTTCAGGAAGCTGCGCTTCACCTCAAAGCGGGTGACATAGCCGGAACCGCTGGCGGGGACGTTCCAGTCCCGCGCAATTTTCACAGCGTAATCTTCCGACAGCACCGGATAAAAGATCGGCTGATCCGGCAGCCGTAGCGGGAATTCCCGCATCCCCCCCTCCGGATCAACTCCAGTTCGACGGGTCCCACCGGGCGCCAAAGGATGACGACGTCCTCCGTCTGATCGGGCACGTCAACCCCGCCGCCGCGCATTGGCCGCGATCGATAGCAGTGTGCGTTGCGCGATCGCCGAAGCCAGCGAGGCCTGCTTGCGGGCATCGAGGGCGGCGGTCGCGAGCTGTTCGATAATCGTGACGAGCTTGGCCGGGCTGAAATTGCGCAGCGCGATTTCGACATTGGCCTTGCGCGAGAAATGCACCCGTGGATAGCCGCTCTCCAGCAAGACCGAGGTCGGCGTGCCATCGGCGACGGCGAGCGCCGATTTGTGCAGCCATGCCGCCTGGCGCTGTGCGGCCATGATGATCACACCGGGATAGGTGCCGGCAACCATCGCTTTGGTGAATTCGCTTTCGACCACCTCCGGCTTGCCGGCAAAGGCGCTGTCGACGATCGGGTCGAGCTTCAGTTCGGAGGCATCCGAGACGACGGTCATGACATCGTCGAGCCCGACCTCACCCTGGCCATGGGCGTAGAGCGCGAGCTTGCGGAGTTCGTTGCGCGAGGCCTGGCGGTCGCCGCCGAGCAATGACATCAACACCGCACGCGCGTCCGGCGCGATCCGCAGGTTGGAGACGCGCAGCTCGTCGTCGATCAATTTCGCGAGGTCGCGCTCGGTGTCGGGATAGCAGGCGATCGCGACCGCGGTCTTGGCGCGCTCGCAGGCCTTGCGCAGCGGCGACTCCGGCCGCAGCTCGCCGGCTTCGATCACGATCCGGCAATCCTTGATCGGGGAATCCGCCAGCGTATCGATCCCGCTGGCGAAGCTGCGCGAGCCGGCGCGAACCCGGATGGCGCGGCGGCCGCCGAACAGCGGCACCGTCATGGCCTCGTCGACCAGCCGCGACGGCTCGGCCGACAATTCGTCGCCGTCGAGCCGCACCAGCGAAAACGGATCGTTGGGATCGTCGACGGCGGAGGCCATCAGCGCGTCGGCGCGTTCGCGCACGAGGCCGGCATCAGGGCCGTAAAGCAGGATGATGGGTCGGCCGGCATCGGGCCGGGCGAGAAAGGCGTCGACGTCTCTACCCTTGAGCGCGACCAAGGCTCAGGTGCCGGCGACGAAGAACGACGCCAGCCGGGTCTGGATATTTTCCGCGATCTCGTGGGCGGCGCGATCCTCGGCGTCACGGAAGGCGCGCTGCCGGGCGAAGCGCTGCAGGGTGCCTGGCATGTCATAGGAGACGCGCGAGAAGGTCGTGCCGGTCATGACCGATTTATTGGTGGCAAGGTCGATCAGATTGTACTGCGCGTCGATCCCGTAGTTCTCGCTGGTCGGCAGGCCGGTGGCCTGATCGATCATGAGCGAAGAGCGGCTGGAGTTGAAACGGAGCACCAGCCGATGCGTCGGCGGCATTCCGGTGGCGTTGCCGTACAGCTTGAACGCCAGTGCATTTCGGATCTCGACCTGGATCCGGGCTTCGCGCGAGGCGTTATTCTTGTCCACCGGCGGGACTTCGACGCCCATCAGCTTTTCGCGCAGGCCGGGCGTGCCGTCGGCATGTTCGGCATACATCGGCTGGAAGCAGCCGGCCGTGAGCGCCGCCAGAGCGGCGACGGCGAGCAGCCGAGCAGCGATCCGGAACCTAGCCAACGACATTCACAATCCTCATGGGAACCACGATTACCTTACGCACGGGCTTGCCGCCGAGAGCGAGTTTTACCGCATCGAGCGCCAGAACGGCAGCCTCAATTTCCGGATTTTGGGCGCCCCGTGGCACGGTTACATCACCCCGTTTTTTGCCGTTGACCTGAACCACCAGGGTCACGGTGTCTTCAACCAGCAAATCGCGTTCGATTTGGGGCCAGTTGGCCTCCGATATCAGCCCGGATTGCCCCAATACCGTCCAGCACTCCTCGGCCAGATGCGGCATCATGGGCGCGAACAGTTGAACAAGGATGACAGCGGCCTCCCGGACGGCCCAGACGGTGTCCGGCGCAGGGGTGCTTTCCTTCGCCAGCACCTCGGCCAGCGCATTGGCGAATTCGCGGATATGGGCGAGGCAGACGTTGAAGTGCAGCCGCTCGATCCCTGACGACACCTTGTCCAGCGCGCCATGGGCCGCCTTGCGCAGCGCCAGTGCGTCCGGGCCGAATGTCGCCGGCCGGGCCGCCGGGGCGGATTTCGCCAGCTCGGCGGAATTCATTCACCAGCCGCCACAGCCGCTGCACGAAACGCGAGGCGCCCTGGACGCGCTCGTCGCTCCAGATCACGTCGCGGTCGGGCGGCGAGTTCGACAGCATGAACCAGCGCGCGACGTCGGCGCCGTAGGTGGCGATGATGTCGTCGGGGTCGACGGTGTTCTTCTTCGACTTCGACATCTTCTCGATCGCACCGATAGAGATGTCTTCGCCCGATGTGAGCAGCGTCGCACGCTTGCCATTGACGCCGGTCTCGACCCTCACTTCCGCCGGGGTGACATAGGAGCCGTCGGCCTTCTGATAGGTCTCGTGCACCACCATGCCCTGGGTGAACATGCCGGCGAACGGCTCGTCCATGCCGATGTGGCCGGTCGCCTTCATCGCGCGGGTGAAGAAGCGGCTGTACAGCAAATGCAGGATCGCGTGTTCGACACCGCCGATATACTGGTCGATCGGCAGCATCCGGTTGGCGACGGGAAGCGTGGTCGGCGCGTTCTCGTTCCAGGGATCGGTGAAGCGCGCAAAGTACCAGGACGAGTCCACGAAGGTGTCCATGGTGTCGGTTTCGCGTTGCGCCTTGCCGCCGCATTTGGGGCAGGTGACGTGCTTCCATGTCGGATGATGATCGAGCGCATTGCCGGGCTTGTCGAAGGAGACATCCTCGGGCAGCACGACCGGCAGATCGGCGTCCGGCACCGGCACCACATCGCATTTCGGGCAATGGATCACCGGGATCGGGCAGCCCCAATAGCGCTGCCGCGAGATACCCCAGTCGCGCAGGCGAAAGTTCACCTGGCGCTCGCCGACCGGCATGTTGCCGCGCAGCTCCGACTCCAGCCGCTTTGCAACTTCATCCTTGGCCTGCTCGATGGTCATGCCGTCGAGGAAGCGGGAATTGATCATGCGGCCTTCGCCGTCATAGGCGGTGTCGGTGATGACAAAACTCTTCGGGTCCTGGCCCTCGGGGCAGACCACTGGCGTGTTGCCGAGGTTATATTTGTTGACGAAATCGAGGTCGCGCTGGTCGTGCGCCGGGCAGCCGAAGATCGCGCCGGTGCCGTATTCCATCAGCACGAAGTTGGCGACGTAAACCGGAATCTTCCAGTTGGGATCGAACGGATGCACCGCGCGGATGCCGGTGTCGAAGCCCTGCTTCTCGGCGGTATCGATGATTTCCTGGGCGGTGCCGATCTTCTTCACCTCGGCGATGAATTCCGCGAGCTTCGGATTCTTCACAGCCGCCGCCTGCGCCAGCGGATGATCGGCCGCGATCGCCATGAACTTGGCGCCGAACAGCGTGTCGGGCCGCGTCGTAAAGATCTTCAGCTCGGATTCGCCGGCCGGCGTCGTCGCCGGGTCCAGCGCGAAGCGCACCAGCAGGCCTTCGGAGCGGCCGATCCAGTTGCGCTGCATCAGCCGCACCTTGTCGGGCCAGCGGTCGAGGCCATCCAGGGCGTCCAGCAGTTCCTGCGAGTACTTCGTGATCTTGAAGACCCACTGGTTCATCTCGCGCTGCTCGACCACGGCGCCGGAGCGCCAGCCGCGACCGTCGATCACCTGCTCGTTGGCGAGCACGGTCATGTCGACCGGGTCCCAGTTGATCTTGCGCTTCTCACGCTCGGCGAGGCCCTCGCGCATGAAGTCCAGGAACATCTTCTGCTGGTGCTTGTAATAAGACGGGTCGCAGGTCGCGAATTCGCGTGACCAGTCCAGCGACAGCCCGATCGACTGCAGCTGCTTTTTCATCGCGGCGATGTTGTCGTAGGTCCAGGCCTTCGGCGCCACCTTGCGCTCGATCGCGGCATTCTCGGCCGGCAGTCCGAAGGCGTCCCAGCCCATCGGGTGCAGCACGTTGAAACCCTTGGCGCGCATGAACCGCGCCAGCACGTCGCCGAGCGTGTAATTGCGGACATGCCCGATATGGATGCGCCCGGACGGATAGGGGAACATCTCGAGCACGTAATATTTCGGCCGCGGATCGTCGTTTTTGGAGGCGAAGATCGCCTTCTGGTCCCACTGGCGTTGCCAGCGCGGTTCGGAATCACGGGCGTTATAGCGTTCGGAGGTCATGGAATCGCTGGGCTTTTTGTGGATTCGGGTCCCGTTTGGGGACGGCGGACTAGGCCACAAAAGCGGCTGCGGGGTCAACGGGTTGGGGAGGGGTGGGAGACGCGTGCTCGCGGGGCCGCAGATGACGGCGGTTACCCCGCCATCGCCATCCCGGCCTGGTCGACCAGCTTGGCAAAGCCGTGTTCGACCACGGTGTTGCGGCCGCGGTGTTTGGCGGCGTAGAGGGCGGCGTCGGCGGCCTCGATCAGGTCGCCGGGGCGCTGGTCTTCGTTGGGCAGCGTGACGGCGACGCCGACGCTGACGGTGACGATCTGATGGCTGGAGGTCACATGCGGCATGTCGAGCTGCTGGATCGCCGCGCGCACGGTCTCGCCGATCTCCAGCGCTCTCACCGGACCGGTGTTCGGCAGCAACAGACAGAATTCCTCGCCGCCATATCGGCCGGCAAAGCTCACGGTGTCGGCGGCAATGCCCGCCAGCGTTTCGCCGAGCTTGGTCAGGCAGGCGTCACCCTCGGGGTGGCCGTAGGTGTCGTTGTAGAGCTTGAAGTGATCGACATCGATCATCAGCAGCGACAGCTCGGTGTTGTATTGCTGGGCCTTCATCCATTCGAAATCCAGCCGGCTCTGGAAACCGCGGCGGTTGGCGAGACCCGACAGCATGTCGATCGAGGCCATCACCGTGAGCCGGTCGTTGGTGGCGACCAGTTCGCGCTCGCGCTGGCTGAGCTGGGCCGCCATCGCGTTGAAGGCGCGGGCCAGCGGCGTGAATTCCGAGGGCAGGCGGCTGCGCGCGACGCGGGCCGACCAGTCGCCCTCGCCGAAACGCTTGGCCATTCCGGTCATGACTTCGATCGGCGTGATGATGAGCTTTTCCGCGGCGATCAGGGCGCCGAGCAGGACGAACAGGCAGACGAAGCAGAGCTGAAGATAGGCGGTGCGGATCTCGCGATTGATCGCTGCCGTCACCTTGGCCTCGTCGATGCTGACGACCAGGCGGGATTGCGTCCCGGAAATCCGCGCATAGCTCAGCGCTCGCTTCGAACCGTCCACCGCCACGAACGAAAGCGAGCCGTTTTCAGTGTTGGAATCGAGCGCCTTCTCCGCGATTGACGACAACAGCGGGATGCTGTCGAGCGAACGGCCGATCATGCTGGCTTGATCCGCGGGGGCCGCCATCACGGTGCCCTTGCTGTCGATCAGCACCGCCGAGACGCCGGCACGGCCGCCGAGATTGTTCATGATCTTCGCCATCCATTCGAGGCTGACGGCGGCGAGAATGATGGAATCCGCTTCCCTGTTGATCGCCGATACCGGATAGGCGGCCATCACCAATGCGGTATTGGTGGGCCTGCCAAACAGCATATCGCTCAGGACGAAGTCGCGGGTGTCGCGCGCGACCTGGAGGTAGCTCCGGTCGCCGAGTTCGAGACCGACATAGGCGTTGTTGGTGGCACATTGCACCCGGCCGTCGCCGCCGACAATCAACAACGACCGGACCCACGGCAGGTTGGCCGGCAGGCTGGCGCGCATCATGTCGCAACTGCGGGCGATGCCGCCGGCCGATGCGCGGATATAGGCCGCGGATTTCAGGATGGTCTCGACCGAGGAGATGACCTCGCGCTGGGCGTCGGCGGTGTGCTGGGCGAGGCTGGCGAATTCCTGGGAAGCTTGTGCGATCTGCCGGGCGCGGGTGTCCTCGAGCGAACGGGCGCGCTCCAGCATCAATGGTGCCACCAGGATCACCGCCAGCAACGCCAGCCGTGCGCGGATTCCCAGAAGCTTCTTGAGTTTGACCCGGTTGCGGTTGAAACTAACGCCAGACATCGCGGTCCCCTACCCCGCGTGGCAGGGTAGAGTGAAGGGTTCAAGAAGCCTTTCCCGAACTTGGTAAAATTCGAGCGAAATCCCGTATATCTACGAACCATAGGCGACGTAAAGCGAGAGATGACAGCACCGCTAACCAAATCTTTACCCGACGGTCTCGCCACGGTGGAGCACGAGATCGCGCGCGCCTGCAAGGAAGCGCGTCGAGAGCGTGCGTCGGTGACGCTGATCGCGGTGTCGAAGACGTTCGACGCGCCGGCGATTTCGCCGGTTATCGACGCCGGGCAGCGCGTATTCGGCGAGAATCGCGTGCAGGAGGCCAAGGCGAAGTGGCCGGCGCTGAGGTCCGGGTATCCCGGCATCGCGCTGCATCTGATCGGGCCGCTGCAATCCAACAAGGCCAGGGAGGCGGTGGCACTGTTCGATGCCATCCATTCGGTCGATCGTCCGAGCATTTGCGAAGCGTTAGCCAAGGAAATCAATTCCCAGAAAAAGCAGCCGGAATTGTTCATCCAGCTCAATACCGGCGAGGAACCGCAGAAGGCCGGCGTCGCGCCCGGCGAGGCGGACGCGTTCATCGCGGCGTGCCGTGACACGTATGGTTTGGTGATTTCCGGGCTGATGTGCATCCCGCCAGTCAACGAGGCGCCGGCGCCGCATTTCGCGCTGACCGCCAAGATCGCGGCGCGCAACGGGCTGAACAATCTGTCGATGGGCATGAGCGCCGATTTCGCGATTGCGATCCAGTTCGGCGCGACGCATGTGCGCGTGGGGTCCGCGATCTTCGGGCATCGGTGACACTCTCTCGCCGTCATTGCGAGGAGCGCAAGCGACGAAGCAATCCATCTGTCGGCGCGCGCGACTATGGATTGCTTCGCGGAGCCTGTCGTCGGGCGCGCATTCGCGCGACCCGTTGGCTCGCAATAACGCGGATGGATCTTACTTGAACCCCACCGACACTTTCCCGAGCGATCCAAAGTCGCATTCGACGCGGTCGCCCGCCTGAATCGGCAGCGGCGGATGGCAGGTGCCTGTGGTAACGACGCGGCCGGCCTTCAGCGTGATGCCGAGCTGGCGCAATTCATTGGCAAGCCAGGTCAACGCTATCCGGGGATCGCCGAGCACGTTCTTGCCGTGGCCGACGAATTGCCGATCGCGCATCGTGATCACAGGCCGTTCCTCGACGAGATCGAGCGCGCGCCAGTTCGACGTCGCCGGCGGGCCCAGGACGAACAGATGTGCGCAGGCGTTGTCGGCGATGATCTGCGCGGCGCCGGCACTGGCGAAATCGGCGAATCGCGAATTCGGGAATCTCGATCGCGGGATGCAGCGTGTCGACCGCATCGAGAACCTGCTGCAGCGTGTAGGGGGTCGAGGTCGCCGGCAAATCCTTGCGCATGCGAAAGGCAAATTCCGGTTCGGCGACGCACATCTCGTTGCCGGCCATGTCAGCCATGCCGCCGTCCGGGATCACGGTCTCGGCCAGGATGCGTCCGGCCATCGGCCCGTCGACATTGATGTGCTTCTGTCCGGCCGCGCTGGTGGCTGCGATCTTCCAGCCGAACAGGCGTCCGGGAGAATATTTTTCAATCGCCGCCTGGATCAGATAGCCCTCGGCGCGATCGCGCGGCCGATGCGCGGCGTCGAGGCCGCTAAACTTGGTCCCCGCGCGCCAATGGTCGTACAGGATTTTTGACGCGGCGGCGATTTCGTCTCTGTCGAGCATGAGGTTGATCCCCTGTCAGCCGATGATGATCCTGGTCTGCGGGCCCAGACGCCGCAACAGCCGCAGCATGGCGGATTTCGTCATCGAGACGCATCCCGCGGTCGGCGAAAAATTCGGGCGGGCCAGATGCAGGAACACGGCGCTGCCGCGGCCTGCGATACGCGGAATAAAATTCTGATCGATCTCGACGATGAAGTCGTAGAGGTGATCCTCGCGCGTCAGCCGGTCACCGGGCTGACCCTGGACCAGTCGGATCGGCTGATTGTAACGGCGGTCGTTCGGATCCTCGCACCAGGCGTCCTCGGGCTGGATCGGCCGGACCGGCAGATGGGTCTGCGGCTGCGGATGGCGGTCCGCGCGCCACCAAAGTTGCAGGGGATGGAAGGTGCCCCTTGGAGTGCCGCCATCACCCTCCCGCTTGTTGGCCAGGATGCCGCCGCGGCCAAGTGCCACCGGGACGGTCCAGCTGTCGGTGGTCAGCCAGCCCCGGCAGGGATCGCCGGCGGCACGGTGGACCCGGATCGTCGAGGCCGGCCGATCACGCCTTTCTGTCTCATAAGTGATTGAAAAGTTAGCGCTTCCCATCCGGCTGCCAAAGTCCTGGGGTTGCCTGCCCGGCCCGAATTGTTCTATTTGGACCCCATTACAGGACATTCATCCAAATGCCCTGCGAATTAGGGATAGACTGCGGTTCGTCTTGTGAAACTGTAACAATCTCTTACTTGAATGCGAATCAGTACCTGACGACCCCGGCTCGCTTTGCTGGCCGGCACCCCCGTCAATCGACCAAGACACGGCTTGAGACGCTTCCCTTGTGTCCGCCGCCTGCCTCAAGAGGATCGTACCTATGGCCAATGCCCGCAAGATCCTGATCGTGGATGACGATACCGATCTGCGCGATACGCTGGTTGAGCAATTATCGCTGCATGAGGAGTTCGAAGCCTCGGCGGTCGATACCGGCGCCAAGGGCGCCAGCGCCGCCAAAGCCAATTCCCCCGATCTGGTGCTGATGGATGTCGGGCTGCCCGATACCGACGGCCGCGAGGTCGTGCGCAGCCTTCGCAAGGGCGGCTTCAAGGCCCCCATCATCATGCTGACCGGACACGACACCGATTCGGACACCATCCTTGGCCTCGAATTGGGCGCCAACGATTACGTTGCAAAGCCGTTCCGGTTCGCGGTGCTGCTGGCCCGTATCCGGGCCCAGTTGCGCCAGCACGAGGCCAGCGAGGACGCGGTGTTCTCCGTCGGCCCCTACAGCTTCCGCCCCGGCTCCAAGATGCTGACCGGCGCCAATGCGCGAAAAGTGCGCCTGACCGAGAAGGAAACCGCGATCCTGCGCTTCCTCTACCGTGCCGGGCAGATGCCGGTGTCGCGCGAGACGCTGCTGCAGGAAGTCTGGGGCTATAATTCGGGTGTCACCACGCACACCCTGGAAACCCATATCTACCGCCTGCGCCAGAAGATCGAAAAAGATGCAGCCAATCCGGAAATTCTGGTGACGGAAGCCGGTGGCTACAAGCTGGTGCCGTGATACGATTCGAGCCTGCGATTCGTAGTTTTTCGCGCATCCCGGCCCGCGGTCCGTATGTCGATCGAAGATGATGTAGCCCTGCTCGAGCGGGTCCCGACAATGCGATTGTTGGGATCGACGGCCTTGCGCATGCTCGCGATCGGCTCGGAGCAGCGCGACTTCGCGCGTGGCGACGCCCTGTTCAACGCCGGCGACCCCGCGGATGCGGGCTATGTGGTCCAGCGCGGCGCGTTCCGGGTCGAGGACGGCGGCGCCGAAGTCATTGCCGGGCCCGGTGCCCTGATCGGCGAGCTGGCGTTGATCGTGGTGATGCAGCGGCCGTCCAGCGCGATTGCGATCGAAAATTCCTCGGTGATCCGGGTTGCGCGCAGCCTGTTCCAGCGTGTGCTCGAAAGCGATCCCGACGCGGCGCGGCGGCTGCGCGACGAGCTCGCCACCCGCACCAGCCAGCTCGCCAGCGATATCCTGATGGCGGGCGCCAAGCTGAGTACTTAGCAGCCCCTCTAGCGACAACGGCGAAGCCGTTGCGCGGGGATGAGGAGCTCGGGCGTTGCCCCGTCAAAAACCTACACTTCCAGCGTCACCGTAACCGGCACGTGGTCGGACGGCCGTTCCCAGCCGCGGGCGTCGCGGCTGATGCGGAAATCGCGGATGCCGTCCTTGAGCGCGCGCGAAACCCAGATGTGGTCGAGCCTGCGGCCGCGGTCGCCGGCGGTCCAGTCGGCGGCGCGGTAGCTCCACCAAGTGTAGACCTTTTCCGACATCGGAATCCGCTCGCGCGCCACGTCGACCCATTCGCCATGGGCCTGCGCCGCCAGGAGCTTCTCGGTTTCGATCGGCGTATGCGACACGATCTTCAGGAGCTGCTTGTGCGACCAGACGTCGTTCTCGTGCGGCGCCACGTTGAGATCGCCGACCAGGATATGGCGGTCGTCGCCGCGCGGGTGCAGCGGCTCGCAGGCTTTCATCTCGTCGAGAAACCTGAGCTTGTGATCGAATTTCGGATTGAGCACAGGGTCGGGAATATCACCGCCGGCCGGTACATAGAAATTATGCAGCACCAGCGGCTTTGCGAGCTGCGCCTTCTCACCGATGGAAACCGAGATGTGGCGCGAATCGACCTTGTCGCAGAAGGTGCGGATGTCGGTGTTGTCGAACGGCAGCTTCGAGACGATGGCAACGCCGTGATAGCCCTTCTGCCCGTTCAGCGCGACGTGCTCATAGCCGAGGCGCTTGAAGCGCTTCAGCGGGAAGGCATCGTCGATGCATTTGGTTTCCTGCAGGCACAGCACGTCCGGCCGCGCCGACTTGAGAAACTTGGCGACGAGGTCGATGCGCAGGCGCACCGAGTTGATATTCCACGTTGTCAGGGAGAAGCGCATGTGAACCGGGTATTACCACGGTTCGCGGCGCTGTCTTTCGCTCTCCACAGGGAAGACCGCAGGAAAGCGGCGCGGGGCTCAGTTGGCCGGCGTGACGTAATTGGTGAAATCGATCTTGAACAGGCCCGGATCCACCTTCTTGGAGGCGTCGAGGTTGTAGACCGCGACCGTGGTGTCATAGCCCTGCGGGTCGGTCACCGTCCATTGCTTGAGCTGGCCGTCCTTGGCGCCGACCATCAGCATCAGGCGGCTGGTGCCGATCAACGCCTGCTTCTCCTCGATCGTGACGCTGATGAAGACGTCGTCTGCGGTGACGCTGACGACATTGGTGTCCTTCAACAGGTCGATCCTATCCGACAGCAGGAAGCGCAGCGGCGTCTGCGACAGCGGATAGATGTCCTGGGTCGCGAGCTTCTTGTCGCGTACCGCGAGCGACGATCCATCGGCGATGATGGCGATCGGGCTGGCATCATATTCGAAACGCACCTTGCCCGGCTTCTGGATGTAGAAGTCGCCCTTGGTCTTGGTGCCGTCGGGCCCGACCTGGACGAAATTCCCGACCAGCGTCTGCAGCGAGGACAGATAGGAGCTGACCTTGGCGGCCTGCGCTTTCTGGTTGGCGTCGAAGGTCGCGAAAATACTGGCGGGGACATTGCGGCGCGGATCCGGGATCACCGGATTCGGCGGAACCTGGGTCGTCCCCGTCGTCATCGGGGCCTTGTCCTGCGCGCTCAGTTGTACGCCACCGTCACGCGTCTTGGGCGCGGGTTTTGGAACCGGAACGGCTTGCGAGAACACCGGTGTCGCAAGGCCGGCGACGGATGTCGCGATCAGCAGCGCCAGTCCGTAACGGAAGCCGCGATGGGTGGATGGTTGTGTCATTCGATATTCGGATCTCTATTCAACGCGACACGATCTAACGAGTCTTGCTAGCGAGTCTTGATCTAACGAATCTTGGTCCAGCCAATCTTGCCGCTTGCGGTGCTTTTATCGCGTTTTCGACCAAAGGAGGTATCGTTTTTCCGTGAAAATCGTGACGCCTGACCTGGTTTGGGCCGGGCCTAGAAGCTGTTGCCCTCTTCTTCCTCGATCAGGATTTCACGCTTGCCGGCATGATTCGCCTGGCCGACGATGCCTTCGAGTTCCATCCGCTCCATCAGTGACGCGGCGCGGTTGTAGCCGATTTGCAGCCGGCGCTGAATGTAGGACGTCGAGGCCTTGCGGTCGCGTTTGACGATCGCAACCGCCTGCGAGAACAGGTCACCGCCGCCTTCGCCGCTGCCCATGCCGGTGGCATCGAATACCGCGCCATCCTCCTCGGTCGGCTCTTCGGCCGTGACCGCTTCGAGATATTCCGGCTGCCCCTGGGTCTTCAGATGGCGCACCACCTTCTCGACTTCCTCGTCCGAAACAAAGGGACCGTGGACGCGGCTGATGCGGCCGCCGCCCGCCATATAGAGCATGTCGCCCTGGCCGAGCAGTTGCTCGGCGCCCATCTCGCCGAGGATGGTGCGGCTGTCGATCTTCGAGGTGACCTGGAACGAGATGCGGGTCGGGAAGTTCGCCTTGATGGTGCCGGTGATGACGTCGACCGACGGACGCTGGGTCGCGAGGATGACGTGCAGGCCGGCGGCGCGCGCCATTTGCGCGAGGCGTTGCACCGCGCCCTCGATGTCCTTGCCGGCCACCATCATCAGGTCGGCCATTTCGTCGACGATGATGACGATATAGGGCAGCGGATCGAGGTCGAGCTTCTCTTCCTCGTAGATCGCCTTGCCGGTTTCCTTGTCGAAGCCGGTATGCACCGTGCGCGTCAGGTCCTCGCCCTTGCCCCTGGCTTCGACCAGCCGCTGGTTGTAGCCGTCGATGTTGCGGACGCCGAGCTTGGCCATTTTCTTGTAGCGCTCTTCCATCTCGCGCACCGCCCATTTCAGCGCGACCACCGCCTTCTTCGGATCGGTCACGACGGGCGTCAGCAGATGCGGGATGCCGTCATAGACGGAGAGTTCGAGCATTTTCGGATCGACCATGATCAGGCGGCACTGGTCCGGCCGCAGCCGGTACACAAGGCTGAGGATCATGGTGTTGATGGCGACCGATTTACCGGAGCCGGTGGTGCCGGCGATCAGCATATGCGGTGTGCGGGCGAGATCGATGATGATGGATTCGCCGCCGATGTTCTTGCCGAGGCAGAGCGGCAGCTTGGCGTTGGACTCGTCCTTCGCGGTCAGCAATTCGCGCAGATAGACCTTTTCACGATGGACGTTCGGCAATTCGATGCCGATGGCGTTGCGGCCGGCGACCACGGCGACGCGCGCCGACAGCGCGCTCATCGAGCGCGCGATGTCGTCGGCAAGACCGATCACGCGCGAGGACTTGATGCCGGGCGCGGGCTCGAGCTCGTACAGCGTCACGACCGGTCCGGGATTGGCTTTGACGATTTCGCCGCGGACACCGAAATCCTGCAGCACGCCTTCGAGCGCGCGCGAATTGGCTTCCAGCTCGCTCTTGCTGAGCGGCTGGCGATCCGACGCCTTGGGCGCCGTCAGGACCGAGACCGAGGGCAGTTCGAACTTGTCGGATTTGCGCGCGGCGGCACGTGGTGCTGCCTTCTTGCGCGGGGCTGCGGGCGGCCGGGGTTTCCGCTTCCTCGTCTTCCTCTTCTTCGTCCTCGGATTCTTCGTCGTCCTGCGGCGCCAAGCTCGGCGCGGTGCGGCCGCCGAGGCTCGGTTCCTGGCGTTCAAAGGACAAGGTGCGGGGCTGCGGCGCGCTGGCGACCAGCGAGCGATACGCGGTGGCGAACAGCCAGGCGAGCCGAGCCTTGGTGCTCATCAGGGCGTGAAACACCCAGCCCAGCGACACCGAACTGTGATCGTCTTCTTCGTCGAACGGCGTGTCATCGTCCTCGATCGGCGTCAGTTCCTCGTCGCGCGGACGCGAACCCCAGCCGCTCGCGAACAGGAAGGACGCCAACATCGCCGCGAACAGAATGATGCCGAGCACCAGCCGATAGATGAAACCGGCAGGACCGAATACCACCGCCGGCGCGCGCACCAGCGCATCGCCGACGACGCCGCCGAGTCCGGTCGGCAGCGGCCAGGCGCCGCCATGCGGCCAGCAGCTGGCAAAGCCCGCCGCGATCACGGTGCAGAGAATCCAGCAGCCGAGCCGCAGCGCCTCGCGGTCGAAGGTGCGATGGGTCAGCATGCGCCAGCCCCACACCGCGACCGGCAGGATCAGCATGATCGCGCCGAGGCCGAGAATCTGCATCAGCAGATCGGCGCCGATCGCGCCGGGATAGCCGACGATGT
The DNA here is from genome assembly GCA_963764705.1 of uncultured Alphaproteobacteria bacterium. Taxonomy (GTDB): domain Bacteria; phylum Pseudomonadota; class Alphaproteobacteria; order Rhizobiales; family Xanthobacteraceae; genus Bradyrhizobium. The sequence goes on along the minus strand of CAVXTR010000006.1, from coordinate 258,838 downwards.
TGCGGATCGGGCGCGAGGTCGCGTGGCTCAGGCTCGGGTCCTGCACCGACCACGTCATCAGCGCGGTCGCCGCCACGCCGGACAGGGCGATCAGGCCGAGGCCGGCGACTTCGCGCAAGCGCCGCGCCAACGCGTCGCGGATCGAGGCCGGCAGCTGGCCGACCAGGGGAATGACACGTTCGATCGCTGGCATGCTCATGGGGCCCTGCGACTAATCCAGAGTTTCGACCAGCCGGTGCAACGCCTCGGCCGTTGATTCACTGTCGGAGACCAGCGCGAGGCGGATGTAACCGGCGCCGGGATTGAAGCCGTCGTCCTGCGGCCGCGACAGATAGCTGCCGGGAATCACGCGCACGCCGGCGTCGCGATAGAGTTTCACGGCCGCGGCTTCGTCGCCGCCGCGGTCGGAGACGTCGAGCCAGACGCAGAAGCCGCCGGCCGGCCGCACATAGCCGTAGCGATTGCCGAGGATCTGGTCGGCGAGATCGAACTTGATGCGGTAGAGCCTGCGATTTTCCTCGACATGCGCCTCGTCGCTATAGGCGGCGACCGCGACATGCTGCAGCGGCACCGGCACCTGCGGTGCGGCGACGTTGCGCAGCTCGTGGAAGGCGGCGAGAAATTTCCTGTCGCCGGCGGCGAAGCCGACGCGCATGCCCGGCAGGTTCGAGCGCTTCGACAGCGACTGGAACGCAACCACGTTGGTGAAATCGGGTCCGGCGCATTCGAGCGCGCTGCCCGGCGCCTGCCTGGTGTAGATTTCCGAATAGCACTCGTCGCTCAGGATCATGAAGCCGTAGCGATCGGCGAGCTTCTTCAGGCGGGTGAAGTAGTCGCGCGAGGCGACCGAGCCTTGCGGGTTGGCCGGCGAGGCGATGAAGATCGCAACCGTCCGCGCCAGCGTCGCGTCATCGAGCGCGTCGAGATCGGGCAGGAATCCGTTGGCGACGCGTGGTCGGCAGATAGATCGGTTCGCAGCCCGCGGCGCGGGCGCCGGCGCCATAGGCCGGATAGAACGGATTCGGCATCAGGATCGCCGGCTTGCCGCGGCGCGGGCCGACATAGCGGGCGGCGGCGATCGCTGCGAAAAACAGCCCCTCGCGGCTGCCGTTCAGCACCAGAATTTCGCTCTCGGGATCGATCGGCCGCGGCAACTGGAAGCGGATCGACAGCCAGTTCGCGGCGGCGCGCCGGAACGGCTCGATGCCCTTGGCGATCGGATAGCGGCCGAAATCGGCGATGTGCTTGGCCAGCACCGGGCCGACGAAGTCAGGCACCGGGTGCTGCGGCTCGCCCAATGACAGCGTAATCAATGGCTTACCGGGCTGATAGGGCGCCAGCAGCTCGGTGGTCCGCGCAAACGGCGAACGCTCGGCCTGACCGGCAGCAGAGACGCTGCCGGCGCCCTGCGCCACGCCGGAAGAAGCGGTCATTGCCATGTCTGAAACGCCAGCACTTTCGAAAGCGGTCGAGTGATCCCGGCGACCGACCGGAAACCGATCAAATCACCATAGATACGGCGAGGTTAAGACGCGATTAACCATCGGTCGAGCTGGACAATTTGGAAGGTAATACCATATTTTGAAGAGGTAATACTTCGGGAGATCCGCCATGGCGACGACAGTGACGCGCAAGGGCCAGGTAACAATCCCCAAACCCGTGCGAGATCACCTCGGGATCGTGCCGGGTAGCCAGGTTACGTTCCGCAGTGCTGCTGACGGCAGCATCGTCGTTGAGAAGGCGGGTACGACCGATCGCGAACCGAGCCGTTTTGCCAAGGCTCGAGGATCGGCAGGACCGGGCTTGAGCACTGATGAACTCATGGCTCTGTTACGTGGCGAGCCTGAATGACGCTCGTTGATTCGAATGTTCTCCTCGACGTACTGACTGACGGGCAGGCGTGGGCAGATTGGTCTCAGCACCAGCTTGAGCGCGCCGCTCTCGGTGGGCCGCTTGTCATAAACGATGTCATCTACGCCGAAATTTCAACGCGTTACGCTACCGTCGAGGCCCTCGATTCCATCCTTCTTGATCTGAATATCGAAGTCGCGCCCATGCCGCGGCATGCGCTGTTTCTCGCCGGCAAGGCCTATCTGCAATACCGCGCCGCTGGCGGCATTCGTTCCGGTGTGCTCCCCGATTTTTTCATCGGTGCCCATGCCGTGACGGAAAACCGCCCGCTGCTGACACGCGATGTCAGGCGTTACCTAAACTACTTTCCGACCGTCATGTTGATTGCGCCGGAAGGCGAGGGGTAGCGTCGCGGCGCTCTCATCGACGTCATCGCGACCCGTTGGCTCGCAATGACGTCGATAGGTCGGTGGCATTGCGCGGTTGCGAGGCCGTTACCGCTACCTTTGCGGCATCCGCTCGAAACTCGGCATGCCCTCGGGGATGTGGTGGAACGGCTGCTTGTCGATGGTGTAGATCGCGATCTGCGGCGTGATCTGGGCGGGGTTGTCGAGCGTGCCGACCTTCACCACCACGACCGGCCGCTGCGGCCGCGTCACCACGTGAGTGCCGCATTCGGCGCAGAATTCGCGCGTCACCGGTTTTTCCAGATCCTTGCGCGCAAACTGCTTCGGCGCACCCTTGGTGTATTTGAAGCCGTCGAGCGGCATCGCCACGAACATGTTGGGCGACCCGCCGGTGATGAACTGGCATTCGCGGCAATGACATTGCGCCTGCAACATCGGCTCGCCCTCGGCCACATAGCGCACAGCGCCGCAATAGCATCCGCCTTCGAGTTTCATGACGTCCTCCCGGTTAGGTTGCCGCTATTTCGACGCCTCGCGCCGGTTTTGGCAATCTCTTTTTTGACGCGTTTTCTTTGCGCGAACCGGTGACCACTTCGCTCGAAAACCTTGGTACAAAAAGAAAGGGGCTCCAACTTGCGCTGGAGCCCCTCAACGGTCGGGGCATTGCCGGGTATGTGCCCAAACCGGAGTTGTGGGCGCGACCCTGGGGGATCGCGTCCCGGGAGAACTCACATGTTGTAAGCGCGCTCCGTGTGCTCGGTGACGTCGAGGCCTTCACGTTCGGTCTCGACGTTGACGCGCAGGCCGACGATGACATCGACGACCTTGTAGAGGATCGCCGAACCGATGCCCGACCACACCAGCGTGGTGCAGACGCCCCAGAACTGCGAGATCATCTGGGCAGCGAAGTCGTAGTCGGCGATCTTGCCGGTCGGCTGTAGTCCATGATGCCGGCGCCGCCGAGGGCCGGATTCACCAGGATGCCGGTGCCGAGCGCGCCGACGATGCCGCCGACGCAGTGGACGCCGAACACGTCGAGCGAGTCGTCATAGCCGAGCGCATTCTTCACCACGGTGCAGAAGAACAGGCAGACGACGCCGACCACGAGACCGAGCACGATCGCGCCCATCGGACCGGAGTAACCGGCCGCCGGCGTGACCGCCACGAGGCCCGCCACCGCACCCGACAACGCGCCGAGCACCGAAGGATGACCCTTGACGATCCATTCCGCGAACATCCAGGACATCGCCGCCGCTGCGGTTGCAACGAAGGAGTTGGTCATGGCGAGCGCTGCGCCGCCGTTGGCTTCGAGGTTCGATCCGGCGTTGAAGCCGAACCAGCCGACCCAGAGCAGCGAAGCGCCGATCATGGTCATGGTCAGCGAGTGCGGAGCCATCAGCTCCTTGCCGTAGCCGACGCGCTTGCCGATCAGCAGCGCACCGACGAGACCGGCGATACCGGCGTTGATGTGCACCACGGTGCCGCCGGCGAAGTCGATCGCGCCCTTCTTGAAGATCCAGCCGGCGTCGGCATTGACTTCATCGAGCTTGGCCTGCGCCGCGGTCTTCGCCGCACCGTCAGCCGCAGCAGCAAGCGCCTTGGCCGCATCCGAGATCGCGTCCGGTCCGGCCCAGTACCAGACCATGTGCGCGATCGGGAAGTAGATCAGCGTCACCCAGAGCGGGATGAACAGCGCGATCGCCGCGAACTTCATGCGTTCGGCGAAGGCGCCGACGATGAGGGCGGGCGTGATCGCCGCGAAGGTCATCTGGAAGCAGACATAGACCAGCTCCGAGATGTTGGCGTCGACGCTGAAGGTCGCCGCCTTCGAATCCGTGCGTCACGCCCATCAGGAAGGCCTTGGAGAAGCCGCCGATGAAGTCGGAACCGCCGGTGAAGGCGAGGCTGTAGCCGTAGAGCGCCCAGATCAGGGTGACGATGCAGACGCTGTAGAACACCTGCATCAGGACCGAGAGCATGTTCTTGGAGCGGACCAGACCGCCATAGAACAGCGCAAGGCCCGGGATCGTCATCAACAGCACCAGCACTGTCGATGTCAGCATCCAGGCGTTGTCGCCCTTGTTGACGGTTGGTTCGGCGTAGGCAGCGGTCGCGGCGAACAGGCCGACTGCGAGGGCCGCCAATCCCGCGCTATAGGGACGTTTAAACGTCATTTGTTTTACTCCTGAGTGGTAAGGTTGAGCGCGAAATCAGAGGGCCGCGGCATCCGCCTCACCGGTGCGGATGCGAACCGCATGGTCGAGGTTGATGACGAAGATCTTGCCGTCGCCGATCTGTCCGGTCTTTGCAGCCGAGGTGATGGCGTCGATGGTCTTGTCGACCTGGTCCGAGGCGACAGCGACCTCGATCTTGATCTTGGGCAGGAAGCTCACGGCGTATTCGGCGCCGCGATAGATTTCCGTATGGCCCTTCTGCCGGCCATATCCTTTGACTTCCGTCACCGTGAGACCGTGAACGCCAATGGCGGTCAGGGCGTCACGGACTTCTTCGAGCTTGAATGGCTTGATGATCGCCATAACAATTTTCATGGGTCCTATCCCCGCTTGGGCCCGGTCCAGACAGACCGGGCGTTCTCGACTGAGGTTCACCACGCGGAGAAGTTCACTACGCGGGCACAGCCAGGACCCTTAGAATCAAATGCCGTGCCAGATCGGCGGAATTCCCTAACGGTTTATGAATCCGGGCCTTTTCGCCCTTTGCGGGAAAAGGGCCGACCTGCGCTATTCCGTCGCGCTCAAAGCGTAATCAGGCCTGCTCAAAACGTGAGCACGTCAGACTCCGGACATAATCCTGCCCAGCGCTAGGGCAGGCGGACGGTATTTGGATGGGGATTTTATTGCAGCGCTTCGCCGTGCTGCGAAATATCGAGGCCTTCCAGCTCCTGCTGCAGCGAAACCCGCAGCGGCACGAACACGCTCACCAGCTTGAGCAGCACGTAGGTGACGCCGCCGGACCAGACCAAGGTGACCGCGATGCCGTAGAGCTGGATCAGCACCTGCTGCGGGTGGCCCTCGATCAGGCCGGAGGTGCCGCCGATGGCGCTGACGGCGAACACGCCGGCGAGCAGGGTGCCGGTCATGCCGCCGATGCCGTGCACGCCGAACACGTCGAGCGAATCGTCATAGTTGAAGCGATGCTTGAGCCAGGTGCAGGCCCAGAAGCACACCACGCCGGCCACGATGCCGATGACGATGCCGTGCCAGGGGGCGACGAAGCCGGAGCCGGCGTGATGGTTCCGAGGCCGGCGACCGCGCCGGAGATCATGCCGAGCACCGACGGCTTGCGCCGCGTCGCCCATTCGATCGCGCCCCAGGTCAGCGCGCCGGCGCAGGCCGCCAGATGGGTCGCGATGATCGCCATCACCGCGCGCGAATTCGCCGCCAGCGCCGATCCGCCATTGAAGCCGAACCAGCCGACCCACAACAATCCGGTGCCGATCACGGCGAGCGACAGATCGAACGGCGAAAGATTCTCGCTGCCATAGCCGTGACGCCGGCCCATCACCTTCGCCGCGACGAGGCCGCCGATGCCGGCGGACAGATGCACGACGAGACCGCCGGCAAAATCCAGCACGCCCATGGTGGCGAGGAAGCCGCCGCCCCACACCCAATGCGCGAGCGGCACATAGACGAACATGAACCAGCCGATCGAGAACAGCAGATAGGCCGAAAACCGCATCCGGTCGGCCACCGAGCCCGCCACCAGCGCCACCGTGATGATCGCAAACGTCATCTGGTAGAGCATGAAAAGCGCTTCCGGGATGGTCTTTGCCGCCGGATTGACGCTGTCCATGGTCATCCCGACCAGGAACCAGCGATCGAGCGAGCCGAGCCAGGGACCGTCGCCGACGAAGGCCAGCGAATAGCCGAACATCACCCAGAGGATCGAGATGATCGCGACCGCCGCGAGACTCTGCGCCATCGTCGCCAGCACGTTCTTCTTGCGCACCATGCCGGAATAGAACAGCGCCAGACCCGGGATCGTCATCATCAGCACCAGCGCGGTGGCGACGATCATCCAGGCGGTGTCGGCGGCGTTGATGGTCGAGGTCTCGGCGAAGGCCGGTGTCGCGAGCGTGCCGGCCGCCGCAAGAGTGATGAGCGCAGCCAGCTTCGCTGCACGATACGATAGTGCCCCCATGGAATTTCCCCGGCCTGTTGTCGCTTCTTGTCGCGCGTCAGGCGTCGTTGCCGGAGCGCCCGAATGTGTGGAGATGTCAGAGCGCGTCGCTGTCGGTCTCGCCGGTGCGGATGCGCAGCGCGTGATCGATCGGCGTCACGAAGATCTTGCCGTCGCCGATCTGGCCGGTGCGCGCATTCGCGGTGATGACCGCGACCGCCTTGTCGGCAATGTCGGAGGCGACCGCGATTTCGATGCGCAGCTTGGGCAGGAAATTCACGACATATTCGGCGCCGCGATAGATTTCGGTGTGGCCCTTCTGGCGGCCGTAACCCTTGACCTCGGTCACGGTCATGCCGTGGACGCCGATGGCCGTCAGCGCCTGGCGCACCTCGTCAAGCTTGAACGGTTTGATGATCGCGACGACGAGTTTCATGGTCAGGCCTTCATTGTTCTCAGGTACTTTTTTGGGTTTCGCTCTGCAGTGTTCGGCGGGCCGCTGCGTGGCGTTTCAGCCGCCCGCCAAATCTGGCATCTTTCTGGGCAAATGGCACAAAAAACTTGCAGGTTTAAGGGGAAAACATTCTGGAGCTGGTGATGCCAGTCACTGTACAGGGGTAAGGGTCATCCGACAGAATGCGGTTTCGCCGCCGGCCGCCCGCCGGCTTTGTCCGTCTCCACGGCCTAAGGGAATAATAAAATGTCGAACCGATCGTGGTTTTATGCATCCAACGGCCAGCAACAGGGCCCTTATCCCGAAGCCCAGCTCCGCGACCTCATCACCCGGGGAACGGTCCGGGCCGACACGCTGGTCTGGTCCGAGGGCATGTCCGGCTGGCAGAAGGCGGGCGAAATTCCGGGCCTGATGCCCGGCGGCTCGGGACCGCCGGCGATTCCGCAAGCGGGCGGCGCCGCCGATGAGCTCGGGCGGACTCCGGCGGTTATGGTGGCGGACCGCTTTCGATCGACCTGCCGCTCTGGGACTTCCTCGGGCGCGGCCTCGTGTTCGTGATCGGCTTCCTGCTGGTCATCCCGGCGCCCTGGGTGGCGATCTGGTTCTATCGCTGGTTGGCGTCCCGCGCTTCACGTGCCGGGGCGGCCGAATCTCGCCTTCAACGGCCAGGTCGGCGATATCTGGTACGTCTTCGTCGCGATGGCGGTGCTGACCTATGTCGGCGTCACCGATCTCTATTACCTCCAATACATCTGCGATTCCGATTCAGGCCTACCTGTCCTGGATGGTGGTGCGATGGATCGCATCCAATCTCTCCTCGAACGGCCAGCCGCTGCCGATCGCCTTCAACGGCAGCGCGCTGGGCTACATCGGCTGGGATGTGCTGATGTACATCTCCGTCATCACCATCATCGGCTGGGCCTGGGTGATCACCGCCTGGATGCGCTGGATCTGCCGCAACATCAGCGGCACCCAGCGCGAGGTCATCTTCAACGGCTCGGGCCTCGAAGTGCTGTGGCGGACCATCGTGTTCGCGATCGGCTGCGCGCTCATCATTCCGATCCCGTGGGTGATGCGCTGGTACACGAACTGGTACATCTCGCAATTCGCGCTGGTCGACCGCGCCTGATCGGATGTGCCCGGTCGCGCGAGCGCTCACCTGCGCTGGCGCACCGAGCCTTCCTGCGCCACCGACGCCACCAGCGTGCCGTCGGGCTTGAAGATCTGGCCGCGGGTCAGCCCGCGGCCGCCTTGCGCGCTCGGCGAATCCTGCGCGTAAAGCAGCCATTCGTCGGCGCGGAACGGGCGGTGAAACCACATCGCGTGATCGAGGCTTGCCGGCATCATGCGCTTGTCGAACAGCGTGCGGCCGTAGCGCGCCATGATGGCATCGAGCAGCGAGAAGTCCGACGCATAGGCCAGCGCGCACATGTGCAGCGCCGGATCGTCGGGCAGTTTCGCCGCGGTGCGGATCCAGACATGGATGCGGCCGTCGTCGATCTTCTGGCCGAAATAGCGGCCGAGCTCGACCGGGCGCAATTCGATCGGCCGGTCCGATTCGTAATAGCGGCGGATGAAGTCCGGCATCTCCTTGAACATCGGCTGCTTGGCGACTTCCTCGGCGGTGAGTTTTTCCGGCGGCGGCACGTCAGGCATCTTGTCCTGATGATCGAACGCGCTTTCCTCCTCGGCATGGAACGACACCATGATCGAGAAGATCGCGTTGCCGTGCTGGATCGCGGTGACGCGCCGCGTCGAATAGCTCTTGCCGTCGCGCAGCCGCTCGACCTCGTAGATGATCGGAATCTGCGGATCGCCGGGCAGGATGAAATAGCAATGCAGCGAATGCGGCAGCCGGCCCTCGACGGTGCGGCAGGCCGCCACCATCGCCTGTCCGATCACCTGTCCGCCGAACACCCGCTGCCAGCGCGTCTTCGGGCTGTTGCCGCGGAACAGGTTCACCTCGATCGGCTCGAGATCGAGGATCGAGATCAGGTCGATCAGGCCTTTGGACATGGCGGCGCTTTCGGTTTCCCGGTCATTCGGGCATCCGGGCTGCCCGGACCATCCCGGAATGACAGCTTGAGGTTAACGGCCCTTGTTTCGTGGCCCTGTTTCGCCCAGCTATACTCTGGTAGCAAGAGCATGAGTTAAGCAGGATTCCATGGCGGCACAGCGAAGCATTGTCATCTGCGGCGGCGCCTTTGCCGGGCTGGCGCTGGCGCTGGCGCTGCGTCAGGGCCTCGGGCCCGATATTCCCGTCATCGTCGCCGATCCGGCGCTGGCGGCGCGGCCGAGCCGCGATCCGCGCGCGACCGCGATCGTCGCCGCCTGCCGGCGGCTGTTCGAGGCGCTCGGGCGTCTGGGACGCAGGTGGCCGCCGACAGCGCAGCCGATCACCGACATGGTGGTGACCGATTCGAAGCTGGAAGACGCCACCCGTCCGGTGTTCCTGACCTTCGCCGGCGATGTCGAGCCCGGCGAGCCGTTCGCGCATATGGTCGAAAACCGCCACCTGATCGACGCGCTGGTTGCGCGGGCCGAGGCCGAGGGCGTCGATCTGCGCGCCACCGCGGTTTCGACCTACGATTCGCGCCCCGATGGCGTCGACGTGACGCTCGCCGACGGCAACGTCATCGAAGCAAGCCTGCTGGTCGCCGCCGACGGCGCGCGCTCGAAACTGCGCGAACGCGCCGGCATCGCCACCCATGGCTGGGACTACGATCAATCCGGCATCGTCGTCACCGTCGGCCATGAGCGCGATCATCACGGCCGCGCCGAAGAGCATTTTCTGCCCGCAGGTCCGTTCGCGATCCTGCCGTTGACCGGAAAGCGCTCGTCGCTGGTGTGGACCGAGAACCGCACCGAGGCCGCGCGCATCACCGCCTTGAGCGAAGAGGAATTTCACGCCGAACTCGAAAAGCGCTTTGGCCTGCATCTCGGCGAGATCAAGGCGCTCGACAAGCCGCGCGCATTTCCGCTCGGCTATTTCGTCGCGCGCTCGTTCATCGCCGAGCGGCTGGCGCTGGTCGGCGACGCCGCGCATGTGATTCACCCGATCGCGGGGCAGGGGCTCAACATGGGCCTGAAGGATGTCGCAGCATTGGCCGAAGTCGTGGTCGATGCGGCGCGGCTCGGCATGGATCTGGGGCAGGCCGACGTGCTCGAGCGCTACCAGCGCTGGCGGCGCTTCGACACCATGGCGATGGGGGTTGCCACCAACTCGCTGAACTTCCTGTTCTCGAACGAATCGCAACTGCTGCGCACCGTGCGCGATATCGGTCTCGGCCTCGTCGACCGCGCGCCGCCGCTGAAGAGCCTGTTCATCCGCCAGGCCGCGGGATTGTCCGGCGAAGTGCCGCGGCTGCTGAAGGGCGAGGCGTTGTAGCGTCCTGCCGTCGTAGCCTGCATGCGCCGGGACGAAGTGGCAATAAACTCGCCACTCCCTATTCGCCGTTTCGTCAGTCGATCTTCCGCGCCTCTTCCGGCAGCATGATCGGGATGCCGTCGCGGATCGGATAGGCGAGCTTGGCCGAGCGCGAAATCAGCTCCTGCCGCGTCGAAGTCGAATTCCAGCGGACCCTTGGTCACCGGGCAGACCAGGATCTCCAGCAGTTTTGGGTCGACGGTGCCGTCGAGGCGTTCGGACGAGGCGTTCATGGCTGTCTCCGGCTTGTCGCGATTTCCTAGCATACCGGACCGGCTCGCATATCATGACGCTGGCCATCCGCAACAGCTCGTCGAGCACGGCCTGATGCCGCGCCTTCGGCAGCGGCTGATCCGACAGCGCAAAACCGAGAAACGCCCAATAGAGGATCTGCGCGCGGGCGCGCGCGACGTCCGCGGTGAGGCCGGACTGCGTCAGCAGGCCTTCGACATAACCGAGCCGGCGCCGGTCGATGGCCTGCACCGCGGCGCGGGCGCCGGCATCGACGCTGGCCCAGGTACGAACGGCCTTCTCCAGCGTCAGTTTCTCGCCAAACACCCGGCGCAGCAGCAGCGCCAGCGGATCGTCGTCCTTCGCACCGGCTTCGACATTGGCGATGATCTGCTCGGCGGCGACGTCGCGCCAGCGCTCGAGGATCGCGGCGTGGAACGCGGCAATGTCGGCGAAATGCCAGTAGAAGCTGCCGCGCGACACCCCCATCGCCTTCGCCAGCGGTTCCGCCTTCAATGCCGTAAACCCGCTGCCGGCGAGTGTCTTCAGGCCCTGATCGAGCCAGTCGGTGGCCGAGAGTTGATCGCTCATGGTTCGTTCCTGCGGGACCATACACTAGTGTATTGACAGGCGCCAGAACAAGGCGCATAACCATACAGTAGTGTATGGAGGCCGTATCGATGCGTGACATCATCCTGCAATGCGCCGGCGTCGCCGGAATTCTCGTCGCCATCATCCACGGCGTGCTCGGCGAAACCAAGGTATTCGCGCGTGCCAGGATCGAGCCCGAAAACCTGCGGACCCTGATCCGGCTGGTGTGGCAGGCCGGCACCGTGGCCTGGATCGGCGGCGGTGTGCTGCTATTGGTGGCGCCATCGCTGGGATCGGAGAGTGCGCGGCACTGGATCGTCGCCACCACCGTTATCGTCTACGCGTTCGCCGTCGCCGCCAATGCGTGGTGGTCGCGCGGCCGCGGTTTTGGCTGGAAAGCGCTCAGTGTCGTCGTGGTGCTCGCGGTCGCCGGATATTAGCTGGCACCGCCGCTTACGGATGCGTGATCCGCCAGATCGTGCCATTGCCGTCTTCCGACACCAGCAACGCGCCGTCTTTTGCGACGGCGACGCCGACCGGCCGTCCCCAGACATCGGAATCGTTGACGACAAAGCCCGTAACGAAATCCTCGTATTCACCTGTCGGCACGCCGTCCTTGAGGCGGATGCGGATGACCTTGTAGCCGGTGCGCTTCGACCGGTTCCACGAACCATGTTCGGCGGCAAAACCATCGCCGCGATATTCGGCGGGGAAGGCATTGCCTGAATAGAATGTCAGTCCGAGCGAGGCGGAGTGCGGCTGGATCAGCACGTCGGGAACGGTGATCTTGCCCTTGAGGTCGCCGCGTGCGCCCACGTGCCGAGGGTCCTGATTGTCGCCGATATAAAACCAGGGCCATCCATAGAACGCGCCCTGCCGCACCCGGGTGACATAGTCCGGCACCAGATTATCGCCGAGACCGTCGCGCTCATTGGTCGAGCAATAGAGGTCACCGGTTGACGGGTGAAAGGCGAGGCCGACGCAATTGCGGATGCCGGTCGCAAACATGCCGGGATTCTTTCCGTCAGGGTCGAATACCAGGACGCCGGCGCGGTTGGTCTCGTCGCTCCAACTGGCGCCAGGCGGGTGCTGCGCGATCCACGACGGCAGCCCGCCGGGCGCGCTTCCCATGCCCTGGCCGACATTGCTGAGTGAGCCGACCGAAACCATCATCTGCCTGTCGTCTTTGCTGAAGACGACGTCCCGGGTGGAATGCCCGCCCTCGGGGAGCGAGGCGACCACGATTTCCGGTTTGCCGGCAGCCTTGGTGTCACCGGACGTATAGGGAAAGCGAACGACGCTGCCGGTATTGGCGACATAAACCCATTTGGGATTGTCGCCGCTCGGGAAGAACGCAATTCCAAAGGGCTCGTCGAGCTTGCCGGCGAAGATTTCGCTGATGCCAGGCTTCGCGCCGTCCTTGCCCGGACGCAGCACGCGGATCCGTCCTGCGCTGGTTTCCGCGACGAAGACGTCGCCATTCGGCGCCACCCGCATCTGGCGCAGCCCGCTCAGTCCCTCGGCGAACAACTCGATCTTGAAGCCCGCGGGAACCAGAAGCGCCGCTGACGGCGGCCGAGGCACCACGCGAGAACTGTTCGAGGCCGATGCCGTCGCGCCCGATCTCGGCAAATCCGCCGGACGAATCAGCCTGACGACACCGGGCCGGTCGGAGCGCCAGTCGCCGAACGCGGCGTCACCGGTCAGCGGTCCGTTTTGCGCCGACGCCTGGCCGAACATGGAGAGGATTGCCGCGTTGGCGCAAATCCACCGATGCATCGATTGCATGATCCCTCGTCTATCGCCGTCATCTGCGACGACAGTCTAACCGGGAAAGCCATCCGCCGCCGTGTTCGTTCCGGCATCACGCCCGATCCGACGCAATCGTGATCATGCATGCAACGATGGGTCCATGGGCGCTATCCCCGGACCCATCGCTTCATTCGCAATCATTGCGCCGGTACTTGCACCTGCTTCGCTGATGAATGGCCAAGCCAGTCCGCGAACCTGACAGCACCGATCCGCGCCTTGCCGGCGGGCGTCAGCGAGCGATCATCCAGTTCGGAGCCGAAGTAGCGGGCGTGGACATCCGCGATTACCTGGCGCCGGTCGCCCTTGGCGGCCAGGAACTGGCGCGCGAACTCGTCGAGAGGCGCGGCGTCGGCTCCCGCGACCTCGACCGTGCTGTTGACGGGCGGCGCCACCGCCAGATCGGCGAGAACAGCGGCAACGTCATCCGATGCGACCGGCTGGAACAGGGCGGGCGACAGCCGAATCGTGTCGCCGCTGGCGCCTGATTCAACGATGCCGCCGACGAATTCGAAGAACTGCGTGGCGCGCAGAATGGTGTAGGGCCGCCCGGAGGCTTTGATCAGGTCTTCCTGCGCCTTCTTGGCGCGGAAGTAGCCGTTGTCGGGGGAACGCTCGCACGCGACAATGGACAATGCGAGGTGGAGCCCGACGCCGGCAGCGGCTTCCGCGGCCAGAAGATTGCGGGTCGAAGTCTCGAAAAACGCGAGCACAGCCGCGTCTTCCCACGAAGGCGAGTTGGCGACGTCGACGACGACCTGGGCCCCCGAGAGCGCCTCGGCCAGGCCCTCGCGGGTGACGGCGTTGACGCCCGACTTTGGCGAAGCTGCCACCACCTCGTGACCAATTTGCCGCAGCCTGCCGACGACGTTGGATCCGACGAGGCCGCTGCCTCCAATAACGACGATCTTCATGATTTTTCTCCGGTTTGATGCCCGTTGATCGGGCTGGCACTCGGAGAATGCGCCGCAGCCGGCCGGAAAGCCTTGCAGTGTCATTGGATTGCTATTGAGTTTCCCTTGGAGTTTCGTCCAAGGATAGAAATCAAGGACAGAAATCGCGGCAGCACAGGGCAGGGAGCACCGCCGTGCAATTCTTGTTCGAAGACTGCGTCCTCGACACCGACCGGCGGGAGTTCACCCGGGGATCGGGGGCGGTCGCCATCGGGCCGCAGGTCTTCGACCTGCTGCTCTATCTGGTCGAGAACCGTGAGCGCGTCGTCAGCAAGGACGATGTGCTGGATACGGTATGGGCCGGCCGGATCGTTTCCGAATCGACCCTGACCAGCCATATCAATGCGGTGCGCAAGGCGGTCGGCGACAGCGGCGACGCGCAGCGTCTGGTTCGCACCATCGCCCGCAAGGGATTTCGCTTCGTCGGCGAGGTCAGGGAAATCAATGCCCAGGACGGCGCCGATGATTCATCCGCCAAGGAGATCGCCAAGCCGGCAGCCGCGCCTGCGCCGGCCCTTCCCGACAAGCCGTCGGTCGCGGTGCTGGCGTTCCAGAACCTGAGCGGCGACCCCGAACAGGAATATTTCGCCGATGGCGTGGTGGAGGACATCATCACCGCGCTGTCGCACCATCGCTGGCTGTTCGTCATCGCCCGCAACTCGAGCTTTACCTACAAGGGCCGCGCCGTCGACGTGAAGCAGATCGGCCGCGAGCTCGGCGTGCGCTACGTGCTGGAAGGCAGTGTGCGCAAGGCGGCGAACCGGGTGCGCATCACCGGGCAGCTGATCGATGCTACGACCGGGGCGCATCTCTGGGCGGAACGTTTCGAAGGCACGCTCGACGACATCTTCGAACTGCAGGACCGGATCGCCGCCGATGTCGTCGGCAACATCGCGCCGCAGCTCGAGCGCGCGGAGATCGAGCGGGCGAAACGCAAGCCGACCGAAAACCTCAACGCGTACGATTACTATTTGCGCGGCATGGCCAATCTGAATCGGGGCACGCGGGAAGCCGTCGACGAAGCGTTGCCGCTGTTCGAAAAGGCCATCACGCTCGACGCATCCTACGCATCGGCCTACGGCATGGCCGCTTGGTGCTACCTCTGGCGCAAGGTCAACGGCTGGATGGCCGATCCGGCAAGTGAGATTGCCGAGGGTGTCCGGCTGGCGCGACGGGGTGTCGAACTCGGCCGGGATGACGCAGTGGCGTTGACACGAAGCGGTCACGCGCTGGCGCATCTGGCCGGCGACCTCGATGCCGGCATTGCCTTGCTCGACCGGGCGACAATGCTCAATCCCAATCTGGCAGCGGCCTGGTTTCTCGGCGGATTTTTGCGGGTCTGGCTCGGTGAGCCCGACAACGCCATCGGGCATTTCGAGCGCGCCATGCGCTTCAGCCCGCTCGATCCGGAAAGCTACCGGATGCAGGCCGGCATGGCGGCGGCACATCTGTTCGCCCGGCGTTTCGACGACGCGTCCGCATGGGCCGAAAAAGCCTACCGCGATCTGCCGAGTTTCCTGATGGCTGCGGCCGTCGTCGCGGCCAGCCATGCACTGTCCGGCCGTGTCGGCGAGGCGCGCCGGACCATGGACGATCTGCGCAAGCTCGATCCGAAGCTTCGCATTTCCGGTCTCAGGGATTGGCTATCGATCCGGCGCCCGGAAGATTTAGCCGTTTTCGCGGATGGCTTGCGACGCGCGGGATTGCCGGAGTGACGCTCTTGTTTTGACGCGTTTTCTTGACGCGAACCGGTATCCACTTCGCTCGAAAACGCTATGCCTATTGCAGCCCGGTCTCGCCGCTGGTGCGCTTCTTGGCGAGATCCATCTCGGTCACCGCGATCAGGATTTCGGCGCGGGTCTTCAGGTCCGGCGCTTCCAGCATCGCCTGCTTTTCCGCCGGCCCGTAGGGCGACATCATCGCCAGCGCGTTGACCAGCGCCTCGTTCGGCGCGCTCTCGATGCCTTCCCAATCCACCTTCAGGTTGTTGGCCTTGAGAAAATCCGTCAGCACCTCGAGCAACGCCGCGCGGTCGACGGCGTCCTCACCCTTGCGCGCGACGAAGTCGTCGACAAAGGAAAAGAAATCGACCTTGCATTGCCGGTACGCGGTCAGGGTGGTGAGTTCCTCGACCACCTTGAAACGCGAGACGCCGGTCAGTTCGAGGATGTAGCGGCCGTCGCCGGATTCGGCGAGCTGGGTGATGCGGCCGACGCAGCCGACGCGAAACAGCACCGGCTTGGTCTCATCCTTGCTGTGGGAAATATCTGGCTGGATCATGCCGATCAGCCGGTGGCCGTCGCGCAGCGAGTCATCCACCATCGCCAGATAGCGCGGCTCGAAGATGTTGAGCGGCATCTGGCCGCGCGGCAGCAGCAGCGCGCCGGGCAGCGGGAACACCGGAATGATCTCGGGGAGGTCGCCGGGTCCGCGGTATTCGGCATTGATCGGCATCGGCGGTCCCGGTGTTAGTGCATGTGGTCGTTACTGGCAGTCACGAAAACAGGATCGTCGACAGCCGCTTGCGTCCGTCCACGGTGGCTTCGTCCATGCCGCCCCACGCCTCGAAGAACTGCACCAGTTGCTTGCGGGCGCCGTCCTCGTTCCATTTGCGGTCGCGCCGGATGATTTCGAGCAACTGGTTGGTTGCTTCGGCGCGGCTTCCTTCCGCATTGAGCGCGGTCGCCAGATCGAATCGGGCCTGATGATCGAGCGGGTTTGCGGCGACTTTCTGTTCCAGCTCGGCGACGGGGCCGACCGCCTGGGCCTGCTCGGCGAGGTCGATCGAGGCCTGCACCGCCTTGACGGCAGCGTCGTTGCGCTTGGATTCCGGCACCAACGCGATGGTCTGCTTGGCCTGTTCGATCGCGCCTGTCGTCACGTAGCATTTGGCGAGGCCGGCCATGGCCGGGATACTGGTGGCGTCGAAACCGAGCACCTCGGCATAGATCTGCGCCGCGGCGGCGGGATCACCCTCCGCCAGCACGGCTTCCGCTTCCTGCAGGATTTCCGCGATGTTCGGCTCGCCCGGGGCCGCCCGGCCCTTGGTCAGCTTGTCGATGAAGGCGCTGACCTGGCTCTCGGGCACCGCGCCCATGAAACCGTCGGCGGGCTGGCCGTCGACGAAAGCAATCACGGCCGGGATCGACTGGATGCCCATCTGGCCGGGAATCTGCGGATGCTCGTCGATGTTCATCTTGACCAGCTTCACCTTGCCCTTGGCCGCGCGCACCGCCTTCTCGATGATCGGCGTCAGCTGACGGCAGGGACCGCACCAGGGCGCCCAGAAGTCGATCAGCACCGGCTGATGCTTCGACTCCTCGATGACGTCCTTTACGAAGGTCTGGGTGGTGGTCTCCTTGATCAGATCGGTGGGTGCTGCCTGCGGCGCCGGGCCGCCGCCCTGCTCAATGATGGTCACGGTATCCTCGCCTGATGTCTCGAGAAGATGCGGAATTTGTTCGGTCGGCCGCTTCTAGCACGGCTGGGGACCAAGTTCTCGTCAGCTAGATGGCGGTTTGGCCGCAAAATTCAATCCGCGCCGGTCCCCGGCGCCGCCCCTCGAACCGGCCTTCCCAGCGCCTGCACGGGGCGGCTGTTGCCCGAATTCGTCTCCGGGCGGACGCCAAATCGTGCCTCGGGTTCCCCGGATCGGCTGCCGCGGGCGGATTCAGCCCGTTTTGGCGTTGTTTCATCGCGATTCGCGTCTATTTGTCGAGATGGCGACTGGCCGGAATGTCACGGGATCGCGTTCGCCCTGTTGCAATCGCGGTCCGCATTTGGCATAGGTCTGCCGCTGTCGGCGAGCGATCGCCGCCACATCGGATGCGGGTGTAGCTCAGTGGTAGAGCACGACCTTGCCAAGGTCGGGGTCGAGGGTTCGAGCCCCTTCGCCCGCTCCAGTTTTTCTGCATTGGCAAATTATTCAGTCAACGACAGGCCGCCTTTTGGCGGCCTTGTTGTTTTTTGACGCGCCGGTGTGATCCAGTTCGCTATTGACCCGCCGCGGACGTGGGACAGTGCTGATATTCTCAATATCGATCCAGCAAATCGGCGAGGCATGTCATGGGCCGAAATATCGTCCTGCTGTCTGACGGCACCGGCAATTCCGCTGCGAAAGTGTGGCGAACCAACGTCTGGCGGACCTTCGAGGCGCTGGATCTCTCCGGCAACGACCAGGTCGCCTTCTATGACGATGGCGTCGGCACCTCGACATTCAAGCCCTGGGCGATTCTGGGCGGCGTCTTCGGCTTTGGCCTGGCACGGAACGTCATCGACATCTACAAATTCGCCTGCCGCAACTACAAGGACGATAGCGACGACATCTACTGCTTCGGATTCAGCCGCGGTGCATTCACGATTCGCGTCGTCGTCGGCCTGATCATCAATCAGGGCCTGGTTTCCGCCGATAATGAAAGCGAACTCGACAGGAAGGCCATTGCTGCCTACCGGCAATATCGCGCCGAGCGCTATCACACGCTGTGGCCCTGGCATCCGGAGGACTGGTACCGGGCCATTCGCAACTTCCTGTTCCCGATCAAATACAACAAGAGCGATAATCGCGCGGTCAAGCGCATCCGCTTCCTCGGGGTGTGGGATACGGTGGCCGCTTACGGCCTGCCGCTGGATGAAATGACGCGCGGCGTCAGCCGATGGATCGTGCCGCTCGAACTTCCCACCCACACGCTCAACCGCGAACGGATCCAGCGCGCCTGCCAGGCGCTTGCGCTCGATGAAGCCCGCACCACCTTCCACCCCGAGCTATGGGACGAAAAATCGCCTTCGCCCGCGGCCTTCGACGCCAACCAGAAGCGCAACATCGCCGACGAGCAACTCAGCCAGGTCTGGTTTGCGGGCGTCCATTCCAATGTCGGCGGGGGTTATCCGGACGACTCGCTGGCCTACATTCCGATGGTCTGGATGATGACCGAAGCGGCCCGCTGCGGCCTGCGGTTCAAGTCGGAAACCGGACATCCGCCCGCCGATCCGGATGCGCTGAGGAGCGCCATTTCGAAAATCGACAAGGATGGCCGGATTTACGATCCGCGTGCCGGTCTGGGCAGCTATTACCGCTACGGCCCGCGCAAGCTGGTCCAGCTCTGCAATTACGAATATTCGAAGCGGGAAGACGACGAGGTCACCATCGACCGCCCGAAAATCCATGAGACCGTATTCAGGCGAATCGGGAACCACGCGCACGCCTATGCACCGATCGGGTTGCCCGCCGTTTACGACGTCGTGACCGAGGATGGGTCGATCGTCACGCCGGATCAATTCAAATTCGAGACCAGCGCCAGCGCGAAAGCGCGGGCGGACGCGCAGGAACACGTCTGGAACGAAATCTGGAAGCGGCGCCTCCTCTATTTCGCAACCGTTGGCGCCACGGCATGGCTGCTGGCCTTTCCGCTGGTCAGCAGCGCAAAGCGGTCCGACGAATTTACCAGCCCGATCCGCGGGGTTTCGGACGTCATCCGCATGGTCGGCGGATTTCTGCCGAACTTCGCCTCGACATGGGTCGACGGCTACGCCCGGGCGCCCGGCTCGTTTCTCATCATGGTCGGTGTCGTCGCGTTCTTCACGCTGTGGGGGATGCGAAAGGCGACGCGTATCGCCGATCTGATGGGGACAATCTGGCGGCAACTCCCTTGCGCGCCGTCGGGCTTGCCCGGTGGCTTCATCTACCGCCTTCGCAGCCATCGATTTTACATCGCAGTGCACGAAGGTCTGAAGCGCAAATGGGCGCCGGCCTTGTTCGCGTTGCTGTTCGTCTATCTCGGCATCGCCCTGGTCAACCGGCTGGCCTACAACATCCTTGATGTTGCCGGCTTCACCTGCACCGTCAGCCCGACCGTCAGGGGCCTGGCGAAAGGCGAAACCGTTACGACCCCGGTCGTGTTCAAGACCTCGGACCTGTGCAAGGCGACGGGAATTCATCTCGACAATGGCGGCCGATATACGGTGAAGGTCGAACCGATTCCGTCGGGGTCCTGGTACGATACCGGCATTCTGGTTCCGATCGGCGGCTTCTCCCCGACCGATCAGCCGGATTGGAAGCAGCGGATCAAGCTGGGATTTGCGGTACCGCTGCGCCGCGAATTGACCAAGGACTGGTTCCGTATCGTGCTGCGCTATGGCGATGTCGGCGGTGAGGAGGCTTTTCTGGATCCTGACCCTGATGACGCCGTCATCGAAGCTCCCATCCGGCCCAAGCGCGAAGGCGAACTGTTCATCTTCGTCAACGACGCGGTGATCGGGATACCCGGACTCTACGATTACTTTTACCGGAATAATCAAGGGGCGGCTCAACTGACGGTGACGCGGAAATAGATCGTCCGGCTGCCGTCCCACCGAGCACGAATATCAGCATCGTCAGCTTTCACTGTGGAGGCCCGCCCACCTCGCGATGGTGTGCGTTCGCTCTGCGTGAATATTGCGGTGCACGCGCGTCGCCGCAAAAATGTCCCAAACAAAACCGGCGCCGAGAAAATTTTCTCTCAAATTAATCTTGGTTTGGCTGTGCCGCGTATCGCGCGCTTCTCACCCGCACTGGATGTGCTACCATTTTGTGGTCTGTTCCATCTCACCAGACCAAATTCGTCTTTTTGGGCGTTCAAAAAATAACAGGCGCAGCTATCAGGCTGCATAGGGGAGTGACGCGATGAAATCGGCTTTCAATCGATCTATTCTTGCGCTCACAGCGGTGCTCGTTGTCGCGGGGGCCAGCCAGGCCAACGCGCAACAGAAACCGCTGAAGAAATACGAGTCCGGGACCAAGGAGTTCTGGACCCACCCGCCGGACGACTGGTTCCTCGGTGACGAGACCGAAGCCCAGAAGGGCCTAGCACCTCCCTCCGGTCCGCCGACCGGCTCATCCGACGCCGAGCTGGCGACGCTGATGAAGAAGATCAAGCTGCCGGCCGGCTTCAAGATCGAGGTCTATGCCTCGAACGTGCTGGCGGCGCGGCAGATGGCCTGGGGCGACAAGGGCACGCTGTTCGTCGGTTCCTTCGGTCTCGGCAACGTCTATGCGATCAAGGACAATGGCGGCAAGAAGGAGGTCAAGACCATCCTCAAGGGCCTGAACATGCCCACCGGTCTCGCCTTCCGCGACGGCGCGCTCTACGTCATCGCGGTCGACAAGCTGATCAAATACGAGAATGCCGAAGCCAATCTCGACAAGCTCGGCGACGGCAAGGTGGTGTATGACGACATGCCGTCCTACGCCGCGCACGGCTGGAAATATATCGCGGTCGACAAGGAAGGCTGGTTCTACATTCCGTTCGGACCTCCCTTCAACGTCGGCATTCCCCCGACCAGCGTGTCGCAGATCCGCCGCGTCGATCCCAAGACCGGCAATGCCGAGATCTACGCGCTCGGCGTCCGCAACAGCGTCGGCGGCGACGTCGATCCGCGCACCGGCAAATACTGGTTCACGGAAAACGCCCGCGACTGGATCAGCGACGATCTGCCGAGCGACAAGCTCAACATGATCAACAAGATCGGCGAGCATTTCGGCTATCCCTATTGCCACCAGGGTGATCTGCCGGATCCGAAGTTCGCGATGGGTCACAAGTGCTCGGAGTTCACGCCGCCGGTGCTGAACCTCGGCGCGCATGTGGCTCCGCTCGGCATGAAGTTCTATACCGGCGATCAATTCCCCGCCGAGTACAAGAACTCGATCCTGATCGCCGAACACGGATCGTGGAACCGGCATAAGTACTCGGGCGCGAACATCACGCGCGTCACCGTCGGTCCGGATGGCAAGAACGCCAAGAAGGAAGTCTTCGCATCCGGCTTCCTCGAAGGCGACCAGGGCTATCTCGGCCGTCCCGCCGATATCATCCTGGCCAAGGACGGCTCGATCCTCGTCGCCGACGACTGGGCCGGCGCGATCTATCGCATCAGCTACAGCAAGAAGTAAGTACATAGCGTTTTCGAGCGAAGTGGATACCGGTTCGCGTGAAGAAAACGCGTCAAAAAAGAAGGCTTAAATAATCAGGGGCTGCGGCTGCTCGGGAACGAGTAGCCGCAGCCCCTGTTGTTTGGCGATACGCGAAGAGGAATTGAAATGCGAACCGCGTTGATCGGGACGGCATTGGCGGCATTGATGGCCTGCGGCTCGCTCGCCCACGCCGCCGATATCGCGGCCGGCAAGGCGAAGGCCGAGCTCTGCGTCGGCTGTCACGGCGACAACGGCCTCTCACAGACCGAGAACGTTCCGTCGCTGGCGGGCCAGCTCGATCAGTTCATCCAGTGGCAGCTGGTGTTCTTTCGTGCCGGCACCCGCAAGAACGAGCAGATGCAGCCGATCGTCGAACAGCTCAACAATGAAGACATCCGCAATCTCGGCGCCTATTTCGCGCAGCTATCGCCGCCGAAGGCGTCCAAGCCCGACGACAATCCGGATCTGTCGAAGAAGGGCGCCCAGGCCGCCGCCGGCCGCCGCTGCGCCTCATGCCACACCGATAGTTTCGCCGGCACCAAGGCGGTCGCGCGCATCGCCGGGCAACGCGAGGAATATCTCGTCAAAGCCCTGCGCGACTACAAGTCGGGCGTGCGCGCCGGTGGCGCCATGGCCGCGATGGCCGACGTCGCCTATCCCCTTAGCGAGGAAGAGATCGAGGCACTGGCGCATTACCTGGCGAATCTTTAGCCTTCGCCGGGACGACGCGTGTCACCCCCGCTGCTTCTGATACGCCTTGAGATGGGTGTAGGCGATGCGCAGTTTGGCCAGCGGCACTTTCGCCGCGTCGCCACGCGCGACGAGATCGCCGATCACGTGATCGGCCTCGACCGCTGCGCCCGCCTTGATGTCGCGGAACATCGACGCCGTCATTTGCGAACCCTCGGCGGTCAGCATGCCCTTGGTGCGCTCGAAGAACGGCCCGGTCGGGGCGTGGCCCGCCGCTTTTGCGATCGCGCTGGTCTCATCCAGCATGCCGAGCATGAAATCCCGGCCGCCCGGTGCAGCCAGGATATTGCCGACTGACGTCCGCATCAGGCAGGTCGAAGCCGCGAGCGTGGACAGAAACACCCACTTCTCCCACATCTCCTGCACGATATTCGCGCTGGCGACGGCGCCGGTGATGCCGTTGGTCATGATTTTCGCAATGGCGGTGACGCGGTCCGACATCTTGCCGTCGCGTTCGCCGAAATTGAGCGACTGCATCGGTGCGAGCTGCACCACTTCGCGCGCTTCGTTGAGGGTGGCTGCGATCGCACAGAGCCCGCCGAGCACGCGCTCGCGGCCGAATTTCTGGTCGAGAATATCCAGATGCAGCATGCCATTGAGCATCGGGATGATCGAGGTCTGCGGTCCGACGGCTGCCGCGAACGACTTGATGGCGTCGTCGAGGTCGAAGGCCTTGCAGCTCAGCAGGATGACGTCGAATTTTTCAGTAAGCTTGTCCGCCTGTACAGTCGGCGGATTCTTCAGCGTCACGTCGCCGTTCGGGCTCTTGATGACGAGGCCGGCGCTCGCAAGCTCTGAAGCGCGTTTCGGTCGGACCAGGAACGTGACGTCGTTACCCGCCTGCAGCAGCCTGCCGCCAAAATATCCGCCGATGGCGCCGGCGCCGACCACGAGAACGCGCATGATTCAGTTCCTTTTTGTTGTTCTTGCCTGCCGTCGCAATGGCGGGACTAGCTTACCACTTCTCGCCGAACGGGCGAATTTCCAGCTCAAAGGTCCAGGCGCTGCGCGGCTGCTGGTAAAGCTGCCAGTAGGACGCCGCGACCGAGGCCGGCGGCATCAGGAGGTCCGGATTGTCGAGCGCCTCCTTGCCCCAGAGCTGCTCGCGGCGCTCGCGCACCCAGGCGGTATCGACGCCGGAATCGATGATCAGATGCGCGACATGGATGTTTTTCGGTCCGAGCTCCCGCGCCATCGATTGCGCCACCGCGCGAAGGCCGAACTTGGCGCTGGCAAAGGCGGCAAAGCCGCTGCCGCCGCGCAAGGACGCGGTCGCACCCGTGAAGAAGATATTGCCCTTGCCGCGCGGGACCATCAGGCGTGCCAATTCACGCCCGGCCAGGAAGCCGGCCCAGCAGGCCATTTCCCAGACCTTTCGAAACACCCGGTCGGTGGTTTCCAGGATCGGGAAGTTGACGTTGGCGCCGACATTGAAGATGCAGACCTCGATCGGCGCGTGCGCGTCGGCGTCGTTGAGGAAGGCCGCGACCTCGTCCTCCTTGCGCGCATCGAGGGTGCGCGCCACGATTGATCCGCCCGCCGCCTCGATCTCCTTGACCAGCGGCTCCAGCTTGGCGCCGTCGCGCCTGCCGGCGAATACGGTAAATCCTTCGGCCGCGAATTTCTTGGCGATTTCGCCGCCGATGTAATCGCCGGCGCCGATCACGGCCACGGTGGCGTTGCGTTTTTGCATTGAAGTTCTCCACTCCTCATCCTGAGGAGCGGCGTCTTCGCCGCGTCTCGAAGGATGAAGCCAAAAAGACGGCCTCCATGGTTCGAGACGCCGCGCGACACGCGCGGCCCCTCACCATGAGGGTTACAGACTTATTTCCCCGCGACCATTTCCTCGACTTCGCGCAACTGCTCCTTTCCGAAGAACATTTCCGTGCCGACAAAGAACGTCGGCGAGCCGAAGGCACCGTGCTCGACGGCGGCTTGGGTGTTCTCGATCAGTTTCGCCTTCACCTCGGGCTCCTGCGAGCGGGCGAACAGTTTTGCTGCGTCGAGGCCCGACGACGCCAGTGCTTTCGCGGCGACTTCCGGGTCGTCCATCTTCTTCGGCTCGACCCACATGTGGTGGTAGGCAGCGTCGACATATTTTTCGAACACGCCCTCGAGCTGGGCCGCGACCGCCGCCCGCATCAGGTTCAGGGTGTTGACCGGAAAGAATGGGTTCATGACGTAAGGCTTGACCCCAAAACGCTTGACGAAGCGCGCGGTCTCCAGCGCGTGAAACTCGCGCTTGTTCTTGACGCCGGCCAGCGTTTCGGCGGGAGACTTGTTGTTGGTGGCCTTGAAGATGCCGCCGAGCAGCACCGGAACGTATTCGAATTTCACGTTCGTGCGCTTTTCGATCGCCGGGATCGCCTCGTGGCTGAGAAAGGCATTGGGGCTGCCGAAATCGAACAGGAATTGCGGATGTGAGCTCACGGCGGTCTCCCAAAGGTTCTTATATGATCTCTATCATTCCAATCAACCTAGCGGCTGGCCCCGGCGGGATCAACCGGAGCCGGCTCAGATTTCGGGCTGGAATGCCCGCTTTGCCAGTTTGGCGGCGTGGTCGCGGATATCCGCGGGCCATTCGGCGATCAAATTTTCGAAACGAAGGGAATCATGGGCGAACAGCGCGCGGATCGCTTCCTCGTAATGCGGCCGGTTGCCGGCCATTGTGGACATGAAGCGATAGGCCGCCTCCTGCGCGAGGCGGATGCGATCCCCGCTCTCGTTCACACGCCGGGCCTCGTCGACCAGCCTGCGGATCGCGACCGAGGCGCCGCCCTTCTGCTGGGCCAACCAGTCCCAATGCCGCGGCAGCAATGTGATCTCGCGGGCCACGACGCCGAGCCTGGGGCGGCCGGGGCCGCGCGGGGGGGCGCCGGCTTCATCCGCAGGCGGAACCTGCGCCAACGGGAGCCGCGCCAGCACGTCTTTGATTGAGCCGCGCAAGTCGATCTCGACCGGCGCGCTGGATTCGCCATCGAAGATCAGGATCGATGCTTCCGGCTGCCGATCGACGGTCTCCCTTGCGGCCCGGGCAACGTCGCGGAGACTGCCTGAGCCGATGCGACGCTCGCCCTCGAAGGCGATGTAACTGGTTCCGGCGGAATTCATGGATGGCCTTCGGTTTCGTCGAAATATTATCCGGGTAAATTATCGCTGTCAAAAGACCCAAGTCATCACCCGAACGGGTCGTCTCGACTTTCGCGCGGCTGGCTGGCACCAACGCGCCATCATTGCAGGGGACGGCCATGCTGACGGTGCATCATCTCAACAATTCCCGCTCGCAGCGCGTGCTGTGGCTGCTCGAAGAACTCGGTGTCCCCTACGAGATCGTCCGCTACCAGCGTCAGCCGGACATGCGCGCGCCGAAGGAACTGCGCGCCATTCACCCGCTCGGCAAGTCGCCTGTCATCACCGACAACGGCAACACCATCGCTGAATCAGGCGCGATCTGCGAATACCTCATCGCCACCTATGGCAAAGGCGCGCTGATCCCGCCGCCGAACACGCCGGAACGGCTGCGCTACACCTACTGGCTGCACTACGCGGAAGGCTCGGCGATGTCGCCGCTGCTGCTGAAACTGTTGTTCACGCTGATGCCGAAGCGCGCGCCGGCGCTGCTACGACCGCTGGTGCGCAAGGTTTCGAACCAGGCGCTGACCACGCTGGTCAATCCGCAGCTCAAGCAGCACATGGATTACTGGGAAGGCGAACTGGCGAAAAGCGAATGGTTCGCCGGCAGCGAATTCACCGGCGCCGATATCCAGATGAGCTTTCCGCTGGAAGCCGCCGCTGCGCGCGGCGGGCTGGAGCAGGGCCATCCAAAGGCGATGGCGTTTCTCGAACGCATCCATGCCCGCCCGGCCTATGCGCGCGCGCTGGAAAAAGGCGGGCCGTACGTGATTGGAAGGTAGCCGCGAGTGCTGCGAGCGGGTAAAATCTACTTTGCATGGGGTTGTTTTCGAGATTTTGTGCCGTCCATCATGCTCTAGGGCTGAACCGCCGCAATCACTTCCTTCACCAGCCGCCCGAGCCCAGCCATATCCCCGGTCGGATCGACGCTGTCGCCGAGACGCACCACGACGAGATGCTGCGACGGCATGATCACGATACGCTGGCCGAGATCGCCCGACGCAAAGAACGCATCGCGGGGAATGCCGAGCCGCACGCGTCCTTTGGCATTTGGATGTTCGCTGCGGTTGGTCCAGAAGCCGGCGCCATAGTCGGTGTCGAGCGTCGCCGCGGCCGAAAAATCCACCCAGTCCTCGTGCAGGATGCGCTTGCCGCCGACGATGCCGTCATTGAGATAGAGCAGTCCAAATCGCGCCCAGTCGCGGGCGCTGGCCAGCATGTAGGTCGATCCCTGCAGCGTGCCTGAGGCATCGAATTCGAGCGTGACGTGGCGCATGCCGAGCGGATTGAACAATTCGCGCCACGCCAATGCCAGCGTCTGTTCCGGTCCGCCGGCGGCATCGCGCACGATCCGCGCCAGCAGCTGCGTGGTCGGGCTGGAATAGACCCAGCGCGTGCCCGGCGGCGCCACCACCGCGGCGTTGACCGCGAAGCCGGCCATGTCGTTGTGCAGGTAGACCATCTGGCTGGCGGGATCGAAACCGCTATTGGTTTCGTCGAGCGCAAGGCCGGTCGTCATGCGCAGGAGATGCTCGACCTCGATTTCGCGCCTGAGATCGCCGCGCCATTCCGGGATCGGCGCCGGCATCGAGGGCGTGACCAGCCCCTGCTGCGTCAGGATCCCGATCAACGCGTTGATCACCGACTTGGTCATGGAAAAGCCGAGCAGCGGCGTCTCGACGCCGATACCGTCAGCGTAACGCTCGGCGATCACCTTGCCGTCATGCATCACGACGACCGCCTTGGTCCGCCGCAACGGCGGCTCGGCCGGTTCCTCGAAGGCATGGTCCAGCGCGGCCTTCAGCGCGGGATCGGATGGCTGCACAATGTCAGGGCCGGCGATCTCGCCCAGCAGCGGCGGCGCCTTCGGCACCTTCAGCGCCTCGATGTCGCTCCTGAGAATGTAAGGCTCTCGCGCGCCGTGCAGCAGCACGCAGCCGAGCCCTTCATGAAAGAGCGCGCGGCTGCCGAGCAATCCCGCCGCCGTCGCCTCGACCGCTTTCGTGTTGCGATCGACCTGCACACGAAGCACCAAGCGCAAGCGGCGCAGTCCCTCGCGCTCGATGGTTTCCGAAAACACGGTTTGCGGATCGAGCCCGGAGACGAAGGTCTTGGAACAGACGTTGTGCGCGACCACGCCGGTGGCGACGCGAATGGCGCGGTCGGGGCGGAACGCGATGCCGGCGGCCACCGGTACGGTCAGCGCCAATCCGACGGCCATCCATGTTCGCCAACCCACGCGCTTCTCCCGCAGCCGGTCGACGCCGTTCTAGCCCGGCTTCTGCGCCCCGCCAACCGAAGGCAATGCCTGCACGGTGACGCCGGGCGGCGGCACATCGTCGTCGGGAACGAAGAAATCCCGCATCAGCGGCATCGTGGGGTCGACACGATAAGGCTCGAAATCCCTGACGCCACTTGCATAGAGCACCTTGTCGTCAATGCAGAAATGCCCGGTGAATTCGCGCGCCGGCCTTGTGAAGATCGCGTGGGCGGCGTCGCCCATGATCGCGGGGGTGCGGCTGGCGCGCATCATGGCGTCGCCGCCGAGCAGATTGCCGACCGCGGCGGTGGCGATCGTGGTGCGTGGCCACAGGGCGTTGACGGCCACGCCCGATGATCTCAGCTCGCCCGACAGGCCGAGCACGCACATGCTCATGCCGAACTTCGCCATCGTGTAGGCGGTGGAGTGTTCGAACCATTTGGTCTTCATGTCGAGCGGTGGCGACAGCATCAGGATATGCGGATTGGCTGCCTTCTTCAGGTGCGGAATGCAGTATTTCGACACCATGAAGGTGCCGCGGGTGTTGATGCCCATCATCAGGTCGAACCGTTTCATGTCGGTCATCTGCGAATTGGTGAGGCTGATGGCGCTGGCATTGTTGACGCAGATATCGATGCCGCCGAATTCGGCCACGGTCTTGTCGATCGCCGCCGTCACCTGCGCCTCGTCGCGGATGTCGCACAGCACCGGCAACGCCTTGCCGCCGGCAGCACGGACCTCGTCGGCGGCGGTATAGATCGTGCCCTTGAGCTTCGGGTGCGGCTCCGCGGTCTTGGCTGCAATTGCGACATTGGCGCCGTCACGCGCGGCGCGCAGCGCGATGGCCAGCCCAATGCCACGGCTGGCGCCGGAGACAAACAGCGTTTTGCCCTTGAGCGATGTCATGATCAGGCTCCCGTTATGGACGTACCTGCCGCTCGCTCCCTCCCCATAAGGGGAGGGAGTTGCAGCTTCTATCTACGCATCCGCATGCAGCACCCGGCCGCGGGTTTCCGGCAGCGCGAAGGCGGCGATGAAGAACACGCCATAGGCTGCGACCGCAAAGATCGCGATGGCGTTGGCCAGCGTCGTCGAGGTCGACAGCCATCCGACCAGGAACGGAAACAACGCGCCGATACCACGGCCGAAATTGTAGCAAAAACCTTGCCCCGACCCACGCAGCCGCGTCGGATAGAGTTCGGTGAGGAACGCGCCGACGCCGGAGAAATAGCCCGAAGCGAAGAAGCCGAGCGGGAAGCCCAGCAGCCACAATACTTCGTTGGTCAATTGCAGCTGGGTGTAGAGGATGACGATCGCGATGGCGCCGAGCGAGAAGGTCAGGAACAGGTTGCGCCGTCCGATCCGGTCGGCGAGCCAGGCGCCGACGAGATAGCCGGCAAACGACCCGATGATTAGCGCCGAGAGATAGCCGGTCGAACTGACCACCGAGAGCTTGCGCTCGACGGTGAGAAAACGCGGCACCCAGAAGGTGATGGCGTAATAGCCGCCCTGACAGCCCGTGACCATCAGCGACGCCAGGATGGTGGTCTTGATGGTCGAACCCGAGAAGATTTCCCACAGCGCCGGCCGGTCGCCCGACGCCGCCTGCTTGAGCCGCGTCGCCGCGGCGATCTCCGGCTCGGTGACGTAGCGCCGCAGATAGAACACCAGCAGCGCCGGCAGCGCGCCGATCGCAAACATCCAGCGCCAGGCCAGTTCGGGCGGCAAATAGGAGAACAGGATCGCCTGCGACAGCACCGCAAGGCCCCAGCCGACCGCCCAGCCCGATTGCACCGAGCCGACCGCGCGGCCGCGATATTGCGCGCGGATCGCTTCGCCCATCAGCACGGCGCCGGCCGCCCATTCGCCGCCAAAGCCGAGGCCGAGCAGTGCGCGGGCCACGATCAACTGGTCGAAATTCTGCACAAAGGCGCAGACCAGCGAGAAGAACGAGAACCACAGAATCGTCAGTTGCAGGGTTTTGACCCGACCGATGCGGTCGGCGAGGTAGCCGCCGAGCCAGCCGCCGACCGCGGACGCCAGCAGCGTCACCGTGCCGGCCAGACCGGCGCTGCCGGGATCGACTTTCCACATCGCGATGATGGTGCCGATCACCAGCGGATAGATCATGAAATCCATGCCGTCGAGCGCCCAGCCCGCGGCGCAAGCCCAGAACGTCCGGCGCTCCGGCTGGTTCATGTCGCGATAGAAGGCGAGAAGGCTGGTGTCTTCGATGTCAGCGACTTCGATCGCGCCCGATGGTTCGGCCGTGCCCATGATGTTTCCCCCGGAAATTCCAAAGCCGGCCTTCGTCCCGCCCCGCGTCGGCCGGCTGGCGCGAGGGGCGGCACCATACGCCGATGCCGTCGCCCGGCAAATCCCGCCTGGGTTATTGTCCCGCCGCTTCGGCGCCGCGGGTGCGCGGGTCGGGCGCGCCGAGCAGGCCGTTGGGCGTCACGGCGATCGAATTGGCTGAAGTCTGGCCGAGCGGCTCGATCACGCGATGGCCCTTGGCGGTCAGTTCGTCCAGGACCTCCCTTGGGAAGCCGCGTTCCACCCGCACTTCATCCGGCATCCATTGATGATGCACGCGCGGGGCGGCCACCGCCGCGGCGACATCCATCCTGTAATCGATGACGTCGATGACGATCTGCAATACGGCCGAGATGATGCGGCTGCCGCCGGGCGTCCCCGTCACCAGCACCGGTTTGCCGTCCTTGAGCACGATGGTCGGCGACATCGACGACAACGGCCGCTTGCCGGGACCGGGCAGATTGGCCTCGAATCCGACGAGGCCAAACGCGTTCGATGCGCCGGGTGCTGCGGTGAAATCGTCGAGCTCGTTGTTGAGCAGGATCCCGGTGCCCTCGGCGACCAGGCCGACGCCATAGGGGAAATTCAGCGTGTAGGTGTTGCTGACCGCGTTGCCTCTGGAGTCGACGACCGAATAATGCGTGGTGTTGCTGCCTTCGCGCGGCGGCGCCACCGTCAACGCATCCGCCGGCGTTGCGCGCGCAAGGTCGATGCCGGTGCGCTGTCTGGCGGCGTAATCCTTCGAGATCAGGATGTCCGCCGGAGCGTTGACGAAGGCGGGATCGCCGAGATAGCGCGCACGGTCGGCGTAAGCGCGCTTCATCGCCTCGACGATGACATGCAGCGAGGCTGCGGAGCCCTGCTTCATCTCGTGCAGCGGAAACCCTTCGAGAATGTTCAGCGTCTCCAGCAAGACGGTGCCGCCGGACGAAGGCAGCGGCATCGACACGATGTCGTAGCCGCGATAATTGCCGTGAACGGGGCTGCGGATCACGGCCTGATAGGATTTCAGGTCGTCTGCCGTCATGATGCCGCCGGCATTGCTGACGGCCTTCGCCAGCCTCTCCGCGACCGCTCCTTCGTAGAAGCCGCGCGCGCCTTTTTCGGCAATCGTCGACAGCGTCACTGCAAGATCGGTCTGGATCAAGCGGTCGCCGTCCCGCAGCAACGTGCCGTCTACGCGGGAGAAGGCCTTTGCCGTATTGGGCCAGCGCGCCATCCGGCGGTACATGTCCGGCAAGGTGTCGGCCATGTCGTCGGTGACCACGAAGCCGTCGCGGGCCAGTTCGATGGCCGGCGCAAGGATCTGCGCCAGTGTGAATTGGCCCGAGCCGTATTTCTCCAGTGCCAGCGTCAAACCGGCGACCGTGCCGGGCACGCCGATGCCGAACGCAGAATTGCGCGACTTGTCGGTATCGGGTTTGCCGTCGGGTCCGAGATAGATATCGCGGGTGATCGCCGCGGGTGCGGTCTCGCGATAATCGATCGCAATGTCCTCGTTGTGCTCGGCCGAATGAATCACCATGAAGCCGCCGCCGCCGATATTTCCGGCGCGCGGATAGGTCACGGCCATCGCAAAGCCGGTGGCGACCGCGGCATCGACCGCGTTGCCGCCCTGTCTCAGGAAGTCCGCGCCGATTTGGGCCGCGAGTTTTTCCTGCGCGACCACCATGCCGTGCTCGGCGGGAATGGCATGAATGGACGCGGGTTCTGCCGGCGCATAGGCGCGGCGCTCCTGCGCGACGGCCGGGGCGATGCAGGCAGACACCAGCACGAGTGCCGAAATTATTCCGCGCCATCCGGTTGAAAAAACAGCCATCAAAAATCCGCCGTAGTTGGAGCCCGTGTGTCGCCTGGTAACAGCACAAGTGTTGGCAGCTCATGCTATACGGGTTGGCATTATCAGGGCAAAACGCCTTCGCGTGATTTTCAAGGAATTTTGGAATATGGCGGTGATCGCTTCCGAGGCCATTGGCGGCGAAATCCCGCAAGCCTATCCGCGCCGCGCCGCAGTCATCAGCTGGATTTTCTTCGATTGGGCCGCGCAGCCTTACTTCACGCTGATCACGACCTTCGTGTTCGCGCCTTATTTCGCAAGCTTCGTGGCGCCTGATCCGGCCAGCGGGCAGGCGCTGTGGGGTTTTGCCACCGCGGCCGCCGGGTTGATGATCGCGCTGATGTCGCCGGTGCTGGGCGCGATTGCCGACGCCAGCGGTCGCCGCAAGCCGTGGATCGCGGGATTCGGCGCGCTGCTGGTGATCGGCTCCAGCCTGATGTGGTTGGGCAAGCCCGGCGACCCCGGCGTGATTCCGCCATTGCTGCTGGCTTACGCCATCGCCAGCGTCGGCGTCGAATTCGCCACCGTGTTCAACAACGCGATGATGCCGACGCTGGTGCCGCCGGACAAGATCGGCCGGCTGTCCGGCACCGGCTGGGCCACCGGCTATATCGGCGGCATCCTCAGCCTGATCCTGGTGCTCGGCTTTCTCGCCGCCAATCCCGACACCGGGCGCACGCTGTTCGGGTTCTCGCCGCTGTTCGGTCTCGACCCGGTGACGCATCAGGGCGATCGCATCACCGGTCCGTTGACCGGCATCTGGTTCATCATCTTCGTGCTGCCGATGTTCCTGCTGACGCCGGACTATCCGGCCAGGCTTCCGGTGCGCGCGGCGCTGCGCCAGGGGTTGACGGGCTTGAGGCAAACGCTCGGCGAATTGCCGAAGCAGAAACCGATGGCGACGTTCCTGCTCGCCAACATGATCTACACCGATGGCCTGGTGTCGCTGTTCGCCTTCGGCGGCATCTATGCCGCCGGCACGTTTGGATGGCACACGATCCAGATCGGCACCTTCGGCATCATCCTGGCCATCGCCGGCACGTTTGGCGCGTGGCTCGGCGGCAGGCTCGATGACCGGCTGGGACCGAAGCACGTGATCACGGGCAGCATGCTGATCCTGCTGTTGGCGATCATCGGTATCCTGCTGGTCGACAAGGATTCGATTTTCTTCATCAAGGTCGCGCCGCCGGTGGCCGGTGGTGCGCTGTTCGCGGGCGCAGCCGAGCGCGCCTATCTCGTGCTTGGCTGCCTGATCGGCGCCGCCGGCGGGCCATTGCAGGCGGCGTCGCGCACGCTTTTAATCCGGCTGGCACCGAAAGATCGCATCGCGCAATATTTCGGACTGTTCGCGCTGACCGGAAAGGTCACCTCGTTCATCGGACCGCTGTTGATCGGTGCGATCACGGCGATCACCGCGAGCCAGAAGGCGGGCATGGCAGCTCTGGTGCTGTTCTTCGTCGCGGGCCTCGCGCTACTGGCGCGCGTAAAATCCGGTCGTCCCGGCGAAGGCCTGGACCCATAACCGGTGTTGTTCGCGCGGCTGCCAGTTGTCTTCTACGATTGATGGTTATGGGTCCCGGGCCCCGTGCGCAATTGCGCACTAGGCCGGGACGACAGCTGTTAATGCCGGAAGTGCCGCACGCCGGTGAACACCATGGCGATGCCGTGCTCGTCGGCGGCCTTGATCACCTCGTCGTCGCGCAGCGAACCGCCGGGCTGGATCACCGCCGTGGCGCCGGCCTCGATGCAGGCCAGCATGCCGTCGGCGAACGGGAAGAACGCGTCGGAAGCGACCACCGAACCCTTGGTCAGCGGCTCCGCCAGCTTCATTTCCGCCGCCGCATCCAGCGCCTTGCGGGCGGCGATGCGCGCGGAATCGACCCGGCTCATCTGGCCGGCGCCGATCCCGACGGTGGCGAGATCCTTGGCATAGATAATGGTGTTCGACTTGACGTGCTTGGCGACGCGGAATGCGAATTTGAGATCGCGCAGTTCGGCATCCGTCGGCGCGCGGCTGGTCGCAACCTTCAGCGCCATGTCCTCGACCACCGCATTGTCGCGGCTCTGCACCAGCATGCCGCCGGCCACGGTCTTCGCGGTCAGGCCGACCGCGCGCGGATCAGGCAGGGCGCCCGCCAGCAGCAGGCGCAGATTGCGCCGCCCACCGATGATCGCGATCGCTTCGTCGGTCGCATCGGGCGCGATGATGACTTCGGTAAAGATGCCGATGATGGCGCGGGCGGTGTCTGCATCGAGCGTGCGGTTCAGCGCGATGATGCCGCCATAGGCCGAGGTCGAGTCGCAGGCCAGCGCCTTGCGATAGGCCTCGACGAGATCGGCGCC
Source organism: uncultured Alphaproteobacteria bacterium (assembly GCA_963764705.1). Classification (GTDB taxonomy): domain Bacteria; phylum Pseudomonadota; class Alphaproteobacteria; order Rhizobiales; family Xanthobacteraceae; genus Bradyrhizobium. The sequence goes on along the minus strand of CAVXTR010000006.1, from coordinate 224,398 downwards.
TTCGGCGACGCCGCAGGGATTGGCGTGCTTGACGATGACGCAGGCGGCGGTGCGCCCGGCGTCGAACTCCGCGATGCACTCATAGGCGGCATCGGTATCGTTGATGTTGTTGTAGGACAGTTCCTTGCCCTGCAACTGCCGCGCGGTGGCGACGCCGGGACGCTTGTTCGGCGTGGCATAGAACGCCGCGGTCTGGTGCGGGTTCTCGCCATAGCGCAGCGACTGGATCAGCCGGCCGCCGAAGGCGCGGAAATCCGGCGCGTCGTTCTTGAGCTGGTCGGCAAACCAGTTCGAGATCGCGGCGTCGTAGGCCGCGGTGCGGGCATAGGCCTTGGCGGCGAGGCGGCGGCGCAGCGAGAGCGTCGTGGCGCCCTTGTTGGCGACGAGCTCGTCGAGCACGGCCTGATAATCCGCGGCTTCGACCACGACCGCGACGTCGTCGTGATTCTTCGCGGCCGCCCGGATCATCGCCGGGCCGCCGATGTCGATGTTCTCGATGCAGTCTTCGTATCCGGCGCCTTTGTCGACGGTGGCTTCGAACGGATAGAGGTTGACCACCAAGCAGGTCGATCGGCGCGATGCCATGCGCCTTCATGGCGTCGGCATGTTCCTTGTTGTCGCGGATCGCGAGCAGCCCGCCATGGACCTTGGGATGCAGGGTCTTGACCCGCCCATCCATCATTTCCGGAAAGCCGGTGAGGTCCGACACGTCGGACACCTTCAGGCCCGCCGCCGCGATCGCCTTTGCAGTGCCGCCGGTGGAGACGAGGTCGATGCCGTGGCCGGCCAGCGCCGTTGCAAATTCGATCAGGCCGGTCTTGTCGGAAACGGACAACAGAGCGCGGGTGACGCGTCGCGGATGGTCGGTCATGGGCAAGTTCCTCGGTTAAAGGGTGCTATTGCCCAGGCGCGCGGCAGATATGCTCGCGCTTCCCGATGGTGCTCCATCCAAAGTCGCCAGTCGCGCGAACGGCGGCTGGATAGCAGCTTTCGACCGCGTTAACAACGGCCAGATCCGTTTCGTGCCGGCACGTCGCACGACATTTTCTACAACGGCAATTCCGGCTCGCGGCGAGCGTTGCGCCGGGCCGTCGTGGCCGTGGCCGAGGTCGACGAGCGCACGAAACTCCAGCGGATCGAGGGGGCGCTGCGCGAATCCTGCCGGATCACGATCTGGGCGGTGCGGCGGGGGCCGTCATTGCCGGCCAGGAACACGCTGTCCTCGAGGTCGACCTTGTCGTCGAGCGCTTCAAACGTCCAGACGTCGCGGTTCGGCAATACCAGCATGACGCCGCGCGCATCGCTGAGCCGGCTCGCCTTCACCGCGGGATGGAGGTGAAACCGCACGGCGAAGTCGGTCTCGTTGCCCTTGATGCGCGCCCCCGGCGCCGGCGCCACGGTGTCCTCGCCATCGAGCCTGGCGCCGTCCTGGGAGATCATCAGCACCCGCCGATGCACGACGCCGAACCGCGCCAGATAGCCGTCATGCGAGGTAGTGCAGGAGATCGCCGTTCGCCACCACCTCGCGATAGCTCTCGACATTGCCGGGACCGCTGGTGATCGGCGCGCCCTGCAACAGCCGCTTCATCGCCGACAGCTCGACGAACTGGCAGGAAGAGGTGTCGTGATAGGTCAGGGTCGAATGCGCCGCGGTAGAGCGCGCAAAGACGCGCCAGTTGTCGCGACCGGTCGAGGGCATGCCGCAATTGATGACGATGCGGCTCGGTCCGGAGGACAGTTCGAACGACAGACAGCCGGCATGCGCATCCTGGCTGACATTCGGCGGCGGCGGCGGTCCGGTGTCCATGATGACGGTGGTGGTGCCGGCATCGAGGCGCTGAAAGCCGGTATGCGGCATGCTCGACATCGGCACGCCGTGGGTGTCGTCATAGGCGAGCAGGGTCGCGACCAGGTCGGACGGCGCGGTGCTCATGCCGTTGAACAGCGCGAAACTGCCGTCGCCATGGCGAAAGAAGCGCAGCATCGGCATCATGCGGTCGATCGCGTTGAGCAGCGCCTGTGGCGGGGCGATGTTGCGGGCGGCAAAGGTCTGGCGCAGCGGCAGCATGTCGCTGAGCAATTCGACCAGCGCGCCGGGATTGCGCGAGACGTGGCCGCCGTCGGGCAGGATCTGCCGCTGCAATTCGTCGGAGAGCCGGCGCGTTGCGGAGCGGATGTGCTTGGCCTGGTTGGCCAGGCACAGCGAGGCGTAGCACAGCGCGATCAACACCTGCAGCCGCGGCACGCCGTCGGTGATGTCGAGCATCGCGTAGCGCAGATAGCGAATCTCGCGGGTCAGCCCGCGCAGATATTTGCGGTAGAATTTGCCGTCGGTGTCGCCGAGCACCAGCGGCGCCTGCGACAACAGCGAGATCACGCGTCGCGCCATCACGTCGGCGCGGCGCTCGAGCGGGCGCCTGCGCGTCGGATTCGAGATCCAGTCGTCGACCAGCGAGCGGGCGTTGGCGCGGGTCAGCGCGGTATCGGCCGCGCGCAGATGCCGCAGCCATCCGAAACCGAGCAGCGCCACTTCCCAGTCTTCCGACGGCGGCTCGAGGTCGAAGATCGAGCGGCCGTGGCAGGTCACGATCTTGCCGGCGAACACGAAGCGGCCGGCATAGATTTCGGCGGCGCGGGTGGCGTCCGCGGTCCGCAAATCATGCGGCGCGATGATCAGGCGGTCGGCCCGGCCCGGCCACAGCCGCGACAGCGCCACCGTCCCGCCGCTCGCGCGCGCCACCATGTTCCGCGCAAAGCGGCCCATGATAAGCGTCGAGATGCGTCTGCGTTGTGCGACCGACACGCCATGCCTTGGGAGGGAGGGAGGGAATTGTGGCGAATCCTTTTAATCCGGAAACGCCGGCATGACACCCTCTTGAAAACGGGCGAATCACCCGAAGGGCCCGAATTCCGGTGTAAAATCAGGATTTAATCAGCCGCGCTGCGTAAAAGCCGTCCATTCCGCCGAGCCGGGGGTCGTCGTGGGGCAAATGGCAGGGCAGGGTCCGCAGATCGCCATCGGCGGTAATGATTTCGCCGAGGCCCGCGACCTCGTCGGCCGTAACCGGCGCGCGGCGCACGTCGGTCGAGGCGGCCAGAAGCGCTGCGACCGCCGCTTCGCCTTCTTCCGGTTCCAGCGAACAGGTGCAATAGACCAGCGTTCCGCCGGGCTTGAGCAGCGCGACCGCTTTTTGCAGCAGTCGCTTCTGCAGCGCCGCCAGTGGCGCAATGTCGACCTCTTGCCGCAACCAGGCCACGTCGGGGTGGCGGCGGATGGTGCCGGTCGAGGTGCAGGGCGCGTCCACCAGCACGCCATCGAATCCTTCGCCGTCGCCCGGCCACTCGGCGGCGTCGGTCACCACGTCGACGGCTTGCAGATCCAGCCGCGCCAGATTGTCGCGCAGCCGCGCCATCCGTGCCGGCGATCGATCGACCGCGGTCACGCGTGCGCCGGCATGCGCCAGTTGCGCGGTCTTGCCGCCGGGTGCGGCGCAGAGGTCGACGATGCGCTTGCCGCTGATGTCGCCGAACAGCCGCGCCGGAAGTGCGGCGGCGGCGTCCTGCACCCACCATTGACCTTCGGTAAAGCCCGGCAGCATCGTGACCGAGCCTTGCAGCAGGGTGCGCACGGTTCCGGTCGGCAACGTTTCGCCATGCAGCCGGGTCGCCCATTGCGGCCCGTCTGCCTTCACGGTGATATCGAGCGATGGCTCATGGCCGATCGCCAGCGCCATCGCGCGGGCGGTGGCCTCGCCGTAGGCAGCAGTCCAGCGCGCCAGCAGCCAGGGCGGAATGTCCAGCGTCTGGGCTTTGACTTCGTCGATCAGCGGCTGGCCCTCGCGCGCGCAACGGCGCAGCACGGCGTTGACGAGCCCGGCATATTTCGCGGCCCGCCGGTCCGACTGCACCAGCCGCACCGAGAGGTCGACCGCCGCATGATCGGGCACGTCCATCCAGAGGATCTGCGCGGCACCGATCAGAAGCGCGCTTTGCGCGCGCGGCGCGTCGGTCGGAATGCCGCGGTCGAGCAGCCGCGACAGCACGTGGCCGAGCGTGCCGAGCCGCCGCAAAATCGTCGCCACCAGCCGCCGCATCAAGGCGCGGTCGCGATCGGCGAGGGCCTTCAGGCCGGGATGGGCGCCGGCGCCGTCGAGCTGGTCATCGAGGGTGCGGTGCTTGTGCAGGACGCCGTCGAGAATGTCCGCAGCAATCCGCCGTGCGGCCAGACCAGGCACTTCGGAAGGTGCTGCGAATCTTGAAGCGGGCATGAATCAGGAACGTCTCGGGAGGCGGAAAGGTTTCGGCGTATGCCTTTGAAAACAAAAACTCCTTTGGCATGCGAATATGCCAAATGTAAGAATCGCCACCGACGATTTCACGATTGTGATGTGGTCCGGGCATCCCTATCTCGAATACCAGCCGTGCCGCGGAAGAATTGAGATGACCAACGATCCTTCACCACCCTCCACGCCAGAGCGCAAGCCGCTAACGCCGGCGGCCCAGCGCGCGCTCGCCGAAGCCGAGGCGCGCCGGAAAGCCGCGGAGGCCAACGCCCAGACGCAGCCAAAGGAATTTCAGGGTCCGACCGGCCCGGAACCGACCCGCTATGGCGACTGGGAGCGGAAGGGCATTGCCTCGGATTTTTGAGGCATTTGTCTTGCCGATTGGCCCGACTCAGCCCCTAGTCCGGCAATATGAGCGGGTACGAGAGGCTAAATCCCTATAAGGCGCCGCATCGAGCCGCCGGGCACCGTTGGCTGGCAGCGGCGCTGCCCTGGCTGTTCGTGATCGCGGTGGCGGCCGGGACGATGCGGCCGGTTCGGCACTGGGTTCATGGGCTTCTGCCCCACTCGGCCGAGCAGTCCCCGGCGGACAGCCCGGCAGCGCGTGACGCCGAGATCATCTGGAAGCATGCCGGCCATCCGGACCTGCACCATCCCGTGGACGTGGTCAGGACCATCGATGGCGACACCTTCCTGGCGCGGGTGCATCTGTCGCCCGGTCTCGATCCGACGACGCGGGTTCGCCTGCGCGGCATCGACGCGCCGGAATTGAAGGCGTCTTGTCCGCAAGAACTGCAAATGGCCGAGGCCGCGACTGACGCGTTGCGTGCCATGCTCGGCGAAGGCGAGGTCACGATCTTCAATATCGGTCCGGACAAATATAGCGGCCGGGTCGTTGCCGATGCCGCGACCAGACATACCCCGAATGTTTCGGCGGCGATGCTCGCGGCCGGCCATGCGCGCAGCTACAACGGCGGTCACCGCAGCGGCTGGTGCGCGAACGCAGGTCAATCACCTCAAAAATAAAAAGCCGCGCGGTTGCGCGGCTTTTCGTATTCGGATCTGGATCGGAGCGATCAGCGCGTCACGGTCACGCTGGTGCCGACCGACACGCGTTGATAGAGGTCGGTGATATCGTCGTTCAGCATGCGGATGCAGCCATAGGAGACGAAGCCGCCGACCGAGCCCGGCATGTTGGTGCCGTGGATGGCGTATTCGCCGCCGGCCAGGGTCATCGCCGCCACGCCCATCGGGTTGCGCGGCGAGCCGCCGGCGATCAGGTCCGGAATGTTCGGCTTGTCGCGCTTGACTTCCTTCGGCGGAGACCAGGCCGGGTTGCGATACTTGCCGTCGATCCGGGTGGTGCCGGCCCACTGCTTGCCGGACTTGCCGACGCCGACCGGGTAGCGCATGGCGTGGCCGGAATCGAGAATGAGATAGAGGCGGCGCTCGTTGGTCTTCACCACGATCGTTCCCGGCGTGTAGTCGCCGCGAAGGCCGACCATTTCCGGCCGCGCTTGCGCTGCCGACGACATCAACACAGCAGCGCCGATGGTGGCGGCCATCACCATCGCAATCCTGGCCATCGCAATCCTGATCGACATTCCCCGCTCCACTTCCGCAGCGCCCTTGCGGGCTCTCAAATGTCCTGCAAACCAGACGTCTGCCGGTCTGCCGTCTCACCCACGCATTTTTAACCGCGTGCCTTAACCGGATGGTTTCCACATCCGGCCGGGAGACTGTTTCGATGAGGGGAACAAAGGAAATGTTCGAGTTAAAGTAAATGACTTGAAAACAACACCCGGCGACGAAATACGCCACAGGGCCGCCACACGGCTGACAAAGCCGTGACCGGGTCGGGGCAGCAGCGGGACGGGTGGGTGGTTACCGCCCCGCGCGCCGGGCGCGAGGCGGAGATCGCATCGACGCGCGATTTACGCCGGCGCGCCCTTCTTGTTCTGGCGGTGCTCGACGAGGTCGTCGACCACGGTGGGATCGGCCAGCGTCGAGGTATCGCCGAGGCTCGAGGGTTCGTCCTCGGCGATCTTGCGCAGGATGCGGCGCATGATCTTGCCGGAGCGGGTCTTGGGCAGGCCCGGCGCGAACTGGATCTGGTCGGGGGAGGCGATCGGGCCGATGTCCTTGCGCACCCAGGCCACCAGTTCCTTGCGCAGCGCGTCGGTTGGCTCAATGCCGGCCATCAGCGTCACATAGGCGTAGATGCCCTGGCCCTTGATGTCGTGGGGATAGCCGACCACGGCGGCCTCCGACACCGCGGGATTGGCCACCAGCGAGCTTTCGACTTCGGCGGTGCCCATGCGATGGCCGGAGACGTTGATGACGTCGTCGACGCGGCCGGTGATCCAGTAATAGCCGTCGGCGTCGCGACGGCAGCCGTCGCCGGTGAAGTACTTGCCCTTGTAGGTCGAGAAATAGGTCTGCTCGAAGCGCGCATGGTCGCCATAGACCGTGCGCATCTGCCCCGGCCAGGATTTGGCGATGCAGAGATTGCCGGAGGTCTCGCCTTCCAGCACCTTGCCGTCGGCATCGACGATCTCGGGTACCACGCCGAAGAACGGCTGCGTCGCCGAACCCGGCTTGAGCTTGGTGGCGCCGGGCAGCGGCGTGATCAGGATGCCGCCGGTCTCTGTCTGCCACCAGGTATCGACGATCGGACAGCGGCTGTCGCCGACCACGCGGTAATACCATTCCCAGGCTTCCGGATTGATCGGCTCGCCGACCGAACCCAGCAGGCGCAGGCTCGCGCGTGAAGTCTTCTTCACCGGCTCGTCACCTGACTGCATCAGGGCGCGGATCGCAGTCGGCGCGGTGTAGAAGATGTTGACCTTGTGCTTGTCGATCACGTTCCAGAATCGCGAATTGTCCGGATAGTTCGGCACGCCCTCGAACATCAGCGTGGTGGCGCCGTTCGCCAGCGGCCCGTAGAGAATATAGCTGTGGCCGGTGACCCAGCCGACGTCGGCGGTGCACCAGTAGATATCGCCGTCGTGATAGTCGAACACGTATTGATGCGTCATCGACGCGAACACGAGATAGCCGCCCGAGGTGTGCAGCACGCCCTTGGGCTGGCCGGTCGAACCCGACGTATACAGAATGAACAGCGGATCTTCCGCGTGCATCGGCTCGCACGGGCACTCCGTCGTCACCATCCTGGCGGCGTCGTGATACCAGAGGTCGCGCGTCGGGTTCATGTCGACGGCGCCGCCGGTGTGCTTGACCACGACTACCCAATCCACGCCGCTGGCCTTGGCGACCGCGGCATCGACATTGGCCTTCAGCGGCACCTTCTTGCCGCCGCGCAGTCCTTCGTCGGCGGTGATGATGATCTTGGACTGGCAGTCGGTGATACGCTGGGCGAGGCTGTCGGGCGAGAAGCCGGCGAACACCACCGAATGCACCGCGCCGATCCGCGCGCAGGCCAGCATCGCATAGGCCGCTTCCGGAATCATCGGCAGATAGATCGTGACGCGGTCGCCCTTCTTGACGTTCCGGGTCCGCAGGATGTTCGCCATCTTGCAGACTTCGTCGTGCAGCTTCCGGTAGGTGATATGTTCGGATTTCGAGGGATCGTCGCCCTCCCAGATGATGGCGGTCTGGTTGCCGCGCTTTTCCAGATGGCGGTCGATGCAGTTCCAGGCGACGTTGAGCACGCCGTCCTCGAACCATTTGATCGAAATATTGCCGGGGGCGTAGGAGACGTTCTCGACCTTGTGGAACGGCTTGATCCAGTCGATGCGCTTGGCCTGTTCGCCCCAGAAGCCGTTGGGGTCCGAGACCGAGCGGGCATACATCTCACGGTACTTGGTGTCGTCGACCAAAGCGCGCTTGGCCCATTCCGCGGACACATCGTAAATCTTGTCGGACATCTTTCCCTCCACTCATCGCGGCACCGTACAAATGGCAGCCGCAAGCCGCTTTGATTGTTGCGTCGATTATGCGTCGCGGGGCGTTCCCCGGACAAGGCGGAAACGTCTGCGACCTTGGTCGGCTGGGCGGCTTCCGACCTTGTCGAGGATCAAGGCGGCGATCATTTTGGCGGTTTCGGCGAGGCCAAAATCAACGTTATCGAGCGAATGGCTCCCATGACCGGTATCCAGTAACCGCAAATAACGGAATCGGGACTCGCAAAGCCGTCCCTTACCCCCTAAATGGCCTAACCGGAGCTGGACGGCTCCCCCCGGAACCAAGCCCCTCAAGAGGCATTACCGGAAGAACAGGCGGAGCAGGACAACGACGGTCATGATGGATCAGCAGAATTTCGAGGCTACGCGGCCCGTTTCCGCCGATCCTGCCGTTGCTTTGGCGGAAGCGCTTGGGCAATTGCCCAGCGCGCCGCCGAAAGCTCCATCCCGAACCCCCAAGGCCAAGTTCGATACCCCCGCGACGGTGGAATCGCTGGCGCAAGGCCATGGCCTCAAGCTGGGCGACCAGACCGGGCTGACCATCCGCCGCGTCAAGCGCGGCAAGGGCTATTCATTCATTCGCGCCAATGGCACGCCGATCCGTCAGGTCGGCACCATCAAGCGCCTGAACTCGATGGCGGTGCCGCCGGCCTATCGCGAAGTGCGCTATTCGGCCGATCCGGCCTCGCATCTGCAGGCGGTCGGCATCGATGCCGCCGGCCGGCTGCAATACCGCTATCACGCCGATTGGGAAAAGGTCCGCGAGCACCGCAAGGCGCATCGCCTGGCGCGGCTGGTAGCGGCGCTCCCGAAGATCCGCCGCAACGTCTCGATGCACCTGTCGGGTGACGAGCCGACGCGCGAATTCGCGCTCTCGGCCGTGATCGAACTGATCGCGCGCACCGCGATCCGGCCCGGCAACGAATCCTATGCGCGTCTCAACGGCACCCGCGGCGCCACCACGCTGCTGAAGTCCAATGTGACGCTGGAAGACGACAACCTGGTCCTGACCTTCAAGGCCAAGGGCGGCAAGGCCACGCGCAAGGAATGCGACGCAGCCAAGCTGGTTCGCGCCATCGGCATCCTCCGTACCGTTCCGGGTAAGCGCATGTTCCAGTACCGGGACAAATCCGGCACCGTGCGCGCCGTCTCGACCACCTCGGTGAACGCATTCCTGCGCGAGATCGCCGGCATCAAGATTTCGCTGAAGGATTTCCGCACCCTGATGGCCTCGGCCGTGGTGCTGGAATCGCTGTCGCGGATTTCGCCGGCGGCCAGCGAGCGCGGCCGTCGCAAGCAGGTGCTGGACGCGGTGCGCGCCGCCGCCGACGAACTGTCGAACACGCCGGCGATCTGCCGCAAGAGCTATGTCCACGACACCATCGTTACGGCTTTCGAGGACGGTATCCTCGAACGTTTCGCCGCGACGATGAAGGGCTATCGCACGCAAGCCAAGCGCGAGGCGCTGCTGGCGCAAGTGGTGACGGCGGCCGCGGCCTGATCTCTTCTTCCTTCTCCCCTTGTGGGAGAAGGTGGCGCGAAGCGCCGGATGAGGGGTGCTGTCTCCACGGAAAGAACCCCTCACCCGTCTCGCACGCCGCTTCGCGTCGTTCGATCCACCCTCTCCCACAAGGGGAGAGGGGAAGAATCAGAGCCCACCCATCTTGAGACCGTCTTCCATTCGTCGGCCCTGGCCGACTAGGCCCCAACTCTCACGGAAGTCGCCGCCGAACTTTCCGGGCTCGGCGACAGCGGCTGCAATCGACTCGCGTCATCGACGGAGTGAGCATTCGACAGGAACACGAGGTTTCTGCCGCCACGCTTGGCGTCGTAGAGGGCGTCGTCAGCCCATTTTGCAACGATCTCCGGCGCGGCACCTTCCTGCGCGAAAGCGACGCCCAGGCTGATCGTCACCACATTGGCGGCGCCGTCTGCGGGGTCGATCCCCGGATTGACGATGGCGAGCGCTTCTACCGAGCTGCGGATGCGTTCCGCGATCGTCCAGGCGAGATCGGGCGAGGCGGGCGCGAGAACGACGAGGAATTCCTCGCCGCCATAGCGAAAGACGGCGTCTTCGCCGATCCGCACCGATTCTCCGATCGTCTCCGCGACCCGTCGGATGCACTCGTCACCGGCGGCGTGGCCAGCGGTATCGTTCAGTCGCTTGAACCAGTCGATGTCGGCCATGATGAACGCGATACAGGCCTTGGGGATCGTCGCGTCGTGCCACAGCTTCTCGATGAGATCGTTAGCCGAACGGCGGTTGCCGAGCCCGCTGAGAGGGTCGCGTTTCGCCAGTATTTCCAACTGATGATTGGCGCTCTTCAGCGCGTCGCTGCGATACTCGTTGCGCAAGGACATCAGGAAGGCTTTTTGACCGAGGATCGACTGGGTCTTGCGCGCGATCGTCGCCGCGTAGATTCCCATCGCATAAAACACCGAGGTCCCGATCGCTTCCTCGAGGTTGATCGCGGGATTGAAGAGCTCAAAGCCGAAAAAGATTGCCGTGGCGCAGACCATCAAGGCCAGCGTCCAGATATAGTCGACGTTGAACACCACGATCGCGATCGTGTCGACGTACAGAATGCAGGTGAGGAAGCGCTCATAGTCGGCGCCGCCGGCCGTGACGGCGAGGTAGCCGTAAGCAACCATCACGCTGATCATCAGCAGCAGCAGCGACAGGCCTTCGACGGTGGCGCTGCGTGGCTTTCGCCAGACCAGGTAGGCACAGCCGTGCAGCGCCGGAACCAGCAGCCCGCTGACGGCGGTGGTAAGCGTAAGGAAATCGGGAGCAAGAAGGTAGCTGATGGGCACGAAGGCCATGCTGATCAGCGCGACCCAGACCATCCAGGCGCGCGCGATCTTGCTTCGCTGGGGCCAGTCCTTCTTGCGATAGGCCAGAACCATCTCGGGAGAAAACCGGATGTCGCGGGTGCGTTGCGACAGCAGCCGCTCCGCCTCGGCCTCGAGCGCTGAAGTCGTGGACACGCCTGCGCTGTCGTCGAGCGCAGTCGGGCTCAGGTTGCTGGCACCCGATTTCAAGACCCTGTTCCTCCCCCGGCGATCTTGGCGCCGCAGGGTCCAGATTAAGCACCTGAAATGCTAAGTTTCCCCTGCGGCGGGGGTCGGTGAGCCCACAGTCCAGGAAGGAAATCGGGGTGTTATAGTACCTATCAGCGGCGAATCTACAGCCCGCCCATCTTGCAAACTGCCTTCCACTCCTCGGCCGTGACCGCCTGAACCGACAGCCGCGAATATTTCACCAGCGCCATGTCGGCGAATTTCTTGTCGGCCTTGATCGCGGCCATCGTCACCGGCGTCGTCAGCGGCTTGTCGGCCTTGATGTCGACGCAGACGAACTTGCCGGTCTTGTCGGTCGGATCGGGATAGGCTTCCTTGATGACCTCGGCGATGCCGACGATCTCCTTGCCCTCGTTGGAATGGTAGAAGAAGGCGCGGTCGCCTTTCTTCATCGCCACCAGATTCTGCCGCGCGGTAAAATTGCGCACGCCGGTCCAGGCTTCGCCCTTGGCGCCCTTCGCGACCTGCTGATCCCACGACCAGACCGAGGGTTCGGATTTCACCAGCCAGTACGCCATTGTCATTCCTCCGCCTTGAACGGCCGCGTCAGCAGGCCTTCGATCGCAGCATCGATCGTCACCTTGCCGCTCAATATGGCCGCGACGGCTTTCGATACCGGCATATCGACGTTTTGCGAAGCCGCCAGTTCGATCAGCACCGGTGCCGTGAATTCGCCTTCGGCGAGCTTTCCGGGCGCGGGCTTTTCGCCACGACCGAGCGCGATGCCGAACGCGAAATTGCGCGACTGAAGACTGGCGCAGCTCAGGATCAGATCGCCGAGGCCCGACAGTCCCGCCAGCGTTTCGGCGCGGGCGCCGCAGGCGCGGCCGAGCCGGGCGAGTTCGCTGAAGCCGCGCGTGGTCAGCGCCGCCTGCGCCGAGGCGCCGAGTTTCCGACCGACGACGATACCGGCCGCGATCGCCAGCACGTTCTTGGCGGCGCCGCCGATCTCGACGCCGCGGACATCCGTGGTGTGATAGGGCCGGAAGGTGGACGAGCCCAGCATCTGCACCAGTTCGCTCGCCAGCTTTTCATCTCTGGACGCAAGCGTCACGGCGGTCGGAAGGCCGCGCGCCACATCGTCGGCAAAGTTGGGTCCCGACAGGATCGCCGGGATGGCATTCGGCAAGGCTTCGGCAATGACCTCGGTCATGAACAGATGCGTGCCGCGCTCGATGCCCTTGGCACAGGCGACAACCGGCGTCGCCGGCGCAAGATGCGGCTTAAGCGCGGTCGCGGCCTCGCGCAAACTCTGCGCCGGGGTTGCGATCAGGATAATGCCTGCGCTTGCCGCCATGGCGATATCGGCTGATATCGCGATCTTCGCATCGACGCTCACGCCAGGCAGTTTCGGATTTTGGCGTGTCGCCTCGATCTGCGCGGCGCTTGCGGCGCTGCGGGCATAAAGCACGACGTCGCGGCCGGCGCGCGCGACCGCACAGGCCAGTGCGGTTCCGTAGGCGCCGGCGCCAATCACGCCCACCGAATTGCCGAGCCGGGAATCCTTTGACGTCATATCCTTTAACGTCATGTCAGAATCCCGCGCGGGTGTTGGCGAAGCCGGCCGGCGCCGCGGCATTGCTATCAAGCAGCCAGCGGGCGCGCGGCGGCGCATCCATGCCGTCGATCAGGCCGAGCGCCATCCGCTCGGCGCCGGCCCAGGCGATCATCGCGCCATTGTCGGTGCACAGCGCCGGCGGCGGGATGATCAGCATGGTCCCCGCTTTGCTCGCGACATCCAGCAATGCGCCACGGATGGCCTGATTGGCGGCGACGCCGCCGGCGGCGACCAGTGCCCGGGGCGGGCCGAACCGTTCATGGAACAGACGCAGGCCGACGCTCAAGCGGTCGGCGGTCGCTTCCAGTACCGCGGCCTGAAAGCCGGCGCAGAGGTCGCAGATGTCTTGCGGCTCCAGCGGCATCATTCGGCTGGCTTCGCTGCGAACGGCGGTCTTCAATCCCGACAGCGAGAAATTCGCGTCCGGTCGTCCGAGCATCGGCCGTGGAAAGGCGAACCGCTTGGGATCGCCGCTGGCCGCCGCGCGCTCGACCTCGGGCCCGCCGGGATAGGGCAGCGACAGCATCTTGGCGACCTTGTCGAAGGCTTCGCCCATGGCGTCGTCGACGGTAGTGCCGAGCCGGACATATTCGCCGACGCCGACCACGGCAACGATCTGGGTGTGGCCGCCGGAGGCGAGAAACAGGCAATAGGGAAATTCGAGCGCATCGGTCAGCCGCGGCGTCAGGGCATGGGCCTCCAGATGATTGACCGCAATCAGCGGCGTATCGTGCACCATCGCGATCGCCTTCGCGGTGGTCAGGCCGACGATCACCCCGCCGATCAGGCCGGGCCCCGCGGCGGCGGCCACCGCGGACAACTGTGCGAATTCGACGCCGGCTTCCTGCATGGCGCCGGCGATGATGCCGTCGAGCAGGTCGACATGGGCGCGCGCGGCGATCTCCGGCACCACGCCGCCGAAGCGGGCGTGCTCGGCGGTCTGCGAATGCACGATATTGGACAGGATGCTGCCGCTGCCGTCGCCGTGGCGCTCGACCACGGCGGCCGCGGTTTCGTCGCAGGTGGTCTCGATCCCCAGAACCAGCATCGGCGTGTCGGTTTCCAATTTGTGGCCTTGTGCCGTCAGTCGTAACAACGTTTCCGTAACCGGGTAGCATTACGAGGTCTCAAGGTGCAATCGTCCGGTTGCGCCGAATCGTGCTGGCGGAGATCCCACCCATGGCCGTTCTCGTGACCCGTCCGCACCCCGATGATGAGACGACGGCCGCGGCGTTGCGCGCACGGGGTTTCGAGGTCCTGCGCGCGCCGATGCTGCGGTTCGAGGCGGTCCCGTTTGGGGATGACGAGGACGCGGATTATGGTGCCGTCATCGTCACGTCGGCCAATGCGCTGCGCGCGATTGCCTCAAAGCTTGCCGACAGCCGGCTCCTGAAGCTGCCGCTGTTTGCGGTCGGAGAGCATACGGCGACGGCGGCCCGCGATGCCGGGTTTGCCCAGGTGATCACGTCCAGAGGCGACGCCAGCGCCTTGCGCGATCTGGTGCAGACGAGCGTGAAATCGAAGCAACTGAAAAAGGCCGGCACGCTATTGTACCTGGCGGGCGCCGATCTCGCGCGCGACCTTGCCGGCGAACTCGGCGAAAAGGGTTTTACGGTGGTGACGCACACGACCTACCGGATGGTTCCGGCGACCGGCCTGCCGCGGGAAATTTGTGACGCTTTCGTGGCGCATCAGGTCGAGGCGGTCCTGCACTACTCACGCCGCAGTGCCCGCGCATTTCTGGAGGCGGCCCGCTCCGGCGGCGTCGAAATATCGGCGCTGGCGCTGCCACAATGCTGCATTTCCGCCGCCGTCGCCGCCGTTCTGCGGGACGCCGGCGCCACCCAGGTCACGGCGGCGGCTCAGGCGGATGAAAATGCCCTGTTCGAGGCCCTGGACCGTGTCTTGGGCCGTGCGCTGCGACCGCGATTGGCCTAATACAACCGGATTCTGGTAAGTTCCGGCACCTAACCGTTGAGGGAACCGCTGCGATGGTCGATGACAGGCCCGAAGACACTGGATCGCTGCCCGATTCCGAGCGGCCCAAGCGCGCACCGCCGACGATCGACCTCGAGGCGACCGCCGTGTCTACCGCCACCTCGCCTGCCGATGGCGCGACCTCACCTGCCGATAGCGCCGCGGCGTCTGAACCTGCGGCCGAACCTGATGCGGAGGCGTCGGCCGCCGCGCCGATTTCCGCGCCGGCATCTGCGCCGCCATCTCCCTGGATCGTCGCGCCCGTCTCCGGCGCCGTCGCCGCCGCATTGGTGATCGGCGTCGGCTGGATGCTGGGATGGCCAGCGGTCCAGCCGGCCGGCACACCGTCAGCGCCAAATGCCGCCATCGACGGTCTTGCCACGCGCGTCGCGGGCCTCGAGTCAAAGGCCGACAAGCCGGCTGCGGATACGGCCGCTGCTGCGCGCGTCGAAGGCCTGGAAAAATCACTCGCCGCCTTGCGCAGTGACCTCACGGCTGCCCGCGCGCAAAACGACAAGCTTGCCGCGGCTATCAATGACGCGAAGTCCGCACCGCGCGCCGATGGCGCCGTTGCGCCGGATCTTTCCGCGATCGACGACCGCATCGGAAAGGTCGAGAGCCTGGTGCGAACTCAGGGCGCCGAGATCGCGCAACAAGGCAGCAAGATTGCCGATGCCAAGGCCGCCGATGGCAAGCCTGCGGATGATCTGCCACTGCGACGCATCGTGGCGTCGGCGCTGCTCGACGTGCTGGTCCGGATCGGCGATCCCTTCCCGGCGGCGCTGGCGACGGCGAAGGCGCTGACGCCCAATCCCGATGTCCTCAAGCCCCTCGATCAATTTGCCGCCAAGGGCGTGCCGAACCAGGTCAGGCTCAGCACCGAGTTGCTGGCGCTGCTGCCGAAGCTGCTGCCGGCGCAGCAGGACAATGCCACCACCGGTTCCGGCGTGCTCGAGCGGTTGCAGGCCGGCGCGGCCAAACTCGTCACGATCGAGCGCACAGACAGCATTGGCAATGATCGCGGCGCCGTGGTGGCGCGGGTCACCGCAGCCGCGCTGCGCAACGATTCCAATGAAGCCCGGAAAGAATTGAACAAGCTGGAGCCTGCCGACCGTGCCGCCGCGCAAGCCTGGCTGGACAAGGCCGACGCGCGCGATGTGGCGCTGGCCGCGTCCCGCCAATTCGCCGCCGATGCCATGGCCGTGCTCGCCAAACCGGCGCAATAGGGATTCCGATGATCCGGATCATTCTGTTTCTGTTGCTGATCGCGCTCGGTGCCGCGGGTGCTGCCTGGGTCGCCGAGCAGACCGGCGACTTCGTGCTGACCTGGGGCACCTTGCGCATCAAGACCACGCTGCCGGTGTTCGTGCTGATCCTGGGCATCGTCGTCGTCGCGGCCATGATGCTCTGGACGGTTTTGCGCGGCCTGTGGAAAATACCAAGCGATGTCAAACGCGGCCGCCGCGAACGGCGTCACGCCCGCGGACGGCACGCCATCACGCAAGGACTGCTGGCGATCGGACACGGCGATTCTTTCGCCGCGCGCGCGCACGCGGAAGTCGCGCGCAAACATGCCGCGCACGATCCGCTGGCGCTGCTGCTGCACGCGCAATCGGCGCAGCTCGACGGCGATCGCGAGAGCGCGCAGCGCGTGTTCCGCGCCATGGCCGAGCGTGAAGACACGCGGCTGCTCGGCCTGCGCGGCCTGTTCATCGAGGCGCAGCGCGCCGACGATCCCGTCGCCGCCGTGATGGTTGCCGAGGAGGCGCTGAAGCTGTCGCCGTCGTCGTCGTGGGCGTCGCATGCTGTGCTCGGTTTCTGCTGCGCCAAGGGCGACTGGACCGGCGCGCTGACCATTCTCGACAACAACCAGTCCGCCGGACTGATCGACAAGGCGACCTATCGCCGCCAGCGCGGCGTGCTGCTGACGGCGCGCGCGCTGGAACTGCAAAATCTCGATCGCGACATGTCGCGCGAGAGCGTGATGGAAGCGGTCAAGCTGGCGCCGACTTTGGCGCCGGCCGCGGTGCTCGCAAGTAAATATGAAAGCGAGGCGCATCAGGTGCGCCGCTCGATGCGCCTGGTCGAGACCGCGTGGTTGGCGCAGCCGCATCCGGATCTCGCCGATGCCTATGCACATGTGAAACTCGGCGATTCCGCGCGGCAGCGGCTGGTGCGGGTCGAGACGTTGGCGGCAAAGGCGCCGGGTCACATCGAAGGCGCGCTCGCGATTGCGCGCGCCGCGATCGATGCCGCCGAATTCGGCAAGGCCCGCGCCGCGCTGGAGCCGTTCATTGCCGCCCCGACACAGCGGGTCGCGATGCTGATGGCGGAGATCGAGCGCACCGAACACGGCGATTCCGGTCGCGCCCGGGCGTGGACCTTGCGCGCGGTGCGCGCGCTGCACGATCCGGCCTGGACCGCGGATGGCTATGTCAGCGATCGCTGGCGCCCGGTATCGCCCGTCACCGGACGGCTCGATGCCTTCCAGTGGCAGACGCCGGTGGCGAGCCTGCCGTCCGACAAGGGCGGGACGATTGAATCCTCGCCGTTCGAGGAAGCCATGCTGGCGACACCGACACGGGCGATCGTGCTCGAGCCGCCGCCGGCCGCCGAAGCGGAACCTGCCGCGGCGCCGGTCGACATCGTCGTTCCGGCCGCCGCCCAGGACAATGCACCGTCGCCGGTACCCGCTGAGCCGGCCCCCGTGGTCGCCGTATCAGTCGTGGCGCCAGCCCCGCCGCCGGCCGAATCGGCCCCGGTGGGCCCCGCGCCGCTGTTCCGGGCCCGGCAGGATATCCCCAAGACTAACCCAAAGGCCGCGCCCGCGCCGATTCCAGCCGTCATTCCCATCATTCGGGCCCCCGACGACCCCGGCATCGACGAGGACGGCGCGCCGGATGAATTCGCGGAACAAATCGGCCCGCCAAAAGCCCAGGCCGGCGGCTGGAAGGGTTTCCTGTCGCGCTTCGGCGGCGAATAGGCGTTCAATAACAACGCGGTTTCAAGCGAATTGGGCAGCCGGTTCGCGCCAGGAAAACGCGCCAAGATTAAAATGGCCCGCGTTTTTCTTGCCAATCGGGGCCGTGCCCGATATCAGGTGCGGGCGTTTCGGGCGGTTGCCCGGCGCTAGCGTTCGGTCCGCCGCAATAGCTCAGTTGGTAGAGCACGTCATTCGTAATGACGGGGTCACAGGTTCGAAGTCCTGTTTGCGGCACCACCGCGCATCGCCGGGCTTTATCGCCTGCGCGCACCTGCCGTCGAACCTGCTGCTCTCTGCTGCTGCTATCCGCTGGATGGCCGCTCGGTCGCCTTGCTCGGCCTTTTCCGCCAACCGCTCGGCAATGACACGCAGGCGACGCCGACCGCCGCTCAATAGTGCCACCCTAAGCGCCTCGCGACGCCATCGAACTGCTGGCTGCCAAAATGGACGGCCCCGGTCGTTTTCGACCGGGGCCGTGGGGGGGCTTTGGCGTACCGTTTGGGGTCGGTACGCGCTCATCAAACCTGAGAACCCAAGTGAAGACCATTTGTCCTCAAGAACATTGTCCCAGTGGGCAGTCCGGCAAACCGTACTTCATTTGCAGGTCCAGTTGATCCAGATCAACAGCGAAAGCCTGCTTCGAGCGGTCAGGCTTGCCGACTGTCGCCGGGACGGAGAGGGAGCCTCGAAAGACGCGCCGCCGTGATCCCGATTTTTCACCGATATCGACCCATCGTGCGCTTCGACAATGGTGTGCGCGAAGGACAGCCCCATGCCGTTCACCGGGATTGCTACAGCCGTCTGGAAGGCACTTTGCAAGGCGGTTCCGCGCCGTCATCGACGGCGTGATTTGCCTCACATAATTTCCGGCCGTGCCGGCTTAATTTCCCCTCGAACTCAAGGGGAGATACTCACATGCGCAAATTCATTCTGATCGCAGGGTTGGTTCTGGCATCCGTCGCCGCGCAGGCTGGCGAGCGGAGCCTGTCGCTGTCCGGGAGCGATGTGCTGGCAGCGCCGGCGCCCGCCGCCAAGGCCGCCGATAGTTCGAAAACCGCGGAAGCACCGCAGGCTGCGGACGCGCCAAAGTCCGACGCGCCGAAATATGTCGAGCGCCCGGCGGTGGTCGAACCCAAGGTGGAAACGCCCAAAGCTGAAACGCCCAAGGCTGAAGTGGTAAAGGCCGCGACGCCGAAGGTCGAGCAGACCACCACCACCGAACCGGCAAAGCCGGTGAAGACGGCGAAAGCCGAGAAGCCGCGCCACAAGCGTTACTGGACCGAAGGCCGCATCATCGGCGAACTGCATCGCCACGGCGATCTACTGGTAATCTTCAAGAAGCAAAACGCGCCCTCGGGATCAAATCCGAGGGCGCGTTTTTCGTTGTAGTCGTACGAGCGCCGATATCGGCTTCCCGCGAATCCTTACTGCGAAACCGTCTGCACCACGCTGCCGAGCGGACGCGCGCTGACGGCCGGCACCTTCAGGTCCTTGACCAGCATCGCGTCGTATTCCGGCAGCGTTTCCAGCGGCGCCTTGGCCTTCATCTCCACGACCTTGTAGCCGCCGGCCTTGAGGCGGCGCAGGATCGTCGGCAGCGCCTGCGCGGTGTGCTTCTGCAAGTCGTGCATCAGGATGATGCCCTTGCCCTGCTTGTCGAGCTTGGTCATCACGGTCTGGATCACCTGGTCGGACGAAGAGGACTTGAAGTCGAGCGAGTCGATATCGACCGAGAACATCGAGATGTTGCGGCCGCCGAGATAGTCCAGCGTCGGCTGGGTATGGGCCAGCCCGGGGAAGCGGAAGAACGGCGACGGGTTGGCGCCGATCGCCATCTTCACGGCGCTAAAACCCTTCTCGATCTCGTCCTTGCCCTGCTGCTCGCTCATCTTCTTGCTGTGGAGATCGGCGTGCGACCAGGTGTGGGCGCCGATGGTGTGGCCGGCGGCGGCGACCTGCTTGAGAATATCGGGATGATAGGTGGTGTGCAGGCCGATCGGGAAGAACACCGCCTTGGTGCATTCGTCGGCGAGCGCCTTCAGCACCGCCGGCGTGGTCGGCCACGGACCGTCGTCGAAGGTCAGCACCACTTCCTTGTCGGTGAGGAAATCGAACTGCTTGTATTGCAGGAAGCCGAAGCCCGGTCCGCCCGTGGTGTCGATCACGACGGTGCGGCTGACGCCGAGTGCATCGGGATTGGCGCAGGCTTTGACAGGCTGCGGAACGGGAACCGGCGCTGGCGCCGGCTTCGACAGCGAGGCCGTGACCTCGACATCGTCCTGTGGCGGCCTTGGCCGCGGGCAGCGGCTCGGCCTTGCGGGCGGCGACGGTTTGGGGGGCCGCGTCGGCACGCGGCGAGGAGGTCCAGAACCAAACTCCGGCGATCGCAACCGCCGCAACAACACTGGCCAGCATCAGGCCGAACGCATTACGCATCGCTACTCTTTCCACATACAGGGGCACACACGCGACATGCCATTAATGCGAACAAGGTCTTAACGCCGCCCCAACACGATCCGGTTCCGGCAACAAAAAGAGCGGCTTGAATTTGGGCCTGATCCTTGTGTGATGTCGGTCACGGTAAGGCCTGTCTAATCGGCGCATGGTCAGATCATCAAACAACGGGCCGACATCGTCGGGCCAACAGGAGCCGAAAATGACCGCTACTTTCACCAGCACCATTCGCAACGCCGGTTTAGCGCTGGCTTTGGCCGCTTCGTTCGCAGCGGTTTCGTCGACCTCGAGCTTTGCTTTCAGCGCCGAAGCGCAGTCGATGTGCACCGGTGACGCGTTCCGTCTCTGCAGCTCCGAGATCCCGAACATCCCGAAGATCACCGTCCTGCATGATCTCCAAGCGCGCCAGCCTCTCCAGCGGTTGCCGCACCGTGCTGGACCGCGATCTCGCCGCGCAGAAGTCCGGCAAGATGGCCGCGCAGTAAGCTGTCGATCCCGATTTCCGAAAAGCGCTTGCGGCGATGAGACGCAGGCGCTTTTTCGGTTCCTCAGAGCCTTCACCCGCCATCCGGCGCGAGGCGCGAACCGGTTTCCCCTTCGCGCGAAAACGCTATAGAACGCCCGGATCGCGTTATTGGTGTGAGGCATAGCAAGATGACCAGAATTCTTTTCGTCATTCCGTTGGTTCTGATCGCTACCGGCTGCCTCGGCGCAGCAGGGCCATGACGCCTGCGCCCGCGACGTCTCGCAGTTTTGCCGGGCGCAGATGAAGGACGGCGACCAGATCGTGCTGGCGTGCCTGAAGCAGAACCGCGCCCGCATCAGCAAGGCCTGCCAGGCGATGCTGGCGAGCCACGGGCAGTAGGCCTTTTTCGCGTCCCATCCTACTTTGCATGGGGTTGTTTTCGCGATTTTGCGTCTGACCCCCGCAGTACCGTCCGGGGAATGACTAGGTACTGCTGCCCGCCGCGGTCGCAACCACCGGCAACACCTCGTTCGCCGCGCTGTCGGGCGTGTCTTCCTTCCAGCGCACCGAGCCGAACGGCCGCTCCAGCATGCGGCGGACCCGGATCGGTTCCGACGCCGAGATGGAAATCGATCGCGCGCTGATGCAGCGCGCGTTCGGACTGGGTCGCGCGATTGCGCTGGCGCAGATAATCCAGCCAGGTCGGACAGTGATAGCGCTCGGTCCACAATTCGGGATCGGCGATGTCGCGCGCGATCGACCAGCCATAGGCGCCGTTGCGCTGGCGGCTGAGCTGCACTTCCTGCATCACATTGTGGAACAGCCGGGCGTTGTCCTGCGCGACGCGATATTCGATCTCGACCACCAGCGGTCCGCTGCGGCCGGTCAGCGACAGCTGCACCTCGGGGTCGGCCAGCACCTCGGTCGCGGCCTCGTTGCGGGCGCCGACCGGCGGCATCCGCAGCCACAGGCCGAGCAGCGGCGACAGCAGCATCAGGCCGGCGGAAACCAGCAAGGCGGCTTCGACGCCGTACGCGTCGGTGAGATGGCCCCAGCCCCAGCTTCCGATCGCGATGCCGCCGGCGATCGAGGCCTGGAACGCCGCCAGCGAGCGGCCGGCGACCCAGCGCGGCGCCGAGAGCTGCACGCCGATATTGAACAGCGCCACCGCCAGCATCCACACGCCGCCGGCGATCACCAGCGCCGCCGCGGTCAGCACCGGCTCCGTGCTGATCGCGACCGCCGCGATCGCTCCCGCCATCGATATCGCGCAGGCGCGCACCGCGGCCTCGCCGCTCATCCGCCGGCGCACCTCGGTGATGTTGAACGCGCCGATCACCGCGCCCATGCCGAAGGCGCCGAGCATGATGCCGTAGGTCTGCGCGCCGCCATGCAGCAGGTCGCGGGCGACCAGCGGCATCAGCGCCGAAACCGAACCGCCGATCAGGCCGGTGACGAGCGTGCGGATCAGCACGATGCGGATCGACGGCGAATTGGTGATGTAGCGCGCGCCCGAGACCATGGCGCGGGTGAACCGTTCGCGCGGCAGGCGCGACGGTTCGCTGGTGCGATTCCACAAGAACAGCACCACCATCAGCGGCAGATAGAGCAACGTATTCAGTGCAAAGGCGGCGACGGCGCCGGCACTTGCGACCACGATGCCGCCGACCGCCGGGCCAAAGCTTCGCGCGATGTTGTAGCTGATGCCGTTGAGCGCTACCGCCGACGGCAGCGTTTCCGCCGGCACCTGCTCGCTGACCGAGGCCTGCCAGGCCGGCCCGAACAGCGCCATGCCGCTGCCGACCACGAAGCACAGCGTCAGCAGGATATTCGGGGTGACGAGGTTGAGCCACGCCAGCACCGTCAGCGCGGTCGCGCCGGTCAGCGCGATCGAGAGCGAGACCAGCGCCACGATGCGGCGGTCGTGCATGTCGGCGATGGCGCCGGCCGGCATCGAGATCAGCATGATCGGCAGCATCAGCGCGGTCTGCACCAGGGCGACCTTGTCGGCCGAGGACGTCATCTGCGTCATCGCCCAGGCGGCGCCGACGCCCTGGATCAGGATGCCGAGGTTGGAAACGAGGCTGGCGAGCCAGATGCGCCGGAACACCGGATGGCGCAGCGGGGCCGTGATGCCGTCGGCAGAACGAGCGCGTTTCGGTGGTTCGGTCATATCCGGTTCCGTTTCGCCTGCTATGGCTGGTCCGTGATTCCGCAATCCCCAAGTGATGCCTGCGAAAACCCCGCCCTGTCCAGTCGTTACGACCCTGTCGGGCGTGCTACAGCACAGCTAAAGCACTGAAAAATAACGGAAGGTTACAAAATGAGCCTATCGCGTCGGTCACTGCTCAGGGGTGCCGGGGTACTGCCCTTGCTGGCCGGTCCATTCGGCCGCTCCGCGCTGGGCGCAGACGGCGCCGGCCGCGGCAGGCCTGGCAGAAGTGCCGCCGATCCTGTTCGTGCACGGCAATGGCGACCACGCCGCGCTCTGGGTCACCACGATGTGGCGAATGGAATCCAACGGTGTGCCGCGCGACCGGATGTTCGCGATCAATTTCACCGATCCGCTGGCGCGCACCGACGACAAGGTCGAGCAGGCCAATCGCTCCTCGACCGAGGATCAGCGGCGCGAACTCGCCGACGCCATCAAGGAATTGAAGCGCCGCACCGGCGCGTCGCGGATCGCCCTGGTCGGCAATTCGCGCGGCGGCAATTCGATCCGCAACCATATCAAGAACGGCGGCGGCGCCGATGTCAGTCACGCCGTGCTGTGCGGCGTTCCCAACCACGGCGTCTATGACTGGGACGAAGGGCTTGGCGGCGAGTTCAACGGCCGCGGCCCGTTCCTGCGCGGCTTGAACGAGGGCGAAAGCGAAGTGACGCCGGGCACCGCGTTCCTCACCTTGCGCAGCGACGGCATCGACAAATTCGCGCAAGCCGACGGCCGCTTCGTCGGCAAGCCGGGCACGCCGACCGGGGTGACGGCGGAAGGTCCGGCGCTGAAGGGCGCGACCAATCTCGTGCTCGGCGCGATCGATCACCGCGAGACCGCCTATCATCCGCGCGCGTTTCGCGAGATCTACAAATTCATTGCCGGCCGCGAACCGTCGCGGATCGAGATCGTGCCGGAAGCCGAAGTCAACCTCAGCGGCCTGGTCACGGGCACGCCGGCGGCGTTCAAACCAATCGTCCGGTGTCAGGCGCGTCGGTCGACGTCTATCGTGTCTCCGCCGATACCGGCGAGCGGATCGGCGGCCCGATCCACTCGTCGCAGACCGGCGCGGACGGCCGCTGGGGTCCGGCCGGCGTCGAGCCGGACTGGTATCTGGAGATCGTGCTGACGTCTCCCGGCTCGACCACGACGCATTTCTACCGCTCGCCGTTTCCGCGCTCCTCCGACATCGTGCATCTGCGCGCGGCGCGGGCGCTTGGACCGGCCGACGCCGGCGCCGGCGCCGTGGTTCTGATGTCGCGGCCGCGGGGCTATTTCGGCCTGCCGCGTGACGTGGTTCTGATCGACGGCAAGGAGCCCACGGACGTCAAGCCGGGCGTACCGACCGAACTCGGTCACGACGGTGCGGATTCCGGCCACGGAAATCGGCCGCCCCGTGGTCGCGCTGTTCAACCAGGAGCGGATTGTGGCGCGGGCCTGGCCGGCGTCGGAAAACCGAATTGCGGTTGCCGAACTGACCTATTAGCTCTGTTGTGAGCCCGTGCCTTCATGGCGCCGGGTTCGCGGAATTTGCTGCGGTTAGAGCGAGGAACGCATGAGCATAGCCGAAGCCTACGATATGCCGGTCGCGCGAAAGCTGCTGGTGCCGCCGAGCCCGCCGCGGGCGTCAGAAACCATGACAGCGCTGGGGCGCATGAAGGTGATGCGCGAAAGCGTGATCGCCACCTGGGGTCAGCGCGCCTATGAAGAAGACATCATTCGCGGCCGCTTTGTCGGCCGCAGCAGCTTCATCCTCAACGCGCCGGATGCGATCCGGCATGTGCTGGTCGACAACTACGAGAACTATACGCGGACCCCGGCCGGCCTTCGTGTGCTGCGTCCGATCCTCGGCGAAGGCTTGCTGATTGCGGAGGGCCGAGCCTGGAAACATCAGCGCCGGACCCTGGCGCCGGCCTTCACGCCGCGCGCGGTGACCACGCTGATCCCGCACATGCTGGCGGCAACCGACGATACGGTCGCCAAGCTCAGAGCCGCCAGCAACGCGCCGGTGGATCTGCGTGAGGCGATGCAGCGGATGACGCTGGAGATCGCCGGCCGTACCATGTTTTCGTTCGGCATGGACCGCCACGGCGCCGCCTTGCGCGATTTCGTGATGGAATATGGCGACCGGCTGGCGCGCCCGCATTTCCTCGATCTGCTGCTGCCGCTGAGCTGGCCGAGCCCGCAGGATTTTTCGCGCGCCCGCTTCCGCAAGCGCTGGACCGCCTTCGTCGGCATGCTGATGGCCGAGCGCCGCGCCGCCGGCAAGAACGAAGGCGCGCCGCCGAATGATCTGTTCGATCTGATGGGCGCGGCGCGCGATCCGGAGACCGGCGAAGCCTTCACCGATGCGCAGCTCGGCGACCAGGTCGCGACCATGATTTTGGCCGGCCATGAAACGACCGGCACCGCGTTGTTCTGGTCGCTCTATCTCTTGGCGCTCGATCCCGCTGCCCAGGATCAGGTTGCGGCCGAGGTGCAGGCCGCCACCGTCGACGGCGCGGTAGATCTCGATCGGCTCAAATTCACCCGCGCGGTGGTTGACGAGACCATGCGGCTTTATCCGCCGGCGTTCCTGATCGCGCGTGCGGCGGCGGGAGCGGACACGATTGCCGGCATGCCGGTCCGGAAAAACGACGTTATTCTGATCGCGCCGTGGCTGTTGCACCGGCACGAAAAGCTCTGGCGCGATCCGAACGCGTTCAACCCGTCGCGCTTCATGACGGGAACGCCGCCCGATCGCTTTGCCTACCTGCCGTTCGGCGTCGGTGCGCGCGTCTGCATCGGCGCGCACTTCGCTCTGGTGGAAGCAACCCTGGCGCTGGCCAAGATGATCGGCGCGTTCCGGATCGGCCTGATCGACAAGGAGCCGGTGATGCCGGTCGGCGTGGTCACCACGCAGCCCGACCGTTCGCCGATGTTTGCGATCACGCCGCGGTAGACACGCGTCAAAACTATTCCCGGGCGTTGCTGGAACGATGCAGCGATTCCACTTAAGTTGGCAGCATGAGCGATATACAGGCCCAGTTTTCCGTCCTGAAGCAGACCGCCGACCCTGCGGTCGCCGACGCCATTGCGCGTTTGATCGACAAGGGCGAAGACCACGAACTTAACCGCATCAATGTGCTGGATTTTGCCAGGCGGACCGGGCTCGACGAGGAGCGGGTGATTTCCGGCTTCCTGCATGCCTCGCGGCTAGGCCTGTTTGAACTGACCTGGAACGTGCTGTGTCCGGGCTGCGGCGGGGTGCTCGACGCGCATTCGACGCTGAAGTCGCTGCGGCATGACGACTACAACTGCGCCCTGTGCGCCGCGGGTTACGAAGCCTCGGTCGACGAGCAGGTCGAGGTTGCCTTTACGGTCAGCCCACGCGTCCGGCGTATCGCCGCGCACGACCCCAACACGCTACCGATCTGGGAATATTTCAAACAGGTGTTCTGGAGTTCCGGCGTCGACTTCAACAAGGAATCCTTTGCAACGCTGACCGACGAGGTGACGCTGGATGTGCTGGAGCTGCCGGCCGGCGAAAAGGCTGTCCTGTCGCTGCAACTGCCGGCGGAATTCATCATCGTGTTCGAACCGGTGACCCATGCCGCGCAATTCATCGACGTCCAGGGCGAGCCGACCAAGGAGCGTCAGCAACTGTCGCTGATCTATAACAACGTCCATGCGCCGACCGGGACCACGACCATGCGCCCCGGTCCGTTGCGGCTGTCGCTCGACAACCAGACCAGCGTGCGCGTGCTGCCATCGGTGTTTATCGCGGCCGAAGGCCTCCATCATCTGATCGGCAAGCGCAAGCCGTTCCTGACCGCCAAGCGGATGCTGACCAACCAGACCTTTCGCGATGTCTACAAGGCCGACAATCTCCACGTCGACCAGCGGCTGAAGATCACCTCGCTGACCTTCCTGTTCACCGACCTGAAGGGATCGACCGCGCTCTACGAGCGGGTCGGCGACCTCGCCGCCTTCGACCTGGTGCGCGCCCATTTCCATGCCTTGCTGGAAATCATCTCGTCGGAAAAAGGCGCGGTGGTCAAAACCATCGGCGACGCCGTGATGGCGACCTTCATCAGGCCCGAACACGCGCTGGCCGCAGCACTTCGCATGCGCGCCGCAATGACCGCGCTCAATCTCCAGCGCGGTACCGAGGACCTTGTCGTCAAGATCGGAATTCACGAGGGCCCGTGTCTCGCTGTGATGCTGAACGAGCGCCAGGATTATTTCGGCCAGACCGTCAATATCGCGGCCCGCGTGCAGAGCCTGTCGACTTCGCAGGAGATCCACATCACCGGTCCGGTGATCGGTTCGCCCGCAGTGGCCACGATCCTGGAGCAAGCGGCGATCAAGCCGATCCAGAAGCACGCCGCGCTGCGCGGCATCGCCGACAAGATCGTGGTGTACGAGATACCTTGAGATTATCGCGCTGGAGCCGCGCTTTATCATCTTGCGTCATGCCCGGGTCAAGCCCGGCCATGACGGCGACTGGTTTCTGATTGAGCAAGATTGCCGAAACGTAATGCACCCAGCCCGACCCGCCGCAATTGCACGGAGCGGCTTTCCGCGCCATATACCCTCTATCGCAGTTCATGACCCAGGGATGTCAATGCTCGACGGACTCCGCCAATTCATCGCCGACATTGTTACCCCCAGCGCGGACCAGGAGCGGGCGTTCGACGATACCGGCTATCGCCTGGCTGCGACCGCGCTGCTGGTTCATGTCGTCTCGCTCGACGGCGAGCCCACCGCGGTCGAGAAACAGAAATTGCACAGCCTGATCGAAAGCAGCTTCAAGCTCGATCCCGGCACCGCCGATCGTCTGATCGCGTCGGCGACCAAGGTCGAGGGCGAGGCGGTCGATCTCTATCATTTCACCAGCGTCATCATGCGTTCGGTGGACGAGGACGGCCGGCGGCGCATCATCGAGATGATGTGGGAGCTGGTCTATGCCGATGGCCAGGTCAGCGAATTCGAGGACAACGTGGTTTGGCGCGCCGCGGATCTGCTCGCTGTTTCCTCGCGTGACCGGATTGATCTCAAGCACCGCGTGGCCGAACGGCAGCAGGTCGGGACCGCGGGCTCTGCGAAGTCCGCGGACGCGGCGCTCTGACACGCCGGCCTGCGGTGTTCGCTATTGAACATAACGAAATTTTAATGTGCGGCCGAACGTGGCCGTGACGCCATAAGCCCCGAAAATACGGCGTTTTCTCCGCAACCCTTGCGCGTTTGCATGCCGTCATGTGTGCCGGTGGCTTGCGTCACACCACACGCCTATGCTCTCGTCCGTCCGTTCGCGGCGTAACCTGAAATTGAATGAAGAGCTTGCAATCGTGACCGAGCGTGTGACGCTGATTACCGGTGCATCGGCGGGCATAGGCGCCGAGCTGGCGCGCGTCTTTGCAGCCAAGGGGCATCGGTTGGCGCTGGTGGCGCGGCGAACCGATCGCCTGAACGCGCTGGCCGGCGAAATCACGGCTGCGGGCGGTGCGGCGCCGGTCGTCATTTCCTGCGACCTCACACAGCCCGACTCGGGCGACAGGATTGCCGAGGCCTTGACCGCATCCGGCGTAGAGGTCGAGTACGTCGTCAACAATGCGGGCTTCGGCCTGTTCGGCCGGGCGGTCCAGCACGACCGCGCTGTCCAGCTTGAAATCATCGCGGTGAATATCCGCGCGCTGACCGATCTGTCGTTGCGGTTCTCGGACCAGCTGATCCGCCATCGCGGCGGCATCCTCAATATCGGCTCGATCGCGGGCTTTCTGCCCGGCCCGGGAATGGCGGTTTACTACGCATCGAAAGCCTATGTGCTGTCGTTCAGCGAGGCGTTGCGCGCGGAGCTGGCGCCGCACGGTGTCCGCGTCACCGTGGTCTGTCCCGGCCCGGTCCCGTCGGAATTTCAGGCGCGTGCCGGCTTCACGCCCGGGTTTGAACTCGTCGGTCCTCAACGTCGTGCCGGCCGAAGTCGCGCGTCAGGCCTATCGCGGGCTGATGTCCAACCAGCGGGCAGTGCTGCCCGGCCTCGGCATCAAGATTGTGCCGTTCCTGCTTCGGCTGTTCCCGCGGTCGTTTATCCTGGGCGCGGTCGGCCGCCTGCAGCTCCGCCAGCGCTGAGATTCCCATCGGTTTGACCGGGAGCGTGATGCCGGACACATCTGGCCCGCGACTTGCTTATATATTTTGCAAGTTCATGTGAACTCACCCGAAATTAACAACCACTTAGGTATGGTTTCGGTTTGAGGTGCCCCAGGCAACGTCGATGTCGTTCGGGTCGAACAAAAATAGCGACAACATCCTGCCCTTTCCGGGGCGAAGGACGCTGTTTGCACCGGCCCCGGCGCCGTTGCTGCCGGTTCTGATCATCCTGCATCAGGAGACGTCAACGCCTGGCCGGGTCGGCAATGCGCTGCGCGCGCTCGGTCATCCCCTCGACATCAGGCGCCCGCGGTTTGGCGATCCCTTGCCGGAAACGCTGGACGGCCATGCCGGCGCCGTCATCTTCGGCGGCCCGATGAGCGCCAACGATCTCGACGACTACATCCGCCGTGAAATCGACTGGATCGAAATTCCGCTGCGGGAGCAGCGACCGTTCCTGGGCATCTGCCTCGGCGCCCAGATGCTCGCCAAACAATTGGGCGCGCAGGTCGCGCCGCATTCCGAAGGCCGGGTCGAGGTCGGCTATTATCCGATCCGTCCGACCGCGGCGGGTCATGCGCTCTGCCCGAACTGGCCGGAGCGGGTCTATCACTGGCACGGCGAGGGATTTCAACTGCCCGATGGCGCCGAGCTGCTGGCCGAAGGCAACGACTTCCCGGTGCAGGCGTTTGCGCACGGCCATGCGTTCGGCTTCCAGTTTCACCCCGACGTCACCTACGCGATGATGCATCGCTGGACCACGCGCGGCTGCGTGCGGATGGATTCGCCCGGCGCCCTTCCGCGTCATCTGCACTTTGCCGATCGTGCGCTGCATGACGTCACCGAGCGGGCATGGCTGAAGCATTTCATCCTCGGTTGGCTCGCGCGCATGCCGCGCTTGATCGTGTCGGAAGCCGCGGAATAGCCGCCACGCGGAATTACGCCGCGCCTCCGAACGTCTTTCAAAATTCCGGGATGTGCTAGTGTGGCCTGCATAAGCGGGCGCGTGGCAACGCACACCAATGAGAAAAAATCATAGGGAGATCGCCGTGGACTATCAGCATATTCTCTACGAGGTCAGCGACAAGATCGCGACCGTCACGCTCAATCGACCCGACCGCATGAATGCGTGGACCGCGATCATGGAGCGCGACGTGCGCCACGCCATGGAAACCGCCGCTGCCGACGACAATGTCCGCGTCATCGTGCTGACCGGCGCGGGGCGCGCGTTCTGCGCCGGCGCCGACATGGAGGGATTGAAGGCGATCGATCCCAACGAAGTCCGGCGCGGCGAAAGCACGCCGCCGTTCGACATGAACCGCCGCGCCGACTGGCAGACGCGTTACGCCTATTATCCCGCGATCCCGAAGCCCGTGATCGGCATGCTGAATGGCGCCACCGCCGGCATCGGCCTGGTCCACGCGCTGTATTGCGATCTGCGGTTTGCGGCCGACAACACCGTTTTCACCACGGCGTTCTCACGGCGCGGACTGATCGCCGAGCACGGCATCAGCTGGATGCTGCCGCTTCTGGTCGGTCACGCCAACGCGCTCGATCTCCTGATGTCCGCGCGCCGGGTCTCCAGCGAGGAAGCGCTGCGGATCGGGCTGGTCAACCGGATCTATCCACCGGACCAGTTGCGCGAGCAGACCTATGCCTACGCGCGCGATCTCGCGGATTTCGTCTCGCCCAGCGCGATCTCGGTGATCAAGCGCCAGCTTTACGACGTGCCGTTCCAGACGCTGGCGGAAGCCACCATCGACGCCAACCGCGAGATGCAGGTCGCGCTGAAGGGCAGCGACTTCAAGGAGGGTGTGGCGAGCTTTATGGAAAAGCGGCCGCCAAGGTTTACGGGGAAGTAGGGGGGGCTGGTCGGGTCTGAGGCTTGCCGAGGCCCGCCGTCGCCCTGCGGGCTATGGCGTCGCAGCCTTCGCTTGCTTCGCGTCGATGGAGCTGGGCGTGGCTTGCCGAGCCGTAGCTTGCGAAGCAAGCGAAGGCTGGTGGAGCCAGGCGGGATCGAACCGCCGACCTCGTCATTGCGAACGACGCGCTCTCCCAGCTGAGCTATGGCCCCGTTGCGGCCGCCTCGGGGTT
The DNA here is from genome assembly GCA_963764705.1 of uncultured Alphaproteobacteria bacterium. Lineage (GTDB taxonomy): Bacteria > Pseudomonadota > Alphaproteobacteria > Rhizobiales > Xanthobacteraceae > Bradyrhizobium. The sequence goes on along the minus strand of CAVXTR010000006.1, from coordinate 193,235 downwards.
ACCGGAAGCGGCGACAATCGGCGCCATTTACAGTCTGGCCCAAGGTCAAGTCAAGAACGCTGAAAGTGCCCGATTTCGGTGCCATTTTGCCGGGAACTTCCCTTGTTTGCGGGGGGGCAAACCGATATCTAGCAGTGTGTCCCACCTGCGAGCCCCCATCACATGCGCGCCGTCCTCGACATCGTCATCATCGTCCTCGACCTCTATGTCTGGCTTTTGATCGCCTCGGCCATCCTTTCCTGGCTGATCGCCTTCAATGTCGTGAATACGCGCAACCAGTTCGTCGCGGCCGTGGCCGAGTTCCTCTACCGGATCACCGAGCCGGTGCTGGCGCCGATTCGCCGAATTCTACCGAGCATGGGCGGGCTCGATCTCTCGCCGATCGTCCTGATCCTGATCATCATGTTTATTCAGCGGGTGATCGCCTACTACATCTATCCCAACGTGATCTGATCGGGTGGCCGTCGCTGACGGACGCTCCATGGATAACCAATGGATCCTTGGCGCTATTCCACCGAGGGCATCAGCATTGCGCTGCGGGTGACGCCGCGCGGCGGTAGCGATGACATCGACGGCATCGAGACGCTCGCCAACGGGCGCAGCGTGGTCAAGGTCCGGGTTCGCGTTATCGCCGAGGGCGGCGAGGCCAATCGTGCGGTGATGGAGTTGCTGGCAAAGGCGCTCGGCGTGCCGAAGGCCAGGGTCAGGATTTTGTCCGGCACCACTTCGCGGCTGAAACTGGTCGCCGTCGATGGCGATCCCAAAATGCTCGGTGACACGCTCAAAAAAGCGACGATGGCCAAACCCCAAAAGACGAAGGATTGAGATGACGGCACGCATCATCGATGGAAAGGTCATTGCATCGGAGCTTCGTGCCCGCGTCGCGGAGGAAGTTGCGAAGGTCAAACGCGAGCATCAGCTGACGCCGGGACTGGCGGTGGTGCTGGTCGGCCATGATCCCGCCAGCGAGGTCTATGTCCGCAGCAAGCACACGCAGACCCAGGCCGCCGGCATGGCGTCGTTCGAGCACAAATTGCCCGATGATGTCGCGCAGGCCGATCTGCTGGCGCTGATCGCAAAACTCAACCGCGACCCCAGTGTGCACGGCATTCTCGTGCAGTTGCCGCTGCCGAAATCGATCGACACCGAAACCGTCATCAACGCCATCGATCCCGCCAAGGATGTCGATGGATTGCATCCGAACAATGCCGGACGGCTCGCCGGCGGCTTTGCGGCGCTGTCGCCGTGCACGCCGCTCGGCTGCATCATCCTGACCAGGAGCGTGCATGCCTCGCTCGAGGGCATGAATGCGATCGTGATCGGCCGCTCCAATCTGGTCGGCCGCCCGCTGGTGCAACTGCTTCTCAACGAAAACGCGACGGTGACGATCGCGCATTCGCGTTCGCGCGACCTGGCGCAACTCTGCGCCCGCGCCGACCTGGTCTATGCTGCCGTCGGCAAGCCCGAAATGGTGCGGGCGGACTGGATCAAGCCCGGCGCCACCGTGATCGATGTCGGCATCAACCGGCTGCCGACCCCTGAAGGCAAGACCCGGCTGGTCGGCGACGTCGCCTTCAAGGAAGTGTCTGAAGTGGCGGGCGCCATCACGCCGGTGCCCGGCGGCGTCGGGCAGATGACGGTGGCGTGCCTTTTGGTGAATACGCTTCGCGCGGCTTGCGCGATTCACAAGCTCCCGGCGCCGGGGGTCTAGGTTGCTGTCCGGGTCCACGCTTTCGCGTGCCCCGGAATGACGCTGCTTGTCACTTCGCCTTGGCGCGCGCGATGCCTTCCAGGATCAGTCTGTGTGCATCCGCCGCGTCGCCCCAGCGCAGCACCTTCACCCATTTGCCGGGTTCGAGATCCTTGTAGTGCTCGAAGAAGTGCTGGATCTGCTGCAGCGTGATGTCGGGAAGATCGCTGTAGTTCTTCACCTTGTCGTAGCGCTGGGTCAGCTTCGACGACGGCACCGCGATGATCTTCTCGTCGCCGCCGGCCTCGTCTTCCATCAGCAGCACGCCGACCGGCCGCACGCTCATGACCGCGCCCGGCACGATGGCGCGGGTATTGGCGACCAGCACGTCGCAGGGGTCGCCGTCGCCCGACAGCGTGTGCGGGATGAAGCCGTAATTGCCGGGATAGCGCATCGCCGTATAGAGGAAGCGGTCGACCACCAGCGTGCCGGCGTCCTTGTCCATTTCGTATTTGATCGGCTCGCCGCCGACGGGAACTTCGATGATGACGTTGACCTCGTCTGGCGGATTTTTCCCGATCGAAATGGCGTCAATGCGCATGGTGAGCTCCGCTTGGCGTTGAATTACACGCCTCGAATCCGGCGCGCGTTAGCGCCGGTTTAGCCCCGCAGCGGAGAAGGTAAAAGCCTGAATCAAGCATGATCCGGAAAAGTGGGTACCGGTTTTCCGAAAAGATCATGCTCAAGAAAAGAGCGCTATCTCAGTTGGTCCAGGCGAACGCGACCTTGTCGAGCGACTTCGGCCCGAACTTCTCCGAAGAGCGGGCGACCATGCGGCCGCCGAGGGCGCGGTAGAATTCCGTCGCCGGATCGTTGTCGGAGAGCGCCCAGATCACCATGCTCTTCAGCCCGCTCTGCACCAGGTCGCGGCGGGCGGCGGTGAACAGGCGGCGGCCGAAGCCGAGGCCCTGGAATTCCGGACGCAAATAGAGCTCGTAAATCTCGCCTTCGAAATGCAGGCTGCGGGCACGGTTGCGGCCGTAGTTGGCGTAGCCGGCAACCTTGTCGCCGAACACCAGCACGCTGACGCGGCTGCCTTTGCGGATCGCTGAGTCCCACCATTGCGGGCCGCGACGGTTAATCAGCTTCTCGAGTTCGGCGCCGGGGATGATGCCCTGATACGCCGAGCGCCAGGCTTCGTCATGCGTCGACGCCACCGCGGTTGCATCCGCAGCTTTGGCCGGTCGAACCTCGATCAGGGTTGTGCTCATGACCCAATCAAAGCAAGTCAGCGGCCCGGCTTCAAGGTCCATCGTTAATTATCGGTTAACCTGTGGATTTTCTGCATCAGTTCTTAACCCTTCTGTACCGAAAGAGGACAAGGAGCTGCTTTCCCCGGCATTTCGCTGATGCGAGGGAGGGCAAAACCCCCTTGGAATCGCTTCGGGGAATGCCACTGTGAAATCCTGTTCACGGAAAAATGCGCTGGATTTGATTCGCCGCCGGTATTCTGTTGGCTCATCCGCGTCTCCTTCCTTGGCTGCGTCAGGCCTATCCATGCATCCGGTCAGAGTGTTTTTGGTTGTCGCGGTCCTCGTCGCGCTGGGTGTGACCAACGGATCGGCGCAGCCGGATTTCGGTCCGCAAGGCGGCGAAGGCGCGCCTTTCCGCCTGCAACAATGGCTGGTGCCGTCGCCCGATCCGGGCACGCCGGCGCGTGCCGTGCTGTTTCGTCCGCCCGGCGATGGCCCGTTTCCGCTTGCCGTGATCGCGCATGCGACCACCCAGAACGTACTGCGACGCGCGCAAATGCCGCAGCCGGAATATCGCGCGCTGGCGGCGTGGCTGGTGGCAAAAGGCTTTGCCGTGCTGGTTCCGGAGCGTCTTGGCCACGGCGCGACGGGCGGAAAATACCTCGAGGACCAGGGCGGCTGCGACGAGGCGGACTATGCCAAGGCCGGTCGCGCCACCGCCGACCAGATCGCCGCGGCAGCGGGCCTGCTGCGCAAGCAGTCCTTCGTCCGGCCGGACGGCATGGTGGTGGTCGGGCATTCGGCGGGGGCCTGGGGCGCGCTGGCGCTGGCCGGCGAGAATTCAAAGGACGTCGCTGCCATCATCGCCTTTGCGCCGGGCCGCGGCGGCCATGCCAACGATTTTCCAAATCAGGTCTGCGCGCCGCACACGCTGATGTCGGTCGCGAGCGAATTCGGCAAAGCGTCGCGGGTCAGGGTGACATGGCTGGTGGCGGCCAATGACAGCTACTTCTCGCTTGCGCTGTCGCGGCAACTGGCCGATGCGTTTCGCAATGCCGGCGGGCAGGTCGATTTTCGCGCGCTGCCGGCCTACGGCAGCGAGGGGCACTGGCTGCCGGAGACCGAAGCTGGTGTAAGACTGGCCGGACCTGAACTCGATCGCGCCCTGAAGCCGCTGTCCTCCATCCCGGCGAAAAAGCGATGACGCTGTATTTTCTCGTCAAATATCTCCACGTGCTCGGCGCCATCGTGATTCTCGGCACCGGTGGGGGCATCGCGTTCTTCATGCTGATGGCGCATCGCAGTAGGGACGCGGCCTTCATCGCGCGCACGGCGACGACGGTCGTGATTGCCGACATGCTGTTTACGCTGACGGCGGTGCTGTTGCAGCCGGTCAGCGGTGGCGCATTGATGATGCTGTCGTCGACCGCAGCCAGCGAACGCTGGCTGATGACCTCGCTCGGGCTGTATGCGGTCGCCGGGCTGTTCTGGGTGCCCGTGATCTTCATGCAGATCGAGATGCGCGACCTCGCGCGTGGTGCTGCGGCGCGGAGCGAGCCGCTGCCGCCGCGTTATTTCGCGCTGTTCCGGCGCTGGTTTCTGTTCGGCATTCCCGGCTTCGGTTCGGTCATGGCGATTCTCTGGCTGATGATCGCCAAACCTTTTTAGCGGGCATGATTCCGGGAAGGTGGAAGACCGGAATTCGGACAAGATCATGCCCAATCAGAAGACGGATCACATGACCAATTCGATCGCGCGCAAAATCCTCGTCCTCGGCGCCTCCGGCCTGATCGGACGGTTCGTCACCGACGATCTGCGCTTGCGCGGCCTTCAGGTGTTCGGCGTCGCCCGGCGCTTTTCGCCGTCGCAAAGGCAAAATGCTGCCGATCTCGAATTGCCGGTCATGTCGATGGATGCGGCGGCGCTGGCGCGGCTGATCGCCGGGCGCGAGATCGATATCGTCGTCAATTGCCTCGGGGTGCTGCAGGACGGTCCGGGCAGCGACACCAGCGCCGTGCACCGCGAATTCGTCGCGCGGTTGCTGGGCGCGATCGGTGACGCCGGCCGGCCGGTGCGCCTGGTCCATATCTCGATCCCCGGTGCCGCCGACGAGGACCGCACCGCCTTCAGCCAGACCAAGCGCGCGGCGGAAAGATTGATCGCGACCTCTGGCGTTCCTCACGCGATCCTGCGGCCGGGTTTTGTCGTGGCGCCGGCGGCCTATGGCGGCAGCGCGATGCTGCGCGCGCTGGCGGCGTTTCCGCTCGATCTGCCGGCAAACGAATCTGCGACGCCGTTTCAGCCGGTCGCGGTGGCGGATATCGCGGCGACCATTGCCTGGCTCGCCGGCCGCGACATCGAAGATGATGCAGTCCGTGGCGTGACCTGGGATCTGATGCAGCCGCAGCCGGTAACTCTTTCCGGCGTGATCGAGCAATTTCGCTGGTCGTTCGGCATGGCTGGCCGGTCGCGGATCACTATACCGGCGTTCCTGCTCGATCTCGGCGCCAAGCTCGGCGACCTCGCCAATCGTTTGGGCTGGATGCCGCCGATGCGCTCGACCGCGATCGCCGAATTGCGGCGCGGCGTTACCGGCGATCCCGCGGGCTGGATCGCCGCCACCGGCATCGTGCCCAAACCCATCGCGCGAGCGGTCGGCGAGCATGCTGCCAGCATTCAGGACAAATGGTTCGCGCGGCTGTTTCTGGTCAAGGCGCTTGTCATCGCGAGCCTCGCTTTGTTCTGGACCGTGTCGGGCTTTATCGCGTTGTTCGTTTCCTATTCGGCCGCCACCGGTATCCTGGTCTCGCACGGCTTTCCGCCGTCGCTGGTTGAACCTTTAACCGTCTTCACCAGCCTAATGGACATGAGCATCGGCGTTTTGATTGCCTTCCGCCGTAGCTGCGCGGTCGGACTGATCTGGGGTATCATCGCCTCACTGGGCTATATGGCCGGCGCGGCGATCCTGACGCCGGATCTCTGGATCGAACCGCTCGGCGCGCTGGTCAAGACCGGGCCCGCGATCGTGCTGATGCTGGTGGCGCTGCTTACGCTGGACAACAGGTAAGCACCCGATGACTCCCTGGCCCGATGATGACGTGATCCTGTACGACGGCGTTTGCATCTTCTGTTCGCGCTGGATCCGCTTCGTCGCCACCCGCGATACCGCGCGCCGCTTTCGCTTCACTCCGATACAGTCGCCTTACGGCACGCGGCTGGCGCAGGCTTTCGGTATCGATCCGGACGATCCCGATACCAATGCCGTGGTGCATGGCGGCATCGCCTGGTTCAAATCCGACGCGGCGCTGACGGTGCTGGAGTCGCTGCCGGGATGGGGATGGACGCGCGGGCTGCGTTCGGTGCCGAAACCCGTGCGCGACGCGGTCTACGGCGTGGTCGCGCGCAATCGCTACCGGATTTTCGGGAAGTATGAGGAGTGCTTTATACCGGATGCCGAGATGCGCGGGCGGGTGATGGAGCAGGAGCCATGAGCAGGAGGTCGCCATGACCCGATCGGTCTATGTTCCCGCCGAAATCTTTGACAGCCGCCGCTACGGATTTGCCCAGGTCGCGATCATTTCGACGCCCATCGGCGACGCGGTGCATGTGTCCGGTCAGGTTGCCTGGGACGCGGAGCGAAACATCGTCGGTATCGGCGACGTCGGGCGCCAGCTCCGCAAGAGCCTGGAAAATCTCGCCGCCGCACTGGCATCGGTGGGTGCAAAACTCGACGACGTCGGCGCGTTACGGCTCTACATCAAGCAGAGCCACATCCACGAAGGCGAAGCCATCAGTAACGCCCTCAAGGCGGTGTTCGGCGACAATCCGCCATGCGCAAGCTGGATCGGGGTGCCAGGCCTCGCCAACGAGGAGTTTCTCATCGAGGTCGAACCCTCGATGGTTTTTCTGCCGCGGACATAGCGCATGATCCGGGCGTCAGGGATTTCTCTCAGGGAATGCGTTGCATGAGCGGTACCGTTGCCGAACCGAAATCACACGTCCCTGCGGGCGAGGACTTTCTGCTGCTGTCTCCGACGGCGCAGGCCTATGCCTACCGCAACGTCGATCGGATGTTCGCCACGCGGCCGATCCGGCGCGGCAAGTCGGTTCCGCAACTGGCACGCGGCCAGGAGATCGCGCCCCGTTATCAATCCGGGCAGGCGACGCACGATGTCGACGCGTATATCGATCGCGCCAACGTCGCGGGACTGCTCGTCATCAAGGACGAACAGATCGTTCTCGAGCGCTATTGCCTCGGGCTGGAGCAGAACATCCGCTGGTCATCGATGTCGATGATCAAGTCGCTGACCTCGACGCTGGTCGGCGCCGCGCTGCAGCAGGGCGCGATCGCGAGCCTCGACGACGCGGTCTCGAAATATATCCCTGCGCTGCGCGGCTGTGCCTACGACGCGGTCACCGTCCGCAGCCTGCTCACGATGTCGTCCGGCGTGCGCTGGAACGAGGACTACACCAACCGGACCTCCGACGTGAATCGCTACAGCAAGTCGCTCGGCGACAAGATCCCCGGCGGCGTCCTGGCGTTGATGCGGAGCCTGAAGGCCGAACATCCGCCCGGGAGCCATTTCAACTACAATACCGGCGATACCTATGTGCTTGGCTGCCTGATCTCGGCGGCGACCGGAAAAAAGCTCGCTGACTACATGTCGGAGACGATCTGGTCGCCACTCGGCATGGAATTCGACGCGTTCTACACGCTGGAGTCCGACGAGGGACAGGAGATCGGCGGCAGCCGTGCCGGCATCGCGCTGCGCGATTTCGGCCGCTTCGGTGTCTTCCTGCTGCGCAACGGCGCGATCGATGGCGCCCAGGTGCTTCCTCCCGACTGGATCGAAAGTGCCGGCCGCCGCTCATTCACCTTCGACTCCGAAACCAATCGCTATGGCGCGACAGGCTATGGCTACAGCTGGTGGATCGATCCCGACAATTCCATGGTCGCCGTCGGCTTCGCCGGGCAGTCGCTCTATGTGAACCGGAAAGCCGGGGCCGTGATCGTCACGCTGTCATGCCAGCCGCAACCGCCTTATTCGGCAGCCTACAGCGTCGATCTGAAAGCCGAGTATCACGCGTTCAAGAACGCGGTGCTGGCGGAGCTGACCTGGTAGGGGCAACTATCCCGACTATCCAGTTGATTAAAGCTGCTTTAAGTTGCAGTGAATTTGGATCGCGGGCCGTTGTGGGCGTTTAGTTTATGACCAAGGCAGTTTTCACGACGAAGGTTACTCCGAGCTACAAGGATCTACCCGAGGACCGATATCATTTTCCTCGGACGTACTTGAACTACGTGCAACAGACCGTAGGCGATTGTATCGTCTACTACGAGCCGCGTAGGTCCAGCGCAGAGCTTTCAAGCCGTGGTGGTCGTCAATCTTACTTTGGCGTGGCGCGTGTTGTGTCGGTGATCGAAGACGTTGATCTGCCGGACCATTATTTCGCAATCGTTGACCGCACTACCTATTTGGATTTTGACACCCCTGTTCCGTTCCAAGAGGGTGGCGAGTATTATGAGAGCGCGCTCGAAAAAGACGATGGCAGCACCAACAAGGGCGCGTTTGGCCGGGCTGTTCGTCTCATCCCTGACGGAGAGTTCGACCGAATACTGAAATCTGGATTTGCTCCGATCCTTGGCGAACAGCCCTCTAACGAGGCCATCTTGCCTGGATTCTTCGAGCCGCCCGCGCCGTTCGAACGACCAATTGTCGAAATGCTAGTCTCTAGGCCGTTTCGAGAGAAGTCGTTCATGCATAACGTGCGTGCCGCTTATTCGAATCGATGTGCAATAACGGGCTTACGGTTGATCAATGGAGGAGGCCGCCCGGAAGTGCAGGCTGCACATATTCAGCCTGTTGCTTCGAAAGGTCCGGACTCTGTTCGAAACGGCCTGGCTTTGTCTGGAACTGTGCACTGGATGTTTGATCGCGGTCTCATTTCGATTGGCGACGACTATAAAATCCTAGTTGCCAAGAATCATGTTCCCGAAGATGCCGTTCGTCTTTTGAACCAGAGCGGTTCGATTAATTTGCCGAAAGACCAAACTCTCTATCCAAATGCGTATTATTTGAAATTTCATCGAGACGAGGTCTTCAAGGGCTAGCTGCTGCTTCAAGCACCTCCCCCGCCGCCCGTGCCCCCGAATCCCTCGCGCCATGCGCGGTCGAGAAAAATCCCGGCGAGGTCGCTTCGCCCGCGAAAAACAAACGCCCATCGACCGGTGCGGCCAGCACGGCGCGCTTGCCGGCATGGCCGGGCAGCGCGTGGGAGTAGGAGCCGCGCGCAAAGCGATCGTGGGCCCAGCGCGATTCCGCCAGCGGCTTCAGCTTGCGGCGAAAATCGTTGCCGAGGAAGGCCACGATCTCATCGATGCCTTGCGCGGCGATTGCGCCGGGGCCGGCATCTTCCAGCGTCTGCGCGAAACGGCCGCCAAAAAAACCTTCGATGCAGGGCTGGCCGAACGGGCGGATATGATAGGTGCCCATTTCGGTGCGCATGGTGGCGCCGCGCAGATTGCCCTCGACCGGCAACGCGTCGGGTTCAGCGAGCGCCAGCGTCACCTTGTCGGCGAGGCCGAGCGGCAGGCCCCGTGCGGCATCGACTTTTGCGGATAACGGCGGGTGAAAGCGGATGGCTTCGTCGGCGATCAGGTTTGTCGGCACGGTGACGATCACCCGGCCTGCGGTCAGCGTGCCCTGCGAGGTCTCGATCCGAATGCGCTGACCCGAATGATCGATCAGCGTCACCTCGCAATTGAGCGCGAGCGGGCATGTCGCGCCATAGGCCGCCACCAGCGCGCCATAGCCGTGGCGGATGCGCCAGTTGATCTCGGTGTCCTCATAGGCGTCCATGTCCAGGATCGAGACCTGGTCGAGCTCGCAGCCGTTGATGTAGGTCGAGATCGCGTCGATCATCGGGTTCCAGCGGTTGCCGGGTTCGAGGCAGAGATTGGCGGCGCTGTCGCGGCCGCTGCGCCGGGCCTGTTCCGCCGCCTGCTCGGCGCGGTCATAAAAGTCGTCGAGTGCCGCGATGAATTCGTCGCGCGCTTCTTTCGGAAACGCCTTGCCGTGCGCGCGCTCGCGCCAGGGTGGCAGGGCCTTGTTGATTTCGAAATTCAGCCTTTCGGCAATCGGGACAAAGGAGTTTTCGTCCGCCGAATGCAGCCAGCCGCAGCCGAGGTCGAAGGTGACGTCGGGCGAGGCCATGATGGTGTGAGCGCGTCCGCCGATGCGGTCGCGCGCTTCCAGCACGAGGACGGAGAGACCGGAATCTTTCAGGGCGTTCGCGGCGCCGAGGCCTGCGGCGCCGGCGCCGATGATGGCGACATCGACTGAGGAGGGAAGGGACATCAGGTCGGCTGTTTCTTCATCATTCCCGCGCCAATGCGCGAAGCGCGTCCTCGGACAGATGCTGCCTGCATCCGGGTTCTTGTTGGCCAGTATCGGAAACGAAAATGGCCGGGACAAGCCCGGCCATGACAGTTTCGTTATGCAAAAGGAAGGTCGGAGGCTTACGCCACTTCCTGCTTGGACTTTTCCGCGCGCTTGCGGTCGGTGGCGTCGAGGTGCTTCTTGCGCAGGCGGATCGACTTCGGGGTGATCTCGACCAGTTCGTCTTCCTCGATATAGGCCAGCGCCTTTTCCAGGGTCATCCGGATCGGCGGCGTCAGGCGCACCGCTTCGTCCTTCGAGGTGGTGCGGATGTTGGTGAGCTGCTTGCCCTTGAGGATGTTGATCTCGAGGTCGTTGTCGCGGGTGTGCTCGCCGACGATCATGCCCTTGTAGACCTTCCAGCCCGGCTCGATCATCATCGGGCCGCGGTCTTCCAGCTTGAACATGGCGTAGGCGACGGCCTCGCCCTGGTCGTTGGAGATCAGCACGCCGTTGCGGCGGCCCTGGATGTCGCCCTTGTAGGGCAGGTAGTTGTGGAACAGACGGTTCATGATCGCCGTGCCCTTGGTATCGGTCATCAGTTCGCCCTGGTAACCGATCAGGCCGCGGGTCGGCGCGTAGAACACCAGACGCAGGCGGTTGCCGCCGGACGGGCGCATCTCGATCATCTCGGCCTTGCGCTCGCTCATCTTCTGCACGACCACGCCGGAGAATTCTTCGTCGACGTCGATCACGACTTCCTCGACCGGCTCCAGCAAGGCGCCGTTCTCGTCCTTGGTCAGCACCACGCGCGGGCGCGACACCGACAGCTCGAAGCCTTCGCGGCGCATGGTTTCGATCAGGATCGCGAGCTGCAATTCGCCGCGGCCCGACACTTCCATCGCATCCTTGTCGGCGGCTTCCACCACGCGGAGCGCGACGTTGCCCTCGGCCTCGCGCAGCAGGCGGTCGCGGATCAGGCGGCTGGTGACCTTGTCGCCTTCGGTGCCGGCGAGCGGCGAGTTGTTGACGATGAACGACATCGACACCGTCGGCGGATCGATCGGCTGCGCCTGGATCGGCGTTTCGACGGTGGGATCGCAGAAGGTATCGGCGACGGTGCCCTTGGGCAGGCCCGCGATGGCGACGATGTCGCCGGCCTCGGCGATTTCGACCGGCTGCCGCTCAAGGCCGCGGAACGCCAGGATCTTGGTGATGCGGCCGGTTTCCACCAGCTTGCCATCGCGCGAGATCACCTTCACGGCCTGGTTCGGCTTGACCGAGCCCGACGCGATGCGGCCGGTGATGATGCGGCCGAGATAGGGGTTGGCTTCGAGGATGGTGCCGAGCAGCCGGAACGGGCCTTCCTCGACCACCGGCGGCGCCACGTGCTTGATCACGAGGTCGAACAGCGGCTGCATGCCGTCGTCATGGGAGGCCTCGGGGGAGGTCCCCATCCAGCCGTTCTTGCCGGACCCGTAGAGGATCGGGAAATCGAGCTGGTCGTCGGTGGCGTCGAGGGCTGCGAACAGGTCGAACACCTCGTTCACGACTTCGGTGATGCGGGCGTCCGGACGGTCGACCTTGTTGATGGCGACGATTGGCTTCAAGCCGAGCTTGAGCGCCTTGCCGACCACGAACTTGGTCTGCGGCATCGGGCCTTCGGCGGCGTCGACCAGCACGATCACGCCGTCGACCATCGACAGGATGCGCTCGACCTCACCGCCGAAATCGGCGTGGCCGGGGGTGTCGACGATGTTGATCTGGGTGTCTTTCCACTGCACCGAGGTGCACTTGGCCAGAATGGTGATGCCGCGTTCGCGCTCCAGATCGTTGGAGTCCATCGCGCGCTCGACCTGACGTTGGTTGTCGCGATAGGTGCCGGATTGCTGCAGCAGCTTGTCGACCAGGGTGGTTTTGCCGTGGTCGACGTGGGCGATGATGGCGATGTTGCGAAGCTTCATGATTCTCTTCTGCATCAGACATAGGCTGGAGCGCGATCTCGCCGGAAAACCGGGACCCACTTTTCCGGATCGTGCTCAAAACCTGAAATTCGGGAGGCGACAGGCTGCGAACCTCGCCTCAAAAAGGAAGCCCGGCCAAAAGGACCGGGCGTACCCTACTCGTTGCGGCGCAATATATTCAGAAAACGTCAAAAAACAAGGGTTTATTGGACGGCTGGTTAGCCGATTTCGGCATAGGGGGGGCCCTAATTGCCCTTGTCGGGGTCCGGATAGACCCCCCGCAGGACTTCCTCGAAATGGGTCTTCACGGCCTCGTTGCAAAGGCAGGACCGAACCCGCAGCGCCTCGGGGTTGCGGATCAGGATCGAGCCGCGGCGGGTCTCCAAAATCCCCTCCGCCTTGAAGGTCTGGATCACCCGGCTGGTATAGGAGCGGCCGACCCCGAGCAGGGTTGCGATCTGTTCGTGGGTTAGCGGCACCACCTCGTCGCCGTCGGTGCGTTCCATCGCCGAAATGATCCATTTCGCGGTCCGCTGCTCGATCGAATGGATGGCGTTGCAGGCGGTGGACTGGAAGATCTGGGCCAGCATGCAGTCGGCATAGCGGGCGAACACGTTGCTGAGGGTCCGCGAGGTCGATTTCGCCGCATCCAGCCTGGCGACCGGCAGCCGGACGAAGGGGCCGGCGAATTTGACCATGATGCGGGTATAGGCTGGCAGGTAGCCCTGGCTGACGATGCCTCCGACTGCGCCCTCGCGGCCGATCAGGATGGTTTCGACGTCGCGGCCGTCCTCGTTGGGCACCATGTAGGAGACCAGGCTCGGCCCGCAGGGGAAATGCACGATCTCGACGTCGTCGCCGGGGCTGTAGAGCAAGTCGTTGGGACTGGCCTCGGTCGCCACCAGATGCGGCTCGATCAGCGCAAAATCGGCGTCGTTCAGCCGGCGCAGCAGGTTGTTGAACGGCCGCTCGCCGGCCGCCTCGGTTCGTCGCGTCAGCATGGAAATCCCTGTTCCCCGTGCCGGGACAATAATCGGCTTGCCCGCCTCGGTATGTTCACAAGTGAACAGACTCGCCAACGGACATGTGGTGGTTTCGGTTCCGGAACCTGCGGCGCGCTTCCCCCGAGGCGCCGGTCATCGGGTACCCCTTCGGGCTTGCGCCGAGGCATCAATGTTGAACCTGTCATCTGGCCCGATCATGGAACCCGCCTCTTTCGATGGCATGCCCGGCGACGTGTTGATCGTCGAGGACGATCCGATCATCGCGCTCGACTTCGAGGACACGCTGCTGGGATTCGGGGTCAAGACAGTGCGCACCGCGCCGAGCGTGGTGCGCGCACTCGCGTTGATCGAGCAACGGCCGCCGGAATTCGCGCTGCTCGACGTCGGCCTGATTCGCGAAAAGAGTTTTGCGGTCGCCGAGCGGTTACAGGCCCTGAAGATTCCGTTCGTCTTTGTCACTGGCTATGGCAAGGACGCGCGTCTTCCGGCGGCCTTCGTCAACCAGCCGCGGCTGCCCAAGCCCTATTCGACCGACGCGCTGCGGGCGTTGCTGAGGTTGCGCTGAGCGCGCTCGCGCGGCGCGTGCTTCTAGATTGCCTTCGGATCCAGCGTCGTCGACCAGAGTGCCACGTCGGCGCGGTCGCGCAGGGTCACCGTCATCTGTCCGCTGGCGCCGTCGATCTTGACGTGGCCGAAGAACTGCATGCCGGCTGACGGCGGCAGGTTTTGCTTGTCGAGGCCGGGCGCCTTGATGAACCTGACCTCGGGGCCGAAGGTGTTGTCGAGTTCGTTGGGGCCGAACGTGCCAGCATGCAACGGGCCGGAGACGAATTCCCAGAACGGATCGAACTCCTGGAACTGGGCCTTGTCGGGATTGTAGTAATGCGCGGCGGCGTAATGCACGTCCGCGGTCAGCCACACCGTGTTGACGATTCCCGCCGTCTTGATGAAACGCAGGATGTCGGCGATCTCCAGTTCGCGGCCGCGCGGCGGGCCGTCGCCCTGCGCGAACGCTTCAGAGCCCTTTTTGTTGGTCGCATCGTCATAGACGATGATGGAGAGCGGCATGTCGGAAGCGATCACCTTCCAGGTCGCGCGCGAATTCAACAGCGCGCGCTTCAGCCAGGCGAGCTGTTCCGGTCCGATGAAATAGCTGTCGGGGCCGTAACCGGTCTGCAGGTTCGGACCGTTGGGTCCGCGATAGCTGCGCTCGTCGAGCATGAAGACGTCGAGGTGCGGGCCGTAGTTGAGCGTGCGATAGACCCGGCCCGGCTCGACGATGCTTTCACGCATCGGATACATTTCGTGGAAGGCGCGGGCCGCGCGCGCGGCGAGCAAGGTGATGTCGCGTTCCTTGTAGGCGGCAGGCAGTTGTTTCGACAGCGACCAGTTGTTGGTGACTTCGTGGTCGTCCCACTGCACGAAGATCGGCACCTCGGCGTTGAAGGCGCGGACATTGTCGTCCATGAAATTGTATTTGTGGGCGGCGCGGTATTCGTCGAGCGTCTCGGCGACTTTCGCCTTTTCCGGAATGGTTACGTTCTTCCAGAGCTTGCCGTCGGCGAGCTTGACCTCGGCCGGGATCACGCCGTCGGCATAGATGGTATCGCCGGAATGCAGCAGGAAGTCCGGGCGATGCTTGCGCATGGTGGCGAAGGTGAACATGCCGCCGTCATCCGGATTGATGCCCCAGCCCTGTCCGGCGACGTCGCCGCCCCAGACGAAGCTGACGTCGCGGCGATCGGCCGGCGCGGTACGAAACCGTCCGACCACCGGCTCGCTCTGGATATCGATGTGGGAAAGGTCGCGAAACCGGACGCGGTAAAAAATGTCCTGCCCTGCGGGCAGGTTTTCCAGCAGCATTTTCGCGGTGAAATCGCTTTCGGGCAATGCGGCGATCGGCGGCAGCGCCCGCGCATTGGCAAAGGATTTTGACGTGGCGACCTCGACCATCATTTGCGAAGGCCGGTCGGCGCGCGCCCACACCACGCCGCCGTCAGCGCCGACGTCGCCGGATTGCACGCCATGGGTGATCAGCGGCCGGTCGGCGGCGCGGCTGAGATAGGGCATCGCCAGCGCGCCGACGGCGCCGGAAGCCGCTGTGGAAAGCAGGCGGCGCCGGGAAATGCGGATCGTCATGCGGGCTCTCCTTCAGGTCCGGTGCGACAATGCGTCGCGAACGCCGACAGACCTAGAAAGAATTGATGACGGTTCGATTACAGAAATACGCCGCTCAGGCGATACCGGCGGCCCGGAACTGCGCGCTTGTCCGCTGCAGGTTTTGCGGCATGCTCATCAACAGCGCCTTGCGGTCGGCCACCGCGTTGTGGAACTGCTCGATCGCGATGTTGAAGGCAGTCAGGGAGCCTTCCTCGATCGCGCCGTGTTCGAAACATTGCAGCGTGTCGCGCAGAATAGCGTCGGCTTCCGATTGCATCTGGTCGAGTTCGTCCATGGAATTGCAGGTGCGGGCGGCGGTGAGCATGTCGAGCAGCCGGTCACGCTGCGAGGTGTTGATGTTGCGCTCGTCTTTTTTCAGGTGGCCGGCGAACCACGCGCCGGCGGAGCCCATCGCCGACAGCGCCATCAATCCCCACCAGATGAAATCGCTGTAGCGGTCGAGAAAGGTCTTTTCCTCGCCGTCGACAAAGGCGGCGGCGCCGGGATGCACGGGAATCGTGGCATCCTTGTCGGTGTCCGGCGTCTCGATCTTCGCGGCCAGCGGAAATTCGGTCTTCAGGCTTTGCCGGATCGCAAACAGCTGCCGGGTAAAAACCGCGATGGTCGATTCCGAAATGCCTTTGCGCGCCACGATGTGGTGCGAGAAGCTGATGGTCTTGACCTCGTCCTCGGGCTTGTCCGGTGCGGCGCCAAAGGTGCCGGCCGGAATTTCGGACGCTTCATAGGCCGGGTGGTTCTGCGCGATCGCGTCCGCCAGATCGATCGCCAGGAATTTCGGCGCGCCGCCGTCGCGCGTCGATGCCACGATCGCGTCCGAGGTGATCTTGCTGTTGACCGGACCGGCGGCGAGATAGGCATCGGCCTTCTGGCTGCGAATGGCGTCGGCGGCCTCGTTGGCCGGGAACTGGATGATATCGACCTTGCCTGGGTCGACGCCGTATTGCTGCAGCACCACCTTCAGCAAGTTGACGTTCGCCGGGGTGCGGCCGACGACGCCGATCCGGCGTCCGGCAAGCTGCGCGATTTTCGTGATGGCCGGCGCAGCCTTCTTGCCCTTGATTTTTGGGGCGGGCGGCACCCACAGCACCACGACGTTCTTGCGCAGCGTCGCCACCGCCTGCGCGTTCTTCGGCACTTCGAGGTCGCCGCGGATGATGGCGAGGTCGGCCTTGCCTTCGCCGAGCAGGTTGGCGCTGGCGCCCGCGCCATCGGTCTGGATCGGGCGCAGCCGGACCTGACTGTGTTGCTGGTTGTTGAAGGCCTGTGTCAGCGCCTGAACCACTTTCAGATCGTCGCTGTTGGCCGGGCCGACCGCGACCCGCAACGTCACTGGACGCACCGCGAAATAATAGCCGGCCGCCAGCGCGCCGACGATCGCCAACACGCCCGCCAGCATGACAAATGTCATCCGCTGCTTCGCCGGCCGGGGCGAGGCAGAGGCCGGCTTTTCGGCAGGGTCGGGGCCGTCGGTCATCAATGTCCGAACAATCGTGTGAGCTGCAATGTGATCTCGCCGACGCACTTACAGCGCCATTCTAGCAAATTTCCCGCCCGACCAAGGTTACATCTACGTCATGGTTACCGCTGTCCGCGTGGCCATTGGACGCGCCTCGCGGCCGGTTTCAGGTAAGGGATCCGGCAGGCCGTGTTCGGTGTTAGGGTAACCTCGGTGTGGAACAGGGAGGCGATCATGGCGGAACGGTTGTCGGCGGAAGCGCGCAAGATGGCCTTGGTGGAACTGGCGGGCTGGTCCGAGACGACCGGCCGCGAGGCCATCGCCCGGACCTTTACCTTCCGGGATTTCAACGAAGCCTTCGGGTTCATGACCCGTGCAGCGCTGGTGGCCGAGAAGAAGGACCATCATCCGGAATGGAAGAACGTCTACAAGACGGTGGACGTCGTGCTGGCGACCCATGATGCCGGCGGTGTCACCCGGCTCGATATCGAGCTCGCCCGCGCCATGAACGGGATCGCGCGGCAACTGGGCGTCACCTGAATCCTGCCGCGGCCGATCTTGCGGCAGCCTCCGGGCGTCCCCAATTCTCGGTTTATGCCCGCTGCAGCGATCCGCCGCGCGGGATTCCAGGGAGTGCCACGATGGCATCGTCAGAACACAGCGTGGGATTCGAACCGGCCGATCGGCTGGCGCAGGATCGCGACGGCGTGCGCCGCCGGTTCTGGAAGAAGCTGAAGCAGGGGGTGGCGAAGCTTCCGTTCGCCGAGGACCTGCTCGCGGCCTATTACTGCGCGTTCGACAAGCAGACGCCGCGCCACGTGCAGGCGTCGCTGCTCGGCGCCATCGCCTATTTCATCCTGCCGTTCGATTTCATTCCGGACATGCTGCCGGTGCTGGGTTTCACCGACGATGCCGCGATCCTGGCGACCGCGATCCGCATGGTAGCAGGCCACATCACGCCGGAACACCGGGATGCCGCCCGCGCCGCGCTCAAGCGCGGAATCGAGAGCGGTGACGGAGCGGAATAATAAAGCCCGGTTCTGACTGGATCAGAACCGGGCTCATTTTTACCTGAACGCTTCTTCCGTAGATGCGTCTACGCCATACGAAGCACCAGGCGCTTCGCTCGAAGCGTTATTACTTCGCCGACGCGGCCGGACGAGCCGCCTGCGGAACCACCTGCGCCCGCGCGTTCTTGTCGGCCTTGTCGGCTTCCCAGGCCTGGAACTGCTTGAACAGCGCTTCGCGATCGGTATCGTTCTTCACGGTCGCCGCGGTCGTCGGGCTCTGTTTCAGGAAGGTGTCGAACTTGGCGCGGGTCACGGCTTCGATGTTGTGGGTCTTCAGCCACTGATCCGCGACCGGAAGGCGCTGCCAGTCCTGCAGCGGCGCCGACAGTGAGACTTCCTTCCACTTCGGATGGAAGGGCGGGTTCTGGAATGTCGGAAACTTGGTGAAGAAGGCATCGACGAACTGCGACAGCTTGCGATATCGGTCGGTATTCGGGGCCCAGTTATAGGCCGCCAGCACCGCCGGCACCGCGATGGTGTCGACGCGCTCGCCTTCCGCAATCAGGTTCGGATAATCCTTCGCGGTCAGGACCGCCGGCAGATAGTCGCCCTGCAGCGGCCTGGCATAGTCGACCGGAACGAAGTGGAAGCGGTCCTTGTCGTCCTTGAATCCGCTGACTGACTTGTAGGGCTTGCCGCCGACGGCGATCACGGCGTCGAGTTCGCCCTTCTTCAACATCTCCATCGAGATGCGCTGCTCGATATAGACCAGGTTCGGCTTGAGGCCGAGCCGTTCGAACACGATCGATGCGGTGACGAAGGTGCCGCCATTGGGAAGATCGACGCTGACCCTCTTGCCGTTGAGATCGGCGAGGCTGTGCACCGACTTCGACGCGATGACATACATCTCTTCATTGTAGAGCTTGGTCACGTAGGTGAACTGCTTCTTGATGTCCTTCGCAAAGCCCTTTTTCTCGAGGTAGTCGAGCGTATCGGCTCGCACGATGCCGAGATCGACACCCTGCAGGAACAGGATGTCGGCGACGCTCTGCACCGATCCGCGGCCGACGATCGGGAGCACGCGCAACTTGTTGCCGTCGTCGAGAACGGAGGCGAGGTCGGCGCCGATCTGCACATAGGTGCCGCCGATCGTGCCCGAGATCAGCGTGACCGTGTTCTGGTTCAGCGCCTGCTTGGTGGCGGACGAACCGAACTGGAAGATGGCCTTGAGACTTTCGCTGACCTTGGCCGGATCGAGTTCGGCGTCTTCGGCCCGTGCCGTCTGGCCGCTAATCATGGCGATGGCAACCAGTGCCATTCCAAACAAACGTCGCATATGTCCCCCTGCGTAATGCCTGTCTTGAGTGATGTGCTGAACTTTGCCTTGACGCGGTTTCTACCGCAGAAGTCCACGCATTCAGCGTGAACGCCACTTCGCGCGAAAAGTCCTAGTTCTGAGACTGCAGCCGCCGTTTGGCGTCGACCGAGCCGAGCTGGGCGGCCTTCTGGTACCAGAGCCGCGCCGCCGCGGGATCGGGCGTGACGCTGCGCATGTCCTGGGTACCGAGCACCTGCGGGTCATAAGTCCCCGCCAGCATCAGCGCCGCTTCCGCTTCCTGCGCATCCGCCGCACGCTCGAGCAGCAGGCGCGCGGAGGTGATGTCGCCGACCGCGAGCAGGCCCTTTGCGCGCTTCAGCAGCGCCGCAAGCTCGTCCGGCGCGATGCGCCTTGCCGCGGGCAACGGGGGGGCTGCTGCTTCGACCGGAGCCACCTGGGTCGTCGGCTCGACCGCCGCAACCTTGCTCTTGATCGCGCCCTGATAGGCGGCCGTGATGTCGTCGCGCGTCGGCGAAACTGACGCGAGGCCGGCGGGCTGGATCCGGCGCGGTGCGGGCTCCGCTGCAGCGGCGGGTTCAGGAGCTGTTGCGAGACGTTGGGGCGGCAATGCCGGCTCCGTCGCACTGAGCTGACCGGGCGTGGCGCCGGCGAGCGAGGCCTTGGCGTTGGCGAACACCGAAAGCGGATTGTCCATCGACATGATCGCCAGCGCGATGCCGGCAGCCGATGCCGCCGCTATTCCGCCCTTGAGAATGCGCGACCAGAGCACCGCCCGGCTGATGCTTCGTTCGCCGCCGCTTCCAAACCGGTGGTGTTTGGGTTCTTCATCTTCTTCTTCGTAGTTGGAGAGGAACAGCGGGACCGGCTCATAGGTCAGCGGATCGTCCTGCAACTGCTCCGGGTCTTCGTATGGCAGCGAGACCGCCCGTCCGGGTTGGCGGGTCTCATACAACTGTGGGTCGTTGATGGCTTCGTCGAACCTGTCGTACGGATCCCTGATATGCCGCGAATTCTCCACCATGACGATGCTCCCCACTACTAACGCAACAATGGGCACCCCTGCATTTGATTGGCGTTTTTCTATGCGCGGGGGACCCGTTTACTGGTCGCTAGCCTCGCATACGGAATGGGTTGAAAAGACGACGTTCGCAGGCGCGATTGAGGAGATATTTTGGTTTGTTTGAGGCAAGGTTGCCCAATTCATAGATTTAAAACGCGAACTAGTTAGTAAAACCTTATCTAAAATGCTTTCCGCGCGTTAACCATGTGCGAAAATACGTGCCGCGACAGGCGGGCATCCAGCCCGCCCCGACACTCCATAGAACTCACCAAGGCTCGAGTACTCTCAACACGGTTTGAGAACTCAACAAGGCTCGGTGCCCCGTCTCAGGGATGCAGGATCACCTTGCCCATCGCCTTGCGGCCGGCGAGCACTTTCAGCGCCTCGGCGGTTTGCGCCAGCGGGAAGGTGCGGTCGACATGTGACGAGATCTTGCCCTCGGCGGTCCACCTCACCAGCTTTTCCAGATTGGCGCGGTTCTTCTCCACGTTGAGGCGGGTCCATGCGCCCCAGAACACGCCGCGGATATCGCAGCCCTTGAGCAGCGCCAGATTGAGCGGCATCTTCGGAATGTCGCCGGCGGCAAAGCCGATCACCAGGAAGCGGCCTTCCCATGCGATGGCGCGCAACGCGGCTTCGGCATAGGTGCCGCCGACCGGATCGAAAATAATGTCGACGCCCTTGCCGCCGGTCAGCCGCTTCAGGCCTTCCTTGAGATCTTCCTTGGCGTAGTTCAGCGTCAGCTCGGCGCCGTGGGCCTTGGCGAATTCGAGCTTTTCATCCGACGAGGCGCAGGCGATCACCTTCAGGCCCATCAGCTTGCCGAGCTCGCAGGCCGCCAGACCGGTACCGCCGGCCGCGCCGAGCACCGCGAGCGTTTCGCCGGGCTTCGGGCTGGCGCGATCTTCCAGCGCGTGCAGCGCGGTGCCGTAGATGATGATGATTCCGGCGGCGCGATCGAAGTCCAGATTGTCGGGGATCTTCACCACCGTGTTAGCCGGCAGCGCGATCTTTTCACGCGCGCCGTTGTGGCCGCAGGAGGCCACCACGCGGTCGCCGACCTTCAGGTCGGTGACGCCGGCGCCGACGCTTTCAACCACGCCCGCGACTTCGGCGGCCGGCGAGAACGGGAACGGCGGCTTGATCTGGTACTTGCCCTGGATCATCAGGATGTCGAAGAAATTCAGCGCCGCGGACTTGATCGCGATGACCACCTGTCCGGCTTCGGCGACGGGATCGGGCACGTCGGCCAGCACGAGATCGTCGGGTTGGCAATATTGCGAGCAGAGAATGGCTTTCATGGACACACCTGATTTTCGGACGCAAAAGGGAGGCTGGAAGCTTCATGCCGGATTTGAAGCCGGGCTACAATCCGATTCGGATGCTTAGGTCGTATGCCGGCCCATCCGCCGTCATTGCGTGCGAAGCGACTTGTCCGCCGTAGCTCAATTGAGCGAAGGCGGAAGCAATTCGTCATAACAAGGCGCCTCGCAATGACGGGGGTACAGGGAGTGAAACAATGTTTGAAAAAGGCCTGCTGGCGGGGAAGCGGATACTGGTCACCGGCGGCGGCTCCGGGCTCGGGGCCGCGATGGGACGCCGCTTCGTCGAGCTTGGCGCCGAACTGATTATTTGCGGCCGACGGCTGGAGTTGCTGGAGGCGACTGCGGAACAGATGCGCGCCGAACTCGGCGGCAAGGTTTCGGTGGCGCGATGCGATATTCGCGACGGGGCATCGGTCGACGCCATGATGGACGCGATCTGGCGCGACGCGCCGATCGACGTGCTCGTCAACAATGCCGCCGCCACCTTCATCGCGCAGACCGAACATATGTCGTTCCGGGCGGCGGATGCGATCCTGGCGCCGACGCTGCACGGTACGCTGTATTGCACGCTCGCCGCCGGCAGGCGCTGGATCGAGGGCAAGCATAACGGCGTGGTGCTGAGCATCCTCTCGACCTCCACCATCACCGGCCGCGCCTTCACCGTGCCCTCGGCGATGGCGAAGTCCGCGGTGCTCGCGATGACCAGGAAGTTCTCGCGGTGGAGTGGGGACCGAAGGGCGTCCGCACCGTCGCGATCGCGCCCGGTGCATTTCCGACTTCGGGCGCTTCGGGCCAGTTGCGGCCCGAAGGTCGCGGCGAAAGCTGGGCGCATCGCAATCCGCTCGGCCGCGCCGGCGAACACAGCGAATTGGCCAATCTGGCGAGTTTTCTGATTTCCGACCAGGCCGGCTACATCAACGGCGAGATGGTGGTGCAGGATGGAGGTTCGCATTTGCGCAGCTCCGGCGCCGAAGATCTGCTGCAATGGACCGATGCGCAGTGGCAGAAGCAGCGCGAGGGGCGCGCGAAGGGGTGAGGACGGGGTGAGTCTGCAGTCGCGTAAAGATTCTGCTAACAAGACTTGCAGTGAAACGCAGTCTCAACAGTGGGCAAAGCCGTAACTGCCTTTCCAAAAAAGCAATTCCCGGCTATCCATGCTCGACGACTCATTGCGTCGTCGGGCCATCTTCCAGTCACAATGATGAGGGAATCAGTCGTCCGTGTGGGGAAAGCTGACATCTCTGGTTGCTGTTGTTGTGTTGTGCGGGGTGACGTCCTACGCGCATGCGCAAACGGCTGCGCCGAAAGCCGCCAAGGATGCGGTCAAGCCTGCGCCTGCGCCCGCTGCGAAGCCAGCCGCAGTGAAGCCCGCCGCCAAACCGGATCCCGCCGCTACTGCCGCTGCAGGCGGGG
Organism: uncultured Alphaproteobacteria bacterium; assembly: GCA_963764705.1. GTDB lineage: Bacteria > Pseudomonadota > Alphaproteobacteria > Rhizobiales > Xanthobacteraceae > Bradyrhizobium. The sequence continues at coordinate 170,161 of CAVXTR010000006.1, read as the reverse complement.
CGGAACCGACCTTGATCGGCCAGTTCGGGACCTGGGGCGCCTACACGGCGATGCCGAACGGCAAGAAGGTGTGCTTCGCATTGGCCAAGCCGTCCTCCTCCAAGACCAATCCACCGAACCGTCCGCGCGATCCGGCCTACGCCTTTGTCTCGTCGCGTCCGGCCGAGAAGGTCATCAACGAAGTTTCGATCATGATCGGCTACGCGCTGAAGCCGGGTTCGGAATCCGCGCTCGAGGTCGGCGGCGCGTCGTATGCGATGTACACCCAGGGTGACGGACTTTGGATCAAGAACGCCGCCGAGGAAGAGCGGATGGTCGATGCCATGCGCAAGTCCGCCGACGCCACCGTCAAGGGCATGTCCGCCAAGGGCACCGAGACCACGGACACCTTCTCGCTGAAGGGACTGTCGCAGGCGCTCGACCGGCTGGCGCAGGATTGCCGGCGTTAAAGCATGATCCGGAAAAGTGGTAGCCGGTTTTCCGAAAAGATCATGCTTCAAGCAAGATAAGTGCGATTTAAGGCCAGAACTGACGCATTTGATGGCTTTCCAGCGGGCGCCGGAAGGCCTATTTGATGTCCCATGACCGACACCATGACCAGCAAGACCGCAGCTCATTCCGGGGCAGACGCACCCTTGGAGAAGCTCCCGCTCGAAACCTATGTGCCGCCGGCCAAACCGTCGCTGATCGGGCTGACGCGCGCGGAGATCGCGGACCGATTGGGCGAGATCGGGGTCGCGCCCGCGCAGCGCAAGATGCGCACGCAGCAGCTCTGGCACTGGATGTATGTCCGCGGCGCCAGGGAATTCGACGAGATGACCAGCATTTCCAAGGAAATGCGCGCGCAGCTCGTGCAGCATTATACCGTCGCGCGTCCCGAAGTGGTGGCCGAACAGATCTCCAACGACGGCACCCGCAAATGGCTGCTGCGGCTGCCGAGCGGTGACGATCTGCAGAAGGCGCACGAAGTCGAGTGCGTCTACATTCCCGAAACCGATCGCGGCACGCTGTGCGTTTCCTCGCAGGTCGGCTGCACGCTGAACTGTTCGTTCTGCCACACCGGCACGCAGCGGCTGGTGCGCAACCTGACCGCGGGCGAAATCGTCGGCCAGATCATGGTGGCGCGCGATCGGCTCGACGACTGGGCCGATCGCGAAACCTCGACTGGCAGCCGCCGCGTCACCAATGTGGTGATGATGGGCATGGGCGAACCGCTGTATAATTTCGACGCGGTGCGCGACGCGCTGCTGATGGTTTCGGACAACGAGGGCATCGGCATTTCCCGGCGCCGCATCACGCTGTCGACCTCGGGCGTGGTGCCGAACATCGTGCGCGCCGGCGACGAGATCGGCGTCATGCTGGCGATCTCGCTGCATGCGGTGCGCGACGAGCTGCGCAACGAACTGGTGCCGCTCAATCGCAAATATCCGATTGCCGAATTGCTGCAGGCCTGCCGCGACTATCCCGGCTCGTCGAACGCGCGCCGCATCACCTTCGAATATGTGATGCTGAAAGGCGTCAACGATTCCATCGATGACGCCAAGCTTCTGGTGAAGCTGCTCAAGGGCATTCACGCCAAGATCAACCTGATCCCGTTCAATCCGTGGCCGGGCACGCGCTACGAATGCTCGGACTGGGACCAGATCGAAAGTTCTCCGAATACATCTTCAACGCCGGCTATTCCTCGCCGGTGCGCACCCCGCGCGGCCGCGACATCCTCGCCGCCTGCGGCCAGTTGAAGTCGGAGACCGAGAAATTGTCCGTGCGCGAGCGCGACGCGCTTCGCGCCATGGCGATGACGGACTGAGATGAGGCCTTGTCTGCAAGGCGTCATTGCTTCGTCGCGGAGCCTTGTCATCGGGCGCGCATTTGCGCGACCCGTTGGCTCCTCGCAATGACGGGGGATTAGCATGGCGCTGATCGGCCGCCTGTTCGTCGTCTTCCTTGCGTTTCTCCTGGCCTGCTTCGCGGCCGGGACGATCGTGGTCGTCGCGGTGCTGTATCCGGAATTCAGCGATTTCGGACAAGGCGAGATCGATCAGAGCGCGATCAACATCGTGCTCGGATTCGGTTTCATTTTCCTGTCCGGCTTCGCGCTGTTGCCGGCGCTGATCGTGGTGCTGATCACCGAGGCGTTCTATATCAGGGGCATGCTGACCTATGCGGTTGGCGGCGCCATCGTCGGCGCGGCCTGCTATCTCGGTCTGGTTCCGTTCGACACGCAGACGCTGCAGTTCGACGGCATCGTCCGCCGCCATCTCGAAATCATGACCGGCGCGGGCATCGTCGCGGGCCTGGTCTACTGGATAATCGCCGGCCGCAGCGCCGGTGCGTGGCGCGAACCGCCGCGTCCGTTGCGGCCGCCACCGCCTCTGCCGTCGCAGCCGCTGTGATGCTTTCCAACACCCACAGCCTCGGCTAAACCTCGTGCCATGAACCGGACCGGACTTATCATCGCGCTCGGATTGACGCTTGTCATCGGCTCGCTGTTCGGGATTTTTCCCGAACTCGATCTGAAATTGGCGGCGTTGTTCTACGATCCCGCGACCAGATCGTTTCCCTTGAAGCTCGACGAGCTGGCTGCGTTCGCGCGCGATGCCGCGATGTGGGTGGCCTGGGCGCTGGCGATGCCGGCCATCGTCGCGATCGTCGTGAAGCTGGTACGGCCGGACCGGCCGATGCTGATCCCCGGCCGCGCCGCGGTGTTCCTGCTGGTGACGTTGCTGCTTTCCGCGGGCGTTCTCACCAACCTCACTTTCAAGAGTTACTGGGGCCGGCCGCGGCCGGTGATGGTGACGGAGTTCAGTGGTCCCTGGGAATTCAGGCCGTGGTGGGATCCGCGCGGCGAATGCGGGCGCAACTGCTCGTTTTTCTCCGGCGAGGGCGCCACCGCATTCTGGACCCTGGCGCCGGCGGTGCTGACGCCGCCGGCCTGGCGTCCGCTGGCTTATGCGGCGGCAACTCTGTTCGGCATTGCCACCAGCGTGCTGCGGATGGCGTTCGGCGGGCATTTCTTCACCGACGTCGCCGCCGCGGGTCTCGTCAGCTTTCTGGTGATCTGGCTGGCCTACGCCTGGATCTATCGCTGGCCGTCGACCCGGTTGACGGATGCGGGCATCGAGGCGGTGCTGGCGCGGTTGGGTTCGCCCGGTTATCGGCTGTGGCAGCGTTGGCGCAGCCGTCGAACTGATTCCAAGCAACAGGTGTGATCGCGTGCGCTGCACGGAGCGCCTGACGCGCCTGATCGAAACGACCCTGATCGAAACGACAATGGCCGGGATTGCTCCCGGCCATTTTCATTTGCTGACGACCGACCGCCTCAGCGCGGCGGCGCGGTGCCGGGCGGGGGCGGCGGCAACGCGGCCTGGCCGCCGTTGAGCAGCGGGGTGATGTTGCGGACGGTGACGCGCCGGTTGATCGCGCTTGGCCCGTCAGTCTGCTCCTTCAGGTACTGCTCGCCGTAACCCTGCGAGGTCAGGTTTTCCGCCGGCACGCCGAACTGCTGCGTCAGCAGGGTCGCCGCGGACTTGGCGCGGCGGTCCGACAGCGACAGATTGTCGACGTCGTTGCCGACCGCGTCGGTGTGGCCCTCGATCAGGAACACCTCGCGCGGGTTGGCCTGGATCGCCCGGTTCAGTCCGTCCGCGATCGCCTGCAGCTTCGCCGCCTGATCGGGCGGGATTTCCCACGATCCGGTTGCGAAGTTGATGGTGTTGACGTCGATGCTCGGCATCAACTGCCGCACGTTCGGGCTGTAGCGGATTTCGTCGAGCGAGTAGCGACGCTGGATTCGTTCCACCGGCGGCGCCATCATGGTTTCGTAGATGATGTCCGGCGACGCTTCCTCGGAATCGACGATGTAGCGGTTGTAGGGGATGCGCACGACCGGCGGCGGCAGGTCGACATAGAAGCCGCCGACCGCGCGCGGATCGCGGTAGCTGTTGTCGATGATGATGATCTCGCGGCCGCGATCGTCACGCCGGATCCGGCGCAGCAACTGGCCGTCGCGACCGACCACCGTGATGATCTGGCTGCCGTCCGGACGGATCACGACGGTGCGGGTTTCGCCGCCGACGACCTGGGTCTGGATGTCACGCGCGCCGTACTGGAAGCGATCCATCTCGTTGTGACGGATATATTGCTGTCCGCCCGGATCGCGAATGATGATCCGGCCCGGCTCCGTGAACACGGTACGGCCGCCCTCCTGAGTTTCGCGGCGCTGGCCGCGGAAGTCGCCGATGTTGCGTGGTCCCTGGATGGCCGCACCCGACGCGATCGGCCGCAACGCCACGGCAGGCGGCGGCGCGACGGGAAGCGGCGCGGTGATCTGGGGCGCACGCTGGAAGGCCGGCGCAACCGTCGGCGGTGCGTTCTGCGTACGACCCGGAGGCGGCGCAGAGTTCGGCCCTGCGGGCACGGCAGTGGGCGCCGCGGGCGCGCCTGTCGGCGGCGCGGTCGTTCCGGGCACACCCGGAGGCGGACCGCCGGGACGTCCGCCGACTGGCGGGGCGCCGGCACCGGCGCCGGGCGGCGGCGTCGGTCCACCAATGCGCGGCGGCGGTGGCGGGGGTGGCGTGGTTCCGGCAGCAGGCGGAGCTCCCGCTGGCGGTGCGGCCGGCGGAGGCGTCGTCTGGGTTTGCGGCGCCGACGCAGGCGGCTGTCTCGCGCCCGAAGGGGGCGGCGGCGGTGGCGGCGGCGCAACGGTCGGCGGCTTCGGGGCAACCGGTGCGGGCGTCGCTGCGGGAGGCGTCGGCGGAGCCGGGGGAGCTGTGTGCGCAGGCGGTGCCACGGCCGGCGGTGTCGGCGGCGGAGTATGGACCGGCGGCGGCGGAGGGGGCGGCGTCGGACGCGGAGGTGCTGCCGCCGGAGGTGGCGGCGGCGCCTGACGGACAGCAGGTGGCGGCGGCGGGGGCGGGGGCTGACGCACGGCCGGCGGCGGCGGAGGCGGAGCCTGACGCACCGCGGGCGGTGGCGGCGGAGGTGGTGGCGGGGGAGCCGGGCGCGGAGGCGGTGCTGCGGCTGGGGGCGGCGGCGCAGGACGCGCCGGTGCGGCAGCCGGCGGCGGGGCGGCCTTTGGTGGCGGGCCCTTTGGTTTTCCGTCGGGACCGAGTTCTTCCTTCTGCGCCACAACGAGCGGTGCCGTTTGCGCATGCGATGCGGAAGTCGCGAGCTGCGTCACCGTCAAAGCCGTGGTGGCCAGCAGCACGATGCGAAGGTTTGTCATGATGTCCTTGGTCCCTCGAAAAGGTTCTTGGTCGCTATAAAGAAAGCTTCACCGAACGGTTCAGCAGGTCGATCAACGGCTAATCGTTAGGCCGGATTGTGGCGGGTTATAATGCCTGGGCGCGATATATTTCATGCACGCGACAGGGTGCGTGCATCATTGTTCATTGTGCATTCAGGCCGCACAATCAAATCGGGCCCATGTTGTCGGTAGCCGGATTCGGTGCGCCAGGTCCAGCCGGTCCACGTATCGGAAGCTCCTCCGGCGAGTTGCCGGGCAACTCCTGCGGTTGTGGCGGCGCGCCGGGCTCGCGCATCGGCGGGGGCACCTCCGGGCGAGGGCTGCCCGGCGGCTCTTCGCGCGGCGGCTCGGTCGGATGGCCCGGCGTTGCCGGCGGAATTTCTGGGGGTTCGATTGGCATCGAGGATAACGATGCAGACGCGGTGATGTTCCATCAGCAATGCCGTCCGGAACTAGCGAGATCCGCGAACCAGCTGCGTGTTGCTGCGGGTTTTGCCGGTCGCGGCGTAACCGCGCGCGATCATGTCGGCGATGCAATCCTGCAGCCATTCGCTTTTCGAGAGATGTTCGATCACCACCGCGCGCGGCCACAGGGTTTGCGGCGCGTCCTTGAAAAATGGAATCAGCGCGCGGTCCTCGAAACCTTCGATGTCGATCTTCAGCGCGTCGACGCGCGCGACGCCGGCATCCCCAAGAATCCGCTGCAACCGCAGCGCCGGCACCTTGATGGCTTTGCCGGAGGCTTCACCGGATACGATGTGACTGGCGCCGAGATTGTCGCCGTCGGTCTCGATCATCAGTTCGCCGTCGGCGTCGGCGGCGGCTGCTGCCACCAGCCTGACCTGGCTGTAGCGGGAGGCCGTCATGTTGAAGGCGAGCCGCGCGTGGGTGACGGGATGCGGCTCGATCGCGATCACCTTGCCGTCAGCGCCGACGTGGCGCGCCAGCACCATGGCATAGGTGCCGACATTGGCGCCGACGTCGACGAACACGCCGCCCGCCGGCACATGCGCGCGCAGGAAATCCAGCTCTTCGAGATTGTAGTCGGGATTGAACAGCGCGCCGCGTTCGGTGGCGCTGGCCTGATGATAGAAGCGGAACGACGCGCCCTGATAGGCGACGTCGACGGGGCCTGCACGGAGCAGATTGACCAGCCGCGACAGCCAGGGCCGAAACGCGCCGCGCTTCAGGCGCGAACCATGCGCCAGCCGAATGATCGCCGCCTGCGCGGCATTCGGTGCAAACGCGCCAAACGGCGGCGGCGAAGGGTCATTGTCGGGCGTCATTCCAGTCCTCGGCTACTTCCCCTCTCCCCTTGTGGGAGAGGGTGGATGCGATGCGCAGCATCGCAGACGGGTGAGGGGTCTGTCTCCGCGGATAGAGACCCCTCATCCGGCGCGGATTTCATCCGCGCCACCTTCTCCCACAAGGGGAGAAGCGAAGGAAGAGTCACGACTTCACATTCTCACGGCGCAGCGCAGATCCTCCCGCAAGAGGCAATCCCGAATAACGGCATTGCTCATACGTGCGACCGTTTCCGGCACGTCGTGATCGCAAATCGCCGCGGGCATCACTAAATTGCCCGGATGAAAAAGATCGGTTTCCTCTCGTTCGGGCACTGGACGCCCTCGTCGCAATCGCAGACCCGCTCGGCCGCGGACACGCTGCTGCAATCCATCGACCTCGCCGTCGCGGCCGAGGAGTTGGGGGCGGACGGAGCCTATTTTCGGGTCCATCACTTCGCGCGCCAGCTCGCCTCGCCGTTTCCGCTGCTGGCGGCCGTCGGCGCCAGGACCAGCCGCATCGAGATCGGCACCGCCGTGATCGACATGCGCTACGAAAACCCGCTTTACATGGTCGAAGACGCCGGCGCCGCCGATCTGATCGCGGGCGGGCGTCTGCAACTCGGCATCAGCCGGGGATCGCCGGAGCAGGTGATCGATGGCTGGCGATACTTCGGCTATCAACCGGCCGAAGGCCAGACCGACGCCGACATGGGGCGGCATCATGCCGAAGTATTCCTCGACCTGCTGCGCGGCGAAGGCTTTGCGAAGCCCAATCCGCGGCCGATGTTTCCCAATCCGCCCGGACTGCTGCGCGTTGAGCCCCACGCCGAAGGCCTGCGCGAGCGGATCTGGTGGGGTGCCGGTTCGAACGCGACCGCGGTCTGGGCGGCAAAGCTCGGCCTCAATCTGCAGAGTTCAACGCTCAAGAACGACGAGACCGGCGAGGCTTTCCACGTCCAGCAGGCAGCCCAGATCCGCGCCTACCGCGCCGCCTGGAAGGAGGCCGGCCATGCGCGCGAGCCACGGGTTTCGGTCAGCCGCAGCATCTTCGCGCTGGTCGACGATCGCGATCGCGCCTATTTCGGACATGAACGCGAGGGCGAGGACCAGGTCGGGTTCATCGACGAGCGGACGCGGGCGATCTTCGGCCGCAGCTACGCCGCCGAGCCGGATGCACTGATCGAACAACTCAAGGCGGACGAAGCCATCGCCGAGGCCGACACCCTGCTGCTGACCGTGCCCAATCAACTCGGCGTCGCCTACAACGCCCACGTGATCGAAGCCATCCTGACTCACGTCGCGCCCGCGCTTGGCTGGCGGTGAGACCGGAAACAACGAACAGCCCTCAACGGTGAGAAGCGTATGCGACCCTACATCATCTGCCACATGGGCACGTCCATCGATGGACGGCTGCATCCCAGCCGCTTCACCCGCGCCGCCGCGGGCATTTCGCAGGACGTTCTGCGCAGCCATTACGAGAAAGTGCATGACGGCTTCGACGCCGATGGCTGGATCGTCGGCCGCAAGACCATGAGTGAAATGAGCAAGGGGACCGAACGGAGCATCGCCGCAGCGCCGAAGCTGCCACGTGAGGCGCACGTCGCCAAGCCTGGTGGCCGCAAGCTCGCCGTCGCGATCGATCCATCGGGCCGCGTGCATTACGGCAAGGACAATGTCGGCGGCGACCATGTCGTCGCGGTGCTCGGCGAGCTGGTCTCCGACGCCTACCTCGCCGAGCTTCGTGAGGACCGCGTTTCCTATATCTTCGCCGGCGCAAAAGGCGATGACCTGTCAGCGGCGATGGAACAGCTCGGCTCTGTTTTCGGCGCGCGAAAGCTGCTTCTCGAAGGCGGTGGCGGCATCAACGGTGCATTTCTCAAGCACCGGCTGATCGACGAGTTCAGCACGCTGATCTTCCCGGCCGTCGACGGCGTTGCCGGCACCCAAAACATTGTCGATTACGCCGGCCCGGAGGGCGGTCGTCCCGGCGCCGGGCAATCGTTGCGGTTGACGAGCTGCGAGACGCTGGAGGGCGGAATGGTCTGGCTGCGTCACAAGGTGGAGCGCACGCCGGGATAAGGCCGTCGGCGGGGGCTCTCTTGCTTTTGCCGCGCGGCATCTGTGGGCGTCGTCTACCGGGTGCTCATCACGCGTCCTTCAATGCATCCTGCATTCTGGTGTTCATGCCGCTCGCGTATTCGTTGATCGAATCCAGTACGTCTCCCATCGAGCTGATAAGTCTCGTCTGATCCTGTTCGATGACCATGTCGATCATGCGCCGCGGGCTTCCGCTGGCGACGGTATCAGCTTCGGCTTGCAGGCGGAGCAATCGGTCCATGACGTCCTTGATCGCCATTGCCAGTTGCGCGTTGGTATGGAGCAACTCGCGCGTGGCTTGTACCAGCGCTTCATCGCGAAGCTTTTGAGGCGTGGCACCGTCGATCGGAAATGCGATTACGTTACCCATTTCGTCCATCCGTGAAACAAGAGCTTGTCGATCTGGCTTCTGCCGGAGCCGGGCTTCACACAGGTCAGGCAGCGCGCACCGTATCCAGGAATTTGCCGACTTCGAGTCGGAGCCGGTTGCTGTCGCCCGAAAGCGACTTCGCGGCGGCAAATACCTGGGTCGACGCCGAACCGGTTTCGCCTGCGCCGCGCTGGACGTCGGAGATGTTGGAGGAAACCTGCTGCGTTCCCTGAGCGGCCTGCTGCACGTTACGTGAAATTTCCAGCGTCGCGGCGCCCTGCTCCTCGACGGCCGAGGCGATCGTGGCGGAGATTTCCGAGAGCTTCTCGATGGTGCCGCTGATCTCCTTGATGGCGCCGACCGATTCGTTCGTGGCCTCCTGGATGCTGGCGATCTGCTGGCCGATTTCTCCGGTAGCCTTGGCCGTCTGCTCTGCGAGAGCTTTCACCTCGGAGGCCACGACCGCAAAGCCGCGGCCGGCCTCGCCCGCCCTGGCCGCTTCGATGGTGGCATTCAGGGCCAACAGGTTGGTCTGGCCGGCGATGGTGTTGATGAGTTCGACCACGTCGCCGATCCGCGCGGCGGCCCGCGACAGTTCGGAAACCTGGTCGTTGGTCTTGCGCGCCTGGTCGACGGCCTCTTTGGCCATTCGCGCCAACTCCTGAACCTGACGGCTGATCTCGTTGACCGAGCCGGTGAGTTCCTCCGTCGCAGACGCAACCGACTGAACGTTGGTGGAAGCTTCTTCGGACGCCGCGGCCACCGCCGCGGTCAACTCCTGAGCGCGTTCGGCGGTAGCGGTCAGGGTGCCTGCGGAAGCTTCGAGTTCGGTCGAGGCCGACGAAACGGTCTCGACGATTTCCCCGATGGCGCCCTCGAAGTCGTCGGCCATCTTGATCATGTCGGCCTTGCGCCGCTTCGCCGCATCCTGCTCCTGCCTGGCATGGGCTTCAGCTTCATCGCGAGCTTTCTGTTCGGCATTCTGGCCGATCACCACGACGGTCTTGGCGATGTCGCCGACCTCGTCGCCGCGGTTCGAGCCGGGGATCTTGATGTTGAGCTCGCCGCCGGCCAGTCTCAACAACGCGCCGTTCAGCAGCGTCAAGGGACGGGCAACACCGACGAAGGTAAAGATGACCGATCCGATCAGCGACAGAATGACAGCGGTAGCCGCGACGAACGCGGCGCTGTTCGCCTGGCTCAGTTCGGCAGCCGCCACCGCCTTGGCGTCGGCCGCCAATTTCTCCGCCGTGTCCACCGCCGTTCGCATCAGTCCGATCGCCTGACTGGCGCGCGGGACCGTTTGCACCTCGACGAGGTCTTTCTTGCTGGCCTCCAGCTTAATGGTTTCGGCCGTTGCCGCGGCGAAGCCCCTGGCACTCGTCGCGAACGTATCGGCGGCCGTCTGCAATTCCTTTGAACCGGAGACGATATTCCTGACGCGGGCGAGGGCGCCGGTCAGTCCTGCATTGCGCGTTTCGATGGCTGTCTTCTGGCTTTCGTCGCCACTGGAAGCAAAGCGCCAGGTCGCCGCACGCATCGCATTGAACATGGAATCCGCTTCGAACAGGGCTTTTTCAATCTCGGTGCGGTTCGCCGCGGCAGCAAGCGCCGATGACGCCAGTACGGTATCGAACGTCTTGGTCCAATTCTCGCTCAGTGCATTGCGCTTCTGCACAAGATCGAAAATCTTCGCCTGGGCCTGCACGAGCTCCGATGCCGCCTTGTTGTACTCGCCGGCGAGGGATTCAATCTTGACCAGTCGCTCCTTGTTTTCCGGGCGCACGACGCGAGAGATCGCGATATCAAGCTGCTTTTTGGTGAGGGCGTATGCTTCGTCGAGGCCCTTGGCGTTGGTTTGCAGGTCGGTCGGCGTTGTCGACAGGCGGATGTCCCGGACGGCCAGCTGCATTCTGCGCAAGCCAACGTTGCCTTCCAGCGCGTGGTTGGCGATGGTCTCCTGGGCGTCTGCCCGCTGGTTCGCCTGCTTCACCGCCGATCCGGACATCATCTGATTGACGAGCATTCCGCCTGCCAGGAGAATACCGAACAGGCCCGCAAGGCCGAGTTTGTTACCGATGCGGTTGATCTTGATCATGGAGATGTACCCTTGATGAAAATTCACGGCTGCACCCGCAAATTTAAAACAAGCCGCGGCGAAGCCCGTTAAAATGGACCCCCGTGCAAACACGGCCATAAAATTGATTGAGGTTAATTGATTTTACCGGGCTCGATCGTGTTCGTTACGAGAATCAAATTATCGATATCCAGATTTGGAAAATCGGGATGCCGGCGTCGGATTTCGCGCGGGGCACTCGAGCTCAGAAGTTAACGCTCAAACGAACGTGGCAACGTGCCGCACTCGCCGGATTGGCTCGCTCACAGCCCGAGGCTTCAACCGCTACCGGACCGTGCCGTCCGAAATCATGCTCACTTGCCATGAGGGGCGTTCCTCACAGGGCGTCGTGGACGAGCGTGTTGGTCTAGTGCTGACGGACGTAACTGCCGGGCGCGTCCTCGAGCGCAGGGAGTCCCTTCGTCGGCGCTCCCATCGGCGGGGGTGCTCTTTTTGCCGTCGATTGTGCAGCCAACCAGTCCGTCCAGGCCGGCCACCATGAGCCTTGTGTCACCGGAGTCTGCTGCAACCATTGCTCCGGCGCAACATAGGGTCCCTTTCGCGTGCCGATCTGGAACCGACGCCCCTTGCGCGAAGGCTCACTGACGATGCCTGCGTTGTGACCGCCGGTCGTCAAAACGAACGTCACGTCGGCATCGGTCAGCAAGTGCAGCTTGTAGACCGATTGCCACGGCGCGATATGGTCGGTCGTGGTTGCTACCGCAAAGATCGGCGTTGAAATATCTCTCAAGGCAACGGGCCGCTGGCCGACCCGATAGTGGCCACCCGCCAGTTCGTTGGCCAGATAAAGCCGGCGCAGATATTCCGAGTGCATCCGGTAGGGCATCCGCGTTGCGTCGGCGTTCCAGGCCAGCAGATCGATCATCTTCGAACGCTCGCCCAGCATATACTCGCGCACCATGCGCGACCACACCAGGTCGTTGGACCGCAGCATTTGAAATGCACCGGCCATCTGCCTGGTCTCCAGATAGCCCTGGTCCCACATCATGCTTTCAATCATGGAGAGGCCGCTTTCGCGCACCAGCATCATGAGTTCGCCGGCGTCGGTGAAGTCGGTCTGCGCGGTAAGCAACGTCAGCGTCTTCAGCGTGTCGTCGCCGTCGCGCGCCAGGGCCGCCGCGGCAATGGCGAGCAGCGTTCCACCCAGACAGTAACCGGCAGCATGAACCTTGCGATCGGGTACCACTGCCTTGACGGCGCGCAGCGCGCTGTTGATCCCGAGCTCAAGGTAGTCGTCCATTCCGAGGTCGCGATGTTCCGACGAAGGATTGCACCATGAGACCATGAACACGGTGAAGCCGCGCTCGACCAGATACTTCACCATCGAATTGTGCGGCGACAGATCGAGGATGTAGTACTTCATGATCCAGGCCGGCACGATCAGGATCGGCTCGGGATGAACCCGGTCCGTGGCCGGCGAATACTGGATCACTTCAATCAGCCGGTTGCGGTAGATAACCTTTCCGGGGGTGATCGCCAGATTCCGCCCGACCTCGAACTGCTCCGCGCCGGCCGGCGGCTTTCGCGAAACCGACTGCTCCCAGTCCTCAAGGAAATTCCGGAACCCGCGGACGAGATTATCGCCGGCCTGCGCCAGCGTTGCCTGCATTACCTCGGGGTTTGTCCAGACGAAATTCGACGGCGAGAAGTGATCGATCATCTGGCGGGTGACAAACGCGATCGCCTGTTCGTCCCGATCCGACAGTCCGTCGATGTCGGTAGTGGCGTTGTGCCACCATTGCTGGGTCAGAAGGAATTGCTGGTAAAAGAGATTGTAAGGCCACGATCGCCAGCTTTCATGGTTGAAACGCCGGTCGTGTGCCAGCGGTTCGATACAGGGAGGCGCCTTCGGATCCCGGCTGCTGCTGGCCGCGTACGTCATGAGGCGCGCGGCCTTGCGCTGCGCCTTCTCGACCAGCTGAAGCTGCTTGCCTGGCGCAACGAGCAAGTGTGCGAACCACTCGAAGTATTTCGATCCGATCCCCGCCGGCGACAGGCCGAGCGTCAAACGCGCGAGTTTCGCCTTGAACGCCTTGTCGATGCCCTGAGCCCAATCGTTGTCCGGCATCTGCCGTGGATCGGCGTGCTCGAACGGCGCTGCAACAAACCCAGGGGGCGATGCGGCGACGACGTTCGGCGATGCAACGCTTTCGACGTCAGCGGGCGGACGCACCTTCGCTTTGGCCTTCCGCGGCGCGCGTTTTGCGCCTGTCGCGGCGACAGCCGGCTTACGAACCGGCCGACGTTTGCGCGCCCGGACTTTGCCCGCTGCCATCAGCCCCAGGCCCGCGGTACCGGCCATGAAAGGCGATCGTCGCCGCGTCGCGTCGCCGCGAGGGGCGCACCAGGAATGATACCGGCTTCGATGAAGGTCACGTCAGCCTCCGTAGTCGCTCGGGGAAACGGTGAAGAAGAGCGCCCGGGACGACGGCAATGTTTGGGATGTCACGCCGCGTGATGGTTGATTTAGATCAACGAGACGCACGGGCAAGCGGCTCCGGCGTTCGCCGCCGGGACAATCCGGATACCTTCCCGACGCGACGCTTGAGGCGTGCGCATGGCGTGCGTGCCAAAGGACAAATGTCCGGTGGGTCAAAAGCTGACCTGGCTGGAGCGTCAGCTTCTGCGCTATCGCCCCGTGAAGTTCACCTTTGCCCGGATCGGCAGCGGAAGGCCCAGCCCGGGAAGCGGCGTTGGGCGGTTCGCTGGTGGTGATGCTTTCGGAAGCCGTCTGACGTTCGAAATGATTGCCCGCGGCAGCCGTCGAATGGCGGGCTCTATCCTCGCGCAGATGAACCAGCACACCAGCACAAGCATGCCCAGACCGGCCCACAGCGCCAGGGCGTCATCCAGGCCGGCATCGATCAGCGCGCGAATGATCGGGGGCTGTTCGCGGCAACGGCAATCAGCAACGCCGCTGCCGCCCGGCGACACCAAGGTCCGGCCGGACGCTACGACGTCCAGCCGGCCCTTCGGGGTTCATGCGTTCGCGCCACCGTCGACGGTCAACGTCGAGCCGGTGATGTACTGGGCTTTCGCGCTCGCCAGAAACGCGACCGCGTTGGCGATGTCGTCCGGTTTGCCATAGTGACCGACGGCCATGAATTGTTTGAGGAGGTCGGCGAACGGGCCGTCATGCGGGTTCATGTCGGTGTCGATCGAGCCCGGCTGTACCAGGTTGGCCGTGATCTCTTTCGGCCCGAGCTCGCGCGCCAGCGCCTTGGTGAATCCTGATAGCGCCGACTTGCTCGCCGCGTAGACGCCGAGCAACGGCGCCGGGACGCGGTCCGCGAAGTAGCTGCCGATGGTGATGATGCGGCCGCCCTTGCCGAGGTGGGGCAGCGCGGCCTTGCTGGCGACGATCGGCGCACGCACGTTGACGTTCAGCAGCGCATCGATGTCCGCGAGCGAAATGTCCTTGAGTTCGCCCAATCGAAGAATGCCGGCATTGTTGACGAGGATATCGAGCCCGCCGAGCTCGGCGACCGTCTTCGCGATCGACGCCTGCACCGCGACGGCATCGGCGCCGTCAGCCTGGATGGCCACGGCTCGGCGCCCCAGCGCCTTGATTGCGTTTACGACCTCCGCGGCGCTCTCCGTGGATTTCTCATAGGTGATCGCAACATCCGCGCCCTCGGCGGCAAGTGTTTTTGCGATCGCTGCGCCCAGGCCTCTGCTGGCCCCCGTTACCAGAGCCCGTTTTCCTGCCAATGTCATCATAATCTCCATTTCTGTAATGATCGACACAGAAGTAGCTAGGCGCTTGAACGGCGACGTCAAGTGACTTATGTGTTATTCGACACAGAAAGAGCGGCCGGAAAGAACGAAGATGGCAGTGACCGGGCGGCCAAGGGAATTCGATCGTGACGCGGCCCTTGAGGCCGCCATGTTCCTGTTCTGGCGTAAGGGTTTCGAGGCCGCCTCGATGAACGACCTGTGCGACGCCATGGGCGTCCGCTCACCTAGCCTCTACGCGGCCTTCGGCAGCAAGGAGGCGCTGTATCTCGAAGCGGTCGAGCATTACGTCAGGACTGAGGGACCTCCGGTCTGGGACCGGCTGGCGGAAGGCGCGACGGCGCGCGCCGGGGTTGAGAAATTCCTAATCGCGGGCACCGAGCGCCTGCCGAAATCCCGGGCGGCGCCGGCAGGCTGCATGGCAGCGCTGGCGGCTATCAGCGATGAATGGCCGGCCCCGATCGCCCGCGTCGTCAGGAAAGTCCGGCTCGAAATGCTGGCCAGGTTACGCTCGCGGCTGGAAAATGCAGTGACTGCAGGCGAGTTGCCGGCCTCGACGGATGTCGATGGCCTGAGCCGGTTCTACCTCGGCGTTTTCCAGGGCATGGCGGTTCAAGCGCGGGACGGAGCCTGCTCGGCGGAGTTGCGCGCTGTGGCTGCGGCGGCGATGGCGGCGTGGCCGGCCAACGGCTGAGGGGCCATGACCGGTTGCTCAGGTGGTTGGATGGAACCAGCCGAATATCGCAACGACGCAACATCCGACTAGGGCAATCACCTGAAGGCCCATGACCATCCAGTACCGGACCGGCGCGGTGTCTCTTTGAGCAATGTGAATCGACGGGTCCATAAACGCCTCCAGAACCCAGTTGATGGGGTCGGAGCTGTAAGACGCTATTTTTCGCTCGGCGAGGCCGTCCCGCAGTTTGCGGTAGCAATCGACGCACAAATAGGCTGCGACGACGCGGGCGACGATTTCATAAAGGAAGAACTGCATGCAAATATCCGCTCATCAAGCGTCCGTCCGATGACCGGGCCGTCATCAATCGTCAGGGGGCCGGCAGTCATGGCATCAGCGCACCCTGCCTTGGTGTGGCCGGACTTGGGGTTGGTTCAATTGGTGGAAGGACTCCGCTCCTCCGATTTGTGACAAGGATAAGTCGGGCCAAGTGTCCCGCTCTCGCTCAAAAGCGGACCCGCCAAATGCCCGCCTCTTGCGCAAGGCGGTCGTTCTGTCTCGACGGCTGCCATTGACGCCGTGGAGCGGGGACACGACATATCCGGTACCGCCGATTGCGGCTGCCCCGGAGCAAGTCATGGACGCGCCGTCAAACATCGATCCCGTCACCGCCACTTCGGTCAGCGACGTCGTGCACTGGCTGACCAACGATACCCGCGACGAGCGCTTCATCGACAATATCTTTGCCGAGATGTGCATCCGGCTCCAGCAGGCGGGCATTCCGGTCAAGCGGTCGACGCTTCATGTCCTGATCCACCACCCGCAATGGCTGGGCGCCCGGATCATGTGGGCCGACGGGATGCGCGAAGCCGAACTGGCGCGGGTGGATTACGATGTCCGGGAGCGGTCGGAATATATCGGCAGCCCGGCCAACGAAATCCACGACGGCGCGACCGAGATACGCGAGAATCTCGAGCGCGATCCCTCGCTCGGCCGCCAGCACGCGGTCTATGACGAGATGCGGGAAAAGGGCCTGACCGACTATGTGGCATGGCCGCTGTACCATACGCTCGGCAAGCGCCATATCGTGACCTTTGCCACCGACCGGCGAGGCGGTTTCGACGACGCGCATCTCGCCAGCCTGTCGAACGTGCTGCCGGTGCTGGCGCTGGTCAGCGAAATCCGGATCAAGAATCGTCTGGCGCGAACGCTGCTCGAAACCTATGTCGGGTCGCATGCCGGCGAACTCATCCTGGCCGGCGCCACAAGGCGCGGCACCGGGACCACGGTCAGCGCCGCGATCATGATCTGCGATCTCAGGGATTTTACAAAAATCTCCGACAACTGGCCGCGCGATGACGTCATCGATCTCCTCAACGGCTATTTCGACGCGATGTCGGAGCCGGTGGCGCGGCATGGCGGGGAAATCCTGAAATTCATCGGCGACGGCATGCTTGCGATCTTCCCGCTCAGCCAGCCCCAGGCCTGCGCCAACCTGCTGCGTGCCGTATCCGAAGCCCGTCAGGCCATGGTCGCGCTGAACGAGAAAAACAGCGAGACCGGCCGGGCGCCGCTGAATTACGGCATCGGCATCCATGTCGGCGACGTCATGTACGGCAATATCGGCTCGCGCGCCCGGCTCGACTTCACCGTCATCGGCCCTGCCGTCAACATGGCTTCGCGTATGGAAACCCTCACCAAGCAACTGGGCCGAACGGTGCTGCTGTCACGCGCGTTCGCCGATTTCGTCAAGGACGATTTCGATCTGGAACGCGTCGGCGAACATCCGGTGCGCGGCTTCAACGACCCGATCGAACTGTTTGCGTATCACGGCTGAAGGCGGGTGTGGGGGTTGATGAAGCGACCGCTCATGGCGGATTTTGTTGAAAAACTCGACTGTTGAAGCCGAAGGAGATCGCTGATTCAATTCCCCTTGTGGTGGAGATTTGAATCGATGATGGGTCCTCGGCAGGTCGATCAGGCGGCATTGTTTTACGAGTTCTCCCTTGAGCGACATGTTCCGGCTGACCATTTGCTGAGGTCGATTGATCGCTTTGTCGATTTGTCAGAGGTTCGGGGCCATCTGGCGCCATTTTATAGCTCGACCGGCCGGCCTTCGATTGATCCCGAACTGCTCGTCCGGATGCTGCTTGTTGGCTACTGCTACGGCATTCGCTCCGAACGGCGGTTGTGCGAGGAGGTGCACCTGAACCTCGCCTACCGCTGGTTCTGCCGGCTCGGCCTCGACGGCGAAGTGCCGGACCACTCGACCTTCTCCAAGAATAGGCATGGCCGCTTCCGCGATTGCGATCTGCTGCGCAAGCTGTTCGAGACCGTGGTCCGACGCTGCATGGCAGAAGGGCTGGTTGATGGGACGGCCTTCGCTGTCGATGCCAGCCTGATTGCTGCCGATGCCAACAAGCAGCGCTCTTCTGCCGGGTCTGATGATGTCGACTGGGAGG
The DNA here is from genome assembly GCA_963764705.1 of uncultured Alphaproteobacteria bacterium. Taxonomy (GTDB): domain Bacteria; phylum Pseudomonadota; class Alphaproteobacteria; order Rhizobiales; family Xanthobacteraceae; genus Bradyrhizobium. Next base: position 152,153 of record CAVXTR010000006.1, on the reverse strand, counting down.
CCGTCGCCAGGACGCGCCGATCCGTCCGAGAATATCTTGATACCCTGGATGAGGCTGCCTGGGGTGCAGCCAGCGAGACGGTACCGAAGTTCATCTCCAGGTCGGATCCGGCCGCACAATGGACCGGCGCTCACAAAGGACATGCCTTCTTTGCCTACGCCGACAACTACCTGATCGACCTGAAGGCGGCGATTATCGTCGATGTTGAGGCGACGAGAGCCATCCGGCAGGCCGAGGTCGGTGCGGCACGCACAATGATTGAGCGCACCGAAGATTGCCTCGGGCTCTGTCCCGAGCGCCTGGCTGCCGACAGTGCCTACGGGTCAGCCGAGATGCTGGGGTGGCTGGTCAACGAGCGCGCGATCGAGCCGCACATTCCGGTGTTCGACAAGTCGGCTCGCGACGATGGGACGTTTGCGCGCGGAGACTTCAACTATGATCAGGAAGCCGATATCTACGTCTGTCCAGCCGGCAAGGTGCTGACCTCGACCGGCACTCTGGTGAACGACGGAGCAACGCTGCTGTATCGCGCCAGCAAGTATGACTGCGACGCCTGTGAGCTCAAGCCACGTTGCTGTCCGAAGATGCCCGCTCGCAAGGTTCCGCGTTCAATCTATGAAAACGCCCGAGATGTTGCGCGCGATATCGCCAAGACTGAGGCCTACGTGACATCGCGACGTGAACGGAAAAAGATCGAGATGTTGTTCGCACATCTCAAGCGCATCCTGCGCCTCGACCGACTGAGGCTGAGAGGTCCGTTTGGTGCTCAAGACGAGTTCGTCCTCGCTGCTACCGCCCAAAATCTCCGAAAGCTGGCAAAGCTGATCCCGCTGCCCGCCCCAATGCCGGCTTGAGCGAAAACAAGCTCACGCGCGCCTGATTCCTTGCAACACCCCAATCGTTTGGGTCGCCGACTTCTTCAACACAATCGGCGCAAAGCGGCCATTCGGTCAGATGCTCATGCCTGCCAGGTGCCACAAGCCTGGCACCTGATCGATCACCTGGTTAGCGCGCAGTAGGAACGATCCGAGCGCGTCGTTGGCGACGTAGAGTGCGTTCGCGCGACCATTGAGCGAATGAGCGGCACCACGTGCCGCAGCGGCGGTGAGGCCCCCACTCGGCCTGCCGGTGCGGCAACTCCTGCCAACCACTCAACAGAAATTTACTGGTTCGGCCGTTCGGCGGCGGCGGTCGCCATGTATTTCGATTGGAAATGAGCAACCCGCTCGCGCCACATTCCGACGAACGCCTCCGACGTCAGCCTCTCCACCGATTTCCACGCGTCCTTGACGGCCGGAAGCGTATTCCCCCAGATCGCGCGCCGGCACCACTTTTCGCCCTTCTCCCTGCCTTCACTGGTGGCGCACATGGATTTCCAAGCGATGCGACCAGGTTGGCTGAGGTGCTCGGCGGCGCCTTCCCAGCCTTGTTGATGAATCAGGTAAAGATCGTTCAAGTCCGGCTTCCTGCGCGTCACCCACCCGAACAGAATGCCTTCGGTGATGATCTTGTAGGCGGCCGCAACGGCATTATCGCGGGGATTGAGAATGTCTCCGGAGCCGAATTTGCCAAACTCGTATTTGCTCAACTGGAACAGGCCGATATACGACCCGGTGCGCTGCTTGGGGTTGAAGCCGGACTCGATCTTGGCAACCGCTTTCATGAAATTGAAATCCAGACCGAAAGCGTCCGAAGCGCGCTTGATCTCCTCGATCGGCGTTCCGACCGGCGTGTTCTTGAGCGAACGCAAGACGACAGCCGCTGGCTTCTCGGCAGGCGGCAGTTCGGACCAGACGTAACAAATGAGATACCGGAAATCCTGTGTCGCAGGCGCCGCCCTGGAGGCATCGGTGGATGCATCGCACGTTGTCGGCACCAGCGGGGTTGCATCATGGTGGCCCAAGCCCATCGATTCCTGCACAGGCCGTAAATCGGCCGACAGCGTCTGCGACGGATCGGGCAACGCGGCCACGACGATCGATTCCGCCTTATCCGAGGCCGCCGTTGTGTCGGTAGCCGTCCCCGCCGCGGGTCCGGCGGCCGTCGTCACTTCGGCGCTAGCGACAGCGGCGTTCGCGACAACGGTGTTAGCGACAACGGCGTTGTCCATTGCAATTGCCTGCGGTTCATCCGCGAACCTGGCGGCGAGAGATGCTGCGCGGTCGTCGATTTGCACTGCGCGGGCGTTCTCGGTGCCCGCCGAACCGAAGCCAGCCAGCCAGCCAACGATCCACCCCGCGAGAACGACCGCTCCGCAAAACGTCAGCGCCACTGTCGCAAATCGCCGCGGGTTCATGATCCCGTCGTCTCCAAAGGCTCCGCCTGAGCCATGCCGCACATCCAAGCACGCGACGGATTGATTTTCGGGTCAAGTCGTGGCCGCGCAATGGCGCAAACCGCAACTCATCAACTTTTTCAAGAAATGTTGCCCGAATGCAACGTGCCGTCGTAGTCGCGGATGCCTCTCCTCAAGCGGTCTGTCGTTGAAGATTTATGGGGTCTTCCGAACAAACCGAACCCATTGCCCGAGATCAAAGCGTCCGTTGCAACGGCCCTCACACCGTCGATTGATCGGCCTGGCGATCGGCGCGACGGTTGCCGATTGTCTTCTTCGAGCAATTTGGCCTCGTCATTGGAATGGTCCAATTTTCGACCCACTGCGACCAGATTTGAAGACGACGCTGTGGTCGGTAACGCTACGCTTTTCGGTTCGACCTCGCATGCAACTTCACTGCATGAGGCACTGGATGAGGAAGCATATCCCAATAGTAGCTTTCGCCGCTTTCATGCTCGCGACAGGGATCGCACACGCTCAGTTTTCGTTTTGGCCGCAGTACGGGGTCTGGCCAGGCCATTACGCCCCGTTCAAACACAAGCACCACCACCGGCAGACAAACTCTGTATCTGCGAAGAACGCTCGGCCCGAGGACCCTCCGAAGGGCCCGCTCCAGATCATCATCTCGATCGCTGACCAACGGGTCTCGCTTTTTGACAACGGGGCCCTGATCGCACGCTCATCGGTGTCCACGGGAACTCAGGGACATCCTACACCCCTCGGCGTGTTCACCGTGATCAGCAAACAACGATGGCACCGTTCAAATATTTATAGCTCAGCCCCCATGCCCTACATGCAGCGCATCACCTGGTCAGGGATTGCGTTGCATGCTGGTGTCGTGCCTGGACATCCGGCGTCACACGGCTGCATCCGTTTGAAAAATGACTTTGCCATTCGACTCTGGCATCTCACGAAGCGCGGCACGCGCGTGATCATTGCGCACGACGATGTCCAGCCGGTCGAGATAACCAATCCGCACCTCTTTAAGCCGGAAGCCGTGTCCGGTTCGCCGGAATTTCAGGCTGCCACCACGGCCGAGACTCCCGAAACCGCTAGTCTCCAGGTTCCAGGCTCGGCTCCCGCTGAAGGCGCACCTAGAAGGATGGTTCCGATCTCCGTCTTCGTGAGCCGCAAGTTAAGCAAGCTGTTCGTGCGTCAAGGCTTCTCGCCGTTGTTTGATGTCGCGGTCAAGATCGAAAATCCGGAGGAGCCGCTGGGAACGCACGTGTTTACCGCAATGGAATTCCAGGGCGAGGGAGCGGCTATTCGCTGGACCGTCGTGTCAATTCCGGACGAATTTCCTCGCAGCGAGGGCGCCATGAAAGAGCGCGAAGCGCCCGTGAAGCAAACCGCCCTATCGGTATCGTCGCCCGACAAGATCAACGCTGTCCTCAACCGCATCGAAATACCGCGGGATACCGTTGAGAGGATCTCCAAACTTCTGACGCCGGCCTCTTCATTGATTATTTCCGACAATGGATTTAGCCATGAGACCGGAAAAGACACGGATTTCATTGTGGTAACTCATTGATGCGGCGGCGCAATCCACCAACACACGGTACCGCTGCGCCCGCTGGAATTGTTCGACAGCAATTCTGGTGCAAAATTCTTGATGTCCGCACCTAAGCAGAGCAGCGCGAGGTCCGTTCCGGGGGTCAAAGGCTGACTTGGCTGGCGCGTCCACTTCCGGCGGTGGGCTCAATTGGTCGGCGCAACACTCTAATCTTTTAGCAAAGATGGAGTGTGGACATGAAACAGCGACGTCGCATTTATTACTCGGCCGCTCAGCGGTCCGAGATCTGGGATCGCTGGCAGGCCGGCGAGCCGATGAGTTCGATCGGCCGCCGGTTTGACCGGGAGTCCTCTTCTGTCTTCTCTGTGATCTCGCCAACCGGTGGCATCCGCCCTCCGGATCGGTGCCGAGCCAAGCAGGCGCTCAGCCTTTCTGAACGAGAGGAGATATCTCGATGGCTCAGCATGCGCTGCTCGTTGAGGTCGATCGCGCGCCACTTGGGACGATCTCCGTCAACCATCAGCCGTGAAGTCCAGCGCAATGGCGGGGCGGATCGCTATCGGGCCGCCGGGTCCGATCAGGCCGCCTGGGATCGGGCGCGGCGTCCAAAGCTTTGCAAGCTGGCTTGCCGGCCGTTCCTGAGGCGTACAGTATCGGCCTTGCTGAGCCGGCAATGGTCCCCCGAGCAGATTGCGGGCTGGCTAAAACGTACATATCCGGTGGAGCCTCAAAAGCAGGTGTCACACGAGACGATCTATCGCAGCCTGTTCATTCAGGCGCGCGGCGTGCTGAAAAAGGAGCTTCTTGAGCACCTGAGGGCGAGGCGCACGGTCCGCCGATCCCGGCACGCCAGCATGAAGCGGAACGGGCTCGGCCAGATCAAAAACGCCGTATCCATCAGTGAACGACCGCCGTCGGTCGAAGATCGTGCGGTCCCCGGCCATTGGGAAGGCGATCTGATCGGTGGGTCGAGAAATAGCTATATTGCAACGCTTGTCGAACGCCATTCGCGCTACGTGATGCTGGTCAAGGTTGCTAACAAGGACACCGAAAGCGTCGTCTCGGCACTGATCAAGCAATCGCAGCGATTGCCCGGCGAGCTTTACCGGTCGCTGACCTGGGACAGAGGCAAAGAGCTTGCCGACCATCAGCGCCTGACATTGGCCACCGAGGTTGATGTCTATTTTTGTGACCCTCGGTCTCCCTGGCAGCGCGGCTCAAACGAAAACACCAACAGATTGCTGCGCCAGTACCTTCCGCGCGGCACTGATCTGTCCTTGCACAGCCAGGCCAAGCTCAGCGCCATCGCAAGGCAGCTAAACGAAAGGCCGAGAAAGACCTTGCTCTATCAGACGCCAGCTGAGAAGTTTGCTGAATGTGTTGCAGCGATCGGTTGAACTCGCCCCCCAAATCGGCCGTTCGACAAAGTTCCGACGTCAGCAAACCCGAAATCAGCCAAGGCTAAGCGCGCCGTGCGCTTTTCCGAACTGCGCATTTGTTGGACGCTGCATCGCCGGCTACCAGTCCTCGTCGCCGATATCCAAGCCTCGCATGCAGATTAGATGAAACCTCGTTGTCGGGTTTGGAAGGGTCGTAGAGCCCGAGTCTCGCCCTCCGATCCCGCGCCCGGTGGATCGGCGCCGGCGGCAAGCGAGGGCTGCAAGGCGGCGCTGACCGCACCGGACGCGAAACAATGCCGCCCCGCCCGGGGAATCATCGCTGCGAATAATCTCCGTAAGATTACCTTCCATCCTGCATCTTCATTTTCTTTTAAACGCGAGCCTCCTAAAAACGGGTGAACGTTCGAAAGAATAAATGGAGAGGAAAATGCGTTTGAATTTGATTCCGAAGATGGCAGCCGCGCTTTTGGCCGGCATGCTTATCTCCAGCATTGCGAATGCCGGCGATACGCCCACTGCATTGGCGGGCGCCAAACTCGTGGCCGCCGATGACGTCGTAAAGGCGCAGTCGGCCGGCGCGGTCGTCGTCGACACGCGGGTCGCAGCCGAATACGCCGATGGCCATATCAAGGGCGCGGTCAATGTCCCCTACCGGGAGAAGAGCGAGAAGGCGGTCGGTTTCGACGCCGGCCAGGACGAATTCAATCTCGCCAAACTGCCGGCCGACAAGGCGGCGGCGGTCGTCGTTTACTGCAACGGCCCGGAATGCTGGAAGAGCTTCAAGGCTTCGACCGCGGCCCTCAAGGGCGGATACACCAACGTCCTCTGGTACCGCGAGGGCTTTCCGCAGTGGAAGTCCAAGGGCCTTCCCGCCGAATAGGCGCAAGAAGAGCGGCGCATCCGGCATGACCTGAACAGGTCATGCCGTCTCCTGGAGTTCGTTGATGAAGAGCATCAGTATCAAGGCGAAGATGCTGGCTGTTTTCGCCTTGATAGCGCTTGCTATGGCGGTCGTGGCGATGATCGCCATCCGCGGCGTCGGCCTGCTGAACGACGACCTGTCCGAATTATACCGGGAACGCCTCGTACCGGTCAGCCAGCTCGCCCGGATCAATGATCTGATGCATGTCAGCATCGAGCAATTGACGATCGCGGTGATCGCGCGACCCAGCCCCCAGAACGTCCAGAAATACACCGACCGTGTTGAAGGCAATCTGGTCGAAATCGACAGCCTGGTTAAGCAGTATGCCAGCCACGTCGCGAGCGACGAAGACAGGAAACTGCTCGGGGAATATACCGCTCTGCGCGAGGCGCTGATCGGAACGGCCATCAAACCGGCGATTGCCGACCTCAAGAAGCAAGCTTTCAACGACGCAGAGGACACCGTCCTCGGCGTCGCCGTCAAGCAGTTCGCCAAGGTTCAGCAGGTGTATGATTCGATCATCGCCAGCGAACTGAACGGCGCCGAACACACCCGCGCTGCTGCGGATGTTCGGTACCGTTTCACCCGCTCTCTGATGATAGGCGCCGTCCTGTTCGCGCTCGGTCTTGGCATTGTTATGGCCCTCTACATCAATTACGGGATTACGGGTCCGCTCGCCGGCATGACCATGGCCATGAAGCGGCTGGCCAACGGAGATCTCGCCGTCGTCATCCCGGCCATCGAGCGGCACGACGAGATCGGCCACATGGCCGAGGCGGTCGGCGTTTTCAGAGCGGGGATGATCGACGCCAGGCGGCTCGAGACCGAGCAGAAGTTGGAACAGATACAGAAGGAACGGCGGCAGGCCGCCATCGAGCAGTACATCGCCGCCTTCGAACGCAGCGTGGTCCAGTCACTGGACAACTTTACCCGGGCGGCGACCGACATGCGCACCACGTCGGACAGCATGTCGGCAACCGCGCAGGAGATGAGCGCCCAGACGACGGTGGTGTTGACCGCGGCTGCGCAGGCTTCGGCAAATGTGGAGGCCGTCGCCGCCGCCGCAGAAGAGATGGCGACATCGGTCAACGAGATCGGCCGCCAGGTCGAGGACTCCGCGCGGATTTCCGGCGCGGCCGTGGAGCAGGCGCGCAATACCGACGATCGCATCAACGCGCTGTCGCAGGCCGCCAGCCGCATCGGCGAAGTCGTCGGTCTCATCACCTCCATCGCCGACCAGACCAATTTGCTGGCGCTCAACGCGACCATCGAGGCGGCGCGTGCTGGCGAGGCCGGCAGGGGTTTTGCGGTGGTGGCGCAGGAGGTCAAGCAATTGGCGTCGCAGACCGCGAAGGCGACCAACGAGATCGGCAGCCAGATCGCCGGCATGCAGACCGCGACGCAGGATTCGGTGGTCGCCATCAAGGAGATCGGCGGTACGATCGCCCATATCTCGGAAATCGCCTCCGCTATCGCGGCTGCCGTCGAGCAGCAGGGCGCGGCGACGCAGGAGATCGCGCGCAATGTTCAGCAGGCCGCGCAGGGCACCGGGCATGTCTCGGGCAATATCACCGGCGTCAACGAGGCGGCCTCCCAGACTGGGATGGCAGCCCACCAGGTCCACGCGGCGTCGGAAACGCTCGGCAAGCAGGCGGAAACGCTGCGCTCGGATGTCGACAAATTCCTCGCCAGCATCCGCGCCGCCTGAGCGGCAAACATTCACACACCCTGCATGGGCTCAGGACCTGGCCGCCAGGCGGACAATTGCGGCGACTAGCCCACCGGCCGCTTATGGCGGATACTGTTGAAAAAGTCTCTTTTGGCTGATGACTGAAAATTCTCAGGGCCACTCGTGCGCCTTACGCGCTCCGATGTGAGGGACCACATCGATCATCGAAAGCGACCATCGACGTCGTATCGCTTCTGCAGCGCCTTGCTGCGGCTGAGATCGCTAACATTCGACTTTCGCGAGATATTCGAGGCTTCGCGACTTTCGACTTTTTCAACAGTATCGGCGCAAAGCGGTCCAATGGCGTCCATTCGAAGCCGGCCTACCGGCAGGCCGGGTAGCCGAAGCGCCGGATGATTTCACTGCCTGAAATCGAATGAAAATCGAACGTGTCCATGAAGTGGTTGGCGGTGACATACTGCCGCAAGGCGGCTTTATAAGTGCTGAGCATTTGCTGCGTGCGGCCGGGGCTGATGCCCGCCCGCCTGTTGCCGCCGGCATGAAATAACAGCGTCGCATCCGGCGAGACGCAGACATGGCGTATCGAAAGGAACATGGTGCAGGCGGACTGACAGTGGCTGTCGATGCGAAAGCGCTCACCGGAGGCGTTATACTGCGCGATCACGGACTGGAATTGTGCGAACTCGGCTGGCGTGCGCGCGCCATAACCCATGCCCAGGGACGACACGGATCCATCGGCATAGGCCGGTTGCCCCGCGAAGCTACCCAAAACGGAGAGAAATGCCACCGCGCCCAACGCGCGCGCCGATTGCTGCCATCCAGGCAAAATGCTCTCCCAATCGGTTGGCGTTTCTTAGCCTGACAGGTTCCGGGGAGTTTGCTGGCCGACTGGCCCAAGTCAAGCGGCTACTTTGCATGGGGTTGTTTTCGATATTCTGGTTTGGGGGCCAGAGAATCACGCCGCCTTCTTCGGTGCGCTGCGCTGGCGCAGGAAGCGGCCGAGCAGGCGGCGCTTGCCCTTGCGCGGGATCAGATCGATGTCGCTGACGAGCTTGGCGCCGCCCTTGCGCCGCTCCAGCACGATCTTGCGGCTGTGGAAGGCTTCGAGCTCGACGCGGTGGGCGACGCTGACGATGGTCGCCTTCGGCAACTCCTTGATGACGATGTCCATCATCTTGTCCTGGCTCTTCTCGTCGAGCGCCGAGGTCGCCTCGTCCAGCACGACGATGTCGGGGTTGTGCAGCAGCAGTCGCGCAAACGCCAGCCGCTGCTTTTCGCCGCCCGACAAGGTCTGGTCCCACGGCGCGTCTTCCTCGATCTTCTCCTTGAGATGATCGAGGCCGACCTTGTGCAGCGCTTCGCCGATCTGTTCGACGGTCCAATCCTCGGCGGCGCCGGGATAGGCGACGGCGCGGCGCAGCGTGCCGGAGGGGATGTAGGGCTTTTGCGGCAGCATGAACAGCCGCCGGTCGGGATGGAAATTGACGCTGCCGCCGCCCCACGGCCACAGGCCTGCGATGGCGCGCACCAGCGTGCTCTTGCCGGTGCCGGATTCGCCGGCCACCAGCAGCCGTTCGCCGGGCTCGATCACCACTTCGGTTTCGCCGACCACGGCGGTGCCGTCGTCGAGCGAGACCGAGAGATCGTTGAGGCTGAGCATGGCATCGCCCTCGGTCTCGCCGCGCTTGATGCGGCCGATGCCGTCGCCGCGCTCGGCGCGCTCCAGGCCGTCGAGCGACATCATCAGCGAGGCGATGCGGCGGGCGCAGGCGTTCCAGTCGGCGAGCCGCGGATAATTGTCGACCAGCCAGCCGAACGCGGTCTGCACGATGGTGAAGGCGGAGGCCGCCTGCATCACCTGTCCGAGCGTCATGCTGCCGTCGAGAAATTTCGGCGCGCACAACAACAGCGGCACCACGGGCGCGATCAGGCTCGATCCCTGCGACACCAGCGTGGTGCGCATGTGCTGGCCGGCCAGCCGCGCCCATTGCCGCAGCACGTTGGTAAACGTCTTGTCGATGCCGTCGCGCTCTTCCTCCTCGCCGCCGAGCAGCGCGATGCTCTCGCCGTTCTCGCGGACGCGCGTCAGCGTGTAGCGGTATTCGGCCTCGGCCTGGTTCTTGTCTTCGGACACCTGCACGAAACGGCGCCCGATGGTCATGATCGAGCCGGAGGCGATCGCGGCATAGACCACCGCGGCGATGACGAGAAAGCCGGGAATGGTAACGGTCGAGCCGCCGAACGTCACCGTCAGCGCGCCGCCGATGGTCCAGAGCACCGCGATGAAGGTCGCGGCCGACAGGAACGCCGAGGTGACGCCGGCGATGAAATCGACCGGCGAGTCGGTCGCGATCCGCAAATCCTCGGCGATGCGATATTCCGGATTCTTGTGGTCGCCGCTGACGAGGTTGAGCTGGTAATAGCGGCCGCTGGTCAGCCAGCGCGTCACCACGGAATTGGTCAGCCAGGCGCGCCAGCGGCGCTGGATGCCCATGCGCGCGAACACCTGCGCGACGCCGAGCAGCACGCTGCCGATCGCGAGCGGGAAGAACACCGCGGAGAGATAGAAGACGGCGCCGAAGTCCTTCTTCTCGATGGCGTCGAAGATCGCCCGGTTCCAGACGTTGATGCCGTATTGAAAGCCGACATTGGCGACGATCAGGATCAGAAGCCCGATCGAGAACATCCACGCCAGCCGGTCGCCGTTGCTGCCCCAGAAGCCGCGCGCGCTGATCCAGAACCGCGTCAGCAGATAATCCTTGCGCGCCTGCTCGGCCTCTTCCTCGGTCCATTCCGGATCGGGCTCGACCACTTCCGGCGGCGGCGGTTCGACAGGCTCGCCGTCCTCGGCGGCGATGTCGACGATGTCGGATCTGTTTCGTCAGGTTTTGGCGTGAGGAATCCTTTGCCGGGGATTTCTTCGCGGGCGGTTTGGACTTGACGGATGACTTGGCCATGGGCCGGTAACGCAAGGGAAATCAAAAGGTTCCCTCGGGTCCGGCGAGGCGTCATCCGCGCGCCGGTTCAGGCCGGACAGCACCAGAAATCCGGCGCGCGGAAAGTGCACGACGACTTCGCCGGCGAGCGGATCATGCCGGCGGATCGCGATGTGCTGCGGCGAGAGGGCGACGATCTCGCCGCTGACTTTGATCTTGCCGTAGTCGTCGGGCATGACCTCGACGCGGTCGCCGGGCTTGCGGCCGTTCGGATCGTTGGGATCGGCCAGATCGGCGGTCTGCGGCGTCGGCCGCTTTGGCGATGCTCGAGCGCGTCGGAGGTCGACATTTCGCTGCGGCGGCCGTGGCCGATCGCGCGCATCCGCGTTTCCCAGGCCCGCGTGTGGCCGAACTCCGCCAGCACGCGCGTCGGCGTCGGCCATGTTCTGCCGGACGTACCAGACGTTCATATAGGCGTTGACGTCGATCAGGTTGGGCTTGTCGCCGCCCAGCCAGGGCTGGTCGTCGCCAAGCTGGAGTCTCGATCCATTGCAGATGGGCGCGAACCTGGTCGCGCATCTGCGGGATCGCCGCCGTCATCGCCGCGACGTCGAATTTGGCGCCGCGCAGCTTTTCACGATCGGCGATGAAATCCTGCGGCACCTTGTCGGCGAGTGAGCCGAACACGAGGTTGACGGTGTTCTGGAAGAACGAGCGGTCGGTCCACATCGCGGTGGCCCAGGCGAGGCCCGCGTTGCCGCCGGGCGCCAGGGTCGGCTGCGGAAACCGCCGCTCCAGCTCGCGCAGGATGCATTGCGAGTCGCAATAGATGTCGGCGCCGATCTGCATCACAGGCGTGCGGCGATAGCCGCCGGTCATCGGCATCAGGTCCGGCCGCGGCATGATCCGCGTGATCCGCACCGAGGTCCAGGCGATGTCCTTCAGCCCGAAGACGATGCGGATCTTTTCGGAGAACGGCGACTCGTCGAAATGATGCAGGATGATGGGGGAGGGCATGCGATGGCTCCGGGCCATGCTTGCGCTCACCTGTCATCCTGAGCGATGCGAAGCGAAGCGATCCATCGCGCAAGGAAGCTAAAGGTGCTGGCATTGCTCCGTCGCTGCGCTCCCGTGCGCGAACGCTCAGGATGACGTTTGAATTTGCAGGCAACGACGTTAGAATCTAAATCTGCCGCTCGACCATCTTCAGCTTGAGCTCGGCGATGGCCTCCGAGGGATTGAGGCCCTTCGGGCAGGCCTTGGCGCAGTTCATGATGGTGTGGCAGCGATAGAGCCGGAACGGATCTTCGAGATTGTCGAGCCGCTCGCCGGTGGCCTCATCGCGGAAGTCCTTGACCCAGCGCGTGGCCTGCAGCAGCGCGGCGGGGCCGAGGAAGCGTTCGCTGTTCCACCAGTAGCTCGGGCACGAGGTCGAGCAGCAGGCGCAGAGAATGCACTCGTAGAGACCGTCGAGCTTTTCGCGGTCCTCGTGGCTCTGCTTCCATTCCTTCTGCGGCGTCGGCGTCGTGGTCTTCAGCCACGGCTCGATCGAGGCGTATTGCGCGTAGAAATTGGTCAGGTCGGGCACGAGGTCCTTCACCACCGGCTGGTGCGGCAGCGGATTGACCTTGACCGCGCCGTCCTTCACGTCGTGCATCGACTTGGTGCAGGCCAGCGTGTTCTGGCCGTCGATGTTCATGGCGCAGGAGCCGCAGACGCCTTCGCGGCAGGAGCGGCGGAAGGTCAGCGTCGGATCGATGTTGTTCTTGATCCAGATCAGGCCGTCGAGCACCATCGGCCCGCAATCGTTGGTGTCGATGTGATAGGTGTCGACGCTGGGATTTTTGCCGTCGTCCGGATTCCAGCGATAGACCTTGAATTCGCGCGTCTCGGTCGCGCCGGCCGGCTTCGGCCAGGTCTTGCCGCCGGTGATCTTCGAATTTTTCGGAAGTGCGAATTCAACCATGCTTGCTAGCCTTCGCTGTCGAGATCAATACACCCGCGCCTTCGGCGGGATGTACTGCACGTCGTTGGTCATCGTGTAATCGTGCACCGGGCGGTAATCGATCGTGGTCTTGCCGCCATTGTCGATCCACGCCAGCGTGTGCTTCATCCAGTTCTTGTCGTCGCGCGCGGAGAAATCCTCGCGGGCATGGGCGCCGCGGCTCTCGGTGCGGTTCGCCGCCGAGTCCATCGTCACCACCGCCTGCACGATCAGATTGTCGAATTCCAGCGTCTCGATCAGGTCGGAATTCCACACCAGCGAGCGATCGGAGGTGCCGACGTCGCCGATGCCGCCATGCACCTTGTGGATCAGGTTCTGGCCTTCGCTGAGAATCTCGCCGGTGCGGAACACCGCGCAATTGGTCTGCATCACATGCTGCATGCCGTCGCGCAGCTTCGCGGTCGGCGTGCCGCCGGAGGCGTAGCGGTAATGGTCGAGGCGGCCGAGCGCGATGTCGGCGGAGCCTGCCGGCAATTCCGGCTGCGTGCCGTTCGGCGTCAGCTTCTCGGCCAGCCGCAACGCGGCGGCGCGGCCGAACACCACGAGGTCGATCAGCGAGTTGGAGCCGAGACGATTGGCGCCATGCACGGAGACGCAGGCGGCTTCGCCCAGCGCCATCAGGCCCGGCACGATGGCATTGTCGTCGCCGTTCCGCTTGGTCAGCACCTCGCCGTGATAGTTGGTCGGGATGCCGCCCATGTTGTAGTGCACGGTCGGCACGATCGGGATCGGCTCGCGGGTGACGTCGACATTGGCGAAGATCTTCGCCGATTCGGAAATGCCCGGCAGCCGTTCGTGCAGCACCTTGGGATCGAGATGGTCGAGGTGCAGGAAGATGTGATCCTTCTTCTTGCCGACGCCGCGGCCTTCGCGGATCTCGATCGTCATCGCGCGCGAGACCACGTCGCGCGAGGCGAGGTCCTTGGCCGACGGCGCATAGCGCTCCATGAAGCGCTCGCCTTCGGCATTGACGAGATAGCCGCCTTCGCCGCGCGCGCCTTCGGTGACGAGGCAGCCCGAGCCGTAGATGCCGGTCGGGTGGAACTGGACGAACTCCATGTCCTGCAGCGGCAGGCCGGCGCGCAGCGCCATGGCGCCGCCGTCGCCGGTGCAGGTATGCGCCGAGGTGCAGGAGGCATAGGCGCGGCCGTAGCCGCCGGTGGCGAGAATCGTGGTCTGGGCGCGGAAGCGATGCAGCGTGCCGTCGTCGAGCTTGAGCGCGATGACGCCGCGGCAGACGCCCTGGTCGTCCATGATCAGGTCGATGGCGAAGAATTCGATGTAGAACTCGGCCGCGTGGCGCAGCGCCTGGCCGTACATCGTGTGCAGCATGGCGTGACCGGTGCGGTCGGCGGCGGCGCAGGTGCGCTGCGCCTGGCCCTTGCCGTAGTCCAGCGTCATGCCGCCGAACGGCCGCTGATAGATCTTGCCGTCCTCGGTGCGCGAGAACGGCACGCCCCAATGTTCGAGCTCGTAGACCGCGGCGGGCGCGTTGCGCACCATGTATTCGATGGCGTCCTGGTCGCCGAGCCAGTCCGACCCCTTGACGGTGTCGTACATGTGCCAGCGCCAGTCGTCCTCGTGCATGTTGCCGAGCGAGGCCGAAATGCCGCCCTGCGCCGCGACCGTGTGCGAGCGGGTCGGAAACACCTTGGTGATGCAGGCGGTGCGCAGGCCGGCCTCGCTGCAGCCGACCACGGCGCGCAGGCCGGCGCCGCCGGCGCCGACGACGACGACGTCGTAGGTGTGGTCTTCGATCGGATAGGCTTTGCCGTTGGTGGCCGGGCCGGAACCGTTGCTGCCCTTGCCGTTGGTTTCAGGCCATGGGTTACACTCCCGATGACAGTTTGAGGATCGCGTAGATCGAGGCGAGCGCCACCGCGATACAGAAGAAATTGTTGGCCATGACGCTGGCGAGCTTGAGCTTCTCATTGTGCACATAGTCCTCGATCACGACCTGCATGCCGATCTTCATGTGCCAGGCACTGGCGACGATGAAGAGCAGCATGATGATCGCGATCGGCGGCGAGCCGAAGATTTGCTTGGCGCCGGCCTGGTTGCGGCCGAGCAGCATCATGATGACCACGATGACAGGCACGATCAGCACGGTCATCGCGACAGCGGTGAGGCGCTGGCGCCAGAAATCGGAGGTGCCGGAATGCGAGGAGCCGAGGTTGCGGACGCGCGCCAGCGGCGTGCGCATCGAAGGACGATTTTTCGGCGCTCATCGGCCGCCTCCGATCGTGTAGGCGACGATCCAGATCAGCACGGTCAGCGAAATGCCGCCGATCAGCGCGCCCCAGGTCAGCGCCTCGCGCTCATTGGCCTTGAAGCCGTAGCCGAGGTCCCAGACGAAATGGCGGAGCCCGCTCAGCAGATGATGCATCAGCGCCCAAGTGTAGCCGAACACGATCAGCTGGCCGATGATGCTGCCGGTGAAGGCCTGCACATTGGCGTAGGCGCCGGGGCCGGAGGCGGCTGCGATCAGCCACCAGGCCAGCAGCAGGGTGCCGAAATACAGCGCGATGCCGGTGGCGCGATGGACGATGGACATCGCCATCGTCAGCGTCCAGCGATAGGTCTGCATATGCGGCGAAAGCGGTCGTTCGATCCTGGCGGTCATTGGCGGCTTTGAAGTTGGCGGGGCCGCGGGACGGCCCATCGGGGATCGCGATAGAGCAATTCTATTTACGAAGTCGAAACAGCCAGCGCAACGCCCAAAATCAGCAATTCCGAACGGCGGTTCATACCTATGGAGGAGGCCTGCAATTGCAGGCGTTGACAAACCCCTTCCGTGGTCCATGGCTACGGCTCCGGACTGGTATACCTGAAGCACGATTCATGAACGCGTGCGCTTCGTCGCGCGAGCCGGCCACGAGGGGAAACCACAGATGGCAATCGCCGGGCTTAACGTCTCCGAGCTTGTCGAACTGGCGCTGATGCTGGTCGCGGTCGGCGCGGTCTCCGGGTTTTTCGCCGGCGTGTTCGGGATCGGCGGCGGCGCGATCCTGGTGCCGGTGTTCTACGAATGCTTCCGGCTCGCCGGCGTGCCGCTGGAAGTGCGGATGCCGCTCTGCATCGGCACCTCGCTCGCCATCATCATCCCGACCTCGATCAGCTCGTTTCGCGCCCATTATGCCCGCGGCGCGGTCGACATGGCGATCCTCAAGGCCTGGTTGATGCCGATCGTGATCGGCGTCATCGCCGGCAGCGTCACCGCGCGCTACGCGCCGGAGCGGCTGTTCAAGATCGTGTTCGTCTGCGTCGCCTGGTCCGCCGCGGCGCGCCTGATCTTCGGCCGCGACAGCTGGAAGCTCGGCGACGAGTTGCCGCAGGGGCCTGCTGATGAAGGTCTATGGCTTCGTGGTCGGGCTGCTCTCGACCCTGATGGGCGTCGGCGGCGGGCTGTTCCTCAACCTGCTGATGACGTTCTACGGCCGGCCGATCCATCAGGCGGTCGCGACCTCGTCGGCGCTGGCGGTGCTGATCTCGATCCCCGGCGCGCTCGGCTACATCTATGCCGGCTGGCCGGCGGCGGCGCATTATCCCGACGTCACCGCGCTGCAACTGCCGTTCGCGCTCGGTTACGTCTCGCTGATCGGCGCGGTGCTGGTGATGCCGACCAGCCTGCTGGTCGCGCCGCTCGGCGTCCGCGTCGCGCATGCGATGTCGAAGCGCACGCTGGAGATGGCGTTCGGCTGCTACCTGTTCATTGTCGGCAGCCGGTTTGTGATCAGTCTGGTGTCGGGGCAGTAATTCTCGAGACCGTCATCCTGAGGAGCCGCGAAGCGGCGTCTCGAAGCGATGGGCCGCGGGCCTCATGGTTCGAGACGGTGCTAACGCGCCTCGCTCACCGTGAGGGATTACCACCTCGCGTAAGGAGGGTCCCTACTTCGTGTAGATGTCCTTGTACGTGTCCCGCAGGATATTCTTCTGCACCTTGCCCATGGTGTTGCGCGGCAGTTCGTCGACGACGAACACGCGCTTCGGCATCTTGAATTTCGCCAGCCGTCCGTCGAGCGCCTTCAGCACGCCGGCCTCGGTGACGTCGGCGCCCTTGTTGCAGACCACGACCGCGGTGACGCCTTCGCCGAAATCGGCATGCGGCACGCCGATCACGGCGGATTCGATCACGCCCGGCATGGCGTCGATCTCGCTCTCGATTTCCTTCGGATAGACGTTGAAGCCGCCGGAGATCACGAGATCCTTGCCGCGGCCGAGAATGTGGACGTAGCCCTTGTCGTCGATCTTGCCGAGATCGCCGGTGATGAAGAAGCCGTCGTCGCGGAATTCGGCCTTGGTCTTCTCCGGCATCCGCCAGTAGCCCTTGAACACGTTCGGGCCCTTGACCTCGATCATGCCGATGGTGTCGCGCGCCATTTCCTTGCCGGTCTCGGGATCGGTGACGCGCACGGAGACGCCGGGCAGGGGAAGGCCGACCGCGCCGGGCACGCGATCGCCGTCATAGGGGTTCGACGTGTTCATGTTGGTCTCGGTCATGCCGTAGCGCTCGAGCACGGCATGACCGGTTCGCGCCGACCATTCGCGATGGGTGTCGGCCAGCAGCGGCGCCGAGCCCGAAATGAACAGCCGCATGTGCTTGGTGGATTCCTTGGTCAGCGCCGGGCTTTGCAGCAGCCGCGTGTAGAACGTCGGCACGCCCATCAGCACGGTGGCGCGCGCCATCAGCTTGATGATCAGGTCGGGATCGAGCTTCGGCAGGAAGATCATCGAGGCGCGCGCGAACAGCGTGACGTTGCTGGCCACGAACAGGCCGTGGGTGTGATAGATCGGCAGCGCGTGAATCAGGACGTCCTTGTCGGTGAAGCGCCAGTAGTCGACCAGGCTGAACGAGTTCGACGCGAGATTGTCATGCGTCAGCATCGCGCCCTTGGAGCGGCCGGTGGTGCCCGACGTGTAGAGGATCGCGGCGAGATCGTCGTTGGCGCGCGCGACCGTGGTGAATTCGGAGCTGCCTTGGCGGCGGCATCCGTCAGCGAGCCCTTGCCGTCGGCGCCGAGCGTCTCGACCTTGGCGTTGACCTTGGCCGCGATCGCGGCGATGCCTTCGGCCTTCGAGGGATCGCACACCACCAGCGACGGCTCGGCATCGCCGATGAAGTAGTCGAGTTCGTTCAGCGTGTAGGCGGTGTTGAGCGGCAGGTAGACCGCGCCGGCGCGCACGGTGGCGAGATAGAGCACCAGCGCCGGCACCGATTTTTCGGTCTGCGCCGCAACGCGGTCGCCGGGCTTGACGCCGCGCGCCACCAGCACATTCGCCATCTGCCCGGCGCGCGCGATCAGATCGCCATAGCTGATGCGGCCGCCATCGGCGGTCTCGATCGCGAGCCGGTTCGGATTGTCGAGACCGTCGAACAGGCGAGAAAACAGGTTGGCGTTCATGATGGTTTTCCGGGTCGCGTTCATGCATCATTGCGGGGGGCGGGTGCGGTCCGATCGGACGCGGCAACCCTGACAATTCAATAGCAAAAACGCCCCTGACAAAGCAACGGAGACAGTTTGCATGACAAATAACGGGAAACGCGTGGCCTGGGTGACCGGCGGCGGCAGCGGGATCGGCGAGGCCGCGGCCGAGGCGCTGGCGGCGGATGGCTGGATCGTGGTGGTTTCGGGGCGCCGCAAGGATGCGCTGGACGCATGTCGTCGCCGATATCGGCAAGAAAGGCGGCAAGGCCGAGGCGATCCCGCTCGACGTCAGCAGCAAGGCCGACGTCAACAAGGCCGCCGATCAGATCGTCGCCAAGCACGGCCGGATCGATCTGCTGGTCAACAGCGCCGGGATCAACGTGCCGAAGCGAAGCTGGGCCGACATGGAACTGTCAGGCTGGGACAAGCTGGTCGAGATCAATCTCAACGGCGTGCTCTATTGCATGCATGCGGTGCTGCCGACCATGCGCAAGCAGAAGGACGGCTGCATCATCAACGTCGCGTCCTGGGCCGGGCGCCACGTTTCGAAGATGCCGGGCCCGGCCTACACCACGACCAAGCATGCGGTGCAGGCGCTGACCCATTCCTTCAACATGGACGAATGCGTCAACGGCCTGCGCGCCTGCTGCTTCTCGCCCGGCGAGGTCGCAACCCCGATCCTGAAACTGCGTCCGGTGGTGCCGTCGGAAGCCGAGCAGGCCAAGATGCTGCAGCCCGAAGATTGCGGCCGCACCATCGCCTTTGTCGCCAGCATGCCCGCGCGTGTCTGCATGAACGAGATCCTGATCAGCCCGACGCATAATCGCGGGATTCATTCAGACGCCGCATAACCGGGATTAGCGCTAATCGTCGTCCCGCGGTGGGCAAAGCGAAGGCGTGCCCATCACCTTTCTTGAACGTGATTTGTTGCATCGAGCTGGGCACGCTGCGCAAGGGCGCCTTTGCGCCACCCGTACAGATTTCACCTCACACAATAATCTCGTTCAGCTCCTTCCCCGAATGCTCCGGCACCAGCATGGTCACGCCGACCGCCATCGCGACCATCAACACGGGAATGCAGAGGAACGACAGCGTGAACGATCCGGAATACTGCTGAAGGGCGACGGTGACGAACGGGAACAGCACGAAGCCGACGAAATAGGCGATCGCCCACACCACGCCGTTGGCCGCACCCCTGATCCGCGTCGGAAACACTTCGGCGGTCAGCGTCGTGCTCGGTCCCCAGAAGCCGAGGAAGCCGAAAGCTCCAGGCCAGACCGAACACCCACAGCAGCACGTGGTTGTCGGTGAAGACCCACAGCGTCATGAAGATCGCGCCCTCGATCAGCGTCACGACGAACGCCAGCCGCCGGCCGATCTTGTCGGCGAGCCAGCCGGCGACGCAGAGGCCGAGGAATCCCGAGAGGCCCCAGAACACGTAGAACAGGCTGTATTCGGCGGTCGACCAGTGCTTTTCGGTGGCGAGATAGAGCGGCATCCAGCCGCCGACGGTGCCGAAGATGCAGGTGCTGCAGCAGGCCACGAACAGCGCCACCAGCGTGGCGGCAGCACGTCCGGCAGGAACACCTGGCGGATGCCGACCGACTTCGCCTTGCCGAACCAGGTGCGGTCCTCGTCGCTGACGCTGCCGCCGCGCGACAAGGTTTCGGCGATGCGCTGCTTGCGATCCTGCGCGCGCACCCAATACGGCGATTCCGGACAGGTGGCGCGAACGTAGATCGCCGAGCAGGGCGATCACGCCGGGCACCATCACCGCAACGCGCCAGCCGAAGTCGGCGGCCACCAATCCGGTGATGCCGCCCGCCAGCGACGCGCCGAGGCACCAGGTCGAGCGCGTGGCGCTGATCACCCGGCCGCGCAGCCGCGCCGGCCAGGTCTCCGCCACCAGCATCGATCCGAGCGACCATTCGCCGTTGAGCGCGAAGCCGACCGCCGAGCGCGCGATCGACGAAGGTGGCAAAGGTCGGCGACATCGCGACGACCGGCATCAACAGCGAGAACAGCGCGATGTTGACGGCGAGCAGCGTGCGGCGGCCGAGCCGGTCCGACAGCCACGGCCAGAAATACAGTCCAGCGATTCCGAAGAACAACGCGATCTGCACGCCGGAGCGATATTCGGGAATGGTGAGCGAGAATTCCTTGATCACCAATGGCGAGATCAGCCCGAAGATCACGCCGTCCATGCCGTCAAAACCCCAGCCGAGCGCGTTGGCGGAAGCGATGTGCCAGTGGGTTTTGGTGAGTTCATCGCCGCCGGCGACGGCGCGGTAATTGGCGTTCTGGAGATGCTTCTGTTCGAGCGGTCCAACTTCTCCGCCCACTGGACTAGCCGCAGGCGCGGCTAATCCATCCGCAGTGATGCTGCTCATGGTCGTCCTCCCGCGCGCCGCACCGTTGACGGCGCTTGTTGTGACCGGCTTCTTTTTGACGCTGGGCCGGATGGTTCAGGCTGGACTAACTCTGAGGGTGCATCAAGCAAGATTGCTCGCGGCGGTGCACGCGGCCTTTCCGTGAAATGGAAATGGTTGTCGTCCCTGCGCACGCAGGGACCCATAACCACCGCCGTTCGTTTTGCGATGGCATTTGCTCCAGCGTCTTTACCGACAAGCCGCGGCGTATGGGTCCCTGCGTGCGCAGGGATGACGATGTTGAGAGCGCACGAACCGCGCGACAAAAGGTTTCACGCATCACGATAATTTATTCGTCCGAAACCACCGCAAAACCCCTCCCGTAGCTCGGGCCAACGACGACGAACTCAGGGTCATTCGACCACGTCGTTGTTTTAACCGCCGGCGGAAACCCTGCCGGCCAGCTCAATCATCGGGAGATTATCCATGTCCAAGCGTATTGCCCTGCTGTCCGCCGCCGCCTTCAGCCTGCTGGCGCTCTCCGCCACCATCTCGGCGCCGGCCAGCGCCGAGGAAAAGACCGTGATGGTCGGCGGCGCCGCGATGTTCCCGTCGAAGAACATCGTCCAGAACGCCGTCAACTCCAAGGATCACACCACGCTGGTGGCCGCGGTGAAGGCCGCCGGCCTGGTCGGCACCCTCGAAAGCAAGGGCCCGTTCACGGTGTTCGCGCCGACCAACGCCGCCTTCGGCAAGCTGCCGGCCGGCACCGTCGACACGCTGGTGAAGCCGGAGAACAAGGCGACGCTGACCAAGATCCTCACCTACCACGTGGTCCCCGGCAAGCTCGAAGCCTCCGACCTGAAGGACGGCATGAAGCTCAAGACCGCCGAGGGCGAAGAACTGACGGTCAAGCAGCCAGGACGGCAAGGTCTGGATCGTCGACGCCAAGGGCGGCACCTCGATGGTGACGATCTCGAACGTCAACCAGTCCAACGGCGTGATCCATGTGGTCGACACCGTGCTGATGCCGGCGTCCTAACTCCCGCGCGTCCCTGCATTGTCCCAACAGGGGACGCGCAAGACGGCGAGCCGGGGCAACCCGGCTCGCTTTTTTGTGACCACGATGCCCGCCATGCATCGATTTGATAGTGTCTTGGCAGTAACGGAACCCCGGTTCCCGGCGTATAACCCGGTACGAATTGCAGCGACGGATCACCCCATGTCTAGTCCTATAGCGTCCAGCCTTACAGTCGACAGCGACCACGTCAGCGCCACCCCGACGAAAGTCATCCAGCCGGCCTGGGTGCGGGCCCTGCACTGGACCAACGCGGTCGCGATGGTGCTGATGATCATGTCGGGATGGCAGATCTACAACGCCTCGCCGCTGTTCAGCTTCACGTTCTCGCATTCGATCACGCTGGGCGGCTGGCTCGGCGGCGCGCTGCTCTGGCATTTCGCCGCGATGTGGCTGCTGATGGTCAACGGCCTGATCTATCTGGCGCTGGGTCTTGCCACCGGCCGCTTCCGCAAGAAGCTGCTGCCGATCACCCCGAGCGGCGTGATCTCCGATACCAGGGCCGCGCTGACCGGCAAGCTCTCGCACGACGATCTCAGCAAATACAACTATGTGCAGAAGCTGCTCTACGCCGGCATCATTGTCGTCGGCATCCTGATCGTACTGTCGGGCCTGTCGATGTGGAAGCCGGTGCAGTTGCAATGGCTGACGGCGTTGTTCGGCGGCTACAACGTGGCCCGCTACGTTCACTTCATCTGCATGGCGGCGATCGTCGCCTTCATGGTGGTTCATGTCGCGCTCGCGCTTCTGGTGCCGAAGAGCCTGCGCGCCATGATCATCGGACGCTAGCGCATGATCCGGAAAAGTGGGAACCGGTTTTCCGAAAAGATCATGCGCAAGAAATATAGACTAGGAGAATGATCATGGGCCGCATGCGCAATCTTCTGATCCCCGGTGTCGACAAGAAGCTGCTGCTGGGAGATGCCGTCAAGACGATGCCGGGCCTGACCCGCCGGCGCTTCATCACCACGGGGGCCAGCCTCGGCGCGTTGACGCTTTTGACCGGCTGCGACGTTTCGGACAGTTTTTCGGCCGAGGAAATGCTGAAGCGGGTCTCGAAGTTCAACGACGGCGTGCAGGCCTGGATGTTCAATCCCAACGCCATGGCCCCGACGTTTTCGGAAAGCGACATTACCAAGCCGTTTCCGTTCAATGCTTATTACGACATCGACGAGGCGCCCGAAGTCGACGGCAAGAGCTGGAAGCTCGAAGTGCGCGGCCTCGTCGACAACAAGAAGTCGTGGACGCTGGAGGAGTTGTACAAGCTGCCGCAGGTCAAGCAGATCACCCGCCACATCTGCGTCGAGGGCTGGAGCGCGATCGGAAGCTGGACCGGCACGCCGTTGCGCGATTTCCTGAAAATCATCGGCGCCGATACCCGCGCCAAATATGTCTGGTTCCAGTGCGCCGACAAGGACGGCTACAACTCGCCGCTCGACATGGCCACCGCGCTGCATGCGCAGACCCAGATGACGTTCAAATTCGGCGACGAAATCCTGCCGCGCGCCTACGGTTTTCCGATGAAGATCCGGGTGCCGACGAAGCTCGGCTTCAAGAACCCGAAATACGTGATGTCGATGGAAGTCACCAACGACTACAAGGGCGGCTTCTGGGAAGACCAGGGATATAATTCGTTCAGCGGGAGTTAGGTTTTGTCGTCCCGGCCTTCGCCGGGACGACGGTGGATGGTGCTTCACGGCGAAGGCTTCTGCACCAGCTTCTTCTGAAACGCCGCCAGCACCGCTCCCAGCGCCAGCATTGCCGCCGAAACATTCAGCGCGAACGACAGGCTGCCCATCGCATCGGTAATGGCGCCGACCACAATCGGGCCCAGGGTCTGGCCGATTCCAAATGAAATGGTCATCGCCGCTATGCCGATCGGCCAGCCGGACGGCGGGTAGTTGAAACGGACGAAGGCGGTGGTCGATCCGACCACCGCGAAGAACGCCACCCCGAATACCAGCGCCGAGACTGCCAGCAGCACCGGTGAATGGCCCAGGATCGGCAGCGCCGCGCCGATCGCGTTGACGCCGAGGATGATCGCGGTAGTGAGGCCGCCGCGGTCGAACGCCAGCACCCGCCGCCACACCCAGGGCGTCACGAACGCGCTGACGCCGATCAGGCTCCAGAACAGGCTCTGCGCTGAGGCACCGCCGCCGCCGTCGCGGACATAGGCGATCATGAAGGTCATGTAGGCGATATAGCCGGCGCCAAACAGGAAATAGGCGATCAGATAGATCAGCACCGGGGCTGCGGTGAAGTCGATCATCGTCGTTTGATTGGCCGCCGTCGCCGTTCCCAGCGGCGCCAGCAGCAGCGGCAGGATCAGGACCAGCGAGAGCAGCGTCATCGCCCACCACATGATCCACCACGAGCCGGGTCCGAATGCCTGCAGCACGAACGGAGCGATCAGTCCTGACGACAAAATCCCGAGGCCGGGCCCGGCGTAAAACAGGCTCAACAGAAAATTCGATCGATCCGGGCGGGACTGCGCAATCGTCGCGGCCAGCGCCGCGCCGCCGACAAAGCCGCCGGCCGCGCCGAGGCCTGCCAGCAGCCGCGCAAAACTCAGCACGATGAAATTGCCTGAGATGGCGCACAGCGCCAGCGACGCTACCGCGGCCAGCGTTCCCCAGCGCACCGTGCGCGGCAGGCCGAAGCGCCGGATCATTCGTGACGCCAGCAACGCGCCTGCGAGATATCCGACGGCGTTGATCGTGTTCATGAAGCCGGCGGCCGAATACGACCATTGCAGCGAGTCGCGCATATCAGGCAGCACCAGCGAATAGGCGAAGCGCCCGATACCGAGACCGATCGTCGGCGCCAGCGACAGGATCAGGATCAGCCACGCGGGATGCGGGTAGTTTTGAACGTCAGGGGATTTCACTGATAACTCCGGCAGGCACGCGCATTGTGACAGGCAAAATCCGCCTTGCACAGGCGCAGGTTCTGCAAGGGTGTCTTGTTATCCCCGCAACGGGATCAGCCGATCAGCACCAGCGCGACGCCGGCGACAGTAAGCGCCGTTCCCGCCACGATGCGCGGGGTGATCGCGATGTGCTTGAGCAGCATCGCGCTCAGGCCCACGGTGACCAGCGGATAGATCGCGGCCAACGGCGCCACCAGCGTGATCGGCCCGTGGCGCACCGCGGCAAACAGGCTGAGCGCGCTGAGCCCATTGGAGATGCCGGTGACCATGAACCAGAGCCGGCCCGACCGGGACCCCTCGACCGAGAGGCTGCCCTTGCGGACAAGCTGAACGGTCAGCACCACCAGCGACGACATCAGGTAGCCGATCAGGCAGGCCCATAACGGGCTCGGCCAGACCTCAAGTCCGAGCTTGACGATCGGCGGCACCACGCCGCGCACGAAAGCGCTGCACAGCGGCAGCAGCAGCGCCCAGCTCCGCCAGCTGCCGAGGTCGCGCGGCCGGGTCACCGTGATGATGACGGCGCCTGATACCGCGATCACGGCGCCGATCAGTTGCGGCGGCCGCAACGGCTCATGCAGCAACAGCACCGCCAGCGAAACCGCGAACAGCGGCGCCAGATTGCCGAGCGTCGAGGTGACCACCGGGCCCAGCGCGCGGTTGGAGGCAAAGGTCAGCAAGGTCAGCGATGCCGGGAAAAACAGCCCGATGGCGATGAAGATCGGCAGCCCCCGCCAGACTACCGGCTCGCCTTGCAGGATCAGCGGCGACAGCAGCAGGAACAGCAGGGTGAAGCAGGGAACGCTGATCGCCGCGCCCGACAGCGGCTCGACCGAGC
The DNA here is from genome assembly GCA_963764705.1 of uncultured Alphaproteobacteria bacterium. Classification (GTDB taxonomy): domain Bacteria; phylum Pseudomonadota; class Alphaproteobacteria; order Rhizobiales; family Xanthobacteraceae; genus Bradyrhizobium. The sequence continues at coordinate 126,712 of CAVXTR010000006.1, read as the reverse complement.
GCAATCCCAATTGCGCCGTGACCACGCCGGCGCCAAGAAAGGCGGCGGATGCGAAGGCGAAAAATACCGCTGAGGTCATGAGGTTTTTGGCGTCCGTCTTGGGGCGGGCTTGGTTGGGGATTGTCGCTGCGACGGAGCGCCTTGCCAAGCCGCTTCGGGCGTTTTAGCACTCCGCCCGGCTGTCATTCCGGGGCGCGCGGCGCCGTCCCGGAATGACCAACAACAAGGACCTTCCCATGGCGACCCATAAACTGCTGCTTCTCCCCGGCGACGGCATCGGCCCCGAAGTGATGGGGGAGGTGCAACGCCTGATCGACTGGATCAACGCGGCGGGCATCGCGAAATTCGAGACCGATCAGGGGCTGGTCGGTGGGTCGGCCTATGACGCGCACAAGGTCTCGATCTCAGAGGGCGACATGGCCAAGGCCACTGCCGCCGACGCCATCATCTTCGGCGCGGTCGGCGGTCCGAAGTGGGACGCGGTGCCCTACGAGGTGCGCCCCGAAGCCGGCCTGCTGCGGCTACGCAAGGATCTCGGCCTGTTCGCCAACCTGCGTCCGGCGGTGTGCTATCCGGCGCTGGCGGAAGCTTCCAGCCTGAAGCGCGAGATCGTCGAAGGCCTCGACATCATGATCGTGCGCGAGCTCACCGGCGGCGTCTATTTCGGCGAGCCGAAGACCATCACCGATCTCGGCAACGGTCAGAAGCGCGCCATCGATACCCAGGTCTACGACACCTACGAGATCGAGCGCATCGCCCGCGTCGCGTTCGACCTGGCGCGCAAGCGCCGCAACAAGGTCACCTCGATGGAAAAGCGCAACGTCATGAAGTCGGGCGTGCTCTGGAACGAGGTGGTGACGCAGGTCCACGGCCGCGAATACAAGGATGTCACGCTGGAGCACCAGCTCGCCGATTCCGGCGGCATGAATTTGGTGAAGGCGCCGAAGCAATTCGACGTCATCGTCACCGACAACCTGTTCGGCGACATGCTGTCCGATATCGCGGCGATGCTGACGGGATCGCTCGGCATGCTGCCCTCGGCCTCGCTCGGCGAGGTCGACGCCAAGACCAAAAAGCGCCGTTCGCTGTTCGAGCCGGTGCACGGCTCGGCGCCTGATATCGCAGGCCGAGGCCTCGCCAATCCGATCGCGATGATTTCCTCGTTTGCGATGGCGCTGCGCTATTCGTTCGACATGGGCGCGCTGGCCGACAAGATCGAGGCGGCGATCGCGGCCGTGCTGGCGAGCGGGCTGCGCACCGCGGATATCAAGTCCGAGGGCACGACGGCGGCCAGCACCACGGAGATGGGTGGTGCGATCTTGAAGGAATTGCAGAAGCTGCACGCGTAGGCGTGCGCGACTCGTAGGGTGGGCAATGCGCAAGCGTGCCCACCGTTTGTCGCCAACAAGATGGTGGGCACGGCGCGAAGACGCGCCTTTGCCCTACAAAAGAAAAATGCCCGGTCGCGAGACCGGGCATTTTTCGTTCCAATCGAATGTTTCGCGATCAATCCGGATAGAGCGGGATCCGCGACGGATAGCCGCCCATGTCCGACGGCGGGTTCAGCGGGCCGCGGTCGATCGGGCGGTTGTTGTTCTCGCGCGCGAACGACGGGTAACCGATGGCCGGTGGGAACGCGTAGTCCTGGAACTTGCGGTCGCCCGGCAGCACTTCGGTGCCGGCATCGAGCCAGGAACGCGTGGTGACGTAGACGCGGGTGTGCGGACCCTGCTGATAGGAGCGGTTCGGGCCCTGCGCGCCGTAAACCGGACGGCCGTCACGGTCGTACTTCTGCTTCGGCGGGGTCTGGGCACCGGCAGCGGTCGCGCTGACAACCGCGAGCGTCGCGGCAGCAAGCAGCATCGCGAGCTTGCTCGCAGCGGAGAATTTCGGGGTCATCGCGTCCTCGTCTTGGTCAGCCTGCGCCGGCTGGCGGATCGTCACATCTGGTTGGGTCCATTGTAGCCATCACTGACCCCCGCTCGCTAGGTCAATTGCGCCACACCGGATCACAATAATGCCGGTCAAAGCGAAAAAGTTTCATGAAAACCAGTGTCTTGGCCGGATGTCGCCACAATTGCGCGGGCGCGCCGAAAGGCCGCGGCTCCAAAGCCGGGATCAGAACGCCCCGCGCAGCCGCGGGTTATCTGCCCCGGTCACCCAGTCCGCCGACAGCGCCGGCGCGGAGGTCGCCGCGCAATCGCTGCGCCGAAGTTCGGCATGGGCGAACAATTCCGCCAGTTTGGCGTCGTTTCCGGCGGTCAGCAGCATCAGGCGGTTCAGCATGCAGCCGATCGCGGCGCGGCGGGCCGGAAGGCTGTCACCCTGGCAGGACCAGCCGGAGATCTGGAAATTGGGATCGCCGATGCGCTTCATGAAGCCGAGGCAGGCGTGCGTATCGTCGGCGCCGCCGACCAGGTCCAGCAGCGTGACCGGGCCGAATTTGCTGTCGACCATGCCAGCGGCTTCCAGCTCGCGGGCACCGTCGGGGTCCATCCGGGCCGCGATATCGGCGACCGCGGGTCCTGCCTGATGTTCGTCGCCGGGGCGATAGAGTTCGAGCTCGGCAACGGCCTTGCCCTCGGTGCCGGTCCAGCGGAAGACGTCCTTGCGGCCGCCCTCGGGATGTCGGTAAATCGCATAAGCCTCTGTTTTATTTTGGAAAACGAACTGGCTAACGGCAAAGGCCGGCGCCGAGCGGGTGGCCTGGACCCAGGCGCCCTTGGCCGCGGGCTCCATGGCGACGGCGTCCGGCAAGCGGTCCCACAGCGTGATACCGCCGATGGCCATCAGCGCCAGCATCATTACATACGCACAAAGCCGTGCCAGCGTGCCGCAGGCCTCGTCCGCAAAGCTCGTCAGCATCGGATGGATTGTTGGCGTATATCTGGATCTGGGGGGATCGGCTGGAAACGAATGCATCAAGCGCCCAAACACACGGTAAAACGTTGTCTTGTGGGCGTTTCTCGCATAGAAGCGCTGCCTCTTCCCTTTCCGCTTTGAGCGGCGGGAAAGCATTTTTCTTCGGAGAGTGAACGATGGGTTACAAAGTCGCGGTGGTCGGTGCGACCGGCAATGTCGGGCGCGAAATGCTCAACATCCTGGACGAGCGCAAATTCCCCGCCGACGAGGTCGTGGTGCTGGCCTCGCGCCGCAGCGTCGGCGTCGAAGTGTCCTATGGCGACCGCACCCTGAAGGTCAAAGCGCTCGAACACTACGATTTCTCTGACGTCGATATCTGCCTGATGTCGGCCGGTGGCTCGGTGTCGAAGGAATGGTCGCCGAAGATCGGCGCCGCGGGCTGCGTCGTGATCGACAATTCGTCGGCGTTCCGGATGGATCCGGACGTGCCGCTGATCGTGCCGGAAGTGAACGCCGAGGCGGTGGCGGGCTTCACCAAGAAGAACATCATCGCCAACCCGAACTGCTCGACTGCGCAATTGGTGGTGGCGCTGAAGCCGCTGCACGACAAGGCCACTATCAAGCGCGTCGTGGTCGCGACCTATCAGTCGGTGTCGGGCGCCGGCAAGGATGCGATGGACGAACTGTTCTCGCAGACCAAGGCCGTCTACACCAACAGCGAACTGATCAACAAGAAATTCCCCAAGCGTATCGCCTTCAACGTCATCCCCGAGATCGACGTGTTCATGGAGGACGGCTACACCAAGGAAGAGTGGAAGATGATGATGGAGACCAAGAAGATTCTTGATCCCAAAATCAGGCTCACCGCCACCTGCGTCCGCGTGCCTGTCTTCGTCGGCCACTCCGAAGCCGTCAACATCGAATTCGAAAATCCGATCTCGGCCGATGAAGCCCGCAACATCCTGCGCAACGCGCCGGGTTGCCTCGTGATCGACAAGCATGAGCCCGGCGGCTACGTCACGCCCTACGAGGCAGCCGGCGAGGACGCCACCTATATCAGCCGCATCCGCGAGGACGCGACAGTGGAGAACGGCCTCGTGCTGTGGTGCGTTTCGGACAATTTGCGCAAGGGCGCAGCGCTGAACGCGGTGCAGATCGCCGAATGCCTGATCAACCGCAAGCTGATCAGCGCCAAGAAAAAAGCGGCGTAGAGGCGGCGTGAGCAAGGAAGTCGCGGAGACCGGAACGGAACAGCCGGCTTCCTACAAGCCCAATCCGAAGCTGAAGCGCGTCGAGAACGCGTTCGAGAGCCTGCTGTTCAACAGCCGCTGGCTGATGGCGCCGTTCTATTTCGGCCTCGTCGTCAGTCTCGCGGTGCTGCTGTTGAAGTTCTGCATGGTGCTGTGGGAATTCATCCTGCATGCGCCCGGCTCCAGGGAAAGCGACATCATCCTCGGCGTGCTCGGCCTGATCGACATCTCGCTGACCGGCAATCTGATCCTGATCGTGGTATTTTCCGGCTACGAGAATTTCGTCTCCAAGATCGATCCCGGCGGCCATCCGGACTGGCCGGACTGGATGACCAAGGTGAATTTCGGCGGCCTGAAACAGAAGCTGCTGGCCTCGATCGTCGCGATCTCGGCGATTCAGGTGCTGAAGGCGTTCATGAACATCGATACCGCGTTCGACGCCAGCAAGCTGGCGTGGCTGGTCGGCGTCCACCTGATGTTCGTGTTCTCGGCCTTCATGCTGGCGCTGGCAGACCGATGGGGCGGCGGCGACCACGGCGGCGAGTAGCTACTCGCCCACCAACTCACCGACGCCGCGAAATTCCTTGGCCTCCGGATCGAGCACGAACAGCGAGCCCTTGGCGACGCCGAAATAGGCGCCGTGCAATTCCATCTCGCCGCGCTCGACCTTGGTTCGCACGAACGGAAACGTCATCAGGTTTTCGAGCGAACGAAACACCGCGGCCTTTTCGATCCGCGTGGTGAACTCCTGCCGGCTCTCATGCTCGCGCTGGCTGACTTTTTCGCCGGGCTTGATGAACATCTGCATCCATCTGCCGATGAAGTCGCCCGGCGACAGCGGATCGATATCGTCGACGAAGGCCTGGATGCCGCCGCACTGGGCATGGCCGAGCACAACGACGTGCTTCACCTTCAGGACCTGCACGGCGTATTCCAGCGCCGCCGACACGCCGTGGGCGCCGCCGTCGGGCTGGAACACCGGCACCAGATTGGCGACGTTGCGCACCACGAACAGTTCGCCCGGGCCGGCGTCGAAAATCACCTCCGGCGAGACCCGGGAATCGCAGCAGCCGATCACCATCACCGCGGGTGACTGGCCGCGTTCGGACAGTTCCCGGTAACGGGTCTGCTCGGTCGGCAGCCGCTGCGAGGTGAAGGTCCGGTAGCCGTCGATCAGATGTTGCGGGAATGCTGTCATGGGGTTCGTGTCATGGGGTTCGCCTTGATTGGCCTTTGCCTAACCATAGACCGATGACAGGAACAAGGCTTTCGAACCACAAGCTGAAATGTTAGGCGTGGGGCTCCAAAAATCCCCAGGAAAACCAGCAGGGAAACCAGCCATGATCCGTCCGCGCCGCAGCCTGTTGTTCATGCCGGGATCGAATGCGCGGGCGCTGGAAAAGGCGCGCGTTCTGCCCGCCGATGGCATCATTCTCGACCTCGAGGATTCGGTGGCGCCGGATGCCAAGGCTGCCGCCCGCGACCAGATCGCCAAAGCGATCACGGCCGGCGGCTTCGGCAAGCGCGAGGTGCTGATCCGGATCAACAGCCTCGATACGCCGTGGTGGGTCGACGATATCGGCATGGCCGGCAAGGCCAAACCCGACGGCATCCTGGTTCCCAAGATTTCCACCGTCGACGATCTCAACGCCGTTGCGGATCGTCTCAGCGATATCGACGCCGATGCCTCGATCCGGGTCTGGGCCATGATCGAGACCGCGCGCGCGGTGCTCGATGCCGACAAGCTCGCCGCCGCGGCGAAAGATTCCGAAATCCGGCTGGCCGGCTTCGTGTTCGGGCCCAATGACATTTCGCGGGAGACGCGGATCCGGATGCAGCCGGGACGGGCGGCGATGATCCCGATGATCACGCACTGTATTCTGGCGACGCGCGCGCACGGGCTCGAAATTCTCGACGGGCCCTACAGCGACATCAGCAATATCGACGGCTTTGCGACCGAATGCGCGCAGGGCCGCGATCTCGGCTTCGACGGCAAGACCCTGATCCATCCGAGCCATATCGAAGCCTGCAACGCCATCTTCACGCCGCCGGCGGAAGAGGTCGCCGAAGCCCGCAAGATCATCGCGGCGTTCGCCAGACCTGAGAACGCCTCGCGCGGCGCGATCCAACTCGATGGGCGGATGGTGGAGCGGCTGCACGCCGACATGGCCAAGCGCACCATCGCGATTGCGGATGCGATCGCGGCGATGGCAAAGTAGCTTAAGCGCCGGCCAGCGGGCCGAGGCCGTCGATGGTGGGCGCGTTGGCGCAATATTCCTCATAATGCGAAGCCGCGGTGCCGGCGGCGAGATCGCGGTCGCAGCGGTGCTTCTGGCTGCACAGCGCGCAGACGCGTTCCATGTCGCGCAGCACCAGCGGTTCGGTGCGCACGAGGGCTTCCTGATCGATCCCGAGTGCTTTCAGCATTTTCGGCAGTTCGTCGGCGGCATGCGGTCCACGGCGGACCAGCGCTTCCAGATCGGCGGAGGACATCCGTAGTTCGCCGGCGATCCGGCCGAAATTGGCGGCGTCCATCTCGCGCATTTCCTTCAGCTCGCGGCGGTGCTTGAGCCAGTCGCCAAAGGTGTCGATCAGCAGTTCGACCCGGGGATAAGGATGCTCTTGGACGGTCATCGGACGCCTCCGCTCGCAACTGGATTTGGTCCAGATGATCCCAAACAGGGGCGCGCGTCGTTGCGCTGGATCAAAGAGGCGTGCCCCCTTTCCCTCTCCCACAAGGGGAGAGGGGCAGAAGCGTCAGTGCTCAGCGCGTCCCAAACTTCTCCGACGCCCAGGCATACAGGCTGCCGGGAATCGGTTTCTCGCCGCCGCGACCTTTGGGAGAGATGTGCAGGCCGATAATCCCGGGGTCGGCGAGCAACGTCGAAAAATTGGTCGGCTCGAAAAACAGCTTCGGCTCGGCATGCACCGCGTAGAACGATTGCTTCGGCAACGCGTGCTGCAATTCGCCTTCGCGCTTCGCCAGCGCGGTCAGCGCCGCCGGGCCATAGATCGCGACCCTGATATCGGAGAGGCGGTTCGAACGGCCGCGCCATTGTCGCAAGGCGAAGGTCAGGCGATGGCGCAGCGCCAGCCAGTCCGGCGTCAGTTCGTCCTGCTCCATCAGGTTTGCGAACGCGCGCACGATTTCGTCGTCCGGCGGCAGGTACAACACCGAATTGCCGAGCTGGCGCGGCCGCTCCCAGGCGAAATAGGGTTTTGCCGGATCGATCTCGACCGGTTTTAACAGCAGCACGTCGGCGTCGAGCCACAGCCCGGCGCGTTCCGCCATCAGCCGCATCCGGAAGAAATCGCTGAACTGCAAAATGGTCCAGTCGCGCCAACTGCCGTCGGGCTGCGGCGGCCGCAGCCGCTCGGAAAAGGAATGCGGCAGGATCGCTTCGGCCTCGGCATTGCCGACGCCGTCGGGCAGGCCGGGCAGCGGATCGAAACTATAGACCGTGACCTTGTGGCCGGCGGCGACCTGCGACCGCAGGCAGGTCTGCCGGAGCGCATCGAGCGGGCCATGCCAGAAGGTGACGACGTCAGGCCGCATGCGCGTCGCCTCATAAAAAAAGAGCCCCGATTTTTGATCGGGGCTCTTCCAAAAAAAAGGATCAGGCCCAGGCGCGTTCTTTTTTCGCCTTGGCTTCGTAGCTGTCGATCGAGGTCTTCTTCTCCATCGTCAGGCCGATGTCGTCGAGGCCGTTGAGCAGGCAATGCTTGCGGAACGGGTCGATCTCGAACTTCACGGTGCCGCCGTCGGGACCGCGGATCTCCTGCTTGGCGAGATCGATCGACAGCGTCGCGTTGGCGCCGCGCTCGGCGTCGTCGAACAGCTTGTCGAGGTCTTCCTGGCGAAACGCGGATCGGCAGAATGCCGTTCTTGAAGCAGTTGTTGTAGAAGATGTCGCCGAACGAGGTCGAGATCACGCAGCGGATGCCGAAATCCAGCAGCGCCCACGGCGCGTGCTCGCGGCTCGAGCCGCAGCCGAAATTGTCGCCGGCGACCAGCACCTTCGAATTGCGGTAGGCCGGCTTGTTGAGGATGAAGTCCGGGTTCTCGCTGCCGTCATCCTTGTAGCGCTGCTCGGAGAAAAGCCCCTTGCCAAGGCCGGTGCGCTTGATGGTCTTCAGGTACTGCTTCGGAATGATCATGTCGGTATCGACATTGATGATCTTCAGGGGCGCCGCGACGCCTTCCAGTGTGGTGAACTTTTCCATCGATCGCTTCCCGGTCTGAAATGGGGATAGAGCGGTTGATTTATACCGGATAGGCCCTTGGCAAAAGGCTAATTTCCGCATGGGGCCTTTGTCTTTGCGTGTCTTTTTCATGAGAAACGGTCCCGAAGGCTAGCCGGCGCCGGCCTCGATCGCCTCCATATCGGCGTCCGAGAGCCCGAAATGGTGGCCGATTTCGTGAATCAGGACGTGGCGGACGATATGGCCCAGCGTTTCCTCATGTTCGGCCCAGTAGTCGAGGATCGGCCGGCGGTAGAGCCAGATCATGTTGGGCAGGCGGGCGACGTCGCCCAAACTCTGCTGCGGCAGGCCGGTGCCCTGGAACAGGCCGAGCAGGTCGAACTCGGACTGCGCCTGCATCTCGTCCAGCACCTCGTCGGTCGGAAAATCGTCGACGCGAATGATGACGCCTTCGCACAGGGTGCGAAAACCCTCCGGCAGGCGCTCGAACACGGCGTGCGCCATGGCTTCCATTTCGGCGAGCGAGGGGGCTTTGGCTTCGGTCCACATGCCGCCTGTTTAGCGCGGGTTCCTCGCCATCGCATACTGGTTTTGCGGAGTTGACCTTGGCGCTCCAATCGGAGACCGTAGGTCCGGGTTCAGGCTTGGGTGGATGGAATGAAGCGGATTGTGACGGTCGCAATATCGGCTGCCTTGGTGGGGCTTTCGCTCCCGGGTGCGGCGGTGCAGGCGCAGACGGCGTCATCGGGGCTGCGGACCGCGCAGGCTTCGACCCCGGCCGCCACCGACGCGTCCTCGCAGCGCCGCAAGCCGCTGCGCCGCGTGCCGATCTACCGCGACGAGTGGGAGCCCGACGTCTATCCGCGCTACAACCCCGGCCCCAACGCCGTGCGGGATTGTACCGCGACCTATGTGCAGGAGCATCGGCCGAGCGGCACCGTGATCACGCCGCGGATGAACTGCTATTGGCGGCCGGGCTAGCTTCTGTCCCGAGATCGGATCAGCGCCCGCGCGCCGCGCCGATCAGTCCGGCGCCGACGACCAGCGCCGCCGCACCGTAGACCACGATCGCCATCGCCACCTGGGTGAGATGACCAGCGGTTCCCATGCCGCCGCCGGGGCCTTGCGACGCCAGTGCTGCGCCGTTGCAAAACATTTCTGTGACGATGGTTGCCGCCGCGAGCGCGGCGCGCGACATCGGAATGCGCACGCATGATGATGTCATGACGATCTCCCGAAAGATGAAGCTGCAGAAGATACGTCGATAGCCTACGCCGGTTTTGACCTCGCGTGCGAATTTCAACGGGAACAAACGGCGCGTGATTCGCATTCATGTTCGTGAATTAATCATTCACACCGCATTCACGTGGTCAGCCTCAGCATGTGAACTGCGTCGCGTCGATGCGACTCACATGAACTCAAGGAGACCATACATGCAGGTGACGAAAGTTTTGGGGCTTGCGGCGGTTGGCGCTTTGCTCGTTCTCGCCGCGCCGAGCGAGCGTGCGCAAGCGCTGTCGCTCAGTAACCCCGGCGCCGCGGCGGCGGTGCAGCAGGACGTCAAGCCGGACGCGACCGAAGTGAGGTGGGGACATCATCATGGCTGGCACCACGGCTGGCATCGTCACCATGGCTGGCACCATCATCGTCACTGGCGCCGCTGGTAACTTCTCATAGCGGTTTCAGGCGAAAGCCTGCCCCGGACCTGATCCGGGGTGGATTGCGGTTCGCGTCAGGAAAACGTGTCGGATAAATAATTTGTTCAAACAGGCCCGTTCGCAGCGGGCCTGTTTTCGTTTTCCGCGGTGCCGGTGCATGATGTCGCGGCTATGAAACCGCGCGCGATGGTGCCGCGTTATGGGATGAAATCGATCTGATTCCGGAGTTCAGCATGAAGCGTTCGATCGGCGGGGCCCTTGTCATGGGCACACTTGTGTTGACGGGCGCGGCGGCGATCAGCCCCGTCACGGCGGCCCCGGCAACAAGGACGCAGAGTTCCGCCGGTTCGGATGCGACCGACGTCAGTGCGCAGCGATACCATCGACACCATTATCATTATGGTCACTACGGATATCGGCCGTATGTCCGTCCCTACACCCAGCCTTATTACTACGCGCGGCCCACTTACTATCGGCCGTATCCGTATGTCGTTCCGGCGCCGTTCCCGCTTGGCTTCGGCTTTGGTCCGTCCTGGTGGTGAAACGTCCGCGCGCGAAGCGCGCGTGATGTCGGCCGTTCGTTCATCATTGCGGTCGGCGCATTCATGGCGCGTTCACGTGGCTTTATTTAGTTTCATGTTGGGAGCGACCGTAAATGAACGCGACGAGGCCCGCCGCAAAGTGGCGCGAGGCATCGTCGCCGCTCAGGGAGGGTTCATCGATGACGATATTCGATGCCGGCCGCGGCGTTGTCCGCGGTCTGGGTTTTGCGGCTGCGGCGATCTTCGTTCTCGTCGCCAGCTCGCAACAGCGCGCCGAGGCGCTCTCGCTTGCCAGTCCCGGCACTGCGCCGTCAACGAAAGCCGCAAGCGATGGATCGATGATCCAGGTTCGCGGCGGTCACGGCGGTGGAGGCGGCCATGGTGGCGGCGGGTTCCATGGCGGAGGTGGTGGCTTCCACGGTGGTGGCTTCCACGGTGGAGGCTTCCACGGCGGAGGCTTTCATGGCGGCGGTTTCCGCGCCGCGCCAGCGTTTCACGGCGGCGGCTATCGGGCGTTTCACTATGGCGGCTATCGCCACGCCTACTACCGGCCGCATTTCCACCACCGGGCTCATTTCCATCGGCGCTTCTACTACGCGCCGTCCTACTACGCGTACCCATACCGCTACTGCCGGGTGATCTGGACCTATTACGGACCGCACCGGATCTGCCATCGCCCGTGGTACCGTCACCACTATCGGTATCACCGCTGGCATCACTATCGCTACTGGTGAGTCTGTATCGGCAGGGTGCAGCCGAAATGAAACAGGCGCCCATTCGGGCGCCTGATTTTCTTCGACCGGAAGTGTGGCGGGCTTAGCTGCCCCAGCCCCAGTCCTTGAACTTCCACGACTTGATCTTCCATGGCGTGAGGTTTTCCAGCCGCCATTGTTCGAGCCGGTCGGACCGATGCGCGAGGCGGGAGGTCTCCTTGGACGGCGTCGGCACCAGATCGACCATGCGCGACATGTTGCGGCGACGCGACTGCGTCGTCGCCTCGCTGATCAAATCGACGAATTCTGGCTTGTCCGCCACGGCCGGCTCCCTCGCGAAAGAGTTCATCTCCGCGGGGGACAGTCTGCGCCCGGCCCGTTAACGCGGCGTTTCCATAACGCCTCGTTATCGAGACAAACACCGCGTTTTCGAGCCAAGCATGCCCTCGGACTTGATCCGTGGGTGAGACCGGTTCGCGTCAAGAAAACGCGTCAAAGAAAAAAACAGAGCCCGGTTCTGATTTGATCAGAACCGGGCTTGCGTTATCGCCACTCCCGGATGTCGACGAAGTGCCCGGCGATCGCTGCCGCCGCCGCCATCGCCGGCGACACCAGGTGGGTGCGGCCCTTGAAGCCCTGACGGCCTTCGAAATTGCGGTTCGAGGTCGAGGCGCAGCGCTCTTCCGGCGCCAGCTTGTCGGGGTTCATGGCCAGGCACATCGAGCAACCCGGCTCACGCCATTCGAAGCCGGCGGCAATGAAGATCTTGTCGAGGCCTTCGGCTTCCGCCTGTTCCTTGACGATGCCGGAGCCCGGCACGATCATGGCGTTGACGTGGGCGTTGACGGTCTTGCCCTCGGCGACCTTGGCGGCGGCGCGCAGATCCTCGATGCGGCCGTTGGTGCAGGAGCCGATGAAGACGCGGTCGAGCTTGATGTCGGTGATCCTGGTCCCCGCCGTCAGGCCCATATATTTCAGCGCGCGATGCTTCGACAGCCGCTTGGCTTCGTCGGCGATCTTGTCGGGATCCGGCACCAGGCCCGCGATCGACACCACGTCCTCGGGCGAAGTGCCCCAGGTCACGATCGGCGGCAGTTTGGCGGCATCCAGCTTGAGTTCGTGGTCGAAATGCGCGCCGGCATCCGAGCGCAGCGTGTCCCAGTAGCGCATCGCGGCGTCCCAGTCGGCGCCCTTCGGCGATTTCGGACGGCCCTTGAGAAACTCGAAAGCCTTCTCGTCCGGCGCGATCAGGCCGGCGCGGGCGCCGCCTTCGATCGACATGTTGCAGACCGTCATGCGGCCTTCCATGCTGAGCGCGCGGATGGCGTCGCCGGCATATTCCAGCACGTAGCCGGTGCCGCCGGCGGTGCCGATCTCGCCGATGATCGCCAGGATGATGTCCTTGCCGGTGACGCCGTCGGGCAACTTGCCGTCGACGGACACGCGCATGTTCTTGGCCTTCTTCTGGATCAGCGTCTGCGTCGCCAGCACGTGCTCGACCTCGGAGGTGCCGATGCCGTGCGCCAGCGCGCCGAACGCGCCATGCGTCGAGGTGTGGCTGTCACCGCAGACGATGGTGGTGCCGGGCAGCGTAAAGCCCTGCTCCGGGCCGATGACGTGGACGATGCCCTGACGCTTGTCGAATTCGTTGAAATATTCGATGCCGAATTCCTTGGCGTTCGCTTCCATCACCCGCATCTGCTCGATGCTCTCCGGATCGGGATTGGGCTTGGAGCGATCGGTGGTCGGGATGTTGTGATCGACCACGGCCAGCGTCTTCTCCGGCGCGCGAACCTTGCGCTTGGTGGCGCGCAGGCCTTCGAAGGCCTGCGGCGAGGTCACCTCGTGCACCAGATGGCGATCGATATAGAGCAGGCAGGTGCCGTCATCGGCTTCGTGCACCAGATGGTCGTTCCAGATCTTGTCGTACAGGGTTGTCGGTTGGGACATGAGCTTTGGCTCCAAAAGAAATTCTGTGTGGGCGATGATGCGCGAGGACGCGCGAGCAATGGAAACTTCGGCGCTGGTTACAGCGCGCTTCTAAGCTCAGAGGTCGCCGAGGTCGCAAAGCGTCCGAAGAAGCGGCCAGGCAGCCGCGAGCGATCGTCGATCACGATGGGTGCGACGTTCCGGCCGGCAGTGCTGGTCTGATCTGGAACCATTCTAGCCTCATACCACACGCAATATCTAAGCGCGATATGCGTTTGCCGCCACCCGTCCCGTCATTGCGAGCGGAGCGAAGCAATCCAGCTTTTTGCAGTACCGAGATATGGATTGCTTCGCTTCGCTCGCAATGACGGAGGGCAACAAAAAAAGCGCGGGGCAAAACCCCGCGCTTTCCGTCACATCTCTTAAGAGATGAATTACTCGCCGACGGCCGCAGCGCGCTCGGTCTTCTTTTCAACGATGCGGGCCGACTTGCCGCGCAGGTTGCGCAGGTAATACAGCTTGGCGCGACGCACCTTGCCGCGGCGCACAACCTTGATCGAGTTGATCATCGGCGACATCACGGGGAATACGCGCTCGACGCCTTCGCCATAGGAGATCTTGCGAACGGTGAAGCTCTCGTTGAGCCCGCCGCCGGAACGGCCGATGCAGACGCCTTCATAGGCCTGCACGCGGGTGCGCTCGCCTTCGACCACCTTGACGTTGACGATCACGGTGTCGCCGGGGCCAAACTCCGGAATCGACTTGGTGGCGGCGAGCTTGTCGAACTGCTCTTTTTCGAGCTCTTGAATGAGGTTCATTGAAATCTCCATCGGCGGCGCGCCCAGCCAGTCCAGCGCGGGCTGCGCGAACGTCCATCTATCCATGCGCGGATTTGGCGCCCGTATAAGGCAAAGGCGCGCGCTTGTCACCCGTCTGTCTTGCTTTTTGTCCCGTTCTGGCGGGACTTTATCGCCCACAGATCCGGCCGCCGCGCCCGTGTCAGGGCTTCGGCCTCGGCCCGGCGCCAGGCTTCGACCTTGGCGTGGTCCCCGGAAGTCAGGATTTCCGGGATGGTTCGGCCCTCAAACGCCTGCGGGCGGGTATATTGGGGGTATTCCAGTAGTCCTTCCGAGAAGCTTTCGTCGGTACCGGAGGCCTCCTTGCCCATGACCCCCGGCAAAAGCCGGACACAGGCATCAATCAGCGCCAACGCCGCGATTTCGCCGCCGGACAGCACGTAATCCCCGATCGAGACCTCCTCGAGACCCCGCGCCTCGATCACCCGCTGGTCGATGCCCTCGAACCGGCCGCAGACAATCAGGGGGCCCGGCCCGGTGGCAAGTTCCACCACCCGCGACTGGGTCAATGGCCGACCCCGGGGGCTCATGAGCAGCCGTGGTCGATCTTCCCGGCCGCTATCTGCGGCATCGATCGCCGCCGCCAGCACATCCGCGCGCAGCACCATGCCGGGCCCACCGCCGGCCGGGGTGTCGTCGACGCTGCGGTGCCGGTCGGTCGCGGAGTCCCTGATGTCGCGCGCTTCCAGCGCCCACAGGCCCGAGGACAGCGCCTTGCCCGCCAGGCTGACGCCGAGCGGTCCCGGAAACATGTCCGGGAAGAGGGTGAGGACGGTGGCGCGCCAGATCATTGAAAACACGTCATTGGGAACCCATCACGTGAGCGTTGGGACGTCGTCGCCTTCGATTTCCTGCGGCAGTTCGATCACCACGCGACCGCCGGCGAGATCGACGGTCGGCACCACCGCATTGGTGAACGGCAGCAGCAGTGTCGGGCCTGACGGCGGCGCGATCTCGATGATGTCGCCGGCACCGAAATTATGGATCGCCAGCACGCGGCCGATCGGCTCATCGGCCGCGTTGACGGCGGCAAGTCCGATCAGGTCGGCGTGGTAATATTCGCCCTCGTCGGTCGCGGGCAGTTTTTCGCGCGCGATGTAGAGTTCGATGCCGTTGAGGCGCTCGGCATCTTCGCGCGTGGCGACACCCTTGAACGTCGCCACCAGATGGTCCTTCGCGGGACGGGCGTGCGTCACTTCGAACTGGCGCGCGCCGTCTTTCGTCATCAGCGGGCCGTAATCCATCACGGCCAGCGGGTCGTCGGTGAACGGCCACAGTTTCACCGCGCCGCGCACACCATGCGCGGCGCCGATACGTGCGACGCAAATCGGTGCTGCCACCGTCGTGCGCCGCTACGTCTTACTTCGAAGCGGCTTCAGCGGCGGCCTTGCGCTCCTTGCGCGGCACGGCCTTTTCCGGGTTGTTGCGCGCGGTGCGCTTGATGACGCCGGCGGCATCGAGGAAGCGGGTAACGCGGTCCGACGGCTGCGCGCCCTTGGCGAGCCAGGCCTTGACCTTGTCCATGTCGAGCTTGAGCCGGGACTCGTTGTCCTTCGGCAGCAGCGGATTGAAGTGGCCGAGACGCTCGATGAAGCGGCCGTCGCGGGGAAAGCGCGAGTTGGCGACGACGACGTGATAAACCGGACGCTTCTTGGTGCCTGCGCGGGCGAGGCGGATAACGACTGACATTTAGTTCTCCTGCGTGTGTGTTGGATTGAGTGTGTTGGTGAATTGATCGCGATTACTTTTTCTTCCCGGGAAAACCGAGGCCGGGCAAGCCTGGCTTGCCGCTGAGCCCGGTTAAGCCCGGCAGATTCGGCAGGCCTGAACGCAAGCCGGCCGGAAGATCCTTGGGCAGTGCCGGCATGCCGCCCGGTGCGGCGCCGCCCGGCATTTTCTCGGCCAGCGCCTTCATCTGGTCGGGTGACGGCATGCCGCCGCCAAAGCCCATTGCCTGCGCGATGCCGGCCATCGGGCCGCGCTTGCCCGAACCCATCGCCTTCATCATGTCGGCCATGTTCCGGTGCATTTTGAGCAGCTTGTTGACTTCCTCGACCTTGGAGCCGGCGCCGGCGGCGATGCGCTTTTTGCGGCTGGCCTTGAGGATGTCCGGATTTTTGCGCTCCTGCCGCGTCATCGAATCGATTACCGCGACCTGGCGCTTGATGATCTTGTCGTCGATCCCGGCGGCTGCGATCTGGTTCTTCATCTTGGCAATGCCGGGCATCATGCCCATCAGGCCGCTGATGCCGCCCATGTTCGCCATCTGCAGCAACTGTTCGCGCATGTCGGTGAGATCGAATTGGCCCTTGCGCATCCGCTCGGCGGTGCGCGCGGCCTTTTCCGCGTCGATATTGGCGGCGGCCTTTTCGACCAGCGACACCACGTCGCCCATGCCGAGAATGCGGCCGGCGATTCGGCTCGGATGAAAATCTTCCAGCGCGTCGGTCTTTTCGCCGGTGCCGATCAGCTTGATCGGCTTGCCGGTGACCGCGCGCATCGACAATGCAGCGCCGCCACGGCCGTCGCCGTCCACCCGCGTCAGCACGATGCCGGTGAGGCCGACGCGCTGATCGAAGGCGCGCGCAAGGTTGACCGCGTCCTGGCCGGTCAGCGAATCCGCGACCAGCAGTACCTCATGCGGGTTGGCAGTGGATTTGATTTCCGCCGCCTCGCTCATCATTTCTTCGTCGAGCGTGGTGCGGCCGGCGGTGTCGAGCAGCACCACGTCGTAGCCGCCGAGCTTGCCGGCTTCCATCGCGCGGCGTGCGATCTGCGCGGGCTTCTGGCCGGCCACGATCGGCAGCGTCGGAATGTCGAGATCGCGCCCCAATACAGCGAGCTGCTCCATCGCCGCCGGGCGGTAGATGTCGAGCGAGGCCATCAGTACCTTGCGCTTGTCGCGCTGGGTCATGCGGCGGGCGAGTTTTGCGGTGGTGGTGGTTTTGCCGGAGCCTTGCAGGCCGACCATCATGATCGCGACCGGCGGCACGGCGTTGAGATCGATGCTTTGGGCGTCCGAACCGAGCGTGTTGACCAGCTCGTCATGGACGATCTTGACCACCATCTGGCCAGGGGTGACCGACTTGACCACGGTGGCGCCGACCGCCTGCTCGCGGACGCGGTCGATAAAGCTTCTGACGACATCGAGCGAGACGTCGGCCTCGAGCAGCGCGCGGCGCACCTCGCGCATCGCGGCATCGACGTCGGCTTCCGACAGCGAACCGCGGCCCGTCAGCCGATCGAGTATCCCACCAAGCTTTTCCGACAGATTGTCGAACAATGCCGTTATCCTCTGTCCTGTCTCAGGACGATCATCCAAACAATTTTACGCCCGAGGGCGCATCGCGCTGTCGGGCGTTGGCCTCCGGTCTCAAGGACCGGGCGGCGGGTCGAAAAGAACGTCTTTTCGAGAAGTCGGCGCCTTAAACCCCCGGAAAGCGGCAAAGTCAAGGAAAGTCGCGATAGATTACCATTATACCTCCATCAAGGCATTGTAATGGTTGGTATTTTCGAAATCGCTAAAAATTCTGCCGACGCCAACAGGCGCCCAAAGCCTGCGCGCCTTTCTACTTTGCATGGGGTTGTTTTCGCGATTTTGTGTTTGGCCCCTCCGGCACCCCTGTGACGCTTTGGTTGCCGCAGGGTTCCGCTTGGGCCGGTGCACGCCATATATCCGGCCATGCCTCCTCGTTCCCTCCTTTCGTGATCCCGCCCTGTGCCCATCACCCGCCGCCGTGTTTTTGGAGTGCTCGCAGGGGCCGCGGCGGCCGTGGGGGTTCCGTCAATCTGGATGTCCCGCATGAAAACCTATGACGGCCCGGTCTCCGACCATTTCGATGGGCTGACCTTCTTCGATCCGGACGGCGTGCCGCCGAAATCGCTCGGCGAGGTGCTGCGCTGGCAGCTCGGCTCGGGCCGAAAGCGCGAAAACTGGCCGGAATGGGTGCCGAGCCCTCATGCCGATACGCCGCCTGCGCGGGTCGAAGGAGCAAAGGTGCGGCTGTCGTATGTCGGCCATGCGAGCTGGCTGATCCAGAGCGCAGGATTGAACATCCTCGTTGATCCCGTCTGGTCGCTGCGGGCTTCGCCGGTCTCGTTCGCCGGGCCCAAACGTCACAACGATCCCGGCATCGCCTTCGACGCATTGCCCAGGATCGACATCGTGCTGGTGTCGCACGGCCACTACGACCATCTCGACCTCGCGACGCTGTCGAAGCTGTCGACAAAATTTTCGCCGCGGGTGATTACACCGCTCGGCAATGACGTCACCATGCGTGCTGCCGACAGCGCCATCAAGGCCGAAGCGTTCGACTGGCAGGATCGCGTCGAGCTCGGCAACGGGCTTGCCGTAACATTGGTGTCGACGCGGCACTGGTCCGCGCGCGGGATGTTCGACCGCAACAAGGCGCTGTGGGCGAGTTTTGTATTGGAGACACCGGCCGGTAAACTCTACATCGTCTGCGATTCCGGGTACGGCGAAGGCACGCATTTCCGCCGCGTCGCCGAAAAGCACGGCCCGCTGCGGCTGGCGATCCTCCCGATCGGCGCCTATGAGCCGCGCTGGTTCATGAAGGACCAGCACATGAATCCGGCGGACGCCGTGAAGGCGCTGGCCGATTGCGGCGCGCAACAAGCGCTGGCGCATCATCACGGCACCTTTCAATTGACCGATGAAGCGATCGACGCGCCGGTCATCGCGCTCGGCGAAGCGCTGGATGAAGCCAAATTGCCGCGCGAACGTTTCGCGGCGCTGAAGCCGGGGCAGGTAGTGGAAATTTAGTCTCTTGTTTTGACGCGTTTTCTTGACGTGAACCGGTATCCACTTCACTCGAAAACGCTATTGCAAGCCCGCGCGCCGAAAACCTTCGAGGTAATGCTCGCGGTCGGAATCGTGCTGGATCGGCACGTGATCGGCGACCCAGGCCAGCGAAATGTTGGGCTGCGCGCGGCGAAGCTCCTGCAAGGCTGCGGCGGCCGTCTCCGCGGGTCCCGCCATCCCGGTGGCGGCGGTCATCACGCGATGGGCGCCGGCGTAATCGCTGCGCAGCCGAATGGCGATGCGCGCCAGCCGGATCGCTTCCGCGTAATTGCGTCCGATATATTGCGCGAGGCAGGCCGAGCCGTAGCAGAGCGCCAGCGAGGGATCGCGCGGGCTTAGCCGGATCGCCCGCATCGCGGCCTCGACGCCCTCCTGCCAACGGCCGCAAAAACCCAGTGCCGTGCCGTAATAATTCTGCGCCTGCGAGAAATTCGGATTGAGGCGAAGCGCCAGTTCGAATTCGGCCAGCGAATCCTCGAAGCGCCGCGTGATCAGATAGACTGCGCCAAGCGCATGGTGCGCCCAGGGATCCTCGCTGTCGGCGCGGATCGCCGCCAGCGCGGCGCGTTCCGCCGCAGGTGCGACGGTTTTCAGTTCGACCCAGCCCATGTGAGCGGCGAACGTATAGCTGGCGCTGAGCACGGCAAGCGCCTGGCCGTAGTGGGGGTCAATGGCGATGGCCTTTTCCAGCAGGTCCTGTGCGATGGCGTGGTCCTGTCGCGTCACCCGCCAGTAATGCGACAGTGCCCGCATCACCAGGTCCCAGGCGTCGAGGTTACCGGGCGGCTTGCGCCGGGCGCGAAAATTCTCCGCCGCGTAGAGCTGCGGTTCGATCGCTGCGACGATGGCCTCGGTGATTTCGTCCTGCACCGCGAACAGATCGGCGAAGTCGCGATCGTAGCGTTCCGCCCAGATGTGGCTGCCGTTGACGACGTCGTTGAGCTGCGCGGTGATGCGCACGCGATCGCCGCTCCTGCGCACGCTGCCCTCGACCACATAGCCGACGCCGAGATCCTCGCCGATCTGCTTCATGTGGACGGCCTTGCCCTTGTAGAGGAAGGACGAGTTGCGCGCGATGACGAAGAACCAGCGCAGCTTGGACAGCGCCATGATGATGTCTTCGCTGATCCCGTCCGAAAAATACTCCTGCTCCTGATCGCCGCTCATGTTGCTGAAGGGAAGCACCGCAATGGAGGGCCGGTCGGGCAGCGCCGGCGCCTGCCGCATCGCCTTGTCGGCGTCATCCGGCGGCGGATCGGCCGTGCGCGCCGGCTCGCCGTCGGCCTTCCTGATTACCTCACCGACGAATCGCAGGCCCTTGCGCGCGATGGTGCGGATCAGCTTCTGATTCCGTCCGCTGTCGCCGACCGCCCTTCGCGCGGCGTAGATGCGGCTGGTCAGTGTCGTGTCCGATACGATCCGTCCGCCCCAGATCGAGGCAATGAGGTCGTCCTTGCTGACGACCCGGTCGTTGTTCTCGATCA
The DNA here is from genome assembly GCA_963764705.1 of uncultured Alphaproteobacteria bacterium. Lineage (GTDB taxonomy): Bacteria > Pseudomonadota > Alphaproteobacteria > Rhizobiales > Xanthobacteraceae > Bradyrhizobium. Next base: position 106,392 of record CAVXTR010000006.1, on the reverse strand, counting down.
AATAGATCAGGAGATCGAGCACCTGCGGCTCGACCGCAATCGGATCCGCGCCGCAACGCAACTCGCGGCGGTCGGTATCGAGGATGTAATCGGCAAACAGAAATTGCACGGGGGGGTCCTACACGGCGGATCATCACCGGTCTGTGAAGCATAACACATCTGTGAAGGCAGTCAGGAAATCTACAGGACAATTCAAGCCCGTCTGAAGCGCAGCTTGAGGACTGACACGCGAACCGCAGCTAAGCGTGAGGCTGAGGGGCTACATCTCAACAAGGGTTTTCAGCATGGCTATCACGGCGTCTTTTATTCCCAGTATGGGTTTACTGTCGATATTCGGCGATGCGGCCAAGAACAGCATCGTCGCAAGCCGCGATGCGGCCGGGACCATTTTGATCAATGGCGGGGCCGTTCCGGTCCTCGGAGGCAAGGCGACGGTCGCCAACACCACCAAGATCCAGATGTTCGGTCTCGAGCGGAGACGACATCCTTACGATCGACGAAAGCAACGGCGCAATGCCTGCGGCCCTGATGTTCGGCGGCGACGGCAACGACACCATCACCGGCGGTTCGGGCAATGACATGCTGTTCGGCCAGGCGGGCAACGATACCCTGATCGGCAAGGGCGGCAACGATCTGCTGTTCGGTGGCGCGGGTAACGATACGTTGATTGGCGGCACCGGCGACGACCAGATGTTCGGCGAAGCCGGCAACGACCGCATGATCTGGAATCCCGGCGAGGGCACCGATCTGATGGAAGGCGGCGACGGCACCGATACCGCCGAAGTCAACGGCGGCAACGGCGCCGAGAATTTCACGATCACAGCCAACGGCACGCGGGTGCGCTTCGATCGTATCTCCCCGGCTCCCTTCTCTCTTGATATCGGCACCACCGAGAATCTCGTGATCAACGCCAACGGCGGCGACGACGTCATCACGGCAGGGAATGGTCTCGGCAGCCTGATCAAGCTCACCATCGACGGCGGCACGGGCAACGACACCATCACCGGCGGCGACGGCAACGACATGCTGTTCGGCGGCGACGGTAACGACATCATCAACGGCGGCCGCGGCAACGATACGGCGTTGCTCGGCGCCGGCAACGACACCTTCGTCTGGAATCCCGGCGACGGCAGCGACACGGTCGAAGGCCAGGCCGGCACCGACACGCTGCAGTTCAACGGCTCCAACGTCGGCGAGAACATCGATCTCTCCGCCAACGGCAGCCGCGCGCGGCTGGCGCGTAACGTAGGCGCGGTCACGATGGACCTGAACGGCATGGAGCAGGTCAATATCGTGGCGCTCGGCGGTGCCGACAACATCACGATCGGCGATCTGACCAAAACCGGCATCACGCAGGTCAATATCGACCTCGGCGCAACGCCCGGCGGCACCGGCGACGGCGCGCTGGACAACGTGATTGTCAACGGCACCGGTGGCGGCGACGTGATCAGCCTCGTCAACAGCGCCAACGCCACGGTGTTCATCAACGGACTGGCCGCGGACATGACCATCGTAGGCGCCGACGGCAGCCTTGATACCCTGGTCGTCAACGGCCTCGGCGGCAACGACACCATGGATGCTTCGTTCCTCAGCGCCAACTGGATCAACCTCACCCTCGATGGCGGTGCCGGCAACGACATCATCAACGGCAGCCGCGGTGCGGACACCTTGATCGGCGGTACCGGCAACGACACGGTGACCGGCGGCGGAGGCAATGATTTCGCAAACCTCGGTGACGGCACCGATACGTTCGTGTGGAATCCGGGCGATGGCAGCGACACGGTCGAAGGCGGCGCCGGCACCGATACGCTGGTGTTCAATGGCTCCAACGTCGGCGAGCGCATGGATATCTCGGCCAATGGCGGCCGTACGCGACTGTTCCGCGACGTCGGCAACATCACGATGGACCTCAACAGCGTCGAGCATATTCAGCTCAATGCTGTCGGCGGCGCCGACACCATCACCGTCAACGATCTCTCCGGTACCGGCGTCACTCAGGTCGCGATCGATCTCGGCGCGACCGCGGGCGCTCCGGGTGGCGATGCTCAGCCGGACACCGTGATCGCCAACGGCACGAACGGCAACGATCAGATCAGCGTCGTCAACAGTGGCGGATCGATAATGGTCAAGGGCCTGGCGGCGCAGGTGTTGATCTCGAACGCCGAAGCCGACGATTCACTCGTCGTCAACGGCCTCGGCGGCGATGACACGATCAATGCATCGGCGATCAAGGCCGGGCAGGTCCAGCTCACGCTCAATGGCGGTGCCGGCAACGACTTCATCACCGGCAGCGCCGGCGATGACCTCGTCAATGGCGGTAGCGGCAGCGACGTGGCGCTGCTCGGCGCCGGCAACGACACCTTCGTCTGGAATCCCGGTGACGGCAGCGACACGGTCGAAGGCCAGTCCGGCACCGATACGTTGCAGTTCAACGGTGCCAACATCAACGAGCGCATTGACATCTCGGCCAATGGCGGCCGGGTGCGGTTCACCCGCGACGTCGCCAACATCACGATGGATCTTAACGACGTCGAGAACATCAATGTCGGTGCGCTCGGAGGTGCGGATACCATCACGATCAACGATCTGACCGGAACCGATGTCAAGCAGGTCGCCATCGATCTCAGCGCGACACCGGGCAGCGGCGTCGGCGACGGCGCGGCGGATACGATCGTCATCAACGCGACCAACGGCAACGACGTCATCAACATCAGCGAAAGCAATGGCGTGATCACCGTGTCGGGCCTCGGCGAAGACATAACGATCCGGGGTTTCGAAGGCAGCAACGACCGTATCGTGATCAACGGCCTTGGCGGCGACGACGTCATCACCGCGTCCGGCCTTCCGGCGGGCATCCAGATCACCGCCAATGGCGGTGATGGCGATGACATCCTGATCGGCGGGCTCGGCAACGATACCCTGCTCGGCGGCAATGGCGATGACGTCCTGCTCGGTGGCGGCGGCCAGGACATCCTCGACGGCGGACCCGGCGACAACGTCGTGATCCAGGGCTTTGCCGCCCCGGCGTCGGGGGCGAGTGCCGCGCTGCTCGGCCAGTTCATGGCGTCGAGCTTCGTCCCTGCAGGCCAGGGCCTTGGTGTGACACCGATCGCCGATCCGCAAGCGGGTCAGCAGCCGGTGCTGGCGATGCCGCAGCACGCGTGATCGCGGCAAGCCCTGGAGATTGCAGATGAGCGCTGACACCGGCAGCACGAGGCGAGTCGACTCTGGACTCGAAGCCCTCGTGACGTTGCTGCACTTCCAGGGCGTCGCGGCCGATCGTGAGCAGATCAGGCATCGGCTGGGAACGGACAAGATCGGCGCATCGGAGATTCTCCGATGCGCCAGGGACCTCGGATTAAAAGCGCGATCCTGCCGCAGCGGGTGGTCGCGGCTGGCGCGGACGCCATTGCCCGGGATCGCGAGTTTGCGTGACGGCGGCTTCATGGTGATCGGCAAGGCCAGCGAAGACCGGGTGCTGGTCCAATTGCCCGGCGAGCCTCGCCCCTCATTCATGACCGAGGCCGAGTTGCTGGCGATCTGGGACGGCGGGTTGATCCTGATGACGCGGCGCGCCGGATTGTCCGACGTCACACGCCGCTTCGACATCAGCTGGTTTCTCGGCGCGATTCACAAGTACCGGCGCCTGCTCGGCGAAGTGCTGGTGGCGTCGTTCTTCCTGCAGATTTTCGCGCTGGTCTCGCCGCTGTTCTTCCAGGTGGTGATCGACAAGGTGCTGGTGCATCGTTCGCTCAGCACCCTCGACGTGCTGGTGGTCGGCCTGCTGGCGATCTCGATGTTCGAGACCGTGCTGGGCATTCTGCGAACCTACCTGTTTTCGCACACCACCAACCGCATCGACGTCGAGCTCGGGGCGCGGCTGTTCCACCACCTGCTGGCATTGCCGATGGCGTACTTCCAGGCGCGGCGGGTCGGCGATTCCGTGGCAAGGGTGCGGGAGCTCGAGAACATCCGCAACTTTCTCACCAGTTCGGCGCTGACGCTGGCGATCGACCTCTTGTTCACCTTCGTGTTTCTCGCGGTCATGTTCGTCTATTCGCCGCTGCTGACCTGGATCGTGCTCGGCTCGTTCCCGTTCTACATCGCGATCTCGGCCGGCGTGACGCCGCTGTTCCGGCGGCGGCTCGACGAGAAATTCCGGCGCGGCGCCGAGAACCAGGCGTTTCTGGTCGAGAGCGTCACCGGGATCGAGACGCTGAAGGCGATGGCGGTCGAGCCGCAGATGCAGCGGCGCTGGGAAGAACAACTCGCCGGCTATGTCGCGGCGAGTTTTCGGGTGCTCAGCCTCGGCAACACCGCCAGCCAGATCGTGCAGTTCGTCAGCAAGGTGGTGACCGCCGCCATCCTGTATTTCGGCGCCCGGCAGGTGATCGACGGCAGCCTGTCGGTCGGCGAACTCGTCGCCTTCAATATCCTGGCCAGCCGGGTCAGCGCCCCGGTGCTGCGCCTTGCGCAGATCTGGCAGGATTTTCACCAGGCGCGGCTCTCGGTGCAGCGGCTCGGCGACATCCTCAATACCACCGCGGAGCCGACCTATGCGGTGGGCCGCACCCAGTTGCCCGCGTTGCGCGGCAACATCACCTTCGACCACGTGACATTTCGCTATCGGGTCGATGGCCAGGAAATCCTGCACGACATCTCCTTCGAGGTGCCGGCCGGGCAGATGGTCGGCATCGTCGGGCCGTCGGGCTCGGGCAAGAGCACGTTCGCCAAGCTGGTGCAGCGGCTCTACGTGCCGGAAAGCGGGAGGGTCCTGATCGACGGCACCGATATCGCGATGGCCGATCCGGCCGGGTTGCGCCGCCAGATCGGCGTCGTGTTGCAGGAGAACGTGCTGTTCAACCGCTCGGTGCGTGAAAACATCGCGCTCAGCGATCCGGCGATGCCGATGGAGCGTATCATTGCGGCGGCGACACTGGCGGGCGCGCACGAATTCATCCTCGAACTGCCCGAGGGCTACGACACGGTTGTCGGCGAGCGCGGCTCGACGCTATCAGGTGGCCAGCGGCAGCGGATCGCCATTGCGCGCGCGCTGATCGCCGACCCCAAAATCCTGATCTTCGATGAGGCGACCAGCGCGCTCGACTATGAAAGCGAGCGCATCATTCAGCAGAACATGAAGGAGATCGCCAAGGGGCGCACGGTTCTGATCATCGCGCACCGGCTGTCGACGGTGCGGTCGGCGGATCGCATCGTCACGCTGGAACGGGGCCGGCTGGTCGAGGACGGCACCCATGATGCCCTGATCAAGACCGGCGGCCGTTACGCGACGCTGCACCGGCTGCAAGGAGGCCTCCATGAAGTCGGCTAGCCGCGCTCTGCCCGTCAAGCAGGCTCCTGTCGTCGTTCCGTTCAAGCGCAAGCCGGAAAGGCGCGGCGACGAAGTCGCCTTCCTGCCGGCCGCGCTGGAGATCATGGAGACGCCGCCGTCGCCGATCGGCCGCCTGCTGGTGGGCAATATCATCCTGCTGTTCTGCGTGGCATTGATCTGGTCCTGGTTCGGGACCATCGACATCGTGGCGTCGGCGACCGGCAAGATCATGCCGAGCGGCCGCACCAAGGTGATCCAGCCGTTCGAGACCGGCGTGGTGCGTTCGATCCGGGTTCAAGACGGACAGGCGGTCAAGGCCGGCGACGTGCTGATCGAACTCGATCCGACCGTCAACGCGGCCGAACGCGACCATTCCCAGAACGACCTCATCGCAGAGCGGCTCAACATTGCGCGATTGCGCGCGGCGCTAGCGGCGGTGGACGACCGCGAAGCCGACTTTATCCCCCCCGCCGGCGCGGATCCCGTGCTGGTCAATGCCCAGCGTCAGCTGTTGCTCAACCAGGTGACCGAGCACCGCGCCAAGATCGCGGCGCTGGCGCGTCAACAGGCGCAGAAGGAGGCCGAGCAGGCCACCATCGCCGCCACCATCCACAAGCTCGAGGCGATGATTCCGGTGGTCCAGCAACGCGTCGATATCCGCCGGACCTTGATGGAAAGGGAGCTGAGCTCGAAGATCACCTATTTCGAAACCCTGCAGTTGCTGGTCGAGCAGCAGGAGGAACTCAACGTCCAGAAAAGCCACCTTCAGGAAGCGGAGGCCGCGGCGGCCGCGATCCGCGAGACCCGCGGACAGGCGGTCGCCGAATTCCGGCACACGCTCTCGGACGAACTCGCCAAGGCCGAGCAGAAGGCCGGCGGGCTGGCCCAGGACCTGATCAAGGCCGAACAGAAAACCCGGCTTCAGGTGCTGGCCTCGCCGGTCGACGGCGTGGTGCAGCAGCTTGCGATCCATACCGTCGGCGGCGTCGTCACGCCCGCGCAGGCGCTGCTGGTGATCGTGCCGAGCGACAGCCGGCTGGAAATCGAGGCTCTCGTGTCGAACCGCGACATCGGCTTCGTCCATCCCGGCCAGGAAGCCGAGATCAAGATCGATACCTTCAATTTCACCCGCTACGGCCTGCTGCGCGGCGAGGTCCTGAGCGTGTCGCAGGATGCCATCATCCGCGACCAGCCGCCCGATCGATCCGGCGACCGCAGGGCTGGCAGCCAAAACGACTCCAGCGAACCGAAGGGCCAGGAGCTGAACTACAGCGCGCGGGTCTCGCTCGACCGCACCAAAATGCAGATCGACGATCGGCTGGTCGATCTGTCGCCGGGCATGGCGGTCACGGTCGAGATCAAGACCGGATCGCGCACCATCCTGAGCTACCTGCTGTCGCCGCTGCTGCGCTATCAGCAGGATGTGCTGCATGAGCGGTGAGGGATCTCTGTCGTCCCGGCCTTGAGCCGGGACGACAGATCATTCCTTCGGCTTGATCGCCCAGGACACATTCACCGTCACCGATAGCGTTTCTTCGCCCTGCGCGATCGGCGCGGCGGAGGCGGCTATGCCGCCGACCATCTTGCCGCGAAATACCGGTGCGGCGCCGCCTTCCTCGGAAATACCGAGCGGTTCGCCGAGCGTGACGCCGGCTGCCTTGGCGTAGATCTCCGCTTTGCGCCGGGCGTCGGCGACCGCTTTCTCACGGGCCTCGTCGAGCAGCTTCGAGGCCTGCGACACCATGAAATTGATGCCGCCGAGCTCGTTGGCGCCGGCGCCGACCAGCACGTCGATGATAGCCGCGACCTTGGTGACGTCGCGCAGCCGCACCGTGACCCTGTTGCTGGCGCGATAGCCTGTGACCGGCGACGGGCCGGAACGGTTCGGCGCGTATTGCGGCTGCAACGACAGCCGCGAGGTCTGGTAATCCTTCTCGTCGATTCCGGCGTCCTTCAGCGCCAGCAGCACCTTGCCCATCGCCGCATTGTTGGCATCCGAGGCCTCGCGTGCGGTCTTGGCGTCGGAGGTTACGCCGCCGTCGATCTGTGCCTGGTCGGGCGGCACCGACACGGTGGCCTCGCCGGTCACGGAGATGGCGGGCGGTGGTACCGTCTGCGCCGATGCGGGCGCAGCGAGCAGTGTGGCGGTGGCAACGAGCAGCGCGAGGGAATGCTTCATCCGTCTCACTTCAGCGGCACATAGACGTTGATGACAAGCTTGTCCTCGGCCGTCTTCAGGGGATCGGTGATGTATTCCTCGATGAAAGTGTCCTTGGCTTCGAGCTTCTTGTCGTCGAGGTGATTGGTGATCGCCTCATAGGTGTTGTCCATGTTGTCGTAGGAGCCGCGATGGACGAACTTCAAGCGCCTTGCCCTCGGGCGATTTGTCGATGCTCATGCCCTTGGCGAGGTTCTTCGGATCCTGCTCGACCGGAATTTCGGCCAGAAACGTGAAGCCGGTGTCGTCGGTCGAGGTGTAGACGATCATCGAATTGCCCGATGCCTTGATGCCCTGCTTGTCGAGCAGCGCGGTCAGCGCCTTGAACGAATCGATCAGGGTGTCGAAGGCGGAATCCCAGTTGGCGGTGCCCTTCATGACCACCACCTTCTTCGGCTCCATGCTGAACGCCTCGCCAAAGGGGTCGGCGGTCTGAACCGCCACGGGCGGGGCGGCGGGCGTCTGCGCGGTTGCAGGCGGCGGTGACGGCGCCACCGACGGGCTTGCCACCGGGGCCGGCGTCGCCGAAGGCGCAGGGGTGGCCGAGGCGGCCGGCGCAGGCGTCGCTGAGGGAGCGGGGGTCGCGGAAGCCGCCGGTGCCGGCGTGGCCGACGGGCTCGCGGTTGGAGAAGCGGCCGGCGTCTGCGCCATGGAGGCCCCGCCGAGCGCGATCGCCACGACGGGGACCAGCGCGACCAGGGCCGAGCGGAAAGTGCTGCTACGGTTCATTCGGGTATTCTCCATCCCACCAAGCGCTTGCGGCGTGTCGCGGCCGATGCCTGCAAAAGGCGCCATTTGTTCCTAACACGCAGGGCGTGCTTTCGTCCCATGACAGATGCGTCATGCACCCCTGCGGACTGGTCATTGGGCCTTCTTTGCCCATATAAGACAGGCAGAAATTGGGAAATTCCATGAGCGCGCTGGCCAATCACGCATTTGCCAAGATGAACGGCATCGGCAACGAAATTGTCGTGGTGGATTTGCGCGATTCCGATCTTCGTGGCTCCAAGGCCGTGGTGTCGGCCGAGGAGGCGCGCGCGGTCGCGTCTCCCGCGGGCGTACCCTACGACCAGTTGATGGTGCTGCAACCGCCGCGGCTGCAGGGCACCGAGGCCTTCATCAAGATCTACAACAATGACGGCTCGGAAGCCGGCGCCTGCGGTAATGGCATGCGCTGCGTGGTGCGGCGCCTGTTCGAGAAGTCCGGCCAGACCGCCGTGACCTTCGAGACCCGCGCCGGGCTGTTGAACTGTTGGCAGGGCCCGGCACCCGATCTCTATACGGTCGACATGGGCGCGCCGAAGTTCGGCTGGCAGGATATTCCGCTGGCCGAGGAATTTCGCGACACCCGCTACATCGAACTGCAGGTCGGGCCGATCGACGCGCCGATCCTGCATTCGCCCTCGGTGGTCAGCATGGGTAATCCGCACGCGATCTTCTGGGTCGACGACGTCAATGCCTACGACCTCGAACGTTTCGGGCCGCTGCTGGAAAATCACCCGATCTTTCCCGATCGCGCCAACATCACGCTGGCCCATATCGTCGACCGCGATCACATCGCGATGCGCACCTGGGAGCGCGGCGCCGGTCTGACCCGGGCCTGCGGTTCGGCGGCGTGCGCCACGGCGGTTGCGGCGGCGCGGCTGAAGCGCACCAATCGAATTGTCGAGATGACGTTGCCGGGCGGCAAGCTCTCGATCGAATGGCGTGAGCGCGACGACCATGTCCTGATGACCGGCACCGCCGATTTCGAGTATGAAGGCCACTTCGATCCGGCGCTGTTCGCCAGCGTCGCTTGAGACCATGAGCGTCGACGTCCTCACCTTCGGCTGCCGTCTCAACGCCTTCGAATCCGAAGTGATCGCGCAGGAGGCGGCGCGCGCCGGGCTGTCCGACACCATCGTCATCAACAGTTGCGCCGTCACCAACGAGGCGGTGGCGCAGGCGCGGCAATCGATCCGGCGGCTGAAGCGCGAACGGCCCGAGGCGCGCATCGTCGTTACCGGCTGCGCCGCGCAAACCCAGCCGGCAATGTTCGCTGAAATGGCAGAGGTCGATCGCGTCGTCGGCAATGACGAGAAGATGCGCGGCGAGGCCTGGCGCGAGGCGCGCGCGGCGTTCGACGGCGGCTTCGGGATCGAGAACAGCGAGAAGATCGCGGTCGCCGATATCATGGCTGTCACCGAGATGGCGCCGCATCTGCTTGACGGCTTCAAGACCGGGCTGCCTCGGGTGTTCGTGCAGGTGCAGAACGGCTGCGATCATCGCTGCACGTTTTGCATCATCCCCTACGGCCGCGGCAATTCACGCTCGGTGCCGATGGGCGCCGTGGTCGATCAGGTCCGTGCGCTCACCGAGCGTGGCCATGCCGAAATCGTGCTGACCGGCGTCGACATGACCAGCTATGGCGCCGATCTGCCGGGTGCGCCGCGGCTTGGGCAGCTTGCAAAACAGATTCTGCGGCATGTGCCGGAATTGAAGCGTCTTCGAATTTCATCAATCGATTCGATCGAAGCCGATCGCGACCTGCTCGACGTGATCGCTGACGACGCGCGGCTGATGCCGCATCTGCACCTGTCGCTGCAATCCGGCGACGACATGATCCTGAAGCGGATGAAGCGGCGGCATTCGCGAAACGACGCCATCGAATTCTGCGCGCAGGTGCGGCGGCTGCGCCCGGACATTGCGCTCGGCGCCGACATCATCGCGGGCTTTCCGACCGAGACCGAAGAGATGTTCGCGTGTTCGCAAAGTCTGGTGGACGAATGCGGTCTCACCTTCCTGCATGTGTTTCCCTACTCCAAGCGCCCGGGCACGCCGGCCGCGCGGATGCCGCAGGTCGCGGGCGAGGTGATCAGGGAACGCGCGAGGCGTTTGCGCGCGACGGGCGAAGCGGCGTTACGGAAGCGGCTGGCGACGGAAGTTGGCGCCACGCGTCAGGTGCTGATCGAAAGCAGCAAGCAGGGGCGGACCGAGCATTTCCTTCCGGTGGCGATTGAAGGCGAAGTGGCGGGTGCGGTGCTGGCGCTGGTTGTTACCGGAAATGATGGTGCGCGGCTGACGGTGTGACTTCTTCCCTTCTCCCACCCAACTCGGGTTTACCCGAGTTGGGCATTCAAAGATGTCGAAGTCGGATATATCCGACTTCGATGGGAGAAGGTGGCGCGCAGCGCCGGATGAGGGGTCTCTCTCCGCCGAGACAAACCCCTCACCCGTCTCAATCGCGCTAACCGCGCGATTGACCCACCCTCTCCCACAAGGGGAGAGGTGAAGCGAGCGGGCGCCGCCGCTACTCCCCGTTCCACCCGCACTTGCGTAACCGCTCGTGCATGTGTTCCGGCGCCGGCGCTACCACGTGCACCGGCTCCTTGTTTCGCGAAATCGGAATCCCGATCTCGCGAGAGTGCAGATGCAGGATCGGCTCGCCAAACCTTGGTCCGGTGCCGTAGATGTTGTCGCCGACAATTGGCCAGCCCGTCGCCGAGGTGTGGACGCGCAGTTGATGGGTGCGGCCGGTGACCGGCTCCAGCGCCAGCCAGGCAAGGCCGTCGCCGCGGCCGCAGACCTTCCAGTTTGTGACGGCTTTTTGACCGTCCGGATCCGGCTTCTGCCACCAGCCGCGCTCCTCGTTGAGGCGGCCGAGCGGCATGTCGATGGTGCCTTCGTCTTCGGCGGGGCCGCCCTCGACCACCGCCCAATAGGTCTTTGAAATCTTGCCGTGCTTGAACAGCAGGCCGAGCGAGGCGGTGGCCTTGCGGTGGCGTCCCAGCACGAGACAGCCGGAGGTGTCCTTGTCGAGCCGGTGGGCCAGCACCGGCGGCCGCGGCAGGCCGAATCGCAGGCCGTCGAACGAGGCCTCCAGATTGGCGCCGCCCTTGGGGCCGCGATGCACCGGCAGGCCGGCGGGCTTGTTGATGACCAGCATCAGGCCGTCGCGGTGGAGCACGCGGGCCTGGATTTCCTCCGCCGAAAGGCCGGGAACATCAAAGGGTTTGTTGTGACTTTCGTTCATGCCGCGAAACCGCTAACACAGCGCCGACATGAACGATACCACTCCCGAAACCCCGAAATTGAGCTGGTGGCGGCGGCTTTCCAGCGGCCTGAAGCGGACCTCGAGCTCGCTCGGCACGGCCGTGGCCGACCTCGTCACCAAGCGCAAGCTCGACCGCGCCATGCTCGACGATATCGAGGATGTGCTGCTGCGCGCCGATCTCGGCACCGAGGTTGCCGGTCGCATTGCCAATGCCGTCGGCACCGGCCGTTACGACAAGGCGATCTCGGCGGACGACGTCAAGACCGTCGTCGCGACCGAAGTCGAAAAAGTGCTGGCGCCGGTCGCAAAGCCGCTGGAGATCGATTCGTCGCAGAAGCCGTTCGTCATTCTCGTGGTCGGCGTCAACGGCTCCGGCAAGACCACCACGATCGGAAAGCTCTCGGCCAAACTGAGCGCCGAGGGGCGCAAGGTGATGCTGGCGGCCGGCGATACTTTTCGCGCCGCGGCGATCGAGCAATTGAAGGTCTGGGGCGAACGCACCAAGTCGCCGGTGATTGCGGGTGCACAGGGCTCGGATTCGGCGAGCCTCGCCTTCAACGCGCTGACTGCGGCCAGGGAACAGAACATCGACGTGTTGCTGGTCGATACCGCCGGGCGCTTGCAGAACAAGGCCGAACTGATGAACGAACTGGAAAAGGTCGTTCGCGTCATCAAGAAGGTCGACGCATCGGCGCCGCATGCGGTGCTGCTGGTGCTCGATGCCACGGTGGGACAAAATGCGCTGTCGCAGGTCGAGGCATTTCATCGTACCGCTGGGGTCACGGGCCTGGTGATGACCAAGCTCGACGGCACCGCGCGCGGCGGCATTCTGGTGGCGCTGTCGGAGAAATTCAAACTGCCGGTGCATTTCATCGGCGTCGGCGAAGGCGTCGACGATCTGGCGCCCTTCACCGCGCGGGATTTTGCCAACGCGATCGCAGGGATTGAAAGCTAGGGCATGATCCCGAAAAGTGGGAACCGGTTTTCGGATAAGATCATGCCCAAATCAGAAATGAAGTGAAACGATGGACAAGACGCAGCCGCACCCGCTGTTCAAGCTCGCGACCGAACTCGGTCCGCTGCTGGTGTTCTTTATCGCCAACGCCAAGGCCAACCTGTTCGTCGCCACCGGCGCGTTCATGGTGGCGATCGTGGCGGCGATGATCGCGTCCTACGTGGTGACGCGGCATATCCCGATCATGGCTGTCGTCACCGGCGTCATCGTCATCGTGTTCGGCACGTTGACCCTGGTGCTGCACGACGAGACCTTCATCAAGCTGAAACCGACCATCATCTACGGCCTGTTTGCCGCGATCCTCGGCGGCGGTCTGCTGTTCGGCCGTTCCTTTATCGCCATCATGTTCGACCAGATGTTCAACCTGACGCCACAGGGCTGGCGCATCCTGACCATGCGCTGGGCGCTGTTCTTTTTCGGCATGGCGATCCTGAACGAAATCATCTGGCGCACCCAGTCGACCGACTTCTGGGTGAATTTCAAGGTGTTCGGTGTCACGCCGCTGACGATGGTGTTTGCGATCGCGCAGATGCCGCTGACCAGGCGCTACCATCTGGAACCGGCCACGCTCGAGGCGAGCGAGGCGGACGGCGGGGATGTGAGGAAGAGCTGAGGCTTGCACTGCTGCGCCCCAAGCGGGAGAGGTCAGAAAGAGCTAAGCAAAGAAAAACGCACCGGCGCGAAGCGCCGATGCGTCTTCCAGATCAGGTGGAGAGAAGATCAGCTCTTCTGCTTGGCGATGATCTTGTCCTTGATCCCGTCATAGGTCTTCTGCGGAACGATATCCTTGTTCACCAGGTCGTCCTTGCCCTTGTAGGGGCGGCCCGCGATGATCTTGGCCGAATAGGCCTTGCCGATGCCGGGCAGCGCGTCGAGCTGGTCGGCGGTCGCAGTGTTGATGTCGAGCAGCTCGACCTTCGGCGCCGGCGCCATCTTCGATTTGGCGGCCGGGGCCTTCGGCGCGGGCGCCATCATCTTGCTGTCGGATTTGGCGGCGGGCGCAGCGGTCTGGGCCATCGACGGGGTCGCCGTCAGCATGCCCAAGGTGAGCGCGGTTGCGAGAACAGAAGCGAGCGTGAAATGACGCATAGAAGTGTCCCTCCAAGGACGGTTTAAGTAACGCCATCAAGCTAGCTTCGGATTCGTGGCGGCGCCATGGCCCCAGAATGAACGGCAGATAAAAGCGCGGAAATATTTGCGCTTACGTCCCGGCCTCTTAGCGCCTTCTCGATCTCGACCCGCAGTACGCGGTCGATATTCTCTGACGTCACCGGCCCGACCATCTTGTAGAGGATGGTGCCTTCGCGGCCGACCACAAAGGTCTCGGGCACGCCGTAGACGCCCCATTCGATCGAGCCGCGGCCGTTGGAGTCGACGCCGACGATGCCGAACGGATTGCCGTAGCGGCCGAGGAAGCGCCGGGCGTTGTCGGGGGAATCCTTGTAGTTGATGCCGACGACCTGCAGCCGCTTGTCCTTGGCGAGTTGCACGAACAACGGCGCCTCGTCGTGGCATGGCACGCACCAGGACGCCCAGACGTTGACGATGCTGACCTTGCCCTTCAGCGCCGCGGGATCGAGCCCGGGCACCGCCGTGCCGTTGACTGTGAGGCCTTCCAGCGCCGGCAGTACGGTCTGCGGCGCCGGGCGGCCGATCAAAGCGGAGGGAATTTTGGAGGGATCGCCGCCGTGCAGCCGCACCAGAAACAGTCCGGCAAGTGCGGCGAAGCCGATCAGCGGCAGCGCCACCAGCCAGCGCCGGCCGCTCGGTCCGGGCTCCGATGTGGCGGGTTCGCTCATCGGATATCTGCTGCGCTGCGGCCGGAGCGCCTGACGACGCCGCTGGCTTCGAGTTCGCGCAGGCGCGCCTTCTGGCGGCGATAGTCGACGGCGATCCAGACGATCAGGATCAGCACGACAGCCACGACCAGCGTGTAGGAGGTCACGATGAAGGAGGCGTAGGGACCGAGCGGCATCGCGTCACGCCGCCTGCTGGCTGGCTTGCATCATCTGCAAGCTGCGGATGCGGCGGCGCAGGATCTCGTTGCGCATCGCGGCCAGATGCAGCGTGATGAACAGCAGCGAAAAACCGACCGCCATCACCAAAAGCGGAATCAGGAAAGCGCTATCGAGCGAGGACCTACCCATCCGCATCACGGAGGCCGGCTGATGCAGCGTGTTCCACCAGTCGACCGAAAATTTGATGATCGGCAGGTTGAGCGCGCCGACCAGGGTCAGGATCGCCGCCGCCCGCGCCGCGCGCGAGGGATCGTCGACCGCGCGCCACAGCGCGATCAGGCCGAGATACATCAGGAACAGGATCAGCACCGAGGTCAGCCGCGCGTCCCATTCCCAATAGGTGCCCCACATCGGCCGGCCCCACAGCGAACCCGTGACCAGCGCCAGGAAGGTAAAGGCGGCCCCGATCGGGGCGGCGGCCTTGGCGGCGACATCGGCGAGCGGATGCCGCCACACCAGCGTGCCCAGCGCCGAAAGGCTCATGACGCCCCAGACGAACATCGACAGCCAGGCATTCGGGACGTGGATGAACATGATCTTGACGGTGGCGCCCTGCTGATAGTCGTCAGGCGCCATCGCCGCCTGATAGAAGCCGATCAGCAGCAGGATCGCGGTCGCGCCCGCCAGCCACGGCAGCGCGCGCGCCGTCAGCGACAGGAATTTGGTCGGGTTGGCGAGGTCGATCAGCGTCATGGCCATCCTGATAGTCGTCAGCGGCGGGGCAGGCAATGCGGTCTGGTTTGTTTCATTTCGGCTCCGCGAGAGTTGATCGGGGTCAAGTCTGGCATGATCTGATCCGAAAACCGGATTCCACTTTTCGGGATCATGCCTCAATCCAGCCCATGCCGCAGGCTAGCCGCCGCCGCGAACGGGCCGATGACGAAACTGACCAGTGACAGCGCACACAGGATCGAAAACGGCGTTCCGAATGACAGCGGCCCGGAGATCGCCGCCTGCGAGGCCGCGACGCCAAATATCAGTACCGGGATCGACAGCGGCAGCACCAGTACCGCCAGCAGCAGTCCGCCGCGGTGCAAGGTCACGGCCAGCGCCGCGCCGATCATGCCGGTAAAGGTCAGCGCCGGCGTTCCCACCAGCAGCGTCAACGCCACCGCCGATGTCGCCGATGCATCGAGGTTGAGGAGCAGCCCGAGCACCGGGGTTGCGATCACCAGCGGCAGCCCGGCGGCGAGCCAGTGCGCCAGCGCCTTCGCCGCACAGGTCAGTTCCAGCGGGGTCCGGCCCATCACGATCAGGTCGAGGGAACCGTCGTCATGGTCCGATGTGAACAGACGATCGAGCGTCAGCAGGCTCGCCAGCAGCGCCCCGAGCCAGAGGATCGCCGGTCCCAGGCGCGTCAGCAGCGCCAGGTCCGGCCCGATCGCGAACGGCATCAGCACGGTGACGGTGAGGAAGAACAGCACCCCGATCAGCGCGCCGCCGCCGACACGAAGCGCGATTTTGATGTCCCGTCGAATCAGCGCGGCGAGGGCGGTCATGCGGTGCGCCCCATCCGCAATTCCCTGGTCTCGATGCCGAGCGGGGCGTGGGTGGCGGCGATGACGATGCCGCCGCGGGCGAGGTGCTCGCGCGTCAGGCCGGCGAACAGGTCCTGGCCGGCGCTATCGAGCGCCGAGGTCGGCTCGTCCAAGAGCCAGACCGGCCGCCGTACCACGAGGAGCCGCGCGATCGACAGCCGCCGCCGCTGGCCGGCCGACAGGTAGGCCGCCGGCAGATGCGTGGCATGAGCCAGCCCGACCGCCGTGAGGCATTGACCGGGATCGGTGACGTCGCCGCCGAGGAAATCGCGCCAGAACGACAGGTTTTCCGCGACGCTGAGCGCCGGCTTCAGCGCGTCGTGGTGGCCGAGATAATGCGACTGCTCGGGCAGGGTCAGTTCGGCCTCGCCCCCTTCCAGCTCGACCGCGCCGCCGGCCGGCGCCAGCAGCCCCGCGATCAGCCGCAACAGCGAGGTCTTGCCCGATCCGTTGGGGCCGGTGACGGCGAGCGCCTGGCCCGCCGCGGCGTCGAAATCGAGCCCGGTAAACACCTCGCGGCCGCCCCTGACACACCTGATTTGACGCCCCGAGAGCCGCATCTTGTCCTTCACAGCCCTTTGCACAGCCCTCTGAAAAGCTTTGGCTACCGCATCCAAATTTTTGGGTCGCGCAACGCTGCAGCACGCTTGTCGCTGTGGCGGCGCTTCTAGAAAGATTCTATAAACCCGGAACTTGATGCAGCACACAATCGATGGCCGCAAGCCACCGGGCGACTTGGCTGACGGTGTTTAAATACCCTTGCCGGGTATAACTGACAATTGGGATTTCCTCACATGACCTCTCTCGACAGCTTCAAATGCCGCAAGACCCTCAAGGTCGGCGGCAAGACCTACGTGTATTACAGCCTGCCCACCGCCGAGAAGAACGGTCTGAAGGGAATTTCCAAGCTCCCCTATTCGATGAAGGTGCTGCTGGAGAACCTGCTGCGCTTTGAAGACGATCGCACGGTCAAGAAGGCCGACATCGTCGCGGTGTCGAAGTGGATGAAGACACGCAAGCTGCAGCATGAAATCGCGTTCCGTCCCGCGCGCGTGCTGATGCAGGATTTCACCGGCGTGCCGGCGGTGGTCGATCTCGCCGCGATGCGCAACGCGATGCAGGCGCTCGGCGGCGATGCCGAGAAGATCAATCCGCTGGTGCCGGTCGATCTCGTGATCGACCACTCCGTGATCGTGAACTTCTTCGGCGACAACAAGGCGTTCGGCAAGAACGTGGTCGAGGAATACAAGCAGAACCAGGAGCGCTACGAGTTCCTGAAGTGGGGCCAGAAGGCGTTCTCGAATTTCTCGGTGGTGCCGCCCGGCACCGGCATCTGCCATCAGGTCAATCTCGAATATCTCGCCCAGACGGTGTGGACCCGCAAGGAGAAGCTGACGGTCGGCAAGAAGACCGGCATGTTTGAAGTGGCCTATCCCGACACGCTGGTCGGTACCGACTCGCACACCACGATGGTCAACGGCCTTGCCGTGCTCGGCTGGGGCGTCGGCGGCATCGAGGCGGAAGCCGCGATGCTCGGCCAGCCGCAATCGATGCTGCTGCCGGAAGTGATCGGCTTCAAGCTCAAGGGCTCCCTGAAGGAAGGCGTGACCGCAACCGACCTGGTGCTGACCGTGACGCAGATGCTGCGCAAGCAGGGCGTCGTCGGCAAGTTCGTCGAATTCTACGGCCCCGGCCTCGACCATCTCTCGGTCGCCGACAAGGCCACCATCGGCAACATGGCGCCGGAATACGGCGCGACCTGCGGCTTCTTCCCGGTCGATGCCGCGACCATCGATTATCTCAAGACCTCCGGCCGCAAGCCGGAGCGCGTCAAGCTGGTGACTGCTTACGCCAAGGCCCAGGGCCTGTTCCGCACCGCCAAGTCCCTCGATCCGGTGTTCACGGAAAAATTGATGCTCGATCTCGGCGACGTCGTCCCGTCGATGGCCGGACCGAAGCGCCCCGAAGGCCGCGTCGCGCTGCCGGCGGTCGCCAGCGGTTTCGCCGGGGCGATGACGACTGAGTACAAGAAGGCCGCGGACATCTCGAAGCGCTATGCCGTCGAGGCCCGCAATTTCGATCTCGGCCATGGCGACGTCGTGATCGCGGCGATCACCTCCTGCACCAACACCTCGAACCCGAGCGTGCTGATCGGCGCAGGTCTGCTGGCCCGCAACGCCGCCGCCAAGGGCCTGAAGGCAGCGCCCTGGGTCAAGACCTCGCTGGCACCGGGCAGCCAGGTGGTCGCGGAGTATCTCTCCAATTCCGGCCTGCAGCTCGAACTCGACAAGGTCGGCTTCAACCTGGTCGGCTTCGGCTGCACCACCTGCATCGGCAATTCCGGCCCGCTGCCGGAGGAGATCTCGAAGTCGATCAACGACAACGGCATCATCGGTGCCGCCGTGCTGTCGGGCAACCGCAACTTCGAAGGCCGCGTCAGCCCCGACGTGCAGGCCAACTACCTCGCCTCGCCGCCGCTGGTGGTCGCTTACGCCCTGGCGGGAACGGTGACCAAGGATCTCTCGGTCGAGCCGATCGGCAACGGCAAGGACGGCAAGCCGGTGTACCTGAAGGACATCTGGCCGACGACCAAGGAAATCAACGCCTACATGAAGAAGTACGTCACCGCGACGATCTTCAAGAAGCGCTACGCCGACGTGTTCAAGGGCGACGCCAACTGGCGCAAGATCAAGACCGTCGAGAGCGAGACCTATCGCTGGAACATGAGCTCGACCTATGTGCAGAACCCGCCCTACTTCGAAGGCATGAAGAAGGAGCCCGATCCGATCGTCGACGTGGTCGATGCGCGCATCCTCGCCATGTTCGGCGACAAGATCACCACCGACCACATCTCGCCGGCCGGTTCGATCAAGCTGACGTCGCCGGCCGGAACCTATCTGTCGGAGCACCAGGTGCGCCCGGCGGATTTCAACCAGTACGGCACGCGGCGCGGCAATCACCAGGTCATGATGCGCGGCACCTTCGCCAACATTCGCATCAAGAACTTCATGCTGAAGGGCGCCGACGGCAACATTCCCGAAGGCGGTCTCACCAAGCACTGGCCCGACGGCGAGCAGATGTCGATCTACGACGCCGCGATGAAGTACCAGCAGGAGCAGGTGCCGCTTGTGGTGTTCGCCGGCGCCGAATACGGCAACGGCTCGTCGCGCGACTGGGCTGCCAAGGGCACCCGGCTGCTCGGCGTTCGCGCCGTGATCTGCCAGAGCTTCGAGCGCATCCATCGCTCCAACCTGGTCGGCATGGGCGTGCTGCCGCTGACCTTCGAGGACGGCACCTCGTGGTCGTCGCTCGGCCTGAAGGGCGACGAGAAGGTGACGATCCGGGGCTTGCAGGGCGACCTGAAGCCGCGTCAGACGCTGACCGCGGAAGTCGTGTCCGGCGACGGTTCGCTGCGGCGCGTCCCGCTGCTGTGCCGCATCGACACCCTCGACGAGCTCGAATACTACCGCAACGGCGGCATTCTGCAGTATGTGCTGCGGAATCTTGCCGCCTGACGCGGATTTGTGATCCATGCCTCACTGCGAAGTGAGTAGCGACCAGGAAGAAGGCGGCCTATGAAAAGGCCGCTTTCTCGCGTTCTGGGGCACGCTCACAGGGATCAGATCATGCCCCGTACAATTACGGATGGAAATCGTCACGACCGGTTCGCACTATGACAGTGATGATGGCTTATAATCGCATTTCGCGATGGTCCGGTGCGCTCAGCGTATGTGCGATCGTCGCGATCATCCGCCCCGCCCATGCCGACCCGCGCGCTGTGGTTGAACTGTTCACCTCGCAGGGTTGTTCGTCCTGTCCGCCCGCCGACAAGATTCTCGGCGAGCTCTCCAAGGACCCCTCGGTGATCGCGCTGAGCATGCCGATCGACTATTGGGATTACCTCGGCTGGAAGGACACGCTGGCCGACTCGCGCTTCAGCGCCCGTCAGAAAGCCTATTCGCATATGCGCGGCGATCGCGACGTCTACACGCCGCAGGTGATCGTCAACGGTGCGGCGCAGGCGATCGGCAGCGATCGCGGCAGTATCGAATACGCGATCAAGGAGACCAGCCAGACCGATGGCGTGATGTCGGTACCGGTGACGATGACGCTGTCCGGCAAGCAGATCAATGTTTCGGTCGCCGCCAGCAAGGCGTCGACGGCAGCCCATGGCGAAGTCTGGATCTGCTCGGTTTCGAAATCGGTTCCGATCTCGATCGGGCGCGGCGAAAATCGCGGCCGCGAACTGGTCTACTACAACGTCGTGCGCAATATCCTGAAGGTCGGCGACTGGAACGGCAGTTCCGGAAACTGGACCGTGCCGATCGAGAATATCTCGCGCGACGGCGTCGATGCCGCGGTGGTCTATGTCCAGGATGGCAATCGCGAGAAGCCCGGGCAGATGCTGGGCGCGGCCATGACGGCGCTGCACTAGCTAATCTTTTTTGTCATTCCGGATGACGCCTCAGGTTCGCAACTGCGAACCTGAGGCGCAGGACTCGGATGCGCCATTGCGTATCGGGAAATGACGATGAATGCTGAACCAGCCCCAGAAACGAAAAAGGACCAACTTTCGTTGGCCCGAGTTCGGGATTTCTCCCCTGCGAACAGGCCCGATCCCGACGGCCCCGGGGGGCTGGGGGCTGAGGAATCCGGAACCGAAAGGACCGGGCCAACGCAGGATCATCTTCTCGCAACCCAGCGGGGCGGTCGGTTGGCAGAAGTAGGGCAGCAATAAGATTCCGCTAACGATCGCGTGACTCGATATTTCCTGCCCTGCCGGACATTCCGTCGCGGGTTTCTGCCATATTTACAAAGCGCCTCGTTTACAAAGGGCCTTGCGAGGCCCAGCGGTTAGCGCAATCATGTCGGCAGGATGACAGGAGGCGCTTGATGAGCTCGATATCGGAGGACACCGATCCAAGCGAGAATCGCGCAGTGGCACGCGCCGCCGCTGCGAGCACCGTGCCAACGGGTCCCGCGCAAAACAACGTCACGTTCAATCGTCTCGAACTCAATCGGATCCTGAACCTGTACGGCCGCATGGTCGCCGACGGTGAGTGGCGCGACTACGCCATCGATTTCCAGAAAGACCGCGCGGTGTTTTCCGTGTTCCGCCGCGCCTCCGAAGTTCCGATCTATCGCATCGAGAAAGACCCGCGGCTGGCGCGCAAGCAGGGCATGTACAGCGTGATCACGGCGACCGGGCTGATCCTGCGCCGCGGCCACGAACTCGAACGCGTGCTGCTGGTGATCGACCGCAAGCTGGCGGTGGTTTAGCAGACGGTCCGTAGGGCCTGTGCAAAGGCGTCTCGCTGTGCGCCGTGCCCACCGTCGTTGCTCAAGCCGAAGTTGGTGGGCACGCTTCGCTTTGCCCACCCTGCGAAATTCAGGCCTTCCCATCCGCCGGCAGCGTGGTAGCGCCTTCCCCAAGCGCGCGCTGCATCATCACGGTGTCGAGCCAGCGGCCGAACTTCAGGCCGACGCTGGGATGCGTGCCGATCATCTGGAAACCGGTCTTGGTGTGGACGCCGATCGAACCGGCATTGGCGGAGTCGCCGATGACGGCGATCATCTGCCGGAAGCCGCGCGCCTCGCATTCACTGATCAGCCGCAGCATCAGTTGCAGCCCGATGCCGCGGCGATGGATCGAAGGTTGCAGGTAGACCGAATTCTCCACCGTGAACCGATAGGCCGGCCGTGGCCGGTACGGTCCGGCATAAGCGTATCCGATGACGCTGCCTTCGACCGCGGCGACGAAATAGGGAAAGCCGCCGTCCATCAAGGCCCGGAACCGCCGTGTCATCTCGGCGAGGTCGGGCGGGATCAGTTCGAAGGTCGCGGTGCCGTAGCGCACCGCGTGCTCGTAGATTTCGGTGACGAAGGGGAGGTCGGCCTCGGTCGCGGGCCTGATTTCAGCAGCGGACATGGCGCCAGATTATTTTCGCTGCGGGCAAAAGAAAAGCCCCGGCCGCGAGGCCGAGGCTCATATTCTTCAGAGGCTCATATTCGTCAGCCTGGGTCGGGAGCGCCTAGTCGCGCTGGCCGAGCAGCTGCAGCAGCAGCGTGAACAGGTTGATGAAGTTCAGGTAGAGCGACAGCGCACCGGTGATCGCCGCCCGCTCCGCAATGTCACCGCCCTGCGAAGCATAGCCGTAGATGTAGTCGTTCTTCAGCCGCTGGGTATCCCAGGCGGTGAGGCCCGCGAATACGAGAACGCCGACCACCGAGACGATGAACTGCAACATCGAGCTTGCCAGGAACAGATTGACCAGGCTCGCGATGATGATGCCGATCAGGCCCATGAACAGGAACGACCCCATGCCGCTCATGTCACGCTTGGTGGTGTAGCCGTAGAGGCTCAGCGCGCCGAAGGTCGCCGCGGTGATGAAGAATACCCGCACGATCGAGGTGTGGGTGTACACCAGGAAGATCGACGACAGCGAAATGCCCATCAGCGCGGCAAACACCCAGAACAGCATCTGGGCGGTCGCCGGCCGCAGCCGGTTGATGCCGGCGGAGATCGCGAACACCATCGCCAGCGGCGCGAAGATGAACAGCCACTTCAGCGGGCTGACATACATCGCGTAGCCGAACGGCGTCAGGAAGGCGTTGCCGAACTTGGCGGCACCCGCCGACGGATCCGTCGTCACCGCCGCCATGTAGACGCCGAGCGCGGCAAGGCCGGTGATGGCCAGGCCGATGCTCATGTAGTTGTAGATGCGCAGCATGTAGGCGCGCAGGCCAGCATCGACGGCAGCGGCATCAGCGCGCCCGGCGGCTCGGCCGAAAGGAGAAGCGTAATTACGGTCTAGGTCCGACATGGTCGAATTCCCGTTGGTTGCCCGGCGGAGCGCAAGGGGTTTGCGGCGCCAGTTAGATATCTACCTCAGATGCCGCGATTTGCTGACATTAATTTTGAGTCATCAAACCGGGTCTCTACCCATCCGATATGTGGGAAACTAACACATTTGCTGCAAGCTTCCACGCGCGGCCGAATGTCGCTCTGGCGGCGATTTCCAAGCAAAAGCAGGGTTAACCCCGCCTTGCGGCCGCTACAATTTGTCACAAATTGCGTAACACGCTGGCCGGCTTCTGGTTCAGGGCCAGCAACGTCCCGGCGAGCCCGAGGCCGACGGTGACGACCAGGGCGGCCGCCACCACCCCGGCCGCGCTGCCGGCCTGCCAGATGAAGCTCAGCGTCATCAGCCGGGTCACGATCAGCCAGGCCGCGACCGAGCCCGCGATGACGCCGAACACCGCGGTGGCGAACCCGATCATCAGATATTCGAGCGCATAGGCGCCGAGCAGCCGCACCCGGGTGGCGCCCAGCGTCTTCAGGATCACGGCGTCGTAGACCCGGTGGCGATGGCCGGCGGCCAGTGCTCCGCCCAGCACCAGGATGGCCGAGATCAGCGTCACCGCGCTGGCGCCGCGGATCGCCAGCACCAGGTTGGTGACGACAGCGCCGATGGTTTCCAGCGCCTCGCGGACCCGTACGCTGGTCACCATCGGGAAGGCGTCGGCGACCTGCCGGATGATTCGGGCGTCGCCGGCCGGGTCGGGATGGGCCTCGGTGAGGGTCGCGACATGGGTCAGCGGCGCCCCCTTGAAGGCGTTGGGCGAGAACACCAGCACGAAATTGATGCCGAGCCCCTGCCAGTCGATGTTGCGCAGGTTGGCGATCTTGGCCGGGATGTCGCGGCCGAGCACGTTGACCACGATCTCGTCGCCGATCTTGAGCTTCAGCCCGTCGGCGATCTTCTTCTCCATCGAGACCAGCGGCGGGCCGCTATAGTCCTTACCCCACCATTCGCCCTCGACGATCTTGGATCCTTTCGGAATTTCGCCGGTATAGGTCAGGCCGCGGTCGCTCTGCAGCACCCATTCGGAATCCTGGGATGCCCCGAGCTCCTCGGCCTTGACGCCGCGGGCGGCGACGATGCGCCCGCGCAGCATCGGCACGTCCTCCACGGTGGAGTCCGGCGCGGTCTGTTTGAGAAATTCGCCGAAGCGGTCGGCGTCCGCGGTCGGGATGTCGATGAAAAAGAACGACGGTGCCCGATCCGGCAATGCCGCCAGGAACTGGCGCCGCAAATTGCCGTCGATCTGGGTGATTGTGACCAGTACCGCCAGCCCAAGGCCAAGCGACATCACCACCGACGGCGTCAGCGCGCCCGGCCGGTAGATATTGGCGATGGCCAGCCGCAGCATGGTGATGCGCGATCGCGGCAGCCGGCGGGCCAGCGCCATCAGGCCGGCGGCGACGCCGCGCAGCACCGCGAAGACGACGATCGAGGACGCCACGAACACCGCCGCGACCCGCTTGTCATAAGCGAGCCCGATCGCGACGGCGATGAGCAGCGCGATCACGGCGGCCATCAGCGCCAGATAGCTCCAGCGCGGGCGGTGCCATTCGCGGGCGACCTCTTCGCGGAACAGTGCCGCGACCGGCACGTCATGGACCCGGCCGAGCGGCCATAGTCCGAACGCCAGCGCGGTCAGCAGGCCATAGATGAACGACAGCGCCAGCTCGTCCGCGTGCAGCGCCGGGATCACCGGCAGCGGCAGCAGCTTGCCGAACACGCCGACGATGACGAAGGGCAGCGCGGCGCCGGCGGCAAGCCCGATGATCGAGCCGATCCCGGCCAGCACGATCACCTGGGTCAGGTAGATCGTGAAGACGTCGCGACCGGTGGCGCCCAGCGCCTTGAACGAGGCGATGACGTCGCGGCGGCGATCGATATGGCTCTTGACGGCATTGGCGACACCGACCCCGCCTACCAGCAGTGCGGCAAGACCGACCAGCGTCAGGAACTGGGTGAAGCGGCTGATGGTGCGTTCGAGCTGCGGCGAGGCGTTGCCGCGGCTGCGGATTTCCCAGCCGGCTTGCGGCTGTGCGGCGCGCACGTCGTCGACCAACTGGGTCGCGGCGCGGTCGTCGGCCGCATTTTCAGGTAGTTTCAACCGGTAAATCCAGCGCACCAGGCTGCCCGGCTGCAGCAATTCGGTGGCGCGCAGGCTTGTCTCGCTGACCAGGAAGCGCGGGCCGAGGCCGACATTGCCGGCGAGCTTGTCCGGCTCGGCTTCGACCACGCTGCGGATCTGGTAGGGGGCCTTGCCGATGGTGACGCGGTCGCCGAGCTTCAAATCGAGTCGGGCCAGCAGCGTCGAATCGAGCGGCCGCGCCGAACGCGCCGTCACGCTCGGCCAGCAGATCGGCCATCGGCATTTTGGGAGCGAGCGTCAACTCGCCGAGCATCGGATAGTTGCCGTCGACCGCCTTGAGTTCGACCAGCGCCAGTTTGCCGTCGCTGCTGCGGGCCATCACCCGTAGCGCCGCTGCGATCGACACTTCACCGCGCGTGCGCAGGAAGGCGACTTCCTCCGGCTTCGCCTCGCGCTGGATCAGCGAGAACGCGGCATCGCCGCCGAGCAGCGTACGGCCTTCGCGCGTCAGGCCTTCGCTGAGGCTGGCCGCGACCGAGCCGACGCCGGCGATCGCCATTACGCCGAGCGCGATGCAGGCGATGAAGACGTAAAAGCCGCGCAGGCCGCTGCGCAATTCGCGCAGCGCGTAACGCAGCGCCAGCGATGCGCCGCGGCTGCGGTAGGCGGGTTCGGCGGCGATCGTCATGAACGGATATCGATCTTTCCCGAGCGCAGCCGCACCACGCGGTCGCAGCGCTGCGCCAGCGAGGTGTCGTGCGTCACCAGCACCAGAGTCATGCCGCGCTCGGCATGTTTGGTGAACAGGAGGTCGACGATCTGCTTGCCGGTGGCTTCGTCGAGATTGCCGGTTGGTTCGTCTGCGACCAGGATCGCAGGATCGGGCGCCAGCGCGCGGGCCAATGCGACGCGCTGCTGCTCGCCGCCGGACAATTGCGTCGGATAATGATGCAGGCGATGGCCGAGCCCGACTGACGTCAACTCCTGCGCCGCGCGGTCGGTGGCGTCGGGGTTGCCGGCGAGCTCCAGCGGCACCGCGACGTTTTCCAGCGCGGTCATGGTCGGGATCAGATGGAACGACTGGAACACGATGCCGACATGGCGGCCGCGGAAGCGCGCCAGCGCGTCCTCGTCGAGGGCATTGAACGGCGTGCCGTTCACCACCACCTCTCCGCTGTCAGGACGCTCCAACCCCGCCATCACCATCAGCAAGGTCGATTTGCCCGAACCCGAAGGTCCGATCAGGCCGATCGCCTCGCCCGATGCCACACGAAGGCTGATATCTTTCAGGATATGTACCCGCGCGGCGCCGGAGCCGAGCGAGAGATTGACGTTGGAAATGGAAATGGTGTCCGGCTCGAGGCCGGCCAGCGAAGAGGGTTCGATGAGACTGTCCATGGCTCGGTCATATGGCACTTCGGCCGCTCGGGTCGAGGGCTTGAAATGGTTGTTTGCGCACATACGCGTGTTGATTATGGCTTTGATGACGGCAGGGATCGTGGCCGGACCGGTCTCGGCGCAAACCCCGGCCGCGGCACCCGTCAGGCCGGTCAAGATGGCTGTATTGGGCGATTCCCTGAAGCGCCGGGCTTGGTCTGTCGGGCTCCGCCGCGTTCCCGGCGCGGCTGCAAAAAGCCTTGGGCGACAAGGGGATAAAGGTTGACATGATCAATGCCGGGGTATCCGGCGATACCTCGTCGGGCGGCCGCGACCGGCTCGACTGGTCGATCCCCGAGGGAACCGAGGTTGTGGTCCTTGAGCTCGGCGCCAACGACGCCCTGCGCGGCATCGATCCCGCCGTTACCCGCGCCGCGTTGACGGATATTCTGACCCGGCTGAAGGCGCGCAAGATCGCGGTGCTTCTGTGCGGCATGGTGGCGCCGCCGAATTATGGCAGCGACTATGCGGCCAAATTCAACGCGATCTATCCGGAGCTTTCGAAATCCTTCGATGTGCCGCTCTATCCGTTCTTTCTCGAAGGTGTTGCGGCCGATGCCAAACTCAATCAGGCCGACGGGCTGCATCCGACCGCGGAGGGCGTCGATATCATCGTGAAAAATATCCTGCCTAGGGTCGAGGCACTTCTCGGCTCGATCTCCGGGCAACGCAGCTGAAAATCGGGCAATCGATAACCTTACCCCAAGAAATTGGCCAAGTTTTCTCCGTAGCTTACCGGTCCGTTAACGCCTCATGCTTCGCAGAGTCACATAAGTCGGATAGAAATTAGGTATCGGTGATTTGTCACCGGGATTGTTGTCAGGCGAGAGCCTCACGGCTCCAGCCTTTGCATCGAGGATCTTGCGATGCCGCGTTTGTTTGCTGGACTGGAAATCCCGGCCGAGATCGGCCAGCAGCTTTCCAATTTGCGTGGCGGCCTTCCAGGCGCACGCTGGATCGATCCCGAAAATTACCACGTCACCTTGCGCTTCATCGGCGATATCGACGGCATGTCGGCGAACGAAATCGCTTCGCTGCTGTTTCGAATCAACCGCAAGCCGTTCGAGGTCAAGGTGCAGGGCTTGCAGAGTTTCGGCGGCAAGAAACCGCGCGCGGTGGTCGCCGCCGTCGAGCCGTGCCGGCCCCTGATCGAATTGCAGGCCGAACTTGAGCGGCTGATGCAACGCTTGGGGCTCGACCCTGAGGGGCGCAAGTTCGTTCCTCACGTGACGCTCGCGCGCTTGCATGACGCCTCGAGCCGGGACGTCGCCGATTATCTTTCGGTGCGCGGCTATTTCCCGAGCCGGACCTTCATGGCCTCGCGCTTCGTGCTGTTTTCCTCCCGCGCATCGACGGGCGGCGGGCCGTACGTGGTCGAGGATTCCTACGCGCTGAGTGCGTAGATCAGCACACAACTGTCATCGCCCGGCTTGACCGGGCGACCCAGTATCCATTGACGCCGGCAACAGGGCCGAGAGGCTGCGGCGTACTGGGTACCCCGCCTTCGCGGGGTATGACGAGCAGTGCGACGGACCATTTGCATACCCGCCTGCACCAATTCACGGCTTGCAATTTTCGCTCGCCTGGGGCCGTAAGGTGGGCTCATGCTGTCCACCTCGCCCAATTCGTTCCGCTCTCACTATCAGGCGCTGGTCTACTCCGGCGCGATCGAGGCCGATTCGGCGCAGGCCGACGCTGTCGAGGCGCTGGCCGTGCTCGACGAGCGGCTGGCAAGCTACAAGCCGCGGAGCAAGCAGAGCCTGTTCGGCCGGCTGTTCGGCGACAAGGACGAGGCGCCGCCGCGCGGGCTCTACGTTCACGGCGAGGTCGGCCGCGGCAAGACCATGCTGATGGACATGTTCTTCGCGCACAGCCCGGTCGAGCACAAGCGCCGCGCCCATTTTCACGAATTCATGGCCGAGGTGCACGAGCGGATCTATGGCTATCGCCAGCAGATGGCGCGCGGCGAGATCGCCGACGGCGACGTCATCGCGCTGACCGCGGAAGCGATCTTCGAGCAGGCCTGGCTGTTGTGCTTCGACGAATTCCACGTCACCGACATCGCGGATGCGATGATCCTGGGGCGGCTGTTCTCAAAGCTGTTCGAATTCGGCACCGTCGTGGTCGCGACCTCGAACGTCGCGCCCGAGGATCTGTACAAGGGTGGGCTCAACCGCGCGCTGTTCCTGCCGTTCATCGCGCAGATCTCCGATCGCATGGACGTGCTGCGGCTCGACGCGCGGACCGATTTCCGGCTGGAAAAGCTCGTCGGCGTCAACATGTGGCTGGTGCCTGCCGACGAGGAGGCCGATGCCGCGCTCAACCAGGCCTGGAAGAAAATGACCGGCAATGCGCCGTGCAAGGCGCGCGACATCGCGATCAAGGGCCGGGTGCTGCGCGTGCCGTGCTCGTCGCACGGCGTCGCGCGATTTACATTTGCCGACATCTGCGAAAAGCCGCTGGCGGCGTCGGACTATCTGCGGCTGGCGCACGACTATCACACCATCCTGATCGATCGCATTCCGATCATGGATTATGGCGAGCGCAACGCCGCCAAGCGATTTATCTCGCTGATCGACACCCTCTATGACAACGGCGTGAAGCTGATGGCGTCGGCCTCGGCCAATCCGGTGTCGCTGTACCTCGCGGGCGAGGGCGTCGAGGCCAACGAGTTCAAGCGAACCTCGTCGCGGCTGATCGAAATGAGCTCGCAATCCTATCTGGCGCTCCCGCACGGCCGGAAGGACTCCGCGGCGAGCGGGTCGAGCACCGGGCTGGTGGAGACGTAGGCTTCCGCCGTCATTGCGAGCGTAGCGAAGCAATCCATTCTTCCTTTGCGCCGCGAGATGGATTGCTTCGCTTCGCTCGCAATGACGGTGGGGAGGGCCTCGGGGCCCCTGACCGAATTCAAGGCAGGAACGACAATTGGGCACGCTCCGACTTGAACGTATCAATCGAAAGGGATAACCAGCGATCCAGCTGACTTTCCATCCTCCATCTCGTCTCAGAAGGACAAATTTCCCATGGCGCGCGACAAGATTGCTTTGATTGGCTCCGGTCAGATCGGCGGAACGCTGGCTCACCTCATCGGCCTGAAGGAGCTCGGCGATGTCGTGATGTTCGACATCGCGGAGGGTGTGCCGCAGGGCAAGGCGCTCGATATCGCGCAGTCCTCGCCGGTCGACGGCTTCGACTCCCACCTGACCGGCGCCAATTCCTACGAGGCGCTCGACAATGCCAAGGTCTGCATCGTCACCGCCGGCGTGCCGCGCAAGCCCGGCATGAGCCGCGACGATCTTCTCAGCATCAATCTCAAGGTCATGGAGCAGGTCGGCGCCGGCATCAAGAAATACGCCCCCGACGCCTTCGTCATCTGCATCACCAACCCGCTGGATGCGATGGTGTGGGCGCTGCAGAAGGCCTCCGGCATGCCGCACAAGAAGGTGGTCGGCATGGCCGGCGTGCTGGATTCGGCGCGCTTCCGCTATTTCCTGGCCGATGAATTCAACGTTTCGGTCGAAGACGTCACCGCCTTCGTGCTCGGCGGCCACGGCGACACCATGGTGCCGCTGGTAAAATATTCCACCGTCGCCGGCATCCCGCTGCCCGACCTGGTCAAGATGGGCTGGACCTCGCAGGCCCGCATCGACGAAATCGTCGACCGCACCCGTAACGGCGGCGCCGAGATCGTCAACCTGCTGAAGACCGGCTCGGCGTTCTACGCGCCGGCGGCTTCCGCGATTGCGATGGCCGAGAGCTACCTGAAGGACAAGAAGCGCGTGCTGCCCTGCGCCGCCTATCTCAACGGCGAATATGGCGTGAAGGACATGTATGTCGGCGTGCCCGTCGTGATCGGCTCCAAGGGTGTCGAGCGCATCGTCGAGATCGAACTCGCCGGCAAGGACCGCGAAGCTTTCGACAAGTCGGTCGGCTCGGTTCAGGGCCTGGTCGACGCCTGCAAGAAGATCGCTCCCGATCTGCTAGGCCGTTGATCCCGTTCGGCTATCGGCCGATAGGCGGGTTCGATTTGCAGTTCGTGTGGTATATGGTATACCACACGAAAACCGGTGCAAGGCTTCAACTGCGCCGCATGAAGGTTTGGGGAACGTCCAGATGAACATCCATGAATACCAGGCCAAGGCGTTGCTGCATGAATTCGGCGTGCCGATTTCGCTCGGCGTGCCTGTCTTGAAGTCCTCGGATTCGGATGCTGCCGCCAAGAAGCTTCCCGGCCCGATCTGGGTGGTAAAGAGCCAGATCCACGCCGGCGGCCGCGGCAAGGGCAAGTTCAAGGAAGCTTCCGCCGGCGACAAGGGCGGTGTGCGCATCGCCAAGTCGGTGGCCGAGGTCAACGAGTTCGCCAAGCAGATGCTGGGTGCGACCCTGGTCACGATCCAGACCGGACCGCACGGCAAGCAGGTCAACCGCCTCTACATCGAGGAAGGCTCCGACATCGACAAGGAGTTCTACCTCTCGATCCTGGTCAACCGCGAAACCTCGGAAGTGTCGTTCGTGGTCTCGACCGAAGGCGGCGTCAACATCGAGGACGTCGCGCACAACACGCCCGAGAAGATCATCACCTTCTCGGTCGATCCGGCGACCGGCATCATGGGCCATCACGGCCGCACGGTGGCCAAGGCGCTGAACCTTTCCGGCGATCTCGCCAAGCAGGCCGAGAAGCTGGTGGTGCAGCTCTACAACGCCTTCACCGCCAAGGACATGGCGATGCTGGAAATCAATCCGCTGGTCGTCACCAAGCAGGGCCAGCTGCGCGTGCTCGACGCCAAGGTGTCGTTCGACGACAACGCGATGTATCGCCATCCGGAAGTGGCAGCGCTGCGCGACGAGACCGAGGAGGACGCCAAGGAAATCGAGGCGTCGAAATACGATCTCAATTACGTCACGCTCGACGGCACCATCGGCTGCATGGTCAACGGCGCCGGGCTGGCGATGGCGACGATGGACATCATCAAGCTCTACGGCATGGAGCCGGCGAACTTCCTCGACGTCGGCGGCGGCGCCAACAAGGAAAAGGTCGCGGCCGCCTTCAAGATCATCACCGCCGATCCCAACGTGAAGGGCATCCTGGTCAACATCTTCGGCGGCATCATGAAATGCGACATCATCGCCGAGGGCGTGGTGGCCGCGGTCAAGGAAGTCGGCCTCAAGGTGCCGCTGGTGGTGCGTCTCGAAGGCACCAATGTCGACGCCGGCAAGCAGATCATCCGCGATTCCGGCCTCAACGTGCTGCCCGCCGACAACCTCGACGATGCCGCGCAGAAAATCGTGAAAGCCGTCAAGGGAGGCTGATCCCATGGCCCAGGACCATCTCGCCGCACCGTCGCCGCTGGAAGAACATCGCAAGCTCGCGGTATTCGCGGGCGAGTGGACCGGCGACGAGATGGTGTATCCCTCGCGCTGGAACGCCGGCGGATCAGCCACCGCGCACGTCAAGGCCCGCATCGACCTCAACGGCTTTTACCTGATCCAGGATGCCGTCCAGATGCGGGACGGCAAGGAAACCTTCGCCACCCACGGCGTGTTCACCTACGATCGCGAGGACCGGCTCTACAAATTGTTCTGGCACGATTCGCTCGGCTACTACCCGCCGTCGCCGGCGTCCGGCGGCTGGACCGGCAAGACGCTGATCCTGGTGCGCGGCTCGCTGCGCGGCAACGCGCGCCATGTCTACGAAGTCGTCGACGACAACAGCTACACCATGAAGATCCAGTTCTCGCCCGATGCCGAAGGGTGGGCCGACGTGCTCACCGGCGTCTACAAGCGGGTTCACTAACCCCTTCTCCGATCATCTACGAAAGCAAATGCCATCATGTCCGTTCTGATCGACAAGAATACCAAAGTGATTTGCCAGGGTTTTACCGGCAAGAACGGCACGTTCCATTCCGAGGCCGCGATCGCCTACGGCACCAGGATGATGGGCGGCACGTCGCCGGGCAAAGGCGGCTCGACGCATCTTGGCCTTCCGGTGTTCGACACCGTCGCCGAAGCGCGCGAAAAGACCGGCGCCGACGCTTCCGTGATCTACGTGCCGCCGCCGGGTGCTGCGGACGCGATCTGCGAGGCGATCGATGCGGAAATCCCGCTGATCGTCTGCATCACCGAAGGCATCCCGGTGCTCGACATGGTGCGGGTCAAGCGATCGTTGAGCGGTTCGAAATCGCGGCTGATCGGGCCGAACTGCCCGGGCGTCATGACCGCGGGCGAATGCAAGATCGGCATCATGCCGGCCAACATCTTCAAGCCCGGCAGCGTCGGCATCGTCTCGCGCTCGGGCACGCTGACCTATGAAGCCGTGTTCCAGACCACCCAGGAAGGCCTCGGCCAGACCACGGCGGTCGGCATCGGCGGCGACCCGGTCAAGGGCACCGAATTCATCGACGTGCTGGAAATGTTCCTGGCGGACCCCAAGACCACCTCGATCGTCATGATCGGTGAGATCGGCGGCTCCGCCGAGGAGGACGCCGCCCAGTTCATCAAGGACGAGGCCAGGCGCGGCCGCAAGAAGCCGATGGTCGGCTTCATCGCCGGGGTCACCGCCCCTCCCGGCCGGCGCATGGGCCATGCCGGCGCGATCATCTCGGGCGGCAAGGGCGACGCCGGCTCCAAGACCGCGGCGATGGAATCGGCCGGAATCACGGTCTCCCCGTCGCCGGCGCGGCTCGGGCATACCCTCGTCGAAAAATTGAAGTCCTAATTCAATTCTTGGTTCTTTTGGACGCGAAAATCCGTCCTAAATAGGGTAAAGGGTTCTTTATCCCGCCGATCCGGCCTCCGGATCGGCTTTTGCGCCGTTTGTTACGCGCGAACCGAAATCACCAGGATGCCCTTATGTCTCGCCAGGACGCGAACGCCGCCTTTGCCCTTTCCTCGTTTTTGCAGGGCACAAACGCCACCTATATCGACGAACTCTACGCCCGCTACGAGCAGGACCCGGCCTCGGTCGACACCGACTGGCAGGAGTTTTTCAAAAGCCTGAAGGACAGCCCGGCTGACGTTCAGAAGAACGCCGAAGGCCCGTCCTGGGGCCGCGACAACTGGCCTCTGACGCCGCGCGACGAACTGACCTCGGCGCTGGACGGCAACTGGGTCACGGTCGAGAAGGCGGTCGGCGCCAAGCTCGCCACCAAGGCACAGGCCAAGGGCACCGAAATCTCGGCGGCCGATCTGCATCAGGCGACGCGCGATTCGGTTCGCGCCTTGATGTTGATCCGCGCCTATCGCATGCGCGGCCATTTCCACGCCAAGCTCGATCCGCTCGGCATCGAGGCGCCGCGCGATCGCGAAGAGCTCGATCCGCGCTCCTACGGATTTGCCGAAGCCGATTTCGACCGCAAGATCTTCCTCGACCACGTGCTCGGCCTCGAATACGGCAGCTTGCGCGAAATCGTCGCGATCTGCGAGCGCACCTACTGCCAGACGCTCGGCGTCGAGTTCATGCACATCACCAACGCGGCGCAAAAGGCCTGGATCCAGGAGCGCATCGAGGGTCCGGACAAGGAAATCAGTTTCACCCGCGAAGGTCGCCGGGCGATCCTCAACAAGCTGATCGAAGCCGAAGGCTTTGAGAAATTCTGCGACATCAAGTTCACGGGCACCAAGCGCTTCGGCCTCGATGGCGGCGAAGCGCTGATCCCGGCGCTGGAGCAGATCATCAAGCGCGGCGGCAATCTCGGGGTCAAGGAAATCGTCGTCGGCATGCCGCATCGCGGCCGCCTCAACGTGCTGACCCAGGTGATGGGCAAGCCGCATCGCGCGCTGTTCCATGAATTCAAGGGCGGCTCCGCCAACCCCGACGCGGTCGAAGGCTCCGGCGACGTCAAATATCATCTCGGCGCCTCGTCGGACCGCGAGTTCGACAACAACAAGATCCATCTGTCGCTGACCGCCAACCCGTCGCATCTGGAAATCGTCGATCCCGTCGTGCTCGGCAAGGTGCGCGCCAAGCAGGACCAGCACGGCGATCCGCCAGACCAGCGCATTTCGGTGCTGCCGCTCCTGATGCATGGCGACGCGGCGTTCGCCGGCCAGGGCGTGGTGGCGGAATGCTTCGGATTGTCGGACCTGAAGGGCTACCGCACCGGCGGTTCGCTGCACTTCATCGTCAACAACCAGATCGGCTTCACCACCTATCCGCGCTACTCGCGTTCCTCGCCGTATCCGTCCGACGTGGCCAAGATGATCGACGCGCCGATCTTCCACGTGAACGGCGACGATCCGGAAGCCGTGGTGTTCGCGGCCAAGGTCGCGATCGAGTTCCGGCAAAAATTCCACAAGCCTGTCGTCATCGACATGTTCTGCTATCGCCGCCACGGTCACAACGAAGGCGACGAGCCGATGTTCACCCAGCCGGTGATGTACAAGAAGATCGGCTCGCATCCCGGCACCGTCGAAATCTATTCCAAGCGGCTGATCGCCGACGGCGTGATGACCGAAGGCGAAGTCGAAAAAGCCAAGGCCGACTGGCGCGCCCGGCTCGATGCCGAGCTCGAAGCCGGCTCGGGCTACAAGCCGAACAAGGCCGACTGGCTCGACGGCAAATGGGCCGGCTTCAAGTCCGCCGACCAGGAAGAGGACGCCCGGCGCGGCGTCACCGGCGTCGACGTCAATATCCTCAAGGATATCGGCCGCAAGATCACCAAGGTGCCGGATGGTTTCCGCGTTCACCGCACCATCCAGCGTTTCCTGGAGAACCGCGCCAAGGCGATCGACAACGGCGTCGGTATCGACTGGGCGACCGGCGAGGCGCTCGCGTTCTGCACGCTGATGCAGGAAGGCCATCACGTCCGCCTGTCCGGCCAGGACTCCGAGCGCGGCACCTTCTCGCAGCGTCACTCGGTGCTGATCGACCAGGAAGACGAGAGCCGCTACACCCCGTTCAACCATCTCGGCAACGACCAGGGCCACTACGAGGTCATCAACTCGTTGCTGTCGGAAGAAGCCGTGCTGGGCTTCGAGTACGGCTATTCGCTGGCCGAGCCGAATGCGCTGACGATGTGGGAAGCGCAGTTCGGCGACTTCGCCAACGGCGCCCAGGTGCTGTTCGACCAGTTCATCTCGTCGGGCGAGCGCAAGTGGCTGCGGATGTCCGGCCTGGTCTGCCTGCTACCGCATGGCTATGAAGGGCAGGGGCCGGAGCATTCCTCGGCGCGGCTCGAGCGCTTCCTGCAGATGTGCGCCGAAGACAACATGCAGGTGGTGTATCCGACCACGCCGGCGAACTACTTCCACGCGCTGCGACGCCAGTTGCATCGCGAAATCCGCAAGCCCCTGATCGTGATG
Source organism: uncultured Alphaproteobacteria bacterium (assembly GCA_963764705.1). GTDB lineage: Bacteria > Pseudomonadota > Alphaproteobacteria > Rhizobiales > Xanthobacteraceae > Bradyrhizobium. The sequence goes on along the minus strand of CAVXTR010000006.1, from coordinate 70,552 downwards.
ACGCCGAAGTCGCTCTTGCGCCACAAGCGTGCGATCTCGCGGCTGGACGAGCTGGGCGCAACCGCCACCTTCCACCGCATCCTGTACGATGACGCGCAGATGCTGCCGGACGAGAAGATCAAGCTGGTGCCGGACGACAAGATCAAGCGCGTCGTGCTGTGCTCGGGCAAGGTCTATTACGACATCTACGAGGAGCGCGAGAAGCGCGGCATCGACGACATCTACATCATGCGGGTCGAGCAGCTCTATCCGGTGCCGTTGAAGGCGCTGGTGCAGGAGCTCGGGCGCTTCAAGGGTGCCGAAGTGGTCTGGTGCCAGGAAGAGCCGCGCAACATGGGCGCGTGGCACTTCATCGAGCCCTATCTCGAATGGGTGCTGAACCAGATCAATGCGCCGAACAAGCGTCCGCGTTACGCCGGCCGCGCGGCGTCGGCCGCGACCGCCACCGGTTTGATGTCGAAGCATCTGGCGCAGCTCAAGGCGCTGCTGGATGAGGCGCTGAACTAGGATTTTTTCAACTCGTCATATCCGGAGTGTAACTCCGGATATGACGGCTTGCTTTTGCGAAAACCGATTGAAGGCGTGGATGGCACGGAAAAAGTCCGGCCATGACGCGAAGAGGAAAACACCATGACTGAAATTCGTGTTCCGACGCTCGGCGAGTCCGTGACGGAAGCCACCATCGGCCGCTGGTTCAAGAAGGCCGGCGACCCCGTGGCGGTGGACGAACCGTTGGTCGAGCTCGAGACCGACAAGGTCACCATCGAGGTTCCGGCGCCGTCCGCCGGCGTGCTCGGCGAGATCAGCGCCAAGGACGGTGAAACCGTCGCCGTCGGCGCACTGCTCGGCCAGATCATGGAAGGTGGCGCTGGCGCCAAGCCGGCCGCAGCCCCAGCCGCTGCACCGGCCAAGGCTGCTGCTGCTCCCGCAGCCCCGGCTCCTGCGCCCGTCGCCAAGGCGGCATCGTCAGATGCGCCGCTGGCGCCCTCGGTGCGAAAACTCTCCGCCGAAAGCGGCGTCGATGCCGCCACCGTTCCCGGCTCCGGCAAGGATGGCCGCGTCACCAAGGGCGACATGCTGGCCGCGATCGAGAAGGCGGCCTCGGCGCCGACCCCGGTCAATCAGCCGGCCGCCGCCGTGCAGGTCCGCGCGCCGTCACCGGCCGACGATGCCGCCCGCGAAGAGCGCGTGAAGATGACGCGGCTGCGTCAGACCATCGCGCGCCGGCTGAAGGACGTGCAGAACACCGCTGCGATGCTCACGACCTTCAACGAGGTCGACATGAGCCACATCATGGCGATGCGAACCCAGTACAAGGACGTGTTTGAAAAGAAGCACGGCACCAAGCTCGGCTTCATGGGCTTCTTCACCAAGGCCTGCGTGCAGGCGCTGAAGGACATTCCGGCCGTCAACGCCGAGATCGACGGCACCGACCTGATCTACAAGAACTATTACCACGTCGGCGTTGCCGTCGGCACCGACAAGGGACTGGTCGTGCCCGTGGTGCGCGACTGCGACCACAAGTCGATCTCCGATATCGAAAAATCGATCGCCGATTTCGGCCGCCGCGCTCGCGACGGCCAGCTCAAGATCGACGAGATGCAGGGCGGCACCTTCACCATCACCAATGGCGGCATCTACGGTTCGCTGATGTCGACGCCGATCCTGAACGCGCCGCAGTCGGCCATTCTCGGCATGCACAAGATCCAGGAGCGGCCGATGGTGGTCGCCGGCAAGATCGAGGTCCGCCCGATGATGTATCTGGCACTGTCCTACGATCACCGCGTGATCGACGGCAAGGAAGCGGTGACCTTCCTGGTTCGCGTCAAGGAAAGCCTGGAAGATCCGGCGCGGCTGGTGCTGGATCTCTGAGCTATCAGGTCTGCCGGCGTCGGCGTTCGAGCCCTGCGCCGCGCGCCGTAGATCGATGCGTTTTGATTGTTGGGGGCTGATGTGACGGACAAGGTTGTTGTGATCACCGGCGGCAGCCGCGGCATCGGCCGCGCTGCAGCCCTTGCGGCCGCCGCGCGCGGTTATCGTGTCGTGGTCGGCTATGGCAGCAACCACGCCGCCGCCGCCGACGTCGTCAGCCAGATCGAGCGCAAGAACGGCAAGGCGATCGCGGTCAAATGCGACGTCGCGCATGAGAGCGACATCCTCGCGTTGTTCAAGGCCGCCGACGATTTCGGTACGCTCGGCGCGCTCGTCAACAATGCCGGCATTGTCGGCAAGAGCGGCGTGCGGGTCGACGAGATGTCGGCCGAGCGTATTCAGCAGATGATGGCGATCAACGTCACCGGCGCCATTCTCTGCGCCCGCGAAGCGGTGAAGCGGATGTCGACCAAACATGGCGGCAAGGGCGGCGTCATCGTCAACATCTCCTCGGTTGCGGCCAAGCTCGGCGCGCCCAACACCTATGTCGACTATGCCGCCTCCAAGGGCGCGATCGATTCCTTCACGGTCGGCCTCGGCCACGAAGTCGCGGGCGAAGGCATCCGCGTCGCGGGCATCCGGCCCGGGCTGATCGACACCGAAATCCACGCCGCCGGCGGCGAGCCCGATCGCGCGCATCGCCTTGCGCATATGGTGCCGATGAAGCGCGTCGGCTCTGCGGACGAGATCGCCAACGCCATCGTCTGGCTGATGTCGGACGAGGCTTCCTACGTTACCAGCACCACCCTGGACGTTTCGGGCGGGCGCTAATACCTGTCACTTTTCTCAGCTTTGGGATTTCGATCATGGCTTCCTACGATCTCGTCGTCATCGGCACCGGCCCAGGCGGATATGTCTGCGCGGTGCGCGCGGCGCAACTCGGCATGAAGGTTGCCGTTATCGAGAAGAACGCGACGCTCGGCGGCACCTGCCTCAACGTCGGCTGCATGCCGTCGAAGGCGCTACTGCATGCTTCCGAAATGTTCGAGGAAGCCGGGCACTCCTTCGCCAAGATGGGCGTCAAGGTCTCACAGCCGGCGCTCGATCTGCCTTCGATGATGAATTTCAAGCAGCAGGGCATCGACGGCAACGTCAAGGGCGTCGAGTTCCTGATGAAGAAGAACAAGATCGACGTCATCAGCGGCAAGGGCAAGATCCTCGGCGCCGGCAAGGTCGAGGTGTCAGGCGGCGACGGCAAGACGCAGATCGTCGAGACCAGGAACATCGTCATCGCCACCGGCTCCGATATCGCGCGGCTGAAGGGCATCGAGATCGACGAGAAGCGCATCGTGTCGTCGACCGGTGCGCTGTCGCTGGACAAGGTGCCGGCGAACCTCCTGATCGTCGGCGCCGGCGTGATCGGGCTGGAGCTCGGTTCGGTGTGGCTCCGGCTGGGGGCCAAGGTCACCGTCGTTGAATTCCTCGATCGCATCCTGCCCGGCATGGACGGCGAGATCGCCAAGCAATTCCAGCGCATCCTCGAAAAGCAGGGCTTTGCGTTCAAGCTCGGCGCCAAGGTCACCGGCATCGATACGTCGGGCAAGACGCTCGCGGCCAAGGTTGAGCCGGCGGCAGGCGGCGCCGCAGAGACGATCGAAGCCGATGTCGTGCTGGTCTGCATCGGCCGCGTGCCCTACACCGATGGCCTCGGCCTGAAGGAAGCCGGCGTCGCGCTCGACGCGCGCGGCCGCGTCCAGATTGACCCGCATTTTTCCACCAGCGTGAAGGGCGTCTATGCGATCGGCGATGTGGTCGCCGGTCCGATGCTTGCGCACAAGGCCGAGGACGAAGGCGTTGCCTGCGCTGAGATCATCGCAGGCCAGGCCGGCCATGTGAACTACGATGTTATTCCAGGCGTTGTGTATACCACGCCGGAAGTGTCGTCGGTCGGCAAGACCGAGGAAGAGCTGAAGCAGGCGGGCGTGGCTTATACGTCCGGCAGGTTTCCCTTCACCGCCAACGGCCGTTCCAAGGTCAATCAGACCACTGACGGTTTCGTGAAGATTCTCGCAGATGCGAAGACCGATCGGGTGCTTGGCGTGCACATTATCGGCCGTGAGGCCGGTGAAATGATCCATGAGGCCTGCGTTTTGATGGAGTTCGGCGGTTCGGCCGAGGATCTGGCGCGGACTTGCCACGCACATCCGACTCGCTCGGAAGCGATCAAGGAAGCGGCGCTTGCAGTCGGCAAGCGGGCGATCCATATGTGATCGATACCCGGCATTTGCCGGATAGCATGATCGGGAAAAGTTGATAGCAGTGTCCCGCCGGGACAACCGCTTCGCAGTTGCCCGGAGTTCATGCTCAAACGAAGATAGCGCGGGATGACGAAAGTCGTCGCGCTCTAGAGACCACGTCCATGATGCGCCGCCTACTTCAACCGGTCTGGGTTCTGCTAGCGGTCATCTTCCTGATCGAAGCATGGCTGTGGGATCATCTCGAGCCGATCGTGGCGCGCGTTGTCGCGCTGATTCCGCTGCGGGCCTTCAAGGCATGGCTAGCCGAGCGCGTCGACACGCTGTCGCCGGCGATGACGCTGATCGTGTTTCTGGTGCCGGTGATTCCGCTGTTTCCGCTCAAGCTGGTCGGCCTGTGGCTGCTGACCCACGAATACTGGCTCGCCGCCTTTGTCACCATCGTGTTCGGGAAATTCCTCGGCGTCGGCGTCACCGCCTTCATCTTCGACGTGACGCGGGCGAAGTTGCTGGAAATGCGCTGGTTCGAGCGGCTCTATGAATCCGTGCTGATGGTGCGTGCCAAGGCCGCGGCATTGGTCGATCCAATCAAGCGGCGGATCCGGGACATTCTGCGCGGCGACGGCAGCGGCTGGTCGTCGCGCATGCTGCGGCTGATCCAGCGCTTCCGTAAAAGCGTGCACGAAGCGCGCTAGCTGTCATCGCCCGCCTTGTGCGCAATTGCGCACTGGAGCGGGCGATAACAACAACGCCAATCAATGCAGATGCAGCAGATGCGGCGCCAGCAGGCCGAGCGCGGTGATGGCGATTCCCGCCAGCGTCAGGATGCCGGATACCCAGGCCAGAGCGGCGATGCCGGTGATGATGGTGGCCGAGGCCAGCACGATGCCGATCTGGAACGCGGCCGAGGCCAGTTCATAGTGGTGATACTTGGCGGTCGACTCGTCGCGCTCGTGCTCGGCGTGCTTGGCACGCTCGGCGAGCTGCTCCGAACCTTCGCCGGTTTCCGGCTCCGAGCGGTAGCGCGACGCGGTCTTGTTCCAGTCGTCGATCTGCTTCTGCAGCGCCGCCTTCATGGCATCGTCAGTGACGGTGCCGAGGCTGAGCTTGGCATGTTCGGCGGTGGCCTGGACCACGGTGCGGCGGATGCTCTTGGCCTGGAAGAACGCCCAGAGGTTCGAGGCCTCGACGTTCTTGCTGATGGATTCGGTCTGCGCGCCCTTGCCCAGCGTTTCCGACAGCGCCAGGCACAGAGCGATCACGGCGATCAGCAACGCGATCTTCCTGTTCGAGCCCGAAGCGTGCTCGGCGTGTTCCGCGTGCTCCATGCTTTCATGTGCGCTCATCTATCTCTCCCCAAAGAATGACCATGACCCGGTCCCACGATTGACCGAACAATATGGCCGGCGCAAGGGGCAAGCGCTCCCCGTCAACGGTGTGACGGGATTATGTCGTCGCGCGGCAGAATATGTCGTCGCGCGGCGTTGGGTCAGCGGCGGGGATGCGCGGTACGGTAGACTTCCAGCAGCCGCTCCGAGTCGATCCCGGTGTAGATCTGCGTAGTCGAGAGCGAGGCGTGGCCGAGCAGTTCCTGGATCGCGCGCAGGTCGCCGCCGCGGCTAAGCAGATGCGTCGCGAAAGAATGCCGCAGCGCATGCGGCGTCGCGCTGTCGGGCAGGCCGAGGGAGCCGCGCAGCCGTTCCATGGTGAGCTGGATGATGCGCGGGGACAGCGGCCCGCCCCGGGCGCCGACGAAAATCGGTCCCGCCGGCGGCAAGGGATGCGGGCACATCGCGGTGTAATCGACGATCAGCGCCAGCACGTTTTGCAGCACCGGCACCATGCGGGTCTTGTTGCCCTTGCCGGTCACGATGATGACGTCGCCTTCGCCAGGCTTCGGCACGTCGTGGCGCTTCAGCCCGAGCGCCTCGGAGATACGCAGGCCCGAACCATACAGCAGCGCCATCACGGCGGCGTCACGCGCCCAGATCCAGGGATCGCGATCCTCGCCGGCGCGCTCTTCGGCATCGGCGAAACGTTTGGCGGCGGCCATCTGGATCGGTTTCGGCAGGCTCTTGCCGATTTTCGGTGCGCGGATCGCCGACAGCGCGCCGACCTTGCCTTTGCCTTCGCGCTCCAGAAAACGTCCGAACGACCGCAAGCCGGCCAGTGCGCGCATCAGCGAGCGGCTGCCGATGTCGTCGGCGCGGCGCATCGCCATGAAGGCCCTGACATCGGTGGCCTCCAGCGCGGCAAAGTCCTTGAGCGAAACCTGTTTGCCCCAATGTCCGCTGAGAAACCTCAGGCACTGCCGCAGATCGCGGGCATAGGCTTCCAGCGTCTTCGGCGACAGCCGCCGTTCGGCGCGCAGATGCGTCAGCCAGCGCGTCATCTGCAGCGCCAGACTTTCGTCGGCGCAATCGAGTTCGACCGGTTGGACTGGCGCTGCGGATTTGGTCATGGAGTTGTTCTTCGAGCTATGGCGCCCTGATTCTTCCCGATTATATCGCACCTGTTTCGTTTACCTTTCGCTAATCTGGGCGCTATGACAGGGCCACTGGTCGCCGCCGGCGCGGGCCCTTACCCTGACCCGCTGCCACCGCCTGAGCCTGATTCGATGGACCATTCCACGCGCCCAACCACCTCATCGGCATCGTCGACGCGTGTCGTCGACGTGCTGGTGCCGGTCGCGCTCAATCAGGCCTATTCCTACCGCGTGCCGCGCGGCATGGAACTTAAGCCCGGCGATGTCGTCTGCGTGCCGCTCGGCCCGCGCGAGGTCGTGGCCGTGGTGTGGGCGGAGAACGCCAATCCCGATCCGCGGCTGCATAACCGTCTCAAGGATGTCGGCGAAAAACTCGACGTGCCCGCGCTGAAGGAGGAACTGCGCAGCCTGGTCGACTGGGTCTCGACCTACACATTGTCCGCGCGCGGCATGGTGCTGCGGATGTGCCTGCGGATGGGAGAAAATCTCGGCCCCGAGCGGATGCGGATCGGCGTGCGGCTGGTCGGCGAGCCGCCGCGGCGCATGACGCCGGCGCGGCGGCGGCTGATCGAGATCCTGTCGGACGGCCTGCTGCACGGCAAATCCGACGCGGCGCGCGAAGCCGGCGTCAGCTCCGGGGTGATCGACGGGCTGGTCGACGAAGGCACGCTGGCGATCGAGGCAATGCCGCCGCCGCTGGCGCCGCCGGCACCGGATCCGTCGTTCGAGCAGCCGGAGTTTTCGCAGCAGCAGCGCAGCGCGGTCGATGCGATGCGGGCGCTTGCCGCCAATGGCAGCTTTCACGTTGCATTGCTCGACGGCGTCACCGGTTCGGGCAAGACTGAAGTCTATTTCGAGGCGATCGCCGAGACCATTCGCCGCGGCAAGCAGACGCTGATCCTGATGCCGGAGATCGCGCTGACCGGCCAGTTCCTCGACCGTTTTGCGCTGCGTTTCGGCGTGCGTCCGTTGGAGTGGCATTCCGAATTGACGCCGCGTACCCGCGCGCGGAATTGGGCGGCGATCGCGAGCGGCGAAGCGACGGTGGTGGTCGGCGCGCGCTCGGCGCTGTTCATGCCCTATGCGGATCTGGGGCTGATCGTGGTCGATGAAGAGCACGACCAGGCCTACAAGCAGAGCGACGGCGCGCATTACCATGCCCGCGACATGGCGGTGGTGCGGGCGCGGATCGAAAAAATTCCGATCGTGCTGGCTTCCGCGACGCCGTCGGTGGAGACCGAGGTCAACGCACGCAAGGGCCGCTATCAGCGCGTCGTGCTGCCGTCGCGCTTCGGCGGCCAGCACATGCCGCATATCGAGGCGATCGACCTGCGCCGTGCGCCGCCACCGCGCGGCCGTTTCATATCGCCGCCGCTGGCCGAGCAAATCCGGTTCGCGATCGAAAAGCGCGAGCAGGCGCTGCTGTTTCTCAACCGCCGCGGATACGCGCCGCTGACCCTGTGCCGGGCCTGCGGGCACCGTTTCGCCTGCACCATCTGCGACGCCTGGCTGGTGGACCATCGCTTTCGCCAGCGGCTGGTCTGTCATCACTGCGGCTTCTCGATGCCGCGCCCGAACATCTGCCCGCATTGTGCGGCAGAGGAATCGCTGGTCGCGGTCGGCCCCGGCGTCGAGCGCCTGCAGGAGGAGGCCGCGCAGTTGTTTCCGGATGCGCGCACCATGGTGCTGTCGAGCGATCTGATCACCTCGATCGAGACCATGCGCAGCGAGCTGAACGAAATCGCCGAGGGCCGCGTCGATATCATCATCGGCACGCAACTGGTGGCGAAGGGGCATAATTTTCCGCGGCTCAATCTGGTCGGCGTCGTCGATGCCGATCTCGGCCTCGGCAATGGCGATCCGCGCGCCGCCGAGCGGACCTTTCAACTGCTCAACCAGGTGATCGGTCGCGCCGGGCGCGAGCAGGGCCGCGGCGTCGGCTATCTGCAGACCCATCAGCCCGAACACCCCGTGATGAAGGCGCTGATCGCGGCCGATCGCGAGGCGTTTTACGCCAGCGAGATCGACGCGCGCGAGCGCACGGGGTATCCGCCGTTCGGCCGGCTCGCCAGCCTGATCATTTCCGCCGGCGACCGGCCGACCGCCGAAGGTTTTGCGCGAAAACTCGCCGCGATCGCGCCGATCGACGAGCGCATCCAGGTGCTCGGCCCCGCCGAGGCGCCGCTCGCGGTCATCAAGGGGCGCTATCGCTTCAGGCTGCTGGTGAAATCGCTGCGCAATGTCGACCTGTCGGAATACCTGCGCGAATGGCTGGCGGCGGCGCCGAAGACCAAGGGCAATCTCAAGCTCGAGGTCGATGTCGATCCGCAGAGCTTTTTGTGAGCGTGCCTTCACCCTCCCCCTCCAAGGGAGGGTAAGAAAAACAAAAAAAGCCTGCCGTCAGTTACGACGGCAGGCTTTTGCCGGTGCGCGGACTGGTCCGCGACCGTTACGCGACGCAACGCTTACCCAATCGGTTGGACCGGAAAAACGGCGCGATGAACGCGCTTTAGGAAACGACCTCGGCGGTGACGCGGCCGACGCCGGCGCCGGTCAGTCCGATGGCACGGGCAGCGCCCGTGGAGAGGTCGAGCACGCGTCCCTTGATGAAGGGGCCACGGTCGTTGACGGTAACGACGACGCTTTGGCCGCCACGGGTCACCCGCAGCTTAGTGCCGAACGGCAGCGAGCGGTGGGCGCAGGTCATGGCGTTCTGGTTGAAGCGGGCGCCGGACGCGGTACGGCTGCCGGATTCATTGCCGTAATAGGAGGCCATTCCCGAGAAGCTGTGGCCGCCGGAAGAGCCGCCCATCGAGGCGTTGGCGTCGCGCCAATCACCGCCGGTCGACTTGGCGGCGTGGTGGGAATGATGGCGATGGTGTCTGGATTTGGCGGAAGCTTCGGTGACGCTGCCACCGACCAGGAGAGTTGCGGCGATCAAAGCGAAAGCCGTACGCGACCGGATTAGATTTCCCGGCATCGCATTCTTGGTATTCAACATTAACTAGTCCCTCAGACAGTATTGCCACATATGTGACAAGTGGAACCCCCGTCCCAGTTCGTGAAGCTGCCGTTTGGTGGGGCAATGAGGCATGAATTGGGCAGTAAAGCCTGTATATCTCCGGCTGACATATCTTGTTACTGAGATCAACTAACCAATCGATGTTCCGTAATATTTGAAATTAACGAATTTTTAACTAAATCAATACTTAGAATTACTGAATACTACAGTCATCATTTGCTATTGCGAGATTTGCGCAAGTAATCGGCGGAACCTGCAAAAGGTTCAAACCAGCCGGCTCATGGCCCCTATGCAAATACGGGCGGAACCCATGGACCTGCGGCTGGCGCGGGCATCCGGCCTCGGTCCCGGGGGCAATTTCGGGGCGGCCGATTTGATGCGAAGCGCGCTCCGGCGGTGCTGAAAATTGACGTGCGACAAGGCATCGCCAGCGCGCGCCGTCATGTTGCACCTGCGCTCCTGCTATGTTAGCAAAGCCGCGATTTTAACGATCTCGTTACCTCGTGTGACGGTCGAAAATCGAAGTCCCGCTTGAATTCCAAGGGCTTGGATCGCTAGGCGCCGCTACCGGTGGCGACGGTTTTTCCCTTGCGAGTTTGACAGCAAAAAAAGAGCGTCTGGTGGCTGCTGAAGATCCGTCCGTTTCGGGAGTGTCAGGCCGTTATGCAACGGCCTTGTTCGAGTTGGCGCGCGACGAGAAATCCGTCGACGCGGTGAGAGCCGATCTCGATCGGTTCGAGGCCATGCTGGCCGATAGCGCCGATCTGAAGCGCCTGGTTCGCAGCCCGGTATTCTCGTCGGATGCGCAATCGAGAGCGCTCACCGCGGTGCTCGACAAGGCTGGAATCTCCGGCACTTCCGCAAAATTCCTCAAAGTCCTTACCGCCAATCGCCGGCTGTTTGCGGTCACCGATGTGATCCGTGCCTTCCGTGCGCTGGTGGCGAAGTTCAAGGGCGAGGCGACCGCCGATGTCACGGTTGCCGAAGCGCTCAATGAAAAGAATCTCGACGCCCTCAAGGCCGCACTGAAGTCAGTGACGGGCAAGGACGTCGCGCTCAACGTGAATGTCGATCCCTCCATCATTGGCGGCCTTGTGGTCAAGCTCGGCAGCCGCATGGTGGATAGTTCGCTTCGCACCAAACTCAATTCGATCAAGCACGCGATGAAAGAGGCAGGCTGATGGACATCCGCGCAGCGGAAATTTCCGCGATCCTGAAGGACCAGATCAAGAATTTCGGCCAGGAGGCTGAAGTTACCGAAGTCGGACAGGTGCTGTCCGTCGGCGACGGCATTGCCCGCGTCTACGGCCTCGACAACGTCCAGGCCGGTGAAATGGTCGAGTTCGAGAACGGCACCCGCGGCATGGCGCTGAACCTCGAAACCGACAACGTCGGCATCGTGATCTTCGGCGCCGACCGCGAGATCAAGGAAGGCCAGACCGTCAAGCGCACCCGCGCCATCGTCGACACGCCCGTCGGCAAGGGCCTGCTCGGCCGCGTCGTCGACGCGCTCGGCAATCCCATCGACGGCAAGGGTCCGATCCAGGCCGACAAGCGCATGCGCGTCGACGTCAAGGCGCCCGGCATCATTCCGCGCAAGTCGGTGAGCGAACCGATGGCGACCGGCCTCAAGGCGATCGATGCCTTGATTCCCGTCGGCCGCGGCCAGCGCGAGCTGATCATCGGCGACCGTCAGACCGGCAAGACCGCGATCGCGCTCGACACCATCCTGAACCAGAAGCCGCTCAACGCGCAGCCGGACGAAAACATCAAGCTGTATTGCGTCTATGTCGCGATCGGCCAGAAGCGTTCGACCGTTGCCCAGTTCGTCAAGGTGCTCGAAGAGCAGGGCGCGCTGGAATATTCGATCGTGGTGGCCGCCACCGCATCCGATCCGGCGCCGATGCAGTACATCGCGCCGTTCACCGGCTGCACCATGGGCGAGTATTTCCGCGACAACGGCATGCACGCCGTCATCATCTATGACGACTTGTCCAAGCAGGCCGTCGCCTACCGCCAGATGTCGCTGCTGCTGCGCCGTCCGCCGGGCCGCGAAGCCTATCCCGGCGACGTGTTCTATCTGCATTCGCGCCTGCTCGAGCGCGCCGCGAAGTTGAACAAGGATCAGGGGTCGGGCTCGCTGACCGCGCTGCCGGTGATCGAAACCCAGGCCAACGACGTGTCGGCCTATATTCCGACCAACGTGATTTCGATTACCGACGGTCAGATCTTCCTCGAAACCGACCTGTTCTTCCAGGGCATCCGCCCGGCGGTGAACGTCGGCCTGTCGGTGTCGCGCGTCGGATCGTCGGCGCAGACCAAGGCGATGAAGAAGGTCGCCGGCAAGATCAAGGGCGAGCTGGCGCAGTACCGCGAAATGGCGGCGTTCGCGCAGTTCGGCTCCGACCTCGATGCCTCGACGCAGCGCCTGCTGAATCGCGGCTCGCGTTTGACCGAACTCCTGAAGCAGCCGCAGTTCTCGCCGCTGAAGATGGAAGAGCAGGTCTGCGTGATCTGGGCCGGCACCAACGGCTATCTCGATGCGCTCCCGGTCAACAAGGTGCGCGCGTTCGAAGACGGTCTGCTGTCGCAGCTGCGTGGCAAGAACGTCGAGATTCTCAACAGCATCCGCGACAGCCGCGATCTGAGCGACGATACCGCCGCCAAGCTGAAGGCGGTGGTCGAGGCTTTCAGCAAGACGCTTGCCTGATTTGCAATTGCCGTCGTGGCCCGGCATTCGGCCGGGCCCGATGAAAGAGAGGCTTGCGGCCTGATCGGAGATCGGACCGCCGGGGTGAACTGAGAATGGCGTCACTTAAAGACATGCGGGTCCGCATCGCCTCCACCAAGGCGACGCAGAAGATCACCAAGGCCATGCAGATGGTCGCGGCTTCCAAGCTGCGCCGGGCGCAGATGGCTGCTGAAGCGGCGCGGCCCTATGCCGAAAAGATGGACGCGGTGGTTTCCAACATCGCGACTGCCGCCGCGGGTTCGCCTGGGGTGTCGACGCTGTTGACCGGAACCGGCAGAGACCAGGTGCATCTCCTGCTGGTCTGCACCGGCGAGCGTGGCCTGTCGGGCGCCTTCAACTCGTCGATCGTGCGTCTGGCGCGCGAACACGCGCTGTCGCTGATGAATCAGGGCAAAGAGGTCAAGATTTTCTGCGTCGGCCGCAAGGGGTACGAGCAGCTTCGGCGTAATTTTGAGAAGCAGATCATCGGTCACCTCGATCTGCGCGCGGTGCGCCAGCTCAGCTTTTCCGATGCCGACAAGATCGCCAAGAAGATCATCGAACGTTACGACGCCGGCGAATTCGATGTCTGCACGCTGTTCTTCTCGCGCTTCAGATCCGTGATCTCGCAGATCCCGACGTCGCAGCAGATCATCCCGCTGGTGGTCGAGGCGCCCGCCGCCAATGCCGGTCCGACGACCTCTTACGAATACGAGCCGGAGGAAGACGAGATCCTGAAGCGTCTGCTGCCGCGCAATCTCGCGGTGCAGGTCTTCCGGGCGCTGCTGGAAAACAATGCTTCGTTCTACGGCGCACAGATGAGCGCGATGGACAACGCCACCCGCAACGCCGGCGACATGATCCGCAAGCAGACCTTGATTTACAACCGCACCCGTCAAGCCCAGATCACCAAGGAGCTGATCGAGATCATCTCCGGCGCCGAGGCACTGTAGCCATTCGCGCGATGGACTGACGGACTTCCAGAGACAGAATTCGAAGGAGAGAGTTTTATGGCCGCACCAGCAAACCAGACCGGACACATCACCCAGGTCATCGGCGCCGTCGTCGACGTGCAGTTCGAAGGGCATCTGCCCGCCATTCTGAACGCGATCGAAACCAAGAACGGCGGCAATCGCCTGGTGCTCGAAGTGGCGCAGCATCTCGGTGAATCCACGGTGCGCACCATCGCGATGGACACCACCGAGGGGCTGGTCCGCGGTCAGGAAGTCACCGACACCGGGTCGCCGATCCGCGTTCCCGTCGGCGCTGGCACGCTCGGCCGCATCATGAACGTGATCGGTGAGCCGATCGACGAAGCCGGTCCGATCGTGGCCGATGGCGTCCGCCCAATCCATGCCGAGGCGCCGAGCTACACCGACCAGGCCACGGAAGCTGAAATTCTCGTCACCGGCATCAAGGTCGTCGACCTGCTGGCACCTTACGCCAAGGGCGGCAAGATCGGCCTGTTCGGCGGCGCCGGCGTCGGCAAGACCGTGCTGATTCAGGAACTGATCAACAACGTCGCCAAGGCGCACGGTGGCTATTCGGTGTTTGCCGGCGTCGGCGAACGTACCCGCGAAGGCAACGACCTCTATCACGAGTTCATCGAATCCAAGGTCAACGCCGATCCGCGTAATCCCGATCCGAGCGTCAAGTCGAAGTGCGCGCTGGTGTTCGGACAGATGAACGAGCCGCCCGGCGCCCGCATGCGCGTCGCGCTGTCGGGTCTGACGGTCGCCGAGAATTTCCGCGATCAGGGCCAGGACGTGCTGTTCTTCATCGACAACATCTTCCGCTTCACGCAAGCCGGCTCCGAAGTGTCGGCGCTGCTCGGCCGTATTCCTTCGGCCGTGGGCTATCAGCCGACGCTCGCCACCGACATGGGCGCGCTGCAGGAGCGCATCACCACCACCCACAAGGGTTCGATCACTTCGGTGCAGGCGATCTACGTGCCCGCCGACGACTTGACCGACCCGGCGCCCGCGACCTCGTTCGCGCATCTGGACGCCACCACGGTGCTGAACCGCGCGATCTCGGAAAAGGGCATCTACCCGGCGGTGGACCCGCTCGACTCGACCTCGCGCATGCTCTCCCCGCTGATCGTCGGCGAAGAGCACTATCAGACCGCGCGTATGGTCCAGCAGGTGCTGCAGCGTTACAAGTCGCTGCAGGACATCATCGCCATTCTCGGCATGGACGAACTGTCGGAAGAGGACAAGATCGCCGTCGCCCGCGCCCGCAAGATCGAGCGTTTCCTGTCGCAGCCGTTCCACGTCGCTGAAATCTTCACCGGCTCGCCGGGCAAGTTCGTCGACCTCGCCGACACCATCAAGGGCTTCCGTGCCATCTGCGAAGGCAAGTACGATCACCTTCCGGAGGCCGCCTTCTACATGGTCGGCGCGATCGAAGAAGCCGTCGAGAAGGGCAAGAAGCTCGCGGCTGAAGCGGCGTAAGCATTGCTGACGCTGCGCCGTCACCCTGAGGTGCGAGCGCAGCGAGCCTTGAAGGGAGACTTCTGTCATCCTTCGAGGGCCGCCACGGCGGCCACCTCAGGACGACGACCGCCCTTGTAGTTTGCGCGAAACGGATTTTCTGATGGCCACCTTCCACTTCGATCTGGTTTCACCCGAAAAGCTCGCCTTCTCCGGCGAAGTCGATCAGGTTGACGTTCCCGGCACGGAAGGTGATTTCGGCGTCCTGGCCGGACACGCGCCGATCGTGGCCGGGATCCGCCCGGGCATCCTGACGATTACGACCGGTGGTACGCACCAGAAGATCATCGTCCTCGGCGGCATCGCCGAAATGTCGGAGAAGGGCCTTACCGTGCTCGCCGAGGTAGCGACCTCGACAGCCGAACTCGACCGCGCAGAGTTTGCCGAGACCATCTCGGAGATGGAATCCAAGCTCGCCGAGAAGGATGGTTTCGAACTCGACCGCGCGCTCGAGCGGCTGGATCACTTCAAGAGCATCCAGCAGGAGCTCAGCACGACGGCGATGCACTAGGCCCCGGTGCAACGCGCCGGGGCGCATCGACGCCCCGAATAAAGTCAGCGCCTGTCACATCGTGATGGGCGCCTTTTTGTATCTTCCGGTTGCGAACCGATCCCAACCCCGGGGCGAAATCGCTATAGTTGCGCCCGGGAAGTTCTGACGGCATTCTGCCGGTGCATAATTTGTCCGAGGCAGTTTTTCATGAAACGCAAGATCGCGGCGATTTTTGCAGCCGATATTGCCGGCTACAGCCGACTGGTTGCCGAGGATGAAGAAGAGACGCTGCGGCGGCTGGCGTCCTACCGTCAGGTCACCGACGATTTCATCGCCAAAGGCGGCGGCCGGATTTTCAACACCGCGGGTGATGCCGTCCTCGCCGAGTTTCCCAGCGCGGTGGAAGCCGTGCGCTGCGCGATCGATATCCAGGAAAGCCTGCGCACCCGGAACATGGCGTATCCGCCGAGCCGGCAGATGGCCTTCCGCATCGGCATCACCATCGGCGACGTGGTCGAGCGCGACGGCGACCTGCTCGGTGACGGCGTCAACATCGCAGCGCGCCTCGAGGGCCTTGCCGAGGTCGGCGGCATTTGTATCTCGCGCGCGGTACACGAACAGGTCGCCAACAAGCTGTCGGTGCAATTCGCCGACATCGGCGCCCAGGAAGTGAAGAACATCCCGACGCCGGTGCATGCCTACATGGTGGCGATGCGGCGCGAGGACGGGACCTACTCGACGCCGCAGGTCAAGAAGCCGGTCAAGCCCGCGGGGGGTTCGCAGCCGAACTGGATGTGGCCGGTGGCGGTCACGCTGGTCAGCCTGGCCGCGATCGGTGTCGGCGGCTTTCTCTATTTCACCAAATTGGAGACGCAGGCCGTCAAGGTCGCGGCACCGTCCAGCAATGCGAGGCCGGCGCCGTTGATCGTGCCTGCGCCGACACCGGCACCGACGGCTGCGACCGCATCGCCGCCCGCATCCAGTGCCGCGTCATCCGCGCCGCCACCGGCCTCGCAAGCGCCTTCTCCGCCGCCGATTGCTTCGACTGAAAAATTCGCCGCCGCGAACGTCCCGTTCGTCAGCGACCGGACGCGGACGTCGCTTGGCAACGAGTACGTGCCGGCAGCCGACTTCAAGGCGTTCGCGCTCAATGTCGGCGGGTTCAGCGCCTGGGCCACCGCGCAACCGAGCGAAGACACCGCCAGGACCGCGGCCGTCGAGCAATGCCAGAAGCGCGCCGATGCCGCGCAGTCGCCGCGGAAATGCGAATTATATGCGGTCGGCGATACCGTCATTTACGCCCATGGCAAGCCGCCGTTGCCGCCGCAGCCCTGGACCAGATCCGATGCCGCGACCGAGCAGCCGTTTGCGTCCAGGGACATGCCGCTGACACGCGACTTCGGCAAGACACGGCTCGAGAATTTCTACGCGGCGGGTCGCAAGACCAAGGCCATCGCGATAGGCCCCGCTTACACGTATTTTTTTGTTACCGGCGTGGACACGGCTGAGGAAGCCACGCGACGAAGTCTCGAATCGTGCGGCGCGATCGCCGGAGTTGCCTGCATGATCGTCGCGTTCAACGAAAATTTTGTCGTTCCGATTCCGACCACGCTGAAGCTGACCGGCTTCTTCAAGGCCGCCGGCAACGCGATGATATCGGCCAACGCCCGCGACGATGTCGCGCGCCAGCTCGCCGATGCGTCGACCGGCTGGAACGCGGTCGCCGTGGGCGCCGCCGGCCGGCCGGGACTGGGATTGAAGGCGGCCTCTGAACAGGCCGCGGTCAACGGCGCGCTGGCCGATTGCGTCAAGCACGACAGCGATTGCCACGTCGTCGCGATTGGCCCGTTCTCGGTCGGGCCGAACTAGAGCGTTTTCGAGCGAAGCGGGCGCGTCGGGAAAATATCAAAACAAAAGCTGCGGTCCGAAAGGCATACCGACCGGCGAAGCGTCGATCATTGCGTATGTCGGAACTTTTCGGAATCGGCAGGGTTGCGAGGGACCTGATGTCCGCTCGACCGCCAACTCGAGGCCAGCAGCATGAACAGCGCGCGATAGCCTTGATATCGCGCGGCCGGGCGGGTTTTCTCGCGCCCGCCCATGATCAAGCTACCGCCTTGATCGCGCAGCTGCCATTCCCAAGCCCGCCGGCGCTTGATCACAACCACTTCCTTCATGTCAGACAAAACATCTCGCAGTGCAGGTTATTCCGAACGTCGATCACGGATCGCAATGCCGTTATAGCGGTTACGGATGAACTGGCGACGGCTTGCAGCAAAAACGATATCGAATGCAAAAAAGAGTTTGGTTCCAATTCCGTCAGATGGACTGGCCTCTAGCCAACCCGTGCGAATTCCGCGAACAGCCGCGCTACCGTCCGGTACACGTCGCGCCGGAACGGCACCACGAGGTCGGCGACGCGGTCGAGCCGCTCCCAACGCCAGCTATCGAACTCGGCCGGCTGTCCATTGCGCGGCGTCAGCGGATCGATCTCGTCGTCGCGTCCGGTGTAGCGCAGCGCGAACCACTTCTGGCGCTGGCCGCGGAATTTCGCGAGGCGATGAGTCGGCAACCCGTCATAGGGCGGAAACTCGTAGGTCATCCAGTCGGTCTCGCCGAGATGTTCGGCGTGGCTGGCTCCGGTTTCCTCCCAGAGTTCGCGCATCACCGCATCGCGCGGGTTCTCGCCGACGTCGATGCCGCCTTGCGGCATCTGCCATTCGAGACCGGGCAGAACGATTTCGGGCCCGTCATCGCGGAAGCGGCGGCCGATC
Source organism: uncultured Alphaproteobacteria bacterium (assembly GCA_963764705.1). GTDB lineage: Bacteria > Pseudomonadota > Alphaproteobacteria > Rhizobiales > Xanthobacteraceae > Bradyrhizobium. The sequence continues at coordinate 52,428 of CAVXTR010000006.1, read as the reverse complement.
AGCACGCAGCCAGTGCTGTTGAACAAGGCGATCCCCACATTGGGGCGATAAGGTTTGTCTTGCATGGTGTTTCGAACGAATCGGAAATTTGGTTCAGGCTTGAACTGACTGGATGGACCTGTCGCGCGTGGAAAGCCAGCCGAACGAAATCGATCAGCCGCCGGCGAGGTTCGAAAATTCCTTCACCACGCGTTCATAGACCGGCCGCTTGAACGGGACGATCAACTCCGGGAGGTTCTTCATCGGCTCCCATCGCCAGTTGATGAATTCGGCCTTGTGCCCGCCACCGGGGCTGGCGACGTTGATCTCGCTGTCCTTGCCGGTGAAGCGCACCGCGAACCATTTCTGCCGCTGTCCGCGATAGCGGCCCTTCCAGGTGCGGCCGGCAACGGTGCGGGGAATGTCGTAGATCAGCCAGTCCGGGACTTCGCCGAGTTTCTCCACCGAGCGGACGCTGGTTTCCTCGTAGAGTTCGCGCTTGGCCGCGGCCCAGGTGTCCTCGCCGGGATCGACGCCGCCCTGCGGCATCTGCCAGACGTGGGTTTCATCGACATGTTCGATGCCACCGGCGCGGCGGCCGATGAAGACCAGCCCCGCTGCGTTGATCAGCATCATGCCGACGCAGGTCCGGTAAGGCAGATCCTCATAACGGGCCATTCCGTCAGGACTCCAGGATCGCGATGACTGTTCTTCGAATGGTCATCCCGCTCCATCTCTTTGTTTGCGCATGATCTTTCCGGAAAACCGGTGCCCGTTCTTCCGGATCATGCTTGACGACAAAATCGATCTGTCCGGGCGTTCCGGCCTGGCGCGATCGGTTTGATCTCTAGCCTGATTTTGATTTCAGCATCGCCGTTGTCAATGGCACAAGCATGATGCCGCGGCTATCGAGGGTCTTGATCCAGGCGGCAATCCGCTCGATCGAGATCGGCAGGGCCGAGGCCACGCCGACTGCCAGCCCGCGTTCCTTGGCGAGCGTCTCGAGCTTGATCAGCGTCCGGTCGATCTCCGCCGAGGTCGGGACCGCGTCGATGGCGAAATCCGCCTTGGCGAACGGCATCGTCTGGCCGGCCGCCAGCGACGACGCGACGCTGCGCGGGGTGGCGCCGTCGTCGAGATAGCCGAGGCCGCGCCTGGCCGCCTCGCGGACGATCGGTTGCATCACCGCATCGGTCGCCACGAAACGCGCGCCCATGAAATTGGCAATGCCCGCATAGCCCTGGAACCGGCTCAAGTGCCAGTACAGGCGGTCGATATTCTGCTCCGGCGGCAGGCTGGTCAGCAGCGTCTGCGGGCCGGGATCGTTGTCCGGATAGTCGAACGGCTCCATCGGGATCTGCAGCAGGATCTCGTGGCGCTGGGCGCGGGCCCGCTCGGTGAGTTTGCTGGGGTCCGCGCCGTAGGGCGTGAACGCCAGCGTCACCGCCGGCGGCAGCTTCATGATGGCGTCGGCCGTCTTGGCGGCGCCGACGCCGAGGCCGCCGATGACGATGGCGACAACGGGCATTTTGGCCGCCTTGGCGCGGTCGGCTTCGGCGGCATAGACCGTGAAGGGCTTCAGGCCGTCGGCAACGACGGGGATCATGCCGTAACGTGTTTTCTCCAGCAGGCGCGGATCGATCCCGGCCATGGCGGCGGTGGGGGCCGCTTCGGGGGCGGTCTTGTCGGCGCCATCGCCGCCGATTGCGACTTCCTGGCGCTTGCCGCTGGAGCCGTCGATGATGGTGACGGTCTTGCTGTCGCCGCCCGCGGGTTCCTTGTGCGCGGCCTTCGCGGCCGGTTCGGCATGGCCGAGGGCAGGCGCCGCTGCTGCCTGCTGGTCGTCCGCGGCCTGCTTGCGCAGGGCGATATGGGCGACCGGCTCGCCGCCGAGCGGGTTGTCGGTGAACAGGGCAATGCTGAGGAAGGCGACCAGGACCAGGCCAAGCAGCACGGCCAGCGCCTGCATCGCCGAGAACGGCAGCCGAAACCGGCGCTTCTGGCGCTCATTTTTCTTGCCGAGCGGCGTGCTCAGTTCGTCGGCCGTCTCCGTCATGAACCTCCCCGAATCAATCGGATCGACGATACCACGATGGGCCGGATTCGAGCGCCTGCGCGGGCCGCAAAAGCCGCGGGGCAGCACCTGCCGGGAAGGCCGGACCCTGCCAACAAAAAGGGCGGCCCGAGGGCCGCCCTTTTCCGAAAACCTTGCCGTGATTCGATCAGTTCGCGGCCTTGTTGGCCGGCTTGTCAGCCGCGGCCTTGTCGCCGGTCGCGGGTGCTGCCGCGGTGGACTTGATGCCATGCAGCAGGTCGGCCGCCGTCTTCAGCGCCTTGTCGTCCTTGGCGTCCGGCGGCACGTAGGATTGCGAGCCGGTCTTCTCGTCGCCGTCGTTCTTCAGATGGCCGCGCAGCGAGGCCTCGCCCTTGGTGTCGGTGCGGGACTTCAGTTCGTCCGGCACGTCCTGCAGCACTTCGATATCCGGAACGATGCCCTTGGCCTGGATCGACCGGCCCGACGGCGTGAAGTAGCGCGCAGTGGTCAGGCGCAGCGCGCCGTTGCCGCTGCCGAGCGGAATGATGGTCTGCACCGAGCCCTTGCCGAACGAGCGCGTACCGACCAGCGTCGCGCGCTTGTGGTCCTGCAACGCGCCGGCGACGATTTCCGACGCCGAAGCCGAACCGCCATTGATCAGCACGATCACCGGCTTGCCCTTGGTCAGGTCGCCCGGATGGGCGGCGCGGCGTTGGGTTTCCTCGGCGTTGCGGCCGCGGGTCGAAACGATCTCGCCCTTTTCCAGGAAGGTGTCGGAAACGGTCACCGCTTCCTCCAGCAAGCCGCCGGGATTGTTGCGCAGGTCGATGATGTAGCCCTTCAGCTTGTCGCCGATCTGGTTCGACAGGTTGCCGATCTCGCGCTTCAGGCCTTCGGTGGTCTGCTCGTTGAAGGTGGTGACGCGGATATAGGCGATGTCGTCGCTTTCGACGCGCGCGCGCACCGAACGGACGCGGATGTTGTCGCGAACCAGCGTGACGTCGAGCGGATTGTCCTGGCCCTTGCGGATGATCTTGAGGCGGATCTTGGTGTTGACCGGGCCGCGCATCTTCTCGACCGCCTGGTTGAGGGTCAGACCCTGCACGGCTTCGTCGTCGAGATTGGTGATGATGTCGTTGGCCATGATGCCGGCCTTGGAGGCCGGCGTATCGTCGATCGGCGAGACCACCTTGATCAGGCCGTCTTCCATCGTGACCTCGATGCCGAGCCCGCCGAACTCACCGCGGGTCTGCACCTGCATGTCGCGAAAACTCTTGGCGTCCATGTAGCTGGAATGCGGATCGAGGCCGGTCAGCATGCCCGAGATCGCGGACTCGACCAGCTTGCCGTCGTCGGGCTTCTCGACATAGTCGCTGCGCACGCGCTCGAAGACGTCGCCGAACAGGTTGAGCTGGCGATAGGTGTCCGAGGTGGCGGCACGCGCACTCGAACCCATCAGGACAGCACGGGGCTGGGTGATGAAGAGCGTCAAAGCCGCACCGGCGGCGGCGCTGAGGAGAACTACAGAAGTCTTGCGCATCATCCGCGAACCTTTTCGCCTTCATTTGCGGCCCACCATGGGCCTGGATCGATTGGAGTGCCGTCCTTACGGAACTCGACATAGAGCACGGGCTGGCTCGCAGTTGCTGCGAGAATGGATGCGACCTGGGATGTCGACCCCATGGTCGCGACCGGCTCCCCCGTAAGTACAAACTGGCCGATGTTTACCGAAATGCGCTCCATCCCGGCGATCAGGACATGATACCCGCCACCGGCATTGAGGATCAAGAGTTGTCCGTAGCTGCGGAAGGGTCCGGCGTAAACTACCCAACCGTCACACGGGGTTGTGACCTGGGCGCCGGCCCGGGTTGCCAAAGAAATGCCTTTTTCGACGCCACCGACGCCATCGGAACCGCCAAAATCGCGAAATCTTGGGCCCATTGACCGGAAATGCCAGCAGGCCCTTGGCCGAGGCAAAGGCGATCGCCGGGCTGAGTTGGGCCGGATCCTTCAGCGCCCCCAGATTCGGCTTGCCGTTGGGGGCGCCGGGGGCCCCCTTCAGATCGGCCGTTATGGCCGCCTTGGCGGCGCTCCTCACGTCCTGCTCCATCTTGGCGATCAGGCCCTGCAGGCTGTCGACCTGCCGGGAGATCGTGATGGCGCGCGCGGCCTCCGCCTCCATGTCCTTTTCGATCGCGCTCTGCTTGCGCTGTCGCTCGTCGACCAGCGCAGCCAGCCGGATCTGATCCTCTTTCGACTTGTCGCGGTCCCGCGCCAGCCCATCGCGCTCGGTTGCGATCTTCTTGCGGAGCGCCACCAGTTCACCGAGATCGCCGGCGAGCTTTTCAGCGCGCCCGCGCAGTTCGGGCACGACGGAGCCGAGCAGCATCGCGGTGCGCAGCGATTGCAGCGCGTCTTCGGGGCGGATCAGCAGGGCCGGCGGCGTGCGCCGGCCGGCGCGCTGCAGGGCCGCCAGCACCTCGACGATTTCGGCGCGGCGTGAATCGAGCGAGACCCGGATCTGCTGCTCGCGGGCATCGAGCGGACGCAGCCGCGCTTCGGCATCGACGATGCGGGTCTCGACATTGCGTACGCCTGCTGCGATCTCGATCAGCTGCTGGTTGAGCTTGGAGCGGTCCTGTCCGATCGCCGCGATATCGGCTTTCAGCTTCTGCTGCAGCTCGCCTGCTTTCCGCTGCTGCTCGCGGGCGGCTTCCAGCTCCTGCTCGCGCTGCCGGATGATGTCGGGGGAGGGGACGGTGGTCGCCTGAACGGCGGGCGCCGCCACCTGCGCCGCAGCCGGCGCAAGCGCGAGGCCCGCCAGGCTCAAAAGGCCGATCGACAGCAGCGACGCGGAACGTTGCGCCGGCCATTTGCGGCCGGCGGTGTCTCGATCCGAGGGAGTGTCCGGCGTCAACGGCATGCGGCCTGTTCAGCGCTTTCTATATTCACGCCACCGCGGCTCAAGCGCGGTGATAGGGGTGGCCGGCCAGAATGGTGGCGGCCCGGTAAATCTGTTCCAGAAGCATGACGCGAACCATTTGATGCGGCCAGGTCGCCGAGCCGAACGCAATGCGTAAGCTGGCCTTGCGCTGCAAATCGGGCGAAAGTCCGTCCGCACCGCCGATTGTGAAAATAGTATTGGCGATCCCCTCATCGCGCCAGCCGCCGAGCTGCCGGGCGAAAGTCGCGCTATCGATGCTTTTGCCGCGCTCGTCGAGCGCCACCAAAGCCGACTTTTCGGGGATGGCCGCTGAAATCGCCGCCGCTTCCTCGGCGATCCGTGTCGCGGCGTCGCGGGCGCGGCTTTCGGGAATTTCATGAATGTCGAGGCCGCGAAAGCCGAGCTTGCGGCCGATGTCGTCGAAGCGCTCGCGATAGCGCTCGGCCAGTTCCCGCTCCGGACCCTGTTTCAGCCGGCCGATTGACACCACGAGAAGACGCATCAGGGAATGTCCCAGCAAGCGCGCGTCCTGACGCGCGCAAGCAAACTACATGCGCTTCAACCGATTCGCATCGGCCTCAAGAGCTCAGATCGCCTTCGCCGCCACCGGACCTTGAGCCCACATTCTTTCCAGATTGTAGAACTCCCGCACCTCGGGTCTGAACACGTGCACGACCACATCGCCGGAATTGATCAGCACCCAGTCGCAGTTGGGCATGCCCTCGACATGGATGCTCTTGATGCCGTTTTCCTTCAGCGCCTTGGTCACGTTCTCCGCGATCGCGCCGACGTGCCGGTTGGCCCGTCCCGTCGTGACGATCATGTAGTCGGAAAATGCTGATTTGCCGCGAAGGTCGATGGTGACCGTTTCTTCCGCCTTCATATCGTCGAGGCGGGAGAGGATCATATTCAGCGTCTTGTCGGCGTCGGGTTGCGCCTTCAAGGCCGCAGCTTTGGTCGATGTTTTACGCTTGGTTTTCGCAGCAGGCTCAGCTTTGGAAACCTTGGCTTTGGCAACCTTGGCTTTGACAGCCTTGGCTTTGGAAACCTTGGGTAAAACAGACTTTGACAATACAGATGTGGCCAGGGACCATTCCTTTCACTGTATCGCGAACGTCGAATCCTGACGTCCACGGGCTATATTAGGCATGTGGGGTTAACGGTTTCAATATTCCAGTGAACCCCGCCGCCGGTTGAGACCCAACTGTCACTTCTTTGCCTTCCAGCTGCCGTCCGGGTTCCGCAAGACCGTTGAAGAAAGGCTCGATTTCATGCCGGTGAGGAAAACCCAGGCTGGGGCGTGCTGATCCGGTAGCCGGGCCGCCTGATTCTCAGGCAGCCGATACCGCGCCAGCGCCTGTGCGGCGGGTGCGGCAAGCGCCCGAAAGCTCTGTGGCGGACGGTCGATCACTGCGATCGGCACCTCGGAAGCGATGCGCCGCCAATTCTGCCAGCGATGAAATTGCGCAAGATTGTCAGCGCCCATGATCCAGACGAAGCGCAGCCCGGAAGCGCGGCGGCGCAGGTAAGAGATGGTGTCGAAAGTGTAACGGATGCCGATGACAGCTTCGAGACAGCTGATGTCGATCCGCGGATCGTCGGCCATTTTTCGCGCGGCAGCCATCCGCGTGTCGAGGTCGTTCAGTGCGCCGTTGGACTTGAGCGGATTGCCGGGGGTCACCAGCCACCACACCCGATCCAGTTTCAGCCGCTTGATCGCGAACAGGCTGATGGCGCGGTGGGCCTCATGCGGCGGATTGAACGAACCGCCGAGCAGGCCGATCCGCATGCCGTTGCTGTAGAGCGGGATGGCCTGTGAGACCGATTGCGACGCGACCGAGGGTGGCTTCAATGCGGCCACCGCATGCATCCGGCTGAAAACGCGAGCGGGTTCACGGCCGCGTCTGCCCGGTGCCGTGCACACGATATTTGAAACTCGTCAGTTGCTCGGCGCCAACCGGGCCGCGGGCGTGGAACTTGCCGGTGGCAATGCCGATCTCGGCGCCGAAACCGAACTCGCCGCCATCGGCGAACTGCGTCGAGGCGTTGTGCAGCACGATCGCGGAATCGACCTCGTTGAGGAATTTTTGCGCGGCCGCGGCGTCTTCGGTCACGATCGCATCGGTGTGATGCGAGCCGTGATCGTGGATATGCGCGATCGCCTCGTCGAGGCCGTCAACGATGCGCGCCGCGATGATGGCGTCTTCGTATTCGGTGTCCCAGTCCTCGTCGGAAGCAGGCTTTACCCTTGCATCGGCGCGCTGCACGGCGGCGTCGCCGCGCACCTCGCAGCCGGCATCGATCAGCATTTCCACCAGCGGCTTCAGTTTTGTCGCAGCAGCAGCGCGTTCGACCAGCAGGGTTTCGGCGGCGCCGCAGACGCCGGGGCGGCGCATCTTGGCGTTGAGCACGATCTTCTTGGCCATGTCGAGATTGGCGGAGTGATCGACATAGACGTGGTTGACGCCTTCGAGATGCGCGAACACCGGCACCCGCGCCTCGGCCTCGACGCGTGCGACCAGGCTCTTGCCGCCGCGCGGCACGATCACGTCGACGCCGCCGTTCAGTCCGGTCAAGAGCAGGCCGACCGCGGCGCGATCGCGCGTCGGCACCAGCGTGATGGCGGCCTCAGGCAAATCCGCCGCGCGAAGTCCCTGCACCAGGCAGTCATGGATGGCGCGGCAGGAACGGAAACTGTCGGAGCCGCCGCGCAGGATCACGGCGTTGCCGGACTTCAGGCACAGCACGCCGGCGTCGGCGGCGACGTTGGGACGGCTTTCGAAGATGACGGCGATGACGCCGAGCGGCACCCGCACGCGTTCGATGGTCATGCCGTTGGGACGCTGCCAGCTCTCGGTGACGGCGCCGATGGGATCAGCGATGCCGCGCACGGTGGTGACGCCGTCGGCCATCGCCTCGATGCGCGCGGGCGTCAGCGTCAGCCGATCGACGAAGGCCGACGTCGCGCCACCGGCGCGGGCCTCGGCGACATCCTCGGCATTGGCGGCCAAAATCGCCGGCGCATGGGCGCGGATCGCGCGCGCGATGGCGTCGAGCGCCTTGTTCTTCTGCGCAGGCGAGGCAAGCGCCAGCACCCGTGCCGCAGCGCGGGCGCGGGCAGCCAGTTCGGTCATCAGGGCAGGCAGATCGGCGTTGCCGTCGAGTGCCTTCAGCGGCGCGGTCATCGGAGGTCTCGGGCTTTCGTTAAGGCCATGTTCTAGCATGTAAATTGGGGCCTTGGCGAGGTCCGGAACCGGCATGGCTGGCAGGCAGTGCGGTGTTGGCGGGTAGGCCAATGGCCGATCTGGGAGGCAAGCGGCCCAATCGAGCGGATCAAGGCGCGGGGACGGCAATAACTGGCCGCGCGCAAACGTGGCGATTTCGGAAACTTCCGCAAGCCGACCTCGACCTTGAGTTGATCTGGCCGTTTATTGCTGCGGACAGCGTCACGAGGCTACTCGCAGGGGCAAAGCGGAAATGACACGAGCCGAGCGCGAGTTCCGAGTTTGACCCTCGACATGCGGATCAATAATGAACGTTGATCCCCAACGCGTTGTCAGCCGGATCCACCTGATGTCGATGACGCGTTTCAGAAGTTCGTCGTTGACTTTGGTCGTTCATAGATCGTGCAGCGGAATAGGACTTCGATAGTCACAAGCGCCAATATGATGGCGATGAACACCAGCCACACCATGCTGCGCAGCGTGATCAATGGCTCGGGTTTGCGATCGACGGCCGGCGTCGGCGCGATCTGAACGATATCGACCCAGCGCGCGACAAGCGGGAGAGGTGATGGCTCGACATCCACCCAGCGATCCACCCATGGCGACCGGACGGATTTTTCATCAGGCAACATCTCCGACAATGCGTTCTGCCACTTGGGCTCATTCTTGTGCTGAGCATTCCGGATCTTGGGATTATGGATCTTGCGCTGTGGGCGTGTCGGTGTCGCATCCCAGCAATGATCTGCACCATGCCAATAAATGTGCACGGAACCAAAATGCTGACGCGCCTCGGTCTTGCTCATGCAGGACTTGGAAGCTTCTGATGGTGTGGTCACCACCAACATCGACACAACAATCACCGCGACGCGCATCGGATCGCTCCGTCTTACATCATCGGATACAGACGTCGTCTCGACTTAAATATCACATATGGATCGTCTGGAAACGGGTGAGTGAAAGTCATCGACGGTTCTAAAGGACAACATGTATGCCCTATTAACCATAGTCAGCGCAGAGACAGCACTCCTTCAGCGCACGATCACGCCGTCCCTGGCTTGCCCCATCAGCTTCGATTTTCTGACTTAAAATTGCCTCTCGACTCAGATCACTTTGGACAGGGCGCAACTGGGGGTGCATTGGTTATTTGATTTGGAGTATCAGTCATGGGGACAGATCATCCGCCGCGCGACAAGCAAGTCCACCTCAACAAGCCGTCGCTCTGGGCTGACGAGCCAGCCGACGACTCTCTCGCGCTACTTGAGAATGCCCTTCGAAAGGATGAGCCTTCACTTCGGGACGGCGAACACACCGAAGAGGTTTGCTCCCTGCTTGGGAAGAATGCCGGGCTTCGAGCGCCTTTGGTTCAGCTATCGGACCACATCCATACAAACGTCGTTCCCACAAGATAATGTAGTGGCAGTGTCATGGCAGAACCGTTCCCAGTGCTGGCGGGCGCATGCTCCGTGCCCTCGCAGCCACTCGCATCTGAACTAACCCCGTATGGGCAGCGAGGGAATCGCGCGCATCGTAACCAGGAGCAAATAGGCGAATTTTGCCGGTTCCTTGCCCATGAGTGGGAAGGAAACCGTCAGCATTCTTATGCCGTTCCATCCAGAGGAAAATCACGGGGATGGTCCCGAATGGTTGATGGTAAATGGTCGGCAGTTGGTCTGGCGGATGCGGTATCGAAATATGCCTGGAACGGGAAGACCTTTTCCGAGAATAAGGCCGAGTTAGATCGATTCGCTGACGATCTACAGTCTGCTATTCGACAGAATTCCAACGATGACGTTTGCGCCATCTTGCAGGCGATAATGCATTGGGGCGGTGTAGATAACAAGTATCGACAGAAGCGGACATTTGAGTGGATTGAACGAAACGCGGATGGGATTTCTGCCAAGCTCTCGAACGCTGTCGGCCTGCTCAAAGACGAGCAGGCGTCGCTGGATTCGTTCGACGGTATAAATCTGATAATGAACTCGACGATGACGAAGATCGTGAGCCTTGCCGACCCCGAACAGAAGCTGGTGATCTACGACGGTCGAGTTGGCGGTGCGCTCGGCTACTTTGTTGCCAGATTTTCGGAAGAACGAGAAATTCATCAATACGATCTTGCCGATCAATTGCTTTTTGCCGTGGACCGAGAGGCCAAACGGACACCTGAGACGAACCGCATTCATTTTCCCGCATTGTTCGGCAACGCCAGAGATCGCTGCCATGCCTCAATGGTGCGATGGGCATCGCAGCTAATCTGGCAAGTCGCGAAAGAATGCCAAGCGAGCCCGCGGGAAATCGAAGCTGCCCTGTTTATGTGGGGATATAACGTTATGTGGGCATATAACACTGCCGTACAACCAGAACATTAGTTCGCCAGACATCAACCGCGTTGGCACGCAGACCGCAGTTGGAGCGAAATGGATCCGCGTGACGAACGGCCGGCAAGACATTGACGCCGATGACATCGCGTGAGGCTCATGCAGGATCGGTCGTCCGCGCCCCGCCCACCACCAGATCGTCGCGGTGGATCATCTCGGCTCGGCCGCTGATGCCCAGGATGGCCATCACATCCGGTGACGAGCGGCCTTTGATCTTTTCGGCGTCCTCGGCGTCATAGGCGACGAGGCCGCGGCCGATCTCGTGGGTGTCGGGACCGCGCACCACCACGGCGTCGCCGCGGGCGAACTGGCCGTCGATCCGGATCACGCCGGCCGGCAGCAGGCTCTTGCCGGCGCGCAATGCGGCGACCGCGCCGGCGTCGATGGTCAGCGTGCCCTTGGGTTCCAGCGAACCGGCGATCCAGCGTTTTCGCGCGGTGACGGGATTGGCGGGCGTGAGAAACCAGGTGCAGCGGCCGCCGTCGGATATCGCCTGCAACGGATGCTCGATCTTGCCGGAGGCGATCAGCATATGCGTGCCGGCCGTGGTCGCGATCTTGGCGGCCTCGATCTTGGTGTACATGCCGCCGCGCGACAATTCGGATTCGGCCGCGCCCGCCATCGCTTCGATCTCTGACGTGACAGATTCAACGATCGGAATCAGCTTTGCGTTCGGATTGGCGCCGGGCGGCGCGTCGTAGAGGCCGTCGATGTCGGACAGCAGCACCAGCAGATCGGCGCTCGCCATGGTGGCGACGCGTGCGGCGAGGCGGTCATTGTCGCCGTAGCGGATCTCGTTGGTGGCGACGGTGTCGTTTTCGTTGATGACGGGTACCGCGCGCCATTCCAGAAGTTTTGCGATGGTCGAGCGGGCGTTGAGATAGCGGCGGCGTTCTTCGGTGTCCTGCAAGGTTACCAGAATCTGGCCGGCGCCGATGCCGTGATCGCCCAGCACCTCCGACCAGATCCGCGCCAGCGCGATCTGCCCGACCGCCGCGGCGCCCTGGCTTTCCTCGAGCTTGAGCGGACCGCGCGGCAGTTTCAGCCGGCTGCGGCCGAGCGCGATCGAACCTGACGACACGACCAAAACGTCGCGGCCCTCGCCATGCAGTTTTGCGATATCGGCCGCCAGCGCCGCCAGCCATGACGCGCGCACTTCGCCCTTGTCGGAATCGATCAGCAGCGACGATCCGACCTTGACGACGATGCGGCGAAAGTTTTTGAGCGCGGGGCGTTTCATGGGCTTGGTCGGGTGAAAGCGAAGTGTCGGGAAGCAATACGCGCCACGTCCATGTTTTGGAAGTGGCGCGATCGCGGGGAAGGGCAGGTTAGTTTAGATCAGCCCATCACGAAGGCGTTCAGCTTGTTGCCCTCCGGGTCGCGGAAATAGGCCGCATAGAACCCGCCTTCGCCGCGCGGTCCCGGAGGGCCCTCGCAGGTGCCTCCGAGTGACAAGGCAAGCTTGTGGATGCGGTCGACCTGCGCCTTGTCCTTGGCGCCGAGTGCCACCATCACACCGTTTCCGACCGACATCGGCTTGCCGTCGAACGGTTTGGTGAGGCCGATGCCCGCGCCACCGCCGGGAGCGCCCCAGGCGATGAACGTATCCGACTCCATGAAGCGCCCGACGCCCATTTCGGCGGCGATCTTGTCATAGAATACCGCAGCCTTTTTGAGGTCGTTGGTGCCCAACGTGACGTAACCGATCATGATGTCCTCCTGGTATTTTCTTGGGGGTAGGGGGCCGAGAATTGCAGCCGAATTTGACAGGGGCAAGTCAGCGTCGTCGCTGGCAGCCTGATATCAGCGTTGCTTATATCAGCTTTGCGGGTTCGCCGGCGCCCACGGCTCGGCCTGCTGCGCGCCGCCCTTGGCCTTCAGCGACACCGGCGCTTCGCCGATCACCTCGACCAGTGCCTTCAATGCTTCCGGCACGCCTTCGCCGGTCGCGGCCGACACCAGCAGCGGCGTCTTCTTCGCAGCGCGCTTGAGCCGGTCCTTCTGCTTCTTCAGTTCGTCCGGCGTCACCGCGTCGATCTTGTTCAGCGCGACGATCTCGATCTTGTTGGCGAGGTCGCCTTCATAGGCATCGAGCTCGGTTCGCACCGTCTTGTAGGCCTTGCCGGCATGTTCGCAGGTGGCGTCGATCAAATGCAGCAGCACCCGGCAGCGCTCGACATGGCCGAGGAAACGATCGCCGAGGCCGGCGCCTTCATGCGCGCCTTCGATCAGGCCGGGAATGTCGGCCAGCACGAATTCGCGGCCCTGCGCGTTCACGACACCGAGCTGCGGATGCAGCGTGGTGAAGGGATAGTCCGCGATCTTCGGCTTCGCCGCGCTGACGACGGAGAGGAAGGTCGATTTGCCGGCATTGGGCAGGCCGACGAGGCCGGCATCCGCGATCAGTTTCAGCCGCAGCCAGATCCAGCGCTCCTCGCCTTCCTGGCCGGGATTGGCGTTGCGCGGCGCGCGGTTGGTGGAGGATTTGAAATGCGCGTTGCCGAAGCCGCCATTGCCGCCTTCGGCGAGCACGAACTTTTCGCCGAGCGTGGTGAAGTCGTGGATCAGCGTTTCGCGATCCTCATCGATGATCTGGGTGCCGACAGGCACCTTGAGCACGATCGATTTGCCGTTGGCGCCATGGCGGTCCTTGCCCATGCCGTTGGTGCCCTTCGGCGCCTTGAAGTGCTGCTGGTAGCGGTAGTCGATCAGCGTGTTGAGGCCGTCGACCACTTCGATGACGACATCGCCGCCGCGACCGCCATTGCCGCCGGAGGGACCGCCGAACTCGATGAATTTTTCGCGGCGGAACGCCACGCAGCCGTTACCGCCGTCGCCGGAGCGGATATAGACCTTTGCTTCATCAAGGAATTTCATGGGTCACCATAGCGTTTTCGAGCGAAAATGGCATCGTTTCGCGTCAAGAGAACGCGTCAAAATATCAATCTGGAACATGGGGTGCTGTGCTGGCCTCTAGGTAAGCCAAGGCAGCCGGAGCGGCAACCCTCAAGGCCCGCAACTTTGGCGAAAAGCCTTAATTTTCGGGCCATTTTGAGGCTTTGGGCGATATTCCGGTGCTATTTAGCCGCCCGGCGCCTGACCAGGAATTTCTGCATCCCTTCCAGCACCAGCTCCTTGCGCTGGTTGAACACGGTCGAGCGCAGCGTCACCACGCCGGTGGTGCGGCCGGGGACCAGTTCGATCACTTCGAGGGCTGGATAGATGGTGTCGCCGGCATAGACAGGTTTCAGGAATTTGCTCGACTGTTCGAGAAATCCGACCAGCGATTCCTCGACGATGTAGGGAAACAACCCGGCACCGGGCGCGGTGTGGACCAGGGTCTGGAAGCCATGCGCGAGCAGGTCCGGCATGCCGCGGGCGCGGCAATATTCGACATCGTAATGGATCGGATGGGTGTCGCCGCTGGCGGTCTGGAATGCAGCGAACACGGCCGAGGTCTGGGTCCGGCTCGGGATCACGAAGCGCTCGCCGAGCACGAAGTCTTCGAACCAGCGCTGTTCGCTCACCATGCGATGCTGGGCGGGGTCGAAGTCGGTCATATCAGGGTTTCCTCTCGGACGTTTCTTTGTTGCCGGTCCACCGCTATCGCAGCGCGCTGCCTGCGACAATTGGTACAATTCGAATGGCTCTGGCGTGCCCCATCCTACTTTGCATGGGGTTGTTTTCGCGATTTTGGTTCCGGGCCCTGCCGTGAGTCGCTCTGGACATCCCGGGCGTCACCGTCTTTAAGCATCGCATCATGAGCCTGTTCGCCAAATTGTCGACCTATGACGAGCGCTCCGCGCGCCTGGCCGGCATCGGATTGATGCTGCTGTCGATCTTCATGTTCTCGTTCGGCGATGCGCTCGGCAAATTCCTGGTCGCGACCTATTCGGTGGGACAGTTGCTGTGGCTGCGCGCCTGCGCCGCGCTATTGGTGTTGTTGCCGATGATCTGGAAGCAGCGCGCCGAGTTCGGCCGTCTGGAGCGACCGCGGCTGCAGCTGTTGCGCGTGACGCTGTCGACGCTCGAGGTGGCGGCGTTCTTCCTCGCCACCGTCTATCTGCCGCTCGCCGACACCATCACCTATTACCTGGCGTCGCCGATCTTCGTTACCGCGCTGTCGGGGATCGTGCTCGGCGAACACGTCGGCTGGCGGCGCTGGACCGCGATCCTGATCGGCTTCTGCGGCGTGCTGATTGCGCTGCGGCCGTCGTCGCAGACCGTGAGCTGGCCGGCGATGATCGCGCTCGGCGGCAGCCTTTCGTTTGCGTTCCTGATGCTGATCACGCGTTCGCTGCGGGCGACGCCGGATATCGTATTGGCGTCGTCGCAATTCGGCGGCACCTTCCTGCTCGGCGCGCTGATGGCGCCGTTCGGCTGGGTGACGCCGACGGCCGGCAGTCTCGGATTGTTCGCGGTGGCCGGCATTACCTCGGTGGTCGCGCTGTTATGCGTCAACCGCTCGCTGAAGCTGGCGCCGGCCAGCGTCGTGGTGCCGTATCAATATTCGATGATCGTCTGGGCGATCATTCTCGGCTTCATCGTGTTCGGCGACGTGCCGTCGATCTCGACCATCGTCGGCGCCGCGATCATCATCGGCGCGGGTTTTTACATCTTCCTGCGCGAGCAGAAGCTGGGGCGCGAGGACGCGGTGGTCAGCCCGCCGGTGTAAAGGGCCTCGTCGTCCCGGCGTTTGCCCGGACGACGAGATTACCGGTCGCGCCGCGTCGAACTGCCCCAGTTCTTCAGCGACGACCACACGCTCCGCGACAGCTTGAAACAGTCGACCGGGGTCGAGGAACCCAGCGCCTCGAAGCGGTGCAGTTCGACGCCGCTCCACTGGAAGCCGCATTTCTCCAGAATGTTGCGCGAAGCCGGGTTGGCGACGCGCGCGCCCGAGATCAGGTGTTCGGCCTCGAATTCCTCGAAGTAGAAATCGATCACCGCGCGCGCGGCTTCGGTGCCGAAACCGCGGCCCCAATGCTCGAAGCCGAGCCAATAGCCGAGTTCGGGTGCGTCGGATTGGCGCCAGTCGATGCCGACCATGCCGATCGGCGAATGCGCGTGTTCGATCAGGAACACGGTTTCGCGGCGATCCGCGGCGATGGCGCGTACAAATTCGACGGCGTGGTCCTGCAGATAGGGATGCGGCAGGCGGCGGGTGTTTTCCGCAATGCGGCGGTCGTTGGCGAGATACGCAATCGCTTTTACGTCCGCGAGGGTGGGCCGGCGCAGCGCCAGCCGTTCGGTCTCGAGGACGCAGCTACTTGCCTCACGCAAGGCCGGGGTCGGGATGTCCTGCAACATAAGAGGGCTCCTTGAAGGCAGCTCTGGGATTATTGCGCGTGTCCTGACGGCATACGCGCAATAAAAAAGGGAGGCCGGTTTCCCGCCTCCCCTGGAGCCCTTTTTGACTCCGCCGGTTCAACAGGACCCGGCGGAACTCAAGCTGTGTCCACCGTCTATTCGGCCGCCTCCGCCATCGGAACCACCGATACGAAAGTGCGACCATTGCCTTTTGCGCGAAACTCGACGTGACCTTCGACCTTGGCGAAGAGAGTATGGTCAGTGCCCATGCCGACATTAAGGCCGGGATGCCAGGTGGTTCCGCGCTGACGCGCGATGATGTTGCCGGGAATGACGCGCTCGCCGCCATAGGCCTTGATTCCGAGGCGCTTGCCCGCTGAATCACGTCCGTTCCGCGATGAACCGCCTGCTTTTTTGTGAGCCATGGCCCGTCTCCGACTTCGCCTAGAGGTCTAGATCAATTCCTTGACGGAATCATTTCACTTTTTATCACGCTTCAATTTCTCGAAGCGTCACGATCACTTTTTCGCGGCGGCCTTCTTGGCCGGAGCTTTCTTTGCAACCGCCTTTTTCGCGACCGCCTTCTTGGCGGGCGCTTTCTTCGGCGCCTCGTCGTCGCCTTCAGCGGCGGGAGCGGCAACAGCCTTGACCCGCTTCGGCCGCGGGCCGATCGTGGGCTTGGCGTTGTCGGTCAGGATCTCGGTGATGCGAAGCACCGTGATCTCGTCGCGATAGCCGCGCTTGCGGCGCGAATTCTTGCGGCGGCGCTTCTTGAACGCGATCACCTTGGGGCCGCGCTTGTGGTCCAGCACTTCTGCTGCAACCGAAGCGCCGGCTACCATGGGAATGCCCAGCACCGGCGTATCACCGCCGACCAGCAGAACTTCGCCAAGCTGCACGATCGTTCCGACATCGCCGGCGATCTTGCCTACCTCGAGCACATCATCCGGAACGACGCGGTATTGCCGGCCGCCGGTTTTGATGACTGCGAACATCGTTTAATTCCTTCGTGTTCGATCCCGGCCTCGGACTTTGTCCCTACAGGGTCATGTCCGGGTCGGCTTTTTGGTCAGTCGTTATGGGTACGATTTCCGCGCGGGTCGGGGGCGAACCCCTCAAAATCGCGCAAAAACAAGCGGCGCGAGAAATCCCGCGCCGGATGCGGGGACTTATAGCCGCTGAATGCCGTGAGTCAAGGCAAACAGGCCCAAAAACCGGCCAAAATTGAGGGGTTTGGCGGATTTTCAGGCCCGCAGCAGTCGCGGCGGACCGGACCCCCGTGAAACCAAAGGGTTCCCCGGCCGTTGTCACCGCGAAATCCGGCAGGGCAGGGGCAACATGGCAGAAGACACCATTACAACCACGGGCATCGCCCGTCACGGCGCCACACGTCTGCCATCGGTGGAGGTCGACAGCTTCAATATCGAGTTAAAGGACGAGGACGGCTTTCTCGGCGACCGCGCCAGCAAGGGCGCGTTTCGCGAGATTCTGGACACGTTGCGCAAGCCGTTGAAGAAAAATGGCGACGATCCCCTGGGCAAGAAATCCGCCGAGGAGATCGCCAAGAGCGAACTCGACAAGGCACTGGTCGGCGACGACATCCACGCCTCGGCGCTGGTGCACGGCGCGATCGAGGAATTTGCGCAGGAGCTGGCCCATGTCACCGGGAAATTCCTCAAGACCAAGGCATGGGCCGATACCGAGCGCATCGTCGTCGGTGGCGGTTTTCGCCAGAGCCGGGTCGGCGAAATCGTCATCGCCCGAACCGACATCATTCTCAAGGCCGAGGACTTCAAGGTCGATCTGGTGCCGATCCGTTTTCATCCCGATGACGCCGGGCTGATCGGCACGCTGCATCTGGCGCCGTCATGGATTTTCGAGGCCCATGACAGCATCTTGGCGGTCGATATCGGCGGCACCAACATTCGCTGCGGCGTGGTCGAGACCCGCTGGAAGAAGGCGCCCGATCTGTCCAAGGCCGCGGTGTGGAAATCCGAACTGTGGCGGCATGCCGACGACGAGCCGACGCGCGAAGGCGCGGTGAAGCGGCTGGTGAAGATGCTGAAGGATCTGATCACCGCCGCCGAGGCCGAAGGCCTCAAGCTCGCGCCGTTCATCGGCATCGCCTGTCCCGGTGTCATCAACGCGGATGGCTCGATCGAAAAGGGCGCGCAGAATCTGCCGGGCAATTGGGAAAGCAGCAAATTCAATTTGCCGGCAAGTCTGGTGGAAGCGATTCCCGAAATCGGCGATCACGACACCGCGGTCCTGATGCACAATGACGGCGTCGCACAGGGACTTTCCGAAGTTCCCTTCATGCAGGACGTCGAACGCTGGGGCGTATTGACCATCGGCACCGGCCTCGGCAATGCGCGCTTCACCAATCGCCGCAAGGACAACGGCAAGGACGAGAAGAAAGCGAAGAAGAGCAAGGATTAACCTTGCACCGCGCGCGGTAAGGTTGACTGGTTAGGTTAAAACCGGGTTCGCGTTGCCGTTTCCGCACGCGTTGCTACCGTCATTTCGTCGCTCCCCTCTGGCTGGCGAAGCCGCACTTCCTGGCCAGAATTTTGATGAAGCGGCACGGGGCCGTCAGTGTTTTGTCGCGTCTGGCGGCCCCACCTTTATTTCGAATATCAGCCAGACCATCCGATGCGCGTGAAAAACGCCGCGATCTCCGCGGCTGCGCGATCGGGATCTTCGCGGTGCGCAAAATGTCCGACACCTTCAAACATCGCGAGATCCAGATTTGAAAAAGTCTCGCCGAGCCGGTCGGTCCAGGCATAGGGAAACAACGGGTCGTGCTCGGCCCAGCGCACGCAGGTCGGGAGTTCGATCGGCGCCAGTTGCGGTGTTTCGCCCTTCAGCATCCTGATCCGTGCCGCATGCGCCCCGCGATAATAGGCAAAGCCGCCGGCGAGGTTGCCGACTTTAAGAAAATTATCGACATAGGCTTCGAGCACATCGTCGAAGGCGTGCTTGCGATGGCTCCAGTGCTTCAGCAGATAACCGAAATAGGCGCGGCAGCTTTCGCGCGATGCGCCGATCATCACGGGCGCGATGTCGAGCTGGTTGAACGACTGGTACCAGATGTTGTTGAGCCGCTCCGGCTCGGCCATCCGAGGCCCGATGCCGGGATAGAGAAAGTCGAAGAAGAATAATCCGGCAATGCGGTCGGGGGCCGCTCGCGCCATCGGCTGCATTAACCCGCCGCCGACGTCGTGACCGACGACGCCCGCCTGCGTGAGGCCGAGCGCGTCCATCAGCGCCAGCATGTCCTGGGCGTGCTGGTTGGGGCCATGCGGCCCGGCGGGCTTGTCGCTGTCGCCGAAGCCGCGCAGATCGGGGGCAAACAGCGTGAAGCGGTCGGCCAGCCGCGTCATGACCGGCTCCCAGCTCAGCCAGAATTCCGGCCAGCCGTGCAGCAGCAATAGCGGCCGCCCGATCCCGATTTTGGCGATATGGAACGCGGCATTGTTGGCCTGAACCGTCAAATGCTCCATATCCGGCTCCTTTTCGGGGCCCGCGGGCCCTCGGAAATCTTGTATCCCGCGCCTTGTCTGTCCCGCCATCCTCGCCTAGAACTCGCCCCGACCGCGGGCGAGGAATCACCCGCTATGGCGCCTGGAGAGGTGGCAGAGTGGTCGAATGCACCGCACTCGAAATGCGGCATAGGTGCAAGCCTATCGGGGGTTCGAATCCCTCCCTCTCCGCCACTCGATCCGAAAAGCGTTGAAAACTCAAGCCTAACCGCGAAATAAGGCTTTCCGAGAACGACCGGTGGTACACAAAGGTGGCACCACGATGGGTTTTCGTATGATCGAGCCTTGGAAAAATCCCCGAAGCAAATTTCTCTGGTTCAGGAAGCGCGTACCCGAGCGGTTCGTCGCCTTGATGGGCCGCCGCGAGATCAAGTTCTCGCTCGGCATCAAGGATCCGGATGAAGCGCAGCTGCGCTGCGTCGAGGAGAACCTCAAGATCGAGCGGATGTGGCAGGACCACGCCGCAGGCCGACCGCCGGGCCGCGAGCTGGACTACCGACAGGTCGTCGCGCTCGCCGGCGAGTTCTACAAGGAGACCGTCGAGAAGCATCGGAGAAATCCCGGGAAGGCCGCCGATTGGGAATCCTCGATTGCGCGCGATCGGACGCTCAGACAGCTTCGGTCATTTCCGTTGACGCCCGCTCAGCACCGCCGCTTCCTGTTCGGTGAGCAAGTCCGGGCATTCCTCGAAAGCAAGAATCTCGACGCTTGCGCCCACAACCTTCGACGCATTCGTCAAAGAGTATCTCGAGGCGAAAACCCAGGCTGAGAGCGTATTGGCGCGCAACGCGCGAGGCGACTTCAGTCCCGACCGGAGCGCCGACAGGTTTCCCGAATGGACTCCCATGTCCGACGAGCAGCGGCTCCCGAAGCTGTGGGAAGAGTTCGTCGCCGATCGCCAAGTCTCGCGGAGCACGCGCAAGAAATACAAAGGGATCCTCGACGGCCTCGTCGCGCGCATCGGAACTGACGATATGTCGATGGTGGCCGAACATCACCTCTCCGAATGGATCGATGAACTCAAAAGGAGCAAGTCGAGGAAAACTGTCAAGGAGGGGTATGCGGCAGCGTTGAAATCCTTCTTCGGCTGGGCGAAGCGCAACAAGAAGCTGCCTACCAACCCCGCCGCTGAGATCTTCGTGGAGCCCACGGCGCAGACGCCGCAAAAGAGGCGCGGCTTCAACGATGTCGAAGCGGGATTGATCCTGGCGGCGACGCTCGCGCCGGTAAGCCACCTGATGACTTCGGAAAATGCCGCAGCCCGCCGATGGGTGCCGTGGTTGTGTGCGTACACCGGAGCGCGCGTCAACGAGATGACGCAGTTGCGGGAGAGCGACGTTTTCCCGGTGCTCGGTCTTCCGTGCGTCCGGATCACCCCGGAGGCGGGCTCGGTGAAGGATACGAAGATGAGGATCGTTCCGCTGCATCCTCACCTAATCGATGAAGGTTTCCTAAAATACGTTGGATCCCGACCTAAGGGAGCGCCACTTTTCTATTCGCTCGCGCGACAGCGGAAGAAGGATCGCGTCAACCCGACTTATGCAAGTGTGGGCAATAAACTTGCCGAATGGGTCCGCGGTCTCGGCATCGACGACCCCAACGTAGCGCCCTCCCACGGGTGGCGACATCGCTTCAAGACCGTAAGCCGTCGCGCAAAGATGGATCGCTTTATCGTGCACGCGATCCAGGGACACGCGATCGAGACCGAAGGCGACGACTATGGTGAGGTTGAGGTCGAGGTCATGTACCGCGAAATCCTCAAACATCCGCAATACACCGTTACGGCTCTGAAGTCAGTCGATAGACGCCGGAAGACAAGGGCTGCATCCGACAATGATAAAAAATAGCCCCATAATGATCTGTTCAAGTCCCACTCTCTCCGCCACCCATTTTTCAGCAGCGCAGAAGTCCTTCAAATATATGCGTTTCTCGAACCGGCGGCATTTGCGTGGTGGAGACCCCGGTGGAGCACTTCCGACCCCCCTTTTGCCATGTTCGGGCGCTGCTGAATAGCGGTGGCGACGTTGACGTAGCCTGAGCAGCAAACGAAGTTGACGAAATCCGCGCGCCGAAGCATCGAGCCCTCGGGACAGTCCGTTCCGATCCGGTGCACCGTACGCGAAGGCTCAGGCAGAAGATGATGAACCCGAAGCGAAGGACGGCTCTCATCGACCACCTGGCGGAGGCGATCGGCTACATACATAGGCCCCGACTTCGAAAGGTTCGGGGGAATCTTTCTAGACTGTCTGCTCGAACTTCCCATCAACCATCAGGGCGTCAATCTCGTCGGCTAGTCCCAAGCTTCGGTTACATACATGTACTCGTCCAAGCTCATCATGTCGGTCAACGGCTTCGCCGCTCTCATGATCTGCACGAATTCCCTTCGGGACACCCAGAGAACCGGGCAGAGCAGGGCACGCCGCGTGGCGTTCAGATTTCGATAGAGTAACGCAGCGCAGGCCCACGACGGCTAGTCCTTGTCTTGAACATCACGAGGGCCGGCGCGCCGCATGCTGCTGAAATCGGCTCGCGTCTTTCTGCGGAATCGCTTCCGCTCGCGAATCCGCATTATTGCTTGGCTCGCGTCGTTGACGCCGACCGCGGCGATGATCTCGTTGCGGACGCAGTTGCGCAAGGAGATCTTGAATGTGGACGGCGTCGCCTGGATCGCGGTGGGGTACATCGTCTCGACGTGCGCCAGCACGGCGTCGCCGATGTCGCGCGCTATCTCCTCGACGAGTTCACGGCTCCAAGGGACCGTCGAGGGGAGGGTGTTTGTTCGGCCATGTGGGTCCTTCAACATAGGGAAAAATGGTTATCGCCGGCGCAACCCGCATTCAGAAGTAGGCGGCCCTTGCGCGATACTTGAAGTCCGCGGCGACGCGGACGGGATCTGCCAGCCTGCGCCACAACGCACGCTGATCGAGCGCCGACCCGAGGCATTCGAGGACGACGCCGGATTCCTGGAGCCGCTCGGCGATCGCGGTCGCGACGTCGTTCTCCGGAACGTGGTCGATGTCGCGGGCATCGGCTATCTCGATGCATTCGAGGCACCAATCAAGGAGATAGTCCTGTTCGATGTCTCCCTCGAATTTTGCAACCGTCCCGCACTTGGCCGAAAGGACCGCGGACACCGTGTCGACGATCTCGGCCGTGGTCATGTGGGGGTCGATGCGTCCGTAGGCCGTGCCGCCGCGGCCGTACTCCCCGTCGTACCGGGTCATCTCGAAGTCGAGCCGCAGGCCGAGATCCTTGTTGGCGAGATCGCGTACGCCCGTCAGAAAGTGGCGCACGATCTCCGACTTGGCACGGGGATGATTGATGGAAGCCGCCACCGCGTCGAAGTAGACCACCGGATCGTAGCTGTTCGTGCACTTGGCCGCCGTCTCGAATGCAAGCCTTTCGATCGCAGCCTCATAGGCTCGCTCCCAGCCCGACAGACAGAACGAGAAGTCGTAAAGGGGGCTCTCGGATTCCGTGACGTCGTCCCTGCTCATTGCCGCCTCGAAGGTTCGCCCGGATGCCGGGCCTCTCTGGAAAGCCTACACCTGAAAGAAATTTAGTCATTTTGACCAAAATTCTTTTGCTGTGGAGAACGGCGACTGACGTGGCGGAAGGCCGCCTCCGGAGCGGCGGCGACGGTCCGGCGGTGGCCGCCGCGGCCGGCCCGCTGCGAGGGCGGCTTCTGGGGTTTGCGCGCTCCGGAGGTTGCTCCGTCGGGCTGTTGAGGAGCGAGGCGTGGGCAGGGCGGTCGGTGGTCGGTATCGATCAGGGCTGCGAGACGACGACCGCGCCATCGGGCGTCGGCGGTGACCGCGCCTCGGGGGCACGCCGACTTCGGCCAGGCGCCCGGAAGGCTTCGGGCGACGGGGCTCGAACCGCGTCATGGTGGCGAAGTCCGATGCCCGCGACCACCGCGTTTGTGTACCTCACCATGCGTCCGCATTCTTGACGCCGCCCGATTCCTTCCTTGACCGTAAATCTTTCAACTATCTGAAAAGGCTTCTCTTTCCTGTCGGAATCTCAATCTTGAAGGAAGACATCAAATCGAAATACGGCACGCTTCGCTTCTACTGGGGCGGCCGTTTGTCCGACCTTGCGAAAGCCGCGATCGAGGAGGCCATCGAACTGACGGAAGCGCGGTCCGCCTATCGCAGCCTGTTCATTCAGGCGCGCGGCGGGCTGAAAAAGGAGCTTCTTGAGCACCTGAGGGCGAGGCGCACGGTCCGCCGATCCAGGCACGCCAGCATGAAGCGGAACGGGCTCGGCCAGATCAAGAACGCTGTATCCATCAGTGAACGACCGCCGTCGGTCGAAGATCGTGCGATCCCCGGCCATTGGGAAGGCGATCTGATCGGCGGGTCGAGAAATAGCTATATTGCGACGCTTGTCGAACGCCATTCGCGCTACGTGATGCTGGTCAAGGTTGCTAACAAGGACACCGAAAGCGTCGTCTCGGCGCTGATCAAGCAATCGCAGCGATTGCCTGGCGAGCTTTACCGGTCGCTGACCTGGGACAGAGGCAAAGAGCTTGCCGACCATCGGCGCCTGACATTGGCCACCGAGGTTGAGGTCTATTTTTGTGACCCTCGGTCTCCCTGGCAGCGCGGCTCAAACGAAAACACCAACATATCCGATTGGCGCGATCCGGGGGTGGCGACTTGGCGCGCTTCGACGCATGGCTTCTCCGTCTCATCGTAGCGAACGACAACATCTGGATAGCGGGAAGCCGTAGGTTCTCACAAGGTTTGGAACCCTAAGCAGGGAAAACACTGCGTCGCTTGACGGCTACGTCACGCGGCTTGGCAAAAGCGCGCCGGTGCGCTCCAGCACTGGATAGGCGGCGGCCGCCACAATATGGGAATTGATCAGCTTGATATCCCGCAACAAATCGAGATGGATCGAACTGGCTTGAACTGCCTGGAGATCGCTATCCCGGAGCCTGCTGAAGTGCGAAGCCGTCGCCTTCAATTCCGCATCCCTGAACGCGACTTTTTCATCGACCAGCAGGCGCGCTGTTCTTGGATCTTCAGTGACGAATAGAGATGCCGCCGTTTTCAGATTGGTAGAGAGCCGCTCGATCATGACCGTCAAGTCCCTATGTTCCTCTTCGGAGAAAACCAGGCCTCGTTTCAGCCTCTTGGAGGCGTGAGGCAAGAAGTTGCGGTCCACGACGTCACCGGCCTGCTCGATGTTCATCGTGAATGTCAAAATTTCGTTCAAACGGCGGTGATCGGCCGGATTTAATTCTTCCGGATCAATCGACGTAAGATAGGCTTTGATCGCAATGGTCAGCTTATCCAGCACATCTTCGCGCCGCCGGGTCTCAACCAGCAATCTTCTGTCTCCCTTCGCCAGCCCTGCGTTCACCCCCTGGAGCATTTCCTCGAGTACGTCGGCAAGTCGTAGCGCTTCGCGGGATGCCGCGCCGAGCGCGACGATCGGGGTCTCCTTGGCGGCGGGGTCGAGATAGAGCGGCCGCGCCGGATCGGCCGGATCGTTTTCCGGAAGCCAGCGGCGCAACAGCGACGCGTAGGGGCCCAGGAGCGGCAACGATAGCGCAGCGACGCCAAGATTGAAAAGCGTATGGAAATCGGCGACTGCACGCGCGCTGGTCGGCTCGATCGACATCATGAACTGACTGATAGGTCCGAGAAAACTTACTGTCACGGCCACGCCAAGAATGCGCCCAATCAGATTGCCGATCGGAAGCCGTTTTGCTGCCGGATCGCCCGCGGGACCCTCAACGAGAGGATTGATGGCCGTGCCGAGATTTGCCCCGAGAACCAGAGCAAACGCCAGCGTCGGCGGGGACCACGCCCTTCGTCGCCAGCGACATGATGAGCAGCACGATGGCGACGCTTGAATGGGCGGCCCATGTCACTATTGCCGCAAGGCATATGTCCAGAAGCCATGAGGCTGAAACAGCGCTCAACAGCACCTCGAAGACCGGGGAGTTCTCGTAGCCCACCGTTAGATCGAGAAGCTGGTGCAGGCCAAGAAGCATCAGGCCGAGGCCGATGAACACGCGCCCGAGATCGTGCGCCTGTGTTTGTGAATCCCGGCGGAACATCACCATACCGATCAAGATGAGTGCCGGCGAAATCAGGGCGACGTTGAACGATAAAACCTGCACGATCAGCGTCGTGCCCACATTGGCACCCAGCATTACCGCGAGCGCCGGAACAAGACCGACCAGGCCACCTGCCGCAAAGCCTGCCGTCATCAGTCCAGTGGCGGTGCTGCTCTGGAGCACCGCGGTAACGCCCACGCCGGCGAGCAACGCGCGAAAGCGGTTACGCAACGCGCTTCCGAGGATCGACCGCAACTTCGAGCCGAAGGCGCGCTGCACGCCGGTCTGTACCATGTGCGTGCCCCAAAGCAGCAGCGCTATGGATCCGGCGAGATCGATCAGTGGAATAAGCGGGGACATGATCGATGCTCTCCTGAAGCTTCGGACAAAATGATATGCCCGTTCAGTCCGACTTACGCAGCATCGACGCGACCATCGTCGGCGGTGTGAATGCGATCGGCGTATTGCTCGGCAATCGAACGAAACCCAGCCGGCAGTTGCTTGTCGGTGAAGAAATGATGGCATTCGCCAAGATGACCGCCGCGCACCGTAGCGTTGCGCCCGAACTTGCTGATGTCGGCGACCAGCAAGGTGATTCGACTGTTGGCAACGATGGCCTGACGGGCCTTGAATTCGTCCGAGTGAAAATCGAGCATGTGACATGTCCGCTCCCGGCACTTTTCGGACATGTCCCCAATTTCTGAGTTGAGTCTGCTTTCGGGTGTAAAGCGGAAGTCTTTATCTCGAAACCTCGAAGGGCGGCTATCGGCGGATTGTGTTGAAAAACTCGGTGTTGAAGCCGACCGTGATCGCTGAAATTCATTCCGTCCCGTCGGGGCGGGAGATCGAATCGATGATGGGTCCGCGGCGGTTGATCAGGCGCCGCTATTCTATGAGTTCTCACTTGAGCGACATGTTCCGGCCGCTCACTTGCTGAGGGCGATCGACCGGTTCGTTGATTTTGTCAGACGTTCGCAGCCATTTGGCGCCATTCTACAGCTCGACGGGCCGGCCTTCGATTGATCCCGAACTGCTGGTCCGGATGCTGCTGGTTGGCTACTGCTATGGCATTCGTTCCGAACGGCGGTTGTGCGAGGAGGTTCACCTGAACCTCGCCTATCGCTGGTTCTGTCGGCTCGGGCTCGATGGCGAGGTGCCGGACCACTCGACGTTCTCCTTGAAGAATAGGCATGGCCGCTTCCGTGATTGCGATCTGCTGCGAAAGCTGTTCGAGACTGTGGTCCGGCGCTGCATCGCCGAGGGGCTGGTCGACGGGGCTGCCTTTGCGGTCGATGCCAGCCTGATTGCTGCCGATGCCAACAAGCAGCGCTCTGCGGCCGGGTCTGATGATGTTGACTGGGAGGCCATCGCCAGGACGCGCCGATCCGCCTCCGGGAATATCTCGATACCCTGGATGAGGCCGCTTGCGGGCAGCCAGCGACGAGGTACCGAAGTTCATCTCCAGGTCGGATCCGGCCGCACCGATGGACCGGCGCTCACAAAGGCCATGCCTTCTTTGCCTACGCCGACAACTACCTGATCGACCTGAAGGCGGCGATCATCGTCGCGACGATGGGACGTTCTCCCGCGAAGACTTCGCCTACGATCTGGAACACGATCTCTACGTCTGCCCAGCCGGTAAGGTGCCGAGTTCACCCGTTTGGACTCTGTGAATGACGGGGCAACACTCTCTCACCGCGCCAGCAAGCATGACTGCGATGCTTGCGAACTGAAGCCGGCCGTTGTCCAAAATGCCCGCCCGCAAGGTCCCGCGTTCAATCCACGAACAGGCCCGAGACGTTGCGCGCGACATCGCGAAGACCGATGCCTATGTCAAGTCGCGCCGTGAACGGAAGAAGATCGAAATGCTGTTCGCGCATCTGAAGCGCATCCTGCGCCTCGAGCCGCCGCCCAACCTCCGAAAGCTGGCAAAGCTGATCCTGCCGCCTGCTCTGAAGCCCGCTTGAGCACCAGAGAGCCCGCGTACGCTTGTCTCTTCGATCTATGCCGAACGATTAGTTCGCAGACTTCTTCAACACAATCGGCGCAAAGCGGACCTTCATGCCCAACAGCATCTCGTGATTAAGCATGAGCAAGTGGGGATCATTGGTTGGCTGAGTTTTAGCAATCTCGAGTCAGTGGGAAAGATAACGCACTGGCAATCAAAATGCAGATGTCAAAAATGACGAAGACATAACCTTCACCCCTTAAGCATCGAGTGCATAGCTCGCTAGACGCGCCTGCAACATCTTTAACATCTCATCTCTGGTGGAATCACGGGATCCGCGAGTCCACGCTGCCGCGAGTGGCAACCTATACTCGCCAGATGCCTCGAGCGGCACGTAGCAAACACCGCGTGACGAAATGCGTGATGTCCAACGAGGAACGATCGCAACGCCGAGGTTTTCAGCTACCAAATTCACGATCGTTTGCTTCTCTTCGGCGTATTGCGCGATGTGTGGCTGCATGTGCGCTTCGGCAAACAATTTGATTGTGAGGTCGTGACTGTGAGGACGTGAGCGACGCTCCGCAACGATTAAGGGCTCATTGGCGAGATCGTTCGATCGCGACACGCGACCGTCGCGCAAAAGCGTGACGTTCAGGGAACGCAACCACCGGCGTCTCGTAAAACAGGAACAGAAATTCGATCCTCTTATCCTGCAACTTCGGGCGGTCGAACCAAAGCGAGATCGATCCGGCCTGAAAGCAGTTGTGGCAGCAAGCGAATAGTTTTGTCTTCAAATAATCGTATCTCGACGTCCGGCCGCTGCGTCCGAAAGTCGTGAAGGAGCCGAGGGACCATACCCACTGCCGCGCTGTCGATAGATCCAAGACGAAGGGTTACGGATTGCTTTCGTCCGCTTGCCCGGAATTGCGATTCAAGGTCAGCGGCGTCGGCGAGCAAGGCTCGGGCTCGATCCAGAAGAATAGCTCCGTCGCCGGTGAGGGTGACGCTGCGCGTCGTGCGATCAATGAGCCGCGTCGCCAACTCTTCTTCGAGAAGCTTGATATGCCGCCCCAGTGCCGCAGGCAGTATTCCGAGTTTCTGCGCCGCGCGTCCGAAATGCAGCTCTTCCGCTGTCACCACGAAACATCGTAGCTGCTGCAGATCCATGCGGCCCTCCCCTACAGCGCGATTATATCATTTTTCTATACAAAAAACCCGAATTGATGGTGCAGCGCGGCGGGACTAATGGAGGCTACCGCCGTGCAACAAGGCGTGGCGAACGAAGATAAAGACGGAGGAGACGGCATGCCGAGCGAGCTCGAAACGCGCGTGATGCGAAAAATTAGCTTCCGCATCGTCCCGTTCATTATGCTTTTGTACTTCATTGCATTCATCGACCGCGTGAACATCGGTTTCGCGGCGTTGACGATGAACAAAGACCTCGGCTTCTCGCCGGCGGTGTTCGGCCTCGGCGCAGGCATTTTCTTCCTCGGTTATTTTCTTTTTGAAGTACCCTCCAACTTGATCCTCAACAAGGTCGGAGCGCGTCTTTGGATCGCGCGGGTGATGATCACTTGGGGCATCATTTCCGCGATTTTCGCGTTCATCACAGGAGAGACAAGCTTCCTCATTTTGCGCTTTTTACTGGGCGTTGCCGAGGCCGGCTTCTTTCCCGGTATCATCCTTTATCTCAGCTTTTGGTTTCCGGCGCGCTACCGCGCCGGAGTGGTTTCGCTGTTCATGGCCGCTGCTCCGATATCGGTAGTTCTTGGTTCGCCGCTTTCGAGCGCCTTGCTGGAGATGGACGGCTTGCTTGGCCTCAAAGGCTGGCAGTGGATGTTCATCATGGAAGCGATCCCGGCGTTCCTTCTTGGCTTCGTCGTCCTGGGTTACATGACCGACAAGCCGGAAAAGGCGACGTGGTTGAAGGATGACGAGCGTGAGTGGCTCGTCAACGAGATGAACGCAGAACATGCGGCCAAGGCTTCCACCGCCAGCCACAGCATCTGGCGCGGATTGGCCGACATGCGTGTCCTGGCGCTGTCGCTGATTTACTTCGGCACCTCAGCCGGCCTTTACACCCTCGGCATCTGGGCGCCGCAAATCATCAAGGAATTTGGCCTGTCGACATTTCAGGTTGGATTTCTCAACGCTGTGCCCGCCGACCGTCGCCGTTGTCGCAATGGTCCTCTGGGCCCGCCATTCGGACAAGACCAACGAACGCACCTGGCACGTCGTTGCAGCCTGCATCGCCGCGGCCGTAGGCCTTGCACTCGCAGGCTCCGCCGGGTCGTGGGTATCGGTCGTTGCCGCACTCACGCTCGTCAATATTGGCATCAGCTCGGCAAAACCGCCGCTTTGGGCCATGCCGACCATGTTCCTCTCGGGCTCTGCGGCCGCCGCCGGCATCGCAACGATCAACTCGATCGGTAATCTTGGCGGCTTTGTCGGGCCTGCGATCATTGGCTGGATCAAGGATACGACCGGCAGCTTCCTGGGTGGGCTCTATTTTGTATCCGGTTTGCTCGTCCTCTCGGCAGTTCTTACGTTGCTTCTCTCGCGTTCGCAACGCGCGGCAGCAACGGGCAGCTCAGCCGCACTTCGATCACTAAGCATTCGGTTCGTCCGGACGAAGCAAGTCAGCAGCCCTCCGTTGAGGGTGGGCAAATTCCAAAAGAAGTTCATCAAGCACAAGGAGCAACAAATGCGTACTCACCGGATTGCCGCCATGGGCGGAGATGGAATTGGGCCGGAGGTCGTCGCGGCCGGTGTGGCAGGCTCTCAAAGTCTGCGCCGAGCGCGATGGTCAGTTCAAGCTGGACTTTCAGGATTTCGATTGGGGCTCGGACTACTACAAGAAGCACGGCGTCATGATGCCGGCCGACGGCGCCGATCAGCTGCGCAAGTTCGACGCCATCCTGTTCGGTTCCGTCGGCGCTCCCGACATCCCGGACCACATCACGTTGTGGGGTCTGCGTCTGGCGATCTGCCAGCCGCTTGATCAGTATGCCAACGTTCGTCCGACCCGGATCCTGCCGGGCATCACCAGCCCGCTGCGCCATGTCTCCGGTCCGGAACTGGACTGGGTCATCGTGCGCGAGAACTCCGAGGGCGAATATTCCGGCGTAGGCGGCCGCGTCCACAGGGGCCTGCCGGAAGAGGTGGCCACCGACGTCTCCATCATGACGAGAACCGGAGTGGATCGGATCATTCGCTTCGCCTTCAAGTTGGCCCAGTCGCGTCCGCGCAAGCTGCTGACGGTGGTGACCAAGAGCAACGCGCAGCGCCACGCCATGGTGATGTGGGACGAGATCGCCGCCGAGGTCGCCAAGGATTTCCCGGACGTGACGTGGGACAAGATGCTGGTCGACGCGATGACCATGCGGATGACCATGAAGCCGCAGACGCTGGACACCATCGTCGCGACCAACCTGCATGCGGACATCCTGTCGGACCTCGCGGCGGCGCTGGCCGGCTCGCTCGGGATCGCCCCGACCGCGAACCTGAACCCGGAGCGGAAGACGCCCTCGATGTTCGAGCCCATCCACGGCTCCGCCTTCGACATCACCGGCAAGGGCATCGCCAACCCGGTCGGGACGTTCTGGACCGCGGCCATGATGCTGGAGCATCTGGGCGAGAAGTCGGCCGCCGTCCGACTCATGAAGGCCGTGGAGCGCGTGACGGCCGATCCATCGCTGCACACGCCCGACCTCGGCGGCAAGGCAACCACGAAGCAGGTGACCGAAGCCGTGTGCGAGGAGCTGCGGAAGGCCAACGACTAAGAAACCGTTCTGCCGGCCCGCTCTCGGGCCGGCATCCCCTTCAGTTTGATGCCGCGGAGCCCGCCCGTTCGTGGTGCCGCAGGAAAAGCCCGATGCTTGGTGAGCCAAGACAACTGCTCAAGGCGATGTTCGACGCGGCCGTTGGGGCCGCGTCACCCAAGCTGCGCATTCCCGCCTATCTTCCCCCGCCGCCGAAGGGGCGCACCGTGGTCATCGGTGCCGGGAAGGCGTCGGCTGCGATGGCAAAGGCGGTCGAAGACCTTTGGCCCGGTCCGGTGAGCGGACTCGTCGTGACGCGATACGGCCACGCTGTCGCCTGCGATCAGATAGAGATCGTCGAAGCAAGACACCCCGTTCCCGACGAAAACGGCCACCAGGCCGCCATACGCATGCTGGAGATGGTGAAGGGACTGGGCCCGGACGATCTCGTCCTGGCGCTGATCTCGGGCGGCGGATCGTCGCTGCTGAGCCTGCCCGCCGATGGTCTGACCTTGGAGGACAAGCAGGCGGTCAACGCCGCTCTGCTCCGGTCCGGTGCGTCGATCGGCGAGATGAACATCGTGCGCAAGCACCTTTCGGCGATCAAGGGAGGCCGGCTTGCGGCCGCGGCCTATCCCGCCCGGCTCGTAACTCTCGTGATTTCGGACGTGCCGGGGGACGACCCGGCGGTCATCGCTTCGGGACCCACAGTCGCCGACAGATCGACCTTTGCCGAAGCACGCGCGGTGATGGAGAAATACCGGATCACCGAACCGCGGTCCGCGATCGAGCACCTGATGCGTGCCGCGGATGAAACTCCGAAACACGGTGCTCCTCGGCTGGCCAACACCAGCACCGCCATCATCGCGACGCCGCAGCTTTCGCTCGAGGCGGCGGCCGAGGTGGCCCGGCAGGCCGGCGTGACCCCGCTTATCCTGGGCGACGCACTTGAAGGCGAAGCGCGGGAAGTCGGCCGCGTGATGGCCGGGATCGCACGTCAGGCGGCGCTGCGGGGCCAACCAGCGCCCGCTCCAGTGGTCCTGCTGTCCGGAGGCGAAACCACCGTCACCGTGAAGGGAAGCGGACGCGGGGGGCGCAACGTCGAATTTCTGCTTTCTCTCGCCGTCGAACTGGACGGCCTGCCGGGCGTGTTCGCACTGGCCGGCGACACCGACGGCGTCGACGGAGCCGAAGAGATCGCCGGCGCCATCATGACACCCGACACCTTGGCCCGCGCGGCCGGGCGAGGGATCGATGCCAAGGCGCGCCTTGCCGACAACGACGGCCACAGCTTTTTCGAAGCTCTCGGTGACCAGGTCGTCACGGGACCGACGCTGACCAACGTAAACGACTTCCGCGCCATCCTCGTTCTCGAAGCACAAGAAAGGCCGGCCGTGCAGGCCGCGACATAGAATGCGCCGTCACCGCAACGCCAAGATCATCGCCACCCTGGGACCTGCAAGCTCCAGCCCGGAAATCGTCCGCAGCCTGTTCGACGCGGGAGCGGATGTGTTCCGCCTGAACTTCAGCCACGGCACCCACGAGGATCACAAGAAGCGCTACGATCTCATCCGGTCCATCGAGAAGGACGTTGGACGGCCGATCGGAGTTCTCGTGGACCTGCAGGGGCCGAAGCTGCGGCTCGGCACGTTCGGAGCCGGCCGTGTGATCCTGACCACCGGCGCGAAGTTTGGGCTCGATCTGGCTGGCGGACCCGGAGACAAGGAGCGGGTCAGCTTGCCCCATCCGGAGATCTTCCAGGCACTCGCTCCCGGCGTGCAGCTGCTGCTCGACGACGGCAAGGTCCGGTTGGAGGTGGAGTCCTGCAGTTCGGATCAAGCAATGACTCGGGTTCTCGTCGGCGGCGTGTTGTCCGATCGCAAAGGGGTCAGCGTCGTCGGCGCCGTCCTGCCGCTCTCCGCTCTGACGCCCAAAGACCGAATTGATCTGGCCTACGGTCTTGAGCTCGGCGCAGACTGGATCGCGCTGTCGTTCGTTCAGCGTCCTGAGGATGTCGAAGAAGTACGCGCCATTGTCGCCGGGCGCGCCGGGGTGATGTCGAAGCTGGAGAAGCCCTCCGCCGTCGAACACCTCGACGCCATCGTGGCTCTCTCGGATGCGGTGATGGTCGCGCGCGGTGATCTCGGAGTCGAGATGGCTCCCGAACAGGTCCCGCCGGTCCAGCGGCAGATCGTCAGGGCATGCCGGCATGCCGGCAAGCCCAGCATCGTGGCGACGCAGATGCTGGAATCGATGATCGAGGTTCCGACGCCGACGCGCGCGGAAGCCTCCGATGTGGCCTCGGCCATCTATCATGGAGCCGATGCGGTGATGCTTTCCGCGGAATCGGCGTCCGGCAAGTTTCCGTTGGAAGCGGTGACGATGATGGACCGCATCATCAGGGCCGCGGAGAACGATCGCGGGTATTACCGGCCGATGAGCGATGCGGCGCGTCCCGCGCCCGCCGCGACGATTCCGGACGCGATCTGCGCCAGCATGCGGCTGGCGACCGACCTGATGCCGATCGCCGCCGTCGTTACCTACACGATGTCGGGGTCGAGCAGCCTGCGCGCATCCCGCGAGAGGCCAGCTACCTCGATCCTCAGCATGGCCGCGAGCGCTGGAACGGCACGACGCCTCACGTTGGCCTGGGGCATCCATTCGATCGAAGTTCCCGCGATCAGCACCGTGGACGAGATGAGCACCTTTGCGTGCGAGACGGCGCTCAAAGAGGGCTTCGCCAAGAAGGGCGACACCATTGTCGTCGCTGCCGGAACCCCCGTCGGTGTCGCGGGAACAACGAACATGCTCAAGATTCTAAGCGTGTAGCCGCCCGCCAAAGAGGAAATGATCGTGACCGAAATTACTGAAATCGCCGCCCGCGAAATACTCGACAGTCGCGGAAATCCGACCGTTGAAGTCGACGTGACGCTCGCCGACGGCGCGACAGGCAGGGCCGCGGTCCCTTCCGGCGCGTCGACGGGCGCTCACGAGGCGGTCGAACTTCGCGACGGCGACCGGAAGCGCTTCCAGGGCAAGGGCGTTCTGAAGGCCGTGCAGGCCGTCCGCACCGAGATCGCGGAAGCAATCCGTGGAATGATCGCGACGGACCAGGTCGCCATCGACAAAGCGCTTATCAAGCTTGACGGAACTCCGAACAAGGCCCGGCTCGGCGCCAACGCGATCCTCGGCGTGTCGCTTGCAGTGGCAAAAGCGGCGGCACAGTCCACGGGACTGCCGCTCTACCGCTACGTTGGCGGAACGCAGGCGCGGACGTTGCCGGTACCGATGATGAACATCATCAACGGCGGCGCGCATGCCGACAACCCGATCGACTTCCAGGAATTCATGATCGTGCCGGTCGGCGCATCGACCGTCGCCGACGCCGTCCGGATGGGATCGGAGGTGTTCCATACCCTGCGCAAGTCGTTGAGCGATGCCGGGCACAACACCAATGTGGGCGACGAAGGAGGCTTCGCGCCGAACTTGTCGTCGGCCGAAAACGCGCTTGACTTCATCATGAGTTCGATCGAGGCTTCCGGCTATAGGCCCGGCGATGATATGGTGCTGGCGCTCGACTGCGCGGCAACCGAGTTTTTCAAGGACGGCAAATATCATTACGAGGGCGAAGGCCTGGTACGAGAGCCGCAGG
This sequence comes from uncultured Alphaproteobacteria bacterium, assembly GCA_963764705.1. Classification (GTDB taxonomy): domain Bacteria; phylum Pseudomonadota; class Alphaproteobacteria; order Rhizobiales; family Xanthobacteraceae; genus Bradyrhizobium. Next base: position 17,585 of record CAVXTR010000006.1, on the reverse strand, counting down.
CCCAGGCCGAGTATCTGACGAGCCTCGTCGGCCGTTACCCGATCATGTCGATCGAAGACGGAATGTCCGAGGATGACTGGGAAGGCTGGAAGCTCGTGACCGACCTGGTGGGCCGGCGATGCCAGCTTGTCGGCGACGATCTTTTCGTGACGAATGTGGAGCGGCTGTCCGCCGGCATCGCCAAGGGCGTCGCCAATTCCATCCTCATCAAGGTGAACCAGATCGGTTCGCTGACCGAGACGCTGGCCGCCGTCGATATGGCGAACCGTGCCGGGTACACGAGCGTGATGTCGCATCGCTCTGGGGAGACCGAAGACACCACCATCGCCGATTTGGCGGTCGCCACCAACTGCGGCCAGATCAAGACGGGGTCGCTCTCGCGATCCGACCGGTTGGCCAAATACAATCAACTCATGCGGATCGAGGAAGAACTCGGCTCTGCGGGATCTTACGCAGGGAAGAGCGTCCTCCGCAGCGGCTGACCGAAACTCGACTGATTGCCCGTGGGAACGACCATCATCTCGTTCTCGTTCCGTAGAAAAATGCACGGCCGAAACAGGAGGAGACATTGGACCAGGATCGCGATCCCGCAGAAACACGTGAATGGCTCGATGCGCTGGATTCCGTCGAGGCCTTCGAAGGCATCGGCCGGGTCGACGAGTTGCTGGACGGGATCGTTCAAGCGGCCCGGCGCAAGGGCGCCAAGCTGCCTTTTGCCGCCAACACCGCCTATGTCAACACCATCTCGCCCGACGACGAGCCGGCGCATCCAGGCGACCGCGCGATCGAGCACAAGATCCGCTCGCTGATCCGGTGGAACGCCGCCGCGATCGTGCTGCGCGCCAACAAGACCTCTTCCGAACTCGGCGGGCACATCGCCAGCTTCCAATCGGCGGCGACGCTGTACGATACCGGCTTCATGCATTTTTGGCATGCTCCGACCGACACGCATGGCGGAGACCTCGTTTACTACCAAGGTCACTGCTCGCCCGGCATCTACGCGCGCGCATATCTCGAAGGGCGCTTGAGCGAGGAGCAGCTTCTCAATTTCCGGCAGGAGGTCGACGGCAAGGGGATGCCCTCCTATCCGCATCCCTGGCTGATGCCGGATTTCTGGCAGTTTCCGACCGTGTCCATGGGCCTCGGGCCGTTGATGGCGATCTATCAGGCGCGCTTCCTCAAGTATCTCGATTCCCGCGGCCTGGCGGATACCAAGCCCCGCAAGGTCTGGGCCTTCATGGGCGACGGCGAGATGGACGAGCCGGAGTCGCTCGGCGCCATATCGCTGGGCGGACGCGAGCATCTCGACAATCTGGTCTTTGTCATCAACTGCAATCTGCAGCGGCTCGATGGTCCGGTGCGCGGAAACGGCAAGATCATACAGGAACTCGAGGCCGATTTCCGCGGCGCGGGCTGGAACGTCATCAAGGTCTTGTGGGGATCGGGCTGGGATCAACTGCTGGCCAACGACGTCACCGGCATTCTGCGAAAGCGCATGGAAGAATGCGTCGATGGAGAATACCAGGACTACAAATCGAAAAACGGCGCCTATGTCCGCGAACATTTCTTCGGGAAATATCCCGAGCTGAAAAACATGGTCGCTCATATGAGCGACGACGAGATCTGGGAGATGACGCGCGGCGGCCACGATCCCGCAAAAGGTCTACGCGGCCTACAAGGCGGCCGTCGAGCACAAGGGACAGCCGACCGTCATCCTCGCCAAGACCGTCAAGGGCTACGGGATGGGCGAATCCGGCGAAGGCCAGATGATCTCGCACCAGGCCAAGAAGATGAACGAGGAGGCGCTTCGGCAGTTTCGCGACAGGTTCGCAGATTCCGGTTTCGGACGAGCAATTGAAGGACGTGCCCTTCGTGCGCTTCCCCGAGGGTTCGCCTGAAATGAAGTACCTCGCCGAACATCGCGCGGCGCTCGGCGGGCATCTGCCGGCTCGGCGCAGCAAGTCTCAGCCGATCGAGATTCCGCCTCTATCCGCCTTCGGCGCGCAGCTGAAGTCGACCGGAGACCGCGAAATTTCGACCACGATGGCGTTCGTGCGCATTTTGACGACGCTGCTGCGGGACAAGGCGATCGGCAAGCGCATCGTTCCGATCGTGCCCGACGAGAGCCGCACCTTCGGCATGGAGGGCATGTTCCGTCAGTTCGGGATCTTCTCGCAGGTGGGGCAGCTCTATCGGCCGCAGGATGCCGACGAACTCATGTTCTATCGCGAGGACAAGACCGGTCAAATCCTCCAGGAAGGGATCAACGAACCCGGCGCCATGGCGTCGTGGATCGCGGCCGCGACATCGTACTCGACATCGAACACCCCGATGATCCCATTCTACATCTACTACTCCATGTTCGGCTTTCAGCGCGTCGGCGACCTTGCGTGGGCGGCCGGCGACATGCGCGCGCGGGGGTTCCTGATCGGCGGCACGTCGGGCCGCACGACACTCAACGGCGAGGGGCTGCAGCACGAAGACGGCCACAGCCATATCATCGCCTCGACGATTCCGAACTGCGTTTGCTACGACCCGACCTATTCCTACGAAGTGGCGGTCATTGTGCAGGACGGCCTGCGCCGCATGTACGGCGAGAACGAGGACGTCTTCTACTACATCACGACGCTGAACGAGAACTACCCGCACGGCGACATGCCCGAAGGCGCCGAGGACGGCATCCGCAAGGGCATGCACAAGCTGAAATCCGTCGAGACGAAAAAGAAGGCCGCCCGGGTGCAGCTGCTGGGCTCGGGCTCAATTCTGCGCGAAGTCGAGGCCGGGGCCGCCTTGCTTGCGGAAGATTTCGGCATCGCCTCCGACGTCTGGAGCGTCACGAGCTTCATGGAGCTGCGCCGGGACGGTCTGGACACCGACCGCTGGAACATGCTGCATCCGACCGCAGCGCCAAAACGCGCTTATGTCGAGACGTGCCTCGAAAAAGCCGGCGGTCCGGTCATAGCGGCAACCGACTACATGAAGCTGCTCGCCGACCAGATCCGGCCGTTCGTGCCTGGCCGCTATCGCGTGTTGGGAACCGACGGTTTCGGCCGCTCCGACTACAGGCGAAAGTTGCGCAGCTTCTTCGAAGTCGACCGATTCCATGTCGTCGTGGCGGCGCTGAAGGCGCTGGCCGACGAAGGAACGGTGCCGGCCACGCTCGTTGCCGACGCTCTCCGCAAATACGGCATCAATCCCGACAAGCCGAACCCCGCTCTGGTCTGAAATCAGACGCCCGCCCATCGATCCGAGCATTGCCGCCCAACGCGCCGCGCAGAGTCCAAGGAGGTTGTTTTGACCAGCATCATCGATGTGAAAGTGCCTGATATCGGCGACTTCAAGGACGTGCCGATCATCGAAATCTCCGTGAAGCCGGGCGACATCGTCAAGCTGGACGATCCGTTGATCACCCTGGAATCCGACAAGGCGTCGATGGAGGTCCCTTCGCCGTCGGCCGGCACGGTCAAGGAGATCCTGGTGAAGATCGGCGACCGCGTCGGCAAGGACTTTCTCTTCGCCCGGCTGGAAAGCGGCGAGGAGGCGTCGCCGGCGCAGGCCGCGCCTGCGGTGATGCAGCAACAGGAACAACCCGAGCCGCCGAAGAGTCCGGCACCGTCACCCGCGGTTCCGAAGTCCGCCGCTCCGGCAATACAGGACTTTTCCGGGGCGCATGCCAGTCCGGGCGTTCGTCGCATGGCGCGCGAGCTCGACATCGATCTGGCCACGATCAAGGGGACAGGCGAAAAAGGGCGCGTCACGAAGGAAGATATCAAGGCCTCGCTCGGCGGCGGCGCCAAGGGGGCGGCCGCGGGCGCAACTGCGGGCGGCATGGGAATTCCGGAAATTCCCGCGGTCGACTTTTCGAAGTTCGGGCCGGTCGAGATCAAGCCGATGGTGCGGATCAAGCGCATCTCCGGACCGTACCTTCATCGCGCATGGCTCAACATCCCGCACGTCACCCACAACGACGAGGCGGATATTTCCGAGATCGAGAAATACCGCAAGGAACTCGACGACGCGGGCAAGGCCGACAAGAAGAAGCCGTACCGAGTCTCGCTGCTGCCCTTCCTGATGAAGGCGTCCGTCAACGCGCTGAAGGCATTTCCGGACTTCAATACTTCGCTCACGCCGGAGAAGGACGCACTGGTCTACAAGAAATTCTACAACATTGGCATCGCCGTCGACACGCCGGAAGGTCTGGTCGTTCCGGTCGTCAAGGAGGTGGACCGCAAGGGGGTCATCGAGATCAGCCGCGAACTGGGCGACATCTCAGCGAAGGCGCGCGACGGCAAGTTGACGCCCTCGGAAATGCAGGGAGCGACATTCACGATTTCTTCGCTCGGCGGCATCGGCGGCTCCGCGTTTACTCCGATCGTCAATGCGCCGGAAGTGGCGATCCTGGGCGTCGTGCGCTCGAAGATGGCGCCGGTGTGGAACGGCGAGGCTTTTGTACCCCGCCTGATGCTGCCGCTCTGTCTTTCCTACGATCACCGTGTGATCGACGGCGCCGCCGCGGCACGGTTCGCCCGGCACCTCGCCACTGTCCTTGAAGATGTGCGGCGCCTCGTCCTCTGACGGACACGAACGGGAGAGAGACGATGACAGATACGATCAAGGTTCCGGACATCGGCGATTTCAAGGACGTGCCGGTAATCGAGGTATACGTGAAGGCCGGTCAGACGATTACGGCAGAAGAGACGCTTGTCACACTGGAATCCGACAAGGCAGCAATGGATGTTCCCGCTCCGTCGGCTGGGGTCATCGGCGAGGTCATGATCAAGGTCGGCGACAGGGTGAGTGCGGGCTCGGTCATCGCGACATTCGTCAGTGCTGATTCAACAAAGGCGGCATCGGCCGCGTCCCCGCCTGCGGCCGCAACTTCTGCAACATCCGCGAAGGGTGATTTTCACGCTGAGGTGCTCGTGGTCGGCGCGGGTCCAGGCGGCTACTCCGCCGCGTTCCGGGCCGCCGATCTCGGCAAGAAGGTCGTTCTGGTCGACAAGGGCGCGACGCTTGGAGGCGTCTGCCTCAACGTCGGCTGCATTCCCTCAAAGGCGCTGCTGCACGCCGCCAAGGTGATCGACGAGACGCGGGAAATGGCCGACCATGGAATTGCATTCGGCGCTCCCGCTCTCGACATCGACAAGCTTCGCGGCTGGAAGGACGGCATCGTCAAGAAGCTGACGGGCGGTTTGTCGGGTCTTGCCAGGCAGCGCAAGGTCACAGTCGTGACGGGGGTCGGCACGTTTCTGTCGCCGAAATCGCTACTCGCGAAAACCGCCGACGGCGAGAAGACGATTTCGTTCGATCAGGCGATCATTGCCTGCGGCTCCGAACCGATCACGTTGCCCTTCATTCCGCACGGCGATTCGCGGGTCATCGATTCAACCGGCGCTCTTGAACTGAACGGTCTGCCCAACCGGCTTCTTGTGCTTGGTGGCGGTATCATCGGCCTGGAGATGGCGACGGTCTATCACTCGCTCGGGGTCAAGGTGACGGTTGTGGAATTGATGGACCAGATCATCCCCGGTGCTGACAAGGATATTGTCACGCCGTTGATGAAGCGAATTAGCAAACGCTACGAAAACATCCTGCTGAAAACCAAGGTCACCGCGGTTGCCGCCGAAGCAGACGGGCTTCGCGTGACGTTTGAGGGTCCGAACGGGACGTCGAACGACCTATTCGATCGTCTGCTAGTCGCCGTCGGCCGCAGTCCCAGCGGAAAAATGGTTGGCGCAAACGCCGCGGGCGTCACCGTCGATGAGCGCGGCTTTATCGCAGTCGACAAGCAGATGCGCACGAATGTTCCGCATATTTTTGCCATCGGGGACGTAGTTGGCCAACCGATGCTCGCACATAAGGCCGTGCATGAGGCGAAGGTCGCGGCCGAAGTGGCTGCCGGTCGGAACAGTGTATTCGACGCGAAAGTTATTCCTTCGGTTGCCTACACCGATCCGGAGGTGGCGTGGGTCGGTCTGACCGAACTCGAAGCCAAGGCCAGCGGCGTCAAATATGGCAAGGGTGTCTTTCCATGGGCGGCGAGTGGGCGATCGCTGTCGCTCGGCCGCGATGAGGGCGTCACCAAAATCCTGTTCGACGAAGAACATGAGCGGATCATCGGGTGTGGCATCGTTGGGCCGTCGGCAGGCGACCTCATCGCGGAAGCGGCGCTTGCAATCGAAATGGGCGCCGACGCCGCCGACATCGGCCTGACGATCCATCCCCATCCGACGCTCTCCGAAACGCTCGGCATGGCCGCCGAAGCGTTCGAAGGTACGATCACCGATCTCTACATGCCTAGGAAGAAATAGGACGGAGCGGATGTCATGAACAGCATCCCACCGTTTGCCGACGCGCAGGCGTATCTCGAAAGCCTGATGCAGGCCGGGCAAGACGCGATGAAGCAGTTTGACGATGCTCTCGCCTCGGCTACCGGGGTGCAGCACCGAGGAGTCGCTCTCATCGGGGCGCCCGTTCTTCCCCTTTGCGTTGATCGCTGGATCTCCAGCGCGAATATCTCAAACAGGTGTGGCGGCTTCTGGAACGCACTGTTCCTGCAATCATTTTCGGGTGGCGCCCATTCGGACGTTGCGATGGCCACAGGGCGACAAGCGGTTCAAGGACGCATCGTGGCGGGAACAGCCTTATTACGATCTTCTCAAGCAGACCTATTTGCTGGGCTCAAGACAGCTGCATGAGTTCGTCGATCAGGGCGCAGGTCGACGATAAGACGAAATTGCAGCTTCGGTTTTATGCCCGTCAGTTCATCGATGCGATGAGTCCGTCGAATTTTCCCGCGACCAATCCCGAGGTGATCCGCAAGGCGATCGAGACCCGCTCCGCGAGCCTGACGGACGGCATGAAGAATTTGATTGATGACCTGCAAAAGGGGCGGATCACCCGGGTCGACGAGTCGGCCTTCGAAGTCGGACGCAACCTGGCCACCACGCCGGGAACGGTGGTTTTCGAAAATGAACTGATCCAGCTGATCCAGTACGCTCCGCAGACGAGTGAGGTCGAAAAAACGCCGCTGCTGTTCGTGCCGCCATGCATCAACAAATATTACCTGCTCGATCTCGGCGAGGGCAACTCGCTGGTCGAGTACGCGGTTGCGCAAGGTCATCAGGTGTTCCTGATTTCCTGGCGTAGCGCGGTGGCCGAGACGGGACATCTGACGTGGGACGACTACCTCGAGATGGGTCCGCTCAAGGCGGTCGACGTCGTCCTCGACATCACCGGCGCCGAGCGGACAAATGCCCTCGGATTCTGCGTAGGCGGCACGATCCTGAGCTGCGCAGCGGCCGTGCTGGCCGCGCGACAACAGGACAAGCTCGCGACAGTCACGCTGCTAACCACCATGCTGGATTTTTCCGATACCGGCGAAATCGGACTGCTGATCGACGCCGGATCGGTCGCCCTGCGTGAAGCGACGATCGGGAAGGGCGGCATTCTGCCCGGCAAGGAACTGGCGTTCACGTTCGGGACGCTGCGCGCCAACGATCTGATCTGGCGGTACGTCGTCGACAGCTATCTCAAGGGCGCAACGCCGGATGCTTTCGATCTGTTGTATTGGGATTCCGACAGCGTCAGCCTGCCCGGCCCGATGTACTGCTGGTACACGCGCAACACCTATCTTGAAAACAACATCAAGGATCCCGGCAAGACCACGCAGTGTGGCGTTCCGGTGGATTTGTCCAAGATTGACGCGCCGATCTATCTTCTCGCATCCCGCGAGGATCACATCGTGCCGTGGAAGACGGCATTTCGTTCCAAGGATTTGGTCGGTGGTGAGGCGCGATTCGTTCTTGCTGCGAGCGGCCACGTCGCAGGTGTGATCAATCCTCCGGCCCGCAACAAACGCAGCCATTGGCTCAACGACGACCTCGAGTCCGATCCGCAGGGCTGGTTCGACGGCGCCGAAGAGAAACCCGGAAGCTGGTGGCCGGACTGGGATGCGTGGATGAGACGCCATTCCAGCGGAGTGATCCCTGCGCCAGCACAACAGGGCAATGCTCGATATAGCCCGATAGAACCCGCGCCCGGTCGATACGTAAAAGAGAAATCGAACCAGTCGACGCAAATCAACCGATTTGCATCACCGAACAACCTGCAACTGAGGAACTTTTCATGTCAAACGATGTCGTCATCGTCAGCGCCGCCCGCACCCCGGTCGGCAGCTTCAACGGCGCGTTCGCCACCACCCCGGCCCATGACCTCGGCGCCATCGCCATCAAGGCCGCGCTGGAGCGGGCCGGCATCGAGCCGGGCCGCGTCTCCGAAGTCATCATGGGTCAGATCCTGACCGCGGCGCAGGGCCAGAACCCGGCCCGCCAGGCCTCGATCGCCGCCGGCATCCCGGTGGAAAGCCCGGCCTGGGGCGTCAACCAGCTCTGCGGCTCGCGGCCTGCGCACGGTCGCGCTCGGCTATCAGGCGCTGCTCAACGGCGATTCCGAAATCGTCGTCGCCGGCGGCCAGGAATCCATGAGCATGGCCCCGCACGCGCAGTATCTGCGCGGCGGCGTCAAGATGGGCGGCCTCGAACTGGTCGACACCATGATCAAGGACGGCCTGTGGGACGCCTTCAACGGCTACCACATGGGCAACACCGCCGAGAACGTCGCGCGGCAGTACCAGATCACCCGCGCGCAGCAGGACGAGTTCGCGGTTCACTCGCAGAACAAGGCCGAGGCCGCGCAGAAGGCCGGCAAGTTCAAGGACGAGATCGTCCCCGTCACCATCAAGACCCGCAAGGGCGACATCATCGTCAGCGACGACGAATATCCGCGCCATGGCGCGACCGTCGACGCGATGGCCAAGCTGAAGCCCGCCTTCGAGAAGGACGGCACCGTCACCGCCGGCAGCGCGTCCGGCATCAATGACGGCGCCGCCGCCGTGGTGCTGATGACCGCCAAGCAGGCCGCCAAGGAAGGCAAGAAGGTGCTCGGCCGCATCGTGTCGTGGGGCCAGGCCGGCGTCGATCCCGAAGATCATGGGCACCGGACCGATCCCGGCTTCCCGCGCCGCGCTGAAGAAGGCCGGCTGGAACATCGGCGACCTCGACCTGATCGAGGCCAACGAGGCGTTCGCGGCGCAGGCCTGCGCGGTCAACAAGGACCTCGGCTGGGATACCGCCAAGGTCAACGTCAATGGCGGCGCGATCGCGATCGGCCACCCGGTCGGCGCGTCCGGCGCGCGCGTGCTGGTGACGCTGCTGCACGAGATGCAGAAGCGCGATGCCAAGAAGGGCCTCGCCACGCTGTGCATCGGCGGCGGCATGGGCATCGCGATGTGCATCGCACGCGACTGAACCAACTAGCGGAGGGAGGAATTCGACATGGCACGTGTTGCATTGGTGACGGGGGGTACGCGGGGCATCGGCGCTGCGATCAGCAAGGCGCTGAAGGCTGCGGGCTACAAGGTTGCGGCGAGCTACGCCGGCAACGACGCGGCGGCCGAGAAATTCAAAGCCGAGACCGGCATTCCCGTCTACAAATGGGACGTCAGCTCGTTCGACGCCTGCGCGGCCGGCGTCAAGAAGGTCGAGGCCGACCTCGGCCCGGTCGACGTGCTCGTCAACAATGCCGGCATCACCAAGGATGGCGCCTTCCACAAGATGACGCTCGATCAGTGGAACGCGGTCATCAACACCAATCTCGGCTCGCTGTTCAACATGACGCGCCAGGTGATCGAAGGCATGCGCGCCCGCAAGTTCGGCCGCGTCATCAACATCTCCTCGATCAACGGCCAGAAGGGCCAGTTCGGCCAGGTCAATTATTCGGCGGCCAAGGCCGGCGACATCGGCTTCACCAAGGCGCTGGCGCTGGAGAACGCCAAGGGCGGCATCACCGTGAACGCGATCTGCCCCGGCTACATCAACACCGAAATGGTGCAGGCGGTGCCGAAGGAGGTGCTGGAGAAGAGCATCCTGCCGCTGATCCCGGTCAACCGCCTCGGCGAGCCCGAGGAAATCGCCCGCGCGGTGGTGTTCCTCGCCGCCGACGAGGCCGGCTTCATCACCGGATCGACGCTGTCGATCAATGGCGGGCAGTACATGGTGTGATAGCGCCGCTTTGCTGAGCAATTATTGCTCTTCGGCTGATGTCTATCAGAAGTCGCGAATGGTTTGCGGCTCCGCAAACCCAGAATGTCACTCGAGTTGGATATGTCATGAAGATTGCCGTTGCCAAGGAAATCGATCCGTCCGAGCCGCGGGTCGCCGCTTCCCCCGACACCGTGAAGAAATTCAAGGCGCTCGGCGCCGAAGTGGCGATCGAGCCGGGCGCGGGCATCAAGTCGGGCCTGCCGGATTCCGAATTCACCGCGGTCGGCGCCACCGTCAGCGCCGATGCGCTGAAGGATGCCGACATCATCATCAAGGTGAAGCGGCCCGAAGCCAGCGAGCTTGCGCAATACAAGCGCGGCGCGCTCGTCATCGCGATCATGGATCCGTACGGCAACGAGGCGGCGCTGAAGACGATCGCGGATGCCGGCGTCTCGGCGTTTGCGATGGAATTGATGCCGCGCATCACCCGCGCGCAGGTCATGGACGTGCTGTCGAGCCAGGCGAACCTCGCCGGCTACCGCGCGGTGATCGAGGCGGCGGAATCCTTCGGCCGCGCCTTCCCGATGATGATGACTGCGGCCGGCACCGTTCCGGCGGCGAAGGTGTTCGTGATGGGCGTCGGCGTCGCCGGCCTGCAGGCGATCGCGACCGCGCGCCGGCTTGGCGCCGTCGTCACCGCCACCGACGTGCGCCCGGCGACGAAAGAGCAGGTCGAATCGCTCGGCGCCAAATTCCTCGCGGTCGAGGACGAGGAATTCAAGAACGCCCAGACCGCCGGCGGCTACGCCAAGGAAATGTCGAAAGAGTACCAGGCCAAGCAGGCCGCGCTCACCGCCGAGCACATCAAGAAGCAGGACATCGTCATCACCACCGCGCTGATCCCGGGCCGGCCGGCGCCGAAGCTCGTCAGCGCCGAGATGGTGAAGTCGATGAAGCCGGGCTCGGTGCTGGTCGATCTCGCCGTCGAGCGCGGCGGCAATGTCGAGGGCGCCAAGGCCGGGCGAAGTCGTCGACGCCGATGGCGTCAAGATCGTCGGCTACACCAACGTCGCCGGCCGCGTCGCGCAATCGGCCTCGAGCCTTTATGCCCGCAATTTTTTCAACTTCATCGAGACGCTGGTCGACAAGGCCGAACAAGGCGCTCGCGGTCAACTGGGACGACGAACTGGTGAAAGCCACCGCGCTGACCAAGGACGGCGCCGTCATCCACCCGAACTTCCAGCCGAAAGCCTAAGGAGAGAAGTCATGGAGCATGTCGCCCAAGCCGTCGATCCCTTTGTATTCCGGCTGTCGATTTTCGTCCTCGCCGTGTTCGTCGGCTACTTCGTGGTCTGGTCGGTGACCCCGGCGCTGCATACGCCGCTGATGTCGGTGACCAACGCGATCTCCTCGGTGATCGTGGTCGGCGCGCTGCTCGCGGTCGGCGTCCCGATGATCTCGAGCGGCAGCGGCTGGGCGCGCGGCTTCGGCTTCATCGCGCTGATCTTCGCCTGCGTGAATATCTTCGGCGGCTTCCTTGTCACCCAGCGCATGCTGGCGATGTACAAGAAGAAGGCCAAGTGAAATGACCGGCGAGCGGGCGTGCACCTCGTGGTGACGAAGACAATGGGGACCTGAGATGAACGCCAATCTGGCTGCAATTCTGTATCTCGTTGCGGGTGTGCTGTTCATCCTGTCGCTGCGCGGCTTGTCCAGTCCCGCCACGTCCCGCCAGGGCAATCTGTTCGGCATGATCGGCATGGCGATCGCGGTCGCGACCACGCTCGCAGTCCATCCGCCGGCGGACGGCATAGCCTGGGTGCTGGTCATCCTCGGCATCGCCATCGGCGGCGGTATCGGCGCCGTGATCGCCCGCCGGGTGCCGATGACCTCGATGCCGGAACTGGTCGCGGCCTTCCACTCGCTGGTCGGCATGGCCGCGGTGCTGGTCGCTGCCGGCGCGTTCTATGCGCCGGAGGCGTTCGACATCGGCAAGCCCGGTGACATTCACGGCTCGAGCCTCGTCGAAATGTCGCTCGGCGTCGCCATCGGCGCGCTGACCTTCACCGGCTCGGTGATCGCGTTCCTGAAACTGTCGGCGCGCATGAGCGGCGCGCCGATCATCCTGCCGTTCCGCCACGCCATCAACATCGTGCTCGCGCTCGCGCTGGTGTTCTTCATCGTCGGCCTCGTGATGTCGGGCAGTGCGCTCGACTTCTGGCTGATCACCATCATCGCGCTGGTGCTCGGCGTGCTCATGATCATCCCGATCGGCGGCGCCGACATGCCGGTCGTGATCTCGATGCTGAACTCCTATTCCGGCTGGGCCGCCGCCGGCATCGGCTTCACGCTCGGCAATTCGGCGCTGATCGTCACCGGCGCGCTGGTCGGATCTTCCGGCGCGATCCTGTCCTACATCATGTGCCATGCGATGAACCGTTCCTTCATCTCGGTCATCCTCGGCGGCTTCGGCGGCGAAACCGCCGCGGCCGGCGGTGGCGGCGGCGAGCAGAAGCCCGCCAAGCTCGGTTCGGCTGACGACGCGGCCTTCATCATGAAGAATGCCCAGAAGGTCATCATCGTGCCCGGCTACGGCATGGCGGTGGCGCAGGCCCAGCATGCGCTGCGCGAAATGGGCGACCTCCTGAAGAAGGAAGGCGTCGAGGTGAAGTACGCCATTCACCCGGTCGCCGGCCGCATGCCCGGCCACATGAACGTGCTGCTGGCCGAAGCCAACGTGCCCTATGACGAGGTGTTCGAACTCGAGGACATCAACTCCGAATTCGCGCAAGCCGATATCGCCTTCGTGATCGGCGCCAATGACGTCACCAACCCGGCCGCGGAAGACGACAAGACCTCGCCGATCTACGGCATGCCGGTGCTGCAGGTCTGGAAGGCCGGCACCGTGATGTTCATCAAGCGCTCGCTGGCATCGGGTTATGCCGGCATCGACAATCCGCTGTTCTACCGCGACAACACCATGATGCTGCTCGGCGACGCCAAGAAGGTCACCGAGAACATCGTCAAGGGGATGTAATCGGCTCTCGGTAATGACGCATAAACGCGCATAACGCCACGATTTTGTGCAGGCGTCCCATTTGTGGGACGCTGCGTCACGCATACGAACTCTAGTGTCATTCATTTCACGTTTTATATACGAGGTGCGAGGCTGGAAACGTTCGAGGTCGACACTCTAACAATGAGAGGCGATCGACTATGACTTTCACAGGTAAGTTGCTAGATTCGCACGAGTTGGGCCGTAAAGCATCAGGCTTCTTAAGCCGAATGGCTCGCGCGTACACTGCTTCGACGGAGCGCCTTTATCGGAACGCCGTCAAAAATCCGCGAACGGGGCGTTTCGATCCAGCGCTGGAACGGCAGGTCGCGCTCATGATACTCCGCTAGTTTTCCACTTTTCATGCAAGGTGCGGCCGCATTTCGCGGCCGTACCTTGTTGAACGCATTGGCTCACGCGCAGCACACCGGCGATAGGACCACGTACCTGAGACGGTGGATCCACCCGGATTATGAACTAGCAGCAGCGCCCAGCACTCCGTCCATCGAAGCGCCGCTCGATGAACATGTTGACGTATTCACGCTCAGCCATCGGTGCCGTGCCGGGATGCCGCGCCGCATGGTGGATCAAGTAGGCCTTATAGTCGGGCGCACCAATGACCCTAAGCCAACCCTGGCGCAGTTGTGTGGCCGCGTCCCGCGCGCACGCAAAGCACTCTTCTACCGTTGCCCCAGTGACTTCCCGGCACGACAGGACCGATTTCCGAACATTACGCAGGAGCACCGGACAATCCTCCCTCACGAATTGCAGGCGGCGTCTCAGCCGCACTCGGCATGGCGTTGCGGAACGCTTTCAGCGACATTCGCAGCGTGAAATAAGCCATGACTAGCACGAGAGCAACGAACAGCACTGTGAGCGTGCCACATATGTAGTTGTTGAAAGCCACACGCTCCATCTCGGCAATGCTCTTGGCCGGGGCGAGGACAGTGCCAGCCGAAGCCGCCTCGCTGTACTTGTTGGCCAACGCGTAGAATCCAATGCGCGGATCGGACGAGAATGCCTTCATCCACCCTGCCGTGAGCGTGCAAACCAGAAGCCATGCCGTGGGCGCAAGCGTCACCCAGGCGTAGCGCTCGCGCTTAAGCTTGATCAGCACGGTAGTGGCCAACAGAAGAGCAATGCCGGCGAGCATCTGGTTCGAGATGCCGAATAGCGGCCAGATCGTATTCACTCCGCCAAGCGGGTCGATCGTGCCCTGATAGACGAAGTAGCCCCACGCGGCGACACAGAGCAGTGTAGCAACCACATTGGAAAACAGGGACTCAGTGCGGCCGAGCGGGGCGTAGATGTTGCCGAGCAGATCCTGAATCATAAATCGGCCTGCGCGGGTGCCGGCATCAACCGCCGTGAGGATGAACAGTGCCTCGAACAGGATGGCGAAGTGGTACCAAAAGGCCTCGAGCGCCTTGCCTCCAAAGGCCTGTGCCATGATTTGCGCCATACCCACCGCCAAAGTCGGGGCGCCGCCGGCTCGGTTGAGGATAGTGTGTTCGCCCACGTCGGTTGCGGTCTGCTTGATCGCTTCGGGGGTGATCACCCAACCCCAATTGCTAATTACCTCGGCTGCCTTTTGAGGCGTGTCGCCGATTACCGCCGCCGGACTGTTCATGGCGAAGTAGATGCCAGGATCGAGCACACAGGCAGCGGAAAGTGCCATTATGGCGACGAAAGACTCCATCAGCATGCCGCCGTACCCGACAAAACGGGCGTCCGACTCCCGCTCGATCATCTTTGGCGTCGTGCCCGACGAGATCAACGCGTGAAAGCCCGACACTGCACCGCATGCGATGGTGATGAAAAGGAACGGGAATAGCGGGCCGGAAAACACTGGTCCGCTACCATCGGTGAAACGGGTCACCGCTCCCATCTTTAGATCGGGCTGGACCAGATAAATGCCGATCGCGAGAGCGACAATGACGCCGATCTTGAGGAACGTGCTGAGGTAATCGCGAGGAGCGAGGAGGAGCCACACTGGCAGCATAGAGGCGACGGCGCCATAAACGATGATTGCCAAAGCCAGAGCAGGCGCGCTGTAGGTGAAAGCTGGCCCGAGCGTTGCGTCCTGGGCCACGTACTGGCCATACCAGATGGCGAGCAAGAGAACGATCACGCCGAATACAGAGGCTTCTCCCACTTTGCCTGGCCGGATGCTCCGCATGTAGACACCCATGACCATGGCGGTCGGGATCGTGACGGCAACCGTGAACGTGCCCCACGGGCTTTCGCCCAATGCCTTCACGACGACCAGGCCGAGCGCGGCGAGGATTATGATCATAATCCCGAGGGTGCCAACGAGGGCGACGCCGCCCGCGATTGGGCCCATTTCCATTCTCACCATTTCGCCGAGTGAGCGGCCGTCGCGTCGCATCGAGCAGAACAGAATAACGAAATCCTGCACCGCGCCCGCAAACACCACTCCTACGAGGATCCAGAGAGTTCCCGGCAGATAGCCCATCTGTGCAGCGAGCACCGGCCCGACCAGTGGACCGGCCCCCGCGATGGCCGCGAAGTGATGACCGAAGACGACGTATCTGTTGGTAGGAACGTAGTCGAGGCCATCATTATGGCGTTCGGCCGGCGTCATGCGCGTGTCGTCCAGCTGCAAGACCTTCTCGGCGATGAACTTGCCGTAAAACCGATAGGAGATGAGGTAGACGCAGATAGCCGCGGTCACCAGCCAGGCCGCACTAACCGGCTCATTGCGATTGAGCGCGATGCCAGCAAGTGCGAATGCGCCCAGCGCGGTTATAGCCTGTCCATATCACCCAAGATAGTGCCCGCTTCGGCAGCTCAGGATTTGAGAGCGCGCGTTGCGACATGGCCTTCCTCCCTAGGTTGGAGCCGGTCTAGTGGTATTGCCCGAGGAATCCTAGCTCGGGTGCCTGCGATAAGTAGTTTAGCAGGCCTATGTGGTGACCATTTGCGCGTTGAGCACATGAGGGTGGCGCGGCAAGGACAGCGACCTCGCTGAGGTGATGGCGTCGACCTGCGCACCTGAATCGGCATGGTGTAATACCGAGCTGATCAAGTTTATTCTCTACCTTCACGCTCCGTTTTACAAGTTGAGAGCGAAGGTTTTAGAGTTGCCTCTTCGTTCCCTGTTCGGGGGCCTCCGACAGACCAATCAGAGTCCGCTCACAAGCGCCGAAGAGTTCTGTGTCATCGCTTGGTGAGACAAAATAAACGTTTCTCCCTCGCGCCGCCCTATTGCAGTTGAACCGGCAGATTGAGCGGGCCGCGGAACCCGAATCCGTGCCAGCGCACGCTCGCGGGATCAGGCAAGATCATGTTGGGAAAGCGCTCGAACAGCATCGGCATCAGGATGTCGCCGACAGTTCGCCGCGACAGGTGCGCGCCCGCGCAATGATGCGGGCCGTTGCCAAAGGCCTGGTGAGGATAGGGGGCGCGAAGCGCGTTGTAGTTCTCGCCGTCTTTGATGACGTCCTCGTCTCGGTTAGCGGAGGCCTGGATCGTCATCACGGTGTCGCCCTTCGGGATGAAGCAGCCGCGAATCTCCGTGTCCTCCATAACGAGCCGTGAACTCGCCTGGATCGGCGCCACCCACCGCACCCCTTCCTCGAAGGCGGCGCGCCATTTGCCGTCTGCGCGCACGCCGTCGAGCTGATCGGGATTGGTGAGCAGGCCGTAGAGGATCGTCAGCAGGGCGTCGCGCGGCTCGTTGATGCCGCCGCCGATCGCGATTTTTACATTGGCGATCATCTGGCTTTCCAGAATAGGAGTCTTCGCGTTCACCATGAAGGAGAGCGCTGAGGAATCCGGCTCGGCCCGCACGCGTTCGGCGTTGGCGCGGATACATTTGTCCATTTCCGCATTGGCGATGTCGGTCGCTTGGAAAGGCCCCGGTGTCCAGCCGAAATTGCCGGCACCGTCGATCAGCGTCTGCGACCATCGTTGCATGTCCTCATCGCTCGCGTCCGGAACGCCCATCGCATGCGCCAGCATCCGCGCGGCAAGCGGTCCCGCGAGGGCGGGAAAGAGATCGACAACCTCGCCGCGCGGCAGCCGGTCGAGATACGCCGCCGCCAGTTTCGCATATAGCGGCGCCCAGACGGATTCGATCGTCTTCGGCATCAGGGCCGGCATCATCGCCATGCGTTCGGTCCGATGTTCGTCGTGGTCCTTGCGCATCAGCGTATGCGCGAGAAAGGCGCGCTTCATGGGCGTGTTCGGATCGTTGGAGCTGAACAACGCCGGGTTGTCCTTCACGTATTTGGTGTCGGCCGCCTTGGTGAGGAAGGTGCGGCCCACGGATTTGACCCGCAATACGGGCGCTTCGCGTCTGAGGCGCCTGTAGATCGGATAGGGATCGCGCGTGAGCTCCGCGATCGTGATCGTCTCGTCCAGGGGGCCGAAGGCGGCAGTCGACATGACGGTGGTCCTGTTGGCCACGCGTCAGTATGAGCCAAGGCGCGGCAAGCGCAATGGGGCAGGCGCGAAACAGCGCA
>CAVXTR010000005.1:0-292103 GCA_963764705.1 uncultured Alphaproteobacteria bacterium | reverse complement strand
CGATGTGCCCAAATCGACGTGCTGATGCTGCCGCGACAGGACCAGCCGCCGCTCGGTGTCGGCGAGTCGGCGTCAGTCCGAGCGCCGCCGCCATCGCCAACGCGATCTTTGATGCGACCGGCGTGCGCTTCGCGAACTGCCGTTCACGCCGGAACGCATCCTGCGGGATTGCGCGGCGATGAGGCCGATACCGCCCGAGGCTTTGCCGGCGCCTCCGCCCGCCACCCGATCGGCCAAATGGAAAATCCATTTGCCGTTCGGCCGGCGTGTTCGCGATCGCCGCAGCATGTGCGCGCAGCGATCGCTATCGGCACCGCGGCGTTGCCGTGGCGGGCGATCGCGCCGATTGCACGGCCGGATCCATCGGTGTTTTCCGCCGCCACCATCGCGCGCGGTCAGCAACTCGCGGCGCTCGGCGACTGCGTGGTCTGCCACACCGCCATGAGGCGGCATCAATGCCGGCGGCCGTCCGCTCGAGACGCCGTTCGGCATCATCTACAGCACCAACATCACGCCCGACGAAAAAACCGGCATCGGCAACTGGTCCTATCCCGCCTTCGAGCGATCGATGCGCGAGGGTATCCATCGCGACGGCAAGCATCTCTATCCGGCGTTTCCCTACACGCATTTCGCCAAGACTGCTGATGCCGACCTGCAGGCGCTCTATGCCTATCTGATGGCGCAACACCGGTGCGCGCCGAAGCACCGCCAAACGCGCTGGCGTTTCCGTTCAACCTGCGTCCGCTGATGGCGGGATGGAACGCGCTGTTCCACCAGCCCGCGACATTCCAGGCCGACCCGACGAAATCCGAGGTCTGGAATCGCGGCGCCTATCTCGTCGAAGGCCTCGGCCATTGCAGCGCCTGCCATTCGCCGCGCAACGCACTCGGCGCGGAACGGCCAACGCCTATCTCGCCGGCGGATTTGCCGAAGGCTGGGAGGCGCCGGCGCTGACCTCGCTGTCGCAGGCGCCGATCCCGTGGAGCGGACGAGCTGTTCGCCTATTTGCGCACCGGCGATTCCGCTTTCACGGCGTTGCCGCCGGACCGATGGCGCCGGTCGTGAAGGAACTGACGGCGCTGCCCGATCAGGACATCCGCGCGATGGCGGTCTATCTCGCTTCCTTCAACGAGACGGTCGCCGATCAACAGCCGCCCTCGCCACCAACTCGAAGCCGCGACGCAGCACCGGAAACCCGGCATTTCCACTCGGCGCCCGCCTCTACCAGGGCGCCTGCGCCGTCTGCCACGAGGTCGGCGGTGCCCCGCTGTTCGGCAGCCGGCCGTCGCTGGCGCTGAACAGCAACCTGCACAGCGCGCATCCGGACAATCTGATCCAGGTGATCCTGCACGGCATCGCCGCCCCGGTATCGAGCGACCTCGGCTACATGCCCGCCTTCAAGGACAGCATTACCGACGGCCAGATCGCCGAACTCGTCGTCTACCTGCGGCGGCAATTCGCCCCGGACAAGCCGGCCTGGACCGACGTCAATGCCGCCGTCAGCCGTATCCGGCAGGAAATTGCCCGCTGACCAGCCATGTCCGCGGCCAAAACCCACTGGTTGGGCGTGCCCACGGCACGCTAGAGTTCCGCCATGGCAGTTACCGACATCGCATCCCGGACCTACAACCACGGCTGGCGGCTCGATCCGATCGTGCGCAGCCTGCTCGACACCGATTTCTACAAGCTCCTGATGCTGCAGATGATCCGGGAGTTCTACCCGGAACAGCAGGTGACCTTCTCGGTCATCAACCGCAGCAGGCATGTACGGCTTGCCGAAGTGATCGACGAGGGCGAACTGCGCGCACAGCTCGACCATGCCCGCACCATCCGCTTCACCAAGAAGGAACTGATCTGGCTCGCCGGTAACACGTTCTACGGCAAGACCCAGATGTTCTCGCCGGACTTCATCAACTGGCTCGCCAATTTCCGCCTGCCCGAATACGAGCTGCGCAAGGTCGACGGCCAGTACGAACTGCATTTTCACGGGCCGTGGACCCACACCACGATGTGGGAAATTCCGGCGCTCGCGATCCTGAACGAGCTGCGCTCGCGCCAGCATGACCAGGGGTCAGGGCCGCTTCGAGCTCGACGTGCTCTACGCGCGCGCCAAGGCCAAACTCTGGTCCAAGGTCGAGCGGCTGCGCAAGCTCGACGGCCTGCGGCTGTCCGACTTCGGCACGCGCCGCCGCCACGGCTTCCTGTGGCAGCGCTGGTGCGTCGAGGCGGTCAAGGAAGGGCTCGGCCCCTCCTTCACCGGCACCTCCAACGTGCTGCTGGCGATGGACAACGATCTCGAAGCGATCGGCACCAACGCGCATGAACTGCCGATGGTGGCGGCTGCGCTTGGCCAACGACGATACCGAACTGCGCTGGGCGCCCTATCGCATCCTCGACCAGTGGCGGCACACCTATGGCGGCAACCTGCTGATCGCGCTGCCCGACGCGTTCGGCACCAAACCGTTCCTGCGCGACGCGCCCGACTGGGTCGCCGACTGGACCGGCTTTCGCCCCGACAGCGCGCCGCCGATCACGGCCGGCGAAGAAATCATCAAATGGTGGAAGCAGAAGGGCCGCGATCCCCGCGAGAAACTGCTGGTGTTCTCCGACGGCATGGATGTCGAGCTCGATCGAGGAGACCTATCAAGCACTTCGCCGGCCGGGTTCGCATCAGCTTCGGCTGGGGCACCAACCTCACCAATGATTTCGTCGGCTGCGCGCCGGATGGCTCTGCCGATCTCGATCCGATCTCGATGGTCTGCAAGGTGACGTCGGTCGACGGCCGGCCCGCGGTCAAGCTGTCGGACAATCCCGAGAAGGCCACCGGCTCGCCGTCCGAGGTCGAACGCTATTTGCGCGTATTCGGCAATGTCGGCCGGGTCCGCACCGCCGTCCACGTCTGAACCGGCGCACCTTAGTTCCAGACCACCCATCGATCTGACGAGCCCCGCATGCCCGCACCCAAACCGCCTGCCTTTGAAACGCTGAGCCTGCATGCCGGCCAGCATCCCGATCCCGCGACCGGCGCGCGCGCGGTGCCGATCTACCAGACCACGTCGTACGTGTTCCAGGATTCCGACCACGCCGCAGCGCTGTTCAACCTGGAACGCGCCGGCCACATCTATACCCGCATCTCCAACCCGACCGACCGCCGTGCTCGAGGAGCGGCTGGCGGCGCTGGAGAACGGCGTCGGCGCGGTCTGCACCGCGAGCGGCATGGCGGCGCTGCATCTGGCGATCGCCACGCTGCTCAATGCCGGCGACCATATCGTCGCGTCGGCCTCGCTCTATGGCGGCACCATCAACCTGCTGGCGCACACGCTGCCGCGCTTCGGCATCACCACGACGTTCGTGAAGCCGCGCGCGCTCGACGAGTTTCGCGCCGCGATCAAGCCGAACACGCGGCTGGTGATCGGCGAGACCATCGGCAATCCCGGGCTCGAGGTGCTGGACATTCCGGCGGTGGCGCAGATCGCGCATGACGCCAAGATTCCGCTGCTGATCGACAACACCTTTGCGACGCCCTTACCTCAGCCGGCCGATCGAGCTCGGCGCCGACATCGTGATGCACTCCGCGACCAAATGGATCGGCGGCCATGGCATCGCGATCGGCGGCGTCATCGTCGACGGCGGCCGCTTCGACTGGCACGCGCTCGGGCAAATTCCCGGTCCTGACCGAGCCCTATGCCGGCTATCACGGCATCGTCTTCGACGAGCAGTTCGGCCAGGCCGCCTTCATCATGCGCGCGCGCACCGAAGGGCCTGCGCGATTTCGGCGCGTGTCTGTCGCCGACCAATGCGTTCCAGCTGCTGCAGGGCGTCGAGACGCTGGGCGTGCGCATGGAGCGGCACATGACGAACACGCTCGCGGTGCTGGAATTCCTCAACGCCAACAAGGCGGTCGAGTGGGTGCTGCATCCGGCACTGCCAGATCATCCCGACCATGAGCTTGCCAAGACGCTGCTGCCGCGCGGCGCCGGCTCGATCGTTCAGCTTCGGCATCAAGGGCGGCCGGCCGGCGGGCAAGAAGTTCATCGAGACGCTGCGGATGATCAGCCATCTCGCCAATGTCGGCGACGCCAAGACGCTGGTGATCCATCCCGCCAGCACCACCCATCAGCAGATGGACGCCGGCCCAACTCAAGGCCGCCGGGATCGGCGAGGAACTGGTGCGGCTGTCGGTCGGCATCGAAACGGTCGCAGCGACATCATCGACGATCTCGGCCAGGCGCTGCGCGCCTCGCAGAAGGTGTGAGCCATGCAGCTGTCCGTCAACGGAATTGATATTTTTGTCGCCACCGGCGGCCGGCCGTTCGATCCGTCGCTGCCCGCGGTCGTGATGCTGCACGGCGCCGGCTTCGATCATTCGACCTGGGCGCTGCACAGCCGCTGGTTCGCCCATCACGGCTATTCCGTGCTGGCGCCGGATCTGCCCGGCCATGGCCGTTCGGCCGGCACGGCGCTGCCGACCATCGCCGACATGGCCGACTGGACCGCCGCGCTGCTCGATGCCGCCGGCGCGCCGAAGGCAAAACTGGTCGGCCACTCCATGGGCTCGCTGATCGCGCTGGAGACTTCGGCGCGGCATCCGGACAAGGTCTCTGGCCTCGAGCCTGATCGGCACCGCCGCGACCATGACCGTCGGCCCCGACCTGCTGAAGGCCGCGGAAGCCAACGATCCCGACGCCATCGACATGGTCTCGATCTGGGGCCTCGGCTTCAAGGCCGAACTCGGCGGCAGCCTCGCGCCGGGACTGTGGATGCACAGGGCGCGCAGCGCGTGCTGCAGCAGTACGCGCCCCGGCGTGCTCTACAACGATCTCAACGCCTGCAATTCCTATCAGGGCGCGCTGGCCGCCGCCGCGCAGGTCAAGGTGCCCGACCACGTTCATCCTCGGCGAGCGCGACATGATGACGCCAGCCAAGGCCGGCAAGACGCTGGCCGCGGCGACGCCGAATGCGCGCACCGTGGTGCTGCCGGGTGCCGGCCACATGATGATGGTCGAAGCGCCCGACGAATTGCTGGCGGCGTTGCGGTAGCTAGCTCTCTCTCCTTCTCCCCTTGTGGGAGAAGGTGGCGCGAAGCGCCGGATGAGGGCGCTATCCACGCGACATCTCATGGCTGCGGAGAGACCCCTCACCGTCTCACTTCGCGACGCTCCACCCTCTCCCACAAGGGGAGAGGGGAAACATGGCGCTCTTACCATGACCGCTGCCGCCCTCGTCTTGCGCTCGATCGGGTGAATATCGATCGCGCGCAGGCGGCCCATGCGCAGCACGTCCATCGCGAGCGTGCGGCCGATGCGGTCGCGGTCGAGCACGCGGATCAAATCGTCGACGCCGTTGATCTCGACGCCGTCGAGCTTGATCACGACATCGCCGGGCAACAGCCCGGCCTTCGCCGCCGGGCTGTCCGGCTCGATCTGCGCCAGCAGCGCGCCCATCGTGTTGTCGACGCCGGCGACCACCGCATGCCGCCGCGGGATCGGCGCGGTCTGGCCGGACACGCCGATATAGGCGCGGCGGACATAGCCGTGGCGGATGATCTCCGACAGCACGAATTGCGCGGTGTTGCTGGCGACCGCGAAACAGATGCCCTGCGCGCCGTTGATGATGGCGGTGTTGATGCCGATCACCTCCGCCGACGACGACACCAGCGGCCCGCCGGAATTGCCGGGATTGAGCGCGGCATCGGTCTGGATCACGTCCTCGATGGTGCGCCCGCTCACCGAGCGGATCGAACGGCCCAGCGCCGACACCACGCCGGCGGTCACCGTCGATTCGAAGCCCAAGCGGATTGCCGATCGCGACCACGAGCTGGCCGCGCCGCAGGCTCTTGGAATTGCCGAGCGAGGCATAGGGCAGATCGCGCGCGCCATCGGCGCGCAGCAGCGCGAGGTCGGTGTCGGGATCGACGCCGAGCACGTGGGCATCGGTGACAAAGCCCTCGGTGTCGCGCAGCCTGATCTCCTTCGACGCTCCGACCACGTGGCTGTTGGTCAGCACCAGCCCGTCCGGCGAGATCACGATCCCGGAACCGAGCCCGCCGCGCTCGCGGCCGGTGCGCACTTTTGGCCCGGTCTCGACCCGGACCACGGCCGGCCCGACCCGCTCGGTCACGCCGATCACGGCGTTGGAATAGGCGTCCAGCAAGGCCTGGTCGTTGACGGGGGTATGGTTCGGGCACACCCGATGACTGCAGGTCATCGGCGACATCTGAGGTGAAATCCAGCATGGCGTATTCCTTCGGTCACCTCAGATGGTGGCCGGAATTCGCTCCTGCAAGTGCCCCGACTGTGGGCGCAACGCTGCCCTGACCGCTATTGCGCCCGCCGCAGACTCGGCGACCGCGCCTTGACGGGATCGAGCAGCGACCAGTCGCCCTGCTCCAGCGCATAGCCCTGCGGGAATGGCGCGCGCAGCTCCAGCCCGAGCGAGCGCAACACGCGGTCGTCGCGGTAGTAGCATTGCAGCACGACGCGGACGAGCGTCGCGGCGGCGCCGCCGCCGGTGGCGCGGAATTCGTTCGCGACCGTCGTCACGCCTTGCCGGCATCGAGATCGGCCAGCGGCTTGCCGGCCAGCCGCGCCAGATGATCGAGCGCCTGCCGCACCAGCGCGGTGTCGCGGCCGAGTGTTGCCAGCATGTCGGCCTGGATCGCGGGGTCGTCCGCGCCGGGCACCTTGTACTCGTCGCTGGCGGGAATGATCATGCCGGCGACGGTGCGGAGATCGTCGCGCTGGCGCTGGGTCAGAGTGTTGCTTCGGACATCATTTCCTCAATCGAACAAATTGGCGAGGCGCTGCTTCATCTGATCGGCGATGTAGAGCGCGACGGCCTGGATGGTGGAGGTCGGGTTGACGCCGCCCGAGGTGACGAACACGCTGCCGTCGACGATGAACAGGTTCTTCACATCGTGCGAGCGGCCCCATTCGTTGACGACGGAGCGGGCGGGATCGGTGCCCATCCGCGCGGTGCCGAGCAGATGCCAGCCGCCCCACGGGATCGGGTTGTTGATGCAGATGTCGGTCGCACCGGCGGCTTCGAGAATCTCGCGGCCGCGCGCCAGCCCATGCTCCATCATCTTCCGGCTGTTCTCGCTGATCGTGTAATCGATCTTCGGCGCCGGAATGCCGTGGCCGTCCTTCAGCACGGGATCGAGCGTGACGCGGTTGTGCTCCTCCGGCAGATCCTCGCAGATCGCGGAGACCCCGATGCGATGGCCATTGAGCTTGCGAAAGACGCGGTGATGATCCGCGCCCCACGGCAAGATGCCCTTCTGCTCGCTCGCGACGGCCTCGAACACCGGCCCTGCGCCGCGGCCGAACTGGATGCCGTAGCCGCGGACAAAGCCGCGCGACAGATCCGTGTCGTAGAACTCCTTGCTCCACAGGCAGGTCGGCGGCGCGCGGTTGCTGTCGGTCGGCTCCTTCACGAAGCCGTAGATCTGCGCATAGGGATGGAACATCAGGTTCTTGCCGACCAGGCCCGAGGAATTGGCAAGCCCGTCCGGAAAACGCGCGGACTTCGAATTCAGCAGCAGCCGCGGCGTGCCGACGCCGTTGCAGGCGATGATGACGACCTCGGCCGGCTGGAACTGCTCGACGCCGTCCTTGTCGTAATAGACGACGCCCGAGGCCATGCCGTCCTCGTTGGTCAGGATCTCGCGCACGCGGCAATGGGTCCTGATCTCGACGCCGGCGCGGATCGCGTGCGGCCAATAGGTGATGTCGGTCGAGGCCTTGGCGCCCTGCGCGCAGGCCGGCGTGCAATGGCCGAGATTGATGCAGCGCGCCCTGCCCTCGTAATCCATCGTCGCGACCGTCGTGTCCGACGGCCACCAGTGCCAGCCGAGCTTGTTCATGGCCTTGCCGATGACAGGACCGGACAGCCCGAGCGGCTGCGGCGGCATCGGCGGATGCGTCAGCGGCGACAGCGGATCGCCCGACAGGCCCGACACGCCCATCATCCGGTCGTTCTCCTCGAAGAACGGGGTGAGCGCATCGTAATCGATCGGCCAGTCATCGGCGACGCCGTCGAGCGTCCTCACCTTGAAATCGGATGGGATGCAGCCGCGGCCAGTGCGCGGTGTACATCACGGTCGAGCCGCCGACGGCGTTGAAGTTGACGACCTTGATCGGCGAATTGTCGTCGTTGATCGGATAGTCCTCGGGCCGGGCGCGGATGTTCGGGCTGGTCGACCATTCGCCATAGAACTTCGCCTCCCAGTCGCGCCCCGTGCTCGGATATTCCGACGGGTTCATCCAGCCGCCCTGGTCGAGGCAGAGGATGTGCATCTTGGTATCGGCCAGACTCCACGCCACCGCCGCGCCGGAGGCGCCGGCACCAATGATCAGGACGTCAACAGGTTCGTGCTTCATTCTTAGTTCCTTACTTCCGTCATTGCGAGGCAGCGAAGCGAATCTTGCGCGCAGCAACTCGCGACGATCCATTCTTTCTTTGCGCGGCAAGATGGATTGCTTCGCTTCGCTCGCAATGACGGTGATGGATTAATTCACAATCCTCACCGGCAGCGACCTTATTCCGCGGATGAAATTCGAATACAGCCGCTGCGGCGGGCCCATGATTTCGAAGCGCAAGATCGCGCTGCAAAATCTTCCTCCCAGAGGATACGGATCTGCTGTTCGGCGAGGCGGTCGCCGACGCAGCGGTGGATGCCGGCGCCGAAGGCGAGATGCTGGCGCGGCTTGACGCGATCGACGATGAACTGGTCGGCGCGGTCGATCTTGCTCTCGTCGCGATTGCCGGAGATGTACCACATCACCACCTTGTCGCCCTTGGCGATCTTGCGGCCGGCGAGCTCGACATCGGCGCGCGCGGTGCGGCGCATGTGCAGCACCGGGGTGTAATAGCGGATGATTTCGGAGACGAGGTTCGGCACCAGTTCGTGCCTCGCGCGCAGCAATTCGAATTGTTCGGGATTTTCCACCAGCGCCATCAGCCCGCCGGTCATCGAATTGCGGGTGGTGTCGTTGCCGCCGACGATCAGGAGCGCGATGTTGCCGATGAATTCGCGCGCCTGAAGATTGCGCGTCGCCTCCGAATGCGCCAGCATCGAGATCAGGTCGAAGCCAGGTTTGGCCGCGGCGCGCTGCATCCCATAATTTGCGGAAATACTCCGCCATCTTCGTCAGTTCGGCGAGCCGTTCGTCGTTGGAGTGGACCACGGCCTCGGGCGCGTCGACATTGGCGATCGCGACATCGGACCACCAGGTCAGCTTCATGCGATCTTCCCAGGGAAAATCGAACAGCGTCGCCAGCATCATGTTGGTGAGGTCGGTCGACACCCGCTCGGCCCAATCAAAGGTCTCGTTGCGCGGCAGCGCATCCAGCACGTCGGCGGTGCGCTTGCGGATCAACGGTTCGAAATTGGCGAGATGGGACGGCGCCACGATCGGGGCCACCGTGCGTCGCTGCGCGGTATGGCCGGGCGGGTCCATGCGAAGGAAGTTCGGAATCTCCTGCCCTTTCGGCTGATCCGTGATCTGGATGCCGCCGAGTTCCGAGCTCGACGAATAGTTGGCATGATCGAGTTCGACCGTGAAAATATCGTCGTAGCGCGTCACCGACCAATACGGCCCGAACGGCGAGGCCTCGCAATAATGCACGGGATCGTCGCGGCGCAGTTGCGCGAACAGCGGCTGCCAGGTGTCGGCCTGATACAAATGGGGGTCGCTGACGTCGATCGACGTCAGCCTGTGCTGCGCGGCCTGGGCCATCGTTTCCCTCCTCTTGTCCGGCCGCCGCTTGAAGGGCGATCCGCTCCCGACGATAGGGGCAGATGCCGCCCTGAGTAAAGCCGACCGGAACTGGCCGGCGGCAAACCTGCAACCCTGCCACGCGTCGCGACGGGGTTTGTCGGGCGGAGCGAGTCCGGGTAGTTTTGCGGCCAAATACAGCAAGGGGAGTGACGCCAATTCCGGATTTCGACGCCATCATCATCGGCGCTGGCATGTCGGGGCTTTACCAGCTCTATCGCCTGCGCGAACTGGGCCTGCGCGTGCGGGTGATCGAGGCCGGCACCAATGTCGGCGGCACCTGGTACTGGAACCGGTATCCCGGCGCGCGCTTCGATTCGGAAAGCTATTCCTACGGTTATTCGTTTTCGAAGGAATTGCTCGAGGAATGGGACTGGTCCGAGCACTTTGCCGGCCAGCCGGAAACGCTGCGCTACCTCAACCATGTCGCCGACAAGTTCGACCTGCGCCGCGACATCCAGTTTCGGAGCCGGGTCACGGCCGCGACGTACAACGAGGACACGCAAAGCTGGACCACGACGCTGGAGGACGGCACCAGCTTCACTTCGCGTTTCCTGATCACCGCGATCGGCCCGCTGTCGACGCCGACGCTGCCGCGCATCGAGGGCCGCGACGATTTCAACGGGCAGGCCTTTCACACCGCGCAATGGCCGAAGGAGCCGGTCGATTTCGCCGGCAAGCGCGTCGCCGTGATCGGCACCGGCGCCACCGGCATCCAGACCATCCAGACCATCGCCAGCCAGGTCGGCCACCTCACCGTGTTCCAGCGCACGGCGAACTGGAGCGCGCCGCTGCACAACGGCAAGATCGACGCCGACACCCAGAAGCAGATCAAGGCCGGCTACCCCCAGATGTTCGCGCGCTGCCAGGAAACCTTTGCCTGCTTCCTGCATACGCCCGACCCGCGGGGCGCCTTCGAGGTGACCGACGAGGAGCGCGAGGCGTTCTACGAAAAGCTCTACGGCGAGCGCGGCTTCGGCATCTGGCAGGGCAATTTCAAGGACATTTTGATCGACCGCAAGGCCAACGCGACGATCTCCGATTTCGTCGCGCGGAAAATCCGGGAGCGGGTGAAGGATCCCGTGATCGCCGAAAAACTGATTCCGAAAGACCACGGCTTCGGCACCCGGCGGCTGCCGCTGGAGACTTTCTATTTCGAGGTCTACAACCAGGACAACGTCGATCTCGTCGACATCAAGGAGACCCCGATCGAGCGGATCACGGCCAGGGGCATCAAGACCAGCGCGAAAGAATACGAGTTCGACATCATCATCTACGCCACCGGCTTCGACGCCCTCACCGGCAGTTTCGACAGGATCGACTTCCGTGGCGCTGACGGCGCGCGGCTGAAGGACAAGTGGAAGCGCGGGCCGGAAACGTATCTGGGCATCATGGTGCACGAATTCCCCAACATGATGATGCTGATGGGGCCGCACACCGCGCTCGGCAATATTCCGCGCAGCATCGAATACAGCGTCGAATGGGTCACCGGGCTGGTGCGGTTTGCGACCGACAACGAACTGACCCGGCTGGAGGCGACGCCGGCCGGCGTTCAATCCTGGACCGACCACGTCAAGGCGCTCGGGGTCGGGCTATTGTCCAACGAGGTCAACTCCTGGATGACCGGCATCAATTCCAACGTCGAGGGCAAGCAGACCCGCATCATCGCCCGCTATAGCGGCAGCGCCCCGGCGTACCGCGCACGGTGCGATGAGGTCGCGGCGAAGGGATATGAGGAGTTGAGGCTGGGGTGAGCGCGTTCGGTGCCTGCGCTCCCTCTCCCGCTTGCGGGGGAGGGTTGGGGTGGGGGTGCATCCGCAAATTCTGCCCGAATGGATAGAGCTTCCCCCACCCGCCCCGCACTGCGTGCGGGTCGACCTCCCCCGCAAGCGGGAGAGGTAAGAAAGGTCACCTACCACGCGTCAATGCACGGCCGCTTCTTCTCCTTGCGCGGTTCCGGTTTCGGCACCGAGCGCAGGCCGGACATGATCCAGTGCCGTGTGTCGGCGGGATCGATCACCTCGTCGATCTCCAGCACGGAGGCGATCGAGGTTGCCTTGCCGTTGGCATACATCTCGGCGACCTTGGCCTTGTACCAGTTCTCGCGCTCGGTCGCGTCGGCGATCGCTTCCATCTCCTTGCGGAAGCCGAGCCGGACATAGCCTTCGAGGCCCATGCCGCCGAATTCGCCGGTCGGCCACGCCACGGTGAAGAACGAGGCGTGGAAGCCGCCGCCGATCATCGCCTGCGCGCCCAAGCCATAACCCTTCCGCAGTACCACACCGAACAACGGCACGGTGAGGCTGGCGCCGGTGACGAACATGCGCGCGACATGACGCACGATCGCGGTCTTTTCGGCTTCAGGCCCGACCATAAAGCCCGGCGTATCGCACAGCGACACGATCGGAATGTCGAAAGCGTCGCACAGCGCGAGGAAGCGCGCGGCCTTGTCGCCGGCGGGCGCATCGATCGCGCCGCCGAGGTGTTTTGGATTGTTGGCGATCAGGCCGAACGGCTTGCCCTCGATGCGGATGAAGGCGGTGATCATGCCGATGCCGAAATCCCGGCGGATTTCGAGCACCGAGCCCTCGTCGGCGAGCAGATCGATTACGGTCCTGATGTCATAGACCCGCAGCCGGTTTTCCGGGATCGCCCGCCGCAGCAGGCGCTGGTCCGGCGCCTTCCAGTCTTTCACCGCGCCTTGAAAATACGACAGGTACTTTTGCGCGACCGAGGTCGCCTCTTCCTCGTCCTCGACGAGAATGTCGATCACGCCATTGGGCGACTGGAACGAGACCGGGCCGACTTCGGCCGGATGATAGACGCCCAGGCCGCCGCCCTCGATCATCGCCGGGCCGCCCATGCCGATCGACGCGTTTCTGGTCGCGATGATCACATCGCAGCAACCGAGCATCGCGGCGTTGCCGGCAAAACAATAGCCGGAGACGACGCCGATGACAGGCACCAGTCCCGACAATTTGGCGAACTGCACGAACGACGGCCCGTCGAGGCCGGTGAGCCCGAGCCGGTCGGTATCGCCGGGACGGCCGCCGCCGCCTTCGGCATAGAACACCAGCGGCAGCTTCCACTGCTCGGTCAGGCTCAGCATGCGGTCGATCTTCTTGTGGTTCATGTGGCCCTGGGTGCCGGCCAGCACGGTGTAGTCGTAGGAGATCACCATGCAGCGCGCGGCCTCAGGCCCGAACTTTTCGGCGTTGACGGTGGCGACGCCGGAGATCAGGCCGTCGGCGGGCGTGTTCATGATGAGGTCGTCGACCTTGCGCCGCCGGCGCTGGGCGGCGATCGCGAGCGAACCGTATTCCACGAACGAACCCGCATCGACCAATTGCGCGACGTTCTCGCGCGCGGTGCGCTGGTTGGTCTTGCGGCGGCGCTCGACCGAAGCGGGGCGGTTTTCATCGAGCGTGATGGCGTGGCGCGCGATCAGTTCGGCGAGATCCGGGCGGATGTGATCGAGATCGACGGTCTCCTCCTCGATCGCGTCATGGGCGTCGATTTCGGCGGGCTCGAGATAGAGGATCGCCTCGTCCTGCATCAAGGTGACGCCGACACCGGCGATCACTTTCGTCACCTTGCCGCCATGCGGCGCGGTTACCAGATGCTCCATCTTCATGGATTCGAGCACCGCGATCTGCTGCCCGGGGCGGACCAGGTCGCCTTCCCGCACCTCGATCGCGACGATGGTACCTTGCAACGGCGCCGGGATCGCGACAGATCCCGCCGGGCCTGACGTCGAGACGTCTGCACCGGGCGCGACGCTGGCGCCGTTACCATCGGCGCTGCCGGCGTCCGCGAGCAACGTCTCCGCCGTGGTCTCCTTTGCCGCGCCGACCAGTTCGGCCGCATGCGCCTCGATGAAACCGGTACTGACATGGTTGGCGACAAAATCCGGATGCGCCAAAACTGGCGCCGAGGAACGGAATGTTGGTGGCGACGCCGCCGATGCGGAACTCGCGCAAGGCGCGCGCCGCCTTCTGCACCGCATCGGGCCATTTACCGGCGGGCGAATGCACGATCACCTTGGCCAGCAGCGAGTCAAAGGCGGCGCTGGTCTTGTAGCCGGAGTAACCAAAGGTATCGACGCGGACCCCGGGACCGGACGGCAGGTCGAACATCGACAGCGTGCCGCCGGTCGGCTTGGTGGCGCCGCTCTCGTCCATTACTTCCATATTGACGCGAAGCTGGATCGCAAAGCCGCGCGGCTTCGGGATGTAGGCCTGCGCCAGCCCGAGCGAGCCCAGCGAGGCTCCATCAGCGACCGCGAGCTGCGCCTGCACCAGGTCGACGCCGAGCACTGCCTCGGTGACGGTATGCTCGACCTGCAGCCGCGGATTGGCCTCGATGAAGGCGAACGCCTTGTCGTCTCCCTTGGCGTCGTTATCGACCAGGAATTCGAAAGTACCGAGATTGCGGTAGTTCGCAGCGGCCGCCAGTTCCTTGGCGGCGTCGATGATGCGCGCCCGCAACGCTTCAGTCAGCGAGGGGCTCGGCGCGATCTCGATCAGTTTCTGGTTGCGGCGCTGGATCGTGCATTCGCGCTCCCAGAGATGGCTGATGGCGCCATGCGCGTCGCAGATGATCTGCACCTCGATGTGGCGCGCGTTGCGGATCAGGCGTTCGACATAGACGCCGTCACTGCC
Organism: uncultured Alphaproteobacteria bacterium; assembly: GCA_963764705.1. Lineage (GTDB taxonomy): Bacteria > Pseudomonadota > Alphaproteobacteria > Rhizobiales > Xanthobacteraceae > Bradyrhizobium. Next base: position 277,663 of record CAVXTR010000005.1, on the reverse strand, counting down.
GAAGGCGGCTTTGGCCTCGGACTGGCAGCGCGCATAGGCTTCTTCCAGCTTTGAAGCGTCGTCGACGATGCGCATGCCACGGCCGCCGCCGCCGGCGATGGCCTTGATCATCACGGCGCCGCCCTCGCCCATCGAGGTGAAAAAGTCTCTCGCCTGCTCCAGGCTGGTCACGCCCTCGGTGCCCTCGATCACAGGCACGTGGCATCGCTTGGCGAGCGCCTTGGCCTGGCCCTTGTCGCCGAACAGGTCGAGCGCCTCCGGCGAAGGGCCGATGAAGACGATCTCTTCCTCGGCGCAGCGCCGCGCCAGCGCGGAATTCTCGCTGAGAAAGCCGTAGCCCGGATGCAGCGCATCGCAGCCGGTCGCTTTCGCCGCTGCAATCACCGCCTCGATGTCGAGATAGGCCCGCGCGCCCCGGCCGGGGATTTCGTGGGCCGTATCGGCGCTGCGGACATGCAGCGACAGTGCATCGTCGGCGGGGTAGATCGCGACCGTGTCGAGGCCTGCTTCCTCAGCGGCGCGCGCGATCCGAATGGCGATCTCGCCGCGGTTGGCGATCAGCAATTTCCTGAAGGACATGAATGCTTCCGTTGGCCTCTGATGACCCTAGCGATCTCTCATGGTCGGATCGAGCACGATGCGCAGGGATTCGCCGAGTGCATTGAATGCCAACGAGACCACCAGAATGGCAAGCCCCGGGGCGTACATTTGCTCGGGCGCGATCTCCATATACTGGTAGGCGCGGGCCAGCATCGCGCCCCAGCTCGGGTTCGGTGGCTGGATACCGAGGCCGAGGAAGCTGAGGCTGGCTTCGGCCAGCAGCGCCGCCGCCAGCAGCAGCGTCACCTGGACGATGACCGGCTGCAGCGCGTTCGGCAGCACGTGCTTCCACAGGATATGCCAGGCCGGTGCACCGAAACACCTGGAGGCATCGACATAGAGCTCCTGGCGCACGATCAGGGTCCGGGCCCGGACGATCCGGGCCAGCGCCGGAAACATCACGATGCCGACCGCGATCATGCCATTGGTCAGCCCGATGCCGAGCGCGCCGGTGACGGCGATGGCGAGCACGATGGCCGGGAACGAGAGGAACGTGTCGATGATCCGGCTGATGATGTCGTCGGTCCAGCCGCCAAAGAAGCCGGCGGCAAGTCCCACCGGCAGACCGATCGCGACCGCAACGCCGACCGCGAGCAGGCTGGCATAGACGGTGGCCGGTGCCCCATAGATCAGGCGGCTGAAAATGTCGCGGCCGAGATCGTCGGTGCCGAGCAGATGTTGCGGCCCCGGCGCGGCCAGCATGTTGTTGACGTCTTGTGCGGTCGGCGCATAGGGCGCGATCCAGGGCGCACCGATGGCGACGATCACCAGCACCAGCAGCACCAGAATGGCCAGCGCCGCGCGAAGATCGCCGGCCAGCCAGCGCAACAGGCGCGTCAGCCTGCCCGGCTCGGCGTGCGGTCTTCGCGTGGCAAGCGTCGCGTCGGTCATTGCTCGATCCTCGGATCGACGGCGGCGCAGAGCAAATCGGCGATCAGGTTGACGGTGATGACAACAATGACCATCGCGAACACCACGCCCTGCACGATCGGAAAATCGCGCGCGATGGCGCCGCGCACGATCAGGCTGCCGAGCCCGGGGATCGCGAACACCGCCTCGATCACCACGGTCGCCGCCAGCATGCGGTTCACAAGGAGGCTGATGATGGTGAACAGGTTGACGCTGACGTTCTTGAGGCCGTGCTGCCAGAGAATGCGCGACATCGACAGCCCCTTGGCGTGCAGCGTCCGCACATATTGCGACGACAGCACTTCCAGCAACGATCCGCGCAACTGGCGCGCCACCTCGGCCATGCCGTAAGCCGCAATGGCGATGCCGGGCAGCAACGCATGGCGGATGGCGTCGATCGGCGACACGCTGAACGACTTGGCGCCGGTCGCCGGCAGCCAATTCAGCTTCAGCGAAATCTCGGCAACCAGGATCATCGCCAGCCAGAAGCCGGGAATGGCGACGCCGAGCGAGGCAATCAGGCTGACCGTCTTGTCGACCCAGCCATTGGGCTTGACCGCCGCCAGCACACCCATCGGTATGCCCGTCACCAGCGCCAGCACCAGCGCGATCGCCACGATCAGAAGCGTATTGGGAAAGGCGCGGCCGATCGAGGTCGCCACCTTCTCGCCGGTCAACAGCGATTGTGAAAGATCGCCCTGCACGACATGGCCGAGCCAGGCGCCGTATTGCACCAGGAACGGCCGGTCGAGGCCGTAGAGCGTTCGAATCTCGGCGATGCGGCTATCGGTGGCGTTGTCGCCGGCCAAGGTCACCGCGATATCGCCGGGCACCAGCTTGAGCAGCGCGAACACCATGAAGGTCGCGAGCAGGATCACGGGCAACGCCTGCGCCAGGCGGCCCCCGATCACCCGCGCCGGACTTCGTCGCGCCATTCAGCTCTCCAGCCAGACGTCGTCGTATTTCGGCTTGCCCAGCAGATTGGGCCTGTAGCCTTGCACCTTCTTGTTCATCGCCACCAGCTCGAACTGGAACGCCAGCGGCAGCACGAAGGCATTCTCCATCACCAGTCTCTGCACGGTCGCAAACGCCTTGGATCGGGTCTCGATGTCTTCCGACGCCCGCGATTCCTTGATCGCGGCTTCCAGTTCCGGCGGCACCGGCGCCCGGCCGCCATTGTAATAGGCGTCTTTGGTGAACATCAGCGAGTAGGTCAGGCTCGGATCGGGCCGACCGGTCCACGCCGCGAGCAGGCCCGAGTTGCGCTTCTCGGGGCCGAAGAACGCGGCGGAAGCTTCCGCGATCGGCGCGTTGTTGAACTTGACGCTCATGCCCGCTTTGCGGAACATCTCGATCAGGATTTCCTGGCGCTGCACCGAATCCTGGTCGTTGTAACCGCCGATCTCGATCACGGTGCCTTCCTTGAAACCGGCCTCGACGAGCAGCTTCTTCGACTTATCGGGGTCGTAGGGATAAAGTGCGGCGACCGACTTGTCGTAGGCCCAATGCGTCTTCGGCAGGTTCATGTAAGCGGGCTCAGCGAGGCCCGCGAGGGCTGCCTTGACAAAGGCCTCGCGGTCTACGGCGAAATTGAAGGCCTGCCGCACCTTGATGTTGTCGAACGGCGGTTTCGCCCAGTTCAGAAAGATCTGGAACACGTAGAGCGTCGGCCCGTTGAAGACCTTCACAGACGGCACGCGATCCATGATCGCCTTCTGGCGCGGCGGCAACTGGTAGATCAGGTCGTTCTGGCCAGCGGTCACCGAGCGCGCGCCTGTTGTGAGCTCCGGAATGATCGAGAACTCGATGCCATCGGGGTACGGCCGGTTCGGCTTCCAGTATTTATCGTTGCGCTTGATCACGATCTTTTCGCCGTCGGCCCAGCTCACGAACGCGTAGGCGCCGGCGCCGACCGGGGTGCGATTGAGGTTGCCGGCGGAAGCCGCCTTCAGCGCAGTCGGCGATACCATCATGCCGGCGCGGTCGGAAAGAATGCCGGGCAACGCCGCGTCCGGCGTGCTCAGTTTCAGCGTCACCTGCGTCGGGCCTGTCACTTCGACTGAGGCCATCGAGCCGAGGTCGGCCTTGATGTTGGATTTTGGATCGCTCTTGTTGCGCTCGAGGTTGAACTTGACCGCCTCGGCATCGAGCGGCGTGCCGTCGTGGAAGGTGATGCCGGCGCGGATGTTGAGCACCAGCGTGTTCGGATCGGTGAATTTCCAGCTCTCGGCGAGTCCGGGCTTGGGCTTCAGGGTTTCAAAGTCCCATTCGGTCAGCGTGTCGTACATCGTGAACAGGAAGGCGTGGTCGGAGCCAGCGCCACCCGTAGCGGGATCGAGGCTCGATGGATTGGCCGGCGCCGAAATCCGCAAGGTGCCGCCCTTCTTGGGCGCGCCCTGCGCAAAGGCGTTGCCGCCGAGGGCTGATCCTGCGAGCGCGCCTGATATCAGCGCCATCAGCTCGCGTCGGGTGGGTTGGGTCATGGCAAATCCTCCGGCAGTTTTTCTTGGTTAGTTCGGCGAAAAGTTCGGGCGATCGGCGAAGTGGCAGGCGACCCAGTGATCGGGCATCAGCTCGCGCCAGTCTGGCGTCTTCTCCGCGCAGATGGCTTGCGCGTACTGGCAGCGGGTGCGGAAGCGGCAGCCCGACGGCGGATCGATCGGGCTGGGGATTTCGCCCTGCAACATGATCCTTTTGTCGCCGCGCATTCCCGACGGCAACGGCCGCGGCTCGGCCGACAACAGCGCCTGCGTATAGGGATGCAACGGCTTCTCCGAAACCTGTTCGGTAGGCCCGAGTTCGACAAACCGGCCGAGATACATCACCGCGATGCGCTCGCTGATATGCGAAACGACCGCGAGATCGTGGGTAATGAAGACGTAGGTCAGCCCGAGGTCGCGCTGCAGTTCGGCGAACAGATTGAGCACGTCGCCGCGAATGGACATGTCCAGCGCCGCTACCACCTCGTCGCAGACGATCAGTTTAGGCCGCAAGGTCAGCGCACGGGCGATCACGACACGTTGCTTCTGGCCACCGGACAGCTGATGCGGATAGCGGTCGCCGACATCCTGCGGCAGGCCGACGCGATCCAGTGCCTCGCGCGCCCGCTTCGACCGCTCGGTGTGTGAACCCGCGCTCGCCAGTTCCAGCGGTTCCAGCACCGAGGACAGGATCGTCATGCGCGGATTGAGCGCAGCGTTCGGATCCTGAAAGATGATCTGGTAGTCGCGGCGGTGGCTTTGAAATTCCTTGCGCGGCAGGCCGAGCGGATCGAGACCGTTGTGCAGGATGGCGCCCGCACTGGGTTTCAGCAGAAACACCAGCGCGCGGCCGATCGTGGTCTTGCCCGATCCGGACTCGCCGATGATGCCGAAGGTCTCGCCGCGGCGAACGTCGAAATCGACGCCGTCGACCGCCTTCACGGTGGCACGCCGGTCGCTGGTCTGGAACTGGACCTGGAGATCGCGCACCGAAACGATGGCATCGTTGGCGGCTGTCGCACTCATGGGCGGGCAACCATCGCAGCAATCGGTGCCGTGGCCGCGTGCTGCAGCGCGCCGGGCAGATCGAGTTCGCCAAAGCGCCAGCAGCGGACCTTGCGGCCACCGCCGGCATCGCGCAATTCCTGTTCGGCCTCGCAGCCCGCGACGGCATGCGGGCAGCGCGCCTTGAAGCGGCAACCGTTGGGCATGTCGGCAATCGAGGGCACCCGGCCGGGGATCGACGGCAGCTTGCCATGGCGCGGGCTCAAATGCGGCAGCGAGCGAAGAAGCCCGGACGTGTAGGGATGCAGCGGCCGCACCAATGCGGCATCGACGCTGGCGTCCTCGATCACCTCACCGGCATACATCGTGATCATGCGGGTACAGGTCTCGGCGACGACGCCGAGGTCATGGGTGATCAGCATCAGCGCGGTGTTGGAGGTCTCGCTGAGATCGCGCAGCAGTTCCAGGATCTGCGCCTGCACGGTGACATCGAGCGCCGTGGTCGGCTCGTCCGCGATCAGAAGCTGCGGCCCGCAGATCAGCGAGGCCGCGATCATCACGCGCTGGCGCATGCCGCCGGAAAGTTGATGCGGATAATCGTCGATCCGTCGTTCCGGCGAGGCGATGCCGACGCGGCGAAGCATCTCGAGGGTTTTCGCCCTCGCCTCCTCCTTGCCGATGCCGGTATGGACGCGGAGCGTCTCGGCGATCTGATGGCCCACCGTGAACACCGGATCGAGTGCGCTCATCGGCTCCTGAAAGATCATCGCAATCCGACGCCCGCGGATGCCGCGCATCGCCCGCGCGCTGCAGGTGGCGAGATCGATGCCGTCGAACAGGATCGAGCCGTCGAGGCCGGACAGGTTGTTCGGCAGCAGCCGCAGGATCGAAAGACCTGTAATCGTCTTGCCGCAGCCGCTTTCGCCGACGACGCCGACGCGTTCGCCGGGCGCGATGTCGAAATCGATCTTGCGCGTCGCCTGCCAGACGCCCTGCGAGGTCTTGAAGCGGATGCCGAGCCCGCGCACCGAGATCAGCGCTTGCGGGGCGCCGCCCGCAACCGCTTCCGTCCTGCGCTGTGCCGCCTCCGCTGCCATCAGCCCGCCGCCCGCTTTTTCTCTTTCGTGAGTTGTTCTTCCATCAGCATCTCGGTGCCGATGATGCCATCGCGCGTGAGCTGCTCGATCTCGGCATCCGACAGCCCGAGCAGGCCGCCGAGGATTTCGTTGTTGTGCTGGCCGAGCGTCGGCGGCGCGCTGCGAACGGCGAACGGCTTCTCGGTTTCGCGAAACGGCATCGACGGCTGCGGATGCTTGCCGATGAAGGCGCGGTCGATTTCCTGGATAAAGCCGCGCGCATGCAATTGCCTGTCTTGCAGCAACTCGATCGGCAGTCGCGCGACGCCGGCCGCAATCCCCACTGCCTGCAGCTCGTTCATGGCAGCTTCCGGATCGCGCGCGGACGTCCACGACGTGATGGCGGCCTCGATCTCGCCTTCGATCGCGCGACGACCGGCGGCCGTTTTCAGTTTTGCATCACCGGCCCAATCGGCACGGCCGAGCAGCCGTGCCAGTTTCGGCCACATCGCATCGTTGGACGCCGCGACCACAACCCAGTTGTCGGAACCGGCGCAAGGGAAGCAGCCATGCGGAACGAAATCGGGATGGCGGTTGCCGTATTTCGGCGGCGCCTTGCCGTCGATCGAATGCGCGGTGATCCAGGGCGCGGCGAACGGCATCATGCATTCGATCTGCGCGAGATCGATGAACTGGCCCTTGCCGGTCATTTTGGCGTGGATCAGCGCGGTCAGCACCGCCGCGCAACCGTTGAGGCCGCCGACCGCATCGCCGAACGCCGTATGGCTCATGACCGGCGGCCCGTTGGCGTCACCAACCACACTCGGCACGCCGGAACCCTGCTCCAGTGTCGAGCCGTAGGCGCGGCAGTCGCGATGCACGCTGCCAGCGCCGAACGCCGACATCGACATCATCACCAGTCTTGGATTGAGCTGGCTCAGCACGTCGTAGCCAAGGCCCATTTTCGGCAGCACCTCGACCGAATAATTATCCACCACGAGATCGGCATCGGCGAGCAATCGCTTGGCCAGCGCCAGGCCTTGCGGCCGGGTCAGATCGAGCGTAATGCCGCGCTTGTTGCGGTTCATGATGCAGTAGCGAATGGTTTTCTCGTACATCCGCTCCTGAACATAGGCCGGGCGGCGGTCGACGCCGCGCCACCAGTCCGGATACTGTGTCGCCTCGATCTTGATGACGTCGGCGCCGAGATCGGCCAGCGTACGCGTGCAGACCGGGCCGGCCCAGCCCATCGAAAAATCGACCACGCGAACGCCTTCCAGCGGCAGGCGATTTTTGCCGCGCACTTCCGGCGCCGGCGTACGCAAAGCCTTTTCAGTCGCATGGGCGCTGCCAAGCATCTTCTCGCCGATATCGGGCACCGCGCCACCTCGTCGCGGCGGCGTTCCCATCAGCCGCTGCATCGAACCTGCCGTAAAGCCGCTCTCGTCGCCGACCAGCACCGGCACGATGGCGCCCCGCGCGCGCTTCTCCTCGTCCGCGACCAGGTCGGCGATTTCGGGCACCGGCACGATCGGGATTTTCCGGCGTAGGCCTTCCGCGAACCACTCCTGCGCGGTGCGCGTCTTCAGCTTCGGAATGAACTTGCTCTCGATCATCTCGATGTGCTGCAGGCGGTCGACACCCGTGAACAGCGTCGGGTCATCGCGCAGCTCTGGCAAGCCCAGCATCTCGCAGAACGAACGCCACTGCGCCGGGGTCACCGTGGTGACGCCGAGCCAGCCTTGTTGGGTCTCGTAGATGCCGACCGGAAAGGTCGGCCAGAAACAATTCACGCCGATCCGCCGCATGATGTCGCCGCGCGAAAAGCCCTCGAACATGATGTATTCGGTGACGGCGATCGAGGACTCGAAAATGCTGAGATGGCTGGTGCGGCCTTGCCCGTCCTGCATGCGGCCCAGCACCGACGAAGCCGCGGCGATAAAACCCCAGAGGCCGGCAAAGATGCCGGTCTGGAAATCCGGCGCATGCATCGGCGTGCCCTCCGCGGGCCCGACCAGCTTGACCAGGCCGACCAGCGCGCGGATCGTCGAGTCGGTCGCTTCGAACTTGGCATAAGGCCCCTCGCCGCCGAACCAACTCGCTTCGAGATGGATCAGCCCGGGATGGCGCTGCTTGATCGCAGCAAGATCGATGTCAGGACAATCCGCCGCATCAACGTCGCGGCCATCGAGCAGGATGTCGCAGCCGCCGATCAGTTCAGACAGGCGCGCCGCGGATTTGGGATCGGCGGGGTCAAGCGCGATGCTCGACTTGTTGAAATTGAGAAACGCGAACCACGCGCTGTTGCCCTTCGGCGTCAGCGGCGCGGCGCGGCGCAGCGGGTCGCCGTCGAGAGGTTCGATTTTCTGAACGGCAGAGCCGAAATCGGCAAACAGGCGCGCACAATAGCTGGTTGCCGCCGCGCTCCCGATCTCGACAATCCGCAGATGCGACAGCGCGCCCATTCCGCTTCCTCATGGTCAAACGACCGGCGCAAAGTGACTGCCGGTTCAGTTTCTTGTTGGCGACCATGAAACCTCGCCCGCTTGCTGATGCAAGCGGAATTTTGTTCCGCGTAACGGAATACGAAAGCAATACGAAGTACTTGGCGGAGTACTTGGGGTTTAGCTGCAATCCAGTTGCGCTTCGAACCAGCCTTGCAGCGGCGCCGACAAGGACGGCCACGCGCGCTGGAAGCCGGACAGCTTTCCGGCATTGGCGCGGTAAATCCCACGCAATTCCTGCTCGATCGCAGGAAGATCGACGCCGGTGCAGCGGCCTTCGCTGACGATCACGCGCCCATCCACAACCACTTCGCGCAACAGCGATGCATTGCCCCTGGCGAACAGCAGATCAATCGGATCGACCGGCATGATCCGGTCGCGGTCGAGGCGATCGAGATCGAGGGTGACAAAGTCGGCTGGTGCGCCAGATACCAGCGCGCCGGTTCCGGGCGCGCCGGTCGCCCTGCGGCCGTTGGCGATGGCGAGGCCAAGGAATTCGTGAGGTGTCCAGGTCCGCTGGAAGCCGAGACCGCCGTGCATCATCTGCACCAGCCGCATCTCGCGCAGCACATCGTCGTCCTCGTCGAGCGCCAGCCCGTCAACGCCGACCGCGATGGCGCAGCCGCATTTGTGCGCGGCGGCGATCGGCGCCAGGCCGGAACGCAGATGCATGTTGGAACTGAAATTGGTAACGATGCGGGCGCCGGAGGCCGCGATCATCTCGATCTCGTCGGGCCTGGCATGAATGCCGTGCGCCAAGGTCAGCCGCTCCGACAGAAAACCGATGTCGCGGAGATAGCGAACGATGCCGCCGGGGAAATTCGTATCTGCCCAGGCTCGCTGGTAGATGGTCTCGAGGAGATGCATGTGGATGCGTCGCCCGGTCAGCGCTGAATTTTCGGCGACCGCCTGCAACAGCGGCTTCGAGCACCACTGCACCCCGGCAGGGCCGAGCTGCACGTCGACCTTCGAGCCCGATATGGCGGCCGCAATTGCATCGGTCAGTTCGATGTAGGCTTTCGGCGACATCGGCGCGCGGACGAACATTTCCTCGATGGTCTTGCGGTCGTCGGCGGCGAGTTCCGACAGCACCGGCTCTTCATTGCCGTAGACGACTGGATTCTGATCGCGCACCGCAATCGCAAACGCGATGCGGATGCCGACATCGGACGCCGCCCGCGCAATCGCCCTGGCCTCCTCGACCAGCGGCATGGTGCCGCTCGGCCTTGTGTAATGCACCATCATCGCCGCACACCCTGCCCGTGCCGAACGCGCCAGCGCGGAGGCCGCGGTCAGATAGGGATCGACGGGGGTGCCGAGCGCCGAACGCAGGATCCAGCTCTCCAGTGGCATGCCGATGGCGCCGAAGGAAGACGCCGGTGCGCGCGCATGATCGTGGGCGTTGACGAAAGCGGGAAGCACGAGCGAGCGCGGCCCGGCTGCGGGCGGCGCTCCCTCGGAGATCGAGGTGATGATGCCGTTGTCGTGCCGGAGCACGGCGTTCGAGAGCAGGCCGCGGTCGGGAGCGGAGAAGAGAGTGGTGGCGGTTACTTCTCCGGACATTGGACCTTCCCCGTCATTGCCTGCAACAAACGCGAAGCGTTTGTGCAAGGGAGCGCAGCGAAGCAATCCATCGCGCTCAGTAAAGAAAGAATGGATTGCTTCGTCGCTTTGCTGCTCGCAATGACGCAGGAAGGTCCACCAATGACGCTTCTAGTTCGCCGTATAGGTCAATTCCCGCTCCGACTTCGGCGGCAGGAATTCGCGCGAGAAGATTTCCGACGGTGCGGGCGCGCGGGCGAGCTGATAGCCTTCGGTGATGATGCCGATGGCGCGCTTCATGCGCTCGTCCTTGACGTCGCCGACGCCGATTTCCTTCATCTCGGGCGAGACGATCAGCTTGGTGAAGGAATATTGCAGCCGGCGCTTTTCGACCTCTTCGTTGATCTGGTTGTCATAGTTGAGCGCGGCCTTGATGCCTGCGTTCTGGTCCTTGGCCACCGCGATCATGCCCTTGTTGATGGCGCGGACGAGGCCGGCAACGGCCTTCGGGTTCGACGCGATCAATTTTCGCGACACCATGACGCCGTTGGAATAGAGGTCCATGCCGTAATCGCCGAACGAGAACCAGGTATAGTCCTTGTCGGGATCCTGCTTGTTCAGGACGAGGTTGAAGTAGCTGGTGATGTTGAACACCAAAGCGGCGTCGATATCGCCCTTGATCAGCATCGGCTCCTGCAGGTTCGGCGCCATGTTGGAAATCTTGATTTTTTCGCCTTCCAGCTTGTTCTTCTGCACGAACACCGGCAGCAGCCGCGTGGTCGGCGTGCCCTGCGCACCGCCGAGCGTATGGCCTTCGAAGTCCTTGATGCTCTTGATGCCACTGGAGTTCTTGGTGACGATCGCGAACGGCGGCTGGTTCCAGACCATGTAGACCATCACCGGCGCCTCGTCCGGCTTGGTCGAGGCGTTCTGGATGATGGCATTGACGTCGCCGAAGCCGGCGTCGTAGGCGCCCGACATGATGTGGGTCACGGTTGCACCGGAGCCGTTGCCCTTGTCGATGACGACGTTGAGGCCCTCCGCTTTGAAGTAGCCGTTGTCCTGCGCATAGAAAAACGCGGCGTCGCTGCCTTGCGTCGTCCATCCGAGCTTGAACTTGATCGTGGTGTCCTCGGCGCTTGCGGCGCCCGTGAACAGAACGGCTCCCAACAGCGCGGCGCTTACTTTTGTTAACATGGTGACCTCCTCGACTGGGTTGGATGACGGTTGAAGAATTCCGGTTTCAGGTGGCGATCAGATCGTTCTTGCGGGTGGCCCAGCCGGTGACGCGCCCCTCGATCAGCGAAAAGATCACGTAGAGCGCGACGCCAAGTGCGGCGAGCACGAACAGGGCGGCGAATACCAGCGGCACGTTGAAGTTCGACGAGGCGGTCATCAGCACGTTGCCGATGCCACTGTTGGAGGCGACGGTTTCGGACAGCACCGCGCCGACAAAGGCGTAACTGACCGCGACTTTCAGCGACGCGAAAAAGAACGGCATCGTCCTGGGCAGGCCGACATTCCAGAGAATGTCGAACTTGCTGGCGCCCAGCGCCTTCAGCACGTCCTCGAGTTCGGGTTCGGTGGTCGCAAGCCCGGTCGCGATGTTGACGACGATCGGGAAGAAGCAGATCGACAACGCGGTCAACACCGCCGGCACCGTACCCGATCCGAACCACAGCACGAAGATCGGCACGACGGCTACTTTCGGGATCGAGGAAAAACCGATCAGCAACGGATACGCGGTGTCATACGCGGTCCTGGAGACGCCGATGACCGCGCCCAGCACGACGCCGAGGCCAACGCCGAGCACGAAGCCGGTCATTGTCGCCGCCAGCGTCTGCAGGATGTGCGGCCACAGGATCGGGAATTTCTGAACTAGCGTCACGAATATCTGCGATGGACGGGGCAATACGAGATCGGACATGTGGGTCATGACGCAGAACAGCTCCCACCCCACGAAGAACAGCACGATCATTCCCGCTGACATCGCCTTCTGACGGAATTCGAGCTGGGACATATCAGGCTACTCCCTGCTGTGCGGCAGTTCTTGCATCGACGATGAACGCGCGAAGTTTCTGGTTGAGCGCGACGAAATCCGGCTCGAAGGTCCGTGCGACCGTGCGTGGGCGCTCGAAGGTGACCTGGCTGTCGTCGACGATGCGGCCCGGCCGCGCGCTCATCACGCAGATGCGGCTGCCGAGGAACGCGGCCTCACGCAGATCATGGGTCACCAGCAGCACGGTCGGCTTGTGCGCCATCCAGAGGTCTTGCAGGATCGACCACAGCTCTTCGCGGGTGAACTGGTCGAGCGCGCCGAAGGGTTCGTCGAGCAGCAGCATGCGCGGCTCGTGAATCAGCGCCCGGCACAGGTTGGCGCGCTGAAGCATGCCGCCGGAGAGTTGCCAGGGATAACGGTTGCCAAAGCCCTTGAGGCCGACCTGCTCCAGCAGCGCATTGGCCTTGTCACGGAATTCGGTCTTGCGCTTCTTGCGGAACTGGGACCGAAACGGCTCGACGATCTTGAGCGGAAGCATGATGTTCCGCTCGATCGTCATCCAGGGCAGCATGGTCGGATTCTGGAACGCCATGCCGACGCGCAAGGCGCGGGCCGCGACTTCGCGGCCGCCGACGATGACGACGCCCGTGGTCGGCCGTACCAGTCCGCTCACCAGCCGCAGGATGGTGGACTTGCCGCAGCCGGACGGCCCGACCAGTGCCACGAACTCGCCGTCGGCGATCCGCAACGTCGTGCTGGAGAGCGCCGGCACCGCGCGGTCGCCGCGGCCGAAGGTGACGGACGCGTCCGACAGCTCGATCGCGATCGGCAAAGCGGCGGACGGAACCGGGTCGGCCGACTGGATGGAGTTTTGGAATTCCTGGTGTGGTTGCATGCGCATCATAGAAAAAGTGCATGCAAGCCGGATGCCAGCGAAACTTGCTTTAAAATTCAACGGGATCGGCGATTCCGGCCAAATTCGCCGGATTCGTTTTGGGCAATCGGCGGCCCAAACTGCATGCAATTGAGGCGCTCAATTGTTGGACAATTATGGTATCAGATGCCCATTCGAAGCACTTCGTCTCAGGATTCGCCGATGGCGCCTCGCGCAAGCAGCAAGACTGCGGAATCATCCGACAAGGTCAGCGTGATCTGCCGCGCGCTTCGCCGCGCCATTATCGAGCAGGCGCTGGAGCCCGGCGCCAAGCTGCCGGAGGATTCGCTCGGCGAACGCTTCGGCGTCAGCCGCACCATCGCACGCCATGCGCTGGGACAACTCGCGGCAGAGGGGCTGGTCGAACTTCGCCGCAACCGGATCGCCGTGGTGGCGACGCCAAGCTGGCAGGAAGCTCGCGACGCCTTCGACATCCGTATCGAACTCGAACGGCTGGTGGTGCGCCAGCTCGCCGGCAAGCTGACCAAGGCGCAAGTCGCCGAATTGACCGCCCATGTCGATGCCGAAGACGGCGCCCGCGACGGCACCGATGCGGTGTCGATCCGGCTGGCGACCGAATTCCACATCCTGCTCGCGCACATGACCAACAGCCCCATTCTCGTGCGTTACGTCAGCGAAGTCGCCTATCGCTGCTGTCTCACGCTATCCTTGTACAGCCGCCCGCATTCCTCGGAATGCGCGATCAACGAACACCGCGCCATCATTGCCGCTTTGGTCAAGGGCGACGAGAGCAAGGTGATGAGCCTGATGCACAGCCACCTGGATTCAGTCGCCAACCGCGCGCTGGTTGTTCCCACCCCGCAGCGCGGCCGTGATTTGCTGGATATTCTGGCGCCGTATGCGGAGGATGGCGAGAGCGGACGCGTGGTGAAGATGCCGAAGGTGTTGAGGGGAAGGTAAAGTCGTCGAGGCCTGTGGCTTCATGGTTCGAGACGCGCGCTATGCCGCGCTCCTCACCATGAGGGTCCAAGATCTCATCCTAAGAGTCTAAGTCCTCATCCTGAGGAGCGCGCATCGCGCGCGTCTCGAAGGATGAAAGCCCCGAACGGCATCACGCCTCAATCCCTCGTTTCACCAAAATCCGCTCGGCGCTGTCGTTCCAGACATCCATCTTGACGATCTGCCCGCCCCTCACCACGAAGCGATCGACGTAGCGATTGCCTTCGAACGACGTGCCGTCGAGCCATTCGCCGTAGAGCGTGCCGATGCTGTAGACCACCGTCTCGTCGGCACCCGGGCAGACGTCGAAGCGATCCATCTGCTTCTTGACCCAGCGATAGCGGGACGCGTTGAAGCCGGTCGGTCCGCGCGGATGGTCGAACTCGCGCCCGCCGGTGAAGGTGATGATTGTGCCCGGCTTCATGTAGGCCGCGGCGGCATCTGGATCCGGGATCATCGACGCCGTCAGATAGGCATCCACCACCTCGGCATCGGACATTTTCTTCAGCGGGGCTTTCGCGGCAATGGACATGGTGGCTCTCCTGGCGGCTCTCCTGATCTTGCAAAATACTACAATCGGGCCACCGAATTGCATGCACATTTTTTGAACAGTTTGGCCTAGAAACTGCACACAATCTGGAGCTGCCCGGAAACCCCGCTTCCGCTAGGCTGAAACCACCTCCAGCCTGCTCGGACCCATGAACGCGAAAACGGCCTTCGACCTGATCTTCCGCAACGCCCGGACGCGGACGTCCCCTGTTACGGTCGATATCGGCGTATTCGGCGGACGGATCGCCGCCATCGCGCCGAAACTTGCGTGCGAGGCGGCCGAGATCGAGGTCGGCGGCAAACTGGTGCTGCCCGGCTTCGTCGACACCCACATTCATCTGGACAAGGCCTGCCTGCTCGGCCGCTGCGGGCACGACCATTCGACCGTGGCCGAGGCCATTGCCGCGGTCGCGGCGATGAAACGCGACTTTACGGTGGAAGACGTTTACGCCCGAGGCGCCCGCGTCATCGAGCGCGCCATCGTGCACGGCACCACGCGGATGCGCACCCATGTGGAGATCGACCCGCGCATCGCGCTGCGCGGTTTTGAGGCGGTCAAGGCGCTGAAGCGCAACTATGCCTGGGCGATCGACCTCTCGATCTGCGTATTCCCGCAGGAAGGCCTGACCAACGATCCCGGCGCGGAGGAACTTTTGATTGCAGCGCTGCGCGACGGCGGCGAGGCGATCGGCGGCTGTCCCTATATGGACACCGATCCGAATGCCCATATCGAAAAGCTGTTCGACCTGGCGCAGCAGTTCGACGTCGACGTCGACCTGCATCTCGACTTCGATCTAGATCCGTCCTGGTGGCACATGGAGGAAGTCTGCCGGCAGACCGAACGCCGCAACTACCAGGGCCGCGTCGCGATCGGCCACGCCACCAAGTTGTCCGCGCTGCCGCCGGATCGGCTCAAGGCCGCGACCGCACGGCTGGCGAAATCCGGCGTCGCCGTTACCGTGCTGCCGGCGACCGACCTCTATCTGATGGGGCGCGACGCCACGCATAACGCGCCGCGCGGGCTGACGGTGGCGCACAAGCTCGTCGAAGACGGCGTGCTGTGTTCGGTCGCGACCAACAATGTGCTCAACCCGTTCACGCCGTTCGGCGATGCCTCGCTGCTGCGAATGGCGAATTTCTACGCCAATGTCGCGCATGCCGGCGTCAGCGAATTCGACGCCTGCCTCGACCTGGTGACCGACCTGCCCGCGCGCCTGATGAACCTGCGTGACTACGGCATCGCTGAAGGCAACCCGGCCGATCTCATCGTGCTCGACACCGACTCTGGCGCCAACGCGATCGCGGAGATGCCTGACATGCTGATGGGCTTCAAGAGCGGCCGCCAGGTGTTCGCGCGGTCTCGGCCGACGCTGTTCCGGCCGCAGGTTTAGGGCCCGATTGACGCGCCCGCCGATCCCTGTTTGTTATCTGCCCAACACAACAAGAAAATCGGGCAGGAAATCATGGCCAAAGCATCCCAAATCAGAAGCGTTGAAACGCTCGCCTGCGACGCCGGCTGGCGCAACTACCACTTCGTCAAGATCATGACCGAGGACGGCATCGTCGGCTGGAGCGAATACGACGAGGGCTTTGGCGCGCCTGGCGTCACGGCCGCGATCGAACGGCTGGCGGTGCGCGTGGTCGGCAAGAACGCGTTCCAGCATGAGCGGATTTACGCCGAGCTGTTTTCCGCGACCCGCCCCGCCGCCGGCGGCGTGGTGGCGCTGGCGCTCGGCGCCATCGAGAACGCGCTGCTCGACGTCAAGGCCAAGGCGCTCGGCGTTCCCTGCTACGACCTGCTCGGCGGCAAGATCCGCGACAAGATCAGGGTCTACTGGTCGCATTGCGCGACCTGGCGCATCAACCATCCCGACTGGTTCAAGCCTGCGATCACCGACCTCGACGGCGTCAAATCAATCGGCCGCGAGGTCCGCGAAAAGCGCTTCACCGCGATGAAGACCAACATCTTCGTCTATACCGACGGCAAGCCGCAGGGATGGCGTCCCGGCTTCGGCTCGCCGTTCGAGCCCGAGATCAACGTCGACCGCACGGTGCTGCGTAATCTCTGCATACACCTGGAAGCTATCCGCGACGGCGCGGGGCCCGATGTCGACCTGCTGCTCGACCTCAACTTCAACGCCAAGACTGAGGGTTATCTCAAGATCCTGCGCGCCATCAAGGACATGGACATGTTCTGGGTCGAGATCGACACGTTTAATCCGCAGGCGCTGGGATACATCCGCCGCCAGAGCCCGCATCCGATCTCCTCGTGCGAAACGCTGCTGGGCCTGCGGGAATTCCTGCCCTACTTCGACGAACAGGCCATGGACGTCGCCATTATCGACACGCCGTGGAACGGGGTGTGGCAATCGATGAAGATCGCGGCCGCCGCCGAGCACTTTGAAGTCAACGTCGCGCCGCATAATTTCTACGGCCATCTCTGCACCATGCAGAACGCGCATTTCTCGGCCGCGGTGCCCAACCTGCGCATCATGGAAACTGACATCGACCGGTTGGCGTGGGACCATGAACTGTTCACGCACGTGCCCGAGATCGTCGACGGCCACCTTATCATCCCGGACCGGCCGGGCTGGGGCACCGAGCCCAACGAGGAAGGCCTGCGCGCCCATCCGCCGAAGAACAAGGGCGGGCTGTTGAATTACGGGCAGAAGAAGTAAAGGCTCCGTTTGGATCCGTCATCCTGAGGTGCGAGCGGAGCGAGCCTCGAAGGATGCGCGGCCCGGCCGGTGCCCGTCGCCCTTCGAGACGGCCGCGTTGCGGCCTCCTCAGGGTGACGGAATCGCCCCTCAATTATCCCCCGGGCTAGCCGCGAACGCGCTCTCGATGACGTCGCCGATGGGCTGCCAGGCGGAGCCGTCGAACTGCACCAGCCGCATCTGCTCGATCGGACGAAAATCTGCAGGTCCGGTGTTGATCGAAATTCCCGGCAGCACGATCGCACTCTGATAGTTTTTCAGCGACGCCGCCTGCTTCATAATGTTCTCGCGCGAGAGGTCGTCGCCGCATTGGGTCAACACCTGCAACAAGGTTTCCGCCGCGGCATAGCCGAACAGCGCATAGCTGTCGTCCTTGTCGCCATCGGGGTAATATTTGTCCATGAACGCCGACCAATCCCTGATTGCGGGATCCTGCTTCCAGGTAGTATCGCCGGTGTCCTTCAGGAAGGTGGTCGAGATCACACCGATCGCGTTTTCCAGACCGGCCGGCCGCAGCGCATTGGCAATCGACGACGCCGCATTGACCAATACCAGCACCGGATGCCAGCCGAGATCGGCGGCGCGGCGGATCGCGCGCGCCGAGATCGGCGGCGCACAATTCAGCACCAGCACCTCGGCGCCGGACGCCTTGAGGATGTCGACCTGGGCATCAATCGACATGTCCGCCTCGATGGCGATGTCAGCGACAATCTTGTTGGCGGTGACGCCGAGGCCTTCCTGCAAGCCGCGGAACAGATCGCGGCCGAACTGGTCGTTCTGCCACAGAACCGCGATCTTGCTGTCGGCATAGGAGGCCTGGATGTAGTTGGCGTAGATCCGTCCCTCGGCACGGAACGTCGGCTGCCACCCCATCGTCCACGGAAAGCGTTTCGGATGCGCCCACTCCTCGTCGCCGGACGCGACAAAGAGCTGCGGGACTTTCTTGTCGTTGAGATATTTTCGCGTCGCCAGGTTGCTCGGGGTGCCGAACGAGCCGAACATCAGCAGCACATCCTGCTCCTCGACCAGACTTCGCGTCTCCTCGGCCGCCGTGATCGGGTTGGAACTGTCGTCGCGGGAGAAGAACTTGATCTTGCGCCCGTTGATGCCGCCGCGCTCGTTGACCATGTCGAAATAGGCCGCCTCCGCTCGCCCGATCGCGGCAAACGCCGTCAATGGTCCGGTATAGGGCATGATGTTGCCGACGCGGATTTCGGTGTCGGTAACGCCGGCGGCCGAGGCCGGGGGTAGCGGCGACGCCAGCATCACGGCGGCGACAAGGATTGACGTCAGTCCGGTTTCTCTTGTTACTTGCATCGACATGGCCTCAAACACCAAGCTAGCGGAAGCTTGTGACGCCCGACCAGCAGGCACGACAATACCGCCGAAAATGCGGTTGTCGAAATCAAATGTTGGGTTCGGCTATGTCCTGCCATGGTTGGAGTTTCGCCGCACACGTAGGGTGGGCAAAGCGAAGCGTGCCCACCATCTTGATCAAGGCCGGGGATGGAATGGCGGGCACGGCGCAAGTGCGCCTTTGCCCACCCTACGAATTGCCGTCACCGCAACGTAATATCCAGCCACCCCAGCGCATTCACCGTCACGCGATCCCCGGTGTCGACCAGCACGGTCGTGGTCTCGGCCTCGATGATGGCGGGACCAGCGAGGGTATGCCCGGGCTGGAGGTCATCGAGCGCATAGACCGGCACCTCGCGCCAGCCGCCGAAGAAGGCCTGCCGCTTGCCGCGCGGCGCGCACGCGCCTGACGACGACGCAGGCCTGGTGTCCGAGCCGCGCTGCGCGACGGCACCAACGGCGGCGACGCGGGCATTGACGAACACGACTTCCTGGCCGGGCGAGGCGTAGGTGTAGAGCTCTTCGTGCTTGACGTGAAACCGTCGCTCGATCTGGTCGATCAGATCCGCTGCGTTCCAGTCGAGTCCATCAAGCGACACATCGATCTCGAAAATCTGTTCGCCATAGCGCATCTCGGCGGAGCGTTCGATGGCCACGGGTCCGTCGAACCAGGTGCGCAACCGCCCGGCGGCCTGCTGTTCCAGTTCGGCAAACAGCGCGCGCACTTCGCCCACGGTGATGCGCGGACCGGCGCCATAATGGGTGCGGCTGACTTCGTAGCGGAGATCGCTGGTCAGCATGCCCCAGGCCGACAGCACCGAGGCCACCGTCGGCACGATGATGCGTTTGATCTCGAGTTCGCGCGCGACTTCCGCCGCATGCAGTCCCGCCGCGCCGCCGAAACTGAGCAGCGCGAACTTTCTGCGGATCGACGCCGCGACGAAGCGTCATCAGGCGGATGCCGTCGGCCATCTTCAGGTTGATCATGCGGTAGATGCCGGCGGCGGCCTCCTGCCGCGACAATTCCAGTGCCGCGGCAACGCGGTCGATCGCGGCTTCCGACGCCGCACGGTCGAGCGGGCGCTTGCCGCCCATGAAGGCGGCGGCATCGAGATAGCCGAGCACGACATTGGCATCGGTGACGGTTGCAGCCGTCCCGCCGTTGCCATAGCAGGCCGGCCCCGGGACCGAGCCCGCGCTTTCCGGGCCCACGCGCAACGTATGACCGGCATCGACGCTGGCGATCGATCCGCCGCCGGCCGCGATGCTGGCGATATCGAGGCTGCGCAATGCAATGCGCTGGCCCGCCAGCATGCCGTCGGCGGACAATGACGCCTGCCCGTCCGAGATCAGCGAAATGTCGGTGCTGGTGCCGCCCATGTCGAACGGCACCAGATCGGGAATGCCGACCAGTTCCGCGCAGCGCCGGCCGCCGGACATGCCGCCGGCAGGACCTGACAGTACCGTGCCGGCGGCGAGCCGCGAAGCTTCCTCGACCGGCGCCATGCCGCCATGCGACAGCACCACGAACAGCGAGCCCTTGAAGCCGGCTTCCGTGAGCCGCGTTTCGAGATTGGTCAGGTAGCGCCGCACGATCGGTTCGACATAGGCGTTCACGATCGTGGTCGAGACCCGCTCATATTCCTTGATCTGCGGCAGTACATCGCTGGAGCGCGACACGCTGATGCCGGGCAATGCCTGTGTCAGCCGTTCGACGGCGGCGAACTCATGCACCGGATTGATATAGGCGTGCAGGAAACACACCGCGACCGAGGTCGCGCCGGACTCTTTGATGCCGGCAATGGCGTCGTCGAGCGATTTCGCGTCCAGCGTAATCGAAACCTCGCCGTTCGCCCTCAGCCGTTCGCGCACGCCGAAACGCAACTCGCGCGGCACCAGCGGCTCCGGCGGTGGCGAGCGCAGGTCATAACGATCGGGCTTGAGGCCCTCGCGCATTTCAATGACATCGCGATGGCCCTCGGTGGTAAGCAGCGCGACCTTGGCGCCCTTGCGCTCCAGCAGCGCGTTGGTCGCGACCGTGGTGCCGTGAACCAGCCGATCGGTGGCCGCCAGCATCTCCCCGCGCGTTAGTTTGAGGCGGCGCGCCAGTTCTTCCAGCCCCGCCATCACGCCCAGGGATTGATCCGCCGGTGTCGAGGGCGATTTCGCGAATATGGTTTTACCGGTCTCGTCCGTCGCCACCAGATCGGTGTAGGTCCCGCCGACGTCAACGCCAATTCTGTACATTGTCAGTTACGCTCTTCCGTCGGAACTTCTGTGAGGCCTTGCGCGCGGTCGCGCTGGCGCGCCGCTGCCGATCGCTTCAACGGCGGTCCCCAGCCGCCGCCGCCGGAGGAGCGGATCTCGAGGCAATCGCCGGGGCGAAGCTCGATGCCGACTTCCTTGGTGCGCAACTCGCGCGGCTCGCGGCCTTCCGAGAGCAGCCGATAGCGATGCGGCTTGCCGTCCTCGCCGCCGAGCATGCCGCACGGACCGTGGCGCGTGCCGTCGCCGGCGGTGTTACCCTTCGCGGGCTTTTCGGTCTCCAGCACCAGATCGAGGGAGACGCCGAGGCCGCCGCGATACTGGCCGTCGCCGCCGGAGCCGCCGCGGAATTCGTGCTGACGAAAATGCAGGGGAAAGCGGGTTTCGGCGACTTCGAGGCTGCCGAACTTGAGGCCGCCGACCGAGTGCCACTCGCCGATCGACGACCAGCCGTCGCCCCCCGATGACGCGCCACCGCCGGGGCGGGCCTGAAACAGATGCCAGATAAAATCCTTGCCGGTGCGCGGGTCTTCGCCCTGGATCGCGATCCGGAAGCGGCGGCTCCAGCCCGCCATCGCGCGTTCCGGACAGGACGCCGACATCGCCTTGATGATCGCCTCGACGATTTCGTTGGAGGGATGGCTGGTGCACAGGGTCACCGGGCGGCCGGGATCGGCCCAGACGATGGTGCCTTGCTTGGCGATCACCTTGAGCACGCGCAGTGCGCCGGTGTTCTTGGGTATCTCCGCATCAATAAGGTAAGCGAACGCCATCGCCACCGCGGCCTGCATGTTGGCATGCGAGGAATTGACGAAACTCGTCGACTGCGGATCGGACTCCGACAGATCGACCTCGATATCGCTGCCGTTCTTGGTGACTTTCGCGGCGATGCGAATGTCGTTGCGGCCATGGCCATCATCGTCGAGGAACGCTTCGCCGTGAAACACGCCGTCTTTCCAGGTCGAGACCACGGCGCGGGTCTGTTGCTCCGTTGTATCAAGAATGGCCTCGATCGCGGCTTCGACCACCGGCGCACCGAACTCGGCGAACAGTTTCGAAACGCGCCGCTCGCCCAACTGTGCCGCGCCCAGCATCGCGGCAAGGTCGCCGCGAAATTCGCGGGGGTTGCGGACGTTGAGCGCCAACAGATCGAACAGGTCGTCGCGCCGCTTGCCGGCCTCGTAAAGCTTGATCGGCGGGATACGCAGGCCTTCCTGAAATATCTCGGTCGCGGCGGGATTGTAGGCGCCGTGGGTGCCGCCGCCGATGTCGCTCTGGTGCGCGCGCACGATGGTCCAGAGCAGACGCTTCGCGCCGGAGAAGACCGGCACGAACACGGTGAGGTCAGGCAGATGGCTGCCGCCATGATAGGGATCGTTGAGCAGGATGACGTCGCCCGGCTTGACGTCCTTGAACCGCTCCTCGACCGCGATCGTGGCCCATGGCAGCGCGCCGACGTGAACCGGCAAGTGATCGGCCTGCGCGATCAGCCGGGCGTCGGTGTCGCAGATCGCCAGCGAGAAATCGCGGCTGGAATTGAGGATCTGCGAATAGGAAGTGCGAAGCATCGCCTCGCCCATCTCCTTCACGATCGAACTGAGCCGGTGCTGGACGACGGAGCGTGTGATGGGATCGATCTTGGCGGACATTCTTGCTCTTCTTGCTTGCTCGTTCTTGCTTGATCGTTCTTGTTGTCTCAGAGCGCGGCGACTTCCGCCAGCGCACCCGATACGGCGTCGATGATCCCTGCAATGTCGGCATCGGTCATCGGGGTCGACAGTGCCATCAAACCGTAGCCGGCCGCCAGCACGCCGCGATTGAGCAGCGCGCGGTTGAAAACCGCCTGCCGCCTGCCCTCCTCCTCGGTCGGCCAGGCCGAGCGGTAATCGCGGACGGGCCGGTCGGTGAAATAAATCTTCAACATCGAGCCGAGCCCGACGGTATGACCGGGCACATGGTGGCGGCGAAACGCCGCATCGATGCCGGAGCGAACCGCCTCGCCCATCGCGTCGAGCCGGGCGAACGCCGCATCGTCCAATAATTCCATCGCAGCGATGCCAGCGCGCATCGTCACCGGATTGGCGGAAAACGTGCCGCCATGCGGCAGCGCCGGCTTGCCCGGCCGCGGATCGAACACCGCCATGAACTCCTTGTGGCCGCCAATCGCGCCGACCGGAAAGCCGCCGCCGATGATTTTACCGAGCGTGGTCAGATCGGGGTCGATGTTCCAGATTCCCTGCGCGCCACGATAGCCGAGGCGAAAGGTGATGACCTCGTCGAAGATCAAGAGCGCACCAACCTCGCGCGTGACTTTTCGAAGCGCCTCCAGATAGGCCTGATCGGCCGGCGCCAGACCGGCGCGATTGGGCATCGGGTCGACCAGCACGCAGGCAAGTTCTGAGCCGTGCTCGCGGATCAGGCTGACGGCGGCTTCCGGGTCGTTGAAGGGAATGGTCACGGTATCGGCCAGCACGTTCTCCGGCGTGCCCTTGGCGTAGGCGACCGACACCGGCGTGTTGCGACCCCATTGTTCCGGTACCGGATCGAGGCTGACTTCTGCGTAATCGTAGGAGCCGTGATAGGCGCCTTCGCATTTGGCGATCTTCGGCCGGCCGGTATGGGCCCGCGCCGCCTTCAGCGCCATCATCACGGCCTCGGTACCGGAATTGGCAAAGCGCACCTGGTCGACCGACGGCAGGCGCGCGGCCAGCAGTTCGGCGAGATCGACTTCGGATTCGGTCGGCAGGCCGAACGCCGATCCGATCGCAAGCTGCTGCGTCGCGGCCTTGATCAGCGCCGGATGGGCGTGGCCGTGAATCTGCGAGGTGAAATTGTTGATGCAGTCGATGTAGACGTTGCCGTCGAGGTCCCAGACCCGGCAGCCCTCGCCGCGCGCGGCGTAGACCGGATAGGGCTTCATGAAGACGGTGGTGCGGGTATTGCCGCCGGGCAGGCTCGACAGCGCCCGGTCGTACATTTTTTGCGAGTGGGAATTCGGATCCGGGTACATGCGGCTTCCTGTGAACTGGGCCCAATCCTTATAGCGGCTGGATTTTTGCCCGCAAACCGCAGCCTGATCGCAAGCCCGCCACCGTGCTCCGCACGGCAAAGCTGCAGCGGCTCACGTTTACGTGTCCGGAATCTTCCCAAAATTCCGGTCACCGACGGAATAGAACGCGCGGCCACGCGTCACCACCCATGCAAGTCGTTTGCATCATGGGAGTTAAAATGACGAAATTACCGATCCTGGCCCTGTTCGCCGCCGCCATCTCGCTGACAGCCATTTCGGCCGCGAGCGCGGCACCTCCGACCAAGACCGGCACCACCACCAAGGGGCCGGCGCTGACCGACGCCAAGGGCATGTCGCTCTATACCTTCGACAAGGACGCCGACGGCAAGTCGGCGTGCAACGGCCCCTGCGCGGCGAACTGGCCGGCCCTGAAGGCGGAAGCCAGCGACACTGCCAGCGACGGCTACACCGTCATCACCCGCGACGACGGTTCCAGGCAATGGGCCCACAAGGGCAAGCCGCTCTACACCTTCGCCAAGGACCAGAAGGCCGGCGACATCACCGGTGACGGTTTTCTGAACGGCGCCTGGCATCTGGCACAGCCCTGATCGGCTCAAGGCTCGCGCGTGTCGGCGTCCAACCGGCGGGATACGCGCGAGTGCTTTTGACAGGCAGTTTGAACACAGGAAACCACGACCATGCCGCGATTTTTCAAACCAGCCCTGCGAATGGCGATGTTCGGCGCGCGCCTTCTGGTCGCCTTTGCCGTACCACCTCTGGTGTTCGGGGCGTTTGCACATGAGGCCCATCCGGCCGCGCAAAACGCCGCCACCGCCAATGAAACCGCGTTTCTCGCCGAGAACGACGCGGCGATGACCAAGATGATGAACGACATGGCGGCGAAGCCGACCGGCGATATCGATCGCGACTTCGTCGCCATGATGGCGCCGCATCATCAGGGCGCGATCGAAATGGCCGTGCTCCAGTTGCGCTATGGCAAGAACGAGCAATTAAAGCGCATCGCCCAGGAAATCATTGTCAGCCAGTTGCAGGAGATCGCGGCGATGAAGCTCGCGATCGGTGAGCAGGTTCTGGCTTCCGCCCCTGCCCCGACCCAGCCGGACAAGGCGCCGGCGGCGCACGATCACATGAACATGAAGAAGTAGGAGCGAGAGATGCGCTATCCGGTTTTGAAGAGCGGCCTGCTGGCTTGCACGATGATGGCGACATCCGCGGCCGCGTGGGCCGGACAGGCGCCGGCCGCCGCAACCTCGCCCGACATTCCGATCAGCCATCACGATCGCGTCTACGCCGCGGAGCAATTCTCGAACACCGTGTCGGTCACCGATCCCGTCGACAACAAACTGCTCGGCGTGATCCGCTTGGGCGATCCGCAACCCGGCAATTTCAGCCCGCTCTACAAGGGCCAGGTGCTGGTACACGGCATGGGTTTTTCGCCCGACCACAAGACCCTCGCCGTGGTCTCGATCGGCTCGAACTCGGTGAGCTTCATCGACACCGCGACCAATGCGGTGAGGCATGTCACCTATGTCGGCCGTTCGCCGCATGAGGCGTTCTTCACGCCGGATGGCAAGGAAGTCTGGGTCACCGTGCGCGGCGAGAATTACATCAGCGTCATCGACGGTGAAAAGCTTACCGAGAAGACCCGCATCGAGGTGCCGGCCGGTCCGGGCATGCAGATCTTCTCGCCCGACGGAAAATACGGCTACATCTGCTCGTCGTTCAATCCGGAGACGGTAGTCGTCTCCGTCGCAGACCACGCCATTGTGGCGCGGGTCAAGCAGGAGAGCCCGTTCTGTCCGAACATCGCCGCCTCACCCGACGGCGAGCAGGTCTGGTTCACGCTGAAGGATGTCGGCAAGACCCAGGTGTTCAACGCCAGGCCGCCGTTCAACCTGATCAAGACCATCGAGACCGGCCCGATCACCAACCACGTCAACTTCGCGCGCACGCCGAAGGGAACGTTCGCTTATGTCACGATCGGCGGCACCAACGAGGTCAAGGTGTTCCGCAACGATGATTTCTCGTTAACCGCAACTATTCCGGTCGGCAATCTCCCGCACGGCATCTGGCCATCCGGCGACGGCACGCGGATCTATGTCGGTCTTGAAAACGCCGACGCGCTGGCCGCGATCGACACCGCCACCAACAAGGTGGCCGCCAACATTCCGGTCGGACAGGCGCCGCAGGCGATCGCCTATGTTCCCAACGCGGCGCCCAATCCGGATGACCGCCAGAACCTGCAGGCCCTCGGAGTCGCCGGTCAGGTCGCGCATCTCGCGCTCGGCTCCAAAGCCGGAGCCAGCAGCGAAGTGCCGCCGACCAGCGTCTCGCTGTTCGATCAGGGCCTGATCCAGGTGTTGCAGGCCTCGGTGACCGGCCTGCAGCCGAAGCAGCGCTACGTGCTGGCGCTGGCCGACAAGGTCGACGGCACCGGCGCGTTGCAGCCGCTCGCCGCCTTTATGACCAACCCGGCAGGCTCGGCGATCGTCAACGCGGTTGGACCGATCCGGCAGATCGTGCAGAATGCCGCCACCGCCGAGCGGCGATATCTGGTGATCGCCCCGGGCGAACCCACCAGGTTCGGCGAAGCGGTGCAGGTCCAAACTCCATGAGCGAGATGCTGCGCCAGATCGAGCCGGTGATACCAGCGTTGCGTCGCTACGCGCGTGCGCTGGTGCGCAATCACGCGACCGCCGACGATCTGGTGCAGGATTGCCTGGAGCGCGCCGTCGGCCACTGGAACCAGCGGCGCGAAGGCGATCCGCGCCCGTGGCTGTTCACGATTCTACATAATCTCGCGGTCAATCAATTCCGCCGTGCGGCGACGCGCGGCAAACACATTGCCATCGACGAGGCCAATGAAAATGATTTCGGACAGGACGCCGTGCAAGAGCAGAAACTGATGTATCAGGATGTACTGGATAAACTGGCGCGGCTGCCGGAGGACCAGCGTGCCGTGCTGCTTCTGGTCGCGGTGGAAGACCTGTCCTATGCCGATGCCGCCAAGGTGCTCGACATTCCCGTCGGCACGGTGATGTCGCGGTTGTCGCGGGCGCGGGATCGATTGCAGCAGGAAATCGAGGGGACCGCGGATGGCGCATCGAAAAACGTGGTGCAGTTGCGGAGCATGAAATGACCAGTCGACCGATCACGGAAGACGATCTCCACGCTTATGTGGATCGCGTGCTCGAACCCGAGCGGCAGGCGGAAGTCGCCGCCTATCTGGAAAGCCATCCCGACGTCGCAAAACGCGTCGCCGGCTTCGCCGATCAACGCCATCTCCTGCGCGAGGCACTGGCGCCGATCGCCGACGAGCCGCTGCCGCCGCAACTCAATCTGTCGCGGATCATCGAAAGCCGGCGGCAACGCCGTTTGCCGCTCGGCTGGGCCGTCGCAGCGATGCTGATGCTCTGCATTGGCGGCATCAGCGGCTGGCTCGTGCGTGGCAGCCTACAGGCATCGCCAAATGGACTTGTCGCGCTGGCGCAGGAAGCGGCCAACTCTTACAACGTGTATGCGCCGGATCGTGTCCGGCCGGTCGAGATGCGCGCGACCGACGGCGCACAACTGGTGCAGTGGGTGTCCAACCGCCTGCATCAACCGGTGAAGCCGCCGGACCTGACGGGCTCGGGCTATCGGCTGATGGGCGGGCGCCTGGTCGCGACGTCGCATGGACCGGCGGCCATGTTCATGTATGACGACGATCACGGCGATCGGCTCGTGATGTTGACGCGGCCGATGCAATCGGACCAGAGCGCACCGATGGCGCCGCATGCGGGGAGCAATGTCGCGGGCTTTGCCTGGGCCGATGGCGGCTTGGGTTATAGTCTGGTCGGACAGGCTGCGGCCGAAGCCCTCAAGCCGATCGCCGACGAGGCGCGCCGGCAGGGCCGCGTGATTTAGGATCTTGGCGGCTTCGTATAGACGAGGAAGATCACAGTGCCGATGAACAATGTCGCCGCCATGTACAACAGCACGGCAGGCAGGCCGTAGATCGCCGCGACGACGCCGGTGCTGGATTGCATCAGCGCCGCGCCAAGGAAGAACGCCAGGTTGATCGCGGACAGCGCCTTGCCGGTGTTTTTGGGATCCACGAGCTGCCGCGTCATGCCGTAGAGCAGCGGCTGCGCCGATACCGCGATGCCGATCAGCACGAACAGCACGGCGTCATATTGCGCCGGCATCACGGTCACGCCGAACATTTCAGATACCGGGAAATGCGGCGCGCCGGCCGCCATCAGGACCAGCATCACGACAGCGACCAGATGCGCCGCCGCCAGCACCTCGCGCCGGTGGCCGATACTGCGGTCGAGCACGCCGATCAGCACCGGCCCTCCGATCAGCGCCAGCGTGAACAGCCCGAGTTCGTTACCGGCCTCGATGCGGCTCAGCCCCTTGATCTCCATCAACCAGGGCCCGCCCCATAATCCCCGCAGCACCAGCGAGGCCGCCAGCGAGACCAGCGCCACCGCGATCAGGCCGCGCAACTGACGCGACAGCCCGAGCCGGATCACTTCGGTCATTTGGGCAAGCGGCGACGAGCGGTCGGCATGCGCCGCCTCCTGTCGCGGCACCAGTGCGAACACGGCGATGGCAACCGCGACACCAAAACAGGCCGAGATCCAGAAGCCGGCACGCCATCCCCAGTGATCGACCACAAAGGCCAGCGGGCTCGACGACAGCAGCATGCCGATATTGCCGATCGAGAGAATAATGCCGGACCACAGGCCGAAGCGCGCCGGGGTCATGTGTTTCGCCGCCAGCGTCATCGGACACATCAGCATGCCCGAGGTGGCGACCCCGAGCAGAAATTGTCCGAACAGAAAACTCTCGGGACCGGTGGCAAGACCCGAGGCCAGCGCGCCGAACACGGTTCCAACCAGAAGACTCAGCGAAACCGGCCGGACGCCAAAACGATCCATCGCCGCGCCGACCGGGATTTGCGAGGCGGCAAAGGCGAAATGATAGATCGAGGTAAGACTGCCGAGCTTTTGCGGCGAGGTACCGAAATCAGCGGCCATCACGTCGAGGCTCATGGCCGGGATGGTCCGCAGCAGGGTCGACAGCATGTGACCGCTGGCCAGCGCCAGCAGAGCAAACACCAGCGCGCGAAAGCTGATACCCGCGTTTTCGGCCGCGCCGCTATCCATGAATCGTCTCGCCCCGACTATCGTTCGGGGCGGCGTAACATCAATGCGGGCCGAATGCCATTGCCGGTCCCGTCTCGCCCGCTATGCAGGCGAGACGATCACGTCAATCGCGCTCAGTTCCTGTGGAACACCAGCGTCCGCAGCTCGATGCTCTCGCGCGGCGGCGCATCGGCCGGGGTCGTCGGATCGACGAAGGCGGTGTGCGGCCCGAACCGGGTGCGGCCGTCGGCTGCGGAATCGTAGCACTTCAGCAGCAACGCCTCGTCGGGCGTCATCTCGGGAACGTAGAACCAGCGATGGGCGGGATTGTATTTCACCGAATAGGTCTCGCCGCGCCGGTTCGGATAGATCAGGTCGGAGGCGACGAGATCGCCCGGCGCCAGGGTCCGGCCGTCCAGCATCGCCAGCGGCGCATCGCGCAGCGGTCCGCGGATCGGCCGCCAGAGGTTGATGACCTGCACCCGGCCCTTCAGGAGTTCTTCGGCCTCGTCAGGCAGGTGTTCGCGAACACGGTTCGCACCGGATGCCGCGGTCTGATCGACATGGACGCGCGTGGCCGGCTGTCGCGGGCCTTCGCCACGCACATCGGCAGCACCCTCCACCCGCCTGCGCACGGTGTGGTCGAAGATGAAGACGCGATCTGCCTTCAGCGTCGCCTTGAGGAAGGCTTCAGCCGCCGGATAGTAGTCGTTCCGCACTTCCTTATCATCGTGGAAATCCCTGACCGCGGTCGGATGCCGGACCAGCGCAAAGCCCTCTCGATCAAGCGAAATATTGCCCGCGATGGGACGCGCGTCAAAAATCGGGACTCGGTGGGGCTCGGGCAACGCTGTCGACTTCGGTTCGCCCGGCGGCGGATCGAAGGCGTAGGTTCTCGGCTTCCCCTGAGTTGGCGCGAGATAGTTGAGTTCGGCGGTAACGAACGGCAGCGACTCGATTTTTGTCTGTTGAAGGCCCATGGCGATCTCCTGGACTCTAATTGTTGGTTGGATTCATTTCGGCGGCCCCGCTGCGCCCGACAAGCCCGCCGCGCAAATAGCAACGTTGCCGCTTCGCCGAGCCGGGAACGGGAAATATCCTTGTCGGCGGGATTGCTTGTTCCGGATGGAAATTCCGGCTTCACGGGTTCGTTAGACGGCAGCACAACCAACACGACGGGTTTCGCTCGCGTTCGGCCTGTCGTACGGTCCAAGGACAGGGAGAAAAAACATGCAAATAACGATGAACAATCGCGTTGCCGTCATCACCGGCGGCAGCAAGGGACTGGGGCTGGCGATGGCGCGGCGGTTTGCCGAGTCCGGCGCCAAGGTCGCGATCCTGGCGCGCCGCGCGCCGGAGCTGAAGGCCGCGCGGGAAGAACTCGCCAAGGACGGGCTCACGGTCCGCGACTATGTCTGCGACGTCTCGAAGGCATCAGATATTGCCAAGGCCCATGACAAGATCACGGCCGATCTCGGCGGGATCGACATTCTCGTCAACAATGCCGGCACCGCCCGCACGGTGGCGTTCGAAAACATCACCGACGAGGCCTGGCAGGAAGATCTTGATCTGAAGCTGTTTGCCGCGATCCGCTTCAGCCGGTTGGTCTGGCCGGGCATGAAGACGCGCAAATGGGGCCGCATCATCAATGTGCTCAACACCTACGCCAAGGCGCCGGCAGCCTCCTCAGCGCCGACCTCGGTCTCCCGGGCGGCCGGCATGGCGCTGACAAAAGTAATGGCCAACGAAGGCGGCGAGCACAATATCCTCGTCAATGCGATGCTGGTCGGCCTGATCATGAGCGATCAATGGGTGCAGCGGCACGCCAAGCAGTCGCCGGACATGGACTTCGAGGTGTTCGCCAAAGGCCTAGCCAAGGGCACGCCGCTCGGGCGGATCGGGACCGCGGTGGAGTTCGCCAACCTGGCGTGTCTGCTGGCGTCGGATCAAGGTTCGTACATCACCGGCACAGCCATCAATGTCGATGGCGGGCGTTCACCGGTGGTCTAGCGGCGGCCCTAAAGCCCCCACAAACAAAAAGGCCCCCGTTTCCGGGGGCCTTTTCGCTAGTCTTAGACCGCGTCCTTGGCGGCCTTGACCGGGCGGGCGCGGACGATCTTGCGCGCCGGCTTGGCCTTGAACATCATTTCCTCGCCCGTGAAGGGGTTGGTACCCTTGCGGGCCTTGGTCGCGGGCTTCTTGACCACGACGAACTTCGCGAAGCCGGGGACCAGGAACACGCCGTTCTTCTTGAGTTCCTTGTGACCGACGTCAACCAGCGCTTCCATCACGCCTTTGACTTCCTTCTTCGAAACTTCGGTGGTGGTCGCGATCTTTTCGATCAGCTGCGACTTAGACATTTGGGTAGCCATGTTTGCTCCATTGATTCTGGATATGCGACGTTATGGCGGAAATTGCCTAAAAAAACAGGGTTTTCGGCATTCTTCACAACTATATCGCCATTTCACTTAGACTGATTCGTGCGGTTTGGCGCGGCTTTTTCGTGTCCAAAGCCTCCAAAAGCCTATTTTTACAGGGTTATGAGACACATTGTCCGCGTTTCCGCACTGCAATCTGCGGCAGATCGCGGACATCGACCTCAATTGCGGCGTGCCGCGATTGCGGATTGGCGCAAAAAAACGGCGATCAAACAACGCCCAATTGCCTGCTTTCACCGCAGGTTTTGAAGGATTTTCCTCATTCGCACCCGCATTAGAAAATGACTCGCATTCCCCTTCCATCGTAACATCACTCTATAATGGCGGCTGTCTGGACGGCGTGCCACCTGATGTACCCCTCGGAGAGTTTCCATGGATTTGACGCGCCTTGAGATCAACCGCCGCACCGCGCTGCTGACATCGGCCGCGATCGCCGCCAGCGTGATCAATCCGATGCGCGCCTTTGCGCAGGAAACCCCGAAGAAGGGCGGCGTGTTCAACGTTCACTACGGCGCCGAACAGCGCCAGCTCAATCCGAGCATCCAGGCTTCCACCGGCGTCTATATTATCGGTGGCAAGATCCAGGAGAACCTGGTCGACCTCGATGCCAGCGGCCAGCCGGTCGGCGTGCTCGCGGAAAGCTGGGAAGCCTCCTCCGACGGCAAGACCGTCACCTTCAAGCTGCGCAAGGGCGTCACCTGGCACGACGGCAAGCCGTTCACCTCGGCCGACGTCGAATTCACCGCCATGAACATGTGGAAGAAGATCCTCAATTACGGCTCGACGCTGCAGCTCTTCCTGACCGCGGTCGAGACGCCCGACGCGCAGACCGCTGTTTTCAAATACGAGCGGCCGATGCCGCTGAATCTGCTGCTGCGCGCCCTCCCCGACCTCGGCTACATCTCGGCCAAGCATCTCTATGAAAGCGGCGACATTCGCCAGAATCCGACCAACCTCTCGCCGGTCGGCACTGGCCCGTTCAAGTTCGTCAAATATGAGCGCGGGCAATACATCATCGCCGACCGTAACGCCGACTACTGGCGCCCCAACGCGCCCTATCTCGATCGCATCGTCTGGCGCGTGATCACCGATCGCGCCGCGGCGGCCGCGCAAATGGAAGCCGGCGAACTGCACTACAGCCCGTTCTCGGGCCTCACCATTTCGGACATGGCGCGGCTCGGCAAGGACAAGCGCTTCATCGTCTCGACCAAGGGCAATGAAGGCAACGCCCGCACCAACACCATCGAATTCAATTTCCGCCGCAAGGAGCTGTCGGATATCAAGGTGCGCCGCGCGATCGCGCATGCGATCAACGTGCCGTTCTTCATCGACAATTTTCTCGGCGACTTCGCCAAGCTCGGCACCGGGCCGATCCCCTCGACCTCGACCGACTTCTATCCCGGCGCCGGCACGCCGCAATATCCCTACGACAAGGCCAAGGCCGCGGCCCTGCTCGACGAGGCCGGCTTCAAGCCGGGCGCCGGCGGCACGCGGTTCTCGTTGAAACTGCTGCCCGCGCCGTGGGGCGAGGACATCTCGCTGTGGTCGACCTTCATCCAGCAATCGCTGGGCGAGATCGGCATTCCCGTCGAGATCGTGCGCAACGACGGAGGCGGGTTTCTCAAGCAGGTCTACGACGAACACGCCTTCGACCTCGCCACCGGCTGGCACCAGTACCGCAACGACCCCGCGGTCTCGACCACGGTCTGGTACCGCTCGGGCCAGCCCAAGGGCGCGCCCTGGACCAACCAGTGGGGCTGGGAAGACAAGACGGTCGACAAGACCATCGACGACGCCGCGACCGAGGTCGATCCGGCCAGGCGCAAGGCGATGTATGCCGAGTTCGTCAAGGAGGTGAATACGGAGCTGCCGGTCTGGATGCCGATCGAGCAGATTTTCGTCACCGTAATCTCGGCCAAGGCGCGCAACCACTCCAACACCCCGCGCTGGGGCTCATCGAGCTGGCACGATCTTTGGCTTTCCGCATAGCCCTATATCCGGCTGGAATAGGTTCTGATAAATCCAGAACCTATTCCAGCTTGTTGTTTTGACGCGTTTTCTTGACGCGAACCGGTACCCACTTCGCTCGAAAACGCTATAGATAGGTTATGCGCATCCTGAGCCTTGCGGGGCGGCGGCTCGCCGCCTCGATCCCGACCCTGTTCCTGATCCTGATCGGCGTGTTTCTGCTGCTGCAGTTCGCGCCGGGCGATACCGTCGACGCGATGATGGCGCAGATGGGCGGTGGCGATGCCGCGACTGCGCGCGAGCTGCGCAAGTTCTATGGGCTCGACCTCTCGATCCCGATGCAGCTCGGCAACTACCTCTGGCGCCTGGTGCGGCTCGATCTCGGCTTCTCCTCGATCTACGGCAAGCCGGTCGCATCCGTGATCCTCGAGCGGCTGCCGCCGACCATCCTCCTGATGACCGCGTCGCTGTCGTTTGCGTTTTTCTTCGGCCTGCTGTTCGGCGTGATCGCGGCGCGTGGTTTCAACCGCTGGCCGGATACGCTGATCTCGACGCTGGGCCTGATCTTCTACGCCACGCCCTCGTTCTGGTTCGGGCTGATGGCCATCGTCGTGTTCTCGATCTACCTGCAATGGCTGCCGGCCGGCGGCTTTCAGGACATCGGCACAGTTCAAACAGGCATCTGGGGCGTCATCGATATCGCGCGCCACCTGGTGCTGCCGACGTTGACGCTCGGGCTGATTTTTCTCGCCATCTACCTGCGCATCATGCGCGCCTCGATGCTGGAGGTGCTCAACCTCGATTATGTCCGCACCGCGCGCGCCAAGGGCCTCGACGAGACCCGGGTGGTGACACGGCACGTGCTGCGCAACGCACTGCTGCCGATGGTGACGCTGATCGGCCTGCAGGCCGGCACCATGCTCGGCGGCTCTGTCGTGGTCGAAAGCGTGTTCTCGCTGCCGGGGCTCGGGCGGCTCGCCTATGAATCGGTGGTGCAGCGCGACCTCAATACACTTCTGGGCATCGTCTTCGTCTCCGCGCTGCTCGTCATCGTCGTCAACTTCGCCGTCGACCTGCTCTATGCGCGGCTCGACCCGCGCATCTCGGCGGAGGGCTGACGCTATGGATGCGTTCAAGCGCTATTTCCGAAGCCCTGCCGCGGTTGCGGGACTGATCCTGCTGCTGGTCGTGATCGCGATGGCGATCAGCGCCGGCTGGTTCTATCCGCGCGATCCGCTGGCGCTGGCGGGGCGTCCGCTGATCTGGCCGTTCTCGAATCCGCGATTCCTGCTCGGCACCGACAATTCCGGCCGCGATATCGCGGCGCAAATCTTCTACGGCGCGCGGATTTCGCTGCTGATCGGCGGCGTCGCCACGGCGATCGCGATCCTGATCGGCATCTGCGTCGGCGCCTTCGCCGGCTATTACGGCGGCTGGGTCGACAATGTCCTGATGCGGATCACCGAGGCGTTCCAGACGCTGCCGAACTTCGTGCTGCTGCTGGTGCTGGTCGCCGTGTTCGGCTCGACCTTGACGACCGTCACGATCGCCGTCGGCGTGGTGTCATGGCCGGCGCCGGCGCGGCTGACCCGCGCCGAATTTTTGTCGCTGCGCAACCGCGAGTTCGTCCAGGCCGGACGGACGCTGGGCATGAAGGATATTCAACTGATCCTTGGCGAAATCCTGCCCAATGCCCTGCCCCCGGTCATCGTCTATGCCAGCGTCGTGATGGCGGTCGCGATACTCTTGGAAAGCGCGCTCGCGTTCCTGCGGCTGTCCGATCCCAACGTCGCATCCTGGGGCAACCTGATCGGCCTCGGCCGCGACGTGCTGCGAGTGCAATGGTACGTCTCGGCGATCCCCGGCATTGCGATCCTCGTCACCGTGCTCGCAGTTTCCCTGGTCGGCCAGGGCCTCAACGACGCGCTCAATCCGAGGCTGAAGAGCCGATGAGCGAACCAGACGCCGTTCTGTCGATCGAGCATCTCGGCGTCCGCCTGCCCGGCGGCGCCGACCGCTCGCATGCGCTGTCTGACGTCTCATTGTCGATTGCGTCCAACGAACTTCTGTGCGTGGTCGGCGAATCCGGTTCCGGCAAGTCAATGATGGCCAACGCGATCATGCGGCTGCTGCCCAATGACGTGGCGATCGATGGCGGCCGGGTGATGTTCGAGGGACGTGACCTTGCTTCCGCCGACGTCGCCGAGATGCGCCGGGTGCGCGGCGCCGGCATTGCGATGATCTTTCAGGAGCCGATGACCGCGCTCAATCCGCTGCGCACCATCGGCGACCAGATCGGTGAGATGTTTTCGATCCATACCGAACTCTCGAAGACCGAGATCGCGGAGAAGGTGCTGGCCCTGCTCGCCGACGTCCGTATTCCCGATCCCAAGGTGGCCGCAAAGGCCTATCCGCACGAACTCTCCGGCGGTCAGCGCCAGCGCGCCATGATC
This sequence comes from uncultured Alphaproteobacteria bacterium, assembly GCA_963764705.1. Classification (GTDB taxonomy): domain Bacteria; phylum Pseudomonadota; class Alphaproteobacteria; order Rhizobiales; family Xanthobacteraceae; genus Bradyrhizobium. The sequence continues at coordinate 241,745 of CAVXTR010000005.1, read as the reverse complement.
GCGATGGCGCTGGCGCTCGATCCGAAGCTTTTGATCGCCGACGAGCCGACCACCGCGCTCGATGTCACCACGCAGGCGCAGATACTAAAACTTATCCGCGACCTGCAGCAGCGCCGCAAGGCGGCGGTGCTGTTCATCACCCACGATTTCGGCGTCGTCGCCGAAATCGCCGACCGCGTGGTGGTGATGCAGCACGGCGTTATCGTCGAGCAAGGCGCGGCCGCCGATGTGCTGAACAGCCCGCAGCACGCCTACACCAAACAACTCATCGCTGCCGTGCCGCCGTTGAAGGCGCCGCCGCCGCGCGCGCTCTCGGGCGAAAACATCCTCACCATATCAGGCGTGTCGAAAACCTATCGCAGCGGCGGCTTTCTCGGACGCGGCGCGCGGGTGACGCCGGCGGTCAGGGACGTGACGCTCACTTTGCCGAAGGGTGCGACGCTCGGCATTGTCGGCGAATCCGGTTCAGGCAAATCGACACTGGCGCGCTGCATTGTGCGGCTGATCGATCCGGACTCCGGCTCGATCGTGCTCGAAGGCAAGGACTGGGCAAAGCTGTCGCGCGAAAATGTTAGGCGCGAGACCCGGCATATCCAGATGGTGTTTCAGGATCCGTTTGCGTCGCTCAATCCGCGCCGCAAGGCGGCCGAACTGGTCGCGCAAGGCCCGATCGTGCACGGCACGCCGCGGGCGCAGGCGATCGCCGACGCCAGGGAATTGTTCGCCCTGGTCGGCCTCGATCCTTCCGCCGGCGACCGGTTTCCGCACGAATTCTCCGGCGGCCAGCGCCAGCGCATCGGACTGGCGCGCGCACTGGCGCTGAAGCCGGATGTTCTGGTCGCCGACGAGCCGGTCTCGGCGCTGGATGTTTCCGTGCAGGCGCAGGTATTGAAATTGCTCGCGGACCTCCGTCAGCGGCTCGGGCTGTCGATCGTCTTCATCACCCATGACCTGCGCGTCGCCGCGCAGATCTGCGACCTCGTCGCGGTCATGAAGGACGGCGCCGTAGTCGAGCAAGGGCTCGCCGGAGAAGTTTTCGGCAACCCGCAACACGCCTACACGCAGGCGCTGCTCGCCTCGATCCCCGGCGGCGACTTTACCCGCAAGCGGGATGCGGCCGTACTCGCCTGATCGGCGTCACTTCCGGCGCGTGGCGAGGATCCGCTCTGCCCAAGGCAGCAACTCGAAACTGTTACCCTTCCCAAGTTCCTGCGCGTCGCGATGCCGGTAAAGCAGCAGCATCCAGGGTGCGATCTTGCGCAATAATCCGTGCGCCACGTAGGTCACCGGCTCCGTGAACGGCAGTGCCAGTTCGCTGTCCGGCACGCCCTGGACGGCTTTCGCCAGTTCGCGGCCGAGCGGGATCGTCAGCGCGACGGCGCGACCGTTGCAGCCGGTCCAGCCATAGGCGTTCGGCCCGAGCCGGTGGATGCGCGGCAGAAAATCCGCCGTCATGCCGACATAGCCATTCCAGACGTAGTCAAAGGAAACGTCGCCGATCTGAGGCCACAGCCGTTGCAGGCGTTCGGTCACCCGCGCCTTGATCCGCTCCACCTTGTTGCCGGGACCGAGCACGGCGCCGCCGGTGATCAGCCGGTTACGCGCGTCATAGCGCGCGAAATAGAGCTCGCCGTGGGTATCCGATACCGCCTGCCGGCCGGGAATGATGGTCTTGCGGACATTGTCCGACAGCGGCTGCGTCGACATCTGCCAGGACAATACCGGCATCACTTCGGTGGCGATTTCAGGCACAAGCGATTTGGAGAACTCGCCGCTGTAGGCGTTGGTGGCCATGACCAGCGCGCGGCCGGAGATCTGGCCCTTCTCCGTTTTCACGATCCATTTGTCGTTGCGTCGTTCGAAGCTGATCGCGGGCGAGCGCGCGTAGATCCGTGCGCCAAGGCCGAGCACGGCGCGCGCCAGCCCACGGGCCAGCGCCAGCGGATTGACGTGGCCGCCGGTCTTGTTCCAGAAGCCGCCGTACCACGCATCCGAACCGGTCATGTCCGTCACCTGCTCGCGCGACAACAGTTCGACCGGCGCGCCGAATTTCGACCACTGCTTCACGCGCCGTTCGGCGATCCTGATGCGCCCGGGCGAATGCACCGGCTGAACCCAGCCGGACTGCTCGTGTTCGGCTTCGATCTTGTACTTCTGCACGACGTCGAACAGGACAGAGGCGCTGTCGCGCAGCATCGCGACGAAGCGTTCGCCAACCGCGCCGTGCTTTGCGATGATATCATCCGGATCGGGCCGCGACAGCGTCGGGATCACCTGGCCGTTGTTGCGCCCCGAGGCGCCCCACCCCGGCTCCGCCGCTTCAACGATCGCGACATCGACGCCGGCCTCGCGCAGATGCAGCGCGGTGGAGAGGCCGGTGAAACCGGCGCCGATCACGATGACGTCGGCCTGCTGGGTACCAATCAATTCGGGAAGTTCAGGCCCCTGCGGCGTCGCGGCGGCCCAAAGCGAGTCAGGCCAGCGGACGTTGGTCGTATTCATCGTGATCCTTTCTTGCGGGCGCCCGATCGTTCTGCTTAGTTTAATCAGCTAATTCGACTTGAGGAAATAACAGAGTGGCACTCAAAAACGTCATCGGCATCGATCACGCCGTCGTCATGGTGAAAGACCTCGACCAAGCCGCCGCCAACTACAAGCGGCTGGGTTTTACGGTCTCGCCGCGCGGCACCCACAGCGCCCATATGGGATCCGGCAACTACACCATCATGTTCGACCCCGACTATATGGAATTGCTCGGCGTGCTGACGCCGACAGAACATAATGCTCCCGCGCGCGCCTTTCTTGAAAGAAGCGGCGAAGGCATCGAGCGTGTCGCCTTCACGGCGGTGGATTCGGCTGAAGGCGCCGAGGAAATTCGTGACCGCGGCTATCCGCCGATTGGCCCGACCGATTTCGAGCGGCCGGTGACGATGCCCAATGGCACAATTTCCGCCGCCAAATTCCGCACCTTCCAGTGGCCGACCGCGGAGGCGCCGGGCGGCGTACGCATCTTTGCCTGCCAGCACAAGACCCGCGAGACGGTGTGGATTCCCGAACTGATGCAGCATGCCAACGGCGCCAAACGCCTGAAGCAGGTGGTGATCGTTTCGCCGGAGCCCGACAAGGACGCCGCCCATCTGTCCAAAATGATCGATCGCGACGTCCGCAACGAGGCGGATGGTGCGGTGGCCGTGCCCTCAGGCGGCGATCGCGCCGACTTCGTGTTCCTGACCAGGGATCAACTCGGCAAGCGCTATCCCGGGGTGTCCCTGGCCGGCCTCCCGGAACGCGGCGGCGCGGGCCTCGTCATCGCGGCCGATCTTTCGGCTGCGGAGAAAGCGCTCGGTGCCACCGGCATTCACAGCGCGGGCGGCATTGTCGTGCCGCCGGCCGCGGGCAACGGCACCCTGCTGGCTTTCATGAAGGCGTAACCGGCAGCGCCGATGACGCTGCATCGGTTCGGAAGACTGGGATGATGAAAGGCAAGACCGAACGGGACGGCGAAGCGGCGACTGCGCGCCGTGGCCGCCCCCGTTCTGTCGAAACCACCAACGCCATTCTCGAGAGCGCCTACATCCTGATGGCGACGACGGAACTCGCCGCCACCACCATCGACGCCATCGCAAAGCACTCCGACGTCTCGAAGATGACCATCTACAAATGGTGGCCGTCACGGGAAGCGCTGCTGATCGACGCCTTCCTGAACCAGGCCTCGCTGATGCTGCCTCTGTCAGGCACCGGCAAGCCCGTTACCCGCCTGAAACGCCACGCTACCGCCTACGCCGAAGCGCTGCTGGGCGAGTTCGGCAAGGTGCAACTTGCCGTAATTTCGGAATGCATCTCCAAGACCGGATCCGCGGAAATTTTCTACGAGCGCTATCTCGATTTTCGCCGCACCGCCACGGTCGAGATTATCGCGGCAGGGCAAAAGGACGGAAGCATCGGCGCCACCGGTGCGCCGGAAGACCTGTTCGATGCTGTTTATGGCAGCCTGTTCTACCGCTACATCTTCGGCATCAAGCCGATCTCGGCGGCCTATGTCCGCAATCTCATCGATAGCCTGCTGATGATCAGGGAGCGCTGAGACCTCCGCCCTGTCGCGCGCGGCGGAACCAGGCCCATGTCTCCCGCGTCACCGCGATGTAGCCCGGACCTCGATAGACGATCTGATCGGCGACAATCTCGTTCAGCTTCGGCAGTGCATGGAACGGGATCGAGGGATAGGCGTGGTGCTCGACGTGATAGGGCATGTTCCATGCGAACCATTTCACGAACATGCCGGTATAGGTGGTGCGGGTATTCTGGAAGGCGCTGCGCGTGCGCTCGCAGCCGGTGTGTTCGGCGTAGAGATAGGGCCGCAGGAACAATTGGCCGACAATCACGGGAACGACCCAGACCCAGAGCAGCAGCGTCGTCTGCAGCGCGATCGACGCCAGCAGCAGCACAACATAGCCCGAGAGGTGGAGCCGCGCTTCGTTGACGACGATGTGGCGCTTGGCCTCGGGTATCCAGGGCGCGGTGGCGTTGCCGGTCAGGGCATGACGCAGCATCAGCCGCACCCGGAAAGCGACCTGCCGCAGACCGCTATAGGCAATCGCGAGCTGGGTGTCGGACGCAGGGATCTGCCCGACCAGCAATTCCGGATCCCGGTTCGGATCCTGCGTGTAGCGATGATGGTCCCAATGGAACAAGCAGTAATACTCGTACGGCAGACCGATCGCGAAGGATGAGAGATGACCGACCGCGAGATTGAGTGCGCGGCTCCGGAACGCGGTCTTGTGCGCTGTCTCGTGCACGATCATGAACAGAAAGGCGACGAAGTAGCTTTGTGCCACGATCAGCGGCAGCGCCCAGACCATGCCGTATATCGAGGACACCAGCCAGATCAGGAAGCCCACAACAACGATCGTGCCGTAATGGCTGGCTGTGCGCATCATGCCTTGCAGGTCCGATCGAACAGACAATTCGCGGAGCTCGGCCGGGGTCAGCAGCTTCTCGCCTGTGGCAGTGATCGCATTGCTCATGGCCGCCATCGCCTCGTGAGATGATTCAACTTTGCAGCAGCGCCGAGATCTCGGCATGGATGAAGGCACGATCCGCAGGGATCGAGATCGGATTTCCGGCGCGGTGGCCGTGGATCGATGGAATGGGACGCAGGGCTGCCGATCTGGCGTTGACGAGCCGGCCGAGCTCATCCTCGTTGTCTCGGACATCAAAGTAGCGATCGGTCTGCCCCGGCATCAGCAGAACCCGCGCCTTGATCGCGGCCAGCGCGCGGTTCATGTCGCCGCCGAATTCCGGACATCGGCTGATATCGCCGCGTTGCCAGATGCCGATCTGCGCCAGCAGATCGTTGGCATCACGCCGTGCGAAGGCGCCGTCCCAGGTACGAACCAGATAGTCTTCCAGCGAACTGAAGCCGGCCTCGCGCCAGATTTCATCCCGGTAGAAAGCGTGCGACATCGCCCAACCGGCATAGACGCGGCCCATGGCGCGCAAGCCGGCGTCCGGCTTTTCGACGAAGCGACCGTCCCTGAACGCGGGGTCCGCGGTCAGCGCCGCCTTCACACCTTCGAGGAACACACGATTATACGGCGAGCATCGAGCGCTGCCGCAGACGACGGCAGCGCGCTCCACCGTGTCGGGGTGGAACGCCGCCCAGTGATAGGCCTGCATGCCGCCCATCGACCAGCCATAGACCAAAGCAATCTTCGAAATTCCGAACTGCTCGACCAGCAGACGCCGTTGGACCGCAACCGCGTCGTGATAGCTGATATCGGGGAATGAAGCGTCGCCGAACCTCTCAGCGGAATTGGACGGCGACGACGACAGGCCATTGCCGAACAGGTTCGGGATGACGATGAAGTATCTGTCGGGATCGAGGATGCCGCCGGGCTGGATCAGCCATTGCGTGTCATAATGCTGCGCACTGAATGACGTCGGATAGAGGATCACATTATTCTTGGCCGCATTCAGCGTGCCGTAGGTCTGATAGGCGAGACGCAGCGAAGGAAACACGACGCCCGACTGCAACGCGACGTCGCCGGCCTCGAAAATCTGATACTCGCCGCCAGCCGTCATATCGCCAGTTCTCCGAAGAGATCGCGGACAATCTTTAACTGTACTTATCGTACACTATTTAAATTCGGTTTCAAGCCGCCCGGCTGATCGAATTCGCGGCATCAGGACGCAACGCCTGCACGGGAATACCGCACAATAGGACTATGCAGACGGCGCGCGAACGTTAGTATCCGCACAAAATAAGCCGACCCCAGGGAGAGAAACAACAATGAGCAAGCACTTGATTTCGCGCCGTTCGGTTCTGGCCGGCACGGCTGCCGCCAGCGCGTTCGCCCTCGCTGGCGTCCCGGCGTTTGCAGACATACAGTGGAAGAAATACGCCGGCACCAAGCTCGAGGTCATGCTCGCCAAGGGACCGCGCGGCGACAATCTGCAGAAATACATCAAGGAATTCACCGAACTCACCGGTATCCAGGTCGAGTCGGAGCAGATTCCCGAGCAGCAGCAGCGCCAGAAGGCGGTGATCGAGCTCGCTTCCGGCAAGCCGAGTTTCGACCTCATCCACATCAGTTATCACGTACAGAAGCGGCAGTTCGAGAAGGCCGGCTGGCTCGCCGACCTGACCCCGTTCATGAAGGACCCCAATCTCACTCCTCCCGACCTCGTCGAAAGCGATTTCTCGGCCGCGGGCCTGCAATACGCCAAGAACGACAAGGGGCAGATGCTGTCGCTGCCGTGGTCGGTCGATTACTTCATCCTCTATTACAACAAGGAGCTGTTCCAGAAGAAAGGCGTCGCAGTACCGAAGACGCTCGAGGAAATGGTTGTCGCCGCCGAAAAGCTCACCGATGCCAAGGACGGCACCTTCGGCTTTGTCGGCCGCGGCCTGCGCAACGCCAACATGGCGCTGTGGACCAACTTCTACCTCAACTATGGCGGCGAGTTTCTCGATGCCAAGGGCAACATCCTGACCGATGGCCCTGAGGCGGTCGAGGCGACCAAGCTCTATCAACGGCTGCTGACCAAGTGCGCGCCTCCCGGCGTTGCCGGCTTCAACTGGATGGAATCGATGGCGTCGTTCACGCAAGGACGCTCGGCGATGTGGATCGACGCCGACGGCTGGGCGCCGCCGATCGAAGATCCCGCCGCCTCGCGCGTCGTCGGCAAGACCGGCTACACCGTGGTGCCCGCTGGACCCAAGGGGCAGTTCTCGTCGACCTATGGCGACGGCATCGGCGTCGCCGCGGCGAGCAAGAACAAGGAAGCTGCCTATCTGCTGTGTCAGTGGGTCGCCTCGAAGGGACAAGGCGCGCGGCTGCTACAGGCCGGCGGCGGCGTACCGTTCCGCAACTCCATTGTCGGCGATGCCGAAGTCGCCAAGGGTGTCAAGCAGCAGGAGTGGCTGCAATCGGTGGTCGAGTCCGCCAAGATCTCCAAGCTCGGCCTCCCCGTCGTCATCCCGGTTGCCGAATTCCGCGATCTCGTCGGTGCCGCGCTGACCGCGACGCTGTCCGGCGGTGACCCGGCGGCGGAACTGAAGAAGGCGCACGAGCAATTCCGGCCGATCCTGGAGCGCAGCGAGAAAGCGTGAAGGCAATCACAGAGATCGCTCCAGGCGCGGCCACCGGTGCCGCGCCGGAGCAGGAATTGCGGAAACCGTCGTACTGGCCGTTCGTGGTGCCGGCGCTCGTCGTCGTGCTCACGATCATCATCTTCCCGTGGGTTTTCACGATCTGGATGAGCCTCAACGAATGGAAGGTCGGCTCGCCGATCGCCTTCGTCGGGCTCGCCAATTACATGCGGCTGCCGAACGATCCCCGCTTCGTCGAGGCGGTGGGCCACACCATCTTTTACACCGCCTTGTCGGTCGCTCTGCCGCTGATCTTCGGCACGCTCGCGGCCGTGGTGTTCCACCAGAAATTTCCGGCCCGCGGCTTTCTCCGCGGGGTCTTCATCATGCCGATGATGGCGACGCCTGTCGCGATCGCCCTGGTCTGGACCATGATGTTTCATCCGCAGCTCGGCGTGATGAATTACCTGCTCTCGCTGGTCGGCCTGCCGCCGCAGCTCTGGGTATTTCATCCCGGCACCGTGATCCCGTCGCTGGTGCTGGTCGAAACCTGGCAATGGACGCCGCTGGTGATGCTGATCGTGCTCGGCGGTCTCGCCGCGATCCCGATCGAACCTTACGAAAGCGCCGAGATCGACGGCGCCAATTTCTGGCAGATGTTCCGTTACATCACGCTGCCGCTGATCGCGCCGTTCCTGTTCATTGCCGGCATGATCCGCATGATCGATGCCGTCAAGAGCTTCGATATCATCTTTGCCATTACGCAAGGTGGCCCCGGCTCGGCGTCGGAGACCATCAATCTTTATCTCTACAGCGTAGCTTTCATCTATTACGACCTCGGCTATGGTTCGGCGATCGCGGTGATCTTCTTCGTCCTGATCATCATCCTCGCGGCGATGCTGTTGTATCTGCGCCAGCGCACGGTGTGGACCGAGATCGGCGGTGGCGCATGAGTGCACGTCAGATCCTCGGCAAGATCGCGCTATGGCTTTCAGTATTCGTCATCGTCTCGCCCGCCGTCCTGTTTTTTCTCTGGATGCTGTCGCTTTCGCTCAAGTTCGAGGTCGACAACGCCGCCTACCCGCCGGTGTTCATCCCCGAGACCTTCGCCTGGAAGAACTATTCGGATGTGCTCGCCTCCAACCGGTTCCTGACCTATTTCGTGAACAGCCTGATCGTGACCGGCAGCGCGACCTTGCTGGCGATGCTGATCGGCGTGCCCGCAGGTTACGGGATCGCGCGCATGGCCGCGCACAAATCGGCGATCGTGATCCTGATTGCGCGGATCACGCCGGGCCTGTCCTACCTCATTCCGCTGTTCCTGCTGTTCCAGTGGCTTGGATTGCTCGGAACGCTGGTGCCGCAGATCATCATCCATCTGGTGGTAACGGTGCCGATCGTGATCTGGATCATGATCGGCTATTTCGAGACGACACCGCTGGAGCTCGAGGAAGCCGCCTTGATCGACGGCGCCACGCGCTGGCAGGTGTTCCGCCATGTGGCGCTGCCGATCGCCAAGCCGGGAATGGCGGTGGCCTTCATCCTCGCGGTAATCTTCTCGTGGAACAACTTTGTATTCGGCATCGTGCTGGCCGGACGGGAGACGCGCACGCTGCCTGTCGCCGTCTACAACATGATCTCGTTCGATCAGTTGAGTTGGGGGCCGCTGGCGGCCGCAGCCCTGATCGTGACGTTGCCTGTGCTGCTGCTGACGGTGTTAGCCCAGCGACAGATCGTCGCCGGGCTAACCGCAGGTGCCGTCAAGGGCGGCTAGGTTTCGTCAGTTCATCACTCCGCAGGTGCGGCGTGCGGCATATCCATGTGCGCGGTGTAGGGCACGCTGACGCTGGTCCTGCCCAGCGCGTAGAGGCCCGCGGCCATCACGGCATAAGCGAATGCCACGCTCGGCGTGACGCCGAACCCGCCGCCGATGCCGACCGCTTCGCCATGCATGAAGCCGAAGTAGGTCATGACCGCGCCGGCCAGTGCGAAGGCCGAGGCTTTCATGAAATCGCGCTCGATGATGAACACGCCGACCGCACCGAGGATGAGGCCGGCGAGGATTGAGCCGCCGCCCATTACGTCCAGGCCGTGATAGATCACGCCCTGCTGCGGTAACGACGCGATCGCAGCAGACTTGACGGCGTCTACCTTGTCGGCGGCGAGACCGCCGACGCTCTGGGCGGCCGCCATGCTCGCACCGAGCATGGTGTCGATCTGCAGCTTGGCCCAGGCCGCCAGATGCGGCGTCAGCGCCAGCACGACCGCGGGCGCGTGCTTGACCGGCGTGGTCTGGAACGCCTGCGCGCCGATCAGCATGCCGATGTAGAGCAGGATCGGCGAGATCGCGACCACCGGCACCAACGCCAGCAGCACCGAGATGATGCCGAACCAGGACAGGATCACGACCATCAGGCCGGTCGCGGCGGAATAGCCGATCCGGCCGCCCATCGCCTTCCAGCCGGGATGGCCGATATAGACCGCGTTGATGAAGGGATTGCCCATCAGGCAGCCGATCAGGCTGACGACGCCGTCGGCGGTCAGCACCCGCGTGGTCGGATATTCGTCACCGGCGGCTTCCGCGCTCTCGACGTTATCCATGGCCTCGACGAGGTCGTAGATGCCGAACGGGATCGCGGTGACCAGGATGACGCCGAGGAATTCGAAGCCGGAGAACACCTGGCCTACGGCCGGGATCGGCACCGAGAAGCCAAAGGACGCAAAGGCGTCGCCGAGGCCCTTGACGCTGAGACCGCCGAGCCCAAGCCCGAACAGGTTCGAACCCCATGCGATGATCATGCCGACCGCGATCGCGACCAGGCCCGCCGGAATGTTCTTCCAGTATTTCACCCCGCCGAACCAGCTCACCATGATGATGGCGAAGCAGACGAGACCGATCTGCGGCGTCATGTACATTTCCAGCGCCGGCCGCATCGAGATGAAGGTGACGGAGACGCCGGCGAGCGTGCCGAGCAGTGCCGCGCGCGGCGTAATTTTTCGAATGTACGGGGCGATGAAGCCGCCGATCATCAGAATGAAGCTCTGGAAGAACACCCAGACCAGGCCCGCGGACCAGCCCTTCATCGGATCGCCGGTCTTGATCGTGATCGGCAGCATGATCACGAAGGTGACGATGAACATGTGCGGCACGCTGACGCCCGAAGGCAATGCGCAGACGTCGGTGCGACCGGTTTTTTGCGCCAGCTTGTAGGCGAGGAAGGCGTAATAGAAGGTCGAGAGGCACATCATCAGGCCGAGCGCCGGCAGGATGCGGCCGAATACCAGAGAATCCGGCATCTTCAGCACGAACCGCAACAGGCCGGTCAAGACCAGCATGTTGACGAGAATGTTGGTGCCGAAGCCGAAGAAAGCGTTCCAGTCGCCCGGCGTCCACAACACCGGTTTGAAATCGAGTTTGCCTGCAGTCCCCGTCGTGCTCGTGCTCATCGTGATGCCCCTGCTACTGCTGTTTTTGAAGTCTCCGGTGAAATTGCCTCCAGTACCGCGGCCGAGTCGGAAACCCAGCCGAAGATGCCGCCCTGGGCCTTGATCATTCGCAGGCCCATCTCGTGAAATTCGGGAAAATAGGATGCGCAGCCATCGGCCAGCACCACGCAGCGATAGCCGCGATCATTGGCCTCGCGCACCGTGGTGTTGACGCACACCTCGGTGGTGACGCCGCAAACCAGCAAATTCTCGATGCCGTATTGCTGCAAGACGTCGCCGAGCTCGGTGGCGTAGAATGCGCCCTTGCCCGGCTTGTCGATCACCACCTCGCTGTCGAGCGGATAGAGCTCGGGAATGATGTCGTGGCCGGCTTCGCCGCGAATGAGAATGCGTCCCATCGGGCCGGGATCGCCGATCCGCAACGACGGCGCGCCGCGTTCGATCTTGGCCGGCGGCGCATCCGACAGATCGGGCAGATGACCCTCGCGGGTGTGCACGACCAGCATGCCGATGTCGCGGGCCGCTTCCAGCACCGACGCGATCGGCTTCACCGCGCGCGCGAGTTGAGAGACGTCGTTGCCGAGCGTTTCACCGAAGCCGCCGGGCTCCATGAAATCGCGCTGCATGTCGATGATGAGAAGTGCGGTGGCTGCGAAGTCGAGCGCAATCGGCTCCGGCTCTGCGGCGACCATGCCTGTTAGTGGACCCGCCGATAGTGAACCCTTGGAGTTCGCCATGATGTTACACGCCCCGAACGAGAGTACCCGGAGCTAGCTAAGCAAGGCGCGTGCCATTGTGTACAATCGCTTTGGGCGCTCGCGCCAAAACTAAATCCATCGTGTTTTCAATTCATTGCGGCAGGCGCGCGCTGCTGCTCATTCTCTGTGCGAAGCTTTCGCCGCGTGCATTTGCTCAAGAGCTGAGCGATATTTTTGTTGCACTCGATTTACGCAACGGGTCGTAATCCCGTTTTTCCCACGGACGAAAGCGACCGAAGCATGCGTCAGCCGGACTGACGCAAGACTCCGGTCGCCCAGTTTCGTCGGCAGTCCGATGGGCCTCAGACGGTGCCGACGATCCCCTCGACGAGATAGTCGGTGGCTCTCCAGCGACGGATCATATAGAGGCGTATCCGTGCTGGTGATGACCTTGCCGGTGTTGCTCTTGACGGTGCCGGTGAAGATCGGCTTGCCGGCCTTGAGATCGGCGATCGCGGCCATCGCCGCGTTCTTGCCGGCCTCGCTGCAGCCGGCGCCGAACGGCGAACTCTGCACCATGTCCTTGTCGTAGCCGCCGATCACCATGTTGGGCAGCTTCTCGCCCTTGCCGATCATGCCGGCGAACTGGGTATAGATCGTTCCCCACTTCAGTTCGGCGCCGGTGATGAAGCCCTTGGGCGCCAGGTCGGCCTGGTTGGCGTTATGGCCGCAGCTCTTGACGCCGCGCTTCTCGGCGGTCTCGATCACCACCTTGGGGCTGTCGATGTGGCAGGCGATGACGTCGCAGCCGGCATCGACCAGCGCGTTGGCGGCTTCCGCCTCGCGCACCGGCAGCGCCCAGTCGCCGGTGACGATCAGCTGCACCGTGACATTGGGATTGACCTTGCGCGCGCCGAGCATGAACGAGTTGACGTTGCGCAGCACCAGCGGAATCGGCTTGGCGGCGATGTAGCCGATCTTGTTGGATTTGGTCGAAAGCCCGGCGGCAATGCCGTTTACATAATGTCCCTGGTCCAGATAGCAGAAATAGCCGCCGGCATTGGTCGGGTCCCTGCCATCCTTCCACAGCGAGGTCGGGTGGCGGAATTCGATCTTGGGATATTTCTTGGCCTCGTCGACCATGAACGGGTTGAAGTAGCCGAACGAGGTCGGGAACAGCAACGTCGCGCCGTCGATGTTGATCATCGACTCCATCGTCTTGGCCACCGCTACGGTCTCCGGCACGTTCTCCTCCTCGACCACCTTGACGCCGGGAATTTCCCGCAGCGCCTTGGCGCCGACCGCATGGGCCTGGTTCCAGCCATAGTCCTGGCGGGAGCCGACATAGATAATGCCGACGGTGATGCCGGCCGCGGCTGCCGGACCGCCGAGGCCCGACAGCACGAACGGACTGGCGGCGGCGGCGCCGAGCAGCGAGCGGCGTGAGATCGAATATTTGGTCATGTACATACTCCCTCAATGCCGAAGCCCCATCGGCGTGGTGTGAACGCTGGAACAGATGTCGTCGTCGTCCGTGCGGCCGTCATTTCGACGCCGGTATCTTGCGTTTCGGCAACCGCGCCACTTTCGGCGCAGTTGCGGTCTCCAGCCTCTCGGCGTAGCGCGACAGCACCGCGCCAAGGTCGAATTGCGCGTCGCGGCCCTGATCGGCCAGCGCGCGATGCTCGACCAGGCCGAGATGATGTTCCATCACGGCGCTGGCAGCCTCGGCATTGCGCCCGCGCAAGGCGGCCACGATCTCGCGATGCTCCTTGACGGAGCAGTCGGCGGAATGCGGCCGGCCATAGAGCGCCAGGATCAGCGAACAGCGCGACACCACTTCACCGAGGTAACGCCGCAACAGCCTGTTGCCCGACAAATCCGCGAGCTTGACGTGGAATTCACCGGCGAGCCGGCCGGACACCCGCGCATCGCCGGCCCTGGCGGCGGCCTCTTCCTGGCGGACATGACCCTCGAGTTCGGCGCCGAATTCCGGTTTCCATCGCTCGATCACCAGCCGGACGACGTCGCGTTCGAGCAAACGCCGAACCTCGAATACCTCTCTGGCTTCCTCCAGCGTCGGCTTCGCCGTAGTCGCCGTGCGCCGAGGCGGCGCATCGACCAGGCCTTCGGACTGCAATTGCGCCAGCGCCGCGCGCACCAGCGTGCGGCTCATGCCGAAGCGCGCGCCGAGTTCATCTTCCGGCAATTTCGTGCCCGGCGGCAGCGCCTGCTCGATGATCGCCTGACGCAGCGCCTGGCAGGCCAGATCGGCGCGGGTGGATTTCTTGCTCATCCAAATTCTCGTTGCGGTGTTTGAACGACGAAGACGTCCAACATCCCGCATACGATAGCTTGGCATCTCGTACACAAGATGCGGCAATTTTGTTCGATGCGCTGGAATTTCGGGCAGCACGCCGCACAAAGTTTGCGCTTCGAAGTGCGCTGCAATTGGCAGTATTCTCATCAACAGGCGACGGCGACGATGGCTTTCGGCGCGAGGGACGAACCTCAGACGCGCGACAGCGAGGCCGCCAACCGCAATAAACTCGGCAATTCCTGTATACAGGATTTGCCGTATTCCGACGTTTCGAAAGGACGCGTTCATGGCCGACACGGTCGTCAAACTGCGGTTGAACCAGCAGCAACTCGAACTGATGGACCGCACCATCGCGCAAGGCGTGGCGCCCGATCGCGTGGCGCTGGTGCGCCTGGCGCTGCGCGAATACGCCGCCGCGCACAAGGCGGAGGCTTCGCGATGACCTCGCGCCAGATCATTTCCGAATTCACCCTCGAGCCCGGCACCGGCAAGGCGATCGAACTGCTGAAGGGCCAGATCCTGCGCATCGAACAGGTCGAAGGCGGCCAGTGCGCCGACTTCAACGCCTTCAACCTGCATGACTACAAGGAGTTCATGCATTGCGGCCGCACCCGCACCGTGCACGGCTTTCACCCGACCAAAGGCACCTTCATGTGGTCGGCGCCGCCGCGCGAGCGCGCGATGCTCTATATCCTGGAAGATACCGTCGGCCGCAACGACGTGCTGTTCCCGCGCTGCAGCGCCTATGTCTATGAGGCGTCCTACGGCTTTGCCGTGCATACCAATTGCCACGACATCCAGGCCGAGGCGCAGCGCGAATACGGTCTGACGCCGGACGACGTCCACGACTCCTTCAACCTGTTCATGTGCACCGGCGTCGACGAGGACGGCCACGCCTTCATGACGCGGCAGACCACCAGGAAGGGCGACCATGTCGACCTGCTGGCGCTGATGGACGTGCTCGCGGTGCCGAATGTCTGCGGCGCCGACGTGATGAAGACGAGTAACTTTGCGCTGAAGCCGCTGAAGCTGACGGTGTTCGCGGCGACCGAGGCCGATATCGCGGCGGTGCCGAAGACGCCGATGCTGGCCAGCCAGCGCACGCCGAAGGATTTTCGGAACCCCACCATCAAGACCGACCGGCCGCTGCGGCGCGATCCCGCCTACAAGCCGGAATTCCCGAACACGCCGATCGTCGTCACCGAATTGCCGATCGCGCTGACGTCCGGACGAACTCGCTGACTTCAACGCCGTCAAGCGCACCGACATCTATGGCGACGACGATGCCGCGGCGTTGCGCGACCTGCTGTTCTCCTGGTGGGAAGAGCGTTTCCTGCTGGCTCATGCCGGCGCGCCCGCGATCGAGAAAGCATGATGGACGCGCTTCCCGCGACCGGCGACGTCACCTTCGACTTCACGGCGACGCTTGCGGAATATTTTGCGAGCGTGCCGCCCGAAAAATAGTCTTTTGTCGCGAATGGAAATCGGGTTTTCTGTCCGCCGGTCGAGCGGGCGACCACGAAACGTGCGAGGGAGTACGACATGAACGGACTTGGCGGTCTCAACAAATCCCCCGAAGGCGTCGTCATCGGGCTGGTTCAATTGCAGTTGCCCGTGGTCGTGACGCGGGCTGATCTCGCGCGGCAGACCGAGCGTATCGTCTACATGGTCGGCAAGGCGCGCCGCAATCTCGGGACCATGGATCTCGTGGTGTTTCCGGAATACTCGCTGCACGGCCTGTCGATGGACACCAACCCCGAGATCATGTGCCGGCTCGACGGTCCCGAAGTCGCCGCCTTCAAGCGCGCCTGCATCGACAACAAGATCTGGGGCTGCTTCTCGATCATGGAGTTCAACCCGGACGGCAATCCCTACAACTCCGGTCTTGTCATCGACGACCACGGCGAGATCAAACTCTACTATCGCAAATTCCATCCCTGGATTCCGGTCGAGCCGTGGGAGCCCGGCGATGTCGGCATTCCCGTAATCGAGGGCCCGAAGGGCGCCAAGCTCGCGCTGATCATCTGCCACGACGGCATGTTCCCGGAGATGGCGCGCGAATGCGCCTACAAGGGCGCGGAGATCATGATCCGCACCGCCGGCTATACCGCGCCGATCCGCGATAGCTGGCGCTTCACCAACCAGGCCAACGCGTTCCAGAACCTGATGGTGACCGCGAACGTCTGCATGTGCGGCTCCGACGGCTCGTTCGATTCGATGGGCGAAGGCATGATCGTGAATTTCGACGGCTCGATCATCGCCCACGGCACCACCGGCCGCGTCGACGAGATCATCACCGCCGAGGTCCGCCCCGATCTGGTGCGCGAGGCGCGGATCCACTGGGGCGTCGAGAACAACATCTACCAGCTCTGGCACCGCGGCTACGTCGCGGTGAAAGGCGGCGCGATGGATTGCCCCTACACCTTCATGCAGGACATGGTCGCCGGCACGTTCCGCCTGCCGTGGGAAGACCAGGTCAAGGTCACCGACGGCACCTCGTGCGGTTTTGCGGCGCCGACACGAATGTTCGGGAAAACGGCGAAGGCGGCGGAGTGAGTTCAAATCGCTCTCTCAGTTTGTCGTCCCGGCCCAAGTGCGCAATTGCGCACAGGGAGCCGGGACGCATAACCACAAATGCATGTTGTTGAAAGAAAGTCGTCGACCATCTCGCTAAACAATCTCCGCCGCGGCGTATGGGTCCCCGCGTTCGCGGGGACGGCGATTGAATGTGCGGCCGCGATCTCGCGGCATGTTCTGCCCGAAGTTTTGCATTTCGTTTGCCCTCGGAACTAAAGAGGGCGCGGGGAAGACCGGGTGCGCGCTGCACCCGCGGTCTCGCAGGCATGTGCATCAAAACAAATGCGCCTACGAGCATACAGGTTCAGCGGAGAACACTCCGGCCTCCCCCACGCAATGGCTTTACGGCTTATAGGTAGTCGTCCTGGTGACCGGCTTTGTTGCCACCATCATCGTTGGAAGCTTTCGCTTACCTCTGACTTGACGCCAGCACCGGGGCGTCAGACCCTCACGATTTCACCGTACGCCAACGTCGCGCTCGTCAGTCGCAACATCGCGTCCATCGCATCCCACCGCACGGTCGTGACGATCGCGATCGCCCCTCTTGTCGCGGTAGACAAGCGAGATTAAACGCGTGATTTGCCCGACGGGGCCAGCGGAATTTTGCCCGTCGGGTTAATTTGTCGCACCCCGTCGGGCACGTCAGTCCGGGAGAGGAACGGTGGTCGGTTCGGGCCGAACGTCGCGCAGCCTCGAGCTCGTCTCATAAGCGACCCGGCGCGCGCGCATGATGTTGCCCAGCGGACGGTGGTCTTCCACCGCATGCCACGGGGAGAACGAGAGCGCATCCACCTTCCGGCTCAGCTTGCGCGACGATTTATCGTCCAGATCGACGCGCGGTATGCGCAGCCTCGCCACCGTCAACGGCTCGGTCTGCCACAACACCGACGTGTCCTCGATCGGCGTGCTCGTATCATCGGCGTAGAACTGAACCTTGAAGTCCATCACCAGGTCTTCTTTGCGCAACCGCCCGGCCAATTCCTCGCGGAGGAAATCGTCTGAATTCTCGGAACGGCCGATCGTCTTCGCGGTCGTGCCCACGGCCTTGACCGAGAACTTCACCGCATAGGGCCCGAACTTGATCGGCGCCGTTCCGGAATACTCTTCCATGGCCATGCTGCGCACATCGCTCTGCAAGACGTCACGGTTGAGGATTTTGCGAATACGAAGCAGTTCGAATATGTTGATCGTGAAAAATAACTGCAACGCCATAAGCTTCGGCGAGCGGCGGTGCGCCCGGACAAATTTCATGAACTGCTTGACGTCGCGCACCGCAGCCGTGACGGAATGGCTGGTGGCCAAAAAATCCTGGGTCACGTCGTCTTCCCGGCCCTGCAACAGTTTGCTGCCGGGGACGCCGATCAACTTGATGGCGATGCCACGAGGCTCGTGGTTGGTGTCCGGATGGATGGTGGATTCACCGTTGGAGAACCGCACCACCGCCGGAAATACCCGCGGCTCGGCGAATACGCCGCAGCGTGCATGTGCGGGCAGATCAGGCAGTATCTCGAATTCGGCCATCACGCCGGTGTGGATCTTGGCGTGAAATCCACGGAGCGGTTTGCCGTCCTTCGTCGTCGTGGCGTCCTGGCGTTGAAAGTCCGCGATTTCGGCCGCGAATTTCTCGAATATCCCGGGCTCACCTTCCAGCATGACCTCCCGCCAGGCCGTACTGGGCGGAGCCCTCCGGTTTGCAGCCGTCATGATTGCCTCCCCTGCCAGGAAACCAGAACACCTTATAGCTGCATGGTTACTCAGGCGCCCGTATGAACTGGTTCACACGGCGCGGGGCGGGCCGGCCAGATTGGTAGGGTGGGCAAAGCGCAAGCGTGCCCACCGTCGATGCCCACAAAGCGGGGTACAAATGGTGGGCACGGCGCAGGTGCGCCTTTGCCCACCCTACGACAAGCTATTTGCCGTCGAGCAATGACGTCCCAAACGCCCGCTTCCAGACCGACAGGAAACGCGGAAACCAGGAATGCGCGACCGCGCTCTGGTAGGCCCAGGTCTGATACTTCTGGCCGCTTTCCGAAAGTAGTTCCTGATAGCCACCGTGGGTTTCGGTCGCGGTGCAGATGTCGCGCAGGATATCGCGGGCGTTAGCGCGATAGGTCTCTCTGCCGGAAGCTTCATCGTAGTCCAGCATGCGGTCGGCGAATTCGACGTTGAAGGTGGGCCAAGACGAACGCCCCTGATAGGCTGGCGCCGCGATCTTGTGAATGAGCTTGTTCAGCGGATTACCCGCGGAGACCAGGAAGTGCGATGTCCCGGGAATCCGAAACATGGGCTCGGCGAGAACGAGATCGGTCGTAGCCGCGAACAGCGTCCGTTCGCCGGCATCGCTCAAATCCCAAAATCCCTGGTGCACGTTGACGAAATCGAGCGCGATGGAAGACACCGGCGGCTCGCTATCGGACTCCAGGGCATGGCTGATATAGCCACGCCTGCCGAACAGCCGCAGCAATTCGGTCTTGTATTGTGAGAACTCGCGCCCGAGCAGCGCTTCCAGCTCGCTGCGTTCGATCACGCCGAGCTTGATGCCGCGCAGGAACGTCGCATAGACGCTGGCATTGGTGACAAACCGCCGGCGCTCGGCGCGGGTGTCGGTTGCCGCCGAACGCGGCGCGGTAATGTCGCACAGCAAGGCGGTTTGGCCGTTGTCCTCGAACGGCTGCAACGCCCTGGCGAGTTCGACGATCGCCCGTTTCAGGTCCGCGCGATATTCGGCAAGCAGCAGCCGGCCGGCATGCGCGCCCTGCGACATCGCCACGTGTGACGATGGCCGTTGCTCCGCGGTCAGCAATTGTTCCAGACCTGCGAGAATGCCCAGCAACGTATCCGACGGCAGCGAAAAATAGTTGATGCCGATATAGCGGTTGCGCCCGGCGGGAACGATCGTGGTGGTGACAACGTCGGCACGCACCGCCTCCAGCATCAGCCGCACGCTTTTTTCGAGCAGCCTAACCCGGCGGACCGCATCCTGGGAATCCATGACGGTTTCGGGGTCGAGAACATCCGGATAGAACCAGGCGAAGTCGCGCGGATAATAAGCGGAGGCATGCGGCGCGCCGGTGACGAGAAAGGCTTCCTTCTCGGCAAAGGCGGCATCAACCGAATGCCGGTATAGTTCGTCGATCCCGGCCGACAGGTGGTATTTCCTCAGGAACCGATCGCCGAGAAAATTCACGGCCTGAATGCCGTTGGCGAGGAAGCTGGCGACAAGTCCCTGATAAAACCGGTAGCCGCGATGGGAAGGAAATGTAATCTGGCTATTCATGGCTCGAAAGACATTGGGCTCGGATAAACATTGTCACGTGGTGCCGCGTGTTACCGCGTTGGTACTGCAAACACCATTGATTCGTCTTCCGGCCGAAGCGCGATCGACTGTCATCGAACTGTCATATTACTCGCAGGGACCTGACCATCGCCGCCCGGTTTAACGGAACTCCTCGCAAATATAATGGAGGCGGGTCGAACACGACGGATTTGATCGATCACCGATCGCGGCTAGCCGCTCGACGATCCCGGTTCGATCTCGCCCGCGGGAAGGTCGCCAAGCAGGTTCGATAGCTTGACCGCCAGTTTTCGCAACCGGGCATTCTCCTCAAGCAGCAACAGCAAGTCATCGGCTTCCCGGCGCGGCGGCCGATCTGCCCCAAGTTTTGCGGCTTCATCGAGCAACGGCGACAGGGTGGCAAAAAATTCGTCGTCGCCATGCGGCGGATATTGGATACTCATGGAAAATCCCCAACGCGGACGCGCAATCGTCCGTGGAACCGACAATCTTGATTGAGTCGGGGGCGAATTTGCGTTGGGAAAGTGACGTAAGGCAGATTCGCGCGTAGCGCAGAGCTGGCTATAACCCGCCCTGCGAGATGGCAAGGCTTGCCTTGGCCATCATCCCTCGCTTCCCGGGATCAGCCTCAATCCGATCACGCCCGCCAGGATCAGACCGATGCAGAGCAGCCTCGGCGGCGCCGCTGAATCGCCGAGCACCGCGATCCCCAAAACCGCGGTACCCGCCGCGCCGATGCCAGTCCAGACCGCATAGCCCGTTCCGACCGGCAGTGTGCGCAACGCAATTGAAAGAAGAACGACACTCGACAGGCCGGTGACGGCGGTAAACACCGCGGGTATCAATCGCGTGAAACCCGCAGACCACTTCATGCCGAAGGCGAATCCGATTTCGAGAAAGCCGGCCATGCCGAGCAGTGTCCATGCCATGGTGAAATATCCTTTCGGTCGGGCTTCAGCTTCGGGCAGCCGCGGCGGGCGGCGTGCGGAACGTAATTCCCAGCCGATTGAAGGCGCTCATCAGGCCGATCGCATAGGTGAGATCGGCGAGTTCCTTGTCTTCGAACTCGGCAGCCGCGGCTTCATAGTCCGCATGGGGAACGCCGGTCTCGGCGACGCGTGTAACGGTTTCCGCCCACGCCAGCGCCGCGCGCTCGCGCGTACTGAATACGGCGCCCGCATCGTGCCACACGGGTACGAGGACGAGCTTGTCGATCGCCATGCCCGACTTGAGCAGATCGCGGGAATGCATATCGATGCAGTAGGCGCAGCCGTTTATTTGCGAAACCCGCAGATACACCAGATTGACGAGTTCTTTTGAAAGGCCGGAATTCTGAAGATAGACGTAGACGCCTCCGAAAGCCTTGTAGCCCGCGGGTGAAACCTTGGCGTAGTCGATACGGTTGGTCATGATGAATCCTCACAGTTGCTGTTGACGGATTCGATCGTGCAGCATCTTGGACCATGCCAGAAGGGCCAAGATTGGCATCCCATACTAGGCCATGATTATGCGAGGCTTCGGCTTCGGCCGAGGTCATATCAGCGTCAGGATACGCTTCGCGAAATTCTCGGCGACGCGCCGGGAGCCGACATTGGTGAAGTTGAGCAACAGGGTCGAGGCGCTGTCACCGCCGATCGTCCAATCCGACAACGCTTCCGCATACAGGCCTTCCTCCTGCATCCGCGCGACAAGCCGCCGATCCGACCGTCGGCCTTGCAGCCGCACGATCAGGTGCATTCCACCCGGCTGTGAATCAATCCGCAGGTACTTGCCCAGCACGCCCTCCAGGCCTGCGACGGTCGCCTCGCGGCGCTCGGCATAGAGCTTTCGCATCCGCTGGATGTGGCGCGCGAAGTGTCCCTCGGCGATAAAGGCCGTCACGATCGCCTGCGTCAGCTCGGGACTGCCCCCCGCAAGCACCTCCGTGACATCCTCGAACCGCTCGACCTGGCTTTCCGGCACGACGAGATAGGCCAGCCGGAGGCCCGGAAACAGCACTTTGCTGAAGGTGCCCGAATAGAGCACACGCCCGTCCCGATCGATGCTCTTCAGCGCCGGCAACGGGCGGCTGACATAGCGGTACTCACCGTCGTAATCGTCCTCGACGATCCACGCGTCGTTTCGTACTGCCCAGTCCAGCAACGCCATGCGGCGGGTCAGGGATAAAGACACACACAGTGGAGACTGATGCGCGGGCGTGACCACCGCAGCGCGTGCCCGCGGCGCCAACCTGACGCCATCCGACACGACCATGCCCTCGCGGTCGACCGGAACCGGGACCGGCGTGATGTTCATGTACCCCAGCAATTCTCGCGTCGGCGGGTATCCCGGGTTTTCGACCCAGACGCGATCTCCCGCCTTCAGCAACGAACGGACAATCAACGCGACGGTGTGACGATATCCCGAGGTCACGAAGATCTGCGACGGCGAGCAGTTGATCCCGCGCGACACCTGGAGATAGGCGGCGATCCGGGCGCGCAACGCCGGGAGGCCGCAGACGGGCGGATGAACCATGTCGGATGGTTGCATGGCGCGTACGCAGCGCGCACCGAGCCTCGCCCAGATCTTTCGCGGAAAAGCGTCAAGCGCCGGCAGCCCCATCTGGAACGGCAAAACCGAATCGGGACGAAAGCTCACCGCGGCAATTCCGGAATTGGACGGGGGCACCGGCGTTGCAACCGGCGTTCGCGGCGGGAGGTCCGGTGTCACAATGGTCCCGGCCTGGCCGCGGGCCTGGATGTATCCCTCCGCGGCCAGCAACGAATAGGCCGTTTCGATTGTCCCCCTCGCCAACCCCAATTCCCGGGTCAGCGCACGCGCCGAGGGAATGCGGTCTCCCGGATTCAATACGCCGCCGGCAATCGCGGCACGAATCCGATCGTAGATCTGGCGATAGAACGGCTCCGTTGCCGTCGGATCCAACGGCGCGAGCTTGCTGACCTTTGCGACGGGCATGGATTGGAAATTCCGCAAATGGACTAAAAGGATCATGCCATGATGCCGCGCCGGCGCACAACGATCGTGGACTATATTTTATCCCACTTCATGGACCTTCTAGATAGACCATAAGGCCCGTATTGAATGGCTTCGCGCGACGCCCAGAGGCGTCAACAAGGCATTCAGAACAGGGATATGGCAAATGACGACGATCCTGCATGTGACTTGCAGCCCGCGCGGGCAGGCATCCGAGAGCTACAGGCTCTCTCAAAAGATCATCGGCTTTCTGCTGAGACGGGAGCCAACGGCGTTATTGGTAGACCGGGTGATCGGCGGCGGCGCGATCCCGCACATCGATGAAAGTTACGCGACGGCCCTCGGCGCCACGCAAAGATCGCCGGCGGAAATTTCTCCGCAGGGTTCGATGTCCCTGTCCGAAGAACTCATCGGAGAATTGGAGTGTTCCGATGTTGTGGTGATTTCAACGCCGATGCACAACTTCACCGTCCCCTCGGCGCTGAAGGCGTGGATCGACCACATCGTTCGCGTCCGCCGGACGTTCAACGTAACCCCGGATGGAAAAGTGGCGACCCTGCGGGACCGTCCTGTTTTTGTCGCGGTATCTTCGGGCGGAAGGTATTCCGGCGACCGCGCGCGTCAGCCGGATTTTCTGACCCCGTATCTGACGGCGATCCTCGGCAGCATTGGACTGCACGACCTGACGTTCTTTTCCGTTGAAGGATCAGCCCTCGGTCCGGACGTCGTCGCCGAGGCCAGAATTCGGACCGACCAGGCGCTGCGGGGATATTTCGGTGCGTTCGGCGCTTCCGACACCGGGCATCGTTCCGTGGCTGTCCAAGAGGTGTCGAGCGCGGGGTAATTGAAAATCCCCGAGCGCCGACCGTCAGCCCCTGGCCGCGCCCGCCTGCTGTGGCCGGAAATTCTCGATCAGCCGCAGAAGCACCCGCGCACCTGCATCGGCATCGGCCAGTTCGACATGCTCGTCGGGATGGTGGCTGATGCCGCCGCGGCAGCGCACGAACAGCATCGCGACGTCGGCGACATCGATCATCGCCATGCCGTCATGCCCTGCCCCGCTCGGCAGTTCGAACACCGGAAACCCCTCGGCGGCGACGGCGTCCGCGACCTGCGCCTTCAGCCAGGGCGCGCAGGGCACGGTGCGGTTCTCGTGGGTGATGTCGAGTTGCAGCGCCAGCGCGCGCGTTTTGGCGATGCTCTCGATGCGGCGAACGATATCGGCTACGGCCTTGCGGCGGTGCGTATCGGTCGGCGCGCGGATGTCCATCGTAAAGGAGACCTTGCCGGGAATGACGTTGGTCGCCCCCGGCATCGCGCTGATGTAGCCGACGGTGCCGACCAGGCCATCCGGATCGGTGCGGCACAGTTCCTCGATTGCGACGATGCATTCGGCGGCGCCTGTCAGCGCGTCGCGGCGCAGCGCCATCGGCACCGTGCCGGCATGACCGGCCATGCCGGTCAGATTCGCCGCCAGGCGTGTGGCGCCTGCGATCGCGGTGACGACGCCGACCGGAAGCTGTTGCTGTTCCAGCACCGGGCCCTGCTCGATGTGCAGTTCGACATAGGCGAGCAATTCGCCTGGCGCGCGCGCCGCGGCGCCGATGTGATCGGGGTCGAGCCCGAACGCGATCATCGCCTCGCGCATCGTAATTCCGGCGCGGTCCTTCGCCCCGAGCACGCTCTCCACGAACGTCCCCGCCACCGCGCGGCTGCCGAGCAGCGTCGACGCAAAGCGCACGCCCTCCTCGTCGGCAAAGCCGACCACTTCGATCGCGAACGGCAACCGCCGCCCTCGCCTGTGCAGATCGGCGACACAGGAGATCGCGGTGATGACGCCGAGCGGGCCGTCCCATTTGCCGGCGTCGCGCACGGTATCGTAATGCGAGCCCAGCATCAGGCACGGCAGGCCCGGACGCTCGCCCTCGTAACGGCCGCAGACATTGCCGATGGCGTCGAGATGCGCGGCCATGCCGGCATCGCGCATCCAGGACAGAATGAGATCGGCGGCGATGCGATGTTCAGGGGTCAGGAAAATTCGCGCCAGATGCTCCGGCGTCTCGGAGATCGCGCCGAGCGCGTCGATCCGGCCGACGATTTCATCGCCGAGCAGGGATCGCTTTAGTTCGCCGCCCGCGAGCTCTGTGTTGGTCATGCTGTCCCAGTGTCGCCGCGCTTTCCGCACCGGCCTTATCGATACAAGTTCAATGCCAGCGGATGAAACCAGACCTCGCGCGCAGTCATTTCACTGGTAACAGCCCTGGTCCGGCTGACCAGCCGCCATAAGGCGGAATCCGTGCACAAAACCGGCCCCGGAAGGCGCCTTGCGGGTTAAGAATTGCTTAACCGCCTTGCATACAATCATAAAATGACGCCTAAAAAGTAGTCTCACAGGTTCCTGCCCAAAGTTTGAACGCTCGACTCGCTCATATTTTACCACAGTAATTTCAATTACTTATATCGATGTGCCTAACAATCGTGCTCTGGCACGAAGATTGCGACATACCCTCCAAGCTCCGCCGTATCGGCGCGGCTGCGAAATATCGGGCGGTTCGTCCGCCAGAGGGAGCAGGCATATGGATTTCAGCAGAATTTCACGACGGCATCTGTTGCAGGGCAGCGCAGCTGTGGCGCTCGGAAGCACCCTTGGCGCCGGCCGGGCTTTCGCGGCCGACACCACCATCGGCTTCATCTATGTCGGGTCGCGCGACGACTATGGCTACAACCAGGCCCATGCGGCGGGTGCGGCGGCCTTGAAGAAGATGCCCGGCCTGAAAGTGGTCGAGGAAGAAAAGGTCCCCGAGACCGACGCGGTCGAGAAGACCATGGAGTCGATGATCAATCTCGACGGCGCCTCGCTGCTGTTCCCGACTTCGTTCGGTTACTACAACCCGCACATGATCAAGATGGCGAACAAGTTTCCAAAGCTTCGCTTCGAACATTGCGGCGGCCTGTGGGCCGACAAGGATCCCAAGAATGCCGGCAGCTATTTTGGTTATATCGACGAGGCCCAGTATATTTCCGGGATCGTTGCCGGCTACTCCTCCAAGACCGGCAAGGTCGGTTTCGTCGCGGCGAAGCCGATCCCGCAGGTGCTGCGCAACATCAACGCGTTCACGCTCGGCGCCAGGCTCGCCAACCCGAAGGCGACCTGCCAGGTAATCTTCACCGGCGACTGGTCGATGCCGGTCAAGGAAGCCGAAGCCACCAACAGCCTGATCGACCAGGGCGTCGACGTCCTGACCTGTCACGTCGATGGTCCGAAGACCATGGTCGAGAACGCGGCCCGCCGCGGCGCGATGGTGTGCGGCTATCACGTCAACCAGTCGCCGCTGGCGCCAAAGGCCTATCTCACCGGCGCCGAGTGGAACTGGGAAGCGCTGTATCCGAAATTCGTCAAGATGATCGCGGCCGGCGAAGCCATTCCGAACTTCTATCGCGGCGGGCTGAAGGAAGAGATCGTGAAATGCTCGCCCTACGGCGAAGCGGTCTCGGCCGAAGCGCGCAAACATGCCGACGACATCAAGGCCAAGTTCCTGTCCGCCGAGGGTTACGCCGTCTTCAAGGGAGGCCTCCTCGACAACAAGGGCAAGACCGTGATCCCGGCCGGCACCGATCGCGGCCAGAAGGATCCCGAGCTCGAGAAAATGGACTATCTGGTCGAGGGCGTGATCGGGGCCACTTCGTGACCACTGACGCCGCAGATCCCGTAGAAGCGGTCGGCATTGCGCCGGCCGCTGACGCCGGATTCCTGCAACGCTACGGCGCCAGCATCGAATATATCCTGATCCCGGGCGCGGCGCTGGTCGGCGCGCTCGCGGTATTCGGCGTGTTCGTGGCGCTGTTCGGCAAGAACCCGCTCGATCTGTATTTCTACATGTACCAGGGCGCGTTCGGCACCTGGTTCTCGTGGCAGAACACGTTGACGCGCGCAGCACCGCTGATCCTGACGGCGCTGTGCACCGCGCTGCCCGCGCAGCTCGGCATGGTCATCATCGGCGGCGAAGGCGCGCTGCTGATCGGCGCCCTGTCGGCCACGTCGGTCGCCCTGGCGATGCCATGGGCGCCGCCATTCGTCGTGCAACTCGCGATGGTCTGCGCCGGCATGATCGGCGGCGGCCTCTGGATCATGCTGTCGGGCGGCCTGCGCCAGTTCCGCGGCGTCAACGAAACCATTTCCAGCCTGCTGCTGGTCTACATCGCGCTCGCCGTCCTCAACCATCTGGTCGAGGGCATGATGCGCGACCCCGCCAGCCTCAACAAGCCGTCGACCCGCGAGATCGGCGCCGCCAACATGATCGGCAGCATCCCCGGCACCGACGTCCATTGGGGACTGGTGTTCGGCATCATCGCCGCGATCGCCTCCTACATCCTGATCTATCACACCGTGTTCGGCTTCGCCGCGCGCGTCGCCGGCGGCAACATCCGCGCCGCCAAGATCGTCGGCCTTGGCGTCAGCAAACTGATCATGACGATCTGCTTTCTGGCCGGCGCCTGTGCGGGCCTCGCCGGCATGGTCGAGGTCGCCGCCGTGCAGGGCCGCACCAATGCCAACCTCGCCGCGGGTTACGGCTTCACCGGCATTCTGGTCGCCTTCCTGGCGCGGCAAATCCGCTGGCCGTGATTCCGGTGGCAATCCTGCTCGGCGGCATCAGCGCCAGCGGCGGACTGTTGCAGCGCCGGCTCGGCCTGCCCGACGCCTCGGTGCAGGTGCTGCAAGGCATCATCTTCGTGTTCGTGCTGGCCAGCGACGCGCTGTACGGACGCATCGGCTTCCTGAAAGGAAAATCCTGACATGGCGGACGGAACGATCGGCCTCTGGACTGTTCCGCTCGCGGTGTTCGGCGGCGCCATCCGCGTCTCGACGCCGTTCATCTTCGTCAGCCTCGGTGAATGCATCACCGAGCGAAGCGGCCGGATCAATCTCGGCCTCGAGGGCACACTGGTGATGGGCGCGATGAGCGCCTATGGCATCTCCTATCTGTCAGGCTCGCCATGGCTCGGCGTGCTCGCGGCCGGGATCACCGGCGCATTATTGGGCGCGCTGCATGCCGGCATCTGTTCGCTTCCAAGAGTCAACGACATCGCGGTCGGTATCGCACTGATGTTGTTCGGAACCGGCCTGGCCTTCTTTCTCGGCAAGCCGCTGATCGAGCCCACCGCGGCCCGGCTGCCGGCAATCGATTTCGGCTGGTGGAGCGACGTCGCCCAGGTGCGCGCCGCGCTGCGGATCAACGTGCTGTTTCTGATCGGGGTCGCGATCGCACCCGTCCTGTACTGGGCGTTCAAGACCACGCGCTGGGGCCTCTTGATCCGCACCGCCGGCGAAAGTTCGGATGCGGCGCGCGCGATGGGCTATTCGGTTTTGTGGATACGACTGCGCGCCACCATGGTCGGCGGCTTCCTTGCCGGGATCGGCGGCTCGTTCCTGTCGCTGTTCTATCCCGGAAGCTGGAACGAAGGCCTCTCCAGCGGCCAGGGCATCACCGCCGTGGCGCTGGTAATCTTCGCGCGCTGGGACCCGATGCTGTGCCTGTGGGCGTCGCTTGCCTTTGGCGGCGCCGCGGCGCTCGGCCCCGCGCTGCAATCGGTCGGCGTCACCTCCGGCTATCATTTGTTCAACGCCGCGCCCTACATCCTGACGCTGGCGATCATGATCATCACCTGTTCGCCGAAGCGCACGCTGACCGGCGCGCCGGCGGAATTGTCGATTACCCGATAAGCGAGGACCAGTGATGCCCGAGCGCTATCTGAAATCCGAACCCTATCCGTGGCCCTATAACGGCGACCTCCGCCCGCAAAACACCGCGCTTGTTATCATCGACATGCAAACCGATTTCTGCGGCGTCGGCGGCTATGTCGACAAGATGGGCTACGACCTGTCGCTGACCCGGGCGCCGATCGAGCCGATCAAGAAGCTGCTGGCAAAAATGCGCTCGCAGGGCTTTCACATCATCCACACCCGTGAGGGCCACCGACCCGACCTGACCGATCTGCCCGCCAACAAGCAGTGGCGCTCGCGCCAGATCGGCGCGGGGATCGGCGATCCCGGCCCCTGCGGCCGGGTGCTGGTGCGCGGCGAACCCGGTTGGGAGATCATTCCGGACCTCGCGCCGCTGCCGGGCGAACCCATCATCGACAAGCCGGGTAAAGGCTCGTTCTGCGCCACCGATCTCGAACTGATGCTGCGGCTGCGCGGCATCGAGAACATCGTGCTGACCGGCATCACCACCGATGTCTGCGTCCATACCACCATGCGCGAAGCCAACGATCGCGGTTTTGAATGCGTGCTGATCGAGGATTGCTGTGCCGCCACCGACAAAAGCAATCACGAGCATGCGCTGAAGATGATCAAG
Source organism: uncultured Alphaproteobacteria bacterium (assembly GCA_963764705.1). Taxonomy (GTDB): domain Bacteria; phylum Pseudomonadota; class Alphaproteobacteria; order Rhizobiales; family Xanthobacteraceae; genus Bradyrhizobium. The sequence continues at coordinate 212,488 of CAVXTR010000005.1, read as the reverse complement.
ATGCAGGGCGGCGTGTTCGGCGCGGTCGCGACCTCCACGGCCCTGATCGGGGCGCTGTCATGATTATTGGCGAAGCGCCGTTTCCTCCCGGGCCGCTGGGCGTCGATGCGGTGGCGATGACCATGCAGTTCGGCGACTTCAAGGCGCTGGACAATGTTGAACTCAAGGTGCGACCGGGCTCGTTCCACGCGCTGCTCGGCGAGAACGGCGCCGGCAAGAGCACGCTGGTCAAATGCATCATGGGCTATTACCGCGCCACCCAGGGCGACGTGCTGGTCGGCGGCCGCGAACAGGCGATCGCCAACCCCAAGGAAGCCCACGCGCTCGGCCTCGGCATGGTCTACCAGCACTTTACGCTGGTGCCGGCGATGACGGTGGCGGAAAACCTGGTGCTGGCGCGCGACGACGTACCGGCCGTGGTCGACTGGGCCAGGGAGAAGAAGGAACTCGAGGCGTTTCTGGCCCGGATGCCGTTCAAGGTGCCACTCAACGCCAAAGTCTCGGACATCTCGGCCGGCGAACGGCAGAAATGCGAGATCCTCAAGCAGCTCTATCTGAAGCGGCGTTTCCTCATTCTCGACGAGCCGACCTCGGTGCTGACGCCGGGCGAGGCCGACGAGGTGCTGGGCATGCTGCGCGCCATGGTCGTCGCCGGCGATCTCACCATCCTGATGATCACGCACAAATTCCGCGAGGTGATGGCATTCGCCGACGAGGTCACGATTTTACGCCGGGGCAAGCTCGCCGGGGCCGGCAAGGTTTCCGAACTGACGCCGGATGACATGGCGCGTACCATGATCGGCGCCGAACAGTTGACGGTGCAGCCGCCACGTGTCGGCGAGGTCAGCGAAGCAAGGCTGGAGCTAAGCAAACTGACCGCGCTCGACGATGCCGGTGCGGTCGCGGTGCATAATGTATCGATGTCTGTCCGCGGCGGCGAAATCGTCGGGATCGCCGGCGTCTCCGGCAACGGGCAGCGCCAACTGGTCGAGGTGCTCGCCGGTCAGCGCGAGGCCGAGAGCGGCGAGGTCCGCGTCCGCGGCGACCTCTATTCGGCCAGCCGCGAGGAAATGCGGCGGCACAAGATGTCGCTGCTGCCCGAGGAACCCTTGAAGAACGCCTGCGTCGGCGGCATGAGCGTCGCCGACAACATCGCGTTCCGCGAATTCGACCGCGCGCCGTTTGCCAGCGGCGGCTGGTGGCTGAACAAGTCGGCCTTTCGCAAGGACGCCGAGCGCAAGATCGGGCTCTACAAGATCAAGACCCGCACCCCGGACACGCCGATCTCGGCGCTGTCAGGCGGCAACGTGCAGCGCGCGGTGCTGGCGCGCGAACTCGGCGGCGAGGTCGAGGTCTTGATTGCCGCCAATCCCTGCTTCGGGCTGGACTTTGCGGCGGTCGCCCAGATCCACGCCGAGATCATGGCTGCGCGCAACCGCGGCGCCGCGGTGCTATTGGTCAGCGAGGACCTCGACGAGTTGCTGGAACTGTCGGACCGTCTGGTGGTGATGTTCCACGGCAAATTCGTCCACGAGGCCCGCGCCAGCGAGGCGGATCTGACCGAAATCGGACGGCATATGGCCGGACACTGATGCTACGATACTGACAACGACGGTCAGGTACTGAATGGTCGAACTCTCAACGCTCACCCCCTCGGAGCGCGACGCGCATTTCCTGCGCCGGTCGTTCGAGGTTGCCCGTCGCGCCACGACCCATGGCAACCATCCCTTTGGCGCCCTGCTGGTCGATCAAGGCGGCACCATCCTGCTCGAGGCCGAGAACGGGTATATGCCCGCGCATGACGGCACCGCCCATGCCGAGCGCCTGCTGGCGACAATGGCCTGCACCACGATCGCGCCGGATACCCTGGGCACCGCCACGCTCTACTCCTCGGCGGAGCCCTGCGCGATGTGCGCGGGGGCGATGTACTGGGCCGGGATCGGCCGGCTGGTCTATGGCCTGAGCGAGCATCGCCTGCGCGACATCACCGGCAACCATCCGGAAAATCCGACGCTCAACCTGCCCTGCCGCGACGTGTTCGCCAGCGGCCAGCGGCAGACCGAGGTGGTCGGGCCACTGCTGGAAGACGAGGCCGCCGCCCTGCATGACGGGGTGTGGAAGTAGGGTCGACCTTAACCTCACCCGCTTGTGGGTCGAGACGAGCGAACCTCGCTCTTAGGTCGACGCACTCGTCAGCGCGCGACGGGGGAAATCTATCCACGAACGCTGGCCATCCGTTATGCGGTGGCACCCCCACCCCAACCCTCCCCCGCAAGCGGGAGAGGGAGCGCATTTCCGGAGTATCACCCAAACAGAAAAATGGCGCCGCGGGGAACATCGCGGCGCCATCGCTTTTTCACCTGTGGAGATAATCAGGTGGTTAGAACTTCACGGTCACGCCGCCATAGACGGTCGAACTCGGTGCAGGAGTTGGTGCTCTGGCCGGTTGCTGCGATGGTGCAGACGCCGGGCATCGCATTGTGATCGAGACCGAACTTGTTCTGCCAGTAGCGGTAGGCAACCCAGAGATCGACGAAGTGGGAGTACTGCGGACCGCTGAAGGCCTTGGAGGCGTCGAAGGTCAGACGGATCGGCTCGGAGTTGAGCTCGGTCTTGGAGGCGGTCGAGAACCGGCCAGGACCGGAAAGCGCCGGCAGGCCATTCGAGTCACCCTTGGGACCATACCAGCCAGCACGGCCGCTGATCGAGAAGTACTGCATGTTCTCGGGCAGGAAGCCGAGGTCCATGTAGTAGTTGATTTCAACCGCCCAGGTCGCGTTGTACTTCACGTTGCCGTCGGCGTTACAGTTGAACCCGTTGATGACGCCGGCAAAATTCGAGCCGCACTGGGTGAAGGCGTTGTGGTTGGAGAATTCCCAGTAAGCCAGGGGCGCAATGTTGATGTAGCCCTTGTAGGGCAGGTCGAAGGCGAACTGCAGACCGGCAACCATGTCGCGCTTGGCCGGAGCCAGGTAGTTGTTTTCGGCGTTGCCGTCCATGCCGACTTCCAGCGAGACGTTATGCAGCGGGCCCATCGAGAAGGCCTTGGTATTGAAGATCTCGTTGAAGCCGAAGGTGGAGCGGAACAGACCGTAGATTTCGGTTGCACCGGCGCACTGAACGAACGGTCCGGCGACGAAGTTGTCGAGGACGCCCGGGGCGATACACGGCGAGGCCGGATCGTTGTGGCCCGACTTGAACATCGAGATGGTAAAGAAGTTGGTGCCGTAGGCCCAGGCGTCGAAGTGGGTGAACGAATAGACCTGCTTGGCGGTGGTGCCGTTGATCGAACCATCCGGCCTGAAGGAGAACATGCCGGGGTCGGTGCCCTTGGGCATCCAGGAGAACGACACCCGGTCGTCGATCACGAGGAAGAACGGGACCGGAGCCACCTTCTTCATGGCCTTGACCGGCAAATCCGCCGCCGCGGCGTAACCTGCCGGCACCAGTGTAGCGAGTGACAGCGCCGCTGCTGCCAATGTTCTGCGAAGACTTAACATCCCTATTACCCCCAAGTTGAACGACCGAATGATCGAGGCCCTTGGAGGCGACCCTTGCGCCGATCGCATGAACTGAGAAGCCTCAAGATTCCCCATGGCTTGCTGCAAAGTTGATCACAAACATTTGCAGCGTCAGCGTTTTGCGCGACGGCGCGGCGATCGGTCGTATCGACAGAGCAATCTGCGGTAGAGCCGTATTTTCTCGCTTTGGCCTAGAATTAAAGGGATTTCTGCGACAATCGGGCGCAGGACGGGCCGGGGAAAACGCGCGAACAGGGCAGTCCGCAGCACGCGTACACAGCTGCGGCAAAATTGCTCAACTTCGTGGCAGTGCTGACTAGGCTATCTTGAATTGTCTGGACCGTCACAAATTTACAACACGGAGTCCGGCGTTTTCGCACACCGCCGGGCGGCGTGGGGCGATCGAAGGACGATCTGGGGGTGATGCGCTGGGCGGCGTAGCTGCAATCCCCGGGGAATCACGCCCACTTTTTTCCTGCCGAAGAGTTAAGCAAAAGCTGGCGCTTTTTCCCTACTTACGCAGCCGTCCAAACTAGCACAGTATTGAGGCATTCTTTTTCTCATACGCGTGACAACGAATGTCAGATTCGACGCCTGCCGCGCTGCACACGGGTGGCACGCCGCTGCTCCGGACGGTCGGCTTGACCAAGCGGTACGGTACCTTCCTCGCCAACGATGCGATCGACATCGAGATCTGGCCGCAGCAGATCCACGCCCTTCTCGGCGAGAACGGCGCCGGAAAATCCACCCTGGTCAAGACTATCTACGGACTGGTGCAGCCGAGCGAGGGCGAGATGCTCTGGCAAGGCGAGAAAATGGTGCTGTCCGGCCCGTCGGAAGCCCGCAGCCGCGGCATCGGCATGGTGTTCCAGCACTTCTCGCTGTTCGACAATCTCACCGTCGCCGAGAACGTCGCCCTCGGGCTCGACGGCAAGGAATCCTTCAAGGACATGTCGGCGCGTCTTGAAGAAGTATCCAATGTTTACGGGCTTCCGCTCGATCCCAGACGCGAGGTCTGGCAACTCTCGGTCGGCGAGCGCCAGCGCATCGAGATCGTCCGCGCGCTGATGCAGAATCCGAAATTCCTGATCCTGGACGAGCCGACCGCGGTGCTGACGCCGCAGGAAGCCGACCAGCTCTTTGTCGTGCTCGATCGCCTGAAGGCCGAGGGCCGCGCGATCCTCTACATCAGCCACAAGCTCGACGAGGTGAAACGGCTCTGCGACACCGCCACCATCCTGCGCGGCGGCAAGAAGATATCGACCTGCAACCCCAGGGCCGAGACCGCCTCCTCGCTCGCGCGCATGATGGTCGGCGGCGAAATCAAGCAAGTGAAGGCGGCCGCCAACCGGCAAACCACCGTGCCGCGCCTCGTCGTCAACGACCTCAGTCTGGAGCCGGACGATCCGCACGGGGTGCGGCTCCAGCACATCGACTTCGAACTCAAGGGTGGTGAAATCTTGGGCATCGCCGGCGTTGCCGGCAATGGCCAGGACGAACTTTTCGCCGCCCTTTCGGGCGAACGGCTGGCGCAGGATCCCGGCACGGTCGTGATCGACGGACAGGCCGCCGGGCATCTTTCGATCACCAAACGCCGCAAGCTCGGCGCGGCCTTCGTTCCCGAAGAACGGCTCGGTCACGGCACCGCGCCGCGGATGCGATTGTCGGAAAACGCGCTGCTGACCGGCCACGCTGCCAGCGGCATGGTCCAGCACGGTTTCGTCAACACCGCCGCGACGCTCAGCACCGTCGACAAGGCGACCGAAGCCTTTGACGTCCGCAAGGCCAAGCGCGATCCCGAGGCCGCCAGCCTCTCCGGCGGCAATCTGCAGAAATTCATCGTCGGCCGCGAAATCCTGCGCAATCCGGTGGTGCTGGTCGTGAGCCAGCCGACCTGGGGCGTGGACGCCGGCGCCGCCGCCGTGATCCGGCAGGCGCTGCTCGATCTCGCCGCCTCCGGCGCCGCGGTGCTGGTGACGAGCCAGGACCTCGACGAGCTCGCCGAAATCACCGACCGCATCGCCGTGATGTTTCACGGCCATCTGTCGGCCCCCATGCCCACCAGCGAAGCCAGTCGCGAAAAACTGGGACTGTTGATGGGCGGCGCAAGTCTGGATCAGAAGGATCTGGATCAGAAGGAAGCGGCCCATGCAGTTGGTGCTTGAAAAGCGCGCCGAGCGCTCGAACACGATCGCGCTGGTTTCGCCGCTGATCGCGATCGGGTTGACGATCGTGACCATGAGCATCCTGTTCGTCATCCTCGGCAAAAATCCGATTTCCGCGCTCGGCGTCTACTTCATCGATCCGCTCACCGACAGCTATTCGCTGCAGGAGATCGCGGTAAAGGCGTCGCCTTTGGTGATGATCGCGATCGGCCTGTCGCTGTGCTATCTCGCCAACGCCTGGAACATCGGCGCCGAAGGCCAGTTCCTGGTCGGCGCGGTGGCCGGAAGCTGGCTCGCGGTCAAGACGCAAGGCACCGATGCGGGCGCCTGGGTGTTGCCGGCGATGCTGCTGCTCGGAGCCGCGGCCGGCGCGCTCTACGCGCTGATCCCGGCGATCTGCAAGGTCAGGTTCGGCGCCAGCGAAATCCTGACCAGCCTGATGCTGGTCTATGTCGCCGACCTGTTCCTGGATTATCTGGTACGCGGGCCGTGGCGCGATCCCAAGGGTTTCAACTTTCCGACCACCGCCGAATTCGATCCGGTCGCGACCGTTCCGCTTTTGATCGAGTCCGGACGGCTGCACCTCGGCGCCGTCATCGCGCTGGTGGTGGTCGCCGCGGGTACGGTGCTGCTCGGAAAAACCATCAAGGGTTTTGAAATCCGCGTCGTCGGCGCCGCCCCGCGCGCCGCCCGCTTCGGCGGCTTCAACTCCAACCAGTTGATCCTCCTGACCTTCGCGATCTCGGGCGCGCTGGCCGGCCTCGCCGGGATCATCGAGGTCGCCGGTCCCGTCGGCCATCTGCAGCCCGGCATCTCTCCCGGCTACGGTTTTACCGCGATCATCGTTGCGTTCCTCGGGCGGCTGAACCCGGTTGGAATATTAATTGCAGGACTTTTCCTCGCATTGACCTTTATCGGCGGCGAGCAGGCGCAAATTGCAATGAAGATCCCGTTGGACGTCACCAAGGTGTTCCAGGGCATCCTGCTGTTCTACGTGCTCGCCTGCGATTCCCTCATTCTCTACCGCTTCAAGCTTGTTTACGCGTCGGCAAAGGCAGCCTGATGGAGCTCGTCGAAGCCATCATCCTGGCGGTGCTTGCGGCCTCCACGCCGCTGCTGCTGGCTGCGACCGGCGAGCTGATCACCGAACGCGCCGGCGTGCTGAACCTCGGCGTCGAAGGCATGATGATCGTCGGCGCGGCCTGCGGTTTTGGCGGCGCCTGGCTGTCCGGCTCGATCATCGTCGGCGCGCTCTGCGGCATCGTCGCCGGCGCGCTGCTGTCGCTGATCTTTGCGCTGATGACGCTGGGGCTCGCAGTCAACCAGGTCGCGACCGGTCTGGCACTGACCATTCTGGGCATCGGGCTGTCGGGCCTGATCGGCGCCCGCTTCGTCGGCGAGAAGATCACGCCGGCGCCGCATCTCCACATCCCCGGCCTCACCGATATCCCGCTGCTCGGACGGATCCTGTTCGGCGAGGACGGCTTCATCTATCTCTCGCTGGCGCTGGTCGTCGCGGTCTGGTGGTTCCTGTACAAGACGCGGGCCGGGCTGATCCTGCGCGCCGTCGGCGACAATCACGTCTCGGCGCATGCGCTCGGCTATCCCGTGCTGCAGATCCGGATGTACGCGGTGATGTTCGGCGGCGCCTGCGCAGGCCTTGCCGGCGCCTATCTGCCGCTCGCCTATACGCCGTTCTTCATTCCCGGCATGACCGCCGGCCGCGGCTGGATCGCGCTGGCGCTGGTGGTGTTCGCGTCCTGGCTGCCGGGGCGGCTGGTGATCGGCGCCTACCTGTTCGGCGCGGTGACGATCCTGCAATTGCATGCCCAGGGCTGGGGCGTCGGCGTTCCGTCGCAACTGATGTCGGCATTGCCGTACCTCGCCACCGTCATCGTCCTTGTTCTGATTTCACGCGCACGCAGCGGCGGTTCGACCGCGCCGGCGGCGCTCGGGACGGTGTTCGTGCCCGATCGATAGATATACCCGAAGCGTGCGCGATGGGGCGCGTGCGCATCGGGAGTGACAGTTCACCCCTTTTGTAACCGGAGAAACCCATATGAGAAAGATTCTCATCGCGACGACGGCAGCGGCGATTGCCGTCGGAGCCAGTCTGGTCGGCGCTTCCGCCGCCGACAAGCTCAAGGTCGGCTTCATCTATCTCGGCCCGGTCGGTGACCTCGGCTGGACCTACCAGCACGACGTCGCCCGCCAGGCGATGCTGAAGGAGTTCGGCGACAAGGTCGAAACCACCTTCCTCGAGAACGTCAGCGAAGGCCCGGACTCCGAGCGCTCGATCGAACAGCTCGCCCGCGCCGGCAACACGCTGATCTTCACCACCTCGTTCGGCTACATGGAGCCGACGCTGAAGGTGGCGAAGAAATATCCAAAAATTCATTTCGAGCACGCCACCGGCTACAAGCGCGCCGAAAACGTCTCGACCTATTCCGGCCGGTTCTATGAAGGCCGCTACATCCAGGGCATCATCGCCGCCAAGATGTCGAAGAGCGGCGTGCTCGGCTACATCGGCTCGTTCCCGATTCCGGAAGTCATCTCCGGCATCAACGCCACCATCCTCGGCGCGCAGACCATCAACCCGAACATCAAGGTCAAGATCATCTGGGCCAACTCGTGGTTCGATCCGGGCAAGGAAGCGGATGCCGCCAAGGCGCTGCTCGACCAGGGCGCCGACGTGATCATGCAGCACACGGATTCACCGGCCGCGATGCAGATCGCGTCCGAGCGCGGCAAGCTGGCGTTCGGCCAGGATTCCGAAATGATCAAGTTCGGACCGAAGTCGCAGCTGACCTCGATCATGGACAATTGGGGCCCCTACTACATCGAGCGCGTCAAGGCCGAGCTCGACGGCAAGTGGAAGTCGGAAGATTTCTGGGGCGGCCTCAAGACCAAGATCGTGATGATGGCGCCCTACACCAACATGCCGGACGACGTGAAGAAGCTCGCGATGGACACCGAAGCCGCCATCACCGCAGGCACGCTGTTCCCGTTCAAATGCCCGGTCATCGGCCAGGACGGCAAGGAAGTCGAATGCAAGGGCGGCACGCATCTCGACGATGGCCAGGTGCTCGGCATGAACTTCTACGTCAAGGGCATCGACGACAAGATCCCCGGCAAGTAAGCGTCGGGGTTAGCGAGAGACCAGGGTCCGGGCGAAAGCGCCCGGACCCTTTTTTTGTTTCTTCCTTCTCCCCTTGTGGGTGGGCAAAGGCGCGCGTGCGCCGTGCCCACCATCTATCCAGATCGAGATTGCGAATGGTGGGCACGCTTCGCTTTGCCCACCCTACGGTCTTCACCTCACCCCGCATGCATCTTTCGCGCGGCGGCGCTGTGGCGGCGGATCAGGTCATGCACATCCAGGCCGGGGATCGCGCCATCGGTCACCGCCCAGTTGCCGCCGACCATGACGCGGTCGGCGCGGTGCGCGCCGCACAGCACAAGTGCCGCCAGCGGATCGCCGTGGCCGGAGAAGCGCAATTCGTCGAGCTTGAACAGCGCGAGGTCCGCCGCCTTGCCGACCGCGATCTCGCCCAGCTCCGGACGGCCGACGCAGGCCGCCGAGCCCCTGGTGGCCCAGCGCAGCGCGTCCTTGTGGCTGACCTTGCCGACGCCGTAGCGCGCCCGCTGCAGCAGGAACGCGGCGCGGACTTCCTGCATCAGGTTGGACTCGTCGTTCGACGCCGAGCCGTCGACGCCGAGACCGATCGAAACCCCCGCCTCTTCCATCTCGCAGACCGGGCAGCAGCCCGACGCCAGGATCTGGTTGCTGCAGGCGCAATGGCTGATCGAGGTCCTGGCCTTGCCGAGCCGCTTCATCTCGTCGGGCTTGAAGAAGATGCCGTGCGCGAGCCAGGTCCGCGCGTTAAGCCAGCCGCATTGTTCGAGATAGTCCAGCGGGCGGCAGCCATACATCTGCTCGCAGAACCGGTTCTCGTCCTCGGTTTCGGCCAGATGGGTATGCAGGCGAACGTCGAGCCTGTCCGCCAGCGCGGCGGTCGCGCTCATCAAGGATGTCGTCACCGAAAACGGCGAGCATGGCGCCAGCGCGATCTGCACCATCGCATCCTCGCCGCGCTGGTGGTGCCTGGCGACCACGCGCTCGCAGTCGGCCAGGATGGTATCCTCGTCCTGCACCACGCTGTCCGGCGGCAGGCCGCCGTCCTTCTGCGACAGGTTCATCGAGCCGCGCGTCAGCAGCACCCGTATGCCAAGCCGCCTGGCGGCATCAACCTCGATATCGACGGCGTCCTCGAGCCCACCCGGAAAGACGTAGTGATGATCGGTCGTCGTGGTGCAGCCCGACAGCAACAGTTCCGACATCGCCACGGTAACGCCGAGGTCGAGCGACTCCGGCGTCAGCCGCGCCCACACCGGATAGAGCGCCTGCAGCCACGGGAACAGTTCGCGGTCCATCGCCGCCGGCAGCGCCCGCGTCAGGGTCTGGTAGAAATGATGATGGGTGTTGATCAGGCCCGGCAGCACGACATGGGCTGAGGCGTCGTAGACCGCCGCGCCCGATGTCACCGGCTCGCGGCCTTTGCCCACCAGTTCGACGATCTTGCCGCCGCAGACCACGATGCCGCGTTCGGCGCCTTCAGCCAGAATGGAAAGCGGATCCTTGATCCAGGTCGCCTGCGTTTGGTCCATGATCCCACCAATTTACATGAGGACGCCGTCGCACGCGCCCATCCCCGTCAATGCAAAGACCATCCCAACCGGATTGGCAACTGGCGCTGGTCTTGCAAGACTTCTAAAGCAGAGATGCATCCTGTTGAAAGCGTTAGCCTATCCATGGACCTGAACACCATCACCACGGTCGCCCATCCCAAGGCGCGGGAACAATTGCCCGTTTGGACGGCAGGCGATGCTTGGCTCGCGGGCGGCACCTGGCTGTTCTCCGAACCGCAAGCCCATCTGCGCCGGCTGATCGACCTCTCGGACCTGAAATGGCCGGCGCTGACGATCAACGAGACCGGCCTCTCGATTGCAGCGACCTGCACCGTCGCCCAACTGGATGCGTTGGCCTGCCCGCCGGAATGGATCGCCTCGCCCTTGATCAACCAGTGCTGCCGTGCCTTTCTCGCCTCCTTCAAGATCTGGAAGACCGCGACCGTCGGCGGCAACATCTGCATGTCGCTGCCGGCCGGGCCGATGATCTCGCTGACGGCGGCGCTCGACGGCATCGCCACGATCTGGCCGGCCTCAGGCGGTGAACGGAAAGTCGCGATCGCCGATTTCGTCACCGGCGACCAGCGGAATGTGCTCGCGCGGGGCGATCTGCTGCGGCAGATCGATATTCCATTGGCGGCGCTGAAACGCCGTTCGGCGTTCCGGCAGATCTCGCTGACACCGGTCGGACGATCGGCGGCACTGCTGATCGGAAACCTGACTGGCGATGACGCCTTTACGTTGACGGTGACGGCATCGACCGTGGCGCCCGTTCAACTGTCCTTTACGGAAATTCCAACCGCAAAAGAATTGCGTGAAGCGATCCTGCAGCGCATTCCCGACGAGTTCTACCACACCGACCTGCACGGCAAGCCGGCATGGCGCAAGCACATGACGTTGCGGCTGAGCGAAGAAATCCGCAGCGAATTGCGGGCGTTGCTATGAGTTTTGAAATCAACGGCAAAACGTTCTCCGAAATCTCCTCGATCCGGGCAATGCCTGCGAACATTTCTGCGCCAGCTCGGGCATTTCGGCGTCAAGAAGGGCTGTGACGCCGGCGACTGCGGCGCCTGCACCGTACTGCTCGATGGCGAGCCGGTGCATAGCTGTTTGATCCCGGCGTTCCGCGCCGAAGGTCACGCGGTGACCACCATCGAAGGCTTTGCGCCCGATGGCGACATCCATCCGATGCAGCAGGCGTTTCTCGACGCGCAGGGTTTTCAGTGCGGGTTCTGCACCGCCGGCATGATCCTGACCTGCGCGTCGCTGAACCAGGCGCAGCGCCAGGACCTCGGCGCGTCGCTGAAGGGCAATATCTGCCGCTGCACCGGTTACCGTTCGATCGAGGATGCGCTCAACGGCAAGACCAATGTCGAGGACGCTGCCGCCGGCACCGCGTTCGGCCGCAGCCTGCCCGCCCCCGCCGGCCCGAACGTGGTGCGCGGCGCCGAGCGCTACACTTTCGATGTCGCCCCGGAAGGCCTGCTGCACATCAAGATGCTGCGGTCGCCGCATCCGCACGCGAAGATCCTTTCCATCGACAAGAGCGCGGCGCTGAAAATTCCCGGCGTACAGGCGGTGCTGACTTACGAGGACGCGCCGGACCGGCTGTTCTCGACGGCGCGGCATGAGAAGGACTGGATGGACCCGGACGACACCAAAGTGCTCGACCAGGTCGTCCGCTTCATCGGGCAGAAGGTCGCCGCCGTGGTCGCCGACACCGAGGCCGCGGCCGAAGAAGGCTGTCGTCGGCTCACGGTCGATTATGAAATCCTGCCCGCGGTGATCGATCCGGCGCAGGCGATCGCACCGGGCGCGCCTGTCATCCACGGCGACAAGACGACGACCCATCGGGTCGCCAATTCGGCGCGCAACATCGTCGCGGAAACCCATGGCGAATTCGGCGATGTCGCCGCCGCGCTGGCGCAGTCCGCGGTAACCTATCAGGGCACGTTTACGACCCAGCGGGTGCAGCATGCCGCGCTGGAAACCCATGGCGGGCTTGCCTGGGTCGACGCGTCAGGCGTGCTGACGGTGCGTTCCTCGACGCAGGTCCCGTTCCTGACACGGCGCACGCTGGCGGACCTGTTCAATCTGGCGCCCGAGAAGGTGCGCGTATTCTGCGAGCGCGTCGGCGGCGGCTTCGGCGGCAAGCAGGAAATGTTCGTCGAGGACATTCTGGCGCTCGCCGCGCTGAAGACCGGACGCCCCGTCAAATTCGAACTCACGCGGGAGGAGCAGTTCATCGCCACCTCGACGCGGCATCCAATGCGCGTCACCGTTACGGCCGGCGCCGACAAGGACGGCAAATTGACGGCGCTGCAACTCGACGTACTTTCCAATACCGGCGCCTATGGCAACCATGCCGGTCCGGTGCTGTTTCATTCCGTCGGCGAATGCATCGGCGTGTATAATTGCCCGAACAAGAAGGTCGATGGGGTGGCCGCCTATACCAACACCGTGCCATCAGGCGCCTTTCGCGGCTACGGCCTGCCGCAAACCCTGCTGGCGGTGGAAGCCGCGATCGACGAACTGGCCAAACAGCTCGGCATCAGCCCGTTCGAAATGCGCCGCCGCAACGTGGTCAAGCCGGGCGATCCCATGCTGTCGCCGCCGGAGTCCGAATATCACGACGTGCTCTATGGCTCCTACGGGCTCGACCAGTGCCTCGATCTGGTCGAGCGCGCGATGGCCGCCGATACGCCAAGGCCGGATCTCTCCGAGGACTGGCTGACCGGCGATGGCATCGCGCTGACGATGATCGACACCGTGCCACCGGCCGGGCATTTCGCCGATTGCAGCATCGGGTTGCGCGAGGACGGCGGCTTCGAGCTGACGGTCGGCACCGCCGAGTTCGGTAACGGCACCGCGACGGTGCATCGCCAGATTGCCGCCAGCGCGCTCGCGACCACGGTCGACCGCATCCGCCTGCGGCAATCCGACACCGCGCATGGCGGTCACGACACCGGCGCCTATGGCAGCGCCGGAACGTTTGTGGCTGGCCGCGCCACGCAAGGCGCCGCCGAAGCGCTGGCCGGGCAGATGAAGGCGTTTGCTGCGTCCCTGCTCGGCGAGAACCCGGATTCATGTTCGCTCGACAACCATGCGACGGTGTGCGCCGGACGGCGGACGCCGTTCGCGCTGCTCGCCGCCTCGGCGCAGGCACTCGGCAAATCGCTCGCCGCGAGCGGCAGCTCGGCCGGATCGCCACGCTCGGTCGCCTTCAACGTCCAGGGGTTTCGCGTGGCGGTCAACAAGGGCACCGGTGAAATCAGGATCCTGAAAAGCGTGCACGCCGCCGATGCCGGCAAGGTCGCCAATCCGATGCAATGCCGCGGCCAGGTCGAGGGCGGTGTCGCACAATCGCTGGGCGCCACGCTCTATGAGGAAATGGTCATCGACGAAGGCGGACGCGTGGTCAACCCGAAATTCCGCGACTATCACCTGCCGCAGTTCGCCGACGTTCCGCGCACCGAAGTGTTCTTCGCCGACACCTCGGATGCCATCGGGCCGATGGGCGCCAAGTCGATGAGCGAAAGCCCGTACAACCCGGTCGCCGCTGCGCTCGGCAACGCCATCGCCGACGCCACCGGCATTCGCTTCACCGCGACACCGTTCAAGCCGGACCGGCTGTTTCCGGCGCTGCACGAGAAGTTCGGGAAGTAGTCACCGTTATTGATTGTTGGCCCAGTCGAGGATTGCGCCCGCCTCTGGCGAAACCTTGGTTCGCCAGGCTGCGATCGGGCCGGTCCCCGCTTTCCTGAGCGCGGCGATGATGGCGGGCGACGCCGGCTCGTCGATGCTGACGCCGTTGGCGCGCATCCGCGCGTAGTTCTCGGTGGTGCGATTGACCAGCAATTCAATCTGGCTGTTTTCCGTCTCTGCCGCGGCGGCATCGACCGCGGCCTGCTGGTCGGTCGATAGCGCGTCGAATGCGTCCTTGCGGATGAATGCGATCGAGACCGGGATCGCATAATTGATCGGCGTAAAATGGTGCAGGTCGTCCCAGAGCTTTCGACCCGCGCCACCGTCGCCGGAGGTCAGGATCGCATTGAGCGTGTGCTCCTTGACCCTGGCAATCGCCTCGTTGAACGGAAGGAATTCGGCCGCAGCGCCCGCCGCACGCAAGACGTCGGCCGAGCTCTTGTCATAGGCCCTCACCGCCAGCGCATGCAGGTCTTCCTCGCTCCTGAGCGGCTGATCGGACCAGATGCCGGTCGCGGGCCAGATCGTGACGTAGAGCAGCTTCATGCCCTTTGCCGCCAGCGCGCGCTCATAGAGCGGCCGCGCCCTGGCGTTCATCGCCTTTGCGGTTTCGACCGACTGGACCACAAAGGGAAGCGCGGAGAGGCCGAATATCGGGTCGGATGATTCCAGCGGCGCGGCGAACGCGTCACCGCCGTCGATACGGCGGTCCTGCGCCGCCTGCGGCATGTCGCGCGAGGTGATTTTCATTTCATTGTCGAAAGCCGTCGCGGTCGTCAGCGCGCCAAGCGTTTTCGACGACAGTAGTTTTCCGAAGGTGACGAGCCCGATGCCGGAGATGTTGCTCTCCGGATATTCGGTCGTCATCTTCCACCGGCTTTGCGCAAAAGCTGTAGCGGGCAGCACGACGAAAATCAGTGCAATCGCATACGCTGCCACGCGGACTTGTCGGCTAACCTTTAACTGATGCATGCTACCCATTAGCTTTCTTGGCGGCGTAGGTCGGCTCCAGCCGCGAGCGCAGAAATTCGGCGCCGGTGATCGGCGGCATATTTCGCCGGGCGGTCGGCGCCGACGCAGGTCGGCAGGCACGCGACGACGGCGTCGGGATTGGGATCGAGGAAGAACGCCACCGAATAGCGATCCTTGCCGGGATTGACCACCTTGTGCGGCGTCGACACATAGACATCGTTCGACCACCGCATCAGGCAATCGCCGATGTTGCAGACAAAGGTGCCGGGAATGACGGGCGCGTCGAGCCAGCGTCCGGATCGGTCCCGCACCATCAGCCCGCCGACGGCGTCGGTCGCCAGCAGCGTGACGTTGCCGTAGTCGGTGTGAACGCCAGCGCCGAGCTGTCCCTCGGACAAGCGGCGCCGCACTCGGCGGATAATGCAGCAGACGCAGCGTGGCGATTCGGCTTGTCGAGCCTGGTTTCGAAGTAGTCAGGCTCAAGCCCGAGGTCGAGCGCGAAGCCGCGATGCAGGTCGCGTCCCAGCCGCCAGACCCGGTTGAAATAGTCGAGCATGGTGTCGCGAAAATCCGGCATCTCCGGCCACAGATTGGCGGCGCGGAACGGCGCGCGCGCCAGCATTTCGGGATCGTCAGGCGCGCAGTTCGAGGCCGATGTTGAAGGCCTCCTTGACGTCGGGCGGCTTGCCGGGATCGAGCGTCTCGCCGCCGAGCCTGATGTAGCCGCGATTGTCGCCGGGACCGCTGAAGGAAACCGCCTCCCGCATCGCGGCCGGCGCGGTGAAGAAGGCCGCCGAGCGTGTCGAATACCCGTTTCGATCAGATGCCGGCGGGACGCCGTGACCCGATAATGTAGAAGAAGCCGACGTCGCGGCACGCGTCGCCCAAGCGCTTTGGCAACGGCGTGGGCCTGCTCCGGCGAGCCATTCACCAGCGGCGCAATGTCGATCACGGGAATGGCAGACACGCAAAACTCCGGGGCTGATCATCAACCATTAAGCAATACTTGTGGCTCACACTTTTGGGATCACGAGGCGCGCGACGCCCGATTTTGGCGGGAACTCGGTGCGCGCCCCGGCATTGTTTCCGAACCGGCCCAAAAGGGACAGTGCGTTCCTTGCCGACAGTCCTGAGAGACCACGCCATGCGACAAGCAATCGAACGCCTCTTTGAATTCGTTGAAGCCAACACGCCCTATGCGGTTTGCTCGGTGGTGGCGTCGCTGGCGATAACAGGCTGCCTGCGCTTCATCTGGGAATAGAACCTCGCGCCGTGGTTAGCCGCGCCCGACCGTGCATTCAATCTGGCCGTGCGGCTCATCCGTCGGCAGGAACACGTCGTTGTTGTTGTCCATCCCTAACGCCGAGAGATTGATCGGGATGAAATGCATGTTGGGGCAGGCCATGCTGATCTCGGAGATCTCCGGCACCGCTGCCAGCGCCGCCTCACCCATCCGGTACAGGCTGTCCTGAACGCTCTTGCTGTAGGTGGTCGAAAACACTTCCAGCACGGTGTCGAGAATTCTGGCGTTGGTCGCCGGATAGTTCGCGGGCTTTCCCGACCACTTCCAGGTCGCCACCATCGACGTCGCGCACATCCGGTCGCCGGTCGGCGGGATCGTCGTGTACTTGTCCTTGACGTAGTTCTCCCAGCCGGACTGGGTCGACTTCATGAAGGTAAATCCGTCGACGCCGGATGACATGGTGACGGCGCCGCCGCGGGCTAGCGCGATTTCCACCGTGGGCTTGCCGTTGCTGTCGAGCACAAAGCTGTGCGGATGTGGCTTGCCGCCGAAACTGAGCCGGCTCCATTTGGTCTCGTGCGCGGTAATGGCGACCGAAGAAATCTGCGAATAGGTGTCGAGATATTTCCTAGCCAGCACCTGGCAGAATTCCTCGGTAGAGAGCCCGGTATTTTCGCGGGCAACGACGTTGACGACGTTCTTGATCGTGTCTGTCGACACCGAGGTGGAATTGTCGCCATCGGTGTAGGCACGGGCAAAATCGCCCTCGATCATGGCCTTGACGTTGAGCTGGCTGACCTCGTGGCGGTCGCCGTCGCGGTGGATCCGCATGACGCGGACCCGGCCCTTGCCGTATCGGTTCTTGATCAGCGGCACGTCGGAGCCTCCAGTTCAGCCGGTGAATTTGCGGGATTTCGCTCGCCCGGTATGGTCCAATGGTGAGCAACGTTCGTGCCATTGAGCGGGTCTTTGCACAAGCTCTTGGCATGGGCCTTGTATCGGCAGAACCGGGCGATGAGGCCCGCGCCTTAGCGGGCAAGTCCTTTGGGGGGGCCAGTTCATGACCACGACCACCGACGTCCATCCCGTCGACCAGATGCTGCCGACGCCACGGCTGCTGGCCCTCGGCCTGCAGCACGTGCTGGTGATGTATGCCGGTGCGGTCGCAGTACCCCTGATCATCGGCCGGGCCCTGAAACTGCCGCCGGAGGACGTCGCCTTCCTGATCTCGGCGGATCTGTTCGCTTGCGGGCTGGCGACCCTGGTGCAGTGCCTCGGCTTTCCCGGCGTCGGTATCCGGCTGCCCGTGATGATGGGCGTCACGTTTGCCTCCGTCGGCCCGATGCTGTCGATGGCGGCAGCGCCCGACATCGGCCTGCTCGGCATCTACGGTTCGGTCATCGCTGCCGGAATCTTCGGCATCCTTGCTGCACCTTTCATCAGCCGGCTGCTGCCGCTGTTTCCCCCCGTGGTGACCGGAACCATCATCATGGTGATCGGCATTTCGCTGATGCGGGTCGGCATCAATTGGGCCGGTGGCGGCCTGCCGACCCTAACCAAACTGGTCGGCGGCGTCCCCGGCGCCTTCCCCAACCCGGGCTACGGCCAGTTGCAGGGGCTCGGCATCGCCTTGTTCGTGCTGATCGTCGTCCTCGGCCTGATCAAATGGGGCTCCGGCTTTGTTGCCAACGTCTCGGTGCTGCTCGGCATCGTCGCCGGCGCCATCCTCGCCAGCCTGCTCGGCGTCATGCATTTCGACAAGGTCGCGACAGCGTCATGGGCCGCGGTGGTGATCCCGTTCCACTTCGGCATGCCGCAATTCCATCTGGTGCCGATCATTACCATGTGCATCGTGATGATCGTGGTCATGATCGAGTTGCTCGGGATGTTTCTGGCGCTCGGTGAAATCACCGGCAAGAAAGTCGACCGCGAGGCGCTGACCAAGGGTCTGCGCGCCGACGGCGTCGGCACGCTGCTCGGCGGCGTGTTCAATACCTTTCCCTACACGTCGTTCTCGCAGAATGTCGGTCTCGTCAGCGTCACCGGCGTGCGCTCGCGCTGGGTCACCGTGACCGGCGGCGCCATCATGCTGGCCCTCGGACTGCTGCCGAAGATGGCGGCCCTGGTAGAAGCCGTGCCGGTGGTGGTGCTCGGAGGCGCAGGCCTCGTCATGTTCGGCATGGTGGCCGCGACCGGCGCACGAATTCTTGCCGGCGTCGACTTCAAGAACAACCACTTCAACCTGTTCGTGGTCGCAATCTCCGTCGGCTTCGGCATGATCCCGCTGGTGGCGCCGAACTTCTTCAAGAACCTGCCGCACGACCTGCAGCCGCTGCTGGAATCCGGCATCCTGCTCTGCGCGCTGGTGGCGGTCATGCTGAACGCGTTCTTCAACGGCATCGGCAGCAAGGCCGAGGCGGAAGCCAGCGCCGCGGCGACGGCCTCATCGGCGCAGCATGTTTAGGCAGAAAACGGTCGCGCGTTACGGCGCCGCCTGAACGATCGCCTGCAGCATCGGGCGGGTCGGCGCGAAGAATGTCACGCCGGTATGCGGGGTCGAGAAATCGAGCAGGCGGTCGTATGCGCCCGGCGGATCGCCGATGTACATCCGTTGCAGCATCTTCTCGATCACCCAGAGATAGCGGGAATAGCCGATAAAGTAGGTTCCGAACTCGCCCTGCCCCGGCCGGCCGAAGGGCATGTTGTCGCGCAGGATGTCGTATTCGTTGCCATCGGCATCGACGATGGTATTCAGCGACTTGTGTGATTTGCGCGGCGCGGCGTCGTCATCGATTTCGATATTGTCGATCTTGGTGCGGCCGATGATCTCTTCCTGCAGATGCGTCGGCGTTTTTCCCCATGCGCCGAGATCGTGCAGATACTTCTGAACGACGACATAGCTGCCGCCGGCGAAGTCGGCGTCCTCATCACCGACCAGCGCCGACGCGGGCAGATCGATGCCGGTCGGGTTGGCCGTGCCGTCGACAAAGCCAAGCAGGTCGCGCGCGTCGAAATATCGGAAGCCCGAAACCTCGTCGATGACGGTCACGCTGGCGCCAAGGCTGTCGAGCAAAATCCGCTCGAACTCGAAGCACATGTCGGGGCGTTCCGACCGGATGTGAAACAGAAGATCGCCAGGCGTCGACGGCGCCGCGTGAACCGCGCCCTTGATCGGCGCAAACGGCTTCAGCTCCTTCGGGCGGCTGCCGGAATGGAGACGATCCCAGAGCTCGCTGCCAATCCCGGCAATGCACGACAACCGGCCGCCGAGATCGCGAAATCCAACGGTCTTGACGAGATCGTCGAGCCCTTCGAGGACGGAGCAAACCTTGGCGAGCGCGGCCGGTTCGCTCGCGACGGTAACCACCAGAAATACCGCAGCCTGCGATAGCGGGGCATCGACGCTCTGCGCGTCGATCGGCACCCTGTCCCAATTCTTCCCCGACATCCCGAATTCTCCGGCACGTAGGGTGGGCAAAGCGTAGCGTGCCCACCATTCATATATTCGATAGATGGTGGGCACGGCGCAAGCGCGCCTTTGCCCACCCTACGAAGCTTCTCAACTGCCCCGATAGGTCGCGTAGCTCCAGGGCGTGACCAATAGCGGCACGTGGAGATGGCCTTCGGGATCGCTCACCGAAAAGCGCAGCGGTATCTGGTCGAGGAACGGCGGGTCCGACATCGGCACATTGCGCGTGGCAAAATAGTCACCGACGGAGAACATCAATTCGTAACGCCCGATCGGTACCGGGCGGCCCCCGATCAGGGGCTGATCGGTGCGGCCGTCGCTGTTGGTCACAGCGCGCGCAATCACACGGGCCTCGCCCAGGTCAGACAGCTCGGTCAGCACCACCGATATGCCCGCCGCCGGCTTGCCGCTGTGGGTATCCAGCACATGGGTCGACAATCGCCCATGCACCGGCAGCTTGTCGTCGGCCTCGACGAGCTGGTCGAGGCGCAGTGCCGCGATCCGGCATATCTCCGCCACCGAGGTCTTCATTTCCGTCGCGGCATCGTTCGGCAACCGGCGTTCGAAATCGCGCAGCACCGAATCCTTGGTGTGGCGGCGGACGCAGGCGATATAGGGAATTCCGAATTTTTCGCGGTAGGCATTATTGACGCGCTCGAATGCCTCGAATTCGGCGTCCGAGAGGCGATCCAGACCAAGGCTGTTCTGCTCGTGCGTGGATTCCGCGGTCAGCCCCGCGGCGCGCTGGGTCTTGTTGGCCAAATCAGGATGGCCCTTGATCAACGTCATCAATTGCCCTGATGGCGCGCGCTCGACCACGTCCTTCATCGCGGCGAACAGCGCCTTGACGCCCGGATAGGGCCGCGCGGCGGCCGCCTGCTCGGCGATCCAGGGTGAGTATTCGAAAATGTTGGCAAGCGCTGCGACGAACTCGTCCCTGCTGGCCGCGTTCAGATCGGAAAGTTTCTTCATGGCGCTGAACTATCCGATGTTGAACGCGTGATCGGCAAGGTACTTCAGGTTGGCGTGCCAATGCTGCGCGATCTGCAGCCGCGTCGGCACCCAGACCCGCTCGTGCTTGCCGATGTAATCGAGAAACCGCGCCAGCGACGCGGCGCGGCCGGGACGGCCGACGACGCGGCAATGCAGCCCGATCGACATCATTTTTGGCGTCGTCGCACCTTCGGCGTAGAGCACGTCGAAACTGTCTTTGAGATAGGTGAAGAACTCGTCGCCGCCGCCAAAGCCCTGCGGGTTGACGAAGCGCATGTCGTTGGCATCGAGCGTATAGGGAATGACCAGATGCGGCGTGTGTGCCGGCGTCCTGATCCAGTACGGCAGGTCGTCGGCATAGGAGTCGCAGAGATACAGATAATCCGCCGGCCTCCATCAAAAGCCGCAGCGTATTGATCGAGGAACGCCCGGTGTACCAGCCCAGGGGCCGCGCGCCGGTGGCCTCGGTGTGGACGCGGATCGCTTCCGCGATCTCCCCGCGCTCCTCGGCCTCCGACATGTCCTTGTGCTCGATCCACTTCAGGCTATGGCTGGCGATATCCCAGCCGGCCTCCTTCATGGCGGCGACCACATCGGGGTTTCGCTGCAAGGCCGTCGCGACGCCGAACACGGTCGCCGGCATCTTGCGTTCGGTGAACATCCGCCACAGCCGCCAGAAGCCGGCGCGCGAACCGTATTCGAACATCGATTCGATATTGGCATGGCGCTGGCCCGGCCACGGCTGTGCGCCGAGCACATCCGACAAAAAAGCCTCCGAGGCGCGATCGCCGTGCAGGATATTGTTCTCGCCGCCCTCTTCGAAATTGACCACGAACTGAACGGCAACCCGCGCATCGCCCGGCCACTTCGGATCGGGCGGGTTGCGGCCGTAGCCGCGGAGGTCGCGCGGGTAGTTAGGCGCCGTCACCTAGACTTCCTCGAAGCGGATCTTCTGCGCGCCCTTCCACAGCACGGCCTTGCCGAACGCGGTCAGGTTCTCCAGGCCCGAGGTCAGGGTGATGAAATGGTTGCCGGCGAGCTGGCCCATCTTGCTGGCGAAATGCACGCCGCCATAGGCGAGCAGGATTTCGGTTTCGCTGATGCCGCCGGGATAGAGGATGATCTGGCCCGGCGCGGGATAGCTGGTGTGGTTCTCGTAGGAGACGCCGAAATCGAGATCGCCGAGCGGCATCCAGACCCCCTCGCCGCTCCAGCGGACATGGATCGCCTGGCTTTCAAACGGCATGGCTTTGCGAAATGCCGCAACGGTCTTGGGCGCCAGCTGCTCTTCGAAACGGGCCTCGAAGGTGAATTCACCAGCGCGGACAATCAATTGGCTCATCGATCTCTTCTCTCGGATGGCTTTAAGAAATTGGGCTCGCGATATCCATTGCAGCCGGGATAAACCGAAGCAAGGACCATTCCAGCCCCAAGGGGACCGGTTTCGAGCCTCGACGCCTTATTCCCGCCGGTCGTAGGACCAGCCGAATATCCCGCCGCGCTTGACTTCCGGCTCCGGGGCCGCCGCGGGCGCGGCCTCCCGGGCTTCGGCCTGCGGAGGCGGTGGCGGCGGAGCAGGAAGGTTATCGCACTTCATCGAATAGACCAGCTCGCCCTTGGCGGTTTTGCCGATCGGCGCGCAGACATCGGCGACGCGCGCGGCCCCCTTTGGGGCGGCCTTGGGCGTCAACGAGGTCTGGGCCCCTGCGGGCGACGCGGCCAGCAACATGACCAGTAAAATCTTCTTTATCGGCTTCACTGGCGATAACGGCATGCTCTCACTCGAACGTTTTCATTAGAACCGAACCAATCGGCGCCAGTCTATTACAGCCCGGCGACGGCGGCTGCTGAATATTTAGCCGATCGGTGCCCCTGATCAGAAAATTTGCTCGCCGCTTCGTGATGCCGGCGACCGTAATAATCCGCATCGGCCATCGTTATCTCCTGAGTAGCGCAGACACCCGGGGCGCGTTGCCTCGAAAGCGAAAAGCGCCAATGGGAGAACTACAATGCGAAAGACAATCCTCACCGTCCTCGGCTCCGCCTTGATCGTTGCAACCTCCGTTCAGTTCGCGGCGGCCGCCCAGCGTCACCATGGCAAGACCGACCAGACGGTCGATCAGCCAGCAGCAGACCCGTAACGCCGACGCCTATGCAGCATGGCCCGCCCGCGCAGTCCGATTGGGCGTCGCGCTATTCGGGCGGTTACTCGGCACCCGCCGGACGCTGAACGGTTTGAAGTTAACGACCAAAGGCCGGCCGCACCCCAGCGGTCGGCCTTTGTTTTTCCGATGGCTGGTTTGCGGGTCGGCAGGTGAAGCAAAGCCGCCAAGCCCTTGCTTTCCCGCAATGTTGCGCGTTTCATTCGGTTCAACAAGACGAACCGGGGAAACACCATGCCAGCCAGAATCACCGGGATGATCGGCACCCAGCAGGAGGGCATCGCCGTCCACCTGATCAAGGGCAAGATATCGCGCGAATGGGTGGTCGACTTCACGCGCCTGCACGAGCAGTGGAACTACGATTCCGTGCTGGTCGGATATTACGCCTCCGCGGCCGAAGGTTTTGCCATCGCGCTTTATGCCGCCGACCACACCGAGCGGATCAAGTTCCTGATCGCGCACCGGCCGGGCTCGGTGGCGCCGGCGCTCGGGGCGCGACAGATCGCGACCTTCGACCAGCTGACGCAGGGCCGGATGTCCTTGCACATCATCGCCGGCACCAGCGACGCCGATCAGGCCAGCGAGGGCGACTTCCTGCCCAAGAACGAGCGCTACCGCCGGGCCGGCGAATATCTCGACGTGATGCGCCGGCTCTGGACCAGCGAACAACCGCTCAACCACCGCGGCGAGTTCTACCGGCTCGAGGGCGGCTATACCGACATCAAGCCGTATCAGCAGCCCTATCCCGAACTGTATTTCGGCGGCTCGTCGGACGGCGCGCTGGAAATGGGCGCCAGACATTGCGACGTGTTCGCGATTTTCGGGGAGCCGCTGGCCGAGACCCGCGACCGGATCCAGGACTTTCGGCGGCGCGCCACCGTGTTCGGCCGCAGGGTCGGTTTCAACATGTCGCTGCGCCCGATCCTCGCCGACACCGAGGGCGCGGCGTGGGACAAAGCCAACGCGCTCTTAGCCGATGTCGAGCGCAAGACCGGCGCGGCGCCGCAGCCGACCAACACCTCCGCCGAACGCCTGCTCGGCTATGCCGCGCGCGGCGATGTCCATGATGAGCGGCTGTGGATGGGGATCGCCCGCGCCACCGGCGCGCCGGGCAATACTTCCTGCCTGGTCGGCACGCCGGATCAGGTTTCAGCCGCCGTGCTGGAATATTACCGGCTCGGCATTCACTCGTTCCTGCTGCGCGGTTTTGAAAATCCGCACGACACGGTGGCGATCGGCCGCGAGTTGATCCCGCGCATCAAGGCCGGCGCGCTCGACATCGACCGGCAGGCCGAAGCCGCCGAGTAGCGCCCTGCACCGGAATGTGCAAACACTTCTGGATGCCCGTGCAAGGCACTGGCGTCTCAAGAAGAAATGCATTGGAACAAATGACATGAAGGCGGTGGTTGTCGAGACCTATGACTCGATCGACGGCATCTCGATCAAGGAGAGAGACCTGCCGAATGTCGGCCCGGGCGAAGTCCGGGTGCGGATCGGCGCCGCGGCGGTCGGCTTCGTCGACGGCTTGAAGGTGCAAGGCCTTTACCAGACCAAGGACCCGCTGCCGTTCGTGCCCGGGACCGAGTTTGCCGGCACCGTCGATGCCGTCTCCGACAACGTCGCGGCATTCAAGCCGGGCATGCCCGTGCTCGGCATGGTCAGATCCGGCGCGCTCGCCGAATACATCTCGGTGCCGTCGGCGGCGTTGAAGCAATTGCCGGCGAATGTTCCCTTCGCGGCCGGCGCCTCGTTCCAGGCCAACTATCTGACGGGGCTGTACGCCCTCGAAGCGCGCGCGCAACTTCGCGAAGGCGAAACGCTGCTGGTGCTGGGTGCGGCCGGTGGCGTCGGCATCGCGGCCGTACAACTCGGAAAACTGATGGGCGCACGCGTGATCGCCGCCGCCTCGACGCCGGCAAAGCGCGCGTTCGCAGTAAGCTATGGCGCGGACGAGAGCATCGACTACACCCAGCCGAACTGGCGCGATACGCTTAAGGAACTGACCGGCGGCAACGGGCCGGACGTCATCTTCGATCCCGTCGGTGGCGAAGTGGCGCTGCAGGCGTTTCGCTCGATCGGCTGGCGCGGCCGGCATCTGGTGGTCGGCTTCGCCTCCGGCACCATTCCGGCGCTGGCGTTCAACCTGCCGCTGCTCAAGGGCGGCGCCCTGCTCGGCGTCGATCTCGCCCAGATCCAGAAGCGCGAGCCGGAGACCCATGCCCGCCTGATCGCGCAACTGTTCGACTGGCTGGCGTCCGGAAAGTTGCAACCTGTTGTCGGCAAGGTCGTGCCGTTCGAGAATTTTCGCGAGGCGTTCAAGACCATGCAGTCGCGCTCGGCGCTGGGCAAGATGATTATCAAGTTCGCCTAACCCCGTGGCCGCGTTGACTTTTACAACACGCATGAAGCCGTTGAAGCAGGACCAGAGAACGAATGCCCGAGCAAGACTACCCGGAGAGTAACGCGAACGGGGTGCGGCGCCGCCACATGCATACGCGCACCATCGAATGCAACGGCTACCTGCGCGACGACGGGCTCTGGGAAGTCGAGGCGCGCTTGCGCGACGTCAAGCCTTTCAGCCAGAGCGCCAGCCGCTACCGCGAGGAACTGAAGCCCGGCGATCCCGTGCACGACATCGGCCTGCGGCTTGCGGTCGACGACAGCATGACGATTGTCGAGGCGCAGGCGACGATGCGGGCGACGCCCTACCCGACCTGCATCGAGGTCGAACCGATCCTGCAACGCCTGGTCGGCGAACGGATCGGCAGCGGATGGCGCAAGGTGGTGCAGAGCAAACTCGGCCGGACCGAGAGCTGCACGCATCTGTCGGAACTGCTCGGCCCCGCCGTGACCACGCTGTTCCAGACCATGACCCAAGGCAAGAATCCGGCCGGTCGCGACTCGCTGGACGACCAGCGCGCCCGTACCGACCGGCCGTTCTTCGTCGGCGGCTGCCATTCCTGGCGGACCGACGGCCCTGTGGTGGCCGACCTGTTCCCGCAGTTCGCGACCAAGCCGGCGACGCAGGAATAGGCGATCAGCTATCCCGCGCTTTCGCCTTGACGACCTCCGCATGCGGATCGCCGCTGGGCAGGATGTCCCTGATATAATCGCGCTGTTTCCACTCCGGTGGCGGCGGCGGTTCGTGCCCTTCGCGCGGAACGTAAGGCGACAATTTTGCGCCCGCCAGATCAGGCACATAGCGCGGACAGTTCGGGTAGATCTCGCACTCGATCCGCACCACCAGTTGGGCGCCGAAATGCCGTTCCAGCGCCTCGGCGTCATCCAGGATCGACGCGCGGCCGTTGACGCGGATGCGCCGGCTCTTGCCGTCGAGACGCACGAACAGCAGGCCGACATTGGGATTCTTCGAGAGGTTGCCGAGCGTGCGGTACATCGAATTGCCGTCGTATTCGGGATATTCGATCACGTTTGCGCCGACGACTTTGACGAAGCCGGGATCACCGGACTTGATGTTGCAGTCGATATAGTCGTTCCAGGAGGTGCCGATGAAGAAGAACGGCGAGCTCTCGATCATCGCCTTTTCGTCATCCCAGAATTCGTAGTGCTTGCGGTGCCGCTCGATCGCCTCCGCGACGCGGCGCCCGTCGAACCGGTCCTGCAGTTCGCTCATGCCCTCGTGATAGAACGGCCGCTGCCACATCGATCGCGCTCCCCTGTCATTTGAGGGAAGTGTAACGCCGAACCGGTGAGGCTGCCAGCGGCGTTCCGGTCAGCCTTCGGGGTGTCGCGACCGCATGATGCGGTCGGCCAGTGCAAACGCTGCCGCCAGCATGCATCCGGAAACAATGCCGAATGTCAGGTCAAGTAGCAACGTGAGGCCGAAGGTCGCGAGCAGCACGCTAGCCGCGCGCCAGTCTCGCAGCAGGCGAAGGAATTCTTCCTTCTCGGCCATGTTCCAGCACACCACGACCAGCACCCCGGCGAGTGTCGAGAGCGGGATGAAACTCGCCAGTGGCGAGGCGACCAGCATGAACACCAGCACAAACACCGAATGCGCCATGCCGGCGACCGGACTGCAGGCGCCGGCGCGAATATTGGTCGCGGTGCGGGCGATCGTTCCGGTGACGCTGATGCCGCCGAACAATGCGGAAACGACGTTGGCGATGCCCTGCGCCACCAGCTCCATGTTGTAGCGGTGCTTGCGTCCCGTCATGCCGTCGGCGACCTTGGCGGACAGCAGGCTTTCGACCGCGCCGAGCAACGTAAAGGACAGCGCTGTCGGCAACACCTCCAGCACGGATGCAGTCGAGATCGACGACAGCCGCGGCGACGGTAAACCGCTCGGGAGTTGGCCGAAGTGACTTCCAATCGTCTCGATCGGCAAGTGCAACAGCCATGCCGCGACCGAAGCCAATATCACCGCGATCAGCATGCCTGGCCAGTTCGGCGCGAACCGCCGCAGCAAAAAGATCAGCGCGGCCGTACCGCAGCCGACGACGACCGCGACCGGGGTGATGGTCGGCAGTGCCTGGCCGAGCGCGGCAAGCTTCGGCAACAGATGTCCGGGCTCGGCGCCTGGTAATTTCAGGCCGCCGAGATCCCTGAGCTGGCTGGCAAAGATGGTGACCGCGATCCCGCAGGTGAAACCGACAGTCACGGCATGCGGAATATAGCGGATCAGCGAACCAAGCCGCAGCAGGCCGATCAGGGTCAGCATGAATCCGGAGATGAACACCGTGAGCAGAAGTCCCTCGACACCGAATCTGGTCGCTGCCGCCGCCACCAGAACGATGAACGCGCCGGCCGGCCCGCCGATCTGATAACGGCTGCCGCCGAGCCCGGACACTAAAAAGCCGCCGATGACGGCGGCGTATAATCCCCGCTCGGGCGATACGCCCGAGGCGACGGCGATCGCCATCGATAGCGGCAGTGCCACGATCGCAACCGTCAGCGCCGCGAGCAGGTCGCGGCGCAGGCAGTCGAGGTTGTACCCCTCGGCCAGGACGGTCGCGAGTTTCGGACGATAGGTGTGGGCGGTGGCGGAGCCATCGGGCATGGCGGACAAACCAATCTGGTTTCTGGGGATTATAGAGCACGATGCAGGAACATGGGGCGAAAATGCGCCGTTGCCGCGGCTTTCACTTGATGCAGGTCAAATTGCCGAGTTCGTTTCCGCGCCCATGATCAGGCCGCGCCCCCGGCCCAGACTCGCCCGCTCCGATCTGGCTACGATAAAGTCCGCCCCCGATGCAGAAATTCGCGCTCAAGATGCTGCTGACCAGCGTCACCATCGGGCGAAGCTCGTCGCGGCGCATCAGGAACGCGCAGGTTGTCACCAGCGTTCTGACGTTGATCCTGCTCGCGGCGGTTGGACTTTATATCTGGTCGCACGGCGGCTACTGACGCCCAGGGCACCGGCTTCTCCGGCACCACTCATCGTCGGCGATTGCGCGCCACCCCGCCCCTTCGAGGTCGTCATACTGGCCGTTCCTGAGCGACCAGAGAAATCCCATCAGGCCGATCAGGCCGAGCATCAGTGCCAGCGGCACCAGGAATACCAGAACTTCCATCAGCCGAACTCCCTGACACCACGATGCGCGCGCAGCGCATTCAAGATCACCAGCAGCGACGAACCCGACATCGCAGCCGCGGCGACCAGCGGCGTGGCCAGACCGGCAATCGCCAGCGGCACCGCCAACAGATTGTAGCCGGCGGCCAGCCACAGATTCTGCCGCATCAGCCGCAGCGCCTTGCGGGAGAAGCCGATGGCGGCGACGACGGGGGCGAGCCGGTCGCCGAGGAAGATCAGATCGGCGGTGGCCTGGCTCAGATGGGTCGCGCTCACCGGCGACATCGAGACATGCGCCGCGGCCAGTGCCGGCGCGTCGTTCATGCCGTCGCCCACCATCATGACCTTGAAACCCTGCCGCTTCAGGTCGTCGATGCGGGCGATCTTGTCGGCCGGCGTCACGCCCGCGCGCCATTCATGGATACCGAGCGATTGGGCGGCATGGCGTACCGCCGGCTCGCGATCGCCGGACAATATCTCGACGGCAAGGCCGGCCTTGACCAGCGTGGCGATGGCGCCGGCGGCATCCGGGCGCAGCCGCTGCCGGACCGCAAAGACGTGGCGCGTTTCGCCGTGGCGGAAGGCGACGACGGACGCCTCGGGATCCCCCGCCAGGATTTCATTGGCGAGTTGTTCGGCGCCGCAGAAGGACGGCCGGCCCAACCGGACTTCGAGTCCGTTGACGACGCCGCGCACGCCCTCACCGGCGATCTCTTCGACCCCGGCCAACGGCGTTTTTGCCTTCGCCGCCCGGGCTACCGCGGCCGCAACGGGATGATGGCTGGCGAGCGCAAGCCGTCCCGCCAGTTCGAACGCATCAGGCGGAATGTCGGCGGCGTTCTCGACGTCGAGTTCGGGCAACGTCAGCGTTCCCGTCTTGTCGAACACGACCCTGTCGACATCGGCCAGCCGCTCGATGGCATCGCCGGAATTGAGCAGGACCCCGGTCTTGAACATCGCGCCCGACACCACGGTCTGCACCGCCGGAATCGCCAGGCCCAACGCGCAGGGACAGGTGATGATGAGAACCGATATCGCGGTGATGATGGCATCGTGCCAGGTCGCGCCGAAGGCCACCCAGCCCAGCATGGTCAGCAGCGCCGCGGCATGCACGACAGGCGCATAAAGCCGCGACGCCCGGTCGGCCAGTTGCACATAGCGGGAGCGCGCCTGCACCGCATTCTCGAGCAGCCGGCCGATCTCCGCCAGCAGCGTGCCTTCGGACGCCGCCGATACCCGCACCCGCAGCGCGCCGGACAGATTGAGCGTTCCGGCATAGACGGCGGTGCCCGGTCCCGCCTTGACCGGCAGCGTTTCGCCGGTGATCAGGCTTTGGTCGATGCTGGATTGTCCGTCGATCACCGCGCCGTCGACCGCCGAACGCTCGCCCGGGCGCAGCAGCACGATGTCGCCGGCCTGCACCGCCGCAATCGGCACCTCGCTGATTTCGTCGGTTCCGACGAATTTCGCCGCGGTCTCGGCCTTCAACGCCGCCAGATTGCCGGCGACCGCGCGCGTCTTGCGGCGCATGCTCTGGTCGAGATAGCGGCCGGCCACCAGAAACGTGATCAGCATCAGCGCCGCGTCGAAATAGGCGTGTTCGGCGTGGTCGATGGTCTCGGTCACCGACATCGCCAGCGCCAGCACGATGCCGATCGAGATCGGAACGTCCATGTTGGTGCTGCGCGCCCGCAAGCTCCGCCAGGCGGAGCGGAAGAACGGCTGGCCGGCATAGGCCGCCGCCGGCAGCGCGATCAGCGCCGACAGCCAGTGGAAGAAATCGCGCTGTTCCGGGATCATGTCGCTGACATTGCCGGACCACACCGGAACCGACAGCATCATCACGTTCATCGCGGCAAAGGCGGCGACGCCGAGGCATCGCAGCAGGAAACTCGCCTGCTCCGTCTCCAGCGCCTCGGCGCGAACCGGCTCGAACGGATAGGCCTTGTAGCCGAGCTCGGCCAGCCGGTCGATGAAACGGGCCGGGTCCAGCGCGCCCTGCTTCCATTCCAGCGCCACGCGGCGGTCGGTCAGGTTGACGCGCGCCAGCGTCACGTCCGGCAGCGCGGAAAGGCCGCGCTCGATCTTCGACATGCAGCCGGCGCAACTGACGCCCTCGACCGCCAGGTCGATATGCGACAGGCCCGAACCGAGGTGCCGGACATAGTGTGAAAAATCTCGCGTCGCCTGCATGATGCGTCTCCCTAGTTCAACAACACGCGGTTTCTGGACAGGAACATGCGCTGTCCGGCGGCGACGCCTTCGAGCACCAGATCCCATTGGCCCGGTGCAATATCGGGCGCGCTGCCGCGATAGATGCCGATCCCGACTTCGGCGAGCACCACCGGCAGATCGGCCCGCCGGTCGGTCGGCCGCTCGAACCGGCCCTCAAATTTCAGACCGGTCATCGGACGGCCGGTGTTGTCGCGCGCCTCGACCTGCAGCGTCGCGCCGCCCTGCCCGCTGCGCTCGACATGCGCGTCGACCTTCCAGTCGCGCGCGGTCTGTTCGCGGGCGGTCGCGATTTCCTTCTCATAGGCAAGGCTGGCGCTGTAGGCGCTGTCGACTTCGGTGCCCGGCAAGGTCTGGATCGCGAGCCGCATCATGACGAGGTTGACCCCGATCACGACGCCGAAGAACGCAACCAGCATGAAGAACACCTTGCGCCCGGTCAGGGGTTTTGGCGCCCGCGCGCGGCTCATGTCAGTTTCCCTTTCATGGCGTTACGAAATGATCGGTCGCGGAAGCCACCTCGCCGAGCCCGATATCGGTGACGTGGAAATGCACCGGAACGGACTTCTCGGGATTGCTTTCGGCGGGCGCCGTCACCAGCAGCCGCAGTTCGGTGGTCTGGTCGCGCCCCAGCACGATCATCGGCCGGTCCTGCGTCACGGAATCGGCACCGACGACATGGACCGTCGCATTGACCGGACCGTCGACGTCGATCGCGATGACGCGGTCGAAGCCGCGCTTGTTGAGCAGGCGGACGGTATAGGCGTTGCGGATCGAGCCGTCGCTCAGCTTGACCGCGACCGGGTTGCGGTCGTGCAGCACGTTGACGTCGAGCAGCGTGCGCGTCAGCAGCGCATAGAGCATGATGGCGCCGACGCCGGCGATCAGGCCGCTATAGACGACGGTGCGCGCCCGCACGAGGCGATAGATCGGCGGCTTGCCGGCCTCGCGGCGGTGAATGTTGATGTCGTTGTCGTAGCCGATCAGGCGGGTTTCGCGGCCGATCTTGGTCATCACGGTGTCGCAGGCATCGATGCACAGGCCGCACTGGATGCAGTCGAGTTGCGGGCCGTTGCGAATGTCGATTCCGGTCGGACACACCGCGACGCATTGATAGCAATCGATGCAGTCGCCGACATGCTGGCCCAGCGCCCGCAGCTCGTTCGCCTTCTTCAGCGACGTTCGCTGCTCGCCGCGATCGTATTTATAGGTGACGTTGAGCGCCCATTCGTCGGTGAGCGCTGCCTGGATACGCGGCCACGGGCACATATAGACGCAGACCTGCTCGCGCATCCAGCCGGCCAGCAGGTAGGTGGTAGCGGTCAGGATCGCGATCCAGATATAGGCGATCATCGGCGCCTGGAAGGTGACGAGCTGCTTCACCAGCGTCGGTGCATCGTTGAAATAGAGCACCCAGGCGCCGCCGGTCCACCACGCGATCATCAGCCAGATCGAATGCTTCAGCACCAGTTCGGCGAAGCGCTCCATCTTCATGGTGCCCTTGGCCGCGTCCTTGCGCATGCGCTCGCGCCGGTCACCCTCGATCAGGCGCTCGACCGCATAGAACAGGTCGGTCCAGACCGTCTGCGGGCAAAGATAGCCGCACCAGATGCGGCCGCCGATCGCGTTCATCAGGAACAGCGTCAGGGCGGCAACGATCAACAGGCCGGTGAAGTAATAGACTTCCTGCGGCCACAGCTCGATGAAGAAGAAATAGAAGCGGCTGTTCGGCAGGTCGACCAGCACGGCCTGGTCCGGCGCGCCGAGGCCGCGGTTCCAGCGCACGAACGGCAGGAAATAATAGACGCCGAGGCAGAACGCCATCAGCCCCCATTTGGTGCGGCGGAAGGTGCCGGAAACGCTCTGCGGATAGACCTTCTTCTGGGCCACATAGAGCGGTCCGTCGTCGTCCAGATGCAGGTCGGTCGGGTTCACAGGCTTGTTCATCGCTGGGGTTGATCTCTTTCTCAGGGAATTTAGACCCGGCCCTGCACGCGCGTTTGATCCACCTCAAACAAGCCCCAAAACCTGCCTCCCGCCCGGCGGTTATTTGCCTCCGCCGAGCGAGTGGACGTAGACGGTCAGGGCCTTGATCGTCGGGGGATCGAGACGGCCGACCCAGGCCGGCATGACGCCGGCGCGGCCGTTGGTGATGGTCTCGACCAGCGTCGCCTCGTCGGAGCCGTAGAGCCAGATCTTGTCGGTCAAATTGGGCGCGCCGAGTTCCTGGTTGCCCTTGGCGTTGTCGCCATGGCACGACATGCAATTATCCGCAAAGATCTTGGCACCGGCGACTGCGTCGTAACCCGGGCCGGTCGACAGGCCCGACAGCGAGCGGACGTAATTGGCGACGGTGACGATCTGATCCTTCTTCAGCACGCCCTCCTTGCCAAAGGCCAGCATGGCGCTTTCGTGGGTCTTGGCGTGGCCGGAGCGGGCCCCGAACTGGATCGTCTGCATGATCTGGTCGAGCGTACCGCCCCACAGCCAGTCGTCATCGTTGAGGTTGGGATAGCCCTTGGCGCCGGCGCCGCCGCTGCCATGGCACGGCGCGCAATTGTCGCCGAACACGGTCTTGCCGCGGGCGCGCGCCAGAGCGAGCAGGCCCGGATCCTTCTCGATCTCCGCCAGCGGCGCCGCACCGAGCGCCACCATCTTGTCGCCGCGGATCTTTTCCAGATTGGCAAGCTCGACGGCGACCTCCGCGCGGGTGGAGTAGTGCCAGATGCCGGTGGTATGGCTCCACAACAAAGGCCACGCCGGATAAACGATCCAGTAGCCGACCGCCCAGAGAATGCAGGCGTAGAACGTGATCACCCACCAGCGCGGCAACGGCGTGTTGAGTTCCTTGATGCCGTCCCACTCGTGACCGGTGGTCGACCTGCCGGAGACGTGATCGAATTCGCCGTGTTCAGTCATGATCGATCACTCCTCGCGCAATGGCATTTTTGCCGCTTCGTCGAAGCCGGCCTTGTTGCGCGGCCAAAGGGCGTAGGTCACGATGGCGATAAAGATCCCGACGAAGATCGGCGTCCAGAAGGTCGTGACGAAGTCCGACGTGATGTTCTGGACCGTGAGAATTGCTTTCATCGTTCTGCCTTGTTAGCGAAGATTGGCTCAGCGAAGATTTGCTTTTTCGTTGTAGAGCTTGAAGTCGACCAGCGTGCCCAGCATCTGCAGGTACGCGATCAGCGCGTCCATTTCGGTCGGTGCGCCCGGCTTGCCGTCGAAATTGCGGGCGACCGCCTTCGGGTAACGCTTGGTGAACGCGTCGACGCCGGCATTATCGGGGTCGGCCTGCGCCTTCAGGTCGGCGACGGCGTTGGCGATCTGGTCGTCCGAATAGGGCACGCCGACGGTGCGGCTGGTGCGCAGATGCGCGGCCATGGTCACGACGTCGACCTCGGTTTCGGCCAGGAAAGGATAGCCCGGCATCACCGACTGCGGCACGATGGCGCGCGGGTTGGTCAGATGCGTGACATGCCAGTCGTCGGAATATTTGGCGCCGACGCGGGCGAGATCCGGACCGGTACGCTTGGATCCCCACTGGAAGGGATGGTCGTACATGCTTTCGGCCGCGAGCGAGTAGTGACCGTAGCGCTCGACCTCGTCGCGCAGCGGGCGGATCATCTGCGAGTGGCAGAGATAGCAGCCCTCGCGGACGTAAACGTTGCGGCCCGCGAGTTCCAGCGGCGTGTACGGCCGGACGCCGTCGACCACCTCGATGGTGCTCTTCAGGTAAAACAGCGGGGTGATTTCGACCAGGCCGCCGATGGCGATGACCGCGAGAATGCCCGCGACCAGAACGATCGAGTTCTTTTCGAAGATTTGGTGCCGTACCCAGAAAGACATCTAAGCGCTCCTCATTCCGCCGGCTGAAGAGCGACGGGCGACTGTGCTTCCGCCTCGCCGACGCGCACCGTCATCCAGAGATTAAAGGCCATGATCAACGCCCCGATCAGGAACAGTGCCCCGCCGGCGGCCCGGATCACATAGAACGGATGCATCGCCTCGACGGTTTCGATGAAGGAATATTCGAGGAAGCCGAGCGAAGTGTAGGCGCGCCACATCAGGCCCTGCAGGATTCCCGATACCCACATCGCCGAGATGTAGAGCACGATGCCGATGGTCGCGATCCAGAAGTGCCAGTTGACCAGTTTCAGGCTGTACAGCCCCTTGCGATTCCACAGCCAGGGAAACAGGCAATACAGCGCACCGAACGAAACGAATCCGACCCAGCCCAGCGCGCCCGAATGCACGTGACCGATGGTCCAGTCGGTGTAGTGGCTGAGCGAATTCACCACCTTGATCGACATCAGCGGGCCTTCGAACGTGGCCATGCCGTAAAAGGCGACCGACACCACCAGCATCCGCAGCACGGGATCGGTACGAAGCTTGTCCCAGGCGCCCGACAGCGTCATCAGGCCGTTGATCATGCCGCCCCATGACGGCATCCACAGCATGATCGAGAACGTCATGCCGAGCGTCTGCGCCCAATCGGGCAGCGCCGTGTAGTGCAGATGATGCGGTCCGGCCCAGATGTAGAGGAAGATGATCGCCCAGAAATGGATGATCGACAGCCGGTAGGAATAGACCGGCCGCTCGGCGCGCTTCGGAATGAAGTAGTACATGATCGCGAGGAAACCGGCGGTCAGGAAGAAGCCGACTGCGTTGTGGCCGTACCACCACTGGAACATCGCGTCCTGGACACCGCCCCAGGCGATGTAGGATTTCGAACCGAAGAACGAGACCGGCAGCGCCGGGTTGTTGCCCAGATGCAGCACCGCGATGGTGACGATGAAGGCGAGATAGAACCAGTTGGCGACGAAGATGTGCGGTTCCCTGCGCTTGATGATGGTGACGAGGAAGACCAGCAGATAGGTCACCCAGACGATGGTCAGCCAGAGATCGGCGTACCATTCCGGCTCGGCATATTCCTTGGACTGGGTAACGCCGAGCAGGTAACCGGTACCGGCGATCAGGATGAAGAAGTTGTAGCCGATGACGACGAACCACGGTGCGAGATCGCCGGCGAGACGGGCCCGACAGGTCTTCTGCACGACATAGAACGAAGTGGCGATCAGCACGTTGCCGCCGAACGCGAACACCACGGCCGAGGTATGCAGCGGCCGCAGCCGACCAAAGCTGGTCCATGGCAGATCGAAATTGAGCGCGGGCCAGGCGAGCTGCGAGGCGATCAGGAGCCCGACCGTAAAGCCGGCGATCCCCCAGAATACCGCCATCACCGCGGAGAACTTGATCGGACCCATATTGTAGTTGGGCCGGCCGTTGATTTCCTCCGGCGGTAGCGACGCGGGACGCTCGTAATAGCGGTTCACGATCGCGATGACGGATGCCAGACTGGCGGCGCATGCCAGCGATGCATGGAAGGCGAACGCCGTATCCAGCGCCATCGCCGCAGCAAAGAGGCAGAGAAACGCGGTCGCGGCAAAAATCATTGCCAGACCGGCCTCGCCAAGGGTCATCGATTTTGCGGTTTGAGATTGGGTCATGCGCTGGCTTCTCTTCTGCATATGCACTGCACCATGATCACAGCTTCGGCATTGCCGAATTGATCGAAGTCAAACCCCCGCGGTTTTGCGCCAGTTGGGGACAATTATCCAACCGGCCTGACCGGACTGACCGATGCGTTCAGCAGCAGAACGGCCCGAACATCAGAAGTTCCCGCATTTCGACGGTCTGACGGGCTTCGCGAGGCGCCCCGGCCGGTTCCGAATCGATCTCCATATCGGACAGGCGCTTTTCGACCGCGCCCGCGGAGAGCGCCCGCCCGGTCAGAAGCCGGTAAAGTTGCGGGGGCGAAAGATCGAGATCGCGCGCGATCTGCTCGAACTCGGCGCGATTTGTGTTTTTCAGTTGGGCTGGTCGTTTGAATTTGGAGGCAACGGCACTCACCCAGCTCCCGATAACGCTGGCGCGCGGTACCCCTCCCATATCGGCAGATATCATCGTCACCGGATGGCCTCACAGGGTCTGCCTCGACCAAAGCCGATACCGGCGACGAACGCGTTGACCTGCGTCAAGCCGGCCAAGCGTCAGACCGCCCTGCTGAAACACGCGGCGGCATCGACGCGGGTGTGCGGATCGAACACCGCCGCGGTGACCCCGACGACCGGGCGGCCGGCGTCGGTCGCCGTCACCCCGGAGGCAGTCAGGCCGATGGGAAGTTCACGATTTCAGAACGGCCTGCGCTTGGCGTTGTTCTGCACCGATATCTGACCCGGGCGGGTCTGCCGGTCGGCCCAGAACAACGCCGCGCCAAACGCAACGAACATGGCGACGACGGCTATGGAAACGAGTAGCGAATTGGCTGGCATGGCGGCTCTCCTGCTATGGTCCGCAAAGAATGCCCGCGGCATGCCATCGGCGTTTTGACCCAGATCAAATTTTGCCTCGCCGCAGCGCCGGCTTTTTCTGGAGCCTTATCGGTTCTGATTGCATCAGAACCGGGCTCTACTCTTTTGTTTGACCCGTTTTCTTCACGCGAACCGGTCCCCACTTCGCTCGAAAACGCTCTAGGCCGCGGCCAGCGCCTCGGCGCGGTCGGTGTCCAGCAGGCGGACACCGCCGGTGACGATCACCAGCATCTTCTCGCGTTCGAACCGGGTCAGCGTCCGGCTCACGGTTTCGATCGTCAGCCCGAGATAGTCGGCGATATCCTGCCGGCTCATCGGCAGCGAGATGGTTGGCCTGTTGTCACCGATATGGGCCAGACGTTCGCGCCATCCGACCAGAAAGGCCGCGACCTTCTCCTCCGCGGTGCGCCGCCCCAGCAGCAACATCTGCTCCTGGGCCAACATCAGTTCGCGCGAGACAAATTCATTGATCCGCATCAGGAAATGCGGCCGCTGCTCGATGAAATGGGTGAATGCTTCGCGCGAGAGGCGGCACACTGACACCGCATCGACCGCATCCGCCGAGAAATTGTACCGATCGGCCGGCGACACGCCGAGAAAATCTCCGGGCAACGCGAAGCCGATGACCTGCCGCCGCCCGTCCGGCAGCAGCTTGTACAGACGCGCAACGCCAACCGTCAGATTATGGACGGCAGCAGCGTGCTGGCCTGCGGTGAAGAGCGCCTCATTGGCCTCCAGATGCGCATGGCGGGAGATTCGTTCGAACTCTCCAAGATCCGCCTGATCGAGTGCACCGCAGATGCTGAGCGATCGTACGGTGCAGGCGGTGCATCGGCCGAAATTGGCGCGATTTGGATTCGGAGAGATGGTTCGTATCATGATCCCGCCCGTGCGACCTCCTGCCGGCCGCTCCCCCACCCGGCCCCGGCTGCATACCGAGGGGCCCGCAGAGATATATTTCATTGTAGCCAGTTCACGGCCGGCCGGTTGATCCAGATCAAAATGGTCAGCGCTTAAACTCTTCATGTTGCGGTTCATGGCCCGAAAGGGCCGCACTTCTACGGAGTTCAAGCTGCAATGATCGCACGCATTCTGCTTCCGCTGGCATTGGCGCTGATGACCCTGACACCCGCCGCGGCAGCTTCGCCGGACGAGCAGCGCGGCAAGACCTTTGCGCTCAACAATTGCGCGAGATGTCATTCGATCGACAAGGTGACGCAAAGCCCGCTCAAGATCGCGCCGCCGTTCCGGACGCTGCACACGCGCTATCCGATCGAGACCATCGCGGAGGCGCTAGCCGAAGGCATCGTCACCGGACATCCGAGCATGCCGCAGTTCCAGCTCGATCCCGACCAGATCCACGACCTGCTGGCGTATCTGAAGACGCTCGAATAGCCTTGCGGCAGGCTGCCCTCCCTAGAGGGCGTTCACTGTCCACGCGATCATGTCCTTTGCGATCCGGCCGAACGCTTCGCTGAATGCGGCGGCGGCCGGCGCCGGCGCGACGGAATCCAGCTTCTCGCTCCCCTCGAACAGGCGGGAGACGACGACCTTGCCGCTCTTGTCGACGATCCGCGCCGACAACCCGATCTCGGCAGCCGGCGCCGGCTCCGTCGCGATCCGGAACCGCCTGAGGTCGATCAAGAGCTGAAACTCGGGCTGGCCCAGGTCCGCCACGCGCGACGGTGCATGCGCGAGATCGTAATTCTCGAAGCTCTCGATCAGCCGCGCCTGGATCAGTTTCGGCAGCGCATCGGCCCACATCGCCTCGGCAAAGCCGGGATAATCCTGCGGCGGCGAGAACAGAAAGCGCTGCGTCTCCAGCATCACCACCGCCGTGGGTTCGGGAATGGCCCACTGCACGTTGATGGTCTTGCCCGCGGGGCCAACGTTCGGCAGCGCCGCGCAGATCATAGGTGATCTTCGGCGGCGGCGCGGTGACGCCGGTCATCCGTTCGAGGCCGGCGACGATACCGTCAAGCTTGCCGGTGTTGCGCGCCAGTCCTTCCGAGAACACCTTGAAGTTGGCGATGGTGTCCTTTAGCGCGCCGGAATTCTCGCTCAGCACCGAGTCCACCTTGCGCAGGGCATCGCGCGCGGCCTGGGTCATGCCCTGCCCCGCGCCGGGTTCGGCGATCAGCGTCGGCACCACGCCGCTGTTCGCCCAGCATCATGCCGCCTTCCATCGCAATGACGGGGACGCCGGTCAGGCCCTGGAATTCAAGGCCGACCCTGGTGTCGGCGCGCACCGGCGTCGTCGAGGCCACCGAGATCGTCGCATTCACGCGGCGCGGGTTGTCCGGTGCAAGCCCGAGATCCGTCACCTCGCCGACACGGATGCCGTTGAACAGCACACCGGCGCCGACCAGCAGCCCCGGCACCGGACCATCGAACTGGACGTGATAGACGGTGCGCGGTCCAAGCCCGGCGCTGTTGTGCAGCCAGTAGACGAAGCCGAACACGGCGACGATGGCGGCCATGACGAACGCGCCGACGACGGCGAAGGGGGCTCGGGTTTCCATCTCTCAACTCGCTTTGGGTTGCAGCATCTGGGAGCGCTTGCCGTGAAAATAGGCCCGCACCCAGGGATGCTCGGATTGAAGCAGTTCGCGCATCGGCCCGATCGCGACGATCTTGCCGTCGGCCAGCGCCGCGACGCGGTCGCAGACGACATTGAGGCTGGCGAGGTCATGGGTGACCATGAACACCGTCAGCCCCAGTGTTTTCTGCAGGGTCTTGATCAGCGCATCGAATTCGCCGGCCGCGATCGGGTCGAGCCCCGAGGTCGGCTCATCGAGGAATACGATCGCCGGATCGAGCGCGAGCGCGCGGGCCAGCGCGACGCGCTTGGTCATGCCGCCGGACAGTTCGGCCGGAAACTTGTCGCCATCCTCCGGCCTCAGGCCGACCATTTCCAGTTTCGCGGTGGCGATCTCGTCCATCAGCAGCTGCGACATCACCAGATTTTCACGCAACGGAAACTGAACGTTCTGCCGCACCGTCAGCGACGAAAACAGCGCGCCCTGCTGGAACAGGATGCCCCATCGGCCCGCTGCATCCTGGGTGTTTCGCTCGCCGGCGCCGCCGATCATGGCGCCCATCACCTCGATCTCGCCGCTCTGCCGCGGAATGAGGCCGATGATGGTGCGCATCAGCACCGACTTGCCGCCGCCGGACGCGCCGACCAGGCCGAGGATTTCACCGCGGCGGACGTCGAGCGACAGATGGTCGATCACGACCTGCCGGCCGAAGCCGACCACGAGGTCATGGACACGAATGGCGAACTCGGGGAGGTTCTCCTGCATCGTTACATTCCGATCGATGCGAAGAAGATCGCAAACAGGCCGTCGAGCACGATCACCAGAAAGATCGACTTCACCACCGAGGTCGTGGTCTGCTTGCCGAGCGATTCCGCGCTCCCTTTCACCCGCAGACCCTCGCTGCAGGCGACGATGCCGATCACCAGCGCCATGAACGGCGCCTTGAGAATACCGACCTCGAAATGGGTGACGGACACCGCCTCATGCAGCCGCGCGATGTAGATCGGCGGCCCCATGCCGCCATAGAACTGCGCCACCAGACCGCCGCCATAGAGCGCAGCGATCGAGCCGATGAAGCTCAGGATCGGCAGCGCGAGCACCAGCGCGATGACGCGCGGCAGGATCAGCACTTCGACGGGATCGAGGCCCATGGTCGACAGCGCGTCGATTTCCTCGCGCATCTTCATCGAGCCGAGTTCGGCGGTGTAGGCGCTTCCGGAACGGCCGGCGACCATGATGGCGACGATCAGGACGCCGAGTTCGCGCAGCACCAGAATGCCGACCATGTCGACGACATAGGAATCGGCGCCGAACTTGCGGAAATGGAAAAAGCCCTGCTGCGCGATGATGGCGCCGATCAGGAAGGTGATCAGCACCACGATCGGGATCGCCTGCCAGCCGACCCGGTAAAGCTGATAGACCAGCGACGTGATCCGCAGCGATCGCGGCCGGCGCAGCACGCCGATCAGGGCCACGAACAGCGAGCCCAGCATCTGCAGAAACAGCGCTGACATCTTCCGTCGCGCTCGATGGCGGAACGGCCGACGTCGTTCAGTTTGGCGACGACCGGGTTCAGGGGCCGGACCGGTGCCGGATTGTGACGATTGACCTGACGAACTTCCTCGATCAAGCCGGCGTAATTGTCGGCCACGCCGACGACGTCGGCGCGATGTCCGGCCGACGTCACCCGGCGCGACATCTTCTCCAGCATCCAGGCGCCGAGCGTGTCGAGCTCGCGCAAGTCCGTCAGTCGACCTTGACGCTGGGAGCGCTGGTCGAGCTGCGGCGTCACCTCGCCGGAGAGGCGTTCCAGCGCTGCGGCATTGACCGCGGTCCAGGACCCGCCCGGGCGCAGCTCGAGCGTGTCGCCCGACGGCGTGGCCGTTAGCACAGGTGCGGACGTCAAGATGATTGTTCCCTCAACTGGATAGCGCCCTCTTCTAGGCGGCGGACGCGGCATCGATGTTGACCTGCCTCAAGGCAGCTGACGCCTCCCTGGCCGCCGTTTGTTGACCCAAATCAATGGCAAATGTGCGGGCGCTCGTAGAGTCCACGCTCGTCGAAGCAACGAGAGTGGACGCGATGTTCAGATACGAGCGAACTGGGTGACGAGCTGCAGGCGCTCGAAAGCGAGGTATCGCGCCTTATGAATCACGATGGCGGCAACATGTTCGACGCCGCGAAGAATCGCGCCGAGGCGCTTGCCGACCAGATCAAGGCCGCACTTGAGCGAACTCGGCGAGACCTTGCGCGAGGACAGAAGGATCATGTCGAACAATTGATCGCCGAACGTCCGATCACGACCATGGCCTCAGCCTTCGCGCTCGGCGTCGTCATCGGCTTCATGCTGAGGAGACACTGACGTGAACAGCGAAAACGTCGTCAAGAACCTGCGCGCGCTGTGGCGAACCGACCGCATCATCGCCGAGCTACGGATGCGGCACATGCTGGTCGGGCTCGGCCTGCGGGCGTTCGCCGCGCTGATCGCGGCCTTCGGCCTCTTGATGCTGGAACTGGCGGCCTATTTCGCGCTGGTGCAGATCTGGAGCGCGATTTCCGCGGCCGCGATCCTCGGCATCGTCAATTTCGTGATCGCAGCGATTCTGTTCGTGATCGCGGGACAGACCGCCGGCGGGCCGCGAACTCGAACTCGCCAACGAAATCCACGGCTCGGCGGTCGAAGCGCTGCAGGTCGAGGCCGCGAGCATGCAGCAGCAGTTCGCCGGCATGGTCCATCATCCCCTCAACAGCGCGCTGCCGCTGATTCTGGTGCCGCTGATCACGATCATCGTCAGAAGCCTGAAGAAATCCAGAGCGCGACAGCAGCCCCTCGCCGCTGCGGCCACACACGAACACAGCTGATCGCAAACCTGAGGCAGCGCCTCACCGCCAGCAACACCAGAGGAGCACCACCAAGATGTCCAAGACCCAGCGCCAACCGATCCTGAACGCATCCCTGCCGGCGCAATTCCGGCAGATCCGCATCGCACTTGCGCGCGAGCCCGGCCATCCCGACGGCGACGCCGAAGTGGCCTATATCATCGTCGCGCCGCTCGATTCCCGAACGATCGGATCGATGCGAAGCTGTGGCGAGCGCATCGCGATGCCTGCCGGTCGTGCGGCAGCGCCCGGACGAGCAGGACAGGTTCGGTCATCTCGTCCACCGGCAAGGCGGCGGCTGGGCGTTCCATTATGACGGCGAAGCCGCCCTGGCCGACGAGGTCGGCTATCACTTCGCGGACGAACGTTTCGCTCGTCGGCGAATATGTCTCACTCAACGAACACCGCGAGATGCACACCTATCGCGTCACGACGGTGTCGTGTATCTGACGCAGCAAAGCCGCGCTCTTCCGCGACCCGAATTTCGACGGAGAGAAACGATGCGAGCCTATCTGCGTCTCCTTCTTCTGTTCGCGTTGACCGCTGCTGCTGCGTATCTGGCGAGCCGGATCTTTGTGCCCGACGCCGTGCCCGTTGCCGACAGCGAGCAGCCGCAATGGTATCTTCAGCTCGCGTTTGTACTGAGGTCGATCGAGCTCATCGGCCTCGGTGGAATGGCGCTGGTGATCGTCGGCGGTGTCTCGGCCTGGCTCGCAAGGCGTTCGGAAACGACGCGGGCTCGATAGGCGGCGACCGACGCCTAGAGCGTCAGCCTGACGTCGCAGATATCGTGCTCGACCGGATCCGGTTTGACCTCGAAGCCCGAGGCTGCGGCACATCGCCAGCATGACCGTGTTGTCGGCCAGCACATCGCCCGAGATGGTCTTCAGTCCTTCGGACCGCGCATATTCGATGATCATCTGCATCAGGGCCCAGCCGAGCCCCCTGCCCTTGAGATCGGATCGCAGCAGGATCGCGTATTCGCCGGTCTCATAGATCGAGTCCGAATGAATCCGGACCACGCCGACCAGTTCGTTGGTGGCCTCGTCGAACGCGACAAAGGCCATCGCGCGGGCGTAATCGAGCTGGGTCAGGCGCGCGATGAATTCGTGGGAGAAATGCTTCATCGGCGCGAAGAACCGCAGCCGCAGATCCTGCAGCGTGACATGCCGCAGCAGCTCGTGGATCAGCGGCTCATCCTCGGGCCGGATCGGGCGGACGAACACCCGCCAGCCGTCCTTGACCTCGATGTGACGCTGCCATTGCGACGGATAGGGCCGCACCGCGAAATTCGCCGGGCCCGGAGCCGCGGAATTTCCGCTCCACGCGCCCGACCGCGACGCGCGCATCGACCGCCAGCACGCCGCTCTCGTCGGCCAGCAGCGGATTGATGTCGAGCTCGCGGATTTCGGGAATGTCCGCCGCCATCTGCGCCAGCTTGACCAGAACCATCGCGACCGCGTCCTGCTTCACCGCCGGCACGTCGCGATAGGCGCGCAACAGCCGCGAGACGCGGGTGCGCTCGATCAGGCTGCGCGCCAGTTGCAGATCGAGCGGCGGCAGCGCCAGCGCCTTGTCGTTGATGATCTCGACCGCCGTGCCGCCGCGGCCGAACACGACGACGGTACCGAAGGTCGGATCGTCGGCAAGACCGAGAATCAGCTCGCGCGCCTTGGCCCGCACCACCATCGCCTGCACCATCACGCCGGAAATCCGCGCGTCCGGCCGCAGCGACTTTGCCCGCGCGACGATATCGGCCGTCGCCGCGCGTACCGCGTCGGCGCTGGTGAGATTGAGCACGACGCCGCCGACGTCGGATTTGTGCACGATGTCGCGCGACATGATCTTGAGCACGACGGTCGAGCCTTGCGCGAAGATCGCCTCGGCATGGGCAACCGCCTGCTCGGCATCGGCGGCGGCGAAGGTCGGCACCATCGTCGATGC
This sequence comes from uncultured Alphaproteobacteria bacterium, assembly GCA_963764705.1. GTDB lineage: Bacteria > Pseudomonadota > Alphaproteobacteria > Rhizobiales > Xanthobacteraceae > Bradyrhizobium. The sequence continues at coordinate 168,066 of CAVXTR010000005.1, read as the reverse complement.
TCATAGGCGTCGAGCAGCTGCTTGATCTCGATCGGATCGAGCCACTGGCGGCCGTCGGCCAGCGCCGCCGCGACGATGCTGCCGCGCGGCGTCGATATCGGGCGTCGAACTCGCTCGGCATCGCCGGCGGAACCTGCGCCAGCGCCTCCACCAGCTTCGCGATGCCGCACCAGATGCATGAAACCGCGCACCGCGTCGTCCTCGGTCGGGATAGTTCGGAATCCCGGCGCCGCTCAGGCAAATCGCCGATCGCCTGCTCCGCGCCGACCCAGACCGCCAGCACCGGCTTGGGCGACATCCGATGCGTCCGCGCGATACTTCTGCACCACGCCGGTCGACGGTCGCGGCGATCTCGTCGGCGCGCGCGATCGCGGTCTGCACGTTCATCACCAGGACGGCATCGTTGCCGGGATCGGCCAGCAACATCTCGAGCGCCGCCGCATAGCGCGCGGCGTCGGCGTCGCCGACGATATCGACCGGGTTCGATCCCGACCAGGTCGGCGGCAATACCGCATCGAGCTTCGCGCTTGGTCTCGGGCGAAATCGCGGCGGGAATTCCGCCCAGCTCGACCAGCCGGTCGACCGCGAGCACGCCGATGCCGCCGCCATTGGTCAGGATCGCGAGCCGCTTGCCCGGCGGCGATTTGAGCCGCCCGAGCGTCTCGGCGCAGTCGAACAATTCGCGCAGATCCGACACCCGCAGGATGCCGGCGCGCTGGAACGCGGCGTCGTAGACCGCGTCCGATCCGGCCAGCGCGCCGGTATGGGTGGCGGCGGCCCTGGCGCCTTGCGCCATGCGGCCGGACTTGACGACGACGACCGGCTTGATCCGGGCGGCGGCGCGCGCCGCCGACATGAATTTGCGGGCATCCTTGATCGCTTCGATATAGAGCAGGATCGCCTGCGTCTTCTCGTCCAGCGCGAAATAATCGAGCAGGTCGGCGATATCGACGTCGAGCTGATCGCCGATCGACACGATCCCGGAAAAGCCGACCGCGCGCTGCGCCGCCCAGTCCACCATGCCGGCGGCAATGGCGCCCGACTGCGAGATCAGCGCCAGATTTCCCTTGGCCGGGCATGTGCGCGGAAAAGCTCGCATTGAGATTGACGCAGGGCATCATGATGCCGAGGCAATTCGGGCCGATCAGCCGCATGCCGTATTTCTGCGCCGCGCGTTCGGCGGCATCCGCCAGCGAGCCCGGGCCATGGCCGAGCCCGGCGCTGACGATGACCGCGCCCGCAGCACCGCAACGGCCGGCCTCGTCGATGAGGCCGGGGATCGATTTTGCCGGCGCCGTGACGACGACCAGTTCCGGCACAAAAGGCAGTTTGTCGAGGCTATCGACCGCCGCGACGCCGTCGATCTCGGCATAGCGCGGATTGACCAGGCCGAATTCGCCCTTGAACTCGGCTTTGCGAATGTTGCCGAGAATGGCGCGGCCGACGGAGCCCTGGCGCGGACTGGCCCCGACGAGCGCGACCGAACGGGGCGAAAGCAGATTCTTCAGGCGATAGGTCGACATCGGTCTTTGTATCCGGCCGGTGCGGCCTTTGTGAACCCGGCACGTGTGCGCGCAACGACTCCTGGAACGGGATGACCCGCCTCGGATCGCCGTCCCGTTCGCTCTTGTTGTTGGAGCCCGATCTTGTCGAAGACCGCCGCCCGTGTCGCCGAACCCGCCCTGCACCAGCGTGTAACCCGGCACGATCTCGGCCAGATGACAATTTGGGCGCCCTTCCTACCTTCGTCCGCCAACTCGTCGTTGAGACAGATCAAGGCCGGCCGCGTGCAGTCGCGTGCGACACTTGCTCAGTGCTCACTGCATCCGAAGGAGAAGTGCCATGCCGGTAAATGTCGGAACGATCGATCAGTATGTGCGGATCGTGGTCGGATTGGCGCTGGTCGCCTATGCGCTTCAGGACGGCCTTTCGATTCAGGGCTGGCACTGGGCCGGCTTGATCGGTCTGGTGCCGCTGGTGACCGCGTTCTTCAAGAGCTGCCCGCTCTACACTGTGCTGGGCATTTCGAGCCTGCGCCGCCCGTCAATAGATCAGCGATCTGAGGCAAGATCTTGCCGAGACAGCAAGCTCACTGACGGTCCTGACGAACGTAGTCGCCGGGCGCATCAGGCAGATCTTGCTCGTCTGCGGGCACGGCACCCATGCGCGGCGGTTCGGACAGTTCACCGGACCGCGCAGCCAGCCATTTGGTCCATTCCGGCCACCACGATCCTTCGACCGAAGGCACCGTCTTCAGCCATTCGTCGGGCCCGACATAGGTGGCGTGCGCCGCCTTGGTCCTGATCCGGTAGCTGTGGCCCGGCTCGCCGGGGGGCGCCACGATGCCCGCATTGTGGCCGCCGCTGGCGAGCAGGAAGGTCACGTCGGCGTCGGCCTGATAGTTGATCTTGTAGACGGACTTCCACGGCGCGACATGGTCGCGAAGGGTGCCGACCACGAACATCGGCATGTGAATATCCGACAACGAGATCGGCCTGCCCTCGACGAGGTAGCGGCCCTCGGCGAGGTCGTTGTTGAGGAACAGCTTGCGCAGATATTCCGAATGCATCCGATACGGCAGACGGGTGGCGTCGGCGTTCCACGCCATCAGATCGTTCGGCGGCGCCCGTTCTCCCATCAGATAGTCGCGCGTCATCCGCGACCAGATCAGATCGTTGGAGCGCAGCAACTGGAAGGCGCCGGCCATCTGCGTGGTGTCGAGGACACCGTGCTCCCACATCATGTCTTCGAGGAAGGCGACCTGGCTTTCATTGATGAACAGACGTCAGTTCGCCGGCCTCGGTGAAATCCGTCTGCGCGGCCAGCAACGTGACCGACTTCAGGCGCTTGTCGCCGTCGCGCGCCATGGCCGCGGCGGAAATCGACAACAGCGTGCCGCCAAGGCAATAGCCGAGCGCATGAACCTGATGGCCGGGCACGATATTGCCGATCGTATCGAGCGCGGCCTCGACGCCCAGCGTGCGGTAATCGTCGAAGGCGACGTTGCGGTCGGCGGCATCCGGATTGCGCCACGAGATCATGAAAACGGTGAAGCCCTCGCCTGCGAGATATTTCACCAGCGAGTTCTGCGTCGACAGATCGAGGATGTAATATTTCATGATCCAGGCCGGCACGATCAGGACCGGCTCGGGACGAACCTCGACGGTGGTCGGATAATACTGGATCAGTTCGATCAGATCGTTGCGGAACACGACTTTGCCGCGCGATGCCGCCACGGTCTCGCCAACGACGAAATCTCCGGACTTCACCGGCTCCTTGCTCGCCGACAGCAACCGCATCCAGTCGCTACAAAAGTTTTGCCAGCCGGCGACGAAATTCTGGCCGCCCGTCCGCAGCATCTTTTGCAGCACTTCCGGATTGGTCGCGGCAAAGTTCGACGGCGACAACACGTCCATCATCTGCCGCACCGAAAACTCGACGATCGCCTCGTTCTGCTTCGAAACCCCGCGCACGCCCGTGGTGGCGTTGTGCCACCATTGCTCGCCGACCAGAAACGCCTGTGCCATCAGATTGAACGGCGGCGCTTCCCACTCCGGCCGGGCGAAGCGCCGGTCCTGCGGCTGCGGCTTGATCAGGGACCAAGGTTCCAGCCCGGGCGTGAAGACATGCTGCCCTGCTTCGGCCAGCCGCTGCGCCTCCACCAGAGCGCCATGAGAAATCTCGATCTGCCGCTGCGGCGAGGACGCCAGATGCGAGAGCCAGTCGGTATAGGCGAGTAGCAGCGCGACCGGCGAAATGCCGCCGCTCAGATGCGCCAGCATCGCGTGAAACGCGCGGTCAGCCTGATACGTCTCGGTGTCCGGCTGCGCCGGCGCGACCGGTTGCGTGATCGGCACAGGATCGGCGACCTGGCCTTGAACAGGCACGCGAAAGGGCACGACAGTAACATCCGCCGTCGGCCGGGACGATTTCGATGGCATGTTTTTCTTCACTCTTGTGGGCAGCCTGACCGAAGCCCGCGCCGATCAGCGCACCACGTCGCCACTGATCAAGCGGGAGGTGGTCGCGATCATCCGTTCGCCATGCTTGAAGATCCGTTCGGAATCGCGACGGAGAAAGTCGAGCTGATGCTGGCCGCATTCCTGGCACATCGTCTTGACGTCCTTGACGGAATGCGCACCCGCCATCTTGGCGAAAAATTCGGTGAGGAGGTGCATTTCGCTTCGCGTCCGCTCCAGCATCTCCTCGCTGAAGAACACGCATTCCTCGAACATCAATTTTTGCGCGCCCATCATGAATTCCAGAGCGTTCTGGTTCAGTTTGGAGGCTTCCGCTTCCGCGCCGGCGGTCGACGGCGCGTCATTTACAGCAACCCGTTCAGACAGTTCGGCCATGGCGGCCTCCGATTTGCAAGAGTCAGCAGAATTGCTTTTCCGAACGCTGGACGGTCAGTGCGACATCAGCACCGGGACCGTCATCGCTTGGAACATGCCGCGCGTAACGCCGCCCAGAATGCGCTCCTTCAGCCGCGAATGGCCGTACCCGCCCATCACCAGAAGGCCGATATTGCTCTCGGCCGCGATCGACAGAATGGTGCTCTGGATATTGCTGCGGTCGGAGGTCAGGCGCTGCACGCGCGCCGCGATGCCCCGCCGGGCGAGATGGCCGACGAGCTGGTCCGAGGATGCCTCTCCCGCGGTTTCGTTGACGGCTATCACGGTGACCGCCTTGGCGCCCATCAAAAACGGCGTCGCGTCGTGCAGGGCGCGGGCCGCCGCGCGGCTGCCGTCCCAGGCAATCCCGACATGATTGGCGTCGAGCGGTCCCTTGTGGATGTAGGGGACCATCAGCATCGGCCCTCCGGAATTGAACAAAATCCCCTGCGGGATAATGTTGTCGTGGCTGGCCGTCGCGAATTCGGGCTGCAGAACGACGGTCATATCGTAAAGCCGCGACAGTGCACCGATGGTTTGTTCGGCGTCGGCAGGGATTGCCGCAATCGCCCTGGTGCCGTAAGCGATCTTGGCGAGCCTGGCTTCGACCTCGAATACCGCAATCGCCGCATTGGCGCGCTCCAGCGCCCGCTCCTGTTCGACCCCCATCACGGCGGCCACAGCGGCGCTGCCGCCCTCCACCACCATGCCGACGGCGCTCATCGATTCATAACCGATGGCGACGGCGTCGAGATGCGATCGCCGCGCCATTGTCAGCGCGATAGCCACGTCGATCACCGGCCTGATCGGCCGCTCCGACGGAATATGGACCAGAATGTTCCTGAACATCGCTGTTCTCCCAAGCATCCGTGAGAACGCGCCACACGCGTCCCGCACTGTGCCCGGGACAATATCCGGACGATGCCCGTTCGGAATTGATGCACATCAAGCCCGGCAGCGTCGGGGGTCCCGGCGCAACGCAGTGTCCGTCAGCCCGCATCGGCCTGTTTAAAGCTGTGATAGGCCTCGATCGCCGCGCGCAGCAGCTTTTCCTTATCTCGGCGATAACCCGGCGGCCGGCTTTTGCCCTGTTCGCTGTCATCGGCCGCTGATGCCGCCGCGGCGAGGTCCACAAATCGCTCCAGATCTCGCAAATCGCCCAATGCTTTTTGCAGCCGCTTTGCCGATCGGTGCAGCCGGCGATATTTCTCATCGCAGCGAATTGTACCGAATTCCGTCAGGGCTTCCAGCATGTAACGCAGACGTTTGGCCCTGATCCGCAACCGGTGCCGCTTGGAAGCGCCCAGCGTCTCGAGATGCCGGCCCTTGCGGACAAGGCGCTCGCGCCGGCGGTCGAGTTCACGTTCGCCGTAGACGTGCAGCGGTTCGGGCGGCTCGTGGCGCACGGCCCGCTCCCAGCGCGAGAGCCAGCTCCCGTGCCTGACGCAGCCCGACAGCGCCGCGATCAGGTTCCGAAATCGCACCGCGCGCAGACAGCGCACCAGTCGGCGATGATCCCGCCTGCGGCATTCAGCGAGATGTTCGTCGATCCTGCCCCGGGACCAGGCCCGATACTGTTTACGCCGCGCATGCGCCGCCATGACGTCACCATCACGCACGGCGCCAAGCGCCCCGTTGAGCCAGACGATTTCCTTTTCAAGGCCGGCCCATTCCGTGTCGACAGCGATCGGCTTGAAGAACGAAACCACAGCTCGCAGCCGCGTGATGGCGACACGGACCTGATGCACGGCTTCGGCATCGCCGGCGCACGCGCGGCGGTGCCACGCCCTGATGCCGGCAACGCAATCCAGCGCGATCTCCTGGAAGGCGGCCGCGCAATCGGGACCGGCCGCCGCGGACAACTTGCTGCGGCGGGACGCCGGCACGCGTCCAGTCCGCCTCATCTGACATCCTCCGGTTCTGAGCCGGCCGTGAAAGCCCGCGCCCGCCGAAGCGTGTCGCTGGGCACTCCCCCGGCATCGACGACATGCCAGTCCATGGCGCCAACCGCGTAGGTCTGCTGCAACATGGCAACCTCGCGCGTCGCATCGGACGCATCGTGCCTGCGTTGTTCGATGCGCGAGATTCGGGTCGCGAGGTCGGCAGTCAGGAACAGTCCGATGAAGCGCGCACCGTGCCGGCGGGCCAGATCGGCGAGCACGATCCGCTCCGTCTCCCGCAGGAATGCGGCATCGAGCACGACCGAGCAACCCTGCGACAGAACACGCTGCGCTGTCGCCGAAAGTATCTCATACACACGCGCCGTGGTGTCGGCCTGGTAGGCCGTTTCCGGCAGCGGCGTGGTCTCGCTGACGCCGAACAGGCGCTTGCGAACGACGTCCGAACGTACGATGACCGCACCGGGCGGCGGTTCGATGAAGCCCGCAAGCCCACGCGCGAGGACCGATTTTCCGGTTCCCGACAAGCCGCCGACCGCAACGAGAAGCGGCGGCCCCGGCGTGACAAGACGTCCGGCCAGGTCGAAATAGCGCTTCGCCTCGCTCCATTCGGCCTCGCCGCCTGCGGCCTGCTCGCTCTTGGTGAACAATACGTGGGCACGGATCGCGGCACGCATCGACATGAACAGCGGCAACACCCCGAGGCCGTCGAGGTGCTGCTCCGACGCTCCTGCCAGATAGCGGTTGAACAGCGCATTGGCGGCCTCCGCCTGGCCGAAGTGAACCAGATCCATCAGTGTGAAGGCGAGATCGTAGAGGATATCCGTGGTCGCGATGACCGGATCGAATTCGATGGCGTCGAACAAAAGCGGCCTGCCCTTCACCAGCGCGATGTTGGCGAGATGGAGATCGCCATGGCAGCGCCGCACCAAGCCCTGCTCCGCACGCGTGCCCAGCAGGGATCGCAGCCGCGTCAGGCGATCGTGGCTGGCAGCAGCGAGACGGTCCGCAGCGGTAGCGTCAAGTCCGCGCACCGTCTTGAACCTTGCGGTGTTGCGGTCGATGATATCGGCCATGGAAGCGAGCCAGGTTTGTCCGTCGGCGCGCGAGGCTCTGCCGTGCGACTGCAGGATTGTATCCGCCATCGCCGTCGCCAGCGATGGATCGATGGCTTTTGCCGATGCGATACGATCGAGCGTCTGCTCCTCATCGAAGCGGGCCATTTCGACCGCCCACTCGACAGGAGTTCCGGCGCCATCGATCTCGAAGTCGCCGCCGCCGCGCGTGATGGAGACGACACGCCGATAGATCTCCGGCGCGTTGGCAGCGTTGACACTCAATTCCTCTTCGCAGGCCCGCTTGCGTTTTTCCAGCGTCGAATAATCGAGGAACGGCAGCCGGACGGCGCGCTTGATCTTCAGGGCTCGCGCGCTACCAAGAAACACCACCGAACAATGGGTATCGATGCGCTTACCGCCGTTCGCCGCGCCAAAGCGGGAACGATCGAGAAAGTGGAGCACGCACTGCTGGATCTCGGTCCCGCTGACGGCGGGCCCGTCGGCCGTCGGTCGCTGCGTCATGGCTGCGGCCCAAACCGAAGCGCGGCGCCAGGAGACGTTCGAACCATGTCGTGCATCTCGTTTTCCATCCTCACGCAAGCGTGTGCACTCTATTCGGGCGGCCTGTCAGCGATTTTGATCTTGCTCAAAATAGCCGCTCTCCGCGCGATCTACCATGGCTCTGTCGGCCAAGCCGCCGCTTCGATCCCATCGGCAGCGCTTCGCCACACAAAACAGGAGATCTTCACATGCGCGCCCATCAGATCATGACCCGGTCAGTCATTACCGTTACGCCGGATGACACCATCCTGGCGGCCGCAAAGCTGATGCTCGAGCGGCATGTCAGCGGGCTGCCGGTCGTCGATACGGCCGGCAAACTGGTCGGCACCGTCTCGGAAGGCGACTTCATCCGCCGCAGCGAGATCGGCACACAGAAGAAGCGCGGTCGCTGGCTCAAATTCCTGCTCGGCGCCGGTGAAGCGGCGACCGATTACGTCCATGAACACGGCAAGAAGATCTCCGAGGTCATGACCCGGGATCCGATCACGATCACGGAAGACGCGCCCCTCGACGAAATCGTCACCCTGATGGAAACCAACGGCGTCAAGCGCCTGCCGGTGATGAGCGGCACGAAGCTGGTCGGAATCGTATCCCGCGCCAACCTGCTGCAGGCGGTAGCGGGCCTCGCCCGCGATATCCCCGACCCGACCGCCGACGACGACCACATCCGCAGCCGGATCATGGCGGCGGTCGACAAGAACGACTGGTCGCCGTTCGGACTCAACGTCATCGTGCGCGACGGCATCGTCCATCTCAGCGGCGTGATTACCGAGGAGCGCTCGCGGCAGGCGGCCATCGTCGCCGCAGAGAATGTCGCCGGCGTGAAGAAGGTCCACGACCACCTGTGCTGGGTCGACACCATGTCCGGAATGTATCTGGAGTCGCCGGAAGACACCGAGATGACCAAGGCCGGCTAAAGCATGATGGGTTGAGGTTGAATCGATTCGGCGTAACCGTCAGCACTGCAATCCGGATGCTGGAGGGGTAAAACACAAAATCGCGAAAACCACCCCATGCAAAGTAGAAGGACTCCCGAAAAAAGGCTCGATATCGCAACTCAACATAATCTCATCATGCTTTAGGCTTGGCCTGACAAACATGCGGCCAGCGCATCACCTTGCTGCCGCTATCCGCGCGCGCTGTTCGTCAATGCCCGCATGACGTCCTCACGCGCGATCATCCCCACGAGCCGCTGTTCGGCGTCCAGCACCGGGATGCTTCTGATCCGATGATCCACCATCAGCTGCAATACCCGCGTCAGCTTCGTCGCCGGATCGACATAGATGAATTCCGGCGTCATGACGTCGGCCACGGTGCGGGACAATAGATCGTCATAGGCCGGGACCATGCGGCCGGGGTTGAAGGCGAAGCAATTCAGAAAGTCGAATTTGCTCACCAGGCCGACGGTATCGTCGCCTTCGCGGACCGGGTAGCAGTTGAAGTCATCCTCGTCGAACATCCGTTGCAGCTCGCGCATGGTGGTATCGCGCGTCACCGTCTTGACGGTCGCCGTCATGTACTGCCCGGCGGAGGCCTCGAGAAACCTATGCACGGCGTTTCCTCGTCATTGCGAATTTCCTTAGCGAGACAGCAACGCACACCGGCGCAACTCGACGGCAAGATGTCGCGTAACGCCGCTGAGTATCCATTCGCGCAGGCGCGAGTGGCCATACGCACCGGCAACGACCGCCCCGGCGCCGACGTCGGCGGCGATCTTCTCCAACTGCTCGGTCACGCCGGCTGTGGTTTCCGGAACGACGGTGCTCGCCATGATCCCATGGCCGCGCAGCCAAGCCGCCACGTCGGCGACATGCGATAACGCCTCCGCGCGATGAGAATCCCGCTCGGGAATTTCCGCAATCACGACTTCCTTTGCGGCAGCCAGAATCGGCAGCGCATCGAACACGGCGCGGCGGGCTTCCCTGACGTCCTTCCAGGCCACCAGCACGCTTCTCAAATCCAGCCATTGTACGCTGGGCGGCACGACAATGACCGGACGGCCGGCCTGCATCAGCAGATCGCCCGGATCGACTGCGACGCCGGGATCCACCAACGTCTCGCTGCGTGCGCCAACTATGAGGAGGTCGGCGGCCCTCGCTTGCTGCAGCATGAAGGGCCCCTGCAGTCCCCTGGCAGAACGCCATTCCACCGATTTCGCGCGCTTTTGTATCGCGGCGAAAAACTCCGCCTCAAGCCACGACAATCGCTTTTTGATCGCCGCGGTCTCCTCATCGAGCAGCTTTTGCGCAACGTCGCCTTCGGCGAAATAGAGCGGCGCCCGAATATTGGATGCGGCAACGCCCACCACCCGTGCGCCGAACCGCTCGGCGATGTCCCCGGCCACCGCAAGGCTGGCATCGTTGGGCCGGTCCAGCGCCAGACTGACCATGACCGTTTTGTAGTCCATTTCCTGCTCCAGGCCTTTTTTAAATCTTGGCAGAAATGCCCTATGGGTCTTGCCCACGAGACGACATCCTAGAAGCCAATTCCTGATCGGACCTGACCTAGATCAAGAACCGGCGCATTGATCCGATCAGCGCCGGAATTCGGCTTCGCCCGCGCCCAAAGGCCGCGGGAAATGTATTTTATTTCAATGAGATAACGGCTAATAAGAATTTCGTCGCGATGCCATTCCACACCGCGCGATAGGATGCGATATCTGGTGCGCATCGGGAGCCAAGAAAGCGCGGCATGATTGACGTCGACCGGCCGTTTCGCGGTCAGGATCCGCTGGACCACAACGTACGAAGCGGCGCCGAAGGATCCGGCGTCGGCACCTGGGATTTCGAATTTTCGACCCGCGAGTTGAAATGGTCGAATACGACGCGCAAGCTTTTCGGCCTGCAGCCGACTGCGCCGGTCGACTACGATATCTTTCTCTCCTTGCTCGATCTGCAGGATCGCGCTCACACCGCCGAGGCAATGCGCAGATCGATCGAGACCGGGTGCAATTTCGACGTCCAGTACCGGGTACACCGCAACTCCAATGCCAGTCACTGGGTCCGCGCACTTGGCGCGATCGTCGACAGTCCGGACGGCAACCATGCCCGGCTGAGCGGCGTGATGATCGACATCGACCGCGAGAAGCGCCTCGAGGACGCCGTCAGGACGCGCGAGAGCCAATTTCGCTCGATTCTCGAGACGGTGCCGGACGCCATGATCGTCATCGACGAACACGGCATCATGCAGTTTTTCTCCAGCGCCGCTGAACGGCAGTTCGGCTATACCGGGCCGGAGGCGATCGGCACGAACATCAGCGCGCTGATGCCGGAACCCGACCGCAGCCGCCATGACGGATACCTCGCACGCTACCTGAAGACCGGCGAACGCCGCATCATCGGTATCGGCCGCATCGTGACCGGCCTGCGCAAGGACGGCACCACGTTTCCGATGCATCTCACCATCGGCGAGATGCAGACCGAAGGACGTCCCTACTTCACGGGCTTCGTCCGCGACCTGACCGAACAGCAGCAGACCCTGGCGCGGCTGCAGGAGCTGCAATCCGAACTGGTCCACGTCTCGCGTCTCAGCGCGATGGGCGAAATGGCCTCGGCGCTTGCCCATGAACTCAATCAGCCGCTATCGGCGATCAGCAATTACATGAAGGGGTCGCGCCGCCTGCTCGCCGACAGCACCGACGTCAACGCGCCGAAGATCGAGGCGGCGCTGGATCGCGCCGCGGAACAGGCGATCCGCGCCGGCGACATCATCCGGCGGCTGCGCAACTTCGTCGCGCGGGAAGCCTTCGAGAAGCGCGTAGAGAGTCTCTCGAAGCTGATCGAAGAGGCCGGCGCGCTCGGGCTGACCGGTGCCCGCGAGCAGGGTGTGATCCTGCGCTTCAATCTCGACCCGGCATGCGACCTGGTGTTGGCCGACCGGGTCCAGATTCAGCAGGTGCTGGTCAACCTGTTTCGCAACGCGCTGGAAGCGATGGCCGCCTCGACGCACCGCGAACTGATTGCCTCCAACGCCAGGGCCGACGACGACATGATCGAGATTACCGTTTCCGATACTGGACACGGCTTTGGCGACGATGCCCACACGAACCTGTTTCAGCCATTTTTCACCACCAAGGAGACCGGCATGGGGGTCGGACTTTCGATCAGCCGGACGATCATCGAGACCCATGGCGGCCGGATGTGGGCCGAGACCAATCAAGCCGGCGGCGCGACGTTTCGCTTCACCCTGCCCGCCGCGTCTGCCAAGGATGTGAACGATGTCGCTGAGCGGTAAGGTCTACGTCATCGACGACGATCCGGCGATGCGCGACTCGCTGGATTTCCTGCTTGGCGCCGCAGGCTTCAGCGTACGCCTGTTTGATTCCGCGCAGAGGTTTCTGGACGAACTGGCGAGCCTGGAAGCCGGCTGCGTGCTGACGGATGTTCGGATGCCCGGCATCGACGGAATGGAGCTTCTGCGGCAGCTCAACTCGGGCGCTCGAAAGCTTCCCGTCATCGTCATGACCGGTCACGGCGACGTCCCCCTTGCGGTCGAGGCCATGAAACTCGGCGCGCTGGACTTTCTCGAAAAACCGTTCGAGGACGACCGCCTCATCGGCATGATCGAGACCGCGCTCGCCCAGAACGCAACCGGTTCGAAGAGCGATGCGCTCACCGCCGACATGGCGGCACGGGTCACCTCCCTGACCCAGCGCGAGCGCCAGGTCATGCAGGGGCTGATCACCGGCCAATCGAACAAGACGATCGCCAAGGAGTACGAAATCAGCCCCCGTACGGTGGAGGTCTATCGGGCCAACGTCATGACCAAGATGCAGGCCAATAGCCTCTCGGAACTGGTCCGGTTCGCGATCCGGGCTGGAATCGTCGAAGATTGAGGCAAGTCAATTCGGCCCGGCGAAAACTCGCTAACTTTCGCCGATGATCGACGCCCAAAACAGTTCCGCAGGCACGGCCGGGATCGGTATTCCGCGCAGGAAATCGATGATTTACGTCGTTGACGACGATCACGACGTACTGACCTCGTTGCAATTTCTGCTCGAAACCGAAGGATTCGATGTCCGCACGTTCCGCAGCGGATCCGTGCTGCTGGGATCTTCCAGCCGTCACGATGCCGATTGCCTCGTCGTTGACTACAAAATGGCGGGAATCGACGGTTTGGAGCTGGCTCAACGGCTCCGCAGGCTCGACGTCAGCACCCCGATCGTCCTGATTACCGGCTATCCGGACGAAAACATCGCCGCCAAGGCCAGTTCGGCCGGGGTGCGGCAGGTGGTCCTGAAACCCTATCTGGACGACAGTCTGGTGGAATGCGTCCGCAACGCGATCAATACCGGCCGCGCCGCCAGCCATCCCTGAAACGTCAGGCCGATCGCCTCCGTAAAACCCCGTAGGGGATTCCCCTTAGGATATCGACCGAAATTTCACGGAACCGATATCGCGGGTACACCGGGCCATCCAATCAGGAGATGGCGACATGCTGACCCAGACGATCACTGCCCCCGCGGCAAAGATTTTGCCCACCCCCCGCACCCCGATCGCTCCGCCTGTCGACCAGTTCAGCGTGATCGCGAGTTGTTCGGGCCTGATCGCGACCGAGTTTTCCTACAAGAAGGACGAGGAAATCTACGGCGAAGGCGAGCCTTCCGAATATGTTTACCAGGTGATCCGCGGCGCGGTTCGCACCTACAAGCTCCTGAACGACGGCCGGCGCCAGATCGGCGCGTTCCATCTGGCCGGCGACGTGTTCGGCCTCGATCCCGGTTCGACGCATCGCCTCACCGCCGAAGCGATCACCGATACGACCGTGCGTCTGGTCAAGCGCCGCAGCCTGGAAGCCGCCGCCGGCTCCAATGTCCGGGTCGCCCACAATCTCTGGACCATGACCGCCGGCGACCTTCGTCACGCCGAGGACCACATGCTGCTGCTCGGCCGCAAGACCGCGATGGAGAAAGTTGCGACCTTCCTTTTGGAGATGGATCGCCGGCTCGCCAAGACCGGCATGATGGCGCTGCCGATGTGCCGCCGCGACATCGGCGACTACCTCGGTCTCACGCTCGAAACCGTGTCGCGGGCCCTGTCACAGCTCAACGACCAGGGCATCCTGGTGTTCTCCAGCGCCCGTCAAATCGTGCTGCGCGATCGCGAGCGGCTTGTCGACATGGACGCGTGAAGACGGCGCAATATCATAGCGGAAGAAATGGAGTGCGTGATGAACAGCTATCGTGTCTCCTTCTACAAGGATCTGCTGAACTCCGACGGCCACAGTTTCAAGTGTCTGCAGCGGCAGGTCGACGTCCAGTCGGACGGGCCGTCGCAGGCGCTGGTGCAGGCCGAGCAACTGGTCGACAACGAACGCCTGAACGCCGACTGTGTCGAGGTGATGCATCTGCCGGCCAACCATACCGAGTACGAGCACACCGCTGGTCTCTCGACCGCGCCCTGCAAGCACACGTGGAGTCGCGCAAGCTGACGCGCTCGCCGTGACATGAATCGAATTCCGGAACTTGCGGCCACAGGCTGGGCCCCTTTCGACGTGCCGCTTGTTGCTTTCATTTTGACGTCTCTCATCATCGAAATGACGCCAGGGCCTAACATGGCGTATTTGGCCGTGCTCGGCGCCAGCCGTGGCCGCCTCGCAGGTTTTTCCGCGGTGGCGGGCGTCGCGCTCGGGTTGGCGGTTCTCGGCATCGCCGCAGGACTTGGCGGCGGATCGCTGCTGCTGAACAACCGTCTTGCCTATGAGAGCCTTCGCTGGACCGGCGCGCTATATCTGTGCTGGCTGGCTTTCGACAGTTGGCACGATGCCCGGCGTCCCGTCGAGACCACCGCGATCGGCCAATCCCGATTCGTGCATTTTCGTCGCGGCGTCATCACCAACCTGCTCAATCCGAAAGCTGCATTGTTCTTCATTACGGTGCTTCCGGAATTCATCGAAGGGCCGGCCCCTGCGGCCCGGGAAACGGCGATCCTGATCGCGGTCTATGTTGGCGTCGCCACGCTCGTTCACAGTCTGATCGTCGTGCTGGCCGGCGGGCTACGGACATTTCTCGCCGCGCCGCACCGGCGTGAAGCGGCGGGCAATATCTTCGCCGTCCTGCTGCTCGCGATCGCCGTCTGGCTGTTCATCAGCGGCCGCCGTTAAACGGCGGCAGGCAAGACGACGGCGACCGGCGGGATCGAACCTGATCCCTTGCAGGTCAGAAACGACGCGACGACCAGAATGCCGGCGAATAGACCGCGGCAAATCCAAGAAACGCAGCGGCCCAGGCTGCGCCTGCAATCGCCAGCAACGCTCCGGCGTGATCGACCTCCAGTACGGCGCAGACCCGCGCCAGCGCCGCTATGACGATCGAGGCGTAGATGAGATGCGTCGCCAGCGACGCTTCCAGGGCTCGCCCGGTGTGACCGAGCGTTGCCCGGCTCATCACGGCGAGCGTCATGGTGCCGATAGCGCCCCCTGTCCAGGCGTGAATCCCGGCACTCGCCGCAACAACATCGAGCGCACTGAGCGCGGTCAGAAAGAAGCCCGCCGGAATGAACGCATAGGCGACGTGCAGGATCAGCACCAGCCGATCGGCGAATGTCCGATAACCGCTCCAGCGCACCAGACGAACCAGATGCATGACACCGCATGCCAGCAGCAACGAACCGGTCATCCGGTCGACCGGTCGCGCCACCCAGAGCCCGAGCGTGAGCACAGTCAGGATCATGACCGCGACATCGAAGCGGCCGAACGGCGACGGCATCCTGCCCGGCTGCTGTTTGGCCAGCCAGTTCCGGGTAAAGCTCGGAATGATCCGCCCGCCAATCAGCGAAATCAGAACGATCACCATGGCGATTCCGCCGCGGCTGGCGTATTCCGCAAGGCCCGAAACGTGCGCCTCGAGATGAAACGCAATATTGCCGGCCGCGAACAGGCCGATGATGACGACGATCTTGAGATTGCCCCACTTCTTGCCCGCGATGATCTCGCGTGCTGCGGCGGCGGCAAGCAGGATGAGGAACAGGCTGTCGATCGCCGCAGCCGGACCCCAGCCGATCCAGGCTGAAGCTGCTGACGGCAACCCGTCCCGCAACCCACGTCGAGAACAGCAGCATCAGCGGCCTGCCCTGCAGCGGCAGCCTGCCGGTCCAGTTCGGCACTGCCGTCAGCAGGAAACCTGCGAGGACAGCCGCGATATAGCCGAACAACATTTCGTGGACATGCCAGTCCCTCGGCGCGAATGAGGTGCTGAGTTTCAGCCCGCCATAGAAGGCCGGCAGCCATACCAGCATGATGGCGCCGGCATAGACCGATCCGAAGAAGAAGAACGGCCGGAAGCCGTATGAAAACAGGGCCGGGCCCCGGTAATCCTTCAAGCGCGATATTGACATGGCATCGACCTGCTTCCGGTGTTTCCGCGCCACTCTAGCCGCATCGGCCGCGGCTTCTTTGTCCGAGCGCAAAGACGATGGTCACCTCCCCGTGTATTTGCCGAACGTCAGCAAACGGGAGATCACGATGCGACTCTTTGAAAGACTACGGGCACAATTCGGGTTCCAGCCATCCCAACCTCAGAACGATTTAAAAAAGAGGCGCGACGGGCACGATGCGGCCCCCTATTCCGCCGTCGACGTCGAAAGCACGTGCTGCGGCAGTTGCTCCGGCAGCGCGGAAGGCCACCTTTCGGAACTGCCGAGCGCCCGCTGAGAACGAAAGAAAGCGGCCCACCGGGCCGCTTTCCTCTCCTTGGCGCCTTCAACTCATTTCGCAGCGGTTTTTGTCGCGGCGAACCTGTCGAACAGGACGGCGAAGACCTGCTTGGCCTTGCCGGTCTGGGGCACGGCCCTGGCCTGCTCCTCGTTGGCCGGCGTCCCGACCACAACCATCGCCACCATGCCCATACCGTAATGCGGCGTGCACTTGACGCCGTAGATTCCGGCCTGATCGAACTTGACGACGATATCCTCGCCGTTCTTGCCGGCGAAAGTGGCCGCGCCATCCGGCAGCATGCCCTTGATGGTCTCGGCATTGTGACCCTTGTCCGTCGCCACGAACTTCACGGTATCGCCCGGCTCGACCTTGACCAGCGCCGGCTCGAAGACCATCAATCCTTCAGCGCCCTTGTTCAGCATTTTGACTTCGACTTCGGCCGCGGCCGCGCCACCGGCCATCGCCATGGCCCCGGCAAAGGCGGCCATCACCAGATATTTGCGCATCCTGATCTCCTGTTGATCGGTCGGGTCGGCCATTGCCGCCCCATGCCTGTGATCTAATTGCCGGCGACCAGGTGGAATTTGTTCTATCGCAACCTCAGCGCCGATTTTCCCGTATAATGGGCGGCGTCGGCGGCCCGCACCGAGATCAACCACCGCCCGCAGTTCTACTGCCCGCAATCTCTCTGACAGCACCCGGAAAGTCCCATGGCCTCTCTCGACCGCTCGATCGTCGCCAACGTCCCGGTCCTGGCCGGGCTGAACGCCGGCGATCTCGACACCATCCTGCGCGATGCCCGATCGGTCCGCTACCCAAAGGACAGCAGCGTGTTCGACCAGGGCACCGAAGCGCATTCGTTCTTCGTTCTGCTGCACGGCCATCTCAGGGTCGAGAAGACCACGCCGCAAGGCCAGCAGATCGTGGTGCGTTACGTCTCGGCGGGCGAGTTATTCGGCGTGGCGCAGGCGATGGGCCTCAAGACCTATCCGGCCACCGCGATAGCGGTGGTCGACAGCGTGGCGTTGTCATGGCCATCGAAAGTATGGCCGCAGCTGATCGCACAATTCCCGGCATTGGCGGCGGGCGCGTTGCAGACGGTGGGCGGCCGCTTGCAGGACACCCAGGCCCGGGTGCTCGAAATGTCCAGCGAACAGGTCGAACAACGGGTCGCCCACGCGTTGCTGCGGCTGGCCAAGCAGGCCGGCCGCAAGGTCGAACAGGGCGTCGAGATCGATTTTCCGATCAGCCGTCAAGATGTCGCCGAAATGACCGGTACCACCTTGCACACCGTGAGTTGCATTCTCAGCGCCTGGGAGCAGCAAGGCCTGGTCGAGGGCGGTCGCCAGCGGATCGTGCTGCGCGATCCGCATCGGCTGTTCGGTCTTGCGGAAGGCCACGGCAAGCCTGACGGCGAACGGCGCTAGACTCCCACCGAGAAGGAATCGAGATGCCGTCGATGCGCCCGTTGCTCTTCCTCACGTTCCTGCTTGTCTGGCTGCCCGCAGCATCCGCCGAACCGGCGTTCGAGATACACGCAGTCTGCCGGACGGCAATCGCGGCAATCATGGATCGCGATCCCAAGCTTGTTCAGGCGACCGACGCTTCCGACGGCACGGTCGTGCTGACCTACGCCCGGCCGTTCGACAATTTCGTTTTCACCTATCGATGCCGGATCGACGGCGACCGCGTGGTATGGGCAGACGAGCCCGGCCGCTGGCGCGACGGACCCAAGGACGCCAAGGTCTCGTTCGAAGTCGTCAGCGCCGGCGAACGACTTCGCATCGTCATCACTCGCGCCAATGGGATCACCGGACAGCAATTATTCGATCACGACCTCAATGAGGTGCAGTAGGTCGTCGGAGCCGAACGCGTCAGCTGGCGTGCTCGATGGCGCGAATAGCCCCACGCAATTCGGCCAGTCCGCGCAACCGGCCGATCGCGGTATAGCCGGGATTGGTCCGCTTGGTCTCGGCGAGGTCGTCGAGCATGCGATGGCCGTGGTCGGGCCGGAAGATGATCTGATCAGCGGACGATCGCTTCCGATTTTCGGCGAGCAGCGCCTTCAGCACCGCGATCATGTCGACATCGCCATCGAGATGATCGGATTCGAAGAACGACAGGCCGTCGCCTTCCCGCCTGGTCGCCCGCAAATGGGCAAAGCCGATTCGCGGCGCGAAACGTTTCGCCATCGCCGGCAGGTCGTTTTCCGCGCGCACGCCGAGCGAGCCGGTGCAGAAGCAAATGCCATTGGCCCTGGACGGAACGGCGTCGAACAGCGCCTGATAATCCTCGGCCGAAGAAGCGATGCGCGGCAGGCCGAACAGCGGCCGCGGCGGATCGTCCGGATGCAGCGTCAGCGTCACGCCGAGCGCTTCCGCCACCGGTGCGACACGCGCAAGAAACTCGCTCAGATGCTGGCGCAGCACGGCGGAGTTGATGCCGCGATACTGCTGCAGCCGGTCGCGGAACTGCGGAATGGTCAGGGGATCGGTGGTCGATCCCGGCAACGCGCTGGCAATGTTGGTAACGAGATAATCGATGTCGGCCTGCGTCATCGCGGCAAAGACCTGCTTTGCCCGCGCTTGTGCGGCCTCGGAATATTCGGCTGAAGCTTCAGGCCGCTGCAGGATGTGCAGGTCGAACGCCGCAAACCGGTCCTGGTCGAAGCGCATGGCACGCGCGCCGTTCGGCAACTCCCATTCGAGATCGGTGCGGCACCAGTCGACCACAGGCATGAAATTGTAGCAGATGACCTTGATGCCGGCCGCGGCGACCGCTTCGAGGCTGGCGATCCAGGCCTCGATCGAACGCGCGGCCTTGGCCCCGAGCCGCTTGACGTCGTCGGGTACCGGAATCGATTCCACCACCGACCAGGTCAGCCGCGAACGGCCGGGCTGGCTGTTCTCGATCAGGTTCTTGCGCTCCTCGACGGCCGCTCGTGTCCAGGCCTCGCCGATCGGCACCTGATGCAGCGCCGTCACCACGTCGGTGGCGCCGGCCTGGCGGATATCGTCGAGCGATACGGGGTCATGGGGCCCGTACCACCGCCATCCCTGCAGCATCATGCGGAATCTCCCGAACGTAACTATTACTGTGCCGTCAGCACGACCTTGACGCTTTGCGAACGGTCGAGCGCGAGCCGGACCGCGTCGGGCGCGCCCGCCAGCGGACGCTGCGCCGTCACCAGCGCCATCACGTCGACGCTGCCGTCGGCGATCAGTTCGACCGCGGTGTAAAATTCGGAGCCAAAGCGGAACGAGCCACGGAGGTCGATCTCCTTGGCCATCACGGCATTGGCCGGGATCGGGATCTGCCCACCCGGCAGATTGCCGACCTGGACGACGACACCGCCACGTCTGGCGACGCCGATGGCACTGGCGAGACCGGCCGCCGTGCCGGAAACTTCAAATGCAACATCGAAAGGCTGCGCCGCGGCCTGTGCCTTCAGCGCGTCATCGCCGCCGGAGATATCGACGACATGATTGGCGCCGAGCCTTGTCGCGAAAGCCAGCGGCGCCGCGGCGATATCGACCACGGTGACATCCGCAATCCCGGCGCGCCGAGCCGCCAGCATCGTCAAGAGTCCGATCGGACCGGCGCCGAACAGTACCGCGCGCTTGCCCGTGACATCACCCGCGCGCGCGACCGCGTGCAGGCACACCGCCAGCGGTTCGGCCAAAGCCGCCGCCTGATACGGAACATGACCCGGAATTTTTACGCACTGCGCCGGAACCGCATCGAACATGCTGGCAAACCCGCCCTGCATGTGCGGCGTCTTCGAGGCCGAGCCCATGAAGAAGATATTCTCGCACAGGTTCTCCCGGCACTCGCGGCACGGCTTGCAATGGCCGCACCAGCGCGAC
Organism: uncultured Alphaproteobacteria bacterium; assembly: GCA_963764705.1. Lineage (GTDB taxonomy): Bacteria > Pseudomonadota > Alphaproteobacteria > Rhizobiales > Xanthobacteraceae > Bradyrhizobium. The sequence goes on along the minus strand of CAVXTR010000005.1, from coordinate 147,637 downwards.
GGATTGACGGCGACCCGGTCGCCGACTTTCAGGCCGGGCGCTTGGCCCGCGATCTCGACCACCTCACCGGCGATTTCATGTCCGAGCACCAGCGGCGAGGTGACGACGAAATCCCCGGTGCGGGCATGGCGATAGTAGTGCATGTCCGAACCGCAAATGCCGCCGGCACCGAAACGGATGCGCACCATGCCTGGTGCGAGCGGATCGAGCGGCCGCTCGACCATGCGCAGATCTTCCGGGCCGAACAATGTTGCCGCCAGCGCCATCGATGTCATTTCACCAGCCCCATATATTTCGGCAGGAAGAGCGTGATCTCCGGAATGTAGGTGATCGCAGCCAGCGCCAGCAACAGCGGCACCAGCCAGGGCAGGATCGCCATCGTCGTGCGTTCGACCGAAAGCTTGGCCACGCGCGCGAGCACGAACAGCACCATGCCAAGCGGCGGATGCAGCAGCCCGATCATCAGGTTCAGCGTCATGATCAGGCCGAAATGGATCGGGATCGATGCCCAGCTTCAGAACGATCGGCAGCAGGATCGGCACCAGAATGGTGATCGCGGCGATGGTGTCGATGAAGCAGCCGACGAACAGGATCAGGATGTTGGCGAGCAGCAGGAATACCCATTTGTTATGGGTGATCCCGAGCATCACATCGGTCAGCGTCTGCGCCGCCTGCGAAACCGTCAGCAGCCACGCGAAGATCGAAGCCGCCGTGACGATGAACAGCACCGAGGCCGTAGTCTCGATGGTGTCGAACGTCGCCTTCGCCACCGTCCGCAGCGTCATCGAGCGATAGCGCACCAGTCCCAGAAACAGCGACCAGATCACGGCGGCGACCGCGGCTTCGGTCGGCGTGAACCAGCCAAGCGTCATGCCGCCGATCAGAATGACCGGCGTCATCAGCGCCATCACGGCGGAGAAGTCGAAATACCAGTCGAGCGCCAGCAGCGCGGCGAGCCCGATCGCGACCGCCATATTGGTCGAGAGACCGGCGACAACCATCAGCCAGACGGCCGTCGGAAAGCCGAGCACGATGACGATCTCGAGGCCGGCCGAGCCGATCTGCCTCCACGAGAACGGCGAGTCGCTGCCCCAGCCGTTCTTGTGCGCGAAATAGGCCACGGTCACCATCATCAGCAGCGTCATCACCACGCCGGGAATGACGCCGCCGAGAAACAGCGCGCCGATCGAGACGTTCGCCATCATGCCGTAGATCACGAACGGCAGCGACGGCGGAATGATCGGGCCGAGCGTCGCGGAGGCCGCGGTCACGCCGACGGAAAACTCGGTCGAATAGCCGTGGTCCTTCATCGCCTTGATTTCGATGGTGCCGAGCCCGGCCGCGTCCGCGATCGCGGTGCCGGACATGCCCGAGAAGATCACCGAGCCGATGATATTGACGTGGCCGAGACCGCCGCGCATCCAGCCCACCAGGGCGACCGCGAACTTGTAGATGCGCCCGGTGACGCCGGCGATGTTCATCAGGTTGCCGGCGAGAATGAAGAACGGCACCGCCAGCAACGGAAAGCTCTCGACGCCGGCGATCATGCGCTGTGCCAAGGTCACGTCGGGCGTGATGCCGGTGACGAGAATGTAAACCAGCGACGACGTCGCCATCGACAGCGCGACGGGAAGGCCGAGCAGCATCAGGAGCAGAAATCCACCGAGCAGCAGCAGCATCGCCTTACCCTTCCGTTCCGTCGAATGCGCCTGGGCGCTCCAGGATCGAATAGCCCCGCCGCCAGTTCTCGACCGCGATCTGGATCGAGCGGCCGAACATCAGCACGAAGCCGAGCAGCACCGCGTAGTAGACAAAGCCTTTTTGAAACTTGATCGTCGTCATCCGCTCGTCGCCGATGATCTGGATGAACTGCCAGACCAGCTTGGTTGCATAGCCAAAGAACGCGATCCGGATCAGGTCGATCACGGTCGAGAGGGCGCGCGCGGCCAGATGCGGCAAATAGCGGAAGATCAGGTCGACCTGGATATGCCGCGACAGCCGCACGCACATCGAGGAGCCGATAAAGACCACGCCGATCAGGCAGTAGGTCGCAATCTCCTCGGTCCAGGCGTAGCTGTCGTTGAGGACATAGCGGGTGAAGAATTGCAGGAACACGCACAGCGCCATGATCCAGAAGATCGCGAGCGCCAGCCAGTCTTCGAACGCGTATTGCCCGAGATCGGCGCCCTTGGGCGCTTCCTCCTCGAAGGTATGGGCGATCTCGTCCGCCGTGATCTGCTTGTGCACTTCAACCGTCGACATCTGCGCTCTTTCCACACTGGCGTTTTAGAAGCCGAAACCTTCGGCTGGGCTGGTGCCGTGCCCGCCGCGACGACGCGGCGGGCACGGACCAAAGCAACCGTCTTACTTGATGGCCTGGATGCGATCCCAATCGGCCTTGCGATAGTCAAAGCTCTCGAAGGTCACGTTCTTGAGCACGGTATCGCGGAAATCGTCCTTGTTGATCTCGGTCACGGTCAGGCCCTTCTCCTTGAAGAAGCCGATCAGCTTGGCCTCGTTGACCTTGATCTCCGCGGTGGCCTTTGTCGCCGCTTCCTGCGCCACGTCGGTGAAGATCTTGCGATCCTCTTCACTCAGTTTCTTCCAGAGGCTGGCGGAGACGATGGTGTTGAGGTGATCGACGATGTGGCCGGTCAGCACGATGTGCTTCTGCACCTCGTAGAACTTCTTGGCTTCAATCGTCGTCAGCGGATTTTCCTGGGCTTCCACGGTGCCGTTCTGCAGCGCGAGATAGACTTCAGCGAAAGCGATCGGAGCGGTGTTGGCGCCGCAGGCGCGCGGCATCGCCAGATAGGCCGGCACGTCAGGCACGCAAATCTTGAGGCCCTTCATGTCGGCGCAGGCTTTGATCGGCTTGTTCGACGAGGTGTGACGCACGCCATAATAGGTCACCGCCACGATGTGATGGCCGGTCTTGTCCTCGTAGCCCTTGGTGAGCTCCTTGAAGACATCGCTTTTGGTGTAGGCCAGCAGATGATCGGCGTCGCGGAAGGTGTAGGGATAATAGGTCACGCCGATCGGCGGGTAGCTCTTGGCGGCGAAGCTGGAGCCGGAGATGATGATATCGACCGAGCCCAGCGAAAGCCCCTGGTTGATGTCGGCTTCCTTGCCGAGCTGCGAGGCCGGATAGACGTCGATCGCGTAGCGGTTGTTGGTCCGCTTGTTGATTTCGCCTGCGGCCCAGACCGAAGCGGTGTGGAACGGTTCGGAAGTTTCGTAGACGTGCGCCCATTTGAGCTTGGTCTGGGCCATGCCGGCACTGGTCGCCGCCAACAGCGACGCGGCAGACGCCGCCAATACAATCGTCATTTTCTTCAACACGTGCGTTCCCTCCATTGTTACCGTTAGCTTTGTTACTCGACCGGCCCGGCATCGCCCCGAACCCGCGCGAATCTGCAGTCGATGGTTCACCCGCCCCTTGCCTGAGCGCGGGGTGCGGCCTCGCTCCCGAAACTCTGCGCAAAGCGCGCCTGCGAACACGCCAGATGCTCGCGCATGGTCGCACGTGCGGCCGGGGGATCGCGGGCCACGATGGCATCGCGGATTGCCTGGTGCTCGGCGAGCGCCGCGCCCCAGGATTCCGGGTTCTCGAAATAATGCGCGAGCTTGGCAAAGTAGGGATTGAGCCGCTGGTCGAACATTTCGCCGACGACGCGGACCAGCACGGCGTTGTCGAGGCATCCGGAGACCGCGACGTGAAACGCGCGGTCATGGATCATCGAGGCTTCGCCGGGATGTTGTACGGTGGCCATCGCCTCGAGCGCAGCGTCGATGCGTTCGATATCGGCCGATGTCGCCACCCTCGCCGCCTGTTCGGCGATCGCGGCCTCGATGAATTCACGGGCGCGCAATACTTCGAACGGCCCTTCGATCATGGCGCTTACCGGCAACGGCGATGCGAGCGCCGCGGGTTCGGCGACATAGATGCCGGAGCCGACGCGGATGCGAACCCGGCCCTCGACCTCGAGCGCGATCAGCGCTTCGCGCACGGTCGGCCGCGAGACTTTCAATTGTTCGGCAAGATCGCGTTCGGTCGGGAGCCGGCTGCCGACGACATATTCACCGCGCTCGATCAGGGCACGAAGCTGATCGGCAACCTGGCGATAAAGGCGTCGTGCTTCCACAGCCTCGAGCGGCACGCTCGTCTCTCCCTGAAACGATCCCCTGACAGATCGGCTTTTCTTGCTTGGTCTTGATCGGATCGGGCCGACGCCAGCAATGCGAAATTGGCCTTACCAATTGACCATGGCTTGACGGAACGGGGCCGCCATGTCAAGCGAGACGACGAAAATCCCCGGTTTTAGCCCGATAGGGGGCGATTTGCGCCTTTCCAACGCCAGCATCGATCGGCTCTCCGGCCAGATCCGACGCCCCGGTTACGACCGCGCCCGGGTCAAACCGGGCATCGTCCACCTTGGAATCGGCGCGTTCCACCGCGCCCACCAGGCGGTGGTGATCGACGACCTTCTTGCCCAGGGTGCCGTGGATTGGGGAATCGTCGGCGCCAGCCTGCGAAGTTCCGATACGCGCGACGCCCTCGCCCCACAGGACGGTCTTTACACGGTGGCCATTCGTTCCGGTCCGGGCACCGAACACCGGATCATCGGCTCAGTGCTCGATACCGAAGTCGCGCGAGCGAACCCCGCGCCTCTGATCGCGCGCATGTCCGATCCGACGACGCGCATCGTCTCGCTGACGATCACCGAGAAGGGCTATTGCCACACGCCGCAAACCGGCGAACTGGATCAGCAGCATCCCGATATCGTTCACGATCTCCACAATCCGGAAGCGCCGCGATCAGCCCCGGGCTTCATCGTGGCGGCACTGTCGCGAAGGCGCGATGCGGGGGCCGCGCCCTTCACCGTTCTCTCCTGCGACAACCTCTCCGCCAACGGTCATACCGTGAAGCGCATTGTGACGCAGTTCGCCACTTTGAGGTCGCGCGAACTCGGAAACTGGATCGAGAACGAGGTCGCCTTTCCGTCGACGATGGTCGACCGGATCGTTCCCGAAACCACCGACGCCGATCGTGCGGCCGTTGCATCCGCGCTCGGCATGACCGACGCATGGCCTGTCGTCACCGAGCCGTTCACGCAGTGGATCGTCGAAGATCGCTTTTCCGCGGGGCGCCCGGATTTTGCTGCCGCCGGTGTGCAACTCGTCGCCGACGTGACCCCGTTCGAACACATGAAGCTGCGGCTGCTCAACGCCAGCCACTCCGCACTGGCCTATCTCGGCTATCTCGCGGGCTACGAGACCATCGCGGCCACCATGACCAACGATCGTTTCGCGGCGCTGGCGCGGCAGGTGATGGCCGAGGCGGCGCCGACACTGGAGATGCCGGCAGGTACCGATCTGGCGGGTTACAGCGCCTCGCTATTGGAGCGCTTTTCCAACCCTGCCTTGCAGCATCGCACCTGGCAGATCGCGATGGACGGGTCGCAGAAACTGCCGCAACGGCTGCTGGCCACCATGCAGGATCGCCTGCGGCTGGGCTTGCCGATCGATACGCATGCGCTCGCCGTAGCGGGCTGGATGCGTTACGTCACTGCCGCGGACGAACAGGGACGCGCCATCGACGTGCGCGATCCCGTTGCGGCGAAACTCAAGGCGATCGCCGACAGCGCCGGCCCCGTTGCGGACCGGCTGGCTCCGGCGCTGCTCGAAATCAACTCCATCTTTGGAACGCTCGGCAGCGATCCGCGCATGCGCAGCGCGGTCACGCCGGCGCTGGCACGGCTCTATGAGCTAGGCGCGCGTCAGGCCGTGGAGACATTCCGGTAATCAGCGCGGCACCACCGCCGTCGCCTCGATCTCGACCCGCGCGGCCTGCTCGACCAGCCGCACTACCTGAACCAGCGCCATCGCCGGATAATGTGCGCCGAAAATCTCGCGATAGACGCCGCCGAGTGCCTTCAGGTTCGCCAGATATTCCTCAATGTCGACGACATACCATGTCAGGCGCACCAGATGCTCGGGCCTTGCACCACCCTCGGCGAGGATGGCGGCAATGTTGCTCAGCGTCTGCCGCACTTGCGCGACAAAATCCGGCGCCAGATGCGCCTCCGTGTCCCAGCCGATCACGCCGCCGGTGACGACCAGGCGTCCGTCGGCCGCCATGCCGTTGGCGTAGCCTTTCGGCGCGGGCCAGCCGCTCGGCTGCAACACTTGCGGGCCGGACGGCGAAATATCGGTTTTGGAGTGCGGCACCATCGTCAAGGTCGGGCCTTTGGGCGCGGTCACCTTCTATTCTCCTTCAAATTTTCATTCCGCCGCAGCGCTCGAAGATACGGCGCGGCTGGCCGCCATCTGCCGCAACGCAAAGCGCCGCAGCTTGCCGGTTTCGGTCTTCGGCAACGCTTCGACATATTCGATCGCCCGCGGATATTTGTACGGCGCGATCTCGCGTTTGACATGCTCCTGCAACGCCGCCGTCAGCTCAGCGTCACCCAACGCACCGCCGGCGAGGATAACGTAGGCTTTGACGATCATGCCGCGCGCCTCGTCGGGCGCGCCGACGACGCCGCATTCGGCCACCGCCGGATGCGACAGCAACGCCGCCTCGATCTCGGGACCGGCGATGTTGTAGCCGGAGGAAACGATCATGTCGTCCGAGCGGGCGACAAAGGACAGCCGCCCGCTGGCGTCGCTGACAAAGGAATCGCCGGTCAGATTCCAGCCGTCGCGCACGTAGTTCGATTGCCGGCTGTCCGCGAGATACCGGCATCCGGTCGGTCCGCGCACCGCGAGCTTGCCGACGGTGCCCGCCGGCAGCTCATTCATGTCGTCGTCGACGACCTTGGCCTCATAACCGGTGACCGGACGTCCGGTGGTTCCGGCAATCGCGTCGCCGACCCGGTTGGTGATGAAGATGTGCAGCAATTCCGTGGAGCCGATACCGTCCAGAATGGTCTTGCCGGTCTTTCGGGTCCAGGCGTCGAACACCGGCGCCGGCAGTGTCTCGCCGGCGGAGACCGCGAGCCGCAGCGACGACAGATCGGCGCCCTTGTCCATCGCGGCCATCATCGCGCGATAGGCGGTCGGCGAGGTAAAGCAGATCGTCGCCTTGTAGGTCTCGATGATCTTGACCATCTCGCCCGGCGCCGCGTTTTCCAGCAGCGTCGCGGTGGCCCCGAAGCGCAGCGGAAAGATCGCAAGACCGCCGAGCCCGAACGTGAAGGCCAGCGGCGGCGAGCCGACGAAGACATCGTCCGGGGTAACGTTGAGGACTTCCTTCGCGTAACCGTCGGCAACGATCATGAGATCGCGGTGGAAATGCATCGTCGCCTTGGGTTCGCCCGTGGTGCCCGAGGTGAATCCGAGCAAGGCGACATCGTCGCGGCCGGTCTTCACCGCATCAAACCGCACCGGCTTGTTCAGCGCCACCCGATCGAGTTCGGCGTCGTGGTTCGAGGTGCCGTCGAAATTCACCACCTGCTTGAGAAAGCGGCTGGTCTTGGCGCACGCGACCAGTTCGTCGGCGATGCGGCTGTCGGTCAGCGCCAGCGCGATCTCGGCCTTGTCGACGATTTTGGTCAATTCGCCGGCACGCAGCATCGGCATGGTGTTGACGACAACAGCGCCCGCTTTCGTCGCCGCAAGCCATGCGGCGACCAGCGCCGGATTGTTGCCCGAACGGATCAGGACCCGGTGGCCGGGCTTGACGCCATAGTTCTCCACCAGCGCATGCGCGAGCCGGTTCGACCAGTCCGCCAGCTCCTTGTAAGTGCGCTGGCGGCCGTTGCCGATCAGCGCGATACGGTCGCCCATGCCCTTTTCGACAATGCGATCGGTCAGCTCGACCGCGGCGTTGAGGTATTCCGGATATTGAAATTCGGGCCGGTCGAGCGGCAGTTCCGGCCACTGATCCGGCGGCGGCAGATTTCGTCGCGCGAAATCATCGACATGGCCTGACGGACCAAGGGACTGGCCGAGGATCCTACCTGACATTTCCATCGCCCCTGCTTTCATCAATGAAGGCTCGAGATCGGTAAAGCGGACGCCCGGCAGCGTGATCGTCAAATCATTTTAGGCTTAAAGTAATTCGGCGCAAGGGTGAAATTTGGCCATTCCACGGGTTTTGGGGATGCGGCGACCGGGCCTAGCGCCCGGCCAGCTGCTTCAGCCGCAGCGTCATCTGCGAATTCGGATCGGCCAGCGGCGCGATCGCGGTGAAATGGTTGGCGTCCGGGATCGTAGCAAACCTTGTCGCCATTCCCCCCGTCCCCCAGACATCGACGATGGTCTTGCTCTGGCGGAAATATTCGGCGCTCTCGTTGCCGCCAACCACGGCATCGAAGGTGCCGTGCGCCGGCGGTTGCCAGAACAAGGGGCTCACCGACTTCGCAGACACCACGTCGAGCTTCAGAGCGTTGTTGATGGAGGTCGGGACCAGCGGCCGCAGGTCGAACAGGCCCGAAATCGCGTAGGCAGCCGTAACCAACCCTTGCGGCAACGAGCGGTCAAGCGTGCGCCAGTCGGTTGCCAGCATGCAGGCGGCGAGATGGCCGCCCGCGGAATGGCCGCTGACGACCAGCGGCCGTCCGAGCTTTGCAAGTTCGCGCGATGCCGCGCACATCTGCTCGACGATGTCGCCGACTGAAACAGTTGGGCAAAGATCGTAGCTCGGCACGGCGACATCGACGCCATGCGCATTCAGCCCGCCGGCGAGATGGCTGAAGAACGAACCGTCCAGCGCCTGCCAATAGCCGCCGTGAATGAAAACGACGATGGGTCTGGTGCCGTCGCCGGCAAACAGATCGATCCGGTGGCGCTCACCCGAACCGTATGAGATCACCTTCAAACGGCCTTGATGCGCCTCGCGATAGGCTTTTGCATCGCGCGCCCAGCCGGCGATGATCGCCGGATTCTCCGGAACCCGCGCGCGGTTGTTGTATTCGACTTCGTAGTCCACATTCGGATTCAACGGATCGCCTGTTGGAACAGCCGCCACGATCTATGCCGTCCGCGCGTTCGCGGACTTCTGCGCCGACCCCTTGGTCTTGGCCAGCAGCCGCATCAATTCGCGAACATCCTTCGGCGTCAGGTCGCCAAAAATATCGGCGATCCACAATTCATGCTCCGCCGCCATCTTGCGAAACTCGGCACGGCCGGCCTTGGTCAGCCGGATCACCTGGACGCGGCGGTCGGCATCCGAGGTGCGCCGGTCGATGTGTCCGGATTCGACCAGGCGCTCGACCAGCCCGGTGACGTTGCCGTTCGAGACCATCATCCGCTTCGAGACATCCGACAGCGTCATGCCATCCGGCACCTTGTCGAGCTGGGCCATCAGGTCGAAGCGCGGCAGCGTAACGTCGAAGCGTTCGCGCAACCGGCTGCGGACCTCGCCCTCGATCAGGGTGGTGCAGGTCAGCAGGCGCAGCCACAGCCGGATTTCATCCCGGTGATCCTCCGGGAGTTCGATGGCCTTGGTCTCTGAATCGAAAATCATGGCGGCGCAGCTGCTTTGAACCTTCGGGGAATGGAAGCAGACCGCAGCTTGGCGGGATTGTCCAGATTTCTTTAAGGTTCAAGCAATTGGCGCACGGCTTGCATGACCCGGTTTCACAAGCGATGAGACCGGACTCACGTCGCGGCGCAGCTTGCAGGCGCGGTCGTCATCAGAATAAGCTGCGCCTTGAGGGTTTAATGTGGCGAGGGTTTCGGCCGCGTAATGGCTGAGCATAAGGAGTTGTCATGAGGCAGTCGTTGAAACTGGCGCCGTTGAAACTGGCAGGACTTGCGGTCCTGCTGGGTGTCGCCGCGGGTCCGGCCGCAGCGCAGGAGAAGATCAAGATCGGCGTCATCGTGACCTTGTCAGGACCTGCCGCAGGCCTCGGCCAGCAATCGCGCGACGGTTTTCAGCTCGCGATCAAGGATCTCGGCGGCAAGATGGCCGGCAAGGATGTCGAAGTCGTTGTCGTCGACGACGAGCTGAAGCCGGACGGCGCCGTAACAAAAGTAAAGGGCCTGCTCGAACGCGACAAGGTCGACTTCGTGGTCGGGCCGATCTTCTCCAACATCCTGCAGGCGATCCATCGCCCGGTTACCGAGAACAAGACGTTCCTGATCAGCCCCAATGCCGGGCCTTCGAGCTACGCCGGCAAGGAGTGCAGTCCGTTCTTCTACGTGACCTCGTACCAGAACGACCAGGTTCACGAGATCCTCGGCAAGGTCGCACAGGATCGCGGCTACAAGCGCATGTATGTGCTGGTGCCGAACTATCAGGCCGGCAAGGATTCCGCCGCCGGCTTCAAGCTCGACTACAAGGGCGAGATCGCCGAGGAGAGCTACATGCCGCTCGGCACGCTCGACTTCCAGGTCGAGCTCACCAAGATCGCCTCCGCAAAACCCGACGCGCTGTTCACGTTCATGCCGGGCGGCATGGGCGTCGGCCTGGTGAAGCAGTACAGTCAGGCCGGCCTTGCCGACAAGATTCCGGTGCTGTCCGCCTTCACCGTCGATGAATCGACGCTGCCGGCACAGCAGGACGCCGCGGTCGGCATGTTCGGCGGCGCCAACTGGGCGCCCAACCTCGATAATCCCCAAAGCAAGAAGTTCGTCGCCGCCTACGAGGCCGCGTACAATGGCGTCGTCCCCGGCACCTATGCGATGCAGGGCTATGACGCGGCACTGCTGATCGACAGCGCCGTCAAGGCAGTGAAGGGCGACCTCACGAACAAGGACGCGGTGTCGGCAGCGCTGAAAAAGGCCGACTTCACCTCGCTGCGCGGCGATTTCAAGTTCAACAGCAACGGCTATCCGATCCAGAATTTCTACCTGACCAAGGTCGCAAAACGTCCCGACGGAAAATTCCAGACCGAGATCGTCGAAAAGGTGTTTTCGAATTACGGCGACCGTTACGCCAAGGACTGCGCCGCGAAATAGAGCATGATCCGGAAAAGTGGAGGCCGGTTTTCCGAAAAGATCATGCTCAAATAATAACGCCGGAAGGAAACAAACCGATGAAAACCGAAATCGCCGGAATCACCCGGGCCAACGAGGGCATGCAGGGCATCTCCTGGAACATCCTCGGCCAGACCTACGTCCCCAAGCACGTCACCGAGCATTCGTTCTCCTGGCATGCGACCTTCCCGCCCGATACCTTCGTGCCGCCGCACATTCATCCCGACCAGGACGAGTATCTCTACATCCTCGAGGGCAAGCTCGACTTCTTCCTCGACGGCGCCGAGACGCAAGGCGCGCCCGGCGATCTCGTTCGCCTGCCGATGGGCAAGCCGCACGGCATCTTCAACAAGTCCGGCCGCACCGCCAAGACGCTGTTCTGGGTATCGCCGACGAGGCGGCTCTATGATCTGTTCTGGGGCATTCACAACATGAAGGAACAGACCCCGGATGCCGTGGTGGCGCTGGCGGCTGAGCACAACATCCACTTCCTGCCGCCGCCTCCGGGGGCGTGAGGCAAACAGGTTTCTAACCTCGTCATGCCCGGGCTTGACCCGGGCATCCACGTCTTTGTCGCGATGAAGCAAGTCAAGACGTGGATGGTCGGGTCAAGCCCGGCCATGACGACTATCTAACAGCCGCCAACCCCAGCGTCGGCGCGGCAAAACCGGCCTTCGACGCATAGCCGCGCACGATCGCCTCGCGTTGGGCGTGGCTGAGCACCTTCTCGATATCGGTAAAGCCATCCGGCGCCAGTTGTTCGACCGCGTCGATCACGCCCTCCGGTCCGCCGCGGCGGTTCGAGCGTACGATATCGGCCGTCATCGGCAGGCGCTTCTGCTCATAGGCCAACAGCGCCTGGCGCGGATGTTCGGCATGCGCCAACGAATCCGCCAGCGCGCGGGCGTCAAGGATCGCCTGCGATGCGCCATTCGAGCCCACCGGATACATCGGATGCGCGGCGTCGCCGAGCAGCGTGACGCGGCCCCAAGTCCAGTACGGCAAGGGATCGCGGTCGCAGCACGGGTATTCGTAAAATTCCGGCGTCGCCGAGATCAGGCTGCGGACGTCGACATGCGGCACCCTGAACCGCTCGACATGCGGCATCAGTTCCTCGCGCTTGCCGAGGCGCGACCAGTCCTCGCGCCGGGGCGGCGTGGCGTTGTTCTCGCCGACTTTCACCAGCACCGCCCAGTTGGTCAGCCGGCTCGCCGGGCTCGATCCTTCCGCGATCGGATAGACCACCACTTTTGCATGCAGCCCGCCGGCGACGATCATCGAGTTGCCGGTCAGGAACGCCGGCCAGTCGCGCGCGCCGCGCCACAGCATCAAGCCGTTCCAGCATGGCGGGCCCTCGTCCGGAAACAGCATTTCGCGCACGCGCGAATGAATGCCGTCGGCGCCAATCAGGACGTCGCCCTGCGCGGTCTTGATATGCGCGCCGGTGCGGTCGAAGAAATGCGCGATCACGCCGCCTTCATGTTGCGCGAAGGCGCCGAGCCGGCAGCCGGTGTGGATCGCCTCGTGACCCAGCCGCTCCTCGACGGCGCGGTGAATGACACTTTGCAGGCGGCCGCGATGAACCGAGAATTGCGGCACGTCGTGGCCGGCGCCGAGGCCGCGCGGCTCGCGCCAGACTTCCTGGCCGTGGCGATTGAGATAGTACAGTTCGTCGGTGCGGATCGCGGCGGCGTCCAGCCGGTCCAGTAGCCCGAGGCCTGCGAGTTCGCGGATCGCATGCGGCAGCGTGTTGATGCCGACCCCGAGTTCCCGGATGGTGTCGGCCTGCTCGAACAATTCGCAATCGATGCCGCGCGCACGCAACATCAAAGCCGTGGTCAGGCCTCCGATGCCGCCTCCGACGATGATCGCCTTCATCCGCAAAACTCCACTCAACGCACCCTTTTACCCCCGCGCAAAGATGGGGCGAGGGAGCGATAGAGCCTGCCACCCGGCCTATTCGGCCGCAAGCGGCTTTGTTGCCTCGGCTTTCAGCTCGGCGCGAGTTTTCGGCTTACCCTTAATTTTGAGGTCGTCGAAATCCTGCCGGTCGCGCACGCTGTTGCGGAAAATCTGTTCCTTGCCGGGCAGATATTGCGGCGGACAGGCGATATCGGCGCCGTACCAGGCCGCCGCCCGCATCGTGAACGAAGGATCGACCAGATGCGGCCGGCCCAGCGCCACGAGGTCGGCCCGCCCCGCGGCAAGGATGGTGTTGACCTGATCCGCCGTCGTGATGTTGCCGACGCACATGGTCGCGACCCGGGCCTCATTCCGGACCTGTTCGGAAAACGGGGTCTGGAACATCCGTCCGTAAATCGGTTGCGCATCGCGTACGGTCTGGCCGGTGGAGACATCGATCAGGTCGACGCCGGCCTCACCGAAGGCGCGCGCGATCGCCACCGCATCGTCGCCGGTGATACCGCCCTCGGCCCAGTCCGTCGCGGAAATGCGAACCGACATCGGCTTGTGCGCCGGCCACGCCGCGCGCATGGCGGCAAACACTTCAAGCGGATAACGCAGCCGGTTGGCGAGCGTGCCGCCATAGTCGTCGCGGCGCGTATTGGTCAGCGGCGAGATGAAACTCGCCAGCAGATAGCCGTGGGCGCAATGCAGTTCCAGCATGTCGAAGCCGCAGGCCTCGCCGCGCAAGGTTGCCACAACGAACTCGGCCTTGACGCGATCCATCGCGGCGCGGTCCATCTCGCGCGGTACCTGGCTGTCGGGGAAGTATGGAATCGGCGATGCCGACACGGTGTCCCAGCCACCCTGCTCCAGCGGCCGGTCCATGCCGTCCCACATCAGTTTGGTCGCGCCCTTGCGGCCGGCGTGGCCGAGTTGCAGGCAGATCTTCGCAGCCGAATTGCCGTGGACGAAATCGACGATGCGGGTCCACGCCGCCTGCTGCTCGTCATTCCACAATCCCGCGCAACCCGGCGTGATGCGGGCATCGCGGCCGACACAGGTCATTTCGGTGAACATCAATCCAGCGCCGCCGATCGCACGCGAACCGTAATGCACGAGGTGAAAATCGCCGGGCACGCCCTCCTTTGCCGAGTACATGCACATCGGCGACACCACCGCGCGGTTCGCGACGGCCATCTCGCGCAATTTCAGCGGCTGGAACATCGGCGCAACAGGCTTTGCGGTATCGACGTCGAACCCTTTGGCGCGGACCTGCTTCGCGAAGGCCTTGTCGACCTCGCGGACAAACTCCGGCGCCCGCAATGTCAAATTGTCGTACGTGATCGCCTTGGCGCGGGTCATGACCCCGAAGGCGAATTGCACGGGGTCGAAATCCCAGAACCGGTCGACATGCTCGAACCAGACCAGCGACACATCGGCGGCGTGCTGGGTCTTTTCGACCTCCTCGCGCCGCCCGTGCTCGTATGTCTGCAAGGCGGCATCCACCGTCGGCGCCCGGGCCATCGCCTCGGCCAGCGCGATGGCGTCTTCCATCGCCAGCTTGGTGCCGGAGCCGATCGAAAAATGCGCGGTCGCCTTGGCGTCGCCGAGCAGCACCATGTTGCCCTTGACCCAGCGCTGGCTGCGGATCATCGGGAAATTGCGCCACATCGAACGGTTGGTCTGCAGCGAATGGCCTTCGAGGAACCAGCCAAAGATCTTCGCCATGCGATCGGCGGATTGCCGTTCGCTCAGCCCTTCGAGCCCGGCGCGCGCGAATGTTTCAGCATCGGTCTCGAAAATCCAGGTCGAGCGGCCTGCCTCGTATTGATAGGCGTGCGCGATGAACGGTCCCCACTCGGTCTCCTGAAAGATGAAGGTAAAGGCATCCAATGGCCGGGTCGAACCCATCCAGGCGAACTTGTTGGAGCGCAGATCGACTTCGGGCTGGAAATGATCGGCGTATCTGTCGCGGAAGCGGCTGTTGATGCCGTCGGCCAACACGACAAGATCGGCATCGGCAAACCGGGCCTCGTCGTCGACATCGGTTTCGAACTCAAGCGTCACGCCGAGTTCGCGGGCGCGTTCCTGCAAAATCAGCAGCAGCATCCGGCGCGAGCAGCCGCAAAAGCCGTTGCCGCCGACGCGATGGACGGTGCCGCGAAAATGCACGGCGATGTCGTCCCAATAGGCGAATTCCTGAGTGATGCGGCGGTAGCTCGGCGAATCCTGTTTTTCGAAGTTATCCAGCGTCGCGTCGGAGAACACGACGCCGAAGCCGAACGTATCGTCGGCGCGGTTGCGCTCATGGACCGTGATCTCGGCCTGCGGCCGCTGCTTCTTCAGGAGGATCGCAGCGTAGAGACCGGCCGGTCCGCCGCCGATGATCGCGATCTTCATGCAAGCCTCCGTGTCCGCTTCAATTCCCCTGGAACGCAGGCGTCCGCTTGTTGGAAAACGCCTCGAACGCGCGGGCAAAGTCTTCCGTGGTCATGCACAGCGCCTGTGCGACCGCTTCGGCCTCGATCGCCTCTTCCACCGACATCGCCCATTCCATCGCCAGCATACGCTTGGTCATGGTGTTGGCGAAGGTGGGCCCCTCGGAAATCTGCCTGGCCATCCCTTGCGCCTGCGCCAGCACGGCATCCTGCGTGACGATGCGGCTGAAAAAGCCCCAGCGCTCGCCTTCTTCTGCAGTCATGAAACGGCCGGTATAGAGCAGCTCCGAGGCCCGCGATTGCCCGATGATGCGCGGCAGCATCGCGCAAGCACCCATGTCGCAGCCGGCGAGGCCAACCTTGTTGAACAGGAAAGCAACCTTGGCGCCGACAGCGGCCAGCCGGAGATCCGACGCCATAGCAATGATCGCGCCGGCTCCGGCGCAGATGCCTTCGACCGAGGCTATGATCGGCTGCGGACAGGCGCGCATTGCCTTGACCAGATCGCCGGTCATACGCGTGAAGGCGGTGAGGCCCTTGGTATCCATCTGCACCAGCGGACCGATGATCTCGAATACATCGCCGCCGGACGAGAAATTGCCGCCGGCGCCCGACACGACGATGGTCTTGACCTCGTCGTCCATCGCGCAGGCGCGGAAGAAATCGGTGAGCTCGCGGTAGCTCTCGAACGTCAACGGGTTCTTTCGCTCCGGCCGGTTCAGCGTCACGGTCGCGACGCCGCCGACCACGGCCAGCAGAAAATGTTTCGGCGAGTAATCCGCCAGCGGCAGTGTGACGGGATTGGCGGGTCTGCTCATGGGTTCTCCCTGAATTGCGTTATTGTTATTTGCGGCCGGTCAGACCTCTCCGCCGGCAACCGCGATGGCCTGTCCAGTGATGGCACTGGCGCCTTCGCCGCATAGCCACAGCACAGCGTCGGCGACCTCCTGCGGCGTCACCAGGCGGCCCTGCGGATTGTGCTTCGATAGTTCCGCGATCGCCTGCTCGCGGCTGCGCCCGGTCTTCTTGATGATGTTGTCGATCGAGCCTTCGAGCAGATCGGTCTCGGTGAAACCGGGACATACCGCATTGACGGTGACGCCGCTTTTGGCCGTCTCCAGCGCCAGCGAACGGACGAGACCGATCACGGCATGCTTCGCCGCGCTGTAGGCGCTGACATAGGCGTAACCTTTCAGGCCAGCGGTCGACGCGATGGCGACGACCCGGCCGCGACGGCGTTCGAGCATGCCGGGCAACACCGCCTGCGTAGCATGGACCACGCCCATGAAATTGACGTCCATCATGCGCTGGAACAGCGCCGAGTTGGAGCGGCCGAACGGGGCGGACTCGGCCGCACCGGCATTCGCAATCAGGATGTCGATCGGCTGTCGGGCTGCCACCGTCGCGATGGCTGATTTGACCGAAGCCTGATCGGCGACATCGGTCACTTCGGCGAATTGCGCGGCCCCCGCCGCAACGGCCTCATCGAGCGTGGCGCGATGGCGGCCGACGATGGTGACCACAGCCCCCGCCTCGGTCAGCGCGGCGGCGACCGCTCGCCCGATGCCACGCCCGCCGCCGGTGACAAGCGCATGGGAGGAACGCGAAAGTCTGGACATTCGTTGGCCTTCCCGCGAAAGAACGCTTCCAGCATATATTTTAAACTTCAAACAATTGCAAGAAAGCCTCGCTTCTCGCCTCCACGCTTGACAGAAGGCCGCCCGGGGCTAGCCTTCGCCCAGCAGCAAGAAAGGGATCAACAGCATGGCGGCGCTCGAAAAAGGCATTACGCAAAACGGCACCGGCTATTCCGGCAAGACCTGGAACATCCTCGGGCAGGTCTATTTCCCCAAGGCCGTCACCGACTCGACCTTTGCGTTCGAGACCAACAGCGATCCCGGCCAGTTCGTGCCGGTGCATATCCATCCGACCCAGGACGAATTCATCCTGGTGCAGGAAGGTATTCTCGACCTCAAGCTCGACGGCGTCTGGGTGCAGGCCAGGGCTGGTGACCTCGCCCGATTGCCACGCGGCGTTCCGCACGGCTATTTCAACAAGTCCGACAAGCCGGCGCGGGCGTTGTTCTGGGTTTCCCCGACGCAGAAGCTGGAAGCGTTGTTCAACCAGTTGCACAATCTGAGCGACGTCGCGGAGATCGTGCGTATCTCGGCCGAGCATGAAGTGAATTTCCTGCCGCCGGAAGCGAATGACTGAGTAGCGAAGTCATGTAGTCCGGATCAGATCCTATACAGCCGCGCCGCGGTGTCGTGCAGGATGGCGGCCTGCTCTGTTTCGCTGAGATGCGCGATGGCGCTGCGAAACGTCCGGTACAGCGTGGCGTAATCCGTCCACAGCTTCTCGATCGGAAAATTGCTGCCGAAGAAGCAGCGATGGGCGCCGAACAAGGCGACGGTCTCCCTGACGATCGGTCCGATGACATCGTCGCGGCAGGCATGAACGAACGTCCCCAGCCCGGACAGTTTGACGTTGACGTTGCGGCATTGCGCCAGCGCCGCCATGCCGTCGCGCCACAGCTTCCATCCCGCCGGCGTCATGTCTTCCAGCATGCCGGCATGTTCGAGCACGAAGACGATATCCGGGAACGACCGCGCCAATTCGGCACCATCCAGCATCTGGCTGGCAAAGATCTGCAGTTCGAACAGCAGGCCGTGATCGGCAAGCCGCGCCAGCCCGCGGCGCCAGCCGGCGTCGTTCATGACATCGGGCCGTGGCGCAAAGCGATATTGCGGATTTTCGTGCCAATGCAGTTGCTGACGGATGCCGCGCGTCGCCGGCAACCCGGCCAGACGCCGGAGCAATGCACCGGCGTCGGGATCGGCCAGATCGGCGTGTGCGACATTGGCATGCGGCCAGCCGGTCTCGTCGGCTACCGACTGCACCCAGCGCGCCTCGTCAAAACTCTGCCCCGTCGGCCAGTTGGTCTGGATGTAGATCGACTTGACGATGTCGCAGCCAGCGGTGTCGGCGCGGTATTCGGCGATCGGATAATCGCGGCAGATCGGCTGGTACGGCCCGAAGATGCGCGGTACCTGCGGCCCCGAAAGCCAGGGCAGATCGTTCAGCCGCCAGATGTGATGGTGGGCGTCGATGGTCGGAATGGATTTCATTTGCGTGCGCTACGCCTTCTCCGCCGGATCGGAAGCCGGCGCTTCACCGAAAATTTCCGCGGCAATGCGGTTGGTCTCGATCGCCGCCGGCACGCCGCAATACATCGCCACCAGCAGCAGCACGTCCTGCACCTGCTCTTTGGT
This sequence comes from uncultured Alphaproteobacteria bacterium, assembly GCA_963764705.1. Classification (GTDB taxonomy): domain Bacteria; phylum Pseudomonadota; class Alphaproteobacteria; order Rhizobiales; family Xanthobacteraceae; genus Bradyrhizobium. The sequence goes on along the minus strand of CAVXTR010000005.1, from coordinate 129,096 downwards.
GCATCCGTTCGCCAGCGCACCCTTGGCATGGACACGGAATTCGGCCGGCTTGCCGCTGGCCGCCGTGATCCCCAGCATCACCAGGCTGCGGATATCGCCGGACAGGCCGGATCGCTCCCAGACGTCGCCATAGACATAGGCGTTGATGATGTTCTGCAGCGGCGCGCCGAATTCTCCTGATGCCGCCATCCGCTTCTCGACATCGGCCTCGCCGAACATCGCCTTGCGCCGGCGCAAACCGCGCGCATACATTTCGCTGGTGTCCACGTTCTGACCTCCCGCTACCTATTTATACGGTCAAATATACAGATTGGATTGAACGGAGATAGTCATTTCCGCCGCATTGTCCTTGCCGCGGCTCTATTTGTCCGTATAAAGTTTTGACACGGATCCGGAGAGTTCCGCTGTAGAATATCGGGAGCACGCGATGAAACTGTCCCTGGGCATGGTTGCCGCCGCCGTCCTGCTCGGCCTTGCCGGGCCACAAGCTCGCGCCGCCGACGATTACCCGTCGCGGCAGATCAAGATCATCGTGCCGTTCCCGGCCGGCGCCGGACCCGACCAGGTGGCGCGGCTGCTCGGACAGCAGTTGCAGGAAGCGCTGGGGCAAACCGTCGTGATCGAGAACCGCAGCGGCGCGCTCGGCAGCCTCGGCGCCCAGGAAGTCGCGCGCGCCCAGCCCGACGGCTACACCCTGCTGATGGGAACCAACACCACCCAGGCCAGCAATGTCGCGATGCTGAAGAACCTGCCTTACGATCCCGCCAAGGATTTTACACCTGTCATCCGCACCGTGACGACGGCGATGGTGCTGCTGGTCAATCCGAATTTTCCGGCCAAGGACCTGTCGCAGTTCATGGCCTACGCCAAAACCCATCCGAACATGACCGCGGGCTACGGCTCCGGCGCGTCGCAGATCTCGAACGCGCAACTGCAAAGCCGCGGCGGCATGTCGATCGTGTCGGCGGCGTATCGCGGCGTGCCGCTGGCCGTCACCGATGTGATCGGGGGTGTGATCGATCTTGCCTTTGCCGATTTCTCGGTGGCGATCCCGCAGATGCAGGGCGGCATGTTGCGCGGCATCGGGGTGACCTCGCCGACGCGCAACCCGTTGACGCCGGACCTGCCGCCGCTGGCAGAGGCGATGCCGGGCTTCGAAGCCACGATCTGGTACGGTTTGGTGGCGCCGGCGAACACACCGGCGCCCGTCGTCAACAGGCTCTATACCGAGAGCGAAAAGATCTTGTCGGCGCCGGCAAACCGCGACAGGCTCGCAAGCCTCGGCATGATCGTCTCGACGATGCCGCCGGCCGAATTCGGCCCTTTCATCAACAGCGAAATCACGCGATGGACGGAAGCCGCCAAGGCCGCCGGCATCGAAGCGAAATAGAATGCCACAGTACACGCCGGTTGGAATCATCGGGCTCGGTCTGATGGGCACGGCGTTGGCGGAGCGATTGACCGACGCCGGCGGCGTCACCGTGATCGGCTTCGATATCGATCCGATCAGGTGCGGGCAACTCGGGAGTGATCGGATTGCACCGTCCGTCTGCGACCTTGCCAACAGGTCGCACGCGATCGTCATCGCGGTGTATGACGGCATGCAGGTCGAAGCGCTGCTCGACGATCTCATGAGAAGTTCTGCCCGTCCCACCATGATCTGCACGACGACCTGCGCGCCCGACGAGATCGAGCGGATCGCGGCGCGCGCGGCCGAGGCCGGGTTTGCATTCATCGAAGCACCGATCTCAGGCACCAGTGCTGAGGTCAGAGACGGCAGCGCGACCGCGCTGGTCGCCGGCGAAACCTGTGCGATCGAGGCACTCGACGCGTTGCTGGCCGTGCTCTGCCCACGCCGCATCCGCATCGGCAAGGCCGGCGACGCCAGCCGGACCAAGCTTGCGATCAATCTGATCCTGCAGAATAACCGGGCAGCTTTGGCCGAGGGTATTGTGTTTGCGGAGCGGTTGGGGCTGGATGGACGCGCCTTCCTTGCAACGGCGCGAGAGTCCGCGGCGTATTCACGCGTCATGGACACCAAGGGTGAGAAAATGCTGAGCCGGGATTTTCGGCCGCAATCGTACATCGCGCAAACCCTGAAGGATGCCGAGTTGATCCTGCACGAAGCGCGGCAACGCGGATTGCGCCTTGCGGTGACCGAAGCGCAGGCCGATCTGCTGCGTTCGGCGATCGCGCGCGAAGGACCAGACAGCGACAGCTCCGCAATCATCGAAGCGATCCGGTGGCAGCCTTTACCCGAGGCTTCCCGATGATCCCGGCCGCCATCGTCGGCCTCGGCCGCTGGGGCCGCAATATCGTCGAAGCCGCAAGTGGCCACGATACGCTGAAGATCATCCGCGCCGCCGAACCCGACGTCGATGACGCGCGCGATTTTTGCCACCAGCATCTTCTCGATCTTGCACCCTCGCTGGACGCTGTCCTCGCCGATCCCGCGATCAAGGCTGTTCTGCTGGCAACCCCGCACTCGCTGCATCCGGCGCAGGTCATTGCCTGCGCCGCTGCCGGCAAGCAGGTATTCTGCGAAAAGCCGCTGGCGCTGCATCGCGCCGATGCGGCGCGGATGTTCGAGGCCTGCCGCGCGGCCGGCGTCCTGCTCGCGGTCGGCCACAACCGGCGCTTCTGGCCCTCGTTGCGGGCGCTGCGCGATATTGTCGCAAGCGATGAACTCGGCACCCTGCTCCACATCGAAGGCCACAACAGCAACGAGAACTCGCAGAGCATTACCGCGGGCTGGCGATTGTCCGAAGCGGAATTGCCGGGCGGCGGCCTGACCGGCGCCGGCCTCCACGTGCTGGACGCCTTCGTCAGCATGCTCGGGCCGGTCCGCCGGATCTCGGCACAGTTGCATTCGCGTGAGCCGGGCCCGCCGCCGCTGGATACCGCGATGCTGATGATGGATTTTGTCAACGGCGTTACCGGGACACTGGCGACGATCCGGGCGACGCCGTTCTTCTGGCGCGTGCACGTGTTCGGAACCAAGGGATCCGCCGAAGTGCTGGATGAAGCGACATTGATCAGGCGCGTGTCCGGCAGCAAACCCATGCGGCATACCTTTCCCACGATCAATGTCCTGCGCGCCGAGCTCGATGCCTTTGCCGACGCCGTCGACGGCAAGCGACCGTATCCGGTCCCGGAGGCGGACGTGCTGGCGACACTGGCGGCGTTCGAGGGCGCTCTCGCCTCGATGAAGTCAGGCCAACCGGTGCGGTGCGATGGCCAGTAAGAAGGCAAGCCGCAAGACCACACGTTACCGCGACATCGCTGCCGAATTGCAGAAGGCGATCCGGCTCGGCAAGTATCCGGTCGGCGACCTGCTGCCGACCGAAACCGAATTGATGGCGCGCTTTGCGGCGAGCCGGCAGACGGTGCGCGAGGCGCTGCGCATCGTCACCGAACAAGGCCTGATCGTTCGCCGCGCCGGGCTCGGCTCCGTCGTCATCGCCGCCGAGCCGCCGGTGCTGTTCACCCACAGCGTCAAGTCGCTGGCGGAATGGCTGCGCTATTCCAACGAGACCTATCGCCAGGTGGTGCGTTCGAGCGAGATTGTGGCCGACCGCAAGCTTGCGGCGCTCTTGAAATGCGAACCCGGCAAGCACTGGTTCCTGATCGAGGCGATCCGCCGTTCGGACGACTTCGAAACACCGCTGGGGTGGACCGAAATCTACGTGCTGCCGAAATTCGCCGGCGTCGTCGGCCGCAAGGATCACGGAAGGACGCCGGTGCACGAGCAGATAGCCAAGATGTATGGCGAGACCATCGAATATGCCCAGCTCGAGGTTTTCGCGCGCGGCATGCCGGCCAAACTCGCCAAGCCGCTCAAGGTCAAGCCGGGATCGCCGGCGCTGACCATGGTGCGCCGTTATTACGGCCGGCGCGAGGAACTGTTCGAGGTCACGGTCACCACCCATCCCGAAGGCCGCTATACCTACACGATGGATATGCAGCGATCGCTGCGACCGCGGGTGTAGAAGAGATCGACGAGAGTTGATCGGCCTCGCATGGCCGATGTCCCGGCGGGCGCTAGGCGCGATCTGGCGAAGCTGATAACAATCCCGCTTCGAGAACGAATTCAGGATCGGGATTGGGCGATGGATAACCGCAGTGACATCTGGCGTGGCGTTGACACCATCAAGCCGCGTTTCGTCGCCCTGGCCAACAAGGTCTGGGGCATGCCCGAGGTCTGCTACACCGAAGCGCGCTCGTCGGCCGAACATCTGGCCGAACTGCGCCACCAGGGCTTTCGCATCACCGAGAAGGTCGCGGGCATTCCCACCGCGCTGATGGGCGAAGCCGGCGAAGGCGGACCCGTCATCGCCTTCCTCGGCGAGTATGATGCGCTGCCGGGTCTCAGCCAGGAAGCCGGCGTCGCGGAACATCGCCCGATCGAGGCCGGCGGCCATGGCCATGGCTGCGGTCACAATCTGCTCGGCTCTGCCGCTTTGCTCGCCGCCACCGCCGTCAAGGACTGGCTCACGGCCAACAAGGTTCCCGGCCGCGTACGCTATTACGGCTGCCCGGCCGAAGAAGGCGGCGCGGCGAAGGCCTTCATGGTGCGCTCCGGGGCTTTCGACGATGCCGACATCGCCATCACCTGGCATCCGTCGAGCTTCTGGGAGGTCGTGGTAACGCCGTCGCTCGCCAACACCCGCGCCGATTTCATTTTCACCGGCCGCGCCTCGCATGCGGCGGCCTCGCCGCATCTCGGCCGCAGCGCGCTTGACGCGGTGGAGCTGATGAATGTCGGCGTCAACTACATGCGCGAACACATGCCGAGCGATGCGCGCATCCATTATGCCGTGCTTGACACCGGCGGCATCGCCCCCAACGTGGTGCAGGCCCATGCCCGCGTGCGCTATTCGATCCGCGCCCGCGATCTGCCCGGCATGAACGAACTGGTGGCGCGCGTCCACAAGGTCGCGCAGGGCGCAGCGCTGATGACCGAAACAAGCGTGGAGATGCGGATCATTTCCGCCGTCTCCAACATCCTGTTCAACACGCCGCTCGAAGAAGCGCTGCATTCCATCATGCAGGAACTCGGCCCGCCGCACTTCGACGAGGCCGACAAGGATTTCGCCGCCAAAATCCAGTCGACACTGACCGACAAGGACATCGCCAGCGTCTATCACTCTATCGGCATGGAGCCTGCCGACCGGCCGCTGGCGGACTTCCTGGTTCCGATGGATGCCAAGCGCAATCCGCAGATCGGCTCGACCGACGTCGGCGATGTCAGCTGGGTGGTGCCGACCGTCCAGGTCCACGCCCCGACGATTGCGATCGGCACCCCCTTGCACACCTGGCAGGTGGTGGCGCAGGGCAAGACGCCCGCCGCCCACAAGGCCATGGTCCAGGCCGCGAAGGCGATGGCCGGGCTCGGCATCAAGGCGCTGATGGAGCCGAACCTGGTCGCCGCCGCCAAGGCCGACCTGAAGAAGCGCACCGCCCGCACCCCCTATGTCTGCCCGATGCCGGACAGCGTGACACCGCCGCTGGACATGTCGCTGGGCTGATTTGGCGCGGAAAGCCGGCGAACAAATTTTTTGCAGTCCGGGAAGGATTTGGCCCCCGGATACCGCGGGATTGCCGAAGCGGTGTGCGCCGCGGCGCGGGTTTGCCCAAGCCGCCATCAGAATCCGATCGGCCCGATCCGGATTGTCGCATCGCAACCGTTGACCTCCGAGGCATTTGGTGTGCCATCTATTGCCATCTGAAAAGGCACACCCGGCGCACCCCTGCGGCGCGCCGCTGTCAGGCGCGAACCACACGAGGGGAACATGCTGGATTTCTGATTTGCGTACCATGATCGACGAGGTGAAGGACGGGCGCATGGATCGCCGCAGCTTCATCCAACGCATGATCGCTTTTGGCCTCACCGCCCCCATGGCCACCCAGATTCTCGCCGTCGGCGGCGTCGCCATGGCCCAGAGCCCCGCGACCTATCCGCCGACCAAGCGCGGCGGCGGCGGCTCGCTGAAACTGCTGTGGTGGCAGGGGCCGACCCTGCTCAACCCGCACTTTGCCACCGGCACCAAGGACCAGGACGCCTCGCGCATCTTCTACGAACCGCTCGCAAGCTGGGATATCGACGGCCACCTCAACCCGATCCTCGCCGCCGAAATTCCCTCGCTCCAGAACGGCGGGCTTGCCGCCGACGCCAAATCGGTGACCTGGAAACTCAAGCCCGGCGTCAAATGGCACGACGGCAAACCGTTCACCGCCGACGACGTGGTGTTCAACTGGGAATACTCCACCGATCCCGCCACCGCGGCGGTAAGCATCGGCACTTACGCCGACGTCACGGTCGAGAAGGTCGATGACCTCACCGTCCGCGTTCTTTTCAAGAGCCCGACCCCGTTCTGGGCCAATGCCTTTGTCGGTGCCTATGGCTGCCTGATCCCGAAGCACCTGTTCGCCGAGTACAAGGGCGGCAAATCCCGTGAAGCTCCGAACAACCTGAAGCCGGTCGGCACCGGCGCCTACAAGTTCGTCGAGTTCAAGCCGGGCGATCTGATCCGCGGCGAGATCAATCCCGACTATCACATGGCCAACCGGCCGCACTTCGACACCATCGAGCTGAAGGGCGGCGGCGATGCCGTTTCGGCGGCGCGCGCCATCATCCAGACCGGCGAATATGACTACGCCTGGAACATGCAGGTGGAAGACGAGGTTCTGCTGCGGCTGGAAAAGGGCGGCAAGGGCAAGGCCGTCTACGCGGTCGGCGGCGATATCGAGTTCATCGCGGTCAACTTCACCGACCCCAACACCGAGGTCGACGGCGAACGTTCCTCGATCAAGACCAAGCATCCGATCCTGTCCGATCCGAAAGTGCGCAAGGCACTGTCGCTGCTGGTCGACCGTGACTCCGTTCAGAAGGTGATTTACGGCCGCGCCGGACGCACCACCGCCAACTACCTCAATGGGCCCGCGCCGTTCGTTTCCAAGAACACCTCGTGGGAGTTCAGCGTCGAGAAGGCCGGCAAGCTTCTGGACGAGGCCGGGTGGAAGCCGGGCGCGGACGGCATCCGCGAGAAGGACGGAAAGAAGCTGAAGCTGCTCTACCAGACCTCGACCAACGGTCCGCGGCAGAAGACCCAGGCCATCGTCAAGCAGGCCTGCCAGAAGGCCGGGATCGACGTCGAACTGAAATCGGTCGTCGCCTCGGTGTTCTTCTCCTCCGACGTCGCCAATCCCGACACCTATGCGCATTTCTACGCCGACATCGAGATGTTCCAGATCCCGATGACCCAGCCCGATCCGGTGCTGCTGATGCGGCGCTATCACTCGCGCTACGTCGCCACCAAGGAGAACAAGTGGCAAGGCTCGAATTTCCCGCGCTGGGCCAACAAGGACTACGACGCGGCGATCGATGCGGCCGAAAATGAAATCGACCCGGTCAAGCGCGCGGAACTCTACATCAAGTGCAACGACCTGATGTGGCAGGAAGGCGTCATGATCCCGGTCATGCATCGCATCAAGGTCGGCGCCATCTCCAACGCGCTGCGCCCGGTGATGAGCGGCTGGGCCAACGACCTCGACAACCTGCAGGACTGGTATCGAGAGGCGACGGGATAACGCCGGCGGGATTTTTCCCTCATGGGCCAATATGTCCTGCGTCGCCTGTTGATCGCGGTGCCGAGCCTGCTCGGCATCTCGCTCGTCCTGTACACCGTGCTGGCGCTGGCGCCCGGCGATCCCTTCGGCGAACTGGCAACCAATCCCAACGTCCCGCCCGAAGTCGCCGCCGCCCTTCGGAAAAGCTTCGGCCTCGATGATCCGATCTATCTGCGCTACCTGCACTGGCTGGTGGCGATGGCGCACGGCGACTGGGGCTTCTCCTTTGTCAGCCGTATGAACGTCGACAAGCTGATCCTGCAACGGCTGCCGACCACGCTCTATGTGATCGGCTCGGCGCAACTGCTGGCGCTCTCGATCGCGATCCCGGTCGGCGTCTATGCCGCCACAAGGCCCTATTCGATCTTCGACCAGATCGCCAACACGCTCGCCTTCATCGGCTTCTCGCTGCCGACTTTCTTCACCGGCCTCCTCTTCATCCTCGTTTTCTCGGTCAAGCTCGACTGGCTGCCCTTTGTCTATACGACCGACATCAAGGGCACGGGCATCCACTGGGTGCTGGAACAGATCCGGCAGGCGATCATGCCGGTCATGGTGCTCGGCCTGTTCCAGGCGGCGTCGATGACACGGTTCGTGCGTTCGGCGATGCTGGACGTGATCCGGCTCGACTACGTCACCACCGCCCGCGCCAAGGGCCTGGGTCAGACCAAGGTGATCGTCAAGCATGTGATGCGCAACGCCATGATCCCGGTCGTCACCCTGATCGCGCTGCAGATCCCGGCCGTGTTCGGCGGCGCCATCGTCACCGAGCAGATCTTTCGCATTCCGGGCATCGGCTCGCTATTGATTTCCTCCATTCTCTCCAACGACACGCCGGTGGTGATGGCGGTGACCTTCGTCTTCGCCTGCCTTGTCGTGCTCTTCAATCTCATCGCGGATGTGCTGTATGGCTGGCTTGACCCTCGCATCTCGTTCCGCTGAGCGGCGCGGCTACTCGCCCTGGCGCGAGACCTGGCGGCGCTATCGCCGCCATCGGCTCGCCGTCGTCAGCGCGGTGCTGCTGCTGGTGCTGGGCACGGCTGTCATCATCGGCCCGTTCGTCTGGCGCATTCCCATCAACGAGATCGACTTCACCGCGCGCCTTGAAGGCCCCTCCTTCGCCCATCCGTTCGGCACCGACGATCTCGGCCAGGATATCCTCTCCCGCATGATCTATGGCGGGCGCATCTCGCTCGCCGTCGGCCTTGCCGCAATGGCGGTTTCCGTCATCGTCGGCACCCTGATCGGCGCGATCGCCGGCATGTCGCGCGGCGCGCTCGGGTATGGGCTGATGTGGCTCACCGACCTCTTTCTCTCGCTGCCGCAATTGCCGCTGCTGCTGCTGCTGATCTACCTGTTCCGCGACGGGCTCAAGGCGGTGTTCGGCCCCGAGGGCGGCATCTTCATCCTGATCGTGCTGGTGATCGGCGGCCTGCGCTGGATGCCGGTCGCGCGCCTGGTGCGGGCCCAGTTTCTGTCGCTGCGCGAGAAGGAATTCGTCGAGGCGGCGCGTGCGCTCGGCGCCAGCCAGGTGCGGCAGGTGGTGCGTCACATCCTGCCCAATGCGGTCGGACCGGTGATCATCGCAGGGACCATCGACGTCGCCGCCGCGATCATCGCCGAATCGACGCTGTCGTTTCTCGGCCTCGGCTTTCCGCCGGATACGCCGACCTGGGGCCGGCTGCTCTACGACGCCAAGGACTATCTCGACATCGCCGCGCACTGGGCCATGTTCCCGGGCGGGGCGATCTTCATCGCCGTCGTCGCCATCAACTTCATCGGCGACGGCTTGCGCGACGCCCTCGACGCGCGGCGGGTGATCTGAATGGCGCTGCTCGAAATCAAGGGGTTGAAGACCCATTTCGCCACCGACGACGGCATCCTTCAGGCCGTCGACGGAGTCGATATCTCCATCAACAAGGGCGAGACGCTGTGCGTGGTCGGCGAATCCGGCTGCGGCAAGACCGTTACCGCGATGTCGATCCTCAAGCTGATCGCGATGCCGCCGGGCCGCATCGCCGCTGGCCAGATCATCTTCGAGGGTCGCGACCTGGTGCCGCTGACCAGCGACCAGCTCGATGAAATCAGGGCCAAGGAAATCGGCTTCATCTTCCAGGAGCCGATGACCTCGCTCAATCCGGTGCTGACGGTCGGCGAGCAGATCGCCGAGAGCCTGCGCCGGCACGAGGCGGTGACGCGCAAGCAGGCCGTCGAGCGCACCATCGAGATGCTGCAACTGGTGCAGATCCCCAACGCCGCCGGCCGCGTCAACGATTACCCGCACCAGTTCTCCGGCGGCATGCGCCAGCGCGTCATGATCGCAATGGCGCTGGCGTGCAAACCCAAGCTCGTGATCGCCGACGAACCGACCACCGCGCTCGACGTCACGATCCAGGCGCAAATCCTCGACCTGCTGCAGGACATGAAGGAACGCTTCGGCATGGCGGTCATGCTGATCACCCATGCGATGGGCGTGGTCGCCGAAACCGCGCAGCGCGTGGTGGTGATGTATGCCGGCAAGATCGTCGAGGAGGCCGACGTCGACAGCCTGTTCGAAAGCCCCGGCCATCCCTACACCCAGGGCTTGATCCGCTCGATTCCGCGCATCGACCTCGCCGCCACTCACAAGACGCGGCTGGAGGCGATCGGCGGCACGGTGCCGAGCCTGATCAATCCCCCGCCCGGCTGCCGCTTCGCCGCGCGCTGCCGTCATGTCATGAGCGTGTGCAGCGAAGTCGAGCCGCTGCTGCGCGAGATTGCACCCGGTCATCGTATGGCCTGCCATTTGGGAGCTGTGCCATGAGCGAGCTTCCGATTGCCGAAGCCGTGACGCGCGAGGCCGCAAGCAGCGAGCCTTTGCTGCGCGTCACCCGTCTGAAGAAATATTTTTCCGTCAAGGGCGGGCTACTTTCGCGCGAGATCGGGCGCGTTCACGCCGTCGATGACGTGTCCTTTGCGGTCAAGCGCGGCGAGACGCTGGGATTGGTCGGCGAATCCGGCTGCGGCAAGTCCACCACCGCGCGCTGCGTGATGCGGCTGATCGAGCCGAGCGAGGGTGAGATCATCTTTGACGGGCAGAACGTGCTGAAGCTCGGCGGCGATGATCTGCGCGCGATGCGGCGCAATATCCAGATCGTGTTCCAGGACCCGTTCGCCTCGCTCAATCCGCGCATGACGGTCGGCGCGATCCTCGGCGAGGCCTTCATCATCCACAAGCTCGCCTCCTCCGCCAGCGAGCGCGAGGAGCGCGTGGCCAGTCTTTTGCTCAAGGTCGGGCTGAAGCCCGAGCATATGCGCCGTTACCCGCATGAATTTTCCGGCGGCCAGCGTCAGCGCATCGTGATCGCGCGCGCGCTCGCGGTCGAACCGAAATTCATCGTCTGCGACGAACCGGTGTCGGCGCTCGACGTCTCGATCCAGGCGCAGGTGATCAACCTGCTGGAGGATTTGCAGGCCGAACTGAATCTGACGTTTCTGTTCGTCGCCCATGATCTCTCGGTGGTGGAGCATATCTCCGACCGCGTCGCGGTGATGTATCTCGGCCGCATCGTCGAACTCGCCAGCGCCAGCGACCTCTATCGCCATCCGCAGCATCCCTACACGCAGGCGCTTCTTTCGGCGGTGCCGGTACCGGACCCCAAGGTGAAGCGCAACCGGATCCGCCTGCAGGGCGACGTGCCGAGCCCGATGAACCCGCCGTCTGGCTGCCACTTTCACACCCGCTGCCCGATTGCGGTGCCGCGCTGCAAGGAGAGCGCGCCCGAACTGAAGCAGGGCAGCAACGGACATTTCGTGGCGTGCCATCTGGCGTGACGGAAGCGGAGCAATCCATGGCGACGCGCACAACTTCGTAGGGTGGGCAAAGGCGCGCTTGCACCGTGCCCACCATGCATCAACTGCGGGCTTGCAAATGGTGGGCACGCTACGCTTTGCCCACCCTACGGCTTCTGAATATGCGGCCGCATTCTCGCGACGCTGACCGCCCGAGGTTTTGCATTTCGTTTGCCCTCGGAATTAATGAGGGCGCGGGGAAGACCGGGTGCGCGCTGCACCCGCGGTCTCGCAGGCGTGTTGCAAAGAGATATGCTGCCCACGAGCATACAGGTTCAGCGGTGAACACACCGGCCTCCCCCACGCAATGGCTTTACGGCTTATACGAGATCGTCCTGGTGACCCTGCTTTTTGTGACACCATCGCTCTCGGGCAGCGTTGGCCGCCTTCGAACTTGACGCCTGCATCGGGGCGTCGGACCCAAACGATTTCACCGTACGCTAACGTCGCGCTCGTCAGTCGCAACATCGCGTCCACCGCTCCCTGCCCCACGTCTGCGACGATGGCCAACGCCCCTGGTGGGACAGGATGGCGGGAGTTATGGAGTTGATTTGCCCGACGCGGCAACTGGAATATTTTTGATTCCTGGTCTTGACACCACTTCTGATAATCCGAATTGATTTGCCCGTCGTGCCGATTGGTCGCGCGACGGAAGCCGATTTTGCCGTTGCCAGCGAAACGACTTATCCACCGAGCGCGCGGGCGCATGGCTGATGCCTCCGCAGGCGCTAGGCGGGACTGGCCGGAACTGGTACCAATTTCCCGCCTCAACCGACTTCGCCGGCAGATCTGACGCCGTCACCTTTACCCCGCAGGAGCCACCGTCCCGATGTTCGATTTCGATCGCGTGATTGACCGTCGCGGAACGCACGCGTCGAAGTGGGACATGATGACCAAGCTTTCCGGGATTTCGTCGGCGGACGGAATTCCGATGTGGGTCGCCGACATGGATTTCGCGGCACCTCCGGGCGTGACGGAAGCATTGAACGCGGCGGTGACCCGCGGCGTCCATGGCTATTATGCGGACACCGGCAGCTGGGCTGCTGCGCTCACCGAATGGATGGCGCGCCGGCACGGGCTCACGATCGATCCAGCCTGGGTCAGCCCGACGCCCGGCATCGTCTCGGGTCTCGGCCTGATCCTGCAAGCCGTCACCGAGCCCGGCGACGAGGTCGTGGTGTTTCCACCGGCCTATCATGCATTCCGCAAGATCATTGTCGCCAACGAACGCCGCATTCTCGACGCGCAACTGGCGCTGCGGCAGGGCCGCTACATCATGGACCTCGATGCGCTGGCGGCGAAACTGACGCCGCGAACCAAGGTGGTGTTCTTCTGCAGCCCGCACAATCCCGGCGGCAATGTCTGGTCGGTCGAGGAGATCCGTGCGCTCGCGGCCTTCTGCGCCGAACGCAACCTCATTCTGGTGTCCGACGAAATCCACTGCGACCTGCTGCTGGGCGGAGTGAAGCACACGCCGACGCTGTCGGCCGCGCCTGAAATCGCGGACCGACTGATTACCTGCCTCGCCGCGACAAAAACCTTCAATCTCGCCGGCGCCCATGTCGGCGCCTGCGTCACGTCGAACGGCGCGCTGAAGCAGCGGATCGACGCGCGGATCGGGGCCAGCGGGCTCGGCTCCTACAACGCCTTCGGCATGCTCGCGACCGAGGCGGCGTGGCGGACCGGCGAAAGCTGGCTCGAGGCGCTGTTGCCCTATCTCACCGGCAATCGCGATCTTCTCAATGCAAGGATCGAGCGCGCCGCACCCGGCGCGCGTTCGATGCAGCTCGATGCGACCTATCTGGGGTGGGTGGATTTCTCCGGCACCGGCCTGACGCCCGCTGATGTCGCCGCGCGGGTCAAGGACCGGGCGCGCATTTTCGCAAGCCCCGGCGAGCAATTCGGTCCCGGCGGCGACAGCTGGCTGCGTTTCAATTTTGCGACGCCACGTCCGATTCTCAACGAGGCGCTCGACCGGCTGGACGATGCATTTCGGGAATTGCGGAAGTAAGGACGCAGGGCTGCGAGAGCGGAAATTCGTGTACCCGAATTCCGCGCATGATATGATGAGCCAAATAAACCGGAGGAACACACATGGCGCATTGCATCGTTGTCGTTCAATTTGATTTGCCCAAGCGGACCGAGGAGCAGGCCATCAAGGGCGGCTCGTCGAGCGCGCCGATCTATCGTGGCCTCGCCAAAAAGGGCTTGATCCGGAAGGACTACCTGAATGGCGAGAGCGGCACCGGCGGCGTTTATCTCTGGGACAACCGTGAATCGGCGGAAGCCTGGTTTACCGAGGAGCGCGTGGCGGAACTGACCCAGCGTTTCGGGGCCCGGCCGCGCCTGACCTGGTACGACACCCATGTCACGGTCGACAACCTGAAAGACGAGACGCGCATCAACGGCAAGGCGATCGAGATGGCCACCTGAGACTTCTGCTCAAAACTCCGGCAGGGTATCTTTCGCACGTGTTGGGAGGCCGCAGCAGGGCGGCCTTTTTTCTGGATGGCGTGGCTCCAACGCGATCGATGTGAGACCCCGGAATATTGAAATCGAATCACGTAGAAATACGGAGATTGCCGCGAAGCCCGGCGCCGGCCAGCCATGTCAGCTTCCGCGTATGATCGCCACTGCCGCAACGTGAGGACAGATATTCTTGGACTTGTAGCCGGCGCACGAACACCGAATTCGCCCATCAGGCTCACGCTTGACGGTATTTTTCTCAATAATCCATTCGTTTTCATTCACCGTAACGACGCTTCCGGCGTCGACCAACTTACGGCCCAGCGCAAAACACCGTTTAAATACGGATGATGCCATCGCTATTCCAACTCTGCCGCACAAAAACAGCCAATCTCTGTCGGGGCTACCCCGTTCGCTATTACAGCGATAATTTGAGATCGTTGATGTGCATAAAGCAGGCCAGCAGAATTCGCCGCCCTGTTCGGTCGGCAGGCTCTCACCGCGATATCCGCGAGGCCTGGTCCTTGCGGTTTCCGGCGGCGGCCAACGTGGACATGCGCCTTGCGCGGCTGATGTCGGAACCGGCACCAGGCTAGACGATCCGCTTCTCCCGCAGCGTCGCGATCGCCGCCGCGTCGTAACCCAGTTCAGCCAGCACCAGATCGGTGTGCTCACCCAGCGTCGGCGGACGCGTCACGATTTCCCCCGGCGTTTCAGACAGCCGCACCGCGGCGCGCGCCAAAGGGGCCGGTTTCGGCAGACCGGGATAATCGACGTCCTGCAGGAAGTCCGGCGGCGCGAATATGCGGATGATCCAGCGCCTGCTGCGGGCTCAGCACGGGGCCCGCCGGAATCATCGCCGCGCCCAGCGCGTCCAGCGCCTCCTGCGAGGTACGCATCGCGCACCAGCGCGCCATCCGTTCGCTGATCACGGGGCCGTTCTCGCCGCGCTTGAGATCGTCGGCGAAACGCGTATCCGTCAGCCAGTGATCCTCGCCCATCAATTTCGCCCAGCGAATGAACAGCGGATGACCGGTGACCTGGCACAGCACCCAGCCGTCCTTGGTGCGATAGATGTCGACGGGTGCCGCGGTCTGGCCGAGATTGCCAGTCGGCACGCGATTGGCCGCGATCACAGCCTGTTCGATCAGCGTGGCGTTGGTGAAGGACAACGCGGTCGCCAACAGCGCGCCCTCGACGATCTGCCCGCGCCCGGACCTGGCCTTCTCCATCAGCGCCGCCAGCGTGCCGAACGCACAATGCAGCGCGGTTCCGAAATCGACCCAGTTGACGGCGGCGCGGTATGGCGGATCGCCGGCCCCGGTCATGTAGACCGCGCCCGACATCACCTGGCCGACACCGTCGAAGCCGACGCGGTCGGACCACGGCCCCGGCCCGCCGAACGCGGTTGCCGTGGTCAGAATAATGTCCGGCTTGATCGCCTTCAGCGATTCATAGTCGAGCTTCATCGCAGCCAGCGTCTGCGGCGGCAGGTTGGCGACGACGACATCGGCGGTCATGACCAGCCGGCGCATCACCTCCTGCCCTTCGGGCTTCATCGGATTGAGCGTGATGCACTTCTTGTTGCGGTTGATCTGCAGGAACAGCGCGCCCTCGCCGTCCGCACCGACCGGCGCCACGAACCGGTCCTCGCTGCCGTCGAGCTTTTCGACACGAATGACTTCGGCGCCGAACTCCGCCAGCAAGGTCGCGCAATACGGCCCCGCGATATAGCGCCCGAAATCGAGCACGCGGACGCCCTGCAAAACTCCCCCCATGGATTTTCCTTTTGTTCTTGTCTGCTCAGTTCACGTTGTGCACCCGAGAAAGGCTATCTCGCCGGCCCCCCTGATCGCAACCGCGCCGCCGTGATCGATTCCCAGATGCGCAGCGGCGTGGCGGGCATGTCGAGATGCGCGACGCCGAGCGGCGCCAGTGCGTTCATCACCGCGTTCATGACGGTGGCGGGCGCGGCGATGGCGCCGGCCTGGCCGCTGCCCTTGACGCCGAGCCGGTTGGCGCGGCTTGGAAAGTCGGATGTCAAATCACCCTCGAAGGCGGGAATATCGCCCGCGCGGGGCAACGCATAGTCCATCAGCGACGCCGACATATTCTGGCCGGTGTCCGGATCGAACAGCGCCTGCTCGAACAGCGCCTGGCCGATGCCCTGCACCACGCCGCCATGCACCTGCCCGAGCGTCAGCCGCGGATCGAGCAGGCGGCCGTAATCGTCGAAGATGACGTAACGGTCGAGCCGTACTTCGCCGGTCGCGGGGTCGATCTCGACTTCGGCGACATGGCAACCGTTCGGAAATGTGTAGCGGTCGCACAGATGCGTCGCGCGGTGCGCCAGCCCTGGCGCAATATCGTCATCCGGCGACTGGCGGGAGACGCGCGCGACTTCCTCGAGGCTGATCTCCTGGCCGGTCGCAGTTACGCGCAACATCCCTGCTTCATATCTGACGGCATCGACGCTGGCTTGCAACAACCGAGCGGCCAGCCGCCGCGCATTCTCGATCAGGCCTTCAGCCGCCATCAAGAGCGCGGTGCCGCCCTGATGCATCGAGCGCGCGCCGCCGTGGCCGCCGCCGCTGTCGAGATCGTCAGTATCGCCCTGGCGAAATCGAAAACGTTCGAGCGGCAGGCCGAGCGCGTCGGCCGCGATCTGGGCGTAAGTGGTCTCATGGCCCTGACCGTTGGAATGGGTGCCGACCTTGAGGTCGATCAGGCCGTCCTCGGCAAAACCCGCTTCCGCGACTTCGTTGGGCTGGCCGCGCGCGGTCTCGAGAAAGCAGGCATAGCCGAGGCCGCGCAGTCTTCCCTTCGCGCGCGAACTCCTTTGCCGCGCCGTGAATCCGGTGGCTGCCGCCACCGCGTGATCGATCGCGTGCGCGAAGCGGCCCTGCTCGATCGAGAGCCCCATCGCGCTGGCGTAGGGAAAACGGCCGACGATGTTGTTGCGCCGCAGCTTCAGCGCCTCCATCCCGAGTTTGGCGGCCGCGATGTCGATCAGGCGCTCGATCAGGTAGTTGGCCTCGGGTTTGCCGGCGCCGCGATAGGCGTCGACCGGCGTGGTGTTGGTGAAGACTCCCTGCGCCTGAAAGGCGATCAGCGGGATCTCGTAAACGCCACCCATCGCGCTCGCCATCGCCATCGTCGGCACCACGGGCGCCACTGTCGAGACGTAGGCGCCGAGGTTGGCGAGGACTTGTGTATCGAGCGCGAGAAAGCGCCCGTTGCGGTCGAGCGCCAGCCGCGCCCGGATCAGGCTGTCGCGGCCATGCGCGGAACCCAAGAAGTCCTCGTTGCGATCGCCGATCCATTGGACCGGGCGGCCTAGCCGGCGCGCCGCCCACAGTACCAGCACCCATTCCGGATAGAGCACGTTCTTCATCCCGAACCCGCCGCCGACATCGGGAATGCTGACGCGCAGTTTTTCACGCGGGATACGGAAAACGGAGTCGGCGAGCAGGTCGCGGATCGCATGCGCGCCGGCGGCCGAGGCGATCAGGTGCAGACCGCCGCTGACGGCATCGAACGTGCCGAGCGCGCCGCGGGTTTCCAGCGATGCGGCGACGACGCGGTTGTTGACCAGCTCGCATTCGACGACATGCGCGGCGTCGCGGATCGCGGCCTCGACCGGACCGGGCTCGCCGCGGTTGAACTGGAATGCGACGTTGCCCGCGGCTTCCGGCCAGACCTGTGGGGCCCCCGGCCGGACCGCATCCGCGATCGCGACCGCTGGGGCCAACGGCGCGTATTCAACGACGACGGCTTCGGCCGCATCGCGGGCGTTTTCGGCGCTGTCCGCGACCACGAAGGCAACGGGTTCGCCGACATAGCGGACGACCTCGCGCGCCAGCGCGTGACATGGCGGGACCACCAGCGGCGCGGTCATGGGAATATGCGTCACCGCACAGGGCAGCGGACCGATATCGTCGGCGGCCAGATCGGCGCCGGTGAACACGGCTGCAACGCCAGGTATTTGACGCGCCGCATCGACGCGGATTTCGACGATGCGGGCATGGGCATGGACCGAGCGAACGACGACGCCATGCAGCGCGCGCAGCGCCATCAGATCGGCGATGTAGCGCCCGTGGCCGCGCACGAAGCGCGCGTCTTCAAGGCGGTCGATGCTGCGCCCCAATAGCAACTCGGTCATATCGGTTGTATGGAACTGGACGGCTGCCATGGCAATAGCGGCTTGCACGGCCGCAAAATGGCATTGCCGAAAGGTTGGATTAGTCCGTCACCCTGCCCTAGGATGGCTCACCAGCATCCCTGCCCAGAGCCACAACCATGCAACATTTCGATCGTGCCGCCGAGGACCTCGGCAACGCCATCCATCTCGAACATGTCAATGTCACGGTCCCCGACCAGCGGCTGGCGACGCTGTTTTACGTCACCGGACTTGGACTCACCCGCGACCCCTATCTGATGGTGTCCGACACCAACATGTGGGTCAATGTCGGCAAGAGCCAGTTTCATCTGCCGAGCGGAAGCGCGCAGGTGCTGCGCGGCCATACCGGGCTGGTGATCGCCGGCCGCGCGGCGCTGCTGGAGCGGCTGGCGTCGGTCGCCAAGAAACTCGAAGGCACCGCGTTCGCCTTCGCCGAGCACAACGACCATGTCGAGGCGACCTGTCCGTGGGGCAACCGCGTGCGCTGCTACGAACCGGACGCCGAACGTTTCGGGCGGATCACGCTCGGTATCCCCTATGTCGAGTTCGAGGTGCCGGCCGGAACCACGCCTGGGATCTGCGCCTTCTATCCCGCGATCATGGGCATGCCGGCCGAACTCCAGAATGGCGACGGCCATGTCGCGGTCGTCAACACCGGCCAGGGCCAGCACCTGCGCTTCCGCGAGAGCGACCGGCCGCAGGGCGAATATGACGGCCACCATGTACAGATGTATGTCACCGACTTCTCCGGACCGCACCGCCGCCTCGCCGAGCGCAACCTGATCTACAGCGAGGACAACCAGTACCAGTACCGGTTTCGCGACATTACCGATCTCGAAAGCGGAAAACATCTGTTCACGATCGAGCATGAGGTGCGCAGTGCGACGCATCCGATGTTCATGCGACCGATGGTCAACCGCAACCCGGCGCAGACCAACCGCAACTACGCCAACGGCCACGACCAATGGCTGTGGGCGATGGGGCCGGACCAGTTCGACGCGCGATAGCGGCTCGCGTTTGATCGGAGATCATGCCGGCGTTTGCGGCTGATCCGCGTTCCTTCCGGCAAGGTACGTCCCGCAGATATAGCCAAAAGTCATCGCAGGCCCAAGCGTCGCTCCGGCGCCGGGATAGCTGCCGCCGAAGATCGACGCCGCATCGTTGCCGACCGCAAACAGGCCGTCGACCGGCCT
The DNA here is from genome assembly GCA_963764705.1 of uncultured Alphaproteobacteria bacterium. Classification (GTDB taxonomy): domain Bacteria; phylum Pseudomonadota; class Alphaproteobacteria; order Rhizobiales; family Xanthobacteraceae; genus Bradyrhizobium. The sequence goes on along the minus strand of CAVXTR010000005.1, from coordinate 109,797 downwards.
GCCGTCGCCGGCGACGACGCGGGCGTGTTGGTCCGTGGTCAGACCATGATAGGTGCCGATGTCGCCGGGAATGATCTTGACGGCGTAAAACGGCGATCTCGATATCTCGCCGACACAGGGATTTGGCGCAAAATCGGAATCGCCGAGCAGGCGCTGATAGGAAGTAGCACCGCGCTCGAATGCCCGGTCCAGACCCTGCGCGGCGTCGCGATTGACCGCCTCGACGGTCCGCGACAACGCGTCGGGATCGAGTCCGATCGAGGTGGCGAGATCGCGGATGGTCCGGCCGCGCTTCAAATAGCCGGAGCGAATGAAGCCGGAGATCGGCAGCGGCGACGGGCGTACGGCGCCAAGGCCGTAGCGGCGCAGCGTGCGATGATCGCAGATCAGGAATGCGGAGACTTCCGGCTTGCCGGCGCAGGCGTCGATCATCGCGCCAACGAAGTCGTGGTAGTTATGGCTTTCATTGGTGAAGCGGTGTCCATCCGCCGTCACCGCGATGACGCCGGGCTTGGCCCGGTCGATCAGGTGAAAGAACCGCCCGACACTGCCGTCCCGGCGCGGCAGCAACGAGACCGGCACCCAGGCCGCCGCGTTGGCGTAAGCGTCGTTGATCCCGGCATTGACGGCGCTGGCCATGCGCAGCGCGTCACCGGTGCTGCCGCCCGCCGCCAGCGTCACATGGTCGGCGCCGTCCCTGACATGACGGAAGTGCCGTTTGCGCAGATCGTCGTCGCCCGGAAATCCTCCGGCAGCCAACACCACGCCGAGCCGCGCCTTGACCAGAACGCGCTGGCCATCCTTGTCAACAACAGCGCCGACGACACGGTCGCCGGCCTTGTCGAGGCTGATCGCTTTTGCCGACGACCAGATCACGATTTTCCGGTCCAGCACTGTCTTCAGCAGCCGCGCGGCGAGCGCATTGCCGTTGACCAGGCGGGTGCCGCGGCCGTGCCGCAACACATCGCGACCGTGCCCGGCGATCCGCGAGGCCACGAACAAGGCCGATCTGACCGACCGCGTCGCGTTCAGGAAATGCTTCAGGTCGGGCCCGCTGTTCAGCCCCATTCCCATGAAGGTCAATTCCGCCATCGGCTGCGCCAGCGACGCCAAATGAGGGCCGAGCTGCCGTCCGTCAAACGGAAGCGTGTGGATAGACCGCCCCTCCTCCGCGCCGCCGGGATGGTCCGGGTGGTAATCGGGATAGTTCTTGCCGAACGTGAACTTGACCTCGGTGTTGGCCTCGAAGAACGACACCATGTTGCCGGCGCTGGCAAGAAACGCGTCGACCCGCGTGGCGTCGAAGTGGTTTCCCGCCGCATGCTGGATGTAGGTGCGCGCGGCCGGAATCGAATCGACGGCGCCCTCCCGGGCTGCGAGCGGATTTCCCGGCACCCAAAGCCAGCCGCCGGAGCGCGCCGTGGTGCCGCCGAACACCGCCTCCTTCTCGATCACGATCACCTGGCAGCCGAAATGCTGTGCCGTGATCGCCGCCGCCAGACCGCCGGCGCCGGAGCCGACCACCAGCACATCGTACGATACGGCTTCCATTCAGCGCCTCCCCGTCGCACGCCACTTTTTCATGACGAGAACATCGCCGATCAGGCGAGTAAGCCGGTCCGGTAACTCGCCGTCGAAAGGATGGCCGCCGGCAGCCTTATTCGGCGTCAGCTTCCTTAAAGGCCTCGCGGGCGATGCGGAAACTGTCGATGCCGGCCGGCACACCGGCATAGACGGCGACCTGCAGGAAGATTTCCTTGATCTCGTCCTTGCTCAGGCCGTTCTTCAGCGCGGCCTTGACGTGCAGCTTGAGCTCGTGCGGCCGGTTGAGCGCGGCGATCATCGACAGGTTGACGATGCTGCGGGTGCGGCGGTCGACACCGGGCCGGGTCCAGAGCGCGCCCCAGCAATAGGCCGTCGACCACTCCGCCATCGTGCGCGTGAACTCGTCGGCGCCGGCGATGGACTTGTTGACGTAGTCTTCGCCCAAAACTTCCTTGCGGACCTTGAGACCTTTTTCGAACAGGCTGGCTTCAGTTTCTTTGGTCATGACTTGTCTCTCCTGCGGATTCCTGGGCGGTTGGGCTTTGCTTGGTCTTCAGGTCACGGTCGCTCGCCGCGCGATGCCCTCATCAGGCCGGCGACGTCGGGAAGCTGCTCCAGATGCCAGACAGCCTCGATGAGCTTATCGGGATCGCACGAATTGCCGTCGGTGTGAATGCACTCACGGAGCTTGTTCTCGATATCGGCGTCGGACAACGGGTCGGCGAGGCTGCCCCGGGCCGACATTACCGTCTCGCGGAAAATCTTTCCGGATGCCGTGCGGACCGTCACCAGCGCCGCGCCATCCGGCAAGCCGGCATCCAGTTGCGCCCTCACCTTGTCGCGAAAGCGCACGACGGCGGGTTCGAAAACCACGGTTTCCGAAAACTCCCGCACCCCGGCCGCGCCAAGCAAGAGACCGCAGGCGGCGCTGTGTTGAATGCTGACCCGCGCATCGCGTTCGTTGCGGACAACACGGTCGCCGCGATCGAGCAGCAGTTGAGAACCCTGCACCGTCACCGATTCGATCTCGTCGATGCCATCAGCCAGCTGCCGGCGCAGCTTCAGGCAGGCATCGATCACCGCATGAAAGACGATGCCGGCCGGATAAGGCTTGTAGGTGTTCTTGGCGATTTCCCAGCTCTCGCCGAGCCCATCCGTCAGTTTCGCAAGATCGGGCTGATCGCCCATTGCCCGCGCCCAGCCGAGCGGGCCCTCGATGGCGCGCGGGGCCGCGGCATATCCGCCCTGCGCCAGCAGCGCCGAGAACAATCCGTTGCGCGCCGCATTGCCGACGCTGACATTCTTGGCGGCACTTGGCAGGTTCTCGACAATGCCGGCGGACTGGCTCGCCGCTACACCGATCGCATGGACGATTTGCGTTTCCGAAAGCCCGAGCAGTTTTGCTGTCGCCGCGGCGGCGCCGAAAATGCCGCAGGTCGAGGTGATGTGCCAGCCGCGGGAATAATGCTTCGGCGACACCGAGTTTCCGATCCGGCATTCGACCTCGACGCCAAGGATGAAAGCCGTCAGCACGTCACGCCCGGAGCTTCCGCGGGCTTCCGCGATCGCCAGCAAGGGCGCTGCGACCGGCGCGGTCGGATGAATGATCGTATCCAGATGCGTGTCGTCGTAGTCCAGCAGATTGGCCGAGATCGCGTTGACGAACGCCGCCCCCAGCGCGTCGAGGCGTTCGGTGCGGCCGATAATCGCAGAGGTCGCGGGTGAACTGAACGGCGTCAGCACGTTCAGCGCCGTGGTGACGGCGGGATCGTGCGCCGATCCCAGTGCGGTTGCGAAAAAGTTGAGAATCGAGCGCCTGGCCTCGTGGCTGTGGGCGGCGACATCCGCCCAGCCGCTGCGGGCCACCAGTTTTCCGAGCGCCGCGCTGACACTTGCAACTTCGTCATGCGGCATCGCGCGCATTTCCCTGATTTTGTTTTGCAAACCCTAATCAGATGGCCCGCGGCTTGTCGACCCCGAATCTTATGCTTGACAGATTGACTGACAATCTGGACATTCCCGGCGGAACCGCGGCGGCGCCCCACGGCGTGGCCGACGGCTGATGCCAGAAAGCTGACCAGAAAAAGCTGACCAGAAAAACATGAGCGCCCGCACCATCGCGGAGCCGCAGGGAGAGAAAGATGCCCGACAAGATCATTGGCTTCGTGGGTCTCGGCCGCATGGGTGGCCCGATGGCTGGCCGCCTGCTCGACGCCGGCTATTCGCTTTCGGTGTATGACACCCAAGCCGAAGCCACCAAGCCTCTGGTGCAGCGCGGCGCGCGGCTGGCGAAATCTCCCGCCGAGGTCGCCTCCTCCTCCGACATCGTTCTGGCGAGCCTGCCGACTCCCGACATCGTCAAGGCGGTCGCACTCGGCCCCGACGGCATCGTCAAGGGCAACCGCGCCAAGGTTCTGATCGACCTTTCGACCTCCGGCCCCGGCGCCGCCAAGCTGGTCGCGGCAGGCCTTGCCCCGAACAACATCACGCTGGTCGATGCGCCCGTCAGCGGCGGCATCAAGGGCGCCGTCAACGGCACGCTGGCCGTGATGGTGTCGTGCCCGAAGGACACCTTTACGGAAGTCGAGCCGATCCTGAAGCATTTCGGCAAGATCTTCTTTACCGGCGAACTGCCCGGTCTGGCGCAGACCGCCAAGCTCGCCAACAACCTGATGGCCGCAGCCGCCCTCGTCATCACCTCCGAGGCCGTCGCGATGGGCGTCAAGGGCGGCGTCAACGCCAAGGTGCTGATCGACATCTTCAATGCCAGCAGCGGACGCAACAGCGCCACGGAAGACAAGTTCCCGCGCGCCGTGCTGCCCGGCACCTACGACTTCGGTTTCACCACCGGCCTCTCCTACAAGGATGTGCGGCTGTGCGTCGACGAGGCCGAGGCGATGGGCGTGCCGATGGTTTGCGGCGCGGCCGTCCGGCAGATGCTGGCCATCACCAACGCGAAGTTCGGCGCCTCGTCCGACTTCACGTCGATCGCCAAGGTTCTGGAAGAATGGGCCGGCGTGCAAATGCGCGGCTGACCGCCGACGACATCGGGGCTGGGCATCGGCAACATGAGAAACGGATCGGACGAAATTTCGGCAGGTCGCCAGTTGGCGCGCGCATCGCTGCGCGCCAATCCCGGGGATTTCGATTCCGAGGTCGTTGCCAAGGCCAAACTCTGCCTGCTGGATTTCCTCTCCTGCGCCTTTGAGGCGCGCGACCATGCCTGGAGCCGGCAGGCGATCGGCATCGCGCGGCCGCTCGAGACAGGTGCCACCATCATCGGCACCGGCAAACAGGCAACGCCGGGTGACGCCGCGTTTGCCAACGCCACGCTCGGCCACGGCCTGGTGCGGGAAGACATGCATGCGGGCAGCATCTGCCACCACGGCGTGGTGATCTGGCCGACCCTGCTGGCACTGTCGGAACGCACGCCATTTTCCGGCGCCACACTCCTGTGCGCCGCGATCGTCGGCTACGAAGCCGGCGCAAAAATTGGCCGCGCGCTGTTCAACGCCGACCTCGCACGGCTCTACCGGCCGACCGGCATTGTCGCGCCGCTCGGCGCCGCGCTGGCAGGAAGCCGTGCGCTTGGCCTGAGCGAGAACGCTTCGATCAGCGCCCTCTCCATCGCCGCCAACACGTCGTCCGGCCTCAATGAATGGCCGCATACCGGCGGCTCTGAAATGTATTTTCATCCGGGCTTTGCCGCCCGCAACGCCATCGCGGCCGTCGAGCTTGCCGAAGCCGGCGCCTTTGCGTCGGAAACCATTATCGAGGGCGAGGCCGGACTGTTCGCGGCTTACCGTCGCCAACCGCTCGCCACCACAATCCAGATGTTCGCAGGGCGGCCCGAGATCATGGCGGTCTACAACAAGCCCGTGCCGGCCTGCAATTTTGCCCAGACCGCTGCGCAAGCGGCGCTGCGTGTGGCGCGGGAACTGTCCGGCCCCGACGAGATCGCCGCGATCGCGGTGCGCGTTCCCGATGCTGCCGTGCGCTATCCCGGATGCGACTCGCTCGGCCCCTACCAGCATGCGCTGCAGGCCAAGATGAGCATCCCCTTCACCGTGGCCACGACCTTGGCGCGCGGCACCATCGAGGAAGATAATTTTTCACGCCTCGATGATCCCGCCATCCTGCGTCTGGTCGAACTGATCGACCTCAAGGCCGACAGCACCTTCACCGCCGCCTTCCCGGCAGCGCAAGGCGCCGAAATCACGGTCCGGCTGCGCAATGGCGAAACTCGGCAGCACCGCCTCGACGATGTCATCGCCGCGACGCCTGAACAGATTCGGAACCGGTTTCGCGATGCCGCCGACGCCGTGATCGGCGCGCGGCAGGCGCTGACGCTTGAAGAACTGATCGACGGCTGCGCGTCGCTTGCGGACGCCAGCCGCATCGCGGCGCATTGCCGGATCCAGCCGTCGAACGCTTCCGAATTCAGAAAACGCGCGGACACGACCATCGCTGCGACACGGGGCCTGCAATGACACAGTTTCTGGAGGGCTTTTTACAGGCCCTGTTCGCCGGCCTGCTGATCGGCGCCGTCTACGGCCTGATGTGCGTCGGGCTGGGCCTGATCTTCGGCGTCATGCGCGTGATCAACTTCGCCCATGGCGATTTCATGATGCTGGGCATGTATGCTGCGTTCTACTGCTTCACCGCGCTCGGAATCCAGACCACCTTCGGCAACACCGTCGGCCCCTTCATTTCGATCCTGCTGGCCGGGCCGGTGCTGGCCGCGTTCGGCTATTTGATCCATCGAACGCTGATCTCGCGCGTATCCGGTACGCGCACATCTGCGCTCGAGGGCGACGGGCATTACGCCCAGTTGATCCTCACGCTCGGAATCGCGCTGATCCTGCAGAACGGCGGCCTGATCGTGTTCGGTTCGGTGCTGGCGTCGATCCGCACGCCGCTGTCGAGCACCGCCTGGGAGCTCGGCCCGTTTTTCGACATCAGCATCTTCCTCAACAAGGCGCGCGCCATCGACGCCGTCATTTCACTGATCACGATGACGCTGCTGGCGTTGCTGATCACCCGCTCCCGGATTGGAAAATCGCTGCGGGCCGCAGCCGATAATCCGACCGCCGCGACCTATATGGGCATTGACGTCGATCGCGCGCATCGCGTCGCCTTCGCGCTCGGCACCGGCATCACCGCGATCGCCGGCGGACTGCTTGCCACCAACTATCCGTTCCACCCGTATGTCGGCGTCGATTACGTCATCGTCATGTATGCCGGCGTCGTGCTCGGCGGCATGGGCAGCATCACCGGCGCGTTCTGGGGCGGCATGACCATCGGCCTGGTGCAGCAGATGTCGACGATCATCCTGCCGACGCAACTGCAGAACGCCGCCATCTTCGTCGTGTTTCTCCTGATCATCTTCTTCCGCCCGCAAGGCTTCTTCGGGCGTATGGTCGAGAGGACCTGATGATGCCGAGTTTTCGTTCGCTGGTTCCCATCGTCGCCTTCGCCGTGATCTATGCGGCGATCTCGCTGACGATTACCAACTCGTACTACCAGTTGATGATGACGCTGGTGCTGGTCTGGGCGGTGTTCGGCCTGTCCTGGAACCTGCTCAGCGGCTACACCGGACTGATTTCGTTCGGACACGCGGCGTTCTTCGGCATCGGCGCCTACACCACAGCCCTCGGCCAGATCTATTTCGACCTGTCGCCGTGGATGCTGATCCCGATCGCCGCGATGCTCGGCGGCGTCGCCGGCCTGCTGGTGGGATTTCCGACCTTCCGGCTGCAGGGACATTATTTTGCCCTCGCCATGCTCGCCTACCCGCTCGCCATCCTCTACGTGTTCGAATGGCTCGGCTATCAGGAGCTGACGCTGCCGATCAAGCGCGACAATCCGATCGCCTATATGCAATTCAGCGACGGCCGGGTCTATACGCTGCTGGCGCTCGCGATACTGGTCGGGACGGTGGTGCTGACGCAATGGATCGAGCGGACGCGGTTTGGCATGGCGCTGCTGGCGATCAAGCAGAATGAGGCCGCGGCGGAAGCCGCCGGCATCAATACGCTGGCATGGAAACTGCGGGCCATTACGCTCAGCGGCGCCATCGCCGGCGCCATCGGCGGCTTCTACGCCATCGTGCTGCTGGTGGTGACGCCGCAATCGGTGTTCGGCATGCTGGTCTCCGCGCAAGCCTTGACAGTCGCGATGTTCGGCGGCGTCGGCACGGTCTGGGGACCGGTGATCGGCTCCGTCATTCTGATTCCGCTGGCGGAAATCCTCAACGCCGAGGCCGGCACGCGCTTCCCCGGCATTCAGGGCGTGATCTTCGGACTTGCCATCGTCTGCGTGATCCTGATGGCGCCCGAGGGACTGTTCTGGAAAATCCGCGATCTCTTGCGCAAGCGGAATGCGGTGGTGCAGCCGGAAGCCGCGGCACCGCGCGATGCGCCGATTGTTGCCGCTGCGGTCTCGACTCCCGCCACGCCCAAGCCGGCCAGAGCGGCCCCGTCCCAGGAGGTCGTACTGGAAGTGCGCGGTCTGTCGCGCGCCTTCGGCGGCCTCAAGGCGGTGCAGGATGTCAGCTTCAAGCTGCACCGCAACGCCATCCTTGGAATCATCGGGCCAAACGGCGCCGGCAAGACCACCGTGTTCAACCTGCTCAACGGCTTTCTGCGGCCAGATACCGGCGAGGTCCTCATCGACGGCCGCAACATGATCGGCCGCAAGCCGCACGAATTGTGCGAGGCCGGCATCGGCCGCACCTTCCAGATCATGCGTCCGTTCATGCGGATGTCGGTCTCCGACAACGTCGTGGTCGGCGCCTATGTCCGGGCCAAGACCGATGCCGAGGCAAGACGGCTTGCCGCCGATGCCATCGCCCGTGTCGGCCTCTCCGCGATCGCCGATCGCATGGCCGGTGAGCTGACGACCAAGGAATTGCGGCTGATGGAGCTCGCGCGCGCCCTCGCAGGCCAGCCGCGCATCCTGCTGCTCGATGAAACGCTCGCCGGACTTGGACATGGCGAGGCCGACGAGGTGGTCGCCGTCATTCAAAAGCTCGCCAAGGAAGACGTCACCATCGCCATCATCGAACACACGATGCAGGCCATGGTGCGTCTGGTCGACAGTTTCCTGGTGCTCGATCACGGCGCGGTGCTGGTCGAGGGCGAACCCGAAACCGTCACGCGCGACAAGCGGGTGATCGAGGCCTATCTCGGCAAAAAGTGGGTGGACCATGCTCAGCATTAAGGGGCTGCGCGCCGGCTATTCCGCGATTCCCGTCCTCAACGACGTGTCGATCACGGTCAATGCCGGCCAGTTCGTCGCCATCGTCGGCCCCAACGGCGCCGGCAAGACCACGCTGTTCAAGACCATCTCGGGAATCGTAAAGCCGAGTGCCGGCTCGATCACCTTCGAGGGGACCGATCTCCTGTCCGTCGCGCCGTCGCGGCGCGCGCATCTGGGGATCGCGCATGTCCCCGAAGGACGCCAGGTGTTTCCCTCGCTCACCGTGATGGAAAACCTGGAAATGGGCGCGGTCACCGACGCCGGCCGGCGCGACTGGAAGCAGAATATCAAGCGCATTTTCGAGTGGCTGCCGGTGCTCGCCGAACGCCGCGAACAGTTCGCCGGCACCATGTCCGGCGGCCAGCAGCAGATGCTGGCGATCGGCCGCGGGCTGGCGTCGTCACCCAAGCTGCTGATGCTCGACGAACCCTCGATGGGACTGTCGCCGGCAATCGCGGACTTCATCTTCGAGCGGCTGATCGAGATCAGGCGGCAATCCAACCTGACCGTTCTCCTCGTCGAACAACGCGTCGCGGAGGCGCTGGAATCCGCCGACCACGGCTACGTCCTCGAAGCCGGCCGCGTCGCGCTCGAAGGCAACAATCAAACCCTGCGCGCCGACGATCGCGTCCGCAGGGCCTATCTCGGCATGTAACAACACCAGAAACGCAAACGGGAGAGCAGGACATGAGCAAGGGAAAGAATTCAAAGGCATCGATGACGCGCCGGACGGTTTTGACCAGCGCGGCCGCGATGGGATTGTCGACCGTGGTCCGGGCGCAGCAGCCCGCCGAAGTCAAGGTCGGGCTGATCGTGCCGCTGTCGGGAATCTACACCCGTCCCGGCCAGGTGATGAAGATGGGCGCCGAGATGGGCATCGAGCACATCAACGCCCAGGGCGGCATCAAGTCGCTCGGCGGCGCCAAGATGAAGCTGGTCGTGATCGATTGCGGCGATACCACCGAGAAAGCCAAGAACGCGGCACAGCGCATGGTGGCGCAGGAAACCGACCTCGTTGCCGCCACCGGTTCCTATCTCTCATCGTTCACGCTGGCCGTCACCGAAGTGACGGAACGCGCGCAGTTGCCGGTGCTGACACTGTCCTATTCGGACCTGCTGACCGACCGCGGCTTCAAGTTCATCTTCCAGACCGCAGCCCCCGCCAGCGTGCAATCCCAGCTCGGCCTGCCCGAACTGATGAAGCTCGCCGAAAAGGCCTCGGGCAAGCGGCCAAAGACGGTGGCGATGCTGATGGACAATACCGCGACCTCGGTCGCGACCGCGAAAGCGCTCAAGGAAAAGCTCCTGGCCCAGGAAGGCCTTCAGCTCGTGGTCGAGGAAGTCTGGACGCCGCCGCTGTCCGACGCCACGCCGCTGATCCAGAAGGTCCGATCGGCCAAGCCGGACCTGCTGCTGTTCATGCCGAACGCGGTTTCCGACGCCAAGCTCGGCCTCGAAAAGATCAACGAGTTTGGCCTCGGCCAGGGCAAGATTCCGACCGTGTCCTTCAGCATCACCATTGCCGAGCCGGACATGCTGCAGAGCGTCACGCCGGAAGTGGTTCAGGGCATCATGACCATCGTCGCCAACTGGGGCTGCAAGGGTCACGAGGACATCATTGCCGAACTCAAGGCCAAGTACAAAGAGCCGTGGGCGACGCAGAACGTGATCTCGACCTATGGCGACATGTGGCTGATGAAGGCCGCCCTTGAGAAGGCCGGGAAAGCCGACCGCCTCGCGGTCGCCGACGCGTTCCGCACCCTGGACGGCGGACCCGCGAAATACTATCCCGGCGGCGAGTTGAAGTTCGACGATAAGGGTCGCCGCGTCGGCGCCGGCGTCGTGATCGTGCAGTGGCAGAACGGCGTACCGGTCACCGTGTACCCGTCCGACCTCGCCCAGTCGTCGCCGTTCTGGCCGAAGAAGGCCTGACCGCCATCACAACAATCATAATCATAAATTCAGGGAGGCTACGTCATGACTAACCAGACTGCCGTCACGCGACGAACCTTGCTCGCCGGCGCTTCAGCAAGCCTGCTCGCATCCCAGGCCTTTGGCCAGGCGGCTGCCGAGATCAAGGTTGGACTGCTGGTGCCGATCTCAGGCATGTATGCGCGCCCCGGTGCCGTGATGCGCGAAGGTGCCGAGATGGCTGTTGATCACATCAACGCCCAGGGCGGCATCAAGTCGCTCGGCGGCGCCAAGCTCAAGCTGGTCGTGCTCGACTCCGGCGACACCACCGAGAAGGCCAAGAACGCGGCCCAGCGCATGGTCGCGCAGGAAACCGATCTGGTCGCGGCCAGCGGCGCCTATCTGAGTTCGTTCACGCTGGCCGTCACCGAAGTCACCGAGCGGGCCAACCTGCCCGTGCTCACCCTCTCCTACTCCGATCTGATCACCGACCGCGGCTTCAAATACGTGTTCCAGACCTCGGCCACCGCCGCATCGCAGGCCAAGCAGGCGTTGCCGCAGATCATCAACCTGGCGGAAGCCGCCTCGGGCAAGAAGCCGAAGACGGTCGCGATCATCACCGACAATACCGGCGCCTCGGTTGCGTCGGCGAAAGCAATGCGCGAAGGCCTGCTGGAGGCCAACGGATTGAAGCTGATCGTCGATGAGACCTTTACGCCCCCGCTCGCCGATGCGACCTCGCTCGTGCAAAAGGTTCGCTCCGCCAAGCCGGACCTGCTGTTCTTCCTGCCGACCGTGATCTCCGACGCCAAACTGCTGCTGGAGAAGATGAACGAGTTCGGCATGGGCCAGGGCAAGGTCCCGACGATTTCGTTCGGCATCGCGATCGCGGAGCCGGACATGCTGCAGACCGTCAGTCCAGAACTGCTACAGGGCGTGCTGACCTGCGTCGCCAGTTGGGGCGCCAAGGGCCATGAAGCGCTGATCGCCGAACTCAAGACCCGCTACAAGGAACCGTGGATGACGCAGAACGCCATCTCCACCTATGGCGACATGTGGCTGATCAAGGACGCGCTTGAAAAGGCGGGAAAAGCCGACCGGGTCGCGGTGGCCGATGCGTTGCGCGCCATGGACGGCGGCCCGTCGAAATATTATCCGCTCGGCGATCTCAAGTTCGACGAAAAAGGCCGCCGGATCGGCGCCGGCATGACCATCGTGCAGTGGCAGGCCGGCGTGCCGGTCACGGTGTTCCCGCCGCAGCTCGCGCTCTCGCAGCCGTTCTGGCCCAAGAACTAGAATCATCAACCAGCAACAACGGAAAACATCATGGACCAAGCCACCTATGACCGCGGACTGAAGATCCGCAAAAGCGTGCTCGGCAACGAATTCGTCGACAAGGCACTCGCTTCGGCCGACGATTTCAACCGGCCAATGCAGGACCTGACCACCGAATATTGCTGGGGCTATGTGTGGGGCCGCGACGGCCTCTCCCACAAGACCCGCAGTCTTCTCAACCTCGGCATGCTCTGCGCGCTCAACCGGCCGCATGAACTCAAGACCCATGTCCGCGGCGCGCTGACCAACGGCGCCACCCGCGAGGAGATCCGCGAGGTCTTCATGCAGGTCGCGATCTATTGCGGCGTTCCGGCCGGCGTCGACGCCTTCCGCAATGCGCGTGAAGTGTTCGCGGAGCTCGATGCGAAGAAATGACCGTCGGCGAACGCATGCTCGGGGGTAAATGGGCTCTGGTGACCGGAGCGACGGCGGGCCTTGGCCTCGCCGTCGCCGAGAGTCTTGCCGGCGCCGGAGCCAATATCGTCCTGCATGACCTGACCGAGCCGCGTGCGGCGGCCGACGGGATCAGGTCCCGGTTCGCCGTCGAGACCCTGAGCGTTGCCGCCGACCTCAGCCAGCGATCGGCGATCGAGGCCATGATGGCCGCGTTGCTCGATCGCCCCGGCGCCATCGACATTCTCGTCAACAATGCCGTGGTCCGCTACTTCGCCCCGACCGAAGCGTTTCTGCCGGAGCAATGGGACGCGGCGCTCGCCGTCAACCTGTCCGCTCCGTTTCACCTGACGCGGCTGGCATTGCCGGGCATGAAGGCGCGCAATTGGGGACGCATCGTCAACATGGCGTCGATCTATTCGACCCGCGCGGTCGAGAACCGGATCGACTATGTCACCACCAAGACCGCGATCGTTGGCATGACCCGCGCCGTGGCGCTGGAGACCGCGACGACGGGCATCACCTGCAACGCGCTCGGCCCGGGCACGCTGCCGACGCCTGCGATCGAAAATCGCATTGCCGCGATCGCGCGCGGCAAGGGGCAATCCATTGACGTCGCGACCGGCGAGTACCTCGCGACGCGGCAGCCCAGCCACCGCTTCGTTTCGATGCAGAACGTCGGCGCAACGGTGGTGTTTCTTTGCAGCCCGGCGGCGCAAGACATCACCGGCACGACACTGCCGATCGACGGAGGCTGGTCCGCCTCATGATCGCACTGAACAATTGCTTTGGAGAGACTGGTCATGACTGAAGTATCGCGCCGCAATGCCGTGGTGACCGGCGCCGCGGGCGGCATGGGACGCGCCATTACGCGCGCTCTGCTCGATAGCGGACGCAAGGTGGTGCTGGTCGACCGCGACGCGGAGCCGCTGCGGGCGCTCGCGGCTGAAATGGGCGACAATACCTTTGCGGTACAGCTCGACATCACCGACGCCAAAAACGTCGACCGGCTGCTCGAGTTGATCCCCGACGCCTTCAAGCCGGTCGACATTCTCGTCAACAATGCCGGGCACGATATCGGCGGCCGCACCCGTTTCGACGTCGGCGCGGCGGACGACTGGTCCAATATCATTTCGACCAACCTGATCGGCCTGATGCGGGTCACCCGCAGCATCCTGCCCGACATGGTCGCGCGCAACGCCGGCCACATCGTCAATATCAGCTCGATCAACGCGGTGCGGATCGTGCCTGACATGGCGGCCTACAGCACCAGCAAGGCCGGCGTGCACATGTTCACCGAAACGATCCGGGGCGAACTGGCGGAGACCGCGATCCGCGTCACCGAAATCCAGCCGGGCCTCGCCCGGACCAACATCATCGTCACCCGCTATCGTGGCGACCGGCAGAAGGAAAAAGAGTATTTCGACCAGTTCAAGATGGCGCTGGATCCGTCCGACGTCGCGCGGTCCATCGTCTTTGCAATTAACCAGCCACCCCATGTACAAATTGCCGAGATGATGATTCTGCCCGTCAACCGCTACTAGACCTAACGAATTCGAGGGATTTTGGACGCGATCGGATCGGGGAAAGAGGCGCGATAATTGCACTGATAATGGCGGCAGTATCAACAGGCGTTGATTGCAACAGACAGAGCGAAAGCAGCAGGCAATGAGCAGGCAAGCCGAACAGCCATCGACCCTTCGGATCGATGACGTTCCGACGGTCCGGTCGATGGTCGCGCAAAAACTCCGCAACGCCATCATGTCCGGCACCTTCAAGCCGGGGCAGCGCCTGGTCGAACGCGAACTGTGCGAGATGACCGGCGTCAGCCGGCCGTCGATCCGCGAGGCGCTTCGCCTGCTGGAAGCCGACGGCCTCGTCCATACCATTCCGCATCGCGGCCCGGTGGTCTCCACCATCAGCCTCGAGGAAGCCAAGCAGCTTTACGCCGCGCGGGCCGTGCTCGAAGGTTTCGCCGGCCGCGAATGCGCGCGCGTGCACGACCCTGATATCGTCCGCCGGATCGGCGATGCGCTGGTGAAGTTGAAGGCGGCAACGGCGGAATCCGATTTCGTCGCCACGCTCGAAGCCAAGACCGAGTTTTATGCCGCGATCATCACCGGCTGTCGCAACACCTTCATCGAGCGGATGCTGCGACCGCTGCACGACCGCATCACCCTGCTGCGCATTACGTCGATGTCGCAGCCCAAACGCATCAACAAGAGCATGCGCGAAGTCACCGCGATCTGGCGCGCGATCCAGAGCGGCGACCCCGATCTCGCCGAACGCTGCTGCGTCGACCATGTCAAGGCCGCGGCGGTGGCAGCGCTTGCCATGATCGAGAAATCCACCGCCGAGGCCGACAAGCCGCAAGCCTGAACCTGCCTGAGCCTGAATAATAACAAGAACAACAACGAGGAACGCTCCATGAGACTGGCCACAAGATTGATGTTGGCACTGTTGCTGACGCCAGCGCTGCCGGCCTTGGCAGATGAATATCCGAGCCGGCCCATCACCATGGTGGTGCCGTTTTCGGCCGGCGGGCCCGGCGACGTGATCGCGCGGCTGCTCGGCAGCTCGATGGGAGCGACACTGAAGCAGCCGCTGGTGATCGAAAACGTGGTCGGCGCCGGCGGAACGCTCGGCACCAACCGGGTCGCCAAGGCCGCGCCGGATGGCTACACGGTGCTGCTGATGCATGTCGGCCAGGCCACCGCGCCCGCGCTCTACGCCAAACTGCCGTTCGATCCGGTCGGCGACTTTGCCCCGATCGGCCTCGTCACCGATGTGCCGATGATCCTGGTGGCGCGACCGAACTTTCCCGCCAAGGACCTCAAGGAACTGGTCGCGTACGTTCGCACCCAGGGCGACAAGATCACCTATGGCAATGTCGGCCTCGGCTCCGCATCGCATCTGTGCGGGCTGATGTTCATGAGCACGATCGGCGCCAAGCTGACGCCGATCTACTACAAGGGCGGCGGCCCGGCGCTGAACGACATCATCGCCGGCCACATCGACGTCTATTGCGATCCCGCCACCGGGCCGACGCCGTATATCCAGGGCGGCACCATCCCGGGCTATGCGATCACCAGCAAACAGCGGGTGCCGACGCTGCCCAACCTGCCGACCGCGGCGGAAGCCGGCGTCGCCGCCTTTGACGTCACCACCTGGTATGGATTGTACGCGCCGCGCAACACGCCGAAGCCGATCGTCGACGCGCTGGTCGGCGCGCTGCAAAAGGCGCTCAAGGACCCGCCTCTGGTCAACCGTTTCGCCGAGCTCAGCATGACGCCGGTCGAGGAGGAGCGCGCGACGCCGGCAGCCCTCGAACAACTGCTGAAGACCGAGATCGTCAAGTGGGACCGCATCATCAAGGACGCCGGCATTACCCCGCAATAGCCGGACGAAATGCAGTGAACGGCTCGAAGGATGGCCGTCGGGTCTCGGTGCACCGGCCTGCCAATGTTCGCCAGCGGCCAACAATTCTTAAGATTTCCTTTAGTCCTAGGCATGATCATCGATGACCGCAGAGGGTCGCGATCATGCAGGTCCAGCCATCGAACAGTATTGAACATATCGGTTCGCTTGAAGAAGCGACGAGCTGTCGACCGCCGTCATCCCCCGCGGACGCGGATTTGTCGGACTACCTCAGTCCCATTCAGGCAGACGCGTTGTACCTTTTGAGGCCCAATGCCGGCCCGGCATACGTTCTTTGCTTTGCGGTCGCGGGCGCGCTTGCGCTGGGGTTTGGACTGGGATGGGCGAGCGGCTCGACTTGGTATGGCACGCCAACTGTCATCGCCTCTACTGCACAGCCAAATACGTCTCCCTCTCGAACCGAAATGAAGTCGGCTCCCAAGACTGAAAGCGCTCGAAAGCAGGCAGCGCTTGGTACGGCGGTCAATAATTCACCCAAAGCTCCGAATTTATCGGCGGGTTCCGTGCTCCGCTCCGATGGACAGACTTCCAGAACGGCAGCTACGCCTCTCCCGCCAGATCTGCCCACCGGCTCGATTGCCCCCCGCGAACCACTTTACCCGGCGCCGGAGACGCGGCCGGCTACGATTGCGGGCTGGACAGTTCGCGACGTTAGGGGTGGAACAGCCATCATCGAGGGACCGGATGGAATCTGGTCAGCAATGGTTGGTGACACCGTGCCAGGTGTTGGCCAAATTGAATCGATCGTGCGCTGGGGCAACCGATGGATCGTCGCCACGGCCAATGGGCTGATCGCCTCACCCTAGCCGCACAAGCCAAACCGCAAATGCAATTCCATTAACCTTGCTTGAACGCCTTACGCGAGTGCATGAGATTTTTGCACTCATCGCCGCGAAGCTGCCTCACTGCATTGGAGAATTCATCGGGCGCTGGTCCTAAGCGGGAGGAAATCATGTTGAGAATGGTTTTGTTCGGCATGCTGATTCCGTTGAGTGTAGGAGTCTTGGCGGCAATGGAACTCAGAGCCTCGCCGCGCCGTGAAGCTACCGTCAGTCAACCCGGTGTCGCGACAGTAGCCATTCCGGATTCACTTGGAGCGCTGGCGAAGACTGATCGACTTGAAGATACCTATGCGAGCACCGACACACCGGCACCGCCTCCTCAAGTCGATGACCGCATTTCTACATCGCAGATCGCCACCAGCAATGCTCTAGAGAATTTGAGACCAATCAACCGCCATCCGCCTGTTCCAAAATTGACCAAGGTCCCTGCCGCTGCTCTACCCAAGCCAAGGCAAAGAACCGCCAATGTTGGGCGAGCTGCCGTCACCGAGCGCCGAAAGGTTGGCACCGACACCGTGCCTTGCCGACTGAGCGCGTTTGGTGGTCTGCGTAAGGCCCTGGATTTGTCCGGCTGCGAGATTTGAATTCGGCGAGCCGCGACGATAATATCTCTTCTCTTCCTGGGCGCGAGGGACCACCGAACCTCCGCGCTGGAACTGAATTCGGAAGAGGGAGGAGTATTTACAACTCAACACCGAGACATCCCGAACGATCCTGAATTTTCATAAATCGCGCAAGACCGCGGCAGCAGCCGATTTGAAGGAGCGTCAGCCATCAGAACTTCGCCCTCAAAAACAGGCGAGGTCCAATCTCCAACTTTGACACATTTTGCAGCGAAGCTTTCAATCGAATCATCGGACGATGGTGCGATACGATGCCCCAAAATGAGCTCAACACATCCACTTCTGAACTGGTCAAGGATGAAAAGCCGGTCGACGATTTCTTTGCGTCCAAGCTCGCGGACCGAATCCGAATAGACAATTGGCGCAGGAGACTGACTTACATTCGGCAAGAAATTCTCGAAATCGCCGAACAAGGCTCGCAAGAAGGTTTTGCGGGCTTGAAACGGGAAACCGTGAAGCTCGCTAAATCGATTGAGCGATTTGAGGCCTTACTGGGCCTGAAAACGATTCAATAAGGCGCTCATTGCACTTCTTCTGTTGTAGCGCCGACGAACCAGATTGGTCGAGCTTCATTCGGACGGTACGAACTCCCATTGCGCCGCAAGGTCTCGGATCTGCTCGAACTTGAGGATCGTCGGCTCGTTTTCCCGAACGATTGTTGCTTGCTTTCGTTCTTCGGGTGGGAAGATCATCGTCCGCGCCACCGCTGATCGCAGCTTCATCGTGCCGTGATTGCTGAGGGCTACGAACTCTTCCGGGTCAATTGTCATCGGTACATACCCAAGCTTCTGGAGCAGCGAAAGGACTTCATCGGCATGGTCGTCACTACAAGGTGCCGACCCATCCTCACGCAGGGCATCGTCCAGCAGCGAGAGAGCATCATCGACAGGTTTGTTGGTCCAAAGGGAGGGTTCGACGCGGCGGCATTGCTTGTGCGGCCAATGATCTAATTCCATAGCGACACTCCATCAAATGATTGAGCTTTCCCCCAGTCGCCTGTTCGTACAGGTCACGTGATTTGAGTTGGCCGGCAAATCTTGGACGAAAATTGGAAACGCAGTGCGACAACGCTGGCTACAAAGCGGCGGCATTGCGGCATCTCAATTTCGACTGTTTCAGCTGCCCTGCAGCTCGAGAGACCGGGAGCGCAGAGACAAACCCAAATGCCGAAAGGCCAGGGCCTCCCGGCCTCTGAGGCGCAGGTTGCAAACTATCGGCAGACCCAAGACTGCCTGGCTGGGGCGGGAGGGATCGAACCTCCGAATGGGGGAATCAAAATCCCCTGCCTTACCGCTTGGCTACGCCCCAACAGGCCGGATACGGAACACGCTGGGATCGCGCTCGGGCGATCCGTCTCCGGCACCGCCGGTCTATAGAGGGAGTTGAGTGATTTCAACAGGCTGGGGGCGCTAATTTCGGCCCAAAACCCGGCCGGACGCGACCACCCTTTATAATGGGTCGCTTCCTCCCCTCCCCCGTCCGCTTTTGGGTGGTATCCGCTGCCGAGGCGGCCCGATACCGCCGTGGGGAGAGTTGAGAGAAGGCGGGTTTCGTGGGAAGACGGCAGCCCGTCGTTCCCAAAGCGAGTGCCCGTCATGACCTACCGCGCGCCGATCTCCGACATCCTGCTCGCGCTCAACCACGGTGCGGGCCTTCAGGCCGCCGTAAAGGCCGGCCATTACGGCGATTTCGACGGCGACATCACCGCGGCCGTGCTGGAGGAAGCCGGCAAATTCGCCGGCGACGTGCTGGCGCCGCTCAATCGCATCGGCGACGAACACGGCATCAAGCTCGAAGCCAACAAGGTCACGACCGCGCCGGGCTGGCCCGATGCGTATCAGCGCTGGACCGCTGCCGGGTGGAACGCGGTGTCGGGGCCGGAAGCCTTTGGCGGCCAGGGCCTGCCGCTGGCAATCAACGCCGCCTGCACCGAAATCTGGAGTGCGTCGAACATCGCCTTCGGCCTCTGCCCGCTGCTCACTCTCAGCGCCATCGAAGCGCTCGACGCCCATGGCAGCGACGAGCTGAAAAAAATCTATCTGGAAAAGCTGGTATCGGGCGAATGGACCGGCACCATGCAGCTCACCGAACCACAGGCCGGGTCCGACGTCGGCGCGCTGCGCACCCGCGCCGAACGCGCCAGCGACGGCAGCTATCGCGTCAAGGGCACCAAAATCTTCATCACCTATGGCGACCACGACATGACCGATAACATCGTTCATTTCGTGCTGGCGCGCCTGCCCGATGCCCCCGCCGGCACCAAGGGAATTTCCCTCTTTTTGATTCCGAAATTCCTGGTCAATGCCGACGGCTCGCTCGGTAAGCGCAACGACATCTATCCGAGCGGTGTCGAACACAAGCTCGGCATGCACGCCTCCCCGACCTGCACCATGACGATGGGCGATACCGGCGGTGCGATCGGTTACCTGATCGGCGAGGAAAACCGCGGCATGCTCTGCATGTTCACGATGATGAACCAGGCCCGCCTCGGCGTCGGCCTCGAAGGCGTCGGGATTGCCGACCGCGCCTACCAGCAGGCGCTGGCCTTTGCACAGGAACGCAAGCAAGGCCGCGGCCTTGGCTCGAAGACCAGCGGCATGGACACCATCATCGTCCATCCCGACGTCAAGCGGATGCTGATGCAGATGCGCGCCATGACCGCTGCTGCGCGCTCGATCTGCTACGCCACAGCGGTGGCGCTCGACGTCTCCGTGCGCGCCAAGGACGCGAAAGTACGCAGCGATGCCGCCGCGCGCGGCGCGCTGCTGACGCCGATCGCCAAGGCGTTCTCCACCGATATCGGCAACGAGGTGACGTATCTCGGCGTTCAGATCCACGGCGGCATGGGCTTTATCGAGGAGACCGGCGCCGCCCAGCATTACCGCGATGCGCGCATCACCTCGATCTATGAAGGCACCAACGGCATCCAGTCGATCGACCTCGTCACCCGCAAGCTCGCGGCCAATGGCGGCGCCTCGGTGTGGGCGCTGATGGACGAGCTCTCCGGCATCGTCAAGCAGGTGGAAGCCTCCAACGATCCGGCGTTCGGTACCACCGGCCCCAAACTGCGCGATGCGCTGGGATCGCTGGATCGCGCCAGCAAATGGCTGCTGGAGCGCGTCGCCTCCGCACCCAACGATGCACTGGCGGGCGCGACGCCCTATCTGCGGCTGTTCGGCTCCACGCTCGGCGGCTGCATGCTCGCCGGCGAGGCGCTCGCCGCCAAGACCAATGGCGAGGCCGGCGATCCGCAGCGCTATGTGACGCTGGCGAGGTTCTTTGCCGAAAACATTTCGGTGCAGGCCGGCTCGCTGGAGAAGACGGTAACCGACAGCGCCGATGCCGTGAACGGCGCGGACGCCGTGTTGCTGGGGTAAAGGCTCCCGACAGCTCGTCCCGGCCTCTTCTCCGACATCCATTCGACGACGTAACGCCATCTTGCCTTGCGAGCCTTTACCGCGAGCAAAATTCAAAGCAGTTCTCGCAACCGGGCACGGACCGGTTTAACCTTAGGTTGCCAGGCCGGATCAACGGCCGGTGAACAATTGGGAGGATGCGATGACACGCTACGAGCAGCGCGATCCAGAGGTCATGCTTTCGCGGCGCACGCTGGTGCAGGGTGTGGCGGCAATCGCCGGCGCCACCGCGGCAGGGGCCGGCGGCGCGCTGGCCCAGAACGCCCCGGCACCGGTGGGCCCGCCGACGACCATCACCAGTCCGCCGCGCGATTTCAGCCCGCGCGGGGCGCCGACCACCTATTTCTGGGATCCCGACATCATCGCGGTCGATCCCTCCTTCAACGACATCGCCCAGCCCAACACCGCGGTCACGCGGCTCTATACCGGCCTGTTGTGGGCCGAAGGCCCGGCATGGAGCGCGCAGGGCCGCTATCTCCTCTGGAGCGACATTCCCAACAACCGGCAGATGCGCTGGTCGGAGGACGACGGCCATGTCAGCGTGTTCCGCGCGCCGTCCAACAATTCCAACGGCAACTCGTTCGACTTCCAGGGCCGCCAGCTCTCCTGCGAACACCTCACCCGCCGCGTCGTGCGCTATGAGCATGACGGCACCGCGACCGTGCTGGCCGATTCCTACAACGGCAAGAAGCTCAACTCGCCCAACGACATCGCGGCCCATCCCGACGGCAGCTACTGGTTCACCGATCCGCCCTATGGCGGCCAGCTCTACGAGGGCGAGCCTGATATCGCGGGCGGCGCCAGCAATGCCGGCGGCAAGCTCAATCCGCGGATCGGCCAGCCGGCCGGCTTTGTGCCGGGCAAGCGCGAACTGCCGACCAACTGCTATCGCATCGATCCCAGTGGCCGCATCGACCTCGTGGTGACCGAGGAACAGGTGCCCGATCCCAATGGCCTCGCGTTCTCGCCCGACTACAAGAGGCTCTACGTCGCCTCCACCGGCAAGGGGCCGGGCGATACCGGTCCGGGCGGCAAAGGCGACATGTTCGTGTTCGATGTCGGCACCGACAACAAGCTCTCCAACGGCAAGCGGTTCAGCGACTTCATGATCGACGGCGTGAAATGCGGACCGGACGGCGTGCGCTGCGACGTCAACGGCAATGTCTGGGCCTCCAGCAATGCCGGCCGCGCCGTCGGCTACAGCGGCGTGACGGTGTGGAACCCGGACGGCAAGCTGATCGGCCGCATCCGCCTGCCCGAAGTGTGCGGCAATATCACTTTCGGCGGGCCCAAGCGCAACCGCCTGTTCATGGCCGCGAGCCAGTCGCTATATGCAGTCTATACGGCGACGCAGGGGGCGGGACCGGGCTGAACGGTCTTTGCCGTCATTGCGAGGAGTTCTTGGCGAGGAGCTGTTGCGACGACTTGTCCGCCGAAGTTAGCAGAGCGAAGGCGGAAGCAATCCATCTATCGGTTATGCCGTGAAAATGGATTGCTTCGCTTCGCTCGGGCGATCCAGTACGCGTCCGAATATTGGTGCATTTCTCTTACTTAACCCGTTTAAGTTGATCATGGCTTGATTCTTGAATGTAGGAGACGGGAACCGGTAGCGGCCGAAATCAGGACAAGGAGGCTCTCATGCGCCCCAGCGTGACACGCAGCACCGTCTTTGCCCTCACCAGCGCCACGGCCTTGGCCGTGTCGCCGCTCGCCGCCGAACCCGTGCCGCTTCGCGGCTACAATGCCGCCATCGCCGAAAGCTCGATCTCCGGGATATCGTCCGGCGCGTTCATGGCGGTCCAGTTCGGAACCGCATGGTCGTCGGTGATCAAGGGCGTCGGCGTGATCGCGGGTGGCCCGTACTGGTGCGCCAAGGCGGACAACGACGACTTGATGAACGGTTTTACGCTGCCGATCATGACCGCAACGGGTTCATGCATGAAGGGTCCACCGCCGGACCTGAGCACCCTGATCGCCAAGGCCGACGCCGAGGCGGCATCCGGCGACATCGATCCCCTGCAGAACCTGAAACGGCAAAAGCTGTACCTGTTCCATGGCTACAACGACGCCGTGGTGGCCAAATCGGTCACGGATGCTGCCGCCGATTTCTATCGCCACTATCTGGGCGACGGCAACCGCGGCAACCTGTACTACCAGACGGCGGTGGGCGCCGGACATTCGCTGGTGGTCCGGCAACAGCCTGACGTGAGTGGCCTCAACAACTGCGCCGACAATCAGGGTCCGTTTATCGACCAGTGCGGCTACGACCAGGCGGGAATCGTCCTGCAGCACATTTACGGTGCACTGAACCCGCCAAATCGCGGTCAACTCGCCGGGACGGTGCAACGCTTCGACCAGTCGGTTTATGCCAGGCTGCACGATCCCGGTTCGCTGAGCCTCGGCGATGCCGGCTTTGTTTTCGTCCCCAGGGATTGCGAGGACGGCCAGGCCTGCCGTGTCCACATCGCCCTGCACGGATGCAAGCAGGACGCCGGCGACATCCAACGACGGTTTGTCGACGACACCGGGTACAATGCCTGGGCCGACACCAACCATCTCATTGTTCTCTATCCGCAGACGACGACCAGTTCGTTTGCGCCGTTGAATCCACAGGCGTGCTGGGACTGGTGGAGCTACGTCAATCACGAGGACAGCTATGTCACGAAATCGGGCGTTCAGATCAGGGCGATCAAGGCCATGCTGGATGCCCTTACCGCGCGCGCGACACCCGCCCCCGCCTCCGCGGCACCGACGGATGCAGCACCGGCCGCACTCGCGGTCGTCGACACCACGGACGCCGGCGCGGACCTGGTTTGGAGCCCTATCGGGCAAGCCACCTTCTACCGCATCTCGCGCGCCGACGGTGATGGCCCGTTCGCAGCGATTGGCGATGTCGTGGGGCCGAGCTTTGGGGACTCCGGCCTGAAGCCCCACGCGGTGTATCGTTGGCGCGTTTCAGCCGTCGTCAATGGCGTGGAAGGTCCGGTCTCGACCGAGGCCACGGCCAGCACACGGTCTACGCCTGCGCCTTGCGACAACCCGGGCACCTGCCCGATCGGCAGATGACCGGGCCTGCGCGGGGGCTGCGGCGCATCAATCCTTCAAGACGAATTTCTTGCGCAGTTCGGCCGCAATCTTGTCCGCCAGCTCTTGCGCGTTTTTGGTGTGTTTCGGCGCGGTCACCACCGTCGGACGCCAGCCGAGGATCGGATCCTTGCGTACGGAGACATAGACACCGCCGATCACCAGGCGCTGCAGGATCATATCTTCGAGTTCCGCGTCGGTTTTTTCTTCCTTGCCCATTTCGCGACTCGCTGATGAGGGATCAGTAAGCACGATCTAGACAATGCCGCGTCCGAAAACGAGGCCGCAAGTCAGAAAATAAACGGGAAAGTGAACGGCGGAGCCAGCTACGCGCCGAAACTCAGACCTAAGCGACAGCCGCGACCGTCCGGGGCGTCATCTTGTGCTCCCTAAGGACGACATCCGCTTCGTCGACCTCGACCAGCGACACGTCATAGCTCCAGAGATTGGCGAGGTGCTGCAACACATGTGCCGCATCGGCCTCGTTGAGCCTGGCGCCTTTCACGACGGTGTGCCGCAGCATCAGGCGGCGATCGCCGGCAAGATCGACGTCGACGACTTCGATATTGGCGTCGATGAAACCGACGTCGTATTGCCGCGCCAGTTCGCGGCGAAGCCGGCGGTAGCCGCGCTCGTCGTGGATGGCGTCGACCCTGATGCCCTCCTCTTGCGCGGGATCGTCATGCAGATGGAACAGGCGAAGATGCCGCATCAGCCGCGGGCTGAGGAACTGGCTGATGAAGCTTTCATCGCGGTAGTTGGCCCAGATGTCGCGCAACACGCCCATCGCATCGCCGCGGCCCGCAATATCCGGAAACCACTCTCGATCCTCCTGTTCCGGATTTGTGACGATGCGCTCGATGTCCTGCATCATCGCAAAACCCAGCGCGTAAGGGTTGAAGCCGGAAAAACCACGATGGTCGAAATCGGGCTGGAACACGACGTTGGTGTGGCTCTGCAGAAATTCCAGGAAATTGCCGTCGGACAGCCTGCCCTGTTCGTGCAGCCGGTTCATGATGCGGTAGTGAACGTAGGTCGCGGTGCCCTCGTTCATGACCTTGGTCTGGCTCTGCGGGTAAAAATACTGCGCGATATGGCGCACGATCCGCAGCAACTCACGTTGCCAGGGCTGCAAGCGCGGCGCTGACTTTTCGAGAAAGTACAGCAGGTTTTCCTGCGGCAATCCAAGCAACTTGCGGCGGCGTTCGACGCTGAGCACCGTGCCGCTCTTGACCGGGCCGGCCGGAACGGTTCGCCAGAGATCGTTGAAGGCGCTTTCCTCGTGCAGGCGGCGCTGGCCGGCGCGCTTCTCCTCGGCGCGAAGGTCGAGCTTCTTCTTGCCGGCATAGCGGTCGATGCCGTGCGACATCAAGGCGTGCGCGGCATCGAGTGTCTGCTCGACCGCCTGCCGCCCATGCCGCTCCTCGCATTGCGTCACATAGCTCTTGGCGAATTCGAGATAATCCAGAATGCCGTCGGCGTCGGTCCATTGCCTGAACAGGTAGTTGTTCTTGAAGAAATGATTGTGGCCGAACGCGGCATGCGCGATCACCAGCGTCTGCATCGTCGCGGTGTTTTCCTCCATCAGATAGGAAATGCAGGGCGAGCTGTTGATGACGATCTCGTAGGCGAGGCCCATCAGCCCCTTGCGGTAGGAAGCTTCCTGATAGGCGAAGTGCTTGCCGAACGACCAATGCTTGTAGAACAGCGGCATGCCCACCGACGAATAGGCATCCAGCATCTGTTCGGCAGTGATGACCTCGATCTGGTTGGGATAGACGCTGAGACCGAGTTCGTCGCGCGCAATCTCTTCACAAGCGTCGCAGATGCGCTGCAGCGTCTGGAAATCCCAATCGGCGCCCTGAAACAGCAATTGGTCTGTCGCGTTCATCAGGCGACCCTTTCCTGTTTGCCGCGGCGCTTGAACAGATCGTGGAACACCGGGAAGATTTCGTTGCGTTCGCTGACCTTGCGCGCCGACAGCGACGCACCATCGGCACGCAAGCGCTCGTACA
This sequence comes from uncultured Alphaproteobacteria bacterium, assembly GCA_963764705.1. Classification (GTDB taxonomy): domain Bacteria; phylum Pseudomonadota; class Alphaproteobacteria; order Rhizobiales; family Xanthobacteraceae; genus Bradyrhizobium. The sequence goes on along the minus strand of CAVXTR010000005.1, from coordinate 83,935 downwards.
GCGTCCACAGCGAGGAATCCGGCATATCGAAGGTCAGGCCGTTGTCCTGTCCGACTTCCAGATAGGCGTAGAACTGGCTCGCCGGCAGGATCATCTCGGTCAGCAACCGCGCCACGAGATCACTGTCGGAGTTCGAATTGTCGCCGTCGGATGCCTGCGCGGCGTAGATGTTCCAGTCCGCCGGACGAAACCGCGACCTGACGATATCGTGCATCGCCTGCAATGCGCTCGACACCAGGGTGCCGCCCGACGCCGGACCGTGAAAGAACGTCTCCTCGTCGACCTCCTCGGCCTTGTCGGTATGCCGGATGAAGACGATCTCGACGTGACGATAGCGCCGCTTCAGGAACACGTAGAGCAGCATGTAGAAGCGCTTGGCGAGATCCTTCATGTGCTCGGTCATCGAACCCGACACATCCATCAGGCAGAACATGACGGCCTGCGCTGCCGGCTTCGGCACCGTTTCAAACCGCCGGTATCTGATGTCGATCGGATCGATGAACGGAATCTTGCGTATCCTGGCTTTCAAGACCTCGATCTCGGCCTCGATTTCAGCGCGGCGCGCCTCGCTGCAATCGGCCAGTTCGGCTTCGAGCGCCGCCACCGCCTCCGGCCGCGGCCGTCGCAGCGCCACCCGCCGCGCCATCGCCCGGCCAACCGTGCGGCTCACCGAGATATTCGCGGGCGAACCGGAAGTGGCATAACCGGCACGGTGAATGCCTTCGCTTTCGACCTCGGCAAGCTTGCGCTTGGCGAGGTCGGGTAACTCCAGATCGTCGAGAAACAGGTCGACGAACTCGTCGCGGCTGAGAACGAAGCGGAAGCCGTCCTCGCCGTCGCCTTCGCCGGGACCGTTCGACTTGCCGCTGCCCTGACTGGACCGCGGCAGCATGTCGCCTTCGACGAACTTCTTGTTTCCGGGAACCACCATGTCGCGCGTGCCGCCCTCGCGGCGAAAACGAGGCTCGTTCATGCCGTCGAGCGGTATGCTGATCTCGCCGCCTTCCAGGACATCCTTGATGTCCCGCTCCTGCGACGACTTCTTGACTGCCCCCTGAACCAGCGCCTTGGCCCGGCGCAGGAACCGCTGGCGATTTTCAAGACTCTTGCTGCCCGGATTCAGCCGCCGGTCGACGATATGAATGGCCACGTTTTCATCCGCCTCAGCCGGCCTGCTTCACACGCATGTACCATTCGACAAGCCGGCGGACCTGACGTTCGGTGTAGCCGCGCGCGACCATCCGCTCGACAAATTCGCCGTGCTTTCTTTCGGTCTCGCCGTCCTTTTTCGAGCCGAACGAGATCACCGGAAGCAGGTCTTCGACCTGAGAAAATATCCGCTTCTCGATCACCTCCCGGATCTTCTCGTAGCTGGTCCATGACGGATTCTTGCCGCCATGCTGCGCCCGCGACCGCAGCGAGAACTTGACGACCTCGTTGCGGAAATCCTTCGGGTTGGCGATGCCCGCGGGCTTCTCGATCTTGGTCAGTTCCTGGTTGAGCAGTTCGCGGTCGAGCAGTTGCCCGGTGTCGGGATCCTTGAAATCCTGATCCTCGATCCAGGCGTCGGCGTAATCGACGTAGCGATCGAACAGATTCTGCCCGTAATCCGAATAGGATTCCAGATAGGCCTTCTGGATCTCGTGCCCGATGAATTCGGCATAGCGCGGCGCGAGGTCGGCTTTGATGAATTCGAGGTACCGCTTTTCGACTTCGTCGGGAAGCTGCTCGCGGCGGATCGACTGCTCCAGCGTATACATCAGGTGGACCGCGTCGGCGCCGATCTCCGTCGTATCGTGGTTATAGGTGGCGGCCAGAATCTTGAAGGCAAAGCGCGTCGAGATTCCGTCCATGCCCTCGTCGACACCGGCAGCGTCCTTGTATTCCTGAACGCTGCGCGCCTTCGGATCGGACTCCTTCAGGCTTTCGCCGTCATAGACCCGCATCTTTGCAAACAGCGTCGAGTTCTCGTGCCGGCGCAGGCGCGACATCACCGAGAAGCGCGCCAGCGTCTCCAGCGTCGACGGCGCGCAAGGAGCGGCGGCAAGCTCGGAACCCTGGATCAGCTTTTCGTAGATCTTCTGCTCTTCCGTGACCCGCAGGCAATACGGCACCTTGATCACGCAGATGCGGTCGATGAAGGCTTCGTTGTTCTTGTTGGTCTTGAAGCTCTGCCATTCCGACTCGTTGGAATGGGCGAGGATGACGCCGGTGAACGGGATCGCACCGATGTTCTCGGTCCCGATGTAGTTGCCCTCCTGCGTCGCCGTTAGCAGCGGATGCAGCATCTTGATCGGCGCCTTGAACATCTCGACGAATTCGAGCACGCCCTGATTGGCGCGATTGAGCCCGCCGGAATAGCTGTAGGCATCGGGGTCGTTCTGGGCAAAGGTCTCCAGCTTGCGGATATCGACCTTGCCGACCAGCGACGAGATGTCCTGGTTGTTTTCGTCGCCGGGCTCGGTCTTCGCAATCCCGATCTGGCGCAACCGCGAAGGCTGGATCCTGGCGACGCGAAACCGCGAGATATCGCCGCCGAACGCTTCCAGCCGCTTGTAGCACCACGGACTCATCAACCCGTTGAGGCGGCGGCGCGGAATGCCGTACTTCTCCTCGATCATCGGTCCCAGCGATTCCGGGTCGAACAGGCTGAGCGGGCTCTCGAACACCGGGCTCAGTTCATCGCCCGCCTTCAGCACATAGATCGGATGCACTTCCATCAGCGACTTCAGCCGCTCGGCGAGCGACGACTTGCCGCCGCCGACGGGGCCGAGCAGATAAAGAATTTGCTTGCGCTCTTCCAGGCCCTGCGCCGCGTGCCGGAAGAACCCGACGATACGCTCGATGGTCTCTTCCATGCCGTGGAAACCGGCGAAAGCCGGATAGGCGCGTACGGTCCGGTTCAAAAAAATACGGCCAAGGCGGGGGTCCTTGGCCGTGTCAATCATCTGGGGCTCACCGATCGCGGCCAGCAGCCGCTCGGCCGCATTGGCATATCGCATCGGATCGCCTCGACACGATTCCAGATACTCCGCCATCGACATATCGACTTCGCTGCGGGCCTCAAAGGACCGTGCGAACGCATTGAACAGGGAATCGTTGTACATGATCCGCTCCTCATCTCGTCGCTGGCCTGCTGCGGCGCGCGCCTTAATTTGGCTAAACGGAGGGTTCTCACCCGCGCGAATCAGCATCAGCACATGAGGCCCATTGGGCATCGGGCGGAGTCCCCTCCGCAACGCAAGGCGTAGGCAGCGAATGACTCATAAATTCGCAATCGCCCAAATGTTGTGCAAATGGACCCGCCATTGTTGCAGCGCGGCATAATTCGCAACGGCTGTCACCGATCGGCAACAACGCTGTTTCGCTGCTGGCAGATCAGCCGATCGGCTTCAGCCCCGCCTCGATCGCCGCGCGACGCGGCTCGAGGAACGGCGGCAGCGCCAATTTTTCGCCGAGCGTTGCCATCGGCTCGTCGGTCGCAAAGCCGGGGCCGTCGGTGGCGATCTCGAACAGGATGCCGTTGGGCTCGCGGAAATACAAACTGCGAAAGTAAAAGCGATCGACCTCACCGCTGTTGGGCACGCGCAACTCGTTAAGCCGCTGCGTCCAGGCGTGATACTGCGTCTCGTCCGGGGTACGGAAGGCGACATGATGCACGCCGCCGGCGCCCGGCCGTGTGACCGGCGATGCCTTGTCCTCGAGCACATGCAACTCGGCGGCGGGATTCCTTGCGTTGTTTGTCTCGCCCATCTCGAACACGTGAATCTCCGCGCCATGGGCGACGTATTCGCGCACGCGACGCATGTTCATGACCTCGGTCAGCACGAAGGCGGTGCGCGACAGTTCGTGCACGGTCAGCACGATCGGACCAAGGCCGCGGATCTGGTGTTCGGCGGGAACCGGGCTGCGCTCCCACGGCGAAGCTTCGCCCGCGCCGCCGTCGTCGACCAGCACCAGGCGCTGGCCTTCGCCGTCCTCGAACGGCAGCGTCAACCGGCCATCGACCTCGATCACCTCGCCGGTGACGCCGCCGGCCGCCTTCAGGCGGTCGCGCCACCAGCCGAGGCTTTTTTCACCGGCGACGCGAAGCCCGGTGCGCGAAATCGCGTTGGTTCCGCGCCGCTCGGGGGCGGCCGGAAAGTCGAAGAAGGTGAGATCGGTGCCGGGGTTGGCTTTGCCGTCGGCGTAGAACAGGTGGTAGGCGGAGACATCGTCCTGATTGACCGTCTTCTTGACCAGCCGCATGCCGAGCAGGCCGGTGTAAAAGGCCAGATTCTCCCGGGGCTTCGCCGAGACCGCGGTCAGGTGGTGAATTCCGCCTAGCTGCATTGCGTTTTCCTTAAGCTACTTTTACGGGAAAAACCGCCGCGACATTTGGGCCGGTTGCGGGATCATGTAGGATATGGCCCGCTGACTCGCCAGCGGCACCGATGCCGCGGCACTCCAGGGACACGTCATGACCGGGCACCTCATTGTCACCGACGAAGACGCGATGCGCGTGATCACGCTGCGGCGCCCCGAGAAGAAGAACGCTATCACCCAGGACATGTATCGCCTGATGAGCGATGCGATCGACAAGGCGCAGAACAATCCGAATATCCGCTGCATCGTCATCACCGGCGGCTCCGGCGTGTTCACCGCCGGCAACGACCTCGAGGATTTCCTGAAGGAAGGCACCGACAATACCGACACGCCGCGATCCTCCAACGCCGCGAAATTTCTCTATTCGCTGGCCCACAACGTCAAGCCGATCATCGCCGCCGTCGACGGCATCGCGATCGGCATCGGCACCACCATGCTGTTCCACTGCGATTATGTGCTGGCGAGCAAGACCGCGACCTTCAAGACGCCGTTCATCAACCTTGGCCTGGTGCCGGAAGGCGCCTCCAGCCTGTTGATGCCGCGCACCATGGGCCACCAGCGCGCCTTCGCGATGCTGGTGATGGGACGTACCTTTACCGCTGATGACGCCCACACCGCAGGGTTCGTCAACGTGGTGGTATCGCCCGGCCACACCGAGGCCGAGGCCCGCAAGGTGGCGCGCGAAATCTGCGCGCTGCCGGCAGAGGCGGTCGCGATCTCGCGCAAGCTGCTGAAGCTTCCGCCCGAAGACATGACGCGCCGGATCGACCAGGAGGGCCACCTGTTCGGCGAACGGATGCGGTCCAAGGAAGCGGTCGCCGCGTTCAAGGCGTTCTTCTCGCGAAAGAAGGGTTGAAGCCTTTTGATTTTGGCTTCGCAAAAGCGTCGCGCCGGATATTTATTATAGCGCCATGAGACATCACATCCCCGCAGCGCTTGCGCTGTTCACCGCGCTCGCCTCGCCGGCCCTCGCCCAAACCCCTGCGCCGGTGGAATTGCGCATCCTCGCCATCAACGATTTTCACGGCAACCTGCGCCCGCCGCCGGGCGGCATCCGCATCGCCGATCCTGCTGACAACAGCAAGAAGATCATGGTCGATGCCGGCGGCGCGGAGCGGATGGCGACGCTGGTCAACCAGCTTCGCGACGGACACAGGAACACCATCTTCGTCGCGGCCGGCGACCTGATCGGCGCCAGCCCGTTTTTGTCGGCGCTGTTCCACGACGAGCCGACCATCGAATCGCTGTCGATGATGGGGCTGGCGCTGTCGTCGGTCGGCAATCACGAATTCGACGAGGGCAAGGACGAACTGCTGCGGATGCAGAACGGCGGCTGCCACCCGGTCGATGACTGCCGCGGGCCGCGGCCGTTCACGGGCGCAAAATTTCACTATCTCGCCGCCAGCACGGTTCTAAAGGACAGCGGCAAGACTGTGCTGCCTCCCTACGAGATCCGGGAATTCGACGGCATTCCGGTGGCGTTCATCGGCCTGACCTTGAAGGGCACGCCGGGCCTGGTCGCGCCCGACGGCGTCGCCAGCCTCGAATTTCGCGACGAGGCGGAGACGGTGAACGCGCTGGTTCCGGAACTGAAGGCACGCGGCGTCGAAGCCATCGTCGTGTTGATCCATGAAGGCGGCATGCCGTCCGGCGACTACAACGAATGCCCTGCTATCTCGGGCGCCATCGTCGATATCGTCAAGAAGTTCGACAAGGCGGTCGACGTCGTGGTCTCCGGCCACACCCACCAGGCCTATGTCTGTAAGATCGATGGCCGGCTGGTCACCTCTGGTGACAAATACGGCACCCTCGTCACCGCGATCGACGTCAAGCTCGATCCGGTCACCCGCGACATCGTCAGCGCCAGCGCCGACAACCACATCGTCCGGATCGCGACGCTGGAGAAGGACGCCGGCCAGACCGCACTGCTCGAAGCCTACGACAAGGTGGCAGCGCCGCTCGCCAACCGTCCGGCCGGTTCGGTGACGGAGACGCTGTCGCGGACGCCGAACAATGCCGGCGAGAGCCCGCTCGGCGACATCGTCGCCGACGCGCAGCTCGCTGCGACCTCCAGCGCGGAACTCGGCGGTGCCGTCATGGCCTTCACCAATCCCGGCGGCGTCCGCGCCGACATTGCCCGCAGGGACAGCGGCGCGGTGACGTTCGCCGATCTGTTCGCCAGCCAGCCGTTCCGCAACCAGCTCGTGACGCTGACGCTGAGCGGACAGCAGATCAAGGACATGCTGGAACAACAATGGCTCGACCCGAAGCGGCCGCGGATCCTGCAGGTCTCGAAGGGATTCAGTTACGCCTGGGACGGCGCAAAGGGAATTGGCGAGCGCATCATCGCCGAGCGGATGGCGCTTAACGGGCAGCCGATCGATCCAGCCGCGGCCTATCGCGTCACCGTCAACAATTTCATGGCCGTCGGCGGCGACGGCTTTACGGTGCTGCTCGCCGGCACAGTGCCGCGAACCGGCAACTACGACAGCGACGCGCTGCATGCCTATTTCACGGCCAACAGCCCGGTCGGTCCCACCGCCGGCGGCCGCATCGTCAGGATCAACTGAACCTCCGTGCCGGGCCGGCGTTATCCCGCTCTTTCCGAAGGCCGTCGGAGAGCCTAGATTAGCCCCTTCCCGCACAGCGCATCCAATGCGCCAGGATTTTGCATGACGCTGCTTCTGACGCATTCCGCCTGTCTCGACCATCTGACGCCGCCCGGACACCCGGAGCGCCCCGACCGGCTGCGCGCGGTCGCCGAGGTTTTGGGCGAGGATCGCTTCAAGGCGCTGGTGCGCGGCGAAGCGCCCGAGGGCAGCCTCGATTCCGTTACGCTGTGCCATGGCGAGCATTATGTCGGCGAACTCCGCCACATCGCGCCCACCAGCGGCATGATCTATATCGACGGCGACACCTCGATGTCGCCCGGCACCTGGGAAGCCGTGATGCGCGGCGTCGGCGGCGCGGTCGCCGCGACCGACGCGGTCATGGCCGGCACGCATCAAAACGCGTTCGTCGCGGTGCGCCCGCCCGGCCATCACGCCGAGGCCAACAAGCCGATGGGTTTTTGCTTCTTCGACAACGTCGCGATCGCCGCCCGCCACGCCCAGCGCAAATACGGCATCGAGCGCGCCGCGATCGTCGATTTCGACGTCCATCACGGCAACGGCACCCAGGACATCTTCTGGTCCGATCCGACCGTGATGTATTGCTCGACGCACCAGATGCCGCTGTTTCCCGGCACCGGCGCCTCTGGCGAGCGCGGCGAGCACGACACCATCGTCAACGCCCCGCTGGCGTCCGAAGACGGCAGCGCCAAATTCCGCGCCGCGTTCGAAAACCTGATCCTGCCGCAGTTGCAGAAATTCAGCCCCGAGCTGATCATCATCTCGGCCGGCTTCGATGCGCATTTCCGCGATCCCTTGGCTTCGCTCAACGTCAAGGCCGAGGATTTCGGCTGGGTCACCCGCAAGCTGATGGATGCCGCCAATGCCAGCGCGGGCGGACGGGTTGTCTCGGTGCTGGAGGGCGGCTACGACCTGCAGGGGCTGAAAGAGTTGGTGGCGGCGCATGTCACCGCATTGATGGGCGGGTAAATCCCCGCCACAATACGCTCGCAAAAAGAGATTTGATTCTGCGCCTCCAACGGGGGCGCATCCGGGAACGCAATAATGGCCGAAAATACCCAGGTGGACGTCAAAAAGCTGACCTTCGAGCGCGCGATCGAGGAACTGGAATCGATCGTGCGGCGGCTCGAGGACGGCAAGGTGCCGCTCGAGGAGTCGGTTGCGATCTATGAACGCGGCGAGGCGCTGAAGCGGCGCTGCGACGAACTGTTGCGGCAGGCGGAAGCCCGCGTCGACAAGATCACCACCGATGCCTCCGGCCAGGTGACCGGGACCGAGCCGCTCGACGTGCAGTAGGGCGCGACAACTCAATCCCCGGCCGCGCCGCAATATCCGAGAACATTAGGCGAATTCCGCACCGCGGTCCGCCAGGGGCACCGAATTAGCTACCGAATTAGCTCTTGGCGCGTGGAACGGCCTGATATAGTCCCGTCAGAGCCTTAGCGGTTCTGGTTGAAGCTGATCCGGGCTCTACTCTTTGTTTTGACGCGTTTTCTTGACGCAAACCGGTGTCCACTTCGCTCGAAAACGCTACGGCAGTCCGGGGACAGTTCGTGCGCGTTCAGCACCGCCATATTATCTACATCCAGGGATACGATCCGCGCGGGCTGGCGCAGTACTATCGTATGTTCCGGACCGAACTGCGAAAATTTTCCCGGCTTTACCAGCTCGCCGCCACCCTCGGGCGTCCCCAGATGCAGCCCGACGGCGAGATAGCTTCCTGGAGCATCGAGACCAAGGCGGACGACTGGCAGACCCGCACCAGTTACGACTTCCTGCGCTTTGAGGATTTCATCCAGCGCGACCTCGCCCAGCCGATCTGGCGCACGGTGCTGCAGGCGGTCTGGATCTACTGGCGGCTGGTATTCGCCGGCACCATCGCGCGGTTCTGGCGCGCGAACTGGCGGTTTGCGACCTTCATCACCTACCCGCATTTCCTGCTGCTGCTGGAGGCGATCGGCGCTGCCGGCCTTGCTTTTGGCTTCGCGAAGGGACTGGACGCGCTCGGCATCCCCGATCTGTTCAGCGTTGCGGCTGCGATCGCGGTCTTCGTCGCGGTGCTCGGCACCGTGCTCAAATATACCGAGAACCAGACCTACCTGCTCTACGTGCTGTCGGACACGATCTGGACCTGGGAATTCTCGCACCGCGCCCGCCCCGAATGGGACCAGCGCATCGACCGCTTTGCGCAGCACCTGGTCAAGACCGCGCGCGAGAGCGACGCCGAGGAAATCGTCATTGTCGGCCACAGTTCGGGATCGTTTCTCGGCACCGAGATGCTGGCGCGCGCGCTGCAACTCGACCCCGACCTCGGACGCCACGGCCCGCGCATCGTGCTGCTGACGATCGGCGGCAATTTCCCGATCGTCGGTTTCCACGCCGTGTCACAGCCGTTCCGCGACCATCTGCGGATGCTGGCGGTCGAGCCCTCGATCGACTGGATCGACTGCCAGTCGCGCAAGGACGTGATGAATTTCTTCCCGTTCGATCCGATCGCCGGCCACGACATCGACGTCGGTTCGAACAGGCGAAACCCCAGCATCGTGTCGGTACGGTTTCGCGACATCATCAAGCCCGAGCATTACAACGTGTTCCGCTGGAAGTTCTTCCGGGTCCACTTCCAGTTCGTGATGGCCAACGAACGGCCGCACGCCTACGATTTCTTCATGATCGTCTGCGGGCCGGTCCCCTTGGCCGCACGGGTGGCCGTCCCGGACGCCGCATTGGCGGTTGCCACCGGCGATTCAGCGGCCCGCGAATGGGCCTGGAAAAGGATCGAAACGGCTAAAACGGATGCCTCAGTTGCCGCCGAATTGAGCGACATTGAACCTTCTGCCCGCCGCAGCGGCTAAACAGCGGAGGTATTTCAGCCCTTACCCACCCTTCCCACCCCCTTGGGCCTGGAACCGGGCCTGTTCGGCGGGTTGGCTTTGGCGGCGGGTTTGGTGTACAAATTGCAGCTCTATGGGCTGGGGAGCCCGGCCTGCCGCTGTTTTCGGACGGCAGCAAGCACTTCAAATAGCTAAAGAAACTGATCGCGAAGGGTTAAAGCTACCAACGTGATGCATATCACATGGTTCGATCCGGAGTGCATCTAGGCTTTCAAATCAGGTACCGGCCAGCCGAGGTGGCACCCGGCGTCTGGATTTTCACAGCGCGGTTAACGCGCACCCCATCTCGCGTCGGGCCGTTCGCCCTGACATGCAAAATTGGAATATCGCTGTGACCACATTTAGTAAGACGCCGCTTCTGGATACCATTCGCACCCCGGACGACCTTCGCAAGCTCAAGATCGAGCAGGTGCAGCAGGTCGCCGACGAACTGCGGCAGGAAACCATCGACGCGGTCTCGGTCACGGGCGGCCATTTCGGCGCTGGCCTCGGCGTGGTCGAGCTCACCACCGCGATCCACTACATCTTCGATACGCCCCGCGATCGCCTGATCTGGGACGTCGGCCACCAGGCCTACCCGCACAAGATCCTGACCGGACGCCGCGACCGCATCCGCACACTTCGGACCGCCGGCGGCCTCTCCGGCTTCACCAAGCGCTCCGAGAGCGACTACGATCCGTTCGGCGCCGCGCATTCCTCGACCTCGATTTCGGCCGGCCTCGGCATGGCGGTCGCGCGCGACCTCTCCGGCGGCAAGAACAACGTCATCGCCGTGATCGGCGACGGTTCGATGTCGGCCGGCATGGCCTATGAGGCCATGAACAATGCCGGTGCGATGAACTCGCGCCTGATCGTCATCCTCAACGACAACGACATGTCGATCGCGCCGCCGGTCGGCGCGATGTCGGCCTATCTGTCCCGCCTCTACTCCGGCAAGACCTATCGCACGCTGCGCGAGGCCGCCAAGCAGCTCGGCAACCATCTGCCGAAAGTCATCGCCAACCGCGCCAGCCGCGTCGAGGAATATTCTCGCGGCTTCATGATGGACGGCGGCACGCTGTTCGAGGAGCTCGGCTTCTATTATGTCGGCCCGATCGACGGCCATAACCTCGACCATCTGCTGCCGGTGCTGAAGAACGTCCGCGACATGGAGACCGGCCCGATCCTGGTCCACGTCGTCACGCAAAAAGGCAAAGGCTACGGCCCGGCGGAAGCCTCTGCCGACAAGTACCACGCTGTCGTCAAGTTCGACGTCGCCACCGGCACCCAGGCCAAGTCCAAGCCGAATGCGCCGTCCTACCAGAACGTGTTCGGCCAGAGCCTGGTGAAGGAAGCCGAGAAGGACGACAAGATCGTCGGCATCACCGCCGCGATGCCCTCGGGCACCGGCATCGACATCTTCAACAAGGCGTTCCCGAAGCGCACCTTCGACGTCGGCATCGCCGAACAGCATGCCGTGACCTTCGCGGCCGGTCTTGCCACCGAAGGCTACAAGCCGTTCTGCGCGATCTATTCGACCTTCCTGCAGCGCGGCTATGACCAGGTGGTCCACGACGTCGCGATCCAGAGCCTGCCGGTTCGCTTTGCGATCGATCGCGCCGGCCTGGTCGGCGCCGACGGTGCCACCCATGCCGGTTCGTTCGACCTCGCCTATCTCGGCTGCCTGCCGAACTTCGTGATCATGGCGGCCTCCGACGAAGCCGAGCTGGTGCACATGGTCGCGACCCAAGTCGCAATCAACGACCGCCCGAGCGCGCTGCGCTATCCGCGCGGCGAAGGCCGCGGCGTCGAGATGCCGGAAGTCGGCATTCCCCTCGAAATCGGCAAAGGCAAAATCGTCCGCCAGGGCAACAAGGTCGCATTGCTGTCGTTGGGCACGCGCATGGCCGAGTGCGAAAAGGCCGCCGACGAACTCGCCGCCCATGGCCTGTCCACCACCATCGCCGACGCCCGTTTCATGAAGCCGCTGGATGTCGAGCTGGTGCTGAAGCTGGCGCGTGAGCACGAGGTGCTGCTGACCATCGAGGAAGGCTCGATCGGCGGCTTTGGCTCGCACGTCATGCAGACGTTGTCCGACAACGGCATGCTCGACGGCGGCCTGAAGATGCGCGCGATGATCCTGCCCGACGAATTCATCGACCACGACTCGCCGAACGCGATGTATGCCCACGCCGGCCTCGACGCCAAGGGCATCGTTGCCAAGGTGTTCGACGCGCTCGGCAAGGACTACAAGGCCGAGACGGTCAAGCTGGCCTGATTGCAGGCTCGCCTGAGTTTGTGTCGTTCCGGGGCGCGAGCGTAACGAGCGAGCCCGGAATGATGAATATCTATCTGGCAGGCCCCGATGTGTTCCTGCCGGATGCCATCGCCATCGGAAAACAAAAAGCCGCGGTCTGCGCGCGCCACGGCGTCCGCGGACATTACCCGCTCGACAATGCGGCGGACCTTGCGGCCGCAGACGCCTCGCTCGCGATCTTCAAGGGCAATGAAGCGATGATGGATGCTTCGGACGCCATCATTGCCAACCTGACGCCGTTTCGCGGGCCAAGCGCCGATGCCGGCACCGTCTACGAGCTTGGCTACATGGCCGGCCGCGGCAAGTTCTGCCTCGCCTACAGCAACGATCCCGCCGTCTATCTCGAACGCGTCAGGCGATTTGGCACCGTGACCAAATCGGCCGACGGCCGTTCCACCGACCAGGACGGCCTCACCGTCGAGGATTTCGGCTGGCCAGATAATCTCATGATGATCCACGCACTCGATCTGCACGGTGCTAAACTGGTAACGCCGCGGCAGACGCCAACCGATCTCTGGCACGACCTCACCGCATTCGAGGCCTGCGTCATGCTCGCGGCGAGTCATGCCAGCGGCAAGAAGAGTTGAACTTGGCCAACAAGATCGACAGCGAGACATCCTCCCGCAAGCGCGTGGACGTGCTGCTGGTCGAGCGCGGCCTGTTCGAAAGCCGCGCCCGCGCCCGGGCGGCGATCGAGGCCGGCTTTGTGACGGCCGACGGCAGGCAGGTGATGAAGCCGTCGGAAATCATCGCCGCCGATGCGGAGCTTTCGGCGCAGCCTGCGCACCCCTGGGTCTCGCGCGGCGGCGTCAAGCTCGCCGGCGCACTGGAGCAATATCCGATTGAGGTCGAGGGTCATGTCTGCCTCGACGTCGGCGCTTCCACCGGCGGCTTCACCGAAGTCCTGCTGGCGAACGGCGCCAGCCTCGTTTTCGCCGTCGATGTCGGCCACGGCCAGTTGCACCACTCGCTGCGGAACCATCCCAACATCGTCTCGATGGAAGAGACCGATATCCGCAAATACGAAGGCAAGCGCCTGCCCGCGCGGCCCGACATCGTCGTCATCGACGTCAGCTTCATTTCCCTGAAAACCGTGCTGCCGGTGGCGCTGTCGCTGGCGGCGGCACCGATGCACCTGCTGGCGCTGATCAAGCCGCAATTCGAAGCCGACCGCAAACACTCAAAGCACGGCATCATCAAGAACGCGTTCGTGCACCAGGAAATCTGCGACGACATCTCGGCGTTCGCAGCCTCGCTCGGCTGTACCGACATCCAGGTATTTCCATCGTCGATCGCGGGCGGCGACGGCAATATCGAATTCTTCATCGGGGCGCGCCGTGGCTGACATCGAGCATCTCGTCATCGATCATGTCGGCCATCGCGGCGACGGTGTGACAACCGTGGGCGGCGAAAGCGTCTATGTGCCGTATACGCTCGGCGGCGAAACCGTCGAGGTCGCGCCGATACCCGGCCACCATCCCGACCGCCGCAGGCTGGTTGCGGTGGACAATGCCAGCCCGGAACGGATCGCGCCGTTCTGCCCGCATTTCGGCGTCTGCGGCGGCTGCGCGATTTAGCACTGGGAGACGGAGCGCTATCGCGCCTGGAAGCGTGACATCGTGGTGACGACGCTGGTGCAATCGGGGATCGACTGCGCCGTAGCCCCGCTGGTCGACGCGCACGGCGCCGGCCGCCGCCGCATCACCCTGCACGCGCGGATGGGCACGCACGAGGTGCTCAAGGTCGGCTTCGCGCGCGTCCGGTTCGCACGACATCGTCCCGATCGACCGTTGCCCGATCCTCGACCCGCATCTCGACGGCGCGATCGAGGCGGCCTGGGCCATCGCCGAGCCGCTGATCGGAATTGGAAAACCGCTCGACATCCAGGTCACCGCCACCGAGAGCGGCCTCGACGTCGACGTGCGCGGTTCCGGAGCGGTGTCGACCAAGCTGATCGCAAAACTGTCCGACGTCGCCAAGCAACACCGGCTGGCGCGGCTGACGCGCCACGGCGAACTGGTGCTGATGGGCACGCCGCCGATCATCACCATCGGCACCGCCCAGGTCGCGCTGCCGCCGGGATCGTTCCTGCAGGCAACCGTGGCCGGCGAGGAAACGCTGGCCGCGCTGGTCGCCGATCACTGCAAGCGCGCCAAACACATCGCCGATCTGTTTTGCGGCGTCGGCCCGTTCGCGCTGCGGCTGGCGGCGAAATCGCGGGTTGCGGCGTTCGACAACGACGCCAACTCGATCGCGGCCTTGCAGAAGGCCGCGACATCGACATCAGGACTGAAGCCGCTGAAAGCCGAGACGCGCGACCTGTTCCGACGCCCGCTGGTGCCGCAGGAGCTGCGCGACTACGACACCATCGTGTTCGACCCGCCCCGCCAGGGCGCGCAGGCGGTCGCGACCCAGCTTGCCGCCAGCAAGATTCCGACGGTCGTCGCGGTGTCCTGCAATGTCACGACCTTTGCGCGCGACGCCAAAATCCTGATCGACGGCGGCTACAAGATCGACGGCGTCGACGCCGGTCGACCAGTTCCGCCACACGCCGCATGTGGAACTGGTGGCGCGGTTCACGCGGTAGATCCGTAGCCCGGATCGAGCGTAGCGCAATCCGGGTACACGGCAACCGATCGACGACATCCCGGATTCGCGCTACGCTCGATCCGGGCTACGCATTGCTACCTTCCCCACCGATCCTGCCAGATCTTCTCGCCGATCAGGCAATTCACGCGCGGCTCCTTGCTGCTTCCGCAGCGGCCGGCACCACCCGGCGCTCCGGCAGGCGGCCGGCAACTTCGAGCAGCAGCTTGGTGCGGATCGCTTCCTTGAATTTCTCGCGGTCCTTGATCGTCACCACGAACGAACCGGGGCCGCCGATGACGCAGTCCTCGTAGTAGAGATCGAGATTGTCGATATCCATGGTGGAATAGGACGGTTCCTTGACCATGATCGGCAGGCCGTTGATGACGACGCCCTTCTCCACCGCGGCGTCGCGGGCGATGGTCACCGGCGCGCCGTTGTTGTTGGGGCCGTCGCCGGAAATATCGATCACGCGGCGCAGGCCGCGATGCGGGTTCTCGTCGAACAGCGGCATCGCGAAATTGATCGCGCCGGATATCGAGGTGCGCGACGCCCGGCGGATCGGCGTCTTCATGATCTCATTGGCGACGGCGTCGGCGGATTCGGGGCCCTCGATCACCCGCCACGGGATGATGATCTTCTGGTCGCTGGAGGCCGCCCATTCGAAATAGGTCACGGAGATCTTGCCGTGCGGGCCGGTCTTCAGCGCCTGCAGAAATTCCTTGGAGATGATCGCCTGCGCGTAGCCCTCGCGCTGGATCGCAAGCTCGTCCATGTCCATCGAATAGGAGACGTCGACGGCGAGAATCAGTTCGACGTCGACCGACGGCGTGGCTTCCTTGTCGGCCGACTGGCGGCCGAGCTGATTTGGACTCGGTGCGGCCACACCCGCGACGTCGCCGCCGGCGAGCACGCCTGCCACAAGCACAGCCCCGATCGAGACATACCAGCGCATCGCTGCCCTCCCGTCGACTGACGGCAATCGTGACATGCAAAGCGGCCCACGCAAAGCACTGATATCATCCAGTCTTCACATTCAGGTTAGTCCTCCACCGCCCCGTTTCGGCCAAATATTGCCCCGCTTCGATTCGGCTGCGATAGATCAAATACCGGGCGGGAGAAAATCATGCTTCGTATCGTCATCGCTGTGGGCGCGTGCTTGCTGGCAGCCTCGAATGCCGCCATCGCGGAAACACCCGTCGAACGCGGCAACTACCTCGTCAATTCGATCATGGCCTGCGGCAACTGCCATTCGCCGCGCGACGGCGAGGGCAAGTTGATCGCCGACAGGGCGCTGTCCGGCGGCCTCACCTTCAACACCCCGCCCTTCATCGCCACCGCGCCGAACATCACCCCCGACAACGAGACCGGTATCGGAAGCTGGAGCGACGCCGAGATCAAGCACGCGCTGATCGAGGGCGCGCGGCCGGATCATGGCCGCCTTTCCGGCGTACCGCTGGCGGCGATCATGCCGGCGAATTTCTACAAGGCGCTGCTGCCGGAGGATCTCGACGCCGTCGTGGCCTATTTGCGCAGCGTCAAGCCGATCAGGAATCAGGTTCCCGATCCCGTCTACAAGGCGCCGGTCCGCCGCGATCCCTATCCCGACGCCGATGCCGGATTCAGCAAGGCCATGCTGGCCGATCCGGTCAGACGCGGCGCCTATCTCGTCACCATCGGCCACTGCATGGAATGCCACTCGGCGTGGTCGCGCGGGGTGTCCGACTTCAAGGGTGGCCTCGGCGGCGGCGGCCGCGTGTTCCCGCCGCGCGAGGGCTCGCCGGAGGGAACGCCGGGAACGGTCGTGCCCAACATCACCGCGCATGCGAGCGCGGGCCTCGGCGGCTGGAGCGATGCGGAAATCATCCGCGCCGTTACCCATGGCGTGGCGCGCGACGGCCGGCCGCTGAAGCCGCCGATGGCGTATGGTTACTATGCCGAGCTCAAGAGCTCCGATCTGGCCGACATCGTCGCCTATCTCAGGACCGTGCCGGCGCTGCCGTAGAAGGGGTATTGAACAAAACCACGGCCTGCCGCGACATAGGGGCGAGGCCGGCACCGGCCCGCCATTGGTCCGGAAATGACAACTCTCCCGCAACTTCCCGAAAGTGACAGCCAGCCGCCGCAGAAGCGCGCCGCCATTCCGTGGCTGTTGCCGTTCGCGGCGCTTGGCATCGTGGCGGCGCTGTTCCTGCTGCAGCTGTGGCCCGACACCGCTGCGCCCGAGCCGGAGCAGCCGCAGACGGCCCTGACGCAGGAGAACGCCGGCGAACTCTGCCGGAGCCTCGAGGAAGACCCGAAGGAATATGTCGGCGACACCGTGCTGCACCGGCGCTGGGAGTTACGGCGGCAGAGCTGCAACATGGCCTTCGCCGCGCATCCCGACGATCTGTACTTCAAGGTGCAGGCCGGGCGGTGGATGCCGTATGAGCAAAAGGCCGAGGCGATCAGGCTTTGGCGTGAGGCCGCCGCACAAGGCAGCGCCGAAGCGTATTACGAGATCTACTCGCATCACCGCTCCTGGGATCGCGGACACCCGGAACGGCCGCAATCGGTCAACCGCGCCGAGGCCGCCGAGGCGCTGCGCAAGGCCGCCGAACTCGGTCATCCCTTTGCCACGCAAATGCTGGTGCGACATCTCCAGGATGGCGACATCGTCAAACGCGATCCGGTGGCGGCGCGGTATTGGGCCGAGCGCGCCGTTGCCAACCCGGCAAAGGGCGCCGACAAGGGAGGTCTGGTGGTGACGCTCGGAAGCCTGCTGGCCGCCTCCGATAAGCCCGAGGAGCGCGCCCGCGGTCTCGACATTCTCGAGCGCCGGGCCAGCGGCCCCTATGTGTTCGGCGCCAAGCGCGAACTGGCCAACGCCATCCGCAAGGATGATCCGGTGCGCGCCCGCGCGCTTCTGGAAGAGGCCCGCAGCGCCGACCCCGGCGGCGCCATCGTGCCGTTGGCGCAGATGCTGATCGCGGGCGAAGGCGGCCCGGCCAACCCCAAGCGCGCAGTGTCGCTGCTGAAAGGCGTCTCCGATAGCTGGATGGCCAAGGGCATGCTGGGGCAACTGATGCTCGAAGGCAAATGGCTGCCGCGCGACATCAAGGAAGCAGTCCGGCAAATCGACCTTGCCAGCAGCTACGATTACGACGCCCGGATCCAGGTGTTGCGGCTGCTGGCCGAGGATCCGGATCTGCGGCTCAATTATCCCCAGCACGTGCTGTATAACGCCACGGAAGCCGCGGAACTCGACGAGCCCGGCGCGATGACTGCCCTGATCGAGCTCAAACTCTCGGCAAACACCCAGTTTCAGGATCGGCCCGGAGCCTGTAAACTGATCGAGACGGCCGTCAGCCGCGGCGACCAGTCCATGGCGCAGCGTCTGGCGGACTGCCGCGCCGGTTGATGTCAGCGGCACTCGCGATCTTACTGCATCGGGACATTGCTCTGGAATGGCCGAGAACACCGTCACCAAGCCGAAGACGAGAACCAAGACCAAGACCGAACGGCCGCGCCTGCACAAGGTCATCCTCGTCAACGACGACTTCACGCCCCGCGAATTCGTCGTCACGGTGCTGAAAGCCGAATTCCGCATGACCGAGGATCAGGCCCACAAGGTCATGATCACCGCGCACCAGCGCGGCGTCTGCGTGGTCGCGGTCTTCACCAAGGACGTCGCCGAGACCAAGGCGACCCGCGCCACCGATGCCGGCCGCGCCAAGGGCTATCCGCTGTTGTTCACGACCGAGCCTGAAGAGTGACGCGACCTGCGTCGTCCGGATCGAGCGAAGCGAAATCCGGGACCAGAACACAGGTCACGGCTGGTCCAGACAAAAAAACGCAAAACAACCCCATGCAAAGTAGAACGGGAACCCCGCTCGCAGCCCCACCCTAACGATTACCCGACGACCGACCCCGGATAGCGCTGCGTTCCATCCGGGCTACGACAAGACCTGCGGACGAACGACGACGGACTCAACTTGAAGACGTTTCGTCGACCAGGCCGTAGACCCGTGCCGCCTTTGCGAAACCCGCGACCGGAAACTCGCCGAGATCGCTCCAGCCTCCCCGGCAGATGCCGGCAAATCCCTCCGATGCCACCACCGTGCGGCGGAGGTTGCTGGCGATCTTTTCCAGCCGGGCCGCGAGATTCACGGCCGGACCGATGCAGGTGAAATCGAGCCGGTTGCCGCCGCCGATATTGCCGTAGAGGATTCGCCCCACGTGAAGCGCAACACCGAAGCGAAACTGCTCGACGGCGTCGCCGATCGGATATTTCATGTCGGCAACGCTGGCGCGGGACTCATGGGCGGCTTCCAGCACCCGTGAACACACCTGTTGTTCATCGCCGACATATTCGTCGATCGGAAACACCGCGAGCAACCCGTCGCCCATATATTTCAGGACTTCGCCGCCACGCTTGCGAATGGCATCGACCTGGCAGTCGAAATACTGGTTGAGAATATCGACCACGGTCTCGGCCGGCAGCCGGTCGGACAGCGCCGTGAAGCCGCGCAGGTCGGACAGCCAGATCGCGGCATTCATGGTCTCGGTGTGGCCGCGCCTGATCTGGCCGCCCATGATCCGCTCGCCGGCACGGTTGCCGACATAAGTATCGAGCAGCATCGAAGCCATGCGGCTCAAACTCAGGATCTCGACCAAGCGCGCCAGCGGCTTGACCACGCTGCGCAGCGCATCCAGTTGCTCGTCGGTGAAGCCGCCGGGCTGCTTTGTGGTCCAGCTCGAGCCGCGGGCCGAGCCGTCGGTGAAGATCAGCGGCAGCGCGATATAATCCGTGACGCCCTCGGCGCGCAGGTCCTCGATGATCGGAAACCGGCTGCTTGCGGGATCGTCGAACCGCGCCCGAACCTCTACCCCCTCCTGGAACACGATGTACAGCGGGCTGTTCTGGAAGCCCGGCGAATCCACGAATGTGAAATCGGCCGCGGCGACCTCGACGTCGGAGCCCGGCTTCCAGATGAAGCGGTAGCCGAAAATATCGGGGTGCAGGGTTCGCACGAAGATGCCGGTGCGCCACAGCGGCAGGCCCGCCGCGATCAACCGCTCGCAGATTTCACCCAGCAACTGCGGCGAGCGGAACGAAGATCTCGCGCCGTCGACCAGCCAGTCGGAAAGTTTCTGCAGCGCTGATGCGTTCATGACGCCATCATTTGCCGCGCAAGTTCAGCGCGCGTCAAGGTGACATCAAGGTCTGGTGTTGCGATGCCAGGCGTGCGGTCAGCCGGCTCGGTCAGCCCATTTGGCCGCGGTGCCGCAGCAGATGATCGGCGAGCACGCAGGCCATCATGGCCTCGCCGACCGGCACCGCGCGGATGCCGACGCAGGGGTCGTGGCGGCCCTTGGTCATGATGTCGGTGTCGTGACCGGCGCGATCGACGGTCTGGCGCGGCGACAGGATCGACGAGGTCGGCTTCACCGCAAAGCGCACCACCACCGGCTGGCCGGTCGAGATGCCGCCGAGCACGCCGCCGGCGTGGTTGGACAGGAAGCGTGTGCCGTTATTGCCGGTGCGCATCTCGTCGGCGTTTTCCTCGCCGGACAATTCAGCCGCGCCGAAACCCGCCCCGATCTCGACGCCCTTCACCGCGTTGATGCTCATCATCGCCGCTGCCAGTTCGCCGTCGAGCTTGGCGTAGATCGGCGCGCCCAATCCGGGCGGCACGCCTTCGGCGACGACCTCGATCACGGCACCGATCGAGGAGCCGCTCTTGCGGATGCCGTCGAGATATTGCTCGAAGAACGCGGCCTTGTCCTTGTCGGGGCAGAAGAACGGGTTGCGCGCGATCTCGTCCCAGTCCCACTTGTCGCGGTCGATCTTGTGCGGCCCCATCTGCACCAGCGCGCCGCGCACTTTGACCTCGGGCAGGATCTTTCGCGCGATGGCGCCGGCCGCGACACGGGTCGCGGTCTCGCGCGCCGACGAACGGCCGCCGCCGCGATAATCGCGCAGGCCGTATTTGGCTTCATAGGTGAAGTCGGCGTGGCCGGGACGAAACTTGTCCTTGATCTCGGAATAGTCCTTCGAACGCTGGTCGGTGTTCTCGATCAGAAGCGCGATCGGCGTTCCCGTTGTCACCTGCACGCCGGTCTCGGGATGCGCCATCACGCCGGACAGGATTTTGACGGTGTCCGGCTCCTGACGCTGGGTGGTGAACCGCGACTGGCCGGGACGGCGGCGATCAAGATCGCGCTGGATGTCCTCGTTGGTGAGCGGGATCAGCGGCGGGCAGCCGTCGACCACGCAGCCGATCGCAATCCCGTGGCTCTCGCCGAAGGTCGTGACCCGGAACATGTGGCCGAAGGTGTTGAAGGACATTTTGGGCTCGAAAAACAAGAATAGGCTGTGTGGTAACGCGCCGGCGAGTGAGGGTCAAATAGCACCTCACATTCGTCATGGCCGCCGCCCTTAACTATATTTCTGCAATCCGCCGTCGCAGAACACGTAGACGGCGCCCTGCTCGATCGTGAGGTCCGCGGCACTTTGCGGGGTTTCGATGCCGAGCGCGACCATCAGGGCGCGTGCGGTGCCGCCATGGGCCACCGCGACCGTGTCGCCCCGCAGCGAGGCGTACCAGTCCTGCATCCGGGCCTGCACCTCGACATAGCTCTCGCCGCCCGGCGGCGACACCGTCCATTTCTCGGTCTGGCGTTTCGCATAGAGATCGGGGTCGGCGACCTGCATCTCGGGCAGGGTCGAACCTTCCCATTTGCCGTAACCGATCTCGCGCAGCCGGTCGTCGAGCGCGTAACCCGTCGGTGGCAGTTCAAGTTCGCCGCGCACCAGCTCCATGGTGGCGCGGGCGCGGATCAAGGGGCTGGCGACGAACGCCAGCGACGATCGTTCGCGGCCGTCGCGGGCAAACAGGTCGAGCAGGATGTTGCCGGCCTGGGCCGCCTGCCGGCGGCCGAGGTCGTTGAGCGGAATGTCCTGCACGCCCTGAAGCCTGCCCGCCGCATTCCACGACGTCTCGCCATGGCGGATGTAGTAGATCACGGGCGCGGGCATCGGACGTACGGCTATTCCTTGTCCTGCGTCACGTCAGGCGCGTCGAGCCGCTTCATGCCCAGCACGTGATAGCCGGAATCGACGTGATGCACCTCGCCGGTGACCCCGCGCGACATGTCGGACAGGAAATAGAGCGCGCTGTCGCCGACTTCCTCGATGGTGACGTTGCGCAGCAGCGGCGCGTTGACCTCGGTCCATTTCAGCAGCAGGCGAGAATTGGCGATGCCGGCGAAGGCCAGCGTCTTGATCGGTCCCGCCGAAATCGCGTTGACGCGGATCTTCTTCTCGCCGAGATCGGCGGCCAGATAGCGCACGCTGGCCTCCAGGGCGGCCTTGGCGACGCCCATCACGTTGTAATGCGGCATCCATTTTTCGGCGCCGTAATAGGTTAGCGTCAGGATCGAGCCGCCGTCGGTCAGAAGCTTCTCCGCGCGCTGTGCGACAGCGGTCAAGGAATAGCAGCTGATCAGCATGGTCTTGGAGAAATTGTCGGCGGTGGTTTCGACATATCGGCCGTCGAGCTGATCCTTGTCGGAGAACGCGATCGCATGCACCACGAAGTCGATCTTGCCCCACTTCTCCCGGAGCACGTCGAACACCGCATCGATGGTGGCGGCGTCGGTGACGTCGCAATGGCCGAGCAGCAGCCCGTTGATTTCCTGGGCCAGCGGCTCGACCCGCTTTTTCAGCGCGTCGCCCTGCCAGGTCAGCGCGATTTCGGCGCCGGCGTCGTGGCATGCCTTGGCGATACCCCAGGCGATCGAGCGGTTGTTGGCGACGCCGAGGATCACCCCGCGCTTGCCCTGCATCAGACCTGATTTCTGCGACATCTTACCTTCCAATCAGCTTCCCTAAGGGGTTGGAGGTACACCAGCACTCCACCGGGGTACAGCCCAAATCCGCCCCGAATTAACGCTGTTTGACGCAGGTCTCAATGGCCGGAATAGACGCAGCAATTGGGTGTTATGTTGGGTAAGGCGTTCGCGCCGGACCAACTCGTGAATCTGGTGCCAATGACCGCGTTTCGCCAAAGTGTCGAAGCCATGATTCCGGCGCTCCGCCGGTACGCGCGTGCGCTGGCGCGCGATGCGGATATCGCCGACGATCTGGTGCAGGACACGCTGGTGCGGGCGTTGCGTTCGGAGCGGCTGTTTCTCGGCGGCGACGTCAGGAGCTGGCTCTATACGATCCTGACCAACCTGAACAAGAACCGGCGGCGATCGCTGGCGCGGCGGCCGCAGTTCATGCCGCTGCTCGACAACAACCCGGACGCCAGCGGCACCGAAGCCGAGGGTCGCGACATCGCCCGCGCGCTGGCGACGCTGGTGGAAGAACAGCGCTCGGTATTGCTGTTGGTGATGCTGGAAGGCTTGAGCTACCGCGAGGTCGCCGACATCCAGGGTGTGCCGATCGGCACCGTCATGTCCCGGCTGGCGCGGGCGCGGGCACATGTGAAAGCTTCGCTCGAAGGCGAGCGTGCAGCGCTGCGGCGGGTGAAGTGATGCGTGTGGCAAGTGTTATGCATAGACAGAATTTGGACTAGGCGATCCAGCAATGGAGCGACCTTGGAATAGGCAGAGACGAAGACAATGACCGACCGCAACATTCCCGTCACCGAAGACGAGCTTCATGCTTACGTCGACAACGAGTTGCCGGCGGAACGCCGCGGCGATGTCGAGGCATGGCTGTCGGCGCATCCCGACGACGACGCGCGGGTGCAGTCGTGGCGTGCGATGGCGGAAGCGCTGCACGCGCGGTACGATTCCGTCGCCGACGAAGCGGTGCCGAAGCGGCTCGAGATCGAGCGGCTGGTGCGGCAGCCGCGCAAATGGGTCTACGGCGCGATCGCGGCGACGCTGGCGGCGTTCATCGTCGGTGGTGGCACCGGCTGGGTGGCGCACGGCGTGGCTGCCGCCCCTTCGACCTTCCAGAATTTCACCGTGGATGCGCTCGATGCGCACCGGCTCTATGTGGTGGAAGTTCGCCATCCCGTTGAAGTGCCCGGCAGCGAACGCACTCACCTGCAGCAATGGCTGACCAAGCGTTGCGGCTGGGATGTCCGCGCGCCCGAACTTACCGCCGCCGGACTGAAACTGGTTGGCGGACGGCTGTTGCCCGGCCCCACGGGGCCCGCGTCTTTCCTGATGTACGAGAGCGCGTCGGGCGAACGCTTCACGATCTATACCGCAAAATCCGAAGCCGAGGCGGCACAGATGCGATTCGCGGCGCAAGGCAGCGACGCTGCGCTGTTCTGGGCCGATCGCGGCGTCGGTTACGTCGTCAGCGGCGGCAGCGACCGCAGCCGGCTGACGCAAATCGCCCAGGCCGTCTACGACCAGATGGAAAAGAGCGGCGGATAGAACCGGACCTGATCGGTTCTAGTTGAATCAAAACCAGGCTGTGACTTTTTTGTCTGACGCGTTTTCTTCGCGCGAACCGGTACCCACTTCGCTCGAAAACGCTCTAGCGTGTTGTTTTAACGCGTATTCTTCACGCGATTCGGCGCCCGCTTCGCTTGAAAATGCGATCATTCGGCCAGCCGTCCCAATTCGGACACCGAAAATCTGGAATCAAGTCACGGGCGCGTCTCATTATCGCACTGGGTACTCACGAAAAAATGAGTAGCGCTCGATCCGCCGATCGGCGCAAGCGGCCTCGATTGGGGTTTGGTACCGCGCTGGTCCCCCTTTCGAGGCCGCCCCTTTATTTCGGGCGAACTGGTGCCTGCGGGGAACTGTCCTGCCGGGCTCCGCTGTCTATTTGACGCCTTTTTCTTAACGCGATCCCGCCGCAAAGTCGCCCAAAAACGTCAGCCGAGATCCGCGCGCGGGTTATATGGATGGCCATCGCGCCATTTCTGCATCAATGCCTCGAGCTCGCTATCGTTCCCGTCGGGCAGGATGATGCGGGTGGTAACGAGCAGGTCCCCGGATCCGCCCACCTTGGGCATCCCCTTGCCTTTGAGCCGGAAAGTGCGGCCGCTGGAGGTGTTTTTCGGGATCGAGAGTTCGACCGCGCTGCCGAGCGTCGGCACCCGCACCTTGCCGCCAAGGACCGCCTCATAGAGCGTGATCGACAGGTCGATGCGCAGATCGCTGCCGTCGACCTTGAAGTAGGCGTGCGGCGCGATGTTGATCGTGATCAGGAGATCGCCGGGCGGATGGCCGGGCGCGGTTTCACCCTGGCCCTTGACCCGGATCTGCTGACCTGGCGTGACGCCGGCCGGAATCCGGACGTTGATCTCCTTGCCGGTCGGCAGCCGAACGCGCTTGTCGCCGCCGTTGACCGACTCTTCCAGCGACACCGACATGGCGACACTGAGATCGAGATCGACGCCGATGCCGCCGGTCTCGAATTCGAACGGACTGCCGCCGCCGGCGCGCCCGCCGCGGGCCGCACCGCCGAACATGCTGTTGAGAATGTCCTCGAAGCCGGCGCCGCCGGCCCCACCGGGGCCGCCGCCGGTCCGGAAGGTGTGGGACTGGAAACCGCCGGGTCCACCGGCACGGCCGCCCCCGCCGCCGGGAAAGCCCTGAAACCGGGCCTTGCCCTCGGCGTCGATTTCGCCGCGATCGAACGCCTTGCGCTTGTCCTCGTCGCCAATGATCTCATTGGCCGAGTTGAGTTCGGAAAAGCGCTCCGCGGCTTTCGGATCGTTCTTGTTGCTGTCCGGGTGATGCTTCTTGGCGAGCTTGCGATAGGCACTCTTGATCGCCGCAGCGCTGGCGCCCCGCGGCACCCCCAAGACCTCATAGGGGTCGCGCATCCGTCAGGTCTCCTTCACGGGAATTCGGTTTCTCAAACTTAGGGCAATTCGCCCGCTTTGGCTTCATCTGGGGTATCAGTTGCATTTTTGCAACTGGTCAGAGCCCCCGTGTCAGAATCAAAGCTCGGTTTTTTTGCTTCAACGCGTTTTCCTACCACGAAACCGGAGCCACTTCGTTTCGAAAACACCATGCTAGCTGCGCTTCCAGGGCTTCAACGTATGAATTTCCCATCGGCCGTGGCTCGCCCTGCAGGCAGCACCCTGCAGCCAGCTTTCGGAGCGACCGTTGACATAGCTCGCCAGGAAATCCCGGCAGGTGCGGCCATCCTCCGAGGCATAGGCCTGGGCCAGCGGCGTCACCGAACCCCGCGCCCCGGTTTCCGGATTTTCCCAGGGCTGGCTGGAATCCTTGTCGCCCTTGGTCAGGACGTCGGAGGCTGCGGTGCGAGCGAAGGCCAGATCGCTCTCGGTCGGTGCCGGCGGCGCGGCCGGGCCGATCGATCCCGTGAGGTCGCTTTCCTCCATCTTGGCGTAGGCCGCATCCGAGCGGTTCAGGCTGCAACCGCCGGAGCCGAGGCCGAGCAAAATCAGCGTCATCGCCGCACTCAGCGGCCGGATCGCCAATAGGCCAACGCGTTCCCATGCCCTATATAGGGCCTGCCTGTAACGGGGCTGGGATACGCACGAACGCAACTGGAACTCCTGACATGACGGACACAACCTCCATCAAACACCCGACACCGTTAACATCGGGTGATTTTACCGCTGCCGAGGAACCGTTTGCATTGTTCGGTGCGTGGTTTGCCGAAGCGGTGAAGTCGGAGCCGAACGATCCCAACGCGATGTCGCTGGCAACCGTCGACGCCGATGGCCTGCCCGACGTGCGAATGGTGCTGATGAAAGGCTATGATGCCGATGGTTTCGTGTTCTACAGCCATATCGCCAGCCAGAAAGGCCGCGAACTCGCCGCAAATCCTAAGGCCGCTTTACTTTTTCACTGGAAGTCGCTGCGCCGTCAGGTCCGCATCCGCGGCAATGTGACGCCGGTGACCGCGGAAGAAGCCGACGCCTATTTCGCGACACGGCCGAAGCAGGCGCAGATCGGCGCCTGGGCCAGCAAGCAGTCGCAACCGCTGGAAAGCCGCTTTGCATTCGAGCAGGCGATCGCGCTGGTCGCCGCCAAGCACGTGATCGGCGAGGTGCCGCGCCCGCCCGGCTGGAGCGGCTGGCGGATCACGCCCTCGCGTTTCGAATTCTGGCACGACCGTCCGTTCCGCCTGCATGACCGCGTCGAGTTTCGCCGTGATGCGCCCGCGCAGGCCTGGTCCAAGGTGCGGATGTATCCCTGATGCCGAGTTCATCCAATCACGGCCCCCGACGCACGATGCTTCTGACCGGGGCCAGCCGCGGCATCGGCCATGCCACCGTGATCCGCTTTTCCTCCGCGGGCTGGCGCGTCATCACCTGCTCGCGGCATCCGTTTCCGGAAAACTGCCCGTGGGACGCCGGCCCCGAGGATCACGTCCAGGTCGACCTCGCCGACCACGCCGACACCACGCGCGCGATCTCGGAAATCCGCGAACGCCTCGAAGGCGGCGAATTGCACGCGCTGGTCAACAATGCCGCGATTTCACCGAAGGCCGCCGGAGGCGCACGCATGGGCACCATGGACACCGACATCGATACCTGGAGCCATGTTTTCCGCGTGAACTTCTTCGCACCGATCATGATGGCGCGCGGGCTGATCGAGGAATTGAAGGCCGCCAAAGGCTCGGTGGTGAATGTCACCTCGATCGCGGGCTCGCGCGTGCATCCGTTCGCGGGGGCTGCCTATGCGACCTCGAAGGCGGCGCTGGCGTCATTGACCCGCGAAATGGCGTTCGATTTCGGCCGCGTCGGCGTTCGCGTCAATTCGATCGCGCCGGGCGAGATCGACACCTCGATCCTGTCGCCGGGCACCGAGAAGATCGTCGATCAGCAGATCCCGCTGCACCGGCTCGGCACGCCCGACGAAGTGGCGAAGATCATCTACGTGCTGTGTACGGAAACGAGCTCTTACGTCAACGGCGCCGAGATTCACATCAACGGCGGCCAGCACGTTTAGGAAATCCTCATCCCCGCGCAACGGCTTCGCCGTTGTCGCTGGAGGAGCCATGCGCAGCATGCGTCTCGAAGGATGCTAACGGGAAAGAAAGAGCAGCGCGGCCGATCCTTCGAGACGCCTGCTCCGCTGGCTCGTCAGGATGAGGTCTGTGTTCGCTGCGGCAATCACTCCGCGTAAAACTTCCGCGGCGCGCTCACCAACGCGGCAGCCTCGATATTGAACGTGCTCGAGCACTCGTTCTCGATCTCGCCATCCGCCAGAGCAGCACCGCAATGCCGGCAGAGACGGGTCGAGATCGCCTGCGCCTTGCCAACGGCGCGGTCCTGCTGATAGCGCGCAAAATCGATGACGTTGCGGGGTGACGTTATTCGTTTCTCAACCATGGTATCCTCGCGGCCTGAGGCTGTCTTATCGCAGACAAGTTTCGACCAATCCGTTCAGCGCACCGCTCAAATTTTAGCAGTGGAATTGAGGCGGGTTTCGCTTGTTTTCTTGACGCGAGGAAACGCGCTGGAACCGCCGTTCTAAAGCCACTTCTTCCACTTGAACAGGAAGTACGGCAGCACGGCTGCCGCAAGCATCATCACCAGCGCCATCGGATAGCCGTGCACCCATTCGAGTTCCGGCATCACCTTGAAGTTCATGCCGTAGATCGAGGCGATCAGGGTCGGCGGCATCAGCACCACGGCCATCACCGAGAACAGCTTGATGATGTTGTTCTGTTCCAGATTGACCACGCCGAGCATGGCATCGAGCACGAAGGTGATCTTGTTGGAGAGGTAGGAGGCGTGGTCGGTCAGGGAAGCGACGTCGCGCTGCATGGTTTTAAGCTGTTCGCGCATGTCCTTGGACCATTTGACGCCTTCCATCACCGCCGACAGGAAGGTGACGACGCGGCCGATCGAGACCAGGCTTTCGCGAACCTTGGAGGTCAAATCGCCCTTGCGGCCGATTGCCTGCAGGATCTGCGAATACTGCTTGGCGTGACCGTGGCGCTCCTGTTCGGGTTCGAAGATGTCGTGGGAGACCTGGTCGACGTCGGCCCCGGCCCGCTCCAGAATGTCGGCGCAGCGGTCGATCACCGCGTCGAGCAGTTCCATCATCACCATTTCGCCGGTGATGCCGGCCACGCATGATCGCGCCAGCTTGTTCTCGACCAGCGCAAACGGCCGCGGCTCGTCGTAGCGTACCGTTACCAGACGGTGACCGGCGAGGATGAAAGTGACGGCCGTGGTCCTCGGCATGTCGGTGTCGGAATGGCACATCAGCGTCGCGGTCATGTAGCGCGCGCCGTTCTCGATATAGAGCCGGCTGGAAATCTCGATTTCCTGCATGTCCTCCCGGGTCGGCACCGCGATCCCGGCCAGCCGTTCCACGGCGTGGTCTTCCTCCGCGGTCGGCTTCACCAGGTCGATCCAGACGGCGTGTTCCGGCAGCGCCGCCGGGTCCTCCGCGGGGACCTTCTTCAGGGTGGATGAGGACTCGGAAGGGACGTACACCGACAGCATGGGCAACTCCGGAACGGGGCACAGACGGCACCCAGCGGTACTAAAGGCGATTCTGGCAAGCGCTTCATGACTGGCGTATTAACCGCCGGTCCATATTTATGGCGGTGGGGTGGCGGTGCCGTGGCCACGGTTCGGCAACAGCGCCACTCCTGCCCAGAAATCAACCGGAAACCGCAAAACTTGCGGCATAAAAGCCACAGCCAGCCTCCCGCAGCGCCGAACAACTAAGCAAGCACTGGAATAACTGCCGGTTTTTGACGATAATGGGATTAATGGAATCGTCGCGTTTAGGGCGCAGATTTGTCGCCGCGAACGCAAGGCTTTCGATTGGAAGTGAACCATGTCGTCGCTTAAAGTAACACTGGGTATCCTCGCTGCCGGCCTGATGCTGTCCGGCTGTATGCAGGGTACGGCGTATGAAGCGACCAATACCCAGAATTTCAAACCGCGCGACAAGGAACTCCTGTCCAAGGTTTCCTATGTGAAGACCCCGGTTCCGGAGGCCTTCCGCCGCGCGATCGTCGATTATCACCGCAAGGAAGCCCCGGGCTCCATCGTGGTCGATTCCGACAACCATTATCTCTATCTGGTTCAGGCCAACGGCAAGGCGATCCGCTACGGCATCACCGTCGGCGAAGAAGCCATGGCGTGGTCCGGCATTGCCAAGATCGGCAGCAAGACCGAGTGGCCGCCCTGGCATCCGACACCCGGTGAGATTTCGCGTCTCGGCGTTCCGAAGTTCGTCGCACCGGGACCGGACAATCCGATGGGTTCGCGCGCGCTCTATCTGTACTCGGGCGGCAAGGACACGCTGTTCCGGATTCACGGCACCAACCAGCCGGAATATATCGGCGCGTCGATTTCCTCGGGCTGCATCCGCATGACCAACGAGGACGTCATCGATCTCTATGATCGCGTCGGTCTCAACACGGTCGTGGTGGTGCTGGAGCCGAAGCACGGTGACTCCCCTTTCAACTCGGCGCTGGCCCTGCAGGGCGGCGGCGCTAACGTCCAGTAAGCCCTGTACGTTTGAGCGAGATAAAAAGCGCCGGTTTACCGGCGCTTTTTTGTTGCCGGCTTCTTTGACACGGGCTTGGCTTCGGGCGCCGGTTCGGCCTCGTCCGGTTTGTCCGTATCCACAGGTGCTGCGGTCTCAGGTTTCGCTCCATCCGATTTGGCGGCGACCTCGCGCGGCGGCGCATCCTCGGGGCGCACGGCCGGCAACAGCGGCGCTGTCTGCGGCAGCGGGTCCAGCACGTCCCACTGGCAGATCCGGTAGTTGTTGCGCCGCTCCATCAGGTCGAGATGGATGTGGTCCTCATGGTACCAGTCCGAGCTCGGGCCCAGCACGGTGGAAAACCGCGCGCAGACCGAATGCAGCACGGTCTCGCGCAGCTCGCGCGGCACCGTGCGATCGGTGAGCGAGATCGAACGGCCATTGGCGAGCTTGAGCGCGCGGACGTCGAGCGCGTTGGCGCGGCCATGTTCGGAGAGCCTTGCGCCGACGATCCGGTTGCGGCCGCGACACTCGAATGAATCGAAATTGTCGAGATCGGAAATCGTGCTGCCGAGGCCGGCCGCGAGCGGCGCGATATCGGTGCGGATCCAGTCAGCCAGCTCGGAGGCCATGGCGCAGCGCAGGATCGCCGCGGGTTTGACCGAGACCAGTTTCTTGTCCGGCAGCACGATCGCTTCGAGCCGCACCAGATCCTCGCCGCCGCAGCCGCCGGCGCCGTGGATGTCGGGAATGCTGGGGGCGATGGCGACGGCCTCCGTCAGCGCCAGCCGGCAGGCCGAAGCCTGCGGCACAGGCTTTGGCGCGGGCGCGGCCTGCTCGGTCGGCTTGCCCGCCTCGGGAGCCGCGGGCGGCGCCCCGGCAGCGGGAGGGTTCGCCTCAGCGGCCGGCGCGTCGGCGGGGCGCGGACGCGGCAGCGGCACCGCCGCGCGGTGGACGCTTGCCCGTAACCTTTGCTCTCCCCTTGGCGAGCCAGCGCCGAACAGGTCGCCCCAGGGTGCCGGGCGAGCGCCCCTCGCGGCCTGAACCGGCCCCGCCTGCACGCCCAGCAACAGCAGCGCCCCGGCAACGGTAACCATTGCCGCCACCGTGCGGCCAAAGGCACCAGAAGCCCATTTTCGGCTTGCATTCTCCGCGCTACAGTTCATGTCAATTCCATGATCGCACGCCAAATCGCTCGCATTTTGGCGGGATCATGCGGGAGCGAATAAACCTCGGGAGGGACGTGCGTATGCTCGGATTGATGCAAGACTGGCCTTTGCTTTGCCACCGGATTATCGAACACGCGGCGAAGTACCACGGCGCGCAGGAAGTCGTGACGCGGTCGGTCGAAGGTCCCATTCATCGCACCAATTACGCCGAAATTCACGCCCGCGCGCTGAAAGTCTCGCAGCGGCTGCAACGCGACGGCATCAAGCTCGGCGACCGCGTCGCCACCATCGCATGGAATACCTGGCGCCACCTCGAAGTCTGGTACGGCATCATGGGGATCGGCGCGATCTGCCATACCGTCAATCCGCGGCTGTTCCCCGAGCAGATCTCCTGGATCATCAACCATGCCCAGGACCGCGTGGTGATGGTCGACATCACCTTCGTGCCGATACTGGAAAAGATCGCCGACAGCCTGCCCAGCGTCGAACGCTACATCGTGCTGACCGACAAGGCCCATATGCCGCAGACCACGCTGAAGAACGCGGTCGCCTATGAGGACTGGATCGCGGAAGCCGACGGCAAGTTCGCCTGGAAGGACTTTGACGAAAACACCGCCGCCGCGATGTGCTACACCTCGGGCACCACGGGCGATCCCAAGGGCGTGCTGTATTCGCACCGCTCCAACGTGATCCACGCGCTGCTGGCCAATTCGAAGGACGCGCTGGGCACCTCGGCCGCCGACGTCATGCTGCCCGTCGTTCCCTTGTTCCACGCCAACTCCTGGGGCATCGCGTTCTCGGCGCCCTCGATGGGCACCAAGCTCGTGATGCCGGGCCCGAAGCTCGACGGCGCTTCGGTATACGAACTCCTCGACACCGAAAAAGTTACCTATACCGCGGGTGTTCCGACGGTATGGCTGATGCTGCTGAACCACATGGCCGCCAATCATCTCAAGCTGCCGCATCTGCGCATGGTGGTGTGCGGCGGCTCGGCGATGCCGCGCTCGATGATCAAGGCCTTCGTCGACATGGGCGTGCAGGTTCGCCACGCCTGGGGCATGACCGAGATGAGCCCGCTCGGCACGCTCGCCACCCTGAAGCCGCCGTTCGATCTGCTCGAAGGCGAAGAACGGCTCGATATCCTGCAGACCCAAGGCTATCCGCCCTACGGCGTCCAGATGAAGATTACCGACGATGCCGGCAAGGAACTGCCGTGGGACGGCAAGACCTTCGGCCGGCTGAAGGTCTCAGGCCCTGCGGTGTCGAAGGCCTATTTCCGGGTCGACACCAACATCCTCGACGACGAAGGCTATTTCGACACCGGCGACGTCGCCACCATCGACGCGCACGGCTACATGCGGATCACCGACCGCTCCAAGGACGTCATCAAGTCGGGCGGCGAATGGATTTCGTCGATCGATCTGGAAAACCTCGCGGTCGGCCATCCCGCGGTCGCGGAAGCGGCCGTGATCGGCATCCATCATCCCAAGTGGGACGAGCGGCCGCTGTTGATCGTGCAGCTCAAGGCCGGCCAGAAGGCCTCGCGCGAGGACATCCTGAAATACATGGATGGCAAGATCGCGAAATGGTGGATGCCCGACGATGTCGCCTTCGTCGAAGGCATTCCGCACACGGCCACGGGCAAGATCCTGAAGACCGCGCTGCGCGACCAGTTCAAGGCCTACAGCTTCCCGAACGCCGCGGCGTAAGAAGGCAGAGGCGAATAGCGAACAGGGAGTAGCGAATAGGGTTGGAAAGCCCCTTATTCGCTATTCGCCACTCGCCATTCGCCCGCCTCTTCCCCTTGAAATTGCCGCAGGTTCGTGGTCTCAAACGCGCTTATTCGGCGACCGGCGCCATCGGCCCGGCGACGCTCCAACCGGCAGATTATTTTTCATGGCCCGCAGGTTTTCCGCTCCCTACCAGTCGGAGCCCGTGTCCAGCCTCGCCACCTGGTCGCGTAACCTCGCCATCTTCTCCGTGATCGCGGTCGTGGTCTCGGTCCTGATCGTGCGCTTCGGCTTCCTCGAAATGAAGCCGGCGCTGGCGACGTTCTTCGGCGCGCTGGCGCTGGCGGGCCTCTCGATCCTGGTCGGCCTCGCGGCGTTTGCCGCGATCTGGCAGAACGGTTCGCGCGGCATGAGCCGTATCCTGCTGGCGCTCTTGATCAACGCCATCATCCTCGCCTATCCGGTCTATCTCGGCCTGCAATACCGCAAGCTGCCGCCGATCCACGACATCACCACCGATCCGATCGACCCGCCGCGCTTCGAGGCCCTGGCGCGGCTGCGCAGTGGCGAAGGCGCCAACTCGGCGGTCTATGCCGGCCTCTATTCGGCCGAGCAGCAGCGGGTGGCCTATCCCGATATCGAGACCGTGGAACTCGAAGTCCCGCCGCTGCGCGCTTACGACGTGACGCTGGCACTGGTCACCAAGCGCAAATGGCTCATCATCGACGAGCGACCGCCACAGCCGCCGCGCCGCATCGGCCGCATCGAGGCGGTGGCGCGCACGCCGATCATGGGATTCCGCGAAGACGTCTCGATCCGCATCACCCCCGACGGCGAGGATTCGCGCGTCGATATCCGCTCCTCCTCGCGCTATTTCGAGGGCGATCTCGGCAGCAACGCCGCGCGCGTCTCCAAGCTGATCGACGACATCAACACCGCCGTCGACAACGCCAATTCCAAGCCGGCAACGAAGAAACCGCCGGCACCGGCCAAGGTTCAGGCCAAGAACGTGAAGAAGTGACGGCCATCCGCTGAAATCGCGCCGGACGCCTCAGTCGTCCGCATGCTCGCGATCGAATTGCCAGACCTCGCCAAAGCCCATCAGCTGGTTCATCTCGGCAAAACTGTAGAGCGCGGTCGACGACCCCAGCGAGCTGCCGGTTTGCCGGATATGCCCGTACATCGACTCGATCGCCGCCGTGGCGGTCAGGAAGCCCGCGACCGGATAGATCGCGATGGCGAAGCCGAGTTCGGCGAGCCGCTCCGCGCCGAGGATCGGCGTGCGGCCGCCGTCCACCATGTTGGCGACCAGCGGCACGCCGGCGAGCTTTTGCCGACCCTTGCCATTTCCGCCTCGCTCTCCGGCGATTCGATGAACAGCAGATCCGCGCCGGCCTCAGAAAGAGCCTCGCCGCGGCGCAGCGCCTCGTCGAGGCCGAGCGAGGTTCGGGCATCGGTGCGCGCGATGACGAGGAAATCCTTCGACGAGCGCGCTTCGACCGCGACCTTGATGCGGCGCGCGGCGTCGGCAGCGGCACCACCCGCCGGTCCGGCGTATGCCCGCATTTCTTGGGAAACTCCTGGTCCTCGATCTGGATCGCCGCGCGCCGGCTTTCTCATAGCCGCGCACGGTGTGACGACGTTGAGCAGCCCGCCATAGCCGGTGTCGCCATCGGCAATCAGCGGCGTAGGACGTGCCCGAGGCGATCGCCTGCACGCGGCCGACCATGTCGGTGTAGCTCGCCAGCCCCGCATCCGGCAGGCCGAGATGGGAGGCGACCATGCCATAGCCGGTCATGTAGAGCGCATCGAAGCCCATGGGGTCGGCGATGCGCATGGAAATCATTTCGAACACGCCGGGCGCCGAGATCAGGCGGGGCTGTTTCAGACGCGGAGAGGCTTTGCGTCATCGTTCATTCTTCCAGTTGTTGGTTGTCGGAGCGCCTCAGGCGACCCGGTGGTGCAACCGACGATCGAGCGAGAGCAGCAAGGCGTTGGCGGACCGGGAACGATCGCCGAGCAGAAGGATCGTCGCCATGATGGTGGGCACGTCATACAGGCCGATGGCGTTCATGATGAGGTAGCCGAGCCCGCGCTGCGAGGCGAACATTTCGCCGATCAGCACGCCGAGCAGCGTGAGCGAGAAGCCGATCCGCACGCCGGAGACGATCTCGGGCATGCGCGCCGGGACCACGACGGTCGTCAACGTCTGCCGGCGCGACAGACGCATGACCCGCGCGGTCGCGAAATGACGGCGGCGACGTTGCGCATCGCGTTCATCGCGAAGATCGCAATCGGTATGATGCCGTGCATGGTGCCGAACGCGACCTTGGCGGAAACGCCGAGGCCGAAGACCAGCAGGATCAGCGGATAAAGCGTCACCTTGGGCAGGCTGTAGACCGACACCAGCATCGGCTCGGCGACCTCGGCGCGGTGCGGTTGAGGCCGAGGCGGAAACCCATCGCGAGGCCGCCGACGCACGGCCATCACCAGCGCATAGCCAAACGCCGCGCGGTCTCGGCGGCATGCGGCCAGAAGTCGTGCACTCGACAGCATCTGCCACGGCTCGCAGCACGCGTACCGGCCGGCGAGGTGAGCGCAACGGCGCCGCCCAATGCATCGCCTGCCAGATCGCGAGGCCGGCGAGCATCAGCAGCACGGTATCGAAAGCGCGCCGCATGTCAGCGCCCCCAGCGACGCAGCAGGCGCTGCTCATAGCCGTAGAACAGCGCGTTGACGATCGTCACCAGCACGATGACGAACAGCATCAGCGCATACATCGTCCCGTTGTCGAAATTGTTGAAGGCGTAGGAGATGGCATAGCCGAGCCCGGACGAGGCCATGATGAACTCGGCCGCGATGACGCCGATGAAGCAATAGGCGATCGCGAGCTTGACGCCGGTGAACAGATACGGCACCGCGCTCGGCAGCTTGATCCGCAAGGCGGTGGCGGCGGGGCTCATGTGGTGAACCTCGGCGGTGCGCAGCAGCACGCGCGGGATGCGGTCGAAGCCGTTGAGCGTCGCGATGATCATCGCGACCACGCCGAACAGGAAGCCGATCGCCACGATGGCGCCGCGTCCGAGACCGAACAGCACGATGAACAGCGGATAGAACGCAAAGAACGGCAACGCGTAATAGCTGGCGAGGAATGGATCGATCGCCGCACGCAGCCGCGGAAAGCCATGAATCAGCGCGCCGATGGCAAAACCGCCGGTCACCGACAGCACCAGCGAAATCGCGACATTGCCGAGCGTCTCGACGATGTCGGCATTGGCCTTGCCGGAGGCGAGCAGTTTTGCCAGCCGCACCGCCATGTCCGACGGCGCCAGCAGCACGCGCGGGCTGATCGCGCCGGTCCGGCACAACAGTTCGAGGGCCGCGACAAAGCCGCCTACCACGAGCAGGCGGATCAGGCCGACCCGGCTCATCGGCTCGCTGGCAGGTTTGCCTTGCTGCATCGTCTTCAGCGATTCCTCGCGCAGCACCGTCCACAGCCGCGCGGTGATCGCGCCGAAGGCCGGATCGGCCGCGATGCGCGAATCCCGCTCGCGCGGCCAGCCGGTTTCCATTTCCTCGATGATACGGCCCGGCCGCGCCGACATCACGCCGATCCGGTCCGACAGCATCGCGGCCTCGTCGAGCGCATGCGTGATCAGCAACACGGTCGCGCCGGTGGCGCGCCAGACCTTCAGCAATTCGTCGCCCATGACCAGCCGCGTCTGCGCGTCGAGCGCGCCGAACGGCTCGTCGAGCAGGATCATGCGCGGCTGCATCACCAGCGTCCGCGCGATGCAGACGCGCTGGCGCATGCCGCCCGACAGCTGCGCCGGATAGGCTTTTGCGAAATCGACCAGCCCCATCAGCCGCAGCGCATCGTCGAGCCGGCGCGCGATCTCCGGTCGCATCGACGCCCTCGCGGCGCAGGCCGAACGCGATGTTGTCGGCGACGTTGAGCCACGCAAAGGACGCATCCTCCTGGAACACGACGCCGACGCCCTCGGGCACGCGGCCATCGAGCGGACGGCCTTCGAACAGCACCTCGCCGCTGGTCGGTTGCGACAGGCCGGCGAGCACGTCGAGCAGCGTCGACTTCCCGCAGCCGGACGGGCCGATCACCGAATAGAATTCGCCCCGCCGCAGACGCAGGTCGGTGGCGGCGAGCGCGTGGATGCCGCCGGGATAGACGCGGGTGACGCCACGCATTTCGGCGTGCAAATCGTCTGCGGAAGCTCGCAGCACCGCGCCGTCGCATCGTGCGCGCGGCGGCGTTCATTTCAGGTAGCTTTCGTCGACGACCTTGTTCCACTCGACCTTGCCGTCGATCTCGCCGACGATCTGCAGCCCCTTCACCATGTGATCCATGGCGTCGTACTCGAATGCGCCGTCGCTCCAGTATTTCATCGCGATCAGATTGTTGACCGCGGCGAGAATGGTCTTCTCGTCGGTCTCGTAATGCTTCGCCACGATCTTGGCCGTCTCCTCCGGATTGGCGTAGAGGAAGGCCACCGCCTTGGCGCGCGCCTGCACCAGCTTGCGCAATTTGTCCTTGTTGGCTTTGGCGAATTCCGACGGTCGTGACGCCGACCGTCTGCACCATCGGCGGCAATTCGTCCTTGGCGAAGAACACCGGCTTGAACTTGGCCTGTACCTTGGACCAGATCGGATCCATCACCGGCGCTGCGACCACCGCCTTCTGCTCGACCATCGTCAGCCCGGCGCCGATGCCGCCGGCCGCGACGGTGTCCGACTTGATGCCGTGCTTGTCGCTCACCATCGTCAGCAGCATGTCGGTGACCGACTTCGGCGACGTGAAGGCGACCTTCTTGCCGGCGAGGTCCTTGACCGACGAGATGCCGGAATCCGGCAGTGGTGACCCAGAGAATCTCGCCGGCGGTGCGCACGCCGGTATGGATGATCTTCAGATCGATGCCCTGCTTCATCGCGGCAAGCGCCGCCGACAGCGCCACCTCGCCATAGGGCAGGCTGGACGCCATCACGTTGCGCATCGTGGTGCCGCCGCCCTTGGAGGTGAGCACGCCGTCGATGTCGAGGCCGGCCTCCTTGTAATAGCCCTTCTCGATCGCGATCGCGTAGGGCGCGCCGTACATCAGCACGCCCCAATGCGTGACGGTGACCTTCTCGCCGGCGATGACGCCTCCCCCGCTCAGCGCGCAGACCAGCGCCAACAGCGCTCCACTCAATCGGCCCAGCCATGACATCGCTTATTCCTCCCATCGGCCCCGCTGTCTGTTTGCGGTCGACAAGCCGTTATTGTGCGACTATCATTGTACACAACAACGAGAGCTGCCCAGCCCCAAGATGAAAACGCCCAAAGCCATCAAGCGGCGCGCGGCCGACATCGCCTACGACCGCATCCGGGGCAATCTGCTCGAGGACCGGTGGCCGGCCGGCACGCATCTGAAGGAGGCCGAACTGTCGGCCGAGATGCGCATGAGCCGGACCCCGGTGCGGGAAGCGCTGCGACGTCTTGCGGCGGAATCGCTGATCGGATTCGAACCCCATCTCGGCGCCACCGTGCAGGGCTGGACCCGCCGCGACATCGACGAAATCTTCACGCTTCGCGTCAGCATCGAGGGCATGGCCGCGGAACTCGCGGCCGGGCACGCGACGCCGGAACAGCTCGATATGCTGGAAAAACTGGCGATCAGCATGCTCGAGGTCGCAGAGAGGCGCGACGAACGGCTGGGTGAATTGACCGCGGTCAACGAACGCTTCCACCAGCTGATCGTCGAGGCATCCGGCAGCCGTCGAATCTCGCGGCTGACCGAACTCGTGACCGAACTGCCGATTGTCGTTCGCACCTTCGCCCATTACGACGACCGCGCCATGCGCCGCAGCGTCGCACATCACGTCGAACTGGTCGAGGCGCTTCGGGCCCGTGACGGGGTCTGGGCGCGGTCCGTGATGCAGGCCCACCTGCGCGCCGGCCGTGCGGCGATGCTGAGCGGCCTGCGCGGCGAGCCGCACCAGGTCCAGGACCCGGAATCCGAAACATTGTATACAACAATGCAGGAAGAAGACGCTTCCTAGGAAATGATCGGTCCCGACAATCCCGGGACTGCCCCTTTAGCTGTTTGTTTTCACACGATTTTTCTTCGCGCGCCCCTGCGTCACAGCGAAGAGGCGCGGCACCTCAGGCCGTGGCCATCCGATACGTCCCGCCGATCACGGGATCGCCGTCGGTCGCCACGATGCCCCGCCCGACCAGATCTTCCAGATGCGCCAGCACCGAATAGCCGGCGGCATTGGTCAGCCGCGGATCGAGGCCGATATAGATCGCGCGCACCATGGTCGCGATATCGGCCTCGCCCTTGGCGAGGCGATGCAGGATCGAGGCTTCGCGCGCCCTGCGGTGCCGGGCCAGGAAGCGCACGTAGCGCGGTCCTTCCGGGATTTCGGGTCCGTGGCCCGAGAAATACAAATCCTCCTCGCGCCGCTCCAGGCGTTCCAGCGAGGCCATGTAGTCGATCATCGAACCATCGGGCGGCGCCACGATCGAGGTCGACCAGCCCATGACGTGATCGCCGACGAAGTTGATTTTTCGTTCCGGCCAGGCGAACGCCAGATGGTTGGCGGTGTGGCCCGGCGTCGCCACCGCTTCGAGCGCCCAGCCCTGACCTTCAATGGTATCGCCGTTCTTGACTTCGATATCGGGACGAAAATCGCGGTCGGCGCCGGATTCCGGGCTGTGTTTCTCGCTCTCGAAGCGCGGCCGCGAGGCGCGATGCGGTCCCTCGGCATAAACAGGCGCGCCGGTGGCGGCCTTGATCCGCGCGGTGTTCGGTGAATGGTCGCGATGGGTATGGGTGACCAGGATATGCGTTACCGTCTCGCCGCGCACCGCGTCCAGCAATGCTTTCGCATGCGCCTCGTCGTCCGGGCCGGGATCGATGATCGCAACCTTGCCCTTGCCGACGATGTAACTGACCGTGCCGGTGAAGGTGAACGGGCTCGGATTGTTGCAGAGCACCCGCCGCACCCCGGGGCGGGCCTCGTCGACGACGCCAGGCTTGAGCGGGAAGTCGCGGTTGAACGGGATGTCTTCGTTATCGGTCATGGGACTGTGTCCGTGCAATTAAGGCCGCAGATCTCCTTGGTCCCGTCATACCCGCCTTGTGCTGGGCATCCACGTATTGGCGGCACAAGGACAGATCGGCGATGGCAACGGGTCGACCGCCCGCGCCATGACGAGCTATGGGACTAGTCGCCAAATCCAGCGACGGTCACGGGAGCTTACGAAAACGCCTGAATCCCCGTGATCGCCCGGCCCAGGATCAGGGCGTGGACGTCGTGGGTGCCTTCATAGGTGTTCACGGTTTCCAAATTCGCGGTGTGGCGCATCACGTGATATTCGATCTGGATGCCGTTGCCGCCGTGCATGTCGCGCGACACCCGGGCGATGTCGAGCGACTTGCCGCAATTGTTGCGCTTGACGATCGAGATCATCTCCGGCGCCATCTTGCCCTCGTCCATCAGGCGGCCGACGCGCAACGAGGCCTGCAGGCCGAGCGCGATTTCGGTCTGCATGTCGGCGAGCTTCTTCTGCACCAGTTGGGTCGCGGCCAGCGGCCGCCCGAACTGCTTGCGGTCGAGCGTGTATTGCCGCGCGCGGTGCATGCAGTCCTCGGCGGCGCCGAGCACGCCCCAGGAAATGCCGTAGCGGGCGCGGTTGAGGCAGCCGAACGGCCCCTTCAGGCCGGAGACGTTGGGCAGCAGCGCCTCCTCCGGTACCACCACGCCGTCCATCACGATCTCGCCGGTGATGGAGGCGCGCAAGCTGAAGCTTGCCGCCGATCTTCGGCGCCGACAGGCCCTTCATGCCCTTCTCCAGGATAAAACCGCGGATCTGATTGTCATGGGCGGCGGACTTGGCCCAGATCACGAAAACGTCGGCGATCGGCGCATTGGAGATCCACATCTTGCTGCCGGTGATCCGGTAGCCGTCCGAGACCTTCTCGGCGCGGGTCTTCATGCCGCCGGGATCGGAACCGGCATCCGGCTCGGTCAGGCCGAAGCAGCCGACCCACTCGCCGGTCGCGAGCTTCGGCAGGTATTTCTTGCGCTGGTTCTCGTCGCCATAGGCGTAGATCGGGTGCATCACCAGCGAGGACTGCACCGAGTTCATCGAGCGATAGCCGGAATCGACGCGCTCGATCTCGCGCGCCACCAGCCCATAGGCCACGTAGCTCGCATTGGCGCAGCCATATTCCTCAGGGAGCGTGATCCCGATCAGGCCGAGTTCGCCCATCTCGTTGAAGATCTCGCGGTCGGTCTTCTCTTCGAGATAGGCCTTGGTGACGCGCGGCAACAGCTTGTCCTGCGCATAGGCGCGCGCGGTGTCGCGGATCATGCGCTCGTCCTCGGTGAGCTGCTCGTCGAGCAGGAACGGATCGTCCCACTGGAAGCCCGCCGCCGTTGGCTTGTCCTTGGTCTGAGGGCGCACGCTCATGAAAATCCCTTTCGCATCACTGTCCTCATGAAATTGCCGGACAAACTAAAGCTCTATGAGCGGAATCGCAATGCTTCCGCTGTCATTCCCCGGTGCGCGGAGGTTACCCTTCCAGCTTCTCGTTCGACACGATCTCGATACCGAAACCCGACAGTCCCTTGTAATCGTGTACCGACGACGTCAAATGCCGGATCGAGGTAATACCGAGATCGCGCAGGATCTGCGCACCGACGCCGACTTCGCGCCACTGCCGGTTACGATCGGCCTCCGCCGACTTCTGTTCGCCGACCGGCTCGACGGGAACCCCGGCCGCGCCATCGCGCAGATAGACCAGCACGCCGCGGCCGGCCTGCTTGAAATGGTTCAGCACCACCTGCATCCGGGCCTGACCGGTAAAGAGGTCCTTGACGATGTTGGGCTTGTGCAGCCGCGTCAGCACGTTCTTGCCGTCACCGATGCCGTTGTAGACGAAGGCGGCGTGGGCGATCTCGTCGAACGGGGAACGGTAGGCGTAGCCCTGCAGCGGCCCGATCGGGCTTTCCGTCGTAAAGGTCGCGACCCGCTCGATCAGCTTTTCGCGGGCCTGGCGGTAGGCGATCATGTCGGCGATGGTGACGTGCTTGAGCTTGTGGGCGGCGGCGAATTTAACGACCTGCTCGCCCTTCATCACGGTGCCGTCGTCGTTCATCAACTCGCTGATGACGCCAACCGGCGGCAGGCCGGAGAGCTTGCAGAGATCGACCGCGGCCTCGGTATGGCCGGAGCGCAGCAGCACGCCGCCATCGCGGGCGATCAGCGGGAAGATGTGACCCGGCCGGGCAAAATCGTTGGCGCCGGCATTGGGATTGGCGAGCGCGCGGCAGCAGGATGCACGCTCGTCGGCGGAGATGCCGGTGCCGCCGTCGGGCTTGTAGTCGATCGAGACCGTAAACGCGGTGGTGTGGTTGGAGTCGTTATGCGCGACCATCGGATCGAGCCGCAGCCGGCGGGCGTCCTCGGTGGTGATCGGTGCACAGACGATGCCGGAGGTGTGGCGGATGATGAAGGCCATCTTCTCGGCGGTGCACAGCGAGGCCGCGACGATCAAATCGCCCTCGCCCTCCCGGTCGTCATCGTCGGTGACGACGACGAGTTCGCCATTGGCAAAGGCTTGCAGAACTTCCTGGATCGTATCGGCCATTTTCTCAAAATCTCGCTGGATGGAACATGTGCATTAGCCGGACTTAATGCCCCGCGCCAGCGTCAATACGCAGGGCAGGATGTCGCTGACGGGCATGGTGGAGGCTTTGCCGCGACATGGCCGGAGCAGGAAAAATCCTGGAAAACTCATTGACGAGGCAAGGTCTCCGTCGCCATGGTCCCAGCCACAAAAACAAGAAACAGGCGTCGGGTAGAAACATGATGCGTTTTCGATCGAATTTCCGTCAGGCGGCATGGACCGGTCTCGCCTTGCTGGCAGCGGTCGCAGGGCTGTCCCAGCCGGCGCGCGCTGCCGACGAATGGCCGACCCGCGATATCACCTTCTATGTCCCCTACGCGCCCGGCGGCTCGACCGACCCGATCAGCCGTAAATATGCCGAGCTGCTGGAGAAGCAACTCAAGGTCAAGGTGATCGTCGAGAACAAGCCCGGCGCCTCCGCGACCATCGGCACCGGCGCCGTGATCCGCGCCACGCCGGACGGCTACACGATCGGCCTCGGCTCCAGCTCGTCGCTGGCCTATCAGCCGCTGGAAATGAAAGGCCTCGCCTGGAAGTCGGCGAACGACTACCAGTCGATCGCCAAATTATCGGACCTGCCGGTGATCCTCGCGGTGCCCGCGGACGCGCGCTGGAAGACGCTGGATGATTTCCTCGCGGAGGCCAAAGCCAATCCGCGCAAGCTGAAGGTTTCGGTTTCCGGCTTGCGCTCGATCAACGACATCGTCATTCAGCAGCTCAACAAGCTCGCGGGCTTGCGCATCGTCACCGTGCCGTTCACCGGCGGCGGTGGCGAGGCGACGCTGGCGGCGCTCGGCGGCCGCGTCGACGGCTCCTCCGGCTTTGCGCCGGGCATGAAGGGCCAGATCGATGCCGGCAAGCTGCGCGTGCTCGCGGTGTTCCAGCAGGGCAAATACGATCTGCTGCCGGACGCCAAGCCGATCGGCGAGACGCCGTGGAAAGACACCTTCCCCGTCGGCTATTA
The DNA here is from genome assembly GCA_963764705.1 of uncultured Alphaproteobacteria bacterium. Classification (GTDB taxonomy): domain Bacteria; phylum Pseudomonadota; class Alphaproteobacteria; order Rhizobiales; family Xanthobacteraceae; genus Bradyrhizobium. The sequence continues at coordinate 40,216 of CAVXTR010000005.1, read as the reverse complement.
CGTGATCGCGCCGAACGGCCTGCCGAAACCGATCCTCGAAAAACTGACGGCGGTTTCGAAGACCATCGTCGAAAGCGACGAGTTCAAGAGTTTTCTCAAAGCCAACGGCTACACTTCCGATCCCAAGATCGGCGACGACATGAAGCAGGAACTGGCGGGCTACGACGCCAAGTTCCGCGACGTCATCAAATTCCTGGATGACGACAAGTGACGCCGACGCAGAGCTTCGGACTGCCGCCGGCCCGGCGTTCCGTCGGCCTGCTCGCGCTGCTGCTGGCCGCGGCCTATGGCGTGGACGCCTGGCAGACGCTGTCGGTCGGGCGCTGGCACAAGCCGGGCGCGGCGATCTTCCCGATCGCCGTCGCTGTCCTGCTCGCGATCTCGGCCATCTCCGTGCTGCTCGAAAAACACGGCGGCGCCAAGGATCCGATGCCGGCCACCTTCTCACTGCCGGCGGGTCCCGATCTGCGCCGGCTGCTGCTGGTTCTCGCAGCGTTCGCGATCTATTTCCTGGCGATGCCGCTGCTCGGCAACATGATCGCGTCGGCGCTGTTTCTGCTGGCGAGCATGTGGCTGCTGTCGGATGATCCGAAGCGGTCCGTGCTGCGGCTCGCGGTCTATGCGGTGGTGATCGCGCTGAGTTTCGAAGTGTTCTTCGTGCGGCTGCTTAAAGTGCAGATGCCCGGCGGCCTGTTCAAGCAGTGGCTGTTTTGAAATGAACTCGCTCCAGGGCCTGCTCTACGGACTGCAGATCGCAGCCACCCCCGCCAACCTGCTCGCCGCTTTTGCCGGCGCATTCGCCGGCACGGCAATCGGTGTGCTGCCGGGTCTCGGGCCCGTCGCCGGCGTGGCGCTGATCCTGCCGCTGACCTTCTCGCTCGATCCAACCGCGGGCCTGATCATGATGGCCGGCATATTCTATGGCTCGATGTATGGCGGTTCGACCACGGCGATACTGCTCAACATCCCCGGCGAGTCCGCGTCCGTCGTCACGGCGATCGACGGCTACCAGCTCGCCAAAAAGGGCCGCGCCGGCGCGACGCTGACGATTGTCGCGGTCGGCTCCTTCGTCGGCGGTACGCTCGCGGTCGTCGGCGTCATGATGTTTTCGTCGTCGCTGGCCAATCTCGCGATCTTGTTCGGGCCGGCTGAGTTCTTTGCCCTCACCGCCGGCGGTTTGATCGTGATGTCGCGGATTTCAGGCGGAACGCTGGCTTCAGCGCTGCTGCCGATGACGCTCGGGCTGATGCTGGGGACCGTCGGCCAGGAGGCCGTCACCGGCGAGACGCGCTTTACGTCCGATTTTCCAGACCTCGCCGAGGGCGTGTCGCTGGTGCCGGTCGTGGTCGGACTCTACGGCTTCGCCGAACTGATGCTGCTGGTCGAGGACAAGGCGCATGCCGCCAACCGGCCGGAATCCGTGAAGATGCGCGACCTGCTGCCAACGAGCACCGAATGGAAGCGCGCGGTGCCGTCGTGGCTGCGCGGCACGTTCCTGGGCTTCCTGTTCGGACTGGTGCCGGGGCCGGCGGCGACGCTGGCATCGTTCGCCGCCTACCGGCTGGAAAAGGCAACCTCAAAGTATGCCGATGAAATCGGCACCGGCGCGATCGAGGGCGTCGCCGGTCCGGAGGCCGCCAACAACTCCGCCGCGACCGCCTCGCTGGTGCCGCTGCTCGCGCTCGGCATTCCCTTTACGCCGATCGCAGCCTTGATGATCTCGGCGATGCTGGTGCAGGGCATCCAGCCCGGACCACTGCTGATCACCCAGCATCCCGAAATCTTCTGGGGCCTGATCGCCTCGGCCTATATCGGCAACGTGATGCTGCTGGCGCTGAACATTCCGATGGTCGGCGTCTGGGTTAGCCTGTTGCGGATTCCGCACTACCTGTTCATCCCGCTGCTGCTGGTGCTGTCCGTGATCGGCACCTACAGCGTCCGCAACAGCATTTTCGACGTCTGGGTGCTGCTCGCCGCCGGGATCGTCGGCTACGCCTTCAACAAGCTCAAATTCCAGCTCGCGCCACTGGTGGTCGGCCTGATCCTCGGCCCCAATATCGAAAAGCACTTTCGCGAGGCGCTGTTCCTGAGCGACGGCGATCCCTGGATCTATGTCCAGAGCCCGATCGCGGTCACGGTCTGGCTGCTGGTGGCGGTAATCCTGATTGCCGGTTTCATCGCCCGCCGCCGCGCCGCCTTCGCGGATGCGATGGCGCAGGAGAGCAGTCTTTAAAGCGTTTTCAAGCGAAGTGGGCACCGGTTCGCGTGAAGAAAACGCGTTAAAAAGAATCTAAAACCTAGGGCAGCACTTCGCGCCGCTCGTTGAGCAGCGCATCGGTCTCGGCCCGCTTGTCGCCCAGCAAGCCGGCCTGCGCGGCTTCGATCACCTTGTAGAGCTGATGGGCGTCGCTGATGCGGTTCACCGTCACGAAGTCGGCGCCGGCCTCGTAGAGATCGTCGACGCCCGCCAACAGCTCCGCGGTCGCGACGATCTTGGCGGTCGGGTTGAGCGAGCGTACGTGCCGGACCAGCTTTTCGTTGTCGGCGCCCTTCAACAGCGAGTCCGGTATGCTGAGGATGATCAGTTCGGACTTGCCAACGCCGGCATGCACCAGCGTATCGACGTTGCTGATGTCGCCGTAGACCACATGCATGCCGCGGTCCGTCAGCGTCCGGAACACCAGCGGATTGAAATCGATCACGGTGATCTGCTCGAGGATCGCCGGACTACGGCGCTCAATTTCGCTGAGCAGCGCACTGGCTGCGCGGAAGAAGCCGAGGATGACGATCCGGCGCGCTTCGCCGTGGCCGGCCTCGTGGCCGGCGTCGGCATCATGGCTGTGGTCGAGATCGCGGAGCCCGATCCGCTTCAACGGGCCGATGAGGCCGCGCGTGACCTGATCGCTGCGCGCCATCACGAAGGTGCTCAGCACCGCCAGAACCACGAAGGCGAACGACGCTGCGCTCGAGGTCTCGGTCCGGATATGGCCGGCGGCGACGCCGGTCTGGATCACGACCAGCGAGAATTCGCTGATCTGCGCCAGGTTGATCGCCGGCAGCAGGCTGGCTCGCAGGCCCTGCTTCATCAGGTACAAGGGCACAAACGTCGTCACCACGCGGCTGACCACCGTGAAGGCTGCGATCATCAGCGCCAGCCCGATCACGGACAGGCCGGGAATCGGGATGGTCATGCCGAGCGCGACAAAGAACAGCGTGATGAAGAAATCGCGTAGCGTCGTCACCTTGGCGGTGACGTCGAGCGCATAAGGGAAGGTCGACAGCGAAACGCCGGCCACCAGCGAGCCCATCTCGCGCGACAGATGCAATTGCTCGGCGATCTCGCCGATCAGGAAACACCAGGCCAGTGCGCCCAGCAGGATCAGCTCCGGCCGGCGCGCGATCTGGTGAAACAGCCGCGGCAGCACATAGCGGCTCAGCACCAGCGCGGTCGCCACCAGCACGCCGACCCGGCCGATCGAGAGCAGGATCACGCTGATTTGCAGATTGTCGAGACTCGGCTGCACCGCCAAAAACAGGATCGCAAAAATGTCCTGCAGCACCAGCACGCCGAGCGTGATGCGGCCGGGCAGCGTGTCGAGCTCACGCTTCTCGTACAGCACCTTGACGATGATGACCGTAGAGGAGAGCGCGCAGGCGATGCACAGATACAGCGCGTCGAAATGGCCACTGCCCATCGAGAGGCCGATGCCCATAAAGAACAGGATCCCGAGCAGGCAGCCGCCGATCAATTGGCCACCCGCGGCGAACAGGATGACCTTGCCGGCGCGCACGATCTTTTTGAGGTCGATTTCCAGCCCGATCATGAAGAGCATGAAGATCAGGCCGAGCTCGGAGATGACCTGGATCGATTCCTGGGACTTGACCCAGCCGATGCCGAATGGACCTATCAGGAACCCGGCGATAAGGTAGGCCAGGATCAGCGGCTGCCGGGAAAAATGGGCCAGCAAGCCGAGCAGCCAGGCGAACAGGATGCATAGAGTGATATCGCGAATGAGTTCGTGCATGATTCCGGACTTTTGCTCCCCGCAAACTAGAGGCCCCGGCGCCGGGGTCAAACGTGCAATGTGTCACATCCGCACAGCGGGCTTTTTGCTCGCGATTTGGGTCGCAACGGCGATCCAGGGCGCCTCGTGGGCCAATGCTCAGACCGCAGGAAGCATCGAGCAGAATTTCGCCGGTTCCCTCACCGCGATGCCGGCGGAGAATCTTGGCGTCTCCGGCGCGTTCTACGTCCCGGTCTATTCCAGCGTGTCGATGAGCGCGGGCAGGCTGCGGGCGGATTTTTCGGCCACGCTCAGCGTCCACAACGCCTCGGAGACCAGGCCGCTGGTCCTGAAGCGGATCGCCTATTTCGACACCGCGGGGAAAATGGTGGAAAGCTACCTCAAGGCGCCGATCGCGCTGAAGCCGTTCGCGACCATCGAGGTCTTTATCGCCGCGACCGACGTGCGCGGCGGCACCGGCGCCAATTTCGTGGTGGATTGGGCGGCGACGAGCGAGATCGCCGAACCCGCGGTCGAGGCGCTGATGGTTGGCAGCGTCGGCGCCGGGCATTATGCCTTCATCAGCCAGGGACGTCCGATCAAGGTTGTCGGCAAGAACTGAATAAGAACGAAACGAACGGAGGCCGCGGCAAGCGGCCTCTCAACGAAAAACAAACGGGAGTGAATGTCCATGTCCACCGCCACACCTTTCGATTTTGCAGCCCTATTGCCCGCCGGCTTGCCGGCGCCGGCGGCGCGGTGGACGGGTCTTGCAAAGTACAGTTTCGTCGGCGGCAACAACGATCCCGACCAGGTGCCGGTCGAAGGCCTGATCGATGCGGTCAATGCCGTGCTCAAGCGCGAGGGCAAGACGCTCGCGACCTATGGTCTAGCGAGCGGCCCCCAGGGCTATCGCCCCCTGCGCGAATTCCTCACCGCCAAACTCAAGCGCGATGCCGGGATCAACTGTACCGCCGACGACATCATGATCGTGTCGGGCTCGCTGCAGGCGCTCGACCTGATCAATTCGACGTTGCTGACGCGCGGCGATACCGTGCTGATCGAACAGGAGACCTATCAGGGCGCGATCAACCGGCTGACCCGGCTTGGCGTGAAGGCGGTCGGCATTCCCCTCGACGACGACGGCATGCGGATCGACGCGCTGGCGGCGGCGCTGGCTGATCACAAAAGCCGCGGCATCACGCCGAAATACATCTACACAATTCCGACGGTGCAGAATCCGACCGGCACCATCATGTCAGAGAAACGCCGCGCTGAGATGCTCAAGCTGTCGCAGCAATACGGCGTGCCGATCTTCGAGGACGATTGCTACGCCGACCTGATCTGGACCGGCGAGCGACCGCCGGCGATCTACGCCATGAGCAATCAAGGCAACGTCATCCACATCGGCTCATTCTCCAAATCGATCGCCCCTGCCCTGCGGGTCGGCTTCATCGTCGCCCCCTGGGCGATGATGTCGCGGATGCTGGCACTGAAGACCGACGCCGGCTCCGGCGCGCTGGAGCAGATGGTGCTGGCGGAATATTGCGCGCCGCATTTCTCTTCGCATGTACCGAAACTGACCCGCGGCCTGCGCGCCAAGCTCGATACGCTGATGGAAGCGCTCAACGAACAGTTCGGCACCGCGGCCGAATTCGAGGACCCCAAGGGCGGCATCTTCCTGTGGGTGAAACTGCCAGACAATGTCGATACGCTAAAACTCTACCAGGCGGCGCTGGCCGCCGGCGTCGCCATCAATCCCGGCCCGGAATGGTCGACCGACAAGGCCTATTCCGGCAGCCGGCTGCGGTTGTGCTTCGCCAGCCCCTCCCACGAGCAGATCCGCGAGGGCGTCGCCGTCCTCGCCGACGTCTGCCGCAGGGAGTTCGGCGTGCCGGAACGCAGCGCCAATGTAGAGAAGCGGGCGTAGGCGTCAGCCTCAAGCGGTCTCGCGGCAGCATACCCGGCAATAGACAGGACTTCTGGAATGGCCGGGGCGCAATCGCAACACCGCACGGGAATCGCGTTGGTCGTCGCGGCGGCGATCGCCTGGAGCACAGCGCCGTTCTTCACGCGGCTGTTGCCGTTCAATTCCTGGACCATCCTGTTCTGGCGCGGGTTGTTCGGCGGCGCCATGATCGCCGTCATCCTGGTGATGACGCAGGGCCCGGCCGGCCTGCGGGATTTCACCGGGATGGGCAAGACCGGCTGGCTAGTCGCGTCGCTCTCCACAGTGGGCATGGTGTGTTTCATCCGCGCCCTGCAATTAACCGATGTCTCGAACGTCGCGATCATCATCGCAACCGGCCCGTTCGTCACGGCCGCGCTGGCCTGGCTCTGGCTTCGCGAAGTTCCGCGGCTGCGAACCACGCTGGCAAGCCTGGTGGCGCTGTGCGGCATCGCGATTATCGTCGGCGGCGCACGCCTTGGTTCCGATGTTCTGGGGATCGCACTGGCCTGCCTGATGACGGTCGCGATTGCCGCAATGACGGTCATTGTCCGGCAGCACCGGAACACATCGATGGTCGCCGCCGCGGCGCTGTCGAATATCCTCGGCAGCGTCGTCAGCATTCCCCTCGCTCAGGGAATAGCCGGCATCACCGCGCACGACCTGTTGATTTTTGCCATGTTCGGATTCTTCCAGGTCGCGCTCGGCCTCTCTTTCTACATGCTCGGCTCACGTCTGCTGCCGTCCGGCCAGGCGGCGCTGATTTCCACGCTGGAGACACCGCTGATGCCGTTCTGGATCTGGGTCGCGTTCCAGGAGGTCCCCGGTTCCCGGACGCTGGTTGGCGGCGCGCTGGTGATGGGCGCCGTGATCGCCGATATCATCGGCGATGTCAGCGAGCAGAAGCAGCCGGCTTAACCGGCCGAGCTCGCGTAGCGCGCGGACAGCACCTTCGCGCACCCCCTTGAGCGGACTGCCTGCGACTTCCGACAACATCAGCGACGGGACATGGCTGACTTTGGCGGCAAGGACGAGCTCTCCCATCGGCATATCCTCCGTCGTTCAGAAGAGCGATTGAATCAGCGAAACGCCAACGCGATCCGCAGCAGCCGCACGATCGATACGTTGCCTTTACCGGCCTCGATCTGGGCCACATAGCGCTCCGACATGCCGCATCGGCGTGCCAACTCCCGTCGCGACATGCCAAAGGTGGCCCGCCTCTCGCGCACCCGGTCGCCGAGCTGGGTCAGAAACTCGCTTTCGTAGGGCAGACGTCCGTCATCGTCACGTGGCAGCGCCCGCACCGGCCCCTCCGGCGGCGTTTTGGCACGAGAATGACGTCCGCTGCTTGCCACATTCGACCCTTTCGCGTGTGGCATGATCGCCAGGCAAAAAGGCCACCGCATTGATCGGGATCAAACCGACACCGCGCGGGCGCTGCGATCGCGGCCGGCTACCGCACAGCGAACGGCGACTGATAGGGCCGGCCGAACGGGACGCCGTTGATCACGGTCTGTACCGGCTTCAGCAACACCTTGCCGTCGCGCTTGTTGTTGCGGGTATCGACGAACGAGACCGGCCCTTCCACCAGATCCATGATCGCGACGTCGGCGGGGGCGCCGATCTGGAGCGTTCCGATCTTCGGCGCGCGGTTGATGATTTTCGCCGGCGCCGTGGTCGCCATCGCCACCACCTGCTCCAGCGAAGAGCCCATCGCCATGAACTTGCTCATCACGTTCGGCAGATAGGGCATGCCGGGCGAATTGCCGGAGAACACGTGAATGTCGGACGAGATCGTGTCGGGCGTGCAGCCGCCGGGGATCGCCACTTCCGCCACCGTGAAATCGAAACTGCCGCCGCCATGGCCGACATCGAAGATGACGCCGCGCTGCTTGGCCGCCAGTGCCGCCGGCAGCAGCTTGCCGTCCTGCACGGTGTTGGTGAAAACGCCGGCATTGTTGGGGGCGCCCGAATAGGCATGCGTCAACACATCACCAGGCCGCAGCAGATCGAGTATCTCCGACATCAGTTCCTTGGTCTCGACGCCGCCGATATGCACCATCATCCTGGCCGGCCAGCCGCACATCTCGCAGGCCTGGATGCCGCGCTTCAGCGGCTCGAGGCCGTGCTTGTAGATGACGTTCTCCGACATCCGCACCTTGACGCCGAGCAGGAAGTCCTGATTTTCGGCGAGCGCCATCGCGCAGGCTTCGACCTGCGCATTGTCGATGTTGTAGAGCTCGGCGATCGGGAACGCCGACAGGCCGTTGTTGGCGATGTGGACAAAGGCGTAAATCCGCGCGCGCGATTGCGCCACGATGTAACGCCGCAGCGCCGCGAGATTGTTGACGCCGGCATCGCCCGCCGACACCACCGTGGTGGTGCCCTGGAACTGGACCAGTTCGTCGGCGGGAATGCCGATCGCCGAACCGTAGGGATAGACGTGGCAGTGCAGATCGATCAGCCCCGGTGTCACCAGCTTTCCTGATGCGTCGATGCTCTTGGCGACGCGGGCGGCCGGGATCTCGTTTTCGATCGCCTCGATCACGCCCCAACGAATGCCGATATCGCGTTTGCCCCGCAGCGACTGGCTGGGATCGAGCACGTCACCGCCCTTGATCACGAGATCGAACTTGTCGTTCGGCCCTATCGCGGCGTTGGCAGGACCCGCCATCGCCGCGACTGCGGCCGAACCGGAGAGGCTCAGAAAATCACGGCGTGAAAACACGGTCATGGCAACGCTCCCCCTGATATGTTTTTATGGCGCGATGATGCTCCCGCGACCGGCGTTGCGCAAGACGATGCGCGTCACGCGCCGCCCACCCGCGCAAAAAAGAATGATTCCGCCGCTGGCCTCCCGATGGACGTTGCCCTAGGCTGCGTCGATTAAATCAAGGGCCGAAGAGCCCGACGGGAGGCGTCCATGGTCTCAATGAGAGTTGTCGCGCTTGCGTTTGGTCTGCTCGCATCCACCGCAGCCTTTGCCGACGATCCCCTGCCCCGCGTCAAGCCTGAGGACGTCGGCATGTCCAGCGAACGGCTGGCGCGGATCGGCGAAATCCTGAAAGCCGACATCGCCGCGGGCCGGACGCCCGGCGCCGTCATCGCCATCGTGCGGCACGGCAAGCTCGTCGCCTTCGACGCCTATGGCTGGCGCGACAAGGCCGCCAACTTGCCGATGACGACAGACACCATCTTCAACATCGCCTCGATGACCAAGCCGATGACGGCGGTCGGCGCCTTGATGCTGTACGAGCAAGGCAAGCTCCTGATCGACGAGCCCCTGAGCAAGTATTTTCCGAAGTTTGCCCATATGGGAGTTGCCGTGATAGAGGGCGACGGCATCACCGGAACCGTGGCCGCCAATCGACAAATCACGATTCAGGACTTGATGCGGCACACGTCCGGACTGATCTACGGCGGTCGCGGCAACACTCCCGTGCACAAGATGTATCCGGCCGGAAGTGGCGATGCGGCGCGCGACTATGACGGCCCGGCCTTCATGGACAAGCTCGCCTCGCTGCCGCTGCTGTATCAGCCCGCCACGGTCTGGGACTACGGCTTCGGTCTCGACGTGCTCGGCCAGACCATCGAAAAGATCAGCGGCCAATCGCTCGGTCAATATCTGCAGGCCAACCTGTTCGCGCCGTTGGGCATGACCGACACCGGCTTTTCGGTTTCGGCAGACAAGGCCACCCGCTACGCCAAGCCGTTGGCAGTCGATCCCGACACCAGCAAGCCGCAGACACGTAGTCCTGAACTGACCCAACCGCTCAAATTCGAATGCGGTGGCGGCTGCGCAGCTTCCACCGCCTCGGACTATCTGCGCTTTGCGATGATGCTGATGAATGGCGGCCGCTCCGGCGAAGCCCGCCTGCTCGGACCGCGCACCGTCGCCTACATGCTGTCGGACCAGTTGGGGCCGAACATCAAGAATCTCGTCGGCAACGCCGATCCGACCCGCGCCGATTACGGTTTTGGTCTCGGCCTTGCCGTGCGCACCACGCCCGGCGTGGTCAGGATGATGGGATCGGTCGGGCAGTTCTCCTGGCCCGGCGCCAGCGGCACCGACTGGTGGGTCGATCCCAAGGAAGAACTCGTCGTCGTCTATCTCTCTGCGGCGCCCGGTCCGATCCGCTGGCACTACCGGCAGAAGATCAACGCGCTGGTGTATCAGGCGATCATCGACTGACAGTGAAACGCGCGGGCTCCGCGCGCGTTAACTCTAGCTGAACAAGCATTCAGAATTCTCTTCGGGTTCCAGCGGAACGATCGCATCGCTGTGCTGTTACATCCTCGATTCAATCGAGGAGGACAGGACATGAAGAAGTTTGGATATGTGTTGGCCGCGCTTGGCGCGATCGTTATCGCGGCGCCGTCGATCGCGAGCGCTGAGACCATTGTGGTCAAGCGTGGCGGCTATCACCATGGTTACGGCGCGCGCGCCGAATTCCGCGAGCACCACGATCGCGGCTGGCATCGCGGTTGGGAAGGTCGTCACCACGACCGTGTCGTCGTGATCAAGAAGCATCGCTACTGAGGCTGACACAGCTCAAACGGAAAATGGCTCCTCGCGGAGCCATTTTCTTTGTTTGCGTGTTTACGTGGTCGCGGTGACGCGCCGTTCGAAAATCTCAGTAGATTTCGAACAGGCCTGCGCCGCCCTGGCCGCCACCGATGCACATGGTGACGACGCCCCACTTGGCCTTGCGGCGGTGGCCTTCCTGCAGGATATGGCCGGTGAGACGCGCGCCGGTCATGCCGAAGGGATGGCCGATCGCGATCGAGCCGCCGTTGACGTTGTACTTCTCGGGGTCGATGCCGAGCTTGTCACGCGAATAGAGGCACTGGCTCGCGAAGGCTTCGTTGAGCTCCCAGATGTCGATATCCTCGATCTTGAGGCCGTGGCGCTTCAACAGCTTCGGCACGGCGAAGATCGGCCCGATGCCCATCTCGTCCGGCTCGCAGCCCGCCGCCGCCCAGGCCACGAAGCGGCCCATCGGGTTGAGGCCGCGCTTCTCGGCGTCCTTGGCTTCCATCAGAACGACCGCCGCCGCACCGTCCGAAAGCTGGCTGGCATTGCCGGCGGTGACGAACTTGCCCGCGCCCTTGACCGGCTCGAGCTTGGCAAGGCCTTCCAGCGTGGTTTCCGGACGGTTGCATTCGTCGCGGTCGACGACGTAGTCGACGATGCTCTCCGCCTTCGTCGCCTTGTCGACCACCTTCATCTTGGTCTTCATCGGGACGATTTCGTCCTTGAACTTGTTGGCCTGCTGGGCGGCCGCCATGCGGCGCTGCGATTCCAGCGAGTACTCGTCCTGGTATTCGCGGCTGAGCTTGTAGCGCTCGGCAACGATGTCGGCGGTGTCGATCATCGCCATGAAGATATCGGGCGCGGCCTTGAGCAGGTCGGGATCGATCGATTCCTTGGGCGAGCCGCCGCCGGGGATCGAGATGCTTTCGACGCCGCCGGCGACGATGCAATCGGCGCCGTCCGAGCGGATCGAGTTGGCGGCCATTGCGATGGTCTGCAGACCCGACGAGCAGAAACGGTTGACGGAAACACCGGCGGTCGACTTCGGCATGCCGGCCAGCAGTGCTGCCTGACGGCCGATATTCGGTGCGCCATGCGCACAATTGCCGAGATAGCAGTCTTCGACATAGTCCTTGGCGACGCCGGCGCGCTCAACGGCATGCTTGACGGCATGGGCCGCCATCGACATCGGAGGGGTAATATTGAACCCGCCACGGCCGGACTTCGCCAGACCCGTGCGAGCATAGGAAACGATAACGGCTTCACGCATTTTCTTGACCTCCCTAGGATGCGGCGGAGTATGGACTGGACCTCCGCCCGTGTGTAGCGAAAACCTTCAATTCCGGCGGACGGAAAAGGCGGGAATCGCCGCCAATCCCACACCGGCTCAAGGCCCGGATTTACACACCGTTTCGCCTTCGGCAAGGCCGCGATGGCCATGCCGTCCCGACCGCATTCGGAAAGGCCCGCATATAAAGTGCTTGCCCGACCGGCTCGGCCAAGCCCAAATCGGCCCGGAGGCGGACACAGATCCGCTGCGTACCGGGAGGCAAGCTTGGGCGACCATCCGACGATCCGATCCACGGCTGACATCGAATTGATCGAACGCGGCGGCCTCGATGCTTTCCTGGGCGCCGACGCGCCGTTCGACCTGATCCGGCAGTCCGCCAAACGATATCCCGACCATGTCGCGCTGCGTTACATCCGGAATGTCGGCCACCCCGACTGCGATCAGGTCATCACCTACCGCGAACTGGCGCGCCAGATCGCGCAGGCGGCGTCGCTGTTTCGCCGCCTCGGCGTAGGGCCTGAGAATTCCGTCGCGATCCTGGCGCCCCATGTGCCTTCGAGTCAGATCGCGCTGTGGTCGGCGCAATTGGCCGGCCGGGCCTGCCCGATCAATCCGATGCTGCGGCCGGATCATGCGTTGGCGCTGATCAGGGCGGCCGGGGCCAAGGTCGCCGTCGTGCTCGGCAACAACAACGACCTCAACGTCTGGGATGCCATCGTCCCGGCGCTGCGGAAATCAGGATTGGTCACGCACATTCTCGACATCGACGCCGACGCGCCGACGGAAGGATCCGACGGATCGCTGGAAGACCTGCTGGCGAAAGAGCCTGAACTCCTCGACAGCGCGTCCGACGATCCCGAGGCGATCGCGGCATTCTTCCACACCGGCGGCACCACCGGCGCGCCGAAACTTGCCATTCATACGCGGCGGAATGAAGCGTTCGTCGCGCGCGCCGCGGCGGCGATGTACGATTTCGGACCTGATGATGTCGTGGTCAACGGCTTCCCGCTGTTCCATGTCGCGGGCGCGTTCGTCTATGGCCTGTCCGCGCTGGCGTCGGCGCGACCTTGTTGATTCCGGGCCGGCTCGGGATGCGTAACCGGCGCTTCATCGAGACGATCTGGAAGAGCGTCGAAGCCTACCGTGTCACCGCGATCGGCAGCGTGCCGACCGTCATCAGCAGCTTGAACGAGGTCGCCGTCGACGCCGACATCTCATCCTTGCGGGTGATGCTGACGGGCGGGTCACCGTTGCCGACCGAATTGGCCGATGCGTTCGAAAAAGCCGTTCGCAAGCCGGTCCGCAATATCCTTGGCATGACCGAGTGCGCGGGCGTCGTCACGATCGAACCGTTTCACGGACCACGGACCCCGGGATCGACCGGGTTGCGGCTTCCGTTCACCGAGGTTGCGGCATTCAGATCGGTGGCGGGAGACGTCGATCTCGCCGCCCGCTGCGAGGCAAACGAAACCGGCGTTCTGGCGTTGCGCGGCCCCAATGTCGGACCCGGCTATTCCGACCGGACGCGCAACCCCGGCACCTTCGAACCGGGCGGCTGGCTGGTCAGCGGCGATCTCGGTTATCTCGATCATGTAGGCCGCGTCTTCGTCACCGGCAGGGCCAAGGACGTCATCATCCGCGGCGCCCATAATATCGATCCGGCCATCATCGAGGATGCGCTGCTAAGGCATCCCAGCGTCGCCATGGCCGCCGCGGTCGGCCAGCCCGACGCCTATGCCGGCGAATTGCCCGTTGCCTTTGTCGCGCTGAAGGCCGGCGCGCATGCCGATGAAGACGAACTGCGCGCGTTCGTCGAGCCGCTGGTGTCGGAAGCCGCGATCCACCCGAAGCATGTCGCGATCCTGCGCGAACTGCCGTTGACGCCGGTCGGCAAGGTCTACAAACCGGCACTCCGTGCGCTCGCGACCAAACGCGGCATCGAAGAGGCCTTTGCAAAAATCCGGATCGCGCCGCGCGATTACCAGCTCCACGTCGGAGAAGACGGCGCCGCGATCGCGATCGCCGATCCCGCGATACGGGAAGCGGCGCGCAAATCGTTGCAGGGAATGCCGATCCGCTACGCCTTCACCGACGCGTAAAGTTCTCAATCCCAAAGTTCTCAATCCCAAGTCGGTGCGAAACCGGGATTGACGCATCGCTTGTCCTTCGGCAGGGCCGCGATCGCCTTGCGGTCAGCGTCGTCGAGCGTCACCTTCAACGCGTCGAGATTGGCCTGTTGGCTTTCCGCCCGCGACGCCTTCGGGATCGCGGCGACGCCGTCCTGATCGAGCAGCCATTTCAGCGCCACCTGGGCGGCGCTGGCATTGTGCTTGCGACCGATCGCGGCGAGCGCCTCGTCGGAGGCGACCCGGCCCTGCGCCAGCGGGCAATAGGCCACCAGCGGGATCGACTTCGCGGTGAGATAGTTTCGCAGCGGCGTCTGATCCAGCATCACGTGATATTCGACCTGGTTGCAGGCGATCGGGGCCTTGATCTCCTCGACGACCGTTTTCAGCAGCGCGATGTTGAAATTGGCGACGCCGATGGCGCGGGTGCGGCCTTCGTCTTTCAGCTTCATCAGCGTCTCGAACATCGCGGGCAGGTTCATGTTCCGCGCCGGCCAATGCACCAGATAGAGATCGACATGGTCGAGCCGTAGCTTCTTCAGCGACGCATCGAACGCCCGGCGGATCGCGTCCGGCGCCAGGTTTTCGTTCCAGACTTTCGTAGTGACGTGCAGCTCCTTGCGACCGACCTTTGAGGCGGCCAGCGCGGCGCCGATCGCTTCCTCGTTGCCGTACATCTCGGCGCTGTCGAGGTGGCGATAGCCCAGCGAAAGCGCGCTCTCGACCGCGGTGCGGCAGGCATCGCCCTGCATGCGGAAAGTGCCGAGGCCGAGCTTGGGCAGGCTGATGCCCTGGGTTTCGATATTGTCCATGAAGGCTCCTGAAGGGGGATAAAGCGCCGCACCGGTGACGAAAGCGGAGCGAACGGGTATTTCATTGCGGGGAATAGGCCGCTATGGAATAGCCTGCCTGCGGGCCGCAGGGCAAATCAAGATCAGGTCAGGGGTGCGATGGAACGGGCGTTACGACAATGGCTGGAACGTCACGGACTGCCGGCGATCATCGCCGCGGTGCTCGGCGTGATCGTGCTCCTTGCCGCCCTGCTGGTGTGGGCGGCTACTGTTATGTGATGCCCTGAATCGTCAAGGCGCCGTTCAGATATGCTGCGCCATGATCTGGCCGGGCCGCGCGTCCGGACGGGGCTCGAGTTCGACCGACCATAGATCCTGGTTTCCGACATCCTTCAGCGTCACCGTCATGACTTCGGTTTTGTGGTCAATGGCAACGTGGCCGAAAAACTGCAGCCCAAAGCAGGGCGCGAGATTGTCGCCCTGCTCCGCGCTGCAACCCTTCTGGAACACCGCCTTGGGCCCAAAGGTATTGTCGAGGTCTCCGGGCGACCAGGTGCCGGCATGCAGCGGGCCGGAGACGAATTCCCAGAACGGCTCGAAATCCTGATACGCGGCGCGGTTCGGATCGTAATGATGCGCGGCCGTATAATGCATGTCGGCAGTCAGCCACACCGTGTTGCGGATTCCGGCGCGCTTCATGAACGACAACAGATCGGCGATCTCGTGCTCGCGGCGATCCGGCGGGCCGTCGCCGAGCGCCACCGCGTCCTCGCTGATCAGGCCGATCGACATATCGGCGGCGATCACCTTCCAGGTCGCGTTGGAGGCGACCAGTTCGCGCTTCAGCCACGCCAGTTGCGCCGGCCCGAGGATGAAGGTGTCGCTGTTGTCGTCGCGCTTGTTCCAGGTGTTGTCGCGGTAGCTGCGCATATCGAGCATGAACACGTCGAGCAGCGGACCGTATCCGATCCGGCGATAGACCCGGCCGTTGTCGCCGGACGGCTGGCGCATCGGCATGAACTCATGGAACGCGTGCCGTGCCCGCGTCACCAGTTTAGGGACGCCGTCGTCGGCAAAGCCGCTCTCGTCGTAGCTGCCGAGCGGCGACCAGTCGTTGGTCACCTCGTGATCGTCCCATTGCGCGAACATCGGCACTTCGGCGTGGAAAGCGCGAAAGTTGTCGTCGAGCCAGTTGTATTTGTAGTTGCCGCGGAACTGGGCGAGGCTGTGCGCGGCGACGGATTTTTCCTCCGTCACGATGTTGCGCCAGATCTCGCCGTTCGGCAGCTTCAGCTCCGACGGCACCGGACAATCGGCATAGATGTGATCGCCGGAATGAATGAAGAAGTCCGGCCGGCTGTCGAGCATGGTGCGGTAGGTCCGAAATCCGCCACGCGCGGGATCGATGCCCCAGCCCTGGCCCGCGGCATCGCCGGACCAGACGAACGACACCGAACGGCGTTCCGCCGGTGCGGTGCGGAAATGCCCGACCCTGGCTTCGCCGGCGATTCCGCTCGCGATGTCGTCGAAGCGCACGCGATAGAAAATATCCTGCCCGGCCGGCAGACCATCGAGCAGCACTTTTGAGGTGAAGTCGCTGTCCGGCAGCGCGTCGGCAGAAATGGTGCGGATGATATTCTTGAAGCTTTCGGTGGTCGAACACTCGACCTGCATTCGCGCCGCGCGGTCGGCCCGCGACCACACCATCGCGGAATCAGCCGTGACGTCGCCCGATTGAATGCCACAGGTAATCAGGGGACGATCCGCGGCGCGGCTCAGACGGGGTTTGGCGAGACTGCCGAGGCCGGCCACGGCGACCGTGGCGGCTGAGCGGACCAACCATTGACGCCGGTTCAGGGCATGCTTGGCGCGTATCGCTGACGGCATCGAGTCACCCTTGTCGAATCATGACAAGGGTGTGCCCGCTGAATTTGACTCCCAGCCGAAGGTTTTACGACAAGTGGATGACGTGGAGGAATCGAGTGAATCGCAGGGTGGGTTAGCGAAGCGTAACCCACCGATTTCCCGAGGTCGAAGATGGTGGGTTACGCCTTCGGCTAACCCACCCTACGAAGTGCGACTGTTACCGCTGCCAGCCGCAAATAGCGCCGGACTTGCACGGCCAGGTCTGGATTCGCGTATCCCGCGCTTGTGCATCGAGCGGGTTGCCGTGCCGATGCGCCAGCTTGACGCGGGCCGGGGCGCGCGGTGGCTCGGCGCTGGTCCTGGTGACCTGAGACTTCATGGCTCGCGGTCTCTGCGCTGGAAGCTCGGGCCACACATAATCATCCGTGTTGGCTTGCGCGCGATCCGTTCTTGCTTCGATCGGAATCGGCGCGAATTCCGCCTCCGGCCCGAGCCGCTTCGGCGAGAGCACGGCCTTGGAAAGATCAAGCCGCAGGAACTCGCTCGGGCGATATTCGTCAGCCGTCGCCACGCCGCCCATTGTCAGGAACCCGGCGCAAAGTACTGTCGCAAATGCACTTTTCAGGACCATCAACGGCCTCCTGAAACCAAAGAAAAAACCAACTACAGCCATCATGTAGGAAGTCGGCACGGCAATTCCAGCCGTTCCCGCCGAGAAGGTTACTGGCAAACTACGCCGGCCGTGAAAAGTTTCACGACCGGAGTCATCAGTCTACTCAGCCGCCTGCGCAACCGGCTGCCCGATCGCGCCTTCGAGCCGCGCGGATTCCTTGCGGTACTTCTCGACGTTGGCCTCCTTGATGTGGCCGTAGCCGCGCACCAGTTCCGCCGATTTCGCCAGCGCCACCAGCCGCGGCAGGTCGAGCGGCTGACCTGCATCGAGATGGCGGAAAATCATCGCCGAATATTCGCCCGGCAGCGCCCGCTCCATCCTGCGCTCGCTGGTGTAACCGAACGGATCGAACGCGGTGCCGCGCAACGACTTCATCCGCGACAACCATCCGAACGCCGTGAACATCCACGCCCCGAATTCGCGCTTGCGCAGGTGCCCGGTGTTCTTGTCGCGTGACGCAAACATCGGCGGCGCCAGGCTGACCTTGACGCTGGGATCACCGTCGAACTGCTCCTTCAGCGCCTTGGCAAACTCGCCGTCGGTATAGAGCCGTGCGACCTCGTACTCGTCCTTGTAGGCCATCAGCTTGAACAGGCCTTTGGCAAAGGCTTCCGTGAGATCCTGCGATCCCGGCGCAGCCTTGGTTTCGGCCGTGCGAACGCGCTCGACTTCGGCGAGGTAACGCTTCGAATAGGCCTCGTTCTGGTAGTCGGTAAGGAAGCTGGCGCGGAACGCGATGCTCTCATCGACCGTGCGCTTGACCGGCGCCGCGCCCGAGTTCTTGAAACGCGCCGCAGAGATCACCCGCGGCAGATCATGCGCAGCGAGCCGGCCCCAGGAGAACGCCAGCTTGTTCATGTCGATCGCCGCACCGTTGAGATCGATCGCCTTCATGATCGCCTCCAGCGACAGCGGGATCGCGCCGCGCTGGAACGCAAAGCCGAGCATGAAGGAATTGGTGGCGATGCTGTCGCCCATCAACGCGGTGGCAAGCCCGGTGGCGTCGAGAACGTCGAGATCGGAAGCGCTGACGGCCTCGTTGAGCGAGTCGCGCATCGCGCCGGCCTGGAAATCGATATCGGGATCGATCACAAAGCTCGCGGTCGGCAGCAGGTCGGCATTGACGACCGCGCGGGTGACGCCACGCTCGGCCCGGCTCAGCGCCGGGATCGAGGTGGCGACCACGATATCGCAGCCGAGAATGAGGTTGGCGCTGCCGGGCCCGATGCGGACATTGGCGAGATCGTCCGCCGACGGCGCGATGCGGACATGGCTCATGACCGCGCCGTTCTTCTGCGACAGACCGGTAAAGTCGAGCGTCGAGCAGGCCTTGCCGTCGACATGGGCCGCCATGCCGAGCAGCGCGCCGATGGTGATGACGCCGGTGCCGCCGATGCCGGTGACGAGGATGTTGAACGCCCCGTCCAGCGCGGGAATGACCGGCAGCGGCACATCGGCAAACAGCGCCGACGGGTCAGCCGCCTTGCGATCGGCCTTGCGGAGATTGCCGCCATGCACGCTGACGAAACTCGGGCAAAAGCCCTCGATGCAGGAAAAATCCTTGTTGCAGTTCGACTGGTCGATCCGGCGCTTGCGGCCGAGCTCGGTCTCCAGCGGCTGCACCGAGACGCAGTTGGAGGCCACCGAGCAATCGCCGCAGCCTTCGCAGACGCGCTCGTTGATGAAGATGCGCTTTGCCGGATCGGGATACGTTCCGCGCTTGCGGCGGCGGCGCTTTTCGGCGGCGCAGGTCTGGTCGTAGATCAGGACTGTGAGGCCCTTGACCTCGCGTAGCTCCTTCTGCACCGCGTCGAGATCCCTGCGGTGATGGATGGTGGCGCCGGCCGGGAAATAATTCGGCGGATACTTCTCGGGTTCGTCGGTGACGATGGCGAGTTGCTTGGCGCCCTCGGCCGACACCTGATGCGCGATCTGCGACACCGTCAGGCCGCCTTCGGCGGGCTGCCCGCCGGTCATTGCCACCGCGTCGTTGTAGAGGATCTTGTAGGTGATGTTGACGCCGGATGCCGCAGCAGCCCGCAGCGCCAGCAGGCCGGAATGGGTGTAGGTGCCATCGCCCAAATTCTGGAACACATGCTGTTCACTGGTGAACGGCGCCTGCCCGATCCATGCAACGCCTTCCGCTCCCATATGCGAGATGGTCTGGGTGCGGCGGCGCGGGAATCGAGAGCGCCATGCCGTGACAGCCGATGCCGGCCATGGCGCGGCTGCCCTCGGGCACCTTGGTCGAAGTGTTGTGCGGACAGCCCGAACAGAAATACGGCGTGCGCTGCAGCTTCGCTGTAGCAATGCCCTCGGCCGGCCGGTCGAACGCCTCGAGCTTGGCCAGACGCTGCTCCAGCGCGGGGCTGCGATGGCCGAGCCTGCGCAGGCGCGCCACGACGGCAGCCGCGATCATGGTCGGCGTCAATTCGCCTTCACTCGGCAGCAACGTGGCGCCGGTCTCGTCGCGCTTGCCGACGACCGAGGGCCGCTTCGATGCGTCGACGTTGTAGAGAATGCGCAGCAGCTGGTCCTCGATGAAGCCGCGCTTCTCCTCGACCACCAGCACGTCCTGCAAGCCTTCGGCGAAGGCGCGGGCGCCGGACTGCTCCAGCGGCCAGGTCAACGCCACCTTGTAGATACGCAGTCCCAGCGCCTGGGCCTCGCTGTCGGTAATGCCGAGATCGGCCAACGCCTGCCGCAGATCGAGATAGGCCTTGCCGGTCGCCATGATGCCGAGCCGCGCCGGCCTGGAATCCAGCACGATGCGATCGAAACGGTTGACGCGGGTGAAGGCGGCGACCGCGTCCATCTTCGGGCCGTGCAGCCGGCGCTCCTGCTCCAGCGGCGCGTCGGGCCAACGGATGCCGAGCCCGCCGGGCGGCATCTCGAAATCGTCGGGCATGATGATCTTGATGCGATCGGGATCGCTGACGATCGAGGCCGAGCTTTCGACCGTCTCCGAGATCGCCTTGAAGCCGACCCAGCAACTGGAATAGCGCGACAGCGCGAAGCCGAGGATGCCGAGATCGAGATAATCCTGCAGCGTCGCCGGATTGACGATCGGCATCAGGGCCGACGCGAACACCTGTTCGCTCTGATGGGCGAGCGTCGAGGACTGGCAGCCATGGTCGTCACCGGCGAGCGCGATCACGCCGCCGTTCGGCGAAGTGCCGGCCGAGTTGGCATGCTTGAGCGCATCCAGCGAACGGTCGACGCCGGGGCCCTTGCCGTACCAGATGCCGAACACGCCATCGACCTTGGCACCGGGGAACATGCCGACCTGCTGGCTGCCCCACACCGCGGTCGCCGCCAGGTCCTCGTTGAGGCCCGGCGCGAATTCGATGTCGTGTTGCTTGAGGAAGGATTTGGCGCGCCACAGCGCGTGATCGTACATGCCGAGCGGCGAGCCGCGATAACCCGAGATGAAGCCCGCGGTGCTGAGGCCCTGCGCGCGGTCACGTTCGCGCTGCAACATGGGCAGCCGGACCAGCGCCTGGGTACCCGAAAGGAAAATCCGCTTCGCATCCAGACGGTACTTGTCGTCCAGCCCAACTTCCATCAACGCCATTATCAGCTCCCCGCCGCGGTCAGGTCCCGCCGGTTGCTCGAACCGGTCTCGTTCAGATTAGAATGTACCTAATTTGCCATGCGTGCCCAGCGTGATTCCATGGCCGCAGGACATATCTCGGCACTTGTGGACGTTTGATCGGCCCTTGCCGAACCCGCTCATCTTTGAGACGCTGACGGTAAAGGGAGACGCCAGAAGGATGTCAGGGATGACGGAAGCCGCGTTCACGACCGAGCTGTTGGAGAGCGGTAACCTGCTCACGGGGCCATGGCGCAAGCCGGCGCAGATGCTGCACGCGCAGGTCTACGATTCCCACGCCTCGATCCACGACGATGCAACCGCACAGAAACTGGGCTTTCAGGGCGGCACCATCGAAGGCCCGACCCATTTCAGCCAGTTCGCGCCGCTGTGCGAGCGGATCTGGGGCAACGCCTGGTTCGAGACCGGCTGCCTGTCCGCGCACTACCGCAATCCGGCCTTCGAGGGCGAGGAAGTCCAAGCCAGCATCGAGAAACCGAAGCCGGGTCAAAAGACCGTCGCGATCGGCATGACCAAGCGCGACGGCACCGAGATCTTGCGCGGCACTGCCTCGGTCGGCGGCGACGGCACCGAGACTGCGCTTCACCAGCGGCTCGGCGAATTGAAGCCGCTCGCCGACCTCGTGATACTCGCGGACCTCAAGGTCGGCATGAAGACCGGCCGGCAGACGGTGAAAATGGATTTCGACCAGAACATGGGCGATCTCTACCCGTTCTCGCTCGCCCAGAAGCTCAAGGTCATCACCGAGCCGTCGGCGTATTATTCGCAGGAACACAATCCCTGGGGACGGGCCATCATCCCGTTCGAGATGCTGAGCGTGCTGTTTCAATACCGCGCCCGCGAGGATCGCTTGCCGATCCGCGGGCCGGCGGTAGGCCTGTTCGCCGATCAGGAAATCCGCCTGCTGCGCGGGCCGCTATTCCCCGGCGAAACCTATATCACCGAGCGCGAGGTCGTGGCGTTGAGCGGCAGCCGCCGCACCGAAAGCATGTGGGTGCGCACCACCGTGTTCGGGAAGGACGAAAAGCCGGTTGCAACCATGCTGCTCAATCTCGCCAGCATGAAGGACTCCTACGCCAACTACGAACGCGAGCACAAAGCGCTCCACGGCTAATCGCCGCGTTCAATTTCGACAGCGCCAAACAAGGAAAAACAAAAAATGGCCCGCCTGCCCTATCTCGAAGCCGACCAGGTCGCCCCCGAATATCGCGACATGCTCAAGCGCAACACCAACCTGCACAAGCTATTGGTGAACTCGCCCGACATGGCGCGCGCCTTCAGCGGCCTGGGCGGCTACATCCGCCACAAGAGCAAGCTCGACCCACGGCTGCGTGAACTCGCGATCCTCCAGGTCGGCTGGATGGAAAAATCCGAATACGAATTCACCCATCACGTCAAGATCGGCAAGGAATTCGGCGTCACCGACGACGACATCGTCGCCATGATGGCCGAGACCGAGGGCAAGCCATCGAAACTCGAGCCGCTGGCGAAAGCCATTTTGCGCGGCGCCCGCGAGATGGTGCGCGAGCTGGCGATGTCGGATGCAACCTTTGCCGAGATCAAGAAGGAACTCTCCGACGAGCACATGACCGATCTCGTGCTCACCATCGCCTTCTATTGCGCCGTCGTCCGTGTACTGGCGACGATGAAGATGGACAACGAACCCTATTACAAAGAGGTACTGCAGCAGTACCCGATCCCGGGAGTGAGCTGAAATGCGTCTGAAAGATCGTGTCGCCATCGTCGTCGGCGCCGGCCAGAGCCCCGGTGAAGGCATCGGCAACGGCCGCGCCACCGCGCTGACCTTCGCGCGCGAAGGCGCCAGGGTGCTGTGCGTCGATCACAATCTTGCCTCGGCGCAGGAAACCGCCGACATGATCGCCGCCAAAGGCGGCACCGCGTCGGCGTTCAGGGCCGACGTCACCAAAAATGCCGACCTCAAGGCGATGGTATCAGACGCGCACGGCCGCTGGGGCAGCATCGACGTGCTGCACAACAATGTCGGCGTCAGCCTGTCCGGCGGCGATGCCGAACTGCTCGACATCACCGAGGAAGCATTCGACCGCTGCGTGGCGATCAACCTGAAGAGCTGCATTTTCGCCGCCCGGCACGTGATCCCGATCATGCGCCAGCAGAAAAGCGGCGCCATCATCAACATCTCGTCGATGGCGGCGATTACAACCTACCCCTATGTGGCCTACAAGGCGACCAAATCGGCGATGATTTCCTTCACCGAGCAGCTCGCCTATCAGAATGCGCAATACGGCATTCGCGCCAACGTCATCCTGCCCGGCCTGATGAATACGCCGATGGCGGTCGACACCCGCGCCCGCGAGTTCAAGAAGACCCGCGCCGAGGTCGAGGCCGAGCGCGACAGCAAGGTGCCGCTGCGTCAGAAAATGGGCACCGGCTGGGATGTCGCCAATGCCGCGCTGTTTCTCGCCTCCGACGAAGCCAGCTTCGTTACGGGCGTGACGCTGCCTGTTGACGGCGGCGCGAGCGTGCGGCGGGGATAGCCTCCGCACGATGCGCTTCCTTGGTGCGGCCGACAAAGGCGCCGCCCCAGTCGTGGATCGCGGGCAGGCCCTGGATGTCCTTGCCCAGGTTGGCGAGACACACCCGGAGCGAGGAGAGATCAACCGGCTTCGGCAAACCCTGCGCTACGATGCCGAGCGACCTGGCATAGGCACGGGCACTGGAACGGCGGCGCGAATCGGTGCCGCTGATGATGATCAGCGCACCGGAATATTTCGTGCGCACCATGGCTTTGCAGACTTCGATACCGTCGCCATCCGCGAGTTCGAGATCGAGCATCACGCACTCGAAGCCTTCGGTTTCCAGATGACGTATCGCCTCTCCACAGGAGCCGGCGACGACGATCTCGAATCCGGAACGAGCAGCCGCCCGCTTCAGCAATTCCTGCTGCACGACGTCGTCGTCGACGATGAGCAGACGCATCGCGCGACGCGTGTCGACGCCGGGTTCGAGTTCGGTTTTGACTGATTGCAGTTCGACGGCCATGAAGGTTCTCCTGATTCCTGGAACCAACCTTGCACACCATTGGTGTGATCGCAGTGAAGCCCCGGACGCAGACTTGAGAGGTGCCTTTAATCAACTGTGCATCATGGCATCGACGGCCCGCTGCGTGGAACGGCACGCAGCAGGAGCCCGTGTTGTTACGAGTCCGGAAATTTACCTTTTGTTAGGGACCTCACCAGTAAGGGTTGCGGCAACTGAGGCGATCTTTTTTGACGCCTCCTCACGCGATCTGCGCCAGCGTTTTTTGTCCGGCTGCCTTGCGTGATTCGAAGCAATCGATCGATTCCAATGACACGATGATGTGACAGCGCGTCACCATCAGTTGAAAATGCCGCCTCGTTGTGGTCGCACGAACTTCACGTGCGCCCGCTATGAGGCAACCCAAGAACTGGGAGACCTAAGGCGCCATGAAAGACGAACTCGATTACGACCTCACATCCGGCCAGTGGGAAGCGTTGAAAGCGTTGCGCACCGCAGCATCGCCGCTGCCGCGCCTCAGTCGCTACACGGTCGACAGCCTGCTCGCATTGGGCCTGGTTGCCATGAACGGCGATGTGCCGGTCATTACGTCCGTCGGCCGAAAGGTGCTGATCAGGGGCTCGTCACGACTGTTGCTTGATCTGGCCGCGTAATTGTCCTTTGGCGCGACGCGTTTTCTCAACGCAAGCCTATCCACTCAAACTTATGTGATCACCACATCGTCTGCCGCGCACGCTCCGGCCATTCCCGGTCGTATTTCTCGCCGCCGACCGTATTGTCGCTCATCTCGGCCAGGATCTGTCCCGGCGTCGGCAGGCTCTTCGGATCGACCCGCTTGTCGGGATTCCAGAGATCGGAGCGCACGATGGCGCGCGCGCACTGGAAATAGATTTCCTCCACCGTCATGACGATGACCGTGCGCGGCGCCTTGCCGTCCGTCTTGAACGACGCCAGCAATTCCGGATCGGCCGAGACGTAGGCGCGGCCGTTGACGCGCAGCGTGCTGCCGGAACCCGGGATCAGGAACAACAGCGCCACCCGCGGATCCCGCACGATGTTGCGCAGCGAATCGCAGCGGTTGTTGCCGCGGCGGTCCGGCATCATCAGCGTCTTGTCGTCGTGAACGCGAACAAAGCCCGGCAGACCGCCGCGCGGCGAGCAATCGAGCCCCTCCGGCCCGCAGGTCGCCAGCGCCGCGAACGGCGATTGGTCCATCAGCATGCGATAGGATGGCGTGACGCGGTCGGCGACCTTGACCGTCGAAGCATCGTTGGGAAACCCGTAGATGGCCTCGAGCTGTTCGATCGTCGCAACCACAGTCATTCCATATCCTTTGCTATTCGACCCACTTATCGCCCTTGATGATCCGCACGAACTGGCGCGCGTGATACTCGGCACTCGATACGTTGACGATAGTGACATCAGGCGCGGACGAGGCATCTTCGACCGCGCGACTGAGCCGCTGTGCGTGGATGCCGTCGCTGCCGCGGGCCCGCAGCGCGATGCGCTCCGCGAGTACGTTCGGCGGCGCCGTGATCGAGATCACCACGACATCGGCATAGGCCCGGCGCATTTTGGCGATCACGGTGCGCGAGACATTCGCGACCACGGTGCGCCCGGCGCGAATATCGTCATCGATGATGCGCGACAGTGCGTAGCGATGGCCATGGGCTTCCCAATGCGCGGCGAAATGACCGCGCTCGACCGCCTCCTGAAAGCTACCGGCGCTCACCTCTTCATTGTCCTCGGAGGACGAGGCTTCGCGCGTGATCACGCGGCGCGGGAACACGATTTCGGAATCCTCAGCGCAGGCGGCCTTCGCCAGACCAAGCAGCGTATCCTTGCCGGCCCCGCTGGGACCCACGACGAGAACGAGCCGGCCGGGTCCGATCGCGTTCGCACCGCCAGACGCAAGCGTCAGTGTTTCCGTCATGCCACCCGCTCCCCTTCCCGCCAGACGCTGCGCACCACCGGGATGTCGCGGGCGACATGCACCCGGATCAGGTCGGCGCGTTTACCAACGGCGATCTCGCCGCGATCCGCAAGCCCGACGGCTTCGGCCGGCGTCTTGGTGACGGTGCGGACGGCGGAAGCCAGATCAATCGCCGGAACGCGCTGTGGCAGTTGCAGTGCTGCCATCAGCAGGCTCGAAGGGATGTAGTCGGACGACAGGATGTCCAGCAATCCCTCGCGGGCGAGATCGACGGCGGCGATGTTGCCGGAATGCGAACCGCCACGCACCACGTTCGGCGCGCCCATCAAAATGCCGATGCCGGCATGGTGCAGGCCGCGTGCCGCCTCCATCGTGGTCGGAAACTCCGCCACCGAGACGCGATCCTGGATCGCATCGGCGACATTCTCGTCCGTGGTATCGTCATGGCTGGCCAGCGGGATCTCGTACTGGTGGGCCAGTGCGACGATCTGGCGCATATTGGTCGCAGCGTAGGCCTTCTGATAGGCGAACCGCTTTTCGAACAGCGCGTCGAGCTCGGCATCGGTCATCCCGGCGCCCTTGCCGCGGTAGTACTCGCGCAGCTTCTTCTCGTCGCGGAACTGGCGCTGGCCCGGGGTGTGGTCCATCAGCGACATCAGCCGCACATCGGGTCGGTCGATCAGTTCCATGGCTTCCTCGACCACGCTCGGCATCGGAATTTCGCAGCGCAGATGCAGGAAGTGTTCGACGCGCAGCAGATTGGCGTCGCGCGCCGTGGTGATCGCTTCCGCCAGAATGCCGGCACGGCCATCGACTTCCTCGGCGCCGTCCTCGCGCCAGACCCGCAGCGAATCCAGCACGGTGGTGATGCCTGAGGTTGCCAACTGGCCGTCATAGGAAACCACCGCCGCGATCGGATCCCAGAACACTTTTGGGCGCGGCACGTAGTGCATTTCGAGATGGTCGGTGTGGAGCTCGATCAGGCCCGGCATGATCAGGTCGCCGGCGGCATCCACGCTGCCCTTGGGTGCGTCGCCCTCGCCGAATTCGGCGATCCGGCCATCCGACATGGCGACCCAGCCGCGCTCGATCACGCGGTCGGCCAGCACGACGCGGGCGTTGCCAACAATGGTCTCTGTCGTCGAAGTCATCTCACGTCTCTTCCTTCATGCGGCGGCGGCAAACGATGTCACGTCAACGATCCGGTCGGCGATCAGATGGCGAATTTCGTCGTCATGGACGATGGCGACCATCGCAACGCCCTCACGCTTCTTCTGGGCGACCAGTTCGACCACGACGGCGCGATTGGCGGCATCCAGCGAGGCGGTCGGCTCGTCCAGCAGCAGGATCGGCAGATCGGAAATGAAGCCGCGGGCGATATTGACGCGCTGCTGTTCGCCGCCCGAAAAGGTCGACGGCGGCAGCGCCCACAACCGCTCGGGAATGTTGAGGCGGCGCAACAAGGCGCCGGCTTTTTCCCGTGCCTCGGCCCGCGCAATCCCGTTCGCGATCGGCGGCTCGGCCACGACGTCGACGGTGGCCACCCGCGGCACCGCCCGCAGAAACTGGCTGACATAGCCGATGGTGGAGCGGCGCACGCTGAGCACCTGCCGCGGTTCGGCAGTGGCGAGATCAATCACCGCGCCTTGGTGGCGGATGCCGATGCGGCCGCCATCGCAGCGGTAATTGCCAAAGATCATTTTCAGGATCGAGGATTTTCCGGCGCCGGACGGCCCGGACAGCACCACGCACTCGCCCGGCTCGACATGGAACGAGACCCCGTGCACGACCGGCAACTCAATGCCGCCCTGCAGGTGCATGGTAAAAGTCTTTTTGGCGTTGCTGATATCGATCATCGCGGTCATTGGTTCAGCTCATGCCGGCAAAATCGAGGAAACGAGCAGTTGCGTGTAGGGCTCGCGGGGATCGTCGAGCACCTGATCGGTCAGCCCGGTCTCGATCACACGACCGCCCTTCATCACCATCACACGATGCGATAGCAGCCGCGCCACCGCGAGATCATGGGTGACGACGATGGCGGCGAGACCAAGCTCGCTGACAAGGTTGCGCATCAGGTCGAGCAGGCGCGCCTGCACCGAAACATCAAGCCCGCCGGTCGGCTCGTCCATGAACACCAGCCGCGGCTCGGTGACGAGATTGCGCGCGATTTGCAGCCGCTGCCGCATGCCGCCCGAATAGGTGCGCGGTGCGTCGTCGATGCGGCCGGTATCGATCTCGACCCGCTCCAGCCAGGACGAGGCGGTATCGCGGATGCGGCCGTAATGGTTCCAGCCCACGGCCATCAACCGTTCGCCGACATTGGCGCCGGCCGAGACCGCCATCCGCAGGCCCTGCGCGGGATCCTGATGCACATAGCCCCAGTCGGTCCGGAACAGAAAGCGCCGTTCGGCCTCGCCGAGTTCAGCCAGATCGCGCAGCACACCGTCGCGCATCCGGTAGCTTACCCGCCCGGCGCTGGCCGCGAGCTGTGCCGACAGCAATTGCAGCAGCGTCGACTTGCCCGATCCGGACTCGCCGACGATAGCCAGCACCTCACCCGGATAAAGCGAGAAGGAGACGTCGCGGCAGGCGACCAGACGGCCGTAGTTCTTGCCGAGGTTATCGGCGACCAGCAACGGCTGGTCGTCCGGCACGGGGGTCTGGGACTCAACCATGCGCCCTCTCCTTGTGGGGGGCCGCGCTCTCGCTGCCGCGATGGCCGGCCAGCTGGCGCGACTCGCAATAGTCGGTGTCGGAGCAGACGAACATCCGGCTACCCTTGTCGTCGGTGACGATTTCGTCGAGATAGGAATCGACGGCAGCGCACAGCGCGCAGGGCGCGTCGAAGCGGTAACGTGTAAACGGATGGTCCTCGAAGTCGAGCGACACGACCTCGGTATGCGGCGGAATCGCATAGATGCGCTTCTCGCGGCCGGCGCCGAACAGTTGCAGCGCCGGACAATTGTCCATCTTCGGATTGTCGAATTTCGGCGTGGGCGACGGGTCCATCACATAACGCGCGTTCACCTTCACCGGATAGGCGTAAGCGGTCGCGATATGGCCGAAGCGCGCGATGTCCTCGTACAGTTTGACGTGCATCAGGCCGTACTCGCCGAGCGCATGCATGCGCCGGGTCTCGGTCTCGCGCGGCTCCAGGAAGCGCAGCGGTTCCGGGATCGGCACCTGGTAGACCAGCACCTGGCCCGCATGCAGCGGCGCCTCGGGAATCCGGTGCCGGGTCTGGATCACGGTAGCGTCTGCCGTCACGGTGGTGGTGGCGACGCCGGCGGTCTTGCCGAAGAATTTTCGGATCGAGATCGCGTTGGTGGTGTCGTCCGAACCCTGGTCGATCACCTTCAACACGTCGTCAGGCCCGAGGATCGCCGCCGTCACCTGCACGCCGCCGGTGCCCCAGCCATAGGGCATCGGCATTTCGCGGCTGGCGAACGGCACCTGATAGCCGGGGATCGCGATCGCCTTGAGGATCGCGCGGCGAATCATCCGCTTGGTCTGCTCGTCGAGATAGGCGAAATTGTACGTCGGCGCGTTCATTCCGCGGCCTCCTGCATCGGCGGCGCTTCATTCGCCTCGGCAAACTCCTTGCGCAGCTTGCGCAACAGGCCGAGTTCGGACTGGAAGTCGACATAGTGCGGCAGCTTGAGATGTTCGACGAAACCGGTCGCCTGCACATTGTCGGAGTGCGACATCACGAATTCCTCGTCCTGGGCCGCTGCCGTCACTTCCTCGCCGAGTTCGCGGGCGCGCAGCGAACGATCCACCAGCGCCATCGACATCGTCTTGCGCTCGCTTTGCCCGAACGCCAGGCCATAGCCACGCGTGAAACACGGCGCTTCCGTCGCCGAGCCCTTGAACTGGTTTACCATCTGGCATTCGGTCATCGCGATCGAACCGAGCGGCACCGCGAAGCCGACATCCTCGGCCATAAATTCGACCTCGACCTCGCCGAAGCGGATTTCACCGGCGAAAGGATGGGTGCGGCCGTAGCCGCGCTGGGTCGAATAACCCAGCGCCAGCAGGAAACCTTCGTCGGCGCGTGCCAGGTTTTGCAGGCGCAGGTCGCGATCGGCCGGAAAACTCAGCGGCTCGCGCGTCAGATCGCCGACGGGCGCATCGGCGTCGGCTTCAGGCGACGTCTCGATCAGCCCGTCGCGACCGAGAATATCGGTCACCCGCGGCATCGCCGCCGTGGAAGCCTCGCCGGTCGCTGGTTCTTCCGGCGAAAACCCTTCCGCCAGTTGCGGATCAAGCAGACGGTGGGTGTAATCGAAGGTCGGACCGAGAATTTGCCCGCCCGGAATGTCCTTGAAGGTCGAGGAAATCCGGCGCCGCACCTGCATGTGGCCGGTATCGACCGGCTCGGTGGCGCCGAAGCGCGGCAGGGTGGCACGGAAGGCGCGCACCAGGAAGATCGCCTCGATCATGTCGCCACGCGCCTGCTTCATCGCGAGGGCCGCGAGTTCACGGTCGTATAGCGAACCTTCGGTCATGACGCGATCGACGCCGAGCGAGAGTTGCCCGGAGATCTGATCGAGCGACAGTTCGGGAACGTCGCGATCGCCACGCCGCTCATGCGCCAGCAGGCGATGGGCGTTTTCGATGGCGCGCTCGCCGCCCTTGACGGCTACATACATACTCGGTCTCCCTCAATCACCTTTGGCGACCAGCCGCGTCGTGCGCGGTATCGCGACAATGGCGTCGTCGTGAACCAGCACGATATCGATGCCGCGCGGAAACAGCGCGACATTGACGGCGAGCCGGTCGAACAGGTCCCGCGGTTCGATCGACGCCCGCAGGCTGACGGTGCCGTCGATGCCGGGGCCGCGCAATTCAAGAGCCATGCCCCGCGTCAGGCTTTCGACCTGCAGGATCAGCGTGGTCGAACGATCCGGATATTCGTTGCTGCCGAACGCGAAGCGATCCAGTGCTGCAAGATTTTTGGGATCGCCGATCAGCGCGAAGCTCGCGATCGACGAGTCCGCAATGACAGGCGCGCTGGTGTGGAACTTGAGCCATTTGGCAACATCCGGGGTTTCCGACATCGCAAGATCCAGCCAGATCGGCGTATCGTGGTCGAACAGCGTCAGCGCGATGGCAGCGCTGCCGCGCATCATCGCGGCGGGTGTACCGGCGCGGGCGGCAATATGCTGGACGCTGCCGGGACGCGCCATCGCATCCATCACCGAGCGGAAGGTCGATTGCGCCGACAGCACCTTGTCGGCAAATCCAGCGGGCAGTTCGGCGACCGTCGTCATGTCTCAGCCTTCCCCGCGCACCAGCGTGTAGAAATCGACCCGCGTCGCCGCTGTCTCGGCGGCTCTCTGGTTCCGCCCTGCGATGACAGCCGCGCGCAGCGGCGCGACAACCGTAGCCTCCACGAGGTCAGCGTATTGAGCCGACTGCACCATGGCGTCGCACAGCGCCATCATCTGCGCCTTCTGCCGGTCGCGGCCGAGCGTGTAGCCGAAGCCGACTTCGCCGGTCGAAAGCCGCACCGCCGCCCGTGATACCGTGGCTTCGCCGAGATTGAACGGCGCCCCATCCCCGCCGACGCGGCCACGCACCATCACGAGGCCGTTCTCCGGCTCGCGCAAATTCTCGTGCACGGGCAACACGATAGTCTCGAGCCGCCCCGATATCTCTGCCGCCTCGGAATGCGCCAACACCGCCATCGCGGCCTTGCGTCGCGCCTGCCGGGCGCTCTCGTTGCTCTGACTTTCGTCGCTTGCCATCATATCGGCCTTGCCGGAATTAAGTTGTCTATGATACTAGACAACTCGATAAGGGAATGCCATGAATGTTTCGTGACAACAAGGTAATTTTTTCCAGATGATTCATTTCGCACCATGAGCATGCAGGACACCGCCTCCGGCGTGGCACTGTGGCGGCAGGTTGCCGACGGCATCGAGCGCGGCATCGCCGACGGCCGCTTTGCCGCGGGCGAAAAGCTGCCGGGCGAGATGGAGATCGCCGAAACCTACCGGGTCAATCGCCACACCGTGCGACGTGCGCTTGCCACGCTCGCCGAACGCGGGCTGGTGCGCGCGGAACGCGGCAGCGGTACTTATGTAGAGGCCGGGCGCCTCGCCTATCCGTTGCGGTCACGGACACGGTTCTCGGAAATCGTTGGAGCCGGTGGCCGTGAGCCGCGTGGCCAGTTCATCGATGCGTCCGAAGAGGACGCGACGCGGGAACTGGCGCGCGTACTGGGCTTGAAGACCGGCGCGCCGCTGATCCGGATCGAGTCGGTAAGGCTCGCCGACCGCACGCCGATCTGCGTCAGCACATCATGGCTTTCCGCCGAACGCTTCCCCGGTGCCGGCGAGGTCTTCGCCAGCGTTCGCTCGATGACGAAGCTGGTCGCGCATTACGGCGTCCGCGATTTCCGGCGATCGTCGACCAAGATCAGCGCGGCGATCGCCGACGCCACCGACGCCGCACGGCTGGATCTTGCGCTGGGGCGCCCGGTGCTCGTGGTCGACAGCACCGACGTCGATACATCGGGCAAGCCGATCGTGACCAAGCGCTCGCGCTTCGCCGCCGAGCGCGTCGAGTTCCTGGTGGAGAATAGCTGAAGCTTACGCCACCGCACGCTGGCCGATGATGGCAAAGCGCAGCTTGGTCGAGATCCAGTCGATCGCGGCCACCGCCACCAAAATCATCAGGATCAGGAACGACACCTTCTGCCATTCCAGCACGCGGATCTGCTCGGCCAACTGAAGGCCGATGCCTCCGGCGCCGACAATGCCGATGATCGTGGCCGAGCGGGTGTTTAACTCGATGAAATACAGCACCTGCCCCGCGATGACGGGCAACACCTGCGGCATCAAGCCGAAGCGTATTTCGTGCAGCGCGTTGCCGCCGGAGGCCCGGATGCCCTCGACCTGCTTCCTGTCGGCAGCCTCGATAGCCTCGGAAAACAATTTGCCGAACGCGCCGAAGTCCGACACCGCGATGGCCAGCACGCCGGCGAACGGGCCGAGGCCGACGACATTGATCCAGACCAGCGCCCAGATCAGCGTATCGACGCCGCGGATCGAATCCAGAAACCGCCGCACCGGAAAGCGAATGAAGTTCGAAGGAATGATGTTGCGCGCCGCCAGCAGGCTGACCGGAAACGCCAGCACCGCCGCGAGCGTGGTGCCAAGCAGCGCGATCGACAGGGTCTCCCCGAGCGCGGAAAGATAGATCGGCAACGACGACCCGGGATCGGGCGGGATCATCATCACGGTGATCCAGCCGAGCTGGTGCAGGCCGGCAAACAACTTGGTCGGCGAGAAGTCGAGGTCGACCAGCCCGAAGACGAAGACGGCAAAGGCCGCAATCAACATCGCCGGCATGGCGAGGCGCGCCGCGGCAGGCCTGGCAAAGACGTCGGGGTATTTCGCCCGCAATTGCTCGCGGTCCGGCTTCGGCAGCTGGCTCACGTCCGCGCCTCCTTGCCGAACAACCGGCCGCGCATCCACCCCGTGCCGATATCGATGATGAAGACCGTGACGATGATGGTCACGAGAATGGCACTGACGTCGGAATAATAGAATTTTCGGATCGCGACCACGAGTTCCTGGCCGATGCCGCCGGCGCCGACGAAGCCCATCACCGATGCCTCGCGGACGTTGATCTCGAAGCGCAGCAGCGCGTAGCTGGCATAACCGGCCGACACCTGCGGCAGCACCGCAAAGCGCATGCAGGACAACCAGCTGGCGCCGGTCGACCGCACGCCTTCGACCGGTTTCATCTCGGCGTTTTCGACGATCTCCGAGAACAGCTTGCCGAGCGCACCGGTCGAATGGATCGCAATCGCCAGCACGCCCGCCATCGGGCCGAGACCGAAAGCGATGACGAAGATCAGTGCGAACACGATGCCGGGAACGGTGCGGGCGAATTCCAGCAGACGCCGCACGGTGAACCGCAGCCAGGGCGCGGGCGAGGTGTTCTGCGCGGCAAAGAAGTTGAGCGCAAAGGCCAGCACCGCGCCCATCAGGGTGCCGACATAGCTGATCAGGATGGTCTCGCCGAGCATCCGGAGCCATTTCTGCCAGCCCCAGAACCACTCGGCCGGATTGCTCCACACCCGCGTGCCGTCTTCCAGCGTGAAAATGCGGTCGAAATAGCTGAGGAAATTTCCGAAGAACTTGAAGAGCGTGCGCAGGTTTACTTCAGCACCAACGGCCGCGACGATCAGCGTCGCGCCAAACACCGCGGCGGCCAGCGTCATCCTCAGCCGCTTGCGCGATACCGCCGCGCGATAGGCGTCATTGAGCACGGCCAATTGCGCGTCAGGGAGAATCGATACGGCGGAGGTCATCGCGGATTATGGTGCCGGGTTGGGGCTGAACCGAAAAAGGCCGGGTCGCATGGACCCGGCCTGTCTCATGAGTGCCGTTGGATCAGGACGCTTTCTTCTTACGAAGATTGTCGACGAACTTGATCAGCTCGACGGTGCCATCCCAATCCTTGGTGGTGGCCGGGTGAAAACCTTTCTTCTGGCCGTCGGACAGGCGATCGAAAGCCGCCTTGTCCTTGGTCGGGGATTCCGTGAAGGCCTTGGCTATCGCGGCTTTCAGGTCGTCCGGAAGGTCCGAATTATAGGCATAGGGTCCGTTGATGATCGCCGCCGACTTGTGGATGATACGGAAATCGTCCTTCTTCATCGGCGTGCCGTCGGCATTCTTCAGCATGCCCTTGGTCAGCATCTGGGCCAGCGTCGAATCGTCGTCGCTGGTCCACTGGTTGGCGGCGACGTCGACCGTGCCCTGCGACAGCGCCAGCAGCGCGTTCTCATGGCTGCCGGTGAACACCACCTTGCCGAAATAGGTGTCGGCGTCGGAGATGCCCATCTTGTCGAGTTCGAAGCGCGGAACGTTGTTGCCCGAGGTCGAATTCGGATCGACCAGGCCGAGGTTCTTGCCCTTGAGCTGATCGATGCTCTTGTAGGGGCTCGAGGCCTTGACGAAGAACATCGAGTAGTAGCCGGTCGAACCGTCGGCATTGATGTCGTTGGCGAACGCGTCGGTCTTGACGCCGGTCAGCCGGGCGCGGGCGAACGCTGCCGAGCCGTAGCTGGCGATCTGGATGTTGCCGGCGCGCTGGCCTTCGATCACGGCGGCGTAGTCGTTGGCGATGCGCAGCGTGACTTTTACGCCGAGTTCCTTCGACAGGTAAGCGACGAACGGCGTCCAGCGCTCGGTGACGCCGGAGGCGTTTTCGGCCGGCACGACGGCGAAGGTCAGTTCCGGATACTTACCCTTCCAGTCCTGCGCCGAAGCGGAGGCCGTAAACGCCAGCATGGCGGCACCGGCAAGAACGATGCGACGATTGATCATGATATACCCTCTCATTGTGGTTACGCTTTTTTGGCCGCTTGCATACTTACAACGGCTACCCTGTCACGGAAGTGACGCTCAGCTCAGGCTGCGGCGGCGGTGCCGAGTACCGGAACGGTCGCCTCGTCGGGTGCGTGCACTGGCGCGCCACCCATGACGTCGTTGGCTTCGAGATCGTAGAGTTCGCGGGCGATGAGGTCGGTCAAGACAGCCGGCGCGCCGTCGAACACGACACGGCCCGCCGACATGCCGATCAGGCGATCGCAATAGTTTCGTGCCAGATCGAGCGAATGCAGGTTGCAGATCACGGTGATGCCGAAGTGCTTGTTGATGCGCAGCAGCGCATCCATCACGATCCTGGTGTTGCGGGGGTCGAGCGAGGCAATCGGCTCGTCGGCCAAGATGATATCGGGCTCCTGCACCAGCGCGCGGGCGATCGCGACCCGCTGCTGCTGGCCGCCGGAAAGCTGGTCGGCGCGCTGCGCCGCCAGCGAGGCCATGTCGAACTGCTCCAGCGCCGACATCGCCAGCGCCTTGTCCTGCTCGGGCCAGGTCTGCGTCAGCGAGCGCCAGGACGGAATTTCAGCCAGCCGCCCCATCAGCACGTTGGTCAGCACGTCGAGCCGGCCGACCAGGTTGAACTGTTGAAAAATCATCGCCGAGCGCGCGCGCCACTGCCGCAAATTCTTGCCACGCAACGACGTGACGTCGACGCCTTCGAAC
Source organism: uncultured Alphaproteobacteria bacterium (assembly GCA_963764705.1). GTDB lineage: Bacteria > Pseudomonadota > Alphaproteobacteria > Rhizobiales > Xanthobacteraceae > Bradyrhizobium. The sequence goes on along the minus strand of CAVXTR010000005.1, from coordinate 4,352 downwards.
AGGATGCGGCCTTCGGAGGGCTCGGCGAGGCGGTTGATCATCCGCAGCAGCGTCGACTTGCCGGCACCGGAACGGCCGATCACCCCGACGAAGCTGCCCGGAGCGATCTGGAATGACGCATTATCCACCGCGGCTTTTGTGCCGAAACGGCACGTCAAACCTTCCACCACCAGCATGCAATGCTCCAGACGATCAGGCTCAAGAAAGCCAGCCTGGTCCATCGCTAGCGGCTGGATATTTCAGTTGTGTGACAACCGCGCTGCGGTGCGGCAATCATCCACACCCGCGGCGTCAGTCATGAAATCGTCATGACACTGTCATGAAGCGCCACGATGACGAGCGCTCTCCTCGATGGCTGAAGGGAATCCAGATGGCCGACAAGACGCTTTCCACCGAACCGACGATCGATCCCTCCTCCTCGGTGCGCGAAAGCAAGCTTGGCGCCTATACCGAGGTCGGCGCGCGAACCATTTTGCTCGAAGTCTCCATGGACGACTATTCCTACGTCGTGAACGACGCCCAGATCACCTACACCACGATCGGCAAATTCTGCTCGATTGCGGCAATGACAAGGATCAACCCGGGCAACCACCCGATGCATCGCGCGACGCAGGCGCACTTCACTTACCGCGCCAGCGCCTATTTCCCCGGTGAGGCCGACGACGCCGAATTCTTCGCCTGGCGGCGCGCACACCACGTCCATATCGGCCATGACGTCTGGATCGGGCATGGCGCGGTCATCCTGCCCGGCCGCAACATCGGCACCGGCGCCGTGGTTGCCGCGGGCGCCATCGTGACCAAGGACGTCCCCGCCTACTCTATTGTCGGCGGCAATCCGGCGCGCGTCATCAAGCGGCGGTTTCCGGAAGACGTCGCCAGCCGGCTTGCCGAGCTGGCGTGGTGGAATTGGGACCATGAGCCGCTGCGCCGCGCTTTGCCGGACTTCCGCAAGCTAGACATCGAACGCTTTCTCGACAAATACGAAGCGGAGGCGATCTCCGCCGACGCACCACTCAAGCATCAAGGCGCCGCATCGTGACCGACATGTTGATCGAAGGCGGCCGGGCGCTACTCGGCAATCAAATTTCCGACGCGTCGCTGCGGATTGCAAGCCGTGAAATCGCCGCCGTCGGTTCGGATCACGGATACAGTTCGCCCGCCATCGATGCCGACGGCCTGCTGGTGCTGCCGGGTATCGTCGATCTCCATGGCGACGCCTTTGAACGCCAGATGATGCCGCGCCCCGGCGTCGATTTTCCCATCGACGTGGCGTTGATCGATAGCGACCGGCAAGCGATCAGCAACGGCATCACCACCGTCTATCACGCCACCACCTGGTCGTGGGAGCCTGGCCTGCGCAGCGCCGATAACGCGAGGCGGCTGCTGGACGCCATCGAGGCGATGCGGCCGCAGCTAGCCGCCGACACCCGCTTCCATTTGCGCCAGGAGACCTACAATCTAGACGCCGAAGCCGAAATCTTGGAATGGCTGGCCGAAGGCCGCGTCGACCTGCTCGCCTTCAACGACCACATGGATTCGACGGTCGCGAGCCTTTCCAAACCGCAGAAGCGCAGCCGCATGGTCGAACGCACCGGTCTGTCGGGCGAGGCTTTCGACCGCCTGGTCGAGCAAGTCGTATCCCGCGCCCACGAGGTTCCGGCATCGATCGCCCGGCTGGCCGAGGCGGCGCGGAAGGCCAATGTGCGGATGCTGTCGCATGACGACGAGAGCCCGGAAATGCGCAAGGGCTTTCGTTCGCAGGGCGTCGGCATCGCCGAATTTCCGGTCAACGAGGAAACCGCGCGCGAGGCGGCCCGTGGTGGCGACTTCATCGTGTTCGGCGCCCCCAACGTGGTGCGCGGCGGCAGCCATACCGGCTGGACCAAGGCCTCCGACATGATCGCCAAGGGACTGTGCTCGGTGCTGGCGTCCGACTATTATTATCCGGCGCCGTTGCTGGCTGCGTTTCGCCTCGCCGCCGATGGCGTGCTGCCGCTGGCCGAGGCCTGGCAGCTGATCTCGTCGGCGCCGGCGCAGGCCGCCGGTTTGACCGACCGCGGTACCCTCGCCGCCGGACAGCGTGCAGACATTCTGCTCGTCGACGACACGCTGCCGCTGCGGCCGCGAATCGTCGCGGTAATTGCCGCCGGCCGCCTGGTGCACCTGACCGAGGCCAATCGCCTCGTTCATTCCGTGGCTTCGCGCAAGGCAGTTGCAGCCGCCTGACGCGGCTCTATTCTGGCGCCATGGCAAATGATCCACGTTACGCAATCTACTACGCTGCGGCTCCCGGCAGCGTGCTCGACCGGTTTGGCGCCGCGCTGCTCGGCTACGACGCCTATACCGGCGACGACCTGCCCTTCCCGGACGGCGTGCCGCCGGACTGGCGCGACCTGACGCATGATCCCCGCAAATACGGCTTTCACGCCACGCTGAAGGCGCCGATGGCGCTCGCGGCAGGCCGAACCGAAGCCCAGCTTGTCGCCGCCTGCGAACTCTTCGCCGATGCGGCGCGGCCGATCCCCCTGATCAAACCGGTCGTCGATTCCATCAGCGGCTTCATCGCCGTCATCCCGGCCGAACCATCAGCCGAACTCCGGGAGCTTGCCGCCGAGTGCACCCGCGCATTCGACTTCTTCCGTGCGCCGCTGACGCCGGAAGATCGCGCGCGGCGCAAGCCGGAGAAATTGACGTCGAGGCAGTGCGAGTATCTCGACCGCTGGGGCTATCCCTACGTGATGGAAGAGTTTCGTTTTCACATGACACTGACGGGACGGCTGTCCGCCCCGCGGCGTGACGAGGTGGAGGCGATGCTGCAAAGCCGGTTTGCCGAGATCGGTCCTGCGACGCTGGAGATCGACCGGATCGCCCTGTTTCGTCAGGACGACGCGGCGGCCCGTTTTCGGATCATCGGCCACTGGCCTTTGCGCGCCAGCGCCTGAAGCCCAACCCGTTCAAAGGCCGGCGCGTCACACCGGCTTTTCGTCATCTGTCACCGGGGACGTGATCACGAGGAACACCAGATCGGTCAACCCCGAATTCGAAATCGCATGTTCGACGCCGGGCGGCAGAAAGATAAAATCGTGCTTGCGCACGACGTGGTTCCCGCCGGCGATCTCCATCAGCCCTTCGCCTTCGAGCACGTGGTAGATCTGCTCCTGCACCTGATGCTTGTGGCGCGCGACATGCGCCATCGGCTGGTACATCGAGATGCGGTAGTCGATGTGACGCGAGCCCGCCGTCTCCGGCATTACCAGCGGTTTCGATAGCGCGCCGCCGAAATGATTGGGAAATTCGCGCCACGGCACTTCGGCGATGTTGCGAATGAAGGCGCCGTTGTTTTCTGAACCCATCACCGCCTCCCCTCAGATTACCAGCGCCCCGCCGTCGATATAGACAGTCGCCCCCGTCGCAAATCCGTTCGCCATGAAACTGAGGATCTGCCGCGCGATGTCTTCGCCCTCGCCGACGCGGCCGACCGGCAACGAGGCCGCGGTCTTCGCGAGCATGTCCCGACGTGCCTCTTCCGGCATCGCGGCGCGGATCGGCGTGTCGATGATCCCGGGCGAGACGCAATTCACCCGCACCGGCGCCAGTTCGAGCGCCAGCGCCCGCGACAGCGACTCCAGCGCGCCATTGGCGGCGCTGACGATGGCTGAATTCGGCCGCGGACGAACGCTCAGGAATCCCGAAACCAGCGTGAGCGATCCGCCGGCGCGGATTTCGGCATGCTTCGCCACCCGCCACGCCCCCCAGAACTTGCCTTCCATCGTGCCGCGGACATCCTCCATCGACACCGACTTGAACGGACCGGTGCGAAGCTGCGCCGCGGTGACCACGACATGATCGACCGGGCCGCAGCTGCGAAACAGTTTGGCGATGCTGTCGTCGCTGGTGACGTCGGCGGGGATCGCGATCGCGTTCAACGCTTCGGCGGCCTTGTCGAGCCGCTCGACATTGCGGGACGCGATGATGACGTCGGCGCCCTCGCGCCTGGCCATTTCGGCGGTCGACAGCCCAATGCCGGACGAACCGCCGACGACGACGACTTTCTTGCCTGCGAGCAACATGCGATTTTCCTTAAAGAACGATCAGACCGGCTCGTATCGTGTGCCGATGGCCGGCTTGCTTTGTCCAAGCCCGGGCAACTCCCAGATTCCGGCGCCGGCGGGATTGATATCGGCGGCGATATCGACATCGATCAGATAAGGCCTGTTGGCGGCGATGCCCCTACGGATAGCCTCGGCTAGATCAGCGGCGCGATCGATGCGCACGCCCTCGACGCCGCAGGAACGCGCCATCGCCGCGAAGTCCGGGTTGTAGCGCTGGCCGGTGATCGGATCGTGGAAGTC
>CAVXTR010000004.1:0-439563 GCA_963764705.1 uncultured Alphaproteobacteria bacterium | reverse complement strand
ACGTATCGTTGAAGCAGACATCGATCTGCGTGGTGGATCAGACGGGGTCGGTCGTTCGCGAGGGCGCGGTCGATTCAGATCCTGAGGCGATTTCAGTTTACATGAGGTCAAAGGCGCCCGGTGCAGTGCGCATCGGCCTTGAGACCGGACCGACGTCAACCTGGCTATGGACCGAGCTTAAGCAGCTTGGCCTGCCGGTGATCTGTATCGACGCGCCATGCCAAGGCTGTGCTCAAGATCAACAAAAGCGACCGCAAACGATGTTATCAGGATCGCCCACATTATGCAGACCGGCCTCGGTCAGGGCGCTGCTGGCAGCCGGGCGCTACTGGTCAAGATCAAGCGCGATCTCGAGAACCATGTTCGCGGCCTTCTGAAGAACCTCGGTCTTCCCCGTGCGAGCCGAGGAGTTGATCGAGGGCCGTCCGGAGCTGATAGCTGCGATCAGACCGCTGCTCGAAGCGCGCGATGCCGTCGGGCAGCAGGTCAGCGAATTGACCGCAAGGTCATGAAACTGGCTCGCCATGATGCGCAAGTCGGCCGGTTCATGACGGTGCCTGGGATTGGTCCGATCACCGCGCTCGCCTTCAAGGCAACGATTGACGATCCGGCACGGTTTGCGCGGTCGAGAAGCGTAGGCGCTTATGTCGGGTTAACCAGTAGACGCACGCCTCCGGGGAGGTCGATTGGTCAGGCCGGAAATCTCTAAATGCGGTGACGCCATGTTGCGGAGGTACCCGTTTGAAGCAGCCGGGGTTCTACTGACACAAGTCCCAAAATGGTCCGCCGTGAAGGCCTGGGGAGTAACGCTCGCCAAGCGCTGCCTAGCGAGGGCATTACCGAGATCCTGCCGAACGGGCGGGAAAAAGACGTCCCTGCCGGCAGGATGGCGATGGTGAGTTCGTCCGATTTTTTGCGTGCGTCCGAAAGGCCGACCGCGACTTCAACATTAAATCGCCAGCGTCACCTTACGCCATCATGCGGAGGGTGCACCCCTACCGCGGAGAGAACAGTGGGCCCGGCAAGGATGTTCGTCGGAGAGCTTGACACCCAGACCCGGAATTAGAGAACAATATCCGCCAACAGCGGTCAATCGACGAATGATAGGCTTTTCGTCCAAGCCCTATCAACCAGCGAGGAGACGACCTCACCTCGCCTTGCGCACAGCCAGCTGAATTTTCCAAGCAGCCAGTCATCGATCAGACGTTAAGGATTTTGGACGCCCACGGGCGTCAGAGTGATATCTTGAATTGTTATCAAATCCGGCATATGCCGCGTCTCGACACAGAGGCAAGCCCGCTTCCGCAAGCCCACTGAAAAGCCATTGCGATAACGGCCCAGCTTCCAGTCCGATCCGCTTGAAGCGGCAGGTGGGGTTATAGCGTCAATAGGCGGAAGCCACGACGGCGTGACACTCTTGCGTGCTCCCGCTCACTTCGCGTGGTCGGGTTCTTAAAAGCTGAAGTACGCCAATGCGATCCGCAGGTCCGACGTCAATTAAAGACGCCCACCGCGCTATCGCATGGCTGGTGTTACGCAACGTTGATCCGGATCTGCGAGCCCCGCGCCTGCGTACGCTTTCCAATGGTTTCAAAAAGAACTAACCTCTCCTCTTCGTGGAATTCAATAATCAGATCGGAGCACGGCGCACAGCAATTTAGGGGAGGAAACAATGGTGAAGAGAGCCATTACGCTCGGCGGGGGCGGTCCAGCAGCCGGGCTGCACATCGGGGTCCTGGAAGCGCTTCAGTCACGTCCCGAGATAAAGTTTGATGTGTGGTCTTTGTCCTGCATCGGAGCGTGGGTTGGGATCGTCTATAATCAATTCGATGGAATCGACAAAGCGCAGCAGACTCATCAATTCTTCAAGGACTACGTGTTTCGGAACGACGAAAGCTACGAGCGCTTTCCCATCAATTCGGTGTTTGGGACGGACTGGTTCAGTAACACCAAAGCCTTGATGAAGTATGTGTCTGACATCGAAAACTATAAGGGCGTATGGCAGCCGCACACGATGATGAGCGCGCTTACAGAGACCATGTCGATGTTCTCTGATCCGAAAAAACAGCTGGATGAGGGAGACATTAATGGCTGGATCCTGAATCAGGTGATGGCGCCCAATCCCTTCGTGCGCAATATGATGTCGATGATGTACCTGTCCGACGTCAACGGTCTCTCCAGGATCAACTATCCGAAGAGCGAGTTTATGAAGCGCATTAACTTCGAACGGCTGAAAAAGGCCGAGATGCCAACCATTGTTCACAATGCCTGGAATCTCGACAAGCGAAAGCTCGCATTGTTTTCCAATCGTCCGCTAAACATCGCGAACGAAAAGTACAGGTTTGAGGGCGCTATCGACGCCAGCACCTTGTGCGCGTGTTCGGCACTTCCTTTCATCGAAGGAACGGTAGAGATCGGCAGAGACACATACTGCGAAGGTGCGCTCGTCGATACGGTAAACTTCGATAGCTTGCTGGAAGAGCACCCAGACCTTGAGGAAATATGGGTGAGCCGGATCGTCGATACAAAGCAAATCCAAAAGCCGGAAAATCTTCACGACGCCTTGGCAAATCTTTGCCAGTTGTTCGCGGCGACCGTTGGTGAAGACGACGTAAGTCTTTTCAAATACCACATCCGCTGTGACAAGAAATCCGAAGGGGAGAAGGAAAGGACGAAGAAACTCAAAATCGTGGAAATTCACGTTCCGGGTCACATCAACTTCAAATGGAATCACAGCAACTTGGATAACGGATGCAAGTTGGGAAAGGTCGCTGCGGAGCAGGCAATCAAAGCCTACGATGAACACGAGAGGCGCGGCCAACACGACGGACCACATTTCATCAACGAAGAGCCAAGCGGACCGGACTGGCAAAGGGTGTGCGAATATCACGAGGAACTGAAGCGATCATAGACGATCGAACAAGACAAATGGCTGAGGTCCAGCGAGACCAGTGTTTTGTCTGCGATGTAGTCACCGCAACTGGTCGAGCAAGGCCTTTGCTCGCCTCATATCTTGCGTGTCAAAACCCTCGGTGAACGCGCCGTAGACGGGCGCGAGGAAATTGAGCGCCTCCTCACGTTTGCCCCGATCGATCCACAGCGCGGCACGGTCCGTTGCAGCTCGAAGTTCAAGCGTTTTGGCGTGTTGACTCCTTGCGGTGTTCAATGCCTGGTCGAGCAGCGCCAGCGCTTCGGCTTCGACGCCTGGTCCATCCCGGCCGATCAGCACCCGTGCCTTCAGCCGATACAATTCGGCCTCTAGAATCCTTTCGCTGTTGCGGCTGGTTGTAGCGAGGCCATGCTCGATCAATTCCAGTGCGGCCTCGTGGTCGTGATCAATCAACAATGGCGGACACAGAAGCACGTCGAGCGCGGTGGTAGCCAGCTGATATCCAGCGCTGCGATATTCGTCCAACGCCGCACGGATCTCCCCTAGCGCGTTGGGGGAAGGATCGAGCGACGCCACGCATACACCCCTAATGGCGCGCGCCAGGCGCCATTGCCGGAATCCATGCTCATCCGACAGAGCGATACAGCGTTCGGCATGACCTTGCGCAGTCAGGAACTCGCCACGAAGGGCGTGAAGAATGCATGCATAGTAGCAGGCATACGCCTGCGAATGCGGATGAGCGATGGCGTTCGCGCGCCGGATGGCGGCGTCCATTCGCATAACTGCCGTATCGGCGTGGCCGAGCAGCCAGAGCGCCCACGACATCAGAGCTAGGTCGGCCACGCCCGCATCCTGGCCGGCCGCACGCGCCGCCAGCCTGTCCTCTTCACTGCTCGACTCGAACGCTTCGTAGGCGCGTTCGATTACTTCATGGGCATCGGTCAGGCGTCCCATGAAAAGCCGGATCATCCCCTGCCCGCGCATCGCGTTGAGCAACGCCGGTCGATCGTCGCGCGCTTCGGCGAGTTGGATCAGGGCCGCGATCGTTTCCTCGGCCAGCGGCAACTCACCGCGCATGACACTCGCGGTGGTCAACCAGAACATCACCTGGTGTTGCTCGGGAGGGTCTCCGAGACGCTCGCACAGCTCACGCGCACGCGTAAAGGTTTCCATCGTCTTGTTCGAGGCTGGCCCTTGGGTAGCGATCAGGCAAGGGCCGAGAGCGAATTGGAAATCAAGTTCCAACCTGTCTTTTCGCGCGCTGTCGGGCAGATGGCCCGAGGCCTCGATACCTCGTTGCAGATGCGCGATGGCCTCCAGGTTGGCCGAGCGCATGGCGGCCTTCCTGCCGGCCTGCAGCCAATATGGCTCGGCCTTCTGGAAGAGCCCGGCCTCGGTCAAATGGTGCGCGAGAGTTTCGGGTTGAGTCTCCGCAATTTCCGGAAACCTTTGCTCGAAGGCGTCTGCGATCGCGGCGTGCAGCGCTGCGCGTCGGCCCTTCAGCAGTCCTGAATAGGCCGCGTCCCGCACCAGCGCGTGCTTGAAGCTATAGACCGCCTGGGGAATCTCGCCCCGGCAGAATATCAACTCCGATCGAACCAACTGAGCGAGCGCCTCCTCAAGTCTGTCTTTTGGCAACCCGGCTACGGTGCTGAGCAGTTCGTAGGAGAACTCGCGGCCCACCACAGCACCGATCTGAGCCACCTCCCTCACCGGAGCCAATCGATCGAGCCTCGCCAACAGCGATGCGTGCAATGTCGTCGGTATCGCCATCGAGGGCAGAGGACGGTTGAGGACGTAGTGATTGTCCTGCTCCTGCAGCAGCCCGGTCTCGAGCACAGTCTTGGTCAGTTCCTCCACGAACAGGGGCACGCCATCGGTGCGGGCGAGGATCTGGTCCGTTACCTCTTCCGGCAGCGTCTTGCCGGCGGTGACGCGTTCGATCAACGCTGCTCCATTACGTCGGTTCAGCCGCGTGAGCGAGATCGTCGTCACATGCGCATGACCTGGCCAGGGCGGCGTGAAGTCTGGCCTCGCGGTGATGAGCAGTAGCACCCGAAGCCGCGGTATCTGCTCCAGGGTCATTGTTAGCAGCTCCAGCGAAGTTGGATCCGCCCAATGGACATCTTCAACAATGGCGAACACGGGCTGTCGTGCCGCCAGGCCATTGAACTGAGTCAAAAACGCCGCGAGTGTCATTTCCTTGCGCTTCTGCGGGCTCTGCTCTGGCATGCGGTAACGGTCGCTCGGTGGTAGCGACAGAAGGTTGGCCAGAGGTAGCAGTATGCGGTCCACATCAGCCCGCACGAGCAGAGCCTCAAGCTTGGTGAACTTCTCTGCAGGCGTGTCGCTGCGCTCGAACCGGGCGGCCCGTTCGAGCTGGCGGATGAATGGATACAGCGCACTGTTGGTGTGGTGCGCCGAGCAAAACTGACGCACCGTGATGTGCGGTTCGTCCTGGAGCCGCTCGTCAAGCGCCAAGGCAATGTGCGACTTGCCGATACCAGGCTCTCCGGTGAGCATCACCGCGCAACCTTCGCCACGCCTGGCGTGCTGCCAGCGACGCAACAGCATCTCGATTTCCTCGTCGCGCCCAATTGGCGGCGCCAATCGGGTTTTGTGCTGTGCCTCGAAACGGCTTTCCACTTCGGTCGTTGCCAGGACCTGCCAGGCTGGTATTGGCTCCGCCCATCCTTTAAGCGCGGCAGGGCTGAGATTCCGGCATTCGAAGTGCCCATCAATGAGCCGGTGCGTACTCTCGGAAATCAGCACGGTACCGGGATCGGCGAGCGTCTGCAGGCGCGAAGCCAGGTTCGGCGTCTCACCAATGACCGTCTGCTCTTGAGCCGAGCCGTCGCCCGTCAAATCGCCCACGACCACCATACCGGTCGCGATGCCAACGCGAACCTGCAACTCGGTGGCTGGGTCCGTGCGGAGCTTGGCCACGGCATCGACCAGGGCCAGCCCGGCGCGCGTCGCCTGTTCGGCATCATCCTCGTGCGCCTGGGGGTAGCCGAAATAGGCGAGCACACCATCTCCCATGTACCGCGCGATAACGCCTTCATTCCGGGCAACGACCTCTGCGACGCAACCGTGATAGGCGCCCATAACGGTCCGCAAGTCCTCCAGATCAAGTCGCGTCGACAGCGCCGACGAGCCGACCAAATCGCAAAACATGACTGTAAGTTGACGCCGCCCGGCATTATCCTCCGACGCAGGCTTGGTGCCCGTTCGAGGCGTTCGCGGAAGCTCTCCCTGAAGATCTACGACCGCGCGCAGCATCTTGCGGCGATGCCCAAGCAGGACGCCCAGGTCCTTTAAATCCTGCTCCGTGAGATCTCGAACGACCGTTAGGTCGATGGCGTTTTCGCGGAATCGCTCAGCGTACTCGCCCAAACCGATCGATCCTAGCCACTCTGCAATACCTGTCATGGCACACCTGTGGGCTGACAATAGCACATTGGAGTGACATGCGGCACACCCTGGGATTGCAGGACCGTGCGGCGGGCGCGGAAGCGAGACCGGCCGAGTACCCCCACCCCCATGCCCCCGTACCCATTGTGAGGCTCGCGACCGCTGGCTGGTGCCGAGTAGTTGGACTTAGGTGCCTACCTGTCAATCGGCCTTCATTAGGCGGTCGGCAGCGCGGTCGTCATCTTGGCATCGCCGAACACGCTGGGCCATTCACCTAACGCGAGATTGGTGGTGACGACGATGGAGGTGCGCTCGTAAAGCCGGCTGACGACGTGGAACAGCGCGGCAATGGCCGCTTGCGCACACGGCTCTTAATCATCGTCCATTCGGATTAGTTCGACCTCCAGCTTCAAACCCGGAGCTTGTTTGGCAAAGCCAGTGCACGAGACAGACGCGCTGTCGTAGGAGTGTCCGGTTACGACTATGTCGATTTCATCCATGCCAAACACACCCGGCGGACCGGGTGTGGCTCGCTTGGCAGATAAGGTTGCCCTAAATCGCTCGCGTTCCTGGGTCCAACTTCCAGCGTAAGAAAACGTCGTATCGCCTCCGCTCAGTTTGCCGTCGGGGGCAAACTCGACTACCCCAGCACCTTCGCCGACCGGCGTTTTAAACCAGACGGAATATTTGCCCTGAGTGATCAATAAAATTCACCTTCATGGACGGGGTCGCCCATGGCGGGAGGATGCGCCGGGCCGCGATGGGCAAGCAAGCCGCTACAGATCGCGGTGGATGACGCGCCGGGCACAATCGAGGCGGCTTTACGACTTGACTGGCTCCAAGTTCAGGCCGCGCGGCGCGCGCGTCGAACCTTACGACCAACCAGTTGAACGACATTGGGCGGAAGGTCGGTCGGGTCGGAAACGGCCGGCATGGGAAGCGCGACAGGCGTGAGTGCCGGTTCGGCCAACGGCGCTTCAATCGAGATGAGAAAATCACGGCCTTTCGTCGTGATCTGCCAGCCGCTAGGCTCTCGTAAGACGTAGCCGCTGGAGAAAATGTCCAATTCCGGTGCGCGTGCAGCGAGCCGCTTCATTCTTTGAGACCAATCCGCCCCGCTACAAACCAGGACCGCAACGTAATGCTTCAGGTCCGCAAGCGATGCATGCCCTTGAGGATGGCCAGCCAAAACCTTCAAAACTGTGATCTGAAAACTCACGCGACGCCCCGCTAACGCAACAGGAACCGCAACCAAATATGACGGTCACGCTATTACCAGGGTGAACTTAGGTCCATCTGATGCGATTACAAAACTAGATCGCATCGCCGATTTCTAGCCATGAGCGCTAAATTTGCAACAGAAATGGAACTTCTCAGAGCTGTCTGGTCGCTTGTGGCGCACGTGGAACCCCTCGTCAATCGAGCGGCGGCTCGCCGCACTTGTCGGCCATCTGTGGCAGGCTTCGACAATCTCGATGCGTAACTCATGCAGCACGGCTTCCACCCGCCATCGCAGGCCAAGGTGAGCACCGGCAATGCGCGCAGGCCGCCGCGATCCTCATCTGCAACAGTTGCGTCTTCGCCTTGGCGTGTTCGGCATCCGCCGCGCTGCGCGGTGATCGCCGCTCCGAACGCAGATGCGTTTGTACTTCAGGCGGCACTGATCCTGATCAAACAGACCATCGCTCGCAGGCAGCTCGATCACACCGTTCCGAACCATCTGGTCGATGTTCTGCCTGATGCAGCCAAGGTGCAGCGCCAGCTTCACGCCGCTGACCAGTACAGGCGCGTTCGGCTTGTCGCCTGTTGCACGCCGCGCCCTGCCGTTGCCGCGCTTAGGTCGATCCGCCGTAAGTTCGTGCCGCAATTAACGTTTGGACTTCTTTTTAGCTTTTTTGGTCTTGGGCATCAGTTTCTTGACCGCTTTCTTCGCCTTTTTTGCCATCGACCTAGCGGTGGTGACTACCTTTGTTGTAACCGACTTCTTCTTAGCTTTCTTAGCCACGGTCTCCTCCTTCAGCGTTTGGATTTCTTCGCCTTCTTCTTCGTCATTTTCTTGGCTGATTTTTTACCAGCCTTCTTACCCGCGCTCTTCGCACCGGATTTCCTGTTGGAGTTGCTATTCCTCCCCTTGGCGGCCTTGGACCCGGCGGTCGACTTCTTGGCATTCTTCGCGACCTTGGCTATGGCTTTCACCGGAGCGGTTTTTGCTGCCGCCTTCCTTACACGTTTGACCACAGTCTCGGCAGCGGAATGAGCCAAGACGGTGGCTCCGCTGACCAGCAAGTCGCCAACAATCTCACCGATATCCTTCTTCGGCTCTTCCCCGGCTTGCTCGCTTGGTTTCTTCTCGGTATCCATCAAGTAGGCCCTCCAGGGTGTGTAGTTCAGCGTAACCGATTCGCGCCGCGACAAAGGTGCCATCTGGCGCCTTGTCGAGGGAACTTGACGGCGTGAAATGCTCGTGGAACTCGCTCGCGCCGGTCGCGATCGCTGCATCTCTTCCGCCTGGACCTCGCGAGAGCATGGTCGCAATCCAGAATGCCTCAGGGAACGAAGCACCGTATCGCTAGTTCAGTCTGCGCTGCAACATCTCCCTGGGCCTTCAGGATTTCGTGCACGCCTACCTGAGCGGACATGACGTTAGCCCACCGCAAATTCAGCGCACGCCATTCTCTGCTCGCTCGAAGCAGCCAGTTAACCCGCGAACATCCCTACCTTGCAAGCCTCGTAGCCGCTGTCGCTGCGTCGGTGGTATCTTCCTTGGTAAACCGGCATCTCGCCAAGAAGGCGGAGCCTACGTTTCATCGGGTTCCCAACAACGGACACATGGTGCATCAAACGGCGATCAGCGCATTGATGTCGGCGGTAGACGAGATTGTTCGGGCCGCCTCAACAGCGCCGGCCGGAAATCCAAAAAATACACCGAAACACGGTCCGGTCCTTCTGCGATAGACAGAGGTCAAATGGCTAAGCAGCCCTTCAAAGCCCGCACGTCGGAAGAGTTGATTGCGCTGCAAAGTGCGGTGGCGACCGCCGTATTGGCTGTAATTATCGTGATGACGCTCTATTTCGGGCGCGAAATAGTGATCCCGATCGCGTTGGCAATATTGCTGAGTTTCGTGTTGGCCCCAGTTGTCGGGTTGCTGCAGCGAATCCGCGTCCCCAGGGGAATTGCGGTCGTCAGCGTCGTCATTCTCGCCTTTGCGCTCTTGTTTGCAGTAGGCAGCCTGCTCGCGTCGCAGCTGACCCAGCTCGCCAGTGAGTTGCCGCGGTATCAATCCACGATCAGTGAGAAGATTCAGCTATTTCGAGATACTACGGCCGGCCGAGGAACGCTCGAACGCGCCTCCGGAATGCTAAAGGATTTAAGCAAAGAACTCGATAGGCCGAAAGACGCCGCCCCCGCGCTTGGTGCGAGCCCGTTAGCCAGCCCCAAAGCGCCGCTGACACCGGTGCCTGTGGAAGTGCGGCAACCTGATCCCGGTGCTCTGGAGAGTTTGCAGGCCCTAATCTCTCCCCTCCTGCACCCACTCGCTACGACCGGTATCATTATCATTTTTGTGATCTTCATCCTGCTCCAGCGGGAAGACCTGCGTAATCGACTTATTCGGCTGGCAGGCTCGCACGACCTGCAACGTACCACGGCCGCACTTGACGACGCTGCCCGGCGCCTCAGTAGGCTTTTCCTGATCCAGCTAATGTTGAATGGAACATTCGGGCTGGTCATTGGGGCAGGCCTTTGGTTGATAGGCGTTCCAAGTGCCATCCTCTGGGGTATCTTGGCAGCTGTTCTGCGTTTCGTACCCTACATTGGCGCTGCCATCGCCGCAGCTTTTCCGTTGGCGCTGGCCGTCGCAGTGGATCCGACGTGGTCAATGCTGCTTTGGACCCTCGCCCTCTTTCTGATAGTCGAGCCGATCGTTGGGCATGTGATCGAACCAATGGTTTACGGCCACTCGACGGGACTTTCCCCGGTGGCCGTCGTCGCTTCTGCAACGTTTTGGACGGCGCTTTGGGGTCCGATCGGCCTGGTGTTGGCGACCCCCCTCACCGTTTGTCTCGTAGTGCTAGGGCGACATGTCGAACGCCTGGAGTTTCTTGACGTGATGTTCGGTGACAGGCCCGCGCTTTCTCCGCCAGAGATCTTCTATCAGCGAATGCTTGCGGGTGATCCAACCGAGGCTTCCGACAAGGCCGAAGAGTTCTTGAAAGAGAGATCCCTTATTAGCTACTACGATGAAGTCGCGTTGAAGGGATTGCAATTGGCTCAAGCTGATGCTGATCGCGGCGCTCTCGACCAAGAGCGTTTAACAAAAATCAGAGATGCGGCAATCGAGTTTGCCGGCAACCTCTCTGACCGGGATGATCGGCCGGCCGCCCACGTCCGCTCGACGTCCGATGCAGAAGCGAGCTCAGCAGTGGAGAGCGTTCCTGAAGACTCGCCATACGCATATTTGCCGACTGTCAGCAAGCAAGACCTGCCCACCGAGTGGCAGAGCGAGTGTCCTGTTTTGTGTGTGGCTGGCCGTAGTCTGATCGATGAAGCTGCCGCTATCATGCTGGCTCAGCTCTCTACTGCACATGGACTGACGGCCCGTGTCGAGGGGGCCGACGCATTAATAACCTCGAATATCTTTCGAACTCCAGACCGACGGCGTTTCGATAGTCTGCCTGGTTTATATGGATGGGGCGGGACCCGCTCATATGCGTTATTCCGTTCGACGACTTCGTCGAAAACTTCCCAAAGCTACTATTATTTTGTGCTGCTGGCTCAAGGAGATTGACTCGGTAGAGTTGGAACGGCTCCGTGAAACAGCCAAGGCCGATTTGATCGCAAAAAGCCTCGGCGACGCGATCAAATTGGCAATTGAAGCCACAGGCCTGGATGTGAATAGGCAGATGACGAAGCAAGCCGAATTGCCCGCAACCACGGCGGTTTAGCCGCTGCCTGCCGCGGGCTTAATAGCGTTCGCCAGATATTCCCTTCCTTTAGGAACATCAAGTATTCGGCGGGGTGGCTCCATATTATCTACAAAGCAAAGGGGCCCTCCATTACGACCACGTTAAAAAACTCTGTTCACCGTGCGCGTCGACGAGCCGGACGTCCGGTTTGGAAATATGCTCCTGGAACAATTTGGAGGGGCCAATGGCGAATTGGCCGCAGCGATGCAGTACGACGCGTCAAGCCGACGCTTGGTATCCCGGTGATCAGAGGGACCGCCATTGATGTTGCCTAGGAAGCAGTTGGAATTGCCACCCGAAGTCGCCGAGGGGTTCGTGCGCAACAGCCTATACGTTTTTGCTGTCGAACTGCTCGAGGGTTCATCGACGATGCTGATTTCGGCCTCGAGCGTAGATCTCAGACCCGGGGTGGTTCGACAATCGCGCAACATTTGCCGCGACAACCGTTTTATAGTGATCGACTACTCGAGAAGGGTCGCCACCACTGATAATGATCGCATTGGCCTGCTCCATAGCATCGATCTTCCCGGTCACCATGAGCAGCATTTCGCTCGGCGTACCCCTGCCCAGGGCAATCATTACAAATGCGGACATCGACTAGTCCCTGCCGACTAACCTCAAATTCCCTGTCTGGTCAGCCCGCCGTGCCGATTTGCCGTGAGACGGGCTGCCCGGGACGCAGCCACTCGGCCAGTTTCGACCATCGCCGCCGGCCCGAGATGTTGCGTACCGCGATGGCGACGGCCTTCTTCTGTCCAACCAACACAACTAGCCGCTTTCCGCGGGTGACGCCGGTGTAGAGAAGGTTCCGCTGCAACATAGTGTAGTGCTGCGTCATGACGGGGATGATCACGGCGGGGTATTCCGAGCCCTGGGATTTATGAATCGTG
Organism: uncultured Alphaproteobacteria bacterium; assembly: GCA_963764705.1. Taxonomy (GTDB): domain Bacteria; phylum Pseudomonadota; class Alphaproteobacteria; order Rhizobiales; family Xanthobacteraceae; genus Bradyrhizobium. The sequence continues at coordinate 427,404 of CAVXTR010000004.1, read as the reverse complement.
GCGGCATAGGCGGGCACCAGGGTATCGAGTTCGCCGAAGCCATAGGTGACTGAACGACCGTCGAAGCTCGCGGTGAGTTCGCCGGCCTCGGGATCGACATCGTCGATGTAGCCAATATCGCCGTTGTAGACCTCCTTGTCGTAGTCGTTCTCGATCTGCATCACCTTGTCGCCAGGCGCAAAGGTCCAGCCGAAACGCTCTACCTTGCGTTCACCGGCCGGGTTCAGTGCCGCCTGGAGTTCAATGTTCAGCGAGCGAGCGCCGACGCCACCGCGGTTCATCGGACAAAGCACCTGGATGTCGCGAATGGCATCGAGGCCGAACCGTTTGGGGATCCGCGTCTTCACCAATTCGATGATGCGCGACACGGCGGTTTCGGGGTCGTCCGCTTGCACGAAGTAGAAGTCGCTCTCGGTTCCTGGCGCGCTGAGATCGGGGATCGAGCCCTGATTGATGCGATGGGCGCTGGTGATGATGCGGCTCTGCGCCGCCTGCCGGAAGACTTCAGTGAGACGCACCACCGGCACCGCACCGGATGAAATGACATCTGCCAGCACTTGGCCGGGACCGACCGAAGGAAGCTGGTCGATGTCGCCAACGATCAAAAGTCCGGCATTGTCCGGCACCGCCTTCATGAGCGCCTGCATCAGCATGACATCGACCATTGAAGTCTCGTCGACAACCAGGAGGTCACAGTCGAGTGGGTTGTCTTCGCCGCGCTTGAAACCACCACCCTTGGGATCGACCTCCAGCAGCCGGTGGATGGTCTTGGCTTCAAAGCCGGATGCCTCGGTCATGCGTTTTGCGGCGCGGCCGGTCGGTGCGCACAGTAGAAGGTTGGTGCCCTTCGCCGCGAGGATGCGCAGAATGGCTTTGACGATGGTGGTCTTGCCGACGCCGGGACCGCCGGTCATCACCAGCACCTTGGACATCAGGGCGAGCTGGATCGCAGCAACCTGACTTTCGGCAAGGGCGAGCCCGATACGCTCCTCGGCCCACGGCAAGGCCTTGTTCGGATCGATCCAAGGCCAAGGCAACGTGCCACTTGCCAATCGTGTCAGCCGCTCGGCGATGCCGCGCTCCGCCCGATGCAGACCGGCCAAAAATACACAAGGCGCTTCGCCGACACGGTCGGCGACCACCGTGCCGTCCTCGCAGCTCGAGATCGAGTGCTGTGCGGATGAGCTCCTGTGGCACCTCGAGCAGCTTCTCGGCAAGCGGTATCAGCTCTTCGATCGGCAAGCCGCAATGTCCCTCATCCATGGCTTCAGTTAGTGCATAGGAAATTCCAGCGCGCACCCGCACCATGGCGGTCTTCTCGATGCCGAGCTTCATGGCGATCGCGTCGGCGGTCTTGAAACCGATGCCGCGGATATCACGCGCCAGCCGATACGGGTTTTCCGTCATGACCTGGACGGCATCCGAACCGTAGGTCTTGTAAATACGGACTGCCCTTGCCGTACCAACCCCATGGCTGTGCAGGAAGACCATGATCTCGCGCACGATCTTCTGCTCAGCCCAGGCATCGGTGATGCGTTTGGCGCGGACCGGGCCAATACCCGTCACCTCGCGCAGGCGATCAGGCTCTGCCTCGATCGTGTCAAATACCTTCTCGCCGAAAGCCCGAACAAGCTTTTTTGCGTAGACCGGGCCGATACCCCGGATCATGCCGGAGCCCAGGTATTTCTCGATACCGTCGATAGACGTTGGCGCCGAGGTGCGCATGAATCGCGCCTTGAACTGCTGGCCATGGGTATGGTCGTTGATCCATTCGCCGGATGCGGTGACCCACTCACCAGCAGGAAATGGTCGCGGCATGTCCGACGACCGTTATCAGGTCGCGGTGACCCCGCGCCTTGATCCGGAGAACGCAGAAACCGTTGTCGTCATTATGGAAAGTAACTCGCTCGACGAGACCGGCGAGAACTTCCTGGGTTGATGGTTCCTGCTGCGGCTTCATGTCGATCGTTGTATCATCGGCTTCGGCGCTGGGCACGCCAATCCCATGGCATATCGAAGTCACCGGACCAGATGTTTGCGCGACTCTGTCAGGCGGTGTCCTCGTCAACAACGTAGTCTTCCGAATACCTCGCTCAGTGGAAGGTCTTGCCGAAGACCGTAGTGCTCCCACACGCCGCCTTACTTGGCGCGCCCCATCGGGTGCGGGCTCCCGACGGCAGCGGTTGGAGCATCTTAGCCATTGCCGGTGACGGCCGAAAGATTTGGTGCACCGCCTTCCGTCATTACGTTGACGGTGACGTCCATTCCGAGTTCGTCTTCGCTATCACCCCAGTAGCTACCGGATAACGGAATCGCCTGCTGGGGGGTCCTGGCGACTCCCACCCTGATCAGATCGCGATTGCCAACTATGCCGTTTGTCGGATCGAATTCGATCCAGCCGGATCCGGGGACGTAGACCTGGCACCACGCATGGGTCGAGCCTCCGCCCAGGCGCTGCGGTCCATCGTGGTCGGGCACATAGACGTATCCGGTAACGAAGCGCGCGGCGAAACCCAACGAGCGCGCCGCTTCCATCATAAGCAAAGCGAAGTCTCTGCAAGTCCCTTGCTGACTCGCGAGGGTTTCGTTCGGCGTTTGAGTCCCTGGGGAAGCCCGTCGCTTGTATGAAAAGCCCTCCGAAATAGCTTCGTTGAGCGTCATGAGGAGTCGTCCCGTCGGCCTGCTGACATTCATCGTGACGAACTTGGCCAGCCAGTCCTCGACTGCATTCCCAGGATGGTGACGGCGCATGTACGCATCCAGATCAGGTAACTCGTCACGTGCATATACGAAGGGGTGCGAACGCGCGTAATCCTCGATCCGGAAATCGGGGGCATTCTCCGGGGTGTGTTCAAGGCGGATAACCGATTCGAATTTCAGCAGCCTTGTGTGCTCTGCAAAATCGACCAACGTCACGCAGTTTCCGAAAACGTCGTGAATCCAGCGAATCTCGGCGGGATCCGGCGTCACGGTGAGGCGAGATTCGAGTAGACGTTGGTCGAAGCTATCGCGGGGGCGGAACAGCATTTGATGCCGGCCCGGCCTAACCGGGTTCTTGTACCGATACGTTGTCGTGTGATGGACGCTGAAAACAGTCATTAGCGCGGCGCAATCTCATCCCTGAGTCGATACTAGCTTCCAAGAGGGCCTCTTGCGAGCCCCTTTCTATCATCCTACCCGTCGCAAGATTCAAAATCCAAGACCACCGTGCTCCCGGGCGCCGACAGCAACGGTAAAGGCATTGATGATCCAGTCGTGGATACGAGACAGATCCGCTGTGCGCGCTTAAGCGAGCGAGCGTCGAACCGCGGCGCACAAGGTTTCGCCGCGATGACCCTAGAAAGCGCGAAGTAGCGTCCCGCGGCTCTGAAATTCCGTGAGAAGGCGCTTGTAGTCGGTGTCGAAGCCGAGCAATTTGGCGGCCGCACGCAGATTCGGTCCAGCGATTAGCGGTGCAGGCTTGTTCGCGGGGCTCGTCATTGTTGCTTTTTGCTAATCGTTCCGCCGCGGAAATCCGCTATTTTTCGCGGAAGCAATTGAGTCAACCGGCGGCAACCGATTCCGGATCTGCATCAAATAGTACTCGATCCGCTCTTGGTTCTCTTCAATGGAGTCGTTCGAGGAAGGCAACTTGCGTTCGGTCGGAAGAAGAAAAATCAGCCCGCTAACAGAAGGGCCATACCGCCGACTATCATCACAACGCCAATCGTACTCATTTCGAATGCTCAAATTAGCATCGTAGCGGTAGTTTCGAAGATCGCATAGGCTAAACTTTTGTCTTAGACCTGACAAACCGGATGGCAGACAGCCGCGACAACAAACAGGATCTCGGGTTGCTCGCACGATTGGTGATTGGCTCCACTGATTTATCGAACGAAGATATTCGTTCCAGCGCAGGATCAAGAGTCCGCGGTGAAGGGCGATGCGTCGGCGAAGGTCGCGCCTGTGCCTGGTGTCCGTGACCTGCGTCTGGAGACCCTAGAAGGTTGTGAACCACTGGATGCTCGGTTTGCGAATGTGGGCTGGTTTTACAAATGAAAAAGCTCTTGCTCATATCAGTATTAATGCTCCCCTTTGGGTCGGCTCACGCCTTCACAAACGAACATACGAATCACATCTTGCTGCTCGGTGAAATGAACCAAGAGGACTACGTTTGTGGATCCATACAATTTTCAAAATATGCCATTCGAAACTTCGCAAATAATCAGGTGGGCTCCACAGGAGATTGAGTGGCAATTGCCCTCACCCCACGCGCCACCGATAATTGAGCGGCGATTTTTAGAGGTCCGGTTTGGTCCTAAAATCCATTTTGTACAGCGCACATTTGGCCCGTTTCTCGTTACGGGGCGTAATTCTTGGCTGTGCATTCGGGAAATTGACCAGAAGCTAGACGCCGGGGGCGACACTAGACGCTGATGGTAAGGCTCGTTTCACCGCCGATACCTCGGGGAATGGCCAACCAGATGTCGATGAGGCGCGGTTCGCGTAGCGCCCCCAAGGGACACTATTGACGCGTAGGCCGAATTGTCATTCGACTTGCTGAGTTTACGGGGATCGCCTGTCCCTCACAAACCTCACAGAATAAGTTATCCTATGCGACCAAGCTTTCGACCGGCTACTTCGGCTCTAAGCTGACTGGCGTATTCGTCAGGCTCGCAACACCGCGACACAAAAGCTTGCCCGTGATACTTCTATCTCCCGAAGTCGCGCGCGGATTCCGGCATGGCGCGGAGCCCGATGGCGGCCAAGGGAAGGTACGTGTCAGATCGCAGCCACCTAACGGTTTCGAAGCCGAGCCCACTGAACGCCCGACAGGAGGCGTTTGCCCGCAACATCGCCGAGGGTCGTCGCCAGCGCGAAGCGTATCGAAGCGCCGGCTACGCCCCGACGTGCGACAGCGTAGCCGACGTCAATGCGTCGCGCCTGCTAAGGCATGCTCAGGTGCAATCGCGCGTCCGCGAGCTCCAGGCGGCGCAGGCGGAAGCTTCCCAGATCACGGCCGAGAGGCTTCTTGCCGAGCTGGAGGAGGCGCGTAACCTGGCGCTCAGCCTCGGCCAGGCGGGCGCCGCGGTGGCCGCGTCGATGGGACGGGCGAAGCTCTGCGGTCTGCTCGTCGACCGCCGCGAGGACGTGACGCGCCGACCGACGCGCGATCCGGACGCGCCGGCCGAAGTTGCGGTCGAGGTCTGGCTGCGCGAGATCGCTCCGCCAGCGGGAGATTGAGCGGTCCTTTGCGAGCGTTACGAGGTGAGCAAACTTGCTGTTCTTGGCTGCGGTTGGTGCCTGCAGGCTCACGCACCGGGGCCAGTCGGCGGCACAGTCACACATTGAATGACGCTAATTAATTCAATTAATCAATAATTTATCACGTCTCGATGGCGGAGAGGGAGGGGATTCTCTCCCTCATTTGGCCTAGCCTACTTGAGCCCCCGCTTTCCCAGCAGAACACGAAGTCGACACGGGGCATTCTCGTGAAAGCTGTCAGCGGTACTGTTTCGCGCGCTCTTCCAAAGCATCCTGCAGCTTTGTGTCACCGGTCCGCTCGTCATTGCGCCAGGCCTCCACGACCTTGAACTCCCCGCTGTCAGCCCTGCGTTTTGCATCAAGCAGGATAACCGACATACGGTCGATGGTCGGATTGGAGAGCTGCAGAATGACGTCCGCCTGTTCTTCGGTGATACTTTTCGGGCCGTAGCCGCCCGGCGTATCGACCGCCGGCGCGTGGCCCATCACGACCCTGCGCGATCGATCCGACAGGCCTTTGACATCGTCGATGAAGCCCTTGAACGTGTGCCGCGCCGAATAGAGGGCCAGCCCCTGGCGCGTCATCTTGAATTTCGACTTCACGTATTGCCAGGATTTTCGAAGCAGCCTGCGACCAGCGAACCTCCCCGGTCGGCAGAACGTAAACCTTCCAATCCGGGAACAGCCATTGTTGCCTTGCTTCATCGGTGAGCCTCGCGATCTGAGGAGCCGTCAGCTTGTCCTTGCCACCCGCTTCCGAAAATTTCCGCGCCAGGTAGTGCTCCACGATGGCGTCACGCTGGCGAAGAAGACCCAGTTCGGTCAGCAGCGGATGGACCGGAATCCACCGGAAAGCATTCCTGGTTTTGGCGTCATTGCCGCCGGGGGCCGTATCGGCGGCGTCTTCGGTGCCGTCGCCATCCTCATCGCCTTCGGCCAGCAGGGAGCGCTTGGCGAAGCGGAAATGCCACTTATCGTAAAGCGAGGCGATGTCCACGCAGCGCAGCTGAGATATCTCGCCAGGCCGCATGCCGCACAGCAGCTGGATCAAGACCGCCCAATAGAAGAAGGTCTGGCAAAAGAAGCGGCCTGCGACCCAGGTCCGGCTTATGCTCGCGCACCCTGTAAACAGCGGTCTGCTCAGGAACTCCAGCAGCTCATCCTCATGAAACGCGTCGCGTTCTACCGCGGGCGGGTTCTTCTTGGAGCTGCTCGAAAAATCAGGGGCCGGGCCTGACACATAGCCGTTGTCGATCAGAAACTTCCAGAACGTGTTCAACCCGGTGCGATAGCGCTTCCGCAAGCGTGGACGCAGATACCCGCGTCAGTTTGATGGTCTTCCCTTCGGAATTCACGATGGAATAGTTGAATTCCTTGGCGATGGACCAGCGCTGGAAAAGCGATCGTTTGTCTGCCGGAAGGCCCTCGGTGGTGGGTATCTCCGGCATCGCCTGCTTGAGCTGAACGATCTGATCGGGTCCGACGTCTTGCAGGCAGGGATCGCCCCACAGGTCGACGGCGAACTGGACGACGGGGGCGATGTCATTGGCGGCGCTTCGGTCACCATCCTCGCCTTCACGCAATTTCAGGAAGCGGGCAAGCACCGCGGACAACGGACTGCGCTTGTCGCCCTGTGTCGTCGGGAACGCTGGCAACTGGGCTTCCAACGGCGGGCTGTGAAGCCGGCACCCGCGGAGGCGCCGCAAGGTCGCCCCCTTGAGCAAAGAGCTCCTGCCGGCGCCGCTCCAGCTGCCCTTTGACCGTGGCGGCCGTGGCGCGGGTGTTCGCGGCCTTCGAATTCTCCCGGACCAGCCCGACAAAATGTTCGTCCCAGCCCGGCACCACGGTGTTGGGCTTGAGACCCAGCCGCCGCACCCGGTACTGGGCTTCAAAGGCCACGAGCTGAAAGGCGGACCGCTCGACGTGGTCGGCCTCGTCCCGGGCCGGCTCGACGGCAAGCGCCTGCAACCTGGGCCACAGCGCCTTCAGTGCCGTCTCTGGATCCTCTGCCGCCTTCACGTTCAACATCCACGAGCCTATTCGGGCCGCCCTGGCCGCGGCGACCTTGTAGTCGGCCGTGCGAAGGCTGATCCGAAACGCTGACGTGGAATTTTTGGCGAGGCAAGCAGGCCAGCGCGCTCTAAACAGATATCTGCCTTCACGGCGCGAAATGAATGCCGAACGACCCACGCGACCAGACTCCACTGTGTCCAAACCATGTGACACAGGGCACGCCGAACAAGCTGGCGAAGCGTCTGATTCGTTGATTTCGTTGAAGAATTTCGGGAGTTGGTACCCCGACAGCTATTGGTAGCGAGAGAGGGACTCGAACCCCCGACCCCAGGATTATGATTCCCGTGCTCTAACCAGCTGAGCTACCTCGCCACGGTTCACCGTCACGGCACACCATACCGCATTTGCGAACGCGCGGCATATAAGGAGTGGGTCAAGGGCCTGTCAAGCAAAGCCGGACGCCCGGCCAAGTGCCTGCGAACACGGACTATTTTGGCCGGATCGAGGGGTCTCCGCCGGGGCTCCCGGGCGGTGGAATCACCGGAGTATTGCCGACATCCGGTGCCGGCGCGTGCATTTCAGGGTCAACGCCTGCGGGTGGGCACAGCACACCGTCGGACCGGGCCAGCTTATCGCCGAGTGGTTCGGCCCGCTGGCCGGTGGTCATCCCGTCCGGAACCGCCGCACCCGAATGCGGGGCCGGCTGCATCGGCGCGCAATTGGTGGCGCGGGCGGGCGATGGCGGCACGGTCTGGGCCGGGGGAGTGACCGGACCAGGCGGGGCCTGTGCGGAAGCCTCTCCGGAGGCCGCCATCAGGATACAAGAGAGAAAGATTGCGCGATTTATTCCCATGCAGGGAAACGGCGCGCGGGCACGGATGTTCCCGGCTGAGCCTCCGGTTTTCCTGAGACGAAAACGCTATCTCTTGTTTTGACGCGTTTTCTGAGACGAGAACGCTATGCCTTGTTTTGACGCGTTTGCTTGAGACGAAACCGCTATGCCTTGCGGAACCGGATCAGCGAAAAATGTCCCATCGGCGGCATCGGCCGCCGCTCGGTCAGGCTGACGCCGCCATGTTTGGCGGCCCAGTCGGTCAGCCGCGCCCACGGAAATTCCGGACGCCAGCCGAGCCGGCGCGCCAGCGGCGCGAACGCCAGTTCGAACAGCCGGCGCGGGCCGCTTTCGGCGCCGATGTGATTGACCAGAATGAGTTCGCCGCCGGGTTTCAGCACGCGGATGAAATCATCCAGCGTCCGTTCCGGATCCGGCACCGCGGTGATGACATATTGCGCCACCACCGCATCGAAGAACGAATCCTTGAAGGCGAGATTCTTGGCGTCCATCACCGCGAGCGTTTCGACATTGCTAAGGCCGAGCGCGCGCACGCGCTTGAGTGCCCGGCGCAACATCGGCTCGGAAATATCGACGCCGCATAATTGGGTGCTGCGCGAATAATCCGACAGCGACAAACCAGTACCGACACCGACATCGAGGATGCGCCCGCCGATCTTGTCGGCTTCCGCGATGGTCGATTGCCGGCCGGCGTCGAACACCTTGCCGAACACGAGGTCGTAGACCGGCGCCCAGCGCCCATAAGCCTTTTCGACCCCCTCGCGGTCGATGTCCCCAGCCATTTCCAGACGCCCCGAACTTTTTTAGCCGCGTATGACTTCGGCGAGCGGCGCGGTTTCCTGTAACCCTGCCCGTACCGCCGCATTCCTTGCGGTCGCGCTCTTGATAAATCCGCCGCCAAGCACGCGTGCCTGTCCGCCCGCAGCGTCGTAGAACACGCAGGCCTGGCCCGGCGACACGCCTTCTTCGCCGGCGACGAGTTCGACTTCGTAGCCGCCGTCGACCGCGCGCAGCCAAGCCGGCTGCGGCGCGCGCGTCGATCGCACGCGCACGAACATCTCGATTCCGTTGCCGATGACGCGATCCAGCGGACCGTCGCCGATCCAGTTGACGTCGCGCAACACGATCCGGTCCATCCGCAACGCCTCGCGCGGCCCGACCACGACGCGGCGGCCGGCAGCGTCTAGCTTGACGACATAGAGCGGCGCGCTGGAGGCGATGCCGAGGCCCTTGCGCTGGCCGACGGTGAAATGAACGATGCCCTGGTGCTGGCCGATGACACGCCCGTTGAGATCGACGATATCGCCTGGCTCGATCGCGCCGGGCTTGAGGCGGCCGATGATGTCGGTGTAGCGCCCGGTCGGCACGAAGCAGATATCCTGGCTGTCCTGCTTGTCGGCGATTTCAAGTCCGAAGCGCCGCGCCAGTTCGCGCACCTGCGGCTTGCCCATGTCGCCGAGCGGAAAGCGCAGATAATCGAGCTGCTCGCGCGTGGTGGCGAACAGGAAATAGCTCTGGTCGCGGTCGGCATCCGCGGCGCACACCAGCGCGCGCGATCCGTCCGCCAGCGCCCGCGACGCGACATAGTGCCCGGTCGCCAGCGCCTGCGCGCCCAGTTCGCGCGCGGTCGACAGCAGATCGCGAAACTTGATCGAGCGGTTGCACTCGATGCACGGCACCGGGGTTTCGCCGAGCGCATAGCTGTCGGCGAAATTGTCGATCACGGATTCGCGGAACCGGCTTTCGTAGTCGAGCACGTAATGCGGAATGCCGATCCGCTCGGCGACGTTGCGGGCATCGTGGATGTCGCGGCCGGCGCAGCAGGCGCCCTTGCGATGGGTCGCCGCACCATGGTCGTAAAGCTGCAACGTGATCCCGACCACGTCGTAGCCCTCGGACTTCAGCAAGGCAGCCGTCACCGAGGAGTCGACACCGCCTGACATGGCGACCACGATCCGTGTGTCCTGAGGTCGGCCTTCGAGATCCAGACTGTTTCGCATGGCAGGGGTCATCGACTTCAATCGCGAGCATCACGCGGCTCGCGGCCAGGGTTAAAAAGCCTTTTATATGCAAGGCCTTAGGATATCTTTCGGCCAGTTCGGGCCGGATTTGAGGCCGCTCTTTAATATAGGCCGTATTCCCGCGAGGCAATCAGCCCGACCCTCTTTTGGAGCGGCTCCAGACGGCAAATCTTGCCGCCGGGCAGAAATGGGGGTCACGGAACGGCCTCCTCACCTCCCCTGCTTCCGATCTAAGTATTTGAAATATAACACTATTTATCATTGGTCTGCGCTGGCCCGGTCCTTGCTGAATGGTAGTCAGGATTTCAGCGAGGGTTCGGCCTGTGGTCAATGTCACGTCGGAAGTATTGGCAAGCGCGTCTGTTCAGAACGCCACGGCGCGGTCCGCCCGGCAGGATTCCAGCCCGCCGGCCGGAAACGACAGTTTTGCATCGCTGATCGACGGCAATGCCGCTGCCAGCAGAAGCGACAACCGCGCTCAGGATAATTCCCCGGACACTTCGGCCCCCGCCGCTTCCCAGGCACCCGCCCCGCGTCGCGCCGACGATACGCAGGGATCGTCCGACAGCCGCTCGCGCGACAATACCGCCGCATCCGACAATGCCGCGTCCGACAAGGCAGCCCGCGGCGATGCGAATGATCGCGATGCCGCCGTCAAAAGCCAGGATGACGCCGATGCGGGCGCCAAGGCCGACAAATCAGCCAAATCGAAATCCGATACGGCGAAATCCTCCGACGCCAAATCCTCCGACGCAAAGTCCGACGACACCAAGGACGCGTCGACGAAGTCTTCCGGCGATGCCTCGACGGCCGATCCGGCGGGAGCCCAGCAGGACGCTGTCGCCGCGGTGACGGCCGATGCCATCGCCACCGCAATTCCCGTTGCCGCCGTGCCCGCGGTCACCCCCACGGCAACGCTCGCGACCGACAAGGCGGCAGCGCCGCTTGCGATCGCCGCCGCTGCGATTGCCGCCTCCAGCGCGGTGGCCAACGCCACAACTCCAGCCGGCGCCGATGCCGGTACGGTGGTGGCGGCGAATACCGCCAAGGTCGATGCCTCCAAGACCGACACCCAGGCCGCAACTGGCGACGCCGTCGCCGCGCAGGCTACGGCCGCCGACACGACCGCCACCGCCGGCATTGCGCTCGCCACCCCGTCGTCCGCCAGGCTGTCTGCCGCCGGAGCGATCAACGCCAAACCGATCAAGACCAACGCCGTCGTCAAGGAGGTCGCGGGCACGACGTCGGCCAACACGGCTGATGCGACCACCGCGACGGGCGACGGTGCCATTACCACGCCGGCCGGAACGCCGCAGGCTGTGGCAGCAGGCAAACCGAAAGCCGAGAACGGCATCATCGATGCCGCGAAGGGCGATGCCTCAGGTAATTCCGCTCCGGCCGCCAACGCCGCAGCCCACGGGCATGCCGTCACCGCCGATGCCGGCCAACTGCTTGCCACCAGCTCGGGCAGCGGCCTGCAAGGCGCCGCCGGCATCCAGGCGCAGCAGCCATCCGCTGCGAACGCGCCTGTGGCGGCGACACAGTTGACCGTCACGGCCGCGACCAGCGACGCGGTGCCGCTGAGCGGCGTCGCGATGGAGATCGCGACTTCGATCCAGAGCGGCAAGAGCCGTTTCGAAATCCGCCTTGACCCCGCCGACCTCGGCCGCATCGACGTCCGCATCGATGTCGACCGCAACGGCCAGGTGACCTCGCATCTGACGGTCGAGAAACCGGAAACGTTGTCGATGTTGCGCCAGGATGCGCCCCTGTTGCAGCGGGCGCTGGACGACGCCGGATTCAAGATCGACGGCGGCGGACTGCAATTCAGCCTGCGCGACCAGTCGTCGTCCGGACAGAACAGCGGCAATGACAATGGCCGCAACGCGCAGCGGCTGGTGATCAGCGAAGACGATGCCATTCCCGCCACAGCGATAGCGGGACGAACCTATGGCCGCATGCTCGGATCGAGCAGCGGCGTCGACATTCGAATCTGAGGAGAGCGACATGACAACAGGCGCAGCAACCGTGGCCCCCCCGGTCGTTTCGGGCACGACCGACCTCCCGGCCAAATCGGGCTCCTCCCTGAGTTCGAACACCGGCGCCACGCTGGCCGGCAATTTCCAGACGTTTCTGACATTGCTGACGACGCAATTGCAGAACCAGAATCCGCTCGATCCGCTGGACACCAACCAATTCACCCAGCAGCTGGTGCAGTTCGCCGGCGTCGAGCAGCAGCTCAAGACCAACGATCAGCTGACCTCGCTGCTGACGCTGCAGCAGACCGCGCAATCGACGCAGGCGCTGGGCTTTGTCGGCAAGACCGCCGTGGTCGACGGCAGCACCGCGAACATGGTCAACAAGGCGGCGGTGTGGGATCTGAACGTTCCGAAGGCTTCCACCGTGAATATCTCGATCACCAACAGCACCGGACAAACCGTCTATACCAACAGCTACACTGTCGGCGTCGGCGACAACCAAGCCTTCGGTTGGGACGGCAAGGGCACCGACGGCACGCAATGGCCGGACGGCAAATATACGCTGACCGCAACCGGCACCGACAACAACGGCCAGACCGTGGCCATCGCCACCGGGGTTCAGGGCACCGTCAGCTCCGTGGACCTGACCCAGTCGCCGCCGTTGCTGTCGATCAACGGTCAGACCTATACGGTCAGCCAGATCAGGGCGATCGTCGGCTAGAATCTCTTGTTCTGACGCGTTTTCTTGACGCGAACCGGCGTCCACTTCGCTCGAAAACGCGATCCTGGCGCCCGCCAGGCGGGTAGCGCTCCCCCAACACCACCCAGATCCTTCGGCCCGGCATTGCCGGGCCGAACGGCTTTGTGGGGCAATTTCAAGGAGATTCGTATTGGAGCCGTTGGGCTTAGGCAAATTTTAAGCCCGGGGGCGTAGGTTGTTACCTGTGAGTTCAGTGGTTGAGAGTTTGTGAGTACGCCATGACAGAACCCCATCGCCCGAGGGTAAAATACGTCATCGGGCCTGACGGCAGTCCGTTAACAATTGCGGACTTGCCCGCGCCCGGAACCAAACGGTGGGTCATCCGCCGCAAGGCCGAAGTCGTTGCCGCGGTTCGCGGCGGCCTGCTCTCCCTTGAGGAGGCTTGCAGCCGCTACACGCTGACGGTGGACGAGTTCCTGTCTTGGCAGTTTTCCATCGATCAGCATGGCCTGGCCGGCTTGCGGACCACCCGGATCCAGCAATATCGCCAGTAAGCTCGCCCGAACCGAAAGATTTGATGAAAACCGGCTTCGTTTCACGAGGCCGGTTTTTTCTATGCCGAACTTTCGTCGCCGTTCTTAACCTTCGTTAACCATATCGAAACCATCACCTAGGCAATAATTGCCCAGTCGGTCCCTTGGGCCGAATCCCTGGGGGCGGTTGGTGCAAAGTCTCGTTGCTTTCCTGAGAAGTCTGGGTGCTTCGCGGTTGATGGCGATGGTCGCGGTCACCACCGCGCTGATCGCCTTCTTTGCCTTCGTCATCATGCGCGTCACGACGCCGCAGATGACCACCCTGTTTACCGATCTCACCGCCGACGACTCCTCCGCCATCATCAAGGACCTGGAACGCCAGGCGATTCCCTTCGAACTGCGCAACGAAGGCGCGGTGATCATGGTGCCGAAGGACAAGGTCACCCGGCTGCGGATGAAGCTGGCCGAGAACAACCTGCCCAAGGGCGGCGGCGTCGGCTACGAGATCTTCGACAAATCCGACGCCCTCGGCACCACCAGTTTCGTCCAGAACATCAATCATTTGCGCGCGCTGGAGGGCGAACTTGCCCGCACCATCCGCGCCATCGACCGCATCCAGGCCGCCCGCGTCCATCTGGTGCTGCCGGAGCGGCCGCTGTTTTCCCGCGAAACCCCGGAGCCGTCGGCCTCGATCGTGGTCCGGGTCCGCGGCAGCCTCGACCCGGCGCAGATCCGCGCCATCCGCCACGTGGTCGCCTCCGCCGTCAACGGGCTGAAGCCGCAGCGGGTGTCGATCGTCGACGAGGGCGGCCGGCTGCTCGCCGACGGCGCCAGCAGCGACAACGAAAGCACCGCCGGCGACGAGCGCCGCTCCGCCTTCGAGAAGCGGATGCGCAACGAGGTCGAGGCGATCGTCTCCTCGGTGGTCGGCCAGGGCCGCGCCCGGGTCCAGCTCACCGCCGATTTCGACTACAACAAGATCACCCAGACCTCGGACAAGTTCGATCCCGAGGGCCGGGTGCTGCGCTCCAGCCAGAGCCGCGAGGAATCCTCGGCGACCGCCGGCGACAGCGGCCAGGTCACCGTCAACAACGAACTCCCCGGCAACCAGGCCAATAGCGGCCTGACCGCGCGCGACCAGAGCAAGAAGAGCGAAGAAACCAACAATTACGAGATTTCGCGCACCACCAAGACCGAAGTCACCGAGGTCGGAAAGGTCAACCGGATCTCCGTCGCGGTGCTGGTCGACGGCGCCTATACCAAGAACGAAAAAGGCGAAATGGTCTACGCCGACCGCAACAAGGAACAGCTCGACCGCATCGCCACCCTGGTGCGCTCGGCGATCGGCTTCGACCAGAAGCGCGGCGACCAGGTCGAGGTCGTCAACCTCCGCTTCGCCGAAGCCCCGAGCGTGCCCCCGGTCGTGGAGCCGACCGGCCTGCTCGGCATGCTGCAATTCACCAAGGACGACGTCATGTACGTCATCGAGCTCGGCGTCATGATGCTGCTCGGCCTCGTGGTGCTGTTCATGGTGATCCGCCCGCTGGTCAAGCGCATCCTCGCCGCCGAAGTCGTCCCCGCACTGACCGCCGACAGCGCCCTGCCCGCCTTGACCGACGGCAGCGCCGCATGGTCCGGACGGCCAGCCGCTGCTTCCCGGCGGCGCCGCCGGGCTGATCGACGTCGCCCAGGTTCAGGGCCAGGTCCACGCCCAGGCCGTGCACCGGGTCGGCGAACTGGCCGAACGCAATCCGAACGAAACCGCGGCCATTGTTCGTCAATGGCTCAGCGAACCCGCCGAGTCCTGACATGGCCGCCGTACCGCAAACCACAAACACCAACGACATCACCACCGTCATCTCGGCGCTGGCCAGCCGTCAGGCCACCCGGCCCAAGGGCAAGGGCTTGAGCGGCCCGAAGCGCGCCGCCATCCTGATGCTGGCGCTCGGCGAGCAATATGGCGGCAAGGTCTGGGCGCTGCTCGACGACGACGAGGTGCGCGAATTGTCGATCCACATGTCGACGCTCGGCAACGTCGAGGCCGACGTGGTCGAGGACCTGCTGCTGGAATTCGTTTCCCGGATGTCGGCATCCGGCGCGCTGATGGGCACCTTCGACGCCACCGAACGGCTGCTGCAGCAATATCTGCCTTCCGAACGCGTCACCGGCATCATGGACGAAATTCGCGGCCCCGCCGGCCGCAACATGTGGGAGAAGCTCTCCAACGTTCAGGAAGAGGTGCTCGCCAACTACCTCAAGAACGAATACCCGCAGACCATCGCGGTGGTGCTGTCGAAGCTCAAGCCGGAGCACGCCGCCCGCGTGCTGGCGATCCTGCCCGAGGACCTCGCGCTCGACGTGATCGGGCGCATGCTGAAGATGGAAGCGGTGCAGAAGGAAGTCATCGAGCGCGTCGAGCAGACGCTGCGCACCGAATTCATGTCCAACCTGTCGCAAACCCGCCGCCGCGACGCCCACGAGGTGATGGCCGAAATCTTCAACAATTTCGACCGCCAGACCGAAACCCGCTTCATCACCTCGCTGGAAGAGGAAAACCGCGAATCCGCCGAGCGCATCAAGGCGCTGATGTTCACCTTCGACGACCTGATCAAGCTCGACTCCGCCTCGGCGCAGACGCTGATGCGCAACGTCGACAAGGACAAGCTCGGCATCGCGCTGAAGAGCGCCAATGAGGAGGTTCGCAGCTTCTTCCTCGGCAACATGTCCTCGCGCGCCGGCAAGATGCTGATGGACGACATGGCGGCGATGGGTCCGGTGCGGCTGCGCGACGTCGACGAGGCGCAGGCGCTGCTCGTCAACCTCGCCAAGGACATGGCCGCCAAGGGCGAAATCACCCTGACCAAGAACCGCGCCGACGACGAGCTGGTATACTGATGGCCGCACCCGCAAAATTCCTGTTCGACACGGACTTCGGCGCGCCGGACAAGAAGCGCGAGCGCGCCGCGACCGATGCCGAGATCGCAGAGAAGGTTGCCGCCGCCGAAGCCCGCGCCTACCGCGCCGGCTACGAGGCGGCGCAGCACGAAGCCAAGGCGGAAAGCGACCGCCGCTCGGCGCTGGCGCTCGAGGAAATCGGCATCGCCATCAAGGGCATCGCCACGCGTTTTTCCGGCATCGAAACCCGGATGGAGACCGAGGCCGTCGACGTCGCGGTCGCGGTGGCGCGCAAGCTCTGCAACGAGCTGGTTTCCCGCCAGCCGCTCGACGAGATCACGGCGCTGGTCGAGCGACTGCTTCTCGCATCTGGTCGCAACGCCGCATCTCGTCGTTCGCATCAACGACCAGCTTTACGACGCCGCCCGCGACAGGATCGAGCGGCAGGCTGCCCAAAGCGGCTTCGAGGGCCGGCTGGTGATCCTGGCCGAACCGGCCATCGCCCATGGCGACTGCAGGATTGAATGGGCCGACGGCGGCGTGGTGCTGGAGCGCGCCGCCATCGAAGCCAAGATAGACGAACTTGTCGGGCGCTATATAGCGTCCCGCGATCAGGCCGGAAGCTGAGGGCCATGAGGACTGAACCATGAGTGACACCGACACACAGGTACCGCTTCCCGATCTCAACGCGGCGGACACCGCCCCGATCGACGATCTGGCCTACAACGAGGACGAACAGGCCTCGCGGATCGCGGCCGACCTCGAGGCCGTATTCGACGTGCCGGTGCAGGTCTCGGCCGTGCTCGGCCGCTCCAAGATGGACGTCGGCGAGCTGTTGAAGCTCGGGCCCGGCACCGTGCTCGAACTCGACCGCCGCGTCGGTGAAGCCATCGACATCTACGTCAACAACCGCCTGGTGGCGCGCGGCGAGGTGGTGCTGGTGGAAGACAAGCTCGGCGTGACCATGACCGAAATCATCAAGGCAGAACGTAGCTAACAATTTTGGCGACACGCGCGTAACCGGCGCGAACAGACGAACAGGAGATACACATGCGGCTTCTCATCGTTGGCACATTGAAGGGCCAGCTCACCACGGCCACCAAGATCGCGATGGACAACGGCGCTTCGGTGACCCACGCCGAGGCGATCGAACAGGCGATGGCGGTGCTGCGCGGCGGCAAGGGCGCCGACCTGCTCCTGGTCGACGTCGCCCTCGACATCCGCGACCTGGTGATGCGGCTGGAAGCCGAACACATCCACGTGCCGATCGTGGCCTGCGGCATCACCAACGACGCCCGCGCCGCGGTCGCCGCGATCCATGCCGGTGCCAAGGAATACATCCCGCTGCCGCCCGATCCTGAGTTGATCGCCGCGGTGCTGGCCGCCGTCGCCAACGATTTCCGCGAACTCGTCTACCGCGACGAGGCGATGGGCAAGGTGATCAAGCTGGCGCAGCAGATCGCCGGTTCCGACGCCTCCGTCATGATCACCGGCGAATCCGGCACCGGCAAGGAAGTGCTGGCGCGTTATGTCCACACCCGCTCCGGCCGCGCCAAGAAGCCGTTCATCTCGATCAACTGCGCGGCAATTCCCGAGCATCTGCTGGAGTCCGAACTGTTCGGCCACGAGAAGGGCGCCTTCACGGGCGCCGTGGCTCGCCGCATCGGCAAATTCGAGGAAGCCACCGGCGGCACGCTACTGCTCGACGAAATCTCCGAGATGGACGTGCGGCTGCAATCGAAGCTCCTACGCGCGATCCAGGAGCGGGTGATCGATCGCGTCGGCGGCACCAAGCCGGTCCCGGTCGATATCCGCATCCTCGCGACCTCGAACCGGAATCTCGCCGACGCCGTGCGCGAAGGCACTTTCCGCGAGGACCTGCTGTTCCGCCTCAACGTCGTCAACCTGAAGATTCCGCCGCTGCGTGACCGTCCCGCCGACATTCTCGAACTGGCGCAGCACTTCGCCAAGAAATACGCTGAAGCCAACGGCGTGCCGCTGCGGCCGATTTCCGCGGATGCGCGCCGGGTGCTGAGTGCCAACCGCTGGCAGGGCAACGTTCGCGAGCTGGAAAACACCATGCATCGCTCGGTGCTGATGGCGCAGGGCGACGAGATCGGCGCCGAGGCCATCCTGACGCCCGATGGCGACCGTCTCGACCTCGCAAAGACCCCGCCTGCGGTGGCGCATGCCACCTTCGCCGCCGAACAGGTAACCCGCGCCCTCGTCGGCCGCACTGTCGCCGACGTCGAACGCGATCTGATCCTGGAGACGCTGAAGCACTGCCTCGGCAATCGCACCCATGCCGCCAACATTCTCGGAATTTCGATCCGCACGCTGCGCAACAAGCTGAACGAATATGCCGACGGCGGCATCCCGATCACGCCGGCCGGCGCCGGCGACTATGCGCGCTTTGCGACGGCGGGGAGCACTAGCGGGACGACCAGGACGTCGCCTGCGATCACGAATAGCTCGGCGCGTCCGGCTTGCGGAAAATGTGAATGGGATCGCCGGGCTGCAGGTCGCGTCCGGTGAAGGCCGCATAGGCATAGAGCGCGAGATAGGCGACCGCGACCGCGCCAACGCCATAAAGAGCCCAGGTCGCAATCCGCTTCATCAGGTCGTCGTTCCGCGCAAAGGTTCCGGCAGGATTTGCCACGAGCCTTCTAACGCCCCCTCGCGCCCGGCGCCATACCCGCCATTTTAGCGGCAGCTCAGCCGTTCAACGCGCCGCGCGCGGGCCGGGCGCCGCGCGCGGGCCGGGAACGCTGACCTCGGCCAACCTCACGGCGTCCTCATCGCGGTCGATTGCGACATACTGGCCCTGCCAATAGGCCAGCGCCGCGGTGCGGGTCGAGAGCTGCAAGTCCAGCACGCGGCCGATGACGATCGCATGGGAGTGTCGCTCGATGATGTCTTCCACTTCGCAATCGATCGCCGCCAGCGCGCCCGCGAGCAACGGCACGCCGGACGCACGCGTGATCCACTCGGCGCCGGCGAAACGCTCAGCGCCCTTCAGGCCTCCCTTGCCGGTGAAGCGTTCGGCGATGTCGATCTGATCCGACGTCAGGATATTGACGCCGAAGAAACCATGGCGCTTCACCAGCGGCCACGACGAGGCTTCGCGGTTGATGCTGACAATCAGCGCTGCCGGTTCAACCGACAGCGACGACACCGACGTCACCGTCATCCCCGAAATGTCCTTGCCGCGCCCGGCGGTGATGACGCTGACGCCGCCCGTCAACTGACGCATGGCGCCGCGGAAATCGCGCCTGCGGAAACCTGATGCTCGATCGAGATATCGCGGACAACGGAGTTCATGGCAGCCTCAAAGGTCGGAGGTGTCTTCAGTTCCTTGCAGGAGGTTCTTCAGGATCGAGCCTTCCAGCGCGGCCAGTTCAGCCGAGCCGCGCCGCCGCGGACGCGGGATATCGACATCGATATCGTGCGCGATACGGCCGTCCTCGATGACAAGCACGCGGTCGGCCAACGCGACAGCCTCCGCCACGTCATGCGTCACCAGGATCGCGGTGAAGGCCTGATCGTGCCAGACCCGCTCCAACAGCCGCTGCATCGAAATCCGCGTCAGGGCATCGAGCGCCCCGAGCGGCTCGTCGAACGCCAGCACACGCGGTCGGCTGACCAAAGCTCGCGCCAGCGCCACCCGCTGCTTCTGTCCGCCCGACAGTACCGCCGGCCATTGCGTCCGCTTGTCGTCGAGACCGACCTCGACCAGCGCGCTTTCGGCGCGCGCCTGGGCATCGGCGGTGTTCCGTTCCCGGCCGAGGCCGACCTCGACATTGGAAAGCACCCGCGCCCATGGCAACAGCCGCGGCTCCTGAAACATCACGCGGATATCCTCGGGGCGCGCCTGTTCGCCAAAGGCGATGGTGCCTGCGGTGGCGGTTTCGAGCCCCGCGACCAGCCGCAGCAGCGTGCTCTTGCCGCAGCCGCTCCGGCCGACGACGGCAACAAACTGGCCCGCCGGAATGTGCAGGTCGATGCCGCGCAGCACCTCGTTGTCGCCGAACGATTTGCGAAGCCCGCGGATGGTCAGCGAAAGGCCGCGTGTTTGGCTCTCCGAACTGCGCTGCGCGGGCCGGGCCTGCCCGACGAAGTTCACGGGCTCAACCAGTTCGGCCTCGGGAGAAATAAAACGAACAGCTTGCTGCATGATGTCCTCAATGTTTCTGGAAGGCCGGATGCCAGGACAGCGTCAGCCGCTCCAGCGCGCGCGAGGCGCTGTCGGCCAGCTTTCCGAGCAAGGCGTAGATCAGGATCGAGAGCACCACGACGTCGATCAGCATGAACTCGCGCGCCTGCATCGCCATGTAACCGAGACCGGATGACGCTGCGATGGTTTCAGCCACGATCAGCGTCAGCCACATGATGCCGAGCGCGAAGCGCAGGCCGACGAAGATCGACGGCAGCGCGCCGGGAAAGATCACCCGCCGGAACAACTCGCCGTCGGTCATGCCGTAGATCCGGCCCATTTCGATCAGTTGCGGATCGACCGTGCGGATGCCGTGCAGCGTATTGAGGTAGATCGGAAAGAACACGCCGAGCGCCACCAAAAACAGTTTGGCCGATTCGTCGATCCCGAACCACAGGATCACCAGCGGGATCAGCGCCAGATGCGGGATATTGCGTACCATCTGCAACGTGGTGTCGGTCAGCTTGCTGGAGAGCTGCGACAGGCCGTTCGCCAGGCCGAAGGCAAAGCCGATGCCGCCGCCGATCAGGAAGCCGATGCTGGCGCGCCAGAAGCTGACCCAGATGTTGCGCACGAGTTCGCCCGACAGCAGCAGCTTCCATCCTGCCAGCGCGACATCGCTCGGCGCCGGCAGCACCCGTCCCGGGACGAAGCCGGTAACGCAGGCGAATTGCCAGATCAGGACGATCGCCAGCGGCACGATCCATGGGATCAGGCCGTCGGCGCGCGGCAGTTTCGGCGCGCGAAGGCGCGGAAGACTATCGATCAGGCTCATGACTGCGATGCTTTCACCTGGGGACGATGTTCGTTGGCGATGGTCTCGCCGAACGGTCCGGTGTTGACGCGGATCGGCGTCACATTGTTCGGCTGCGCCAGCGACAGCAGCGGGAACACCAGTTCGGCGAACCGATAGGCCTCCTCCAGATGCGGATAGCCCGACATGATGAAGGTATCGATGCCGACATCCTGATACTCCTTGATCCGCGCCGCCACCGTGGCGGGATCGCCGACCAGCGCCGTCCCTGCCCCGCCGCGCACCAGGCCGACGCCGGCCCACAGATTGGGGCTGATCTCGAGCTTGTCGCGGCGGCCGCCATGCAGTTGCCCCATCCGCTGCTGGCCGACCGAGTCCATACGCGCAAAGATCTTCTGCGCCGAGGCCACGGTTTCATCGGTGACGTGCTGAATGAGTTCGTCCGCGGCCTTCCAGGCCTCGGCATTGGTCTCGCGAACGATCACATGCAGCCGGATGCCGAACGAGAGTTTTCGCCCGCGTTTGGCGGCAACGGCCCTCACGCGTTCGACCTTTTCGGCGACCTGCGCCGGCGGCTCGCCCCAGGTCAGGTATTTGTCGACGGTATCGACCGCAACATCGATCCCGGCGTCCGACGATCCGCCGAAATAGAGCGGCGGACGCGGCGACTGCACCGGCGGAAACAGCAGGCGGCCGTCCTCGATGCGGATGTGCTTGCCCTCGACATTGACGGTCTTGCCGGCCAGCAGGTCGCTGTAGACGTTGAGGAACTCGCGGGTCACGGCGTAGCGCGCGTCGTGATCGAGGAAGATGCCGTCGCCCTTGTTCTCGACGGGATCGCCGCCGGTGACGACGTTGACCAGCAACCGTCCGTTCGAGACCCGGTCCAGCGTCGCGGTCATGCGGGCAGCGACGGTAGGCGATTGCAGCCCCGGCCGCACCGCGACCAGGTAGCGCAAGCGTTCGGTCCAGGGCGCGACCGCTGAGGCGACCACCCAGGAGTCCTCGCAGCTTCGCCCGGTCGGCAACAGCACGCCGAAATAGCCGAGCTGGTCCGCGGCCTGCGCAATCTGGCGCAGATAGTTGAAGTTCACCTCGCGGCCACCGGTGGTGGTGCCGAGATAGCGCCCGTCGCCATGGGTCGGCAGGAACCAGAGGATATTGGCGTTGGATTGCTGGCTCATGTTCCCGGCCTCCGTGCGACGTCTGAGATTTTGATGGCTTTCGGCAGCAAGCCGAGCGCGAAGAACGTGTCCGCGACCTGCTGCTGATCGGCGATGACGCTGTCGGTGAGCGGCTTGATCCCGTAGGCCTGGCGCTTCAACGCGACTTCGACCACGGCAACCGGCAGACCCACGGCCGGAGCGATTTGTTCGGCAACGGCGTGAATGTCGTTCTTGGCCCAATCGTCGACCGCGCTCAGTTCGGCCAACACGGCGTCGACGACCTTCGGATCGCTTTCGAAGAACTTCCTCGAAGAGAAATAGAACTGATAGTTGGCGACGATCCCGGTGCCATCGGTCAGGGTCCGGGCGCCAGTGGCCGCTTCCGCCGCTGCCTGGAACGGGTCCCAGATTACCCAGGCATCGACCGCGCCGCGCTCGAACGCCGCACGGGCATCGGCCGGCGCCAGAAACACCGGCTCGATCTCGGAATACTTGACGCCGGCCTTTTCGAGCGCCTTCACCAGCAGATAGTGAACGTTCGAGCCCTTGTTGAGCGCGACCTTTTTGCCCTTCAAATCCGCAACCGAGTTCAGCTTGCTGTCCTTGGGCACCAGGATCGCCTCGCCCTTCGGCGCCGGCGGTTCATAGGCGACGTATTGGATCGGCGCGCCCGCGGCCTGCGCGAAGATCGGCGGCGCCTCGCCGGTGTTGCCGAAATCGATCGCCCCGACATTGAGCGCTTCCAATAGCGGCGGGCCAGACGGAAATTCCGTCCACGCCACCTTGTAGCCGAGCGGCGCCAGCTTCGCTTCCAGCGAACCCTTGCCCTTCAGCAGGACCAGCTTGCCGTATTTCTGAAAGCCGATACGGACCACCTTGTCCTGTCCGTAGCTGGCGCCGACGCCGGCCGCGACCGTACTCATCGACAACACGGCGGCCGCGATCGCTCGTTGAAACCAACGCATCGTTCACTCTCCTTGAATGGAAGGGATGTTTGAGGGGATCAGGTCTGTGCCGGCCGCCAGACGATATCGCGAACGGCGATCTGCTTCGGGATCAGCCCCAGTTTGTGGAATCGATCCGCAACGGCCTGCTGGGTATCGATGATTTCGTCGGTCACGGCGCCGATCACGAACGAAGCCCGGTTCGCCGCGACGATCTGCACTTCGAGCGGAACGCCGGTGACAGAGGCCAGCGCCTGCGCGACCTCGGCGCGGTGCGCTTCCGCCCATCGGGCCGCTTCCGCCAACCCGTTGATGACATCACGGGTGTGCTGAATGTTGCCGTTCGCGAAGTCGCGATTGGCGAGGTAGAACGAATTGGTCTTGGCGACTTCGTACGCGTTGACGAGAATCCGTCCATTCTGGCGCTTTTCACCGATTGCAAAATAGGGATCCCAGATCGCCCAGGCCTCGATGCTGCCGTTGGCAAAAGCGGGGCCGGCATCGGGCGGCGACAGATAGACCGGCGTGATGTCCTCGTAGGTCAGCCCGGCTTTTTCCAGCGTGGCGATCAGGACGTTGTGTGCGCTGGTCCCTTTGGCGAATCCGATCCGCCGGCCTCTCAGCTCGGCAATGCTGCGGATCGAGGAATTCGCGGGGACGAGAATGCCCTGCCCGTTGGTGATCGGCGATCCCGCCACATAGACGATATTGGCGTTCGCGGCTTGCGCGAAAATCGGCGGCGTATCGCCGACCGAGCCAAAATCGACGCTTCCAGTGCTCATCGCTTCCAGCAACGGCGGGCCGGAGGAAAATTCCACCCACTTGACCGCGATCTGCTGCGCAGCGAAATGCTTTTCCAATACCGCCTGCTGGCGTGCGATCACCAGCACGCCTGTCTTCTGGTAGCCGATCCGGATCTCCTTGACAGACCCTTGCGCGACCGCAGGCGACGACAGCGCGGCAACCGCCACGGTTCCCAGCGATAGTTTCAAGAATTCGCGACGCTTCATCACATTCTCCTGATCATGCTCGCGACGGGATGCGATCATGCGACGAGAGAATGATGGTGCGGCACGGAAGGGGTGTCGAGTATGCTGGAAAAATAACAACGACGATGCTGTCAGGCACGATTTCAGCGATGGGTTTATTGCTGAAACACGATCGGGCGCGGCGCATTTGTTTTGACGCCGCACCGCTTCAATCTCTTGATTAGGAATTAGGCATCGACGCCGGGGTGAACGAGCATCGTCCGGTCGGCTCGAATACGTCCTTCCGCTATTCGCGTTGCGGTTCCACCGGAAGACAGCGCACGAGATGATTATTCTTCCAGGCCGGCGACAGCCGATACGATCGCGCTACGGCTTTAACAAACCTTCCATCACCGTTTGCGGAAACGACACGATCGTTCCCGGCGCATCGAAATATTCAGTCAGCCATTTCGTTGACCGCCATGCCGGCGCCCGTACGCTTTTCCGATCGCTGGTTGCCAGACGCAACGCAGCGGATCACATCGGAAAGACACAGGCATGAAACCAGTCCAGTCAGAATCGAAACCTCGCACCCGCTTGCGCAATCTCGGTGCCACGCTATTCAGCGTCGCCGTCGGGCTCGCCATGACGGCGACGGCGATGGCCGCAGACACCATCACCCTGCGCGTCGGCGATCAGAAAGGCGGCAATCGCTCGCTGCTCGAAATTGCGGGCCTGGCCAAAGATCTCCCCTACAAGATCGAGTGGTCGGAATTTCCCGCTGCGGCGCCGATCCTCGAGGCACTCAATGCCGGCGCGCTGGATGTCGGCTATACCGGCGAACTCGCGTTCCTGACCGTGTATGCCGCTGGCGCACCGATCAAGGCAATCGGCGGCACCCGCGCCGATGCGCGGACCCAGGCCATTCTCGTCCGCAACGATTCGCCGATCAAGAGCGCGGCCGATCTCAGGGGTAAGCGGCTGGCCGGCACGCGCGGCGGATGGGGCCAATTCCTGATCGATGCTACACTCGAGAAGAGCGGCAACAGGATCGAGGACGCGACGTTCGCGCCGCTTGGTCCGGTCGACGCCAAGATTGCCCTCGTCGCCGGCTCGATCGACGGCTGGGCGGTCTGGGAGCCCTATGTCTCCTACGCAACGCTGAAGGACAACGCCCGGATTGTCGCCACTGGCGAAGGCCTGACGCCGACCATCACTTTCATCGTCGCCTCGGACGGCGCCATCGCCACCAAGCGCGCCGCTGTGCAGGATCTGGTGCAGCGGTTGAATAAAGCCCGGCTGTGGTCGCTCGATCATCTCCCGGAATATGCCAGGAGCACGGCCGAACTCACCAAGCTTCCCGAGGACGTACTGTTGAGCGCCTACACGGCGCAACGGACCGGTCCGATCGCAATCGACGAAAACATAGTCAAGGAAGTTCAGGAGGCGTCCGACCGCGCCACGCGCTACGGCATCCTGTCGAAGAAGCTCGACGTCGGCAAAGCCGTCGATCGCAGTTTTACCGCGTCCGCAAACCTGAATTGACGATCCCGCAAAATAAACGCGGCGCGATTTCTGCAATCGCGCCGCGTCGGCTCTTCATTGACAGTAACCGCTATTCCGCCGCGACCTTCGCCGCGGGAGGCACGCTCACCGCCAGCTTGCCGTAGCGATCCTTGAACGCCTCGGTGTCGATCTCTTCGAGCTTGATCGCGCCGCTCATCACGCCGGCCTTCCATGCGTCATGTTCAGGATCGTGCTGGAACTCCGGCATCACTTCCTTCGAAAACAGCTCTAGCGATTCGCAGATGTGCTCGTGGCTGTTCTTGCCGGCCTGGTTGAGCAGGATCACCTGGTCGATATGCGAGGCGCGGAACCGGCGCAGCTTCTTGCGAATGGTTTCCGGCGACCCGATCAGGCCGCCGCGCAGCGCCGCCTCCTGGGCTTCCGGATTCTCGCGCTTCCACTTGTTGTATTCGTCCCACATGTTGACGGTGCCGGGATCGGGGCGCTGGCGGTTCTGCGACGCGCCGTAAAAGCGCAGCGCGAACTGGAAGAAGGTGGCGCCGTCGGCGCGCGCCCGCGCTTCCTCGTCGGTCTTGGCGCACATGAAGAACGAGACCAGTGCC
This sequence comes from uncultured Alphaproteobacteria bacterium, assembly GCA_963764705.1. Classification (GTDB taxonomy): domain Bacteria; phylum Pseudomonadota; class Alphaproteobacteria; order Rhizobiales; family Xanthobacteraceae; genus Bradyrhizobium. Next base: position 400,992 of record CAVXTR010000004.1, on the reverse strand, counting down.
ATGTTCGGATTGATCTGGTAATCCGCGAGCTTCTTCAGCCGCTTGGTGATGGCGTTGTAATAGGCGTGCACCCAGGCATGGGCGGCATCGGCGCTGACGAACTGGAAGCCGAGTGCGCCAAAGCCGTTTTCACCGGCGCGTTCGATGGTCTGCAATTGCGAGCAGGCCATCCACAGCGGCGGATGCGGCTTCTGCACCGGTTTCGGCACCACGTTGCGCAGCGGAATATCGAAATACTTGCCGTGATGTTCGGTGCCCACCTTGGTGAACATCGGGAAGATCGCTGCGACAGCCTCCTCGAAAACCTCGCGCTTGGTCTCCATGTCGCGGCCGAACGGCGTCAATTCGGTGATGGAAGCGCTCTCGCCCATGCCGAATTCGCAGCGGCCGTTGCTGAGCAGATCCAGCACCGCGACCCGCTCGGCGACGCGCGCCGGGTGATTGGTGGTGAGCTGGAAAATGCCGTGGCCGAGCCGGATCTTCTTGGTGCGCTGGCTGGCGGCGGCGAGAAAGGATTCCGGCGAGGGTGAATGCGAATACTCCTCGAGGAAATGGTGTTCCACCACCCAGGCGTGGTCGTAGCCGCACCGGTCGGCGGTCTCGAGCTGCGTCAGCGCGTTCTGGTAGAGCCGCAGTTCGTCGCCCTCTTCCCAGGGGCGCGGCAGTTGCAGCTCATAGAAGATACCGAACTTCATGACGTCTCTCCCGACACTGGTCGTTGTTTTCCGCCAGTGTATTCCCAGGTTGCGACCTGTCCAGCCATGCAGAATTCCGCCTGACGAAACGCCCGCATGGGCGCCATGCGATGGTGCGGTGAATGGACCGGATGCGCCCTGACGACGGTGGATGGGTTCCGTTCTTGATTTAGATCAAGGCGATTGTCAGGGCTTCTTCTAGCTTGGCGCAGGTAACGGCGCCGAAGCCGCCAATCATTCAGTAACCAAATCGAAGCGAGACCCGCATGTCGGCCACCGGCGACGATGCGCGCGGCAGGCCGCGCCGCAAACGCATGGAAATCTTTGCGTTTCTGTTCCTCACCGCGGTGCTGATGCCGGCCTTGGCGGTCGCGACCGTCGGCAGCTACGGGCTTGCGGTGTGGGTGTACCAGATGATGGCCGGGCCGCCCGGCCCTCCGGCGCAGCACTGACCCAGCGAGGACCATCACAATGGCCGCACCACACAACTGATCGATCGCCGGGCTCTCATCACCGGCCGTCTGCTCAATCCCGACCGCGTGGTCGCGCCGCCCGGCGGCGAGATCGCCAGCATTCTGGTGCAGGCGCGGCCGGAATGCCTCGCCGCCGTGGAAGCCGACGATCTCTGGCTCTGGCCGGATGCGAAATTTACGGCCGCGACCCCAAGGGCAAGCTCGTGGTCGTGGTCGACGTGCCGGATGCCGGAACGCTGGGAACGACGCTCAACACGCATCGCGCTGCTGCCCAACGTCTACACCGCCTCGCTCGTCTTTCACGCCATCGACGCGGCTTCTGCTGGAGAATTGTCATGACCGGACCCAAGCTCGATCGCCGCGAGCTCCTGAAGCTGGAGGCTGCCGGAATGGCGGCCCTGGCCGGAGGCATGGCGACGCCGGCGATCGCGGCCAATCTCGTCACCGAGCGCGACGTCAGCGAACTGAAATGGGACAAGGCGCCGTGCCGGTTCTGCGGCACCGGCTGCAGCGTGATGGTGGCGACCAAGGAAAACCGCGTGGTCGCGACCCACGGCGACATCAAGTCGGAGGTCAATCGCGGGCTCAACTGCGTGAAGGGCTATTTCCTTTCCAAGATCATGTACGGCCATGACCGTCTGACCAGGCCGATGCTGCGCAAGACCAACGGCAAATACGACAAGAACGGCGAATTCACGCCGGTGTCGTTGGGACGAAGCCTTCGACGTCATGGCCGAGAAGTTCAAGGACGCGCTGAAAAAGCGCGGGCCGAGCGGCGTCGGCATGCTCGGTTCCGGCCAATGGACGATCTGGGAAGGCTATGCCGGGCTGAAACTGATGAAGGCCGGCTTCCGCTCCAACAATCTCGATCCGAACGCGCGCCACTGCATGGCCTCCGCCGCGGTCGGCTTCATGCGCACCTTCGGCATGGACGAGCCGATGGGCTGCTACGACGACATCGAGGCCACCGACGCCTTCGTGCTGTGGGGCTCGAACATGGCCGAGATGCACCCGATCCTGTGGACCCGCGTCGCCGACCGCCGGCTCAGCGCCCCGCACGTGCGCGTCGCGGTGCTCTCGACCTTCGAGCACCGCTCGTTCGACCTCGCCGACATCGGCATGGTGTTCAAGCCGCAGACCGACCTCTACCTTCTCAACGCCATCGCCAACCACATCATCAAGACCGGCCGGGTCAACAAGGACTTCGTCGACAAGCACACGATCTTCAAGCGCGGCCAGACCGACATCGGATACGGACTGCGTCCGGAGCATCCGCTGGAGAAGAAGGCGACCGGCGCGCAGCCAAGGCCGGCGATGCGACCGACATCACGTTCGACGAATATCGCCAAGTTCGTCTCGCGACTACACGCTGCAAAAGGCCGCCGACATGTCGGGCGTGCCGCTCAACCGCCTCGAGGCGCTGGCCGAGCTCTATGCCGATCCCGAAGACCAAGGTCGTCAGCTTCTGGACCATGGGCTTCAACCAGCACACCCGCGGCGTCTGGTGCAACAACCTCATCTACAACATTCATCTGCTGACCGGAAAGATCTCCGAGCCCGGCAACAGCCCGTTCTCGCTGACCGGCCAGCCCTCGGCCTGCGGCACCGCGCGCGAGGTCGGCACCTTCTCGCATCGCCTGCCCGCCGACATGGTGGTGACCAACAAGGCGCATCGCGACAAGACCGAGCAGATCTGGAAGCTGCCCGAAGGCACCATTCCGGACAAACCCGGCTATCACGCGGTGCTGCAGAACCGGATGCTGAAGGACGGCCTGCTCAATGCCTACTGGGTGCAGGTCAACAACAATCTGCAGGCCGGCGCCAACGCCAACGAAGAGACCTGGCTCGGCTATCGCAATCCCGACAACTTCATCGTCGTATCCGACGCCTATCCATCGGTGACGGCGCTGGCCGCCGATCTCATCCTGCCGACCGCGATGTGGGTCGAGAAGGAAGGCGCCTACGGCAATGCCGAGCGGCGAACCCATGTGTGGCACCAATTGGTGACCGCGCCGGGCGAGGCGCGATCGGATCTCTGGCAATTGATGGAGTTCTCAAAGCGCTTCAAGATCGAGGAGGTCTGGCCCGAGGATCTGCTGGCCAAGAAGCCGGAATACCGCGGCAAGACGATGTTTGACGTGCTGTTCCGGAACGGCCAGGTCGACAAGTTTCCGGTGTCCGATATCGAAGCCGGCTATTTGAACGACGAATCGAAAGCCTTCGGCTTCTACGTCCACAAGGGCCTGTTCGAGGAATATGCCAGCTTCGGCCGCGGGCACGGCCACGACCTGGCGCCGTTCGATACCTACCATCAGGTGCGCGGCCTGCGTTGGCCGGTCGTGAACGGCCAGGAAACCAAATGGCGCTATCGCGAAGGTCTCGATCCCTACGTCAAGAGCGGCAAGGACATCGAGTTCTACGGCTTTCCCGACGGCAAGGCGCGCATCTTCGCGCTGCCCTATGAACCGCCGGCCGAATCGCCCGATGCCGAATATCCGTTCTGGCTGTCGACCGGCCGCGTGCTGGAGCACTGGCATTCCGGCACCATGACGCGCCGCGTGCCCGAACTCTACAAGGCGTTCCCGGAAGCCGTCTGTTTCATGCATCCCGACGACGCCGCCGAGCTCAAGCTCCGGCGCGGCGACGAGATCAAGGTGCAGTCGCGCCGCGGCTTCATTCGCACCCGGGTCGAAACCCGCGGCCGCAACAAGACGCCGCGCGGGCTGGTGTTCGTGCCCTGGTTCGACGAGGCGCAGCTGATCAACAAGGTGACGCTGGACGCCACCGATCCGATCTCGCTGCAGACCGATTACAAGAAATGCGCGGTGCGCATCGAGCGGGTGCAAAGCTCATGATCGGAAGACACTGGCTTCTGGCGCTGGCCGTCCTCAGCGCCACCGCATCGACGTCGCTGGTCGCCCAGACCGTGAGTTCCGGGTTGCGCGGCTCGACCCCGCTCAACGAGGAAGGGCCGGCGGCGCCGATGACGCCGCTGCGCAACACCGCCGAGAAGGAGGTGCGCAACTATCCGGAGCAGCCGCCGGTGATCCCGCATACCACCGAAGGCTACCAGATCGACATCAACGGCAACAAATGCCTGTCCTGCCACGCCCGCGCCCGCACCGGCGAATCGCAGGCGCCGATGGTCAGCATCACCCATTTCATGGACCGCGACGGCCAGTTCCTCGCCTCGGTGTCGCCGCGACGGTTCTTCTGCACCGAATGCCACGTGCCGCAAAACGTGGTGAAGCCGCCGGTCGATAACGACTTCATCGACATCGACGCCATGCTGAGCCGCGCCGCGCCCGGGGGGCGCCGATGAGCGCCGTCGATCCGGCCACCCCTCGCCGGTCGTGGCTGGCGCGGCTATGGGCGTTCGTCGTCGAATTGTGGGACGTGCTGCGGCGGCCGAGTTCGGTGTTCGGGCTCGGCGTGCTGGTATTCGCAGGCTTCGTCGCCGGCATCGTGTTCTGGGGCGGCTTCAACACCGCGCTGGAACTGACCAACACCGAAAAATTCTGCACCGGCTGCCACGAAATGCGCGACAACGTGTTCGCGGAGCTGAAGTCGACGATCCACTTCTCCAACCGCTCCGGTGTGCGCGCGAGTTGCCCGGATTGCCACGTGCCGCACAACTGGACCGACAAGATCGCGCGCAAGATGCAGGCGTCGAAGGAGGTCTGGGGCAAGATCTTCGGCACCATCGATACCCGCGAGAAATTCGTCGACCACCGGCTCGAACTGGCGCTGCACGAATGGGCGCGGTTCAAGGCCAACGATTCGCTGGAATGCCGCAACTGCCACAGTGCGGATTCGATGGACATCACACGGCAATCGCCGCGCGCTTCGGTGGCGCATCAGCGCTTCCTGTTCACAGGCGAGAAGACCTGCATCGACTGCCACAAGGGCATCGCCCATCACCTGCCCGACATGCGCGGCGTCCCCGGCTGGCAGTAGCGGCTACGAAACGGGGCGCATTCGGCGGCTTGCACTGGCGGCCTGAATGGTTAGCTTGGGGAGGATGAGTTGCGGCCGTACCGGCCCGCTCTCCCCTCCATCTGGACCCCATGACCACCTTTACGCCGCATCAGGATTCCGCGCTCAACGCCGTCGCCGAGTGGATGAAGGCCAAGCCCGGCCGGAACGGCACGCCGCCGGTATTCCGGCTGTTCGGCTATGCCGGAACCGGCAAGACCACGCTGGCGCGGCACATCGCCGACGGCGTCGACGGCGAGGTGAAATTCGCGGCCTTCACCGGCAAGGCGGCGCTGGTGATGCGCAACAAGGGCTGCGACAACGCCTCCACCATCCACTCGCTGATCTACCGCGCGCGCGAATCCGGCGTCGAGCAGCCGAGTTTTGAACTGTGGGACGACGCCCCGGCGTCCAAGGCCAAGCTGATCGTGATCGACGAATGTTCGATGGTCGACGCCGAACTCGGCCGCGACCTGATGTCGTTCGATTGCCCCTTGCTGGTGCTCGGCGATCCCGCGCAGTTGCCGCCGATCCAGGGCGGCGGCTTCTTCACCGAGAGCGAGCCCGACGCGATGCTGACCGAGGTGCATCGTCAGGCGCAGGACGATCCGATCGTGCGGATGTCGATGGATGTCCGCGAGGGCCGCGAACTCGAAATCGGCCGCCATGGCGAGAGCGAAGTGGTGTCGCGCAACGAGCTCGATCCCGACCGGGTGATGCAAGCCGATCAGGTGCTGGTCGGCCGCAACAACACCCGCCGCGCCTACAACATGCGGGTGCGGCAGAAGCAGAACATCGAGGATCCGTTGCCGGTGGCCGGCGACAAGCTGGTATGCCTGCGCAACAACCGCAAGAAGGGCCTGTTCAACGGCGGGCTGTGGCGGGTGAAGTCGCGGGCACAGTCGAAGTCGAAGATCATCACCATGCGGCTGTCGCCGGACGAGGATTTCGGCCACAAGGTGACGAAGGTTTCGGTGCGCGGCGACTGCTTCGGCGGCGCCATCGAGACCATTCCGTGGGAACAGCGCAAACCCTACGACGAGTTCGACTATGGTTACGTGCTGACCGTGCACAAGTCGCAGGGTTCGCAGTGGGACGACGTGGTGCTGTTCGACGAGAGCTTTGCATTCCAGGAAAGCCGCGCAAGGTGGCTCTATACAGGGATCACGCGCGCCGCGAAGCGGCTGAGCGTGGTGGTGTAGCGGACCATCTTTCCGTCATTGCGAGCGAAGCGAAGCAATCATCTATCACCAACAGCGATCATGGATTGCTTCGTCGCGGAGCCCGTCATCGGGCGCGCATTCGCGCGACCCGTTGGCTCCTCGCAATGACGGCAGAGGCTACTTCCCCGCCGCGAAGTAGAAATCCTCGCGGCCTGGTGGCGAGCCGTAGGTGAAGGGCTGCTGCGCGTGTTTGGTCGCGGTCCAGACGTCGTCCCTGACGATGTCGAACAGCTTTCGCACCTCGACTTTCGGTTCCTTGATGTCGCGTGCCAGCGCCGTCGCAAACGGACTGTTGGCGGAATCGCCGTCGAGCGCGGTTTCGCCATGCTTCGCGGCATAGACCACCATGAAGCCCGCTTCCGGCTCGATGTTGGAGAGGCCCTTGCTGACCAGCTTCAATGCGATGCTGTGCTGCATGGTCTTTTCGAACGGGTTGTCGCGACAGGCATCCAGCATCACCAGCCGCAGCTTGCGGGCGCCGGAGACCGCGCCGATCACCTGTTCGAGCGCGACGGCCTGTGTCTCGGCATCGCGGTCGGCCGCCAGTTTCGCGTCGGTCGGAATCAGATAGTTGACGCCGCCGATTTCCATGCCGTGACCAGCATAATAAACCACCGCCCAGTCCGATTTTTCGGCCTCCGCGCCGAACTCGCGCAGCGCTGCGAAGAATTTGTCGCGGGTAAGATCGGGAGCGAGCGTCACGGTGGCAAAGCCAAGGCCGCGGAAGGTTTCGGCGATCAGCCTGGCGTCTTTTGGCGGGTTGTCGAGCTGCTGCACATTCTTGTAGGCGCCGTTGCCGACGATCAGCGCAACCTTGCGCGGACCGGCCGGCGCCGCCCCCTTCACCTGACGCCGGCTTGACGGACGGGACAGAAGGCGGCGCAGCCGCGACCATCGCCGCCAACCGATCCCTCGCGAGCCGCCGCGCCACCGCTGTATCGGTGTCGTCGACCTTGGTCAGCGCGGCGCTGGCGGAGCGGTAATCATAGCGCGCGGCCGCGGCGTCGCCCTTCTTCTCGTAATATTGCCCGCGCCCGGCGTGCGCCCGTATGTTGTTCGGCGCGATCTTGATCGCCTCGTTGTAGTCGGCAATCGCCGCGTCGAGGTCGCCCTTGGCAAGGTAGGCATTGCCGCGGCTGGTCAGCACATGGACGCTTTTCGGCGTTTTCGCCAGCACCGCATTGCAGTCCGCCAGCGCTTCGTCGAATTTCTTCATCTCCGTGTAGGTAATGCAGCGGCCCGTCGGGACCTGCGGGCCATCCGCATTGAGCTTCTGCGCTTCGGAAAAATCGGCGAGCGCGGCGTCGTATTGCTTGAGCAGCGATTCCGCACGCGCGCGGTTGTAAAGGTGGAGGTAGCGGCTTGGGCCGCTCGCGCCGGATTTGACGGCGGCGTCGAATTCCACGAAGGCGCGCTGGAAGTCGAGCTTTCGCAGGAAAATGATGCCGCGGTTGTTGTAAGCATTCCCGAAATTCGGACGCATTTGCAGGCAGAGATCGTAATCGGCCAGCGCATGCTCGTCGTCGCCCTTGCTCATATAGGCGATGCCGCGCGAATTGAGGTAGCCGACGTTATCGCCGTCGATGTCGTGCGCCGCGCTGAAAGCAGCGATCGCGTTGTCGTAATCGCGCTTCTTCATCAGGCTGTCGCCGCGAACCCAGAAGGCGGAAGCCTTGGTCTTGCCCGTGATCTTGTCGTCGGCGATCACAGTCTCGCAGGCCGCGAGCCGGACGACGGGATCGGCTGCGGCATCCCGGCAGGTGTCGATATCGCCGGCGGCCAGCGCGGGACCCGCGGCAACGAGCGTGACGGCGAGCAGGAATAAGGCGCGCAACATTCGCGAGACGCTCCGGCAGATGAATTTTGGTCGCAGCACGCGACCGCCGGTTCATTGTGGGAACCGGCAGGACCGGGTCAAGCACGGCAGCCGTTCCCGCCCTAACGCCTTGCACATATACGCTTATTATTCACGAACTCGTGTGGCGCCAGCCGTAACAATATCGGCCGTCTGCCGTATCTAGGGCATCGGGGAAAACCGTGGCGATTGCGTAACCCGGTTCCCGGTCTAAACTGACATCCAATCCGCTCACCCCACGAGGAAATCATGTCCCGTAGCCAATTCAGCCGCCTTTCGCTGTGCGCTGCCGCCATCGGCGCGCTGGCCATTGCCGCGTTCGCCGCAGCCCCCTCGCTGGCCGCGGAAGATGCCGTGATCATCCCCGCCCCGGCCGCCGACGCGCAAGCGGCGAGCGGTATCCAGACCGCCGTGATCGCGGGCGGCTGCTTCTGGGGCGTCCAGGGCGTGTTCCAGCACACCGCGGGCGTGGTCAACGCCGTGTCCGGTTACGCCGGCGGCTCCAAGGCCACCGCCGACTACAGCACGGTCTCCAGCGGCTCAACCGGGCACGCGGAATCGGTCGAGATCAAGTTCGACCCGAAGAAGATCAGCTACGGCAAGATCTTGCAGATCTTCTTCTCGGTCGCGCACGATCCGACCCAGTTGAACCGCCAGGGCCCGGATCGGGCACGCAATACCGCTCGGCGATCTTCACCACCAATGACGAGCAGAAGAAGGTCGCGGAGGCCTATATCGCCCAGCTCAACGCCGCCAAGGTCTACAAGAAGCCGATCGTCACCAAGATCGGCCCGCTGGAGGCGTTCTATCCCGCCGAGGCCTATCACCAGGACTACCTGACGCTGCACCCGAACCAGCCCTACATTGCCTACAACGACATCCCGAAGGTCGAGAATCTGAAGAAGATTTTTGCCGACAACTACATCGAGAAGCCGACGCTGGTGAGCAGCGCCAAGGTCACCAACTGACGGAACAATTTTCGTCATTGCGAGCGAAGCGAAGCAATCCATGCCGCAGCAGGCGAAAAGATGGATTGCTTCGTCACTTCGCTCCTCGCAATGACGAACCAGTCCAAAGGAGCATCCATGTCCGACACCAAGACGACGACAGCCAAGGTCGAAAAGAGCGAAGCCGAATGGCGCAACGAACTCTCGCCGATGCAGTATGCGGTGCTACGCGAGAAGGCCACTGAACGGCCGTTTTCGGGCGAATATGAGCACGAGCACCGCAAGGGCACCTATACCTGCGCCGGCTGCGGCCAGACCCTGTTCGAGTTCGACGCCAAGTTCGACTCCGGCTGCGGCTGGCCGAGCTTTACCGCGCCCGCCGTCGACAGCCATGTCGACGAGGAACGCGACGTCACCCACGGCATGATCCGGACCGAGGTGCTGTGCTCGAAATGCAACGGCCATCTCGGCCATGTCTTCGACGACGGCCCCGGCCCGACCGGCCTGCGCTACTGCATCAATTCGGCGGCGCTGAAGCTGCAGCCGAAATAGTTTCGAGTTCCTTCGAACGTATTCCATGCCCCGTGCGACCAAGACCTGGTCGCGCGGGATTTTTCTTTGCATTTAATCGCTTTGCCCTGCGCGCGAGCCACAAGGAAGTACAGATGCACATGTCCAAACGGTTGCTGTTCGGTCTCGGCCTCGCAGCCCTCATCATGGAGAGCGTTGTGATCGAACCTGCCCTCGCCGCCGACAAGGTTTCCCTGTTCAAGGTCATCACCCAGAAGGACGAGATCGTGATCGGAGTTTCCGATGACGATCTGGCGCAGGTCGACGGCAGGAACGCCGGTGGCATTGCCAAGATGCTGGTCGCCAAGGGCTCGATGAGCGTCTGGCAATATGCGGTCCACAAATCCTCGACCGGCGACCTCGAACAGGCGCCGCTGCACAAGATCGGCCTGCTCGCGACGGATTCGCTCCGCGTCGAGCCCTATGCCACGCCGCTCAAGGTGCTGCCGATCGACGACAGCAAGAAATAGCCATCCCGTCATTCCGGGGCGCGACGTTGTCGCATCCCGGAAGACAACCCTTATTAGAATTCGGCGGATCACCAGCGGACTCGCGGCCCGGAATATGCTTTATTCCGGGCCGCGGGGCGTTTTGGCGGGCGCCCGCGACGGTTCGGGGAGAGTGCCATGTCGCTCGGAACGATACTCATCATCATTCTGATCATTTTCCTGCTCGGCGGCTTTTCGGGCCGTTTCGGCGGCTATGGCTATGGCCTCGGCCATTCCGGGATGGGGCTCGGCGGCGTGATTTTAATCGTGCTGATCATCCTGCTGCTGCTCGGCAAGCTATAATCGGCATAAATAGCTGAAATTGCTGGCTTAATTTTAATCACTCGGTAGCCATGCGTGGATTCATCATCACCCCCGATGAGCCCCTTCAGGAGTTGCATTTCTGTCAAACAGGCTTATATTGGGGGTCGAAATGACGAGCACGGCGCGCCGCCGGGATGCGGCCCACCGTCATCCAATCCACATTCGCTCCACGCAAGAGCCAAAAAGATTGAGGTCAGAGACCATGCGTCCCTTCAGTTACGATACCGCCGCCGAACTCTTCCCCGCCGCGATCCGCAAGAAGAAGCGGGCTGGCTTTGCCTATCGGCGATTTGGCACCGCGGCCGAAGCGGTTCGCTTCGCGATCGAGGAATTGCCGGCGGACTCGCTGAACGGTGCCTATCTGCAAGTCGAGGAAGCGCGCTTCGACCAGAGCGGCATCCGTACCCTGTACGAGAGCGAAGCGTTCCCGCTGGAGCGTCGCCCCCGCGCGCCCGAGCCCGCCCCCGCGGATGCCGACGCCGCCTAACATCTTCGCATCTCCAATCAACATGCCCTCGGACCCGGTCCGGGGGCATATTTTTTTGCGCAGCGGGTTAGACACGCGGCTGTCGGTCCATCCACTTCTTCAGCATCCGCACATTTCGGACATTGGCGCGGAACATGACGTCGAAGGCGTCGCCCGCGATCGGCACGATCCCGATCACGCCGTCGACCGCGACATTCGTCAACATCCGCGCCGTGATGTGCCAGGGCGCGCCGAGCGCCCGGGCCTCGCGCACCAGCCAGAGCGAGATCGCGGTCGTGATGATGTCGCCGACCACGGGGATCAGCCCGATCAGGCCGTCGATGCCATAGCGGATGTTGGTGCCGGGCAGGATGAAGGCGACGTCGAGCAGCTTTGCGATCGCGTCCAGCCGCGCCAGCCGCTGCTCGCGGGTGAGATTGGCGAACGGGTTGGCAGCACCATTGCCGAAATCGAACCGAAAAGCCTCGAACTGCGAACGCAGCCCGGCATCGGGGATTTCACGCCCGTCCTGGTCGATGACGGGGCCGCGGCCCTGCGTGCGGGCCCGGAACGGACCTTGCGAAGGCTGCTCGGTGCGGGAACGCGGCGGCGTATAAATATCGTCGTTTGACATCGTCATCAGATGGTAACGCCAGGGCTGCGCGCAAGTTGCGTCAAAATATCACTTATTGGTTTGCGCATATTCTGTTCGCAAAACCGGCTTCCACTTTTGCGGAATACGCGCGTTAACGCCCCCTTGCCGCCGATGGCGTCAGGCCGAAGCGGCGGCGGAAGCAACGGTTGAAATAGGAAAGGTCGTTGAAACCGCAGTCGAAGGCGATGTCGCTGATGCGGCGGTCGCCGGCCTGCGCCAGCCATTCCGCCGCCCGGCGCAGCCGCAGTTCCAGCAGCCGCGACGTCAGACTGGCACCGGCCTCGTACAGCAACTCGTTGACATAGCGCTCCGACAGGCTGGCGGCGGCGGCAAGCTTTTGCGCGGAAAAATCCGGCTCGGTGAAACGCGCTTCCAGGATCATCAACACCGACTTCAGCCTGATTGCGCGGACCCCGCCGCGCCGGGCTTCGGCCGCGACATCGCCGCGGGCGCCGAGACCGAGAGCGGCGAGATCCATCAGATGCGAGGCGATGGCAAAGCCAGCCTCGTCGACGGCGCCCGGATGACGCAGCAGCAGGTCGCTGTAGTCCATCGCCAGCGACAGCGCGCCGCCGGGCGCGAGCTCGCGGCCGACCAGGTCGTCGACACCCGCAACCATGGCCTTCAGCGTCGCCATCGGCAGGTGCACATTGGTAAAACGCTTTTCGCTGGCGCCATCGGCCGAGAAGAACGGCTCGTCGAGTTTGAGCAGCACCATCGATCCGGGCCGCATGACGAATTCGCGGCCGCGATGGGTGACGCGGGACTCGAGGCTGCCGGTGTTGCGCGCCAGGCAATAGCGGTCGTCGTTGGTCGCCAGCACCTGGCGCTTCTCGCGCCGCACCGTGGTGAAGGTGCCGTCGCAGCGGCCGAGCATGGTGGTGCCGACATGGATCGAATTCATCGCCGCACGAAACGGCACGTCTTCGGCCGGATCGAGCTCGCCGGTGTTGGAAAAATGTTCGAACAGTTCGGCGAAGGCGACAAAGCGCTGCCGCTCGCTCAAGCCCCGCGGCAGCATGTCGGTCGACAGCATTTTCTTCAGCACGGGCATCGGCGGGGGAGCGTCGGGTGAGGCAATTCCAGTGAGGCTACGCCAGTCTGGCCGCCGCCGGATGAACGCTGGATGAAGGCTGGCACACGCCGTCGTGAAGGAATAGCGCTCGCCAGTCCAAGAGCGCTCGCCCCCGGCGCTGGCCAGTCCAAGACGGCGCGCCGGCGCGGGCTTACCGATGCGGCGGCCGGGGCCGCCGGGAGGCTGCCGAATTGGCCTGCGCTTGGGAAAATACAGAGGAGACCACGAGATGACGACATCTTTCGCCCGCAAGGCGCTGCTCGGTACCGCGATCGCCGCCAGCATGGGCATCGGCTACGCCATCGGCGCCCAGCCGCACATGGGTGAGTCCATCACGCTGCTGCAATCGGCGCGCGCAGAACTTGCCGCCGCAACCCCGAACAAGGGTGGCCATCGCGAGAAGGCGCTCGGCCTGATCGACCAGGCCATCGCCGAGGTCCGCGCCGGCATCGCCTTCGCCGGCGGTTAGCTCTTTATTTTGACGCGTTTTCTTCACGCGAACCGGTACCCACTTCGCTCGAAAACGCTCTGACAATCACCACACCAGGAGACGCTTCATGACCAGATTGATCGCCACCGCCTTCGTTCTTGCCAGCCTCATCGGTGCAGCCAACGCCCTGCCGGTGGCGCCGGCCGCCTCCCCCGTCAACAGCGACGTGATCGAAGTCGCCGGCGGTTGCGGCGCCGGCTGGCATCGCGGCCCCTATGGCGGATGCCGCCGCAACTACGCCAATCCTGCCGCGCACGCCTGCCCGCGTGGCTGGTATCTCGGCCCCTACGGCCGCTGCCGTGCCAACGGGACCTGAACATTCGATCACGTAAACGTACTGCATCACATCAGCGGCGGATCGAAAGGTCCGCCGTTTTTGTTGGTTTGACCCGTCAGACAGAGAGAGTTACGCGCGAGCTCGCGCTTCGCGGACGATGACAGCGGAGAGCGATCTCGCGGCATGTTCTGCCCGAGTTTTGCATTTCGTTTGCCCTCTGAATTAAAGAGGGCGCGGGAAAGACCGGGTGCGCGCTGCACCCGCGGTCTCGCAGGCAAGTGCTGCAAAACGAATGCGCCCACGATCATACAGGTTCAGCGGACAACACGCCGGCCTCCCCCACGCAATGGCTTTACGGCTTATAGGTGGTCGTCCTGGTGACCGGCTTTCTTGCCACCATCGTCGTTGGAAGCTTTCGCTTACCTCTGACTTGACGCCAGCACCGGGGCGTCGGACCCACACGATTTCACCGTACGCTAACGTCGCGCTCGTCAGTCGCAACATCGCGTCCACCGCATCCCACCGCACGGTCGTGACGATCGCGATCGCCCCTCTTGTCGCGGTAGACAAGCGAGATTAAACGCGTGATTTGCCCGACGCGGCAACGACAATATTTTTGCGCGAAGGGCTGGACAGGTTTTCGTTGATTTGCCCGTCGGGTTACTTTGTCGCAGGCGTTGTCGCCACATCGTTGTTGCGCGCGAAGGCAACTCACGCCACGGCACAGCCTGGCGACGAAGGCGTACGGCCGAAATTCGATCGCGCCGTGCACACCGTAATCATACGGGTTAGCCAGATCGCGCAACACAACCTACAAGTTCGGCGCCGCAGTCGGGGACATGCATTCGGCGATCGCGCCGGGGGGATGGACTGCCGCAGTTACGAGGCCCGGATTTCCGGGGGGCACTCCGGGCCTCGTCTTCACTGCCGGGCGATACGCGCAGACCGCATCAAGCGGCCTCCCTTTTAGGAACCAGACGATCGAGTGCCGCCTTCGCCTCGCTTGTCATGCGCCGGACGATCTCGCCTGCCGGCAGAATTTCACCGATGTTGCCGGCGCTTTGTCCGGCGGTCAGGCAAGCCTGCTCGATGTCGCCGTTGAAACCGCGCGTCGGCAGGATGGCGCTGTAGCGCGGCGTCGGAATCGTCTGGCCGTTGAGGATCGTCGAGCCGATGATCTGGCCTTTCGCCTCCCCAATGGCCTCGGCTTCCCGTCCCAGCGCCACGCGTACACCGTCATTGACGATCGCCCGCATCGGCTGATCGGGCCACTCGGGGCCGTAGATCGACAGGATCGCGGTATCGCCGACATCGGCTGACAGCACGCGCTGCTTGTAGGAATCGTGCGCTTCCGCCTCTTGCGCGGCGAGAAAGCGACTGCCGCACCATACCGCGTCGGCCCCGAGAACGAGTGCCGCGGCCATAGTCGCGCCATCGACGATGCCGCCCGCGGCGAGCAACGGCAAGCCGGGGAAGCGCCTGCGGATGCGCGGAAACAGCGTCATGGTCGAGGCCTCGGCCCGATTGTGCCCGCCAGCCTCCGCCCCCTGGACGACGAGTGCGTCGGCGCCGAGTGCGGCCGCCTGTTCGGCTTCGGCGACGCGGCCGATTTGCATCCAGACCTTGATCCCGGCCCGCTTCAATCGTTCGACATGCCCCGACGTCGGTAGCGTCCAGAAGAAGATGGCAAGCGCCACCTGTTCCTCGACGAGTACGGACACGTGTTCATCGGTCACGAAGTCGCCGATCAGATCGACGCCGAAAGGCCGCTTTGTCAGTGCCTTCGTCTGCCGAACGAGATCGCGCACGACGTCGGGCGGATTGATGTCAGCCCCGATCGTGCCGAGCCCGCCGGCTTCGCAGACCGCGGCCGCGAGAGCAGGACGGGCGATCATCGCCATGCCCGCATTGACGATGGGCGTTGTGAGCTTGAAGGTCCGGGTAATGGACGTTGAAAACATCATCTGATCCTTTGACAGCATGGAGGATGACCGGCGCCGCGGGCGCCGGCAGGGGAGTTGTCGTCACGACGGCACCGCGACCGCGGCCGTCGATGCGCTTTTCGATGCGGGGGTTGACCGAGTGTGGCCCCCGCCGTGGTCAGATCAGTGTCGACAGGCTTCGATCCCGCTCGACGCGGGTGGTGGCATCAAATGGGTCATAATCCGGTCGCTTTTGTCGTATGACACGGCAGGAGCCGGCCGTGATTTGTGCCGCTTGAGTAGTCGGCAAAGCAGCCGCGGTCTTGATATACTCCGCCAAAGCCTTGCGAGATCGCGCCAATGGCGACCGAAAGACACGCTGCGGCCAGGCTCGCGGCGCCGACCATCAATCTGGCCAGCGTCGTCTATGGCCTTGACGCCTACATGCGCTCGCGCGGGGCCGATGCGGGTGACGCCTTGCGCCGCGCCGGTCTCGAGCCAGGCGACCTGACCGATCCCGATCGGCGCGTGCCGCTCATCCGCTATCTGGAGCTCCTGGAGATCTGCGCCGATCTCGTGGCCGATACGCAATTCGGCCTGAAGTTCGGCGCCCGGTACGAACCGAGGCACGTCGGCGTCGTCGGCAACGTCGCCCTGGCCTCGCGCACGGTCGGCGAAGCCTTCGAAACGATCGGGCGCTATCTACCCACCATGGTCGACGCCACCGTACACGGCGTGGAAGTCAACGACGGCATCGTCCTTGTGTATTCCTACTATATCGACCCGCTGATGATGTCGTACCGGCAGAAGGCCGACTGGGCGATCGCCTTCGCGTGCAACCTCATGCGCGCCGGGCTCGGCGATCCCAGCTGGACCCCGCAGGAGGTCCTGCTGCCGCAGTTGGCGGACGAAACGCCGGCGCAACGCCGCACCCGCGCGGAGATCATGGGCGACAACATCCGCCTCGGCCATCCCTGGGCCGGCATCCGGTTCGACGCCGGCCTGCTGAAGCGGCCGATGGCGACGGCCGATGCCATGATCGAGGCCCTGATGCGCCATTACGGCGATCTTCGGCTCGCCGCCTTGCCGGAACAGCGCGGCGAGATCGAGCCATTGCGCCGCGAGATCGCCCGCATGCTGGTCAAGGGCGAGGGCGGCATCGAGCAGCTCGCCAGGGCGACCGGCACCTCGGTGCGGACGCTCCAGCGCCGGCTGAAGGACGCCGGCGTGAGCTACTCCGACCTGCACAACGACGTGCGCAAGACGCTGGCGCTGAACCTGCTGGAAAACGAGACGCTGGCGCTGGCGGAAATCGCCTTTTCGCTCGGCTACTCCGAAGTCAGCGCGTTCAATCATGCCTTCCGGCGCTGGGTCGGCCAATCGCCGGGCGACTATCGTCGACACCGCGTAGTGACGCGATGCACGACCTGAGTCCGTTATGCGCTCCATGGCCAACGCCGGGCAGTAACAATCCTCAACGATCCCTGCGTTGACGGCGAGATCATCGCGTGAGCAACGCAGGCGCGATCGACTAGCGTGCAGATCGCAATCGGTGTATAAACATTTCCCATGAGTTGGGATGCGAACGAAGTAGCAGCGCTCAAAAAACTCTGGGCCGACGGCCGGAGTGCCGGAGAGATCGCAAGCAGGCTAGGGCAGAGCCGCAATGCCGTATGCGCCAAGCTGCTGCGCATGGGCCTGAAGCGCGGTCACAAGCCGCCAACAGCCAGCCCCAGGATCGTGTCGGTCCCTAAAGCAAAGCCAACGCAGTCGGCGGCCTGTACCCGCCCGGTGGATCGGGTGGTGTCGCGAAAGGCGGTCGTGCGGCAGCAGAACGAACTCAACAAGAGCCAGCTTTACGCCATGCTGGCTGAAGCGGTCAGGAATACAGGCTAGCGAGCACAATCGAGCACAATCGCGATCTGTGACCAAAACGCGCGCATCTTACGTCGAATGCGCCGGCTGCGGCTCGTCGGCATATTTGTGCGCGAGCCAGGACGAGATCGTCGCCGGCACCAGGCCGACGATGCCGTACAGCAGGAACTGCAGCGCGCCGGTGTCGGGCCCGCGTGAACCGTAGAGCAACTCCGCCAGCGCGAAGCCGAGACAGGCCATGATCACCATCCGGACCACCGGCCTGATGCGCGGCACATGGAACAGGATGTCGTCGACCGCACCCATCATCAGCGCCGGAACGATGCCGAACACGTAGCTGTAGGGCAGCGTCTTGACGAACGCGGCGACGAATTTTCCGACCTCGCCCCAATTGGTCTCGGTCCAGTAGCCGGAAGCGACCGTGGTCGCGAGCAGCAGCAGGAACCCGCCGACGAAGGGGCCGATGGCGGCAAAGATCAGATAGCGTTTCATGGCGACCTCTGCGTGAACCCGTGGATCAGGCTGAACTGCTCTGTCGGACCGGACATGATCCGGCCCCTGGTCGGCATTCTGGCGTGCGCAATTTCAAATTCAGTCAGGGCGGAGTCAAGGGGCCTGCCGGCTTCGGCTCACCAAACCGCCTAGCCCGCCTTCTTGCCGGCCGTCGCCGCAGCAAGTGCGGGTTCGCTCTTCTTGCCGAGCAGCTGATCCGAGCCCCATCGGATCGTCCATTGCGCCACCGACAGCAGCAGGGATTCATGGATCGCGACGCACTGGTCGAGTTCGCGCTGGGTCGGCGGCGGGCAACCGGGCCGGTTGCGGACGATCATCGTCGTGGTCGACCAGCTCAACCGCGCGGCCTTGCAGGCCACGATCAGCCCGTACAGCCGTTCGGCGTCGAGCATGAGTTCGATGACCTCTACCTTGGCATCCGCCTTCAACGCCAGCGAAGCGACCACATTGACGTATTCGCCCCTCACCGCGAACCGGTTCACGGCTCCATCGTTGAGCTTGCCGGTGCGATTGAGCGCATCGAGCTCCTTATACACCGCGGTGTAATCCACCTTTTTCCGCACCACGGGGGGCGCCGCAGCCGCGCCCGGAATTTTCGCAACGGGGCGCGGTGCGGTCAGGAATTTTGCCTGCACCACGTCGGCAACCTTGCTCAGGAGTTCCCGCAGCAGGCTGCCGGGAAGGTCGAGGCGAAGGCCGACCCTGACGGCGAGGCTTTCGTCGCGCTCCGCCCGTCCCACCAGCGTGGCGTAGCCGCATTCTGAGAAACTCGCGGCGGCGTTCCGCGCCAGCGCATTGGAGACGTTGACGTCGCCAAATCGCATCAGCGCGTCGGTCAGGGCCTCGCCGAGCGGGTTGCGGTCGCAGATCGCCAGCAGATGTTGCTGGCGGCGGCTGGCGACGATTTCAAGCAGGTCCTTGTCCGCCAGGCCGTTAGACTTTCGCAGCACCGGCGCGGCGACCTGCGGATCGTCGTGAAAGGCGAGCCCGCGGACGGTCTGACGCGGCGCCTTTTCGATCGTGGACAAGGCTTCGCTGAGCTCGACCAGCAGCGCCGCCTCGACCCGCCCGACCAGGTTGGAGAGAACGCCGTCGACGGCCTTGATCTGGGCTTCGCTGAGCTGGTCGACGCTGGACAGGAACAGGTCCGTCACCTGCCCGAAAACCTCGGCATCATGCTCGGGGCCGGCGACCGGGCGGCCGCTCGATTCCACGTGCGGGTTCAGCGATGCGACAGCCGTCATGCTTCACACTGCGGTTCCAGCATCGCGCAGATAGCTGACATCGTTGGGATCATCCCACTTCGCACGGGCGTCATGCCGGTGCGTACAAGCAATAATGCGGGATTCTACGTAGATTTCCCTAATGGGGTATTGCCGCTTTTGTCCGCATTTATACGGAGCGGAAGCCGGCCCGGGCAAGCGGCCGGGGTGGGGCGCCGGGGGAGCCTGCCAAGGGTAGCGGACAGGGATAACGGACGGGACAGAGCCCGCCCCCTACTCGCCCCAGGACGCGAACGCTTCGTTGAACGCGCGTTCGCCGGGAGCACCCTTTTCGATCGCGATGATGGCGCGGCGCTGGTTGACGTAGACCAGCGGCACGTCGAACCAGGAGCGCTCCTTCAGGAGCTGCAGGTTGCGGGCGCGGTCGGCGTCGACGTTGGAGAGGCCGACCAGGAAGAAGCCGTCGGTCACCTTGACCGCGAGGCCGGCCAGCGGCGTGCCGCGCGCCTGCTCGTTCGACTTCATCAGAATGCCGGGCACGTTGCCGACGCCGCCGCCGGTGAAATCCTGCGGCAGGATGAAGGTCAGTTCGGCGGTGTGGCTCGCCGGCAGGGAGGTGTCGGTGTTGCGGCGGAACGACATCGTCATCTTGAACTTGCGGTCGGGAATGTCGATGTCGGCGCGCACCGCGATATCCGGCTTCTGGTTGCCGCTCGCCTTGATCGGCTCGGTGCGCCAGATCACCGATCCGACATATTGCTTGCCCTTGGGATCGCCCGGATCCTCGTCGTACAGCACCACGCGCTGCGCCACCGGGGCGACGTTATCCGACGACGAAGGCTGGCCGACGCGGTCGGCGATCTTCGGCTTCGACTGCGGCGTGGAGGGATCCTTCGGCGCTTCCACCGTGGTCGGCGACGACCTGAACAGGCCGCTCACGACAGAGACGACCGACCGGTAGGAGACGATTCCGACGCCGACCAGGACCAGCACGATGCCGATCGCGATCGCGCTCTTGAACGGAAACACCGTGCCGGAGCGGGGGCGCTTCTTCGGCTCGCGATCGCTGCCGATGCCGATCCGCGAACGCTGCTGCGGCATCTGCGGCGGCTGGGCGGCGTAGCGGTCCGCCTCCTCCAGCGACTCCTCATAGGAATAGGGCGTGTCGGGATCGGCGCCGCGGTTTTCCATGCCGGGCTCGATCCGGTCGAATTCCGGCGAGGGCGACGGCACGTTGGCATAGGTCTTTCGCGCGTTGCGATTGGCGGTGGCGGCGGCGCGGCCGAGATCGTCGGCGTCGGCGGCGATATCGCGGAAACCGCGCATGCCCGGCGACTGCGGCATTTGCGGCGCGTTGTTGTCGGGGCCGCGGCGCGGCGCGCCGGAGCGTTCGCGGGTCGGCGGCAGCACCGGGTCCTGCATCGGCACTTGCGGCGGCTGCGGACGCGGCGAGCCCTGCGGCGCCTCGGCGCGCAGATTGCGCTGGCCGCGCTGCGGGTCGTCCTGGCCGAGCGGCGGACGGGCGTCGCGCGAAGACGGCGGCGCCGGCGGCCTCGGGCGCGGGGCCACGGGCGGTGGAGCGGAAGACGGTGAACCGGAAGATCCCGCGGATTCCGGCGGGCGGGCATTGGCGCGGCGGAAAGCGTCGCCGCTGCTGGCGCTGGCACCGGCACTGCCGCGCGCGGCGCCGCCCGGCCGCGAGGCGTCGCGGGCGCGCTGGGCGGCCTCGGATTCGACCTTGCGGACGGCCTCTTCCAGCGACAGCCGTTCGCGGGTGATCTCGGATTCGGAGAGCGGCGGCTGCACCCCGCGCAACTGCGCGATCAGCGCGGTGCGGGCCCGGTCGTAGAGCGCACGGCGGCTTTCGCCGGGGGCACTGGGGTCCAGGCCGGCAATAGCACGTGCGATCAGCGGGTAATAATCAGCCATATCAACTCAATACTGCACTCATGCCGGTAACATCCCGTTAAGCCTCAAACGGGTTTTGCACCAGAATAGTATCCTCGCGTTCGGGGCTCGTGGAAAGCAAGGCAATCGGGCAGCCCACCAGTTCCTCGACCCGCCGGACATATTTAATGGCCTGGGCCGGTAAATCGGCCCAGGAACGGGCGTTGGCGGTCGGTTCCTTCCAGCCCTCGATGGTCTCGTAGATCGGCACCACCCGGGCCTGGGCGCCCTCGCCGGCCGGCAGATGGTCGATTTCCTTGCCGTCCAGCATGTAGCCGGTACAGACCTCGATCGAATTGAAGCCGTCGAGAATGTCGAGCTTGGTCAGCGCCAGGCCGGTGATGCCGCAGGTCCGCACCGTCTGGCGCACCAGCACGGCGTCGAACCAGCCGCAGCGCCGCTTGCGCCCGGTGTTGACGCCGAATTCCTTGCCGCGGCGGCCGATCTCCTCGCCGATCTCGTTGTTGAGCTCGGTCGGGAACGGGCCCTGGCCGACCCGGGTCGTATAGGCCTTGCAGATGCCCAGCACATAGCCGACCGCGCCCGGGCCCATGCCGGTGCCGGTCGCCGCCTGCGCCGCCACCGTGTTGGACGAGGTGACGTAAGGATAAGTGCCGTGGTCGACGTCCAGCAGCGCACCCTGCGCGCCCTCGAACAGGATGCGCTTGCCTTCGCGGCGCTTCTGATCGAGCAGCCGCCACACCGTCTCGGCGTAAGGCAATAGCTGCGGCGCGAACGCCATCAGTCCTTTCAGGATTGCGCCGCCGTCGAATTCCGGCAGGTTGAAGCCGCGGCGCAGCGCATTGTGATGCGCCAGCAGCCGGTCGATCTTGTAGGGCAGCGTGTCGGGATCGGCGAGATCCATCAGCCGGATGGCGCGGCGGCCGACCTTGTCTTCATAGGCCGGACCGATGCCGCGCTGGGTGGTGCCGATGGCGTGGATGGCGTTGCCGGATTCGCGCAGCGCATCGAGATCACGGTGCAGCGGCAGGATCAGCGTGACGTTCTCGGCGATGCGCAGGTTGTCCGGGCTGATGGCGACGCCCTGCGCTTTCAGTTTCGCCACCTCGTCGATGAAGGCCTGCGGGTCGAACACCACGCCGTTGCCGATCACCGCCAGCTTCGAGGGCCGCAGCACGCCCGACGGCAATAACGCCAGTTTGTAGGTCTGGCCGTTGATGACAAGCGTATGGCCGGCATTGTGGCCGCCCTGGAAGCGCACGACGATGTCGGCCTGCTCCGACAACCAGTCGACGATCTTGCCCTTCCCCTCGTCGCCCCATTGGGCGCCGACGACGACAACATTGGCCATTTCTAAGGTGTTCCCTGCAACTCGGTTGATCCCAGCATGATCTCGTCGGAAAAGGGTCCCATCCTTCCGGATCAAGCTTTAGGGCGCCCAGCCAAAATCACGGCCGGGGGCCGTTCGGATGTAAGGCAGCTCCATCGGATAAAGGAAGCGGGCATCTGACGCAAGCAAGAAGGCAGCTTTCGGGGTGGCTTAGAGGGCCTCCAACCCATTGATATCCCCCGAAAATTTGTGGCCGCGCCAAGGCCGATAGATGAACAGGGAGTAATCCGCCGGATGTCCAAAACCACACGGGCGACACAAGCGCTGGAAAAGCTCGGCGTGAGCTTCACCCTGCACGCTTACGACTACGATCCGGACGCCGACAGCATCGGACTGCAGGCGGCCGAGGCGCTTGGCGTCGCGCCGCAACGGCTGCTGAAAACGCTGATGGCCGAGGTCGACGGCAAGCCGGTCTGCGCCGTGGTGCCGTCGGACGCCGAGGTCAGCATGAAGAAACTCGCAGGCGCGCTGGGCGGCAAGACCGCCAAAATGATGCGGCCGGCCGACGCCGAACGGCTGACCGGCTATCACGTCGGCGGCATCAGCCCGTTCGGCCAGAAAAAGCGCGTGCCGGTCGCGATCGAGGCGGCAGCCCTGGGCCACGCCACCGTATTCCTCAACGGCGGCCAGCGCGGATTGCAGGTCGAACTCGACCCCAACGACGCCGTCAGGGTGCTGGCTGCGATCGCGCGGCCGCTGACGGCGTAAGGCCGGCATTCTCTTTGAGCATGATCTTTTTCGAAAAACTGGCGTCCACTTTTCCTTCGCGACAAACGCCGAAGGCGTTGCGCGGAGATCATGCTCTACGGCTGGGTCTGCGCCCACAGCATCGCCTCGACGATCGCCTCGCGCAATTTCGGGCGCTGCTCGTCGTCGCATTCGATGAATGCCAGAATGGAGTTGGCACGAACCGCAAAGCGGTTACGTTTCTCGGCTTCGGCTTCTTCGGCCGACAATGGCTTTTTCAAAAATCTGTCCCATCCGCTGTAAAATTCAACCTCGCCAGATCCGACCGCACGGGGAGACGAAACTGCGAAATCCGCAGTCGGTCCAAAACCGTGGTCCACCGGTCGGATGGACGCTCAAATCACCTGTTCAATTCCGGTACTCAATACGCAGCGCTTGATTCCTGGCAAGACTTGCGGTTGCAAGACCTGTAGTTGCAAGACCTGCCGAAGACCTGCAACAAACACCCGTGCTCTTACCTTTCCCCGCGCGACTTTGAAATCCTGCACCGCGGGCCCGGCTGAAAAAATTCCAGTTGGATATACAGCTTCAAATCACCCTTAGATTGCATATTCGCACCGCCTCTGGCAACCCCGGACCGTCGGCGGCAATCGACGCAAGCGCGTTTCGAACCGTGCATGGTCGCGATGCATCTGCCCCATTGATGAAGCCGCCAAATCGGTGTCTGTGACTGGCGCCGGGCGATCATTCCGGCCCGGTGGCTTCCGCCGGGCGGGCTGCGGCGCCACGAGTGGTTTGTTTCGACGCGTTTTCCGGCACGAATCGCTTCGCTCGAAAATGCTGGGATCGCCAATGTCCGCTTCCGAACCTACGTCAAACGCATCTGCCGGCAACTGGCTCGCCAACCAGCCTTACCTGCTGCTGTCGATCACCGCGCTGTGCTGGGCCGGCAACGCCATCGTCGGAAGGCTCGCCGCCGGACATATTCCGCCGGTGACGCTGTCGTTCCTGCGCTGGTCGTTCGCGTTCCTGCTGGTGCTTCCGTTCGCATGGAAACACCTGATCGCGGACTGGGCCGCGATCCGCGGCCGCCTCGGCCTCATGATCCTGCTCTCGATCACCGGCATCGGCGCCTTCAACACGCTGCAATACTGGGCGCTGGAGCATACCCAGGCGCTCAACACGCTGCTGTTGCAATCCGCGGCACCCCTGGTGGTGGCGATCTGGTCGCTGGTGCTGCTCGGGGTACGGCTGACGCTGGCGCAGGCGTTCGGCGTGCTGCTGTCGCTTTGCGGCGTGCTGGTGATCCTGCTGCATGGCGACCTCACGACGTTGTCCAATATCGCCTTCAACAAGGGCGACCTGATCTTCACCGTGGCGCTGGTGATTTTTGCGCTCTATTCGGTGCTGTCGCTGAAGCGGCCGAACATCCACGCTTTATCGTTTGTCGCCTTCACCTTCGGCGCCGGTGCGGCCTGCCTGATCCCGCTATTGATCTGGGAATTGTTCGCGCGCCCGCTGATGCAGTTCAATACCGCGAACCTGCTGACGCTGGTTTACGTGGCAGTGTTTCCCTCGACGCTGGCCTATCTCTGCTTCAATCGCGGCGTGCAGCTGATCGGCGCCAACCGCGCCGCACCCTTCTTTCACGTGGTGCCGGTGTTCGGCACCGTCATGTCGATCGTCTTCCTCGGCGAGCATCCGCAGGCCTTTCACTTCATCGGCTTTGCGCTGGTGCTGTCGGGCGTGTTCGTGGCGTCGCGAAAGCCGAAAACCGTGTAACCCCATGCACGATCGAACCTTATCGATGCGCGCCTCCGGTCGGTCGGTGACTTGGCGCATAACATCCGCTATCGTAGCCGCCTGCTTCGCAAGGCCTTGAGATGAAAGCGCGCGCCAGCAACCTGATGATCGGCTCCCTGACCCTGGTCCTGATCGCCGGGTCGCTTGGGGCGTTCCTGACCTATCGCAAGGTCGCCGGCATCCGCCAGCAGGTACCGTTTCGGGTGATTTTCGAAGGTTCCGCCTCGGGCCTGCGCAAGGGCGGCAGCGTGAATTTCGCCGGCATCCGGGTCGGCGAGGTGGTGTCGCTGAAGCTCGACCATCCGCGCCGCGTCGTGGCGCTGACCATGATCGACGGCGCCACCCCGGTGCGCAAGGACACCCAGGTCGGCCTCGAATTCCAGGGCCTGACCGGCATCGCCGCGATCTCGTTCACCGGCGGAACCGACAGCGCGCCGCCGCCGGCCAAGGGCGCGGACGGCATTCCGGAACTGACCGCCGACCCCGAGGGCACGCTCGGCCTGCAGGAAAAGATCCGCGTCGCGCTTCGCAACGTCGACAAGGTCATCACCGACAACGAGGTGGCGGTCAAGGATACGCTCCTGAACTTCGAAAGCTTCACGGCTTCATTGTCCGGCAGCGGCGAGAAGATCACGCGCGTCATCAACTCCGCCGATGCCAGCATCAGCAGCGTCGACAGCGCGCTCGACAAGACCAGGGATTTTCTCGGCGGCCTCGGCAGCGACAAATATGGCGGCGAACTGCTGCCGACCGTGATCTCGATGCGCGAGCTGATCGAGAGCTTTGACAAGAAGTCCGACAGGATGCTGAACGATGCCCGGAAAATGCTCGGCGATCTCAGCCAGTCCATCAACAGCAGCAAGTTTGGCAGCGCGCCCGCCAGGCGGTAGCGTCGTCTTCCGACAAGAACGAAAAACAGGGAAACGCCCGCCGTGCTCGACAAATCCGCGACCGTCACGCCGCCGCCCGCCACCGTCACCCGCGCCGAAAGCACCGTACCGCGCGCGATGAAAAAGTATCTGGCGCTGGACGATTTCGAAGCAACGGCGCGGCGGAGAATTCCGAAATTTCTCTACGGCTATATTTCCGGCGGCGCCGAGAGCGATGCCGCGGTGCGCGACAACCGCAAGGCCTTCGACGAATACGGCTTCGTGCCGCGCGTGCTCAACGACGTCTCCGGCCGCAACCAGACCACGACATTGTTCGGCAAGACCTACGCCTCGCCGTTCGGGATTCCGCCGATGGGCTCCTCGGCGCTGTGCGCCTACCGTGGCGACATCGTGCTGACACAGGCGGCAGCCGCGGCCAACGTGCCGATGATTCTCAGCGCCTCCTCGCTGATCACGCTGGAGGACGTGCGCCGCGCCAACCCGAATGCGTGGTACCAGGCCTATCTCGCCGGCGTGCCGGAACGGATCGAGCCGCTGGTCGATCGGGTGGCCGCCGCCGGCTACGACACTTTCGTCGTCACCGCCGACGTGCCGGTGCCGCCCAACCGCGAGAACAACATCCGCAACGGCTTTCAGGTGCCGCTGGCGATCACGCCGCAGGTCGCCTGGGATACGGTGACGCATCCGCACTGGCTGTTCGGCACCTGGGCGCGGACCGTGAAGAACCACGGCATGCCGCATTTCGAGAACATGGACGCGCAGCGCGGCCCGCCGGTGCTGGCGAAGAACCTGATGCGCAATATCGGCCACCGCGACCAGCTCGCCTGGAAGCATGTCGAACTGATCCGCCGCCGCTGGAAGGGCAAGCTCGTCGTCAAGGGCCTGGTCTCGCCGGCCGACGCGAAAATCGCGCGCGAGAGCGGCGTCGACGGCCTGATGCTGTCCAACCATGCGGGCCGCCAGCTCGACTACACCGTATCGGGCCTGCGCACCCTGCCGGAGATCGCGGCGGAATCAAAAGGCATGACCATCATGGTCGACGGCGGCATCCGCCGCGGCACCGACGTGATCAAGGCGCTGGCGCTCGGCGCTCATTTCGTGTGGGTCGGCCGCCCCTTCCTGTACGCCGCGATCGCGGGCGGCGAAGCCGGTGTCACCCGCGCGATCACGCTGCTGCAGGCCGAGATCGACCGCGACCTCGCACTGCTGGGCATTCGCAGCCTCGGCGAGATCACGCCGGATCTGGTGAGAAAGTTCTAGAAACGTATCCGCAGGGTGGATTAGGCGAAGCCGTAACCCACCCCGGTACTAGCTACGCCACGAAGTTGGTGGATTACGCTTCGCTAACCCACCCTACGAAATCACCCCACCTTGAACTTGCTGTAGGCTTCCTTCGTCGCGATGATGACGTGCTCGACGCAGCCATTCGTGCGATGCGGGTCGCAACGCGTTTCGTAATCCGCCGACGTCATCATGTCAGTGAAAGCCGACACCGTCGGATAATACACCAGCGCCAGATAATCCCACTGGTTGCCTGCCTCGGCACCAAGCGCGACCGCCCTGGCGTCGCCGGTCCACAATAGCGTGCCGCCGCGGGCCTTGATCATCGGCACCGTCAGCGCGCTGTAGCGCAGGTAAGCGTCCCAGCCGGAGCCGTCGCCGTCGAGCGAGCGTTCGCGAAACCGCATCAGGTTCACCATCACCACCGGCATCTCCCGGTCCAGTTCCGCAAGACCGCTGACATTCAACAGATCCACGCCCATCATTCGCTCCCGAGCACTCGGCAAAAGCCGGATTCAACAAGGTCTCGGACATTGTAGCATTGCAGCCGCGGGACTTGTCGCGCGATATGATTTTGGCGCAACTTCACCTGAGATCATGACCCAGCCCGCACCTTCAGCGCCTTCCCTCGATCCGGTCCGCTGGCTCAACAACCAGCCGTATATTCTGCTGACCCTGACCTCGCTGTTCTGGGCCGGCAACATCGTGCTGGCGCGCCACGTCGCCGGCCACGTTCCGCCGCTGACGCTGTCCTGCCTGCGCTGGTACGGCACGTTCCTGATCCTGCTGCCGTTTGCCTGGCCGCACCTGAAGCAGGACTGGCCGGTGCTGCGCGCGCATCTGCCGCTGCTGTTGCTGCTGTCGGTGCTCGGTTTTGCCTACAACAACGCGATCTCGTTCTGGGCCATGCAATATACCGAGGCGCTGAACGCGCTGCTGATCCAGTCCGCCGGGCCGCTGTTCGTGGCCGTGTGGACGCTGCTGCTGTTCGGCGTGCGGCTGACCGGCGCGCAGCTCGCCGGCATCGCGATCTCGCTGGTCGGCGTGCTCACCATCATTCTTCGGGGTGACTGGAGTGCGCTGGCCGGCATCCGCTTCAACCGCGGCGACCTGATGTTCGGCAGTTCGCTGGTCGCGTTCGGACTGTATTCGGCGCTGATGCTGCGCCGTCCGGTGACGCATCCGCTGTCGCTGATCTGCTTCACCACCTGCTGCGGCGCCTCGATGCTGGTGCCGTTCTCGATCTGGGAGTTTTCGACCGGCGTCACGCTGAAGCTCGACGCGATCTCGCTGGCGACGCTGGGCTATGTCATCGTTTTTCCGTCGACGCTGGCCTATACGTTCTTCAACCGCGGGCTGGCGCTGATCGGACCCAACCGTGCCGCGCCGTTCTTCCACCTGGTGCCGGTGTTCGGCTCGGCGATGGCGATCGTGCTGCTCGGCGAGCAGTTGCGGCTGTTTCATCTGACCGGTTACGCGCTGGTGCTGGCAGGCGTCGTGATCGCCTCCAGGCGGAGCTCCGCGAAGCCGTAGATTTCGCGGGCTGTCAGGCTAGCTTGCAGGCCAGCCACAATCAATCACGCATGTGAGGAAACGAAAGATATGATCGCATTGTCGAACCCATGCCGTCTCGCGACAGCTATTGCCCTGACGCTGGGGTTGACCGCGGCAGCTTCCGCGCAGGCGCCCTACCCCAACCACAACATCACGCTGGTGCTGCCGTTCGCCGCCGGCAGCGGCACCGACACCACCACCCGCCTGATCGGGAAAGAACTCGGCGTGGCGCTCGGTGTCTCCACCGTGATCGACAACAAGGCCGGCGCCAACGGTTCGATCGCGGCGAGCTATGTCGCCCGCTCGGCGCCGGACGGCTACACGCTGTTCGTCACCACCAACACCACGCATTCGGCCAATCCGTATCTGCTCAAGAACATGAGCTACGATCCGGTCAAGGATTTCACCCCGATCGCGCGCACCGGCGACCTGCCCTTCATGCTGGTAGTGAATCCGGAGATTCCGGCCAATTCCGTCGCCGAGCTGATCGCGCTCGCCAAGAAAGAGCCGGGCAAGTACTCCTACGCCAGCGGCAGTTCGTCGGCGATCGTCTCCGGTGCGACGTTTGCCCGCCTCGCCGGCATCGATCTGCTGCACGTGCCCTACAAGAGCTCGCCGCCGGCCCTGACCGACGTGATCGCGGGCCGTGTCTCCATGATGTTCGTCGACGTCCCGACCGGCCTGCCGCACGTCAACGGCAAGGTGCTGAAGGCGCTCGCCGTCACCACCAAGAAGCGCTCGGCGCTGCTGCCGGATCTCCCGACCATGGACGACACGGTGAAGGGTTTCGATATCAGCTCATGGCAGGGCTATCTCGGCCCCGCCAACATGCCAAAGGACATCGTCGTCCGGCTGAACACGGAAATCCGCAAGATCGTCGAGCGGCCGGATATCAAGAGCCAGCTCGCCGAGCGCGGCATGGAAGCATTTTCCGGCACGCCGGAGGAATTCGACGCATTCCTCAGGGAGCAACTGGTGCTGTGGGAGAAGTTGATTACGGCGGCGGGGATCGAGAAGCAGTGAGTTCGCTGCAATCCGGCGTAGGGTGGGCAAAGCGAAGCGCCCACCATTTTGAGTGCGATCTGCCGATGGATGGTGGGCACGGCGCAAGAACGCCTTGGCCCACCCTACGATCGCTGCTTACGCCGCGCGAACCTTGCTCAGGAATTCATCCACCGCGCTGCGCAGCATGCCGGACTGGTTGTCGAGTTCGCGGGCGTTGGTCAGCACTTCGGACGCGGCCTTGCCGGTCGCCGCCGCTGCCGTGGTGACACCACCGATGTTGGCATTGATCTCACTCGATCCGGCCGCAACCGACTGGATGTTGCGCGCGATCTCGCGGGTGGCGTCGCCCTGCTGGTCGATGGCGGTCGAGATCGAGACCGTGATCTCGCTCATCTGCGCGATGGTTTCGGTGATACCGCCGATCGAGGTGACGGCTTCGCTGGTGGAGGCCTGCATCGCGGCAACCTGCGCCGAGATTTCCTCGGTCGCCTTCGCGGTCTGGTTGGCCAGCGCCTTCACTTCGGAAGCGACGACCGCAAA
Source organism: uncultured Alphaproteobacteria bacterium (assembly GCA_963764705.1). Taxonomy (GTDB): domain Bacteria; phylum Pseudomonadota; class Alphaproteobacteria; order Rhizobiales; family Xanthobacteraceae; genus Bradyrhizobium. Next base: position 370,888 of record CAVXTR010000004.1, on the reverse strand, counting down.
GCCGCGGCCGGATTCGCCGGCACGCGCCGCTTCGATGGTGGCGTTCAGCGCCAGCAGGTTGGTCTGCGCGGCGATCGAGTGGATCAGCTTGACGACTTCGCCGATCTTCTCGGCGCCGGTCGAAAGCGCGCCGACGGTGGCGTTGGTGCGTTCGGCATCGCCGACGGCCTTGCTGGCGATCTCGCTGGAGCGCGCCACCTGGCGGGAAATCTCGCCGACCGAGCTGGAGAGCTCTTCCGCGGCGGCGGCAACCGTGCCGACATTGTTCGACGAACTCTCCGAGGCGGCACTGACGGTGGCGGCGCGGGCACTGGCGTCGCTCGCGGTCGCCGTCATCGACTGGGCCGTGGTCTGCATGCCGGCGGCGGCGGTCGAAACCGAACGGACGATGCCGGTGACGCTGCGTTCGAAATCGCTGGCGATGCTCTCCATCGCGGCGCGGCGTTCGGCCGCGGCGGCGGCCTGGGTCTGGGCTTCCGCCTGTTCGAGTCCACGGATACGCACCGCATTGTCCTTGAAGATCTGCACGGTCGCGGCCATCGCGCCGACTTCGTCGCCGCGGCCGATACCGGGAATCTCGCCGTCGAGCTTGCCGTCGGCCAGCGCCTGCATGCGGTCGCCGAGCAGCGCCAAGCGGCTTCGAGATGCTGCGGCCGATCATCCAGGCGATGCTGCCCGAAATCACCGCAATGCCGAGAATGGCGAGCGCCAGAAGCCACGCGATCGGCTTCATCTTGGCGTCGAGGTCGTCGAGATAGGCACCGGTGCCGAGATACATGTCGAAGCCGGGAACGTTGACGGCATAGCCCAACTTGCGGATCGGCTTTTCCTCGCCGGGCTTCACATATTCATAAAACAGCAGGATCGAGCCGTTGGCCTTGACGCCTTCCATCAGTTCGACCGACAGCTTGCGGCCGTTGGTCACGACGTCCATGCGGTTGGTGCCGACCTGCTTCGGATCGGGGGCCAGTACGGTGATGCCATTATAGGCGGTGCCGAACAGGTAGCCCGCGCCCTTGTCGTAGGTCAGGGAGTTGGCGCGCTTGCTGAATTCCTTCAGCGCGGCCTCCTTGGTCATTTCGCCGGCATCGACCTGCTTCTTCAGGCCGGCGGCCAGATTGAGGCCCATATCGACGATCGCCCTGGTCTGGTCGAGGCGCTGCGTTGAACATCTCGCGCTGCATCAAATAGCCCGCAAGCGCGCCCGCCGCGCAGAGCCCGAGCAAGGTCACACCCACCAAAATACCGAGTTTGGGGGTGATCTTCATGTTTGTCAGGTTCACAGGGGCTCTCCGGGAATTAGGTGCGCGACCACGCGATTGGCGGATTGTTCGGTGCACGATATCGTGAGACCCTTTAGGAGGACGTTAAGCGTCCTCCGTAGTTGTGCTGACAAGGGCGCCCAAGCGCGGCCCCTTCCGGACAACCGGTAATTGTACGGGGAGAGGCTCAACTCGCGTAAGAGAAAGAAATGGAGGCGGTGGCGCTTTGTCGCCGCCATAACCAACACCGAAGAATAAAATCGGGCGGAGAGGAAATGTCGAAATTCAGGATTTTGACGCCGAAGGGCGCGAGCTTCACGGTCGCCGGCAGCAATTACGATTACGAGAAAGAGGCGCTCGATCCGATCGGCGCCGAGATCATCGAGGCACCGGCCAATGAAGCCGAGTTCATCGCCGCCGCGAAAACCGCCGATGCGATCTACGCCAAGGCCATGCCGATCTCCAAGACGGTGATCGACGCCCTGGAAAACTGCAAGGTGATCACGCTCGGCAGCGTCGGCGTCGACAGTGTCGACGTCAAGGCCGCCACCGCCCGCGGCATTCCCGTCACCAACATCCCCGACACCTTCATCGAGGAGGTCGCCGATCACGCCATGATGCTGCTGCTGTCAGGCTTCCGGCGGCTGGTCGAGCAGGACAAGATGGTGCGTTCGGGCCGCTGGTCCGAGGGCCGCCCGGCGCTCCTGAAAATTCCGCGGCTGATGGGCCAGACGCTGGGCTTCATCTCGTTCGGCCGGGTCGCGCGCGCGGTCGCCAAGCGCGCCGCACCGTTCGGCCTGCGGATGATCGCCTACGATCCCTTCATCCAGGAGACCCTGATTTCCGACCATGGCGTGATCCCCTCGACCCTGTCGGAGGTGCTGTCGCAGTCGGACTTCCTGTCGATGCATGCGCCGGCGCGGCCCGAAGTGCACCACATGCTCGGCGAGAAGCACTTCCGGCAGATGAAAAAGAGCGCGGTGTTCATCAACACCGGCCGCGGCGCCACGGTGGACGAGGAAGCCCTGATCAAGGCGCTGCAGGAAGGCTGGATCTCGCATGCCGCCCTCGACGTGCTGGAAAAGGAACCGCCGTCGCACAACAATCCGATGCTGGGGATGGAAAACGTCACCTTGACCGCCCATGTCGCCTCGGCCTCGGCACGTTTCGACGAGGCGCGCAAGCGCCGCGTGGGCTACGAATTGTCACTGGTATTGCAAGGAATGTGGCCGGTAAGCTGCGTCAATCCGTCGGTACTGCAAAACACCGCGCTCCGCCGCTGGCAACCGGTCAGCATGGATCGCGGGCCGAACAGCTAAACCGGCAAAGACTTTATTCGAACGGGCGGTTCACCGGCGATTCAACGCCGGGAACCAGAAAAACAGGGAGTAGACCATGAAGAACGAGATCACCCGTCGTGATGCGCTCGCGCTTGGCGTTTCCGCCGCCGCCCTCGCCGCGTCAGGCACCTCGGCCCGTGCGGAAATCAAGGCTGCCGACGTTGCCGCCCCCGCGCTTCCGATCGAAAAAGGCGCCACCTTGCGCATGCTGCGGCCGGTCCGGTTCGTCCCGGCCGACGAAGAAGTGTTCCGCGCCAATGCCGCCGCCTTCACCGCCAAGACCGGCGTCGAGGTCAAGGTCGACTTCGTCGGCTGGGAAGACATCAACCAGCAGACCGCGGTGACGTCGAACTCGGGCGCCGGCCCCGACATCATCATCGGGTTCGGCGACGCGCCGCACATCTATATCGACAAGCTGGTCGAACTCACCGACGTCGCCGACTACATCGGCAAGCGCTACGGCGGCTGGCTCACATTGGCCCAGAAGTACGGCAAGAAGGCCAAGAGCAATAGCTGGATCGGCTTGCCGTTCGGCGCCAGCGGCGGCCCGCTGGTCTATCGCAAGTCGATTCTGAAATCGGTCGGCTTCGATCGGGTTCCGGAAGACCATGCCGGTTTCCTCGACCTCTGCAAGAAGCTGCAGGCCGCCGGCAAGCCCGCGGGCTTCGCGCTCGGCAACGCCGTCGGCGACGGCAACGGTTTTGCAAACTGGCTGCTGTGGTCGCACAACGCCGCCATGCTGGATGAGGAAGGCAATGTCATCATCAACAGCAAGGAAACCATCGCGGCGCTGAAATACCTCAAGGAGCTCTATCCGACTTTCATCGCCGGCACGCCGTCGTGGAACGACGTCAGCAACAACCGCGCCTACTCGTCCGGCGAAATCTCGCTGACCGCCAACGGCGTCTCGCTGTACTTCTCGCTGAAGAAGGATCCGGCGACGGCCGCGATCGCCGACGACACCGAACATCAATTGCTGATCAAGGGACTGGCCAAGGTCTCGCCGATGTCCGGCCTGACGCTGAACGCCATGGTGTTCAAGCACAGCCCGTATCCGAACGCCGCGAAAGCCTTCCTGCAGTTCATGCTGGAGAAGGAGCAGTACGAGCCCTGGCTGAACGCCAACAGCGGCTACTGGGCGCAGCCGCTGGCGGCCTACGCCGATTCCGCGGTGTGGTCCGGCGATCCCAAGGTCTCGATCTTCAAGGACACCATGAAGAGCAACTACTACAACGGCTACAACGGACCGATCTCGACCGCCACCGGCGCCGTCAACGCCGACTACGTGCTGGTGCAGATGTGCGCGTCCGTCGCCACCGATGCCGCGACGCCGGAAGCGGCGGCAGCCGAAGCGGAACGCCGCGCCAAGCGGTATTTCCGCAGGTCGTAACGCAAGTCCCGAACGTAGTAGCCGTCATTGCGAGGAGCGAAGCGACGAAGCAATCCATTCTTTCTTCACGTGAAGAACTGGATTGCTTCGCTTCGCTCGCAATGACGAAAGAAAGCAATATCCAATGTCCGTGACGACAATCGCACACCAGCGAACCATTCATCGGCAGCCGGGCTGGCTGGTCCGGCTGTTCGACTACAAGCCGTTCCTGATCGTGGTTTGCCTGGCACCGGCGATCGGTCTGCTCGCGGTATTCCTGACCTATCCGCTCGGGCTCGGGGTCTGGCTCGCCTTTACCGACACCACCATCGGCCGCCGCGGCGTGTTCGTCGGGCTGGAGAACTTCCAGTACCTCTTGACCGATCCGCTGTGGTGGAACGCGGTATTCTACAGCGTGCTGTACACGGCTGTCGCCACGTTCGGAAAATTCGCGCTCGGCTTCTGGCTGGCGCTGCTGCTCAACAACCACTTTCCGTTCAAGAGCCTGCTCCGCGCCATCATCCTGCTGCCCTGGATCGTTCCGACCGTGCTGTCAGCGCTGGCGTTCTGGTGGATCTACGATCCGCAATTCTCGATCATCTCCTATCTCCTGGTCGACGTGCTGCACATCCGCACCCACAATATCGACTTCCTCGGCACGCCGTGGCCGGCGCGGTTCTCGCTGATCGCGGCCAACATCTGGCGCGGTATTCCCTTTGTGGCGATCTCGCTGCTGGCGGGGCTGCAGACCATTTCGCCGTCACTGTATGAAGCCGCGATGCTGGACGGCGCCTCCGCCTGGCAGCGCTTCCGCTACATCACCTTCCCGATGATGATGCCGATCCTGGCGATCGTGATGACGTTCTCCATCATCTTCACCTTTACCGATTTCCAATTGGTCTACGCCATCACCCGCGGCGGACCGGTCAACTCGACGCATCTCTTGGCGACGCTGGCATTCCAGCGCGGCATCGCCGGCGGCGAACTCGGCGAGGGTGCGGCGATCGCGGTCTCGATGATCCCGTTCCTGGTGTTCGCGACCTTGTTCAGTTACTTCGGCCTTGCCCGCCGCAAATGGCAGCAGGGAGAGAGCAATGACTGATACCGCCGTACAATCCAACGTCGCCAGCGCCACGCCTGATACGATGGCGTGGGATTCGCGGGCGCGGCGGGTGATGATGATCTACCTGCCGCTGTCGTGCTTCGTGCTGATCCTGCTGTTCCCGTTCTACTGGATGGCGATCACCTCGTTCAAGCCGAACGCGGAGCTCTTGAATTACAAGGAACACAATCCGTTCTGGATCACCTCGCCGACCATCGACCATATCCGGCACCTGCTGTTCAACACCGCCTATCCGCGCTGGCTGAAGACCACGATGTTCGTGGCGATCGGCTCGACGACGCTGTCGCTGTTCGCCTCCACGCTCGCCGCCTATGCGATCGAGCGGCTGCGCTTCCGCGGCAGCCCCTATGTCGGCCTCGGAATCTACATGGCTTATCTGGTGCCGCCGTCGATCCTGTTCATTCCGCTCGCCACCGTGGTGGTGCAGTTCGGCCTGTTCGACAGCCCGCTGGCGCTGATCCTGGTCTACCCGACCTTCCTGGTGCCGTTCTGCACCTGGCTGTTGATCGGCTACTTCAAGTCGATCCCCTATGAGCTCGAGGAATGCGCGCTGGTCGACGGCGCGACGCGGCTGCAGATCCTGTGGCGGATCACGCTGCCGCTGGCGGTGCCCGGCCTGATCTCGGCCGGCATTTTCTCGTTCACGCTGTCGTGGAACGAGTTCATCTATGCCCTCGCCTTCATCCAGAGCAGCGCCAACAAGACCGTTCCGGTCGCGATCCTGACCGAGCTCGTCTCCGGCGACGTCTATCAGTGGGGCGCGCTGATGGCGGGCTCGCTGCTCGGCTCGCTGCCGGTCGCGGTGTTCTATTCGCTGTTCGTCGACTACTACGTCTCGTCGCTGACCGGCGCCGTGAAGGAATAGCGCTCTATCTGATGTAGAACGCCACCGGCGCGGCAAAGCTCATCGAGCCCTGCTTCACGTCGGACGGAAAGGCCGGAAACGGCTGGGCGCGGCGGACCATCGCCAGCGTCTCGGCATCGAGCGCGGAATGTCCCGACGATCCGCCGAGGCCCGCGGACAGCACCTGCCCGCTGCGGCTCAGCGTGAAACTGACGCGCGCGGTGCCTTGCTGGCCCGCTGGCCTTGGCAGCCGGCGGATATTGCTTGAAGCGTTGCAGGTGCGCGGCGACCATCTGCTTGTAGGAAGCCACCGCCGCGGCGGACGCGCCGGCGCTGACGGCGGATGCCGCCGGCGCCTGGCGCTCGGCGCGCGGTGCCGCCGTTGTACGGGGCGCGGGCGGCGCGTCCGTCGGCTTCCTGGCCTCGACGCGGGTGACCTTCGGCTTCACCGGCGCCGGCTTCTGCTCCGGAACGATTTTGGCGGGTTCGGGCTTTGGCGGCGTCGCCTGCTTCTGTTCGGGCGGAGCCGCGACCTCCGGCTTATCCTGCGGCGGGGTCGGCGCGATCTGCTCGTCGACCACCTGCTGCGTGGCGGCTTCCGGCGGCGAGGCGTCGGCGGCCTGCATGATCGGCCCCGGCGCCAGATCCATCGGCGTCGGCTGCGGCGAGGAAGACACCGGCGCCATGTCGACCATGATCACCGGCAGGGAAACACCCGGCGACGGCCGCTGCGTGATCCAGGTCATCGCCAGCGCAATCAGCGCGGCATGCGCGGCGACAATCGCGATGGCCGACGAGCCCCAGCGGCGGACACCGGCATGGTCACTGACATCATGCAGGGCGAAGGCGTTCATCGTGATCAGCTTCGCCCGTCGAGGCCGACCAGCGCGATCTTGAGATAGCCGGCATTGCGCAGCAGGTTCATCACCTCCATCAGGTCACCATAGCTGACGGCCTTGTCGGCGCGGAGATAGATCCGCTCGTCCTTCTTGCCGTTGGTGGCGCCATCGAGCGTGGAAGTCAGCGTGTCGCGCGCGATCACATCCTCGCCGACCGCGACCGTCAGATCCGGCTTCACTGTGACAAACACCGGCTTGTCCGGCCGCGGCTGCGGCTCGACGGCGCTGGCGGGAAGATCAACGCCGAGGTCGACGGTGGCGAGCGGCGCCGCCACCATGAAGATGATCAGGAGAACCAGCATGACGTCGATGAACGGCGTAACATTGATCTCATGGGTTTCGACGAGGTCGTCGTCGCCGCGACGCGACCGTCCGCCAACAGTATTGCCCAGCCTCGCGCCCATGGCCTACTCCGCCGCCCGCGACAGCCGGAACGCGCCGCGATCGCCTTCGCGGCTGACCAGCAGCAGCACCATGGCCGAAGCGTCACCGAGCAGCGCGCGGTGGGCGGCAATGGTGCGGGCCAGATGATTGTAGATCACCACCGCCGGGATCGCTGCGACCAGGCCGAGTGCGGTCGCCAACAGCGCTTCGGCGATTCCAGGCGCGACCACGGCGAGGTTGGTGGTGTGGGCCTCGGAAATGCCGATGAAGGAATTCATGATACCCCAGACGGTGCCGAACAGCCCGACGAACGGCGCCGTGGCGCCGATGGTCGCGAGCACGCCGGTGCCACGCGCGATCTGCCGCGACATCGCGGCCTCGACCCGCTCCAGCCGCAGCGCGATCCGTTCCTTGAACGCGTCGTCGAAATGGCCGCCGGAGAGGCTGGCCTCGCGCGCCGCGGACTGGATCAGCTGCGCCACCGCATCGTCGCCGCCGCGGCTCGACTGTTCGGCGGCCGCCAGCACGGTATCGGCTTCGAGCAAAGTGAGACGCCGTCTTGCGATCGCCGTCTTGCGGCGGACCTCCAATGTCTTGGCCAGCCAGATCGTCCAGGTCACCAGCGAGGCAAAGGCAAGGCCAACCATGACCGCCTGCACCACGATGTCCGCATTCACGAACATGTTCCACGGCGACAGGTTGCGCGGCAGCAACGCGGCATCGGTGGCGGCCAGCGCCGCACCGGGAAGCTGGGCGAGGCCAACGGCCGCCGCCTTCAAACTGCCGCGAATCGTAACGTCGAGCAACTGTTTCGGCATGGTCGTCTCCCGCCTGAAAATGCGGATCGGCTAGGCTGCGCCGGCCGCGGCAACCCGGTCACTCAGCGCATGGAAGCGCTGCAACTGGTCGCCACGCAGCGCGCGGGTCTCGTCGCGGCCGACGAACACCTTGAACATGATGCCGCCATCGACATTGAGGAACGCGATGAAGGCCGACGACTTGCCCATGAACGGCCGCTCGACAAAGGCGATGCCGCCGCAACGCTCGTGCCGGAAGTGGCCGTGCAGACCCTTCGGCTGCATCAGGTTGAAATAGCCGCGGCCGATTTCGCCAGCGGGAATAGCGCCGGTGAATTCGAAGATGGCGTCGTCGGTGTGCACGATCAGCGTCACCTCGCCCCATTGCGCGACATCCTGCATGGCGGCGACGAATTCGCTGCCAGCGCCGAACCGCACCAGCATCTCCGGCATCGCCTCGAGCACCGCGCGCGGCGTGACCTTGCGGTCCCGCGCGACGTCCTCGATCACGGCGCCGGGATTGTCGGCCATATACGCCTTGAGATCGGCAAGCTCCGTGCTCAACATCGAAACCTCCCTCAGGCCGCCGCACTGGATTTGCGCTCGCTCTGGATCACCTCAAAACCCTCGAACCTGGGATGGCCGAGGTAGAGGCTCTCGCCGGTCCGGTTGTCGGCGCGGGCATGGGCGCGGCGGAATTCATCCGAGCGGGTCCAGGCCTCGAACGCTGCCTTGTCGACCCAGGTCGTGTGGGTCGAATACAGCGTGTGGTCGTCGGCGACCGGGCCCTTGAGCAGATGAAACTCGACGAACCCGGCCATGCTGCCGAGATAGGACTCGCGCGTGCGCCAGACCGTCTCGAACGCCTGCTCGGAGCCGGTCTTCACCTGGAACCTGTTCATCGCGATAAACATTCGAAAGTCTCCTTGTTGCGGTTCGCCGCCTTCGCGGGCGTACCAGTCGGGTTGCATCATAGCGCGAACGCGCCGAAGCCGCGCTGGAGCATCAGCGCGGACCCGGCGGTTCTGGATAAGTATGTCGTCGGTTATCGCAAATCATGCTCCGCCGAAGTGAATCTTGAGGCCGGCCCGGTAGATCCTGCCCGGTCCGGGGCTCGACCACAGCACGTCATTCTGCGTGGTGCCGTCGGTCGAACTGCCGGGGATCGCATAGGGCCGGTAGTACTGGTTCAGCAGATTGTCGATCGACGCCGAGAACACGATATCCTTGGTCGCGTTCCAGGTCAGGTACAGATTGACCAGCTCATACGCGGTCGAGGGCACGTAGTTGGCAGGGATGTCGTTGTTGGCGCTGAACGACGACCACTGCGCCGCGAGGATCAAGGTCTTGTCGAGCAGGCGGACGCCGGCCGTCGTCGTCACCTTGCGCGGGGTGATGGTCGCCAGTCCGATGTTGGTCGCAAGGTTCTTGCCGCGGATCAAATGACCGGCGACGCCGACATACCACAGGCCGGTGTCGTACATCGTCTCGGCTTCGACGCCCTCGATCCGCGCCTGCGCAATGTTCTGGTACTGGTAGAACTGGCTGGCAAGGACGCCCGGGACCGGGAACAGCGGCGGCGAGACCAGCGGCGATGCGACGAGGTCGATATAGTCGCTGACATCGTTGCGGAAGACGTTGAACTTGCCACGGAAGCTGTCGGCGGCGGTGAAGATGCCGTCATACTTCAGGTTGACGCCGGCTTCCTTGTTCTTGCCGACCTCCGGCCGCAGCAGCGGATTGGGCAGGAAGCAGAACAACGCGGCGTTGCCGTCCGGACACGGGAAGAAGGGCGGTCCGCCGCCGGTGGCGTGCGAACCGGCGATCAGCGTCTCGGTGATCGACGGCGCGCGATAGCCTTCGGCATAACTGACATAGGGCTGGAAGCCCGCCACCGGCGTCACGCCGATGGTGATTTTCGGCGAGAACCGGTCGCCGCCGGCGTTTACGCCGGCGATCGGGGAATGCAGATCGTAGCGATCGTACCTGACGGCGCTGACCGCTTCGAACCAGGTCGAATAATTCTGCTTCAACTGGATGAAGCCGCCGGAAACCGTGCGTAACCCGCCCGGTGTCGTGACGTTGGAGTTGCCGCGGGTGTCTGAATGTCGCGACAGCGTCCTGGAACGCGTCGCCGCCGATCGTGACCGCGTTGAGCCAGTCGCCGACCCTGAAGCGCGTGGTGTTGTTGACGTCGATGCCGAAGGTATCGAGCACATAGCCGCGCTTGTCCCCGATACAGCCCGAGATGTTGTTGCCGGCACTGCCGGCGCCGCAAAGCGCCGTACCGGTCGTGGTGTAGTGATAGGTCTTGGTCTGGTCGTTGTCGGTGCGGTTACCGTAGACCGTGGCGTTCCAGTCGAACCAGTGGTCATCGGGCTTCGAATATTTCCAGGTCAACGTCCCCGTGGTGTTCTTGGCATCGGATGCATACACCGACGATCCCCGGTTCAACGCGATCAGTGCCGGCGTCGTCGTCGGCCCGCGATTTTGCTGCCCGATGTCGTATTGATAATCCTGGAACACGACGCCGGCCTTGATTTCGTGGCCTTCGGCCGGCCGTACCGTCAGCTTCATCAGCCCGCTGGCGATCTGGTTGCCGGTGTCGCCGATCTCGGTGCCCTGGCCGTCTTTATAATTGCCCTGGGTGCGGTACACCGCGCCGCCGAAGATATCGACATTGGGATCGGCGCGCACGCCGCCGAAGATCGAGCCGAGGCCACGGGCGTTGTTGGTGCCATAGGAGCCGGTCAGATCGACGCCCCAGCGCTCGCCCGGGCGCACCACGTCGTTGATGTCCTTGGTGCGGAACGAGACCACACCGCCGATGGCGCCGGAGCCGTAGATGTTCGCGGTCGGGCCGCGCACCACGTCGACGCCGCCGACCAGTTCGGGATCGAGAAAGAACGAGCCGTTGCCGTTGTGGCCGGTGCGCTGGTAGTTCTGCCGCGCGCCGTCGACGACGACGGCAACGCGGCCGAAATCCTGCAGGCCGCGAATGTTGATCACGGTCGACGGATCGTCGCCGCGCTCCTGGAACGAGACGCCGGGCACGTTGTAGAAAATATCCGACAGCCGGTTCGGCTGCAGCCCCTGGATCTGTTCGAGCGTGACGACGCTGACCGGCGCCAGCGCGTCGATCGCGCGCTCCTGGGTCTTCGAGGCCGCCACCGTAATGGTGTCGAGCGATTGCACCGCGGTGCCGCCGATCTGCGCCCGCGCGTTCATCACCGGCGCCGACGCCTGCTGTTCCTGCTGGGGCTTCGCGGGCTTGCGTTTTGCCTGTTTCTTTTGCTGCGACTGGCCAACCGCGCCGGTGTCCGCCGTCTGCGCGAAACCGGCGTCTCCGATCAACACTGCCAATGAAAATACCGACACGCCCAAAAGAAAGGCGCGCGAATGCCTAGCCCCGTCAGCCATAACAACCCCAACCTGTGATCTTTTTCCCGGGTCTGGCTGGCGGGCGTCGCACCGAAATGCGAGTTGCTTGCTGGCTGCCACTTCTGGGATGCAGGCGATCCGCCCGCATCGTCTTATTTGGTTACGTGGCGACACCGGGGCGGTCAAGAACCGCAAGCCGCACTTTACATCGATTGTAAATTGCGACGGTTGGATTGCACCCCGGCCCGACGATACAAGCGTTGATCGACAGCAAACGTTCGGGGCTCAACAACAACAATGTCCGCAACTTCCGGAGACAACTTTACCGGCGCTGGAACGCCTGCGGAAAGTCCTTCTGCCACAGCCAGATCCGTCGCCGTGAACGGCAACCGGATCGACAGCCGCGAGCTGTTCTCGAACGAACGCGAGATCATCATTGCGCACGGTGACGAGAATTACCGCCTGCGTCTGACGTCGCAGAACAAGTTGATCCTGACCAAGTGATCTTGCAATGACATTTTGTCGCATGCGCATCCTGTCGGCCGCCGCCTGCTGCTTCATGCTCGGCGGCGCCGCATTCGCCACCGGCGTCACGGTCCACGATGCCCGCAACCGCGATGTCAGAATCGAAAATCCCGCGCGGATCGTTTCGATCGGCGGCGCCATCACCGAAATTCTCTACGCGCTCGGCTTCGAGGACCGGCTCGCCGGCGTCGACGCGACCAGCTTCTATCCAGCCACAGCGCTGCGCGACAAACCCAATGTCGGTTACATGCGCCAGCTTTCGGCCGAGGGCGTGCTCGGACTCAACCCTTCGCTGGTGCTCGCGGTGCAGGGATCGGGTCCGAAGGAAACCATGGACGTGCTGGAAGCGGCGAAGGTGCCGCTGGTGCTGGTCCCCGAAACATTTTCCGAAGCGGGCCTGCTCGACAAGATCAGGCTGGTCGGCCACGCCATGGACGCGGACCGGCGCGCCGAATGCCTGTCGGCCGCCGTCACCGGCGATCTGGAACAACTGCGCGAACTGCGCGCCAGGGTAACAAAGCCGGTGCGCGTGATGTTCGTGATGTCGCTGTTGAGCGGCCGGGCGATGGCCGCGGGCCGGAACACCGCCGCGAACGAGATCATCGCGCTCGCCGGCGCCGTCAACGCCGTCGACAATTACGACGGCTACAAGATCATCAACGACGAGGCGATCGTCGCCGCGAAGCCCGACGTCGTGCTCTCGATCCAGCGCGGCAAGGATTCGCTCGACGCCGAAACCGTGTACCTGCATCCGGCCTTCGCGATGACGCCGGTCGCGGCCAACAAGGCCTTCATCTCGATGGAAGGCCTCTATCTGCTCGGCTTCGGGCCGCGCACGGCTGCGGCCGCGCGCGACCTCGCGATAAAGCTCTATCCGGCGCTGGCGCCGGCGGCGGAGACGTTTGCACCGGCCGCGTTGACGGCGAATTGCAGGCGATGACCGCGGTGACGGAAAGCCGATCCGAGGGCGCGAAGCGCCGCGGCGGGCATGGCTTCCGTCCCTCCGCATCCCTCACGCTGATCTGCCTGTTGATCGTGCTCACCGGCGTCGCGCTGATCGCGCTGACGCTGGGCGCCGCGGGAATTCCGCTGGCGCGGCTGCCCGCGGCACTCGGACTTCTCGGGCCGGCCCCTCGGCCGATGCTCATCTCGCGCGCGACCAGCTGGTGCTGTGGTCGATCCGAATTCCCCGGATCGCCGCCGCCGCGATGGTCGGCGGACTGCTGGCGATGTCGGGCGCCATCATGCAGGGACTGTTTCGAAACCCCCTCGCCGACCCCGCTCTGGTCGGCGTCTCCTCCGGCGGCGCGTTTGCGGCGGCGGCCGCGATCGTCTTCACCGACAGCCAGATCGGCCAGAACTTTCGCTTCATGCAGAATCAGTTGCTGCCGCTCGCGGCCTTTGCCGGATCGCTGGTGACGACCATGGTCCTCTACCGGATCGCCAGCCGTTCGGGCCGAACCTCCATTGCCATCTTCCTGCTCGCCGGGCTTGCAATCGCCGCTATCGCCAATGCCGGCATCGGGCTTTTGGTGTTCGTCGCCGACGACCGTCAACTCCGCGATATCACGTTCTGGCTGCTGGGTTCGCTGAGCGGAGCCACCTGGCCCAAGATCATCACGCTGGCGCCGGTGCTGGGCGCAGCGCTGATCGCGTGCCTCACGATCGCGCGCGGGCTGGACGTGCTCGTGCTTGGCGAGGCCGAGGCGTTTCACTCAGGCGTCGACGTCGAACGGCTGAAGCGGATTTCGATCGTGCTGGTGTCGGCGATGACCGGGGTCGCGGTTTCGATCTGCGGCGTGGTCGGCTTTGTCGGCATCGTGGTGCCGCATCTGCTGCGGCTGGTGATCGGACCGGCGCACCGGCTGCTGCTGCCGGCTTCGGCGCTGTTGGGCGCGATGCTGCTGGTCGGCGCGGATACGCTGGCCCGCACCCTGGTGGCGCCGGCCGAAATGCCGATCGGAATCCTGACCGCGGCGATCGGCGCGCCGTTCTTCCTGGGCATGCTGCTGCGCCAGCGCGGGCTGGTCGCGTTATGAGCGCGATCCTCGAAGCGCGATCGCTCTCGTTTGCCGTCGGCGGCGCCAGACTGGTCGACGCCATCGACTTGCGGATCGGCACCGGCGAGATGGTCGCGATCGTCGGCCCCAACGGCGCCGGCAAGTCGACGCTGCTGCGGATGCTGTCCAGCGATCTCAGGCCGACCGGCGGCGAGGTCCTCCTCAGGCAGCGCGAGATTCACGCCTATCCGCCGCGTCAGCTCGCGCAGCATCGCGCCATGCTGTCGCAGCATGTCAGCGTCACGTTTCCGTTCACCGTCGAGGAGATCGTCCGCATGGGCGCGGGCGACCGCAGCCAGGCCGCCGCGCAGCCGCTGGTCGATGCCGCCCTCGGCGAGGTCGGGCTCGAACGCTTCAGGCACCGGCAATTGCCGACGCTGTCCGGCGGCGAACAGCAGCGCGCGCATTTCGCCCGCGTGCTGGTCCAGCTCGCTTGCGGCGAGGCGCAGCACGGCCCGGGACTGCTGCTGCTGGACGAGCCGACCTCCAGCCTCGACATGCGCCACCAGATCGACCTGGTGGAGACCGCAAGGCGGCGTGCGAAGAACGGCACCGCCGTGGTCGCGGTGCTGCATGATCTCAATCTGGCGATGCGGTTCGCCGACCGCATCGTGCTGCTTCATCACGGCAGGCTTGCGATCGACGGCGTCAGCGCCGAGGCGATCACGACCGAGACCATCCGCAAGATCTTCGAGGTCGATGTCACCATCGACTATACCGACGGCGGCGTGCCGTTCCTGCTGCCGCAGACCATGCGGCCGATCGCCATGCCATCCAATCGGTGATGGCGACGGCATAAGGCCGCACGCTTATCCAACGGCGTCACACGGCCTTCACAAAACTGTCGGCGGGCTGTAACAGCCGCTCCGCAAGACACAGCGCATCGTCAAATAAGGAGATCCACCATGCGCCTGTCATTGATCTGTTCCGTCGCGTCCGTCTTTCTGGCGACCTCCGCGCTCGCCCAAAGCGAAGGCGAATTTCCGGCCACGCTGAAGGGCCATGCCGTGCTGCCGGCGCAGACCTTCATCGACGCGCCCACCGACGCACCTGACGATCTCAAGACCTCGGGCAAATACACCACCGGCCGCCGCGTCGATGCGCTCGGCAGCGTGATGGGCAAATCCTACGAGCGGCCGACCGGCGTATCGCTGCCCTTCAAGGGCCAGCCGTTGCAGGGTCATTCCGGTATCAAGGTGATGCCGGACGGTTCGTTCTGGGTGATCACCGACAACGGCATGGGCTCGCGCTACAACTCGGCGGATTCGATGCTGTATCTCAACCGCCACAAGATCGACTGGACCTCCGGGAAGATCGAGCGCCAGGAAACCGTGTTCCTGCACGACCCCGACAAGAAGGTGCCGTTCCGCATCGTGCATGAGGATACCGCCAAGCGTTATCTCACCGGCGCCGACTTCGACACCGAAGGTTTTCAGATCATCGGCGACACTTTCTGGATCGGCGACGAATTCGGCCCGTACGTGATCAAGGCCGACAAGACCGGCAAGGTGCTCGCCGTGTTCGAGACCACCGCCGACGGCAAGCCGGTACGCTCGCCGGACCATTGGTCGGTGCAGTCGCCGGGTGCGCCGGGCGTCAGCTACACCACGGTCAACCTGCGCCGCTCCAAGGGCTATGAAGGGTTCGCGTCCTCGAAGGACGGAAAATTCCTGTACGGGCTGCTCGAAGGCCCGATCTGGGATGCCGAGAAAAAGGACTGGGAACGGGTCGACGGCAAGGAAGCCTCGCGGATCCTCGAATTCGACGTCGCGGCGGAAAAGTTCACCGGCCGCTACTGGCAATACGTGTTCGAGCAGAACGGCAACGCCATCGGCGACTTCAACATGATCGATGGCTCGAGCGGCCTCGTCATCGAACGCGACAATGGCGAAGGCACCGCGGACAAGGCCTGCCCCGCCGGCCAGCGCGGCGAAAACTGCTTTCCTGATCTCGCCAAGTTCAAGCGCATCTACAAGATCGAGCTCAGCGAAGCCAATGTCGGCAAGCCAGTCCGCAAGATCGGTTTCATCGACCTGATGAAGATCCGGGATCCCGACAAGAAGGCGCGCAAGCCGCTCAACGACGGCGTGCTGACGTTCCCGTTCTTCACCATCGAGAATGTCGACCGCGTCGACGAGACCCACATCATCGTCGGCAACGACAACAACCTGCCGTTCTCGTCGAGCCGCGATCCGAACAAGGCCGACGACAACGAGTTCGTGCTGCTCGAGGTCGCCGATTTCCTGAAGGCTAAGTAAGAAACGGTGTCATCGCCCGGCTCGACCGGGCGATCCAGTACGCCGCGGCCGGCATCGCGCACGCATTGGCCAGCGCGGCGGATGCCCCGCCTTCGCGGGGCATGACGACTGAGTTTGCTCTCCGTTTTGCGGAACGAGGGGACCGGAGGCCAACTAACCCGAAGGCACCATCACGACGCCCTTGTCCTTGGGCCAGCGAATCCGCCAGGCGAACGAAATATCCCTGACCTCGCCGGGCTTGGCCTCAAAGGCCCATTCCAGCACACCGCGTCTGTCGCGCAGGTTGGTCGCGGTCGGCGGCGTCGTCGCGGGCAGCATCTCGACCTGGATCTCCTCGTTCTCGCTGACCGGCAACTGATCCTCGATCGCAATCTTGATCGGGAAGTCGTGGCCGTTGCGCACCGTGGTCTTGAACGAGCGCTCGTCGGTCTTCGAGGTCGTGACGATCAGACCGGCCGAACCTTCGTTGCGCTTGAGCACGGCGCGTTCGATCTTGATCTTGTCGTCGGCGCCGAAGCCGAGCCGCACCGTTTCGTCCTTGCCGGCGGCGGCCATCTGGCCGCGGCCGACAAAGCTGCCGTCGCGATAGATCGAAACCCGGCCCGGCAGCAATGGCGCGTCCTCGTTCTGCTTGAAGCTGGCTTCGAGGAACGCGGTCGGGTCCCTCACCGGCACGGCCCGTACGGCGAGATCGGGTGCCAGCGTTACGGTCGAGACCCGCAGACTCTTGGCGCCTTCGCTGGCGCCCAGGCTGACGCGGCCCGGAATTTTGAACATCACCTGGAAGCCGCCGACATCGGCAACCGCCTGCTGCTCCTCCGCCACCTTTCCGAACAGCGCCGCGTCGCCTCCCCCTCCAAAACGGAACTGTTGCACCCTGTCGGCGGATGCACTCGCCGCAGCTTCGCTGGCGGGCGGAGCCGGCATCGGCCGCCGCGGCTGCGGATACTGCACGAGCAGCGAGTTCAGGTCCGGTGCGTTACCGCCGCGCGCGGTACGCACTGTCGAGACGTTGAGCGCGACATTGGACCAGTCCTCGCCGGTGTTCTGGGTAATCTCGGCGCGGCGCACCAGTTCGAGCGCAGGCTTGCGGTCCTTCGTGCCGGTATCGAGCCTGGCGTCGTACAGCGGCGCCCAGCGCGCGTTCCTGACGGTGTAGCTCACCCGCAGCGTCGCCCTGGTCGCGGCCGCGGCTGCAAGATCAATCCGGACCTCGAGCTTGCTCGGTGGCTTCTGCGCCTTGTCCTGCTCGGCCCGCGCGATTTCGCGGGTGAGTTCGCGCTGCTTGCGTACGACGTCGCGGATCGCGGCATCGGCGGAGGCTATTTCCTCGCCGACCGCGGCAAAGGCCGTGCGCCATTCCGCGATCGGCCGCGCCTCACCCTTGTCGCCGATCCCGACTGGAGCGCTTTCGGCAAACCGCTCGGCGAATTTGCGTCGCACGCTGGCGGCATCGACCGTGTCTTGAAGGCTGTCGTATTCATCCTTCAGCGCCTCGATCCGTTTGTCCAGTTCGGGCAGATTGACCGGGGGTGCCGCGTGCGGCGGCCTGGCGTCGATCGCACCGATGGTCAGTTTGGCGCCCGCCTCGCCTTCGACCCGCAGCGACGACGGATCCAGCGTCAGCGGAAAATCCTTGAGCACGGCCGAATTGTCGCCGGCCGGAAGATCGAGCGTGATGACGCGCGTGACGCTGGCGCCATCGGGATAGACGGTGACGGCATCGATTGCCGAAGACGCATCGACGTCAGCCGCCCGCGCGGCGCCTGCTGCAAATGCGGCGAGCACGACGAGGCTGCTGGTGACAAGACTGTTCGCAATCAATCGCATGGTTTCCCTCCGTGAGCCGTCCAACGGACGGCGGGCGCAAAAGCCCACCACCCCCGGTGATGAGACGCGGCGAGGAAGGAACCGGTTCGAATCGGGTTTCCATATGGCTTCGCGGCGGCAGGACCGCGGCGAAGGCAGCGACGGCCGGTCGCCGCCGTCAGCCGGGGCGATTTGTCCGAGGACCCTGGCCGAACACGCGGCGGAGCAGTTCGGTGGCGTTGCGGGCGCCGACCTTGCGCAGGATGGCGGCACGGTAGCCTTCGACCGTTCGTGCGCTCAGCCCAAGGTGCCGTGCGATCCCCTTGTTGGTTTCGCCGATCGCCAGCCGCGCCAGCACCTGCCGCTCGCGGTTGTTGAGCGGCTCGCAGCCGGGAAAATGCAGCGGCACGTGCGAGACATCGTCCGCCGCGGCGGCGCGGGCAAACTCGTCGAGCCCGGCGTCCATCCGGACCACGAGCTCGCTGACGCGGATCGGCTTGACGATGAAATCGAAGGCGCCGCTACGGATGGCATCGACCGCCATCGGAATGGTGCCGTCCGTCGAGGTCGCGAAAATCGGCGCCGGGCAATTTTCGGCGCGGAGTTTCCTGAGAACGTCGAAGCCCGAACGGTCGGACAGACCGACCTCGATGAATACGCAAACCGGCTTGCGGACACTGGCATAGGACAACAGGGCGGCGGCGCTGGCGAAGCTGATGACGACGTAGCCTTCTTGCTGCAGTGTCTTCGTCAGCGTTTCGCGCGTCGCCGCGTCGTCGTCGATGACGAATACCTCGCCCTTGCCAGTATTCTTGGCGATATTCCCCGAACTAGTCATGAAGCATCTTGGTAGTCGTATTCCATCGCATAGCAGCCCCCCGGCAGCACAGATTTGGATCGATATGATCTTGTTGTTGACAGGCGGTCGAAAGGAACGGGCCGATCCGGCTAGACTGCAATCCGGTGCATCGGTAGTGCGAACGCGTGTCTACACTCACGCGCCCGGCCCATTTGACCGATCGGGACAGATACTTTACATTTCGGGACACCGCCCGGAGCCTGCGCCATGACCGACCTGATTCGCAGCGCCAGCCTGATGCACTATGCGGAGATCGCCCGCACGGCGGGACTGGAACCGAGGGAAATGCTGCGGCAGGTCAGACTGCCGCTGCGCTGCCTCGAGCGCCCGGACCTGCGCATTGCGGTCGCCGGCGTCCGCCGCCTGCTGGAAGCCTCGGCCGCAGCCTCCGGCGTCGAGGAATTCGCGTTGCGGCTGGCCGCGCGCGGCGATCTTTCGACGCTCGGTCCGGTGGCGCTGGTGATTCGCGAACAGGCCACCGTCGGTGCTGCAATCGAGGCGCTGGCGCGCTACATCCATATCCAGGACGAGGCGATGCGGCTGGAGATCGCGCATCGCGACGAGTTGGTCACCATCGTCCTGCATTTGCGCGGCGGGCATCAGCGCGCGACGCGGCAATCGACCGAACTGGCGCTGGGACGGGTCCACCGCATCATCTCGCTGCTGTTCAGCCAGGGCTGGCGGCCGCTCGAAGTGCATTTCGTCCATGCGCCGCCACGGCGCCGCGCCTACCACCGGCGGTTCTTCGGCTGCGACGTGACATTCAATTCCGATTTCGACGCGATCGTGTGCGCCGCGCGCGACCTCGAACGGCCGATACCGACGGCCCATCCCCTGATCGCGCGCTACGTCCAGAGCCGCTTCGACGAGATCGGCGCCCGCCCGGAACGCTGGGACGGCAAGGTGCGCGAACTGGTGCGCTCGCTGCTGCCGGGCGGACACTGCACGGTCGAGCACGTCGCCGAACATCTGGCGTGCGACCGCCGCACCATCCACCGCCGCCTCGAGGAATGCGGCACCAGCTTTTCCGCAATTCTGCAGGCCGAGCGCACCGATATCGCGATGCGGCTGGTCGAGGACGGCAACCGGCCGCTGAAGGAAATCGCCGAACTGCTCGGCTTTTCGGCGCAAAGCGCGATGGCGCGCTGGTTTCGTACCTCGTTCGGCTGCAGCATCACCCAATGGCGCCGCGGCGGCCGGCAACGGACGCTGGCAGCCGCCACGCGGTGGTAGACAGCGCCGCGGATCCCTGCCGCGCCGGCAGGGATCGAACACCAGCGCCTTATTAGAACGTCAGCGCCTTGGCCTGCTTGACCTGTGGCAGCTTCTGCACCCTGCTGAGCACGTCAGCGGGCACGGCGCTGTCGACTTCGACCAGTGCGATGGCGTCGCCTCCCTGCTTGGTGCGGCCGAGATGGAAGGTGGCGATGTTGAGCTTGGCGTCACCGAGCAGGCCGGCGAAGGCGCCGATGAAGCCGGGTTTGTCCTCGTTGGTGACATAAATCATCGACTTGCCGAACTCGGCATCGACCCGGATGCCCTTGATGTCGACCAGCCGCGGCTTGCCGTCGGCATAGACCGTGCCCGAGACCGAACGTTCCTGGCGCTCGGTATTCACGGTCACCGTGATCAGGCTTTCGTAGTCGCTATGCGCGGCGCGCACGATTTCGTCCACCACCATGCCGCGCTCCTTGGCGACAACAGGCGCCGAAACCACGTTGACCTCACCCAGCATCGGCCGCAGCAGGCCCGACAGCACCGCCGAGGTGATCGCCTTGATCTTCATTTCGGCAACCTGACCCTCATAGGTGATCTGCACCTTGGTGATACCGGTCTCGGTGAGCTGGCCCGCGAACGAGCCGAGCTTTTCGGCGAGCTCGATGAACGGCTTCAGCTTCGGGGCTTCTTCCGCGGTGATCGACGGAAAGTTCACCGCGTTCGAGATCGCGCCGGTCAACAGGTAATCCGACATCTGCTCGGCGACCTGCAGCGCGACATTTTCCTGCGCTTCGGTGGTGGAAGCGCCGAGATGCGGCGTGCAGATCACGTTGGGATGGCCGAACAGCACGTTCTTGGTCGCCGGCTCCTCGACGAACACGTCGAAGGCAGCGCCGGCGACATGCTTGGAATTCAGCGCGTCGACCAGCGCCTGCTCGTCGACCAGGCCGCCGCGGGCGCAGTTGATGATGCGCACGCCCTTCTTCATCTTCGCAATCGCCGCCGCGTCGATGATGTTCCTGGTCTTCTCGGTCAGCGGCGTATGCAGCGTGATGAAGTCCGCGCGCTTGAACAGGTCGTCGAGTTCGACCTTCTCGACGCCGATGTCCCGGGCGCGCTCCGGCGACAGGAACGGATCGAACGCGATCACTTTCATGCGAAGGCCGAGCGCGCGGTCGGCGACGATGGCGCCGATGTTGCCGCAGCCGATCACGCCGAGCGTCTTGGCGGTGATCTCGACGCCCATGAACCGGTTCTTCTCCCACTTGCCGGCCTGGGTCGAGGCGTCGGCCTGCGGAATTTCGCGCGCCAGCGCCAGCATCAGCGTGATCGCGTGCTCGGCGGTCGTGATCGAATTGCCGAACGGCGTGTTCATCACGATGATGCCCTTGGCGGTGGCGGCCGGAATTTCGACGTTGTCGACGCCGATGCCGGCGCGGCCGATTACTTTCAGCCGGGTCGCCTTCTCGATGATCTTGGCAGTCGCCTTGGTCGCCGAGCGGATTGCCAGCCCGTCATAGTTGCCGATGATCTCGGCGAGCTTGTCCTTGTCCTTGCCGAGATTGGGCTGGAAATCGACCTCGATGCCGCGATCCTTGAAGATCTGCACGGCGGCGGGCGAGAGCGCGTCGGAAATGAGAACTTTTGGTTTTGTCATTTTGTGTTCCTCTACCCTCCCCGCGGGGAAGATCGGCGCGAAGCGCTCGGATGAAGCTGCGGAGTGATTTTTGCTCCCTCGCCCCGTTCTTACGGGGAGAGGGTTGGGGTGAGGGGCATCTATCAACGGTCAGGAAGCTCAAGAGCCCCTCACCCGGCGCCACGCGCCGACCTCTCCCCGTAAGAACGGGGCGAGGTAAGAAAGAACCTACGCCGCTTTCGGCAGCGCCGCCTTGGTCTCGGCGAACGCCCAGTCGATCCACTGCGTCAGCAGGGCGACGTCGGAGGCTTCCACGGTGGCGCCGCACCAGATCCGCAGGCCCGCCGGCGCATCGCGGTAATAGGCGAAGTCGTAACCGGCGCCTTCCTTCTCCACCAGCGCGACCAGCTTCTTGGAAAAGTCGGCCTGCGCGTCAGGGGTAAGCGAGGTGATCGCGGGGTCGACGATCTTCAGGCACACAGAGGTGTTGGAGCGGATCGACGCATCCTTGGCCAGGAAGTCGATCCACGGCGTCTTCGCCTTCCAGTCGGCCAGTGCCTTGGTGTTGGCATCGGCGCGCGCGATCAGGGCCTTGAGGCCGCCGATCGACTTGGCCCAGTTCAGCGCATCGAGATAATCCTCGACGCACAGCATCGACGGCGTGTTGATGGTCTCGCCTTCGAAGATGCCTTCGTTGAGCTTGCCGCCCTTGGTCATGCGGAAGATTTTCGGCAGCGGCCAGGCCGGCTTGTAGGTCTCCAGCCGCTGCACCGCGCGCGGCGACAGGATCAGCATGCCATGCGCGGCTTCGCCGCCCAGCGCCTTCTGCCAGGAGAACGTGACGACATCGAGCTTGGGCCAATCGAGCGGCTGCGCGAACGCGGCCGAGGTCGCGTCGCAGATGGTCAGGCCTTCGCGGGTGGCACTGATCCAGTCGGCATTGGGCACGCGGACGCCCGAAGTGGTGCCGTTCCAGGTGAAGACGATGTCGGAAGCGGGATCGGCCTTGGAGAGGTCGGGAATGTCGCCATAGCCGGCGTGCAGCTTGGTGACGTCCTTGAGCTTCAATTCCTTGACGATGTCGCTGACCCAGCCTTCGCCGAACGATTCCCAGGCGATGGTGGTGACCGGCCGCTCGCCGAGCAGCGACCACAGCGCCATTTCGACCGCGCCGGTATCGGACGCCGGCACGATGCCGATCCTGTAGCCGGCCGGGACTTCCAGCACTTCGCGCGTCAAATCGATCGCAAGCTTGAGCTTGGCCTTGCCGACCTTGGCGCGATGCGAACGGCCGAGCGCCGCGTCCTTGAGATTTTGGGGATTCCAGCCGGGGCGCTTGGCGCAGGGGCCGGACGAAAAATGCGGCACATTGGGCCGCGAAGCGGGCTTCGCTACGGTCATGATCTATCCTTCCAGATAGTAAGCCTCCCGTTGGGGGGAGGTGTCCCGCCGCGGTACATAAGGTAAAGGCGGCCGACCGTCAAGGAACCTGGGGATCGGGAATTGCTCCGAGATCGGGGACGATTGATGCGCCCTCCTCCTCGGACAGCGCCGGTGGCTGCTGCTGCATCAATTCGGTCGCGTCGGAAATCAGCTTGACGGCCCGCCGCCGGCTGGAAATCTTGAGGACGCTTTTATCGTCGGCGCGCACGACATATTCGTTTCCGTCGCGAACGATGGAGTAATTGCTCATCGAAAAATCCCCAAGCCGCCCACGCCGCCCCATGGGAAACGACGGCATAGCGGAGACGATCCGGACAGTAAATTTACGGACGCGCGCGTAGTTTATCGGTTGTTAACCGGATCGCAGAACGAGAGATGCTCGCCGCATTTCAACCGCGGGGATCGCAGAAACGTCAAAATCGGACAGTCATCCCGACATGGCTGCGCGCAAAACCGAGACGTTCGTAAAACCGTTGTGCATCCACGCGCGTGTGATGCGTCAGCAATTCAACCAGCTTGCAGCCCTTGCCGCGCGCTTCCGCGAGTGCCCATTGCACCAGCTGCTCGCCGATGCCGCGGCTGCGGCAATGCCCGGCGACACGAACATCCTCGATCAGGCCGCGCGAGGCGCCCTGCGAGCTCAATCCCGGCAGGATGCAGAGCTGGAGACAGCCGACGACGGCGCCCTCGCCGTCCTCGGCGACTACGAGCTGGATGTTCGGATCGCGCTCGAGCGTCTCGAACGCCTTGTAATAGGACTGCGGCAATGGATCTTCGATCCGCTCGCGGGCGCCGCCGAGCGGATCGTCCGCCAGCATCGCGACAATGATGCCGACGTCCTCGCGGCGGGTACGGCGAATGGTGACCTTCGAGATCGCAGGCATGATTTCCTTTCGATGAAAATTCAGCGCGCCAACAGCACGCCGAGATTTTTCTCGGTCTCGCCGATCCAGCGGCGCACGGCGCTATTCACGTCGATTTGAAAGCCGCCCTCATGCGCCACGCGGGTATAGGCCAGCAGCGAAACGTCGGCCAGCGAGACCGCGTCGCCGACCAGAAACGGCGTGATGGCGAGCTGCTGCTCCATCCGCGTCAGCGCCGCATAGCCGCGCTTGACCTTGTCGGGATCGAGATCGGACGCCGGCTTGCCGAGATAGAACATCTGGAAGCGGCAGACCGCGATATAGGGCTCGTGGCTGTACTGTTCCCAGAACAGCCATTCGTCCATCTTGGCCTGCGCGAAAGCATCCGATGGAATGAGATCGCTGCCGTGGGCGAGATAGCGGATGATGGCGTTGGATTGCGCCAGCGTGCGGCCGTCGTCGAGTTCGATCGTCGGCACCTGCCCGGCGCTGTTGAGCCTGAGAAATTCCGGCGTGTGCGTCTCGCGCTTGAGCGTATCGATCGCCACCCAGGTGTAGGGCAGCGCCAGATGGTCGCACACCCACTTCACCTTCAGGCAGTTGCCCGAATTGGTATCGCCGTAGATTTTCATAGCGGTCGTCCCTTGCGAGACGACAGAGCAGCAGGCGAGACCAATTCTGTCAACAGCGCGCCGCGGGCGGCGCCCCGATCAGAATTTGTAGCCCAGGCCCGCGCGAACGTTGTTGATGCTGGTATCTACCGACGACGTGAACCGGACATATTCCCATTCCGCCCGCATGAACAGGCCACCGATCAGATTGACATCGACGCCGAGGCCGCCAGAGTAGCCGTAGATGAGGTGGTTGTGCTGAGCTTGTGTTGCGTTCGAGGTGGAACAGATTGGAGGTCCCGGATTGGGCGGCGTGGGGCAAGCTGCAATTGCGCCCGCTAGAGTAGGCGCATAGTTGTCATGAATAGTGACGCTACGCGTGATGTCGGCATTTCCAAGTGCAACGCCGGCGAAAGCGTATGGCAGGAAGCTCCCGACGGAGTAACCCGCGCGTGCGCGCAATGTCGCCATATCCGATATCGAGATCGCCGACGATGAATTCACCACAACGTCATGGAACAAGCCGTCGGACAACGGGGAGCCGCTCACGAGCCCTCTCGACGCCTGAGACATGCCGCCGAACTTGCCGTGCATGTAGCTTGCTTCAAGACCGACGACGACGTCGGTCCATTGCCAGTTGTAGCCGGTGAAGCCGCCATAGGCGGACGCGCGCGACGACTGCTTTCCGAGACCGAGATTCCAATTTGCGACGTCCATCTCCTGAATGATTCTATGGTCGAGCAAAGCCGCCAGCATATTGGCGTTCGAACCGGAGAAGTTCTCGTCCGACGATCCGTAGCCGCCCTGTCCGCCGATATAGAAGCCCTGCCAGTTCACCCGGCTCGTGCTCAGGCCTTCGGTGACGGCGCCGCGAAGTATCGGCAGATCGGAGAGATCAGCGGCCTGCGCGCCGGCCGCAGCCCCGCACATCATCATCGCCAGCAAGATTCGACGCATCACAACCGCTCCATCGCACACTCTGAACTTGACGCTGATCATCGCCTGTTAACCTTAACCAATCGTTTTCGCAGGCCGCGATTGGCGCGAACTTGTTGGAAAAGCTGCGATTGATTTTGCGATGGCTACGGCGCCGGTCAGCGCATGCATCAAAAGCAAAACGGCGCGGGAAGATCCCGCGCCGTCGGCAGTCGTTAACGGATGAAAGACCGGATTAACCTTTGCGAACCAGCGGCGGCGGCGCGTACACCGGTGCGCTGTCAATGTTCCAGCGCAGGCCGAGCGTCAGGTCGTGTGAGGTAATGTCTTTGAATGTCATTCTATGGTTGTTCGCGAATCCGGTGAAATCGGAAACGATTCCAGTCGCAGCATCGCCAAGATTCACGTAGCTATAACCGAGCTCCACCGTAAGGCCCGGGTTGACCTTGTAGGCCAGACCAGTATGCAGGGCCCAAGCGAAATTCCAATTTGAGCCTGCCGGCGCGAGAGCGACACCGAGGGTCGGCGTGTTGAGATCGACAAAATTGGACACTGTGTTTCGTGAGACGCCAACGCCAGCACCGATGTACGGCGTCACGCACCACCAGGTACCGAGGTCCACATAACCGTTGGCGAGAGCCAGCCACTCAGACTTGCTGCCCGTGTAGGTGTCGACGCCGGGAGTAGGTACGCCCGCATTACTCGAGACAAAAACATCGGATCCGTGAAAATTGGACCTACCGCGATACTGGCCGGTGACGTCGACGCGAAACCAGTTGTTGAACTGATAACCAACGCCGATGCCAAAAATGCCCGCAGTGTCGAAGCCCGAACGTTGATCAAGCGATAACAGCGTAGGATAGGAATACCAATCCCGGCTCTTGATGGACTGATTGCTGAAGCCGATGTCGCCGCGCAGATACCAGCCGCCGAAGTCTTGGACCACCGGGGGCGGCGCATACATCTGCGGGGGCGGCGCGATCGCCATATCGGCGGCAAGCGCCGCCTGGGACAATAAAGTGGCCGCTCCGGCGGCGATGATCAACTTAACGCTACGCATTGGCTTCGTCCTTTTTTCCGGTGGGGCTGACTACGGAGGCCTCACTTCAAAAACTCACGGCCGGACGATGCCATCAAATGTTTAAGCGGCGCTTAACCCTAATTTTTAAGGTTGATAATCTCTGACGATTTTTTCGCGCGTGCGTTTACAGCCGCAATTTGCTGCATTTTCCGGCACAGAAAACGGCAAAGTCGCCATACACCCTAACGATGTATTGACGGAATTAAGTCCGCGGGCGCGCTGTTAAGATTTTGTTGACGCGTCCGGCACCGCCGCATGCGGCACGCCGCTGCTCAGCGCGCGTATTTCGGCATCTTCGGCAGGAACACCGCGAGCAGCCCGAGCGCCGGCAGGAAGGCGCAGAGGTGATAGACAAAGGCGATGCCGGTGTGGTCGGCGAGCTTGCCGAGCACTGCCGCACCCAGCCCGCCGATCCCGAAGGCCACACCGAAGAACACGCCCGAGATCATCCCGAAGCGGTGCGGCATCAGTTCCTGCGCGAACACGATGATCGACGAGGTGGCCGATGACAGGATCAGGCCGATGAACACGGTCAGCACCGCCGACCCGAATAGGCCGGCATAAGGCAGCGCCAGCGTGAACGGCAACGCGCCGAGGATCGAGAACCAGATGATGTATTTGCGGCCGTAGCGGTCGCCGAGCGGGCCGCCAAAGAACGCGCCGACCGCGTTGGAAGCGAGGAAGATGAAGAGATAGAGCTGGGCGGCCTGGGTCGAGACGCCGAACCGGTCGATCAGATAGAAGATGTAGTAGCTCGACAGGCTCGACACGTAGAGCTGCTTCGAGAACAGCAGCGCAACCAGCACCAAGAGCGCGATCTTGACGCGCCGTGCGTCCGGCGCATCCGGATGACGCTCGACCACAGCGGATTTTTTCGTCGTGATCTGCGGCTTGTACCAGACCCCGATCCGCCACAGGATGACGATCGCCAGGAACGCGATCGACGAAAACCAGGCGATGCTGGGCTGGCCGAACGGCACCACGATCAGCGCCGCCAGCACCGGGCCCATCGACGTGCCGAAACTGCCGCCGAGCTGAAACACCGATTGCGCGAAACCATATCGCCCGCCCGAAGCGAGCCGGGCGATCCGCGCCGACTCCGGATGAAACACCGCCGAGCCCAGCCCGACCAGCGAGGCCGCAATCAGAATGATCCCGTATTGGTGCGCGACGCTCAGCAGCAGCAGGCCGAAGAAGGTGAAGCCCATGCCGATGGAAAGCGAGAACGGCTGCGCCTTCTTGTCGGTGAAATGCCCGACCACCGGCTGCAACAGCGACGCGGTAAACTGGAACGCCAGCGTGATCATGCCGATCTGGGCGTAGTCCAGCGCGTAGGAGTTTTTCAGGATCGGATAGACCGACGCGATCAGCGACTGCATGGTGTCGTTGAGGAAATGCGAGAAGCTGATTCCGGCCAGCACGACATAGGCCGGACCCGCGGCGGCGGCCTTGGCGGCCAAACCTGACGTCACGCCCGGCGCCACATCGGGCACCAGCACCGGCGCGGTCAGAGCTTCCTCGGAGACGATGACCGGCTTGTTCAAGGGCGCATTCCCAAATCGCGTGCATAGCTGACAGTAGACGGCTTCTACGCCGCGCGCGGTGCGGCGACCAGCACCATTAGCTAATGGCTGCGATGCGAAGGCGCCCGGGCCGTGGAATACAACCGTCTACGCCGCCGCGGCGTGGCCGAGTGCATTGCAGATGTGATCGACGACTTCCTCGACCAGGATGCGGTCATCGCCCTCGCCCATCACGCGGATCACAGGCTCGGTGCCGGAGGAGCGCACCAGCAGCCGGCCGTGGCCGTTGAGGCGCTTCTCGCCATCGACGATCGCCGACTTCACCTCGTCATGGTCGAGCGGCTTGCCGCTGCGGTAGCGCACGTTCTTGAGGATCTGCGGCAGCGGGTCGAAGCGGTGGCACACTTCCGATACCGGACGGCGAAGTTTTTGCACCACGGAAAGCACCTGAAGTGCTGCGACGAAGCCGTCGCCGGTGGTGGCGTAATCCGACAGGATGATGTGGCCTGAAGGCTCACCGCCGAGATTGTAGCCCTGCTTCATCATTTGCTCGAGCACGTAGCGGTCGCCGACCGCCGTGCGCACCATGCCGATGCCCTGGCTCTCGAGAAAGCGCTCGAGCCCGAGATTCGACATCACGGTGGCGACGATGCCGGGCTTGGCAAGACGGCCGTCTTCCTTCCAGCTCTGTGCGATCACCGCCAGCAACTGGTCGCCGTCGACCACATGGCCGCGCTCGTCGACCAGGATGACGCGGTCGGCGTCGCCGTCGAGCGCGATGCCGATGTCGGCGCGCATCTCGCGCACCTTCTTGCTCAGCGCTTCCGGCGAGGTCGAGCCGCATTCCTTGTTGATGTTGAAGCCATCGGGATCGACGCCCATCGCGATGACGTCGGCACCGAGCTCCCACAACGCTTCCGGAACCACCTTGTAGGCGGCGCCGTGCGCGCAATCGACCACCACGCGCAGGCCGTCGAGCGAGAGTTCGCGCGGCAGCGTCCGCTTGGCGAATTCGATATAGCGGTCATGGACGCCGTCGATGCGGCGGGCGCGGCCGAGGCTGGCGCTCTGCGCCAGATGGCGGTCGATCGGCTCGTCGAGCAACTGCTCGATCTGCTTCTCGACGTCGTCGGACAATTTGAATCCCTGCGGGCCGAACAGCTTGATGCCGTTGTCCTCGAACAGGTTGTGGGAGGCGGAAATCATCACGCCGAGATCGGCGCGCATCGACTTGGTCAGCATCGCTACCGCCGGCGTCGGGATCGGGCCGAGCAGCAGCACGTCCATGCCGACCGAGGTAAAGCCCGCCACCATGGCGTATTCGATCATGTAGCCGGAGAGACGGGTGTCCTTGCCGATCACGACACGGTGACGATGGTCGCCGCGTTGAAACACCAGGCCGGCCGCCTGCCCCACCTTGAGCGCGAGCTCCGGTGTGATCAAGCCATTGGCACGGCCCCGAATCCCGTCGGTACCGAAATATTTGCGGCTCATGTAACCCCCAGCTCTTCCGGGGCTTGCCGGCCAAAGGCCCAAGAATCCCCGAACGCCGTCCATCATAGCGTGCAGGGGTTATAATCCCTCAGCCGCTAAAATGGCTTCAAAAAATATGATGAATCATTACGGCCCTGGCCAGCCGCGATCCACACCTAACCATTTGTTATAATGCGTTATTTCTACATTATGACGGTACGGCGCCAAGCCGTCAGTCGCGCCGCTTGATGTGCTGGTCGGCCTTCGAGGGCGCCGGCTGGGTGACATTGACGGCGTCGGAACCCGGAAAGGTCTCCTCCAGCCCCTCCTCCAGGGCCTCGTCGAGCCGGCGCTTTTCGGCGCGATTTGCGGCGTCGGCGGCGGATTTGGAAACGGAACGCGGTCCGGTCATGAGATGTCCTTTCCGGATGGGCTGGTATCGCGAGATGCGATTTGGCTGGGGTACCAACCATGCTAGATGACAGCACGGTTACGAAATTCAAGGAGCCCAGGGCATCCACGAATGTCCGGGGCAAGAGTCTCGACAAGGGCGGAACGTCGATGAAGCACATGACCTGCATTGAGGATCTGCGCCTTGAGCACCAGCGCCGCGTGCCGAAGGCGTTTTTCGACTATGCCGACCGCGGCTCCTATACCGAGGACACGCTGCGCGCCAACCATGACGACCTGCAGCAGATCAAATTCCGCCAGCGCATCCTGGTTGACGTCTCCAAGCGCGATCTCTCGACCACCATTCTCGGCGAACCCGCCGCGATGCCGCTGATCCTGGCGCCGGTCGGCCTGCTCGGCATGCAGCACGGCGATGGCGAGATCCACGCCTGCCGCGCGGCGCAGGCCGCCGGCATTCCCTTCACCCAGAGCACGATGTCGATCTGCTCGATCGAGGATATCGCGGGTGCCGTCGACAAGCCGTTCTGGTTCCAGCTCTACGTGATGAAGGACCGCGGCTTCATCAAGGAGCTGATCGAGCGCGCGATCGCCGCCAAGTGCAGCGCGCTGGTGCTGACGGTCGACCTGCAGGTGATCGGACAGCGCCACCAGGACATCAAGAACGGCATGACGGTGCCGCCGGAATGGTCGCTGTCGAAGCTGGTCGACTTCGCCACCAAGCCGGCCTGGGTCTCCGGCGTGCTGCGCGGCAAGCGCCGCACCTTCGGCAACCTCGCCGGCCATCTCAAGGTCAGTGACGACATCACCTCGCTGTCGACCTGGATCAACTCGCAGTTCGACACCTCGCTGAACTGGAAGGACATCGACTGGATCCGCAGCATCTGGCCGGGCAAGCTGATCCTCAAGGGCATTCTGGACGTCGAGGACGCCGAGCTCGCCGCCAAGACCGGCGCGCAGGCGATCGTGGTCTCCAACCATGGCGGCCGTCAGCTCGACGGCGCGCCGTCCTCGATCGAGGTGCTGCCCGAGATCGTCGATGAGGTCGGCGCGCAGATGGAGATCATGTTCGACGGCGGCATCCGCTCCGGCATGGACGTGATGCGCGCGCTCGCGCTCGGCGCCAAGTCCTGCATGATCGGCCGCGCCTATGCCTACGGCCTCGGCGCCGGCGGCCAACAGGGCGTCGCCAAGGCGCTCGACATCCTCGGCAAGGAACTGACCACCACGATGGGTCTGTGCGGCGTCAACAGGATCGAAGAGATCGACGATAAGGTGCTGGCGATTTGAGTTCCTTCCCCTCTCCCCTTGTGGGAGAGGGTGGATCAATCGCGCGAGCAGCGCGATTGAGACGGGTGAGGGGTCTGCCTCCGCACATTCAAACCTGTTGTGTTGACAGAAACCCCTCATCCGGCGCTACGCGCCACCTTCTCCCACAAGGGGAGAAGGAAAGAAGCAAGCAATCACATCGGCGGCGTAATTCCGTCGCGGCCGACGTTGACGCGGTTAGCCTCCAGCGTGCCGTCGTCCTTTTTGACCGCGCCGAAGATGATGATCTTGGCGCCGGCCTTCAGGTCGGTCTTGTCGCCGGCGACAAAGGTGACGATCGGCGTGCCCGGCGGCACCAGCACTTTCTTTTCGCCGTCCTTGTACTTGACCAGAATGTTCTGGCCGTCGGTGCCCTTCACGGTCTGGGCCACGGTGGCGTTGGTCATGGTCGAGTTCGGGCGCTGATCCCAGGGCCGGAACCCTTCCGCGGCGCCGCGCTGGTTCTCCGGGAAGATATGCACCGCGACCGCCTTCTGGACCCCGTCGGGCTCCGGCACCGCGGTGACGCCGATATACGAGCCTTCCTTGATCTCGGCCAATTCGGTTTTGACGACGCCAAACACCGCCACGTTGTCGGTCATCCGTACCTTCATGTCGGCGCCCTCGCGGGACTTGATCGACAGGACAGAACCGTCGATCGCCTCAATGGTGCCGCGAATCCGCACGGTCGGCGGCGTCTGCGCCGATGCCGCGGTGGCGACGGCGGAAAGAATGGCGAGCGAAACGATCAACGAGGCTAATTTCGGCATGGTGTCCCTCCAAAGGTGGTCTGTGCGACTGGTTCTTTCGTCCTTCTCCCATCGAAGTCGGATCTATCCGACTTCGAAGAGTAAAATATCCAACTCGGGTAAACCCGAGTTGGGTGGGAGAGGGAAAGTAAAAGGGTTACATCGGCGGCGTCAGCCCGTCGCGGCCGACGCTGACGCGGTTGGTCTCGAACGAGCCGTCCGGCAGCTTTTTCATAAAGGCGATCACCTTGGCGCCGGGCTTGAGGTCGGACTTGTCGGCGGGAACGTAGGTGACGACCGGCGTCTCCGGAGACACCAGGACTTTCTTCTCGCCGTCCTTGTACTTGATGTTCAGCGTGTGCCCGTCATTGCCGACCACGGACTGTTCCACCGTCGCATTGGTCATGCTGCTGTTGGGCTTGAGGTCGTAGGGCCGCGAGCCCTCGCCGGTACCGCGCATGGCTTCCGGAAACACGTGGACCTCGACCGCGTTATTGGCGCCGTCCGGCCCCGGCACCGTGGTGGTGCCGATGAAGGAGCCGACCTTGATGTCGGTCAGTGCGATCTTGGTGATGCCGACGATCCGGATGTCGCCGGTCATGTGCAGCTTGACGTCCTCGCCGGCGCGCGACTTGACCGCCAGCGTGTCGCCATCGACCGCCTCGATGGTGCCGCGAACCCGCGACGGCGTCGGCGGCTGCTGGGCGATCGCATAAATCGTGGAGGCCGCAACCATCGCGACGGCGGCAAGCGGGCGAACAAAGGGATAGCGACGGGACATGGCGCGGATCTCCGGCAGGCGGTACAGGCAGTGCTGACTTAACCATTGACCCCGGTTTTCCGATAATATTCCGGCTCAAATGTCCGCGATCCGGGGATCAGGTGTGATCCGGGATCAGGTCTTTGTGAGATCGGCTTCGACCAGCGCACGAAGTTCGGATGTCACCTCGGGACGCTGACCGAACCAAAGCTCGAAACCGCGCACCGCCTGATGCAGCAGCATGCCGAGCCCATCGGCGGTCCGCAGGCCGCGGCCCTGGGCGGCGGCGAGCAGGGGCGTCTGCAGCGGCACGTAAACCAGATCGGCGACCACGGCCTGTGACGGCAGCAGGCCGGCATCGAGGTCGAGCGCGGGCTGGCCTTTCATGCCGAGCGAGGTGGTGTTCACCAGCAGCCCCGCGCGCGGCAGCAACTCGTCGATCCGGTCCCATGCCACCGGCAGCACGCCGGCGCCAAACTGTTCCGCCAGCGCCTGGGCGCGCTCGACCGTGCGGTTGGCGAGATGGATGCGCTTGATGCCGCGCTCGATCAACCCGAACAGCACCGCGCGCGACGAGCCGCCGGCGCCGAGCACCAGCGCGTCCTCGGCTTTGTCCCAGCCCGGCGCGCAGGCGTCGAGATTGCTGATGAAGCCCTCGACATCGGTGTTGGTCGACCGCAATTCGCCGTCTGCAAACCACAGCGTATTGGCCGCCCCGACCGCGCGGGCGCGCTCGTCCGGCTTCGACAGCGCCAGCGCCTGCTCCTTGTGCGGAATGGTGACGTTGGCACCGACGAAGCCGCGAACGGAAAGCCGCAGCACGAAATCCCCGAACTCGTCGGGCGGCACCGCCTCGATGACGTAACCGCCCTGGATGCCCAGGGTCCGCAGCCAGTAATGATGGATCAGCGGCGAGCGCGAATGCGCGGCCGGCCAGCCGATCAGGCAAGCGGCGGGAGGTTTCGTTCCACTGGTCATGGCCGTCAAATCGGCCATGCCGGGGCCCGAGTCAATGGCGCCTCGCGTCATTCCGGGATGCGCCGCCAGGCGGAGACCCGGAATGACCGGGTTGCCTACGCCGCCACCCGATGCGCGGCGATGATCTGGTCGGCGGCGCGGCCGGTGACTTCGGCCATGCGGTCGAACTGCCGGGTAAAGCCGCCGGCGCCGGCGGTGGCCGAGCGCAATTCCACGATCAGGTCGCCGATCTCGGCCTCCGGCATGGTGGCGCGGACGCAATCCCAGCCCGGCCAGTTCTCACGGGTGTCGAAGCCGAGGATCTGGCCGCGCCGCGCCGACAGGATGGCGTTGACCTTGGCCGTGGCATCGGTCGGACAGACGATCTCGACCATATAGATCGGCTCCAGCAGCACCGGCTGGCACTGCGGCAGCGCCTCGTTCATGCCGAGCCGCGCCGCGGTGCGGAAGGCGAGATCGGAGGAGTCGACGCTGTGATAGGAACCGTCGGTCAGCGTCACATGCAGATCGATGACGGGGAAGCCGAGCGGGCCGCGCACGAGACCGTCGACCACGCCCTCCTCCACCGCGCCGATATAGTTGCGCGGCACGGCGCCGCCGACCACCTTTTCGTGGAATTCGAAGCCGGTGCCGCGCGGCATCGGCTTGATCTCCAGCACCACGTCGCCGAACTGGCCGTGACCACCGGACTGCTTCTTGTGGCGGCCGCGCTGGCTGATCGGTTTGCGGATCGTCTCCTGATAGCCGATCGACGGCGCGTGCGATTTGACGTTGACACCGAAGCGGTCGCGCAGCCGTTCGAGCGCGACGCGCAAATGCATCTCGCCCTGCCCCCACAGCACGATGTCGTGGGTCTGGGTGTTGTGGATCATGCTCAGCGACGGATCTTCCTCGTTCAGCCGCGCCAGCGCCTGGCCGAGCTTGACGTCGTCCTTGCGATCGGTCGCCGCCAGCGACATCGCCAGTACCGGCGGCGTCGGCTCGGCACGCCGGAGCGCCGATGGCGCGGTCTTGCCGGCGGACAACGTGTCGCCGGTCTTGATCGCGTCGAGCTTGCCGAGAGCTACGGTATCGCCGGCTTCCGCCGCGGCACGCTTGCTGTCATGCGTGCCGCTGACCGCGAGAATGCCGGAAACCCGCCCGGCCTCGCCGGTGGAAGATTGCAGCGTCGCACCGTCGTCGAGATGGCCTGACAGCAACCGCGTCAGCGACAGCTTGCCGCCATGCTGCAGGTGCATGGTCTTGAACACGTAAGCCAACGCCTCCTTTTGCGACGGCGCGCCGAGACGTTTGACGGTCTCGGTCACCCCGGGCGCTTCATGGCGCAACGCCTTCATCAGCCGCAACACGCCGTTCTCGCGTGTGGCAGCTCCAAGCAGCACCGGGCAGATCAGGCCTTCGCGCAGTTCGCGCGCGAGATCGTCGAACACCGCATCGCGCGGCGGCTGGATGTCTTCCAGCAACTGCTCCATCAGCGCGTCATCGTGGTCGGCGAGCTTTTCCAGCATCGAGAACCGCGCTTCCTTTTCGCGGTCGAGATTGCCGCCTTCGAGACCGACGACTTCGGACGGCTTGTGCTCGCGATAGACGAAGGCGCGCTCCAGCGCCAGATCGACAAAGCCTTCGATCAGGTCGCCGTTCCAGATCGGAATCTGCCGCAGCACCAGCGGCACGCGCGACGCCGGTTGCAATGTCGCAAGCGTCTCGCGGATGCGCTTGTTGGCGCGGTCGATCTTGTTCAGGAACAGGAAGCGGGGAATGCCGAGGTCCTCGAGCTCGCGCAGGATGATCTGCAGTTGCGGCAGTTTCTTCTCGTCGGCTTCGCAGACCACCACCGCGGCATCGACGGCGGGAAGCGCGGCGCGCATGTCATGCGCGAACTCGATCGAGCCGGGACAATCGATAAAAGTGTAGCTGTCGCCCATGAAGCTGGTGGTGGCGGCGCTGAGGCCTACGCCCATCTTGTGCTGGCGCGCCTCGGGGCTGGAATCGCCCACTGAAGTCCCGGCATCGACGCTGCCGACGCGCGGGATGGCGCCGGTGCGCGCCAATATGGCTTCGAGAAGTGTGGTTTTACCGCTCTGGAAAGGGCCCACCAGTGCAATGCACCGTGGACCGCGGGGACTTCTGACGTCTTGTCCCATTGCCGCCTCCTCAGTTGGAGCTCGGCCCGTGATTGGGTCGGCAAATCAGATGCTCCGCCCGTCCCGACAATTTGGCAAGCGGGAAAATCTCGCTGCGGTGCGGCGTGTGACCTGGAACGTCGTGCTACGATTTCGGACATGGTTCCATCTTTGGGTTGCGCCCGGCGGCGAAGCCACCATCTCACGGACTTAAAATGGGTACTACGATCGAGATCCGCGCCTTTGCGACCGCTGATGCTTTGCACGTGCAAGACCTGTTCATCAGGATCAACCGCCTGCTGGCGCCGCCGGACATGAAGGCGGCGTTTGAAGCCTACATCGTCACCTCGCTGAAGGAGGAAATCGACCGGATCGAGGATTACTACCGCGACCGGAACGGCGGCTTCTGGGTCGCCGTCGATGGCGGCAAGCTCGTCGGCATGTTCGGACTGGAGCCTTCGTCCGATACCGCGATGGAGTTGCGGCGCATGTATGTCGACCCTGACGCCCGTCGGCTCGGCATTGCGCGCAAGATGCTAGCGTTCGCCGAGGATGAATGCCGCCGGCGCCGTCACCCGACGATGGACCTGAGTACATCCGAGTTGCAGGGCGACGCGCTGTCGCTGTATCGAAACGCCGGATACCGACTGGTGCGCGAAGAGCTCGCGGTCGCCGCCAGCAACAAGACGCTGGGCGGCGGCATCCGGCGATATCATTTCACCAAGGCGCTTTGAGCCAGGAGAGAATGAACACGCGAGACGTAAAATGCCGTGGCGCAGGATCGAAACATGAATTCAGAAAGACTTGGCCGATATCTCCCGCTCGCGCGAACCCGTCGACTGCACCACGTTCCCGCACGGGTCTATCGCCATGAAGGCCAGGTAGAAGGTGCCGTCCGCCGGAAATTTCTCGTAGCGTTCTTTGCGAAGTCTGTACTCGGCAAGGACCCACGTGTTGCCCGCAAGTCTCTCAATCGGTCCACCGGCAAAAGCATCGGCCGGCGTGATGGTGCAGCAATCCGGATGCCGTTCCAGGAAAGCTCGAACCGATTCCGATAACCGCTCGGGCGGAACGCTTGCAAGCTCGTCTATATCCCGCGCCTGGTAGGAGACGGCGATTTCGACGAGCTCTCGTGTCGTCAAATATCGAAAGCGCAAAAAACAAAAGCCCGAAGCGTGGAGTGCCATTGCAAGCACCGCGACCAGAGCGAATCCCAGCAACGTAAGACCGATCTCCCGTTTCACTGGCATTTTTCCCTTGTCAGCAGCGGATCACGCCGCAAGGCGGCGCGTTGAACAGCATCGGGGAACGCCAGCCTTACCTTCCCGGCCGCAGCTCCAGGCTTTCCAGTCCGGCGGCGATGCTGACGCCGACCTGGCCTTGCAGGCTGAGCGGCTGCAGCGCGATCGAATTGTTGGAGCCGCCGACCAGCACGTTGCCGCCGACACCGACGCCGAGCGTGGCGCTGCCCTGCGCGCCGGCATAGTCGCCGGACAGATCGCCCGGCCCGAGCCGCGCCACCGGCGCGAACACGCCCCAGGCCAGCGCGGTTTCCTGGGTGATGCCGAGATCGAGACCGACCTTGCGGATGGTGGCGACGTAGCGATCGTCCGGCACACCGTCGACGCGCAGCACGCAACCGAGGTTGGTGACGGAACCGACGATGAAGCCGATGCTGGAGCCGCCGCGGCATTCGAGCACCCCGACCTGCACGCGTCCCTGTTGGGCGCTGGCGCCGGCGATCGAGGCCGTCAGCATGGCGAGGGCCGCTCCGGCGAGAATGAGGAAACGACGCATGAAGAAATCTCCGGCTGAAAAAAGTGTGATGCGAGCAGAGAGTTAAAGATCGGGCCGTGTCCACGGCGCCGGCGGTTCTATGCCACATCACGGCGGGCGGTGCCAGATTTCGACAGTCCAAAAAAAGGCCCGCTTGCGCGGGCCCTTTCCGAAAGCCTCAATCGGCCTCAGCCGCGCCGATGGCGGTGATAGTGCCGGCGCGGGGCGCCATAGCCACGGAACGGCTGCAGTTCGATATCGGCAATCCCGGCCGCCACGTTCAGGCCGGTCTGGCCCTGTACGCTGAGCGGCTGCAACGCAAAGGTATTCGCAGGGCCGCCGACCAGGAAATTACCGCCGCCGCCGATGCCGACCGACGCGTTGGCGCCGACGCCGCCGTAATTGCCGGCGAGTTCGCCGCGGCTGATCCTGGAGTTCGGCGCGTTCACCGCCCAGGCCAGTTGGGTCTGCGCGGTGATGCCGAGGTCGAGGCCATAGCGGCGCACGGTGGCGATGTAAGGTTCAGGGCGACGGCCCTCGCTCTGGA
Organism: uncultured Alphaproteobacteria bacterium; assembly: GCA_963764705.1. GTDB lineage: Bacteria > Pseudomonadota > Alphaproteobacteria > Rhizobiales > Xanthobacteraceae > Bradyrhizobium. The sequence continues at coordinate 332,545 of CAVXTR010000004.1, read as the reverse complement.
ACACGCATTCGAGGCTGGTCACCGAGCCGACGACGAAGCCGACATTCTGGCCGCCCTGGCATTGCAGGATGCCGGCGCGAACCGGCGGCAACGCGTTGGCGGCAGCGAGCGGCGCGATCAGCGCGGCCACAGCAAGGGTCAATGTCAGGAATCGCATCTGTCTAAATCTCCGCGGGGAAAGAACTGGATTTGCGAAGCGGACAGGAAGGAAGCGCCGTGTTCAAAACAAGGCGCTTCCCAAAGAAGACTTCAAAACATCAAACGTGCGACGCGTGTTGTGATTTGACACGCCTTTTTTCGGACGCGTTTAAACAACGCGAAACGAAACTATCGCAGGTTGCCGCAGAAGCGCTGAATACGCTTGCAGGCATCTTCGAGATCGGAAGTTTTCGTCGCATACGAAATCCGGAACGCCGGTCCGAGACCGAACGCCGAGCCTTGCACCACGGCGACGCCTTCGCTCTCCAGGAGCTCGGTGACGAAGTCCTCGTCGTTGGCGAGCACCTTGCCGGACGGCGCGGTCTTGCCCATGGTGCCGGCGCAGGACGGATAGACGTAGAACGCGCCTTCCGGACGCGGGCATTCGATGCCCTTGGCCTGGTTCAGCATCGACACCACGAGGTCGCGGCGTTCCTTGAACACCTTGTTGTGCACCGGGATGAAGTCCTGCGGACCGTTGAGCGCCTCGACCGACGCCCACTGCGCGATCGACGACGGGTTCGAGGTCGACTGCGACTGGATGGTCTGCATCGCCTTGATCAGCTCGGCCGGTCCGCCGGCATAGCCGATGCGCCAGCCGGTCATGCAATAAGCCTTCGAGACGCCGTTCACGGTCAGCGTGCGGTCGTACAGTTTCGGCTCGACCTGCGCCGGTGTCGCGAACACGAAGTCGTCATAGACCAGGTGCTCGTACATGTCGTCGGTCATCACCCAGATCTGCGGATGCTTCACCAGCACGTCGGTGATCGCCTTCAGCTCGCTGCGGGTATAGGCAGCACCGGTCGGGTTCGACGGCGAGCAGAGGATGATCCACTTGGTCTTGGACGTGATCGCCTTTTCAAGATCGTCGGGCCGCAGCTTGAAGCCGCTCGAAGCCGGGCACACCACAGGCACGGATTCGCCGCCGGCCAGCGCCACCATTTCCGGATAGCTGACCCAGTACGGCGCCGGGATGATGACCTCGTCGCCGGGATTGATGGTCGCCATCAGCGCATTGTAGAGCACCTGCTTGCCGCCGGTGCCGACGATGATCTGGTTCGGCTTGTAGGTCAGGCCGTTCTCGCGCTGGAACTTGGCGATGATGGCTTCCTTGAGCTCGGGAATGCCGCCGACATCGGTGTACTTGGTCTTGCCGGCCTCGATGGCATGGATCGCCGCCAGCTTGATGTTGGCGGGCGTGTCGAAATCCGGCTCGCCGGCGCCGAGGCCGATGACGTTGCGGCCCGCCGCTTTCAGCGCGCGTGCTTTATCCGTGACCGCGATGGTCGCGGACGGCTTCACACGGGCGAGCGCAGCGGACAGGAAGGTCATCATTTTCTCCAGGGCAAATGTCGTGGCAAACGTCGTGAATTCCAAGGATTCCACGACTCTTTCTGATGGGATCAAGGCACCCTAAGGCGAGGCGCGCTGCATCGCAAGAAGCTTGGCCGGTGCAAGCCAAACTTTAGAGAAACGTTAAACCGGGATCGGTACGGTCGGAGCAATATCGGCGCAATAATCGTACAAATTCAGCGGCGAAATGACTCATATCTGGCAAGGGCTGCGATCGGGCGAATGGCTGACGGTGGCGCGGATGCGCGCCTACAGCCTGATCCTGCTTGGGCTGTCGGTGGCGGTGTTCGCCGGATGGATCGCGGTTTCCGACGGCCTGCTCGACCGTAACGGCCAGCCGATCGGCACCGATTTCTCCAACGTCTACGCCGCGGGTACACTGACCTGGCAGGGCCGCTCGGCCGAGGCCTATTCTCCGCCGCTGCAGCACGCCGCCGAGAAGGCTGTGTTCGGCGGCCGCGAGGTGCCGTTCTATGGCTGGCACTATCCGCCGTTCTTCCTTGCCATCGCGGTACTGGTCGCCGCCGTTCCCTATGTCTTGGGGCTTGCGATCTGGCTGATCGCAAGTTTTGCGGCCTACCTCGCCGCGATCCGCGCCATCCTGCCGCGCCCCGAGACCTGGCTGCTGGCAGCCGCCTTTCCTGCCGTGTTCGTCAATGTCGGCCACGGCCAGAACGCATTCCTCACCACGGCGCTGCTCGGCGGCGCCCTGCACTGGCTCGACCGGCGACCGGCACTGGCCGGCGTGCTGATCGGGCTACTGGCCTACAAGCCGCAATTCGGCGTACTGATCCCGATTGCGCTGCTGGCAGGCGGGCGCTGGCGCACGATCGGCGCAGCGGCCATCACCGTTGCCGTGCTGATCGCTGTCAGCTTCGTGACGCTGGGCGGCGGCATCTGGCATGCGTTCACCGATTCCATGAACTTCACGCAAGTCGTGGTGCTCGAACAGGGCGGCACCGGCTGGCAGAAAATCCAGTCGATCTTCTCGGCCGTGCGGGCCTGGGGCGCCAGCGTGCCGGTCGCCTACGCCGTGCAGGCCTCGCTGCTGGCATCGCTCGCCGCGAGCCTAGCCTGGCTGTGGCGCAGCGATGCCGCGTTCGAACTCAAGGCCGCGGCGCTGGCGGTCGGCAGCCTTCTGGCGACGCCCTATGTGCTCGACTACGACCTCGTGGTGCTGGCGGTCGCGATTGCCTTTCTCGCGCGACACGGGCTCGATCGGGGCTTTCGCGATTTCGAGATCACCCTGCTGGCGGCGGCCTGGATCGTGCCTTTGCTGTCACGCAGCATCGCCGGCGTCACCACGATCCCGCTCGGACTGATCGTGATGCTGACCTTTTATGTGTTCGTCCTGCGGCGCGCGGTGCAGGATCGCGCCGATGTTGCCGTCGGCGCGCGCAGCATCGCGCAAGCGTGATCTGAATTGTTCCGGTGTCTCGCTAGAATCATTCTGCGCGCGTGCAGTGCGGTAGAGGTTTTCGATTTTTTCCATTGCACAGGCCTTGCGACGCATCGGTAACGGCATCATTGTTTAGCCGCGTTGCGGCGCGACAAGCCCGCCGCTGCGTAATCTCGATCAACCGAAACCTTGAGACGATGTACAAACTCTATTCGATGCAACGCTCCGGCAACAGCTACAAGGTGCGCCTTGCGCTGGCGTTGCTCAACGCGCCGTATCACGCCATCGAGGTCGACATCCTCAGGGGCGAAAGCCGCACGCCGGAATTCCTGGCGATGAATCCGAGCGGACAGGTGCCGCTGCTGGAAGTCGCCGAAGGACGCTACCTCGCCGAATCCAACGCCATCCTATGGTATGTCTGCGGCGGCACCTCGCTGGCGCCGGAATCGCGGGTCGAGCGCGCCGAAGCGCTGCAATGGATGTTCTTCGAACAGCACGCGCTGGAGCCCAATATCGGCGCCGCCTATTTCTGGCTATCGCTGGTCAAGGGCGGCCGCGACCTACAGACCCACGCGCTGGAAGACTGGATGGAGCGCGGCTATGCGGCGTTGCAGGTGATGGAAAACCACCTCAAGAACCATGTCTATTTCGCCGCGGGACAGCTCACCGTCGCCGATATCGCGGTGTACGGCTACACCCATGTTGCCGAACGCTGCGACTATGATCTGGCGACCTTCCCCGCCATCCGCGCCTGGCTGCGCCGGGTCGAACAGACCCCCGGTTTCGTCGCCATGGACTGGCAGCCGGGCGCCGAGGTCGATGGCCCCGCCCGCATCGCGGCCGGAGCGTGACCGCGTCGGATCTGTCGCCGGACACATCACATTCGCGCGAGAAACCCTGCAAAGGTTAACAACCGGGGGCCAGCCGTTAACGGTTGCGGCGATTACGCGGTTTCGGCGCGATGGTTGCCGCAATGTTGCCGGCGGATGCTGTGATATTCACTCGCGTCGCGGGTGATTCGTCCCGTGTCTTGAAGGATTTAGACCATGATAGGGTCGCCCGGCACGGTGGGCTTTGTGAGCCGCCCTGCCCCTGTCGCTTCTTCCCGGCTGACCAACGCCATCGCCGCCACGCTGGCGATCGGCGCGGTGTCGCTGTGCCTCGCCGTCACGCTGACCGTGCTGTCGATCAGGGTCTCGATGGCGATGCCGTTCCCGGGATAATTCACCGCTTTTCCGTTTGCACCTCGAGCGGCCTGCGATGACCGGGCCCGTGAACGCGTGAGCGCCAAACTGCGACCAACCCTCGTGGTCTCCCAGTTTCCAGGTCGCACGCATGAATTGGCGCGAGTTCTTTTTGGCTTTCTCGGCAGGTGCAGCACTGATCGCTGCGACGCGTCCGCTTCATGCCGAATGCGGCGGAGAAAGTGCGGCGAGTTTTGTCGAAACGCTGTACCAGAAACAGGCGCGACTGCAGGCCGAGCGGGCTCCGCTCGGGCCAGAGGAATTCGAGGCCCTGTTCTCGCGTCGGCATGCGCAAGCTGATGCAGGCGCCGCGTCTGAACAATCCAAACCTTGGCCCGCTATCAAACGCCTTCTTCGGCCGCGGCGTGCTGCCCGGCGCCGACATCAAGGTCGGCAAGGTCGCGCTTGTCGACGGCGACGACACAGGACCGGCCACCGTCCGTGTCGTGATCGAGCACCGCGGCGAGCCGCGCAAAATTCTCGTCCGCGTCGTGATCGAAGACGACGACTGGCGCATCGCTAATATTTCCTACGATTCCGGCGGCAGCCTGCGCGATCACTACCGCGCTCTGACCGGCCGCTAGAGCGTTTTCGAGCGAAGTGGACCCCGGTTCGCGTCAAGAAAACGCGTCAAACAAAAAGCTAGAGCCCGGTTCTGATTTAATCAGAACCGACAAGGCTCTAGAAGCTTTTGTTTCTTCATCAAGACCATTTGTGAAAAATGAAAAATGCGCCGGCGGCGATGAAGCCGAAGCCGAGCGCGTGATTCCACCCCAACGGCTCCTTCAGATAGAGCACCGAGAAGCCGGCGAACACCACCAGGGTGATGACCTCCTGCATGGTCTTGAGCTCGGCCGCCGAATAGACCGCGCTGCCCCAGCGGTTGGCCGGCACCGCCAGCCAGTATTCGAAGAAGGCGATGCCCCAGCTCGCCATGATTACCAGCGGCAGCGAGCTTTCCTTGAATTTCAGATGGCCGTACCAGGCAAAGGTCATGAACACGTTGGAGGCAAACAGCATCAGGATCGGCAGGACCGAGGGCGAAATCGTCGGCATGTATTCTCTCTGTAAATGTTGCAGTGCAAACGCTCCGCGTTCAACGACCGAACGCAGAAACCGGTTCCATCCGCTTATCATTTGATTTTCAAAAACGCGAAAGCCCCACGAAACCCGGCAAGGCCTTTTTAAGAATACGACGGGAAAGCCCACCGCAATTGAAATGATCAGGCAGACTGGCCGCCCAATCGTTTGTCGGCTGACAAACGGATTTGTCGGCGGACAATGGATGATGGGCATGCAGCTGGACTGGCGCGCAATCTCGGGTCCCGCTTTGATGATCGCGACGGCGTTGACCGCCTTCGTCGTCGACCGGCACTTCGTTGCCGTCCCCAATCCCGCGCCCTTGTTCGTCTGCATCGTGGCGCTTGCCGCCTCGATCAGCGGCATCGCGCTGGGCCTGATCAGCGCCGTGATCGCGGTGGCCTCGTCGGCGCTGTTCTTTCTCGATCATCGCACGGTGCCCGGCTACGACATTTCGGATCTCGCGCGCATGGCGATGCTGGCGGCGACCGCGACCGGCACCGCCGTGATCACCGGGCTGTTGCGGCAGAAATGGATCGATGCGTTCGCGTGGGAGAAGAAGCACCATGCCACCGCGGCGCGATTGTCGGCGGCGCTCGACCAGGTCGACATCGGCATCGTGCTGCTCGGCCCGGATACCCGCGCGGAATTCATCAACCGCGCCTTCCGCGATTACTTTCGGCTCTCCGACCAACAGGCCGACAGCAGGCCGCCCTTCATCGCCTTGATGTATCACGGCCGCGACACCGGCGCCTGGGAGTTGCCAGAGGACGAATTGGGCAGCTTCATCGCCCGTCGCACCGAGGCGATGCGGGCCGGCGACTCCACGCCGATCAATATCAACCTCACCAGCGGCGAGGTGCTGCGCTTCAGTTGCACGGCGCTGCCCGACGGCGGACGCATGCTGAGCTACACCCCCGTCACCGACCTCGTCCGTCACGGCGACAATCCCGCCAACGCCGACTACTACCGCGCCCTGCGCGGCGGCGACCGCAGCTTTATCCGGCAGTTGCGCGCGGCGGAATGAAGCCGGCGCGGCGATCGATCGCGGCGATTGATCCTGTCTCCCCGCAACGCTAGGAATGGCGCTCCTTCTCGTGCACGGCGGTCAGGGTCTCTCCGCACATCCTCCCCCGAAAACAGGTGCCATCATGTCCGGCGATGTCAACATTCGCTTCGTCACCCGCCAGGATTACGCGCAATGGCTTCCGTTATGGGATGGCTACAATGCGTTCTATGGCCGCTCGGGGCCGACGGCGCTGGCGCCCGAGATCACAGCGATGACGTGGCAGCGTTTCTTCGACGGCTACGAGCCGGTGCATGCGCTGGTCGCCGAGTGCGGCGGCGAGTTGCTCGGCCTGACGCATTACCTGTTTCATCGTTCGACCACGGCGATCGAACCTACATGTTACCTGCAGGACCTGTTCACCAGCGCCGCTGCGCGCGGCAAGGGCGTCGGCCGGGCGCTGATCAAGGGCGTCTACGCGCAGGCGCAACTGGCGGGATCCCCGCGGGTCTACTGGCAGACCCACGAGACCAACCACACCGCCATGCTGCTCTATGACAAGGTCGCGGAGAAGTCGGGATTCGTCGTCTATCGCAGGATATTCTGAGCCTTGTTCACGAGGCCGCGAGCCCGCCGTGGCGGCCTGTGGATAAATCCAGATGTCACTTGCGCGTAACAAAGCCCGGCTAGTTTTCGCCTGCGTTTGATCAGGCCCCCCGTCTCAGATCACGCGCCCCAAGCGGCTCCCGGTCAGTCGCCGCGTCTGACCGGGGCCGCATCTTTCTTTGCTGCATGCTTTTTTGCTGCATCGCCCGGCGCCAATCGCGGTAAGACCGCACCTTGCGGGCCAGCGGCACGCGGGCCACAATGGCGGCCCCTTTCGTGCCACCCCCCACAGGATCGATCCATGCAAATTCGCAATCTCGGCGGCTCCGGCCTGCGCGTGTCCGCCGTCGGCCTCGGCTGCAACAATTTCGGCCAGCGCACCGATCTGGAAACCTCGCGCAAGGTGATCCACAAGGCGATCGACCTCGGCATCACGCTATTCGACACCGCGGACATCTATGCCGGCATGGGCGGCTCCGAGACCGTGCTGGGCCAGGTGCTCGGCGACCGTCGCAAGGACATCGTGCTGGCGACCAAATATTCCAAGCCGATGAGCAACGACGGCACCAAGCAGGGCGCCTCGCGCCGCTACATCATGTCCGCCGTCGAGGCCAGCCTGACGCGGCTGAAGACCGACTACATCGATCTCTACCAGCAGCACGATTATGATCCGCTGACGCCGATCGAGGAAACCTTGCGCGCGCTCGACGATCTCGTGCGCCAGGGCAAGGTGCGCTACATCGGCAATTCGAATTTCCCGGCCTGGCGCATTGCCGAAGCCGAACTGATCGCGCGGCAGATGAATGTCGGCCGCTTCGTCTCCTGCCAGGACGAATACAGCCTGGTGGTGCGCGGCATCGAAAAGGATCTGTTGCCGGCGGCGCGGGAATACAAACTGGGATTGCTGCCGTTCTTCCCGCTGGCGAGCGGACTTCTGACCGGAAAATACCAGCGCGGCGCAGCGGCCCCCGCCGATACGCGTTTCGCCAAGGCGCCCGCCTTGAAGGACCGCTACGTCACGCCCCGCAACGAGGACATCGTCGAAAAGCTCGAGGCGTTCGCAAAGGCCCGCGGCCACAGCATGCTCGAACTCGCCTTCTCCTGGCTGGCGTCGCGCCCGCAAGTCGCAAGCGTCATCGCTGGCGCCACCCGCGTCGAACAGGTCGAGCAGAACGTGAAAGCGATCGGCTGGGCGCTGAGCGCGGATGAGATCGCGGAGATCGACGGGATTACGAAGTAGTCCTGCGGCCTATCCCGTGCCGCATACTCCCTTCACGGTCCGATAGCCGCCGATCGCCTGGAAAACATATTGGTCGGACTCGATCACGCGACTGGCCGTCTCGCTTCGGCTCCGCTGCTTGACCATGAACGCAGAAAAGCGGCGCGCATCGTCCAACGGAAAGGTAAATCGAATTTGCCCGGTGGGCTGAAGCAGGCCCGCGGCAAGCCCAAAGGCTGCGGTGCCGTTGGGTTGAATGGTCCGCGGCGGGCGAACGACGCCAAGCACGCTTTGCCCCTCATAGGAAAACCGCTGCTCGTCGAGCCAGCGCCGGTCTGCCTCAGCGGCTGCAGCGGCTTCGGCAGCGCTCTTCGCATCATTTGCCGGATAGATATAGGAATGCACGATGGGGTAATGCCGCCATTCGCGCGCCGGGGTGATGTAGGAGGCGTGCCATGCAAGCGTATCGCCGGCAAACGGCACCTTGCGTTCTTCGACATCGCGCAGGGCGGCATATGACAGCGTCACCTGACTCGGCTCTCCCTTGCGCCCGTTGGCGTAAAGCGGCGTCAGGCCCACCGCGATGTCGTCGCATCCGCCATTGAGGCCCTGAAAATCCAGGCTTTGCAAAGCGAAGCTGTGCGTGAAGGGCTGCGTCGGATCGTTCGCGACCGGCCGCATGGCCGGCGGTAGCCCGTCCTGCTCGACCCGCGTGCCGTTGACGCGGACATCGACCTCCACACCGAGGGCTTCCGGCTTGCGAAACGCCGAAGTGCTCAGCGTGAAGACGGTATAGCCGACGCCCTCGGCATTTTGACCGGCCAGCGTCTCCAGCGAAGGGACGACCCAACGCCGTTCGGGGTCGGCCGCCTGCGCCGGCGCCAGCAGAAACGCCGCATAACGCGATGGTCTCACGGTGGCGGGAGGCAAGGCTTCGCCGGATTTCGGGCAGATCGCGAGCCAGCCGGTTGCCATCGCGCCGGGCTGGCAGGCGTTGCCCTCGCTGCAATCGAACATGTCGTATTCGGCTTTGACTTGAGGAAAACTCGGCGGACGCTGCATGCAGATCGTCGTGATGCTGGTCGGCGCTGACGACAGACTGCTGGTCGCCTTGACCTCCGGGACGATTGTTCCTTTGATCAACTCGCTATCCGTCGGGTAGGAAATATCGACCTGATAATAGGGCGTGCCGCCGGAATCGAGTTGATTGGTAATTCGCCGGCTGACCGGCGAACGGCTGCTGCGCAGCAAGTTTATCTTCAGATTTTCGGAGTATTTTGCGGAGTCATTGCTGGCGTCTCGCGTGAAGTTGAACCGGAAGTCGATCGGTTCCGGCCAGCCGGCGGCGGGATCGGCCGCCACGAAGAATGTATTTATTTTCGAGAAAGCCGGCGCCAGCTTCTCGTTCATGCATGTCCGGATATCGTTGTTTTCGAGCTTGGCAATCTCTCCGGTCATTCGTTCCGGCGCGCCGCGCAGATCCTTGACCTGCCGTTCGAGGCTGGCACCTGACGTCACCGAGTTCAGTATGGCACGCAGCGTTACCGAGATGCCCGCGCTCTCTGTCTGGGTGCGATTTGAAAGGCAGGCCTGTTCAGCCAGACCCACCAGCAATGTCAGCGCCTGCAGGTTGCCGGCCAGTTCGTCCGACCGCCTCTTGGCAATTTCCCCCTGACCAGGTTGCGCCCACGCCGGTTGAAAAACAACGCAAACGGCAATCGCTATCGCGAACCGCAGCGCCGTGCCGGTTAGCCTCGAAAAGCGCCCCCTCTCAGCCCATCGACTTTGCAAGGGCACGAATCTGCTCCGACCACGGTTCCATGCATTTTCTGATGTCATCGTTCTCGACCTTCTTGAGCGCCTCCGCCAATGAGTCCGCCGCGCCGCGCAACGCTTCGCGGCCGCGCGACACGCTGGTATCCCCGGCAATCTGCTTGCTGATCAACTCGAGCTTGAGCTTGATCGCGGCCGTCTGTTCGCTGGTTGTGTTGGACAGGCACATTCGCTCGGCCAGGCCGACGAGATCGCTGAGTTGCTTGGCCTTGGGATCCGACGGAACCGGATCCGGGTTCGGCCCGAAAAAAAACACGGCTCCAAGCGCCGCGAGCAACAAGGCGGCAGCTGCAAGCAGATACCTCATTGGCGTCACCATCCAGTGGTGCCAGACAGCTTTGACACTCCTGCTTTATCTAACTCAATCTTTGGTAGTAATATATGAAGTAGCTCACAAACCTGCCTGACGGGATGGTCAGCCACGGATCAAGGCAAGCGATTGCTCAAGCGGTAAAACAGCAGCAGCGTCGCATCATACGGCGTAGCCAGTATTTCCTTGGCCACGTACCGGCTCCACTTCCACGGCCCCAGCTGAGAGAGTTCGGCCGGCATACGCCCGATCCGGACCCGATAGCCGAGCATTCTGAACAAGAGCGCGCATCGGAAATTGTGGTAGTTGCTCGAACACGGAACCAGCAGATCGACATCGCTCCTGCCGCGCAAGATCGCGTGGCAAAACAGCACCGATTGCAAGGTGTCGGTCGCCTGGTTTTCGATCAATACTTCTTTTTCCAGGGCGCCGGCCACGAGCAGAAGGTCGCGAATGACGTGCGCCTCGGCAGGTCCGTAACGGCCCACGCCACCCGTCGCCAGAAAAACGCGGGGTCGCACATCCGCCGCAAGAGCCAATGCGCCTTCGACGCGGCGAGCCAGGCTGCCGCTAGGCGTTCCGTCGGCGCGAACCGCCGCCCCGAAGATTACGAAAAAAGTCGCCATCTGGTTCCCTGAAACCGAACCGCACGGATCACCCCACCAATCCCTGCATCGGCTTCACCGGCGCGCTGTCGGGGAATACACTCTCCGCCAGCACGCGCTCGGCCAAACCGAACTGGTCGCGCAGCACGCCTTTCATCACCGCGCGCAAGTCGGTGGTCGGAGCGAGGTCGCGGCCCTGATAAAGGCTGGCGGGTTTCAGCCCCGGCCAGTCCGAGATCACCCGGCCGCCTTTCACGGCACCGCCGGCCAGCAGCGCGATGGTGCCGGTGCCGTGGTCGGTGCCCTGGGTGCCGTTGATGCGCGCGGTGCGGCCGAATTCGGTGGCGACCACAACGACGGTCTCGCGCCAGCGCGCGCCGAGCCCGCTTTCCAGTTCCGCCAGCGCGCCGTCAAGACCGCCGAGCAGTTGCGCCAGCCGGCCGACCGGCCCGCCTTCATTGGCATGGGTGTCCCAGCCGTCGAAGGCGAGGGCTGCGATCCGCGGACCGTCGTCGGCCGCCATCAGTTTGGCGGCGCCGCGCGCCACCAGCCGCATCGCGCCGGCGCCGTTGGTGCCGGGCTTCGGCTTCATGTCGTCGCCTTGGGCGGCCTTGTCGAGCGCGAGGCCCTGCGTCAAGGCCGCAGCCAGCGCCGGATCGCGATGGGCATAGAGCTCGGCGAGCCGCATCGCGGTGTCGTCGGCGGCCTGCGGCAACGCGACCGGCGCCCAGCCGACGGTCGGCGCCGGTCCCCGCAGCACCAACGGCGTGGTCGGGCCGACGCCGAGCGCGCTCATCACCCGCTCGCCCCTCGGCAGCGATTCCAGCGCGCGGTTGAGCCAGCCGGACTGCACCCGGCCGGGCCCGGTAAAGCCGCTTTCGAGCACATCCTGGCCGTCGAAATGCGAGCGGTCGCGATAGGACGTCGCCACCGCATGAATCACCGCGGCCTTCTTGTCGCGATACATCCGCGCAAATTCCGGCATCGCCGGATGTAGCGCGAAAAATGAATCCAGCGGCAGCGCCGCGTTCGGTCCGCTCGAACTCAGCGCGATCGCGCCATGCAGGCCGGCATAATCGGGGTCGCCGACCGGCGCCACGGTGGCGAGCCCGTCCAGCGCGCCGCGCAGGATGATGACCACCATCCTGGGATCGCGGCCATCGGCGGCGCGCGCGAATTTCGGCAAATAGGCCCAGGCCGCAAAGGAAGCGCCGCCGAGCAGCAGCCCGCGGCGCGAAGTCACCGAGGACCTCAAGCCTTCGCAGCAATCCATTCCGGTTTCCGATGAGCTGATATCCATGCCCGTCATCTCCTCTGGAATTCCGGCGACATCAACAGCAGCGCCAACGCCTGCTGCCGCGACTCCGCACGCTCGATGGTTCGCCGCGTCTCGGCGGAAGCTGCGTCCGCGGCGACGAGTTCCAGCAGATCACGGGGATCGACGCCTTCGGCGAGGCGCGAAGCAATCTGGGCGGAGATATCGAGCCGCAGCTTCATGCCTTCCGGCGCCGCCCAGGCGGCATTGGTATCGGCAAAACCGTTTGGCCCGGCAGGCGACCACAGCGGCTGACCCAGCACGTTGAGGCCGTTGAGGTAGCGGCCGGGATCGCCCGGAATTTGCGCCAGCAGCCGTCCGGTGGCGACCAGGAATTCGTAAGGGCTGCGCATCTTGGTCATCGGCGCCTTCCACGCTTCGTCAGAAGTCCAGCAGCGCGGTCGCCAACGCCCCGAGATCGCCGTAGAACCTGACGAACGTATCCGCAAGCCGCGCCACTAGCGCCGGTGGCGGGTCGTCGGCCACGAAATGACGGGCGAATTTGCCGGCGATGAATTTCGCGGTCGCGGGATGCTGCGCGATATCCGCCAGCACCGCTTCGCCCTGCGCCACGCCATTGGCTTCGTAGATCTTGCCCATCACGCGCTGCGCGCCGGGCTGGTGCGCGTTGGCGTTGAACACGAAGGTGCCGGGCGTACCGAGTTGGCCCTGGCGTCCCGCATAGGTCCAGCCGGTGATGATCCGCGCCAGCGACGTCACGTCGTCCTGCGAATAGCCGCCGCCGACGCCGAGCGTATGCAGCTCCATGATTTCGCGCGCGAGATTTTCGTTCAAGCCGCGGTTGCGATTCTGTCCGGCGCGGGAGTCCGGGCCGAGCGACTGCTGGTTGTCGAGAAAGAACAGCATCGCCGGGTGCTGCTCGACCGCCTTCAGCATGTCGGCGAAGCGGCCGAGCACATGCGGCCGGATCGCCTCGCGCTCGAACGAGCCCGCCCACATCCGCGCCAGCCCGCCCTTGCCGGCGGAGATGCAGAAATGATTGGACCAGAACACCACCAGCCGCTCGACGAAACCGCAATCGGCGATGATGCCGCGCTGCAGCCGCGCCAGCGCCTCGGCGCGAAACGTCTTCTGGATGATGTTGAGCGGTTGCGGCGGCGGTTTTGGCGCGTTGGGCTGCATCGCCTCGGCGGACCTGGCTGAAGGATCGGCCATCGTCGCACCGGCGTTATCAGCGGTCTTCGCCGGCGGCGGCTCCTTCGCGGTGATGTCCATCGCGATGCTGTTGAGCGAAAGATTTCGCCGCTGCGCTTTCGCATCCGCCGGCGGCTGCGGCGCGGGCGCTTCGGTGTCCGTGCCGGGCGCGGCCTTGGCGGCGGCGTCACGCGCCTGCTGGATTTCGAACTGATAGTCGAACACCGCCTTGCCGAGTGCCGGCGTCGACTGCAAGCCCGGCACTTCGAGCAGCGCGCCGTTGGGGCGCAGCAGTTCGGCCTTCACAAAACCGCGCGGATCGGATGCCGCGTTGACGAAATCACCGGATGCGCCGCCCCGCGCGCCCAATCCGAAGCGATTGAGCGCAACGAGGGCGGCTTGCGAATCGCGGGCCATACGATTTCCCTTAAGCGTTCCCGGGGCGTATATTGGCGGCGAGTATACCGCCGTTCGACATGAACCCGAGATTAATTCCGCCTGTGAATACGGCCGCATTCATGACAAATCGGACAGAAAGCCAGGCTTCGCGCCTTCTAGCCTGCGCGTCTTGCGGAACCGAATTCGGCTGCAACCTGTCCGGCTCATGCTGGTGCATGGAGGAAGCCTATCGGCTGCCGATGCCCTCGGACGGCGGCGACTGTCTGTGTCCGGATTGCCTGCGCCAGGCGGCGGCGCATGCCGCGGACCCCGCGCCGACATGACCGGCCCATGGAACGTCAGCGCCGTGCTGCTCGACATGGACGGCACACTGCTCGACACCGAGCGGGTCTATTTCGACAGCCTGATCGCGGCGCTGAACGCGCATGGCTATACCGAAGATGTCGTCACGCTCTGCCATGCCATGGTCGGCCTTCCCGGACCAGAATGCGAAGCGATGCTGCACGCGCGCTACGGCGACGAATTCCCGCTGGCCGCGATCAACAAGGCCTTTATCGCACGGCGGGACGAGATGTTCGCGGCCGGACTGCCCGTGAAAAACGGTGCCGTCGAATTGCTCGACGCGCTGCGCGCGGCCGAGTATCCGATGGCGATCGTCACTTCCTCGTCGCGGCGCACCGCCGACGCGCATTTGCGGCTGGCCGGCATCCACGATCGTTTCGATGCGATCCTGACCCGCGACGACGTCGCCCTGGGCAAGCCGAGCCCCGATCTCTACCTGTTGGCCGCGTCGCGGTTTGGCGTCGCGCCAACATCCTGCGTCGCCGTCGAGGATTCCAACCACGGCGTGACGGCGGCGCTCGCCGCCGGCGCGATCACGATCATGGTGCCCGACATGGCACCGCCGACGGACGCCTCACGCGCGAAATGCGCCGCCGTGGTGCCCGATCTCGGCGCCGTGCTCGAGATGCTGCGAATGCGCTGCCGGTTCTGATGCCGGGCCCGGTCATCGCGCATCTCTCAAATTTTAAATGAAATATTTGCAATCCGTTTGCGATCGCATTGGCCCATGAGCAACGGGACACTGGAAGTAGCCCGACTATTAACCGGTTGCATGTAAGCTGCAGATGTATCCCCGGGTGAGTCAGGCCGATGAACCGTATCTACATCTATGTGGCCCTGGCCTTCGTGGCCTCGTTCGCCGGTGTATCGTGGGCGGCGCGCGGCTTCCCTGTCGGCGTCGGCTCGGAAAAGATGGTGCTGACGACCCCCGATCGGGGCGCGAGGAATGCCGGCGCGCCCGGCGTCAAGGGTCCCTCGCTCGACACGATCAAGCTCGAAGCGCTGCAAGCCGCGACCGGCTTTGCGCTATCGCCATGCGACAGCACCATGAAGCAAAATCTCGTCGACGCGATGACGGCCTATGTCCACGCCTGGCAGGTCAAGATGGATTGTCCAAGGCTCGCGAACGTGCCGATGTTCTGCGGCGAGGAAAAGCTGAGAGCCGCGGTCGCAGCCTTTTCGACGCCGCTCGACAGCCGCCTCGCGGTGGCCGTCGCGCAGGCCTTCAGCCAGCCCGGGATCACCATTGCGGATTTTTCGGAGACGATCCGCTACGACATACTTCGCTTCGGCGGCCCCGCGCTCCGGCCCGGGATTTCACCGGTCTGCGAACCCCGGCTGCGTACATCCCCGTTGAGGCGAACGTACCGCTGACATCGGCCCGCGGTCGAGCCGCCGACGATCGGCCCATCGACGTGCCGGCTGCACCTCACGAACGCCGTCGATAATCGCAGTCTCTACTCCCCAGGTCCCGCGAACAGCAGCAGGTTGCCGTCGGGATCGCGCACGATGAAATCCCGCGCGCACCAGGGCTGCCGCTTGAGCGGCTGAAAGAACGCGACGCCGGCAGACTGGAATTCGAGGTAAAGCAGCCTTATCTCCTCCGGCGCAGCCACCGTCAGCGAGGCCGCCAGCAATTCCTCGCGGACGCGCAGGTCGGCATCGATTAACGGCTGCGCGACGCAGCGCAGGTTCAGCCGCGCCCCGTCGCGCATCACCTGCGCGTAAAACGGCGGCTCGCCATAACGCGACGGCAAAACCGAGCTTGTTCGCGAAGAAATCGCAGGACGATTTGATATCGGCGACGAACAGTTGCGGCTCGGCCGCCGTGATGACGGCTTTGGTGGAAGGTGTGTCGGTGCGTTCTGGCATGACCGAAAATCCCGCCGGCCTACGCCGGATGCCCGCGCGCCTTCCGCGCTATGCGGGCTTGATCCTGCTCGAAGACAATCGCCAGACTAGCCGTCATTGCGAGGAGCGCAAGCGACGAAGGATTGAGACAGCGGCCCCTCCCTGTCATGCCCCGCGAAGGCGGGGCATCCAGTACGCCGCGGCGGTCGTGGCAACGATGACCGGCTGTGTCTACTGGATCATCCCCCCAGTGCGCAACTGCTCACAAGGCGGATGATGACAAGTCGTGCGTGTCGCCGGAGCTACTTCACCACCGCCGCGGTCTGCCCGAACAGCAGCTTGCGCTCTTCCTCGGTGCGGATCGCGGGCTGGCCGAAATTCGGATTGACCTCTTTGGCCTTGGCGTAGGCGCGCTCCGTTGCAGGTCGCGCGGCGATGGTTTCCATCCAGCGCTTGAGGTGCGGGAAGTCGTCGATGTTCTGGCCCTGGTTCTGGTACGGCACGATCCAGGGATAGGCCGCCATGTCGGCGATCGAATAGTCGCCGGCGATGAATTCGCGGTCGGCGAGGCGCTTGTTGAGCACGCCGTAGAGCCGGTTGGTTTCATTGACATAGCGATCGATGGCGTAAGGCAGCTTTTCCACGGCGTAGTTGCGGAAGTGGTGGTTCTGCCCGGCCATCGGCCCGAGGCCGCCCATCTGCCAGAACGTCCACTGGATCGCGTCGTAGCGGCCGTAGAGGTCGGCGGGCAGGAATTTGCCGGTCTTCTCCGCCAGATACAGCAGCATCGCACCGGACTCGAAGATCGAGATCGGCTTGCCGCCGCCCTTCGGCGCATGGTCGACCATCGCCGGAATCCGGTTGTTCGGCGCGATCGCCAGAAACTCCGGCTTGAACTGATCGCCCTTGCCGATGACCACCGGGAAAATCTTGTACTCCAGCCCGGCCTCTTCGAGGAAGATCGTTATCTTGTGGCCGTTCGGCGTAGACCAGTAATGAAGGTCGATCATCGGCGTTCCCATCCGTGCATGAAATCTTGGCGCATCTCGAAATGGATGCGGATGCATGAATGTGAGCCGGGAGGCGCGCCGGAGTCAATGGCGCCGGCAGGTTCGCGCGCGAATGTGATGACGGCGCATTGAGGCCGCGCATGTTTGCGCCTAGGCTGCGACGGGTTTTGCGTTTCAACCGCAAGCTTTTTGGGGAGACATTTCGATGACCACGGTACTTGCCCGTCGCGATTTTCTCAAGGCAACCGCCGCCCTCGCCGCCGCCAGCGCGTTCTCCTGCGTCGAGATCGCGAGCGCCGCGCCGATCCAGGTGCCGACGGTGGACAAACTGTCAATCAAGGTGCTGGTCAATTCCAGCTTCGACCAGTTCTTCCGTCCGAGGCAGGCCAATGGCGTGTCGATTACACCATTGCCGAGAAGCGCCGATTACCGAAAGCCGGTCCACAGCGAATGGGGATTGTCGCTGTGGCTGGAATCGCAGATCGCCAGTGAACAGCGCACGCTG
Organism: uncultured Alphaproteobacteria bacterium; assembly: GCA_963764705.1. Classification (GTDB taxonomy): domain Bacteria; phylum Pseudomonadota; class Alphaproteobacteria; order Rhizobiales; family Xanthobacteraceae; genus Bradyrhizobium. The sequence continues at coordinate 315,115 of CAVXTR010000004.1, read as the reverse complement.
ATGCTGGACTACGGGTATACGCCCGAAGTCCTGATCAACAACATGGAGCTGGTCGGCGTCGATCCGTCGAAGATCGATGGGCTGATCGTCAGCCACGGCCACTACGATCATTTCGGCGGCCTGCTCGGCTTCCTCGACAGGTTCCGTGACAAGCTTCCGGCCGAGGTCAAACTCTATGCCGGCGGCGAGGATAATTTCTGCCATCGCGTCAACGCCACGCCGACCAAAGGCCAGTTCACGGATTTCGGCGCGCTCGACCGCCGCCAGCTCGCCTCGCAGAAGGTCACCACCGTGCTGTGCGAAACGCCGACCGTGATCGCGGGCCATGCCTTCACGACCGGCAAGATTACCCGCCGCAGCGGCGAGCGCGTGCTGCCGCAGACCTGGGTCGAATTCGGCATCAAGGACGGCCTCGGCTGCAACATCGGCCACTATTTGCCGGCCGAGATGGAAGGCAAGATCGTGCCCGACGAGCATATCCACGAACACGCGACCTGCTTCAACGTGCGCGATATGGGCCTGGTCGTGATCTCCTCCTGCGGTCATGTCGGCATCGTCAATTCGGTAAAGCAGGCGCAGGAAGTCTCCGGCATCCAGAAGGTCCACGCCATCGTCGGCGGATTCCATCTCGGACCGGCGCCGGCCGACTACCTCAAGCAGGTGGTCGGCGAGATCAAGGCGCTTGAGCCCGACGTGCTGATCCCGATGCATTGCAGCGGGCTCAACTTCGTCCAGGAAGCGACGGCGCAGATGGGCGACAAGGTGCTGGTGACCACGACAGGCAGCCGCCTCACGTTTGGAATATGATTTTCCGTGCCGGCATCATTCTCTGGCTGATGCTGGCGCCGGCATTCGCCGGCGACGCGCCCGCGCGCTCGCCGGCGGAGATCATGGACATCCTGATGTGGAACAGGGAGCCGGTCGGCGGCCCCTTTGAACTCATCGATCAAACCGGCAAACCGCGTACCAGCACCGACTTTCGCGGCAAGCTGATGCTGGTCTATTTCGGTTTCACGTTTTGCCCCGACATCTGCCCGACCGACCTGCAGGCGATCGGGCAAACGCTCGACAAGCTCGGCGCCGAGGCCGACAGCGTGCAGCCGATCTTCATTACCGTCGATCCCGAGCGCGACTCCGCGCAACATCTTGCCGAATATGTGCCGATGTTCCATCCGCGCCTGATCGGCCTCACCGGCAGCGCCGAGGCGATCCGCAAGGCCGCGGATGCCTACAAGGTCTATTACGCCAAGGTCGATCCCGACAAGCCGACCGACGGCTATTACACCGTCGATCACACCGCCTACATCTATCTGATGGACCGCGAGGGAAACTATCTCGGCTTCTTTCCGCCGGGCACCTCGGCCGACCGCATGGTGGAGATCATCCGGCCGCGGCTCGCCGAACCGGCGCGGTGATGTGCAGACCGCCGCCGGTTTTTGCGCCCCCTAACCCTTCATGATCTCCGCCAGTTCAACCAAACTCTCGACATAAACATCGAACCAGGGTTCCCGAGCGGTATCCGATGCGATGTCTGGGCCGAACTCCAATGGTCGCGCCACGAAAGCCGTGCGCATCCCGAATTTTCGCGCCGCGGCAAGGTCATATTTGTGACAGGCGACCAGCAGAATTCTGCTCGGGTCGCAATATCAGATAGTCCGTAACGAGCTGGTAGACTGCGGGAGAAGGTTTGTAACTGCGCGCGAGTTCCGCTGTCAGCACCGCGTCAAACGGCAGGGCTGCGTTCTTCACAATCGCTATGACCGCCGCCATCCCCGCATTTGAAAGCGTGACCAGCGTGTACTTCTGTCGCAGTCGCGCAAGTCCGGCGATACTGTCGGGCCATGGATCGAGCCGGCTCCATACTTCGTTGATACGGTCTCGCTCGGAAACAGCGAATAACGATGAAAGTTGGCGGCGTTCGAGCAGGAGGTCGAGTGCTTCACGGTAGATCTCGTCCACCCTTATCCAGGGTCTCCGATTTTCGATCACCGCATCGAGGCTCTGACGATAGATCGCGCGCCATTCGGTCGAAAGCGCGGCCCAGTCCAGATCGAGATTTTTGCTCCGATTTACCTGCGCTCCCATGCGAAGAATGGGGCGATAAAAGTCTACGCACGTCCCCTGAATATCGAAGGCAATCGCTTTCACATCGCCCAGACCAGTGAGGGCAGGTTTCGGGCTGTTCATGTGGCAGCCTCTATCGAGGAATGATCGAATGCACGGGTCAGCCGACGCGGCCGTGCTCACGCAAAAACTTCGCGCCGCCCTCGGTGACCGTGACGCGCAACCCCTCGACGGTCGACCGCCGCACGACATAGCCGCGATCGACCGCATCCTCCCAGATCGTCAAACGCGGGCATGAGGTACGCCAGGTGTCGATCACGTCAGCGTAAAGCCTCGGCTCGCGCGCGACCCATTCGACGAGATCCAGCACCAACGGGTCTGATGGATCGGTCATCGGACGTTCTCCTCTCCCGTATCAAAAGGCAAAGGCGGTGGAGCGCGACAGCAGCAGCCAGCCGCCATAGAGAATGTAATAACTGGCGACGGTGGTGATCAGCCGGTTCGCCCAACTGCGAAATTGCTGGTCGCTCATGGCTTCCAGGATCCGCCGCGCCAGCGTGGTGCCGAGCATCGAGGCCGCGATCGCGATGCCCGCGAGTACCGGATCGAGCGAGGCGGCCTGGTCGATGATGCCGCCGAAGTAGATCAGCTTGGTGAAATGGCTGGCGACCTGGCAGGTGGCCTTGGTGGCGACGATCTCGCGACGGCCGAAACTGCCGCCGAGAAAGAACGTGTCCAGCAGCGGGCCGGAGACGCCGGTCATCAGCATCAGCCCCATGCAGACCGTGCCGTAGAACGTGCCCTGCCAGACGCTGTCCGGATTGGGCTTGATATCCTTCGGCATCAGCCGCGCCATGAACGGGGTGATGCCGAGCAGCAGCAGCGCGATCGGCTTGTCCGGCACATAGCGGGTGAGCGACCACAGGCCGAGCGCCAGCGCACAGCCGATCAGATAGACCGATACCGGTCGCCAGCGGATATGCGCGCGCCACAGGAAGGCGCGCCAGCCGTTCGACGCCATCTGCGTGATCGCGTGCAGCACCATCGCGGTGGGTAGCGGCATGAAGGTCAGGAGCACGCCGATCAGGATCATGCCGCCGGCCATGCCGAACAGGCCCGACAGAAAGGCTGTCGCGACCATCAGCAGGCCGAGCGCGGTGATCAGAAGCGGCGTCATTGGATCGATTCTCCAGTTTTTATTTGTGCCGCGCTTGGACGGATCGTGCAAACCGAGTTATCTTGCCCTGGCATCAGTTTTCCTGAGGGTTACGTGCGGCGGCTGCTCTTTCTCAACGGCATCAAAGCATTCGAGGCGGCGGCGCGCAGCGGCAGCTTTGCCGCAGCAGGTCTGGAGCTGAACGTCTCGGCGGCGGCGGTCAGCCGGATGGTGCATCTGCTGGAGGAGCGGCTCGGCGTCGCGCTGTTCGAGCGCAAGGCCAACCGGCTGGAGACCACTTTGGCCGGTCGCGCCTATCAGAGCGGGCTGACCCCGATCTTCGACGCGCTGGCGAGCCTGACCGCGCAGGTGACCGCGCCTTCGGGCGCGCGGGTTTTGACCATCGGCGTCGGGCCGACCTTTGCGATGCGCTGGTTCATCCCGCGGCTGGTGGATTTTCGCAAACAAGAACCCGACATCGAGGTCCGCATCACCACCGGCGGCGCCGCGGCCCCGTTCGGCGACGACTGGAGCTGCGGCATCAAGCTCGGCGACGGCGAATGGCCGGGCCTGATCGCCGAGCCGTTATTCGCCGCCGACCTCACCCCCGTCTGTGCGCCGCGGCTGGCCAGCGCGCTGAAGCGCCCCGGCGACCTCAAGGGGCCGACATTATTGCGCGTCGCGCATTCGCCGGACGATTGGCCGTCATGGCTGAAGGCCGCCGGCGTCGCCCGCGTCAGCGCGCGCGGGCCGGAGTTTCAGTTCTACGGCCAGGCGCTGCAGGCCGCGGTCGACGGGCTCGGCATCGCCATGGGCATCCGCCCCTATATCGACGACGACCTCGCCGCCGGACGGTTGGTCGCGCCGTTTGCGATGAGTGTCCCCAAAGGCATGCGCTGGTATCTGGTCTATCGCAGCATCCGTACCGAGCAGCGCGACTTCGCCGCGTTCCGGCGCTGGATCATCCGCGCGGCGGCAGAGCCGGCCGGACGCCGCAAGGGCGCGCGCCATGCCGGTTGAGCAGGTCGAAACCCTGATCATCGGCGGTGGCCAGGCCGGCCTTGTCATGAGCCACCGGCTCAAGCAGCGCGGACTCTCCCACCTGGTGCTGGAACGCTTGCGGGTCGCCGAACGCTGGCGCAGCGAGCGCTGGGACGGCTTGAAATTCCAGTTTCCGAACTGGTCGGTACGGTTGCCGGATTTTCCGTTTCCGCACACCGACCCGGATGCCTTCGCCACAACCGCCGAGATTGTGAAATTCATCGACGCCTATGCGGCATTGGTAGCACCTCCGATCCGCTGCGGCGTCGAGGTGACGCGGCTGCGGCGGCGTGACGACGCGCAGGGTTTTATCGCCGAGACCGCCGATGGTACGATCGCGGCCAACAATGTCGTCGTCGCCACCGGCCCCTATCAGCGCGCCCTGATCCCGGACCTGCTGCGCGATCATCCGGTGTTTCAGGTCCATGCCTCCGGATACCGGAATCCCGAACAGCTTCCGCCGGGCGCCGTGCTGGTGGCAGGCGCCGGCGCGTCGGGCGCGCAGATCGCCGAGGAGTTGCTTGGCGCCGGCCGCCGCGTCTATCTCTCGATCGGAAGACACCGCCGACTGCCGCGCCGTTACCGCGGCCGCGACCTGATCTGGTGGCTCGCCGAGATGGGCATCGACCAGACCCCGACCGCACAGCGCGGCGCCTCGGCCTTGGGCCCGGTGATCTCGGGCGCCTATGGTGGCCGGACCATCGACTTCCGCAGCTACGTCGCCGATGGAATGACGCTGCTGGGACATCTGAACGCCGCGCATGACGGGGTGATCGAGATCGCGCCCGGGCTGGCCCAAAGCATGGCCGACGGCGATCTGGTCTATACCGCCTTTCTCAACATCGTCGACGGCTACATCAAGCTGCATGGCCTGGATCTGCCCGACGAACCCGGTGCCCGCGTGGCGCTTGTCGACCCGCTTTGCGTCACCGAACCGTGGCAACGCCTCGATCTCGGTGCTGAAAATATCGGCGCGGTGATCTGGGCCACCGGCTACCGCGTCGACTTCGGCTGGATCGATATCCCAATGAAGGACGCCAACGGCGACGCGGTTCACCAGGACGGCATTACCGTTGTGCCGGGACTCTACTTCCTCGGCCTGCCATGGCTGTCGAAGATGAATTCCTCGTTCCTGTCAGGTGTCGGCGACGACGCAGCCGTGCTCGCCGATCATATTCTGGCGCGCGGCTGATTTCGGCAGGCTCCCGCCCCCTCCCCGGAAAAATACCGGGAGATGTGAACTGGTTCACATCGGCTGCTGGCGCGCCATGCTCTCCTGACCCAGGGCAAATCCGGGAGATGCGCCATGATCTATGGCGGCTTTGAAATTCAGTCGTTCGAAGCGGGGAGAGGGCTATGGCACGCCAGGATTCAACGGGTCGATCTGGAACCGGTGGTGATCGATGGCCTGTCGTTTCCGAGGCTCGAAGTCGGCTTCGCCTGGTCGGATCCGGAAGCGGCGATCGCGGACGCGAAAGCCCATATCGATCGCTTCAAGCCGCGGTTTGCAACGGCACAACAGGCGTCGGCCTGAAGCCGGAAGCATCGGCCGAACGGCCTGCCAGGCTGACCAATTGCCCGGATTGCGACGCCGGGCTGGCGCTGCTGCGCATCATCCCCGGCCGCGCCGACGCCGAATACTGGACCATGCGGTGCACGCACTGCGGCGGAATTCATCTCGACATTGTCAGGGCTGGCGAGGTCACGCAGGGGCCGGACGATCTTCGCGCCTGACCGTTATGGCGGCGGGACGCATACGACGCTTGGCTGGGGAGCTGGGGATAGATGACGCCGGTCGTTCGATTTCTTGAATTCGGCTTGCTGGCCTGGTTCGGCGCTCTCGCGATGCTGGTCATGGTCCGGGTTCTCACCGACGACATCGCAAACAGCGGAATGCTCGTGCCGGACACCGGCAATGACAATGTCGCCCCCGAGCGTGTGCTCGCAATGGCCATCGTTCCCGCAGTGCTGGCTTTCTACACCATCGATGCGATGAACACGGGAATCGTGAAGACGGCGACCGGATTTTCGATGCCCGATTTACCCGAGAGCATCGTGTCGCTGCTGACGGGAGGCAACGGACTTTATCTGGCAGGCAAGATCGCCCGGCGGGGCTGAGGGGGAGAAGCATTATGACTGCACAATGGATTTCCTGGTGGGGCTTCGTCGTTATTTCGATCATTCTGTTGGGATTTGCCGCGCTGGTGCTCTGGAAAATCTTCCGGGACCCCGATGCGCTGCGGGGACTACTGTCCGAGCCACCCGTTCCGGGCGTGACCGACGAGCCGAAGGCCAGCCTGTCGCGTTTTCAATTCCTGATCTTCACCTTCGTCATCGCCGGTCTCTATCTGCTGCTCTGCATCGAGGCCGGCACGCTGATCGAGATTCCCGGCAATGTGCTGGCGCTGCTCGGCATCAGCGGCGGCACCTATGTCGTCTCGAAAACCGTGACGGCGTCGGAACGCAAGCCGGCGGCGCCGCCGGCACCGCGGACGAGAAGGAAGGTCGCGAACGCCGAATAGCCGCGAACGCCCGACAGGAGCCTGATCATGTCAAAACTTACGCGCGCCCTTGGTCTTGCGCTGCTCGGACTGGCGCTGTGTCAATCCGCACGCGCCGAGGTTTGCGAAGGAGAGGACGCTCCGGCCAAACCCGAGAACGACCCAAAAGCCTGCCGCCCGCTTTGGGAAAAAATCGGTTTGCCCACCTCCGCCGACGACGTCGACGCCACCATCGTCTGCCACACCCGTTACGTGCTGCTGCACAACAACGAGAACAAGACGCCGGACTGGGTGATTGAACCGCTGACCAAAAAGCAGGTGAGCGGCAGCAACACCCGGCCGGAGGGCAAGAAATTCTCGGCCGAACCGGCGGTCTGTCCGGCGGCGCAGGCCCAGGACAAGGATTACACCAACAGCAAGATGGATCGCGGACACCAGGCCGCGTCGGCCGACTTCAGTTCGAGCGGAGCTTTGATGGATGAGAGCTTCTTTCTCTCCAACGCCGTGCCGCAGCAGGGGCTCGGCTTCAACCGCGGCATCTGGAAGGAGTTCGAGCTGCTGGTGCGCAAGCTGACCAAGGACCGCGGCGAGCTCTACGTCATCACCGGTCCGATCTATCCCGACGAAGACGGCAACATCCCCGAGATTACCAAGAAGAACAACGCCTGCAAAACCGAGATCAAGTTCGAAGCGCCGAAGCGGGCTGCGATCTGCGGCGGCAAGGCCAAATGCGATGACGGCGTCGCCGTGCCGGTCGGACTTTTCAAGATTCTCTATGATCCGTCGTCCAAGCGGGCCAATGCCTATGTCCTGCCCAACATCGACCACCGCCCGTTCGAGGACAAGGACGCGCTGGAATACCTCAAGGGCTTCCGCACCACGGTCAAGGTGGTCGAGCGATTTAGCGGATTCCAGTTCCTGACGGATATCCCCGGCCGCAAGGCCCAGGTCGAGGAATGCGTCGCCACCATGTTCCATTGATCGACAGGGAGGCTCAGCGCCTGATTTGGCTTGGCCATTTGCTGCCTCATGGCAGTATTGCAACGGCGTAACTGGCGTCGGCCTGAAGCCGGGCATGACACCGCGATGCAGGAATTCCTGCGTTTCCGATCACATGATCTTGCGTGCCCTCAGTCGATCCGCCGGCCTGTGACCTGCCACGGTCCCGGATTGAGCACCATACCGGTCGTCTTGCCGCCGCCGTCGCTCAGGAACGCCAGGCGTGTGTGGTCGCCGCCATCGACGAAGAACCCGTTGCGCGACGCGGGGACGACCGCGACCGGCACGCCTTTCTCGAAATCGAGCACCGGAAGCATTCCGTTGGCCTCGATCAGAAGCTTGCCGTCCTTGACCGCGACCTGCAGATCGGCCGCGCCTTGTACCCGGATCCGCGCGCGGACCAGCGGCATTTCGATCGGCCCGTCCTGCCCCTTGCGCACGATCCTGAGACGGACCTTGGTGTCGACCGGCCCACGCATCTTCTCGATCGACTGGCTGAGGGAAATCCCCTGAACCGCCGCGTCGTCGAGATGGGTGATGATGTCACCGGAGATGATGCCGGCTTTGGCGGCGGGCATGCCTGGGATCGCAGACACGACCTTGATGAGCCCATGCTCGACGGCGACATTGACGCCGAGGCCGCCGAACTCGGGCGGCGCCTGGATGTCGCGCGAACTGATCGTAGAGAACGAATAGGTGCCCGCATAGGCCGCGAGCGTGGCCGCGTCGATCGTCACCGGCGCGGCTGATGCCGCCACACCCTGGCCGGGAATGCCGAAGGCGCCATAGGTAAGATTGCGAAACGCCCGCAGGAACGGCAGGCTCGTGTTCGGAGCCGCGTCGATCATTTGCACGGCAACCAGTTGCTCTGCCGGATCGACCCAGAAATAGGTGCCCGACGTGCCCATCCAGCTAAAGCTGCCAACCGACCCAGGCACGGTGCTCCACGCCGCGTCGCTGCGAATGGCAAAGCCCAGTCCCCAGGTCGTGCCGGCCTGCGGCCCGACGAGGCCGCTGACATAGCCGGCGAAACGAATGCCTGATGGCAGTGCATTCGTGGTCATCCGCTTCACGGTGGCGGGCGCAAGGATGCGGACGCCATCGAGTTCGCCGCCGTTGAGCAGCATCTGGCCGAACCGCAGATAATCTGATGCCGTCGACACCAATCCACCACCGCCGGCGAACAGTCTGGTCGGCATGGTGACATCGGCCAGCACGCTGTCCGGTGGCCCGATCCGGCCGCCGGCAGGCCCGGCAGGCGGATCGACCAGGCGTGAAAGCTTGGCTGCCGGCACATAAAAGCCGGTGTCGACCATGTTCAGCGGCTTGAACAGGCGTGTCTCCAGGAACTGGTCGAACGGTTGGCCGGAAGCCACCTCGACGACGCGCGAGAGCACGTCGACGGAAATACCGTAGTCCCACACCTCGCCCGGCTGATGCGCAAGCGGCAGCCTCGCAAGGCCGGCGACGAAATCGGCGAGGGTCTTGTCGCGACGGTACACACCGTTCGGGCCATAGAGACCCCCGTACAACCGGCTCACCATCGTGCCATCGACACCATAGATCAGGCCGGCGGTGTGGCGCAGCAGGTCCTCGACCGTCATCGGTCGCTTCTGCGGCTCGAGCGCGAGCTTGCGCGTTCCGCTGGCCGGGTCGGCCGTCTCGACGCCGACCATCATATCCCTGAGCTCGGGCAGATATTGGTGAACCGGCGCTGCGAGGTCGAGCTTGCTCTCCTCCACCAGCATCATCGCGGCGACACTGGTGACCGGCTTGGTCATCGAGGCGATCCAGAAGATCGCGTCCGATGGCAGCGGGACGGTCTTGGCCCGGTCGCGAAAGCCGACGGCGCGCAGATACGCGACCTTGCCGTTGCGCGCGATCGCCGCCACCGCGCCGGAGAAGCCGCCGGCATCGACCTGCGTCTGCTGCCAGGCCCCGATCCGCGCCAGCCGCGACGACGAGAAGCCGAGAGCTTCCACGTCGCCCACCGGCGCGACGGCGTAGGCGCGGGCGGCGGTGGCGAGACCGGGGGTCAGGGAGAGGATCCACAATACTGCGAGAAGGCGATGCAGGCGCGTCATCCGGCGTTCCTTTCCAGCTTGTGAGGCGATGGGCGGCGCAAAGGACGAAATCGGCGAGAGGTTATCAATGGGTCGATGGGCTGCAATGCCTAACGAGTTCCTTCTCTCGGCGTACTGACATCTGCTGACAACCAAAACACATCAGCAGCGCCCGTTTCCCCCAGCCCTTTGCCCTTTTCTCAGCCCCTGACTCGCCCCATATTCCAGCCATGGCGAAGAATCCCGACACTCCCAAAAAGCCCGGCAAAACCCCGAAATCCAAAGCACATCGCCCCGACGTGCAGCCGATCGGGCCGGCGCTGGCCGAATTGCTCAATCCCGCGATCAACCGCGGCGATGCCGGCATGGGCTCGGGCACCGGGCTGCAGCCACCTCCTGACAATTCCTGGGACCGCCGCGCCGGTGGCGAAGCCGCCGCGCACCGGGCGCGGGCTTCTACGCGCAGCACCGGTGAAGATGTCGCCAGGCGCGACGCCCAAGGTTTTGACGAAGCACCGCAAGCCAATTACGGCACCGCCGCGACCATCCCCACCCTCGACCCCGAACTGGCGCGGCAACTCGGCCTGCCGACCGCGGAAGACGATGACGAGGCGCTGGCGCGGCCGCCGCGCAGCAAGATGGAAGCGTTCGGCGTCAAGGCCACCGCCGACGCGCTGGAAAACCTGATCCGCGACGGCCGTCCCGAATTCAAGGGCGACGACGGCCAGGTCCGGATCTGGACGCCGCACCGGCCGCCGCGCCCGGAGAAATCCGAAGGCGGCGTTCCCTTCGTAATCAAATCCGAATACGAGCCGAAGGGCGACCAGCCGACCGCGATCAAGGAACTGGTCGAAGGCATCCAGCGCAACGACCGCACCCAGGTGCTGCTCGGCGTCACCGGTTCCGGCAAGACCTACACCATGGCCAAGGTGATCGAGGCGACGCAGCGCCCGGCCATCATTCTCGCGCCGAACAAGACGCTGGCGGCGCAGCTCTATGGCGAGTTCAAGAGTTTCTTCCCCGACAACGCGGTGGAGTATTTCGTCTCCTATTACGACTACTACCAGCCCGAGGCCTATGTGCCGCGGACCGACACCTATATCGAGAAGGACTCGTCGATCAACGAGCAGATCGACCGCATGCGCCACTCGGCGACGCGGGCGCTGCTGGAGCGCGACGACGTCATCATCGTCGCCTCGGTGTCGTGCATCTACGGTATCGGCTCGGTCGAAACCTATACCGCGATGACGTTCGCCTTGAAGAAGGGCGAGCGCATCGACCAGCGCCAACTGATCGCCGACCTCGTCGCGCTGCAATACAAGCGTACCCAGGCCGATTTTACCCGCGGCACCTTTCGCGTCCGCGGCGACGTCATCGACATTTTTCCGGCGCACTACGAAGACCGCGCCTGGCGCGTCAACCTGTTCGGCGACACCGTCGAGAATATCGAGGAGTTCGATCCGCTCACCGGCCACCGCCAGGACGATCTCGAATTCATCAAGATCTACGCCAACTCGCACTATGTGACGCCGCGCCCGACGCTGGTGCAGGCGATCAAGTCGATCAAATCAGAACTGAAGCTGCGGCTCGACGAACTCAACAACCACGGCCGCCTCTTGGAAGCGCAGCGGCTGGAGCAGCGCACCACCTTCGATCTCGAAATGATGGAAGCGACGGGAAGCTGCGCCGGCATCGAAAACTATTCGCGCTACCTCACGGGACGCCGCCCCGGCGAGCCACCGCCGACGCTGTTCGAATATGTGCCCGACAACGCGCTGGTGTTCGCCGACGAAAGCCACGTCACGGTGCCGCAGATCGGCGGCATGTTCAAAGGCGATTTTCGGCGCAAGGCGACCTTGGCGGAATACGGTTTCCGCCTGCCCTCCTGTATGGACAACCGTCCGCTGCGCTTCGAGGAGTGGGACATGATGCGCCCGCAATCGGTCGCAGTGTCCGCCACACCGAGCGGCTGGGAGCTGAATGAAAGCGGAGGCGTGTTCGTCGAGCAGGTGATCCGCCCGACCGGGCTGATCGATCCGCCGGTCAACATCCGCCCCGCGCGCACCCAGGTCGACGATCTCGTCGGCGAGGTCCGCGCCACCGCGCAAGCCGGCTACCGCTCGCTGGTCACGGTGCTGACCAAGCGGATGGCGGAAGACCTCACCGAATATTTGCATGAGCAGGGCATTCGCGTGCGCTACATGCACAGCGACATCGACACCATCGAGCGCATCGAGATCATCCGCGACCTCCGCCTCGGCGCCTTCGATGCGCTGGTCGGCATCAACCTGCTGCGCGAAGGCCTCGACATTCCCGAATGCGCGCTGGTCGCGATCCTCGACGCCGACAAGGAAGGTTTTTTGCGCAGCGAGACCTCGCTGATCCAGACCATCGGCCGCGCCGCGCGCAACGTCGACGGCAAGGTGATCCTCTATGCCGACCAGATGACCGGCTCGATGGAGCGCGCCATCGCCGAAACCGATCGTCGCCGTGAAAAGCAGGTCGAATACAATACGCTGCACAACATCACGCCGGAGAGCATCAAGAAGTCCATCGGCGACATCATGAACTCGGTCTACGAACGCGACCACGTGCTGGTCGAGATCGGCGACGGCGGCATGGCCGACGATGTCATCTCCATCGGCCACAATTTCGAGGCGGTGCTGGGCGACCTCGAACTCCGGATGCGCGAAGCCGCCGCCGACCTGAACTTCGAAGAGGCAGCAAGACTGCGTGACGAAGTCAAACGCCTCCGCGCCACCGAGCTCGCCGTGGTCGACGACCCCACCATCAAGCAACGCGGCGTCGCCGCGAAGGCCGGCGCCTACGCCGGCACGAAGAAATACGGCGATGCGGCGAATTTGCCGGCGAGCGCGATGAAGAAGAAAGGCGGCGGTGCCTCTTCCTTCAAGGGCGGTGCCAGCAGCACCTCCAGAGTCCACAAACCCCATCTCGATGAAATGCACGGCCCGGAATCCCTCCCCTTCCGCCCCGAAGCCGCGCTGCCAAAAAAGCCGTTCGGCAGCACCAGCAAGGTCATTCAGCCGACCGACTCGCGCCAGTCCGGCCCCGAGTTTGGCCCGAGCCCGAGCCCGAGCCCGCGCTCAAGCGGCGGCGCGCCCGGGCATCGGGGTGGGTGGAAAAAGCGGTAGCCAAACGAGGCATCTCTTTCTGCGCACTGAAAGAGATGCCTCTTCGACAAAGCAAAACCGCCCGGGCCTACTCTCTAAAAGTAGTCGTCCCGGTTCGATCCGTCATAAGAACCGGATTTCATGCAGCAGGTTTTGAAACCTGCGCCCGGAATCGCAAGGACATAGGTCGTTGCGGCCGAGCTTTTCGATCAGCTCGACATCGCCATGGACGACGCGACGCCCACGCTTCACATGCGTTTCTGAAGGGAACGACTTCCGCCGCTTACGTGTGATGCTGAAAGCTGGGGAGGTTTTCGAGATCGCGATACTTGCGCACGACAGCCTCCATCGGTTCGGGATACGGCCTACCGCCGCGCGGCTCTGCTAGCAAAGATGCATGCGTATTTCAACTTTACCACCGCTGATGTGGGGAAAAATGCGACATCTGTTGCAATGCAAGCTCACCCCACGCTCACCACCGCCACCGCCAGCAGCGACAACATCATCACCGTCGTCAGCAGTTGCCGCGAGGCCACCGGCTGCACGCGCCAGCGCGCTATCTTTTCGCTCAGGGATAGCGTGGCGTCGTAGAACAGCGGTTCGTAGAGGTTCTGGAAGAAACGCGGAAAGCGCGGGCCTACCCAGGTGACCGTAAGGCTGTGGAACAGCATCGCCAGCGCGATGAAGAGAATGGCGCTGCCGGGACGGCTGGTGAGATCACTCGCACCGAACAGTTTCACCAGTAGAGCAGCGGCGGTGAAAGTCGGGAAAGCCTGGAACACGGCGGTCAATACTATGCCTTCGAGCCGGCTCGGCGCGCTGGATTTTCGGGGTGACACGGCGTTCACGGCGTCAACGCGCGTTGTTGGTGGATGGCGCCCTCACCCCGACCGGCGATGGCTCGTGTTCTGCACCATATTCCCGTGGGCTGCCTGTTCGCGGATGTTGTGCTTCTCGTCGTCGCGATGGCCCTTGGTGGTGTCGAGGGGAATGGACGGCGCGCTGCCGGGGCCCTTGTGGCTCTGGTTGTCGCCGGGAACGGGCGTGATGGTTTTGGTCATGCGGTTCTCCGTTGTTGGCGGAGAAGGACAACGCGGATAGCGGGCGGCTGGTTCCGCTCCCGTCATTGCCTGCGACAAACGCGAAGCGTCTGCGCAAGGAAGCGAGAGCGACGACCTGTCCGCCGCAGCTCAGAGAGCGAAGGCGGAAGCAATCCAGCTATCGGCTATGCCGCGCTATGGATTGCTTCGCTTCGCTCGCAACGACGGAGGAGAGAGCAACCTACAGCTTCTCCTGCCCGGCCGGCGCCTGGGTCTGGCGCTGCTGGTCCCGCTGGCGGTCCTGTTCGTTGGCGCGGTGGCGGCCGTAGGCGCAGCCGGCGACGGCGCCGAGCACGCCGTGATGGCCGGCATAGTGACCGGCGACGCCGCCGACCACGGCGCCCTTCAGGCAACCCTTGGCATGAGCCGGCGCGGCGGCCACGAGGGCGAGTGCGGCGACGGCGAAAATGGTGGCGGGGGTTTTCATGATGCGGTGTCTCCGGGATGGGCTTCGCATCGATAACGGCGATTGGAGAATGAAGTTCCCGCGCCGCCCTTGTCGTCCCCCGCGAATGCGGGGGACCCAGTACGCCGCGGCTTCTCGGTTCGTCACCGCCGCCTCTGGAATACTGGGTCACCCGCCTTCGCGGGTGACGACAGCTTCCCGCCTCGGCCGATTGTCGCTAGTTCATCTTCTTCCCGCCGTCTGTCACGCCATCGAGAAACGCCCCGGTCTCGCGGTTCAAGAATTCCACGTCGGCCGGGATGCCGCCGCCGGCGGAGGCGTGGCCGGTAACGCTGCCCGGGCTGATCGTCATCATCTTGACGCCGGGAATGGCCTTGCCGGCTTCGATCGGCTCGAATTCCGGATTGAGCAGGTCCTTGGTGCCGGTGAGGATCAGCGTCCTGGCCTTGATCGAGGCCAGCGCCCTGGCGGTGTCGCCATTGAAGCCGGCCGACGTGCCGACGTCGTGCCGCTCATAGGCCCAGGTCTGGTAGATCCAGTCGTTGGCGTCGAACGCCTTCATCAGCGCGGTCTCCTGCGCCTCCATCCAGGGCAGCACGTCCATGCCGTTCTTGAACTGCGCCGAATACATGTCCGGCGTACGCGCGGCGAGCAGCGTGAGGATGTCGCGCCACAGACGGATACCCTTCTCCGGCGGCGCGTCGTAGTTGCCGTCCTTCCAGGCCGCGTCGTTCATGATCGCCTTGCGCGAGGCTTCCAGCACCGCGACGTTCCAGGCCGGCGTCTTCGCCAGCGGCACCATCGCCACCAGCGCGTCCATCATGTCGGGATGGCTGACGCCCCATTGCAACACCTGCATGCCGCCCATCGACGGCCCGATCACGGCGACGACGTGGTCGATGCCGAGCTTCTCCTTCAACAGCCGGTATTGCGATTCCACCATGTCGCGGATGGTGAATTTCGGAAACGCCATGCGCGGCTGCGCCTTCGAATTGCTCGGCGACGTCGTCAGGCCGTTGGCGATCGCATCGGTGCAGATGATGAAATACTTGTCGGGATCGAGCGCCTTGCCGGGGCCGATCATGAAGTCGAGCCGGTGGTGATTGCCGGAGATCGCTGTCACCATCAAAATGGCGTTGGATTTCTTCGCGTTCAGCGTGCCGTGGGTGACGTAGGAGATCGAAAAATCCTTGATCGCCTCGCCGCTCTCGAGCTTGAGGTCGCCTTCGCTGTAGGACTGATGCGGCGGCTGTTGCGGCGTATGCGCCGCGGCGGGCAGCACCAGCGACAGGCCGGCCGCAACGAGACACGCGATGCGCTTCATGATGTTCTCCCCAATTCCTGTTTTCAATCGAGAGGCAGCTTCAGCGGCTGCCCTTGGGCGCGGAGAATACGGGCCTCGGAAACGCGGGCAAGGGCATCCGGCAAAGATATGCCGGGCTGGCGGCGCGGAATAAACCGGCCCGGTCGCGGTTACCGCGCCTGCCACTCATGCGGGCATGATTGCGAACCATGGCTATTTAGCTGTGTGATCGATCTCACGCCTTCCTCGGTAGTTCTGCGAATTGATCCTCCCATCATTCCGCCCACAATAAAGGCGACATGTGAGTCGGGTGCGCCTCCGCGCCCGCGGAGACCAGGATGACTGCGGAGCTGCATCGCCGGCGCGTGATGAATTTTCTCGAAGCGTTCTACGGCGGCGATGCCGAAGCCGCGCTGAAATGCTGCGACGACGACATCGAGTTCGATGGTCTACCTGCCGGTCGAACTGTTTCCGCATCTCGGGCCGCGGCGCGGCAAGGCGGCGATCTCGGAGTTGATGGACGTCCACGACGCCCGCTACTCCAGCCGGCGTTTCGAGGTCAAGTTTCTGGTGGTGGACGAAGCGCGCGCCGCCGGGATCATCGACGTCGCCTTCACCAAACGGACCGACGGACGTGTGCTGACGATGCCGAGCGGCCTCTTCCTCACCTTGCGCCGCGGCCTTATCACCGAACTGCGCAGCTTCTTCGACACCATCGACATGATCGCGCAGTTGACCGGCCGCGATCTGGTCGGGCCGCTGCTGCGCGAGGCCGGACCGGCGCTGCGCCCGCCGGAATTGCCGCCGTCGTCTTCCGGCGCGCGCGCCGACAAGGTTTGAGCGACCGATGCATTATCGAAAAAGTACACCTAACAGCCGTTAACCGTTTTGCGCCGGCGCCGCCGGCGTGTCGATTACGCTTCCGAAGATTATCCCGTGCTATTGCTCGCCAAACCGGCCGCAAGAGCCGGACCCAACCGGGTGGAGAAAGTGCGGATGACCGCGGAGATCAACCGTCAGCGCGTGCTGAATCATCTCGACGTGTTCTATTCCGGCGATATTGAAGCCGCGCTGGCGCGCTGCACCGACGATATCGCGTTCACCGCCAACGCCCCGGTCGACCTGCTGCCGCATATGGGCCACCGACAGGGCAAGGCCGCGATGCGCGCGATGTGGACCGCCATTCACGGCCGCTATTCCGACATGCGCTACGAGGTGCCGATCCTGGTCGCCGAGGGTGACAAGGTGGCCGCGCATATTCGGGTGTTCTTCCGCAAGCGCAGCAACGGGCGGATGGTCCAGTTCGACATCGCCTCGTTTTTCACGCTGCGCGACGGGCTCGTCGCCGAGATCCGGGAAATCATTGATACCCTTGATCTGGTCGAGCAGGTGCTGGAGCGCGACGTCAGCCGGATTCTGACCGGCAAGCCGGAAACGATTTAGCGGCTCACGTCAGGAATTCCGGGCTCGATGCTTCGCATCGCCCCGGAATGACGGGGAAGGCGTGGCGACAGCCGCCCCACAAACCTTTCCTCCCCGCCGCGTTGAACCTCACAGCCCCGGCCGTGACACACCACAAGGCTGTTTCCGGACAAGAAGAACACATGAAGATCGCGTTGCTGGCTCTGCTGGGTTTGGCGTTGGGGGCTTTGGGGGGTGCGGCGCTCGGTATCGGCGCCGGGCTCGCCTGGGTGGAAATCTTTAAAACCACGAGTTTTGAAGGCTATAGCGGGATGCTGGTGTTCTTCACCTTCATGCCGCTGGGGGCTGCGATCGGCGGAATCGGGGGCGCTTTGCTGTTCGGCGTGATCGCGATTCGCGACGCCGAAATCGCCATCGAACGCGAGCCGGCGGGCCGGCGGGACCGCTGAACAAGCACTTAACGGCCGCGGATCACGGGTAAATGACTGGAACCATTGCATTTGTGCAATGCAAAAACGTCAGTTGTATTTCGGCAAAAAACGCCTATCGTTAGTACACTAACGAATTGAAGCCTACCCGCCCGGCGTCGATGAAGACGCTTATTTGGGCGCGTTCGCAGTTCTAGAATCCAGTTCAGGGACCAAATCAAAATGACAGAGCATAGTCTCTGGCGTTTTTCGCGCGCGTTGCATCGTGCGATCAATGAACGCCAGCCTGCCGACCTTGAAGCCCTGCTCGACGACGACGTCGATTGGGCCATCTATGGCCCGATCGACATGTTTCCGTTTTTCGGGTCGCGCCGCGGCAAGGCGGCCGTGATCGAGGTGATCAGGCAGATCGCCGACAACGTGCGTGTCCATCGCTTCGACCGCGAGTCGATCATGCTCGGGGTGGATTCCGCCTCCTCGATGATGCGCTATTCGCTGACGGCGCTGGATTCCAACAAGCCGATCAGCCTGCGGATCGCGCATTTCGCGCAGTTCCGGGGCGGCCGGCTGACCAACTTCCGGGTGCTGGTCGATACGTTCGACCTGGTCGAACAGACCGTGGGCTATCCGATCCACCTGCCGCGCATGGCGGTCTAACCGCTTCCTGTCATCGATTTCACGGTTTCGTCATGCCCGGGCGGACGCGCGTCTTCGCGCTGGATGTCCGGGCATCCACGTCCTTTCTTCGCCAGCCCCAAGAAAGACGTGGATGGCCGGGCCGCAGACAAGTTCACGCAGTCTGCGACGCTATGCCCGGCCATGACGGATGAATTTGATGCATGCTCGTGATGCTTGCCGCCATAATTTTGCACCAGAACGAACGCATTCTGGACAGCACTTTGGAATGCGGGCGGGCATGATTCCCACGACACGATATCGCCGGACGAGGCTGCTGACGCTGGTGGCCGGTTTCAGCCTGCTCTCGATGCTGGCCGCTGCGGCGCAGACGCCGCCCGCCGACGAGGAAGAGCCCGCCGCGGAAGAAGCCGCGGCAGCCCCTGACGTCGCAGTGGCGCCGGACGTCAACGATCCCGACATCATGAAGGACATCGACGTCAGCAAGCTCGACTGGAGTCAGCTCAACGTCGATGCCTCGACCTTGACCGGTCCGGCCGCGAAGGGCCGCGCCGCGCCGAAGGGCGCCAGTGCGGACGCCACCTGGTCGAACAACGCCAAGCCGAATGGCGCTTCCGCCGTCTCGGTCAAACAATCGCTGACCCCGTTCTGGGATACCCGCATCGGCGCCGACATGACGGTCGCCCGCCAGGGCACGCTGACGACGTCGGAGGAACTCTCCGCGAAGCTCTCGAATGGCGGCAGCCTGCCACAATCCTCCGGCACCGCCTGGGCGGCGATCACCGCCCCCGGCGTGGCCTCGATCTGGGACAAGACCGCGGTCGAAGCCCGCGTCGACCCCGGACAGGAACAGACCAAGCTCGGAACCTCCCTGAGCAAGTCGCTGTCACTGAGCGACGATTATTCGCTGACCCTGAAGAACGACTACAACCTGATCCAGCAGGGCATCGGGCCGGTTCCGGGGATCATCAGCCGTCCGGCGCGCTCCTACGAGACCGACCAGTCGGCAAAACTGAGCATTACCGACACCGGCACCAGTTTCACGGCGGGACAGACGCTCTCGACCAATGACGATAAATGGCTACGCAAGGTCGGCGCCGAGCAGAAGCTGTTCGACGGCGTCACCATCTCCGGTTCGATCGGCGAGACCCCCACCGGCGCCGCCAGCAAGAGCCTCTCGGCCGGTTTCAAGCGCAGTTGGTAGGCGCCGCCTCCCCCGGCTACCGCGGGTGTTCCCGGCCATCCCAGGAATGATCCAGCATTGCCGCATATTGGCCCAGATGCGGTCAAAATCGGCAGTCCAGATGGCACCGTACCACTTCGTCGTGCGGGGGACGTCCGCGCTCGCTTCAAAGCGAAACAGAGGAATAGCCGATGAACGCTACTATTCGTTCCGAAGACATTGAAGAAACCGTGGAAGTCGACACCAACCTCGCCGCCGTAACCGAGGTCGAAGCGGGCATCCGCGACTTCGTCCGCAACGACATCGCCTATCTGCGCCGCCCGTCGGCCGCGACCCCGGAGGCCACGACGCTCGACGCGACCGCCGAGGCCACCGTCAACAACGTCAACTCGCTGATCCAGCGCGTCGCCGGAACCTCGCTCGCTGAAATCGAGAAGCTGATTTCGGAACTCGAAAGCCTGCGCGACCTGCTGCATGCCGAAGGCCAGCGCGTTCAGCGCGAAATCTCGGGTTATGCCCAGCTCAGCCAGGCCGCGATGAAGTCGACGCGCATGATCGCCGACAACGTCACGCAGTGGAAGCGCGCCGCCGACGGGCTGCGCAACAGCTAAACGCTTCCGCGTCAAGACTTGACCCACCGCCGCCTCCTGTTAAGGGAGCGCGGCGGTTTCATTTTACGAGATGGATTTGAACTTGCCGGCCGTGGGCTGCGACCAACGGCAGGCGCCCTCCCCAAATACGGGGATTCGGGCTGGAATTTTAGGGATAGTCTCGATGGAAAGCGTACGCCCGGACAACGCGGAACCGATTCCGCTGCAGCGTTCGCAGCACAATGTCGGCAGCATCATGGTCCGGTTCGTCGGACTGCTGCTGATCTTCGTCGTGGTGATGGGACTGCTCTGGAGCCGCTGATCTCAAGCCGGGATTGTCGCCCGGAACTGATTCGCGAAAAGCCTTGGCTCCCGCGAATCCGTCCGTGATCGGCGAATGCCCGAACTACCGGCTGGCGAACGTGGTGCTCTCGAGCGAGTAGCCGCCGTCGGCATAGGTATTCACCACCGTGGCGGCGGTCAGCATCACCGCAAGGGTGATGGTAGCAAAGATAAAGCCGACGAACTTCAGGCCGCTGCGATCCGCCATGGTCATCCCCTCGGTATTTTCCCTGAGAACAGATATGGCAGGGACAAAGTTCACAATGCGTTAGCGAACAAACCGTTCCCGGGATTTATCAATACCAATCGATTAACGGCGCTTTCCGGTAACCATGTTGATTCAGGAACCGGCGATCCGTCGCGGCACGAAGGCGGTCGCCAGCATCGAATACACGGCTTCGCCGCGCTGGTTGGTGCCGGCGTTGCGGGCCTGCAGGATGCCCCATTCCGGCCGCTTCTCCGACGTCCGCTTCGATTCGATGACGCTGGTGAAGCTGATGGTGTCGCCGGCCAGCACCGGCCTGATCCAGCGCAGTTCGCGAAAACCCGGCGACGGTCCCCACAACGCGATTTTCTCGCCGCGCGCGGCCGCCTCCCGCATCAAGCGCTGGCCGTCGGCGACCATCAGCTTCATGCACACCGACCCGACATGCCAGCCGGACGCCGCAAGGCCTCCGAACAGCGAGTTGCGCCCCGCCTCCTCGTCGAGATGAAAGGCCTGCGGGTCGAACTGCGCGGCAAAATGCTTGATCGATTCGGCGGTGAAGGTGAACGAACCGACGTCGCGGCGGGCACCGATCTCCATGTCTTCAAAGAAACGCATGGGGTCTACTCCGCCGCCGCGCGATCGCGCCGCCGCACGATGATCGGCGACACCATCTCGCACAGGGTGACGCCGGCCGCGTTGCGTACCACGCCCTTGAAGGTCACGATGCCGGTATCGGGGCGGCTGCGCGAGACCCGGGCCTCGGCGACTTCGATATCGGCGGTCAGATCGTCGCCCGGCCGCAGCGGCGCCATCCAGCGCAGTTCGTTGACGCCCGGCGAGCCCATCGACGCGGTGCGGCCGATGAAGCCGTCGAACATCATCCGCATCAGCAGCGAACAGAGGTGCCAGCCCGAGCCGGACAACCCCCGCAGCATCGACGCCCTGGCGGCCTCTTCGTCGAGATGCATCGGCTGCGGGTCGTATTCGGCCGCGAAGGCCAGAATCTCCTCGCGGGTGACGTGGCGCGGCCCGTAGGTGCCGAAATGGCCGGGCTTGAAGTCTTCGAAACTGAGCGTTGTCATCAATGAGGGATTTGGATTGAGGAATATGGCGGGCAAGCCTGATTGTGGCCGTTATTTGCAGCAATCTCAACCCGTCCACTCGCATGGCTCGTTCGCCGCGGGCGAGCACCGGCTGCGGCGCTCGCCTCTGGCTTGCCCGAAGCGGCATTCGGAGCTAGCCCTGTGCCGTCAGGCGTTGCCCATTTTGATTTGCCGGGAGAACCATCGATGTTCGATTTTCAGGATCTGTTTCAGTGGGACCGCTTCATCACCCCCACGATCATCAAGACGTTCTACTGGCTGGTGATTGGACTGATCATCCTGTTCGGCATCTCCGGGATTTTTTCCGGCCTCGCCGCGATGGCGATCAGCCCGTTCGGCGGCTTCATCCTGCTGTTGTCCTCGATCGCCGGCGTCGTGGTCGGCGTGGTGTTTTCACGCATCGCCGCCGAATTCATCCTGATCGTGTTCCGCATCAACGAACATCTCGGCGCGATCCGGGATCAGGGGCAGATGCGCTGAGTTGGTATCCCGGACGCGGTGCAGCGGTCTTTACGCTGCTCCGCAGAGCCGGGACCCATGCCGGAATAGGCCCCGGCTCTGCAGCGCACCGCTAACGCGCTGCGCAGCGTCCGGGGCACGCACAAGCAATTCTCAATTATTAAACCGGAAATGCATCACGTCGCCGTCGGCGACGACGTATTCCTTGCCTTCCAGCCGCAGCTTGCCGCCGTCGCGGGCGCCGGCTTCGCCGCCGAGCGCGACATAGTCGGCATAGGCGATGGTTTCGGCACGGATGAAGCCTTTTTCAAAATCGGTATGGATCACGCCGGCCGCGGCGGGTCCCTTGGTGCCGCGGTGAATGGTCCAGGCGCGCGCCTCTTTCGGACCGACGGTGAAATAGGTGATGAGGTCGAGCAACTGGTAGCCGGCGCGGATCAGGCGGTCGAGGCCGGCCTCTTCGAGGCCGAGGGTGTCGAGAAAGTCGACGCGCTCGTCGCGCGACAGGGTTGCGATTTCGGATTCGATCTTGGCCGAGATCACCACCGCGACCGCGCCCTCTTTCTTGGCGTGTTCGAACACCTGCTTCGAAAAATTGTTGCCGTCCTTGGCCGAGCCTTCCTCGACGTTGCAGACATAAAGCACCGGCTTGGAGGTCAGGAGGCCCAGCATCCCGAAAGCACGCTCTTCCTCGGGCTTGCGCTCGAGGAACCGTGCTGGCTTGCCTTCGCGCAACAGCACCAGCGCGCGGTTGACGAGGTCGAGCGTTTCCTTGGCGTCCTTGTCGTTGCCCTTGGCCTTTTTCGACAGGTTGTCGACGCGCTTCTCGAGGCTGTCGAGATCGGCCAGCATCAGCTCGGTCTCGATGGTCTCGATATCGGCCAGCGGCGCGATCTTGCCTTCGACATGGGTGATGTCGGAGTCTTCAAAGCAGCGCACCACATGGGCTATCGCATCGACCTCGCGGATAGTGGCGAGGAACTGGTTGCCGAGGCCTTCGCCCTTGGACGCGCCGCGCACCAGGCCGGCGATATCGACGAAGGTCAGCCGGGTCGGGATGATCTGGGCCGACTTGGCGATTTCAGAAAGCTTGTCGAGCCGGGGATCCGGCACCGCGACTTCACCGACATTCGGCTCGATGGTGCAGAACGGATAATTCGCCGCCTGCGCCGCCGCCGTCTCGGTCAGTGCGTTGAACAGCGTGGACTTGCCGACATTGGGCAGTCCGACGATACCGCATTTGAATCCCATAATGTGTCCTGAAGTCGGTTGCGGGCGATCAGCGGCGCGTTACGCGGCGCCGTCATCGCCCTTCTCGAAAAATCCCCTGGCCTGCAAGGCCAGATGCACCTTGTTCTGAAACGTCGAGTCACGGCCATCGGTCAGCAGCGCGGCGGCATCGGCGACCGCCTCGCACAGCGCCTCGACCCAGGGCCGATCGCTCTTGGCAAAATCCGACAGCACGTGGCTGTGCACCAGTTCCTTGACGCCGGGATGACCGATCCCGAGCCGCACCCGGCGATACTCGTTGCCGATATGCGAGGAGATCGAACGCAGCCCGTTATGGCCGGCGATACCGCCGCCGATCTTGACGCGCACTTTCCCCGGCGGCAGTTCGAGCTCGTCCTGAAACACGGTGATCTCGCCGGCGGAGAGCTTGAAGAAATTCGCCGCTTCCTGAACCGCGCGCCCGGACTCGTTCATGAAGGTGGTCGGCTTCAGCACCACGACCTTCTCGCCGTCGAGCGTGCCTTCGGATGTCTCGCCCTGAAAGCGGCGGCGCCATGGTCCGAAACCATGACGCCGCGCAATTTCATCGACGGCCATGAACCCGATGTTGTGGCGGTTGTTGACGTACTTTCCGCCGGGGTTACCGAGACCAACAAACAGGCGCATGACGCGGCATCCCGCGTCAGCGCGCGATCAGCAAAAGTGGGAACCGGTTTTGCGTCCGATCGCGCGCCACTTTTTGAAGTGGCGCATGATCTTTCGCCAAACCGCTCACACTTTGGCGGATCATGCGCTCTTACTTCTTCTTGTCGCCGCCAGCCGGCGCCTTAGCAGCCGCCGGGGCCTTCGCGCCCGCCGCCGGAGCCTTGGCACCTGCCGCCGGAGCAGCACCCGCCGCAGGCGCAGCAGCACCCGCCGCCGGAGCGGCACCCGCCGCCGGAACCGCACCGCCTGCCGCGGCAGCCGCAGCCGCCTTGATTTCTTCGGCGTAGCCGGACGGCGGCACGATCGTCACCAGCGTCGCGTCTTCACGCGACAGCGACTTCACGCCGGCCGGCAGCTTGATATCGGACAGATGCAGCGAATGGCTGATTTCCAGCGTGCTGGCATCGGCCTCGATGTACTGCGGAATGTTGTCGACCGAGCATTCGAGTTCGATGGAGTGGGTGACGATGTTGACGGTGCCGCCGCGCTTGACGCCCGGCGAGGCTTCGCCGTTGACGACACGCAGGGGAACGCTGACGCGGATGGTCGCGCCTTCGCCGAGCCGCATGAAATCGACATGGAGCGGGAAATCGCGAACCGGATCGAGGTGGAAGTCGCGCGGAATCACGCGGTGCTTCTTGCCCTCGAGATCGATGTCGTAAATCGTGGTGAGGAACCGGCCGGCCTGAATGCGCAGGCGCAGTTCGGCATCGTCGACCGAGATCGGCGTGGGGGGCAGGTTGTTACCATAGATCACTCCGGGAACTCTCCCGGCGCGACGCTCTGCCCGGGCGGCCCCCTTGCCGCTCTTCGGACGCGCGGTCGCCTTCAATTCCTTGACGGTCGCCATTGTCGTAAGTCCTTGTTTTCTAAAAAGTTAAAGGCCGCATCGCGGCCCATGGGCGTCCTACAGCAAGCCTCCAGGGGTGCGGGGGCTGCGGACGTGGCGGGCTTTTAACCTCAAAGGGGCAAAATGACAAGGAAATGAAGGGATTTTTATGCTCCCCGTCGCCCGAATCCCGGATTGCCGAACGGTACGCCAAGCCGCCGAATCCGGCCAGCTAGGCCCGTTTTCGGGCCTTCAAGGGATGGATCGTCTTGCCCTCGGCCAGCATCGCGACGAACTTCTCGATCCGCGCCGTCCGGGTCTCCGGCTTCCTGGCGCTGTGGACCCGGTAAAGAATCGCGAAACGGTTGGCGCCGTCGAGCGTCTCGAAGAAGCTTTTTGCTCCCTTGTTCCTGGAAAGCGCAACGCGGAGATCGTCGGGCACCTCGGCCGTGCGCTGCGGCGCATAGGCGGCGTCCCAGCGGCCGTCCTTTTTGGCGCGATCGATCTCTCGCAATCCCGCCGGGTGCATCCGCTTCAACTTGACGAGTTCAAGCGCCCGCGCGCGGTTCTTCTCGGACCACTTGCTGGCGGATTGACGGGGCGTGAAACGGATCAGCCAGAACGCGTCGTCGAAGGCGTCGAGCTGGCCATCGATCCAGCCATGGCATAGCGCCGTATCGATCGCTTCCTGTCTCGAAACGCTGGCTATTCCCGACGATTTCTTGGCCAGTTTGAGCCACAAACCCCTGGAATCCGCAGGCTGCGACGCCAGCCATGCTTCCCAGGCCTGTTGCGATTTGAACGCAATGACCGGCAGATCGCGCTTGGCTTTAGCCATCCGAGGTCGCAGCCGTCAGCCGTTCGTCACTCCGAGCTTGGCTTCCAGGGCCGCAATCCGCGCCTTCAGCGCCTCGTTTTCCTCGCGCGCAAGCCGGGCCATGTCCTTGACCGCGTCGAACTCCTCACGCTTGACCAGATCGAGGTCGCGCAAGATGCGTTCGGCCTGATTGCGGACCACGGCATCGACCTCGCGCTTGACGCCCTGGGCGGCGCCGGCGGCGTCGTTCATCAAACGGCCGATCTCGTCGAAAAACCGATTGTTGGTCTGGGTCATCTGGAACGCTCCGGTCACAGCTAAGGTATCGTTACGCAAAACTTCGTCAGACAAGACAATGGCGATGCCAAGGCCCCTGATCAAGGCCCCTGATCAAAGGCATGCTTCAAGGCCAATGTGATGGCCGTTTACCTTGTCATGCTCCGGTTTCCTTGCAATCGTATTCGTGCGCCCAATCAGAAACCAGAATCATAACAGGCAAGAAACGCCCATGATCGACCAGCAAATCGACATCGAGACCAAGGACGGCAAGACCACCACGTTCATCACCCATCCCGAACGCGGCGGGCCG
The DNA here is from genome assembly GCA_963764705.1 of uncultured Alphaproteobacteria bacterium. GTDB lineage: Bacteria > Pseudomonadota > Alphaproteobacteria > Rhizobiales > Xanthobacteraceae > Bradyrhizobium. Next base: position 288,810 of record CAVXTR010000004.1, on the reverse strand, counting down.
TTTCCGGTCATTATTTTCTACATGGACGCGCCGGCGATCCGCGAGGAACTGCGCGACATGGCGCGGCGTCTCGGCACGGCGGGTTATTATGTGATGCTGCCCAACATGTACTACCGCGCCGGCGTCATGGAGCTCGGGCCGATCAATCCCGATCCGGAATCGCCCGAGCGCAAGAAGATGTTCGAGCTAATGCACTCGCTGACGATTCCGCTGGTCATGGAAGACACCAAGGCCCTGCTCGCTTATGCCGGCACCCAGAAAGCGGCGAACACCAAGATTATCGGCACCGTTGGCTACTGCATGAGCGGGCGTTATGCGGTCAATGCGGCGACGCATTTCCCCGATCGCGTCAAGGCAGCCGCATCGATCTACGGCGTACAGCTCGCGACCGACCAGCCCGACAGCCCGCACCTCGCCGCCAGCAAGACCAAGGCCGAACTCTATTTCGGTTGTGCCGAGACCGACGTCTATGCGCCGCCGGAAATCGTCGAGAAGGTGCGCGAAGGCATGAAGGGCAGCAAGAACGAGGTCGAACTCTATCCCGGCACCCATCACGGCTTTGCGTTCCCGAAGCGCCCGATCTACGACCGCGACGCCGCCGAGCGGCATTGGGAGCGGCTGCTGGCGCTCTATCGCCGCAACCTCGTCGCCTAGAGCGTCGACACTCGATGCCGTTTCTCACCATCGCCTTTCCGGTATTCAACCCGATCGCGCTCCAGATCGGGCCGATCGCGATCCGCTGGTATGCGCTGGCCTATATCTGCGGCATCGTGTTCGGCTGGCTCTATGCCCGCTCATTGGTGAAGAAGGAGAGGTTGTGGGGCGGCCCGGCGCCGATCACGCTGCTGCAGCTCGACGATTTCATCCTGTGGGTGACGATCGGCATCATCGTCGGCGGCCGCACCGGTTACGTGCTGTTCTACAACCCCGCCTTCTTCATGCAGTACCCAGCCGAGATTTTCCAACTGTGGAACGGCGGCATGTCGTTTCACGGCGGCTTCCTCGGCTGCGTCGCCGCGGTGATGCTGTTCTGCCGCGCCAACGGCATTTCGATCCTCTCGCTCGGCGACATCACCACCGCGGTCGGTCCGATCGGGTTGTTTCTCGGGCGGCTCGCCAACTTCATCAACAGCGAGCTGTGGGGCCGGACGGCGGACGCGAGCGTGCCGTGGGCGATGGTGTTTCCCAACGGCGGGCCGCTGCCGCGGCACCCCAGCCAGCTCTATGAAGCGGGGCTCGAAGGCATCCTGCTGTTCACGATTCTGGCAATCATGATCCGGATGGGCGCTCTGAAACGGCCGGGACTGATCCTCGGCAGTTTCATTGCGATTTATGCTTTTGCGCGCATTGCGAGTGAATTCTTCAGAGAACCCGACGCCCAGCTCGGATTTTTGTGGGGCGGGCTGACAATGGGTATGCTGCTGTCGGTGCCGATGATTATTGTCGGCGTTATCCTTATAGTAAAGGCATGGCGCCGCGAGACGCCGAAACATATTTAGAAGTCAATTTAAGGCAGACCGTGACAGAATTTTCGCCGCTGCAGTCGGAGATCAAGAAGCTGATCAAATCGTCGGGACCGATGCCGGTCTGGCGATACATGGAGTTGTGCCTGCTGCATCCGGAGCACGGCTACTACGTGTCGCGCGATCCGCTTGGCCGCGAGGGCGATTTCACCACCGCCCCCGAGGTCAGCCAGATGTTCGGCGAACTGCTCGGGTTGTGGGCGGCCTCGGTCTGGAAGGCGATCGGCTCGCCGCCGACGCTGCGGCTGATCGAGCTCGGACCCGGCCGCGGCACCATGATGGCGGATGCGCTGCGCGCGCTTCGGGTGCTGCCGCCGCTCTATCAGGCGCTCAGCGTTCATCTCGTCGAGATCAATCCGGTGCTGCGCGAGAAGCAGCGCGCGACGCTGTCAGGCGTGCGCAATATTTCCTGGCATGACAGCATCGACGAGGTGCCCGAAGGGCCCGCGGTGATCTTCGCCAACGAATATTTCGACGTGCTGCCGATCCATCAGGTGGTCAAGCGCGAGACCGGCTGGCACGAACGCGTGGTCAACCTCGATGCCAACGATCGGCTGGTGTTCGCCGCCGCCGCCGAACCCACGCCGCGTTTCGAGGTGTTGCTGCCGCCGCTGGTGCGCGCGGCACCGGTCGGCGCCGTGTTCGAATGGCGCCCGGATTCCGAGATCATGAAAATCGCGACCCGCGTCCGCGACCAGGACGGCGCGGCGCTGATCATCGATTACGGCCATATGCGCAGCGATGCCGGCGATACGTTCCAGGCCATCGCCCGCCACAGTTTTGCCGACCCCCTGAAAAATCCCGGGCAGGCCGACGTCACCGCCCATGTCGATTTTCAGGCGCTGACGCGCGCGGCGCAGGATCTCGGCGCCCGTATCCACGGCCCGGTAACGCAGGGCGATTTCCTCAAGCGGCTCGGCATCGAGACCCGCGCCGTCACCCTGATGGGCAAGACCACGGCGGAGGTGTCCGCCGATATTTCAGGCGCCTTAAAGAGGCTCACCGACAGTGGTCGCGGCGGTATGGGCTCGATGTTCAAGGTACTGGCGGTGACCGAACCGAACCTCACTTCGGTCGCGGGCCTCAGCGACGAGCCGCCGGCATCGGGAGCCAACACGCCATGACCTTCGGCTCGTCGCTGCTCTCGGCCATTCCCGGCCTGCGCCATGCTTTCTTCAGCCGCGAGGGCGGCGTGTCCGACGGCGTCTATGCCGGCCTCAATGGCGGTCTCGGCTCCAACGACGATCCCGCCAATGTCATCGAAAATCGCCGCCGGATGGCGGAACAGATGGGAGTTACGTCGGAACAGTTTCTCAGCGTGCACCAGATCCATTCGCCGGACGCGGTGGTCGCGACCGGACCGTGGCCGAGCGAAACACGGCCCCGCGCCGACGCCATCGTCACCCGCACCGAGGGTCTCGCCATCGGCATCACCACGGCCGACTGCGGCCCGATTTTATTTGCCGATCCGGCCGCGCGCGTGATCGGCGCCGCCCATGCCGGCTGGAAGGGCGCACTGACCGGTGTTGTGGAATCGACCATCGACGCGATGGAGAAACTCGGCGCCGACCGCGGCAGCATGGTGGTGGCGATCGGTCCCTTGATCCGCCAGAACTCCTATGAAGTGGGCGGCGAATTCGTCGACCGCTTCGTCGATGCCGACGCGGGCAATGCTTCGTTCTTCATCCCCTCGGTCCGGTCGGGCCATGCGATGTTCGACCTCGCCGGCTTTATCCGGATGCGGCTGGAACGCGCCGGCGTCCTGATGATCGACGACATCGGCGTCGACACCTATTCCGACGAGCGCTTCTACAGCTACCGCCGCTCGGTCCACCGCAAGGAAGCCGACTACGGCCGGCACGTTCATGCGATTGCGCTGGAACCGTGATCATCCGACCGAAGCGCTTCAGAAACGGGAAGTACTTCAAGTTCAACGGAAATTTTTGAATCCCGATCGCGCCACATTCCGCGCGGCGTGCGCGTTGCGGTTTCGTTGCCCTAGACCTTAATGCATTTTAACGATATCGCAGGGGACGATGAGGGACGTCATCACAGCTCTGTGCCTGCGAACCCCGCGCGCGATGATCGCCGCGGTGCTGCTGGTCGTATCGTGCGCGCTCGGCGGTTGCGCCGGCGGAGGCGCGGCGAGCGGTTCGTTCGCGATGGCGCCCGGCCCGAGCGGCGCCGGTCCCACCGTGGCCTTTGAATCGATCGACGGCCCGCCGCCGCCTGTGTTCGACCGCATGGTCAGTGTCCTCGATTCCGAATCGAAGCTGCGCAACCTGTCGATCGTCTCCCGCGAAGGCGGCGCGTCCTACCGCGTGCGCAGCTATCTCTCGGCGCAGGTGGTGCGCGGCAAGACCGTGATCGCCTGGGTCTGGGACGTCTACGACAACAACCAGCAGCGCGCGCTGCGCCTCTCCGGCGAAGAGCCGGCCGGCAAGGCCGGACGCGACGCCTGGGCGGCGGCCGACGACCTCCTGCTGCGCAGAATAGCGCAGGCCGGCCTCAGCGGCCTCAGCAACATGCTCAACGGCACCCCTGACGCGCCGTCCGCACCCGCCCCTGCCCCGGGTCGCCACGGCCCCGCGGTCGCGAGTGCAGCGCAAGAAACGCCCGCAGAGGGTGCATTCGGCGTCGCGGCGCTGGGCTATACCAGCCAGTAAGAATACCCCCCGAATAGTCCCGTAACGGCCTATTTTTGCCCGGGAAAACCGGGGCAATGGGTTGCCAGCGGAGCCACCGGCCTGATATCTCCTCGGCCATCGAAGCGCGCCGGTTTCCGAGGATTTCTCGATATGCTGAACGTCGTATCCAGCAAGGCGCGAGGAGAAGCGTCAATGTCGGCCAAGAACGGCTCGATCAAGCTGGTCGCCGGCAACTCCAATCCTGCTTTGGCGCAAGCCATCGCCGAAGGGTTGAATCTGCCGCTGACCAAGGCCAGTGTCCGCCGTTTCGCTGACAATGAAATCTTCGTCGAAGTGCTTGAGAACGTACGCGGCTCGGATGCCTTCATCATCCAGTCGACGTCGTTTCCGGCCAACGACCATCTGATGGAACTGCTGATCGTCACCGACGCGCTGCGCCGCTCGTCCGCGCGCCGTATCACCGCTGTCATTCCCTACTTCGGCTACGCAAGGCAGGACCGCAAGGTCGGGTCGCGCGCACCGATTTCGGCCAAGCTGGTCGCCAACCTGATCACGCATGCCGGCGTCGACCGCGTCATGACGCTCGACCTGCATGCCGGCCAGATCCAGGGCTTCTTCGATATTCCGACCGACAACCTCTACGCCTCGCCGGTGATGGTGCGCGACATCAAGGAGCGCTTCGACCTCAGCAATGTGATGGTGGTGTCGCCCGACGTCGGCGGCGTGATCCGCGCGCGCGGCCTTGCCAAGCGCATCAACACCCCGCTCGCCATCATCGACAAGCGCCGCGAACGCGCCGGCGAATCCGAGGTGATGAACGTGATCGGCGACTGCGCCGGCTACACCTGCATCCTGATCGACGACATCGTCGACTCCGGCGGCACGCTGGTGAACGCGGCCGACGCGCTGATCGCCAACGGCGCCAAGGAAGTCTACGCCTATATCAGCCACGGCGTATTGTCCGGTGGCGCCGCCGCCCGCATCGCCGGCTCCAAGCTGAAAGAGCTCGTGATCACCGACTCGATCCTGCCGACGGAAGCGGTCAACAAGGCCGCCAACATCCGTACGCTGTCGATCGCGCCCTTGATCGCCGAAGCCATCGGTCGCACCGCGGCGGAAGAGTCGGTGTCGAGCCTGTTCGACTGACGATTTCGTCATACCCAGCGCATGCGGGGTATCCGGTACGCTGCGGCCTATGCCTGCCATTGCGAGCGTAGGGGCCAGACACAAAATTGCGAAAACAACCCCATGCAAAGTAGAACGGCACGCGCAAGCGATGCTCACCTAATTACCGCTGGCTGATTCCAGCGGGCCTCGCGGTAGCCGCTGCGCGGTCAGCCAGACGCCTAAAACGTTGCGATCACACCGGGAATCACCGAGCGTCAACTATTCCAGCCATGACCGGGACACCCAGGTGAAAACGGCAACCGCCTACCTCGAAACCCTCAACCCCGAGCAGCGGCAAGCCGTCGAGCACGGCGCCGCGGGCGGGCTCGCTGGCCCACCACTGCTCGTGATTGCCGGCGCCGGTTCCGGAAAGACCAATACCCTCGCCCATCGGGTTGCGCATCTCATCGTGGAGGGAGCCGATCCCCGCCGTATCCTGCTGATGACATTTTCACGGCGTGCGGCGTCGGAGATGGCCAGGCGGGTCGAGCGGATCGCACGCAAGGTCCTGGGCGACAACGCCGGCGTCATGAGCGACGCACTGACCTGGGCCGGCACGTTCCACGGCATCGGCGCCCGCCTGCTGCGCGAATACGCCGAACAGATCGGGGTAGACCCGGCCTTCACGATTCACGATCGCGAAGATTCCGCTGATCTGATGAATCTTGTCAGGCATGAGAAGGGCTTTTCGAAAACCGCGAGCCGTTTTCCGACCAAGGGCACTTGCCTCTCGATCTATTCGCGTTGCGTCAATGCCGAGTTGCCGATCGAGCAGGTCATCGGTGCGTGGTATCCCTGGTGCTCCGGATGGGCCAGGGAACTCAAGGAATTGTTCGCTGGTTATGTCGAGGCCAAGCAAAAGCAGAACGTGCTCGATTACGACGATCTCCTGCTCTACTGGGCGCAGATGGTCAGCGATACCGGACTAGCCGACGACATCGGCGGACGCTTCGATCATGTGCTGGTCGACGAATATCAGGACACCAACCGTCTGCAGTCCAGCATCCTGCTGGCGCTCAAGCCCGGAGGCCGCGGCCTCACCGTGGTCGGCGACGACGCCCAGTCGATCTACTCGTTCCGTGCGGCCACCGTTCGCAACATCCTCGATTTTCCGAGCCAGTTCTCGCCACCGGCGCGCATCATCACGCTCGATCGCAATTATCGCTCGACGCAGCCGGTTCTCGCGGCCGCCAACGGCGTGATCAGTCTCGCCAGGGAACGCTTCACGAAAAACCTCTGGACCGAGCGCGCCTCCTCGGCGAAGCCGCAACTCGTCACCGTCAGGGACGAGGCCGATCAGGCGCGTTTCATCGTCGAGCGCATCCTTGAAAATCGCGAATCCGGCACCCTCCTTAAAGAACAGGCCGTCTTGTTCCGGACCTCCAGTCACTCCGGTCCGCTCGAAATCGAGCTGACGCGCCGGAACATCCCCTTTGTGAAATTCGGCGGGCTGAAATTTCTCGATGCCGCTCATATCAAAGACATGCTGGCGCTGCTGCGGTTCGTCGAAAATCCGCGCGACCGTGTCGCCGGCTTCCGTCTGCTGCACCTGTTGCCCGGCATCGGCTCCGCCACCGCGCAACGCGTCCTCGACCACATGGCCGAGGCCGTCGATCCGATCGCAGCGCTGGCCGCCTTAGCCACACCGCCGCGTTCGGGCGACGACTGGAAGGCTTTCGTCGGTGCCCTCGGCAATCTCCGGTATTCCGAATGGCCCGCCGATCTGGAGCAGGCGCGGCTTTGGTATGAACCGCATCTCGACCGCATCCATGAAGACTCCGACACGCGGCGGGCGGACTTGCTCCAGCTAGAGCAGATCGCTTCGGGATATCCGTCGCGCGAACGCTTCCTGACCGAACTGACGCTGGATCCACCGGATGCAACCAGCGACCAGGCCGGCGTACCGCTTCTCGACGAGGACTATCTCATCCTGTCGACCATTCATTCCGCCAAGGGCCAGGAATGGAAGTCGGTCTATCTGCTCAACGTCGTCGACGGTTGCATGCCCTCCGACCTCGGCGTCGGCACCTCAGCCGAGATCGAGGAGGAACGCCGCTTGCTTTACGTCGCCATGACCCGCGCCAAGGATGACCTCCATCTCATGGTCCCGCAGCGTTTCTTCGTTCATGGCCAGCAGGCACAAGGTGATCGACACCTCTATGCCTCCAGGACGCGCTTTATTCCCGAAAAGCTGCTTGATCTGTTTGAGCGCACGGCCTGGCCTGTCGTGGCAGCCGGCGCTGCACGCCCCGCCAGCCAGGGACCCAAAGTGGATATCGGCGCCCGCATGCGCGGCATGTGGCGCTAGACGAGAGATGACGAGGTGAAGCACCGACTTGTTTTCAGCATCATCTTTCTCTTCTGCGACCTCGTTACGGCTTTCGGCCAGGCGCCGGTAAGGGATTTGAACAGGCTCGAACTCGGGACGCACGATCTCGCCGAGATGAAGACGTCGAGCGGGATCACGCTCATCATCGATCCCGTCAAAATAGCCATGGTGTTCGTGCTTCCCCGTACGTCCGGCTCCGGGCGCGGCTCAACCGTCACCAATGTCGTGGGATTGGCCGGCGGTCCGCAAGAAGTGGATGAACCAGCGGATCACCTGCTCGATCGGTTGGAGCTAAAGCCGTATTTTATCGAATTGACTCTCGCCGATGGCGCTCCGCTGTGGATCAAGGTTTCAGTGATCGCCTTCCTGCGCGCAGTAGAGCCTTCGGATCACGCCCGCCCCGATGCGAAGAGCGTCATATCCGCCGGCAACCGCCCGATCTTCGTGAAGGAAAGTCCCGGAACGATTCGCGATGCCGTCAACGCCATCAGAAGGCGAAATCGAACTTAACCGGGCACCAATCATGCGATCGATGCCACCCTCTCCTCGGCTCTCGCCCCGACCAATTCATAAATCTGAAATTCCGCTTCAAACCCCTTCGGCTTGATGCGGTCCACGGCGCGGAAGACGAAGCGGTGCTCGACTCGCTGCCTCACGGCCTCGCTGACCAGCGCCGTGGTTTGATAATCCTTGTTAAGGGATTCGAGCCGCGCGGCGAGATTAACCGTCGCCCCCAGCACCGTGTAGTTCATGCGGTCCGCAGAGCCGATATTTCCGACCACGACGTCGCCGACATGCAGGCCAAACCGGGTGTGGTAGGCGGGCCATCCCTCGCGTTCGAACGCCGCGTTGATTTCGCGGTTGGCCTCGATGCAGGCGAGCACGGCCGTGCAGGCATTGGCTACATGGTCGCCGTCCTCGATCGGCGCGTTCCATATCGCCATCACGGCATCGCCGATGAACTTGTCGACCGTCCCCTTGTTGGCCATCACGGCTTCGGACAAGGCCGCGAAGTAACGCGACGTGTATTGCATCACCTGGGCCGGATCCCGGTTTTCGGTCATGCCGGTGAAGTTGACGACATCGGTAAACAGCACCGTCACCTCGCGCCGGGAGCCTCCGAGTTTCATGGCATCGCCGGTTTCCACGAGTTGCTCGACCAGGCGTTTGGGCACGAAATTCGAAAACGTCTGCACCAGCGTGCGCATGGTGGAGACCGAATGGCTCAATTCGGCGATCTCGCGGATCATGGAATGCACGGGAGGCCCGGCCGCCGGCTCGAACCTCTGGATCCGGTCGGTTTCCTGCGCCAGCGCCCGTAGCGACCTCGACAGGATCGAACCGATGAAGAACACGATCGGCACCATCGCCGCGACAAAGCCGAGGGTAACACCAAACAGCCGTTTGCGCTCGGAGAGGATATTGGCAAAGAACTCATCGACCGGCGCCACGACAGCCACGCGCAGATTGGCGGGGCCTGACAGCGGGATTTTCTGGAACGCCGCGGCATAGCGCCGGCCGGCCGGGTCCGTGAAGAACTGCGCGGACATTCCGTCGGCGCGCGAGGCACGGATCGCCTGGAGGACGCCGGCCATATCGGTCTCGCGCAGCCGCGGAATCGTGCCCGATACCTCTCGCCCGATCATTTCCGACATCCGGGGATGGGCGAGGATGCGATCGTCATCGTCGAACAGGAAGGCGACGCCGGACGCGGTCAGCTTCTCCCGCTTCAGCACCGCTTCGATTGCATCCAGCAGCAGGTCGCCCGCAATCACGCCCTTGCCCTGCTTCAACGGGGAATGCACCGTGTAGCCCTGCTTTCCCGTCGCAAAGAAAACATACGGCCCGGTCAGCCAGCCGCCGTCGCGGCGCTCGGCGTCCTTGTACCAGGGCCGCTGGCGTGGGTCATAATCAGTCGGCCCCGGCAATTCCCGCACCGTTTCGAGCTTGTCGGACAGGAACAGCCTACTCGATCTGACGTTGGCCGGATCGGATCGTGAGATCACGACAAGCCGGAACTCGGCCTGGTCAGGCGCCTCCAGCCTGGCACGCAAGTCCCGCCCGGTGTCGCCGATGTCGTCCATCTCGATGAACGAGCCGTCGTCGTAACCGACATACAGGCTGAAGAGCTGTTCGTTGCTCTTCAGCATCGCCGCCAGCAACGCATACAGCCGGGGATTATTCTCGATGTCCGCGGACTGGATCGACGGCAACGCGTTCAGCACTTCGAGATTGTCCCTCACCAGCTTCAACTGGAAACCGATCCGGTCCGCCGACAATTCGGCCACCTTGCCGATGAACTGGCTGGCAGCCGTGTCGGTGACGACATTGATCCGCTCGAAACTGAGGTAGACCAAGGTCAGGCCGATGATCAGGACGATGCCGACGAACAGTCCGATGATCGACGTCTTGAAGCCGAGCCGAACTGGCCTCTTCCTTGCCGTGGCCTCTGGTTGAACGGGCTTCATCGATCATCCCTCGCTCCGGTCAGAACGGATTGACGTCGTCGGTGATCGCGATCTCGCGCCACTACCGGTCGCTGTTTGCCGAATATCCGTCGGAAACGTTTGGAAGTAATACCCCCCGCAAATCCCGATCATCCCGGCTAGCCCTCACTCGAACCCCGGCCGCGGCACCAGGTTCATCAGCATCCGCACAAAGCCGCCGTCGACGGTGATCTCGTCGCCGCTGACATAGGACGAGCGGTCGCTGGCGAGAAACAGGATGGCGTCGGCGATGTCCTGCGGCATGCCGATCCGCCGCATCGGCACCACGGCCTTGCGCCGCTCGGTGACGCCAGGCGTATCGTAGAACGACTGGCTCATCGGCGTGATGACGAGGCCCGGACTGACGACATTGCTGCGGATGCCGTGCGGCCCCCATTCGTTGGCAAGCTGCTGCGACAGCATGATCACGCCGGCCTTGCTGACGCTGTAGGCGCCGCTCTGCCCCTGCGCGTTGCTGCCGGCGACCGACGAGACGTGAACCAGGCTGCCGTGGCCGTGCGTTCGCATCTGCCGACCGAAAATCTGCGCGCAAAGGAAATAGCCGGTCAGATTGACCGACAGCACCGCGTTCCATTCGGCGAGCGAAAGCGTATCGAGCCCGCCGGGGCGCAACACCGCGGCGGTGTTGACCAGCACGTGGCACGGCCCCAGCGATTTCTCGATCTTGTCAGATGCCGCGGTGACGCTGTCGGCGTTTGAAGTGTCGCACGGCGACACGACATGGTCGCGCCCGAACTTGAGCAGTTCCGGATGCGTGACCTCGAGGCCGCGCTCGTCGCGATCGATCGCGGCGACGCGGGCGCCGGCCCGGGCGAAACTCAGGGCGACCGCGCGGCCAATGCCGCCGCCGCCGCCCGTCACCACGCAAACGCGGCCTGACAGGCCGAGCCAATCGGAATTGTCCTGCCCGGTCATCGTCGATGCTCCCCGATTGTTTTGCCGGCCAGCATAGCCGAAACCCAAGCGGGGGCAATTGCAGCGGCTAGGCGGCCGGGACCGTGCCTCCGACCACCTCGCCGAACGAGGCAAAGAATTGTCCGGCGAGTTTCTTCGCGGTGGAATCGATCAGGCGAGAACCGAGTTGCGCCAGCTTGCCGCCGATCTGGGCGTCGACCTCGTAAAACAGTACCGTCGCGTCCGGACCTTCCGCGCTGAGCTTCACCGTCGCACCGCCCTTGGCGAAACCGGCGACGCCGCCGGAGCCCTCGCCCGAAATCCGGTAGCTGTTGGGCGGATCGAGATCGGACAAGGTCACCTTGCCGCCAAAGGTCGCCTTCACCGGACCGACCCTGAAAACGACGGTCGCTGTCATCTCGGTCGGCGACGACATCTCGAGCGCCTCGCAGCCGGGGATGCACTGCTTCAGGATCGCGGGATCGTTGAGCGCCGCCCAGACCTTTTCCTTCGAGGCCGGGATGCGCTGGCTGTCACTCATCTGCATGATCTGTCTTCAACTCCCTTGAGAAACATTAGCGGCGCGCTGGCCTCGTCGCCGTTCGACGGTGATTTCGGCGAGGATCGACATCGCGATTTCTTCCGGCGTGATGGCGCCGAGGTCGAGCCCGGCCGGCGCCTTGACGCGGTCGAGCGACTTGCGGCGACACGCCGGCCGCAACGAGCTTTTCGCGCAGCGCCGTCATCTTGCGGCGACTGCCGACGAAGGCGTGATATTCGGCGCTCGGTGGCGACCGCCGCGCGCAGCGCCGCCTCGTCGCCCTTGCCTTGGGTCGAGACCACGACGAAGCGCCGCGCCTGGTTGAGTTCGCCGAGCGCAAAGCCGTCGACCAGCGCGTCGGCGTCGGGCACGACAACGAGATCGCCCGCGGGCGCTGCCAGCGTGACGTGGTAGCCGAGTTGCCGCGCCTGCGCGGCCAGCGACATCGCCACCGGGCTGGCGCCGAACACCACCAGCGACGGATGCGGCAGCACCGGTTCGACGAAAATATCCATGGTTCCCTTGCTCGGGCACATATTGCTGGCGAAGCGGACGCCGTCGCGATTCTCGCCGGGCTTGACGCCGAGTTCGGCCAGCATGTCTTCCGGCTGCACCGACACCATGCGCGGCTCGCCATCGGCCAGCGCCTCGCGCGCCGCCTTCAGCACCGCGCCGCGCGCGCAGCCGCCGCCGATCCAGCCCGCGACGATGGTGCCGTCGGGGCGGATGATCGCCTTGGCGCCGGCCTTCGCGGCCGTTACCGACACCGTGCGGACGACCGTGGCCAGCACGAACGCCTGCTCGGCCGCCTTCATCTGCGCGACCAGGTCCATCACTTCGACATGCGCGGTCATCGGTCGGCCCATCGGAGCATGATCCGGAAAAGTAGGCACCGGTTTTCCGAACAGATCATGCTCAAAACAAAATTCATAACTTCGCCAAATAAGGTTCGAGCGCGGTCAGGCTCTTCAGCGTGTTGGCCGGCGCGTAGAGATCGACATGCGGCAGCGCCGCCTTGATGCCGGCGGCCTCGGGCGTATAGCCGTCCCACGCCATCATCGGATTGAGCCAGACGATGCGGCGGCAACGGCGGCCGAGAGCCGCCATCTCGCGGCCGAGCAACGCGGCATCGCCGGTCTCGTAACCGTCGGAGACGATCATCACCACGGTGCGCGAATGAATCACGCGCGCGGCGTGCCAGCGGTTGAAGGTCTGCAGGCTCTCGCCGATTTTGGTGCCGCCGCCGGCGCCCTGCGCCATGATCGACAAACGGTCGAGCGCACGCGCGGCATCCTTTTCCTTCATCGCGTCGGAGACATGCGCCAGCCGCGTGTGGAACAGGAACGCCTCGGCCTCGCGGAACTCATCGAGCACGCCGTGGATGAAACGCAGGAACACGCCGGTATACATGCTCATCGAGCCGGACGCGTCGAGCAGCATCACCAGCCGCAGCGGCTTCTCCTTGCGCTGGCGCCTGACCAGCGCGATCGGCACGCCGCCATGGCTGATATTGCTGTGAATGGTCCGGCGCAGATCGAGCCGAGTGCCGCGGCGCCGCGCCAGGTCGCGTCGCGTCAGCCGCGTGCGCATGGTCTGCGCCAGGCGCGCGGCGGCGGCGTGCGCCTCCTCGATCTGATCGGGGTCGGCCATCTTGCGGAAATCGATTTCCTGGAGCTGATCGGCGCGCGAGGCGCCCTCCATGCGGCCCTCGCCGGAACGGTCAACGTCGTCGGCGCCATCGGCGGACGGCACTTGATCCATCGCGCTGTCACCGCCGGCGCGCAGCTCCGGCCGGTTGTTCGACAGGCTCTTCAGCGACGGATTGTTGGCCGACTTGGCCGAACCCATGGTGGTCGAGCGCGACCGCACCCGCTTGCCGAGCCAGAACGCGTCAAAGATGCCGTCGAACTTTTCCCAGTCGGACCGGCGCGCCGAGAACAGATGCTTGAACGCCGAGCGCAGCAGGCCCGGCTTTGCGACATACCCTGCCGTCATCAGTGACGCCGCGTCCTGGCCTTCGGCGAGGCCGACCGCAAAGCCGTTGTCGCGCAGGGTTTTGAGAAACGCCGCAAGCTTTCCGGAGACGAGGCGAGAGACCTCGTCCACTTCATGGAAATCAGGTGCGGCGCCGCAGCAGCTCATGCGACCTTCCCCAGCAATCGTTCGGTGACTTCGCGGCTCATCCGCGCTTTGTCCTCATGGGTCTTGAGCAGGCACATCAGGGTTTCGTGCACGGTCTCGGGCACGTCGTGCAGGTCGCGGACGTCGAGGCCGACCAGAGCCGCCGCCCAGTCCAGCGTCTCGGCCACGCCGGGCACCTTGCGCAGCTCTTCCTTCCGGATGCTCTCGACCATGCGCGCGATCTGCAGCGACAGCGACGCACCGGCGCCGTCGATCCGCGCCATGATGATGCGCGCCTCGCGATCGGCGTCGGGATAATCGACATAATGATAGAGGCAGCGGCGGCGCAGCGCGTCGGAGAGTTCGCGGGTGCCGTTCGAGGTCAGCACCACATGCGGGATCGTCGTGGCCTTGATGGTGCCGAGTTCGGGGATCGAGACCTGGAAATCGGACAGCAGCTCGAGCAGGAACGCCTCGAACTCGTCGTCGGCGCGGTCGATCTCGTCGATCAGGAGCACCGGCGGCTTGTCGCGGCGGATCGCCGCCAGCAACGGCCGTTCCAGCAGATATTTCTCCGAAAAGATCTGGTCCTCGACCGCATCGGGATTGTCGCCGCGATGGGCCTGGATCGACAGCAACTGGCGCTGGTAGTTCCATTCGTACAGCGCCGCCGACTGATCCAGCCCCTCATAGCATTGCAGGCGGATCAATTCGGTCGCGTGCACGGATGCCAGCGCCTTTGCGACCTCGGTCTTGCCGACGCCCGCCTCGCCTTCCAGCAGCAGCGGGCGCCTCAGCAATTGCATCAGCGAGATCGCGGTCGCGAGTTCGCCGTCGGCGATATAGCCGGCAGCGCCAGCGCTTGCGCGATCTCTTCGCGGGTTCTCATTGTTGTCCCTGTCATTCCGGCGATCGGCATCGAACCCGGATCTCGACTTCCGGGTCGGTCCTTCGGACCATCCCGGGATGACGATCGAGAGAGTTACGCAAACACTCCCAAATTCTTCGCCGCCTTCCAGTTGCGCCAGAAGTCATGCGGCATCTGGATGTGGGTGGACCCCAGGAACGAGAAGGCGTCGTTGACGGCGTTGGAGAACGCCGGCACGCCGCCGACATTCGGGCTTTCGCCGACGCCCTTGGCGCCGATCGGGTGATGCGGCGACGGGGTGACGGTGAAGTCGGTTTCCCAATGCGGGGTCTCGACCGCGGTCGGCATGAAGAAGTCCATGAACGAGCCGGTCACCACGTTGCCTTCGTCGTCGTAGCGGATCTCCTGGCCCATCGCGATCGCGAAGGCTTCGGTCAATCCGCCATGCACCTGGCCCTCGATGATCATCGGGTTGATGCGGGTGCCGCAATCGTCCAGCGCGTAGAAGCGCCTGACCTTGTAGACGCCGGTATCGACGTCGATGTTCATCACGCAGATATACGCACCGAACGGATAGGTCATGTTGGGCGGATCGTAATAGCTCACCGCCTCCAGACCCGGCTCCATGCCCGGCGGCACCGAGTTATAGGCCGCCCAGCAGATGTCCTTCATCGACATCGACTTCTCCGGCAGGCCCTTGACGCGGAAACCGTCGATATCCCATTCGAGGTCGCCCTCGTGCACTTCGAGCTTGTAGGCCGCGATCATCTGCGCCTTGGCCTTGATCTTTCGCGCCGCCATCGCGATCGCGGCACCCGCGACCGGCGTCGAGCGCGAACCGTAGGTGCCGAGCCCGTAAGGCGCGGTGTCGGTATTGCCTTCCTCGACCATGATGTCGTCGGCGGGAATGCCGATTTCGGTGGCGATGATCTGGGCCCAGGTGGTCTCGTGGCCCTGGCCCTGGCTCTTGGAGCCGACGCGGGCAATGCCCGCGCCGGTCGGATGCATGCGGATCTCGCAGGAATCGAACATCGCAATGCCGAGGATGTCGCAATTCTTCGAGGGACCGGCGCCGACGATCTCGGTGAAGAACGACACGCCGAGCCCCATGATCTCGCGGGTCTCGCCGCGCTTGAACGCCGCGCGCTTTTCCGCCTGCTCCTTGCGCAGGCCGGCATAGTCGACCGTCTCCATCATCTTGCGCATGGCCGTATGGTAGTCGCCGGAATCGTATTCCCAGCCCAGCGCCGAGTGATACGGAAACTGCTCCGCCTTGATGAAGTTCTTCAGCCGCAGCTCGGCCGGATCCATCCCCAGCTTCTGCGCCAGAATATCCATGCCGCGCTCGATGCAGTACGCCGCCTCGGTGACGCGGAACGAACAGCGGTAGGCGACGCCGCCCGGCGCCTTGTTGGTGTAGATGCCGTCCACCGACAGATGCGCGGTCGGGAAGTCATACGATCCCGTCACGATGTTGAAGAAGCCGGCCGGCCATTTCGACGGATCGGCGCAGGCGTCGAACGCGCCGTGATCGGCCAGCACGTGCACGCGAAGACCGGTGACCTTGCCTTCCTTGGTCGCGGCGATTTCGGTGGTCATGTGGTAGTCGCGCGCAAACGACGTCGCGGTCAGGTTCTCGATGCGGTCCTCGACCCACTTCACCGGCTTGCCGGTGACGATGGAGGCGACCGCCGCGCAGATATAGCCGGGATAGGCGCCGACCTTGTTGCCGAAACCGCCGCCGATGTCGGGGGCGATGACGTGGATCTTGTGCTCGGGAATTTTCGCGATCAGCGCCACCACCGTGCGGATCACGTGCGGCGCCTGGAAGGTGCCCCAGATCGTCAACTCGCCCTTGATCTTGTCGAACGAGCAGACGCACTGGCAGGTTTCCAGCGGCGACGGATGGGTGCGGTGATAGGAGATCATCTCCTTGATGGTGACGTCCGCCTTCTTGAACGCGGCGTCGGTGAGATCCTTGTCGCCGACGGTCCACTCGAAGATGTGGTTGTGATGCTTGCGCGGCCCGTGCGCGCCGGTCATCTTGCCGGCGAGGTCCTCGCGCAGCACCGGCGCATCGGCATCCATCGCCTTGAACGGATCGATCAGCGGCGGCAGTGGCTCGTATTCGACCACGACCTTGTTGATGCCGTCGTCGGCGGCATAGCGGTCGGTCGCGACCACGAAGGCGACTTCCTGATTCTGGAACAGCACCTTGCCGTCGGCCAGCACCATCTGGACGTCGCCGGCGAGCGTCGGCATCCAGGCGAGGTTGACGGTCTTCAGCGTCTCGGCGGTGATGACGGCGAGCACGCCCGGCACCTTCAGCGCCTCGTCGGAGTTGATCGACTTGACGCGCGCATGCGCGTGCGGCGAGCGGACGAAATCGCCATGCAGCATGCCCGGCAATTTGACGTCGTCGACGTAATTGCCCCTGCCTTGCGTGAAGCGGATATCCTCGACCCGCTTGCGCTTGCAGCCCATGCCTTCGAGTTTGGCTTCGCGTTGTTCCCGCGTGGGAGTCATGTCGTTCATTCCGCAGCCTCCTGGAATTCAACGCCATTGATCTTGGCGGCGGCGTACTGGATCGCCCTGACGATGTTCTGGTAGCCGGTGCAGCGGCAGAAATTGCCTGATATGCCCATCCGGATTTCGGCCTCGGTCGGTGACGGATTTTCCTTCAACAGCCGCTGCGCGCGTAGGATCATGCCGGGGGTGCAGAAGCCGCATTGCAGCCCGTGCATCATCCGAAAGCCTTCCTGCAAGCGCCGACAGCGTGCCGTCGGCATTGGCCACGCCTTCGATGGTCATGATGTCGGCAGCCCTGCGCCTGCACCGCGAACATGGTGCAGGATTTCACCGACATGCCGTCGATATCGACGTGCAGGCGCCGCAATGGGTGGTCTCGCAGCCGATATGGGTGCCGGTCATCTGCAGATTTTCGCGGATGAAATGCACCAGCAGCGTGCGCGGTTCGACGAGGCCTTCGACCTCGGCGCCGTTCACCTTCATGGTGACGTGGGTTTTTGCCATTGTTTCCCCCTTACCTGGCGCCGGCAGCGGCGCGCGACAGCGCCCGCATCACCATGATGCCGCCGACATGTTTGCGGTATTCGACCGGGCCGCGTGCATCCGCGGCCGGCGCCATGATGGCTTCCGCCGCGGCGGCAGCTTTCTTCAGCGTGGCCGGATCGAGGCTGGTGCCGATGACGGCTTTCGCGGCATCGGTCGCCAGCAGCGGCGTCTCGGAGAGGTTGGTGAGGCCGATCGCGCAGGTCGCGACCTTGCCGCCTGCCATCGTCAGCACCACGGCCGCCGCCGCGGTGGCGTAATCGCCGACCTTGCGCTTCAGCTTTTCGTAGGCGTAGCCGTGGCCGGCCGCCGGCACCGGAACGGAGATCGAGGTCAGGAGTTCGCCGGGCTCGAGCGCCGTGAAATAGGCGCCCTGGTAGAACTCGGTTGCCGCGACGTCGCGGGCGCCGGACTTGCCTTCGAGCCGGTAGCTCGCGCCGAGCGTCATCATCAGCGCCGGCATGTCGTTGCCGGGATCGCCATTGGCGACGTTGCCGCCGATGGTGCCGCGATAGCGCACCTGCGGATCGGCGATCAGCAACGCGGTTTCATGCAGGATCGGCAACGACTTGCCGATCTCGTCGGACGCCAGCAGTTCGTGCTGGGTGGTCATGGCGCCGATCACGATCGTGTTGCCGTTGCGGGAGATGCCCTTGAGCGCGGCGACGCCGTGCAGGTCGACCAGATGCTCGGGCGTGGCGAGCCGGAGCTTCATCATCGGGACCAGGCTGTGGCCGCCGGCCAGCGGCCGGGCCTCGTCGCCCAGGGACGACAGCAAATTGACCGCGTCGGCGACGGTTGCCGGCCGGTGATAACTGAATGGTCCAGGGATCATTCGTCTCCTCCATTCGTCCTTGATGGTCCCTTACGGGGCATGCGGACGTTGGACGCGGACGCTCTCTCCCGGCGTTTCGCGCCTGCAAGCCGGAGGTCACAAACTGAGGGAATTCGCACGAGATGCGGAGTTTCGCGCACGAAATGCGTCAGGATGGGCGACCTAACTGCCTCAGGCGTGCCGCCGGGCCAGTCCGAGCCGGGCCTTGACCTCGGCGATCTTGGCGCGGCTCACCGGCACCCGGTGCGGCGACGGGCCGTCGAGTTCCACGATCGCGCCGTCGCCTTCCTTGCGCACCAGCGTGACATGCGGGATCGCGACGATATGGCTGCGGTGCACCCGGACGAACAGGCCGGGGTCGAGCTGGGCTTCGGCCTCCGAGATCGACCACGGGCACATCCGCTCCCGGGTGCCGTCATGGACCTTGGTATAATGGGCGTCGGCGCGGACGCTCCGGACATCGGCGCTGTCGATGAAATGGGTGCCGTCGGCGCCTTCGACCGGCAGCCGTGGCGCCGGCGCCGCGCGGGGCGGCTGGCCGATGCCGCCGAGCGGGGTCGGCCGCAGCCGCGGACTGGTGGGCGACGGCGCTGGCGTCAGCCGGCGGGATTTCCGTCAGCCGCCGCCTGCGGGAATGGCGGCGACCGCGTCCATCGCGGCCTTCCTGCGCGGATCCGGCACCAGCGACAGCAGAAAACCCGCGGCGATCACGAAGCAAAGCAGCGCCACCACCAGCGACAGCATTTGCGACGACGCCGCCAGTCCCTCGATGTGGTGATGCATGCCTTCCGACGGCGGAACCAGATGCATGCCGGCCATCGCCGTGTAGTGCATGCCCGACACCGCGACGCCGAACGCGACCGCGCTCAGCGCCAGTTGCACGCCGCCCTGCCGCGCCAGGAACGCGCGCAGGCCGCCATAGGCGGCGGCGATCGCGATCACGACCGACAGCGCGACCATGGCGGTGTCATGGGTCATGGCGAAATCGCCGGATAGTCCGTGCATGCCGACATAATGCATGCTGGCGATCCCGACCCCGAGCAGCACCGCCGAGGACAGCACGCGCGACACCGGCGGCTCGCCGACGCTGACAAAGAACAGGGAAATGCCGACCACCAGCGCGCAGATCAGGAACGAGATGATGGTCGGCAGCACCAGATAGACCGTGCCCGGCGGCAACGGCGCCGCCAGCATGCCGACGAAGTGCATGGTCCAGATGCCGATGGCGAGAAAGAACGCGGCGCCGGCCAACAGCAGGCGATGACCAGCGTCCGGCGTCCCGCGGATGCGCGCGGTGAGGCCGAAGCCGGTGTAACCTCCCAGAATCGCGATCACCACCGAGAGCGCGACGAGATAGGGATCGTGTCCTTCGAACATGATCGTCTCGGCCGCCCGTCTCCACGGGCCGGCCTCCTCCCGCCGCCGACTTTACAGGTGCGGCATCGGAAATGACAATCGATCGATTGATCGCGCTTATTATCGGACGCGTTTTCCCGGCGAGCGAACGCCCGCCCCGCCATTTCTGTGCGGGGCGGGCGTTCCGTTCGAAAACAAGCTCGGAATTACACAATCCCCGCCGCGACCTGGCCTTTCAGCCGTTCCAGGCTGTGCAGCGTGTTGGCGCAGGCTTCCGCGACCTCGATGCCCTTGATGACGAAATGTTTACGGAAGAAGTCGTGATGCACCGCGCTCTCGTGGAATTGCTGCGGCGTCAGCACCGCCGAGAAGACCGGCACTTCGGTCTTCAACTGCACGTCCATCAGCGCCTTGATCACGGTGTCGGCGACGAATTCGTGGCGGTAGATGCCGCCATCGACCACGAGCCCTGCCGCGACGATCGCGGTGTAGCGCCGGGTCTTGGCCAGCAGTTGCGCATGCAGCGGGATCTCGAACGAACCCGGCACCTCGAACAGATCGACCTGCGCGCGCGAGATATGGCGCGCCTCGATCTCCGCGAGGAAGGCGATGCGGCATTCCTCGACCACGTCGCGATGCCAGGACGCCTGCACGAAGGCGACCCGCTGCGGCTTGACGAAACGCGGATGGCTGGGCGCCGGCGGACGCACAGGCGTATCCGGCGCGTGGCCGGTTTCGGAAGTTTCGGTTTGGGATTTGACTTCAGGCTCTTGCAACATCTGATTCATGGCTTTCCTCTTTCAGGACCAGAATCAGGGCACACGGAACGACCATGAGCCACGCGCAAACGCGCGAGGCCCGCCGCAACCGTTCTCTTTCATCCGGACTTTAACCGTCGGCTTCGGAATCACACCGAATCTGCTGACCCTTCTTCCAAAGGGAAACTTCCCCGTGGAAGAAGGCGCTCGCGGGCTTGGGCTACGTCACCCTTACCGCCGGTGGGGATTTTCGCCCCGCCCTGAGAACATCGGCCGCCCGGAATGGACGACCTGCGATGCGAATATGAGGAAATGCCGACACCCGGGCAAGCACTTTTGGCATCGGGAAACGGCATGTCCCCATGCCCCCGGGACAGGGCATGTCCCGGCCTTTACTCAGGTCACGGCAACTGGGATAGCCTTGTCGCCAACAGGGGGCGCAACAGCATGAAACTTCTCCGCCGCAATTTCCTTAAACTCGCCGCAAGCGCGATCGCCGCACCCGCTTTGCCGCAGCTTCGCGTTCGCGCTCGATTATCCGACCCGGCCGACCCGCATCATCGCCGGCTTCGCCGCCGGCGGCGGCGTCGACATCACCGCGCGCCTGATCGGCCAGTGGCTGGCCGATCATCTGGCGCAACCCTTCGTGGTCGAGAACCGCACCGGCGCCGGCGGCAATATCGGCACCGAAGCCGTCGTCAACTCGGCCGCCGACGGCTACACGCTGCTGCTCGCCACCGTCCCGAACGCGGTCAACGCCTCGCTCTACGACAACCTCAAATTCAATTTCGTGCGCGACATCGCGCCGGTGGCCGGCGTGATCCGGGTGCCGATGGTCGTGCTGGTCCACCCGGACGTTCCGGCGAAGACGATTGCCGAGTTCATCGCTTACGCCAAAGCCAATCCGGGCAAGATCAACATGGCCTCGGCCGGCAGCGGCAGCGCGCCGCACATGGCGGGCGAACTGTTCAAGATGATGACCGGCGTCGACATGGTCCACGTCCCCTATCGCGGCCAGGGTCCGGCGATGACCGATCTGCTCGGCGGCCAGGTGCAGATCCTGTTCGCCGCGGCGCCCGGCACCGCCGACTACGTCAAGACCGGCAAGCTGCGCGCGCTGGCGGTGACGACGGCCGCGCGGATGCCCGAATTGCCCGATGTTCCGACCGTCGGGGATTCCGTAGCGGGCTATGAAGCCAGCCAGTGGTACGGCTTCGCGGCGCCGAAGAACACGCCCGCCGAGATCGTCGACAAGCTCAACAAGGAAATCAATGTCGCGATCGCCGACCCCGGCATGAAGGCGAAGCTCGCCGCCATCGGCGGCGAGACGATGCCGGGCTCACCGGCCGATTTCGGCAAGCTGATCGCGGAAGAGACCGAGAAGTGGGGCAAGGTGGTCCGCACCGCCGGCATCAAGCCGGAGTAAGCCACGTCTCACATGTCCCGGGCGCGGTGCAGCGCGTCATAAGCGCGTTCACGCGCGTCTTCGCCGCGCTATGGCTCCGCAGAACCGGGACCCACAGCTGCAGAGCGCATGGACCCCGGATCAGCAGCGCACCACGCCGCAAGGGCGGCGCGCTGCGCAGCATCCGGCGAACATGACCGCCAATCGAGCTTTAAGAAAAAATTAACCATTATGGCGGCAGGCTGGCCCACCGAAGGCGTAGCAGCGTGCCGGATTCACGCTTGTGTGAATCCGATTCCGGTTTGTTCCAAAAGTTAACGCGCGTGACAGTGATGAACTGTGGACGACGTTGTTTTGGCCTGTGGACGGACTCTTGGGTGAGTTGCGCGGATTCCGCAAATCACATCACTTGAGCCCGGCAGACCCCGGCACGATCAAGACGATCAGGGGATTGCAGCCGGCCGCGACGTATCAGTTCAACGCGTGCCGCTCTCCGTTTGCGTATCAAAAGAATTCAAAGAACAAGGTCGAGACGGAATGTCCCTCCTCGAAGGCACTATCGATTCCCGGAACAACCCGCTCGCGGTGGTCGAGGATATCGCCGCCGATAACAACTGGGCGTTCGAGCGTTCCGGCGAAGACGAAGTCACGATCGTCTCCAAGGGCAGCTGGACCGACTATCAGCTCTCCTTCACCTGGATGCCCGAGATCGAGGCGCTGCATCTGGCCTGCGCCTTCGACATGAAGATTCCGCCGGCGCGGCGCGGCGAAGTGCAGCGGCTGATCGCGGCGATCAACGAACAATTATGGGTCGGCCATTTCGACATCTGGACCCACACCGGCATGGTCATGTACCGGCAGGCGCTGCTGTTGCCGGGCGGGCTGACCGCCTCGTCCGCGCAATGCGAGGCGATGCTGGTCGGCGCCATCCACGGCTGCGAACGCTATTACCCCGCGTTCCAGTTCGTGGTCTGGGCCGGCAAGACCGCCGCGGAGGCCATGAGTGCGGCGATGTTCGACACCGAGGGCGAGGCGTAGACTTCGTCGCCCCGGGCAAGCGAAGCGCGACCCGGGACCCATACGCCTCCCGGCTCCAGCAAACGGCTTGTCGCCCCTCTCCTGCTTCACTAGAACCGCTGGTGGTTATGGGTCCCGGCTCCAGATGCGCAATCGCGCATCCGGCCGGGACGACACAGTTATTTGCGGTGACTTCAGTGATCAATACCAACGCCCTTCAAAACGTCCACGGCACCATCGCCCTTGCCGGCGCCGGCAAGATGGGCGGCGCGATGCTGACCGGCTGGCTGGCGCAGGGGCTCGACGCCAAACGCGTGGTGGTGATCGAGCCGCATCCGTCCGCCGAGATCAGCGCGCTGACCGCCCAGGGCATCCGCCTCAACCCATCGGCCAAGGACGCCGGCGAAGTCGACACGCTGGTGGTCGCGGTGAAACCGCAATCGTTCCGCGAAGCCGGCGCCTTGTTGAAGCCGTTCGTCGGCCCGTCGACGCTGGTGGTCTCGATCATGGCGGGCACGCCGATCGCCGCGCTCGAAACGGTTCTGCGGCGGCAGCGTGGTTCGCGCCATGCCGAACACGCCGGCGGCGATCGGCCGCGGCATCACGGTCGCGGTCGCGGCGAAGAACGTCAGCGCCGCCCAGCGCGCGGTCGCGGACGCGCTGCTGCGCGCCACCGGCTCGGTCGAATGGGTCGACAAGGAAAGCCTGATGGACGCGGTGACCGCCGTGTCCGGCTCGGGACCGGCCTACGTGTTCCTGCTCGCCGAAGAACTCGCGCGCGCCGGCGTCGCCGCCGGCCTGCCGGCGGAACTCGCGACCAAACTGGCGCGCGAAACCGTCGCCGGCTCCGGCGAGTTGCTGCATCGCTCGGAGCTGTCGGCCACGACACTGCGCCAGAACGTCACCTCGCCCGGCGGCACCACCGCCGCCGCGCTGGAAGTGCTGATGGGACCGAACGGCATGCAGACGCTGCTGACGCGCGCGGTCGCCGCGGCGACGCAGCGCTCGAAGGATCTGGCGAAGTAATACGAGTCTCTCCGTCATCCTGAGGTGCGAGCGAAGCGAGCCTCGAAGGATGAATATGCCCGTGGCCCATCCTTCGAGGCGCGCAAGAGCGCGCACCTCAGGATGACGGATGAGTGTGCGGTTAGAGCGATTACTTCCCCGCCAGCCGCTTCGTGAACGTCTCGACATTGACGAGGCCGCGCGCATGGCGGCCGTCGCCGATCTTGCGCTCGCCCTCGAAGGCTTCGACCTCGAAGCGGATCACGCGGCGCTCCACCGCGATGACCTTTGCGGTGGTCCGCACCGTTGAGCCGACCAGCGACGCGCCGAGATGGCGGATATCGACCTCGGTGCCGACCGTGACCCAGCCCGGCTGCAGATGGCCGCGGATCGCATCGCCCGATGCCAGCTCCATTTCCAGGATCATCATCGGCGTCGCATAGACCATCGGCATGCCAGGCACGAAATGCCCGACCGTGCGCTCGATCGGCACCACCAGCATGCGCTCGGCGCTCATGCCGATCTTGATGACGTCGCGTGCGTCCATGGGGATTCCATCAATCGCGTCGTCCCGGCGAACGCCGGGACGACGAGAATTACTTCTTCGCCGCAGCCGCGCGCTCAACGAACGTCTTGCCGCCCTTCATCTTGTGGGCCAGTGGCGCTTCGTTGATCTGGATCACGACCGCATCGGCATCGACGCCGAGGTTCTTTACCAGCGCCTGCGTGATGTCGCGCATCATGCCGGCCTTCTGTTCGTCGGTGCGGCCGTAGGCCATGCTCACGGTAATCTCAGGCATTCTCGTCTCCTCGTTGCTTTTCTCTTCGTGATAGTCGGGCTTATCCCGGCCATCCACGATCTCTTCCATCAAACATGACGTGGATGGCCGGGACAAGCCCGGGCATGACGGCCTGGATGAATGGCTAGCCCCACTTCACGTCATGGCGCGTCAACACCTTACGGACCTCGTCGATGATATCGGCCTCGTCGACCAGGTATTGGGCCTCGGTCTGCTTCTTCAGATATTCCTCGCGGTCCTTGATCTCGGTCAGCCCGGCGCCGAGGATCAGGTCCTTGATCTGGATTTTTCCATTCGCCTTCTCGTCGCTGCCCTGAATGATGGCGCAGGGCGAGTTGCGGCGGTCGGCGTATTTCATCTGCTGGCCGAGGCTGTGCTTGGGATTGCCGAGATACAGCTCGGCGCGAATGCCCGCGCTGCGCAGCGTCGATACCATTTGTTGATAGCCGGATATCTCGCCGCCGAACACGGTGACGACGACAGGCCCGGCCTCGGGTTTGGTGTCGAGCTTGCCGAGCATCGTCAGCGCCGCCTGCAACCGCGACACGCCGATCGAAAATCCCGTCGCCGGCACCGGCTCGCCGCGAAAGCGCGAGACCAGGCCGTCATAACGCCCGCCGCCGCCGACCGAACCGAAGCGCACGGGCCGGCCTTTTTCGTCCTTGGTTTCGAGCGTGAGTTCTACTTCGTAGACCGGACCAGTGTAGTATTCGAGGCCGCGGACGACGGAAGGATCGATGCTGATGCGGTCAGAACCATAACCGGAAGCGGTGACGAGCTTGGCGATCTCTTCGAGTTCGCTAACGCCGGCCTGACCGACTTCGCTCTTGGCGAGATAAACCTCCGCCGCAGCGATCGCCTGCCTCCAGTCGTCGCGTTTTTGGGTGACGGCCAGGACGACATCGGCGTCCGCCGAACTCAGGTTGGCGCCTTTGGTGAAATCGCCCTTGCCTTCTTCGCCACCGTCCCATCGCCCGGGACCGAGCAACTTGCGAACCTCGTCGGCGGAAAATTTGTCGAGCTTGTCGATCGCACGCAGCACCGTGAGCCGTCGTCCCGCATTGTCCTCGCCGCCAAGACCGATCGCCTCCAGCACACCATCGAGCACCTTGCGGTTGTTCACCTTGACGACATAGCTGCCGCGGGGAATGCCGAGCGCTTCCATCGTGTCCGCTGCCATCATGCACATCTCGGCATCGGCCGCAGCCGTTGGCGCACCCACCGAGTCGGCATCGAACTGCATGAACTGGCGGAAGCGGCCGGGGCCGGGCTTTTCGTTGCGATAGACGTAACCGGCGCGGTAGCTGCGATAGGGTTTTGGCAGATTGTCAAAGTTCTCGGCGACATAGCGCGCCAGCGGCGCGGTCAGGTCGTAGCGCAGCGAGATCCACTGCTCGTCATCGTCCTGGAACGAGAACACACCCTCGTTCGGCCGGTCCTGGTCGGGCAGGAATTTGCCGAGCGCGTCGGTGTATTCCATTGCCGGGGTTTCGACCGGCTCGAAGCCGTAGCGCTCGTAGACCTCGCGGATTTTCTCGACCATCTGGCGCGTGGCGGCGATCGCAGCCGGGCCGCGATCTTCGAGCCCGCGCGGCAGCCGCGCACGCAGTTTCTGGGGTTTTTTGGGTTTGTCAGCCATCGGCGCCGTTTACCAGCCGGGGCGCGAAGCGGCAACCTTCACCTCGCCCCGCTTGCGGGGAGAGGGAGCAGATCGTCGTATGTGGCAGCCACCTACGCCGCGGCGGCCTTGTCCCTCGGCTGCACTTCGGCGGTGTAATCGGCCATCAGCTGCGCCGAAATCCTGCCAGGGCTGAATTTCCACGGCCCGACCTCGGACACCGGTGTCACCTCAGCGGCGGTGCCGGTGATGAAGCACTCGGTAAAGTCCGAGAGTTCCTCCGGCATGATGCGGCGCTCGATCACCTCGATGCCCCGGCGCCTGGCGAGATCGATGACGGTGGCGCGGGTGATGCCGGCGAGGAAGCAGTCGGCAATCGGCGTATGGATCCTGCCATCTCGGATGAAGAAGATGTTGGCGCTGGCGCATTCGGCGACCCGCCCCTGCCAATCCAGCATCATGGCCTCTGCATAGCCTTCGCGTTCCGCCTTGTGCCGGGAGATGGTGCAGATCATGTAGAGGCCGGAAGCCTTGGCCATTGCCGGAATCGTCGCAGGATCGGGGCGCCGGTATTCGGCCATTCCGATCCGGATGCCCTTCAGCTTTTCGGCCGGGTCGAAATAGCTCGGCCAGTCCCAGGCGGCGATCGCCAGATGAATGGTGTTGGCCGGCGCCGAGACGCCGAGCATTTCCGAACCGCGCCAGGCGATCGGGCGGACATAGCAATCCGTCAGATTGTTGCTGTCGATCACGAGCTGCTTGGCGGCGTCGATCTCGGCCACCGTCCACGGAATCTCGAAATCGAGGATGCTGGCGGAGTTCTTCAGCCGCTCGGAGTGCTGCCTGCTCTTGAATACCCTGCCGCCATAGGCGCGTTCGCCCTCGAACACGGCGCTCGCATAATGCAGGCCGTGGGTCAGCACATGGACATTGGCATCGGCCCACGGCACCAGTTTGCCGTCGTGCCAGATCACGCCATCGATTTTGTCGAACGAAATTGCCATGGGCTCTCTCCCGGTTTGGCGCAGGCGCGCGCCTGCCGCCGGGGCGCGCAGCCCCGTGCTGACGTTCAAAAACTGCAGGTTTGTCGTGGGAGCGGCGGAATAATTCCGCCGCCGGTCACAGGACCTTCTTGATCCAGTTGTGCGGATCGTTGGTCCGGCCGTACTGGATATCGACCAGTTTCTTGCGCATACCCATCGCGACCGGGCCGGCGACGCCGCCGCTGATCAGGAAATCGCCGCTGCCCGAGCAGACCTTGCCGATCGGCGAGATCACGGCCGCGGTGCCGCAGGCGAAGGCTTCCTTGAGCTTGCCGCTGGCGGCATCGGCGCGCCACTGGTCGATCGAGTAGAGCTCCTCGCGCACGCGCAGGCCGGAATCCTTTGCCAGCGCGATGATGGAGTCGCGGGTGATGCCGGGCAAAATCGTGCCGAGCGGCGGCGTCAGCAGCGAGCTGTCGTCGAACACGAAGAACACGTTCATGCCGCCGAGTTCCTCGACGTAGCGGCGCTCGACCGCGTCGAGAAACACGACCTGGTCGCAACCGTGCTCGATCGCCTCGGCCTGCGCGCGCAGGCTGGCGGCATAGTTGCCGCCGCACTTGACCGCGCCGGTGCCGCCGATCGCGGCACGCGTGTAATTCTCCGACACCCAGATCGAGACCGGCGCCGGTCCACCCTTGAAATAGGAGCCGACCGGCGAGGCGATCACCGCGAAGATGTATTCCGCCGACGGTTTGACGCCGAGGAAGATCTCGCTCGCAACCATGAACGGCCGCAAATAAAGACTGCCCTCGCCGCCCGGGATCCAGTCGCGGTCGATCCGCACCAGTTGCTCGACCGCCTCGATGAACACCTGCTCCGGCACCTGCGCCATCGCCATGCGATCGGCCGAATTGTGGAAGCGCTTGGCATTGGCGTCGGGGCGGAACAGGTTCACGCCGCCGTCGTCGCGCTTGTAGGCCTTGAGGCCTTCAAAAATTTCCTGCGCGTAGTGCAGCACGGCCGCCGCCGGATCGAGCGGGAAATTGGCGCGGGATTCGACCCGCGCGTCGTGCCAGCCCTTGGCCTGGTTGTAGCGGACGATCGACATGTGGTCGGTGAAGACACGGCCAAAACCGGGGTCCGTCAGCTTGGCCGTGCGGTCCTTGTCGGACGTCGGATTAGGCGTCGGCTGGATGTCAAATTTCATGGCCTCGTTTCCTGCTGCCGCTGGCGCCGGCCGTTCCTTGAGGGCCTGCTGGGCCGAATTACTATACGACATGGGCTCTCTCCCGGATCGGCGCGGATCGCGCGCCTGGCGTCTAGGCGCCGTTGAAGGTGCCTGGACCTCGCCGGCACCGACTGACCTGACCTTTAGGGGCCTTGCCGCCGGTGTCCATCGCCATCATGTCGGTTGAGGACATGCTTTTGTGGAATGCCGAAGTCCAGTATGTTTGCCGAAATGCCGCTCGACAATTGCACGGTAGTCAAATTCGCGGCCGTTGCCGCCATTGCTGGCTTTTCCGGCCGCCTCAGAGGTCACCAAGGTCGAAACGATTTAAAATTTCGTCGTGGCTGGCAGTTTTGTAACATTGAACCCAAGATATGTCAACATGACTGACATAAATTTCTCAAAGTCCGCCGGCGACCCTGATTCGAAGGGCACCGAGGGCGCGTCCCCGGCCCCGCAGACGGGCGAATTGCGCTGGGATATCATCGAGCTGTTGTTCTTCGCCTACCGCGACTTTGTCGGTGACGCCGACCACGAGCTCGAGGTGTTCGGCTTTGGCCGCGCCCATCACCGGGTCATGCATTTCGTCCATCGCTATCCCGGCCTGAAGGTCGCCGATCTGCTGGACGTCCTGCGCATCACCAAACAGTCGCTCGGACGCGTCCTGAAACAGTTGCTCGACGAGGGCTATATCGTCCAGAAGACCGGCAATAACGACCGCCGCCAGCGCCTTCTTTACGCCACGCCGAAGGGCGAGGCCCTGGTGGGCAAGCTGGCCGGTCTGCAGACCGATCGCATCACCCGCGCGCTCGGCGAGATCGATCCTGCCGGCGTTGAGGCGATCAGCCGGTTCCTGCGCGCGATGATCGACCGCGACGACCCCGACAAGGTGCTGGAAGCGATCTTCGGAACCAGCGGCAAGAAAACGTAAGGAGTGATCGTGGTGCAAGGAGCGACCATCGCCGCAGCCACCGCGCGGACGCCGCTGCAACCGGCAGACGATGCGCCGCATCTGCTGCTGGTCGATGACGACCGCCGTATCCGCGATCTTTTGTCGCGCTTTCTTTCCGGCGAGGGCTACCGCGTCACCACGGCGGCGAGCGCCAGCGACGCCCGCGCCAAGCTGCTCGGGCTGCACTTCGACCTCTTGATCCTCGACGTCATGATGCCCGGCGAAACCGGCTTCGATCTGGCGCGCTTCATCCGCACCTCCTCCTCGGTGCCGATCATCATGCTGACGGCGCGCCATGAAGCCGAAGCCCGGATCGAGGGCCTGCAAATCGGCGCCGACGACTATGTCGCCAAACCGTTCGAGCCGCGCGAGCTGGTGTTGCGGATCGGCAATATTCTCAAGCGCAGCGCGCCGCCGCCGGTGGAAACGCTGGAGCAGATCGCCTTCGGACCCTATGTCTATCATCTCGAACGCGGCGAACTGCGCCAGGGTGAAGAGATCATTCATCTGACCGACCGCGAGCGCGAGATGCTGCGCATCCTCGCGGTAATTCCCGGCGAGACCGTGCCGCGCGGCGCGCTGACCGGCGGCGGCACCGTCAACGAGCGCGCGGTCGACGTGCAGATCAACCGCCTGCGGCGCAAGATCGAGAAGGATCCCGCCAATCCCTTGTTCCTGCAGGCCGTACGCGGCATCGGCTATCGCCTGGTGGCGTCACCATAATGCGTTTGTAAATCCGATATGAGCACGCTCGACACCGGCCTGACCCTGATCCGCAACGCGTCGCAGCGCGTCTCCGCGGCCAATGGCCGGATGGGCAACGCGTTCAAGAGCTGGATGCCGACCGGCCTCTACGCCCGCGCGCTGCTGATCATGATCGTGCCGATGGTGGTGCTGCAAACCGTGGTGGCGTTCGTGTTCATGGAGCGGCACTGGAACACGGTGACGCGGCGGTTGTCGGCGGCCGTGGTGCAGGACATTGCGAGCCTGATCGACGTCTACAAGTTCTATCCCCAGGACAAGGACCGCGCGCAGCTCAGGCGGATCGGCCAGCGGCTGCAATTGGTGGTCGATTTCCTTCCCGTCGGCGACATGCCGCCGCCGGGACCCAAGCCGTTCTTCTCGCTGCTTGACCAGACGCTGTCGGTGCAGCTCGGCCGCCAGATCGGCAAGCCGTTCTGGATCGATACCGTCGGCAATTCCAACCTGGTCGAGATCCGGATCCAGCTTGACGATTCCGTGATGCGCGTGTTTGCCCAGCGCAGCGCCGCCTACGCCTCCAATTCGGAAATCTTCATCTTCTGGATGCTGGGAACGTCCTCGATCCTCCTGATCGTCGCGGTGCTGTTCCTGCGCAACCAGATCAAGCCTATTCTGCGGCTGGCGGATGCCGCCGAAAGTTTCGGCAAGGGCCGCGAGGCGCCGAACTTCCGGCCCCGCGGCGCGCGCGAAGTGCGGCGCGCGGCACAGGCATTCCTGGAAATGAAAGCGCGCATCGAACGCTCGATCGAACAGCGCACCGCGATGCTGGCCGGCGTCAGCCACGATCTGCGCACCATCCTGACCCGCTTCAAGCTCGAACTCGTGCTGATCGGCGACAGCCCCGAGGTCGACGGCATGCGCAAGGATGTCGACGAGATGTCGGCAATGCTGGAGGCCTATCTTTCGTTTGCCCGCGGCGACTCCGGCGAGGTCGCCCAGCCCACCGACATGACGATGGCGCTGGAGGAGTTGCGCAGCGACGCCGAGCGCAACGGCCATGTCACGACAGTGACGTTTCACGGCCTGCCTGTCGTGATCGTGAAGCCGGCCTCGTTCAAGCGCTGCCTCGGCAATCTCGTTTCCAACGCGGCGCGGCACGCCAAGACCATTTCGATTACCGGCCACCGCGATCACCGCTATCTGACCGTGACGGTCGACGACGACGGGCCGGGCATTCCCGTCAACATGCGCGAGGAAGTGTTCAAGCCGTTCCTGCGGCTCGACGACGCCCGCAACCAGGACGAGGGCGGCACCGGCCTCGGCCTCGCGATCGCCCGCGACATCGCCCGTTCGCATGGCGGCGACATCACCCTCGGCGACAGCCCGATGGGCGGTCTGCGCGCGGCGGTACGGGTGCCGGTGTAGCTGGCTGAACACGTAGCCCGGATGGAGCGCAGCGCAATCCGGGTTTCTCAATGAAACGATAGTGCGGCCCCGGATTTCGCTTCGCTTCATCCGGGCTACAAGTACGCTACCTCGGCCGCCCCATCGGGATCACGCCCATCTTTTCCGCGTCCTCGACTTTCATCTTCGGACCGCCGGTGATGATGAGATCGCCAGGCTGCTGATCCGGCTTGCAGTCGCCAAGCCATTTCGCTTCCGTCGTGGTCGTCAGTTCCACCAGCGGCGCGGACGGGCCGCGCTGGCTGCGCGTCGTTGATGTTGCGACGTAGTGGGCATTCAGGTCGCCGGTAACTTCGGAATGCCACGAGGTCGTCAAGTTGCCGGAACTGCACACGGCATCGATGACGTAACCGGTCGCGGTCTTGCGAATGTCGTATCCGGAACAGACTTCCTGCTCCGCGGACGCCGGGCTGCTTTTCCTTTCGACGGTGTCGCCGATGCATTGTTGCGTCGTGACCTCGGGGATCGTGGGATCGGCCAGCCTGTCCTTCATTTCCCACAGCCCAGACTTGCGCGGGGGCAGTTCGTCGGCATGGACCGGGAGCGACGACAGCAGTGCCGCGGAAAAGATCGCCAAGCCGAGTGAGCGGAGTTTTTGCCTCATGCTTCGTCTCGGACGTAGCCCGGATGGAGCCAACGGCTCGCCCCTACTTCTGCAGATTCTTCGGGATCAGGTCCTTCAGCTTCTGCATGTCCTTGATGTTCATCTTCATGCCGCCGGGCATCATGATGTCGCCGGCCTTCTGATCGGCCTTGCAGGCCCCGAGCCACTTCGCCTCGATGGTCGTGGTCGAGTCGCGCGGCACGCCGGAGGGGCCGTGCTCCGAATGCGAGGTCGATTTCACGGTATAGGCGGAATTGAAGTCGCCGTTGATGTCAGCGTGCGAGGTGATCGACATGCCGGCGACGTTGCAGATGGAATCGCTGACGTAACCGGTCGCGGTTTTCACAATATCCTGCTTGGAGCACATCTCCTTGCCCATCGGCGAGAAGGCGGTGCTCATTTCCTTGTCGGTGGTCTCGTCGGTGCAGTGCTGCATCGTCATGTCGGGCGCCGGCGAGCCGGTGCGCAGCACTTTCATTTCCCACAGCCCGGCCTTGCGCACGGGCAGCTCGACCGCGCCGGCCGCGGCGGGCGCCAACAGCGCCAGCAGGCCAAGCGCCCGACCGAATGCGAGAGGATATCGCGTCATGTTCGCGCCCCCGGCTTGTTTGGGATAATCGGAGCTCGCGCTCAGTATTTCACGCTCAGCGGCCGTTCATTGGCGCCGTAGGGCACCCAGCGGCAGGCGAACGAGATATATCCGCCCTCCTGCGGCTCGACGGCGAGGAATTTCACCACCTTGCCATAAGAGGCGCAGTGATCGACCGCGCGCTGCCGGGCATCGTTCTCACGCGCCACCGAGTAGGCGACGATGCCGCCGGTGTCGTTGCCCTTGAACGACGGCACCCAATCGGCCTGCGCCGGCGCAGCCGCCAGCATTCCGGAGATGGCAACCAGGCACGCGGCCCCAATCATTCGCATCGCAGACGACTCCATTTCGCTTGAGCCCACCATAGAGGGCGCCGGTGACCGTGGAAAGAATGGCGTGGGTCTGAAAACAGACTTGCCCGCCGAGTGTTGCCGCATTGCACTTGACCTGATCCGGGCTTCGCGGCACCGTCCCGCTCGTTGGATCACCCGGCGGATTCCCCATGCGCAACCTGTTCACATCCCTGAAATCACTTGGTCTTGTGGCGGCGTTTGGCCTGCTGGTGTCCGGCGGGCTTTTGGCTTCGGGATCTGCCGCCCAGGCCGCCAATCCGCTGGAATTGAATTTCGGCCTGTTCGGCCCGCGCTATGACGGCCGCGTGGCGGAATGTGAGCGGGCACTGCCGACCATCAGCTCCCAGTTCCAGGAAAAGGAAAGCACCTTCTGGAATTCGCCGCTGACGATCACGGGTTACGCCCGGATCCACGAAACCGCGTTCCGGCCCTGGCAGTCCGATAATATTCCGCGCCGTTATTGCTCTGCCGACGTCATGACCAGCGACGGCAAGGTGCGCACCGTGCACTTTGCGATCGTCGAGGACGGCGGCTTCGCCGGCTTCGGCCAGGGCGTCGAATGGTGCGTCACCGGGCTTGATCGCAACTGGGCCTATAACCCGAGCTGCAAGGCCGCCCGGCCCTGATGCCTCCGGGCTGATCGCGTTCCGATCCCTGCCTGTTCTGCTCCTTGCCTGAAATCTTCCTGAATTTTGTCGACGGAAGCAAGCCGGCCCGGTCGATTTTGGGCCGCCTCCACTTTTTGTTCTTGAAATGTTCTCTGGCCCTGCTACGCTCGGAGCGGGTGAATTGCGGCTATGAGTAGAGGGGCGTTTGATGTTTCGACCGATCATTTTTTCGCGACTTCTGATTTCGCTGGTTCTGATATCGCTGGTTTTCCTGGTCGCCGCCGGCATGGCGTCCGCGCAGGACCGCCGGCAGAACGCCCCGGGCGAGTTCGATTTCTACGTATTGTCGCTGTCCTGGTCGCCGTCGTTCTGCGAACAGGCCTCCGAACGCGGCAATAGCGGACGCTCCGGGGTCCAATGCGGCGGCCGGCCGTTCTCCTTCGTTGTGCACGGCCTGTGGCCGCAATATGAACGCGGCTTTCCCGAATATTGCCAGCGGTCGGCGGAGTACCTCGACCGCAACATCATGACCTCGATGCTGGACCTGATGCCGGCCCCCGGGCTGATCTTCAATGAATGGAAGAAGCACGGCACCTGCTCGGGCCTCGGCGGGCGGGCCTATTTCGAGACCATTCGCAAGGCCCGTGCGGCCGTGAAAATCCCCGAGGAATTCCTGCAATTGGCGGAGCCGAAATCGATCGGCCCCGGCGAAATCGAGGCGGCCTTCATCCGGGTCAATCCCGGCCTGAGCCCTTCTGCGGTGTCGGTGACCTGCGACGCCAAACGCCTGAGCGAAGTGCGGGTCTGCCTGAGCAAGGACCTGCAATTCCGCGCCTGCGAGGAACTCGACCGCCGCGCCTGCCGCCGCGACGAGGTGCTGATGCCGCCTGTCAGGGGTGGCTGAACGACACTCCTGCCCCGGATGCTGCGCGATGCGCCGCGTGAGCGGCGTAGTGCGCTGCTGATCCGGGGCCCATCGACTGAGGCGTGGGTCCCGGCTCTGCGGAGCCATAGTGCGTCGAAGCCGCGCGTGAACGCGCTTATGTCGCGCTGCACCGCGTCCGGGACGCCAGGTCAGAGCTTCTTTGCCCTGTAGGCCGCAGTAGCGTAGTGCTGCTCCCCATGAACTACCGACACGCCTTTCACGCCGGCGGCTTTGCCGATGTCATCAAGCACATCGTGCTGGCGCGCATGCTGGCCTATTTGCAGGAGAAACCGGCGCCGTTTCGCGTCATCGACACCCATGCCGGCGCCGGTCGTTACGATCTCGCCGGCGACGAGGCGCGGCGTAGCGGCGAATGGCTGACCGGGATCGCCCGGGTGATGCAGGCGCGGTTCTCGGAAGCGGCCCAGCCGCTGGTCGCGCCCTATCTCGATATCGTCAGAGCCTTCAATCCGCCGGGCGAACTGAAGGCCTATCCGGGATCGCCCTTGATCGCCCGCGCGCTGCTGCGGCCGCAGGACCGCCTGACGGCGTGCGAAATCGAACCGAATGCCCGCAAGCAGTTGATCGACGCACTGCGCCGCGACACCCAGGCGCGGGTGGTCGACCTCGACGGCTGGACCGCTTTGCCGGCCTTCGTGCCGCCGAATGAGCGACGCGGCCTGGTGCTGATCGATCCGTCGTTCGAGCAAAAGGACGAATTCGAAACCCTGGCCGACGGTTTTGCCGAGGCCTACGCGAAATGGCCGACCGGCAGTTTTCTGATCTGGTACCCGGTCAAGAGCCGGCGCATCACCGACGGCCTGGCGCACCATGTCGCCGCCGTGACGGCCGGGAGCAAGCCAGCGGGAAAATGTCTGCGGCTCGAATTCAGTGTCGCGCCGCAGCAGGCGGGCGGTCCCCTCACCTCCACCGGACTTCTGATCGTCAATCCGCCATGGACGCTGGCCGGCGAACTGAAGACCATTTTACCCGAGCTGGAAAAACCGCTCGGTCAGGGCGGCGCGGCCCGCTTCAGGCTCGAAACGCCGAAGCCGTAGTCCTACGGTTTCAACGAAAATTGCGATTGAGCGGTAGGCAATTTGCACGGAACCGTATTATGCTCGGGCTGTTGGGACTGGCTTTACGTTCCGCTTCCGCGAATGGTTGCGGCGGAGTGATCAAGGCCTAATAAGAATCCAGGCTGATCGGTGACCCGGTCGGTTCAGGTGGCCAAGCTTCCGGCAGCGATTGTCCGGTCGGCCGTTACGCACATTGCGCGTAACGGCGGAGCAATGCGGGGGAGGAGTTTCCCGATGGCCATGACTGGTACGGTCAAGTTCTTCAATGGCGAGCGCGGCTACGGCTTCATCAAGCCAGATGACGGCGGCCGCGATGTGTTCGTTCACATCACCGCCGTCGAGCGGGCCGGATTGAAAGATCTGACGGAAGGACAGCGCATCACGTTCGAGGTCGAACCGGACAAGAAGGGCAAAGGCCCCAAGGCGGTCAACTTGGTGATTTCGTGAGCTGAGGCTCACGGGTGAAAGCAGACTGAGTTCCTGCCGGCTCAATTCGATTGGGCGCCACGGTGCCGCTCAGATCGTGTAAGCGTGCATGTCTTCAACGCGCATGTTTTCAAACAGCTGCTCGTTCAAGCGACAGGATCGACGCAAGACAAAAAAATCCCGGCGACATGCTGCCGCCGGGAGGTTGTAACGAATAGTTTTCTTGTTCTCAGAAGTGATAGTTCACGCCGGCTCGTATCAACCCGAACCGGTAGCCGTTTGACGCGCCTGTAACGACGAAGTTGCTGTTGGCCAGATCGACATAGAGATACTCGACCTTGGCGCTCCAGTTCGGGGCAAAGCCCATCTCGGCGCCGACGCCGAGCGTCCAGCCCGCATTGGTGTTGGATTCCGTCAGACCGAAGGTGGTGGCGCGCAATTCGCCGAAAGCCAGACCGCCGGTGCCGTAGAACAGCACGTTGTTGAGCGCGTAGCCGGCGCGGCCGCGCACGGTGCCGAACCAGGGATTGGAAAACTTCCACGGCGCAAAGGTCTGTTCGGCGCCGCTGGCCTGGATGTCGCCTTCAATGCCGAACACCCACGGACCGGTCTGAAAATTGTAGCCGGCCTGGACGCCGCCTGCGAAGCCCGACGGCTTGGTCGGGTTGTTGTCGACCGAACCCCAGGCGTAGCCGAGGTTGCCGCCGAGATACGGACCGGCCCAGCTATAGGCATTGAGCGGCTGATTGACGGTATAGGGCGCGCGCGATCCGTAGTTCAGGTCGGCCGCCTGGGCCGACACGGTCCAGCCGGCTGCGGCCAGCACCAGCGCTCGCAAAATGAATTTGCTCATCACGCAACTCCACGCCACTGCCATAACGGCCGGTTCGACAGACCGGCCCGGTTACGGAATTCCAATGTTTTCCCGTAAGATTTATCGAGAGTTTTAAGTTAAAGGGTTGTTAAGCCGGGTTACCGGCCGCTCATCATTCTTAAGAATGTCTTACCGGCGCGGTTTCCGGGCTACCGCGAGCGCTGGCGATGCCGCCCCGCAGCACTTAATTTAGGCCCATGGATCACGATTCTACCGACCATCCGAAAGCCCCGCGCAAGCCTCGCCGGGGTTCTGATCCGGATTTGCCGCCCGAGGGCCTGACTTCTGCCGCCGACGTCGACCCCGCCACGTCGGTGGCCGAGGAGGACGATGACGCG
Organism: uncultured Alphaproteobacteria bacterium; assembly: GCA_963764705.1. Taxonomy (GTDB): domain Bacteria; phylum Pseudomonadota; class Alphaproteobacteria; order Rhizobiales; family Xanthobacteraceae; genus Bradyrhizobium. The sequence goes on along the minus strand of CAVXTR010000004.1, from coordinate 251,218 downwards.
CGCCTGCCGGAAGCCCCGGAGGAAGCCGCCGAGGCGGTCGCAGAAGGCACGCTGGCGGTCGGCCATGCCGCGATCGAAAATGCGGTGCGGCTGGCGCCCACCTCGCCCGGCGTCTACCGCATGCTCAATGCCGGAAACGACGTGCTCTACGTCGGCAAGGCCAAGAACGTCCGCAAGCGGCTGTCTTCCTATGCCCGCGTCAACGCGCCGTTGCCGGCGCGGATCCTGCGCATGATCGCCGCCACCGTCACCGTCGAGATCATCTCGACCACGACCGAGACCGAAGCGCTGCTGCTGGAAGCCAACTTGATCAAGCAGCTGCGGCCGCGCTTCAACGTGCAACTGCGCGACGACAAGTCGTTTCCCTACATTCTGATCACCGGCGACCACTGGGCGCCGCAAATCCTCAAGCATCGCGGCGCGCAGTCGCGGCCCGGTCGGTATTTCGGGCCATTTGCCAATGCCGGCGCCGTCAACCGCACCATCACGGCGCTGCAACGCGCGTTCCTGATCCGCTCCTGCACCGACGGCTTTTTCGAGAGTCGCACCCGGCCCTGCCTGCTCTATCAAATCCGTCGCTGCTCGGGCCCCTGCACCCGCGAGATCGATTTCCCCGGCTATACCGAACTGGTGCGCGAGGCCGGCGACTTCCTGTCCGGCCGCAGCCATGACGTGAAGAAGCAGCTCGCCGGCGAGATGGAAAAGGCCTCCGCCGAGCTCGAATTCGAGACCGCAGCACTCTACCGCGATCGTCTTGCCGCACTTTCAGCGATCCAGTCGCAGCAGGGCATCAATCCGCGTACGGTGGAAGAGGCCGATGTATTCGCCATCCACCAGGAGGGCGGCTATTCCTGCGTCGAGGTGTTCTTCTTCCGCACCGGCCAAAACTGGGGCAATCGCGCCTATTTTCCGCGCGCGGAGAAGTCGTTCACCCCGGAGGAAGTGCTGGCCTCGTTCCTCGCGCAATTCTACGACGACAAGCCGCCGCCGAAACTCATCCTGCTGTCGCATGAGATCGAGGAGAGCGAATTGCTTGCCGACGCGCTCGCGGTCAAGGCCGGCAACAAGGTGGAAGTCTCGACGCCGAAGCGCGGCGAAAAGAAGGAGCTGATCGCCCACGCGCTGACCAATGCGCGCGAGGCGCTCGGCCGCAAGCTCAGCGATACCGCGACGCAAGGCCGGCTGTTGCAAGGCATGGCGACCACCCTTCAATTGCCGGAGCCGCCGAAGCGGATCGAGGTCTACGACAACAGCCACATCCAGGGCACCAACGCGGTCGGCGCCATGATCGTGGCCGGTCCGGACGGCTTTATCAAAAACCAGTACCGCAAGTTCAACATCAAGTCCGAGGGCCTGACGCCGGGCGACGACTACGCGATGATGCGCGAGGTGCTGGAACGCCGCTTCAAGCGGTTGTTGAAGCCGCCGGAGGGCGACGCCGCAAAAGCCAAGGCCGACGATGAGTCGTTTCCGCAGTGGCCGGACCTCGTGATCATCGACGGCGGCCGTGGCCAGCTCAACGCGGTCCGGGAGATTTTCGAGGGGTTGGGGCTGACCCAGGTCCAGCTGATGGCGGTGGCCAAGGGGCCGGACCGCGATGCCGGCCGCGAGACCCTGTTCATGCCGGGCCGCGAGGCGATCAAGCTCGAGCCCCGGGACCCCGTGCTGTATTTCATCCAGCGGCTGCGCGACGAGGCCCATCGTTTCGTGATCGGATCGCACCGCAAACTGCGCAAAAAGGACATCAGGGAGGCCGGACTGCAGGAGATCCCCGGCATCGGCCCGTCACGCAAACGTGCCTTGCTGCATCACTTTGGAACATTGAAGGAAATCGAACGGGCCTCGATCGCCGACCTGGGCAAGGTTCCCGGCGTCAGCGCCGAAAGCGCCCGCAAGATTTTCGAGTTTTTCCACGCCCAACCGGGTTAAACCGGGGGCCGATTCACATGCGCGTCGCCTGCGACACATCATCTGGTGCCCGCACGGTTGACCTTCACGCCTGAGCGGTATTGGTAAGACGTATGAACATCGCGACCTCCACCAAGGGGCCGGCCAAACAGTCGAAAAGCCTGTCCCTGCCGAATATCCTGACCTATGCCCGCATCGCCGCCATCCCGGTCGTGGTCGGCTGCGTCTATGGCCAATCGATCATGGACGGCCCGCTGTGGCTGCGCTGGGTGGCGCTGGCGGTCTTCATCGCCGCAGGCGTGACCGACTACCTGGATGGCTACTATGCGCGAATCTGGGACCAGCAGTCCGCGTTCGGCCGGATGCTGGATCCGATCGCCGACAAGCTCCTGGTGGCGTCCTGCCTCTTGATCCTGGCGGCTGACAACAGCATTCACGGCTGGACGCTGTGGGCCGGCATCGTGATCCTGTGCCGCGAAATCCTGGTCTCGGGCCTGCGCGAATATCTCGCCGCCTTGCGGGTCAGCGTCCCCGTCACCAAGCTGGCGAAATGGAAGACCACGGTACAACTGGTCGCGATCGGCTTTCTGATTGCCGGCGAAGCGGGCGAGCAGATCCTGCCACCGACCACCCTGATCGGAATCGTCTTGCTGTGGATGTCGGCGATCTTCACCATCTACACCGGCTGGGATTATTTCCGTGCCGGCATCCATCACCTCATCAAGGAGGATGAGGCGTGAAGGTCAAATATTTCGCCTGGGTCCGCGAGCGGATCGGCATCGCGGAAGAAACCGTCGAGCCGCCGGCCAGCGTGCGCACGGTGAACGATTTGATCGGCTGGCTGTCCGCGCGTGGCGACACTTATGCCTATGCGTTCGAAACGCCGAAGGTGATCCGCGCCGCGATCGACCACGCTCACGTCAAGCCGGACGCCATGATATCGGGCGCCCGCGAGATCGCATTTTTTCCGCCGATGACCGGCGGCTGATCTTCCATGACCGCCGCCGTCACCATCCGCATCCAGCAAGCCGATCTCGATATCGGCCAGGAGATTGCGGCGCTGACCAAAGGCCGGACAGATATCGGCGCGGTCGTCACGTTCAGCGGCATCTGCCGCGGCAGCGAGAATGGTGAACCGATCGCGGCGCTGACACTTGAGCACTATCCCGGCATGGCCGAGGCCGAGATCCAGCGCCACGCCGATGAGGCGATGACGCGCTGGCCGCTGACCGGGCTCACTGTAGTCCACCGCGTCGGCCGCATCACGCCCGGCGAAAATATCGTCGTGGTGCTGGCTGCGTCGCAGCACCGGCAGGCTGCATTTCAGGCGGCGGAGTTCTTGATGGATTATCTGAAGGCCAACGCGCCGTTCTGGAAGCGCGAGGAGAGCCCCAAAGGTACCAACTGGATCGAAGCGCGCGGCCACGACGAAACCGCCGCCGCACGCTGGACCAAATCCTGATGGCCAAACGCGCAAAGCCGGTGGCCAGACGAAACGCTTCCACCGTGAAATTCCCAAAAGTCGGTTCAGGTGAGTTGCTGACGCTGCTCGATTTCGTGCGTTTTGCCGTCAGCCGTTTCACCGAGGCTCAACTGGTTTTCGCGCACGGCACCACCGATCCGCTCGCCGAAGCCGCCTTCCTGGTCTGCGAAGCGCTGCATCTTCATCCCGATCAGTTCGAGACCTTTGCCACCGCGCGCGTCACGGCGGCTGAGGGCAAGAAGATCCTCGGGCTGATCGAACGCCGCGTCGTCACGCGAAAACCCGCGGCCTATCTCGTCAACAAGATCTACATGCGCGGCCTGCCGTTCTATGTTGACGAGCGCACCATCGTACCGCGCTCCTTCATCGGCGAATTGCTGGATTCGCATTTCGGCGGCGGCGACGATGACGACGAAAGCGGCTCGCTGATATCGGATCCGGCCGCGGTGGAAAGCGTACTCGACCTCTGCACCGGTTCGGGCTGCCTTGCTGTCCTGGCCGCCCGCCATTTTCCGAACGCCGAAATCGACGCGGTGGACATTTCGAAAGACGCGCTTGGCGTCGCCGCGCGCAATGTCGGCGATTACGGGCTTGAAGACCGCCTCACGCTGCACCGCGGCGACCTGTTTGGGCCGTTGGGCGACCGACGCTACGACCTCATCATTTCCAATCCGCCCTATGTCGACGCGCAAGGCATGGCCGACCTGCCGCGCGAATGCCGCGCCGAGCCAAAACTCGCTTTCGACGGCGGCGCCGACGGGTTGGATATCGTCCGCCGCATCCTCGACCAGGCGCGCGCGCATTTGACGCCGCGGGGCGGGCTGTTGTGCGAGATCGGCCGCTGCCGTCCGCAACTGGAGGACGCCTACCCGCAACTGCCGCTGCTCTGGCTCGACACCGAGGATTCCGCCGGCGAAGTCTTCTGGATCGCCGCCTCCGACCTCTAGGCAAGCCACCTGTCTCCGATGGCGTTTGCCGGCAGGAACATTCGAAACCACCCGGCGTTCATTCGATGGCGGAGGCAATCATGCCTTCGCCGGTGGAGGAATTGCGGTCATGCTCGCGCCTTCGAGCGGTTTGCTGCGCGCCGGGATCGGACTGAAGCTCAATCAGATCAAGCTGGCGACACGGTCGTACCTGCGTGACCGGACCAACCAGGCGAGCGGCACCGTCACTTCCTACGCCATTGCCGCCGGACTGTATGCGGCGGCGGGAATTTTCCTGATCGCGGCCATGCTGGTCGGCGCGATGGCGCTGTTTCGCTGGATTGAAATCCACTACGGACAGTTCTGGGCGTTCGGCGCGGTCGGCGGCTTGCTGGCCGTCATTGCCGCGATCTGCGGCGGTCTGGCCGCCGCCAAACTCAGGCAACCCTCGCCGCACTTTCCGTCTCTCACCAGCCGGCTGCGCGTGGCGATCAAGGCCAACCCGCTCCAGCCGAACCAGATCGAGGCCGCACGCGACACCGCCGCGTCGATCCTGCTGGCGCCCTCGGCGCCGCCTAGGGTTCGCCGGCAACGGCGGCCACGGTCGGCACGCGACAGCCGCAAGATGCAGGCCGGCCTGGTCGTGATGGCAACGCTGCTGGGCTGGGCGGCTACGCGACGGCGGCAACAGGCAAGACGCGCGGAAATCTGATGCCCGACCCGCGAACCGAACAAGACAATCTGGTTCTGATCGCGGCGACGGCGGCTCTTGTTCTGGCCGCACAACATTATTTCCGAACCCAGGATCTCCGAACGCAAGCCACCGTCGAGCCCGCAGGTTCGACGCGGATGCAGGCCAGTATTCCCTCTCGCCGCTCTGGCGAATCCGCCCCGGCTTCGTGGAAGCACATACTCCAGCGCACCTACCAGCGCTTCAACGACGACCGTCTGCTCGCCACCGCCGCAGGCGTCGTGTTTTTCGGATTGCTCGCGGTGTTCCCGGCGGTGACGGCGCTGGTGTCGTTCTATGGGTTGTTCGCCGATCCCTCGACCATCGGCGCCAATCTGCAGACGCTGTCGCTGATGCTGCCGGAAGGTTCGTTCGGAATCGTGCAGGATCAGATTGCCCGGGTCCTGGCAAAGGGCAATGCCTCGCTGGGCTGGACGTTTCTGTTTGGCGTAGCGCTCGCGCTCTGGAGCGCCAATGCCGGCGTCAAGGCAATCATCGATGCGCTCAATGTGGTCTATGAGGAGCGTGAGAAGCGCAGCTTCGTGGGGCTGAATCTGCTGGCGCTGGCGTTCACGTCAGGCGGGATTGCGGCCCTGCTGCTGATGGTCGGCGCGGTCGTGGCGTTTCCGCTGGCGCTCGATCACCTCAACCTGCCCCCGGACAGCCGGGTCGTCGTCAGCCTGGCAAGATGGCCCCTGATGCTGGTCGTGCTGCTGCTGGCGCTCAGCGTGCTCTACCGCTTCGGACCAAGCCGGGTCCCGGCCCGGTGGGAGTGGTTTGGGGTGGGGACATGGGTCGCCGCCGCGCTCTGGATCGCCGGCTCCGCGGCGTTGTCCTGGTATCTTTCGAACTTCGGCGACTACAGTGCGACCTACGGCTCGCTCGGCGCCGCGATCGGCCTGATGACCTGGATGTGGATGTCGGCCACAATCGTGCTGTTCGGGGCCGAGTTGAACTCCGAAATCGAGCAACAGCGCCGGTCCGGATCGACAGCCGCGCGGTCCTGACGGCTGGCGCGCCGGGACCGCCAGTTCCGACCGTGTCAAAAGAACACTAGCCTACCGAATCAACATTGATGTTAAGCTCGCAGCGCTTGGGAGAGCGCGAACCGGATCATGCCTGAAGACTTCCGTGTTTTCCCGGGTGCTGGCAGTTCGGACCTGAGGGCGTAGCGCGCGACATGATTCGCATTTCGACGATTTTTATCGCCATCTGCATGGTGCTGGTCGCAGCGTCCCTTGGCCTTGTCCTGCATTCGGTGGCAGGCATCAGCGGGTCGGAATCCGCGATTGTGGCGCTCACGGCGCTGACCTTCCTGATCCTCTACAATGCCGTATCGATGCGGCTGCGCGACCGTTCCGACGTCGGCAGCCAGATCGCCGATCTGTCGCGCGGCACCGCCGACCTCGCCCGCCAGGTCGCCGAATTCGGTCGGCGGCTGGCCGCGGTCGAGGGCCGGGTGGTGTCGGCGAATTCAGCGGGCGCCGATCGCATCCAGGCCGTGGTCGGCGAGATCAACGAACTCGGCGGGCTGGTCAAGCAACTCGCCGCCTCGGTGGCCAGCCATGACGATCTGCTGGCCTCCGGCATCATTGCCGCAGCCCCCGCGGGCAGGTCGGACTCGGATCGGCAGAACGAACTGCCGTTCAGTGAGTACGTTGCGGCACCGGCGGACGATCGGCCGGCGCAAGTTGCCGCCTCAACTCCCGCGACGGCGCCAAAGCCGGCCCCGGCCGCCGAGCCTGCTTTGCCTGCACGCGCGCAGCCGCAGCTTCTCGCCTCGATCAAGAACGCCATCGAGGAAAACCGGCTCGATATCTACCTGCAGCCGATGGTGACGCTGCCGCAGCGCAAGGTCCGGTTTTATGAGGCGGTGACGCGGCTGCGCGACGAACAGGGCGAGGTGCTCGCCGCCGACGATTTCATCGCGATCGCCGAGGCCGGCGGACTGATCGGGCGCATCGATCACATGGTGATGCTGCGCTGTGTGCAGGTGCTGCGCCGCCTGATGGTGCGCAACAAGGAGGTCGGCGTTTTCTGCAACGTCTCCGCGGCGACGCTCGGCAATCCCGTGAATTTCGCGCAATGCCTCGATTTTCTCGAGGCCAACCGCGCGCTGGCGCCGTCCTTCGTGCTTGAGTTCAAGCAGGCGACGTTCCGCAACCTCGGCCCGACCGAGACCGAGCATCTCGCCGCATTATCGCAGCGCGGCTTCCGTTTCTCGATCGACCATGTCAGCGATCTCCGGGTCGAGCCCCGGGAACTCGCCGACCGCGGCGTCCGCTTCATCAAGGTGCCGGCGGCGCTACTGCTCGATCCCCGGCAGAGCTCGACCTCGGACATCCACCCGTCCGACCTGTCCGATCTGCTGGGTCGCTTTGGCATCGACCTGATTGCCGAGAAGATCGAAGGCGAGCGCGCGGTGGTCGACCTGCTCGATTACGATGTCCGGTTCGGCCAGGGCTTCCTGTTTGCGCCGCCCCGGCCGTTGCGGCCCGAAGGGGCATCTGCTACCGGCGATGCCACAACGAACAAGGCCGAACCCAGCAGTTCCAATGGCTCCCATGCTTCCAACGGCTCCGGCCGACCCGCTCCCGTCGCCGGCCCGGCCACGGAGCCACCGCCACGGGCGACCGGCAATGCCGCGCTGGCGCGCCGCGCCGCCGGACCGGGCTAACAGGCGCCCGATGTCATGACCACATTGCGGTTCGTCGAGCGACTGCGCGACCTCGTCGATGGCGTCGAAGTCGTGCTCTCCGATATCTGGGGCGTGGTGCATAACGGGCTGGAATCCTTTCCCGAGGCTTGCGAGGCGCTGCACACCTATCGCCGGCGCGGCGGCACCGTCATCCTCATCACCAACGCGCCGCGGCCGGCCGATTCCGTGCAACGGCAGTTGCGCAAGCTCGGCGTCGCCGACGAAACCTATGACGCGATCGTCTCCTCCGGCGACCTGACCCGGCATTTTGTCTCCGACCACCCCGGCAAGAAAATGTTCTGGCTCGGTCCGGAGCGCGACAATTCGATCTATCGCGGGCTTGAAGCCGAGATCGGTCCGCTGGAACAGGCCGACTACATCGTCTGCACCGGACTGTTCGACGACGAGACCGAAACGCCCGAAGACTATCGCGCCATGATGCTGCAGGCGCGCGAGCGCAAGCTGCCGCTGATCTGCGCCAATCCCGACATCGTGGTCGAACGCGGCGACCGCCTGATCTATTGCGCCGGCGCCATCGCCGAACTCTATCGCGAACTCGGCGGCGAGGTGGTCTTCTACGGCAAGCCGCACCGGCCGATCTATGAACGCGCGATGGCGCTGGCCGCCGAGCGCCGCGGCCATGCTGCGCCGCTCGACCGGGTGCTGGCGATCGGGGATTCCGTGCGGACCGATCTTACCGGCGCGCTCGGTTTTGGCATCGATTGCCTGTTCGTGACCCGCGGCATCCATTCCGAGGAGTTCGAGGGTCTCGACCAGCTCGATCCGGCCTCGGTGAAGGAGCTGTTCGGCCACCCGCCCCGCGCCCTGATGCGGGAGCTGCGGTGGTAAGGGCGCGCTTCGATGCGCTGGATCTATGTTCTTCACGCGAACCGGCGTCCACTTCGCTCGAAAACGCTCTGACCTCTCCCAGAACGCGAATGCCCGGCACGAGGCCGGGCATAATGGAAACAGGAAATATGGTTCGAGCGGTCTACGCCGGCGCCATGTCCGGGAACACAGCCTCGATCTTGGTCTTCAGCGTCGCCGCATTGAACGGCTTGACGATATAATTGTTTACGCCGGCCTTCTTGGCCGCGATCACGTTTTCGGTCTTGGACTCGGCCGTGATCATGATGAAGGGCGTGGTGGCCAGGTTGGGGTCGGCCCGGACTTCCTTGAGCAGGTCGTAACCGGTCATCGGCTCCATGTTCCAGTCGGAGATCACGAGCCCGTATTTCTTGCCGCGCATCTTGTTCAGAGCTTCTGAACCGTCGCTGGCATCATCGATATTGTCGAAGCCGAGCTGCTTCAAAAGATTTCGGATGATGCGGATCATGGTGTTGTAATCGTCGACCACCAAGACCGACATGGACAAATCAACCGCCATCTTTTCCCCCACTCAACGCTTAGGCCACGAACATTCGAAAGGCCTGCGCGACCCGCAGACCTCCCCCCACCACTAGCAGCAGGCGTTAAACAGCGCGTTAATCGGGAACTGACGGTTTGCTTCGGTTTTGATTAACCCTCCGGCTTGACTTGGCGGGGGCCGCCACGTCACGGTCCGATCGCGTTCCCGCAAGACCGAGAATCCCCGAAGAATCCCTGAAATGACAACTGGTTTTACCGTCATCCGAGACACCACCCCGGCGGAGGCGATCCCGCGGGGGGCCGTGGTCGCCATGGGCAATTTCGACGGCGTCCATCTCGGCCACCGCGCGGTCATCGCCGCCGCCCTGCAAATGGGCCGGGCCCATGGAAGTCAGGCCTTTGCCGTCACTTTCGAACCGCATCCGCGCAGCTTTTTCAGCCCGAACAGCCCGCAATTCCGGCTTTCGGACGAGGCCAGCAAGCTCCGGCTGCTGGCCGGCACCGGCCTTTCCGGCGCGGTCGTGATGACGTTCGACAAATCGCGTGCCGGGACCACGGCGCAAGATTTCATTCACCATGACCTGATCCAGCGGCTCGGGATCTCGGGAATTGCGGTCGGCTACGACTTTCACTTCGGCAAGGGCCGGGTCGGCTCGCCGAGCCTGCTGGTCAGCGAGGCGCCGCGGCTCGGCATCGAGGTCGACGTCCAGGCCCATGTCGACATCGCGGAGCGGCCGGTGTCATCCAGCGCGATCCGGATGGCACTGGCGGAAGGCCAGATCGACGATGCCACCGAGATGTTGGGCGGACCGTGGTTCGTGACCGGCGAAGTGATCCACGGCGAGAAACGCGGCCGCGACCTCGGCTATCCCACCGCCAATATCCGCCTCGACAAGACCTGCGGGCTCAAGCACGGCATCTATGCGGTCCGGGTCGGGCGCGGAGCCGAGCGCTTCGACGCGGTGGCGAGCTACGGCCGCCGCCCGACCTTCGACAATGGCGCGCCGCTGCTGGAAGTCTTCCTGTTCGGCTTCAAGGGCGACCTCTATGGCGCAAAGCTCGACGTCGCCTTTATCGGCTTCATCCGCGACGAGTTGAAATTCGACAGCATCGACGCCCTGATCCGGCAAATGGACGACGACAGCGCCCGCGCCCGCGCGGCCCTGGCCGCAGCCCCCGATGCGTTTCCGAAGCTTGGAGAGATCGGCTGACGGCCGCCGGCCCTTTGCGATTTCCCCGGTTGGCTGCTATGGAATGGCCCCATGTTCGCGCGGCGCACCATAGGCATTAGCGGCCCGGCTTCCGCCTGAGCTTCGGCTCGGCGCAAGACCGGGATGTCCCTGCTTCATCCGCGATCCCAGCGTTTCAGCGCCGTTTACGAGCCAAATCAGAGCATTCATGTCCGAAAAACCGCAAAAGTCCGACCTCGCCGACTATTCCAAAACCCTGTTCCTGCCGCAGACGGAATTCCCGATGCGCGCAGGGCTGCCCAAACTCGAGCCCGAGATCCTGAAATACTGGAACGAGATCGACCTCTACGGAAAGCTGCGCGAGGGCGCCCGCGGCCGCGCCAAGTTCGTGCTGCATGACGGCCCGCCCTACGCCAACGGCAACATCCATATCGGCCACTCCCTGAACAAGATCCTCAAGGACGTGGTGACCAAGAGCCAGCAGATGCTCGGCTTCGATTCCAACTACGTGCCGGGCTGGGACTGCCACGGCCTGCCGATTGAATGGAAGATCGAGGAAGAGAACTACCGCTCCAAGGGCAAGCAGAAGCCTGACTTCCGCGACTCCGCGGCGATGGTGGCGTTCCGCCGGGAATGCCGCGCCTATGCCACGCACTGGCTCAACGTCCAGCGCGAGGAATTCAAGCGGCTCGGCATCATCGGCGACTGGGATCATCCCTACGCCACCATGAGCTATCCGGCGGAAGCCCAGATCGCGCGCGAGCTGATGAAGTTCGCCGCCAACGGCACGCTCTATCGCGGCTCCAAGCCCGTGATGTGGAGCGTGGTGGAAAAGACCGCGCTGGCCGAAGCCGAGGTCGAATACGAGGACTACACGTCGGATACGGTGTGGGTGAAATTCCCGGTCACCTCGCCGGCGCACGGCGTGCTCGCCAACGCCTCGGTGGTGATCTGGACCACGACGCCGTGGACGCTGCCGGGCAACCGCGCCATCTCGTTCTCGCCGAAGATCGCTTACGGCCTGTTTGAAGTCACCGACGCGCCATCAGACAATTGGGCCAAGAACGGCGACCTCCTGATCCTGGCTGACGCGCTCGCCGAAGCCGTGTTCAAGCAGGCCCGCGTTGTGGCCTACAAGAAGGTGCGCGACCTGCCGGCCGATACGCTCGATGCGGTCGAATGCGCCCATCCGCTGAAGGGCGTCGGCGGCGGATACGAGTTCATCGTGCCGTTGCTGCCCGGCGACCACGTCACCGACGACACCGGCACCGGCTTCGTCCACACCGCGCCCGGTCACGGCCGCGAGGATTTTGACGTCTGGATGGCGAATGCGCGCGAGCTGGAAGCACGCGGCATCAACACCACTATCCCCTACACCGTCGACGAGAACGGCGCCCTCACCGACCACGCGCCGGGCTTCACCGGAAAACGTGTGATCAACGACAAGGGCGAAAAGGGCGACGCCAACGAGGCCGTAATCAAGGCGCTGACCGAGGCCGGCAAGCTGTTGGCGCGCGGCCGGCTCAAGCATCAATACCCGCATTCCTGGCGTTCGAAGAAGCCGGTGATCTTCCGCAACACGCCGCAATGGTTCATTGCGATGGACAAGGACATCGCTGATAACGGCAAGACCAAGCCCGGCGACACGCTGCGCGCCCGCGCGCTGCACGCGATCTCGGTGACGCAATGGGTCCCCGAGACCGGCCGCAACCGCATCAACGGCATGGTCAACAGCAAGCCCGACTGGGTGATCTCGCGCCAGCGTGCCTGGGGCGTACCGATCGCGGTGTTCGTGCGCGAGAAGGGCGACGGCTCCGCCGAGATCCTGCAGGACGCTGCCGTCAACAAGCGCATCGCCGACGCTTTCGAGACCGAAGGCGCCGACGCCTGGTACATGGACGGCGCGCGCGAACGTTTCCTCGGCTCGCTCGCCAACGAAGAATGGAAAAAGGTCGACGACATCTGCGACGTCTGGTTCGATTCCGGCTCGACGCATGCGTTCGTGCTGGAAGACCCCGTGCATTTTCCGGGGCTCGCCGGCGTCAAGCGCAAAGTCGATGGCGGCCGCGATACCGTGATGTATCTGGAAGGCTCGGACCAGCATCGCGGCTGGTTCCAGTCCTCGCTGCTGGAAAGCAGCGGCACCCGCGGCCGCGCGCCGTTCGATATCGTGCTGACGCATGGTTTCACGCTCGATGAGAACGGCCGCAAGATGTCGAAATCGGTCGGAAACACCGTCGAGCCGCAAAAGATCATGAAGGATTCCGGCGCCGATATTCTCCGGCTCTGGGTCTGCGCCACCGATTATGCCGACGACCAGCGCATCGGGCCGGAGATCCTGAAGAACACCATCGAGACCTACCGCAAGCTGCGCAACTCGATCCGCTGGATGCTCGGCACGCTGCATCACTTCAAGCCGGATGATGCGGTGGCGTTTGCCGACATGCCGGAACTGGAACGGCTGATGCTGCACGAACTCGCCGGCCGCGCCGCGATCGTGCGCCAGGCCTATGCCGAGTTCGACTACAAGACGGTGGCCGCGAGCCTCTCGGCGTTCATGAACACCGAACTGTCGGCGTTCTATTTCGACATCCGCAAGGACGCGCTCTATTGCGACGCGCCGTCGTCGCTGGCGCGCAAGGCCGCACTGACCACGATCGACATCATCTGCGATGCGATCCTGCGCTGGCTGGCGCCGGTGTTGAGTTTCACCTGCGACGAAGCGTGGCGGATGTACCGGCCGAACGCCGAACCGTCGGTGCACCTGACGCTGTTTCCCGAAGGTTTCGAAAAATTCCGCGACGACGCACTGGCGGCGAAGTGGGAGATCATCCGCAACGTTCGCCGCGTCGTCACCGGCGCGCTCGAACTCGAACGCGCCGCCAAGAACATCGGCTCGTCGCTGGAAGCCTCGCCGCGGCTCTACGTGTCAGACAAGGCCATCTTCAACACGCTGTTCGATGTCGATCTGGCCGAAGTCTGCATCACCTCGAACTATGAAGTGCGAGGCGAGGAAGGACCGGCCGATGCGTTCCGTCTCAACGATGTGCCCGGCGTCGCGGTCGTGGTCGAAAAGGCCGTCGGCATCAAATGCGCGCGGTCGTGGAAGATCCTGCCGACCGTCGGTGAGGACGCCGAATACCCTGATGTCTCGCCGCGCGACGCGCAGGCATTGCGGGAGTGGAAGGCGCTGGGAGTGGCGGTTTGACCCCTCACCTCCGCGCCGGAGCCATCACCGCGATCGCCGCGCTGGTGATCGATCAGGCCTCAAAGCTCTGGCTGCTGTACGTGTTCGACCTCGCCCATCGTGGCGTGGTCCGGGTGACGCCGTTTTTTGACCTGGTGCTGGCCTGGAATGTCGGGATCAGTTTTGGCTGGTTCCAGAGCGAGAACCAGTTCGCCCAGATCGCCCTGATCGGGATCAAGGCGGTGGCCGTGATCGTGCTCGGGGTCTGGATGGCGCGGTCGCGCACCCTCTTGGCGACCCTGGCGCTCGGCCTGATCATCGGCGGCGCAATCGGCAACGGCATCGACCGCTTCCTGCATGGCGCGGTGGTCGATTTCGCACTGTTTCACCTCGAAATCGGCGGGAATACCTACAATTGGTACGTGTTTAACCTCGCCGATGTGGCGATTGTTGCCGGGGTAGCGGCCCTATTGTATGATTCCTTCCTGGGGGTACCCGCCGCAAAAGCGCCCTGATCCCGGCCGATACGGACCCCCAGCCCGCTTTTTGCGGAAACTTGAATGGGAACAGCGCGATGCGCCAAGCCAAAGCCAGCTTCCGGATGTTGCAGACCCCCTCGCGGGCGCTGCGGCTCACCGCCATTGCCCTCGGCATCGGCCTCGTGATGACGGCCGGCCCGGTCCGCGCCGGCGATGACGAAGAAGACGACAAGACCTTCGAGGAAAAGATCATCGAAGGCATCATGGCCGGCATCGGCGGCACCAACATGGAAAACCGCGGCATCGATTATCGCGAGCGCTCGCCGCTGGTAGTCCCGCCCAAGATCGACCTGCCGCCGCCGGCCGCCACCTCGGCCGACGTGAAGGCGCCGAACTGGCCCAAGGATCCCGACGAGCAGCGCCGCAAGGCCGCCGCCGCGGCCCGCAAGAAGGACAACAAGGATCCGGCACTGCAGGCCCGCATCCTGACTCCGGCTGAGCTCGCGGCCGGCAAGACCATAGCGCCCACGCGCACCAACGGCGATCCGGTGCAGCCCGGCGCCAGCAACACCAATCAGATCCTGAGCCCGTCGCAGCTCGGCTATAATGGCGGCTTCAGCGGCCTGTTCGGCGGCAACAAGTCCGAGACGGCGCCGTTCAAGGGTGAGCCGACGCGGGAATCGCTGACGATGCCGCCACCCGGCTACCAGACGCCGTCGTCGAATTTTGCCTATGGCACCGGGCCGAAGGAATCGCTCAACAAGGAATACAACCCGTCCGCCGGCAAGTATGGCGAATAGTTAAGCCGATCTCTCGCCTTCGTGACGAATCCCGGCGCGGGCCGCGGTGTACGGTGCCGCAGCTCGATCCCGGACCATTGGGTTCGGGTTTGCTTCCAATAACGGCGCGAATTCCGGTCGCAGGACCGGTGACTGCTTTTGCGGAATACGCGCCAGATAGGTCATGATGCCTTCACACCGTTTTGCCGTTTCGCTGGTTGCCGCAGCCTTTGTCTCGACCCTGGCATTTTCCGGAGGCCCCGCCTTCGCCCAGACCACGGTAACGTCGGAACGTCCCGCCAGCTTCACGCTTCCCAATGGCTTGCAAGTGGTCGTGATCCCCGATCACCGCACCCCGGTCGTGACCCAGATGGTCTGGTACAAGGTCGGCTCGGCCGACGAGACCGCCGGCAAATCGGGGCTGGCGCATTTTCTCGAACATCTGATGTTCAAGGGTACCAGCAAGCATCCGGCCGGTGAATTCTCGCAGACCGTGCTGCGGATCGGCGGTAACGAGAACGCCTTCACCTCCGTCGACTACACCGGCTATTTCCAGCGCGTGCCGCGCGAGCAGCTCGCCACGATGATGGAATTCGAAGCCGACCGCATGACCGGCCTCGTCCTCAAGGACGAGAACGTGCTTCCCGAGCGCGACGTCGTGCTCGAGGAATACAACATGCGGGTCGCCAACAATCCGGAGGCGCGGCTGACCGAGCAAATGATGGCGGCGCTGTATCTCAATCACCCTTACGGTCGTCCGGTGATCGGCTGGCACCAGGAGATCGAGAAGCTCGACCGTGAGGATGCGCTGGCGTTCTACAAGCGCTTCTACGCGCCCAATAATGCGATCCTGGTGATCGCGGGCGACGTCGACGCCAGGGATATCCGCCCGATGGTGGAAAAAGCCTATGGCGCCGTTCCCTCCCAGCCGGCGATTGCCGCGCAGCGCGTCCGTCCGCAGGAACCCGCGCCCGCGGCGCCCCGCACCGTGACGCTGTCGGACCCGCGCGTCGAGCAGCCCGGTTTGCGACGCTACTACCTCGTTCCGTCATCGACGACTGCCGCGGCCGGCGAAGGCCCGGCGCTCGACGTGCTGGCGCAACTGATGGGCGGCGGCTCCAATTCCTACCTCTATCGCGCACTGGTGATCGACAAGCCGCTCGCGATCAGTGCCGGCGCCGGTTACCAGGGCACCTCGCTCGATCCGTCGCAGTTCTCGCTCTCGGTCTCGCCGAAGTCCGGCGTCGAATTCTCGCAGATCGAGCAGGCGATCGACGGCGTGATCGCGGATGTGATTCAGAACCCTGCGCGCGCCGAGGATCTCGAACGGGTCAAGACCCAGCTGATTGCCGAAGCGATCTACGCCCAGGACAGTCAGGCGACGCTGGCCCGCTGGTATGGCGGCGCGCTCACCACCGGGCTGTCGATCGACGATATCAGAAGCTGGCCGGATCGCATCCGCGCCGTCACCGCCGAACAGGTCCGTGACGCCGCCCAAAAATGGCTCGACAAGAAGCGTTCGGTGACCGGTTATCTGATCAAGGATACTGCCGCGCCGAAGCGCGAGGAGAAGCGCTCGTGACCCGTTTTCAGATTGGCGCACCGCGCTTCGGATGGCTGCTCGCAGCCTGCGTCGCGCTGACCGCGCTGGCATCGACCCCGTCGCAGGCGGCGGCGAAAATCCAGCGGCTGGTCTCGCCCGGCGGCATCGAGGCCTGGTTCGTGCAGGACGCAACCGTGCCCCTGATCGCGATGGAATATGCCTTCGCCGGCGGCGCCGCGCAGGACCCGGCCGGCAAGTCCGGCGTCGGCAACATGGTCGCGAGCCTGCTCGACGAGGGTTCCGGCGATCTCGATTCCAAGACCTATCACGAGCGTCTCGACCGCCGCGCCATCGAATTGAGCTTCGCGTCGAGCCGGGATTATTTCCGCGGTTCGCTGCGGATGCTGAAAGACAACAGGGACGAGGCCTTCGACCTGCTGCAACTGGCGCTGACCTCGCCGCATTTCGACGACACCGATGTCGAACGCATTCGCGGCCAGGTGATTTCCGGGCTGCGGCGCGACACCACCAGCCCGAGCGCGCTGGCCAGCCGCAAGTTCCTCGAAATCGCTTTCGGCGACCATCCCTACAGCCGGCAGGCCACCGGCACGCTGGACAGCGTCGCCAAGATCGATGTCGCCGACATGAAGGACTATGTCGGCCGCGTGATCGCGAAAGACACACTGCGCATCGCCGTGGTCGGCGATGTCGATGCCGACACGCTCGGCAAGCTCCTGGACAAGACCTTCGGCGGCTTGCCGGCCAAATCCAACCTGACGCCGATATCGGATGTGGAGGCCGCCAAACCGCCGCAGCGCGCCTTCATCCCGCTCGACGTGCCGCAGACCGTGGTGACGTTCGGCGGTCCCGGCATCCGGCGTCACGATCCGAATTTCATGGCGGCTTATGTCGTCAACCACATCCTCGGCGGCGGATCGTCGTCGCGACTCTACAAGGAAGTACGCGAAAAGCGCGGCCTCGCCTATTCGGTCTATGACGCGCTGCTCTGGATGGAACACTCCGCACTGTTCGCCGGCAATACCGGCACCCGCGCCGACCGCGCCGGCGAAACCGTCGATGCGATCGAGAAGGAAATCCGCCGCATGGCCGAGGACGGCCCGACCCAGAAGGAGCTCGACGAGGCCAAGTCGTATCTGAAGGGCTCGCAGATGCTGGCGCTCGACACCTCCTCGAAGCTCGCGTCGGGCATGCTGCAATACCAGCTCGACAAGCTGCCGATCGATTACATCGAGAAGCGCAACGCCATCGTCGACGCCGTGACGCTCGACGAGGTCAAAAAGGCCGCGAAACAGTTGTGGGGCCAGGGCCTGCTGACCGTCATCGTCGGCCGCGCCCCCCAGGCCGCCGCCCAGCCCGCCGCCGCGGTGCCGAAGGCGAATTAGGCAACCACACCGCACACTGCGCCCTCTCTCCCCGCTTGCGGGGGAGAGAAAGCATGCGGCGAAGCACGTGCCACACAAAACGGCTATCCTGCGCTCGCCGATTTCTCATTTCCCCGGTGAACGCCATGCTGCGGATCTCCCGCGACCTTACCATCGACGAGAGCGATATCGTGATCGACTTCGTCCGCGCCTCCGGTCCGGGCGGACAGAACGTCAACAAGCTCTCGACGGCGGCGCAGCTGCGCTTCGACACCCGCAAGGTCACGCTGCCGGAGGACGCCGCGCTGCGGCTCAATCGTCTGGCCGGCCAGCGCATGACCAAGGACGGCGTGATCGTGATCCACGCCCAGCGCTTCCGCACCCAGGAGCGCAACCGCGCGGATGCCATCGACCGCCTGCTCGAACTCCTGCGCGAAGCCATGGTGCGGCCGATCCCGCGGCGCGCGACCAAGCCGACTTTCGGCTCGAAGCAGCGCCGGCTCGAAGGCAAGAAGCGCCGCAGCGACGTCAAGGCCGGGCGCGGCACCAAACGGTTCGACGATTAATCGCTCTTTGTTTGACGCGTTTTCTTCACGCGAACCGGAGTCCACTTCGCTTGAAAACGCTATTGCATCAGATATTCCCGGATCATCACGCGCGCCCGATGAATACGGGCTTTCACGCTCTCGCGCGTCAGTCCGAGCACACCCGCAATCTCGTCGATAGAGAACTCCTCGATATCGCGCAGCAGGATGACTTCCCGATAATGATCGGGCAGCGACTGGATGGCGCGGGACAGATCGAGGCGAATGTCCTCGACCGGAAGATGCACGAGACGCGCCTCGGCATCGTCGGGCGCCATCTCGGCGAGCCCCATCGACAGGCGCAGCAGGCGATAGCAAGCGCGCCGCGCGACTGAAAACAACCACGCCGAAAACGACGTCACTGCCCGCAAGGTTCCGACCCGCCGGTACAGCAGCAGCAGCGTTTCCTGAACCGCGTCGTCGACATCTGCCGCGCGGCAATTGCGCGCGGCATAGCGCCTGACATCGGGTTGGGCCGCCGCGATCAGCAACACCAGCGCGTCGGCATCGCCGCCGCGCGCGGCCGCGATCAAGTCGGGATCGCAGCGGCCTCCGTGAGCCAGGGCGCTCATGGTGACGGTAATCTCATGAAGGCAGCTTTCTGCCGACCATGGCGCACATCGGGCAGAAGCCGAAAAACCCGGTGGCGATCGCGATCGCGCCGGCGCCAGCGATCAGATAGCCGGCGATGGTTCCCGGCATCCCGGCGAGCCCGTATCCGATCATCATGGCGCCCCCGATCCCCCGCACGGTCCGCTCCCAGCCCGGCAAATTCTTGCGATAAAACATCCTAGCTCCCTTCGGTTCGGTGAGCACGCCTATGCGCTCTCCTTCCGATAGAGCCGCCGGGGTCGGCTTTCGGTTCGCCGGCCGTCACCTATATTTGCTGCTGGATTCAGCGGGAAAACCGCCCGGTTTGAGTCCCGCCCTGGCACCAAATCGGCTACCAACTGCCCATGCCCGTCCGCCAGCTCCCCGAACAGGTCGTCAACCGCATCGCCGCCGGCGAGGTGGTCGAACGCCCTGCGAGCGTGGTCAAGGAACTCGTTGAAAACGCCATCGATGCCGGCGCCAGCCGGGTCGACATCTTCACCGACGGCGGCGGCAGGCGGCGGATCGGCATCACCGACGACGGCGGCGGCATGACCCACGGCGACCTCGCGCTGGCGGTCGACCGCCACGCCACCTCCAAGCTCGACGACGAGGATCTGCTGCAAATCCGCACGCTCGGGTTCCGCGGCGAGGCGTTGCCCTCGATCGGCGCGGTCGCCAGGCTCGAAATCACCACCCGCCATGCCGGCGAGCCGCACGCCTGGTCGCTGTCGGTCGAAGGCGGCGAGAAGTCGGCGATCATGCCGGCCGCATTGAGCCAGGGCACCCGCGTCGAGGTCAGCGATCTCTTTTACGCCACGCCGGCGCGGCTGAAATTCCTCAAGACCGACCGCACCGAGGCCGAGGCGATCCGCGAGGTGGTGCGGCGGCTGGCGATGGCGCGGCCCGATATCGCGTTTACGTTGGCGGGTGAAGAACGCGCGCCGGTGACCTGGGCCGCGGCCTTGCCCGGCGCCGCCGGCCGGCTGACCCGGCTCGGCGATATTCTCGGAGCGGACTTTCGCGGCAGCGCCATCGAAGTGCGCGCCGAGCGCGAAGGCGTGACCGTCGAAGGCTTTGCCGCCGCGCCGTCGCTGACCCGCGCCAATGCGCTTGGGCAATACCTGTTCGTCAACGGCCGCCCGGTGCGCGACAAGCTGATCCTCGGCGCGGTGCGCGCGGCCTATTCCGACTATCTGCCGCGCGACCGGCATCCGGTGGTGGCGCTGTTCGTGACAACAGACCCGCAGGAGGTCGATGCCAACGTGCATCCGGCCAAGACCGAGGTGCGCTTCCGCAACGCCGGCCTCGTGCGCGCGCTGATCGTGCATGCGCTGAAGGACGGCCTCGCCCGCGAGGGCAAACGCACCGCCGCCAATACCGATGGCTCCGCGCTGTCGGCGTTTCGTCCGGCGTTCGCGCCGTCTTTTGCGCCGCGGCCCGGCAACTGGGACTGGCGTGCCTCGCCGGCCTATCCGCCGCGACCGATGCCGTCATTCGACGGCGCGGCGGCGCAGGCATTCGCCGAGCCGGGACAGGTCGCGTTCGATGTCGGCACGCCGACCGCCGATGTGCGCCTCGAAGCCCAGCCTTCCGCCGACATGCTCGACCGCCCGCTCGGCGCGGCACGCACGCAGATTCACGAAACCTATATCGTGTCGCAGACCCGCGACGGCCTCATTGTCGTGGACCAGCACGCCGCCCATGAGCGCATCGTCTATGAACGGCTCAAGGCCTCAATGGCGAAGAACGGCGTGCAGCGGCAGATCCTGCTGATCCCCGAGATCGTCGAATTCGACGAGGCCACGGTTGAAAAACTGCTCGACCGCGCCGAGGAACTGGCGACGTTCGGGCTTGCGATCGATACCTTCGGTCCCGGGGCCGTCGCGGTGCGCGAAACGCCGTCCCTGCTCGGCAAGGCCAACGCGGCGGGGCTGCTGCGTGATCTCGCCGAGCACATGGCGGAATGGGATGAGGCGTTGCCGCTCGAACGAAGATTGATGCATGTCGCCGCCACCATGGCCTGCCACGGCTCGGTCCGCGCCGGGCGGCGCCTCAAGCCGGAAGAAATGAACGCGCTGCTGCGCGAGATGGAAGACACCCCGAATTCCGGCCAGTGCAACCACGGCCGCCCGACCTATGTCGAATTGAAGCTCAGCGATATCGAGAAGCTGTTCGGAAGACGGTGAAGCTTCGTAGGGTGGGCAAAGCGAAGCGTGCCCACCACCAAGGTCTCGGTCTCGGATACATGGTGGGCACGGCGCAAGAGCACATTTGCCCACCCTACGGGATCAGGCCGGCGCTTTCAAAAACACAAACTCGGTGTCGTCGTAGGCGCGTCGCTCCAGCTCCTCGAAGCCGTCGGGTGCCGCGAATGCCGCGGCCTTGGCCTCCTCGACCACCAGCAGCGCGCCCGGCGTCAGCCAGCCGCCGTCGCGCAGCGAGGCGAGCGCCTTTTCCGCCAGTCCCTTGCCGTAAGGCGGATCGAGAAACACCAGCGCAAATGGCTCGACCGGATGCGCAGGCCCGAGATCGGTGGCGTCGCGGCGATAGACTTTTGTCACGCCGCCGAGGCCGAGCGCCTCGACATTGTTGCGCAACAGCGCGCGGGCTTCCGCGCCGTTGTCGACGAACAGCGTGAACAATGCGCCGCGCGACACCGCCTCGATGCCGAGCGCGCCGGTGCCGGCAAACAGGTCGAGCACGCGCGCGCCCTCGATCGGATCGTCGTAGGCGTGGATCAGAATGTTGAACACCAACTCGCGCAGCCGATCCGCCGTCGGACGGATGACTTGCGAGGATGGCGAGGCCAGGTTACGGCCCTTCAATCGTCCGCCGACGACACGCATGGCCGAACTACTCGTCGCGCGGCTTCAGGTCGCGCTTGCCGTGATAGCCGCGCTGCGGGCGTCGGGGCGGGCCGTAGCCGTTGGCCTCTTCCTCGTTGCGCGCGCGGGCTTCCTCGCTGCCGGTGCGCGTCACCAGTACGCGGCGGCCCTTGCGGTCGGAAATCAGCCCGCTCTTGCCGGCCGGCTTGAACGGCTTCTTGCCGCGCGACGCGTCGGCGTCCTCATCGGCGGATTTATCGCCCGGCATCGGCCGGTTGAAATCAGCCCCCGCCAGGTCGGCGATCTTCTCGCCGAGCTGCTCGCGCAACACCCGGGTCTTGACCTCCTCGACCTGGCCTTCCTCGAGCTCGCCCAACTGGAACGGTCCGTAGGAGACGCGGATCAGCCGGTTCACCTCGAGGCCGAGATGCGCCATCACGTTGCGCACTTCGCGGTTCTTGCCTTCGCGGATCGCAAACACCAGCCAGACATTGGCGCCCTGGTCGCGCTCCAGCGTCGCGTCGATCGAGCCGTATTTGACGCCGTCGACCTCGACGCCCTTCTTCAGCTCGTCGAGCTGACCCTGCGTGACCTCGCCATGGGCGCGGACGCGATAGCGCCGCAGCCAGCCGGTGTCAGGCAGTTCGAGCGCGCGCGCCAACCCGCCATCATTGGTCAGCAGCAACAGACCCTCGGTGTTGAAATCGAGCCGGCCGATCGAGATCAGCCGCGGCAATCCCTCCGGCAGATTGTCGAACACAGTCGGCCGCCCCTCGGGGTCGGCATGCGTGGTCATCAGGCCGCGCGGCTTGTGGAACATGAACAGCCGGGTGCGCTCGCGCGGCGGCAACGGCTTGCCGTCGACGGCAATGACGTCGTTACCGGTGACATCGAGCGCCGGCGAGTTGATGACGCGGCCGTTGACGGTGACGCGGCCCTGCGTGACCCACTCCTCGGCGTCGCGGCGCGAGGCAAGACCTGCGCGCGACACCACCTTGGCGATGCGTTCGCCCGACTTCTTGACCTTCGGCGGTTGCGGCCCGCGCTTTTCGAATTCGGTCTTGCGTTCGCGATAGGCACCGCGGCCGCCGAACGCCGGACGTTTTGCAAAGATCTTGCTGTCGTCCTCGTTCTCGCGGCGCGGCCGGTCTTCACCAGCTTCATTGCGCGGATGTTCCTGCCAATCGGTGCGGCCTTCCGGTCGCTGACGCGGACGGTCGAATTTCGGACGGTCGCCGCGATCTTCACGGGGCCGGTCGAATTTCGGCCGTTCCCGCTGTGGACGATCTCCGGAGGGACGATCCTCACGCGAACGCGAAAAACGCGGACGCTCTTCGCCACCCTCATCGCGCGGCTTGCTAAAGCGCGGCTTGTCGAAACTCCGCGCACCATCGCGAGCGGGACGGGAATCGCCGCGATCCTCACGCTTCTGCCACGGCTTGGAATTGCCACGGTCAGAGCCGCGATCCGGGCGACTGCCAAAGTCCTTGCGCGGGCCGCGATCCGGCGCACCGCGTGATGAGAACTTCTTGTCGCCACCAAATTTCCGCTCCGGACGATCGCCATCGCGCGACGGCCGCGCGCTGAAGGGCCGATCGCCACGGGGCCGGTCGCCGTCTTTCTTGAAACCTTCGCCGCGCGGGGTGAAAGGACGCTTCTCGCCGCCTTCGCGCGGGGTGTAGGGCCGCTTGTCGCCAAACTTCTTGTCCTGGAAACGCCCGGCCGGACGTGCGTCACCGCCATCGCGGTCGCGGTCGCGGCGCGGCGGACGGTCGTCGCGATTGAAATTCGGCCTATCGCCGCGCGGTGTATACGGCCGCTTTTCGCCGCCGCCACGATCATCGCGACTGAAATTCGGACGATCGCCACGCGGCTTGAAGGTGCGCTTTTCGCCGTCACGGTCCGGGCGCGAACCAAAATCCTTGCGCGGGCCACGATCTGGGCGATCACCCGCGGGACGATCTTCCCGATTAAACCGGGGCCGCGGCGAGTCGCCATAGTCCCGGCGCGGCGGACGGCTATCGCCATCACGCTTGCCGGCATAGGGCTTCTTGCCGAACGACTTGGCGCCATCCGACTTCCCGGCATAGGAACGCCGCTCGCCGTCGCCTTCGCTCTTGCCGGCAAAACCGCGCTTGGCGAATTTCTTTTCCGGACCCCTCGCCGCTCCCGAGCGGCCCTTGCCTCCGCCCGCGCGGCCCTTGCCTTCGCCGGCGCGGCCCTTGCCGTCGCCCTGACGGTCACGCCGGCCACGGGAATCGTTGTTTTTGTCGTTATCGCGGGGCATGAAGGGTCTCTCGGGTACGTATGAAATGGCTATCAGGCGGATGGGCTGTCATAGCGATAACGCGCGCGCACTTTGATCAAGGCGCATTCTCACGCAAAACCGGCATCCACGTTTGCTGAAGGCGCTCCTAGTAGCAGGTTTCTTTCGATGATACGAGGCATGACTGCCCCTTCTTTCATGGATTTGGCGCTCAAAACGGCCGAAAACGCCGGAAAAGGCGGCGAAGTGCCGATCGGATGCGTGATCGTGCTTAACGGCGAGGTGATCGCCACCGCCGGCAACCGGACGCTGACCGACCGCGACCCGACCGCACATGCCGAAATCCTGGCCATTCGGCAGGCCGCCGAGGCCATCGGTTCCGAACGGCTGGTCGATTGCGACCTCTACGTCACGCTGGAGCCCTGCACCATGTGCGCGGGCGCGATCTCGTTCGCCCGGATCCGCCGGCTCTATTACGGCGCCGCCGACCCCAAGGGCGGTGCCGTCGATTCCGGCGTAAGATTTTTCGCCCAGCCGACGTGCCATCACGTGCCGGAGGTTTACTCGGCGGTCGGAGAGACCGAGGCCGCGACGCTGCTGCGGGATTTTTTCAAGGCGCGGCGGTAAAAAACTCCCGCAACAACCTCGCCGTCTCTTCCGGATTTTCCTCCGGCAGAAAGTGCCCTGACATCACCGGCGCGCCCGTGACATTGGTCGCCCATTTCTTCCAGGTATCGAGCGGCGTCGCCGCGGCGCGGGCGATGCCGACATCGCCCCACAGTGCCAACATCGGGATCGTGATCTTCTTGCCGGCGTCGAAATCGGCCTTGTCGATGTCGTAGTCGGCATAGGCGCCGGCGCGATAGTCCTCGCACATCGCATGGATGCGGGCGGGATCGAGGAATGGCGCGATGTAGTGTTGCAGCGCGCGAGGATCGAGTTCTTTCAGCGTCTTCGACCTGGTCTGGCTCGCCATCTTCTGCCGCAGGAAGAATTCGCCATTGTTGCCGATCAGCGTTTCCGGCAACGGATATGGCTGCGCCAGGAAGGTCCAGTGATAGATGTTCAGCGCATAGAGCCGGTTCATCTTCTCCCAGTAATCGTAGGTCGGCAGGATATCGAGCACCGCCAGTTTCGACAGCCGGCCGGGATGATCGAGCGCCAGCCGGTAGGAGACGCGCCCGCCGCGGTCGTGACCGGCCAACGCGAAATGCACATGGCCGAGCTGCTCCATCGCCTCGATCATGGTCCTGGCCATCGCGCGCTTGGTGTAAGGCGTATGGTCCTTGTCGCTGTCGGGCATATCCGACCAGCCGTAACCCGGCAGGTCGGCGATGATCAGCGTGAACTTGTCGTCGAGCTTCGGCGCGACCGTGTGCCACATCACGTGGGTCGACGAAAAGCCGTGCAGCAGCAATAGCGGCGGCCCCTTGCCGCCGATGCGGGCGAAGATGCGGCCAGCAGAAGTATTGATCCATTCGGAGGCATATCCGGGAAACAGATCGGCAAGATCGGGCATGGCTCACTCTCTCGTCATCATCCGCGAAAGCGGATGATCCAGTAAACACGACCATCGCGGTCGACAACAGGCGCCGCGGCATACTGGATACCCCGCCTGCGCGGGGTATGACGGGTTGGTGCGCGCTTTAAACATTGTTTGGCGTTGCCGCTGGCCCGCCCCAGCGTTATGCCATCCCGCAAGCCCGGCCAACAAGAACCAAAAGCGAGGAAGTGCCATGTCGATCGATTTCGAGATTCCGGCGGAAGCCAAGGCGATCCGCGAGAAGGTGCGCCAGTGGGTGCATGACGAATGCATCCCCGCCGAGAAGGAACTCGGCACCAAGCCGCTCGCCGACGTGTTGGGCCCGCTGCGCGCCAAGGCCCGTGCGCGCGGCCTGTGGTGCCCCTGGGTGCCGAAGGAGTATGGCGGCATGGGCCTCGGCCCGCTCGCCAATGCGCTGGTGCAGATGGAGCTCGGCGAAAGCATGCTCGGCGCGCTCAGCATGAACACGCAAGGCCCCGACGACGCCTCGATGATGACGATCCTCGCCCACGGCACCGAATACCAGAAGGAGAAGTTCCTCAAGCCGCTGCTGAACGGCGACAAGCGCATCTGCTTCTCGATGACCGAGAAGGCCGCCGGCGCCGACGCCACCGGCATGCAGACCACCGCCGTCAAGGACGGCAACGAGAACTACGTCCTCAACGGCGAAAAATGGTTCTCGTCGTCCGCCAGCGTTGCCGACATGGCGCTTGTCATGGCCAAGACCGATCCGAACGCGCCGCGCCACAAGCAATATTCGACCTTCCTGGTCGAACTGCCGAACCCCGGCTACAAGATCAAGCGCAATGTCGCCAACATGGCCATCGAAGGCCCGTTCGACGACATCCTGCATGGCGGCCACTCCGAAATCGAGATCAAGGATCTCAAGGTCTCCGCCGACAATCTGGTCGGCGGCGAAGGCAACGGATTCGCCATGGGTCAGCATCGCCTCGCTTATGGCCGCTTGCGCCACGGCATGCACAACGTTGCGAAAGCGCAGCGCGCGCTCGACATGGCGGCAGCCCATGTCACCCAGCGTTCGACCTTCGGCCAGTTGCTCGCCGACCGCCAGGGCGTGCAGTTCATGCTCGCGGACTGCGCCAGCGAGCTCTACATCGGCCGGCTTGATGCTGCTGCACATCGCCTACAAGGCCGAGAAGGGCCTCGACATCCGGCAGGAGAATTCGATCGCAAAGATCTTTCATGCCCATATGGTGCACAAGGTGATCGACACCGCGATCCAGCTCCACGGCGCGCTCGGCTTTTCGCAGGATACGCCGCTGGCCAAATGGTACACCCAGGTCCGCGCGCAGCGGCTGGTCGACGGCCCCGACGAAGTGCACAAATGGAAGATCGGCAAGAACGTCATCAAGGCGTTCCGCGAGCACGGCACCACGGCCGGCGCGTGCGGCGGGGATTTGCTGTAGTCGTCGCGCATCACAGCATCGTCATGGCCGGGCATAGCCGTCCGCAGGACAGCGTCGCTTCCGCTCGCCTATGACCCGGCCATCCACCGCTTACTCGATTCAGCGACGAAAGACGTAGATGCCCGGGTCAAGCCCGGGCATGACGGGCAAGTTTAATTGCCCCGTTCCTGCTCCACCGCCTGCCAGGCGATGTCACGACGGCAGAATCCATCGGGCCATTTGATGCGGTCGACCGCAGCATAGGCGCGCTGTTGCGCTTCCTTAACCGTCTTGCCCATGGCACAGACGTTCAGCACACGGCCGCCATTGGCCAACACAGCGCCGTCCTTAGCCACCGTGCCGGCGTGGAAGATTTCGACGCCATCGATCCTGGCGGCGTCATCGAGTCCCTCGATGCGCGTGCCCTTGGCGTAATCGCCGGGATAGCCCTTGGCCGCCATCACCACCGTCAGCGCCGGATCGGGAAACCAGCGCAGGTCGAAGTGCTTCAACTCGCCGTCGCAGGACGCCAGAAACGCCGGCACGATGTCGGACATCATCCGCAGCATCAAGCACCTGGCATTCGGGATCGCCGAAGCGGACATTATATTCGAACAGCTTTGGGCCCTGCGCGGTCACCATCACGCCGGCATAGAGAATGCCGCGAAACGGCATGCCGCGCTTCTTCATGCCCGCGACCGTCGGCAGAATGATCCGCGACATGATCTGGTCGTGAACTTCGGGCGTCACGAACGGCGTCGGCGAATAGGCGCCCATGCCGCCGGTGTTCGGCCCCTGGTCGTGGTCGAACACGCGCTTGTGGTCCTGCGCGGTGGCGAGCGGGATCGCGGTCTCGCCGTCGCACAGCGCAAAGAAGCTGATCTCGCGGCCGGTGAGAAATTCCTCGATCACGACCTCCGCACCGGCGGCGCCGAAGCCGCCCTCGAACATGACAGCGATCGCGTCTTCGGCTTCGCGCAGGGTCATCGCCACGACGACGCCCTTGCCGGCGGCGAGCCCGTCGGCCTTGACCACGATCGGTGCGCCCTGCGCGCGCACGTAAGCCAGCGCGTCATTCGGCATTGGCAAAGCGGCGATAGGCGCCGGTCGGAATATCGAATTCGTTGCAGAGGTCCTTGGTGAATCCCTTGGATCCCTCAAGCTGGGCGGCCTGCCTGCTCGGGCCGAATGCCTTGATGCCGGCAGCCGGTGAGATCGTCGACGATTCCGGCCGCGAGCGGCGTCTCCGGACCGACCACGACGAGATCAACCGCGTTGCTTCGGCAGAACTCGATCACGGCGGCATGATCGGCGACGTCGAGAGCGACGCATTCGGCTTCGCTGGCGATGCCGGCATTGCCGGGCGCGCACCACAGCTTGGTCAGCAGCGGGGAAGCGGCGATCTTCCACGCCAGAGCGTGTTCGCGGCCGCCGGAACCGAGCAGGAGGATGTTCATGGGGTGAACCGGATGCGGGGTTTCGAAGCGCAGTCGGTCGCACAAAACGCCCCCTTGCCGCAAGGGGACGACCGACGGGAACGGCCGTTGTGCAGAGAAGTTTCGGGTACGGCCAGCCCGCTACTGCCCTGATGCTGCGATGATTTCCTGCAGCATCGCGACATGGCGGGCAAAAGCGGCGCGCCCGGCGGCACTCGCCGTCACCGTGGTCTGCGGCCTCTTGCCGACAAAGGCTTTTTCAACCGCGACATAGCCCGCTTTCGACAGCGTCTCGATATGGGCGCCGAGATTGCCGTCGGTGGCGCCGGTCAGCTTTTTCAGCCTCGCGAATTCGAGCCCCACGCCCTGCGGCAGCGCGTTCAGCGCCGCCATGATCCGCAGGCGCAACGGCTGGTGAATGATATCGTCGAGCTCGGCCATGTCAGCTCCGGCGCATCCAGAGCCCGGCGAGAATGAGCCCGCCGCCATTGACGACGGCCATCCACAGATCGAACCAGTCGCCGACGAAGAAATAGCCGACCAGCGTCAGCGCCGAGAGGGCGAAGCCGAGCGCGACGAACGCATAGCCGAACCAGAGGCCGGCGATGATATAAGTCATCATGGCGTAGAGCGGCCAGAACGTGGCGAGCTGACGCGGCGTGAAATGACCGAGCACGCTGCTGAAGAAAAACCCGAATGCGAAATAGAGCAGGAATGCCAGCAGCATTCGGCTGTCGAAGGTGCGCACGCCGGTCCGGGGATAGCTGAAAGCGCTGATCGCGACCGAACCCAGCACGCCCGCGACATCGATCATGATCCAGATCAGGCCACCGTAGCGGGGCCACAGGTAGGTCATGACGTTGCCCGCGAAGACCAGCACGCCCCACATGATCATGATCAGGCTGGAAAGATTGTAGATTCGCGATTGGCGAACGCGACGGACGATGTCGTTGATGTCGGAAAGCGCCTCGGAGGCCTGCTGGCTGTCGATCATCATCGCGATCCATCATATTTCAGATTCGGGATCATGGTTCAGGTTCCCGGCGCGCGATGCGCAACTATATCGTCGGCGATTGCGGCGATTGCCGCCGGCGCGCTGACGATCTCCATGTGATTGACGCCATCGATCAGCCGGACCGGAACGCGGGGGCCGACCGCTTCGCCAAATTTGTCGGGAAACATCAACTCGTCGACAGCACCGGCGAACAGAACAACCGGCCTGCCGGCTGCGGCAATATCGGCGCGGTAGTCGCGCGATGCAGCGAAATTGCGCATCAGCCGGTACGAGTAGGTCGATGCCAGGATATGACTGGAGTTGGGCGGAACCGCGAAGGCGATCGTTGGCAGCGATTCACAGCAAACGATTCCAAGACCGCGCAACATCGACAGCGCGAGGAAGCGCGGAACATCGGGGCTCGCCCAACCGCCCGCGTCCTTGCGGCTGCTCGGCGCATCGTAGCCGAGATACGGCGCCAGCAGCACCGTGCGCGTAAACAGGTTCTGGATTGGGGATGCGGCGATGCGCAACGCAAAGCCGCCACCGGAAGAATGACCGATCAGGGTCAGTGGCGCGACGGGACTGGCCTTGCGGATTACGCCGACGAAATCCGCGAGGTCATCCTCGAGTTGGCCGAGATAGGCGATGTCGCCGCGCGTGCCGGAAGCGCCGTGCCCGCGCATATCGGGGGCATAGGTCTCGACGCCCCGCTCGGCCAATCCCCTGGCCAGCGCATGGACCCCGACACTCGATCCGGAGGAGCCATGCACGAGGATGGCGATCTGCCCGCTCGCCGGCGCCCGGGCCGGGTAGTGCCGGTAGGCCAGTTCGGTGCCGTCACGGCCATGGAACCGATCGATCCCCGGCATGTCGCTGCGATCCACCGCGCGCACCGTGTTCGAAATCGAGGTCAATTCCGGCGGCCACCGCAGCGGCGTGGCCAGCATTGCTGTCAGAAGCATCCCGCCAAGGCCGATCAGGGCGAGGCCGCAAACGACGATTTTCAGGCTTCCCGAAACAAGGGTCGCGATCATGGCAAGTCTCCAATATTCATCCAATACAGAGAACTCTGTAAGACAGAGTAATTGGTTCCGCAAGGCCGGATTGGCGGGAATGGCCAAAAATCCCTACCTTGCGCGGACGCCTCACATGCCCGAATCGATGGTCCATGCCTGCCCTGGAAAAACTGACCAACACGCCTGAATTGACCGTCTCGGAGCTGTCCTCGGCGCTGAAACGGACGGTGGAGGACACCTACGGGCATGTCCGCGTCCGCGGCGAAATCTCGGGCTTTCGCGGACCGCACTCCTCCGGCCACTGCTATTTCGCGCTCAAGGACGAGAGCGCCAAGATCGAGGCCGTGATCTGGAAGGGCGTGCATGGGCGGATGCGGTTCAAGCCGCAGGAGGGCCTCGAGGTCATCGCCACCGGCAAGCTCACGACCTATCCGGGCTCGTCGAAATACCAGATCGTGATCGAAGCCATCGAGCCCGCCGGGGTCGGCGCGCTGATGGCGCTGATGGAGGAGCGCAAGAAGAAGCTCGCCGCCGAAGGCCTGTTCGACGAGGCGCGCAAGCAATTGCTGCCATGGCTGCCGGAGGTGATCGGCGTCGTCACCTCGCCGACCGGCGCCGTCATCCGCGACATCCTGCACCGGCTACAAGACCGCTTTCCGCGTCGCGTGCTGGTGTGGCCGGTGAAGGTTCAGGGCGAAGGCTCGGCCGAACAGGTCGCGGCCGCGATCCGCGGCTTCAACGCGCTGCCCGAGGGCGGCAAAATTCCGCGGCCGGATCTGCTGATCGTCGCGCGCGGCGGCGGCTCGCTGGAGGACCTGTGGTCGTTCAACGAGGAGATCGTGGTACGCGCCGCCGCCGACAGCATGATCCCGCTGATCTCGGCCGTCGGCCACGAGACCGACATCACGCTGATCGACTTTGCCGCGGACAAGCGCGCGCCGACGCCGACGGCCGCCGCCGAAATGGCGGTCCCCGTCCGCAGCGAATTGTTCGTCGAGGTGACGGCGCTGGCGCGGCGGACGATGATCTGCTGGCAGCGCAGCCAGGAAGCCCGCCGCAACGAATTGCGCGCCGCCGCCCGCGCATTGCCCGGCGCCGCCGAACTGCTCGCGATCCCGCGGCAGCGGCTAGATGCCGCCACCGGCGCGCTACCCCGTGGCCTGAAGGCCAATACGCACGCGCATCATCGCCGCTTCGCGCAAGCGAGTGCCGGCCTGACGCTGAAGGTGCTGCACGGACAGGTCGCGCATGCGAGGCAGCGCCTCACGGTGTCCGGCGAACGCATCAGGCTTTCCACCAGCGCGCTGCTGCGCCAGCGCCGCGATCGCTTTGCCGGGTTGGAAGTCCGGCTCAAGGCCTCAAAACTCTCCAACGCGCAGGCGCAGCGCAACGCCATCGCGCGCGACCGCGAGCGCACGCAGCGCCTTGCCGAGCGCGCCCGCCGCGCGCTGGTGACGGCGATGCAGCGGCTGGAAGCGCGGGTGGCATCCAGCGGGCAGTTGCTGTCGGCGCTGTCCTATCGCGGCGTGCTCGCGCGCGGTTTTGCGCTGGTGCGCGATGCGAACGGTCATGCGCTTCATGCTGCCGCGGCTGTAGGGCCCAATGCGCGCCTGTCGATCGAATTCGCCGACGGAAGCTTTGGCGCTACGGCGGATGCCGATCGGCCGCCCGCGACATCAACGCCATCAAGCGATTCCAGGCCAGCACCGCGCGAGGCCAAGACGATGGCGGCCAAGCGCGTGGTCAAGCCGGTCGATCAGGGAAGCCTGTTCTAGATTAACTCTTCAGATTCTACCTGGCCAACCACTCGGCGACGCGCGCCTGCGAATCCGAGCGCGCTTCGGCGTCGGTGCCGATATGGCCGTGCTCCGGTAGCGCGGCGTCGGAGCCTGCCGACCGCATGCAGCGGCAGATTGGCGCGGTCGAAATCATGTGAAGCGCCGGGATAGATCTCGATCCGGATCAGCGCGCTGCGGCCTCGCGCGCCGTCGACCATCTGGCGGCAGGCCGACGGCGAACTGACGTCGTCCTTGGCGCCTATCATCAACAGCGTCGGCACCCGCGCGCTCCAGCCGAGGCCGGACGAGGCGCGGCAGTCGGGATAGAATGCGATCGCCGAGCGGAAATCCGCCATCGCGCCGCGCGATGACGATTGCGGCCGGACCGCCCACAACAAGGCGCTGGCGCCGTTCGACCATCCCATCAGGCTGATGCGGTCCTGCGCCGCCCATGGCTGCTGCGCAAGCCATTGCCGCGCGGCGGCGATATCGGCCAGCCGCTCGCGGCGAGCCACCGCACGGCGCTCCTTGACCCGGCATTGCGGTCCCAGTTCGCGCGAGCCGTAACTGTCCGGCAACAGCACCGCATGGCCGGTCTTCAAGAGCTGCTCCGCCCAGTCGCGGTAGCGCGGCAGCACCGGCTCGGAATGTCCGCCCAGCCCGCCGCAGCCGTGCAGCGCGATCACGGTGGGAAACGGCCCGTCGCCATCCGGCTTGTAGAGCTGCGCGTGCAGGGTCAGGCTGGCCGAGGGGATATCGACCTGATGCGGCGCCGGCAACGGTGCGGCATTCGCGGCGCCGGCCACGGCAAAGAGCGTCAGGAATAGCGTTGCTGACAGGAGGCGCATCGGTCTCGGTCGGATCATGAGGGCGCTGCGGATACAGCGAACCATGGGTCCAGTTGTACCACGCAGAATCGGCCCAAATTCATCACAACTCGGTGGGTTTCGGGAGCGGACAGGTCGACCTATTTATGATAGATCGAATCCCGAAAATACACGTGGCCGGGCCCCTCGCGGGCCGGCCGATCGGAGAGTTTGACGGTGCTGAATAAATTCGGTCCCTCGGGGAATGGCGAAGCGCAGGTGCAATATCTGGACGGCGATTTCCGCGTGATCTCGCCCGGAACCTATGTGCGCTGCGCCATCACGGATGTGCGGATCCCGCTCGACGAGTTGAAATACTGGAGCGTCGACCTGCAGGAGGCCTATTCGGTGCCCAATGCGGTGCTGCAACGGCACTTTCCCGGCGAAGTGAAGGGCCAGAGCTAGTCGTCTTCGCGTTGCCCGCTCTCGCGCGCCTTGAACAGGCGCGCTGCGATGAATTTTCGCAAAGCTGCCGCATCGTCGAAGGCAAGCGTCACCGCGAACGGCGCAATCTGCCGCGCCCAATCCGGCAGACCGCCGTCGCGCCGCATCCGCGCCAAATCCTTTTCCGTCGTCACCAGTGTCAGCGCGTCGCGCCTGGCATCGGCGATCAGGCTTTCGATCTCGCTTTCCGAGAACGGATGATGGTCGGCGAAGGCGCGTCGCACGCACCACGTCGACGCCGCTGGCTTGCAGCGTATCGAAGAATCGCGCGGGATCGCCGATGCCCGCGAACGCCAGTACGCGCCGGCCGCGCAGCGAGGCTGCCTGCGCCTCATCCGGCTTTAGATGCGCGCGCAGCACCGGCTTGCCCTGCGTCGCGACCTCGGCTGCCACCGCTTCGGCGGCATTGCCGTTGCCGACAATGATCAGCGCGTCGGTGCGCGCCAGTTGTGGCCTTAAGGGAGCACGCAGGGGACCGGCGGGAAACACCTGCCCGTTGCCGAGGCCGCGGTCGCCGTCGATCACGATCAGCGAGGCGTCCTTGG
This sequence comes from uncultured Alphaproteobacteria bacterium, assembly GCA_963764705.1. Lineage (GTDB taxonomy): Bacteria > Pseudomonadota > Alphaproteobacteria > Rhizobiales > Xanthobacteraceae > Bradyrhizobium. The sequence continues at coordinate 217,245 of CAVXTR010000004.1, read as the reverse complement.
CAACTGCCGGGCTCTGAAAGCCGTCGTCCATCAGGATCACGCTGGCGCCCAGCGACCGCGCCAGCGGCACGCCGTCCGCACGCTCGCGCGCGACCACCACCGGCAGCACGCCCGCCAGCATCAGCGGCTCGTCGCCGACATCGGCCGCCGCATGCCGCGCCGGATCGACCTTGACCGGTCCGCGCAATTTTCCGCCATAGCCGCGGCTCAGCACGACCGGCGTCTCGCCGAGTTCGCGCAACAGCTTTGCCAGCGCCAGCACCGTCGGCGTCTTGCCGGCGCCGCCGACGTGATAATTGCCGACGCAGAGCACGGGGATGCCGGCATCCAGTCCCCGATGCCGCAGCCGGTTCGCGGCGACGGCGCCATAGAGCGCGCCAAGCGGCCTCAGCAGATGCGATTTCCACGAAGACGGGCCGTGCCAGAAGCCCGGCTCACGCATTGGCGGCTCCCATCTCGATCCGCAACTGCAACAGATACGGCTCGAGCGCGGTGAGCGTCCGCTCCAGCGCCCCGCCGAGCTGCTCGACCACGCGCTCGGAGGCCGCGAGCTGGGCCTCGCGCACCTTGGGATCGGCGAGCAACTGACCGAGCTGCTTCACCAGCGCTTCCTGGGTGTCGGCCTTTCGGGCGCCGCCGGCGGCGTCGAGCGCTTCGTAGACATCGGTGAAATTGAAGACATGCGGGCCGTGGACGACGGAGGCGCCGAGCTTGACCGCCTCGATCGGATTTTGTCCGCCATGCGCGACCAGCGACCCGCCCATGAACACGATCGGCGCAAGCCGGTAGAACAATCCCATCTCGCCCATGGTATCGGCGACATAGATATCGGTCGCCGCCGTCGGCAACTCCTCGCGCGAGCGCAGGGCCGCATTGAGTCCGGACGCGGCGATCATGCTTGATATGGCCGGGCCGCGGTCGGCATGCCGCGGCACGATCACGGTCAACAATGTTCGGAAAGAATCCGACGAGCGTCTTGTGGGTCTCGACCAGGATTTCTTCCTCGCCGGAATGGGTCGAGGCCGCGACCACGACCGGGCGGCCCCGCGTCACCGACATCAGCCGCTCGAGCTTGGCGGGATCGGCCGGCGGCGCGGGAACGTCGAGCTTGAGGTTACCGGTCACCATGACGTTGCGGCTTCCCAGCGCCGCGAAGCGCTCGCCGTCGAGCTGCGACTGCGCGAGGCACAGTTCGAAGCGGCCGAGCAGCGCCGAGATCGTGCCGGAGACGCGGCGCCAGCGCGGAAACGAGCGCTGCGACATCCGGCCGTTGATCAGCACCATCGGCAGCCGCCGCGCCGCGCTCGACAGGATCAGGTTCGGCCACAAATCGGACTCGATGAACAGCGCCAGCGAGGGCCGCCAGTGATCGAGAAACCGCGCGACGTAACGCGGCGAGTCATACGGCACGTATTGATGGATGACGTCGGGGGGAAACCGCTTGGCGACGATCGCCGCCGACGTCACCGTCCCCGAGGTCAAGAGGATGCGCAGATTCAACGCCCGCAGCTTTTCGATCAGGGCCGCGGCCGCCAGCACCTCGCCGACGCTGGCGCCGTGAATCCACACCAGCGGTCCGACTGGACGGACATCGGCGCTGACGCCGCGGCGTTCGCCGACGCGCGCCGGATCTTCCTTGCCGAGCTTCAGCCGCCGGTTGATCAACGCCGGCGACAACGGCACCATCGCGGACGACAGTTTCCGGTAGACGCGCAACGTCATCGGCAGCGGATCAGCCAAGGGCGGCCTCCGGGCGACCGACGGCGGCATAGGCGCGCCGGGTCGCTTCGTTCAGATAAGTCTCTACCTGCAGGCGCAGTTTTTCCATGGTCTCGGCATCGGCGTCGGGCGGCACGTAGACCGCATCAATGCCTACCACGGCGCCGCGCCCGAAGGGTAAATTGATGGTGGTGGAGTCCCAGTTTTTCAACCTGATGAAGCGGCTGGTCACCATCGCAAACGGCATGATCGGCCGCCCCGATTCGCGCGCCAGCATGATGACGCCGAGCCCCACCACCCGCGCGCGCTTCGGCACGTCGGCGGTGGTGGCGACATTCCAGTTGTCTTCCAGCGCCTGCAGCATTTCCCTGAAAGCACCGACGCCGCCCTTGCGATGAAACGCGCCGCCATGGTCGCCGGAGCCCCGGATCGTGGCGATCCCGAGCCGCTCCGCCGCGATGGCATTGAATTCGCCGTCGCGGTGCCGCGAGATCAGGACCTTGGCGCGGTAGGCTCGCCTTGTTCTTGATGAACGGCGTCATCAAGTGCTGGCCGTGCCAGAACGCGAAGATCGCCGGCATCTGCGGCTCGACCTGGTCGTAGACGTCCGCCGGCAGATAGCTGAAGCGGTTGGTCAGCCAGACCAGCCGAAGATATTCGGCCGCGAGGAAACCCAGCGCGCGCTGAACCCAGCTGCTGCGCAGCAAATCGCGAAAGAAGTGTTTCAACGGGAGGGCTTCGTATCTTCGCTCGGGTCGAGCAGCCGATGGAGGTGAACCACGAAATAGCGCATGTGGGCATTGTCCACGGTCTGCTGCGCCTTCGCCTTCCAGGCCGCATGCGCGGTGGCGTAATTGGGATAGACGCCGACGATCTCGACCTTGTCGAGATCCTTGAACGTGTTGTGTTCGAGGTCGGTCAACTCGCCGCCGATGACGAGATGAAGCAATTGCGGCTGGGCACTATCTGGCATGATGACTGTTCCTAACGAGATGCCCGGCAAGCAAGGTGGGTCGTGTATAGCGCAAGACGCGTGACGTGTGGCGAAGGATTTGCAGCGCGTAGTACTACGGAGTTCAGGGCAGCGGACGGTTTCGAAAATGCTCGACAATGCGTGCATGACGATCGCGTCCCGCTGCAACCAGCACCCCGTGCGCCACCTCCCGGCGATTGTACTCAATCGCATCCCCCGAGAGCGCGGTCATTCTACCATTCGCTTCGTGCACGATCAAATTCGCTGCGGCAAGGTCCCAGTCCCGGCTTTGGCCGCCCGCAAAAGCGGCATCGAGGCTGCCGTCCGCGACCCGGCACAACCGCAACGCCAGCGAACCGATTCGCGGAAACAGCGTGATCTCGTCGGATGAGGGGCTTAATCGCTGTACCAGCGGCTTTGGACCCGCCATGCGCGAAAAATCCAGCCCGGTCCCCCCGGTGGCTTGAACCGGCCGCGCGTTCAGCACCGCGCCCTGCCCGCGCACCGCGAAGAAAAACTCGTCCGTAACCGGCGCGAACACCGCCGCCAGCACCGGCGTGCTGTCCGCGACCAATGCCACGCTGACGCACCAGTCCTCGCGGTGGGCCAGATAGGCGCGGGTGCCGTCGATCGGATCGACGATCCAGACCAGCGGCTTGCCGAGCCGCGTCTCGTCGTCGGCGCTTTCTTCCGACAGCCAGCCATAATCCGGCGTCGCCGAACGCAAACGGCTTTCGATCAGGTCGTTGACGGCGATATCGGCTTCCGAGACCGGCGACGAGGCGCCCTTGGTCCAGTTCTTCAACTCGGTGCGGAACATCGACAGCGCCAGCGCGCCGGCTTCCCGCACCGTATCCATCAGCAGCGCGGCATCGCGCGCGGTTATGTTGTCGGCCGTGTCAGCGTCCGCCAAGCGTCAAGCCCTCGACCCGCAGCGTCGGCGCATTGACGCCGTAACGAAATTCCAGGTCGTCGGCCGCCGCCAGCGATTTGAACATCGGCAGCAGATGGCCCGCGATCGTCACCTCTGAAACGGCATAGGTGATCTCGCCGTTCTCGATCCAGAAGCCGGACGCGCCGCGGCTGTAATCGCCGGTGACGCCGTTGACGCCCGAGCCGATCAGGTCGGTGACGTAAAAGCCCTGCTTGATATCGGAGATCAATTCCTTCGGCGTCATCGTGCCGCCTTCGAGGTGCAGGTTGTACGATCCCGGCGACGGCGACGACGAGACGCCACGATGGGCGTGGCCGGTCGTGACCATGCCGAGTTCACGCGCGGTCGCGGAATCCAGGAGCCAGGTGGTCAGCACGCCGGCATCGATCAAAGCCTGCTTCTTCACCCTGACGCCCTCGGCATCGAAGGTCTGCGAGCGCAACCCGCGCACGCGCAGGGGGTCGTCGATGATGCGGATATTGGCGGGAAACAGCTGCTCGCCGAGACGGTCTTTCAGAAAACTGGTCTTGCGCGCGATCGAGGCGCCATTGATGGCGCCGACGAGATGGCCGACCAGCGATCCCGACGCCCGCGGGTCGAACACCACGGGCACCTTGCAGGTCTCGACCTTGCGCGGATTGGAACGCGCCACCGTACGCTCGCCGGCCTTGCGGCCGACGCTTTCGGGCGAGGCGAGATCGGAAGCATGCGGCGCCGACGTAAAGTCGTAGTCGCGTTCCATGCCGGTGCCATCACCGGAAATCGCGGTCATCGAGATGCCGTGGCTCGAACGCAAGTAGGAGCCGTGGAAGCCGGTCGAGGTCACCAGCACCATGCCGCCGATGCCGCTCGAGGCCGAGGCGCCGCCGGACTTCGACACGCCCTTGACCGCCAGCCCCGCCGCTTCGGCTTCGCAGGCGCGGCGTTCGAGTTCGGCGGTGGTCGGAACCTGCCTGTCGAGCAAATCCAGATCGGCGAATTCATGCGCCAGCAGCGCCGGATCGGCGAGGCCGACATATTTGTCGTCGGGCGCCACCCGCGCCATCGCCACCGCGCGCTCGGCCAGCTTGGCGATGCCGTCGCCGGAGACGTCGTTGGTCGAGACCACGGCCTGGCGCTGCCCGACCAGCACGCGCAATCCGACGTCGTCACCTTCCGAGCGCTCGGATTCCTCGACACGGCCGTCGCGCACTTCGACGCCCTGCGATACGCCGCGCACCGCGACCGCGTCGGCGGCATCGGCACCGGCGCGCCTGGCGGCCTCGACCAGGCGCTGCGCCAGCGTCGAGAGCGCCGATTGATCGAACAGGTCCGAATTGGTGGCGGGTCTGGAAAGCGGCTGATCCGTGGATGGTGAAGAGTTCACAAACAAAATCCCTGACTTTTTAGCGAGTGGGAGCGGGTGGGAACGCCGGCCGGCAGACTCAGCAGATGTGCCTGATTCACAGGGATTTCAAGCATCTTGCGGCGTCAAATGCCAGACAATTTCGGCATTCGTCGCAAGGTCTCGTCAATCATGTGAGCCAAGGTCTTGTCAATCATGCGGGCGAATGCAGGGCGGGTGACCATGGGTTAACCAGCCTTTTTAAGCCGAAACGGAAACGCGTCCGCTAAGGTCTCACGTATCGACTGGGAACATAATCCCGGCGGGGAGATAAAGCCGTGGGGCGTCAAACAGCAACAAGCGGGATCAATCCCGCCGGGTCGAGCCGCGTCTTGCGGCTCGACCCTCTTTCCCTTCCGCTTCGCTTCGATGCGCATGATGTGCGCGCCGACGGCGGCGTGCGGAACATCGAACTTCACCGCGAACGCGTCGTGCTGCGCCGTGCCGTCCAGGGCATGCGCATGGCCATCAACGTCAGCGTCCGCGATTTTCTCGGCATCGCCCTGCGCGGCCTCGACGACGCGCAGATGCTGGTGCTGGTCCATCGCGATCCCTCGCTCTCGATTCCGCTTGGCGTCAGTTCCGATGCCGAAGAGATCGCCTCCGCGTGGCAGATCTGGAGCGATATCTTTTCGCTTCCGCTGCTGCCGGAAGACAAGGCTCGCGAACCCGCCGCCCGGCGCCGCCGCCACAACGCAATCCGCGCCCGCCGCCCGAAATTCCTGGTCCGCCGCCGCACCGGCGATCTGCTCAACCCGGCCAACATTCACGACGGCGAACGCGAGATCATCGCGCGGGATTGAGTTCGACGTCGTCGTGGCGCCGCACACCGCCGTCCTACCCCGCGCAGGCGGGGTATCCAGTACGCCGCGGCCTATCGATTCCATCATTGACGTCTCGGAATACCGGCTCACCCGCCCCAGTGCGCAATCGCGCACAAGCGGGCGATGACAGCAGGGAGCATTCTCGCGGCATGTTCTGCCCGAAGTTTTGCATTTCGTTTGCCCTCGGAATTAAAGAGGGCGCGGGGAAGACCGGGTGCGCGCTGCACCCGCGGTCTCGCAGGCGTGTTGCAAAAAGATATGCTGCCCACGAGCATACAGGTTCAGCGGAGAACACTCCGGCCTCCCCCACGCAATGGCTTTACGGCTTATACGCGGTCGTCCTGGTGACCGGCTTTGTTGCCACCATCGCCGTTGGAAGCTTTCGCTCCAGCCAACTTGACGCCAGCACCGGGGCGTCGGACCCTCACGATTTCGCCGTACGCATAAGCCACGCTCGTCAGTCATGACCTCACGTCCACCGCATCCCACCGCACGGTCGTGACGATCGCGATCGCCCCTCTTGTCGCGGTAGACGGGCGGAATTAAACGCGTGATTTGCCCGACGCGGCAACCGGAATATTTTTGCGCGAAGGGCTGGACAGACTTTTGGTGATTTGCCCGTCGGGTTACTTTGTCGCAGACGTTTGCCGTTGCGCGTGCAAGAGAATCACGGCACGCGCGGAACACATCCGTCGCATGATCGCAGGGCGACGCTGTTACGCAGCCGCCCGCATCACCGCATCGACCAGCAAGCCCGCAAACAGCAACAGCCCGGCATCGCGGTTGGATTTGAAGACGCGCAGGCATAAGGCACCATCGCGGATATCGAGCTTCCGAATTTGCCAGGCCAAATGTGCCGCGAATGCAACCAGCCCGATCCAGGCCGGCCAGCGCGCGCCGGCCAGCGCGAGTGCCGTGCCGATCAGCACCACCGCCAGCGTATAGAATACCACCAGCGCGCGGTGGGTGCGGGCACCGAATAGCCGCGCGGTGGACTTGATGCCGATCAGCGCGTCGTCCTCGGCGTCCTGATGCGCGTAGATCGTGTCGTAGCCGATCACCCAGGCGATCGAACCGGCATAGAGCACGAATGCGGTGGCATCGAGCCGGCCGAGCGTGACCGCGAATCCCATCAACGCGCCCCAGGAGAACGCCAGCCCGAGCACCACCTGCGGCCACCAGGTGATGCGCTTCATGAAGGGATAGACGGCGACAATGACCAGCGAGGCGACGCCGGTCATGATCGCAAAGCGGTTGAATTGCAGCAGCACCGCAAGCCCGATCAGGGCCTGCAAGACCAGAAAGACGAAGGCCTGCGTCACACCGACCTGGCCCGCCGGGATCGGCCGCGACCGCGTCCGTTCGACCCTGGCGTCGAGATCGCGATCGGTGATGTCGTTCCAGGTGCAGCCCGCCCCGCGCATCACGAAGGCGCCGACGAAGAACAGCACGACCACCGATGCCAGCCGGCTGATATCGTGCGCGACGCCGGCAGCCAGCGCCGCCGACCACCAGCACGGCATCAGCAGCAGCCAGGATCCGATCGGACGGTCGAAACGGGAGAGCCGCAGATAAGGCCGCGACCAGGTCGGCGCGCGGGTATCGACCCAGTTGCCGGTGGCGTCGGCAACGCGGGCGGATGCGTCGCTCATCGAACGGGGATCGTCGCGTCGGGTTTCACCGCGACGGCTGTCATCGCGTCAGAACGTTGCCGTTCATGGTGTCGAAGGTGCTGCCGCCCTTCTTGGCGGGTTGCGCCTCGGGCAGCGCCGCCGAAGTCCCCAGCACGTCGCTCAGGCTCGGACCGGCGGGCGCGCGCTGCTGCGCCGCCTGCTGCGCGACGTTGCAGACCTGGGTTTGCATCTTCTCGGTGTTCTTGTGACCGGTCTTGAGCTGGTCGCCGATCTGCGCCGGAATTCCGCACTTGGCCGCATTGGCCTCGATATATTTGATCATCTTGATTTCGGCTGCGCCGAAACTGGCGATCAGCTTGCAAGCCTCGTCCGGCGGCGCATGGCGCTCGCTCGCGGCCTTGATTAGCTTGCCGCGCTTCTCCGCGTCTTCGCGCAACGGCATGAAGCCCTTCATGCAGGCATCGCTGGGAGGACCGCCCGACGGCGACTGCGGCTGCGGCCCGGCACCGCTGAACGCCGAGCCGGAGACCGGTGCGGCGCCCCTTTCGAACGCCGACGGCGCCCCCACCCCCGCCGATGGCGCGGCGCCGTTCACCGGCGGAAACGGCGAAGCATTGGCCGCGGGGGCCTGGTTTGGCAGCGGCGCCGGAAACGCGCCCTGCGCGAAGGCCTGACCGGCGTGCAGGGTCGCGGCGGCAACGGTCAATGGCACAATGAGGCGGCGGATCATCAAGGGTGTTTCTCCGGCAAAGGTCCAGCAGGCCCTATACGTGTTCCGATCGAAGCACGGTTTCCGACGAGGCTTTTTACGATTGCTGGGTGCCCTTAACAACCCGTCGAATTGGGCAACAGCGCGGCGCAAAGCCACATCGGAGCCTGATATTTGCCCCTGATTCGGGTCATTTCGGTTAAAAGCGGCGTGATTGGAACATCACATATGCCTGAACTCGATTTCAACGCCCCTCGTCTGTTCGTCGATGCCCCCCTGAAGGCGGGGCAAACGGTCGCGCTGGAGCGGAACCAGAGCAACTATCTCGGCAACGTGCTGCGGCTGGCCGCCGGCGACACCATCATGGTCTTCAACGGCCGGGACGGTGAATGGCAGGCGCAGATCGCGGGGCGCAAGCGGCCCGACGCGCTGGTCATCACCGCCCAGACGCGACCGCAGGACCGCCTGCCCGACATCGCCTACATCTTTGCGCCGCTCAAGCACGCGCGGCTCGACTACATGGTGCAGAAGGCGGTCGAGATGGGGGCCTCGTCGCTGCAGCCGGTGCTGACGCGTCATACCCAGGTGTCACGGGTCAACAGCGAGCGGATGCGCGCCAATGTGATCGAGGCGGCCGAGCAATGCGGCATACTCAGTCTGGCGACGGTGGCCGAACCGGTGGCGCTCGACCGTTATCTGGCCCAGCGCCCAAGCGGCCGCCTGCTGGTGTTCTGCGACGAGGCGGCGGAGACCACCAATCCGGTGCAGGCGCTGAAGCAGGGTTCGGCCCCTGAGGGGATCGACATCCTGATCGGCCCCGAAGGCGGGTTCGCCGAGGAGGAACGCGCGCTGCTGCTGCGCCAGCCCAAAATCCTGCGGCTCTCGCTGGGGCCCCGGATCCTGCGGGCGGATACGGCAGGTGTCGCGGCGCTGGCGCTGGTGCAGGCGGCGCTGGGCGATTGGGCCGGGTCGCCGGCATAGCCTGCCAAGGATAACCTGCCGCGGCTTGAGCCGTTAACGCACGTCCCATTAAGGGACTTGCCCAATCCCTGTCGAAACCTCGCCCCGGCCATGCTAAGGGCTGCGCCAACAAACCTGCTGCCCCCTGGATTTTTCCCTTAACACTCCCTTAAAACCCGGTTTTCCGGGCATTTGGACGCTAAAATGACCGTAACCGCCGCCTTCAGAGGGGTTGCCGGATCCGCCGCCTGGGCGGACGCGCTGCTATTGTCGTTCGCGCAAGGAGGCTACGTCCAGGCCGAGCCCGCGATCCTGCAGCCGGCCGAGCCGTTCCTTGACCTCTCCGGCGAGGACATCCGCAAGAGCCTTTACCTGACCACCGACGCCAACGGCGAGGAGCTTTGCCTTCGCCCCGACCTCACGATTCCGGTGGCGCGCGACTATCTCGCCTCCGGCCGCGCCGGGCAGCCGATGGGCTTCAGCTATCTCGGCCCGGTGTTCCGCTATCGCGGCGGCCAGCCAAGCCAGTTCCTGCAGGCCGGCATCGAATTGTTCGGACGGCAGGACCGCGCCGCAGCGGATGCTGAGATGCTGGCGCTGGCGCTGGAAGCGACATCGGCGTTCGGACTGAAGGATGTCGAAATCCGCACCGGCGACGTCGCGTTGTTCACCGCGCTGATCGATGCGCTCAATCTGTACCCGGTGTGGCGGCGGCGGCTGATCAAGGACTTCAACCGCAAGGTCAGCCTGACCGACGATATCGAGCGGCTGACGCTGGCGGCAGCACCCGGCCGCAATGAATATGAAGGCGTGCTGGCGGCACTCGCCGGTTCCGACCGCAAGGCGGCGCTGGCGCTGGTGACCGATTTGATGTCGATCGCCGGCACTACCAATGTCGGCGGCCGCACGGTTTCGGAAATCGCCGACCGCTTTCTCGAACAGTCGACCCTGAAGGGCGGCGCGCTGCCGCGCGACGCGCTCGGCACCATCAAGCGCTTCCTTGCGATTTCAGGCGATCCCGACGAGTTGGTGGCGCAACTGCGCGCGCTCGCCAGCGATGCCAGGCTCGACCTCACCGCGGCGATCGATCAGCTCGAAAGCCGCGTCGGCTTCATGGCCGCCCGCGGCATCGACACTTCGAAGACGCGGTTCGCGACTTCGTTCGGACGCGGCCTCGACTACTACACCGGCTTCGAATTCGAACTGCACGCCCGAGGAAACTTCAAAGGCAACGGCGTCGAACCGCTGGTGGCCGGCGGCCGCTATGACGGGCTGATGACCCAGCTCGGCGCGGCAACGCCGATTCCCGCGGTCGGATTTTCGGTCTGGATCGAAGCGCTGACTCAACTCGGCCAGCCCGGTGCGCCAGCACCAGTTCAGGGGAGCGTGGCATGAGCGCGCCGTTCGTTCTCGCCGTCCCGTCGAAAGGACGCCTGCAGGAAAACGCCGAAGCCTTCTTCGCGCGGGCGGGCATGACGCTCGCCAAGCCCGGCGGCGCGCGCGACTATCGCGGCACCATTCCCGGCCTCGACCATGTCGAGATCGCCTATCTCTCGGCCAGCGAGATCGCCTCGCAACTGGCGCGCGGCATGGTGCATCTCGGCGTCACCGGCGAAGATCTTTTGCGCGAAAGCATCGCGGATGCCGACAAGCGCGTGCTGCTGATCGACAGCCTCGGCTTCGGCAGCGCCAATGTCGTGGTCGCGGTGCCGCAGGCCTGGATCGACGTCCGCACCATGGCCGATCTCGACGACGTCACCACGGGCTTTCGCGCCCAGCATAACCGGCGGATGCGGGTCGCGACCAAGTACATCAACCTGACCCGCACCTTCTTTGCCTCCCACGGCGTGGTCGACTACCGCATCGTCGAGAGCGCCGGCGCCACCGAAGGGGCGCCCGCCGTCGGCACCGCCGAGATGATCGTCGACATCACCACCACAGGCGCGACGCTCGCCGCCAACGGGCTCAAGGTGCTCGACGACGGCGTGATCCTGCGCAGCCAAGCCAATCTGGTGGCATCCAGAGAGGCCGACTGGTCGCCTCAGGCCAGAGAGACCGCGCGCGTCATCCTCGATCACATCGCAGCGAGAGCCCGCGCCAGCAAATACAAGGAAGTCCGCACGCGGTTTTCCGGCTGCAACGACGCGTTGCTGGCGGAGGCGCATAACCGCTTCGGCGTGGTGGCGCCGTTCGGCGGCCCGACCTCTTCCGGCATGCTGACCCTGCACTGCCCGCCGATGCACCTCTACGCGCTCGGCAGCTTCCTGCGCGAACACGGCGCCGACACGGTGTCGGTGGGCTCGCTAGACTATGTGCTCGACCGCGAAAACCCGCTATTCGCCAGGCTCGAGGCGTTCCTGCGGCAGTAGGACGGACTCTTTTTGACGCGTTTTCCTGGCGCGAACCGGTTTTCGTTCAGCGTTGCGACAGAATGCGGCAGGTAGCATATGCTGTTACGATGATGGAATCTGGAACCTGATCGATGATGCTGGGCTCTGACGTTTCCGGCCTGTCCGCCACCTCGGCCGCCGCCGCGGCGCAGGGGATGTCGATTGTCGTGCCCGTCTATAACGAGGCCGCCGGCCTCGCCGCGCTGCACGAGCGGCTGATCGGGCTCGCGAAGACGCTGAAGGCGCGCTACGGGCTGGCCTGCGAGGTGGTCTATATCGACGACGGCAGCCGCGACGACACGCTGGCGATCGCGCGCACCCTTAAAGCGCAAGCGCTCGACGTCCAGGTGGTGTCGCTGTCGCGCAATTTCGGCAAGGAGGCCGCGCTGATGGCCGGACTGGACCACGCCCGACGCGGCGCGGTGCTGTTCATGGACGGCGACGGCCAGCATCCGCCCGATCTGGTCGAGAAACTGGTCGGCCACTGGATCGATGACGGCAACGACGTGGTCTATACGGCGAAGGCCAATCGCGACAATGAATTGCTGCTGCGGCGCGTGGCCGTGCACGGCTTCTACGCCCTGATCAACTGGGGCGCGCGGCAGAAGATCCCCGAGGACGCCGGCGATTTTCGCTTGCTGTCGCCGCGCGCGGCAGCCGCGTTGAAGCAGCTTCCCGAGCGCAACCGTTTCTTCAAGGGGTTGGCCACCTGGATCGGCTTCCGCCAGATCCGCGTCGACTATGAGCCGGCGGCGCGTGCGCACGGCGTCACCACCTTCAGCCCGGGCCGCCTGATCGGCCTCTCGATCGAAGGCCTGACCTCGTTCTCGGTGGCGCCATTGCGTTTTGCCAGTCTGGCCGGCGTGGTGCTGGCCTCGATCGCATTCCTGTTCGGGCTCTCGATTCTCTGGGAAACCTGGACCACCGGCAAATCGGTCCCCGGCTATCCCTCGCTGGTGGTCGGCCTGATGACGATCGGCGGCGTGCAGCTGATCATGATCGGCATCGTCGGCGAATATATCGGCAAGATCCTCTCCGAGCTGAAGGCGCGGCCGATCTACTTTGTTGCCGAGCATTCCGAGAAGCGCGCCGATGGCGAGACAGCCGCCGGCCCCGCTGAGCGGACCGCCGCCGAATGAGCGATGCCGCGCCGCGCCGGATCTGGCTGTGCGCCGATGACTACGGCTTGAGCGATGGCGTCAACCGCGCGATTCGTGAACTGATCGACGGCGGCCGCCTCAACGCCACCTCGGTGATGGTGGTGGGCCCGGCGATCGGCCGCGACGCGGTCGCGGCGTTGCAGGAAGTTGCCGCGAAAAGCCCGCGCTGCGCGATCGGCCTGCACGCGACGCTGACGGCGCCGTTCCGGCCCCTCACGATGCATTTCCGCCCCACCGATGGCGGCATGTTCCCGGCCTTCCCAAAACTGTTGCGCGCGGGCCTGTTGCGACGGCTCGATCCCGAGATGATCCACGCCGAGCTGATGGTGCAGCTCGAAACCTTCAAGGACCTGTTCGGCCGCGCGCCCGACTTCGTCGACGGCCATCAGCACGCGCAATTGTTTCCGCAGGCGCGCGACGCGTTTTTGCGCGCGGTGAAACAGGCCGCGCCTGCAGCCTGGGTGCGCCAGGGCGGACGCATGCAGCCGCTGGCGCAACGGCTCGGGCGCGCCGAAGGCGCTGGTGCTGGACGTGCTGAGTGCGCAATTCCGAGCGCGCGCGGCACGCGCCGGGATTGCGTTCAACCCGGCCTTTGCCGGCGCCTATGATTTCCGGGGCCAGCCGGACTTCGGCGCGCTGATGCGCGGGTTTCTCGAGGGGTTGCCGGAAGGCGGCCTCGTGATGTGCCACCCCGGCTTCGTCGACGAGACCCTGATCAGCCTCGATCCGCTCACCACCCAGCGCGAGGCCGAACACGCGTTTCTTGCCGGCGAGCGCTTTCCGCCGTTGCTGGCCGCGAATAATGTAACACTCACCTGATGTCTGAAAAGGTTCAGCAAAACCGGCCGGTCCAGATGTCGCATACCAAAATTTAATCCGGCGAAACACTACTTGCGACGCAAAGGCGGCCTACATCATGCCCGCGCTTCGATCCATTCGACGCGAGGGAGAAGGCCATGACACCGCAAGAACGCCAACTGATTGACGATCTTTTCGACCGGCTTGCCAGACTGGAGAGCGCGCCGCGCGATCCCGAGGCAATGTCCGCGATCATGCAAGGCCTGCGTACGGCGCCCAATTCGGTCTACGCGCTGGTGCAAACCGCCCTCGTGCAGGACGAGGCGCTGAAGCGCGCCCACGACCGCATCCAGGAACTGGAAGCCGCGCAACCGGGTCAGCAAACCCAGCCCGGCGGTTTTCTCGATTCGATGCGCGATGCGATCTTTGGACAGGGCCAGCCGCAAGGTTCCGGCTCGGTGCCGCATGTCCGCGCGCCCGACATCGGCGGCGGCGGCCGGCCGGTATGGAACAGCGGCCAGGTGATGCAGCAGGCGCCGGGACAACAACCCGGACAACAATATGGCCAGCCGCCCTACGCCCAGCAGTATGGCGCGCCGCAGCAGCCGGCATTCGGCGGTGGTGGCGGCTCGTTTCTCGGAACGGCGGCCGCAGCCGCAGCCGGCGTGGTCGGCGGATCGATGCTGCTCGGCGGCATCCGCTCGATGATGGGCGGCAGCGGCGGCAACCACCAGGCCTTCGGCGACTTATCCAGCTTTGGAAATTCCGGTGGCAACCAGAAGCCTTGGAGCGATCAGTCGAGCAGCGACCTGGCACGTGACGCCGGGATCAACGACGTAGGTTCTTCTTCGGGCTCCTCCGGCTCCAGCCATCGCGCCGCCGATGATGGTGACGGTTCGCGCGCCGGCCTGTTCGACCAGGCGTCGAATGACGACGACGTCGATCACGACGCGGACGGCTTTGACGGCGATGGCTTTGACGGCGATGGCGACAGCGATCTCGCCTGAACAACGCAACGCCTGAAATAAAAAACGGCCGCCCGATCGGGCGGCCGTTTCGATTCCGAATTTATGATCGATCAGATCACGATCACCCTGGCGCCGACGCCGACGCGGCCGTAGAGGTCGATCACGTCCTCGTTGCGCATCCGGATGCAGCCGGACGAGACGTTGGTGCCGATGGTCCAGGGCTCGTTGGAGCCGTGGATGCGGTAAAGCGACGAGCCGAGATACATCGCGCGCGCACCGAGCGGATTTTGCGGGCCGCCTTCCATGTGCCGCGGCAGGTCGGGACGGCGCGCCAGCATTTCCGGCGGCGGCGTCCAGGCCGGCCATTCCTTTTTCGCCGAGATCGTCTTGACGCCCGACCAGGTGAAGCCGGGGCGGCCGACGCCGATGCCGTAGCGCAGCGCCTTGCCGTCGCCCTGCACCAGGAACAGGAACTTGTTCGGGGTGTCGACGACGATGGTGCCGGCGCCTTCCTTGCCGTGATACTCGACCACCTGCTTTTCGTATTTGGGATCGAAGCGCTGCGCGGGTTCGGCCATCTCTTCCTGTTGCTGCGGACGGATCAGCGACTGCTGCGGATCCATCGGCGGCAGCAGCGAACGTCGGCCATATCCGTTGTCCGGCTGCTGCTGATACATCGGCTGCTGCTGGTAACGTCCGCCCTGCGGCACATCGCCGAACAGGAACTGGATGAAGCCGCCGCCCATATTGGAATTTTCGGCGGAGGCCATCCGGACCGGCGGCGCGGGCTCGCGGACGTAGAGCATGGTGGGCTCGTTGGCGGGCAAGGCTTCGAACGCCTGGACCTGATCGGCGAAGCAAAGGCAAGACACGCTCGCGAGGAGCGCGAGGGAGATTTTTCCGGACATCGACGTACTCTGTACTGTTTCGTCACTGTTGCGGGGCAGCGTCCGACCGACGCCGTTGCACGCGATCAATACAAACGAAAACCTAATCGGTTTGGTAAACGGAAACGGCGTTTCGATTCACCACGTCGGCAATCGCGCGCTGATTTGACCGGTAGCGTTTATTTTGAGTGAACGCCGCGCCCGCATGGTTAATCGTTGGTGTGCGGTCGCGTCCGCACCACGCCAAGATGTGTTCCCGCGTGAACCTCACGTTAAATCGCCTCGGTCTAGAACACAGGGAGTGAAGGGGTGGGAAAATCTCATGTCGATTAGCCGCAAGCGTTTTCGTATCGAAGAAGCCATCATGGGTGACGTTCCCATGCCCGTCGTCGAAGGTGGCGATGTCGGTCCGATGCACCGCGAGATCATGGCCGAGCTACGCTCGATCCGGTCCCAGATGGCTGCCGGTGGCGGCGGCGACGGACACCAGCGTTCCGCGGTGACCGAAAGCGCGGAAGCCAGCGTCGCGCGCGAAGTCGCCGAAGCCCACGCGCTTCTGGAAACCTACCGCGCCCAGATCGAGCAGTGCGAGAAGCTCAAGGTCGAGCTCGACCTCATTCACGATGCCATCAACCGCACCAAGCGCGAGATTGCCACATTGCATGGCCGCAGCTTCGAAGGCGAGGAGATGGCCAAGGTCAATGGCGAACTCGGCGCCGTCGTCGGCGGCACCGAAGAAGCCACCCAGCAAATTCTCGAAGCCGCCGAAGCGATCGACCAGGCCGCCAGCGCGCTGTCGAAGAACATCTCGCCGGACCAGCAAAAGCTGATGGCCGAGGAAATCCAGGAACGCGTGATCGCGATCTTCGAGGCCTGCAACTTCCAGGATCTCACCGGCCAGCGCATCAGCAAGGTGATGACGACGATGAAGTTCATCGAAAATCACATCACGGCGATGATGGACATCTGGGGCGGCGTCGACGCCATCAAGGCCCACGCCACGCCGATCGTCGACACCCGCGAAGGCGACGCCAAGCTGCTCAACGGCCCCAAGCTCGATGGCGACGTCGGCCACGCCTCGCAGGACGACATCGACGCCCTGTTCGACTGAGAATTTGCCTTCACCGGGTGGCGACACCCGGTGGCGGCGCCCCCCACAACGAAAAACGCCGGCAGAAATGCCGGCGTTTTTTTTCTAGCTGTCATTGCGAGCGAAAGCGAAGCAATCCACAAAGCTACAAAGACAGTAAACAAAGTCTAGATTGCTTCCGTCTTCGCTCGTTGAGCTACGGCGGACAGGTCGTCGCTGCGCTCCTCGCAATGACGACGTCAAAGCTACGACGAAACCGGATATCCCCGCTCACGCCCGCGGGGCGCAGCGGACATAGACCATGTTGCCGTAGCGGGTCGCCGCATCCTTGTCGATGAAGCGGGTCACCAGCACGCGGCCGTCGAACGACACAATCTCGCGATCCTGTTCGCTGGGGGTCGGTCCGGGCGGACCGATATAGTTCTTGCCGCTCGGGCTGCCCTTGAGGCGCAGTTCCTGCGGCGTCGCCTGGTCGGCCAGATGCATGACCACGCCGCCGGACTGCCCGGCGCCGATCACGTAAGGCTGCTTGCACTGCCCGCGCGCCGCGGCTTCGGTCCGGGCGCGATCGGCCGGATTCTGGAACGAGGCGAGGCCCCAGCGGCCGACGATCTCGTCGGCGCGGATCGAGGCCGGCATTTCCGGCGCCACCCCGGGCTCGACCGGCTCCGGCGAATTGGACGACAGCGAGGGCAGGCTCATGCTGCCGCACGCCGCCAGGAACATCGTCAGCGTCGACGCGATCGCCAGATTGGCCACCGTACGCGCATTAACTGACCTGATCATCGCAATCCCCCGACCAATTCTTAAAGCCGCACCGTCCCGTGCAGCCAACCGTAAAACGCCTGCCGGAGCAATGACGTCCCTTGAACTACGCCACCATCCCGAATTGGTTTCTCAGGCAGCATCCTATATTGGCCTCACCAAGGCCTTAACCACGGCCTAACTTCGTTTCGGCC
The DNA here is from genome assembly GCA_963764705.1 of uncultured Alphaproteobacteria bacterium. Lineage (GTDB taxonomy): Bacteria > Pseudomonadota > Alphaproteobacteria > Rhizobiales > Xanthobacteraceae > Bradyrhizobium. The sequence continues at coordinate 199,856 of CAVXTR010000004.1, read as the reverse complement.
TCTACCACTTTGCTTGACAGGACCGGCGCCAAGCCATATTCCCCGTGGCCACATTTAGCACTCAAATGCAACGATTGCTAAGGGGCCTCTGCCGTCCTGCCCGGGGCGGCGTCAAATAGCCGGCATTTCCCAGCCATTTTGATGGCAACCGGACCTGAAACCAAGCCGCCAAGAGACCCTGCGCAAGAGAAACCTACCCGAGAGAACCCGCAAGAGGAAACCGCATGTCCAAATCCAAGTTCCGTCCGCTGCATGACCGCGTCGTGGTCAAGCGCATCGATGCCGAAGAGAAGACCAAGGGCGGCATCATCATTCCCGACAGCGCCAAGGAAAAGCCCTCGCAGGGCGAAATCACCGCCGTCGGCCCCGGCGGCCGCGACGAGGCCGGCAAGCTGATCCCGATCGACCTCAAGGTCGGCGACCGCGTGCTGTTCGGCAAATGGTCGGGCACCGAGGTCAAGCTCGACGGTGAAGAACTCCTGATCATGAAGGAGTTGGACATCATGGGCGTGCTGAGCTGAGACAGGCCGCCTGTTCCCTTCTCCCCTTGTGGGAGAAGGTGGCGCGCAAAGCGCGCCGGATGAGGGGTCTCCATCCGCGGAGACAGACCCCTCACCCGTCTCGAATGAGCTGACGCTCATTCGATCCACCCTCTCCCACAAGGGGAGAGGGGAAGAGGTGCCGGGCTAGATCGCTGACAAGCGCCGCAAGCAACTCAATTCAATTTCATCAGGAGCAATTCAAATGGCTGCCAAAGACGTTAAGTTTTCCGGAGACGCCCGCGACCGCATGCTGCGCGGCGTCGATATCCTCGCCAACGCGGTCAAGGTAACGCTCGGCCCGAAGGGCCGCAATGTCGTGATCGAGAAGTCGTTCGGTGCCCCGCGCATCACCAAGGACGGCGTCACCGTCGCCAAGGAAATCGAACTCGACGACAAGTTCGAGAACATGGGCGCGCAGATGCTGCGCGAGGTCGCCTCCAAGACCAACGACACCGCCGGCGACGGCACCACGACGGCCACCGTGCTGGCGCAGGCGATCGTGCGCGAAGGCGCCAAGTCGGTTGCGGCCGGCATGAACCCGATGGACCTCAAGCGCGGCATCGACATCGCGGTCGCCGCCGTGATCAAGGACATCGAAAAGCGCGCCAAGCCGGTGGCGGCTTCCTCCGAAGTCGCCCAGGTCGGCACCATCTCGGCCAACGGCGATGCCGCCATCGGCAAGATGATCGCGCAGGCGATGCAGAAGGTCGGCAATGAAGGCGTCATCACGGTCGAGGAAAACAAGTCGCTCGATACCGAAGTCGACATCGTCGAGGGCATGAAGTTCGACCGCGGCTATCTCAGCCCCTACTTCGTCACCAATGCCGAGAAGATGACCGCCGAGCTCGAGGACGTCTACGTGCTGCTGCACGAGAAGAAGCTCTCCGGCCTGCAGGCGATGCTGCCGGTGCTGGAAGCCGTGGTGCAGTCCGGCCGTCCGCTGCTGATCATCGCCGAGGACGTCGAAGGCGAGGCGCTGGCCACCCTGGTCGTGAACCGTCTCCGTGGCGGCCTCAAGGTCGCCGCCGTCAAGGCGCCCGGCTTCGGCGATCGCCGCAAGGCGATGCTGGAAGACCTCGCGATCCTGACCGGCGGTCAGCTGATCTCCGATGAGCTCGGCATGAAGCTCGAAAGCGTCACCGTCAACATGCTCGGCCGTGCCGGCAAGGTGGTGATCGACAAGGAGAACACCACGATCGTCAAGGGCGCCGGCAAGAAGAAGGATATCGAAGCCCGCGTTGGTCAGATCAAGGCGCAGATCGAGGAAACCACCTCGGACTACGATCGCGAGAAGCTGCAGGAGCGACTGGCCAAGCTCGCCGGCGGCGTCGCGATCATACGCGTCGGCGGCGCGACCGAAGTCGAGGTCAAGGAAAAGAAGGACCGCGTCGAGGACGCCCTCAACGCGACCCGTGCGGCCGTGCAGGAAGGCATCGTGCCCGGCGGCGGCGTGGCGCTGCTGCGCGCCAAGAAGGCGGTCGGCCGCATCCACAACGACAACTCCGACGTCCAGGCCGGTATCAATATCGTGCTGAAGGCGCTGGAAGCCCCGATCCGGCAGATCTCCGAGAATGCCGGTGTCGAAGGCTCGATCGTGGTCGGCAAGATCCTCGAGAACAAGTCCGAGACCTTCGGCTTCGATGCGCAGACCGAAACCTATGTCGACATGGTCGAAAAGGGCATCATCGACCCGGCCAAGGTGGTGCGCACCGCCTTGCAGGACGCGGCTTCCGTGGCCGGCCTGCTGGTGACCACCGAAGCCATGGTCGCCGAACTGCCGAAGGAACCGGCCCCCGCGATGCCGGGCGGCGGTGGCGGCGGCATGGGTGGAATGGGCGGCATGGGCTTCTGAGCCCATCCGTTGTGTTTTGACGCGTTTTCTTTACGCGAACCGGTACCCACTTCGCTCGAAAACGCTACGCAAACCCTGCAAACAGACAAAAGGCCGCCTCCGGGCGGCCTTCTTTTTTGGCGAAGACATGGAGGTTTGCTAGTTAGGTAGAGCTACCGATTCTGCTCGTTTCAAGGAAATTTCATATGCGCGCGCTGCTGTTTTGCCTGTTCGGTCTGCTGACGGCCTCTGCGGACCTTGCTTTCGCCCAGACCAAACTCCCGGGCAAGGCGGCGCCGGGCAGCGGTCCCGAGATCAGGTATTTCAGCGCGATCGACGGCCTGATGGACGGCAATGCCGACGTCGTGCTCAAGGAGACCCGCCAGGGCAAGACCGTCACCGCCGCCGTGCTCGACGTCTGCTACCCCGCCGCAAAGGGCTCCGACCGCAAGGACCGCTTCGTCGCCAACCTCACCGTCAGCGGCCCGAACATGACCGGGACGACGCAGAGCCTCGGCGACAAGCAACCCGTGACGGTCAAGCTGGTGCGCAAACAAAGCGGCGACAGTTTCGAATTCCGCGGCCAGATCACGGTCGGCACGGCGGTGACGGAAGTGACGTCATCGGATAATTCCGATCTCAGCGAAAAGGAATTTCTCGACAACCAGACCAGCGACGACGGCATCACGCCGGCGCCAAAGGATTTCACCGAGGTCTCGCCGGAATTGGTCGGCGTGCGCGTGAAGCTCGACAACGCACTGGACTTCCTCAAGAGCCTGAGGGGCGAGGCCGTCGAGGTCGGGCTGGGCAGCCTTGCCGTCACCTGCGACGAATTGCGGGCCGGCGAACAGACCATCAACCTCACCGTCGATCCCGACCGCGCCGCGGCGCTGATCGCCAAGGCCAAGTCAGCGCCGGGCGTGGTCGCCGTGGGCTGGACCACCGGCGCCGTCGAGATGGACCGCACCATCCGTTTTGCCGCCGCCGACTGGCGCGACGGCGACAAGCTCAACCGGGACAAGATCGCGGCAGCGATATCGGGCGTGCTGGGCAAGACGCTGGCGGCCAACGCCGCCGCCGCCGACTGGAACGCCAATACCGGTAAACTGAAACTGACGTTCAAACGCCCGAGCCAGACCTTTCCCGCGCTCGGCCTCACCGAAAGCATCGAGATCACCGCGCTGGTTTCTCCGGACAAGCCCGGCGCTTCCGACCGGCTGATGCTGTGGATCGCGAGCCCCGTGATCACGACCACGGATGAAAGCACAGGCCCCAAGCTGAGCCTGTCCGACGATGCTGCCGGCGACGAGGAAGGCGGCGAACCCAAGGACGACAACGGGTCGGTCGCGGCCCTGGCCAAGGAGTTCAAGGGCCAGCGCTGGGACGCCGACAAGTCGGTCTGGAAGTAGGCATTTCCGTCCTCCGTGGCCTTGAGCCGGCTGTGCGCCGGCCTGCGCCTTACGTGCACAAAACCCATGCAGCAGCGCATTTGACATGCCGCGCCTGAGCGGCAATGAACATCTGCGATAAGTGCATGAGTTACCGAGGATTTCACCCGTATGGCGCCTTATGATGTCATCGTGATCGGCGCCGGCCTTGGCGGGTTGACGGCAGGCGCGATCCTGGCGCGCGAGGGCCGCAAGGTGCTTGTCATCGAGCGCAGCAATTCGGTCGGGGGTGCGGCGTCCAGCTATAAATCCGGTGAGCTGTTCGTCGAGGGATCGCTGCACGAAACCAGCGACCCGCAGCATCCTGACGACCCCAAGCATGACGTGCTGACGCGCGCCGGCGTGCTCGACAAGGTGAAATGGATCCCGTCAGGTGCATTTTATCAGGCGCGTGGCGGTCCGCTTGGCGCACCCTTCCTGATGCCCGACAATTTCGACGCCGCGCGGCAGGCGCTCTCCGAGCGCTTTCCGGAATCGCGCAGGGGTATCGACCAGTTGCTCGGCGAGATGCAACGGATCGTCGCCGCTGCGGCGACGGTCTCGCAAGGCAAGGAAGCGCCGGAAGATCCGAGCGAGGCTTTGCTGAAGCTGGTTCCGGATGCCGGCGACTGGGCGCTGTCGCTGTCGCAGAAGCTCGACAAAGTGTTCGGCGCCAACGAAGCCATCAAATCCGTGCTCGCCGCCAACCTGTCCTATTTCCATGACGACCCCACCACGCTGTGGTGGATCTATTTTGCTTTTGCGCAAGGCAGCTATCTGCAAGGCGGCGGCCGTTACGTGCAGGGCGGTTCGCAGCGGCTGTCGAGTGCGCTGGCACGCGCCATCATGGGCGCCGGCGGCAAGGTGCTGCTGCGGCGCATCGTCAGCGGCATTGCGCTGGACGGCAACACCGCGACCATCACCCACACCGCCAAGGATGGCAGCGATCCCCAGACGGCTGAGGGCGTCCGGATCATCGGCAATGCGGCGCCGGCCGCGCTGGCGCCGTTGATGCCGGTGGATGCGGCGGAAAAACTCCGCAACGGTTATGCGCGGCAAAAGCCTGCGGCATCGCTGTTCGCACTGACGCTCGGACTATCAAAACCGCCGCGCGAATTCGGCATTGCCGCCTACTCCACCCAATTGCTGCCGCCGTGGATGAAGCGGTTCGCCGACTACGGCCAGGGCGCGGCGCTGATGGCGGAAGAGCCGGGCGACCGCATGCCGCCAATGTCGGTGGTCGATTATGCCGCGATCGATTCCGGCGTGCCCACGCCGCCTTACGTGCTGTCGGTGCTCGGGCCGGATTTGCTGTCGAACTGGGACAGTTCGGACATGGACGCCTATCGCGAGAAGCGCGGCCGCTGGCAGGCCGCCATCGTGCGCTATCTGTCCTCGCTCTATCCCGGGCTCGGCGATGCCGTGGTCGCGTCCTCGTTCAACAGCGCATTATCTGTGCGGCAATATCTCAACGCGCCCGACGGCGCGGTCTACGGTTTTGCCCCGACCCCACCGAGCGCAATCCGAAAAAATCCGTTCCGTTCACCGCGCACGGCGATCCCGGGGTTTTATCTGTCCTCCGCCTATGCAGGCTTCGGCGGCTATACCGGCGTGATCCAGTCGGCCGGCGTTTGCGCCGACATGATCTTGCGCGAGGGCTAGAAACGCTGGACATGTCCAAAGCCGCGAGGGAGAACGCAGACCTCGTGCCAATTTCAGGAAATGCAAAGATGAAGTTTGATGACGTCATTCTCGGCCGACGAAGCATTCGCGGTTACAAGCCCGATCCTGTCCCGCAGGAGTTGATCAAGGAAATCCTGACGCTGGCGATGCGCGCGCCATCGTCGATGAATACCCAACCCTGGAATTTCTATGTCATCACCGGCGCCCCCCTGGACCGCATTCGCCAGGGCAACACCGAGCGCAATCTGGCCGGCGTGCCGCACTCGCGCGAATTTCGAATTGGCCAGCCGTTCGACGGGGTGCATCGCGAACGCCAGATCGGCGTCGCCAAACAGTTGTTCAGCGCGATGGGTATAGCACGCGATAACAAGGAGCAGCGGCAGGACTGGGTCATGCGCGGCTTTCGCCAGTTCGACGCGCCGGTGTGCGTAATCATCACCTATGATCGCGCGCTCGCCTCCAGCGACGATACGGCCTTCGACTGCGGCGCCGTGGCGACCGCGCTGGTCAACGCGGCCTGGGCGCGGGGGCTTGGTGCCGTGATCAACAGCCAGGGGATCATGCAATCCCCCGTGGTGCGCGAGCATGCCGGGATCGCGGACGATCAGGTGATCATGAAGAGTATCGCCCTGGGCTGGCCGGATCACGATTTTCCCGCCAATGCCGTTGTATCCGAGCGCAAATCGGTCGACGAAGCCACGACCTTCGTGGGATTCGAGGGCGGAGCCAAGAAGTAGTCCGAACAAGGACTATCGCTGCCGCTGCGCCAGAAAGAATCCGAACAACACCGTTGCCAATCCGGCCATCTGCAACAGCGTCGGCGGCTCTCCGAGCAGCAGCCAGCCGAACAGCAGGGTTAGCGCCGGCACCGTCGCTGGAAAAATCGCGGCGCGGGCGACCCCGAGAAGCTGGATCGAGCGCGTGAACAGATACATCGCCGCAGGTCCCGCGAGGATCCCCTGCCCGAGCGCCTGCAGCGCATTCTCGCCAAGGCCGATCGCCGCCAGCCGACCGATGCCGCCCGTTGCCGCGTAAACCGGAAACAGCACGAGCGACAACACGCTGATGACCATGGCCGCGGAGACGGCGGAGACGCGCCATTGCCGTACCAGCGTGGCGAAGGCGGCAAACATCAGGCCGGTCAGCACGAAGATCAAATCGCCCTGCACGCCGTAAGGTCCGATATGGACGATCGACTCGCCGCCGATCACGGCAAGGCCGGCGACGATGACCAGCGCGCCGAACGCGCGTGCCAGCGAAATTCTTTCCTTGAGCCAGAAGGTCGCGAGCAACAGGCCGCCCAGGGTCGCGCAGGAAGGCTGGATGACACTGCCATGCCCCAACGGCACGAACAGGAAGCCGGCATAGCTGATGAGCGACATCACCGGTCCGCCCAGCACCATCAGCACCATGCCGCGGCCCCATCCGATGCCGCAGAGATCGCCGATGCCGGCGCGGAACACCAGCGGCAGGAAGACAAGGCCCGACCACAGGAAACGATGCGTCAGCAGGTCCACCGGCGTGAATCCCGCTTTCAGGCCGTGCCGTGTCGCCACGAAGCCGAGCGCCCAGAACAGCGCCGCGCCAAGGCCGCACGCCACCCCCAGCAGGCCCGGCGTCGGATCGGATTTTTTGGCTGGAATTTCAGCGCCGCGTGTCGGCTGGTCCATCGCCGACGGTTACGTCAGCACCGGCGGCGGTTCAACCCACGGCGACGCAGGGCTGACGAGCCCTTCAGATGCCGAGGGCGCTCTGGTAGGCGAACAGCGCCGGCGCGCCGCCGGTGTGCAGGAAGATCACATCCTCGTCGTGACGCCAGCGCCCCTGGCGGATCAGCGCGATCAGGCCCGCGAGCCCCTTGCCGGAATAAACCGGATCAAGCGGCAGCGCCTCGAGCCGGCCGGCAAGGCGGATCGCTTCGATGGTGGCTTGGTGCGGGACCCCGTAGGCCGGTCCCGCATGCCCCGCCACGACTTCGACGCCGGCCTCGTCGAACGCAACATTGAGCAGACCGGACGCTTCGCGCGCGAGCGCGACGACATCGGCGCGCACCCGCGCGGGCTCGGCGTCGATATCAATGCCGACGATCGCCGTATCCGGCATGGCTACCGCGGCACCGGCGACGAGACCCGCCTGCGTGCCGGCGCTGCCGGTGCAGTGAACGATCGCAACGGGTGTGAAGCCCGAAGCCGCGGCCTGCTTCTCGATCTCGGCCATCGTCGTAGCGTAACCCACCGCGCCCAGCGCATTGGAGACGCCGTAAGGCACGAAATAAGGCTTGTGCCCCTTGACCTGGAGATCGTCGACCAGCGCGCGAATCGCAGCGTTGCGGTCACCGGTCCACGGCACATCGTGGAAGTGTGCGCCGAACAGCCGGTTGAGAAACGCGTTGCCCGACGTCTTGTATTCCGGCGTCGGCGGTTCGAGCCGGCCGTGATAGACGGCAAGATGGCAGGCCAATCCGAGCCTGGCCGCGGCCGCCGCCACCTGCCGCTGGCTGTTCGACTGCACGACGCCACCCGAGACGATCGCATCGGCGCCGCTCGAAACCGCCTCGTGCAGCACGTAATCGAGCTTGCGCAGCTTGTTGCCGCCAAAACCGAGCCCGGTGGCATCCTCGCGCTTGACCCACAGCCGCGGCCCGCCGAGATGCGCGGTCAGCCGTTTCATCGGCTCGAGCGGCGTCGGCAGATTGGCCAGACCCAGCCGCGGAAACACGGCGAGCCGGTCGTGCAGTGACCTCTGATCGATTGCCATCGTGCTGTTCGTCCAGCGAGGATGTGACGCGCGCGGTCTTTTCAGTCCACGCCCTAGTTCGTGTTGACGCGGAACCGCAATGTCCTGGCGCCGACGAACGAGACGAAATCGCCCTGCCGCTTCCAGGTCGCCGCATCCGCCAGCGCCGCGAGCAGATCGTCGTCGGCCTGCGCGCGGTCCGGCGGACAGCTCCGGTTTTCCATTTCGCCGGCAACGAAAATCACGGTATTGCCCGCCACCGAAAACTGGCCCTTGCCGCCCTTGCACCACAGTTCGAGCACCACTTCGCCGGCATCGCCGATCTCGATGTTCGGAATGCGCTTCGATCCGGGCTGACGCCCGACATCCAGCGTCATTTCGGTTCCGAACGGAAAGCCGTCATCGGCCAGCGCGGGGCTGAAATTCACGGCGGCGGCCAGCAGCAGGACCACTACGACGCCTGCCCGCTTCAACATGCCTGCGAACCAAACCATGCGACCTCTCGAAATATCAGAACACCCAGCACCGCGCGCCGTTCTAATAAACAACGACGTGATTGGCTAGAGCGTTTTCGAGCGAGGTCTGCGGTCTCGACGACCCCTTCGGATCAGGGGACAATCTTCCGCACATTGATATTGTGCGAGGCTGATGCCGGCCGCTCCGGTTCAGCGCCGGTCAGATCTTCGATCCATTCCACGAGGCGGATCACTTCGGGATAAAACGCAAAATCCTCCTCGCCGACAGCCACGCCGAGAAAGGCCCGGCCTTTTTCATCGCGCATCGTCCGTCGCAGGCGCCGCGCAAACAGCATCAACTGTTCATCGCTGGGCATTGTCTTGACGGGCTCGCGGCCGGTTCGCCGGTCGATCCCGGATCGCCGCTCCCCGATCGACTGCTTCTCGCTCTCCGAGCGCGTATCAATTCCAGATCGCCGTTCCTGACCAATCATTGTTCAAACTCCCGACATGAAAATAGCCGAACCTGGCGGGCGACGTTCGAAAATTTTCAAACAAGCCGCTAGTCGAACGCGACGCCGATCCGAAATTCCCTGCGCCACACCACGTGGCACGGCAGCTTCAGTTTCTCCTCCGGCAGAATCAAATTGAACGTCGCCGGCACTTTGCCGTTGAGTTCGGAAATCTCCAGAGCCGCGCCGGTGACCGACAGGTCGCGGATCGTGCATGGCGTTTTCATGCCGCCATATTCGATCTTGGCCGGCTTCATGACGCGGTGGCGCGGCGCAATGCGGGTTTCAACCATCCGAGCGATTCCCGGTCCGAAAATCAACGTTGCCGCAAACGACCAACCGAGGCTGAATCGGAACTGCCTGAATGCAGACCGGGCTGCTTCGGTGCAGCTACGTTACAAAAAAGACAAACAGCAATGCGGCGACGCTCGGCGAAAAATGGCCTTGCGGAACCTTTGGGCATAATTGCCATTATGCGGCAGCCGAATTAACGCACCTTTAACGCGTATCCTTCAACGGCGCTCGCTTTGCCGATGGCGCGCGCGGGTCATTCGGGCGATCAGCGCGGCTCACCGGAAAACGCCTGCCGTAGCGTCGACAGCAGATCGAGGGCGGCCTGCGGCAGCGGGCCTTTCAGGACGGCTTCGAGCGAATGCTCGAATTCTTGCGGTGTCGCCAGACCGACCAGGATGGTACCCATCGCCGGGTGGGAAATGGAGAACCGCGTCGCGGCTTCGGTCAGGCTGGCAGCGAAGCCTTGCTCGACCAGCGGCATCAGGCGGCGCGCACGATCGATATCGGCGTCGTAGCTCATCGCCGAACCGATCGGCTCGGGCGCCGGGCTCGCGATCGGATGACGCTCGGCGGAGCCCGACAATGCGCCGCCGGCCAGCACGCGGATGCCGACGACGCCGACGCCGGCTTCCACGGTGTGATCGAACAGTCGCGCATAATCCTGCGCCGGATAGTTCGGCGGCAATGCCTCGGCGGCGGATGGATTGAGCATGTTGTAGACCACCTGTGCGCTGTCGAAGACGCCGGCATTGATGACCTGATTGAGGGCCGCGGTATCGCCGACAGCCGTCAGGCCGAGGAAGCGAATCTTGCCCTGCTGACGCAGCCGCTCGAACGCCGGTACCACCTCGTCAAGCACCTGCCGGACGCTCAGCGACGTTCCGCCACCCTGTTCGGTGATCGGATTGTGGAGGTGAAAGATGTCAGCCCGATCAAGCCGCAGCCGCGACAGACTGCCTTCGAGCGACGCCGTGATGGTATCGGCGATACGGTCGAAGGAGGCGGGCGGCAGCCGGACCTTGGTGCCGACGACAGCGCTCGCCGGTTTCAGTTTTTGCAGGACGCGGCCGAGATTCTTCTCCGACTCGCCGTCGCCGTACTGCACGGCGGTGTCGAAATAATTGACGCCGGCTTCGATCGCGCGCGCGATGGTGCGTTCCTGCTCGGCCGGATCGCCGCGCACCATGAATCCGCCAACCGCGCCGCAGCCAAAGCCCAGCACTGACAGTTGCATTCCCGTGCGCCCAAAATTCCGTAATTGCATCGTGTTTCCTTTTTGATTGTTTGTTGATGATGCGATTTCGATCGCTGGTTACTCGACCTTGATGTTCGCCGACGCGATGATCGGCCCCCACTTTTCCATCTCGGCCTTCTGGAATGCCGCCAGCGCTTCCGGCGTTTGCTGTTCGGCAGGATAGATCGTCTGCCCGAGATCCGCCAATCGCTGGCGCACCGAGGGATCGGCGATCGCCCGGACGATGGCCTGATTGAGTTTCATCACGATGTCATGTGGCGTGCCCTTCGGCGCCCAGACCGCGTTCCACTGCAACAGATAAAGGCCGGGGACGCCGGCCTCGTCCACAGTCGGCAAATCGGGCACCGCCGCCAGCCGCGTCTTCGACATCACGGCATAGCCCTTGATGGTGCCGGCGCGGATCTGCGGTGCCGACAAAGTCGGCGTATCGATCAGCATGTCGACCTGGCCCGCCAGCAGATCCTGCATCATCGGCGTGCCGCCGCGATAGGGAATGAACTGATATCTGGTGCCCGTCACCCGTTGAAAGAATATCCCGGCGATATGGCCGACGCCGCCGATCCCCTGAGTGCCCTGCGTCGCCTTGTCCGGATTGGCCTTCAGCCACGCGATCAGTTCCTTCAGGTCGTTGGCCGGCAGGTTCTTGCGGCCGACGATCAGCCCGGGATTGCTGGACAATAGAGCGATCGGCTCGAAGTCGGTGAGCGTATCGTAAGGCAGCTTGTAGATCGCGGCATTGGCCACATGGGTGCTCCATTGGCCGACGATCAGCGTATAGCCGTCCGGCGCGGCGCGGGCGACCCGTCCGACGCCGAGGCTGCCAGCCGCACCTCCGGTGTTTTCGACCACCACAGGCTGGCCCAGCGAAGCCTGCATGTGCTCGCCGAGAATGCGACAGATGGTGTCGACCGGCCCGCCCGCCGGAAATGGCGAGACCAACGTAATCGGCCGCGCCGGAAAGGCTTGCGCGCGGGCGATCCGCGGCAATGCCGGCAGCGCCGTCGCGCCCGCGGCCAGATTGAAAAATTTGCGGCGAGAAAATTTCATCGCGGTCTCCCCTTCGCTCCGATGCGTTGACGCATTCTGTTGGCAGATACGAAAATCCCCGCGGCAACGCCGCGGGGATTGCTGATGTCCGGCTTCGACGACGGCCCTATTTCAGGACCATCAGCGTGAACGGATAGACATAGGCCTGCAGCGTCACGAACAGGCCGACGAGACAGGCCAGCACGATCGAATGCAGGAATACGTAGCGCAGGATCGAGCCTTCATGCCCGTACCAGTTGGTCGCGGTCGAGGCGACGACGATCGATTGGGCGTCGATCATCTTGCCCATGACGCCGCCGGAGGAGTTGGCGGCGGCCATCAGGACCGGCGACAGGCCGAGCTGTTCGGAGGTGATCTTCTGCAGGTTGCCGAACAGGACGTTCGATGCCGTATCCGATCCCGTCAATGCCACGCCCAACCAGCCGAGCAGCGTGCCGAAGAAGGGATAGAGCACGCCGGTCGCGGCGAAGGCGAGACCGAGCGTGGCGTCGACGCCGGAAAGCCGCGTCAACGTGCCGATCGCGAGCATCGCCGAGATCGTGATCAGCGAGATCGCGCACAGCTTGATGGTGCGGCCGTATTCACCGATCAGTTTGGCCGGCCCCACGCCCATCAGGAAGCCGGAGATGATCGCTGCGATCAACATGCCGGTGCCGGTGAACGACAGATAGGTGAAGCCGAACACCGCACCTTGCGGCGTCGGCTTGGCGGACACCGGCGGCACCACGTTGATCATCTTGTCGAGTTCAGGCACCGGATAGTTCCAGATGAAGATCGAGTTCGCCCAGGCCTTGAAGGCGCCATTGCCCCAGATCAGCATCACGATGCAGACGATGATCCACGGCAGCAGCGCGCTCCACATCTCGCTTTGGGTCAGCGGCGTCTTGTCGAACGGCTTCGGCGCCGTCATGGTCGCGGCCGACTCGTCGTTGCCGCGCAGGGCGGGCGACAACCAGAGCTGCTTCGGCTGCCAGACCTTCAGGAACAGGATCAGGCACCCCATCGAGATCAGCGACGCGCCGATGTCGACGATCCAGGGATTGATGTAGTTCGAGATCACGAATTGCGGGACCGCAAACGATACGCCGGTGACCAGAATGGCCGGCCAGACGTCCTTCATGCCTTTCCATCCGGCGAACGCCCACACCACCCAGAACGGCACGATCAGCGAGAACACCGGCAACTGCCGGCCGACCATGGCGCCGAGGATATAGGGATCGAGGCCGGTGACCTGGGCGAGGCCCGCGATCGGGGTACCGAGCGCGCCGTAAGCAACCGGCGCCGTGTTGGCGATCAGCGACAGGCCCGAGGCCGCCAGCGGCGAGAAGCCGAGGCCGATCAGGACGGCGCCGGTGATCGCAACCGGGGTGCCGAATCCCGACGCCCCCTCGAAGAACGCGCCGAACGAAAACGCGATCAGCAGCAGTTGCAGCCGGCGGTCCTCGGTGACGCCGCCGACCGCGCGCTTCAGCAGTTCGAAGCGGCCGGTCGACACCGTGACCTGATAGAGAAAGATGACGTTCAGCACGATCCAGCCGATCGGGAAAAATCCGGACACCACGCCAAGCAGCGAGGCGCGGATCGACATGCCCGCGGGCATGTGGAAGATCGCGATGGTGATGATGTTGGCGACGATGAGCGCGACGATGGCCGCGATGTGCGCCTTGACCTTGCCGCTGGCGATCAGCACCAGCAGCACAACGACCGGAATGGCAGCGGCAATCGTCGACAACACGGTATTGTCGAGCGGATTGTATATTTGATTCCACATGAGCGGATTCTCCCCCACGCTATTATGCGATGCGCCCGCCTGCGTGAACGGTCAGGCGCATCTAGCGTGATCGCGGGAGTCCCTGTGCAAATGGTACGAGATCGGGAGCGGATTGGACGCTGCCAAAAAACCGCTCACAAGCTCGCGACGTGAGAGGGTCCCCCACCCCTCGCCATTGCAGGCATGCTAGGGTTGAGTCTGACGCTGGGACAAGATGACGCTGAATATGAAATATACGACTTTAGTCTAATGTCTCTGCCGATTGTCCCGCTTTTTCAGGCCTTTGAGGGCCTTCCCCCGGAGACGGTAAATCTGTGAACAACATCCGCTCGACGCTCGCGACGGTGTGGCGCATCGCCGCTCCCTATTTCCGCTCCGAGGATAAATGGGCCGGCCGTGGCCTGCTTGCCGCCGTGGTCGCAATCGAACTGGCGCTGGTCGCCATCGATGTCTTGCTGAACCAGTGGAGCAACCGCTTCTACACCGGCCTGCAGGAAAAGAACTGGGACGTCTTCGTCCGGGAAATCGGCGTGTTTTGCGTCATCGCAGCCTGCTTCATCGCGCTTGCCGTCTACCAGCTCTACCTAAATCAGTGGCTACAGATCCGCTGGCGCCGCTGGCTGACCAGGCATTATCTCGGCGAGTGGCTGCACGGCGCCAACCATTATCGGATGCAGTTACAGGGCGACGCCGCCGACAACCCGGACCAGCGTATCGCCGAAGACGTCAAGCTGTTCGTCGAACGGACGCTGGACATCGGGCTCAGCCTTTTGAACTCGGTGGTGACGCTGTTTTCCTTTGTCATCATCCTGTGGGGACTGTCAGCGGCGGCACCCCTGCACGTGTTCGGCAAGGAGTTCGATATCCCCGGCTATCTGGTATGGGGCGCGCTGATCTACGCGCTGTTCGGAACGGCACTGACGCAGTGGATCGGATCGCCGCTGGTCCGGCTCGACTTCCAGCAACAGCGTTTCGAAGCCGACTTCCGCTTCAACCTGGTCAGGGCACGTGAAAACTCGGAGCAGATCGCGCTGTTGAAGGGCGAGAGCGCCGAACGCGAGCAGCTCTGGCAACGCTTCAGCCACGTCGTCGACAACTGGTACGGCATCATGAGCCGGACCAAGCGGCTGACCGCCTTTACGTCGAGCTATTCGCAAGCCGCCGTGGTGTTTCCCTATATCCTGGTGGCGCCGGCCTTCTTTGCCGACAAGATCCAGCTCGGCGGCCTGACACAGACCGCTTCCGCCTTCGGCAGCGTCCAGAAGGCATTGTCGATCTTCGTTACCATCTATCGCTCGCTGGCGGACTGGCGCGCCATCGTCGCCCGTCTCGACGGTTTCGAAACCTCGATCGCTAACTCCACCACGCTTGCCGCCGGCGCCGGTTCGATCGGCGTGGTGTCATCCGACGGCGGCAAGGCGATCGACCTGCGCGGGCTCGAGGTCGGCCTGCCCGACGGCACGCCGCTGGTCGCGGCCGACGGCCTCAGCCTTCGCGGCGGCGAGCGCACGCTGCTCACCGGCCCGTCGGGCTCCGGCAAATCGACGCTGTTCCGCGCCATCGCCGGCATCTGGCCGTTCGGCAAGGGCGCGATCACGATTCCAACGGACGCTTCGCTGATGATGCTGCCACAGCGGCCGTATTTCCCGATCGGAACGCTGCACGCGGCGATCGTCTACCCCGGCGAATCCGACAGCATCAGCGTGGACCGGGTCCGGGACGCGCTTACCTTGGTCGGGCTGCCGAAGCTCGGCCTCAGGCTGCAGGAGGAAGCGCACTGGAACCGGATGCTGTCGCTGGGCGAACAGCAGCGCCTCGGGCTGGCCCGCGCCCTCTTGCACGCGCCAAACTATCTATTCCTCGATGAGGCCACCGCTTCGCTCGACGAGCCCTCCGAAGCCGCGCTGTACAAATTGCTGGCCGAGAAGCTGCCCGGTACCACCATCGTCTCGATCGGCCACCGTTCGACCCTGGAGGCGTTCCATCAGCGCAACGTCACAATGGTCCGCGACGGGGACCGGTTCACACTGCGGGACGGCAAGCCGGCCTAATTACATCCAGCGCTGCGGCCAGTTCTGGCGCCGGACCCAGCGGTGCCAGACATAGGCGAAGGCGGTCAGCAGCACCGCGCCGGCCAGCACCGGCGCCAGCAGGAAGGTCCACGGCAGATTGCCTGACACCACCAGCAGCGGATTGATGCCCGCCGGCGGATGAAAGGTGCCGGTGAGGTACATCGCCAGGATGGCGAGGCCGACCGCGGCGGCGGCGGCCCAGCCCTGAGGTCCCGTCAGCTTCAGCACGGCAAAGCCGACCAGCGCCGTCACCAGATGCCCGCCGATCAAGGCGCGCGGCTGCGCCGGCTCGACCTCGGGCGACCCGATCACCAGCACGATCGAGGTCGCGAACGGAATCACGGCGAGCGGGTAATGCGCGGCGACCGAGAACCACTCCATGACGCCGATGGCGATGGCGCCGCCGAGCCCGGCGACCGCGCCGGCCAGCCAATTGTGGTGATCGTTGCGGGAAATCGCCTCGCACAGCGCCCGCCGCCAGTCGCGTTTCATCCGGCCCCATCCCAAAAGAAAAGGGGCGGCAGATTGCTCTGCCGCCCCCGGGTCTTCGATAGGAAGATCTTACTTCAGGTTGGTGATCGCGGTCAGGTCAGCCGAGAGCTTGACGATGCCGGTCGCGCCGCACCAGTTGGATTCGAACCCGCCCGGATTGATGAGCGAAACGCTGCCAGCGGTAGCAACCTTGGCGGTGTAGTCGCTGGTGAAGGCGTTGCAGGAACCCTTGGAGAGGTTGGTGTCGGAGTAGCGCAGGTCCAGCGTGAACACCTTGTAGGTAAAGCCGACGCCGACGTTCCAGGTGTTGTAGCTCGGCTCAGGAATACCGGCAGCGTAGAAGGTGCCGGCACCGGTGCCGTAGAAGCGATCAGACGTTCCGAGCCACTGACGGCCGAACTCGCCCGAGATGTACATGCCGACGCCGCTGGAACCGAAGGTCGTCGAGGGTGCGGTCCACTTGCCGGTGATCGACGCGTAGTTGCCCCAGGCGCCGAGGTTCAGGAAGTTCGGCGAATAGTACTCGTTCAAACCGACCGCGAACTGGTCGTTGAGGGTGATGTTGACCTTGGCATAACCTTCGTAGAACGAAGCGCTCTTCTTGGCGAAGTTGCCGTTGATCGGGAGACCGCCGGAGAGCGGGTCGGCATTTCCGCCGAACAGCGTGGAGGCGCAGCCCGCTTCCGCACCGGGAATGCCGGAGCCGGGAACCGCGGCGGCGTTGTAGCAGGTTCCACCCGGATACAGGTAACCCCAGAGGCCGAAGTCGAAGGCGAACATGCCGACCGTCGGGCGGATACCGCCGTAGATGTCGATTTCAGCGGCGGCGCGGTTCGGGAAGGAGATGCTCTCACCGGCTGCACCGATATAGAGCTGGACGTCCTTGTTGATGTTGTAGCGCGGCTCGAAGTAGGCGGCGACCGAGGGCTTGTGGTTGGACTGGGTGATGCCGCGGAAGACGTAGTCGTTCATCAAAGCGGCGCCAAAGGCGATGTCCCAAGGATCGAACGCGACCGGCGGCGGCGCCTTCACAGCCTTCACCCGCAGATCCGCGGCAAAGGCCGAGCCCGAAACGATTGCCAGCGCCGTTGCCAACAAAACGACTTTCTTCATGACGATCCCCATCACCTTCCAAGACAGTCCCGTTCCGGCGCCCCCCAAGGGCAAGCGATAACCGACTGCAACCAAATTACTTAACGTGATTGCAATCTGGAACGCGGCGGCTGGCTCGTGAAGCAAAAAAGTCAAGCAAGTGCCGACTTTTTAGGCGTTTTGAGCGTTTCGAAAGAGGTTGTCGCTGGGTGTTGCATTAGGAGCACAATTTTGGCGGCTTTCGTGCCCTTCAGCACCCATTCGGGACCTGAAGGCAGTGGAAAACCAGGCCGCCAGCCCGCGACTTTTCCGAATCAACCCTCCGTAGAAGTCCGGCCGCGCACAAAAGAAACACTCAGCGAAAAGGGCCGCAGCGGAACTGCGGCCCTTTGAATGCTGTCATTGCGACTGGGGTGGCGGCAGCTAGTGCTGCTCGCCGCCATTGGACGATCCCCAGGACGGCGTTGACGGTTCCGAACTCGGGGTGGCCCAGCTCGGAGCGGGCGCGGGTTCTGGCGCGGGCACGGGCGCCGGGGCTGCCGGCTTCGGGGCTGCTGCCTTCTTTTTCTTCGCCGGGCTCTTCTTGG
The DNA here is from genome assembly GCA_963764705.1 of uncultured Alphaproteobacteria bacterium. Taxonomy (GTDB): domain Bacteria; phylum Pseudomonadota; class Alphaproteobacteria; order Rhizobiales; family Xanthobacteraceae; genus Bradyrhizobium. The sequence continues at coordinate 182,060 of CAVXTR010000004.1, read as the reverse complement.
CGACCTTCTTGGGAGCCGCGGCCTTCTTGGCGGATTTCTTCACGGCCTTCTTGGCCGATTTCTTGGCGGTTTTTTTGGCGGTTTTTTTGGCGGCCTTCTTCGCCGTCTTTTTGGACTTCTTCGCCGATTTCTTGGCGGCCTTCTTCGACGACTTCTTCGCCGCTACGGCCTTCTTGGCCTTTTTAGCCTTCTTGCCCTTCTTGGTCTTCTTCGCTTTAGCCATCGTGGTCCTCCTGTTGCCGCTGGTCGGTGTGTCGGTGGTCCAGGTACTTGCTGTTCAAGTATCAGTGGTCGAATTGTCGGTGGTCGTCGAAGTTTCGAATGGTCCGCCGAGGTGCCTCCGTTGTCCGGATCATGCTCGGGAGCCGATCGATCAATTCAATCCCCGCCCCCCAATTCGGGTTTTGGACCTCCTGTCGCCCAATCGAGAAGCTCAATCGTGTGCACCACAGGAACTGACGTACCGCTGGCAATTTGAACCATGCATCCAATATTGCCCGCAGCGATCATGTCCGGCTTGACTGTCGCAATGTTGGCGACCTTTCGATCGCGCAACCTGCTCGCAATGTCAGGCTGGAGAATGTTGTAAGTCCCCGCCGAACCGCAACACAAATGGCTCTCGGGTACATCTTTCACCACGAATCCATTCTTGGAAAGCAATTCTTTCGGAAGCAGCGTGATTTTCTGTCCGTGCTGCAACGAACAGGCCGAGTGATAGGCGATCGTAACGTCGCCTCGCTGCGTCGTTGGTGCGAGCTCGATGCCCCCGAGATACTCGGTGATATCCTTTGCCAGCGCGGATATTCGCGCGGCGGCATCGGCGAATTCGCGGTCCTCGCGCAGCATGAAACCGTAGTCCTTGACGACGGTGCCGCAGCCCGACGTCGTCATCAGGATGGCGTCGAGGCCGCCTTGTTCCGCTTCCCTTTGCCACACGGTGACGTTGGCCCGGGCGCGCGCCAGCGCGTCGTCATCGTGGCCGAGGTGATGGGTGAGCGCGCCGCAGCATTGCTCGTCCTTGACCAGCACGACCTCGACACCGTGGCGGGTCAGGAGATTGATGGCGGCCTGGTTGATCCGCGGCGCCAGCACCTGCTGGGCGCAGCCCTGCAGCAGCGCAACCCGCGCGCGTCGCTCGCCGATGGCCGGAAAAACGCTGCCGCCCTGGGATCCCGGCGCCGGCAGCCGCATGGGCGCCAATGCCAGCATGGCCTTGATCCGCCGTAGCAGGCGAAGGCGTCGCCGCCGCTGTTGGCGTCGGCAACAGCGCCGCGAACGGCCTCCCGAGCCGTGCCAGGATCATGCCGGCGCGAAACAATTTTGGCCGTGGCAACACGAAAGCGAGGATCGCGCGCAGGGCGCGTTCCGGCAGCGGTCTCGAGAAATCCCGCTCGATCCGGACCCGCGCCTGATCGACCAGGTGCATGTAGTTCACGCCCGAAGGACAGGTGGTCATGCAGGCAAGGCACGACAGGCAGCGGTCGATATGCTTGACCACCTCCTTGGTCGGCGGCTTGTCCTTTTCCAGCATCTCCTTGATCAGGTAGATCCGGCCGCGCGGGCTATCGAGTTCGTCGCCGAGCAGCACATAGGTCGGACAGGTCGCGGTGCAGAAGCCGCAATGCACGCAGGCGCGCAGGATCTTGTCGGCTTCGGCGATATCGGGATCGGCGAGTTGGGCGAGTGAGAATTCGGTTTTCATGAAGCGTGCCCCCGCGCCAGCCGGCCGCGGTTGAGGATGTTCCTGGGATCGAAACTTGCGCGCACGCGCTCGCTCAGGAGGGCAACGCCACCGGACGGCGGATGGAACACATCGACGTCGCGCCGCACCGCTTCGGACGCCCGGATCAGCATCGCATGGCCGCCGGCGGCCTCGACGCGCTGGCGCAGCAGGGCGGCTTGCGCATCCGGCTTCGGCGGCAACGCCGCCCAGATCAGCCCGCCGCCCCAGTCGTAGATGACGTCGCCGCCGGTGTCGCGCGCCAGCGCCTGGCCGAGCGCGCCGCCCACGGCCGGCGGACACACGATCCGCCACACCGGCCAGGCGCCGAGCGAGTTGTTCGCCGCGAACGGTTCAACATCGCGGATCGCGCGCCAGACCGCGGCGGAGGCGGCATCCTGCAGCATTTCCACGGCCCCGAACGGCGCCAGCGTCTTGCGCAGCGAACCGGCGCGGTCGGCAACCGAGGCGGCGATGCCCTCAAGCCGGATCAGTGTCATCGCCTGGCCGGGAGACTCCAGGATCTTGGATCCCATATCCGCCAACGCGCCGCTGGCCGGCCGGAACGCCGAATTCGGCAGGTGCGCCGCGCCGGAAACGTCAAATGGCGAACCAAGAGCCGCCGTCATCGCCCGGTTGGCGGTGAGATCGTCGAGCGCGCGCAGCAGCAGCGTGCACTCGCTTTCAGGCTTCGGCATCACCTTGAGCGTGACCTCGGTCATGACCGCCAGCGTGCCCCACGACCCCGTCAGCAATTTGCAGAGGTCGTAGCCGGTGACGTTCTTCACGACGCGACCGCCGGTCTTGAAACTGTCGCCGAAGCCGGACACCGCGTGCGCCCCGAGCAGGTGATCGCGGGCGCCGCCGGCCTTGATGCGGCGCGGGCCGGCGAGGCCGACGCCGACCATGCCGCCGATGGTGCCGTTGCCGGGCACGCCCAGCAGCACCGACGTATCCATCGGCTCGAACGCGAATTGCTGGTTCTTGGCATCGATCAGCGACTGCACGTCGGCAAGCGGCGCGCCGGCCTGCACCGAGATGATCAGTTCGTTCGGCTCGTAGGCCGAGACCGCATTCAGCGCGGAAAGATCGAGCACGGCATTCGTCGCCATCGGCTGGCCGACCTGGCGTTTGGTGCCATGCCCGATGATCTCAAGCGGCTGCTCGCTGGCGATCGCCGCCCGCACCACCTGTTCGACGTCTTTGGCGTCACGTACCCTGGGAGTGTCCACGCGATTACATCTGCTCGTTGTTGTCATCGTCCGCGAAGGCGGACGATCCAGTAAACGCAGGAGCCAATGATGAAAATCGGCAGCGCGGAGTACCGGATACCCTGCCTGCGCGGGGTATGACGACTGGAAAATGGGGGACGCACACGATCAAAACCTTGGAAGTTCGGGAAAGGCCAGCTTGCCGCCGTGCACATGGACGCGGCCCAACTCGGCGCAACGATGCAGCGTCGGGAAGACCTTGCCGGGATTGAGCAGGCCCTGGGCGTCGAACGCGCATTTCAGCCGCTGCTGCTGGTTCAGATCGATCTCCGAGAACATTTCCGGCATCAGGTCGCGCTTCTCGATGCCGACGCCATGCTCGCCGGTCAGCACGCCGCCGAGCTCGACGCAGCAGCGCAAAATGTCCGCGCCGAAGGCTTCGGCCTTGTCCATCTCGCCCGGCTTGTTGGCGTCGTACAAAATGAGCGGGTGGAGATTGCCGTCGCCGGCGTGAAACACGTTGGCGACGCCGAGGCCGTATTTTTCCGACAGCTCGCGGATCCGCGCCAGCGCCTTCGGCAGCGCGCCGCGCGGGATGGTGCCGTCCATGCAGAGATAATCCGGCGAAATCCGCCCGACCGCCGGAAACGCCGCCTTGCGGCCGGCCCAGAACAAATTGCGCTCCATCTCCGAGGTGGAGATCTGCAAGGTGACGGAGCCGCAGCCTTTGGCGATGGTTTCGACCCGCGTGATCAGTTCGTCGACCTCGACGCCGGGGCCGTCGAGCTCGATGATCAACAGCGCCTCGACATCGAGCGGATAGCCGGCATGGACGAAGGCCTCGGCGGCGTGGATCGCGGGCTTGTCCATCATCTCCATGCCGCCTGGAATGATGCCGGCCCCGATGATGCGGGCGACGCATTCGCCGGCGGCCTCGACCTCGGCAAAGCCGACCATCAGCGCGCGGGCGGTCTCCGGCTTTTGCAGGATCCGCACCGTGATTTCGGTGATGACCCCGAGCAGGCCTTCGGAGCCAGTGATGATGCCCATCAGGTCGTAGCCGGCGTTTTCAACCGATTTGCCGCCGATTTTCAGGATTTCGCCCGACATCAGCACGATCTCGCACCCCAACACGTTGTTGGTGGTCATGCCGTATTTCAGGCAATGCACCCCGCCGGAATTCTCCGCGACATTGCCGCCGATCGAGCAGGCGATCTGCGACGACGGGTCGGGCGCATAATAGAACCCGGCATGCGCCACCGCCTGGCTGATGGCGAGATTGGTGACGCCGGGCTCGGTGACCACCACGCGGTTGTCGAAATCGATCTCGCGGATGCGCTTGAACTTGCCGAGCCCGAGCAGCACGCCGTCCGCCAGCGGCAGCGCGCCGCCGGACAGCGAGGTGCCGGAACCGCGCGGCACCACCTTGATGCCCTGCTCCGAGCAATATTTCAGGACCTTTGAAACCTGTTCGGTCGTGTCGGGCAACACCACCACCATCGGCGGCTGGCGATACGCCATCAGGCCGTCGGATTCGTAAGGCAGCATCTCGGCAGCGCTGTCGATCACGCCCTCGCCGGGCACGATCGCGCGCAAGGCCGCGACGATGGCGTCGCGGCGATCCAGCACCGCTTGATCGGAAGCCGGCATCATGATGGCCATGCGCGTATTCCTCCCGGCCCTTTGATTCCAAACCTTTGGATTCCAAACCTTTGGATTCCAAGCCCACGCGTGATCGATTTGTGGTGCCAAATCAAGCACGTCTGGGCAAGCTTGGGTAGGCCACCAAGGTCGGATTGCCTGTGCCCACGACGATGAGTTCTCTCTGGGGCAAGTGCCCCGTCATGAAACCTGCCAAGGTTTCGTGACTTGTCCTGTCGAAGCCGGCCATGCCACAAGCGACCGCACCGTAGCCACACTCGAAAATATTCACTCCACGGAAAGACGAAGAGCCCCCTATGATGAAATCGACCTTGAGCGCGCTCGTTGCCCTCGCCTCGCTGACTTCAGCGGTATCTGGCGCACTGGCGCAGGATATCGACCTCGCCGCCGGCAAGTCCTCGTTCAACAAGTGCCTGGCCTGCCACGCCATCGGCGAAGGCGCCAAGAACAAGGTCGGCCCGGAACTGAACGGGCTCGACGGCCGCCATTCCGGCACTGCGGAAGGCTACTCCTATTCGGATGCCAACAAGAATTCCGGCATCACCTGGAACGAGGCCCAGTTCAAGGAATACATCAAGGACCCCAAAGCCAAGATTCCCGGCACCAAGATGGCGTTCGCCGGCATCAAGAGCGAGAACGAAATCAACAATCTCTGGGCTTTCGTTTCGCAATACGACAAGGACGGCAAGACCAAGTCGAAGTAAGGTCGCGCGGACCCGCACCGCAAATTTCGGGGGCATGGCCATATGCGTATCCTGGTGATCGGAGCCGGCGCGCTGGGCGGATATTTCGGCGCGCGCCTTGTGCGCGCCGGGCGTGACGTCACGTTCATGGTGCGGCCCCCCCGCGCCGAACAATTGGCGCGCGACGGACTGCGCATTGTCAGCCCGCATGGCGACTTCGGTGTCGCCGCCGCCACGGTTACCGCAGGCAATATTCACGAACCGTTCGACCTCATTCTGGTCGGCGTGAAATCCTATTCGCTCGACGAGGCGATGGATCAGTTCGCTCCGGCGGTCGGGCCGGACACCGCGATCCTGCCCGTCCTCAACGGCATCGGACATCTCGACAGGCTGACCGCACGATTCGGCGCGGCGCATGTCATGGGCGGCATGGCCAATATCAGTGCCGGTGTCGACGCCGAGGGCCGCATCACCCAGTTCGTTCCGCTTCACGACCTCGTCTACGGCGAAATCGCCGGCGGCTTCAGTGCGCGGACGCGCGCGATCGAGGCCTGTTTCGACGGTGCGGGTTTCAACGCGCGCGCCAGCGATGTCGTGATGCAGGACATGTGGGAAAAGTTCGTGCAATTGGGCCTCGGCGCCGGGATCACCTGCCTGATGCGAGCCAGCATCGGCGACATTCTTGCGGCACCGGGCGGACGCGAGGCGATGTTCGGAATATTCGACGAATGCTGCGCTATCGCCACCGCTTCCGGTTTCAAGCCGAGACAGGCCTTTATCGAATTCGACACGGCGCTCATCACCACCGTGGGATCGCCGCTCAAGTGGTCGATGCTGCGCGACATCGAGCGGGGTTCAACGACCGAGGGCGAGCACATCCTGGGCGACATGGTCGCACGGGCCGCAAAGCTGGACATCAAGACGCCGATTCTCAATCTGGCTCGCACCCATGTCGCAGCCTATGAGATTAGCCGGGCGCACAGCGCCGGATCATGAAGCCGGCGCCATCGCACCCGTTCAAGCCAGCGTATGCACGATCACCGGCCCGGCCAGCGCGGTCGCCGGCCCGGTCAGCAGCGGCGCCAGATCGTGCTCGATCCACGCGATCGCGCGCTTGTTGGATTCCTCGGCGGCCGCGAAATTGCTGAACAGGCTGATCGCGATCACGGTGTCGTCGGGCGCATAGACCACGTAATAGCCCATGAAGCCGTCGACGCCGCTGATGACCGGTATCGCCCCTTCCTTGATCCTGCGGGTCAGCTCTTCGGCTTTTCCAGGCTTGGCCTTGCCCTGACGAATGGCGGCGTACATGGCGCTCTCCCTCAAAGGTCGGGCTGCCCTTCGTCGAGACACGCACATTCATCCCGGGCGGGACGAGCAGCGTATCCCGCATCCGCGGAATCCTATCCCTTACCGTCCGGCCATGCCATGCAGTAATCCGATCCGTCGCGTCCTAATTGGCAGCCGCCGTGCTCTTCGCCATCGCGCCGATCATCGCCTCGATCTCGGCAATCACGAGATCGGGCGCCGCGTTCTGCACCATGTGGCCGACGCCGGGCAGCACGATCAGTTTTGCGTTGGGCGCGGTGGCCGCGAGCGGCCGCGAATGGATGCTGGTCGATATCGTCTTGTCGGATTGATCGCCCGAGATGATCGTGACCGGCGCCTTGATCTCGGCGTAACGCGGCGCCTGTTCGGCGACCGCCGCCTTCAGCGTCGCCAAATCGTGCGCATTGGCGAGAAACTCGCGCGGCCGCAGCAGCAATTTCGTCGCGGTATCGCTGATGTAACCATCCGGCATTGTCTGCGGGAAGAACACGCCGCGGGCGCCGGGCTCGACCAGCAACGTGCCGAGCGGCAGCGTGATGGTGTAGGCCAATAGCGGGCCGATCACCGGCATGGCGACGATCTTGTTGTAGCGACCGACGCCGCCCGGCCACGGATAGGCCACCGGCGCCAGCATCACCAGACCCGCGACCCGGTCCGGATCGTCCAGCGCGATCCGCGCGCCCAGCGCGCCGGACCAGGAATGCACCACGAAGATCGCCTTGTTGATGCCGAGCCTGGCCAGCGCCTCCGCGATCATCCGGCCCTGGATTTCCGGTGTCGAATCTTCCAGGCGGGTGCGTGTGCTCCAGCCGTGTCCGGGACGATCGATCAGGATCACCCGGTGATCCCTGGCCAGCCGCTCGCCGACCGGCTGCCGCATCACCTCAAGGTTGGAACTGGCGCCATGCAGCATCACCACCGGTGGACCGGCGGCATCGCGGGAACCGAGTTCGACGACGTGAAGGGCCGCGCCTGCGACCTCGACCATCACGCCCGGTGCGGGATGGGCCCGCTGCACGAGCACGACGCCCGCTTGCGTAACCAGCGCCAGAATCCCCAGCACCGCCACGACAATCACTGCCACCATTGAAGAAATCCGGATGATCTTGCGCACCCAAGAGGTACGGCTCGCGCAGGCGCAGGTTTCGGTGATCGTTTTCCACAGGACCCGCCAACCTGTGGATAGCGGGGTCATACGGCCGTCATCGCCACTTTATACAGATGCGCAGACACTTTCGCCACGTGTCGGCGTGCCTGATGGGGCTGCCAACGCCCGAGACTGTACCCAACATCCACAGCATCGGGCGGCGGTTTGTTCGAGAGTACAATCGGAGGACGACCATGATTTCCGACGCAAGCGAAACGGCCATCGACCAGATCGTGGCAAGATGCAACGGCGACATCCGCGGCGCATTGAAGGCGCTGTTGCTGGTCAACGAGCAGCTTGAGGCGGAACTGGCGCAGTTCTACGCAGCGGTCGGGCTCGACGGAATGGCCCGCGGCAGCAACGCGGTACACTAGAGCAGTCCTGATAGTCCTGGTTTTTGCGAACCGGTACCTATTCCGGATCAAGTCCGGGACAGGCTTCAAGTCGAAAACGCTCTATTCGTCCTTGTCCGCTTTATCCGCATCCCGTGCATCGCTCGGAGGCTCCGGTGGGCATGAGCGAATGGTCGAGCGCGCGAGCTTGGCGTCATCGTCCGAGCGGTAGGGCCCGCTTCCGAACGTGACGTTGCCGCCGACCTGGCTGTTGACGACCGGGTTGCTGGTGACGATCTCGCATTTCCCGGTCGCGCCGTTGCCGGTGACCCAATAGCCTTGCGCGAAAGCGATGTTTCCGGCCGCGATCAAACTTGCGCCGGCCAGCAGCAATGTCTTCATGGCTACGCTCCCAAGACGCTGTGAGACGAACGATAATAGCGCGTTGGCGGCCTGCGTTCCTGCGTCCCGATGGACTGTCGGAAATCAGGGTTAACCGGGATAGATCAGATATCGCGGCCTTCGACCTTTTCGGTCAGCGACTTGACCAGTTCCGGCACCTTTTCGAGGTGCGGATTGACCGCGAGCGCCTTGCGGAACGCTTCAAGCGCGCGCTTTTCATCGCCGATATCCTGCATGATCATGCCGAGCCCGGCCAGCGCACCGAAATGGCGCGGCTCGCGGATCAGGACTTCGCGAATGTCTTCGAGCGAATGCGAGTAGTCGTTCTTCAGATAATACAGCGTCGCGCGCCGGTTCCAGCCCTCGACATAATCCGGCCGCAGCTTGACCACGGCATCGAGCAGCTTGAGCGCAACGTCCATCTGCTGCGCCTCCATCGCGGCCTTGGCGCGCAGCATCAACAGCGCCGCGGTATCGCTCGGGGTCTGCATCCATGTCGCCCAGATCCGCGCCTCGACATGCTTGGCGCTGGCTTCGTCGGGGGCGGCCTTCAGCGCGCCGAACAGGAAATCCAGTCCACGCGTGCGATCGGCCCCGACCCTGGGCAGTTTGGCTGGCGCTTCCGGCAACTTCTTCTGGGTTTTCGGCGGCGGAACGCCCCGGGGATCGCGTGGCGGGTCGGTCTGGGCAAGAGCCGCAACCGGTACCGCTGCCAGAAGCGCGGCAATGATCGCGATCCGGCAGTTTCTGAGGTCCGGGAATCCAAAGGCCATGAGCGAAGTCTAGACGCAGAAAATCGCGCTGCAAAGCAGCACGTCGTCAAAGACCTGTGAAGCGGTGGTCGCGCGGAGGCAATCTGCCGGGATTATCCGGGCCAACTTAGCCTTGGCGAGCCTTGAAGCGGCGCTGCACCTTGTTGATCACGTAAACCCGGCCCTTGCGGCGGACCAGACGGTTGTTGCGGTGGCGACCGCGCAGCGATTTCAGCGAGTTACGGACCTTCATGGGACAATCCTGATGCTTCGAAAGGCCGTGTTGAAGGCCGAACCTGAATACCTGCCCGAGCGTGACAAAACCCGAACGTGGCAAAATGGGGTTAACCCCGCCAGCGGCGATCCGCCCGGGATGCGCGGTTTCTAAGCCATCGCGGGGCTGGATGTCAATCAAACCCGCGAGTTCGGCGCGATCCGCGCTCCGGTTCCGCTATGGAACTGATTCTCCAGCCATTTTTGTCAGGGAGCAGCGTCAATTGGTCCCAGATTTTGGACCCCGGCGCAGGTTCGAACCGTATAAGAGGAATCAGGCACCAACGCTTTGACGTGACCTCCCACGAACGGAACCAACCCCGGAATGACGACCGCTCCCCGGCCGATCGCAAAGACTGCGGTACTTGACCCCACCGACCTCGCCGCACCCCTCGCCCCGTCGCCGGCGAATTCCCGGATATCGCTGCCGGCTGGCGTGCGGCCGTTCCAGCTCAACTGGCCCTACATCGTCGTCATCGGCGCCTACCATCTGGCCGCGGTGCTGGCCTTCCTGCCCGGCTATTTCAGCTGGAGCGGACTGATCGTCGCCATCGCCGGCACCCATCTGTGCGGACTGTTCGGCATCAACCTTTGCTACCACCGGCTGCTCACCCATCGCGGCCTGAAATGTCCGAAGTGGCTGGAGCACACGATGGTGGTGATCGCGATGTCGTGCCTGCAGGAAACGCCGGCGCGCTGGGTCGCGATCCACCGCCGGCACCATCAGTTCGCCGACGAACAGCCGGACCCGCATAGCCCGCTGGCGAGCTTTTTCTGGAGCCATATCGGCTGGATCCTGGTCCACCAGCCCGAGCTCTCAAAGCTCGGAATCTACGAACGCTACGCCCGGGACATCCTGCGCGACCGGTTCTATGTCGCGCTGGAGCGCCATAACTGGCTGGTCTGGATCAATCTCGGGCAGATGCCGCTCTATTTCGGCGCCGGCTTCGCCGCGGCGTGGCTATCAGGCGAACCGCCGGCCGATGCGGTGCAGACCGGCCTCAGCATTCTCTTGTTCGGCGTGTTCGTCCGCACGGTTCTGGTCTGGCACATTACCTGGGCGATCAATTCGGTGACCCATGTGTGGGGCTACCGGAATTACGAAACCGACGAGGACAGCCGCAACAACCTCGTCGTCGGCCTGATCTCCAACGGCGAGGGCTGGCACAACAACCACCACGCCGACCCGCGCTCGGCCCGCCACGGCCATCGCTGGTGGGAGATCGACAACACCTGGCTCACCATCCGCCTGCTGGAGCGCATCGGCCTTGCCACCGACGTGGTGGCGCCGGGCCCGCATCTCGCCCATCGTTCCGCGGGCAGCCGGCTGACGACACGCGGAAGCAACGGCGTCCCGGCCGAGTAAAGGGTCCCAACCAAAATATCGAAAACAACCCCATGCAAAGTAGCAAGAGGTCCGCCGGCATCGCGCTGTCGCGCGACGCCGGGATGGCCGCTGGGCAGGCCCAGATCGAACGGCAGGCTGCGACCTAGAAGATCACGTGTTTCGCCGTCCCGTGCATCGCAGTGACGGTATAGAACTCGGTCTGCCCCAGAAGCGGAAAGATCGCGAACCGGTGCAGGGTCGTGATGCCCTCCGCGGTGATGTTCGCGGAGCCGAACGGTGCATCCGGCAGATTGACGTTCGGAAGCAACACGCTGAACGTCGTCGATCCCGCATCGACGGTCAGGTGGATCAGCACCGTCACCAGCAATCCGATGCTGGTCTGCACCGCCGTGATCTGGTTGCCGGTGAAATTCTTGACCTGGATGGCGTCGTGATAGGTGAAATGCGGTTGCCCCTGCAGGCCTGATGTCGAGTAGGTAATGTGAATTCCGCCGCCGGAGAGTTCGTAGAGATTGGGATGATTGGCCATTTTCCTCACCTCTCGGGTTGTGAAGTCATTGCCCCCGGCAGGGACAATGACTTCACAAGCGGTGCGTCAATATGACCTATTTCACAACTCAAGCGGGAATCGCAACGCGCACGGTTTTGTGTCCGGAAGCTTCGATCCGCATCAGTCGTTCGGAAACTCCACCATCGCCTCGCCGGTGGCGACTTTCTCGCCGGTCTGGTTGCGCACCATGACGTCGATCAGGACCCAGCGCGAACTCTTGGTCACCTGTTTCGATTTGACGATCCCGGTCGGCTGGATGGTGTCGCCGGGCCGCACCGGCTTGACCCATCGCGTCTCCAGCCGGCGGTGGACGGCGCCGGCGGAATAGGCCCAGTCGGTCAGCATCCGCGAGATCAGTCCGAAGTTGTTCATGCCGTGCATGATGATGCCGCCGAAATTGGTCTTGCCGAAACTGCCCTTCATGTAGTCGTCGTCGAGATGCAGCGGGTTGTAGTCGAGCGAGGCGTCGCAGAACAGCCGGATGGATTCCCTGGAGACCGCGAATTGCGGTCCGTCGATGGCATCGCCGGGGTTAAGATTTTCGAAGGTCGTTGTCATCGCGCGTCCCCTTATGCCGGCCGGATCGTCCAGCCGCGGCCGGAACAGATCACTTCGTTGCGCTGATTGAAGAAGACGTTGTCGTGGACCACGAACAGCCGCTCGCGTTTGATGAACTTGTCGAGCGCGCGCGCCTCAAGCCGGATCACGTCACCCGGCCGCGCCGGAATGTTGTAGCTCCAGGATTGCCCGGCATTGACGGTGCCCGGCGAGCGCATCCAGTCGTCCGCCGGCGTGCAGGAGAACATCAGCAGGATATGGATCGAGGGCGGCGCGATCAGCCCGCCATAGCGGGTGGTCTTGGCGTAGGCCTCGTCGAAATAGATCGGATGGTTCTCGCCGACCGATTTGCAGTAGAGCTCGATCGCTTCCCTGGTCAGCGTGTAAGGCAGGGTCTTGCGCGGCGCGCCCGGCACGATGTCGTCCCAAGCCTTGCGCAGATTGGCGTCTTTCCAGAAATCGGTCTCGAAGGCTTCCGCTTTGGACATACCCTGGGCCATGCCATTCCTTCCCTGTTTCCGCGCATTATGTTTCTGCCGCCTTGCGGAATTTGTTATATAGTATAATCAATTTTCCAGCTTCAAAAATCAAGCCGCGTGGAAACCCCAATGCCCAAGCTCAAGCTGCCGGATATCGAAAAAGTCGTTGCCATCGACATCCACACCCATGCGGAAGAACCCTGCGGCATGCATGGCGACGACGGCTATGACGATTTCCAGGCGCAGATGGCCGACTATTTCAAGTCGCCGCACAAGCATCCGCCGACGGTGCCGGAGACCGCGGCCTATTATCGCTCCAAGAACATCGCCGCCGTGATCTTCCCGGTCGACGCCGAGCGCGAGACCGGTTTCCGCCGCTACAACAATTACGAAATGATCGAGGCCGCCTCCGACCATCTCGACGTCCTGATCCCCTTTGTCAGCATCGATCCGCACAAGGGCAAGCTCGGCGTGCGCGAGGCGCGCAAGCTGATCGAGGAATACGGCGTCCGCGGCTTCAAATTCCATCCGACCATGCAGGGCTTTTATGCCAACGACCGCATGGCCTATCCGCTCTATGAAGCGATCAACGAGGGCGGCGCGATCGCGCTGTTCCACACCGGACAAACCGGTGTGGGAAGCGGCATGCCCGGCGGCATGGGGATGCGGCTGAAATATTCCAACCCGATGTACATGGACGACGTCGCCGCGGATTTTCCGGACCTGAAGATCATCCTCGCCCACCCGTCCTTCCCCTGGCAGGAAGAAGCGCTGTCGGTCGCGACCCACAAGCCGAACGTCTATATCGACCTCTCCGGCTGGTCGCCGAAATATTTCCCGCCGATCCTGGTGCGCTACATCAACTCGATCCTGCAGGACAAGATGCTGTTCGGCTCGGACTGGCCGGTGATCACGCCGGACCGCTGGCTCGCCGATTTCGCCAAGCTCGAGATCCGCGACGAGATCCGGGCCAAGGTATTGAAGGCCAACGCGCGGAAGATTTTGGGTATATAAGGGATCGCTCATCGCGCGCGGGCTGTTGGGCGCAATGGAGGTCCGTGATGTACCTCGTCAAAGCGGCCGCCGTCGTTACCGTCCTTATGACCGTGAGCGCGGCCGCCAACTTCGCGGCCGCCGCCGAGACCTCCGCCAGCGTCGTCGATTTCGAGACCCCGCTTTCGCGGTTGCAGCCGTTGCAGGGCTACCTGCGGCAACCCGCAGGCGCCGGCCCCTCGCCCGCCGTGGTGCTGCTGCATAGCTGCAACGGCAACTGGCGTCGGCTCGACGAGCGCTGGGGCAGACTGATCGCGTCATGGGGCTACGTCACGCTGACCGTCGACAGTTTCGGCCCGCGCGGCCTGAGCAATACCTGCAGCAGCGGCGCCGTGGTCGACCTTGCCTTCGACGCCTACCGCGCGCTGGGCTACCTGGTGCAGCAGCGATTTGTCGATTCCGAGCGTGTCGCCGTGCTTGGATTTTCGCAGGGCGCCTGGCAGGCGCTGACGTCCGTCGAGCGCGGCATCGTCGAGCAGGCCTCGCCGAACAAGTTCCGCGCCGCCATCGGCTTTTATCCGCACTGCCTCGGCTTCAAGGGCAACATGACGGTGCCGACGCTGATCCTGATCGGCGAACTCGACGACTGGTCGCTGGCAAAGGAATGCCGCAATATGGTGGACGGCCGCGACGACTGGGGGATATCACGGCAGAAGGACCAGGGCGTTCCGATCAGGCTCGTCGTCTACCCCGATGCGTATCACGCCTTCGACGCCCCCGGCCTGAAGACGCCGGTACAGTTGCTCGGACATCGTCTTGAATACAACCCATCGGCAGCGGAGCAATCGATCAACGCGGTGCAGGATTTTCTAAAGGCGCAGATTGGCGGGAACTAGGCCGTGTACGCGTAAGATCGAGATCCATTGGCACGGCTTGACCGATGTCCGCTATCCGTCGCGCGCTATTCTGATTTTGTCTTCTTTCCGCCGGCCTCTGATGAAATGGACACCGGCTTCATTGCCATTGACCCACGCGAGTTCACAGCGCCGATATGCCTTTCCCACCGTGGAAAGCACGAGAAAGAACTCTCTTCAAAGCAAGTCCTTCAATCGAGCCATCTATTGAAAGTCTGGCGCCGGTATCTGACGCGTCCAGCATTGTACATGGGCGACGCCAAGTGCCGTCGATCGCCATCATATTGGCCGTGAATCCATTCTCAAATACGACGCGATGTGCCTTCCGTTGGTCTGCCATGAACTGCTTCGCTGCTTCATGAAGGAAATTCAGTACGCACAACTCCTGTCGAGCCCATGCTCTCTGGGAGATCTCTTTACGCACGCTCTCGCAGAGACTTGGCTACCGCGATTAATCGAGCTTTATCGGTGAGCGGTTAAAATTTCGCCCACACGCAGCAGGTTCCCCGAACGGAACAATGTCGGCCGGGGGCTTTCGGCTGATCGGTAGCCGTGGTCGCATTTTAGGCGCTGTGTACCGCATCCCGCATTGCACAATCGACAAGCAAACACCACACCCAGCGAACGATTTCTGCGATTGCTCGTTGACAGGATGAAGTAGCACGCCGGAGTTGAGATCATGCTCGCGAGCTGTTCGCATTGCGCTCCTATCACTACCCCAAGTCGCCAAGCCCTGACCAACCTCTGGGCCGAAGGTGATCGAATGAGGCATTGCTACTGCATCAAGTTGTTCGTTCCGCCGGCGAGACGCACACATGCGGCGCCATAGACGGGTTCTCTTGATAAGCGCATTGAGCGGAGCGGTATGGACGCTTTCATTGCCTTCCGCCCTGCCTCAGGCGTCGCAAGGCAAGGAGGCCGAATTCGGGGCAGCAGGCATTTAACAATGCCTGTCGTACGTGCCATATGGTGAGGGAGGGTGATAATCGACTAGGTCCCAATCTGTACAAAGTTGTTGGACGGAAAGCTGGCTCGCTGCCGAACTACGCATTTTCTAGCGCAATGAAGGAGGCAGGCTTAGTTTGGGATGAGGAGAAGCTTGATCGCTTTATTGCCAACCCCGATCAGGTCGTACCGGGGAACAACATGAAGCCATTTGGTGGTCTCTCATCAAGCGACGATCGAAAGAAGATCATCGCCTTCCTCGCCCAGCAGCAATAACACCAAGCTTCCTCCCTGCTTTGCAGGCCAGCGAGGCTGAAGTCCACTTATCGATGCAAAAACGCTTGGGATAGCTGACACGATTTTTTCGTCGGCATGTCCGAAACCAGTGGTATGCAGCGCGCATCGGGCCAATCGATGTCAGCGGTACGGGAATTTCTGAAAGCAACGATTGACGGGAACTAGACCGTGTACGCGTAAACGAGATTCTCGCCCGACAATCGGCCCCAATGCCCGTTTTCGGGGGCGAGTTCAACCGATCGCTGCAACACATTCAGCAAACTTCTCAGCTGGCGTCTGATAGAGCAAGGTCTTTCTCGGCCTTTCGTTTAGCTGCCTTGCGATGGCGCTGAGCTTGGCCTGGCTGTGCAAGGACAGATCAGTGCCGCGCGGAAGGTACTGGCGCAGCAATCTGTTGGTGTTTTCGTTTGAGCCGCGCTGCCAGGGAGACCGAGGGTCACAAAAATAGACATCAACCTCGGTGGCCAATGTCAGGCGCTGATGGTCGGCAAGCTCTTTGCCTCTGTCCCAGGTCAGCGACCGGTAAAGCTCGCCGGGCAATCGCTGCGATTGCTTGATCAGTGCCGAGACGACGCTTTCGGTGTCCTTGTTAGCAACCTTGACCAGCATCACGTAGCGCGAATGGCGTTCGACAAGCGTTGCAATATAGCTATTTCTCGACCCACCGATCAGATCGCCTTCCCAATGGCCGGGGACCGCACGATCTTCGACCGACGGCGGTCGTTCACTGATGGATACGGCGTTTTTGATCTGGCCGAGCCCGTTCCGCTTCATGCTGGCGTGCCGGGATCGGCGGACCGTGCGCCTCGCCCTCAGGTGCTCAAGAAGCTCCTTTTTCAGCACGCCGCGCGCCTGAATGAACAGGCTGCGATAGATCGTCTCGTGTGACACCTGCTTTTGAGGCTCCACCGGATATGTACGTTTTAGCCAGCCCGCAATCTGCTCGGGGGACCATTGCCGGCTCAGCAAGACCGATACTGTACGCCTCAGGAACGGCCGGCAAGCCAGCTTGCAAAGCTTTGGACGCCGCGCCCGATCCCAGGCGGCCTGATCGGACCCGGCGGCCCGATAGCGATCCGCCCCGCCATTGCGCTGGACTTCACGGCTGATGGTTGACGCAGATCGTCCCAAGTGGCGCGCGATCGACCTCAACGAGCAGCGCATGCTGAGCCATCGAGATATCTCCTCTCGTTCAGAAAGGCTGAGCGCCTGCTTGGCTCGGCACCGATCCGGAGGGCGGATGCCACCGGTTGGCGAGATCACAGAGAAGACAGAAGAGGACTCCCGGTCAAACCGGCGGCCGATCGAACTCATCGGCTCGCCGGCCTGCCAGCGATCCCAGTATCTCGGACCGCTGAGCGGCCGAGTAATAAATGCGACGTCGCTGTTTCATGTCCACACTCCATCTTTGCTAAAAGATTAGAGTGTTGCGCCGACCAATTGAGCCCACCGGTCAATGGCGACATTGGTTTCGGCGAGACGGCGCATTTCGCGTCCGTGTGCTGATTGCCAGCCCCCCTTTGATCCAAATCAAGCAAACTCCGGACACCCGGCAGTTCTGTCGAATTGACGCTGCGTTCAAAGGCTGATTGAGGATACGGAAAATGAGCATAATCTGGACTATCATCATCGGATTTTTTGCGGGTGTCGTAGCGAAGTTCATCATGCCCGGCAGCAATGAGCCATCAGGCTTCATTATGACGACCATCCTTGGCATCGTGGGCGCATTCGTAGCTTCCTATCTCGGGCAAGCTCTCGGTTGGTATAAAGCGGGCGAAGGCGCCGGTTTCGTCGGGGCCGTCGTCGGGGCGATTATTCTGCTGCTGATATACGGCTTCTTTGCCGGGAAGCGGCGAGCGTTTTGACCTGCTCTGTAAGAGAGAATGAAGTTGTCCCTTGATCAAGCGACGAAGCCAACGCTGCAGCTGATCGACGAGACCGCGGCCCATTGACACGCTGGATTGCGATCCAGGCAATAGGTGCTGCCGCGAGGTCGCGCGCGGGGCGCAACTGCTTCAACGCGTGGCCGCCGCACGACGTCAACGTCATCATCGAAGTGCCCGTCGGCGGCGAGGCCTGATCTCCATCACGCGGCTGTGCATGACCGGCGCCGCACTCTCCGCGAGAGTGTTACCATTTAGTAACAGCCTCTGATGCGTAGCGCTGCTATTTTGGCGCTTCCTTGGAGACTGGACCATGTCAATCGATCGGACACGGACTATCGAGGACGGCAAGGCCTTGAGCGACCGGGTGGTCGCGAATGGAACGCCAACGAATGTCTCGGCAGACCGTGACACGGTCCAGACTGTTGCCGCCGGCTTCAATGACGCACGCACGGGCGGAACTAATTCTGCGGATGTTGCTACCAGTCTTTACTTGCCCAGCAGATGGAACTGGGGCCCAGCGAAATCCTCGATCGATTGGCACTGATACAACAGGCGTTCGGCAGGCCTGCTGGAGGGAATATCGACCCTCTTGTCGTGAGTGGTCCTTACCGCAATCAATTGTGTCTTGTCGGCTTGTTGCCGCACCATTAGCGCCAGTAAGGACTTCCATGTCGGCTTTTGATGTCGGCTTTGACGTCAGCTTTTGACGTCAGCTTTTGACCTGGGGCCTCCTTGATCCAAATCAACGTAGCGCCCGGAAAGCGAGATGCACTGACGATTGATAATCGTGATCGAAGGATTTTTCATGCGTGTATCAAGAGCAATTGCGTTGGTTGTTGTCCTCGTGGCCCCAGGTTTGGTGTCCGTCTCATCTGCGCAGACCGCGCCTGAATGTCCGATAGCGGGAATGCTATCGACCTGGGGCATCAATTCGACGGGCCTCTTTAACATCGCGTCTGGAGGCGCTTGCCTTTTTCCTCTCAGAATAGAAGGTGTAATAGCGAGTTCGAGCATCCTGCAACAACCCGGATACGGGGTACTGAGACAACTCAATGAATCGACTTTCGAGTACTCCGCAAACGCGGGGTACGCGGGCATCGATACCTTCTCCGTTCAGGTAACAGGCAAGGGACCCACAGCTACTGGCACCTCAGTAATCACCTTGATCGCAACGGTTCGATAGCGTTGAATCCAACTCCGCTCCAATTTTGGCCGGCCTTAACAGGAAGATGGGCCATTGCTGTTGGTCGGCACTGTATGGTCGCTGCTCCCTCGAGTGGACTGCACATACGTGCTCTCGTTACGGCGTTGTTGTTGGCAATGGCCGGGCCAAGCTTGGCGGCAGACATTGCTGTGATTGACGGCGATACGTTCCGGCTGGATCACGCGATCTATCGGCTGGACGGGATCGACGCCCCCGAAATCGACCAGATGTGCCTCGATCAAGGCGGCGACATCTGGCCATGCGGGGTTGCTGCGCGAACTCGACTGAGCGAGCATGTTGGAAATCGCGCCGTTCGCTGCGAGGACAAGGGACCTGACCCGGACCACAAGCACCGGCGGATCGGGATTTGCTCGATCGACGGCGAGACCACCACGCTCAATGAGTGGCTCGTTCGAGAAGGATGGGCGATCAAGTTTGAGCCTTCCGCAAAGGGCCGTTTCGCGGCAGAGGAGGCTGACGCACGCGAGAACCGGCGCGGGCTGTGGAGCGGATGTTTCGCCGAACCACGCGAACTGCGAGGATGGAATCTCAATGGAGCGCGGCTTGTGGGTGGCGGCTGCCAGCCCGGCCATCAAAATCGGACGCGCGACAAGCTATTCCGCGTCGACACCGCCATGCCGCCGGGATGCCCGATCAAGGCCAAGCTGGCGCTGCGGGCCATAGGTTACGAAGGCATTTATCACCTGCCAGGTTGCGGGAGCTATCGACGCCTGAAGCACGCTCAACGGTGGTTTTGCTCTGAGGAGGATGCTTCGGCGGCGGGCTTCCGCAAGGCGCTGACCTGCCGATAGATGGTGCAGTTTGGCAGCACGGTCGGTCGATGCCCGCTTTCGCCGCGTAGCGGCACGCCATCGGTCATGCGATCACCCGATCGCGGCCGGGCAGGCAGCCTCATCCGGGGTATCGAGCTATTGCCGGACGCTAAGTGCCAAACTCGGAAGTCGCCCTAATCACCGCGCCGCCTTCACCAGCAGGGACTACGATGATCAGGTTGTCGATCAGGCGAAAGATCATGGGGATCGCCGTGACGCTGATCGTCTTGATGGTCATCACCGCGGCTTTGACTCTGGCCCTGGTGATGCAGGTCGGCGAGCGGTTCCAGGAGCTCACCTACAGATACATGCCGGCCTATAGCGACCTGGCACGAGCGAATGTTCGCTCGCTCGAGCGTGGGCTGGTGGTGCGCCGGATCGTTATCGAAAAGATCCGGTCGCCAACCGACGGCGGTCAGCAAAAGGCATTACAAGACCGCTTTGACGCATTGGGCGGGCAGATTGAGCTGGAAATCCTGGCGGCACGTGCCTTGATCCATGGACTGATCGAGAAAGGAGCGACGCTGGGCAATGCAACGACGTTGGGGCAATTTGAGACCCGCCTCGACGCAATAAATGACGACGCCCGTCGTCGGCTCAATGCAGAGAATAAGCGCCTCTTCCTTTTGCTGGATACCGACGACACGAAAGGCGTTTCCCAGGAACTTGATCGTATCGATGAACTGCGCGATGAACTCGATCAGAAACTGGAAGGCGTGCGGGGGGACATGATGGTTCTGCTGCGCAAGGAAGCCAACGAGACAGTGAGCACACAAAGTCAGGTGATTCTCATTTCCGTGGCGTTGACTGCGCTTGCCGCCATACTGGGTCTCGTGTTCGCCGCCTTGGTCAGTGCCGGAATGACCCGTCCGGTCCGAAGGTTGCTGGAAGGAGCGAAGGCGGTCGAGGCTGGCCATCTTGACGAAACGCTCGTCGCTACCTCGCGGGACGAGATCGGTCACCTGACTGCCGCGTTCAACCAGATGGTCGAGCAGTTGCGGCTCAAGGAGCGCATGCGCGAGACGTTTGGAAGATATGTCGATCCGCGCGTGGTCGAAGGCCTGATCGAAGGACCGGCGTTGGCGGCCGAAGGTCGGCGCCGCGTCATGACCGTACTGTTCTGCGACGTCAAGGGATTTACCTCCACCAGCGAAGGCATGACCCCGCAGGGGCTCGTCAAGGTGATGAACCGCTACTTCTCGACGATGTCAGCGCCGATCCGCCACCACCAGGGAATCATCGACAAATATATCGGCGACGCCATCATGGCTTATTGGGGTCCTCCGTTTGCCGACGATGCGGAGCAGGCGCAGCTCGCAAGCCTTGCGGCGCTCGACATGCTGCAGCTCGTGCCACAGTTGCGGGCCGAACTCCCCGAATTGCTCGGCGTACGCACGCTGCCCAATACGTTCGACATACGCATCGGTATTGCGACCGGCGAGGTTCTGGTCGGCAGCATCGGCTCCGAACTGATGATGAGCTACACGGTGATGGGCGACACTGTGAACCTCGCATCACGGCTGGAGGGCGCCAACAAGGAGTATGGCGGTCGCATCCTCGTATCCGAGGCGACTTTCACCGGCGCGTCAGGCGCGGTCGAGGGCCGCGAGATCGACCGACTGGTGACGCTAGGTCAAACCCTGCCGCAGGCGGTGTTCGAAATCCTGGGAAAAAAGGGCGAGCTGACATCCGCCCAGATCGAATTGCGCGCCCGCTTCGCCGAAGGACTCGCTGCTTATCGAGCGCAATGTTGGGAGGAAGCGCGCCGTTGTTTTGAGGCGGCGATCCTGGCTGTGCCGGGCGACGGACCATCGATGACGTTCATCCAACGCATCGAAAAGCTGGCCGCGGCTCCCCCCGGTGAAAACTGGGACGGATCGTGGCATCTCGAACGGAAGTAACCCGGTGTTACGGCCAGCTATGACAAACTTGCCGCAAACGACCGACCTCGTCTTCATCAAGCGGGCTTGTTGTACACGGAAACGCCGCAATCAGGCGGATGGGCCCGCAGATAGCCGGGTGCTTATCGTTGGCCGCCGTGTTAGGATAGGGGTGCACTATCCGGAGAGCATCCATGCTGCGAGCAGCTGCGGTAGAGCGACGCTTCCAACTCGTCCTGATCAAACCGTCTCATTATGACGACGACGGATACGTGATCCGCTGGTGGCGTGCCATGACGCCATCCAATTCACTGGCCGCCGTATTTGGCATCGCAGCTGATTGTGCCCAGCGACAGGTTTTGGGGCCGGATGTCGCTATCGATATCGAAGTCATCGACGAGACCAACACCCGCGTAGATATCCCGGCGTTGCTTTCCCGCTTTGGACGTCACAACGGGTTCGGATGTATCGCTCTCATCGGCGTTCAATCAAATCAGTATCCACGCGCGCTCGATATCGCGCGTCCGTTCCGGTCAGCCGGAATTGCGGTGGCCGTGGGAGGCTTCCACGTGTCGGGATGCATATCGATGCTGGATGGCCACGCGGTCGATCTCGACGCGTGCCGGGATATGGGTGTGACGATATTCGCCGGCGAGGCCGAAGGACGCTTCGAATTGATGCTCGCAGATGCGGCCGCAGGGCATCTCGCACCTGTATATGACTACATGAAGGAACTCCCGGGGATGGAGGGTACACCGGTGCCGTTCCTTCCGAGGCAATATATAGAGCGCACCCTTGGGGCCAGCGCCAGCTTCGATGCCGGTCGTGGCTGTCCTTATCAATGCAGCTTTTGCACCATCATCAATGTGCAGGGCCGCAAGTCGCGCTATCGCTCGGCCGACGATATCGAACATCTCGTGCGTCTCAACTGGGCGCAGGGCATCAGAAAGTTCTTCATCACCGACGATAATTTCGCCCGTAATAAGGAGTGGGAATCGACCTTTGATCGTCTGATCGAGCTTCGCGAACGGGACGGCATCCCGTTGGGCCTCATGATCCAGGTTGATACGCTTTGTCACAAGATTCCCAATTTCATGGAAAAGGCAAAGCGAGCCGGCGTCAACAAGGTCTTCATCGGACTTGAGAACATCAACCCGGACAACCTCGCGACTGCGAAGAAGCGCCAGAACAAGATCACCGAGTACCGCAAGATGCTGCTCGGCTGGAAGAAACAGGGCATTCTGACGATCGCTGGCTATATCCTCGGCTTTCCGGCGGACACGCCGGAAACCATCAGGCGCGACATCGCGATCATCAAGGACGAATTGCCGATCGACCTCCTCGAGTTCTTCTGCCTGACGCCTCTTCCGGGCTCGGAGGATCATCAGGTGCTTTGGAAGAACGGCATCGCGATGGACCCGGACCTTAACAAATACGACGTCGAACACGTCTGCACTGCCCATTCCCGAATGAGCGACAAAGAGTGGCAGGATATCTACCACGAGGCATGGTCGCTTTATTATACCCCTGAGCACATGAAGACCCTGCTACGACGCGCAATCGCGACGGGCGTTCCAATTGGCAATCTGGCCAAGTACCTGCTTACGTTCTCGACCACTGACCGGCTCGAACATGTCCACCCGCTGCAGGGCGGCATCTTCCGCCTCAAGCATCCATCCGAGCGAAGGCCCGGATTGCCGCGTGAGGCGCCCTGGGCGTTTTGGGTGCGGTTCAGCTGGGAGACGTTCGCTAAACACTCGATCCTGATCGGTGCGGCAGGACGGCTGTTGTTCTGGCAAACAGTCTTCACCTACGACCCGAGGGCCGGCGACTATAAAGACCAGGCGCTCGCGCCGGTCAGCGACGACGGAGATGAGACGCTCGACCTGTTGACCAAGACGACGGGCGGCCGGGCAGCCGTTGCTCACGTCAGGAAAATTGCCGCGCTCACCGGCGCCCGCGTCACCTAGCTGAGCATGAATCAAAGAAAATTTTGTGGACGTCTCCAATGTCCGTTCCGGGTCCAGCCCGGGATCACGCTCGGTATCTTCGCGCAAGGCGTCAACGTCGCAGTGCGGGTGCTTCTGGCAACCTGCGTCCCTGCCAGTTCACACCGGCGTGGTTCCGAACTAGATTGGTCCATACCGACAGATGATGCAGGCTGCGGCCAACCGCGCGCAATCAGACAGAAGAGTATCTATCGTGACGATCAAAGCCGTCGTGTTCGATGCCTATGGCACGCTTTACGATATCCAATCCGTCGCCGCCGTGACCGAAGAGGCCTTTCCCGGTTACGGTGAAATCATCACCCAGATCTGGCGCATCAAGCAGCTCGAATATACCTGGCTGCGTTCGCTGATGCGGCGCTATGAAGATTTTTCCGTGGTGACGCGGGAGTCGCTGGCCTACACGCTGCGCTGCCTCGGCCTGACATACGACGAGGCCGCGTTCGCGCGGATCATGAACAAGTACCTGCATCTCGACCTCTATCCCGATGCGCTGGCGTCGCTGGGCGCGATGAAGGACAGGAAGCTCGCGATCCTCTCCAACGGCAGCCCCGATATGCTGAACGCGCTGGTGAAAAATTCGGGCCTCGACCGCATGCTCGACGCCACCATCAGTATCGACGCCAACAGGATCTTCAAGCCGAGCCCGGATGCCTATACCCTGATCGAATCCACGTTACGCATCCCGCCGAGCGAGGTGCTGTTCATCTCCTCCAATCCCTGGGACGCATGCGGCGCCAAGGCGTTCGGGCTCAACGTCGCCTGGATCGAGCGGGTGACGCCGGAAGCGATGGCGCAGGCCTGCGCCAAGAGCGATCTCGTCGCGCCCTTGACGATGTTCAAGGCGATCCGTACCCAGATGGACGAACTCGGGCTCGCGCCCGATCATCGCATCCACGCCCTCGCCGAACTGCCCGATCTGGTGGCGAGATCCTGACCCGAGATTTTGACTGATGAGCCTTGAATCCGTTCGCGCCTTCTTCGCCGAGAAGGCGCCCGACATTGCCGTGATCGAATCGACGATGAGTTCGGCCACCGTGATCCTTGCCGCAGAAGCCTATGGCGTCGAGCCGGCGCGGATCGCCAAGACACTGAGCTTGTGGATTGGCGACCGCGTGGTGCTGATCGTTGCCGCCGGCACCTCGCGGATGGACAACAAGAAGGTGAAGGCGGCGTTCGGCGGCAAGCCGAAGATGCTCGGCGTCGATGAGGTCGCGGAAATCACCGGCCACGAGGTCGGCGGCGTCTGCCCGTTCGGGCTGAAGACGCCGCTGCCGGTCTATTGCGACGTCTCGCTGAAGGCGTTCGATATCGTGGTGCCGGCCGCAGGCTCGACCCACAGCGCGGTACGGATCGCGCCGGAGCGGATGGCGGAACTCACCGCGGCCGAATGGGTCGATGTCTGCCAGGCGCCAGCGCCATCCGAGTGAACGAGGGTGTGTCAATTCGCCCGGGTTGACCCGTGGTCAAGCTCCGAGCAAATTGGGCTTGGATGGCTTTTTTTATTTCAGCAGGTCAATTTTTCAGGAAGTCAAATTTGATGCGAACTTTTGTTTCCTCATTGATATCGACGCTTGCCGTTGCCCTGTTTCTCGCCTCGATCGCTTCCGTCAGCGCCGACGACAAACCGAAGTGGACGATGATGAGCAGCAGCAGCCAGGTTTCGCTGATCTACGGCGACGGCTCCGAGGAAAGCGATCTCGTCTTGAGCTGCAAGCCGCGCAGCAACAGCGTCAGGTTCTTCATCGGCGAAACCGACGCTTCGCTAAAGCCCAGAATGCAAGTGACGGCATCCGTCACGGTTGGGGCAACCAAGGCCACCATTGCCGGCAAGACTGTGCCGAATGAATTGGCCGGCGTGCCAAGCTTTATCGGAGAACTGCCGGCCACCGACCCGCTGTTCGATGCCATGGCCGGCTCGCCGGCGATCTCCCTCAAGGTGGCGAAGACCGCCAAGGACATCCCGCTCAAGACGATGGGCAGGAAGGCCGCAGCTTTCAGCAAGGCCTGCCGGAAATCCTGACGGTCCGCCCCTACTCCACCTTGCCGATCTTCTTCACCGCCGCGACCAGCCGCGCGCTGTCCTCGGCGACGAATTTCGCAAACTCCGGTGCGTCCTGGTAGGCAACCGGGCTGCCAGCGGTCTCGAAGGTCTTGACCACCTCGGGCGCCTTCACCGCCTGCGCCATCGCTTCGCGCAGCCGCGTCATGATCGGCGCCGGCAGCATGCTTTGCGCGAACAGTCCGGCCCAGATGTAGAACTCGACATCCTTGTAGCCAAGCTCCTTGAACGTCGGCAGATCGGGAAAACTCGCCACGCGTTCGGCGCCCCAGTTCGCCAGCACCCGCATCTTGCCGTCATCTACCTGCTGCTTCAGCGTGCCCGGCGCCGAGGCCAGCGCCTGCACGGTGCCCGACAGTAGCGCGGTCAACGCCGGGCCGGCGCCGCGGAACGGCACATGAAGCAATTTGATGCCGGCGCTGGCGGCAAACATTTCCATCGCGACATGCAGCGTGCCGTAGGGACCCGACGAGCCGTAGGGAATCTGCCCCGGGCGCTTCCTGGCGTCGTCGACGAAATCCTGCAGCGTCTTCCACGGCGCCGAGGCCGGCACCGCCAGCAGCGTCGGATCGGCCAGCACGCGCGCCACCGGCGCGAACTGCGAGACTTCATAGGATACCGGCCGGTCGAACAGCCGGTCGGCCTCGGGCAACACCGCCAGCGACGACAGCGTCATGCACAGCGTGTAGCCGTCGGCTTCGGCGCGCGCGGCCTGCGCATTGCCGACCGATCCGCCGCCGCCCCCGGCGCGGTTGTCGACGATGACAGGCTTGCCGAGAATCCGCTCCAGCGCCTGCGCGATCGGCCGCGCGGCGAGGTCGGCCTGCCCGCCTGGCGGAAACGGCACGATCATGGTGATGTTGCGGGAAGGATACGGGCTTTGCGCAAAGGCCGCGTTCGAGAGCGCGGATTGCGCGAGCGGAAGGGCTGCGGCGGCTTTGAGAAGTTCGCGGCGATTCATGATGGTTTCTCCCGGACGATCTTGTTTTGTTTTGTTGCAGCAGACTAGCCTGAACTCCGTAGCGTGGGCAAAGGCGCTCTTTGCGCCGTGCCCACCATCTGCACGGGTCCCACGCGCAACTCCGATACGATACGTGAGAATGGTGGGCGCGGCGCGAAGTGTGCGCCCTTGCCCACCCTACGAAGCGGACGCACCCCGCCCCTTCCCCTTCGAAAACTTGCTTGCCAGAAACTCCGCCAGCACCTCGACCCGCGCCGGACGCGGGCCGCCGGGGGGCGTCACCAGATGCACCGCGCCTTCCGGCTGCTTCCAGCCCTTCAGGATCACCTCAACCTCGCCCGAGGCGATGGCGTCGCCGACGATGAAGTGCGGCAGGTCGGCAATCCCGAGGCCGGCGATCACCGACGGCAGCAGCGCCTCGCCATTGTTGACCCGCAGTTGTCCGGCCGGGCGCACGCTGGCTTCTTCGCCTGACGCGTTGGTGTAGTGCCAGACACCCGCCGTGGAGAGATAGGCGTAACCGAAGCATTTATGCTGCGCGAGATGCATCGGATGCGTCGGACGGCCGTTGCGCTTCAGGTACGACGGCGCCGCCACCGTGTAGCGCGGCATCGCGCAGAGCCGCCGGGCGATCAGCGACGAGTCCGGCAGCCGCGCAATGCGCAGGCCGGCGTCAAAGCCTTCGCCGATCAGGTCGACGGTGGCGTCGCTCAGATGCAGGTCGATCGAGACTTCCGGATATTTCTCGAGGAATTCCGGCAGCAGCGGCGCCACAGCCTTGATCCCGAATGTCATGGGCACCGCGAGCCGTACCAGTCCGCGCGGCGCCATCGATTGCGACAGCGCTTCGTTCTCGGCCGCTTCGCCATCGGTCAAAAGCCGCGTGGCGCGTTCGGCCAGCTTTTGCCCGGCATCGGTCAGCGCCAGCCGCCGCGAGGTGCGGTTGAACAGCCGCGCGCCGAGCCGCTGTTCCAGCCGGCTGACGGCCTTCGACACCGTGGCCTTGGACAGCGCCAGCTCGGTCGCCGCGGCCGCAAACGACCGTAATTCCACGACTTTCGCGAAAATCGCGAGCGCTTCGAAATCCGGGAGCTTGGACATGCGGGCAACCCCTTTTGATCAATTTTGGAAACAATGAGTTTCAATAGTTTCTATTTCTATACCACAGCGGGAGGCATATCCAAGCGTCATCGGAATTCAAGCAAACGGAGAAATCCAATGACCAAGAAACTCTCAGGCAAGGTTGCCCTCGTCACCGGCGGCTCGCGCGGTATCGGCGCCGCCAGCGCCCGCGCGCTGGCCGATGAAGGCGCCAACGTTGCCATCAGCTACGTCGCCTCTCCCGACAAGGCCGAAGCGGTGGTCCGCGAATTGAAGGCCAGGGGCGTCGAAGCCCGCGCCTACAAGGCCGACCAGGCCTCGTCGGCCGAAGTCGAACAACTGGTGAAGGATGTTGCGAAGCAATTCGGCCGGCTCGACATTCTCGTCAACAATGCCGGCGTGGTTGCCAGCGCGTCGGTCGACGATGCCAACGCCGATACCGCCGCACTGGCCCGCCAGGAAGACATCAACGTTCACGGCGTCATTACCGCGATCCGCACCGCGTCGAAACTGATGGGCGAAGGCGGACGCATCGTCACCGTCGGCTCCGGTATCGCCACCCGCGCCTCGTTCCCCGGGCTCGCCGACTACGCTGCGTCCAAGGCTGCGATCGTCGGCTACACCAAGGGCGCCTCGCGCGACCTCGGACCGCGCGGCATCACCGTCAACGTGTTGCAGCCCGGCTCGATCGACACCGACATGAACCCGAAGGACGGCGGCGATTTCGCCGAGGCCCAGCGCACGCAGCACGCGCTGCAACGCTACGGCACCGCGGAAGAGATCGCAGCCGGCGTGGTGTTCCTCGCCAGCCCGCAGGCCTCGTTCGTAACCGGCACGGTGCTCAACGTCGATGGCGGTTTCGGCGCTTGATCAATCCACACCAAGCCGGGCGCGTGGCGCCCCGCACCCCAACAAACATTCAACGATAAGGAATATCCCATGATTGAACTCAGACCCTTTGCAAAACTCGGTGGCGCCGACCACGGCTGGCTGAAGGCCAAGCACCACTTCTCGTTCGGCAGCCACTACGACCCTGACAATATGGGCCACGGCTCTCTGCGGGTGTGGAACGACGACGAGATCGCGCCTAACACCGGCTTTCCCGCCCATCCCCACGCCAACATGGAAATCATCACCTATGTTCGCGAAGGCGCGATCACGCACCAGGACAGCCTTGGCAACAAGGGCCGCACCGAGGCCGGCGACGTCCAGGTGATGAGTGCCGGCAGCGGCATCCGTCACTCCGAATACAATCTGGAGCCGACCAAGACCCGGATCTTCCAGATCTGGATCGAGCCGAGCACAAAGGGCGGCCAGCCGACCTGGGGCGCGAAGCCGTTTCCGAAGTCGGACCGCTCCGGCAAGCTCGTCACCATCGCCAGCGGCATCGCCGGCGACAACGACGCACTACCGATCCGCGCCAATGCGCGGGTGCTCGCTACCACGCTGAAGGCCGGCGAGAGCGCGGAATACGACGCCACCCACGCGCGCCACCTCTATCTGGTGCCGGCGGCCGGCAGCATCGAAGTCAACGGCGTGCGCGTCAATGCCCGCGATGGTGCGGCGATCCGCGATGAAGCCAAGCTGACGATCACGGCGCTGGAAGACTCCGAACTGGTGCTGGTCGACGCGGCTTAAGGGGCGAAGTCTCAACTTGTCATGGCCGGGCTTGACCCGGCCATCCATCCTCCTTCGCACGAGTCTTTCAGAAGCGTGATGGATTGCCGGGTCAAGCCCGGCAATGACAGCTCGAAAACCAACGACAATCTCACAACCAAACCCACAGGAGGCCACCATGGCCAAAGTACTCGTGCTCTATTATTCCGCTTACGGTCACATCGAGACGATGGCGAATGCCGTCGCCGAAGGCGCGCGCGAAGCCGGCGCCACCGTCGACGTCAAACGCGTGCCCGAGCTGGTGCCGGCCGAGGTCGCCAAGGCGTCGTATTACAAGGTCGACCAGGCCGCCCCGATCGCGAAGATCGAGGATCTCGCCAATTACGACGCCATCATCGTCGGCACCGGCACCCGCTTCGGCCGCATGGCCTCGCAGATGGCCAACTTCCTCGACCAGGCCGGCGGCCTCTGGGCCAAGGGCGCCCTGCATGGCAAGGTCGGCGGCGCCTTCACCGCGAGCGCCACGCAACATGGCGGCCAGGAGACCACGCTGTTCTCGATCATCACCAATCTCCTGCACTTCGGGATGACGATCGTCGGCCTGAACTATGGTTTTGCCGGCCAGATGAAGCTCGACGAAGTCACCGGCGGCGCGCCCTACGGCGCCACCACGATCACCGGCGGCGACGGCAGCCGCCAGCCGAGCGAGAACGAACTCGCCGGCGCGCGCTATCAGGGGCGCGTGATCGCGGAGACCGCGAAGAAGCTTCACGGCTAACTTTGTCGCGAAGCGCATGGCTGATGCGATCAGGGCGGCATTCTCTTGGGAGAATGCCGCCCTATTACGTGATACGTCTTCTTCCCTCACGATCAGCACGGACATTCAGGCATGAGCAATATTTCAAAAATCCCGTGGCCGGAATTGCCGACCGCGGCGTGGCGCGACACCTACGCGACGGTGCAGCTCTGGACCCAGATCGTCGGCAAGATCCGGCTGACCATGTCGCCGTGGCTCAATCATTCCTGGCATGTCACGCTCTACGTCACGCCGCGCGGGTTGACGACCTCGCCGATCCCGGATGGCACACGGACGTTCCAGATCGATTTCGATTTCGTCGACGATGCCTTGCGCATCTCGACCAGCGACGGCGGTCAACGGCAGTTCGCACTGGCCGGACATTCGGTCGCCAGCTTCTACGCCGCCACGCTGGCGGCACTGGCCGAACTCGGCATTGCCGTCACCATCGACGAGATGCCGAACGAATTGCCGGAGCCGGTACGGTTCTCGCAAGATACCGCGCATGCATCCTACGATCCCGATGCGGTGCGGCGCTTCCTGCAAATCCTCGTCAATTGCGACCGCGTGTTCAAACAGTTCCGCACCGGTTTTCTCGGCAAGGCGAGCCCGGTGCATTTCTTCTGGGGCAGTTTCGATCTCGCGGTGACGCGCTTTTCTGGCCGCCGCGCACCGCGTCATCCCGGCGGCGTACCCAACCTGCCCGACACGGTGGCGTGCGAAGCCTATTCGCATGAGGTCTCCAGCGCCGGCTTCTGGCCGGGCAGCGGCGCCATCGATTACCCCGCGTTCTATTCCTACGCCTATCCGGAGCCCGCGGGTTTTCGCGCGGCGAAGGTCAAGCCCGAAGCGGCGTTCTTTGCCGAAGCCGTCGGTGAATTCATCCTGCCCTATGATGCCGTGCGCAACGCTGCGGATCCCGACAAGGCGCTGCTGGATTTCCTGCAAAGCACATATGAGGCGGCAGCGGTGGCCGCGAAGTGGGATCGCGAGGCGCTGGAGTGCGATCAGGGCAAGCCGCGCGTGGTGCGGTTGGTTTAGTTCGGTCTCGTAGTGACTTCGTAGGGTGGGCAAAGCGAAGCGTGCCCACCAGCTTTCTACTGCGAATGTTGATGGTGGGCACGGCGCAAACGCGCCTTTGCCCACCCTACGAAGCTACGAACCGATCAATGCCGCAGTTCCGGCTTGACCACGGTCTGCTTGATTTCAGCGCCGCAGTCGGCACATTCATAGGTGAAGTCGATCTTCGCCATGCTCCAGTGCGGCTCGACGTCGCGCACGAACATCGGAAGCCCGACGCAACTCGGACAGATCACGAAAGCCGGTTCGATATCGTCATGATGATGGATATAGGCTGGCATGTGGAACTCCCCATGGAAGCATTCACCAGTACCCCTTGACCCGACCCAGAGCATACGCCTCGTCCGAAAATCCAATCATGAACTCTGGCGAACACAGGAAGAACGACCGCACAATCCTGACGGGTGTGGCTGATTTGCACTAGCGTGCTCGCAATGTGTTAATTGTTCCTTAACCAAGCCTTATTGTTCCTTAACCCAGCCCCGCCCCATGGTTCCGCCGGTTGATAACATCAGCGACAACGCATGGAGCAGGTCGACCCTGCCGCCCTGCCCTATGCCATGGTCAAGGTCACGCCGGACGTCGAAAATATCCTCGAGCGCAATTCGGTCAGGATCGGCCGGGTATTCATCGACCGGCGCGGTCCGGCCGAAATCCGCTTCGGTATCGGCGATACCGTCAGCGTGACGATCTTCGAAGCCGCAGCGGGCGGCCTGTTCATTCCGGTCGATGCCGGCGTCCGCCCGGGCAACTACGTCACCCTCCCGAACCAGCCGGTCGACACCCAGGGCAACATCACGGTTCCATACGCAGGCAATATCAAGGCGCAGGGACGCACCGCGGTGCAGGTGCAAACCGCGATCGTCAATGCGCTGAAGAACCGCGCACTCGAGCCGCAGGCGGTGGTTGCCCTCGTCGACCAGAAGGCCTCCTCGATCAGCGTGCTCGGCGAAGTCGGCACGCCGTCCCGCTTCCCGGCCAACGCCGCGGGCGAGCGCCTGCTCGACGCCATCTCGCGCGCGGGCGGCCCGCGCAATCCGGGCTACGATACCTTTGTGATGCTCGAACGCGAGGGACGCCAGGCCACCGCGCCGTTCGGGTCGCTGCTCAACGAGCCGACCAACAACATCTACGTCCGGCCGCAGGACACGATCTACGTGTTCACCCAGCCGCAGACCTTCGTGGCCTTCGGCGCGTCGGGACAGCAGGGACAGTTCAATTTTGGCGCCTGGCGGCTGTCGATTGCCGAGGCCCTGGGAAAGACCAGCGGACTTAACGACAATCTCGCCGACCCGGCGTCAGTTTATCTCTATCGCGGCGAGCGGCGCGAGGTCGCGGAGCAGCTCGGCATCGATTGTGCGCGGTTCGGCGGCCCGGTCGTCCCGGTCATCTACAATCTCAACCTGCGCGATCCGGCGGGCTACTTCCTCGCCACCAAGTTCGAGATGCACAACAAGGACGTGGTCTTTGCGTCGAACTCGACGTCGGTCGAGGCGAGCAAGCTGCTGACCTATCTGCGATTGATCACCGCCACCGTCAACGATCCGCTGATGGCCGCCGTCAATGCCTACACCGTCAAGGGCCTTGCCACCGGTACGGCCAGCGCGACAGTCGTCAACACGACGTCGAGCGTGAAGTAGCGCCTACGATATTGCGAATGAAAAGGCTCACTCGTGAAAGACGGGTGAGCCTTTTTTTTGATATCGAGGTGCAGTTATCGCCCGCCGCCGGCTACAGCGGCTTGATCTGGACCTTGCGGAACTTGACCACGCCCGAACCGTATTGAAGCGCAAACGGCCCGCCGGCATTGTGCTTGCTGTCCTGGACGTCGGCGGTCTTCTGGCCGTTGAGCACGACGACGAGATGCGAGCCCTGGGCGGTGATCTCGTAGGTGTTCCATTTGCCCGCTGCCTTCGGCATCGGATCGACCTTGGCGACGTCGACGATCGCGCCGGTGCCGTAGCTCGGATCGGGCCGCTTGTCGAAGATGTTGACCTCGTAGCAGACCTTGGAATCGATCATGTTACGGACGTCGCAGCGGATGAAGATGCCGCTATTGGCTTCCTCATCGGTCCAGAACTCCGCCTTGATCTGGAAATCCTTGTAGGAGTCCTTGCTGACCAGATAGGAGAGCACCTTGGGGTCGTCGAGTTTGTCGGCGGCCAGCGCGCCGTCCTTCATCGCCCAATTAGCCTTGCCGACCTCGGTCCAGTCACCCTGCTTGGTGCTGTCGAGCAGCGTGATCCAGCCATCGCTCTGGCCGGACGCCACGCCGGAAAATTGCACGGCCGCAGCACCAACCAGCAAACCGGCCGCGAGTGTCGAAATACGCTTCATGTAGTGTCCTCCCTCGGTGTTTTTGTTGGCCGCAACCTAGCACCGCAACGCGCGGCGTAAATCCCGTTTTTCATGCTGCAGTTGCGTTGTCGTTCATTTCATTTGTCGCACCCGCCTGCCACGCATGCGTTCAGTGCGGCTTGCCCGGCGGGAACAAGACCGGCTAGCATCGGCGACAACGGAGACGAGCGATTTGCAGCTCGCGGAATTATCAGGGAGAGCACCATGAAGGCGACCAACCGTTTCTGGCGATACCTTGTGACGCCCTTCGTCTTCGCCGGCATGCTCGGCATCAGCTCCGCCGCGGAACTCAATCCCGCCGCCCTTGTCTACAAACTACCGGATCAGATTCCGTGGGGGCCGGTGAACGCCGCCGGCGCACAAAGTGCCGTGGTTGCAGGGGATCCAACCAAACCCGGCTTCTACGCAGTCTACAATAAATGGACCAAGGGCAATCATTTCAGCCGCCCGCACTTCCATCCCAACGACCGCTACATCGTGGTGCTGCAGGGCACCTGGTGGGTCGGCACCGGTCCGAAATTCGACCCCGCCAATACCACGCCGATGCCGGCCGGCAGCTTCGTCACGCACTTCGGCAAGCAGGTGCATTGGGACGGCGCCAAGGATGAAGACGCCGTTCTGCTGATCATGGGCGAAGGTCCGGCGACGTCGACGGCGGCGGAAGAGAAATAACCTCACAGCCGCAAATCTATTCCAGAAATAATTCTCACGGTCATTTCAATGCTGTTTCAATGCAAGGCCTGCGGCCCCGCGACCGATCATGGCAGCGCGCCGCTGCGCTCCGGCAAAACGAAGAAACCCTGGCGCACCATCGACATCCATTGCCACTGCATGGTGCCCGAGGCGAACGCGATGGTGCTGAAGGCCACCGGCATTCAGGGCGGCGGACACACGCCGAACGCCAACGCCCATGTCAACGATCTCACCAAAAGCATTCAGCCGCAGCGCGGCAAGATCGATTTTCCGAAACTGACCGATCTCACCACGCGACTGGCCGACATGGACCGCGACGGCATCGACGTCCAGGTGATCTCGCCCTATCCCGGCCATTTCGTCTATTCGGCGCCGCCGGAAGTGGCCCGCGACAGTTGCCACTTGGTCAACGACCACATCGCGGAGATGGTGGCAAAACACCCCGACCGGCTGATGGGCATGGGCACCGTGCCGTTGCAGGACCCCGGCATGGCCGTCGCCGAGCTCGAGCGCACCGTCGGCGAACTCGGATTCCGCGGCGTCGAACTCTGCACAAATGTGGCCGGCATCGACCTGACCCGCGCCGGGCTGGAAAAGTTCTTTGCCCGCGTCGAGGAACTCGGCGTCATGATCTTCCTGCATCCGTTCGGCACCAGCCTGGTCGGACGGATGGAGGACCATTATTTCCCGAACACGATCGGGCACCCGCTGGATTCGGCGTTGTGCGTCGGACAACTGGTATTCGACGGCTATCTCGAACGCTTTCCCGAACTGAAGATCTGCATCGCCCATGGCGGCGGCTACATCCCCGGCTATTGGGGCCGCTTCGATCACGCATGGGCACATCGCGAGGACTGCCGCGTCACCATCAGGAAGAAGCCGTCGGAATATCTCAAGAAGCTCTATTTCGACACCGTGGTGTTCGACGAGCGCGAACTCAAGCACCTGATCGAAATCTGGGGCGCCGATCACATCATGCTGGGCACGGACTATCCGTTCGACATGGCCGAGCCCGACCCGGTAGGCTTGCTCGGCCGGGTCAAGGGGGTCAGCAAGACTGACATGGCGAAGGTTGCTGGCGGCAATGCGGAATGGCTGCTGGGCCTGACTTCCAAGGTGAAAACGAAGGCAAAATAGAGGGCCTGGCAACATTTTCCCCGTTGACGCGTTTTATGTCGTTAACCAGGCGAAATTGACCTCGCCGGCGCCATAACCGGCCATCACCTGCCGCCGCGGATTGGCGTCGCGCATCGATGCAGGGTATTATCGGGTGTCAGGAGATTGAATGCATCCAGCGGCGAGATTGCAGTTCGAACGTATGATCGGCGAATATGTTCGATGGCGTGCTGTTCCCGAAGACGCACGCTCGCCGGCTCCGGCCTGGTGGTGGGGACCGGCGATGGAGTTGCGCAGCGTAACGCAGCCGCTGCCGGTCGAATGGTGCGTCGAGCTCGGACTGCCCGATCAGGCGACCTATGCCGCGGGCGCCGACGTCTTTCTCGAGGCGATGGCCGGTGAGACGCTGGTGCCATGGCCTTATGATTTTCCGCGCAAGGCGGCGATGGCGGAACCTGAAGTCCGGGACCTGCATCCGCAACCGTCAGACGACAGTGCCTTTCAGCCTTGACCTGATCTCGGCCTTGCGCGCCTCGTCGTCCTCGGGCTGAAGCGGCGGCGAGATCATCTGCGCTTCGACCCGCAGCAGATTGGCCATTTCGCGCGCCGGCAACGGCTTTGAGAACAGGAAACCCTGCATCTCGTCGCAGGCGTGACTGCGCAAAAACGCCTCCTGCTCCACGGTCTCGACACCTTCGGCAATGACCGTCATCCCGAGCGCCTTGCCCATGCTGATGATCGCCTGCGCGATCGCCTGATCCTCGGTATCGACCGGCAGGTCGCGGACGAAGGAGCGGTCGATCTTGATGGTGTCGATCGGGAACTGCTTCATCAGCGACATCGACGAATAGCCAGTGCCGAAATCGTCGATCGCAAGGCGAATGCCGCGGCTCTGGATCGCATCCAGCACCTTGATCGCGCGCGACACGTTGCGCATCACCATGCTTTCGGTGACTTCGAGTTGCAACAGCACCGGCGACATGCCGCTCGCCAGCAGCGCCTCGTCGACATCGTGCAGCAGGTGCGCGTCGGCGAATTGGCGCGGCGACAGGTTGACCGCCATCGTCACCGGTCGCAGGCCGCGGCGCTGCCACGTCATGTTCTGCGCGCAGGCTTCCTTCAGCACCCAGCGGCCGATCGGGACGATCAGTCCGGTTTCCTCGGCGAGCGGAATGAACTGGCCCGGCGAGACCATGCCGAGCTCCGGATGGCTCCAGCGCAGCAGCGCCTCGACACCGGTGATCTGGCCGCTCACCATGTCGACCTTGGGCTGGTAGTGCAGCGAGAACTGGTCGCGCTCGAGCGCGCGTCGCAAGGCGCTCTCCAGCGTTAGCCGTTCGATCGACTGCGCCTTGATTTCCTTGGTGAAGAAGCGGAAGCCGTTCTTTCCGTCCTCCTTGGCGAGGTACATCGCCATGTCGGCATTCTTGGTCAGGGTCTGCAGGTCCGACCCGTCGGTCGGATACATCGCGATGCCGATCGAGGCCGTGGTGTGGCATTCATGGCCGCTGAGTTGCATTGGCTGGCTGAGCACGGACAACAGCCCGGTCGCAATGCGTTCGACTTCGTGGCCTTCGGAGGCTTCTTCGAGGATGACCACGAATTCGTCACCGCCGAGCCGTGCCACGACGTCGCTCGACCGCAGCGCGTTGCGCAGCCTGCCGCCGATTTCCACCAGCAGCATGTCGCCGGCGTCGTGCCCCAGCGAATCGTTGATGATCTTGAAGCGGTCGAGATCGATGAACAGCACGGCGAACCGCCGCTCGTAGCGCTGCGCGGCGTCGATCGCACGGCGCAGCATCCCGTTGAACATTTCACGGTTCGGCAGGTTGGTCAGGCTGTCATGCGACGCCAGATATTCGATTCGCTGGTCGGCTTGCGCCTTTTCGTCGACGCGGGAAAAGTTCTCCAGCGCAAACGAGACATTGTCGGCAAGCCGCTGCAGCAGTTCGGCGAATTCCGGCGTGAACGTGTCTTTCTCGGTCGCAACAAAGACGAGAATGCCAACCACCTGCCCGCGCGCGAACAACGGAAAGGACGCACCCGATAGCGTCCCATCCTTGCGCGCCTGGGCATGGAACGCCTGGCAGCGCGGATCGGCGAGGTAATCGTTGATGATGCAGGCCGTTCCCGAGCGGAATGCCATGCCGCACGCGCCGCGCCCTTCAGGGTGCGCCTCGCTGATCGACATTCTTACGCCGCGTGCGCTGACGGCAGCCGGTCCGCCGGTCGCGACGATGTCGAGATAGTCGCTGTCGGCTTTCGCCAGCGCGATGGTGGTCGAGGTGAACTTGCCGCCGGTGGCGGCCGCCGCACATACCAGATCGAACAGCTCGGTACGGGACTTCGCCCGCATGATCGCTTCATTGGTGGCGCTGAGCGCCGCGAACATCCGGCCCAGCCGCTCCTTCTGTTCCTCGGTCCTGGCCTTCTCGTCGGCGCGGTCGAAATTCTCCAGCGCGAACGAGACGTTGTCCGCGAGCCGCTGCAGCAGTTCGGCGAATTCCGGCGTGAACGTGTCCTTCTCAAGCGAAATGTAGACCATGACGCCGACCACCCGCCCCTGAACGAACAGCGGGAAGGCCGCGCCGGAGTTCGCGCCGTCGTTGCGGGCGCGGGCGTGAAACGCCTGACTTCGCGGGTCGGCAAGATAGTCGTTGATGATGCTGGGCCGTCGCGAACGTATCGCCCGGCCGCCGACCCCGCGTCCTTCGGGGTGCGCATCGTTGACCGACAATTTCACTTCGCGCGCGCTGACCACTGTAGGCCCGGCAGCGCCCGCGACATCCAGATAGTCGCTATCCGGCCGTATCAGCGCGATCGAGGTCGAGCTGAACTTGCCGCCCTGCGCGGTGGCTTCGCATACCAGCTCGAACAATTCGCTGCGCGACCTTGCGCGCACGATCGCTTCGTTGGTCGCACTGAGCGCGCCCAACATGCGCGCCAGGCGCTCCTTCTGCCCTTCGGTCTTCGCCTTCTCGTCGGCGCGATCGAAACTTTCCAGCGCGAACGACACGTTGTCGGCGAGCCGTTGCAGCAGTTCGGCGAATTCCGGCGTGAACGTGTCTCTGTCCGCAGAGATGAAAAACATCACGCCGACGGGCTCGCCGGAGACGAACAGCGGAAATGCGGCGCCGGCCTTTGCGCCGTCGCTGAAGATGAATTTTTGAAACGTGGTGCCTCGCGGATCGGCGCGCAGATCGTTGGCGATACAGGCTTGCCCGGAACGGAACGCGTTGCCGCACAGCCCGTGTCCTTCCGGGTGTGCTGCGTTGAACGAAACCTTGACCCGGCGCATGTTGGCGGCGGTCGACCCGGCGACGGCCATCATGTCCGGATAGTCGCTGTCAGGCCGCGCCAGCAGAATGCTGGTCGAATTGAAACGCCCGCCACTGGCCGCAGCTTCGCATACCAGCTCATGGAGTTCAGTGCGGGATTTGGCCCGCATGATCGCTTCATTGGTGGCGCTGAGCGCCGCGAACATCCGCGTCAGCCGCTCCTGTTGCTGGTCGGCCCGCGCCTTCGCGTCGGCGCGCTCGAAATTATCCAGCGCAAACGACACGTTCTCCGCGATCCGCGCCAGCAATGCGATCACTTCCTCATCGGCGGCCCAGGATCTGCTGACAAAGAACAGCAATACGCCGACGCTGCGGCCACCCCTGGTCAGCGGAACAGCCACACAGGCCATGACGCCGGTCTGTCGCTGCGCCTCCTGCCACGGCCCGCCTTGCACGGTGCTGGCGAGATCGAGATTGATGCAGGGCCGCTGCGTACGAAACGCCTCACCGGAAATGCCCCGGCCAAATTCGTTGTCGGGATCGGTCGAGAAGCGGGACTTCGTGATCAGATGAAGGCTCTCGCCGGTGCCGGCAACCGGGGTCAGCCAGCTTGAACCGGGCACGGCCAGCAGCACGGCAGTCGCGACCGACTTTCCACTATGGACGGCGGCATCGCAAACCCGCTGATACAGCTCCTGCTCGGTCTTGGCGCGCAAGATGGCTTCGTTGGTGGCACTGATGGCGCCGAACATCCGGTTCAACCGGCGCATTGCCCGTTCGCCACCCTTGCGCGCAGCCTCATGATCGAAATTGTCGAGCGCAAAGGAAACGTTGGCCGATACGCGCTGCAACATCGAAAGTATCTGGCTGTTGATCGACCCTGGTTCGCGCCGGGTGACAAGGAAGACACCGACGCTGCGGCCGTTGCAGGTCAGCGGCAGCGCCGCCGCCGCACCGA
The DNA here is from genome assembly GCA_963764705.1 of uncultured Alphaproteobacteria bacterium. Lineage (GTDB taxonomy): Bacteria > Pseudomonadota > Alphaproteobacteria > Rhizobiales > Xanthobacteraceae > Bradyrhizobium. The sequence goes on along the minus strand of CAVXTR010000004.1, from coordinate 142,636 downwards.
CCTTCGCCGCCTCGGCGCCGTCGCGCCAGGCCAGCGAGCGCGCGTCGTTAAGAAAATCGTTGCTGACGATCACCTTGCGGTCGCGAAAGGCCTGGCCGCAGACGCCCGATCCCTCGGGTGTACCGGCCACGATCGAAATGTCGATACTGCGCAAACGGGCGACGTCATCGCCGCATCCCGCGGCGAAGCGCAGGAGATCAGTGCCGGGCTCCAGCAAAAAGATCGCCGATGCCAGGAAGTCCCCGCTGAAAAACGCGGCTTCGCTGACCTTGCGATACAGTTCTTCCGGTGATTTTGCGTACAGGATCGCTTCGTTGGTGGCGTTCAGCGCCGCGAACGTACGCACGATATCGGTCTTCAACTTCCCCACGCTCCCTGCGAACGATACGGATCTGCTCCCGCGCGATTTATGGGTCGAAGACGCCTAAATCGGCGTTATTGGCCTCCGGAAGTTACGATTCAGAGTAAATGCCGGGCGAATGGCCTCCGCAGAAACACTGAGATTTTAAGGATCTGTTGGTGATGTCGCGAGCCGGGGCACGCCATCTGCAATTCCGGCAATTTCCGTTTCCCGCCAGATCGGTTCCGCCTGATGAAATCCTGACCATGGCGGCCGTCATTTGCAGCATGCCTATCAGGACATTCTGCCCTTGCTCTCCGGCCACCGCTTTGAGACCATGCCGCCGCTAACCATAAGCAAGCCTTCAAAAAACAAGCCTTCAACAACAAACAAGCCTTCAACGACAAACAAGCCTTCAACGACAAACAAGACCTGCCGCTCGCGCGGGCACCCGAATTGAGGAAATCCCATGCCAAACGTCCAGGCCGACCGTCTCACGCGCATCGGCGCGGCGCTGCTCAGGGCCGCCGGCGCATCGGAGGAGGAAGCCAGCGCCGTGGCGATCGGCTGCGTCAATGCCAACCTCGCCGGCCATGACTCGCATGGGGTGATCGCAATCCCGACCTATATCGACCGCGTCAAGGCCGGCCATATCGTGCCCGGCGCCAAGTGGACCATCGAGAAGGAATCGCCGACCACCACTGTAATCGACGGACACTGGGGCTTCGGTTTTCACGTCAATGCCAAGGCGATGGCGATGACGATCGAAAAGGCCAAGACCGCCAATGTCGCCGCCTGCACGGTGTTCCGGCAGAGCCATGTCGGACGGCTCGCCGCCTACCCGATGATGGCGATGCGGGCCGGGATGATCGGCATTGCCGCGGCCGATTCCGGCCGCTCGCCGAAGCATGTCGCCCCCTTCGGCGGCCGCGAAGCCCGGCTCGGTACCAATCCGATCTCGATCGCGGTGCCGTCCGATCTCGAAGCGCCGTTCTATCTGGACATGGCGACGTCGGCGGTCGCGGCCGGCAAGATCGCGCTGTCGGTCGCGCGCGGCGAGCAGATTCCGCAGGGCTGGATCATCGATGCCGAGGGCCGGCACACCACCGACCCCACCCAGTATCGCAAGGGCGGCGCGCTGCTGCCGCTCGGCGGCAGCGAGGGCTACAAGGGCTCCGGCCTCGCCGCGATGGTCGAGGTGCTGTGCGGCCTGCTCACCGGGCTTGGCTTTGGCGTCGAGCCGACCGGCCGCCACAACGACGGAACCTTCATGGCGGTGTTCAACGTCGCCGCGTTCCGCCCCTTGAAGGACTTTGAAAAGGAGGTCGGCGAGTTCGCGCGCTATCTCAAATCGACGCCGCCGTCGGAAGGCTCTCCCGGCGTGTTCTATCCGGGCGAGATTGAATATATCCGCGAAAAGAAACGGCGCGCCGAAGGCATCGAGATCGAGGATGCCACCTGGGACAAGCTGAAGGCGCTTGCCGCCGATTACAAGGTCGCCGCCGAACTCGACCTGAAATAATACCTGAACCCGCCGCACAAGGAAAAATAACATGACACGACAAATGGCGATGGTGGGATTCCTGCAGGCCCAGAACTGCACCAATCTTCCTAGCTCATGGCGCCACCCGGAATCGCGCGACGATTCGATGTCCGCCGACTACTACCAGGAGATCGCCCGGATCCTGGAAGCCGGCAAATTCCACATGGCGTTCTTCGACGACCGGCTGGCGATGCCGGACCGCTATGGCAACGATCACGCCCATACCGTCGAATACGGCATCCGCTGCGTGAAGATGGACCCGATCGTGGTGCTGACCACGATGGGCATGGTCACCACCAAGCTCGGCCTCGCCTCGACCTGCTCGACCACCTATTACGAACCGTTCGACGTCGCCCGCCGCTTCGCCACCCTCGATCTGATGACCGACGGCCGCGCCGCCTGGAACGTGGTCACCTCCGTCAACGACGGCGAAGCCCACAACATGGGCAAGGACCAGCATCTCGAACACGACCATCGCTATGACCGCGCCGACGAGTTCATGGAAGTGGTGCTCGGCCACTGGGATTCCTGGGAAGACGGTTCGCTGATCGTCGACAAGAAGAGCGGGCGCTTCGCCGATCCGACCAAGGTGAAGCGGCTCGACCACAACGGCCCGTTTTTCAAGTCGCGCGGACCGTTCACGGTGCCGCGTTCGAGCCAGGGCCATCCCGTCATCATCCAGGCCGGTGCCTCCGGCCGCGGCCAGCGGTTTGCGGGCCGGTGGGGCGAAGTGATCTTCACGGCGGCGCGCAATCTCGCCGGGGCCAAGCAGGGCTACGACGCGATCAAGACCGAGGCCGCAAAGGCCGGCCGCGATCCCGACCAGATGTTCCTCTGCAACCTGATCACGCCGGTGTGCGGCGCGACGCAGGCGGAAGCCGAGGACAAGATGGCGCTGATCGGCAAACTGCCGCTGGAGATCGATGCGCTGTCGCTGCTGGCCGAAGGACTGAACTTCGACTTCGCCGCCAAGGGCATCGACGAGCCGCTGACGACCGAGGAACTGCAGGGCATGCAAGGCATGCTCGGCATCCGCGACGGCGTGCTCAAGACATCAGGCAAGCCAAATCCGAGCACGCGCGACTTCATTACGTTCTCCGGCCGCGGCCAGACCCAGGACGCCATGGTCGGCGGCCCCAAGGAAATCGCCGACAAACTGGAAGAGATGTTCGTCAACCGCGGCTGCGACGGTTTTGTCATCGCTGCGACTTACGTACCCGGCTCCTATGCCGATTTCGTCAAGCATGTGGTGCCGGAACTGCAGCGCCGCGGCCTCTACCACAAGGACTACACCGGCAAGACATTGCGCGAAAATCTCGGCCTGCGGCGTCCCGCCGCCGGCGCCTGGAAAGCCCCGCCGCAAGTCGCGGCCGAATAACAACAAACAAGAACAAGAGGAACAGACATGCGTTGGCTCAAATTCACGGCTGCCGGCAAGACGTCCTGGGGCCTCGTCGAGGGCGACAAGGTGGTCACCGTCAACGGCGATCCCTTCGGCGAATGGCAACGGGCTGCGCAAACCCATGCGCTGAAGGACGTCAAGATCGAGCTGCCGCTGATCCCGCGCACCTTCTATTGCGTCGGTCTCAACTATCTCAAGCACCTGAAGGAAGCCGCCGACAAGGCCGGCACCGTACCGAACGTGCCTGACCGGCCCGAGATCGGCTATCGCGCCCAGAACGCGCTGATCGCCCACGATGAAGATGTCGTAATCCCGGCAACCGCGACCGAAAAAATTCACTACGAGGGTGAACTCGCGGTTGTCATCGGCAAGAAGGCCAAGCACCTCACCGAGGCCAACGCGATGTCCTGCGTGTTCGGCTACACCATCGGCAACGACGTCAGCGAACGTACCTGGCAGAAGGCCGATCGCGGGCTGTGGCGCTCCAAGAACGCCGACACCTTCAAGCCGATGGGCCCGTGGATCGAGACCGACGTCGACCTCGACAAGATGGAAACCACCATCCGCGTCAACGGCAAGCAGACCGGCCACTTCCACACCAACGACATGATCTTCGGTGTCGTGCCATTCATCGTCGAATTGACCAAGTATTTCACGCTGTGGCCGGGCGACGTGATCTGGATGGGCACCGACGGCGCTTCGCCCGACATCAAGGCCGGCGACGTCGTCGAGATCGACATCACCGGCATCGGCACCCTGCGCAACAAGTTCGTCGCCGAGAAGCGATAAGCATGGGCCGCTACAGCACCGCGCATTATTTCCTCGAAGGCCTGGTCGACCTCGGCGTCGAATACATCTTCGCCAATCTCGGCACCGACCATGTTTCGCTGATTGAGGAAATGGCGCGCTGGGACAAGGAAGGCCGCGCGCATCCCGAAGTGATCCTGTGCCCGCACGAGGTGGTCGCGGTGCACATGGCCGGCGGCTATGCGCTGGCGACCGGACGCGCCCAGGCCGTACTCGTGCATGTCGACGCCGGCACCGCAAATGCCTGCATGGCGATCCAGAACCTGTTCCGCTACCGGCTGCCGGTGCTGCTGTTCGCCGGCCGCGCGCCGCACACGCTGCACGGCGAACTGACCGGCTCGCGCGACACCTACGTGCATTTCGTGCAGGACCCGTTCGACATCGCCAGCATCGTCCGTCCCTACGTCAAATGGGAATATTCGCTGCCCTCAGGCGTGGTGGTGAAGGAGGCACTGGCCCGCGCCGGTGCCTTCGCGCACAGCGATCCGCCCGGTCCCGTCTACATGATGCTGCCGCGCGAGACGCTGGCGGAGGAATGGGATGAGGCCGCCATGCCGTCTTATCCGGCGGCGCGCTACGGCAGCGTGCAGGCCGGCGGTGTCGAGCCGGCGCGGGCGGAGGCAATTGCGCAGGCGCTGATGGCTGCGGAAAATCCGGTCGCGTTCGCAGCCTATCTCGGCCGCAAGCCGGAAGCGGTCGCAGCCCTTGACCGGCTGGCACGGGCCTGCGGCATCCGCGTCGCCGAATTCAATTCGATCGATCTCAACATCCCCCAGGATTCGCCGTGCTTTGCCGGTTCCGATCCGCTGCCGCTGCTGGAGCACGCCGACCTTGGCCTGCTGCTGGATTCCGACGTGCCGTTTGTGCCGCAATACGCCAAGCGCGCGAATACCATGAAATGGATCCAGATCGATATCGACCCGTTGAAGGCGGATTTTCCGATGTGGGGCTTTGCGACCGACATGCGGATCCAGGGTGATTGCGCCACCGTCCTGGGCCAGGTGCTCGAAGCGGTCGCAGCCCGCGCCGACGACGGCTATCGCAAGCGCGTCGCGGCGCGGATCGCGAACTGGGGCGACGCCCGCGAGGCTTCGGTCAAGCGGCGCGCCACGGCAAGCGCCAACAAAGGGGTTCCGGACGCGCTGAACCCGGCCTTCGTGTTCGCGACACTGAGCGGAAAGCTGTCGCCGGACGACGTTGTCCTCAACGAAGCGATCCGCAACGGGCCGATCCTCCAGGAGCACATCACCCGTACCCAGCCGAAAAGCTATGTCGGGCTGGCCGGCGGCGGGCTCGGATTCTCCGGTGGCATGGCGCTGGGACTGAAGCTCGCGCAGCCCGACCGGCGCATCGTGCAGGTGATCGGCGATGGCGGCTTTCATTTCTCCTCACCTGACAGTGTCTATGCGGTCGCGCAGCAATACCAGATCCCGATTCTGACGGTCGTGCTCGACAATGGCGGCTGGCAGGCGGTGAAGTCGGCGGTACAGCGGGTCTACCCGAAGGGCATCGCGGCCGAGACCGACCAGTTCCAGTCACGCCTGACCTCGGGCCGCCAGGGCGATCGTCGCGACTTCTCCGACGTCGCCAAGGCGTTCGGCGCTTACGGCGAATGCGTCAACGAGCCGGACGAGCTTGCCGCCGCCATCGACCGCGCGTTTGCGGCGCTCGATGACGGCAAGGCCGCGGTGTTGCATATCAAGGTAACGCGGCTGTAGGTTTCCTGTCATTTTAGAAGGGTCGATTGCATGCGAACGCCCGGCCGGAATTTTTGGATGATGGCGTGCCTTGGATGGCTGACGCTCGCCGCGCCGGCGCTGGCGCAGGAAGATCCTTCGAAATATCCGAGCCGGCCGCTTCACATCATCGTCGGTTTCGCGGCCGGCGGCGGCAACGACATCATCGCCCGCGTCTTTGGCCAAAAACTTTCGGAACGCCTCGGCCAGCCCGTGATCGTCGAGAACAAACCAGGCGGCGGCGCTATCGTCGCCACCGAATATGTCGCGAAGTCGCAGCCCGACGGCTACACGCTATTGATGAGCGCCAGCGGCATCTCGATCAATCCTGCCGTCTATGCCAAGCTACCCTATGACGCGATCAACGATTTTGTCGCGGTCTCGGAACTGGCCTCGTTTCCGCTGATCATGATCGTCAACGGCGCCTCGCCGATCAAATCAGCAGCCGAACTCGTGACCTATGCCAAGGCCAATCCGGACAAGACCAACTATGCGAGTTCATCCGCCTCCTTCCAGTTGGTGACCGAACTGTTCAAGCAGAAGACCGGCGCGCCGATGCAGGTCATACCCTACAAGAGCGCCAACGAGTCCGTGCTGGCGGTGGTCTCCGGCCAGGTCACGACCACCATCGCGGATGCCGGCCCGGTCCTGCCGCAGGTCAAGAGCGGCACAGTGCGGGCGCTGGCTGTCGCCGCTCCCAAACGGATGGAAGAATTACCTGACGTACCGACCCTCCAGGAAGCCGGCGCGGATGTCGATGCCGTGCTGTGGAGCGGCATCTTCGTCGCAAAGGGTACGCCGCCGGCGATCGTCAAGAAACTCGAAGGCGAGTTGATGCAAATCGCAAAATTGCCCGACGTGATCGCACGCCTGAAGCCGCTCGGCATCGATACCGTCGGTAACTCGTCGGAAGAGTTTGCAAAGATTCTCGCCGCCGATATTGCGCGTTGGGGCGAAGTCGCCAAAGCCGCCAACATCAGGATCGAGCAGTAGCGCTGGTTCAGAACGCCGGCGCCTGTCCGTTTCGGCCATAGGTGATGCGCGGCGCCTGCACCGTACCGTCCGGCTGCTTTTTCGCAGCGGCCACGAAGATTTTGGTCCCGGGCTGCACCTCCTCCTTCTTGCCCATTTCATAGGTGACGACGACGGTCTCGGGCGTGACGAGCAATTTCTTCTCGCCGTCCTTGTACTTCACCGAGAGGGTCTGACCGTCGACGCCGGTGACGGCCTGTTCGACATTCGCATTGGTCATCCTGCTCTTCGGCAGCAGGTCCCAGTCGTAATGGCCTTCGCCGGTCCCGCGCATCGATTCCGGGAAAATGTGAACCTCGATCGCTTTCTGGACGCCGTCAGACTGCATCATCCCGGCGGAGCCGACGAACATGCCCTGCTTGATGTCAGTCATCCTGGAGGGAACGATCGCGACAAACAGCGGGTTGTCGGTCAACGTCAGCTTCAGTTCGGCGCCGTCGCGATTTTTGACCACATAGACCGGGCCTTCGATGCGTTCGATGGTGCCGCGAATGCGAACGGTTTCCTGCGCCGATGCCGGCAGGGTGCCCCAGATGAAAACGAAGCTCGCGGCAGCAAATATGCGACGCATCATGACTGACATGATCATCCTCCCCGGGGGTTTCGACCGCTGACGGTTCGCGACAGCGGCGAATGCCGCGTCGCTCACCCTGCAACCCCAGGCAGCAACGAATATTCCCTACTCCGGCTTGATGCCGGCATCCTGGATCACCTTGCGCCAGCGCTCTTCCTCGCCGCGAAAATAGCGGTCGAGCGCTTCCGGCGGCGCGGCCACCATGACGAGGCCTTCGTTGACACCGAGCTTCTTGAAGGCCTCGGACTGCACCGCCTTCGCCGCCGATTTGTTGAGGCGGTCGATGATCTCCGGCGGGGTCTTCGCCGGCGCGTAGACGCCGTACCAGGCTTCGGCGGCGTAGCCGGGAACGCCGGCTTCCGACACCGTCGGCAGTTGCGGAAAGGCCGGCGAGCGTTCCGCCGAAGTGACGGCAATCGCGCGCAACTGCCCGGATTCGACCAGGGATGCTGCGCTCGCCACCGTCGTAAAGATCACCTGGATCTGGCCGCCGAGCAGATCGGTGATCGCAGGCGCCGCCCCCCTGTATGAGATGGTCGTCAGGTTGACCTTGGCCATGTGCTTGAACAATTCGCCGGCCAGATGTGCCGAGGTCCCGGTGCCGTAGGTGCCGTAAGTGAGTTTGTCGGGCTCGGCCTTGGCCGCCGCGATCAGCTCCGGAATCGATGTGATCGGGGACGCCTTGTTGACCACGACCAGGTTGAACGACCGCGCCACCAGCGCCACCGCCGCAAAGTCGCCATGGGCGTCGTAGGGCAGCTTGGCCTGCAGGCTTGGATTGACGGCGTTGGCAAACGTTCCCATCAGCAGCGTGTAGCCATCCGGCGCGCTGGCCGCGACCGCCTGCGTGCCGATGATGGTCCCTGCCCCCGGCTTGTTCTCGATGATGACGGAGACGCCGAGATCTTTTGACATCTCCTGTGCCAGCGTCCGCGCCACCACGTCGGTACCGCCGCCCGGCGCGAACGGCACCACTATTTTTATGATACGGTCGGGATAGGCCGCCTGAGGCTGACCATCAGGCCATGCCGAGAGCAGCGCGCATGCTGCAAGCGCGAACAAGACGGACGATTTCCTTGAGGTGCTTTGAGCTTGCATGAGTCCTGACTTGCGGTGGGGATAAGGAAGCGTCACCAAATCACGCCCTGCCACGGAAGGCTATGCGTCTGTTGCCGGTCGGTCATGACGCCGGGATTGCGTGCCAATCGCGGGGCGATCGACTAGCATCGCGCCCAACAACAATAACCAACGTCCCGGGAGGACTGACATGAGGCACTGGCTGGCCGGATTGATGCTGCTGGTTGCGCCACAGGCGTTCGCGCAGCAGGCCGTTCCCAATATCGCGTTCGACTCCGTTCCCAATCCCCTGAAATTGCCGCCGAACATGTATTTCGGCGAAGTGTCGGGGGTCTCGGTCAATTCCAAGGGGCATGTGTTCGCGTTGTCGCGTGGCAACACCACCGGCCCCGCTTATGCGGCCGCGGCGACGCAATTGCTGGAATTCGACGCGCAGGGCAAGTTCATCCGCGAGATCGGCAAGAACCTCTACGCCTGGTCGTTCGGACACACCGTCAAGATCGACCCGCAGGACAATATCTGGGTCACCGACAAGGGCTCGGACATGGTGATCAAGTTCGATCCCGAGGGCCGCGTCGTCATGGTGTTCGGCCGCAAGCAGGAGGCTTCCGACGAGGACACCGGTCCGCTCAAGCATCCCAAGCCGCCGCTGCCGTCCGAGGACGGCCGCTTCCGGCAGGTCACCGACGTCACCTGGGACAAGGCCGGCAACACCTTCATCAGCGACGGCTATATCAATTCGCGCGTCGCCAAGGTCGACAAGGACGGCAACTGGCTGAAGTCGTGGGGCGACCGCGGCAAGGAGCCCGGCCAGTTCAACACCCCGCATTCGATCGCTTCCGACGCCAACGGCAACGTCTACGTCGCCGACCGCGGCAACCACCGCATCCAGGTGTTCGACGGCGACGGCAAATTCCTGCGCCAGTTCACGATCGACGTTCCGGTGCCGGCGGGCGCGCAAGCCCGCGATCGGCAAGATCCCGGACGAAGCCATGATGGCCGGCGGCACCTTCCATCCGGGCTCGCCGTGGTCGCTCTGCATCACGCCGCCGCCGAACCAGGTGCTGTACAGCTCGGATGCGTGGCCGGGCCGCATCTACAAGCTCAGCCTCGACGGCAAGCTGCTCGGCGTGCTCGGCCAGTCCGGCAAGCAGCTGAAACAGTTCGGCTGGATCCACGCGATGGCGTGTCCGTCGGAGAACGTGCTGTTCGTGGCGGAGTTGCTGAACTGGCGGGTGCAGAAGCTGCTGCTGAAGCCGTGATGTAGGCCGCGGACTCCCTCATTGCGAGGAGCGAAGCGACGAAGCAATCCATACTTACTTTGCCGAGATATGGATTGCTTCGCGGAGCCTGTCATCGGGCGCGCATTCGCGCGACCCGTTGGCTCGCAATGACGATTGCCTTCAAATCATCCGCGCCACGAACGGTATCTTCCGCAGCATCGCCGTCACCGCCCAGCTTAGCGCCAGCGTCACAGCGAATACGACCGCGGCCTTTACACCAGCCGGCCACGAATAACCGTACACCGCGTATTGCAGCCAGATGATGAAGATGTAGTGGACGAGAAAGATGCCGTAGGCCGAAGGCCGCATCGCATCGAGTAGCCCTGCCCGCGATGACTCAAACCATACGCACACCGCCAGCACGGTGAACGTCATCGCCGCGCTGAACAGCGCAAAGGCGAGGCCATAGCCCGCTCGCCACGACGGCGACGGCGCGTTGAAATCCGCGACCCAGTTGTGATGGACGTACACCAGCAACAGGATGGCGCCGTAAAACGCCGCTGCGAAGGCGAGCCAGGCCGGCCAGTGTTTTACGATTTCACTCCCTTCCGCCAAAATGCCGGCGCGAAGGCTGACGACGCCGATACCGAACCCGGTCAGGAAATAGCCGGCATAGAGCAAAATGCGGCTGGTCTGGATCGGCAGCGGATACCCGCCCGGCTCCAGCCAGCTGGTATCACCGAACACCAGATGCATCGGCAGATAGATCGCGACCGACGCCGCCAGGAATGCCGCGAACGCGATCCACGGCCGGTCACGCAGCGTGAAGATCAGCAGGCCGGATGTCTTCACTATCAGCGGCATCATCGTCACCAGCGCCGCGGCGACGATATCGAACGCCAGCAGCACCCAGAGGAACCAGGCCGGCCCCGACGGCCACGGGCCAATCGTGATTGTGTGCCACCAGAAATGAAAGAAATTGAAATCGGTGGTGCCGGGCAGGTGATAGCGCAGGAAGGTCGGATAGTAGGCGATCGGCATCAGCACGAAGATCGAGACCAGAAAGGGGATGCCGAGCCGCCACGCGCGACGGCGCGCGTAACCCACCGCCCCCCTGCGCGTCAGGCTGGCGTGCGCGAACAGCCCCGAGATCAGGAACATGCAGGCCATGAAAAAACTGTCGTTGAACAGCACCACCAGATCGAAGCCGAGCCAGCGCATCGCATCGCCGGTGCCGAAATGGGTGTAGTTGACGACGGAGTGATGCAGCAGCACCAGCAGAATGATGACGGTACGCGCGCGATCGAGTGCGACGATTCGGTTACCGGCCCTGCGTGCCTGATCGCTTCCGCCGGCCCTGCCGGGCATTTCAATGCTTCTGTTCACGCCGTTCCCGCCCTGAATTTCCACGCTCATTTCTCGAACGCATCGTAGATCAGTTTCTTGACGTTGACCTGAACGTGCAGGCGATTGGATGGCGCATTTTCCAGCACCACGAAGAACATATCCTGGGCACGGTCGACCACGAGATAGGCGCCGGTGGCACCGTCCCACTTGAATTCGCCGAGCGAGCCCGGCGGCGGCGGCACCGCATTGCCTGCTTCGGTCCGCACCCCGAACCCATAGCCGAACCCGAAACCGTCGCCTGGATAATAGAAGAAGTTGCGCGCCACGCCCGAGCCCGAGCCGATGTGGTCGGTCGTCATGTCGGCAAACGTCTTCGGGCCGAGATAGATTTTTCCGTCCAGCATGCCGCCGTTGAGCAGCATCTGCCCGTAGCGCGCGAGATCGGTGACCGTCGAAACCAGGCCACCACCGCCGGATTCCCAGCGGGTAACGTCGAGCGAGTTGCGCTCGACATGGCGATCGCTGTCCAGCGGCTGCGCATAGAGCGCCCGCTCCGCCGGATCGGTCAGGAAGAACTTTGTCGTCGTCATCCCCAACGGATCGAACAATTGCGTTTTTTCGAACTGGTACAGCGACTGGCCGGACGCGACCTCGATGACGCGCCCGAGCACGTCGGCCGAATGGCCATAGTCCCACAGCGTGCGCGGTTGTTCGGCCAGCGGCACCTTTGCGATCCGCTCGGCAAATCCGGCATTGTCGAAATCGCCGAGATAGATGCCGTCATAGGCGGCCTTGACCAGGTTGCGCTCGCCATAGAAGCCGTAGGTGATGCCGGATGTGTGCAGCAGCAGATCCTCGATCGTGATCGGCCGGCGCGGCGGCACCAGATCGAGCACGGCCTTTCCGGTCTCGTTCTTGCGCTCGACGCCGACCTTCATGCCGGCAAAGGACGGGACATATTTGCTGACGGGATCATCGAGCCTGATCGTGCCGCGGTCGACCAGCAGCATCGCCGCGACGCTGGTGACGGTCTTGGTCAGCGAATGCATCGGAAAGATCGCATCCGGCGTCATGTCGATACCGGCATCTGCGTCGCGCTTGCCGAACCATTTGAAATAGACCGGCTTGCCGTGACGCTGGACCAGCACGACGGCGCCGGGAATCTTTTTGGTGGCGATTTGATCTTTAAGAAAATCGTCGATCCGGGAGAGCTTTTCGATCGACAGCGCCGCGTTCGGCGGCGGTCCGAATTCGGCGGCTGATAACGAATTCGTTATCGAGACGGCTATCGCCGTCAGCAGCGTCGCACACTGGATTGTCGACGCTGGCTTTCGCAAAGACATTCAGTGGCCCCCGTTTGATCGGGCGCACCATATGGTATGGCCGCGCATCGAGGCAATGACGGGGTTCACGAATACGGATTGATCAACTTCTGCTGTTCCGCGCTGTGATCGGCGAGCATGTCGATGAAGGTTCGCACCTTGGCCGAGAGATGATGGCGATGCGGATACACCGCGTTGACAGCGAATTCCAGCGGCCGGTATTCCGGCAGCAGGCGCACCAGGAGGCCTGCCTCGAGATCGTCGTGAACCAGGAAGCCCGCCGCAAGGCTGATGCCGCCGCCTTCCAGCGCGACCTTGCGCAGCGTTTCACCGCTGTTGGTGATCAGATTGCCGGATACGCGCACCGAGGCCGGCGCGCCCTTGCGGTCGACAAAACGCCACTCGTCATAGGGATAGTTCACGTGGCGAACGCAATTATGATTGGCGAGTTCGGATAGCGCCTGCGGCCGGCCATGCTTTTCCAGATAATCGTGCGAGCAGCACAGCACGTGCCGCCAGGTGGCGAGGCTGCGCACGATCAGGCTTGAATCGGGCGGCGGCGTCAGGCGAACCGCGATGTCGAACCCCTCGTCGATCATGTCGATGTTGCGCTCGCCCATCTGCAGGTCGACCTTGACCTCGGGATATAGCGCGAGGAATTCGGCGACGACCGGTGACACGAACTGCACGATGTGGGTGGCGGTATAGATCCGCAGCGTGCCGCGCGGCGTCGACTGCTGGGCGCCGGCGATGTCGTCGGCCTGTTCGATGTCGGCGAGGATCTGGACGCAGCGGTCGTAATAGGCCTTGCCGACTTCGGTGACGCTGACCTTGCGCGTGGTGCGCTGGAGCAGCCGCGCGCCGAGCCGGTCTTCGAGCGACTGGACGTGGTTGCTCACCATGGTCGTCGACATGTTGAGCCGGCGTGCCGCCGCCGAAAACCCGCCGCTATCCACCACCCGGACAAAGGCCGTCAGACTGGTCAGCCGATCCATCGGCAAGCCCCTCATTATCCGCTGCTACTGGATAATCCTTCCAGTTTTCTCCGGATTATCACATGGCGGCTGACATTGCATCTTGCGCGGGTACCCAGCGCCCTCGTCCCGAGCGCGCCCGCCAGAGCTGCGAGGATGCCATGTCGACCACGACCTATACCTCTGATGTCACATCGAAAATCGGCCTCCGCCCGTCACAGAAGGCGATCAGGCGCGCAGCCTTGGCGCTGCTTCTGGCGCTCGGAATCGCCACTGCCGCCGACTTTGGCTACGGCTATCTCACCACCGGCCGCTACCTGGAATCGACCGACGACGCCTACGTCAAGGCCGACTCCACGATCATCTCGCCAAAGGTCTCCGGCTACATCGCGCAGGTGCTGGTCGGCGACAACCAGCCGGTGAAAGCCGGGCAGATTCTGGCCCGGATCGACGACCGCGACTTCAGGGCGGCGCTCGATTCCGCCCATGCCGACGTCGATGCGGCCGAGGCCGCGGTCCGCAACCTCGATGCGCAGATCGCCCTGCAGCAGCCGGTCATCGAACAGGAGACCGCCGACGTTGCCGCCGCCGAAGCCAATCTGCAGTTCGCCCAGGAGGAGCAGGCCCGCTACGACGGCCTGATGAAGACCGGCTCCGGCACCATTCAACGCGCGCAGCAGACCGACGCAGCGTTGCGCGAGAAGAGCGCGCAGTTGCAGCACGAAAAATTCGGTCTGCTGGCCGCGCAGAAGAAGGTCGACGTTCTCACCACCGACCGCGCCAAGGCCGTGGCGCAGCTCGATCGCGCCCGCGCGGTCGAACAGCAGGCGGCGCTGAACCTGTCCTACACCAGAATCATCGGCGCCGGTCGACGGCACGGTCGGCGCGCGTTCGCTGCGGGTCGGTCAGTTCGTGCAGGCCGGCACGCAGCTGATGGCGGTGGTGCCGCTGGACGCGGTCTACGTGGTGGCGAATTTCAAGGAAACCCAGCTCACGCACGTGCGCAACGGCCAGCCGGTCGAAATCCGCATCGACAGTTTTCATGGCACGACGCTGAAGGGCCATGTCGACAGCCTGTCACCGGCCAGCGGTCTCGAATTCGCGCTGCTGCCGCCCGACAACGCCACCGGCAATTTCACCAAGATCGTGCAGCGCGTGCCGGTGAAGATCGTGCTCGACGACCACAACTTGACCGGCCTGCTGCGGCCGGGCATGTCGGCCGAGCCGACCGTCAACACCAGGGCGACGGTGCTGGCCGAGCGCGAAACCCAGATACGGCTGGCCGCGGAAGCCGCTTGGCCCACCGAACGGCGGCTTGAGACCCCTGCTCGGCCCGAGATTATCAAGTCCTGCCGGACAATCCTTCCATATCCGACCCGATTATCGGACCTGCACGCCTAATGCATCCTGCCTCTGCCCGAGCAAGAGGAGACCCCCATGACCGCACTCCAGCCCACCATCAACGCCGCTTCCGCCGTCAACCTCGGCGGCGATCGTTCGCAAACCGCGGCCGCCAAGGCCGAGCCGGCGATCCCGGCAAAAACCTGGATCGCCGTCATCGGCGCCACGCTCGGCGCCTTCATGGCGGTGCTGAACATCCAGATCGTCAACGCCTCGCTCGCCGACATCCAGGGTGCGATCGGCGCCGGGATCGACGACGGCGGCTGGATCTCGACCTCCTATCTGATCGCCGAGATCGTGGTGATCCCGCTCAGCGGCTGGCTGGCGCAGGTGTTCTCGATCCGCCGCTATCTGCTGACCAACGCCGTCCTGTTCCTTCTGCTCTCGGTGGCCTGCGCCTTCGCGCAGGATCTGCCGCAGATGATCGTGCTGCGCGCGATCCAGGGCTTTACCGGCGGCGTGCTGATCCCGATGGCGTTCACGCTGATCATCACGCTGCTGCCGAAGTCAAAGCAGCCGGTCGGCCTGGCGCTGTTCGCGCTGTCGGCGACCTTCGCGCCGGCGATCGGCCCGACCATCGGCGGCTATCTCACCGAAAACTGGGGCTGGCAGTTCATCTTCTACGTCAACCTGGTGCCGGGCGCGGTGATGATCGCGATGCTGTGGTTCTCGCTGGAAGCCAAGCCGATGAAGCTGTCGCTGCTGCGCGAGGGCGACTGGGTCGGCATCGCCACCATGGCCATCGGCCTGTCCGCGCTGCAGACCGTGCTCGAGGAAGGCAACAAGGACGACTGGTTCGGCTCGGCCTTCATCGTCAGGCTGTCGGTCATCGCGGCCGTGGCGCTGACCGCCTTCCTGTGGATCGAACTGACCACGAAGAAGCCGCTGCTCAATCTGCGCCTGCTGCTCCGCCGCAATTTCGGCTTCGGCATGCTGGCCAATTTCCTGCTCGGCATCGCGCTGTACGGCTCGGTCTTCATCCTGCCGGTCTATCTGTCCCGCATCCAGGGCTACAATGCCGAACAGATCGGCATGGTGCTGGCCTGGACCGGACTGCCGCAACTGCTGCTGATCCCGCTGGTGCCGCGGCTGATGAAGCGCTTCGACCCCCGCCTGATCATCGGCATCGGTTTTGCGCTGTTCGCGGCGTCCAACTTCATGAACATCTACATGACCAACGACTACGCCACCGATCAGCTGTTCTGGCCCAACATCGTCCGCGCCCTCGGCCAGGCGCTGGTGATGGCGCCGCTCTCGGCGGTCGCGACCGCGGGCATCGAGGCGGAGAATGCCGGCTCGGCGTCGGGGCTGTTCAACATGATGCGCAACCTCGGCGGCGCGGTCGGCATTGCCGTCGCTGCAGACCTTCCTGACCAAGCGCGAGCAGTTTCACTCCAACGTGCTGATGCAGTCGGTCTCGATGCTGGAACAGGCGACCCGCAACCGGATCGAGCAGTTGACCCAATATTTCCTCAATCACGGCGTCGCCGATCACGCCGAAGCAACGCATCGCGCGGTGATCGCGATCGGCGGGATCGTGCAGAAGCAGGCTTTCATTCTCGCCTTCAGCGACACATTTTACCTGCTCGGCGCCGCGCTGATTGTCGCACTCATCGCAACCTTACTGCTGAAGAAGCCGGACCATCTTGCCAGCGGCGGCGCACACTAGGATTATTCGATCAACCCCTACCCACCCCACCAACCAGGAGAACGACCATGAAACCCCGGATGAACTTCTACCAGGCAGCCCCCGACACCATCAAAGCGCTGAGCGCGCTCGAAACCCAGATCCAGGGCTCCGGCCTCGAAAAGTCGCTGATCGAACTGGTCAAGACCCGGGCCTCGCAGATCAACGGCTGCGCCTATTGCATCAACATGCACACCGAGGACGCCCGCAAGCAGGGCGAGACCGAGCAGCGGCTGTATCTGCTCAACGCCTGGCGCGAATCGCCGCTCTACACCGACCGCGAACGTGCCGCGCTGGCGTGGACCGAAGCGCTGACGCTGATCGCGGAAACGCACGCGCCTGACGATCTCTACGCGGATGTCCGCGCGCATTTCAACGAAGCGGAGACGGTCAACCTGACCATGCTGATCGGGGCCATCAATGCCTGGAACCGGCTCGCCATCGCGTTCCGCGCGATGCATCCGGTGAAGGTGAAGGCAGCGGTGGCGTAAGCGTCATCCTCTACTGTCCATCGCCCCGCGAAGGCGGGGCACCCAGTGCGCCGCGACCTCTCGGCTATTCACCAGCGTCTCTGGAATACTGGATCGCCCGGTCAAGCCGGGCGATGACGACGTGCTGAGGTAGCCGCGCCTTCCGAATCCACTCACACCGCCGTCTGCTTCGCGAAATCGACATAGATCTCGCGCAGCCGGTCGGTCATCGGGCCGGGCTTGCCGTTGCCGACCTTCTTGCCGTCGATCGTCACCACCGCCTGCACGAACACGGTGGCGCTGGTGACGAAGGCTTCCTTGGCGGCCAGCGCTTCCTCAACCGTAAACGCCCGCTCCTCGACGCGGAGCTGGCGTTCCTCGGCGAGTGCTACCACCGCCTTGCGGGTGCAGCCCGGCAAGATCTCGCTGCCGTTCTGCCGGGTCACGATCACGTCGTCCTGGGTCAGGATGAAACAGGACGACGAGCCGCCCTCGGTCACCTTGCCGTCCTCGATCATCCAGGCCTCGCCGGCGCCGGCAACCGCCGCTGCCTGCTTGGCCAGCACCTGCGCCAGCAGCGCCACGCTCTTGATGTCGCGACGGGTCCAGCGCAGATCCGGCACCGTGATGACGCCAATGCCGGTCTTGGCCGACGGCGCGTTGATGATGTCTTTTACAGACGTGAACATGATCAGCGTCGGCGTGACGCCCTTGGGAAACGCGAAATCGCGCCCGGTATCGGCGCCGCGCGTCACTTCCAGATAGACCATGCCGTTGACGAGATTGTTGCGCTTGACCAGTTCGCGCTGGATTTCCTCGATTTGGGCCACGCTCACCGGCAGCGCCAGTTCGATCTCGCCGACCGAGCGCTCCAGCCGCGCCAGGTGCGAGGCGTTGTCGATCAGCTTGCCGTCCAGCACGGCGGCGACTTCGTAGATGCCGTCGGCAAACAGAAAACCACGGTCGAGGATCGACACCTTGGCTTCCGAGAGGGGCACATACGAGCCGTTGACGTAAGCGATCTGTTCCAAGCGGGTTCTCCTGTTCGGACTGCGAAGCGGTTGCGGCGGCCGTTATACGCAATTTGTTTCGGGGGAGGAACCCTTGCGCTGTCATTCCAGGGTCCGGAAATGTCCCTCCCCGTCATTGCGAGGAGCGAAGCGACGAAGCAATCCATTTTTTCATTGCTGGGGAAGATGGATTGCTTCGCTTCGCTCGCAATGACGTGGAAGGAGCGAAGCGATTGCACCGAGCACATCGGAACAATCAAGCCTAATGCGACAGGATCTTCGACAGAAACTTCTGCGCGCGGTCGCTGCGGGGGCTGCCGAAGAAATCGGTCTTTTGCGCGTCCTCGACGATTTCGCCCTGGTCCATGAAGATCACCCGGTGCGCAACCTTGCTGGCAAAGCCCATTTCATGCGTCACCACCATCATGGTCATGCCCTCGCGGGCGAGGTCGACCATCACATCGAGCACTTCCGAGATCATCTCGGGATCGAGCGCCGAGGTCGGCTCATCGAACAGCATCGCGATCGGGTCCATGGCCAGCGCCCGGGCAATCGCCACGCGTTGCTGCTGGCCGCCGGACAGTTCGGCCGGATACTTGTTCGCGTGCGCCTTGAGGCCGATGCGGTCGAGCAGCTTTTCGGCCTTGGCCACCGATGCGTCGTGCGAGCGGCCCAGCACCTTCTCCTGCGCCAGACAAAGGTTTTCGATGATCCGCAGATGCGGAAACAGCTCGAAGTGCTGGAACACCATGCCGACCCGGGCGCGCAGCTTTGGCAGATCGGTCTTGGGATCGTTGACCTTGATGCCGTCGAGGATGATCTCGCCTTCCTGGATCGGCTCCAGCGCGTTGACGCATTTGATCAGCGTCGATTTTCCCGAGCCCGAGGGGCCGCACACCACCACCACCTCGCCCTTGGCGACGCTGGTGGTGCAGTCCTTCAGCGCCTGGAACGACGGCCCGTACCATTTATTGACGTGGTTGATTTCGATCATGCTGCGCCCCTAGCGGACAATGGCAATGCGTGCCTGCAGGCGCCGGACGCCGTAGGACGCGAGACTGGAAATGGCGAAATAGACCGCGGCCGCAAACAGGTACATCTCGACCAGCCGGCCGTCGCGCTGCGCCACCTTGCTGGCGGCGCCGAGAAAATCCGGGATCGACAGTACGTAAACCAACGAGGTGTCCTGGAACAGCACGATAGTCTGCGTCAGCAACACCGGCAGCATGTTGCGGAAGGCCTGCGGCAGTACGACGTAACTCATGGTTTGGCGGTAGGTCAGCCCGAGCGCGTAGGCCGCCGCCGGTTGTCCCTTGGAGATCGACTGAATGCCGGCGCGCATGATTTCGGAAAAATAAGCCGCCTCGAACAGGATGAAGGTGATCAGGCAGGATGCGAATGCGCCGACACGAATCGGCCGCGGCGCCCCCGTCAGCCACTGACCGATATAGGGCACCAGAAAATAGAACCAGAAGATGACCAGCACCAGCGGCAGCGAACGCATCAGGTCGACATAGACGCCGGCGATGCGGCCCAGCAGCTTGAGGCCGGATAGTCGCATCAGCGCCAGCAAGGTGCCGAACACCAGCCCGCCGACGGCGGAGAGCGCCGTCAGCGTCAGGGTGAATGTCATGCCGTCGACAAACAGATAGCCGAGCGACCGGCGGATGACATCGAAGTCGAAGTTGCTGAACATCAGGTGACCTTCACTTCCCGGAAATGTAGCCGGGAATGGCCACCTGGCGTTCGAGAAAGCGCATGCCGATCACGACCACCACGTTGATGAGCAGATACAGCACCGTCGCGGCCGTGAAGGCTTCGAACACCTGAAACGAAAATTCCTGCATCGCGCGCGCTTCGCCGGTCAACTCGATCAGCCCGATGGTGATGGCGACCGAAGTATTCTTGATGGTGCTGAGAAATTCCGACGTCAGCGGCGGCAGGATCACACGAAAGGCAATCGGCAGCAGCACGTAGCGGTAGGCCTGCGTCGTCGTCAGTCCGAGCGCGGTTGCGGCCATCTTCTGCCCGCGCGGCAACGAGCCGATGCCGGCGCGGAGCTGTTCGGCGACGCGCACCGACATGAACAGCCCGACACCGATCGCCGCGGTCCAGAACGGCGCATTGGGCAATTGCTTCAGCCACAGGCCCGCGGTGCGCGGCAGCAGTTCCGGCAGCACGAAGAACCACAGGAACAGTTGCACCAGCAGCGGGATGTTGCGGAAGAATTCGACATAGCAGAAACCGATCGTGGACGCGGCCTTCGAGGGCAGCGTCCGCATCACGCCGACGATGGTTCCGATCACCAGCGCGATGACCCAGGCGAGCAGCGCGGTCTTGATCGTCACGACCAGACCCGACAGCAGCATGTCGAGATAGTTGCCGGTGCCGTTCGGCGACGGCTGCCAGAAGATGCCCCAGTTCCAGTGATAGTTCACTTATCGCCCCCGCGCAGCGCTAACGAAGTCACGCGCTGACGCCTGCAAGATTAGCGTTTATGCGCCTGACGTCCATGCAAATTTCCGGCCATTTCCTGCTGGAAATGGCCGGGCCTGCAGCGCCCCTTCGCCGAAGGTCTGGATTTACTTGTAGGAATCCGGGTCCGGCGAGTCCGAAGGTTTAGCGAACTCGTTCTTCAGCTCTGCACCGATCGGCGTGTTGAGGTTAAGGCCCTTCGGCGGGATCTTCTGCGTGAACCACTTGTCATAGATCTTCTGGCCCTCGCCGCTGGTATAGACCGCCGCGGTGGCGTCATCGACCACCTTCTTGAACGTCGGGTCATCCTTGCGAAGCATGATGCCGTAGGGCTCCGGCTTCGAGAATGCATCGCCGGATATGACATAGGCGTCGGGGTCCTTTGATCCGGCAACGAAGCTCGCCAGCAGGATATCGTCCAGCACCGCCGCGACCGCGCGGTCGGTCTCGACCAGCAGGAACAACTCGGCATGTTCCTTGGCCGGGATGATGTTGATGCCGAGATTACGAGCCGCGTTGGCTTCGGTGAGCTGCTTGATATTGGTGGTGCCGGAAGTCGAGGCCACCGACTTGCCCTTGAGATCGTCGATAGAAGCAAGCTTGCTGGACTTCTTGGAAACGTACCGGGTCGCGGTGAGGAAATGCGTATTGGTGAACGCCACCTGCTTCAGCCGGTCGGTGTTGTTGGTGGTCGATCCGCATTCCAGGTCGATGGTGCCGTTGGCCATCAGCGGAATCCGCGCCGACGAACTCACCGGATTGAGCTTGACCTCGAGCTTGTCGAGCTTGAGCTCCTTCTTCACGGCGTCGACGATTTTGTAGCAGATGTCCATGGCGTAGCCGACCGGCTTCTGGCTGTCGTCCAGGTAGGAAAACGGAATCGACGACTCACGATAGCCGAGCGTAATCGCGCCGGTTTCCTTGATGTTCTTCAGGGTCCCGGTCAATTCCTGCGCGCCAGCCTGCCCGGCACAGCAGGTGATCGCGAGCGTGTACGCTACCGTACGCCATGACGTCATTCGAATTCTCCTCATTGGATGGTCCGGACCGTTTGTGACAGCGTACGCGGCACCCGACGATCCGGCCTGTTAACGTATAACGCCCATGCAATGACCGGGCCATTGCATGGGCGCAGGAACGCTTGTTTTAACGCTTATTTGGACCGTTTATTTGTACGAATCCGGGTCCGGCGAGTCAGAGGGCTTGGCGAACTCGTTCTTCAGTTCGCTGCCCATCGGCACGTTGAGGTTCAGGCCCTTCGGGGCGATCTTCTGGGTGAACCACTTTTCGTAGATCTTCTGGCCCTCGCCGCCGGTATAGAGCGCCGCGGTCGCCGCATCGACCACCTTCTTGAAGGCCGGGTCGTCCTTGCGCAGCATGATGCCGTAGGGCTCGGGCTTGGAGAACGCATCCTTGGAGATGACGTAATCGCCCGGCGCCTTCGAGCCGGCGATCAGGCTTGCCAGCAGGATATCGTCCATCACGAACGCCACCGCGCGGTCGGTCTCGACCATCAGGAAGGCCTCGGCGTGATCCTTGGCCGGAATGATGTTGATGTTGAGATTGCGGGCCGCGTTGGCTTCGGTGAGCTGCTTGATGTTGGTGGTGCCGGCGGTGGAGACCACCGACTTGCCCTTGAGATCGTCAATCGCGTTGATCTTGCTCGCCGTCTTGGTGACGTAGCGGCTGGCGGTCAGGAAGTGAGTGTTGGTGTAGGCGATCTGCTTCTGGCGCTCGGTGTTGTTGGTGGTCGAGCCGCATTCGAGATCGATGGTGCCGTTGGCGAGCAGCGGGATGCGGGTCGACGACGTCACCGGATTGAGCTTGATCTCGAGCTTGTCGAGTTTCAGCTCCTTCTTCACGGCATCGACGATCTTGTAGCAGATGTCCATGGCGTAGCCGATCGGCTTCTGGGCGTCGTCAAGATAGGAGAACGGGATCGAGGAGTCGCGGAAGCCGAGCGTGATGGCGCCGGTGTCCTTGATGTTCTTCAGCGTCCCCGTCAGCTCCTCGGCCTGCGCCTGGCCGACGCCAAGTGCTGCGGTGAGCGCAAGGCCGATAATGGTCGAACGTTTCATACGTGTACTCCTCGTCTGGTTTACTTCGATTGCTGGGTGATCTCGCCGAGAACCGGCGAGATGTAGCGGCGAAACTGCTCGGGATTTTCACTCATTGGAAAATGACCGAGCTGCTCCATGATGGTGACACTGGCGCCGGGGATCGCGGCGGCGGTCCGCTTCGTATCTTCCGGCGTACAGGAGAAATCATACTCGCCCGTGAGCAGGAACAACGGGCATACTTTAGTATCGATCCGTTCGACCCGCCCGCGCAGATCGCCGTCGACCCGGTAGAAATAGAGATCGCCTTTAAAGACGCCAGGACCGCCTTGTTTGTAGGCCCATAGCGTCTCGGTCCGTGAGCTAGCCGGGCTTTGCGGCGCAATCAGGCCCGACACCAGCGCGGCGCAGACTTCGCCGCCATGGACGTCGGGGCGGTTGAGCCAGGACGTGTCATACCACGGCGCCTGAAAATCGGCGGCCTCGAGCCCGATCAGCGCGCGGAATTCGCCCGCGTGATCGATCGCGAGGTTGAGCACGATACGGCCGCCGATAGAGCAGCCCATCACCACCGGCTTGTCGAGCTTCAGCCCCCGACAGACAGCGCGGATGGTGTCGGTGTAGCGCGCGGTCGTGAGTTGATATTCCGAACCGTCCCAGTTCGCCGGCGGATTGGACTTGCCATGCCAGGGCATGTCGAAGGCGATGATGCGGAAATTCTTCGTGAATTCCTCATCCGCGAGCAGGTGCCGCCACTGCCGCCCGTCGGCGCCGGCAGTATGCAGGCACACCAACGGA
Organism: uncultured Alphaproteobacteria bacterium; assembly: GCA_963764705.1. Taxonomy (GTDB): domain Bacteria; phylum Pseudomonadota; class Alphaproteobacteria; order Rhizobiales; family Xanthobacteraceae; genus Bradyrhizobium. The sequence goes on along the minus strand of CAVXTR010000004.1, from coordinate 119,361 downwards.
ATGCCCGTGCCGTTTTCCTCGAAGTAGATGCGATGCATCACGCCACCGATATCGACATGGATATAACGGCCGGTAATCGTCTCGATGTGGCCGTTCATGACGCCACCGTGACAAAACCCTGCCGCGGCAGCGCGAGCATGTCCTTGAAATACTGCAAATGCACGATGAAGGGATGCAGGTCGCCTTCCAGCACCGCTTCACCTCTTTTGGTCATCGCGAGCAGATCGTGAAAGCCCGGTTTCGGCATCGCCTGCCAGTACCCGGCCCATGCCGCCGGCGAGGCGCGGTAGGAAAATCGCCACGACCGCATCAGGACCGGCGCCGGCGCAAGGTCGACGATCCGTCCCTGACGGATCGAAACGTGAAAGGGATGACCGGTCGGTCCGAGCAGGCATTCACAGTCGAGCCAGCGTCCGCGCACGATCAGCGCCGGCGTTTGGTCGAGAGCTGCGGGAATCTTGGCGAACGCCTCAATCACGGAAGCGTCGGTGGCGTTGGAAGCTGAACTCATGCGCTCCAGGGGGTATCCCGCGGTGCCAGCATTGGCTGGCATAACATGGCCTGAACCTCCTGATACCGCAAGGTACCGCGACCTTTAGGCCGGCTTGATTATCCCTCTAGCCGACGTCCCTAGCCTTTGACGACCTTCAGCGGGTTCGGCCGGGCCGGCTGCGCCATCGCCCGGGTCAGGATCTGCACTTCCTTTTTCAGCATCTCGGCAAGCTCGACCTCGCGCCGCCGGATCCGGTCGCTGGAGGCGCCGATGCTGAGCGCCGCCACCACCTGCCCGGTGTCGTCGCGGACGGGAACGCCGACGCCGCCCATCCCGGGAAAGGCGGCATCGAGCAGCATGGTATGGCCGGATTTTCGCGCGGCCGTGATCCGCTCGCGCAGATACTTCGGCGTGATACGCGGCGACTTTGCCAGCCGTGGGATCAACACCTCGATGATCGCCTCGATCTCGGCATCGGGCAGCCACACCATCAGCGCGAGGCTGCCGGCGCCGACGCCGAGCGGGCGGCGGCTGCCGATCTGCAGATAGTTCGGCTGCAACGGATGACTGCCGACCGAGCGCGCCAGATACAGCGCCTCGACGCCGCTGCGCACCGACAGCAACGCCGTATCGGCGGATTTCTCCGACAGCCGCAGCAGGCTCGGCTGCGCCAGTTCGGCAATGTCGACGGTGCGGCGCGCGCTGATCGCCATCACCCGCGCCTCCTGGCCGAGCTCGTAGGTCTTGGCGCCGGCGACGCGGCTGACAAAGCCTTCGTCGATCAGCGAGCCCAAAATTCGCAGCGTGGTCGCCTTGTTGAGCGAGGTCGCATCGGCGATCTCGGTCAGCCGCAGCGGCGAGTTCTGCGCCAGCACCCGTAGGATCGCGCAGACTTTTTGGATCGCGTTGAACTTGTCGGACTGGCCGACCACGGACAGCACCGGCTTCTTCTTGTGCGCGGTCGCGGCAAGTTTTGCGGGGGACGCGTTCATGCCGCCTTGCCTTTGCCCTTACTATTTCCTTGGCGCATCGCGCCGGAATAAAGCGGGCAGATTTCTTCGGCGAAACGGGTCATCATCTTTTGCCTGACTGCGAGGGGGGTGCCGGGCGTGGCGCTCGACACCATGAAGTAGTTGAATCCAAGCGCCGCCAGCGCGTCGATGCGCTTGCAGATCGTCGCGGGGCTGCCGACCAGATTGGAATCCAGGAACGGCCCGAGTTCAGCCGGATCGGTCATCTTGCGCAGGTTGGCGAACATGCGGCTGAAGTCGGCATACTCTGGTATGCCGACCCAAGGATTGGCATCGGCCTCGTAGTGGTCGGCCTGCAGCGCGAAATAGGGCGGATAATAGCGCCGGCCCATCTCGCGCGCTTCCTCGTCGGTGTCGGCGATGAACATTTTGACCGAGATCGGCAGGATCGCGCCGTCGGCTTTGGCGCCGACACGGCCGCGCCAGCGATCGAGAATTTTCACCAGCAGCCCGTCCGGGAAGGTCGAGAGACAGATCGGCGGGATGCCGAGATCGCCCATCACCTCGGCGCTCGCCGGGCTACCGATCGCGCCGTAGAAATGCACCGGCTTGTCGATCGGCGCAGGGCGAATCCGGATCGGCTGTTCGATGTTCCAGAACTGGCCGCGATGCGTGAACGGCTTTCCCGACAGTCCCTGCTCGACGATTTTATACACCTCCGCGAAGCGCGCGCGGCCGTCGTTCATGTCGATGTTGTAGGCGTCGTATTCCATCCGCGCGGTGCCGCGGCCGATGCCGAGATGCAGCGTGCCCTGGGTCAGGCTATTGAGCATCGCGATTTCTTCCGCCAGCCGCAACGGATGATACCAGGGCAGCACCAGCACCGAGGTGCCGAGCGACAGGTCGGGAAATTTTGCGGCGATATGCGCCATCATCAAGAGCGGGCTCGGCGTCGGATAATAGTCGCTGAAATGGTGCTCCAGCAGCCACGCCGCGTCATAGCCGAGCCGGTGGCCCAGCGCGCAATCCGACATCAGGTCACTGTAAAGCTGCTGATCGGACACCTCGGCCACGTCGGCCGCGGCCGCCTGAAATCCAAACCTCACATCCTGCATCGTTGCCGGTCTCCACCCGCTGCGATCCTAGAGAGGCCGGGGCGTGCGCAACAGTGTCTAATTTCGCCTGATGAAACTGATTTGCAAATTTATTGCATTTTTTGTAGCGCATCCAGCGCTTGCCTGAAACCATATTCCGCCACGTGAACCATCCGCGCCAACCTCAGGCCCGGCGCGGGATCTCGCCGAGATCCCAGAACAGCCCCGCCATGATGGCGAGCGCCTCCTCGGTCACCGGCAGCAGGAGGTGTTCGTCGGGCGCATGCTGCGAGCAGCCGGGATAGGAATGCGGTACCCAGATCGTCGGCAGACCAAGCCCTTCCGCAAAAACGTCATTGGGCAGCGAGCCGCCGAAATTCGGCAGGACCGCCGGCGCCTTGCCGGTGGTCTGCTGGATCGACGCCGCAGCCCAGTTGATCCAAGGGCTGTCCATGTCGGTGCGCGAGGCACCGAAGCGCTGCGCGCCGCTGACTTCCACCATCGGAAAGCCGTTGGCGAGCAAGTAGGCGCGCACCGCATCGACGACTTCCTCGTATTTGGTGCCGACGACAAAGCGCAATTGCAGCACGGCGCTGGCCTTGCCCGGAATGGCATTGGCCGGCTTGTCGATATTGCCGGATGACATCGCCAGCACCTCCAGCGTATTCCAGGCATACAGCCGTTCGGCTGCTGTCAGGCCCTCCTCACCCCAGTCCGGCGACAAAGCGGGTTCGTCCGCGGTCGGTTCGATCGTCACGTCCGCCAGCGCTGCGCGGACACTGTTGGAGATTGGCGGCGGCTTCAGCACTTCAAGTTTCATGCGGCCCTTGCCGTCGACCAGGCTTGCGATGGCGTTGGCGAGGATCGTCGCGGGATTGGCGAGCACGCCGCCCCAATTGCCGGAATGGTGCCCGCCCTCGCGCAGGTTGACGTCGAGATGGATGCGATTGCCGCCGCGGCAGCCGAGGAAGATGGTGGGGCGATCGGCCGACAATCGCGGCCCGTCGGAGGCGATGAACAAATCGGCCTTGAGTTCCTCGTGCAGCGCCTCGCAGACATTGCGCAGGTCCGGCGAGCCGATTTCCTCGCCGGTCTCGATAATGAATTTGGCGTTGAAGCCGAGCCTGCCGCCACGGGCCTCGCGCACTGCCCGCATGGCCGACATGTTGATGCTGTGCTGGCCCTTGTTGTCGGCGGTGCCGCGGCCATAGACGCGATCGCCCTTGGTCGTCGCCTGCCAGGGATCGAGATGGTCGCGCCATTCACCTTCCATGCCGTCGACGACGTCGCCATGGCCGTAGGTCAGGATGGTCGGCAGCGCGTCATCCTCGTGATAGTTCGCCAGCAGATACGGACCCTTGCCCGTCGGGGATTCGATCATCCAGGTCGCGAAGCCGAGGTCGGCAAAAGCCGGGCGCAGGTTCTCCTCAAGATAGGCCCGCAACGCCGGGCCGCTGCCGGGATTCTGGCTTTCGGTCCGATAACCCACCCTGCGGCCGAGTTCGCCGAGAAAGGCGCCGGAATGAAGATGTTCGCGTGCGCTCGCAATCGCGTCGGCTCTGGTCGCCATATCGTTCCTTTCGCAGCCACGAATCCGGGGCTGCCAACCTATCGATAACCTTGGCCGGCCGGAAGTGCCGGGACGAATGGGGCCTTGCTAAAACCGGCCGGAATGTAACAAGTTCGAGCCGACAGCCCGGCCTTCGATCGGGCAAAAAACAGAGGAAACGCGGCGGCGTGTCCGGGGTACGAGTAAGGGCCTTTCCATCATGAAAAAGCAGATCCGGCTCAACGCCTTTGCCATGAACTGCGTGGCGCATCAGTCGCCGGGGTTATGGACGCATCCGCGCGACCGCACGCTGGACTACAACCGCCTGTCGTACTGGATCGACCTCGCCAAGACGCTGGAGCGCGGGCGGTTCGACGGGCTGTTTCTCGCCGACGTGCTCGGGGTCTACGACGTCTACGGCAACAGTCCGGACGCGGCCTTGCGCAACGCGGCGCAGACGCCCTCCAACGAGCCCATGATGCTGATTCCGGCTATGGCGGCGGTGACTCAAAATCTCGGTTTTGGCGTCACCAGCAATCTGTCGTTCGAGCCGCCCTATCCGTTCGCCCGGCGGATGTCGACGCTCGACCATCTGACCGACGGCCGCGTCGGCTGGAACGTGGTGACCGGCTATCTCGACAGCGCCGCGCGCGGCGCCGGCAAGGACAAGCAGACCGCGCATGACGACCGCTACGACATCGCCGACGAATATATGGAGCTGGTCTACAAGCTCTGGGAAGGAAGCTGGGAGGACGCCGCCGTGCTGCGCGACCGCGCGCGCGGCATCTTTGCCGATCCTGCCAAGGTCCATCGCATCGAACACGAGAGCAAGAACTACCGGCTCAATGCCATTCATCTCAGCGAGCCGTCGCCGCAGCGGACGCCGGTGCTGTACCAGGCCGGCACCTCGCCGCGCGGACGGCAGTTCGCGGCGGAGCATGCCGAATGCGTGTTCATGTCGGGCCCGTCGGCCAAGATCATCGGGCCGCGGGTCGCGGCGATCCGCAAGCTCGCCGGCGAGATCGGGCGCAATCCGGCTGAAATCCTGATGTTCAGCATGATGACGATCATCCTCGGCCGCACCGAGGCCGAGGCGAAAGCGAAACACGCCGACTATCGCCGCCACATCAATCCGGAAGGCGCGCTGGCGCTGATGTCGGGCTGGACCGGCGTCGACTTCTCCGGCTACGACCTCGACCAGGAGGTGCGCCACGTCCAGAACGACGCCGGCCGCAGCGCGATGGACAACGTCACCCGCGCCGACCCGGACCGGGTCTGGACCGTGCGCGAAGTCATCGAGCATGTCGGCATCGGCGGCGCCGGGCCGGTCGTGGTCGGTACGCCCGAGAAAGTCGCGGACGATATCGAGGCCTGGTTCGAGGCGACCGACGTCGACGGCCTCAACGTTCCCTTTGCGGTGTCGCCCGGCGATTTCGCGGACATCACGGAAATGCTGGTGCCCGAATTGACCCGGCGCGGGATCTACAAGGACGCCTATGCCAACGGCACGCTGCGCGAGAAACTGTTCGGCGCGGGGCGCGCGCGGCTGACGGCGCAACATCCGGCGAGCCGGTACCGGCCGCATGTCGCCGCGAAGGCGGCGGAGTAGGATTGCGCTTCGTAGGGTGGGCAAAGCGAAGCATGCCCACCATTGGCATTATTGCGCGAAGATGGTGGGCACGGCGCAAATGCGCGCCTTTACCCACCCTACGAGACGGCCGTCAGTTCACCGCGTTATTGACCACCACTTCGATCAGCTTGGCACCGGGACGGCTGAAGGCCGAGGACAGCACCGACTTCAACTGCGAGGGATCGGTGACACGTGTCGCTTCCAGACCCATCGATTTGGCCAGCGCGGTGAAGTCGACCGGCGGGTCCTTGAAGTCCATGCCGACGTAATGATCGTCGCCGTGGAAGGCGAGCAGGCGCTGCTTGATGATGCGATAGCCGCCATTGTTGACGATCACGAATGTCAGCGGCAGGTTCTGGTTGGCTGCGGTCCACAGCGACTGAATCGAATACATCGAGGAGCCGTCACCGGAGTAGCACACGACGGGCCGGTCGGGGTTGGCGAGGCTGACGCCGACCGACGCCGGCAGTCCCCAGCCGATGCCGCCGGAAGCCAACGCGTGATAGCCGTAGCGGTCGCGGTGCGGGCGCAGCGCGATCATCTGCCGCGACGAGGTCAGGCCTTCGTCGACCAGGATGGCGTTGGCGGGCATCGCCTCGACCACCTGCAGCGCCAGCCAGTCCGGATCGATCGGCGTGGTGGTGGCGTGTTTTGAAATTTGTTCAATCAGCGGCTTGCGCTTGGCCGTCCAATTCTTCGAGGCCAGTGCCGCCAATCCCGCTTTGGCACGGGCCTCCAGCGCGCTGCCGCCGGCAGCTCTCAGCGCCGGAACCAGCGCGCGCAGGGTTTCCCTGACATCGGCCTTGAGCGCGATGTCGACGCCGTAATTCTTGGCGAGGTCGTGATCGACCAGGCCGACCTGCACGATCGACATGCCGTCCGGCAGCGGATCGACCTCGCTATAGACAGACATCCGCAGCGGATCGCCGCCGACGGCGATGATGAGGTCGTAGGGCGTCAACGCATCGCGGGCCAGCTTCTGGATCCGCGCCAATGCGCCCATGAAGCACGGGCTCTCGGACAGGAAATGCGCGCCAAACGGCGTCGACGACTGGTAGGCCGGGCAGCCCAGCGTTTCCGCGAATTCGGCCGCTTCCTTCAAGGCATCGCTCTTGACCACTTCGTCGCCGACGATGATGACCGGCCGTTCGGCCTTGAGGATGCGCGCCGCGAACGCCTTCAGCGATTCATCGGACGGCCGGACGCTTGTGTCGATGCGAGTCGAGCGGCCAAGCTCGATGCCGGCCTCGGCGTTGAGAATGTCGCCCGGCAGCGAGATGAACACCGGGCCGGTCGGCGGCGTCATCGCGATCTTGGCGGCGCGGCGCACGATCCGCGGCAGATCCTCCAGCCGTGTCACCTCGACCGCCCATTTCACCAGCGGCTCGGCCATCTGCACCAGCGGTCCGTACAGCACCGGCTCGGTCAGGCCGTGGCCCTGCTCCTGCTGCCCGGCGGTCAGGATCATCGGCGTGCCGGTGAAGCTGGCGTTGAACAGCGAGCCCATCGCATTGCCCAGACCCGGCGCGACATGGACGTTGCAGGCGACCAGCTTGCCCGAGGCGCGGCTGAAGCCGTCGGCCATCGCGACAACCAGGCTTTCCTGCATCGCCATCACATAGGTGAGGTCCGGATGGTCCTTCAGCGCGTGCATGATCGGCAGTTCGGTGGTGCCGGGATTGCCGAACAGATGCGTGATGCCCTCGTCCTTCAGCAATGCGAGGAATGCCGAGCGCCCGGTAATTTTATTCTTCATGTTCCCTCCAGCCCGCCGGTACGTTGACCCGCGGGGCGATGCGCACATGACCAAACTTGAAGGGTGCGCGCAATGGAGCACGGTCATGGCTGCCCTGCATGGGCGGGCACGAGCGCGTCGTGAGCAGGGAGGCTGGGCGATATCGTCATCCTGTGGAGGCGCCAACGGGTCGCGCGAATGCGCGCCCGATGACAGGCTCCGCGCCGTCTCGAAGGATGGCCGCAAGCACTGCCTCGCATCCTTCGAGGCTCGCTTCCGCTCGCACCTTCGGAATAAGCGCAAACGCGCTTATTCCCGAGATGACGGACGGATCACGCTAGAACATCCCTTCCCGCTCAACCGCTTTCTTCTTTTTCGAGCGTTGCCAGACCACTCCGGGAAAGCCTTTCAGCGGCACCAGCGGCTCGCCGGTGTAAGCCCATTCCTGCAACTGCTCGATCGCGATGTGATAGAGCGGCTGGCGGCCGGTGCGGCCCGAAAACAGCGCGCGGGGAATGTTGACCATGTGCGGCGAACGGCCGCGTTCATAGGCGATCGGCGTGCCGCAATGGGCGCAGAAACGGCGCACGGTTTTCGTCGCCTTGTCCTCGTAGCTGTTGACGCTGCTTTCGCCCTTGATGATGCGAAAGCGCTTGCGCCAGCTTCCGACATAGGTGGCGTAGGCCGCGCCGTGGGCGCGGCGGCTCGGGGCTGAATGATCGTGCCAGGCCCAGCGCGCGGGGACGTCGATCTCGAAGGCGACCTTGCCGCACAGGCATTGGCCGGCCGCGGGCTTGCCCGGGGCGATAGCTTTGGTTTTCTTTTTTGGAGGTTCGTCGTCTTCTGGAAACATGTTCGGGATCCCACCAATTCTTGTAGCCCGGATGAGCGAAGCGAAACCCGGGAACGCTGGTGAGACCGGCCCCGGATTTCGCTTCGCTCATCCGGGCTACGAATTCCCTACGCTTTCTCCAACTCATCATGCTCGGGATAATCCGTATACCCCGCCTCCTCGCCGCCATAGAACGTCGCGCGATTATACGGCGTCAGCGGGAAGCCGCGCTGCAATCGGCGCGGCAGATCAGGGTTGGAGATGAAGATGCGGCCAAACGCGATCATATCCGCATGGCCGTCGCGGATCGCAGCATCCGCGGTCTCGCCGGTAAATCCGCCGGCAGTAATCAAGACGCCTTTCCAGATCGGACGGAACAGTACCATCGCCGACGGCACGTTCTGCCAGTTGACCTCGGCGCGGCCGGCGCCCGACGAGCGCGGCTCGATGAAATGCAAGTACGCCAGGCCGAGCGGATTGAGCTGCTGCACCACATGGGTGTAGAGCGGCATCGGGTCCGGCTCGCCCGAACCATTGGCAATGCCGTGGGGCGACAACCGCACGCCGACGCGCTCCGCGCCCCAGATCTCGACCACGGCCCTGGTCACTTCCATCAGGAAGCGCGTGCGGTTCTCGATGGAGCCGCCATATTGATCGGTGCGCAGGTTAGTGTGCGACTGCAAAAACTGCTCGATCAGGTAGCCGTTGGCGCCGTGGATCTCGACGCCGTCGAAACCGGCTTTCAACGCGTTCTTCGCCGCTTGCCGGTAGGCGTCGATCACACCTGGGATTTCGGAGAGCTCCAGCGCTCGCGGCGTCTCGTAAGGCACCGCCTTGCCGTCCGCCGTTCCGGTCTTGAGGTCGGCGATCGCGACCGCCGAGGGGGCGACCGGCAGAACGCCGCCGGGCTGGAACGAGGAATGCGAGACGCGGCCGACGTGCCAGAGCTGCAGGAAGATCACGCCGCCCTTGGCGTGAACGGCATCGACCACCTCGCGCCAGCCTGATATCTGCGCCTCGGTATAGATCCCGGGCACGCCGGGACTGCCGAACCCGGTGGCCACCACCGGCGACGCCTCGGCGATCAAAAGCCCGCCCGGTGTGGCGCGCTGGGTGTAATATTCCGTGTTCAGCGGCCGCGGCGCCAGCGACGGTTTGGCCGCGCGCATCCGCGTCAGCGGCGCCAGCGCGACACGGTGCTTGAGCTGGTACGGACCGACCTTGAGCGGCGAAAACAACGAGGGAAAATTCATGACTGACCCAAAACTCCCGTGATTGTACGGATATGTAACCGCTTCACCTTGTTCGTAAAAGACGTATGAGTTCAAGTACGACGCGTTTCGTCACGCGAACCGGAGCCAGTTCGCTTGAAAACGCTATTGGTGGCAATCTCGTATGCCAAGGTCAGAGAGCACGTCATCCATGCAGAAATCGAGCGCCCGATCGCTTCCCTCGCTCAGCGTCCGCATCGACCTCGATACCGAGGGCCGGATCGGACCGGGCAAGATCGCGTTGCTGGAGAATATTCACGAGCACGGCTCGATTTCGGCCGCCGGCCGCGCCATGGAGATGTCCTACAAGCGGGCCTGGGACCTGGTCGACGAGATCAACCGGATCTGCCGGCAGGCCGCGGTCGAACGCCAGACCGGCGGCAAGAACGGCGGCGGCGCGGCGCTGACGCCGTTCGGTCTCTCGCTGGTCGCGCGCTATCGCAAGATCGAGCGCGACGCCGCCCGCGCCGTGCGCAAGGAATTGCAGGCGCTGCGGAGCGAGATCGGCGGCGCGAAGAAGCGCGCGGGAAGGTAGCAGGGCTCTATCCGCAGGCTCTATTCCATCGATAGACCTGTACCTCTCGCCCGGATCGTAAGAACGATCCGACCTCTCCCCGCAAGCGGGGAGAGGTGAAGTAAACAAGCCCTCTAGCCGGTCTTGATCCAGACCGCCTTGACGTTGAGATATTCCTCGACGTGCTGCTTGCCGGACTCGCGGCCGTAGCCGCTCATCTTGTAGCCGCCGAACGGCACCGCCGGGTCCATCGCCTGGTAGCAATTGACCCACACCGAACCGGCGCGCAGCGATTTGGCGACCTGGTGCGCCTTGCTGACATTGGTGGTCCAGACGCCGCTGCCGAGCCCAAAGGTGGTGGCATTGGCGCGCTTGATCAGGTCGTCACTGTCCTTGAACGAGATCGCCGAGATCACGGGCCCGAAGATCTCCTCCTGCGCGATCCGCATATTGTCCTGGACGTTGGCGAACACCGTCGGCGGCACGAAGTAACCCTTCGACAGCGCGCCTTCGGTCAGCGGCGCACCGCCGGCGAGCGCCGTGGCACCTTCGCTCGCCCCGATCGACAGGTAGCCAGAGACGCGCTCCATCTGCTGGGCAGACACGAGGGGGCCGATCTGCGTGTTGGGATCGAGGCCGTTGCCGACCTGGAGCTTCTTGCCGAACTCCGCGACCCGGCCGACGAATTCGTCGTAGATCTTGTGTTCGACGAACAGCCGTGTGCCGGCGCTGCAGATCTGGCCCGAGTTGGCGAACACCGCCATCGCCGCTCCCGGCACCGCCGCATCGAGGTCGGCGTCCGCGAACACGATGTCGGGCGATTTGCCACCGAGCTCGAGCGAGACGCGCTTGAGGTTGCCGGCCGAGGCGCGGATGATGGACTGCCCGGTGACATGCGAACCGGTGAAGGCGACCTTGTCGACATCGGGATGCGACGCCAGCGCCGCGCCGGCGGTTTCGCCGTAGCCCGGCACCACGTTGACGACGCCGGGCGGGATGCCGGCTTCCATGCAGAGTTCAGCCAGCCGCAGCGAGGTCAGCGGCGCTTCTTCGGCCGGCTTCAGCACCACGGTGCAGCCGGTCGCAATCGCCGGGCCGATCTTCCAGACGCTGGCGCCGAGCGGGCCGTTCCACGGAATGATGGCGCCGACGACGCCGACCGGTTCCTTCAGGGTGTAGGAGAAGATTTCGCCGGGCAGCGAGTTCTCGATGGTCTCGCCATGCAGCGCGGTGGTCTGGCCGGCGTAGTAGCGGAGCATGCCGAGCACGCGAAGCTTGTTGCCGCGGGTGCGGCTGATCGGCGCGCCCATGTCGAGGGTGTCGAGCTGCGACAATTCCTCAAAATTCTTTTCGACGATATCGGCGAGCCGCAGCAGCATCGCCTGGCGCTCGAACGGCTTGACCTTGCTCCACGGCCCTTCGAAGGCGCGACGGGCGGCAGCAACGGCACGGTTGATGTCCTCGGCATCGCCCTCGGAGACGGTGGCGAGCAGCTCGCCGGTCGCCGGATTATGCGTCTCGAACTTCCTGCCGGAGGCGGCATCGACCCATTTGCCGTCGATCAGCATCTTCTTGTAGGAACCATCCGCGTAAGGATGACGCGTCATCGGTATCGCCTGCGTAACAGCCATATTTGCACTCCCTGGGGTCGGCATCGTTATATTCTTTAACATACAGCGTTGAGCCGGAACCGTAAAGCGGACCGGCTCGCTCCCGGCGAGCCGGAAACGAAGACCTCCCATGCCGGTTCGTCCATGGTAGGCTCGGCCGTCGCCCGCAAAACACGTCCGATATTGAACGTCTAATATTTGTCAGGAGAAAGACTGATGCCGCATCCCGCCATGTCGCCCCATCATGTCGCCGTAATCACCGGAGGCGCGTCGGGAATCGGGCTTGCGGCCGCCATGCGTTTCGCCGGCCTCGGCATGCGGGTCTGCATCGCCGACATCGGCGCCGAACGGCTCGCTGAAGCCGCCGCCAAACTGACGACCGTTGCGAAGAATGGCGCAGCCGACGTCATGACATCGACGGTGGACGTGAGCCAGTTCGAGGAGGTCGCGCGGCTTGAGGCCGCGGTGCGCAAGAAATTCGGTGGCACCGATATCCTGATGAACAATGCCGGCATCGGCCCCGACAGCACCAGCTTCGGCCCGCTGGAGCACTGGCAGCGCATTCTCAACGTCAATCTCTGGGGCGTGATTCACGGCACCCAGGCGTTCGCGCCCGGCATGATCGAGCGCGGCCGGGCCGGGCTGATCATCAACACCGGCTCCAAGCAGGGCATCACCACGCCGCCCGGCAATCCCGCCTACAACGTCTCCAAGGCCGGCGTGAAGGCGATGACCGAAGCGTTGCAGCACGAACTGCGCAACACGCCGGGCTGCCGCATCAACGCGCATCTGATGATCCCCGGCCATGTCTTCACCGGCCTTACCGCCCGCGGCCGCAGCGAAAAGCCGCCGGGTGCCTGGACGCCGGAACAGACCGTCGACTTCATGATCGAAAGCATCGACGCCGGCGACTTCTACATCCTCTGCCCCGACAACGACGTGCCGCGAAAACTCGACGAACGCCGCATGGCCTGGGCCGCCGGCGACATCATCGAAAACCGCCCCGCGCTGTCGCGCTGGCATCCGGATTACGCGGAGGCTTTCGCGAGGTTCGTGAAGGGGGAGTAGGTCTTGTAGGGTGGGCAAAGCGAAGCGTGCCCACCACTCGGTTCAGCGATCGAGGACAGATGGTGGGCACGGTGTGAACGCGCCTTTGCCCACCCTACGAAGCTCGCGTTACTTCCCGTCCGGCAACGCCACCGGAATGAAGCCGAATGCCTTCAACGTCGCCTGCGCCGGCGGTGACAGCAAATAAATCGCGAAATCGGCCGCACCCGCTTGCGCCTTGCGCGACACCGTCAGCCCGTATTCCGGACCGACCACCAATTCCGGCGGCAGCGATACCGATTTGTACTGCGTCGCGCCGCGGACGATCTGTTGCGCGCCGGAGCAATAATAGAGGAAGAGATCGATCTGACGGTCGTCGAGCGCGACCAGTAGCCGCGGGCGGCCGCTGACCGGCGCTGTCGTGTTCGGGCCGCCGAACAACTGCTGCGCCTTTTTCGATAGCGTGTCGAAGGCACCCGGTTTCAGGGCATCGACCTTGTGAAACATCTCCCAGGTGTAGTCACCGGCCGGATCGGACACCGGCGTCGAGGTCCCGATCCTGATTTCCGGATTCAGCAACGTCTCGACCAGGTTTGCAGCATCGAGCGGGCGATCCGCTGATGTCACGACGCAGAGCGCGTTTTTGGCAAACAGCGCGCTCGGGCCGGAGATGCCGGCATCCGTCAGCACCTGCGCATGCGGCAAGGCGGCGGACGCGAACACGTCGAATGCCTCGCCCTTTTGCAGGCGCTCGCGCAGACTTCCCGAAGGGCCCCACTCCGGCGCAAAACCGCTGCCATATTGTTTGGTGTAACCGGCGAAGATGACGGTGAAGGCGTCCTTGAGGCTGCCCGCCGCCTTGACGCTGATATCGGCTGACGATGCGGAAGCCGCAGTCAGTGTCATCATGATTGCCACCAGCCAGACGCGCATTGAACCATTCCGGACTTCGCAGGCTGATAGCATAAATTGGCGGGCAGAGGCCGCCATGAAGGCAACTAGTTCGCCCGCATTGTCACTTTTGGCGCCGGCTGGGCCACCAGCGCCTCGCCGAGTTCGTTTTGCTGGGCGCGCGGGATCGAGAAGCAGACGCTGAAACCGTCGACCGTGCGCAGCGTCACCATGCCCTGGGTCGGGTCGGAGGATTGCTCTACCACCCAGGACGCCAGCGGATAGGCATAGCGCAGGCTGTGATCGCCATAGCGGGTCTGCAGCGCCTTGTCGATCAGCCCAGGCAGCGTCATCGCCAGCGCGCCGACCTGGTTCAGCGAGAGGCGAATGGTCGCAGGCTTGCCGGCGGCATCGACGAAGCCGAGCGAGACGGCGCCGCCGTCGGGCGCGACCTCGCAGGTGGTGAGCGCCTGGGTTTCGATCTCCATCGTCAAACTCCGGACCGGGTGTCTCGCTATATTCTTCAAACTATATCGATAGTCCCGCCGCTCCGTCCAGCCTCTTGAAAGTGAACCGGCTGCAACCGAACCGGGTGGTTAGGCCTTCGCAAACGTGATATACATAAAAATATAACGAGGTCCCCGAAGGGGTCCGTTCGACAGGGAGAGCAAAGCCTATGAGCGATTTCAACCTTCTCATCGACGGCAAGATGGTTCCCGGCGACCAGACCATGGCCGTCCTCAATCCCGCGACCGAGGAAGTACTGGCGCAATGCCCGCGCGCCTCGAAGAACCAGCTCGATCAGGCCGTGGCCGCGGCCAAGGCGGCGTTTCCGGCCTGGGCCGCGACCCCGATCGAGGAACGCCGCAGACTGGTCGGCAAGATGGCCGACGCGATCGAAGCCAATACCGGCGAGCTGGCGCGGCTGCTGACCGCCGAACAGGGCAAGCCGCTGGCCGACGCCAGCGGCGAAGTCATGGGCATGGCCGGCTTCTTCCGTTACCTCTCCTCGCTCGACCTGCCGATGCGGGTGATCGAAGATAGCGGCGACCGCCGCGTCGAAGCCTACCGCCGCCCGCTCGGCGTCGTCGGCGCCATCATTCCCTGGAACTATCCGCTTCTGATCCTCAGCTTCAAGCTGCCGTCGGCGCTTCTGGCCGGCAACACGCTGGTGGTAAAGCCGGCGCCGACCACGCCGCTGGCGACGCTGAAGTTCGCCGAGATCGTGCAGAATATCCTGCCCAAGGGCGTGCTCAACGTCATCACCGACGCCAACGACCTCGGCGACCACATGACCAAGCACCCGGATATCCGGAAAATCTCGTTCACGGGATCGTCCGCTACCGGCCAGAAGGTGATGGCGAGTGCTGCGCAAACGCTGAAGCGGATCACGCTGGAGCTCGGCGGCAACGATGCCGGCATCGTGCTCGACGACGTCGACCCGAAGAAGGTCGCACCCGGCATCTTCGAGGGCGCGTTCCAGAACTCCGGCCAGGTCTGCCTCGCCATCAAGCGGCTCTATGTCCACGAGTTCGTCTATGACGAGATCTGCAACGAGCTGGTGGCGATTGCGAAGAACACCGTAGTCGACGACGGTTCCAAGCAAGGCACCAAGCTCGGGCCGCTGCAAAACAAGATGCAGTACGAGAAGGTGAAGGCGTTCCTCGAAGACGCCCGCAAGAACGGCAACATCATCGCCGGCGGTGCGGCGATGGATCGCCCGGGCTACTTCATCGAGCCGACCATCGTGCGCGACATCAAGGAAGGCTCGAAACTGGTCGACGAGGAACAGTTCGGCCCGGTACTGCCGGTGATCAAGTATTCCGACGGCGACGACGTGATCCGGCGGGCCAACGCGACCAATTACGGTCTCGGCGCCTCGGTGTGGTCCTCCAATATCGCGCGCGCCCACAAGGTCGCGGGCCAGATCGAGGCCGGCACGGTCTGGATCAACAAGCACCTCGACATGGCGCCGAACATCCCGTTCGGCGGCGCCAAGCAGTCCGGCATCGGGACTGAATTTGCCGAGGAAGGCCTCGCCGAATTCACCCAGTTGCAGATCATCAACGGCCCGCCCGGCGCCGGCGCCTGATCGATGCGAACCTGCCGCGGCGGCAGCGACGCCGCGGCTTTCCTTGCAATGGCCCAAACAACAGAGAAACGCGATGTTCGACGCCCAATGCGATCTGGCAGCTCTGGTCTATGAAGAGGGACAGGATCCCGACGTCATCCTGCGCGGATTTGCCGCCGACCTGAACGCAACCGGGCATCGTGTGGTCGGGATGGTGCAGACCGGCCAATGCTCCGATTCGAGCCTCTCGGCCGTGCTGGTTCACAGCGGCGAGGTGCTGCTGCTGGCGCAACCCGCGACTTCCCCCGGGAGCGGCTGCAAGCTCGACCTCGGCCGGCTTCAGGACGCGGCAGTCCGCGTGGCCGGCGCGATAGAGACGGGCGCCGACCTCGTGATCGTCAACCGGTTCGGCAAACGCGAGCGCGACGGCAAGGGACTGTCGCGCGTGATCGAGCGGGCGCTGGATGCCGATATTCCCGTGGTGATCGCGGTCTCGAGCGCCAGTTTTGCCGACTGGATTAAATTCGCCGATGGCATGAGCGTCAAACTGCGCTGCGACCGCGCTTCGCTTGATGCCTGGTGGCGCGCGGTGTCGTTGCGTAACGCCGGTGTGCCCGGGGAGGCGCATGAGACGGTGTGTGAGGCGTTTAAGTAGAAGCTGCGTAGGGTGGGCAAAGCGAAGCGTGCCCACGTGCGGCGATCCCGGAAAGATGGTGGGCACGGCGCTCTGCGCCTTTGCCCACCCTACGAAGCGGCGCGGAGCGCTGAGACCTACAGCGTCTCTTGCTTGTGGCCGCACTGCTTGCAGGCGAACTTGACGCGGGTGGCGCCTTTTTCCGCCTGGACGCGGTTCGGCGCGCCGCATTTGCCGCAGGTGGTCTCGATCCTGGTGTTGCCCTGCTTGATGGTGAGGGCCTTCTTTTCCATCGTCTCGCGGATCAGGCGCTCGGCCTCCGCGCGCATCGCTTGCTTGTCCATCGGCCGCACCTGTCATGACGAGCGTCCGCCGCGCTCCGGTACAGGCACCTACCACATATTGGGGCTCTCAGTCACGCCGCTTCCGGCGTCAGCGCCAGCAGCCGGCGCACCAGTGCCAGCGCGGTTTCGGTGGCCGGATCGGCGGAAATCACGGGAACCGCGAGCACCAGCAGGTCGATCGGATCGTGTGACAGGATGATCACATGCGTGGCATGGCCGGCCTTGATCAGTGACACCATGCGCTCGACCGCGGGATCGGTCGCTGCCAGCCCCCAGGGGGCCTCGGGGCGGCGCAGCACCCGCCGCGTCGACAGGAAATCGCGCAGCAGCCGCGGATCGTAGCCGGCCAGATCGCTTTCGCGGTAGCGCCGGGCGCTTTCGAACATCGGGTGGCGCGCCAGTTCGGAAATCAGTTCGTCGCGGGTGCGGGCGGCGGAAGCCGCGACCGAATTCAGCACGCCCGGCACCTGGGACTCGAACACGGCCCGCAACGTATCGGTCATCAGGCCGATCGTCAGCACGCCCGCGATCGAGATCGCGCAAAATCGCATCACCTGCGCGGCGTCGACATCAGCGGCCACGCAGGCCGCGGCGGCGCCGAGCAGCGCGGAACTCAAAAGCCGCAGCGCGGTCATCAGGATGCTTTGCCGCCGCGTCTGCGTGCTGCTGCCCGCGATCAGAACCGCGGTGACGACCAGCAGCGCGCCGAGCGCACCGAGCCTGACCGGAATATCCGGCGCCAGCGCCTGGAAATCCGTGGCAATGAACGGGATCACGACGATCGCCCCGGCAGCGAGCCGTCCGATGCTGCGGTTCTCGGAGGCCAGCAACGTGCTGCGGTCCCGTGCCGCCAGCAGCCAGGCGCAGGTCGCAAATCCCGCGAGCTGAAACAGCGCCAGCATGATGGCGTAGACCGTGCTGTAGCCGAAGGCTCCACCAAGGCCGAGCAGGATAGCGCCCGTCACGGCCGATATCTTGGCCCAGCGCGGCGCATGCCGCCGCAAGATGCCCTCGGTGACGATCAATGCCCCGAGCGGAATGAGGGCGGCCGCGATCAGCGAAAGACGATCAAGCCAGGCCATGCCGGTCCACCACGACACACCGCGCGTCAAGAACAGCACCGCCACCACGCCCAGCAGCAGAAGCAGTCGCAGGGTCAGCGGACTGCGGGGATCGCGCCGATGCAGCGCGAACATGGCGACGCCGACGCCGAGCGCGCCGCAGAGATTGACGATGGAATCCGCGATCACGCCGGACGTCATTGGCTACCCCCTGCCCGCGGCCGCAAGCTGCCGAAGCTGCGGCTATCGTCGAACCAGTGAACCACCGGAAGGATCAGCCGTTGCAGGGCAAGGACCGCGGATGCCGCCAGCAATGCCGGCAGCGAGCCGGCCGGCACCTCGCGCTGCAGGTAACGCCGTGCGCCGGCGAGATCGATGCGGCCGAGCTGCAGGACGTCGTCGCCCCTGTTGTAGTCAAGCGCCGCCGCGATGAACGCATTATATCGTTCGTCGCGATGCTTTGGCGCGGCGTCCCAGGATTTCTTCAGTGCGTCGGACCCGCCGGTATAGGCATCGGTGATGACGAAACGTCCCTCGTCGAACCCGGCCTCGCCGCCGACGCCGAACACCGCGCGATGATCGCGCATGATCCCGCGCGCCAGTTGCAGATGCGCAAAGCTCCGGCGCGCATCCGGGAGCGGCGACGGAAACACGTTCGAAAAGGTATCGCAGACCATGCCGAACACCGCCGGCACCTGGGTCACGTTCGAAATCCATTTCGGGCGCAGGCCGTCACGCGCGAACAGCACCAGCGTGGTCAGGCCGTACAGCACCCAGGACAGCCCCTGGCCCTGCGCATCGGGATCGACCATGACAAGGCCCAGATGCGTAACCTGCTCCGGCTCGCCGTCACGTTCGACATCCATCACCGACAGCGCGTTGAAGGCAACCGGACGTCCGGTCGCTTCTTCGGAGATCAGCGTGATGATGGCGCGCGACAACCGGTCGCGGTCGCCGGAGAAGATGCCGTAGGTCAGGCTGCCGGCTGGCAGCGTCATGCCGGCGACGGTGCGCAATTGCGAAACCAGTGCGTCGAGGTCTTGCTGCGATAGCGACAGGCCCGGACTTTCGACGATCCGGGTCGTCATGCCGGTATGGGTGCGCAGGGTGAGATCGATGGTTTGCTGCGAAAACGCCTTCAGCCAGAACGCGCCGTAACCGCGCAGCTGTCCGGCCGCGGCAAAGACCCGCGCCGAGACCGCCGAAATGCTGTTCAAGAACGACGCCATGCCACCTGCCTTTATACAGGCAAGCGTTGTGCGTGGAGGCTGTTAAGGAGCGATAAGTGCGACCGGACAGGGTTGCGAAAAGGTAAATGATGTTTGAATGGCAGCACGGGCGCCGACATTCCTTTCTAATGCTGTGAAGCCGAAGGTCTTGTGCGAACCGGTCGTCGCGAAATAAAGGCTAGTTCATCAGGGGGTCGAAACCGCGTGGGGGCGGCGGATGCAGTGCACCCGCCGCCCGCCTTCGCCAGCGCCGCGCCACAGGTTACGCGGCCTTGGAAACTTCCATCAGCAGCCGTTCCGCCTTGGCGTCCTCGATCCGGTTCACCATCCGGCCGCTCTCGTGCATGTCACGCACGGTCTTGGTCAGGGTGACGCAGGACTGCACCAGCATCACGATGCCCATCGCGAGGTAGCCCTTGATCCAGAGATCGAGCGGCAGAAAGAACACGCCGATGGCGACCATGAAGGCCGAAGCGGAAAACGAAACGTAGGTGAAGGTAACCCAGGCACCGCTGTGGGGTTGGACGTTCTGGTTCATGATAGTCTCCTGTGAGTGAGAGTTGATTGATGGGGTTCAGGCTTCAACGAGTTCAGACAGTCGGCGTGCGTTTTGCGTTCAGCCGCGCGAGCACGTCGTCCGCGGTTGATTTCAGGCGTGGCCCAAAGCCCTGTTCGGCGAGCTTTTCGGCCGTCGCCAGCGGTCCGCTGGCGGCATCGAGTTCGACCAGGGCCTCGTCGGCGTCCTGGGCTTCGATCTGCCGTTCGCGCAGACGCTTCAGCGTGCGCTCCGCTTCCGGCAGCGTGGATTCGTAAGGCCGCGCCGCCTCGATGCCACTCCTGCGCAGCGAGCGAACCGCTTCGGCCGCACGAGCCAGACGGCGGCCGCGGTCGAGATCGGTGATCCGCGCCTCGGCGTTGGCGACCTGGCGTTTCAGGCGGGTGATTTCCGAAGCAAACAACGTCCGCGCGGTCATCGCGGCGTCGCGGTCGGCTTCGAGATTGGCGACCGATTGCGCCGCCTCGCGGGCGAGATCTTCCCTGCCGCCGTCGAGGGCGGCGGTGGCGCGCAGTTCGAGATCGGCGATGCGGGCATTGGTCGCGTCGAGACGGCGGCCTTCCTGCTGATCCTGGGCGATCGCCAGCGCCAGCGTGCGCTTGGAACGCTCGACGGCGGCGGCCGCATCGCGCATCTGCTGGTCGAGGATAAGCAGCGCGGAACGGTCTTCGATTTCCTCTTCGACGACAGCCACGCTGCCCCGGAAGAGCGTCAAAACAGTTTTGAACATTGGTCACTCCCTGTGTTATGAGCATTGCTCATGAATCAGTTGTAGCATATCTTGAGCATCGCTCAAGTATTATTTTGAGCACCGCTCAAAAAAGTGAAGAAGATGTCTAAAGCTCTGGAAAGACGAGAGAAACAGCGCGAATCCCTGATCCAAGCCGCGGAAAGAAGCGTTTCCGCCGGGGGGTTGGCGGGTTTGAAGACGCGGGAACTGGCGCGGGAAATCGGCGTCGCCAACGGCGCGGTCTATAATCTCGTCGACGACATGGACGAACTCATCCTCCGGGTCGGATCGCGAACGCTGGCGCGGCTGGACGCGTCGCTGACGTCGGCCGAAAGCCACGGTCCGGCGGCGCCGGCCGAAACGCTGGTACGCATCGCGGTCGCCTATTGCGATTTCGCCGCGGAAAATCTCGAACTGTGGCGTGCGCTGTTCGAGCACCGGATGACTCAGGGCAAGCCGGTGCCGGAATGGGCGGTCAGCGAACAGATGGATCTGTTCCGTCACATCTACCGGCCGCTCGCGGCGTTATTCCCGGAACGATCGCCGGCGGATCTGGGCGTCACCGCACGCAGCCTGTTCTCCGCCGTGCACGGCATGGTGCTGCTCGGGCTCGAACAGAAACTGATCGCGGTGCCGGTCGCAGCCTTGCGCAAGGAGATCGCGACCATCGTGCGAGCGATGGTCGATGGGCTGACGGCGAAAGCGGCCCGCTAATCACCCCGCCCCGCAAGAGCGGAGCGAGATCAGCGTGGGCCTTCGCGGCGTCCTTCAGCGGATAGGTCTGGTTGACCTCGATCTTGACTGCGCCGGATTTCACCACCTCGAACAATTCGTTCGCCATGGCAACGAGATTGGCGCGCCCGGCCGCATAGGTGTTGAGCGTCGGGCGGGTGACGAACAGCGAACCCTTTTGCGCCAGCAGGCCGAGATTGAGCGGGTCAACCGGGCCGGAGGAGGCGCCGAACAGCGCGGCAATACCGAGCGGCGCCAGGCAGTCGAGCGATTTCAGAAACGTGTCCTTGCCGACGGAGTCGTACACGACAGGCACCTTCTTGCCGCCGGTGATCTCGTCGACGCGCTTCACGAAATCCTCGCGGGTGTAGACGATGGTGTGGGCACAACCATGGGCCTGCGCCAGCTTTGCCTTCTCGTCGCTGCCGACGGTGCCGATCACGGTGGCGCCGAGATGCTTGGCCCACTGGCCGAGGATCAGGCCGACACCGCCGGCCGCGGCGTGAAGCAGGATGGTGTCGCCGGCCTTGACCCGGTAGGTCTGGCGGATCAGGTATTGGGTGGTCAGGCCCTTCAACATCATCGCCGCGGCGGTCTTGTCGTCGATGCCGTCGGGCAGCTTCAGCAGCCGGTCGGCGGGGATCAATCGCGCTTCCGAATAGGCGCCGATCGGCGCCGAGCCATAGCAAACGCGATCACCCGGCTTGAGATCGGTGACGCCGGCGCCGACTTCCTCGACCACGCCGGCCGCCTCACCGCCAAGCCCGCTCGGCAACTGCGACGGATAGGCGCCTGAACGGTTATAGATATCGACAAAGTTCAGCCCGACCGCAGTGTGGCGAATGCGCGCCTCGCCCGGACCGGGCTTGCCGACCGGCACTTCTTCCCAGACCAGAACTTCGGGACCGCCGGTCTTGTGAAAGCGAATGGCGTGCGTCATGGGAGGTAACCTCATCTGATGGGGGACGTCGGCGCGGGGTGTAGCGAGGGTCGGCATCGTCTTCAACCAAGACCCGCCATTCCAATAACCGGACTTCGGCGCGGCGGCAAACGGCAGCGCCATCAACGTCACGCTGCGACGCCGCGTCGGGGCCGGAACCGGGCTTGCGAATTCGGCGACCGCGCACCAAAAAAAGCCCGAATTCGGTATCAGCCTAAAGTTGCGCGAAATTTCGGCGCGCCATATTCGAGCAGAAGCTTAAAGCGATCTTCCAACTTGTCGACCACGGGCTATCCCGATGGATGGCCGGTGCTTGTCTTCGGATTTTTTTCTGAAACATTGGAGATGGTCATGACACTTCCGCCCCGCACCGCCGCAAGCCAAACGAACCTCAGCGACCTCCTGCATTTTGATCCGCATATCATCGTCGATCCGGTGCCGTGGTGGTGGCTCCAGCATCTCGACAAGGACGCCCTCTCCAAACTCGCGAAAATTTCGATGCAGCGCCAGCAGGAAGTGCTGGCCGCCCAGGCCAAGGCGTTGGACGCCGCCATGAAGGCGATGGGGCACTGATCGGCATATTCGGGTGCGCCTCGCAGGCGTCGCCGGTTGGCGCACCTGAAGCCTTATTTCGAAGTCTTATGTCGGAGCTCCGCGTTTGGAGCGAAGCCTCGTGAAACATTCCATTTGAAGCATTGCGTTCTCGCATCAGGAGAACACGTCATGCGCCCGATTGAATCAGACGCGGTCGGCGACGCCATACGCGTCCCGGCCGCTCCGACCATCGTGCTGATCGGCTTCCAGTCGATGGGCAATCTCGGCCTCGGCTACCTCGCCGCCAGCCTGCGGCGGTCCGGTTACGATGTCCGCGTGCTCGACATCGAGTTGCCGGAACCGGCGCTGGTGGCGGCGGTGCACGCCGCGCAGCCGATGCTGGTCGGCTTCTCGCTGATCTTCCAGTTCTATATCCGCCGTTACGCGTCGCTGATGGACGCGCTGCGGCGCGAAGGCATCGACGCCCACTTCACCATGGGCGGCCATTACCCGACGCTGAATCCGGGCCAGACGCTGGCGGCGGCACCCGAACTCGACAGCATCGTGCGCTACGAAGGCGAGATCACGCTGGTGGAGATCGTGCGCGCGCTGCAGACGGGCTGTGACTGGCGCAAGCTCGACGGCGTGGTCTGGCGGCAGGACGACGAGATTATCGCCAACCCGCCGCGCGCGCTTATCCACGATCTCGACAGCCTGCCCTATCCGGAGCGCGACTTTCAGCCGATGCGCGTGCTTGGCCGCACCATCATGCCGCTATTGGCAAGCCGTGGCTGCGCGCGCACCTGCTCGTTCTGCTCGATCCATACCTTCTATCGCTCGGCGCCCGGCAAGGTGGTGCGGATCCGCAAGCCGGTCGAGGTCGTCCGCGAGATGCGGATGCTGCACGACCAGGACGGCGTCACGGTTTTCCTGTTCCAGGACGACGACTTTCCGCTGTTCGGCAAGAAGTGGCGGGCGTGGGCGGGCGAGTTCGTCGACGAACTGCACAAGGCCGGCCTGCCCGGCCGCGCGATCTGGAAGATCAATTGCCGCGCCGATGCCGTCGATGCCGAGCTGATGGGACGGATGCGCGATGCAGGCCTTTATCTCGTCTACATGGGGCTGGAGTCCGGCACCGAGGAAGGACTGCGTACCCTGCACAAGGAAATCAGCGTCGAGGAGAATCTCATCGCGGTGCGGGTGCTGAAATCGCTCGGCATCCGCTTCGAGTTCGGCTTCATGCTGCTCGATCCTTCCAGCACCTTTGCCTCCGTGCGCGCCAATGTCGGCTTCCTGCGCGACATCGTCGGCGACGGCAGCGCCTCCGCGCAGTTCTGCAAGATGCTTCCCTATGACGGCACGCCGATCAAGGACGCGCTGGAAGCGTCGGGCCGGCTCAAGGGCGACGTCTGCACGCCGGATTATGATTTCCTCGATCCCAGGCTCGACCAGTTCTATGCGGCACTGGCGGAGATCGTCAGCGTTACCGGCTGGATCCACGGCCAGGGGGCACTGACCCCGCAACTGAACTGGGCCTGGACCGAAGCCGCCCTGATCGGCCGGCTCTATCCGGCGCTATCGGATCTCGCCGACTACCAGGCCCAACTCGCGCGCATCACCGCCGAAAGCAACGAAGTGCTGTTTGCCACCGTCGAGCGGGTCGCCGACCTCTACGAGCACGGCACCGGTCAACTGCCGCAGGCGGCCCTGCTGCGGCGGCGCTGCGAAGCGACGCTGGAGGTGCTGCTGGAGTATCGCAACGCTTTCATGCTGCGCCATCAGGGCCCGCTGCTGCGGGCGCTGGAAGCGGCGGAGTGATTTTCAGGTCTCGATGATGACGTAGCTGTCCTCGACCTGGACCGGAAACGTCTCGGCCACGTAAGGGCCTTTTTGCAGCTCCTCGCCGCTCTCGATCGCGACCGGGTAGGAGCGGATCTTGACGCGCTTGGGGTCGAAATATGACTGCCCGTTGCGCATGTCGAATTCCCAGCCGTGCCACGCACAGCGCAGCAGCTCGCCGACCCGCGAGCGCTGGTAGACGCCCGGCTCCGGCGAGGTCAGCCGCGCCACACACGCCGCCTTCTCCAGCGGCGCGCCGGCATGCGGGCAGCGATTGAGCAGCGCGAAGAACTCGCCATTGACGTGGAACACGACGATGTCGCGGCCTTCGACGCCGACGACCTTATTGCCGCCGGGCGGGATCTCGGAGGTGCGGGCGACGATGTGACGGGTCATGTGTTCCTGATCAGAGCTGGTAGATCGCGCGGGCGTTGTCGTGGAAGATCTTCCGCCGCTCGGTCTCCGTCAGCGGCGTTCGGAACGCATAGCGCGGATCGTCAAAGTCCCAGTGCGGATAGTCCGACGAGAACAGCAGACGGTCGGCGCCTACCCAATCGATCAGTGAGCGCAGATGTTTACCCTCATCCGGTTCGTCGATCGGCTGCGTCGTGAACCAGAAATGCTGCTTCACATATTCCGACGGCTTGCGCTTCAGATGCGGCACCTCGCTGCGGAACGCGTCGAAGTGCCGGTCCATCCGCCAGGTCGCCGACGGGATCCAGCCGAAACCGCCCTCGATGAAGACGATCTTGAGATTCGGAAAGCGTTCCGGAACGCCTTCGAGCACCAGGCTCGTCAACTGCGCCGCCATGGTGTGGGCGTTGCTCTGATGCTCCTCGGCATAATAGGACGGCCAGCCGCCGCCGGTCGGCGCATGCCCGCCATAGCCGCCGACGTGAATGCCGAGCGGCAGGCCGAGTTCCTGGGCGCGCGCATAGATCGGCCAGTAACGACGCCGTCCAAGCGGCTCGTTGGCGCGCGGACAGATATTGATCTGGACGTAGCGGCCGGTTTTGGCGCAGCGGTCGATCTCGGCGATCGCCAATTCCGTATCGTCCTGGCCGGCGAGGATCGAGGCCTTGAGGCGGGGATCGCGATCCGACCAGAACGCCAGTTGCCAGTCGTTGATGGCGCTCTGGATCGCGGCGCCGAATTCGAGGTTCTGCTGCGAGAAGATGAAGAGATCGAGCACCTGCAGAATGCCGATCTCGACATCGAGCGGATCGAGATACTGCTTCTGCATGAACGCAAGATTTGAGCCGGGCGGTCCGCCGGTCGGCGGCCAGGCATCGCGGCGCGCGATCAGCGGCGAAGAGCGCGGATAGGGCGTGGTGCCGATATAGGGCGTGCGCAGATGGCTGCCATACGTGCGCAAATGCTCGGCCCAGCGTTTGGTCATGAACTGCTCGATGTCGGCATGCGCATGGATGCTCGGATGCACGTCGCAATCGATGATGCGCAGCCGGCTCGGGCTGGCTAGTTCCTGTTCGAGGATGGGACGGTCGATGACGTCGCTCATGCTGTCCTCCTTATTTGTTTGAGCATGATCTTATCGGAAAACCGGTTCCCACTTTTCCGGATCATGCTTGGCTTATGCCGCGAGCTTCAGCCGCGGAAAGGTTTCAAGCGGATTGTCCTCGCACATGCGCGCTATCAGGCTCGCCGGCAGATGCGCCGGCAAGGGGTCGTCGCCGTCGAACTGCCAGTGCGGGTAGTCCGATGCAAAGAGGAACATCTTGTCGGAGCCGATTTGTTCGATGATGTCGGCGACGCCTGCCGCATCCGGCGGGCCGTCGAACGGCTGCATGGTAACGCGAAAATGGTCGCGGATGATGGAAGCCGGCTCGCGCTCGACCCAGGGCACCTCGACGCGGACACCGCGCCAGGTCTTGTTCGCGCGCCACATGAAGGCCGGCAGCCAGCTCACGCCCGACTCCATCAGCACGACCCTGAGCCCGGGGAATTTGCCGAACACGCCTTCATAGACCAGGCTCAGAATCTGCGCCTGCATCGCCTGCGCTTCGGCGAGATAATATTCGTAGCGATAGGACGGCCAGCCGATCGAACTCGGCGCGCCCCGGTACTGGCTGCCGGCATGGATCGCGATCGGCAGCTTGTGCTTTTCGGCGGCCTGCCACACCGGCCAGAAGTGGCGCTTGCCGAGCAGGCTGTCGCCCTGCGCCAGCACCAGCACAGAGACGAACCTGACGTCGCCGGCGAGCCGCTCGATCTCTTCCACCGCCAGATCCGGCGCCTGCAGCGGCACCACGATCGAGGCGCGCAACCTTGAATCCTTCGACAGCCATTCGGCCGCGATCCAGTCGTTGATCGCCTTGCAGAAGGCCGCGGCCATATAGGGATCGAACACCGCCTGCGCGCCATAGAGCACGTTGCAGATGGCGTGGCTGGCGCCGAGCTGGTCGAACGCGCCGCGCTGCACCATCGCAAGATCGCTGCCGGGCTTGCCCTGTGCCGGCCGCCAGTCGGCACGGCCGGAAAACGGCATGTTGGGCGGATAGGAATTGAGGTCGAGGCCGTCGATCGCGCGGCTCACCACCTGTTCTTTCCAGTGGTCGTCGAGATAGGGCAGCAGCGTGGTGCGGGTTCCGCCCACCGCCGGATGGATGTCGCAGTCGATCCGCGTGGCCGCCATCAGGTTTCCTCGGAACTCTTTATAAATTTAGCGGTCTTGATGCCGCGTCCGGAATGTGCCGCCGATGCAGATCGGGCGCAAGGCTATAACTGCTTGGCCGCCCTGTCCGGGAAGCGCGGCGGAAGGGGCTGGCGCCAGCACAAGGACACGTGGAATATTCGTCACTGGCGAAGTTTTCCGCCTGTGCTACGGACGGCAGCAGCGCAGCCGTCCTATGTGAGGAGATCAAGATGAAATCCGGCAGACTGGCGGTTCTCGCCACCCCGCTTCTCGTAACCGGTTCGTTCGCCGCCCACGCGGCGCCTGCCACCGTCAACGGCCCCAATGCGCTGGCGCTGGCCGGTGTGGTGGCGCTGTATTCGCCGCTGCTCTCGGCGGACGAAAGGGAGACCGCCGCCGCGCTGTTCGTCGGCGAGAAGGACGTGCGCTACGCCAGGAAGATCACGATCACGGCGGACAAGATCGCCTGCCGCGCCAGCAATGTCGACATCGCCGCGCGGTCCTGCGAACTGACCTTCAACGGCAAGAAGCAGACCCTCACCGGCCGCCGCGCCAGCGAAATTTTTGCCACCGAAGCGATGGCCGGTGTGCCCTCCGACGGCGCCGCCGGATCGGTGTTCGCTGGCCTGTCGAACCTGAATTGCACGCTCGATCCCAAGGCGATCAAGCAAAAGGACGGCAGCGGCGCGAGCTGCACGTTCGAGCCGGGGAATTGAGGCTTGCTGTTCCCCGCTCGCAGCGCTTTCTTCCTTCTCCCCTTGCGGGAGAAGTATTGCATTGAATTTGCTGATGTTTACCGGACGGTGTCAGGCGTCATACGACGGTAACCCCGTCGCGCACGTGCGGTGGCGCTTGAGGCTGGGTTTCAATGGTGCCGGAAACGCTATCCGACACCGCGGACGATCCCGCCACCATATGCCGCGCATAGTCGAGAACCAGCAACGCCTCGGCCGTATTGTCGGGCAGCTGGCTTGCGATGACTACGGCTTGGAACCGCAGATGAATATGTTCTCTTGATTGGGACATTGACAACTTCCCGGTACGGCCCCGGTCTCTCAAACCGGGGCCGTGTCCGTTGCGTGTACCCGACTGTCCGGATGGAGAGCCACGGTACCTGGCGATCTAAACTCCGGCACCAAGTTCGCGACAATTGTCCCGAAGCGCAATGTCCCAAGGTACACTTACTCAATGCGTATACGCCCTTCGGCACTGATATAGATCAAACCCACGCTTGCCCCGACACGAAAGTTTGGTTCACGCAACCAAACCCCTGGGTTTGTCATTGTTTGCTTCGGGCTGGCAAAAATGAAAAAGCCGACGGACAAAACCGCTCCTCGCGATCAGAAGCCACCCACGCCTCGCAAGCGGCTGCGCATCACGAAAGAGATTCTCAAGGTCGTTGAGGAATACGCGAGCACTCAAAGGGAATTCCTGAAGGCGTTGCGCAAGAGATTCTTTCATTAGTCGTACCCCAACAACTAGAACACTTCCGAAATCGACCGCGCGCCGAAATTGATCATGCTCGCGCGGCGGAATCGGCGCGGCGGCGTCCATCACGGCGGCGAGTTGGCGCGCAGCACCGGATGAGGCGTCTCTATCCGCGCGATGAGCCTGACCCCTCACCCATTTCAATAGTGCTTTGCGCGATTGATCCACCCCTCTCCCATCGAAGTCGGATGTATCCGACTTCGACAAATATAATCCCAAACTCGGGCAAACCCGAGTTGGGATGGAGAGGGAAGAAGCCGGCGGCCTGCGAGAGCCTGTCAGCCCCGGCGCAAGCTATTATGCAGCGGCAACACAAATGATCCGGTCAGCGGCGCCAGCGGGAAATCCGGGAGGACATTGGCTGCGACCCAGGCGATTTCCTCGATCTCGGCTTCCGGCCTCACGCTTTGATCGCATTCGACCAGGAACAGGTCGGCGTGGACGTTCAAGCCGGCCTCGTTGGCCGCGGGTGCCGAAAAATGCCCCAGCGAAACCAGCGAATTGACATCGACCGAGATCCCCAGCTCCTCATTCAACTCCCTGACCAACGCACGTTGGGCCGTCTCACCCGGATCGATCTTGCCGCCGGGTTGCATGAAACTGGTGGTGCCGCGCTTTCTGACCAGAAGCGTATGGCCATCCTCGCGGATCAGAAGTGCGGCGGCGATCCGCAACCCCGGTAACCTGTCATCGTGTTCGGACATCAGCATTTCGATGGACGGAGTGTGGCAGGGCGCCAGCCCTGCGAAAGAATCGCTAGCAATATTCAAGGCAAATCCCGCGGCCAAATCAAGCGCCCCGCGCGGTGATTGACAGCGCTGTCGATCCCTCCCCAAATGGCTGCCAGAAAAGCGAAAAGTCAGGGCGGATCGCGTGACGGGCGAAACAGCGGAAACCTGGGAGTGCGACGCGCTGGTGGTCGGCTCGGGCTGTGCCGGGATGTCGGCGGCGGTGACCGCGGGGCATCACGGCCTTAACGTGCTGATCGTCGAGAAAGAACCGCGTTTTGGCGGCACCACCGCGCGCTCCGGCGGCTGGCTGTGGATTCCCGGCACCTCGCTGGCGAAGGACTGGGGCATTGTCGAAAGCCCGGAGCAGGCGCGAACCTATCTGCGACACGAAGCCGGCAACAGTTTTGACGCCGCGCGCGTCGACGCGTTCCTGACCAAGGGTCCCGAGGCGGTGGACTTCTTCACCAGCCAAAACCGCGCTGCGGTTCGACATGCCGCTGACCTTTCCGGATTACCACGCCGAAGCCCCCGGCGGCACGCAGGGCGGCCGCTCGATGGTGACGCGGCCGTTCGACGGCCACGAGCTCGGCCCCAAGCTCAGGGATATCGGCAGTCCCCTGCCCGAACTCACCGTGTTCGGCATGATGCTCGGCTCCGGCAAGGAGATCATCCATTTCATGCGCGCGACGAAATCGTTTGTGTCGGCGTTCTATGTCGCCAAACGCCTGTCGCGCCACGCGGTTGACGTGATGCGCTTCGGCCGCGGCATGACTCTGACCAACGGCAACGCGTTGGCCGGACGACTGGCGAAATCGGCGTTCGACCTCAACATTCCCTTATGGCTGTCGTCACCGGTGCGTGAATTGATCGTAGAAGACGGCGCGGTGCGCGGCGCCATCGTCGAGCGCGACGGCAAGCCGGTGCGCGTCACCGCCAGACGCGGCGTGGTGCTGGCCTGCGGCGGCTTTCCGCACGACGTCATCAGGCGCAAGGCGATGTTTCCGCATTCGCCGACCGGTGCCGAACATTTCTCGCCGGGACCGACCGGCAACACCGGCGATGGCCTGCGGTTGGCCGAGGCCGCTGGCGGCCGGATCGAGGATTCCCTGCCGAACGCGGCTGCCTGGGTGCCGGTGTCGGTCACCACGCGCAAGGACGGCAGCAAGGGCGTGATGCCGCATTTCATCGACCGCGCCAAACCCGGCGTCATCGCGGTCATGCGCGACGGCACGCGCTTTGCCAACGAAGGCAACTCCTACCACGATTTCGTGCAGGAGATGATGAAGGCCGCGAAACCTGGCGAAGAGATATCGGCGTACCTGCTGTGCGATCACCGCGCCCTTCGAAAATATGGACTCGGATGCGTGCCGCCGTTTCCGATGCCGCTTGGGCATCACCTGGAGACCGGCTATCTCAAGCGCGGCGAGACGCTGGCCGAACTCGCTGGTAATGCCGGGATCGACGCTGGGGGACTTGAGGCGACGGTCGAAAAATTCAACGAGACCGCCGCCAACGGGCAAGACCCCGCCTTCGGCAAGGGATCGCGCGCCTATAACCGCTACCAGGGCGACGCCCTGCATGGCCCCAACCCCTGCATCGCGCCGATCAAGGACGGACCGTTTTATGCGATCAAGATGGTGGTCGGCGACCTCGGCACCTACGCCGGCATCAGGACCGACGAAAACGCCCGCGCCCTCGATGCCAATGGCCGGCCGATCGCGGGCCTCTATGCCGCCGGCAACGACATGGCCAGCATCATGGGCGGCAACTATCCCGGCGCCGGCATCACGCTTGGCCCGGCGCTGACGTTTGGCTATATCGCGGGGAAGCATATCGCGGGTTTGACACCTGCCTGAAGATGCTATGCTCACCCGACGACCGAACTACAATAAAAGCCGCCAACAGGAGGAACCCGATGCTGAACTTCAAAACCGTCGCCGCGGCAGCAGCACTCGGACTGGCCATGCTGGCCGGCCCGGCCGAGGCGCAGGACAAGGGCACCATCGGGATCGCGATGCCCACCAAGTCGTCGGCGCGCTGGATTGCCGACGGCGACAACATCGTCAAGGTGTTGCAGGCCAAGGGCTACAAGACCGATCTGCAATATGCAGACAACGACATTCCGAACCAGCTCGCCCAGATCGAGAACATGATCACCAAGCAGGAAAAGGTGCTGGTCATCGCCGCCATCGACGGCACCACCCTTTCCAATGCGTTGCAGCGCGCGGCCGACGCCGGGATCAAGATTGTTTCCTACGACCGCCTGATCCGCGGCTCGGCCAACGTCGACTACTACGCCACCTTCGACAATTTCCAGGTCGGCGTGCTGCAGGCGAACAGCATCGAAAAGGGGCTCGGACTGAAGGAGGGCAAGGGCCCCTTCAACATCGAACTGTTCGGCGGCTCGCCCGACGACAACAACGCCTTCTTCTTTTATGACGGCGCGATGTCGGTGCTGAAGCCCTACATCGACAGCGGCAAACTGGTGGTGCAGAGCAAGCAGATCGGCATGGACAAGGTTTCGACGCTGCGCTGGGAGGCTTCCGTCGCCCAGGCCCGCATGGAGAACCTGCTCAGCGCGTTCTACGCCAGCAAGCATGTCGACGCGGTGCTGTCGCCTTATGACGGCCTGAGCATCGGCATCATCGCGGCGCTGCAGGGCGTCGGCTACGGCTCCAAGGAAGCCCCGATGCCGGTGATTTCAGGACAGGACGCCGAAGTGCCCTCGGTCAAATCCATCGTCAACCACGAACAGTATTCGACCATCTTCAAGGACACGCGCGACCTTGCCAGGATTGCCGCTGAAATGGTCGATGCCGTGCTGTCCGGCGGCAAGCCCGAGGTCAACGACACCAAGACCTATAACAACGGCGTCAAGGTGGTGCCCTCCTATCTCTTGAAGCCGGTCGCGGTCGATCTGGACAACTGGAAGACCGCGCTGATCGACACCGGCTATTACAAGGCCGAACAGTTCAAGTAGCGCGCAGGGAAGCCGGAACGCGGTCGGGGTAGATAGAGCTGGCAATGACGGCCCTTCTGGAAATGCGCGGCATATCCAAGAGCTTTCCCGGCGTGAAAGCGCTGCGCAATGTCAACCTCGCGGTTCAGGCCGGCGAAATCCACGCGATCTGCGGCGAGAACGGCGCCGGCAAATCGACGCTGATGAAGGTCTTGAGCGGGGTTTATCCGCACGGCTCCTATGAGGGCGATATCTTTTATGAAGGCGAACAGCGACAGTTCGCGGATATCTCCGACAGCGAGCGGCTCGGCATCATCATCATTCATCAGGAACTGGCGCTGGTGCCGCTGCTGTCGATCGCCGAAAACATTTTTCTCGGCCACGAGCCCGCGAAAATGGGTATCATCGACTGGGACGAGGCCTTCCGCCGCACCCGCGAACTGCTGGCGAAGGTCGGATTGAACGAGCAGCCTACCGCGCTGATCACCCATCTCGGCGTCGGCAAGCAGCAACTGGTCGAAATCGCCAAGGCGCTGGCCAAGAAAGTCCGGCTGCTGATCCTGGACGAGCCGACAGCGAGCCTGAACGAAAGCGACAGCGCCGCCTTGCTCGAGCTGCTGCGGGAATTCCGGCGCCAGGGTATCGCCTCGATCCTGATTTCCCACAAGCTCAGCGAACTTGCCGCGGTCGCGGACTTCATCACCGTGCTGCGCGACGGCACCACGGTGGAGACCATCGACTGCCACGCCGAGGAGATCAGCGAGGCCCGCATCATCAAGAGCATGGTCGGCCGCGAAATGTCGGAACGCTATCCGCACCGCGAGCCCAAGATCGGCGAAACACTGTTCGAGATCAGGGATTGGCGCGTCGAGCATCCGCAGCATCCCGGCCGCGAAGTGATCAAGGGTGTCAGCCTCAATATTCGGGCAGGCGAAGTTGTCGGGATCGCAGGCCTGATGGGCGCCGGGCGCACGGAACTCGCCATGAGCGTGTTCGGCCGTGCCTATGGCCGTCACGTCACCGGGCAAGCGTTCATCAGGGGGCGCGAAGTCGATCTCGGTTCGATCGAGAAGGCGGTCGCCGGCGGGCTGGCCTATCTGACGGAAGATCGCAAGAATCTCGGCCTGATCCTCGGCGAAGACATCAAGAGCAATATCACGCTGGCCAATCTCGCCGGCGTCTCCCGCTACGGCGTGATCGATGACGCCAGGGAGACCGCCGTCGCCGAACAATACCGTTCGAAGCTGAACATCCGCTCGTCGGGCGTCCTGCAGAAGGCCCTCAATCTGTCCGGCGGCAATCAGCAGAAGGTGGTGCTCAGCAAGTGGCTGTTCGCCGACCCCTGCGTGCTGATTCTCGACGAGCCGACGCGCGGCATCGATATCGGCGCCAAATACGAGATCTACACCATCATCAACGATCTCGCGGCTAGCGGCAAAGGCGTGCTCGTGATCTCCTCCGAGATGCCCGAACTGCTCGGCATCTGCGACCGGCTCTACGTGATGAACGAAGGCCGCCTGATCGACGAGATGCCGGTCCATGAGGCCAGCCAGGAAAAAATCATGGCCGCGATCATGCGGCAACATGGGGCCGCGCGATGAGCCAGGAAGCGGCCAAGAACTCCGGCAACGACGCCAACGGCGCCGGCTTCTGGAAAAGCAATCTGCGCGAATACGGCCTGCTCGGTTCGCTGCTGGTGATCATGGCGCTGTTCGAATACCTGACCAACGGCGTGCTGCTGGCGCCCGTCAACATTACCAACCTGATCCTGCAGAACAGCTACATCGTCATCATGGCGCTCGGCATGCTGCTGATCATCGTCGGCGGCAATATCGACCTTTCCGTCGGCTCGATCGTGGGCTTCGTCGGCGCCATCGCCGCCACCATGATGGTCGACTACAAGATGCCGTGGGTGCCGGTGGTCGGCCTATCGCTGGTGGTCGGCGGCCTGATCGGCGCGGCCCAGGGCTATTTCGTCGCCTACGCGAAAATTCCGTCCTTCATCGTGACCCTCGGCGGCATGCTGATCTTTCGCGGGCTCACCGGAAATATCCTGCTTGGGCAGTTCGTGGGTCCGTTTCCAAAGGATTTCCAGAGCATCAGCTCCGGCTTCATCCCGGATTTCGTCAGCGCGCCGCTGCTGGCCATCTTCGGCAACGGCATCGGCCCCAACTTCCGGTGGACCTCGATGCTGATCGGCGTGCTCGGCGCCGCGCTTTTGATTTTCACCAGCGCCCGCCGCTGGCGCCGCGCGAAGGCGCACGCGACGGAGGCGGAACCGTTCGCGCTGTTCGCCGGCAAGAACGCTATTTTCGCCATTCTGATGATCGGATTCGGCTACCTGCTGGCATCCTATCGCGGCCTGCCCAACGTGCTGATCATCATGGGCGTGCTGATCCTGCTCTACATGTTCGTGACCACGCGCACGACCATCGGCCGACGCATCTACGCGCTCGGCGGCAACCGGATGGCGGCGCAACTCTCCGGCGTCCGGACCGAGCGGCTGATCTTCCTGACCTTCGTCAACATGGGGGCGCTGGCAGGCCTTGCCGGGCTGATCGTCGCCGCACGGCTGAACTCGGCGACACCGAGCGCCGGCAACTCCTTCGAGCTTGACGTCATCGCGGCCTGCTTCATCGGCGGCGCCTCGGCCTCGGGCGGTGTCGGCAAGGTGATGGGCGTCGTGATCGGGGCGTTCGTCATGGGCGTCATGAACAACGGCATGTCGATCCTCGGCATCGGAATCTACTGGCAATACGTCGTCAAGGGACTGGTGCTGCTGGCGGCTGTCTATGTCGACGGCTATCAGAAGAACAAGGGGTAGAAAATTCTGCGCATCCCGATATCGCTCAGTTGGCACCGCCTGCGATCTGCTGGATACGGATCACGACAAATTCAGCGGGCTTGAGCGGTGCGAAGCCGATGACAATGTTGACCACGCCGGTGACGATGTCGGCCTGCGTGGTGGTCTCGCCATCGCATTTGACGAAATAGGCCTGGTTCGGCGTGGTGCCCTGGAATGCGCTTTGCCTGAACAGACCCTGCATGAACGTGCCGACATCGAGCCGCAGCCGTTGCCATAGCTTGATGTCATTGGATTCGAACCCCGCCCATTGCGTGCCGCGGTACAGGCTCTGTTCGAGAAACAGCGCGGTACGCCGCACTGGTATGTATCGCCATTGCGGATCGTTGTCCTCGCCAAGCGTGCGCGCGCCCCATACGACGGTTTTGTCGGCAGGAAAGACACGCAGGCCATTGATGCCGCGGGTATTGAGCCGCGCAGCTTCAGTCTCGCTGAGGATCAAGCCGAGTCCGGCCGCACCGGTGAGCGACGCATCGGTTCCGGCAGGCGCTTTCCACACCCCGCGCGCGGCATCGGTGCGCGCGAAGATGCCTGCGACGAAACCGCAGGGCGGGAACAGGCGAAGCGCGTCTTGTTGCAGCGGATCGGGCGCACGTACCCACGGAAAATAAAGCGCCGCGTTGATCGCGTCGGCGCTTGTTATCGCCGCGAGCGAATCCTCGATCCCAACCGCGTCGGCGCATTCCGCGCCATCGAGGATCAGGAAGGCGCGCCGCTCGCGCGCATGCCGCTGCAGCATCCGGATCGTCGGCGCGTCGGCAAGGCCGGGCACGCAGATCAGGTTGAAGCCGTCGATCTGATCGACGGCGCCGCCGGCGTCGAACGCCGTCCCGAGCGCATCGAGAAATGCGGCGTCGCCCGGACCGACCATGGCGCCGCCGTCTCCGGCGACGCGCAGAACATAAGCGTCCGCCCCGCCATTGGCGTAGAAATGCCTGACGCAATAACCGAGCAGCGAGCCTGCATGAAGGCCGCCATAGCTTCGTTCATAGTCGGGGAAGGAGGCCAGATACAGCCCGCGATCGGTCGGGCCTTGCGGTGCCCAGCCGATGAACAGGGCGGTCGAGGTCGCAACGCCGCTAATCGCCGTGGTGTCCGGAAGTCCCGCGATGGAGAAGCTCCTTCTGCGAGGATGGCCGATTTCGACCGAGGAGACAGTCCGTCTACGCTTTCGCTTCGCTCAATCTAGGGCAAAAAAAGCGGCTTGCCGAGCCGTAGCTCGCGGCCGACAGCCCGCCTTCGCGAAGTGGCTTCGGCGTGGCATCCTCGCTCGCTTCGCGAGCGAAGGATGGTGGGCGCGACAGGGATCGAACCTGTGACCCCTACCATGTCAAGGTAGTGCTCTCCCGCTGAGCTACGCGCCCTGGGGTCGGGATGACCTTGGTCATCCGGCTCCAGCTTTTAGATCGTATTGGGTGGGGTCCGTATATCGGCTCCAAAGCGCCCCGGCAAGGACGCTTGGGAGTAATTTCTGGGGTGTTTTCGAGCTAAATCGAGCCTGAATCAGGCCGCCAGCATCTTGTTCACTTCACTGACCAGTTCGCGGAGATGAACCGGCTTGGCCAGCACCTTGGCGTTCTTGGGCGCTTCCGAATCGGAGTTCAGGGCGACCGCGGCAAAGCCGGTGATGAACATGATCTTGATATCGGGATCGAGTTCCGAGGCGCGGCGCGCCAGTTCGATGCCGTCCATTTCCGGCATCACGATATCGGTGAGCAGCATCTCAAACGGCTCCTCACGCAGCCGCTGATAGGCTGACATGCCGTTGTCGTGGGGCGAGACCTGAAATCCGGCGTTTTCCAGCGCCTTCACCAGGAAGCGGCGCATGTCGTTGTCGTCTTCGGCGAGAAGGATTTTGTGCATGGCTACTCTACTGTACTGTCGTCGAATACGGCTTGGAGGATCGCTCCGCCCCACTAAGCCCGACAGACGGTAAATATCGAGTGAAGGGAAGACGGCGGGGCAAAGATGAGCCGCGCTATTTCTGCACCCGATCGCGGCCCAAGATCAATGACCGCGGGCGCTTTTCACGTGTTTGCGACATGTTCCAGCCGCTTTGCGGCGTTTTTCGCTTGGCAGAATGATTGCGATTACCGACAATGCATCCCTATAAAACCTCCGTTTCCTGGCAGAATCGCTTGCCTTGTCGAATTGACCAAGGGAAACGGCAAGGGAAACGCGGATCTCAGGGAATGGCGCCCGGCGATGACCCAGTTTGAAGGCGAATTTTCGCCTCCGTTCGAGATCGTGGAGCCGGCCGACTGGCGGGCGCCGATCATCTTCAACTCGCCGCATTCCGGCTCGGTCTATCCGTCCGAATTCCTCAATGCTTCCCGAATCGACCTCGCGAGCCTGCGCCGCTCCGAGGATTCGTTCATGGACGAATTGATCGCCGATCTCTGCGATCGGGGTTTTCCGACGGTGCGGGTCAATTTCCCGCGCTCCTATGTCGATGTGAACCGCGAGCCCTATGAACTCGATCCGCGCATGTTCACCGGCCGGCTGCCGAGTTTCGCCAACACCCGCTCGATGCGGGTCGCCGGCGGTCTCGGCACCATCCCGCGCGTGGTCGGCGACGGCCAGGAGATCTACCGCGAGCGGATTTCAGTCGACGACGCGCTGGGACGGATCGAGGCGCTCTACAAGCCATACCACCGTGCGCTGCGGCGCCTGATCAACAAGGCCCACCAGGCGTTCGGTACCGTGGTCCTGGTGGATTGCCATTCGATGCCATCGGTCGGCGTCTCGCGCGACGAGCCGCGGCGGCCCGACATCGTGATCGGCGACCGCTACGGCACCAGTTGCGCCGGCGTGCTGCCCGACATCGTCGAGGACATCATGAGCGGGCTCGGCTATTCGATCGGACGCAACAAGCCCTATGCCGGCGGCTTCATCACCGAGCATTACGGCAACCCCGCAAGCGGACTGCATACCGTGCAGCTCGAACTCAACCGCGCCATCTATATGGACGAGCGCCGCCGCGAACGCTCGCCGCGCTTTGCGCAGGTGGCTGCCGATTTCACTACGCTTGCCGACGCGCTGGCGCAGGTCCCGCTCAGCGACCTCGGCCCGTTCCAGGCTGCGGCGGAGTAAAGCTCGCGCTTCGCGCGCCCTCCGGTGCGCAATCGCGCACCGGCGAATGACGACGGAAAAGCCTCCCCAAAAGAAAAAAGGGCCGCTTGAATGAACAAGCGGCCCAAGTCTAGGGAGGAAACGCCCAAGGAGGGCAGCGATAGCGCGAGGCGCTACCGCACCGCAACAATATGCGACCGCGCTGCACAAAAGGCAAGGGTTTTTGCTACATTTCCTGCGCAATTTTGGTCGGGCTGGCGGATCGGCAACACGGCCGAAATCAGAATTTTAGTATATAAATATCAATGACTTAGATAATAAGAATTCGCAATCCTATATGTTTTGCATCTCTGGTATGCCAGAAGTTCGCAATTTCGTGATCGGTGCCGTAGACGAAAACTTCACCAAACCGCAGTGCTGATTCGGCATTAAAATACCAGAGGCAAACGCCGCCACGACGGTGCGCGGCTTGCCGGATTGAGCTAGGCAAGGGCCACGAATTCCGGTCAGGAATTCTTCGTCTTTCATTCCGTACCTCGTCTTCCAGGGAACAGCCGTGACGGTCATCGATTTCACAGCCTTCATCGGCCGCCTGGCGACCTCCTCCGGCGAAACCATCCTGCCGTTCTTCCGCACCTCGCTCTCCATCGACAACAAGAGCGCGAGCGATTTCGACCCCGTCACGGAGGCCGACCGCGCCGCCGAAGCCGTGATGCGCCGGCTGATCAAGGCCAATTTTCCCCAGCACGGCATCGTCGGCGAGGAATTCGGCAGCGAGCGCGAGGACGCCGAATATGTCTGGGTGCTCGACCCGATCGACGGCACCAAGTCCTTCATCGCCGGCTTTCCGATCTGGGGCACGCTGATCGCGCTGCTGCACAAGGGCACCCCGGTATTCGGCATGATGCACCAGCCCTTTATCGGCGAGCGCTTTTCCGGCGATTCCGGCTCGGCGCATTATTCCGGGCCATCGGGCGAACGAAAATTGTCGGTGCGGCGCTGCGCCTCGCTGAAGGAGGCCACCTCCTACACCACGAGCCCGCTGTTGATGAACGCCGCCGACCGTGCGATTTTCGGCCGGATCGAACAGCAAGTGCGGCTGTCGCGCTATGGCGGGGACTGTTACTCGTACTGCATGCTGGCGGCCGGCCATCTCGACCTCGTGGTTGAGACCGAATTGAAACCCTACGACATCGCAGCCCTGATCCCGATCGTCACCGGCGCCGGCGGAATCGTCACCAACTGGGAAGGCAAACCGGCCCAAAGCGGCGGCCGTATCGTCGCCGCCGGCGACGCCCGCGTGCATGAGGCGGCGCTGAAACTGCTGAACGGCCAGGATACCTGATCGATCAGGTGGCGGTCCGCGCAGGTATTCGCGCCGCTCCTCCCGCTCTCTTCTTTTCTTTCATGACGCGGACTTGCATGACGCGGACCGTCCCGTAGAGCCTTCCCGGTTCTGATGAATCAGAACCGGGCTCTACTCTTTCGTTTTGACGCGTTTTCTTTACGCGAACCGGTATCCACTTCGCTCGAAAACGCAATAGAATTGCCGCGGGCGGTATGAACGCGCATCGAGACGCGGAACCGCAGGGGAGACGTCGATGAAAATCCTGGGCCGGTTGCTCGCGGGACTGTGGCTTGTGTTGTTGCCGGCACTGGCCGCGGCGCAGGATTTTCCGACCAAGCCGATCAAACTGATCGTGCCGTTCCCCGCCGGCGGACCCAACGACATCATCGCGCGCGTGGTCGGCCAGCGCATGTCTGAGATCACCAAGCAGCCTGTTATCATCGACAACCGCGGCGGCCAGGGCGGCGTGCTCGGCACCGATGCGGTCGCGAAGGCAGCACCTGACGGCTACACGATCGGAATCGTGAGCGCGAGTTCGCTCGTGATCAACCCGACCATGGAAAGGGTGCCCTACGATGTCGCCCGCGATTTCGCGCCGGTGACCCTGGTGACGACGGTGCCGGAAATGCTGGTCGTAGCCTCCAACGTTCCCGCCAATAACATGGCCGAGCTGGTCGCGCTCGCCAAGGCTCAGCCGGGAAAGCTCAACTTCGCTTCCGCCGGCGTCGGCGGCCTGCCGCATCTGGCGGGCGAACTGTTCAAGCTGACGGCCAATATCGACATCGTCCACATCCCCTATCGCGGTGCGGCGCCCGCCATCAACGATCTGCTCGGTCAGCAGGTGCAGATGGCGTTCCTCGACCTGCCGGTGATCCTGCCGCACATCAAGGCCGGGAGTTTGCGTCCCATCGCGCTCGGCGCTCCCCAGCGCGCGCCGACGGCACCTGACGTGCCGACCACCGCCGAGGTCGGCATGCCGGATATCCTGATTCAGAACTGGTACGGCATGATCGCCCCGGGCGGGACGCCGGAAAACATCGTCAACCTGCTAAATGCCGTCACCAACCAGGCGATGGACGATCCGCAAGTGAAGCAGAAGCTGGCCGATCAGGGCCTCACGGTCGCCGGCAACAGGCCTAAGCAATTTCGCGACTACATCGCGGCCGAAGCCCAGAAATGGGCGCGCGTCATCAAGGCCGCCCACCTCGATACGGCGAAGTAAGTTTCACGGTGCAGCCGTCCGCAGATGGTCGGCGAGCTGCTTTGCCGGCCGCGGCAGCGACTTGAAACTACGGGCGCAGATCGCCAGCCGCCGGTTGGCCCAGGGATCCCGGATCCGGATCACGTTGATCTTCATCGATCGCGCGCAACGCTTCGCTGCGACCTCCGGCATCACGGCGACGCCGATGCCGGCGGCGACCAGTTCACCCATCGCGTCGAAATTGTTCAGCCGCGCGCGAAAGCGTAAGCGCGCGCCCAGCCTTGCCGCGTGTCCGGTGACGTGGGTATGCAGCGCGCTCGAGGTGATCAGTCCGACGAAATCCCGCTCCACCACCTCGCTGAAATCGAGCTGCCGCCGCTGCGCCAGTTCGCCGTCGCGCGCGGCGACCAGCACCAGGCGGTCTTCGCTGAACGGGATCCGCTCGATCGAGTCGGGCAGCGCGTGCTCGGCGGCGAGGCCGAGGTCGGCGGCCCCGGTCAGAATGGCATGGGCGATGTCGCCGCTTTCGCGTTCCTCGACGTCGACCGAGATGTGCGGATGCTGGCCGAGGAACGCGGCCAGCGTCTTCGGCAGATATTCCGACAGGCCCGAAGTGTTGGCGAGGAAGCGCACGGTCGCCTTGACGCCGCGGGCAAAGGCCATGAGATCGCCGCGCATCGCCTCGACATGATGGATGATGATGCGGGCGTGATCGAGCAGGCTTTCGCCGGCGGGTGTCAGCTCGACGCCGCGACGGCCGCGCGTCAACAACGCCACGCCAAGCGCCTGTTCCAGACCCTTGATCCGCTCGCTGGCCGAGGCCAGCGCGAGATGAAGCCGCTGCGCGCCGTTGGTGATGCTGCGCGTTTCCGCCACCGCGATGAAGAGCTGAAGGTCGACCAGATCGAAACGCATGGACATGGCGCACGCTCCTAGGTTTCGGCATGGACGAAGGCTGTCTCCGTAATCTCCAGATTGTGCCTGTTGTATCGATCGGTCAATGTATCGGCCATGTTCGATTCCCTGCTCATTCTCATCGCGTTTGCCCTGCTGACGGCGGGCTTCGTCAAGGGCGCCCTCGGTCTTGGCCTGCCGACCGTGGCGATGGGGCTGCTCGCGGTATCGATGCCGCCGGCCCAGGCGATCGCGATCGTCATCGTGCCGGCGATCGTCACCAACATCTGG
Organism: uncultured Alphaproteobacteria bacterium; assembly: GCA_963764705.1. GTDB lineage: Bacteria > Pseudomonadota > Alphaproteobacteria > Rhizobiales > Xanthobacteraceae > Bradyrhizobium. The sequence goes on along the minus strand of CAVXTR010000004.1, from coordinate 77,554 downwards.
CAGACCTTCGGCGGCCCCTATCTGCGCGACATCCTGCGGCGGCTGTGGCCGCTGCTGATCGGCACCGCGGCCGGAATCTGGCTGAACGGCGGCGCGCTGACCGGCCCCTATGCGCGCTATACGGCGATCATGCTCGGCCTGCTGCTGGCGATCAACGCCGTCATCGGCCTCAGCAAATTCAAATTCACCGTCGCGCCCCGCAACGAGAAATGGGTCGGCGGCATCGTAGGCCTCATCACCGGCATGATTTCGGCAGCGAGCGGCGTGCAGGTAATTCCCTCGGTGCCGTACCTGCAGGCGATCGGCATGGAGAAGGAAGAGCTGATCCAGGCGCTCGGCGTGTTCTTCACGGTCGCGACCCTGGCCCTTGGCTTCAATCTGACCAGCGAAGGCCTGTTGACATCAGCCACCGCGCTGCCGGGCGCGGTCGCCATGGTGTCTTCATTCGCCGGCATGTTCGTCGGCCAGGCGGTCCGCGCGCGGCTGCAGCCCGACATTTTCCGGCTCTGGTTCCAGATCGGGATGATCCTGCTCGGGGCTTACCTGGCCGGAAACGCCGTACTGAAAATCCACAGCTGAAGCGAACGCTAACGGCTGAATTCAGCGCGTATCCATCATGGCGACACGGATGCCGAGAAAGACGAACAGCCCGCCGAGCAGGCGGTTGATCCAGGCCATCACGACGTCCGACTGCCGGATCCGGCCGGCCGCTTTTGCCGCAAAGGCCGCCACCGCAAAACACCACAGCGTGCCGTTGGCGATGAAGATCAGGCCGAGCGTCAGGAAGGCCAGCGTCTTGTGGGCGGCGTCCGCCGCCACGAATTGCGGCAGGAATGCCAGAAAAAACAGCGCCACCTTCGGATTGAGCGCGCAGGTCAGGACACCCTGCCAGAACACGCGGGTTAGCGACGTCTCACGCGCCACTGCCGGCGCCTCCCCGGCCGGGCGCCCGGGCGACAGCAACATCTGAAGACCTGTCAGCAGCAGGTAGGCCGCACCGACCCACTTCACGACGGTAAACGCCGCCGAAGAGGCCATCAGGAGCGCCGAAAGGCCGATTGCGGCGCCAAATACGTGGACCAGGCAACCGCAGCTGATCCCGAGCGCGGCGGCCGCCCCGCCGCGCCATCCGAGCTGAACACTGCGGCCAATGATGTAAGCGGTGTCCGGCCCCGGTGTAACATTGAGCAACAATCCGGAGAGGATAAACAGCCAGAGTTCGTGAATGCCCAGCGCCTCGCCCATCCCCTGATCCGTTCCTTAACCGTTTCCTTGCGAGCCCCGCCCGTTGTCCCCATGCCATTTTCGGGTGGAATGCGCTACTATGCCGATCGGATCAGGCTTCCGTCACACACAGCGAATTTTATAAACATTGGAATCAGTCAACCGACCACGTACTGGTATCTGCCAGTTCTGGAGCCTTTGGGATATCTAGCGGATATGGAAAGACGCCTGGCTGCCATCGTTTGCGCTGACGTCGCCGGCTACTCCCGCATGATGGGAGCCGACGAGGCGGGCACGCATGCCACGTTCAAGGCCCACCGGAGCGCAGTCTACCCGATCATCCTTAATCACGGCGGCCGCCTGGTAAAAAACACCGGCGACGGCTTTCTGCTGGAATTTCCGAGCATCGTGGGCGCCATCGAGGCTGCGATCGCGATGCAGGGGCTGATGCAGGAACGGAACGACCACATCCCCGCCGACCGCATCATGCAGTTCCGCATGGGCATTCACATGGGCGATGTGATGGCCGACGAGGACGAGGTGTTCGGGGACGACGTCAACATCGCGGTCCGCCTCGAATCAGTGGCCGCCCCCGGCGGCATCGCGGTCTCCGGCAAGGCCTGTCATGAGGCCGGTAAGCGACTTAGCGTCCCCCTCACTGATGCCGGCCCGCACCGGTTCAAGAACATCGAGGAACCGATCCATGTCTGGACCTGGCGACCCGAGGGCTCCGACACGGGCGCCCGGGGAATCAGGGAAGTTGCGGCCGAGACCAACCTTGCGGCCCAATATCGAACCGCGATCGTGGGCGTGCTCCCATTCGCGAATCTGAGCGACGGCGCCGACGAATATTTTTCCGACGGCCTGACCGAGGACCTGATCCACGCGCTGTCGCTGCAGTCGTTCTACCGGGTGCTGAGCCGGAACTCGACTTTCGCGTTCAAGGGCAACAACCAGAGCACGCGCCTGATCGCCCGCGAAATCGACGCCACCTACCTGATCCAGGGCTCGGTACGCCGGGCCGGGACCAAGATTTCGCGTCACCGCCGAACTGATCGCCCCGGAAAACGGCGAGCAATTGTGGACCGGCCGGTATGACCGCGACATCGGCGATCTGTTCGCGATGCAGGACGAAATCACCACCAGCCTGTCGGCGGCGATCGCGGCCGAAATCTACCGGGCGGAAGCATCCGCCCCGCCGCGATCATCATCGAACGACCTCACCGCATGGGACCGGTTCCTGAAGGGGCTGTCGTATTATTATCTGCAGACCAAGGACGACTGGGAAACCTCGATCGGCCTGTTTCGGGAAGCCATTGCGCTCGACCCGTCGCTGTCGATCGCGCGCGCCTATCTCGCCACCATCCAGATTCAAGGCATCCAGTTCGGTTGGATCGCCTCTACGCGCGAATTGTGGGATTCCGCGATGTCGCTGGCGCAAAGCAGCGTGCGGCTCGATCCCCGCTCCTCCTTCGCGTTCCAGATTCTCGCTTATGTCAGCGCCGTGCAGGGACACTACGAGGCGGCGATGGATGCCGCCAAGCGGGCCGTCGCGCTCAATCCCTATGACATGGGCGCCCGTGGCGTGCTCGGCATGTGCCATCTCGTCATCGGCGAACACCGGCACGCCATCGAAATGTTCTCGATGGCGGCGCAGCGCGGCAACTCCGACCCCCGCTATCAGTGGGCGGCCGTGAACGCGTTCAGCCATTATCTGCTCGGGCAGTATGACGCCGCTTTGTCATGGGCGCGCGAGGAACTGTATCTCAATCCCAATCAGCTGCAGGCGCTCGCCATCCGGACCGCCGCGCTGGCGCAATTGGGACGGACTGCGGAAGCGAAAAACGCGGCGGAAGTACTGCTGAACAGCTATCCCAGCCTGACGGTCGATCGCATGATGCGGCACCTGCACTGGAAGGTGCCGGGCGATGTGGCCCATTACCGCGAAGGCCTTACGAAAGCCGGCATCCCCGCCGGGAAATTGACGCTGCTCGAATCTTCGCCGAAGCTCGCCGCGGACTCCTGATCCCGGCGTAATTTTTTACAAACCGTCATTCGCGGAAACCGCAATAGACACCGCCGTTGACACTGCCTCGAATTCCGCCAAAACTCACCTGCATCCAGAAGTAGTGCGGCACCCGCAAATTCGCTTTTCAAACTTTTCAACCGCTTCAGGCGGATGTCCATTTCATTTGCTGCTTTCGAGGGAGATCTGGAGCCATGACAGACAACAGCACCGATAGTCCGGGCGCCGCGCCCGCCGGACAAATTGCCGTTTCGCCGAACAATCCGTGCCCGTTCCTGCGCGGACTGGTCGCCAACGGTTACGTCGGCGGCCATGACGTCCCGCTGACAAAGATCGCCGAAACGATCGATCTGGCGAGCGGCGAGCATGGCGCGGGCGCGATGAAGGTGTGGCTGGAGACCTACGGCGTCGCGAGCATCGCCAACGGCAACCCCTTGAAAAGCATGATCTCGGGCGCCGTGCTCGACCAGCTCCGCGGCGGTCCGCTCGACAAGCTCGGCGCCGGTTCGCGGATTCTCAATGTCGACGCCCAGGTTCAGGAGGACGAAATCACCCGCCTCGCCTCCTTCGGCCAGGACCGCAAGGATCCATCCGGCGGCACCGAGCGCGGGCTGACCGCGACGGAAATCGAAACCTATATGGCCGCCAACCTCAAGCGCGCCGGCGCTGCGGCGCGCTGGTATTACCCGATCCTGATGAAGGGCGAATGGCCGGTCCTGCTGAAGATCATGGGCAAGGGCGAAGGCGACGCGCGTTACCTCAGCGTCGCCGAGGTCAAAACGCTGTTCGTCGAACGGCGGTTTCCGGACCGGATCGTCGCGCGATTGCCAAAGCCATAGACGACGGTCGTCATGCCCGGGCTTGACCCGGGCATCCATTGTTCTCCGGGCGCATCACTTGAACAGCGGCGTGCCCGGTACGAAGGCGTCGAACGCGGCCCAGAATTGCGCGCGGTAACGGTCCTGCTCCTGCAGGATCTCGTGCTTGGAACCCGCGATCACCAGGTGAGAACCGGCGCGCAGGTGATAGGCGAACTCCTCGATCGCCGCCGTCGAGACAATGCCGTCGTTGCTGGCCGCCAGCATCAGGATCGGCTGGCGAATCTCGGACGGATAACTCGCGCCGCGAAAGGTGTGCATCGCCCTGAAGGCGGTATCGGCCCAGGCCACCGTCGGCGAGCCGATGCCGAGCGTGGGGTCCTCTTCCAGGATCGCGGCGTTGCGGGCAAAGCGCACGGGATCGCTGGTGAAGGGGTTGTTGACGAACGAATCCGAGCCGGTCAGCGCATCGCTGCCGCCGGGCACGTAACGGCCGCCCTGGCCGGCGAGCCGCATCACCCGCAGTAGCGCCCGCGCCGGAAACGAAGTGGCGCGCCCCGGCAGGTCGATCATCGGCGCCGACAGCACCATGCGGTCGAACCAGCGTTTTCCCGCATGCGCGACCCGCAGCATCACGGCGCCGCCCATCGAATGCGCCAGCGCGAAATAGGGCGGCGGACAATCCGGCAGCACCACCTGCTGCACGAAGGTTTCGACATCGACTTCGAAATCGGAAAAATCGCGGACATAGCCCTTGCGCGGATCGCGCAGGCGGCGCGACGAATGCCCCTGGCCGCGCCAGTCGATCATCGCCACCGCGAAACCGCGCTCGCGCAGATCCCGCACCGTCTCGAAATATTTCTCGATCGATTCACTGCGCCCGGTGAAGACGCAGACCGTGCCCTTGCGGCCCGCCGGCGGCGCCCAGCGGGCGAAGCGTAATTCGGCGCCGTCTGATGTTTTGATGGTGCCCGAAACGACATCCTCCGGAACCGGATTGGCAGGGATAGAGACGAGCGTCATGAACGGAACCGGCTAGGTGAAAAAGGCTGGAAATCAAGGCTGGGGCGCAAAAGAGGCAGGCGTTTTCGGCCCTCTTGAACGCCGTTTGTCCCCTCCCATATCATTTCTGTGCAGGCCGCTACCAGTGTTTCGGAACCGGAACGTTCTTTCGGACCGAAATACAAAGGCTGCACAGATGCGAAAGCCCGGCCCGATGGCGGGCGGGTAAATTGAAACAGTCGCTCAATGGAGGACTACCCTATGCGTACCTACGATCTCACCCCGTTCTACCGTTCCACCGTCGGCTTCGACCGCTTCTTCAGCCTGCTCGATCAGGCGGCGTCGGACGGCAGCCCCGGTTATCCCCCCTACAACATCGAGCGTACCGGTGAGAACGCCTACCGCATCAGCGTCGCGGTCTCCGGCTTCTCGCAGGGCGAGCTGTCGATCGTCGCCAAGGAAAACACGCTGACGATCAAGGGCGAAAAAACCGCCAACGAGAACGGCGCCGACAAATCCGAAGTGCTCTACCGCGGCATCGCGGCGCGTGCCTTCGAGCGCGCCTTCCAGCTTGCCGATTTCGTACAGGTGAAAAACGCCTCGCTCGAGAACGGCCTGCTCCACGTCGATCTCATCCGCGAGATTCCCGAGGCCAAGAAGCCCCGCAGCATTCCGATCAGCACCAGCGCGAAGGCGCCGCAGGTGGTCGACGCTTCGGTCGCTGCGTAACGCGATCAGCTTTCGGCAGATACTGACTGAACCGAAAACGCCCCGGGAAACCGGGGCGTTTTTTTGCGCTCGTCAGTCGAGCCCCTGTACCTTCGGCAGGTCCTGCGTCGGGGCGATCTGGGCCACCGGCTTGGCGGGGGCCGAGCCGGTGGTGACGGCCGGCGGAGCCGCTGGCGCCTCCGCCGGCTTGGGCTGCGTCGCCGCCGATTGCTGCTGCGCCGGCTGGGGCGCGGGTTGGTTCACGGGTTGGCTGGTGGCCAGCGGGCTCGCCTTCGGCACCGGCACGGTGCGGTTCGCCACGTGCGGGATCGACCTTGGCGGCCGCGGCTCACCCTTGACATGGGTCGGCGGCGGCAAGGCCTCCTCCTGCGGTACGTTACTGCCCGTAATATCCTCGTTGAAGTTGTTCTCGATCCGGTAGCCCGGCCTGAAGCGGACGATCCGTCCGTCGCGCGCATCGATGATCAGCCGGCCGCTCTCACCGCTGCGATCGATCACGGCGATCGCGTAGACGAAACCGCGCTGCCGGGGAATGCCGAGCGGCGAAAACCCGTTCTCGCGCAGCACTGTATAAACTTCTTCCGGCGGCAGCAGCCGCGGGCCATAGCCGTAATGCGCGGGGCCATAATGCGGCCCGGGCGCTTCCGGCCGCGCCGCCGCATAGGGCCCGCCGAAATCGGAGACCGACGTGTAGGGCGAGCGTCCGACCTCGTTCGGCGCCTGCATCTGCGCTTGCGCGCCGGCCGCGCCGACCAAGAGGCCTGCCGCCAAACATCCCGTAAACAATTTCATTGTCGAATGCTCCTGTTAGCCCCGCCGTCTCCAGGCCGAAGCGTTCGCTTTCTTGCCTGCCGCCCATTTTTCTTTGCCGGGGCGAATTTCAGTCGTCCCCGACCAGGAAATTTCGTTGTAAAATCCGGCGGAGCTGGGGCGGGATCGCGGCGCGTTTGCTTCAAATCGGCGGCGCCGTTCGGCCCGCGGCGCGCACGGACCAGCCATGCAGGCAAGGACTCTCACGTGCTTGTGTGATAGACAAAAATTTGGCATGGTCGTAGTTAGGACAGCATCACTGTCTCAATTACGGGGCTTTCCCGGCACAGGGATTGCAACGAAATCTGGGTGCTTCGAGCTCCAGGGAAGTGCAGGCAAGGCCGTTCCTCAGGGACGTTGAACGCCCAGGCCTGAATTTAGGAAATTGCGGCTCGCGGAGGACGAGCGGTGGCCCGGTGGGTTCCGCAAACGTCCAAGGTGCGCCGACGAAACGGTGGCCCTTAGCCTGTTTGAGAGGATCAAGATGAGCGGGTCGGAATTCGAGCGCGAAAACATCGGGACAGCAGCTCTGTCGGCGACCGCGGCATCGAAACCGGACGACACGACGGATTCCCCGCGCGAGCATAGCTGGCGTCCGCCGGCCGAAGGCATGTACGACCCGAGCCTGGAGAAGGATTCCTGCGGCGTCGGCTTCATCGCCAACATCAAGGGCCAGAAGTCGCATCAGATCGTCGCCGACGCGATCAACATTCTCTGCAACCTCGAACATCGCGGCGCTGTCGGTGCCGACCCCCGCGCCGGCGACGGCGCCGGCATCCTGGTGCAGATCCCGCACGCCTTCTTCAAGCGCAAGGCCGCCGAGATCGGCTTCCAGCTGCCCGAGCCCGGCGAATACGCCATTGGTGCGCTGTTCCTGCCGAAGGAAACGGCATGGCGCAAAGTGATCCAGAGCATCGTCGCCGAACAGATCAAGGCCGAAGGCCTGATGCTGCTGGGCTGGCGCGACGTGCCGTCCGACAATTCCTCGCTCGGCGAAACCGTCAAGCCGACCGAACCCTACCACATGCAGGTGTTCATCGGCCGCAACGGCGGCGCCAAGACCGAGGACGAATTCGAACGCCGGCTCTACATCCTTCGCAAGTCGATCTCGCAGGCGATCTACCAACGCCGCGAACGCGGGCTCGCCGGTTACTATCCGGCGTCGATGTCGTGCCGCACCGTGATCTACAAGGGCATGTTCCTCGCCGACCAGCTCGGCAAGTATTATCCCGACCTGCACGAACCGGATTTCGAGAGCGCACTGGCGCTGGTGCATCAGCGCTTCTCGACCAACACCTTCCCGGCCTGGTCGCTGGCGCATCCGTACCGGATGGTCGCCCACAACGGCGAGATCAACACGCTGCGCGGCAACGTCAACTGGATGGCGGCGCGGCAGGCATCCGTGCATTCCGAGCTCTATGGCAAGGACATCAGCCGGCTGTGGCCGATCTCCTATGAAGGCCAGAGCGACACCGCCTGCTTCGACAACGGTCTCGAATTCCTGGTGCAGGGCGGCTACTCGCTGCCGCACGCGGTGATGATGATGATTCCGGAAGCGTGGGCCGGCAATCCCCTGATGGATGAGCAGCGGCGCGCCTTCTACGAATATCACGCCGCCCTGATGGAGCCGTGGGACGGCCCCGCCGCGATCGCGTTCACCGACGGCCGCCAGATCGGCGCCACGCTCGACCGCAACGGCCTGCGGCCGGCGCGCTATCTCGTCACCAGGGACGACCGCATCATCATGGCGTCCGAAATGGGCGTACTGAAGATTCCCGAGGACCAGATCATCACCAAGTGGCGGCTGCAGCCCGGCAAGATGCTGCTGGTCGACCTCGAACAGGGACGCCTTATCCCCGACGACGAGATCAAGGCGCAGCTGGCCAAGAGCCATCCCTACGCCGACTGGCTGCACCGTACGCAGATTCAGCTCGAGGAATTGCCGGACGCCGCCACCAAGGGCATGCGTTCCAACCTGCCGCTGCTCGACCGCCAGCAGGCGTTCGGCTACAGCCAGGAAGACATCTCGATCCTGATGACGCCGATGGCCTCGACCGGCGAGGAAGCCGCGGGCTCGATGGGCAACGACACCCCGATTTCGGCGCTGTCGGACCGGCCGAAGCCGCTGTTCACCTACTTCAAGCAGAACTTCGCGCAGGTCACCAACCCGCCGATCGATCCGATCCGTGAAGAACTGGTCATGAGCCTGGTCTCGATCATCGGACCGCGGCCGAACCTGTTCGATCTCCAGGGTCTCGCCTCGACCAAGCGGCTCGAAGTGCGCCAGCCGATCCTGACCGACGCGGATCTGGAAAAGATCCGCTCGATCACCGATGTCGCCGACAGCCACTTCAAGTCGCGCACACTCGACACCACCTTCCATGCCGGTTTTGGCGCGGCGGGGCTCGAACAGGTGCTCGACGAACTCTGCGCGCGTGCCGAAGGCGCGGTGCGCGAGGGCGTCAACATCATCATCCTGTCCGACCGCATGGCCGGCTCGGACCGGATTCCGATTCCCTCACTGCTGGCCTGCGCCGCCGTGCATCATCATCTGATCCGCACCGGTTTGCGCACCTCGGTCGGCCTCGTCATGGAAACCGGCGAACCGCGCGAAGTGCATCACTTTGCGTGCCTCGCGGGTTACGGCGCCGAAGCGATCAATCCCTATCTGGCGTTCGAAACCATCATCGCGATGAAGGACCGCCTGCCCGGCGCGCTCGACGACTATGAAATCGTCAAGCGCTACATCAAGTCGATCGGCAAGGGCCTGCTCAAGGTGATGTCCAAGATGGGCATCTCGACCTATCAGTCCTATTGCGGCGCGCAGATCTTCGATGCCGTCGGCCTCAAGGCGGATTTCGTCGCCAAGTATTTTGCGGGCACTCACACCCGCATCGAGGGCGTCGGCCTGCCCGAAATCGCCGAGGAGACCGTGCGCCGCCATGGCGACGCGTTCGGCGACGCGCAGGTCTACAAGACCGCGCTCGACGTCGGCGGCGAATATGCCTACCGCACCCGCGGTGAGGATCACGCCTGGACCGCCGAGACCGTCGGCCTGCTGCAGCATGCCGCGCGCGGCAATTCGCTGGAGCGCTACCAGGCGTTCGCCAAGGTCCTCAACGAACAGTCCGAGCGGCTGTTGACGCTGCGCGGCCTGTTCCGGATCAAGACCGCCGACGACGAGAAGCGCAAGCCGATCAAGCTCGACCAGGTCGAGCCGGCCAAGGACATCGTCAAGCGTTTCGCCACGGGTGCGATGAGCTTCGGCTCGATCTCGCGCGAGGCGCACACCACGCTCGCGATCGCCATGAACCGGATCGGCGGCAAGTCCAACACCGGCGAAGGCGGCGAAGAGGCCGATCGCTTCAAGCCGATGCCGAACGGCGACAGCATGCGCTCGGCGATCAAGCAGGTCGCCTCGGGCCGCTTCGGCGTGACGACAGAATATCTCGTCAACTCCGACATGATGCAGATCAAGATGGCGCAGGGCGCCAAGCCCGGCGAAGGCGGACAGTTGCCCGGCCACAAGGTCGACGCCGTCATCGCCCGCGTCCGGCATTCGACCCCGGGCGTCGGCCTGATCTCGCCGCCGCCGCATCACGACATCTATTCGATCGAGGATCTGGCGCAGCTGATCTACGACCTTAAGAACGTCAACCCGGACGGTCAGGTCTCGGTCAAACTCGTCTCCGAAATCGGCGTCGGCACCGTGGCCGCCGGCGTTGCCAAGGCGCGCGCCGACCATGTCACCATCGCAGGCTTCGAAGGCGGCACCGGCGCCTCTCCCCTCACCTCGATCAAGCATGCCGGCAGTCCTTGGGAAATCGGCCTCGCCGAAACCCACCAGACGCTGGTGCGCGAACGGCTGCGCAGCCGCATCGTGGTGCAGGTCGATGGCGGCTTCCGCACCGGACGCGACGTCGTGATCGGCGCGCTGCTCGGTGCCGACGAGTTCGGTTTCGCCACCGCGCCCTTGATCGCGGCCGGCTGCATCATGATGCGCAAGTGCCATCTCAACACCTGCCCGGTCGGCGTCGCGACCCAGGATCCGGTGCTGCGCAAGCGCTTCACCGGCCAGCCCGAGCACGTCATCAACTACTTCTTCTTCGTCGCCGAGGAAGTCCGCGAGATCATGGCCTCGCTCGGCTACCGCACCTTCAACGAGATGGTCGGCCAGACCCAGATGCTCGACCAGTCCACTCTGGTGGCGCACTGGAAGGCCAAGGGACTCGATTTCTCGAAACTGTTCGTGAGGCAAAAGGAACTGCCCGGCCAGAAGATCTATCACGCCGAAAGCCAGAACCATCATCTGGAAGCCGTGCTCGACCGCCGGCTGATCGACAAGGCGCGGGCCGCGATCGACCGCGGCGCGCCGGTCAAGATCGAGGAAGAGATCAACAACACCGACCGCTCCGCCGGCGCGATGCTGTCGGGAACGATCGCAAAGATCTACGGCAATGCCGGGCTGCCGCATGACACCATTCAGGTCAGCCTGAAGGGTACCGCGGGCCAGGCCTTCGGCGCCTGGCTGGCGCGCGGCGTCACCTTCGAACTCGAAGGCGAAGGCAACGACTATGTCGGCAAGGGCCTCTCCGGCGGCCGCATCATCGTCAAGCCGCCGAAGAATTCCGGCATCGTGCCGGAAGAATCCATCATCGTCGGCAACACCGTGATGTACGGCGCGACCGACGGCGAATGCTATTTCCGCGGCATCGCCGGCGAACGCTTCGCCGTACGCAACTCCGGCGCGGTCGCGGTCGTCGAAGGCGCCGGCGACCATTGCTGTGAATACATGACCGGCGGCATCGTCGTCGTGCTGGGCAAGACCGGGCGCAACTTCGCGGCCGGCATGTCCGGCGGCATCGCCTATGTGCTGGACGAAGCCGGCGACTTCGCCAAGCTCTGCAACATGGCGATGGTCGAGCTCGAGCCGGTGCTCTCGGAAGAGATGATCAACGAGAACACCTATCACCACACCGGCGACCTCGAGGCGCACGGCCGCGTCGACGTGTTCAAGGACCTGCTCGAATCCGACGTCGAGCGGCTGCACGTCCTGATCTCGCGTCACGCCAAGCTGGCCGGCTCGAAAAAGGCCGCCGAGATCCTCGCGAACTGGAAGACGTGGCTGCCGAAATTCCGCAAGGTGATGCCGGTGGAATACCGCCGCGCGCTCCGGGAATTGAAGGCAAAGACCGACGCCGAGCCGAAGATCGCGATCGGGGCGTAGAGATAACGTCATCCTGAGGTGCGAGCCGCCTTCGGCGAGCCTCGAAGGATGATCAACGGAAGTGTTTGTGGCTCATCCTTCGAGGCGCGCAAGAGCGCGCTCCTCAGGATGACGAAGAGGCAGAAGTCGCAGGGGCGTCAGGTTTTATGGGCAAGATCACAGGTTTTCTCGAAATCGACCGGCACGACCGCAAGTATGCGCCGGTCACGGACCGCTTGAAGAACTATCGCGAATTCGTCATTCCGCTGAGCGAGAAAGACACCCGCGACCAGGCCGCGCGCTGCATGAATTGCGGCATCCCCTATTGCCACGGCACCGGCTCAACCCAGCCGGGAACGCCGGGCTGCCCGGTCAACAACCAGATCCCCGATTTCAACGACCTCGTCTATCAGGGCAACTGGGAAGAAGCTTCGCGCAACCTGCACTCGACCAACAATTTTCCGGAGTTCACCGGCCGCATCTGCCCGGCGCCGTGCGAAGCCTCGTGCACGCTCAACATCGACGACAACCCGGTCACCATCAAGACCATCGAATGCGCCATCGTCGACCGCGCCTGGGACAATGGCTGGCTGACGCCGGAGATCGCGCCTGTTAAGACCGGCAAGAAGGTCGCGATCGTCGGCTCCGGGCCCGCGGGCCTCGCCGCCGCGCAGCAGCTTGCGCGCGCCGGTCATGACGTCCATGTCTACGAAAAGTTCGCCAAGGCCGGCGGATTGCTCCGTTACGGCATTCCCGACTTCAAGATGGAAAAGCAGGTCATCGACCGCCGCGTGGCGCAGATGGAAGCCGAAGGCGTCACCTTTCATTACGGCGTCCATATCGGCGGCACCTCACCCGGTGCGCTCAATCCGCAGGAACTGCTCAAGCAATACGCCGCGGTCGCACTGACCGGCGGCTCGGAAGCCGGCCGCGATTTGCCGATCCCCGGCCGCGACCTCGACGGTATTCACTTCGCGATGGATTTCCTGCCGCAGCAGAACCGCCGCGTCTCCTCCGAGCCGGTCAGCGGCGTCAAGGATATCCTGGCCGGGGGCAAGCATGTCGTCGTGATCGGCGGCGGCGACACTGGATCGGACTGCATCGGCACCTCGTTCCGGCAGGGCGCCAAGTCCGTGACCCAGCTCGAAATCATGCCGGCGCCGCCCGAGCATGAGAACAAGGGCCTGACCTGGCCGAACTGGCCCTTGAAGATGCGGACCTCGTCGAGCCAGGCCGAAGGCGCGCGCCGCGAATTCGCGGTGCTGACGCAGAAATTCTCCGGCGTCGACGGCAAGGTGCAGAAGCTGCATTGCGTCCAGGTCGACGACAAGTTCAAGCCGATCGCGGGCACCGAATTCGACCTCGACGCGCAGCTGGTGCTGCTGGCGATGGGCTTCGTGCACCCGGTGCACGAGGGCATGCTGAAGACGCTCGGCGTCGACCTCGACCAGCGCGGCAACGTCCGCGCCAACCTGACCGACTACAAGACCTCGCTGCCGAAGGTGTTCACCGCCGGCGACATGCGCCGCGGCCAGTCGCTGGTGGTCTGGGCGATCCGCGAGGGGCGCCTCTGCGCCCGCGCGATCGATCAGCACCTGATGGGCACGACGACGCTGCCGCGGTAAGGCTGTCATGCCCTGCGAATGCGGGGCATCCAGTACACTGGATCATCCGCCGTCGCTGGTGATGACGAACGTGGCGGCGCGGATCGAACCCTGCCCAAATGCCCGGTTGACAGCATGTCGCACCCGGGGCCTCATGGCCTCGTCTCAGCGGTCGCCACACGCCCTCCCGAAGGGAACCGCGGTCGCCTAAAAACGTCAACGAAATGCTGGAAACCCGCAAGGAAAACCCCATGCGCAAAATTCTCGCCATCGCTGCTGTTGCCGCGATTTCGGCTCTCTCGCTTTCCGCCTCGCTTGCGCAGGCGCAGACCCCGATCAAGATCATGGTCGGCGGCATCGACAAGCAGATCTATCTGCCGGCGAAACTCGCCGCCCAGCTCGGCTTCTTCAAGGAGCAGGGCCTCGACGTCGAACTTTTCAACTCGACCTCGGGCTCGCAGGCCGCGACCGCGCTGCTGGCGCGCGAGGTGCAGGGCGTGGTCGGGTTCTACGACCACACCATCGACCTGCAATCCAAAGGCAAGTTCATCACCTCGGTGGTGCAGTTCGCGGTGGCGCCGGGCGAAGTGGTGCTGGTGAAGGCCGCCGACGCCGACAAATTGAAGGACCCCGCCAACTGGAAGGGCCAGGCGCTCGGCGTCACCGGCCTTGGCTCGGCGACCGACTTCCTCACCCGCGCGCTGGCGGCGAAGGCCGGACTGAAGGTGCAGGACTACACGCTGGTGCCGGTCGGCGCCGGCGACACGTTTCTGGCCGGCATGCAGCAGGGCAAGATCGTTTCCGGCATGACCACGGAGCCGACGGTGGCGCGCGCGGTGAAGGCCGGCACCGCCAAGGTCGGCATCGATCTGCGTACGCCTGAGGCGACCCGCGCTGCGCTCGGCGGCGACTATCCCGCCGCCTGCCTCTACATGGACCGCGCCTGGATGGAAGCCAACAAGGAGACCGCACAGAAGGTGGTCAACGTGATGGTGAAGACGCTTGAAGTGGATGAACACGCATTCGCCGGAGGAAATCGCAGCCCAAATGCCGAAGGATTATTACGCCGGCGAACTCGACCTCTATGTGCAGGGCCTCAAGGAAGGCCGCGCGCAATACTCGCCCGACGGCATGATGCCGCAAGGCGCGCCGGAGTCGGTGCTCAAGGTGCTGTCGAGCTTTTCGCCGAACGTGCAGGGCAAGACGATTGATCTCTCGAAGACCTACACCACGGAATTCGTGATCAAGGCCAACGCGACGCATTAGGACTCCCGCCGTCATTGCGAGGAGCGCAGCGACGACGCAATCCACACTTGCTTTGCTGCTCGATGGATTGCTTCGCTTCGCTCGCAATGACGGCTGAAATTTTCGGAACCACACCACATGGACGCCAAATCCCCCTCCGCCGTCGAACTGAAACACGTCGCCCGGCGCTTCGTGACGCCGACCGGCGAAATTCTTTCGGCGCTGGAGGATTTCGATCTCACCATCGCGCCCGGCGAGTTCTTTGCCATTGTCGGCCCGACCGGCTGCGGCAAGTCGACGACGCTGGGGCTGATCGCGGGGCTGGCCAAGCCGCAGGCCGGCGAGGTCACGCTGTTCGATGCGCCGGTCGACGGCGTCGACAGCCGGGTCGGCTTCGTGTTCCAGCAGGACGCGGTATTCCCCTGGCGTAACGTGCTCGGCAACGTGATGGCCGGGCCGCTGTTTCGCGGCATTCCGCGCGCCGAGGCCGAGGCCACCGCGCGCGACTGGATCAACCGCGTCGGGCTGAAGGGGTTTGAGGACCATCATCCGCACCAGCTCTCCGGCGGCATGCGCAAGCGCGTGGCGCTGGCGCAGACCTTCATCAACAATCCGCAGGTGCTGCTGATGGACGAGCCGTTCTCGGCGCTCGACGTCCAGACCCGCGAATTGATGCAGGAAGAGCTCTTGCAATTGTGGGCGCAGGCGAAGTCGGCGGTGCTGTTCGTCACCCACGATCTCGACGAGGCGATTTTGCTCGCCGACCGCGTCGCGGTGCTGACCACGCGCCCGGCGCGGGTCAAGTCGGTGCACACCATCGACCTGCCACGCCCGCGCAACGTCGCGACCCTGCGCTACGACGAGAAATTCATCACGATCGCGCGGAAAATTTCCGACGATCTGCGCGAGGAAGTTTTGCGCGCACGGGCGGGGCACTGAGCCATGGCTGAAACCAGCATCCCTACTGCCGCTCCTGCCGTTCGCATGGAGACGCTGGTCGAACGGCAGCGACGCCGCGCACGTCTGGTGCTGGCGCTGCGGCTCGCCGTGCTGGTGATCCTGGTCGGCGGCTGGGAACTCGGCGTGCGCTTCGGCCTGATCGATCCGTTCTTCTTCGGCCAACCTTCAGGGATCGTCGACAAGCTGATCGACTGGTCGCAGAACGGCACCTCGATCGGGCCGCTGTGGAAACAGGTCTGGGTGACGATCTACGAGGCCGGCGCCGGCTTCCTGATCGGTGCCGTGATGGGCATCCTCTGCGGCATCGCGCTCGGCCGCAATCAACTGCTGTCCGACGTGTTCTCGATCTACATCAAGGTCGCCAACTCGATCCCGCGCGTGGTGCTGGGCTCGATCTTCATCGTTGCGCTGGGCCTCGGCGCCGCCTCCAAGATCGCGCTCGCGGTCGTCATGGTGTTCTTCGTGGTGTTCGCCAACGCCTTCCAGGGCGTGCGCGAGGCCGACAAGAACCTGATCGCCAACGCCCGCATTCTCGGCGCCAGCGACTGGCAGATGACCCGTGCGGTGGTGATCCCCTCGGCGCTGTCCTGGATCCTCGCGAGCCTGCATGTGAGCTTCGGCTTCGCTCTGGTCGGCGCCATCGTCGGCGAATTTCTCGGCGCGCGCGAAGGCATGGGCCTCTTGATCGCCACCGCCCAGGGCTCGTTCGATTCCAACGGCGTCTTCGCTGCGATGATCGTGATCGCGGTGGTGGCCCTGATCGCCGAATGGCTGCTGACGATGATCGAGGACCGGCTATTGACCTGGCGCCCCGAGACCACGGCGAACGAGTGATCAGTGCTGCAGCCGTACGCCGACCATCACCACCGTTGACGCGGTGCTGTTGCCCGGCAGGTTCGATTCCAGCCAGTCGCGACGTAGCGTGCCCTTGAGCCAGATGTTGCGGTTCATCTTGTAGATCAGATCGCCCGAGACGCCGTAGATCTTGTCGTGGCGGCTATCGCCCTGGTAATCCAGCGAGCCCCAGGTGAACTTTCCGACCGCCGTCAGCCAGCGGCGAAAGTCGTGATCGACTTCGACGGTGTAGACATGCGTCAGTACGCCGGAGGTGCCGGGCAGCGTGGTTTCGGAGATCGCGGTGTCGGAGTAGAACTTGGCCGTCGTCAGCGGCGTCGCGGTCCAGGTCAGTGACGACGAGACCAGCAGGCCCTCGAGGCGATTGAGCCTGGTATCGACATAATCGCGCGCGGCGTAGCCGACGCCGATTTCGCCGGTCAGCAGCCGCGAGAATTCAAAACTGGTGCCGCCCTTGACGTAGCCGCCCGAGGAGTCACGCGCATAGCCGCTGCGGTCGAGCCTGACGTCATGCACGCGGCTATCACCTTGCAGTTCGACGAACGGCTTCAGGCCCGGCATCAGGTCGTAGCTGACGCGGCCAATGCCGCCGAACTGGTTGAAGTTGCGGTCGTCGTTGGTCGTAAACGTGCCGTCGGTGAGCTTTGAATCCGTGTACGCGGTGCGGTCGACGGTGGCGCCAGCGGAGATTTGCAGGCGATTGAAGTTCTGGTCAACGCCGAAGGTGCCGCCGAACGAGGCATAGACCGGATACTTGGCGAGACCGGCCTGGATGTTCGGGCTGCCGGGATTGTCGGTCGCCACCCGCAGCCGTGCCTGCGCCAGAATCCGTGTATCGCTGGTGACGTCGAGACGACCATCGACATGGCCGGTGAAATCAGGACGATCGATATTGACCGGCGCCGACGAGATCGTACCGTCGGTCGGCGGCGGAAAGGTGTTGCCGTAGCCGGTGAAGGAGCCGCGCAAGTCGGCGACCAGCGCGTGACGCTCCCAGTCCGACACCGCCAGAAATTCCGGCGCCACCACATAAAACGGCGAACCGCCGGGCACCGCGGTACGGCGCGGATTGGTGTCGTAGCCGGCCGAGAGTTCGAGCGCCGATTTGACCAGGAAACTACCGGCGTAATCGCCGACTGCGCCGAACGGATCGTCATCGACCCTGAGCCGCTTGCGCAGGGGTTGCCCGACCACGGTGCCGGCCATCGCGGGCGCAATCGGCGTCTTGTTGGCGGATTGCGACGGCGCAACCGACAGCCGTTGCGGCGTGTTCGAGGTCACCGGCAGCGGCGGATTGCCGGGACCGACCGGCGGCTTCGGCCTGGCTTGACCCGGATAATATTTCGGCAGTTTGCGTTTGCGGTTGAGCGAGTTGTAGCCCCAGTCCGAGGCACCGCTCGCAGCGGGCGTGCCATAGCGCGGGGTCTGCCCGATCCGTGACGGGGCGGGCGGGTCCTGATCGCGCGGCCGGGCATTGCCGGCGGCATCAGGGGCCTGGCTGTTGGCATCGGCCGTGGTCCGGCGCAGCGGCGAATCCGCCGACGTCATCTGGCTGGAGCGGGTCGGGCTGAACAGGTCAGGCGTGACGGTCTGGGCCCGCGCCAAAGGCGCGTTCAGGGCGATCAACGCAAGGCACGGCAAGGCCGCGCCAAGGAAGCGCGCGCGCCGGTCTCGGACCCTTGCTGGACCCGCCATCACGTCAAAAAATACCCCAACGACGTCAGACACTTGCCCGACGCGCCCCAACACCTGCGGAAAACGTCGTTAATGGAGTTAAAACAATTATGGTTAATGAGCCGTTGAGAGCGGACGCCCTGCGTCGCCTCGCACGTTTGGCCATGCTAAGGAGGGGTCCGGGGCGATGCCCCTCTTCCTGGAAGCAGACATCTCCTCAAGGCAGACATGGCCAATCCGAAACCGCTGATGGCACAATCATCCGGCACCGATCACGCTGACGCCGCCATCCAGTCGGCCCTGCGCACGCTGGATGCGGAAGCCGGCGGGATCGCCGCGATCACCGCGGCGCTGCAATCCGATCTGCGCGCGCCCTTTGTCGCGGCCACCGACCTGATCATGAACGCCAAGGGACGGCTGATCGTCACGGGTTTGGGCAAGTCAGGCCATATCGGCCGCAAGATCGCCGCGACCTTTGCCTCGACCGGCACGCCGGCGTTTTTCGTCCACGCCGCCGAAGCCAGCCACGGCGACCTCGGCATGATCACCGCCGACGACGTCATCCTGGCGCTGTCCTGGTCCGGCGAGCAGCCGGAGATGAAGAATCTGATCACCTACGCCAAGCGGTTTCGTATCCCCGTGATCGCGATCAGCGCGGAACGGGAATCCTCGCTGGCCAAGGCCGCCGACGTCGCGCTGACCTTGCCGAAGGCGCGCGAAGCCTGCCCGCATAATCTCGCGCCGACGACCTCATCGCTGATGATGCTGGCGCTCGGCGACGCCCTGGCGATCGCGCTGCTGGAAGGCCGCGGTTTTACCTCGGTCGATTTCAGCGTGCTGCACCCCGGCGGCAAGCTCGGCGCGCTGCTGAAATACACCCGAGACCTCATGCATTCAGGCGACAGCGTGCCGCTGAAGCCGCTCGGCACCAAAATGTCGGATGCGCTGGTCGAGATGACGTCGAAGGGCTTTGGCTGTGTCGGCATCGTCGACAGCAGAGGCCATATCGCCGGCATCGTCACCGATGGCGACCTGCGCCGCCACATGCGCCCGGACCTGATGACGGCCAGCGTCGACGATGTCATGACCAGGAATCCGAAGACGATCGGCCGCGACATGCTGGCCAGCGAGGCGCTGGAGATTCTCAACTCCTCGAAGATCACGGCGCTGATCGTCACCGACGCCGCCAAGCCGGTCGGCATCGTGCATCTGCACGATCTGTTGCGCGCGGGTGTGGCCTAACTCGGAAACCTCGCCGCGGTCGTCTCCAGCGGCAATGCCATCGTGTTCGCGAGATACGACACGGTGCGATAGAATCCGCACAGCAGGATGATTTCGAGGATCTGCGCCTCGTTGTAATGCGCCGACAGCGCCTTGAACTCGGCATCGTCAAGCGTGGCTCGCTCATGCAGCGCGTCGACGGCTGCAATCAGCACCTGCTCGGCACCCGACCAGCACGCCGCGTCGGCATCGCCGCGCACGGTGGCGCGGACTTGTTCGTCGGTGAGATGCGCTGCCTCCGCGAAGGTCGCGACATGAACGCCCCATTCGTATTCGCAGGCGTTGCGCGCGCAGGTGCGGTCGATGACGATTTCGCGCTCCCGCAAGCTCAGCGGTCCGCGGTCCAGCAGGCCGCCGGCGCGGAATTTCTCCCAGGCGCGGGTATGACCCGCCATCACGCGGAACAGCATCAGCGGCGGCGCGCCGCGCATGATGCGATCGAACTGCGCCTGAATTTCCGGTGCATAAGGCGGCTCAAGCGGCGCGATGCGGGGCATGGTTTGGGACACGGCCAACTCCTGTGCTACAATAATCAGTAGCACTACGCTACATTATATGTAGCAGACCGCAAGAGGTATCCAATGCCGCAACCGGCCTCCGTCAGCAAAACAACCCGCCGTCCGCGGCTCTCGATCGGGCCGGCCGATCATGGCACTGCTCGATCTGCTCGGCCGGCGCTGGACCTTGCGGATCGTCTGGGAGCTACGCGATGCCCCCCTCACCTCGCGCGCATTGCGCATCGCCTGCGACGACGCTTCGCCAACCGTGATCCAGGCAAGGCTCTCCGAGCTTCGCGAGGCGGGCCTCGTCGAACTCCTGCCTGGCGACGGCTATGGCCTGACCCAATTGGGCAACGACCTCAGGCAAAGCTTCCAGCCGCTGTACCGCTTCGCCGACCGCTGGAGCGAACATGTAGCGGGATGAAATCACGCCGCCGCCACCGTCAGGCTGGCGCCGTCGGCCTGCACGATCTTGACGCGGCTGCCGGCCGGTGTGTCCGGCCCGGCGACGCGCCAGATGGTGTCGTCGATCCGCACGGTGCCAGCGCCGTCCACGATCGGCTTTTCCAGCGTGAAGACACGGCCGATCAGCGCCTCGGTGCGCTTGTTGAGAAAGGGATTGCTGAGGCTGCTGCTGGAAGCGCTGCGCGCGAAGTGCCGCCATGCGGGGACGGCCGCGACCGCGAATACCGCAAACATCAACAACTGCGTCTGCCAGGACGGATGGATCGCAAACGACAGCAACCCGACCAGCAGGGCGGCGAGCCCGAGCCAGAACAGAAACACCCCCGGCGCCAGCAGCTCCAGCGCCATCAGGATGAAGCCGAAGATCAACCAGTTCCAGGTGCCTAACGTTACGAACATCTCGGCCATGACACGACCTTTCAATTCTCTTGTCAGTCGATCTCGATAATCAACGGGCAGTAAGCCCCCTCTCCCGCTTGCGGGGGAGGGTTGGGGTGGGGGTGCTTCCGCGCAGTGTGCTCGTGGATAGATTTCCCCCACCCGCCGCACGCTAGCGCGTGCGTCGACCTCCCCCGCAAGCGGGAGAGGTAAGCAGAGTGCGGAGATGCATTTAACATAATCGATTCCTCTGCCTTACCGCTGCGGCGTGAACGGCGGCGGGGTCGGGCCGGCCGGCGGCACTGAACCGCGCCGGGCGGCGGCCGCGGCGGAGGCCGCGCTTTCGCCGAAGGTGGCCTTGGCGATTTCGCCGATGCCGGCGAGCGAGGAGAGGATCGCGGTCGCCTCCATCGGCAGCATCAGGATCTTCTGGTTCGGCGAATCCGCAAACTGTCCGAACGCCTTGATGTATTTGTCGGCGATAAAGTAATTCAGCGCCGCGACGTCGCCCTTGGCGATGGCGTCGGAAACCATCTGCGTTGCCTTGGCTTCCGCCTCGGCCGAACGTTCGCGCGCCTCGGCGTCGCGGAAGGCGGCTTCCTTGCGGCCTTCGGCCTGCAGAATCTGCCCCTGCTTGGCGCCTTCGGCGCGAAGAATTTCCGACTGGCGCTGGCCTTCCGCCTGCAGGATGTCGGCGCGCTTGACGCGCTCGGCTTTCATCTGGCGTCCCATCGCCTCGACCAGATCGGCCGGCGGCACGATATCCTTGATCTCGATGCGGTTGACCTTGAGGCCCCACGGCGACACGGCGGCGTCGACCACGCGCAGCAGGCGTTCGTTGATCTCGTCGCGATGCGACAGCACCTGGTCGAGATCCATCGAGCCCATCACCGAACGGATGTTGGTCATGGTCAGCACGATGATCGCCTGATCGAGATTGGACACCTCGTAGCTGGCCTTGGCGGCGTCGAACACCTGGAAGAACGCTACGCCGTCGACCGTCACGGTGGCGTTGTCCTTGGTGATCACTTCCTGCTCGGGAATCGAGATCACCTGCTCCATCATGTTCATCTTGCGGCCGACGCGGTCGAAATAGGGAACGATGATGTTCAGCCCCGGCGACAGCGTGCGGGTGTATTTGCCGAAGCGTTCGATGGTCCAGTCGTAGCCCTGCCCCACCGTCTTGACGCCGGCGAACAGCGTGACGATGACGAGCAGTACAAACGCAATCGCGAAAATGTCGAAACCAGTAAAGCCAGTCATAAAGTCCTCCAAAGCCGCATCACCCATGTCCGCGGGCGTCTTGTTATTTGGTCTGAATGCCAGCCGCGACGGTTCAGTACAACTTCGCGAATATAGGTAAGGGGGAGTTTCGCGGCCGCCAGATGTGCCCGGCCGGGACCGCCGGCCAAATATCCTGTTTCGTTCAAGTGTCTTGTTTCGTTAACGAAGCAGACGGCTTCACATAATCGTCAAATCCGGCGTCAGATCCAACCCTGCAGCTCGCGCAAAACGAGCTGGCGGATCACGTCCATGCCGGGATCGCTATCATTGAGGCAGGGAATCGCCGCAAATTGCTCGCCGCCGTTGTGCTTGAAGATCTCGGCGTTTTCCTGCGCGATCTCTTCCAGCGTTTCCAGGCAATCGGCGGAGAAGCCGGGGGTGACGACGGCAATGCGTTTCACACCATCCCTGGCAAGCTGCTCGATGGTCTTGTCGGTATAGGGCTGCAGCCACTGGTCGAAGCCGAAGCGCGACTGAAACGTAAGCATCAGTTTGGTGGCATCAAGCCCCATCCGCCGGCGCAGCGCTTCCGTTGTTGCGATGCACTGCACCTGGTAGGGGTCGCCCTTGTCGACATATTTTTGCGGCATGCCGTGAAACGAGGCCACGATGATCTCGGGCTGGAACGGCAACGTCGCCAGATGCGCATCGATCGAGACAGCCAGCGCGTCGATGTAATCAGGATCGTCGTAATAAGGCGGCGTCACCCGCAGGATCGGCTGCGCGCGCATACCCGACAGCACGCGAAACACTTCGTCGCAGACGGTCGCCGAGGTCGCCGCCGAATATTGCGGATAGAGCGGCACCACCAGCAGGCGGTCGCAACCCTGCGCGGTCAAGGCATCGATGCGCGAACGGATCGACGGATTGCCGTAGCGCATCGCCCAGTCGACCACGACGTGGTCGTGATCGGAAATCGCCGCCGCCAGCTTTTCGGCCTGGGCGCGCGTGATCGTCTTCAACGGCGACTCGTTCTTTTCGGTGTTCCAGATCTTCAGGTAGTCGCGCGCCTTGCGGCGCGGCCGGATGCGCAGGATGATCCCGTTCAGGATCAGCTGCCACTTCAGACCCTGGTCCTCGATCACGCGTGGGTCGGAGAGGAATTCCTTGAGGTAGACCCGCACGCCCCGGGTGTCGGCCGTGTCGGGGGTGCCGAGGTTGACCAGCAGCACGCCGACGCGCTCCGGCTGGGCCGCCGGCGCGGATTTCGCACTTCCAATGGGGACGACCACGGTCATGATTTCGATGGCTTCGCGCGTTGCACCATGCTTGTCAAGATTGCCTTCCATTCGCTACCTTTTCGCGGATTGCCGGGGGCGGGAGGAACCATGACGGTCGCCGAATTCTGCGTTTTCGGAACGCTGGTGCTGTATTTGCTGACGATCGTCTCGGTCAAATGGGCCGGGCACCGTCGTTTCGACAATTCCCGCCCCCGCGATCCCGCCTTCTACGAGGACGCGATCCACGCCCGCGCGCTCGGCGCCCATCAAAACGGCATCGAAGCGTTTCCGTTCTTTGCGATCGCCGTGCTGCTGGCGGAATTTCGTCTCGGCCCGCAGCACCTGATCGACGAACTGGCGGTGCTGTTCCTGATCGTGCGGATCGCCTATGTCTTCACCTATCTCGGCAACCGCCCGACCCTGCGCTCGATCCTGTGGGCGATCGGGTTTCTGATCAATGTAGCGATATTTTTCCTGCCGATGATCAAGGGCTATTTGCCGGGGTGAGAGCGTGGACCCGTAGGATGGGTGGAGCGAAGCGATACCCATCAATACTGCCCGTGTGATGATGGGTATCGCTTCGCTCCACCCATCCTACGAAACTGAATACGACTTTTCATTCTCGCGACACGACGTGCCCGAAGTTTTGCATTTCGTTTGCCCTCAAAACAGAGAGGGCGCAGGGAAGACCGGGTGCGCGCCGCACCCGCGGTCTCGCGCGCGATAGATGCAACAAGGATTTGCGCACGAGCATACAGGTTTGGCGGAGGCATCCGGCCTTCCCTGCGCAATGGCTTTACGGCTTATACGATTTCGTCCTGGTGACCGGCTTTCTTGCCACGATCGCCTTTGGAAGCTTTCGCTACCGCCGACTTGACGCCAGCACCGGGGCGTCGGACCCGAACGATTTCACCGTACGCAAGAGCCGCGCTCGTCAGTCGCTGCCTCGCGTCCACCGCTCCCTGCCCCACGTCCGCGACGATGGCCGACGCCCTCTTGGTGGGACAGGATGGCGGGAGTCATAAATCTGATTTGCCCGACGGCTCAATCGGAATATTTTTCCGCGCAGGGCTGGACAGACTTTCGGTGATTTGCCCGTCGGGTTAATTTGTCGCAAGCATACCCGCGACATCATCCTTGCGAGTGCAAGCGACTCACTGTCTCACGCGCCAGCCCATTTCCCAGAAGTCGGCCTCGAGCCGGGTGGCTTCCCGAAAGATCGCGATCAGTTCCGCCTCGCGGGCTGGCGTGGAATAGCGAGCAGCTAACCGCTCCAGTTGCGCGCGCGTATTGGCCGCGACCTCCTGGTAGGGCGCGCCGGCATATTCCGCGATCCAGACGCTGTAGGGATTCGTTGCCGCTGACGCACCGGGCCTTGCTGCGAGCCGCGCCGCAATCTCGGCATAGCCGATCACGCAAGGCGCCAGCGCCACCTTGAGCGCCAAGAGATCGCCGCGCATGCCCGCATCCAGCACATAGCGCGTATAGGCCAGCATCTCGGACGCCGGCGGCGCGTGTTCGAGATCATCCGGCGACAGCCCCCAGCCGGCGCAGAGTTTGATGTGCAGGTCCATTTCGACGTCGAGAATGGCCGAAAGGCCGGCCGCGGACTCGCGCATGTCGGCGAGGCCCGGCGATTTGTAGATCGCGAGCGCATAGGCGCGGGCAAACTCGATCAGGAACAGGTAATCCTGCACGAGGTAATGGCGAAACGCCGCCTCCGGCAACGAACCGTCGGCCATCGCGCCGGTGAAGGGATGTTCGGTGTAGGCCCGCCACTCGGCTGACGCTGCGGTCTTGAGACGTTCGAAGAAACTCACAGTCGTTGCTCCCGCGTCGCAATCAGATCCCGGATCGGCTTCGTGATCGGGACCGGACGATGTGACTTCTGATCGGTATAGACCCAGATGATCTCGCCGGTCACCAGCGCGTCCTCGCTGCCCTTGAGGAAAATCGCGAGTTCGAACACGAGGCTCGAATTGCCGATCCGCGCCACCCGCGTGCCGACCTCGATCTCCTGATCGAACAGGATCGGCGCCTTGTACTCGATGACCGATTTGACGACATGGAAATCGATGCCGGTGGCCTTGGCGTCGGCAAACTGGTCGAAGCCCAGCGCACGAAAGTATTCGGTGATGCTCGTATCGAAATAAGTCAGGTAATGCGCATTGAAGACGACGCCCTGCCCGTCGATTTCGGAATAGCGCACCCGAAATGGGTGGAAGAACCAGAATTGTTCGCGTGACAATGTATTTCCCCAGCGACTTCTTTGACCGCGAGTATCGTAACGCGTAGGGCGTAAGATAGCTTTGTAGCCCGCATGAGCGAAGCGATATGCGGGAGCGGCCCCGGATGTCGCTTCGCTCATCCGGGCTACAAGCACGTCACCCGTTCCGCCGCGAGGTAGCCGAACAGCAGACCCACTCCAAACAGCAGCACCAGACCCGCCGCGGCGAATTCGATGCCGCGCATGACAAGCGTGCCGCGGCCGTCGCTGCCGGCGCTGAGTCGCTGGGCGAGGCCTCGGGCGGAGACGGCGACGACGGCGATGGTCGCGACCGTGATCGCGGTGCCCAAGCCCATGACGAAGGTGGCGGCGATGCCGGCCCAGAACAGGCCCTGGGCCAAAGCAAATACCAGCACCAGGATCGCGCCGGAACAGGGCCTTAGGCCCACCGCGAAGATCGCGCCGAGACCGCGGTGCCAGCCGCCGGGGCCAGCGAGCTGATCCGGGGTCGGGCCGTGCGAATGGCCGCAATGCTCGTCATGGACGTGGGCGTCGCCGTGATCATGATCGTGGTGATGATCGTGGTCGTGATGATGATGGCCGTGGTCGTGATGATCGTGCGCGTGGTCATGACCATGATGGTCGTGGGCCATCGCCATCGCAGCCTGCGGCTTCGCCGACAGCGCCCGCATGAAACCGCCGCCCTTGGTCCAGACCAGTCGGGCGCCGAAGGCCGCGATCAGCGCGTAGCTGGCGATCTCGATTCCCTTTTCCGCCCCGCACATCGTCCTGGCGGTGGCGTTGAGCAGCCAGGCGCAGATGCCGACGACGACCACCGCGACCAGCGCCTGCAACATGGCCGAGGCAAACGACAGCACGATGCCGCGCCGCGCGGTCTCCTGGTTGGCGACGAGGTAGGACGAGATCACCGCCTTGCCGTGGCCGGGGCCGGCGGCGTGGAAGATGCCGTAGGCAAACGAGATTCCCAGCAGGGTCCAGACGGCCGAGCCGTCCGACTTCGCCGCGCGGATGGTGGACGACATCTCGCGATAGAATTCCGACTGTTTAGCCAGCAGCCATCCGACGATGCCGCCGGCCGGGGGTTCGGCGGCCGGCCGCGGTCCACCGAACGGATTTTGCGCCATCAGGGCATGCACGACGCCGTCGAGCGTCAGGACGGCGGCCAAGGTCAGCACGCCGATCGCCAGGATGCGGGCGGCGTTCACACGGGAGTTTGGCGTCACGGGCAATCCACCGTGATCTTGTTGGCGAACATCATGCCGAAATTACCGCCCTCGCCCCCGAGGAAATTCTGTTCGCCGAGTTTTTGCGCGCTGGCGGTGCCGTCATTGGGCCGTTGGAACTGCATCTGGCACGCGGCGGGCGCGCCGACCAGCGTCACCGGATCCTTGTCGGTGTATTTGAAGTCGATGAAGAACGCCTTGTCGAACACCTCCAGAACGAGTTGCTTCGCCTTGAACGGCGTCTTCGCCGGCAGCGTGAAATGCAGGGTCAGGAGACTATCCTTGTATTCGAGGAAGTAATCCACCGGCTCGAGAAACCGCTGCTTGCTACCGTCGGCCTTCGCAAAGGTGAAGAAGCCGAACTCCTTCAGCGACTCCACGTTGGTCTGCGCCAGTGGCGCCAATTCCTCGCGGCTGTAGGTGCCCTTGGTCTTTTGCTCCAGCCCCTGCAGCGCGTAGGTCGAGAACATGTCGTCAAAGGTCCAGGCGTGGCGCACGCCGGAGATCGTGCCGTCGGGGGCGTAGAGCAGCTGGCTTTTGGCGGTGATCCAGACGTGGGGATGGGCGGCGGCGGGGGAGATGCTGGCTGACCATGCGAGGATCAGAGCCAGGAGTCCGCACAACATACGCCACCCCTCGTCCCGGCGAAGGCCGCGACCCATAAGCGGCAGCGTTTGTTTGAGGCGATACGGCAGGCGTCTTCCGTCACGCCCCCAATTGGCGGTTATGGGTCCCGGCCCCCCGTGCGCAAGTTGCGCACTAGGCCGGGACGACCCGTGGAGAGAGCTCGGCTTGCTCACGCCGCCTCTGGCGTTTCGAGCAGGCCGCGGCGGCGCAGGAGCGCGTCGGGCTCGGGCTCGCGGCCGCGGAAGGCGATGTAGGCGTCCTCGGGGTCGACCGAGCCGCCCGACGAGTAGATGTCGTCGAGCAGGCGCTTGGCGGTGGCGGGGTCGAAGATGTCGCCGGCTTCCTCGAAGGCGCCGAAGGCGTCGGCGTCCATTACCTCTGACCACATGTAGCTGTAATAGCCGGAGGCATAGTGATCGCCGGAGAAGATGTGGCCGAACTGGGTGGGCCGGTGCCGCAGCGCGATTTCCGCGGGCATGCCGATCTTGTCGAGCTCCGCCTTCTCGAAGGCACGGACGTCGCGGCTGGCGGCGGCCGGCTGGGTGTGGAATTCGAGGTCGATCAGCGCCGAGGAGACGAACTCCACGGTGGCAAAGCCCTGGTTGAACTTTCGCGCGGCGAGGAAGCGCTTCAGCAGGTCGTCCGGCAGCGGCTCGCCGGTCTGGTAGTGCTTGGCGAACTGCCGGAGCACCTGCGGCTGCTCCTGCCAGTGCTCATAGAGCTGCGAGGGCAGTTCGACGAAGTCGGTGAACACGCTGGTGCCCGACAGCGAGGGATAGGTCACGTTGGACATCATGCCGTGCAGGCCGTGGCCGAACTCGTGGAACAGGGTTCTGGCGTCGTCGGGCGACAACAGCGACGGCTCGCTGCCGGCGCCCTTGGCGAAGTTGCAGACGTTGATGACCAGCGGCGCGATGGCGCCGTCGAGCTTCTGCTGGTCGCGCAGCGAGGTCATCCAGGCGCCGGAGCGCTTGGACGGCCGCGCAAAGTAGTCGCCGTAGAACAGCGCCTTGTGCTTGCCGTCCGGTCCCTTGACCTCCCAGACCCGCACGTCGGGATGCCAGACCGGGATATCCTTGCGCTCGGCGAAGGTGACGCCGAACAGGCGGGTGGCGCAGTCGAAGGCGGCGTCGATCATGTGGTCGAGCACCAGATAAGGCTTGATCGCGGCGTCGTCGAAATTGGCCCGGCGCTGCCTGAGCTTCTCGGCGTAGTAGCGCCAGTCCCACGGCGCCAGCGCAAAATTGCCGCCCTCCTCGGCCACCAGCGCCTGCAAGGCGTCGCGGTCGGCGAGCGCCCGGGCCCGGGCCGGCTTCCAGACCCGCTCCAGCAGGCCGCGCACGGCCTCCGGCGTCTTGGCCATGGAATCCTCCAGCCGGTAGGCGGCATAGGTCGGATAGCCCATGAGCTTCGCGGCCTCCTCACGCAGGCTGAGGATCTCGACGATGGTGTCGTTATTGTCGTTGGCGTTGCCGTTGTCGCCGCGGGCCGTAAAAGCACGGTACGCCTTCTCGCGCAGGTCGCGGCGGGTCGAGCTCTTCAGGAACGGCTCGACCGAGGAGCGCGACGTCGTCACGATCGCCTTGCCGGCCAGCCCGCGCTCTTCTGCCGCGGACCTGGCCGAGGCGATGAACGCCTCCGGCAGGCCGCCGAGATCGTCCTCGCCGAGCTCCATGTACCAGTCCTGCTCATCGCCGAGCAGATGGTGGCTGAACGAGGTGCCGAGCTCGGCCAGTCGCTCGTTGATCTCGGCGCGGCGCGCCTTGGCGGCCTCATCGAGCCCGGCGCCGGCGCGGTGGAAGTTGTTGTAGGTGCGCTCCAGCAGGCGCATCTGCTCGCTTATCAGCCCCAGCGTGGCGCGGTTGTCGTGCAGCATCGCGATCCGGCCGAACAGCACCGCGTTCATCATGATCGGGTTCCAGTGCCGCGCCATCCGTGGTGAGACCTCCTTGTCGATCTCCAGGATCGCCGGGCTGGAGTTGGCCGAGACCAGGTCGTAGAACACCGCAGAAACACGGGAGAGCAGCTTGCCGGAGCGCTCCAGCGCCGTGATGGTGTTGGAGAAGTCGGGCGTCGAGGGATCGTGGGTGATCGCGGCGACCTCGGCGGCGTGATCGGCAAAGGCCCGCTCGAAGGCCGGCAGGAAGTGCTCCGGCAAAATCTCGGCAAAAGGCGGGGTCTCGAACGGCGTCTGCCACGCCTTCAGCAGCGGGTTGGTGTCCGGATTGGCCGTATTTTGCAGGTTTTCTGACATCAATTTTCCCGTCTTGAGCTTAAAAACATGCGGGCAGCCGCCCTTGTTTTGACGCGTTTTCTCAGGCGCGAACCCGTGCCCACTTCGCTCGAAAACGCCATGAATCTATATCACGCGATGGGGCGTTTTTGGGTCATTTAAGCTTGAACCAGCGGGCCTTTTCGGAGAGATTGCGGCCCACAAACAGGACCTGATCCATGAGCCAACTGCCCGCCTCCAAGCCCGCCCGCGAGATCGTCTGGCCGAGCGTCGTCACCGTGATTTCGGCGGCGATCCTGATCGGCGCGGAAGTGTTCGGCGCGGCGTTTGCCGGCGGCTGGGCGCTCGCGATCCTGTTCGGGCTCGACGACACCGGCGCGCACATCCTCCAGGCGGTGCTGTTTGCCCTCGGCGTGCTGATCATGGCGGCCTTCATCCGCGCGGCCCAGCGCATCGAGCCGTTTTTCAAGCGCGCTTGAACTGGATGTCGCGCGCCAGATTGACGCGTGCAAGAAACCGCTGCGGCACAGGCACAAACGCAATCGCCAATACAATTGCGCAGCCCGCAAAATCTTAACATCCGTTCATGTTTGACGCAGCGAGCTGGCCGCGGGCGCGGCGCTGTAAGCAGGTGTTAGGTAAATTTGTTCTCAACCTAAAAAAAATGTTGCGAAGCGGATTCAAATACCCTATTTGCATTTTTGCCCAATTTCGCACGTGCCTGTGGTCGTGTGTCAGTCGGTAGGTATCCGGACAAGAGGCCGGACAGCCGCCAAGGGATGAAGAACCGAGGGTCATCCTCATTGGATGGCCAGCATCTCTCTCAAGAGATGCCGTTGAAGGTCTCTTCATCTGTTGCAACCGTGACTGGCAGCCGGAGGCGAACCGGCGCACCCCGCTCTCAACGGGGGACGCGACTTAAAGCAACGACGGATCGGGCTTTTTTGGTCTCTACCGGCATTCCAACGCCGGCGCGGGCTACTGAAAAGGCTTGTCCTTCATTGCCAGGTGTGCGGGCGGGAAATTCCCAACCAATCCACGGCAGCACAGTTTGATCTGAGTCTTTTGGCTTCGTTGCGCCTCCATCGCGCAATTGGGCCGGGCACTCATATCCGACGCCAATTTTTTGAACGGAACCCGTCGCTGGGCCGTTTGGGAGAGTGCTATGACCGAACGTATTCAGGAATTCCTGCGCAACCGCCGCAGCGAAGGCCAGGACATCGAGCCGTGCCTCGTGGTCGACCTTGAGGTCGTGCGCGACAACTACCAGACCTTCGCGAAGGCGTTGCCGGACAGCCGCGTGTTCTACGCGGTGAAGGCAAATCCGTCGCCGGAGGTGCTGCAGCTCTTGGCCTCGATGGGCTCGTGCTTCGACACCGCGACGGTGGCCGAAATCGAAATGGCGCTGGCCGCGGGTGCGACGCCGGACCGCATCTCCTATGGCAACACGATCAAGAAGGAGCGCGACATCGCGCGCGCCTTCGCGCTCGGCATCCGGCTGTTCGCCGTTGATTGCACCGCCGAAGTCGAGAAGATCGCCCGTGCCGCGCCCGGCGCCAAGGTGTTCTGCCGCATTCTCTATGATTGCGCAGGCGCCGAATGGCCGCTGTCGCGCAAGTTCGGTTGCGATCCGGAGATGGCGGTCGACGTGCTCGACCTCGCCAAGCGCCTGGGCCTGGAGCCGTGCGGGATTTCGTTCCACGTCGGCTCCCAGCAGCGCAAGGTGAAGGCGTGGGACCGTGCGCTGTCGATGGCCTCGACGGTGTTCCGTGACTGCGCCGAGCGCGGGATCAACCTGTCCATGGTCAACATGGGCGGCGGCTTCCCGACCAAGTACCTCAAGGACGTTCCTCCGGTCGTGACCTACGGCCGGTCGATCTTCCGTGCGCTGCGCAAGCACTTCGGCAACCAGATCCCGGAGACCATCATCGAGCCGGGCCGCGGCATGGTGGGCAATGCCGGGATCATCGAAACCGAAGTCGTCCTGATCTCCAGGAAGAGCGACGAGGACGAAGTGCGCTGGGTGTATCTCGACATCGGCAAGTTCGGCGGTCTCGCCGAGACGATGGACGAGTTGATCCGCTACGCCATCCGCACGCCGCATGACGGCGCGGACATGACGCCGTGCGTGCTCGCTGGGCCCACCTGCGACAGCGCCGACGTGCTGTACGAGAAGACGCCGTACCCGCTTCCGGTGACGCTCGAGATCGGCGACAAGCTGCTGATCGAAGGCACCGGGGCCTATACGTCGACCTACTCGTCGGTGGCGTTCAACGGCATCCCGCCGCTGCGGACCTACCACATCTAACCAGCCTCCTCTGAGGCTTGAATAAAAGGGGCCGGCGCGCCGGCCCCTCCCCCTCTTTTGCTGTTTTTTCGACAACGCTCCCTGCGGTGTGACCGCCGTCGGGAGTGGAGACTGACGTGCCATGACTGCTTTTCGGAAAACCCCGATCGCCCTCTCCTCCGATGCCGCTCCGTTCGCGATCCGTGCGGAGCGTTCCTCGGACGTCGTTGCGCGTGAAGCGCTGCTGGATGCCTGCTTTGGCGAAAATCGCCTTAACCGCACCTGCCAGCGCCTGCGTGACGGACGTGCGCCCGCCGAAGGCCTTGCCTTGTCGGCCACGGCGCGAGGCCGCCTGGTGGGGACCGTGCGGTTGTGGCACGTCAGCGTCGGGGGCATCCCGGCGCTCATGCTCGGCCCGCTGGCGGTAGAGGCATCCTCCCGCCAGTTCGGGGCTGGGGCTGCGTTGATGGACCACGCGCTCGCGGCGGCGAAGGCGCGTGGCCATCGCGCGGTCATTCTGCTCGGTGACGCGCCGTATTATGCCC
Source organism: uncultured Alphaproteobacteria bacterium (assembly GCA_963764705.1). Lineage (GTDB taxonomy): Bacteria > Pseudomonadota > Alphaproteobacteria > Rhizobiales > Xanthobacteraceae > Bradyrhizobium. The sequence goes on along the minus strand of CAVXTR010000004.1, from coordinate 45,110 downwards.
GCTTCGGCTTCTCGGGTGAGAAGACCGGCGAGCTGTCGCTGCCCGGCCCGTTCGAGCGCGACCGCCTGCTCGGCCTCGAACTGTCAGAAGGCGCGCTCGACGGCGCCTGGGGCATGATCACGGCCACCGGCAAGCCCGTGGCTAAATCGCGGGCAATCCGCAGCCGGAAGGTGCTGCTACCGGCGACGCAGGCGGCTTGAAGCGGGGTTGCGCGGCCGGGCAAAAAGCCCTTAAACCGCGCCAACTCCTTCAAACGCCAGATCGAGGTTCCGATGCCCCGACGCCTGATTTCCACCGGCTCGCCGCTTGAGAAGACCGTCGGCTACAGCCGCGCCGTGATCGACGGCGATTTCGCCTTTGTCGCCGGCACCACCGGCTACGACTACGCGACCATGACGATGCCGGCCGACGTCACCAGCCAGTCACGGAACTGCTTCAAGACCATCGAGGCCGCGTTGAAAGAGGGCGGCTTCGCGATGGCCGATATCGTCCGCGCGACCTACTACGTCACCGACGCCAGCTACATTGACGCCCACTTCGCCGTGTGCGGCGAGGTCCTCGGCGAGATCAGACCGGCCGCGACGCTACTGATCGTCATCGGCCTCGCCAGGCCCGAGATGAAGGTCGAGATCGAAGTGACCGCGAAGCGCCGCACCGCCTGACCCGATTCCCTCACCCGTTGTCCGCCAGCCATTTCCGGAGAAACCATCCATGAGCCCCGCCTCGCAGATCTACGCGAAGATCACCGGCCCGATCGTCATGGTCGGGTTCGGCTCCATCGGCAAAGGCACGTTGCCGATGATCGAGCGGCATCTCGACTACGACAAGTCGCGCATCACCGTGCTCGATCCCAAGGACGAGGGCCGCAAGGCCCATTGCGAGAAGCACAATGTAAAATTCATCCAGCAGGGCGTCACGAAGGACAATTATCGCGAGCTGCTGACCCCGCTGCTGACCGAAGGCGGCGGCCAGGGTTTCTGCGTTAATCTCTCGGTCGATACCGGCTCCACCGACATCATGGAGCTCTGCAACGAGCTTGGCGCGCTTTATATCGACACCGTCAACGAGCCCTGGCTCGGTTTCTATTTCGATGCCTCGAAGGGCCCGGAAGCCCGCTCGAACTACGCCCTTCGCGAAGCGACGCTGGCCGCCAAGAAGGCGCGCCCCGCGGGCTCGACGACGGCCGTCTCCTGCTGCGGCGCCAATCCCGGCATGGTCTCGTTTTTCGTCAAGCAGGCGCTGCTCAATGTCGCCGCCGATCTGAAGCTCAATGCCCCGAAGCCCAAGACCAAGGCCGAATGGGCCGACTTGATGCGGCAGGCCGGCATCAAGGGCATCCACATCGCCGAACGCGACACCCAGCGCTCCAAATCGCCGAAAGAGCCTGATGTCTTCGTCAACACCTGGTCGGTGGAAGGTTTTCTGTCGGAAGGCGTGCAGCCGTCCGAACTCGGTTGGGGCACCCATGAAAAATGGATTCCCGAGAATGCGCGGACCCATGAAGCCGGCTGCGGCGCAGCTATCTATCTGATGCAGCCCGGCGCCAACACGCGCGTGCGGACCTGGTGCCCGACCCGCGGCGCGCAGTATGGCTTCCTCGTCACCCACAACGAGTTCGATCTCGATCGCCGACTACTTCACGGTGCGTGACGCATCGGGCACGGCGATCTATCGGCCGACCTGCCATTACGCTCTACCATCCGGCCGACGACGCCGTGCTGTCGCTGCATGAAATGTTCGGCCGCGCGGCGAAGATGCAGGAAAAGCACCACATCCTGGATGAAAATGAAATCGTCGACGGCATCGACGAACTCGGCGTGCTGCTGTTCGGCCATGACAACAACGCCTACTGGTACGGCTCGCAGCTCTCGATCGAAGAAACCCGTGCGCTCGCGCCCTATCAGAACGCGACCGGCCTGCAAGTGACTTCCGCAGTGCTCGGCGGCATGGTGTGGGCGCTGGAAAACCCGAAGGAAGGCATCGTCGAAGCCGACGAGATGGACTTCGATCGTCTGCTGGAAATCCAGATCCCGTATCTCGGCCCGGTGAAGGGCTATTACACCGACTGGACGCCGCTCACGGACCGGCCGGGCCTGTTCCCGGAAGACATCGATACCCAGGATCCCTGGCAGTTCCGCAACGTGCTGGTGCGCTGAGGGAACCGGCACCAGACCGGGCTGTGCGTCGCACAATCCGGTCTGCGCCGGGAGGTATAACTACCAACCGCGGGTGCCGCCGCGCGTAACCTTCGCTTAATCCAATCGCGCGATCCTGACGCGGTAAATTCAAGCGAGGGCCCAAGGCCCGTCGCCGCCGTTTTTCAAAGCGACGGCTCCGCGGGCGGAGCGACCGGCATGCGCGCCATCATTTTCATTGTCCTGTCCGCCGCGGCGCTGGCGTCGTGCACGCCCGAGAACAACGACGTCACCGGCTCGATCGGCAGCTGCACAAGACAGCTTTACAGCGCCTACAATCCCAGGGACATGAAGCAGTGCGTCAATGTGTGCATCGCCTGCGAACGCGGCGTGACCACGACCTGCTCGACGTCCTGCACGCTCAAGGGCGCGCACTGAGGGATAGTTTCGCCCTCACTTCGCCAGATAATCGAAATCCACGGTGCCTAATCCGAGCGTCAGGTCGGCCTTGAAATGCACGGCGGAGACGACTTCGCGCACCGGTAGCCGCGCCACGTCGGCGAGCGCGTGCGGGAACAGGCCGAGCGCGCCGGGGCCGGTCCACGCCTCCTTCAGCGTGATCTCCTCGAGATAGTAACGCACCAGCTCGCATATCCGCGGGGTGCCGTCGACATGGGGGATGATCTTCAGCATGAAATTCGGCGCCTTCATCGACTTCAGCACCGCGTCGTGGTCGATCGCACGGTGCTTGTAGCCCATGGTCGCTGACGCGCAGAGCACCGAGCCGTAATGCAGCGTACCGACCAGCACGTCGCTCTCGACCGCGATCTTCGGCGACGCCAGTTTCTTCGGAAAGCCCCAGAGCTCGCGGCCGCCGGCAATCGGGGCTTCGTCGTCCAGGTACATCGAATGAACGTAGCCGCCGTCCTCGCCCTTGTAGCGCACCGGGATCACCTGCCCGGTTTCGGTGTAGTCGCCGAAGCCGGTGGAGTCAGGCATCCGGATGAATTCGTATTTGACCAGCGGCTCGGTGACTTCGAGCGGCTCCGGCACCACGGCGGCCAGCGCGTCCATGTCGGTGCGGTAGGTAATGATGAAATATTCGCGGTTGAAGAAACGATAGGGCGCCGGCGGAAACGATGGGTTGGTCAGCGGCATCGAATAAGCGGTTCGCCTGACGTCGTCGATCTTCATGACTGCCCTCGTTTTGTCGCCTGCGCACTCCGCGCGATGATGCGATTATGGAACAGGCGATCGCGGCAGGCGAGACCGTAAAATCGGCAGACGATCAAGATATCGCCAGCAGGTCACGGGCCCCTGCGTCACGCCGCCGTCATGCCGGTCAGGCGACGCCGCCAAGATAGAGCCGCTTGACGATGTCGTTGGCCTTGAGGTCGTCGACCGAGCGGGCCGCCACCGCAATCTCGCCGTGGACGATGATATAGCCGCGGTCAGCGATTCTGATGGCCTGATTGAAATTCTGCTCCGCCATCAGCACGGTCAGGCCGACCCGCGCCTTGAGTTCGCCGATCTTGGCGATGGTCTGCGACACCAATAGCGGCGACAGCCCGACCGACGGCTCGTCGATCAGCAACAATTTCGGCGACGACATCAGCGCACGGGCGATCGCCAGCATCTGCTGCTGGCCGCCGGACATGGTGCCAGCGAGCTGGTGCTCGCGCTCCTTCAGCACCGGAAAGGTTTCGAAAGCGAGCGCGATATTGTCGTCGATGGCGCCACGGGCGGCCTTGCGGAACGCGCCGAGCATCAGGTTTTCCTTAACCGTCAGCTTGGGAAACAGCCGCCGCCCCTCCGGCACCAGCGCCACGCCGAGATCGACGATCTCTTCGGTCGTGAGCCTGGTCAGGTCATGCGCGGCGCCGTCGATGGTGAGCTTGATGCTGCCGCTGTCCGGGCGGACCAGGCCCATGATGCACTTCATCAGCGTGCTCTTGCCGTTGCCGTTGGTGCCGAGCAAGGCCACGGTCTCGCCGGACTCGACAGTGAGCGCGACGCCGCGCAGCGCCTTGACGGCGCCGTAGCCGGCATGGAGGCCGTCGATGGCGAGGCTAAGTGCCAAGATAGGCCTCCTGCACCCGCTTGTTCGCCATCACTTCGTCCGGCGCGCCGAGCGCAATGATCCGGCCGGCATCGAGGCACATCACCCGCTCGGAAAACCGCATCACCGCTTGCATGATGTGCTCGATCATGATGATGGTGATGTCCTCATCGCCGAGGCTGATCAGGAGATCCAGCACCTCGTCGACTTCGGAATGGGACAGCCCGGCCATGGCTTCATCCGAAACCAGAAGCTTGGGGCGCACCGCCATCGCGCGGGCGAGCTCCATCTTGCGCAACTCGACCTGGCTCAGCGTATCGGTGGGCGCGCCGGCCTTGGCCGCCAGCCCCATCCGCGTCAGGATCGACATTGCCATCTCTTCCTCCGGCAACGCCGCCGCGGCCGCGCCGGGCGCCGAGGCGAAGTCGAGCCCGACCATGAGGTTTTCGAGCACGGTCATGCTCTTGAACGGCCGCGGAATCTGGAACGAGCGGGCGATGCCGCGACGCGCGCGCTGATGCGGCGGCAACTGGGTGATGTCCTCGCCGCAAAACACCACGTTGCCAATCTGCGGCTTCAACGCGCCGGAAATGCAGTTGATCAGTGTGGTCTTTCCCGACCCGTTCGGGCCGATCAGGCCGAACCGCTCGCCCTTCTTGATATCGACGTTGATATTGTCGAGCGCGGTGAAGCCGCCAAACGTCTTGGTCAGGGTGCGTATCTGCAGCAAGGGGGCGTCGGGTGTGGCGGGTGGCGTCGTCATGCCTTGCCTCCCGCGCGCAACCGGTAGCGCGGCCGCAGCAACCCGATAATGCCCTTGGGCGCCACCACCACGAACACGACCAGCATGATGCCGAGCACCAGCACGTTGACTTCCGAGGAGATGGTCACGGCAAGCAGTTGCTGCGTGGTGCCGAGCAGGATGGCGCCGAGCACCGGCCCGATCCAGTGCGCGGTGCCGCCGATCAGCGCCATCGCCAGCACCGAGACCGAGTAACTGAGATTGAAGGCCGACGACGGGTCGGCATATTGCAGATACATCGCGGCCGGCGCGCCGCCCGCGGCGATCAGCCCGCCCGAGATCATGCAGGCGACCAGTTTGAGCTTGAGCGTCGGCACGCCGGTGCATTCGGCGGCGAGTTCGTCGTCCCGCAGCGCCTGCAGGCCGCGGCCGATCCGGGAATTCTGGATATAACGCGCGATCGCCACCGCGATCACCACCAGCACGCCCTGCACGAAGAACAGCATCTTGACGTAGCTGTCGAACGGCTCCGTCACCGGCGGCCGCTGCAACTGGATGCCGGCGGCGCCGCCGACGAAGCGCCAGTTCATCACAGTGGTCTCGATGATGATCGCCAGCGCGATGGTCGCGATCGAAAAGAAAATGCCGCGCATGCGCAGCGTCAGCAGGCCGACCGCCAGCCCGAGCAGCATGCCGACCACGGCCGCCGCCGCGATCTGAACCACCAGGGGCGCGCCCGACACCTTGAACAACGCCACCGCGGTGTAGACCCCGACGCCGAAGAAGGCGTTGGTGCCGAAATTGACGTAACCGGCATAGCCGCCGAGGATGCTCCAGGCGACCGACAGCACGACGAACTGCAGGATCACATAGCCGGCAAAGAACGGATACTCGTTGCGGACGATCTGCGTCATCGCCATCACGGCGACGAGAAAGACGGCGATACCGGCCCAGAAGGCGATGCTGTTGTGTCGTGAGGTCATCGGCCGAGCAAACCCTGCGGCCGGACCGCAAGCACGGCGAGCAGCATCCCGAACGAGATCGCGGGCGCCCAGGAGGCACCGAACACCGTCAGCACGATGGTTTCGGCGACGCCGAGGATGATGGCGGCGACCAGCGTGCCGGTCATGCTGCCGAGGCCGGCCATGACCACGACGCAGAACGTCCGTCCGATATAGGCGCGGTCGAGCGTCGGCTCGACCGGCGCCACGATAATCAGAAGCGCGCCGGCCATCCCGAGCACGGCGGTGGCGATACCGAAGGCGAATTGCTTGATCCGGACCGGGTTGGCGCCCATCAGCCGCAGCGCCTCCTCGTCCTGCGCCACGGCGCGGATCGCGCGGCCCATGAAGGTTTTCGACAGATATACCGCCAGCAACCCCGTCAGGCCGAGCGCCACCGCGAACGCGACCAGTTGCCGGATCGGAATCCGGAATTCACCGAAGCGCCAGGATTTTCCGATATAGCTCGCCGAGACCGACTGCTGGTCGACGCCGAACTGCAGGATGATCAGCACTTCGATGATGAAGGCGATGCCGAAGAAGAACGCGATGCCGCGAACGGCGGCATCGCTGCCGCGTCGCTCGAAGATTTCGTAGTAGATGCGATAGGCGACCAGACCGAACACGAAGAACAGCGGCGTGATCAGAAGCCCCGCCACCAGCGGGTCGATGTCAAAGCGGTCGTTGAGCAGGAACACGCCATAGGACGCCAGCACCAGGAACGCCGGGTGCGCGACATGTGGCACGTCGAGCAGCCCGAACGAAACCGACAGCCCGACGCTGACGGCGGCATAGAAGCAGCCGAGCAGCACCCCCAGCACCACCGCTCCCAGCAGCAGGTCCATTGAAAACACGTAAAGATCCCCCTTAGAGCCGGTTCTGATCGCATCAGAACCACGCCCTAATCCTCAGTTTGTAACCGCGCGACCTATTTGCGAGCAGCCTCGAACGGACTGACCAGCGTCCCGGTTTTCAGCTTGTCGGGAAACAGGATCACCTGCTTGCCGGAAGACCGGAACTGTTCGACGTCCTTGTCCTTGACGTCGCGGAACTGCGCCTGCAGCGTCGCGGTTTCCTTGCGCTCACCGTCCGCCGAAAACGCGATCGGCCCGACGATGGTCTTGTGCTCGTTTTCGCGCAGGTATTTTGCCAGCGCCTTCTGGTCGAGCGACTTGGTGGCGTTGACCGCCGCCTCGATCATCTGGCCCTGGGCATAACCGAACGGCGCCAGATAGTAGCCGAGCGGATCGATCTTGGCTTCCACCGCGCGCTTGGTATAGGCCTCGAAGAAAGTCTTGGTGCCGTCGAAATACATGCTCGGCTCCGGCAGCCAGGTATTGTAGTTGACGACGCCGTTGAGCAGCGATCCCAGATTGGCCATCACGGCCGCGAACTGCAGACCGACCATGCCGCCGCCGAAAATCTTGACGTCGTCGCCGATCCCGATCTCGTTGACGGCGCGCAGGATGCCGGCCGAATCCGGCGGATAGGACGCGACATAGACCATGTCGGGCTTGGCCGCCTTGAGCGAGCGGATGATCGAGGAAAACTCGACCGTGTTGGGCGGATAGTTCTGGTCGAACACCACGGGAATGTTGCGCTGCTTGGCGACATCGCGCGCGGTCAGCGCGAGGTTCTGCGCGAACTCCTGGTCGGCCGAAAGCAAGGCCAGGGTCTTGCCGCCGGCCTTCTGGCCGATATCGAGGAACGAGGACGCCCAGCTGTCGGCCGGTCCCCATGGCGCATTGTTGAACCACATGTCGTGGCCAACCTTGCTGTTCACCTGGAACGAGAAATTCCCCATCAGCAACAGCCCGCGCTGCTTGACGAACGGCATGATCGGCGCGGTCGGAACCGTCGCGTAGGGCGCGAACAGGATGTCGACCTTGTCGACGTCGACCAGCTTGGCGTAGATCGCGGGGGTTTCGGACGCGCTCGACTTGTCGTCATAGACGATCAGTTCGACCTTGCGGCCAAGCAGGCCGCCCTTGGCATTGATGTCGTCGCGCCAGATCTCGGTGCCGAGTTGTGAAGCCTTGCCGCCGCCGGCGAGGCCGCCGGTCTGCGCCATCGACATGCCGATCTTGATCGGTGGCTGCTGCGCCGAGGCGATTGAACCCTTGCCAAGCGCTGCGACTGCTACTGCGCCACCGAGAAACGTTCTGCGTTTCATTGATCTCCCCTTATGCCCATTTTCTGTTTTGTCAGGCGTTTGTTTTCATGCGCCGGATCTTCCGTCCGGCTGGTGTGAATGGATGATGTCAGGCGGGTGTCTTCTCGCCGCTGCGAGCCTGCTTCATGATCGTGGCCGGATCAGCGCCGACGCGCCCGGAGGTCTTGTCGGCCTCGCTTTCACGCGACAGCCGCATGTCGAAGCGTATGCTCGGCATGCCCTTGATCGGGCAATCCGGATCGGAGGCTGTGACATCGACCGCAAGATCGCCGGACGAGCCGAACACGACGTCGTCAGCCAGATGCGGATCGTCGCGCAGATAGAGCGCCGTCACCAGTTCACGATAACCGACGGCACCGACCAGGAAGTGGATATGCGCCGGCCGCATGCCGTGCCGCGCCTGCGCCTTGACCATGTTGCCGACCGGCCCGTCCATCGGGATCGAATAGCCGAGCGGCTTGACCGTGCGCAGCGCGAAAACACCGGCTGCGTCCGTGGTGAAGACGCCGCGATAGTCGACCGAGGTCGCGCTCGACTGAATGTCGTAGAGGCCGTCGGCGCCGGTCTGCCAGATCGAAACCGTCGCGTTGGCGACCGGCTTGCCGTCGGCATCGGTGACGTGGCCGTAGAGTACGCATTCGCTGCCCGGCTTGGGATTTTTGGCGATCGAACTGCCGGCCTTCAGCGTCGGCGTCGCCTCGCGGTAGAACGGGCCAAGCAGGCTGGTATGGGTGCCTTCCTCGATCGCGGTCTTGTCATGCAGGCCGTTGACCAGCGCCGACAGGCCGAGCGTATCCGACAGCAGGATGAACTCCTGACGTTCCGCCGAGCACATCTTGCCCGCCAGGGTCATGAATTCGATGCCCTTGATCCATTCCCCGGGGGTCAAATTGACCTCGCGCGCGAAGGCATGCAGGTGCTTGACGGCCGACGCCATGATCGCCTTCAGGCGCGGATCCGGCGTTGTCGCCATCTGATCCAGGACCGCGTCCGTGATCGTTTCCGGCGTTAGCTCGCGCATACGCAACTCCCCTGACCTCCCGGCTGTTTGCCGGCTGTTATTGCCGTAAGCCTAACCGGGGATTGGGGATTAACACAAGGCGTTCGAGGCGATGCCGACCGGCCCTTGGACCAATTGCTACAGGGGTCCATCGCGGCGAAGCGGACATGCTGCAAATTCGTGGCGCTGTGCCCACGAATTTTGCAGTCGCGTCGGAAAAGCAGGAAGCAGGATTACTTTTGCTGGATCGGCGGCGCGGTCTTTTCCGCCGGCGCCGGTGGCAGCACCGGCTGGGCGCCGGCCTTCTGCGCCTCGGCGTCTGGACGGGCCGGTTCCGGCGGAACGGCTGACGGCCGGGTGCCGGTCGTGACGGGCTCCGGCGCCGACGGCTTGGTCTCGGCGCCGGGCGTCGATTGCAGCGGCTGGGTCGCCTGCGCCAGTTGCAGGCGATCGTTCTCCTGGATCTGGTTGACCGAAAGTGCCGAAATCACCAGTCCCGACGCAAGCATGGCGGAGGCAAACAGCAGTTCGCCCCGAAATTTGCGCTTGTTGGCATCGGCAGACATGTTTTTGGACCTTGCGAGATTATTCGCGAGATCAACAAAAGGGAGCCGAAATTGTTCCACTGGCAGCAGGTCGCAGCCGCGGCGCCCCTAATCCTTGGTGCTGGATTCCCAGGTGGCGTGGCGCACGCCGGGCTTCCGCTGCAGGTCGGAGGCCACCAGATCGAGCTCCTTGGGCTGGACCGCAGTGCTGACAAGGGTCGCGACAATCTCCTGCAGGTCGCCGCGCCCGATCATTTCGACCTCGGCCACCGGATACTGCGCCGCTTCCAGCCGCTCCACCACTTCTTCGCGCAGCCGCGCCGCGGCGTCTTCCTCGACCAGCAGCTTGACGAAATAGGTGGCTTCCGATGCCTGCTCGTTGATCGGCGCGCGGTTGATCGCGTTGACCAGCGGCCGCAGCAGCGTATTGCCCGCGAGCACGAAGACCGTCAGTGCCGCCGCCTGCGCCAGCATGTCGGCGCCGGCGCAGCAACCGACCGCGGCCGAAGCCCATAATGTCGCCGCCGTGTTGAGGCCGCGCACATTGGTGCCCTCTTTCATGATGACACCGGCGCCGAGAAAGCCGATGCCAGAGACCACGTAGGAAATCACCCGCACCGCGCCGTCGGCAGCGGTAAGATGCATCGCAAGATCGACGAAGGCTGCCGCCCCTACCGCGACCAGCACGTTGGTGCGCAGGCCGGCGCTGCGCAGCCGGTATTGCCGCTCGGCGCCGATCAGCGTGCCCAGCACGAAGGCCGCGCTCAGGCTAACCAGCGTGTCGAGAAAATCGGCGGTCTGGAAGGTTTCGAGAAAACGCATGGCCCTTCCTAGAGTTGGCAGATGACAGTTACGTCACAGATCGACCATCCCGGCATCGCCGTCCTCGGTGCCGAACGCAAGCTGGGTGCCCTTGGGGCCCCACGCCAGCGCCGAAACGGCCTCGCTGCCGTTGCGACGCACGAGAATTTCCGCGCCGTCCTCGATCCGCACAATCAATACCGTGCCGTCGCCATAGCCGACCGCCATGATGTCCTGCTTTGGATGACAGGCCACCACGGAAACGCGCGCCTGCAGCGGCGCCAGCATCGCCGGCTCCTTGCCCATCGGACCGTCTTTGCTGGTGAACGGCCACACGATCACGGTATCGGCGCCGGAGGTCGCGAGCCCCTTGCCGCCCGCGGTCCATGACATCGAACGGACGCGGCCGGGATAACCCGACATCCGCATGTGCCGGTTATCGGCGAGCCGCCAGCCGTGCATCGCCGGCTCGTGCATCATGGTGACCAGGAATTTGTTGTCCGGGCTGAAGGTGACGCCGAGATGCGAGCCGGCCCATTCCAGGAATTCCGGCTTCGCCGCCATGTTGGGAAACCACAGCGTCACGCCGTTGTAATGCGCGACCGCGACGCGCAGGCCCTTGGGCGCGAACGCCAGTCCGCCCACCGTCGTCGGCGCATCGAACGACTTGTCTTCCGCCTTGCCGCTGCGGACGAACGCGGTCTTGCCGGATGACCACGCCACCGCGCCGTCCGGATGAAGCGCCACGTTGTCGATCCAGCGCCGCTTCGGATCCGTGGCGAGGTGAGTGACCACGCCCTTGGCGTCGAGCGCCACGAGCTTGCCGTCGTCGCCGCCGGTAACGACGCGCGCTCCGTCGGACACCGCGCACAGAATAGCGCCGCCGTGGATAGCGACGGCTGAGATGTCGCCCGCGTCATTGACCAGCGCCGCGTTCTCCTCGGCGCCGACAAAGACGGCGGTGTCGCCGAGGAAATGGATCGAGCTCACGGGCATGCCGACCGCGATCGGCCGCACCCGGTCGGTGATGGAAGCGATGGAGGGGCTTTCGCCGGGATCGAACTGAGACATCACGTGGTGATACAGCTTTCGAAGCCGTCGCGGATCATCTGCTCCGGCAATTCGCGGCCGATGAAGACGACGCGGCTTTCGCGCGCCTCGCCGTCCTTCCACTTCCGCTGATGATCGCCTTCCAGCATCATGTGTACGCCCTGGAAGACGTAGCGGTCGTCGTCGTCGCTGAAGGCGAGGATGCCCTTGGAGCGCAGGATCTTCTGGCCCTCGCTGGCGACGAGGTTTTGCAGCCACGGCATGAATTTGGTGGCGTCGAGCGGTTTTGCGGATCGCAGCGACAGCGATTGCATGTCCTCGTCGTGGTAATGCTTCAGGCCGCCATGGCTGTGGCTGTGATCGTGGTCGTGGCCGTGATGATGATCGTGGTCATGGTGGTGATCGTCGCCGGCATCGAGGAATTCCGGCTCGATCTCCAGGATGCGGTCGAGGTCGAACGCGCCGCGCTCCAGCACGTCTGCGATCGCGACCTGGCAGCGCTCGGTACGGTGCAGCTTGGCGTAGGGGTTGATGGCGCGAATCCGCGCCTCGACTTCAGCCAGTTCGGCCTTGGAGACGAGATCGGTCTTGTTCAGCACGATGACGTCGGCGAACGCGATCTGGTTCTTGGCCTCGGGCGCGTCCTTGAGGCGGTCGCTCAGCCATTTGGCGTCGGCTACCGTGACGACCGCATCGAGACGCGCGTTCTTCTGCACGTCCTCGTCGACAAAGAAGGTCTGCGCCACCGGCGCCGGATCGGCCAGCCCCGTGGTCTCGACGATGATGGCGTCGAACTTGCCCTTACGCTTCATCAGGCCGTCGAGGATACGGACGAGGTCGCCGCGAACGGTGCAGCAGACGCAGCCATTGTTCATCTCGAACACTTCTTCGTCGGCGCCGATGATCAGGTCGTTGTCGATGCCGATCTCACCGAATTCGTTGACGATGACAGCGTATTTCTTGCCGTGGTTTTCCGACAGGATGCGGTTCAACAGCGTGGTCTTGCCGGCGCCGAGATAGCCCGTCAGCACGGTCACGGGGATTTTTGCGGTCGTAGGTTCAGGCATAATGGCTCCGGGCATTCCTTGTTTGAGCATGATCTTATCGGAAAACCGGTATCCACTTTTCCGGATCATGCTCCGAAGCGCGCCGGCAGCGGCAGGGAGGCCCCTGCCCTATTGGCTGAGCGCGCTGGTCAGGGCCTTTATATTGTGCCTGACCATGTCAATGTAAGTGGGAGAATTGCCCTTTTCGCCGGTCAAACTGTCCGAATAGAGGGTCCCGCCGACCCGGGCGCCGGTCTCGGCCGCGATTTGGCGGATCAACCTGGGGTCGCTGATATTTTCCAGAAATACCGCCGGGATTTTCGCGGCCCTGATCTGGGTGATAATCCCGGCGATATCGCGGGCGCTGGCCTCGGATTCGGTCGAAACGCCCAGGGGCGCGATAAATTCGACGCCATAGGCGGCGGCGAAATAGCCGAAGGCGCGGTGGGTCGAGATCACCTTGCGGCGGTTTTGCGGGATTTTCGCCACCGCCTCGCGCACCTCGCGGTCCAGCGCGTCGAGTTTCGCCAGATAGGTCTCCGCACTGGACTTGAAGGTCCCGGCATCGGCGGGATCAGCCGCGATAAGCGCATCGCGGATATTGGCGACGTAGATCTTTGCGTTGAGCGGCGACTGCCAGGCGTGCGGATCGGCATCAGAGCCGAGCTTGAGCGGCGCGATCCCAGCGGTCGCGGTGACGATCACGGCCTTGTTGCCCGCAGACTGCACCAGCCGCGGCAGCCAGCCTTCGAGGCCGAAGCCGTTGACGAATACGAGCCTGGCGTCGGCGATCCTCTTCGCGTCCGATGGTGTCGGCTCATAGACGTGTGGATCGCTATCGGGGCCGACAAGCGTCGTGACATTGACGCTGGTGCCGCCGACATTGCGAACGAGATCGCCGAGGATGGAAAAGCTGGCGACGACCTTGAGCGGTTCCGCGCCACGCGCCGGAGCGGCGGCGATCAAGAGGAGAGCGATGAGCCAGAACTTGCGCATCATCACGCCTCGAGATGGCGGCCGGGAAACAACTGCCGGACCAGGCCGCTGACATTGCCGAACAGCACGGAAAACAGATAGATCGCCGCCGCTACCAGGATGATCGCGGGGCCTGAGGGAATTCTGGTCTGGAACGACAGCACCAAACCGAAGTAGCCCGACACCATCGCGCTCGCGACCGCGATGCAGATCATGCCGGTGATGTCGCGCGACCAGAACCGCGCGATGCCGGCGGGCAGGATCATCAGCCCGACGCCGAGCAGCGTGCCGAGCGCATGAAAGCCGTTGACGAGGTTGATCACGACCAGCGCCAGAAACGCCAGATGCGCGGGCGCGCCGGCGCGGCTGACGGTACGCAGAAACACGGGATCGACGCATTCGATCACCAGCGGACGATAGATCACCGCCAATACCAGCAGCGTAATGGTGGCGTTGAAGGCGATCACCAGCAGCGTCTGGTCGTCCATCGCCAGGATGTTGCCAAACAAAACATGAAGCAGGTCGATATTGGTGCCCTTGATCGAGACGATGGTGACGCCGAGCGCCAGCGACACCAGATAGAACGCCGCCAGCGAAGCGTCTTCCTTCATCTCGGTGTTGCGCGCGACCAGGCCTGCAAGGATCGCGACCGTAAAGCCCGCGATCAGGCCACCGGTCGTCATCGCAAACAGGTTGAGCCCCGAAATCAGGAAGCCGATCGCCGCCCCCGGCAGGATCGCATGTGCCATCGCGTCGCCGACGAGGCTCATCCGCCGCAGCATCAGGAACACGCCGATCGGCGCACCGCCGAGCGACAGCGCAATCACGGCCGCCAGCGCCCGGCGCATGAACTCGAATTCGGTGAAGGGCGTAATCAGCGCGTCGAATATCATGGGCTATCATGCCGCCCGTGACGGCGCGTCGTGCACGACGCAGGCGGCGGCGCCATCGTCGAACGCTTCGCACATCCGCCGCGCTTCGGCGAGATTTTCCGCCGTCAGCACCTGTGCGGTCGCGCCCCACGCGACCTGTCCTCTGGCCAGCAGCAGCGTTTCCGGAAAATTCGCGCGCACCAGATCCATGTCGTGCAGCGCCGCCAGCACCGTGCGTCCCTCGCCGTGCCAGCGCTGCACCAGCGCCAGCAGGTCGGCCGAGGTCTTGGCGTCGATGGCGTTGAAGGGCTCATCCAGCACGATCAGCCGCGCGTCCTGCAGCAACACCCGCGCGAACAGCATGCGCTGCATCTGCCCGCCGGACAGCGTGCCGATCGAGCGGTTCTCGAACCCGTTGAGGCCGACGGCGGCCAGCGCCTGCGCGATCCTGTCGCGCGCGGCCTTGCCCATGCCGCCGAAAAACCCGGTCGCGCGCCAAAGACCGGTGCCGACGAAATCGAACACCGAAATCGGAAAGGTGCGGTCGATATCGACGCTCTGCGGCAGATAGGCGATGTCGCGCTTGTCGAGCCCGCCGAGATCGATTGATCCCGAAAGCGGCTTGAGAATGCCGGCGAGCCCGCGAAACAGCGTCGACTTGCCGGCGCCGTTCGGCCCGATCACCGCGAGAAGCGCGCCGGAGGCAACCTCGCCATCGAGGTGATGCACCGCCGGATGGCGGTCATACCCGAGCGTGACGTCGCGAAACCTGATTTGCGCTGCCATGCTCACCTCATCGCCAGCAGCACGACCGCCCACAGCCCGGCGCTGACCACCAGCGCCGCCATAAGCCGCGCCAGCACCGTCATCCGCAGGATCGACCACGGCGCCGGCTGCGCCGGATGCGGCGTCGCCGGGCCATGGCTGTGGGCATGGCCGTGGTGGTGGGAATGGTCGTGATGGTGGTCGTGGGAGTGCGCGTGAGCCATCAGAATATGTTATATTATAACATAACCCAAGTCTACCGAGGCCCGGGCCCTTACGGCTTGCCGATCGCCATCGCCAAGGCCGCCGCCAGGAACGGAAACGGCACCGACACGGCGGCCCGGAACCAGACGAATTTGGCCGGCATGAACGGGATTTCCCACAGCAGCAGCCGCTGGAAGGCGAACAGCGCCCAAGCGACGACATAGGCGATCACCTGCGGCGGGCCGCCGCCGACCTTCAGCGCCACCGCGCCGATTGAAAAGCCAACCACCGGGCCGCCGGGGGTGGCGGCGCCCGCGAGCACCGCGGTCAACACGCCGAACCAGCCGCTGTCAGGCCCGAGCCACCCAGTAATGACTTCCGGCGGAATCACGGCGGCGATATAGCCGGATCCGATCACGCCAAGCCCGATCCGCGGCATGATGTTGATGAAGTCCATGGTGCCTTCGCGCGCAGCCGACACCAGCACCGGGCGGCCACGCCGCCAGACCAGGAAGGCCAGCACCGCGACCGAGCCCCACAAGGTGACGTCGATGATGAGCGCCGAGATGTTCATGACGGCGGCGCCTCGCCTTGCGGATACATCCGGACATAGACCAAGCGTCCGAGCGCGCCGGCCAAAACCGGAATCGGCAACGAGATCACGATCCGCCACAGCGTGAAATCGACGCCGAGGATCGGCAATTCCCAGGCCACCGCGCGGCCGTAGCCGATCAGCGTCCAGCTCACCACCATCGCAATGGTGGCGCCGAAATCGGCGCCGACCGTGAGCAGGGCGGCCGCGACCGGATAGGCGGTGAAGGGACCGCCGGGCAGAATCGCACCGAACGCCGTGCCGATCAGCAATCCCTTCAGGCCGGAGTTCGGCCCCAGCGATCGCGAGACTTTTTCGTGCGGCAGAATTTCCGCGATGAAGGCACCGAGCAGGCAGCCGGCCAGCACGCGCGGCAGGATGCCGCCGAACAGCGCCATATCGTGGGTGAGAATTTCCAGCACGCCGTCGACGCCGTCGCGCCGCCAGACCAGCGTCGCCGAGACCGCGACCAGCACGCCGATCATGATCATCGACCAGCCGACCGGCTTGCGGGCGCGCCTGGGGCGCGGCTCGGCGTCGTCGGCAGGCGCCGGGTCTTTGATCGGAGATTCTGACAAGATAATGAGTCGGGCGGGTGATGAGAATTCACCCTGCTTAGTCCCGGCATCCCCGTGAAGCAAACGGAAGCTGGCCTGAACCCATGCGCGGCTCAGGGATGCCCATGCGAAGGCGTCACGCAGGTTTGACGCCGTTCAGGTCAGCGAGCGCACCAGCGCCAGGCCGCCGAACAGGCCGGCAATCGACAGCACCACCGATCCGACCACGTACAGCGCCGCAAGGCCGAGTTCGCCGCGCTCATAAAGCAGTGCCGCATCCAGCGAGAAGGCGGAGAAAGTGGTGTAGCCGCCGAGAATGCCGGTCATCACGAACAGCCGCCACGGCTGCGAGGCCTCGCCCTTGAAGGCGAGATAGCCGGCGATCAATCCCATCACGGTCGAGCCCGTGATGTTGATGATGAAGGTGCCCCAGGGAAATCCGGTGCCGATACAGCGGGCGCAGGTGAGGTTGATGAAATGGCGCAGCGACGCGCCGAGACCGCCACCAAAGAAGACCAGCAAATAGCTCATCGCAGCATTCCCGCGTCAGCGAATTTCAGCACACCCGGTTTGTGCCGCAAGCGCGCGGTCGCGGCAAGGTCGTGAAAGCGCGTAGCACGCAAAAGGGCGGCAGTTTGCACTGCCGCCCCGAAATCACATGTCGAAAGGCCTGCTCAGACCTTGCCGAACATCTCGTCGACGTATTCCCAGTTGACGAGATGGTCGACGAACGCCTTCAGGTAATCCGGACGGCGGTTGCGGTAGTCGATGTAGTAGGAGTGCTCCCAGACGTCGCAACCGAGGATCGGGGTGGCGCCATGGACCAGCGGGCTCTCGCCGTTCGCGGTCTTGGAGATTTCGAGCTTGCCGTTCTTGACCTGGAGCCAGCACCAGCCGGAGCCGAACTGGCCGACGCCGGCGGCGGCGAAATCGGTCTTGAACTTCTCGAGCCCGCCGAGGTCCTCGTTGATCTTCTTTTCCAGACGGCCGGGCAGCTTGCCGCCGCCGCCATTCGGCTTCATCCAGTTCCAGAAATGCAGGTGGTTGTAGTGCTGGCCGGCATTGTTGAACACGGCCGGGTTCTTGCCGAACGAAGCCTTGACGATTTCCTCGAGGGACTTGCCCTCGAATTCGGTCCCCTTGATCGCGTTGTTTCCATTGGTCACGTAAGCCTGATGGTGCTTGTCGTGATGGAATTCCAGCGTTTCCTTGGACATATGGGGCGCCAGGGCGTCATGGGCATAGGGCAGATTGGGCAGCGTGAATGTCATGGGGTGATGTCCGAACTGATGGGAGACACGATCTAACGGGAACCCTTATAGAAGGTTCCATCGATCTTAAACACCGCAATTTGACGAAACGGGAGGCTTCTTGCGGTCCGCCCGCTCCGCGTCCAGCGTATGACGGCTGCAATCCGCGACAAGGCAATGACAAGGTAACGACATGAGCATCGAGATCGACATCCTGAACGGGGACGCGTCATGGAAACAGGTCGCACCGCTGATGGATGCGGTCTGGCCGCGCCATGTCGTCGAGAGGCTGCCCTGGGGGCAGATCGAGTGGGCCCATGCGGATCTGCGCGTACTGATCGATGCGCCGGAGGAATCGCCGCCAACGGGACTGGCCTGCCATGTCGGCATCTTCTTCCGTACCGTGACCTGGGACGGGCGCAAGGTGGATATCGGCGGCATCGGCGGCGTCGCAACCCGGGAGGATTGCCGGGGTCGCGGCTACGCCACCGTCGCGCTCAACGCCGCGGTTCAGACCATGCGCGACCACGAAGCGATCAAATTCGCCCTGCTGTTCTGCGAACCGCACAATCAAGCGTACTACCAGGCGCGCGGCTGGCATCCGTTCAAGGGCGAAATCTACGCCGAACAACCGGAGGGGCGGGTTCGTTTCGAGGCGATGGCGCCGTTTGTGTTCGATTTTACCCGCAAGCCGCGCGACGGTGTCATCGACCTATGCGGCCTGCCGTGGTGACCCCTGCGCGGCGACGGCTGGCTTGCACCTCGCCTGCCCGTTAATATGTCACCCATAATCTATTCAGGCTGGAAACCCGGTGACGCATGACCATTGACGCCCCGATCGACGTGCGACCCGCGGCGGTACCGGCTGCCGCCGTCAACAGCCTGCTGACCTCGCCGATCCTGCCGACGCTTTTGACGCTCGCGATCCCCAACACGATTGCGATGTTCGGCACCGCGCTGGTCGCGGTCGCCGAGACCTCCTATATCGGCCGGCTCGGCACCGAACCGCTGGCCGGGATAGCATTGGTGTTTCCGTTCGTGATGCTGACTCAGATGATGTCGGCGGGCGCGATGGGTGGCGGCGTTTCGTCCGCCATCAGCCGCGCGCTCGGCGCCGGGAACCGCGACCGCGCCGCGACGCTGGCGCTGCATGCCGCCATCATCGGCCTCTGCGCCGGATTGTTTTTCACCGTCATGATGCTGAGCCTGGGCCACGCATTCTATTCGCTGCTGGGCGGGCGCGGCGGCGTGCTCGAACAGGCCATGCAGTATTCGCACGTGTTGTTCTCCGGCGCGGTCTCGATCTGGCTGGTCAACACGCTGGCCTCGGTGGTGCGCGGCACCGGTGACATGCGCATACCATCGGTGACGTTGATCGCCACCGCCATCGTGCAGGTCGCGGTCGGCGGCGGCTTCGGCCTCGGGCTGTTCGGCCTGCCCAAACTCGGCATGCCCGGCGTCGCCATGGGCCAGCTCACCGCCTTCACGCTCGGCGCGCTCTTTCTGGCCTGGTACCTCGCCAGCGGCCGCAGCCGGCTGAAGCTGAATTTCAGGGCGTTCACGTTTCAGCGCGACATGTTCTTCGACATTCTGAAAGTGGGCGCGGTCTCCTGCCTGTCGCCGCTGCAGACCGTGCTCACGGTGCTGATCTTCACAAAAATCCTGGCGACCTTCGGCACCGAGACGCTGGCCGGCTACGGCATGGGCTCGCGGCTGGAATTTCTGCTGACCCCGATCGCGTTTGCTTTTGGCGTCGCCTCGGTGCCGATGGTCGGCATGGCGATGGGCGCCGGGCTCGTGGCGCGCGCGCGCAAGGTGGCGTGGACCGCGGGTGCTGCGGCCAGCCTGACGGTGGGCATCATCGGAATCATCGTTGCGATCAAGCCGGCGCTCTGGGTTTCGCTGTTTACCGACGATCCCGGCGTGACCGCCGCCGCCTATTCCTACTTTGCCCTGGCGGGCCCGGCCTTCGCCTTCTTCGGCATGGGCGCGTGCCTCTACTTCTCGTCGCAGGGCGCAGCAAAGGTCGGCGGACCCGTGATGGCCGGAACCGCAAGACTGCTGCTGGTCGGTATCGGCGGCTGGTGGCTCGCTGCCTCCGGCGCGCCGGCCTCGGCGCTGTTCGCGCTGGTGGGCGTGGCGATGGCGGTTTACGGGCTCGGCACGGCGCTCGCCATTCGCCTGACGCGCTGGGAAAAATGAACGCGCGGTTCTGATTGAATCAGAAAACGCTGTGGTTGCACGAATCGGATTTATTGTTATGCAGGCCTGCGTTTTTCCGGGGAATGATTCATGGCCTGCAGATTCGGTTTCACCATCGCGATTTTGGCGGCTTTGCTGGCCGCGCCATCGGCGCGCGCGCAAAACGCCGAAAATGCAACCGGCACCTGGCTGACCCAGGCGGGCGACGCCCGCGTGCGCGTCAGCAAATGCGGCAGCGGAATTTGCGGGGTTATCGTCGGTCTGAAAGACCCGATCGATCCGGCCACCGGCAAACCCCAGGTCGACGACAAGAATCCCAATCCGGCGCTTAAAAAACGTCCGATGATCGGCCTGCCGCTGTTCAGCGGCATGCACCCGGCCGGCCCCGGCAAATGGTCCGGCCAGATCTACAACGCCGACGACGGTTCGACCTATGCGAGCAACGTCTCGGTCACGGGGCCGGATACGCTCCGGGTCGAAGGCTGCGTCGGGGCCTTGTGCGGCGGCGAGAACTGGACGCGGGTGGGACGCTGAACGCGATCGGTCGCGTCGTAGGGTGGGCAAAGCGAAGCGTGCCCACCATTCAGGATATCACTGTCGATAGATGGTGGGCACGGCGCAAGTGCGCCTTTGCCCACCCTACCGATTTCCGAACTCAACCCGCCGCCGCTTTCAGCGCGGTCGCCGCCGAAGCATAGCCGCCGCGGGCACCGTCGATGAAGTGGACATGGTCGCTGCGCATCACCGACGGCGTGAAGCAGGTCATCATCGCCGCGTCCTGCCGGTGCAGGCCATAGCGCACGATCTTGTTTGAAGCGGCCATCGCCAGCAGCTTCGTCAAAGCCTGCTCGAGCTCCGGCGTGCAATCGAGGATCATCCGCAGACTGTCGTCATATTTGCGGAAGTCGGAATTCTCCACCACCTGCTGCACAAAGGTCTTCGGCACGAAATTGCCGACCTTGATACCGAACCGCATCACCACAAAAATCCACAGCGTCATCGCAAGCACGGTCGCGCGCCGTTTCAGCAGCGGTCCGCCGCGCGCGGCGCGCGCTTCATATTCGACGCCCGCCGGCGGCCACCGCAGCGGCGGTCCACCCGGCGGCACCGGGCGTCCCGCATCGGGGCTTTGCTCGACCAGATCGACAATGTCCTCGATCACCTTGCGGAACGCGCGCGGATCGGCGCCGGTCGCCGGCATCACCAGCACGGAAAGGATCAGCCCGCGCGTGGCGGGGATTTCCTCGAACCGGCACGACAGCCCGGACAGATCGGGTTGCGTCCCCGGATTGGCTTTCGGCACGGCAAATTCACCGCGCTTTATCGCAGCGTCCGCCCAACCTAACCCGCCTCCCGAAAACATCGCATAGGAGAGGTTGGGCGACGGCCCAAAGCGGGCGACACGAACATCGAGGCCCTGCGCGCGGATAGCGGAGACAGGAATCATGGCGACCCGCAGCACCAGATTGAGGCTCTCCTCAACCCAGATCGCAGTCGCGGCCAGCGCATCGCGGGCCCGTTCGAGATCGTCGGGCGCCACCGCAAAGCTGGCGCCGTCCCCGCCGAAGACAAAGGGAAACTCGCGTCCCTCGAGGGCATTGGTGACGGCCGCGACCACCGAAGCGCCGGCCATGTTGACGGCCTTGTAGCGCGCTTCCGCGATCGCCCTGGTCGATTCGACGATGTCGGCGACGCCGATGGTCCAGTCGTCCGGCAGCGGCGAATACAGCGCCGGGTCCATCAGGCTGCCAAAGCCGCGAAAGACCGGAATAGCGCCATAGAAGATGTCGGTGCCGTCTGCCGTGGTCATGGGCTCTCGCGTTATCCGGTTTGATGACTGTCTATCAGATACGGCTGACTTTGAAATCCGGTTCGGCCGGCCGGCCGAACAGCATCCAATTCACCGCGACAAATGTGGCCCATTTCACCACGCGGTCATATCCAGGGCTGTATCATTTTGGCAGACCCGCCGCACGGCTTCGGTCGGCGATCGGCCACCGGCGGTCCCCGGTGCACAAGCGTCCGCGAGGTGGAGATGAGAGATTCGCATCGAACCGGTTCTCGAGCTGCCGGCCCCGCGCGGGGCGTTTACGCCGCCGCGGTGCTGGCCGCGGCTACGCTGGCGCTGACGCCGGTCGAGCTTCGCGCCAGCCCGGTCACGGCGTGCACGAAACTCGACATCTGCTACTGCGTCAATACCGACTATCGCGACGCGATCAGCGACAATGTCGCGCGCGTCCGCCGGTTGATCGCAGACAAGAAGACGTCGGGAAAAACCATCGGCTATCTCAGCGTCCCGTTGTCGCCGGCCGGCGGCGGATCGTTCGCGGTCAACACCGAGGCTGCCGACAGCATCATCAAGAGCGCCACCGCGCGTCTCGGCCCGCGTTCGGTATGGCTGCTCAATCCGGGCGCGGAAGGCAGCGACAGGATGAAGGGCGCCAGCGGCGCCGACTACATGTACATGTGGACGCAGATCCTCGAAGGCAAAGACGGCCTCGGCGAGGATTTCGATTTCTTCTATTTCGCCGGCCCGAACGATTTCGCCGGCTACTTCAAATTGACCGGCCAGGGCGACCTCGATGCGCTGGAAGACTGGTTCGACAAGCGCGTGGCCGATGATCCCGCGTTCAGGAAATCGGTCGACGACGGCAGCGTCACCAAGCCCGGCTTCCGGAACTATTACGGACTGCGTGCCTCCGTCACGTTCAGTTACGGCTCGCACGACGAATGGAATATCGCGCGCCTGATCAACGACCGGCGGCGTGGCGCCACCGATTTCGGCATCGCCAATCAGCTTTCCGTGCTGTTCGACGGCCGGCCGTTGTCGCCCGGCGGATATGAAAATCCGGCGGCCTCCGGCGACGTCGGCCGCTGCATCAAATAGCGCGTCGCGCACCCGATCGTAGCCCGGGTGAGCGAAGCGATATCCGGGGGTCCGTCTGGTACCGCCCCGGATGTCGCTTCGCTCATCCGGGCTACAGATCTCGTCTCGCCGTTACGCCTTCACCACCCCGCGCAGCACCAGCGCGTTGAGCCGGTTGGCAAACCCTGCCGGGTCTTCCGGCAGTTCGCCGTCGAGGATCTGCGCCTGCTCCAGCAGCAGCAACGAGACATCGGCAGCGGCATCGCTGGCGGTCGCGATCGCCGCGACCAGCGGATGGCGCATGTTGATCTCGAGCACCGGCTTGGTGATCGGACCTTTGTTTTGCATCGCCAGCAGCCGTTCGAGCTGGCGGTCGCGACCGTCGCCGCCGGCAACCAGGCAGGACGCGCTCGACGTCAGCCGCTGCGAGGCACGCACGTCGGAGACGCGCTCGCCGAGCGCATCCCTCACCAGCGCGATCGTCGTCGCCTCGTCGGTACCGACGTCGTCTTTGCTGTCGCCGGCCTTGTCTTCCAGCAGCGCGATCAGGCTGAAATCGATGTCGCCCTGGCTCAGCGACTTCAGCGGCTTGCCGCCGAAATCCAGTGGAGCCGAGGTCCAGAACGCATCGACCGGATCGGTCAGCAGCAACACCTCGATGCCGCGCGCCGCCGCTGATTCCAGCTTCGGATTCGATTTCAGCCGCTCGACGCTGTCGCCGGTGAGGTAATAGATATCGGTCTGGTTCGGCTTGAGATCCTCGACATACTGCTTGAGCGAACGCTTTTCACCGCTCGTCGTGGTGAAGCGCGACAGACCCAGCAATTTCTCGCGGCGCTCGAAATCCTCCCAGATGCCTTCCTTGATCACGGCGCCGAACGCGTCCCAGACCCTGGCGAATGCCTCCGGCTCCTTGTCGCCGAGCGTCTCCAGTTCCGAAACCACGCGGCTGGTGACGGCCTTGCGGATCTGCGCCAGTTGCGGGTTGTTCTGCAGCATCTCGCGCGAGATGTTGAGCGGCAGGTCCTCGCTGTCGATGACACCGCGGATGAAGCGCAGATAGGCCGGCAACAGATCGGCGTCGTCGGCGATGAAGACGCGGCGGACATAGAGCTTGACCTTGCCCTTGCGCGCCTGGTCGAACAGGTCGAACGGTTTTGTCGAAGGCGCGAAAAGCAGCACGGCGTAGGACTGCCGGCCCTCGGCGCGGTAATGCAGCGTCATCGCAGGCTCGTCGAACGCGCCGGCGATCTGCTGATAGGCTTGCTTGTAGTCCTCCGGCGTCAGATCGGATTTCGAGCGCTGCCACAGCGCGCTGGCCGAATTGATCTGGCGCGGCTCGCCCTCTTCCGGAACCAGTTCGATCGGAAACTGGATGTTGTCGGAATAAGCGCGGACGACGCGCTCGATCTCGTGGGCCTCGAGGTATTTCCTGGCGTCCTCTTTCAGATGCAGGACGATCTCGGTGCCGCGCGCGATGCGTTTGGCGTCGTCCTCGCTGCCGCCTGCGATTTCAAAGCCGCTGCCGCCTGACGACGACCAGACGAACACCTGATCCGAACCGGCGCGGCGGCTGGTGACGACGATACGGTCGGCGACCATGAAGGCGGCATAGAAGCCGACGCCGAACTGGCCGATCAGGCCGGCGCCGTCCTTGGCCTCGGTCAGCCGCGAAAGAAACGACTTGGTGCCGGAGCGCGCGATGGTGCCGAGATTGTCGATCAGTTCCTGCCGGTCCATGCCGATGCCGGTATCGACCACCGACAGGGTGCCGGCCTTCTTGTCCGGCACGATGCGGATCACGGGCGGCGCGCCATCGGTGATCAGTTGCGGCGCCGAGATCGCCTCGTAGCGCAGCTTGTCGCAGGCATCCGAGGCGTTCGAGATCAGTTCGCGCAGGAAGATCTCGGTCTCCGAATAGACCGAGTGCACCATCAGGTTCAGGAGTTCAGCGACCTCGGCCTGGAACGGCTGGGATTCGGGGGCGGCGGTAACGGTCTCGGTCATAGCGGGCTCACGGCGCAAACGAAGGGAATGGAAAGCCCTGATATAGCAATGCCATCTGGGGTGGCAAGATTTACGCTACCCGGCCGAGGGCAGAAGCCCCTCACCGCTCGACAAAGGCGCGCTGCAACTGGTCGAAAATCGGCTTGAACAGATAGCTGAACATGGTCCGGCTGCCGGTCTGCATGAACACTTCCGCGGGCATGCCCGAGACCAGTTGCAGGCCGGCCAGCCGGTGGCGTTCCTCGTCCGGCAACATGATCCGGACCGTGAAATAGGGCGCGCTGGTCTGCTGGTCGTGGCTGACATCCGGCGACACGAAGGCGACCTGTCCGGCCAGTTGCGGCGTGGTGCGCTGGTTGAACGCGGAAAAGCGGACATAGGCCAGTTGGCCAATCCGGACCTGATCGATGTCGTTCGGTTGCAGGCGCGCCTCGATCTGCAGATCATCCGAGTCCGGCACGATCTCCATGATGGCGTCTCCGGCGCGGATAACCCCGCCCAGGGTGTGGGCAGCCAATTGATGGATGACGCCCGAGGTCGGCGCGCGCAGTTCGATGCGCTCGAGCACGTCCCTGGCGGCGACGCCGCGTTCCGAGAGTTCGGCTTCCTTGCCCTGCGACTCGCCCAGTTCCTTGACGACGTCGGCGCGGAAATCCTGGTCGAGCTTGACGATCTGCAACTGCGCCTCGCCGATCTTCGCCTTGGTCTCGGCGATCGACGAGATCAATTGCCCGCGCTCGCCTTCGATCCGCGCGCGCTCCCGCTGCAGCGTGGTGAGCCGCGTCAGCGGCACCAGATGCTTGTCGTAGAGTTCCTGCACGCCGGTGAGTTCGCCCGTGATCAGCTCGATCTGCCGGGCCTTGGAGGCGACCTGCGCCTCGAGGCCGCCAATCTCTTCGCCAAGCTGCGATACCCGGCTCTGCAACAGGTCCTTCTGGCTGTCGCGCGCGGTCGCCCGCGCCCGGAACAACGAAGCCTCCGAGGCGAGCAGCGTCTTGAGGTTGACGTCGTCGAGCCGCCCCGACAGTTCCGCCGGCACGACCGGCCGCGGCAGGCCGTCGCGCTCGGCGGTCAGGCGCGACACGCGCGCCCGCGCTTCGTCGAGTTGCTTGCTCACCACCTGAAGGCTGGCCTTGGCCTGGGTCGCGTCCAGCCGCAACAACAAGTCGCCGGAACCGACCCGCATGCCGTTATGGACCGGAATCTCCGCGACCACGCCGCCGGTCGGATGCTGAATGGTCTTGACGTTGGACTGCACCACCAGATTTCCCGGCACCACGACGGCGCCCGCCAGCGGCACCAGCACCAGCCAGCCGCCGCCCAGTACGCCGACGACGAGCAATGCCCGCAACCCGGTGCGCAGTTCGTGCTCGAAGGCGCGGGCCGCCCGCACCACGATGCCCTCCCCGGGCACCTCGTGCGTGTCATCGCGATGGACCAGAAACGAAACGCCCGCGATCAGGCTATTGCGGCCCTTCGCGATCGTCCGCGCCACGGGATCCCTGCTCTCCGTCGAACCCGTGATGTCCACGGGCGCCAGTTGTGGCGCTTCGACATGAACCGGATGCCGTGAATCGTGTTTCGCCGAAGCCGCCGGCCCGGCCGCCGGTACATTGAGCAGCGAGGGATCGTCAGGCGCGATGATCGGACCGCGGGCGCGGCGCGGGCTTGCAGCAGCCGGCTCGCGTGGCGCCTGGCCGCGCTCCCTCGCCGGGGCATGTTCAAAAGATGATTGGCCAAAGGATGGTTGGCCACGAGATGGTTGGGCACGAGATGGTTCGTCATGAAATCGTGGCTCGCCACGAAATCCATCGCCGTGGAATCCGAGCGCATCCAGCACCCGCCCCATCTTGCCTTTCGGCGGCCGCTTCTGCTTGGCCGCGCGCGGGCGCGAGGGCGGACGCGGCTCACCACGCGGCGGGCGGCGCGGTTGCGACGGCGGCGTGTCGTCGAGATTCTCCAGTTCGAACGCCCGGCGAAGCCGCTGCAATTCGAGAATCAGCGCCGCGCCCTGCGGCCCGACAGTCCCGTCCTCGGATCCGCCGATGCGGCGTGGCGCCATACCTTCCTCATGCGCACGGTCCACGATCTTCATGACGCAACACTTTCGGCCAACTTCGGCTGATTGGCTTTTGCCGACGGCGGCGCCGCCGGTCTCGCCGCGGCGGCCTGACCGTTCACATGACGGACCCGCGCAAATACTTCCTCGCTTGGGCCGAACGCGATCGACTTGCCTTCATAAAGCACCATCATCATGTCGAGGGCGGCAAGCGCGCTCGGACGATGCGAGATGACGACGACGATGCTCTTGTTCTGGCGCAGGATCAGAATGGCGCGGGTCAGGGCATTCTCGCCGTCGGCATCGAGATTGGCATTGGGCTCGTCGAGCACCAGCAGAAACGGATCGCCGAACACGGCCCGCGCCAGACCAATGCGCTGCCGCTGCCCGGCCGATAGCGACATGCCGCCTTCGCCAATGCGGGTCGCATAACCCTCCGACAGCCGCAGGATGATGTCGTGCACGCCCGCAATCCGCGCGGCTTTCAGGATCGCTTCGGAATTCGCCTGCGGATCGAAGCGGCAGATGTTGTCTGCAACGGTGCCGTCGAACAGCGCTACATCCTGCGGCAGGTAGCCGATATGCCGGCCGAGGTCCTCGTTGCGCCATTGATCGAGCGCGGCGCCATCGAGCCGCACGACGCCATGCAGCGCCGGCCAGATTCCAACCAGCGCCTTGGAGAGCGAGGTCTTGCCCGAGGCGCTGGCGCCGATCAGCGCCAGGCCCGCGCCGGCCTTCAGCGAAAACGTAATGTTCGACACGATCGGCGTCATCGAGCCTGGCGCGGTCACGGTGAGATCCTGCACCGACAATTCGCGGCTAGGACGCGGCAGCAGCACCGGCGGCGCGGCCGGCGGCGCCGTGGCCTTGCAGATCTCGCGCAGGCGCTTGAGGCCTTGCCGCGCGGCAACCAGTTGCTTCCAGCTGCCGAGCGCGATCTCGACCGGCGCCAGCGCGCGGCCCATCATGATCGACGACGCGATCATGATGCCGCCCGACGCCCGATCCGCCACGACGAGATAAGCGCCGATGCCGAGCATGCCGGATTGCAGGATGTAGCGCAGCACCTTGGCGCCCGAGCCGAGATTGGCATAGACGTCGGTGGCCCGGATGTTTTCCTGCAAATAGCGCTCGTTGGCCTGCGACCATCGCGCGGTCAGCCGGTCGGTCATGCCGAGCGCGCGAATGACTTCCGCGTTGCGCTGGGTGGTATCCGCCAGCACCTGGCGCTGCGCGCTCATGTCCATTGCGGCCTTGGCCGCGCCGCGCGAAATCCGTTCGGTCAGCAATGTCATGGCGATAATGGCAGCGGTGCCGAGCAGCGCAGTAAATCCGATCGCCGGGTGAAACAGAAACAGCGCGATCAGAAACAGCGGAATCCACGGCATGTCCAGGAACGCCGTCGGCCCCATGCCGGACATGAAGCCACGCACCTGGTCGAGGTCGCGCAGCGGCTGCTGCATCAGGACCGGCTTCACGCCGCGAAGCGGCAGGGCGGCGAGCGCGCCGTGGATCGACGCCTGCAGACCGCCGTCGAACAGCGTCGCGATCCGGCACAGCATCCGGGCGCGCATCGCGTCGAAATAGCCTTGCACCAGATAGGCGAACAGCACGATCAGCGACAGGCCGAACAGGGTCGCGATGTTCCGGCTCGGAATCACCCGGTC
Source organism: uncultured Alphaproteobacteria bacterium (assembly GCA_963764705.1). Lineage (GTDB taxonomy): Bacteria > Pseudomonadota > Alphaproteobacteria > Rhizobiales > Xanthobacteraceae > Bradyrhizobium. Next base: position 16,542 of record CAVXTR010000004.1, on the reverse strand, counting down.
GTAAACCTGCAGCATATAGAGTGAGCCCGACAGCATCAGGACGTTGATCACGCCGCTGAACACGGCGACGCCGACCATGCGCCGCGCGCTTTCGCGCAGCGCCAGCGCCACGGGGTCATCGGATGCCAGCGTTGAAAGCAGATCGGAAATGACGCGCGATGGCGACGCGGCCTTTGCCTGGCCCTGGGCGATACTCATTTACTGGCGTCCCCATGCGAAAATTCTTCCCGCAATTTTCTTTGACCGCCGATGCCGACGATTTTTCGGCGACAATGCGACGATGGAAGGTTGTCGTGGCTCATGCCGGAATAAAATGTTCGCCGCCGTGTTACTTCAACAGCCGCAGTACGTACCTCTGCTGGCAATTTTTTCGGCACGGCAGTATTTTCGTCTCAGATTCTCGCTGCAAGCACAGGTAGCACCTCGCTATTTTTCATTTCTGCGTCCGGGATTTTCCGATCGCAGCGTGACCGGCGTCACGGATTCGTCCGTGTATCACCTTGCTTGTGCGCGCATTAGCCGCGGTGTCGGCAGAATGACGCCACGAAGCTAAACAACTCTTCATCACGCCCATCGCCTCGCCGCTCGATCGACGAAGTGCGCCGACGCGTCACGAAATTTGACAAAACAGGGGACGAGAAAATGGCTCTGACAGCAACGGATCTTTTCAACGATGCAACGACCCGAGAAATTGGCGGCATCGGCCCGGATCAGGTCAACTTGATCGTCTCCGACCTCATTGGCGTGCAGCAGATGCTGGCCGCGGCGGTCCCGCAGATCAACAATCTCTCCGATCTGCATACCCAGGTCATCATCAATCAGCTCAACGAAGAGATTGCATCGATCGAGAACGCGAACTCTCCGACCGGCACGCCGATTCTGGGCACCGATCTCGGACAATTTGTCGGGCGTGCGATCAACGATATCCATAGGGATATCATCGACATCGCGCAGGGCGATGCCGGCGTCCAGGCGCTGTTCAACCCGACGCCGCTGCCGGCGGTCAATAGCGCTCCTGCCCCGTTCCATGACAGTGCAGACCAGACGGCTTTCGTGACCCAATGGATCCAGGACAGCAACCATCTCGGGCAGATGGCGACCACCATCGAGAACAATGGCTTCACCGGTGACATTGCCGGACTGGTCCAGCAACTGCAGACCTTCAATACCAATTCAAACGCGTTCGACCAGTCGCAAGGCGGTCTGTTCTCGGCGCGTTTCTGGAACGAATTCCGGACCGACGGCACTTCGGGCACGGCCGCGACCGCGCTGATCGACGGCTTGCAGAACCACAATGCCGGCGAAATCAACGCGGCGGTCGAGCAGCTTGCGACCAACTCCGCGGATGTCGGCACCAATAACCTCATGGCCGATGGCGGGACTTATGCGGCGGTCGTAGCCGCCGCACAGGCCACCGCCGTGACGCCGAACACCGCAGTGCCCGCGATTGCCGCAGACGCGCCCGCAGCGGCAGAAGCGCCTGCCGCCGCCGCAGCTCCCGCTGCCGGCCTGACCGCAACCGATCTTTTCAACGACGCGACCACCCGTGAGATTGGCGGCATCGGCCCGGATCAGGTCAACTTGATCGTCTCCGACCTCATTGGCGTGCAGCAGATGCTGACCGCGGCGGTGCCGCAGATCAACAACCTCTCCGACCTGCATACCCAGGTCATCATCAACCAGCTCAATGAAGAAATCGCATCCGTCGAAAACGCCAACTCTCCGACCGGCACGCTGATTTTAGGCACCGACCTCGGGCAATTTGTCGGGCGTGCGATCAACGATATCCATCGCGACATCATCGACATCGCGCAGGGCGATGCCGGCGTCCAGGCGCTTTTCAACCCGACGCCACTGCCGGCGGTGAATAGCGCGCCTGCCCCGTTCCATGACAGCGCCGACCAGACGGCTTTCGTGACCCAATGGATTCAGGACAGCAATCATCTCGGGCAGATGGCGACCACCATCGAGAACAATGGCTTCACCGGCGACATTGCCGGGCTGGTCCAGCAACTGCAGACCTTCAACGCCAATTCGAATGCCTTCGACCAGTCGCAGGGCGGTCTGTTCTCGGCGCGCTTCTGGAACGAATTCCGGACGGACGGCACCTCGGGCACGGCGGCAACAGCGCTGATCGAGGGCTTGCAAAACCACAATGCCGGCGAAGTCAACGCGGCGGTCGAGCAGCTCGCGACCAACTCCGCCGATGTCGGCACCAATAACCTCATGGCCGATGGCGGCACCTATGCGGCGGTGGTAGCCGCGGCGCAGGCCACGGCCGTGACGCCGGTAGCGCCAGGGGATGGCGGCGGCGGCGCTGGTGGTGTCGGGGGCGGCGATGGCGGCGGCGGCGGTGGCGGTGGCCAACCGGCGCAGACGCTCGTTGCCGGCGATCTCTATTTCGAAAATATGTTCAACGACGCCACCCGAATTCTTGAAGGCGGGCTGTGGCACAACAACGTCCCGGTGGGGAATCAGGGTAACGGCACCGACGGCCGCTACGTCGCGGATCTGCAGGCGGTTCAGACCGGCCTGACCGCCGATGTCGCGGCTGGCGATTTCACCGGCGACCAGCTCGCCCATGTCAATACGGTGCTGGCCGACATCCAGACCGCGCTGGCCGCCGTGCCGGGCGCCGTCAACAACGATGCCGCGGCTGAAGCCGCCTTGCGCACGGCGCATCTGGACATCATCAACACCATCGAAAACGATCCCATCCTCCAGGCGCTGAGCATCAAGGACGACAATCCCGGCTTCAATTTTGCGCCGCCCGAACTGGCGACGCCGCTGAACGCCAACACGCCGCACGCGACCTTCGCCGAACTCGGCGCCATCTTCGACGACGCCCAGTCCAAGTCCCTTGGCGGCATCAACGCCGACAACATGGCGGCGATTCAAACCGACCTGCAGACGGTGCATGACGGACTTGTGACGCTGATGCAGGACCATCCGCAGATGTTCGGCGGCGCGACCGGTATCCACGCCTCCACCATCGTCGATCAGATCAATCTCCAACTGACCAATTTCGACCATCAATACGGGTTCAACCCCGACGCGGCGAAGGCGACCAACGACAATCTGCTCGACATCGCCGATATCGTCTCCGGCGACGCCAACCTTGCCAACATGGCATCCGCCAACGGCGTACACGGATGGACGCCGGCCCCGTTTACCGACGTCGCGCCGACGCCCTATCAGGACAATGCCGCCCAGACCAACTTCTGGGCGGACTTCATCGCCTCCGGCAACTCGCTCGGCGCCCAGGCCGAGCAACTGGTCGCTACCGGCGACGCCCAGGCGATCGGCGCCTTCGTCCAGACGCTGCAAGGCTGGCAGCAAAACGTCACCAACTTCGACGCGGCCCAGGGCGGCGTCTTCCAGGCGCGGTTCGACAACGAGCTGCTCGGCAACGACTTCACCGTCGGCGCCGACGTGGCGGCCATGATCCAGGGCCTGCAGACCCATAACGCGGCGCTGGTCACCGCCGCGGCTGAAGGGTTTCACGACAACGCCGCTGACGTCAGCGGCAACAATGTTCCGCTCAATGGCGGCACCTTCAACGCCGACGGCCTTACCGTGGCGGAGGCGCTCAGCACGGCGACCGGGCCGCTGCCACCCGCGCCGGTCACGCCGCTGACGCCGGCTGCGCCGGCCGCTCCTCCCGCTGCGCCGCCTCTCCCAGCCGTTGTCGCGGGCGCCGACGACGGCGCTTGCGGCGGCCCTCACGATCATCAGCATGGGGCCTTGCCCGAACTGGCACATCAGCAGCTTCACCACATGTGGGGATAGCGGCGCGCGGCACGGCTTCCAGCGTCTCCTGCGGCGTTCAGGAGGCGCTGGAGGCGGGCCGCATCAGGATCAATATGGCGTTCGTCGTATGAGTGTTGCGGACGCGGAAGCAAAGCTTCGTCGGCCGGCGCGGGCGAACGACGAGCGGTTGTCTTTCTGGCGGTGGTCTTTCTGGCGGTGGTCTTGGGGACCATCATTGTGCGGCAGCAACATCGGGCTGGCGGATCGACGCCACGGTTGCTGCCTTTCGAAGTAGCGGGGCGTACGCGTGAGGCATCGCAAGACGGACTATGGCACGATCATTCTGCACTGGTTGTTTGTCGCGGCTTTCGCGATCGCCCTCTTCAGCGGCCTGCGGATAGCCACGGAATTGCCGGAACGGACCTGGATCAATCTGTTCGATGCCGTCCTGCCGCGGGAAAGCGCGTGGACCGCGCACATGCAGGCCGCCGTGGTCCTGGTCGCGGTGGCGCTCGGCTACACCATCTACATGATGCGCTCCGGCCTCGGGCGCCGCGTCCAACTGGACAAGGTTCGCCTGCGCGGCCTGTTCGGCAGCGGCCAGGCAAGGCTGGCTGCCGTCAACGCGCTGCTTTACTGGATCTTCTTCGTGACGATGGTGACGCTGCTGGTCAGCGGCGGCCTGCTGTATTTCGGCTTCTACTCCGGCTGCGACGTGGCGATGCTGCACTGGGCCGGGACCTGGGTGATCCTTGCCTTCGCCGTGCTTCATGTCGTGGCGCAGTACAGCAACGGTGGCGCAGCGCAACTGCTTCGTATCTTCCGTCCCGCCCCGCTGCCGGCGCCGCCGCAGCAGCTCGATGCCGTTGAATTGCTGAGCATGTTGGCCGAACAGTCAGCGCGCATGCCACAACCACCGCCAAGGCCCGATCCGCCGCCGGCCGCACCCAGGCCAGCCGCACCTGCCGCGAGCCGCCCCGCAAAATCGAAAAATCCGACGCTGCAGGCCAATGCCTTCGTCGTCGCGGCCGCCGTGGCGATCACAGGCGCCTCGGCGATCGTGGCGACAGATCGGTTGGTGGTCGACCGCCTGCAGGTCCACCGCATCCGCCCGGCCGACGCACCGCTGCTCGACGGTGACACGTCCGACCGGGCCTGGCGCGGCATCACGCCGTTCTCGCTGATCACCGGCGAGGGCGGAAACTTCGACGGCAAAGGCGAATCCAGAATTGAGATTCGCGCGGTGCATGACGGCACCTGGGCCTACTTTCTGTTTACCTGGGAAGACCCGACCCGCTCGCTGAAACACCTGCCGCTGGTCAAGCAGGCCGACGGCTGGCACCTGCTCCATTCCGGCTACGAAATCGGTGACGAACATGACTACAACGAGGACAAGTTTTCGGTGCTGCTGACCACGTCGGACGTGACGCTGGCCGGCGGCCGGACCTTTCATCCCGGGCCGCGTCCGGTTGCGAATGCGCCCTCCACCCTGACCGGACGCGGGCTGCATTTCACGGCAACCGGCTATGTCGACGTCTGGCAATGGAAAGCCACAAGCGGTGGACCTATCGGCTGGATGGACGACGCTCATATCGGCCCGCCGCTCGATCCGACGCCGATGCAGGCCGCCAGCATCATTCCGTACAAGGGCGGCTTCGCACTCGACCCGGGAGCGGCCAACTACCGGGACAATTTTACGGTCGATGCAGACAACAGCGACGGCACCCCCAAGAGCCGCCTGATCGCGCCGCTCCGCCTTCCCAAGGTGGTTGCGGAAACGACGGCCGCGATGGGCCAGATCGACCTCGATCCCTCGCATGGCGAGAGCGAGGGGGCCCGCTGGTTCATGACCGAAGCCGAATCCGCGCCCTATTCCGCGGAAGCCGATGCGCGGATTCCAACGGGCACGGTGATCCCCGGCGTCATCCTCGGCAGCGAGTTCTCAGGCGATCGCGCCGACGTGCGATGCGCCGCGCGCTGGGCCTCCGGCCATTGGGCGCTCGAGGTGGCGCGCCGACTCGATACGTCAAGCGAATATGATGTACCGATCAGGAGCGGTGTCTCCATGCGGGTCGCCGCCTTCGATCATAGCCAGATCCGACATACGCGGCATGTCCGCCCCATTCGTCTCGAGGTCGAATAATGCGAAAGATCTGCAAGGTTACCGTCAACGACGCGCCGTTTCTCGCCAACTGCGGCGACTTGCTGCTGGACTGGGCCTTGATGAACGGCGTCGACCTTCCGCATGACTGCCGCGCCGGTGTCTGCGGCGCCTGCCGGGTGCGCCTCGTCGACGGCAAGGTGTTCGGCGGCCACACGCCGGGCGACGACATGATCCATGCCTGCCAGGCGCGGATCGTCTCCGATATCGAGATCGCGACCGAGGCCGCGCCTGATCCGGTCACCCTGCCGGCGCGCGTGGCAAAGATCGTTCGCCTTGCGCCCGACGTCACCGGGGTCGATGTGGAGCTGACGAAGCCGCTGGAATTTCTGCCCGGCCAGTATTGCAAGCTGCAGTTCGCGGGATTTCCGGCGCGGTCTTACAGCCCGACCTATCCGCTGGAAGGCCGCCCGCACGATCGCGTGCTGCACTTTCACGTCCGCAGGCTGACGGGGGGCAAGGTATCCTCGGCACTGGGCCGCGAGATCCGCGCCGGGCACCGCGTCAGACTGACAGGCCCGTTCGGCAGCGCCTTTTTTCGGGAAGGCCATACCGGCCGCGTTGTTCTCGTCGCCAGCGGCACCGGCTTTGCCCCAATGTGGTCCGTCGCCACCGCCGCGATCCTGGAGCGGCCGCAGCGCGAGCTGGTTTTCGTGGTGGCGGCGCGAAGCATCAGGTCGCTGTACATGCACGCTGCGCTCTGCCGGCTGGCGCTGTTCCCGAACGTCACCATTATTCCGATGGTATCGGAACCGCAAAGCATCTCGCATGCCGTGCGCGGCGGCAGGCCGACCGATCATTTGCCACAACTGTCACCGGACGACGTGGTCTATACCGCCGGTGCGCCGGCCATGACCGAAAGCGTGGCTGATATCGCCAGAGCCGCCGGCGCCCGATGCTACACCGATCCGTTCGTGCCGGATGGAGCCGTTTCCGAACCGGCCACCTTGATGACGCGCGTCAGCGGCTGGTTCGGCGAAACAAGAAGCAATCCGATCCCATTGCAGCCGGAGCAGAAGGAATACGCCGAACGTCCCCTTGCTGGAACGGCCAGGGCGCACCGCTAGCATTTATTCCGAAATCGCCACGAGATAGCGCCGAACCGACATCTCGAACGCCGCCTTGGCATCGGCGCCGATATTGCGCCCCCACCATGCGCCGTAGATGCGATCAAACCTGAGCGGCTCAACCGCGCGGGCGATCCGGTGCACCGCTGCCGCGTTCAAGGGAATGTAATTCGGAAAGCTGTACATGAAACTGACGGAGCGCCGATCCATCGCCACCATCGCGACGTCGCCGGTCAATAGCGCGCCGCGGCCTTTGGCGCCTGCACGCCAGTGCAGGATGGTGCCGCCGGCAAAATGTCCGCCGGTCCGCACCAGCAGAACATCATCCGAGATCCGATGGCTGTCGCCGGTCCACGGCACGATGGCCGGATGCGGTCGCGTAACAAAAGCGCGATCGTCGCCGTGCAAATAGATCGGCACGCCGCCGAACGCCTCACTCCAGTCGGCGACCGCGCCATAATAATGCGGATGCGAAACCGCGATCGCCTTCAGCCCGCCGAGCGCGCGGACATATTCCACCGCTTCCCGCGTCACCAGGGGCAGGCAATCCCACATCACGCATCCATCCGCTTCGCGCAGCAACAGCGCGCGTTGGCCGATGGCAAAATTCGGCTCCACGCCTATTCCGGGAACGCCGAGATCATCGCGCCAGACCAGCTTGAGACGCTTCGCCAATTCGTCGCGCGCGATCCAGATCTGGCCCTTCCAGTTGACGTATTGCCGCTCGTCCTCGCAGACCGGACACGCCGAAGGCGGTTCATCGGCCTCGGGAAACTGGGCACCGCATTGTTCGCACGTCCAGAAGGACATTGGCTTACCCGTCATATCTCATGAGCCTGTTCGTAAACCAGCATGGAGAAAGTCGTTAGACTTTTAATTACCGGTTTCCTGAAATCTTAGAGGCATTGCGGTACGGATAACCGGAAAATCATATTCACGGGGACGCATTATGGCCGCGACAGACCAGACTTTCCTGCAGGCGATCGACCTATCGGGCCGCATGGTCCGCGCCGCCAACTTCGCGCTCGACCAGTGGTGGATGTTCCTCCTGGCCGGCGCCGCGCTCTGGCTCACCCTGAAAATCCGTTCGCAGCACGCATTGATCGGCCAGCTCGACGAGCGCGCGGATGCCGCCTACGGCGACGTCGACGCGCTGCTGATCGAACGCCACACCTTGATCGGCAACCTGGTCGAAGTCGTCCGCGCCTTCGCGACGAAGGAACACGACGTGATTCGGGATGTGCTCGACGCCCGTATCGATGCGCTGGAAGCGCTCGCCGGCGGCGGCGGCGTGATCCGCAGTGAGACCCAGATCGCCAACGTACTGCAAAATCTCTTTACGGTTAGCGAAAAGTATCCGGAACTTGCCAGTGCCGCCCATTACGGCACCTTGCGCAATGACCTGATCCGGATCGAGGATCGCATCACCGCGGCGCGCAAGTTCTACAATCTGGCGGTCGAGGAATTGAATTCCGTCTGCCGCGCGTTCCCCGCCAATTTCATCGCTATGATCGCCAAAAATCCTCCGCGCGAGAAATTCACACTCGGCGAACGCCGCGCGGAATTCGCCGAGCCGGTCAAGGTCACTCTCTAAGCCAGGGAGGCGTTGCGCGATGGAAGTTCATGGCTACATCACGCACGCCGCGCATAACCGGCGGTTCACAGCCTGGCTGGTGCTGGGTTATGTCCTGGCGTTCGAGCTGATCGGCGCCTTTGCGCTGACGATGCCCCTGCTCCAGTTCGACCACGAGCACACCATCCTCTCGAACCCGGTCGGATATGCGGTGCGCTACGCCGTGCCGATCGCGGTGTTTGCCGGACTGGTGTTCTGGTGGATGTACCGCGGTCACGCCAAGGCCGTGACGCATCAACTCGGCGTCCAGATCGTGACGCGCGCGGACGAACCCCGCTTCGTGCAGGTGGCCGAGGAGCAATGCACCGCGCTCGGCGTCCGGCTGCCGCGGTTCGGAATCATCGAGGCCGGCGAACTCAATGCCGTGACCGTAGGCGAAGGGCCGAACCGGGGCTTGATCGCGGTCACGCGCGGGCTGCTCGACACACTGGACGACGACGAACTGGCGGCGGTGCTCGCCCATGAGGCGTCGCATATCCGCCAGGGCGATACCAAGCTGCTGGCCGCCAACCATGCGCTGATGCGCACGGCCGTCGTCATGCAGATGCAAAATCCGCTGCGGTTCGAGAACTGGCGGCAGATGATCATCCCGCTGCTGATTTCCGCCGATGCTGCTGGTGCTGCTGGCCGGCAGCGCGGCGTCGGCGCTGTCGATGCAGTTGTCGCGCCTGGCGCGGCGCGGACTGAAACTGGGCCGCGATTATATCGCCGACGGCGAGGCCATCCGCGTCACGCATTTCCCCGAGGCCCTGCTCAGCGCGATCGCGAAAATCGGCGGCCGTGGCGCGTTCGAAGGCAGCTATCGCGTCGAGGGACTGCTGTTCGATGGGCGCGCCGACCACGAGGGCGGCAGCCATCCCGCCATCCAGGGACCGGCTCGACGCCATCGGCAGCCTTGGCGGCGAACTGATGAATCCGGCACGGCTGCGCCGCGACAGCCGTGTCCCGTCGCGCGCCCTTGTTCGGCCGGCGCCCGCGAATGGCTGCGACGGCCTATCCGCTCGATGCGTCGGGCCGGCCGCTGGAACAACCGCGGCCGCCGTCCAAATACCCGTTGCTGCTGTATTTCACCGACCGCGAGACGTTCTGGCAATGGCAGAACGCCTGCATCGCCTGGACGGAATGGCCAGTTGGGCGAACGCCGCAACGTGCTTGGCCTGGTACCCAAGCTGATGATCCCGCTGGCGCTGACCGTCGTGGCCGCGCTGTTCATCTGGTGGCCGAAGGATGGAAACCTGTCCCGGCTGGTGACGACGTTCAGCCCGACCGAGATGGTCGATATCGCGCGGATGGTGAATTCCGGACCGTTCTGCGTCGGACCGTCCTATCCGGACGGAAAATGTCCGGGTGCCAAGAACGCGCCGGCGGCACACGCCGGCAGGCACAGGTTGGAACGCGCCAGCGGCGAAAGTCGTCGCGCAGGCTGAGCGCAAGGCGCCTGCGAGCGGCACCTTCACCAGCAGCTCGTTGGCAAAGGGCTACGATCCCAATTGGGCTCCTCCGAGTGTTGTTCCCATTTTGCTGATCGCCTTCATCATCATCGCGGTTACCCGGCCAGGCCTCCTCCGCAAGCTGTTTGGCGTTGTCGAACCGCTCAAGACCGATCTCAGCAAATTCCGCGAGTTTGATGCCGATGAAGCCGAGAAGTTTGCGGCCCGCCCGCAAACGAATTGGAACGCGGCGGAGCCGGTGCGTCACGCGCCGCCGCCAGTTTCGGTCACCTTTGGGCGCAGGAAAGTCTGAAGGCCGCTGCCGCAACCGTCAGCGCTTGCCCTCGATAGCGATCTCGACGAGATAGGGCCGGTTCGTCGCCACTGCTCTTGCCACGGCGGAAGCAATATCGTCGGCCTTTTCGACCCTGACGGCTTCGACGCCCATGCCGGCCGCCAGGTGCACGAAGTCAAGATCCGGTCCGGTCAGATCCATCTGCTGATAGGGATGCTGCGTCCCGGGCTCGAAGTTCTTGCGCCAGACGTCCACATTGTGCTTGAGGATGCGATACTCCCGGTTCGAAAGCACGACGAACACGATTCCCAGCCTGTGGTGAGCCGCGCTCCACAGCGCCTGGATACTGTACATCGCCGAGCCGTCGCCGGAGACGGCAACGACCGGACGGTCGGGCATCGCGACCTTGACGCCGATCGCGCCGGCAAATCCCTGGCCGATGCCGCCGCCGCGCCCGCCGAAGTACTCGCCGAAACCGCGATAGTCGAACGTCCGCGCCAGATCGAGACTGGCCGTGATGCTCTCGTCGACGATGACAGCGTCTTCAGGCAGGCCGCGCCGGAGTTCGGCCATCACCCGCGCCATTGAACTCGGCTCGCGGTTCCAGCTCTTTTCCAGCCGCGACCGGTGCGCGTCCTTTTCCCGCGCACTCAGCTCGGCCAACGCCTGGTTGCGGCCTTGGGCGGCCTGACGAAATTCGGGAGATTGCCGCGAGCGCACTTCTGCCGCCAACGCCGCAAGGCTGGCCGCCATGTCGCCGACGATGCCGGCGTCGAGACGGTGATTGAACGCCAGCCGCTCGGACGATTCCTCGACCTGCACGACAACGGCGTTGTCGGGGAAATGGCTGCCTGACGCGTACCAGATGTCTTCGAAGAACGGCCCACCCAGCAACAGGACGAGATCGGCATCGCCGAACGCCTTGCGAACCTGGGCCGCATCGCCCGGAAGCGACTGGCGATAGTTCGGGATGTCCGGTCGGAAACGACGCATGGGCGCGCAAGCCTTCGAACCAGACCGACGCGCCGATCGCCTCGGCCAGCGCGACGAGCTGCTGATGCGCGCCGGCGCGCGCGACATCGTCGCCGGCGACGATGGTGGGCCTCGCCGACTTCAGGAGAAGTGCGGCGATCTCGGCGAGCCCCTTTGGATCCGCCGGCGCGGAACGCCACAACTTGTCCGGACCGGCGGGTTCAACCGCGGTTTCCTGTTCCATCACGTCAATCGGGAGAGAAATGAAGACCGGCCCTTTGGGCGCATCGGTCGCGACCTTGAAAGCACGGCGCAGGACGGGGGCCATCTCGTCCGCCCGCTCCACCTGCACGCTCCACTTGGTGACCGGTGCGGCCATGGCGACGAGGTCATGGCCAAGCAGCGGATTGGCCAGCCGCATGCGCGTATCCTGCTGTCCCGCGGTGACGATGAGCGGCGAATTGGCCTTCAATGCGCCGTACAGCGAGCCCATCGCATTGCCGAGCCCCGGCGCGACGTGGACGTTGGCAACGGCCGTGCGCCCGGTGGCCTGCGCATAGAAACTCGCCGCGCCGACTGCGACGCCCTCGTGCAGGGCCATGACGTATTCGATCTGCGGATAGGCGGCGAGACTGTCCAGCAACGGCGTTTCTGTGGTGCCGGGATTGCCGAAGATATGGCGCACGCCGTTCGCGACCAGGGATTCCATCAGCACACGCCGTCCGCGCATTTTCCTCTCCTTTTTCTTGGCAACGATTGCGTCCAAGCAACAGCATCTTCCGCTCTCGTGCAAGCAACTTGCAGCAATGCGACCGGCTTGATGCGCGCGGCGGGGCGACTTCCGGTTCAAATCGGTCGAGCGCTCGGTCTGACCTGTGTAATGGCGACGCCTGTATTGCGAGCAGCCCACCGACAATCAACTTCGGGGTCATGTGCTCGCCAAGGAACAGCACGCTCGAAACCAGGGCGAACACCGGAAGCAGCAGGCCGAAAGGCGCGACGCGGCCGATGGAGCATCGGGCAATCAGCCAGAACCAAAGTCCGAACCCGACAATTCCTCCGATGAAAATGGTGTAGGCGAGTGCCAGCCAGCCACGTTGGTCCGCCGCGACAAGGCTTGCCAGTTGTCCATGTTCAAGCAGCAACGACATCAGCATGACCTGCGGCACCGTGAATAACGACGACCATCCCATCAACATCAGGGGATCGAAAGGGCCGTGGCGCTTCGTCAGGACGTTGGACACCGCGAATGCGAAGGCTGCCCCGACCACAAGCAGTAACGGAAGCGCGTTTGCCGACAGGCTAGGGCCCGCTGCCAGCACGACCACACCGACGAACGCAAGCGCCACGCCGGCGGACGTGGTGAGAGACGGCCTCTCCGCCAGCAGGGGCCAGGCCAACAGGACGGTGAAGGGCGTGGCGAGCTGATAGGCGACGGCCGACAAGCTTCCCGAGCCGAGCCCGAGGCCAACATAGAACAGCCCGAAGTTCAGTCCGCCAAGGAAGACCCGAAATGGTCGCGACAGGGCCGAACTGTTGACGTGTGGGCCTTTTGACAAACGGAACAAGTAGCAACGCGATGGCCACGAAGCGCAGTGCGAGGAAGAAGAGCGGCGGAAACTCGGTAACGCCCACCTTGATGGCCACGAACTGATAGCCCCAGAGCAAGGGGACGGCCACCGCGCAGACGACCTGGATGGCAGACATGGTATTCTTCCTTTCAGGACCGCTCGGTCTAAATACTCGGCGCGCCAATGTCCGAAGCGCGCAAGGGGATGTCACCTGATCCGGATTGTTCACCTGACGAAGCGGTCGAGAAGAGCGTCGGCAGTGGCTTGCGACGTGCCCCTTGCCGGTGCCGTTTTGCCGACCACGCGCAGCCCTTCGACGAAACAGACGAGAATTCGGGCGGCGCTTGCAGGCTCGACACCGTCGGCCAATTTTCCCGCCGTCTTCGCGCGGGAAAGTGCGTCCGCCACCCTGGCCTCCATGGCTTTGAAAAAACCCGCGATGCGACGACCAGCTTCGGCATCCTGGCCGGCCAGTTCCATGGCGGTGGCCACCAGCAGGCATCCGCGCCGACCATTGGCACCGCTGGTGCGGTCAACGTAGCCGGCAAGGTAGGCCCGCAGGCCGTCGACCGGCTCCCGGCGGGGGTCGAGTTCGATATCCATCCGTGTCAGGGCATCGGTAATGTAGCGATCAAGCGCACGCAGGAACAGCGAGTGCTTGTCACCGAAATGCGGCGTAAAGACTGCCGCGCGAGAGCTTCGTCGCACGAAGAAGGTCCGGAAGCGCCGTGGCATGATAGCCACGCGACCAGAACACACCCATCGCGCGTTCGACAGCGGCTTCGACGTCGAAACTTCGAGGGCGCCCGCGGGGCGACTGCACTGGGGTTTGGCGGCGCATCGCCGATATATAGACCGATTGGTCTTGAAGTCGCAAGTGACCGCTTGGGGTCTGTGATGCCGGCTTGCTCGCAGGCCACAATTTCCTCGCCGCTATAGTACCCGCGATCGGCAACAGCCTCGATGGTCTCAGAGCCAATCGCGGCGCGTGCCTGCTCCGTCATACGAGATAGCTGGCTCCGGTCAGAACCAACATTGGTGACCTCATGGGTAACAATGAGATGGTGCTTCGTATCGACCGCATTTTGTACATTATAACCGACCATCCCACTGCCTCGGCCACTCGTAGCCATCGAGCGAGCATCGGGATCGGTTAGCGATATCTGCTTATCCTCGCTCTGCATCATCAGCGTATTCAGACCGTTCAGACGTTGAATCTCCTCGCGCAGCGTCGCAATCTTCTCGTTGAGCCGGGTGATCTTGGCTTCCGGTATCGCTTCCCCCTGACGGTCGGCGCTGTCGAGCTGCGAGAGATAACGGGCAATGCTCTCGTCAATCTGCGCCAGACGGCGCTGCATCTTGGCCTGGGTGAAGTTCCGATCCCGCGTGTTGACGGCCTTGAACTTGCTGCCGTCGATCGCGACGCTGGCTTCGCTGAACAGTTCAAGACGGCGGCATAGCATCACGAACTCGCGGCAAACCCGGCGGATGGCCTCGCCATTATCCTTGCGGAAGTCGGCTATGGTCTTGAAGTCCGGCATCAGGCGCCCAGTCAGCCAAACCAGTTCGACGTTGCGCTGACACTCTCGCTCTAAACGCCGGCTCGATTGCACCCGATTGAGGTATCCGTAGACGTAAATCTTCAACAACGTCCCCGGATGATAGGCTGGCCTTCCAGTTGCCTTCGGCTCAACTCCGCAGAAGCCCAGACCCGTCAGATCAAGCTCATCAACAAAAACATCGACCGCCCGGACCGGATTATCCTCGGACAAATAGTCTTCCAGCCGCTCGGGAAACAACGTGCTCTGACTGCGGTCATCGCCAACGACAAAGCGCGTCATCCAATCCTCCCGGCAAATCACCGAGGAATCATACCATTAAGGGCCGTTTTCACACAGGCTGGGTCGGAAACAGACAATGCCGGCTGAGCGGCCGGTACATCCGTTCACAACACTGTTATTGCGACCTGTCGCGCTCTTTGCCTGCCTCAACTGGGCGTCTCGCGCCCGTTGTTGTAGTCTCGGCGGAGCAACGGCTCGGACGCCATGAGGTATCTCCATGACCACCGTCGTACTCAACCGCCGCAACCTCCTCGCCGCCGGCGGGGCCGTCCTGGCAACCGGGGTTTCCGGGCTGCTGTTGCCTGCCCGCGCGGAAGGCCTCGCACCGACCGATTCGATGTCGGGCGGCGCGAATAACTACCGCAAGGGTGCGCCGATCGTGGAGCGGATCGGCAAGGGTGGCTTCTGGATGAGCGGCACCGTGCGACGCGCCGGCGACGGGGCCCCGATGGGCGGGCAGCGCATCCAGATTTGGGCGCACACCACCGAAGGGCAGGAGCACGAACCGCAGAGCCACGGCGCCACGCTCACCGACAAGGATGGGATGTTCCGTCTCGAGATGCCGCAGATTATTCCGATCTTCGGCCAACCGCATGGCCACCTCGCCTATGACAGTGGTGAATTCAAAACCGTCTTTCTGCGGCCGGTGATGCGGAGCGCGAAGGAGACCAGCCTGGAGGCGCACTTCGTCCTTCAGCCGGCCTGACCGGGTTGCGAATGACGGGATGGAGATTGGCCCGGGTCACCCTGATCTGGGCCGCCCTTGCAGCAGCCGTTTGCGTGCCGATCGCCGCGGCAGCAGCGAGCCCCCTGCTCGCATGGCGCGGTCCGGTCTACATCCTGGCCGGATTCGCAGGCATCGTTGCACTGGGCCTCACGCTGTTTCAGCCTTTGCTGATCGGCGGATACTTGCCGGGACTGTCGGGCCGCATGGGACGGCGCGCACACCTCTGGATCGGAGCAGCGCTGGTGATGGCGATCGTGATCCACGTCGGCGGCCTCTGGATCACCAGCCCGCCGGACATGATCGACGCCCTTACCTTCACGTCGCCGACGCCGTTCTCTCCCTTTGGCGTGATCGCCATGTGGGCGATCTTCGCCGTCGCAGTTCTGGCTGCATTTCGCCGACGATTGCGACCGCGAACGTGGCGCATCGCCCATACGCTGCTGGCGATTGTCATCGTCGTCGGGAGTGTGGCGCACGGCATCCTGATCGAGGGGGCAATGGAGACGGTGTCGAAGGCGGCGCTTTGCGCACTGGTACTCGCGGCGACCATCAAAGTCATGGCTGACCTGCGGGTGTGGCGAAAGCGAGCGACATTGCGCGGAGAGAGCAGTGCGCGACCGTAAAGCGGGCGGATCGATCGCGAAGAACCATCTTCGGAACCTGCGCGCATAAAGCAAAAAGCCGCCCCGAGGGGCGGCTTTGCGCTGTCGATCAGCGATCGTCTTGGTTGCGGGGATAGGATTTGAACCTATGACCTTCAGGTTATGAGCCTGACGAGCTACCGGGCTGCTCCACCCCGCGTTAAACCGTTGCAGTGCCTTCCAAAAAACTGATCCGAAGCGAAAGCGGCCAACGCTTTGGGCGTCGATCGTCCCGACCGGAGGCTTCCTGAGAAGGCAACCCGGGCAAAGCCATCGGGTGCGAGGGGTATGTATCAACGTGCACCTGCTTTGGAAAGGGCAAAGGTCTCCGTTTTTGAGGTTTTTGTGACGCTAGAGCCTTATCGGTTCTGATTGAATTAGAACCGGGCTCTAATCTTTTGTTTTGACGCGTTTTCTTCACGCGAACCGGTATCCACTTCGCTCGAAAACGCTC
>CAVXTR010000003.1:0-258228 GCA_963764705.1 uncultured Alphaproteobacteria bacterium | reverse complement strand
GCCCAACGTGCTACGGAGAATGATCGCCGGCGGATCAACGCTGCACTCGCGGCGATGGAAACCTCGAAGGACTCAGCCAGCGCAATCACGGCCGACAAGGCGTTCCATCTTCGATTCGGGACGCGACACACAATCCGGTATGCAGGGCTTTAGGGGGGCGATCGATACGATCCTCGCACGGTCTTCGTTGTAGCCGCCGGAACGTCGGCTGGTTTAAGGACAATCTGCCGAATCACGCGACGGCTGCACGCGCCATCGATGCAGGCGACGACCGAGAAAGCACGGCCGCGATGGAGCGGGTGCTCGGCTACACGAACCTGAAGCTCTCCGACAAGAAGGCTGCAGCGACCATGCGCGATCGCGACGCAGCAATCGCGACTGCAAAGGTAAAGAAAATACGGCATGTACGGTGATAAGACGGGCTCGACGGGGAAATGAAGTGCAGGTGACGACGGAGGCAAAAACCCGGCGGCCGTGGATCGCGCGGAGCGTCAATTCGCTCGCCGGTGCGGCGATGTTGTCGCTCCGTTGCTTGCGCTTATGGTCGTGTGGGCCGTAGTCGTGCCGTTGTTCGCGTTCATCCGCGCATCTTCCGTCCGTCGGCGCAGTCGGCACGGCTGCGATCGAGTCGATTCGCGACGGCACGCTGATCGCCCCCATATTGGAGCGAGCCTGCTGCGCGTCGGCCTCGGCACCCTGATCGGGGTTGCTCCTCGGAATCGCGATGGGTGTCGGCCCCCGCTTTTCTGCGCCGTCTTCGCTTTTTCTCCGTGCTCGCCGGCATCGCCATTCTCACCACCTTGTGGTTCGGCTACGTTCGGCGCGATCGTCTTCGTGATCTTCAATGCGGTATTCTTTGTCGTTGCGTACAACACCCTGCTTGGCGTCAAGACGATCCCACGATCGAGCGCTGGGGCATGGTGAAGCGCGCATGAGCATCTGGTTGCAATGCTGGAGCGGGTACGTTCGCCTGACGCAGCGATGGCCGGCGCTTGCAGCTATCGTGCCATTCATTCCCTTGGTCGCGCTGTGGACCATCGTTACCGAAGCCAGTGTATTTCCTCGCGTGTTCCTGCCCGGGCCGCTCGACGTCGTGGAGTTCGTTTATCACGCTGACGTACAAGGGCATCCTGCCTGATTATCTGCAGGATAGCCTGATCCGGCTTTTCACCGGCGCGGCCCTGGGCATGACGCTCGGAATTCCCCCTCGGCGTTCTGATCGGCACCAGCCGGTGGGCGTACCGCATTTGCTGGCCAATCTTGCTGTTTTTCCAGGCTATCGGCGACATCGCCTGGCTTCCGATCCTCCTGATCTGGTTTGGCTTCGGGCTGACGACAATGACGTTCGTGATCGTCTACACCGTGTTGTTTCCGGTGGTCCTCAACACCGTCCTCGGGGTGGAATCGGTGCCACGTGATCTCGGGCGGGCGGCGCGTAGCCTGGGCGCATCCCCGGCGCGCGTGCTTTGGGAAGTGACGCTTCCCGGCGCGCTCCCCAATATCATCACCGGCCTGCGCAACGGGCTCGGTTATGGTTGGCGCGCGTTGATTGCCGTCGAGATCATTGTCGGCACCAGTGGTATCGGCTTCATGATGTTCGACGCGCGGCGCGCCGATTCCACCACTGAAATTCTGCTCGGGATGATCATTCTGGGCCTGCTCTGGTACATCGTGACGCCTGGATCCTGGCGCCACTGGAACGTGCGACAGGCCAGCGTTGGGGATTGGTGACATCATGAAAACGCTCTCGCTCCGCAATCTTGCAAAGACCTATTTCGATCCTTACGCGGGCGCGCATGTCACGGCGGTCCACGACATGTCGCTCGATGTCCAGCAGGGCGAGTTCGTCTCCGTCGTCGGTCCGTCCGGCTGCGGCAAGACCACGATCCTCAACATGACAGCCGGCTTTATTCCCTATTCCGGCGGCGAGATTTGCTCGACGGCAAGCCTGTGGTTGGACCCGGACCGGAGCGCGGCGTCGTCTTTCAGTCGTTCGCATTGTTCCCCTGGAAGACGGTGCTCGACAATGTCGGCTTCGGTCCAAAGATGCGCGGCGTGCCGAAGGCCGAGCGTGACCGGATTGCACGGGAGTATCTGGCGTTGGCCGGCCTTTCGCATGCAGCGAATTGGTATCCCGACGAATTATCGGGTGGCATGCAGCAGCGCGTCGGTGTGGTGCGCGCCTTGGCCAACAATCCGGCCGTCCTGTTGATGGACGAACCCTTTGCCAGCGTCGATGCGCAGACCCGCATGACGTTGCAAGAGGAATTGACGCGCATATGGCAGGAGCGCCGACCGACGGTGGTTTTCATCACCCATGACGTGGCCGAAGCGGTCTTTCTGGCCAATCGCGTCGGCGTGCTTGTCGAAGGGACGTACTCCTTGGACCAGGTCGACGTCGATCTGCGGCGGCCCCGGATCTGGGACGACCTCGTCAACGATGATGAATTCAAGCGCCTGTCGGCGAAAGTACTGCAGATGGTGCGTGCGGCATGAGCCTCGTTTCCGATGTTTTGGGTTCGAGCAGGGTCGCATCGTCCTTGGTGTGATCATCGCATGGGCCGGCTTCCAGCTCTGGCTAACGCTGGCCGCACCCGGAAAGATTTCGTCCGAGCTCGGTGGCAATTCCCGGAGAAAGTCAACGTCCAGGTCGAGGTGCCGTTCGTGCCCGAGCGGTTTCACGTGCTCGCGTTCCAGCAATATGGAAGGGTCACCGGCACCGATGACCATTCGATCGAACTGCGTGGTGTCAAACGAACGGACCTCAACGCCGTTGCCCGGCCGTACTGGGTGACTGCCGTGGGACCGATAAAACAGGGAGGATGATGATGAAACGATTGGTGATGCTCGCGACGGCGCTCGCGTTGGCTTGGACGCCGGCCGGCGCGCAAACGCTGACGAAGGTCAAGGCAGGCATGGTGACCGGGATAGACCAGATCGGCCTGCCGATCGCGCTGGAGCGCGGTTTCTTCGAGAAGAATGGCCTCGATGTGACGATAGCGCGGCCCTATGCCACCGGTGTCGACGCACTCAACGCCTTGCAGGCAGGGGAAAGCGAGATCGTGCAGGTTGGCGTACCGATGATCGGCGCGGTACTGCGCGGAATGGACCTCGTGGCGCTGGCCAATTACAGCGGTAACGCGACCAAGGCCGGCTCCGACGCGACCGTTGCGATCGTCGCGCGCGAAGGTTCCGGCATCGTCAAGGGCGACCTAGCAAGCCTGCGCGGCAAGAAGATTGCGGCGTCGTTCGGCACCATCAACCATCTCTATATCCTCGCTACCCTCGAGAAGGCCGGGCTGAAGCCGGAGGACGTCACGCTGGTGAACACACCGCCCCCGGACATGACGGTGGCATTGCTTGCCAAGGGCATCGACGCATTTTCGGGTTGGGATCCGTGGCCGATCGTCGCCGGCAAGGATGTGCCGGGAGCGTTCGAACTCATTCGTGGTGGTGATGTGATCTCCTATCTCGGTTTCAACGTGGCGCTGAGGCCATGGATGCAGGCCAATGGCGAGACGATCGAGAAATTTCTCGCCGCGGTTTCTGAAGCCGATCAATGGATGCGCAAGAATCCAAAAATGGCCGCGCAGGTTGCTACCCGCTGGATTCCCGGGCTCAAGCCCGAAATCGCTGAAGCGGCCATGCAGTTCAACATCCAACAGGCGGATCGCCGACTGTCGGCAAACAATTACCGCGCCTTGTTCAGCGCCGAAGATCGCTTGGCTAAGCTTGGGATTCTAAAATCCACGTTTGACGTTAACGCGCACATCGAACCCAAGTACATTTTAAAGGTGATGAAAGATCACCCGGAGCTATTTTCCGACCTGCCGCCCATTCCTAAATCGGCTGCCTTAGGGCCAGGGTACGTCTTCAAGCCTTAAAAACCGTGCCGAAATCGGATGAGACGAGTGTCAGCGGACCGACGTCCGCTGGCACCTAGGTACGCAACGTTTCTCTAAATCGAAGGAACAGACGGTGCATTGCTATTGGCGTTTTTGTTAAAGGTCCGCTTCGCGCCGCTAACACTCGCCCTGTAGCGGGTGTAGGGTCGCGATGAATAACGAATGCGATCCGCTAATGATGCTATCCGCGCTGGAGGATGAGATGGCCAGTAACCGACCAGTTGAACAACCTTGATTGGCCAGTCATGCCTCGACACATGAAAATCACCAGCGTCCGTACTCATGTGCTGGAAGCGCCGTTGTCTCAGCCCTTTGCCTATTCGCGGGCTTGGTACGACACGCGGATGGCCATGCTGGTCGAGATCGAAACCGATACGGGTTTGGCCGGCTGGGGTGAATGCTACGGCCCGGCCCGGATCACTGAGGCGGTCGTCAAGAGCGTGGCCCCATGGCTGATCGGCGAGGATCCGCTTCGCACCGATTTTCTGTGGCAGATGATCTACGCGCGGCTCCGGGATCATGGGCAGAAGGGTGTGGTCATCCAGGGACTGAGCGGTATCGACATCGCTCTCTGGGACATCAAGGGAAAGCATTTTGGTGTTCCCGTCTACCAACTGCTGGGCGGGCCGCTTCGTACCTCGGTGCAGGCATACGCGACCGGACTATATCGTCGCAAATCGGGCGACCCGCTTCGGTATTTGGCGGAGGAGGCGGAGGGCTACGCCGCCGAGGGCTTCAAGGCAGTAAAGCTCAAAGTTGGCTTCGGCGTAGAGGAAGATGCCGCAGTGACGCGCGCGGTGCGCTCAGCCATTGGATCCGATGTTGCGCTAATGGTCGATGCGAACCACGCGTACGATGCGGTGAGCGCGATCCGGCTGGGCCGTAAGATCGAGGAACATGATATCGGATGGTTCGAGGAGCCGGTTCCGCCCGAAGACTTGGCGGGATATCGAGCCGTCAAGGTAGCGCTTACGATCCCGATCGCAGGTGGCGAATGTGAATTTACGCGGTTTGGTTTCCGCGACCTGCTGGTTTCGCACGCGGTGGACATTATACAGCCAGATACATGCGCAGCGGGTGGACTGTCCGAGTGCAAGAAGATCGCTGATATGGCTGAAGCGTTCGGCGTCCGGTACAATCCTCATGTCTGGGGAACAGGCATTGCGATCGCTGCTTCCTTGCACCTTTTGGCCGGCGTCCCTACACATACACCGACCTCGCTTGCGCCCCTTCCGCCGATGCTAGAGTTCGACCGGACAGAGCACCCAATTCGACAAGCCATTCTGACCCGTCCGATCGAGCATGTTGGCGGCATGGTTCGCGTTCCCGATGGACCCGGATTGGGTATCGAAGTGAATAGGGAGGCTCTGTTAAGTTTTGCAGCTCCTGCCAAGAGGATGGAATGAATAAGCGACAACGCAACGCGTTTACTTCGAGCGCTTGGCCTCGGTAATGCGCAATTTGCATCGCCTATATCGGGGCTAGGCGACTATAGCGTCTGGGACAACGGTGATCGTCTTTACGACACGCCTCTGGCCAGGCCGGCGCGAAATTGCCTGGCTCTGCAAGATGGGCTGCTCGCCGGTTGTTCAATCATCTATTCGATCTTGCCGATCCCGGCTTTGGTGATGATGTCCCGGTATTTTTCCACCTCGTCTGTTAGAAATGTCTTTGCGTTGTCGAGATCGAGCCCGAT
Source organism: uncultured Alphaproteobacteria bacterium (assembly GCA_963764705.1). GTDB lineage: Bacteria > Pseudomonadota > Alphaproteobacteria > Rhizobiales > Xanthobacteraceae > Bradyrhizobium. The sequence continues at coordinate 252,627 of CAVXTR010000003.1, read as the reverse complement.
TGGTACGGCCCCGACCTCTTCAAATCTGACTCGTACGGTGGAATCTCTCAGCGCTTCATTCAGTGCGGCATTCAAGCGATTCAGAATGTCCCTCGGAACGCCGGCGGGCGCTCCCAAGCCGAACCAACCGTCAAACGTGTATTGCGGCAAGCCTGCTTGCGCCGTTGTCAACGTATTCGGCAGCACAGGCAGCCGGGCATCGCCCGCGACGGCGAGCGCGATAGCTCCGTTGGCAGACAGTGGCCCGGATATGTTGGGATACCAAGCAAAGCCGAGTTGCACCGCACCGGCGATCAAGTCCGGTCCGAACTGCGCGATATTGCGATAGGGGACGTGAGTGAGCTTTATCTTGGCGATTTGGGCGAAGTATTCTCCCGCCAGATGCTGTGACGAGCCAATACCAACTGATCCGTAATTTAACGCCCCCGGATCTTTCTTCGCGCGTTCGATAAGATCTTTGATTGTGGTGACACCAAGCTTGTTGCTCGCCGTAACTACGATAGTAAAGCTGGCGAAGGGCGAGATCAGGACAAGCTCCTTTTGCGGATCGTAGCCAAGTTCCTTGTAGAGTGTCAGATTTGCGGCCATCGGACCCGAAGCTGCACCGACAAGGGTATACCCGTCGGGAGTTGCCTTGGCCGCCAGCACGGTGCCGAGATTTCCACCGGCACCCGGCTTGTTTTCTACGATAATCGGCTGCCCTAGTGTGATCGCCATCTTGTTGAAAAGGATCCGGCTGACCACATCGCTGGCGCTGCCACCGGCGAACGGCATGATCACCGTAATGGGCCGACTGGGAAATCCTTGCGCGCTTGCGACATTGGAGACTCAAAACGAGCACAGCCCATAACGCAATCGCCCACAATCCATTGAATTTCATGTTCTTACCTGACTATGCACCTGCGTCGTTTCGCGATTGCGCCATATAGACCAGAGTCGGTCAGGCGCTCTTGCGCAATTCGACTTCGGCGTCGTAACCGTAGAGCCGCTCCTGTTCTGGAGGAAACGTCGCCGTTTCAGGTAGCCGGTTCGTACGCATGCGATCGTTGCGCGCCCTGATCGCCGTGGCGTCGTTCATCTGATAAAGTTCTTCCTCGCGCCGGGCGAGGCCTTGCATCCACGCGGTCCGTGGCTGCCGCATCCTGACAAAACGCGCGAGCGCCTCGAGTGGTCGGTCCTGGCCTTCGGCGATGCAGCCGGCCAACACGTAGGCGTCTTCTATACTTTGGGCGCCGCCCTGGGCATAGAACGGCATCATCGGATGCGCGGCGTCACCCATAAGCACAACACGGCCGACCTGCCAGTCCGGCAGAGGTTCGCGGTCGTATAGAGCTTGACGCAGAATTTTCGGGGTCTCCGCAATGATCGTTCGAATGGTCGAATGCCAGCCGTCGTATTCGGCCAATACATCTTCAGTCTTACCTTCCGCCAGCCAGGATTCCTGCGCTGGCTTAGATGAGCGGCTGATCCCAATCCAGTTGAAGGTCTTGCCGGCGGAGACGTAGTACTGGACGATGCTGCGGTTCGGCCCCATCCAGACGCCGACGACACTTCCAAGGTCGAGGTGTGCTAGGCGTTCGGCAGGCACCAGGCCCCGCCAGGCAACGTTCCCGGTGTAGCGCGGCAGTTCCTTGCCGAACAACTGCGTCCGTACCATCGAGTGAATTCCATCGGCGCCGATCAGAATGTCGCCTTGCACAGTCGATCCGCCGGCGAGCGTCAGCGAAACACTGTTCTGATCCTGTTCGATGCGCTCGATACGTGAGCCTAGCTGGACCCCCTGCTTGCCGAGACCGCTTAACAGGACGTCGAGCAATTCGGCCCGGTGGGCGGCATAGTAGGGCGAACCAAAATGCGCTTCTGCTTTCTGCCCGAGCGGCGTGTAATAGAGCCGCTCGCCGGTGTCCCAGCCCCGATAATCGCGGCCGTCTGGATATGTGGCAACGCGCTTCAGCGCCTCGCCAAGCCCAAGCCTGATTAGGATACAGGCGGCATTCGAAGAGACCTGGAGGCCTGCACCGACCTGTCCGAACGCAGCCGCTTGTTCGAACAATTGCGTCTCGATGCCGCGTTGGCGCAGCGCCAACATCGCGGTGATACCCCCGATACCGCCGCCCACAATGAGAACTTTTAGCCGGCCCATTAACGCATACCCTCCCGACACTTCAAAAGCTTTCTGAGCAGCATTGTGCCGTTTTTTTCGTGCGCGGCAATCGGATCCTTGTGTAACTTGGGTCCGAAGAGCACGTTCCCTTCGCCGTCCAACAGCACTGCTGCTAGTCGATCCGAAGGGAAGCGATCCTGAACAATCTCCTCATTGGCGGGCCCGAGCAGGTGGGCCGAAAACTGGCAAACGAAATCAGGTAGGCGCTTTTGGCCATCGGGATGAATTAACGTCAATTCATCACTCCCAACTCAAGAGTGGCCTCCCGCTGCTGGCGCAAAGCGGTCTCCGGAACGCGTCAGCGCTATCCAGGGCACAAGTCGTACGATCTCGGGAAGCTGGTGCGAGTAACTCATCCGCTTCCCAGGCACTTTAATCGCAAGGTAGACGAAACGAGGCACGGCCCGAATTGAAGTGGAACGAATTATGTTTGTCGGCCTTGAAAATGGGTGAATCCCTTTTTGGATAGCTCACGCAAAATGGCAAAGATGCGCGCATTCACTCAGATGGATACTCAGCCGCTGACGGGCTTTCGAAATGTGCCCGTGCAAATGGCGCAGTCGCCTTTAAAACGGAAGGTAATTCGAAGGGCTGGACAGGCAATCTCGGACGAAGAAGCCAGCACGTCGAGACGGCGATCCCTTAAGATGCAACGCGAACAAATGGAGAGCGACAGGAAGCGAAAAAAGCAAGGCGCGATGACCGAGGGTGCTTTACTCCGCTGCCTGGAGTTGATCCTGATAAACTACTTCTTCTGTTATAATGTTAAACCGCGTCAGCGCGGCCGAGCCGAAGGCCGTTGAAATGGCCACGTCGGCTGCGTCCCGTCCTCGTGCGATGACAATCCGGCCTATCCGCGGATGATTGTGGCGAGCATCGAATGTATACCAGCGCCCCGCGAGAAAGACTTCGAACCAAGCGCTGAAGTCCATCGGCGCTGGATCTCTGGGCACGCCAATATCACCAAGATAGCCGGTGCAATATCTCGCAGGGATGTTCATGCAGCGGCAAAGTGTAACGGCTAAATGAGCAAAGTCGCGACAAACGCCGATCCGCTCCTCATGTCCCTCTGATGCAGTCCTGTCGCAGCGAGCGTGGTGATATCCAAATTCAATGCGGTCGTGAACGTAGTTGCAAATCGCTTGAACTCGCTGCCAGCCACCCTGGATGCCGCCGAACATAGACCAAGCGTGGTTCAATAGCTTTTGCGTGTCGCAGTACCGGCTGCCTAGAAGGTATATCAGTGCCTCATCTGGCAAGTCGCCTACCGGCCATTGCTCGGCCTGATAATTGACTTCGTCGGGTAGTCCGGTGTCCGAGATCAGGAACTCATTCCTTACTTCGAGTATTCCCGGCGGTGAAACGAGGCGTGTGCAAATGTTGCCAAATGCGTCTCGAAAATCGCGCGCCTCTACATCTGGCGAAAAGCGGATTACGTGTTCTGTCAACAAGTCGCGCTGGCGAGAGGGGTGCACGCTTAGCAGCAGGAGTATCGGAACTTGCTGAACGCAGTTGAATGCGATGTCATAACCAGCCCGTATCTTCAAGGTTGCCTCCGCTTTTGTCCGATGGAAACACAAGCCTAAGGCCGGCTCTTGGTTCCTCGGTGACTAGCGCGAATAGTGCCGAAAGAGGAGGCAGATCGCGTGCACCCGCGGGGGCTCTGGCGAATTGGATTTCAGAAGCTAGTATTGATGCGGCAGAAGGGATCGGCAGGCTATGACCGTCTTCACGGTGCATCACTCGACCACCTATCGGTATAGAAACCCGGTCAGACTTGGGCGGCATCAAATGATGTATCGACCCCGCGACAGCTTCGACCAGCGTCTGCTCGATTCCCACCTGACGGTAACACCTGAACCCGTCGAGGTTCGCTGGATACACGACGTTTTTGGAAACTGCGTAACGCTGCTCGATTTTTCGGAGCGTGCTCAATTACTAAAGTTCGACTCGGTCATTCGCTTGGAACATACTCCGGAAAACGCACCCGACTTCCGGCTTGAAGACTACGCGCGATCGCACCCATTTTCTTATGCGCCGGACGAGCTGCCAGACTTGGCGGCCTATATGCAGCGTCATCACCGTGGAAGGGCGGTCCAAGATTGGTTGGATCGGTTCGTACCGGGCAAGAGCCGGCCGACTGGGCAACTCCTCATGACCCTCAATGAAGCCATTGCGGAGGGGTTCTTGTATAGACGGCGGACTTCCCTGGGGACCCAGACCCCGGACGAGACAATCAAAAGTCAGCAGGGGACGTGCAGAGACTTCGCGCTATTGATGATGGAGGCAGCAAGATCCTTGGGCTTTGCTGCGCGGTTTGTCACGGGTTACGTCTATGTGCCAGGCCGCGACGGGCCGCAACGCCTTGGCGGCGGCTCAACGCATGCCTGGTGCCAAATTTACGTGCCTGGATCAGGGTGGGTGGAATTTGATCCAACGAATGGCATTGTAGGCAATCGTGACCTGATCAGGGTTGGAGTCGCCAGGACGCCTCAACAGGCGATCCCACTCTCGGGGAGTTATTGGGGCGAGGCTGATGAGGAATTAGGAATGGAAGTGACCGTAAACGTGAAGACCGAGGGCGCTGTAGACGAACAGTGAGGGGCAGTGCATGTGTCGAACAACCGAATGGCCGCCGATGAGGGGCGCTGGATCGATGGTTCGCACTAGCGACGTCTCGCTGTCACCAATCGAACATTGATTGCTTCGAACAACGGGGCCGGCGGTCACGTCGGCAAGTGGTGTGGGGAAACGCTTTCGTGGCGAGAAAACTGAAGACCTACCAGACCTCGCTGGGCTTCTTCGATCTGGCGATGGCCGCTCCGTCCATGAAAGCGGCTCTGAAAGCGTGGGGCGCGGACAGCAATCTCTTCCACCGGGTGCGGCGAAGGAGAGCCACGACCCGGACGTCATCGCCGCCGCAAGCCCGGCGTCGTTCTCAGGCGAGCCGGTTGGAACCGACCGACCTTTCGCGAACATGCCGAGTTGCCCACCGATCTTGGCGACGGCGGACCAACGAAAGCCGCCCGCAAGTCGAAAGGCCGTAAGACGAAGAAGTCTTCCTCTCGCTCGGTCGATGAGGTTGCGGAACGAAAGGCCGCTTTCGACTTCGAAAGGGAGCGGAAGAGACGCGAGCGTGAACGGGCGAAGGAAGAGGCCGCCAGGCAGAAGGAGCGCGAACGCCGTCAGCAGGCGGTTGACGAGGCGCAGGCTGCGTTGGACAAGGCCGAGCAGGAGCACGCAAAGAACGCTGCGGCCATCCAAGCGGAAGTAGAGGCATTGGAGCAGCGCTCGCAAGCCGAAGATGCCCGATGGGATAAGGTGAGGGAGCGACCGAAGGCGGCGTTGCGGCGCGCGCGGAGCTAGGTGGTCGGAAAGCGCACAGTAACTTTATCTCGTGCCGCCGAATAGACGTGTACACAGCTCGCCACTAGTCATGGCAATTGGTTGGCGGGCATTCTGGGCAGGTATCTCCTATCGCATCCAACTCGTCCGAACGGCAGCAACTGCCCCCCGGTGAACGCGTTCTACCGATGCAGGTCGGTACGAAAGCGATCTAAACTCAGGAGCCAAGTCAGGGATCCCGAAGCACATTTTCCCGAGGTGCAGTGTCCCGATTTCAATTCTGGTCGTGTCATGGCGACTTGTCCGCAAGGAGTGAGACCATGATCCGCTTAATACGTTGCCTATCTTCGACCGCATTTCCGGAAAGTTGTGTGGCGAGCGGGCTTGGAAGCTCCCACACATCAAACTTACGACAGCCGTTCTCGGGACTATTGCTCTTATGGTCAGTTTCCCGATAGGCATCGGATGTTGAGGCGGTCTCTCATGAGGCCGGCAACTGAGGCTGCCTTTGACCAAAATAGAACCCCGCCCAGTATGGCTGAGCGGGGTTCTCGCCGGGTTAATGAAAATAGTGCGTTATGAAACAGCCAGCCCGAATAGTAATCTCATTCCTATTAATCGGCCACCGCAACCTAAATCCATCCTTACCCGTATTTTTACGTAGAACGCTGCGCGGCATCGGCGCCCTGGCTGACGAAGGTTTGATCGAGGGATTGTCAAACGCACGCTTCGACTGGGACAAATGCCGCCTGCGCTATTTGCGCTGGCTAAGATGTCGCCCGGCTCAAGAGCGATCCGTGTTCCCAATCCTGATGTGCGCCCATCGCAAATCGCACTCTCTGGGCGCTTTCCTTGCGGACAACAAACCCGATGCCGCACGTCGTGCAACGAGCGACGAAGACGCCGTTCTGGTTCCGGGTGAACCTGAAGCCTGGGACATCGGCGGCCGGGATCGGATCGCAAAGGACTTCGTGATTTCTCACCATACTGGCCCCGGTGGGTTTACTGGAACATCACGACGAAAATGCCCATCAGGATAGCCGAGATGGCCATCCACATTAGCGAGAGCCAGATGAGTGCGGTGGTGCGGGTCATCGGTCCAGCGAAAGGCCATAGCTCCGTCGTTGATTGACTTGGATCAGTTGTCGCAATTTTCCCGGCAATTGAATTAAATCGCGCTAAGGACGTTAAGACTACACGCCAAACCCCGATCGACCTGACGACGATGCGCGTGATCCCTTCGCACAAGACGGGGCGATCTCATGACATCAGCGACACCACCGTAAGTGCGAAAGAACTACGAGCCGCAATCTGACACGGCGACCGGACGCATGCTGGTGAGCGCATCCGGCATCGCCGCTGCCTAATCTTGCGGATACGTCTTCGTAAGACTTATTGTTTCCGCGGTCTTGCCACGGCTTTCGTGACGAGGGATGTAGAAACCCTCAGCGGCATGCTCGGAAATCTTGTTCCGAAGCGACCGCACTGAGACACCAAGCAGGCCTGCCGACACGGTTTTATTCCCTGAGTATGAGCGAGGGTTTCTAAGATCATGTCCCGCTCTACGACACTAAGGGGTAGCAGGGGGCTCGGGAGTTATGAACGATGTTCCACCGGGAAAAACCTGGGGCGGCTATCCGGCCCGACCAGGAATGCAGTAGTTGCGGCAACTGGCTACGCTGGCTCGACTTACCAGATCCGACGATATAACTGGCCCCTTCAACTCTCTCCGATAAGAGTTGAAATCTGATCGATGAAGCTTCCACCTGGACTCGAACCTCAAAATAGGAGCCGATGTACAGCTGGCCGGTTTTGGAGGCGGCGATTGAACTATCCGTTAGAGTCGCAACCTTGCGAAAAGGGTCAATCGCGTCATTTTGGCCGTTAACCGACGAATTCCGGTCTTTTTTCGGAGGACATCGTCACGGGCCGGTTGGCATCTCCTCAAAAGCGCCAGGACCTTTGCCCACGGTTCAATGACGGCCGCTCAGTTTCAGAGCATGCACAGCCACTGCGTTCCGTGCATACCAATCGCACGAGCGGCGCCACGAGATAGATCAAGTGTAACCCCGCGCGTAAATGGGCCGCGGTCATTGATCACCACCGTAACAGAATTCCCGTTCTGAGGGTTCGTCACCGTTACGCGCGATCCGAAAGGCAGCGTGCGATGCGCGGCTGTATACCCACTGGGATCGAAGGTCTGGCCACTCGCCGTCCGCCGCCCTGAGGCATAGAAGGTCGCGACTACATGCTGCCCCGAACAAGTTCCCTGGGGTCTGGAGTGCGCGAAGAACCAAGCGAAGCCCCGACTATGAGCCTGCGCGGACGACGTCATTAGCCACGCTAGAGCCAATCCAAAGATGCAAAAAGATGGACGCATTGACCCTTCCGCCTGCACCCTTACACTATACGGTGCCAATGGTCATGTCACGGGCGCCTCACTCAGCACCCCGCGCAGAACGACGGGCCAATTGGGACACCGTGGCAGCCGACGCTACGCCAAGGATGGCGGCCCAAAACTGGACCTTTGTGGCGGACAAAATCATTGAACGCGAACGAGTTTCTCGCGATGGTAGCCAAGCGCAGCTTCTATCGCCCGGAAGATCATCCGCGGCGACGAAACATATTGGGCAAGGGGTGGTGCCAATGTTTGGCTGGTTCAAATCCGAGCAGCGTGAGCGCCGGAAGAAAGTTAAACAAGACCGCAAACACCTAGAAGAAAGGGCGCGGCGCTTTTTGAAAAGCTACTTAGATGCCGATCAAACGCGAAAGCCTCAATTCTATCGCGCCGTTGAGGACATCAGCAAGAAATGCCAGCCAGCCGAATTAAGTTTAAGCCAGCCTGATATGGATGACCGACGGATTGCTGAAGCTACGTCTCAGGCAGCTTTGCAGATGGTCTTGGACCGCGTTGGGCGATTCAGTGCGGACGACAAAGTTGACGACTTCGTTACAGATGCCTGCGCAACGGTGGCCGTCGCTTACCATCGTGCGGCTGGCGTCTACGTGGCGGACGAAAAGATGAAGGAATTAGGAACTGCTGCCGTTCATCTCTTAACGATGGCAACGTTATACATCCGTGCCCAACAGGAATAGCGGGACACCCGGTCGGTTCTTCGAAGAAGAAGGCGAAAGCCTCGCTGCCACCTGGTCGCCGACACCAATCCGGCCGTCCTTTTGATGAAGACGAGAAGCGATAACAGACGCCAAGAAAAGCCTTGGTACAGAGTCGAATCAGGTTGAGCAGCTTTGCTGGTGAGGGCGGCGTCCGTGCTTAACGGACACTGTACCACAATTCTTCCTTGATCATGGTGCAGCTATCAGATTGTCGTGGTACGCATCACAGGGCAGGAAGCATGAAATTGTTAACGGGGTTGCTCGCGGCAATGCTCTTGCTGGCGGGTTGTTATTGATGCTGTTTCCTTAATCATTCGTTAACCGTGTCCTGTAACCGTGCCGGGGGCGGGCACTACGACCTCACCGGTACTTGGGGTTGAACCATGACCAAACTGACGCTGCGTGAAGCCAGTCGTCGCCTGATAAGTGCCACCACAAAGGGCACCGGCGGTTACCAGTTTGAAGCCGCTGAACTGCAAACCCCGGACCCCACCCCGGTCCTGGAAGCGCAGATCGCCGCCTTGCGCGCCGTGTCCGAATTGTTGCGGGCGCAACTGACAGACACCCGCATGGAGTGCGCCCGCTGGCGGCAGAAGGCCGAGCGGTTGGCCCTGCCGCCCCCGGCACCGGTACCGGAGCCACTCCGCCGACGACGCCGCCGCCGCTGGTGGCAACCGGCTTGGTAACTCGTCTTTTCCACCACCCCACGCCCAAGGCCAGGCCACCGGCCTCAAGGCCGGACTAGTGCTGAACCCTGAGCCCCCGGTTCTGTACCATTCACCCCACGCTGCACCCTTGTTGGTCGCGCACAGGCGGCGGGTAGCCGCAAGCGCTATTGCCATGGTCGTGTACTGCCGCGAACTTGTAAAAAGCGGACTAAAACAGTTCGGCATTTTTTACAGCTTCAAACTTGAAGGCACGGGCGCTGGCGTGGTCCAAAGCTCTCCAAGGCGAGGCGTGGGCTAGCTTTTTTTATGGGAGACGAACCGTCCCACAGGTTAAGTTCTCGGTCGCGGGCTAACTTTACTGAACGTAAAGCAAATCATTTTGCATGAACTCCTTTCCCGAAGGAGAACGTCAGATGCGGATCGCAAAATCGATCTTCGTTGGTTGGCTGGCCGCCCTCGTCCTTGCGGCAGCTCCCGCGCTGGCGAAGAATTCCGATGGCCAGAAGACCGAAGACAAACAGGCTTCGGTCTCCTGCCACGCCTACCAGAAGGCCCCCGATGGATCATGGACGCCATTGCCCTGCGGCGACATGGACGCAAAGGCACCACAGAAGGACACCGCGCGCGGACAACGGACACGGTAAGTCCGACCGCCCACTATGAGGCTCGAAGCGGCCCCCGACGTCGGTCCGGTGCTGGCCACTGCTTTGGTGGCTGCCGTTGCTGATCCGAAGTCCTTCCGATCAGGCCGCAACTTCTCGGCCTGGATCGGTATGGTGCCGAAACAGCACTCCAGTGGAGAGGCCGATGGCGCTTCCGGGCAGAAGCGACCGACTGTCGCCACGACCAAGACTTTTATGGGCCAGATCCTAGTCGCCGATCTTTACAAAAAACGGCTGTTGCGGGTCCACTAAGGTCGAACCACCCGGACCTTGCCCCACAATTTGAACGATGACTTCTTCATCCTTCGCGCCGTCCCAGTGCACCGCCTTCGCAGGATGTAGCATGTAGCTACCCGTCTTGAGCGGAGTAGCTTTTTCGGGATCCCACTTCTCTCCGGTCCCTACATACCATGTACCCTTGATAACGGTAACGTGGCGGTCTTCCGGATGGAAATGAGGTCGATCAAACACGTGTGGACGAAATTTAACACGTTGGACATACAGCCCCGGCTTTGAGGGATCGCCGTATATTGTTGCGCTCACCACGCCGATGGGCCCCAACGGACCTTTCCATTGAACCTCGTCGGGACTGAGCATCATGAACCCGTCTGTCGCGCTCTGGCTTTGCGCGGGACCGAGAGCCAGCAAAGCGACGCATGCGAGCGACATCAGAAACCATCGAACTAGCATCATTCTCTCCCTCAATTGCGTGTGCTCCATCACCGACACGCACCGTGAAATGCCCTCGCAACCAAGGCAAACACGGGAGCCACCATACTGTCAAATATTCCAAATAGGCTCGCCACTCCCGTGCATAATCGCGCGTAACGACTTCCGTTGTTGGCTTCAGGGAGAGCCTGACCGACCTGCGCGAGAACGCCAAGAGCCTGCAGAACACGATCGTCGCGTCACCGGCCTCCTGGCTTGCCCACAATGGGTTCGCGCCTGACAACGACATGCTGGTTGCGACGGAATCCTATTTTGAAAAGCTGTTTCGCAACCTCGACGGCATCATCGACGCTAAGCCGGGCAATGCTGGATGGCAGGTGCGAAGCGAAGTGGCATCGAAGCCCGCGCGCGACGCGGGCACGTCCGCGATGACCGCGAACAGGGCGCAGTCATCTGCTTCTCCAAGTCGCTGACGCTGCAGCGGGAAAGGCTGGTTCCCATGCAACTTCGGCCTGCCACGTCTCGACGTCGCTTTTACGTCAGGACAGTGTCCCCCGAGACAATTGTCGTAGCTCGGTGCTTGAGCCTACATCGTTGAGGTACCAGCGCGGTACACCAGACCCCAGCCCCGACGGCCCCAGTCATTCTTCTCCGACTGGGGCCGTACTGCTTTTTAACAAACGCAGCGGCGCAAGCATATGCCATTCAACCCAAGACGGCTTCAACATTGAATTGCCGGGATCGCCACCATCGTTCTCAGCGTGGCCGCTGTCGCGTCGTCCTGTTTTCCGTGTGGTAGGATCAGATAAGAGGAAGCCTGATCCTAAACGTCGCGCCACCGTGATCCCGATTTTTCGCCGATAACTGCCCATTGTGCGCCTCGACAATGGTGCGGGCGATGGACAACCCCATGCCCATGCCTTCGGCCTTGCTGGTGTAGAACGGCTCGAAGACCTCTTTCAGTTTGTCTTCTGGAATGCCGTGGCCGCGATCAGACACCGATAGTTGGGCAAAGTCTCCGACGCGCGAAGTCTGAATGGTGATGATGCGGCTTGCATCCGGAGTGTCCTTCATCGCGTCGATGCCGTTCGCGACAAGGTTCAGAACGACCTGTTGAAGTTGAATGCGGTCGCCAAGGATCGGAAGCGCATTGGGCGTGATCCGATTATCCAGTTTGACCTTTCGCCCAACGGCAAGAACGAGTTCGACGGTCTCTCCAACGAGATCATTTAAGTCGAAGTGTTTCAGTTCGAACGGTGTTTTTTTAGCAGGCTCTTCATCCTCCGAATGACTTCGCTGGCGCGTCGGTCATCCTTCAAAATATCGTCCACGATCTCGTTCAGTTCCACGATGTCGGGGCTCGATGATTTCAGGATTTCCTTTGCCGTTTCGGCGTTGGTCAAAATAGAGCCGAGCGGCTGGTTGATTTCGTGAGCAATTGAGGCCGTCAGTTCGCCAGCCGTGGCGACGCGGTTGACATGGACGAGTTCCGCCATGCGCTGCCGCGATTGCACTTCGGCGAGACTGACGCCGACGATGCTCGCGCAGCAGGGCCGCGATAAGCCCGCCTTGCAAGAGAATGACGGCAGTGATCAGCGCGATTTGCCACGAATAACGCTGCCACATCGTTGGCTCCCGAAACATGACTTCGCTTCCCGGAGGCAGGCGGCTTTCGCTGATGTTCCAGCGCTGAAGTTGTCGCCAATCGTATTTCGGTGTCGAGAAACCGATCACAGGAACCTTGATACTATCTGCCTTCTCGCCTCCCAGCATTCGGACCGCAACAGCAGCCGTCGGTTTGGCACCCTCGGTCGGTGAAAACATCGGGCCGCCAACTATTTCACCGTTGAAAAAAGTTTGGTCGAAGGAAAAGATGGGCGCATTGGCGACCGCATAGATGCGCTTTAATGGGTCTTTGTCTCCATAGACGGTACCTGCGCCGTCCATCGCCAGCTGCTGATAAAAGATTGCGGTATGCGGTGGCAAAGTCGCAACCGCCTTTAAAATCTCGTCTAGCGGCTGCTCGCCGTAAAAGATCAAATCAACCTTATCCTTCAGAAGTGGACCCAGCAGCCGTTGGGCTTCGCCCGCCCAAAAGCGCTCACCGGGGGACATTCCGAGGATGAACGCAATGGTCTTCGTCTCCGGCAATAACCGCAGAACATTTTCGATGGCTGAGACTTGATCGTACCGTGCTCCAGCCACCACGTCTTGATTGGTAACCATCGATGGATCAAGCCGACGTAGTTCGACCGCCGCGAGCAGCATCGGTGTTGTCGGAAACAGATCTGCCTTGTGTTGTTGGATGAAGAGAGCCGCAGGCCCACCCAGAGAGACGATCAAATCGGGCGGTCGTTGAGCGTAGAGCGCCCTGAGGTATTCAAGAAATTTGGCTTCAGCAGCATTGTCGCCATCTAGAGCCGTGACAAGGGATTGCTCTTGAATGTTCAGCGGCCAAGGTGACTGCTCGTTCAGTTCTCTCTGGATTTCCCTGCTCCATGCGGCTCCTTGTTCGAAATTCGGGCCGAACGTATGAAGGATCAGAAGTTTTTTCGGCTGAGCGGCAGGATCGCCGGACTTGGGCTGAGCCGCCGTCCCGCCGACTGAGACCAAAAGAACGACAGCAGCTGCGATCCACAAATAAACGACCCGGTAGATAAATGTGGTGCGCGTTGCCGTTTTCGAGGTCATCGCGACGGTCCTCACCAATACGTCGTCACGTTGGCCAAAACATTGAGGGCACTCCCGGTCTGCGGCGTATAGACAACCGGAGTGGGATTATTGGTATAGCCGAGGCCGATGCCAACACGAATGCCCGGCGCAATGGGTGCGTAATAGGCTGCGGTTATCGAAAAATTGTCGCTATGCGCAAGTTGACCACTCAGGAGGGCGGCATCGACCGGATAGTGGCTGAAGACATTTCGCGAGACAACCACAGACACCATATCGCCGGGCCGGGACGGCAGAAGGCCTACCCCATAGAGGCGTGCCTCATAAGTACTCGCTGACGCGATTGAATTCCGGCGGCGCGTACATGGCGGTCACGCCAGCGTACCATCCCCTTGCGGCCTGACCTTCGACCGGGGCGAGTTGGACAAACTGTCGATCCGCCAGAACATAGGCTGCGTAATTCCCGGTACTTCGCCCGCCAAACTCGAAATCGATGTATCTGCTGGTGTTGATGATCGCTGCGGCCCGCACCCACGTCGCAGGCTGACCGGGGGCAGCCTCCTTGCGATAACCAACCTCGTTGATCGCGACAACCCCGCTGTTCGGCGTGGACCATTCGAGGCCGGTCGGGTTGGCGGTCTTCTCGGCCAAGGGGCCATCCGGACTGCTCGCTACCTGCACGCCGAACTTGTCGTAAAGCCCGTCCGGACCATTGACCTTGATGTTGATCGCCGGTTTCGTCCAGGCCCAAGCGCTGAGGCCCGCCGCGACCGGAATTTGCCCGCTCGGTCCAAAGATGCTGGATGACAAATTGCCCGCCAGAAAGGGCCCCCAATATTCAACGACATTGGCCAGATACCCAACCTTCAATTCCACCTGCCGGTTCAGGAAGGTCTGATAATAGCTGAGTGTCGCGAGGCTAAATGCGTTCGGCCCGGCAGCCTCCCAAGTGTCGTAATTGTAGATGCCGCCAACCACGATCTGCCCATCAGAAATCCCGTATCTGCTGAGGTCGTAAGTCACGTGCATCGTGTTGTTAGTGAAGAAGGTCGGCTTCTGACCGTTATAGACCTGCTGGCCGAACGTGGTCCGTTCCGCAGGCAGCATGTTGTCGAAAAAGTTGTTGTTGGTGTAGCCGATGTATCCGATCCCGAGCGCTGCGAGACTTGATCGAATGCCCGCGAAATCAGGGTCGATGGTATCCTGCGGACCGGGCAGTGCTACGATGAGGCCCTTGATCCGAAGCGACTGGAAATCCGGCGTTGGCGAGGCTGGAGCGGTGCCGAACGCAGTATTTTCCGTCAACTCTGCAGCATGACATGCCGCCCGCAGGAGGAACCCCGCACAAACCGATAATGTGATCGCCTTCAGCATGCAGGCCCCGTTGAAACGCAACGAGAATTTAGCAGGGCACCATCATGACACCCTATACCCAAAAGCGAACGATGACAGCTGGAATACCCTCTTCTGCTATGCCATGCTGCCTTGGGTCGCAGATGTAGTGGCACGGACTGACGCGCCTTATCGCTGCGGCCCGCCGAAGGCATGGGTCAAGGCGAAGAACCGGCGAGCGATGCGGTCAGGCGCGAGCGCGAGGAGGAGTGGTGCTAGGCGTTCGACCTAAGCAAGAGGAATAGGGCGCTATTCCCCTCAACTTGGGCCGTTTCGCGCGAGGTCGCATAGCCGGACATGACCAGCGCATCACCTGCACAGACCTGCCACTCCCACCGCGTTGGGTCCAAGGCCGTCAGTTTCACTTCAAGCAGGCGTGAACGAGGGGAATTTGCCATCCAAATGAACATGCGCCCCTCCGCCACCCTTTACCAGCGGGAACTCTGCCGCAATCAAGATGGAAATCCGCATCTGCGCGCGTGCCCGTCGCGCTATTCACCGCATTCTGGCCGGCCCCCATTAGGTGGTCCGGGATAAATGTTAGTTCATGATCGGCCTTGGCGCTACTGTCGGCGTGGCCGGCGAAGCTGGGCCGGGTTGCGAAGCCGGCCATGGCACTGCCTCTGGAGCTGGCGGCTTGTAACCGAGCGATGAGTGCGGGCGCAGGGTGTTGTAGTGTCGCCGCCAGCCTTCGATGACGACCTTGGCCTCCTTCATCGTGTAGAAGATTTCGCCGTTGAGAAGCTCATCGCGAAGTTTCGAGTTGAAGCTCTCGCAATATCCATTCTCCCATGGGCTGCCCGGCATGATGTAGGCGGTCTTGGCTCCGACTGCGGCAATCCATTCGTTCGTGCTTTCCCTGATGCGCAACCGCGCCTTTGCGAGCGCGACCCTGATCACCCTCGTGATCGGCGCGGCCATTTATGGAACGACCTTCATCGTGCCCCAATTCCTTGCCGGCATCTCCGGCTACAATCCGCGGCAAAGCGGACCTTGCTGGGCAATCGCCCAACGTCCTCTAGATCACGCCCTGGTCGCGCATCTGCCTGAGGTCATCGTCATGGATGTCAAGAAGATCGCGAAAGATTTCCTCGTTATGCTCGCCGATGCCTTCGCCGAGCCAGCGAATTTCGCCGGGCGTCGACGATAAGCGCGGCACTACGTCGGGAACGGCGATCGTGCCGGCACGAGAATTTTTCATCTGGATATTTCCACGCGCGCGATACTGCGCATCCTCGAAGATATCGGCAATGCTGTAGATCAGGCTCGACGGCACGCCGCCCTTGACGCAGCGCGCCAGCACGGTTTCCAAATCGAGCGTAGCGACCCATTTCGCGACGATGGCGTTCACCTCGTCGCGGGCGCTGAGCCGCAATGCCTGCGGGCCGTAGCGGTCGGTCGAGGCGAGTTCCGGCTGGTCCATTACCTCGGCGAGCCGCGCAAACATTGCATCGCTGGTGCAGGCGATTGCGATCCACTTGCTGTCTTTGGTCTGATAATGGCTGTGCGGACAGACGTTAACAGCGTCTGCGCCCATGCGCTCGCGCACATAGCCAAATTTCTGAAACGCCGGCGCGATCTCGTCCAGCGCCCGAAACACGGATTCGTAGAGCGCCAGATCGATGCATTGGCCTTCGCCGGTTGCATTCCGCGCCTGCAGAGCTACCAGTGCGCCGATCGCGCCATACATACCCGACATGTAGTCGGCGAGCGAGGTCGAGCCGGGAACGACGGGCACTCCACCGGGAAGGCCCGCAAGATAGGCCAGGCCGGAGAAGGCATGCGCAATTCGGGCAAAGCCGGGCTGCGACCGCATCGGCCCGTCCTGGCCGTAGGCCGAGATGCGCACCAGGATGACGCCGGGGTTTAGTTTTTTCAGCTCGTCATAGCCGAGGCCCCATTTCTCGATCGTTCCGGGCCGGAAATTTTCGACAATGATGTCGCACTTCGCCGCCAGTTGCCGCAGCACTTCGCGGCCGCGTTCGGTCGCGAGGTTAAGCGTGACGCACTTCTTGTTGCGTGCCTCCGACAGCCACACCAGCGTATCGCCGCAATCGGTAGCGGTACCGAGCCGGCGTAGCGAGTTGCCGGTTTTCGGCGGCTCAACCTTGATCACCTCGGCACCGAATTCGCCGAGGATGGTGGCGCAATGCGGCCCCGCGATGAATGTACCGAGATCGAGGACGCGGATTCCCTTCAGCGCTGTCATGTCCGATCTCCGAATTTGGCCGCCCGCTCAAGCAGCTTGTTGGCGACCTTGATGTGCATGAGATCGACCATTTCGCCGTTCTTGTCCTTGACGGCGCCGCGGCCCTCGCGCGCTGCGGCTTCCATCGCTTCCAGCACCTCCTTCGCCCAAGCGATCTGTGCAGCGGAGGGCGTCATCACCTCGTGGATCACCTCGATCTGCGAGGGATGGATCGCCATCTTGCATTCGAAGCCGAGCACCTGCGCGCGCTTCGCGGCTGCACGCAGGCCGTCGACATCGGTAATGCCGGAGAAGGGGCCGTCGATCGGCATCACACCGAAGGCGCGACAGGCATTTGCGATCCGAGCAGTCGCGAAATGCCAAAGATCATTCCAGTGCCGCTCGCGCATCCCGGTTCCCTCCGCATCGCTCAGCACGACGTAGTCGGCGGCGGGCGCGCCGACCGCGCGCTGGTAACTGCCGAGGTCGAGCTGGTAGTCGCCACCGCCGAATACCAGTGCACGCAGCCGTCCTCCGGCCTGCGCGATGGACTCTACGTTGGCAACGCCGCGCGGTGTCTCGATCAACCCCATGATATTAATCCTGGGCTCACGCGGCGCGGCGGCTTCGGCGCCATCGACCATCATCTGGACCGCGTGAACGTCTGCGGCCGATTCGCATTTCGGCAGCAGTATGTAGTCGAGCCGAGGACAGGCTTCGGCGACTTCGATGATATCGCGGCAGCACCACGCGGTGCCGAAGCCGTTGACGCGGACCGCGACTCCGCGTTTGCCCCAGTCGAGGTGGTTGATGGCCGCGATCGCATCTTGCCGCGCCTTCACCTTCAACGCGGGGATCACCGCATCTTCGAGATCGAGGAAGATGGAATCCGCCGGCCCCCGTGCTGCCTTTTCCATAAAGCGCATGGAGGACGCGGGAACGGCTAAAATCGATCGGTAGGTGGCGTGAGCGGTCATGAATATCTCATGTTGGGATTGTTGGTCGCGAGCTTAGAGACGTTTTTGCGCGTGGCGCCGCTGCCGCGATGACTTCTGCGGTGTTATGTCGAGGAGGGTTGCGATGTCGCGCGACGCAGCGACGATGCGCTCCGGGTCGATCCCGGTCGCAACCCCCATCTCTGCCAGCATGGTCACGAGGTCTTCGGTAGGGAAATTGCCGACTGAGCCAATCGTGGTCGGCATCGCGATGCCGCCACCGATACCGCAGATCGCGCCTTCCAACCAGACGGCGCCGGCGTCAAGCGCGGCGAGGATATTGGCCGTCGCCATGCCCGAGAGATTATGAATGTGGAAGCCGAACGAGGCCTTCGGAAACATTTCGTTGAGGTGACCGAACAGGCGGTTTACATGAGCTGGGTCTTCCATACCGAGCGATCCCGCAAGATAGAAACTGCGAATGCCGCCGTCATGGAGCCGTCGTACGACGGAGATGACGTTCTCTTCCGGGATCAGGCCTTCATAGGCGCACCAGAAGGACATGCCGAGTGCCATCACGAAGGCAGTCGAATGCTTCTCGGCAATGCGGAACGATTTAAGATTCTGTTCGATCGCCTCGTCGATCGTCATGTTCTGATTCTTGCGGGTATAGGTCGCGCTGATCGTGATCAGCCCGAGCATTTCGTCGACATGCGCCGAGGCGGCCCGTTCGGCGCCGCGCGCATTCGGCACCAATCCGCGGTAAACCGTTCCCGGCCTGCGCTTGATCCGCTCGAACACCTCCTCAGCATCGCGCAGATGAGGGATAACCTTCGGGTGCGCGAAATTCGAGACTTCGATGACGGGCAAAGCGAGATCTGAGAGGCGATCGATGATCTTGACTTTTGTCCCGGTATCGATCCAGCGCGGAAAGCTCTGCAGGCCATCGCGCGGACCGACTTCGGCCACGACAATCTCCTTGGGCAAATAAAGCGTCATAATACCTCACAAGCCGTCGAAGCTGGCATAGTCGGCGAGCGGCGCGCGCTCGGTGACTAGCCGGTTCACAGGCGCGTCGGGATCGATGTGGCCAAGCGCCATCCCGCAGATGATGACCTCCTTCTCGGGAATTCCCAGCTGCGCCCGGATAATCCTGTGGAAGTCAGCGAATGCAGCCTGCGGGCAGGAGTGCAGGCCGTGGCCGCGGGCGGCGATCATGAGCGTGCCGAGGTAGATGCCGAGGTCGAGCCAGCTCCCGATCTCGAGATCCTCGTCGAGGGTGAAGATCATGCCGACCGGCGCGCCGAAGAATTCGTAATTGCGCATGCGCGCGCGCTGCGTGCCCTCGAAATCGCCCTTGTCGACGCCGAGAAGGCTGTACATGTCCCAGGCGATCTTGCGACGGCGGCCGTGGAACGGCTCACGCCAGTTGACGGGGTAGTAGTTCCATTCGCGCTGGTAAGGCTCGAAGCCGTCGCGCTCGACGGCGTCGAAGATCGCTTTCTCCAGCCGCTCCTTAATGTCGCCACCGATGATGCGGACCCGCCATGGCTGGATATTGCTGCCGCTGGCGCTGCGCGCGGCAAGCTTCAGCAGGGTCTCAACGGTGGGGCGGGCAACCGGCGTCGGCAGGAACGCGCGGACCGACTGGCGGGTATTGATGGCCGCGTCGACGGCAGCGGCGTTGGCGTTATCAGGCATCGGACAGATCCAGCGCCTTCATGCTTGCGGGGATTTCACCGAGAAACAACCGCTTCACGTCGTCATTGGCGAGCAGTTCCTTCGCCGGCCCTTCGATCGCGACTTGCCCCAGATGCATGACATAGCCGCGGTCAGAGATCGACAGCGCATGCGAGGCTTTCTGCTCGACCATCACCACGGTCAGGCCTTCGTTGCGCAGCGACAGCAGCTGCTCGAACACGACATCGACGAATTTGGGCGACAACCCGAGCGATGGCTCGTCGAGCATGATGATCTCGGGGCTCGTCATCAAGGCGCGGCCGATCGCGAGCATCTGCTGTTCGCCGCCGCTCATCGTATCGGCGTGTTGCTTCAATCGCGGCTTCAAGGCCGGAAAGAGCTGCATGACGCGCTCGGTCGCGGCCTCGATGGCGGAGCGATTATTGCCGAGGATGTGCGCGCCGATCATCAGGTTGTCGCGCACGCTCATCTCGGGAACCACGATGCGCCCTTGCGGCACATAGGCGATACCGCGATGGACTCGCCTGTCGGCGGGCTCGCGGGTGATGTCAGTGCCGTGCACGATGAGGCTGCCGTTCCAGGCACACAGCAGCCCGGCCGCGACCTTGATCGCGGTGGATTTGCCGGCGCCGTTTGAGCCAACGATGGTCGTGATCACGCCCTTGGCGAAGGTCATGTTGACACGGCGGATCACGGCGACATCGCCGTAACCCGACGTGACGTCCTTCAGCTGAAATGGCACGGCTTCGCCAGTCATCGCGGCCTCAGCGCTTGTCCCAGGCCGGGATCGGCAGCTTCGGATCGGCGGTCTTGTACTCTTCCGGCCACACCACCTCGCGCTTGCCGTTCTGAACCTGGATGACCAGGCCCTTCACGCCGATCTGCATATAGGTTTTCGGATCGACCTCATGCTTGCCCATGACGGTACCCAGTTTTAGTGTGGTCAGGACCTCCCGGACCTTCTCAGTGTCGACGGAGCCGGCTTGCTTTACGGCAGCTTCCAGTACGGTGCCGCCGACAAAGCCGAAAGCGGAATAATAGCCGGGATCGGCGTTGTACTTGGCACGGTAGGTCTTCACGAAGTCCTTGTTGCCTTCGCTTGGCAGCGACGGTTCATAAAGCGACATGCCGAGCGAATGTTCGGCGTCCTTGCCGGCCGAGGTGATAAAATCGTCCTGCGACACGCCGTTGGCGATGAACAGTTTGGGCATGTAGTTCATCGAGTGGAACTGGCGGACAGTCTCAATCGCCTCGCTGGGATAGAGCAGGCCGATCCAAAGGTCGGGCTGCAACTGCTGGCCCTTTGCGATCTGGGAAGAGAAGTCGGCGGTGCCGGCCGGGAAGTATTCGTCGATGACGACCTTCACGCCCTTGTCCTTGATCTGCTCCTTGATCGCCTTGCTGATGTCGCGTGCCGCGGCGTAGTCGCGGGACACCAAAGCGAGTGACTTGACCTTGTACTTCTCGATCATCGGCATGATGCCGTCGGCATAGGAGGAAATCCGCGCCGCGGTCTGGAATACATATTTGAAGCCGCGCTGCTGGATCGCTTCCGCCGCGCCGCCGGCGTTGATCATGATGATCTTGTGCTTCTCGGCGACCCCCGATCCAGTCGCGGCCGTAGCCGAACCGAGCGAGGACATCACGAGGTTGACCTTGTCGTCGGTGATCAGCTTTTCGTACAGGCGTGCTGCGGTCGCAGGATCCGAGCGGTCGTCATAGACCACGAATTCGATCGGCCGGCCGGCCAGCCCGCCACGAGCGTTGGCCTGCTCGCGCCAGAGGTCGAGCCCCTTGAAGTAGGGGCCGGCGGAGTTTGCGAGATTGCCGGTCTGCGACAGCGCCACGCCGATCCGCACGGGATCGGCTGCTTGAGCCGGAAAAGCCAACGCGACTGCCGCGGCGACCGCGGCCATGAGGACTTTTGTTGTCATTGCGTAACCTCCCTGAACTCCAGATTAGAAATAGGCTTGCAGCACTCTCTCGTCGTTGCGCACGGACTGCGTATCGCCGCGCGCGATCAGCCGGCCTTCAGCCAGAACATAGACGAGATCGCATTCTTTCAGCACGATGCGCATCTCGTGGTCGATGAAGAACACGGTGATGCCTTTCGCGCAAAGCGCGCGCAGATGCTCGACAATTCGGTTCTGCAGCCGCGGATTGATGCCCGCGAATGGCTCATCAAGCAGCATGATCTTCGGCTGCAGCATCAGGGCGCGGGCGATTTCGACCAACTTGCGCTGACCGTAGGAAAGCTCGGCGCCCCAGCGGTCGGCGATAGCAGTGATTTCGAGGAAATCGAGCAGTTCCAGCGCCAGCGCAATCGCGGCACGGTCGTCGCGGCCGCGCGCGACGGCGACGAGGTTCTCAAGCACCGTCATTTCCGCGAAAAGCCGGCTGATCTGGAAGGTGCGGGCGACGCCCAGCCCGCAGACCTCGGCGGCGGAAGCGTTGGTGATGTTCTTGCCGTTGACCAGCACGCGGCCTTCGTCGGGGCGGAGTGTGCCGGCGATGATGTTGAATAGCGTCGACTTGCCGGACCCATTCGGCCCGATCATTCCCGTGATCGAGCCAGGAGCCACGTCGATGCTCACGGACTCCAATGCAACGCGTCCGGCGAAGCGTTTCGATACATTCTCGACCGCGAGGATAGTGCCGCTCATGACGGCACCTGGCCAGCACGGGCTGCGGCAAGCGAGCGGAACAGGGGCCGGCCTAGCTTGAGCCAGCCGCTCTTCATTCCGAGGCTGACGATGCCACGCGGCATGAACAGCACCGCGAGCAGGACGATCACGCCGACGCAAGCGAGATAGATCTGCGGATAGTTCGCCCACAGCACTTCGTTGACGATCGACAGTACCACCGCGCCAGCGAGCGGGCCGAGTACCGTGCCCATGCCGCCGAGCAGCACCATGGCGATCGTGGTCAGCTCCATATTCGGCGCAAAGGCGGTTGGCGGATCGATGAAGCCGAGATAGACGGCGTAGATCGAGCCCATCGCGGCCGGCGCGATGGCAGACGCAACAAAGGTGCCGATCTTCAGCCGGGTGGTCGGGATGCCGAGAGATTCTGCAGCGCCTTCGTCCTCCCGAATGGCCAGCAGCTTCAGGCCAAGGCGGGAATTGTCGAGCTTCCAGGTCAGAAGCAGCATCACAAATGCGACCGAAGCCACAACGCCATAAATGGGCCGGAGATCGCTGACCGGCGTTAGATAGATGCCAGTGCCGCCCCCGGTGATGGAATCAAAGCCAAGCGCAAAAGCCTCCAGCACACGCGCCAGCCCGAACATGCCGATCGCAAAAAATGGTCCCTTCAGCCGCAGCATGGCGCCGCCAAGCGGCAGGGCCACGGCGGCGCCGGCAATCGCGGCGACGACTGAGGCGAGATACCAGGGCATCCCATAATGAAAGTTCAGGAGCGAGCCGACATAGGCGCCGATGCCGAAGAAGCCGACCTGGCCGAAATGCGAGTAGCCGGCATAGCCCCCGATCCAGTTCCAGGAATAGGCCAGCACCAGGAAGATCAGGAGTTGTATGGAGAAGGAGATGGCGTAGTCGGAACCGATAAAGGGCAGCACCACCGCGACGATGGCAGCGATACCGGCGATGAAGAGTGGATTGATGCCCTTCATACCCGCACCCCCGCCCCAAGCAGCCCGCGCGGTCGTACCAGCAGCACCGCAAGCATTAGGAGGAACAGGAAAGCCGAGCCGATCACGGCGCCGGCAAGATAACTGCCTACCACTTCGACGACGCCAAGCAAGAGCGCCGCGAGGATTGCGCCGGGATAGCTGCCCATGCCGCCGACAATGATGACGGCAAAGGCCTTGATGATGAAACGCGAACCAAGTTGTGGATCGATGGCAAAGGCGGGCGCCACCAATACGCCGGCGAAGCCCGCCATCGCGGTGCCGAGCGCAAAAGTCGCAAGCCGCACCCGCTCGATGGCGATGCCGGAAATGCTGGCGAGCTCCGGCGCCGCCGACACAGAGCGCACCGCGCGGCCGAACCGCGTGTGTTCCAGCAACCACCAGACAGCGAGGCTGACGCCAATCGCACAAGCAAAGGATACCAGCCGCGAGATGGAGACGTTGATACTGTATATCCGGATTGAGCCGCTGAGCACGCCGGGCAAGCCACTATAGCCTCCGCCCCAGATCAGGATCGCGACGTTCACCAGGATCGTGGACAGTGCGTAGGTCGCGAGTAGCGACATGATGGGAGGAGCACCCTCGATACGGCGAAGGATGAGAACCTGGATCAGCGCGCCGAACGCTGCGCAGCCGATCGGTACCACGAGAATAGCGACCCAAAACGGCAGCTTGAGGCCGACCGCGATCGACACAGTCGATAGCGCTGCGATGGCGAGAATGTCGCCATGCGCGAAGTTTATCACACGCATCACGCCAAAGATGAGATTGAGGCCGCAGGCCATCAGTGCGTACACGCCGCCAAGCAGGATGCCGCCGACCAGGAGATCCGCGACCGGCATCAGGCGTACGCCGTATGCTGCGACGTCGCGCTGCCGCGCTCAATATGCTTGGCGTGAGCGCCCGGCATGGTTCCTCCCTGGAACGATAGTCAATTTTGTCCAGACAAATACGGGGGACTTTACTTGAGGTCAAGACCGACGATATACAGGCCATCAAACTAAAAGCACTAGGTTGTCCGTACAACTTTGGAGGAACGTCGTGATGACGCAGGTGTTGCGGGAAAAGCCCGTGGATGCGGACGATGACGGCCAAATCCTAGATATGATCGATCGCTGGGTGGCGCGTGAGCTGAAGCCCATCGTGAAGGAATACGATCACGAGGATCGCTATCCGCATGCGGTTGTCGAGCAGATGAAGGAGCTTGGTTTGTTCGGCGCGACGATCTCGCCGGACTACGGCGGGCTCGGGCTTCCGGCGTCAACCTACGCCAAGATCGTGATGAGCATCTCCTCGGTGTGGATGTCGATCACGGGCATCATCAATTCGCATCTGATGCTGGCGCTGGCGATCGAGAGATTCGGCACCCCGCAGCAAAAGACGAAATGGCTTCCGAAGCTTGCAACAGGCGAAGTCCGCGGTGGCCTCGCGCTGACCGAACCCGATGCTGGGACAGATCTGCAGGCCATCCGGATGACCGCCAAACGCGATGGCGATCACTACGTCATCAACGGCACCAAGATGTGGATTACCAACGCGGCGGAAGGTTCTTGCCTGGCGCTCTTGGTCAAGACCAATCCTGAGGCACAACCGCGCCACAACGGCATGAGCCTGTTCATCGCGCCGAAACAGCAAGGCTTTTCAGTCGCGCGCAAACTGCCGAAGCTGGGCTACAAGGCGATCGACACGGCAGAAGTCGTTTTCGAGAATTACCGTTTGCCGGCGGAGAATTTGATCGGCGGCGTCGAGGGACGAGGCTTCATCCAGGTCGCGGGCGGACTTGAACTCGGCCGCATCAACGTGGCCTCGCGCGGCGTCGGCATTGCGGAGGGTGCGTTGAAACTCGCCGGCGAGTACGCGCAGCTCCGCAAGACCTTTGGCAAGCCGATCTGCGAGCACCAGGCGATCCAGTTGAAACTTGGCGAGATGGCAACGCGGGCCCGTGCGGCGCGGCTGCTTACGCTCGACGCGGCACAGGCTTTCGATCGCGGCGAGCGCTGCGACATGGAAGCCGGCATGGCCAAATACTTCGCGACTGAAGCAGGGCTGGAAAATTCCATCGAGGGCATGCGCATCCATGGCGCCTACGGCTACTCGAAGGAATTCGATATCGAGCGGCTTTACCGCGATGCGCCGCTGACCTGCATCGGCGAGGGTACTAACGAGATGCAGCGCATCATCATCTCCAAGCAATACGTCAAAAGGAATCCAGTGATATGAAGCCACTTCAGGGTGTTCGCATCGTATCCGTCGAGCAGTTTGGGGCGGCGCCTTATGGCACAATGTTGCTTGCGGACCTCGGTGCCGAGGTCATCAAGATCGAGAATGCGGCCATCAATGGCGATCCCGCACGCAAGACTGGGCCTTATTTCCTCGGACCCAACGATAGCGAGTACTTCCAGGCTTTCAACATCAACAAAAAGAGCGTCGCGATCGATTTGCGGTCGGCCGAAGGCAAGGAGATGCTCGGCAAGCTGATTGCGACGGCTGACGCGCTGGTCAACAATCTGCGCGGCGACCTGCCGGCGAAGATGGGGCTCGACTACAAGACATTGTCCGTAAACAATCCCAAGCTTGTTTGCGTGCACGTGTCCGCCTATGGCCGCGACAACGAGCGTGCTTCGTGGCCGGGCTATGATTATCTGATGCAGGCCGAGTCCGGCCTGATGGACCTGACCGGAGAACCCGATGGCCCGCCGTCCCGCATCGGCGCGCCCTCGATGATAGACCAGACCACCGGCCTGACGATGGCGGTCGGGCTACTGTCGGCAGTGATCCAGGCGCGATCGACCGGCAAGGGCTGCGATGTCGACACATGCCTGCTCGACGTTGCGCTGCATCAGCTCGGCTATGTCGCGACCTGGTATCTCAACGAGGGGCTCGTCTCGACGCGTCAGCCGCGCAGCGCCCATTTTTCGGTGGCTCCGGTACAGACCTTTCCGACTGCGGACGGTTGGGTTTTCATCATGTGCATGACCGACAAGTTCTGGGGCGAACTGCTGGCTGCAATCGGCCGAACCGATTTGGCCTCCGATCCGCGCTTTGCAACGCAATCACTTCGGCAAGCCAATCGCGACGTATTGATGGAGGCGATCGACGGTGAAATGAAGAAGCAGTCAACCGCGTTTTGGCTGAAACGCCTGAATGGCGTGCTGCCGATTGCGCCAGTGCTCGAACTGCCACAAGCCCTGGACAGCCCATTCCTGCAGTCGACGGAAATGATCCATACGATCACGCATCCCGCCAAGCCAAATATGCGCGTGCTCTCCAATCCGATCAAAATCAATGGCGAGCGGCTCTCGCAGGCGCCGTGCTCAGCCTATGGCGCGGATACTGCAGCTTATGTCGGGGAGACGCGCACCACCGAGCACGTCGGTTGACCATGAAACTGGAAGGCATTCGCGTCATCGATCTCAGCGTGTTCCTGCCGGGACCGTATCTTACCCTGGCGATGGCCGATCATGGTGCCGAGGTGATAAAGGTCGAGCCGCCGGGTGAAGGCGATCCCGGACGTCACATCGGTCTCTCCGACGGGCCCAGCACGGTATTCTTTCGCAATCTCAACCGTGGCAAGAAGAGCGTGGTGGTCGACCTCAAGGACCCTGCGCAACACGAGACGCTGCTGTCGCTTTGTGAGACCGCGGACGTCTTTGTGGAGTCTTTTCGTCCCGGCGCGGTCGATCGTCTCGGAGTGGGCTACGAGGCCGTGCGTGCCCGCAATCCGCGCATTGTCTACTGCTCGATCAGCGCCTTTGGACAGGACAGTTCGTGGCGCGGCCGACCGGCGCATGATCTTGCGCTCGAAGCGGAAGCCGGTCTCGTCAGCATGACGCTCGGCGGTGACGGCAAGCCGGCGATCTCAGGGATCCCCGCCGCCGATGTGCTCGCGGGATTGCAGGGATTGTCGGGCGTGCTGATGGCTTTGCTTCGTCGTCAGACGACTGGCGTCGGCGATTACATCGACATCAGCATGCACGAGGTAACAGTCGGCGGGATGCTCAACATTCTCGGTCCCACCTTGGCGGAAGACCGCCAGCCGATCCCGACGCATGAGCGCACTACGGGCGGCGCGGCGTTCTATCGGCCCTATGAGACGAAGGATGGACGTCACCTCGTGCTTGCGGGGCAGGAGCCGAAATTCATCCACAATCTGTTAGGCGCTTTTGGTCGCCCGGAGCTCGCCGAACTGTGTTTACGCGGGCCGGGGCTGCATCAGCAGCCCGTCATCGCGTTTCTCGACAGCGAGTTTCGCAAGAAGACGCTGGCCGAGTGGCAAGATTATCTCGCCAAGCTCGACGTCTGTTACGGTCGCGTCAACACATTGCCGGAAGCCCTTGCGCATCCAGTGCTGATCGAACGCGGCATGATCCGCCGCGACGAGAGTGGTCGCCGCCACGTCGGGCCGCCAATCCGTTTCCGCGACGAGCCGGCGCAGCCGTTTCTGCGCGAACCCGCGCTCGGCGAACACACTTCTTCCGTTCTCAAGAAAGGGTAGGGCTATGCAAGGCCACGACCAGATCGGCCCCCAACGCTACCGCGAAAGTTTCGGGCGCTATTACGATGATTTCACCGTCGGGGACGTCTATGAGCATCGTCCCGGCCGCACCATCACCGAAAGCGACAACACCTGGTTCACGCTGATCACGATGAACCAGCATCCGCTGCATTTCGACAAGGAATACGCGGCCAAGTCGGAGTTCGAGAGACCGCTGGTCAATAGCTGCCTGACGCTGTCGATGGTGGTGGGCATGAGCGTCAGCGACATTAGCCAGAAGGCCATCGGCAATCTCGGCTGGAACGAAATCAAGCTCACCGCGCCGGTGTTCGTCGGTGATACCATCTACGCCGAATCGGAGGTGTTGGCGAAGCGCGAAGTCGTCGTCACGTCCGGGACAGGGGCTCGTCACCGTACGCACGATCGGCAAGAAGGGGGACGGCACGCTGTTCATGAGTTTTGAGCGGACCGCGCTCATTGCCAAGAGAGGCCATGGCATCGAAGACTGACACGAGGCCGCGTCGGGCGAACTCGCTGAAAGCGAGAACGACCACGCACGTCGGTGCCATGTCCGATGAGCCGCTTTATCTGCAAGTCGTGCGCGCGCTGAAGGACGAAATCGTCAGCGGCGTCTTTCCCATCGGCTCGCAGCTTCCCACCGAGGAAGAGCTCTGTGAACGCTTTTCGGTCAGCCGCTATACCGTGCGCGAAGCGCTGCGGCGGCTGCGTGAGGACAGCCTGGTGTCGTCGCGGCAGGGGCAGGGCACCACGGTCGTGCCACCGCGACCGGCAGATGACTTCGTCCACGAGGTGATGTCGATCAATGACCTCGTCGCCTTCGCGACCGGCGTTCGCTTCGCGGTCGACTCCATCGAGATGATCGAGGTCGACGACAAGCTTGCAGCGCGCACCGGCATTGCCAGGGGCGAGCAGTGGCTCGCCGTGCGCGGCTTCCGTCACACCGAGGGCAGCGAGCTGCCGGTGTGCTGGACCGAAGTCTACATCACCCGCGAATTTGCCGCCGTTGGCCGGTTGCTGCAACGTCACCAAGGCCCGATCTTTCAGCTGATTGAGGATTTGTTCGGTCAGAGCCTCGTCGAGGTGCACCAGGAAATTGCCGCGGCGCTGATCTCACCGGCGCTCGCTGGCGGGCTCAAGGTCAAGGCGGGCACCATGACGCTCGAAGTGCAACGCACCTACAAGCTCGCGACCGGCAAAGTCGCGCAGGTTGCAATCAACACCCATCCCGCGTCGCGGTTTAGGCACTCCATGACTATGCGACGAGTCAAAGGATAAATCAGGAAAACACTCGCAGCAAAGTAAGCTGGCTTCAATGACAAGGGTCTCAGGGCAGGGGCTGCTTTATAGAACGGAAAAAGGGGAGAGTTCGTATGAAGCTTACGACCATGACCGCATGTTGCGCTTTGGTGATGGCAGGGAGCGGCCCGTTGCTCGGCCAGGAGGCCTACCCGGAAAAGCCCATCAGATTGATGGTTGGATTTACTCCCGGCACTGCGACTGATCTTGTTGCTCGGCAAATCGCAGAGGGCATCAAGAGGAACACGGGATGGGTGATCTATGTAGATAATAAACCGGGCCAGGGAGGCAGCATCGGAGCCAGAGAACTCGTGCGCTCGGCTCCCGACGGATACACGCTGCTCGTGACCGCAAATGGGCCTCTGATCACTAATCCGAATCTCTATAGCAATGTGGAGTACGACGCGCTCAGGGACTTCACGCCGATCGGTCAAATTGCAACACTGCCGTACATCATGGTTGTGAATTCTTCCAAGCCTTACAATTCGGTTCAGGACGTCGTTACCGCCGCCAGGAAGGATCCGGGCAAGCTGAATTATTCGAGCACTGGAGTTGGCACCACGTCGCACCTGATCGGCGCGATGTTTTCCAAAAGCACCAGCGTCAAGGTGACCCATATTCCTTACAAGGGAAGTTCGGAATCGATGACGGGTCTCCTGGAAGGGAGTATCGACTTCACGTTCGATACGTCGGTCGCAACCACTCCCCTCGTTCAGGGAGGTCAGTTAAGGGCGCTGGCCGTCGCTTCAAAGCAGAGGCTGCCTGCCTTGCCAGACGTTCCAACACTGGCCGAGGTCGGGACGCCGGTTGATATGCACGCATGGTTAGCCGTGATGGCGCCACGAGGTTTGCCGGACACGCTGGTGCAACAATTGGGCCGGGAACTGCAGAAAGTTGTTACTTCACCCGATCAAAAAGAGCGTCTCGCTCAAGTCGGGGCCAGTGTCGAGTGGGTGTCGTCTGCGGACTTTACAAAGTTCCTTCAGAAAGAAGTGGCAAACGGCAAGGTCATGGTGCGTGAGTCCGGTGCAAAGCTTGAGTGAGGTCGGCTCGATCGGAATCTACCATGGTGTTGAGATTGAATAGGGTGTTCAAGAAGAGGACTTAAGATGCTTGCCGTAACACAATACGAGGCCTCCAGCTCGCGCTTTTCACGGGTCACCGCTGACGGAAAGATTGTCTGGCGCACCGAGTTTATTGGTCCACCGCCTTCCAGACGCACCGAACAGCTTGTCGATGCAAAGCCTCCAGAATATACCGAGCCGAAGCCCTTTGAGGTACGACAGCCGCAGGCCTTTCTTGTCGAGCAGGAGGCCGGCGCAACGGTTGCGCCACACTTCCATTATGTGGACCAGTTTCAGGTCATCGTTTCCGGCGACGGCGTCCTTGGTAGACATCCGGTCAGCCCGCTCACTGTTCATTTTGCAGGAGCTCATACGGGATATGGACCGATTATTCCGGGCAACAACGGACTGTCCTATTTCACGTTTCGGGCGTCAGCCGACGAGACGGGCGCGCAGTATTTGCCCGCGGCGAGTGCACGTATGCGCAAAGGCCGGCGTCGAAATCTGGTCGCTAAACATCTGCCGGTAAGCTCTCCGGCTGGCCTGGTGTCGAGGCAGCAGAACGAGATTGATGTCGGGCTGGAGGCGGAGGACGGTCTAAGCGTGCAACTGCTGCGTATCGCGCCGAAAAACAGCTTGCAGCTACCGGAGTTTTCATTGGGATCAGGGGTATCAATGCTAGTTGCCGCCGGCGAGGTCGTCTTCGACGGCAAGCACTACGGCACTTGGTCATGCCTCTATGCACGGCAGGATGAAATCTCGCCCGAGGTGGTTGCGGGTGTGGATGGGGCCGAAGTTTTGTTTTTGCGCTATCCGCGACACTCGCTAACGTCTTAGCGCATCACCGTTCGGCCTCAAATTACTTGAATTTGAGATCTCTGAAGCGCCCACGCAAGGCTCTGACCAGTCCGGTCCGCGCAAAGTCTCGGTTCGCTTCTGGCGCAGAATGAGCGGTTACGGAACGACCGCTTCTGGGGGAAGACCGGAAGTCACTGGCCGAGGTCCAACTGACGCGATTGACCCAAACTGGACATGCCCAATCTTAGTTTTATTGTGTTCAAACCACTTGAACAGCATCTCCCTGCCGTGACGCGTTGATTGCTCCGTATTGCTATTTCGTGACGCGCAGCTTGGACAACGACGTGCCGATCGAATTGAACACCGTCAGGGTCTGGTTGGCGGACTTGACCAGATAGAACTTGTCGACGCCGCTGGCGCAGTTCTGCAGCACCGTCGAAGTCGGATCGCCGGGTGTGCCGGTGTTGAGCTGGATCGTGTAGATCGTGATGTTGGCCTTCTTGGCGTTGGCGCACAGCAGAGCTTGGCGCGCATCGATCTGGGCCGCGTTCGAGGACCAGCGGTTCTGGGTATTCAAGCCATCGGACAGCAGGATGATCGCTTCCTTGTAGGTATAGTTCGGGTCCTTGGCGGCGGCGTTGAACGGTGCGCCGGCGCCCAGCGTCAGCCAGCCCCACGCCAGACCGATGCTCTGGTTGGTGTTGCCGGTCGGCATCATGCTGCCGATCGCCGCCTTGAGACCGGCCCAGTCGGTGGTCAGGGGAACGACGGGCTCCAGATAAGTGCTGCTGCCGGTCTTGCAGTACTTGGTGCTGCCGGAAACATATTCCTCCGGAACGACCATCGTCGGCGCATTGCCCGCGGTCGGCGCTGTGTTCTGGATGTCGTAGTCCTGGGTGCGGTCGGTGACGCAGCCGGTCCACTTGCTGCGGTCGGGCGTCCAGACCTTGCTATTCAACTCGCAGGTACTCTTGCTCGTGTAGGTCGACTTGCTGCACGAACCCAAAGTGCCGTTGGTCGTATCCCAGCTGCTCCAGTCCATATAGGTCTGGTTGGCGTAGCTGGTGCCGAAATTGACGTCCTTGGCGAACGGAACCACGGAAATGTAGACGTCACCTGGATTCTTGACGAGCGCGCTGAGCTGATCGATCAGGGCCTTGGCGGCGGTCTGCAAAGCCGGCATCTTGCCGTCCTGGGCCATCGATCCGGTGTTGTCGAGCACCATCGCCACGCGCATGCGCACGTTGCCCCAGCCCGCGGTCGAGGTGGTATCGAAGCCGAGGGTCGGGAAGCCCGCGACCCTCATGAAGTCGGTGTTGATGATACCGGAGCCGCTCAACAGGACCGTCGAACCACTGCCGGTGGCGGCGGTGTAGGTGGCGCCGACCACGACCGATTTGGCGTCCGTGTTGGTATAGAGCGCGTTGAAATAGGCCGTTGCCTTGGCACTGACCTGCGCGGGTGTGATGGTGCCGTCGGTCAGGTCCTTGCCCAGCATCAGGGCGGTCGAGTCGAGGGCTGCCTGCATCGACGAGCGGGCGCTGTTGGCGCGGGTATAGTCGATCGCGGCCCCCACGAAGGCAATGATCGGCACGGCGGCGATGGCAAACAGCACCGCGATATTGCCGGCTTCGGAACGACTGAATGATGAGGTCATCCGCTTAAGTGTCTTCGTATCCATGACGATGGTCCCGCCTGGGGTTAAATTCAGCCGAAATCCTATCAAGCCGTTTTAAAGACCGCGTAAATGGACAGAGATGATAAGGGAGTGTCTCGTTACGATTTGTTAACTGGAGGAGCTGCCTGATAACCGCAGCGTTGTGCTGATCAACTCGCGCTGAGGGACTGCATTTGCGTTCGCGATTTAATCATCCGTGGTTACCATATGAAGACGAATGGCTAAAAAAAATGGCTATGGGGGGAGCCAAGGTGCCGCGCATCTCCGAGTCTTTAAAGCGCACAACGCGTTCTATCCGCTCGCGAGCCGAAGTCCTCGAAATATCCTGGAAGGCGGCAAAATCCCGTTCACCAAGGATGCGGCGGAACGGTTCCGCGTTGCATCAATGGCACACGACAGAAGAGAAGTACCTGCTCGAACGCGAGGCCGAATGGGAGCGGTACTTGATTGACCGATCTGACTTGGGGCGAAGTAGAAAACCCTAACGGATCTATCGCTAGTGCTTCCGTTTTTGGCACCAAACTGACCTGCCGACTGACCCGGACGATGTCCGCTCTGCCCGGTCCATCCGGGCAACCCTCGTCGCAGCATCGAGGGTGAGTCGCCTCATTTTGTGGAGGGGACATACAGTCTAACGGACAACATCATCGTTCTGGCACGCCGGCCGTGCGCATCCCTTCGTAGACATGCTCACGTCCAAAGAGGAAAGTCGGATTGTCGCTTAGTACGCCGGTGCGAAAACGGTGAAGGTTGAAGCTTGGGTCAAGCGCCAAGTCGCACCGATAACCCGATCGGTGTTGAAATCATGGGCCCATGGCAGCGCGTCCGCGCAGGGCGAAGATGCCATCGATGCATCGCGAACGACTTGTCGCTGCGCAGGCCGAGTTCTGAGCGCAAGGCCGTAGCACTCTTTGCGCCGTACGCGAGCGCGAAGGTTTTGGTGCCGACCAGCCCAACTCGGCGGCCTTCGTCCGAAATCATTTCTCTCGGCACTCGAACCGAAATGCGACAAGCCTCCGTCTAATCGCTTATGCAAGCGCTCGGGCCGCTCGACCGAGGTGTAAGCTGCCGCCGGTGGTCAGACCGGCGGCTCTTTTGTCATTTTTTTCGCCGCGGGGACGTCGTCGGCCGTTTGTGGCTTTGTCCATTTCTACGGACCGGAAAATTAGTCTTTCCGGGCTGCACAAAGCGATACAGGCCGGCATGGGCAGTCACAGCACGGGAGCCTGGTCCGCGCCCGAGGGTGTAACCTCATTTTAACCGTAAGCAGCCACCATTAGCGTCGACCTTTTGTCTAGGGCAGCAGGTGAGGCATCGTGACCGACGAGTTAGACCAGCAAGTTCGAAAGGCCCTACAGCGTAGGAGACGATCCCGCGTAGCCCCGATCGCCCTCATCGTGTTTGCCATCAGCGCCAGCGCGTGCGCTTACCTGTGGGTCAACTACGGTGATCAGGTTCGAACAGCGGTGTTCGTCATACCTTCAGCCACCGGCTCGCCGGTTGCCGCGAGTGGGGAGCAGCCTGTCAGTCGGGCCGATTTCGATGGCTTTGAACGGCAAACGGCCAATTCCATCCACTCGGCAACCGAAAACCTAGAAGCCCAAAAAGCAGATCTGGAAAAGCTGTCCGGCCAGGTGGTTGATTTGATGGCGAAGGTCGATGCATTGCGGAATGCAGTAGCGACAGCACCTGCATCACCACAGATCCAAAATTCGATTTCTGCCCCCCCACGCATCGGTCAGCCACGGCCGGCAGCCATCGCCCAGCGCAAGAAACCGCAGGCGCCCAAGGCAGGGTCGATTTCAGTTGGAGGCGCTCCGCTGCCTCCTGCGCCCGATAGATAGTCGCCTTAGGCCCCGTAAAGCCCGGCGAGTTACCAATCGAATTGCCGGCCTGCGGGCGGCTTCCTGTGACGCATCCGAGGCGTTGCTGGTTCTCGACTATGCGCGGCATATGGTGGTGGAGCTCTTGCACGATGTGTCCGGCGTTTCGCGGCACTGTCGAGGCCCAGCCGGGTCGCTCTTGACGGCCATCGCGCAGCGTCGTTGACCAGCCAATTGAGGGAGACTTGGTCGCCGCCTATTAGGTTGATGCCAGCTGGGAGGCCTGAAGAAGGATATCCTACAACCCGCCATTTTCGCGGCACCGTCATTGGCGAGAAACGCACTGGCGATTTGATGGCACTTGCTGAGGGACGTTGTAGGCACGGGCGTAGGGGGCTGATTGCCGGACGCCCCCCGTTACTACCCCGGAAATGTAACGCCCAGTTTAGAGAAAAGTCACGCTCAGTTCTGAGGCGACAGCGGCAGTTTGTAACGCCCAGTTTCCGAACAGTAACGGTCAGTTCTGGAACTCCCGAAAAGGGAAGTTCGACGTTCGATAGAATATTCTCCTCTTTGTCCGCCGAAGTCACGAACGAATGCGGGGCGGTGTCGACTTCATTACGGCAAACGCCGCAACCGTCCAGAGGGTTGTTGCTCTCTTGGTATCGGTGCTGTATCACAGACACAGAACACAGGCGCCCTGTCGATTGGCAGAAACGTTGTTTTCGTTGATGTTTGCAGGTTATTTGCAGCGAGTCCCTCTCTCGCTACCACACCGGCGTTCGCAACTGTTCGCACTCGACCGCAGATGTTCAAATTGCGCTGAGATGCCAGTGTCTTTGTGACCGTATCCATTCACAAGCGTCAGCGTTCGTTCTCTTGCAGCCGAAAAATTGACGGTATCCATGACGGTATATTCCCGGCGTCCTGTCTTTCGCGGGACAAGGAGATGCCGTCATGGCATTGGCCGATACGCGCATCCGCAACGCCAAGCCACAAGCGCAACCCTATAAGCTGAGCGATGGCGGCGGCATGTATTTGCTGGTGACGCCAAAAGGCGCGGGTTACCGGCGGTTGGATTATCGGTTCGCCGGGAAACGCCGGACACTTGCCCCTGGTATCTATCCGAGCGTGTCTCTCGCAAACGCTAGATCTCGACGCGAGGATGCTCGAAGTTTGCTGGCAAAAGACATTGATCCCAGCGTTGCGAAGAAGACGCGCGAAGCGCGTCGCCAAGCTTGCCTCAGAGAAATATTTAAGGTCATAGCTCGTGAATGGATCACCAATGATTGGACGCAGTCGACGCCCGTCCGTCCGACCTACATCGTCTGACGTTTCGACACCGCGCATACTGCCTACCGAGCGGAATGCGCGCGGTCTTAAAGGACAACATCGGTGTCCTATTGATACAGCGGCGCTTAGTGCGTCTTGAGATCTCTCGCCGTTAAAGCGACCCCGTTGCGATGGGCCCCAAGCCTTTCAATTTTTGGACTTAAATTTGACTCCCGACTCAAATCATTCTTGGGTGGGGCAGCTGGGGTGCGTTGGCTATTTGTTATTTGGAGTAATAGTCGTGAGAACAGAGCATGCGCCGCGCGACAAGAAAGCCCACGTCGCTAAACCCTCGCTTTGGGTCACCGAACCTACCGACGACGACTCCCTCTCGCTGCTTGAGAATGCCCTTCGAGAGGATGGACCTCCGCTTTGGGTTGGTGAAAATACCGAAGACATTAACTCGCCTGCCTGAGGGGATTACCCGGCTTTGCGGACTTTTGGTTGAACGTCACCCGCAACAAAAACGTCGTTTCAACAAGATAACGCAGTTAGTGTACCATGGCAGAACCGTTCCCAGTATCGGTGGGCGCAAGCGCCATATCCCGGTCCCCCTCAATAGCCCTGTACGGGCAGCGGGATAATCTCGCTGCTCATAACCTTGAGCAAATACACGAATTTTGCCAGTTCCTTGCGCATGAATGGGGAGGGAACCGTCAGCATTCCTATGCCGTTCCTTCTAGAGGAAAATCGCAGGGATGGTCGCGAACGGTCAATCGTAAATGGTCGGCAGTCGGTCTGGCGGATGCGGTATCGAAATACGCTTGGAGCGGAAAAAGCTTTTCTGAGAATAAAGCCGAATTTGATCGACTCGCTGCCAATCTACAGTCCGCTATTCAACACGATGCTAATAAGGATGCGTGTGACATCTTGCGGGCGATAATGCATTGGGCTGGTGCAGATAATAAGCATCGACAGAGGGGCACGCTTGAATGGATCGAACGCAACGCAGGTGGGATTTCCGCCAAGCTTTCGAACGTAGTCAACCTGATCAAAGACGAGCACGCCTCGCTGGATTCGTTCGACGGTGTGAATCTGACAATGAACTCGACCATGGCGAAGATCGTGAGCTTCGCCGATCCCGAACAGAAGCTTGTGGCCTACGACGGTCGAGTCGGGGGTGCGCTCGGTTTCTTCGTTGCTAAATTTGCGGAGGAACGAGAAATTCATCAATACGATCTTGCCGATCAATTGCTTTTCGCCGTGGACCGAGAGGCCAAACGGAACCCCGACACGAACTGCATTCATTTTCCGGCGTTGTTCGGGAAAACCAGAGATCGCTGCCATGCCTCGATGGTGCGATGGTCATCGCACCTCGTCTGGCAAGTCGCGAAAGAATGCCAAGCGAGTTCGCGAGAAATCGAAGCCGCCCTGTTTATGTGGGGATATAACGTTATGCGGGGATGAAACGTTGCGGCAGAACGACAACATTAGCCGGTGTAGACTTGGCGAAGTCGCGGCATCGAGTTGAGTACGCCGATACTTTCCCCTCCGGTAAATCGCGGTAGCGGCCACGGCCCGAGCCTGCCTCTAGCTTGAATGGAACGAAAGTGCCTGTCGCAAGGTTAAGCCGACTGCCCAAGGCGATGCACATACGCCCTAATCCGACGAATTTTGGTCAGTGTGGGTTTGATGGAAACGAGGAAGTCTAAGCGGTTGTCTAACATGGTCGCTTTGGCGCTTATCGTCGAAGCTACCGACTTAATGCCCGTGTCTTTGGCGCGGGCCGCCTCTGACTGTTCAATATTAGCAACACTGGCGGATTGGGGCGAGAGTTCGACCAGCGACATTGATGTTGTCTCCGGGCAAAGTTGTCAGTTTCCGATCAAGATGCATGGCACGGTGACTAGCTCCGACATTTCTCAAAAGCCCGTCCACGGAAAGTTGAAAAAGCTCAACTCAGCCACATACGAGTACAAGGCGAAGGCTAGATATAAGGGAAGCGACAGTTTTGCCATCAAAGCAACGGGGCAGGGGCCAACGGCTTCCGGCACGTCGGAAATTACAGTACGCGCGACGGTTAAATAGCGAGCGCTCTTTGGATCAATGCACAGCCCGATGAAGGCGCAGAATGACGGCCCGAGCAAGGGTTAGTGCCGTGCCCCCAGCCGATGCCCGATCGTTAATAGATCATTAACTATGTTGTTGTGTCCTGACGAAGGGGGCGTTGTGTTGTGGAGTATCGGGCAAATGATTACTCACGCTCCAATTTCTTCTTCGTCGCGCCGTCGCCTCGCTCGGTGGCTGGTCGGTTCGTCCATTAGTGTCGTAGAGCGGGACCTGATCTTAGAAACCCTCGCTCATACGCACGGGAATAGAACCGTGTCTGCGCGTCTGCTCGGCGTCTCGGTGCGGTCGCTTAGGAATAAGATTTCCGAGTATTCCGCAGAGGGTTTCCACATTCCTCGC
The DNA here is from genome assembly GCA_963764705.1 of uncultured Alphaproteobacteria bacterium. GTDB lineage: Bacteria > Pseudomonadota > Alphaproteobacteria > Rhizobiales > Xanthobacteraceae > Bradyrhizobium. The sequence continues at coordinate 214,551 of CAVXTR010000003.1, read as the reverse complement.
CACGAAAGCCGTGGCAAGAGCGCAGAAACAATAGTCCCTACGAAGACGCATCCGAAAGACGAGGCAGCGGCCATGCCGGTTGCGCTCGCCAGCATGCGCCAGGTCGCCGCGTCAGATTTCGGCTCGTAGTTCGTTCGCACTTCGGTGGTGTCGCTGACGTCATGACATCGCCCAGTCTTGTGTGGGGGGATGACGCGTATCATTGTCAGGTCGGCGGCGTCGATCAGGTCCGGTATCGGCACCCGCCGCCTTCGATGGCAGGCTCTTCGGGAGGATCGGCTCGACCGCCGCGTTCGATGCCGTGGTCAGAAAACCATAGACCTGATGCGGCCCGGCACCGGCTCCGACTTCGTGCCGCGACGGGCGTTCTGTCGAGATCAGCAGCAACCGATTCGATTGCGGGGCTGAATTCTCAAAAATCGTTCCGTTTCCTTTTCTGTCGCGCGCGTAGAACCGGCGACGCGCCCCGACCGCAACAACGAATATCCATTTCATTGACGCGACCGAGCTCATCAATATTATCGGCGCAGGGAATTGTCCTGCCGAGAGTGGCCGTATGCGATCCAATCGAGCACCTGCGTTTGGAAATGTGCATCAGTGCATGACGCTGCGCTGTTTCTCTGCGGCCAGCGGCGCCTGTCGCTGATCTTCCCGCTCAAATCAAATCGTCATCGCTAGGCCCGGCAGGTGCACTGGACGGATCCGGTGAGAGAGCAGGCATGACCCAAGCCCGTACGACTCCAGCCTAAATGAAGCTCAGGCTGGTTGAGATCGACGCAACACACTCGATGCTGCCGCCAACCACGCCTCATCAAAAACAATCGCGAAGGGCAATAGGATCATGATCAATCGTCGCAATTTTCAAATGCTGGCAGCAGGGCTCGTCCTCGGTGTCGGCGGCCTGGCTCCACGAGCGCGGGCCGACGGCAAGACATTCCGTATCGCTTTGCAGAAAGGGGCCGGAAATCTCATCTTCCTGAAGGAGCGCGGCATCCTTGAGCGCAAGCTCGCGCCGTTCGGATGGACAGTGACCTGGACCGAGTTTCAGGCCGGACCGCAACTGCTCGAATCCCTCAACGTGGGCGCCACCGATTTCGGCCTGGTGGGCGAGGCGCCCCCGATCTTCGCCCAAGCTGCAGGTGCCAATATCGTCTATGCGGGTTTTGAACCGGCCTCGCCGAAGAACGAAGCGATCATTGTTCCCAAAGACAGTCCCATCCGGACTGTGGCGGACCTCAAGGGAAAGCGCGTCGCCCTCAACAAGGGATCGAACGTCAACTACCTGATCGTGAAGGCGCTGCAAGCAAATGGACTGACCTATGGTGATATCGTTCCGGCCTATCTCGCGCCGGCCGATGCCCGTGCGGCCTTCGAGCGCGGCTCGGTCGATGCCTGGGTGATCTGGGATCCCTATTACGCCGCCGCCGAGCTCAGTCTTGGAGCCATAGCCATTGCCGATGGGACGGGTCTTGCGCCGAATGTGTCGTTCTACATGGCGTCGCGGCCGGTCGCGGAAGGCAATTCGGAGGTCCTGAAGGCCGTGCTGGCGGCGGTCGACGAAATCGACGTCTGGATCAGGGATAACCGCAGACAATACGCCATCGAACTTGCGCCGAAGGTCGGACTTCCGGTCGAGGTCATTGAGCGTGGGGTCACCCGCGCCGAAATAGGTGCGCATCCCATCGATGCGGCAACCCTGGAGGGTCAGCAGAAGATCGCCGACACCTTCGCGGACCTGAAGCTCATTCCAAAGCCGCTCAAAGTCATCGAAGCAGCGTGGAAAGTCGGAGAGTAGACCGGCGCGGCGTCTCGTCCCGGCCCGCGGTTTCGATCACCCGGCTACTTTGCATGGGGTTGTTTTCGATATTTTGATTGGGGCGCACCGCGGCCCGGCAACGGACGGTGGCCAGCGCCTGCGCCTACTCCTGCTCCTTCAACAAACGGGTCTTGATCAACGCGGCAGCCCCGCGGGTCCAGGAGTAGTCGGCGCCCATGCGCAGGCCGGTCTGCTCGGTGGCGACTACGGCACCGGTTCTTGCGTCGCGGATGCGATACGTCACCTGGTATTCCATCCGGCTGATGCGCGTCACGATTCCGATCAGGGATTGCTCGGCATCGAGCTTCGAGGCGATTGTCGCATCGCAGCCGTCGCACTTTCCGAGCGTGTGCGCCTTCACGGCCTCTGCATCGGCGCGGCTGACATCGATCAGCCGATAGCGCCCTGATTGCTCGATCAGCTTGCGGACCTCGGTCGTGACCAGGCCCAATTGCACGGCATCGGCCGCATTCGTCAGCGAAGCCCCGGCGCTGGTGTCGTCAAGCTCGAAATCGAACACCGCGAGCTTGATCGGCGCCGGCCGCGAGTCTGAGCTGACGGGTGATGTCGTGATCTGCTGGGCGATGAAGGTTTCGGCGCGCTGCCAGGCTTCGTCGGTATCGCCGCGGAAGGTCACCAGCTTGTCGAGAACGACCGCGTTGGTTTCGAGATCGACGGCCATCACCCTGGCATTCTGGATCAGGGTGCTCATCTTGTGAACGCCACCCATCATCAGAATTTTTGCGCCGGCTGCCCGGGCGGCGTCCTGCAGTTCGGTGAGGGCGGACTGTCCGACCTGGCACGGGATCGGCCGGCAGGTTGCAACCACCATCCGGTATTTCTGGCTCGCGGCGACATCCTGCCGAAGCGCGAGCATGAAGGCATCCAGCCGCTTCTGGTGCTCGGCGGTCTGATCCCTCGTCTCTCCCGACGTGTCGACATAGTTGAAGTCGAGCAAAGCGAGGCCGGGCAGTGTCGCGCTGCCGGTGTCGGCATGCGCACAATCGAGCGACGGCATCAGCAACAGGGCTGACATGGCGAGGATCGAGACGACGGTGCGGTGCATGCGGCGAGCCTCCAAGGATAACCAGGCAGTATCGTGCACGAGAGGCACGGTTCCCAAAATGGCGTCCGGCCCGAAACCAGCCGGGCAAATTTCCCGAATTTCGGCCACCTGCTTCCCACTGCGCCGTTTCTGCCCTCTAATGGCGTCGGCTGGAAGCGCCCGCACTCATTGCCTGGCAGGTGTTTGGACATGTGGATGTCACGCACAATCGACCTCAAGCTCCGCCTGGCGCTGCGCGTCGCGGGGTTGGCCGCCGTCTGTTTCATCGCAGCCGTCGCCTATGTCCTGTTTGACAGCGACAGGTCCGCGCGAACGAAAATGGACGGGATCGCCGAGATCGTCGCAAGGGACTTGCAGCTCCGGCACGAGCAGAACCGGTGGCTCAAGCTCGGCGCCGGCCGCTTTCCCGATCTGCAAACCGTCGCCTCCGCGTTGATGGCGCCCGGTCTTTGCATCGCCTATCGGGCCAACAGCGGCGACATCGTTCAGCGTCTGTGCAGCGGCACGCAAGCCGGCGAGACCGACGCTCCGAGATTTTTTGCGACGCTGTACCGCAGCGTGTTCAGGCCGGACACGGAAGTCGTCCGTCAAGTTCTGTTCCAGAATCAGGCACAGGGCGCGGCGGTGGTCTCAATCGCCCCGGAAAGCCTGATTGCCGAGGCCTGGCACGAAACCAGCCGATTGTTTGCCGTGATGGCGATCACCCTGTCGGCGTTGTGCCTTCTGGTCTACGCGGCGCTGGCGCGCGCGCTGCGCCCGACGCGCATGATCGTGTCCGGTCTCGAGCGGCTTGCCGCGAATGACCATTCGGCACGCCTGCCGGCGTTCGATCTGGCCGAACTCTCGGAGATCCGGGACGTGTTCAACGCCCTTGCCGAAAAGCTGCAGACCACCTTGGCCGAGCGCAACGAATTGACCAAAAAACTGATCGCGGTCCAGGACGAGGAACGCCTGCATCTGGCCCGCGAGCTTCATGACGAGTTCGGTCAATGCCTTGCCGCCATCAGTGCGGTGGCGGCGTCCGCCGGCCAGACGGCGCGGCAGGAATGCCCGGACGTGCTGCCCGAATTCCAGAGCATCGCGCGGATCGCCGCGCACATGATGGAGACGCTGCGGGGCACGCTGGTCAGATTGCGCGCACCTGATGTCGACGAGCTTGGCCTCAGCTCCAGCCTCGAAAGCCTGGTCGCCGGCTGGAACAGCCGCAGCAGCGGGCGGACGCGCTTTGAAATCGAGGTTAGCGGCAGCTTTGACGCGCTGCCGTCGCCTTTCGGTGCCAACCTCTATCGAATTGCCCAGGAAGCCATCACCAATGCGGCGAAACATGCGGAGGCAACGCGGGTGGGTTTGCATCTCAACATGCGCGAGGCGACCTCGGCGACAGCCGATTCCGGCGCAAGGGAAATCGAGCTGATCGTCGACGATGACGGCAAGGCCGGCGACATCGGCCTCGCAGCCAAATCCGGGCTCGGCCTGCTTGGCATGCGCGAGCGGATCGTGGCGCTGGGAGGCAGCCTGAGTTTCGAGGCGCGGCGTCCGACCGGAATGATCTTGCATGCGGTGATCCCGGCGCCATGACCGGGCCGGAACGCGCCAGGATCATGCTGGTCGACGATCACGCGATCGTCCGCGAGGGATATCGCTCGCTGCTGCAGAAGCAGCTACGGTTGCAGGTAGTCGCTGAAGCGGGCGATGGCGCGGAAGCCTATCGGCTCTACAAGGAAGCGTCGCCGGATCTCGTCATTATGGATCTGACGATGCCGGGTCTCGGCGGCATCGAAGCCATCAGGCGCATCCGGGCGTGGGACCCGGCTGCGCGAATTCTCGCGTTCACGATGCATCAGAATGCGGCCTATGCCGTGCAGGCCATCCGGGCCGGTGCCAAGGGCTATGTGACCAAGAGCAGTCCGCCCGAAGAACTGCTGCGCGCGATCTTCGACGTATTGAAGGGCCGCACCGCATTGAGTGCGGATATCGGTCATGAACTGGCGCTGAGCCGGCTTGATAACGAGCCTTCGGCGGTCGATGTCCTGTCGCCGCGTGAATTCGAAGTATTGCGAATGCTGCTGGACGGAAAGACGCCGGAGCAGATCGCCGAAACGCTCCATGTCAGCCCCAAGACCGTGGCGAATACGCGTTATCTCACCAGGAACAAGCTCGGCGTCAATTCGGATATCGAGCTGGTGCGGCTCGCGCTACGGCAGCGACTTCTGGCCATGCCGGAGATTGACGCGCCTTGATCTCCCGGGCGCGTCCCGAACTCAAACGGTTTTCCGCTGGCTGGCGTCGCCAGCCCTGCGGCGCCATCTTGCTGCGCCGTGAAACCATGCACCGACCAAAATCGACGGCGCCACGGCGGCGATCATGAAGTAGGGCGATATCGGTTTCGGCGTGATCCACTCGATCCCAATTACCGAGACCAGCCACAGCGTCGCCAGCGAGATTGCGAGGTCCGGCCCGGGCAACCTCATGTGGTAGAACACGGCTCCGACGATGACCGCCGGCGCCAATACTTCCCCGACCATGAGCGCGGTCAGTTCTTTCGGCGTCAGGACGTCGATCAGCATCGCCGCCAGCAGCCAAAGCGCGCCGGACATGACGGCCGTGTCCAAGGGGTGTCTCATGGCTCCCGCCCTCCTGCCGGGGGCATCGAAGTGGGAACCGCGGCGCGCGTCAATAGCTGTTCCGGCCGAACAGGACATCCGGCCCCCGCTGATCAGTTGGCCGGCTTCGGTTTGGCCCAGTTCTGATACATTGCCAGCAGCGAGACGATGTCCTGGCCACGAAATCCTTCGGCCAGCGCAAGCGCGTAGAGTTCGCGGGTTGCCGAAGCGGACGGCGTCGGCATCCGGGTCGCACGTCCGAGTTCGACGCCGAGCGCCAGGTCCTTTTCGCCGAGTTCCATCTTGAAGCCGGGAGAAAAATCGCCCTTGATCGCGTTCGGAAAGCGCTTGGTGAAATGATGGGAGCGGCCGCCGCTCACCGACAGCACATCGTAGAGCTTTTCCGGCTCGACACCGGCGGCAACGCCAAGCGCGAAGGCTTCGGCTGCGACCAGCACGTTGCCCATCGACATCATGTTGTTGACGATCTTGACCACTTTGGCGGTGCCGACACCGCCGGTGTATTTCCAATCATTGCCGAGCAGTTTCAGGATCGGTTCGGCGCGGGTCACGTCGGCCATCTCGCCGCCGGCGATCAGGATCAGCTTGCCGGCGCGCGCCTCGTTGGGGCTGCCGCTGACCGGGCAATCAACCACGGCAATGCCGCGGGTGGCGGCGGCCGCGGCGGCCTGCCGCATCGTTTGCGGATCGATGGTCGATAGCTCGATGCACAGCGTGCCCTTGGCGGCATTGGCGACGATTCCATCCGTGCCGAGCCAGGCTTCCGTCACCGCCTTGGGGTCGGGCAGGCTGGTCAACACGATGCTGCGGCCGGCGATCGCCTCTGCGATGCTCGATGCCATCCGAAAGCCGTCCCTGGTCAGGCGCGCGCGCTGATCGGCATTGACGTCGTAGCCGACGACGTCGAGGTTGGACTCCCTCAGCCGTCCGGCCATCCCCGATCCCATCTGTCCCATCCCGATGACTGCGACCTTCTCCGACATTCTTTTTCTCCGACTTTCGTTGTTGCAAGGCCGTGGCGACCGCTGAAGTTAGTTTGCGGCACCCTCTATACAGACACGATGGCCGTCAAGCGACGCCGCAGCCCCGCCGCAGGCGCAATGGCATCCGCCCCCGCCGCATAATGACAACTGTAGACGGTAAGGGAGACGGTGACGGTACTTGACTGTAGACAGTTTCCGGAACTCCGTATTTCTACGATTGATTGTTTTCGGCGAAGGCAGATATTAGAGGCATAGGGCCGAGCCAGCGGTGGTGCGGAGCCAACGCGATCATTGTTTCTTCCGCATCGGGTTAGCGCGGTGGCGCCTGCGGGCGTCTGTAGCAAGGCTCGAAAGGTTTTCATGAACGGCATTTTGAACGACAAGATTTCAGCTCAGTCGCTGGTCGACACGCTTGCGGAGCGGATCGAGGCTGCGATCATGAACGGCGATCTGCAATCCGGCAGCAAGATCAGCGAACAGGCGCTCGCCACGTCGCTCGGTGTCAGCCGTGGTCCGCTGCGCGAGGCGATTCGCACGCTCGAAGGTCGCAAGCTGTTGCTGCGAACACCGAATATCGGCGTTCGCGTTTCCAGCCTGTCGCCGGGCGATCTCTGCGAGGTGCTCCAGGTTCGAGAAGCGCTGGAAGGGATGGCCTGCGGACTTGCCGCCACGAACATGACGGACCAGGAGCTCAAGACGCTTTCCGCCTTGCTGCAACAGCAGCTGAAAAGTGCGCAGGGGACCGGCGTCTATCCGGAGGCGATGGATTTCGACTTCCACTTCTTGATCGTGAAAGGCAGCGGCAACGCGCGGCTGATCCAGATGCTTTGCGAGGATCTCTATTACCTGCTCCGGGTCTATCGTCGCCAATTCAGCGTCACCCCGGACCGGACCAAACTGACGCTCCGCGAACACAAGGATATCGTGGCGGCGATGACGCGACGCGATTCCGTCGAAGCCGAGCGCAAGATGCGCCTGCACATCGCCAGCGCGCGTCGCTATGTCGAGGAACAGATGCGGGAAGCCGGCGCCCGGCGGAATGTCGTTGCCCCGTCCCGGAAGCCGAAGGCGGCTGCGTCATTGGCCGGCAAGGGCCGCAAGGTCGCGGCGCTGCGGCGAAGATAGTTCTAGTTTCAGCACACGGATTCCTGCCGAGCCTCAATTCCGGATCGCATAGAACGGGGTTCGAAGCGTCAGCTGGTAGGACGGCTTCGGCGTCCACGCGATCTGCGCCGTGACGCCGAACAGGCGATTATCGTTGTCATCCATCCGGTCGAGGTCGAACCGCACGATCGGCTGGGTGAAGGGCTGGAACGGCGTCAGGTTCAGAAGCCGGGCGCCGCCGAAGGACTGCACGCCGAAGCGTCCGGTGAGCTTCCAGTTGTTGTCCCACTGATAATAACCGCCGACATATCCCATGGTGTCGGGCTTGATGCTGGCCAAGGGAGTATCGACCAGCACCCGCGTATATTGCACGCCGGCCAAAAGTCCCCGGGTTTCATCGGCATTCAGCGCGTAGTCCGCTTCCAGAATCGTATTATAGGCCGTCGTCGCCAGCGGCGCGTCGGAGATCGATCGTGTCACGTTGGATTGAACCGTGAGCGTCGGCAACAGGCCGCCGTTTTGCCGATAGATGTCGGCCTGGAAACCGACGGTAAAGCTGGTGACGGTGAAGGCCGTCCAGGGATCGGTACCTGATTGCGAGGCGCTGCCGCTGACACCGCCATAGACCGAGAGCCGGTCGCTGACGTCGACCGTCAAGGGAAGATCGACCGAGATGCTGCGGCTCGACGGTGACGGCAGGGTTGCGATCGACGAGAGATTCGACAGCGTCGACAGTAACGGTGGCGTGCTGAACCCGATCGACAGCGTGCCCGCGGGCAGGGTGGTGTAGATGGTCCTCATATCGAGGTAGATGTTCGGCAGCGCAGGTCCGGCTGCGGCCACGTCATCTTCGTTGTCGCCCTTGTCCTTGGCGAGCGCGAAATCCGAACAACACAGCGACACCAGCATGCCGAGCGCCATGTGCAAGGCGGCGCGGATCAGCCGAAGGTCAGGCGCATGCGGTGGCCCGATCCGACCGGGCATTTTTCCTACCGTGCGCGCGCAGGGGAGGTCATCGCCTCCGGACGAAACAAACGTTCCATCTGTTCCGGCGTCAGCAATTTTTCCTCTAGCACGATGTCGGCGACCCGGCGCTTTTGCGCAAGCGCCTGCTTGGCAACCCGTGAGCACACCTCATAACCGAGCGCCGGGACCAGCGCCGTCACGAGGCCGATACTGTCCTCAACCAGCGCCCGGCATCGTTCGCGATCGGCTTCGATGCCGACAACGCATTTCTTCGTCAGGGTGTTGATCGCGGCTGTCAACGTCCGCAGCGAGGACAGCACGCAATAGCCGATCGTGGGTTCGAAGGCGTTGAGCTGAAGCTGTCCGCCCTCGGCGCACATGGTCACGGTGAGATCATGGCCGATCACCATATACGCGACCTGGTTGACGACTTCAGGGATAACAGGGTTGACCTTGCCGGGCATGATCGAGGATCCGGCCTGCACCGTCGGCAGGCGTATTTCGCCAAAGCCGGCGCGCGGTCCGCTCGACAGCAGACGCAGATCGTTGCAGATTTTCGACAGTTTGACCGCGACGCGCTTCAGCACGCCCGAGAACAGCACGAAGGCGCCCATGTCGGACGTCGCCTCGATCAGGTTGCTCGCCGGCACCATCGGTTCATGCGAGGCCCGCGCCAGTTCCTCGATGGCCAATGCCGCGTAGCGCGGGTCGGCATTGATGCCGGTCCCGATCGCGGTTGCCCCGAGATTGACCTCGCGGAACAGCGCCGCGGCTTCCCGCAACCGGGCGACGTCTTCCTTGATGGTGGCAAAATAGGCGTCGAATTCCTGGCCCAGCGTCATCGGTACCGCGTCCTGAAGCTGGGTTCGCCCGATCTTGAGGACATCGCCGAACTCGACGGCCTTCGACTTGAAGGCAAAGGCAAGCTCGTCGAGCGCCGCGATCAATGGCGTGGCGGCGAAGATGATCGCAAGCCGCAAGGCGGTCGGATAGGCATCGTTGGTGGACTGCGCCATGTTGACGTCGTCGTTGGGGTGAAGGCTCGCGTAGTCGCCTTTTTTCTTTCCCATCAGTTCGAGCGCGACGTTGGCGATGACCTCGTTGGCATTCATGTTCGTCGAGGTGCCGGCGCCGCCCTGAATGGCGTCGACCACGAACTGGTCGTGGAAGCGGCCATCCTTTGCGATCAGTTCGCAGGCCTTATCGATGGCGTCTGCCTTCGCCGGGGCCAGATGGCCGAGGCGCCGGTTAGCGCGCGCCGCTGCCTGCTTCACCAGTGCCAGTGCCCGCACCAGATCCGGATAATGACCGACGGGAACGCCGGTGATCGGGAAATTGTCCACGGCCCGCAAGGTGTGGACGCCCCAATAGGCATCGATCGGCACATCGGCATTGCCAAGCAGATCGTGTTCGCTGCGGGTTGCGACCTCGGTCAGTTCGATTGAGCGCGTCGTCGCGACGGCGACGGACTGGGGAGGATCCACATCGATCTTGGTTTCGGCCATGCTCGTTCTTCCCGGTTCTGGTACCCGGTTGAACGCTAACACTCCGCGGGAAGGGCAGGAAGCGAAAGCCTGATGTATGGCCGGTCTCGATGACGGGAAGAATCCGACGCAGTATCAGCCGGCCTTGCCAGCGGTCTCGATCGCCACAGAGAGCGCCAGCTTGGTCTGCTCGACGATCTCCTCGACCAACTCCTCCCGGCTGATATGGCCGACCTGCCCGGTAAGCAGGCCCTGTTCGGCCAGCATCACGACGCCGTGCAGCGAGGCCCAGACTTTCAAGGCGCTTCGCTCGCGCAGGTATCCGACGGCCGGCGCTTCCAGTGCTTCCAGCAGCAGGTCGAACGTTTCCATCGCGGCGACGTGAAGCTCGCTGTTCTTTGGCGCGCACGCCATGACGCGCGAGGCGAACATCAGGCGGTAGACGCCGTTGCGGCGCAGCCCGAAATCCAGCGTGAGCTGCGCGAAGCGCGACAGTTTTGAACGCTTCGACGGCCTGGCGATCGACTCCCGGAGCATGGCGCTGAACTGGCGGAAGGCCTCGGCGGTGACGGCGACCAGCAGTGTTTCGCGGTCGGCGAAATGCTTGTAGGGCGCCGGTTGCGAGACGCCGAGCTTTTTGGCCAGCGCGCTGATGTTGATGGCTTCCGGGCCGCCGAGTTCGACCTCCTGCAATGCGGCCTGAACCAGGGCATCGCGGAGATCCCCGTGGTGGTAGGCGTTCAGCGCTTTGCGGGCGGGACGAGGCGGCATTCGGTGTAACGACCTTGTAACGGTTCCAAATATTCGCTTGACAGCACGACCAGGGAACGAATGTAATAGCCCATAACTTCGGGGCGTGCCAGCCCGCCGGCCGGCGCCTTGCGAAATCAACAAAACAATACACGCGCAGCCAAGCGCGCGCCAACGAGAGGAAACGGTTGCCATGGCTGGAAAGCTGAAAATCCGCGTCGACCAGGACAAGTGTCAGGGACATGCGCGCTGCAAATCGCTGGCGCCCGAACTGTTCAATCTCGACGAATTCGGCAACGCGCACGAAATCGGCGACGGGTCCGTGCCGGCGGGTCTGGAAGACAAGGCCTGGCTCGCCCAGACCAACTGCCCGGAAATGGCGATCGAAGTGACCGAAGAATAGTTCCGGTCCGTAATCAATTTCGCTTTTTTGAATTGCACGAACGAAGCAGAAGGAATTATCCGGATGTCTGATACCTCCAGCGTCATGCCCGAACATCCGCCGGTCACCGACTGGGTAAACGATTTCGACCACACCGATCCGGTCTGGACCGAAAATCCGTTCCCGATCTGGGACGAGATGCGCAACGAGTGTCCTGTCGTGCACACCAAGCGCTTCCTCGGCTGCTATCTGCCGACCACCTATCAGGCGGTGAAGGAAATCGCCTACGACACCGAGCACTTCTCCTCCCGCCGCGTCATCGTGCGCGACGTCCGGCCGCCGATTACGAATACGGCGCCGCCGATCACCTCCGACCCACCAGAACACAAGCCGGCCAAGCAGTTGCTGCTGCCGCCGTTCACGCCCGATGCGATGAAAAAGCTGGAGCCCCGGGTTCGCGCGATCTGCAACGAACTGATCGACGAATTCATCGCCGACGGCAAATGCGACGCCGCGGCGCGCTACACCAAGAACATTCCGGTGCGCGCCATCGCCCACATGCTCGGCATCCCCGAGAAGGACGGCGACCTTTTCATCAAGTGGATCCACGAGATTCTCGAACTCGGCATCAAGGACGACGCCGCCCTGATGCGCGCGGTCCATGAAATGACCCATTATTTCGCCGGGCATATCGAGGCGCGCAAGAAGAACCCGACCGACGACCTGATCTCGACGATGATGAACGCCAGGGACAAGGACGGCCAGCCGCTGTCGGACATGCACGTGCTGGGCTCGCTGCGGCTGCTGCTGATCGCCGGCATCGACACCACCTGGAGCGGAATCGGCGCCTCGCTGTGGCATCTGGCGAAAACGCCGGCCGATCGCGACCGCCTGATTGCCGAACCGGAATTGATGCCGACCGCGATCGAGGAATTCTTGCGCGCCTATTCGCCGGTGACGATGGCGCGCGAGGTAATCGGGGAAACCACCATCAGCGGCTGCCCGGTCAAGCCCGGCAACATGGTGCTGCTGTCGTTCCCGGCCGCCAACCGTGACCCCGCGATGTTTCCCGACGCCGACAAGGTCATCATCGACCGCAAGGAAAATCGCCACGCCGCCTTCGGTCTCGGCATCCATCGTTGCGTCGGCTCCAACCTCGCGCGGATGGAGATGACGGTCGCGATCGAGGAGTGGTTGAAGCGGATTCCGGATTTCAAGCTGGACCCGGCCGGTACTGTCACCTGGTCGGAAGGCACCGTGCGCGGGCCGCGCCAGCTTCCGGTGTTGTTCGGCAAGGCGAAGTAACGCGCCACATGAGTCGTGTTTTCGGTGCAGTCGCCCAGAACGGCTATGTGGTCCGCGACATCCGTGCCGCCATGGATCACTGGATCAACGTGATGGGCATCGGGCCCTGGTACTACATGGACCGGGTCAAGACCGATTACTTCCGCCACCGCGGAAAGGATTCTGCCGTCGAGATGAGCATCGCGCTCGCCAATTCCGGCGACCTGCAGATCGAACTCATCCAGCAGCGCAACGATGCACCCTCAATGTACAAGGAGTTTCTCGACTCCGGCGGCGAAGGGCTGCAGCACATGTCATACTGGTCGAAGAATTACCAGGCGCTGTACGATCGCGCGCTCGCGCTGGGTTACAAAGTCGGCCACGAAGGCCAGATCGGCGGCGAGCAGGGACGCTTCGCCTATTTCGACACCCAATCGCATCCCGGCACCGTGATCGAAATCTCCGACATCAGCGGAGCAAAGGGAACGTTTTTCGAGCGGGTCAGGCAGGCTGCGATGAACTGGGACGGCTCCAGACCAATTCGCGAAGTCGGCGGCCGCTGATCCCTCGCATTGACCACGCCGCCGGTTGCCGCGATCATTGCGGCCGGGCTTGAAAGCGTGGAGCTGACGATATGACCGATATATCCGAAACAGGTCCGCGAGCGACCAGCGAGATCGCCAGCTATCATGCCCACGTCTATTACGATCCGGCGACCACTCGGTCCGAGGCCGAGCAACTGCGGACATGGATCGGCGAGCGCTTTTTGGTGACGCTCGGACGCTGGCACGACGTCAAGGTCGGTCCACACGATCAGGCCATGTACCAGGTGGCCTTTGCCCGGGAGGTCTTCCCCGAACTGGTTCCCTGGCTGATGCTCAATCATGGCAAACTGAGCGTGCTGGTCCACCCGAACACGACCAACCCGCGCCGGGATCATCTCGCCGACCCGATCTGGATCGGCGCGGCGCTCGCCGTGCACGCGGAAAAGCTGCCGGAAAACGCCGAAATCGAGCAGGCGCCGGCGCCGAACACCAGCCCGGTTCTCCGCCCCTGAATTGTGGCAGACATCTACGCACACCAGCCCTGGAACAGGCCGGCCGTTTACCATGGGAAGGCCTGAAGCCGCGCATCTCGCAGGTCGCGATAGCGGCTTTCGCCTGTCTCGATTATGCCTTACTTTGGTTTGCATTATTGGGGGCTATTCGGCGAATCCCTTACGGAATCAGGGGTGATTTCGGAGCGCCGAGCCGGGGACGGATGGATAGGATCACGACAAGAACTGCCGGGCTTGCGCCGAGCCGTGGCTTCCCGTTGTTCGGGAAGACGGCATTTGTTGTCGTTGGCAATCGCAATGGCGTCGGGGCTGGCGGCCTGGATGACCGATTTCGACCTCGGCATGCACAAGCCGGCATCGGCAAACATCGGCGGCGCGAATGCCCGCGTTACCTCGTTCGATGACCGGTTCGGGTCAGCCTCCCAGCGCAACGCGCCTGCCATCAGCTATCCGTCGCGTCCCGTTGCCCGCTCCCTGCGCGCCGACTTCGACGCCGAGTTTGGCCACATCGAAAGCCTGTTGCTCGGGAAGCTGCGTGGCGGCAACGGCGCGTCCAATCCGCCTGCGTCATCAGCCGAGACCGCGTCGGTGCCGATGCCGAGGTCCCGGCCGGTCGAGGCCAATCTTCAGTTGAGAAACGATCCGCCGCAGCCGGCGCCTTCGGACAGCCGGACCGCGTTCCAGAAACTGGCCGACCTGGTGCCGATGCGTTTCACGCTGGCGTCGCTGACGCCCGGCGACGGATTGTTTGCCGAGAGACCTGACCTCGGCGCGCTGGGCTTCGACAACCAGACGGCCGTCTACGACATCTCGGCGCGTGCGGTGTACCTGCCGAACGGCGTGAGGCTTGAGGCACATTCCGGCCTTGGCAGCCTGATGGACGATCCTTCCCATGTGAACCAACGCATGGTCGGGGCGACGCCGCCGGCGGTCTACGATCTGAAGCCGCGTGAGAAACTGTTTCACGGCGTCGCGGCGCTTCGCATGACGCCGGTCGGCGAAAGCGACGCGCTCGGCCGCTCCGGCCTGCTGGTGCACAGCTACATGCTCGGTCCCAACGGCGATTCCAACGGCTGCGTCTCGATCAAGGAATACGACAGGTTCCTGAAGGCGTACAACAATGGCGAGGTCACGCGCCTCGTCGTGGTGCCGAACCTGCGCGAAGGCCTCACGCGCATCGCGGCGCACGACGTCGCCATCGTGACGCGCGGTCGCGAGTGAGACGTCCGATTCCGACACGCCGCTGCGGGCGATTTTCAAGATCAAGCTGAACGGCAAGACGGTTTCGATCGGAACCGTCGGCCAAGCCTACCGGTTCATCACCAATCTCAGCAGCATCGAATGGATCGAATTCCGCTCGCTGCACGCCGATGCCGTCAGTACGCTGCAGCGGGCGGCCGACAATGCGATGCTGACGGTGCAGGCGACCAATGCGCTTCGTGCGCTGTTCGTCCGCGCCAGGCTGCTCTGAAGCCCATACCAGATTTGACATGGATCAAGGCATCCGGATCCGTCCGGAGTGAGGATCAAGGCTTACCCCCAGGCAGGGGAAGCGCATGACAAGCCACCTTGAACTTAGCTCGCGGGCGGCACTTTGCAGGCAGCTCGCGCGGCGTGAACCCAACAGCAAGACATATTGGCTGGCTGAGGCCGGGGACTTGGTTGCGTCTTTGTCGCAAGCCGCTCCACCCGGAGCAGAACGGGCAGCGCGACGCGTTCGAACGGTTCCTCGACCTGATGGCGCGCGAGGACGCAGGGCCTTAGCGGGTCGCCTTTCGTACGTTTGCTGACACGGTATGGCATTGAGCCGTTCGCCGGGGACGGCTATGTCTCGCAGGATAGCAAGAACCTATCCCATGGGAATATCTGCATGCCCGAAAGCGCGACCGAGATCGAAGACGACCGCCTGATCCGGCAATTGCTGCAGAACTGGGCAATCTGGCGCGATGCCGGCGACTGGGAGCGCTTTCGTACCGTCTGGCATCCCGACGGCCGCATGATGGCGACCTGGACGCAGGGGACTGGCGATGAATTCATCGAGATCAGCAAGCAGGCCTGGGCCAAGGGCGTCAGCATCCTGCATTTTCTCGGCGGCATCGCGGTCGACCTCGCCGGCACCCGCGCGATCGCGCAGACCAAGATGACGATCTCGCAGCGCGCCGAAGTCGAGGGCGTGCTGTGCGACGTGCTCTGCACCGGGCGATTCTACGATTTCCTCGAGAAGCGCGAGGGGCGTTGGGGCATCGTGCTGCGGCAGCCGATCTACGAAAAGGATCGCATGGATCCGGTCACGCCCGGCGCAGCGCCCGTGCTCGACAGGGCGCTGCTCGAACGGTTTCCGTCGGGCTACCGGCATCTCGCTTACCTGCAGACCCGCATCGGCTACACCGTCAAGCCCGACATGCCCGGCCTGAAGGGGCCTGAGGTTGAGGCACTGTACGCGCGCGGCGCGGCGTGGCTGCAGGGCAAGCCGATCAGCTGATCTCCTTGCGCACCGTCGCTGCCGCGTCGCACATCGCCTTCAGCTTTCCGAACGCGACATGACGCGGCATGTATTTCATGCCGCAATCAGGCGCGACGACGAGGCGATCGGCCGCGACATGCTTGAGGCCGTTGCGGATGCGGTCAGCCACCACTGCCGCCGTCTCGATCTCGGGATTGCCGAGGTCGAGCACGCCGAGCATGATCTTCTTCGACGACAGATCCTTCAGCACGCCGAGATCGAGCTTCGGCTGCGCCGCCTCGATCGAAATCTGTTCGGCGCTGGTGTCGGCGAGTTCGGCGAGGAACGAATAGCCGGCCGGCTTGGTCGAGCCCGGCACCACGGCGGCGTAGCCGAAGCACAGATGCACCACGGTCGGCACCGTGATGCCTTGAAGGGCGCGGTTGATCGCCTTGACCGCATAGCGGCGGGCGAGATCGGGATTGTTGCGCACCCAGGGCTCGTCGAGCTGGATCACGTCGGCGCCGGCTTTCTGCAGGTCGAGCGCCTCGGCGTTGACGGCCGCGGCGAACGCCATCGCCAGTTCCTCGTCGTCCTTGTAGAACTCGTTCTTGGCCTGCTGGCTCATCGTGAACGGGCCGGGCAACGTGATCTTGGCGGCGCGGTCGGTATTCTTGCGCAGAAATTCCATGTCGGTCAGTTCGACCGGGCGGCTGCGCTTCACCGGGCCGACCACGCGCGGCACCGGCGTCTGGGTGCCGTTGCGGGCGGTGATGATGGCGGGATTGTCGGCGTCGATGCCGTCGAGCGCGGTGGCGAAACGGTTGGAGTAGCTCTCGCGGCGGATTTCGCCGTCGGTGACGACGTCGATACCGGCGCGCTCCATGTCGCGGATGGCAACGATGGTGGCGTCGTCCTGCGGCTTCTTCCAGATGCTCCGCCGGCAGCCGCCACATCGCATGCATGCGCGTACGCGGAACCGACCTGGACAGCATCGCGCGGTCCACCAGCCATTCCGGTTGCGGATAGCTGCCGACCACCGTGGTCGGCAACAGGTGCTTTGGCAGGTTCATGATCGTCTCCTAGCTCTTGTTATTGTATCAGGCATCGCGTTTTCGAGCGAAGTGGATACCGGTTCGCGTGAAGAAAACGCGTCAAAAAGAAGACTTCAGGCGGCCCGCGTCGCCTTCGCAGCAACCTCGTCCTTGACCGGATTGCGCAGCACGCCGATGCCGGATACCTCGACCTCGACCACGTCGCCTTCCTCACGGCGCCATTTGACGCGGATCGTCGAAGCCGCGGGACCGTGGAAGCAGCAGTTCCGGAATCAGCGTGACAACGCTTCTGCTTTTGCCTAGATAGTTCGCATGCGAACTAAAGCTGCCGAACCCCGGCTGGTCTTCCTGCTCAATGTCGCCCAGCGCCGGTTGCAGCGCTGGATGGCGGCGCAGGGCGACGCCAGCGGGGTGACGGCGGCGCAATCCGGCCTGCTGTTCGTCCTCGGCCAGCGCGACGGCGTGCTGATGGGCGAGGCGGGGGCGGCGCTCGATCTCGGGCCGCCCGGCATCAGCGGGCTGGTGGACCGGATGACGGCGGCGAACCTGATCAAGCGGCGCGCCGATCCGGATGATGGGCGCGCGTGGCGGCTGTGGCTGACGCCAGCCGGCCGCACGGCGCTGGCGCGGTCGAAAGCAGGGCTTTCCGAGGTTAATGCGCGGCTCACTGGCGGATTCAGCGAAGCCGAGATCGATATCGTGGCGCGCTGGCTGACCAGCCTGCAAACCAGCTTTCCCAGAGGAGAAGATCAATGACGGACCATATCAAGATCGAAAACGACGGCGGCGTTCTCAGCCTGACGATGGCGCGGCCCGACAAGAAGAACGCGCTGACCAACGCCATGTACGGAGCGCTGGCCGACGCAATCGAAGGTGCGGAGACCGATCCCGGTGTCCGGGTCGTGTTGATCCGCGGTGAGGGTGACATGTTCACCGCCGGCAACGACGTCGGCGAATTCGCCGCGATCGCCGCGGGTGGTTCTCGTGGCGAGCGGCACGTCAGCCGCTTCCTGCAGTCGCTGGCGCGATCGAGCCGTCCTCTGGTGGCCGCCGTGCAGGGACGCGCGGTCGGTGTCGGCACCACGATGCTGCTGCATTGCGATCTGGTGGTGCTGGCCGAGAATGCGCTGCTTTCGACGCCGTTCGTCAACCTGGCGTTGGTGCCGGAGGCAGCCTCGAGCCTGTTGATGCCGCTGCGGATAGGGTATGCGCGCGCCTTTGAAATGTTCGCGCTCGGTGAGCCGGTGGATGCCAATTCCGCACTGGCATGGGGACTGGCCAACCGGGTCGTGCCACTGGAGAAGCTGGACGCCGAGGCAAGGACTTTCGCCGTTCGCCTGGCCCGGCAGCCCGCCGGCGCCGTCAGCACCACCAAGCGGCTGATGCGCAATCCGGAACTGTTGATGGCGCAGATCCTGGCCGAAAGCGAACAATTTGCAAAACGCCTGCAGACTAATGAAGCGCGCGAAGCCTTTACGGCCTTCGCCGAGCGCCGGCCGCCGGACTTTCTGAAGCTTGCAAAACAGCTGGCGTAATCGCCGCCAGTGACGGCCGGCCTTCCGCGCCTGCGACCGAGAGGCAATTGACCGCCCGTGGCGGTCCCGCTACCTCTCGTGTCGCGGGAGAAAACCAATGAACAATAACAACCATGACGTGGCGGAATTCGATTACATCGTCGTCGGCGCGGGGTCGGCCGGATGTGTGCTCGCCAATCGCCTGAGCGCCGACGGAAAACACTCCGTGCTGCTGCTGGAAGCCGGACCGAAAGACACCAATCTCTGGATCCACGTGCCGCTCGGCTACGGCAAGCTGTTCAAGGAAAAAACCGTCAACTGGATGTACCAGACCGAGCCTGAGCCCGGCCTGAACGGTCGCCAGGTTTTTCAGCCGCGCGGAAAAGTGCTTGGCGGTTCGAGCTCGATCAACGGCCTGCTGTATGTACGCGGCCAGCACGAGGATTACGATCGCTGGCGTCAGCGCGGCAATGCCGGCTGGGGCTATGACGACGTGCTGCCCTATTTCAAGAAGGCCGAGAACCAGCAGCGCGGCGCCGACAAGTATCACGGCGCCGGCGGCCCGCTGCCGGTGTCGGACTGGCGTCATGCCGATCCCGTGTCGGAAGCCTTCGTGGTCGCCGCGGCAGAAACCGGGATTCCGACCAATCCGGATTTCAATGGCGCCACCCAGGAGGGTGCTGGATTCTTCCAGACCACGACCAAACGCGGACGGCGCGCCAGTTCTGCATTCTCCTATCTTCGTCCGGCCAGGAACCGCAGCAACCTCCACATCGAGACCTCGGCGCTGGCGCAGCGTATTGTATTCGAGGGCAAGCGCGCCCGGGCGGTCGAATACAGGCAGGAAGGCCGGCTGCGCACGGCGCGGGCGCGGAAGGAAATCCTGGTTTCCAGCGGCGCCTACAATTCTCCGCAACTGCTGCAGCTCTCCGGTGTGGGGCCTGCGGATCTGTTGAAGCAGCACGGCATCGAGATCGTGCTCGATGCGCCCGGCGTCGGCAACGATCTGCAGGATCACATGCAGGTCCGGCTGGTGACGCGCTGCGCGCAATCGGTCACGCTCAACGATATCGTCAACCATCCCGTTCGCAAGGTGATGGCGGGTTTGCAATACGCTGCCTTTCGCAATGGACCGCTGACGATCGCGGCCGGCACCTCGGGCGCGTTCTTCAAGACCAGTCCGAGATTGGCGTCGCCCGATATCCAGATCCACTTCCTGCCGTTCTCGACCGACAAGATGGGCGAGAAGCTGCACGCGCAGTCCGGCTTCACGGCTTCGGTCTGCCAGTTGCGTCCGGAGAGCCGCGGCTCGCTGCGGATCAAGAGCGCGGACCCCTCGGTGCCGCCGGAAATCCGCATCAACTATCTCGCGACCGAAACCGACCGCCGCGCCTTCATCGACGGCATCCGGATCCTGCGCAAGATTCTCGCAGCGCCTGCGCTGAAGCCGTATTCGATCGGTGAAGTCGATCCGGGGCCGAAGGTCGCGAGCGACGACGAGTTGCTGGATTTCTGCCGTCGCACCGGCAGCACGGTCTATCATCCGACCTCGACCTGCCGGATGGGCAACGATTCGCTGGCAGTGGTCGATCAGCGGCTGCGGGTGCGCGGCATCGAAGGCCTGCGCGTGGTCGACGCGTCGATCATGCCGGATCTGATGTCGGGCAATACCAATGCGCCGACGATCATGATCGCCGAGAAGGCGTCGGATATGATTCTGGAGGATGCGCGGTAGACACGCTGTCATCATCCGCGAAGGCGGATGATCCAGTACTCCGCGGCTTCTCGGCTCCAGCTCATGTCGGTGATTACTGGATACCCGCTTTCGCGGGTATGACGGCAAGAGCTAGCCCCTATACGCCCGCACCCGCTTCAGCATCTGCTCGACATGCGCAATCGGTGTCTCCGGCTGGATGCCGTGGCCGAGGTTGAAAATGAAACGGCCGGCGGCGTAATTCGCCAGCACGTCGTCTACCGCGCGGTCGAGCGCGGCGCCGCCGGCGATCAGCGCCAGCGGATCGAGATTGCCCTGCACGGCGACGCGGTTTTGTACGCGCTCGCGGATCAGGGACGGCTCGGCGGCCCAGTCGATGCTGACGGCATTGACCCCGGTCGCCTCGACGTAGGAAGGCAGCTGTGCGCCCGCGCCGCGGGGAAAGCCGATGATCTTTGCATCCGGCACCTGCGCGCGTACGCCGGCGACAATCCGTCGGGTGGGTTCGATCGACCAGCGCTGAAATTCGCGCGGCGGCAGCACGCCGGCCCAGGTGTCGAATATCTGCAGCACGTCGGCGCCGGCCTTGAGCTGGTCGAGCAGGTACCGGATCGAATTCTCCACCAGCACGTCGATAATTTCGGCGAAGGCCAGGGGATGACGATAGGCCATCATCCGCGCCGGCGCCTGGTCCGGCGTGCCCTGGCCGGCGACCATATAAGTCGCGACCGTCCACGGCGCGCCGCAGAAGCCGATCAGCGCGATCTTCGGATCGAGTTCGCGGCGCACGCGGCGCAGCGCCTCATACACCGGTTCGAGCTTGCCGAAATCGGCATGGCGCGCCAGCGTCGTGACTTGCTCCGGCGTCTCCAGCGGATCGAGCCGCGGGCCTTCGCCGGCCTCGAAGCGCACCGAGCGGCCGAGCGCGTAGGGGATGACGAGGATGTCGGAAAAGATGATCGCGGCATCGAAGCCGAAACGGCGGATCGGCTGCAGCGTCACCTCGGCGGCATATTCCGGCGTGAAACACAGATCGAGAAAGCCGCCCGCCTTGGCGCGCAGTTCGCGATACTCCGGCAAATAGCGGCCGGCCTGCCGCATCATCCAGACCGGCGGCACCTTCTGGCGGTGGCCGGACAGCACTTCGAGAAAGGGTTTGACGGCTGATTCCTGGGGCAATCGAAAAGTTCCTGCGGCCTGCTGATATTTCGGGTTCCTGATACACGCCGGCCGCGGCTTGGCCAAGGACGGATGTGGAACTGGCGCAGATCCGGGGCGTTGTCTTGGAAATGGAGGTCCAAATGGCTGAGAAATTCGATCCTGCGCCCCACGACAAACACGCTGCCAATCCAGCCGCCGCGCTTGCGGCCGATCGGGAGACGCACGCCAAACTCGAGACCGGCTTGATGGACAGCTTTCCGGCCTCGGATCCAGTAAGCGCCGCACAGCCGTCGCCGTCAAAGGCCGACGGGGACGTCGACAATGAAACGCTGTGGGAGAAACTGCGCGCCGCATTCCGGTGATGCCGTTCTGCAGGGTGAACTGATGCAAACCGAATTCAATCATGCCGCCAATGATTCGCCGCGCAGCGGCAGTTCAAAGAAAATTACCCCCGTCGTGTGGGCGGCGATCGTGGTTGCAATGATCGTTGTCGCGATCTGGTTCGGCGCGCGCATGTGACGAAGATCTTTTCATGCGTCGTTGCGTGATTGGGATCTGCGGCGGAACAATTCACATTTCCGCGAATTGCATTCCCGATAGTTTCATCCAGGAGGAGCAAGCGATGATCAAGCATTTTGTAATGGCTGCCGTTGCAGTGGCCACGCTTTCTGTTGCGATGCCGGCGAGCGCGGAAGAGGTCGGTATTGGTGTTGGCCCCGCTGGGGTCGGCGTGACCGTCGGTAACGGCCACGGCGATCGCTATCGCGACCGGGAAGTGATCCGCGAGCGGGAATACCGCGAGCGCGACCGTGGCGAAACCGTCGTCGTGCGCCCCGGCCACGATCGCGACCGCGATTACGACCGTGACCGCAAGACCGTCATCATCGATCGCGATCGTTGATCGGTTCGATTGAACTAACGAAGCGGCCTCCCTTGCGGGAGGCCGTTTTTGTTTGGGTCTAGTAATGCGGCGGCGGTTCGTTCGACGGGTCCGGCGCATGGCTTTCGGCTTCCCGCAGACGTTCCTTCATCTCAGCGAGCTGCCGGGTCAGCCTGTCGATCTCAAGCCATTGCTTCGTGATGGTCTGGTTCAGCGTCTCGATGGCCTCGTCCTGATAGGCCAGCCGCATTTCCAGCGCGTCGATTCGTTCGCTCAGCTCCAAATCACCGGTCTTGCCGTCACTCATGGGGACCATCGTTCATCTTGTGCTCGCGCAGGCCGTGACCCAATGCGGTGCGTTCGTCGAACACAAAGCATTCGCCGCGCCAGCGGCTTTGCTGCTCCGGCACGCGTTCCAGATAGCGTAGAATGCCGCCCTTGAGGTGATAGACCTCGGAAAATCCGCATCCCAGCAGATAGGCGCTGGCCTTCTCGCAGCGAATGCCGCCGGTGCAGAACATCGCGATCTTGCGATGCTTCGCCGGATCGAGCTTTTGGGCGGTGAATTCCTTGAACTCTCCGAAACTTCGGATGCCGGGATCGACCGCGCCTTCGAACGTGCCCATCGCGACTTCGAAGGCGTTGCGGGTGTCGATGACGAGCGTGTCGGGCGCCGAGATCAGCGCGTTCCAGTCGGAGGGTTCGACATAGGTGCCGACCCGTCGCGTCGGATCGACGGCGGCGCCGAGCGTGACGATCTCCTTCTTCAGCCGGACCTTCATCCGCTGAAACGGCATTTCCAGACTTTGAGAGAACTTCAGTTCGAGATTATCCAGGCGGCCATCGAACAGCGCGCCGTGCTGCAGCTCCGCGACCAGCGCGTCGATGCCCGCGGCCGTGCCGGCCACCGTGCCGTTGATGCCCTCACGGGCCAGCAGCACGCTGCCCTTCAGCCCGAGGCCTTCGCAGATCGCGCGCAGCGGTTCGCGCAACTCCCGGAAATCCGGCAGCGCGGCGAATTGGTAGAAGGCAGCGACCTTTAAGGGCATGGCGACCGTTTATCAGGCGGGCTGCGACGGGGAAACCCCGCAAAGTCGCGGAAATTTCGGGCATTTCTTGCGGAATTCTCTGGCATGCCAGCCATTGCCCTGCCCGGGACGAATATGCCAAGAAACTTCCCTGAACCTGCCCGATGCCGGTGGGGTGCCGAAAAATACGCTCAAAAGAAAGACTAGCGATGAGGAATTTCCATTTCGCCGGCCGCTCGACGGTCCATGCCCAGAACGCGATGGTGGCGACGTCGCATCCGGCGGCGGCCCTGGTGGCGGTCGACGTGCTGCGCGCCGGTGGCACCGCGGCGGATGCGGCGATCGCGGCGTCAGCCTTGCTTGCGGTGATCGAACCGCAATCGACCGGCATCGGCGGCGACTGCTTTGCACTGATCCAGCCAAAGGGTGAGGGCAAGATCGTGGCCTATAACGGCTCCGGCCGCGCCCCGGCGGCGGCCACCGCCGAATGGTACCTCGAGCGCAAGATCAATTCGGTGCCGCTGACCTCGGCGCATGCGGTCAGCATTCCAGGCTCGGTCGACGCCTGGGCAACCATTCTGCGTGATCACGGCAAGATGGGATTCGACACCCTGCTGCAGCCCGCGATCAAGGCCGCCGAAGAAGGCTACATCGTCGCGCCCCGGATCGCGTTCGACTGGAAGAACGGTTTCGACAAGCTGAAGAACGGCACCAACACCGAGCGCTATCTGCTGCCGCACGGCAAGCCCGCCGTCGCCGGCGATGTGATCCATCAGCCTGAACTCGGCAAGACGCTGCGCGCGATCGCCAGGAACGGCCGCGATGCGTTCTACACCGGCGCGATTGCCGAGGACATGGTCGAGACGCTGCGCGGCATCGGCGGCCTCCATACGCTGGAGGATTTCGCCAGCCATACTACCGACACCACGTCGCCGATCGGCACCATGTACAAGGGCTACGATGCCTGGCAGTGCCCGCCGAACGGCCCGGGCATCACCATGCTGGTCATGCTGAACATCCTGTCGCGCTTCGATCTCACCAAATTTCCGGCGATGAGCGTCGAGCGCTTTCATCTGGAAGCCGAGGCCGCGCGGATTGCCTACATGATGCGCGAGACCTACATCGGCGATCCGGCCCAGGTCGATGTCGATGTGGTCAGAATTCTGGCAAAGGAATTCGCCGAGGAGCACGTCGGCAAGATCCGCATGGACAGATTGCTGGACCTGCCGAACGTCGCGCCGCCGATGAACCCGTCCACGATCTACGTCACCGTGGTCGACAAGGACCGAAACGTCTGTTCATTCATCAACTCGATCGCGCATTCCTTCGGCTCGGCGATCATTTCCAACAAGACCGGCGTGCTCTTGCAAAACCGCGCCGGTGGTTTCCGGATCCAGCCCGGCCATCCCAACTGCATCGCGCCGCGCAAGCGGCCGCTGCACACCATCATTCCCGGTCTCGCCACCAAGAACGGCCGCGCGGTGATGCCGTTCGGCGTCATGGGCGGGCAGTATCAGCCGGTCGGCCAGACCCGCGTGCTGACCAACATCCTCGACTATGGCTGCGACGTGCAGGAAGCCATCGATATGCCGCGCGGCCTGCATTACGAGGGCGTCTACCAGCTCGAGGACAGCGTGCCGGCGGCGATCGTCGAGGGCCTGCAGAAGATCGGACACAAGACCACCAGCGTGGTCGGCCCGCTCGGCGGCGGTCAGGCGATCTGGATCGACTGGGACAAGGGCACGCTGACCGGTGGCTCCGATCCCCGCAAGGACGGTTGCGCGCTGGGCTATTGAGCCCCGTCGCGAATTCCGGCCCTGGAACAACACCTCATCGCTTTCGTTAAAGCGATGAGGCCGGGCCGGCCGCATCATGCGGCCGGTCGCCTGTTGTCGGGGGTTTATTATCAGCGTTCTCGATTCAGAAGATACCGAACAGGCCGACCTGCGAGGCGGCCGTTCACCTTGGTTTACTCGGTCGGATCAGCCGCTCCGGCCTGCCATCCATGAAAACCTGAAATGCGATGCGCTGATCGTCGGCGCTGGGATCACGGGCTCGCTGGTCGCGGAGCGCCTGACGCGACAGGGGCTGGACGTTATCATCGTTGATCGCGAATGGCCTGGACGCGGCAGTACCGCGGCCTCGACCTCGATGCTGCTGTGGGAGATCGACCGGTCGCTGACGCAGTTGACCGAGGGCTATGGCTTCGAGCCGGCCTCGCGCGCCTATCGTGCCAGCCTTGAAGCGGTGGCCGGCTTGAAATCGCTGGTGCTGCAGCTTGGCGTTGCCTGTGACATGCGTGACAAGAATTCGCTCTACCTCGCGGCGGGCAATTCGAGCGCGGAATTGCTGGAGGAACATCGCTTGCGCGAGCGGGCCGGATTGCCCGGCGAGTTTCTCGACCATGCGCGGCTACTGGAAACGTTCGGGATCACGCGTGCCGCCGCCGTCATATCGCCAGGGGTGGCGGACGCCGATCCGATGCAACTGGCGCGCGGGCTGCTCCGCGTGGCCATCTCGCGCGGCGCCCGTCTGTTCGACGCCGAGGCAACGCAGTTCGACCGGGCGGCGCGCGCGGTCGGCGTTGGTCTGGCTGATGGCTACGAGATCGAGGCACGCTCGGTGGTGCTCGCGACCGGCTATGTGATGCCCGACATCGTTCATTCCACCGTCCAAACCGTATCCTCGAGCTGGGCGATCGCGACCCAGCGGCAGCCGCAGAATATATGGAAGGATGCCGCGCTGATCTGGGAGAACAGCAAGGACTATCTATATGCCCGGACGACGCGGGCGGGCCGGATCATCATCGGCGGCGAAGACAGCGAGAGCGATATCGATCCTGCGGAACGTGATCGTCTGATTCCGGAAAAGTCCGCAATCCTGGCGCGGAAACTCGCGGCGCTGTGGCCGGTCGCAAATACCGGGATCGAATTCTGCTGGGCTGGCGCGTTCGACACCACCAGCGATGGCCTGCCGCTGATCGGCCCTGTGCCCGGCGCAAAAGGAGTCTATGCAGCCTACGGCTATGGCGGCAACGGGATCACGTTCAGCTTCATGGCGGCGCAGTTGATCGGCGATCTGATAGCCGGAAAATCCTCGCCGCTACTGCGCGATTTCGCGCTTGATCGGGATGGTGGATCTATCAGCTAACCGGGTCTTATGCCTGGAACCCGGTCCTTTGTTGCGGGTTATCTATGCAGTCATCAAACATGGAGGCTGACATGGGTTTCGGTCGAGGCGCGCTGCTCTGGTTGCTCGGAATTCCGCTTCCGATCATTCTGATTCTGGCGCTGTTCATGCACCACTAGCTGCGACTTCAGATTCAGGGAAATAGTTTGCTGAAAGGGCTCGGTGCATATTGCACCGAGCCCTTTCTCGTAGGCATGAGCGAAGGCCAATCGAACGATGGCGCTCGCTTTTCGAGTGTCAGAAAAATCTGACATCCAA
The DNA here is from genome assembly GCA_963764705.1 of uncultured Alphaproteobacteria bacterium. Classification (GTDB taxonomy): domain Bacteria; phylum Pseudomonadota; class Alphaproteobacteria; order Rhizobiales; family Xanthobacteraceae; genus Bradyrhizobium. Next base: position 187,793 of record CAVXTR010000003.1, on the reverse strand, counting down.
AAAATCGGCGCCGGAACCTTTGCTGTTCCTGCACATTAGCGCGGCACCTGATCAACAACGCGGCATTTTAGAAACATTTGCCGATAGCTAGGAGCGCGCGCGATATGATTGATACTGTTGTTATCCAACCGGGAGCCGATACGGGTGAACCGTCGGTCTCCGGTGTTTCGTGGCCCGCGGTCGCGGCTGGTGCTGTTGTCAGCTGTGCGTTGACATTGGTGCTGCTGGCGTTCGGCATTGGCCTCGGCTTGTCCGTCGTCTCACCGTGGAGCGGCGCTGGCGTGTCTTCCACCACGTTCAAGATCGGAACCGGCCTTTATCTGATCGTCGTCGCGATGCTGGCTTCGTCGATCGGTGGTTATATTGCGGGCCGCTTGCGGACCCGATGGGTCGGCGTTCACAGCGACGAAGTCTACTTTCGCGACACGGCGCACGGGTTTATCGCGTGGGCGTTCGCGTCCGTGCTTGGTGCTGTGCTGCTGGCATCGCCGGCGAGCAGCCTGATCGGCGGAGTGGCGTCGGGTGCTGGTCAAGCTGCCACCGCGGCGGCCAGCCAGGCAGGTCCGATGGACGGCTATGTCGACACGCTGCTGCGTCCGGACGCCCCGGCACCCGCAAATGCCGGTACGCCTGACTCTTCGCGTGGCGAGATGACCCGCCTGTTTACTTCGAGCTTCCGCGATGGCGGTGACATGAAGCCGGCGGACAGGACCTATGTCTCGAAGGTAGTGGCAGCCCGCACTGGTCTGAGCCAGGCGGATGCCGACAAGCGAGTCAACGACGTCGTCACCCAGGTCAAGAGCGATACGGATGCTGCGCGCAAGGCGACCGCGCAACTGGCGTTCTGGCTGGTCGCCTCGCTTCTGATCGGCGCGTTCTGCGCCAGCCTTGCTGCGACCGAAGGCGGTGGTCTTCGCGACGGTACCTGGCGTACGTCCCGCCGATAATTTTAACCCGAAAGGAAAAGCCTATGCCCATTCTTCTCTGGCTCGTCGGGATCCCGATCCCGCTGATCATCCTGATCCTACTGCTGCGCTAACAGCCACATAACTGAGAAAATCCCCCGCCCGTGCGGGGGATTTTTGCTCGCAATGCGATCGTCTTTGCTGGCGCCTTCGGTGCCATCGTTCTTCAACCAGGAAATTTCATGGCCAAATCAGTCAAGTTCCGCAGCGGAAAGAAATCGGCTGCGGCCGGATCGTCAACCATTCACGATCAAAAGCTGAGCCGCGGCGAGGGAGGCGAGCTGCATCAGGTCGCCACCGCCGACGTATCGGTCATGACGACGGCGCAGGGAGGGCCGGTTTCCGATGACCAGAACTCGCTGAAGATCGGCCCGCGCGGTCCCACGCTGCTTGAAGACTTCCACTTTCGCGAGAAAATCTTTCATTTTGACCACGAGCGGATTCCCGAACGGGTCGTTCACGCGCGGGGTTATGGCGCACACGGATTTTTTGAAAATTACAAGCAGCTGTCAAAATACACCCGCGCCGATCTGTTCCAGCGCGCCGGTGAACGCACACCCGCTTTCGTACGATTTTCGACTGTGGCAGGCAGCAAGGGTTCGCCGGATCTGGCGCGGGACGTGCGCGGCTTTGCCGTCAAGCTCTACACCCAAGAGGGCAATTGGGACATCGTCGGAAACAACATGCCCGTGTTCTTCATCCAGGATGCGATCAAGTTTCCCGATCTCATTCACTCGGTGAAGGAGGAGCCGGACTCTGGCTTCCCGCAGGCGCAATCGGCGCACGACAATTTCTGGGATTTCGTCGGTCTGACGCCGGAAAGCATGCATATGATCATGTGGGTGATGTCCGACCGCGCGCTTCCGCGCTCGCTGCGCTTCATGGAGGGATTTGGCGTCCACACGTTTCGTCTGGTCAATGCCAAGAACGAGTCGACGTTCGTCAAATTCCACTGGAAGCCAAAGCTGGGCATGCAGTCGGTGCTGTGGAACGAGGCGGTCAAGATCAACGGTGCCGATCCGGATTTTCACCGCCGCGATCTCTGGACCGCGATTCAAAGCGGGAATTTTCCGGAATGGGAACTGCAATTTCAGCTATTTGATCAGGCCTTCGCCGACAGTTTCGAGTTCGATGTTCTTGATCCGACCAAGCTAATTCCCGAAGAAATACTGGCGCCGATCCCGGTGGGCCGTCTGGTGCTCGACCGGATGCCGGACAATTTCTTCGCCGAAACCGAGCAGGTGGCGTTCATGACCCAGAACGTTCCGCCCGGCATCGATTTTTCCAACGACCCGCTGCTGCAGGGGCGCAACTTTTCCTATCTGGACACGCAGTTGAAGCGGCTCGGCAGTCCGAACTTCACGCATATTCCGATCAACGCGCCCAAATGCCCGTTCCATCACTTCCAGCAGGACGGCCATATGGCGATCCGAAATCCTACCGGACACGTCAATTACCAGCCCAACTCCTTCGGCGCGGGGCCCCGCGAGTCACCCGATCGCGGCTTTGTGCCCTTTGCCGATGTTGAGCAGGGGGCCAAACGTCGGCTCCGCGCGGAAAGTTTCTCCGACCATTACAGCCAGGCGCGGCAGTTCCTCATCAGCCAGACCCCGGGCGAACAGCAGCACATTGCTGCGGCGCTGACCTTTGAACTCAGCAAAGTGAAAACGCCTGTGATCCGGGAACGCATGGTATCTCATCTGCTCAACATCGATAAGAAATTGGCTGATGATGTGGGCGCGGCGCTCGGCCTCAAGACGATGCCGAAGCCGGCCGACGCGGCCATGCCGACGCGGCAGGATCTCGAGGCTGCATCCACGCTGAGTATTGTCGAAAACGGGCCGCAACGCTTTGAAGGCCGCAAGCTCGGCATCCTCGTGACCGATGGCACCGATGCAGCCATCTTGAAGGGACTGAAGGCCGCGATGACCAAGGCCGGCGCGACTTTCGAAATCATCGCGCCCCGGATCGGCGGCGCCAAGGCCAGCGATGGCAGCTTGATCGAGGCCGATCAGATGATTGGGGGCGGACCCTCAGTGCTATACGACGCGGTCGTTTTATTGCCGTCGCCTGCTGCGATCGACGATCTCGCCAAGGAATTGACCGCGCGTGATTTCGTTGCCGATGCTTTCGCCCATTGCAAGTTCATAGGTTACGTGAGTGCGGCCACGCCGTTGTTCGTGAAGGCGGGTATCACCGAGGCCGATTTCGACGACGGCATCATTCCGTTGACATCCGCCAAAACTATTGCCGGCTTCGTCGGAAGCCTCGGCAAATTGCGGATCTGGGCTCGCGAATCAAAGGTCAAAATGAAGTAGGTTCGGATTACGAAGCCGTTCAAAAATGCGCTGGAACACCAATTATCGGAAAGGCGGCGGGCCATCCCGCCGCCTACGTCGTTGTCATTTTTATGCGGCACATGAAAAAGTGTGCACCGCAGATCCGGTGCACTCCAAAGCGGCATCGTTGCGTCGGGGATTGCCCGAAATTTCCGCACTGAAATCAGCCGTTTATAGGAACGAAGGCCGGGGTCTCCGGCTTGTTCCGCATCGAATTCAGCAATCCCCCGAGGAGATACGACGTGGAAATCCGTGCCGGTTACGACATTGCCTTTCAATGCTTGCAGGAAACGCCGATGACTTTGGCGCTCAGCATTGAGCCGTCGCGGGAGCGTGATCTCCTGAGCGATCACGCTATTCGCTTTACGCCCGATGTGCCGTCGCGAAATTACGTCGACATGTTCGGAAATACCTGCACCCGGATCGTCGCGCCGGCCGGCCTGATCGAGATCCGCAATGAATTTCTGATGTTCGATAGCGGTCTTCCCGATGAAGTGGCGCTGGAAGCGCGCCAGCTCGATGTTGCTGAATTGCCTGACGACGTGCTGGTCTACCTGCTTGGCAGCCGCTACTGCGATACGCAGAAACTCTCCGACCTGGCCTGGTCGCAGTTCGGCCAAGTGATGCCCGGCTGGCAGCGGGTACAGGCGATCTGCGATTATGCGCATCAGCGCATTTCCTTCGGCTATCACCACGCGCGCAGCGACCGCACGGCCTTCGAGGGCCATGAGGAGCGCGTCGGCGTCTGCCGCGACTTCGCCCATCTCGCCGTCACGCTGTGCCGCTGTATGAACATTCCCGCACGCTACTGCACCGGCTATCTCGGCGACATCGGCGTCCCCATCGACCCGGCGCCGATGGATTTCAGCGCCTGGTTCGAAGTCTACCTGGATGGACGCTGGTACACCTTCGACGCGCGGCACAATCATCCCCGGATCGGCCGGATCGTCATGGCGCGCGGGCGGGATGCCGCCGACGTCGCGATTTCCACGACATTCGGTGTCGCGCAACTGGTGAAATTTGCCGTCATCACCGAACAGGTCGTGTCCGCAACGGGCCAGGTCTCCGAGGCCGCCTGATCCCGGAAATAACGTTTGCTTGAGCGCCGGCCTGGAGCTTCCAGCCCGGCGCTTTTGCATGCGCCAATGGGGTAGCAACGCCGGTTTGCTTGCGCTAGACACGTCCCGCTTCATCGAGGAAAAGGTATTTTCACAGATGCGATCTTCCCGACGCACCATTATCCAGACCGCGTTTGCCGCATTGGCGGCTGCGGTTTCCACGCCCGTTATCATGCCCACCATGGCATCGGCCCAGACCGCAGGAAAACCCATGACCACAGCTTCAGGCTTGCAGATCATCGACAGCGTCGTCGGCACCGGCGCATCGCCGAAGCCCGGCCAGACGTGCGTCATGCACTACACCGGCTGGCTCTATGAGAACGGCCAGAAGGGCAAGAAATTCGACTCGTCCGTGGATCGCAACGAGCCGTTCGAGTTCCCGATCGGCCAGAAGCGCGTCATCGGCGGCTGGGACGAAGGCGTCGCCTCGATGAAGGTCGGCGGCAAGCGCACGCTGATCATTCCGCCCGCGCTCGGCTATGGCGCCCGCGGCGCCGGCGGTGTCATTCCGCCGAATGCGACGCTGATGTTCGACGTCGAATTGCTCGCAGTGAAATAATCTCTTAGAGGCAACAAGCGGGGGAGCGCATCGTGAAGGTCTCAATCCTCGACGATTATTTCGACACGCTGCGCACCCTCGATTGCTTCCGCAAGCTTGCGGGGCATGACGTCCAGATCTGGAACGATCACGTCCAGGACGTCGATGTGCTGGCCGAGCGCCTGCGCGACACTGAAGCGCTGGTGCTGATCCGCGAGCGAACGCAGATCCGAACGCCTCTCCTTGAGCGACTTCCGAAACTGAAGCTGATCAGCCAGCGCAGCGTCTATCCGCATATCGATATCGAAACCTGCACCCGGCTCGGCATCGTCGTGTCGTCGGGCCAGCATGCCGACACGCCGTCCTATGCGACCGCCGAATTCACCTGGGGACTGGTGCTGGCGGGAATGCGGGCGATCCCGCAGCAGGTGGCGGCGACAAAAGCCGGCAAATGGCAGATCGGCGTCGGCCAATCCGTCGGTGGCAAGACGCTCGGCATCTACGGCTACGGCCGCATCGGCGCTGTGGTGGCCGGCTACGGCAAGGCGTTCGGCATGAAGGTGCTGGTATGGGCGCGCGAGCCGGCGATGGCGAAGGCCCGCGCGGATGGATACGAGACCGCGGCGAGCAAGGCTGAATTCTTCGAGCAGTGCGATGTGCTCTCGCTGCATATGCGTCTGGTCGACGCCACGCGCGGCATCGTCAAGGCGAAGGACCTCGCGCGGATGAAGCCGACGGCGCTGCTGGTCAATACCAGCCGCGCACCGCTGATCGAGCCGAATGCGCTGGTCAACGCGCTGCGCGGCGGCCGCCCCGGTATGGCAGCGGTGGACGTCTATGAGAAAGAACCGCTTCGGGATGTCGACGATCCCTTGCTGAAGCTCGATAACGCGATCTGCTCTCCGCATATCGGCTATGTCACCCGCGACGAATATCAGCTCCAGTTCACGGATATCTTTGACCAGATCGTCGCCTATGCCGGTGGCACGCCGACCAACCTGGTCAATCCGGATGTGATGTCGAAGCGGCGGCAGTAGGCAAAGAAAAAGACCGGCCCCGAGGGACCGGTCTCTTTCATTCCAGATCTGATATCGATCAGAGATTCTTGTTCGCCGCCGCGGCCGCCTTGTTCACGGCGTCCTTGGTGGCATCCTTGGCGTCGCCAACGGCCTTCTGGCCCTTGCCCTTCAATTCCTGGATCACGCCTTCGCCCTGCAGGCGATCGGAACCGGTGGCTTCGCCGATACCCTGCTTGGCCTTGCCGATTGCCTCGTTGGTCGTGCCCTTGATCTTGTCTGCCGTTGCACCCATCGGAATTCTCCTTTGCACGCGATTAAGCTTCGCAAAGACAACCCGAGGAAGGCCCAAGAGTTCCTCTATTTGACTGGTTTGCGATCACGGTTTTATGTACGTTGCGGAACTCAGGGACGACTTCGGAAAGCAACAAGATGAGCGGTTCTCACGATCACACCCATCCCCATTCTCATGACCACGATCATTCGCACGGCGATCCCGAGCGCTGGAAGCATGACGGCGTTCGCGTCATTCCCGGCAATCAACTCGATCCCAACGTACCGTCCACCGCAGGCATGGACCGCAAGGCAGCGATCAATTTCGCCCGCGTCGGCGCCCAGAAATTATGGGCGGGCACCGTTACCATCCGGCCGGATGCCAAGACCGGCGCCCATCATCACGGCCATCTCGAAAGCATCATCTTCGTGGTCAAGGGCAAGGCGCGGATGCGCTGGGGCGAGCAGTTGCAGTTCACCGCCGAAGCCGGTCCCGGCGATTTCATTTTCGTTCCGCCCTATGTGCCGCATCAGGAGATCAACGCCAGCCGCGATGAGGTGCTGGAATGCGTGCTGGTGCGCAGCGACGGCGAGGCGGTCGCGATCAACCTCGACATCGAGCCGGTGGAGAAGCCGGAGACGGTGCTGTGGGTCGATCCCGTGCACCGCGATCCCAACGAGAAGAAGTAACGCCATCATTCTTGTTCGGGTCCATCGGACCGCGCCGGAATGACAAACAACAACGCAAAGAAATTGCGTGAAAAGGGAGGCCTCATGACACTCGTTCGCTACGAAAGCGCCGGTCACGTCGCGACCATTACGATGGATCGCGCGTCCGCGCACAATGCTCTCAACCCGGCGCTGTGCAATGAGCTGTGTGAGGCCTGGCGGCGCTTTCGCGACAGCGACGATCGGGTCGCGGTGCTCGCGGCCGCGGAAGAAGCGTATTTTTGCGTCGGCGCCGACGTTCGTGATTTCCCCGCCGACATGTGGCGCGCCGTGCCGGGACTGGGCGTCGAACTGGACAAGCCCGTGATTGCCGCCACCTCCGGCTGGGTCGTCGGCGGCGGCTTCGTGCTGGTCCAGATGGCCGACATGTGTGTTGCATCAGAGACGACGCGCTTCAGCTATCCCGAGGTCAAGGTCGGGACTACCGGCGGCGGCGTCTCGTCGGTGCTGTCGCGGATGCCGCACAAGATCGCGATGGAGTTTTTGCTGGTCGGCGAAGAGATGTCGGCGCAGCGCGCTTACGAGATCGGCTTCGTCAACAAGGTCGTGCCGAAAGGGCAGCATGTCGTGCAGGCCCAGGAGATGGCGGCAAAAATCGCCGCCGCGGCGCCGCTGGTGGTGCAGGCGCTGAAGAAGCTGGCGCGCGACGCGATGCCGAAGGGGCCGCTGGAGACCGTCGCCGAGGTGCGCCGGCTGCTCGATCCGGTGCGGACCAGCGAGGATCTCAAGGAAGGCGTCAAGGCCTTCAGCGAAAAGCGCAAGCCGCAGTTCAAGGGGAAGTAGGGTTCGACCCATTGCACGGTGCGACGCACACTTGCTTTCAAACTCTCGGGTCCGCTGTTAGACTTCAGCGAGCCAAGAATAGACGCAGGGGATGAAGCCATGACCGATTCCGAAACTTCGCGGCGCACGGTTCTCACGGCACTCAGCATCGGAGGCCTTGGCGTGGCCGCGGCAGCAGCGATGCCGGCGCAGGCGGCGACCGCCGTTCCGTCCGAGGGCGGCGAAATCTGGAGCAGCGAATACTGGACCAGGAAGGGCGACATTCCCTTGTGGATGTTCCGCAAGCGGATCGGCGCGCCGAAGGCCGGCGAGCCGGCCCGGCCGGTGGTGTTCTTTGTCCACGGCTCGTCGGTGACCTCGCGGGTGTTCGACCTCAACGTCCCCGGCAAGGGCGAATATTCCGTGATGAACGAATTCGCCCGCTACGGCTTTGACGTCTGGACCATGGACCACGAGAATTACGGCAAGTCCGGCCGCACCTCGGGCAATGCAGATATCGCCAGCGGCGCCGAGGATCTCAAAGTCGCGGTTGAACTGATCGCCCGCGAGACCGGCCAGAAGAAATTGCACTTTGTCGGCGAGTCCTCCGGCGCCCTGCGCGCCGGCGCCTTTGCGATGCAGCAGCCCGATAGCGTCGATCGCCTGGTGTTCGCCGCCTTCACTTACAAGGGCGAGGGGTCGCCGACCCTGACCAAGCGCGCCGAGCAGGTCGAATATTATCGCTCGCACAACATGCGCAAGCGCGACCGCGCGATGATCAGCTCGATCGCCACCCGCGACAGGCCCGGCACCTCGGATCCCGCTGCCATCGAGGTGCTGGCGGATGTCGAGATGCAGTTCGGTGACCAGATCCCGACCGGGACGTATCTTGACATGACCGCCAACCTGCCGGTGGTGCACCCGGAGAAGGTGCTGGCGCCGGTGCTGCTGGTCCGCGGCGAGTACGACGGCATCGCCACCGTCGCCGATCTCGAGGAGTTTTATAACAAGCTGCCGAACGGCGACCGCCAGTTCATCATCCTGCCCGGCACCGCCCATTCGGTGGCGCTGGCGATCAACCGGCAATTGTTCTGGCACGTGACGAGGGCGTTTCTCACCATGCCGACGCCGATCGCGACGTGAGGGCGTCCGTAGGGTGGGCAAAGCGAAGCGTGCCCACCGTTCGTGAGGACGGACTGCGGAGCGATGGTGGGCACGGCGAAAAAGCGCCTTTGCCCACCCTACGATCCCTCTAGTAACTGATCCGCAATCCGAGGCCGCCGTGAAGGGTGTTGCCGACCGGTTGCGGGCCGGCGGTGCCGTTGAGGAAGAGGTCGGCGACCCAGCCCTTGGTGATCCGGAAGCCGAGGCGGCCGCCATATTCGAACCAGCCCTGGTTGCCGATGGTCGGCACCACGGTGCCGTCGCCGGTCACGGTGGCGACGATGCCGGAGTGCGAACCAAAGGATTGCACCCAGCCGCCGTTGATATTGGCCTCGACGCTACTCCCGAACAGATGCGTCCACTGTCCGCCGACCTTGACGAGGCCGGTACGGTCGGTGCCGCCGGCGATCGAGGCGTCGAACGGATTGAAGGTTACCGCAGGGTCGGTGTAGCCCTTCACCCGCTGCCACAATTGCCAGACCTCAATGGAGGCCGCAACTTCATCGCGCGGCGATATCCGGCTCATCCAGCCCGCGCGGCCGTAGACCGCGTAATTGCTGGCGGTGGTCTGGCTATCGAGCGATACCGCGCCGAGGCTGGTCTGATAGCTGCGGGTGTAGCGCACCTTCTCGTAGGGCGTCAGGATGGTGCCGATATCGAAGAACGGCCGCGACGATCCCCAGTCGACGAAATCATAGCGCAAGGCGAACGCGCCGATCGGCGCGCTGGTGACGCTGTAGCCGCCCTCGCTGTATTGGGTATAGGCGATGCCCGCCAGCAGCGACAGATTGTTGGTCAGGCTCTTGCGGCCGTGGATGCCGGCCGAGAACGATCCCGCCGAGCCGAATGCGCTGATGCAATCGCTGCAGTTGACCTGCTCGTTGACGCCCAGCAGCACGGTGCCGAGCACGCGGTTGGTGATCATCTGGTTGAAGCGCTGCTTGGCCAGATCGTTGACCGAGTTGCCGCTGGAATCCGCGCCGGTTGTCGTCGGAGTCGGAAGTGGCGACGACGACGGACTGGGCGACGGTGACGCGTTCGTGCCCGGCGTGGATGACGGGCTCGGAGAAGGCGAGGGGCTCGCGGACGGCGTCGGCGACGGAGACACCGTAGGGGTGGGCGTCGGAGTAGGCGTGTAGCACTCGGTACATTCGTCGGTCGACGTCGGCGACGGCGACTGTGCCGAGGCCGGTGACGATTGCGCCGCGAGCAGCGAGAGGCAGATCGTTGCGGAAAGCCAGATGGTGCGTGTGAACATGGCCATTGTCAGCGCCCGCACAGCATGCCGGTGGGATCGCTGCCGTCATCGACAGGCGGAACCACCGTGGGCGTCGCATCCGCATATTGCGTGGTGCTGCAAAGTCCCGCCGCCGCGCCGCAGGTCTTGGCGAAGGTCCACGGCGAATTGTTGGTCTTCTTGATCGTGGTCTTGCCGCCGCTCACCGTGATGACGGCGGTGTCACCGGGCTGGGTCAACTGGATGCATTCGAACGTGACCGTGCAGACCGAGGCCGCGCCTTCCTGCAGATTGACGATGGTCTGGCCGCGCTGCGACAGGATGTCGAGGGTGGTGCCGCGCACGCCGATGGTCGCCAGCGGCGTCGTGATCTTGTAGGCGGCCTTTTCCGAATGGCCGGTGACGAAACGGAAAGCGCCCGACGTCAGCCGTACCGCGACGTCGCGATAATGGTATTCGTCGTCGAACACGGTGCGGTCGAGCTTGAGCGAGGCGCTCGGGCCGAGCGACAGGTTGGTGCTGTCGGCCATCACCAGCCGCGTCGCGCTGTCGAGGCCGGTGCGCACGACTTCATCGCGCAGCAATGCATCGCCGACATTGATCTGGCTGGTGGCTGACCCCGCTACGCGAACCACTTCATTCTTGACCACGGCGGCTTCGCCGACGCGCGTCTGGGCTTGAACGGGACTCGCCGTCAGTGCGACTACCAGACCAAGTAAACAAAAGCAGAGATGGAAATTACGCGCGTTCATTTCATAGCCGATCGATTTGCCCCGACATCGTACCGGATCGCACGCGCAAGCGATGTGGCGGATTTATCACTAGCTGCGCCTTACTATCCCGTTGTTTAGTGGCAGCGGAATCGAAACGCGTTCAATGCGGTAGACATAAAAATCTGTAGCCCGCACACTCAATTTCGCCGCAATGCCGTTCAGTCCAAGTGAAGTGCCTCCTGGTCCGTGAAGACAGTCGCCCAATCACATTTTGTTCCCCCGGATTCGATGGTGCGCAGCGCCATCATCGCGGGAATCATTTTCGTTCTCGCGCATTTCGCGATGCTCATCGGCGTGACCACGCCGGAGAAATTCTATTTCGACGAGGTGCACTACGTTCCGGCGGCGCGGCAGATGCTCGAGCCCGTGATGCCGCAGCCGATGCTCAACCCGATGCACCCGCCGCTGGCAAAACAACTGATCGCGCTGTCGATCCGTTCTTTCGGTGACGGACCGCTGGGCTGGCGCTATCCGGCCGTGCTGTTCGGATCGCTTGCCATCGTTGCGGTGTATCTGGGCGGGCTGGCATTGTTTGCGGCTCAGGGGCCGGCGATCGCGGCCAGCCTGCTCGCCTTCTTCAACCAGATGCTGTTCGTGCAATCGCGGATCGCGATGCTGGATATTTTTGCGCTCACCTTCAGCCTGTTCGCGATCGCGGCGTTCTTGCACGGCTTCCGGCGAACCCGGCCGCACCTCTGGTTCGCGCTGGCAGGGTGCGGCTTCGGTCTGTCGATCGCCTGCAAGTGGAGCGGGCTGTTCGTGCTCGCGGTCTGTATCGTCATCGTCGCCGTGATCCGCCTGATGCAAAGCTGGCGCACGCAATTTGCCGACGGCCGGCCGGAGGATTGGTATCGGCCCGATCTCTGGTCCGATTTCCGGTACTGGCACTTTGCCTTGTGCTTCGTGCTGCTTCCGGCGCTGTTCTATCTTGCGACCTTCGTTCCGCTCTACGGGCTGTCGGCGCCGGATATTCTGCAAGCGCAGCGGCGCATCTTCAGCGACAACACCACCACGGCGATCGCCGGACACACCTATATGAGTTCGTGGCCATCCTGGCCGTTTCTGGTGCGTCCGGTCTGGTATCTCTTTGACAAGATCGGCGACGACCGGATTTCGGCCGTGGTCTTTCTCGGCAATCCGCTGATCCTGTGGCCGGCGCTGATGGCGCTTGCGATCTGCCTGCGCGACTGGATCGTGACGCGGCGGGCGGATGCGTTTCTGGTGCTGGCGTTCTACTTCGGGCCGTGGCTGGCCTGGGCGCTTCTGCCGCGAACGCTCGGCTTCATCTACTACTATCTGCCGGCTGCGACCACGGCGAGTTTTGCGCTGGTCTATGCGCTTCGGCGCGGTAACACGCCGCGCTGGCTGCTGTGGGCCTATGTCGCCGTCGGCTTTGCCGGCTTCGCCGCGATGTTGCCGATCTCAGCCGCGTTCGTGGGAACGTCGATGGCGACGTTCAATCGCCTGATGATCTTTCAGAACTGGATTTGATCCGCGACGGCTTCAGAAGAAGTACCACGGAATCCGGTTCCAGTAGATGCGATGGCGATGAATGTGCGGCAGATAGACCGGGAACGGCTCCCAGTAGGCGTAGCGCCGGTCGTGATGGCGCGCGTAACGCCTGACACGGCGCGGCGCTGCTTCGGTTGTAGCGGGCGGTGAGGCGGGCTCTGCGGTCTTTGGCGCCAGCGACGGACGCGGCACGTTGACAGGTGCCTCGGCCTTGGTTGCGGCTGGCTCCGCGGGCCTGGCGGCGTCTTCGGCGTGGCCAGGCAGCGACGCGCCGACGACGAGCAGGGCTGCCAGCGCGAGGCCGGTGAATTGTGATTTCATATCGATCCCCCAAATGAAATCCGCCTGCCGGAGGGGCAGGCGGATCGACTTTCAGAATGTCACTGCGACGCGGTCTTGGTGTCCATGTTGACGACCTGAACGCGGCGGTTGACTGGGTCCAGCGGCGCATTCGGATCCTTCGGCTTGGTCTTGCCATAGCCGACGGTCACGAGGTTGGCGCCGGCGATGCCGTATTTATCGGTCAGGTACTTCTTGATGGTGTCGGCGCGGCGCTCGCTGAGATCCTGGTTGTAGGATTCACCGCCGGTCGCGTCGGTATGGCCGGCCACCACGAAGGTCGAACCCTTCAGGCTGGCGTTGGAGAGCGCCTTGCCGAGTTCCTGCACCGACGACACCGAGTCCTTAGCGATGTCGGCCGAGTTGTAGTCGAAGTGAATTTCGAGATCGATCTTCGGCTTGGTCGCGGCGATCTCGGCGATTTCCTCGCGTTCGCCGAGCGAGAGCGAGCGGGTTTTCCGATTGCGCAGCGTGGCGACGAAGCTGGTTTCCTTGGCCTGCTCCTTGGCCTGCGCGGCGGTATCGACCGGCGCGGTCGAAAGGCCGCGGGTCAGCGGCTTCGGCTTCAGCGCACCCAGGATCTGGTCGGCCGAGACGGTATCGCCGGCAAAGGCCAGGCCCGCCGTCATCGACAGCGCGGCGCCGATTGTCACGATTGAAAGTCCATTAAGGCGGGTCATGGTCCTGATCCTCACTGTTACGCCAGCATTGGCGTGTCTGGCGTTTTGATGCGGGAAACCTAGGACAGGTTCAAAGCGGCGAATGTGATCTAGGTCACATTGCGAAGCCGGCCGGCGTTTGGAATAGCCCGATGCGTATTGGCTGCTCCTCCGTGACTTCACTACCGGATGGCGAATGTAATTGGGTTCACACGCTCCGCGCATTTTGGGGCGTAATTTGATGTGGGGGACGTAAACAGGAGTAATTACGATGGCAACTTCGCTTGCATTCCGGACGCCGGTCGGTGCGACGAGCATTCCTGTCGGTCAGTCCAAGACATTGGGAACGGTGGACGTTCATGCGTTCAACCGCATCAGGGTCGTAGCCGATGAGAGGACCGGTTCCGCCGGTCCGGTGGTGATCCGCCTGACCATCACCGAAGGTAACGAGTTGGTGTCGCAGCTCGACACGCTGACCCTGCAGCCTCACTCGCAGGTCACGCGCGTCTACGAGGTGCCCGGTACGAAACTCTCCGTCATCGCCGATGCGACCGGCAGCGGCACCGGACATTCATCCGTCGATGTCCTGATCTACGGCTCCGCCGCCTGAACGGCAGCGCCACGGTAGGGGCGGGCAAGGCCCGCCCTTACTGCGAAGCAGCGGCCCCGTCGCAACGTCTTTCAACCGGGTTCAATCTCCCTGTTTCCTTGTGTGATCTAGATCACGGTGAGGCTCCGTGTCCCGGATCACACTAGCCCCATCGGATGAGGACCTCGGGCAGAACGCCCCGATGGTCGGGCAAGGGGAGAATGAAAATGCGGCTCCTGATCGCGGCACTCTCGGCAGCAACACTTCTCGTCAGCGCGAATTCGGCTCTCGCCGACAAGCGCGTGGCCTTCGTGGTCGGCAACGGTGCCTACAAGAACGTGGCTGCGCTGCCCAATCCGGCGGTCGACGCCAGGTCGATGGCCAGGCTGTTACGCAATGTCGGCTTCGACGTCGTCGAGGGCTCCAACCTGACGCGCGACAAGATGACGGAAAAACTCCTGGACTTCGGCAAGAAGGCGGAAGGCGCCGACATCGCGCTGTTCTTCTATGCCGGCCACGGCGTCGCGGTGAACGGCACCAACTACCTGCTGCCGGTCGATGCCGACCTCAAATCCGAAATGGACGTCAAGCTCGGCGCCGCCATCAATGTCGATCTCACACTCGAACAGACCATGAGCGATGCCAAGGTCAAGCTGGTGTTCCTCGATGCCTGCCGCGACAATCCTTTCGCGGCCAAAATTCGTTCCGCCAAGGCCACCCGCAGCGTCGCCGTCGCCAGCGGCCTCGCCGAGATGAAATCCGGCGAGGGCACGCTGATCGCGTTCGCGACCGGCCCCGGACAAACCGCGCTTGACGGCGAGGCCGGCACCAACAGCCCCTTCACCCGCGCGCTGATGGCCAACATCGCCACGCCCGGCGTCGAGATCCAGCAGGCCATGACCAAGGTCCGCGCCCAGGTCAACGAGGATACCGGCAAGAACCAGCTGCCCTGGGGCCACACCAACCTGATCGGCACGGTCTACCTCAACCCCGTTGCCGGCGGCAGCGCGGCCGAGATCCCGAATACGCCGGTCGCCGCGGCCGGTCCGGCTTCGGAAGTCGAACTGGAATTCTGGCGCTCGATCAAGGACTCCAACAAGCCGGAAGAGCTCAACGCCTATCTCACCAATTATCCGAACGGCACCTTCAAGCCGATCGCGCTGGCCCGGATCGCCTCATTGCAGGATGGCCCCTCGACCACCACCCGCAACCTGACCACCGGCGTCGGTGTCGACCCCTCGACCTTCTCGGACGAAGCCAGCCAGACCACCGAGGATCAGCTTGGGCTCGATCGCAACCAGCGCCGCGACGTGCAGCGCCGCCTGACCAGCCTCGGTTTCGACATCAAGGCGTCCGGCAAGTTCGACGACACCACCCGCACCGTGATCACCCGCTGGCAGGCCGCCCGAGGCTATCCGAAGAGCGGCTACCTCAACGCGCTGCAGCACAAGGCGCTGCAATCCGAAATTCTGGCGGCCCGCGTGGCATCCGCTTCCAGCGACAACTCCGATGACGAACCGGCGCGTGCGTCCCGCCGTCACGGCGGCGGCGGAGGCGGCAGCCGTCACGCTCATCGCGGCGGTGGCGGCCCCGGCGCGTTCTTCGGCGGCATGATGGGCGGACTGTTCCGCCGCTGAGTCCAGTATTTCAACGGAGAGAACGCGGCCTATGGGCCGCCTTTTCATTCAGGTTACGAAGCGGTCTCAATGCCGTCGCGCCGTCGCCGATCTGTGGACAACAAATCGGCCAGATGCAGACCTAGCAAGACAGCGCACAAGAAAAGTCCAAGAATGGATCCAAGAATAAGTCGTTCAAGACCAGCGAGACGGGCGGGCGGGTGTTTCAATCGGTTAAGCGTCAGCGTGAATATCAGGGCTATCGTCCCAGCACACCGGAACCCGAGAGTTCCGGCAGCTCGATGCCGATCCTGATCGGCGCCGGCATGATCGCGGCGGCTATCCTGCTGTCGACGCTGATCAATGCGCTCGGCAGCCGCTATGTCGGCGTCGAGAGCCCGACCGAAGAGAGCGCCTGGCTGGTCGACCGCCTCACCGGGTCAGTCTATCGATGCCAGGCGCCGGAACGCGGCCGGGCCTCCTGCGAGGCTTCGATCGCAACCGGCAGCATCGCGGAGCGGGCGAAGCGCTGAGGGGCACGATCCGGGCTCCTCAGGGGCGCGAATCCGACTACATTGCCGGGCAAATGTCCCGCGCGATCGAACCCCTTGCCCTGTCGAAAGCCGAAGCCCGCCGCATCTGGCTGCGCGCCCAGCGGCTCGATACATCCGTGCCGTTCGGCGAAGGGCCGCAGGCGGTCGCGGCTGCCGTCGCACATCTCGGCTATGTGCAGATCGACACCATCAACGTCATCGAGCGCTGCCACCACCATATTCTTTACAGCCGCATCCCTGAATACCGGCGCGCCGACCTGCGTTCCGCCCAGAGCGCCGACAAGAGCGTGTTCGAATACTGGACGCATGCGCTGTCCTACGTGCGGGCCAAGGATTTTCGCTTCTTCGTGCCGCTGATGAAGCTGCACAAGCGCGAAGGCCACCGCTGGTTCGCCTCCGTCAAGCCCGAGGACACTCGCAAGGTGATGCGGCTGCTGCGGCGCGACGGCGCGCTGACCATCCGCGACATCGAGGACGATGTGCTGACGGAAAAGGAGCATCTGTGGCAGAGCCGCAAGCCGTCGAAGCGGGCGCTGCAGTTGGCCTTCTATACCGGCGAGGTGACGATCTCCGAGCGCACCGGCATGCTCAAGACCTATGAACTGACGGCGCGGCATTTCGGCTGGGACAAGCCACCGAAGCCTGCTTCATCGGCAGAGACGATCGCCTATCTGCTCGACCGTGCGCTGCGGTCGCAGGGGCTGGTCAGCCTCGATTCGATCTGCCATCTCGACGCGCCGAGCAAGGCCGCGGTAAGGCGCCTGATCGAGGGACGAGTGCGGCGCAAGGAATTGGTGGCGGTCGCGCTGGAAGGCGCTGGCAAGCAGGAGCATTGGGCCACGCCTGAAGTGCTGGGGCCGGTCGCACCGGCAGGCGAGGGCGGTGCCGGCCTCGTTCACATCCTGTCGCCGTTCGATCCGCTGATCATTCAGCGCAAGCGCACCGAATTGTTCTTCGGCTACGGCCATCGCTTCGAGGCCTATGTGTCGAAAGAAAAACGCGTGTTCGGCTATTTCGCTTTGCCGGTGCTGGTGGGCGACGAGATCGTCGCCGCCATCGATCTCAAGACCGACCGTCAGAACCGGAAACTGCTGATGCAGAAATGGAGCTGGGTCGGCAAGGGCGCGGTACGTGGTGGGGCCAAGCTCTACAAGCGCCGTATCGAGGAAGAATTGGACCGGTTCGAACGGTTTCAACTGGCAGAGTAGGGGACGAGAATGACTCTGGAAGTGGCCAAGCGAAAGCGCCTTGAATGGTTGGTTATCGCGGCCGTCTACATCTGGAGTCTCGCAGCAACGGCTCCGTTGATGGCGCAAAGTAACGAGCCATCGGATAAACCCCGTCCCGCCGGCCACGCGGACGTGTGGGGACCAATGTTCACCGCTCAGGTCGGGCGTTGCTGGAAGAAGCCGAAACTTAGTGCGGATGCCGCAAAAGCGCAGGCGGTTTTCAGTCTCAAGCTCACGCGCGACGGCGAGCTAGAGAGCCAGCCGGTACCGGAAGAAGCGCCGACTACGTCTGACCAGCGTCTTCTTCAGGAAAGCGGCCTGCGCGCGCTTGTCGCGTGCCAGCCCTACAGCCTACCGGCCGACTTTTATGAGGAGTGGAAGCATTTTGCGCCGGTGTTCACGGATTTAGATTCGCTGATGTGGTAACGCACGTGTGCGTCTGTTGAAACACATCGTGCAGCTACCGCGCTTCGTGCTTCGATACCTGAAACTTGATCTCATCCACCTTCGACAGCAGAAACTTCAACAACGGCGACGTGTTCGCCTCGTTATAGCCGATCACCAGTTCCACCATCGGCGCCACGCCATGGATCGGCCGCGCCACGATGGTCTTGGGCAATAGATTTTGCGCATAGAGCGGCAGAATGCTGATGCCGCCGGTGGAAGCCAGCAGTGATATCGCCATCGCCAGGTTCTCGGCCTGATGCGTGGCCTTCAGTGTGATGCCGGCTTGTTTGCAATAATTCTCGATCGCCGCGCGCAGCGTCGGCGCTCGCGTCGCGGAGACGCCGATGTAGTCCTGTCCGGCGATGTCCTGAGGCCGGATCGAGCTTCGCGCCGCGAGCGGATGATCGCGCGCCATCAACACCACGAGCGGGTCCTTGCGCAGAGGTTTGAACTTCAGGCCCGGCGCCTGCTTTTCCGGGCGCAGGAAGGCGAGGTCGATCTTGCCGCGCACCAGGCCGGCCGCGAGATCGGGCGAGTCCAGGCTGTGGATCATGACTTCGGTGTTCGGCAATTCGGCACGCAGAATGCCCATCACGGTGGGAAGCCAATCCATCTCATAGCCGGTGAGGAAGCCGATCGCGAACGATGATCGTGCCGGCTGCGCGGCCCGCCGCGCCGCTTCGCCGGCCGCCTCGACCTGCAGCAGCGCGACGCGGGCGTGATCGAGAAATACCCGCCCCGAAGACGTCAGTTCGATGCCGCGCGGCCCGCGGATCAGCAACTGAACGCCGAGCTCCAGTTCGAGATCGTGGATTTGCCGGCTCAGCGACGGCTGCGCCGTGTGCAGACGTTTATTGGCGGCCACGGTGAGGCTGCCTTCCTCGGCGACGGCGACGAAGTAACGGAGATGTCGAAGCTCCATCCAGCGATTCCTCAACGCAAGACATGCCTAAGAAGTATGGTGTCGACCTTACAAAGTCTTTCTCCTGAAGGCCAGGGCTCTCTACATCTCAGCCAAACGAAGGGCTTCTGGCGATACCGGCCTCCGATCCGGCCTTCGCCTCAAGTATTCGCAAAAGATTGAAAAGGTATGGCTCGCATGCGGGCCGCAATCAGGAGAGACCACCATGACCGACCTCATCTCTAGAACCGCTCTCGTCACCGGCGCTTCGCGCGGCATCGGCCGCGCCACGGCCCGCGCGCTCGCAGTGGCCGGCGCGCGCGTCATCGTCCACTACGGCAATGCCGCCAAGGAGGCAGAGTCGCTGGTTGCCGAAATCCGTGCCGCCGGCGGACAAGCCGACGCTGTTGGCGCCGACCTCGGCGCGCCCGATGGCGCGCACAAGCTCGCGGCCGAAGTCCGCAAGCTGGTTGGCGAACGGCTCGATATTCTCGTTGCCAATGCCGGCATTGCGACGGCCGCCACCATCGAGGACCAGACGGTCGAGGAGTTCGATCGCATGTTTGCGGTCAATGTCCGCGCGCCGTTCTTTCTGGTGCAGCAACTGCTGCCGTTGATGGGCGACGGTTCCAGCGTGGTGCTGTTGTCCTCGCTGGCGGCGCGGGCCTCCGTTGGTCTGCTGCCGGCCTACGCCGCAACCAAAGGCGCGATCGACACGTTGGTGAAGCATTTTGCAGCGCTACTCGGCCCGCGCGGTATCCGCGTCAATGCGGTCGCACCCGGCGTGATCGACACCGACATGTCGAAATTCGCCAGAAGCGAGGAAGGCCAGAAATTCACGCTGGGCATGCAGGCGCTGCAGCGCATCGGCCAGGCGGGCGACGTCGCCGACGTCGTCACCTTCCTGGCTTCCGGCCAGGCGCGCTGGGTTACCGGCGACACCGTTCAGGTCGGCGGTGGCTCAAAGCTTTGAGCGTGAACATCGCCGGTGGCCATGGTGGCCTCCGGCGGACCTGACATCCATCAATGGTGGCTAACGTGAAACTCTATCAGTCCGACGGTTCGCCGAACTCCCGCCGCGTCAGAATTTATCTGGCGGAGAAAGGCATCTCGATGCCGATCGTACCGGTCGATCTCGGCGCGCGGGAACAGTTCTCGGATGCCTATGCCAGGATTAACCCGCGCCGGGTCGTGCCGACGCTGGTGCTGGATGACGGCACTGGCATCGGCGAGGTGCCCGTGATCATCCGCTATCTCGAGGAGATACATCCGACGCCGCCGCTGCTCGGCGAAACGCCGGAGGCGAGGGCAGAGGTGGCGATGTGGGATCGGCGCGTCGAGCAGGAAGGATTTGCCTCCGTGATGGAAGCGGTGCGCAACACCGTCCCCGGGCTGAAGAACCGCGCGATCGCGGGACCGCATGACTACGCCCAGATCCCGGAACTGATCGAACGCAGCAAGCAGCGGGTCAGGAATTTTTACGCCGATTTCGACGCGCGGCTCGCCGACGCGTCGTTCGTGGCGGGCGAGGCCTTCTCGGTGGCCGACATCACGGCCGTCGTCACCGTGGATTTCGCGACCAAGGCCGCCGGTTTGCCGATTGCAGGTGAGCACGCCGCATTGCGCCAGTGGTATGATGCCGTCTCGGCACGCGCCAGCATGGCGGCCTGACCTGGTGGCTGCCTGCTGTTCAACTCAAGCCCTTGATCAGCATGCGGCAGGTGTTGGCAATAAACGCCTTCTGCTTTGGCGGTGCGACCTTCAGCCGGTGATGCAGGATCTGCGTGATGACGCCCTGCAGCGAGGCGACGAACACCGCGGTGCGTTCGACCACGATGCCGGGCGCCATGCCGGCGCCGGCAAATCCGACCGCAAACACCTGCAGCGCCCCGATGATAGCGGCTTCCAGCGTCGGGAATTCGCCCTCGGCGTTGATGCGAGAACCGCCCATCAGATGAAACAGGTTGGGATAGTCGCGCGCGCATTGCAGGAAGGCTGTGCCGGCAGCGACCAGCGCGGGCTCGCCGGGCGCCTTTCCCGCGGTTGCTTTCTTCAGGCGCAGCGCCAACTGTTGCCAGCCGCGTTCGGCGACGCGCGCCAGCAGCGATAGCTTGTCCGGAAAATGCCGGTACACCGCGCGGTGGTTGACGCCGACGTCGCGCGCGAGGTCGCGCAGGCTGATCGCCTCGACGCCGTCGGCCTCGAGCCGCTCCAGCGCGGCGTCGATCAGCGCCTCCGGCAGGTTTCCATGACGAAAGGTGTCGCGCTTCGGCGGCGCTTTCGACGGCATTTCCCCGGTCCCCACTGATTTCAAAGGCGAATTTATCACCTCTTGACGGCAAAGCGAAGTACCCCATATGTCTCCGGTGGAGACAATTGGACAATTGCCTCCCGCCGCCGGGTGAGATGCCCCGGGGCAGAACCAATTGCGTCGCCTTCTGCATTGAGGAACCCGATATGACCGACAACACCCTTGACCGCGCGGATGTCATTATCTTCCCGCCCGTCATTCCCTATTCGATGCTGGCGATCGCCATCATCCTGCAATGGCTGCTGCCGCTCGGATGGATCGAACACATCAATTTCGGCTGGCGGGTTACAGCGGGTGCCATCATCTTCGTCGCGGGCATGGCGACGATGGCGGCCGGTTATCGGGCCTTGGTGCGCCACGGCACCCACGTTCATCCGTCGCGGCCGTCAACCGCATTGGTCACCGACGGCGTGTTCGGACATACTCGCAATCCCCTTTACGTCGGCATTTCCGTTGCGCTGTGCGGGGTCGCGCTGATCTTCGATCTCGATTGGGTGGTGCTGCTGATCCTGCCAAGCTGCGTCCTGCTGCATTTTGCCGTGGTCAGGCGCGAGGAGATCTACCTCGAGCAGAAATTCGGCGATGCCTATCGCCATTACAAGGCGCGCGTGCCGCGGTATTTCGCCGGCAACTGAACGTCGGCAGCCATCCCCGGATTTCAAAAGGAAACATCATGATCAAATCGCTTTTCCGCATCAGCGTCTCGGTCGGCCTCATCGGCATGGCGCTGGGTATCGTCATGGGCATCCGGCAGGACTTTGTGCTGGCGCCTGCGCACGCGCACCTCAACCTGCTTGGCTTCGTCACCCTGTTCCTGTCAGCGCTGTATTACCGCGCGTTTCCCCAGGCTGCCGCGAGCCGGCTGGCGCGATATCAGGCTGTCGTCAGCGTACTCGGCGCGATCCTGTTTCCGGTCGGCATCGCCTGCGTGCTGCTCGGTGGCCATGATCGCTTCGAACCCGTGGTGGTCGCCGGCGCTCTGACGGTCTTTGCCGGAATGCTGTTGTTTGCGATGATCGTCTACCGCACCGCGGGATCCGGTGAGTCGACCGCGGCCGCCCGGCAACCGTAGTTCTACTCATCCGCAAGTGAATTCAGCCCGCGCCAGTGGAATGCCCGCGTTCTCGCCGGCGCGGGCATTCGCCGTTGCCAGAAGCCATCGCACTCGGTAATCGTCGGGGACAAGAAACCCCGGGGGAGAAACCGATGAGCCAGTCTACCATCCTTGCCAAGAGCGAGATCGAGACCTCAACCATCCGCACGATTTCGTGGCGGCTGATTCCGTTTCTGGTGCTGGCCTATTTCTTTTCCTATCTCGACCGCGTCAATCTCGGCTTCGCCGCGCTCACCATGAACGCCGAGCTGAAATTCACGCCGCTGATCTTTGCCTGGGGCGCCGGCATCTTCTTCATCGGCTATTTCATTTTCGAGGTGCCGAGCAATCTGGCGTTGGAAAAATTCGGCGCCAGCCGCTGGATCGCCCGCATCATGGTGACCTGGGGCATCATCTCGGCGGCGATGTGCCTGGTCAGTGGTGAGATGAGCTTTTACGTGCTGCGCTTCCTGCTCGGCGTCGCCGAGGCCGGTTTCTTTCCCGGCATCATTCTCTATCTGACCTATTGGTACCCGGCGGAATATCGCGCGCGCTTTCTCGCGGCGTTCGCCATCGCCGTTCCCGTCTCCACCGTGATCGGCGCGCCGATCTCCGGCCTGCTGCTCGGGCTCGACGGCGCGATGGGGCTGAAGGGCTGGCAATGGCTGTTCATCATCGAGGGCATCCCCTCGGTGCTGCTCGGCATCGTCACCTGGTTCTACCTGACCGACAAGCCGGAGAAGGCCGATTGGCTGACGACGGAGCAGAAGGCATGGCTGGCCGGAAAGCTGCAGGCCGAGATCGCAACCAAACAGGCGGCGCAGCATCTGTCGCTCGGGCAGGCGCTGTCGTCGCCCAAGGTGATCACGCTGAGCCTGGTCTATTTCGGCTTCGTCGGCGCGCTTTACGGCATGCAGTTCTGGCTGCCGCAGATCGTCAAGGCGTTCGGCCTCACCAACGCCCAGACCGGTTTCGTCACCGCGATCCCGTTCCTGTTCGGCACCATCGCGATGATTCTGTGGGCGCGTCACTCCGACGCCACCCGCGAGCGCGTCGCTCATGTCGGCGGGCCGCTGTTGCTGACGGCCGTAGCGCTCGGCGCTTCCAGCTACATCACCGATCCGATCGCCACCATGGTCATGCTGACGATCGCGGCGATCGGCGTGTTCTGCACCTTCGCGGTGTTCTGGACGCTGCCGACCGCGTGGCTGTCCGGGACGGCCGCGGCCGGCGCGATCGCGCTGATCAATTCGATCGGCAACCTCGCAGGCTTCGGCGGGCCGTATATCGTCGGCTGGGTCAAGGACGCGACCGGCAGCACCTCGACGGGTCTGCTGGTGCTGTCGCTGCTGCCGCTCGCAGCCGGGCTTTTGGTCTTCCTTGGCGGACACGATACCAAGACCGAGTTCGCGGCGGCCGGGCAGGCGAAGTAGCGAAGCCTCCATCCCGTCGTCCCCGCCTAGTGCGCAATTGCGCACGGGCGCGGGGACGACGATGAGGGGAACCAGGAGATGGCACCCTATTGTGCAGCGCAAGAACCACCCCTTAACCCCAACTTCCCGATCACGAACACATGATCACTGACGATTATTGACATTCGTCAGTTAGTATTCGACACTCTTCATCAGATATCAGATGGAGAGTCCGATGCTCGCCCGTTCCATTTTTTCTAGTTATTACAGGCTCTTGACCGGTGCCGCGCTGGCCGCGGCGATGGTCACACTGGCCGGCTGCAATGAAAAGGCGGCCGAGGTCGCCGCTCCTGGGCGCCCGGTTCTGGTCGCAACCGTGCATTACGAGGCGGAGACGCCCGAGCGCAGTTTTGTCGGCACCATCAAGCCCCGGATCGAGACCGACATGGGCTTTCGGGTGCCGGGCAAGGTGGCAAAGCGCCTGGTCGAGGTCGGCCAGACCGTCGATGTCGGCCAGCCGCTCGCCACCCTCGACGAAGTCGATCTGAAGCTGCAGGCCGAGCAGGCCGTCGCCGAATTCACCGCCGCCACGGGTGTCCTTGCGCAGGCCGCTGCCTCCGAGCAGCGTGCCAAGGATCTGCGCGCAAAGGGCTGGACCACCGATGCGGCCATGGACACGAGCCGCGCCGCCGCCGATGAGGCCCGCGCGCGCCTCAACCGCGCCGAGCGCTCGGTCGAGCTGACGAAGAACTCGCTGTCTTACGCGACGCTGGCTGCCGACACCCGCGGCGTCGTCACCGCGACGCTGATCGATCCCGGCCAGGTCGTGTCCTCCGGTCAGACCGCCATCCGCGTCGCGCGCTTTGCCGAGAAGGAAGCCGTGGTCGCGATCCCCGAGACGCTGGTGGGCCGCGCCAAGGACGGCACCGCTACCGTGACGCTGTGGTCGGATGCCGACAAGAAATATGCCGCCAAGCTGCGCGAGGTCGCGCCTTCGGCCGATCCAGCGACGCGGACCTATCTGGCAAAGTTTTCGCTGCCGGAAGCCGGCGACAAGGTTTCGCTCGGCATGACGGCGACGCTGACACTTTCCGATCCCGCCACCGAGCGCGTCGCCAAACTGCCGCTGTCGGCGCTGTTCAGCCAAGGCAGTGAGCCTTCGCTCTACATCGTTGACGATTCCGGTGCGATCGCGCTGAAGCCGGTCACGGTGAAATCCTACGACAGCAACTGCGTCGTCATCTCCGGCGGCGTGCCTGAGGGCGCCAAGGTGGTGGCCCTCGGCGTGCAAAAACTCGATCCGGCCCAGAAGGTCCGTGTCGTCTCGTCATTGTCGTTCTGAACGTTCAGGCCATTCTGGAGGGTGACATGAAGCGCTTCAATCTCTCGGGCTGGGCGGTGAGCCATCCGACCCTGATCCTGTTCCTGATGATCGCGCTCGGTGCAGCCGGGTTCGTCTCCTATCAGAAGCTCGGCCGCGCCGAGGATCCGTTCTTCACGGTGAAAGTGGTGAACGTCTCGGCGATCTGGCCCGGCGCCACCGCCCAGGAGATGCAGACCCAGGTCGCGGATCCGATCGAGAAGAAGCTGCAGGAACTACCGTACTTCGAGAAGGTGCAGACCTATTCCAAGCCGGCGTTCACGGCGATGCAGGTCACCTTCAAGGATTCGACCCCGCCAAAGGACGTGCCGTACCTGTTTTACCTGCTGCGCAAGAAGATTGCCGACGTGCAGGGCCAGATGCCGGCGGGCCTGCTCGGCCCGGTCGTCAACGACGAATTCTCCGATGTCGATTCGATCCTCTACATGATGACCGGCGACGGCGCCGACTATGCGCAGTTGAAGAAGGCTGCCGAAGGCATGCGCCAGCGGCTGTTGAAGGTGCCCGGCGTCACCAAGGTCGACCTCTACGGCGCCCAGGACGAGCGCATCTACGTCGAATTCTCTCACGCCAAGCTGGCGACGCTCGGCATCACGCCGCAGGCGCTGTTCGATTCGCTCGCCAAGCAGAACAACGTCACCCCGGCCGGCACCGTCGAAACCTCCTCGCAGCGCGTGCCGCTGCGCGTCACCGGCGCGCTCGACGGCGTCAAGGCCGTCGCGGAAACGCCGGTCGAAAGCAACGGCCGCGTGTTTCGTTTGGGCGATATCGCCACCGTCACCCACGGCTACGTCGATCCCCCGACCTTCATCGCCCGTCAGGAAGGCAAGCCCGCGCTCGGCATCGGCGTGGTCACGACGAGGGGCGCCAACATTCTCGAACTTGGCAAGGACGTCGAGAAGGCGGTCGCCGAGTTCATGCTGGCGGTGCCGCAGGGCATCAATGTCGACCAGATCGCCGATCAGCCGAAGGTGGTCGAGCGCGCGGTCGGTGAGTTCGTGCACTCCTTTATCGAGGCGCTCGCGATCGTTTTGTTCGTCTCGTTTCTCGCACTCGGCTGGCGCACCGGCATCGTGGTGGCGCTGTCGGTGCCGCTGGTGCTGGCGATCGTCTTTATCGTGATGAACACGATGTCGCTCGATCTGCATCGCATCACGCTCGGCGCGCTGATCATCGCGCTCGGCCTCCTGGTCGACGATGCCATCATCGCCGTCGAGATGATGGTGGTGAAAATGGAACAGGGCTGGGACCGCATGCGCGCGGCGTCCTTTGCCTGGGAATCAACTGCGTTTCCGATGCTCACGGGGACGCTGGTCACGGCCGCTGGCTTCCTCCCCATCGGCTTTGCCAATTCGGCGGTCGGCGAATATGCCGGCGGCATTTTCTGGATCGTGGCGATCGCCCTGGTTGCGTCCTGGTTCGTCGCGGTGATTTTCACGCCCTATATCGGCGTCAAGTTGCTGCCCAACATCACCGTCAGCCATAACCACGACCCGCATGCGGTCTACGAGACGCGGGTCTATCGCATCCTGCGCAGCATGGTGCAGTGGTGCGTCGATCACCGCGTCAAGGTGGTGCTGGCGACCGTCGGCGTGTTCGTGCTCTCGATCGTCGGCTTCGGCCATGTCCAGCAGCAGTTCTTCCCGCTGTCGGAACGCCCCGAACTGTTCCTGCAACTGCGCCTGCCGGAAGGCACCGCCTTTAACGTCACCGAGAAATCCGTCAAGAAGGCCGAGGCGCTGTTGAAGGGCGACAAGGATATCGCGACCTACACCGCCTATGTCGGCCAGGGCTCGCCGCGATTCTGGCTCGGGCTCAACCCGCAACTGCCGAACGAGGCCTTTGCCGAGATCGTGATTGTTTCCAAAGATGTCGAGGCCCGCGAGCGGATCAAGGCGCGGCTGGAGAGAGCGGTCAATGACGGCGAACTGACCGAGGCGCGGGTGCGCGTCGACCGGTTCAATTTCGGCCCGCCGGTCGGCTTCCCCGTGCAATTCCGCGTGATTGGACCCGATCCGAACACGGTGCGCGACATCGCCTACCAGGTGCGCGACGTGATGCGGCAGAACGACAAGACCAAGGACGTCCAGCTCGACTGGAACGAACAGTCGCCCTACCTGAAGCTGGTCGTCGACCAGGACCGCGCCCGTGCGCTCGGCCTGACCCCGCAGGACGTCTCGCAGGCGATGGCGATGCTGATCTCGGGCGCGCCGGTCACCACCATCCGTGACGGCATCGAGAAGGTCGGCGTGATCGCCCGTGCGGTGCCGTCCGAACGGCTCGACCTCGGCCGCGTCGGTGACCTCACTGTGACGTCACGCAACGGCGTTGCGGTACCGCTGCAACAGATCGCCAAAATCGAATACGCCCATGAGGATCCGATCCTGTGGCGGCGTAACCGCGACATGGCGATCACGGTGCGAAGCGATGTCGTCGACGGCGTGCAGGCGCCCGACGTCACCAGCCAGATCTCGCCGAAACTGCAGGAAATCCGCAGTCACCTCGCGCCGGCCTACCGGATCGAGGCGGGCGGCGCGTTCGAGGAATCCGCCAAGGGCAACGCCTCGATTTTCGTGCTGTTTCCGCTGATGGTGCTGGTCATGCTGACGCTGCTGATGATCCAGTTGCAGAGCTTTTCGCGGCTGCTGCTGGTGTTTTTGACCGCGCCGCTCGGTATCGTCGGTGCTTCGCTCGGCCTCAACATCGCCAACCAGCCGTTCGGCTTCGTGGCGCTGCTTGGGCTGATCGCGCTGGCCGGCATGATCATGCGCAACGCGGTGATCCTGGTAGACCAGATCGAGACCGATGTCTCGCACGGTCTGACGCGCAAGGAAGCCATCGTCGAAGCCACCGTCCGGCGCGCCCGGCCGGTGATCCTGACCGCGCTGGCGGCGATCCTCGCCATGATCCCGCTGTCGCGTTCGGCCTTCTGGGGCCCGATGGCGATCACCATCATGGGTGGTTTGTTTGTTGCAACCTTCCTGACCTTGCTGTACTTGCCGGGCCTCTACGCGCTCTGGTTCCGCAAGAGCCTGGAAGAAAGCGGTCCGGTGGAGCAGCCTGATCTTGCGCCGCAGCATCAGGCTCATGCCCCGCTCGCATTTCCGCTTGCCGATGCCGCGGAATAATTGAAGATTGTGTTCTGACATGACGCTGATTTCGGAAACCATCGAAACCGATACCCGGGAACGTATTCTCGTGGTGGCGGAGCGTCTGTTCCGGCAGATCGGCTACCAGAAGACCACGGTCGCCGACATCGCCAAGGAACTGCGGATGAGCCCGGCCAACGTCTATCGCTTCTTCGATTCGAAGAAGTCGATCCACGAAGGCGTGGCCCGTGGCCTGATGGGCGAGGTCGAGGTCGAGGCGCAGCGGATCGCGCACACGGGCGGTACGGCGGCAACCCGGCTGCGTGAGCTGATGAAGACCATCCATCGCATGAACGCGGAGCGCTATGTCGGCGATAACAAGCTGCATGAGATGGTCGCGATCGCGATGGAGGAGGACTGGGACGTCTGCGTCGCCCATATGGAGCTGATTACCGAAACCATCGGCAGTGTCATCGCCGAGGGGGCTACGACCGGCGAATTCGAGGTTGCCGACATCCCGCTGGCGGCGATGTGCGCCTGTTCAGGCATGATCCGGTTCTTTCATCCGCAGATGATCGCGCAATGCGCCAACAAGCCGGGCCCGTCGATCGACCAGATGATCGATTTTATCATCGCAGGCCTTTCGCCGCGTGCTAAGGGAGCGGTCCAGAACTAAGCAACAAGGACCGTCAACCGTGACCAGCGAAGAACTGCACTACTACGAACCCAAGAACGGCCACGGCCTCAAGCACGACCCCTTCAACGCCATCATCGCCCCGCGCCCGATCGGCTGGATTTCCTCGCGGGATCCGAACGGCAACGTCAATCTGGCGCCCTACAGCTTCTTCAACGGCTTCAACTACCATCCGCCGATCATCGGCTTCTCCTCGACGTCCTGGAAGGACACCGTCCAGAACGTGCAGGAGACCGGCGAATTCGTCTGGAATCTCGCCACCATGGATCTGGCGCAGCACATGAACGCAACCGCGGCGCATGTCGCCCGCGATGTCAACGAATTCCAGGTCGCAGGATTGACCGCGGTGCCGGGCAAGCTCGTCAACGTGCCCCGCGTCGGCGAGAGCCCGGTCGCGTTCGAATGCAAGCTGACGCAGATCATCCAGTTGCAGAACAAGGAAGGCGAGAAGGTCAAGGGCTGGCTGACGCTCGGCGAGGTCGTCGCCGTTTACATCGACAAGGCCATGATCCAGGACGGCGTCTATATCACGGCACTAGCCCGCCCGATCGTGCGCGCCGGCCGCCGCGGCGACTATTTCATGGTCAAGCCCGAAGACATGTTCGAGATGGTCCGGCCGGATTAATCACTTGTCCTTGCCGTTTTCTTGGCCGTTTTCCTGGCCGTTTTCCTGGCCGAACGCGTCATAAACCAGCTTTTTGAAAGCGGGCACGATGCGCCCGCGTTCGTTCTGGGTCTGCTCCAGCAGGATGTAGATCATGTCGAGATTCGGATCGACGCCGAAGTAAGTGCCGCTGCCGCTGTCCCATTTGAGTTCGCCGATCGAGCCCGGCGGCGGCGGCCGGGCATTGCCGGGATCGGTGCGCACGGCGAGGCCGTAGCCATAGCCAAAGCCATCGCCTGGAAAATAGTAATAGTCCCGCGCGACGCCGGAACCGGGACCGATGTGGTCTGTGGTCATCGCCTTGAATGCCGCCGGGCCGAGATATTGTTTGCCGTCGAACTCGCCGCCGTTGAGCAGCATCTGGGCAAAGCGGGCGTAGTCGTTCAGGGAGGATACCAGCCCGCCACCGCCGGATTCCCATTCCGGATGGGCACGGCGTTCGGTCTCGGCGTCTTTCAGGACGGTATCGCCCGGCAACGGCTCCGCCATTCGCGCGCGTTCTCCGGCATTATCTAGGACAAATTTGGTGCTGGTCATGCCGAGCGGATCGAAGATGTGCTGCTTTTCGAACTGATACAGTGTCTGGCCGGATACGATCTCGATAATGCGGCCGATGACGTCGGTCGAATGGCCGTAACGCCACAGCGTCCCGGGCTGCCGCGACAACGGCAGCTTTGAAATGCGATCGGCAAACGTCTTGTTGTCGTAACGTCCGTTGAAGAGCCCGGATTCGGAGTAGGCCTTCATGATCAACTTACCGCCGATATAGTCGTAGGTGATCCCCGACGTATGGCGCAGCAGGTCCGCGATCGTGATCGGCCGGTTCGCCGGAGCGAGCTTCAGGGCATTGGTGCCGTCGGCTTCGATGCCGACAATGACCTGCGCATCGGCAAATCCCGGCATGAATTTGGATGCGGGATCCGTGAGCGACATCTTGCCGGCCTCGATCAGCATCATCGCTGCCAGGCTTGTCACCGGCTTTGTCATCGAATGCAGCGCAAAGATCGTATCCGATGTCATCGGCGCCTTGGTCGCAACGTCCCGGACGCCGAAAAACTTCAGATAGACCGGCTTGCCGTGCTGCTGGATCAAGACCACCGCGCCGGGCAATTTCCCGGAGGCGACTTCGTTGCTGAAGAATTCGGTGATGCGATCGAGCTTGTCCGGCGATGGGGCAGGCGTATCGGCCGCAGGGCTGGTGCCGACGGCGGCCCAGATCGAGATCACCGCAACCGCCATCGATCGGGCGTACGATGCACGGGATCCGAAGATCGTATTTTGAGCCAACATCGCCATGAAGTGTGCTGAGATCTGGACCGGACAGCGCGAGCGATACCATAGCAGTGTTCTCACCCGGTTCGCTGCAGGTCGGATCTGCCGGCTGGGATTACACCGATCCCGCTCAAGCGTCGGAAAATACAGCCTTTTCGGAACCAATTGGGGGGGGCGCCGTTATCGGTTGGTTCATCAATTTCGCTTCATTCCCGGCGAAACGCCCCCGAATCCGGCGCCATCAGCTACAATGAGCCGTCGTTTGGCTTAAGGCGCGGCGCCAGCCGCACCGCCAACCATGAGGTGATCGCCATGAGCTTCCGCCGCGACTACATCACCAAACCGATTTTCTCCTGGGCGCAGGGCGTATTGCCTGCGATGTCCGACACCGAGCGCGAGGCGCTGGAAGCCGGCGATGTCTGGTGGGACGCCGACCTCTTCACCGGCAATCCCGACTGGTCGAAATTGCTGGCGACCGCGCCGGCGACCTTGACCGATGAGGAGCGGGCCTTCCTCAACGGCCCGGTCGACGAACTCTGCGCCATGCTCGATGACTGGAAGATCAACTGGGAATGGCGCGACCTGCCGCCCGAAGTCTGGTCCTTCATCAAGGCCCAAAAATTCTTCGGCATGATCATCCCGAAAGAACATGGCGGGCTCGGCTTCTCGCCCTACGCGCATTCCGAAGTGGTGCGCAAGATTTCGTCGCGGTCGCTGACCGCCGCCGTCACCGTGATGGTGCCCAATTCGCTCGGGCCCGGCGAACTCTTGATGCGCTTCGGCACCAAGGAGCAGCAGGCGCAATGGTTGCCGCATCTGGCCGACGGCCGCGACATTCCCTGCTTCGGGCTCACGAGCCCCGAAGCCGGCTCGGACGCGGCGTCGATGATCGACACCGGCATCATCTGCAAGGGGACTTTCGAAGGCCGCGAAGTGCTGGGCCTGAAACTGAACTGGCACAAGCGCTACATCACGCTGGGTCCGGTGGCGACGCTGCTCGGTCTTGCCTTCAAGGCCTATGACCCCGACCATCTCGTGGGCGCGCAGGAAGATCTCGGCATTACCGTGGCGCTGATCCCGACGCATCTGCCGGGCGTCAAGATCGGCCAGCGCCATCTGCCGGCGATGCAGGTGTTCCAGAACGGCCCGAACTGCGGCAAGGACGTCTTCATTCCGATGGACTACATCATCGGCGGGCAGGAGAGGCTCGGGCAGGGCTGGAAGATGCTGATGACGGCGCTCGCCGCCGGCCGTGGCATTTCGCTGCCGTCGCTGTCCGCGGCGGGCGCGGCCTATGCCGCGCGCACCTCGGGCGCTTATGCCCGCATCCGCGAGCAGTTCGGCATTTCCATCGGCAAGTTCGAAGGCATCGAGGAGCCGCTGGCACGGATCGCCGGCACCGCCTATCTGCTCGACGCGGCGCGGCGGCTGACCTGTGCGGCGCTCAATCAGGGCCATCATCCCGCGGTGATTTCCGGGATCATGAAGCTGCACGCCACCGAGCGGATGCGGATCGCGATCGACGACGCCATGGACATTCACGGCGGCAAGGCTGTGATCGACGGGCCGCAGAACTACATGGGCAATCTCTATCGTTCGGTGCCGGTCGGCATCACCGTCGAGGGCGCCAACATCCTCACGCGTAACCTGATCGTGTTCGGGCAGGGCGCGATTCGCGCGCATCCCTACCTGCTGCAGGAGATGAACGCGCTGGGCGACACCGACCGTGCCAAGGGGCTTGACGCCTTCGACACGTCGTTCTGGGCCCATGTCGGCCACAGCTTTACGACGATGTTCCGGGCTTGGGGCCGCAACTGGACCGGCGGCCGGTTCGCGCCGGCGCCGGACGCAGGCGACGCCACGCCGTTCTATCGCCAGCTCTCGCGCTATTCCTCGGCGTTCGCATTGTGCGCCGATATGGCGTTGCTGACACTGGGCGGCGCGCTGAAACGCAAGGAAATGCTGTCGGCGCGATTCGGCGATATTCTGTCCGAGCTGTATCTGTTGTCGGCTGCGCTGAAACGCTGGCAGGACGAGGGGCGCCAGAGTGCCGATTTCCCCGCGCTCGAATGGTGCATGGCGAGCGGTTTCAAGACCATCGAGAACCGCTTTGCGGAAATCCTCGGCAATCTGCCGAACCGGTTCGTTGCGGTGATGCTGAAATTCCTGATCCAGCCGTTCGGCGCCAACGTCCGCGGCCCGTCCGACCGCGTCGTGCATCAATGCGCGCAACTGGTTCTTGAGCCGTCTGCGGCTCGCGACCGGCTGACGCCGGATTTGTCGCATGTCGATGACGACGGCGGTGTGGCGCGGCTGGAGAAGGCGTTCCTGCTGGTCACATCGGCGGCGGATATTTCGAAGCAGATGCACGCCGCCCGGCTGCATGACTGGAAGGAAGCCGTGAACAAGGGCGTGATCACGCAGGCCGAAGGCGAGAAGTTGGCGGCAGCCCTTGAGGCCGTCGCCAGGGTGATCGAGGTCGACGATTTCGCGCCTGAGGCATTGTCGCCGATTTACAAGAAGCCTGCCGAGGTGCATCAGTTTTTCCAGGAACTGGGTGAGCAGAGGGCAGCAAGCTGATGGCGCGACCGGTCTTTATCGTCGACGGCAGCCGGACGCCGTTCCTGAAAGCACGCTCGGGGCCCGGCCCGTTCACGCCGGTTGATTTGGCCGTGCAATGCGGCCGGCCTTTACTGGCTCGGCAACCGTTTGCGCCCACGGCCTTCGACCAGGTCATTCTCGGCTGCGTTAATGTCATTGCCGACGAGATGAACCCCGCCCGCGTCGCCGCGCTGCGGCTCGGCATGGGCGAGAAGATGGTTGCCTTCACCGTGCAGATCAATTGCGGCTCCGGCATGCAGTCGATCGACACCGGCTACCGCTACATCCGCGAAGGCGTCTCGGACCTGATCCTGGCCGGCGGCGCCGAAGCGCTGAGCCACGCACCGCTGGTGTGGCCGCAGCAGGGCGTGCGCTGGTTCGCAGGCCTTGCCGGCGCCAAGGGCGTCGGCGCCAAGATCATGGCGGCGCTGAAAGTACGGCCGAGCTATCTCAAGCCGATCATCGGCCTTGAGCGCGGGCTGACCGATCCCATCACCGAGCTCAACATGGGCCAGACCGCCGAAGTGGTCGGACATCTCTTCGGCATCACCCGCGCGCAATCCGATGCCTACGCCGCCGAAAGCCACAAGCGGCTCGCCAACGCGCAAAGCCAGGGCTGGCTCAAGGGCGAAGTCGAAACCGCGTTCGCGCGCGACGGAAAATTCTACGATCACGACGACGGCGTGCGGCCGGACTCGACGCCGGAATCGCTGGCAAAACTGAAACCGGTGTTCGAGCGGCCCTGGGGCAAGGTCACCGCCGGCAATTCGTCGCAGATTACCGACGGCGCGTCCTGGGTGATCCTGGCCTCCGAAGAAGCCGTCGCCAAGCACGGCCTGACGCCGAAGGCGGTCATTCTCGACAGCCAGTGGTCGGCGCTCGATCCCGGCATCATGGGGCTCGGCCCGGTGTTGTCGGCGACGGAATTGTTGAAGCGCAACAAGCTGTCTCTGCAGGACATCGAGACCTGGGAATTGAACGAGGCCTTTGCGGCCCAGGTGCTGGGCTGTCTTGCCGCCTGGAACGACGAAAAATTCTGCAAGGGCATTCTCGGCCTTGACGGCGCCGCCGGCGTGCTCGACCGGAGCAAGATGAACGTCGATGGCGGCGCCATCAGCCTCGGTCATCCCGTCGGCTGCAGCGGCAACCGTATCGTGCTGCATCTGGTCAACGCCATGAAGCGGCTCGGTACAAAACGCGGCATCGCCACCGAATGCATCGGTGGCGGGCTGGGCGGCGCAATGCTGATCGAGACGGTGTGACCATGGATTCAGAGATCATGGACCTTCTCGGCGATCGCGTGCTCGAACTCGGGCCGAAACCCGATGCAAACGGGCCTTACAAGAATTTCAGGCTGACCCGCGACGAGGATGGCGTCGCTTGGCTGTTGTTCGACCGCGCGGATGCCGGCGCCAATACGCTTTCGGGCGATTTGATCGAAGAACTCGACAAGGTGCTCGCCGAGCTCGAAGGCGCACGGCCGACCGGGCTCGTCGTTCGTTCCGCCAAGACCTCCGGCTTCATTGCCGGCGCTGACGTCAACGAATTCCGCGGCGTCACTGACGCCAATGCCGTCGAAACCCAGATCGGCCGGGCGCATGCGGTGATCGACCGGATGGAAGCCTTGCGCATTCCCACCGTTGCCGTCATCCACGGCTTCTGCCTCGGCGGCGGCCTCGAAGTGGCGCTGGCCTGCCAGATGCGAATTGCGATCGACAATGCGCGGTTCGGTTTTCCGGAAGTGATGCTCGGCCTGCATCCCGGCCTCGGCGGCACCGTGCGCTTCACGCATCTGGTCAATCCGATGCAGGCGATGACGCTGATGCTGACCGGCAAGACCATCGACGCGCGCAAAGCGAAATCGCTCGGCCTGGTCGACGCCGTGACGCAGGAGCGGCATGTTCGCGGCGCGGTGAAGGATGCCGTGGCGGGCCGACTCAAGCGTGCCAGACCGGGGCTGCTCAACACCGTTCTGAACCTCGGCCCGGTGCGCGGCCTGCTTGCCTCGCGCATGCGCGCGGAAGCGGCCAAGGCGGCGCCCGAAGTGCATTACCCCGCGCCCTACGCGCTGATCGATCTCTGGGAAAAGCACGGCGGCGATAAACCGGCGATGCTGAACGCGGAGAAGGTCTCGTTCGCCAGATTGATGGTGACGCCGACGGCGCAAAATCTGATCCGCGTGTTCTTCCTGCGTGAGCAGATGAAGAAGCTTGCCGGCACCGGCAACAAGATCCGGCACGTCCATGTCATCGGCGCCGGCGCGATGGGCGGCGATATCGCGGCTTGGTGCGCCGGGCAGGACATGCGGGTCACGCTCGCCGACATGAAGGCGGAGCCGATCGCGGGCGCGGTCAAACGCGCGTCGGAATTGTTCGGCAAAATCCTGCGCAAGAAGACCGATGTCCGCGACGCGCTCGACCGGTTGATACCGGACATGGAGGCCGAAGGCGTTCGCAACGCCGACCTCATCATCGAGGCGGTGCCGGAAAAGCTGGCGCTGAAGCAGAAGGTCTATGCCGGGCTGGAGCCTGTCATGAAGCCGGGCGCGATCCTTGCCACCAACACCTCGAGCATCCCGCTGCAGGACCTGCGCACCACCTTGCAGAAACCCGAGCGGCTGCTCGGCCTGCACTTCTTCAATCCGGTGTCGCGGCTGCAACTGGTCGAGGTCGTCAGCCATGACGGCACGGACGCGCAACTGCTGAAGGAAGCGCTGGCCTTTGTCGGCGCCATCGACCGGCTGCCGCTGCCGGTCAAGTCGTCGCCGGGCTTCCTCGTCAATCGCGCGCTGACGCCCTACATGCTGGAGGCGATGGTGATGCTCGACGAGAAGGTCGATAAATCGGTGATCGACGCTGCGGCCAGGAAGTTCGGCATGCCGATGGGTCCGATCGAACTCGCCGATCAGGTCGGTCTCGATATCTGCCTCGATGTCGGCGACATGCTGCGCTCGAAATTCGGCGACCAGTTACCGCCGACGCCGGCCTGGCTGCGCGAGAAGGTCGCCAAGGGCGAACTCGGCCGCAAGACCGGCAAGGGTTTTTACATCTGGAAGGATGGCAAGGCGGATACGACGTCTTCTCAGCCCTCGACCGCCGAGCCTTCGGCTGAAATGATCGACCGGCTGATGCTGCCGATGTCGAATGTCTGCGTCGCGGCCTTGCGGGAAGGCATCGTCGACAATGCCGACGTGGTCGACGGCGCTGTCATCTTCGGCACCGGCTATGCGCCGTTCCGCGGCGGTCCGTTGAATTATGCGCGCACCCGTGGCGTCGAGAACGTGGTCTCGACCTTGCGCGCGCTGACTGAAAAATTCGGCGGCCGCTTCACGCCTGATGCCGGCTGGGAGAATTTCAAGTGACCGATACTCACGTCCACGCGCAGCCAGCCACCGAAACCGAGCCGATCGGCGAACTCTGCATCCGCACGCTGGCGATGCCGGCCGACACCAATGCCAATGGCGATATCTTCGGCGGCTGGCTGCTCGGCCAGATGGATCTCGGTGGCGGCGTGTTCGCCTCCAAGATCGCAAAATCGCGCACAGTGACGGTCGCGATCGAGGCGATGAATTTTCGTAAAGCCGTCTATGTCGGCGATCTCGTCTCCGTCCACGCCAGCCTGGTGCGGATCGGCCGCACCTCGATCACGGTCCACCTCGATGCCTGGGCGCTGCGTCGACGGGAAATGGTGCCGATCCTGGTGACCGATGGCAACTTCACCTACGTCTCGATCGATGATCAGGGCCATCCGCAGCCGATCAGGCAGGCAGGCCCGCCGCCGATTCCGGCGTGAGCGTGACGCCTTGCTCAACAAAAAACACCCCGCAAATGATACGGGGTGTTTTGCTTCCGATTAGATCAAGCCGGCCCAGCCCTACGGGCAGGGGCGCTCATAACCGTCACGGCCGATGAACGTGCCGCGGCGCGGATCGTAGGACGGCGAGTAGGTGCAGCGCGGGCGCTGCGGTTCGACATAGGCCCGCGGCGGCGGACCGTCATAGCCTGCAGTCTGGCAGTAGCGCGGCGAAACCGCGACCCAGCCACCGGGCTGCTCGACGTAGCAACCGTTCTGATAATAGCGGTAACCGCCGGGCCGGGGTTCGCCCTGGGCGCCGATCGCGGCACCCGTGCCGGCTCCGATCACCGCGCCGACCGCAGCACCGCTTCTGCCACCGAGCGCACCGCCGACAATCGCGCCGGCCGCGCCGCCGAACAGCGCGCCGCCGAGCGTGCTTTCCTGGGCCGCCGCTTCCTGAACCGGCACGCCAATCGCGAGCACCGTCAGCATCGCGAGCGCAAATTTCGATATCATGTCTGTTCTCCCTGCCATCGGCCCCCTTCATAGCAAAGATTCGGGGGAAACACAGGGGCAGCTTTGGGGCAGGTCAAGCCCGCACCCGGCAATCCTGCCGCTAAAACGGCGAAAATGCGCCGGTTCCGACGTGTGAGACAACGGTGTCTCGCGCGTCCAGACGTCCTCGCCTTCCTTGTGGCCGTGCCTTCCGATTGCACGCGGAGAAGCCACAGCTTCGTCATACGCCCGGAACAATCGACCCATAAATCCGTTGTTGGCGGCGAATCATTGAAGGCGGGACCATGTCGGATACGTTCATCATCGAAGTCTCTTCCCAACCCGCAGGGATCGTCGTGCGCGGTCCCGGCGGCTTCCGGTTTTTCGCCGCGTCGCACCGTTTCAACCGGCTCGAAGGCCAGGTCTTTCGCACCGCGCGCGAAGCCGAACGCGCCGCCACCCGCCTCGCGGCCGGCGTGCTGCCGACCGCGGCGTGAATACGGAAGTCGCTGTGGCGCGATCAGAGCTTGGTTGACGCCCGCGACAACAGTTTCCAGTCCGCGCCCTGTTTCTGCCAGTTCATCAGGATGTGCAGATTGGTCGAGCTCTTCTTGCCGTCGGCAACGGCCTCGGCTTCTCCGACCCAGTGGAAGCGGACGATCGCCGCAGGGCCGACCACGGCAATCTTGGTGTCCTGATATTCCAGCGACAGGACTTTCGATTTTCCGTTGGTGGCGTTGGCGATGAATGTCGCCTTGTCTTCGACGCGGCCATCGGAGTGGCTGTAGCTCAATTCCGCCGCGCACAGCGTGGCGAGCACTTCGGCGTTGGCCGCGATCTGGGCCTTGCGGAAGGCCTCGACGTTCTTTGCGAGCGCCTCTTCATCGGCCGAAGCCGCGAAGGCCGGGACCACGCTCAGGATGCCGAGCGCAAGCGCCGGCAACGCCAACTGACGACGATCGATTTCCATGGCTTCCTCCATTTTTTGCTTATGCAGGCAGTGTCGCAGCCGCGCGTTGCTTTGTCGAGCACTGTGCATGGTGCGGTTGCGAACGAAACTTGGCGCTTCCGAGGCGGCAGCCTTAACCAGGATTCGCAGTTTGCAGGATCGGATGCCTTTGCAGCCGATCTCCGTCGTTGACCGTATCGCCAATCGGCCGCACCATAAGGGCAGATATCTTACCCCAAAGGGTGCTGCCGTGGCCGGACTGTCCCACCGCCAGACTGAAATCCTCAACATCGCCCGCGCTTCCGGCCGGGTGATCGTGGAAGATCTCGCCCGGCGGTTCGAGGTGTCTGCGCAGACCATCCGCAAGGACCTCAACGATCTCTGCGACCAGCGTTCGCTGACCCGCATCCATGGCGGCGCCATCATTGCCTCCGGCGTCGAGAACCTCGCCTACGAGGCGCGGCGCTTTGTCGCCGCCGAGGAGAAGCGGGCGATCGGCATCGCAGCGGCATCGCGGATTCCGAACGGCTGCTCGCTGTTCATCAACATCGGCACCACGACGGAAGAAGTCGCGAGCGCGCTGACCTCGCACGAGGATCTGCTCGTCATCACCAACAACCTCAATGTCGCTATGCTGCTCTATCGCCATCCGCGCATCGAGGTGATCGTGGCCGGCGGCGCGGTGCGTCGCGCCGACGGCGCGGTGATCGGTTCCACCGCGATCAGCCTCATCGGCCAGTTCAAGGTCGACTACGCCATCATCGGCGCATCCGCGATCGACGAGGAGGGCGCGCTCCTGGACTTCGACTATCGCGAAGTGCAGGCGGCGCAGGCCATCATCGCCAACGCGCGCAGCGTCATGCTGGTGGCGGACTCGACCAAGCTGCGGCGCAGCGCCCCGGTGCGCATCGCCCATCTCAGCCAGATCCATACCTTCGTCACCGATGCGGCGCTGCCCTCGGGGCTTGCCAACATCTGCCACAGCCGCGGCATCGACGTGGTGGAAGCGATGGACAAGCCGGCGGTGGATATCGATGAGGCGGTGGGTGAGGCAGCACCAATTCCCCTTCGCCGCGTGTAGCGCCCGACGCTCTATGTCCGTCACCCCCGGATGAGCGCTTTGCGTTCACCGAGAGAGCGCGCTTCAGCGCGCGTCTCGAAGGGCGACAGCCACTGGCCGGGCCACCCTTCGAGGCTCGCTACGCTCGCACCTCAAGGTGACGGGTCCAGCGGTCATTCGGTCTCCAATTCCCACTTTCGCTTGCTTTCGTTTTTCGTTGTGATTTAATCCAATCCGAAAGCGA
Organism: uncultured Alphaproteobacteria bacterium; assembly: GCA_963764705.1. Taxonomy (GTDB): domain Bacteria; phylum Pseudomonadota; class Alphaproteobacteria; order Rhizobiales; family Xanthobacteraceae; genus Bradyrhizobium. The sequence goes on along the minus strand of CAVXTR010000003.1, from coordinate 147,973 downwards.
AATCGCCGAAGCGAAGAGGCGGTCGCCGGGGAAGCGTTCGTTGGACAGGGTATTCGACCTCGCCATCATTGGGGGCGGCATCAACGGCTGCGGCATCGCGCGCGATGCGGCGGGCCGGGGGAATTCTGTTTTCCTTTGCGAAATGAATGACTTGGCAAGCGGGACGTCGTCCTGGTCGACCAAGCTGGTGCATGGCGGGCTGCGCTATCTCGAATATTACGAGTTTCGGCTGGTCCGCGAGGCGCTGATCGAGCGCGAAATCCTCTGGCAGATCGCGCCCCACATCATTCGCCCCCTGCGTTTCGTTTTGCCGCACCACTCAGGCTTGCGTCCGGCATGGCTGCTAAGGCTAGGGTTGTTCCTGTACGACCACATCGGCGGCCGTCATCTGCTGCCGCCGACCCGCTCGGTCGATCTCGTCCATGACGAGGTGGGAAAGCCCTTGATCGCCAACCGCTACCGCAAAGGCTTCGAGTATTCCGACTGCTTCGTCGACGACGCGCGCCTTGTGGTGCTGACGGCGCGCGATGCGGCCGATCGCGGCGCCGAGATTCACACCCGCACCCGCGCGGTCGAGATCCGGCAGGTCGACGGCATCTGGCAGGTCACCGTCGAGAATGCTGTTAGCGGCACGCGCACCACCATCAACGCCCGCGCGCTGGTCAATGCCGGCGGCCCCTGGGTCGAGCAGGTGCTGTCGTCCGGCTCCGGCGTCAACGCGCGCGCGAAAGTGCGGCTGGTGCAGGGCTCGCACATCGTGGTGCGCAAACTCTACGCGCACGACCGCGCCTACATGTTCCAGAACGCCGATGGCCGCATCATCTTCGTCATTCCCTATCAGGATGATTTCACGCTGATCGGAACCACCGATCGCGATTACGACGGCGATCCTGCGAAGGTGAAGGCGTCGGAAGACGAGATCAAATATCTCTGCGCCTCCGCCAGCGAATATCTGAAAAACCCGGTCACGCCGGAAGACGTGGTCTGGACCTATTCCGGCGTCCGTCCGCTCTATGACGACGGCGCCAGCGAAGCCAAGGCCGCCACCCGCGACTATGTGTTCGAACTCGATACGCCCGGCGGCGCGCCGCTGCTGTCGATCTATGGCGGCAAGATCACGACCTATCGCCGCCTTGCGGAAGAGGCGCTGGAACGGCTTGCGCCTTACCTGCGCAGCGCCAAGGCCAAGGAAGGCTGGACCGGAAAGCAGCCTTTGCCCGGTGGCGACATGGACGTTTCCGCCGTTGCGGCACTGACGGCGGAGCTGGTGCGCAAATATGCGTTCCTCCCGACATCGCACGCCAACCGGCTGGCCCATGCCTACGGTACCCGCGCCGCCAAAGTTCTGGGCAGCGCGAAATCGATGGCCGATCTCGGCCAGTCGTTCGGCGCCAGCTTGACGGAAAGCGAAGTCAGGTACCTGATGTCGGTGGAATGGGCCTGCACCGCCGAAGACGTGGTGTGGCGCCGGTCCAAGCTGGGCTTGCGGCTGTCGTCAGACGAAATCGCCGCGCTCGACGCCTGGATTTCGGCCAACCGCACTTCCGGTGATCGTCCCCTACGCGAAGCGGGAGGACGGACATGAGCGTTACGCTCGAGCACGTCACGCGCACCGTGGATGGCATCCCGACCATTCGCGATGTATCGCTGACGCTCGACCGCGGCACGCTGAGCGTGCTGCTGGGGCCGACGCTGTCGGGCAAGACCTCGATCATGCGGCTGCTCGCCGGTCTCGATAAACCCACGTCCGGCCGCGTGCTGGTCGACGGCAAGGACGTTACCGGCGCCGACGTGCGGCAGCGCTCGGTCGCAATGGTCTATCAGCAGTTCATCAACTATCCCTCGCTGACGGTCTACGAGAACATCGCTTCACCCTTGCGCGTGCAGGGCAAACCGCGCGCGGAAATCGAACAACGCGTGCAGGAGGCAGCAAGCCTGCTGCGGCTCGAGCCCTATCTGAAGCGCACGCCGTTGCAACTGTCCGGCGGCCAGCAGCAGCGCACCGCGATTGCGCGCGCGCTGGTCAAGGGCGCCGATCTGGTGCTGCTCGACGAGCCGCTGGCCAATCTCGATTACAAGCTGCGCGAGGAACTGCGCACCGAACTGCCGCGCATCTTCGAGGCGTCCGGCGCGATTTTCGTTTATGCGACCACCGAGCCCTCGGAAGCGCTGCTGCTCGGCGGCGACACCTTCTGCATGTGGGAAGGCCAGGTCTTGCAGGCCGGCACTACTTCCAAAGTCTATCGCCAGCCCGACACGCTGCGGGTGGCGCAGGTATTTTCGGACCCGCCGCTCAACCTCGTCGGGATCGAGAAGAAGCGCGGCTTTGTGCAATATGCCGGCGGCATCCAGGCGCCGGCCACGGGACTCTACGCCTCGCTCGCCGATGGTCCGTATCGCGTCGGCTTCCGCGCCCATCAGTTGGAAGTGGCGAACGGCATTGCCGGGCGCCATGCGTTTCACGCCACAGTCACCGTTACCGAGATCACCGGTTCGGAAAGTTTCGTCCATCTCAACCGCGATGCCTCGAACTGGGTCGCGGTGTTGCCGGGCGTGCATGAATACGAGCCCGGACATGTGCTCGATGCCGTGCTCGATCCCGATAATCTGTTCGTGTTCGACGCCGCCGACCGTTTGGTCGCGGCACCGAACAAATCATTTTGAGGGAGATGCCGCATGGCCCGCATTGACCTCGTCGATCTCGCGCATTCCTACGGCGGCAATGACGCGCCACCCGAATCATTTGCGCTCAAACCGGTGACGATGACCTGGCGGCAGGGCGGCGCCTATGCGCTGCTGGGGCCGTCCGGCTGCGGTAAGACCACGCTGCTCAACCTGATTTCCGGCATCGTGACACCGTCGCGCGGCAAAATCCTGTTCGACGGCGCCGACATCACACCGCTGTCAACCCAGAAGCGCAATATCGCGCAGGTGTTCCAGTTTCCGGTGATCTACGACACCATGACGGTCGGACAGAACCTGGCATTCCCTCTGAAGAACCGCGGCGTGCCGAAGGCCGACATCGACGCGCGGGTCAAAAAGATCGCCGACCTGCTCGACTTGACGCCTTATCTCGACCGCAAGGCCACGCGGCTGACGGCGGACGCCAAGCAGAAGATTTCGCTCGGCCGCGGCCTGGTCCGTTCCGACGTCGCCGCGATCCTGTTCGACGAGCCGCTGACGGTGATCGATCCCGAACTGAAATGGCAGTTGCGCTCCAAGCTCAAGGCGCTGCACCGCGACCTCGACCTGACAATGATCTATGTTACCCACGACCAGACCGAAGCGCTGACCTTTGCCGATACCGTGGTCGTGATGCATGACGGCCGGGTGGTGCAGAGCGGCACGCCGGCTGAACTGTTCGACAAGCCGGCGCATACCTTCGTCGGCTATTTCATCGGATCGCCCGGCATGAACATCGTGCCGGCCAGCGTCAGCGGACACGAGGCGCGGATCGACGGCCACACCATCGGCTTGCATCGGAACTATGGGGTGCTGCCGGCGGGCGCCAAAATTGAAATCGGCGTGCGGCCGGAATTCGTCAATGTCGCAGCGCCGGCGTCCGGGTTGTTGTCGGCCAATATCGAGCGCATCGACGATCTCGGCCGCGTCCGCTTCGCCCGGGTTCGCGTCGGCGATGCGAAATTTTCCGCCCGCGTTCCGTCGGGTTTTTCCGTCCCCGACAACACCGTCGGGCTGGTTTTCGATCCCGGCCACATTCACGTCTATGCCGACAGCCACCTGGTCGAGGGGGTCGCCTGATGGACAAGACGGTCAACCAGAAAGCCTGGTTCCTGGTGCTGCCGGTATTTCTGGTGGTAGCGTTCTCCGCGATCCTGCCGCTGATGACGGTGGTGAACTATTCGATGCAGGACACCTTCGGCAACAACCAGTTCTTCTGGAACGGCGTCGGCTGGTTCAAGGAGCTGCTCGATCCCTCGACCGATCTCGGCGGACGTTTTCTGGATTCGCTGGCCCGCAACCTGTTCTTCTCCGCCGTGATCCTCGCGATCGAGGTGCCGCTCGGCATCGTGGTGGCGCTGTCGATGCCGCGCGAGGGCTGGTCGGTCGCGGCCTGCCTCGTGATCATGGCGTTGCCGTTGCTGATTCCGTGGAACGTGGTCGGCACCATCTGGCAGATCTTCGGCCGGCCCGACATCGGCCTGCTCGGCTATATCCTCAACAGCCTCGGCATGAACTACAACTACGTCTCCAACGAGTTTGACGCCTGGGCCACCGTCATCGTGATGGACGTCTGGCACTGGACCAGCCTCGTCGCGCTGTTGTGCTACGCCGGTTTGAAGTCGATCCCCGACGCCTATTACCAGGCAGCGCAGATCGACGGCGCCTCGCGCTGGGCGGTCTTCAAGGCGATCCAGTTGCCGAAGATGAACCGGGTGCTGCTGATCGCGGTGCTGCTGCGTTTCATGGACAGTTTCATGATCTACACCGAGCCGTTCGTGGTGACCGGCGGTGGCCCCGGCAATTCGACCACCTTCGTTTCGATCGAACTGGTCAAGATCGCGCTCGGACAGTTCGACCTCGGCAAGGCCGCGGCGCTGTCGCTGGTCTACAACCTGATCATCCTGATCGTGTGCTGGATCTTCTACACCGTGATGACCAACGCCGGGAATGAACGTCCGGCCAAGCAGGGAGTCGCCTGATGCATTCGATTCCCGGCCGCCGTGCCATCATGGCGCTGTTTTTGATTTTCCTGCTGTTGCCGATCTACTGGCTCGTCAACATGAGCTTCAAGACCAATGGCGAGATCGTCTCGACCATGACGCTGTGGCCGCACCAGCCGACACTGGAAAACTACATGCGCATTTTCACCGACGAGAGCTGGTATTCCGGCTACATCCATTCGCTGAACTACGTCGTGATCAATACCGTGATCTCGATCGCGGTGGCGCTGCCGGCGGCTTATGCGTTTTCGCGCTACCGTTTCCTCGGCGACAAGCACCTGTTCTTCTGGCTGCTGTCGAACCGGATGGCGCCGGCCGCGGTCTATGCGCTGCCGTTCTTCAACCTCTATTCGGCGATCGGGCTGTTCGATACGCCGTGGGCGGTGGCGCTGGCGCACTGCATCTTCAATGTACCGCTGGCGGTCTGGATCCTCGAAGGTTTCGTGTCCGGCGTGCCGCGCGAGATCGACGAGACCGCGTTTCTCGACGGCTATTCGTTCCCGCGCTTCTTCGTCAAGATCCTGGTGCCGCTGATCGCCAGCGGCATCGGCGTCGCCGCGTTCTTCTGCTTCATGTTCTCCTGGGTCGAACTGCTGCTGGCGCGGACGCTGACCACGGTCAACGCCAAACCGATTTCCGCGATCATGACGCGCACGGTTTCCGCCGCCGGCATGGACTGGGGCCTGCTGGCCGCTGCCGGCGTGCTTACCATCATCCCCGGCGCGCTGGTGATCTGGTTCGTCCGCAACTACATCGCGCGCGGTTTTGCGCTGGGTCGAGTGTAGGGGGCATCAATGGAAAACATCGCGTGGATGGCCTGGACGCTGCCGACCGCGATCTTCTTCGTGATGCTGTCGCTGACCCTGGGCGTCATGACCTGGCTTGCCGTCGCCTATCCCGAAGCCGAGCGGATCGGCATCCTGCGCATTCCCACGACGCGCGGCGACCGGCTGTTCATTTCGCTGGTGCTGTCAGCCGTGATCCATCTGTTGTGGATCGCCTTTGTCGGCACCGACGCGATCGCCACGCTGCCCATCGGGGAAGAGGGCGTCGAGATTTCGAGCCTGTGGCTCGCAACACTGATTTCGCTTCTCTCGGCCGTTGCGATTTTCCGCACCGTCTGAGGGATGCGAAAAACGAGCAGATCCGGGATCAACCCGGGCCTGGATTTTTGTTCTGCAACCGGAGGAACCAAAATGCGACACTTGAGAGGTAAGACCAGGGATCGAATCAAGGATCGTCTGCTGACGATGACCAGCGCGGCCGCGCTGATCGCGGCATCGGTCACAATGGCCGCGCCGGCGCTTGCCGACGACGCTACCGCGCAGAAGTGGATCGACAGCGAATTCCAGCCCTCGACGCTGTCGAAAGCGGACCAGCTGAAGGAACTACAGTGGTACGAAAAGGCCGCGCAGCCGTTCAAGGGCATGGAAATCAACGTGGTGTCGGAAACCATCACGACCCATGAATATGAATCCAAGACGCTGGCGAAGGCCTTCACCGAACTCACCGGCATCAAGATCAAGCACGACGTCATCCAGGAAGGCGACGTGGTTGAAAAGCTGCAGACCCAGATGCAGTCCGGCAAGAACGTCTATGACGGCTGGATCAACGACAGCGACCTGATCGGCACCCACTTCCGCTACGGCCAGACCGTGATCCTGTCGGACTACATGACCGGCGAGGGCAAGGACGTCACCGACCCGATGCTCGACGTCAACGACTTCATCGGCAAGTCGTTCACGACCGGTCCGGACAAGAAGCTCTATCAGTTGCCCGACCAGCAGTTCGCGAACCTCTACTGGTTCCGCTACGACTGGTTCTCCAATCCGGACTACAAGACCAAGTTCAAGGCAAAGTACGGCTACGATCTCGGCGTGCCCGTGAACTGGTCGGCCTATGAAGATATCGCCGAGTTCTTCACCAACGACATCAAGGAGATCAACGGCGTCAAGGTCTATGGCCACATGGACTACGGCAAGAAGGATCCCTCGCTCGGCTGGCGTTTCACCGACGCCTGGCTGTCGATGGCCGGCAACGGCGACAAGGGCATCCCGAACGGTCTGCCGGTCGACGAATGGGGCATCCGCATGGAAGGCTGCCGTCCGGTGGGTTCATCCGTCGAGCGCGGCGGCGACACCAACGGCCCGGCGGCGGTCTATTCGATCGTCAAGTATCTCGACTGGATGAAGAAGTATGCCCCGCCGCAAGCGCAAGGCATGACCTTCTCCGAATCGGGACCGGTGCCGGCGCAGGGTGCGATCGCGCAGCAGATCTTCTGGTACACCGCTTTCACCGCCGACATGGTGAAGCCGGGTCCGGTGATGAATGCCGACGGCACGCCGAAGTGGCGCATGGCGCCGTCGCCGCATGGCGCGTACTGGAAGGAAGGCATGAAGCTCGGCTACCAGGACGCCGGCTCCGTGACGCTCTTGAAGTCGACGCCCGCGGACCGCCGCAAGGCGGCCTGGCTCTACCTGCAGTTCATCAACTCCAAGACGGTGAGCCTGAAGAAGAGCCATGTCGGCCTGACGTTCACGCGTGAGTCCGATATCTGGGACAAGTCCTTTACGGAACGTGCGCCGAAGCTCGGCGGCCTGATCGAGTTCTACCGCTCGCCGGCGCGCGTGCAGTGGACCCCGACCGGCAACAACGTGCCTGATTATCCGAAGCTGGCGCAGTTGTGGTGGCAGAACATCGGCGACGCGTCGTCCGGTGCGAAGACCCCGCAGGCGGCGATGGACGCGCTGGCCGCGGCCCAGGACTCGGTGCTGGAGCGTCTTGAGAAGTCCGGCGTGCAGAAGGAGTGCGGGCCGAAGCTGAACAAGAAGGAAACCGCCGAGTTCTGGTTCAAGAAGTCGGAAAAGGACGGCAACATCGCGCCCCAGCGCAAGCTGGCGAACGAGAAGCCGAAGGGCGAAACCATCGACTACGACACGCTGGTCAAGTCGTGGCCGGCGACGCCCCCGAAGCGCGCGGAAGCGAAGTAGCTTCTGACCTCATCCGAATAGCGAAAGGCCGGGAGCGATCCCGGCCTTTTTTCTTGCCTCGTCGTCATCGTCCGCGAAGGCGGACGATCCAGTACGCCCGAGGACTGTCGGTTCAATCACCGGCGTCTGCGATTACTGGATGCCCGCCTTCGCGGGGCATGACAGCCAGCTACTCCGCCGCCTGCTTGGCGCCGAGCGTCGGATAGTCCGTGTATCCCTTGGCTCCGCCGCCGTAGAACGTGGCCTTGTCGAAGTCGTTCAGCGGTGCGCCCCTCTTCAGGCGCTCGACCAGGTCGGGGTTCGAGATGAACGGCTTGCCGAACGCGATCAGGTCGGCGGCATTTTCGGCCAGCACCTTGGTCGCGAGATCGAAGTCATAGCCATTGTTGGCGACATAGGCCTGCTTGAAGCGCTTGCGCAAGCTGGCGTAGTCGAACGGCGCGTTATCGCGCGGGCCGCCGGTGGCGCCTTCGATGACGTGGATATAAGTCAGCTTCAGCGCGTTGAGCTGATCGACGATATAATCGAACAGCGGCTGCGGGTCAGAGTCCGAGATGTCGTTGGCCGGCGTTACCGGTGAAATGCGGATGCCGGTGCGATCGGCGCCGGCGACGGCCGCCGCCACCTTCGACACTTCGAGCATCAGTTTCGCGCGGTTTTCGATCGATCCGCCATAGGCATCCGTGCGCTTGTTGGCGCCGTCCTTGGCAAATTGGTCGAGCAGGTAACCGTTGGCGCCGTGGATTTCGACGCCGTCAAAGCCGGCTTCCAGCGCGTTCGCGGTGCCACGCTTGAAGTCCTCGATGATCCCGGGAATTTCCGAGAGCTCCAGTGCGCGCGGTTCCGAGATATCGGTAAAAGTGCCGTTGACGAAGGTCTTGCCCTTGGCGCGGATCGCCGACGGCGCGACCGGCTTGCCGCCGCCCGGCTGCAACGAGTCATGCGAGACGCGTCCGACATGCCAGAGCTGGATATAGATGTGTCCGCCCTTCTCATGAACGCGGTCGGTAATCTTGCGCCAGCCGGCGACCTGTTCCCTGGAGTAGATGCCGGGCGTATCCTGATAGCCCTGACCCTGCTGCGAGACCTGGCTGGCTTCGGTGATCAGCAAACCCGCCGAGGCGCGCTGGCCGTAATAGTCCACCGCCAGCGGGCTTGGGACCATGCCGGGTGGCACGGCGCGGTTGCGGGTCAGCGGCGCCATCGCGAGGCGGTTCGGCAGCGTGATCGGGCCAAGCTTGAAGGGCTCGAAAAGTTTGGTCTGGCTCATGTTGTTGGGTTCCGGAAAGTTGGCGGGTAGGGGACAATTGGGCATTGCCGCGTGCAGTGCAATGCCCCCCTTCCATCGGCATCCATCAGCCGCGCACGATCCCGCCCATATGGCCGGCATCGAGGAACAGCGTGTGCGCGTTGACGTAGGACGATTTATTCGAAATCAGGAACAGCGCAGCATAGGCGACCTCCCAGCCGGTACCCTGGCGGCCGAACGGCACCGTCAGCGCGCGATCGGCCCTCCGCCGGCTGGCGTCGCGGCCCATCGGACTGTCGATGAAACCCGGCGCGATCACATTGCAGCGAATGCCCTTTTCTTCACCGGCGCGGGCAATCGCCCGGCCGAGCGCGATCTGGGCCGCCTTGGAGGATTTATAGGCCGGGTTGCGGCCGTTGCCGCGCTGGCTCGCCATCGACGAGGTCAGGGTGATGGCGCCGCCGGGCGCCATGATTTCCAGCGCCTTCTGCGCGAACAGCATGTGGCTGCGCACGTTGACAGCGTAATCCTTGTCCCAGGCTTCGGCTGTCATCTTTGGCAGCGACAGGCCGGAGGAAATGCCGACGTTGAGCGCGAGCCCATCGAGGCCGCCGAGCTGTCTGGCGCAGCGTTCGATCGCGGGCGCGATCGCGGAGACGTCGGACGCGTCGACCACGTCGGTAAAGGCCTTGCCGCCTTCGCCGATGATCTGCGCCACGGTGTTGTCGGCGGCTTCCTTGTTGACGTCGATGCAGGCGACATGCGCGCCCTCGCGCGCGAACAATACCGACATCGCGCGGCCGTTGCCGATCGGTGGCTCCTCGTCGACGATTTTGCGCTGGCCGGCGCCGACCACGATGATCTTGCGGCCGGCGAGGCGGTTGCAGCTCTTGGCAAGGCCGAGCGATTCCGCATGCAGCGAGGCGGACGGATCGATCTTCTTCGGCGCGTGGGTGGTGGTGGACATCGTCTGGCTCTCCCTGAGTTTCTTGTTGGGGAGAGCACTAGCACGTCATGACCTGCGGAGTGAAACGACCCGGTCTCGCCAGGCGAAACCGGGTCGCTCGTTCTCTTTGTCATTCCGGGATGGTGCGTTAGCACCCGACCTCGGATGCGCAATTGCGCATCGGGGAATCTCGAGATTCCGGGTTCGATGCTGCGCATCGCCCGGAATGACGGAGGGTGTTTAATTCGCGCCCATATAATCGCGCTTGCCAACCTCGACGCCGTTGTGACGCAGCAGGCCGTGCGCGATCGCAGCGTGGAAGTAGAATTGGGGAAGGGAGTAGTTGGAAATGAACTGCTGCCCCTTTAGCGTCATGGTTTTGTCGGGACCCATCGGGAAGGTGACGTCCCTGGTATCGGCGCCCTCGAACTGCGCCGGCTTGAACGATTTGACGTAGTCGGCGGTCTTGGCGAGCCGCGCGCGCAATTCCTCGAAAGTCTTTTCGGTATCGGGGGTCTGCGGCACTTCGCTATGGGTGACGCGGGCGCAGCCGCGGGTGGCGAAATCGCTGGCGAGCTGGATCTGCTTGGACAGCGGCAGCATGTCCGGATAGAGCCGGGAATTGAGCAGTACCTCGGGTGCGATTTTCTTGGCGGTGCAATGCGCCTCGGCCTTGGTGAGCAGGCCGGAAAGGGAGTTGAGAACCTGCAAATAGGCCGGCACGGTGGCGTCATAGAAAGACATGGGATGCTCTTTTCGTGTTGTGGAATATCGTTGCGTGCAGAGACTGCGTGCTGCAGGTGGGGCGGCCGGCAACTAAATGCAACTGCATCCACCGCCGATCACGGTGAATTATTTTCCGGGCTGCGAAGAAAGCCCTACCTCGGTGCGCTGCGCATCCGCGCCAGCAACTCCGCCGTCGGCCAGGAATCCGCCGGCAAGCCAAACTTCACCTGCATCGCCTTGACGGCGGTGCGGCTCTGCTGGCCGAGCACGCCGTCGACCTTGCCGACCGTGAAGCCGGCGCGGACCAGAAGCTGCTGCAGCTCCTTGATCTCGTTGAACGGCAGTTGCACCACCGGCACTGACGGCTGCCGCATCGGCGCGGCACCTGCGATGCGGCTCGCCAGATAGCCGGCGGTGGTCGAATAGATCAGCGAATTATTCCACTCGGTATAGGCGGCAAAATTCGCGTAAGCGAGAAACGCCGGTCCGGTGCGGCCCATCGGCAGCAGCAGCGAGGCCGGCAAATCGTCGCCCGGCAGCGGCTTGCCGTCCGCATAGGTCACGCCAAGCTGCGCCCACTTCAACCGCGGCAGTTTGATTGTCAGATCGGCCTGGTCCCACGGGAGATTTTGCGGCGCGCGGACTTCCTGCAGCCACGGTTCGCCGCGCCGCCATTTTAAACCGTTGGCGATGTAGTTCGCGGTCGAGCCGATCACGTCGGGCGCGCTGCGCAGGAGGTTGCGATGGCCGTCGCCGTCATAGTCGACGGCGTAGTTGAAATAATGCGTGGCCAGAAATTGCGTCTGGCCGAGTTCGCCGGCCCAGGAGCCGATCATCTCGCTCGCGGTGAGGTCGCCGCGATCGATGATCTTCAGCGCCGCGATGGTTTCCTTCTGGAACATCTCCGAGCGCCGGCAGTCGTAGGCCAGCGACACCAGCGACGGCAGCGTATGCAAATTGCCGAGCTCGGCGCCAAAGCTGCTCTCCAGCCCCCAGAACGCGGCGATCACCGCCGGCGGCACGCCATATTCCTTTTCGGCGCGGTTGAACGCGGCCGCATGAATCCGGATCCGCGCCTGCGCATTTTTGGCGGCCCCGTCGGATGCCCGGTTGCGCGCGAATTCGGTGAAGACCTGGCCGAACACGCGCTGGCCGCGGTCGCGGTTGACGATGCTCTGGTCGTAGACGAGGTAAGGCGCGGCCTCCGCGAGCGCGCGCTGCGACACCCCGGCCGCGACCGCCTGCTGCTTGAGATCGGCAAGGAAACGGTCGAACGTCATTCCGTTGTGACAGGACGCCGCGCGGGGCGATGGCGCGGCCACCGGCGGTTGGCCCGGGACTGCGGCGGCCGGCGGCCTCGGCGCGACCGGCCGGGCCGGCGGGGCGGACAGGCGCGGGGGCCGGTTGCGCGGATGCGAGGGACGAAAATGCCAGTGACGCCGCGATGACAACAAGAAATCTGGAAAACGGCATCAATGTCACCGGCGTGAAATAGGGATCGTCGGGTGGGCAAAGCGAAGCGTGCCCACCATTCAAGCAATTCCGCAACTACAGGCAATGGTGGGCACGGCGCAAGTGCGCCTTTGCCCGCCCTACGCTCCGCAACACCAACTCGGAGCAATCGCCTCCGCAAGCCCCGCCTTGCGCATAGCGGCCTGCCGCCAGAACCGCATCCCGCGGGCTGTTCCAACCCGCCCCCGCCGTGTAGGCTATTGTCCGCAGGCCGAAAAAAGGCCGCCGCCCATATGGGGCGCTCAAATCAGGGAGACGGGGACGGTATGACGGAACTCCGATATCTGGCGCCGAATACGCTTGATGAAGCGATTGGCGCCTTTGCCGCGGCGGGGAGCGCCGGGCGGATCCTGGCTGGCGGGACCGATTTGCTGGTGCAGATGCGCGCCGGCATGGTGAAGCCCGGCCTGATCGTCGACATCAAGAAAATCGCCGAGATGACGGCCATCGAACAGGCCAAGGACGGCGGCTTTCGCATCGGTGCCGCCGTGTCCGGCATGGCGCTGGCCGAACACAAGAGTTTTGGCAAGATCTGGCCCGGCGTGCTCGAGGCAATCAACCTGATCGGCTCCAAGCAAGTGCAGGGGCGCGCCTCCGCCGGCGGCAATCTCTGCAACGGCTCACCGGCCGGCGACAGCGTCCCCGCGATGGTCGCGGCCGGCGCCGTCGTCACCGTGCAGGGTCCGAACGGCCGCCGCGAAATCAAGGTCGAAGACGTGCCGGCCGGTCCCGGCCGCACCAATCTGAAGCCCGGCGAAATCCTGGTCAGCATTGCCCTGCCGCCGCGTCCAGCCGGGTCGAGCGATGCCTATTTGCGCATGATCCCGCGCACCGAAATGGATATCGCGGTCGTCGGCGTCGGCGTCAGCCTCACCGTCAAGGACGGCGTCTGCACCGCCGCCCGCGTCGGTCTCGGCGCCGTGGCGCCGACGGTGCTGCTGGTGGAGGACGCTGCCAAGGCGTTGATCGGCAGCAAGCTCGACGATGCCGCGCTGGCGAAAGCAGCCAGCGCCTGTTCCGCCGCCTGCCGTCCGATCGACGACAAGCGCGGCACCATCGTCTACCGCACCAAGGTCGCCGGCGTGCTGCTGAAGCGCACCGCCGTGATTGCCGCGCAGCGCGCGAAAGGGAATTGAGTTCATGGCCAAAGTTCACGTCACCACGTCCATCAACGGCGAGCCGATGGAATATCTGTGCGAACCGTCCGACACCATGCTCGACGCGCTGCGCGGGCCGCTGGGTCTCACCGGCTCCAAGGAAGGCTGTGCCTCCGGCGATTGCGGTGCCTGCTCGATCACGCTCGACGATCGTCTCGTTTGCTCCTGCCTGATGCTCGCGGTCGAGGCCGAAGGCCACGAGATCAGGACCATCGAAGGCATGGCGCACGGCGACACCCTGCATCCGCTGCAGCAGAAGTTCCTGGAATTGGCAGCGCTTCAGTGCGGCATCTGCACCTCGGGCATGCTGATTGCGTCCGACGCGCTGCTGCGGAAGAATCCCAATCCGAGCGAAGAAGAAATTCGCTTCTGGCTCGCCGGCAATCTCTGCCGGTGCACCGGCTATGACAAGATCGTTCGCGCGGTGATGGAAACCGCCGCTGAAATGCAGGGAGCCGCGCAATGATGAACGTTGTCACCAACAACAAGTGGATCGGCCAGCGTACCATTCGCCCTGACGGCGTCGACAAGGTCACCGGCCGCGCGGCATTCGCCGCCGACACCACCATGCCCGGGATGATCTGGGGCAAGGTATTGCGCAGTCCGCACCCGCATGCGCGCATCAAGTCGATCGACACCTCGAAGGCGGAGGCACTGCCGGGCGTCAAGGCCGTCGTCACGGCCAAGGACATCGTCGACTTCCCGCTCGACAAGTCCGTCATGCTCGGCATCCAGGACATGCGCTGGATGTGCCGCAACGTGATGGCTCGCGAGAAGGCGCTGTTCCCCGGCCACCCCATCGCCGCGGTTGCCGCCACCACCGAAGCCATTGCCGCGCATGCCTGCGAACTGATCGAGGTCGATTACGAAGTGCTGCCGTGGGCGATCGAGATCGACGATGCGCTCAAGCCCGACGCGCCGATCCTGCATGACTTCGTCAAGTTCGAAGGCAAGCCGTCCAATATTGCCGGCAAGCTCGAGGTCAAGAAGGGCGACATCGCCAAGGGCTTCGAGGAAGCCGAGGTCGTGGTCGAGCGCTCCTTCACCACGCGGCCGGTGCACCAGGGCTATATCGAGCCGCATGCCTGCCTGATTTCGGTCGCGGCCGACAACAAGACCACGATCTGGAGCTCGAGCCAGGGCCAGTTCATGGTCCGCGCGATGACGTCGTATCTCACCGGCATCACCCAGAGCGACATCCGCGCCATCCCCGCCGAAATCGGCGGCGGCTTTGGCGGCAAGACCATCGTCTATCTCGAACCGCTGGCGACCATGCTGGCGAAGAAATCCGGCCGTCCGGTCAAGATGGTAATGACCCGCGAGGAAGTGATGCGGGCGACGGGACCGACATCGGGTTCGAAGAGCACGGTCAGGATCGGCGCCAAGAAGGACGGCACCATCGTCGCCGCGCATGGCATCTTCTATCTGCAGGCCGGCGCGTTTCCGGGCTCGCCGATCCGCGGCGCGGTGGGGTGCAGCTTTGCGCCCTACGATATTCCGCACGTCCTCTCGGAAGGTTTCGACGTGGTGTCGAACCGCTCCAAGGTCGCGGCCTATCGCGCGCCGGGCGCGCCGATCGGCGCCTATGCCGTCGAGTGCGTGCTCGACGAACTCGCCGAAGTCCTGAAGATGGATCCGCTGGCGCTGCGGATCAAGAACGGCGCCAGGGAAGGCACCAAGGCGGCGCATGGCCCGGTCTATCCGCGCATCGGTTACATCGAGACGCTGGAAGCCGCGCGCGACTCCGATCATTACAAGGCGCCGCTCGGCAAACTTCAGGGTCGGGGCGTCGCCTCCGGCTACTGGTTTAACGCCGGCGGTGAGTCCTCGGCGCAGGTCAACATCACCGAGGACGGCAATGTCGTCGTCACCACAGGCCATCCCGATATCGGCGGCTCGCGCGCCGGCATCGCCAACATCTGTGCGGAGCTGCTCGGCATCGATTACCGCCGCGTCTCGGTCCTGATCGGCGACACCGCGACCATCGGCTTCTCGAACCTCACCGGCGGCAGCCGCGTGCTGTTCGCGTCCTCGATCGTGGTGACGCAGTCGACCGAAATAATCATCAACACGTTGCGCGAACGCGCCGCAAAGATCTGGGACATCGATCCCGAAGCGGTGAAATGGGAAGACGGCGCGGCGCATCCGGCCAGTCCGAACGCCGGCCAATTCGAACCGCTGACGCTGAAGGAACTCGCCGAGAAGGCGCCGTCGATGGGCGGGCCGATCGGTGCCGGCGTGCAGCTCAATACGGTCGGCGCCGAGGGCGGCTTCGGCACCCACATCGCCGACGTCGAGGTCGATGTCGAGCTCGGCATCGTCAGGGTGATCCGCTACACCGCGATCCAGGATGTCGGCCGCGCCGTGCATCCCGCTTACGTCGAAGGCCAGTTGCAGGGCGGCGTCAGCCAGGGCATCGGCTGGGCGCTGAACGAGGAATACATCTACAACAAGCAGGGCAAGGTCGATAATCCCGGCTTCCTCGACTACCGCATGCCGGTGTGTTCCGACTTGCCGATGATCGACACCATCATGGTCGAGGTGCCGAACCCGAAACACCCGCAAGGCGTCAAGGGCGTCGGCGAAGTGCCGCTGATTCCCGTGATGTCGGCGATCTCCAACGCCGTCTACCAGGCGCTCGGCAAGCGCTTCTACAGCCTGCCGATGTCGCCGCCGAAGGTGCTGGAAGTGATCGATGGGCCGGTGCAGCAGGCGGCGGAATAGGACAACAGCGGCGGATGAGCGAAAGCGTCATCCGCCGATCGCCGGCGACGCCAATGAGTGACGTGCTTCCCTATCGCGCGATGGCGCACAACAACGCCTGGGCCAACCACCGGCTGCTCGCCGCCTGTGTGGGGCTATCGCCGGAGGAGTTCGTTGCGAAACGAACCGGCTTCTTTCCGAGCCTGCGTGCCACGCTCAATCACATCCTGATTATTGACCACTTTTATGTCGACGCGATGGAGGGCGGCGCGCTCGGGCCGGCGGCCTGGGCGAACCAGGAGCCGTGCGAAACGGTTTCCGTGCTCCATGACGCGCAAGCGGCGGTCGACCGGCGGTTGCTGGCGGTGGTGGAGCGCCTCGACGGCGCAGGCCTCGATCGCATCGTCTCGGTACATCGGGGTACGTCGATCCAGCGCGAGCGCATCGACCGGCTGCTGCTGCACCTGTTTCAGCATCAGGTCCATCATCGCGGCCAGGCGCACGCGATGCTGAGCGCAACGTCGGTGCGGCCGCCGCAACTCGACGAATTTTTCGCCGAAGGCGAAGCGCCGTTGCGAGCAGCCGAGTTCGGGGAACTCGGCTGGACCGAGGAAAATATCTGGCGCGCTAATTCTTGACGGCCGCTGCCGCTCCGGTTCCGCTCGCCGGAGCAGCCGGTGTTCCATGTCCGGTTCCGATGGTGTCGCCAGTGGTGCCGTTGTTCATGGCGCCGCTGGCAATGCCGGCGCCGGGACCCGGACGGTTGTCGCTGCTGGAACTGGCATTGGCCGGGTTTGAAGTGGCCGGGGAAACCGCAGCATCGCCGGTGGTTGTGGTCGAACCCGTGCTCGCATTCTGCGCCAGCGCCATCGAATTTGCGAAGAGGGCGGCGGTCGCTGCGATGATAGTGAATTTCATGTCAGTTCCTTCGCGCAAGCTGAAACGAAAACGGGGGAGCGAAGAGTAAGTTCCCTCATGTGCAGCAGCTGAACGTTTAATTCACAGCCGGTTCATCGCACCCGCGCTAGTCGTGCCCGCGGGCGCAGGCACGTGAGGTGGGATGATGTCGAACTCTTCAATGTCTTTCGATCCGATAGGTACCGTAGTGGACTGGATTGATGCGTGCCGGCAGCGCAGGCTCACTGCACTGGTCGATCTCTATGACGATGCCGCAAAACTCGATTGTTGTGAGGGCGGCAGCTTTCACGGCAAATCGGGCGTCGAACGCTACTGGGGTCCCAAGCTGGAGAAGCTCGCGGCCGGCGCCTTTGCGATCGACGCCCTGATGCCGGAGACCGGCGGCGTCTCGCTCGATTACAGGGATTACGACGGCAGGCCCGTCCGCACCCACTTCCGTTTCAGCGAAACCGGGAAAATCATCAGCACCGCCTGCGCGTCGACCTAAGCGCCGGCGTCTCGCGGCGCTGATCAAGGCTGGAATTGTGACGGTCGGTCCGGTCGAGCCATTTCTCACGTCTGGATCGCGGGAATGTCATTACTCCACCGAAGGAGATGTTAGCCAACTCACTTTTGATAGAGAAACATTGTGAAACAATCCCTGGTAGTTTTTCCGCGATCCGGAAAAGATCGTTTTTCACAGCATGGGCGCCGGAATTCCGGAGTGGCGGAGTTTTGAGCGTCGGCAGGATCGAAACGACCGGCCTCATGCGCAATTTGAACAGGGAGTATTGCCAATGCGCTGGTTTATGTTGGCGGTCGCAGTGCCGCTGCTTGCAATGAACGGCGGTGCCGGTGCCTCAGTAATCATAGCTGTACATAGCGATAAGTGCCTTGAGGCTTCCACTGGAGCTGGCGCCCAGATCTTCCAGACTCGCTGCATAAAAGGGCGCACGCAGCAGCAGTGGATGGTCCAGTCGGCGGGGGGCAACAAGTCGAAAATCGTCTCCGCGAAAAACTTTATGTGTATGGATGTGGAAGGCGCCTCGGTTGGCGACATCGTCAAGGTCATACAGTTTCCCTGCACCACCGGCGGCAATCAGAAGTTCACTCTGGATCCCCGGACTGGCGCCTCGGGCGACGCACGCTTTCGCATCAGAACCTTCGCGGAGAAATGCCTGGATATCGACAGCGGCTCATTTCAGAACAACGCCGGCTTGATCCAGTTTGCTTGCACCGACCGGTCCAATCAGAGATTCCACATCAAGTGAGATGATGGCCGCCCGACATGCGCGATACGTGCCTCCGGGTTGCCGCGGCGGCACGTTCCGCGCGCCTTGCGGTGACTCGCCCGGTCTACCGGCAGACCTGTTCCCACGCACACTTGCCCTGGGTATCGCACACCTGGGCCTGCTTGCACTCCGTCCCGCCCAGCCCCTGCACATTCGGCGGGATCACCGGAGCGACCGATGGTTTCGGAGGCTTGCATATCGCCGGCCGGCAAACCATCGGCTTGTAGATACCGTCATCGCACACCGGCTGCAGCTGTCCGTCGACGCACAGGCAGGCGCAGGCCGCATTGGCCGCGCCGATGTCGATCAGCAGGGCGGCGCTGCCGCCGATCAACAGCAGTGTGAGTGCGAATAGAACCGAACGCATGCGGCCTCCACCAAAGTCCATCCCGGGAAACTGTTCTGTACAGAACGTAACACAGGAACCTGCCGCGTGCATCCGGATGCGTTCGACGCATCGGATGCGTCGATCTGAATCACGCCGCCGCAGGAACGTTTCACCGCGGCCTTCGTTTTCGGTGATCTACTCACATCTGGAGGACGAAACATGGTTACCGAAGTACGCGAACAGGGCAATCTGATCGGCAGCGATAAGGTCGAGGGAACCGCGGTCTATGGCGCGGACCGCACCAAGATCGGTTCGATCGAGCGTGTCATGATCGACAAGCAGAGCGGCAAGGTGTCTTATGCGGTGCTGTCGTTTGGCGGCTTCCTCGGCATCGGCGACGATCACTATCCGCTGCCCTGGCAATCGCTGAAATACGACACCTCGCTCGGCGGCTATATCACCGGCGTAACGGAATCGCAGCTCAAGGGCGCGCCGAAATACGGCAATGACAATGCGTGGAACTGGGGCGATGCGACCCGGACCCGCTCGGTTAACGACTATTACGGCGTCGCGATCTGACGCCGGCGATTTGATCCGCAAAGGCCCGCCGTTACGGCGGGCCTTTGTTTGACCGCTGTTTGAATCTGATGCCACGCAACAACGAAATGCAAAACTCCGGGCAAATCATGCCGCGAGATCGCCTCTCGCTGTCATCGTCCGCTTCAATGGTTCGCGACGATGACTAAAGCCGCATCATAACCCCGCGGGATCCGCCACCAACTCGAGTGCGAGCAGCGGCTCGCCGTGCAGCGTGGCCTCGAAGGCGCGCAAGCGATTATAGATCGAGATCAGGTCGACGATGGTGCTCCAGGACGTGATGAGGTACTGGAACGAGGTTCGCACCTGCCCGAACGCCCTGATGATCTGGTTCATGGTACCAAGCGTGATGTTGCCGGCCACGATGGTGGGTCCCAGCAGAATGTAGGCAAAGATGGCGTCAATCTGCAGGTAAACAATGCGGCCGACGTTGAAGTACAGGAAGTTCAGGTAAAGCCGAAAGTAGTTCCGGCGAATGTTGATGAACAACGCGCTGAGGGTCGGTGGATCGGCGCGGGCCGTGTCGTCTTCGCCGAGCACAAGTTCCTTGCGATAGGCAGCTTCGACCCGCTGGTTGAAGAACTCGATGCCGGGCAGCTTGATGCCGATCAACGCCAGCAGACCGGTTCCGAGCACGGACCAGAGCACCGCGGCGACGACCAGTGGATAGGGGATGGAGCCGAGCAACGGCAGTTCGGTAATGCTGCTGGAGAGCTTGACCAGCACCGGCAGAAACGCCAGCAGCGTCATGCTGGCACTGATGAGTTCGACAGCGAGACTTTCCATGGTGCTGGCAAATCGCATGGTGTCTTCTTGCACCCGCTGCGAGGCACCTTCGATGGTGCGCAACCGCGGCCAGTTGGCGATGTAGAAGTCGTTCATCGCGGTGCGCCAGCGGAAGATGTAATGACTGACGAAGAAGCGCGTCATCACGCCGGCCACGACCGCGACCAAAGCGATGGAGGCGAAGGTCGACAGGTGGCCGTAGAATTCCCCCAGCGTCACCGGCCTCGATTTCGAAAGCGCGGCCTGGACCAGATCGTAGAACGGTCCAAACCAGGCGTTGACGGCGACGTTGACCTGAACCTGAAAATAGGTGGCGAACAGGATCAGGGCCGAGCCCATGATCGACCATGGCGTCCAGGGATGCGGCGCGAACCACATCCAGAAGCCGGTGAAGATCGCGACGAACAGTACAAAATACAGGTCGAACCACAGCGAACGCGCCGTCCAGAAACGGCTGACGCCGATCGGCTCGGGGGCCGACGAGCCGATCATCTCGCCGGCGAAACTGTACCAGAGTGTCACCGCCAGCGCGGTCCAAAGGATCGCGGAGATGAAGAAGAGTTTGGGCCGCGGGAAGAATGAAACGAACATTCGATTGTCCAGTCCTTGCTCAGGGGATTAGCGAATTGGGTAGTTCACAACTCTCTTGCGTTGCTGAACGCAAACGACGATACGCGCCGAGTGTTCTCATCCAGGATCAGCGTTCGCGTGATCGGTGGTTCGGCGCGTTGGCTGCAGTTTTCACGCTCGCAGAGCCGGCAGTTGACGCCGATCGGCGTGCCCTCGGTCTTTTCAAGATCCATGCCAGCGGCATAGACGAGTTTCGCGGCATGACGAATTTCGCACCCCAGCCCGATCGCAAACCGCGGCTGGGCCTGCGGATGCGGCGCCACCGGGCGGCGCAGCATCTGCGCGATCGAGAAATAGCGCGTGCCATCCGGCAGCTCGATCACCTGCTTGAGCAACTGGTCCGGGGTATCGAAGGTCGAATGCACGTTCCAGAGCGGGCAGGTGCCGCCGAATTTCGAAAACGGAAAGGTGCCGGAGGAAAACCGCTTGGAGACGTTGCCGGCGTTGTCGACGCGCAGCAAAAAGAACGGCACGCCGCGCGCGTTCGGCCGCTGCAGCGTGGTGAGCCGGTGGCAGACCTGCTCGAAACCGGCGTTGAAGCGCTGCGCCAGCACGTGGACGTCGTAGCTCAGCGCTTCGGCGGCGGCGTGGAACGCCTGGTAGGGCATCATCACGGCAGCAGCGAAATAATTCGCCAGCGTGATGCGATAGAGCCGTCGCGGCGTGTCGTCGAGCGGGCCGGCGCGGTTGACGATGGCGTCGATGGCGGCGCCGGACTCGGTGAGGCCAATCTGAAGGGCGAGCTGGAATGCGCGGCCGGTACCGTCGACCAGTTCGGAGACCAGCAATTGCCGGCGATGGCGGTCGAACCGCCGCAGCGTCTCGCGCATCACGTCGACCGGCATGATGCGGGTGACGATCGAATGCTTTTCGCGCAGCCGCGCCGCCAGTGCCGCGAACAGGCCCTCGGCCGGCACGTTGAGTTCGTCGCGCAGGGTTTCCGCGGCGGTCTCAAGCTCGGGGAAGTAATTGCGGTTGGCCTCGATCAGGTCGCGCACCCGTTCGATCGGATTGGCCTCGAATTGGCTGCCCTCGTCGCGGTCGGCCATTTGCGCCGCCACCAGCGTCTCGCCGCGGCGGGCCTCGGTATAGGCGGCGTACAGCCGCTGCAGGGAATGGGTCACACCGGGGCAGAGTTCGGCGAGGTCGCGCAACTCCTGTTTCGGCAGGTCGATCTGCCGGAACAGCGGGTCGGAGAAGATTTCGTTCAGTTCGGCAAAGAAGCGGTCCTCGTCGGCGCTGGCGAGATCGCGCAGGTCGAGGTCATAGGTCTCCGCCAGCCGGAGCAGGATCTGCGCCGTCACCGGGCGCTGGTTGCGCTCTATCAGGTTGATATAGCTTGGGGAAATGCCGAGCCCTTCCGCGATCTGGGTCTGCGACAGGCCGAGCTGCTGGCGGATGCGCCGGAAACGGGGTCCGACAAACAGCTTCTTTCCGGAGTTGGTGGCCATAGCAGCCCTGCTGACCTGTTTTTGTGACTAACTTTACAAAATGACATCTATGACAAGTTTATATGTTACATGACATCACCATTCGAAATCAAGCTATCTATACGAATTTGGCTTTTTAGCGTTTAGCTCTCGGCACGTTTCGCAACGCACTGTCACGAATGTCGATTGAAGGATTAAGCAGATGAACTACCAGCCACGTGGGATCAGCGACCAGGCTCTCCAGGGACCGGCCTCCTATCTGAGCGAGCTTGGAGCCGCCGAGGCGCTCCTCAAGACCCAGCCGACCTGGAACGGCGTCACCGCCGAAGCCGTGGCGCGCATGCGTCTGCAGAACCGCTTCAAGACCGGCCTGGACATCGCCCGCTACACCGCAGCGCTGATGCGCAGCGACATGGCTGCCTATGACGCCGATCCCACCAAGTACACCCAGTCGCTCGGCTGCTGGCATGGCTTCATCGCGCAGCAGAAGCTGATCTCGGTCAAGAAGCATTTCGGTGGCAAGACCGATCGCCGCTATCTGTATCTCTCCGGCTGGATGATCGCAGCCCTTCGCTCCGAGTTCGGACCGCTGCCGGATCAGTCGATGCACGAGAAGACCTCGGTGCCGGCTCTGATCGAAGAGTTGTACACCTTCTTGCGTCAGGCCGACTCGCGCGAGCTCAACGACATCTTCCGCAGCCTCGATGCGGCCCGCAAGGCCGGCGACAAGGCCAAGGAAGCGGCGTTGATCGAAAAGATCGACAACTTCCAGACCCACGTCGTGCCCGTCATCGCCGACATCGACGCCGGCTTCGGCAATGCCGAGGCGACCTATCTGCTCGCCAAGAAGATGATCGAGGCGGGCGCCTGCGCGCTGCAGATCGAAAATCAGGTGTCCGACGAAAAGCAGTGCGGCCACCAGGACGGCAAGGTCACGGTTCCGCACGAGGTCTTCATTGCGAAGATCCGCGCCTGCCGCCACGCCTTCCTTGAACTCGGCGTCGAAGACGGCGTCATCGTCACCCGCACCGACTCGCTCGGCGCCGGCCTGACGCAGCAGATCGCTGTCAGCCACAAGCCCGGCGACCTCGGCGACAAGTACAACAGCTTCCTCGATTGCGAGGAAGTGACGGCCGCCAATGCCCGCAATGGCGATGTCATCATCAACCGCGATGGCAAGATGCTTCGTCCGAAGCGGCTGCCCAGCAACCTCTACCAGTTCCGTGCCGGAACGGGCGAAGACCGTTGCGTGCTCGACAGCATCACTTCACTGCAGAACGGCGCCGACCTGCTCTGGATCGAAACCGAGAAGCCCCATATCGAGCAGATCGCGAAGATGGTCGACCGCATTCGTGAGGTGATTCCGAACGCCAAGCTGGCCTACAACAACTCGCCCTCGTTCAACTGGACGCTCAACTTCCGTTGGCAGGTCTATGACGCGATGAAGGAAGCCGGCAAGGACGTCAGCAAGTACAACCGTGCCGAGCTGATGAAGGTGGAATACGACGGCACGCCGCTGGCGGTCGAAGCCGACGAACTGATCCGCACCTTCCAGGCGGATTCGGCCAAGCGCGCCGGCATCTTCCACCACCTGATCACGTTGCCGACCTATCACACGATGGCGCTGTCGACCGATAATCTTGCGAAGGCGTATTTCGGCGACCAGGGCATGCTGGGCTATGTGAAGAGCATTCAGCGTGAGGAGATCCGTCAGGGTATCGCCTGCGCCAAGCATCAGAACATGGCCGGCTCCGACATCGGCGACGATCACAAGGAATACTTCGCCGGCGAGGCCGCTCTGAAGGCGGGCGGCGCCCACAATACGATGAACCAGTTCGGCTAACGGTAAACAGCAGTAGGAGACTAGTCATGACGAAGAGCAATTTCTGGGTGATTGGCGGCGAGTTCGGATCGATGAACTTCCACAAGCTCGTGGAAGGCTCGGCCCAGGTGCAGGGTCCGTTCTCGACCCGCAAGGAAGCCGAGGATGCGTGGCGCACGGTTTCTGAAGAGAACCGTCACAAGGCCGGCGTGCGCTTTTCGATCGTGGAAGAGCCCTCGCGCGTCTCGGCCTAAGCCGGTCGCAATCAATCAAGAAACGTCCAAGGACAGCGGCCCCATCCGGATTTCCGGGTGGGGCCTTTCTGCGATTCCGGCTCGCACCTTCTTCTCCCTCTTCCGCTTGCGGGGGAGACGAGCAGCGCTCGCTCCGGGAGGGCTGGGGTGGGTGTGCCGCAGCGAGTCTCATCATCGATGAATGCGTAAGATATTGATATAACTAAACCTTTGCGCAAGTTATGGTTACTGATAGGTTAACGCGGCCCACCCCTTCAGGACAAAAGGCGGCTTGTCATGTCAGACGCGCAGAACACCGGCACCGAGGCTCGCGAGCCGGCACCGACGCGGCTGCGCGATGCCCTTCGCAAGGCCCGGATCGAGGCCGCCGATCGCACCGGCGTCGTTGTCGAACTGCGCGACGCCGAAGTGGCGCGGCTGGAGATTCTCAACGAGGCGCTCGATCCGCTGTTTGGCCAGATTCCCGAAAAGGTCGACCTGTTCGATCGCGGCGTCAGCCAGGGCGAAACGCCGCGGCTGTGGATCGACGTCGTCGCCCATATCGTGATGGGCCGCGATAAGCGGATCTACCGCTTCGTGCAGGACACCCGCTTCGGCCGCATCGTGCTCGCCGAATCGCATGACGTGCCCGTCATCGTCGATGCCGTCACCGACTATGTCGCGCGCCGCATGATCGAGCGCGAGCATGCGATGGTCGCAACCCCGATGGCCGAGCCTGTGGTGGAGCAGAAGCCGCGACGCCGTGGTTTCGGGACGTTCGTGCTTGGCTTCGTCGTCGGCGTGCTGGCGCTGTTCGGCTTGGCGCTGTTTGCGAGCCTGAAAAACCTCTGACCGTCCTTGCGACGTCAGATCAGCTGCGTCCGCCGGATCTCGCGCACCCGCATGCTGTCATCGATGCCGCGCACGGTCTGCATGCAACGCCAGGTATTGCCGTCGCGTTCGACCGTAAACAGGTTGTACGCCGCGGCCGGATAATGCCGATGCGCCAGCGCCGAGGCCGAGGGCACGCCGATTGCGGGGATCTGCTTGTTCGCGCCCTCGATCCACATCGTCGAATGAATGTGGTCATGGCCGTGCAGGATCAGGTCGACGCCGCGCGCCTTCAGCACCGCGCGCAGTTGCTTCGAATCGGTCAGCCGCTTCATGCGCGCATTCGAATGCAGGGGATGATGCACCAGCAGCACCCGGAAGGCGTCCTCGGCCGACAATTGCGCAAGCTGCTGGTCGAGCGCCCTGAGCTGGGCGTCGCCGAGCGTTCCCGTGGCCATCAGGGGCAGGGTCGGCACCGCCGAGGAGACGCCGATCAGCGTCAGCAGCGCCGCGCCGGCGCAGGAACGGAAACGCGTCGTCAGTCCCGGCGTCACCGCGCAGGTAGTCGCCGAAGCTGTCGGCGAAACGGTGCCGTGTGGCGCGGACATAGGCGTCGTGATTGCCGGGAATGACGCTGACCTGCCCCGGCGTGCCGACGCCTTTGAGCCAGGCCTTCGCCGGCGCGAATTCCGCCTCCAGCGCCAGATTGACCAGGTCGCCGGTCACCGCGATGTGGTCCGGCCGCTGCGCCTGCATGTCGGCGACCAGCGCATCGAGCACGTCGCGGCGGTGATATTTGTGGCGGTTGCGGGTCCAGTTGAGATAGCCGAGCGCGCGCTTGCCCGCGAGATCGCGCCAGCGCGCCTCGGGCAGCGGCGGCAGATGGGGATCGGACAGATGCGCGAGTGTAAAGGCCGTCATACGCGTCCCACCGGATGGCCCGTGATATAAAACTGTCGCGCGATCATGTCGCGATATAAGGATCAAACATGAGG
Source organism: uncultured Alphaproteobacteria bacterium (assembly GCA_963764705.1). Taxonomy (GTDB): domain Bacteria; phylum Pseudomonadota; class Alphaproteobacteria; order Rhizobiales; family Xanthobacteraceae; genus Bradyrhizobium. The sequence continues at coordinate 122,164 of CAVXTR010000003.1, read as the reverse complement.
TCTGTCCATCCGGGGGTATTGTGACGGTATTGCAGGATCTGCGAAAACGCCTCGAGCCGCAGTTGCGGCAGGTGTTCCATCTCTACTGGCGGATCGCGCGCGGCATGACGCTCGGCGTCCGCGGTGTCGTGCTCGATGCCGACAGCAGGGTGTTTCTGGTCCGGCACAGCTACGTCTCCGGCTGGCATTTGCCGGGCGGCGGGGTCGAGGTCGGCGAAACCTTTCTGGAAGCGCTGCGGCGCGAACTGGTCGAGGAGGGCCGGATCGAATTGACCGGTGAGCCGGTCCTGCACGGCCTGTTCTTCAACGGCCACGTTTCCCGCCGCGACCACGTCGCGGTCTACGTCGTCAGGCAATTCCGTCAGGACCGTCTGCCGGAACCGAACCACGAGATCGTGGAGTGCGGATTTTACGATGCGAAGGCGCTGCCGGCGGAGACCACCAACGGCACGCGGCTGCGAATCGCGGAAGTGCTCGACGGGGCCGCGCCAATCCCGACCTGGCGCTAGGGAATTGCAGATGAAACGCACCAAGATCCTCTGTGCCATCGGTTTCTTCGCGGTGCTGATAAGCAATGTCTTGACCGTCTCGCGCTGGAACGAAACCCGTGGGGTCTATGACGACCTCTGCTATCTGCGCCAGGCGCACCTGTTCCAGAAATTCGGCCTCCTCGGCATCGATACCAATATCGTGCGGGATGACGACCGCTATTTCGCGGGCAAACTGCAGCAGATCGGTTTTGCCGAATGGAATGATGTGTCGCGATATCCATGTCACACCTTCATTCCGGCGGCCGACAAATATGTCCTGCAATATCCGCCGGGCACCGGGCTTGTGCTGGCCGTGTTTCCCGCCGGCTATCAGGTGATCCCGCTCTACCTGCTGGCGAACGTCACGATCTTCGGCCTGGCGTTGCTGGCGCTGTTTCGCGCGCGTGAGCCGGTGTCGCTGACGGTGGCGGCCGTGTTCGGCTTCGCGGCGCTCTATCTGATGATCAATCCGAGCAAGGCGAGCTATTCGGTGCCCCCGACCATGATGGTCTGCGCGGCCGCCGGCCTTCTGACGGCAAGATTTTTCGCGGCAGGGCAGCGGCACCGCCTTGTCCTGATCGCGCTGGTCGGCCTGCTGATCGGCCTCTCCGTCAATTTCCGCCTGCCCAACCTGCTGCTGGCGGCAGGCTATTGTCTGTATCTGGCGGGCGCGTTCCTGTTGACGCGGACGCGGCCGACGTTCCTGCAAGGCGTGGCGTTCGGCGTCGCCATGCCTGGTCGGGATGGCACCGACATTGATTGCGAATGCGATCAATGCGGGCAGCCCGTTTGCGACGACCTATGGCGGCGTCGATGCCGTGCCGCCGGAGCTGAACGCGGTCGTGCTCTTGAGCTATCTCGTTGACGTACAATTCACCTTGCTGGCGATATCCGCGGTCTGGAGCGCTTGGCTGTGGCGATCCGATCGAGGTAGAAACGGGCAGGTCGCCGTTCTGGTCGCCCTCAATCTGGCCGTGAATCTGATCTTCTTCATGACCCATCCGATCTTCACGCCCTACTACATCATCCCGATCGACATGCTTGTCGCTCTGGACCCTGCTGTTCGCCACGCTCGACCGGCGCGGCGAACGGCCCGCGGAAGGCCTTCGCTCAACCGGCCAGCGCCTGATTGCGGTATAAGCCTTCCATGGACAGTCTTGATTCGGCGGGGTCGCGATGACGGTGGCAGCATTGCGGGTTGCGGTTCTGGTGCCCTGCTACAACGAGGAAGCCGCGGTCGCGACCGTCGTCGCCGACTTCCGCAAGGCGCTGCCGGCGGCCGAGATCTTCGTCTACGACAACAATTCGAAAGACCGCACCGCCGAGGTCGCGCGCGCGGCCGGCGCCATCGTGCGCAGCGAGCGCCGCCAGGGCAAGGGCCACGTGGTCCGGCGGATGTTCGCCGATGTCGACGCCGACATCTACGTGCTGGTCGACGGCGACGCCACCTACGACGCGCCGAGCGCGCCGCGCATGATCGAGACCCTGGTCAACGACCATCTCGACATGGTGGTGGGTTTTCGCGTCGATCAATCGGTCGCCGCCTACCGGCCCGGCCATCGCACCGGCAACTGGATGCTGACCAGCTTCCTCTCGACGGTGTTCGGCCAGGCCTTCAAGGATATCCTGTCCGGCTACCGCGTGTTCTCGCGCCGCTTCGTCAAATCCTTCCCGGTGCTGTCCGACGGTTTCGAGATCGAAACCGAACTCAGCGTGCACGCGCTCGAACTGGCGCTGCCGGTCACCGAAATCGAGACGCCGTATTATGCGCGGCCGGAAGGCTCGGTCAGCAAGCTCAACACCTGGCGCGACGGCTTTCGGATTCTCGGCACCATCCTGAAACTGTACCGGTCGGAAAAGCCGCTGCGGTTTTTCACCGTGATCGGCATCTTCCTGATGCTGGTCTCGATCGGGCTCGCGATCCCCGTCATCGTCACCTATCTCGAAGAAGGCCTGGTGCCGCGGCTGCCGACCGCGGTGCTGTCGATGGGCCTGATGATCGTGGCGGTACTGTCGGTCTCGTCGGGGCTGGTGCTCGACACCGTGACGCGCGGCCGCCGCGAAATGAAGCTGCTGGCCTATCTGTCCCAGCCCGCCATCAACAGGGATTAAGGCAAAACGGCAGGCATCGCGTTTTCAAGCGAAGTGGATACCGGTTCGCGTAAGAAAACGCGTCAAAATAAAAATAGCGCCCGATAGACCGCGTCGCCGCCAGATGCTATCCCGCGCCCCATCATGAGCGAACTCTCCGTCACCATCCTGGCCGAAACACCAAAGGACGCGCAGGCGATCGAACGCCTGCACGAACGCACTTTTGGTCCCGGCCGCTTCGTGCTCAGCGCCTACCGGCTGCGTGAACACGTCGACCATCTGCTCGATCTGTCGTTCACGGCGCGGATCGGCACGCTGCTGGTCGGCTCGGTACGCCAGTTGCCGGTCTGCATCGGCGATACGCCGGCCTTGATGCTCGGGCCGTTGACGGTCGAGCCGCCGTTCCGCAGCCGCGGCGTCGGACGCATGCTGCTCGATCGGTCTCTCAAGGATGCCAGGGCCAAGGGCCATCGGCTGGTGATCCTGGTCGGTGACGAGCCTTATTATGGCCGCGTCGGCTTCAAGGCGGTGCCGAAGGGACGGGCGACGATGCCGGGCCCGGTCGACTACAGCCGTCTGCTGGTCGCCGAACTGGTCGATGGCGCCTTCAATGATGTCTCCGGCATGATCCAGCCGGACTGGAGCAAGGCGCGGTAGGCTACTTACCTCGCCCCGCTTGCGGGGAGAGGTCGGCGCGAAGCGCCGGGTGAGGGGGACTCTACAGCGAATTCGGTGTTCGTGGAAGCAACCCCTCACCCCAGCCCTCTAAGAGCGAGCTTCGCTCGTCTCGACCCCGCAAGGGCGGGGCGCGGGAGCGAACTTAAAACTTCAAGTTCGCGAACGCTCTTACCCCGATGCCTTGCATCAGGACCTCGTCCTTGTTGTAGGACACCGAATTGCGGATGTTCTCGTTCAGCAGATTGTTGCCGACGAGTCCGACCATCATTTCGCGCGCGCCGAACCACGAACTATCGAGCTTGGTCTTGTAGCTCACCTCCGCCTTCAGGAGATTGTAGCCGGCGGTCGGCGTCTCGCCGATCACGGCGATATCGTTCTGCGCAAAGGCGTGCAGCAGGTTGACCTTCATCAACCAGTTGGTGTCGCGCCAGAACAGCCCGCCGCCGACGCGCACCGGGGGAATCCGGGGCACGTTGGTGCCGTCGCTGAAGGTGGCGCGTACGATGTCGAACTGGTCCTCGACGCCCCAGATGCCGCCGTTGAGCGGGCCGATATCGAGCTGGCTCTGGAATTCGCCGCCGCGGAAGGTGGCGTCGCGTTGCGAATAGACCGCCTGGCGGCCTTCATTGGTGGGATCGCCGTTGCCGCAGGAGGCAAAATCGTCGCCGCACATCACGCCGGTCAACCGCCGAAAGATGAAATTGTCGAAGCGGGTGTAGTAGGCGGTGGCCTCGAACCGGAACGGGCCGGTGGCCTTGCGCAAGCCGATCTCGACCGATTTCGCGGTCTCGATCGTCAGGTTCGGATTGCCGATGTCGAACGTGCCGGTGGCGTCGTGGGCGCCGCGCGAGAACAGCTCGGCCGGCTTTGGCGCGCGTTCGACATATTGCGCGGTGAGGCTGCCAACGAGGTCATAGGGCAGGTTCTGGATCAGGCCGACGCTGCCGCTCTTCGGCGTGTAGGACGGATTGCGCACGATAGCTGTTTGCGGATTGCCGTCCGGCAAAAAGTCCGCCGGAAAATCCGGTGTCATGCCGTGCAGATCGACATGCTCGATCCGACCGGCGATCTGGGCTTTTGTCGAGTCGGAGAATTTGAACTCGTTGAAGACATAGCCGGCGACGCGAGAGTTGTTGTTGGGGTCCCAGAGACCGTTGAACAGCGTACCGGGATTATCGGGGCTCGGCGCCGTCAGTTCCTGATGCCCGGCCTGCAGGCCGAACGCGGTCGTGATCGCGGCGAAAGCGCGCGTTGAACGGCGCCATCTGCACCTCGACGCGGGCCTCCTGCTCCTTGTTGGTAAAGGTCTGCCGCACGCCGAGCGTTGAGAGATCGGCGGGATCGGCGAGGCCGATCTCGTTGTGCTTGTAGTCGGTGGCGCTGGCCCAGAACCTGACGGCGTCGATTGCCGCGGCATCCGGGCGGTATTCACCCTTGGCGGAGAATTTGGTCTGGTGCGCGTCGATCCGGGTCTGGTGATCGGCGCCGTCGATGCCGGGGATGCGATAGAGCGAGTCGGTTCTGCGTGACCGCAGCACCGATGAAGCCGCCGTGGAAGATGTAGGACGCGCCGACCGAGGCGCCGTCCGACTGCGACGCGGAGTTCGGCTGTTTTCCGTTCACCGGCCGGGTCTGGTCGAACAGATAGGGATAGGACGGGATAGCGTAGTCACCGGCCTTGCGGCCATAGGCGTCGGCATGAACAGCGACATTGCCGCCGCCGGCATCGAGCAGGATGCCGCCTTCGACGCCGCGATCGACCGAACTGACGGCCGTGCGCGTTTCGACGTTCATGCAGGAGGACGACTGCGCATCTGCCGGCGGCGCGTTGGCGGGCATGCCATAGCTCTTGAACGGCGCGGCCGGGCACGAGGGCAGGGCGTCCGGAATCCGGTTGTTGGTGGCGCTGACGACGCCGCCGATCGAGGTCGAGCCGTAGCGCAACGCCGCCGGTCCGCGCACCACCTCGACCTGGCTGGTGGCGAGCGGATCGATCGGCACGAAATGATCCTCGCCGAGATCGGAGGCGCCGCCGGCGCCGGTGCCGTTCTCGACGATGCCCACTCTGTTGACGTCGAGCCCGCGGATGATCGGCCGGCTCGAGGCGCCCGGCGCAAAGCTGGAGCCGGTGATGCCCGGCTTGGAGAACAGGAGATCGCCGAGCGTGGCACCACCGGAGCGGCGGATTTCCTCGTTCGGCACGACGGTGACGGTGGCGAACTGGTCGGTGACGACAGGCAACACGCCCTGTTGCGGCACGGCCGCGACGGCCGTGGCTTGCGGCTCCGGCGGCCGCTCGCGATTTCGACCGGGCGCCGCGCGGGCGACGCGCACGGGCGCGCGCGATGGCACGGTTCGATGCCGCACGATCGGGCTTGGCGCCGTCACCGTGATTTCAGGCAATTGCGTCGAGGGGGATGGCGCGGCGGCATCCTCGGCCACCGCCGGGTTGCCGATCGTGCAGAGCAATAGCCAGCTTGCTCCGCCGATATGGAGGGCTCGTTTCTTCTTGAATGTCATTGTCCCGATCCTGATTCCGTCGATGGGCGACGGACCGATTTCGATTTATCCCGCGTGGATCGGCCACGTGTGGCGACGATCCCCAAGGGCGCATCAATCAATCGATGTCAGGAGGCGGGCGGTGCGCGGGACTGGAACGCGAAATGGACCGAGCCGAGATGAACGAACTCGGCATCGGTGGTCAGGTAGAGAAAATCGACCGCTTGCGGCAGTTGCAACAGCGGTGGCGTCGCGAACAACACATTGCCGGCCAGCGACATGACGGCGCAGATCGCGCAATTGTCGGCCGGTTGCTGGTCGTTGTCGGGTGTCGATGGTTGCTGCTTCTGCGCGATTTCGTCCGTCGCCGCCTGTGCGGCAACCCCCGCGGCGTAGGCGAAATCGGCGTCGGTGACATTGGTTTGGATGGCGGGCGCAGCTTGCGCGGCCAACCCGTGGAAATGCCCGAACGACAGCGCAAACTGGATCGCGAGCGCAAACAGCGCCAGCCGCGAGCCATGCTTGAGGTGTTTTCGGAACCAGTTCATCCGGGTCTTCGTCCCAATGTTATATTATAACATCGGAAGCAGCAGGGGATGTCAACCGTAGGTCAGGCGAGCTTCAGTCCGAATGGGAAGCTCTGTGGGATTGGAGCAACGCGACGCGCCCTTACCGCCCCTCGCGCACCCAGGTCGCCGCGAACGCGCCGAGCAGTAGCAATAGCCCGACCAGGCCTGCGAACATCGGCAGCACGCCGACGCCCTTGACGACGCTAGCGTCGCGCATCCTGACGCCGAGCCAGCCGTCGCCGCGGTAGATGCCGGAGGCGCGCACCGGCACGATGCGGGGCATGTCGAGGCTGTTACCGTCGACCACGCGCCGCGCGTCGCCGCCGGTCGCCTGCGCCAGCGGTCGCAGCATCTCGGTGGTCGAGGTGACTTCGGAGAATTCCTTCGGGTTGGTCGGGCCGACATTGATCAGCGCCTTCAAGGTGCCGTCGGTCGCCTGCCACAGGCCGAGTTCGCTGGCAGGCAGCGTCGCTCGCCATTCGCCGGGATCGCCGGGGCTCAGCGTCAACTCCTTGGTCGTGCCGCTCGGCGAGGTCACGATCACGGGCGGCACGTTGTCGGCCATGGTCTGGCGCACCACCACGAGGTCCTTGCCCTGGATCTGCAGCCGCAGTGCCTCTTCGTCGAGATCCGGCTGCTTCATCAGCCAGTGCGACATCCGCCGCAGCAAATCCAGATGCGGGCCGCCGCCTTCGTAGCCGCGCGCCCACAGCCAGATGTGGTCGGACAGCAACAGCGCGACGCGGCCTTCGCCGAAGCGCGACAGCAGCAATAGCGGCTTGCCGTCGGCGCCGGTCATTACCGGAGGCGTGACGCTGTTGCGGGTTTCGACCGTGCGGAAGAAACGGCTCCAGCGCGGCGGCTCGGAGGCGGAGCCTTCGAGGCCGCGCGTCACCGGGTGGCGCTTGCCGGCGTCGCTCAGATGCGCATAGAACGGCTTTTCGCTGACCCCGACGGGTTCGGCCGGCAGCACCGAATCCAGCGGCGTGCGCCAGATGCTGGTGGTCGAGGCGTAATCCGGCCCGGCCGAAACCAGCACCGCCCCGCCGGCGCGGACATAGCGCGCGATGTTGTCGAAATAGGCGATCGGCAGCACGCCCTGGCGGGCGTAGCGGTCGAAGATGATCAACTGGAAGTCATTGATCCTCTGCTGGAACAGTTCGCGGGTCGGAAACGCGATCAGCGACAATTCGTTGATCGGCGTGCCGTCCTGCTTCTCCGGCGGACGCAGAATGGTGAAGTGTATCAGGTCGACGCTGGCGTCCGACTTCAGAAGGTTGCGCCAGGTGCGTTCACCCGAATGCGGCTCGCCGGAAACCAGCAGCACGCGCAATTTGTCGCGAACGCCGTCGATCGCGACCACGGCACGGTTATTGACCAGCGTCAGTTCGTTCTCCAGCGGTGAGGCCTCGATCTCGACGATGTTCGGCCCGGCATGCTTGATGTCGATCTCGACACTGGAAGTCTGGCCGCTCGAAAGCATGCGCTCGCCGATGACCTCGCCGTCGCGGCGTATCACGACCTTCGCGCGCTGCCCTGTGACGCCCTGGTCGTCGAGCCGGTACGTGATGGTCTGGGTCTGGCCGACGATGCCAAAGCGCGGTGCGGCCGAAATCGCGATGCGGCGATCACGCTCGTTCTTCTGTCCGGTGATCAGCGCATGGACCGGCGCCTGGAAGCCTGTCGCCGCGGCATTGGCGGGAATGTCGTGCACCCGCCCATCGGTGATCATGAACGCGCCGGCGACGCGATCGACTGGAACGTCCGACAGCGCCGAGGACAACGCGCCGAACAGCTTGGTGCCGTCGGTCTCGCCGTCGGCCTGTCCGGCCTCGACGACTCGGACTTCGAGGCCCTTGATCTTCTTCAGGGTGTCGACGAGGGCTTCCTGCGCCTTCGCCGTCTCATCGTTGCGGGTGCCGAAATTCTGGCTCGGACTCTTGTCGATCACGACGGCGGCGACCGAGGATAGCGGTTCGCGGTCCTCGCGGGTGAAGGAGGGATTGGCGAGCGCCAGCAGAAACAACGCTAGCGCGGCCACGCGCACCGCGGCGCCGCGCGCGCGGCTGAGCAGCAGCAGAACTGCGATCGCGACAATCGCGGCGAGCGCGATCCACAGCACGAGCGTGGGAACCAGAGGCGTGAATGCGATGCCGTACTGCATGCTCTATTGCCCCAACCGTTCGAGCAAAGCAGGCATATGAACCAGGTCGGCCTTGTAGTTGCCGGTCAGCGTGTACATCACGATGTTGACGCCGGCGCGGAAGGCGAATTCACGCTGGCGCGGCTCGCCTGGTGTCAGCGGCAGCATCGGCTGGCCGTCGGGGCGCAGCGCCCAGGCCCCCGCGAGATCGTTCGAAGTGATGATGATCGGCGAAACCCCGTCACCGCCGCGCGCCGGCCTCGACGCGGCTTCGTCGTCGTCTTCGCGCGGCAGGGTTTCGACCCAGGTCTGGCCGACATTAAAGCGGCCGGGGAAGTCGCGCAGCAGGTAGAACGTCTTGGTCAACACGTGCTCGCGCGGCACCGGCTCGAGTTCGGGCACGTCGAGCGAGGACAGAAATTCGCGCAGCGTCTGCATGGCCGGCGTCTGTGCCGCGCCGTTGTCGCCGGGCGGCGCCTCGATGGCGTCGCGGGTGTCGAACAGAACCGTGCCGCCTTGCTTCATGTAGGCGTCGACGCGGTTGACGGCATCCTGCGACGGCTTTGGCGCGCCCGGCAATACCGGCCAGTAGATCAGCGGGAAGAATGCCAGTTCGTCCTTGGCCGGATCGATACCGATCGGATCGCCGGTTTCCAGCGCGGTGCGCTGCGCCAAAAACAGCGTCAGCCCGGCCATGCCGGCCTTGACGATGGAATCGACGTCGGCATTTCCGGTGACGACATAGGCAAGCCGCGTTTGCGAGACGGCCTTGACCGCAAAGTCGTCATTGTTGTCGGCGCGCACCGGTGACGGCGCAATCGAGGTGGCGGCGAGGACCAGCGCCAGCGCGATCGCCGCCGCTGCGGTGCGCCGCCGCCACAGCGCGGCAAGGCCGGCGCCCAGCATCGCGACCACGATCGCATCGATCAGGAACAGCGCCAGCGCGGACGACAACAGGATGCCGCGCAAGTCGCGCGGTTCGGCGTTGGAGTAGGTGGCGTGCTGCGCGCGCAGGCTGGAGGTATCGAGCGCGGCGATACGATCGGCCGCGGCCAGCGTATTGACGGCGATCGGCCCTTCGGCGGAGCCGTAAAGGCCCGGCGGATGATCCGGCGTGGCGCGGTCGCGATAGTCGGCCGGCATCGGCTTGGCGGTGGAAGGCGGCGGTCCGAACGCGCCGAAGCCGTCGAGCGTGCGCAGCGGCGCCACGGTCTCGACATTCGTTGCTTCGCTCGCGGCACCCGGGCCGGGCTTGGAGGTGTAGCCGGACATGTCGACCAGCCGCCGCAGCATTTCGACGAAGGTGCCGGACATCGGCAGGTCGGACCAGCGTGAGTCGGCACCGACATGGAACAGGCTGACGACGCCTTTGCCGCGATGTTCGCCGGTGACCAGCGGCGTGCCGTCTTCCAGCGACGCCCAGCTCTTGGTCACGAGCACGGCGTCGGGCTCGGCCAGCACCTGCCGGCTGATGGTGATGTCCTTGGGCACCGCAAGCCCCGCGAACGGGCCGTCGGCGGCAAACGATGCCAGATGCTGGGGCTTTTCCCAGGTCAGACTGCCACCGAGCGTCCGGCCGCCCCGGCGCAGTTTGACCGGCACCAGATCGTCATCGGCCTGCGCGAGACGAGGTCCGGCGAAGCGCACCAACACGCCGCCCTGATCGATCCAGGCGTTGAGCCGTTCGCGGATTTCCGGCGACAGCGTGCCGACATCGGCGAGCACGATCATCGGCAGCCGTTGATCGAGGAATTGCGCGATTACCTGTTGCGGCGCGCCCCGATCGCCGAGCCGTACGTCGGCGAACGGCGACAGCGCGCGGGTGAGATAGAAGGTGGAGGCCAATAGCGGCTGCGCGGTATCGCTGGTGGCGCCGGTGACGACGCCGATGGCGCGCCGCCGCCAGCGCTTGTCGAGCAACTGCACCGCGCCGGCCGATCGCTCGCCGGAGATTTCGAGCCGCGCGATGTCGTTGCGCAGTTCGACCGGCAGATCGAACGCCGCTTCGGTTTCGCGGTCCTGCAAGCCGAATGCAAACCGTGCCTCGCCGATCGGAGAGCCCTTGGCATCGATCGCGCGGACCACGCCCGCGGCATTGCCGCCGGCGGTGCGCAGCACCTTTACCGTCATCTTGGCCGCGGCGTTTTCGGCGGCGACCAGCGCCAGCGCCGGGGACGCGCCGCCCTCGAACACCGTCAGCTTGCGATCGCCGATGGTCTTGCCGAGGCCTTCGAGAAACTCGGTGCCGCGCCCGGTGTCGATGCCGTCGGAGAGCCAGGCGATTTCGGCATCGCCGGTGGCCTTGAGAAAACGCTCGATCGAGGCAAGCGTTTCGACGCGCTCGACCGAATAGGGCTTGGGCGCCAGCTGACGCAGCGCGACCCGCGCGGTGCCGCCGGGCATCAGCGTGATGTCGCGCGCCGGTTCGGACAACGGCACCAGTGCGATGCCGCGGCGGTCGTTGTCGGCATTGGCGATCAGCTCGTCGGCGGCCTTGATCCGGATGTCCCAGCTCGAAGCCGCACTCCAGCCGTCGTCGAGCAGGATCACCAGCGGCGCCTTGCTGCCGCCGACGCCGGTCTGCGGATTCCAGATCGGGCCCGCGGCGGCGAGAATGACCAGCGCCGCGGCCATCAGGCGCAACGCCGTCAGCCACCACGGCGTCCGCGACGGGGTTTCTTCCTTGGGCTTGATGTCGAACAGCAGCCGCGTCGGCGGAAACTCGATCCGTTTCGGCCGCGGCGGCATCACGCGCAGCAGCCACCACAGCACCGGCAGGCTCAAAAGTCCCAGCAGCAGAAACGGTTCGGCAAAGGTGAGGGGGAGCCCTGCGATCATGCGCTTCGTCCCGCCTTCACAGTAGATCGTGCGCCGCCCTTGCTCACCATCATGCCCGAATGCAGGAACAGCAGCAGTTCGGCGGCGGAGCGGCTGGTGGTGTGGGTGGAGAACAGCCAGTCGAGCTTGTTGGTCTCGTTGCGGATCTCGTCGCGATGCAGCGCCACGCGCGCCACGTAATCCTGCGCCCAGCTTTCGGCGCGGCCCGCGGTAATGACGCTACCGCCCTCGGGCTCGACGAATTCGACCCGGCCGGCATAGGGAAAGGTTTCTTCCGCGGGATCGACGATCTGGACCAGCGTGCCGTGCGCGCCCGAAGCCGACAGGCCGGCGAGCGTGGTCCTGATTTCAGGCATCGGCGACCAGAAGTCGGACAGCACCACGATTTCGGCCAGCGCCGACGGCACAAACGACGGCGGCAGGCTGCCGCGCGCAGCGTCGTCGTGCAGCATCGCCTGCGCCATCTTGTCGATCACGCTGCGGCTGGCGGTCGGTGACATCAGGCCCGGGATGCCGACGCGTTCGCCCCCGGCGACCAGCAATTCGGCCAGTGCAAAGGTCACGATCAGGCCGCGCTCCAGCTTCGAGTCGCGCGCCGCCCTGGAGGCAAAGGCCATCGATGGCGAACGGTCCGGCCACAGCCATACGGTGTGGGCGGCTTCCCATTCCTGCTCGCGGACATAAAGATGATCGTCCCGCGCCGAGCGACGCCAGTCGACATTCTGCGACGGCTCGCCGGAAACGAACCGGCGGTATTGCCAGAAACTTTCGCCGGCGCCGGCGCGGCGCCGGCCGTGCAGGCCGTGAATGACGTTGGCGGCGATGCGGCGGGCTTCAAGCACGAGACGGGGCAGCGATGCGGCGAGCGTTCGGCTTTCGCCATCGGCACGTCGGATCGCTAAAAGCTCCTTTTGCTCCCCAGCTTGGTGCCTGGTCTCTGCGGCCATCAACCGATCCGCGTCTTCAGCTGCTTGATCACGTCGGGAATGGTGCGGCCCTCGGCGCGCGCCGAGAAGGTCAGCGCCATGCGGTGCTTGAGAACGGGTTCGGCGAGATCGAGCACGTCGTCGATCGAGGGCGCAAGCCGGCCGTCGAGCAGCGCGCGGGCGCGGACCGCCAGCATCAGCGACTGGCTGGCGCGCGGGCCCGGTCCCCAGGCGATCAGCTTTTCGCTGTCGGCGTCAGGATTGGGACGCGCGGCGCGCACCAGCGAAAGAATGGCCTCGACCACGCTGTCGCCGACCGGCAGGCGGCGCACCAGCCGTTGCGCGGCGATCAGGATCTCCGCGTTCATCGATGCCTTGGCGAGCGTCTCATCCGCGCCGGTGGTCTCGAACAGGATCCGGCGCTCGGCGTCGCGATCGGGATAGTCGACGTCGATCTCCATCAGGAAGCGGTCGAGCTGGGCTTCCGGCAGCGGATAGGTGCCTTCCTGCTCCAGCGGGTTTTGCGTGGCGAGCACGTGGAACGGCTTGGGCAGATCGTGGCGCGCACCTGCAACCGTTATGTGCTGTTCCTGCATGGCTTGCAGCAGCGCCGACTGGGTGCGCGGGCTGGCGCGGTTGATTTCGTCGGCCATCAGAAGCTGGGCGAACACAGGTCCGGAAATGAAACGGAACGAGCGCTTGCCGGAATTGCTTTCGTCCAGCACCTCGGCGCCCAGAATATCCGACGGCATCAGGTCCGGCGTGAACTGGATGCGCTTGGCGTCAAGGCCGAGCGTGATGCCGAGTGTTTCGACCAGCTTGGTCTTGGCGAGCCCGGGAACCCCGATCAGCAGCGCATGACCGCCGGACAGGATCGTCACCAGGGTGTTTTCGATCACCCGGTCCTGACCGAAGATAACGGTGGAGATCGCCTCCTTGGCGGCGCGGATCTGGCCGGCGACCTGTTCGGCCGAACGGACGATTGCGTCCTCGAGTTTCTCGACGCCGTCTGCGCTCGCCATGTCTCTCTCTCCTTCACGGATCCAGAACTTAACCGCTTCATGACACCGAAGGTCTCGTCGTCATGCCACGAACCTCATGCTAAACCTATGCAAAGGCCATGTATTCGTTGAATTAAACTATCCCCACATTATCGGTATTTCGGGGTATGAACGGCATCACGTTGTGGCGACTTGACCGGAATAATACGGGCGCAAATCATCCGGGATGGATATCGGAAGGCTTGCACCAATCGTGCCAGATCGAGACGACTCAAAGTCAGGGCAAACAATGGCGAAGCAAGGGCAGACCAGCGGCGAAAGCCTCCAGGAAAGTATGCCTGAAGGCAACAAGCTTGAGGGGCTCACGGTCGCCGCGCGCCAGGCCGTCAACGCCACGGCGGCCGAAAAAGGCCTGCCGCCGGTGCATCTGTGGAATCCGCCGTTCTGCGGCGACCTCGACATGCGAATCGCTTCCGACGGGACCTGGTTCTACATGGGCACGCCGATCGGGCGGCCGGCGCTGGTGCGGCTGTTTTCGACCATCCTCAAGCGCGAGGACGGCAAGCACTTTCTCGTGACCCCGGTGGAGAAGGTCGGCATCCGGGTCGACGACGCGCCGTTCATGGCGGTCGAGATGCAGAGCGAGGCCGGCGATCGCGGCCGGCTGCTGCGCTTCCGCACCAATGTCGACGACTGGGTGCCGTGTGATGATGGACATCGGTTGCAATTCGCTGTCGCGGCCGATGGCGGGCTGACGCCCTATCTGCACGTCCGCGCTGACCTCTGGGCCAAGGTCACGCGCGCGCTCTATTACGATCTGGTTGACATGGGGGAAGAGCGGGTGGTCGATGGCGAACCGATGTTCGGGGTCGAATCCGGCGGCGCGTTCTTTGCGATGGCGGATGCGAAGCAGGTGAGGGACGCGCTTTGAACGAGCCGATGCTGAAGAAGATGGAAGCGGCCACGATCGGCTCGGCCGAATTTTTCGCACGCAGCGCGGCGCGGCTGAATTTCGACGTGCCGCCCGGCCTGGTCGATCCCAACATCATTCCAAAGACCGGCGACAGCGGCAACGATCGCATGCTCGAGATCGTCGCCCGCGAGCAGCCGGTGCGGCCCGCGGCGGTGCTGATCGCGGTGGTCGATCATCCGGAGCCGACCGTGTTGCTGACGCAGCGCTCGCCGCATCTGTCGAGCCATGCCGGCCAGATTTCGTTTCCCGGCGGCAAGATCGACGCCACCGACGCTTCGCCGATGGATGCCGCCTTGCGCGAGGCGGAAGAGGAAGTCGGCCTTGCCCGCGAGTTCATCGAGCCGGTCGGCTATCTCGATCTCTACGGCACCGCCTTCGGGTTTCGCATCCTGCCGACGGTGGCGCGGGTGCGACCCGGCTTCAAACTGACAATCAACGAGGGTGAAGTCGTCGACGCCTTCGAGGTGCCGCTGGCGTTCCTGATGAATCCGGAAAACCACCAGATCCACAACAAGGAATTCCGCGGCATCGAGCGTTCCTATTACGCCATGCCGTATGCCGAGCGTTATATCTGGGGCGCGACCGCGGGCATCCTGCGCGTCCTGTACGAGCGGATTTATCTCTCATGATCCGTCCGGTATTGACCGAAGTCGGAATTTTCCTGATCCCGTTCGCGGTCTATGCCATGTTCCTGATTGCGACCCGTTCCGGCGTGATGGCGTCGTCTTCCTGGCCGGCGCATCTGCTCGCCAAGCTGGTGCTGGGATCGCTGCTGCTGGTCGTGGTCAGCTTCGTGCTGCTGGCGCATTTCTCCGGCGCGCCGCCGAATTCGACCTACATCCCCGCCCATATCGAGGACGGCAAGTTCGTTCCCGGAGCAGAGAAATGAGCGAAGTGCGGGTGCCCGACGATGTGCCCTGGCGCAGCGACGGTCCGGTCGCGCGCGTGCTGGCACTGCTGAACGGCAATGGCGAGGAAACCCGCGTGGTCGGCGGCGCCGTCCGCAACGCATTGATGGGAATCCCGATCGGCGAAATCGATATCGCAACGACCGCGCTGCCCGACGAGGTCGTCCGCCGCGCAAAGGCGGCCGGCATCAAGTCGGTGCCGACCGGCATCGACCACGGCACCGTGACGCTGGTGGTCGACGCGCTGCCGTTCGAGGTCACGACCCTGCGCGAGGATACCGAAACCTTCGGCCGCAAGGCCAAGGTCGCGTTCGGCCGCGACTGGGTCCGCGACGCCGAGCGGCGCGACTTCACCATCAACGGGCTTTCCGTCGATGCCGAGGGCGTCGTGCACGATCACGTCGGCGGACTTGCCGATATAGCGGCCAGACGCGTGCGCTTCATCGGCGATGCCCGCCAGCGGATCGCCGAGGATTATCTGCGCATCCTCCGGTTCTTCCGCATCCATGCCGCCTATGGCACGGGCGTGCCCGATCGTGCCGGCTATCTCGCCTGCATCGGCGAGCGTGAGGGAATGGCGAGCCTTTCCGCCGAGCGTGTGCGCATGGAGATGCTCAAGCTGCTGGTCGCGAGGGGCGCCCTGGACGCGGTCACCGCGATGGCGGATGCCGGCCTGCTGCTGACGATCGTCGGCGGCGTCACCTATAACGGGCCGTTCGCGGCGATGATTGCGGCGGAGCAGGCGCTGGGGCTCGCGCCGCACGCGGTGCGCCGGCTGGCGGCATTGACGGTAGCCGTGACCGAGGACGCCAAGCGTGTTGCCGCGCGGCTGCGGCTGTCCAACGCGGAAAACAAGATGCTGGATTCCATGGGCCACCGCTGGTGGCGGCTCACCGGCATGGATGAGGCGAGGGCGCGGCAGCGGCTCTACCGGCTCGGCGAGGAGCAGTATCGCGATCGCCTATTGCTGGCATGGGCGCGATCGGGCGAAAGTCATGGCGCGGATTACTGGCGCGAATTCGCCAGCCTGCCGCAGCGCTGGAGCGCGCCGAAATTTCCATTGAAGGCGGCCGATTTCATTGCCCGCGGTATTGCAGCGGGGCCCGGACTCGGCCACGTGCTGACGCTCGCGGAAGACGCCTGGCTGGCGGCGGATTTCCCGCTGGAGCCAGCGGCGCTTGCCGCGATTGCCGACCAGACCGTCACGCGTTTCAATCGCGATCACCGGTTGTGAATATTGTTTCCGGCTTCGCCGACATCTCGGTGGCTCAACTGCTGTTGGTCGCGGGCGTCGCGCTGTTTGCCTCCATCATCGGCGGCCTTGCAGGCTATGGCACCGGCGCGCTGATGCCGCTGGTGCTGGTGCCGCTGATCGGCGCCGAACCGGTGGTGCCGATCATCGCGATCTCCTCGATCTTCACCAATTTCACCCGCTTCGTGGCCTATATCCGTTATGCCGACCGCCGTCGCGCGCTGATCGTGGTGTCCGCGGCCATTCTCACCACTGCGCTCGGCGCCTACGGCTATACCCGGCTGAGCGGTGCCGGCGCCGCGGTCGTGATCGGCAGCATGCTGATCCTGAGCGTGCCGCTGCGGCGCCTCGCCAAGCGCCGCGATATCAGGATCGGCGATGCCGGACTGGCGGCGAGCGCGGTGGGGTACGGCGTCGTGGTCGGCGGCACCTCGGGCTCCGGCGTGATCCTGCTGTCGCTGCTGATGGCGGCGGGACTCGAAGGTGCCGCCGTGATCGCGACCGACGCGGTGATCTCGCTTGCAACCAGCGTCGTCAAGATTTCGGTATTCGGTCTCGCCGGCGTGGTCACGGCTCAGGTGCTGGCCTTTGCGCTTTTGATCGGCGCCGTCGCGATCCCAGGGGCGTTTCTGGCAAAAGCCTTTGTCGAACGGATGCCGGTGCATATTCACACCGCGATCCTCGACGTCGCCGTGATCACGGGCGGGCTGGTGATGATCTCGTCGGCGTTACGCTGACTTATTCGGCCGGCACCAATTCGGTCAGCGAGCGGATGATGCGATCGGGTTTTACCGCCGATTCCGCTGGCAGGCCATCGCCATGCACGTCGATCCAGATCGCGAAAATGCCGAGACGCTGCGGCGCCACGACTTCCCATTCCAGATTGTCGCCGATCATCCAGGTCTCCGGCGCGGTCACGCCGAGCGCCTGCATGGCGTGCAGATAGGCGCGTTCCTCCGGCTTGCCGAAGCCATGCTCGCCTTCGATCTGGATGTGGTCGAAGCGGTGGGTCAGTTCGAACCGTTCGACCTTGGCGCGCTGGGTCTCGGCGGCGCCGTTGGTCACCAGCGCCAGC
This sequence comes from uncultured Alphaproteobacteria bacterium, assembly GCA_963764705.1. GTDB lineage: Bacteria > Pseudomonadota > Alphaproteobacteria > Rhizobiales > Xanthobacteraceae > Bradyrhizobium. The sequence continues at coordinate 104,681 of CAVXTR010000003.1, read as the reverse complement.
TTGACCCCGTGTGCCTTGAGCGCGTCGATAGCGTCATGCGCGCCGGGGAACACGAACATCGCCTCTTCGCGATAGGTGGTGAAGCGGTTGGCGAGCCGCGCCGCCAGATTCGACGGCAAGGCGTGGCCATCGGCGGCAAGCGCTGCAAATCCGTCTGCGACGACGATGCGCCGCGCTTCGTCCAGTTTCAGCCGCCATTCGGCCCCGGCGGCCGACCAGAATTTGCGTGCGGAAGTGAGCACGGCGCTTGCGACCTGTTGCGGTGACAGCGGCCCGTATTCGTCGGCGAACTCGGCGGCGATCTGGTTCCAGGCGATTTCGGGGCGGCCATAGGCCGACAGGATGGTGTCATCCATGTCGATCAGCATCGCACGGGGCAGTTTCGTTACGTTCGCCAAGCCACTTCTCTCCAGGCCATTTCATGAAGCCATTTCATGACCGGACGCATGGACGAGGGGAGGGCGCGGCCGGGCTCCCGCGCATACCAAATCCGGCGCGCCGGGTCCAATTCCGCCGGATAATGCCGCCGGGCAAGGCAAATGCCCGGCGACATCGAGGTTCTTACTTCTTCTTTTTCTTGTCTTCGTCCTCGTCTTCTTCTTCTTCCTGGTCGTCTTCGTCCTCATCTTCCTCGTCGTCCTCGGCTTCCTCATCCTCGGACCCATCGGGTTCCGCGAGCTCGAGCACGGCCAGCGGCAGCGTCTCGCGGAATAGATCGCCTTCGTTGCCCATCCACACGCACGCGGCGGTGGTCTCATTGACCTCGACGACGCTCAGCGGATGACCGCCGGATTTCAGAATGACGACATCGCCTGGTTTCAGTTCCATGACCCGCTCCTGGATTTTTTGGGATTTGCATGACGCGAATCCCATCCTAGCGCTCGGTCATGACAGGAGATTAAGGCCATTTCACTTCCGGAGGCATCGATGACAAAATCGAATCGACATTGCCGCCGGTCTTCAGCCCGAACATGGTGCCGCGGTCGTAGAGCAGGTTGAACTCGACATAGCGACCGCGGCGGATCAATTGTTCCTCGCGGTCATCGGCGCTCCACGGCGTTGCGAAATTGCGCCGCACCAGTTCGGGATAAATGTTCAGGAAGGCGCGGCCGACGTCCTGCGTAAATGCGAAGTCGGCCTCCCAGTCGGTGGAATCGTGGTGGTCGTAGAAGATGCCGCCGATGCCGCGCAATTCCTTGCGATGCGGCAGATAGAAATATTCGTCGCACCATTTCTTGTATTTGTCGTAATCGGCGACACCGTTCGACCCGGTGCAGGCCGCTTTCATGGCCGCGTGGAAGGCGAGCGTATCGGGATCTTGCTGGTTGCGCCGCCGGTCGAGCACCGGCGTCAGGTCGGCGCCGCCGCCGAACCAGGCTTTGGTGGTGACGACGAAGCGGGTGTTCATGTGCACGGCGGGCACATGCGGGTTGCGCAGGTGTGCGATCAGCGAAATGCCCGAGGCCCAGAACCTGGGATCGTCAGCCGCGCCCGGAATTTGCGCGCGAAATTCCGGCGAGAATTCGCCGTGCACGGTCGAGCAATGCACGCCGACTTTCTCGAACAGCCGGCCGTGCATCATCGACATCACGCCGCCTCCGCCCCCGGGCTTGCCGGTATGGTCGGTGCGGTCCCACGGCGTGCGTTCGAAACGCCCGGCCTCACCCGGGTAGAGCGAGGCGGGCGCGTCGTCTTCCAGACGCTCGAAGGCAGCGCAAATGTCGTTGCGCAACGCCTCGAACCAGGTTCGCGCGCGTGCTTTTCGATCCTCGATGACGGACATGTCCATTTGAACCAAGCCTTGTTTATTTGGCGCGTTTTCCTGACGCGAACCGGCTTCCACTTCGCTTGAAAACGCTTACTGCGGTCCGAAATACGTGCAGCTCTCGTTGCAACTGTCGCGGTGAACGCTGACCCGGGTGATCTTGCCGGCATGCTGCACCCGTTCCCAGATGAAGCGCGAGATATTTTCCAGCGTCGGCATCCCCAGCGCCTCGACCTTGTTCAGAAGCTTGTGGTCGAGCGTCTTCTGGACCTCGGCCATGCTGCGTTCGAGCAGCCCGAGATCGAGCACCATGCCGGTCGCGGGATCGGGCGTGCCGCGCACGCTGACCTCGGCGCGAAACGAGTGGCCGTGAATTTCCTCGCTGGCCGCGCCAAAGGTCGTCCCCCGCAGCGAATGCGCGGCTTCAAAGCGAAACGATTTCGTCAATTCCCACATCGTAAAAGCCCAAAATCCTATCTGATGCCGAGTGTCTTGTGCGTCTGCAGGCTGAGCCGCCATTGCGGATGCCGCAGGCAATAGTCCACCGTGCGTGCGGTGTTTTCGATGACATCGGGCCCATCCATCGGCTGCAGCGAGAAACGCTCGAAGGCAAGGCCGGCGAAGTCCTCAGGCCGCGCGTCCATCTGCGGATAGACCAGTTTCAATTCATGTCCGCGGCGCACCACGAGGCCGGCGCCGGCCTTCGGGCTGACGCAGACCCAGTCCATCCCGTCGGGTGGTTGGATGGTGCCGTTGGTCTCGATCCCGATCGCAAAACCGCGCGCATGCAGCGCGTCGATGAACGGTGTGTCGACCTGCAGCAACGGCTCACCGCCGGTCAGCACGACGTAGCGGTTGGTGTCGTCGCCGGTCCATTGCGCAGCGATGGTGTCGGCGAGTTCGTCGGCCGAGGTGTAGCGGCCACCCAGCGTGCCGTCGGTGCCGACAAAGTCGGTGTCGCAAAACCGGCAGGTCGCTGTGGCGCGGTCCTGCTCGCGGCCGCTCCACAGGTTGCAGCCGGAAAAACGGCAAAATACCGCCGCACGGCCGGCATGCGCGCCTTCGCCCTGCAGGGTCAGGAAAATCTCTTTGACCGCGTAACTCACCGTCTCTCCTTGGACCGCGCTATTGCTGGATCGCGGGACCGGTCTGCCGCAGCGCCTCGCCCAATGCCATGGCGGCGGCCATGGCCACATTGAGCGAGCGCAAGTCCGGCCTGATCGGAATCACCAGCCGCGCATCGGCAACGCTGGCGACCTCGTCGGGCACCCCTGCGGATTCCCGCCCGAACAGCAGGACGTCGTCCCGGCCGTAGCGGTAATCCAGGTAGGAACCGGCGCCCTTGGTCGTGAACAGGACCAGCCGCAGGCCCGCCTCGTTACGCCATTGCTCGAATTTTGACCATGAGTCATGGCGGGTGATGGACACCTGGTCGAGATAGTCCATTCCCGCCCGGCGGAAATGCCGGTCGGACACCGGAAACCCGGCCGGCTCAATGATGTGAGCGGCGACGTCCAGGCATGCGCACAGGCGCAGAATCGTCCCGGTGTTCTGGGGGATATCGGGCTGAAAAAGGGCGATGTGCATGGTGTGGTGGCTTGTGAAGTCCCGATGAAATGTCGCGAATAAATCACGGCCCGGCGCGGATTTAGTGCATTGCACCGTTGTGAGCCGTTAGCGGGCTTGCGCTCTCCCGGCAAGGGTGCCAATAGAACGATTCTGGACTGCATGTTCCCCCTGTTCGGCGGGATAAAGCGGTCGTTCTGCCGCCGCGGGGGCCGCGGGCGCCGGCAGCCACTTTCGGGCGCGCTTTCTGCGTCTCCGGGGCGGTTCCGCTGGCTGCAGATGAGAAAGGGCTTGGAATCGTGACGACAGCGTCTTCGGCGGACCATCCGACACGCCGTGATTTCCTTTTTGTTGCAACGGGAGCCGTCGCCGCCGTCGGCGCAGCTGCCACCGTATGGCCGCTGGTTTCCCAGATGAACCCGGACGCCTCGACCATTGCGGCCGGCGCACCGATCGAGGTCGATCTGGCCCCGATCGCCGAAGGACAGGACATCAAGGTGTTCTGGCGCGGCAAGCCGATTTACATCAGCCACCGTACCAAGAAGCAGATCGACGAGGCCCGCAGCGTGCCTGTGGCGAGCCTGCCCGATCCGGCCACCGATCAATCGCGGGTCAAGGACGGCCACGACCAGTGGCTGGTCGTGATCGGCATCTGCACCCATCTCGGCTGCATCCCGATCGCCCATGAGGGCAATTACGACGGCTTCTTCTGCCCCTGCCACGGTTCGCAGTACGATTCCTCGGGGCGTATTCGCCAGGGGCCGGCGCCCGCCAACCTGCCGGTACCGCCCTACACATTCGTTTCCGATAGCAAAATCCAGATCGGCTAAGGGCTCGGACACCTGTCCGAGGCCCCTTAACCCGTCGCGTCGTCTTACTTCCTCAGGATCGCATCAATGAGCGGACCATCCGATTTCCAGCCGACCAATCCCGCCTTGAAGTGGATCGAACGGCGCCTCCCGATTCTGGGACTCATGCATTCCTCGTTCGTGGCGTATCCGACGCCGCGTAACCTGAACTACTGGTGGACCTTCGGTGCCATCCTTTCGATGATGCTGGGCGTGCAGATCCTGACCGGCGTGATCCTGGCGATGCACTACACGCCGCATGCCGATCTCGCCTTCAAGTCGGTCGAACTCCTGGTCCGCGACGTCAACTACGGCTGGTTGCTGCGCAACATCCACGCCAGCGGCGCTTCGATGTTCTTCCTCGCCGTCTACATCCACATGTTCCGCGGCCTCTATTACGGGTCGTACAAGGAGCCGCGCGAAGTGCTGTGGATCCTCGGCGTCATCATCTATCTCCTGATGATGGCCACGGGCTTCATGGGTTACGTGCTGCCGTGGGGCCAGATGAGCTTCTGGGGCGCCACCGTCATCACCAACCTGTTCTCGGCCGTGCCGTATTTCGGCGAGAGCATCGTGACGCTGCTGTGGGGCGGCTATTCGGTCGGCAACCCGACGCTGAACCGCTTCTTCTCGCTGCATTACCTGCTGCCGTTCGTGATCGCCGGCGTGGTCGTGCTGCACATCTGGGCGCTGCACGTCGCAGGCCAGAACAATCCGGCCGGCGTCGAGGCGAAGACCGAAAAGGACACCGTGCCTTTCACGCCCTACGCCACCATCAAGGATGCGTTCGGCGTCTCCTGCTTCATGCTGTTCTTCGCCTGGTTCATCTTCTACATGCCGAACTATCTCGGCGACGCCGACAACTACATCCCGGCTAACCCCGGCGTGACGCCCGCGCACATCGTGCCGGAATGGTATTACCTGCCGTTCTACGCGATCCTGCGCTCGATCCCGAACAAGCTCGCCGGCGTCGTCGGCATGTTCGGCGCGATCGTGGTGCTGGCGTTCCTGCCCTGGCTCGACAACGCCAAAACTCGCTCGTCGAAATATCGTCCGCTGGCCAAGCAGTTCTTCTGGATCTTCGTCGTGGTCTGCGTCCTGCTCGGCTATCTCGGCGCCCAGCCGCCGGAAGGCATCTATGTGATCGCCGGCCGTATCCTGACCTTCTGCTACTTCGCCTATTTCCTGATCCTGCTGCCGCTGTTGAGCCGGATCGAGAAGCCGCGTCCGGTACCGAATTCGATCGCCGAAGACGTGCTGGCGAAATCGGGCGGCAAGGTCGCAGCATCGATCGCGATCGCGCTGGTCGTCGCCGGCAGCGTGTTCGCCGGCAGCGTGCAGAACGCCCGCGCCGAGGAGCATTCGGAATCGCCGCCTGCCCAGAAGTGGTCGTTCGCAGGTCCCGTGGGCAAGTTCGACCGCGGCTCGTTGCAGCGCGGCCTGAAGGTCTACAAGGAAGTCTGTTCGGCCTGCCACGGCCTGTCCTACATCGCCTTCCGCAACCTCGCCGAAGCCGGCGGCCCCGGTTATTCGGTGGCGCAGGCGGCGGCGTTCGCGGCCGACTACAAGGTCAAGGATGGTCCGAACGACGCCGGCGACATGTTCGACCGGCCGGGCCGGCCCGCCGACTATTTCCCGTCGCCGTTCGCGAACGAGCAGGCGGGACGCGCGGCCAACGGCGGCGCCTATCCGCCGGACCTGTCGCTGATCACCAAGGCGCGTTCCTACAAGCGCGGCTTCCCGATGTTCATCATCGACTTCTTCACCCAGTACCAGGAACAGGGCCCGGACTACGTCGCCGGGGTGCTCAACGGCTTCGAGGAAAAGCCGCCGGCCGGCTTCACGCTGCCGGAGGGGTCCTATTACAACAAGTATTTCCCCGGCCACGCCATCAAGATGCCGAAGCCGCTCAGCGACGGCCAGGTGACCTATGACGACGGCTCGCCGGCAACCGTTGCGCAGTACGCCAAGGATGTCACCACGTTCCTGATGTGGGCCGCCGAGCCGCACATGGAGGCGCGCAAGCAACTGGGCCTGCAGGTGTTCGTGTTCCTGGTCCTGCTCAGCCTCCTCTTGTACTTCACCAAGAAGAAGGTCTGGGCCAACGCCCACTGATCACGGTATCGACATCGAATTCGTAAAAAGCCCCTGCGGGGGCTTTTTTGTTGTCTTGAATTGTCCGCGAGGCAGGCGAAGCACCGATTGCTTCCCGGCCGCCCAGCGGACAAAATGCCCGCCAACCAGCCAGAAACATCCCGGAGGAAAATCATGGGTACCAGCATCAGCTTCAAGCGCCCGGACGGCAAGGACGCCAACGGCTATCTCGCCAATGCCGGGCGCGGCAACGCGCCGGGCGTGGTCGTGATCCAGGAGTGGTGGGGGCTGTCCGACCAGATCAAGGGCCTGTGCGACCGTTTCGCGGTGGCGGGCTTCGACGCGCTGGCGCCCGATCTCTACAAGGGCAAGGTGGTGCCGTATCACGACACCGACGCCGCCGGCAAAGAGATGAACTCGCTGGATTTCATGGACGCCACCACCCAGACCGTGCGCGGCGCCGCGCAGTATCTTTCCAAGAACGGCGCCAAGGTCGGCCTGACCGGCTTCTGCCTCGGCGGTGCCGTGACCATCATCGGCGCCGTCAAGGTGCCGGAGCTCGCGGCCGGCGTCGTGTTCTACGGTATCCCGCCGGAGCAGGCGGCCAAGCCCGCCGATGTCAGGATTCCGCTGCAGGCCCATTTCGCCAACAAGGACGACTGGTGCACGCCGGCGCTGGTCGATGGTTTCGAAAAGGCGATGAAGGCCGCCGGCAAGTCGCTCGAACTGTTTCGCTATGACGCCGAGCACGCTTTCGTCAACGAGCAGCGCCAGTCCGTGCACGACCGCGAGGCCGCCGAACTGGCCTGGGGCCGCGCGACGGATTTTTTCAAGACGCATCTCGGGTGAGTTACCGGTTGTAATCGACGGACGGCGAGGGCGATGCGAGAGCGATGAAGGTCTTCTGCACCGGCGCGTCAGGCTATATCGGCGGATCGGTTGCCGCGCAGCTCGCGGCTGCCGGCCATCAGGTCACGGGGCTGGTGCGCTCGCCGGAAAAAGCCGACGCGGTGCGCAGCTTCGGTATCGAGCCAGTGATGGGAACGCTGGATGACGCCGCGCTGCTTTCGCAGGCGGCGAAAGCCGCTGATGTCGTGGTCAATGCGGCGAGCGCCGATCACAAGCGTGCGGCCGTCGCGCTGCTCGATGCGTTGGCGGGAAGCGGCAGGCCCTTCATCCACACCTCGGGTTCGAGCGTCATCGGCTCGCGGTCCAGGGGCCAGCGCTCGGACGCGGTGTTCAACGAAGACACGCCATTCACGCCATCGCCCGCGCGTGCGCCACGGGCGGCGCTGAACGAACTCATCCTTTCCTATCGCGACAAGGGTTGCCGTCCCGTCATCGTGTGCCCAAGCCTGATCTATGGCATCGGCCACGGGGCGGGGAGGGACAGCGTCCAGGTGCCCCTGCTGATCCGCCTCGCCAAAAAGCGCGGCAACGCAGCTCACGCCGGGCCCGGCGAGAACATCTGGTCGAACGTGCATATCGACGACCTCGTCACGCTCTACGCGCTCGCCATCGAAAAGGCGCCGGCAGGCGCGTTCTATTTCGCCGAGGATGGCGAGAATTCGATGCGTGAAGTGTGCGAGGCCATCAACGGCATGCTGGGCTTTGCGGGGCCGCCGGTGGCGGCGTCGATGCTGGAAGCCGCCGCCGAATGGGGCGAGGGGACCGCCGAAGACACGATGGCTTCCAACAGCAGGGTGCGCGCGGTCCGCGCGCGGCGAGAGCTTGGTTGGCAGCCGATGGCGCGGAGCCTGATCGAAGAGATCGAGCACGGGTGTTATCGGGAGTAGGTGTCTCGCGCTCAGTCACCATTTATGATACGATCATGCCCATGACCAAGGTTCTCGAAGACGCCATTGAGAAGGTACGACGGCTCCCGGAAGGCCGTCACGCCCATGTCGCTGAGATATTGGAACAGATCGCGGCCTTCGGAAGCGAGCCGTTTATCGTGCCTGAATCGCATCGTGCGGCCGTGCTTCAAGGCCTCGCTGAAGCAGAGCGGGACGAATATGTGAGCGATCACGACATGGCCGAACTCTGGAAAAAGTGCGGCCTGTGAGGCTTCGCTTTTCGCCGCAAGCCTACGCCGACATCGTCGATATCCATGCATACATTGCACAATCCAGTCGTCGGGCGGCGACCGCCGTCGTTGCGCAAATCCGCATCACAAGCCTGTTATTGGCCCGGTATCCGTCCCTCGGGCGCGAGACCGATGTCCCCAGCGTTCGCGTTTTCCCAACCGCGCGCTATCCCTATCTCGTCTATCATAAGGTGCGGCAGAACGAATTGTTCGTCATCCATGTGCGCCATGGGCGCCGGGACGCGCCGACTGCGGATGAACTGGAGAAGGCCCGTGAATCCGATCGATAAGATACTTGGGTTGCTCACCAAGGTTTTGCGCGAGTCATCGTCTCGCTACGAGACGGTGAAAGAGTTTGAACAATACTATCATGGGATCGGGGCCGTTGTCCGATCCTCGATCCAACATGACGTGCTCGATATTCTTGATGAACTGGTTTACGACCTTGGCTTCTACGTAGCTAATCCTGCTGTGCGTGCGCAGGATCCCAGCTATTTCGGGGATGAGCGCCTAGTAAGGGAAGTCGAATCGACTCTTCGATTGCTTTTGCAAGCTGGAATTATCGTAGCTCAGGAAAGACAATGACTACTCATTGCTACTGCTTCACCCCGTCCCACCACGCGCAGGTGCCCGACATCAGCTTGTAATTGCCTTCCATCACCTGCACCGGGGCGCGCAGGCCGGAGGCTGCGGCATGCATCCGCATCTCGCGTGCGACCTCGCGGTCTTTCGGCGGTAGCCAGACCCGCTCGTGTCCCCACAGGCTCGGGCCGTCATGCATTTCGACCGGCTGCCAGGTCGCCGTGTCGATCTCGCGACCGCCCCAGCCGCACTCGATCATGAACGACGACGGTGTCTTGGCGTAGAACGAGGTCATGAAATCGTTGGTGTGGCGGCCGAGCGTGACGCTGACGCGGTCCGCTTGCGTCTGCGCAATGTCGTAGCACTGCCCGACATCATCGAGCGAAAACAGCTCGACCATCAGATGATGCATGCCGTTGGTGCCGGTCTCGATCAGCGCCAGGCTGTGGTGGCGGGCGTTGACGTGGAAGAAATAGGCACGGAACGGCTTTTCGATGTAGTCGGAAAGCCCGAAGCCGAGCACGCCGACATAGAACGCCATGACAGGGTCGATGTTTTCCACCGTCAGCACGGCATGGCCGAGGCCCAGCGGGCCGGTGCGGAAACCCGAGATCGAACGTCCCGGACTGAACGGCGTGTCGTCGGTTTCGGCGCCGTAAAATGCCTCGAGCCGGTTGCCGGCGGGGTCGCGGAACGAAATCAGGCGGCGGACGCGCCGGGCATCAGCCAGTGTCTGCGGCTCGGCCATCACAGGGATGCCGGCCTGTTCCAGCCGGGCCGCCAGCGCGTCCAGCGCCGTAGCATCCGCGACCTCCCAGCCGAAGAAGCGCGTGCCGTCGCCCATCGCGCGGTCGATGACGATGCGTTGTTTGCGGTCGTCCATCCGGAACGCCAGCAGCGAATTGCCGCGCTCGACCGCCTGCAGGCCGACGAGGCCGGTCCCGAACTGCCGCCAGTCCTCGAGGTTGTCAGACCCGAACCCGGCATATCCCAGACCCTGGATCGCCATGCCTTGCCTCCCCATGATTCCGCGTGGTTTTCCCGCCGCTGCTGGTCGTGAATCCTACGCGTATTTTCGTCCTTTCAAACCCCAAAAGATGGGCGGCAGGTCTGCCACCCTTGCCGGTCCGTCCCTTGACAGGGCGCCCGGCGGATGGTGTTTAGGCCGCATGAACACCGTTATCAGCCCATCCCGTCGCTGGTGGCGCACCTCTTAAAGAGGTGGCCGGTGCGATTTCATTTTCCCAAATCGTCGAAGGTCGCCATCGCAGTGCGAGCGACGGTTATCCATTTGCCCTTCGTTTGTCCTGTGTGGCGCTCCCTCCCCAAGTTTCGTAAGAGGATCACATGAACAGGACAGCCTTTTCCCTGCCGGAGCACAGCGAATACCGGACCCGCGGCGGCCTCGTCGTGACGCGGGCGGTCGAGCAGTTCACCGGCAATGCCAAACGGCTCGACGACCTGATCGACCTGCTCGATCGCCGCCGCGGCGTCGTGCTGTCCTCGGGCACCACGGTGCCCGGCCGCTACGAGAGTTTCGACCTCGGCTTTTCCGATCCGCCGCTGGTGCTGGAAACATTTGGCGCCGACTTCGCGCTGACCGCGCTGAACGCGCGCGGCGAGGTGCTGATCGCCTTTCTCGGCGACGCATTGCGCGAGCCCTGCGTCGTCATTTCGGAAAAGAGCGCGACACGGCTGGCCGGTCATATCGTCCGTGGTCCTGCGCCCGTCGACGAAGACCAGCGCACCCGCCGCGCCAGCGTGATGTCGCTGGTGCGCGATCTCGTCGCCGCGTTGTCCGCCAATGACGATCCGATGCTCGGCCTGTTCGGCGCCTTTGCCTACGACCTCGTGTTCCAGATCGAGGACCTCGTGCAGAAGCGCGCGCGAGAAAGCGATCAGCGCGACATCGTGCTGTATGTACCGGACTGCATCCTGGCCTATGACCGCGCCACCGGCCGCGGTGTGGTGCTGAGCTACGATTTCAGCTGGAATGGAAAATCGACCCAGGGCCTGCCGCGCGAAACCCGGGAAAGCCCTTACTCCCAGACGCCGCGGCAGGGTTTCACCGATCACGCGCCCGGCGAATATCAGGCGACCGTCGAGGTCGCGCGCGCGGCGTTCGCGCGCGGCGACCTGTTCGAGGCGGTGCCGGGGCAACTCTTCGCCGAGCCCTGCGAACGTTCGCCAGCGGAAGTGTTCCAGCGGCTGTGCCGCATCAACCCGTCGCCCTATGGCGCGCTGATGAATCTCGGCGACGGCGAATTCCTGGTGTCGGCCTCGCCGGAAATGTTCGTGCGTTCGGACGGACGGCGGGTCGAGACCTGCCCGATCTCCGGCACCATCGCGCGCGGCGCCGACGCCATCGGCGATGCCGAGCAGATCCGGCAGTTGCTGAATTCGGAAAAAGACGAATTCGAACTCAACATGTGCACCGACGTCGACCGCAACGACAAGGCGCGGGTCTGCGTGCCCGGCACGATCAAGGTCCTGGCGCGACGGCAGATCGAAACCTATTCGAAACTGTTTCACACCGTCGACCATGTCGAAGGTATCCTGCGGCCCGGCTTCGACTCGCTCGATGCGTTCCTGACCCACGCCTGGGCGGTGACGGTCACCGGTGCGCCGAAACTGTGGGCGATGCAGTTCGTCGAGGACAACGAGCGCTCGTCGCGGCGCTGGTATGCCGGTGCGATCGGCGCGGTGAATTTCGACGGCAGTATCAACACCGGGCTGACCATCCGCACCATCCGCATGAAGGACGGCCTCGCCGAAGTCCGCGTCGGCGCCACCTGCTTGTTCGACTCCGATCCCGCCGCCGAAGACCGGGAATGCCAGGTCAAGGCGGCGGCGCTGTTCCAGGCGCTGCGCGGCGATCCGCCAAAGCCGCTGTCGGCGTTCGCGCCCGACGCCACCGGTTCGGGCAAGAAGGTGCTCCTGATCGATCACGACGACAGCTTTGTGCACATGCTGGCGGATTATTTCCGGCAAGTGGGCGCCGACGTCACCGTGGTCCGGCATATCCATGCGCAGGACATGCTGAAGAAGAAGTGGGATCTCTTGGTGTTGTCGCCGGGACCGGGACGGCCCGAGGATTTCGCAATTTCGAAAACCATTCGTACCGCGCTCGACAACAAGCTGCCGATCTTCGGCGTCTGCCTCGGCGTGCAGGCGATCGGCGAATATTTTGGCGGCCAGCTCGGGCAGCTCGGCCAGCCCGCGCACGGACGGCCGTCGCGAATTCAGATCCGCGGCGGGCGGCTGATGCAGAACCTGCCCAATGAAATCGTGATCGGCCGCTATCATTCGCTCTATGTCGAGCGCGACAGCGTGCCCGAGGTGCTCGAAGTCACCGCGACCACCGAGGACGGCGTCGCGATGGCGATCGAACACAAGTCTTTGCCGGTCGGCGGCGTGCAGTTTCACCCGGAATTGCTGATGTCGCTCGGCGGCGAGGTGGGCCTGCGCATTGTCGAGAATGCTTTCCGGCTGCGCGTGCCGGCCAACTGAGGATTGCGAGACCTATGACATTCGAACACGACCTGAAGGCCACCGTCCGCACCATTCCGGATTACCCGAAGCCGGGTATCCTGTTTCGCGACATCACCACGCTGTTGGCGGACGCGCGCGCGTTCCGCCGCGCGGTCGACGAACTGGTGCAGCCCTGGGCCGGCAACAAGATCGACAAGGTCGCCGGCATCGAGGCGAGGGGATTCATTCTCGGCGGCGCCGTGGCGCATCAGGTCTCCGCCGGCTTCGTGCCGATCCGCAAGAAAGGCAAGCTGCCGCACACGACGGTGCGGATCGCTTACTCTCTCGAATATGGCCTCGACGAAATGGAGATGCATGCCGATGCCGTTCATCCCGGCGAGCGCGTCATCCTCGTGGACGATCTCATCGCCACCGGCGGCACCGCGGAAGGTGCTGTAAAACTGTTGCGCCAGATCGGCGCCAATGTGGTCGCGGCCTGCTTCATCATCGACCTGCCGGATCTCGGCGGCGCCGCCAAGCTGCGCGCGATGGACGTGCCGGTGCGCACGCTGATGACGTTCGACGGGCATTGAGCGCGAGCCCTTAGATCACCTTCGCACCCAATTCCGATCGCCAGTGCAGCGCGCGCTCCTTCAGCAGCGCATCTCGGACGTACGTTGTCTCTTCCTGTTCCAGCCGCTCGCATTCCCCGAATGTCAGGGCGTCAGGCCCGTGCGCGGTCCAGGCCGCCTGCAGGCTGCGGCAGGTGTGGGCGCCCTGGCGCAGCGAGAACCAGATCCGGTTCTGGATTTTCTCCAGATTGGGAGACTGCCCGACCCATGTTTCCGAAGTCGCCGCGCAGCGGATGACGTAAATCCCCGCGATGGTCTTGCGCTCCTTGTAGGCGGCGATCGCCGCCTTTCGGTCTGTTGTCACGGGATGTCCTCGCGCGGGGGTAGGCCGGGCGAGGCGATAACAAGTCAGATGGAGCAAGTCAATATTACCCGGGTAATATTGACGGCGATTTTGGTCGCTAACGGCCCTACAATCCCTGCAGCAGCAGGCTGAGTTCCAGGTCCCGGAAGTTGCTGTAGTTGCGGCGGATCCATTGATGCAGCTCGGTCGACGAATCCCGCTCGTTGCGCAGATAGCCGGTAAACGAGAAGCTGAGCCGGTCGACATAGGTCTTGAGGAACGTCGGCAGCGCCGAGATCCGCATCACCCGCCCCTTTCCCATGGCCTCGGGCAATTCGCCGCGGACGACGTGCTCGTTGTCGACCACAAGCAGCGCGTCCGGCGGGATCTGCTGCTGCAGCATCGGAAACGCGCGCGCGGAGACGCGGTCGGTATCGGCCACGAACAGAATGACCGGCGCGACATGGCGCCGGGCGGCTTCCTTCAGGAACCCGATTTCCCCGGTCATCTTGAAAAACTCGTCGAAGGCGTGGAAGCCGAGGTCGATCACCTTGGCGATGCCGTCATCGACGATCAGGCGGTCCATCAGCTGCATCTTGCCGTAGGTATCGATGACGTCGGCGGTCTCGGTCGTCTGCGGCAGATATTCGAGCAGCGACGGCTCCTTCAGATTGATATCGAAGGAGGTCACCGTGCCGTTCTTCAGCAGCAGAAATTCGCTCAATATCCGCGCGATTAGCGTCTTGCCGACCAGCGGACGGGGCGAGCAGATGATGTAGACCGGCGTGACAGGCATCACGCTATATCAGAGGATTTTTTCGCCTAATCCAGCCCAATCCCGCTTGGGATGCGACTATTTTTCGCCGCCGCGCGCGCCCGCCTTGCCGGCGCCGACGAGGTCGGTCAGCTTGATGCGGTCGAACTCGCTCCAGACATTGGCGAGCCAGTGCCGGACATAGCCGCGCAGCACGAAGGAATAGTTTGCCGACTCGTCATTTACGCCCTTGTTGGCGACAAATTTGAGAAACGGCACCGAGGAGACCTCGACCTGCTCATAGGCCATTTCGTTGAGCTTCGGGATCGTCAGCTCGGTGGCGTCCTTGATGCGGTGGAAATAGGAATTGTAGGTCGCCTGGTCCCACTGGAAGAACTGGGTGTCGTTGATGAAGTTCTTCACCAGGAAGTATTTGGCGCCGATCATGAAGTTGGCGGTTTCGGCGATTTCGTCCAGCGAGGCGATCGAGGGGCCGAGGATGTGGAACACGGCAAAGGTGATCTGGCCTGATTTTGCCGCATCGAGAAAGCCGATGTCGCGCAGCGAGGCCAGCGCCGGCGACAGCAGTCCGGCGCGGACGTCGATCACGGTCACCGAGGGGCTGGCCGCGTTCAGCGTATCGAAAATCTTCATCTGGTCCGCGGTCGTCGTCATGTCGACGATCTCGGTGATCTCGGGGTGGAAGCGCTTCAGCGTGCCGCGCGGCGACTCGGTGTCGAACGCCCGGGTCGGCACGTTGTTGGCACTGAAATAATCCAGCAGCGTCCGCGATACGGTCGTCTTGCCGACCCCGCCCTTGTCCGCACCCACCACGATCACGACCGGCTTTGCCATGGAATTCCCTTGAACAGCGCCCCCGACCGCGGAAGCGATCGGCAGGTCCCCATATCCTGCTTTGGGCGCGAACATGGCAGAAACAAGGGAGAATTCAAATCCTTAGACCATCGCTTGCACTATTCCTCCCAGATTCCTTCGCGTGGCGAGGGGAGAGGCAGAAACGGGTCTCAGCCGCGACGGCCCCAAGGACCTGAAAGCGGACCTGACAGCGGAGGCGGGGCATGTCCTGGCGTGCCGTCGGCGGATTGGCCGGCATCGTTCCAGGGGCCGCGTGGCAGCGGAGGCGGCGCCTGATCGGTAGGCGGTTGGTCCGCCGGGTCCGCCTGATCTTCCGGAGCGTCGGCCGAATCCGATGGCAGCGCCAGCGGGCCCGGATCATGGCCGCCGGCGAACTGCACCAGCGCCTTGACCCGCGAATCCACCGACGGATGGGTCGCGAACAGATCGGCAAAGCCCTCGCGCGGATTGTCGACGCACAGTTCCATCACCGCCGAGGTGGCGCCGGGAAGCTCGCCACGGTTCTCGATCTTGCGCAGCGCCGAGATCATGGCGTCGGGGTCCTTGGTCAGTTCGACCGAGCCGGCGTCGGCCAGGAACTCGCGCGACCGCGACAGCGCCAGTTTGACCACCTGCGACAACAGCCAGGCCACGACGATCAGCGCGATCGCAATGATGACGACGATGACGGCACCGCCGCCGGAACCCTTGCTGTCGCTGTCCGAGGAGGACGACGAGGACCGCGACGACGAAGACGACGAACCCCAGCCGCCGCTCCAGCTCAGATTGGTGAACATCCGGAAAAAAAGTTCGCCGAAGAAACCGACCACGCCGGCGATGATGACCGCGACCACCATCAGTTGCACGTCGCCGTTGCGGATATGGGTCAGCTCGTGGCCCAGCACCGCCTCGATCTCGTGATCGTTGAGCGCGTTCAGCAGCCCGGTGGTGACGGTGACCGAATATTGCCGCCGGTTGAGCCCGGCCGCGAACGCGTTCAACGCCGGGCTGTCCATCACCTTCAGCTTCGGCATCGGGATGCCGCGCGAGATGCAGAGATTCTCAAGGAGGTTATAGAGCCGCGGCTGCTGCTGTCGCGTCACGTCCTCGCCGCCGGTGACGGCGTCGATCATGTTCTGGTGGAAGAAGTAGGCGATTACGATCCAGAGTGCTGCGGCAATGGTCGCGAACGGCGCGGCGCTGATCAGGTCGCGAAACGCGGCTCTCAGATAATAATCAACCGAGCCGTCGCTGTTGATCAGGACTTCGGCGAGCAGGGCGCCGGCATAGACCAGCACATAGATCAGCAGGAACAGGCCGGCGAGCAGCAGCATCGAACGAAACTTGTTCGATGCGATGTGCGTGTAGAGACCATACGCGGCCATGATGGGCTGCTCTGCCGGGCGCTTCGGGCGTTAGAACTTGACCGTCGGCGTCGCCTCGACTTCGGTGCGGCTGGCGCCGAGGTCGAAGAAGTCCTTGCGGGTGAAGCCGAACATGCCGGCGAACAGCGCGGCCGGCATCTGCTGGATCCCGGTGTTGTATTCCTGGACCGCGTTGTTGAAGAAGCGGCGGCTGGCGGCGATCTTGTTTTCGAGATCGGACAATTCGCCGGCAAGCTGCTGGAAATTGGCGTTGGCCTTGAGGTCCGGATAGGCTTCCGACAGTGCGATCAGCTTGCCGAGAGCGCCGGAGAGCTGGTTTTCGGCGGCGCCGACCTGCGCCGGTCCCTGCGCCGACATCGCGGAGTTGCGGGCCTTGATGACGTCGTCGAGCGTGCCGCGCTCATGCGAGGCGTAGCCTTTCACGGTCTCGACCAGGTTCGGGATCAGGTCGTGGCGCTGCTTGAGCTGCACGTCGATATCGGCAAAGGCCTGACTGACACGCTGGCCGAGCGCGACCAGCCGGTTATAGGCACCGAAGGCGAACAGCACGATAATGACGATGACGCCGAGAACGATCCAGCCGGTCGACATGGCAAACAACTCCTGTGAGACGACAATCCGGGGAAACTAGACGAAAAACCGGGCGCGCGGCACCCCGCCGCGACTTGGGGCACACCGTTAGTCGGAACTAAGGCGGGATAAGTTCATGCCGGGCCGTCGTCCTTCGCGACGCCTGCTTCGCAGGCTCCTCAGGACGAGGGGGGCACCCTATCCTTCATGGTGAGGAGGCGCCCTTGCGCCGTCTCGAACCATCAGGCGGCCGTTGCGCCGTCTCCGGACGATGCTTCGCATCGCCGGGCGAGCCATGAGCGGCTACCGCTCGTCCATCACCGCATCGCCCCAGCTCCATCGCCGGGCGCGGGCATAATCGGCCTTGGCGCGGCGCGGAGTTTGGGTCCAGGCGAGACCGTCGGCGGTGCACAACTTTGCCGATACTTCGACCTTGCTCACTTCAGGCTGCGCCAGCACCCGGGCAGGGCGTTTCGCCATCGGCGCACGCGTCAGCGCGACATAGGCAAACTTTTCGTCCTCATAGGGCAACTCCGCGCCCTTGAGCTGTTTGTGCGCGCGCGAGCGCTGCAGCCGCTGGGTGAAATGGCACCAGTCCGGTGCGGCGAGCGGACATGCGCCGTCGTGCGGGCAGGGGGCTGCGACATGCGCGCCCTGCGCGATCAGGCGCTCGCGCAGCGCGATGATGCGCGCATAGCCGGCGGGCGTGCCGGGTTCGACCACCAGCAGTGTATCGCCGGTCTTTTGCCACATCAGCTCGGCGAGGGACTTCTGTTCGGCCGGTCCGATTTCGCCGATCATGTAACTGGCGATGACGAGGTCGGCGACGTCCGCTTTGGCCAAAGCGGATCTGGCCTCACCACGTTCGTAGCCGACCTTGCGCAGGCGAAAGCTGTCGCTGAACAGGCTGAGCGCAAGCGTGTGAAGGGCGTCGTTGGCGTCGAGCAACGCAAAGTTTTGTAACGATGGGAAGGCTTCCGCCGCCGCCCACGTGGCGGTGCCCGGGCCGGCGCCGATATCGAGCAGGCTTGCCGGTGCGAAGTCCGGCCTGATCTCGTACAGCGCGTTCAGGCTCGCGGTGACCGCGGCGTAGGTCGCGGGCATCCGCGCCAGTGCATAGGCCAGCGCATCGGTCTCGGTGCGGATCGTGCCGGAGCCGCCGCCGTCGCGATAGGTTTTCGAGATCGACGTGGCGCGGATCGCGGCGTCGCTGCGCGAAAAGCCCCGCAGCTTGCCGTCGAGGGCGGCTTTCAGTTCGGCGGGGAGGTCGGGTGAGGTCATGTTCTCTTTGTCATGCCCGCGAAGGCGGGCATCCAGTACGCCTGGAAGGCTGCGACGATCCTGGACAGCGCGGCGTACTGGATCATCCGCCTTCGCGGATGATGACGTCAACAAGTGTGGCGACGAGCGCGTAACTTACGCCACGTTCTGGTCGAGGATCTTCACCGCGTCGTCGAGGCCGACCGAGACCAGTTGCGAGACGCCGCGTTCGGCCATGGTGACGCCGTACAACCGGTTCATCCGCGCCATCGTGATCGGATTGTGCGTGATGATGATGAAGCGGGTTTCGGTCGACGAGGTCATCTCATTCAGCAGGTTGCAGAACCGTTCCACGTTGTGGTCGTCGAGCGGTGCGTCGACTTCGTCCAGCACGCAGATCGGCGACGGGTTGGTGAGGAACACCGCGAAAATCAGCGCCAGCGCGGTCAGCGCCTGCTCGCCGCCGGACAGCAGCGACAGCGTCTGCGGCTTCTTGCCGGGCGGCTTGGCGATGATTTCGAGGCCGGCTTCCAGCGGATCGTCGCTCTCGATCAGGTGCAAGGCCGCTTCGCCGCCGCCGAACAGTTCGACGAACAGCCGCTTGAAATGCTCGTTGACGGTCTCGAACGAGGTCAACAGCCGCTCGCGCGCTTCCTTGTTGAGGCTCTGGATGCCCTGGCGCAGCCGCTTGATGGCTTCGACGAGGTCGTCGCGCTCGGTGGTCAGCGCGGTGTGCTGGGTCTCGACCTCGCGCAGTTCTTCCTCGGCGCGCAGGTTGACGGCGCCGAGCCGCTCGCGATCGCGGCGCAGCTTTTCGAGGTTTTCCTCGATCTCGTTCAGCGGCGGCAATTCCGCGCCGGGCTCGAGCTCGGCCAGCGCCGCCACCGCGTGCGGTTCGACTTCGAGCATGTCGTGGATCTCGCGCTCGATATCCGCAAGGCGGCGCTTCGTGCCCTCCATGCGTTCCTCGGCGCGGGCGCAGGCCTCGCGGGCAGAGGACAGCGCTTCGAGCGACGCCTTGGCCTCGCGGTCGGTCTCCGCCATCACGCTCTCGGCCGCGGCCAGCGCGTCGGCTGCGACGCGGCGGGCGCTTTCGGCGGATTCGATTTCGTTGATCAGCGCGCGGCGCTTTTCCGCAAACAGGGCCGGCGCGTTGTCGAGCTCGGCGCGCTCGGCGGTGACTTCGGTGATGCGGGCCTCGACGGTGGCGACCTGCGATGCCGCGCTCTGCTTGCGGTTCTGCCACTCGGCGCGCTCGGCGAGGATCGCCTGCACGCGGCGGTCGGCGAGTTCAGCCTCGCGTGCCAGCGCCTGCGCTTCGGCGCGCACTTGCGCCGCGAAGCGCCGATGACCCTCGATGTCGGAGCGAACGGCCGCAAGCCGGGTCTCGGTGTCGTGGGTCGGCGGCAGTTCTTCAAGCGCCCCGGTCGCAGTCTGGTGCGCGCCATAGGCCTCGGTGAGGTCGGCATTGAGGCGGGTATGCGCTTCCGTCAGCGCCGACTTGCGTGCGCTGTGGCGGTTGATCTCGCGTTCGGTCGCGGCATGGCGTTCGCGCGCGGAATCCGCCTCGCGCTGTGCGGCACGCCAGGCCTCGCGGGCGGCGGACTCGGCACTCGACGCCATCTTCAGTTCGGTCTCGGCGTCTTCCAGCGCCTGCCGCTTGGCAACGGCGTCGGTGCGGGCCTGCTCCAGCTCGTGTTCGATATCGATCAGCCGGGCGCGTTCGGCCAGGCGCCGCGCGGCACCGGTCGGCGCGTGCGCGGCGGCGACAAAACCATCCCAGCGCCAGACATCGCCTTCCAGCGACACCAGCCGCTGGCCGGTCTTCAGTTGCGAAACCAGTTCCGCGCCGCGGTCCTTGGTCACGACGCCGATCTGCGCCAGACGGCGCGTCAGTTCGGTCGGCGCCTCGACATGGGAGGCGAGGGGATCGACGCCGGCGGGCAGCGCCGGATCGTCGAACGCCGCACCCGCATTGGTCCAGCGCATCGGTGCCGACGGATCGACCGGCGCGTCGAGATCGTCGCCGAGCACGGCGCCGAGCGCCTTTTCAAAACCCTTGGCGACGGTGACGCCGTCGATGATCGGCGGCCACAGGTTCTTGGTCTCGCCATTGACCAGCTTTGAAATGGTGCGCGCTTCGGTTTCGAGCCGCTGCACGCGCTTGTCGGCCTCGGCAAGCGGCGCGCGGGAGGCTTCGAGCTTCTGACGGGCGGCGACATGGCCGGTCTCGCTGGCCTGGGCTGCGGCCTCCGATGCCGCGAGGCTTTCCTGCGCGGTCTCCATCGCCGCCGCCAGCGCGTCGATGTCGCCGAGATTACCGGTCTCCTGCGCCAGCTTCTGTTCTTCGCTGACGACGTTGGCGATGTCCTGGTCGAGCTTGGCGAGCCGGTCGCGATGGGTGCGCACGCCGGCCTCGAGCTGGTTGCGCTTCGCGGTGAGGTCGGCAAGCGCCGTCGTCAACTCGCCGAACATCTGTTCAGCGGCGGCCAGCGTCGCTTCCGCTTCCGAGACGCGCTCATCGACGCCGGAGCGCTTTTCGACTCGCGACTTGATCTCTTCCTTGATCTCGGAGTCTTCGGTGTCGAGCCGCTGCAGCGCTACTTCAGCATCCAGATTCTGCTGCTGTTCGCGGGCGATGTCGGCACCGAACTGGGTCAGCCGGCGGTCGAGTTCGTTGACACGCTCCTTGGCGCGCGCTTCCTCGCGGTCAAGCTGCTCGCGGGCATTGGTCAGCCGCTGCAGTCCGGCGGCGGCGCGGGCTTCGCCCTCGCGCAGCGCCGGCAGTTCGCTGGCGCGGATCGCCTGGATGCGCGCGGCTTCGGCCTGCTCGCGGGTGCGCTCGGCCATTTCGCGCACGTTGAGGTCATGGGTATGGCCGGCTTCCGCCACGTCGGCATGAGCCTCCAGCCAGCGCAGATGGAACAGCGTGGCTTCGGCCTTGCGGACCTTGGCGGCGACTTCGCGGAACCTGATGGCCTGGCGGGCCTGCTTCTTCAGGCCGTCGACCTGGCCGGCGAGCTGGCCGATCACGTCCTCGACGCGGAGCAGGTTGGTTTCCGCCGCCTTCAATCGCAGTTCGGCTTCGTGGCGGCGGGCATGAAGACCGGCGACGCCGGCGGCGTCTTCGAGCACGCGACGACGCTGTTCGGGTTTGGCCTGAATGATTTCGCCGATCTTGCCTTGGTGAACCAGCGCCGGCGAACGCGCGCCGGTGGCGGCGTCGGCGAACAGGATCTGGACGTCGCGGGCGCGGACGTCGCGGCCGTTGATGCGATAGACCGAGCCGGACTCGCGCTCGATGCGGCGCGAGATTTCCAGAAGCTCGCTGTCATTCATCGCCGCGGGCGCTGAGCGATCGGCATTATTGATCGTCATCGTCACTTCGGCGTGGTTGCGCGCCGGACGGTTACCGGAACCGGCGAAGATCACCGCGTCCATGTCGGCGGCGCGCAGCGACTTGTGCGAGGTCTCGCCCATCGCCCAGCGCAGCGCCTCGACCAGGTTGGATTTGCCGCAACCGTTCGGACCGACCACACCGGTGAGACCGGGTTCGATCATGAAGTCAGTGGGTTCAACGAAAGACTTGAAACCGTGGAGGCGGAGGCGCGTGAGTTTCATGAACACAGATCTCGCTTGGCCGGGCGCGAATCTCCCCGCCATGACAATACCATAGAAGGCAATGTCGGTGTGTGGACGAACCGCATTTTGAGGGTTCTTTGGCGGCTCTTATGGCTGGCGACAATGGCGAGGCCGGGGCCCGAGGGCAACGGGCCCGCCGGGCTTTTCCCAAGGGTTTTATAGGGGTTTTGTCCAGTCTTTTGCTGGACTTATCGGATCGAGTGAATCCGATTCGCCAAATCAGCCTTTCAACAGCGTTTTGATCCGCTTTTCGAATTCCTCGAAGGCGGCTTCGCCGACGATTTCATCGCCATTGATGAAGAAGGTCGGGGTTCCCTCGACCTTCAGGACGTCCTCGGCATATTTCTGCCCGGCGCTGATCTTGTCCTGCATCGCCTGGTCCTTCAGGCAGTCCTCGACCGCCTGCCTGCTGAGGCCTGCCTGCCGTCCGATCAGACGCAGCGTGTCGGAGGTTTTCTCCACCAGCCGGTCCTGCTGCCGGAACATGATGTCGACGACGGCGAAGTATTTGGTCGAATCGTCACCGGCGATGCGACGGCTCAGCATCGCGCAGGCCAGATCCTTGATGTTGAGCGGGAACTCGCGGAACACGTAGCGCACCTTGCCGGTGTCGATGAATTCCGACTTGATCCTCGGAAACACATCCTTGTTGAACGCGGCGCAATGCGGGCAGGTCGGTGCCGCATATTCGACGATGGTCACCTTGGCGTCGGCGGCGCCGAGCGCCATGTCGGGCAGCGGCTGCGGCTTGTTGACCTCGGCGGCGGTCACCGCCATCGCTTGCGTGATCAGGCGCAGCGGCGACAAGCCGGCGAGCGCGGCAAGCCCGGTCAGCGACAGGGCGGCAGTGAAGGCGCGGCGTGTCAGCAAGGCTCGCTCCGAAAACGTGTCAGCTCTTCAGCTGCGCGTTGATGCGCTTCGAGAATTCCTCGAACGAAGTCTCGCCCTTGACCATCTCGCCGTTGATGAAGAAGGTCGGCGTCGAATTCACCTTCAGAACCTCGGCGGCGAATTTCTGGTCGGCGGCGATCTTGTCGAGCAGCGCCTGATCCTTCAGGCAGTCCTCGACCGCCTGCTGGGTGAGGCCGGCCTGCTTGCCGATCCGGGTCAACGTCTCCGTGGTGTTCTTCACCACCCACTCGTTCTGCTGCTTGAACAGCAGATCGATCACGGCGAAATATTTCCCGGCGTCGTCCTTGGCGATGCAGCGCGCCAGCATCGAGCCGGCAGCCGCCTTGATGTCGAGCGGGAATTCGCGGAACACGAAACGGATCTTGCCGGTGTCGATGAACTCCGACTTGATCTTCGGAAACACGTTCTCGGTGAATGCCGCGCAGTGCGGGCAGGTCATCGAGGCATATTCGGTGATGGTCACCGACGCATTGGCCGGGCCGAGCCCCATGTCGGGCAGCGATTGCGGCTTGGCGACATCGGCGGCGCCTTGCGCCATCGCCTCGGAGATCAGGCGCAGCGGCGAGAAGCCGGCCAAGGATCCTGCAAACAGGCCGAGGCCGGTCAGCGACAAGGCGGCGGTGAAGGCGCGGCGCGTGATCATGAGAGGTCCCCGAATGGCGCGTTCACGCCCGAAATTGCGAAAAAGAAGCCTTGTCCAGTAAGGCCTTGGCTAGCTTGAAACGATAATTGTGGCAATGGCGGGTTGCGGTGGCGACTGGAGTCGACAGGCTCAATTTCGCTTGATCGAGGCGCCGAGCCGGGCCAGCGCGGCACGCAGCTGTTCATCCTCGACCGCCGACAGGGTTTCGGCGACCTCGGCCACCGCCTTGGCGTCGGGCGCGCGGGAGGCGGGGCGAACCTTGGGGCGCGACAACGGCGCCTGCCGCAGCGCCAGCCGGCCGACCGCGCTCCAGCCGAAGAAGCGGTTGACCCGCGCCAGGATGACGTCGGAGGAATGCTGGATTTCCAGCGCCATTGGCCCCTCCACCCGCAACACCAGCGTGGCCGGTTCCTGCGGCTGGCCTTCGACCGGCCGCGGCCATTGCATTTTCAGGGGCTGCGAGTGGGCGGCGATTTCGGCTCCCGCGATCTCGGCCCAGCGCGTCACCAACTCGCGCGCGGCAAACCCCTGCTTGGCATAGGCGTCCGAAAACACGTCGCTGAGCAGGACGGAGAGCGGTTTGGCGCTGATGAAGCCGGGTTTTGCCATGGGGGCGTTGTATCACCTGGTGGGGTGTGGACGGAACCACCCGGATGTCATGGCCGGGCTTGACCCGGCCATCCACGTCTTGGATCAACAGGTCATGGATCAACAGGTCTTGGGTTCTTCCGCGATCATGAAAGCGAAGTCAAAGAGCCCCGCGCCGGACCGTCCCGCGCTGCTGCTCGACTGGTACGACCGCCACCGGCGGCGATTGCCGTGGCGGCCGCCGGCGGGCGAGCGCGCCGATCCGTACCGGGTCTGGCTGTCGGAAATCATGCTGCAGCAGACCGGCGTCAAGACGGTCGGGCCGTACTTCGAGAAGTTTTTGGCCCGCTGGCCGGATGTCACGGCGCTGGGCAGCGCCTCGCAGGACGACGTGCTGCGGATGTGGGCCGGGCTCGGCTATTATTCGCGCGCCCGCAACCTGCACGCCTGCGCGGTCGCGGTACTGCGCGAGCATGGCGGGGTGTTTCCGAACACGGAAGAAGGCCTGCGCGCGTTGCCGGGGATCGGGCCCTATACGGCGGCGGCGATCGCCGCGATCGCGTTTGACGTCAGGACCATGCCGGTCGACGGCAATATCGAGCGCGTGGTGTCGCGGCTCTACGCGGTCGAGGAGCCGCTGCCGCAGGCCAAACCGCGTATCCAGGAACTCGCCGCGACGCTGCTGGCTGAATCTCGCGCCGGCGACGAGAAGTCTCGCGCCGGCGACAGCGCCCAGGCGCTGATGGATCTCGGCTCCTCGATCTGCACGCCGAAGAAGCCGGCCTGCGCGCTGTGCCCGCTGAACGCGGATTGCGTGGCCCGCGGGCGCGGCGACCAGGAGGCGTTTCCGCGCAAGGCGCCGAAGAAGACGGGAACGCTGCGTCGGGGTGCTGCCTTTATCGTCACGCGCGGCGGGGAATTGCTGGTCCGGACGCGCGCGGAAAAAGGCCTGCTCGGCGGCATGACCGAGGTGCCGGGCTCGGACTGGCTTGCGGGCCACGACGACAAGGCGGCGCTGAAGCAGGCGCCCGCGCTCAAGAGTGTCACACGCTGGCATCGGAAAACGGGCGTCGTCACCCACGTCTTCACGCATTTTCCGCTGGAACTCGTCGTCTACACCGCCACGGTCGCCGCTCGCACCCGCGCGCCCGACGGCATGCGCTGGGTGCCGGTCGCAACGCTGGCCGATGAGGCGCTGCCCAACGTGATGCGCAAGGCGATCGCGCACGGGCTGGATATCTGACGCCGCTCCACCGCTGCTGACACCATGCTGGCAGCAGCGCTGGACTAACAGGGAACCTCACGGAGGTTCCCATGATCAGCACCGCCCTCGACAATTTCACCGCCCCGCCGTCGTCCAGACTGCTCGGCTGGCACCTGCTCGATGCGCGGCCTGGGGACGGCTGGGTC
The DNA here is from genome assembly GCA_963764705.1 of uncultured Alphaproteobacteria bacterium. Taxonomy (GTDB): domain Bacteria; phylum Pseudomonadota; class Alphaproteobacteria; order Rhizobiales; family Xanthobacteraceae; genus Bradyrhizobium. The sequence goes on along the minus strand of CAVXTR010000003.1, from coordinate 79,335 downwards.
CGGATCGGCTTCGACGGCAGGAAGGATTTTTGCAACCCTGCCGGTTTCATCCAGGGCGGCATCCTCTCGGCGATGCTCGACGACACCATGGGGCCGGCGGTGTTCGTCATGACCGATGGCAGGCTTTACACCGCGACCGTCACCCTGACGGTGAATTTTCTGGCGCCGGCCAAGCCGGGAGCGATTACGGGAGAGGCCACCGTTACCCAGCTTGGCAAGACCATCGCCTTTGTCGAGGGGCGGCTGACGGCGGCGGACGGCACGCTGCTGGCGACCGCCACGACCAGCGCGCGGCTGGTGGAGACCGCGAAGGCGATACGATAACGGTTCAACTCGCCTTGTGTTGCACGATCGGCGGCTTGGCGTTGAGGCCTTCGACCTGAAAGCCGGCGACGCGCTTGTAGTTGGCGGCGATGTCTTCGAGCTCTTTCAGCGACAGCACGTCGGTGACGACGTTGTAGCCATCGGGTGCGCGCTCCTCGACCATCTGCATCACCTGCTCGGGCCCGTTGCGGCGGTTGAGCATCACGAGATCTGACGTGGCGGGACGGCGCTCGGCCTCATAGGCCACGAGCGCGGCGTGGGTCGGGCCCTGCGCCAGGATTTCGCGGGTCAGGACGCGGGCGTCCAGAATTGCCTGCGAGGCACCGTTGGAGCCGATCGGGTACATCGGATGCGCGGCATCGCCCATCAGCGTGACCTTGCCAAAGGTCCATTGCGGGATCGGATCGCGATCGACCAGGGGATATTCGTAGGCGTGCGGGCATTGGCGGATCAGGCCGGGCACGTCGAGCCAGTCGAATTTCCAGTCCTTGAACCAGGGCAGGAATTCTTCGAGCTTGGCGGTCCGGTTATAATCCTCGCGCCGCCAATGATAGGTCGGCGGCATGTGCCGCTCGGCAATCCAGTTGATCCTGAATTTGCCTGACGTGTCGGGCTCCTTCGAGATCGGGTAGCAGACGAATTTCAGGATTTCGTGGCCCGCCATGATCATGGTGCGGCCGGACAGGAAGGCGTCGCTCTCTGTGATGCCGCGCCACAGGATGCGCCCGTTCCAGATCGGCGGGCCTTCGTTCGGATAGAGTTTTTCGCGCACCGCCGAATGAATGCCGTCGGCGGCGATCAGCAGCGCGCCGTCGTGGTGGCCCGCCGGCTTGCCGGTCGCCTTGTCGATGAATTCGGCGCGGACGCCGTTATCGGTCTCGGTCCAGCCGGCGAGATGATGGCTGGTGAGGATGTTGTCTTTCCCAAGCCGCTCGGTCGCGACGTCGAGCAGGATCTGCTGCAGCGTGCCGCGATGGATCGAGAATTGCGGCCATTTGTAACCGGCCTCGATGCCGCGCGGCTCGCTCCAGATCGGCTTGCCGTGCTTGGAAAAATAGGCGAGCTCCCTGGTGCGCACGCCCGCCGCGTCGAGCCGGTCGTGCAGGCCGAGCTCGATCAGCTCGCGCACCGCGTGCGGCAGCACGTTGATGCCGACGCCGAGCGGCCGCAGTTCGGGCACGCTTTCAAAGACTTTGGCCGGCACGCCGATCTGGTGCAGGCTGAGCGCCAGTGTCAGCCCGCCGATACCGCCGCCCGCGATCAGAACCGTCATGATACGCCCTTGGTCGTCTCTGAATTTCTGGCCCGTATTTTACAAGGTCATGACATGGGAGCGCCGCCGTGGGCAACCGCGAAAACCGGCTGACGGCGGTCGATCGCAGCCGGGATGGACGGCGCGGGGCCACGCCGCTAACGTAGCGGTTCCCGCAAAGAGGATGAAAAATGCTCAAGCTCTATTACGCCCCCGGCACCTGCGCGCTCGCGTCGCACATCACCCTGAAAGAATCCGGCCTGGACTTCACGGTCGAACGGATCGACACCAAGAACAGCCAGCAGACCACGCCGGCCTATCTCGCGATCAATCCGAAGGGCCGCGTGCCGGCGCTGGTGACCGACCGCGGCATCCTGACCGAGAATCCGGCGATCCTGGCTTTCGTCGCGCAGAGCGCGCCCGACAAGAAGCTGATGCCGACGGATGCGTTCGAGTTTGCGCGGGCGCAATCGTTCAACAGCTATCTCTGCTCGACGGTGCACGTAAACCATGCCCACAAGGGTCGCGGCGCCCGCTGGGCCACCGAGCAGAGCTCATTCGACGACATGAAGCGCAAGGTGCCTGACAGCATGAGCGCCGCCTTCGCGCTGATCGAACGCGACATGGTGAAGGGACCGTGGGTGATGGGCGATCAATACACCGCCTGCGACGCCTACCTGTTCACGCTCACCGGCTGGGCCGAAGCCGACGGCGTCGATCTGGCGAAGCTGCCGAAAGTCACAGCCCACCGTCAGCGGATGTCGGAGCGTCCGGCCGTGCAGCAGGCGCTGGCGGTCGAGAAGGCGTCGTAGCTCGTGCTTCGTAGGGTGGGCAAAGCGAAGCGTGCCCACCATCAAGCTACTCGGCTGTGACATGGTGGGCACGGCGCAAGTGCGCCTTTGCTCACCCTACGCAGCCCACCCTGCGTAGCTACGCCGCCTTCTTCCCGCGCTCCATCTCGCGGCCGATGCCGAGCATGACCTGGCGCAGCCAGACCGAGCCGGGATCCATCTGGGCCCGCGTCGGGTAGAACATGAACTGCTCGTCGATCCCGGGATCGAGCGGTGGTGTTATCGTGGCCAGCGACAGCTGTTTCGACAGCGCCGATATCAGCCGTCGCGGCACGAAGGCCACGAGATCGGTGCGCGCAGCGACATGCAGCGCTTCGAGATAGCCCGGCACCACCAGCGCAATTCGCCGTTCGATGTCCTTGCGGCGCAACCATGTGTCGATCAGGTCTTCGTTCGCGCCGCGAATGACAACGCCGACATGCCGTGCGTCGAGAAAGACATCGCGCCGCTTCAGTTTCGCACCGGCCGGATGGCCGCGCCGCACCGCCAACGCGTCGCTGTCGGCATAAAGTAGTTGCCGGTGAAAGCCTGAGAAGGCGTTGCCGATGCTGATGACGATATCGATGGTGCGGGCGAACTCGGCGTTGAAAATCGCGGGTCCACGCCACGGCACCACGTCGATCCGCACGTTCGGCGCCGCCTTGGTGATCTTTGCCATCAGCGGCGGCATCAGCAATTCGACCGCGAGATCCGGCATCATCAGGCGAAACTGGCGCTCGCTGGTCGACGCGTCGAAACCGTCGCGGACGAACAGCGCCCGCACATGGTCGAGCGCCTGCGCCAGCGGGGCGCGCAAGGCCTGCGCCCGTGGCGTCAATTCCATGCGCGCGCCGTTGCGCACCAGAAGCGGGTCGCCGATCAGGTCGCGCAGCCGCTGCAGCGCATGGCTGGCGGCCGGCTGCGACAGCCCGATCCGCATCGCGGCGCGGCTGACATTGGCCTCCCGGAGCAGCGCGTCGAGCGCGACCAGCAGATTGAGGTCAAGCGAATTCAAATTCATCGGGTGAATATATATCATATTCACTATCGATTGGAAGAATTCCGTCCGGCGCGTGATGATCCGAAGCATCGGATCAACGGAGAAGCCGCCATGAGCGCAGTCGACAACAAGAAACTGGTACAGCAGATCTACACCAATTCCGCCAACCGCAGCGGCACCACCTTCGCCGACAACCTCGCCGAGGACGCGGTCTGGGTCGTGACCGGGCAATACTCCTGGTCGCACGAATTCAAAGGACGCGATGCGATCCAGAACGGTTTGATGGGCCACTTCCGCTCGTTCTTCGCGGTGCGGCCGCGCACCGTCGCGTTCAACTTCGTCGCCGAGGGCGACTATGTCATCGTCGAGTCGCGCGGCGACAACGTCACCAAGACGGGCGTTCGCTACGACAATCAATACTGCATGGTCTGGCGCATCGAGGACGGCAAGATCAAGCAGATCAAGGAATATTGCAACTCGGCGCTGGTCGAGCGCGTGCTGGGGCCGTTTCCGGAAGAACGGAAGCTTGCCGCTGCGGAGTAAGGCCTTGAGCGGCGCATGTGCCGGCGACAGCCCCCACCGGCAGCAGGCATCGATCCATTGGGGTTCGACGCAGCCCATCATCAAAGCTATCCTCGTTCGCGTCCGGCTGTGGCGAACCCGCAGCCGGACGCGGCGTCAACTCGCTGTCATGAACGCGCGCGAATTGCAGGATATCGGAACCTGCTGGTCCGATATCGCAGATGAAATCGCCAAGCCGTTCTGGCGGACATGAAGGGAGATCAAGATGAGCAAGGAGATTTTCAGCCCGGCGACGCTGCCGCCGCCGGTCGGCTACTCGCATGTCGCCAAGGTCAACAAGGGCACGCTGATCTATCTCGCCGGTCAGGTGTCGAGCGACGCGTCCGGCAAACTGGTCGGCGAGGGCAACTTCGAGGCCCAGGCCGAACAGGTGTTCAAGAATATCAAGCTCGGGCTCGAGGCGGCCGGCGCCGGGATGGCCGACATCGTCAAGCTGAACGTCTACATCGTCGCCGAAGTCGACCAGGCCGAGGTGCCGAAATTGCGCGCGATCCGCGACCGCTATGTCGATACCAAGAAGCCGCCGGCGAGCACGTTGCTGTTCGTCACCCGTCTGGCGCGGCCGGGCTGGCTGATCGAGATCGAGGCGATCGCGGCAATCGATTGAAACAAAGAAACGGCGCCCGCGAGGACGCCGTTTCGCCAGGCCGGTTTGAAATCAAGCCGCCTTGGTCTTGAGGTGCTTGAACATGTTGCCGCGGGCCTCGTCGTCCATCTCGGCCTTGAACTTGAAGTTGTCCTTCAGCGCGATCGCCTTGGCGGCGGCCGGCCGGGCCGAAATCTCGTCGACCAGCCGCTTGACGTTGGGATATTTCGCCAACGCGTCGTCGCCCAGGATGAACGGGATCATGCGCGCCCAGCCCCACACGTCCATGTCGACGATGCGTGTAGGTGTCGCCGACCATGTAGCGCTTGCCGGCGAGATGAGCGTTGATGATGCTGTAGTGGCGGTCGGCCTCGAACTGGTAGCGGTTGTGGGCGTAGTCGACCTTTTCCGGCGCGAAGTGCTTGAAGTGGACGGCCTGGCCCGAGAACGGACCGACGCCGGTGGCGACGAACATCAGCCACGACAGCAAATCGCCGCGGTGGGCCGGCGGCGGCAGGAACTTGCCGGTCTTCTCGGCGAGGTAGAGCAGGATGGCGTTGCTGTCGAACACCTTGACGCCGCCGTCGTCGATCGCCGGCACCTTGGCGTTCGGGTTGATGGCGAGATATTCCGGCGTGAACTGGTCGCCCTTGCGGGTGTCGACGGCGATCGGCTCGTAGGCGAGGCCGGCTTCCTCGAGGAACAGCGCGACCTTGGTCGGGTTCGGCGATCCGTTGAAGTAGAATTTGAGCATTTGAAACTCCCTGCCTCTGTTGTTGTCGTCAAAAATCCGGCCGCGGCGACGGTAACCGCGCGGCGGTCTGTTCATGCGCAAATTTTTGGGAGAGAGGCAAGCGACGAGTTCGTGAGGCATGGCCGGGTCGTTGCGACACACTTAGCTGTCATCGTCCGCGAAGGCGGACGATCCAGTATTCCAGAGACGTCAATGATACCATCGATAGGCCGCGGCGTACTGGACCCTCCGCCTTCGCGGGGATGACAACCAGCCTCAGCCCGCCGCCATCTCGGAGCGGATTTCGGCGCGCAGTTCGTCGATCAGGCGCAGGCCCTTCCTGGTCTCGATGTGCCAGGCAGACATCCAGCCTTTGCGGAGTGTTCCGTGCGGAAGCGGCGTCGTCCTAGCTGCACCCCGTTCGCGATCCGCTAATCGGCTTCATGTCCTGCTCCGACAGCACGCAGGCCGCGCTTAAGTCGCCTTCCGGCGGTGGGATCTGGCGCGGCAGGACGAATGTCCCGGCGACGCCGGCGGGAAGTCTGAGCTTTCCGGTTATTCTGAATCTGTTCGGCTGCGTGAATGGCCTGAAGTCGCCGCCGTTGATCCGAAAGCCGCGAACGGTGCCGGCGATCGAAAGCGCCCCGGTGTCTACCAGTTCGGCGAGACCTGCGCGGTCGGGCAGAACGGAGTAGCGCTTTACCGCATGAACTGAAATCACCGATTCCATGTCGATATTTGCAAGTCCAGCCGGGTAGTCCTCCCGGACTTCCCGCCACAGCAATTCGCCGAGGCCATCCCTCGGCAATTGGATCGAATTTCGAACCGGCCGATCGGGAAAATGTCTCGCCGCCGGAACGCGGAAGGTGCCGGCGCTATACTCGCCGCCGATCTCGTCTACGGCGCGTCCTAGCAGCAGCGCCGCGCTCTCCTGCGCGCTGCCGTCCTTCATGGTTATCTCCGTCGGCGGCACCAGACATCCCGGATGCGCGGTGAAGCGTATCCTTTCACGCCCAACGCCCATGATGCCGACGAGTGGCTTGCGATCGGCCTGCGTATTGGCGGTCTCGACCACGGCTTCGGCGTGGCCCAGAACGCCGGCAACGCGCTCGGTTGCGCCGACGATGTCCCAGATCATTGCGCTATCGCTCGCCAATGCGAGGTAGAGCGGCTCGCTTCCTTGCGCGATCTCGACCGTCGTCACATACGTCACCTGATCCTGGGTCCCGATCCAGGCGTTCGATAGTGCCTTGCCCTGATGAGCTCCCAAAAACACCATCTTGATGCCAGGTGGCGCATGGGGCACATCACAATCTTTCTTTGCGGCTTCCAGTCGTAGCGTGCGGGCCTTCGCTTCACGGACGCGCTGTGTGGCTTGCCGGGCTTCGTCGAGAATTTTGCCAAAATTTGCGGCCTCGCCGGCCGAGATGCGGCCGTCGTGGTCCTGGTCAATCGTGTCGAACTGCTCGCGTACCGCCGCCTCGTATTCGGCGAGAGAGACGACCCCGTCTCCATTCGCGTCCAGCGTCATCGGGACGAGTTGCGGCGCGATGCCTTGCTGCCAACCGATGCTGACCTGCTCGGCCTGGCGTTGTGCTTCTTGCTCGATCTCGGTGGCGGTTATGACGCCGTCGCGGTCCGCATCCGACCCGAGAGCGTCGCTGACGAGCTTGTCGAGCTGAAGGCGAATTTGTTGCGGACTCGGTTCCAGTTGCACGCCATTGGCGAATATCATTTGCCGCGACCGCGGTTCCATCACGGTCACAATTTCTTCTTTCGTGACGCTTCCGTTGCCATCGAGATCATAGATCAAAATCTGGGCGATGGCCTGCGAGCGCCGCTGCGCCATCGCGATCTTGCGCAGGTTGTCGATGCCTTCCGCCGTGACCCCGCGATCGCCGGGATTGCTCGCAGCGAACGTTGGCAGCATGTGCGACCTGACTTGCTCCCAAGTGACGTCCGCGCGGAATGTGCCGGCCATCATGTCGACGATCCACTCGGAACTGGCCCGGGCGGGCGCGATCAAGCCTAGACAAACCACCAGGGCGCTTGGAAGGTGAACGAACCTTAACCGCATTTCGAACTCCACCGTGGAAGTTGTACGGTCTGGCGCAGATAGATTAAATTTACCGCCCCGCCTTATTTCAAATTTTCTAGTTCGGTCATTCCTGCTCCGGCTGCCAATTCAGCTGGATCAATCGCTACACCGGCGATCCTGCGGCAAATCCCGCCATGTTGGCTATCCCGCCGAAAGCGGAAGCACATTCAGAACATTAGCGGTTCGCCTGGATCGATACGATCCGCTGTCATCGCGCCGCATTCGCGGGGGATGACAACTGTAGCGCGGGATAAAGCCTCAGCCCGCCGCCATCTCGGAGCGGATTTCGGCGCGCAGTTCGTCGATCAGGCGCAGGCCCTTCTTGGTCTCGACGTGCCAGAAGGTCCAGCCGTTGCAGGCGTCGGAGCCCTGGGCGACCGCGCCCATGCGGTGGATCGAGCCGACCTTGTCGCCGAGCATGATGGCGCCGTCGGCGCGGACCAGCGCGCCGTGGCGCTTCTTGGAATCGACCAGTTTGGTGCCGGGCGAAATCATGCCGCGCTCGATCAGCTCGGAGAAGGCGACGCGGGGCGCGTCGCGCGCGGTCATGAACGGCGCCAGCGTCGCTTCCGGCAGCGGCTCGATCGCGGCGATGCGGGCCTCGGCCGCGGTCGCATAGGTCTGGTCGCGCTCGAAGCCGATGTAGCGGCGGCCGAGGCGTTTTGCCACGGCGCCGGTGGTGCCGGTGCCGTTGAAGGGATCGATCACGAGGTCGCCGGGCTTTGACGACGACAGCAGCACGCGCGCCAGCAGGCCTTCCGGCTTCTGGGTCGGGTGCACCTTCTTGCCGTCCTTGCCCTTGAGGCGTTCTTCGCCGGTGCAAAGCGGGATCAGCCAGTCCGAACGCGCCTGCACGTCCTCGTTGGCGGCCTTCAGCGCTTCGTAGTTGAAGGTATAGCCCTTGGCCTTTTCGTCGCGCGCCGCCCAGATCATGGTCTCATGGGCATTGGTGAAGCGGCGGCCGCGGAAATTCGGCATCGGATTGGTCTTGCGCCAGACGATGTCGTTGAGGACCCAGAAGCCGAGATCCTGCATGATCGAGCCGACGCGGAAAATGTTGTGGTAGGAGCCGATCACCCACAGCGTCGCCGACGGCTTCATGATCGCGGCGGCAGGCCAGCAGCCAGGCGCGGGTGAAATCGTCATAGGCGGCAAAGGACGAAAACTTGTCCCAGTCGTCGTTGACGGCATCGACATGGGATTCGTCGGGGCGCTTGAGGTCGCCCTTCAGCTGCAGATTATACGGGCGGATCTGCGAACACCAGATCGACCGAACCGGCCGGAAGCTTCGACATCTCGGCGACGCAATCGCCGACGACGATGCGAGTGCTGGACTCGGACTCTAATTTAGTGCGGGGCGCCCTTGCAGACGCCCCGCGACGCGACACAACCATGACTCAACTACTCTGACTCAGGCGACGCTGTCGGCGACGCGGGACTAAACAACCGACTGGAGTACACCTTGACCCGGCAAAGTAAAAATCGACTTAATCGGTCAAAGTACTGAGAGAGATTTGCCGAGATAGAATTGCCGGTTGTGCGCGCCATAGCGTTTTCCAGCGAAGTGGACACCGGTTCGCGCGAGAAAACGCGTCAAAATAGAAGACCAGTGCCCGGTTCTGATTCAATCAGGACCGGGCACTAGGCAATATTTGCCGGGCGGGTTATTGATTAACGGAATGGAAATTTTACGTGATTGGTGCGTTGGGTATCTGAACCGCCACCAGCCGGGATAAGGAAATACCGCCATGCGTTACGATGACTTTCGCCGCAGCGACGACATCGATGACCGTCGCGACGACAGCGGCGGTGGCGGAATGGGCGGCGGCGGCGGTTTCGGCCTGCCGATGGGCGGTGGCGGGCTCGGCATCGGCACCATCATCGTGCTCGGCCTGGTCGGCTATGCCTTCGGCATCGACCCGCGCATCCTGATCGGCGGCGCCGAAATCCTCACCGGCGGCAACCAGGCACCGAGCTACCAGACCGATCGCCGCTCGGGGTCGGCCAAGACCGGTGCGCCGAAAGACGAGATGGGCAGCATGATCTCCGGCGTGCTCGGCGAAATCGACGATCGCTGGAACGAGATTTTCAAGGCCAGCGGGCAGTCCTATACCGGACCGCGCATCGTGCTGTTCCGCAACGCCACCAATGGCGGGCGCTGCGGCATGGCGCAGGCGGCGATGGGGCCGTTCTACTGTCCGCCGGACAAGCAGATCTTCCTCGACACCAACTTCTTCCGCGAGGTCGAGACCCGGTTCCGCGGCTGCTCGGGCAATGCCTGCAAGTTCACCGCCGCCTACATCATCGCGCATGAGGCCGGCCATCACATCCAGAACCTGCTCGGCATCCTGCCGCGCGTGACGCGATTGCAGCAGCAGGCCGGCAGCAAGGCCGAAGCCAATGCGCTGCAGGTCAAGGTCGAGCTGCAGGCCGATTGCCTGTCCGGCGTCTGGGTCAACCGCGAGGAAAAGAAACGTCCGGGCTTCCTCGAAGCCGGCGACATCGATGCTGCGCTGACCACGGCGAGCGCGATCGGCGACGACACGCTGCAGCGGCAGGCGACGGGCAGGGTGGTGCCCGATAGCTTCACCCACGGCTCCGCCGCGCAGCGCAAGCAATGGTTCATGACCGGCTATCAGCAGGGCACGGTGCAGGCCTGCAATACGTTCGGGTCGGGAAACCTGTGACGTCGATCGACGAGTCGAAAACGTTTGTCCCGCTCAACATCGCGGTGCTGACGATTTCCGACACGCGCTCGCTGGCCGACGACAAATCCGGCACGACGCTGGCGGACCGGCTGACGGCGGCCGGTCATCGTCTCGCCGCGCGCGAGATCGTCACCGACGACGTCGAGGCGATCCGCGCCGTGATCAGGCGATGGATCGCCGATGCCGGTGTCGATGCCGTCATCACGACAGGCGGCACCGGCTTTACCGGCCGCGACGTGACGCCGGAGGCGATCGAGCCTCTGTTCGAAAAGCGGATGGACGGTTTTTCCATCGCCTTTCACATGCTGAGCCACGCCAAGATCGGCACCTCGACGATCCAGAGCCGGGCCACCGCCGGCGTCGCGGGGGCGACCTTCATCTTCTGCCTGCCGGGATCGCCGGGCGCCTGCCGCGACGGCTGGGACGGCATCCTCGCGGCCCAGCTCGACTACCGCACCCGGCCCTGCAATTTCGTCGAGATCATGCCGCGGCTGGACGAACATCTGCGGCGGCCGAAGGCCAAGGGCGCGTCGGCCTGAACGGTTAGCGTCGCCGAACCAGCCAGGCCCACATGGCGCGCCACATGTTCCGGTAGAACTCAGCTCGTATTTCATGTGCGCGCTTGACGTAGAAATCGATCAGGACCGGCGTCACGCGCCGCGATGATGGATCGCGACGCCCCGGTTTCACAGTTCGAGCTCCCAGGTTTCGCCGATCAGGCTTTGACCGAAGCTGCGATGCGGCTCGGTCGCGACCAGCTTGAACCCGGCCTGCTGATAGATGCCGCGGGCGGCGACCAGGATGCTCTGGGTCCACAGTGTGATCCGGCGATAACCGCAGGCCCGCGCGAACGCGATACATTCGGCGACCAGCCGCTGGCCCAGCCCCTGTCCTCGCCCGGCCGGATCGACCAGCAGCAGGCGAATCTTGGCGACATCATCGCTGTGTCGCACCAGAAAGATCGAGCCGACCTGCGCGCCGTCGATGTCCGCGATCCAGCAGCGTTCGCGCGAGGCGTCGAACGAGGCGAGGAACTTGGCCGTGATCTCCGCGACCAGGCGCCTCGAACGACGCATCGAAACCATATTCGCTGGCGTAGAGCGCGCCGTGGCTCTGCACCACCCATCCGATGTCGCCGGGGCGGTGGCCGCGCAGGATCGCGGGCGCGGGTGCTGCATCGGACGCGCCGAGTAGCCGTTCGATCAGGGCCATCGCGCCGATCAGCCTTTGGCTGCCGCCGGACGGCAGGGCCGCCAGCATGGCGCCAACGTCTTCCTGCGAGCTGCGCTCGAGCTTTGCAAATGCCTGCCGTCCCTTGGCGGTCAGGCTGAGCCGGAACTGGCGGCGGTCTGATGGCAGCGGCTTGCGCGTGAGCAGGCCGTTCTCGTCGAAATTCTGCACGATCCGGCTGAGATAGCCGGCATCGAGGCCAAGTTCGCTGCCGATCTCCTTGGCGGACAGGTCCTCGCGGTGGGCGAGTTCGTACAGCACCCGCGCCTCGCTGAGCGAATACGGGCTCTTCAAGAGCTGCTGGTCGAGCACGCCGAGCTTGCGGGTGTAGAAGCGGTTGAAGGCGCGAACCGCCGCGACCTGGCCGTCGGAATCCGTCTGGGCCGAATTTCTGGAAGTCATGGGCAAACCTCGATACTTGCCATTGTCAAGCAATTATTTGACTTTGGCAAGTATATTTCGGCGCCAGCCGGTTCCCGTCCTACTTTGCATGGGGTTGTTTTCGAGATTTTGAGTCCGGCCCTCGTGGGGCGGGCCAAGGATGCCTCAGCGCATGGCCGTTCAGGCCACGACCATGATCCGGCTGCGCAGCATGGTGCGGGAGCGGCGGCCGACCTGGCGCAACAGCCGCGCCTCGGAACGGCGCGAATCCGGCCGGTAGCCGCCGAGCCGGTCATAGTGATCGCGCGCGATCAGGAGGCCCTGTTCGGCCGAGGGACCGGTGATCATGCGGGCGACGAATTTGAGGCCGTCGCGCAAGCCGGTGTCGGCATAGGGCGAGCGGGAATAGCGGAAGATCCCGGCGCGCGGCTGGCCGCTGTTGGAGACGCCCTGGATGAATTGCGAGGTTTCTTCGATCCAGCCCGAGTCGAGCACGGCGCCGGCATGCAGGAACATCAGCCACGGCGAACGCGACGCCCGTGCGCCCGCTGCCATTGCCGCTGCGCGCGTTCCCTCGAAGGCCAGGAAGCCGCAGCCGGCGACGTCGGCCACCCGCTCGATCACGCCATTGCCGGCCCGATCGACCAGCAGCACCTCGCGAATGATGCCGGCGGCAGCACCTGGCACCAGCGCCGCCAATGTCGCGACGGCCGGCTGCTCGATACCCTCGGTCGGAATGATCACGCTCAGCATGAATGAGACTTCATTGGCTCACATGGACAAAAACGTCGCACTGTTATCACCTTGTCACATTCAAAACAGCCACTGGCCGGCAGTTTTTTGCGCGTGCAGTTTTTTGCGGCAGCCACGAGGTGCCGGTCAAGCCGCGCTTTTTTTCGTCCTTTGTGGATCGCTGCGATTCATGTTCTTGATTTGTTCTCAAGGCGTGCTATGTATCGATCCATGAGCCGAGCATCCTCTCATGCCCTCAAGCACCCGCCGGTAGCGGCGCCCTCCGAGCCGGCGGGTGCGACTCCTTTTCCCGAGCTTGCGGTCGCCATCGACCGCGAGCGGCGGCGCGGCCGTGGCGCACAGTCCAACGACAGCGGCCGCTTCGAAGCCGAGGCGCGGGTCGCCTTCGACGACGGCTGGCAGAGCCTCGACGACCTGCCGCCGTTCAAGACCACCGTCGCGGTCGATACCTCGCGCAAGGTGATCGCCCGCAACGACTCCCCCGACATCGGCTTCGACCGCTCGATCAATCCCTATCGCGGCTGCGAGCACGGCTGCGTCTACTGCTTCGCGCGGCCGACCCATGCCTATCTCGGCCTGTCGCCGGGGCTCGATTTCGAGTCGAAACTGCTGGTCAAGCCGGACGCGCCGGCGCTGCTCGAGAAGGAACTGGCGGCACCGGGTTACGAGCCGCGCATGATCGCGATCGGCACCAACACCGATCCGTATCAGCCGATCGAGCGCGAACACAAGATCATGCGCGGCATTCTCGAAGTGCTGGAGCGCGCCGGCCATCCCGTCGGCATCGTCACCAAATCGGCGCTGGTCACGCGCGACATCGACATTCTCGCGCGGATGGCGAAGCGCAACCTCGCCAAGGTCGCGCTGTCGGTGACGACGCTCGATCCGAAACTCGCGCGCACCATGGAGCCGCGGGCCTCGACGCCGCCGAAGCGGCTGGAGGCGATCCGGCAGCTGGCGGAGGCCGGCATTCCCGCCACCGTGATGGTGGCGCCGGTGATCCCCGCGCTGAACGATTCGGAGATCGAGCGCATTCTCGATGCCGCCGCCCATGCCGGCGCCAAGGAAGCGAGCTACGTGCTGCTGCGGCTGCCGCTGGAAGTGCGCGACCTCTTCCGCGAATGGCTGATGGCGAACTATCCCGACCGCTATCGCCACGTCTTCACCCTGATCCGCGACATGCGCGGCGGCCGCGACTACGACGCGCAATGGGGCACGCGGATGAAGGGCACCGGCCCGATGGCCTGGATGATCGGACGCCGCTTCGAGATCGCCTGCGAGAAGCTCGGCCTCAACAAGCGCCGCTCGAAACTGACGACGGATCATTTCGTCAAGCCGAAACGCAACGGACAGCAGTTGAGTTTGTTCTAGAGCGCGTCATTGCGAGCGAAGCGCAGCAATCCAGACTTGCTTTGTCCGGCGAAGTAATGGATTGCTTCGCTTCGCTCGCAATGACGAGCGGAGAGTACATGAGTAACAAGCACCACCCCGCGCTTCACCGTCATCACGCTCGGCGTCAGCGACATCCGCGCCAGCATCGCCTTTTACGAAGCGCTGGGCTTTCAGCGAAAATTTCGCGCGACCGGCGAGGCCGTGGCGTTCTTCGACACCGGCGGCACCGTGATCGGGCTGTTCCCGTGGGACCAACTGGCGCAGGACGCCACGCTGCCGGACCAGCCGCGGCCGAAGACCTTTCGCGGCATGACGCTGGCCTGGAACTGCGCTTCGCCCGAGGAGGTCGATGCGGTGCTGGATTTTGCGATTTCGAAGGGCGCGTCGCTGCTGAAGCCCGCGCACAAGACCGACTATGGCGGCTACTCCGGCTATTTCGGCGATCCCGACGGCCATCCCTGGGAAGTCGTGGTCGCGCCCGGCATCGAGGTCGGTGACGACCGGCGGGTTCATCTGCCGGACTAGGCGGGTGAGGGCGCGATTGAATAACGGGAATTGAGTCCCGGTTCCCGGTTGCGCCGCGGCGTTCGCTTTCGCACCATCCCGGGCATGATTCGGGACAAGTCTGCCAAGAAACCGGCCAAGCCAGCCAAACCGGCCAAGGGCGTGATCGCGGTGACGCCGCCGAGCTTTCGCCGCGAGCGCGCGCTGATCAAGCGCGGCGTCTGGCCGGTGGCCGGCTGCGACGAGGCCGGGCGCGGCCCGCTGGCAGGTCCGGTGGTGGCCGCCGCCGTGGTGCTCGATCCGAAGCGCATTCCCAAGGGCATCGACGATTCCAAGCGGCTGAGCGCCGAGCGCCGCGAGGAGCTGTTCGAGGAGATCTGCGCCACCGCGTCGTTTGCCGTCGCCTTTGCCTCGCCGGCGCGAATCGACCGCGACAATATCCTGCGCGCCTCGCTGTGGGCGCTGACGCGCGCCGTGCAGGCGCTGCCCGAAACGCCGAAGCATGTGTTCGTCGACGGCCGCGACCGGATCGACGTCGCCTGCGACTGCGACGCCGTGATCGGCGGCGACGGCATCGTGATGTCGATCGCGGCCGCCTCCATCATCGCCAAGGTGACGCGCGACCGCCTGATGTGCGCGCTGGCGCTGGATTGTCCGGGCTACGGTTTCGAGACCCACAAGGGCTACGCGGTGCCGGAACATCGCGAGGCCCTGGACCGGCTCGGCCCGAGCATCCATCACCGCCGCTTCTTTGCGCCGGTCGTGGCCGCGCGCGAGAAGCACCAGCCCGAAACCATCGTCATCGCGCGCGACCTGTTCACGGTCGAAACGCAGATCGTGACCGAAATCGATGCCGGCAAGCCTTTCAGGCGTAGACGCGTTGCCTCGGCGGCCGCCGCACTCTATCAAATGTCCTCGGACAGGGCTGCTCGGGCCGGGGCATTTCGGACGTTTCATGCGTTTCACCTCCCTGGTTGTCGAACTGATCCGCGCCCGGCCGCGGCTGGTGGTGTGGCTCGTCGTGCTGCTGCAGGCCGCGATGTGGCTGATCCTGCCGCTGCTGCTCTATCGCAGCCCGCCCGGGGAGCTTTCGACCATCCTGGCGTTCGGCCGCGAATATCAGGTCGGCACCTGGCTCGGGCCGCCGCTGGCGTTCTGGCTCGCCGATATCGCCTATCGCGCCGTCGGCAATCACATGTTCGGCGTCTATCTGCTGGCGCAGCTCTGCGCCATCGTCACCTTTTCGAGCTTCTACCAGCTTTCGCGTGCCATCGTCGGCGGCCAGCAGGCGGTGCTCGCGGTGCTGCTGTCGATGACGGTGGTGGCCTTCAGTTCGCCCGGTGTCGAATTCGGTCCGCTGGTGCTGGCGCGACCGCTGTGGGCGCTGCTCTTGCTGCATTCGTGGCAGATCATCGGCCAGAACCGGCGCAGCGCGTGGTTTGCCTGGTCGATCGAGGCCGGCCTGCTGCTGCTGACGACCTCGGCGGCGATCGGGCTGTTGTTGCTGATCGTCGGCTTTGCCGTCGCCACCCCGCGCGGGCGGCGCACCCTGATGTCGCTCGATCCGCTCTATGCGCTGCTGGTGATCGTGGTGCTGGCGCTGCCCTGGCTGATCTGGCTGCTCCGCGCCGACGTGCTGACCATGCCGCCCTGGCCTGCGATCGACGATCTCTCGGCCCGCGCGCTGCACTGGGGCGTCTTGCTCGGCGGCCTGATCGTTGCGACGGCCGGCATCGTGCTGCTGGCGGTGCTCAACTCCGGCTGGTTCAGCCGCAATGCCGAGGAAGCGCCGATCATCTACCGGCCGCCGGTCGAGCCGCTGGCGCGCCAGTTCGTCTATTGCTTCGCGATTGCCCCGGCGCTGCTCGGAAGCCTGATCGCGGGCCTGTTCAATCTCGACCGCATCACCGGCGGTCCCGGCGTGGCGTTGCTGATGTCGGGCCTTGCCGTGATCGTTGCGACCGGCGACCTCGTCTATCTCAGGCGCCAGCGCCTGCTGCGCTCGGTATGGGCGGCGGCGATCGCAGCGCCTGCCTTTGTCGCGGTCGGCGCCACGCTGTTCCTGCCCTGGACCGGCGTCAACGAGGTGCCGACATCGCTGCCGGCAAAAGCGATCGCGCGTTTCTTCGGCGAGAACTTCGAGCGGCGAACCAATCAAAGACTGCGTGCGGTGACCGGCGATCCGCAACTGGCGAGCTTCATCGCGATGGATAGCGGCCGCCCGCATCTCCTGCTCGACGCCACGCCGGAGCGGACGCCGTGGCTGTCGCTGGCGAAATTCAACGAGACCGGCGGCGTCGTGGTCTGGCGCGCGGCCGATACCTCGGGCACGCCGCCGCCCGAACTCCTGCGACGCTTTCCCGGCCTGGTGCCGGAAGTGCCGCGCGCCTTCGAATGGATCGTGAACGGAAGGCAACCGCTGCTGCGCGTCGGCTGGGCCATCGTGCGGCCGAAGGGGCAGTGATTTTCCTGCTACGCCGTTGACGTCGGCGCGGTCTTCAGCGCCATCGCGATCGCGCGCAAGATCCTGCCAGGTCATCCGCTTGTAGGACGGCGAGCGCAACAGATAGGCCGGGTGGAAGGTGGCGATGGCGCGGATGGTGCGGGTGCCGGTGTCGTAATCGAACCAGCGCCCGCGGGTCTTCATGATGCCGTCGCGGGTCGACAGCAGCGTTTGCGTCGAGGGATTGCCGAGCGTCACCAGCACGTCGGGATTGACCAGTTCGATCTGCCGCTGGATGAACGGCAGGCAGATCTGGGTTTCCTGCGGCGTCGGCGTCCGGTTGCCGGGCGGCCGCCACGGAATCACGTTGGCGATGTAGGCCTTGCTGCGGTCGAGCCCGATGGCTCCGATCATCCGGTCCAGCAATTTGCCGGAGCGTCCGACAAACGGCAGTCCCTCGATATCCTCGTCGCGCCCCGGCGCTTCGCCGACGAACATGACGCGCGCTTCCGGGTTGCCGTCCGCGAACACCAGCCGTGTCGCGGTGTGTTTCAGCGCGCAGCCGTCGAAATCCTCCAGCAGTGTGCGCAACGCTTCCAGCGTCGGCGCGGTCCGCGCCGCTTCTCGCGCCGAGGAAATCGCGGCATCCGGCGCCATCGCCACGTCGGCCCGCGGTGGTGCCGCCATCGCCGCCGGCATTTCCCGCAACCCTCGCTGCGGCGCGATCTCGCGCGGCGCGGCGGCGGCGGCAGCCGGAATACTGTCGGGCTCGGCCAGCCGGTCGACCGGCTCGTCGCCGAGCGCGCAATCAACCCCGGCCTCCAGATAAAAGGCCAGCAATTGCCGGAGGCTAGGCGCGGGTTCGGGCATGAAATCCATTATGCCAATCTATCTAGGACGGATCGGCCCGGCGCGAAACGCCTCACTTGTCATTTCCGTGGTTGTCCTCCCCCGAAAAATCGGAAACAACGCACCTTTAGAAGCCTTCTCAACCGGGCCGGGACCTGATCATGAGCACCGAAGAACTACCCCCGCGCGAATCCATGGAATTTGACGTCGTGATCGTCGGCGCCGGCCCGTCCGGCCTCGCGGCCGCGATCCGGCTCAAGCAGATCAACGCCGATCTCAACATCGTCGTGGTGGAGAAGGGCTCCGAGGTCGGCGCGCACATCCTGTCGGGTGCGGTGATCGACCCGGTGTCGCTCGATAAACTGGTTCCGGACTGGCGCGAAGACGCCGATTGTCCGCTCAAGACCCAGGTCAAGGACGACCGCTTCTACCTGACCACGGCGAGCAGCATCTTCCGGCTGCCGAATTTCATGATGCCGCCGCTGATGAGCAACCATCACTGCTATATCGGCTCGCTTGGCAATGTCTGCCGCTGGCTGGCGCCGAAAGCCGAAGCGCTCGGCGTCGAGATCTATCCGGGCTTCGCCGCGACCGAGGTACTGTACGACGACAAGGGCGCGGTGCGCGGCGTTGCGACCGGCGACATGGGCATCGCCAGGGACGGCAGCCATAAGGATTCCTATACCCGCGGCATGGAGTTGGTCGGCAAATACACGCTGTTCGCCGAAGGCGCGCGCGGCAGCCTCTCCAAGCAGCTGATTGCAAAATTCTCGCTCGACACCAACAGCGAGCCGCCGAAATTCGGCATCGGCCTCAAGGAAGTCTGGGAGATCGATCCCGCCAAGCACAGCAAGGGCCTGGTCCAGCATACGTTGGGCTGGCCGCTGAACGACCAGACCGGCGGCGGTTCGTTCCTCTACCACTACGACGACAACAAGGTGGCGGTCGGTTTCGTCGTGCATCTCAACTACGACGATCCCTATCTGTCGCCGTTCGACGAATTCCAGCGCTTCAAGACCCATCCCTCGATCCGCACCGTGTTCGAAGGCGGCAAGCGCCTGGCCTACGGCGCCCGCGCCATCACCGAGGGCGGTTACCAGTCGGTGCCGCGCGTGAGCTTCCCGGGCGGCGCGCTGATCGGCTGCGCGGCGGGCTTCGTCAACGTGCCCCGCATCAAGGGCGTGCACAACGCGATGGGTACCGGCATGCTGGCCGCCGAACACCTCGCCGCGGCGCTCGGTGCCGGCCGCGCCAATGACGAACTGGTTGAATACGAAAACGCCTGGCGCGATTCCGCGGTGGGCAAGGATCTGTATCGGGTTCGCAACGCCAAGCCGCTGTTGTCGAAGTTCGGCACCATGCTCGGAATGGTGGCCTCCGGCTTTGACATGTGGACCAACACGCTGTTCGGCCTGTCGCTGTTCGGAACGCTGTCGCACGCAAAACCCGACCGCAAGACGCTGGATCCGGCGAAGACGCATGCGCCGATCGCCTACCCGAAGCCGGACGGCAAGATTTCCTTCGACAAGCTGTCGTCGGTGTTCATGTCCAACACCAACCACGAGGAAGACCAGCCGGTTCACCTCAAGGTCGCCGACCTCAACCTGCAGAAGACCTCCGAGCATGACGTGTTTGCCGGGCCGTCGAACCGCTATTGCCCGGCCGGTGTCTACGAATGGGTCGAGGAAACTTCCGGCCCGCGTTTCCAGATCAACGCCCAGAACTGCGTCCACTGCAAAACCTGCGACGTGAAGGACCCCAACGGCAACATTACCTGGGTTCCCCCCGAAGGCGGCGGCGGGCCCAATTACGAGGCGATGTAACGGGCGGCTTTGACCACGATTGCGTGAGCCGGGAGCGGGCAACCGCCGACCCGGCCACGATACCGCCACAGTAAAAGCGTTTCCGGGTCGGGCTGGCTAAATCGGCGGCCCAAAGGCCTGATAAGGTCCTAATCTGCCAATCGATTCGCCAACCCGTATCCTTGCGGTTGAGGGCCAAAAGCGGCATTGTCTGATGCCGCGATGCCGCCGCTTGGGTTCGCATTCGAGACTGATCGCAAGACCGATCGTAATGCCGCTGCCTGCAATGTCGCTGATCGTGTAATGTCACTGATCGTAATGTCCTGCCTTACACCCTGGAGCTAGGCGAACGTGATGCTTTCCACCCGTTTCAATCGCTGGACGATCGCCGCCGTTACCATTGCCTCGCTGGCCGTTGTCCCCGGACAACTCGCTGCACAGACGCCGGAACATACCGGCGACAATGCCGCGCAATTCCCGAGCAAGACCGACCTCAAGGCGCTGACCACGTCCGGGAGCTATCTGGCCGCGCGTCACGCCAGCGTCGAGCGGGATGCTGCGTCGGCTGCGGCATTCTATCGCTCGGCGCTGCGCTCCGATCCGAAGAACAACGAACTGCTCGATCGCGCCTTCATCTCGTCGCTGGCGGACGGCGACATCGATGAGGCCGTCAAGCTCGCCGACCGGATCCTGACCCTGGACAAGGCCAATCGCGTCGCCCGTCTGGTGGTCGGCGTGCGCGATCTGAAGATGAAGAAATACGCGACCGCGCAGCTCAACATCAACCAGTCGATCCGCGGGCCGATCACCGACCTGGTGGCGACGCTGCTGTCGGGCTGGGCCAGCTATGGTGCCGGTGACGGCAAGGCGGCGGTCGCCGGCATCGACAAGCTGACCGGGCCGGAATGGTACCCGATCTTCAAGGACCTCCACGCCGGCATGATCCTGGAACTGTCGGGCAAGGAAAAGGACGCCGGCGCCCGTTACGAGCGCGCCTACAAGCTCGACGATTCGATGCTGCGGATCACCGAGGCCTATGGCCGCTGGATGTCGCGCAACAAGGACGCGGCCGCGGCAACCGGCATCTACGAGGTTTTCGACAAGAAGCTGCCGCGGCATCCGCTGGTGCAGGAAGGCTTGCGCGAGACCAGGGCCGGCAAGAAAATGCCGCCGCTGGTCGACAGCGCGCAGGCCGGTGCAGCCGAAGCGCTGTACGGCATCGGCGCCACGCTGACCCGGCGCGGCGGCGAGGATCTCGCTTTGGTCTACCTGCAGCTCGCGCTTTACCTGCAGCCCAATCACCCGCTGGCGCTGTTGTCGCTCGCCGATCTCTATGAGTTGGTGAAGAAGCCGCAGATGGCAATCAAGGTCTACGAGCGGATGCCGGCCAGTTCGCCGCTGAAGCGTAATGCGCAGATTCAGCTCGCGACCGATCTCGACTCCGCCGACCGCAGCGACGAAGCGATCAAGATCCTGAAGGACGTCACGGCCGAGGACCCGAAGGACATCGAGGCGATCATGGCGCTCGGCAATGTCGAGCGCGGCCGCAAGAAGTTCAGCGATTGCGCCACGACCTATTCCAGGGCGCTCGAGGTGATGCCGGCTGCGACCGACAAGAACACCTGGGTCACCTATTACTATCGCGGCATCTGCGAGGAGCGTTCCAAGCAGTGGAGCAAGGCCGAGGCCGACATGCGCAAGGCGCTCGAGCTGCAGCCGGAGCAGCCGCATGTGCTGAACTATCTCGGCTATTCCTGGATCGACCAGGGCATCAACCTCGACGAAGGCATGAAGATGATCAAGCGTGCCGTCGATCAGCGTCCCGACGACGGCTACATCGTGGATTCGCTTGGTTGGGCTTACTATCGCATCGGCAATTTCGAGGATGCGGTGAAGAACCTGGAACGTGCGATCGACCTCAAGCCCGAGGACCCCACCATCAACGACCATCTCGGCGACGCCTATTGGCGCATCGGCCGCACGCTGGAGGCCAAGTTCCAGTGGGCCCACGCCCGCGACCTCAAGCCCGAGGCGGAAGAGTTGCCGAAGATCGAGGCCAAGATCGAGAACGGCCTGCCCGAGGATAC
Organism: uncultured Alphaproteobacteria bacterium; assembly: GCA_963764705.1. Classification (GTDB taxonomy): domain Bacteria; phylum Pseudomonadota; class Alphaproteobacteria; order Rhizobiales; family Xanthobacteraceae; genus Bradyrhizobium. The sequence continues at coordinate 57,781 of CAVXTR010000003.1, read as the reverse complement.
CAATTCTTCCGCTGCTTCCGCCGACAAGAAAAAAGAAGACGGCAAGGGCGGTTGATCCCGTAGCGTTTTCGAGCGAAGTGGATACCGGTTCGCGTGAAGAAAACGCGTCAAAAACCAAGAGTAGGGCGTTGGGGCGGTGCAGGCACTGAGTGATGAGGGACGCGCCAAGGTCAACCTGACCTTGCGCGTGAATGGCCGCCGCGGCGACGGCTATCACGATCTCGAAAGCGTGGTGGCGTTCGCCGACTGCGCCGATCGCCTGACGCTGACGCCGGGCGCCGAACTCAATCTGAACATGTCCGGACCGCTGGCGCAGGCCTGCGGCGCGACCTCGGACAATCTGGTGCTGAAGGCCGCCCGGCTGCTGGCCGAACGCGTGCCCGGCATGAAGGCCGGCAGTTTCACCCTCGATAAGGTATTGCCGGTCGCGGCCGGCATCGGCGGCGGCTCGGCCGACGCCGCGGCGGCGCTGCGGCTGCTGGCGCAGTTGAACGGGCTCGCGCCCGACGATCCCCGTATCATCGAGGTCGCGCAATTGACCGGCGCCGACGTTCCGGTCTGCGTCGCCTCGCTGGCCTGCGTCATGACCGGCGTCGGCGAAACGCTGCAGCCGCTGGCCTTGCCGAAAATGCCCTGCGTGATGGTCAATCCCTGTGTGCCCGTCGCCACCAAGGATGTGTTCGGCGCACTTGGCCTGCGCAACGGCGAGTTGCTGGTCGGCGCCACTGACGTGCTGCTGCAGGACCGCGACTGGCCCGATGAAGGCGCGTCGCTGGAAGAGTGGATCGAAGCGCTCGCCGCCAGTTCCAACGACCTCGAAGCGCCGGCGATGCGCATCCAGTCCGTCATCGGCGACGTCATCGCCGCGCTGAGCGCCACCAACGGCGCCTGGCTGACGCGGATGTCGGGCTCCGGCGCCACCTGCTTTGCGATCTACGAAAACACCGCCGACGCCGGCCGCGCCGCGGAAAAGATCAGAGCCGCTCACCCCGGCTGGTGGGTGCATGCGGGGACGTTGAGCTAGCTCCGTTGTCATCACCTGCGGATGCGGGTGATCTAGTATTCCAGAGACCTTGGCGGTTCAATCGAGAAGCCGCAGCGTACTGGATACCCGCTTTCGCGGGTATGATGACCTTGGTTTGCCGCAATCTGGCTAATTCGCCGGCCGCCGCGCCAGCGCCAGCGAAATCCCGAGTCCGACGATGAACAGCCCCGAGCCCTGCATCAGGCGCTGAAACAATTGCGGCCGGCGAACCGCGCTCGATTGCGCCGTCGAGGCCATTCCCACCACGATGAAATCGGCAAGCGTGTTTAACGTCACCGAGATCAGGCCGAGCGTGATGAACTGGAGCGCGGGGCTGCTACCGGCCGGATCGAGGAACTGGGGAATGAAGGCGAGAAAGAACGCCGCGGTTTTGGGGTTCAGCGCCTCCACCAGAACGCCGTCTCGGAAAGCCCGCCGCACTTCGAACGGGACGATCTGTTGCGACAGCAACGCGCGCTTCTCACGAAACGTCTTGATACCAAGCCAGATCAAATAGAGCGCGCCGGCGAATTTGACGGCAGTGAAAAGCTCGGCACTGGTCAGAATGATCGCCGAGACACCGAGGGCGCCCGCAATCACATGCACGAGCCCGCCGATGGCGGTTCCGAATGTCGACGCGATGCCGGCCTTGCTGCCATCAGACAGCGTTCGTGCCGCGACGTAGAAGATGCCGGTGCCGGGAATGACGGCGATGACAATCGCGGCGAGGAGGAAGACTGAGAAGCTGGTGCCGGTCATCGGCTCGATTGCCTTCGTAGGATGGGTGGAGCGAAGCGATACCCATCAATACTACCCGCGAGGCGATGGGTATCGCTTCGCTCCACCCATCCTACGCAGCTTCAATGCGACCGTGCCAGGCAGAACGCAACCACCTGCTCCAGCGCCGATTTCATCGGCGAGGCCGGGAACAGCGCCAGCGCGTCGACGGCCATCGCGCCGTAATGCTGGGCGCGGCTGATGGTGTCTTCGAGCGCGCGATGCTTGGTCATCAATCCGATGGCGTGATCGAGATCGCTGTCGCCGATCTCGCCGCGCTCGAGCGCCTTGATCCAGAACGCGCGCTCGCTGTCGTTGCCGCGGCGGAATGCCAGCACCACCGGCAGCGTGATTTTTCCTTCGCGGAAATCGTCGCCGATGTTCTTGCCGAGCTTGGCGGCCTTGCCGCCGTAGTCCAGCACGTCGTCGACGAGCTGGAACGCGATGCCGAGATTCATGCCGACGGAACGGCAGGCGGTCTGTTCGGCTTTCGGCCGGTTCGCGATCACGGGGCCGACCTCGCAGGCGGCTGCGAACAGTTCCGCGGTCTTGCCGCGGATAACGGCAAGATATTCGTCCTCGGTGGTCGCGGTATTCTTGGCGGCTGCAAGCTGCATCACTTCGCCTTCGGCGATGGTGGCGGCGGCGGAAGAGAGAATGTCCAGCGCGCGCAGCGAGCCGACTTCGACCATCATGCGAAACGCCTGGCCGAGCAGGAAGTCGCCGACCAGCACGCTGGCCTCGTTGCCCCACAGCATCCGCGCGGACAGCTTGCCGCGCCGCAGTTCGCTTTCGTCGACCACGTCGTCATGCAGCAGCGTCGCGGTGTGCATGAATTCGACCGCGGCGGCGAGCTTGATATGGCCGTCGCCGGAATAGCCGGTGAGGTTGGCCATCGCCAGCGTGAGCATCGGGCGCAGCCGCTTGCCGCCGGAGGAGATCAGGTGGTTGGCGACCTCGGGAATCATGGTGACTTCCGAGCCAGTCCGCGACAGGATCGTGGCGTTGACCCGCTCCATGTCGGCGGCGACAAGCCCGACCAGCGCATCGATCGAAGCATTCGGGCTTTCGAAGGGTACAATAACCGCCACGCGGGTCTCCACTTTTGGCCAATTCGCACTATCCTTGCCTACAATAGAAAGTGCAGGCTGAGGCGGCAAGGGCACGATGCAGTTGACATGCGCCGTGCAGCCCTCGCAATCCGCCGACGAAGGAGAACACAATTGCGGGAATTGGTTCGGACCAACGATATCGTGCTGGTTTCCGCCGTCGGCGCGCTGCTCGATGGCGCCAATATCCATCATCTGGTGCTGGACCAGAACATGAGCATCATCGAGGGATCGCTCGGCGTGCTGCCACGGCGCATTCTGGTCCACGAGGACGATCACCGCGAAGCACGGCAGGTGCTGTCCGATGCCGGCCTTGCCCACGAATTGCGGGCCGATGACTGACCCCCTCGATCTCTCGGAGGATGCGTTTCTCGGCGGGCAGTTGCGGCTGCGGCAATTGAAATCGGGGCACCGCGCCGGTCACGATGCCGTGTTGCTGGCGGCCGCGACCCCGGCGCGACCGGGCGATCGCGTCGCCGATCTCGGCGCCGGTGTCGGGGTTGCCGGCCTTGCGGTTGCCAGGCGCATCGCCGGCATCGACCTCGTTCTGGTCGAGATCGATTCGACGCTGGCTGGCCTTGCGCGCGCCAATGCGGCCGACAATGGGCTTTCCGCCGAGGTCATCGTGCTCGATGTCGAATCCACGGCCGCTGCATTTGCTGCCGTCGGGCTCGTTCCCGACAGCGTCGATGCGGTGCTGATGAATCCGCCGTTCAACGATCCCGCGCGCCACCGTCGTTCGCCGGACGCTTCGCGTGGCATCGCCCATGTCGCGACCGAGACAACGCTGGCGAATTGGGTTCACGCGGCGCGGCGCATTCTCAAGCCCAAGGGAACGCTGACGCTGATCTGGCGCGCCGATGGCATTGCCGAGGTGCTGGCCGCGCTCGATCACGGTTTCGGGAGCCTGGAGATTTTGCCGGTTCACGGCGACGCCAAGGGACCTGCGAACCGGATTCTCGTTCGCGCCACCAAGGGCGGACGGGCGCCGACGCAGATCCACGCCGCCCTGATGCTCAATGATGAGTCAGGCGTGCCCAATAAAAGGGTGCAGGAGCTTCTCGCTGGGACCGGAATTTTGCCGCTGGCGAACCCGTGAAAACGCCGGAGACTCAAGCCTTGAGCGGTATGGTTACGGCAGCGGTAGGATAATGCGGCGGTAGAATTACTGAGGAAGCGTTTCTGACTGCCGTTTCGGGGCGGAAGTGAAGTTAACCGCGGTCAAAAGCACCCCGATCAGCATTATCAGCAGATAGATTTTCATGTCAGTCTCCGCTGCGCCATTGCAGCCTTAACCACTGCAATGCAAAAGGCGTTCCAGCCAATCGGCCGGTCTGACCTTCCAATGACAGTGACGCGATAAAAAATGGTTAATTCGAGGTAACGGCATGAGTGAACAATTTAGTGATCGCACGGGATTGCCGGGCCTGCTCGACAGGTTGAAGGACCTCTTGCCGGCGAAATTACGGCGCGGCTCTGCGGTGGTGCCTGTGGTGCGATTGTCAGGCGTCATCGGCGCGGTGACGCCGCTGCGGCCCGGCATGTCGCTGGCCGGTGTCGCCAAAACCCTGGAGCGCGCATTCGGCACCAAGAACGCCAAAGCGGTGGCGCTGGTGATCAACTCGCCCGGCGGCTCGCCGGTGCAGTCGCGCCAGATCTATCTGCGGATCAGGCAGCTCGCCGCCGAAAAGAAATTGCCGGTGCTGGTGTTCGTCGAGGATGTCGCGGCTTCCGGCGGCTACATGATCGCGTGCGCGGGCGACGAGATTTTCTGCGACCCGTCCTCGATCCTCGGATCGATAGGCGTGGTCGGCGGCAGTTTTGGATTTGTCGAACTGATCAAGAAAATCGGCGTCGAGCGCCGGCTCTATACGGCAGGCGCCCACAAGGCGACGCTCGATCCGTTCCTGCCCGAAGATCCCGATGACGTGGCGCGGCTGAAAAAGATTCAGCAGGAGATCCACGCCATCTTCATCGCGCTGGTCAAGCAAAGCCGCGGCGCGCGTCTCAAGGGCGCCGACGATCTGCTGTTCACCGGCGAATACTGGGCGGGCGACACCTCGGTGTCGCTGGGCCTGGCGGACGGGATCGGCGACCTGCGCTCGACCCTGCGCGCGCGCTTTGGAGAGAAGGTGCAGACGCCCGTGATCGCGCCGCCGAGCGGCATGCTCTCCGGGCTGTTGGGGCGCAAATCGGCCGGCGCGGGCGCCATGGCCGCCCTGGACGCCGTCCCAGGGCTGCCGGACGAACTGCTCTCGGCGCTGGAGACCCGGGCGATTTGGGCCAAATTCGGGTTTTAGAGGCTGTGTACCCGCGACATTCCGTAGCGTTTTCGAGCGAAGTGGAGGCCGGTTCGCGTAAAGAAGGCGCGTCAAAACAAGAAGCTAGAGCTCGGTCCTGATGCGATCAGGACCGAGATCTAGTCCCAAAAGCGCAATTGCGGTGCGGGCCGGCTTGGGGGAGAATGTGCGCATTGGGGGCTGACACGTGAACGACAAGGATCGACCGATGCCGCCGTTGATCGCATTCGCTGGCGCTCTGGGTAGCCTGGCCGTGGTCCGCTGGGCCTACAAGACTGCCGTCCGCATCAATCAGGAACTCGAAGAAGCGCGCTTGGCGCGGGTCGCCGAAGCTGCCAGGGCAGGGGATATTCAGACCCTGCGCCGGGATCCCGTGACCGGGGCTTATCGGCCGGGATGACGAATTCGTCATTCCGGGCCGCGCGGTGAGCGCGAGCCCGGAAATGACGGAAGGTAACATCGCCCCGTCCTCGCCTTGATTCCCTACGCTGCCGCCGATACGGTCCCGCGCGCTCAAAACCCCCTCGCGAGATCGATTCTGCCGATGGACGCCTTGCCTGCCCATATGCGCCCGGAACGCTCGTTCCAGGGCTTCATTCTCGCCCTGCAGCGGTTCTGGGCCGAGCAGGGCTGCGTCATCCTGCAGCCCTACGACATGGAAATGGGGGCCGGCACCTTTCACCCGGCAACGACGCTGCGCGCGCTTGGGCCGAAGCGCTGGAACGCGGCCTATGTGCAGCCCTCGCGGCGGCCCAAGGACGGCCGTTACGGTGAAAACCCGAACCGGCTGCAGCACTATTACCAGTTCCAGGTGATCATGAAGCCGTCGCCGCCGAACCTGCAGGAGCTCTATCTGAAGTCGCTGGCCGCGATCGGCATCGACGCGGCCCTGCACGACATCCGCTTTGTCGAGGACGACTGGGAAAGCCCGACGCTCGGCGCCTGGGGTTTGGGCTGGGAGTGCTGGTGCGACGGCATGGAAGTTTCGCAGTTCACTTATTTCCAGCAGGTCGCGGGGGTCGAATGCGCCCCGGTCGCCGGCGAACTCACCTACGGGCTCGAACGTCTTGCGATGTATGTGCAAGGCGTCGATCGCGTCTACGATCTCAACTTCAACGGCCGCGACGGCGACGAGCGCGTCAGCTATGGCGACGTCTACCTGCAGGCCGAGCAGGAATATTCCCGGCACAACTTCGAGCACTCCGACTCCGAGATGCTCTTCAAACAGTTTTCAATGGCCGAGGAGGCCTGCAAGAAATATCTCGATGCAGGGTGGAAAGACGGCAAGCGCGAGGCGCATCTGATGGCGCTGCCGGCCTATGACCAGTGCATCAAGGCGAGCCATGTCTTCAACCTTCTCGATGCCCGCGGCGTGATCTCGGTAACCGAACGGCAGAGCTACATCATGCGCGTGCGCGAACTGGCAAAAGCCTGCGGTGAAGCCTGGGTGCATACCGAAGCGGGCAGGGCGGCCTGATGCCTGATCTTCTGTTTGAGCTGTTTTCCGAGGAAATCCCCGCCCGCATGCAGGCGAAGGCGGCGGAAGATCTGCGCCGCATGGTGACCGACAAGCTGGTTGCCGAAGGACTTGTCTATGAGGGCGCGAAAGCATTTGCGACGCCGCGGCGGCTGACGCTGACCGTGCACGGCATTCCGGCGCGGCAATCGGATCTGAAGACCGAACGCCGCGGACCGAAAATCGGTGCGTCCGATGCGGCCGTGCAAGGCTTTCTGAAGGCGACAGGTTTGAAGTCGCTCGACGAAGCAAATATCCAGAAGGATCCGAAGGGCGATTTCTACATCGCGCTGATCGAGAAGCCGGGCCGTCCGACGCTCGACGTGCTCGCCGAAATCCTGCCGCCGATCATCCGCACCTTCCCGTGGCCGAAATCGATGCGCTGGGGCGAACGTTCGGCCAAGCCGGGATCGCTGAGCTGGGTGCGGCCGCTGCATTCGATCATCGCGACCTTCGGCATCGAGACCGAAGAGCCCGACGTCATCAAGTTTGCCATCGACGGCATCGAGGCCGGGCAGACCACCCATGGTCATCGCTTCATGGCGCCGGCCGTAATCTCGGTGCGCCGTTTCGAGGACTACGAAGCCAAGCTGAAGGCGGCCAAGGTCGTGCTCGACCCGCAGGCGCGCAAGGACATCATTCTCGCCGACGCCAAGACGCTGGCGCAGGCGCAGGGCTTTGAACTGGTCGAAGACCAAGTGCTGCTCGACGAGGTTTCGGGCCTGGTCGAATGGCCGGTGCCGCTGATGGGCTCGTTCGACGAAGAATTCCTGTCGATCCCCGGCGAGGTAATCCGCGCCACCATCCGCAACAATCAGAAGTGCTTCGTCGTCAGCGATCCCAAGACGGGGAAACTGACCAACAGGTTCATCCTCACCGCCAACATCGAGGCCACCGACGGCGGCAAGACCATCATCGGCGGCAACGAGCGCGTCATCCGCGCGCGGCTGAGCGACGCAAAATTCTTCTACGAGACTGATCTCAAGACCAGGCTGGAAGCCCGGCTGAAGAAGTTCGACCAGATCGTGTTCCACGAGAAGCTCGGCACGCAGGCCGACCGTGTCAAGCGGATCGAGCGGCTGGCGGCCGAAATCGCGCCGCTGGTCAAGGCCGACGTCGAGAAGACCAGGCGCGCCGCGCATCTGGCAAAGGCCGACCTGCTTACCGAAGTGGTCGGCGAATTCCCCGAGTTGCAGGGCTTGATGGGCAAATACTACGCGCTGGCGCAGGGCGAGGACGCATCCGTCGCCGCCGCGAGCGAAGACCACTACAAGCCGCAGGGGCCGACGGACCGCGTGCCGACCGATCCGGTAAGTATTGCTGTCGCGCTGGCCGACAAGCTCGACACGCTTGCCGGCTTCTGGGCGATCAACGAGAAGCCCACCGGCTCGAAGGATCCGTATGCGCTGCGCCGCGCGGCGCTCGGTGTCATCAGGCTGGTGATCAACAACGAGATCCGTTTTCCGCTCGGGTCGATTTCGCAGTCGGCATTCGGCAGTCACGTCACCGCCGGTTACGGCATGGGCGATCAGGTGGTCGATCTGCTACCCTTCTTCGCCGACCGCCTGAAGGTGCAGCTCCGCGAGCAGGGCGCGCGGCACGATCTCGTCGATGCCGTGTTCTCGCTCGGCGGCCAGGACGATCTCTTGATGGTGGTCCGCCGCGTCGAGGCATTGGGAAAGTTCCTCGAGACCGACGACGGCAAGAACCTGCTCGCGGGAACAAAACGCGCCAGCAACATCTTGTCGATCGAGGAAAAGAAGGACAAGCGCGCGTTTGAGGGGGCGCCGGACCCGTCGCTCTACAAGCTCGACGAGGAAAAGGCGCTGGCCAAGGCGATCGACCAGGTCAAGGCCGAGGCCGGTGCGGCCGTCGCCAGGGAGGACTTTGCCGCCGCAATGACCGCGATGGCAAAGCTGCGTCCGGCGGTCGACGCGTTCTTTGACAAGGTCAAGGTCAATGACGATGAACCAAAGGTCCGCGAGAACCGACTAAAACTCCTGAACGAGATCCGCGCGGCGACACGCGCGGTGGCGGATTTTTCGAAAATCGAAGGCTAGCTCATGGATCGCAAAACGCTCGCCGCCTACGACCACGACGCGGCGGCGTTCGCGAAGGACTGGCATGAGCAGCCGGCCCCCCGCGATCTGCAGGAAATCGTCGAGCGGTTTTTCGTGCGCGGCGGCATCTCGGCCGATATCGGCTGCGGCAGTGGCCGCGAGGTGGCCTGGCTCAATGCCAACGGCTTTCCGGCGGTGGGTTTCGACGCCTCGGAAGGCCTGCTCAGGGAATCCTGCCAGCGCTATCCCGGTTTCAAGTTCAGGCATGCCGAATTGCCTGACCTGCGCGGCGTCGGCACCTTCGACAACGTGCTGTGCGAAACCGTCATCATGCACCTCGACCGCAAGCAGATCGCAGCGTCGGTCCGCCGCCTGCTCGACATCGTCAAGCCGAGCGGCATCCTGTACCTGAGCTGGCGTGTTACCGACGACGCCGATTTGCGCGATGCCCAGGGCCGGCTCTATTGCGCCTTCGATGCCGCGCTGGTCATGACGGAACTGAAGGACGCCACGGTGCTGCTCGACGAAGAGGCCGTCAGCGAATCCTCCGGCAAGAAGATTCACCGCCTGGTGGTGAAGAAGGCCGGGCTGGAAATCAGGGAATAGCCTGTAGGGTGGGCAAAGCGTAGCGTGCCCACCACCTCTACACACGAAGACAATAGATGGTGGGCACGGCGCAAACGCGCCTTTGCCCACCCTACGGACCTGCGCGCGCCCTCAGGTGCGCGATTGCGCGCCGGGGAATGACGAGACACAAAAAGCCCCGCCTGGAGGGGGACCCAGGCGGGGCTTTGTTGTCCGGTCGCATCTCGCGCACATCCGCTTGCGCGGCGCCCGGACTAACCGTTCAGGGGCGCGGGATTAGTCGACCACCTGAACGATTCGGCGCGAGCGCGGCTCGACCAGCACGGTCTGGCCGTTCACGACAGTGTAGCGATAGGGCGTGGCGCCGAACGTCTGCGGCACGTCATAATAGGTAACGCCGGATTCCGGCAGCACGCCGCCGACGATCACGCGGTCGGGGATGGTGTAGTTCGGCACCCGTTCGCGCACGATGTATTCGCGGAAGGCCGGCCGCCGTTCGACGGCGATGCCTTCGTCGTCATTGATAACAACAGTGCCGCCGCCGACGCCGGTGGTGATGGTCGATTGCGCCTGCGCCGCGACCGGCGCCGCCAAAGCGCCCGCGATCGCTGCAACGGCAAGAATGCTGTTCCGCATGTTCAACTCCTTTGCGAGAATGGCGCCGGCCTCACCGGCGCAACAGGCAAGCCAATGCATCGCGCGCGGCATCGTTCCGGAAAACCACCGTCTTATCCGCGGCATTTCCGGGGAATTGTCGTGGTGGACGGAACCCGTTGATGCAGTGCGCGTCTTCTATTCCGGAACCGCGCCAGCGGGTAAGTTCCCGTCCTCGATTCGATTTTCCATCAGATCAGCCGGAGACATTTCATGACCGTTACCGCCGCGCATATTCCTGCCATCGTGGCTCTGATTGCAGGAATTCTGATCCTGCTGATGCCACGGCTGCTCAACTTCATCGTTGCGATCTACCTGATCTTCGTCGGCCTTGTCGGTCTCGGCGTGCTCAAGATGTTTCACTTCTAGCGCTGGAAAGCGGGGTTTCGCGGCTTGCGCGGAACCCCTCAAAGTGGTGTAAGGCGCGCATCATCTCCCCACTGTCAGATAGTTGGAATCCATGGCCAAAGCCGTCGCGAAGTCCAAAAAAACTGTAGCGAAATCAAAGCCATCCGTACGGGCCAAGGCGGTACCGCCGCCGTCCGCCCGCAAGGCTCTGAAGAAGGCTGCGGCCACGCCCGCGGCGAAGGCCGCAAAGCCTGCCGCCAAGGTCGCCAAGCCTGCGGCGAAGGCCGTCAAGCCGGTTGCCAGCAAGGCTGTGAAAAAGGCCGTGGTCAGCAAGCCTGCCGTGGACGCGGTAAAATCCGGCAAGTGGGTCTACACGTTCGGCGACGGCAAGGCCGAGGGCAAAGCCGGTCTCCGCGACCTGCTCGGCGGCAAGGGTGCCAACCTCGCCGAAATGGCCAATCTCGGCCTGCCGGTGCCCCCCGGCTTCACGATTCCGACCTCGGTCTGCACCTACTTCTACGCCCACGAGAAATCCTATCCGCCGGCGCTCAAGGCGCAGGTCGAGAAGGCGCTCGATCACGTGGGCAAGCTCGCCGGCAAGGCGTTCGGCGATTCCACCAATCCGCTGCTGGTTTCGGTGCGCTCCGGCGGCCGCGCCTCGATGCCGGGCATGATGGACACCGTGCTCAACCTCGGCCTCAACGACAAGACCGTCGAGGCGTTGGCCGAATTGTCCGGCGACCGCCGCTTCGCCTATGACAGCTATCGCCGCTTCATCACCATGTATTCGGATGTCGTGCTCGGCTTCGAGCATCATCATTTCGAGGACATCCTCGACACCTTCAAGGACGGCCAGGGCTACACGCTCGACACCGACCTCACCGGCGACGACTGGGTCGAACTGGTCGGGAGTTACAAGGAAGCGGTGGCGCGCGAGACCGGCAAGGATTTCCCGCAGGATCCGCACGAGCAGTTGTGGGGCGCGATCGGCGCCGTGTTCTCGTCCTGGATGAACGCGCGCGCGGTGACCTATCGCCGCCTGCACGATATCCCGGAGTCATGGGGCACCGCCGTCAACGTGCAGGCCATGGTGTTCGGCAACATGGGCGAGACCTCGGCGACCGGTGTGGCGTTCACGCGCAACCCCTCGACCGGCGAGAGCAAGCTCTACGGCGAATTCCTGATCAACGCACAGGGCGAGGACGTGGTGGCGGGCATCCGCACGCCGCAGGACATCACCGAGTTCGCGCGCCAGGAATCCGGCTCCGACAAGGCATCGATGGAAGTCGCGATGCCGGACGCCTTCAAGGAGCTGACGCGGATCTACACGCTGCTGGAAAAGCACTACCGCGACATGCAGGACATGGAGTTCACGGTCGAGCAGGGCAAATTGTGGATGCTGCAGACCCGCGGCGGCAAGCGCACCGCCAAGGCGGCACTGCGCATCGCGGTCGAACTCGCCAATGAGGGCCTGATCTCGAAGAAGGATGCGGTAATGCGGATCGATCCGGCGTCGCTGGATCAGTTGCTGCATCCGACCATCGATCCCGCTGCCAAGCGCGACGTGATCGCAACCGGCCTGCCGGCTTCGCCCGGTGCTGCCTCCGGCGAAATCGTGTTCTCGTCGGATGAGGCCGCCAAGCTCCAGGCCGACGGCCGCAAGGTCATTCTGGTGCGGGTCGAAACCTCGCCGGAAGACATTCACGGCATGCACGCGGCCGAGGGTATTCTCACCACCCGTGGCGGCATGACCTCGCACGCCGCGGTGGTCGCGCGCGGCATGGGCAAGCCCTGCGTCTCCGGCTGCGGCACCATTCGCGTCGACTACGGCCGTGGCACCATGAGCATCGGCTCCCGCTCCTTCAAGACCGGCGACGTCATCACCATTGACGGCTCGCTCGGCCAGGTGCTGGCCGGGCGGATGCCGATGATCGAGCCGAAACTGTCGGGCGAGTTCGGCACGCTGATGGGCTGGGCCAATTCCGTCCGCAAGCTCGGCGTCCGCGTCAACGGCGACACGCCCGACGACGCGCGCACCGCTCTCAAGTTCGGCGCCGAAGGCATCGGCCTCTGCCGTACCGAGCACATGTTCTTCGAGGAAACCCGCATCCGCACCGTGCGCGAGATGATCCTTTCCGAGGACGAGCAGTCGCGCCGCGCGGCACTCTCGAAACTGCTGCCGATGCAGCGCGCGGATTTCGTCGAGCTGTTCGAGATCATGAAGGGCCTGCCGGTCACGATCCGTCTGCTCGATCCGCCGTTGCACGAGTTCCTGCCGCACACCCAGGCCGAGATCGAGGAAGTCGCGCGCGCGATGAACACCGATCCGCGCAAGCTCGCCGATCGCGCCCGCGATCTCGCCGAGTTCAACCCGATGCTGGGCTTCCGTGGCTGCCGCCTCGCCATCGCCTATCCCGAGATTGCGGAGATGCAGGCGCGCGCGATCTTCGAGGCTGCGGTCGAAGCCGAAAAGCGCACCGGCAAGGCCGTCGGCCTTGAGGTGATGGTGCCGCTGATCGCGACCAAGGCCGAGTTCGACCTGATCAAGACCCGCATCGACATCACCGCGCAGGCGGTGATGAAGGAGACGGGCAAGAAGCTCGCCTACCAGGTCGGCACCATGATCGAGCTGCCGCGCGCATGCCTGATGGCCGGCGACATCGCGCATACCGCGGAGTTCTTCTCGTTCGGTACCAACGATCTGACCCAGACCACCTACGGCATCAGCCGCGACGACGCCGCAAGTTTCCTCGGCACCTATGTCGCCAAGGGAATTCTGGAGATCGATCCGTTCATCTCGGTTGACCGCGCCGGCGTCGGTGAACTCGTCAAGATCGGTGTCGCCCGCGGCCGCAAGACCCGGCCGAACCTCAAGGTCGGTATCTGCGGCGAACACGGCGGCGACCCCGCATCGGTGGCGTTCTGCCATGAGATCGGGCTCGACTATGTTTCGTGCTCGCCCTACCGCGTGCCGATCGCCCGCCTTGCCGCCGCGCAGGCAGCACTCGGCAAGACGGTGGCGAGCCAGGCGTAACGCGCATCAACCGATGAGATTGAAGTGGCCGGGATTTTCCCGGCCATTTTCGTTTCCAGCGCAGCCGTCATTGCGAGGAGCGTTAGCGACGACTTGTCCGCCGTAGCTCAACGAGCGAAGGCGGAAGCAATCCATCTATCCCATTTGCGGTGAGATGGATTGCTTCGCTTCGCTCGCAATGACGATGAGAGAGCAGGTTCCCGTATTCACACGGTCGAGGTTTCTTCATCCCGTTCGTTGACGGGATGTTTACCACTTTCATCAAACGCCCGTTTACCAGCGTTTTCAAAGCGACCGTGCAAGCGCGCACGGTGTGTTGCGTGTGACATGCACGCCACGCGGATTAACTCCCCGGCAACCTAAATTCGATACCAACGAAAAAGGTCGAATTTTACGGATGCACTGAAGTTCGATCGTGTTTTGTAAGTGTTGCGTAGAGCGTATCGATGTTTGTGTTGCGTAACCATCCGAAGGGCGCGCGGTTCGCGTCCTTCGGACTCGGTCTTTGCGTCTTCGCTTTGATGCCGACCGAGATCGGATATCAGGATATCGCCTCGCTACTGGCCCGGCAGCCCGGGGTTGCCGAGCGCTGGCAGAAGCGGGTGTTCTCCACCGTCGGTTCGATCCATGTCGCGACCTTTTCGTTCGGCCGGCCGATCGGAACCGCGTCGCCGCAGACCGCCACCTATCGGCTCGCCAGCCTCGACAACCAGGGCATCGACATCACCGGTTCCGTGACCCGCAATCCGCTGGCCGCGCCGCCGCCGCGCTATCAGGCCGCCGATTTCCCAAAGGTCGATCGCACGTCAAAAGGTGACCGCCTGGTGGTGACGCCGCCGCCCGTGGAGACCGCGAGCCCCGCCGAGCGCGCCCCGGCCATCGAGGATCCCGCGACATCGAACGCGTCGGTAAAAGGCTTCAAGACCGTCGAGCGACCGCCCGTGGCCGACCCCGCGCCGCTCGATCCGGAACTGCAGGCGGCGTTAAGCGCGCCGCCGCTGGCGCAATACGATGTGTCGATGTCGCTCGAAGCCAAGCCGATGGACGATCTCAAGAGCGCGCCGGAAGCGCTGATGCGTTCGGAAGCGCTGGCGCCTTCGGTGGCACAGGCTCCCGCGGCCCCGCGCGACAATTTTTCCTTCAAGACCTCCAGCCTGTTCTTCGGCTCCTCGCTCGGCTCGCCCGAGAGCATCGAGCGCTGGCGGCCCGGCGAAGAGCCGACCATCGTTGTTCCGAATCTCGCGCCCGATCCCGACATGAAGGTGATGGCGTCGCTGCCGGTCGATGCCGACGGTCCGGTCCGCGCCGGCGAAATGGGCGAGAGCATTGCGCCGAAGGGCGAGGTCAATTCCGACAACCAGCATGCCAAGACGCCGGCCGAACGTCTCGGCCTGTTCGACGACAAGTCGCGCGCCAAGTCCGAGAAGTGCCTGACCGAGGTGATCTATTTCGAAGCCCGCGGCGAAGCGGTGCGCGGCCAGATCGCAGTCGCGCAGGTGGTGCTGAACCGCGCCTTCTCCGGCAAATATCCGGATACGGTGTGCGGCGTGGTCTACCAGAACAAGCACCGCCATCTGGCGTGCCAGTTCACCTTTGCCTGCGACAACAATGCCGATGTTGTTCGCGAACCCGACATGTGGGATCGCGCACAAAAGATATCCAAGGCGATGCTGGACGGCCGGCTGTGGCTGCCGGAAGTCGACAAGTCGACCCACTACCATGCTTATTGGGTACGCCCGTCCTGGGTCAGCGAAATGAAGAAGATGTACAAGTTCGGCGTCCATACCTTCTATCGCCCGCGCGCCTGGGGCGACGGCAGCGACGCGCCGAGCTGGGGCAACCCCACCGAGACGGCGGCGATCTCGGCCAAACTCGCCGAAGCCGCGCAGAGCTCCGCCGAGCAGGCCAGCATGAAGCGGTAAGATGGATTGTCGTCCCTGCCTAGTGCGCAATTGCGCACGGGCGCAGGGACCCATACCGCGTGATCTATCGATAAGGCGCGGTGGCTGAGACCTTTCGCACAACAACTGCCGCTGCGTATGGGTCCCTGCGTTCGCAGGGACGACAAGCGTGTTGCCAAACGTGTTGCCATATCAAATGACGGCTGCCATCCAAATTGTCCTCGCTAACTCCCTCATTGTACTCGCCAATTCTGCAGGGCTGCCCTGCGGCGAAATTATTTCCCCCATCCCCCTTGGGATTTCCATGCGAATGCATTAACTCCCCGTAACATTGTTCGACGGACCGGATTCCGGGGGGAATTTATATGGCTGTAACCGCAGACAATCTTCGCCCGGCATCGACCTGGCGCACGCCGCTCGTCATCATTATTTGCGGCTGCGCGATCGCGCTTTTGAGTTTCGGGCCGCGCTCGAGCCTCGGTTTCTTCATCCAGCCGATGGGCCGCGAATTTGCCTGGGGCCGCGATGTCTTCGGGCTGGCGCTGGCGTTGCAGAATCTGCTGTGGGGCCTTGGCCAGCCGATCGCGGGCGCGGTTGCCGACCGCTTTGGCGTCCTGCGTGTGATGATGGTCGGCGCGCTATTGTATGCGAGCGGCCTGCTGGTGATGCGCTATGCGGCGACGCCGGGATCGCTCGATCTCGGCGCCGGCGTCTTGATCGGCTTCGGCCTGTCGGGCTGTTCGTTCAACCTGGTGCTGTCGGCGTTCTCGAAACTGCTGCCGCTGGAGAAGCGCGGCCTCGCGCTTGGTGCCGGCACCGCGGCGGGCTCGTTCGGACAATTCCTGTTTGCGCCGTTCGGTGTGGCGCTGATCGACAATTTCGGCTGGCAGTCGGCACTGACGGTGTTCGCGTGCCTGATGCTGCTGATCGTGCCGCTGTCGCTGGCGCTCTCGACGCCGCCGCAGACCTCGGCGAACGTACCGGCCGCGGACCAGCAATCGTTCAGGACCGCGCTCGCCGAGGCGTTCGGGCACCGCTCCTACGTGCTGCTGGTGCTCGGCTTTTTCACCTGCGGCTTTCAGCTCGCCTTCATCACCGTGCATCTGCCGGCCTACCTCGCCGATCGCGGGATCACGGCGCAAACCGGCGGCTGGGTGATCGCCGCTGTTGGCCTGTTCAACATCATCGGTTCGCTGAGTGTCGGCGTGCTGCAGAACAAGTTCCCGAAGCGCTATATCCTGTCGGTGCTGTATTTCGTTCGCGCGATGGCGATCGTTGCCTTCATCTCGTTCCCGATCACGCCGGCTTCCGCGATCCTGTTTGGAGCCGTGACCGGTCTGGCCTGGCTGTCGACAGTGCCGCCGACCTCGGCGCTGGTGGCGCTGATGTTCGGCACCCGCTGGTTCGCCACGCTGTATGGCTTTGCCTTTGTCAGCCATCAGGTCGGCGGCTTCCTCGGGGTCTGGCTCGGCGGCGTGGTGTTCGAGAAATTCGGCTCCTACACGCCGATCTGGTGGCTGTCGGTGCTGTTTGGTGTGCTGTCGGCGCTGATCAACCTGCCGATCGTCGAAGCGCCGGTGGCGCGCCCGGTTGCGCAGCCCGCCTGATCCGGTAAAACCCCGGCAGACAAAGTCCGGGGAGTTTATCGTGGGAACGTTCAAGGCCATCAGGATCGACAAAGCGGAAAAAGGCACCACCGTCGCGCTGACGCAGTTCGACGAAGCCGAGTTGATGGAAGGCGACGTCACCGTCGCCGTCGAGTGGTCGACGCTGAACTACAAGGACGGTCTCGCCGTCACCGGCAAGGCGCCGGTGGTGCGGCGCTTCCCGATGATCGCCGGCATCGACTTCGCCGGCACCGTGGAACAATCCTCGCATCCGCAGTGGAAGGCCGGCGACAAGGTGGTCTGCAACGGCTGGGGCATGGGCGAGACCCATCTCGGCAGCTACGCCGAGAAGGCCCGCGTCAAGGGCGACTGGCTGGTGCGGCTGCCCGAGGGCATTTCGACCCGCGATGCTATGGCGATCGGTACCGCCGGCTATACCGCGATGCTGTCGGTGCTGGCGCTGGAGAAGCACGGCCTGACGCCGAAAAGCGGTCCGGTCGTGGTGACCGGCGCCGCCGGCGGTGTCGGCTCGGTCGCGACCGCCGTGCTGTCGAAGCTCGGCTATCACGTCATTGCCTCGACCGGGCGGATGTCGGAGGCCGACTACCTCAAGGGTCTCGGGGCTGCCGAGGTGATCGACCGCAACGAACTGTCCGGTCCGGCCAAGCCGCTGGCGAAAGAGCGCTGGGCCGGCGGTATCGACAGCGTCGGCTCGACCACGCTCGCCAACCTGCTGTCGATGACGAAGTATGGCGGGGCCATCGCCGCCTGCGGCCTGGCCGCCGGCATGGACCTGCCGTCCTCGGTGGCGCCCTTCATTTTGCGGGGGGTGTGCCTTCTCGGCATCGATTCGGTGATGTGCCCGCTGGAGCAGCGAAAACGCGCCTGGAATCGGCTCGCCAGCGACCTCGACCACAAGAAACTATCTGATATTACTCACGAAATCGGCCTAGGCGAAGTTATTGCCGCCGGTGCCCAAATTCTGGCCGGCCAGGTCCGCGGTCGAATCGTGGTAAAAATTGTCTAACGATGTTCAGACTTTACCAACCAAGCTGCTCCAAAGTTGCCACGGTTAGTATGGTAAGTAGCGGGTAAAGAGACCTTAAGGCGGGTGCCCGCGCTCTTGTTAGGTTGGAGTAGCTGCATGTTTGCGCGTTTGGTTCTGGGGGTGGTCACAGCCGGTGCGATGATTGCGCCAGCGCTGGCCGGAATGATGAATGCCGACGAGGCCCGCAAATTCGTGGCCGGCAAGGTTTTCGCATTCAACTGTTTCGACGGCACCAAGGGTGCCGGCCGCATCCTCGACGACATGGGGGCCGCCGGCGCCATCCAGTTCTCCGGCTCCGGCCCGGTCCGCCATCTGCGCCTGCCCGGCAATACGCTTCAGGTCCGCGGCCAGTCCGTCTGCGCTGTGATCAAGGGGCTTCCGTTCGAGCCGTGCTTCAATCTCGACAAGCGCGATGACCGCTCGTTCCGCGGCTCGGTCTCGGGCATGGGCTTCGCTTATTGCGATTTCCGCCACCAGGGCGCGTCGCAGATGCTGATGGCGCGCGCCGTGGCGCGGCCACGCTCGTTGCACGCTGACGCCTCGCGCAACGACATCACGGGGCGGATCGAAACCCCGGTGGTCGAGAGCGCCAAACTCGATCCGGTCAAATCCGAGGCCCGGCCCGAGACCAAGGCTGAAACCAAAGCCGAGAGCGCACCGGAACTGCGCCGTTCGACGGATTGATCCCCTTCGGGTTCCTGACGGCGGTTCCATTGCCGGCGCAGGTAGTCCTACGGGCCGAGGAATTCACGTCCCGGTAGCGATTCCAAATGCAACGTCGTGGTCAAGAGGCCGGGAGGCGGCCCAAAATCGCGAGATCGATATGCCGTTGTATTTTTTCCGGATCAGCCATGGCCGCTATGCCGGCGCGTCCGACCAGGGATCCGAATTCGAAAGCCGTGACGCCGCCTGGGCCGAAATGACCAAGGTCTCCAGCAATCTGCTCGGCAGCATTTCGCGCAGCCTGAAGCAGAACGCCGAATGGCAGATGGAACTGCTGGACGAAGCCAGGAAGCCGGTGTTCCGGATTCGCCTGGTCGCGGAATCCGTCGGCTAAAACACCGTCACAAGAGCCTGATCGTATCCGTCCGCACCGGGGCGGGATCGACCTTGGTTAAATCTTAACGTGTGCACCGCGGTTGTAACATCCGCTAAATAATTGCAAATGCTGGTATTTCCGCAAGTTTCTCCGTATTCATACGGTGCCGCCGTTAACATTACCAAGATGCTCCAGCCTGCATGATGGCGCCATCACGAGCGGTTGTCGCTCGCACGGCGCAGCGGACATTGCGTTTCCCCGCCGCCGGATCACAATTTTTCGGGGTCATTGCGATGATGCGGATTATCCAGAATTTGAGAATCGGAACCAAGCTCGCGATCACGTCGGGGCTGACGATCCTGGTCGTGGCGGTCATGATCTACTTGCAGATCACCGGCGGCGCCGATGTGCGACTAGCAACCGACAAGGCCGCCACGCAGCAGGCGATCGCGCAGAACGCCGCCGAGGCAAAGGCCTCGGTCCGCGGCATGCAGATCGGCATTCGCGACATCCTGATGGCGACCACCGCGGACGAGCTCAAGAAGGCCGACGACTATTTTGCAGATCGGACGACCGCGGCGCTCAAGTTCAACGGCGAGATGGCAAGGCTGTCGCAGTCGGCCGAAAACCACCAGCGCATGGACAGGCAGAAGGTGCTGATCGAAAGCTTGCGCAATGGCAAGGATCAGCTCGAGACCCTGCGCCGGCAGGAACTCACGGTCGAGGCGAAAAATGCCGATCACAGCGCCGAAGGATCGGCGCAGATGGCCAAGCTGGTCCAGGAAGTCGTCCGCATCCGCAAGGAAGTGACCGCTCCGATCAACGTGGAGATCGAGGCGCTGGCCAACAAGATTACCGACTTCGGCAAGGAGCATAGCGAGGCGGCGCAAGCCGAGGCGCGCGCTGAATCCGCGACTCTGGAACGGACATCACTGATCGCCGGCATCACTATGGCGCTGCTGCTGATCGGCGCCTGCGTCTTCTCGGTGTTCTCGATCGCCCGTCCGATGCGCGCCTTGAGCGCGTCGATGGAAGAACTGGCCGGCGGCAACTTCGCGGTGGTGCTGCCCGGTCTCGGCCGCAAGGACGAGGTCGGTGACGTCGCCGGTGCCGTCGAGAAGTTCAAGGTGGTTTCCGAGCAGAAGGCCCGCGACGAGGCCGAAGCCAAGATGAAGCAGGATCAGATCGCGGCGCAGCAGCGCAAGGCCGATATGGTCAAGCTCGCCGACCGGTTCGAAGGCGCGGTCGGCGAGATCGTCGAAACCGTTTCATCGGCCTCGACCGAACTCGAAGCGTCGGCGTCGACCCTGACCGCGACCGCGGAGCGCTCGCAGGAACTCACCACCATGGTGGCCGCGGCTTCGGAGGAAGCCTCCACCAACGTGCAGTCGGTGGCGTCGGCGACCGAGGAGCTGTCGTCCTCGGTCAACGAGATCAGCCGCCAGGTGCAGGAATCGGCGCGGATGGCAAGCGAAGCCGTCGGCCAGGCGCGAACCACCAACGATCGCGTCAGCGAGTTGTCAAAGGCGGCTGCCCGCATCGGCGACGTCGTCGAACTGATCAATACCATTGCCGGCCAGACCAATCTGCTGGCGCTCAACGCCACCATCGAGGCGGCCCGCGCCGGCGAAGCCGGTCGCGGTTTTGCGGTCGTCGCATCGGAGGTGAAAGCATTGGCCGAGCAGACCGCGAAAGCCACCGGCGAAATCGGCCAGCAGATTGCGGGCATCCAGGCGGCGACGAATGAATCGGTCGACGCCATCAAGGAGATCAGCGGCACCATCGAAAAGCTGTCGGAGATCTCCTCGACGATTGCCGCCGCGGTGGAAGAGCAGGGCGCGGCGACGCAGGAAATCTCCCGCAACGTGCAGCAGGCGGCGCAAGGTACCCAGCAGGTCTCTTCCAACATCACCGACGTGCAGCGCGGCGCAAGCGAAACCGGTTCGGCCTCCTCGCAGGTGCTCTCGGCGGCACAACTGCTCTCGGGCGACAGCAACCGGCTCAAGATCGAGGTCGCCAAGTTTCTCAATACGGTAAGAGCCGCCTGATCCGTAAAACCTCGAACGTCGAGTGCGCGGCCCGTCGGTGACGGGCCGCGCAGCGATTCCATTTCGCCTGGAATCCGGAAAGCGGTGGAAGCCGTACTAGTACGGAGCTGTTTCGCCTGCCTCGGCGGGCGCGTTAACTTCCATGTGTAACTCTAGCCATCCTAAGCACCGTTCTGTGGCTTGCCACAGGAGTCCGCGTTCGCCACGAACCGGCTCGTCCGATCGAACGGCCCGGTGCTTACTGAGCTGAGCTGAGTTCCCGTTTACGCGGGAGCCGCGCGATATGGCTCCAATTCAACACTCCCAGATCCTTGAGACTGTCCCTTCGCTTTTCAGGAAGCATGCACATGAACGGCTTTTCCATACGTCTCACCCACAAGATCATGGCGATCGGTCTGGTCGGCGTGATCGGGTTGCTGGCCTTCGGCGCGATCTATCAGGTCGGCAGTTTGTCGCAGGATGCCTCGCGCGTCGTTGCCGGCGAAGGCCGTAATATCTCCAGTCTCAACAGGCAACTTTCGATCAAGCTG
Source organism: uncultured Alphaproteobacteria bacterium (assembly GCA_963764705.1). Lineage (GTDB taxonomy): Bacteria > Pseudomonadota > Alphaproteobacteria > Rhizobiales > Xanthobacteraceae > Bradyrhizobium. Next base: position 36,201 of record CAVXTR010000003.1, on the reverse strand, counting down.
CTGGAAGCGCGACGGGCGGAGAAGGACTTTCAGCTTCGTCGCGACGAATCCTACGCCCGGCATCACTCCGAATTTTCTGGGATGATCGAGCGCGACATGGACCGGTTGAAATCCTCGGCGCGATCCAGTGGCTTCAATAATATTGCCGAGAAGATTGAAGGCATGCAGCGCGGCTTCGCCAACTATTCAAGGAATTTTGGAGCCCTGGTGCAGGCCGAGACCAAGCTCGGCCTGAACGAAAAACTGGGGCTGACGGGCTCGCTGCGTGGTGCTGTGCACGACATCGAAACCAGGATCACGGAAATCGACAATCCGAGACTGACGAGTGCGATGCTGTTGCTGCGGCGGCATGAGAAGGATTTCATGTTGCGGCGGGACGAGAAGTACGTCGGCGAACTGAAAAAGGCCGTCGCCGATTTCTCAAAATCGCTTGCGGTCGCCGACGTTCAGCCGGCGGTCAAGGCCGATATCGCAGCGAAGCTGGAAAAGTATCAGGTGGATTTCTCCGCCTGGGCGGCCGGTGCGCTGGAAGCCGCGGGCTTCGGTTCCGCGATGTCGAAGGCGTTTCGTGAGATCGAGCCCGTGATTGCCGACATCGAGCAGAATGTTGAACGGCAGTACACGTCGGCGGAAGCGAGCGAGGCGGCGACGCGCGGTTCGGTCGGAACCTCGATGCTGATCGCGTTTGGCACGGCGGTGGTCCTCGTGTTCGGACTGTCGCTGGTGATCGGCCGCTCGATTTCGAAGGCGCTCGCCTCGATGGTCGCCGCCATGACCAGGCTGGCGGGTGGCGACGTCAAGCTCGCGATACCGGGGCTCGGCCGTCGCGACGAGATCGGTGAAATGGCCGGTGCGGTCGAGGTGTTCAAGAACAGCATGATCGAGACAGACCGGTTGCGTGCCGAGCAGCTCGAAACCGAACAGCGGCAGGCGCAACAACGCAAGGCCGATATGGTCAAGCTGGCCGATCAGTTCGAGGGGGCCGTCGGCGAGATCATCGAAACGGTTTCGTCGGCGTCGACCGAACTCGAGGCCTCTGCTTCCACCCTGACGGCGACCGCGGAGCGCTCGCAGGAATTGACCACCATGGTGGCGGCGGCTTCCGAGGAAGCCTCCACCAACGTGCAGTCGGTGGCGTCGGCGACCGAAGAGCTCTCGTCTTCGGTCAACGAGATCAGCCGCCAGGTGCAGGAATCGGCGCGGATTGCTAACGAGGCCGTCGGACAGGCCAAGACCACCAACGACCGCGTCAGCGAGTTGTCGAAGGCGGCAGCCCGCATCGGCGACGTCGTCGAACTGATCAATACCATTGCCGGCCAGACCAATCTGCTGGCGCTGAATGCGACGATCGAGGCGGCCCGCGCGGGCGAGGCCGGTCGCGGCTTCGCGGTCGTGGCCTCCGAAGTAAAGGCATCAGCGGCACCATCGAAAAGCTGTCGGAGATCTCCTCGACGATTGCCGCCGCGGTGGAAGAGCAGGGCGCTGCGACGCAGGAAATCTCCCGCAACGTGCAGCAGGCCGCGCAAGGCACCCAGCAGGTCTCCTCCAACATCACCGACGTGCAGCGCGGCGCCACCGAGACCGGCTCGGCCTCCTCGCAGGTGCTTTCGGCGGCGCAAATGCTCTCCAGTGACTCTAACCGCCTCAAGGTCGAGGTCGCCAAGTTCCTCAATACGGTAAGAGCCGCCTGACGCACGCTAGCGCCGGTGTTTACGCGATGGCCCGTCGGTGACGGGCCATCGTCGTTTTGGCGACGCAGGATAACCGGCCGGCTCAACGTGCCGCTGTCATGGTCTTTAATGCGCCGCCGTCAGCCTCGCGTGCGCGTCAAAGGTGTGCCTCGCAACGGATATTGATTTTACGACGCTTTCCCGTCGCCCGCAGGTGGAACGTCAGCGAAAGCAGGTACTAGTACGGACGGGATTCCCCTGCCTCATTAATGGGCGCGTTAACCTTCCTATGGAAGGATAGCCGTCATTAGGTACCGCTCTGTGGTTTTGTCGCAGGAGCCTGCGTTCACGACGAACCGGCTCGTCCATCCGTACGGCCCGGTGCTTTTCGGATCGCGATCCCGACCTACGGGAGTCGCGTTGTATTGCTTCGATTCCAGACGGTCCGATCTTCGAGAATGTTTTTGGTTCATCAGGAAGCACGCCCATGAGCAGCCCCGCCATTCGGCTCACCCACAAGATCATGGCCATTGGTTTGGTCGGCCTGCTCGGGCTTCTGGCATTCGGCACGATCTATCAGGTCGGCAGTGCGTCGCAGGATGCGTCACGCGCCGTCGCCAACAACGCGCGCGCGATCTCGGATCTCAACAAGCAGATTTCGATCGAAATGCTGGAAGCGCGTCGCAACGAGAAGAATTTTCAGCAGCGACGCAACGAATCCTATGCCAAGGCTCATGCCGAGCTGATGGTCAGGATCGATCGCGATATCGATTCGTTGCAGGGATTGATGCAGTCGAGCAGCATGAGCGCGCTGCGCGACAAGGTCAAAGTGGTACGTGACGGCTTCAAGAGTTACGGCGCTGACTTCGCGGCATTGGTTGTAGCCGAACTCAAGCTCGGCTTGAACGAAACCCAGGGCTTGACCGGCTCGCTGCGAGCGGCGGTCCACGATATCGAAACCAAACTCAAGGAAATCGACGAGCCGCGACTGACCAGCGCCATGCTGATGATGCGGCGGCATGAGAAGGATTTCATGCTGCGGCGCGATCCGAAATATGTCGCGGCATTGAAGGGCTCCGCCGCCGATTTTGCCAAGGCGCTGTCGGCGGTGGCGGCTCCCCCGAACGTGATCGCCGAGATCACAGCGAAGCTGGATAAATATCAGAAGGAGTTCGTGGCCTGGTCCGATACGGCCCAGCAGACCGCGAGTCTCGACGCCAGCATGATGAAGACGTTTCGCGGGTTCGAACCGTTGATGGTCGAAGTGGGGCAGGGCGTCGAGGCGCTTTACAAGGTGGCCGACGCGGCCGAGGCCGCAACGCGCGAATCCGTCGCAAACTGGATGTGGATCGCGTTCGCGCTCGCGGTCGTGATCGTGAGCGGCTTGTCGCTGCTGATCGGCCGCTCGATCTCGACGGCAATCGGCTCGATGGTCACTGCCATGACCACGCTGGCGGGCGGTGATGTCAAGCTCGCGATACCGGGCCTTGGGCGCCGCGACGAAATCGGCGAGATGGCCGGCGCGGTCGAGGTATTCAAGAACAGCATGATCGAAACCGACCGGCTGCGCGCCGAGCAGCTCGAAGCCGAGCAACGGCAGGCGGCGCAACGCAAGGCCGACATGATCAAGCTCGCCGACGCTTTCGAAGGCGCGGTCGGCGAGATCGTCGAAACCGTGTCCTCGGCTGCGACCGAGCTCGAGGCTTCCGCCAATACGCTGACCAAAGCGGCCGAACGCTCGCAAGGACTCGCGACATCGGTCGCTTCCGCGTCTGAAGAAGCCTCCGCCAACGTGCAATCGGTCTCGGCAGCGAGTGAGGAATTGTCGACGTCCGTCAACGAGATCAGCCGTCAGGTCCAGGAATTGTCGCGGGTTGCCGGCGAGGCGGTGGATCAGGCGGAGAAGACCAACGGCCGCGTCAGCGCGCTGGCGCAGGCGGCCAGCCGGATCGGCGACGTGGTCGAACTGATCAACACCATCGCCGGACAGACCAACCTGCTGGCACTCAATGCGACGATCGAGGCGGCGCGCGCGGGTGAGGCCGGCCGCGGCTTCGCGGTGGTGGCCTCCGAAGTCAAGGCACTGGCCGAGCAAACCGCCAAGGCGACCGGCGAGATCAGCCAGCAGATCTCGGGCATTCAGGCGGCGACGGCGGATTCAGTCGGTGCGATCAAGGAAATCGGCGATACCATCGGCCGGATGTCGGAGATTTCTTCGGCGATCGCCGCGGCGGTGGAACAACAGGGCGCGGCGACGCAGGAGATCTCCCGCAACATCCAGCACGCTGCCTCAGGCACGCAGCAGGTTTCCTCGAATATTACCCAAGTGCAGCATGGCGCCACCGAAACCGGCTCGGCCTCCGCGCAGGTTCATTCGGCCGCACAGTTGTTGTCGAGTGACAGCAACCGCCTCAAGCTTGAGGTCGCAAAATTCCTCGACTCGGTGCGAGCGGCCTGACGGCGGGGGGCGAGCGGGACAACCGATGCGAGCGCCATTCCCGCGGAAACACGGCATTTTGAACAGAAAAACGGTTTCTGAGTACCTATTTTCGATAAGCGGGTAATTTTACGGAGTGCCGCATTAACCGGCGGTTGCAATGCGGAGCTTACCGTTAAACGGAATATTTCAGCGCGTGCGAATTCACTGCACCACATTTTAACCCGTCGAGAGCCAGCCATGTCCAGACTTTCCATCCGCGCCAAGGTCATTGCTGTGATCGCATTCATGCTGGTTGCGATGTCCGGCATGGGCCTGCTGGCCATCCGCAGCATGCAGATGATCAATGCCCAGACGGTTGAAATAGCCTCGAACTGGCTTCCCAGTGTGCGGGCGCTTGGTGAACTCCGCGCCGATATCAACCTGTTCCGCATCGCGCTTCGTGCGCATGTCATGACGGATTCACTGGAGGGCAAGGCCGCCGGCGACAAGCGGCTGGCTGGCGTCCTCGAGCGGATTTCGAAGGACCGCAAAGCCTATGAAGCGATGATCACCAGTCCCGAAGAGCGCGCGATCCATGAGAACTGGTCGCGTGCCTGGGAAAAATATATGGCCGGCATCCCGAATGTCATCGAGCTCTCGCGCAACAGCGTCGGCCGGGTCCCGCGTGAGGCCAGCGAGGCGATCGCGAAGACGGTCGCGGTGATCGCGGCCGAATCCGACACCTATCTGGAGAAATCCATCAACTTCAACAATACCGGTGCGGACACCGCCACCAGAGACGCGGCGGACGGCTACGCTCGTGCGTTCTGGATCGTGCTCGGCATCGTCCTGGCCGTCGTGATCGCCGGGTTCGGTGTCGGCCTCTATCTAATCCGCGACCTGTCGCGCGGGATTGCCGCGATCGTGACGCCGATGCAGGCGCTGGGTAGCGGCGACCTCGCGGCTGAGGTGACGCGTCGCGGCGAGCATACCGAAATCGGCGTCATGGCCGACGCCTTGCAGGTGTTCAAGCAGGCGCTGATTGACAAGCGGGACGCCGACGAGGCCGCCGCCCGCGACGCGGAGGCCAAGATCGAGCGTGCGCGCCGGGTCGACGGCATCACGCGCAATTTCGAGGCCGTCGTCGGCGAGATCGTCGAAACCGTGGCGTCGGCCGCGACCGAACTGGAAGCCTCCGCCAACGTGCTGACGGTCACGGCCGAGCGCTCGCAGCAACTCGCCGTCACGGTCGCCGCGGCGTCCGAGGAAGCATCGACCAACGTGCAGTCGGTGGCGTCGGCCAGCGAGGAATTGAGTTCGTCGGTGAACGAGATCAGCCGACAGGTCCAGGAATTGTCCCGCGTCGCCGGTGACGCCGTCGACCAGGCGCAGAGCACCAACAGCCGGGTCGGCGAGCTGGCGCAGGCGGCATCGCGCATCGGCGACGTCGTCGAGCTCATCAACACCATCGCGGGGCAGACGAACCTGCTGGCGCTGAACGCCACGATCGAGGCGGCACGCGCGGGCGAGGCCGGCCGCGGCTTTGCGGTGGTGGCCTCCGAAGTGAAGGCGCTGGCCGAGCAGACCGCCAAGGCGACCGGCGAGATCAGCCAGCAGATCTCCGGTATCCAGAACGCCACCGCGCAGTCGGTCGGCGCGATCAAGGAAATCGGCGACACCATCGGCCGGATGTCGGAGATCGCTTCGGCGATCGCCGCGGCGGTGGAACAGCAGGGCGCGGCGACTCAGGAAATCTCCCGCAACATCCAGCAGGCCGCGATGGGGACGACGGAAGTCAGTTCGAACATCACCGACGTGCAGCGCGGCGCAACCGAGACCGGCTCGGCCTCGTCGCAAGTTCACTCGGCGGCGAAATCGCTTTCCAGCGAGAGCAACCGCCTCAAGCTCGAAGTCTCGAAGTTTCTCGAGTCGGTCCGCGCCGCCTAATCTCCCGGTGCGGCGGCAGCCGCCGTCGCCGCGGCCTGCCGCCGGAACAGGATCCGCTGGTACAGCCAGCCGATCGCCACCAGCACCAGGCCAAGGCACATGAACGACAGCGCGCGGTAGACACCCGTCAGCGTCGACATATCGATCACGAAGGCTTTCAGGATCGTCAGCGCAATCACTGCGGCGGATGCCAGCCGCGCGCGCTGCGAGTTGAAGACGATGCCAATGCCGAGCAGCACCACGCCGAACGCCAGCCACGCGATCGAATAGGTGTATTGCTCGACCCCGGTGGTCGGGCCGCGGTCCATGTAGGGGCCGTGGTAGAGCCGGCGGATTTCGAACGTCACATAAGTCAGCGCCATGATCAGCGCGCCGGCGGCGATCGAATTGACGTAGCCAGCCGGACGATGGCCGGCGATCGCATAGGACAGCAGCAGCGCCAATATGGCAGGTAGCGCATAGCCGAGCAGCAGGAGGTTGATGAAGCTGCCGTCGCCGACATGGATGTTCCAGAGCAGCGGCTGCTCCATCACCAGTAGTCCGCCGACGGTCGCCAGACCGGCGAACGCGGTCAGCAGGAAGGCGCCGGCATTGTGCACGACGCTTCCGGTGCGAAGGCGCAGCCGTTCCAGTCCGATCGCCATCGCCAGCGCGACGCAGACCTGCAGCGCCACTTCGGCGAGACCGGCTGACGTGAAGTAGGGATCGCCGTCGTTGACGGCGTGGCGGATTTCCATGAACGCCAGCAGCACCGTGAACAGGATCGCGGCCGCTTCAACCGCGCGCAGCGGCGCATCGTCGCCGTTGCGGCGCAGAAAAATGCTGCCGACCCAGAACGAGGCCGCCGGAATGCCGTAACCCCACAACAGCCAGTTGAAGATCGGCGTGGTGCCGACGGCGTCACCGACGATGCGCGGATCGTCGGCGATGCGCATTACCACGATGCCGGCGAGGATCGCGGCCAGCGATCGGAGGAACGGGATCGGCCGCTGCAACGAAACCCAGGCGGTTCCCGCCGACATCAGCGCCAGCGCGATCGTGAGCCAGCCTTTTTCCAGCGCGAACGTCAACGCCAGCGCCAGCGCTGCCAGCGTGCCGGTCGCATACAGCGCGATGGCGGCTTGCATGCCCGGGCGGTCCTCGCGTTTTGCCAGCATCTCGGTCGCCGCGGCGTAAGCCGCTGCGAGCATCACGGCGAGAATGGCGAACGGAATCGAACGGTCGAGATGCGCGATGCGGGCATAGAGCGCGACCAATAGCGCCAGCGGCACGAATACCGAGGTCGCCGACCAGATCACGGGAATGACCGCGCTGGCCGAGCGGCCCTGCGCCAAAAATCCGGCGACGCCAAATCCCGCCGCGAAGATCGCAGCCGAGATCAGGTGCAGCGAGACCGACCCGTCGGTCGCGGCCGGTCCGATGCCGAGCAACGGTCCACCGGGCAGCACCAGCATGTCCGGATTGGAGCGGATCGCCCATTCGGCGAACACGACGAAGACAAATGCCGCGGCGCCGCCGACCGCACCGGTGGCGGCATCGCTGCGCCACGCCACGATCAGGCTTCCCGCCACCAGCAGGCCGAACGTGATCATCGCCGCATCGGCGTGAAAGCTGTTGAGCACGATCAGGGTTGCACCAACCAGATAGGCCGTGAGCGAGCCGGAAGAGATCGGCTCGATCTGGCCTTCGTCGGCGGGCGGGCCGAACAGGAGGCCGCACACCACGAGCAAGGCTGCGAGGATAAATCCGGCCAGCACGTGGAAAGCATGCGGCGCGACCATCGACGGGCCGCATTGCAGGCAGGGCAGGGTCCACATGACAGCAAACGCAATCGTGGTGACCGCGAGCCAGCGCCACAGCCGGACGCGCGCCAGGCCGAATGCCGCCGCGGTGACGATGGCGAGATAGACGTAGAGCGCCCAGAAGTCGGGCTTGTCCGACGACACCAGCAGCGGCGTGACGAAGGCGCCGACGATGCCGAGACCGGCGAGCGCGGGCCCGTGCAGCAGGGCCGCGGCCAGGGTGCCCAGCGCCACCAGTCCGAGCAGAATGAAGGCGGTGGCGGGCACCAGGAAACCGTACAGCGCATAGGCGGCGTAGACGGTCGCAAACGCCACCGCGGTGCCGGCGGCGGTGAGAATGGCCGGGATGTTGGCGATCGGCAGCGCTTCGATGGTGGAGATGCTCTCCTTGCGCCGGGTCCATTCGCCGGCCGCCAGCAGTGCCAGCGCGAACAGGCCGCCGAGGATGGTGCGCACGCCGGGCCCGAGCAGGCCGGCGTCGATCGAATAGCGCACCATGAAGAATCCGCCGAGCGCCAAGGTCAGGCCGCCGATCCACACCACCCAGCGGGTGCCGACGGTTTCCTCGAGGCCGCGCCCCGGTTGCGGCAGCGGCGGCGGAGCCGCCGGCGGGCTGTCGATCGCAGCTTTCGCCGCCTCAACGGGAGTGGCAGGTGCGATGGATTTGATCTCCGGAATGATCGGCGGCGGCGCCGCAGGCGTAACAACTTGCCGGGCTGCCTGCACTTGCGTGAGCGGCGGCGGCACGGGCCTGTCTGCCGCCAGTTTCTGCATCAAGTCCAGCTGGGCTCGCATTGCTGCGGTCTGGTTCATCGCCTTGCGCGCGAAGATAAGGGCCACGATCGCGATCACGAGCGCGGCAAAATCGAAGGGATTATCGAGCATCAGGCCTCCTGACGGGCAGTCCAAAGCGTTAACCGGTCACGCATGTGGCCCGTCGCAATCCAGTAAGTGCAGTTTGGCGCGCTAAAAGTTCAAATCGGCAGGGGACTGATTTGTCGCAGCGTTCAGTCGAGATCGAGCCGGAACGGCCGGCCTTCCACCGTCATGCTGCCCGGGCCCATTTCGTCGAGTGCGCGCAGCATTCGCCCGTCGCGGCCCAGCGCCTTGTCGGCAAGGCTGACGATCAGGCGGTTGGGGGAAGCGATCGCCGAGCGGGCGCGGATCTGCTTTGCAATCTCGATCTCGTCGCGGTGCGGGTTGAGCATGCAGGCGGCGGCAAAGGCGCTGGCGGTCGAGCGGCTGATGCCGGCATAGCAATGCACCACCATCGGTGCGCTGCGATCCCAGCCGCGCACGAAATTCAGGACGCGCTCGACATGCGCGTCCGACGGCGCCAGGAAGCCGTCCATCTCTTCGGTGATGTCGTCCATCTGCACTTTCAGATGGTTGGCTTCGAGCACGGAAGCCGGTCGCTGCACCTGGTCGACATTGGCCATCACGGTGAGGACATGGCTGGCGCCGGTCGCCTTGACAGTGTCGGGCAATGCGGCGAGCGAGCAGATGTGAAGCATGGCGTTCCCTTTTGTTGTCGGGATTATAAGGCCATGCGCCGGCGTTCGGAAGCGGTGTCTCGGGTGGAAAGTCCTATAATCACGGGGCGAACGCGGCGGCACCTGGGAGTGACGATCAAACCCTGGATGCCGCCGCGCTCCATCAGATGGTTGGGTGCAACCGGAGGTTTTGCCGGCCGCTCAGTGAAGGCCGCCCGTCACGTGGAGCGTTTCGCCGGTAATGTAGGAGGCATCGTTCGACGCGAAGAAGGCGACGGCCGCGGCGATCTCTTCGACGTTACCAATACGCGCCAGCGGCGTGACCGACTCGATCCAGGTGCGCATATCGCCCTCGTGTAGCCCTGCGGAAACCACGCCCTCGGTGGCGATCATGCCGGGATTGACGGTATTGACGCGGATTTTGCGCGGCGCCAGTTCCTTTGAGAGTACCGAGGAGATGGCGTCGACGGAGGCCTTTGTCGCCGTGTAGACGGCCGCATTGGGTGGTGTGATCGTCGATACCCCGGAGCTGATATTGATGATGTTTCCGCCAGCCGGATTGAAATGTCGCACGGCTTCCTGCGAAACCAGCAGCAGGCCGAGCACATTGAGATCAAAATGCTTGTGGAAATGTTCGGGGGTAATGCCGTCGAGCGGCGCGAACTCGTAGATGCCCGCGTTGTTGACGAGGATGTCGATCGGCCCCAGCGCCTTGGCGGTCTCGGCGACCACGGATTTTATCTCCTTGGCGTCGGTCAGGTTGCCATGGACAGCAATGGCTTTGCCGCCACGGCTGGTTATCCCTGCGACCACGCGGTCGGCGGCCTGCTTGCTGGCACTGTAGTTCACAGCCACCGCGGCACCCTCTGCCGCCAGACGTGCCGCGATTTCTGCCCCAATTCCCTTCGACGCACCCGTCACGAGTGCCACCTTGCCTGCGAGTCTCTTGGTCATGTTGACCTCCATACCGAGTGGAACGTCCACTCGTTCAATAGTTCGGTAATAATGAACTATTGAATTAGTTCAAGGGCGGTGCCATATCTTTGGGCATGGCTACATTCGTGCACCCGTCGCGAGAGGACATTACGTTGGCCGCAGTGCTCGCAGCGCTCGCGGACCCGATGCGGCTGCGTATCGTCAAGAGCCTGCTGGCGAACAACGATTGCATGTCCTGCACGGAAGCCGCGCCCTGTCCGGAGATGGCCAAATCGACCTTGTCGAACCATTTCCGTATTTTGCGCGAAGCGGGTTTGATCCAGACGTCGAAAAAAGGCGTCGAACACCGCAATGTCGTCCGCGAAGCGGACATCAATGCGCGCTTTCCGAAATTGTTGAAGACGATCTTGAACTATTCGGACTGAACCGGCCTAGGGCGGCAATAACAGCGCAAACCGCGCCAGAAACTGCTTCTCGGCCCGGGCCGCGGTCCACGGCGTCAGGTAATCGCATTCCACAGCCTCAGGCAGGCCGGGATCCCTGCCGAACAGGCGTTTGGCTTCGGCGGCCGAAAAGCCCGCCAGATGTGTCGCCTCGAGATAGGCGGCGCCGCGGTCGGCGGCCTTGATCGCTAACGTGATCTCGTCCGCCAGCACCGGCGGCAGGCCGAAGCGGATATGGATCGACGCCAGCAGGCGCTTTTCCACCACCTTGTAGTCGCCGCCGAGCACCGCCTTGAACGGCGAGATCATGTCGCCGATGACGTATTCCGGCGCGTCGTGCAGCAGCGCCGCCAGGCGACAACGCGCATCCACGCGCGGCATCTGCTCGCGCAACACCAGTTCGACCAATAGCGTGTGCTGGGCTACCGAGAAAATATGCGCGCCGCTGGTCTGCCCGTTCCAGCGCGCCACGCGCGCCAGTCCGTGCGCGATATCGACGATCTCGATATCGAGCGGCGAGGGGTCGAGCAGGTCGAGCCGTCGCCCCGACAGCATCCGCTGCCAGGCCCGCGTCATGTCGGGCGCGAACGGCTTTCGCGGCGTCATTTGGATTTGAGGCGCGGTTTTCGCAGCTTGCCGCTGCAACTCTCGTGGCAGAAGCACGTCACCAGATGGTCGTTGACCATGCCGGTGGCCTCCATGAAGGCGTAGACGATGGTCGGACCGACGAATTTGAAGCCGCGGGCACCGAGATCCTTTGAAATTTTGGCCGAGAGCGGCGTCGAGGCCGGCACGCTGGCGGTGGTCTTGAAGGTGTTGACGATCGGCTTGCCGTCGACGAAGTCCCACAGGTATTTCGAGAACCCCGCGCCTTCCTCCATGATCTTCAGATAGCCCTTGGCGCTGTTGACGGCGCCTTCGATCTTGGCGCGGTTGCGGACGATGCCGGCATCGTTCATCAGCGCATGGACTTTCTTCTCGCTGTAACGCGCGATTTTCTCCGGCTGAAAATCGTCGAACGCTTTGCGAAAATTCTCGCGCTTGCGCAGAATCGTGATCCACGACAGCCCTGCCTGGAAACCGTCGAGGATCAGTTTTTCGTACAGCGCCCGGTCGTCATACTCAGGCACGCCCCATTCGGTGTCGTGATAGGCCATGTAGAACGGGTCTTCGCCCGGCCACGGGCAGCGGGTCTTGCCGTCGGCATGCAGGCGCGCGGATCTGCTCATCGCAACTGGCTCATGGAAATTGTCTCACGCGACGGTCTGCTTCGGGGCGGGTCTGATGTCGTTGGGATCGGCCAGATGGATCGCAAGGCCGCCCGCGCTCAAAGTAGCACCGGCATCAAGCGCGTCGGCGACGCGATCGGTCCGTAGCAGCGCCAGCCCGTTGCCGGCCGCGGTCGAGCCCATGGTGCCGACGGATTTGTCGCCGGCCAGAACGGTGGCGCCGGCTTCCGGCGAAAAGTCGTCGAGCACGACGCGCACGATCCGGGTGCGCGCGGTGCCGCGATGCTGCATCCGCGACACCACCTCCTGGCCGACATAGCAGCCCTTGTCGAAATCGACGCCGTGCAGCCGGTCCATGTTGGTCTCGTGCGGGAACGCGTCGCCATACATGAAGTCGAGCCCGCCGCGCGGTACGCCTGAGGCGATACGATGCGCCTCATAGGCGTCGCTGTCGACGAGGTCGGCGCCGATGAGGTCGGCGACCTTCTGCGTCAGTTCCGCAGGCACCAGAATGCGCCACCCCAGCGCCTCCTGGCGCGGATCGGCAAACGCCAGGTCCGGTTTCATCGCGGGTTCGCCACCCCATGCCGCCAGTACGCCGAGGCTGTCGGACAGGTCTTCCACCGTGACCTTGGCGCGCAGCTTGTAGAAGCCGAGCTTGGTGCCGAGGCCCGCGGCCAGCGCGCGGGGCACGTCGATCAGGAAGCCGCCGCCGTGGCCTGACGGGGCTTCGGTGATCAGGAAATCGGTCGTGATCTTGCCCTGCGGCGTCAGCAGCGCGCCGAACCGGCCAAGGCCCGGGCGTAGCAGTGTGACGTCTGTCGTGACGAGGCCGTTGAGGAAGTTGCGGGCATCCTCGCCACTGACCTTGATCACGCCCCGGTCTGGAAGAAACGCTGCTTTCATAAGCTAAATCAGTCTGTTTTGAGGTAGTTTTCAAGTTCCTGGGGAAACACAGGTCGCGGATATCCCATGCCAAGCTAAGGCGCTAAGGTGCGGCCAACAAGCCCGCACCATAGGCTAAAAGCGAACGTCCAAGGACCTTTGATCCCGATGAATCAACGATTTGACACCATTCTAAAATCCGGCACTGTGGTCAATCAGGACGGCGAGGGTCTCCGCGACATCGGCATCACCAATGGCCGTATTGCCGCGATCGGCTCGCTCGGACAGGTGTCGGCCGGCGAGGTGATCGACTGCAAGGGCCTCCACATCCTGCCCGGCGTGATGGACACCCAGGTGCATTTCCGCGAGCCCGGCCAGACCCATAAGGAAGATCTCGAAACCGGATCGCGCAGCGCCGTGATGGGCGGCGTCACCGCGGTGTTCGAAATGCCGAACACCGATCCCCTGACGATCACGGAAGCCACCTTCACCGACAAGGTGAAGCGCAGCAAGCACCGCATGCATTGCGATTTTGCGTTCTTCATCGGCGGCACCCGAGAGAATGTTCAGGATTTACCTGAACTGGAACGCGCGCCGGGCTGCGCCGGCGTCAAGGTGTTCATCGGCTCTTCCACCGGCGCGCTTCTGGTCGAGGACGACGAAAGTCTGCGGAAGATTTTCGGGGTGATCCGGCGTCGTGCCGCGTTTCATGCCGAGGACGAGTATCGTCTGAACGAGCGCAAGCCGCTGCGGATCGAGGGCGATCCGCGCTCGCACCCGGTGTGGCGCGACGAGACCGCGGCGCTGCTGGCGACGCAGCGCCTCGTTAATCTGGCGCGCGAGACCGGAAAACGCATTCACGTCCTGCATATCTCCACCAAGGAAGAGATCCTTTACCTCAGGGATCACAAGGACGTCGCCTCCTGCGAGGCGACGCCGCACCACCTGACAATGGCCGCCCCCGAATGCTATGAGCGGCTCGGCACGCTGGCGCAGATGAATCCGCCGGTGCGCTCGGCCGATCACCGCACCGGGATCTGGTACGGCATCGAGCAGGGCATCATCGACGTGCTCGGCTCCGACCACGCGCCGCACACGCTGGAGGAAAAAGCCAAGACCTATCCGGCCTCGCCCTCGGGCATGACCGGGGTGCAGACGCTGGTGCCCTTGATGCTCGATCACGTCAACGCCGGGCGATTGTCACTGGCTCGCTTCGTCGATCTCACCAGCGCCGGTCCGGCGCGGCTGTTCAATATCGCCTGCAAGGGCCGCATCGCCGCCGGCTACGACGCCGACTTCACGATCGTCGATCTCAAGCGCTCCGAGACCATCACCAACAAATGGGTGGCCTCGAAGGCGGGCTGGACGCCCTATGACGGCGTCCGCGTCACCGGCTGGCCGGTCGGCACCTTTGTGCGCGGCAAGCGCGTGATGTGGCAGGGCGAGGTCGCGACGCCGTCGACCGGCGAGCCGGTGCGGTTCCTGGAGACGCTGAAGGCATAGGGTAGGGTCTCTCCCCGTCATTGCGAGCGCAGCGAAGCAATCCACGGGGCGGCGTAGCGGCTAGATGGATTGCTTCGTCGCTTGCGCTCCTCGCAATGACGCCGGAACGAGTGTCCTTACTGCTTCGCCAGCGCCAGCGAAAACTCGCCGTTGCGCACGCGTGTCGGCAGACCTTCGACGAATTTCGCCACCGCGTCCTCGCCATAGGTCGAGACCAGTTCGGCCATCGCCGTGAACAGGCTGGCCTGCGCCAGGCAGTCGCCGTCGACGCCGTCGTGGCGCGCCTCCGCCCAGGCCTCGTTGAGGTAGCTGAGCGCGGCCTGCTTCTGTTCGTGGTCGGGCAGTGGATCGCGGGCGATCGAGAAGGTCGCAGGATGGCTCATGAAACTCAACGAAATCTGCGCGCAATCCAGGGCGGACCGCGTCGAACGCGTTAACCTGTAGCACGAGGGTGGCGTCCCGCTAGGCACATCTTTAAGAACGGTTAACGCGGCTGCCCGTATTTGCGGCGCGCGTTCCCCGGGGCCGCAAGGCTCACGAAATACAGCCCAGAATCTCCGCCGGCGTCGCGCAGACATGCTTGGCGCCAGCCCCTATCAGTTCGTCTCTGCTGCCATAGCCGTAGAGCACGCCAATGCCCTTGATGCCGTTCTTGCCGGCGCCGATCATGTCGTGGCTGCGGTCGCCGATCATCAGAGTGTTGGAAGGGGCAACCGTGGTCTGCTTCAGTGCATATTCCAGCAGGTCGCCTTTATCGACGCGCGTGCCGTCGAGTTCGGAGCCGAACACGCGCTCGAAGTGAGGGCGCAGGCCGAAATGATCGACGATGCGGTCGGCGAAAACATGCGGCTTGCTGGTGGCGACGAACATGCGGTAGCCGCTCGCGCCGAGCGCGGTCAGGACGTCGGCAATCCCGTCGTAAAGCCGGTTTTCGAACAGGCCGACATCGGCAAAGCGCTCGCGGTACAACGACACAGCGCGGTCGGCGGAATCTTCGCCGCCGAGAAGTTTGACGAAACTCGCCCGCAGCGGCGGTCCGATGCACCAGGTCAGTTCGTCCTCGCTCGGGATCGCGGGATGTTCGAGCTTTTGCAACGCATACCGGATCGAGCCGGTGATGCCGGGCTTCGGATCGGTCAGCGTGCCGTCGAGGTCGAAGAAGATTGTATCCATGGTCGTGGTTCACACTCAGTTGTCATTGCCCGGCTTGACCGGGCAACCCAGCATTCCAGAGAACGTAGTGATGGACCCGATAGGCCGCAGCGTACTGGATACCCCGCATGCGCGGGGTATGACGGCATGCATGCAACCTCGTCGACATTAGTTCGCGTAGCGCGCGGTCAGGTCGCGCGAGATCTTCGAGCCTTCTTCGATGTAGCGGCGGATCGCCACGGAGGCGGCCGGCGTGCAGGTGCGGTAGGTCTGCTGAAAGCCGTTATAGCCGCGGTTGAAGCCCGCGATCATGCGGGCGCGGCGGTCGCCGGAGGGGGTCTCGGCGTCGATCAGCGCCTGCATCTCGTTGCGCCATTTCGGCCCTTCATTGGTGCCGCAGATGCCGCGCAGATAGTGCAGCGTGCCGAGGATTTCGGCCAGCCGCTGCAGGTCGGCGTCGAACGGCGCGGCGGCATCCTGGGCCCGCGCGGGGACAGAAAGGCATGCCGAGATGAGGATCAGAAAGGCCAGAAATTGCTTGCGCATGTAGGGGTCCAGAACCCGCCCGATATGCCCCCTCAATACGCCCGAGGCAAGGCGCAAAGCCCGCTAAACCAGCTTCCGGGCGGCCTCAATGACCTCCTTGAGGCCCCCAGTGACCTTGAGATCGCCGAGCGCGCCCGGGTCGAGCCACGTGAAGTCGTCGTGCTCGTCGTTCAGGACCGGCTCCCGGGCGGTCCAGCGCGCCGCAAACGACATGATCAGATAATGGCCGCCGGAGCCTGCCGCCGGCAGCACCTCGCGCCAGCCGGCCAGGTCCAGAATCTCGATTCGCAGGCCGGTTTCCTCGTCGACCTCGCGATGCAGCGCGGTGTGCAGCGATTCGCCGAATTCGACCCGGCCGCCGGGGAACGAGTAAAATCCCTTGCCCGGCGAGCGGGAGCGGCGAACCAGCAAAACCTTGCCGTCGCGAAATATCGCGCCGCTGACGGCGAGCTGGGGACGGGTCGGCTGAACAAGGGAGACCAAGGTGTAATCCGCGAAAGGGGGAACGATGACGGAGCGAGATCATGCCCGATCGATGTCCCGAGGTCTAATTCGGCGGCCGCGTCGCATCAGGTGCGGGGCGGGCTTTCGCTCGAAAGCGCCTTAATGCGACATGATCTCTTCGACGTCGGCCTCGGAGGCGCCGTTGATGACGCCGGCGGTCATCATCACCAGCGGCTTGACCCAGCCGGTGGCCTGTTCGGCGAGCGTGGCGCGGGTCTTGTCATGCTGGGCTTCGCGCATCGCCACACCCACCGCGCTCAGGATCGAGGTCATGGAAGAGGTGAGTTTATCGAATTCGGCGCGGATGTTGGGGTCGGCCATTTCATAGGCCTCGATCGCGAGGTCGCGGGCCTTGAAATTGGAAGCGACGAAATGCTCGGCGTAGGACAGCGGGGTCCAGGTGAGGAAATCCTCGGCGCATTCCGGCATGTCCGGAACCATCTCGAGCAGCATGATGGCTTCGTTGAAATGATTCAGATAGTCGGTGGCGAGCCCGGTGCGGGGGTTGATATTGGCAGCCTTCAACTGCGCCGCGCGGGCCGCGTTGATCGGGCGCTTCGGTGGCGTTGCGGGGCGCTCGGATCGCGCAGATGTGGCGGCCGTTGTTATCATCCGCCCTACTGTTAAGGTTTGGAGTTAAGGGACGTTAAACAGATGGCGATTGGGCCTGGAAAATGTGCGGACGTTTCGTAATTACCTCGCCGCCGGCGGCACTTAGGCAGATTTTCGGCTATATCGAGCAGCCCAATTTTCCGCCCCGGTATAATATTGCGCCAACCCAGCCGATTCCGGTGGTGATCCTCGAAAATGGCGGCCGACACTTCCGGTTGATGCGCTGGGGACTGGTCCCGTCATGGGTGAAAGACGCCAGGAAATTCACCCTGCTGATCAACGCGCGCGCCGAGACGGTTTTGGAGAAACCGGCGTTCAAGAACGCGATGAAACGGCGGCGGGTGCTGGTTCCCTCGGACGGCTACTACGAATGGCAGGACAAGGACGGCCGCAAGCGGCCGTTTTTCATCCATCGCCGCGACGGCCAGCCGGTCGGTTTCGCCGCACTCGCGGAAACCTGGATGGGCCCGAACGGCGAGGAGTTCGACAGCGTCGCCATTGTCACCACGCAGGCGAGCCCGGATCTGGCAGCGCTGCATCACCGGGTGCCGGTGACGATCGCGCCGGATGATTTCGAGCGCTGGCTCGACGGCCGGGCGCACGACGCCGAAGAGGTCATGACGCTGTTGAAGCCGCCGGCCGAAGGTATGTTCGCCTGGCATGAGGTTTCGACCCGCGTCAATCGCGTCGCCAATGACGACGCGCAACTGACGCTGCCGATCACCGACGAAGAGCGGACGGCCGAAGAGCCCAAACCGAAGAAGGCCGCGCCGCGCAAGGTCGCGCCGGTGGCGTCGGAAGATGACGGGCAGGGGTCGCTGTTTTGAAGTCGCTGAAATCAGGGGTGGGCAACGACGCTATCGCGCCGTGCCCACCGTCGTTGACGGATAGCCTACGCCGCAGCCTGCGCGGCGACCGCCGATCCGAGATCGCTGTTGCTGTAGGCGACACCGCCGATGCCCCAGGCGCCATCGACGGCGTAACTGACGCTCGAATAGATGTGCTCGCGCTTGATGCGGCCTCGCGCCGCTTCCTCGATGATCGTGGTGCCTTCCCCGATCCAGGCATCCTTCAGTTCCTGCGTCGGCAGCACGAAGGACGGCACCTTGAGTTCGAATACCGCGATATCGGTCGGCTTGCCGCCGGAGAAAGTGCGGCCGCGCGGTACCACGGTCACTTCGCCGATCACGTTCGGCGTCATGAATTTGTTGCCGGTGAGGCCGTGCAGGCGCAGCAACAGGTCGGTGAGTTTGCGGAACGCTTCGGCTTCGGCGTCCGCGGTCAGGACGCCTTCGGGAACGATGATCTGGATCGGCATTTCTTGTCTCCATGAACGGCAACCGGATCGCCCCGCGGTTGCCTGCGGACGTCGCCATCACTAGATAACGATCGTTATCTACTAAACATAACGATCGTTATCTCGTCAATGGTAATATAACGATCGTTATCAACTTGATGTGAGAGGCGCGGAATGGCGCGGCCAAAGGCAAACGAGGGCGATGCGCGGGCGCGGCTGGTCGAGGCGGCCGGGCGCGGTTTTCGCAGCGGCGGATTCGGCGGCACTGGCGTCGATGCGCTGGCGAAAGGCGCGGGGCTAACGTCGGGCGCGTTCTACGCGCATTTCGATTCCAAGGCCGAGGCCTTCAAGGTCGTGGTCTCGGACGGCATCGCGACGCTGCGCAACGGCATCGCCGCGTTCCAGCAACAACACGGCCGCGGCTGGCGCGATCCCTTCGTCGATTTCTATCTCGGCGAACGGATGGAAGTCGGCCTCGACGAGGCCTGCGGCCTGCCGAGCTTCTCGCCTGATGTCGCGCGCGCCGACGATGCGACGCGTGTGGTCTAC
The DNA here is from genome assembly GCA_963764705.1 of uncultured Alphaproteobacteria bacterium. Lineage (GTDB taxonomy): Bacteria > Pseudomonadota > Alphaproteobacteria > Rhizobiales > Xanthobacteraceae > Bradyrhizobium. Next base: position 17,214 of record CAVXTR010000003.1, on the reverse strand, counting down.
GATGCCGAACTGACACGGCTGGTCGAGGTGCTGGTCGCGGGATTCCGCGGCGCGCATGCCAGCGAGCGGGCCTGGTCGTTCCTCGCGGTGCTGTCGGGTGCCGCGGCAATGGCGCGGGCGGTGAAAGATGAGAAGATCAGGCGCGAGATCCTCGCCGCGGCGCGCAGCGCGGCCAAGGCAGTATAGAAGGCGATCTGACTACCGAAAAATATGCAGCGCCGCGTATTGCAAGAGCATGATGGTCTTGGCGTCCGCGATGCGGCCGTCGGTGATCATCGCCAGTGCCTCGTCGATCGACAGTTCCAGCACCTCGATGTCCTCGCCTTCGCTGGCCAAGCCGCCGCCGTCACCGATGCGCATCGCGGGTTCGTATTCGGCAACAAAGAAGTGCAGCTTCTCGGTGACTGCCCCCGGACTCATGAAGGCTTCGAACACCTTGGCTACCGCGCCAAGCCGGTAGCCGGTCTCTTCCTCGGCCTCGGCGCGAATTCGCGTCTCTGGCGACGCGTTGTCGAGCAGGCCGGCGGCGGCCTCGATCATCAGATCGTCGTAACCGTTGACGTAGGCCGGATAGCGAAACTGTCGCACCAGCACCACGGTGCGCTGCGCCAGATTGTACGGCAGCAGCGTCGCGCCGTTGCCGCGGTCATAGGTCTCGCGATGCTGGGTCTGCCACTCGCCGTTGCCGCGCCGGTAGTCGAACGTGGTGGTCTTCAGCAGGTAATGATTGTCGGAGAGGACGCGAACGTCCTTGACGCGGATGCGATCGGAAACGGTCATGTCGTTCCTGTCTGCCTTGCCAGTCTGTCTCGCGCTACGGTGTCGGCGCGCGGCCGTCGAGCCATTTGGCGAAGGTCACCGTCTCCTGATTATAGTAACCGATCGACTTGTAGAACGCGTGAACCTGCGCATTGTCCTTGCGCACCATCAGTTGCAGCTTGAGGATACCGCGCTCACGCAGCCACCCTTCCGCAGCGTCCATGATGGCGCGGCCGAAATTCAGGTGGCGGCGATCGGGATCGACCGTGACGTAATAGACCCAGCCGCGATGCCCATCATGGCCGACCATGACCGATGCCGCGATGGTGCCGTCGCACTTGCCGACCAGAACCGTGGAATTGTCGCCGCGGCGGGCCAGCGCGATATCGGCCGCGGGATCGTTCCACGGACGCGTTGATCCGCAGCGCTGCCACAGTGCGATGACCTCGGCGACATCCTGTTCTTCGATCGGCGTGATGTTCAGCAGGCTGTCCGGACTATTCACAGCACCTTGCCCGGGTTCATGATGCCGTGCGGGTCGAGCATCGCCTTGATGCCGCGCATCAGTTCGATCGCGACCTTGTCCTTGACGTCGGGCAGTTCGTCGCGCTTGAGCACGCCGATGCCGTGCTCGGCGGAGATCGATCCGCCCATTCGCAGCACGATCGCGAATACCACCGCATTGACCTCGTGCCAGCGCGCCAGAAAATCCTCGGACTTGCCGCCGACCGGTTGCGAGACGTTGTAATGGATGTTGCCGTCGCCGAGATGGCCGAACGGCACCGGCCGCGAGCCTGGGATCAGCTTGACGACGGCGGCGTTGGCCTCCTCGATGAAATCAGGAACAGCCGCGACCGGCACGGAGATGTCGTGCTTGATTGAGCCGCCTTCCGGCTTCTGCGCCGCGGACATTTCGTCGCGCAGCTTCCAGAAGCCGGCGCGCTGGGTCAGGTTGGCTGCGATCACGGCGTCGTCGACGATGCCTTCCTCCATGCCCTTGGCGAGGATCGCCTCCAGCGCGGCGCTGGCGTCGTCGCGCGAGGACGACAGTTCCATCAGCACGTACCAGGGATGCTTGCTGGTCAGGGGATCGCGGATGTCGATGCCGTGGCGAATGCTGAAATCGACCGCGATGTCGGCCAGCAATTCGAAACTGGTCAGGCTGCCCGCCGCCTCGTTCTGCGAGATCGACAGCAGCTTCAACGCCTGTGCCGGCGACTTGAGGCCGACATAGGCGGTCTCCACCGCGCGCGGCTTCGGAAACAGTTTCAGCGTCGCGGCGGTGATGAAGCCGAGCGTGCCTTCGGCGCCGATGAAGAGGTTGCGTAGGTCGTAGCCGGTATTGTCCTTCTTCAGCTTCGACAGCCCGTTGAGGATCCGGCCGTCGGCCAGCACGACTTCGAGCCCGAGCGCCATCTCGCGCGCCACGCCATAGGCGAGGGCGGCGGTGCCGCCGGCATTGGTGGAGAGATTGCCGCCGATCGTGCAACTGCCCTCGGCGCCGAGCGACAGCGGGAACAGCCGGTCGACATCGCGGGCCGCGTTCTGTGCGATCTGCAGCACCACGCCGGCCTCGCAGGTCATGGTGTTCGAGGCCGGGTCGATCTCGCGGATCTTGTCCAGCCGCCGCATCGAAACCACGACCTCGCCATTATGCGGCGTCTGTCCGCCGACGAGGCCGGTGTTGCCACCCTGCGGCACCAGCGCGATCTTGTGCTCACTGGCGAGCCTGCAGATCGCGGAGACTTCGGCGGTCGAGCCCGGCCGCAGCACCAGCGGCGAGCGGCCGTGAAACAGGTCGCGTTCCTCGGTGACATAGGGCGCGATGTCGGCCGCGTCGGTCACCGCGTATTTGTCGCCGACGATTCCGCGAAACTTCGCGATCAGTTCAGGCGACAGCGCTGGCAGGGCGGCTTGAGCGATATTCATCGTCGTCTCTTTCATGGCCGCCTCGCGGCGGAGCTATTCCCGTCCAACCGCCGCGCGGCGCAGCCGGTCGTTGATGGCTTCGCCGAGCCCTTCGTCCGGGATCGGCATCACAGCGATGGTGCGTGCGCCCCTGGCGTCGAGCGCACGAAGATGCCCGAACAGATTGGCGGCGGCCTCCGCGAGATCGCCGCGTGCAGACAGATTCATCACTGCGGAAGCGCCGTCAATTCCCGAAATTGCTCCGAGGCCGAACGCGAGCAATGCCTCGCCGGGCTCGATGCTGTCAGCGTGAAGCCGGACGCGTGCGCGCGGCGCGTAATGCGAGGCCAACATGCCCGGCGCCAGAGGTTGCCCGCTGTCGCTGTCGGCCTCAGCGGGTGGTTGAAGCAGCGGGCGCCCGAGCACGCGTTCGATGTCCTCCCGCGGCAGGCCGCCGGGGCGCAACAGCATCGGCGCGTCAAAGCAGCCGACAATCGTCGACTCGACGCCGACCGTGACCGCGCCGCCATCGACGATCAGGTCGATCAGGCCCGAAAGGTCGCTCTCGACATGGGCGGCCGTGGTCGGCGAGACGTGACCGGACAGGTTGGCCGAAGGTGCTGCCACCGGGCGGCCGAACGCCCGCAAGATGTCGCGGGCGACGGGATGGGCCGGTATCCGGATCGCAACGGTGTCGAGGCCGGCAGTGGCGAGATCGGCCACCGCGCAGCCGTCAGTCTTGGGCAGAACCAGCGTCAGCGGCCCTGGCCAGAACGCCTCGGCCAGCGCCAGCGCCGGGCCGTCAAAGCGGGCGATCTGGCGCGCGGCGGCGATATCGCCGACATGGGCGATCAGCGGGTTGAAGGCCGGCCGGCCCTTGGCTTGGTAGAGGCGGGCGATCGCGGCCGGGTTGGTGGCATCGGCGCCAAGGCCGTAAACGGTCTCCGTCGGGAACGCGACCAGCCCCCCATCGGCAAGGGAACGCGCCGCTGCGGCCACGGCAGCCGCGCTGGCGGGCAAAATCGGGGTCTTCAGGCCAACCTTCACTGTGATTAATTTCCTCAAATCGCCGCCTTGCGGTGGCCGAAACCCAAGGCTATAAGCCGCGTTCTTAGTCGGAGTGTGGCTCAGCCCGGTAGAGCACTGCGTTCGGGACGCAGGGGTCGCAGGTTCGAATCCTGCCACTCCGACCAAGTAATCATTAGGCTTTTTGCCTTCTTTCCCTGATATCTTCAAGACTAACCACCGAATTCAACCACCGAAACGCGTTGCCTGGATGTAACGGCATTTGCTGCTCCGTGCAGGAAATCGGGGTGATGGTGGCCATAAGTGCCCAGCAACACCTCGGCAGACATCCCCAGAATGCCTGCCGCCTCCCACAGAGGCACGCCACGCGGCATCAGCCAGGTCGCCGCCGTATGTCGCACGGTATGGGGCGTGACCTTGCCGGTCAGCTCTGCCAGCCCCACCGCGGCGACAATGTCGCAGGGCTAGAAGCTGCCGACGGTCTTGACCGGCATATGAGAGGCGAGCGTTCTATGACGCCGCATCGGCGAAGTAACCGCTCATGAAGTGCGCGCATACGCAAAACGGTCATTGCTGCCTAAGCATTTTGGCTGACGGCCAAATCAAATTCCCGCGGCGTATTCGTCTGCATACATCGTTCTTATTGCGCGCTGTGACGTCGTTGTCCCGAACGTTCGCAGCGTCGAAACTTCGTACCTGTCATTGCCATTCGTCACATATTGCAGATTATCATTTTGCTAACCTCAATGGCTCTGATTTAGCAATCCAGAGATCAAGCAATGGTTGTATGGATTGAAGTATCAACGTCTCTTTGCATAACTACCGCAGGTAGCGATTGTGAATGAGGCGTAGTGCTTTATTATGACTGTTTTTTACACCAACGCGACCAGTTCTTCTAAAAGTGGGCTGCTTCTTGCCTCTGCAATCATCATTCTTCTGTTTTTCCTGAGTGCGGTCGGCAGCGCGGTCAGAAGGCCGGTCACTCAGGGCTTTGATGAGGTCGCCCACGTTTCGTATGTCGCACATCTCCAGGCAACGCCTGAGAGGTGGCCGCAATTCGAACGGATGCGGATGCTCGACCCTGTGTCGTTCCAGTTCACGAGCGGCTCGAACTACCTCAATCATCCACCCGTCTACTACTGGCTTGTCGCAGCACTCGGGCCGGAGATCAGCGGCCGGCCGGGATCTCTGATATATTTGCGATTGCTGAACGTCTTCATCAGCGCGATCGGGATGATCGGGTTGTTGGCGCTGGCCGCCAGAATGAAACTGAACGGCCTTCCGTTCTATGCGTTTGTCATCATGGCCGTCACGACGCCCGTCCTGGCGCCGCTGGCAGGGGCGGTCAATAACGACAACCTCGCATTCGCCGGCGGCGTTTTCACAATTCTTGGCGCATACGCCTATTTCGAATCGGGGCAGCGATCCGGACTGATGATGGCATGTTGCGGCATGCTCGTCGCCAGCATGGCAAAACTCACCGGTTTCCTGCTCGCCGGTGGTTTCCTGGCGACGCTCTGTGCATTGATGATATGGAGGCGAACGACCAGCAAGATGGATGTCGCCATCATTGCCTCCAGCCTCATCGTCGCGGCGGCGCCCTATCTCGCATTCGTGCTGCAATACGGGACCCCGGCTCCGAATACACCCGCGCAGATGGATTTGCTTCGAGAAGGCGCGAGTGTCGCCGGCTGGGCCAGCGCGCCCAGGTTGGGGCCCTTTGCTTACTCCCTCATGTTCCTGACGACGTTCGTCTCGGAATGGATGCCATCGCTGCATCAACGCAATAGCCTGCAGCTCTCCCTGTTGGCTTTGCCGATCGCAGTGCTCACGGCCGCCGCCGCGGGTGCTTTCCTTTCATTTCGGGAGATCGTAGCCGGTCGCGGCGAGGTTACCGATTCTGTTGTCGCGGCGGGAATGCTGGCTATCGTCGTAACGTTCACAATTCATATGGGGTTCAGCTATCAGCGGCATGTTGAAACAGGCTGGATGATGGACGCCTATCCCCGCTACTACCTTCCGATGATTGCCATCATTCCGCTCGCCGCGCTGAGATTCTCCAGGAGAATCGAGCCGGAGAGCGTACAAGCGCTCGCTCTTTCGCTGCTTGTTGTTGCGCCGCTGGTGTTCGGGCTTTTTGGCGCTCCGTTCTAGCGGATACGCGCGATTTGCATTGATCAAAGGCACCGTCGGCCAGCGGAAGGCCGCTTCCGTATTGGCCGATGTGTCTCAGCCCGAGGATGCCGGGCTCGCGGCGGCAAGGACCTGTGGTGACGCGTCTGGCGTCGGCTCCCCTCGCGATCGCGGCGACTCGAACGTCATTGATTTCGTTGACATTTCACAATAGAGAAGTACGTTCGGGAAGCAGGGGTCGCAGGTTCGAATCCTGCCACTCCGACCATTCACCATCAGATTTGAATCTGATTGCTGGTGGGACCTGAGTTAACCACCATCTCGACGCTGAAAGCCCTCGGCTTTTCGCCATTTCCCGCGACCCTGATCGCGTTCGAACGGAGACCGGGTGTCAGAACAAGGCTTACGGATCGGCACGCGCAAGAGTGCGATGGCGCTGGCGCAGACCGACGAGGTTGCCCGGCTGCTGCGCGCGGCCAATCCCGCTCTCGCGGTCGAGATCGTCAGATTCGAGACCCGTGGCGACCAGGACCAGACCAGCAAACTGCTCCGGCATGGCGGCAAGGGCGGCGCCTTCGTCGCCGAAATCCGCGAGGCGATGCGCGCCGGCGAATTACAGGCGGCGATGCATTCGCTCAAGGACGTTCCCGGCAACGAGGAGACGCCCGGGCTCGTGCTTGCCGCGATGCTCGCGCGCGACGCTGCCAACGATTCGCTGGTGCTGCGTCCCGGCCTTTCGCTGGAAAGTTTCAGGGCGCTGCGCGGCAAGAGCTTCAAGATCGGCACCAACGCGGTGCGGCGCGCGGCCTATCTGCGCCGGCTATTTCCGGAAGCCACGGTGATTCACTACCGCGGCGCTGCCGACACAAGGGTGGCAAAGCTCGATCGTGGCGACATGCAGCGGCTTCCCGGCGGCGGCGAGGTGGGTCCCGCCGATGCGCTGGTGATGGCGCGATCGGGGCTCGAGCGTATCGGCATGACGTCGCGCATCGCGCATGATTTCTCGGTTGGTGAAATGCTGCCGGCGGTTGGCCAGGGCATTGTCGCGGTGGAATGCGTCGAGAAGGATTGGGTCACGCGCGGATACCTCGCAAAGATCGAAAATATGCCGTCGCGGTTCCGCGCCGAGGCTGAGCGCGAGGTGCTGTGGGTGTTGAACGGCCATTGCAACTCGCCGATCGCCGGCCACGCCACGCTCGATGGCAGCGAAATGACGCTGACGGCAGCGGTGCTGGACGAGGCGACCGGAACCTTCATCGAGGCGTCGCGGCACGGCGCCGCGGACCGGCCCCGCGAACTCGGCCGTGCCGTCGGCCTCGATCTGCTCGACAAGGGTGCGGCCGAGCTCATCGCGCGCAACAGGCCAGACGAGCATTAGCGAACTGGCTTTCGCGGCAGCGCGCTTGTTGGTATCCTCCGCCCCAGTGAGGAGGGTGCGCGCATGCGATACGCTTCAATGCTGAGGACAACGTTGGCAGCCGCCGCCATGATCGTCGCGCTACCGGCACACGCGCATGAACGCTGGCCGGGCATCCCCGAGGAAATCGGCATCCGCCCGCCACCGGCACGTTACACCTGGATACCCTACCGGTGCAGCGATGGACCTGCCGATAATTTCTATCACGGCGCCTGGTATGCCGGGCAACCGCCCGCGCTGTATCGAGGCCACGCCTACCGGCCGTATTATCGCTACAGCGCCTATCGCGTCGTGCCGCGAACCTATCTCTGCTCGGAGTAATGCTCGTCTATTGCGGCTGGATGCCCGCGGCGCGGGTGACGCGAATCCATTTCTCGATGTCGGCGTGCATCAGGGCCGCGAACTCCTCGGGCGTGTTGCCGACCGCCTCGAGGCCTTGCTCCGCCAGCAGTTTCTCGATCTCGGGCGTCTTCAGCGCTTCGACAATGGTCGTGTTGAGCTTGTCGATGATCGGCCGCGGCGTGTTGGCCGGCGCCAGCACGCCGTTCCAGCCGGTGACTTCGTAGCCTTCCACTCCCGCTTCCGCGATCGTCGGAATTTCGGGTGCGACGGCGAGCCGCTTGGCGGTGCTGATGCCGAGCGCGCGCACGGTGCCGGCCTTGACTTGCGGTAGCGCCGTGATCGGCGTGTCGAAAAACAAAGCCACCTCACCTGTCATCACCGCCTGCTGCGCCTGCGGCACGCTGCGGTAGGGAACATGCGTCATCTTCACGCCGGCGATGCTGAGGAACATCTCGGTCGCGAGATGGGCAAGGCTGCCGGTCCCGACGGAGGCGTAATTGAGCGGCTCCTTGCGCGCCAGTTCGACCAGTTCCTTGACGGATTTCGCAGGCGAGGTGTTCGGCACCAGCAGGATCTCGCTGACCTTCGTCACCATCGAGATCGGCGCGAAGTCCTTCTCGCTGTCGTAGGGCAGCTTGGCATAGAGCGCCGGATTGGCGGCGTGGCTCGGAAACACCATCAGCAGCGTGTAGCCGTCAGGCTCGGCCTGCGCGACCGCCCGGGTCCCGATGGTGCCACCCGCGCCGGTGCGGTTGTCGATGACGACGGGCTGACCGAGCTTTTCGCTGATGTGCTTGCCGACCAGTCGCGCCAGAATATCGGTGATGCCGCCGGCGCCGGTCGGCACGATCATCTTGATCGTGCGTGTCGGGTAGTCCTCGGCATGCGAAGAAATCGAGCATGTCAGCGCGAACGCGATGACGAGGAATGCGCGGAATGGTGAAGTGCTCATCAGTCGGTCCCAGCCCTGTATTTTCTTCATTGCGGGCAGGATATCGGACCCTGGTTCGCAATGATAGCAGCCGGATGCAGCCGCGGCCCTCAATCATTCAGCGCGCGACCTCGCTCCATTCCGGACAGGTGCGCTGGTCGACCGGCACCAGCCATGCCTTGTAGTTGGTCTTGTCGATCACTTCAGCCGGGCAGCATCACCTTGTCGGGCAACGGCTCGCTGCTTGAGTGGCGGACCGCCGCGCGCGTCGCGGTGCAGCCGATCTTGAACATGTTGAAATCGACGGTGGCGAGGATCGCGCCGGTCTCGATCTGCTTCACCGTCGGAAGAATGCCGTTGATGCCGATGACGATCGAAGTGCGGTTGGCGGCCTTCAGGGCCTCCAGCACGCCCAGCGCCATGCTGTCATTGGCCGAGAGTACCGCGTCGATCTGCGGATGCTCGGCGAGCAGCTTCTCCATCGCGCGCTTGGCGTCGGGCTGCTGATAGTTGCCGACGCCGGAACCGAGCACTTCGATGCCGGGAAATTCGGCAAAGGCGCGCTTGTAGCCGCGCAGCCGTTCACGGTTGGTCGGCGCCGCCGGCGTGCCCTCGATGACGACGATCTTGCCCTTGCCGCCCATCTTGTCGAAGAGATAGCGCGCCTCGCGGTAGCCGATCTCGAAATCGTCGGCGCCGACATAGGTGACGAAGCTGCCCGGCAGCGGATTGGAAACCAGCACGACCGGAATCTCTGGCGTCGTTGAGCTTCTTCACGGAATCGACCATGGCGACGTCGTCGACGGGAATGAAGATGATCGCGTCCGGTCTGTCCTTGATCACCTGATCGACCATCGCCTTCTGTTCGTCGACATTGTCGGGCTGCTTCGGCACGTAATGCACGACCCTGCGCGCCGGTCGTGCGCGCGATCTGGTCGGAGGCGATGCGAAAGGCCTCATAGGCCGGGTTGGTCAGGTTCTTGGTGAATACGGCGATGGTCATGTTGCCGTCGGCCGCATGCGCATTGCTACCGAGGAATGATGATTGCCGTCATCGCCGCTATCAGAATTCGCATCACGCCTCCGAGATGAGCCGTCATTGCGAGCGCAGCGAAGCAATCCATCTTGGCTACGAAGAAAGATGGATTGCTCGTGCTCGCTCCTCGCAATGACGGAGTCACAGCCACAAGATCTTCTTGCGATAGTCGAGATCGGTCAGCAGCGGGGCCGCCGGTCCCTGATGGAACACCGCGCCGCGCTCCAGCGCGAAGACGCGGTCGGCCAGCGCCAGCACCAGATCGAGATTGTGTTCGACGATCACGATGGAGATGTGCTGCCGCAGCTGGTCGAACACCTTGAACAGTTCGAGGATCACGGCCGGCGCCAGGCCTTCGAAGGGTTCGTCCAGCAACAGCAGCTTGACGTTGCCGGACATCGCGCGGGCCACCGCCACCATCTGCTGCTCGCCGCCGGAGAGATAATCCGCCGCGACGTCCATGCGCTCGCGCAGTCGCGGGAAATAATCGAGGATCTGCTCCTCGCTCCAGACCACGCCGTTGCTGCCGTCGGTCTTGCGTGCGAGGCGGCCGAGCGAGAGATTTTCCCGCACCGTCATGCCCGCGAACAGGCCGCGGCCCTGCGGCACGTAGCCGATGCCGGCCCGCGCGATGTCGGGCGCCGGCAGACGCGAGATGTCGGCGCCGGCATATTCGATTTCGCCCGACGACAGCGGCACCAGGCCGGCGAGCGTCTTCAAGCAGCGTCGACTTGCCGGCGCCGTTGCGGCCGAGCAAAGCGACGATCTCGCCTTCGCGCACGTCGAGCGTGGCGTCATGGAGGATATGGCTCTTGCCGTAGAACGTATTGACGCGTTCGAAGCGCAGCACCGGTGCGGCGCCTGCGTGGGCCGCGCTCGCTGCGGCTGTGCTCGACCTCGGGCACGCCGGTGCCGGTATAGATCTCCTGCACCCGGCGGTCGGCGCGCACCGCATCGGGCGTGCCGGTCATCAGCACTTCGCCCTGGTTCATCACGGTGACGGTTTGCGAAAAGCCGAGCACGCGATCGATGTCGTGCTCGACGATCAGCACCGGAATGTTGGCGGCGACGTTCTTGACCAGGTTCGACACGCGCTCGCGCTCGGCGGCGGCAAGGCCCGCCAGCGGTTCGTCCAGCAGCAGCACCTGCGGCTTGGAGCCGAGCGCGATGCCGAGATCGACCAGCCGCTGCCCGCCATAGGACAGTTCGCCGCCTTCGATGGTCTCGATGCCTTCGAGTCCGAGGAATTTGATCAGTTCCGCGGTCTCGGCATGGATGCTTTGCGTAGCTGTCGATGTCGCGCCAGAGATTGAAGCGCATGTCGCTGCGCGCCTGCAGCGACAGCCGCAGGTTTTCGTAGATCGAAAGGCCCTTGAACAGGTTGGTGATCTGGAACGAGCGCGCCAGGCCCTGATGGCAGATCAGGTCGGACGGCACGCCCTGGATCTCGCGGCCGTTGAGCCTGATGGTGCCGTTGTCGGTCGGGAACAGGCCCGAGATCAGGTTGAACAGCGTGGTCTTGCCGGCGCCGTTCGGTCCGATCAGCGCGTGAATTTCGCCGGCGCCGATCGTGAGGCTGGCATTGGTGACGGCGCGAATGCCGCCAAAAGTCTTCGAGACGCCGCTGACCTCCAGCACGGTGCCGGTGAGGCCCTTCGGCAGCAGAAAGCCCGGCAGCGGCAGGCCGTCATAGATCTTGCGCCGGCTCATGGCGGCGGCCTCTTCCGGCGCCGGCCACCAGCGTTTGGCCAGCGTCGCCCAGATGCCGACGAGGCCGCCCGGCGAGTACAGCACGAAGGCGACGAAGATCAGCCCGAACCAGAGCAGCCAGTTCGGCGTCCAGATCGAAAACAATTCGCGGAACAGGATGAAGAACAGCGCGCCGAGCGCCGGCCCGAGCATGCTGCGCATGCCGCCGATCACGACGATCGCCAGCAACTCGCCGGAAAACGGCACCGAGACCGCTTCGGCCGAGACCAGATAGTTCTGGAATCCGATCAGCGCGCCGGCAAAGCCGGTCACCACAGCCGAGATCACGAACACGCCGAGCTTGTAGCGTTCGACCGGATAGCCCTGGAAGGTGGCGCGCAGCTGGTTCTCGCGGATCGCCACCAGCACATGGCCGAACGGCGAGCGCACCAGCCGCAGCAGCAGATAGAGCACGCCGAGGCAGAGCACGGACGACCACGATGTAGTAGTTGAGCGTATCGTCGAGATTGATGGGCCCGATGCTGCCGCGTTTCAGGCCGCCGAGGCCGTCTTCGCCGCCGGTCAGGTTGCTCCAGCGGAAGGCGGTGGTGTAGGTCAGCGCGGCGAGCGCCAGCGTCAGCAGCGAGAAATACACGCCGCGCCGCCGCAGGATGATGATGCCTGTCAGCGTGGAGGCCACCGCCACCACGATCATCGACAGCAGCAGCGGCAGCCAGATCTCGCCGCGAAACCAGTGCAGCTGGATCAGCCCGGCGGCATAGGCGCCGATGCCGAACCAGGTGCCGTGGCCGAACGAGACCAGACCGGTGTAGCCGACGCAGAGATTGAGCCCCATCGCGGCGATCGCGAGCGCCACCACCATGGTCCCGGTGTTGAGCGACAGGCCGAGCAGGCGCAGGCCGAACGGCAGCGCGATCACCGCGAGCGCTGCCAGCAGCAGCGGCCGGTATTTGGCGGTGGGTGAGGCGGTCGTTCATTCGAACTTCTCGATCCGCTCGCCGAGCAGTCCGCGCGGACGCACCAGCAGCACCAGGAACATCAGGACATAGATCGAGGCTTCACCGGCGGCCGGCGCGAAATGGATGGTGATGCCGCTGACGACGCCGACCAGCAGCGCCGATATCACCACGCCCCAGAAACTGCCGAGGCCGCCGATGACGACGACGACAAAGGCGACCGTGATGATTTCGGCGCCCATCGCCGGATGCACGATGGTGATCGGCGCAAAGAACGCGCCGCCGAGTGCTGCCATGCCGACGCCGAGCATGACGATCGGCGGTCATGTAGGGCTGCAGCCGGATGCCCAATGCGGCGACCATGTCCGGTCGCTGGATGCCGGCGCGCACCACGCGGCCGAACGAGGTCTTGTGCAGCAGCAGCCAGACGCCGAGCAGCACCGCGGCGACGACGGCGAGAATCAGCAGGCGATAGCGCGAGAACAGGAAGTCGCCGAGGATGACCGAGCCGCGAAACGCCGGCGGGATCGACGCCGACAACGGCGCCGCGCCCCAGATAATCCGGATCGCCTGCTCGGTGACCATGCGCGAGGCCGAACGTCACCAGCAGGCTCAGGATCGGGTCGGCGGTGTAGAACCGGCGCAGGATGAACCGCTCGAAGAGGATGCCGAGCAGGGCGACGGCGATCGGCGACAGCACGATCGCCGGGCCGAAGCCGAGATATCGGGTGATCTCGACGGACGCATAGGCGCCGAGCGCATAGAACGCGCCATGCGCGAGATTGACGATGCCGCCGACGCTGAAGATCAGCGACAGGCCGAGCGCGATCAGCAGATAATAGCCGCCGAGCACGAGGCCATTGACCACCTGTTCCAGCAGGAATCCGAATTGCATGCTTTGTCCCGGAGGCGCGGGCCTCGGCTGCGGTGGCGGATGCAGGCGCGAAGGCTTACATCGAGCAGGGATTCTGCTCTTTGGTCAGCGCGATGCTTTCGAGCGATTCATTCGCGTCCGGGAATTGCGGCGCCGAGATCCAGCGTGTCCCACTTGTCCTTGGCCTGGCCCTTGGCCTTGACCGTGAAGGGATAGGCTTCCTGCATCAGCTGGTGATCCCACGAGCGGAAATAGGCCTTGCGACCCTTCAGGATGTCGAACTGGGTTTCCTTCTCGAAGTAGGCGATCAGCTTGTCGGTGTCGGTCGATTTGGTCTCGTTCATGGCCTGCGCCATCATCTTCAGCGAGACATATTCGATCCAGGCATGGTTCTCCGGCGGCTTGCCGTTCTTCTTGATGAAGTTGGCGACGAACGTCTTCGAGGCCGGCACATCCGACGTGTGGTACCAGACCGTCGGCCAGGTGCCGCTCAGATTGCCGTCGCCGGCGGCCCAGGCGTCGGCGGTGTTGAGATTGAAGCCGACGATCGGGTAGGGCAGGCCGAATTCGGCATACTGCTTGATCAGGTTGGTGACCTGGTTGCCGGCGAGGTTGGAGCAGACCACGTCCGGCTTGGCCTGACGGATCTTCAGGAGATACGGGACTGAAGTCGGTGACGTCGGTCGCGACCAGTTCGTCGCCGATCAGCTTGCCGCCATTGGCGTCGAAGAAGGACTTTGGCCGCGCGCGCCAGATCGTGGCCGAAGATGTAGTCGGCGGTCAGCGTGTAGAATTTCTTGTCCTTCATCATGTTGTCGCGCACCAGCGCCTTGCCGACCGCGTTGACCATCACGGTGCGAGGGGATGTCGACGTGGAAGGTGTACTTGTTGCAGTTCTTGCCGCGCAGCGCGTCGGAGCGCGCGCCGATCTGCATGAACAGCCGCTTGTTGCGCTCGGCGACCTGCATGATGGTCAGCGCCGAGGCCGAATTGATCTCGCCCATCAGCACGGCAACGCCGTCCTGCTCGAGCATGCGCTGGGCCTTGGTTGCGGCGGTGGCGGGATTGACCGAGTCTTCCGAGGTGATGTCGAGCTGCCGGCCCATGACGCCGCCGGCGGCGTTGATCTCTTCCTCGGCCATGCGGATGCCGAGCTGGGCGTAGGCGCCGAGCGCGCCGAGAAAACCGGTCAGCGGCGTCAGATGGCCGATTTTGATCTTCTCGGTCTGGCCGCTGACGATGGCGGGAAATCCGATCGCGGAAGCGCCGGCAAAGGCGGCGCTGGCTTTCAACAAGGTACGTCGGCTGTAGCGGGTCATCACTGGTCTCCTCCCGGGGCGCGTCGCGACGTCCTGCCTCCGATTCCCGCTTATGCGAGAATGTGAGAGACGTTTTTTTATTGTTGGAGGATATTTCCGGACGCGGTGGCTCCTGTCAACGCCAAATGCGTTGCAGCCGAGCGTCAGATTCGCCGGAGGGGCGTCAGGAGGATTTGGCGATATCTCTGGCGCCGAACTCGGCGGACAGCCGTTTGGCGGCCGTTTGCACCATTTTGGCGCGGCTTTGCAGCACCTGGTCCGTCATCCGCCAGATCGGGCCGGAAATGCCGAGCGCGCCGATCACCTCGCCGGTGAAGTTGTAGACCGGTACGGCGACGCAGCGCACTTCCGCGTTGAACTCGCCATCGTCGAAGGCGATCGCGTCGCGCCGGATCTCGGTGATTTCGCCGCAGCAGCGCCGACGGTTCGGTGATCGACTTCTTGGTCGAGGGCTTCAGGTCGACCCGTTCGAGGAAGCGCTTCAGCTGATCGGGGCGAAGCGAGGCCAGGATGATCTTGCCGAGCGCCGTACAATGCGCCGGCCGCACCACGCCGACCCGGTCGGTCAATTGAAACGCGCCGGCGCCGCTGGTGCGGGCGATGACGACGACGGAATCGCCCATTCGCACCGCGAAATGGCCGCTTTCGCCGCTTTCCCGCGACAGGTCCTCGAGAACGGGCGTCGCGAGATTGACCATCTCGATCTCGTCGAGCGCGCTGGCGGCGAGCGCAAACAGCGGCCGGCCGACGCGGTAGCGCTTGGAGTCGCGCTCCTGCCGCATATAGCCGAGCGAGACCATCGTCTTGGCGAGATGGAAAGTGGTGGAATTGTGCAGGCCGACCAGCTTGCTGAGCTCGGCAAGCCCGATGCCTTCGCGGTGACGCGCGACTTCTTCCAGGATCGCAAACGCGCGTCCGAGCGACTGCACGCCGCTGCGCGCGCGGTCCTCGGCGTCGTCGTCGATGTTCGGCTACGGTCGATTGCACCAGGCGCGCGACCGACGTCTTGCGTGGACTGGCCGGCTTGTCGCTGGTCTTCAATTTGGTGCGCGATGTCACGGAATCAGTTCCCCACGGGCGTTGCGCGAACTCTATTCACAGCGGGCTCGTCCATCAACCGCGTCGTCCCTTGCCGCGAACGCCATTGTTACCATACCACAATAGCAATTGACGTACAGTATTATGAGAAATAGGGTCTCGGCAATTGCCGGCCGCACAAATCAAGGATGCGGCAGTTGGCGTGTTGAGCAGGGAGAGGTGATCGATGTCGGGTAATACGCTCAACGGTGCCCAGGTCATTGTCGATTACCTGATCCAGGAGAAGGTGCCGCAGGTGTTCGGGCTCTGCGGCCACGGCAATATCCAGTTCATCGACGCGCTCTATGAGCGTTCCGCCGACATCAAGACGATATCGACGCACCACGAAAGCGTCGCCGGCTTCATGGCCGACGTTTATTATCGCGTGTCGGGCAAGGTGACTGCGACCTTTACATCGTGCGGCCCGGGTTCGGCGCAACTGCCGATCGCGCTGGCCACCGCCTATCTTGATTCGGTGCCGTTCCTGGCGGTGACCGGCAATGTACCGACGAGCCAGTTCAATCGCGGCGCCTTTCAGGAGATGTACCGGCAGAACCAGGCCGATTTCCCGTCGACCGTGCGCGGCGTCTGCAAGCGGGTGTTTCAGCCGACGCGCGGCGAGATGGTGCCGCTCGCCGTCAGGCAGGCGTGGAAAACCATGGTGACCGGCCGTCCCGGACCTGTCGTTCTGGATGTTCCCTATGACGTGTTCATGGAATCGGCTGCCGAGGAAGCACCGGACGCGAAGGCGTGGAACGGTAACATTTCCAGCCGTTGCGGTGCCGATCCGGAAGGCGTCGTGAAGGCTGTCGATATGCTGCTCGGCGCGGAACGCCCGGTCATCTTTGTCGGCCAGGCGATCCGCCACGGTGGCGCGGCCGGCGAATTGCTAAGGCTTGCCGAACGTCTTCAGATTCCGGTGGCGGCTTCGATGAGCGGCCTGGGCGCCATCGATACGCTGCATCCGCTCTCGCTGGGAATGGTGGCGCGTGGCGGCCATTATCAGGCGAACCACGCGACGCGACAGGCCGATGTGTTGCTGTCGCTCGGTGCCCGTTTCGACGATCGCACGTCAAGCTCGTGGATTCCGGGCTACTCGTTCACCATCCCGCCGACACGGCTCATCCACGTTGACATCGATCCGGATGAGATCGGCCGCAACTATCCGGTGGCGCTGGGCCTGATGGCCGACATCCGCACCTTTCTGCGCCAGGTCCTTGCCGAGCTCGATCGCCGCAAGGACCTCACCAAGAAGGCTGAAGCGCGCAAAAAATGGCTGGCTCAGATCGACGGTTACCGCAAGGAGTGGGACAGGCTGGTGGCGCCGGGCTTCACCGACGACACCCAGCCGATCAATCCACAGCGCGCGGCATTCGAGATTCAGCGCGGACTACCCGACGACGCGATCCTGGTCAGCGACATCGGCGTGCACCACAACTGGTTGCTCGGCTATTGCAAGCCGCGCCGTCCGGATTCGATGATCGGCTGCATGGCATTCGGCTCCATGGGCTTCGGTGTCGCCGGCGTGCTCGGCGCCAAATTCGCAGCGCTCGACCGGCCCTGCGTATCGGTGTGCGGCGACGGAGCCTTTTTCATGCAGGCCAACGTGCTCGGCACCGCGGTCGAATATAATCTGCCGTGCGTCTGGGTGGTATGGAACAACTATGCCTACGCTTCGATCCGCGGGCTGCAGCGCGGCTACATGGGCGGACGCGAGCTCGCGACC
>CAVXTR010000002.1:0-707882 GCA_963764705.1 uncultured Alphaproteobacteria bacterium | reverse complement strand
CTCTAGACCTTCAAAACGCAAAACGACGCGCGGGGCGCATGCCTGCACCCGCCCGTCACAACTTGCCGCTTCACGGACTGAAAAAGCCCGAAATTTGACTGTCTCCCAACGGCTTACGCCAAGGACCCTGCCGTCCCCACCGCCTACCGCATTTTCCTGCTGCCGCCCCGATATGGGGAGGTAATCGTGGAGATTCGAGGGGCTAACCCCGCGAATCCCCACACATTTTTGTGTATGCTATGCTTTGGGTTACCCCATCGCACGAGTTTTGCACAGACCCCCGGTTCTCGCTCGGCTTGCGCCTTGCTTGTCCGGGGATTTCGCCGAAGTAGCCTTCGGTTACTTCAGCTCAACCTTGGCGCCGGCCTTTTCGAGCTGGGCCTTGAGCTTCTCGGCTTCGTCCTTGTTCACGCCTTCCTTGACAGCCTTGGGCGCGCCTTCGACGAGGTCCTTGGCTTCCTTGAGGCCCAGGCCGGTGATGGCGCGGACTTCCTTGATGACTTCGATCTTCTTGTCGCCGGCCGCAGCCAGCATGACCGTGAACTCGGTCTTTTCTTCAGCGGGAGCAGCGGCAGCAGCAGCCGGACCGGCCACCGCAACGGCGGCAGCGGCGGACACGCCCCACTTTTCTTCGAGGAGCTTTGCGAGCTCGGCAGCTTCGAGCACGGTCAGGCCCGAGAGGTCGTCGACGATTTTCTGTAAGTCAGCCATTGATCTGTTTCCTTAAACGTATTGGTTCGAACCAGGTTTGATTTGCGAAGGGTCAGGCCGCTTCGCTCTTTGAGGCATAGGCCTGAATGACGCGCGCGAGCTTCGGACGCGGGCGCAGTGGAGAGCTGAGCGATCTTGGTCGCCGGCGCCACAAGGAGGCCGAGGATCTTCGCGCGCAATTCATCCAGTGACGGCAATGAGGCAAGCGCCTTCACACCGTTCACATCCAGGACGGTTTTACCCATCGAGCCGCCGAGAATGACGAACTGTTCGTTCGCCTTGGCGAATTCGACGGCAACCTTCGGCGCCGCTACCGGATCGTCAGAAGTGGCGATCACAGTCGGTCCCTTCAGCAGGGAACCGATGGCAACGACATCCGTGCCTTCAAGAGCAATTTTGGCGAGACGGTTCTTCGAGACCTTCACCGACGCGCCCGCCTGCTTCATCTGCATGCGCAGCTTCTGCATCTGGACCACGGTGAGGCCGGAATAGTGGGCGACGACTGCAACGCTGGTGGCCTTGAAGACCCCGTTCAGCGCCGAAACCGCGTCCTTTTTTGCCGCTCTTTCCACAGCAAGCTCTCTCCGGTTGGCGGCCTTCGCAAGAGCGAGGCCGCCGGGTTGCACCCGCCGTCTCACCCAAAACCTGACCTCTAGACACCAGTCCACAGGACACGTCGGGCAAGACGACATTTGAAAAGCCTGCCCTCCCGAACCAGATGGCGCGGGGTGTCGAGGTTCGAACCAAATCAGCCGAACGCCGCAAGAAGCGGCGCAAAGCGAAATCCGGTCTTCACCCGTCTATGCAGGCCATGCGATTAAGCCGTTGAAAAACTTTCGTTTTACGCGGGCGCCTGCAGTCTTGGACAGGATCGAGGCCGCTCCGCGAACGGAAAGCCCCTGCTCTCATTCTACCAAGGCGACGGGTTCTCTTCCTTTCGAGCAATCCAAGCTGGATGTCTTGAAAGGAATGATCTCCTACCGTATCGGGTTTTCGGAATGCGAGCACAGACGTGCCAGCAACGGCCAGCACGCCCGGAAGCGGTTATCTACCAAGTCTTGACCGCGTTGCCAAGTCTTATCCAAATCTAAAGAGCAAAATTCGCACCAGATCATCCGGATCAGGATACCGGTCGTTTCTATACCCGAAATGGTCAGTCAGCCCTGACCTGGTACGGCAGCGGCTTGCCGGCAAAAAACGCCTCGAAGTTGGCGATCACGCAGTCCTGCATCGCGACGTGCAATTCCAGCGTGTGGCCGCCCAGATGGGGGCTCAGCACCACGTTCGGCAGTGCCGTCAGCGCGTCCGGGGCGTGGGGCTCCCTGGCAAAGACGTCGAGGCCGGCCCCGGCGATGCCCTGGTCGGTCAATGCCGCCACCAGCGCCGGCTCGTCGATGACGGAGCCGCGCGAGATGTTGACGACAAAACCGTCCTTGCCGAGCTTCTTCAGAATCTTGGCATCGACCGCGTGCGTGGTATCGGGCCCTGCCCGCACCGCGATCATCAGCACGCTGCACCATTCCGCCAGCGCCTCGAGCGTCGGAAAGTATTGATACGGCAGGTCGTGCCTGCTGCGGCTGAAATAGCCGACTTCTGTTTCGAAGGCGGCGACGCGCGAGGCGATCTTGCGACCGATCTCGCCCATGCCGTAGACGCCGATCTTGCGGCCGACCATACCCGCCTGTGGGCGCATCATCGGCGACGGTTTTGCGCCGGCCCAGCTTCCGTCACGAACGTAACCGTCGATGGCCAGCAAACGCCGCGTGGTCGCCAGCATCAGGGTGACGGCGATGTCGGCGACCGAGGCCGCGTTGGCCCCCGGACTGTGGCCTACCGCAATCCCGCGCTTGGCCGCCGCCGCCAGGTCAACACCGTCATAGCCGGTGCCGTAGCAGACGATCGTTCCCAGCTTCGGCATCAGGTCCATGGTGTCGGCGCTGAACGGCGTTCCGCCCGCGGTGAGGACGGCGCGAATGCCGGACAACTGCTCGGCAGAGAACACCTCGTTGGGCCGCTTGCCCGCGGCATCCATCAGTTCGAAGCGTTCGCCGAACCGTACCATCTGGGCTTTAGGGAAACGCGAGTAGACCAGCACCTTGTCGGGCATTGTTGTTCTTTCTTGCTAACTCCGGCACCGCGACGATTACGCGAAGCGCCGGCAAACGAAAAGGGCGGAACCGGTTTCCCGATTCCGCCCTTTAATAATAGTCATCCGTAACGCGAGGACGTTGGCCGAAGATCGGCAACGGCGTTATCCGAGGATCGTGCCCGGCTCTACCTTGACGCCCGGACCCATGGTGGAGGAAACCGCCACGCGCTGGATGTAGGTGCCCTTGGAGCCGGCCGGCTTCGCCTTGGAGACCGCGTCCGCGAGCGCCTTGACGTTCTGCACCAGCTTCTCTTCGGTGAACGAGGCCTTGCCGATACCGGCCTGCACGATGCCGGCCTTCTCGACGCGGAACTCGACCGAGCCGCCCTTGGCGCCTTTCACGGCGGTGGCGACGTCCATGGTCACGGTGCCGATCTTCGGGTTCGGCATCATGCCCCGCGGACCGAGCACCTTACCGAGGCGGCCGACCAGCGGCATCATGTCGGGGGTAGCGATACAACGATCGAAGTCGATCGCGCCGCCCTGCACCTTCTCGACCAGGTCTTCAGCACCGACGACGTCGGCGCCTGCGGCCCTGGCTTCGTCAGCCTTGGCGCCACGGGCGAACACGCCGACGCGCAGCGTGCGGCCGGTGCCGTTCGGCAGGTTGACGACGCCACGAACCATCTGGTCGGCGTGGCGCGGATCGACGCCGAGATTGATCGAGATTTCGATCGTCTCGTCGAACTTCGACTTGGCGCGTTCCTTGACCATCTTGATGGCCTCCGCGAGCGGATAGAGATGCTCGCGATCGACACCCTCACGGGCCTTGCTCAAACGTTTTCCGATTGCCATGACCCGTTACCCCGCCACTTCCAGACCCATCGAACGGGCAGAGCCCTCGACCATCTTCATGGCCAACTCGATCGAGTCACAATTGAGATCCTTCATCTTCTTCTCGGCGATCTCGCGCACCTGCGCCTTGGTCACCGCGCCGGCCTTGTCGCGGCCCGGGGCTTTCGAACCGGACTGGATCTTGGCGGCCTGCTTGAGGAAGAACGACATCGGGGGGGTCTTCATCTCGAAGGTGAACGAACGATCGGCGTAGATCGTGATCACCACCGGAATCGGGGTGTTCTTCTCTTCCTTCTGCGTCTGGGCGTTGAACGCCTTGCAGAATTCCATGATGTTGAGACCGCGCTGACCAAGCGCGGGACCGATCGGGGGCGAAGGATTCGCCGCACCGGCCGGCACCTGCAATTTCAGGTATCCGGTCACTTTCTTTGCCATTTACTACTCCTCATGTTGCTCCGGCCAATCCGGAAGCTTCACAGGACCGTGGTGCGGTTCTCATGACGGCTGGCGGCCGTCAGTCCCCTTCCACGGCATTACGGAAGCGTCGCCGCCTCCACTTTTGTCATGCCCGGACTTGATCCGGGCACGACGACCGATCAGACCTTCTCGACCTGACCGAATTCCAGTTCGACGGGGGTGGCGCGGCCGAAGATCGACACCGCGACCTTCACGCGCGAACGCGCCTCGTCAATTTCCTCAACCACGCCGGAGAACGACGCGAACGGGCCATCGGCCACACGGACGTTCTCGCCGATTTCGAACGACACCGACGCCTTCGGGCGCTCGACGCCTTCCTGCACCTGATGCAGGATCCGCATCGCTTCGGCTTCCGAGATCGGCATCGGCTTGTTTTCAGCGCCGAGGAAGCCGGTCACCTTCGGGGTGTTCTTGATCAGATGAAACGCCTCGTCGGTCAGCTTCATCTTCACCAGCACGTAGCCCGGGAAGAATTTGCGCTCGGCGTCGATCTTGCGGCCGCGGCGTACTTCGGTGACCTTTTCGGTCGGCACCAGCACCTGCTCGAACAGGTCTTCGAGCCCGCGCTGCTTGGCCTGCTCGCGGATCGATTCCGAGACCTTCTTTTCGAAGTTCGAATAGGCGTGAACGATATACCAGCGCTTGTCCATGGTTTGGGTCCCGGTGCTCATCAGTGGACGCCCAGCAGCAAGGTGACGAGGTAACGAATGATCTGATCCGAGGCGAAGAAGAAGATCGAAGCCAGCGCCACCATCACGAACACCATGATGGTCGTGATCGTGGTTTCGCGGCGCGTCGGCCAGGTGACCTTGGCGGTCTCCGAGCGCACTTCCTGCAGGAATTTGAACGGGCTGAAAGCCATCGTTGGGTATCCGCGTCCTTTGTCAGACGAATATTTGGTTGTAACGGAATCCGAACAGCCCTCTAGCGCCCAGCCCTCTCTCGAAGGATGAGCCGCACAGCGGGCTCGATTGTTCGGGGGAATTCAAAGCCGCGCCGGATATCCGTTTAAACGGGCCAGCAGCAGGTGCCGGGTATCTACTGCCAGTCGGGCCAAAGGTCAAGGTACGGGGTGCCGCAGCGCCGGGTTCGCCGCCGGGGCACCCAGCCGAAGGTTCGGCGCCCTTCCCGCCGCTTACAGCCTAATTCGCAGGCATAAGTCCACCGGGATGCGCCAATTTGTTGACGCAGATTTATCGCCTGATCCGGCGTTGGGGATCCCGCAACGGAGCAGAAGATCCATAATGGCGTCGTTTCGAATTCACCGCAGGCTGGCTGCGGCTGTACTTTTCCTCGTGATCCCAACAGCGTCTTTCGCCCAGGAAGATCGCGGAACGCCCGAACAGCGTGAAGCCTGCATGCCGGATGCGATGCGACTCTGCGGCGCCTATTTGCTCGACCCAAGGAGCGTCGAGGCCTGCCTGCGGGCCAGCGGGCCGCGCCTTAGCCAGCCCTGTTATGACGTCTTCTTTCCGCAGCAAGCGGCCGCGCCCCCGCCTCCGCCGCTGCGGGGTTCGCCACCGCCGAAGGCCCCGCGCAAGCGTCCACCGCCGCCACAAGACGATGAGGACTAGGACCGCCCTGCTTCGATCGGAAGCCGACTGGTTAACGCCGGGTAACGCCTCCGTTCAAATCCGAACGAGCGCGCAGCCTTGATTTTAAAATTTTGCCGGCACGCTGGGGTTTCCAACGATGGCGCCAAGGGCGTCTTCACTCAGATAAACCGGGAAATGACACGACATGGCGCTCAGCCAAGAACAGCCGAGTCAGGAACCAGCTCCGGGCGATACCGTCTGGACCGTGCTCGACGCGGCGAATGACCTCGGCGACACCCTGACGGTCGACGCTTGCCGGCGTGTGATCGACGCAACGTTGCGCGGCCATGAAGCCGCCGCATCCGACATGGCGGTGGTTGCCGCGTTCTTCGGCTAATTGTGTCCGGAAATCGATCCAAGCCCTTGATTAGGCGGCTGATTTAAATGGCAGGGGCGGCAGGGCTCGAACCTGCCGGCCCGGCAACGTCTCTCGATCATACAAAATTGCGGAAATCGACCGATCCCCGCGTCAGCCCAACCCTCAACACTCTGCCGTGAACGAAACCTTTTGCCCGAGGTCGCGAAGCCTTCCTGAAACAAAGCCGTCTTACCCTTCTGGTCAGGTACACCCAAAGGGAGCGCGCCATGCGTACTCTGATATTTGGCGTCATTTTACTCGCAGTCGCCGCTGCAGGTTTTCAGACTTTCATTTCGTCATCGCTTGCTGCGGCGCGGGACGCTAGGGCAGCAACATTTTCCGAACGATTTGCTCCGGTGCTCAAGCACCCATGAGAAAACCGGCCGGCACTCTCACCTCGGCGGGCTAACCAGCGTCTAATCTGCCGCATCAACCGTCGTTCGTGGCTCGCTAGCCGCTGCCCCGGTTGCGCCTCCTCATCGATCGGCGCCGGCGCTTCATTGTCGGGCCCGATGCGCAGCTAGCGCATCGGCGTTGACCCGGCGATCCCATTGCGCAACGACGCCAAGCTCAAACGCTCGAAGCGGGCAGATGAAAAGCTGTCGGAAGCAATCGCCGGGCTGGCCGCCGGCTTCCTCAAACGTGATGGGTCCAGGTCGAGTCCGGTTCATGACCCGTTCCCACCGCGATTTCTGGTAAGTCGTTGAAAACGCTGGCAGGGGCGGCAGGGCTCGAACCTGCGACAACCGGTTTTGGAGACCGGTACTCTACCAACTGAGCTACACCCCTACAGAGAACCGTCATTTATCGCCGGTTCGCGCCGTTTACAAGCATGGGCAATGCCCCGATTGCAAGGGCGAAGCGCCTCTCCCGCATCAACAACCCTATCCAAGTCACGGCTTCTGCGCCAAACTTCCTCCCCATAAGCAACAAGAGCAACCGGGAGAGACTATGAACGCGCAAACCGCCGCCAGGCCGACGTCCGCCCCCCAGACCCCCTCTCTCCCGCACGCCAAACCGGAAACCATCGGGCTCTCGGCCACGCGGCTGCAGCGGATGTCGGACGCCTTCAAGCGCGAGGTCGACAAGGGCACCCTGCCCGGTGCGACCGTGATGGTGGCGCGGCGCGGCCAGATCGGCTGGTTCGATGCGATCGGCCGGCAGAGCCCGGCGGCCTCGGCGCCGATGACGCATGACAGCATCTTTCGCATCTTCTCGATGACCAAGCCGATCGTCTCGATCGGCATCATGATGCTGGTCGAGGACGGCCACTTCATTCTCAACGATCCCGTCGCCAAGTTCATTCCGGAATTTGCCGACCAGAAGGTCGGCGTCGAGAACAACGGCAAGCTCGATCTCGTGCCGGTGAAGCGGCAGATGACGGTGCAGGACCTGCTGCGGCATACCTCGGGGCTGACCTACGACCACACCGGCAACGGTCTGGTTCAGCAGCTCTACCAGCAGTCACGGCTGCGCAGCCGCAAGATCAGCAACGCCGAGCACGCGACGATCATCGCGGGCATGCCGCTGATCTGCCAGCCCGGCGAAGGCTGGAACTACAGCCGCTCGACCGACGTGCTCGGCCGCATCATCGAGGTCGTCTCCGGCAAATCGCTGGGCGCGTTCCTGACCGAGCGGATCCTGGCGCCGCTGCAGATGACCGAGACCGCCTTCCATACCGCCGAAGCCAATGCCGGCCGGCTCGCCGAACCGTTCCCGGTCGATCCCTGGAACGGCGACAAGGTGCAGCTCTTCAACATGCTGGAGAAGCCGGTGATGGAATCCGGCGGCGGCGGGCTGGTCTCGACCACGATGGACTATGCGCGATTCTGTCAGATGCTGCTCAACGGCGGCTCGCTCGACGGCATCAGGATCGTCGGCCGCAAGACGCTGGAACTGATGGCGTCGGATCACCTCGGCCCTCACGTCAAGGTCAACTCGCCGCTGATGCCGGCCGGTCACGGTTTTGGTCTCGGCTTTGCAGTCCGCAACCACACCGGCATGGCGCCGTTCACGGGCTCGCGCGGTCAGTTCTTCTGGAGCGGAATGGCCGGAACGTTCTTCTTCATCGATCCCGCCGAGGAGCTGTTTTGCGTGTTCATGATGCAGGGCCCCGGCCAGCGCGAATATCTGCGCGCGGTGCTGCGCGACCTGGTCTACGCGGCTGTGGAGTGAGATCTCATGCCCCGGATGCGACGCAGCGCGTAGCGATGCGTTGCTAGGCGGGGGCCCACCGTCGTCACAGCATGGGTCCCGGCTCTGCGGAGCGGCACAGCGGACGATGCTTCGCATCGCCGGGCGCGCCGCGCCGCGTCCGGGACATGCAATCAGCTAATCGTAGCACCGCCGTCGATGACGATGGTCTGGCCGGTCATGAAATCACCGGCCGCCGATCCCATGAATACCGCAGCGCCCGCGATCTCGTCGGGAACGCCGATGCGCAGCAGCGGCGAGCGCGCCGTCGACGCCTTCAGGGTATCCGGATTGTCCCAAAGCGCCTTGGCGAAATCGGTCTTGATCAGGCCCGGCGCGATGCAGTTCACGCGGATGTTGTGCTTGCCGTATTCGCAGGCGAGATTGCGCGCGAGCTGCATGTCGGCCGCCTTCGAGATCGCGTAGGCGCCAAGCGTGGTGGAACCCTTGAGGCCGCCGATCGAAGACACGATCACGATCGAACCGTCCTTGCGTTCGATCATCTGCGGCACCACCATGTTGATGAGCCAGTTGTTGGCGACGATGTTGTTGTCGAGGATCTTGCGGAACTGATCGTCGGAAATGCCGCCGAGCGGTCCGTAATAAGGGTTCGACGCCGCGTTGCAGACCAGCACGTCGATCTTGCCGAAGGCGCGGTTGGATTCGTCGACCAGGTTTTGCAGGTTTTCCTTGCTGGAAATGTTGGCGGCGATCGCCACCGCCGTCCCCTTGCCGAACTTGTCGTTGATCTCTTTCGACACCTGGTCGCAGACGTCCTGCTTGCGCGAGGAGACCACGACCTTGGCGCCGTGCTCGGCCATGCGCTCGGCAATCGCCTTGCCAATGCCGCGCGTCGAGCCGGTAATGACGGCAACTTTCCCCGACATATCGAACAAGCTCATGTCTCTCTCCCCGATGCTGATCCGGCGTGACGCCGGTTTTCGTTTTTCTGTCTTCGAACTAAGCAGCCTTTGTGGTCTTCGACAACCGCAGGCCGCACCCGGTCAGGCGAGCTTGGTCGGTGCGATCTCCGGGCCCGCCGGCTGGTGCATGGCGTTGTGCGAGGCATCCGCGATCCATGGCTGCTGGTTGACCATCGGCAGCCGCCAGCCCGTATGGCCGGCGCTCGAGATATGGTCGAGCCGCGTCACCGAGCAATTGTCGATGTCGAAGACGAAGTCCCTTCTCCGGCTGACCACCGAGCGCGAGACCGACCGCGGCCTTGATCGTTCCACCATGCGCAACGACGATGACGTCCCTGCCCGCCCGCTCTGCATTGATGCGCTCGATCGCGCCGCAGGTGCGGTTGTAGAGGTCCATAAAGCTTTCGCCGCCGGGCGCAGGTTCGTCGATCGCGGCAAACCAGTGGCTGCCGACCGGGCGGCTGGCCAGGAACTCGGCGCGGTTCATGCCCTGCCACTCGCCGAGATGCTGCTCGGCGAAATCTTTCACATGCGGCATCTCGGACGGTTTCGGAAAGCCCGCGGCCCAGATCGCGTCGGCGGTCTGATGCGTGCGCTTCAGCGTGCTTGCATACCAGGCCGCGCTGCGCGGCAGGATTTTACCGACCGCATCGAACACCACGCGATCGCTGGTATCGCAGCCGAGATCCTTCTGGCCGTAGATGCAGCCATTGTCCTCGCGGACCGGCGCATGGCGAACCCACCACCACCGCGTCGTGACGACGCCCGCTTTCGGGACCGCAACTGATTTGTCGGTATTGGACATCGCAAGAGCCCTTCAATACTGTTCGCTGTCGCTGTACGTCAGAGCGGTGATCGCCTCAAGTAACATCAAGTTTGAAATCTTGTTTGAATTCCGCATGGCGGAAGCTCCGACCAACATAAACTAGCAGGGAGAGATTTATGGGCCGCCTCGAAGGCAAATCCGTCATCATCACCGGCGCAGGCAGCGGCATCGGCCGCGCGGCTTCGGTGTTGTTCGCCAAAGAAGGCGCGAAACTTGTTATCGTCGATCGCGCCGAAGGCGTGAACGAGACCGCCAAGCTCGTCAGCAGCGCCGGCGGCACCGTCGAGGCCGTGATGGCGGATGCGGGATCGGAAGCCGACGTCAAGGCGTTCATCGACAAGGCGGTGTCGAAATACGGCCGGCTCGATGCGATCTGGGCCAATGCCGGTGTCTCTGGCGGACTGGTGCCGATCCCCGAGCAGACCGTCGAACACTGGCAGGAAGTGCTGCGCGTCAATTTGATCGGACCGTTCCTCGCGATCAAGCATTCGATGCCGCATATGATCAAACAGAAGTCCGGCTCGATCGTCTGCACCGCGTCGGTCGCGGGCCTCAAGGCCGGCGCCAGCGGACATCCCTACGGCGCCAGCAAGGCCGGCGTCATCAGTCTCGTTCAGACCACCGCCTACTCGCTGTCCGGCACCGGCGTCCGCATCAACGCGGTCTGCCCCGGCCTGATCGAGACCGGCATGACCAAGCCGGTGTTCGACCGCGCCAAGGAGCGCGGCACCCAGGACAAGATCGGCCAGCTCAATCCCTTGAAGCGGCCGGGACAGCCGCACGAACTCGCGGCGATGGGCTTGTTCCTCGCCAGCGACGACGCCTCTTACGTCAACGGCCAGGCGATCCCGGTCGACGGCGGGCTGACCGCGTCGATGCCGTATGCGGGACGGCCGATCTGATCGGTTAGGAGTCGTCATTGCCCTACCTTGTAGCCCGGATGAGCGAAGCGATATCCGGGGCGGTGTGAGAGTGGTCCGGGATGTCGCTTCGCTCATCCGGGCTACGAAGCCGAACATGTCTTCGCGTTCTCGCGGCGCGATGCGCCCGGAGTTTTGCATTTCGTTTGCCCTCCAAAAATCAGAGGGCGCGGGGAAGACCGGGTGCGCGCTGCACCCGCGGTCTCGCAGGCGTGTTGCACAAAACAAATGCGCCCACGAGCATACAGGTTCAGCGGTGAACACACCGGCCTCCCCCACGCAATGGCTTTACGGCTTATACGCGATCGTCCTGGTGACCCTGCTTTTTGTGACACCATCGCTCTCGGGCAGCGTTAGCCGCCTTCGAACTCGACGCCTGCATCGGGGCGTCGGACCCAAACGATTTCGCCGTACGCAAGTGCCGCGCTCGTCAGTCGCTGCCTCACGTCCACCGCTCCCTGCCCCTCGTTTGCGACGATGGCCCACGCCCCTTGTCGGTGGGACAGGATAGCGGGAGTTATGGATTTGATTTGCCCGACGGGGCCAGCGATTTATTTTTGCGCGAAGGGCTGGACAGTTTTTTGGTGATTTGCCCGTCGGGTTACTTTGTCGCAGGCATTCTTGTTGCAAGCGCCGGCGACTCGTGTGCCGCAGCCCAACGAGCGACGGCGACGCTGCTCTGGAGTCTCGACAACATCGTCCTTCTGCTGGCTGGCGTGAGCATCGCCGTCGCCTGGCTCCGCCTCATGATTCTGGACGAACGTCCCGGGTTCAGTGGCGGCAATCTCGCAACGAAGAATCGGCGATCAAGGCCTGACGATCAAACAGGCGTGGCACCGTACCCGCGGCAACACATGGCGGCTGATCTGGGGCCTCCTTGTAACCACCATGCCTCCCTTGATCATCGCGCAAATCGGCTTCGTGATGCTCATGGGACTGCCAAACCCGATGAGGCTTGCGAGCGAGGATTTCGTGGCGCGCATGACAGTCACGAGCACCGTGTTTAGCGTTTACTATCTGCTGATCGTTCCTATCGGAATTGGCTTTCTTTCTCACGCCTACAAGCATTTCTTCCAGGCTGCGCAAGAGCATGCCTAGCAGACCTCGAGCGAAAGAAATTTGATGCGCGGGCCGCCACGTCGCAGTGGCGGATGCGCTCGCGGTCGTACGCACGATGATCGAGGCGATTACCACGATCATGGTGTCGGGCACGTCGCCGAACACGAAATAGCCAAAATCCCGCCGCGGGTTCCACGCGCGGTGTTGCCACAATGCGACAATTGCTTAACGGGCCGCGTGCTAGCTTTCGGCCGGCTCGGGCCGCACGCATGGCGTGCGATCATCTGGTAAGCGGTTCGCAAGAGGGCCAAACCGAGAGGACCAAGCAATGAAGCCTTGCTCGCGTTCGCTGTCCTGTCTCCTCGCTGTTACCGCGCTGGCCCTGCTCTCGGTGGAGGCGTCGGCGCGAACCGATGCCAGGCACTCGCCCGGCAGGAAGACGCACGAGGCGACAAAGAAACCGGACACCAAGCAGGCTCGCCCCCATCGCAGCGCTGCGGTTGAAAAACCAGGGCATGCGAAGCGTGCCGGTGCCGAACGCAAGTCGAAGCGATCGAAGGACGAGGCTGCCCGCAACGGGGCGGCGCCGGCGCTGACCGGCGACGTGGCGCTGGTCAAGGAAGCGATCGATCTCGCGCGCAAGGCCAGGACCGACGAAGCGACCGCCACGCGGGACAGGATCGCGGACCCGGCGGCGCAGAAACTCGTCGAATGGTTCATCCTGCGCCACTCGGAGACCACGGCGAATTTCAACCGCTATGCCGCGTTCATCGCCGCCAATCCGGATTGGCCGAGCGCGGCACAGCTGCGGCGACGGGCCGAGGCCCGCCTGTGGCAGGAACGCAGCGACGCCGCCACGATTCGCGGCTTCACGGGCGACCAGCCGGTCAGCGCGCGGGGCAAACTGGCGCTCGCACGCATCCTGCTTGGCGAAGGCGATCGCGACGGCGCGGGCCGGCTGGTGCGCGACGCATGGCGGTCGGAGGAATTGTCCGAGCGCGTCGAGGCCGAGGCGCTGGAAATGTTCCGCGACCTTCTTAACCGGGAAGACCACCGGGCGCGCATGGACAGGCGGATCGGGGCCAAGGACGGCGCGGGCGCCATGCGCGCCGCAAAGCTGCTCAGCGGCGACGCGCCCGCGATCGTAAAGGCCTGTGCCGCGGTCAGGGGCAAGTCGGACAACGCGCCGGATATGCTCGGCGCCGTCGCGACCGAGGCGCGCGAGGATCTCGGCTACACGCTGTGCCGCATCCAGTGGCTGCTCGCCCAGAACAGAATCGACGACGCCGCCCGCGCGATGCTGGCCGCGGCGCCCGAAACCATGGCGCAGCAGGACACCGATCAATGGTGGCGCGAGCGGCGCTCGCTGGCGCGCAAGCTGATGGACCAGGGCAAGTTCCTGACTGCATACCAGGTCATCCGCCCGGCCGCGGCGCCGGCCAACGAATACTACCGGGCCGACGTCCATTTCATGTGCGGCTGGATCGCCCTGCGCTACCTCGACGAACCCGCTAGCGCGCGGGAGCATTTCGCCCATATCGACGAGGGTGCTGCCAATCCGATCGTGCTGGCGCGGGCCAACTACTGGCGCGCGCGGGCCGCCGAGGCCCTTGGCGACAAGGATGCGATGAAGTCCGGCTATGAAGCCGCCGCACGCTACCCGACCGCCTATTACGGGCAGCTTGCGCGCGCGAGACTCGGGCGTGACGCCATCGAATTGCGTGCCCCCTCGCCCACGCTCGCCTCCGCCGACGGTGCAGCATCGGTGGATGAGCGCGTGCGCGCCGCGGAGATGCTTTACGACATCGGCGAGCGCGACGTTGTACTGTATTTCGTCGCCGATCTCGGCGAACAGAGCACCGACGTGGCCGTGCTCGAAGCGCTCGGCGAACTCACCGGCCGCCGCAACGACGCCCGCGCGATGCTGCAGGTCGGCAAGCCGGCGCTCGGCCGCGGGCTGGCGCTCGACCATTACGCGTTCCCGACCATCGGAATTCCGAAGCATACCCAGATTGCCCCGGAAATCGAGCGCAGCATCATCTATTCGGTGGCGCGCACCGAGAGCGCATTCGACCAGCGCGACAAGTCAGCGGCCAATGCGGTCGGCCTGATGCAGATCACCCCGGAAGCAGGCCGCGACACCGCCAGGCGGTTCAAGGTCAGCTACGACTGGGACCGGATGGTTTCCGATCCGGTCTACAACACGCAAATGGGCGCCGGCGAACTCAGCGCGCTGCTGTCGGAATACAAGGGCAACCACATCATGACCTTTGCCGGCTACAACGCCGGCCGGGGCCGCGTCCGGGAGTGGCTCGCGGCGTTCGGCGATCCCAGGGATCCCAAGGTCGATGCGGTCGACTGGGTCGAGCGCATCCCGCTTTCCGAAACGCGCAACTATGTCCAGCGGGTGATGGAGAATTTGCTGGTCTACCGCGTGCGCTTTGACGACGGCACCGCGATGACCGCAAAGAGCGAACAGCGCATGATGACGCAGGAGACCAACGCGGCGCCGGCAGTCCCATCGGGCGCGCAGTAAGCGGGCGTACTGGCGCGTTACGCATCACCGCCGCCTCGCGGCGAATAAACCGCGGATGGCTTCCGCCTTCGGGCGCGGGGCCAATTTGGACGGCTCGGCCAAAGTGCCTTACTCAGAAATCGAACTTGATTGGTGCGACCTGTTGGACGTTCGCTACACCCGCGAGTTGTGGCTCAATCATCACACCCGAATGAAATCACATGGTTGATGCCCTGCCTTGACACATCCAGCCACGGTTCTGCCCTCATTGCGGGTCGGAGTTAGGTTGGGGGCACAGGTTGGGGATGCAACATGTCTTCCATCGATTGTGCCAAGAACTCGTACGTCGCCGTTAAAGCAAATCGTATTCCATGCGCGGTCCCGGGCGTTCGTGTCCGCAACGTCATTCGACTGTCTGCCGTCGTTCTCGGGGCAGCGTTGCTTGCGGCTTGCGCTCAGTCGTCCGTTGTCACCCGGAACTCCGAATTTGTTGGCCGCGATCAACAGGCGTCGCCGCAACGACATCGAACGGCATCATTCTTCACCCACAGGCGCGTCGCATCCGCGAGAAAGCATACCCCGTTCGCGCGGCGCGACAGCGCAGCCCCGACACAGGTCGCCTCGACGGGAATTGCCAGCTTCTACACAGAGGGGCAACAGACCGCGAGCGGCGAAAAATTCGATACGCACGATTTGACCGCCGCTCATCCTACGCTGCCGTTCGGTACCCGGTTGCGGGTGACAAACGTAGCGAGTGGGCGGTCGGTGACTGTTCGGATCAATGACCGCGGTCCGTACGTTCCCGGACGGGTCGTCGATGTCTCACATTCTGCGGCCGATGCGCTGGGAATGGTCGGAAGCGGGATCGCAAAGGTCAAACTTGACGTCGTCCAATAAGCGACATGGAAGTGAGTCGTACCGTATTGGGGCCTCGGCGTTGCGCCGGAATCAGATCGCAAATTGTCGTCCGATCTCGACAACCTCATCCCTCGGCAGGTGGTAGTAATCGATCACCTCGCTCGAATTGCGCAGCATGAACGAGAACACGGCCTCGACCAGCCACGGCAGCGCCTTGCCATCCTTGCGCCTGACGACCGTTTCCCGCCCGATGAAATAGGTCACCCTGGAGGGATCGATCGCGTTGCGCCTGGCGCGTGACCGCTCCACCAGAGCTGGAATATCGGGCTGCTCCATAAAACCGTAATGCGCATGGACCCGCCACACTTGCGGAGCGAGCTGGTACACCTGCAACCGGTCATCCTCTGCGACGTAGGGGACCAACTCGGTAACAACGTTCAGGATCGCGATCGAATCGTGGAGCGCGCGAATATGTCTGAGGTGCCAGACCACGAGCGGCGGAATATCGCGCGTGACGCGTGCCACGAACACGGCGGTGCCCGGCACGCGCCGAATCTCGCCGCAGTCGATTTGCGCCACGATATCGCCGATCGGAATCTGCATTTCATCGGCCAATGTCTGCACCGCAGTGCTGCCGGCTTGCCATATCCGCATCACCGCGAAGAGGATCACGGCAAACAGCACCGGCACCCATCCGCCGTCGGCAAACTTCAACATGTTGGCAGACAGGAAGGCTCCCTCCACCGTGGCAAACCCGACCCCGATTGCGATCACCGCCGGTAGCGGCAGGCCCCAGATCTCGCGCAGCGCAATCGAAAGCAGGAAGGTTGTCAGCACCATGTCCGCCGACACCGCTATGCCATAGGCGGCGGCCAGGTTCTCCGATGTCTTGAAGCTGACGGCCAGCGCCAGCGTTGCGATCATCAGCAACCAGTTCACCGAGGGCACGTAGATCTGGCCAAATCCTGCGGCCGACGTCTGGACGATCCGCAGCCGCGGCAGGCAGCCGAGCTGGATCGCCTGGCGTGTCATCGAGAACGCACCGGTGATGACCGCCTGGCTCGCGACGGCGGTCGCAATCGTGGCGAGTATGACCAATGGCAGCAGCAGCGCCGGCGCAGGGCAGAGATGGAAGAACAGGCTTCCCTCGACTTTCCCGTTGGCCAGCACGATCGCCGCCTGCCCCGCATAATTCAGCACCAGCGCCGGGAAAACCACGCACCAGCCCAGCCGGATCGGCGCCCGGCCGAAATGGCCGAGGTCGGCATAGAGCGCTTCCGCGCCGGTGACGCAAAGGAACACGCCGCCGAGCACCAGCATGACGTTGCCGCCGCCGGAAAACAGGAACTGCAAACCCAGCGCCGGATTAAGCGCCCACAACACGGCCGGGTATTGCGCAATCCCCCACAGGCCGAGCAAAGCGAGCACCGTGAACCAGATCGCCATGATGGGTCCGAGGAATTTGCCGAGCACGGCCGTGCCGCGTTGTTGCACGGCGAACAGAGCGGCGAGAATGACCACAGTCCCCGGCAAGACGAAGCGGTCGAGTTCAGGCGCGATGACGTCCACTCCCTCCAGTGCCGACAGCACCGAGATCGCCGGTGTGAGGGCGCAGTCGCCGTACACCAGCGCCGCGCCGAACATGCCGATGAGCAGGACGTAGCGCCGTCCCGGCTTCCGGCTCAGCAGCGCCATCAATGCGAGAACGCCACCCTCGCCTTCATTGTCCACCCGGAGCGCCAGAATGATGTACTTGACCGTCGTGATGATGATGAGGGTCCACACAATCAGCGACACCGAGCCCAGAACGGCCTCCGGCGCGGGATTCTCGCTCGCGGCACCCAGTACGACCTTGAGCGTATAGAGCGGGCTGGTGCCGATATCGCCGTAAACCACGCCGAGAGCAGCCAGGCTCAGCGCAGCGCGGCTGTGCTCCGAATGGTGCGAAGAGGCCTTCTTCGTTTCAACGGCCATTTGAAGCATCACCCAATGAGGATGTTGTGTGCTGTGGGATTTCCCGAGCGCCGCTTCTCCGAGCGTCCGAGCCTTGGGCAACCAAAGCCGATCCGGATTGATCTGGATCAAGGGCCGCTTCTGCGGTGCCCTAGTATCCCGCCAACGCAGGAATCGTCGGCGCGCGGATGCGATTCAGAGTCCGTCGGGCGGCAGGCCGGAGGCGCTTGCCGCCACTTCGCGGTGACGGACGCGCTCGCGGTAGAAGGCATAGAGGCCTGACAGCACGATGATCGAGGCACCCAGCACCATCATGCCGTCGGGCACATCGCCGAACACGAGATAGCCGAGCAGCAGCGCCCACAGCAGCGCGGTGTAGCGGAACGGCGCGATCGCCGAGATGTCGCCCGACCGCAGCGCCATGATCACGCATTGATAGCCGGTCAGCACCAGCACCGCGGAAAGTGCCAGCATCCCGACCGCATGCGCCGAGGGCGGCGTCCAGCCACCGAGCGGGACGAGAATGACGGCGCCGGCCGTCGTCACCGTGATGGTCGTCAGAAAGGTGATGAACAGCGACGGAATCTGGGTCGGAATCCGCTTGGTCGCGAGATCGCGCACGCTGCAGAACGCGACCGACACCAGCGCCAGCAGCGAGAACTGGTTGAAGCCGGCGACACCCGGCCGGACGATGATGAGCACGCCGACGAAGCCGGCGCCGATCGCGAGCCAGCGCCGCCAGCCGACCGGCTCGCGCAACGCGACCGCGGCGCCGAGCGTGATCGTCAGCGGCAGCGACTGCATGATCGCGGAGGTATTGGCGAGCGGCAGATGCGAGATCGCGGCGAGGAACGCCACGGTGCCGCCGACCTCGCCGACCACGCGCAGCGCAACCGGCTTCACGAACAGCGTCCGCAGCGGACGTATCGCGCCCTGATGAACCGCGAGCGCGCCAATCAGCAGAATCGCGAACAGGCCGCGCACCAGCATCACCTCGCCGAAATTCATCTGCGACGACATCAGCTTGGTGATGGAGTCGTTCATCGTGAACGCCGCCATCGACACCGCCATGAACAGGCTGCCGCGCAGATTGGGAGATAACGCCAAGTCAGCTTCCAGTGGATCGGTCGTCGCAGGGTGGGCAAAGCGAAGCGTGCCCACCATGACAACAACGATCGGGAGAGACGGTGGGCACGGCGCAAAGCGCGCCTTTGCCCACCCTACGATCGCCGCGCAGTGGCGTTCAGGTCGCGCCGGCCTTCTGCGCGTATTCCCACGACGCCTTCGACAGCGGCACGGTGCGCGCCGCCGACTCCAGCGCCTTGGCGTTGGCCGCGGTGCCGTCGCGAACGCGGCCGGCAATGCCCTGCGTGATGCCGGCGAGACGGAACAGGTTATAGGAGAAATACCAGTTCAGGTCCGGCACGGCGCTGCCGGTGACGTTGCAATAGATCTGGGCGGCCTCTTCCAGGCTCGGAATGTTGAGCGCCTTGAGGTCGGCATTGGCGAGACCCGGCATGGTCCACTGCATCAACAGATAGGTGAAGTCGGCCATGGGATCGCCGAGCGTCGACAGCTCCCAGTCCAGCACCGCCTGCACGCGCGGTTCCGTGGCATGGAAAATCATGTTGTCGAGCCGATAGTCGCCATGCACCACCGAGGCGCGGGCCTGCGCCGGCACGGTCTTCGGCAGCCACTCGGCGAGCTTTTCGAACTCCGGAATGTGCTGGGTCTCGGACGCCCGGTACTGCTTGGTCCAGCGGTCGACCTGGCGCGCGAAATAATTGCCGGGCTTGCCGAAATCGCCGAGCCCGATTTTCTCGGGATCGTAGACGTGGAGTTTCGCCAGCGTCTCGATCTTGCTGGTGAAGATCTTGCGGCGGTCTCCCGGCGCCTGGCTCGGCAGCGACGGATCCCAGAACACCCGGCCCTCTTCCATCGACATGATGTAGAAGGCGGAACCGATCACGCCGTCGTCGGTGCACAAGGCGTAGGCCTTTGCGACCGGGAATCCCTGCTTGCCCAGGGCGGCAATAACACGGAACTCGCGATCGACCGCATGCGCCGACGGCAGCAGTTTACCGAACGGCTTGCGCCGCATCACATACGACTTGGCCGACGTCTCGATCTTGTAGGTCGGGTTCGACTGGCCGCCCTTGAACTGCAGGACGGTCGGCGGGCCCTGATAGCCTTCGACATTTTCCTTCATCCAGCCGTCGAGGCGCTTTTCATCGATGCGATGACGCTCCTCGACTGCCTTGGTGCCTGAAAACTCTTCGTCTTTCCTGACGCCGTCGGCCACGATGACGCTCCCTTAAAATTTCTTCTTAGAGAGCGCCATCGCAGCGCTCCCGTCAGTTTGCATACTTCCGAAGTTCAAGTCTGGCAATGGCGCGATTGTGGACCTCGTCCGGACCGTCCGCCAGCCGCAGCGTGCGGATATGGGCATAGTCCTTGGCGAGGCCGGCCTCGTCGGAAACGCCGGCGCCGCCATAGGCCTGGATCGCGTTGTCGATGATCCTCAGCGCCATGTTGGGGGCCGTGACCTTGATCATCGCGATCTCGGCCTGCGCGGTCTTGTTGCCGACCTTGTCCATCATGTCGGCGGCCTTGAGGCACAGCAGGCGGTTCATCTCGATATCGGCGCGGGCCTCGCCGATGCGCTGGTCCCAGATCGAATGCTCGATGATCTTCTTGCCGAACGCGGTACGCGACGACAACCGGCGCACCATCTTCTCCAGCGCTTCCTCGGCCTTGCCGATGGTGCGCATGCAGTGATGGATGCGGCCCGGACCGAGACGGCCCTGCGCGATCTCGAAGCCGCGGCCCTCGCCGAGCAGGATATTCTCCTTCGGTACGCGGACGTTCTCCAGCAGCACCTGGGCGTGCCCGTGCGGCGCGTCGTCGTAGCCGAA
This sequence comes from uncultured Alphaproteobacteria bacterium, assembly GCA_963764705.1. Lineage (GTDB taxonomy): Bacteria > Pseudomonadota > Alphaproteobacteria > Rhizobiales > Xanthobacteraceae > Bradyrhizobium. The sequence continues at coordinate 687,635 of CAVXTR010000002.1, read as the reverse complement.
CACCGGCAGCATTTTCTCGACCTTGATGCCGGGGGTATCGAGCGGCACCAGGATCTGCGACTGTTGCTGGTGCTTGGCCGCCTTCGGATCGGTCTTGCCCATCAGGATTGCGATCTTGCAGCGGGGGTCGCCGACGCCCGACGACCACCATTTGCGGCCGTTGATGACGTAATGGTCGCCGTCCTTCTCGATGCGGGTCTCGATATTGGTTGCATCCGACGAAGCCACGGCGGGTTCCGTCATCAGGAAGGCGGAGCGGATCTCGCCGTCCATCAGCGGACGCAACCACTTCTTCTTCTGCTCCTTGGAGCCATACCGCATGAACACTTCCATGTTGCCGGTATCGGGCGCGGAACAGTTGAACACTTCCGACGCAAAGCTGATGCGCCCCATCTCTTCCGACAGCAGCGCATATTCGAGGTTGGTCAATCCCGCGCCGTGGAATTCATCGTCCTCGTGCGAGGACGGCGGCATGAACATGTTCCAGAGGCCCTCGGCCTTCGCTTTCTTTTTCAGGTCTTCCAGGATCGGGATCACCTTCCAGCGCGGCCCCTCCGCATCCTGCTTGTCGTAGATCGGCACCGCGGGGCGGACATGCGTCTTCATGAACGCCTGCACGCGCTCGAGCCATTCTTTCTGACGGTCTGACATATCGAAGTTCATGGGACGCTCCTCACCTTCGGCTTGTGAAATCGTTGGATCGCACTGTCTGCCCGCCGCTCTACGCCCGCAACCGATTTTGCGGCGCCCACGGCGCACAGGACGTCACGGTTGAGCCGTGACGGACGTCACGGGTTGAGCTGGAAATGCGACACGTTCGCAAACGCGCATTGACTTTTCCAGCCCTTCAAACGATAGTTTCATACACACGTTTGAAATGCAACTCCCCGAACGGGGCCCAGACATGCCGAGCGATCAGACCCGGTCCGCCATCCTCGCCGCCGCCGAACGGCTGTACGCCGACCGCGGCTTCGGCGACGTCACCTTGCGCGACATCGTGGCCGCGGCGAACGTCAACCTTGCCGCGGTGAACTATCATTTCGGCTCCAAGGACGAGTTGATCGCGGAACTGTTCGTCACCCGCAGCCTCGCCACCAACCGCGAGCGGCTCAACGAACTGAAAGCCGCCGAGGAAGCCGGCGGCGGCCGCGCGCCGATCGACCAGATTTTCCGGGCGCTGGTCGGTCCGACCCTGCGCGGCTGCCTCGGTCCCGACAGCGAAGGCTCGACCGCGGCGCGTTTCATGATCCGCGCCTCGATCGAGTCGGTGCCTCCGATCCGTCGCATCAAGAACCGCGAGGTCGACCACTTGCGGAAATTCATCGCCGCGATGCGCCGCTCGATGCCCGGCCGCGGCGACGTCGAACTGTACTGGGGCCTGAACTTTGCGCTGGCGATGTCGCATCACACCATCCGCGAAAAGGAACGGCTGGCGAAGCTGTCGGAAGGACAATGCGACCTCAACGACGTCCAGGGCATTATCGACCGCGTGGTGTCGGTCTCGGTGATGGCGCTGGCGGGTGGCGATGAACCGGCGAAGAAGACGCCGGCGAAAGTCGCGGCGCGGTAGGATTGAAGACACCTCTCTCCGCGTTATTGCGAGCGCCAGCGACTTGTCCGCCGTAGCTCAACGAGTGAAGGCGGAAGCAATCCATTCTTCCTTTGTGCGGCGAGAGAACTGCAGCGGCGCACCGTCTCGACATGACCCGCGTGCGCCTCTAACGTTCGGGACCGAATGTGCGAGGCGCGACGTGGCCAAGAAGACTGTCAGGAAGACCGCGAAGAAGAAAACGACCAAGACCGCCGCGAGGAAGGCCGCGAAGAAATCCGCATCAAAGAAATCCACCAGGCCGCGGCCGCCCAAGGGTCCGGTCTGGCAATGGTCGGCCGTGGAGACCGCAGCCACGATCCGCACGGGCGCGATTTCTTCGGTCGAGGTGGTCGAGGCGCATCTGGCGCGGATGCGCGCGGTCAATCCAAAACTCAACGCCGTCGTCGTCGATCTCTCGCAGGAAGCGCTGAAGGCGGCGAAAATCGCGGACAGCGCGGCAGCCAGGCGGAACTCCGGCCCGCTGCACGGCGTCCCGATCACCATCAAGGAGAACGCCGACTACGAAGGACGCCCCAACCCCAACGGCGTGGCGGCGCAGATGGGCATCATCGCCCCCTCCGACGCGCCTGTGGTGCGCAACCTGAAAAAGGCCGGTGCCATCGTCATCGGCCTGACCAACACGCCCGAATTCTCGTTCCGTGGGTTTACCGACAACCCCTTGCACGGGCTGACGCTGAACCCGTGGGACCCTGAGATCACCTGCGGCGGATCGTCCGGCGGCGCCGGCGCTTCGGTGGCGGCCGGGATCGGCGCCATCGCCCATGGCAACGACATCGGCGGCTCCTTGCGCTGGCCCGCGCATTGCAACGGGATCGCGACCATCAAGCCGACCCAGGGCCGGATTCCCGCTTACAACGAGAGCGCAGCAACCGAGCGCCCGATGCTGGCGCACCTGATGTCCGCGCAGGGCCCGCTGGCGCGCAGCGTCGGCGATGTCAGGCTCGCGCTCGAGGTCATGAGCGCGCGCGATCCGCGCGACCCGTGGTGGGTGCCGGCGCCGCTGGCCGGGCCGAAACCCAAAGGCCCGATCAAGGTCGCGCTGGCGAAACTGCCTGATGACATGGACGTCGACCCCTCGGTGCGCGCGGCGCTGCGGCAGGCCGCCGACCATCTCGAACGCGCAGGTTATCGCGTCAGCGAGGTCGAGGTACCCGATATCAACGGCGTCTGGCAGACCTGGTGCGACATCATCACCAATGAAACCGTGACGTTGCAGGAAGCCGCGATGCTCAAGGTGGCGTCGGAGGATTTCCACATCGCCTGGAACGGCATCAAGGCCAAGGCCAACATGCTGGACCTCGCAGGCTGGATGCGCGCCACCGCCGCCCGCAACGGCCATATCCGCGCCTGGCAATTGTTCTTCGAGCAATATCCGGTGGTGCTGGCGCCGACGACGGTCAAGCCGACGCCCGGCCCGCGCGAGGATGCGATCAGCGGCGAACGCGCGCAGGAGATTTTCTGGAACGACCTGCGTTTCATTTCCGCGATCAACGTGCTCGGCCTGCCCTCCGCCGTGGTGCCGGTCGCGCTGCATCAGGGCAAGCCGATCGGCGTACAGTTGATCAGCGGGCGTTACCGCGAGGACCTCGCGCTCGATGCGGCCGCCGCGATCGAGAAACGCGCCGGCATGCTGGTGCGACAGCTCTGGGAAAAGATCGGCTGAGCGGCACGCCTACTTCGGATCCCGGATCGTCATCGCCGGGTTCTGGCTGAAGAAATTATGCGGCATCAGCGTGAAGCCGAACCAGTGGGTCGGCATCACCGGCCAGTCCTCCATGCGGGTGATGTGGTGGAAGCCGACCGTGTACCAGGCCACGATATCGCGGTTGGCAATCGGCCGGTCCCGGGCGGTCCAGGCGCCCAGTGTGTCCTTGCCGTCGCTGCCCAGGACATAGCGTCCGCCGGCGTAGCGCTCCGCCGGCGAATAGGGCGTTACCGCGAGCTGGTAATGCAGATAATCGTTGCGCTTGACCGGGGGATCGTCGGCGGCCAGCAGCGGGTGCACAAAACTGCCTTCCGGCATCAGCATGTAGCCGGGATGATGGCCGAGCGCGCTCTCCACATTGTTGTTGGCGAAATGATAGAGCGCGGGTGAACTGGATTCGATGCGGGTTCGGGCTTCCTTCTCCCTCGCCGGCATCTCGTGGCTGACGGCGAACATCGAGCGGCGCGGCGAGCCCTTCGGCAGCGGCGTCTGCACCAGCCGCTCGCGCATGAAATCGTTGGCGGCGCCGTCGACGTCGAGGTCGAGACGGAAATTGAAATAGTGGCTGTGGAACGGCGCCACCAGGTTGGGCGCGATCAGCGTACCCTGCCTTGTGTCGACGGCAGCGGTCGCATCCTTCATCGATTTGCTGGCGACGCCCTTGGTGGCGTCGATGCCGGTGGCGCCGACGGCGATGCGGATGCTGCCGTCCCGATGAAAGACATAGTCGATCAGGTAATCGTAATTGCCGACCTCGGAGGCCGAGCGCACCACGAGTTCACTGGCCGGCCGGCCTTCCGCCGGCACCATCCTTTGCGCCGACTGCTCAAAAATCTCGAAGTGGCGCCAGGCGGGATCGCCGATCGCACGTTCGAACACGCAGATCGCGTCCGGGGTCTGGATCGGTTCGCCATCGTCCTGCGGCATGGCCACCGGGAAGAAGCGCGCATAGGCCGGACAGTCGATGCCCTTGCGCAACGGGCTCAACGAATTGCCAAAACCGTATTCGCCGCTGTCCATGTAGGTCCGGAAGTACCAGGCCTTGTCCGCGTCCATGTAGGGTACGAACACTTCCGACAGGTGCATCTGGTAGGCGACCGAGCGCCAGCGCGCGCCGTCGCGCGCCTCGACCATCGACAGCACCGGCCCCGGCCGCTTGTCGGCGCGAAGATGAAAGCGCCACATGTCCCAGACGATGCGGCCGTCCTCGATCGCGATATTGTCGCCGCCGGGCTGCGCCAGGCCGGCCGGTTTGGTTTCCGGCCGCAGCGCGCCGCGGGCGGCGATTTCGGCTTCCGTGTATCCCCCGGTGTCGTCTGACACCGGCACCACGCCGGTATCGGTGACATCGAGCACCGTTCTGGTTTTGAGATCGACCGTCGCAAACAGGCCCTCGATCGGGCGTGCCCAGTAGTTGGATCCCGTCGGCTTGCCGACACACGGCACCTTGAGCAGACGGCGGCCCTGCTCTTCCTTGCTTCCGAAATTCCCGGCAGTGAGTGGCAGGCAGTACACCTGATCGGGCTTGAAGCCGCGCTTTGCCAGCCCCTGCACCATGCGCTGGTCAGACAACGCCAGCCGCGCGGCCATGCCGGCGACCTCCTCAAACAGCAGCGCCGGCTCACCGGTGACCGCCTGCCATCCGGTGACGCGGTTGCCTGCGAGATCGACGGCGGCTTCGTGCACGACGCCGGCCTCGCTCAGCACCGCGATCGCGCGCCGCGGCATGGCGATGCCCGGCCGCCACGCGGTGACAGTGGCCTTGTCGGGTTCATCGAGATCGACGGTGTGAACGCGCGCGTTCGGCCCGAGCTTGCCGTCGGCGACAAGGATTTCCCGGACCTGGTGGAGTTCGGCGGAAGTCAGCGCATCGAGCGGATGCTTCGGACCCGCGTCCTGCGCGGAGGCGGCGGATGCCGACAGCCACAGCAAGGTCGCCAGAAGATATTTTGCCCAAACGACCGGTGCGTTCATGCGCCCTCTCCTGGCGAAATGGAAACCTATCGCCAGGGAAGATTGCGTAACTTCAGGGCCGGAGTCTTACCGCGCCGCGACGCCGCCTAGACGATCTTCTGCGCCTTCAGCTTCTCCAGCCTGGCGTCGTCGATGCCGATGGTCGCCAGCACCTCCTTCGTATCGGCACCGAGCAGCGGCGGCGCGCGATAGTCCTTGATCGGGGTGCCGGAGAACGTGAGCGGGTTGCGGATCATCGCCAGCTCAGGCTCGAAGGGATGCTTGACCTTGATCTTCATGCCGCGCGACTGCACGTGCGGATCGGCGAACACCTGCTCGAAACTGTTGATCGGCCCCGACGGCACGCCGGCCTTCTCCAGTTCTTCCAGCCAATAGGCCGTGGGCTGTTTCAGGAACAATCCGGCGAAAATCGCCATGATCTCCTTGCCGTGCACGACGCGGTCGTTGTTCTTGACGAAGCGCGGATCGGTCGCGAGTTCGGGGGCCCCCAGCACGGCGCAGGTACGCGCGAACTGGCCGTCATTGCCGACCACCAGCATCAGTTCGCCGTCGGTGCAGCGGAACACGCCGGCCGGCATGCCGCCGTTACCCCAGGTGCCGCGCCGCGGCGGGGTCTGGCCGTTGACGAGATAGATCTGAAGCCAATGCGACAGCGAAGCGATCACTGTGTCGAACAGACAGACGTCGACATGCTGCCCCTCGCCGCCATTGGCGTCGCGATGATAGAGCGCCGACAAAATGCCGATCGAGGTGTTCATGCCGGTCATGTAGTCGACGATGGAAGGTCCGACCTTCATCGGGCCCGCGCCGGGTTCGCCGTCGATATGGCCGGTGACGCTCATCAGGCCGCCCATCGCCTGCAGGATCGCATCGTAACCGGCGCGCGGCGCGTAAGGCCCGGTCTGGCCGAAGCCGGTCACCGAGCAATAGATGATGCCGGGGTTGATCGCCTTGATCGATTTCATAATCGAGCTTGTAGCGCTTGAGGTCGCCGACCTTGTAGTTCTCCATCATCACGTCGCAGGACTTTGCCAGTTCGCGGATGATCTCCTGGCCCTCGGGGCTCGCGATGTTGACGGTGACGGATTTCTTGCCGCGGTTGGCGCAGAGATAGAACGAGTTGTTGTTGTTGGCCTTGCCCTCGGGGTCGGTCAGGTAAGGCGGGCCGAAGGCGCGCGCATCGTCGCCGCCGCCGGGCCGTTCGATCTTGATCACCTCGGCGCCGAGATCCGCCATCATCTGCGCCGACAGTGGCCCTGCGAGCACGCGCGTCAGGTCGAGAATCTTGATGCCCGAAAGTGGCAGAGCCGACATGGTACTTCCTCCGAAGAATTTTGATCTTGTGACGCGGGACCTGCCCGGCGCATGGCGTGGCTTGCCGATACACTATTTTGCGCCTCTGAGCCCTGCGTTGACGGCATGAAGCTATCCGCCAGAGAGCCGAAAGCGACGACGTTTCAACTATCAAGGGTCGAAACCGCGGAATGCGCGGAGTTCCGGCGTCCGGCGAAATGTTTGTTGATTGCTCCATAACGAATTGAAATATAGGAGTTTTTCGCCAAATTGGAGCTATTCCTGTAACCCCCGGCACAGTCTGTCGCGGACCTCTGCTAAGCTCGACACTGGCGAGCGGTTCCTGAAATCGGGTATTGGCTGCCTGCCTTGCGCTGGCAGCACCGGAAAAAGACCGGCGCCCCTCCGGCTCGGAGCGACAATAAAGCGCAATGCCGTCTGGCCCGCGTGGGTCGACCAGGCGGCAGTGAGGCAAATCCAACTCAAATCTCGTCAGGTGTCTTCCGAATGGACCAACAAGTGACCTACGCCCTGGGTGCGCCCGCTTCGCGCGCCCTGGCCCATGCGCTCGCAGGATACCGCGAACCGGATTCCGCGCGCAGCACCTTCGAGATCGCGATCACCGCGATCCCATTCGTCCTGATCTGGGTCGCGATGTGGGCCGGGCTCGCGGAAGGCTACTGGATCTGCCTGGCGCTGGCGCTGCCGGCCGCGGGCTTCCTCGTCCGTCTGTTCATGATCCAGCACGATTGCGGCCATGGCTCGTTCTTCCGCCAGCGCCACGCCAATGACTGGGTCGGACGCGTCATCAGCGTGCTGACGCTGACGCCTTACGATCTCTGGCGCCGCGCCCATACCCTGCACCACGCCGGTGCTGGCAATCTCGACAAGCGCGGCATCGGCGACATCGATACCCTGACCGTCGCGGAGTATCGCGCCCTCTCCGCGCGGGGCCGCCTGCTCTATCGCCTGTACCGCCATCCCATCGTGATGTTCGGTTTCGGTCCGGCCTATGTGTTCATCGTTCAGCAGCGCTGGCCGATGGGCGGGATGCGCGGCTCCTGGCAGGCCTGGCTCAGCGTGATGGCAACCAATGCTGCGATCGCGGTGCTGGTCGCAACCATGATCTGGCTGGTCGGTTTTGGCGTGTTCCTTTTGGTGCAACTGCCGATCACGCTGCTCGCGGCCTCGATCGGCGTCTGGCTGTTCTATGTCCAGCACCAGTTCGAGGATACGTTCTGGGAGCGTGGCGAGGGCTGGAACGTGCACGAGGCCGGCCTGCACGGCAGCTCGCATTACGATCTTCCGGGCGTGCTGCGCTGGTTCACCGCCAATATCGGCGTGCACCACGTCCACCATCTGTGCAGCCGCATTCCCTATTACCGCCTGCCGCAGGTGCTGCGGGATCATCCGCAGCTCGTCGAGCTCGGACGGCTGACCCTGCTGCGCAGCCTCGGCTGCGTGCGTCAGGTTCTCTGGGACGAGCAGCAGCGCAAGCTGATCTCGTTTCGCGAGATGCGGGCCCTGGCCGCGGGCTGAGGCCGTCGCGAATACGACGATCGCTGCGATTCCGGCTGCTGTGATTCGCTGACGGCACGCGCCGTCCCGCTTGCCTTGGAGACAGGCAGGCGGGAGGCTAAATTTTGACGCCGCCGCGTTCAACGAGCCGGACGCGACCAGACCGTTTGGTCCGCCCGGCGCCAATCTTGACGCAATTCTCGCCAGCGCTGCCTTCGCTTTGACGCAAGTGTCCGACTAATCGGTAACGGAAAAAGCCAAAAAACTTACAGCTCCCAATAATCCTGCCCACACCAGTAGTAGATCGACCTGCATAAAATGTGCTCCCAGTTTGTGGAAACAAACGTTTGCACAAACCGGGCCAATTTGATTCTCCGCGCCGGCTGGAATTTCGCCACGCCCCGCCTATCTTCCGACCATAAGCCCTGCGATCAAGCGGGCTCCGAGTTACCGTCTCGCTCCGGGAGGACATCAGCATGCAGCAGCCACAACGCCACCCGCTCGCGCGATCGCTGGCTTTGGCTCTAGTCGCAATCGCAACGGTCTCGCTCGCCGGGCAGGCAGAGGCGCAGACCTACGATCCGGCCTACCCGGTCTGTCTACAGATCTACCAGGGCGGAATGACCGACTACTATTTCGAATGCGCCTACACCTCGATGCCACAGTGCCAGGCGTCAGCCTCGGGCCGCGCGGCGCAGTGCGTGGTCAATCCGTATTACGGTAAGGGCAAGGCCGCGCCACGCAAGAAGCGACCCCACACGTACTAAAGCGTTTTCGAGCGAAGTGGGTACCGGTTCGCGTGAAGAAAACGCGTCAAAACAAAAAAGTAGAGCCCGGTTCTGATTCAATCAGAACCGATAAGGTTCTAGAAATCTAATCAGGCAGGCTGCGAGATGGCTGACACCAGATGATCGGCCAGCAGCGACGCCGCGCGCGACAGGTTCGAGGCGCGGTGAAGGCGGATGTCGGCGGCGGGAAGTTTTGGCATGCCGTCTCGCAACGTCAGCGCCCGCAGTTTGGACGGAAACGTTCCCGACTTGACGACGGTCACGGCAAGGCCCTGCGCCGCGATGGCTTCGACGGCGGCGAGGCTGTGGCTGACAAACGCCAGGCGCCACGGCCGCCTCGCTTTGTCGAGGGCCTCCATCGCCCATTTTCGGAACAGGCATCCCTGCGGATAAAGCGCGACGGGAAGCGGGTCCATTGCCTCGACCGGATGCGACGCGCTGGCGGCCCAGACCGCCTGTTCGCGGCGCAGGAATTCGCCGCCGCCACGGCCTTCCGGATGCATCGCGATGACGAGATCGAACGAACTGCCAAGCCGCTCGCCCATGGTCGCGGTGAGACCGGTTTCCATCTCGACATGGATCGACGGATAACCACTGACAAAGCGCGACAGCAGCGGCGGCACGACAAGGCTGCCGTAATCGTCCATCACGCCGAGACGCACCACGCCTTCGACCTTGTGGTCGCGCAGGCGGCCGACCGCTTCGTCATTCAGCAGCAGAATTCGCCGCGCGTAGCCGAGCAGCCCCTCGCCCGCCGAACTCAGATCGACATTGACCTTGCTGCGGGCGAACAATTCGACGCCGAGCCGGTCCTCCAGCCGTTTGATCTGCATGCTGACGGCGGACTGGGTGCGGTTCAGCATCGCCGCCGCGCGCGTGAACGAACGTTGGTCGGCCACCGCGACGAACGCTTTCAGAAGGTCGGGATCGAGCACGGGAATGCTCATTCTCATCCTTGATAAGATATATCACATAAATTCCATTCCGTGATGATAGCCCCATCGCTAGTTTGCCCGCAACGGCAAAGGCGGAAGGTTTGGCGATGGGAGAAGTCTGGGGCGTGCTCGCCGCGGTGTTTTCCAGCGGGCTCGGCGGCACCTCGATCGGCGCCACCCGCTTCGTCAGGCACGCGATCGACCCTCTGGCGATCGGCGCGTTCCGGTTTGGCCTTGGCTTTACCTTCCTGTTGCCGATCGCGTTGATGCAGGGCGGGAAATGGCCGGCACGTAACGACTGGCCGGGCGTTGCCGGCCTCGGCCTGCTGTTCTTCGGCCTGTTTCCGATCCTGTTCAACGCATCGCTGATCTTCACCACCGCCGCGCGCGGCGCGCTGGCGCTGTCGACGCTGCCGTTGCTGACGATGGTGGTCGCGGCGGCCCTGGGCGTCGAGCCCCTGACATGGCGCAAGACCGCGGGCGTCCTCATCGCCAGCACCGGCGTCGCGGTCGCGCTGCTCTCGAGTCTCGCGTCGGCCCCCTTGGGCGCGTGGCGCGGCGACGCCTTGATGGTCGGCGCCGCATTGTGCATGGCGCTCTACAGCGTCTGGTCCAAACCGTTCATCGCACGCTCGGGGCCCATTCCGTTCACCACCATGGGCATGAGCGTCGGCGCGCTGTTTCTCATCACCGTCTCGGCGATCCGCGGCAGTTTCGAGCCGGTCGTCGATTTCGGAACGCCGCAATGGCTCGCCGTCATCTATCTCGGTCTGTTCGGAAGCGCGCTGACGTTTTATCTCTGGGCCTTCGCCCTCAGCCGGACGACCCCGACGCGCGTCGCGATCTCCGTCACCGTCAACCCGATCACCGCGGCCCTCGTCGGCGCAATGCTGCTCGACGAGCCGATCACGTGGAATCTCGTCGTCGGCTTGATAGCGGTCGCGCTCGGCATCTGGATCGCGACGACGGTTGGTCGCCGCATCCGGCCGGCGGACCAGCCGAGAGTGACGTCTCCCACCCCATCGGCGGCGTCGCGACGGCTGTTTTCCATACGCATGGAAGGCTGACCGACGCGTTCTATGCCGCGATCGGGCAAGGCGCCACGCCCTCTTGGCCTCACCCCTTCGAAAATACCCGGCTCGCCAAAACATCCGCGGCCTCCAGCGACATGATCTCGTCCGCTGACAGCGCGCGGTCGAGATCGGCGACGAGACGATTGGCCTGGCGCAGGCGCATCCGGTCCAGCGCGTTGCGGATCGAGCGGGCGTTGGAGAACAGCGGCTGGGTCTTGCGCAGCGCGATGTAGCGGACGAACGCCGCGCGGGCCTCGGCGCTGAACTTGTAGTTCATGTCGCCGAGCATCAGTTCGGCGATGGCCAGCAGTTCATCGTCGGCATAATCGGGGAAATCGATGTGGTGCGCGATCCGCGAGCGGAAGCCGGGATTGCTACCGAAGAACTTGTCCATGCGGTCGCCGTAGCCGGCCAGGATCACCACCAGGTCCTCGCGCTGCGATTCCATCACCTGCAACAGGATCTCGATCGCCTCCTGGCCATAGTCGCGCTCGTTGTCGGGCCGGTGCAGGTAATAGGCCTCGTCGATGAACAGCACGCCGCCCATCGCCTTTTTCAGGATCTCCTTGGTCTTCGGCGCGGTGTGGCCGATATATTGCCCGACCAGTTCGTCGCGCGTCACCGACACCACCTGCCCGCGACGGACGAAGCCGAGCTTGTGCAGGATGCTGGCGAGGCGCAGCGCCACCGTGGTCTTGCCGGTGCCGGGATTGCCGGTGAAGGACATGTGCAGCGTCGGCACATCGGTCGTCAGCCCCATACGCTTGCGGATGCGCTCGATCAGCAGCAGCGAAGCAATCTCGCGAATCCGGGTCTTGACCGGCTTCAGCCCGATCAGTTCGCGATCGAGCTGGTCCAGCACCTCGCCGATGCCGACCTCGTTGAACTCGCGGCGCAGGTCGATCTTCTCCAACGGCGCGGAGATATCGGCTTCGGGCGTAGCGACTGGAACGGCCGACACGCTCATTTGCCACCGTATCGGATGCCCTCGGGACGGTCGGCCGCGTAGGATTTGGTGGTGTAACGGATGTTGCGGCCCTCGACCTCGTGCCGCTCGAGCCGAAAACCGGGTTCGTCCTTGGGACGGTTGACGAGGAAGGACAGCCGCACCGACTCCCAGCCATGGCTGGAATCGAATGCCGACATCCTGATGTACCGGTCGCCATACACCTTGCGACATTCGGTGAGCTCCATCAGCACCCCGGCGGCATCGCGCAGGTCGAACATCGGCAGGCCCCACATTTCCCAAAAAGTGTTGCGTGGATGCGGATCGTCGGTGAATTCGATGTTCACCGCCCAGCCCTTGCCGAGACAATATTGCACCTGCGCCGAGATCTGTTCGTCGGTGAGATCGGGCAGGAATGAAAAAGCACCTTGGGTAACGCGCATGGTCCTGCTCCTTACATCGAGACGCTGGCGGTGGGGGCATAGTCGGGCATGTCGGTCGACTGGTAGTTGAAGGTGACGTCCTTCCAGACCTCGAGCGCGGCTTTGAGCGGCGTGCAGGTCTGCGCCGCCCTGGCAAGGATCTCCGGCCCCTCGTGCAGGTAGTCGCGGCCTTCGTTACGGGCCAAAATCATCGCTTCCAGCGCGACGCGATTGGCGGTGGCGCCGGCCTGGATGCCCATGGGGTGACCGATGGTGCCGCCGCCGAACTGCAGCACCACGTCTTCTCCCAAATGATCCAGCAACTGGTGCATCTGGCCGGCGTGAATGCCGCCTGACGCCACCGGCATCATCTTGTTCAGGCTGGCCCAGTGCTGGTCAAAGAACACGCCGTGTTCCAGCCGCATCGGATTGTGGTCCTCGCGGCAGATATCGTAATAGCCGCGCGTGGTGGCGGGATCGCCCTCCAGCTTGCCCACGACAGTGCCGGCATGGATGTGATCGACACCCGCAAGCCGCATCCATTTGGCGATGACGCGGAACGAAACGCCGTGGTTGCGCTGCCTTGTATAAGTAGAGTGCCCTGCCCGGTGCAGATGCAGGATCATGTCGTTGCGCCGCGCCCATTTCGCCATCGACTGGATGGCGGTGTAGCCGATCACGAGATCGATCATGATGATGACCGAGCCGAGCTGTTTGGCGAATTCCGCACGCTCGTACATGTCTTCCATGGTGCCGGCGGTGACGTTGAGATAGGTGCCCTTGATCTCGCCGGTCGCGGCCTGCGCCTTGTTGACGGCCTCCATGCAGTAGAGAAAGCGCTCGCGCCAGTGCATGAAGGGCTGCGAGTTAATGTTCTCGTCGTCCTTGGTGAAATCGAGGCCGCCTTTGAGGGCCTCATAGACCACGCGGCCGTAATTGCGGCCGGACAAACCGAGCTTCGGCTTGACGGTGGCGCCGAGCAATGGGCGGCCGAACTTGTCCATGCGCTCGCGCTCGACCACGATACCGGTCGCCGGCCCCTGGAATGTCTTCACATAGGCGACCGGCAACCGCATATCCTCCAGCCGCAGTGCTTTCAGCGGCTTGAAGCCGAACACGTTGCCGATGATCGAGGCCGAGAGGTTGGCGATCGAGCCGTTCTCGAACAGATCGAGATCGTAGGCGATGTAGGCAAAGTACTGCCCCGGCGAATTCGGCACCGGATCGACGCGATAGCATTTCGCGCGGTATTTCTCTGCCGCCGTCAGTCGATCAGTCCACACCACGGTCCAGGTCGCGGTCGAGGATTCACCGGCGACCGCGGCCGACGCCTCGATCGGGTCGACGCCGTCCTGCGGCGTCACCCGGAACAGCGCGATGATGTCGGTATCCTTGGGTTCGTAATCGGGCTCCCAATAGCCCATCTTCTTGTATTCCATCACGCCGGACTTGTAGCGATCCTTGCCACGGATGGTCATCGAGAGGTCGTTCATGTGGGTCTCCTCGGGTTCAAGTGGCGGCGCGGCGTAAAACTGTCGGTCTCATTCGGCGGCATCGGCCATCGATCCCACGCGCGGATCGAGGCTGCCGCTGCGGTAGCGTTTGGCCATCTCGGCCAGCGGCAGCACCTTGATCTTGCCGGCATGGCCGGCGGTGCCGAACTGTTCGAACCGCTCGCGGCAGAGGTCGCGCATCGCATCCATCGCGGGTTTAAGGAATTTGCGCGGATCGAATTCGCTTTTGCTCTGACTGCCGACCTTGCGGAACGCCGCCGTCATGGCGAGACGGCAATCGGTGTCGATATTGACCTTGCGAACGCCGTGCCTGATGCCGCGGGCGATCTCCTCGACCGGCACTCCCCAGGTCTGCGGCATCTCGCCGCCGAACGCGTTGAAGACGTCCTGCAGGGCCTGCGGCACCGAGGACGAGCCGTGCATCACCAGATGGGTGTTCGGCAGCCGGCGATGGATTTCCTCCACCACGCTCATGGCGAGAATATCGCCGTCCGGCTTGCGCGAGAATTTGTAGGCGCCGTGCGAGGTGCCCATCGCGATCGCCAGCGCGTCCACCCTGGTGGCGCGAACGAAATCGACGGCCTGGTCCGGATCGGTCAGCAACTGATCGTGGCTGACCTTGCCCTCGACGCCGTGGCCGTCTTCCTGCTCGCCGCCGCCATGTTCGAGCGAACCGAGCACGCCGAGTTCGCCCTCGACCGACGCGCCGATCCAGTGCGCCATGTCGACCACGCGGCGGGTGATGTCCACATTGTAATCGTAATCCGCCGCTGTCTTCGCGTCCGCCTTCAGCGAGCCGTCCATCATCACGGAGGTGAAGCCGTGCTGGAGCGCGGTGGCACAGGTCGATTCCTCGTTGCCGTGGTCCTGGTGCAGGCACAGCGGGATCTGCGGGTACATTTCCTCCAGCGCGTCGATCATCTTCGCCAGCATGATGTCGTTGGCGTAGGAGCGCGCGCCGCGCGAGGCCTGGATGATGACGGGCGCATCGACCGCCGCCGCCGCGTCCATGATCGCCAGCCCCTGCTCCATGTTGTTGATGTTGAACGCCGGCACGCCATAGCCGTGCTCGGCGGCGTGATCCAGCAATTGCCTCAGGGTAATTCGTGCCATCGGTGCCTCCAGGTTTTCAGAACGGTTTCATCATCCCGCCGCCGCGATCTTCGACCGCGCGATGGCTTGCAGGGCTTTGGTCGCGACCGCCTCGGCGGTGATGCCGAATTCGCGATAGAGCACCTCGGCCGGCGCTGACGCGCCGAACCCGGTCATCCCGACGAATTCGCCGCTATCGCCGAGCCAGCGTCCCCACTCGCCTTCAATCGCCGCTTCGATACCGATCCTCGGGGCGCGCCCGAGAACACCGGCCTGGTAGGCGCGCGGCTGCTGGCGGAACAATTCAAAACACGGCGCCGAGACCACGGCCGCGCGGACGTTGTCGTTGGCGAGCAATCTGGCGGCCTTCAGCGCCATCGTTACTTCGGAGCCGGTCGCGATCAGCGTGACATCGCGCTCGCCCTCCGGCTCGACCACGACGTAGGCGCCGAGCGCCACCCGATTGGCATCGCCGATCGCGTCGCGAAACGCGGGCAGCGCCTGCCGCGACAGGCACAGCACCGACGGGCTCGCCTTGGCGCGCAACGCGCAATCCCAGGCCTCCGAGGTCTCGATGGCGTCGCCGGGCCGAAACACCAGCAAATTCGGGATCGCCCGCAGCGAAGCGAGATGCTCGACCGGCTGATGCGTCGGACCGTCCTCGCCGAGGCCGATGGAGTCATGCGTCATCACATGGATGACGCGGATGCCCATCAGCGCGGCAAGCCGGATCGCCGGACGGCTGTAATCGGCAAAGGTAAGAAACGTGCCGCCATAAGGGATAAAGCCGCCATGCAACGCGATGCCGTTCATCGCCGCCGCCATCGCATGCTCGCGGACGCCGTAATGGATATAGCTTCCAGCAAACGAACCTGCCTTTATCGGCCGATGCGTTTTCGCTCTCGTCAGATTCGAGTGGGTCAGATCGGCGGAGCCGCCAAGAAAATTCGGCAAGGCCTCGGCGATGGCGTCGATCACGAGCTGGGAGGCCTGCCGGCTCGCAATAGCAGGCCTTTCAGCGCCAAAGCGACTGCGTATCCGCGCCATCGCATCGGTGTAGCCGCAGGGCAGATTCCGGTTCAGGGCGTCGTGAAACGCCGAACGTCCGCCCGGTTGAGGACGTCTGGTCCGCTCGATCCAGGCGCGGCGCGCGTCGTGCCCGCGGCGGCCGGCTTCGCGCCAGGCATCGCGCACGGCATCCGGTATCTCGAACGGCGCGTGCGGCCAGTTGAGCGCATCGCGGGTTTTCCCGATTTCCTCGGACCCGAGCGGCGCCCCATGCGCCTTTTCCGAACCCTGACGGTTGGGCGCACCAAAGCCGATCAGTGTGCGGCAGGCGATCAGCGACGGACGATCGCTGTGCCGGGCCTGCTCGATCGCGGCCGTGATCGCCGCGGGATCATGGCCATCGATCCGGCACGCCGACCAGCCGGAAGCCGCAAAGCGCGCGAGCTGGTCGTCCGAACACGACAGCGAGGTCGCGCCATCGATCGAGATTTCGTTGTCGTCGAACAGCACGATCAGGCGGTTGAGCTTGAGATGGCCCGCCAGCGAAATCGCTTCGTGGCTGAGGCCTTCCATCAGGCAGCCGTCGCCAGCGATGACATAAGTAAAGTGATCGACAAAATCCTCGCCGAAGCGCGCGTGCATCAGCCGTTCGGCCAGTGCCATGCCGACGGCGGTGGCAATGCCCTGCCCCAGCGGCCCCGTCGTGGTTTCGACGCCGGGCGTATGGCCATATTCGGGATGGCCCGGGGTCTTGGATCCCCACTGGCGGAATGCCTTGAGCTCATCCAGCGTCACCCCTTCGTAGCCGGTCAGATGCAGCAGCGCATACAGCAGCATCGAGCCGTGCCCCGCCGACAGCACGAAGCGGTCGCGGTCGGGCCAGGCCGGATCGGCCGGATCGAATTTCAGGAAGCGCGTGAACAGCACGGTGGCAACGTCGGCCATGCCCATCGGCATGCCCGGATGGCCGGATTTGGCCTTCTCGACGGCGTCGATCGCGAGAAAGCGGATCGCATTGGCCATCTCGGCATGCGAAATCTCGGGACGGCTGACAATACAGGCGAGAGCTGGAGCGTTCATACCGTGCGCCTTTTTCGTTCCATGAGTTGCAGGATCAGCGGGGTGAGGATGAGCTGCATCGCGAGATCCAGCTTGGCGCCGTGGATCACAATCGAATTGGCGCGCGACATGAAGCTGTTGGGGATCATCGACAGCAGATAGGGAAAATCGATGCCGCGCGGATTCTTCAGCCGGATCACCACCATCGATTCGTCCGGCGTCGGGATCCAGCGCGCGATGAACGGGTTCGAGGTGTCGACCGTCGGCACGCGCTGGAAGTTGATGTCGGTCTCGGCGAATTGCGGACAGATATAGTTCACGTAGTCAGGCATCCGCCGCAGGATGGTGTCGGTGACGGCTTCCTGGGTGTAGCCGCGATCCCTGCGGTCGCGGTGCAGCTTCTGAATCCATTCCAGATTGATGACGGGCACGACACCGATCTTGAGGTCGGCATGCTCCGCGATGTTGACCTTGTCGGTCACCACGGCGCCGTGCAGGCCTTCGTAAAACAGCAGATCGGATTTTTCCGGCAGCGGACCCCACGCGGTGAAGGTGCCGGGCGGCACACCGTACAATTTGGCCTCGTCCTCGTCGTGAACGTAATGACGGGTGGTGCCGGTGCCGGACTCGCCGTAGTCGCGGAAGACCTTCTCAAGGTCCTCGAACAGGTTGGTTTCCGGGCTGAAGTGGCTGAAATGCCTGTTGCCCTTCTCACCCTCCTCCTGCATCCGCGTCCGCATCTCGACGCGGTTGTAGCGATGGAACGCATCGCCCTCGATATAGGCGGCGGCGACCTTCTCGCGACGAAAGATGTTTTCAAAGGTCCTCTTCACCGACGTGGTGCCGGCGCCCGAAGAGCCCGTGATCGAGATGATGGGATAGCTGCGCGACATCGGCTCGATCCTCGCTCAGCGAAACAGGCCGCGCCGCGCGAACAGCGGTGCGTCACTGTTGTCGAACATCGGCTCGATGCCCTCGTGAATGGCGGCGACGTCGCGCACACCACGGACCGAGCCCATGATGAGCGGCACCCGCTGGTGCGGCGTTCGCGCCGAGAGTTCGAGAATGCGCCGCCGCCCGGTGGTCGCGGAACCACCCGCCCACTCCATCACGAGCGCCATCGGATGCGCTTCGTACAGCAGCCGCAGACGTCCTTCGCGGTAGCCGGGGCGCGCATCGGCGGGATAGAGAAACACGCCGCCGCGGACGAGAATGCGCAGCGCCTCCGCCACCAGCGAGCCGATCCAGCGCATGTTGAAATCGGCGCCGCCGTTGCCGCCGGTGCCGGCGAGGCATTCGTCGATATAGCTGCGGACCGGGCTGTGCCAGTGCCGGCGGTTCGACGCGTTGATGGCGAATTCCGGCGTATTGGGCGCGATCCTGACGCCAGTCGAGACCAGCAGGAATTCGCGCGCGCGGCGGTCGAGAATGAAGATATCGACGCGCTCCTCATGCGCCAGCACCAGCGCGGTCTGCGGCCCGTAGACCACGAAGCCGGCGGCGCATTGAGCGGTGCCCGGCTCGAAGAAGGTTGAAACCACGTCGTTGCCGCGCGGGCGGATCGAGAAGATGGTGCCGACCGAAATGTTGTTCTCGAGATTGGCCGAGCCATCCAGCGGATCGATCGCGACGCAGAGCGGCGCCGCGGCGTCGAGGATTTCGGGCAATTCCGCCTCTTCGGACAGGATGGCCGCAACCGGCGTTGCGGCCAGCGCGCGGCGCATCATGCTGTCGGCGGCCAGATCGATGTCCTTTTGCGCATCGCCGTCGGAATTAACGCCGCTGAGGCGGCCGGTGATGCCGGCCATCGGGCCGTCGGCGATGAGGTCGGCGAGTTCGATCGAGGCGGCGGCGACGCCAGCGATCACGGCGGCGACCGCGGTACCGTTGGGCCTCTCCGCCCCCGGACGATCGAGATGCGAACGCAAGGTGACGCGTTCATCCATGGCCGTTCCCCTGTCAGGGCCCTCTGCGGGGCCCCTCTCAACGCGTCGTGCCGTCAGGCCGTCCGCGCACCAACAACAACCCAGTTTGCAAAATTAGTGAAATTTTCTTATCTTTGGCCAAAGCAAAGTTTTTCTTATGATGGGGGCGACGATGGCAAGCCGGTTTCTGCGGGAATTGACCCTTCGCCAGTTGCGCGCGCTGGCGGCCGTTCATCGCGATCGCTCGGTGACCGCGGCGGCCAAAAAACTGCACCTGACCCAGCCCGCGGTCACCTTGCAGATTCGCAATCTGCAGACGCTGGCAGGACTGCCGCTGATTCAGCGCAGCCCTGACGGCATGCTGTTGACCGACGCCGGGCGCGAAGTGCTGGCGCTGTCCGAGCGTATCGAAGCCGCGATCGCGGATTGCGAGACCTCGCTGGAAATGATGGCGGGCAAGACGGCTGGGCGGATCTCGATTGGCGCCGTCAGCACCTCGAAATATTTCGTGCCGTTCATGATCTCCGGATTTTCAAAACTCTACCCGAAGGTCGACGTCTCGCTCTTCATCGGAAACCGCCAGGAGATCGGCAACGCCTTGCGCGGCTACGATCTCGACTTCGCGATCATGGGCCGCCCGCCCGCCGACATCGAGATGGACGTCCACCTGATCGGCGACCATCCCCATGTCATCATCGCGCCGACCAGCCATCGGCTGGCGCGAAAATCCCGCATCGCCCTCAGCGATCTCGCCGACGAGACTTTTTTGCTGCGCGAACCCGGCTCGGGCACGCGCGGCCTCATGGAGCAGCTGTTCGAAACGGCGCGGGTTCGCCCGAACCTCGGCATGGCCATGAGCAGCAACGAAACCATCAAGCAGGCGGTGATCGCCGGTCTCGGCATCGCGTTCATCTCCGCGCACACGGTGGCGACCGAACTCGACGAACGCCGGCTGGTGACGCTCGACGTCGCCGGCCTGCCCGTGGTCCGGCAGTGGTTCGTGCTTGCCCGCAAGGACAAGGTTTTGCTGCCGCCGGCCCGCGCGATGCTGGAGTTTTTGAGCGCGCGCGGCGCGCAGTTCCTGCCGCGAACGCACGGACGGGTCCGGATCACCAGGCCCTCGCCGCGCGGCAAGCGCGGCCGGTAGCTACGGCCGGAGGCGCGTCACGAGGGAGTAACTCTCGGTGGGCAGCCGGCTCCCGGATGCCACCCAATCGTCGTAGGACCGGAACGGCACTCCAAGCCGTTGGTAAGATACCCGCAGATAGCCGTCGCGACCGACAGAGACCGCGTCGGATCGTACGGCTCGGACTTCCTGCGCAATCACCCCGACATAGGCCTTCTCGCTGCCATTGTAGGCGAAGCGGTAATAGCCGAGACCGTTGTCGAGCCGGCCGAGCAACACGACATCGTGTTTCAGCATGATATCCGAGCGGCGCCCACCGCCGCCGCGTCCACCACCGCCGCCGCGTCCACCGCCGCCGCCCCGGAAACCGCCGCCCCCGCCGCCACCGCGGAAGCCCCCGCCGCCACGGGCCGCCGCAGCCCGGTGTCCGCCGCCGCCTGCGAACCGCGCCCCGCCGCCATGGCGCCCGCTGGCGGCCGGCCTGAAATTCCCGGCTCTGGACGCTGCCCGGTTGCCTGCTCTCGCACCCGCTGCCCGATGCGCGCCTTGGCGATTGCCGACTTGCCCCCGGCCGCCTGCGCCGCGCGCGCGATCGGCTACGTTGGCCCCCCTCGCGCCCTTCCCCAGCCCTTGCCGGGCGGCAATACCGGCGGCGCCGATACCCGCGCCGGCGGCGATGCCGGCGCCCGCGCGATTGCCGCCACCAAACTTCTGCTGCAGGTTTGCATTGTTGTACCGCGCGCCTCCTCGATGCGCCGGATCGTGCCGCCAGTGCTCGACGCGGGCGCCGCGATTGACGTTGATGCCGCCGCCAGCCCAGTTGACACGGCTACCGCCCCAGTAGCCACCGCCGCCCCAGTATCCGCCGGACGCCCAGCGTCCGAGCGCGTAGGCTCCGCCGAACGCAAGACCGGTCGCAATCACACCGGCGGCGATGTAGCCGGGATAACCCCAGTAATAGGGGTACGCCGGATAGTCGGCATATGGCCAGTCGCCGTAGGCCACCTGCGGCTCATAATAGGGAACGTAGAGGGAATCCTGCACCGCCGGTTCGATCGCGATGACTTGTCGGTTCTGTTCCTGCTTCGCGGTGACGACCTGCTCCTTGGTCGTCACGAGCTTCTTCCTGTCGTAAGCCCTCGCGCGCATTCGCTGCACGGCGTCCATGACATCCTGCTCCTGCGCAAGGAATGCCTCGCCGAGCTTTTGCGTCCAGTCGAGACGTTCGCTCATCATCTCCAGAACGGAGGGCGCCGCCACGAGCGCCTTGACGCTTGCGTCCCACGCCTGCTTCTCCGTTGCGGCCTTGAGCGCATCTCCGTCGAGTTTTTTGTTCTCGTTCACCCAGCGCTCGGCCCGCACCACTTCGAGCGGATAGGTCGATGCCATCATCACGTTCGCAAGTAGCGTATCCGGATATAGCGCTATTGGCGCCACCAGCGCGTCGAGTTCGGCCGGCTTTAGCGCCGCTTGCGCCGGAGCCGCCGGAGGCGTGGTGTTTGGTGGCTGAGCAGGCGCGCTGCCTGGCGCCTGGGCGCCGGTATCGGGGGTCTGGCTTCGTGCGGGACTGCTGACGTACAGCATTCCAAGGAAAGCGCATATCCAGCAGATCGTTTGAAGGAACCGCATGTGCTTGTGCTCCGGGTAGCAATGCCCTGGATAGCAATCCAGCCGGAGGGCGAAGGGATGCCGATTGATATAAATCAATAATCAAGTGCCTGGCAAAGGCCCATCGGTTCGCCGCTCGATGCGGCACTGCGACGCCCGTGACGGGGAGCCCTGATCGGTGGCAGGGATATTGGCACCGTTAATTAGAGGAACTCCCGAAGCCGTGCGAGTTCGGCGACGATCTCTCCCGACAAGACGTCGGCAACCAGCGGCTGTTGAGGCGACGTATGGATCTCGTACAGGTGCCGATGGGGTGCGGGCTTTGCCATGAACGCCCGGATGCACTCATCCAACGTGCCGTCGATCAACAGATACGGGCCGGTGCCATCGGTGCGCCGCTCATTGTTGAGTGACGGCCATTTCCGAAGAACAGCCGGCGCTTCGAAATTGATGTGACGGTCGGAATCGGCCGTGGGCGCATTGTTGTGGATCGCATTGTTGTGGGTCATTCATACCTCTCGCCTTCAGCCCCCACTCTGCAAGCGCGACGAGACCGGTCACGTCACCATTGGCCTGCCGAGCTGAATGGCCGCAGCGTTGTGAAGGCCCGACAACCATCGCCGCGCCACGGATCACGCCGGTCTAAGCCCAGCAACTGGCCGGAGGCGCCGGGATCGCCGAGCGCCCTGTAACGTTTGCCGATCTGCCGGCCAGGGACCCCGCCCCGGGCCGAGCCGGGTTCGCGCTCCGTCCACACGATCCCTCAACCTCATCACCTGCGTTTCGGCGGGGCTCGATAAATTTGACGCCGCACGTATTCCCGTCCCTCCACACCACATGGCAGTGCTTTGTCGTCCTGAAACCATCGAACGACAGATGAAATTCGGAAGCGACAGTGTGAAACGTGGAACAATGAAGCCTGGCGCCTTGATCGTGGAAATCCATCACCCTGCAGGGGAAGGCACCCCGAACGCCGTCAAGGTGAAGCAACGCAAGCTGACTGATTCCAATGCGACCCAGCGCCCGGCGTTCAATCATGAGAACTTCCTCCCAAAGAGATTGATCTTAATTACGAGACAAATCCGGCTCTGATGAACGCCCGCCCTGGCTTCACTAGAAGTCGGGCCCGCTATTTTTAAAAATTTGTACTGGACTGATGCCTAAAGGGACCAGCTTGACCGCCCACACACATTGCCATCCAAAGGTAGGACGCTCGGGTTCCGGCGTTGCCCTCCTCTGCATACAATTCGCATAGAGCTTTGCACCCATTTGCGACCCCTCCCTCACGTTTACTTCATAGTCGACAAATAGTGCGACAGATGCCTTCTGGCGGGCAATTGTCCTTACGGCCATTGTCCTTACGACCATGCCGCTCGTCGGTCGGCGGATGCAATCGCCATTGGAATCACCCCGAGAGGTCATCGAAATTGGTCCAGCGCGAGACGTTGGTCGACATCAATCCATCGTTCGAAAACGACAGCAAGGTCGTCCCGCCACCTCGAAACGAGACGGCATTTGCCGACCGTGAGAAAGTCGTCGAACGTGACGAAAAACTCTACCGGAAGAATCTTCAGTCCGTCTGAATGCAATCGCGCGCAAGCTTCGCTGACGTCGTAGCCGACGCAGGTGCGGACTTCTCCGCGGAAAAAAAGCAATCCTCTGACCGATTTTCTGATCATCTGCAGTCCAATCTCCCGTACGTTGCCGCGCTGGCTTTGGTACTTCGAAGAACCACGTGATCTGATAAGCGCCGAGCATATAGCACCGCTATTGTACTGAGGTGCATGAACCTAAGTTAGCGTTAAGCTGTCAATTTTAAGCGAACCTTTGGCATCCTCGAGTTGCGTGCTTCTGATCATGACGTGGCTGGCTGATGTAGAGCGTGATCGACCCGCCAACGCGCCGTGATGATGGGTCGAGCCAGGACGACGGGCGAGGTTGCGCACTGTAACAGGCATAGCGATTGGTCAGTATAGCTGTCCGTTGCGTGCAGCTATCGGAAAAGCGAAACTGCACTTGCTATCGCCACCATTGCGGCGCCCCGCAACGTCCGTAAGGCCGAATTGCTTGACGATGGACTTCAGCAGTAATCTGCAAAGAAGCCCCGCTCCCTTGGAAGGACGCGTCTATGATCAGAACAATCATCGTTGCCTTTGTTTTGGCGCTCGCGCCATCGGTACAAAGGGCGAGCGCCATCGAATTGCGGCCTGCCGACGACCCGGCGGATCATCCATTCGGGATGACGGAATTTGCGGCGCCCGACGGCGTGAACAAGGATAAATGGCGACAGATCAAAGCTGATATTTTGAAGGAGCTGCCAAAACTGACCAAGTGCCAGGCGAATCTCGACGAATGCACATCGACCAATCGGAAATTTGCAGAGATCGTGAAGAACGCCGAAAGTCTGGAAGGCCTTGCAAAAATTGCCCTGATCAACTCAGCCATCAACGCCCTGATCGATTTTGAACCCGACAGGGATCAGTGGGGCGTCGCGGATCAATGGACGCCGCCTTTCCTCAACAAGAAAGGTGCTTTCGAAACCGGCCACGGCGACTGCGAGGATTACGCCCTCGCCAAATACGTGGCCCTGCGGCAAGCCGGCATGCGCTCCGAAGATGTGCGCATGGCGCTCGTCCATGACTACGCTGTCCGCGCAGATCATGCCGTTCTCGTCGTCCGGTATGACAAACGCTGGCTGGTCCTCGACAATCGTTGGGACAAGCTGGTGGAGGATAAAGAACTCAAGCAATTCAAGCCGCTCGCCATCGTCGACGCCCGCGGCGTAACATTGCTGGCCAAACAATTTACATTGAATAGCAAGCTCGCACCTGCAACGACTCCAGTGCGACGGGATTCGCCGTAACACCGTCTGTGGATCAACGTGTCGATTCGGGCGGCGACGGGGGTCTCATGAAACATGCTTCGACCGCTGCAATCGCCTTCGTGCTGATATTTTGCGTGGCTTCGTTTCCGATCGTTGCATTGGCGCAGGCGGACAGAACCGCGCCGTCCCGACCTTCGCCCACTCGGACCTGTAGAGCCTGCGTGCTGGATCTCAGTTCGTGTCTTCGCCGGTGCGGCGTAGAAGATAAATCTACTTCCGAGCAGCTGAAGTGTGTCAACACGTGCACCGAAAAGCAGAGATGTGCCAGAGGGATTACCTGTGCGCCCGACAGTTCATGAGGGCTGAATTGTCAAGACGGTGTCAGGGATGAACCCTGTAGCGACGATGGTGACGCGGGACGCGAGCCATCGCCATCGAGGATCCGTATATTCCCATCGCGCCCAAGGACGCTTCGGTCGGCTGCAAGAACGGCGGCGCAGTTGCCGTAACGACGGGATGTCGACGGTCTCTGCGGGCGACCACGGTACCGCCAGATCCCATTTGAACCACCGTCGCGGTCACGTTGCGATGGGTGCATCGGCAACCCAGCGCGCTCGCAGCAGCGGGCGACAAATCCAGGAATGCGCCGCTAAAGGGACCGCGATCGGTGATCGTAACCTGGATCGAGCGCCCGCCGCTCTGGACCGCCAATACCGTGCCGAACGGCAGCGTCCGGTGGGCGGCTGTCATGGCGCCGCAGTTGAGGACGCCCCCGGAAGCCGTGCGTCGCCCGCACAGTCGGTCGCTTCCGCCGTAGTAAGTGGCAGTCCCGGTGAGACGATGTGCCTCGGCAACGGTCGAAAGAGACAGAAGGAGGACGCCGGCAATGATAATGCGTTTCATGCTGATACTCGGGGTTGGAGCGGCGCGGCGCCATCGCGCTGCCCTGGTCCAGTCGAGGATTCACTGATGAACCTGGCGAATGCCCGTCAAAAGGTTGACAATTCCTATGCCCCGAAGCGAAGCCACTTTGATTGGCAAACGTGTTAAAAAATGGGCGCGATGGAACTCAGAACCACCTGCGGCTACCCGGCGTAAGATACGGCTGAAGCGCATCGCGAGCCCGGCACGAGGGCTCGATTCTTGACACTCGTCACGGTCGAGCGCGGCCTGGTCGGCGCGAGGCGCTGCGAACGGAGGGAAGACTCTGTCGGAAGTGTTCGGCCTTGTTTGCCGGAAAAAATAAGAATCGTTGGCAGGTTAAGCCGTTAAGACAATTGGAGCGGGTGAAGGGAATCGAACCCTCGTATTCAGCTTGGAAGGCTGCTGCTCTACCATTGAGCTACACCCGCGCACCGGGATCACCTAACACGCCATGAAGGCGGCCTCAACCGCCCCGAGGGGCGCGCTTGCCCCGGCAAAAGGCGGCTATTCCCCGGGATTTGCGGCCCCTTCAGGGGCTTAACAGGGACAGAATCCCCGCCTATATTGATGTTTCCACAACCAACGAAAGGAGGTGATCCAGTGTCTCTTACCAAGCGCTGTCACCTCGCTGGGATCGCCCGCTAGGCTTTCAAGGAAGCCTGGCATCGGGGCGCTCTCAGCCCTGGACCAGCGAGCACAAATAAGGGGGCGCGACGGGAGTGATCCCGCCGCGCCTTTTTTAGTTTTGCGATGTCATTCCGCGCCCTGCGAAGCATCGAACCTCAGATGCGCAATTGTGCATCGGGGAATCTCGATATTCCGGGCTCGCGCTTTGCCGGAATGATAACTACACCATCCGCCGCAGCCTGACCCGCTCCCATACCGACACGCCCGCGATCAGCGCGCCCAGCAACCAGGGCAGCACGGCGCCGTACGGCTCGACGCTCAGCAGCAATGCCAGGATGCTCGTCACCAGACAGAGCAACTTCGCCTGTGAGCTTTGTCCGAACAGCGACAGCAGGAATGGGACCAACAGAATCAGTAACTCGACGGCAGTCATGTCTGGGGAATTTCGTGTTATCGGCGCGGGATCGGCGAAGGCGCTTGCGATCAGAAGCCGCACAGATTGACCTGACGCCGGCCGCGGCGGCTTTCGACAATTCGTTCGCCGCCATTTTCGGCCGAACTGCCGTAGTAGCGGTGATGGCCGCTGACGTCGTGCCAGTCGCCGGCCTGCGTCGACGCGTTCAGCGATGTGCGAACTTTCGTGGCGGCGTCGCAGATGATCGAGGCTGGCTGGCGTGACATGACCGTCTCCGTGAATGAATGATGCGCAATTGCTGCGTTCTGCTCATCCGTCGTGGCCTCTGCGCGCCGCGTTCAAGGGACGGCGGAAATTTCGTGTTTCCGGAGTGTTTCGTCGCCAGCTTTAAGCCAGCCAAAATGGCGGCGCCGTGCCACGTTTCAAAAGCCGGCCTGTCGGGATAGGCGTTGTCCGAACGTCCTTGAACGGCAGCCCATGCCGCAGCGAAAGAGGAGAACTGGATGCTTTATGCCATTCTGGCCTATCACGTCGAAGCCGAGGTCATGTCCTGGACGCCGGAGCAGGACGCGGCACTGATGACCGATCTGCTCGCCGTCCATGACCGGCTCAACACGCAAAAACTGCTCGGGCCGTCGGCGCGGCTGGGCGAAACCGCCAAGGCCCGCACCCTGCGCGGCCCCGGCGCCGGCATGGTGCTGGACGGGCCGTTCGCCGAAACCAAGGAGCAGTTGCTGGGGTTTTATGTGGTCGACTGCGCGGATCGAGACGCAGCCCTCGACGTCGCCCGCCAGCTCCGCAAGGTCAATCCGTCGGCGGTCTACGAGATCCGCGAAATCTCGCGCTATATCCCCGGGGCGGCGATTCCGGAGTCGGCGGCGGAGCAAGGCTAGGATCGCGCGGCGCGGCAATCCTGCGAATCAGCCAGGTCGCCAGCCGCAAAATGGCGGCGACCAAGGCGCCGATCAATTCCAGCAGCGCGCTGACCACCTCGAGCACGCCGAGGTAATCCAGAAATCCATATTAGCAACAGGATCACGACCAGAATCGTGCTCAGCCATTCGAACATGACGCTCTATCTCTCTCCTGGCGGCTTGGTCGCGAGGCCGCTTGGAGAGGTTCAAGACGCGACAATTCGCCCGGAGGCCCCTACTGCCTCAGGCCGGCCTGCCGCAGCAGCGGCAGCACGCGGTCGATGAAGAACGGCAGTTCGTCCTTGAAGTTGACGAACGACAGCGTGACGCCGTCGATCCCGGCGGCGTTCAGCCGCAGCAATTCGTCGACGATCTTCTGGGGACGGCCGATCAGCGGATGTGAGCTCAATCCCCCGGCATAGCGCTTGCGCTCGTTGAAGATCTCGTTGGTGTCGAGCTGGCGGTTCTTGCGCGACATGTTCATGTGGTAGTCGACCGCTTCGGTGTCGGCATTCTCGACCGCGTAGCGATGGTAGTAATCCTCCGCCTCGCGGTCGGTCTCGCGGCAGACCACATGCGTGGTGGTGATGATCTGCAACGGACGCCCCTCCGCGTTGCGCTGCGCGGCCAGCGCGCGCACCGGCGCCAGCCCCTCGCCGGCAACCCCAAGCACGGTGACGAGCAGGTCGCTGGTCTTCAGCGCGAAGGCGCGGCCGGCCGGCGAGGATGCCGCCGACATCGTCAGCGGACGCGGCCGTTGCAGCGGCTGCGGCTTTCCGATCACGCCGGTCAATTGATAGAACTCGCCGGCGTGATCGAAGCGCTCTTTCGAGGTGAAGATCCGGTTCATCACCTCGAACCATTCGAGCCCCTGCTCGTAGCGGCGATCATGCTCGGCCAGCGCATGTCCGAACATGTCGAACTCGCCCTGATTCCACCCGGCGACGATGTTGAGCCCGGCGCGGCCGCCGCTGACATGGTCCACCGTCACCAGCGCCTTTGCCGCGAACACCGGATGCACCACCGGCACGTGGACCGTGGAAAAGACCGTGATCTGCTCGGTCATCGCGCTCAGCGCCGCGGCGAACGTAAAGGTTTCGAAGCACAGCGTGCGGACATCCAACTCGCCGCCAAATCCCTTCCAGCGCGCGATCGGCAGGATGAATTCGAAGCCGGCGCGGTCGACCATTTTGGCGACCTCGGCAATGTCACCCCAGTCAGCGCGCCACCGCTCCGGCACCTTGGTAATGGCGATGCCGCCGCCGGCGTTGAGCGAGAACAGCCCAAGCTTGAGCCTGTTGCCGTTGTGAAGCGCGTTGGCTTTTGGGGGCACGCGGGAGGCCTGTGGTGGCGGCGATGGAGATCCGACACCGGTACCCTGCTACAGGAGCATGGAGGATGCAAATAAGGGGCTGCCCGCGGGTTCCAGATCGAGGAATTTGGGTCCCAATACGGCCGCGAGGACGTTTTGGGGGCCTGCGTTGGTTGACTTTAGCACCCCCCTTCGCCCATAAACGCGCCCGACCGGGAGCTCGCCATCGGCTCACGGTATTAACGTCATCCTTGGCCTGATCCGCCGCCTCTAAGCGGTTGGGCTTTCGATGCTGTTGGACGGGGGAGTGTCCCGAGTGGCAAAGGGAGCTGACTGTAAATCAGCCGTCTTATGACTTCGAAGGTTCGAGTCCTTCTTCCCCCACCATCCTGCTTCGCGCCAAGGCGCCTGACAAAAGCTTTCCCATGAGCGATCGCGATCGAAAACCACCGTTCCGCCGTGGCGGCGGCAAACCCTTCGAAAAGGGCCGAAAACCGGGCGGACGGCCCGCATTTCGGGAACGGAACGCCAATCCCGACGGGCCGGTGATTCTATACGGCTGGCATACTGTTTCGGCCGCCCTGGCCAACCCGGAACGGGAAATTCGAAAGCTGCTCCTGACCGAGAACGCCGCCCGGCGGCTGGCTGACGAGAATATCGACACCAGGGTGACCCCGGAAATCGTCCGGCCGAGCGTGATCGACGCCCGGCTCGGGCCGGATGCCGTCCACCAGGGCCTGCTGGCGGAGACCGAGCCCCTCGCCTCGCCTGACATCGATACGCTGCCCCAGGAGGGCATCGTGCTGGTGCTCGACCAGATCACCGACCCGCACAATGTCGGCGCCATCCTGCGCTCGGCGGCGGCCTTCGCGGTCAAGGCGATCGTCACCACCGCCCGCCACAGTCCCGAGGCGACCGGCGTGCTGGCGAAATCGGCGTCGGGTGCATTGGAGATGGTGCCGATCGTGACCGTGCAAAATCTCGCCCGCGCGCTAAGCGAGCTGAACGATCAGGGCTTCCTGACGGTCGGTCTCGACAGCGAGGGCAGCGCCGATCTCGGCGCGGTGGAATTGCGCCAGCCGCTGGCGCTGGTGCTGGGTGCCGAGGGCAAGGGTCTGCGGCAACTGACGCGCGAGACCTGCAGCGTGGTGGCCCGCCTCGACATGCCCGGCGAGATCAAGAGCCTCAACGTCTCGAACGCCGCGGTGCTGGCGCTCTATATCGGCGCGAGCCGATTGGGACTCATGAAGTAACGCGTTTTCTTCACGCGAACCGGTGCCCACTTCGCTCGAAAACGCCATGTGATGAAATAAAAAGCGCCCGCTCGCGAAACTCGAACGGGCGCTGATCTCCTGGATGACTCTTCCGATCAGTAGTAGCGGCGCAGCACGCGGTGGCCGTAGTGATACGGCGCCGGCGCGTAACCGCCGGAATAGCTCATCCGCGGCGAAGGATAGAAGCGCGGCGCATACGTGCCATGGTGTCGATAGCCGTAATGCGGCTGGTAGCCGTAGTGCGGGCGGTAGCCATAGTGGTGACGGGCATAGCCGTAGCCATCACCGGAGACCGAACCTTCTTCATAGGTCCGAACCGGCGCAAAGTTGCCCGGGCCGGTATAGGTCGGGCCCTGGTTGACGTAGTAGTACTGCTGCTCGGGAGCTGCGAGCCGCTCGTGGGCCCAGCCGCCACCGCCGCAGGGGTTGCAGCCGTAATCGACCGGCGCAGGCGCGACGTAAACCGGCGCGCCGCAAGGGGTGTAACCGCACGCCAAAGCCGGCGCGGCGACGGTGACGGCAACTGCCGCGATCAATCCTGTAAACAAATGACGCATTACTCTCTCCTGTAGGTGTTTTGTTGACGTCGTTTCTGGTGTCTTTTCGGCTTCTTGTTTGAGCGTGATCTTTTCGGAAAACCGGTGCCCACTTTTCCGGATCACGCTTAATGCGGAACGTGCTGCGGCCTTCGCGGCCTGAAATCGTGCCGGCCCAAATCCTGCGGCGCGTAAATGATCGCCGGCGGTTCGACCGGCACGCTGGACTGCGCCGGCAACGGCGCCGAGTGCGCCGACCATGATTGATGATAGCTCTCGGCCGGCTGCGGCAAGCGGCGGTTGGCCGGCGGTTCGATTTCGAGGCGCCCGTAGCCCGGCAGGTTGCCCGCGCTCGGATAGTAATGGCCGACGTTCGGAACCGGATCGATATAGCGGCCGCCATAGATGGTCGGCTGCACATGGATGCGCTTCTCGAGACCCCAA
Organism: uncultured Alphaproteobacteria bacterium; assembly: GCA_963764705.1. Taxonomy (GTDB): domain Bacteria; phylum Pseudomonadota; class Alphaproteobacteria; order Rhizobiales; family Xanthobacteraceae; genus Bradyrhizobium. The sequence continues at coordinate 656,767 of CAVXTR010000002.1, read as the reverse complement.
TCGCCCTCGACCACCGCATAGGATGCATCGACGCCGTTGATAATGATGGGCACGCCGGCGCGACCGGGAATCACGATTTCAAAACCGCCGCCGGCAAGGGCCGCCGACGTCGTCGCCATCAAGATTGCCAGTGTGACGCCAAAGCGCATTGGGATCCCCCGCTTCCTCGACGCGTAATTTAATCCAGCGCACAACCTGAGGGGTTAAGGCGCCGGGGCAAACTGCGGGTAAGCCTAACGCGCCGGCGTTAATGTCCGTTCAACTCCTAGAAATCGCGATAGCGAAAGGTTAACGCCTGGGCGCCGACCCGGGCCAACGCCCGGTTTTATTGTCATTTGGCCGGCAATATCGCACCATCGCCCGCGCCCGAACCTGCTGAAATGGAAAAAATGCCGCACCCCAAAAGCCCTGCGAAAAACGTGCTCTGGATCATGTGCGACCAGCTTCGCTACGACTACCTCGGCTGCAACGGCCATCCGACCCTGAAGACGCCGAACATCGATGCGATGGCCAAACGCGGCGTGTCGTTCTCCAACGCCTATGTGCAGTCGCCGATCTGCGGCCCGTCGCGGATGTCGTTCTACACCGGCCGCTACATGCGCTCGCACGGCTCGCACTGGAACGGCTGGCCGCTGCGCGTCGGCGAGCCGACGCTCGGCGATCACCTGAAGAAGATCGGCGTCCGCAACGTGCTGGTCGGCAAGACCCACATGGCGCCCGACCTCGAAGGCCTGACAAATCTCGGCATCGCGCCGGACTCGATCATCGGCGTGCATGTGTCGGAATGCGGCTTCGAGCCCTATGAGCGCGACGACGGCCTGCATCCGAGCGGACGCCCGCGCCCGGCCTACGACGACTACCTGCGCCGGCAGGGTTACAACGCCGACAATCCGTGGGAGCACTGGGCCAATTCCGGCGCCGACACCGACGGCAATTTGCAGAACGGCTGGCTGCTGGTTCACGCCGACAAGGCCGCACGCGTTCCGGAAGAGCATTCCGAGACGCCCTACATGACGCGCCGCGCGATGGAGTTCATCACCGAGGCCGAGGATGACGGCCGCCCGTGGTGCCTGCATCTGTCCTACATCAAGCCGCACTGGCCCTATATCGCCCCTGAACCCTATGCCAGCATGTACGCGGCCTCCGACGTGCAGCCGGCGATCCGTTCGGAAAGCGAGCGCGACAACGCGCATCCGGTATTCGGCGCCTATATGAACATGCGTTATTCCCGGAACATGTCGCGCGACGAGGCGCGCGAAAAGGTCATCCCCACCTATATGGGCCTGATCAAGCAGATCGACGACCAGATGGGTGTGCTGATGCAGTTCCTCGAAGCGCACGGTCTGCTGGATAACACCATGATCGTATTCACCTCGGACCATGGCGATTATCTCGGCGATCACTGGATGGGCGAGAAGGATCTGTTCCACGAACAGTCAGCCAAAATCCCGCTGATCGTGATCGATCCGTCCCATGCCGCCGACGGCACGCGCGGCACCGTCAGTGACGCGCTGGTCGAGGCGATCGACCTGGCGCCGACCTTCATCGATTATTTTGATGCAAAACCGCCGGACCATATCCTGGAGGGACGCTCGCTGCTGCTGTTGTTGCACGGACACAAACCAGCCGACTGGCGCAAGGTGGCGTTCTCCGAATACGACTACGCGATGCAGGATGTCCGCCTGATGCTGGGACAGCCGATCGAGCGCTGCCGGCTGTTCATGGTCTATGACGGCCGCTGGAAATACATCCATGCCTCAGGCTTCCGGCCGATGCTGTACGACCTCGAAACCGACCCGCAGGAATTCAGGGATCGCGGCGCCGATCCGTCATGTGCCGAAATCGTCGCGCGGCTGCAGTCGGAACTGTTTGACTGGGCACTGCATCCGAAGGGGCACATCACGACGCCGAACGAGAAGATCGCCAACTATGCAAACCAGCAATTGCAGGTGAAGAACGGCGTCCTGATCGGCATCTGGGACGAGGCCGAACTCGGCGCGATCAGGCAGAAGATCGGGATCAAGTAGCAGAGCTAGCAGTCTGCTGAAAAACCTTGAAATGGAGAGATTTGTTATTCTGTCCGGTCGCTGTTGGAGCGGCGCGGTGGAGTTGGATGTAATTTTCTGTCTGGTGTTGGGTGTATCCTGAGGCGGGGTGGCTAAGCGGCAAGCAGTTTGGGAATGCGGATCAGGTTATAGGCGATCAGATTGAGCAGGAAGTCGGCGGCGACGCGAGCAATGCCACGATGTTTGGTCTTCGCGCATGGTACCGTGCTGCTTGCCCCATCCGAGATGCACTCGACCATCGCCCGGCGTGATTGCGACATGCCATACCCCGGATCCGGGTGGTTCGTTCGTCGATGGCGCTGTTGCGACTTCCGATTTTGGTGATGCGCCTGGTTCGTGCTGTCACTGCGGCGATCCGCACGATGGACGCGAACGATCGGCGCCATGGTGCCGGCGGCATGCGTGACCGCCTTGTCCTCACCGGCCGTGACCGGCTTCTGCGCCTTTGCGGTCTCGCCTCATGCATGGTCTCCGAAGCCCGGCGCTCTCGTCGGTGCCATTGGATAAGCGCTGATCCGGGCCTGGGCTCACACGAGAGCTCATTCCGGTTCTCCATGGATGGCAGTGGCGCCGTATAGCGACGTCGCCGCTCCCGTCCGGCCGCCTTGCGATAAAGCCTGCTGTCCGAGCGCCAGCGCTCGCATGCAGGCGTTCTCGCGATTCTGGCCATGGAGGTTGGCGCCGCATCGTCGCGCCGCTGCCGTCCCTGGGCGAAAGCTCTTCTGCGATAGCCCAGGCTTCGATCAGCGTTCCATCACACTCGCCGAAGTGCTGCGCTCCGGACAGCATGCGGCTTGACGGCGGACGGTTCCAGAACGCCTGGTCATGAACGGTGAACAAGCGCCGTTCGCACCGCTCCCGGTTCTATGGTGAAGTCTGGTCGCGTCCATCAGACCTGATCGTCCGGTGACAGCCCCACGAACCAGCGATACAAAAGATTGTGTCCAGTCTCCATCAACTGGCGTCCGAGCGACGTAGCAACACCTGCAACAGCAAGGCGCTCAGCAATTGCTCCGGAGGGATCGAAGGACGTCCCTCGCTGGCGTAGAGCCTGCCAAGGCTGCGGTTCAAATCACTCAAAACATCCCGGACAAGTTCCCGGACCTTCCGCAGCGGATGGTTCGCCGGCACACGCTTGTCCGGCGCGATGTACGAAAACAGGCCGCCCTGATCCGTAAACCTGCCGCGCATCATCATCTCCACCGATTCGAGATGATAAAGTGAATCATCAAGCCCCCGCCGTGGCGAGCGGGTTCTTCAGCAGACTGCTAGAGCGTTTTCGAGCGAAGTGGGCACCGGTTCGCGTCAAGAAAACGCGTCCCGGTTCTGATTCAATCAGAACTGGTAAAGCTCAAGACCAGCCCACTTCAGTGGAATTGACCGGACGCCTCGTTCGACCAGAGCTCGGAGGGTTCCGCCGCGGGCTTGTCCACCCGCGCCAGCAGCAGCGTGATACCAAGCAGCAGATAGACCGCACAGGTCCACAGCGACTGCCAGTTGGCAAAGCCTTCATTGAAGGCGATATAGACCGCCGACATCATGAGCAGGCCCGCGAACACGGCTTCGGCAATCGGGCGCGAGCCTGATCTCGGCGAATTCAACCGCGCCAGCGTCGCATACGGCACTACCGCCATGGTCAGCGCAGCGAACGGAAAATCGCGCCAGCGGCCGTCGAAGATCAGGCCGAGCGCGGTCTCCACCGCGAGCAGCGTGATCGCGATCAGCGTGAAGCCAAGCAGCGTCGTCATCAACGTCTGGGTCCGGCGTTCGGACGGCCCCAGCAGGTCGAGAAACGCGGGTATCGCCCGCTCCGACATCAACGCGTGGGTGGCCAGCAGCAGTGCTCCGATGGCGGCCGCCACCAGCCCCCCCTGACGCAACCAGCCCTCGAACCCGAAACTTTCGTACAGCATCTTGTCGACGCTGACGCCGAGTAAAACTCCACCGACGGTCGCAGAAACGGCCACCGCCATCCACGCCGCAACGCGCGGCGACGACGGCCGGCGCCTCAGCGTCAGCCCGGCTGTAGCGAATACGAGGGCGCCAAGGGCGAACCCGAACGCCATCTGCAGCTTCCAGGACGGATAGTTGCCGATCGGCACACCGGCCGGATATTTCAGCTTGCGGTCGCCGGCATTGAACACGCCCCAATAGCCACCGACCGTTCCTTCCCACTTGCGCTTCCAGGGCTCGTCATAGGCTTCGAACAGGTTGACGCGAAATTTTTCGGTTCGTGCCCGCTCGAGAAGTTCGGAAATGAAACGTGCCTGGTTGATGCGCGACGCGACCGAGCCATCGCGCATCCGCCCCTGGCTGGGCCAGCCGGCCTCGCCGATCAAAATCTCCTTGCCGGGAAAAGCGACCGCGACCTGCTTGCGGATACTGTCGGCATGCGCGGCGGCGTCTTCGGCGCGCGGCGGAACGTCCTCCCAATAAGGCAGCATGTGCACGGTGACGAAATCGACGTCAGCGGCCATTTCACGGTAGCGCAGCCAGAACTCCCAGACGTCGGCATAGGTCACGGGAACGCGGACGCGCGGCTTGACAGAGCGGATGAACTCACGGAGATCGGACACCGTCATCTCGCCGCGCAACAACACCTCGCTGCCAACGATGATCGCGGTGACGGTGCCGGGATGATCGTTGACCAGCGAAACCGCATGGTTGATCAGCAGCACGTTCTTGGCGCGATCGCGTCCGATCCAGACGCCGAGCAGAACCTTCAGGCCGACCCTGGCGGCGAGTTCGGGCACCTTGTCCAGCCCGTTGTCGATCGAATAGGTGCGGATGCATTTTGAGACTTTGGCAAGCTCGCCGAGGTCCTCGGCGATCTGCTCCGGGCTGACGATCAGCGCCGGGTTATGCGGCGTCTGCTCGCCGCGGAACGGCGCGTAAGACACGCATTCGAGCTTCGCTGCGGGATCGATCGGCGCGCGCGTCAGCGTCACCGGCGCGGCCAGCCACCACCACGCTGCTGCAATCAAACCCATGGAAACGAAAAACAACGCCAGTGGCGTGCGCAAAGCGATCGTCCTATCCTGCGGCAAGCACGTCGATAACCGGTCTCGCCGTTTGCGCGATTTGCAGGGACCTCGTAGCATACCGTTTCGACCGGCATCAAGGTCCGGTAACGCAAGGTGAGCTGTGCTTTTGCCGTATATTTGCCTCGATCCAGGCACGTGAAGCGATGTCTTTCCTAAAATTGTCCCGGCGCCAGTTCGCCAAAATCATCAGCTGGTCGGCGCTCGGAATATCACCGAGCTCAGCGCAGACCGGCCGAGCCGATCCGGGCAAGGAAGCCAGCTCGTCGGGCCGGGGTGTGGCGCCCGGTTTTCCGAACGGCTTTTTGTGGGGCACCGCCACGTCGTCCTATCAGATCGAAGGTGCCGTCAACGAGGACGGTCGCGGCCCGTCGATCTGGGACGTTCATTCGCACATACCAGGCACGATTGCGGATCGCAGCACCGGAGACATCGCTGACGACCATTTCCATCGCTACAAGGAAGACGTTCAACTGATGAAGGCGCTGGGCGCCAGGGCCTATCGATTTTCGATCGCATGGCCGCGTGTCTTCCCTGATGGCACCGGCAAGCCTAATCCGAAAGGGCTCGACTTCTACGACCGGCTGCTCGACGAACTGCTGGCTCATGGCATCGAGCCGTTTGCAACGCTGTATCACTGGGATCTGCCGCAGTCGCTTCAGGCCCGGTTCGGCGGCTGGACCTCTCGCGACACCTCAAAGGCATTCGCGGATTACACGGCCTACGTCGCGGGCCGCCTGGGCGACCGCGTCAAACACTTCTTCACCATCAACGAATGCTCCCGAACGGTTTCGCTCGGCCATCAATACGGCTCCGATGCGCCAGGCCTCAAATTGCTGCGGGCGGAGTTCAACCAGGTCCGGCACCATATCGCGCTCGGACACGGTCTTGCGGTGCAGGCGATCCGCGCGCACGCCCGGGCCGGCACCAAGGTCGGTCCGGCGGAAAACGCCGTGAGCTGCATCCCCGCGATCGACACGCCGGCCAACCTCCGCGCCGCCGAGATCGCGATGCGCGAACTCAACGCCGGTTATCTGACCGTAATGCTGGAGGGAAAATACACCGACAACTATCTGGCCGAGCTCGGCAACGATGCGCCGAAATACACGCAGGAGGACCTGCGCATCATTTCATCGCCGGTCGACTTCGTCGGCCTGAACGTCTATATGCCCGACCATTACATTGTCGCCGCCGACAACGCGCGCGGCTACACGCTGGCGCCCTTCCCCGCGTCGTTTCCGCACATGGACGCGCCCTGGCTCCGGTTCGGTCCGGAGACGATGTACTGGACGCCGCGCCATGTCGCCAAACTGTGGAACGTGAAATCGATCTACATCACCGAGAACGGAACCTCGGGGACCGACCGGCCCGATGCCGACGGCAGCATCTCGGATCTCGATCGCGTGATGTATCTGCGCAATTATTTGGCGCAGCTGCAGCGCGCGACGTCCGAGGGCGTGCCTGTCGACGGCTACTTTCTGTGGAGCCTGATGGACAATTTCGAATGGGTCGATGGCTACGAAAAACGCTTCGGCCTCTACCGGGTCGATTTCGACACCCAGCGCCGCACGCCGAAGCTCAGCGCGTCGTTCTATCGCGAGACCATCGCGCGCAACGCGGTGGTTTGAATCCCCAGAGTTAGTCGCCCTTCCGCAACCCCTTGCCCAGCGCTTCATACATGATCGTCTTCAGCGCCAGTTGAATCCGTCCGCCTTGCGTCCGCGACGCCACCATGAAGATCGCGAGCATGTCGTCGACGGGATCGACAAAGTAGAAAGCACCACCGGCGCCGTCCCAGCGATATTCGCCGAGCGGCCAACTGGTCCCCGCCGGCGGCGACGTGCGCACCGCAAAGCCAAGGCCAAAGCCGCTGTTCGGGCTGGGGAAATAGAAGGGATCGTGGAGGATTCCGGTCTCAGGCCCGATCTGGTCCGATGTCATCGACGCCACCGTCTCGGGCTTGAGGTAGCGCTTGCTGTCCAGTTCACCCTTGTTCAGCAGCATCTGCAGGAAACGGGCGTAGTCCCGAATCGTGGTGTTGAGGCCCGCGCCACCGGATTCGAAGCGCCGCGGCACTGTCGGATCCAGGATGCCGGCCAACGGACTATTAAAGCGATCGGGCGGCAATGGCTTTGCAATGAGCGGCCACTTGGTCTTGTCGGCGACGAAGTAGTTGGTCTCGGACATGCCGAGCGGATCGAACAGACGTTGCTTCTCGAACTGGAACAGCGTTTGCCCGGACACCACCTCTACGACGCGACCGAGCACGTCGGTCGAATGGCCATAGGCCCAGCGCGTTCCGGGAGAATTGGCGAGCGGCAGCTTCGCGATCCGCTCGGCGAATTCGGCATTGTCGAAGTCGCCTGCGTACAAACCGGGATTGTTGTACAATTTTTGTACAATGCCTTCGTTGTAGAAGCCGTAGATGATGCCGGATGTATGCCGCAGCAGATCCCTGATCGTGATCGGATGCTTCGGAGGCACCAGCCTCAGCGGCGGCTGGCCGGCTTCATCGGACTCATCGACGCCGACTTTCGTGTCGGCAAAGGACGGAATGTATTTCTCGACGGGATCGTCGAGCGAAAGCTTGCCGTCGTCGACCAGCATCATCGCCGCCACCGAGGTGACCGCCTTGGTCATCGAATAGACCTGGAAAATCGTATCCGCCGTCATCGGCAGATGGGCATCCGCATCGCGCTGGCCGAAGCTTTCGAAATGGACCGGATTGCCGTGCTGCTGGATCAGCAGGACGCCGCCGGCAATCTTGCCGGCGGAGATCTCGCCGCGGATATAGTCGTCGATGCGCTCGAGCGACGCGGGCGAGAAAGTCGGCGCGGCGGAGACGGGCTGCTCCGCCCTGCCCGGGACCGCGGCTGCCGCGACCAATGTAACGAGCGCGACCGCCGCTGCGATTAGCCATCGGCGCAAGGCGTTATCGATCTTCCATCGGATCATTGAACCGCCTCCCGCCTCAGCGCACTCCGGAACCCGCTAGCCGCTTTTTTCCGGATCATGCCCTAATTCGTGATCTTGTACCCGGTCGCCTTCACGATCGGGGCCCAGAATGCGGTGTTGGCGGCGAGTTCCCGGGTTAGCCCTTCGGGCGTTGAGCCGACCGGGATCAACCCGATCGCCAGCAGCTTTTCCTTGGCCTCGGGCTTTGCCAGCGCGGTCGCCGCCGCCTCGCTCAGCTGTTTGGCGAAGGCGGGCGCCGCGCCCGCGGGCAGCCACATGCCGTACCAGCCGTCGGCCACCAGATCGATGCCGCTCTCCTTCAGGGTCGGTGCTTCCGGGAGGAACGGCGAACGGGTGGCGCTGGTCACCGCCAGCACTTTGACGGCGCCGGCGCGATGCTGCGCGATCGCGTCGGTCAGTGTCACGATGGCGAACGGCAAATGCCCACCGACGAGGTCGTTCATGATCGGCGCACCGCCACGATAGGCGACGCGCGTCAGCGGAACGCCCAGCACCTGCTCGAGCCTCGATCCCGCGAAATGCGGAATGGTGCCGTTGCTCGGCACCCCAAAGGTCGCCTTGTCCGGGTTGGCCTTGAGCCAGGTCACGAATTGCGCAAAATCCTTCGCATCCACCGCGGGTCCTGCGACCACGCAGAATTCGAACCGCACCAGTTGCGAAACCGGAACGAAGTCTTTGGCGCTGTCGAACGTCGGCTGGTTTTCAACCATCGGCAGCAGATACATCGTCGGACCCGTGGTCACGAGGATGGTGGTGCCGTCGGGGTTGGCGCCCTTGGCGGCCTTGATCCCGATCAGCCCGTCGCCGCCGGTACGGTTTTCGACGATGATGTTGCGATCGAGCGGCGGGCTCATGTACTGCGCCAGCACCCGGCATAGCGCGTCGCCGCCGCCGCCGGCCGCGAACGGAAAGATCATCTTCGTCAGCGGACCCGATTGAGCGAAGGCCTGGCCCGTCATCGCAGCCAAGGAACAGGCCACGCTTCCGGCCAGAAAATCCCGGCGTTTCATCCGTCTATCTCCTAAAGATTGTTCCGCTTTATGCCCGCATCGACGGCAGCAATCCAGCGTCAAGCCAAGGCCATACCAAGTTCAGACCAAGGCGGTTTCGACGATCGTCATCACCCCGATCGCAACCGTGACGACGCCGACCGCGCTCTGCAGACCGTGATTGGCGAAGGTGAACCAGCGCGCGGTAACCGCCAGCGGCACCGCGATCAAGGTCGACAGCGCCCCCATGCCGATCATCGAGCCGATCCCGAACAGCGCGACATAGCCGAGCCCTACCGCCGGACTGGGCGCCTGCGATACCGTCAGCACCAATAGCGCGGCGGAGCCGGCCATGCCGTGCATCAGCCCGACCAGCAGCGTGCGCCAGCGAAAGCCGTGCTCGTGGGCATGGGCGGTGCGGGCATGCGGGACAACTTCACCGGCATGGCTATGGGCATGGAAATGCACCGTGCCGTCGCCGTGACCATGTTTGTGAAAATGCACGCGGTCGCGCCACAGGCGCCACAGCACATGGCTGCCGAGGCCGACCAGCATGATGCCGACGGCGGTCTCAACCGGCCGGGCCATGCTCTCGGGGATGGTGCTGCCCAACAGCAGGGCTGCGCCGGCAACGACGAACAGCGTCAGCGTGTGGCCGAGCCCCCAGGTCAATCCGTGCCTGACGATGTCACCGACCTGACTGCGGCGCGCGGCGATGCTGGAAACGGCAGCGATATGATCGGCCTCGAGCGCATGCTGCATGCCGAGCAAAAAGCCTAACCCGAGAATTCCGAACATACGCCCCCTGACCGCTCTACCTCGGCATCAAATACCAGATCGAAGCCGTTGTCAGGCCAAGACTTCATCGAACAGGCTGCGCATCGCGGCCCAGGAGCGCTTGTCGGCCTGCGCGTTGTACAACGCGGTGCGCATCATCGAGCCGTCGGCGGCTGGGTTGGTGAAGCCATGCAGGGTGTTGCCGTAGGCGATCACCTGCCAGTCCTTCACTGCACCTGCCCGCATCTCGTGTTCGAAATCAGCCACCTGCTCCGGCGGCGCCAGCGGGTCTTCGGCACCGGTGCAGACCAGCACGCTGGCCTTCACAGCCCCCGGCTGCGCCGGCAGCTTGGTCCCGAGCACGCCGTGGAAACTGACCGCCGCCTTGAGATCCGCGCCGTCGCGGGCGAGTTCAAGCACCACCGAGCCGCCGAAACAGAAGCCGATCGCGGCCATTCTGGTGGCATCGACCTGCGGCAGCGCGGCCAGCGTCGCCAGCGCGGCACGGCCGCGGGCGCGGAGTTTCTGTGGCTCGGCGCGCAGCCCGCCGACAGTGGTGGCGATTTCCTGCAGGTTGGAGGGCTGCCGGCGGTCGCCGAACATGTCGGCGGCGAGCGCGACATAGCCGAGACCGGCGAGCCGCCGCGCCCGCTCCATCGCGAACTCGACCAACCCCAGCCCCTCGTGAAACACCAGCACGCCCGGCCGGGGCCGGGCATGGTCCTCGAAGGCGAGATACCCGCGCAAATTGACCTCGTCGCAGCGGTAATCGACGTCGCGCGTCAGCATGCCATTCCCAAAGCCCATCGAGATGCCGAAGGCCGAACTTCACATCGGTTTGATCGGCGCACAACCCCTCCAGGCGGAACACCCGCAGATCTCGGCGGTTGGTTCGCTCCACCACCTCTCGGAGAATCCTCATGACAAAACTCGGTATTTTCGGTGCCGCCGCACTGCTTGCGTCCGCGCTGGCAAGCCCTGCGATGGCGCAGGAGGTCATCCCGAACCCCGGCAAGTGCGCGCAGTACTACCCGACCGCCAATTGCCAGAATTACGGTCCAGGCAACCCCTACACCAACAGCTATCCGCGGCAGCTCTACCGGGATCAAGCCTACTATCGGCACGGCGGTCGCTGGCACGACAGCTACAACCGCTATGATGACGGGCCGGGCCGGCAGACGGTGCCGCCGGCGTGGTCGCGGTAGGCGGAAAAGGCGGCCAGATGGCCGCCTTTTTCATGCCCGCGGGCAGATGAAACGGTTGCTTCGTAGTCATTGTAAGTAGCAAAACGTTGCCAACACGTACCCTTGGGCGCAATCTCGTGGCACGCGCATCAGACGCGAACGGGGAGCGAAACCATGAAGGCGAAGGAACTCGACGGCCGCTATCGCGACAAGGATGGCGCGATCGGCACGAAGCACGGCAATACCCTGGTCGGCACCTTGCGCAAGATCTACGGCAAGGGTTTTGCGGCCGGTTATCCGGACAGCGCCACGCTCAGCGAGGTCTTGCAGCAGTTGAACGAGACCTCGCTCGGCCAGTTGCGCCGCGACCACGGCACCGGACATCTGGAGCACAAGATCGGCGAAGCCCTGAAGTGAGGCATGAAGCGGAAAAGGCGGTCCGAAGACCGCCTTTTTCCGCGCGCGGGCATCGTCAGAAGCGGGCGCTTCCGTTCTGGCCCTTTGCCGGCAAGTCTGGTATTCGGGCCGCCGAAGATCGGATCGGCGCAGCCCGGCATCTTGGTACCTGCCTGTCCCCTTCATTCGCCGGTTTAGCTCAGCGGTAGAGCAGCGGTTTTGTAAACCGAAGGTCGGGAGTTCAATCCTCTCAACCGGCACCACAAGAAACCCTTGTGGCACAGGAACTTCTTGCGTTTTTGACAGTCTGAGTCGGCCCTGGAGAAAACTGCCAAAAACGGATTTGGGTGCATTTTTGGGTGCACTTCGGATCACTGCGCCTTACCCACCACAAAGCCCGCTGACGCGCCTTCCGCCCTCTCCGCTGTCTTGTCGCCACGGCCTCGCGAATAACGCGCCGGTGGCTCGCGCTGCAAAGCCGGTGGCCGGTTTCAGGCCGGTTGATCCACTTGCCCGGCGTCGTGAACAGGATCACGCTGCCCGCCCATGCGCTCCATGCTTGTCCAGGTGCCGATGCTCACCGGTTATGCCGGCGTGACGCGCGTCGAGGTGAGCGTGCCCTATGTGGCGGCGCTGATCGCTGACGGCGGGAAATACTACATGCAACCGAAACATCTGGAAGGCACCGAACGCCGCCGCTATGCCCACCGCGGGCCGACGTTGAGGGGCTTGGTCAAGCTGGCGATGCGGTGCCAAGAGCCGAGGAATTGGGCCTGGCGATCAAGTGCCGCTACGACCGCCAGCGGCAGCGCGTCGGCCTGGCCCTCGCCGACCGCCGCCGTGCCGAGACCGAACTCGCCGAGCGGCTCGACAGGTTGCTGGCGTCGCAGGATTGATACCCTTTAAGATTGTGCGAAACATCCTTAACCCACGCTGCGATTGTACCTTAGGACAACTGTTGCTGGCTTGGTTTCTGTTTTTAGATGGCTCGTGGTTGCCTCGATATGATTTAAAATGTGGGTTATCTTGCGATGTTTGAACGTCGAGCCCTGGAACGCATTGCAATCAACCAGCTCGCGCTGCTTCACATTGGCGGTATTCGCGGCTGTCATCCCTGCCTGGTGGGAAATTTCCACCGTGACGGAGCCGTGCTTCATTCATCTACGCATCACACAGCCGCCTTCAAATTTGATCTGTCATTGGATGGCTTCAAAACGACAAAGCATTGTCGCGTGGTGTGGCGGAACGGAAATACCTGCGGCGTCGAGTTTGTCGATCAAAGCGACGCTCGCGCGGCGAATAGCGCCTGAATGGTTTGGTCCAAGCGGTTCTCCGATCCGATCATGCTGCCGGATGGCCGCAAATTGCTGACGCTGCGCGACGCCGCCGAATACATCACCGCGCTACCGAAAGCCGAACACGATGCGGCCGATTGGCAAATCGCGATGGAAGTGCTGTTGCTGGTCGCCGAGCGCGACGGGCCGGAAACGCTCGCCCGCATCGCGGTCATGAAAGCTTTGAACCAGCATGTCGCCAAAGCGACGCCGGCACCGCGGCGAAAAAGCGCAAAGACTTACCGGGTAATTCAATGACCGAGGACGGGCTGCGCGGGGTTGCCTTCCATGAGGCCGGCCACGCCGTGGTTGCGCTGGCGCTCGGCTTGCCTGTCGCCCGCGTCGAGGTTTTTGAGGACGATCACTCCGGGGCAACCGACATTGTGCCCTCGGACCACCTTCCGCTGGTGGACCAGATCGCGATTTGTGTGGCGGGCATGAACGCAAGTGAAATGTTCGACGCGCCGATCCTCCACGAATATGCCAACATCAGCGACCACGGCAGGGTCATGGGACTACTTCGCGACATTGCCGAGGCCGAGGGCGATGTTTTGCGTGACGCGGGTCATCAACGCGCCTGGGATTTGCTGACGAATTGCGCCGGCCGGGTCGAGGATATTGCGGCACGCCTGATCGCCGAGCGCAAAATCGATTTGTCCGGATACGTCTTAAGCCGATGATCGGCGGCCTTTGGCGCGGGCTCACAGGGTGTAGGTCGGCCGAAAAACACCAGAGCAAAGCCCCGCCGCATCCGCGCGGCGGGGCGCTCGGTGTGAGCCAGGCGACCATTTCCGGCGACCTCCGTAATTTATCGACAGTCGATAAATTAAAACCCGCCAAGACCGCCAGCAATCCGAAGGGCGCCGGCCGACCGATCAGCCGACGGCTAACGAAAAGCCCGGCCAATCAGGGCCGGACTGATCGAAAATATATGTCCAAGATCGATAATCCAAAATGGTAGCCGGGATCGATCCCGCTGTCGTCAAAATACCAGGCAGTAGAACTACGGCAACTCACTGCACGCTGATGCCGCCGCGCAGCACGCGCCAGGCTTTCAGCGTTTCGACTATGTCGCGATAGTCGCTCGAACAGAGATAGCCGTGACCGGCGGCGACCAGGTGCGACGCGACGTCCGCCTGCGGTTCGCTCAACCGGCCGCGGCGGGCTTTCAATTCGATAAAGCAGACCTCGCCGTGCGGGCCGAAGAACACCAGATCGGGAAAGCCGCCGACGACGCCCATGCGTTTCAACCGCGCCGCCGTGACCTGATCGCGCTTTTCGCCGCTCGCGATGTGCGTGAAAATCCAACCCGGCATCATCCAGCGCCTGATGGCGTCGACCACGGCGCATTGCAATTGATATTCGCTGGCCGCCGGCGGCACGGTGCCGCGCTGGCGTTTCCCATGAAACAGATGCAGTTGCCGCGCCGCGGTCATTCACGCACCACGCCTACCAGCCAACACCAGCCATCCACGCCACGCTGTTTGCACGGCGCAGCGCCCAGTTGATATCCAGAACGACGCGCAGCGACGTCGCCGCGACCTGGAACATGCTCGACGTTGGCGCGCTGATCGTGTTCGGCGCGCCGGTGGCGCTGATCGGCGCCGCCGCGGTGTCCATGTGCAGCACCGCCTCGCCCGAGGCCGAGACCTCGATAGGCCCGACAATGTTCGCAAACGAATTGGCGTCGACACAGATCAGCGTGCCGGCCGCCAACAGCGGCGCCGCGATCACCGGCAATCCCGGCAGGTAGGCAGCGACGGACACAGCCTGGCGGCCGGCGACGATCAACACCGGCTTTGATGCCGGCATGATGGCGCCGACCAATGTGCCGATATCAGCTACCGCTTTTTCGGTCGGCGTCCCGACCGCCGCAGGCGTCAGACCGGCGACACCGGCGCGCAGACCCGCAGGCCGGATCGCATCGGCCGCGATGGCATCGACCAAAATCTGATCTACGGCCAGCGACAAATCTTCTGACAGCAATTGCTGCAAACTGGTTTGGACGCTGGCGGCCGGGCCTTTCAAAACCTCGCGCGTCACCGCGGTGATGCTGGCGGCTTTTTTGGTTTGCAAGTTCACCGCGCTTATCAGCAACGAGCCGACGTTAATCGGCGCGCCTTCACCGAAAAAGCCGCCGGATGCGACCGACACATGCGACGGCGCCTTGACCGCGTGGCCGTCAACCATGTCGTAGGAAACCGCGCTCAACGCGCGCAATCGCGCGAACACCGACGGTCCGAGCAGCGAGCCGGTGACGTCGGCAATTGCGACGGCGAGCAATTCGGCCGACCAGCCGGAAACGGAGGTCATCGCCGGCGCGACCGCGGCGCGCAATTCGGTGTCGTGCGGCCAGTGTTGCGCGGCGACCGCTTCCGGCCGGCGCTTTTCCGAGCGCGCCAGCACCTGGCAGGCGGCAATCCGCGCGATCAACGAACCGTCGCGCGGCCGGCGCGCGTGGTCGTCGAGCAAGCGGTTGAATTTGTAGTCGAGGTTGGAAATCGCCGAGCGCACGTCTTTGCCGATGCGGCGGCTGTCTTTCACGATGGTGGTGAGGTCGTCGTCCAATTTGGCAGCCCTTTCCGTTCGGCACAATTGCCGCGCACGTATTGGGCTTGCCCTTTGCTCGGAACACGAAACGCCGGTGGCCGACCGGCCCTGTTGCAGAGCGGGTACGAGTTTACGCCGCTGCGGCGTGCGGATGCAAGCGGGCCTTTGATCTGCGTCAATCGGGCGCCGCCAGATGAATTAAAAATCGGAAAACTGCCACACTGAGGAGAATTCCGACCATGCCGACCGCAAAGCTAGCAAACGATGTCCTGACGTCCGCGCAGTGCCGGGCGGGGCGGACCTTGCTTGGCCTCTCACAATCGAGGCTCGCTGCCCTGGCGCAGTGTAGCCATGGCACCGTGGAAAATTTCGAAGCCGGGCGGCATGTATGTCATATCAAAATTCGTCATGCGATCAGGCAGGTGCTGGAAAGTTTAGGGGCCGAATTCGAGGCCGGCGAGGTCCGGCATCGCCGAAAGATAGCCGGCTCGCAGGAATTGCCGCATCCCGAATTGTGAATTTTGGGCTTTCATCGAGCGACGACCGTTGACATGATTCGAACAGGGGCTACCGTATTACGGTGTGAGGCCGCCGCCCCAGGTCACCCCAAAGCGGCGGTTCTCTCGCTACCAACCTGCGATAATCGAAGCCGTCCCCGTTCGCGCGAGGGCGGCTTTTCGCTGGCGCTGCCCACCAAAACTTGGCGAAGCAGGGTGGCGCGGGCTGAGTCCCCTTCGCAACATTAAAGTGGGTTTATTCCACCATTATCCCGTACCCGGCGTCGCCGCGCGATCAGGACGCCGAGGGGTTGACGCCCGGTTGCCGGCGGGTTCGGTGGCGGTTGGCGTCAGGTTTTGCCCGGATAAAAAAGCATGCATGAAACTGCGCGCCGCTCCCGCCGTGGCGGTGGGGGATTTCAGAACCGCCCCCGCTCAAAAGGAACCCGTCGCGCTTGCGCGATAAACGAGATCGCGCCGGGCAACCGGCGTGATGTGAAGGTTGGGAGGGCGAACAGCACGTAATGCAGAGCCGGTCGATCCGGCGATCAGGACAACCCACTTGTGCCATAGCATTCTTGAATGCGAGCTTTTGGTCGGGACCTGATCCGCGGAGGGCATTGTGGCCAGCGGTCATGTGAACCGCATTTAAAGGCCGAACACATGGCTGCACCGACCAATGCTGCAAAACGTGAAGAAAGTTCTTGCCAACACGGAGCCGTCCACACATGGCATATCACGCGCCTTCATTCCTGCGCACAAAATTTGCGCCTCTCAAAATTGAACCAAACCGCCCGTTCCCGCGTCATATCGAGGTGAAGCAAGTCGTCCCCCTTGCTTCCCCCAATGAAAGCCCCGCTTCCCCCGAGCGGGGTTTTCGCTTTGGAGCTCGACATGCCGGAATGGCTTAAAGCAACGCTGGCGCTTGCGGTTCTTATCGGGTTCATCGGCTACGCCTTCTGGCGAAGCCGCGGTGTCAAACCCTCGAAGACCAACCGCGACGATTGGCCGACCCTGACCGGCGGCGGCGGCCTGTGAGCAAACGAGACGCCCCTCACATCGATTGCGCCAACGTCGCCCGGAACCAACGCCCGCTTCCCTCGTTCTCTCCGCATGAAAATTCGCGAAGAAAACTGCAACATGTTCCTGCTCGCCGTGGTCACGGTATTCACCGTGGTGATCGCGGCGAGCGCCAGTTGGGTGACGCCGTCAGATACCAAACCGGTTCAGTTCGCTGAGCGAACAATGCGAGCCGAGCAGGCTGCGGCCAACAAGCCGGTGGTCTACGTTGCCGACCAGCCCACGGTTCGCGTCGTCGGCGCGCCGTTCGTGCCGAACACCAATCCGCGCGAACGGTAACTTCCGGTCCTGCGGCAAGCCCCAGGGAACACCCGCCCTGTTCGACGCGCCATGTGCACGTCAGTGTGCGCAAAGTGTCACAGTTTTGTCACCTCGCGGGCAAAATTGAAACTGTCCACTTCGAATTCACCTAGCGCCCTTGCCTCCACAAACGCCGTTTGATGGAGTTAGTCGGCCTGAGGTGCCACATGAAATGGATGCGGGAACGAGATCTCCTGATCGCGCAGACGATGGCGTTCGTTCAATCGGTGACCGGCAAGAAGCCGGAGGCCGATAAGACGGACGCGATGTCAGTCGACTTTCTCTCGGTCCGGACGTCGGAGACCATCGTGACGTCAGCGCCGATGCCTGACGTCGAAGCGCTGTTGTCCGAGGCCGTCGTCGCCGAACCGTCAAGAGAAGCGAGGCCGGTGCAGACGATCGCGCGCGCCGACCTGCGCAGCGGCTTCCAGTCGGAGATTTCCGAAATCAAGGCGCGGGTCGCCAATTTCCGCGCCCATCAGGAGCGGTTCAACCGCGAGCGCGAGGACTATTGCAGCACCACCATGGCCAAGGTCCACGCCGCGCTGCGCGATCGGCCCGGGTCTCCCCGGTTGGAGAAATAGCGCCAGCCGGCGCGTGCCGGGATACGCGGCACTTTCAGCTTCGCCCGATCTTCTCCAGCACCGGAAGCAGGTGCGCCAGAAACGCCTGGGGATCCTCGCTCATCGGAAAGTGGCCAAGGCCCTTCATGATCGTGACCTCGGAACCCCTGATACTTTTGGCCACGGCCAGCGTCTCCTCCGGCGTGCAGGAATAGTCGTATTCGCCGGACAGCAGAAACAGCGGGCAGCGCCTGGTGTCGATCTGCGCCACCCGGCCGCGGATATCGCCGTCGAGCTTGTAGAAATACAGATCGCCTTTGAAGATGCCGGGGCCGCCCTGCATGTAGTGCCACAGTGTCTCCCAGCGCTCCCTGTCGGGCGCGTCGGGGCCGACCAGCCCGGAGACGATGGCGCCGCAGACCTCGCCGCCATGTACGTCCGGCCGGTGCAGGAAATTGAGATCGTAATAGGGATCGACATGGGCGCCGGCCTGCAGGCCGATGATGGCGCGGAAACGCTCGGGATGTTCGAGCGCCAGATGCAGCGCGATCCGGCCGCCGATCGAACAGCCCATCACGATCGGCCTGTCGAGTTCGAGCGCGGCTGCGATCTCCAAAATCATGGTCGTGTATTGCGCCGAGGTGAGCTGATACTCCTCCTCATGCCAGCCTGCCGGCGGCGACGACTTGCCGTGCCAGGGCATGTCGAAGGCAATGACGCGATGTTTTTCGGTGACGCGGGCGTCGTTCATCAGGCCGCGATATTGCCGCCCGTCGCTTCCCGCGGTGTGCAGGCACAACAGCGGCGTGCCCTCGCCCGCCTCCTCGACATAGACGCGGTGCGGCCGGCCGAACAAATCGAGATGCATGTAGCGGCCGGTGATCGGCTCGAACCGCGCGCTCATGCCGTCGCTCCCTGCGCACGCAGCTTGGCGAGTGCTTCCTTGAAGTAGCGCAGATGCGACATGAATATCTGCAGGTTGCCTTCGGCCTTCAACACGCGGCGCTTGATCAGCGCCAGCAGATCGTTGGAGCCCGGCGGCGGCCGCACGCTCCAGAACTTTTTCCACTCCTCCTCGGGCGCCCGCAGCGCAAAGGACGAGGACGGCATCACGAACGGGCCTGACGTCACCGACACGATGCGGCCTTCGAAGATCTGGATCAGCCAGGAAGTCTGCCCGACCTCCAGCAGGAACGTGGTCGTCAGATACCGGCCGCGCCGGACCAGCCCCTCATCGCCATTGACCCGCTCCCGTAGCGTTTCGATCATGTCCGCCGTGCCCGTTTTTGATGAGGCGCTTGCGAGGCGCCAATTCGTTACCGTCCATGATCAGGGGAATAGGCTCGCCGTCAATCGGCAGTCTTTTTGTTTTGACGCGTTTTCTTCACGCGAACCGGCCGCCGCTCCGCTCGAAAACGTTATTTAAAGCCAGGCGCATACCAGCGCCACGTTGGCCACGCAGGCAACCAGCAGTGCGACGGTGAGCGTCAGTTGGACACGCTCGCAGGAGGTCTGGAGGATCGTTCGCATGGCCGGAAACATCCGGCGATTCTGGCCGGGGAGTCTCGGGGATTCTTTTTCGCCGGATTTACCCCTCGTTAAGGACTTAGGGACTCCCCAAAAATGGACCGAAACGGGCGAATTTTATCCCATTTGGACCACTAATACCGGCCGGCATACCAGCCAGCCTGCAACCCGGATGCAGCTTCCGCGTTGACGCTTTTTACCGGAGCCTGTCATGCCCTACGCGCTGTTCTGTAACGACGCCAAGCTCAGCAAGACCTATCCGAGCGAGGCCGACGTCTGGAAGGTGGCGCAGAAGAGCGGTCTTGTGGTCGACGTGGTCTCCGAGGACGCCAAGGTGGCGCCACGCCCGGTGCTGGACAACGATTACGAGATCCGGCCCTGCCAGCCCGACCCGCATGAGGACCCGGCGCGAAACAAGGCCGAAGCCGATCGTGACGCCCTGACGGAAATCCAGCTGGCTTCGTAAGGGGGGGGCCAATTGTTTCGGGGCGCGAAGCGAACCCGGACATGCGTTGCATCGCCGGTAATGACGAGCGCCAGATCAGCAGCGATCGCGGACTACGGCGTCGCAGATACCAGCGACGCCTGCTCCGAAGCCAGCGAGACGCAGGCCTTGCGCCGGTGCAGTCCCCTGATCGCGCCGGTCACCTTGAGCACCTTGCCTGACGGGCAGGACGAATCCTGCACAAAGGCGATTTCATAGGGCGCCAGGATCAACGGTTCGGATTTGAGGACGGTTTGGGCGAGGCACGGCAACGCCGCCGCAGAAAAAATCAGCCCTAACGCAAAAGCACGCATGTGATTTGTCCAACCAGCCGGCCGAACCATAATAACTCAACATGACAAAAAAGTTTCGTGCGCCGCAAAAATTATTTTCGGCGGCAACAAACCGGAGTTTTCCCGCCAAACAAAAAGGCCGGCGGGAAGCCGGCCTTTTCGCGTCTCGCCAGCAGTTGGCGATCAATATTTGGCGGCGACCGGGCCGCCCCAGCCGAACCGGTAGTTCACGCCGACCTTGACGGTATGCTCGTCGTTGCGGAACGAGCGGCCGGCGATGTCGGCGGGACCGGTCGTGAAGTTGGTATTGCCGAAATTGTAGTACTGGTACTCGGCCTTGGCCGACCAGTTCGGCGCGAACATGTATTCGAGACCACCACCGACAGTATAGCCGTCCTTGTGGTTGCCATTGGTGGTAAAGCCCTGCGGCACGCCGGCTGCGGTCACGCCGATATTGCTGCCGTCACGCCAGGCGTAACCACCCTTGGCGTAAAGCAGCGCGGGACCCCAAGTATAGCCGACCCGGCCGGTCACCGAGCCGAGCTGGTCGGTATTGGAAGTCACCAACGTGCCACCCGGGAACAGCAGCCCGTTATTGTTGCTGTTGGGTAGCCAGCTGTACTGGGCCTCGATGCCCATTACCCAGTTCGGGGCGAACTGATAGTCGAAACCGGCCTGCACGCCGCCAAGGAAGCGGGCGTCGCTGCCTTGCAGGGAATTGTCGCCTGCAAAGGCGCCACCGAGATGGCCGCCGATATAGAACCCGGTCCAGTTGTAGACCAGCGCCGGCGCGGTATAGACCGGCGCCTTGGAATAGGTGCGGGCCGGCATGTCAGCCGCAAAGGCAGGAGCCGCCGCCAAAGATATCGTGAGGGCGGCCAGCGCCGCCGCGCCGAGCAGAAACTTCTTCATCTTCAATCCCCGTTACGTCCGTTGCGATATCAATGCAAACAACGTGACCTCAATTAGGTTGCTTTGGGGCAAACCCGGCGCGCCGATGGTGCGCGACTGTGACGGCGTGGCAACAAAGCTATTTAGTTCCCTCGCATATAAGGTTTTTTCCTGCGTTAATCCGGCGGTATCCCGCTTTGTTGATGTCTGGAATCACTAAGGCAGGGTTCAAGCCTCGCCGAAAAGTGATCGAATTTCGTTCACCTTTTCGACCCCGAAGCGGACCCGAGCCCCAGGTAAGGCCTGAAACGAGACGCCCCTAGCGGGTCAACTTTTCCATATCGGGAAATGCCGCGTAGACCGCGCCGGCGCAGGGCTCCCCGGCGTTTTCGACCAGACGGTCGAGCCGGCCGTCGACAAACAGGATCGCCCGTTCGCGCGGCTCGCGATAGCCGCCGTCCGATTCCTTTGCGGCAAAGCGCAGGCAGATGACATAGCGTAGCCGGCCGCCGATGATGCGCTGGACCGGCTCGGCCATGGCGGCGTCACGCACGCCCACCGGGTTGTTGAGATAGGTTCTCATGAACGCCAGCACTTCGGTACGGTAATTGCCGGGATATGGCTGGTTAGAGACACCGCGATCGTCGGTATATGTGATCGACTTGCCTTCGTCGCCGCCGGCACAGGCCGAAAGCGCGATCGGCAACAGCAGGATCGCCGCAAATTTTGCTGATGTCCCCACGCCAAACTCTTTGATCTGCCCCGGAAGCTCTCTTAGACCGCCCGTCCAAGAATTGGAATTCGCATCTCGGTTATCAAGCACGGCTGCGAAGCTGCTCTGACGGGCCTTTTCACGCGGCTCGGGACCACCCTCGGCCTACAACGACACCAGCCCACGGCCATGGGGGATGGCACGTGGGCTGGGTCGGTACCCGCGGGGCGCGGCGGGGCAATGGGGGCGATCGAAACGCGCCGGCGGGTCAGTCTCAGCCGCTGGTTTCAGCCGCGCTTGGGCGCCGGCGTCACGTACTTGACCGCGAGTTTCGGCGCGGCGTGGGTCTTCAGCAGGCCCATGTGCTTGTGGTGGCTGTGATGGCGGACGTGCTGGTGATGATGGCGGCCCATATGGGCATTGGCGTTCAGGAGCTTCGACTTCGACGCGTCGGCCTTGATCACCGGCGCTTGCACGGTCTTGGTCACCGGGGCCTTGATGGCCGGAGCCTGGGTGGTCTTGCCGGGGGCGCCGGCAAGTGCGGGCGCGGCGAGAACGGAAACGGCAACAAGCGCAGCGGAAATGGTCTTGAGCATGATTGTCTCCTCTTTCAGGGGATCGCGGGGCTCACCGGTCTGTTGGCCGGGCTCGCTGATCATGGAGACGACCTTAGTGACCGCGCGCTGAACCTCTCCTGAAGCGCTCCGACGGACTTCGTTCATCTCGATGACATGTTGGTCATGTTCGATGACTTCCGCAGCGCTGCAGCCAGCGCAAAATCTGCGGAATTCAAGGCGAGCGCCCGGGAATGTTGACGACAGCCGGGGGTTCAAACCAGCGAGCTTCGGTGTAGGATCATCGTACCGGCCATCAGGAGAGATGCATGAACAAACTCGCGATCAGGCTTTTGACGCTCGCAGTGTTGTCGCTCACGCTCGCGGCAGCTCCCGTTGTCACCGCGGTCTACGCCGCCCCCGACAACGATCCGCCACCGCCCGACAAGAGCAAGAAGAAGAAATCGGAAGCGCGTCCCGGCACCGAGCAGACCGCGTTCGCGGACGGCTATCGCGCCGCCTATGTCACCATCTACGACCGCCACGACTATGCTGCCGCTATACCGCAGTTGAAGGCGCTCGGCCGTGACGACAGCGCCGCGGTCGCCAACCTGATCGGCTACTCCTACCGCAAGCTCGGCGACTACAAGGTGTCGCAGATCTGGTACGAGCGCGCGCTCAAGGCCGATCCGGACCACGTCAAGACCTGGCAGTATTACGGCCTGTGGCAGGTCGAGCAGGGCAACCGCGACCAGGCGCAGTATCACCTCAACAAGATCGCCCAGCTCACCGGCACGACAAGCGAGGAGTACCGCTCGCTCGCCGAAGCGATGCAGAAGCCACCGGGCACCGGGCTGGTCTACTGAGCTAACGTCGAAATTCGACCGGCGCAGCGTAAGGCTGCGCCGGTTTTTTCGTATTCCGCGTTTACTTTATCAAAGCCTGTACTTCAGACCGAAATGCCTGACGCGCGCCATCGCGCGAATAGAACATGTGACCGCCGGGATAGACCACCAGCTTGACCCGGCTCGGGCTGCCATAGGCCGGCAACTGGTCGAGCAGGACCTTTGAGGCGAAATAGGGCGTGGCGAGATCGAACAGCCCGTGCCCGACCAGCAATTTCAGCTTCGGATCGAGCGCTAGGATCTGCCGCAGCTGAGACACCGACTCGGCCGGCCCGCGGCCGAAATCCCAAGCCTTGTTCACGCTCTCACTGAGCAGTTGGTACGAACCATCTGGCCGCCAATTGAGTTTTCGCGTGGTGAGATCGACCACAGCACTCGTCAGCGGCGCCATCAAGGGATCGCCGGACGGATCGCCGAAATGGAAGAAACTCGAATCAGGAGAGGGATCGAAGCCCGAGACCGAGGCGTCGTAGCGCCCCGTCACCCGCCCGCTGCGGCGATCGAACTCCCGGCGGAATTCGCTGACATCGAAACGCCCGGCCAGCCTGCGGCTGACC
Organism: uncultured Alphaproteobacteria bacterium; assembly: GCA_963764705.1. GTDB lineage: Bacteria > Pseudomonadota > Alphaproteobacteria > Rhizobiales > Xanthobacteraceae > Bradyrhizobium. Next base: position 633,091 of record CAVXTR010000002.1, on the reverse strand, counting down.
GCCTGATCGATGCCGGTGAGCTGAGCCACCTTGTCGGCAAGCCGCGTCGTCGCCTCGACGTCGGCCTGCCCCTTGATGAGATCGAGCAGAAACTCACCTTGCGCGTATTTTTCGACATCAGCGAGATCGGCGCGGGTCAGCAACCGCTTCGCCGGATCCCTGGCCTCCCGCGCCACCGCCGCCATGGTCGGCAGGCTGTTGACGTATTGCAGCAGGCTCGAGCCGGAATAGTCGCGGAAGTCGAGCACCGGCGAAACCAGGATCAGGCCGCGGACGCCGACACCCTGCTGGGTCTGCAGATTGCGCACGATCTTCGGTCCGCGGATGCCGCCATAGCTTTCACCGGCGACGAATTTCGGCGACGGCAGGCGATCGTATTTCTCCAGCCAGCGCCGGATCACCAGCGCGACTGAATTGACGTCGCCGTCAACCGAGAAGAACCGCTTGCGCACGTCCTCGCCGGAGGCGACGAAGCGGCTGTAACCGGTACCGACCGGATCGATGAAGACGAGATCGGTGAAGTCGAGCCAGGTCTCGGCGTTGGGCAACAGCTCGGGCGAAGCGGACGACACCGCGCCGTCGCCGCTGATCGACAACCGCCATGGCCCGGCATCGCCGAATTGCAGCCAGGCCGAGGACGCGCCCGGCCCGCCATTGAACAGGAATGTCACCGGGCGGCTGGCGCGGTCGGCGTCGTCGAGCTGGTAGGAGGTGTAGGCGATATCGACCTGCGGCTCGCCCTTGTCGTCGAAAATCCGGATCGAGCCCGCGGTCGCGCTGAAATTCAGCGTCCGTTCGGGCAGCGCCAGCGTCTGTTTGGTCGTGGAATCCGGCGGCAGGCGATGCTGTTCGGCGGCCGGCGGCGTGTTGGCTGCATCGCCGCCGCGGCGGCCTCCGCCCTTCTGACCTGAGGGCGTAGGTCCCGGCGACGTCGCGGCGGGTTGCTGCTGTGACGGCGGCGGCGTTTCGTCGTCCGCCCAGGCTCCGGTCGCGATCAAAACTGCAAGAAGCGCAATCACCACGGACGCATGACGCTTCGCCGCCGATCCGATAGCCATGGTGTCGCCTCCCTGTTTCGACACAGTGTAGCCGACACCGGCGCCAGCCGGGTTGCGTTGAGAAATTAAACATCCGTAACAGAGTGATAGCGGGCGCTACGCTTCAGGTGTCGTGGCGTGACGTTCGTCACACACAGGCTGCGACCGACCGCGTATTTGATCCAGAGGCCGATAACGGGGTAGTGGATTCGCCGGCCGCCGCGACGTCGGTTCGGATCATCGCCCCGAATGGAATGGGATACTGCAATGAAGCAAGCAATTGCCCTTGGCATTGGCCTCCTGGCCTTGGCCGCGCCCGCGGCGGCGGAGTCGCCGGTCGCGATCGTCGAAGAGGTTCAGGGCAAGGTCACCGGCGCGGAATTCATGGACTACCTGACGCCCAAGACGGTCATCAAGCTCGGGGCGAACAGCTCGGTCGTCATCAGCTATCTAAAATCCTGCCGGCGCGAAAAGATCGATGGCATCGGCACCGTCATTATCGGAACCGACGAGAGCCTCGTGCACCTTGCTTCCGTCAAGGACGAAAAAACCGAGTGCGACGCCAGCCATGCGCACGCGACCGGCCATGAAACCAGCGAAGTCGCCGCCACTGTCGTGCGGAGCGTCGCCAGGAATGACACCGCGATAAAGCCGCAGCTCACCCTCTACGGAGCATCGCCGCTGGTGCAGGCCACCGGGTCCGGCACCCTGCTGATCGAACGGCTCGATGTGTCGGGCGAACGCCAGCAGATCAACCTCGACGGCAAGCAGGCAAAGGGAAAGTTTTACGATTTCGCCGCCGCCAACACGGCGCTGAGCCCCGGCGGCATCTACTCCGCGAAATTTAAGACGTCCCACATCATCTTCCAGGTCGACGCCCATGCGAAGGCGGGAACGACGCCGATCGTCGGCCGCCTGGTGCGGATGGATTGAGGGGCGTGCCGGACCCGCGATCTTGAATATAGGGCGCAGCACCCGCGACGCGGCGGCGATCGCCGCCATCGCGCTGATCTGTGCCGCGATTTCCGTCTCTCCCCCGCTCAAGGCCATCCACGGCTGGTCGATCGATGTTCTGACGGCGCTGCGCTGGGAGATGTTCGGCAAGCGATACGACCCGGCTGATTCCCCCGCCGTCGTCGTCGCGATCGACGAGGAGAGCTATCGCGCCGCGCCCTTCAAGGGGTCGCCGATGCTGACCTGGACCAGTGAGATCGGCCGCGTGCTCGGCGCCATTGTCGACGGCGGAGCAAAAGTCGTCGGATTTGACATCGTGATGCCGACCTCGCTCGAGCAATCCGAGATTCCGTTCGGCGACGGCCTGCTTGGCGACAAGGTCCGGGGCTTCGACCGCGATTTCCTGCGCGCCCTCGCCTCCGCCAGCAGCGCTGGCAAGGTGGTGCTGGGCGAAGCTTTGCGCGGCGACCAGCCGGTCCGGCCATCACAGGGGCAGCGGATTGCGGTTCGCCAGCAGCAGAATATCAGACCGCTCAACACCTACACCGACACCGACGATACCGTTCGCCGGGTACCGCTCACATTCCCCATCAGCGGCGGCGCCGCGCCGTTGCCCGGGATGGCGCTCGAACTGGCGTCCCGGGCACTCAAGACGGCTCCCGAATTCGCACCCGACGGCACCGTAACTCTCGCCGGCTACCGTATTCCCGGCGAAGTGGCGAATACCATGACTGTCAATTTCGAAGGCGGCGCCGACGATATCCCGACCTTCTCGTTTGCCGACCTGCGCTTCTGTGCCGCCGGCAACGACAAGGACTATTTCAGGCGCTGGTTCGACGGCAAGGTCGTCATCTTCGGCAGCGTTCTCGATGCCGAGGATCGCAGGCTGACGTCGAAACGGTTTGCAACGGGACACGAAGGCGAGCGCATGTCGCGCTGCACGACCGAGACCAGGCCGGTGACCACATCGTTCCGGCGCAGTTCGATCGCGGGCGTCTATATCCATGCGACGGCCGTCAACAACCTGATCCGGCAAAACGCTGCCGTCGAGCTCGGGCGATTGCCGATTTTCCTGATCGCCGCGCTGGCGGCAGCGGTTGCGGCGGCCAGCGCGCTTCTGGTCAAGCCGATCGGCGCTGCCTTCATCTATGCCGGGTTTGCCGCTCTCGGCATAGCTGCTGCAACCGTCGCGTTCAACCACGCGCTGATCATTCCCGTGGCCGAGCCCTTCCTGGCGGGGCTTGTCGCACTCGGGGCGATGGTCGCCTATCGCTTCGCAGTTTCCGACAAGGACCGGCGATTGCTGGCGAACAGTTTTGCGCTCTACCTCGCGCCCGACGTGATCGACCGGATGCTGAAATCGAACAAGCTGCCGGAGCTCGGCGGCGAGAATCGCGACGTGACGATCTTCTTTTCCGACCTCGAAGGCTTTTCGCGGATCGCCGAGAAGATGCCCGCGCACGACCTGATGCAACTGATGAACGAATATCTGTCCGAGATGACCGATATCATCGAGCGCCACGGCGGCTATGTCGATAAATACATCGGCAACTCCATCGTCGCCTTGTTCGGCGCGCCGGCCGATGACCCCAACCATGCCGCGAATGCGGCGCGTGCCGCACTCGACTGCAGCGCGCGCCTGGCCGAGCTCAACCGCGATTCCGCCGCGTTCCGGGACTGCAAGCTGGCGCAACGCATCGGGATCAATTCCGGCGAGGCGCTGGTCGGCAATTTCGGCTCAAGAAAGCGTTTCAACTACTCGGTCATGAGCGACGCGGTGAACCTGGCGTCGCGGCTCGAGGGCGCCAACAAGTTCTACGGCACGTCAATCATCGCTTCCGAGACCACCGTCACCCTCGCCGGCGACGCCTTTGCCTGGCGCGAACTCGACACCATCAGGGTCAAGGGACGCGACCAGGCGCTCAAAATCTACGACCTGTTGGCGCGATCGGGGCAGCTTGCCGATACGCAAAGGGCGCCGATCGCCGATTACGCCAGAGGACTGGCGCACTGGCGGGCCGGCGAATTTGACCAGGCAGAGCGGTGTTTCGGCCGGTCGGCCGGGACCGACAGGCCAGCCGCGATTTTCCGTGAACGGGCGCGGGAGCTCCGCGACCAGCCGCCCGGGGCGGAATGGGAGCCGATCCGGACCCTGCAAGAGAAATAGAATTCCGCAATCCGCCGGAAGCGCTTATCCCGGTTAACCTAGACCTCTGTTTAAGACGGCCAGTCCCGGTTTCGTTTCACGTGCGGATGCTATATCGAAGCTGCACCGAAGCCCAAGAGTACGCGTTCCCATGCCCAGCCCCAAGCGATATGACCGGATTGCGTTCGTGGCGAGCGCAAGCGCCGAGGCGCAGGCGGCGCTGGAGCAGCTCACCCACATCTATGGCAACCACGATGCCGCCGCCGCCGACGTCGTGGTGGCGCTCGGCGGCGACGGCCTGATGTTGCAGACGCTGCACGCCCACATGCGCTCCAACAAGCCGATCTACGGCATGCATCGCGGTACCGTCGGCTTCCTGATGAACGAATTCACCACCCACGACCTGCATACGCGGCTGGCGGCGGCGCGCGAATCCCTGATCAACCCGCTCCTGATGCGCGCCACCGACGTGCACGGCACGGTGCACCTGCATCACGCCATCAACGAAGTCGCGATGTTTCGCCAGACCTACCAGGCGGCGCGCCTGCGCATCCTGATCGACGAGCACGAACGCATGGCCGAGCTGATCGCCGACGGCATCCTGGTGGCGACGCCGGCCGGCTCCACCGCCTACAATCTGTCGGCGCAGGGGCCGATCCTGCCGATTAACGCGGCACTGCTGGCATTGACCCCGATCAGTGCGTTCCGGCCGCGACGCTGGCGCGGCGCCCTGCTCCCCAACACCGCCTTCGTGGTGATCGAGGTGCTCGAAGGCGACAAGCGCCCGGTCGCCGCGGTGGCCGACCATGACGAAGTCCGCGACGTCCGCCGCGTCGAGGTGCTGTCCGACAGGACGATCTCGATGCGGATGCTGTTCGATCCCGGCCACAGCCTGGAAGAACGGATCCTGCGCGAGCAGTTCGGGCACTAAGCATGGCACTAAGCATGATGGGCTGGAGTTAATTCGATTCGCCGCAGGCGCCAGCGCGGCAAATCCGGTTGCTCGGGAGGGGCCAAACGCAAAATCGCGAAAACAACCCCATGCAAAGTAGAATGGCACGCGAAAAAAGGCTCGACGTCGCGACCCTACCTGATCTCATCATGCTCTAATTCGCTGCCCCCGCCCTTCCCGGGACGCCTTTTCGCAACCATTCGTTAACCGGCGGCGCGATATGGTTAACGCCAGGTATACCGTTTTGGCCACGGTATGCGCTTAGGGCCGAACCATGTATCGCATCGACTTCAACAAGCTGCGATTTCTGATCTGCGACGACAACCCGCACATGCGGCGCATCCTGCGCACGCTCCTGCATTCGTTCGGCGCGCGCGAGGCCTATGAGGCCGAGGACGGCGCCACCGCGCTTGAAATGTACAGCCACTACGTTCCCGATATCGTCATCACCGACTGGGCGATGCCGATCTTCGACGGCCTCGAACTGGCGCAGATGATCCGGCAGCCGGAGTCCAAGGGTAACCCCTACGCGCCGATCATCATGCTGACCGGCCATTCCGAAAAACGCCGCGTCACCGTGGCGCGCGACGCCGGGGTCACCGAGTTTCTGGCCAAGCCTATCTCGGCCAAGGGGCTGTACCAGCGCATCCTCAACGTGGTCGCCAATCCACGCCCCTTCATCAAGACCAAGACCTATTTCGGCCCGGACCGCCGCCGCAACATCAACAACGCCTATATCGGTCCCGAGCGGCGCGTTGGCGGCGAAGTGGAAGTCATGCAGCAGCCCTCGCTGCTCGACAAGGCGCGATCCAGCGTCTAGCGCAGGTTTGAGGAAGACGATCATGGCGAAAGAAAATCCCGGCAAGCTAGAAGTCAAATCCTTCGCCGATCACCATGTGATCACGCAGCCCAATCCGCTGCGCAAGGTTTTGTTGCGCGTTCCCGAATCCGATCTCGACGATCCCGTCGCCCGTGCGGAAAAGGCGCTGGCCGGATTGTCGGGCGAATTCAAGAACTGGATGACGATCGAAGCCGACCGGCTTTCTTCCGCGCACGACATGATCCTGCGCGACGGTTTTACCGACGACAACCTCGAGGAACTGTTTCGTGCCGCCCACGACATCAAGGGCGATGCGGCGACCTTCGGCTTCCCGGCCGCCGGTGTTACCGCCGAGAGCCTTTGCCGAATCATCGAGCACGCCCCCGACCTCGACAAGGTGCCGTCGAATCTGATCGCCCATCACATCAATGCCATTCAGGCGATCGTGCGTGAGCGCACCAAGCTCGACACCACGGTCATGGCGCCGGCGCTGAGCCGGCAGTTGCGCGGCATCGCCGACGAATTCCTCGCTCACGCCAACCGCGACCGCCCCGAACATCTCGAGGCCATCCTGGCGCCGAGCATCGTTCCGGCGGAGTGAGATTGATTCCGGAATCGTAAGGTGGGCAAAGGCGCTCTTGCGCCGTGCACCAACAACATTCACAGCTTTGCTGAAGATGGTGGGCACGCTTCGCTTTGCCCACCCTACGAATTCGCTACGAATTCACGATAACGGCCTACGCCGCGATCAGATCGTCGAACGGCCCGATCGCGTCCTCGGCGACGAGTTCGTCGCAGAACATCCGGGCTTCCTCGCGCGCCGACTCGGTGGCGAAGCGCCGCAGCAGGATCAACAGCGGTTCGGCGGCCTGGCGGTCGGTTGCGCAATGGGTCAGCACGCGCTCGACCATGCGCCGGCGCAACCGCGCCTCGCCGCCGAGCGTGTCGACAAATCCGGTCTCGTGGCAGACCTCGAGCGCCACCCGGAAGGCGGCGAAGGTCGATTCCGGAAAACCGGCGCGGATCAGCAGAGCCTGCAGGCTGGCGCCGCCGCGGTCGTGCAGCAGCGCGGACACCCTCGCCAGCGGCAGGCCCGACAATTCGGCCAGCGCGGCGTCGAACAGTTCGAGATTGCCCGACAACAGCGCGCGCAGGATCAGGCCCGCGGTCAGTTGCCCGGTGGCGCGCAGATGCTGCACCAGCCCCTGCATGTCCTCGCCGCGCGATCGCGCCGCGATGTTGACGGTCGAGCGCTCGCGCGCATCGCTCGCCATCCGCCCTGCCCGGTCCGGACTCAGCCAGTTACGCGCGACGACGAATTGCGCCAGGGTTTCGGAAAGCTTGGCGACCAGCGCCAGCCGCGTCGCGGCCGGCAAACCTTCCAGCACCAGCATCGATTCCCGGATCGCGGCGAGATGGCCGTGCCGTTCGACGATGCGGTCCCAGGAAAACGGCGCCAGTTCGGCGTAGGCGTTCTCGATCAGTTCGAGCGCGGCGGCCGCGGAGCCGACTTCGGCAATCGCAGCCGACACCGACGGCGGCAGATTGATGCGGCGGGCGATCGCGCACTGCATCTCGCCATTGCCGGTGGCGACGATGTCGACCAGGTCGGCATCGATCAGCAGCGGTGAATGTTCGAGAACCGGCAGCGCGATCGAAGCCTGGTCGAGCGAGAGCGCCTGCACGATCGCGGCAGGCGCGTCCGAGCTGCGCGCGAACACTTCCGCCATCGCCTGGCGAACCAGCGGCGACGGATCGTCGAGCAGCATCAGCAGCGCGCCTTCGGCGGCGATGCGATCGTCCTCGGAAAGATCTGAAATCAACCAGGCCCGCGCCAACGCCCGCGTCGCCTCTGCCCGCTCGCCTGCCGGAGCGGTACGTATCCAACTGATGAACTGCCGAACGATCATGTTCCTGCCGGCTTACGCAACCTGAAAGGCACCATGACGTGGCGCCACTGTCATAGAAAATAAACCATGACGCTTAACAAAGGGTTCACCATAAACGGCTGGTTTTGTTGACGTTTTGTTAAGGGTGCGGGGATGGGCTACAGGCCCTCACGTAGGTCCCGGCTCTGCGGCGCACCGCTAAGATGCGCTGCGCCGCGTCCGGGACACGAGAGTGCGACTAGCTGAACGTGCCGCTGCGGTCGCTGAACAGGTCGAGCCGGCCCGGCGCGCGAATCTCGGAGGTTTGCCCCGACAACGGTGCTGTCGTGCTGGTTGATGCCACCGATACCGAGGTTGCCGGCGCAACCGAGGTCAGCGACGAGCCGCTGCCCCACAATTCCCGCACCGCCGGCGAAATCGGCTCGGCGCGCTCGCCGGCCTGGAACAGCGAGCGGAAGATCGGTTGCGGCTGCGCCGAAGCCGTCTGCGATGTCGCGGCGACCGGCGTCACCGCGCGCGAATCCGGAAAGCTCGAGAGATAGGCGGCGGTGTCCATCGCCGCCATCGGCGCCGCGCTCGCAACCGTTACAGGCCGTGCGATATCGCCGCCGACCGCCGCCATTGCGGTGCGTGTCGCCTGCGAATTGGCCGCCCCGGCATAGCGCGAGGTCAGTACCGAATAGACCTCGGAGACGCTGCGCGCGCTGCCGGACCGATCGTAAAAGATCGAACGGTTGGCCGCGGCCGCGTTCGGAAACATCCGCGCAGCATTGGCTTGCGGATTGTCCTCGGCGCCCTGGATCAGCTTGCCGGCGCCGCCGACGCCCATGAAGTGCGCCATATAAAGTTCGGCGTCGGTCGGGCGGCGGCCGATCTTGCCGGTCAATTTGAAACTGTTGGACTGGGTCAGCACCCCCGCCATCGACGAGGCGGCATCCGGATCGTCACGCAGCTTCATCACCGCCGCCCGATCCCCGGGGTCGCTGACCGAATAACTGCCGGAAGGATTTTTGGTGATGGCGTCGGCATATTTGCCGTAGCCGTGCTGGCTGCCCGCTTCCTTCACTGTCCCGAGCCATGTCTGGTCGATGAACTGAAACAGCCCGCCCGCCGACGAGGTCGAGGCGGCAGCCTTCGGATTGAAGTTGGATTCCATCTTCGCGGTGGTGAGCAGGTATTCGAAGCTGGCGCCCGTGGTCGAGGCGGCCTGCTTGATCGAGCCCGCGATTTTCACGCGCGTGGGATCAACACCTGCCGCAGCCGTGGCGTTAAATGTGTCGACCGACATGTGCCTGGTGCCCCGCTCCCCGCGAAACGACCCCCTCTTTGGCCAACGCGAGCTCCCGATCGCTCAGGCCGGGCTCACCCTGCGGCAGTTATGGTTAATGGTGAGTTAACGCCGGCGACGCCGTCCGGCGCCGGCACTGTATGGCTACCGCCACCAGTTGTTGGCGGCCGCGACGGTCTGGAAATGGACCGCGATGACATGCGACGCCGCGATCAGCTGCGCCGAGTCCTGCTCGTAGGCGGCCCGCAGATGCGCACGCACCTGGTCCGAAGGTTGCGTGACCTTGACCCCGACGCGCGACATTTTCACGGCGAGATCAAATCCCGCTTGCGGCGTAGCCGTGATCAGGGACGGCAACCAGGTGTCGCTCATTATCGTTCTCCATCAATGACTTCGGTTTTCAGGGTTGCGCCTCGTAATAGCGGGCGACCTGGTCGATCTCTTCTGCCGTCATCCGGCGGGCGATATTGCGCATCTGCTGGCTGATGTCGTTGCGCCTGCTCCCGGACGCGAACGCATGCAGTTGCGCCTTGATGTAGACCGCCGACTGGCCACCGAGCCAGGGGCTGCCGGCCTTGTTGTCGATATCGCCATGACAGGCGCCACAGGGCGGGACGTTGCGCATCGGCGCGCCGGTCGTGACGATCGCGGGGGCCGCGATCTTCGGATCCAGACTATTGGAAGGCACGCGCGGCAAATAAGCGTAGTAGGCCGCGACATCGAGCATGTCCTGGTTGCTCATGGTGGCCGCAAACGGGCTCATGACGACATTGACCCGGGCGCCAGTCTTGAAGTCGTTCAGTTCCTTGTAGGTCACCGCGGCGAACTGGCCGGCGAGGTTCGGCGAGTTGGCGTCGCTGACGCCCTGCGGCCCGTGGCAGATCGCGCAGCGCTGCGCCAGCGTGGCGCCGCGGCCGATCGAAACCTGATTGGGCCTGGTCAGCATCTCCGAGGTCATCACCACGTTCGAGGTCTTGAAGTCCGGTTGAATGGCGTTGCCTTGCGACGACGCCCGCGGCACGCCGGCGGCGCTGCAGATCGCGTCCCAGATGCCGCCCAGTTTCAAATCCGGCTGCGCCAGCGGCAGCCAGATCAGACCGGCCAGCGCAGCCAGCACCGCGACGCCGGCAGTGATGCCGACGCTGGTGGCAAACCAGCTATTGCGGAACGAGAACAGCGGTTGCTCGCTCATCGGCCGGCTCCGACATAGACCGCGGGCACGTTGGTTTCCTTCAGCACCATCAGTTGCGCGATCGGATAGCCGTAATTGACGACGGTCAACCCGATCATCAGCGCGAGCCAGAGCCCAAAACTGTTCAGCGCCGCCGGGATCCGCGCCGGTACGTGCAGGGGCACTGCGAACCTGTAGGCACCGGCCTCGCTATTGTCAGCCCATTGGCCCCGGATCAGCACGGTGAGGAACAACGCCCCCGACAGCAGGAGAATGAAGCCGCCGACCGCCGACATCACCACCGAAAACGCTTGCGGCGAAATCGCAGGGTTGGCGTAGTCGTAAAACGCCATGCGGCGCGGCATGCCGAGGATGCCGACATAGTGCCACGGGAAAGTGGTGACGATCATGCCGATGAACCAGAGCCAGAGCTGGGTCCGCATCAGCCCGAAACTTTCCAGCGCGCGGCCGGTCAAATGCGGCCACAGATCGTAGGCGATCGCGAAATACATGATGACGATGGCGCCGCCGAAGATCAGGTGGAAATGCCCGGTGATCCACTGCGTGTTGTGAATGCTGGCGTCGAGCTGATAGCTCATGTTGATCAGCCCGCCGGCGCCGCCGAAGCCGAGCATGACCAGCGACAGCGCGGTCGCAAGCATGATCGGATTTTGCCAGGGCAGCGCGGTTACCCATCCGAACGCGCCGCGGCCGCCGCGCAGACGGCTGGCGATCTCCGCCGAGGCGCAGATCGTGAACACGGTCAGCAGCGTCGGCAGTGCCACGAGGCCGGTGAACACCGAATGCATGAACTTGAAGCCGGCGCCGACCTGCGGATCGGCGAACAGGTGATGCACGCCGATCGGCATCGCCACCACCACGAACAGGATGAAGGAAATCCGCGCCATGGCGTCGCTGTAGAGCCGGCCGCCGATCGCGCGCGGGAAGATGGTGTAATAGGCGATGTAGGTCGGGATCAGCCAGAAATAGACGATCGCATGCAGCGTCCAGGAGAAGAACACGCGCGCCAGCCCCGCATCGATGGTCGACCGCAGGCCGAGCGCGACGGGAAGGATCTGGAAGATGATTTCAAGCGCGGCGCCGACCGCAGTCCAGCCCCAGAGATAGGAGCCCGCGACATTGGCGAACATCGCCAGCGGCACCGGCTTGTCCGGGTTCTCGCGCTTCCAGATCGCCATGTTGATCGACATCAGCGCGACCCAGATCCACGAGCCGACGACGACCATGACGACGCCGATGTAGTAGAAGGGATTGCCGACCATCGGCGGATAGAAGGTGTAGAGCACCGAGGCGAGCCCGAGCGACACCGGGATCATCGCCACCACGGCGCCGACGGCGACGAGGAAGAAACCCGCCCAGGCCCAGCGCCGGCCGATCAGCGGCTTTTCCAGCGCCGATTCCGTGATGGCATAGCCGAAGCCCATCGCGACCAGGGTGGGAAACACATAGCCCATCGCCGAGCCGTGCGCGGTGACCGAGCGGTAGTAGAATTCCGGATTGAAGTGCCAGGCGTTGAGCGGGCTGCGCACGAACATCTGCCAGGCGCCGAGCACCAGTGCTGCGCCGAACACGATGAAGGCGAGCCAGAAATGGGCGAGGATGAGCCGCTTGTTAGTCAACACAGGTCAGCCTCCGCTTCGCCGCTGCAAGCTTCGCAAAGTCAGCCTTGTCCACGACCTTGACCTTGCCCCACATGCCCTGATGGCCGATGCCGCAGAATTCCTGGCACGGCATCACGTGGTCGCCCGGCGCCTTGAAGCGGACCGGCAGGTCGGAGACATAGCCCGGCACCAGCATGGTGTTGATGTTGGTGCCCTCGATCAGGAAACCATGCACCACGTCGGCGCTGGTGGCGCGGAATTTGACCGGCGTGTCCGACGGCACCACGACACATTGCGGCGTGAAGGAATATTGCTGTCCGATCGCGCGCACGGTGACGGAACCGTCGGCCTCGACGGCGCTGCCGAGATTGCTTTCGACGAATTCGCCGGACAGATGCAGCGTCTTGGGATCGGCGGTTTCGACATGGCCCTGCGGCATCGTCGCCTGATGGATGCCGATGATAGGTCGCCATGCCGACGAGCAAGCCTACGATCACGATCGACAGCGTCGCCCATCGCCGCTCGATGCGGGCCGCAACCGCTTCACCGATACCGTGGTCCGTCTCTGCCGTCATGCTCATACGCTCCGCGGCAGGAAGACGAACAGATAGAACGCAAACCACAACGCGATCACGATCGCGGTCGCGATGCCGGCAACCGCAACGGCGCCAGCGGGACCGGAACGGACGATGGCGTCGACGCGCTCTTCCTCGGAGCCCAGTGTGGTCGCCTGCGGCGGGGATGAGTTGATCATGACGCGCCTCAGTTCAGCGTTGCCGCGCGAAGTTCATTGGCCTGCCGCGCCGAGACCGGCGCACCGCGATTGCCCCAGGAAGTCCGGATGTAGGTCACGACGGCCGCGACCTCGTCGTCGGACAGCCGGTGCGCGAACGGCGGCATGCCATAGGGCATCGGATTGCCTGCGGTGCCCGGCGGATAGCCGCCATTGAGCACCATCCGGATCGCGTTGACGGCGGAGACCATCTGGATCGACTGGTTGCCGGCCAGCGGCGGGTAATGCGGCGGCATGCCGAGACCCACCGCGCCGTGGCAACTGGCGCATTCGCGATCGTAGATCTGCTTGCCGAGCGAAAGCAGCAGGCTGCTTTCGGCCGACGGCAGCGGCGCCGCCGGCTTCTCCGGCGATGTGCCCTGCGTCAGGCTCTTCAGATAGATCGCCATCGCGCGGGTATCGTCGTCGTTGAGATATTGCAGGCTGTTATAGACGACTTCCGCCATCGGACCGTAGACCGCGCCGCGTTTCGAGACGCCCTTGCGCAGATAATCGGTGATCTCCTCGATGGTCCAGTCGCCGAGGCCGGCTTCCTTGTTCGAGGTCAGCGACGGCGCGTACCAGTTCTGCATCGGAATCAGGCCGCCTTCGAAGGCCTGCGAGTCCGAACTGCCGCCGAGCGCGTTGATCGCGGTGTGGCACATGCCGCAATGGCCGAGCCCCTCGACCAGATAGGCGCCCCGGTTCCACTCCGCCGATTTGGTCGCATCCGGCTTGTATTCGCCCTCCCGGAAGAACAGCGTGCGCCAGCCGAAGATCAGCGAGCGGTTGTTGAACGGAAATTTCAGATCGTGTTCGCGGTTGCGCTGCTTCACCGGCGGGATCGAGCGCAGGTAGGCGTAGATGGCGTCGCTGTCCTCGCGCGTCACTTTTGTGTAGGAGCCAAACGGCATCGCCGGATAGACCAGCCCGCCATCGGGGAAGCGGCCGTTATGCATCATCTGGAAGAACTGGTCGGACGTCCACATGCCGATGCCGGTTTGCGGATCGGGCGTGATGTTCGAGGTGTAGATGCGTGCCGAACGGTGTCTTCATCGGCAGGCCGCCGGCAAAGGTCTTGCCTTCGCGCGCGGTGTGGCAGGCGATGCAGTCGCCGGCGCGGGCGAGATATTCGCCCTTCGTCAACAGCGCCGCATCCTGCGCCATCGCCTGTGTCGCGCCGATCAACAGCAATACGGCGAAGGCCGGGAGCAGAGCATTCAAGATTCTCGGCATCTTGTGCGATCTCCCTTTCAGTTCGGCTCACTGCCGCATGCCAGCGGCATGGGCAGGCTGCCTTGCTTGGCAAAGGACGGATCCGACGGCGCCGGGCGCGACGACAGATAGGCTGCGACCGCCTTGACATCGTCTTCGGTCAGGAGGCCCGCGACGATCTGCATGCAGTCGGGCGCAGCCGCGGTTCGCGTGCCGTAGCGCCAGCCGCCGAGCTGCGCGCTGATATAGCTGGCACGCAGGCCGAGCAGTCCGGGGATCGCCGGCTCCATGCCGCCGAAAGTCGGGCCGTGGCAGCCCGCGCAGGCCGGCACGCCGCGCTGCGGATCGCCCTGGGTCACGATCGATTCGCCGCGCGCGAGAATTTCCTTGCTGACCGAGGGAATGCCCGGCGGCGGGAACGGCGGCCGCAGCGAGGCGAAATGTTCGGCGATCTTCTTCAGGTAGTCGTCGGGCAGAAATTCCAGCAGGTAGTTCATCGGCGGGTATTTGCGCCGTCCGTCGCGGAACGCGACCAGCTGGTTATAGAGATAGCCTGCGGGCTTGCCGGCCAGCCGCGGGAAATAGACGTCGCTGGTGCCCTCGCCTTCGGCGCCATGGCAGGATGCGCAGGCGAGCACGCGCGCAGCCATGGTGTCGGGCGCGGTCTCCTGCGCATATGAGGTGCCCAACGGCAGCGCGATGGAAGCAAGAAGGGCGAATATCGGCAAAAATCGGTGCATCACCGTCGCGACCCCATCTCAACAACGAGATGGAACTTTTGCACATCGCATCGGCGGAGGCAACGCAACTCGCACCGCGAAGCTGCGTCATTCGCGCATGGATCATTTGAAGCTATTTGCGATAGACCTTGGTCGGATCGAAGTGCCGGTCCGCATCGACAAATGACAGCCGTGTGTCGCCATCGACGCCGTCGATCTTGCGATAGAAACACGAATGCCGCCCGGTGTGACACGCGGCGCCAAGCTGTTCGACCCGGATCCAGATCGCGTCCTGGTCGCAATCCATCCGCATCTCGATCACACGCTGGGTATGTCCGGAGCTTTCACCCTTGCGCCACAGCGCCTGGCGTGAGCGGCTGTAGTACCAGGCCTCGCCGCTGGCGATGGTCTTGCGCAGCGCCTCGTCGTTCATGTGCGCGACCATCAGCACGTCGCCGGTCGCGGCATCGGTGGCGACGCAGGTCAGAAGACCCGACGCGTCGAACTTGGGCTGAAAGGCCAGCCCCTCCTCGCGGTCGTGAGTATCAGCAGAAGTGGACACGGGCAGCCCTCGCGAAAATCGAAAGCGAGGATCAGCGCAGCCCTCGCACCATGGACAGGAAACGCGCCTGCTCCGCCGGATTGTCGCGGAACATGCCGGTATAGCGGCTGGTGAACGTCATCGCACCGTGCTTGGCGACGCCGCGCACCGACATGCAGGTATGCTCTGCCTCGATCACGACCGCAACGCCGCGCGGTTTGAGAATTTCGTCGACCGCCGCCGCGATCTGCGCGGTGAGATGTTCCTGGGTCTGCAGCCGGCGCGCGAAAATGTCGGTGAGCCGCGCCAGCTTCGACAATCCCACGACGCGTTCGACCGGCGTATAGGCGATGTGCGCCTTGCCATAGAACGGCATCATGTGATGCTCGCATTGCGAGGTGAATTCGATGTCGCGGATCAGGACGAAATCGTCATAGCCCGCGGTCTCGCCAAAGGTGCGGTTGAGCACCTCGGCCGGGCACTGGTGGTAGCCCTGATAGAGTTCGTCAAAGGCCTCGACCACCCGGCGCGGGGTATCCAGCAGGCCCTCGCGGGCGGGGTTCTCGCCGATATAGCTCAGCAGCGTATGCACGGCCGCTTCGGCCTCGGCGCGCGACGGGCGCGGCTGATCGGCACGGACGGCGGCGGCCAGGAATTCGGCGGGATCGAGCTCGGCGGGGCGGGTTTCCGGCGCCACGTCGGGCGCCTTGATATCGGGGCGGAGGGATTTGATCAGCGCGTCCATGTCTTCTCCGTTCGACCGGCCCTTGGGGACCGGAGTGTCACCGGGCAGACGGGGCGGTTTTGCCGCCGGGCGCCTGAGTCCCATCCTGGTTAAGGGTTGACGACCGAATGGGTATCGATTTCGGGCGCCTTCGGCAAAACGGCCGGGCTGTTTTTCCGCCGTTCCTGTCCATATATAGGACGGTGAAACCCCGCCGCCAAGGGCGCTTCCGCGGGCAGTCCCGGGACCTCGATCTATGCTGAACGACATCTACAACAAGCGGATCATCGAACTGGCCGGCAATATCCCCCGCCTCGGCCGCCTCCCCGACCCCGACGCCAGCGCCACCGCCCATTCCAAGCTGTGCGGCTCGACCGTCAAGATCGACCTCAAGATGGACGGGCCCGTCGTCACCGACTTCGCCCACGACGTCAAAGCCTGCGCGCTCGGCCAGGCCTCCTCCTCGATCATGGCAAGCCATGTCGTCGGCTCGACCGCCAGCGAACTGCGCGAATTGCGCGAGACCGTACGCAAGATGCTGAAGGAAAACGGCGAGCCCCCGCAGGGCAAATGGGCCGACATCGCCCTGCTCGAACCGGTGCGCGACTACAAGGCGCGCCACGCCTCGACCATGCTGACCTTCGACGCCGTGGTCGACGCGATCGGCCAGATCGAGGCCAGGGCGAAGCAGCCGGCATCGGCGTAGCGCCGACCCCCCGCCAGATAACCACCGTCATCCCCCGCGAAAGCGGGGCATCCAGTACGCCGGGAATTCTCGATTAACCGCGGACGCCGCGGCGTACTGGATCATCCGCCTTCGCGGATGACGACACCGTGCCTGGCTGAGAGCATTACTTCCCTGCCTGAACCGGCGCCGTCGCCGCACCGCCGGTCGGCACCACGGCCTCCGCGGTCTTGGTCGCTTTCACCGGCTGCGGCACAGCATCGCCTTCCACCGCCGAACTGACGAAGCGATCCTGAGTCGGCTTGGACTTCAGTTCGGCCATCGGCGTCGACATGGTGTCGTGCGGCAGCACGTCGGCGACCGCCTCGGTGGTCACGAGATTGGTCAGCCGCAATTCGTCCGCGCGACAATTCGTGCAGATCTTCCCACGGCGGCACGCTGAGCGCGAGCGACAGCAGATCGCCGGCGCCGCCCATATCGAACGTGTATTTGGCGAGACGGCCGATGTCGCGCTCGACGATCATCAGGTCCTGCGCGGTGTAGCTCGCCGCCTTGGCATCGTCGGCGCGATCGCCCATCCAGATCTGATGCACGCGGACATGCGCCGCGTCCGGCACGTAGCGGGTCTTGCCCGACAGCAGCAGGAACACGCACATCGACTCGCAATAGGCTTCCGGCACCACGCTGGCGCGCTCGCCCTGCGCGGTCTGCGTCCGCACCGTGATGCCGACCGTCGTCAGCGCGCCGAGGCCGCGAAAACGCCGTCCGAGCGCAATGGAATCGTTGACCGAACCGCCGCTGGAATCCAGCACGATGGTGGCGCCGCCAAGCTGGCGATCGCGCGCGAATTCGTCGAACTCCCGGGGACTATCCGAGGTGACGATGCCGACGGCGGAGACCCAGCCCTTGCAGTCGGGCTGGCACGCGACCCAGCTGAAGTGCATCGGCAGTTTGCGTTCTTCGAGGGTGACGCCGGCCTGTGCCGAATTGCCCCGCGTCGTGATCGCGCCGGGCAATACGAAAGCCAATGCGGTGGCGCCGAGCAGCACCCAGCCGCGAACTTTCAGCGATCTTACAGACCTCAATTTGGTTCCTTCCCCCAAGCCCCGTAGACGGGCACCGGCAACGGCCCCAATTTAACGCATCATGATTCTGTCACCCAAGCGTTATCAAAACGGTAACCGTGCCAATCCCGATCGTCCATAGAACCTTTGCTGCACTGCCATCGAAAACCGGCGATATTTTGCGGGTGTGGCGCAAATATCTGCGGCCGTCCGGTTCCTGCTCTGGAACCGCGCAAAACCACGCATATGATTGCAGCATGCTGCACAGGAAGCATTCATTGAATCAGCCATCGCCGGATTCTTCACACTGCGCGAATTGCGCGAGCGGCGTTCGGCGTCTGCCGCGCAACGCCGGACGCGCGCTGATCTGGCTCTACCGGCACACGCTGTCGCCGCTGGTCGGCTACAACTGCCGGCACCTGCCGACCTGCTCGGTCTATGGCGACGAGGCGATCGAGCGTTTCGGACTGTGGGGCGGCGGATGGATGACGCTGGCGCGGATGCTGCGCTGCCAGCCCTGGGGCACCTCCGGCATCGATAACGTGCCGCAGGCAAAGCCCGCCGGCGCGCGCTGGTATCTGCCGTGGCGCTACGGGCGCTGGCGCGGCGTCAACGCCTAGATTTCCGCATTCGCATTGCTGCTCCGCGCGGAACTTCGGTTCCCGTTGCACATTGATTTGACGCCTCCGTGGGAGGAGACAAAACAATGCGCTGGAAAATCAGCCATCGCGGTCACGATCCCCGTCAGATCGACCTGCTTGCGATCCTCGCGCTGTTCGTCGTGATCGTCGCCGCCTGGCATTACTTCGACGGCAGTTCCCGACCGCAGAGCACGACGGCCTTCATCGAGCCGAGCCAAAGCGTGCGATGGTAATCCGCAGGTGCGATCGTGATCGCAGCGTGGGTAGTGGCCGTCAGCGGAACCAGAAGAAGCCGCCGCTTCTAAGCTGCGGACCCGACGGGCGCCGGCGGTCGCGGTTTTCGCGACCGTGGCGGCGGCGGCGGTGGCTCGGTCGATGAAGTCGCCTCGGGACCGGAAGAGCCGTCGTCCGGCAGCCGGACCGACAGCAGCAAATTCGATTCATGGGTGCGCCAGCGATAGCCGATGCCGAAATCGATCGGCTGCGCGCGCTGGAACAGTTCGGCATAGGACTCCTGATAGCGTCCGGGGAATTCGCTGATCGGCCCGGCATAACGGCCGAACGGGAAGAAGCGCCATTTCTTCGAGCTGTAATAGGTCAGCGGAATTCCGGAATCGTCCTGGATGATGGTCGCGCTGTTGGCGAGAATGTAATCGCGCACCGTGGTGAAGTTGCCGGAGTGCAGCAGATAGGACGCGCTCTTGAGCAGGCTGTTGCCGGGCGCGAGCGTCGAGCAGAACTTCAGGAAACCGCTGGCCTTGACGCCGGAATTGGAAAGATCGGTCGAGAAATAATACAGCGTCTTTTCCGCGCCATCGGCGCCGGCGAAGATGATGCGCGCGCCGCGCACCGCGTTCGGACCGGGACTTTCGTTGGCGAAATACGCAGCGTTCCCTTGTCGTCGATCGCGACCGGCGTCACGCGACTTGATGGTCTTGCCCGAGCGCGCCAGGAACACGTAGAGCACCGGCAAGGTGCCGTTGATCTGGCCCGCGCTGCAGATCGATCTTCATCTGCTTGGTGATGAAGAAGCTGAAGCTCAGGATCGAACTCAGCGAACGTTCGACGTTGTAGAGCGCGGCGCCGACGCCGCCGCGCGGCAATTTCGCCAGATCAGGCACCGAGCCCGGCGGCTCCAGCGCGCTCAGCACATAGGTCGTCGCCTTCGGATAGAACGCATTGGCGTAGAGAAAGTCCGGACCCGAGAACATGTAGAACATGGTCGGCCGCGGCGCCGCCAGATTGGCCTCCGACCAGGCGTGGATCCTCGGAAAGCTGCCGCTGCTCGAGCTGCGCGAACGCGGTATCGAAGAATTTGGCGTGGCGCTGCCAGGACGGATCCCGGGTCAGTGGCGTCAAGCGGCGAGTCCGCCGACGGCATCATGCCGGCCAGAAACTTTGCGGTGTCGTCGGCGGTCGCGGTGTCGGCGGCGCGCAGCGGGAAATGCGGCCGCGAGCAACAGCCGCGGCAGCCAGCATTGCAATCCTTACACGACTGCATCATGCTTCATTCGCGACCCGAAGATGCGACCACGGAGCCTTCGCCCGCTTGCGGAAAACCGCGTAAATCAAAAGTCCCGAAAGCATGATCAAAATACCAAGGACCGACTGCAGCGGCCGTTCGCGTCAAAAGATAGTACATCATGAAGCCGGTCACGAGCAGGAAAACCACAGGCGTAACCGGGTATCCCCAGGCGCGATAGGGCCGCGGCAGGTCGGGCCGCGTAATGCGCAGCTTGATGACGCCGAGCACGGTGAAGAACGAACAGAACAAGCAGCGCGAACTGGATGAAATCGAGCACCGCCTCGAAGCTGCGCGTGAACAGCATCAGGCTTGCGACCGCGAGCTGAAACAGGATGGCGTAAGCCGGCGCGCCGCCGGTCGATCTGCCCGA
This sequence comes from uncultured Alphaproteobacteria bacterium, assembly GCA_963764705.1. Classification (GTDB taxonomy): domain Bacteria; phylum Pseudomonadota; class Alphaproteobacteria; order Rhizobiales; family Xanthobacteraceae; genus Bradyrhizobium. The sequence goes on along the minus strand of CAVXTR010000002.1, from coordinate 612,956 downwards.
GAACACCCGCAGCACCGGAATGTCCTCGCCCATCGTCATCATCACGCGCGGCCCGATCCACATCATCGCAGAGATCGAGGAGATCAATCCGAAGCAGATCATCGCACCGACGATGCGGCCGCCGACCTCGCCGAAGATATAACTGCCGGAAATCGCGGGCGACGTCGAGTTGCCCAGCCAGTTTGTCGATCGGCGCGGTGTGCAGGAACACCGCGTTCAATGCGACGTACAGCACCAGCACGATCAGCGTTCCCGTCAGCATCGCCCGCGGCACGTTGCGCTCGGGCATGTGCACCTCGCCGATGATGTAGGTCGCGGCGTTCCAGCCCGAGAACGAATACATCACGAACACGAGGCTGATCGCAAACGGCGCGCTGGCGATGTAGGCCAGATCCGACGCGGACGGCGCGAACGTGACCGGCTGCGGCGTGCCGATCACAAAGCCGCTGACCAGGAAAGCCATGATCAGCGTCACCTTCAGGATGGTCGCGATCAACTGGAAGGTCGTCGAGTGCCGGATGCCGGTGAGTTGCACCAGCGACACCAGCCAGACCACGCCGACGGCCAGCAGCAGCGGCGGTGCATCGGGAAAGACCGACTTGCCGTACTCGCCGAACGCCATCGCGGCGAGTGCCACCGGCGCTGCGAAGCCGACGGTGGCCGACACCCAGCCCGCCACGAACCCGAACGCCGGGTGATAGGCCCGGCCGAGAAAATTGTACTCACCGCTCGAGCGCGGAAACATCGCGCCGAGTTCGCCGTAGGAAAACACCCCGCATAGCGCGACGACGCCGCCGACGCTCCACAACAGCAGGATCGAAAAGCCGGAGGGGATGTCCTTGACCTGAAAGCCAAGGCTGGTGAAGACGCCGACGCCCACCATGTCGGCGACAACGATTGCAATGGCGACCACGACCGAGACGGTCGAGCCGCTGCCGGGGAGCGGTCCGGTCAAAGCCGCGCTTCCCGCATCTGATGCCGCCATATCGACCGTACCTTCAGCGCCGCACGCCGGAGCCCTTTCATGGTGGAGGCTGGCGCCTCTCAATTCAAGCAGCGTTAACAATGATTTAAATCATGGCAGAATTAGGTGCCTAAATACCTATGATGTCGTTGCAGCGGCCTCCAGTGCGGTGTGACATGGCGAAAAGCACGGGACAGGCCCACAATCGCGACACGATTTCGTGGTCCTCTAAGGGCTTCCGGATGTGGGGAGTTTTTCCGGAAAGCTTAACGTCGCCTAAACACGTGCGAGCATACGCCGGTTCACGGTGGATCTCTTTAGGCGGGTCTCTTGGGTGGTTCTTGGGGCAAGGGGTGGATGGTCGGAGTCGAATCCGAAGTTCCAGATAACTGATCGTGCCGACCCGGCCTTGCGTCCGGGCACGGATCGTTATGCCTTGCTCTTTAAACGCCTCTTGCCCGTCCGGTGGCGCTGGGTTGCGATGGCTGCGTTGTTTGTGCCGCTGTCCTCTGTCCTGGTTCAATGCGGCAAGGCGCCGAGCGCCGGCATGCTGGCGGCGAACACCCAGGGCGCCGGCGACAGTTTTGAGGAACGCTTCCCCAAGCCGCAATTCACGGACCGTTTCCCGACCGCCGACGAAAGCCTTACTCAGGTCCAGAAGCAGGTAGCCCTCGCGCCGCCCCAGCGCACGGTTCGCACCGAGCCGGTCCGGGTGGCGTCGCTTAATCCGACCCTGACCCTGCCCAAGCAGACCGAGCGCGAAGAACTGACCACGCTGGTCAGCATGAAATCCTCCGCCTTCCCCTATTTCGGCAACAACCCGCGCTCCGATGCGCCGTTCCTCAACGCCTCTAGCGGCGAGCGCAAGGGCCATCGCAGCTATGGCGGCCGGGTCTACTGGCAGGATGAGACCTACAACGACAGCCGCGTGCTGGTGCATGTTCCCGAGACCTTTGATGCCCGCAAGCCCGGCGTGATCGTGGTGTTCTTCCACGGCAACGGCGCGACGCTCGAACGCGACGTGCGCGACCGCCAGCTGGTGCCGCAACAGATTTCGGATTCAGGCGTCAATGCCGTCTTGCTCGCGCCGCAGCTTGCCGTGAACGCGGCCGATTCCAGCGCCGGCAAGTTCTGGCAGCCCGGTGGTTTCAAGCGCTTCATCGATGAGTTAGCCAGCCACCTCGCCCGTCTCTACGGCGATCCGAAGTCGGCGCAGACGTTCGCCAACATGCCGATCGTGATCGTCGGCTATAGCGGCGGCTTCCTGCCGACCGCCTGGAGCCTCGAGGTCGGCGGTATCCCCAACCGCGTCCGCGGCGTGTTCCTGCTCGATGCCGTCTATGGCGAACTCGACAAGTTCGCGTCCTGGATCGAGAAGAACCGTTCCGGCTTCTTCGTCAGTTCCTACACCCGCTACACCAAGCCGCGTGACCGGGAACTGATCGAGACGCTGCGCAACAAGGGCATCACCGTCACCGAAAACATGGACGGGCCGCTGCGCCCCGGCAGCGTCGTCTTTGTGCAGACGCCCGCCGGCATCACCCATCGCGATTACGTCACGCAAGCCTGGACCGAAAATCCGGTTCGGGAAGTCCTGGTGAAGATGTCCGAATCGCCTGCGTTCACGCGAGTAGCGACCTCGGCCGCGAACCGCTGATCGGCGTTCTCGAACGCGAACAATTAATCGCGTTCACCTTCTCATCGTATCGTTCGAATCCGACGGCTGGTCGAACCCGGGTTCCATTTTGACGCGCTATGTCCGCATGGCGACATCGGTCCGCTCCAAAAAAAAAGCCTGCTGCTGAAAATGTGATGTTGATGGCCGCGTGATTTGCGTCACGCCGCATTGTTCGACACCCGCCCGCGCCATAGGGTGCGGCCGTGTGGGGACACAATTTCCGGGGACGGGTTTTGCAAGAAGGTCTATACAAAGTTGAATTTCATACCGTGCATGGAACCGGCTCCGGCGTGGTTTACGCCATCAACGGCAAGCTTCGGGGCGGCAATTCGGCCTTCGCCTTCATCGGCAGCTACACCGACAAGGGCGACGGCATTCAGGTTAAGGTGACGACGCAACGCCACAACGCCGATCCGGCGTTCAAGCCGCTGTTTGGCGTAGACATGATCACGCTGGCGCTGAAGGGCGCGGACCATGGCGGCATGGTGGACTTCGAAGGCACCGCGCTGCAATTGCCCGGCGTCCACTTCAAGGCGATCCTGACCCGGATCGCCGACTAGCTTTTTTCTGACGCGTTTTCTTCACGCGAACCGGTGCCCGCTTCGCTCGAAAACGCTTCAGGCTTTCTTTGGCCTGGTCAGGATCACCAGTATCAGCGCCAGCACGACAAAGGCCGTTGCGACAAAGCCGGTCGCATGCAGCAGTTCGCGCGCGTAAAGCCAGCCGCCGATTGCGGACCCGACCGCCTGTCCGACATAGAGCACCGAGGTGTTGAGCGACACCGAGGCCGAGGCGAGCGCGGGGGCTGCACCGACCAGCCGCACCTGCTGCATCGAATTGGTGGACGCAAAGCCCAGTCCCCAGATCGCGACTGATGCCGCCATCAGCGGATAAAAGCCGGCGCTGAGTGCCCAGCCGCAGACGCCCGCCAGCAGCAACACCGAAAACAGCACCGAGGTTTTCCAGGCGCCCCAGGAATCGACGATGCGGCTTGCGACAGCAACCCCGATGAAGCCGCACACGCCGTAACACGCGAACGCCAGCCCGATCGCATCCGGACCCGCGCCGGTCAGCTTGGCCAACAGCGGCCCCATGAAGGTGAACACCACGAACTGGCCGGACATCTGCAACGTCGTGATGGTCAGCAACAGCAAGATCATCCGGTTACGGCCGACGGCAGCCCATGTCTTGAGATCGACCGGCGTGCCAACCAGCCCGCCTGGCAGGCGCCACGCCAGCAGCAGGAAACTCAGGCAACCCAGCGCGCCGATGCCGCCATAGGTCGCGCGCCAGCCATAACGGCTGGCTGTAAATGTAATCAGCGGCAGGCCGATGGCGGCCGCCAGCGACCAGCCGAGAAAGATGTAGGCGATGGTGCCGCCGCGCTTTTGCTCGGGCACGATCAGCGCGGCAGTCCCAGCGGCTTGTGGCGTGTAGAGCGCGCCGACCGCCAGCATGACCAGCCGAATGACCAGCAGGCTGGCGTAGTCAGGCGCAAAGGCCGAGGCGGCGTTGGTAAAAGCGAGCGCCAGCAGCGTTGCCGCCAGCAGGCTGCGGCGATCGATCCGGGAGGTGAGCCACGCCGTCAGCGGCGAACCGATGCACAGCACGATCGCGCCGAAGGTGATCAGTAGCCCCGCGGTAGCGACGCTGACGCCGAGGTCAGCGGACAACTCCGGGAGCATGCCGGCCGGCGCGATCACCGAGCAGCCGGTGACGATGTTGCCGAGCATCAAGGCGGTGGGCGCAAAGCGTTTCACCGCGCGCGTATATCAGCTGGCGACTTTAATGCAACTGCATCCAAATGCATGCCCCGCGGTCGATCGCGGGCCTTGTCCGACATGGATGCCTACTTGGCCGGAGCTGCGTCGGTCGAGGCCGCCGGGCGAACGGCGGTCGCGGGGCAGGATGTCTGGAGCTGCGACCACGATGTCCCGAGGCCAACCGTGTCGATGTCGAATGTCGCGAGGTTGGCCTTGCCTTCGGCGGACTGTGTTCCCTCCCCCATTTGCAGGCGCGAGGCCGCAAGGATCGCCTCCATGGCGTCAAGCGCAACGACTTGGCTCCAGACGTCATATTTGCCGACACGCGCGGGGAATTTTCCGAAGGCCACGGACTTTTCGGCGCCCGCCATCATCATCACCGTGCTGATGGCAGCGGCGCTAGGATCGGATTCCCGGACGAACATCAGCCGCGCACGCTTTCCGTTCTCGCAGAACAGGCGCCACTCCATCGCCCGAAACGCTCCGCCATCCCCTTGCTTCAGCACGGCGACCTTGCGGACGTAGGGACGGGTCGCGGCTTCCAGCGTCCACGCCGTCTCCGGCAGCGGGCGCGTATCGATGCCGAAGCGATAGAGTTCGGTCCGGGTCAAGGCGTGAATACTCTCGAATTTCACGGTCTTGATGAGATCGTCGAGTTCGCGGCTGATGCCCATGGAAGCCACGAAGGCCGTGCGCTCACGGTCGGCTTTCGCCATGCCGCGTTCCCTGAATTCCGCGACCAGCCGCGGCGGAGGCTGTCCGTGGACCACAAGCGTCAGCCTGGAATTATGCACCGCGACCACCGCATCGGGCGCGACCTCGCGGGTGGTGGCACCGAGAAACAGATAGCTGCAGGCCGAATTGCACATCGCATTACGGGTATTGAGTTCGGCCTCGACCTCGCCGCCGGCGGTCTTGATCTTGAGGCACGCCGCGTCGACCTGGGTCCCTCCTGCGCACGCCGTTGCGAGGGTGCGCCCCACCCGCGCGATCGCCTTCCGGCCACGTAGCAGGCGGCCGATGACATAGGATTGCTCGACCGCGCCGCCCGGCGAGTGGAAATAGAACGGGCGCCTGGTGTCTTTGGCATCGGCCAGGAAGCGGCGAACTCGCGCGGCAGCGCCGGCATCGACTTCGCCCTCGACCGCAATCCAGCGATCGCAACCCGGACCGCAGGAATCCGGCGCCCCCCTGGCATTATAAATGACCAGCCTCGGTGCAAACCCGTGCTTTTCGGCCGCCGACGGTTCGGCGCGCAACGGGCTTTGAACCAGCAGCAAGGCGGCGGCGAGGAGAATGCGGGATATCATCGGACCTGCACGATCAGGCGGTGATGCAAGGGAACGCAGGTAGCGAGGCTAGACAATGCACGCCAGCCTAGCAACCCTTGGTCGCCGCAGGCATTTCACGTGACAGCGAAAGCAGATGGTCGCTTCCACCACGCACGTTGAGACCGGATTTTCTCGATTTTGCCCGATTGCAGGAGCCGAATCGCCTGCTATACCCCTGCTTCCGCTTACCTGCGCTCGTTCGCAGGAGTGAGCATGAGGAGATTGATATGCCTGACCAGAACACGCCTGCCCCGGGATTCCAGTATGGCCTTGCGAATTTGAAGCCGGCCGAACCCGAGACGAAAATCGCCCTCACCTTTCCCGATGGCGCCAGGCGCGAATTCCCCAAGGACATTACCGGGCTGGAGATCGCCAAGGGCATCTCGCCGTCGCTGGCCAAGCGCACCGTGGCGATGGCGCTGGACGGCGTGGTCGCCGACCTCAACGATCCGATTTCGCACGACGCCAAGATCGAGTTCGTCAACCGCGACGACCCGCGCGCGCTGGAGCTGATCCGGCATGACGCGGCGCATGTGCTGGCCGAAGCGGTGCAGGCGCTGTGGCCGGGCACCCAGGTCACGATCGGCCCGGTGATCGAGAACGGTTTTTATTACGACTTCTTCCGCAACGAGCCGTTCACGCCGGAAGATTTCGCCGCGATCGAACAGAAGATGCGCGAGATCATCGCGCGCGACAAGCCGTTCACGAAAGAGGTCTGGTCGCGCGAAAAGACCAAGCAGGTGTTCCGCGACAAGGGCGAGGCCTTCAAGGTCGAGCTGGTCGACGCCATTCCCGGCGACGAGCCGATCAAGATCTACTACCAGGGTGACTGGTTCGACCTTTGCCGCGGCCCGCATATGTCCTCGACCGGCAAGGTCGGCAACGCCTTCAAGCTGATGAAGGTGGCCGGCGCCTATTGGCGCGGCGACAGCAACAACCCGATGCTGACGCGGATCTACGGCACGGCATTCGCGATGCAGGAAGAACTCGACGCTTACCTGAAGCAGATCGAGGAAGCCGAGAAGCGCGACCACCGCCGGCTCGGCCGCGAACTCGACCTGTTTCACTTCCAGGAAGAAGGCCCCGGCGTCGTGTTCTGGCACGCCAAGGGCTGGACCATCTTCCAGGCGTTGATCGCCTACATGCGCCGGCGCCTGACCGGCGATTACAGCGAGGTCAACGCGCCGCAGATCCTCGACAAGGTGTTGTGGGAGACTTCAGGCCATTGGGACTGGTACCGCGAGAACATGTTCGCTGCGCAATCGGCCGGCGACGAGGCCGAGGACAAGCGCTGGTTTGCGCTGAAGCCGATGAACTGCCCCGGCCATGTCCAGATCTTCAAGCACGGCCTGAAGAGCTATCGCGACCTGCCGCTGCGACTGGCCGAATTCGGCATCGTGCACCGCTACGAACCGTCGGGCGCGATGCACGGCCTGATGCGGGTGCGCGGCTTCACGCAGGATGACGCGCATGTGTTCTGTACCGAGGCCCAACTTGCCGAGGAGTGCCTCGCGATCAACGATCTCATTCTCTCGACCTACGCCGATTTCGGCTTCGACGGCGAACTGACGGTCAAGCTATCGACGCGGCCCGAAAAGCGCGTCGGCACCGATGAGATGTGGGATCATGCCGAGCGCGTGATGGCGACGGTGCTGTCGGAAATTCAGGCCAAGGGCAGCAACCGCATCAAGACCGCGATCAACCCCGGCGAAGGCGCCTTCTACGGACCAAAGTTCGAATATGTACTGCGCGACGCCATCGGCCGCGACTGGCAATGCGGCACCACGCAGGTCGACTTCAACCTGCCGGAACGCTTCGGCGCGTTCTACATCGATGCCGACGGCTCCAAGAAGGCGCCGGTCATGGTGCATCGCGCGATCTGCGGTTCGATCGAGCGTTACATCGGCATTCTGATCGAGCATTTCGCCGGCAATTTTCCGCTCTGGCTGGCACCGGTGCAGGCCGTCGTCACCACCATCACCTCCGAAGGCGACGAATACGCCAAGGTGGTCGCGGCCGCCGCGCGCCGCGCCGGCTTGCGGGTCGAGATCGACCTGCGCAACGAGAAGATCAACTACAAGGTCCGCGAGCATTCGCTGGCCAAGATCCCGGCGCTGCTCGTGGTCGGCAAAAAGGAAGCCGAGGCCCATTCGGTCTCGATCCGCCGTCTCGGCAGCGAGGGGCAGACGGTGTTGCCGACTGACGAAGCCATTGCGGCGCTGGTCGAGGAAGCAACCCCGCCGGACGTGAAGCGCGCGCGGCTGGAGGCATGATGGCTGAAGGCCCGCCCACGGAAGAACAGGAACTGCCGGCCTATCCGATCCGGGCTTATCAATTGATCCCCGATCCCAATCAGCCGGCAGTAGTGGCTCTGGCGATCGAAACGGATCAGGGCCACAGCCTGTTCCTGGCAACCCGGCAAATTCTCGAAGACCTGGGCAAGGACCTGCTGGAGCGGGCGGCAAAGATGCCGCACAAGCCGGGGAAGAGTTGACGGTCGCGGCTACGGCGCAAATACGCACCGCCCCACAATCGGTCTAAATTGCCTTTCGGCGGTTTCGTGGCCACCCTATCTGCGTGATAGCCGTCTCCATCCCGTTAGACGAAAGAGATCACCTTGCCCGACGCCCTTGAACTCCTGAAACTCCGCCGCTCGGTCAAACCTCGCGAGATGAGCGGTCCCGGCCCCTCGGCCGAAGAAATCGACACCATCCTGACCATCGGCGCGCGGGTGCCGGATCACGGCAAGATGACGCCCTGGCGTTTCATCGTGTTCGAAGGCGACGCACGCGCACGCGCCGGCGACGTCATCGCAAAAGTTTTCGCGAAGAAGAATCCGGCCGCGCCGGCGGCCGAAATCGAGATCGAGAAACGCCGGTTGATGGATGCGCCGCTGGTGATCGCGGTGGTGAGCTTCACGAAACCTCACCCCAAGGTGCCCGCATGGGAGCAGGAACTATCCGCCGGCGCCAGCGCGATGAACATCGTCACCGCGGCCACCGCGCTCGGCTACGGCGCCAACTGGCTGACCGGCTGGTTCGCGTTCGACCGCGACGTGCTCGATGGCTTCGGGCTCAAGCCGGACGAAAAGCTCGCCGGCTTCATCCACATCGGCACGGCGAAGCCTGCCGAAGACCGCCCTCGCCCGGCGCTGTCGGATATCGTGACGCGGTTCTAGGTTGGAGAAGCATCGGGCGTCAAGAATAGCCTCTTGACCCGGCCCTTGGGGTCACCCCGATAAGGAGCACGGTCTGCCAGCAACGAGGTGATTCGTGACCGCTCCCGCACAATTCCTGAACCCTTCCGAAGCTGCCAAACGGTCCGGCGTATCCGTCAAGGCCCTGAGGCTTTACGAGCAGCGCGGCCTCGTCACGCCGAAGCGCACCGCGGCAGGATGGCGCATCTACGGGCCCGACGAGATGTCCCGCGTGGCCGAAATCGTGGCCCTGCGCGAACTCGGTCTCAGCATCGCCCAGGTCGCGCAAGTACTGGAAGGCGACGCGACATGCCTGGAGTCCGCTCTGGCTGCGCACCAGGCCCTCATCGAGGGCCGGCTCCGTCAACTCACCGATGTCGCCGAGAAGGTCCGTCGTGTGAGGACGGATATTGCCAACGGCAAGACGCCAGCGACCAGCGAGCTGGCGCGCCTGATTAAACCGGACGCAGCGATCGCTGTCGCATTCGACCTGCCATGGCCCTGGGGTGGCGAGCTATTCGAGCTGCACGACATCAAGCCGCTCAACTACATTGTCGGCCCGCTCGGTAGCGGAAAAACACGATTGGCCCAGCGTCTCGCCGAGGCCCTGACCGATGCCGCCTTCGTTGGCCTCGAACGCCTGTCGAACGGCGGTGCCGAAGCGCGCGCGGCGTTGGACGCGGACCCAGCCCTGAGGTCGAGTGTCAATCAAACATTAGAGTGGCTCGTCGAGGATGGCGCCCACGTGTCGGAACCACTCGTCACGCTGCTGGTCGCGATCGAGGTACAAGGTTCGGCCATCCCGGTCATCGACATGCTGGAACAGGGGCTGGATCACGCGACCCAGGAAGCCCTGATCGCGTGGCTGCGCCGCCGTGCGCCCGATGCAAGGCCGCTGTTCTTTCTCACGCGTTCCAGCGCCATACTGGACCTCGACGCCGTGGGCATCCATGAGGCGATCATCTTCTGTCCCGCCAATCACAGTCCGCCGACCCTTGTCGCGCCCTATCCCGGCGCGCGCGGCTACGAGGCCGTTGCCTCCTGTCTGGCCGCGCCGGAAGTGCGAGCGCGGACCGAAGGCGTCATCGCTTGGCGGCCCGAAGTGGCCTGATCGTCCGTCAACCCGATGAAAGAAATCAGCGCGCGACGACCTCGACCTCGCCATCGACGCCGTTGACGACGTTGAAGGGCCGCTCGAACACCTTGCCTTCATTCTTGGCGATGGCGCGGTATTCGCCTTCCGACAGCACCACGCGCGGAAACGCGCCGATCGATTCCTTGATCACGTCGCCGCCCGGCGTGATCACCGACCATGCGGTGTTGGCGAGCGCCTCGCCGCCCTTGTCGCTGACGAGCTTGAGCGTGATGACGGCGGCGCGGTGGGTGACGATCACGTCGGTCAGCTTGCCGGCCTGCACGCGGATATCGGAACGCACCACGGAATTGGCGTCGCCGTAGTTGGAGATGATGTAGTAGGTGCCCTCCGGCAGCAAGGCGACGTCGCCGGCGGCGACGTTGGGCACCAGCGCACCGCGCTCGGAGGTTTCGAACTGGCTGCCCTTGTAGATCGCGAACGAAATCTGGTTCTGCGGAATCTTTGAGGTGCCGACGCGGCCTTCGATGCGCAGCCCGCCGGCCGGAAGCACGAAGGATTCGCGATCGGTCTCGGACTTCAAACTCACGGCGCGGACCGCGCTGACCAGGCCGAGCGCGACGTGGACCACGTAATTACCCGGAGGCAGCACGATGTTCGGGGTCGCCCCGCGATCCTCGCGGATCATCTTGAAGGTGCCGGAATCGTCCGGCTTGTCCGAAAACACCCGCCATACCAGCCCGTTAGAGATGATCGGCAGGTCCTTGCCGTAGCGCGCCGTCAGCGACAGCACCGCCTGGCCCACGGTCGAGGCGCCCGGCGGCGGCGTCACCGGCGGGACCGTGGCGATCGACGGCGGCACGATGGTGGGCTGGGTCAATGGCGCGGGAAGACTGGGGATCGACGACAGACCGGACGGCGGCGCCAGATTCATCGCCGGCCCGCCCGGCGCATCCGGAACCGCGGCCGGCGGGACCGGCGGTGGCCGGTCCGAAAACATCTGCGCCAGGCCTGGGGCCGGCAGCAGCGAAACCAGGGAAACTGCAAGCATCAGGGCGAGCACAAGCCCCGGGAAAAACCACCCGGCCCGACCGTCCTCCCCGATGCCGTTACCCCTCGAAGTCATGGCCATGCTTTTCACTGAAAACGCGGCAAATTCAAGCCTCCAGCATCGACAGCAGTCCCGTTCCGGACGGGAACCCGGCGCACCGCCCAATGTTAATCCAACGGCCGCGGTCCAGTCACAATCGCTGCCTACGTGGGTTTTGCCGGGCATAATCCATGCATGGTGAAGATCAGGTGGTGATACCGACGATTCTGGCAGGTCCGCGTCGCGGCGATTGTCGTAAGGCCGCAGGAGAGTTTTAGTGTTGGATAATTGGATGGGCCGTGGCCAAAGGGGCTCGGACGACCGCGATAAGGTAGGTCTCGGCCCCCTCCGCCGGCCGGTGATCGGGCTCGCGCTGGGTGGCGGCGCGGCGCGCGGCTTTGCCCATATCGGCATCATCAGGACGCTGGCCGCCCACGGCATCGTTCCCGATATCGTGGTGGGGACCTCGATGGGTGGGGTGGTGGGTGGCGCTTACGCGGCCGGACGTCTCGACGGGCTGGAGGAATGGGCCCGCAACCTGCAGCCCCGAAACATTCTCTCCTACCTCGATATTCGCCTCAACGGCTCCGGCCTGATCGGCGGCGCCAAACTCGCCGCCGAGATCGAAACCACCCTGGGCCGGCACCTGATCGAGGAACTGCCGCTGAAGTTTGCGACCGTCGCGACCGAGGTTCGTACCGGTCACGAAATCTGGTTGACCCATGGCAGCATGGCGGACGCGATGCGCGCCTCCTACGCCTTGCCCGGAATATTCGCGCCGGTCCTGATTGGCGACCGTTGGCTGGTCGACGGCGCGCTGGTCAATCCGGTGCCGGTGTCGACAGCACGCGCGCTCGGTGCGGAAATCGTCATTGCCGCCAATCTCTCCAGCGACGTCTTCACCCATTCCACCACCGTCTATTCCCATGGACCCTCGGCCGGCGCTACGGGTTCGGCCGTGGCGGGCACCGAGCTTGAACCCGAGCCGCCGAAACGCGGGCTCGGTAAATTCTTCTCCGCCGAGCGCACCATGAAACGCGAGTTCTTCGGCAGTGGCGACAGGCCGGGCCTTTCCAGCGTCATGGTCGACGCCTTCAACATCATGCAGGACCGCATTACCCGCGCGCGGCTGGCTGGCGATCCACCGGACCTGTTGATCTCGCCCCGCATCGGCCACATCGGGTTTTTCGATTTTCACCGCGCCGGCGACCTGATCGCCCACGGCGCGCGCGCAGCCGAACGCGCCATCGACTCGATCCAGGAAGCCATCGGCATTCTGGCGCCCGCGGCGGGCGACGCGCACAGGCAGGTTGAGAAGGCGGCGAAGGAATAGCGCGCGGGTGCGGTCAGGCCGTCTTGATGTAATCGCGCAGCGCTTCCTGTTCGGTCTCGTATTCCCTGACCCGCCATTTGACGATGTCGCCGATCGAAATCAGGCCGACCACCTTGCCGTCCTCGACAACGGGCAAATGCCTGAATTTGCCGAGCGTCATCATTTCCATGATGCCGCTGACGGTGTCGGACTGCCGGCAACTGACCACCTTGCGGGTCATGACGGCGCTGACGGGCTCGTCGAGCACCCGGGCACCGCGCTCGCCGAGAACGCGCACGATGTCGCGCTCGGACAGGATGCCTTCCAGCCGCCCCTGGCTCATCACAAGCACAGCGCCGATCTTGCGCTCACCGAGGATTTTCACCGCGGCCGCCAGTTTGGCCTCGGGTTCGACGCTCAGGATCTGATGGCCTTTGGTATCGAGAATTGCACGTACCGTCATTGTCGCCTCCCTGAATCCGTTCGTAACCCCTCCGAGGGGCCCGACTTGTTCGCGAGTCTTCAATCAACAGTTCCACGCCGTTTTCGTTGCAGCAAAGTTCAACGTTTCAGGGCGTGCTCAACAAGCGCGGCTGTCATGAGCGGCAGGCGAGCTTAGCTTGGTTACAACTTGCAAGGATGATGGATGAAATCGCCCTGCGCTGCAAGCGGCGATCAGACGTGGCCTGATCGGTCCGGCGACGACGCATCCGCAGCATGTTGCGCCGCGCGCGGCACCGGGTCGAACAGCGAAAACAACACCAGGCCGGCGAGAAAGCCGCCGATATGTGCCTGCCAGGCCACGCTCGCGCCATCGGTGCCGATCGCAATCGCGCCGACGCCGAAGATGATGTTCACGCCGAACCAGACCGCGAGGAATCCGAGCACGCGTGTATTGCGCAGCGCATCGGCCAGCGACAGAGCGGGAACCTTCGCCGCGGCTTCCGCATCGCCCCGGTTGAACGAAAGGAAGCTGCCCTGCACAAAGGCAAACCGCATTGCCGCCGCCATCGTGCCGGATACCGATGCCGAGGCGCCGATCATCGGCGCGATCGCATGCTCATGGGTCAGCAGGTGTGCCAGCGCGCCGGCCGCCGCCGTCACCGCCATGAACACGAAGAATTTGAACGCGCCGAACCGCCGCGCCAGCGCGCTGCCGAACGGCAGCAGCCACAGCACGTTGAAGCCGATATGGCTGAGATTGGCGTGCAACAGCGAATAGGTGACGAAAGTCCAGACCTTGGCGCCGGTCCCGCCCGGGAAGGTGATGTCGAGCAGCGTCGAATCGTAGCGCTTCGGAATAAATCCGAAGACGTCGATGGTCCAGTTTTCCAGTTCCGGCGGCAGCAGGACCCGCAGATGAATAACCGCGATCAGCGCGACATAGGCCGTCAGCGCGCCCGGCAAAGTCAGGATCGGCTCACGCGGGGGTTCCGGCGGCAGCTCCTGGTGGGATTCGTTCGGGGAGTCCAAGGGTCCGGAACCTTACGACGCGGTTTTGAAGCGTTATCGGCCCAGATAGGCGGCTTTGCCACCGCTGTGCAAGTGCACAATCGGCAAAGAAAAAGGGAGAGCGCTGAGAACGCTCTCCCTTGTCTTGCCGGTCTTTTCGCGCCCTGAGGCCGGGATCACGTCCCCACCCCTCCCCGCGCGATGACCAAACTTGTTCGACGCCACCTGTGTACCAACCGCTCCGGATCATCTCGATAAACCGGCGCTGCCTGATGCGTTCCACCCTACGCAGGCCGCGCGCCGATCGCCAAGCTCGTAGTTAATTTAACGTTAACAACGCAAAGCCGCGCCTGAAGCGGCCAAATCGTTTCCCCGGCATGGACGATGCAATGCCCATCCTGCACAACGAACCAGGGAAGGCGCGTGCACGAAAGCGGGACAGAACTGTCCCGGCAAGGCAGGCGCGGGGTAAGGCGTACAATGAAACATCCATCGAGCCGCGAGTTCTTCGCTTATTGGAACGCGCAACGCGGCGACGCGCGCGCGCCGGAGCGCAGCGAGATTGAACCAGGCGCGGTGCGCGAACTGCTCGGCGACATCTTCGTCCTTTCCTACGACGACGTCGCCGGCTACCCGTTTCGCGTCGCCGGGACGCGGGTCAGCGCCCTGCTCGGCCGCGACCTCAGGAATGTCGGCTTCTCGGCGTTGTTCGCCCCCGACGGCCGCCGCGAAATCGAGGACGTCATCAGCTACGTCGCCGAGGAAATGCTGCCCGTGATCGCCGGCATCACCGCGACCTCGGAAGCCGGCCAGACGGCGCATCTGGAATTACTGCTGCTGCCGTTCAACCACCGCGCCCATGCGCCGATCAGCCTGACCGGATCGCTGGCGCCGTTCGAGGGCGACCTCGGCACGCTCCGCGATTTCCGGCTGACCTCGTGGCGCTATGTGCACCCGCCGGAAAGACTGGTGCCCCGCGCGTTGCGAAAACTCGCAATCGCGCGCGGCTTCATGGTGTATGAGGGGCTGCGCTAGGGGTCCCGTTCGCTCTGTTCTTCGAGCAGCTTTCTCGTCAGCTGGATGCGGGCTGAGACGTTCTGAAGCGTTGCCTCCGAACTGGCACCTTGCGTATGCAGAAGCATCCAAAGGGCTTCGGCAAGGATAATCTGGTTTTCAAGAATGGCGCGTTGGACTTTATCCATCATCTGAACCGTCAAGTGCGCGCGCCGAGCAGCAAGCGGCGCGCTCGAGCCGAAAGCGGAACAGCTTATTTTTTCTCCTCGGTGGTACCGTGGCGCGCATCGCGCCGTTCCTCGCGCCCTGTGCGTCGCTCCTGGCGTCGCTCTGCGCGCCCGGTGCGACGTTCCTGACGTCGTTCCGCTCTCCCGGCTCGCCGTTCCTGTCGCCGCTCTGTGCCGGACTTGGCCGTCTCTGCGGGCGCCGTCGCCGGCGCGGTGGCGGTTTGGGCTTCAGCCTGCGACATCGTCAGAACTGCAGACGAAGCGACAAGTCCAAAGGCAGCCGCGCATCCAAGAAAAGCGAGCGCGTTTCGACGACAAACCCGCTTGGGCTCCGAACCTTGATCCATTTTCTTGCTCCGGTTTTCTGCCCCGAGGCATTTCGCCCAACGCCGAGAGACCGGCTGTTGATTTAAATCAACCGAGGCGAAGGGAGCGCGGTCGCGTTCCCGGCCGTTTATCGATACGCCCGGAGGGATCCGAATAAGGATGCGGCTCGTTGCTCGGAGTTGTCGTCGCGCCATTGTCCGGCAGGACAATGCTCCGCAGGACAATTACATGGATTGATCTTCCGCAGTAGCAAAAGGTCGGGGACGCAACCAAAGGAGCGTTACGTGCCAATCAGCCAAGAACGCGAACTGGAAATTGAGCGGGAACTCGACGCCATCATACGTGAGCTTGATCGCTGTCCGCCGCTGGCAAGGCCGACACTCGCCAAGCCCAGGCAGGTCGTTCAGCTGCCGTGGGCTCCCCCGCTTTTACTTGACGAATAAGCCACGACGAGCGACGACGATATGCAGCCTTCGCAACATATCTCGTCGCTGTGGGGTGACAGTGCTGGACTGCACCCATAAGTGAGAGACGCTGATTTCCGCCCTCACCCCCCGCTGAACCGCGCCGCGCGTTTCTCGAGGAATGCATTGCGTCCCTCCACGGCATCTGCGCTCAAGCGGATTTCCGCCTGGGTCTCGATCTCGCGCCGGAACTGATCGGCATAAGTCGCGTGTTCGCTCTCGTCGAGCAGACGGCGGGTCGCGACCAGCGCACGCGTCGGGCCGCTGGCGAGTTTTCGCGCCAGCGTCAGCGCGCCGTCCATCAGCGCGGATTCATCGAAGACTTCGCGAACCAGTCCCCATTCTTTCGCCAGCTCCGCCGACAGCGGCTCGTTGGTCAGCATCAACTCGAGCGCCCGCTGGCGGCCGACCAGGCGCGGCAGCAGCCAGGTCGAGCCGAGATCTGGAACCAGCGCGATGCGGCTGAACACCTGAATGAAGCTCGCCGAGCGCGCTGCGACGATCATGTCGCCGGCCATCGCGAGGCTGAAGCCGCCGCCGGCGGCGACGCCGTTGACGGCGACCACGATCGGCACCCGGCATTCGCGCAGCGCCTTGAACGCCGGCCAATAGTAACGCATCACGCCGGCGGCGATGTCGTCGCCGAGGATGGCGGCAGCCTTCAGATTTTGCCCCGAGCAGAAGCCGCGGCCGGCACCGGTCAGCACCAGCGCCCTCACCTGCGGATCAGAGGTCATCTCGCCAACGGCGGCGGCGAGATCGCCGAGCAGATCCGGCGTCATCGCATTCAGCGTCGCCGGCTCGTCCAATGTCAGCACACCGACGTTGTCGGCGCGTTCCCGCTTCACTCCCGGCATCGCGTTTCTCCGTTTATTGGCATTTTGGGGCCGCCCCGGACCGGCACGGCAGTAACCCTAACCGTAGCTGCACCGCGCCCCGAAGCACAATCGGCTTGGCGCGACTTGACCGAAATCGTAATCCCCAGAGATACTTGCGCTATATTGGAAGTGAGCCATGTTTGAGATCGGTATTTTTGGCGTCATCGCTCTGGCGATATCCTACTGGACGGTTCTCTGGTTGATGGGCCGCCGCGAGGACGTGCTGCACGGCGAGTTCGTCGAGGGCAAAGCAGAACCCGACGAACCCGTTCACGCGATCTCGCCGGAGCAGCAGGCCCGTCCCGTCTTCCTGGAACGCCCCGCATTCCCTGCGCGCCCAGCGTCGCCGGAGCGCCCCGCATTTCCGAAGCGGCCCACCCTGCCTGAGCGGCCCGCGCCCGCCGCCGCACCGGAGCAGCCGGCGTTCCGTCAGGAACGGCTGGAAAAGCTGCTCCACTCGATCAAGCAGGACCTCAACCAGCTGGTGCGGAAGTAGTTGATTCAGTCCGCGCCGATCACATCCCCGAACAACTCCCAGGCCTCACCGTTGAAGCGCTCCAGCCGCATCGCTTCGACCGGGAAATAATCGGTCGGCGAGGTCTTCAACTTGATGCCGGGCAGCATCATCGGCAAGGCGATGTCGAGATTGGCTGCCTGCTTCATGATGTTCTCGCCGGTCAGGGTGTCACCGCATTGCTTCAACACCTGAACCGTCGCTTCCGCCACGACGTAACCATAGACGATGAGCTGGTCCTGGATGTTGCCGTCGGGGAAATACTTCTTCATGAACTCGGCCCAGTCCTGCACGTCCTTGTCCTTCTGCCACTGCGGATCGTTCGGATCCTTGAACGAATAGGACGAGATGATCCCCTTGGAATGATCGAAGCCGGCCGGCTTCAGCACCGAGGTGATCGAGGTCGAGGTCGCCGCGAGGAAGAACATGTCAGGCTTCCATCCGATCTCGCCGATCTTGCGGATTGCCTGCGCCGCCTGTTTCGGGATCGCGTGCATGAACAGCACGTCGGCGCCGGACGCTTTCAATTTGACGATCTGGCTGTCGATGGTCGGATCGGTTGACTCATAGGTCGCTTCCGCCACCACCATCTTCTTGACGTTGTCGGGCCCCAGTCCCTTCTTGAAGCCGTTGCCGTAGTCCTTGCCGGCGTCGTCGTTCTGGTAGAACAGCGCGATCTTCGCGTCCGGCTTCTTGGTCAGGACATATTTGGCATAGACTGCGGTCTCGGCCTGATATGAAGCCTGAAACCCGATCGAGTACGGGAAATGCTCGTGGTCGCCCCACAGCGTAGCGCCGGCGCCGACGAACAGTTGCGGCACCTTCTTGTCGTTGAGATATTTCCGCACCGCCAGGCCCGTCGGGGTGCCCAGCGGATTGAGGATCGCGGCGACCTCTTCCTGCTCGACCAGCTTGCGCGTTTGCTCGACCGTCTTAGCGGGGCTGTAGGCATCGTCGATGCTGATCATGTTGACCTTGCGTCCGTTGATGCCGCCCTGGTCGTTGATCATCTTGAAGTAGGCTAGCTGGGCCTTGGCGATGACGCTGTAGGCCGAGGCCGGTCCGCTGTAGGGAGACGTCTGGCCGAGCTTGATCTCGGTGTCGGTCACGCCCGGACCGTATTTCTTGTCCGCCGCGCCTGCCGCTGATGTCAGCGTGACGGATGTTATCGAGATGACTGTCGCAGCGATGACCGCTTGCCACTTCATGAGTTCGTCTCCCTGTTATTTTTGTTGGGCGGCTTGTTGTTATGCCGCTTGTCGACGCCTCCACATCTTCTCACCAGTTGCCGCCGCACGACAACGACTGTTTTCAGCGCCTTAACGCAAACTGGTGCCGATGTGCATTTGACACACGGACACCACGGCCTCAGGCTTGCACTGCAATCTCGGAGAATGAAGCGTTGCGCAATCGCTGGGGCATTCTGGCCGTTCTGTTCACCGTGCGCCTGTCGATGGCGTTCCAGTTCCAGAGCGTTGCCGCGGTAGCGCCGCTGCTCGGCAGCAAATTCGGCGTCGGCCTTGCGGATATCGGACTCTTGATCGGGCTTTACTTTACACCGGGCATCGCGCTGTCGTTACCCGGCGGGGCGATCGGCCAGAAACTCGGCGACAAGTCCACGGTCCTGTGTGCGCTCATACTGATGCTGATCGGCGAGATCGCGATGGTATGGTCGGATTCCTGGGGCTGGCAGATCGCCGGGAGGCTGGTTGCCGGTGCCGGCGGCGTACTGCTCAACGTGCAGATGACGAAGATGGTCACCGACTGGTTCGCCGGCCGCGAGATCGCAACCGCGATGGCGGTGTTCGTCAACTCGTGGCCCGCCGGCATCGCGCTGTCGCTGTTGACGCTGCCGGCGATCGGCATCAGCCAGGGCGTCACCGCGGTCTATCTCATGGTCGCGGCACTGATTGGCCTCGGCATCGGATTGTTGCTCGGCGGCTATCAGCGGCCACCTGACACACCGGCGCTGACCGCGTCATCCGCGCGGCCGGATCGCAACGCCGTGATGGCGGTGATCGCGGCCGGCTTGATCTGGGGCCTGTTCAATGTCGGCTTCGCGATCATCTTCAGCTTCGGGCCAGCCATGCTGGTCGAACAAGGCTGGTTGATAACGGCGGCGGGCCCCGCGATCAGCATCGTATTGTGGATCGCGGTGCTCAGTGTGCCCTTCGGCGGGTTGCTGGCCGATCGCACCAAACGGCCGCAAACCATTCTGGCGTCAGGCTGTGTCGTGTTCGCGATCCTGATGGTGATCTTTGCCAGAAACAGCGCCGTGATTCCGCTTGTCATTGCGCTCGGCCTGGTCAGCGGCCTGCCGGCCGGCTCGATCATGAGCCTCCCCGCCCGCGTGTTGCAGCCAGGAACGCGCGCGATCGGCATGGGCATCTTTTATACTGTCTATTATGCCGCGATGATGCTGGGCCCGGTCATCGGGGGCGCCGCCGCCAAATGGGCCGGCAGCGCCGGCGCAGCGTTCGACATCGGGGCGGCAGCGCTGCTCGCCTGCCCGCTGCTGCTGCTGGGTTTCAACCGGATTGTGGCGCCGCGACCGCACGCCGCGTGACGCCCCAGCTTCACGCAACCATCGCTAACTACTCGTTAACCTTGTCGGCTTTAGGGTCTTTTAGACGCCGAAGGACCGGCTGTCGGGTAGCCAGATGTCGTTTGCGCAGAAGAAATCACCGACCATCCCGGCTGCCCAGGAGCGCCGGCGGTTTCAGCGCGTCAAGGTCCACCTGCTCGGCCGCTACATGCTGCCGGACCGGCGCGAATTTCCCTGCCAGATCATCAATATGTCGCCGGGAGGCCTCGCTTTGCTGGCGCCCGGCATCGGCAATGTCGGCGACCGCGTGATCGCCTATCTCGACCATATCGGCCGGGTCGAAGGCAAGATCACCCGCATCATCGACAACGGTTTTGCGATGACGGTCGGCGCCACCGCGCGCAAGCGCGACAAGCTCGCCGCCCAGCTCACCTGGCTTGCCAACCGCGATATTCTCAACCTGCCGGAAGATCGCCGCCACGATCGTATCGTGCCGCGCAACCCGATTGCGCTGATGACCCTCGAGGACGGCAGCAAGATGACCTGCCGGATCATCGACCTGTCGCTGTCGGGGGCTGCGATCGCCGCCGAAAACCGCCCGCCGCTGAAATCGCTTGTCATGCTCGGCAAGGTGCAGTCCCGCGTGGTGCGAAACCTCGAGGAAGGTTTCGCGCTCGAGTTCGTGCACGAGCAGAACGGCGACACCATCGAAGACGCGGTTACCGCGAGGTAGACCTTTTTTCGATTTGACGCGTTTTCTTGACGCGAACCGGTCCCCACCCACGGATCAAGTCCGAGGGCATGCTTCGCTTGAAAACGCTTTGTTACTCCCCCTTCTTCGCCGGCTTCGACAGATAGTCCCTGGACTGCGCTTCGCTCTTCAGCGGCGTCACCTTGTCCGGGTCGATCCGCACCATCAGATAATCGATGTGGTCCTCGATTTTGGTGAACCAATGCCCGGTGCCGGCCGGAATCACCACGACATCGCCGGCCTTGATCTCATAGGCGATGCCGTCGCGAACCTCGGAGCCGTTATTGCCGGGACCGTTGAACTCGACGACGGTGCGCATGGTCGCCGGCCGCCGCTGCCGGTTGACGATATCGGGACCCAGCACCAGCGTCGCCGCTCCCGACAGTACATGATAGACCTCGCTGATCTGGTCGTGTTCGGCGACGGAATCCGGATTGGGCTTGTCGAGCTTGCCGCGATGGACCATCCCGATGCCGATATTGGACTTGCCGATATCGATATCGCGCACCTGCTGGTCGAGCAGCTTTTCGTCGAGCGCCTTTTTGGTATAGGCCTCGAGCTCGCTGACGGGAATGTAGGTGCCCGGGCACATCTGGCAGGTCGGCTGCGGATCGGTGGGATTGATCTTTCCTTGCGCCTGCGCCCCGATGGTCAGACACATCCATGCCGGCAAGATCCAGATGAACCACTTCATGTAAGCCTCCCTGTTTTTTGCCCATGGATGCACGGGCACTGCGCTTTGCCAAGCACAGATTAAGCTGTCTGCCGGACGCGGTTCGTACCGCAACGCGATATATCCCGTCGGATACCGCGACCGTTCAATTCCACGTCGGAATGAACCGGGAAACGCGCTATCGTCGGCGCGCCCCGCAACCGCTCAGGACCGGGGCCGAAAAAACAGATCCTTGGGAGGATTGAATGCGTCGTCTGATTGCGCTGGCAAGCGTCGTATGCGTTACGCTCTTGGTTGGCACCGGAGCCTTTGCCCAGGTGCCACCCAATCCCGATAATCCCAATGATGCGGTCCCGGACGGGCTGACGCCGCCGCCCTATGGCGAGCCGATCAACCTCGAGACCGCCAAGATGGTGGCCGCCGCCGCCGTCGCGGAAGCGACCAAGCGAAACTGGAATGCATTCTGCGTCGCGATCGTGAACCCGAGCGGCGATCTCGTCTACTTCGAGAAGCAGGACAACTGCCAGTACGCGTCGATCGGGGTCTCGCAGCACAAGGCCCGCACCTCGACCCGCTATCGTCGTCCGACCCTGGTGTTCGAAACGCTGATCGGCAAGGGACCCTACTTCGCCTATCTGACGACCCTCGACGACGTCATCGCGTCACGCGGTGGAAATCCGCTGATGTCCGGCGGCAAAGTGGTCGGCGCCATTGGCGTCAGCGGCGGTTCCGGTTCACAAGATAACGTGGTCTCACTGGCCGGTCAGGCCGCCCTCAAGTAGAGACAATCGTCCGGCGACGCTCCACCGGGGTTTCGATCCCGGTGGCCGCGGCCGCCTTCGTTTCGAAATCTCCGCGCAAGGCCCCGCAAAAGCGCGTCCGGGACCGATATCGTGCGATGGTCGTAGACGCGGTTACCACGCGGTAAAGCACCGGCCCCTCCAAATCGGCCGGTTTGCACCTCCGGAAGGCCCCTCCGCACCGCAGGAGGGCCGCTTTTGCGAGGTCCACGCCCCGCAAGACGCGGTTAACGCCGAGCGGCTTTGCGCCGGGAACCGCCATTGCAACAACGCCGCGCGCGTTAATGCATAAAATTTGAATCAATTGCAGTTGTCTAAAATTTTAGTCGAATTCGATTTAAGTATAGATCGAATTTGCGGCGTCTTTTACTTGTATTCGCGTCAAATGTACTTGCCTGACTTAGCCGCCCCGCAAAACCTCTGTGCGAAACATGGTCCCAACAAGAAACGGGGGCCACAATGTTGTTCATGGGACAGGGAAAGGGACTGGCGGTCGTCGCCATCCTGCTGGGAATGAGCGTCTCGGCGAAAGCCGGCGACGCGCTCTATGCCAACCTCGGCGAGACCACGCGTTCGCCGATCGGTTGGGTCGAATTTTGCGCCGAGAATCCCGGCGACTGCCGCGGTGGTGCGTCACAGCCCCGCGACATCGTGATGTCGCAGACGGCATGGCGGGACTTGGTGAAGGTCAACAAGTGGGTCAACGAAAGCGTCAAGCCGATCACCGACATGGACCATTGGGGTGTGATCGAGAAATGGTCGTTGCCGACGGATGGTTACGGTGACTGCGAAGACTACGTGCTTCTGAAGCGCAAGATGCTGATCGACGCCGGATGGCCGCGCGAAGCGCTGCTGATCACGGTGGTGCGCGACAAGAAGGGCGAAGGCCACGCGGTGCTGACGGTGAAAACGGATAAGGGCGAGTTCGTTCTCGACAACCAGAACGAAAGCGTCGTGGCGTGGACCGAGACCGGCTACCGCTTCGTCAAGCGTCAGTCGCAGAGCGATCCCAATGTGTGGGTCTCGCTCGGTGACAACCGCCCGGCGGTCGCCACGGCCTCTTCACAGAATCGATAACGGACAAGGATCTACCAACCCGCGACCCGGTCACATCCCCACCCCTCCCCGTCCCAGACCGGATCGCGCGCGGCCGAGCTTCCCCCAAAGCTCGGCCGCATCTTTTTTTGTGGCGTGTGTGGGGTATCCGCAACGCACGACGCTGCCATCGGCGCCATCCACAAGAGAGCGCGCCTGACCTGAAGACATTCACGATAGTCCCCGCCTATGCTGACGACTTATCTCGGAGCGAAACTCCGACGGATGGGGAATGCGATGCGGAATGCTTTACTTGTCAATCCGTTCAACCTGAACGCGGGTCCGAGACCCAACGCCGTTGCGCGTGACACACGCTCTACGCCGGTGTGCTCGCGCTGCCAGTCGGACGATCTCATCTGCCACGCCGTCGCGCAGTGGAGCAACAGGTCGCAGCAGTGGGAGTTGGCCAACACCTTCGACCAGCCGGTTCACTGTAAAACCTGCGACAGCCAATGCACAGTGGCATGGCAGCCCCTGAACTGGCGCTAGCGATCCTCCCCTCGGCAAGACTCCTGTTTGGCCTCACCGGCAGAAGTGAGATGATGGCTGGTCTCTGAGGGAGAAGAGCCTTGGAGGGAGAAAAGCCTTGCTGAGGGAGAAGCGCCTTGGCCGACAGCGAGATTGACAGCATCCGCGCCCTGCTCGGCTCGAAGCCGCGACCGGTCGGATGGGCCGAGCGGCGCCAGCGCCTTGACGAAGTCGGGTCGACCTGGCCGGTGGCTGCGGATGTCAGATGCGAAGCCGTCGATTGCGGTGGCGTCGCCGGCGAATGGTCGCTGGTTCCGGACAGCGACGCATCACGCGTGCTGCTGTATTTTCACGGCGGCGGTTATTGCCTCCGGTTCGATCCTTAGCCACCGCCGCCTGGTGACGGAAGCCGGGCGCGCGGCGCGAACGCGCACGCTTGCGATCGATTACCGGCGCGCGCCCGAGCATCCCTACCCGGCCGCGCATCAGGACGCGCTCACGGCGTGGCGCTTCCTGCGCCAGCAAGGCATCGCGGCGAAGCGTATCGCGGTCGGTGGCGACAGCGCGGGCGGCAATCTCACGCTCGGGCTGATCCAGCGGTTGCGCGCGGCCGGCGAGGATCTGCCCGGCTGCGCGTGGCTGCTTTCGCCCTGGGCCGACCTGACGATGTCGGGCGCCACGCTGCAGACAAAGGACACGGTCGATCCGCTGATCCACAACGCCTATCTCACCGAACTCGCGAATGCCTACGCACCGGCGCCGATCGATCGTCGCGATCCCCTGATCTCGCCGCTGTTCGCGGGCTTCACCGGCTTTCCGCCGACGCTGATCCAGGTCGGATCGGCCGAGACCTTGCTGGCGGACGCCACGCGCCTTGCCGAGGCTGCCGGTGCCGCCGATGTCCGCGTCACGCTCGACATCTGGCCGCACATGATCCACGCGTGGCCGGTCTGGAATGCCGCCCTGGAAGACGGCCGCCGCGCGCTGGCAAGCTCCGGACAATTCATCCGTGCCAACCTTCAGTGACCGGCGGCGTCACGCAGCGAAACGACGCCGACGGTTGATCCATCGGATTCGCCGCGCCCCGGAAAAGCCTGATTCCATGAAGCTTTCGTCCGAGATACCGTCAACAACCGGTAAATCCGGGTTTTAGCGCTGCAAAGCCTGTGGTATTCAGGGTCATTGCAATCACCTGCGGCTTTGGAGTTCTCATGACCGAATTCGCCTCCCGGGATACCAGCTCGCTTGGACGCATCGGCGGACAGCCGATCGCCGTCGGTGCCGTCGCCCTCGCCATCGTTCTGTTGGGAATAGGCTCGATCACGCTCTGGCGCAGCTATACCGGCACCGTGCCCGAGACCGATCGGGTGGTCGCAACCCGGCAATTGCAGGCCCGCACCGCGCAAGCTTCCGAGCAACTGGTCGAAAAGACCAAGGGTCTGGAAGCGACCCAGCAGGAATCGATCGATCAGTTGCAGGTGGTGCAGGACCAGTTGACGACCGTGCGCCGCCTGCTCGCCGCGCAACAGGCCGACACGCGAAAACTTTCCGAACAGGTCGGGACCCTGACCGAATCAATCGACAGTCTGCGGCATTCCTTTGCCAGTACGCAGTCATCCGAACCGGCCACGCCGCCATCGACCCGCACCCGCGCGGCCCGGGGATCCGGCAAGACGAAGCCGCACGGAATCAAGAGCGCGAACCGCAAGCGCGGCAAAACGCAGGGCTGACGCCTACGCCCCGAACGCTGCCGGGGCTGCCGGCGCGCTACCAGAAAAAGCCTGCACGATCGGACTGGCGATACTCCCGCACGGTCTCCACACCCTTCGGGTTGGTGGCCTTGACGCGCCGGAGCCTGCCGCTCGGATAGTAGGTGTAGACGTGTTCGAAGAAGACCTCGCCCCGCAGCATCTTGACGTCGCGGACCAACCGGTTGTCGGCGTCGAAATAGCCGATCAGATAGGCGTTGCCGCCGCCTGCGATCGCTGCGGCCTCTTCCTCGGAGATTCGGTGGGTCAGGCGGATCGGAAGCCCGTAGCCATCCCACCCCGCGAAATATTCGACCGGATCATGTTTTCGGGGCCTACGTTGCCAGGCGATCCATCCTGCGAGGCCGGCGCCGAGGACAACCACGAGCAAAATCAAGGTTTTCATGGCGGGCCTCCGGGTAGCGACGCCCGTCAGTCGCGGGGATCGGGCACCGCGTTCAAGCCGGGCCGGTCGGGTCTGAGCGGCCCATAGGACCGCTGACGTCACGTTTCCGGCCGTACAACGGCAAAAAGGTGCCCGTCGGAACTTTTTCCGGGCCGAATGTGAACTGGTTCACATATGCCCGTGCGAATCCGAGGCATCCTGCAGTTCACCGGATGGCGTGAGCCGATTTCAATGTCCGGGGCTGGCAAGGTCGTTGACGGTATACTACGTCGACGGCCTTGTTTTTTGCGCCCCGTTTTCCGGTCCCGCGGCGAGGACCAGGCGAAATCTCGCAAGCAGGTGATTTGCCTTCATCCGGCTTTATCGCCTGAATGCGCCTCCTGAAACTGGAGGAAATTCAATGAGTGCCGAACCCCTGCTCACCTCAGATGTCATCGGACTGACAAAGGTGGCGCCCTTGTCGCGCCGCGGCTTCATGACCGCTTCTGCGGCGGTGACGGCCGGCTATACGCTGGCCGCCGGACCGGTGCGGGCCGACGTGATCAAGACCGACACCAATGGACTGACGGTCGGCGACGCCAAAATCAAGGTCGCCGACGGCGAGATGCCCGGCTACTTCGCCAAACCCGACGGCGTCAGCAACCCGCCGGTGGTGCTGGTGGCGATGGAGATTTTCGGCCTGCACGAATACATCAAGGACGTGACGCGGCGCCTTGCCAAGCTCGGCGCGCTCGCGGTGGCGCCGGATTACTATTTCCGCAAGGGCACCGACCTCACCAAGATCACCGATATCCCGCAGTTGCTGCCGATCGTGAATGCGAAGCCGGATGCCGAACTGCTGTCCGATCTCGACAGCACGGTCGCCTGGGCCAAATCGCAGGGTGGCGATACCTCAAAGCTCGGCATCATCGGCTTCTGCCGCGGCGGGCGGACAGTCTGGGAATATGCCGCCCACAGTCCGGCACTGAAGGCGGGCGCGGCTTTCTACGGCCCGCCGGTCGATCCGCCGAACCCGCTGTGGCCGAAGAGCCCGACGCAGCTCGCGCCCGAGATGAAGGCCCCGGTGATCGGGCTCTACGGCGAGGCCGATACCGGTATTCCCGTCGCCACCGTCGAAGCCTTGAAAGCGGCGCTTGCCGAGAACAAGAAGACCGCCGAGTTCAAGGTCTATCCCGGCGCGCCGCACGGCTTCCATGCCGACTATCGTGCCAGCTACCGCCAGGAAGCCGCCGACGATGCATGGGCGAACATGCAGGCCTGGTTCAAGAAATACGGCGTGCTGGGCTAGCCCTGCTGACAAATCGACCGACGACAAAACGGGCGCGCAGCAAAGGCTGCGCGCTATTTGTTTGACACAGCCTATCGGACGCGATCGCGCTTGCGACTGGCCTTGGACAAAGCGTGCGTTGACGTCTGTTCGAATTCCCAGAGCACCCACACGAACGCTGTGCCCAAACTGACAACGATACCGAGGAAGACAAACGTCAAAGCTGGGGTTGTGAGCATGTTCAGCATCCCTGATGCGATGCAAACGGCGTACCAGCCAAGTAACCCGACAAGTCACGCGAACGGCCTCGGTATTGAAAACACCGAGGCCGCAGATTTCATCCATCAACACTCCAGAACGAATCCGCCTTAAGATCAATTCAGCGGAACCCGTTGCAGCGAAGAGGTTTTATTCGCACACCTGCACCCGGCGAATGCGCCAGCCATACGCTGTCATCACGCGCTGCGGAGCGACGTAGCAGCCGCCGTAACCGCCATCCCCGTAATAATACGAGTCGTCATAGGCCGCGGGATAGGCTCCGTAATAGTCGTCATAGCCATAGCCGTAGAGGCCGTAGCCGACACCCAGGCCGATAGCCGCGGCGGCAAACGGAAATCGCCGGTGATGAAATCCTCCATGCCAGCCACCACCGTGCCAGCCGCCGCCGCGCCAACCACCGCCGCCGATCGCGGCTGAACGAAAGCCGCCACCGCCGATAGCCGCCGTGCGGAAGCCGCCGCCACCGATGCCCGCGGCCCGGAAACCGCCGCCACCAAATCCACCGCCGTGGAAGCCGCCACCACCGCCGTGAAATCCGCCGCCGCCGAAACCGCCTCGGGCTGACGCCGTATCCGGCGTGAGCGCGGCAACCGACACCATCGCGAACAACGCGATCATCGCTTTGCGTAGCATGTCCCATCCTCCGTTATCACTCGCGTCAAACCACTCGACGCTCCCGGCATCAGAACCTGTACCGATCATCGGACAAATCTAGGACGACTGGCCGCCGACTACCTGAACAAATTGCTCACTTCTGCGCGACTGGAGCACAGCCGCCCAACGCCGCTAGCAGCCACGGCAGATACTGTTCAGCCTGCGATCGATCGTTTTGTTTTCCTGGTTGATGGCGGCGTCGCGGCCCGTCGTTGGCGTTGGCGCGGAGCCCGTTCCGAGCGACCCCGCAGAGCCGGTCGTCACGCCCGGCGCCGTGTTCGCGCCCGACGACTGCGCGGTGCCCGCGCTGTTGGTGCCGGGTGCCGTCGCTGCGCCCGACGGGCTTGCAGCGCCACCGTTGCCAGCGGCTGCGCCGCTCGAGTTCTGAGCCAGGGACGTAACAGGTGAAATCAAAATCGCGGCGACGGCGATCGCGACAATTGCGGATGCCCGGATCATCGGAAATCTCCCTTTTTGACTTAACGGCAGCGCCCGGCGCTTGTTCCGGGAACCATCGGTTTCACCGATCATTGAAGCCTCCGCGGACCCCGCCCCGGAGCTGATCGCGTGCGCAAACTGATCGCATTTGACGAGGATACGTTCGCCAAGCTGTCCCAGCTTGGGCGCGACCGGATGGCGACGATTCAGGAACTGGCCGACGAGGCCTTCGACGACGTGTTGAAAAAACACGGCATCCCGCGCGACCTCAAGGATGCCCTGCGCAAGAGCGCAGCATCCTCGCGGAAGGCCGCGCCAGGGACGGCGAGAGCGAGAAAACGAAAGGCGACGTCATGACCTCCGACCCCGATCCGTTCGAGCGCGGCCAGCGCGCGGCACGTGATGGCATCCCGGCGGAAGCCAATCCGTATCAGGACGGCAGCGAACAGCGCGCGCTTTGGGCCGCCGGCCATGAAGAAGCTGCCGGCGAGGCCGAGGGAAGTTGAGCGGGCCGTTGAGGCGCCGAGGCGGCTGACAACGTCATCCCACGCGCAAATGCGTCAGCCGATCTTCTTCAGGCCCTTTTTAAAGCGCGGCCCGTTGATGGCGTAGGATCTCGCCGCACTTCCCATCGCCGTCACCTGCTCGGGCGACAGCGTGCGGATCACGCGCGCGGGCGAGCCGATGATCAGCGAATGTTCGGGGAATTCCTTGCCCTCGGTGATGACGGATCCGGCGCCTACGATGCTGCCGCGGCCGATCCTGGCGCCGTTCATCACGATCGAGCCCATCCCGACCAGCGCGCCGTCTTCCACCGTGCAGCCGTGCAGGATGACGTTGTGACCGACGGTGCAGTTCTTGCCGATCGTCAGCGGGTAGCCGCGGTCGGTGTGGCAGGTCGAGTTGTCCTGAACGTTGGAGCCTTCGCCGATCTCGATCCACTCGTTGTCGCCGCGCAACACCGCGCCGAACCAGACGCTGGCGTTCTCCAGCAGGCGCACCTTGCCGATGACGTCGGCGGTATCCGCGATGAAATAGTTGCCGCTGGCCGGAAGATCAGGTCCCTGCCCGTCGAGTTCGTAGATCGCCATAACAAAAAGGCCTCCGTTCGCGGAGACCTTGGCATGGCGGCAGGCGCAGGATCAAGCGATGCGGACGCGTAACTTCAAGCCAACTGGCCTCAAGCGAAATGGCCTCAGGCCAGCACCCCGGCGGCGCGCAGCGTCATCACGAAGAAGGTGCCGGACATCAGGCTCCAGAAGCCCGATAGAACGGTCGCCATCATCACGAACTCGAAACGCCGGCGCTCGATCTTGGCGCCGCGCAGCGTGTTGCGCATGATGATGAAGGGCGCCGCAAACACCAGGAACGGCACGGCTGCGAACGTCTTCGGCGCCACGCCCTCGCCGAGCAGTCCGAAACCCGCCGGCCGCTCCGCCATTGCCTGATAGCCGCTGGCGAGCGCGCCTGCGAATGCAAAGCCGAGGCAGAGGGACAGCAGGGAATTCAACGCATCGGGCGACATGGACACATCCGCTACTCGACAAAACCAGTGCCCTGCTTTCGCAAAATTGGCCGCGTGCCGCCACCTCATCCTTAAGGAAAGGTTAACAGCCGGCGGCCGCAATATCGCCTGCGCATGGCTCGCGCCGCCACGACTCCGGCGAAATCATGCGGAAATGTCAGGACACATGGCATATTCCCCAGGTGATTCGAACTTAACGATGCCTTCTTCATGACCCTGCTTTCGACGGCCCAGCACATCGCCCGCGACACGCGGAAGGACCCCCGTGGCCACATTGTCCTGATCGTGGTCGCGGCAACGATCACCGCGGGCGCCATAGCACTGGTTGCCTATTTGCTGTGGCCGACCTGGGGCGCCGGTCCTGCCGGCAGTCCGGACCGGTTGCCGGTCAGCGTCGGCGCCACGCTGTTCAACGTGCCGACCTCGGCGATCCGCCGCAAGATCCAGCGCCATTCGGGGCCGCAGGAGCGCGTCGATCTCTCCTTCGTCTTCCCCTCGCTCGAGGCCCCGGAGGCGCCGAAGCATGTCAGCGCCGATATGGTCGAGGAAAGCGCGCAGCAACCAATCGACCGGATATTCCTGTCGATCGCGGCCCATCGCGACACGCTGGCGCCCGACACCAGGGTTCGCACCATCTATCCGCGCTACCTCGATCAGGCGTCGACGCCGATCGACGACGGCCTGACGATGCGCGCATTTCGCGACGGCTCGCCCTATGCCAATGAAGACCTGTTCTCGGCAGGCTCGCCCGCCCTCAACGCCCGCTGCACCCGCGACGGCATGACGCCGGGCATGTGCCTGAGCGAACGCCGCATCGATGGCGCCGACCTGACGTTCCGCTTTCCCAGAACCTGGCTGGCGCAATGGCGCGACGTGGCGAACGCGATGGAGCGTTTGACGGCGCGAATGAGCGGGCCGAAGGGCTAGCGCCGCAACACCGCCTCAGCCGAGATCGGCGAGGTCTTCCTCGAGGATCGCCATCTGGAACTGGAACGAGCGGTCGTCGTCCTCGTCATCGACGAACAGCACGCCGATGAACTCCTCGCCGATATAGACCTCGGCGGAATTGTCCTTCTTCGGCCGCGGCACGACGCGGATCTTGGCATTGCCGAATACACGCTTGAGATAGGCGTCGAGCTTCCTGACTTCCTGAACGTCCACGGCGGTCTCCAATCAGATTCTTGATATCGGATTCTTGAGGTTTTCCGGGACGTTTTAGGACGAGACGACGCGGTCCGCCAGCCGTATCTTCACAAAGATCGCGGTCAGAAAGCCTTTGGAATCAAGGCCTGCTGGAAATTAGAGCCCGATCGCGTTGAGCATCTGATCCATGGTACGCGACGGCTCGGCGCAGCCGGCCTCGCCCACGATCTTGGCAGGCACGCCGGCGACCGTGACGTTGTGCGGTACCGGTTTCACCACCACAGAGCCGGCGGCGATGCGCGCACAATGGCCGATCTCGATATTGCCGAGAATCTTGGCGCCCGCCCCGATCAGCACGCCGCGACGAATCTTGGGGTGGCGGTCCTCGTTCTCCTTGCCGGTGCCGCCGAGCGTGACGCCGTGCAGGATCGAAACGTCGTCCTCGATGACGGCGGTCTCGCCGCAGACGAAGCCGGTGGCGTGATCGAGGAAGATACCGCGGCCGATCTTGGCGGCGGGATTGATATCGGTCTGGAACACCGCCGACGACCGGCTCTGCAGGTAATACGCAAAATCCTTGCGGCCCCTTTGATAGAGCCAGTGTGCGAGGCGATGGGTCTGCAGGGCGTGAAAACCCTTGAAATAGAGCAAGGGATCGATGAAGCGCGAGGTGGCCGGATCGCGGTCGAACACCGCGACCAGATCGGCGCGAAACGCGTTGCCGAGATCGGGCTCGTCGCGCAGCGCTTCTTCAAAGGTGCCGCGGATCAGGTCACCGTTGAGTGCGGGAGAATCGAGCCGCTCGGCAAGGCGATGGATCACCGAGGCTTCTAGCCGCTCGTGGTGCAGTACGGTCGAATAGATGAAGGAAGCCAGTTCCGGCTCGCGGCGAACGATGTCTTCCGCCTCGCCTCGCACGCGATCCCAGATCGGATCGAGCGCGGCCAGTTTGGAGCCCTGCGGATTGACCTGATGCACTGCCATGTGGGTTTCTCTCGCAAACTCGTTTTTTGGTTCGATCTTATAGCACGGCGGGCGGACGACTGTCCCGGGGTGGCTTCGACAGAGTAAACCCGGGCCGAACGCCCGGGGAGCGGCCTCGGGGTCAGTTCAAGGTGGTTGGCCATTTCCGGAAATCAAGCCGCGTGGCGTCCGACTATTGGAGAATTTCGTTCTCCCGGACGTTATCGGCATGGTGGCCCGACATGGGGGGAAGCCAGATCAACACGCAGATTTTGCGGGCACGGATCGCCGATTCACGGGCGGTCTGGATCGCCGCCGTCGCCATCCCCCTGATGCTGCTCGTCCCGGCCCTTTGGAATGGCTATCCGCTGCTCCAGTGGGACACCGGCGGCTATCTGGCCCGGTGGTATGAGGGCTATCTGGTGCCGAGCCGCTCGACCGCGTTCGGCCTCTATCTGCATTTCGGCGAAGATTCCGCGTTCTGGATCAACCTGGGGATCCAGGCGCTGGCCACGCTGTGGGTGCTGCAACTGACACTGCGCGTGCTCGGCATGGCCCAGCCGTGGCGGCTCCTGGCCATCGCCCTCGTGCTGGTCCTGACCACCGCACTGCCCTGGCTTGTCAGCATGCTGTTGACCGACATCTTTTGCGGACTGTCGGTACTGTCGCTCTACATCCTGGTCGTGCACGGCGAGCGGACCTCGACGGCCGAGAAATGCCTGCTGTTCGGCCTGACGGCTTTTGCCGCCGCAACACACAGCGCGACACTGGCGGTGCTGCTCGGACTGTGCGCCGTGGGGTGGATCGCACGGCCGTTCTTGCGCGGGCGGATTTCCGTTTCGGGACTGACGCAGGGCAGCCTCACCATCGTCGCCGGCGCGTCGCTGTTGCTGTCGGCGAATTTCGCGCTGTCGGGACAGGTGGCATGGACGCCCGGCGGCTACGGCGTGGCGTTCGGGCGGATGATGCAGGACGGCATCGTTGCGCGTTACTTGCGCGATCATTGCCCGCGGCAGCAACTGAAGCTCTGTCCCTATCGCGACCGGTTGCCCGCGACCGCCGACCAGTTCCTCTGGGGCAACAGCATGTTCAACACGCTCGGACGTTTCCAGGGATTGAACGACGAGATGGGTTTCATCGTGCTGCATTCGCTGGCCGAATACCCGGCCTTGCAGGCCGAGGCGGCGCTGGCCGGCACCGCACAGCAACTGCTCCATGTCGCGACCGGCGAAGGCAACAATGTCTGGCTCGGCCATACCTACGGCATTTTCGAGCGCTTTCTGCCCGGCCAGTTGAACCCGATGCGCGCAGCGCGCCAGCAGCGCGGGCATCTCGATTTTACCGCGGTCAACGCCCTGCACGTTCCCGTCGCCCTGGCATCGATGCTGCTGGCAGTGCTCCTGTTCGGCCACGGCCTGGCATGGCGGCCGTTCGACGATCTCACATTGCTCGTCGGCACCGTCTCGTTTGCCTTGCTCGGCAACGCCGTCATCTGCGCCGTGATATCCGGCCCGCACGATCGTTACGGTGCACGGACGGCGTGGCTGGCGACACTGGTGGTGCTGATCTCAGCGTTCAGGCATTTCACCGGCAGGGATGAGCCGTCATTGCCGGCGTGACAGGAAGTCGGCGACGCCCTCCTTGTAGACCTTGTCGCCGACCGCGCGCATGTGGTCGCGGTTGGGAATGTCGAGCACCTGCGCGCCCGGAATGATCTCGCCAAGGGCTGCCGCCGAGCCCGCGATCTCGTCGTTGCTGCCGACGGCGATCAGCACGGGCACCGCGATCCCCGCGGCCTCCTCCCGCGTCATCAGCCGCCGCGAGCCGCGCAGGCAGGCGGCGAGCGCGCGGCGGTCGGAACGGGTCTGGTCGGCGAAGGCGCGAAAGGTGCGCCCGACGGGATCGGTGACGTCTTCCAGCGACGGCGCTTCCAGTGCCTCCGCCACGTTTTCGCCAGGGCCGCCGCCCTCGATCAGCCCGATGCCGATGCCGCCGAGGATCGCCGAGCGCAGCCGCTGCGGCGACTTCAGCGCCAGCACCGCAGTCATTCGCGACCCCAGCGAATAGCCCATGACATCGGCCCGTTCGATGCTGAGATGATCCATCAGCGCAATGACGTCATCGGCCATAACAGCGATCTCGTACTGCGCGGCGTCGTAGGGTTTTGCGGATTCGCCATGGCCGCGATTGTCGAGCGCGATGACGCGGCGGCCGGCCTTCTTCAGTTCGGAAACCCAGGTCGGATAGACCCAGTTGACGTTCTTGCTCGAGGCGAAGCCGTGCACGAGCAGAATGGGGTCGCCCTCGCCTTCGTCGAGATAGGCAATTTCAACAGCGCCGTTGTGAAAACTCGGCATCAGGCAATCCGTTCTCTGGGGGAATAAAATGGCGATCGCGAAATGACGGCCAGTCTAGCCGTGCGCGATGACGTCCGCCAGTGTCGGGCCTCGCGGCAAACGCACCGGCACCGCCGCAAGTTGCGCGACCTTCAACCGCCGCGCCTTTTTGCGGCGCAGCCACGCTTCGGTCGCCCGCTCGGTGGTCGCCTTGATCGACGACAGGAAACCGAACAGCGCCACCAGTGCGCCGAACACCCACATCGACAGATTGAACGCGCCGGCCGCCAGCAGCAGCGCGCCGCGGCCGAGAATTTTCAGGATCGCGCGGGTCTGGCCACCCTTGGACTCGGCCAGTCGCGCCGCGCGCGCGACGTCCTTCGGGCCTTCGGCGATCCGCAGCGTATCGAGCGCGCCGCGGGTGCCGGCTTTCTCGCCGACGCGGCCGACGTCCTTGGCGAGCCGCACCAGCGCGCCGGCCTTCTCGGCACGGAACGCGGCCCTGATGGCGCTGACGCTCTCGGCTGGCCGCAGCACCGAACTATTCATCACTGCCTGCTGCAGCACCGGCGTATCGACGACTTCGCGCGCGGAACGGCCGGCCCACGCGGTCAGCCCCTCGCCGAGCCGCCCGACCTTGCGGGCATCCTTGACCATGGTAAGGCCGGCCCGCACCGGTGTGGCGCTGCCGATCGACACATAGGTCGCGGCGGTCACGGCCAGCCCCGCGGCCGCCAGCCCCAGCACCAGCCGGTCGGTCTCCTCGCCCATCGCGAGATGCTTGCTTTCGCGCACCACGTCCCTGATATCGCCGAACACGAAGAGATCGCCAGCCACGGTGCCGGACAGGCTCGCGACGTCGTCGGCATCCCCGGTGACCAGGCCGGTGGCAAAACGTTTTGCGAACGACGAGGTCGAATTGGCGTCGGTCACGGCATCGCTGACGCGCTTCGACAGTTCGTCGCTGACCGCGATATTTTTTTCGCGGGCGAGTTCGACGAAACTCGCCGCCAGATCGGCATCGCCCGCCGCCAGCGCCGCTTCGATATTTTCCGTCACCAGCGCCGGGTTATTCCGCATAGCAGAATTGACCTGGAGGTCGGCGAGCGTGGCCGGGTCGTCCTGTGCCGCGAGTATCGCAAAGGCGTCTCGCGCAGGCGGCGCCACTTGCGCGAGCGCTGCCACGCACACCGCCATACCAGCAACCGCCAGAACGATCCGCAACCGTCTCATTACCGAAAAAATCCTATGTTTTCGTCTTACCTGAGATGGGTATGCCGCTTTTAAGACACAACGTCCCCGACGAAAGAAGGGCTTCTCTGGAACGACAAGATTGTGTCGAATTTGCATGAGCGGATCAGCCGTGGACTTCTGTCGATCGGGGCTCAAGATTCGGGTTCCAGAACTTTAGGAATCATCTGCACCCGCCTTTAAGGTGCACTGCGTTTTGAGCGGCCGCATCGTATTTGATTGTGCCCGTCCGTCGTTGCTATTCAAGGTGAAGCTGATGTCCGATCATGTCGTCCCGCACTTTCATAATGATGCCGGCGTTTCCGTGATCGAGATCGGCTCGCAGGAGTTCATGTGCGTCGGCGCCAACCCGCCGTTCGACCATCCGCATGTGTTTCTCGACCTCGGCAACGACAACGAAATCATCTGCCCCTATTGCTCGACGCTGTATCGCTTTGCCGCCGACCTCGGCGCCGGCGAGGCGCGTCCGCCGGAATGCGTGCTGAAGGACAAGGCCGCCTGACTTCCAAGGGGCTTTCCGAGTGGCGGTTACCCGCACCATTGTCGTCGCGGGTGCCGGGATCGGCGGGCTGACCGCGTCGCTGGCGCTCGCCGCAAAAGGCTTTCGCGTCGTCGTCCTGGAAAAGGCCGAACGGCTGGAGGAAGCCGGCGCTGGCCTGCAGCTTTCGCCCAATGCCAGCCGCATCCTGGTCGAACTCGGCCTCAAGCCGCGGCTCGCGGCCCGCGCGGTCACACCTGAAGCCATCAACATCATGAGCGCGCGGGCGGGCGGCGAGATCGCCCGGCTGCCGCTCGGCGAGGCCGCCGCGGAGCGCGCCGGCGCGCCCTATTGGGTGATCCATCGCGCCGATCTGCAAGGTGCACTCCAGGCAGCGGTCAACGACCACCCCGACATCGATCTGCGCCTCGGCTGCCAGTTCGAGGACGTCACCTCGCATGCCAAGGGGCTGACGGTGGTGCAGCGTCGCGACAATGCGCGGCAGCAGGAACTGGCCGTGGCGCTGATCGGCGCCGACGGCATCTGGTCCTCGGTGCGGAATCATCTGTTTCCGGAGCTGCAGCCACAGTTCTCCGGACTGATCGCCTGGCGCGGCACGCTCGATGCCACCACGCTGCCGCGCGAATATACCTCCGCAAGGGTGCAGCTCTGGATGGGCCCGAAGGCGCATCTGGTCGCCTATCCGATCTCGGGCGCGCGCCAGATCAACGTCGTCGCCGTGGTGCCCGGCACCTGGAACCGACCGGGCTGGAGCGCACCTGGCGAGGCCAATGACATCAAGGGCGCGTTCTCGCAGGCCTGGCCCGCGACCGCGCGGATGCTGGTCAACGCCGTCGACGAATGGCGGCGCTGGGCGCTGTTCACGCTGCCCGACATCGGCGACTGGAGCGACGGCGGAATCGCGCTGCTCGGCGACGCCGCGCATGCGATGCTGCCGTTCGCAGCGCAAGGTGCCGGCATGGCGATCGAGGATGCCGCGGTGCTGGCCAAGCTCCTGAGCGACAGTACCGGCGACAACGTCGCAGGCATCCCGGCGGCCTTGAAGCGCTACGGCAAAGCGCGCCGCGCCCGCGTGCTGCAAGTGCAACGCGCCGCGCGGCACCAGGGACGGATCTATCATCTCACCGGGCCGATGGCTCTGGCCCGCGACCTCGCCATCAAGGCGATGGGCCCGCAACGCATGCTGGCGCGGCAGGACTGGATCTACGACTGGCGGGCGTGACGATGCAGACGATTCATCGCCAATCGTCATTGCGAGCGAAGCGAAGTTCCGGTCTCCCGTCATCCCCCGCGCATGCGGAGGATCCGGTACGCTGCGGCTTATCAATTCCATCGCTAACGTCTCTGGGATACTGGATCACCAGCATACGCAGGGCGATGACAGCAAGAAGCATTCTCGCGGCATGTTCTGCCCGAAGTTTTGCATTTCGTTTGCCCTCGGAAATAAAGAGGGCGCGGGGAAGACCGGGTGCGCGCTGCACCCGCGGTCTCGCAGGCGTGATGCAAAAAAGATAGTGCGCCCACGAGCATACAGGTTCAGCGGACAACACGCCGGCCTCCCCCACGAAAGGGAGAGTATGGGCACCAAAAGACAAGACAAATCAATGCGGTGCGGTGCGTGTGTCTACATTTGTGTCGCGATCCGCTGGAGCAATAGATTTCTGTGCAAAGTTCGGCGCTTCTGACGCCCAAGCACGAGGGATCAAGGCCCGGTCGCGTCGCGTCAATGCGATGGCGCGGCGGGCCGGTGTCCTGTAGCCCAGCGCTGGCGCCGCGCTGTACGGGCTTCCTGCGGTCTTGAGGCTGACGCCTGTTTCTATGTCGTCATATGACGCGATACGCGCACTGCTGGCGATGTCCGCGTTGTGCCTGAAGCGGGAATCTGGGCTGGCCTTAAGCACGTCTCTTTCGTGCAAATAAGAGAAATCTTGTCGCCAGTGTCGGGGCGATCTAGGCTCCTGCCTTCGAGGGCCTTCTATGGACATCAAACGGGCATTACCTTGTCCCCAACTTAGAGGCGTCGTGCGCTCGTTCGAGGAGAGACGCACGGAACTGGGAAGCGCGGTGCTGACCTGGCCCGTCGCGGCGCGGCCTCATCAGATCCTGAATATCCACCTGGGTGAGCCATATCGGGTTCGCATCGACGGTGGCCCGGCAAACACTACGCCAGAAATGAGTGTGGTCGGACCGCAGACTTATCGTCGGGCCCACGTCTATCTGTCAGGCTCGATTCATGTTTTCAACATTCTGTTTCAACCGACCGGCTTGAACCGATTGGTCGGAATCAACATGACATCCCTGGTCAATCAGGACCCCGCAGCGTCGGATGTTCTCGGCAAATCTGCCGTCAATCTCGCCGACGCTGTACGCGCGGCACCGGGCTTCCGTGAGCGTGTAGCAGCCGTCGAACGTTGGGCAGAGATGATGCTGGATAAACGCGAACGCGACGGGGCGATTGGCCACGCATCGCGTCTGCTGATAGCCGCGCGGGGCCGTGCGCGGATCGCGGGCCTCGTTGGAAGGTCCGGCCTCAGCACGAGCCAGTTTCAGCGTCGGTTTGCGACACAGGTGGGCATGACGCCGAAACTGTTCGCACGAACCATCCGATTCGACCGAGCGCTGATCGCCCGTCGTAATGCTCCAGATAGGCCTTGGACCGACATCATCCACGAACTGGGCTACTTCGATCAGGCTCACTTTATCCGCGAATGCCACTCTTTCACCAGCTTGCCGCCAAGCGGCCTTGTGGGCGACTGGGACAACATTTTTTTCCCGGCGGATGACTAAAATATACAATCGCTTTCGCTAACTTTGCCGCAAGGTCTGCCTGAACGGGAGACCCCTACGGCAATGAGAATGACTCGGCGCAAGTTTGGCATCATCACAGCCAGCGTCGCCGTCGCCGTGGCCGGGCGACGCAAGGACCGGAGTGATGGCCATGTCTACAAATCTGGAACGATTCAAGTCAATCGTCGAGCGTGGCTTTTCTCGAGGTGACCTAACTGTCGCGGACGAAGTTTGCGCGGAGAAGCTGATTGAACACCAATATCTGGCAAGAACCGATATGCCCGGCCCGCAAATACTGAAAGCGCAGATCGAGGATGCGAGGTCCAGCATAAAGGAACTGAGGCTCACAATAGAAGCGGTCGTTGAGACCGGCGATACGGTCTGGGCGCGCTGCAAGGCGACGGGCGTCGATCCGCGCTCAGGCAAGCCAGTGACCATCGATGTCGTGGACATCTGTCGATTTGTAGATGGAAAGCTTGTCGAACATTGGGGGGTGCCAGACCGGTTTGCGCTTCTTCACCAGCTTGGAGCTCTCCCACCTCCACCCAAACGAACGTAACGCGGGCGTTCGCTTGATGATCAATCGCAACGGCTCGGGAGAGATTATGCGGCCGCAATTTGTTGAGCGCGTTTTATGAAGATCTTAAAGGAGGATATAATGAAAAAGTCTGTATTTACGATTTCGTTCTCCCTCCTGATCGGAGCAATCTCTTTGCCCGCCGCTGCATCGCCTCTGCCTGGCGCGGTGTCGTTTGAATATTTTGGGCTGAATATTCAAGATAACGTCCGCACCAGTGATACGGTTGGGACCCTCGACTATAGGGGACAGCCGGGATGCGGCGGCATCTGCAGCGCAACGACACAACTTGGTTCATCTCCGTCTGTCTCCTTAAACGTTAATGAAGTAGTTTTCGGAGGGGCAAGTGGCGGCATCGCCCGGGCTATGCTGGGATATTTTGTCGAGTATCTCAACGCCCCCGGCACCTACAACGTAAATCTCTATGCCACTGACACCCTTTCTTCGCCATCCGGAGACAGGGTATGGGCTTCGTTAAGTTTCGGTCCCGCGGCTACAAATAACATCAACCCATTAAACAGCTTTCAATCTGTAACATTCGAGGAAGCCCACTGCCTCAATGGATGCGCTGGGCAATTCAACGTTCCTACGGTGTCGCCGTTTACCCCCGACGTGACGGTCCAGATGGTCGCCAACACGCCTTACTTTCTCTTGATGGCTGTTCAGATATTCCCCGGCCCGTCCAACGTTCAAGTCAGTGGACTAATCGACCCAATGTTTTCTTCCGACTTTGGCGGCCAATTCATCTTTAGCGACGGTGTATTTGCCTCTACGTCAGCCGTCCCCGAACCCTCGACTTGGGCAATGATGATCATCGGATTCGCTGGCGTTGGCTTCATTGCCTATCGCCGGTCCCGCAAGGATCAATGTCTCGCGCTCACTGCGGCCTGATGAAGCCCACGCCACAGTGACAGAGAGCCGCCTCCGGGCTGCTTTTTCGTGTGTCGTTGGCGCGCTCGACGTGGTGATGCCGCGATGCCGTGATGCCGCGATGGCGACACCCGCCTAACGGGCTGCTCTCTTAGGCATTGCTTGCACGACTGTGGTTGTTTCTGACGCGGGGTCGGGACCGGACTGGACCATGCCGTCGTCCCTAACGAACAGTTCGGAGCTTTGATCAATCGCCAGACGGTCGAACAGAGCTTGCAACTCTGGCCGAAGCCCGTCACCGCATAAGGCCGCCATCGAATGAAACTTCCGCATGTCGCGCTCCTGACTGTTGGAAGCACGATACGGATCGGGGTTTGGCAAACCACCCGATTTCCGAATTCGTCAGATCGGCGTTGAGGACGCGATGCCGTCCGCTGTCGGTGGCCTGTCCGCGCTGGAGAGCGCGAGTGCAAACTAAACGGCCCCAGACCGGACTGACCGGCTGGAGCCTGTTCTTCCCTAGACCCGGGCGTTTCTTAGTGAGCGGCTTCTGCCAAATATCCATGCCGTTCGCAAGCGCCGTGACGGCGTGCTGCGGCTATGTCCTTAGCACGCGCGGCGAACCGCCTGTAGCCCGGTCTAATGGCCTCGCCGTCTTACGCCTGACGGTCACCTGTCCCCATCGCGGCGACGTGCTCGCTGCTGTGACGCCGGCGTTCGCCGTGACGTGTGGCGAAAGGCACAACACCGCCGGGAGCGGACTATGATCGCTCGGCGGTGTTGGTATTTCCGTGGCTAGGCGCTGAAATCCCCAGCGCGCCAAGGCTTGCACGAGGCTTGCCGAAGCCAAATGACATAGATCAATTTTCAAAATTATTTTCGGTGCAGGCCAAAGCAATGGCCTCGGCGATGTCCGCGTTTCGTTGAGAAGTCGACATCTGGGCTGGTCTTCAGCACGTCTGCTTGCAATTGGAAACCAAAGCCGCGTAAATTTGGTTGCGAAAATGTGATGCTCCCACCAACCGCTGCGCTTCCGTCCCCGAAAAACCTCCACTGGAAGGCTGAACGATGCTACGTTTATCAAGTTATTGCTGGATTTCGCTCGTGATACTTCTTTTAGCGAGCAACGTCGTAATTGCCCAGATTGCACAAACGACTTCGGCACCAGAAAACTCAATGAGCAAGTCCGCGCTCCGTCGGCAAGATCGGCAGGAGTGCACTAAGCAAGCGGTCCAGCAAAATATCCCAACGCGCAATAGGGCAGCCCCTGTTCGGAAGTGCATAGCGGATAGGCAGGCGTTGCGAAAGGCTTCGCAAAAGAAGGGGTCGACCTAAGCCCTTGGATGTCCGCGTCAGGGTCCAAAAACGGACAACCCCTGCCGTGATGCGCGCGGGCTGGCGATGGAGACGCGGCGGCGCTCCGGGTGCGGCTATTGCGGCGGTTTCAGAAATAGCTTTCGGCCCTCATGCCATGCGGCCAACTGGGCCTTGATGAGTTCTTGGGCGGCGGCTTCAGTTTTATAGGGGCCTAGCCGCTCTTGCCGCCCGTTGCCCCATGTCACAGCCACGTACCAAAGGCCATCAGCGCTCTTTCGAGCATGGGAGATCGGCGGCGAAAGCCGTTCTGTCGGTTTGTCCACACAATCCCCCTAAGAGCGGTTAGTCACGCAGGCACGATCAAGCAGCTTTATGGGCTGTCCGGTTCGACCGCCTGCCGTGCGGTGATATCGGCGGCGTACGCCGCCATGCGCTGAGGTTTCTGAGCGAGGGATAGGTTCAGCCAATGGGCCTTCGACTGCACTGAGGCGCGCGTGCGTCCCAGCGATTTCGCGATAGTGTCGGTGTCGACATTTGCGTCGGCGAAGAGGCGCAAGCGGCGCACATCTTCGTCGGTCCACCGCGAATGGTTATTTTTGACAGTCATTGGTATGAAGCCCCCAGCCGGAGGCTATTATCCATCTTCCCCGCGGTCCGCAACCGTCGCTCCCGATGTACGCTGCCTACCGCCGTCGCGGCCAAAAGGTACTACCGGGGCCATAGGCAAAGGCGGGGACCGCGAGACTGCACCTATTGAGAATATCTGCTGCGAGAAAATCCGTGGTTGCAGTTACAGGGGGACTGACCAGGTCCTTTTCCAGCAGCGTGGTACCGGGTATTCCGCATCCGCATCAGCTTGAAACATTGAAGAAGCCGCTGGTGGTCAGCCTCCATGCGACGCCGGAACAACTCATTCAGGTAAGGCAGAACCGGCTGCTGACCATGG
Source organism: uncultured Alphaproteobacteria bacterium (assembly GCA_963764705.1). GTDB lineage: Bacteria > Pseudomonadota > Alphaproteobacteria > Rhizobiales > Xanthobacteraceae > Bradyrhizobium. The sequence goes on along the minus strand of CAVXTR010000002.1, from coordinate 570,315 downwards.
GCGCGGAGCCCGGATCCTCGTCCGGTAATGACGATTACATCGATCGCAAGTCGGTCGCCGACGAAGTCGCCTATGCACGGAAACTGAGTGCAAAATTCAGCTGGGCGCAGCTCGACGTGACGCGACGCTCGATCGAGGAAACCGCAGCGGCCATCATGAAGTTGCAGTGAACTGGAAGGTACAGTGCACGCCTGTACATCGGGATGGAGTTCAGGCCAATCAAACTCGCGCCGTCGAACAAGCCTGCGAACCTTGGCCCCTTCGCTTGAATATTAAATTTTTGCAGGCGATCTACGGCGAGCGGGTCGCTACGTACCACATCGGTCAGTTGCTCTCCGCGGTAGATGCGAAAGAAGTCCGGTCTCGCCGCGGAATAAATCTTTGTATCAAAATTAGTTCGGGTGAGTGAACCGCGAACAAACTCCGCCTGCATTTCAAAGACCTCCTTCTGATCAGTTTCAGCTTTCCAGCTTTCCTTTAAGGTAGTTTGACCTGCGGCGTCAGTTTGAGAGCAGCGGTCGACCGTCAGCTTTGCCGACTGATAGACTTCGTATGCGCCGGGAGCGCTCATTGCAGATCCGCCAATAACCAAGACGACGGGCGCGCTTGACCCCGACCGCCTCGCAAGTGTCGCGATTACGAAGACGGGTTGTGGCGTTATCGAAGCGCCCTGCGGGTCTTGAATGATGACGGGATCAATCAGGGCAACGGACAAGTTCGATCCCTTCGCCGGCCCGGCTTGCAATTCAGTCAACTCCCAGCCATTTGGAAGTAGCTCCTGAATTGCCGACCTTTCTGTCTTGAGAGAGAGGAAGGTTCTCACGCTAACATCGTTTACGAACAACTTCTCATTTTCATCCGCAACTTGCTCCGACACAGATTTGTCCATCGTTGCCCCCGAGTGCCTATGACCACCCCATCAGATCATAGCCGCCCGTTCCGGGGCTAGGCCCAATGTCGCCGTCGGGTCATGCGCGACCGGCGCAAGCTAGGGCCAAGTCCGGAGATTTCCGCTATGCCGCCGAAAGCCGAAGTGAGCTATCCTGCTGCGAGGTAACAGGAATGACGCTGATGACCGAGACCGTAGGCACCGACCGCTCGCCCGCCGCGAAGCCTTCGCGGTCCGCCAAGCCTGTGACCGTCAGCGCATCCGGCTTGGCGTCACACCTCGATTGTAGCCGGACCTACATCGGCAAGCTCGAGGCCGAAGGCGTGATCCAGCGGCAAGGTGACGGCTACCCGCTCGACCGGAGCCGCGTTGCCTACCTGCGGTACTTGCGGCGCGAGCGGCAGCAATCACCGCGCAGCGAGGCCGATGCCGCGCATGCCAAGGCAAAGACTGAGTTGCTACAGATCAGGATCGAGGAGAAGAAGCGCACCTTGGTGCGGCGTGACGCGCACGAAGCCATGATCGACCAGATGGCTGGCCTTGTGCTGACGAAGCTGGGCGGCTGGCCTGCGCGCATTGCCGGTGCTGACCTTGGCCTGCGACGGCGGGCGGAAGCCGTGCTGCACGAGTTGCGCATCGAGATTGCCGAAGCCTGCCAACAGATGGCCGACACGTGCGGCGAGCCACCGCTCGATTAGCGACGGGTTCCACGTGCACCACAAGCGACCAAACAGCTCTGAGAAAGTTCCATTTCTGTTGCAAATTTGGCGCTCATGGCCAGAAATCGGCGATAGCGATCTAGTTTTGTAATCGCATCAGATGGACCAAAATTCACCCCCGTAATAGCTTCACCGTCATATTGGTTGCGGTTCCTGTTGCGTTAGCGGGGCGTCGCGTGAATTTTCAGATCACAGTTTTGAAGGTTTTGGCGGGCCATCCTCAAGGGCATGCATCGCTTGCGGACCTGAAGCATTACGTTGCGGTCCTGACTTGTAGCGGGGCGGATTGGTCTCAAAGAATGAAGCGGCTCGCCGCACGCGCACCGGAATTGGACATTTTCTCCAGCGGCTACGTGTTACGAGAGCCTAGCGGGTGGCAGATCACGGCGAAAGGCCGTGATTTTCTCAGCTCGATTGAAGCGCCGTTGGCCGAACCGGCGCTCATCCCTGTCGCGCTTCCCACGCCGGTCGTTTCCGACCCGACCGACCTTCCGCCCAATGTCGTTCAACTGGTTGGTCGTAAGGTTCGACGCGCGCGCCGCGCGGCCTGAACTTGGAGCCAGCAGTCAAGTCGCAGAGCCGCCTCCGTTGTGCCCGGCACGCCATCCACCGCAATCTGTAGCGGCTTGCCTGTCCCGCACCGCCCGGCGCATCCTCTCCCGCATGGGCACCAATCGCGCGAGACGATCTACGGCGCGTCCGTCAGGGCCGCAGCGGAAGAAGCCGCCCGCGCCCGACGCGCGGCTGATGAGAGTGCCTGTCGCGCTTGGAACATGCGCATGCTCGGCTTTCAGGGCCCGGCGCAGCCATCGCCCGCGCTCGGCGATGCGCCAACGCGGGCTGTCGCTATCTCGAAGTGAAATGCTTGGGCTGCAACACGCATCAGACCGTGGCCCTGGACATCCTGCGGGCGACCGAAGACGACACCCATCCATGAACTCGAACGCTACATGCGGTGCCGCCAGTGCTCCGAGGTCCGGCGCTATTCGTACAAGCGCAGCCATCTGGTCGCGCTGCGACCGACCAAGATTTCGGCGAGTGATCCGCCTTCAACATGGCGGCCGAGCGAGCGATAGGTCGTGTTGGACTGGACCGACGCAGAAGTTTGCGGCATTGTTCCTCAATGACAGATGCGAACGAAGTTCATGAAGGTGGCTGCCAGTGCGGCGCGATACGATTTCGCACCGCAGGGGCTCCCATCAAAACTACTGTTTGTCATTGCCCAATGTGCCAACGCACTTCTGGTAGTGCGTTCACGGTTGAACTGATTTTTCTTGCCAAGGCGGTCGCCTTCGAGGGCGCGCCGAGCACATACACCTATCGTTCGCCTGATCATGGTCGGTTGCTGCACTACGCATTCTGCCCGACTTGCGGCACCCGCCTTAGCGTGACCTTGGATCGTTTTCCCGGTGTGCAGATTATCTACGCAGGCACTTATGACAACCCATCTTGGGTTAAGCCTGACAGCCATATCTTCACTCGAAGCGCAGCGACTTGGATTAGTCTTCCCGATGATGTCGACTGCTTCAGCGGCCACTTGATGGACGAACAGGGTAACCCTCAACAGCCGTCGTCGCACAAAGCGTGACGATGCATGTGCTGGTGTGGACGGCCTCTCATCCCCGCGGTTTGATGGCGCTCTTGGCGTCACAGAAAGATGAGAGGAAAGTTCGATGAATATTCCCGTTCGTATCGGCATGGATACCTCGAAATCGGTGTTCCAGCTTCACGGTGTTGATGAGAATGAGGTAGTGGTTGTCCGGCGCCAATTTCGACGAGCCGAGATGATCCGCTACTTCGAGCGACTTCCGCCGATTCTCGTCGCCATAGAGTTCTTGCGGCAGCTCGCACCATTGGGGGCGCCTGCTCCAATCGTTCGGGCACGAGGTAAAGCTAATTCCTCCTCAATACGTGAAGGCCTATGTAAAGCGCGGCAAGAACGACGCGGCCGACGCCGAGGCACTGTGCGAGGCGGTCACCCGGCCCAGCATGCGGTTCGTACCGGTGAAGTCGAAGGAACGGCAAGCGGCCTGCATGTTGATGACTGTGCGGGAACGCCTGGTCAGCGTGAAGTCGCAGCTGTCCAATGCTTTCAGGAGCTATGCCGCTGAGTTTGGTATCGTCGGGCCTGCCGGCCGGCAGAACGTTGCGGCACTTATAAAACGCGTGCTCGAAGACGATAGCTTGCCGGAAATGGCGCGGGATCTTTTCCGCCTTCAGGCGGACGAGTATGCCGCGGTCCAAGCTCGCCTGGCGAAGATCGAGGCTAAGCTGATGAAGTGGCATCGCGAGGATGACATCAGCAGGCGTATTGCGACAATTCCCGGCGTCGGTCCGATCGGGTCGTCGATGCTCAGCATGAAGGCACCGCCGCCCGAGACGTTCAGATCAGGTCGCGACTTTGCGGCATGGCTCGGACTGACGCCCAAGGACCATTCAACTGGCGGCCGGCAAAGGCTCGGCGGCATCACAAAGGCCGGAGATTCCATACTGCGATCGACGTTGATCGTCGGTGCGACCGCGCTGCTGAGGCATGTCCGAAAGGGCCGTCATAAGCCCACACCATGGCTCGCCTCGCTGCTGGAGCGGAAGCCGCCGAAGCTGGTCGCGGTGGCCTTGGCCAACAAGTTTGCCCGCATCGCTTGGCGCTTGATGATGTCGGGCGGCGTGTACAACCAGCCGGTAGTCGCCATGCCGACATGACATGATCTGAAATTCGCCCGCGAGCGAGGTTGCTCGGCGGATAGCCCACGAACTTGCAGGACGCAGTAGATGGAAGGACCGATCGGTCGATACGCGCGAGCTTCCGAAGGTTACACTGGCATCATCAATGTCGCCTATGTGCTTGGAACGTGCGTAGCGAACACCATCTCGGCCAGCGGGCTTTGTCCGCGCAAACAGGCCGGACATCTGATAGCAAGCGATCTGGCCAGAAATCTGCTACAATCCTGACAAGTGGGGGGCCGTCCACATCTGCAACCTCTACAGCATCACCACGAACCAAGCGGCCATCGCGGCGCTGTTCCGCGTCGTCAATCGCTATGTCGGCAACCTCGCGCCGATGCCGGGCGTGTTTCCAGATTATCCGGCTCCGGTCGTGCGCAACACCGACACCGGGCGCGAGCTGGCCATGATGCGCTGGGGCATGCCGCCGCCACCGCGAGCCGGTGGATATCCGGTGACCAACATCCGCAACACGTCATCACCGCACTGGCGCAGGTGGCTCAGCGCCGAGAACCGCTGTCTTGTCCCGGCCAACAGCTTTGCCGAGTATGCGCCGGAGCCGAACCCGGAGACGAAGAAAAAGGACGTGGTCTGGTTCGCATTGAACGAAGACCGGCCACTGTTCGCCTTCGCTGGCATGTGGACGACGTTCAACGGTGATCGCGGCACCAAGTCCAAGCCGGTGCCGGGGCCGCATCAGGTCTATGGTTTTCTCACGACATCGCCGAACGCGGTGGTCGAGCCGATCCACCCCAAGGCAATGCCGGTGATCCTGCTCACCGACGAGGAGCGCGACGTGTGGATGCGCGCGCCATGGGATGAAGCGAAGGCGCTACAACGACCGCTGGCGGATGATGCGCTCAGGATCGTCATGCGCGGGGCCGACAAAGAAGATCGCTCGCCACGAGCGCAACTCAACAACCCTTTCCTTGAGGGCTTCGAATGAAACGGCGGCGTCCTTCCCTCATCGAACCGTGCCTGCGGTGGAAGGTGGCGCAGCCATCGTCCGGCCCGCTCTGGGCCACGAGATCAAGCACTACGGCTACGGGCCAATAACTATGTCGGGCTAATGGCCGTGGGTGTCAGTGGGGAACCCGAGACAAGAACGTCGACCCGCTCGGCCAGAGACACCAGTTCCGGCAAGGTCCCGACTTGCATTTTCTCCATCACGCGGTGTCGGTGGGCTTTGATCGTGCGCTCCGTGCAGCCCAAGGCATTCGCGGCCTGCTTGTTGGTCTGGCCGCGAACCACTAGGTGAAAGACTTCCCGCTCGCGCGGCGTCAAGTTCGCGATACAAGCTCGAACCACATCCAGCTTGACCTTCCGGTAACGCGCTACTTCATGACGCGCTACCGCCCGTTCAACTGCGTGAAGTAGCTCATCCGACGATACGGGCTTGGTGAGGAAATCCTCCGCACCGGCCTTGATGGCGCGCACGGTTGTCTGGGTATCCGCATAACCTGTGAGAAACACAATCGGCAAGGTCCGACCGAGTTCGCTCAAACGATCCTGCAACTCCGGGCCGCTCAATCCCGGTATCCGCACATCGAGGAGGATACAGCCGAGTTCACTGTCGCTCGCCAAGCTATCCAGCAAATGCTGCGCCGACGGATAGGTCGCGACCTCGTAACCAGCCCTCTTCAAACGACGTTCGATTGCGGCTCGGAACGCAGCATCGTCGTCAACTACATGTATAAGCCCCGGCAACGCTTCCCCCAAAAACAAACGCAAGCGACAGAGAGTTGATGCGGGATCGTATCGTGACGCAAGAAAAATGCGGCTTGGAGGGCGCGCGGGCAGTGTCACACAACTGTCATAAAGCGTCGTCCGTGGGTGAGTGGCATGCGCTATTCCAGATGCCACGGCGAACGAACCGCTTAATCTTGGACCGACCGCTTCCCGGCCATCGTTGAGGGTACTGCCCGCGTCCTGGCACCGTCGTCCTGATAGCCGGTGAAGCAGTGATCGCCCACGACGATGATGCGCCTGGCTTCCACGCGTTGCGGAGCCAGTGTCGGGCACATGAGGCGGTGCTGTTCGCTCGTCAGGGGCCAAGCGGTGAGCCATCCAGTTCGTTGAGCATCTGACAGGCGCGGCCCGACCGTGTTCGATCACGTCTGCCGTATGGGGCTGAACGGCATCGTCGAGGCAGACGGATGCGCCGTACCGGAGCGGCCCGTCGAAGGTGTGGGTCAAGACCAAGAACCCGGCGAGCGAGGCGGTGCGCCGGGAGCGCGAGGATGAGTGGCGCTAACTGCTGTCGCCAGTGATCAGTCCGTCTCTATCTGCTGCGTTCATTAACGGGAGAACAGAAGCACGGCGACCACAACCACGCTGAGAACGATGTCGGCGTTCCCGGTAACTTGAAATTTGAAGTGCCGTCTTGGGTTAAATGGCATGCTTGCCCCGCTACGTTTGCCATAAAGCGATACAGCCCCAGTCGGAGGAGAATGACTGGGGCCGTCTGGGCTGGGGTCTCACCCCTGTCAAAATCACCTTCGGCGACATGCGCGCCAGCGGCGTCCACGATTTGCCGATCTACTGCCGCGATCATCGTTGCTCCGGCTCGAACAGCAACAGCAACGGCCCCGATTGTAGCAGTGACAACCGAGGCCGTGCGCGCTGGCGCTCTGGGTGGCCGTATGCATCCAGCTACCCAGTTCGGTCAACTGAACGCAGGTCCGAGTGAGCGACAATTGTCCCGAAGCACGGTGTCCTGTCGTACAATGGCCTCACCTCAATTGACTTTGCTAAGGCAAATGGCCCGTCGCGAGTCGCGACGTTCGGCCTTGGACTCCAGCCCCCAGCTGCCATGGGCTCGGCGTCGAGGCTGGCGGCGGGTGCGATATGCACCCGCGTAGCGCCCCGCCCGTCCTCCTAGCCGTTGGCGGCCATCGCCCTACCCTTCCTTCTCCCGCTCATCTCTTGCCAGCGCCTTGGCCTGCTCCAGCGCTTCGGCACGGGTTAGCTTTTCCGGCCGCAGCCGTCGGCTTGGCTGATCGTCGAACTAAAAATATTTGGACACCCGGCCGTCCGCAAAGCGGACTTCAAAGCTGCCGCAGCCCGGCACGGCTTCGTGTTTAATCAGGCGGATGCGGTTAGTCATCGGGCAAGCGTAGCGCCTCAGCATTGAATTTGCATCGGGTTAGCCGCCACACGTCGAAGCCAATGCCGGAAGGCTGGGGCAATGACGTCCGGTTTTCGGACATCGAGGATAGTTCACGTGTACCGTCTGCGGTCGAGGCGGCGCCGACATCCGGCCCAAGTTCTCGCAGGTGAGGATGGGTTAGCGCCTCCGAGAGACCTCGGCTGCCCCCCAAACAGGAAATGGAAATGCTGACAAATACCGCTTGTCAGGTTCCAAGGGGAACCCTAGCCTCGGGTTGATTTTTTATTGATCACATTTGGGAGCTTAAAATGAAATCTCGCCTATTGGGCACGCTTGCGGGAGCGGCACTATGTTCGATTGTGTCGCTTGCCAGCTCCTCAGGAGCATCCGCCGAGACCGTTTCCGCGCTTTTTGCTACGCCGGGTGGCGTCAGCACTGCGGAAACGTATGAAGGCATCGTTTCCGTAACTGTTTCAGGTAAAGGGCAGGCCTTAGCAGATCTATTTAGCGACGCATTTTATTTGCTGCCACAGGCAGGATTTCCTGCAACCCATACCGTGACGTGGAACCTTGGTTTTGGAATTCCCCTTCAAGATGCCGCTGATTTTATCGTTGGCGGCTTACCAGTCTTCAATCCCACGAACGTCTACAGCTTTAATTTGAATACGGGACTTTCCGTTCCGACCCAGTTGCACTTTGGCTTGATCGACCAAATTTATACCGACAACAGCGGTAAGTTCACTATCGAGGTTACGCAACTAGCTTCTGCCGTACCCGAACCCTCCACATGGGCCATGATGCTGCTCGGCTTCGTTGGCGTTGGCTTCATGGCGTATCGCCGGTCTCTTGCGCTCGCTGCGGCCTGATCAAAATAAGCTCACACAGCACAGTGACAGAGCCGCCTTCGGGCGGCTTTTCTTTTTGAATAGTGCGATGGTCGCGCTGCGATAACGCCATGACCGAGATGCGTGCGTCTGGCGTCCGCGACATCCTGATCTATTGTCGCGATCATCGCTGCAGTCACCACGTCGAGACCGGCGCCGACGACGTGCGGCTGTCGGACATCAAGGATAGTTCCACCTGTAGCCCTACGGACACTCTGCCAATACTTTCTGAAGCGGCACTATCAACTCTTGCGCCGACAACGGCTTTGTTAAAAACGTGACGCACCCAGACGCCAACGCAGCCTCACGAACCGCAGGCTCCTCATTGCCGGTGATATAGATCACCGGCACCGCCACACCTGCGGCTTTCAAATCCTGTCTCAGCTCGATGCCTGATCCGTCTGGCAGATCGATGTCAAGAATGACGCAAGCCGCCTTCTCGATGTCGCTGTGATTTTTAAAGGCCTGCGCGGTTGAAAACGGGATCGGCTCATAGGCGTGCGCCCGGAGCAGTCGCTGCACCGCCTTCAGCATTCCGCGGTCATCGTCGACCACCAAAACGAGGTTTCGATCTTTCGACATCCTGACCTGTCCGCCGACACAGTGAGGTTTATGAAAATTGCCCCCGATCCGAATCGTCGACTTTGACGCAGATCAATGTGGCGCGGTCCGCCGTGCCGCGAACTGTTCGACATGTTGACTCAATTCGGTCACCCAACTCACTGCAGATGCTTGGCGTGAAACCGGCGTCTCACCGGGTGGCGGATTGATCCCTGACCCACCTCGGCGAGCGGAGTTTCAAAGGCCCGGACCCAGCCCCCAGCCCTCCGGGTCTTTGGGCTGTCTGTGGGGGTCTCCAGCGCATCCGGCCCTACCCCTCCCTCTCCCGCTCATCCCTTGTCAGCGCCTTGGCCTGCTCCAGCGCTTCGGCACGCGTCAGCTGTTCCGGTCGCACGCGCCGCCCGGCACATCATCGAAGTAAAAATATTTGGACAAGTGCCCGTCAGCGAACCGCACCTCGAACGAGCCACAGCCGGGCACGGCTTCGTGTTTGATCAGGCGGATGCGGTCGGTCATCAAGTAAACGTAGCGCCTCAGCATTGAATTTGCATCGGGTGAGCCGCCACGTCGAGACCAACGCCGACGGCTGGGCCGATGACGTCAGGCTGTCCGACATCGAGCCAAACTTCACCTGCCCACGCTGCGGCGAGCGCGGCGCGGATGTCAGACCGAAGTTTGAGCAGGCGCGCATCGGGACGGGCTGATGGTCGCGGGAATATCGTCGAGGCGGCGCGCGAGCGGATGGATGAGGCCCGACAGAAAGCAGCTAGAAAAACCCGGAGCTAAGGTCGAGGCCGTAAGTCATCATGAGCAGCGAAACCCACAGACCGGCTCCGACAAACATTGCAAGCTGCTTCAGAACTGAACCTAGACGCAGCGCGCGCCAAAAACCTCTCGCGAGTGCAGCCATTGCGACCCCGTGATTTTGACCCAAAGAATCAACTCTGTTCGGCAGGGGTACTTTAGTCCGTGCGCGAAAGCGCAAGGCTCTTTAATTGTGTCGTGACTTCGTCTGCTAAGCGATGCCCCTTTTGCGCAGCACGCTGGCGCAAATATTCATGGGTGTCGTGACACCGGCCCCGCCACTACAGAGCCGAAAGCGGGATGAGGACCGCAGCCGCACTGAGAACAATGGTGGCGATCCGGGCTACCTGCGAGGCGAAGGCGCTTCGGTCAAGTGGCATACGTCATTATTGATGCCAGTCGCGCGGGCCGCTTGATCTGGATCACGCGTGCCACCGGTTACCGTTAGCAACGTGTTCCATGTGGAAAAGAGGCAATCACATAAGTCGCGGCGCGAATCTGAGGCACGATACGTGGCGCTGGGGGCCTCCATACCGAGGCCGCAATGTCCCGTTGGACCGACGAGGAGCTTCGCGAACTCACCACCTTGTGGCCTACGCACTCGGTGTCGCAACTTGTCAAACGGTTGCACCGCCCGCGCTGGGCGATACGCAGCAAGGCAATGCGGCTGCGGCTGGATGGAATGCGGCCACACAATCCGTCCGAGGATGTCGAGGCAAACAACCTAACCAAGCGGCGGCCACTTAGGCCATCCGGCCGCCGTCGGCACGCTAACCAAACTGATCCATTATGCGGCGAAACGCCGGATGCTGCCGGTTCTTCACCTTGACCCAGTCCGGCGACCGCCCGGGACGATACGGCCGGTCTTTCCGCTTCGACACCAGACCCTCCAGCCCCATCGTACAAGCGGCACGGAACAGCTCCGGGCCCATCTCGCCCCGTTCAAACGGAGCAAGGTGGATGCCGTCGACGCGACGCGCCAATAGGCCAGCAAGGTTGGTCTTGCGCATCGTCAGCGGCAACTTGCGTAGATCGTCCCGTCGCTCACCAACATATCGAACGCATAGAACTGCACTTCGTCGTGCTTGCGCGAATGTAAAAAATCGAAATCGGAGACGCCGTCGACGCCGAGCAGCCCAGCCTCGCCGTCGATCACGAAGGACGTGTTCCGATTGCGCAGCGCGGCTTCGTTGATGAGCGGATACCGGCCCGACCAGTCATGACCATTGCGCGTGAACAGCCGCACGCGTTGGCGCTCGTGCTGGACGATCAGGCGGTCGCCGTCATGCTTGATCTGGTGAATCCAGTTTTTGGATTCCGGCACCTTGTTGGCGGGTGACGGGATACAGGGTTCGAACGGGGATTTGAGCATGGGCCGCATCTAGGCGATCTCATTCGCGATGTTAGTCGCGCACCTCGACGACTAGCTTTAACGGAACTGGAACAATGTCCAAGCGATCCGATTGAAGTTTGTTCGGCTTTAGCACGAAACGCGTGTTGTTTATCAGGGAAGGTGCTGCACATGGATGACGAACGAAAATCACCAAAAGCGGGGGAGCGGGCCGCTGAGGGCTTGCGAGAGGCGACCGCTAAGGAAGAAGCGAAAACCGAGAGCAAGATGGGGCACGATCTAGCTAAGGGCGCTGATCGCTTCGAGGAGCGCTCAAAAAGTTCCGATGGAAAAAGCGCAGGAGAAAAACAAAAAGGGTGAACAGTAGACCCGGCGCTGCGTTTTCGAGGAGGAACCTCCATGCAGGCCAACCGGGATGAGACCGGCGCGGCCTGCTGTGAGTTCCCCAGTTTTAACTGGCCAATACCCTAATGTGCCCTTAAGTGAAGGGTGGTCGATCCAGATCAAAGGGAGAGCCAGATGGCTTGGAAAGCGCCAAAAATCGTCGAAGTGTCGGTCGGCATGGAAATCAACATGTACATGTGCGCTACCCGCAAATAAGCGGCAGCGTGATCCCGAGAAGAAAGCCCCGTCAGCAATGACGGGGCTTTTCTGTTTAGGGGCAAGCAGTTCCCACCTGCCAAAAACGTTAGTCCAACCCCCCGCCGGTTCCGTGTAGCCTTGGCCCGTAACAGGCGGGAGTGTGGCGTATGCGTACAGAGCCCTCGATTGTCCCGGGAACACCCAAAGACTTCTACATCGTCGTCAATCATTACGGCAGGCACGGCACTGCGTTTGTGGAGACCGACCTCGACCGCGCCAATTATGAAACCACCGTCACTGACCTGATGAGCGGGCAACACCGCGACCCGCTGCGGGTGATCATGTTCAATCCTGAGACCGATCGATCCGAGGACGTCTCGCACGCCGTCGCGCAGGAAATACTTCGCCGCCTGGGGCTCGAAGACCGCGATGTACCGCCAGAGCTGGAAGACTTCATTGAGCGCCACGCCGGTGCGGATCGTCAGCTGACCTTGCGGCTGGCTGTGGCCTAAGCTCCACCTGCAAGGTGAGCCGCGCGGCGTAAACCGCCTATGAAAAATCGCCGCAGCGCATTGCGCAAACGGCCATAGCATGACGGGCAGAATGTCTAGACAAGACCAGCACTCGGCAATGGAGCCGGCTGGAATTTTAGAACGTGTCTTATTTGGTTATCAAGCAAACTGCGCTTTCGCTGGTTATTTCAATCGCCCTCACCGCCGTCTACGCCGCCGTCGCCTTTTCAGTCTGGTGGGCCTTCGTTCGATAGGCGCTTACGACGCCACCTATAACAAAGCCGCCGAATTCTATCGCAGTTATGGCTTTGTCAGCCTCGATATCGAGAGGTCGAGCCGGATGTATCTACCAGTCGCAACAGCGCTGAAGGCCATCAAATGACCCGCAACAACGCCCTTCGCGGCGCAGCCTGTCTCGCTGTCCTGATCGTGGCCCTGCTGCTCGGCGATCTAATTTTCGCAGCAGCGCTCGGCGTACAGATCGGCATCGGGGCATCCACGCGGATCGGAGACGGGGACGAAAAATGGTCGACCACGCTCTATCTGGCCGGTCATCATCCCCAGGCTGAGATCTACGCCATGTTGATCACCGTCGCTATCCTGATCGGGTTCGCCGTCGTCACGAGCAAGATCTTCGTAGGTCTGTGGGGATACACGCCGCCGGAAGTCCCGCCGGTGCCGTTGGCACCAAGTCTCGCCGACCTGGAGCAGTACCGGCGCGAACGTGACAAGAGCCGCGGGGCGTCGTCATGACCACGATCGGCGCAAGAAACAAACCAAGCTTCGCCACGGCCAGAACGCCGACTCTGGAATATGCGCGCGACAACGAGATGCGCGAGGTTGTGAAGGCCGCGGAGAAGGAAGCCGACAAGCTGTGGAAAGCCAGCCTGCCGCGGCGCACGGAACAGCCCCTATTGGAGGAGGTGTCACCGGGGGCCGTGTGGGCTGGAGGCTCCGGGTGCCCCGAGGTACCCAGCTCGACCATCCAATCTCGGAGACGCAGTTACCGAAAATCGTCCCGAAGTTCATTGCCCCGCGGAAAGTAAACCTTCGGCGAGATGCGCGAATCCAGTGCGCGATGTGCTGATCTGCTGCCTCGCTGCTCGCACAAGTCGAGACAATCCATGTTTGCCTATCCGTCGAAGTTCAACAGTCGCAGTGCTGGTGGCGAACGCAGTTTGTAACGTTGGTTAAAGTTTAGAACCAGTGCGCGCTCACGTGCAGCCATGTTTTTGAGAGCAATGCGCAGAGTTTCCTCTGTCAGCCTCATTTGGTTGCGCATTTCTTGCCGCTGAAATCGCGACGATGATGGCGACGCCAGATAGCGCCACGCCTTATTAAGGAACTCCTTCAACGCATGTACGTCTTGATCCAAAGTGTCGCCCATAGGCCCCCACCTTCGAAAGTACAGCGAATCGAACATACGTGAGTCGGACGCGGCGTGAAGATGCTCTGACGAGAAAAACCCACCGGAGTGATCCGGGAGCTTCTGATGCTGTGCCCGGGTTGATCTTCGAATCAGCTAGCGTCAGAACAGGTTCAAAAACCTGATGAGACGCTGAATGCGGGCTTAGGGCTAATTACTGCGTTCGTCGCAGCGTTGACACTCGCGGGCTGCTTCGAAGGTCTCCCGGGCCTGCCGGCCCTCGGGGCGCGCAGGGTGAAAAGGGGGATACGGGCGATAAAGGCGAGCCCGGACGAGACGCTACCGTTGCGCCGGCCACGAAAAAGAAATGAACGGCAAAGAAAACCCGCCAGCGTGAACCGGCGGACTCCTTTGCAAAGAGTCTTTCTTCAGCTTCCGGTTTGGCGGCCCCTCCGCCGCGAAGTAAAACCCCTTGTTGGAGTTCGCGGCCCCAGATGTGTGATAATCTGGGGCCGTTTCAATTTCAGATGCTAGCGCCCCCAAGACAAAGGCCATGCGGGCGTTACACCGACAGCAAACGTTCCATTTGCTGAAAGCCGTGCCGTAAATTTACGGAGATGAAAGGCGGATGTGTGAAAGAAGACTGTATTCAACCAGACCCAGTTTGAAATCACATGCTCGAATTTGAACCCAACACTATCGCCATAATGACTGCCTCACTTGAGCAGTGCTGCAAGAAATTGCGGTCCGATTCGCCGGATGCAAGAAAGCTTATTGCAGATCGCATCAAGGAATCCGCCAAGCGTGGAAGGGTGAGTTTGACCGAATTGATTGAGGCAGGGGAAGAGGCCGTCGCACAGCTCAACGGAGCCGATGACGCCGCGGGGTGGCGCACGCTTTTTCAGTGGGCGGTTCGATGAGAGTCAGCAACCCGCCAGCCTTACCGGCCGGCTGTGTTGGCATAACGATTGCTAGGAATAGCAGGCTGGGGATTATTGGCCCGGTTTGAGACAGGGCGCCGCCGGGACATCGTATTTCAAGCCCGGCGGCGTATCATTTTCGATATTTCAGATGCCGGCGAGCCTCTTGCCGAGTATCGACAGCCACGTGCTCGCCCTGAAGTACTGACGAGCGGTGTAAAGCCGGATCAGGCGCACTTGGGCCTCTTGGTTAAGCAGGAGGCGGAACAAGCAGCATAACGGCGTCCCAGGCGCCTGAAAAAGCAACCATCCGCTGGTTGCCGCGCAGGTGAGGATGATCGCCGCCACCCCACTCAAACGCGAGCGAAGCGGCCGACTTGAGCGCGAGTTCATCCAGGTCTTCTTGGTACCTGTCCTGCCGCCGCTCCCACTTTCGGTACGCTCGCGGGGAACCAGGGCGAGGGTTTTTCTTCTCCCACTGCCCCCAAAGGTCCCAGACCGCCTTGAACTCGGCCGCCGCGTCCTTCAGTGCATCGTGAGCCTCTTCAAGAGCCCAGATGGCATCGAGCAGTTCTAGCCGTGCGCCCTTCACGTCGATCGCCTTGGCTCTCAGAACACCCGGGTTTGCGATGGCTGGGGCGGCTATGGTGGCCGCCCCGATCAGAACGGCGCTACCGGCAGCGACGCTAGCCGCCAGCGCGAGGAAGCCGCGCCACGAGCGGACATCGGGGTTGTTTGCAGACGTGTTTGTGGGTGGCGTGCTATGCACGCTGCTTGGGCCATGATGATCCTCGGCTTCTTCGGCATCTGTTTCGTCGCTTATCGCCGGCGCAACCAGAGCACCGCACTTCACGCAGCCTGATCACGAGCCCCGATCAGAGCAGCAGAGAGACCGCCACAAACACGCGATGAGGTCGATCCACCGGAAAAGGAGAAGTAGCCGTCACGCCCTACGAGGCTGCTCCGTTCAAGACCAACATCAGGGACGTTGAAATATCGAGTAACGGGCTAAGGCATTAAAAGTCTTGTGCACCAAGGGCAACCAGCCAGCCTGAAAGCAACCAAAAATCAAGGGCTTGGCATGTAGTCAACCGTCGCCTAAGACATTGATTTGAAGGCAATATTAGACATTTGGCGCGTTTAGTCCGGCTGCGGGATGTGCCGCTAACCCCTCATTGACGATTTCTTCCGATTCAAATAAGGAGTTAAATCGATCATTATCTTTTTTATCTTTCGCAAAAGGGGAGCTTCGGTGAAGTTAAATCAATTCTTGGGTGCTGTCGCTGTTACCGCAGCAATTGCGTCGTCCGCACCAGCGTCGGCGGCGGTTTTTCAAGGCACTACGACGGGCTGCTTTGGATCAGGCTGTTCTCTCGCAAACTCGGCCACTGACGGCTCGTTAAGCTCGTTGTTGTTCACGGGTACAAGCTTTGGACCGACCACAATCAACACAACTGGATCGCTGACGCTTGGAAGCTTTGGCATGCGCAATTCGTTTGATTTTAGCGAGTTGAATGGCGACACATTCCAGTTGCAGTTGGATTTCAGCAAGCCAGTAGGAGCAAGTCCGGATAAGCCAATCTTTTCCGCTACATTGAATGGGCACATCGACTTTTTCGGCGAACATCTGGTGATCAATTTTGACAACACGCCCCAGACGTTCTCGTTTGACGGGGGCACGTTCACTCTGGCGGTACGGGACGTGCAACTAGATACAAACATCCTCTTCCCCCTCGACGCCGGGGTCGTGTTCGGCGATGTCAGCGTCACCGCTGCCGTCCCCGAGCCCTCCACATGGGCGATGATGATCCTTGGCTTCGCTGGCGTCGGCTTCATGGCGTATCGCCGGTCGCGCAAGGATCAAGGTCTCGCGCTTGCTGCCTGATCAAACCCATTCACGACGTGAGAGAGCCGCCTTCGGGCGGCTTTTCTTTTTTGAATGGTGCGATGGTCAAGCTACGATAGGGCAAATGACTACCCCTACCCCGTCAAATCACCTTCGGCGAGATGCGCTCATCCAGCGCCCGCGACATCCTGATCCATTGCCGCGACCATCGCTGCAAGTCGCCTCAATAAGATGCGAAAGCATTTCAAAGTTGGTCGACGTTGGGACGTGGCGAAAGGCCAATGGAGCGACAACTGAATGTCGTGATCGCAAGAACGTTATGCACGATAACTAGCTTAGCTAAAGGTCCGAGAAACTCTGCACCTAGATAGGCGTTGCTTCTCTTTTCATGGAGCATTGCAATGCCAGGACGAGAACCGCCCCCATCCCACGCCAGCCCGGCCGCCAGCGGCGCCTTCCCGCCCCGACGAGCCGGCGGCTGGTCGAGATCGGGCTAAAGGCGAAGGGAAAATGAATGCCGGCGCGGCCTAGTCACATTCCGCACGCCACAGAGCGCACCACGTTACAAAAGATGAGCCTTACTCGGGGTCTTCGGCCAGAACAATTGCATCCGGCAGGCGCGCAGATTATTGCCGGAATGTTGAGGAAGGGCTGGATCTAGAAGCAGCCTGACGGCCGCACCTATTGCATTACCCCGGCGGGGAACGCAGCATTGAAGGCCGTTACCATGAAGCGCTGAGTGTGGTGGAAACAACGGATAAGTCCATTCGCTCCGAAGCCATCCGCCGGCTTGTCGAGTTGGGATTGAAGAGCAAGACCAAATGAGTGATGATTGCGCATGTCATGTTGAGTGAGGCATTTAGGAAAGAGCGTGGGAAGACAGTGCTTGATTTAGCAGAAAAGGCGAATGACCCCTTCATCAAGAAGCGCCTTTTAGACCTGGCTGCGACTTACGAAAACGGTCTATCGCGCGCAGTCACCCCGCTAACGCCGAACAGTTTGCAATTCAAAAGCCAAGGCACTGGTTCAGAGCAGTAACATTCATACCCCAAAGCCATCCGCCGGCTTGTAGAACTGGCGCTGAAGACAAGAGGAAAGTAGCGTTTTGACTAAGTAGGAGTTCGATTATGAGTTTGGAACAATTGAGTGACGAGAGCGTAGAGCGCTATTACGAAAGTATTCGCAAACAGGCCGAAGCCGATCGCGCGTACAAGCACCAGTTAACAGCGAGCCCAAGTGTACGCGAGCGCGCAGAGAAATTGCGTGAAGAAATGGTCAGGCGGAAGCTCCAGCACTCGCCTATCAACTGGCCGTCTTAGTTTCGATCATCATTTTGAAGCTGTCCGCCGGCTTGTAGAACTGGGGCTGAGGGCGAAGACGAAATGAGTGTGAACGACATCAAGATCCTGCTCACCATGGCAGAGAATTCTACTCGCGACTGCTGAAAAGCTTCCGTCGGGTCCAGACCGCAACGATGCACTTCAAATGATCCGGAAACCTACAGCCGAAATAGCTATTCGCATGGATCGTCATGCACTTGGCTGTACCATTAAGGGCGCACCCGAGATCTGGCTGAAGGCGAAGAAATGATGAAGCGAAAGGTAACAACGGCCGCCGAGCGGGAAGCAGAAAAGGCCTTCAAGAAGGTCGATCCAAAAACTGCCATGGGCGATCACCAGAAGGCGCAGAAGTCCTTCGATGAAAATCGGCAGCGGCTAAAGGCTTAGCGGCTGGCGCGAGAGGCTGGGCTGAAGGCGAAGGGGAAGTAATGCCCAATTGATCGGGTTTGATTTTCACGATCAAGGTCGACGGCAAGCCGACCGTTTCATTTGAAGCACGCAATCTGCGCGAAGCGTCTGGACTCTGCCACAAGGAATGGCTTCGATCCGACCTGAACGCCTTGTCATCAAATGGCGAGCAACGCCTGCAAGATCGGGGCAAAAACTAAAGGCGCGCGGTGCCAATGAGGCGGAGAGAGCAAAGTATCGAGACGGAGCACAAAAGGTGGAAGCGTCCGACGATATCGTGATGGTCTACCTGGTCGAGCTCGACCAGCCCTCAGCAGCAACCAATTAAGGCAGCCAGATCCCCTCGCCAAGTTCGGACTCGACGCCATCGAAGCGGTAAAAGCTCAATGAAATTCAAGGATGATCACCCGTACGCAACGCCGGAGGCCGCCGAGCGCAAATTGCTTGAGCTGACAAACGCCACCGAAGCCGATCATGCCGGGAGGTCGTCGGTCGTGAAATGGAGCCCCACACAAGTTAAGCGCGTTTGATGCCCCCTCTCGAAGGCAACTCAATGGTGACCTCGCAGATCCCTTTCATGCGACTATTGTGAGGCTCGGGGCGTTCCTAACTGTTTCCCTTTTGCTGATCGAGAACCGCCACCGATCGCAACGCTGCCGGTTTATTCGCTTTCGCGCTCGGCGCATCTACAACCAGGCTATCGAATTCCATCTCATGGTTGGATTTGATGACGGGTTCCTTAGAAGCACCGTCGGAAGGTTCGTACCAGGGTGGTCTCTCAATCGCCCCTCCCTCAAGCGCTCGTGCCATCAACTGACCAATTTCTTGTCCGCTCAAAGCGACAAGTTCACCGTCCTCGTTCTTGTAAAGCTGGGGACAGAAATAAAGTGCGTGTATCCGAGGGTCATATCCATCGAGATCCAAAAACAGCTCAGGCTTTCGGAATAACTTCCGCTTTTTGATGAGCTTTCGCGCCTGCGTCGTGAGCGCGACTTTAAGCTTTTCGCGTTGATGGCCGACAATGGTGGCTGCCTCCAACAGAATGAGCCAGTCTTTAGTATTCGCGTTGTCCTCATGGATAGGAACTAAGGTTGCTCGCCGTTTTTTAAAGATGCCCATAATTACGCCAACCTATCTGCGCAGTCTTGAGATGTGCTATTTCGAAAATCGCATGGTTAGGTGCTACCAACAAGCTGCAAAGCCGCAGGGCTGGAACGCAGGCTCGGCGCACACGTTCGTCCTCATGGTCACTCCATCGCGGCGGGCATAGATCAGGCAGTTGGCGCAGGCATAGACGTTTGATGCTGACGCTGGTCAAACGCCTCCCACACATGGTCCGGGTTTGCGCACCTTTTGCTGAAATCGTCTTTGGTCATCATCGGGTACGCGGACCGAGTTTGTAGATGCGTTTTTATCCGCTCCCAACCCTCTCAATAGCACGGCCCATACGGATAATAACCGCAGTGTCGACCGTGATAGTACGCTCCCGTGGCCGCCGCTCCGACGGCAGCCGCACCTACCGCGGCTCCATAATACGCGCGCCTATGCACTCGCCTATGCACCCCCGCAACGCTGCCAGGCGTGAGCGGGCGACCGACACGAGCGTCCGCTCTGTCGACGGTGATAACGATGGTCCCTGCAGGCGACCGGTGGAGCGAAACGGGCGCCAAACACAACATCGCTGCACCGAGGGCTGCGCCGAGTACCGTAAATCTTTTCATGTTTCTTTCTCCTAACTTGGCCCCTTGGGGCCTACCCTGGTGGACGCGTGAACTACGTTTTTCTCTTCGGCAGCACCGTCGTGCCGTTCTTCGCGCGGCTCCGTGCGACGACGAATTCGTGTTAATTGCGAGAGTTCACCCACATCAAGCTCCCGGCTTGCTGTCCCCCTCTTGCACGTCGCCAAATTCCAAAGACCGGGTATTGATCTAAATCATGCGCGGCTAAAAAGGCAGTGGCCACCATTGGCAGACTGTTCACTTTTGAACATTCAGCAGATCGATTTCCGACGATGTTTTTTCCATGTCGAAAAAATGCAATCGCCGAAGTAGCGACGCGAATCTGCAGGCACGATGCGTAGCGCTGAGGGGCCTCCATAACCGAGGCCGCAATGTCCCGTTGGACCGATGAGGAACTTCGCGAACTATTCACCTTGTGGCCTACACACTCGGTGTCGGAACCCGTCGAACGGTTGCACCGCCCGCGCTGGGCGATACGCAGCAAAGCACAACGGCTGCGTCTGGATGGATTGAGGTCGCACAATCCGTCCGAGGATGACGAGGCGGTGAATCCACCCAAGCGGCGGCCACTCAAAGCACGTCCACACAGCCGCGGTCGCCGAGTGCCAGCATGACGGCGAGCAGAGCAGTCGAAGAACGAAGAATCCGGCCAGCAGGAGCGCTTCTTGCGCAAGCGCAACTGCGAGGCCATCGTTGCCCCAAAAGCGACGGCCCCAATCTTGGAAATTGGGGCCGCTGGGGTGCTGAGCTACTGCCGCGATCATCGGTGCAGCCATCGCGTCGAAACGAACGTCGACGGCGACAGCAACCATGATGGCTTGATTTGAATCAATCAGGGGAAAATTGATCAACCCGATGGTCGGAGCATTGGAAACCCAGGGGGATTATGATGACAGAGGACGCGTCGGCTACAAACAAAATGAAACGAAAGCTATATGAAAAGGAGCTACGTAAGCTCCAAGTCGAACTATGCCACCTTCAGCAATGGGTAAAAGCCAAAAAACTGCGAGCGATTATTATTTTCGAGGGGCGCGACACCGCCGGTAAGGGCGGCACAATTAAAGCCATCACTGAGAAAGTCTCTCCGCGAGTGTTTCGGGTCGTAGCGCTGCCCGCTCCTTCGGACCGAGAGAAAGCTCAGATGTTTTTCCAGCGCTACATGCGATATTTCCCGGCCAACGGAGAAGTCGTGATCTTCGACCGCAGCTGGTACAACCGTGCCGGGGTCGAGTATGTCATGGGGTTCTGTAGCCCTGAAGAACACAAACGCTTTCTAAGCAACTGTCCGAAGATCGAGCAGTATATTGTCGATGCAGGCATCATCCTGATCAAGGTCTGGCTTGAAGTCGGCAAGGAGGAACAGGCGAGACGATTTGCTGCCCGAATCGACGATCCACTCCGGCAGTGGAAGCTGAGCCCGATGGACGTCCTGTCGTACAATCGTTGGTACGACTACTCCAGAGCGCGCGACATGATGTTCAAAAGCACAAATTCAAAACATGCGCCGTGGTGCGTCATCCGTTCGGACGACAAACGCCGCGCGCGGCTCAATTGCATTTCGCACGTACTGAAGGCTATACCCTACAAGCGCCTTTCGCCCGAGAAGGTCGTACTACCAAAGTGGTCGAAGAAGGGGCAATACAATGACGCCGCCACCCTGCGCCGTGTACCGTTTGCTGAAGAGCGATATTAAACTACGCGTCTATGAGCCCCCTCGGGGCCTGGTGCAATGAGTTCTAGATCACTGCTTGGTTCACCGTTCTGATCATCCCCAAGCAGCACATAGGGTTCTTCCTCCTTAGGGGTGGTCGTGGGACAGTCCGCGCAGCTATTCTTTGTCGTCATTTTTTTAGTTGGCGTCGCTATTGTTCTTTTAGCGACCGAATTTGGATGGCAACTGGGCATACGGACCAAGGGGCATGGTGCGAGCGGCAACATTTCCGCGCTGGAGCAATCGCTTTTGGGACTGCTGGCTTTGATTATTGGGCTCACTTTTTTGATGGCACTCACGCGTTTCGAAGCGCGGCGCGAAGCGGTTCTTAGTGAAGCGAACGCGATTGGTACGACGGCTTTGCGCGCACGCCTCCTGCCAGCACCTTATCGGGGTGAATCACTGAAGCTCCTTCGGGAATATGCCCAGATACGGATAATACCGCCGGGCATGTCTTTTGCTGAACTACCGACAATTGTTGATCGTTCGAACCATATTCAAGGAGCGCTATGGCAGCAGGTGGAGGCTCTTTCGGTAAAAGATAATAATCTAGTGCCAACTGGGTTATTCATCCTGGCGCTTAACGAGTTGATCGATAACCAAGGAAAGCGTCTTGCAGCATTGCAGAACTTTATTCCGCATATTGTGTTGCTAATGCTTTCGGGGATGGCTGCTGTTGCGTGCGGCTTTGCGGGCTATGCAAGCGGGCTTGACCCGCTCCGGGCTCGACTGCCTGTCTTTATTACTGCATTTCTTGTTTGCACCGTAATATTTGTAATACTTGATCTCGACCGTCCAAATGTTGGCTTCATTACTATAAGTCAGCAACCAATGATCGATACGTTGGCAGGCCTTTCAGCCCTTAGCGATTAAAAACTACGCTGTGGCTCGGTCTTTCCATGCATGTAGGCGTGCTCAGTGAACCGCCCCGGGTTTGCCGGAGGCAGCCAATGGATCGCTTTCGCATTTCCCCGCGAATCGGCGACAGTGCTGAAATCCTTGAGGCACCCTACAATGTCCGAGGCAACAGGTTGGGACGCGCTATCGAGACTTGAGCAACGCGCGCTGATCAAATTATTTGGCGGAGGCAGTCTGAGGCGAGAACCTCCCACTGTTGTCGAACACTTGCGCGCGCTGGCAATGGTCGACGAACACGACACACTTTCCATGAGTGGACTGTTCGTGCTCACACTTGCAATGCGTCGCCCGCAAGGGCGTCGTCGGCAGCGGTCGATGATCACCAAATAAAGGCTTGGGATCGAAACCCCGCGCCCTCGTTTTCCGCAGCATATCCACGGGCTCGCCAGCGCTGGATTTTGAACCTTAGCAATCACTTGCTGCAGTCGAATTCATAGGCAAGAAAAAGCTCCGCTATTAACCTTTGATTAACCTAATCCGGCCAGCCTCCCCGCCTTCAATAACCGGTGCGCGGGAGAACGAGATGTGGATTGATTTCGCCATCTTCCTGGTGGCCTGCCAAATTCTCACCTTCAGCATCATTCGCATCGTCGAAGCGACCGGGCTCATCTAAAGCCGGCGCGCGGAACGGGCTGGGCGGCTATTAGGCCGGCAATGATCAAGCGCTCCAATCGCTGGGTTCCTGGGTTCCTGCGGAGTGAGCGAGATTAAATGCAATGCTCCGCCGGCAGCCAATTTACTTTCGTCGGTCACGCCATCCCTCGCCATTTTTACTAGATAGTTCGCGATCGCCATACGCCCGGTGTTAGGCGACACCGTCACGCGGCCCGGCAAATAGTAGCCCACGTTCGATCAAGGGCTCTCGCCAAAACGAGCTTTAATTTGTCGGGATCCAATGGTCGGTCCGTTATCAAACGTGTGAGTAGAGGTTTAGCTTCCCAGTTTCTGCGGCAAGAAAAAACCCGCCGGGGTGAGCCGGCGGGCTGAGTTTAGAGTAATGCGTATCGCGGTGTGAGTTACGGACGATCGCGACCGTGCAAAGCTATTGCGAGAAAGCTAACAATTTTGACGGCCGGCCACTTGGTGCGAGTCGGGAGCGCCCGCTTTAAAATACGGACGCTCCCTGCCGGGCCACTTCCAACTGCTCTGCCTACACTACAACAGTACCCGTAGCCGACCCTATGGGTACTCGACGAGCAGAGGTCCGGTTTCAAAAAAGAAAGCCCGCCAGCATGAACCGGCGGGCTTGATTTCGTGAGCAATCAAACGCATTGCAAAGAAAAACCCGCCGGGGCCAGCCGGCGGGTCTCCAATCAATCGAGTGTTCGCGGTATGCAATACGAGGTTCCGCACTGGCAAGGCTACCGGCGACGGGTTAACAAAAAGCGATGCCACTGCAGCCGAGCGCGGGCGATCGGTGATTTCGTCCCCAGTTTCCGCTGGCTGGCGGGCTCTGTTGGCATAACGATTGCTAGGAATAGTAGGCTGGGGATTAATGGCCCGGTTTGAGACAGGGCGCCGCCGGGACATCGTATTTCAAGCCCGGCGGCGTATCATTCAGGCGCATGCCAACCTCCAAAGCCTCGTCCGCTCTTCGCACAGCCCGATCAGCTTTTCGAACATAATGTCGGCGAGCGCGTCTAAAGCGGCGCCGGCATCCTTTGGCAGTTCGTTGGCTGCGACCGCGGCCCGGCCCCGCGGGTAAGGGAACCCTCGTAGGTGTCCGCTTACAGCCTTCCCAACTGACGGCGCTGGATGCCTGGATCTTCCAGCAAACCGGGCCGCTGACTCGCCCCGAGGCGATACGGGCCATGATGGAAACGATCCTGCACATTCTATCGAAAGACCCGGGCGAGAAGAGCCAAGAAGGCGAAGGGCAAAGGCACCGTGAGGGTGTGACCAAATTCCAACACCAGCAGAAAAATAGCTCTACCCTTATTCGGAACACAGTTGCGCCCCACCGCCATCCGCACGGCGCGGGGAAGGTGCTCGGGATTAATGGCGTCAAATCGCCGAAAGCCCGGAGTTGTTATGAGCATCGTCCCGCTGGACGTTCAAAGACGGTGCGAACGGCGGTGGGCCGCCCGATTTCCCCGACCTACGGAATCGGTCGCAACTCGGAACCCGCGGTCGGCCAGGGACCGCCAGCAGATCACCGAGCCCCAGCCGGCGCTCCCGCTTCCTGGCGGCGTGAAAGCTGAGCGGCTGGCACGAGAGGCCGTGGGGATGAAGGCGAAGAGTAAGACGTGAGTGTTCTTGTAGACCTTGCAACGCGGCTGGCGCAACGAACCGAAGGCGCCCCGGCAGACTTGAATGCACCAGGTGCCAAGGCCGACCAGGCGAGCGAAACGCATGAACCTGCGGAGCAGCCGCCGCCCCTCCCGGCGACGCCGGACAGCGCTTTTTTCCCTTCCATGACATTGACCAAGGAAAAGAAAACTGCCGATGAGTTGGCAGCGATGATCGCCGCTGACCTGAGGCAAGTCAAAGGCTGCCCCAATCGCGGATTGAAAGTCGCGGTCTACGGATCAAACCCCTGGAACGCGTGGCTGTCGTTTGGCGCCGATGCCGGCTCCGTCCCCTATAAGACCGAATTGCAGGACTTTCTTGGAATCATCACAGAGCGCCTAAAACGACTCTACGACGTCTCGTCCTGAAGTGTTGCTGCGTACCGCGAGAGACGGTGCCGACGAAGCGTCTGGATTTACCGGCTCAGTTTGCCGAGCCAATCGAGATCGCGACCGTGGCCAAGGGCCTCGCGGCAAGAAGCGTCGGCTCACGCCGGGAATCACAGCGCCGCCTTAGCGCTCCCAGCACCGCGCTAACCTCCACCTCGTTCACGGGCCGCTGGCCGCTGGCCGCTGGTCACGATGGGAATGGGAGCCTCATTAGCACAACGACGAGGGCACCGACGAAGAAACCTAATCCGAAAGTGGACACTATCCGTAACTGTACACTTGGTGCACGCTGCCGACGGCGGGCGTTGCTCAACGTGACGGCAACTTCGATGCGTTCGAGCCGGGTCAGGATGGCGGCAAGCTGATGCGAGACGGTATCGTATCCCTCAGTTGGGTCGCCGAAATTATCCCTGTCGTCGTGGTTGTCCATTCGCGGATTTCCACCTCGGCGGCACTATGACGCCGGGTGCGAGGTTTGCGAAGCAAGTTCTGTGCATTGCAACCCGCAAAACACGCCATCATCAACGAGCGCAGGCCTAGACCGCGCGCCGGTTGCCTAGCGGCCTTTGCCGCCGTTCTTTGCGCTTTCCAGACCCATATCGACCAGCCTGCGGATGGCCTCCAATAAATTCGGCAAATCAGGCTCGCGACGTCGCCAGTCGTCGATCTTCTTCACCCACGCGGCGGGCGCAACCATGTTCAGTCGCTGGATTTCGTCGTCTAATTTATGGGGCATTTGGTCTCCGATTTATCTTGCGTATCTGCCTATAATATGTATAATGCGGTTCATACACAATATGTAAGACCAAGCAAGAGCTTGGGAACAGGAAGGAGGTATCGATGACCCCGTTTACCCTTAACGCCGCGCTCGGTACCCCCGTCGATGCGGTCGCCCTGATGCTCGCCGACAAGGCCAAGTCATTCGCGGAATATTACCTTCACGGCGCTCCGCCATCCCGGTCGATCGATCCTGACCCGCGCGACTTCATCCGCAAGAAAGCGGACGATGCTCGCGACATTGCAGCAAGGTTGAGCAAACCGGTCGGCTTCGTTGCGCTGTCCATGGCCGCCAGGCGTCTCGCCAAGCACAGCTTGGAGGTCGGCGACGTCCAGATGCACGGCGAAATGGTGGCGCTGGCGAATAGCCTCGTCGCGCGGGCAGCCTAGCTAGGCGGCGAACCCTTGCCCCCGGCGGTCACAAGACCTACCGGTGTTGAGGTATCAGGAAACACTGACACTGGAGCAAGCCAATGAAAGTCACTTTGTTTTTCGGCAGCCTGATGGCTAACCATGCGTTGGCCGTCGTCACTCTCAGGTACCGGCCGGATTTGATCAGGCCTAAGCTTGCAACCTGAGCGCTCGCTATCAAGCTCAAGCCCTCAACACCCGGCGGCCCTTCGGCCTACCGGGGTTGTGGTGTCAAGAAAACCTGACACCGGAGCAAGAGCATGAAACCTATGACTGACGCCCGCCACGATTGCGATGACGCCCATATGACTGTCGAACAGATCGTGGCGCGCATCCGGTGGCTCGACGTGACGCTGGTGGAGCTACAACGCGCAATGGCGGTCGCAGCGAGCCGCGACGACGCGGGCTCGTCGGCGATTTTTCGCACCCATTAACCCTTACCCTGGCGGCTTCGGCCTACCGGGGTAAAGGTATCAGGGAATAGTCCCAACACACAGTGGAGGCCCCCATGAACATCAGCGTCGAGGCCACGGCAGTGCACGCGCAAGCATTGCATTCACTGGAAACGCGCGAGCGCCCTCTCCGCTGTTAAAAAGCGCCAAGCCGCACTCGGCGAGCGCGGCGTTGCTGTCATCGTCACGAGCGACGACCTTATGGCGAAGCTCCACGGCGCCAATTATCGCTGCGCTTGTAAGGTGTGGGATTCAGGCGGGATCCCTTTGGACGGTTCGGTCCGACTCTTCCGAGCGTCGACCGCATCGATCCGGATGGCCCCTACAGCGACAAGAACACTCGTGTCGTTTGCCGCGGATCGATGGCGTCGTGATTTACACGCGACCTCCGGCTTCAGGCCGGTCACCAAAGGTGACCGGCCTGAAGGTGTCAGGAAAACTGACAACGGAAGGCGCAGTTCGCCTATTCACTTACATGCGATGTCCTAGACACGGTCGCCGAGCTGCCGCCAGTGCAGAAGTCCTGAACGCGGAAACACGCGCGCCGACGCGGTTGGCCGGGACGCGCAGCGACAGCGCATTGCCGGATCGTGGTTCCAGACCGGGCTTTCGGACTTAAGAAACCCTCCAGCCGGCTTTTTTTGCGGCGTCCTCTTGACGTATTATCACGCCTTCATCGCTGGATACCGCCGGTTCTGGCTAGGGCGCAGCGCGACATCCGTTCCGCTGCCGTTTGGGGTCAATTGCGACGCTTTGGCTGTCATTCGGCCTGCAATACCGATTGACACTGGTTCTGCAAACTCGGCATCGAGGATGCTATCCCGGACCATTCGGCGTTCTCGCGTGCCCGCAACGAGCGTTTTCGCGAGGGAAATGTTTTTCGCCGGATGTTCGAGCGGGTCGTCGAGGCGTGCATTGCGGCGGACCTGGTGGGTGGCGAAGGCTTTGCGGTCGATGCGAGCTTGATCCAGGCAGATGCCAATAAGCAGCGCTCGATCGCGGGTCAGGATTGGCGCAGGGATCGCGATCCGGCAAGGTCCAGCCGCGCGGTGAAGGAGTATCCGGCGACCCTCGACGACACGGCGTGGGGCGCCGCCAGCGACGTTGTACCGAAGTTTGTCTCGCCATCCGATCCCGCGGCGCAGTGGACCGGAGCGCACAAGGGACCGGCATTCTTCGCTTACTCCGATAACTATCTCATCGATGTGAAGTTCGGCGTCATCGTTGTCGTCGAGGCATCCCGCTCCATTCGCCAAGCCGAGGTCGGTGCGGCGAAGACCATGATCGAGCGAACGGAGGAGCGCTTTGGTCTCAAGCCGGAGCGGCTTGTCGGGGATACCGCTTACGGGGAAGCTCCGATGCTGAACTGGTTGGTCGAGGAGAAGGACATCGCGCCACATATTCCCGTGTTCGAAAAATCAAAGCGGGATGATGGCACCTTCTCGCGCAGCGACTTTCGATATGACCCAACCGGCGACGTCTACCACTGCCCGGGCGGTAAGCGGCTTGGGACGAGCGGCACCGTGCACGAGGGCAAGACCCTTCTGTATCGCGCCAGCAAGCTCGACTGCGATGCATGCCCGCTCAAACCGCAGTGCTACCCAAAGGAACCATCGCGCAAGATCCCGCGCGATATCCACGAGCACGCCCGAGACGTTGCCAGGTCGTTCGTCGGCACCGAGGGCTTCGAGCGATCGCGGCATGAGCGCAAGAAGATCGAGATGCGGTTCGCACACTTGAAGCGCATCCTGAAGCTCGGTCGGCTCCGGCTACGCGGCCCCCAAGGTGCCCAGGATGAGTTTGTCCTGGCCGCAATCGCTCCGAACCTGCGACGGCTCGCAATCCTAGTCGCGCGGCCGCCACCGGCCCAGGTTCTGTGCATCGCGTAGAGTTGGAGTTGCGTAAAAAACGTCAGGGCCGGTGCGTGAGAGCCGTCGCTCCTAACAAAAGGCAAAGGCCAACCGACCCGATCCCTGCATCCGACTTTTGCAAATCTGCCACAAACAGAATAATTCACTTCCGCAAATGGAATCGTCATTCGAATAAATCGTGACGGCAGGCTCGAGCAAGAACTATCGTCAATCCGAGTGCTCCATGCGCGCACGTTGCCACTCTGTCCGCTTAAGGGCCGTGGCCAACAGGGATAGGCGGCGTGCACGTTCTCCCAGAAATCCGCGCGTGTCATTGAGCCGCCATAGCTTCGACCTTCTGAATGGCGTCTGCGCAGTCCTTCGATGCCGTCGATTTGTTCGCGATCAGACATGCGGCAATTCGACCCTGGCCGGGCAGAGTTTTCCCGCACACTCCTGCTATCTCTGCTTTGCAGGCAACTACTCCGTCTTTCAGGAGGTCAGACGTCGCTTGTACACTTCCTGCCGTCTCCCCCAGTTCGTACGCACATTTCGGACCTATCTTGTCCTCATGGGCTTGCATGCAATAGATCATGCGTCCCTCGCCCGGCGTTACGTCTTTGCAGTATTTCTTAATGTCGGAAGCGCAGGCGTTCTGGAGTTGCGTCACTTTTGCGGTCAGCTTTTCGACAATCGATTTCCCGAGATTGGCCTGCGCTGACGCCGAGCCGACCGACACGATGACAAGCAAGGGCAAAACTCCTAGCCGCGCAAACAAAAGCGTTTTAGTTTTCATGATCGTCCTCTGATGATTGGCTTCGAAGCATTACCGAGTGACTTTTCGCTCATTGTGCCAATGTAAGCGTAAGTCCCGAAATTCCGAGCGACAGGTTGATCCCAACAGTCCCCTCGACCGAAAGCGGCTGCAGGGAGATCGAGCGGTTGGACCCGCCAACCAGGACGTTGGCTCCGACGCCGACGCCGACACCGATAGAGCCGCTCGCGCCCACATACTTGCCGGCGAGCTTTCCACGCATCGGGCCTGCATTGGGCGTGATGACGCCCCACGCCATGACTCCGCCTGCGGTGATCCCGATATCGAGACCGAGCGAGTTCATTACACCGAGATAGGCTTCGGGCGGGTAAGCGCCGTTTGGAACAAAACGGCAGGCCATCCGCTGCTGGGATCCAAAGATCAAGCCGATTGATGGCGCCAACTGGCAAGTGAGCGTACCAGCGGCGGTCCCCTGCGGCGTCTGGGCCATCGCCGGCGAAACCCACACCATAGCAAACGCGCCCAGCAGCAGAGCGAAACGATGGATCAACATGACTGGCTTTCCTATACCCTCGGAGTTATTCGTTGGCCGCACCGACATAGACATCGTCAACGGAACTGTGCAATCACCCGCTTGAACTTCAATGAGCGCTCGAGTTTTTGAAGCTTGATGCTCCAACAAACCGCAATTCGCAGTTTTGCCCATTGAGTTAGATCAATGCCTTGTTGCGAGGTCATGTCCGTTTTGGGGTTGCCGGTCAAAAACGGAAGTCGCGGCCTTGCGGCGTACCCCCGAATGCAAACTCAGTTCGGAAATCGCGTCAGGTCCGAAAAGCGCCGGAACGGACTCGTGCAGCGCAGCAAACAGCCTATCAACTCGTTGGTTCAGGCGCGTTGATACTGCGCGAACCTATCGGCCGCTACCTATCTGGTTGCTACAATCGCCAAACAAAAAGCCCCGCTGTGAGGCGGGGCTTTGAGCTGCTGATTAGCAGAGATCAGTATTTCGCAACGACCGGGCCGCCGTAGCCGCCGAAGCGGTAATTTATCCGCAACGTCAGCAGATCGACATCCTGGCTGATCCGGTTGACCGCGCCGACGAGAGCGGGTTCGGGACCGAGAAGGAATTGTTCGCATCACCCATGAAAAGACGGTCGTATTCGATACCGAACGACCAGTTCGGAGCGAAGCCGTATTCCCAACCGACGCCCACGGTACCACCCCATCTATTTGAGCTAGCCGTCGCTAGCGAGGACGCCGCTCGCGTTCGTCCAGATGTCAAATCGATTTCGTGTCGTCGCTGCGCCGCCCTTCAGATAGAACAGCGAGGCATTCCAGGCATATCCGATCTGACCGGTGATTAGCCCCACCGCGTCAACCTTGACGCCGGTCTGACAACCCCGGGAAGTTGGGGCTGACCCGGGATCCGCTGAGGTCCGCCCAGTCGCCCTGACCTTCGAGACCGAACACGAACTGCCCTGACTGCCAGCGGTATCCCAACTGGCCGCCGAACACGCCGCCTGAACGACTGGAGCAGCCGTCAGCAATCGTCGCACCCGCCAGCGGGACAACGCCCCAGCAATTACGGCTGTCGCCCCAACCGCCGTTGGCGCCGATATAAAAGCCGGTCCAGTCGTAGATGGGAGCAACGGAACTGGCTCTGCCTTGTAGGGCCGCGCAGCGAGATCAGCCGCAGCGGCGGGGGCCGCGAAGGCAATCAAGGCAGCTGTGCCAAGCAAAAACTTCTTCATTTTGAAATCCTTTGTCTGCTTCCCGTTGGTCGCGAAGCGTTTGGTCCAAGACGCGAGCACCACTTCATCAGTCAAATACTGTATCGCTGTTTGGCCGGAAAAATCGTACCCTAAATGTCACACTCTAGGCAAAACGTCGGGCGGCATTTATTACTACTCGTTTACTATTGCGCGCTGTAGACGGTGGCTGGCATGTCGAACCAGATCGAGGACGAGCGGGCAAGTAAGCGCCCCAATCAGTCCGAAGTCGTCGAGTTTCTCAACGAAGCTTTCCGTTCCGGCGACGTAGATCGAATTGCGCAGGCAATCGGCGTCGCGGCAAAGACCCACGATATCTCAGATGTTGCTAAACGTGCGGGGTTGTCACGGACAAGCGTGTATCGGTCTTTTGCTGGGGAGGGCAGGTATCCCAATTTGACCACGGTCGTGCAGGTCTTGGCGGCGATGGGTTTGGGGCTGAAAGTAGGACCAATCGGGAAGTCCGTTGCAAGGGCATCTCGGCTGAATGCGCTGAATTCGAAGACTAGTGACCGATCTGTAGGCAGGGTCGACAGGCGCGATATGTCCCCATCCTCGCTTACCCAAACAGCGGCCTAACGCTGAAATCATGCAGCATGAGTTGCTGATGTCCGCGTTGCGTCGAAAGCAGAATTGGCGCAGCCCGCATGGCATGTCCGCTGCACCAGCAAGAGCCGACGTCGCCAAGCCGCCCCAGCGATCGAAGGCCCCCTCGTCGAGGTAGAAGGATCGACCTATTGGCGAACTCTGTAGCGGTGGTGCCGCGGAGCAGAAGCCATGGCCATTCTGGATCCGAACATTCCCAATGGGACGCATGACGTCCCCCGTCGGTTGAACGAATGGGGGCACGGCTGCCGCAGCGACGACGCGTTGACGGCCTCGACTCGCGACGATCGTTCCACCGGACCCCATTTGCACGACCGTCGCAGTCACGTTTCGATGGGTGCAGCGGCAGCCGAGCGCGCTCGCGGCAGCCGGCGATAGATTAGGCGCAGGATCGTTTCCGGAGCCCCACAATGCGTCGCAGACATTTCCTCTGGTCCTTGGCCGACGAGTGAAAAATAACGGACAGGCGACTTTCGGAGAGGCAGGACAGAGGGTTGCTGATCGGGGCCCTCCCCGGCACCAGCTGCATGCTCGAGCGTGAGGACAAGTTGGAATAACCGGTACCGGTACCCGGTGCGTTTTCAATCCCACATCACCGCCCCTGGGCCTCCCCACCCCTCCGCGCGCGCCGCGCTCCGGTGGCCGACATTAAGAAGGCCAGCACAGGAACCGAACGAATTTGCAGAAGTTGATGGTTTGATATCAACCGACCAGAGCTGCTGCATGCGTGCGCGCAACTTTATTCTTGGCTTTATCGTCGGCCTCGCCCCGATGGCAGCCTTTGCGGACAGCACGGAGTGGCGGCAATTTGCTATCCCGAGCACCGGCGCTAAAGTCGATATCCCGGTGAGTATTTTCACCGAGGATGCAGGAGCGCCAGAAGGCGCCGCGGGGCGGCGCTTCTTCA
This sequence comes from uncultured Alphaproteobacteria bacterium, assembly GCA_963764705.1. Classification (GTDB taxonomy): domain Bacteria; phylum Pseudomonadota; class Alphaproteobacteria; order Rhizobiales; family Xanthobacteraceae; genus Bradyrhizobium. Next base: position 537,707 of record CAVXTR010000002.1, on the reverse strand, counting down.
CAAGGGACCACCGAGCAAATTTGACTCTGCAGTCGGTGCCCAATCCTGAGAACGACTCACCCGCCACTTTTCTTGCAAAGCAGCGCCCCCCCTCTGCGATCCAGTACAAACGGGTTACACCCCGTTTCTTCGCGGTATCCAGCATTCGAAATGGACGGACCTGGTACAACCGCTGCAACCGGGTCAACGAATACATGAATTGCGTCCTGATAAATTATCCCGCCGCGGAAGACCGTCAGTGGGATTCCGTCGTCACTCGGATCAGCCTATCGCTCGGAAACTAGCAGGCCTAAGATCTCACGCGAGAATGTGGGTCAGTAATCGGTACCAGTACCTGACCGATTTCAATCCCGACATACCGCCCCCGGGGCCTCCCACCCCTCCTCGTGCCCGGCCATAAGCACGCACCGACGGTGTTTTCCAAAATCGCGACAGAAGCCCTGTGGCGCGTTTCCGGCGCTGCGTTTGCGCTCTGCAAGGAGGCAAGATCAACGCACTCACGGCCTGCGCCGAGTCAGCCAGACACGGTTCTGCTTCTCACGTGATTGCATTCTCATCTTTCAAAAAGTGTAGTTTGCGGAAGATTTAGATTGCCTTGTGCCAATGCAGCTTTTAGATTCCAAAACTTAAGCTTTCAAAATTGGGCACTTCATGAAATTCGGTTACGCCAGGGTCAGTTCGAACACGCAGGACCACGCAGCCCAGGTCGAGGCGCTGAAGGCCGCCGGCTGTGAGCGGATCTACAGCGAAAAGGCGTCGGGCAAGTCGACCAAGGGACGGCCTGAGTTCGCGAAACTCATGAAAGCCCTCAGGTACGGCGACGTGGTGACCGTCGTTAAGTTAGACCGCCTCGCGCGGTCTAGCCGCGACCTGCAGAATATCCTGCACGAACTGCAGGAATTGGGCTGCGGCTTTGTCTCGCTCGGTGAGAGCTGGTGCGATACCACGACCGACGTCGGCCGACTGGTGATGACGATCATGGGCGGCATTGCCGAGTTCGAGCGCAACTTGATCCGCAAGCGGTGTGAAGACGGAATCCTGCGGGCAAAGCGAAAAGGCACGAAGTTCGGTCGACCCAATGTGCTTGATCCCAGCCAGCGAAGGCGCATAGGCGAGCGTTACTCTGCCGGCGAGACCATGGCGGAACTGGCGCGCGAGTACGAGGTCGGCGAGGCTACGGTTTGGCGGGCGCTACAATAGCAGTCAAGGCGCGCTCACAATCGCGCAAATACCCTAAATCGTCGTCCGTGAACAAGCCTCTAAGGGACTGAGCGGGGTTCTGTTTTTCGGCGGCGGAGGCATTTGAGATTGCAGGGAATGGGAGCTTGAGACCCCCAAACCTTGCAATTTGATTTGTGGATTCCCTTTCGCTGCGGATCATGATTCTGTGGTGCATCGGAGGGGACGATGCGACCGAAGAAGCACAGGACGACTGGATCGAACGATCTGTTCCGGGCGCGGCTGGACCAGATCATCAACCTGAAGCACGAGCTGGTTCTGCTTGCGGGCAAGATCGATTGGGACTGGATCGACGGCGAGATCGCGCCGCTCTACAGCGAGAACGGCCGGCCGGGGATCGAGACCCGCTTCATGATCGGGCTATTATTGCTCAAGCACATTTATGGGCTTTCCGATGAAGGGGTGTGCGAGCGCTGGGTCCACGACCCGTATTTCCAGTTCTTCACCGGTGAAGAGTTTTTCCAGCACGCCTTCCCGCACGAGCGCTCGGACCTGAGCCATTGGCGCAAGCGGCTCGGCGACAAGCTGGAGCTGCTACTGGCCGAGAGCCTGCGGGTGGCGCACGGGGCCGGCGCGTTACGCGGCCAAGACCTCAAGCGGGTCACGGTCGACACCACGGTGCAGCCGAAGGCCATCACCTTTCCGACCGATGCCAAGCTGCTGCACGCGGCCATCAAGGGGCTCAACCGCCTGGCGAGAAAGCACGGCGTCAGGCTGCGGCAATCCTATTCTCGCGTGGCCAAGACCGCCGCGATGATGGCGGGCCGCTACGCCCATGCCAAACAGTTCAAGCGGCATCAACGGCAGTTGCGCATCCTGCGCTCCCGGCTGGGCCGCATCATCCGCGACATCCGCCGCAAGCTCGAGGGCCAGCCAGCACTGGAGCAGGCATTCGCCCTCCCGCTTGGCCGGGCCACGCAGATCCGCTCGCAACAGCAGCGCCAGCGCGGCTGGAAGCTTTATTCTTTCCATGCCCCCGAGGTGGAGTGCATCGGCAAGGGCAAAGCCGCTGCGCCTTACGAGTTCGGCGTGAAGGCCTCCATCGTCACCAACAACCGCCGGGCTCCCGGTGGCCTGTTCGTGCTGCACGCCAGGGCGCTGCCCGATAACCCCTACGACGGCCACACCTTGCGGGACGTCATTGATCGCACCGAGACACTCACCGGCTGTCCGATCGAGCGGGCCTATGTCGACAAGGGGTACCGCGGCCACGACGCGCAAAATCCCCGTCGTGTCTTCATCTCCGGCCAGAAACGCGGCGTCTTCGGTGTCATCAAGCGCGAGCTGCGCCGCCGCTCCGCCATCGAGCCCATCATCGGACACCTGAAGGCCGAAGGTCACCTCAGCCGCTGCTACCTCAAAGGCCGCGCCGGCGATGCCGCCAACGTCGTCCTCTCAGCCGTGGGCCACAACTTCCGCCGCATCCTCGCCTGGCTCAGAGAATTCTTGTGCCTGTTCCGGCTCACACTATGGCGCGCGCTCGTCTGGCCAGCTCCGTTCAATCGGGCTTCTTAACGGACGACTAAATCTCGTCGCCGCCGTCATCGTGTTCGATCAGCGTCGGCGGCGCCGCTCCGATGACATCCGCGACCGGCCGGATGATAACGTGAAGCGGTCCGCCATCGGCGTCTGAATGGATCTGAGCTTGCGCGGGCTTGCCGTCCAGGCGGTCGGCAAGTTCCCGAATGGCCGCGAGGTCGGCTTTTTCGGCGAGCCGCTCCGCAATCCTGCGAAGCCGAAGTGGATCGCCCCGGAGTGCCAACTTCAACGCGTCATTGAACGGCTTTTCCCTGTTCACACTGCCGATCGGCCGTCCCATGACGCCCTCCGTATCCACTTCACCATCGATATGAGTCTACTCCGTATTCATCGTTGGGACTACGGCCTAGTGAACGGCGCTGCCCGATTTTGACGACCGGGCGCCGCGGATCATCGGCGCCGGCGCGACCACCGGCGGCTCAAGCTTCACTTCCGGCTTCGAATCCCTGCACCGGTTCTTCTGCCAGGCTTCCTCGGCGAGCTTCGACTGGCCGCGCACCGCGATGTATTCGTTGCGATAGGCGAGTTCGGCCACGACCGGCCCGGCGACGCCGGTCTCGGCCTTGGCCATCAGGCCCTGCAACTCCGCCAGCTTGTTCGAGAGGTTCCTGCGTTCCGGCTCGAGCTGCTTGCATTCGTAGAGATCGTATTTGGCGGGATCGGCGAACGCCGAGGTCATGCTGTCGCCCATCTCGGCGCAGCCGGACAGCCCTGCCCCCAACGCAAACAGCGCCAGCAGGACGGCGGCGCGCGACAACGGCTGACGATGGGACTTGAATGGGGGCATCGGACCTTCGTTAAGCGGATTAGGTTGAGATTGCCTAAAGCAGCCCCAGATGTCGGCATTGAGGCTTTGCTTTGCCAGCCGCCACAGCTTAAAGCTTGGGGCGCATTTGCGGCGAAGAATATCCTCATTCCACTTCGCCAATAAACGCGCTAAGTAGCTGATCTCCTGAGTAAAGCGGACGTGGCGGAACTGGTAGACGCAAGGGACTTAAAATCCCTCGATGGCAACGTCGTGTGGGTTCGACTCCCACCGCCCGCACCAGAAAATTCAACCACTTAGGGTGCGGTTTTGTTTTAAGTTTCAAATTTCGATTTCGAACAGTCAACAGACCATCAACAGCGCATACACCGTCGATGTTGGACGCGAATTCACGTCGCACCATGACCCCTACCCCACCAAATCACCTTCGGCGAGATGCGTGCCTCCGGCGTCCGCGATGTGCTGATCTATTGCCGGGACCATCGTTGTTCACACCACGTCGAGACCAACGCGGACGGCTGGCCTGATGACGTTAGGCTATCGGATATCGAGCCGAGTTTCACTTGCACGCGCGGCGGCAAGCGCGGCGCCGACATTCGGCCGGCGTTTGGCCAAGCGCGGATTGGCGCCAGTGATGGCACTGGAAAGTGGTTCACTCCATCGACGCCGCAACGTCGACCGGAAGAGTTCACACCGGTTCCAACCCAGGCACGAACCACTCCCTAACATTGTACTTTGTGAAACGATACACGCAAACGTCAAAATAGTTTCGTGTCGTCGCGGAATACCGAGCCATTGAGGTGGTTGGCACTATTGGGACGGGGACCGTGCTTTAGCTCAAACCGATGGTGGGAGACTTAAGATGCACATATTTTACCCAAGCTCTCTACTCCAACTCATAATTCTATCGACGACGCTAAGCAGCGTTACAGCGCGAGCCGACTACGTCCAAACTAATCTCGTGTCGGATATATCCGGATTTGCGTCAATCACGGACCCTAACTTGAACAACCCGTGGGGAGTTTCGCACAGCGCAACAAGTCCGTTCTGGATTTCAGATCAAGGGACTAGCGTATCAACCCTCTATTCGGTCATCGGTGGAAACGTGGCCAAAGTACCGCTCACCGTTGCTATTCCTACTACAGCAACCGGACCGCAGGGTCCCACCGGCCAGGTAAATGCCGGTATTCGCCTCGTCGTTCGTGGTGGGTAGTGCGCCGGCAAGTTTCATCTTTGCGAATTTGAATGGAACGATTTCAGCCTGGAACAACAGCGCAGGTACGTCCGCGGAGTCCAAGCCACGACAACGGGTGCTGTCTACACCGGGCTGGCCATCGCCGGGAATACCGCGGCCACGGCGACCCTTTACGCGGCGAATGGCGCGCAGAATCGGATTGACGTTTTCAATAGCTCTTTCACGCCCATCAGCTCCCCGGGAGGCTTTCGTTAATCCATTCCCGGGACTGGTCCCCTTCAATGTTCAAACGATTGGTGGAAATGTCTACGTGACTTATGCGCCTGCTGGGGGGCGCCGAGCGCAGATTAACGCGCCAGAGGGTAACGGCGCAGTCGCAGTATTCGATACGAACGGCAACTTACTCAACCAGCTTTTAACTGGAGGCCACCTGGCGTCGCCTTGGGGTATCGCTCTCGCTCCTTCGGGTTTCGGCCAATTTGGTGGTGACCTACTTGTCGGCAACTTCAGCTTTGTTGCCAGCGAGATCAACGCATTCGACCCGATCACCGGTGCTTTTATCGGCTCAATCCCGATTAACACGGGTGCGAACGGACCGGGCGGCCTTTGGGCACTTATTTTCGGAAATGGTGGTAGTGGTGGCGACCCCAACACTCTCTACTTTACTGACGGCATCAACGGGGAGACCAACGGACTGTTCGGGTCGATCAGCGCTGTCCCCGAACCCTCCACATGGGCGATGATGATCCTCGGCTTCGCTGGCGTCGGCTTCATGGCGTATCGGCGGTCGCGCAAGGATCAAGGCCTCGCGCTCGCTGCTTGATCGAACAATACACGACGTGAGAGAGCCGCCTTCGGGCGGCTTTTCTTTTTGAATGGCACGATGGTCGCGCTACGATAGCGCCATGACGAATCCCATCACTAAGATCCTGCCCGCACTACTGACACTCACGCTGATGACCGGCGCGGCGTGGGCGCAACAGCGCACGATCTATGACTCGCGTGGCAATGCCGTTGGCCGCGCTTCAACAGCAGCGGCACGGTGACGACCTACGACGCGCGAGGCAAGGTGATTAACCGCGAGTCCACGACAGGCAACACGACGACGATCTATGATCGCGGGCGAACGCAATGTCGGCAGGGTCGCGACGAATCGCTACCGCCATGCCGACGTACCGGAAAGGACAAATCGTTATGAAAAACGCTGCCCTGCTCGGAGCTATCGCAGTCTTCGCGTTGATGTCGCAACAGGCCCATGCCTCGGCACTGATCGCCAACTGCACACTGAAGGCGGGCTCTTTCACCTACACGATGCCGTCGCCCGGAGAAAAACTCTTTAACGGTCCTACGGACAAAGACTTCGCAGTCGATGCCTACGACGAACACGGCGGACAGTGGGCGTTTATCGAAAGTCCGGAAGCCAATTCCGCGAGCCTCACTGGATGCGCTAGTCACCGGGTCGGATTCGGTGCAGAGTGACCGGCTCAGCGATGCGAGGGCTGAGGCGCTGAAATGATCAGCTGGCGATTTGCTGTTCTGGCCGTTCTGGTCGCCGCTGCGGTGGCAGGGTGTATCACCTACTTCGCAACTCCAGCCCGGCCACAGCTTATCGAAACCGAGCGATCGCCGCCGACCGTGCCGACTGTGGCAGTTCGTCCCGAGCCGGAGGTATCGACGAACATTCAGCATCCACGTACGGAAGACCAGATAGCCACCTACCAAAGAGCCGCCGATGCTATCCTAAAACGAGCGCAGAACGCGAAGGCGTCCGCCGATGAGCCCCTATTCATCCGCCGCATCCCGCTGCCAAGGAAACGCCCGATCCCGCGTCCGTAATTCATGGAGCGCCCCGCACCACCGAGGGCTATTTCCATGATCGAAAGGCGTCCAGAGCGTGAGCGACAAGGATGCCGACGCTAAGAATTATAAGAAATGCTGCAATAGCCTGAAACATGGGCGATCCCGATGGATTGCTGAAGTAAGCGACTCCGCTGGTTGCACAGTCAAATTGATTCGCTTGTGGCGCCCACGTTTCGATTTGAGTGGTGATTCTAAGCAACGGCAGGAACGGTCAGGGGCACCAAGATTTGGGCCAGTGACTGCACGGACTCAGTCATGATCAGGATACGTGGCAACTGACCCGGTCTTGGCCGTTGCATGCGGCTTGCTGTGGCAGAACGAGCCCGGGACTTATGTGAAGTTCACGCCGGCCGGCGCAGATCTGTTCGCCTGATGGCAGCGTCTCCCGCAGTTTCGACAAACCCCGTCAGAGAATGAAAAGCGAAAGCCCGCCTTGGGGTGTGGGGCTCTCTTGGGGCGCGAAGCGGCGATGGGGACCGGCCGCTTCACAGATAGGTCCAGGCATCTCAGCCGAAATACACGGCTACGTGAACGAAGCCTTTTCCCGAGGATCTGCAATCGTCCCGAAACGAAGACGCGCTCTGATGATCAGCATCGCGTTGCAGTAATGGAGCGGGACATGAGCACAGCAATCGCAAGGCATCTTGAGCAATCATCCGAAAAGACCGCCCGCCGTTTCGACGGCTTGGTTTCGGTCGCGATCTTCAGCGGAATTGGTCTGTTGATTTCTGTCTCGGTCTTGCTCCTGGACCGTTACATTCCGGGTGAATGGTTCTAAACTCGCTTCCGGCCGAACGAAAAGCTCGGCTTGTCCGGGTTTCGGATCGGTTTAGGTGATAGTATTCCGCCTGCCCGTGTTATGGGGAGGAGCACTGCGCCAGAGCTATCGGCGTGTGGCTAGGCGCGCCGCAATCATGGTGGGGCGCCACACGCATGCCCGCCAGTTCAAGCGTGCCCGAGGAGAACTCAAATTCTTGCGCACCCGGTTTGGCCGCATCATCCGTGACATCAGACGCAAGATCGAGGGCGACCCCTGCACTTGAGGATCGCTTTGGTCCGCTGCTCGATATCGCCCACCGGGTTCGCCATCAAGGGCCGCGTCAGCGCGGTCCCAAGGTCTACTCATTGCACGCCCCCGAGGTGGAGTGCATCGGCAAAGGCAAGGCCCGGGCACCTTACGAGTTTGGCTGCAAAGTCTCGATTGCCACACCTGCCACCGCGCCCAAAGGCGGGCACTTCCTGCTGCATGCCAAGGCCCTGCACGGCAATCCCTATGACGGCCACACGTTCGGTCCCGTCATTCGTAGTTGCCCTGCGAGTCACCGTCTTGGATGCGGTGCAGCATTTGGCCATGTGCCATCGGGCCACGCTCTGGTCCCTTCGAATCCGTGTATGTTCGCCCGATGAGGGTGCCATGACATACGCGATACATGCGTCAGAGAACGGACAGGGCGTCGTCACTATTCGTATCAACCCCGTTGCTGCAGTCGACAAGGCGCGTCTGTTAGAGCGCTTGGGTTGGCAGGTGCATATTACGGATTCAGCTGGCCATCAGTTTGATCCTAGAGATTTTGCTCGACTGTTGCTCATTGAGAGAGTGACGACATAACGTGGTTTCGTAATCTCGCAGCGGTCATTCTGATCCGAAGGTGCGATCGGATCGACGGCTTGCAAGCGCTGAAGGTGAAGGGAAGACGTGACTGATCCTGATCCAGTCCAGGGTGCAATGCAGGAAGCTCAATTGCTCAACGACGATCGTCTGGGTCACGATCCCGTTCCAGTTGAGCCGGGCGCCAACGTGCTGCGCGAAGTGACAATTGAGCCAAAGCCGGAAAACTCAGAAGTGAGTTTCGAACCCGAGCCCAGCAAGCCCATCGCTCTAGAAGCAATGCGAACGCTCGACCCCTCCCTTGTGTCGCCTGATGGTGAAGCCGGTGAGCCCGCTAAGCTGAACGATCCCGTCGTTACGACCGCCCCTATTCAGATGCCTATCGAAGATCGCCCAGAGACATTCCCACCAAAGCAAGCCGACGGGCCTGAATTAACCGTAAACAAGATCACTTGGCCGCTGATTGGCCGACTGACCGATCCTGGCCGATACATGTTCAGATTTGGATGGCTTACCGTTACTGCTGCCGATCCGGCGATCTGGACGGCCTATCCGAATGCAGCATTCACGCTGATTAGCACTTCTACGCCACCGCCTGCTGCGACCGGTGAAGAATTGGCCGGCGAAGAGTTTCGCCTGGGCACATTCGAACTGCGAACCGATTCCAATTATTCCGAAAGTGAAAAATAGCCTACCAGCGTCCATGCTGTTCGTGGAGTAAGGCCGCCTCTGTTGGCGGCACCTCTTCATAAACAAACCCGCCGCCGTGAACCGGTCACGCCTCTCTGGTCGTCAGGAAACCCGACCTGCGACGTCGCGCCGCTTGCTTCTCCGAAATCCAGGTTTTGGATGCCCCTGCCGGAGTTTGGGGGAGCAATGAAGCTAAGGCAGCCGCGGGAGGCGATGCCGTTATCCGTTTGGATCGCATTCGTCCTCTTGGCCATCGGTACGGTCATTTACTTGACTGGCCTTGTAATGATCGAAGACATCACGGCGTTCATTTTCGATAAACAATAATGCTAGCGAAGCCCGCCGGTTCACGCCGGCGGCTTCGATTTTGTGAGTTATCAAAGCATCCGGCGCGAACAAAATCACCTTCGACGACATGCGCGCCAACGGTGTCCGCGATGTGCTGATCTATTGCCGCGATCACCGCTGCACCAGCGAAGATCAAGAAGGCCGCGACGGCGGTCAAAGCTACGAACTTTTCCATCCGCGAAATTTGCCCTGGCACCAAATGCCAAATCATTGGCGCGCAATAACAAGAGCCGAATGGGGTACTCCAGTAGAATAACCTTGCTTGGGGATTTTGATCCCCTGGCCATGGAAATCACGACGCCGCCAAAGCGATGATATTTCGCTCGGTGGCGTCGCTGGCATAGACGGCCCTCATTGTTGTTCAGAGGTTGCTTCGTCTGCCCGGTGTCCCCGTTTGTGGCAGGCAAGCATACGGCCCCCGGGACCGCCGTCCCGGGGGCCGTAATTTACCGCACATGAATTCCTGATCGAACCGCCACCTCGCCGTCGACTTCGTCATGCAAAGTGTCCGCGCCGACCCCGCAGCGGGCTTCGAACCTGGCACGATTGAAGCCTCGTTTAGGTTCGATCCATCACGTCCATTGGGCTGCGCCTCGTTTCATCGCTTCGATGGTCTTGGCGCGGAATTCAATCAGCGCGTCGAACGCGGCCGGATCCAAACTGACCCAGTGGTCGCCGCCGTCTCGTGGTGCCCGCAGCTTGATCTGGTGGCCATCGAACGAGCAAAATAAACCATCACCCAAATGCGTTTCCTTGAATACCATTTGCGTTGCTCCTTTCTATCTTTCGGCGCGCGTCTAGCGGCCACGTTCGCCGCCTAGTCAGGCAGCTCAGCTGCCGACCGTGCGACAGAAAACGACCCCGATCTCAGGAGTGATCGGGGCCGCCTGGGGTGGGTAACCGGTTGGCATCCAGGCACCCAGCCCAGCTGAACGCAGAGTCCGGGCGAGCAACAATTGTCCCGAAGCGCATTGTCCTGAGGTACAGGGTCGTCCCGGTCATGGCCCTTAGCCTGATGACGTTAGGCTATCGGACATCGAACTGAAGTTCGTCTGTCAGGTCTGCGGCATGCGCGGCGCTGATATCCGGCCGAAGTTCGGCCCGGCTCTGGTCCGCGCGGTGATTGATTTAACGAAACGTTAACGCGCTGGCGGGATACAAGTGTGGGGGCCCAGACAGGTCAGGTGACCAGATGTGGCTCATATCAGATACCACTGCTGCGGTTCTCATCCTCCTCGCGGTCGTGCTTGGACTGCTGGCCATATTGACGGGACCTGAGGATTACACAGCTACATCGCTACGCCAATCTATCGGCATGTTAAGGCCAACCGCAACGTCAGCTGGCGATACGGGCCGACATGGCGGTCAATGAAGCCTTCCAGCTCGGACGGCACGTTGCAGCCATCAAGACCAAGGCGGCGCAGGATTTCCCGCGCAATTGCCTGCGAGACATCCTCGGCCCGGTCGAGATCGGTGTTGAACATCACCACCCGCAGCGGATCGCTGTGCTGTCCGGTCATCAGATCGGCGATGGTGTCTTCATAGTTGGCGCGGCGAAGATCGGTCTCGACGAACGCCGATCCCCACCTGCCAAAGTGGTTGACGACGAGGTAGGTATTCTCCGGTACGCCGGGAACAATTGAGAGCAACTCACGCATACGCAACAACTCCCTTAACTGAAGTGCTCCGTCACTCTGCTAAACGCCGGATGCTGCCGGTTCTTGACCTTGATCCAGCGCGGCGACCGGCCGACGCGCGATAATCACTGTCGCAATGCTTCGACACCAACCTTTCGGTTCCAACAGGCAAGCGTCGCGCAATAGGAATCCGGGCCGATACGCGCCTGCTCGAATTCTTTAGGGATGGCCGGGACCGCGCAAAAGAAAGACCACCCAAAGGCGGTCTGTAATTGTTGTCGGAGGTCCTGATTAGACCCAGCGGAATTCTGCTTTGGGAGACCGACGATATGCGACAAATCCAATTTCCATGAAGCCGAGAATCATCATCGCCCAAGTCGATGGCTCCGGAACCGCTGCTTGCAGAACCGCTGAAACCGGTCCTACGCTGAAATTAGCGGTTTCAAAGGCGTTTTGCGCGGGGGAGTTGTCAAACCTGGCCGAGAGAATTGATTCACCCGGGCTCGTTGTGAACTGAACGTACTGAGAAAACGATTGGTTGCCGTCAGTTACAGCGAAGCCCAAGCTATCGACGGTGAAATCATAAGCTCCTGTGGTCGAGGTAATCTCGAGTCTATTGTAGGTGTCTGGAGAGCCCCAAAGAAAACTTAGGTAGTTGATGGGTACTTGAAACGTCAGGACTGCGGGTTCACCCGAGGTGACAGGAATAGCGGGATACCCGTTCGGTTCTTCGAAGAAGAAGCGAAAACCTCGCTGCCACCTTGGTCGCCGACACCAATCTGGCCGCCCTTTTTATGAAAACGAGACGCGATAACATACCCAAGAAATGCCTTGGTACAGAGTGGATCGCAGGTTGGGCAGCTTTGCTGGTGGGGGCGGCGTCCGTGCTTATACGGACAGCTGTACCACAATTCTTCCTTGATCATGGGGCAACCATCAGGTTTGTCGTGGTAGGCATCACAGGGCAGGAAGCATGAAATTGTTAACGGGGTTGCTCGCGGCAATGCTCTTCCTGGCGGGTGCAGGCATAAGCCATGCGGTGGTTCGGATTGCTGATGATCGGGGCGGGCAGATCGGTCGATACGTCGAACGTTACGAACAATTGCGAACCTCAGGCCAAACAATAATGATTGATGGTCTTTGCGCTTCGGCCTGTACAATTGTCCTCGGCGCGATTCCTAGCGATAAAATCTGCGTAACTCAGAATGCCAATCTCGCCTTCCACGCTGCTTGGGATTTCGGGCCTCGGGGACGTACTGTTACGAATCCGGGAGCAACCAGGATGCTTTATTCGATGTACCCATCGCAGGTCCGCCATTGGATCGCTAATCGCGGCGGCTTGAGTCCACGCACGATTTTTTTGCGAGGAAGGCAACTGGAGGCGATGTATCGCCCCTGCTATCTCGATGCCCGAGCTGCTGCACCACGTTGACGCCTGAGGCTTCCTTCCATGAATTTGCTCGGTTTGCTAGTTTTGAAAGGCGGACCTTCTCTGCTCCGACTCTTGCGTATCGCAAAGCGGGTACGCGCCAGCGCGGTGCAGGCAGCAGAATATTCCTGAGCTTGGTGGGTGAAGCTCCATCCCGGAAGCGCGGACAAAGCCTTTCCGCGAAGACCGCGCCAATCGCTTCACTTTGAGCGGCATCCGCGCCAGACGTGCAGTTAATGGCGCTTTCCCACTACGCACGCTGCGATCGAACGGCGTCTGACGGCCACGAGGAGCGTGTCGGAGCTTGCCGCGACTTCGCCCACCTGGCCGTCAGGCTCTGTCGCTGCATGAACATTCCGGCCCGTTACTGTACCGGCTATTTAGGCGATATCGGCGTACCCGAAGACCCCGCGCCGATGGACTTTAGCGCCTGGCTCGAACCATTTTCCGTCGAGAAAAGCCTCCTTCCGTGTAGCCGACGTGATGCCGCCTTCATATGCTGCTACGCAGATCTGGGGCCATCGCGAACGCTGATCGGCAACACCACGACCGTGACGCGGGCGGTCTACCTTTTGAATTGGTTTAGCTGTTGCGAAGACCCTCAGCTGAGCCTTTCCACTGCTCCACGTTGTCCGCAATCATGCGCGTGGATTTCATGGCGGCTTGGCTGAGCTGGGCGTAGCCGGAGATCTCACGTTGCACACGCTTACCTTCGGCATGGAGCAGGTCGCGCAGGCCTTCGAGTTCTGAAATCAGGTTTTCGATGTCCCGAATTGAAGCGCCGGCGACGCGTTGGATCAACGAATTGACGTTATTGACGGTGACCTCAGGGCTCTGCTCGGTTACGGGGTCAATGCTTTCCGGCGAACCCGAAGTGGGTCTGCGCAGATTGGCAACATCATTGCGAACGAAGTCGCGGATGCCGGCCTCTACATCCGATACCGCTGCTAAATTGCTCTGCTCTTCAGTCAGATCAATTTTTTCTGTACCCGTGGTTGCGTTCATCGGATATCCCCATGTTACGGGTTGAGCGAGTGCGAATAGTTCCTCTCGTCAGAAGCTCCTATATAACAGTGCGAGCAGATTATTAATGCGGGGTTACTTTCGCTCACAGGTGGGTCGTTTCTCGATTGCCGGCCGAACTTCGCCAACCAGCCGGTCAGCCGTTTCATTTCGGCGGAGGCAGTGACGAGGGCAGCATCGCGTGGCTGCGCGGCGCCAGACATAGTCGTCGCGGCCTTTAATGTCCTCATGCCGGCGCCAGACACCACCAGAATTGAAATCAGGACATTGTATCCCGGGACAATGTGCTTTGAGACAATTGTTCCTGACTTGGTTCCTTTGGATGGCCCGGCTGAATAACCGGGGTCCCCTCCCGATACATCCAGAGCCCCCAGCCTTCACGGCCCCGGTCACTCTCCTTAGACTGGGCCGTTGCTGTTTCGGAGACCATGCTGGCAGATCAGGGCAGTCGCGCTCAAGCTTCGCAATGAAAGGCTGCCGGGACCAAACGGGACGCTCAGCCGCGAACGTCGGTCAAGAGTTCCGCCTCAACGCAGGCCCGGATTTCGCCGCCGCGGTTTGACCATGCGTGCCAATAGGATTTATGGTGTCTATCGACACAACAGCCTAACGAGCACCCATGACTTCATATTTTCGGCGGCAGCTAGCGGATTACGTTGAATATCATCGCGACCCCTGGAATTGCGCGATGCATGTCGTTGGTATCGTCTTATTGTTTCTGGCCGCCGTTCTTCCGATCAGCGCGTGGTCGATCACGGTGCTCGGGATCCAAACCAGCGTTGCGATCATCGCTGTGATACCAGTGCTCATTTATTGGTTCCTGCTCGACTTCGCGCTTGGAGCCGCGATCCTTGCGGCTGCGATCGTATTGCTTTCTACCGCTGCCATAATCGTTAGTCATGCGACGACTGCCGGCATGTGGTCGCTCACCGCCCTCCTGATTGCAATTGGCGTTGCATCGCAGATTATTGGTCACCGGGTGTTCGAGCGTCGTCAGCCGGCGCTGGTAGACAATCCTACCCATCTGTTGCTCGGACCGATATTTGTAATGGCCAAATTGTTTATCGCGTTCGGATTTCGGCGCGATCTCGCCATCATCATCCAGGAGCGTCCGCAAAGCTCTTCATCGTTCTCGCAACAAAGTCAGCCGGAGCCGCACCCGCCCGCGTGACACGGAAACTGGTTACATGACACGGACACTGGTTACAGGCGGCAGTGGCTTCATCGGAAAGCACCTTGTTTCGGCGCTTGCCGCGCGAAATCGGCAGGTAAGGGTGCTCGATCTTCAGCTACCCCCTCGCGCGTTGCCGCAGGTTCAGTATGTCCGCGGCTCGGTGCTCGATCGAAACCTGGTGCACAGTGCGATGGACGGAATCGACGAGGTCTATCACCTTGCCGGGCTGCCCGGGATGTGGCTGCCGCGAAAGGATGATTTTCATACTGTCAACTACGGTGGCACTGAAATCGTCATCGAAACGGCGCGGAGGCGCGGCGTAAAGCGTTTCTTGTACTGCTCGACGGAATCCATTCTGTTTCGCTCTTCGCCATCGAACGATTTTCTCGCGGACAATACCGCACTATCCGGCGACATGCCGGGTCCATATACACGCTCGAAAATGCTCGCCGAGCGGCTCGCCATGCAGGTCGCGACATCCGGCTATCCGGTGGTCATTGGCTGTCCGACGATGCCCATCGGGCCCCATGATCACAATGTCACTCCCCCGACGGGCATGCTCCGCCATTTTCTCGATCGCCGTCTTCAATTGTATCTTGATTTCGCCGTTAACCTCGTCGATGTGCGCGATGTCGCCGAAGGGCTGATCCTGGCGATGGAACGCGGACAGTCTGGACATCGCTACATCCTGGGCGGCGAAACCATCCCGCTGAAACAGATTCTTGAACTTATGGAAACGATCAGCGGCCGCCGCGCTCGCCGCCTTCAGGTTGGCGGCCGAGTTGCCGAAATTGCCGCTGCCATGTTGGAATTCGTCGCAGATCACGTGACGCGCAGACCTCCTTCCGGTACAGCCGAAGGCGTTAGTATCGCATTGCGGGCGGAAGCATTGTCGATCGAGAAAGCGCAACGAGAACTGGGCTACGCGCCGGGCCCCGTCGAACCCGTCTTGCGTGAAACTATTGCGCATCTGCTGGATGGCCGTCACAATCAAACTGAATGGGACTCAACGCCGAGGACTGGCTCTCGACCGTTTCACGTCGAGCGCAGGTTCGGCGGTTGAGCGAAAGCGCATCAGACGGTCCGCGACATGCTGAACGATCCTGGTCAATGGTTCGCTTTTGCCTTGAGTGGCTGGACCACGATTTGGCCCACACAGTTGCTCGCCATCATCTGGATTTTGTGGGTCATCAGCTGGGTTGTGGCGTCGTTCTGGTCTGGTCGGACCAAGAAACACGTGATGACCTCCAACTCGCTCAAGTACCGGCTCCCCATTCTCGCAGGCGCCGTTCTTTTTATGCCGTTGGCCGGCAAGGTGCTGGGGGAAAAGCCGCTCTGGCAGTTTGGCAGCTTTGGTATCTACGTGCTGGCGGCTCTTGTCCTTGCGGGGATCTCGTTCACCTGGTGGGCGAGAATTCATCTCGGGCGTTTTTGGTCGAACGCGATCACGCACAAAGAGGGCCATCAGGTCATCGACACCGGCCCCTACGGGATGGTGCGTCACCCGATCTATACGGGCCTGATCGCGGGGATGCTGGTGACGGGCATCGCAGTCGGAACCGTGACGGCGATCCTGGGGGCGGCGCTGATCTCGCTCGGGATGGGGTTGAAGGCGCAGATGGAGGAGGGCTTCCTCACGGCCGAACTCGGTGCAGATGCCTATGGATCGTATTGCCGTCGCGTTCCAATGCTGATGCCGTTCCTGCCGCGCACCTGACGCTGCAACGCCCGAACTATCGTTTCGGTCGCGACGCCGCTGATGCCGCGACAGGTGGGACGAGACGGCGCGGAATCAGGACGCGCTGGCCAACTGACAGCGGTGCACTGTCCGAATGCTGATTGGCCTGGGTAAGCGACCACAGTGGCACCTGGTTAAGCGCCGCAAGCCTCTGCAACGTATCGCCCGAATGGGCGAGTTGCGCCGTGCCGCTGTCCCATAGCTCCAGCGGAGCATCGGGAGGAACGACGTAGCGCAGCGGCATCGCCTCTCCCTTAGCCGGCAAGGGCGTCGTCGCAAGTTGCGCAATGGCTATCACCAATTGCGCGTGC
The DNA here is from genome assembly GCA_963764705.1 of uncultured Alphaproteobacteria bacterium. Taxonomy (GTDB): domain Bacteria; phylum Pseudomonadota; class Alphaproteobacteria; order Rhizobiales; family Xanthobacteraceae; genus Bradyrhizobium. Next base: position 521,149 of record CAVXTR010000002.1, on the reverse strand, counting down.
ACGGAATCCATCTTGTCGATGTTGATGTGGGTGACTTCCTCGTGCTGCTTCAAATCGTAGCTTGCGTAGTGGCCCTGATAACCCTGCTCCGCCACCACATCGCCTCCACCCAATACGCTGTCGGACAGGAAAATGTTGATGTAGCGCTCGACGTTCAGCGGCACCTTCGGGCTTGCGTGAGCCGGATCGATGGTGACCACCAAGCTTACCGGGATGTTTTCAGAGTTCAGAATCGCGGCAAACGTCAAGGCGCACAGTCCGCCCATCGAATGCCCGATCAGGACGATCGGAGCGGGATTGTCACGGAAATCGCTGATGGCCTGATCCGCGATCAGCCGGCAAATGGTGAATTCGTAGACGTCAGCCCGGATACTGGCTTCTTGGAGCCGCTTGGTCAGGCGGTCCATGCCGCGCGAAAAGATCGGGCCGAGCGCGCCACGGAACAGGTAGACGCGCGCCTGAGCCTGGGGCGCTGCTGGCGGCGCGTCGGGAGCGACCGTCGCGACAGCATTGGTCGTGCGCGCGACCGGACCGGCGACCGCCAGATTGCAAACGGCCGACAGGATGCAGACGGAAAGCGCTGCACGTATCACCACGGGCGCAACCTGCGTCGGACTTCTCATCTACATTCCGCTCGCGATCTAGGCGTGAGGCACGCGGGACTTGAATGCCGACAGAGCATGCCACCCGGCGTTCTGCGGATGATCTATTGTCGAGGAATCGGCAGAATTTGCGGCATTCGTCGTTTCTGCGACGGCGTTCGGACTACTCACGTACCGCTGCAGCCCTTGCCGCGCCTGGTCTCGCCATGTCCGCCGCTCCAGGCTGTCGCGACCTCTGCGTCCCCGAAGCTGGTGCAGATCGGCCGAAGACGACGGCGTCGATCTCGCTTATCACCTTCCGCTGCATGATCTGGTTCTTTTCGATGGACATGTGCCCGACGCCAGGAACGTTCTGCACATTGATGTTCTCGAGCTTGCCCTGGAATTGTGCGGTCTTTGCGACCGGCTCGCCGTTACCGTTGGCGATGTAGAAGTTTACGTAGCGTCCCACGCGCCCCGAGAGCTTGGTGCGAAACACTGAATCCAGACCGATCGCCAGCTTAACGGGAGCGCCAAGCTGGTCCAGCCTGGCGACCATGTCGGGCAATGCGGTCGCTCCCGAAGAATGCCCGACCAGAACAATCGTTTTGATCCTGCCGCTCTTGTATCCGGCGGCGGCTTCGTCGGCGAGCGACGACCATGAGGCGAAGTTCGCGACAGTGACCGGGATGCCCTGCGCCCGCAATTGGGCCGCGATGTCATCGAGACCCAGAGAAAAGATATTGAGCACACCGCGAAGCAGATAAACGTGGGCGGTAGAGGGGTTCGATGCAGGACCATTGACGGCATGCGCCGGGTTCGCGCCAATGGGAAGCAACAGCAGGACTGCAATCGCTATTGCATGCAGCCGACACCACGATGACCGGCTGAAACCGGAAGGCCGGCCGACAAATCCGGTGTAGTTGCGATTTGGGTTCATTGCTTTTCCTGCCAGATGTTCGCCGATAACCGTACCGCGCCCGCGCTTGCAACTGCAATAACAGTGGCGTGCGCTGCTGAATTTTGTCGACACGACATGCTTCCGCCGCAACACCGTCCGAATTCCTCAAATCGTTGACGCAGGGTGCGGTGAACGTGCCAGCGGCTGCGACAGCGCGGAAGCGCCCTGACCAATTTGCAAATGCCACCGACGAGCGGCGAATGCTTCGAGGTAGACCTCCCATCGTCACGTCCGTGTCGGTCATACCAGCCATTGGACGACGTCAAGTTTGACCTTTGCGACACCGCCTCCAACCATTCCCAGCGTTTCGGCCGCAGCGTACGAAACGTCAACAACCCGTCCGCGGACGTACGGGCCGCGGTCATTGACGCGGACCGTCACGGACTGCCCACTGGCGACGTTCGTTACGCGCAGGCGGGTGCCGAATGGCAACGTGGGATGGGCGGCCGTCAATTCATGCGTATTGAACTTCTCGCCGGTGTACTGGGTTGCACCGGGTTGACCTCGGCTAGACCGAGACAATAAGCCTGAAGTGCTATAAAATATAGAGGTTTTCTACCATTGACCGGGTTTAGCCGGGGTCTGCTGGTAACGGCGGGAAACAAACTTAAAATCCATCGATGGCAACGTCGTGTGGGTTCGACTCCCACCGCCCGCACCAGCCTTCGCTCGCGAAGCGAGGGAAGGCTGCCGCGCCGAAGCCGATTGGCGAAGGCGGGCCGTGTGGCCGCGAGCTACGGCTCGGCAAGCCACTCGCCGAAACGGCGGCGAATACGAAATGTAACTATCGCCTATCGTCCCCCAATGAACATCAGCCGCCCTGCTTTGCGCGTTTGCGGGCGAGGTAGGCAAGAACGGGATACGCCAGCGCCAGAACAAGAATGACGTCAAATCCGTAAAGCAAGAACATGAAGGCCCGACTCGGCGGTGCCAGCCAGAAAAGCGTGAAGCCGACTGCGTAAACGAACGCGAATGGCAGGTTGAGGAACATCGCGAGCGACTGCCGAACCACGCTCTCCCCGCACGTGAAGTTCGGCAGTATTTCCGGGTTCCAGTGACATCCGCTGATGCTGACGACGCGCTCGAACGCTGCCGCCTCGACCACTGCGACGACAAAGGCCGTGCCAAGAACGCAGCAGCAACCGAGGCACAACCATCGGAAAAACTTCACAAACGAAGCGAATGGCACTTGTCGGACCTCCGCCCAGGTCTCCCGAACGTCTGTCATTGGGCCAACTGAAAAGATGCCGGCGCCAGCGCCCCTTCGGGTTACGATCGTTGCCGCACAGTCTGCGGCAGGGTTCTGCTTCTGCCTAGCCCTTGCTTCCAGAAGTCTCGTAGACTGCGGGAGCGGGGGAGCAGTTTGCCACACACCGATCTCTTCGAAATGCGCCGGCTGGAAATGCTGAGCAACACCATCTTCGGCGTGGCGATGACGCTGCTGGCCTATGATCTGCCGAAGGCCTCCAGTTTCAAGACCGCGCCAGAGTGGATCGACCTCGTCCGCACCTATGCGCAGCCGGTGATCGCGCTGGCGATCTCGTTCGTCGTCGCCGGGCTGTTCTGGTTCAGCCATCACCGCCGGCTGGCGGTGGCGCCGGAAGCGAGCCGCGGGGTGGTGTTTCTCAATCTGCTGTTCCTGCTGTCGATCATCATCCTGCCGGTGACCAACGGGCTCTACGGCAGCTACCGGCTCGATGCCGTGGTCGCGGTCCTCTATGGCCTCCATTTGCTGTTCATCGCGACGCTCAACGCCTTGCTGTGGATTCTGGCGCTGCGAGACCGTCCGGATCCGCAACTGCTGGTGACCGGCGTATTCCCTGTCGCCGTATTCGTGTTTGCTACGGTCGTCGCCTTCATCAATCCGGCCGTCGCGCAGTTTGTCTGGGGCGTGGCTTTTCTCTCGCCGGTCGCCGGCTGGCTCGCCGGGCGCCGCGCGGGTTAGCACGAAACCTTTGCCTCGCCTTCGCCCAGCAGTCGCGTCGCCTCGTCGGAAATCATCCGCTCCAGCATCGCCTGAAATTCCTTGCGCGGCTGTCCTGGCGCAATCGGCGGGAGGAACGATACCGTGACGGTGCCGCTGTGGATCATCCACGTCTTCTTGCCCCAGAACAAACCGGAATTGCACGCCGCCGGAACCACCGGCACGTCGAGCGTGGTGTAGAGGGCGGAGATGCCGGCGGCCTGGAACACCAGGGGCTCATCGATCGCCTGCCGCGTGCCTTGCGGAAACAGCAGCACCTTGCGCCCTTCGGCGACCGCTTGCTTCGCCTCCTCGATCATCTGCTTGAGTGCCTGCCGGCCCGCCTCGCGGTCGACCAGGATCATCGGATAGCGCTGCAGAAACCAGCCGACGATCGGAACCCGGCTCAGTTCCTTCTTGGCGACGATGCTGGCGTCCGGAAACATCATGCTGAGCGCGGCGGTTTCCCACAGCGACTGATGATTGCAGGCGATGATGCAGGGACCGTCGGGCACGTTGCCGCGGCCGACCTCGCGGTGGTCGAGCCCGAGCACGAAGGCGAACAGAAACAAGATACCCTTGGCCCAGACCTGCGATACCGCACGCACCGCGGGACTGCCGGCGTTGGCCAGCCACATCAACGGCACCGCCAGCGACACGACAATCGTCCAGATCAGGACTGCCACGATGAAGATGACCGACCTCAGATAGTGCAACGATGATTTCCTTCTGCAGGCTTCAGCGATGGGCGCCCCCCCATACAGCACTTTGCCGCCGTTGCACAATTGCGAGCCTCCCCTGTGACATCCTTTTCGGCATGGACCGGCCGGCATTGTCTATCTAGGATGGCATCGCCCATCCGGGACCAAGCCGCTTATCCGGGATCGGCCGACCGATCCAGGATGGCCGCATGCCGGTTCTCGAACAGATCACGATCGCCCCTCACCTCACCTTCGACGCGCTTACATCGGGGGCGCGCGGTGCGCCGCTGGTGCTGCTGCTGCACGGCTTTGCAGAATTGATGAATTGCTGGCGCGCACAGGTGACGGCACTCGGCGACATGGGCTATCGCGCCCTCGCACCGAGCCAGCGCGGCTATTCGCCGGGCGCGCGGCCGGATGCCGGCGAGTTTTCGCATTACCTGATCGACCGCCTGATGGATGACGCCGTCGCGATCGCGGCGGCATCGGGCTATGGCGACTTGCCCTTTCATCTTGCCGGCCACGACTGGGGCGGCAGCATCGCCTGGGGCCTTGCGGACCGCCACCATGAGCGGCTGGCCTCGCTGACGATCCTGTCGCGACCGCATCCGAACGCCTTCAACCGCGCGCTGCAAATGGTCGACGGCGAACAGGCGCAACGCTCAAAGCACCACAAGTGGTTTCTCGAGCCCGACGCCGCTGAAAAAGTGCTCGCCGACGACGCCAAATGGCTGCGCGATCGGCTCCATGCCAACGGCGTTCCCCAAAGCGCGATCGAGGAGCATCTTGCCGTGCTCGGCAACAAGGAAACGATGGAGGCGGCACTGGCCTGGTATCGCGCCCGCGGCGCCATCCGCGGGCCGCTCGGCCCGATCCGCGTGCCGACGCTCTACATCTGGGGCGATGCCGACGACACCGTCGGCCGCGTCGCCGCCGAAGGCACGGTCGATTTCATCGCCGCCCCCTATCGCTTCGAGGTACTGCCCGGCGTCGGACACTTTGCAGCCGATCAGGCGCCGGAGCGGATCAGCGAATTGATGCTGGAGCATTTGGCAGCGCATCCGGCGTGACGGGAACTCAAGCTCATCGAAGATGTTGTCACGCAGCAATTGGAGCATGACGACATGGCCCGCGAACATTCTTCCGTCAAACCGACCGCGACCGAACGCAAGCCGCAGGGAAGCGGGCGAGCCCCATCGCCGCCATTGCCGCAAATTCAACCGCCGTGGCTAAGCGATGGTCCGGAATCGGTGCGCGACAGCAACTGCTGATTGGTCCAAAACTTTATCCACGTCATTGCGAGGAGCGTAAGCGACGACCTGTCCGCCGTAGCTCAACGAGCGAAGGCGGAAGCAGTCCATACTGCCCCAAAGGGAAAATGGATTGCTTCGCTTTGCTCGCAATGATGGATGAGGCGCCTGCCCCTACTCGCTCTTGTCGATATTCCAGAAGATCGGGGTCGCCGGACCATCGAGCACGCCGGTCAGCGATTTCCGCCACGCGCTCGGCTGGGTGTACTGGCCGAGCGGAATGTAGATCACCTGCTCATAGGCTTGCTTCTGGATCTCGGTGGCGATCTTCTTCGCCTCTTCAGGCGTTCGTCGCGCGCGCGAAATCGTTCTTCAAGGACTCGATCTTCGGATCGTCGGCCCAGCCGAACCAGCCGCCTTTCGTGCCCTTGCCGCCGATCGCGAAGTTGACGATCGGGTTGGAGAGATCGGCGCCGTTCCAGTTGGTGAAGAACATGTTCCAGCCGCCTTCCTTGATCGGCTTCTGGCTGGCGCGGCGGGACACCACGGTGCCCCAGTCGGTGGCCTGGAGGTCGATCTTGAAGCCGGCTTCCTTCATCAACTGGGCGGCCACGATCGGCTGCGCCTTCAGCGTGACGACGTCGCCGGGCGCCATGATCACCACGGGCGTGCCGTCGTAACCGGATTCGGCCAGCAACTTCTTGGCTTCCGCCATGCCGTTGCCCTTGACCACGGCTTCCGAACCGACATCGGTCTCAAGCGGCGTACCGCAGACAAAGGCCGCGCCGCAGATCTTGTAGTATTGCGGGTTGCCGATCAGCGCGTCGAGCACGTCCTTCTGGTTCATCGCCAGGAAAGCGGCGCGGCGGACCTTGACGTTGTCGAAGGGCGGGAACAGAAAATTCATGCGGCCGACGGTCTGGAAACCGACCTTGTCGAGGGTGTCGACCTTGATGTCCTTGTTGGCGGTAAGGATGGGCAGAATATCGAACGACGGCACTTCCATGAAATCGATATCGCCGGACTGCAGCGCGTTCACCGCGGTCTGCGCATCCGCCATCGTGATCCATTCGACGCGATCGACCTTCACGACCTTGCCGCCGGAGGTCCAGCTCGGCGCTTCCTTGCGCGGCACGTAGTCGGTGTTCTTGACGAATACCGCTTTGACGCCGGGCTGGAATTCGGCCTGCACGAATTTGAACGGGCCGGAGCCGATCAGTTCCGGGATCGGCGTGCCGGGCGGGGTTTCCGCCAGACGCTTCGGCATCATGAACGGCACCAGCGACGACGGCTTGCCGATCGACTCCAGCACCAGACTATAGGGCTCCTTCATCTTCAGCGTGATGGTCTTTTCGTCGGTGGCTTCGAGGCTCGCCGTAAAATCCATCAGCTTCTGGCCCATGCCGTCGGCCTTGCCCCAGCGCTTCAGCGAGGCGACGCAATCTTCCGCCGTCACCGGCGTGCCGTCATGGAATTTCAGACCGTCGCGCAGCGTGAAGGTGTAGGTCAGCTTGTCGTCGGAGATCTTGTACTCCGCCATCTGCGGCTGGACCTTGAAGCTGGAGTCCTGTGCCAGCAGCGTGTCGTAGACCATGTAGCCGAAGTCGCGCACGATATAGGCGGTGGTCTGCATGCCCGGCGTGCGCAGGTCGGCGTGCATCACCGCGGTGATGGTCTTGCCGGCGGCCAGGGCCTGCGGCGTCAGCGCTGACGAAGCCAACGCCACCGAGAGCGCGAGAGCCGACAAAGCCGACGCCATCGCTGGACGCTTCCGACGCATGATCTGCAACATTCGATCTCTCCTGACGTGAAACTGGTCAAAACCCGATGATTTATTATGCATGCGGTTCGTTATTTAGGCGAACCAGGGTTCGCTGTTTGGCGAACTAACACGCTGTAAATCCTGCTTATTTGAAGACTTGCACCAAGCACGCGGCGCGTCAATCCGGTTTTGGCGAAATCGAACGTATACAAATGAATGAGCCGGCTGCGTCTATTTGACTTTACAAATCCGCCGCGGGCGATTTTCGTAAGGCCGCGCGATGCCGATGTCGCGCGCTCCAGCCCGAAGAGAAATTTCATGAACCCGGCCAATCTTCCCTTTGATTCCGAGACCATGCTGCAGGGACTGCGAAGCTGGGTGGAATGCGAAAGCCCGACCTGGGACAAGAGCGCGGTCGAGCGCATGCTCGACCTCGCCGCGCGCGAAATGGCGATCATGGGTGCGACCATCGAGCGCATCGCCGGCCGCCAGGGTTTTGCCGGCTGCGTCCGCGCCCGCTTCCCGCATCCGAAACAGGGCGAGCCGGGCATCCTGATCGCCGGCCATCTTGATACGGTGCATCCGGTCGGCACGATCGAGAAGTTGAAGTTTCGACGCGAGGGCAACAAGTGCTACGGCCCCGGGATCTTCGACATGAAGGGCGGCAACTACCTCAGCCTCGAAGCCATAAGGCAACTGGCCCGCGCGTCGTTCACGACGCCGCTGCCGATCACGGTGCTGTTTACCCCCGACGAGGAAGTCGGCACCCCCTCGACCCGCGACCTGATCGAAGCGGAGGCCGCGCGCAACAAATACGTGCTGGTGCCGGAGCCGGGCCGGCTCAACAACGGCGTCGTCACCGGGCGCTACGCCATCGCCCGCTTCAACCTCGAAGCCGTCGGCAAGCCCAGCCATGCCGGCGCCACGCTGTCCTCGGGACGTTCAGCCATCCGGGAGATGGCGCGCCAGATCATTGCCATCGACGGCATGACAACGGAGGATTGCACGTTCTCGGTCGGCATCGTCCATGGCGGACAATGGGTCAATTGCGTCGCCACCACCTGCACCGGCGAGGCGCTGAGCATGGCCAAGCGCCAGGCCGATCTCGACCGCGGCGTCGAGCGCATGCTGGCCTTGACCGGCAGCGCCAACGACGTCTCGTTCACGGTGACCCGCGGCGTCACCCGCCCGGTCTGGGAGCCCGATGCCGGCACCATGGCGCTGTACGAGAAAGCGCGCGGGCTTGCGAAAGCGATGGGCCATGAGCTGCCCCACGCCAGCGCCGGCGGCGGCTCCGACGGCAACTTTACCGGCGCGATGGGGATTCCGACGCTCGACGGCCTCGGCGTCCGCGGCGCCGACGCCCATACGCTGAACGAACATATCGAGGTGGATAGCCTGGCCGAACGCGGGCGGCTGATGGCGGGGTTGTTGGCGACGCTGGAGTGATGAAATCGTGCAGTTTTGCCCGGCTACGTGGGTCTACGTAGGCGCCCCAATGGCACGGGACTTGCTGAACTGATACGCTGCCAACGGTGAACGAAATCCGTGCCAACCGAATGACCGGTTGCCACATTTGTAACGGAACAAAATGCTCGGATATCTGCTTCGCCGCATCCTCGCCACCATCCCCGTGATGGGCGTGGTCGCGCTGTTTGTGTTCCTGCTGTTGCGGTTGACGCCCGGCGATCCCGCCGCGATCCTGGCCGGCGACAATGCGACCCCGGAAAAGCTCGAACAGATCCGCACCTCGCTCGGCCTCACCGAGCCGCTGCACATCCAGTTCTTCACCTGGGTCGGCCGTCTCCTGCACGGCGACCTCGGCGTCTCCCTGATCTCGAACGTGCCGGTGCTGAAGATGATCGGCCAGCGCGTCGAGCCCTCGATCTCGGTAGCACTTTGCACCATCATCCTCGCCATCCTGGTCGCGGTCCCGCTCGGCGTGATCGCGGCGTGGAAGCACGGCACCTGGATCGACCGCTTCGTAATGGGCCTGTCGGTGGTCGGCTTCTCCGTCCCCGTGTTCGTGATCGGCTATGTCCTGATCCAGATCTTTGCGATCGACCTGCGCTGGGTGCCGGTGCAGGGCTTCAAAAGCATCTTCAACGGTTTCGGACCGTTCTTCGAACGCATCATCCTGCCGACCTGCACGCTCTCCTTTATTTATGTCGCGCTGATCGCGCGGATGACGCGGGCGGCGATGCTGGACGTGCTCGGCGAGGACTATGTCCGCACCGCGCGCGCCAAGGGCATTTCCGAGACCGGCGTGCTGCTGCGCCATGCGCTGCGCAACGCCGCCGTTCCCGTCATCACCGTGATCGGAACTGGTTTCGCGCTGCTGATTTCCGGCGTCGTCGTCACCGAGAGCGTGTTCAATCTGCCCGGCATCGGCCGCCTCACCGTCGATGCGGTGCTGGCGCGCGATTACCCGGTGATCCAGGCGATGATCCTTTTGACGTCGGGCATCTACGTCGGCGTCAATTTGCTGATCGACGTTGCCTACACGCTTCTTGACCCGAGGATTCGATACTGATGGCGATCGAAACCCTCCCCGAACCGTCGATACCGGTCACCACGCCGTTCCGGCCCAGGCTTGGATTCCTCACGTCGACGCCGATCATCGCGGTCGCCACCGTGCTGCTGGGCCTGGTCGTCCTGATGGCGATCCTGGCACCGCTGCTGGCGCCGCACGATCCGCAACTGCTGGCGCCGGCGCAGCGGCTAAAGCCGTCCAGCGCCCTTCACTGGCTCGGCACCGACGGCTACGGCCGCGACGTGCTGTCGCGCATCATCTATGGCGGCCGGATCTCGCTTGTCATCGGCGTCGGCGCGGCGATCTTCTCGATCGGCATCGGCCTCGTCATCGGCCTCGTCTCCGGCTTCTTCAAATGGGTCGACGCCGTGATGATGCGGGTGATGGACGGTCTGATGGCGATCCCGAGCATCCTGCTGGCGATTGCCGTGGTGTCGCTGTCGGGCGCCAGCCTGACGACGGTGCTGATCGCGATCACGATCCCGGAAATTCCGCGCGTGGCGCGGCTGGTGCGCTCGGTGGTGCTCTCGGCGCGCGAAGAACCCTATGTCGAGGCCGCGATCTCGGTCGGCTCCAGCCTGCCCAAGATCATGTGGCGGCACCTGATGCCGAACACGATCGCGCCCTTGATCGTGCAAGGCACCTATGTCTGCGCTTCCGCCATTCTCACCGAGGCGATCCTGTCGTTCCTCGGCGCCGGTATCAACCCGGAGACGCCGACCTGGGGCAACATCATGGCCGAGGGCCGCGCCTACTTCCAGATCAAGCCGTCGCTGATCTTCTGGCCGGGCCTGCTGCTGTCGATCGCGATTCTGAGCATCAACCTGATTGGCGACGCCGCCCGGGACGCGCTCGACCCGAAGATGAAGCATCGGGAGGGCGGCAAGTGAACGCGACAGGTTCGAACGTCGTTCTCGACATCCAAAACCTCGTCGTCGGCGCTCGGCAAGGACCCGGCCAGCAAGCGCATTCTTGACGGCGTCTCCTTCCAGGTCCGCGAAGGCGAAACGCTGTGCGTGGTCGGCGAAAGCGGATCGGGCAAGTCGGTGACGTCGCTGACCGTGATGGGGCTGCTGCAAAAGGGCGCGCTGGTGCCGTCGGCCGGCAGCGTCAAGCTGGTCGGCGAGGAACTGCTCGCCGCCAGCGACCGCCGCCTGCGTCAACTGCGCGCCACCACCATGGCGATGATCTTCCAGGAACCGATGACGGCGCTCAATCCGGTGGTGCCGGTCGGCCGCCAGATCGACGAAGTCCTGCGCGTCCACACCGATCTCGACGCCCGCGCCCGGCGGGCGAAGATTCTGGCGATGATGGAACAGGTGCGTCTCCCTGAAGTGGAGCGCATCTTCGCTTCCTACCCGCACCGGCTCTCCGGCGGACAGCGCCAGCGCATCATGATCGCGATGGCGCTGGTGCTCGAACCGAAATTGCTGATCGCGGATGAGCCGACCACGGCGCTCGACGTCACCACGCAGAAGCAGATCCTGACCCTGATCCGCGACCTGCAGCGCGATCACGGCACCGCCGTATTGTTCATCACCCATGACATGGGCGTGGTCGCCGAGATCGCCGACCGCGTCGCCGTGATGCGCAGCGGCCGGCTGGTCGAGACCGGCGCGCTCGACACCATCCTGCGCACGCCGACCATGGAATATACCCGCAACCTGCTGTCGGCCGTTCCGAGCCTGGTGCCACGGGCGCCGCGCGCGGAGAGCACCGAGCCTGTGGTGCTCGAAGCCAACGAGCTCAGCAAGGTCTATCGCGAGCGCTCCTTCCTCGGCAAGGTTCGCGAGGTCGCCGCCGCCAAGGATGTGACGCTGACGCTGCGCAAGGGACGCACGCTCGGCATCGTCGGTGAAAGCGGCTCCGGCAAGTCGACGGTGGCGCGCTGCATCGTCCGCCTGATCGACCCGACCTCCGGCGGCATCCGCCTGGCCGGCCGCGAAATCTCCGACCTGTCGCGCCGGCTGCTGCAACCGCACCGCCAGCGCATCCAGATCATCTTCCAGGACCCTTACCGGTCGCTCAATCCGCGCATCACCGTCGGCGAGAGCATCGCCGAGGGCCCGATCAATTACGGCATGCCGCGCCCGGACGCGCTGGCGAAGGCGCGCGAACTGCTCGAACTGGTCGACCTGCCGGCCGACGCGATCTCGCGCTATCCGCACCAATTCTCCGGCGGCCAGCGCCAGCGCATCGCCATTGCCCGCGCGCTCGCGCTCGACCCCGACGTTCTGGTCGCGGATGAAGCGGTCTCGGCGCTCGACGTCTCTGTGCAGGCGCAGGTGCTGGAACTGCTCGACGAAATCCAGAGCCGGCTTGGCATCGCGCTGTTGTTCATCACCCACGACCTGCGCGTCGCCGCGCAGATCTGCGACGACGTCGCCGTGATGCAACATGGCCGCGTCGTGGAACAGGGACCGGCCGCGCAGGTGCTGACACATCCGCAACAGGCCTACACCCGCGCCCTACTCGAAGCCGCCCCCGGACGGGGCTGGGATTTTGCGAATTTTCGGCCGGTTGTGGCCGCGGCGGAGTGACGCTCCCTCCCCGTCATTGCGAGCGGAGGCGGAAGCAATCCATCTTGCCGCGCAAAGAAGGAACGGATTGCTTCCGCCTTCGCTCGCTGAGCTTCGGCGGACAAGTCGCTTCGCTCGCAATGACGGCGTTGATGGCAGCGTAAGCCCCATGCAAAACGGAATTGCTTCATTGCTTGCACTTCGCGCGACGACAGGGCTAACGTCCCGCGCAACGAAATTTGGCTGAGACTTCTTGATGACCCATATCGCCGTCGGCGGTTTCCTGCACGAGACCAACACGTTTGCGCCGACGAAGGCGACCTATGCCGACTTCGTCCATGGCGGTGGATGGCCGGCGATGGCGCACGGGCCTGACGTGCTCAAGGTGATGCGCAAGATCAATGTCGGCCTCGCCGGCTTTGTCGAGCACGCCGAAGCCAATGGCTGGGAGCTGATACCGACGATCTCCTGCGGCGCCAGTCCGTCGGCGCATGTCACGAAGGATGCGTTCGAGCGCATCGTCAAGGAGATGGTCGACGGCATCGCCAATGCCGGAGCGCTGGATGCGGTTTATCTCGACCTGCACGGCGCCATGGTGACCGAGCATTTCGACGACGGCGAAGGCGAAATTCTGCGCCGCGTGCGCCAGGTGATCGGGCGGGACCTGCCGCTGGTCGTCAGCCTCGACCTGCACGCCAATGTAACGCCTGAAATGGTGGAACATGCCGATGCACTCCTAGCCTACCGCACCTACCCCCATGTCGACATGGCCGACACCGGACGGGCCACCGCAAGACATCTGGCGCTGCTGCTGAAGACCCGGGCGCGCTTTGCCAAGGCGTTCAGGCAGTTGCCGTTCCTGATTCCGATCAGCTGGCAATGCACCAACGATGCGCCCACCCAGGGTATCTACCAAAAGCTCGCGGCGCTGGAGAATGACGCGGTGCCGACATTGTCGTTCGCACCGGGCTTCCCGGCCGCCGATTTCGCTCATTGCGGACCGAGCGTGTTCGCCTATGGTAAAACCCAGGCTGACGCCGACGCCGCGGCGGACAGGATCGTCGCCCTGATCGAAAGCCATGAGGACGATTTCGACGGCCGCATTTTTTCGCCTGACGAAGGCGTGCGCCACGCCATGGAGCTGGCAAAGGGCGCATCGAGGCCGATCATCATCGCCGACACCCAGGACAATCCTGGCGCCGGCGGCGATTCCGACACCACCGGCATGCTGCGCGCACTGGTCCGCAACAGCGCCACCCGCGCCGCCACCGGCGTGATCTACGATCCGCAGTCGGCCAAGGCCGCACACGCGGCCGGTGTCGGCGCGACCGTGACGCTGTCGCTCGGCGGCAAGTCCGGCATATCAGGCGACGCCCCCTACACCGAGAGCTTCGTCGTCGAGCAACTGTCCGACGGCAAGTTCGTCGCCCCCGGCCCCTATTATGGCGGCCGCGACATGGACATGGGGCCGTCGGCGTGCCTTCGCATCGGTGGCGTCCGCGTGGTCGTGAGTTCGCACAAGGCCCAGCTCGCGGACCAGTCGATGTATCGCTATGTCGGCATCGAGCCGACCGAACAGGCGATCCTGGTCAACAAGAGCTCGGTGCATTTCCGCGCCGACTTTGAGCCGATCGCCGAGAAACTCCTGATCTGCGCCGCGCCCGGCGCGATGCCGGCGGATACCGCAACGCTGCCCTGGACGCGGTTGCGTTCGGGCATCCGCCTCAAGCCGAACGGCAAGCCATTTACACCATCACGCTCAACGTCCTCTGTCACGGAATAACAGACATGCCCACTATCGAACGCATCGACGGCTATGCCGAGGAACTCACCGCGATCCGCCGCGACCTCCATGCGCACCCCGAAATCGGTTTCGAGGAGGTGCGCACCTCGGGCATCGTCGCCGACAAGCTCGCGCAGTGGGGCATCGAGGTGCATCGCGGGCTCGGCGGCACCGGCGTGATCGGCGTGCTCAAGGGCAAGGGCTCCGGCACCAAGCGGATCGGGCTTCGCGCCGACATGGACGCGCTGCCGATGGAAGAGAATACCAACCTGAAATGGCGCTCCACCATTCCCGGCCGCTTCCACGGCTGCGGCCATGACGGCCACACCACCATGCTGCTCGGCACCGCGCGCTATCTGGCCGAAACCAGGAATTTCGACGGCACCGTGCACTTCATCTTCCAGCCGGCCGAAGAAGGCCTCGGCGGCGCCCGCGCCATGATCAAGGACGGTTTGTTCCAGAAGTTTCCCTGCGACGAGATCTACGGCCTGCACAACGCGCCGGACCTCAACCACGGCGAGATCGCGATCCTGCCGGGACCGGCGATGGCGGGCGCGGATTTCTTCGACATCGTGATCCAGGGCTATGGCGCGCATGGCGCGATGCCGGAGCGCTCCAAGGACGCGGTGATTATCGCCACAACGCTGGCGCAGGCACTGCAGACCATCGTCAGCCGCAATGTCGATCCGTTGAAGGCCGCGGTGCTCTCGATCACCCAGATCCATGCCGGCTCGGCCTACAACGTCATTCCCGGCGATGCCAGACTGTGCGGCACGGTGCGGGCGTTCGACGACGGCGTCCGCGCGCTGATCCGCGAACGCATGCGCGCGATCTGCGCCGGCATCGCCGCCACCTTCCAGTGCGAGATCACCGCCGACATCCGCGACACTTTCAGCGTGCTGGTCAACGAGGTCGAGCAGTCCAAAGTCGTTGAGCAAGTCGCCAGGACCGTGGTCGATCCGTCCAAGGTCATCACCCGCTCGCAGCCGAAGATGGGCAGCGAGGATTTCGCCGATATGATGCAGGCGGTGCCCGGCGCCTATTTCTGGGTCGGCCATGAAGGCTCGGTGCCGGTGCACAATCCCGGCTACGTGCTCGACGACAAGATCCTCCCCATTGGCGCCAGCATGTTCGCCCGCATCATCGAAACCCGTCTCCCGGCAGGTTCCCATGCATAAAGCCGCACCCGAGGAAGCCGTCACGTCGCTGCACGATCTCAGTGCGACCGATCTGATCGCGGGCTACCGCGCCAGGCAGTTCTCGCCCTCGGAAGTGCTGGAAGACGTGCTGACGCATGTCGCGCTGTGGGAGCCGCACATCAAGGCGCTTTATCTGTACGATCCCGAAGGCGCCCGCGCGGTCGCCAGGGCTTCGAGCGAGCGCTGGAGCAAGGGCGAGCCGATGGGCACGCTCGACGGCGTGCCGGTGACGATCAAGGACAATATCGCCACCAGGGACCAGCCGGTGCCGCTCGGCGCCGCCAGCATGCCGCTGGCGCCCGCGCCAAAGGACGCGCCCCCGGCCGCGCGGCTGCGCGAAGCCGGCGCCATCATCTTCTCCAAGACCACGATGCCGGATTACGGCATGCTGTCGTCGGGACTCTCCTCATTCCATCCCCTCACCCGCAATCCCTGGGACGTCAGCAAGAATCCCGGCGGATCCTCTTCCGGCGCGGGCGCTGCCGGAGCGGCCGGTTACGGCCCGCTGCATCTCGGCACCGATATCGGCGGCTCGGTGCGGCTGCCGGCGTGCTGGAATGGTCTGGTCGCGCTGAAGCCGAGCCTCGGCCGCGTTCCCGTCGATCCGCCCTATGTCGGCCGTGTCGCCGGGCCGCTGACACGAACGGTCGACGACGCCGCGCTGATGATGAGCGTGCTGTCGCGGCCGGACCGGCGCGACGGCATGAGCCTGCCGGCACACGACATCAACTGGAAGGCGCTCGACAAGTCGCCGCGCAAGCTGCGCGTCGGCTTGATGCTCGATGCCGGCACCGGCCAGGCGCTGGAGAAGGAAGTCCGCGACGTCGCGGTCAAGGCCGCAAAAGCCTTCGAATCCGCCGGTGCCGTGCTCACCGAGGTCGATGGCATTCTGAGCCGCGAGATGCTCGACGGCCTCGACGATTTCTGGCGCGCCCGGATGTGGTCGGATCTTTCGCTGCTGCCGCCGGAGCAACGCGCCAAGGCGCTGCCCTACATCCTCAACTGGGCGGAGACCGGCGCAAAACTCTCGGGCGTCGATGTCGTCAGGGGCTTTAACGCCACCATGGCGATCCGGGCCGCCGCCGCGAAATTGTTCTGCGAGCTCGACTATGTGATTTCGCCGGTATCGCCGGTGGTGAATTTCCCGGCCGAATTCGCCGCCCCGCTCAACGATCCCGCAAAGCCGTTCGAGCACATCGCCTATACCGTGCCGTGGAATATGTCGGAGAACCCGGCCGCCTCGCTCAATGGCGGCTATGACAGCAAGGGTTTTCCGATCGGGGTGCAGATCGTCGGCCGCCGTTTCGACGACCTCGGCGTGCTCGGCATGGCCAAGGCGTTCGAGGGCCTGCGCGGTCCGCAAAAGCCGTGGCCGAGCCCGCCGAAGAAGTAGCGATTCAACAGATGCCGTCATGGCCGGGCTTGACCCGGCCATCCACGTCTTTGCCTCCGCGGCAAGAAAGACGTGGATGCCCGGGTCATCTAGCGCGAAGACGCGCTTCAGCCCGGGCATGACGACGAAAGAATTCGACGATACAAAGAAACATAAAACAACGGGAAGGAAATCACCCCATGGCGTATGAGACGATCAAGTACGAGGTCGAGGACCAGATTCTCACCATCACGCTGAACCGGCCCGACAAGCTCAACGCCTTCAACGGCACCATGCAGCAGGAGATGATCGACGCGTTCGACGCGGCCGACAAGGACGACAACGTCCGCGCCATCATCGTGACCGGCGCGGGGCGCGGCTTCTGCGCCGGCGCCGACCTCTCCTCCGGCGCCAACACCTTCGATCGCGACGCGCGGCGCGGGCCGGTGAAGCGGCTCGCCGACGGCAAGGTCGACTACAGCGATCCGCAGGTCCGCGACGGCGGCGGCCAGGTGACGCTGCGCATCTTCAAATGCCTGAAGCCCGTCATCGCGGCCGTCAATGGCTCCGCGGTCGGCATCGGCGTCACCATGCAACTCGCGATGGATATCCGCATCGCCTCGGAAGCCGCGCGCTTCGGCTTCGTGTTCTCCCAGCGCGGCATCGTGCCGGAAGCGGCATCGAGCTGGTTCCTGCCCCGCATCGTCGGCATCTCGCAGGCGCTGGAGTGGTGCTATTCCGGCCGCGTCTTCCCGGCCCAGGAAGCGCTGGCCGGCCGCCTCGTCAGCAAGGTGGTACCGCCCGACGACCTGCTGCCGACCGCGCGCGCCATGGCGAAGGAATTCGTCGCCAAGACCGCGCCGGTATCGGTGGCGCTGATCCGGCAGATGATGTGGCGCATGATGGGCGCCGACGATCCGATGGAAGCCCACAAGGTCGACAGCCGCGGTATCTACGCCCGCGGACGTTCTGATGATGTCAAGGAAGGCGTGGTGTCGTTCCTCGAAAAGCGCCCGGCGCAGTTCAAGGACAAGGTGTCATCCGACATGCCCGACTATTTCCCGTGGTGGGACGAGCGCGGGTATAAGTGACCGCGAAGCCGCCCGCTCCGGCACATTCGATGCAAGACGGCGTCGTCCTGCTGCACGGGATCAGCCGCACGGCGCGGTCGTTCGGAAAAATGGAGACGGCGCTGGTCGGCGCCGGCTTCGTTACTCTCAATCTGGATTATGCCAGCCGCCGGAAACCGCTGGCGGCGCTGGCCGAGGATATCAGGCCCGTGATCGAGCGCTTCGCCGAAGACATCGACGGCGCGATCCATTTCGTCGGCCATTCCATGGGCGGGCTATTGGCGCGCGTCTATCTCGCAAGATACCGGCCGCAGCGCCCCGGCCGCGTGGTGATGTTGGGCACGCCGAATGGCGGCAGCGAGATCGCGGACGGCCTGAAGAACTTTTTGCCGTTTCGCGCCTGGTTCGGTCCGGCCGGACAACAACTCGGTACCGAGCGCGACGCCGCCGCGCACGCACTGCTTCCGGCGATCGATTATCCCGTCGGCATCGTCGCCGGAAACCGGTCGGTCGATCCGCTGGCGTCGGTGCTCCTGCCGCGACCGCATGATGGAAGGGTGTCGGTGGCGAATACCAAACTCGACGGCATGATCGATCACATCGTGGTGCCCACAGCGCACCCGTTTCTGCCGGCGAACGCGGTCGCGATCGCGCAGACGTTGGCGTTTTTGCGGGACGGCAAGTTCAAGAAGCCGGAGGGTGGGCAATCACGGTATGCCTAAATCTCCGCGAATATCTCCAGCAGATTTCCATCGGGATCGCGAAAGAACAGCGTGCGATGTCCGAAGGCGCGGTCGGTGGGCGGCGACACCAGCGTGACGCCCTGCGCTACCAGTTCGTCGGCGCAGGCATCGACATCGGCGGCGGAAACCTTAAACGCCAGTTGAAGCGCGGCGCTGCCAGTCGGCGTCGGCGCATCGGAAGCGGTCAGGCTCGGTCTTGCCAGTGCCAGCGTGTTGCCGCCGAGCTGATATTCGAGCCAGTTCGGCGACAGCTCGCGCTGCAACGATAGACCGAGCACGTCTTGATAGAAGCGGCGCATCGCCGCCATGTCGCGCACGAAAATCACGGTGTAGTCGATGGCGCGAATGGCCTTGAAGGGCGAAGCAGCATTACGTTCGGTCACGACGACTTCATCGTCAGCGCCACGCGGCCGATGGCCTTGCGGTCGGTCAGCAGCCGCATGGCGCGGGCATAGTCTTCCAGCGGCAGCCGGTGCGAGACGTTGGGGCGGATCTTTCCGGCTTCGGCCCACTCGGTCAGCGCCTTGATCCGCACGGCGCCGAGCGCCGGGTTTTTCCGCACCGCTTCGCCGGCGCGCACGCCGAGCACGCTGGCGCCCTTGATCATCAAGAGATTGGTTTTCGCCAGCCCGATGCCGCCGGTGAAGCCGATGATCAGGAGCCGCGCGCCCCAATTGATGCAGCGCATGCTGCTCTCGAACACCTCGCCCCCGACGGGATCGAACACCACGTCGGCGCCGCGCCCGTCGGTGATGCGCTTGACGGCATCGCGGAACGCCTCGCGGTCGTAGCGGATGACATGATCGGCGCCCTTCACCTTGGCCACCGCGAGCTTGTCGTCGCTGGATGCGGTCGCGATCACGGTGGCGCCGAGCATTTTTCCGATCTCGACAGCCGCGAGGCCAACCCCTCCGGCGGCGCCGTGCACCAGCAAGACTTCACCGGGTTGAAGCCGGCCACGATCGATCAGCGCGTGATAGGCCGTGCCATGCCCGGCCAGAAACGTCGCGCCCTCGGCGTAGTCGAACGTCGAGGGCAATCGCACCAGTTGCGACGGCGTGGCGACGGCCTCGTCGCAATAGGCGCCGTGCCGCATCTTGACGATCACCCTGTCGCCGACCGACACGCCCTCTGCCGCATTGACCTCGACGACATCGCCGGCGGCCTCCACGCCCGGCGTGAACGGCAGCGGCGGCTTCAGCTGGTATTCGCCGGCGGCCATCAGGACATCGGGAAAATTGATCCCGGCGGCGCGGACGGCGACGCGCACCTGGCCCGACGCCAAAGGCGACGACGGAAAGGTTTCCAGACGCAGGCTCTCGGGCGGCCCGAGCTCGCGGCAGACGACGGCTTTCGGCATCAGGCGGCCTTTTCCTTCAGCCGCAGCACGGCTTCGCGGATCAGCGGCATCCGGTCATTGCCGAAATACATGTCGGTCTTGTTGACGAAGATGGTCGGCGAACCGAAGCCGCCGCGCGCCATCACCTCATCGGTATTGGCCTTGAGCTGATCCTTGATCGCCTGCTGGCCGATGCCCTCGAAGAATTTGACGTGGTCGACACCGGCCTTCTTGCAGACTTCGGTCAAGACCGAGTCCTGCGAGATGTCCTTGTCGCCGCCCCAATAGGCCTCGAACACCGCGGTCGCGAACGGCACCATATGCTGTCCCGATTCTTGGCCCAACCAGATGCAGCCGCGCATGGCTTTCACGCTGTTCACCGGAAACACCGTCGGCGGCATCTTGATCGCGAGCCCCGTCGAACGCGCCCAGTCGGCGAGGTCCTTTTTCATGTAGCGCGCCTTCAGCGGCACCGGTGTCTCGCGCTGCGCGTAGACACTGGGGTTGACGGTGTTGAAGATGCCACCGACCAGGATCGGCCGCCAGGAGATGTCGACGCCGAGTTCCTTGGCGAGCGGCCGGATGTTGTGGAAGGCGAGATAGGTCCAGGGACTGGAACAGTCGAAGAAGAATTCGATCATGGGGATTCCTTTTTGTTTTGAATCTTTGCTGCGCTATCCGCTCCCGTCACCGTGAGGTGCCGTCGCGTAGCGGCGGCCTCGAAGGATGGAGGGCCCTTGTCTTCGCATCCTTCGAGGCTCGCAAGAGCTCGCACATGACGGCCACCTATTTCCTCCCCGCCATTTCCTTCGCGGCCTGCCCGAACATGTTCTTCCGCGCCTCCTCGTCGAATGGCTCCTTGACGAACTTGCCGATCGCAAGGCCAGCCTGCACCTGCGGCCGGGCACGCACCACAGCGTACCAGCGCTTGATGTTCGGGTAATCGTCGAGTGTAAAGCCCTGCGCCTTGTGGGTCATGGTCCAGGGAAAACAGGCTATGTCGGCGATCGAATAATCGCCGCCGGCGACATAGGCGCCGGTCTTGCCCAGTTGGGTATCGAGCACACGATAGAGCCGCGCCGCTTCGTCGCGGTAGCGTTCGATGGCATAGGGAATTTTCTCCGCGGCATAGAGCGCGAAATGGCCGTGCTGGCCGAGCATGGGCCCAAGCCCGCCCATCTGCCACATCACCCACTGGATCGCCTGCGAGCGGCCGCGCATGTCAGCGGGGAGAAAGCGGCCGGTCTTCTCCGCCAGGTAGATCAGGATCGCGCCGGTCTCGAACACCGAAAACGGCCCGCCGCCGTCGGCAGGCGCACGGTCCACGATGGCCGGAATCCGGTTGTTGGGGCTAACAGCCAGAAACTCGGGGCGAAACTGCTCGCCGGCGCGGATGTTGACGGGAATGACGGTGTAGGGAAGCCCGAGTTCCTCCAGCATGATCGAGATTTTCCAGCCGTTCGGCGTCGGCGCGTAATGCAGGTCGATCATGGCTCCCTCGCAGCCATCACCTCGGATTTATTCCGGGGAACGGCGACTTTTGTTGTTCTGTACGCCGATCATAAGACATGGCAGACAGGCGCTCAATCAGAACCGAGCGGGAGGCCGTCATGCTGTTTCCAACCACCATCGCAGGGTCCCTGCCGAAGCCGGAATGGCTGGCCGAGCCCAACACGCTGTGGGCGCCCTGGAAGTCCAAGGGCGATGAGCTTGCCCGCGCCAAGCGCGACGCCACCATGCTGGCGGTCAAGCTGCAGGAGGATGCCGGCGTCGATATCGTCACCGAGGGCGAGCAGGCCCGCCAGCATTTCGTCCACGGCTTTCTGGAGAAGATCGAGGGCATCGATTTCGCCCACAAGGTCGAGATGGGCATCCGCAAAGACCGCTACAAGGCGATGGTGCCGCAGGTGGTCGCGCCGTTGACGCTGAAGGGTCGCGTCCACGCCGACGAGGCCCGCGTCGCCCGCACCCACACCACACACAAGCTCAAGTTCACCCTGCCCGGCCCGATGACCATCATCGACACCATCGCCGACCAGTATTACGGCGACCGGATCAAGATGGCGTTCGCGTTCGCCGAACTCTTGAACCAGGAAGCCAAGGCGTTGCAGGCCGACGGCGTCGACGTGATCCAGTTCGATGAGCCCGCCTTCAACGTCTACATGGACGAGGTCTCGGACTGGGGCATCAAGGCGCTGGAGCGCGCCGCCGAAGGGCTGACCTGTGCCACCGCCGTGCACATCTGTTACGGCTACGGCATCAAGGCCAACACCGACTGGAAGGAAACGCTCGGCAAGGAGTGGCGGCAGTATGAGGATATCTTTCCGGCGATCGCCAAGAGCCCGATCCAGCAGGTTGCGATCGAATGCCGCAATTCAAAGGTACCGCTGGATCTGCTGGCGCTCCTGACCGGCAAGATCGTTCAGGCCGGCGTGATCGATGTCGCCAGCGACACGGTCGAGACCGCCGAGGACGTGGTCAAGGTGATCGAGCAGGTGTCGAAATT
The DNA here is from genome assembly GCA_963764705.1 of uncultured Alphaproteobacteria bacterium. GTDB lineage: Bacteria > Pseudomonadota > Alphaproteobacteria > Rhizobiales > Xanthobacteraceae > Bradyrhizobium. The sequence continues at coordinate 498,867 of CAVXTR010000002.1, read as the reverse complement.
CGTGCCGAAGAGCAACATCGTCGCGACGACGAACTGCGGCATGGCGCCGATGCGGCGGGATATCGCTGAAGCGAAGCTGATGGCGCTGGGTGCGGGCGCGAAGCTGGCAAGGCAGAGGTTGGCCTGAACGTCACACCTCGCCGTCATGGCCGGGTTTGACCCGGCCATCCACGTCTTGGCCTCCGTCAGAAAGGAAGTCGTGGATGCCCGGGTCAAGCCCGGGCATGACGGATGATGGAGCAGTCGCGCCTTACGCGATTGGCTCCTCCGCACTCCCATGCAGCAGCGGGCGGTACCCCGCCGATATCGCCCGGAACGTCGATGGCGGCGTCAGCAGCATCGCACCGTCGATCGCGCCCTCAGCCACGCGATAGCCGGCCATCGACCATTGCAGCGACCTGCCCTGCACGATCAAAAAGCTTTCCCCGCCCGCCTGCACCATCGCGCCGTCGGGGAGTTCGCTCACCGGCACCGGCAGCGGATGCAGCCGCTTTTTGCCGCGTTCCAGCCGTTCCTGGTGCAGCACAGCGTCCATCTCCTTTGCGAGAATCTCCTTGACGCCATTGCCCTCCAGCCAGCGGCTGCGAAAACGGTTTGCGTCGTCGCGGCGGCAGAAGAAGCACGGGCGGTGGCCGGCCGCGAACGCGGTGGCTTCGTCGAGAAAGAACAGTTCGGTCCAGCTCCGGCCACCCATCACCTTGCGCCGCCAGCCGCGGAATTCGCAGACACAGGTGATCCAGGCCGGGCTCGACCAGCGCTTTTTCAAAAGAGTTTTGGTGGCGGGATCATGGATGATGCCGCGATTGCCGATGAAGATGCCGCGATTGACATCGGCGACGATGTCGCCGGTGGGGGTGACGCGGTTTTGCAGCGGCATTGCGTCACTTCGCTCGCAATGACGGTTACGCCGCGCCGTCGCGGATCGGCGGCTGGAACGAGAGCGCGGTGTCCCAGGGAAAGAAAATCCAGGTGTCCTGCGATACTTCGGTGATGAAGGTATCGACCAGCGGACGGCCCTTGGGCTTGGCATAGACGGTGGCGAAATGCGCGTCCGGCATCATGTCGCGGACCAGCCGCCCGGTCTTGCCGGTGTCGACGAGGTCGTCAACAATTAGAAGTCCCTTGCCGGTGCCGTTGCCGAGTTTCGCGGTCGCCTCGGAGACACCCTTGAGCACCTGAAGCTCGCCCTGCTTGTCGTGATCGTAGCTGGCGATGCAGACGGTATCGATCACGCGCACGCCGAGTTCGCGCGCCACGATCGCGGCCGGCACGAGGCCACCGCGGGTGATGGCGATGACCGCATGAAACGGCCCGACCTCGTTGAGCCGCCAGGTCAGTGCCCGGCAATCGCGGTGAAACTGGTCCCACGACACCGGAAAGGCTTTGCCCGCCCGCTCCTGCGCGCTCAGCTCCTGCGCATCCGCCATTGTTGTGTTCTCCTGTATTTCGAGCCCGTAGCTTTGGCTTCTTTATTTTGACGCGTTTTCTTGACGCGAACCGGTACCCACTTCGCTCGAAAACGCTATGGACGCGCGGCGTGGATCACTGCCAGCATTTCCTTCACCGCGGTCATCGCGGCCGCCAGCTTTTCCGGATCGCGCGAGCGGACCACGAGGTTGGTGTTCGGCATCTTGTCCTCGTCCTGGAACGGATAGCTGCCGATGATAGTGTCGGGATGGGCATTGGCGATGTCGCGCAGCGGCCCGCCGATATCGCCTTCGCGCGCATTGGCGCGAACGGTGTCGGACAGCATCCGCACCCCCGACTTCAGCTTGGGGGCGACGATATCCATCATCGCCTGCATGATGGTGGGGATGCCGGCCATCACGATGACATTGCCGAGCTTGAACCCGGGCGCCAGGATGGTCGCGCTCTGGATCAGTTCGGCGCCGTCGGGCACGCGGGCCATGCGCAGCCGCGCCTCGTTGAGGTCCTGCTCGGTCCAGCGCTCCCGAAAGCGCGCCACCACTTCGGGGTGGTGGTCGATGCCGACCCCGAACGCCTTGGCGACGCTGTCGGCGGTGATGTCGTCATGGGTCGGCCCGATGCCGCCGGTGGTGAAGACGTAGTTGTAGCGATGCCGCAGCGAATTCAGGGCGGCGATGATGTCGGCCTCCTCATCGGCGACGACGCGGACTTCCTTGAGGTCTATACCGATATTGGTCAGGTACTCGGCGATAAAGCCGATGTTCTTGTCCTTGGTCCGGCCGGACAGGATCTCGTCGCCAATGACCAGAATTCCCGCCGTGACGATCTCGCTCATGTCTCTTTTCCCCACCTGTCCCAACCGTATTCCGGGATCGGAATACGGTCTATTTTCTAGATCCGCGCATTTTCGGGCGGCTAACCGGCCCCCACTTAGCCGTAAAATGCGCGCTCGACATTGCGCACGCAACGCATTGAAGTCACGGGGGTTTGCTGCCGAAATAAGCACCCGGCAGCCCCTTTTTAGGGCACCACGGCCAAACTACCCATACCAAATGCCACAAGCCCTTGCATATCGCGCTGGCCCGACCCTTGCTACCACCCCGTTAAGTCATGCACTGTGTCGTATGGCTTCCAGAGATAGTCAGGATTTATGGCAGTCGCCTTTGATGAAATGAACCTGCCCGGCGGCGACCTCCGCTCGGCCTATCATGAGCTCTCCCGCTGGCTGAAGGAGACACCTCCCGAGGCCCTGGAGTATCGCCGCCAGGAAGCGGAGCTGCTGTTCCGCCGGATCGGGATCACCTTCGCGGTCTACGGCGACGCCGAGGCCCAGGAGCGGCTGATCCCGTTCGACGTGATCCCCCGGATCTTCTCGGCCAAGGAATGGACCCTGCTGGAAAAGGGCCTGAAGCAGCGGGTCCGCGCGCTCAATATGTTTCTGCGCGACATCTACCACGGCCGCGACATCCTGCGCGCCGGCATCATTCCGGATGACTTGATCTTCCAGAACCCGGTGTTCCGTCCCGAGATGAACGGCCAGGACGTGCCGCACGACGTCTACGTCCATATCGCCGGGATCGACATCGTCCGGGTCGACGCCGACAATTTCATCGTGCTGGAGGACAATGCGCGCACACCGTCCGGCGTGTCCTACATGCTGGAAAACCGCGAAATCATGATGCGGCTGTTTCCGGACCTGTTCGCCCGCCACCGTGTCGCGCCGGTGGAGAAATATCCCGACGAACTGCTGTCGGCGCTGCGCTCGGTGGCGCCGCTGTCGGCCTCCGCGGAGCCGACGGTCGCGCTGATGACGCCCGGGGTCTACAATTCCGCCTATTACGAACACTCGTTTTTGGCCGACAAGCTCGGCATCGAACTGGTCGAGGGCCGCGACCTCATCGTCAAGAACGACGAGGTGTTCATGCGCACCACCGAGGGGCTCAAGCGCGTCGACGTGATCTACCGCCGCGTCGATGACGACTTCCTCGATCCCCTCACCTTTCGGCCGGATTCCGCGCTCGGCGTCCCCGGGCTGATGTCGGCCTACGCGGCCGGCAACATTACGCTGGCGAACGCGGTCGGCACCGGCATCGCCGACGACAAGGCGATCTATTCCTACATGCCGGAAATCGTGAAGTTCTATCTCGCCGAAGAACCGATCCTGAAGAACGTGCAGACCTTTCGCTGCCGCGAGCCGAAGGACCTGTCCTACGTGCTCGACAATCTCAGCGAACTCGTGGTCAAGGAAGTGCACGGCTCCGGCGGCTACGGCATGCTGATCGGCCCCGCCGCCACCAAGGCGACGATCGAGGCGTTCCGCGACAAGCTCAAGCGCGAGCCGGAAGGCTTCATCGCCCAGCCGACGCTGGCGCTGTCGACCTGCCCGACCTGCACCGCGTCGGGCCTGGCGCCACGCCATGTCGATCTCCGGCCGTTCGTGCTGACGGGGCGCGATCACGTCACCATCGTGCCGGGCGGGCTGACCCGGGTGGCGTTGAAAGAAGGCTCGCTGGTGGTCAATTCGAGCCAGGGCGGCGGCACCAAGGACACCTGGATACTGGACGAATAGAGGCGAAATCTACGCATGCTGTCGCGCACCGCCGAAAACCTGTACTGGCTGGCCCGCTATGTCGAGCGCGCGGAATATCTCGCGCGCACCATCGATGCGACCCTCCGGGTGACCGCGCTGCCGGCCGCCTATATCGGCAAGACCAACGAGTGGGACTCGGCCCTGCTCACCGCCGGCGTCAGCGCCAGTTTCTACGAGGCCTATCAGGAAGCCAACGAGCAGAACGTTGTCGAATATCTGGCGTTTTCGCCGGCCAACCCCTCGTCGATCAAGAACTGCATCGAGGCCGCGAGGCTCAATTCGCGCTCGGTCCGCACCGCGCTGACATCCGAGATGTGGGACACCATCAACTCGGCCTGGATCGAATTGCAGGAAGTCTGGGGCAAAGGCACCTCGACCCGCGAGGAACTGGCAAAATTCCTGCGCTTCGTGCAGGAGACCTCGCTGCGGTTCGACGGCTCGGCCTACCGCACCATGCTGCGCAACGACGCCTACTGGTTCTCGCGGCTCGGCCTGCATCTGGAACGCGCCGACAACACCGCGCGCATTCTCGACGTCAAGTATCACGTGCTGCTGCCCGAGGAGGAACATGTCGGCGGTCCGCTGGATTACTATCAGTGGACCTCGATCCTGCGCTCGGTGTCGGCGCTGACGGCCTATCACTGGGTCTACCGCGAGACGCTGAAACCCTGGCTGATCGCCGATCTGTTGATCCTCAACGACACGCTGCCGCGGTCGCTGGCGAGCTGCTACAGCAACTTGGTGCGCAACCTCGACCAGATCGGCGTCGCTTATGGCCGCCAGGGCGCCTCCCAGCGCCACGCCCGCGGCGTCCGCAACCGGCTCGAACACAGCCATATGGACGATATCTTCCAGCATGGCGTCCATGAGTTCATTCAGGAGTTCCTGGCGGATAACTCACGGCTCGGCGAAATCATCACCAAGCAATATCTGATCTGAGGAGTTCGGAAAACGCAACGAAACCGTCATGGCCGGGCTTGTCCCGGCCATCCACGTCTGCTTTGAGAAGGAAGAAAGACATGGATGCCCAGCACGTCTGGCGTGAAGACGCGCTTCGCGCTAATGCCGGGCATGACGATCAACATCACGGTAAGCCATGCGTCTGCGCATTTCCCATTCCACCAGCTACCGCTACGAGCCCCCGGCGACCGGCGTGATCCAGGTCCTGCGGATGACGCCGGGCAGCCATGACGGGCAGTATGTCGCGGAATGGCACGTCGACGTCTCGACCGATTCCCGGCTCGACGTGCACGAGGATGCGTTCGGCAACGTCACGCATGTTCTGACCTACGGGCCGATCGCCGACCTCACCATCCACGTCGAGGGCCTGATCGAGACCCACGACACCGGCGGCGTGCTGCGCGGCACCGACGAGCGGTTCCCGCCCGGCTTCTTCCTGCGCTCGACCGCACTGACCGAAATCAATCCGGCCATGGCGACCTTCGTGCGCGAGATGCGCGCGGAGTCCGGCGGCGACGTGCTCGGCTTCCTGCATGCGCTGATGGTGCAGATCAACGAGCACATGACGTTCGACGAGGACCCCACCAACTCAGGAACCTCGGCGGCGGAAGCTTTTGCGCTCCGGCGCGGCGTCTGCCAGGACTACGCGCACATCTTCATCGCCTGCGCCCGCTCCGGCGGCGTGCCGGCGCGTTTCGTCTCGGGCCACTTCCTGCGCTCCGACGGCACCGTCAACCAGCAGGCCGGCCATGCCTGGGCGGAGGCTTTCGTCCCCAACCTCGGCTGGGTCGGCTTCGACGCCGCCAACGGCATCTGCACCACCGACGCCCATGCCCGTGTCGCGATCGGGCTGGACTACCTCGGCGCCGCCCCGGTGCGCGGCACCCGCTACGGCGGCGGCAACGAAACGCTGACGGTGGCGGTCAAGGTCGATCAGGCCGGACGCCCGGGGCAATGGCAGAGCCAGTCGTAGGGTTTGCACCGATGTCCTTCCGGGATTGTGCGTAAGCACCAGACCCGCAGGGTGGGCAAAGGAGCACTTCGCGCCGTGCCCACCATCTGTCGAAAATGACACATGAATGGTGGGCACGCTTCGCTTTGCCCACCCTACGCCGCCGTCACTTGTCCAGCCACACGTCCTCATATCGCACATAATTGTACTGGCTGTTGTCGTGCGGGGTGTAGCCCTTGACGTAGGGCTGCCAGCAATTGCCGGCCGCGCTGTGCAGCACGATCGGGCGCGCGGCGTCATCGACGAGGATGCGCTCGATGTCCCAGACCAGTTTCTTGCGCTTCTCCCGGTCCAGTTCGCGCGATTGCGCCGCCAGCAACTTGTCGACGTCGGCATTGCAGTACTGGGTATAGTTGCGCTCCGACTGGCAGGAATAGTTCTCGACGATATTGCCGTCGGGATCGTCGACGCTGACGCCGGTGACGTTGAGGCCGATGGTGTAGTCCTTCTTCGCCAGCCGCGCATACCATCGCGGCGTATCGAGAATGTCGAGCTCGCCTGAAATGTAGATCTTCTTGAGCTGGTCGGCGACGATCACCGCGGCGTCGCGATAGCTCGGCAGGTTGCGGGTTTGAATCTTGATCGGCAGCGGCTTGGCGTCGCTGTAGCCGAGCTTCTGCATGATCGCCTGCGCGTCGGCGACGTTCTTTTCGCCGTTCGGACCGTAGCCGGTGAGCTGTGCCACCATGTCCGGCGGCATGCCCCATTCACCCTCGGGCTTGGCCAGCATCGCCCCGCCCAATGTGCCCGTTCCTTCCATCAGGATGGTGTTGAAGGCCTTGCGATCCAGCGACAGCGACATCGCCTTGCGAATGTCGGCATTGTCGAACGGCGGGTTGACGCGGTTGACCATCAGATTGATCTGGGTCCCGGTCTGGATCGTCTGGCAGATCGCCTTCGGCGCCCGCGCCTTCATGTCCGCCATCAGGGGAACGCTGACATCGGAGGGGAAGGTGATGTCGTAATCGCCGGTCGAGAATGCCAGCATCCGCGTGGCGCGGTTGTCGATCATCCGGAACGTGATCTCGTCCAGATAAGGCTTATCCTTCTTGAAGTAATCGGGGTTGCGCACCAGCCGGATCGAATCGCCGCGCTTGAACTCGACGAATTTGAACGGGCCTGTGCCGACAGGCTTGGTGCGCATCAGCTGCTGCGGCACATGGCAGGGATAGACGGCCGAAAACGCGCTTGCGAGGAGCACCGGCAGGCTCGGCTGCGGCTCGCTGAGCTCGAACGTGGCTTCGTAGTCGCCGTTGACGCTGACGTCCTGCAGCTTGGTGTACCAGACCTTGCGCGGGTTGCGGTGAAAGTCCTTGGCATCGCCCTTGCCGATCAGCATCCGCCAGGTGCATTGCACGTCCTTGGCGGTGAACGGCTGGCCGTCATGCCACTTCACGCCCTGCTTGAGCTTGAAAGTGAGTTTGGTGTTGGTCTGGTCCCACGACCAGCTCTCGGCAAGATCGGGGATGACGGTATCGATGCTCTCGTGGACCTTGGTGGAATCGAAGATCACGAGATTGTTGAAAACGGCCGAAAACGGCGTCACCGAGGCGATGGTCGATTCCTCGAGCAGCGAGGTCGAGGGCGGATTGTCGTTGTGATAGAGCCGCAGCGTGCCGCCCTTTTTCTGGGCGGCGGCGGGAGATATCGCCGTCACGGCAACACAAAACAGCGCCATGGATGCGACTTGTAACCCGCAAGGCAATTTTCTGGCGCGCATCATGGCCTCCCAAATCGTTTTCTTTTTCTGTAGTGTTGCCCCAACCCTACAGGACTGCGAGGGGCGAAGGCAACGCGGGAGGCACGCAATGTCCGAAGGCGACAAGCTGTTCGCGGGCTCGATCCCGGAAAACTACGATCGCAACATGGTTCCGCTGATCTTCGCGAGCTATGCCCGTGACCTTTCGCAGCGAGCTGCGGCACTCTCCCCGAAAGCGGTGCTGGAAACCGCCGCCGGCAGCGGCGTTGTGACGCGCGCACTGGCGCCGAGACTTGCGCCCGATGCCCGCTATGTCGCGACCGACCTCAATCAGCCGATGCTGGATTATGCCGCCGCACGGCAAAACGCCGATAGCCGCATCGACTGGCGCAAGGCGGACGCGCAGGCATTGCCGTTCGAGGATGCAGCGTTCGATCGTGGTGTGCTGCCAGTTCGGCGCGATGTTTTTCCCCGATCGCCCATCCGGCTACCGCGAGGCGCGTCGGGTGCTCAAGCCGGGCGGATGCTTCCTGTTCAACGTCTGGGACCGCATCGAGGAGAACGTGTTCGCCGACGATGTGACCAATGCGCTCGCGGCGCTGTTCCCGGACGATCCTCCCCGCTTTCTGGCGCGCACGCCCCACGGCTATCACGACACCGCGCTGATCCGCCGCGACCTGGAGAAGGCGGGCTTCTCCGATGTGGAGATCGAGACCCGCGAAGAGGAGAGCCGCGCGCCCTCGCCGCGCCATGTCGCACTGGCCTATTGTCAGGGCACCCCGTTACGCAACGAGATCGAAGCAAGGGTGACCGCGACGCTCGAGGCCGCCACCGATCATGCCGCGGCCGCGATCGCGAGCCGGCATGGAAACGGTGAAGTCGCCGCCAAGATCCAGGCCCACGTCATCACGGCCAGAATCTAGGATTTGTGCCGCTTCGCCACGGTTTCGCCGACCCCTCCGGGACAGCCGGCTCCGCGGGGAATTGGGGTTGGATCACGGGGCGAAATTGGCTACTAGTTGCCCGCCGGCAATGCGTACGGTTTGGGGACTGCGAATGACCTATTGCTGCGGAGTGCTGGTACGGGACGGTCTGGTCATGATCGCGGATACCCGCACCAATGCCGGTCTCGACAACGTCTCGACCTTTCGCAAGCTGCATATTTTCTCGAAGCCCGGCGAGCGCATCATGGCGATCGCCAGCGCCGGCAATCTCGCCATCAGCCAGTCGGTGCTCTCGACGCTGACCGAGGGCCTGGAAGACCCGCACACCGGCGAGATCGAAACCCTGATGAACGCGCCGACCATGTTCCAGGCGGCGCAGCGCATCGGCCGCGCCATCCGCAACGTCCACGCCACCGAGGGCGAGGCCCTGAGGTCGGAAGACGTTTCCTTCGACGTGTCGTTTCTGTTCGGCGGCCAGATCAAGGGCTCCAAGATGCGGCTGTTCATGGTCTACACCGCCGGCAACTTCATCGAATGCACCACCGACACGCCCTACTTGCAGATCGGCGAGCACAAATACGGCAAGCCGGTGCTCGACCGCGCGATGCATTACGACGTCGAACTGTACGAGGCGCTGAAGACCAGCCTGATCTCGATGGATTCGACGATGCGCTCCAACCTCGGCGTCGGCCTGCCGATCGACGTGCTGGTGGTGCGCACCGACGCCTGCGAGGCCGATCTCAACCACCGCATCGAGGCCGGCGAGCCCTATTTCCACGATCTGCGTTCGCGCTGGTCGGCGGCGCTGCGCGCGGCACACCAGAATATTCCAAGACCACCCTACAAGACCGAAACAGAAGCAAAAAACTGAAGGCGAGGAAACAATGACCGAGGCGGCAAACAAGATCGCGATCGTGACCGGTGCGGGCACCGGCGTCGGACGCGCGGCATCGCTGGCGCTGATGAATGCCGGCTTCACCGTCGTGCTCGCCGGACGCCGGATGGAAATGCTGGAAGAAACCAGGAAGCTCGGCGACAACATCGGCAAGAGCCTGTGCGTGTCCGCCGACATGACCAGCCCGGCCTCGATCGCGGCGCTGTTCGCTAAGGTGGTGGACACCTACGGCCGGCTCGACGTGCTCTTCAACAACGCCGGCATGGGCGCGCCGCCTGTAAATTTCGAGGACCTCAGCCTCGAACAGTGGCAGGCCGTGGTGAACACCAACCTCACCGGGCCGTTTTTGTGTACCCAGCACGCCTTCCGTATCATGAAGGACCAGAACCCGCAGGGCGGCCGCATCATCAACAACGGCTCGATCTCGGCGCACGCGCCGCGGCCGTTCTCGGCGGCCTACACCTCGACCAAGCACGCCATCACCGGCCTGACCAAGGCCAGTAACCTCGACGGCCGCCGCTACGACATCGCGGTCGGCCAGGTCGACATCGGCAATGCCGCGACGCCAATGACCGACCGCATGGTCGCCGGCCCCGGCGTGATGCAGCCCGACGGCACCATGAAGCAGGAGCCGCGGATGGACGCCAAGGCGGTCGGCGATGCCGTCGCCTACATGGCCGGCCTGCCGCTCGACGCCAACGTGCTGTTCATGACGGTCATGGCCAGCAAGATGCCGTTCGTCGGACGGGGGTAAAACTCCCGTGCCCCGGACGCAGCGCGGCGCGAAGTGCTGCGCTGCTGAGCCGGGGCCCACGCCTGTGTGACGCGGTCCCGGCTCTGCGGAGCAGCGTAAGAACGCTGCACCGCGTCCGGGACAAGAGCCCCTCTACTCCAGCCTTTCCACATTCCGCAGCGTCGGGAACAGCTTCATCCACAACAGAGCGATCGCTACCGTGCCGACGCCGCCGAGTACGGCCGCCGGCACGGTGCCGAGCAAGGCCGCGGTGATGCCGCTTTCGAACTGGCCGAGCTGGTTGGAGGCGTTGATGAACAGGAAATTCACCGCACCGACCCGGCCGCGCATCTCGTCGGGTGTCGCCAATTGCACCAGCGAAAACCGGATCACCACGCTGATGGTGTCGGCGGCGCCGAGAACCGCCAGCGCCAGCACCGACAGCCACATCCACTGCGACAACGCGAACACCACGGTGGCAACGCCAAAGACGATCACCGCCTGAAACATCCGCATTCCGACGCGGTGGTTGATGGTGTAACGGGCGAGTAACGCGGTCATCAGCAGCGCGCCGACCGCCGGCGCGGCGCGCAGGACGCCGAGGCCGAGCGGGCCGGTCTGCAGGATGTCGCGCGCATAGATCGGCAGCAGCGCCACCACGCCACCGAACAGCACGGCGAACAGGTCGAGCGAGATCGTTCCCAGGATCGACTGGTTGTTGCGGACGAACTTGACGCCGGCAAAGATATCGTCCGGCGTCGCCGGGTCTCTGACGGCCGCAGCCTGCGTCAGGCGGACCACACCGATGCAGGCCGCGGCAAAGAAACCAAACGCGCCCATGAGTCCATAGGACGCACCGGGTGCGAGAGCGTAAGCAAGCCCGCCGAGGGCGGGACCGGTGATGGTAGCGATCTGCGCCGCGCCGCTGGAGATCGCGGTCGCCCGTTGCAGCGAGCCTTGCGGCGCGATCAATGGCAGCAACGCCGCCAGCGCCGGGCTTTCGAACGCGCCGACGATGCCGAGCACGAAGGTAACGATGAAAATCTGCGTCACCGTCAGCCAGCCGCCAAACGCCCCGAGGGCGAGAAACAGCGCCGTCAGCCCTTCGACGACCTCGCAGATCTGCACCACGCGCTTGCGCTCGTAACGGTCTGCGGCATGGCCGGCCACGAACAGCAGCAACGCGGTCGGCAGAAACTGCACCAGCCCGATCATGCCGAGTTCGAACGCGCTGCCAGTCATGTCGTAGACCTGCCAGCCGATCGCCACCGCGCCGATCTGGGTGGCGAAGCGCGAAAAGCTGCGCGACAGCAGGAACAGCAGAAACGATCGATGCCTGAGCAGATCGCTGGCGCCGACAGGCATGATGGCGGACATGGTTGGGCTGGCTTCCTGCGTTCCAAAAGATGCCGTTGCGGCTCTGCTTCTTTGTTGGTTACGCCGTGGCTGACCCCTCCTCCCTTGTCAATGGCCTGACCTGAATGGCTGCCCGGCATTGCCGCCTTGGATTGGCGCGGCCATAATCGCACGAGGGGGCTTTGGGATCATGCTGCAATTGCAATCGGCGTTCGGCGTGCTGGCGTTGCTTGCGATCGCGTGGGCGCTTGGCGAAAACCGCCGCGCGGTCTCGCTCCGGCAAATGGCGGTTGGCCTTGCCGTCACGGTCGCTACCGCGCTGGTGCTGATCAAGCTGCCGCCGGTGGCAAAGGCGTTCGGCGCCATCAACGACGCCGTCAGCACGGTCGCGGCTGCTTCGCGCGCGGGTACTTCTTTCGTATTCGGCTATCTCGGCGGCGGCGCCCTGCCGTTCGACCTCAAGGCGCCCGGCGCGGATTTCATCCTGGCGTTCCAGGCGCTGCCGATCATCCTGGTCATGAGCGTGCTGACAACGCTCCTGTTCTACTGGCGCGTGCTGCCGCCGGTCGTGCGCGGCATGGCGTGGCTATTGGAGCGCACGCTCGGCGTCGGCGGCGCGGTGGGGCTTTCGACCGCGGCCAACATTTTTCTCGGCATGGTCGAGGCGCCTTTGTTCATCCGCCCCTATCTGGCGCAACTGACGCGCAGCGAATTGTTCCTGGTGATGACCGGCGGCATGGCCGGGATCGCCGGCACCGTGCTGGTGCTCTACGCCACCTTGCTGGCGCCACTGATTCCGGATGCGGCAGCGCATTTCGTGATCGCGTCGGTGCTCGGTGCGCCCGCGGCGATCCTGATCAGCCTGATCATGGTGCCGGAGACCACTGACAGGCGCACCGGCGGGATGATGGCTGACCCCCGGGTCGCTGGCGATCCCGACGCGCAGGCATCGAGCACGATGGATGCGATCGTCAAGGGCACGACCAGCGGACTCGAACTGCTGCTCAACATCATCGCGATGCTGCTGGTGCTGGTGGCGCTGGTCTATCTCGCCAATGCGATCCTCGGATTGCTGCCCGAGATCGGCGGCGCCAGAATTTCGCTGCAGCGGCTGCTGGGCTACCTGATGGCGCCGGTATGCTGGCTGATGGGCCTGCCCTGGCCGCAGGCGATCACGGCGGGCAGCCTGATGGGCACCAAGACCGTGCTCAACGAATTGATCGCCTATGTCGATCTTTCAAAGCTCGGCACCGACGCGCTCGACCCGCGCTCGCGGCTGATCATGCTCTATGCGATGTGCGGCTTCGCCAACTTCGCCAGCCTCGGCATCATGATCGGCGGCCTCGGCACCATGGCGCCGGACCGTCGCGAGGAGATCAATGCGCTCGGACTTGAAATCGATCGTGTCGGGCACGCTGACGACGTGCTTGATGGGGGCGATCGTCGGGGTGATGAGTTGACGCCGTAGCCCGGATGGAGCGCAGCGAAATCCGGGACAGCCTCGCTATCAGGCGAGACTGCCCCGGGTTTCGCTTCACCGGGGCTACAAGCTCAGCTCGCCAGCTCCACCGTCTTGAACTCCGCCGGCAAGATCACCTCCAGCAGTTCGACGTCGTCGGAATAATCCATGATCAGGTGTTTTATGCGCGGCGGCTGGGTCCAGGCGCTGCCTTCCTTCATCAGCGTCTCGCCCTGACCTTCCAGGTAGGTCTTCACCCAGCCCTTGAGCACGTAGACCATCTGGAATTCGACGTCGTGATAATGCAGCTTCGAGACTTCCGCCGGATTGCAGGGGCCGATCAGCCGGATCACATGCGCCTGCGCCAGACCGTGGCTCGCCTCGGATATGCCGAGGTCGCGGTACTGCGCGTAGGTGCGCAAGCCGTCGGCCTTGAAGTCTTCTTCGCGGTGATGACTGATGGCGATGCGCTGCTTCGGCCGCGCTTTCGATTTCACGGCCTTGGACTTCGCCGCCTTGGGCTTCACCGCCGGCACGCGCGCCTTGGACTTGACGGTCTTGCGTGCGGAGGATTTGGCTGCGGCCTTGTGGCCCGCCCATTTCTTCTTCACCGCGGTCTGCGCCGCGGATCTTGATGCCGCTTTTTGTTTGGCCATTGGTCGCCTCCCCGTTTGTTGGTCGGGACAGGCTAACACAGAAAAAGGATTTCGTAGGGTGGACAAAGGCGCGCTTCGCGCCGTGCCCACCGTCAATCCTCCAGACCTCATCCTGAGGAGCCGCGCAGCGGCGTCTCGAAGGATGAATGGCACCCGCCGAGCCGCCATGGTTCGAGATGGCGCTAATGCGCCTCCTCACCATGAGGATCAGACTATTTCAATGCAGTCTGAACACGCCGTCGACGGCGCGCAGTTCAGCCGGCTTGATCAGCTTGGAATGGGCCACCGTGACCGAATACAGCGGACCTTCCAGCTTTTCCTGCCAGAAGCTGAGAAAATCCTTCAGCGCCGGGAATTTCGGAAACAGATCGTAGTTTTGCCAGACATAGGTCTGCAGCAACGAGGGATGATCCGGCATTCGATAGAGAATTTGCGCCGTCGTCAGACCATAACCCAGCACCTGCTTCCGGAAATCGTCGGAAACAACCCCAACCCGCGAGACCATGCCAACCTCCATTGCTGGAGCGCATTCACGTGGTGGCCGCACCGAGCCACCCCGGCGGAGATGCGCTCACATGAGAGAAATGTGACGCAGTTAACCAACTCATCACAAGCCCAAATGTTTAACGATCTGTTGAAAAAGTTCGCGTTAGCAGCAGCTTACCGCACGTGCTAATACGGGGTTGAGGCCGATTAAGGATGATTAACGAAATTGGCAAACGTCACATTTGAGTGCCAGTTTTTCTGCTAGAAGCCCTTGTCCCCCGCACAAGACTGGCTTATGTCCATCGCAGCCGAGCTGGCACTCGCTGGCACGGACTGCCAAATTTCCAGAATTTGACAACATCTTCAGAAACTTAGGAGGACTGCATGAAATTCCGTCCGCTTCACGACCGCGTCGTGGTCAAGCGCATCGACGCCGAAGAGAAGACTGCTGGCGGCATCATCATTCCGGACAGTGCCAAGGAAAAGCCGTCGCAGGGCGAAATCACCGCCGTCGGTCCCGGTGGCCGTGACGAAGCTGGCAAGCTGATCCCGATCGACCTCAAGGTCGGCGACCGCGTCCTGTTCGGCAAGTGGTCCGGCACCGAGGTCAAGCTCGATGGCCAGGAACTGCTGATCATGAAGGAAAGCGACATCATGGGCGTCCTCACCGACGTTCCCGCGACCAAGAAGAAGGCCGCCTAAGCTTTACCCGCAAACGCTCACCCCCTGAGGAGCGCCTGCGAGGCGCTCCCCCAAGCGGGTGAGACCCAGACATCAACTCAGGGAAAACAAATATGTCAGCTAAAGAAGTCAAATTCGGCGTCGATGCTCGCGACCGCATGCTGCGCGGCGTCGAGATTCTCGCCAACGCCGTCAAGGTGACGCTCGGCCCGAAGGGCCGCAACGTCGTGCTCGACAAGTCGTTCGGCGCTCCCCGCATCACCAAGGACGGCGTCACCGTCGCCAAGGAAATCGAACTCGAAGACAAGTTCGAGAACATGGGCGCGCAGATGGTGCGCGAAGTCGCTTCCAAGTCGGCCGATGCTGCCGGCGACGGCACCACCACCGCGACAGTGCTCGCGGCTGCGATCGTCCGTGAAGGCGCCAAGGCGGTTGCCGCCGGCATGAACCCGATGGACCTGAAGCGCGGTATCGACCTGGCTGTGGAAGCCGTGGTCGCCGACCTCGTCAAGAACTCCAAGAAGGTCACCTCGAACGAGGAAATCGCCCAGGTCGGCACCATCTCCGCCAACGGCGACGCCGAAATCGGCAAGTTCCTCGCCGATGCCATGAAGAAGGTCGGCAACGAGGGCGTCATCACGGTTGAAGAAGCCAAGTCGCTCGAAACCGAACTCGACGTCGTCGAAGGCATGCAGTTCGACCGCGGCTACATCTCGCCCTACTTCGTCACCAACGCCGACAAGATGCGCGTTGAATTCGACGACGCCTACATCCTGATCAACGAGAAGAAGCTCTCCAACCTCAACGAACTGCTTCCGCTGCTCGAAGCCGTGGTGCAGACCGGCAAGCCGCTGGTCATCGTCGCGGAAGACGTCGAAGGCGAAGCTCTCGCCACCCTCGTCGTCAACCGTCTGCGTGGCGGCCTGAAGGTTGCGGCCGTCAAGGCTCCGGGCTTCGGCGATCGCCGCAAGGCCATGCTGCAGGACATCGCCGTCCTGACCGGCGGCCAGGCGATCTCGGAAGATCTCGGCATCAAGATGGAGAACGTCACGATCGCCATGCTCGGTCGCGCCAAGAAGGTGATGATCGACAAGGAAAACACCACGATCGTCAACGGCGCCGGCAAGAAGGCCGACATCGAAGCGCGCGTTCAGCAGATCAAGGCGCAGATCGAGGAAACCACCTCGGACTACGACCGTGAGAAGCTGCAGGAGCGTCTGGCAAAGCTCGCGGGCGGCGTCGCGGTGATCCGCGTCGGCGGCGCGACCGAAGTCGAAGTCAAGGAGCGCAAGGACCGCGTTGATGACGCGATGCATGCGACCCGTGCGGCGGTTGAAGAAGGCATCGTGCCGGGCGGCGGCGTCGCTTTGCTGCGCGCCTCCGAGCAGCTCAAGCGCATCAAGACCGCGAACGACGACCAGAAGACCGGCGTCGAGATCGTGCGCAAGGCGCTGTCCGCGCCGGCCCGCCAGATCGCGATCAACGCAGGCGAAGACGGTTCCGTCATCGTCGGCAAGATCCTCGAGAAGGATCAGTATTCGTTCGGCTTCGATTCCCAGACCGGCGAATACGTCAACTTGATCTCCAAGGGCATCATCGACCCGACCAAGGTGGTTCGCGCGGCGATCCAGAACGCAGCTTCGGTTGCGGCGCTGCTGATCACCACCGAAGCCATGGTGGCCGAACTGCCCAAGAAGGGCGGCGCAGGCGCCGGCGGCATGCCCCCCGGCGGCGGCATGGGCGGCATGGACTTCTAAGTCCAGCCACTCAGGCGGTACCCAAGAATGCAAAACCCCGGCAGCGATGCCGGGGTTTTCGTTTGAGCCTTGTCTAGCGCGGTATCGAGATCGCGGTCAGTCGCATCCGCTCTTTCCATTTGCGCACCAGTGCGCCCAGCACGTTGGAATAATCGTCGGACCACACCACCTGCCCCGGATCCCGCTCGATGACCGGCCAGTAGCGCGACTGGGCCAGCACGCCGAAATCTTCCTGGTTGCGGGCCACGGCGACCACCTTCGGCACCCATTTGCTGTCATGGGCGTTTTCCTGCACGTCACCGCCGCGATAGTAGCGGGCGATGGCGGCGTTGGCGTTGGCGACGCCGGCGACGACCGACGCCAGTTCGAGGTTGCGGTTCGAGACGTGCACGGCGACGACGCCATGCGGGCTGAGCTTGCCGAAATACATCGCCATCGCCTCGGCGGTCAGAAGATGCGTCGGGATCGCAGCGCCGAGGAATGCGTCGATGAGGATCAGGTCGTAGGGCTTTGCAGACGAATCCGACAACGTCAGCCGCGCATCGCCCTGCACGATCTCCGTCTCCGGCGCGCATTCCGAAACATAGCTGAACAGTTTTGGATTGCGGGCAACACGGATCACGTCCGGATCGATCTCGTAGAACGTCACGGTGTCCCCGGCCATAGCGCGGCAGGTCATGGCGCCGGTGCCGAGGCCGATCACGGCGTAGTTGATCGGGCGGCCGAACCGGGCACGAACCGCATCGACGGTTTGCGCGATACCGGCGCCGTCGAAGAACTCCGCCACCACTTCCGGGCGGCCGGACAGCTTGCGGCCGTTGTCATCGCGGATCCGCTGCGAGCCCTGCCCGATGGTGCCGTGCCAGAGCACGCGGAAGCGGCCGTCGCCGGTCTCGGCGGCGTTGAGCACGCCGAAGAAGTTGCGCACGACGTGGTTGCCGCGGTCATAGGTGAAGCAATAGGCATTGGCGACGAAGATGAAGCCGATGATCGCCGCGAATGACACCGGCTTGCGCCAGCAGTAGACGGTCAGGCCAAGCAGCAAGGCTGACATCGTGACGACAGACGTCTCGCCGAACTTGACGTCGAACCGTTTCAAGGCGAACAGCGCCACTAGGGCGACGGCCAGCGTCAGCAGCAGCAGCCGCTCCACCGCCCGCTCGGTCAACGCGTTCACCGTGGTGGACGCCACCGCCGGCACACAGAGGATCGCCGACACGATCAGGATCGGATATTCCGCCACCCAGGTGAACAGATGTGGCGCCATCAGGCCGGTGGTAATGCCGCCGACCAATCCGCCGGCCGACAGCCAGATGTAGAAATTGGTGAGATAGCGCGCCGCGGGCCGCCGGCGGGCGAGTTCACCGTGACACATCAGCGCCGTCACGAAGAAGGCCGCGAGATGAACCGTCAGCGAACTGATCAGCCATTCCACCGGATTGAGCGTGACGAACACCGTCAGCAGCACGATGCAAACCGGGAACGCCTTGAGTACAAGCCCGTGCGGGATCACCGGGTGCGTCTGGAACGCGATCACCAGGCTCAGCAAATAGAGCGCCAGCGGCAGCACCCAGAACAGCGGCACCGAGGCGACGTCGGTCGACAGATAGGAGGTTACCGCCAGCAGCAGGCCCGAGGGCACGGCCGACAGTCCCATGCAGGTGAAGATCTCCCGCCAGCCAGGCCGAACGCCCGGCGCTTCCGGCGCCGCCGCGCGCGGCAGATCGCTCGGCTGCGACGACAGCGCGGCGCAGCCGCCGATCAGCACGATCAGCCCATAAAATCCCGTCGTCCAGGCCGACGTCTGTGCACTCAGTCCGACAAACGGCTCGACCGCAAAGGGATAGGCGAGCAGCGCCAGGAAACTGCCGATATTGCTCGCCACGTACAGGAAGTATGGATCCTTCGCCGCGGGGTGATCGGTGCGCGCGAACCAGGCCTGCAGCAGCGGGCCGTTGGCGCTGAGCGCGAAGAACGGCAGCCCGATCGACGCCGTGAACAGGCCGATCAGCCACAGCGATTCACCCTCGGCCGGCGGCCTGCCCCAGCCCGCCGCGATGTGTAGCGGAAGCGCCGCGCAGGCGGCGACCATCACCAGCAGATGGATAACCAGCGCCGTACGCAGCGGAGCAAATTTCGTCAGCAGATGTGCGTAGACATAACCGGCCAGCAGCATCGACTGGAAGAACACGGTCGCGGTGGTCCAGACCGCGGCGGAACCGCCCAGCCGCGGCAGCACCATCTTGGTGAACATCGGCTCGACCGTGAACAGCAGCGCCGCGCTGGCGAAGATCGCCGCGATGAACGTCGCCAGCCGCAAATTGTCGGAGAGAATCAGCCGTTTTTCGGAGAAGATCAGCCTTGGCGCGTCGCCTACGCTGCGATCGAATACGCTCATGATGGGTTCGTCCTTTGGATTGGCAGAATGCCCGTTCAGAGCAAACCGAAGTGCCGTTGCGCTTCATGGCAGGCACAGGTTCGGATTGCCGAGGGCGCTTCAAGAAGGCCCCGGCGGGGGAGCGCCGGGGCCTTCCGTTTCCGGCGAGCCGCATTCGATGCGCGAATGCGATGCACCGCCGGGATCGGGAGCGTTAGTTCAACTTGGTTCCGCCGCCGGTCATGTCGCCCATGCCGGTCATCGGGCCGCTGCCGCTCATGTTGCCACGGGCGGAGCCGACCGAGGTGCCGGCATAGGTCGCAGCCACCGCAATCAGGGCCGCCATCGCAAATTTGAGAACTGAATTACGCATTGTCGTATCCTTTCATGTTCGCCCGCATCACGGGTGTGATGAAACGAGACCATGAATCGGATCGTTGGAGTGTGACCTTCGCAACAGTGCAACGGCGACGCACGCAACGGCACAAAACGCTTTCGCTGTTCGATTCTGATTTCAGAAAATCGTGTTCAACAAAAAATCCCGGCGATGCTGCCGGGTTTTTGTTCGTGCGCATCTTACCTCTTGGCCTCACTCCAGCAGCGTCCTTCCGCCCTGCTGATACCGGCCCTTCGCGATCTCGAAAATAAAATACGGCTGATCGCCCGACAGTTCGCGCGTCAACAGGCCCGCACGCTTGATGCCGCCGATCTTGGTCATCGCCCCCTGCGAACGCCAGTTTTGATCGCCGACCCAGAACACCACCGTATCGACGAAAGCGAAGGCATGGTCGTGCATCAGGCGTTTGACTTCGCGGTTGGTGCGGCCGCCCCAATGGCTGCGGGCAAGAAAGGTCCAGCCGATCTCGATCTCGCCGAGATCAGGCTCATGGCCGTAGTAACGGCTCGAACCGATCAGTCTGCTGGTCGCGCGATCGACGAACGCGAAACCCATTTTCGAATTTACGCGCCGTCGAAGAATTTTCGGAATCCGGCTTCGGTATAACGATCGGGTACCGGATGGACTTTCCAGATTTCCGGATCGGATCCGGCTGCGAACAGTTCGTTCCAGTCGCCAGCCACAATCGGCCTGACGGTAATGGTTGGGCCGACCAAGGTCGGCTGAAAATCGGGCTGGGACATGGAGCGAAATCTAGCGCGGCGTCCTCTCGCCGCCTAGTGTGGCGACGGTATTGCGAAGCCCGCGCATGACCTGCAATATCGCAGCTATTGGTTGCAATATCCCTGCATAATGGCCGGTCAGTCCCGCGCTATATCCTGTCGTGAAGCGAATTCAGACCGGAGATAGCCATGACAGCCCCCAAAACCCTACTTGAACTTTCCGGCGCCGATCTCCGGCCGCCGCGCCTGCGCGACGCCGTGCTGGTCATGATCGACCTGCAGAACGAGTATCTGGCGGGGCCGATCGCCCTGCCCGATGCCGCAAGCGCCATCGCCAGTGCCGCCAAACTGTTGGCACGGGCGCGCGATGCAGGTGCTGCGATCATCCACATTGCCCACAAGGGACGCCCTGGCGGATTGTTCGACCGCAGCGCCGAGCGCGGCGCGATCGTGGCCGCGCTGGCGCCGCTGCCGGACGAACCGGTGATTGAGAAAAGTTTACCGAACGCGTTTGCCGGTACCGACCTCGAGACGCAACTCGCCGCCATCGGTCGCAAGGACGTCATCCTCGCCGGGCTGATGACGCATATGTGCATCAGTTCCACCGCCCGCGCCGGGCTCGATCTCGGTTACCGGATCACGGTGGATGCCGACAGTTGCGCCACGCGCGACCTCCCGGACGGACGCGGCGGAGCGATCGCGGCCGCCACTATTCACGACGTCGCACTCGCCGAACTGTCCGATCGTTTCGCGATCATTGCCCGCGGTGAAGACGCCCTGGTCTGATCGCACCAACCTGGGGGAGTCCGACCATGCTGCAGCTCTACTTCTGGCCGATGGCCTGCTCGCTTGCCGCCCGCATCGCGTTGATGGAGGCCGGCATCGACGCGCGCTATCGCGTCGCGCATATCTGGAACAAGAAGGTACTCGACGACGACAGCGATTTCCGCGATGTCTCGCCGAAGGGCGCCGTACCGGTGCTGGTGCTCGAAAACGGCGACCGGCTGACCGAAAACGCCGCCGTGCTGCAATACATCGCCGACCTCAGGCCCGAACTCGGGTTGGCGCCGGCGCCGGGCGATCCCGATCGCTACCGGCTGCAGGAATGGCTGAGCTTCGTCGGCAGCGAAATTCACAAGGGCTTTCTGTTTCCGATGTTCTGGTACCAGGATGAAGCGGCGAAGGCTTTTCCGCGCGGGCGGATCGGGCAGAACGCTGCGGTGATATCAGCGCATCTGACGGACCGCGACTATCTCATCGGCGACCGCTTCACGGTCGCGGACGCCTATCTCACCTGGTCGCTGCTGCTGTTCGGACGCTGTGGTGTCGACCTGGCGCAGTGGCCGCCGCTGGCAGCCTATCTCGCGCGGATGCAGGCCCGCCCACACATCAAGGCCGCCATCGGCATCGAGATGGAGTTGCGCAAGACGGTGAAGATGTGATCGCGCGGCAAGAATGCCGCTTACTCTACCCTCGCCAGCACCGCGAGGCGCTTGATACCCTGATTGCGATAGGCGTTCAGGAACGCATAGTAATCCTTGAACGACACGCAGCCGTTGGAATCGCCGTTCGGTCCCAGCATGTAGGTGTGCGCAAGCAGGCCCGAGCGGCCGAAGATCTTATCTTCGCCGCCGATCGGAGTGAGCCGCAACGCCGGCACGCCGTGGAACAGCGCCTCGCGCGGCGTTAGTTCGTAGATGTGCGGCGGCGTCACGCCCTGCATCCGGACATGCGAGTAACGCACATCATCGAGCCTGGAGCCGAGGCCGGAATGCGCTTCCAGCCTGGTGCCGTCGGGCAGATAGACCATGTGCGCGGCGATGTCGTAGACCGCGGTCTGCTTGTCGTAGGGCGGCGAGCCGCCGAGCATCGGATTTTGCGCCTTGGTATCCGGCAGACTGCCGGTGACGCTGGCGTCGGCGGAGGCGTAGGACAACAGCGATCCATGCGAGGACTGCTTGCCCCATAATTTCTCGACAATGGACTGCTTCTCGTTCGAAGCAATCGACATGACCGCGGCTTTGGCGCGCTGTGCCATGTCGCGCACGGAGGCGCCCGGCGTCTTCGGCTTGGCATCGGCCGGCGTCGTTACGTTGAGCGCGACCTGAGCCGGCGCAGCTTCCTTTGACTTCGGCGCCTCGATCTTCTTCGCCACAGCGAGCTTCAGTGTTTCGACCGGCTTCGCAACCTGCACGGACCTCTCGTTCGGCGGCGATGCTTCCGCTATCCTCACGGTTTCGATCGGTGCGGGCGCAACACCTTGCGCCGCGGACGCTGCAAACCTTTCGTTAAACATAATCGAAGGTGAAAGCGTTTCTTCGCGCGAACTTTGCGCGGCCGGATCGGATAGCGCGGCAAACACGCTGTCGACGACCGCAGACGCGGGGCGCGCGGAGGCCGCAACCGATCGCTTGACCACATGCGCGTCGACCGCGGCGCTGTTCATGGACGGATAGATGCCGGCGTTGAACACGTTGCTGTAGACGGCCCATGCGCAACCCAGCACAACGCCTGCGACTGCAGCGCTGCCGAGGAAATGTTGCGGAATGAAGCGACGTGAAGATTTCCTGCGGTTGTGGGCCGCAGGACCGTACGCACCAGTACTCATACTCATTTACGCGTCGCCCAGAACAATTCCACCAAGCCCCTCTTTGATGCCGTACGGACAAATTCCCGGTCAGCGTTTCGCAGAGGTGCGGAGCGTCATTAAGGCGAGTTTTAGTTAAATGCGGATTAAACGCGGGCGGTTCCGTGGCATGCTCAACTGCATGGAACTACTGCGGAAATTAACCCCCGTAATGATCCGGATTCGATTTCCGATCCGGAACATTTGGCGCGATCCGCGCCGAGTGTCCCGGATCGGGGCAAATTTGCGGCTAATCCTTGAACGGATCGAACTCGTTCTCGCCCGCCATCGCCACCGCAAACGGACGGAGCGTGTGCTGCACCCTGACGGAACTCGCGTGTTCCGCGAGAACTTCCGGCAGCCGCCGATAGGCCATCGGGCTCTCGTCGAGATCCGCGCCTACCAGCGTGACGCCACGCGACTGCAGCCACGCATCCATCTCGGCGCGCGTAAACCTCCGCTTGGCTTCCTTGCGACCAAACAGGCGGCCAGCGCCGTGAACGGTCGAGTAGAGCGAGGCTTTCGCCTCTTCGCTGTCGACGCCTTCAACGATCACCGCGTCGTCGCCCATCGAACCGCCGATGAAGCCACGCTGGCCCGGAAATGCCGGCGTTGCTCCCTTGCGCACAACCCACAAGTCTTTCTCGCCGTGGGTCTCGCGCCAGGCGTAGTTGTGGTGGTTGTGAACCATATCGGTCACGCTACCGCCGATGATCTTGCGCACGCGCTCAATCACCCATTCACGACCGGCATAGGAATAGCGCCCGGCGAGTTGCATCGCCGCGATATAGCGCCGCCCAATCTCGCTGTCCTCGTCGATCACCGCAGGCGGCACGTTCATGCCGTCCTTGCCGCCCGCAGCCTTGAGATAGCGGGTAGCGCTGGTGTGCCCGAGGCCACGGCTGCCGAAGTGGACGCCGATCCAGACAAAGCCGCTCTCGTCGCGCAACAGATCGACATAGTGATTGCCCGATCCGACTGTGCCGAGTTGCGAGACCGCCTTCTGCCGATAACCTCCCATGTCGGATTCGCGCCAGGCATCGCCATCGTCGAACAGTTCGTGCTCAACCCGTTCGTCGTTGCTGCGACCAACGCCGAACGAGATCACGTTGTGCACGTCCTTTGATGATCGTGCCGACCCTGCTTTCGATCTGGCTGAACGGCGTGTCGAGGCGAACGGCCATGTTGCCGCAGCCGATATCGAATCCGACCCCAGAGATGCTGATCTGCTTCTCATAGGCGATCACACCGCCGACCGGCTGGGCGTAGCCGAGATGGCCGTCGGCACAGATCACCCCGGCCACGGCGTTGCCGACCGACATGCAATTGCGCATCTGCGCGATCGTGGCGTCGTCGTGCTTGCCGAAGACCTTCAACGGGCTGTTCTGATATTGCGCCGCCTGCGGCTTGATCGCGATGTCGGCGGCAACAGAATCCGCCTCCCGCACGAGGTGTTCCCTGCGCGCGGCATCACGAAACGTGCACCACAGCGGCATCGGGCGCTGGCCCGGCCGGTCGATCTTCGCGTCGGGGTCGAGGCCGGCTTCAGTGGCCAGCTCCCGGGCGCGCTCCTGATAGGGATCGGATCGCATTTGATCCTCCTTTGCTGCAATAAACGTCGCGCCAAAATCCGTTCGGGACTTCGACAGACTCCCGTGTCATTCACGACACAGGCCGGTTGGGTTTGCAGGCTGGAGATTTTGGAGGTGCAATCGGCCACAAACGGACATCTTGCGGGACTTCTTCTCTCTGCCTGTACGGCAGAGGGGAAACCCGCTGCCGCTTTATACTGGTAGTTTGCTTTTCAGGCGTGATGTTCTCGGCGAATTCAGATAGACGCCAATCGCACGCGCCAAAGCGCGACCATGCCGGACGACCGGTTGGCCTGCATAACGCGCTATATTGGTCTCTATACGGAGCATCGTCTTCCCATGGATCGGCAGAAGTGCGCGATCACATACATCAATTCCAGAATTTGTAAATAGGCCCGGCAACTGGTGCGCCATAGCCTGAACGGTTCTGATTGAATCAGAACCGGGCGCTGGTCTTTATTTTTGGCGCGTTTTCTTGACGTGAATTCGGTACCCACTTCACCGCAAAACGCTCTAGCTACAGTCTGCTGAAAAAGCCTCGCAAAGAACTGGGCGGTTGATGATTCTGCCGTACGGGTCGCCATTGTTGGGATGATTTGCTCCGAGAGTTTGAAGCGCTTTGGCAGATCTTGACGCCGGGTTGGCTACGCTGCAGCCAGTTTGGGGATACGGATCAGGTTATAGGCGATCAGATTGAGCAGGAAGTCGGCGGCGACGCGCCCAATGCCGCGATGTTTGGTCTTGCGCATGAACCGTAGCCGTGCTGCTTGCCCCATCCGAAGATGCACTCGATCATTGCCCGGCGTGATTGCGACATGCCGTACCCCGGATGCCGCGTGTTCGTTCGCATCGATGGCGCTGTTGCGGGTCTTGCCGGTCTTTGGTGACGGCCTGGTTCTGCGTCACATCGCGGTGATCACGCTGATGGCGCGACAGATTGGCGACCATGATCGGCGGTATCGTACGCCTTGTCCGCGATCGCCGTCCGAGATGCATGGCGGCCTGCAGCTTTGCTTTGGCCTTCAGCATGATCTCCGAGCCCGGCGCTTCGGCGGTGCCACTGGCACGCTGGGTCGAACCTGCCGGCTTCACCGCCAGAGCCATCCGGTTCTCCATGGTGGCGTGGCCCGATATAGCAAAGCTTCGGCCTCCCGCCCGGCCGCCTTGCGGTAAAGCCGGCTGTCCGGGTCGCTGGTACTCGCATGCGGTGTCGTTCTTGCGCTTCTGGCCGTGGAAGTCCGCGCCGTCATCATCGTCGCCGCTGCCGTCCCTTGGGGCGAAAGCTCTTCTGTGAAGCCGCAGGCTTGCGATCAGCGTTCCATCCACCGAGCAAGTGCATCGTCCGACAGCAGCCTCGGCATGACCTGCGGATGGTTCAGAAGCCAGGTCATGAACTTCGCTGAACACATCGCCGTTCTGACAGCCGGTCGCCGGTTCTTGGTCGCCAAGCTGGTCGGGTCCCAGACCGGATCATCCGGCGATGTGCCCCACGAACCAGCGGTCACCAAAGATCTGTAGTCCGCAGTTGCGCCATCAACTGGCGTTCCGACGCGGCATGCCGTAGAACACCTGCAGTCAGCAAGGCGCTCAGCAATTGCTCCGGAGGGATCTTCGGTTGAGGCACGTCCTTCGCTGGCGACGCTGCGCAAGGCCACGGTTCACCGCGGCATCAGGCGCATCGCCGCCGACATCAGTGCTCGGATCCTCCTCAGCCGGTGGGTTGCTGATCCCGTGTCTCCGGCTGGATGTAGCGAAAACAACCCGCGCTGATCCGTCAAAGCGCCTCGCATCTCCGAGCAAATCATCCCGACAATGTATGATCCGCGACATTGAATCATCAAACGCCCGCCTTTGCGAGGCCTTTTTCAGCAGACTGCTAGCTCAGCCGCGGAGCCCACGATGCTGATGCCCGCGAGTTCAGTGGCGAATCTCGGTTCGGTACCGGACATGGGAACGACCTCGGTCGGTTGCGCGCCAAGCGACGCTTCGGGCGGCGGAATTTCGACACAGGAGGAGTGAAATTTGGCACTGAAACCGCCGTTTTTGAACGGGCCCGGGTGCCATTTTGTGTGGATTTTCGTCATCAGGCCTTCGTCGAACCTTACCGACCCGACGCCGACATATTGTTACGCCCATCATGGGCTTTGCACTGGTCGTCAGTGCGTGATACGGTTCCGTATCATCCCTGTTCGCCATCGCTCGCCGTACCCCGAAGGGGAAGTTGCCATGACAACACTGGCACGCGCCGGTTGGATCGCATTTGCAAGTCTTTGCCTGCTCGCCGGGTCCGCCGCGGCCCAGCCGGCCAATTTCGGTTGCACGTCGAAGCCGACCGCGGGCGGACAGACGCTGCAATGCGCCACGGCGATCACGATCGTGACCGAGGACGGCGCAAAATATGAACTGAGGGATCACAACCGCGACGGCCGCGTCGATTCGATCGAGCTGAGCCAAAAGGCGCTGCTGATCGAGGTGCCGAAGAAGCCCGGCGGCAATCGCTTTAACGTGATCACGCCGCAGGCGATCGCGGCCGTGCGCGGCACCAAGTGGACCGTGGATGCCGCTGGTGGCAAGACCTCGGTCTTTGTCGTCGATGGCAGCGTTAACGTCACCCGCCCGGCCGGCGGCGGCCAGGTCGTGCTCGGACCCGGCGACGGCGTCGATGTCGAAGCCACCGGGGAATTGATTGTCAAGCGCTGGCCGCCCGCGCGGGTCGCAGCCTTGATGGCGAGGTTGGGGCAATAGCAGCAAGCCCATGAGCAGCCGCCGGATTCAAATTCTGATTGCGCTGCTCTGCACCGCGGTGTGGGCGGTCGCGATTTGTCTGGGACAATCGAGCGGCCGGTTGCGATTCCTCGACCGTGTCGAGTCCATCCTGGTCGATCTGCGAACGCTGGCCCGCGGCGTCAGGACGCCGCCCGATATCGTCACGATCGTCGCCATTGACGACGCGATGTTGAAGCATGGCGCGAGCTATCCGCTCTCGCGCAACGATATCGCCGGGATCGTCGACGCCATCGCGCAGTTCGAACCGAAAGTCATCGCAATCGATCTCTTGCTGGTCGACAAGGGGTCGGTGGATGGCGACGCAGCGTTGGCAAAATCGCTGGCGGCGCGTCCGACGGTACTTGCCGCCGCCGCCGTGTTTCCCGACGACAGCCAGCCGCAGCCGTCCGACAGCGAAGGGCCGCTGGCGCGCCTGCCCAGCGCCGATCGGCTGCTGCTGCCGCTGCCGGCGTTTACGGAACAGGCGGAAGTCGGGGTGGCCAACGTCTCCACGGGCCAGACCGGGACGCCGATGTCGATCCCGATGCTGTTCCGGACCCGCGACAAACTCGAATTGTCGTTTCCGCTTCGCATCGCCCATGTCGCAATCGGGGAGCCGCTGACGATCGAACCCAATCGCCTGCTGTTCGGCGATCGCTCGGTCACTACCGCTTCCGATTATTCGCTGCCGATTTCGTATTACGGCCCGCGCCGTACCATTCGCACCGTTAGCGCCGAAAGCCTGATCAACGGTCAGGTCGGCCGGGAAGCGATTCAGGATCGGATTGTCGTCCTCGGCGTGACCGCGACCGGCGTCGGCGACTTCTTTCCGACGCCGTTCGACTCCCGCCTGCCCGGCGCGGAAATCGTTTCGACGGCCGTAACCCACCTCGTCACCGGCAACGGGGTCGTCCGCGACCGGCAGGTCCGTATCGTCGAGATCGTCACGATGATCCTGCTTCCGCTGCTGCTGGTCGGCCTGCTCGCGTGGCGGCGCAGCACGGTCGCGCTGCTGACGATGACGGCGGTCGTGACAGCATGGGCGGCGGCGAATGCATTCGCATTCGCCCACGGGATCTGGCTCGACGCCGCGGCGACGATCACCGCGGCGGTGCCGCCGGCGATCCTGTTCGGCACCGTGCAAATCTGGGTCGGGCGGCGGAACGCACAGCGTCTCGCCGAGCAAAACCGCCTGCTCGAGCAATTCCAGGCGCCCGGCCTGCAGGCTTGGCTGAGCCGCGATCCCGACTTCCTGTCGAAACCGGTCCGGCAGAATGCGGCCGTCGTCTTCATCGATCTCTCCGGATTTACCGCGCTCAGCGAACGGCTCGACCCCAACGCGGTGCGGGAGTTGCTCAAGGAGTTTCATGCGCTGGTCGACAAGGAAGCGATCCGCTGCGGCGGCATGATTACCGGCTTCCAGGGCGACGGCGCGATGATCCTGTTTGGTCTGCCGGAGCCGACGGCCGACGATGCCGCGCGCGCGGCCGAATGTGCGATCCGCCTCAGCGTCAAGACCGAACGCTGGATCAAGACAATGCCGTCACTGGTCGCGGCCCGGACAGGCTTCAAGATCGGCGCGCATTACGGACCGGTAGCGGCTTCCAGACTCGGCGGCCGCAGCCACCAGCACGTCACCGCCAGCGGAGACACCGTGAATGTGTCGAGCCGTCTGATGGAAGCGGCGGCCCAGCAGGGTGTCCGGGTGGCGTTGAGCGACACCTTGCGGACCGAGGCGGAGCGCAGCGGCGCGCGGCTCGAGATCGGCAGCCTCACCGGCCCCGTCGAGGTCCGAATTCGTGGCAGGTCGGGTTCGCTCACGATCTGGCTGTGGCGGGACGAACCATCGACGGACAACGGCGCGCGGTCAGACGCCGCGGAGTGACGGCCTTACTGCAGTTCCGGCGGCGGTGAGCGGTCGAATACCTCGCCCTTCGGACCCTCCAGCAAATCGAGCTGATAGATCTCAACAACGAGCGGGCCGCGTTTGCGCTTGACGTCGGCGACCTTCTGAACCCGCGCGAACATTTCCTCCAGGCGAGGCCGTCCCTGAGGCCGCATCTCGTCGACGTACAAGAGCTTGCCTGCGAGTTGCGCCGCCGAAGGCTCGGGCATGTTGACCCAGCGAATGCGCTGACCTTCCTGCGCCACGCAGGTGCCCTTCGGCAGATAGAAGGCGAGCCAGCCGGTGGTGCCGTAGTCCGGCGCCAGCACGCAAGTGGCGCCCGTGCGCGCCCGTACCGCCTCGATCTCGCCAGCCATCTCGCGCCAGCCGACGCCGACGCTGCGCACCGTTGCGTCGCGGCGATAACCGGAAAGCGCGCCGGTATTGGCCTGCACGATCAGGAGCGCGAACGCCACAACGCCTCCCGGCAACGCCCAGCGCAGGCAGAAGTCGACCACGCGCTGTGCGCGCGTCCGCCACGGCACGAGATGGGCCGCGACGGCCGCCGCAACCGCGAACGCCGGATAGACCGGCGCAAACCAGTTCGCCTCGACGCGGGCGTGCAGCGAATGCCACATGAAATAGGCGACGATGGTCCAGAACATGGTGTTGACCAGCACCCGCGCCGCCAACGCCCCGGCGCGGCGCTGATAGAGCGCATGGAGCCCCATCGCGCCGAGGATCCACACCGCCGGCGTCGCAAACACGAACTGGGTCGGGATCAGTTCGGCGATGAAGGCGGGTCGGAAATCCTCGATCCGGGCCCGGCCCATCTGCTTGATGAAGGAGACCCAGTGGTGATCGGCGTTCCACAGGATGACGGGCGCGAACAGACCGAGCGCGACCAACCCGCCGAGATAGAGCCACGGCGAGATCAGCCAGTGCCGGAGTTTCGGAACGACAATGAGCCAGATCAGGATCGCCGGCCCGAAAAACAGCGCGGTATATTTCGACAGCAGCGCGCAGCCGGTGGCGACGCCGACCGCCAGCCACCACGCGCCGCGCCCGGTCTGCAGGACCTTGGCCAGCGCAAATATCACAAAGCTCGAAGCGACCAGCAGAGGCGCGTCCGGCGTCACGATCATGGTGCCGACCGCCGCCATCAGCGTGACGTTGAGCAGGATCGTCGAGGTCGCCGCCACGCGCCGGCTGCCAAACAGCACGAGGGTCGCCTCGTACACCGCCCAGCTCATCGGCAGCGCCAGCAGGATCGAAACCAGCCGCACGCCCAATTCGGTATCGCCGGCGACAAGGGTGCCGAGCCGGATCACGACCGCGACCATCGGCGGATGGTCGTAATAGCCGCCGGCCAGATTCTTCGACCACATCCAGTAATAGGCTTCGTCGAAGGTGATCGGCGTAAGGGCCGCGGCCACCAGGCGCATCGCCACCAGCGCCAGAACGATCAGAACCGTGTTGAGGACAGACCGCGCCTCGTTGGGACTTATTTTTCCGCCCTATCGGCGCTGATCGAATCAGCGGAGGGCTGCAGTTCGCTTTTTTGACGCGTTTTCTTCACGCGAACCGGATAGCCACTTCGCTCGAAAACGCTATCCATCATTTTCTTCGCCAGACGAACAGTCCCGACATCGCATAGTTCCAGACCACGCCCATCAGCGCGCCGGCAGCACCCGCGAGCCACCAGATCGGCTCCTGGTCGTAGACCGAGAACGCGACGCCGACATTGGCGAACAGCCCGACGCTGCACACCAGATAGAACAGCGCCAGCCCGCGCAGGATGGCAAAGCCCTTCAGCCGCTGGTCGCGATAGGTGAGAAAGTTGTTCAGGATGAAATTGCTGGTCATGGCGACCAGGGCGCCGATGCCCTGCGCCTCCGCGAACGGCATGTTGAAGATTTCGAGTGCGACGAACAGCGCCGTCAGATGCACGACGAGGCCAATGGAGCCGACCATCGCAAACAGCAGGAAGCGCAGCGACACCACGTCATGGGTCAGCTTCGCCAGCACCAGACCGAGGAAATCCAGTGCCACCATGGAGTCGAGCTTGCTTTCGCCGTGCTGGCGGGAGCCGAACGTAAACGGCACTTCGATGGTGCGCAGCCGGCCTTCCGCGGTGGCGACGATGTCGAGCAGGATCTTGAAGCCCTGTGTCGAGAGTTTCGGCGCCAGTTCCTCGAACTTGTCGCGGCGGATCATGAAAAACCCGCTCATGGGATCGGCGATCGCGACCTTCAACACGCGCTTGGCGACCTCGGTCGCCAACTGGCTGGCCCCTGCCCGCTGCTTGTTGAAACTGTCGGCGCTGCCGCCCTCGATATAGCGGCTGCCGACCACGAGTTCGGCTTCGCCGCTCTGCAATAGCCCGACCATCTTTGGCAGCTGGGTTTCGTCGTGCTGCAGATCGGCATCGATCACGGCCGCATAGGGCGCGCTCGACGCCAAAATGCCCTCGATGCAGGCGCCCGAGAGACCGCGCCGCCCGATCCGGCGGATGCAGCGCACGCGGGGATCCTGCCGCGCCAGCCCGCGCACCACTTCCCAGGTGCCGTCGGGGGAATTGTCGTCGACGAACACGACTTCCCAGGGGATGCGGGCCAGCGTGGCGTCCAGCCGCCGGTACAGAACCGTGACGTTGTCGCGTTCGTTGAAGGTCGGGACGACGACCGAAAGCTGCGGCAAACCTGTGGCCTGCGACGGGGTTTCGGGGCCCGGTTTGATAGCGTCATTCATGACGGCAGCGTATATCCGCAGCCGCTCGCCGTGCCAAGACGGGGCTCAAAAACGAACATTTGGCGGGGAAAAGGCGTCAAAAACACCCCAAAAATGCCAACGACCACGAACAGAGGGCGCGCGTACATCCGGCGCAGCCAGCCTATTCATGGTCGTCCCAGCGCCGGAGCTATGAAGCGTCGACGTCGCCGTTGAAAAGTAGATAGGGATGCCCGGCGCATTCCGCAAGGGGGACGCCGCTATTGATTGGGAACTTCCCGGATGACCGGTCCGCGCGGGGCCGGTGCGGCGGGGGCGGGTACCGCCTGCGCCGGCTGAACGCCGGCCGGTTTGGCAGGCTTGCCGAACTGCCCGATCGGCCCGTAGACGATCGCCGCCACCAGCACGATCGACGCGATAATGGCACCGAGAATACCGGCTACCGACTGAGAATTCATGCCCGACAATCCCCTCGCCTAATCCAAGGACTGATATCACGGAAAACCGCCGCGGAGGAATAGCGCCGCGCGGAGCTACTTCGCCGCGGCTTTGCGGCGGGAAAAGGCCGTTACAATGTCCTTTTGCGCCAGCGCGATGGCATTGTTGGCGGTCGTCATGTTGGCGCCCGCCTCATTGGACGGGAATTGCAGCCCAAGAAAATCCACCAGCGCGACCCGGAAATTCTGCCGCTCGGACGGACAGGCGCTGGCGATCAGCGCGCCGAAATCCTGCTCCGACAGGCGCTTGTTGCTTTCGCGCGGAAACTCCCGGGCGAGGCAGTTCCAGTAGTCATCCCGCCCCGATATCGCCAGGCGATGCGCATCATCGGTCTCGTCGGCGACAGCGAGGGATGTCGTCATCGCCACCATGATGGCCAGAATGATCGTCCGCATACTGCTCTCCTCTGCAACAAGCCGGTGACGGCGATACTGTTGTGAACGTTTCCCATGCACCCTGGCAATATTTTTTGTGCAGTTGTGCCTGTCGCATAACGCTCTCCAAAATGTCATCACGCGAGTGCCCTGCAACTGACAAGCAAGAACCGCGATTCCAGCGCAAACGTGGCGGAGCCTCAACCTTTGGTTTGACATTGAAGAGGGAAACAAGATGTCGAGTACAAACGAGAACAAACCGGCGAAGTCCGGGCGACGCAGCAAGAAGGGGGAAGCGCGGCGCCAGAAGGCGGACTTGCCGGACGTCCCGGCGCCGGTTCAGATGCAAAGCCCGGAACCGCAGCTTCAGCCGGAACCGACGCCGGCCGTACAGGCCGATGTGCAACCGGCGGTCAGTGAACCGGTCGAGACCTTCGCCGCAGCAGCCGAAGCGCTCCCGACTGACGCCCCCTCGCCGGCCGAAGCTGCCCCCGCAGAGCCTGCGCCGGTTTCCTTGCAGACCATCGCCAACGCCTATCGCGACTACACCAGGAAATCGTTCGCGGAGTTCGGCTCGTTTTTCGAACAGCTCAGCGGCGTCCGCTCGCTCGACAAGGCGATGGAAGTTCAAACCGAATTCGTGAAACGGGCCTACGAAAGTTCGGTGGCCGAGTCGCAGAAAATCCGCGAGTTGCACCGAGCGCTCGCAAGGCAAACCCTCGAACCTTTCGAGGGCATCACCGGCAAGGCACCAGAGAGACACGGTAAATCCTGAACGCCTGGCGGAATTGCCTTCGGCAGATCGATCGAAGAAAGGGGCTCCGTTTTCCGGAGCCTTTTTTCTGCCGCGTCGGCGCGGGCATATTGCGCCCATGCGCCGAAACGGCCACGCGTTTTGGGCCACCGGTCCAACTGGCCAAGAAGGTCCGGTTTGGGTAGGATCAAACCGTCAGCCTTCTCCTCTTTTGCGACGAGCCCTCCGTGAGCAAGCCCCCGAAATCAAGCAGCGGCAATATCTATATCGGAATCGGCGGCTGGACGTTTGAGCCGTGGCGCGGAGTGTTTTATCCGGAGAAGCTGACGCAGGCGAAGGAGCTGTCCTATGCCGCATCGAAGCTGACCTCGATCGAGATCAACGGCACCTATTACGGCTCACAGAAGCCGGAGAGCTTTCGCAAATGGGCGCGCGAAGTTCCCGATGGTTTCGTGTTTTCGTTGAAGGGACCGCGCTTCGCCACCAACCGCCGCGTGCTGGCGGAGGCCGGCGATTCCGTGAAACGGTTTTATGACTCCGGGCGTGCTGGAACTCGGCGACCGGCTTGGACCGGTACTGTGGCAATTCGCGCCGACCAAGAAATTCGACGGCGCCGATTTCGGCAAGTTTCTGGAACTGCTGCCGCGCAAGCTCGACGGCCGCGCGCTGCGCCATGTGGTCGAAGTCCGGCACGACAGCTTCTGCGTGCCTGAATTCATCGCCCTGATCCGGCAGTTCGAAACGCCCGTCGTGTTCGCCGAGCACGGCAAATATCCGGCGATTGCCGATGTCGCCAGCGACTTCGTTTATGCGCGGCTGCAGAAGGGCAATGACGAACTCAAGACCTGCTATCCACCGAAACAGCTCGACGCCTGGTCCAAGCGGTTTCAGGCCTGGTCGGCCGGCGGCGAGCCGGACGACCTGCCGAAGGTCGATGCGGCGAAGCCGAAGAAAATTCCGCGCGACGTGTTCGCCTACGTTATCCACGAGGGCAAGGTGCGTGCGCCGGCCGGTGCGATGGAACTGATCGAGCGGGTGAAGTGATCAAAGCGTTTTCAAGCGAAGTGGCGTCCGGTTCGCGTTAAGAAAACGGGTCAAATATAGAGTCAGTCGAGCTTGATGCCGGCCTCGCGGATCAGTTTGGTCCAGCTTTCGTATTCGGAAGCGACGAACGCATCGACCTTGTCGTCCGGGAGATCCCAGACCTCGCCCCCGCTCTTCTCGAAGCGCTCCTTGAGTTCGGGCAGCGAGGCGCGGACCTCGCGGCGCAGTTTTGCGATTGTCCCCGGCGGTGTTTTGGCGGGCGCGAAGATGCCGAGCCAGGAATCCACATCGAGACCGGGCACGCCGGCTTCCGACATCGTCGGCACATCCGGCGCCAGCGGGCTTCGTTTCGACGACAGCACCGCGATGCCCCTCGCCTGCCCCGACTGCACGTAAGGCAGCCCGGCCGCCATCGAGTCGAAGAACAGGTCGATGCGGCCGGCGAGCAGATCGGTGAAGGCCGGCGGCGACCCCTTGTAGGGCACCTCCAGGAATTTGACGCCCGCGGCCTTCATGAACGCGGCGGCCACCAGTTGCTGGCCGGTGCCGACACCGGCGGTCGCCACCGTAATCGAACCCGGATTGGCCTTCGCCGCCGTGACAATGTCTCGCAGCTTCGGCTGCGGCAGGTCCTTGCGGCCGACCATCACGTAACCGAACTTGTAGACCAGCGCGACCGGCACGAAATCCTTCCGGGGATCGTAGCCGAGTTTGGAATACAGCGCCGAATTGAACGCCATGTTGGAGAGCCCGCCGATCAGCAGCGTGTAGCCGTCCGGCTCGCTCTGGCTTGCGGCCTGGGTGCCGACCACGGTGCCGGCGCCGGGCTTGTTCTCGACCACGAAGGCCTGCCCCATCCGCTTCGACAGCGCATCCGCGATATGCCGCCCAACCAGGTCGTAGCTGCCGCCGGGCGCGATCGGCACGATGATTTTCACAGGACGATCGGGATAGGTCTGCGCGTGCGCTGCCGGGACCCCGAATGCGAGGAGTGCCAGCGTCGATGCCAGCGCGCGGCCAATTCCGTTCATCGTGTTTCCCCCAAGCTCGTTGCATCGACTATGCGATATGCCACCTCCGGCGGCAACGCGGATGTGGCAATCGACCGCGCCCTGCAATAGCCTTGGGCCGGCGACACCACCAAGTCCGGACATCGACATGGCCCGCAGGACCAAACGCCTTTTCACCATCGGCTACGAGCAGACACCGGCCAAGGCGGTGCTCGACGAACTCGAACAGGCCGGCGTGAAACTGCTGGTCGACGTACGCGCGGTGGCGTCGTCGCGGCGGCCGGGCTTTTCCAAGAACCAACTCGCGGCCGGCCTCGACGAGCGCGGCATTGCCTATCTGCACTTGCGCGGCCTCGGTACGCCGAAGAGCGGCCGTGAAGCGGCGCGCAGCGGCCAGTTCGGCCTGTTGCACAAGATCTATTCGGCCCATCTGAAGACGGTACAGGCCAAGGAGGAGCTCGACGAATTGTCGGCGCTGGTGAACAAGTCCGGCCCGGTCTGCATTCTCTGCTACGAGCGCGACCACGCGCATTGCCATCGGCAATGGATCGCGGAGATCATCGAGGAGCGAGACGGGGTGAAGGTGGAGAATCTGGCGGCGCGGCAAATTTAGCCGTCACAGCGTAAACGTCCCCTCCATCATCTGCACGCTGCCGCCGCCAACATGGACGGAGACAACCTGACCGCCCTGCTTGCGCACGCGCGTCAGCAGCAGGCTGGGGCGGCCCATGTCGACGCCCTGGCCGATGCTCAGTTTCAGTTCGCCATCGCGCGTGGAATCCAGATCCGCGAGCAATGCCGCGGCGGCCGCAGTTGCGCTGCCAGTGGCGGGGTCTTCGGACAATCCGCTGGCGCCGGGGTGGAACATCCGTGCCTGAATGTCAGAGGGTTTTTCGTCGGCCCGCACATCGCGGGTGTAGAAATATATCGCGTCGCTGCCGTCCAGCGGGAAGGTTTTTGCGAACGCTGCCGCATCCGGCTTCGCCCGCCGCAGCGCATCGCGCGAAGCGATTTCGACCGCGAGGAATTGCAGCCCGACCGTGATGACCTGCGGCGCGTGGCGATCGGTCTTCACATCGCCCGCCGCCAGGGAGAGGCAGGCCGCGGCCTGCTCCGCGCCGAGATGCGACATCCGCTTCAGCGGCTGCGGCGCGGTGAATTCGGTGCTGACGACCCTGCCCTGCTCGATCACGATCTCGACCGGAACGAGGCCAGCGCCCTCCTCGAACAGCAGCCGGGCCGGCGGCTTTGCCGCCCGCGTCGCCAGCACGAAGGCGGTGCCGACATTGGGATGGCCGGCAAACGGCAGCTCACGGTTCACGGTGAAGATGCGTACCTGCGCATCATGCGCGGGATCGGCCGGCGGCAAGACGAAGGTCGTCTCCGAATAATTGAACTCGATCGCAATTGCCTGCATCTGCGCGGTCGACAGTCCGCCGGCGTCGAGCACCACGCCGAGCGGATTGCCGCCGAAGGCGCGGTCGGTGAAGACGTCGACGGTGATGTAGCGGCGTTGCATGTCAATCCTCCGGTTTGACACGGAAGAGACATTTCCTGAATCAATTCGTCAACGAAAGTATTGCGCCGATTGCTCTGAGCGAACCGGCGCGGCGCCGCGGGGATTTTCACTCCGCCGCGAAGTGAACGCGCGCTACGCTAACCGCCACACCGTCATCGGCTTGTCGTAACCCCTGACCTCGACATCGCCGAGTGAAACCGCATCGCAGCAGGTGTCTCCCAGCGCTTCATGGACGGCCTGCGAGATCAGGAATTGCGAATTGAAATCCTTGTTGAGCGCTTCCAGCCGCGCGGCGAAATTCACGGTGTCGCCGATCACTGTGTATTCCTTGCGCCGCGGCGAGCCGATATTGCCCGCGACCACCTCTCCGAAGTGAATGCCGATGCCGATCCGCAGCGGCCAACTGGTCGCCTTGTTGACACGATCGTTGGCTTCGAGCATTTCGCGCGCCGCGGCCACGGCCTGATGCGCGGCGTTATCCGCCCGCAGCGGCGCGCCGAACAGCGCCAGGAATCCGTCTCCGAGAAACTTGTTCACGATGCCGCCGTGGCGATCGAGGATGTCGACCAGCACCGCAAACGCGCCGTCGAGCCGGTCCACCACCTCCTGCGGCGGGCGGTCGCGCGCGCCCGAGGTGAAGCTGCGGAAATCGACGAACATGACGGCGACGCGGCGAATGTCGCTCTGCGCGCCGGTACCGTCGGCCATCAGCCGCTCCACCACCTGTGGCGAAACGTGCTGCCCGAACAGGTTGGTGATGCGATCCCGCGCGGTCGCGGCCATGATGCTGGCGGCGAACTGCCGGCGCAACTGCACCGCCACCGCGCCCGCCAGCATGCCGCAGATCAAAATCATCACGCTGCGCACGGAGTGATAGTAGAGATCGGGTGCCGGATCGACACTGCCGGCACGATGGTAGAACATCGCCATGTAGAACAGCTCGGCAGCCGCGACGAAGCCGGTGAAGGTCGAGAGCCAGAAATCCAGCCGCAGCGTCGAGAGAATGATGAAGATGAAATAGGTCAGCGGCACCACGAAGCCCAGCGCCTCTACCGGTCCCATGCTGTCGATGTGTAGCGCCAGTGCCAGCGTCGGCATCGAGGTTTCGATCAGGGCGCCGAGATAACGCCGGTACACCGGCAGGTCCCGGTCCGCCTTGAGGTACCGGCTGATGCTGATATGAACCCAGAGTTCGAACAGAATGAACGGGATCAGTATCACGTAGAGATCGGCCGGCTTGAGTTTGCCGCGCCAGAGATGCTCGACCGCATAGGGATCGACCGTATGGAGGACCAGGATCATGAGCGCGAGCAGCGCGGTGGTCCCGATCAGGGCCTTGACCCGAATCAGTTCGGTCCGCATCACCTGCCGCATCAAGTCATGCTGAAATTCGGCGGAGACCGCCGATCCCTCGTTCTTGTTTCCCCACAGCCCCAGCATCGTTCTTTCCCTGCTCTTCCGGCGAGGATATTGCATCAATCGAGCGTGCGACGGAAGCGCGTCACAGCG
This sequence comes from uncultured Alphaproteobacteria bacterium, assembly GCA_963764705.1. Taxonomy (GTDB): domain Bacteria; phylum Pseudomonadota; class Alphaproteobacteria; order Rhizobiales; family Xanthobacteraceae; genus Bradyrhizobium. Next base: position 460,408 of record CAVXTR010000002.1, on the reverse strand, counting down.
ATCGTCATCGCCAGCAGCATCAACGCAATAAGTGCAATCGTGTCGTACTGCAAATTCTGGATGGTGGCGCCCTTGAGCATGATGGCGCGGACGATGCGGACGTAATGCGTCAGCGGCAGGCCCTCGCCGATATACTGCGCCCAGACGGGCATGCCCGCGAACGGAAACATGAAGCCGGACAGCAGAATACTGGGCAGGAAGAACATCATCGACAGCTGCATCGCCTGCAACTGGTTCTGGACGATGGTGGAAAACGTGTAGCCGATCGCGAGGTTGACGGTGATGAACAGCGTCGTCAGCAGCGCAAGCAAGGCGATGCTGCCGAGGATCGGTACCCCGAACAGGAGCACCCCGATGCCGACGATCAGCGTTGCCTGGACGATGCCGACGATCACGTAGGGGATGATCTTGCCGAACATCACTTCCACCGGCTTGATCGGCATCGACAGCAGGCTTTCCATGGTGCCGCGCTCGATCTCGCGTGTCACCGACAGCGCCGTGAAGATCAGCATGGTCATGGTCAGGATGGTGCCGACGAGACCCGGCACGATGTTGAGCCGCGAGGACGCCGCCGGGTTGTAGCGCGCATGGGTGCGGATCTCGAACTGGGCCGCCGGCGCGTTGCCGGCATGGAGATCGTGCTCCAGCGCGGTCTGCACGAGCGCGCTGAGCGCGCCGAGCGCCGATCCCGCTGCCGTCGGATCGGTCGCATCCGCCGCCACCAGCAGCGCCGGGCGGTCGCCGCGCCGCACCGCGCGTTCAAACCCGCGCGGAATTTCGACGCCGAACAGCACCTTGCCAGACTGCAGCAGATCGTCGAATTCGGCGACCGAGTGAACCTCGCGGGTGAAGCGGAAATAGGCAGTGTTCTCGATCGCTTTCAGCACCGAGCGCGCCAGGTCGCTGTCTTCCTGCAGCAATACCGCCGTCGGCAGGTTGCGGGGCGTGGTGTTGATGGCGAAGCCGAACAGCACGAGCTGCATCACCGGCAGCATCACGATCATCGCGAACGAGACCCGGTCGCGGCGAAGCTGTATGAACTCCTTGACCAGCATCGCATAGCTGCGCCACCAGAAGCCGAACGCCGGCTCCTTGACGTCGTGGTTCTGGCGTTGGACTTCGGTCGCACTCATTGGAAATTGTCCCTTGAGCGGCTCATCAGGTCGATGAACACGTCCTCCAGCGACGGCTCGGTGTGCTGGAAGCGCCAGCTCTGGCCGTCGCGATAAGGCAAGATGGTCGCCTCGAGCGCGGACTTGTCACGGCCGGAGACGTGCAGGCTGGCGCCGAACGGCGCCACCATGTCGATGCCGGGTTTGCCGGTGAGTTCAGCCGAGAGCCTGTTGAGGTCGTCGCCGGTGACGGTGTAGGTCGACAGCGCCGATTTCGCGATCACCTCGTCCACGGTGCCGTGCGCCAGCAGATGGCCATAGGCGATATAGGCGATCTCGTGACAGCGTTCGGCCTCGTCCATGTAATGGGTGGAGACCAGCACCGTCAGCCCTTCGGCGGCGAGCGCGTGAATCTCGTTCCAGAAATCGCGGCGCGCCTTAGGATCGACGCCGGCGGTCGGCTCGTCCAGCAGCAGCAGTTGCGGATTGGGCAGCGTACAGGCGCCGAGCGCCAGCCGCTGCTTCCAGCCGCCGGAGAGTTCTCCGGCGAGCTGTTCCTCACGGCCGCTCAGGCCGATGCGCTTGATCATGTCGCGCGCGGCGCCGCGGGCGTCGCGCATGCCATATAGCCTCGCGACGAATTCAAGGTTTTCCCGCACCGAGAGGTCCTGATACAGGCTGAAGCGCTGCGTCATGTAACCGACCAGGCGCTTGATCTTGTCGGCGTCGCGCCGGATGTCGTAGCCGAGGCAGGTGCCCTCGCCGGCATCGGGCGTCAGCAGGCCGCACAGCATGCGGATGGTGGTGGTCTTGCCGGAACCGTTGGGGCCGAGGAAGCCATAGATGGTGCCTCGCTTGACCTGCATCGACAGGTCCTGCACGACGGCGCGCCCGCTGAACGACTTCGAAAGGCCCGCAACGTCGATGGCGATGTCGGGCGCTGATGTCAGTGAGCCGCTCATCGCTTGTCCGCCACCGGCGTTCTGGCATTGAAGAACACGCTGATCGGCTGACCGACGCGCAAGGCATCGGGCCGGTTCGGCCGCGCCTGTATCAGGTAGACCAGCTTGTTGCGCTCATCGAGACTGTAGATGACAGGCGGGGTATATTCCGCCGTCGTCGAGACGAAATAGATTTTTGCGGTGAGATCGGCGGCGCAATTGTCGCAGGTCACCTTGACCTCATCGCCGATCGCAAGCTTCGGCAGTTCGGCTTCCGGCACGAAGAAGCGCAGCTTGATGTTGCCTGGCGGCATGATCGACAGCACCGGCCGCTGCGCCGCCACCATCTCGCCCTCCCGAAAATAGATCTGCTGGATGGTGCCGCCGACCGGAGCAAAGGCGCGGCGCCGCGTCAGCCGGGTCTGCGAGGAGTTGACGCGGGCTTCCGCCACGCGCAGTGCCGACAGCGCGGAGTTGAGCGTGGCCTGGGTACCCGAGCCGGTCTTGCTCAGGGAGGCGGCGCGATCATAGCTCTGCTGCGCGTTCGCCAGCGCGGCGTTGTTCTGGTAGAGCTCGGCCTGCTGCAGGTCGTCATCAACCGAGTAAACGGCATCGCCCGCCTTCACCACGTCGCCCTCGTGCACGTTGAGCTTGGTCACACGGCCGGATTCATCGGGGCTGACGAAGATCATGTCGGCCTCGACCCAGCCCTGAAAACCCGGATCCCGGCGCTCCTTGCAGCCGGCGAGTGCGGCGGCCAGCGCCAGCACGATCATAATTGCTCGCGACGAAGTCATGTCGTCCTCCGTTCGCCAAAGATCAGGTCGAGATGCACACGAAACATCTCGAACGCGTCCAGAGGCGCGTGCTTGCTGAAAAGGCTCTGCCAGATCACGGCAATCAATGCGGGCGCGACCAGGATCTGCGGAAAGCGCGCCAGCTCCTTGTGGTGAATTTCGCCGCTGCTGATCCCGAGCTCGATCAGCGCGCGCATGCCGGCAAGGCCGCGCGAGACCACCTCGCGATAATAGAAGTCGGCGACGGCGGGAAAGCGCGGCCCTTCGGCCACGATCAGCCGAACGATATCGCCGCGCCGCGTCGTTGCCACCTGCTCGATGAAGGTCTTGGCAAAGGCTTCGATCATGTCGCGGACCGATGCATCGGGCCGCGGCGGCGCAGCGCTGAGGCGGACGACCAGCGGCACGATCGCGGTGCGGATCAGTTCCTCGAACATCGATTCCTTATCCTTGAAGTGCAGATAGATCGTGCCCTTGGCGACGCCTGCACGTTTGGCGATGTCATCGAGGCGCGTCGCCGCGAAGCCGCGCGAGATGAACTCCTCCATCGCCGCCTCGATGATCGCCCCGCGCCGCTCCGCCGCACGCTCGGCGCGGTTGGCGGCCGGCTTTGCAGCCAGCTTCGGCGAGACCTTTTTGGATGCTCTCTTTGCCATGGTTATAATATGACTGACCGGTCAGTCATTGTCAACGAAGTCAACTTCGGTTTAGTTTCACGTCGGCGTTACACGGGAATATCACCGTAATACAGGCAGTTAGAACCGTCATTGGGAGCGTAACGAAGCCATCCATCGCGCAGCGGGAGGAAAGAATGGATTTGCTTCGCTTCGCTCGCAATGACGGGGGAAAGAGCAAGGCTCTCCAAACTCGTCATACCCGCGAAGGCGGGGTATCCAGTGCGCTGCGGTTTATCGATTCCATCGCCAACGGCTCCGGAATACTGGACCACCTGCCCCAGTGCGCAATTGCGCACAAGGCGGGCGATGACAGCGAGAACTACTCTCGCGACGCGCCTATCCGCGATCCACGCAGCAGCAATGCGCCGCCCGCGTTGCCCTCGGTGCACGAACCTGCTGCAATGCCCGAAATCATCGGGCACGAAAAAATCGCCCGGCACGGAGGAGCCGCCCCAATGACCATTATCGATTCCCAGGTCCACGCCTACGAGGCCAACACGCCGAAGCGACCCTGGCACATGGTGCCGAACTGGCCCGCCCACGTCACCGGCGACGAGATGGTGGCGGCGATGGACAAGGTCGGCGTCGATGGCGCGATCTTCATTTCCTCGTTTTCGATGTACCAATACGACGCCAGCTATGCCGTGGAAGTGCAACGTGCCCATCCCGGCCGGATGGCGATCGTCAAGCCGGTAGATCCTGAAAACCCTGAGGTCACCGACGTCGTCGCCGACTGGAAGAAGACGCCGGGCGCGGTCGGCATCCGCATCATGCTGACAAGAGAAAACGGCCGCGGGCCCGACCACCCCGGCATCGACCGGATCGCGCGCGCCGCCGTGCGCCACGACTTTCCGGTCAACCTGTTGTGCTGGGACAATATCGACGCGGGCACGGCGCTGGTCGACCGCCATCCCGATACCCGCTTCATCATCGACCATCTCGGCATCCTGCAGCCGCGACAGCCGCCGGCGCCGGCCGAGCCATGGGCCGACCTGCCGAAGGTGCTCGCGCTCGCCAAACGCCCGAACGCCGTGATCAAGGTCAGCGGCGCCTGCACGTTGTCGCGCGAACCCTACCCCTTCCCCGACATCTGGGATCCGCTGGCGCGCGTGTTCGACGCCTGGGGTTTCGATCGCTGCCTGTGGGGCACCGACTGGACGCGGGCGTTCGCCGTCGTCAACTACGAACAGGCCGTCGAGCCGTTTCGCACCACCGACCGCCTCAGCGCCAGCGAGCGGGCGATGCTGATGGGCGGCGCCTGCGCCAAGGCCTATGGCTGGTCACCGAAGCGATAAGGCGATATCCGACAGCGCCGACAGCAACCGGTCGGTCTGCTCGTCGGTGCCGACGGTGATCCGCAGATAGTCGGAGATGCGCGGCGCGGCAAAATGGCGGACGATCACCGCGCGCTGGCGTAGGGCTGCGGCCAGCGCCGCGCCTCGTTGCGCCGGATGCCGCGCGAACACGAAGTTGGCGGCGACGGCAGCACCTCGAAGCCGAGCTTGACCAGTCCGCGGTTCAGCCGCTCGCGGCCTTCGATCACGCGTGCCCTGCTCTGCTGAAACCAGGCTTCGTCCTGCAGCGAGGCGATGGCGCCGGCCTGGGCGGGCCGGCCGAGCGGATAGGAGTTGAAACTGTCCTTGACCCGGATCAGCGCCTCGATCAGATCGGCATCGCCGATCGCATAGCCGACCCGCAGCCCGGCGAGCGCCCGCGACTTCGACATGGTCTGCACGACCAGCAGGTTCGGATGCGAGGCGACCAGCGGAATCGCGGTCTCGCCGCCGAAGTCGACATAGGCCTCGTCGATCACCACGGGGGCATCGGGATGCTGCTGCAGTAGCATCGCGATCTCGGCCCGCGACAGCGCGCTTCCCGTCGGCGCATTCGGATTGGGGATGATGAGCGCGCCGGCCGGCCGGCGATAATCGGCGATGCGGATCTGCAAGGCCTGATCCAGCGGCACAGTCTCATAGGCAATGCCGAACAGGCGGCAATAGACCGGGTAGAAACTGTAGGTGATGTCGGGGAAGAGCAGCGGCGCATCGTGCTTCAGCAGCGCGGCGAAGGCGTGCGCCAGCACCTCGTCCGAACCGTTGCCGACGAACACCTGCTCAGGTCGCACCTGGTGGTAGGCGGCCAAGGCCTCGCGTAAGGCGGTGGCCTGCGGGTCCGGATACAGCCGCAGCGTATCGGCCGCCTCGCCGCAGATCGCTTCCAGCGCGCGCGGCGATGGACCGAGCGGGCTTTCATTGGTGTTGAGCTTGACCAGATCCGTCATGCGCGGCTGTTCGCCGGGGACATAGGGTTTCAGGTCGTGCGTCAGGCGGCTCCAGAAACGGCTCATTGTCGTCAAATCTCGTTGAAGCAGCGGCGCGGCGGGCGCCTCGATGGACGTTGAAACCCTGAGCGCCGGAAGGAAAGAAGCCCGCGGGTTCAGGCTCTCTTTAACGCCAGCGAAGCCTCGCAGAAACATCCAAGATCGGCATGGCGGGGATTTTTGGCGCCGCCGTCTCCCCGGCCCCTCCGACCAAAGCCCAATGGTGCCGGACAGGCCGGCGGATATCATTGCCGCTGACCGCCAGAAGTCGCTCAAAAAGGGCAATCGCATGATGCCAGATCCCGTCGTTTTGGCCGCCACCGTCATTCTGCTTTTTCCGATGGGCTTTTTCCTGATGTCGGCGCCGGCCTTTCTGCTGGTCAAGCTCGACATCCCGCAAGTCACCCAGCTTTTGCGCGGACTGTTCAGCGCCTATTTCCTGATGGTCAGCATTGCCGGCGCCGTCGGGACCGTCGCCTTTGCCTTGACCGGCCGGTTACTGTTCGCCATCGGCATCGGCCTGATCGCGGCTTTCGCGATCTGGGCCCGGCGCTGGTTTCTGCGACACATGGATGCCGAGCTGACCGCCCGGGATGCCGGCGATCCCGGCGCGGTGCGCCGGTTGCGCCGGCTGCATTGGGGCGGCATGCTGTGTAACGCGGTCCAGTTGGTCGCGATCCTGGCCAGCCTTCCTTACGCCGCGGCGCCGCCGGCCTGATCGGGCTTCGCCGCTTCCATCGGGCCTGCTCCCTAGCTGTGAAACTTCAGACCGTCGACGATCTTGTCGATCACCTTGCGCTCGGCGCGCATCGCAAGCCCGACCAGGTTGAGCTCGGCGCGGATCACGCCCCTGACCACCTCGCGGTTGGCGGCGTCATGTGTGGTCTTGAACATGTCCTCGGTATAGACCGCGGGCGTCGCGTTGCGCGCCAGCGCGCGTTCGAGCGCGCGCGACAGCGCCGCAAGGTCGGCGCCATAGATCAGGATCGGCTGGCCGATCAGCGACAGGTATTTGGTGCCGGAGCCGTCGCCATAGGGCTCACCGATGCATTCCGGAAACGCCGCGGCAATGCCGCCGGCCAGGAACGAGGCGACGTTGAGTTTCTGCCACGGTTCGAGATCGGTCCGGATCACGACCGCGATCTTGGTGTCGAATTGCATGATTTTTCCCTACGACGTCATTTCGGGGCGCGTCGCAGACGCGAGCCCGGAACTCTCGACGTTATTATAACCAGATTCCGGGTTCGATGCTTCGCATTGCTCCGGAATGACGGCGCGTGCGATGACGAGCTAACCCTTGGCGTCGCAGGCCCAGGCGCGGATCACGCATTCCTTGCCGCCGAATTCGTAGCACTTCTTGGTGGCGGCGTTGAGCGAGCTCGAGATCTTCGGCTTCACGGCATAGCCGTGCGGGCCGCAGGGATTGGCCATGTCGACCGCGAGCGCTGCGCAGGCGCGCTTCATCGTCACAGCGATACAGTCGCCCTTGCACTGTTTCAGCGCGGCAGCGCGCGCCGGCGCTTCGGCGGCATAGTCATAGGCCTGGCCATAGGCGCCGCATTTGCCGACCGCCAACGCGCCGGCCGCCCAGGTTTCGGTGATGAAGCGCGATGCCCCCAGCAAGACGGTCAGCGCCAGAACAAAGAGCGCGCGGCGCTGTGCCGCCGCAGTCGAAACGATCACGATCCCCTCCCCCGAGGCAGTCGGCGCGGAATCTAGCCGCGAGGGAGTTGAGACTTGGTGAACGGACGAATGAATTCAGGGATCTGGGTGGGCAAAGGCGCGCTTGCGCCGTGCCCACCATCTATCGAGATCGGCGGTTTGAATGGTGGGCACGCTTCGCTTTGCCCACCCTACGAAATGCCAACTACCCCCGCCGCGCCGCTTCCAGCGCCTGCGGGGTGTCGATGTCGAGAAACGCGCCGTGGCCTTCGACCGCGACTTCGGCCACGGCTTCGGCGTGCTTGGCGATCAGATGGCGGGCGCCGATGTCGCCGTCGAGCGTCATCAATTCGCGGAAGAAACGCCTTGCCCACAGCACCGGATTGCCGCGGCGGCCGTCGCTGACGGGGACCACGATCAGTTGGCCGCGATCCGGCGCAAAGGTCTCGATCAGATGGTCGATCAACTTGCTGTCGATCAGCGGCATGTCGCCGAGGCAGACGATGGCGCCGTCGGCCTTGTCGGGCACGGCGCCGATGCCGGCCTTCACCGACGAAGCCAGCCCGCCGGCGAAATCCGGATTGCGGACGAACCGCACCTTGAGGCCGCTCAATGCCTGCTCGACCAGTTCGGCCTGATGGCCGGTGACGACGATCACCTCCGACGCCTTCGAGGCCAGCGCCTGTTCGGCGACGATCCGCACCAGCTTCTTGCCGTCGAGTTCGGCGAGCAGCTTGTTGGGACCGCCCATCCGGGTCGAGCGGCCGGCGGCCAGCACGATGGCGGCGACGTGGCGGTTGGCTTCGATCTCGGCGACGGTGCGCGGCTGCGGCCGGGTGACGATTTCCATCAACAGACCGCCGACGCCCATGCCGGTGAGTTCGGCGCGCGTCACCTTGAGGCCTGCGAGCAGGCGCATCAGCACCCAGTCAAAGCCGTTTTCCACCGGCGAGCGCGCGCAGCCCGGCGCACCCAGTACGGGGACGCCGCCGGCGCTGCCGATCAGCAAGAGATTGCCGGGATCGACCGGCATACCGAAGTGCTCGATCGCGCCGCCGATTTCGGTGATCGCGGCCGGGATCACGTCGCGGCGGTCGGCAATCGCGGAGGCGCCGAACACGATCACGAGTTCGGCGCCGAGACCGAGCAATTCCTTGATCGACGCCGCCAGATCAGCCTCGTCATGCGGCACCCGGCGCTCGGCGATGATGGTGGCACCGGCCGGCGCCAGCCGCTCCGCGGTCACGCGCAGGGTTTTCTCGATCACCTTCGGCGCCAGTCCCGGCAGCAAGGTCGAGACCACGCCGACGCGCTTGATCTTGAAAGGCGCGATCTTCAGCGCGCCCTGACCGGCAACAGCCACCGCGGCATCGCGCAGCGACGCCTCGACGCCGAACGGAATCAGTTTCACGGTCGCGATCATCTCGCCTTCGACCACCGGCTTGTAGGCGGCGAGCGTCGCGAACGTGATGGCTTCGTCGACGCCGTTGATGCGATCGACCGCGGCGCGGTCCACCACCAGCACGCCGGCCTTGGCCGCGAACAGGTTGGCGCGGCCGGTAAAGGCGCGCTCGACATTGACGCCGTCGCCGGCGACCGCCTGCGCGATGCTGGCGGCTGCGACGTCTTCCGAGACGTCGCCGTCCTCGAGCCGCACCACCACGATTTCCTTGACGCCGGCCTTGTCGAGCGCCTCGACTTCGGCAGCGCCGATCGTGGTGCCTTTCTTCAGCACCAACGCGCCCTGGCGCAGGGTGTGGACGGTGACGCCGCCGATCGCCTCGGCCGGGCTGGCGGGACCGAACTTCATGCCGCCTGCTCTTTCGCGTTTTCTTTCGGCATCCGCAGCTCCGCGGTGATCTCGGCCATGATCGAGACCGCGATCTCCGACGGCGACACCGCGCCGATGTTGAGCCCGATCGGCGCACGGATGCGCGCGATGTCGGCATCCGTCGCACCCTGCGCCTTCAGCCGCTCGCCGCGCTTGGCATGGGTCTTTCGCGAGCCGAGCGCGCCGATATAGAAGCAGTCGCGCGCAAAGGCGTGCAGCAGCGCCGGATCGTCGATCTTGGGATCGTGCGTCACCGCGACGAACGCCGTGTAGTGATCGATGTTGAGCGGCGGCAGCGCGACATCGGGCCATTCGGCGACCAGCGGCACATCGGGAAAACGCTCGGGGCTGGCGAACGCCGTGCGCGGATCGACCACCGTCACGTCGTAATCCAGCGACCGCGCCAGCGGCGCCAGGGCCTGGCTGATATGGACCGCGCCGATGATGACGAGGCGCGCGGTCGGCGCGTAGACATTGAGAAACAGCTTTTTGCCGCCGGCCTCGATGTTGCCGCTCTTGCCCATGCGCAAGCTGCTTTGACAATTCGGCACGCAGCGGATCGGTCGCGATATCCTTCGCCTTCACCAGCCGCTGTTCGCCATTGGCGGTATCGGTGATCACGATCACCGGCCGGCGCGCGGCGCGCTCGGCGTTTACTTCCTTGAGCGTTTCGAGCTTCACGACTGGCCCACCTTCTCGACGAAGACCCGGATGGTGCCGCCGCAGCTCAAACCGACATTCCAGGCGGTCTCGTCGGCGACGCCGAATTCGAGCATTTTGGGCTTGCCACTGGCGATCACGTCCAGCGCCTCGGTGACGACGGCGCCTTCGACGCAGCCGCCGGAAACCGAACCCAGAAAGGTGCCGTCATCGTTGATAACGAGGCTGGAGCCGGCCGGGCGCGGCGCCGAGCCCCAGGTTTCGACCACAGTCGCCAAGGCCACCCCATGACCGGCCTTCTGCCAGGCTTCGGCCGCCTGCAGGATGTCTTCATCGCGGTTGAGCATGGCGGACCTCTTTTCAGGCTGCGGAACGGATCAGGCTGCGGTGGTGCGGCGGAGGCGGCGCCGACAGCGCCGCGATCAGTTCGCCCATCGAGCTCAAATTATGCACCGGGCGGAATTCGTCAACGTGCGGCAGCATCATTTTGATGCCCTGCGCCTTGGCCTCGAAGCCGCTATACCGCAGCAGGGGGTTGAGCCAGATCAGGCGGCGGCAGGACCGGTGCAGCCGGTCCATCTCGAACGCCAGCCTGTCGTCGGACTCGCGCTCCAGCCCGTCGGAAATCAGAAGCACGATGGCGCCCTGCCCGAGCACGCGGCGGCCCCACAATTTGTTGAACGTATGCAGCGAGGTCGCGATCCGGGTACCGCCGGCCCAGTCCTCGACCGAGGACGAACAGCTCGCCAGTGCCTCGTCGGGATCGCGCGCCCGCAGCGACCGCGTCACGTTGGTCAGCCTGGTGCCGAACAGAAACACCGAGACCCGCTTGCGCGCATCGGTGACGGCATGGAGAAAGTGCAGGAACAGGCGGGTATACTCGCTCATCGAGCCGGAGATATCGAGCAGCGCCACGATCGGCGCCGGCTTGTCGATCAGACCGAGCTTGCGGATATCGATGATCTCGCCGCCGGTGCGCAAGGAACTGCGCAGCGTCCGGCGCATGTCGAGCCGCAGACCCTTGGCATCGGGCTTGTAACGGCGGGTGCGAAGCTCCGCCTGCGGCAGCCGCATATTGGCGATGGCGCGGGTGACCTCGGCGATTTCCGAAGCGCTCATCTGCGCAAAGTCTTTCTTCTGCAAAATCTCCTTGTCGGAGACCGACAGCCGCAACTCCTGCTGCTGTTCCTGAGCCGGCTCCTCGCGCATCGACGGCTGCGCCAGCGCCTCCTGCACCCGGCGCGAGGCCGGCGGCGGCTTCTTCTTGGCGTGATCCGGCAGCGGCACCGAATCCAGCATGCTCTTCCAGTCCTCGGCGGCGCGGAAGAACAACGCAAAGGCTTGTTCAAAGATCAGCGCATGTTCATGCCGCTTGACGAAGATCGCCTCCAGCGTGGTGTAGACGTCGGCGCGGTTGCCGATCTCGATCACCTGCAACGCGTTCAGGGCATCGATCACGGCCCCCGGCCCCACCGGCAGCCCGGCCGCACGCAACGCGCGGGCAAAGCCGACCACGTTGTCGGCCATTTGCCCGGTCGGGGGATTGAGATGATCGATGGTGGTCATGTGTTCGCGCTCCCGCGCGTCAGAAAATGACGAATTAGTCGCTCGTCGCTTCCTTCAAAACCTTTTGCAGCGTGTCGCCCTGCATCCGCGCGATGTCGTCCTGGTACTTCAACAGCGCGCCGAGGGTGTCGCCGACCACTTGCGGCGTCAGCGAGCGGGCGTCGAGTTCGGTCAGCGCGGTGGCCCAGTCGATGGTTTCGGCGACGCCCGGCGACTTGTAGAAATCCTGGTTGCGCAGCGCCTGCACGAAGCGGACGACCTGCTGCGACAGCTTTGCGGAAATGTTGGGGACGCGCGACTTGACGATCGCCAGTTCGCGCTCAGCCTCGGGATAGTCCACCCAGTGATACAGACAGCGGCGCTTCAGCGCGTCGTGGATCTCGCGGGTGCGATTCGAGGTGATGATGACGATCGGCGGCTGCGGCGCCTTGATGGTGCCGAATTCGGGAATCGTGACCTGGAAGTCGCTGAGAATTTCCAAAAGATAAGCCTCGAACGCCTCGTCGGCGCGGTCGAGCTCGTCGATCAACAGCACCGGCGCGCCGGCGACATCCGGCTCCAGCGCCTGCAACAACGGCCGCTTGATCAGGAATTTTTCAGCGAAGATATCCGACGACAATTGCTCGCGATCGGTATCGCCGGCGGCTTCCGCCAGCCGGATCGAAATCATCTGCGACGCGCTGTTCCACTCATAGACCGAGGAAGCCACGTCGAGGCCCTCGTAGCATTGCAGCCGGATCAGCTTTCGCCCGAGGGCGGCCGACAGCACTTTTGCAATTTCGGTCTTGCCGACGCCGGCCTCGCCTTCGAGGAACAGCGGCCGGCCCATCTTCAGTGCGAGATAAGTCACCGTCGCCAGCGACCGCTCGGCCAGATAGCCGCGCGAGGTCAGGAGTTCGAGCATCGCATCGACGGATTTGGGTAACGCCGATGCACTCATGAGCAAGCCAGTCTGGATAAGAACAACGGTACTTGACGATTCTATTTGGCTGTCGCGGCTTCGACGGCGCGGCGCGTCAGCACGCCGATCAGATGCGCGCGGTATTCGGCGCTGCCGTGCAGGTCGCTGTTCAGCCCATCGGCGGAAACCGAGATGCCGTCGAGCACCTTGTGCGAAAACCGCTTCTTCAGCGCCTCTTCGAACGCCTCGGCACGGAACACGCCGTCCGAACCGGCGCCGGTGACGGCGACGCGCACGTCCGACGGACGCTTGGCGACGAACACGCCGACCAGCGCGTAGCGCGAAGCCTGGTTGCGGAACTTGATGTAGGCCGCCTTCTTCGGCACCGGGAACATCACCTTGGTGATGATCTCGTCGCTCTCGAGCGCGGTCGTGAACAGGCCCTGGAAAAACTCTTCGGCCTTGAGGCGGCGCTTGTTGGTGACGATGGTGGCGCCGAGCGCCAGCACCGCGGCCGGGTAATCCGCGGTCGGGTCGTTGTTGGCGAGCGAGCCGCCGATGGTGCCTTTATGGCGCACCGCGGGGTCGCCGATCATGCCGGCGAGTTCCGCCAGCGCCGGAATGGCTTCGCCGACGATCGCAGACGTCGCGACGGCGGCGTGTTTGGCAGTGGCGCCGATCACCAGCGAACGGCCCTTCATCTCGATTTCGTCGAGACCGTCGATGTGGGAGAGATCGACCAGATGCGGCGGGCTGGCGAGCCGCTGCTTCATGACCGGCACCAGCGTGTGGCCGCCGGCGATCACCTTGGCGTCTTCGTTCTTGACCAGGAGATTGGCGGCCTGCCGCACGGTCGCCGGGCGATGATATTTGAATTCGTACATGAGAACTTCCTGATCGCGGTCGCGATGAATTCGATGATGCGAGGTCGGACTTAGGCCAGATCCGGATTTGGCCATCGCCTTGGCGCCAGCGGCGATCGACTGAACGATGTTCTGATAGCCGGTGCAGCGGCACAGGTTGCCTTCGAGCTCTTCGCGAATGACATGGTCCGACAGATCGTTGCCCTTGCGGTGCACCATATCGACCGCGGTCATGATCATGCCGGGGGTGCAGAAGCCGCATTGCAGGCCGTGATGCTCGCGAAAGGCTTCCTGCATCGGGTGCAGCGGCGCGCCGTCGGCGGCCAGGCCCTCGATGGTCTTGACCTCATGGCCATCGGCCATGACCGCCAGCGTGGTGCAGGACTTGACGGCCTTGCCGTCGAGATGGACGACGCAGGCGCCGCATTGCGAGGTGTCGCAGCCGACATGGGTGCCCGTCAGCCGGAGATTTTCCCGCAGAAACTGGACCAGGAGGGTACGGGGGTCGATATTGGCGTTTACGGGATTGCCGTTCACGATCAGGGAAATCTTGGCCATCAGCACTCTCTTGAGCTGCAGGGCCGCATATCGGCCACGCAGGCGTTTAAAATCATTCCAAGCCCATAATATGGGCCATCCCGGCAATGAGCAACCTCAGGAGCCCCTCATCTGGGGCATGGCCTGACATGATCGGGCGGGACTTCCGGCAGGCTTTCGGGGCCTAGCCCTGCACGGCCTTGGCGAAATTGGCGAAGAATTCGTCGGCCAGTTTCTTGGCCGCACCATTGATCAGGCGCTGCCCGAGCTGGGCCAGCTTGCCGCCGATCTGGGCCTCGACATTGTAGCTCAGAAGCGTGCCGCCGTCCTTTTCGGCCAGCGCAACCGTGGCACCGCCCTTGGCAAAACCGGCGACGCCGCCCTCGCCTTCGCCCGAGATCCTGTAGCCGTTCGGCGGGTCGAGATCGCTCAACGTGACCTTGCCCTTGAAGCGGGCGGAGACCGGCCCGACCTTCATTTTGGCGGTGGCGCGAAAGCCGTTGTCTTCGGTCTTTTCCAGCTCCTCGCAGCCGGGGATGCAGGCTTTCAGCACCTCGGCATCGTTCAGTTTGGCCCACACCGCCTCGCGCGGCGCCGCAAGCTGGACTTCGCCGGTCATCGTCATGGCCATGGGGGGTGCCTCCTGAAAATCGTCTCGAACTGTGTCCCCAAGTAAGCCACGTGGCTGCGAAAGGGAAGGCCGCGTTCCGGCCATGAGCGATGCATATTCGCCGCCCGCTTTGGGCGGGCGTGGATACCGCAAACGCCCAAAGCGACTTGAAGGCAAAAGCAGTTTGGGGGCATTGGCAGGGACAGGCGGGAATGGTTAGGTCGCGCGCAGATGAGCACGTCCCTCTCCCCACTGCTGGCGCCGATGCTGTCGAGTGCCGCGATGCGCGCGATCTGCGACGATGTCGCATGCCTGCAAAACATGCTGGATTTCGAGGCCGCGCTGGCCCGCGCGGAAGCCGCGGTCGGCGTGATTCCCGCGGCTGCGGCCGGTCCGATCACGGCCGCCTGCCGGGCCGAATCATTCGATCTTGCCGCGCTGGCGGATGCTGCGACGCGGTCCGGCAACCTCGCTATCCCCCTGGTCAAGGCGCTGACTGCCAACGTCGCCAAGGCCGACGCCGAGGCAGCGCGCTATGTGCACTGGGGCGCGACCAGCCAGGACGTCATCGACACCGGCGCCATGCTCGGCCTTCGCGCCGGCATCGACGCGCTGCTCGCCGATACCGGCCGCGCCATCGCGGGCTTTGCCGGACTGGCGCGCCAGCACCGCCATACCGCTGTGGTCGCCCGCACCTGGCTGCAGCACGCGTTGCCGATGCCGTTCGGGTTGAAGCTCGCCGAATATGCCGCCGCCCTGCACCGCTCGCGCCAACGGCTGCAGCGGTTGCGCGGCGAAGCGCTGGCGCTGCAATTCGGCGGCGCCGCCGGCACGCTCGCCGCCCTCGGCGACAAGGGATTGGCGGTCGCGGAACGACTGGCGCAGGAACTCAAGCTGCCATTGCCGGACGCGCCCTGGCACACCCACCGCGACCGCATCGCGGAAGCGGCCTCCGTGTTCGCCATTCTCGCCGGCACCTGCGGCAAGATCGCACGCGACGTCTCGCTGATGATGCAGACCGACGTCGGCGAGGCCTTCGAGCCGTCCGGCGAAGGCCGTGGCGGCTCGTCCACCATGCCGCACAAGCGCAATCCGGTGGCCGCCGCCAGCGCACTTGGAGCGGCGACCATGGCGCCCGGACTCGCGGCAACGATTTTTGCAGCGCAAGTGCAGGACCACGAGCGCAGCGCCGGGCCGTGGCACGCGGAATGGCCGACCTTGCCGACGCTGATGCTGGTTACTTCAGGGGCGCTGGCGGCGATCGTCGATATCGCCGAGGGGCTCGAAGTCGATGCCGCCAGGATGCGCGTCAATCTCGACGCGACCCAGGGACTGATCATGGCGGAAGCGGTGACGATGGCGCTGGCCGAAAAGATCGGCAAGAGCGACGCCCATCATCTGATCGAGGCGGCCAGCAAGAAAGCCGTTGCCGACAAGAAACATCTGCGCGACGTGCTGATCGGGGATTCCAAAGATCACCGCGCAGCTTGCCGCCGACGCCATTGCAAAACTGTTCGAGCCGATGGCCTATCAGGGCGCCTCGCAAGCCCTGATCGACCGCCTGCTCGCTTCCATTGAAGATAAATAAGAGACCGGAGACTTGAAGATGCCGATGATCGACGCCGACGGGTGCCTGCTCAACGTATCCGTCGAAGGCCGCGACGGCGGACCGACGCTGATGCTGTCGAATTCGCTGGGCTCCACCATGCAGATGTGGGAGCCGCAGATGAAGGCGCTCACCCAGGTGTTTCGCGTCATCCGCTACGACCGCCGCGGCCACGGCAAGTCCAACGTGCCGCCCGGCCCCTATTCGATGGAGCGCTTCGGCCGCGACGTGCTGGCGATCCTCGACGACCTCAACATCGCCAAGACCCATTGGTGCGGCCTGTCGATGGGCGGCATGGTCGGGCAATGGCTCGGCGCCAACGCGCCCGATCGCTTCGGCAAGCTCATCCTCGCCAACACCGCCTGCCACTATCCGGACCCGACCACGCTGGCACGAGCGCATCAAGGCGGTGAAGGAAGGCGGCATCGCCGCCGTTGCCGATGCCGTGATGGCGGGCTGGCTCACGGCTGATTTTCGCGAGCGCGAACCGCAGGTCACCGCCAACATGAAGGCGATGATGCTGACCACGCCGGTCGAAGGCTATGTCGCCTGCTGCGAGGCGCTGTCGACGCTCGATCTGCGCGAGGCGCTGCCGAAGATCAAGAGCCCGACGCTGGTGATCGCCGGACGTCACGACATGTCGACGCCGATCGCCGCCGCGCGAATACATCCGCAGCAAGATTCCCGGCGCCAGCATGACGATCCTGGACGCGGCGCATATTTCCAATGTCGAGCAGCCGCACGCCTTCACCGACGCGGTGGTCGGCTTCCTGACGCAACGCTGACGAGGCCACCATGGACGACAACCAGCGCCGCGACGACGGCATGACCCAGCGCCGAAAAGTGCTCGGCGATGAATGGGTCGACAAGTCGATCGCCAACCGCAACGCGTTCAACACCGATTTCCAGGACCTGATCACGCGCTATGCCTGGGGCGATATCTGGACCCGGCCGCATTTCGACCACCGCACCCGCCGCGTGCTGGTGATCGGCACCATGGTCGCGCTCGGCCAGTGGGATGAATTCCGCCTGCATGTGCGCGCGGCGCTCGCCGAAGGCGGCTTCACGCCCGAGGACATCAAGGAAATCCTGCTGCAGCAGGCGATCTATTGCGGCGTGCCGGCAGCCAACCACGCCGTCAAGGAAGCCGCGGCGATCGTCGCGGACCTGGGACTGCTGAAAAAATAACCTCTCGCGCTTCGCCGGTATCCAATTCGATCGATCCGTCGTCGCGTGAAACTTTGGACACGTTCGTGAGAGCGGCGGAACATCCGCCCGTGGCGTCCGTTCACTCCACAGCAATTTCATGGAGGAGTGATGATGACCAAGTTCAAAATTCTGGGCGCGGCTTGTGTCGCGATCGCGCTGGCAGCTTCCCCCGCCATGGCGCGGGGCTTTGGAGGCGGCCACGGCGGTGGCGCGCATTTCGGCGGCGGTGCCAGGATGGCTGGCGCCCATTTCGCATCGGGCGGTGCGCGGTTCGGCGGCGGTAATTTCCACGGCGGCGGCTTTCGGCGCGGCGGGTTTGGCCCCGGCATCGCCGCGGGCGTGATCGCAGGCGCCGCGCTCGGCGGCTACGGCTATGGCTACTACGGCGATCCCGGATATTACGGCGATTCCTACGCCTACGATCCCGGACCCGCGGTGTATGATTCCGGACCTGCGACCTACGGCAATCCGAACGGGTTCGTGTGCCAACCCGGCACCGTGTTCATCGGCGAAGACGGTCGTCAGCATCTCTGCCAGTAACCTGGGCTGTACTTCCAGCAGTTAAGGCGGCCCGAAAGGGCCGCCTTTTTGTTGGCGCCGCACGTCATTCGGCACACCGCGCGAAAAAGAAAAGCCCCGCCTTTCGGCGGGGCCTTCCTCTGCTCTCGCATCCCTTCGGACTAGCGGTCCTGATTGGGGTTCTGGCGGCTCGGATCCTGCTGCTGCTGCCCGGCTTCTGCCCGCCGCCCTGCTGCTGGCCGGGCTTCTGACCCGGCTGCTGGTTCTGCTGGCCCGGATTCTGTGATTGTTCTGGTTGCTCATCTTTGGGATCTCCCATGTTTGAGGTAGCCGGGGTCAACGGGCAGCTCAGGCGTTGGTTGCGGGGGAACACTGGTTCCCTGGGGATCATTGCGCGGCAAAGCCGTGTCGGGACTGTGACAACGGAACAACCGACCAACTAGCCCTGTACAAGCCGTTTCGGCCTCAGCCGGCACTGTTGCCGCCCCCGGTTCCCGCTGTTAGAAAACCAGACGACGCGTCGGCTAAGGCTGCCGGGGGCCCTCGCCGCGTCGTTGTTCTCTAATAGCGGCAGCATATGGATTATTTCGCCCAGCAACTGATCAACGGCCTCGTGCTCGGCTCGATCTACGGCCTGATCGCCATCGGCTACACCATGGTCTATGGCATCGTCGGCATGATCAATTTCGCCCATGGCGACATTTTCATGATCGGCGGCTTCATCGCGCTGATCACGTTCCTGATCCTGGTCTCGTTCGGGCTGACCGCCGTCCCGCTGATCCTGCTGATCGTGCTGCTGGTCTCGATGGCGATCACCGCGCTCTATGGCTGGACCATCGAGCGCATCGCCTACCGGCCGCTGCGGCACTCGTTCCGGCTGGCGCCGATGCTCTCAGCCATCGGCATGTCGTTCATCCTGATCAACTACTCGCAGATCGCGCAGGGTGCGCGGGTCAAGCCGGTGCCGCCGATCATTACCGGCGGCTATACGCTGCATGAGGGCGCCAGCGGCTTCGCCGTGCAATTGTCCAACATCCAGATCGTCGTCGTCATCACCACGATCGTGCTGCTGGCGTTGTTCACCTGGCTGGTTTCGAGCACCCGGCTCGGCCGCGACATGCGCGCCTGCGAGCAGGACCAGACCATGGCGTCGCTGCTCGGTGTCGATGTCGACCGCACCATCTCGATGACCTTCGTGATCGGGGCAGCACTCGCCGCCGTCGCCGGCATGATGTACCTGCTCTATTATGGCCTCGTCGATTTCTTCATGGGCTTCGTTGCCGGTATCAAGGCGTTCACCGCCGCCGTGCTCGGCGGCATCGGCTCGCTGCCCGGCGCGATGCTGGGCGGACTTTTGATCGGCCTGATCGAGACGCTGTGGTCGGCCTACTTCTCGGTCGAGTACAAGGACGTCGCGGCGTTCTCGATCCTGATCATCGTGCTGATCTTCCTTCCGACCGGCCTGCTCGGCCGGCCCGAAGTCGAAAAAGTCTGACGGGCCGCCGCGTGAGCGCACCCCCCGCCGTTTCCAAGCAAGCCTCGTCCGCACAGGCCTCGCGCGCTCCCGGCGTCGCCTTCATCTTCAAGAAAGCCCTGATCAGCGCGCTGGTCGCCCTGGTGCTGTTCTCGCTGATGATCGGCATCCGCACCGAGGCGGGTCCGCAGGGACAGTTGATCTACTGGACCAGGTTTGGCGACCTCGCCGCCATGGTCGCGACCGTGTTCGGCGGCAGCATCGTCGTCGAACTGCTGCGGCAATGGTGGGGACCGGTCGGCACCATCAGGGTGGTCCCGGCGCCGGTGCAGTCGGCATTGTCGCTGGCCGGCCGCATGGTCGCGCCGGTGCTGCTGATCTTCACCTTTCTGGTGCCCGTCATCTTCTACGACCAGCGCTACATTCTCGACCTCGGCATTCTGGTGCTGACCTATGTGATGCTGGGATGGGGACTGAACGTGGTGGTCGGCCTCGCCGGCCTGCTCGACCTCGGCTATGTCGCGTTCTATGCGGTCGGCGCTTATTCCTACGCGCTGCTGGCGACCAATTTCGGCCTGTCGTTCTGGGTCTGCCTGCCGCTGGCCGGCATTCTCGCCGCGTTCTGGGGCGTGCTGCTCGGCTTTCCGGTGCTGCGGCTGCGCGGCGACTATCTCGCGATCGTGACGCTGGCGTTCGGCGAGATCATCCGCCTCGTCATCATCAACTGGCAGAGCCTGACCGGCGGTCCCAACGGCATCAGCGGCATTCCGCGCCCGACCATGTTCGGCATCCCGCTGTCGCCGGGCGAGGACGGACTGGCGGCCAAACTCGGCATCGAGTTTTCGCCGACCCACCGCATCGTGTTCCTGTTCTACCTGATCCTGGCGCTGGCGCTGCTGACCAACTGGGTCACGATCCGCCTGCGGCGCCTGCCGATCGGCCGCGCCTGGGAGGCGCTGCGCGAGGACGAAGTCGCCTGCCGCGCGCTCGGCATCAACACCACCACGACCAAGCTGACGGCATTTGCCACCGGCGCCATGTTCGGCGGTTTCGCCGGAGCGTTCTTCGCCACCCGACAAGGCTTCATCAGCCCGGAATCCTTCACCTTCCAGGAATCGGCGCTGGTGCTGGCGATCGTGGTGCTGGGCGGCATGGGTTCGCAGCTCGGCGTCGCGCTCGCGGCACTGGCGATGATCGGCGGCTTCGAGCTGTTTCGCGGCCTCGACCAGTACCGCATGCTGGTATTCGGCATCGCCATGGTGCTGCTGATGATCTGGCGGCCGCGCGGGCTGATCGGCCATCGTGCGCCGACCGTGTTCCTGGAACGCAACCAGGCGATCTCATCCGACCTCGTCAAGGAGGGACACGGATGAGCCAAGACCATACAGATCCTATAGACCACATCCTGTCCGTCGATCACCTGTCGATGCGCTTCGGCGGCATCGTCGCCGTCAACGACCTCTCCTTCGGCGCCGAACGGCGCAAGATCACCGCGCTGATCGGACCGAACGGCGCCGGTAAGACCACCGTGTTCAACTGCATTACCGGTTTCTACAAGCCGACCTCCGGCGTGATCCGGCTGGCGCATGACGACGGCCGCACCCTGCAGCTCGAACGGCTGAACGATTTTCGAATTTCAAAAATCGCCCGCGTCGCCCGCACCTTCCAGAACATCCGGCTGTTTCCCGGCATGACGGCGCTGGAGAACCTGATGGTGGCGCAGCACAACGCGCTGATGCGCGCCTCAGGCCTGACGTTTCTCGGCCTGATCGGCGCGCCATCGTGGCGCAGCGCCGAGAAGGCGGCAATCGATCTGGCGCGAACCTGGCTCGATCGCATCGGCCTGCTGGACCGCGCCGACGATGCCGCCGGCAATCTCCCTTACGGCGACCAGCGCCGGCTGGAAATCGCCCGCGCGATGTGCACCGAGCCCGCCTTGCTCTGCCTCGACGAACCGGCCGCCGGGCTGAACGCGCGCGAAAGCGGCGCGCTGAGCGAATTATTGCTGTCGATCCGCGCCGAACAGGGCACCTCGATCCTTCTGATCGAGCACGACATGTCGGTGGTGATGGAAATCTCCGACCACGTCGTCGTGATGGATTACGGCGTCAAGATCGCCGAAGGCACGCCGCAGGCGGTTCGCGACGATCCCAAGGTGATCGCCGCCTATCTCGGCGCCGACGAGGAAGAAGCCATCGCGGTGATGGAGAGCGGAACGTGACCGCTTCCTCCACAACGCCCCTGCTCGCGGTCCGATCCCTGCGCGCGTCCTACGGCAAGATCGAGGCGCTGAAGGGCGTCGACATCGAGATCAACGCCGGCGAGATCGTGGCGCTGATCGGCGCCAACGGCGCCGGCAAGTCGACGCTGATGATGACGATCTTCGGCAGGCCCCGCGCCCGCGCCGGCCGGATCGAATATGACGGCCAGGATATCACCGACGTGCCGACGCATGAGATCGCGCGGCTGCGCATTGCCCAGTCCCCCGAGGGGCGGCGGATTTTCCCGCGCATGAGCGTGGCGGAAAACCTGCAGATGGGCGCCGACGCCACCGATTCAAGCGAAGCCGAGCGCGCCAGCGGCCTCGAACGCGTCCTCACGCTGTTTCCGCGGCTCAAGGAGCGAATGACCCAGCGCGGCGGCACGCTGTCCGGCGGCGAACAGCAGATGCTGGCGATCGGCCGCGCCTTGATGAGCCGTCCGCGCCTGTTGATGCTGGACGAACCGTCGCTGGGGCTGGCGCCCCTGATTGCACGACAGATTTTTGACGCTATCCGGACCCTGAACCGGCAGGACGGCCTCACCGTGCTGATCGTCGAGCAGAACGCCAACCATGCGCTGAAACTTGCCCATCGAGGCTATGTCATGGTCAACGGCCTGATCACGCTCTCCGGTACCGGTACCGAATTGCTGCAACGCCCGGAAATCCGCGCTGCCTATCTGGAAGGCGGCCGCCGGGGGTAGCGCCCGGAGGCGAATACTGCGGCAAGATGCTGCGAACGGACCATCGGTTTGCCCGAAAATTGCCGATGACTTCGCGCTAAAATCAGCCGACAATACCCCCGATTTTCGTACCCGGCCCTGCCGGGTATTTCCTGAAATCGACCACCCCGCGAGGATACCTCATGAAATCACTGAAACTCATCGGCCTGGCATTGGGCGCATCGCTGGCGCTTTCGGCAAGCGCGCTGGCGCAGGACATCCCCGTCGGCGTGGCGGGCCCGATGACGGGCGGCGAATCCGCGTTCGGCCGCCAGATGAAGAACGGCGCCGAACAGGCCGTGGAAGATCTCAACAAGGCCGGTGGCGTGCTCGGCAAGAAGCTGACGCTGCAGGTCGGCGACGACGCCTGCGATCCCAAGCAGGCCCGCTCGGTCGCGGAAAAATTCGCCTCTTCCAAGGTCCCGTTCGTGGCCGGTCACTATTGCTCGTCGTCGTCGATCCCGGCCTCGGAGGCCTATGCCGACGGCAACGTGCTGCAGATTACGCCGGCCTCGACCAACCCGCTGTTCACCGAGCGCAAGCTCTGGAACGTGGCGCGCGTCTGCGGCCGCGACGATCAGCAGGGCCTGGTTGCCGCCGAATACATCCTGAAGAACTACAAGGGCAAGAACGTCGCCATCCTCAACGACAAGACCACCTACGGCAAGGGTCTCGCCGACGAAACCAAGAAGGCGCTGAACAAGGCCGGCTTCACCGAGAAGATGTTCGAATCCTACAACAAGGGCGACAAGGATTTTAACGCCATCGTGTCTCGCTTGAAGCGCGACAACATCGATCTGGTCTATGTCGGCGGCTATCACCAGGAGTCCGGTCTGCTGGTGCGGCAGATGCGCGACCAGGGCCTCAAGACCGTGCTGATGGCCGGCGACGCGCTCGCCGACAAGGAGTTCGCCTCCATCACCGGCCCCGCCGGCGAAGGCACGCTGTTCACCTTCGGCCCCGACCCGCGCAACAAGGCCGACCGCAAAAGCGATCGTCGAGCGCTTCAAGGCCAAGAACATCGATCCCGAAGGCTACACTCTTTATACTTATGCCGCGATGCAGGTTTGGTCGCAGGCTGCGGCGAAGGCCGGCACCACCGACCCGAAGAAGGTGATGGACGCCATCAAGGCCGGCGCCTGGGACACCGTGATCGGAAAGCTGGAGTTCGACGCCAAGGGCGACATCAAGCAGCTCGATTACGTCGTCTACAAGTGGGACGCCAAGGGCAACTACACCGAGATCAACCCCAAGGGGTCTTGATCAAAGGCACGGTTTACCCCCGTTCCATCGACTGGAACTGCAAACGCCCCGGCTCGTCGGGGCGTTTTTTGTTTCGGGGCCGCAAATTTTTTCACATCGCCGGGAACCAATGGTTCCCGCGCGAATTGGAACTCTCGGGCAGAGTTCCATGTCATTGATTTTACGACGGTTCCCGCTTGATCTCCGGTCGGTCAGCCGGTTGTATTGCCGTGGAATCACATCTGCTGCCGGATTCGCGTGGCTGAGGAGACATCATGAGTGAGCTTTCCCCCGGAGCAACGTCATCACGCGGCTCCAGGCGCAAGCCCGCCCCGAGCGGCAAAGCTGCCCCGAACGGAAAACCCGATCCGCTGCAGGATCTGCTGCACGCGTTGCAGGCGATGCGCGCCGGCGATTTCTCGGTGCGGATGACCGGTGACCACATCGGCATCGAGGGCAAGATTGCCGACACATTTAATGAAATCGTCGCCGCCAACCAGCGCATGGCGCAGCAGCTTGAGCGCGTCGGCCAAGTGGTCGGCCGTGAAGGCAAGACGCGACAGCGCGTCAAGTTCGACCTCTCCAGCGGTTCGTGGGCCGACATGGAAGGCTCGGTCAACACGCTGATCGACGATTTGCTGTGGCCGACCCGCGAAGTGACGCGCGCGGTGGCCGCGGTCGCGCAAGGCGACCTGCTGCAGACCGTGCAGCTCGACGTCGACGGCCGCCCGCTCGGCGGCGAATTTCTGCAGTCGGCCAACATCGTCAACACCATGATCAAGCAGCTCAGCGTGTTCACCTCCGAGGTGACGCGCGTGGCGCGCGAGGTCGGCACCGAGGGCAAGCTCGGCGGCCAGGCCCAGGTGCCAGAAGTGACCGGCGTCTGGAAGGATTTGACCGAGAGCGTCAACTCGATGGCCAACAACCTGACCGGCCAGGTCCGCAACATCGCCGAAGTCACGATCGCGGTGGCCAACGGCGATCTGTCGAAGAAGATCACGGTCGACGTTCGCGGCGAGATCCTGCAGCTCAAGGAAGCCATCAACACCATGGTGGACCAGCTTCGCTCGTTCGCCTCCGAAGTGACGCGCGTCGCGCGCGAAGTCGGCACCGACGGCAAGCTCGGCGGCCAGGCCATCGTCCCCGGCGTCGCCGGCACCTGGAAGGATCTGACCAACTCCGTTAATGCGATGTGCGGCAACCTGACCGCCCAGGTCCGAAACATCGCGAACGTCACCACCGCAGTCGCGCGCGGCGATCTTTCGCGCAAGATCACGGTGGACGTGCGCGGCGAAATTCTGGAACTGAAAGACACCATCAACACGATGGTCGACCAGCTCAACTCGTTCGCCTCCGAAGTGACGCGCGTCGCGCGCGAGGTCGGCACCGAGGGCAAGCTCGGCGGTCAGGCCCAGGTGCCCGGTGTCGCCGGCACCTGGAAGGACCTCACCGACAACGTCAACTTCATGGCCTCCAACCTGACGGCGCAGGTGCGCAACATCGCCGACGTCGCCACCGCGATCGCCGGCGGCGACCTGTCCAAGAAGATCACCGTCAACGTGTCGGGCGAAATCCTTCAGCTGAAGGAAACGCTGAACACGATGGTCGACCAGCTCAACGCGTTTGCCGGCGAAGTCACGCGCGTGGCGCGCGAGGTCGGCACCGAGGGACGGCTCGGCGGCCAGGCCAACGTGCTCGGCGTCGCCGGCACCTGGAAGGATTTGACGGAAAGCGTCAACTCGATGGCGTCGAACCTCACCGCCCAGGTCCGCAACATCGCCGAAGTGACGACCGCGGTCGCCAACGGCGATCTGTCGAAGAAGATCACGGTGGACGTGCGCGGCGAAATTCTGGAGCTGAAAGACACCGTCAACACCATGGTGGACCAGCTCAACGCCTTCGCCGGCGAAGTGACGCGCGTGGCGCGCGAAGTCGGCACCGAAGGCAAGCTCGGCGGCCAGGCGCTGGTGCGCGGCGTCGCCGGCACGTGGAAGGATTTGACCGACAGCGTCAACTCGATGGCCAGCAATTTGACCGGCCAGGTCCGCAACATCGCCGAAGTCGCGACCGCGGTCGCCAAGGGCGACCTGTCCAAAAAGATCACGGTGAACGTATCCGGCGAAATCCTTCAGTTGAAGGAAACCCTCAACACCATGGTGGACCAGCTCAACGCCTTCGCCGGTGAGGTCACGCGCGTGGCGCGCGAGGTCGGCACCGACGGCAAGCTCGGCGGCCAGGCCGAAGTGCCCGGCGTTGCCGGCACCTGGAAAGATCTCACCGACAGCGTCAACTCGATGGCGGGCAACCTCACCGCCCAGGTCCGCAATATCGCGGAGGTCGCGACCGCCATCGCCGGCGGCGACCTCTCGCGCAAGATCACGGTCGACGTCCGCGGCGAGATCCTGCAGTTGAAGGAAACGCTGAACACGATGGTCGACCAGCTCAACCGCTTCGCCGGCGAAGTCACGCGCGTGGCGCGCGAGGTCGGCACCGAGGGCCGGCTCGGCGGTCAGGCCAACGTGCCCGGCGTCGCCGGCACCTGGAAGGACCTCACCGACAACGTCAACTCGATGGCCGGCAACCTGACCGGCCAGGTCCGCAACATCGCCGAAGTGACGACGGCGGTCGCCAAGGGCGACCTCTCCAAGAAGATCACTGTCGACGTCAAGGGCGAAATTCTGGAGCTGAAGAACACCGTCAACACCATGGTGGACCAGCTCAACGCCTTCGCCTCGGAGGTGACCCGCGTGGCGCGCGAGGTCGGCACCGAAGGCAAGCTCGGCGGCCAGGCCGAAGTGCCCGAAGTCGCCGGCACCTGGAAGGACCTCACCGACAACGTCAACTTCATGGCCTCGAACCTGACGGCGCAGGTCCGCAACATCGCCGAAGTCGCCACCGCCATCGCCGGCGGCGACCTGTCGAAGAAGATCACGGTCGACGTTCGCGGCGAAATCCTGCTGCTGAAAGACACCTTGAACACGATGGTGGAGCAGTTGCGCTCGTTCGCGGCCGAAGTGACCCGCGTCGCGCGCGAAGTCGGCACCGAGGGCCGGCTCGGCGGTCAGGCCGTGGTGCCCGGCGTCGGCGGCACGTTCAAGGACCTCACCGACAACGTCAACCTGCTGGCCGCCAACCTCACCACCCAGGTCCGCAACATCGCGGAAGTCACCACCGCCGTGGCGCGCGGCGACCTCTCGCGCAAGATCACGGTCGACGTCAAGGGCGAGATTCTCGAGCTGAAAAACACCATCAACACGATGGTCGATCAGCTCAATGCATTCGCCGGCGAAGTGACGCGCGTGGCGCGCGAAGTCGGCACCGAAGGCAAGCTCGGCGGCCAGGCCCAGGTGCCCGGCGTCGCCGGCACCTGGAAGGACCTCACCGACACCGTGAACTTCATGGCCGCCAACCTGACCGAACAGGTGCGCGGCATCGTCAAGGTGGTGACGGCGGTCGCCAACGGCGACCTCAAGCAGAATCTGACCGTAAAATCGAAGGGCGAAGTGGCGGCGCTGGCCGACACCATCAACAACATGACCGAAACGCTGGCGACCTTCGCCGATCAGGTTACCAGCGTGGCGCGCGAAGTCGGCGTCGAGGGACGGCTCGGCGGCCAGGCCAACGTGCCAGGCGCTGCCGGCACCTGGAAGGACCTGACGGGCAACGTCAACCTGCTCGCCGCCAACCTGACGTCTCAAGTACGAGCCATCGCCGAGGTCGCGACCGCCGTGACCAAGGGCGACCTGACCCGCTCGATCCAGGTCGATGCCCGCGGCGAAGTCGCGGAGCTCAAGGACAACATCAACACCATGATCGGCAACCTGCGTCTCACCACCGAGGTGAACACCGAGCAGGACTGGCTGAAGACCAACCTCGCCAAATTCACCAACATGCTGCAGGGACAGCGCGACCTCTCCACCGTGGGCCGGCTGCTACTGACCGAACTGGCGCCGCTGATCAACGCCCATATGGGCGTGATCTACCAGGTCGAGAATCCGGAGAATCCGCAACTGCGCCTGCTCTCGGCCTACGCAGGCGACAGCGCCCATCCCCATCCGCTGAAAGTTCAATTCGGCGACGGGCTGATCGGCCAGTGCGCGATGGACAAGCGCCAGCGCCTGGTGTCGGACATCCCGACCAATGCGGCCCCGATCAATTCGGCGCTGCTGCGCATGAATCCCAGGAATCTCGTGGTGTTTCCGGTGCTGTTCGAAAACCAGGTCAAGGCCGTGATCGAGCTGTCCTCGGTCAGCTCGTTCACGACCTCGCAGATGACCTTTCTCGAACAACTCACCGACAGTATCGGCATCGTGCTCAACTCGATCGAGGCCACGATGCAGACCGAAGGGCTGCTGACGCAATCGCAGCAACTCGCCGGCGAATTGCAGACCCAGCAGAAGGAATTGCAGCAGACCAACGAACAGCTCGAACAGAAGGCGCAGCAGCTCGCCGAGCGCAACGTCGAGGTGGAGCGCAAGAACCAGGAAATCGAACAGGCGCGGCGCGCGCTCGAGGAAAAGGCCACCGAGCTTTCGCTGACTTCGAAATACAAGTCGGAATTCCTGGCCAACATGTCGCACGAGCTGCGGACGCCGCTCAACAGCATCCTTATTCTCGGCCAGCAGCTCACCGAAAACCCCGACGGCAACCTGTCGGCCAAACAGGTCGAGTTCGCCCGCACCATTCACGGCGCCGGCACCGATCTGTTGAATCTGATCAGCGACATTCTCGATCTGTCGAAGATCGAGTTGGGAACCGTGACCGTCGAGGCCGAGGAAATCCTGACCCAGAACCTGCTGGAAACCGTCGGACGGCCGTTCCGGCACGAAGCCGACAACCGTCACCTGTCATTCAGCATCGCGGTCGACGAGAACCTCAGCCGCAGCATGGTGACAGACTCCAAGCGCCTTCAACAGGTTCTCAAGAACCTGCTGTCGAACGCCTTCAAGTTCACCGCCGAGGGCGGCGTGAAGATGAGCGTGTCGGCGGCCATCGGCGGCTGGAGCATCGATCATCCGATCCTGAACCACGCGCCGGTCGTCGTCGCCTTCGAGGTGACCGACACCGGCATCGGCATCCCCCTGGAAAAGCAGAAGCTGATCTTCGAGGCGTTCCAGCAGGCCGACGCCGGCACCAGCCGAAAATACGGCGGAACGGGTCTGGGCCTCGCTATCAGCCGCGAACTCGCGAGCCTGCTCGGCGGCGAAATTCACCTGCGCAGCGCGCCGGGAAAAGGCAGCACGTTCGTGCTTTATCTGCCGCTGAAATATTCCGGACCCACGGTCGCGCCGCGCGTCCCTGCCCCGTCGCCCTACATGACGGCGCCGGCCTTGCAGAGCGCTGCGACCCAGGAGCGGGTGATCGAGCAGTTGCCCGACGACCGGCTCAATCTGGAGCCGGGAGACACCATTCTGCTGATCGTCGAGGACGACCCGCATTATGCGCGGGTGCTGATCGATCTCGCCCGCGACAAGGGCTTTAAAGTCCTGGTCGCCAACCACGGCGCCGAGGCGCTCGAACTGGCAAAGCAATTCCAGCCGTCGGCGGTTTCGCTGGACGTCTTCCTGCCGGACATGCTGGGCTGGACCGTGCTGAGCCAGCTCAAGCACAACCCGCTGACCCGGCACATCCCGGTGCAGATCATCACCCTCGACGAAGACCGCCAGCACGCGCTGGCGCGCGGCGCATTCTCGTTCGTCAACAAGCCGACCACGACCGAAGGCGTCAGCGCGGCACTGAGCCAGATCAGGGAATATGCAAGGCCACGCCGCAAACGCCTGCTGATCGTCGAAGACAACGCCGCCGAGCAGTTGAGCATCCGTGCGCTGCTCGATCATGACGACATCGAGATCGTCACGTCGGACACCGGCGCCGGCGCGCTGTCAACGCTGCGCGACAATCCGTGCGACTGCGTCGTGCTTGATCTGCGGCTGCCCGATATGAGTGGCTTCGAGGTGCTCGACCAGATCCGCAACGACGAGTCGCTCTCGAACGTTCCCGTTGTCGTGTTCACCGGGCGGGAACTTTCGGCCGAAGAAGATGCGGAACTCCACACCATGGCGCGCAGCATCGTGGTCAAGGGCGTGGAATCGCCGGAACGCCTGCTCGACGAAACGTCGCTGTTTCTGCACCGTGTGATCACGGAATTGCCGGTCGAGAAGCAGAGGATGCTGGAGAAACTCAATAGTTCCGATGAGGATCTGGTCGGCAAGACCGCGCTGCTGGTGGACGACGACGCCCGCAACATCTTCGCGCTCTCCAGCGTGCTGGAACGGCGCGGCATGAAGGTGTTGACGGCAACCACCGGCCACGAGGCCATCGCACTGGTGGAATCGACCCGGAACATTGCGATCGTGCTGATGGACATCATGATGCCGCAGATGGACGGTTATCAGACCATGGGCGTGATCCGGCAAAATCCGTCGCTCGGCCGCCTCCCCATTATCGCGCTGACCGCCAAGGCGATGAAAGGCGACCGCGAGAAGTGCCTCGAAGCCGGCGCTTCCGACTATTTGGCCAAGCCGGTCAACACCGAGCAGTTGCTGCTCGCGATCCGAATGTGGCTACACCGTTGATCGGCGCAGGCAAATGATGGAACAAGAGAAGGTCAACATCCTTCTGGTCGACGATCAGCCGGCCAAGCTGCTTGCCTATGAGGTGATCCTCAAGGGTCTCGGCGAGAACCTGATCGCGGTATCGTCCGGCCGCGAGGCGCTCGAATTCCTGCTCAAGAACGACGTCGCCATCATCCTGGTCGACGTCTGCATGCCGGAACTCGACGGCTTCGAACTCGCGGCCATGATCCGCGAACATCCCCGCTTCCAGAAGACCGCGATGATCTTCATCTCGGCGATCCAGGTCAGCGACATCGACAGGCTGCGCGGCTACGAGATGGGCGCCGTCGACTATGTTCCGGTGCCGGTGGTGCCGGAGGTGCTGCGCGCGAAAATCAAGGTATTCGCCGAGCTCTTTCGCAAGACCCGGCAGCTGGAACGACTCAACATCGAACTCGAGGATCGCGTCCGCGCCCGCACCGCCGAACTCGAAGAATCTCACAGCCGACTGCTGGAAAGCGAACAGCGCCGGTCCCTGGCGATCGCCGCGGGCAAGATGGGATCCTGGGACTGGGACTGGATCAACGGCGACTGCCTGTGGGACGAAGGCCAGTATCAAATTCTCGGCGTCGATCCCGGCAGCTTCGAACTGACTGCGGGCAACATCCAGGGCGTGGTTCATCCGGACGACCTTCACCAACTACGCGAGGCATGGGCGAATTTCGTCAAAGGCGCGAAATCACACGAAGCGGAATTCCGTATCGTGCGACCGAATGGCGAGGTCCGCTGGTGCACCGGGACGGCAGCCGCAAGCACCGACAAGGATGGCCGCGTCATCCGTGTCAGCGGCGTCACCGTCGACATCACCGAACGCAAGCTGGCCGAAGAACGGCAGAACCTGTTGTCCCGGGAAGTCGATCATCGCGCCAAGAACGCGCTGGCGCTGGCGCAATCGATCGTCCGGCTGACGCGGGGTGAAAACGTAAAATCCTACATTCGCTCGGTCGAGGGCCGGATCAATGCGCTGGCGCGGGTGCATACCGTGCTGTCGCTATCGAGTTGGCAAGGCGCCGAAACACGGAAGCTGATCGACGAGGAGCTCGCGCCCTATGCGATGGGCGAACAAGTCATGCTGTCCGGCCCGGAAGTGCAATTATTGCCCGCGACCGCGCAAACCGTCGCCCTGGCGCTGCACGAACTGGTGACCAATTCGGCCAAATACGGCGCCCTGTCGGCAGAGACCGGCCGGCTGTCGCTCAACTGGGAGAACCAGGGCGGCGTTCTCAAAATCGTGTGGTCGGAAGCGGGCGGGCCTCCGGTCGAGAAGCCGGCCACGCGCGGGTTCGGTACACGAAGCGTGATCGCGAGCATCGAGTTGCAACTCGGCGGCAAAGCGGAATTCGACTGGCGCCCCGAGGGCCTGGTATGCAGCCTCTCCGTCCCGCTGTCGCTGGACGGCGTTGGCGCCCCCCATGAGTTAGAAGACGATGCGCATGCCCTGAAGCGCGCCGGGCGCTAGTGTCCTGAATTTGAAGTTCAGCGGACTCCAAATCGACTCTATAATAGCGGACCCTCCTGTTTTGGGGAAGATTTGCTATGGTTCGAAGCTTTGCCTCGCTGGGGCGGGACGATGCGGAACGCCGTGAGTTGATGTTGCTGGCATCGCTCCGGAGCACGGCGCAGGGTTTGGCGCTGCGGGCTCGGATCATCCTGGCTTGTGCTGAAGGCGAGCAGAGCAAGGTCGTAGCGGCTCGCTTGGGTATTGATCCGGACACCGTCGGCAATGGCGGGTTACCCGCTTTCCGCAGCCAGACCGGTAATATGTAACCCTGAGTTGATTCCGCGCCATACGCACCGGCCCGGCTCGGCTTGGCTGCCCAGCCGGAACAAAGGCGGGACGGCATTCCCCGGTCGATATCCGCATATCGGCTAGATACCCGGCCTCGACGGATACGTTATTGTTCGCGTTGCGAATCTCGTCGGCGCGTTCGATG
Organism: uncultured Alphaproteobacteria bacterium; assembly: GCA_963764705.1. GTDB lineage: Bacteria > Pseudomonadota > Alphaproteobacteria > Rhizobiales > Xanthobacteraceae > Bradyrhizobium. The sequence continues at coordinate 428,351 of CAVXTR010000002.1, read as the reverse complement.
CCGGTTTGCCGGAGAGACAATGCAGACGGGCCACGAGCGCAGCATCTTTCTCTCGACCATGCCGGCGACCGGACGCGACCGTGCGGCGGCCGCGGCCGTTGTCGTCGTATCCGCCTTGCTGTTCGCCTGCGCCGTGCCCTTTGCCGGCGTGCCGCTCGCCCCCGTCCCGGCATTCATCGCCAGCTATCAGTCCGCGCTTGCGATCAACGACCTGATCACCGCGGTCCTGCTGTTTTCGCAGTTCGCGGTTTCGCGGTCGCGGGCGTTGCTGCTGCTTGCAAGCGGATACCTGTTCACCGCCATCGCGGCGATCGTTCACGCCCTGACCTTTCCCGACCTGTTCGCACCCGCCGGACTGCTCGGCGCCGGCCCCCAAACCACCGTCTGGCTCTACATGGTCTGGCATGGCGGATTTCCGCTGCTGGTGCTCGGCTATGCGCTGCTGAAGGCTCGCGACAACGGCTCGCGGATGCAGGGCTCACCCGGGAGGGCAATCCTGGGCAGCGCTGCAGCGGTGATCGTGGCGACGGCCGCATTCACCGCGGTCGTCACGTCAGGCCATGACATTCTGCCGATCCTGCTGCGCGACGGTCATTACACGCCCGTGATGCTGGGCGTGGTGTCGACGGTATGGTGTCTCAGCCTCGCGGCGCTGGCAGTGCTCTGGTTTCGCAGGTCGCATTCCGTGCTCGACATCTGGCTGATGGTCGTGCTCTGCGCCTGGCTGTTCGACATCGCCTTGTCGGCGATATTGAACGTGGCGCGGTTCGATCTCGGCTTCTATCTCGGCCGCATCTACGGGCTATGCGCCGCCAGTTTCGTGCTGGCCGTGCTGCTGATCGATAATGTCGGGCTGCAGGCCCAACTGGCCAGCCTGCTCGGAAAGTTCCGTCGGCAGGCCGCCTCCGAAAGAGATCTTCGCACCGAGCGTGAACGTATTTTCAGCGCGGTGGTGGAATCATCCAACGATGCCATCATCACACAGGCGCTCGACGGCACCATCACCGGCTGGAACGGCGGCGCCGAGCGCCTGTTCGGCTATACGTCCGCCGAGGCCGTCGGCCGCAGCATCGACATCATCGTCCCGCCGGACCGGCGCGCCGAAGTTGACGACATCTTCGACCGTGTCAGCAAGGGCGAGCGGATCCAGCATTACGAAACCACGCGCGCGCGCAAGGACGGCCGTCCTGTCGAAGTTTCGCTGAGCGTCTCTCCGATCCGGTCGGCCTCCGGCGAAATCATCGGTGCGTCCAGGATTGCGCGCGACGTCACCGAGAGCAATCGCACCATGAGAGCCCTCACCCGTGAGGTTGAAGAGCGCCAGCGAATATTCGAAACCTCGCATGACCTCATCCTGGTGACCGACACCGCAGGCAATTTCATCCAGGTCAGCCCGAGCGTCACGACCATTCTCGGTTATCAGCCGTCCGACATGATCGGCCACAGCGCCGTCGAATTCATCCACCCCGACGATCTCGAAAATACCCGCAGCGAGATGCGGATGGCGCGACGGGGGCAAAGCAAGCGCAATTTCGAGACCCGCTACATCGGCAAGGACGGCAAGGCCGTCCCGCTGAACTGGAGCGGGACCTGGTCGGAACCGGTCCGCCGCCACTTCTTCATCGGCCGCGACCTGACCGAAAAGCAGGCCGCCGAGGCCCAGATGCGCCAGGTGCAGAAGATGGACGCGATCGGCCAGTTGACCGGCGGCGTCGCCCACGACTTCAACAACATCCTGACCGTGATCACCGGGACGATCGGAATCCTGGAGGAAGCCGTCGCCGGCCAGCCCGAGCTCGTGTCGATCGCCAGGCTGATCGACGAAGCCGCCGAGCGCGGGGCCAACCTCACCAAGCATCTGCTGGCCTTTGCCCGCAAGCAGCCGCTGCAACCGCGCGAGATCGACGTCAATTCGCTGCTGCTCGAGGCCGCCAAGCTGCTGCAGCCGACGCTCGGCGAACAGGTCCAGATTAAGCCGATATTGGCCGAGGACGCCTGGACGGCCATGGTCGATCCGAGCCAGCTCACGACGGCCATCCTGAATCTTGCGCTCAACGCGCGCGATGCCATGCCCACCGGCGGCAAGCTCGAACTCGAGACCAGCAACGTCTGTCTCGATGAGGGCTATGCGAGCATGAACCGCGACGTGATGCCGGGTGATTACGTCATGATCGCCGTGAGCGATAGCGGCAGCGGCATCCCCGCAAGCCTGATCGAGAAGGTGTTCGATCCGTTCTTCACCACCAAGGAGGTCGGCAAGGGCACCGGCCTCGGGCTCAGCATGGTGTTCGGTTTCGTCAAGCAGTCCGGCGGCCATATCAAGATCTACAGCGAGGAAGGCCACGGCACCTCCGTCAAGATGTACCTGCCGCGTGCCACCGGACCGGGCCAGACTGCTGCGGAAGCGCTGATCTCGGCCAATGTCGAAGGCGGGACCGAAGTCGTCCTCGTGGTTGAGGACGATACGATGGTGCGCAAATACGTCATGACCCAGATCCAGAGCCTGGGCTATACCGCACTCGAAGCCACCAACGCGGCGGAAGCCTTGAAAATCATCGACGCGACCGAGGCCATCGACCTGCTTTTCACCGACGTGATCATGCCCGGCGCCGTGAACGGCCGACAGCTGGTCGAGGAAGCCTTGAAGCGACGGCCTTCGCTCAAGGTCCTGTACACGTCCGGATATACCGAGAACGCCATCGTCCATCACGGCCGCCTCGATACCGGGGTGCTGCTGCTCGCGAAACCCTATCGCAAGTCCGAACTCGCCAGGATGCTCCGGCTGGCGCTTCGCAGTTGAAGCATTCCGCGCGGCTGATATATCGGTTACGCAAGGCCCGGCTGGATGCGGGCCTGATGGAGAGGGCTGCTTGAAAAATCTCCTCACCGATATTCCCGGCGTCCGCGTCGGCCACGCCGACGACGCCGCACTCGCCTCCGGCGTTACCGCGATCGTTTTCGATTCTCCCGCGGTGGCCTCGATCGACGTACGCGGCGGCGGCCCCGGCACCCGCGAGGAATCGGTGCTTCACCTCGAAGGTACCGTCGATGCGATCGACGCGATCGCGCTTTCCGGCGGCTCGGCGCTCGGACTGGATGCAGCCGGCGGCGTGCAGGCCTGGCTCGCCGAACAGGGCCGCGGCCTGCGAATTCGCGACGCCCTGATTCCGATCGTTCCGGGCGCGATCTGCTTTGATCTGCTCAACGGCGGCAACAAGGCCTGGGGGCGCTTCCCGCCCTATCGCGATCTCGGTTATGCCGCGGCACGCGCCGCCGACAACGACTTCGCGCTCGGCAGCGTCGGCGCCGGCCTCGGCGCCACCACCGCCAACCTCAAGGGTGGCCTCGGCTCCGCTTCCGCGCAGACCGAAGGCGGCGTGCTGGTCGCAGCCCTCGCGGTCGTCAACGCCGTCGGCAGCGTGACGGTCGGCGACGGACCGTGGTTCTGGGCGGCGCCATTCGAACTGGGTCACGAATTCGGCGGCCGCGGGCAGCCGCCGGCGTTCACGCCGGACATGTTGCAGGCGCGGCTCAAGGGCGGCCCGGAAGCGAGGTCGGCGGAGAACACCACGCTTGTCGTCGTCGTCACCGACGCTGTACTGACCAAGCCGCAGGCCAGGCGGCTGGCGATGATCGCGCAAACCGGAATGGCGCGCGCGATCTATCCCGTCCACGCGCCGCTCGACGGCGACGTGGTGTTTGCGGCGGCGACCGGCAAAAAGCCGATCGATCCGCTGTTCGGCCTGACCGAACTCGGTATGGTGGCCGCCAACACGGTCGCGCGCGCGATCGCGCGCGGCGTCCATGAAGCGACTGCGCTGCCCTTTCTGGGCGCGCTACCGGCGTGGGGCGATCGCTTCGGCTAGGTCGCATCCGAAGGATCGTCGCCGGATCTCAAATTCAGACGCTCACCGAAAGCGATGAGGTCGCCGAGGACGCCAGCGCCTTGGCGTCGCGCTGGATCATCTGCTCGAGGAAATTATAGGACGAGGTCGCAGCGCCCGACGAGCTTCCGCTCGCGGCCGACGTCATCGTGACCTTGGATCCGTCGGCGTAGGTCAGGGATGTCGTCGTCGTCCCGTCGCTGTTGGTGGTGGAGGTCGAGGAAGCGCCCTGCAGCGCCGCCAGCAACGGATCGGTATTGGATCCATCGGCGCTTCCGGAAGCACCGGTGCTTCCGGCGCTACGGTGATGGTGATGACCGCCCTTGCCGCCGGCCCCCTTCAGCGCCGACGACATTTCGTCGAGACTGACCGTGCCGTCGCCGTTCTGGTCAAGCTTGGAGAATACGCTATCGGCCGCCTTGACGTTGGTGCCGCCGGCGCCGAGTGCGCTCTCGAATTCGGACTGGGTGATCTTGCCGTCGTTATTGCCGTCGATCTGCGAGAACAGGTCCTTCAGCGCGCTGGAACGGCTCGTGCTCGCCGTGGTCGCAGAAGTAGTCGACCCCGTCGCGGACTGGCTCTGCGCATCGAGCAGCGCGCTCATGGTTTGCGGCGATATCTGCGTAAAGCCGCTGCCGCCGGTGACCGTCCCCGTGCTCGAAGCCGCCGAAGCCTGCGTGGTGCTGTCAGAAGTCGAACGGGTTCGACGCAGTTTGGGAAAATCCTGTCGTCGTCGTCGATTTCGACGACGTCAGCGACTTCAGGGCATCGATCGCCGCCGCTGCGGCGCCTATGGCAGGTAACATGGCCGAACTCCAACAACGCCGCGTCACGCGGACTGAACTTTCGCGGATTACTCAGCAAGCGCCATGCCACGACGAAAAACCCAATAAAACCGGGCTTTTTCTTGCGCCCTACGGTTCCCTGCTCCCGGCAATTCGTGCCCGTGCGGCAGATTTTTCCGCCCACAGGAGAGCTTTGCGGCCGCATTGCCCCCGATCATCCCCCATGTTACGCGGGCTATTCCACTCCCTCGAAACGCTTCGGGAAACGCACATGTCTCAGCAATTTGCGTCACGTCCCCTCGTCATCGCCCCGTCGATCCTGGCGGCGGATTTCGCCAGGCTCGGCGAAGAGGTCCGCGCTGTCGACGCGGCCGGCGCCGACTGGATCCATCTCGACGTGATGGACGGACATTTCGTTCCCAACATTTCCTACGGTCCCGACGTCATCAAGGCGATGCGCCCGCACACCAAGAAGATCTTCGACGCGCATCTGATGATCTCGCCCTGCGATCCCTATCTCGAAGCCTTCGCCAAGGTGGGCTGCGACCAGATCACCGTCCATGCCGAGGCCGGCCCGCATCTGCATCGTTCGCTGCAGGCGATCCGCGCGCTCGGCAAGAAGGCCGGCGTCGTGCTCAATCCCGGCACGCCGGTCAGCGCGATCGAATATGTCATCGACCTGATCGACCTCGTGCTTGTCATGTCGGTCAATCCCGGCTTCGGCGGCCAGGCCTTCATCAAGTCGGCGGTCGGCAAGGTCAGCGACCTCAGGGCAATGACGGCCGGACGCCCGATCGATATCGAAGTGGACGGCGGCGTCGGCCCTGATGTCTCGGGTCAACTGGCGGCTGCCGGCGCCAACGCCTTTGTCGCGGGATCCGCGGTGTTCAAGGGCGGCACGGTCGAATCCTACAAGGCCAACATTTCAGCCATTCGAAATGCGGCAGCGATGGCGCGCGGCGAAGCGATTTGAATCTTGTAGGGTGGTTTAGCGAAGCGTAACCCACCAAGCCGAACATCTGGACAGAAGGTGGGTTACGCCTTCGGCTAACCCTCCCTGCGATTATCCGACTTCTTCCAGGTGTCGAGCGCCTGCACCTGTGCAAACCACCTTTGCAGGTTCGCGTAACCCGTGACCGGCAGCTCCGCCGCGACGGTGTGCATCAGCGGCGAGGCAATCGCCAGATCGGCCAGCGTCAACCTGTCCTGCGCAATCCACTGATTCCGCGCCAGGTGATCGTCGAGCACCTGCGCTGCCGCGGTGAGCTGCGCCTCCCCGCGCGCGATCTCGATCCTGTCGGGGCCGCCGGCGCCGCCGACCATCTTCTTCGAGACCCGTTCCCTGCTGATGAGGCCGACCGCGGGCGTAAAGTGATAGGCCGACCAGAACAGCCATCGGTTGACGTCGGCGCGCGCCTGGAGCTCTCCGGGAAAGAGATCCTGCCCCGCCGTTCGATCCGCCAGGTACTGCATGATGGCGTGCGACTCCCACAGGATAAACCCATCGTCGTCCAGCAGCGGAACCTTTCCGTTCGGATTTAGCCTCAGATATTTCGGCGCCTTGTGTTCGCCTTTCATGAGATCGACCACTACGAGTTCGACGTCCACGTCCAGGTGGATCGCGGTCAACACAACGCGGCGCGAATTCGAAGACAGCGGGTGATAGTAGAGACGCATCCTGGTTCCTTCCGACTGAGCGTGCGCCGATGGTTGCTCTGCAATTGAAGCGGCAGCCACCCGAAACCCGTTTCCGTCCCATTCGCCCCTGCACGGCCCGGCCGGAATTGCGTCGCACCTGGAACGCGAAAGCTTCATGCTGCGGCCATAAAGCCGGATCAGCCTCGGCTTTTCATCGATGGAACGGGAACATGATCAAAGCCATCATCGGAGCCGCAGTGATCCTGGTGATCGCAACGTCCGCAGCATCGGCGCAGCACCGCGCCGGTGACGCCGCGCTCGGTGCCGTGTCCGGCGCCGTGGTGCTGGGGCCGATCGGCGCGGTCGCCGGCGCGTTCATCGGCTATTCGGCCGGACCTTCGATCGCGCGTTCATGGGGCCTCGATCGCTCCCGTTCGTCGCGGCAGCGCCAGCAGGCCTCCAGCGACAATGTGCGTAGCGCACGCGCAGAAGCGGTCAGCGCCGGCAATGCTGCGGCGCGTCCCGCGCCTTCGGCCAAGACCGCTTCGGTCAAGATCGCGCCGGTCAAAACCCCGCCGGTCCAGACGCTCGAGTAATCCTTCGCCCCGGATCGCGATCAGCCGCTGGCAGATTCCTGCGCCATCGCCACGGCCGACCGCGGCGGCCGCACCACCGTGACGGTGCAGGCGGCTTCGGCCGCGACCTTGGACGAGACGCTGCCGAGCAGCGTGCGCAGCATCGAGTTCTGCCGCGCGCCGATCACGATGTGGTCAACCTGGTTGACCCCGGTAAATTCGAGGATCGCAGACGCAGGATCGACCGCCTCCAGCACGTGCACCGTAAGCCTGCTCTCGTCGAGTTGCAGCGGCGAAGCCCAATGCCGGAGCGCGACGAGGCGATCGATATGCTTGTTGTTGCCCTGCTCGTCGAGCGTCCGGTCGATGGTGATGCGGCCGAGCTTCAGCACGTTGATGCAGGCTAGCCGCGCGTTCGGCAGTGTCGCCAAAAGATGCGCCGCGGACATCCGCAGGCACTCGTTGAGCGGTCCCGAACCGTCCTCGGTATCGAGCGCGACCGCCACGATCGGCCCCGACGCCAGTTGAACGGCAACATCCGACTTCGGCTTCAGCTGCGTCATTCCGCCGTTGAAGCGCCGGCGCCACACCGTAGAGAGCGGATCGCGTTTGAGCCGCTCCGATCGCGCCGTCAGCTTGACCTGGTCGGGATGCGCCAGATCGAACGCCAGTTGCGACGCGGTCGGATGACGCCACACCGGTTCGATCTCGAGGCAGCGCAGCACGATCTCCTGCAGCCAGGGCGGATAGTCCGGGCGCAACTTGCGCGGCGGTTGCGGATCGCGCCACAGCCGCCGCCGCATGCCGCGCAGGGTTTCGCTCTCGCCGAACGGCCGCTCGCCGGTGGTGAAGAAGTACAGCAGCACGCCGAGTGAAAACAGATCGCTGCGCGGATCGTCGCGCACGCCGAGCAGGCGCTCCGGCGCCATGTAGGGCGCGGTGCCGTAGGGCAGACGGAATTCTTCCTGCAGCAGGTCGGGCAACAAGTTGTGGTGCGACAGTCCGAAGTCGATCAGCACGCATTCGCCCGAAGGGCGAAACATGATGCTGCTCGGCTTGATGTCGTGATGAATGACGTTCTGCCGATGCAGGTCGGCCAGCGCGCCCGCGATCTTGCCGACGATCACCCTCGCCTCTTCATACGGGATCGGCAGCTCGCCGATTCGGCTGTAGAGCGTGGTGCCGGGGACGCGTTCGATGACGACATAGGCCTGTTTGGCGAAATCGCCGGTGCCGAAACAGCCGGGCACATGCGGGCCGGCCAGCCGCGGCAGGATCATCTGCTCCATTTCGAAAGACACGATCGCCGCCGGATCCTCGCCTTCGGATACCCGCGGCACCTTCATCAGCAGCGGCACCGTGATGCCGGGATGGGTCACGCTCCACAGCGTCGCCATGCCGCCGTGATGGACGCATTCGCCGATGGTAAAGCCGTCCAGCTCCGTGCCCGGCAAAATCGAAGGCTTGGCCATCCCTCACCTCCCGATCAGCAGGCGATCGGCGAGCCAGTGCGGCAGGCCGTTGGCGCGGATCCGGTCTGCCGCCGCCACGACGTCATAGGGCACCCGGCAGAAGGTGATCTCCTGCGATTTGGTATCGAGCACCGCATAGGCCGCCGCCGGATTGCCGTCGCGCGGCTGCCCGACCGAGCCGAGCACCGCGAGCCAGCGCCGTCCGCCGAGCAACTGCACCGGCGTTTCGGAAGTCGGGATGAAGCTGGTCAGTTTCGCCGCCGAAGACATCGAATACAGCGCCGGCTTGTGGATGTGTCCGCAGAAGGTGACATGGGCATCGGTCGCCTCGATGCTGCGCGCGGCGTCCGCCGTGCTGCGCACATATTGCCACCGCGCCGGGTGCGAGGCTTCGGAATGGACGTAAAGGCGATCGCCGTCCTGGCGCTTGAGCGGCAACTCCGCCAGAAAGCGCCGCTGCGGCGCGCTCAGCCTGCCCCGCGTCCACTCGATCGCGGCCTGGGCTTCGGCATTCATGCTTTCGGAGGAACTGACGACGGCGTTATCGTGGTTGCCGATGACGGCGATCGCGCCGTCCTCGACCAGGGCCATCACCGTCTCGACCGCCCATTCCGGATCGGCGCCATAGCCGACGATGTCGCCGAGGCAGACCATCCGTTCGGCGCCGCGCGCCCGTGCGGCATCAAGGCACGCACTGAACGCCTGCCGGTTGGCATGGATGTCCGCAAAGATCGCCAGCCGCAATTGTTCCTCCACCGCCATCATCGCGCCGTGCGTCGAGCGTGCCTTGAGGGATATCAAACTACGGGGAGCTTGCGGGCCGCAATCATGCCGAAGGCGGGCATAGGAGCCATGAGGCGGAAATCGACCCACAGCGGTGGTCGCTCTTGCCTGCCGGCTTCAACGCTTGCGTGGCGCTTCCAAGCCTTTGAGCAGCAGCGACAACAAGGCGTCGATCCGCGCCGGGGCATCGGCATCGTTCCATTCGTCGGCGTGGGCCGGATGATGGAAGCGGCTGGTGGCATCGAAAATAGCGCGCGCCGAGGCCTTGAGGTCGGTCACCGCAAATACGCCCTGCTTGACACCGTCGGACAGGATCATCGCGATCTGATCGACCAGACAATCCTTGTGTCCCTTGACGACCTTGCAGGCCTCCTGGGCCAGCGTCAGATAGGTGGCGAACATCTCGGGATCGTCGGCCAGCCGCTTGTGCTTGACGGCAAACATCGCTCGCAGCCAGCGTTCCAGCCGGTCCGGCGCCGGGCCGGTCGCTTCGGCGATTTCCAGCAGCGGCGCACTGGCACGGTCGAGCCAGCGTTTGGCGACCGCCTCGCGCAGCGAGGCCTTGCTCGGAAAATGGCGGTAGACGCTGCCGTGGCTGACATCGAGCGCGCGGGCCACGTCGACCACGGTCGCCTTGGCGAGGCCGTAACGGCGCAAAACGTCCTCGGTTACCTCGAGAATCCGTTCGGGGGTCAAAACCACGACTTCGTTCATTGGCGCACCTTTGAGACGACGAGACGGGTGGTCATTCAGTCCCCCTAACGGGTTAATGCTTTATCGGTTCCAGACGCTCGGCCTGGGCGGCCAGATGGCGGGCAACCTGCTGGTTCAGCCAGTGCTGGATTTGTGTCGTTAAATGAATGATTTCGATGGTCATTGGCGTAGTCCTCTTCAGCTCCCCGGGCTCAGGGCCAACGAGCCGGGGTGACGCCCGATGGCGTCGAAAACGGATATAGCATGTCTCGCTGACAGATTTCAATATCTGTCATTCAATGTTCCGTGATGGCAGGGCTGCGCTGGATGCAGGGCGCAGTGACCCCGTCACGGGCAAAAGCGCTCCGGCCCCAGTCGCGCTACCGGTCGCCGCCTGCCCCGCAGGCGCCGTCCCTTGCCACCTGCTTCAACCGTTTTCTCGCAGCGCTTTTCCCGGTTCGTTTGTCTGACTTGGACCGCTCTGCTAAAGCGCAGCGTAAAAAACAATTCGCCCGGAGTCGTCGATGATCCCCCGCTATACCCGCCCGGAAATGGCTTCCATCTGGGAGCCGCAGACCCGCTTCAAGATCTGGTTCGAGATCGAGGCGCACGCGGCGGACGCGCAGGCGGAACTCGGAGTGATCCCGAAAGAGGCCGCCAGGACGGTCTGGGCCAAGGCCAAAAATGCCACCTTCAACGTCGAACGCATCGACGAGATCGAGCGCGAGACCAGGCACGACGTCATCGCCTTCCTGACCCATCTGGCCGAAATCGTCGGCCCCGAGGCGCGCTTCGTGCACCAGGGCATGACCTCCTCCGACGTGCTCGACACCTGCCTCAACGTCCAGCTCACCCGTGCGGCCGATATCCTGATCGCCGACATCGACAAGGTGCTGGCCGCGCTTAAGAAACGCGCGTTCGAACACAAGATGACGCCGACCATCGGACGCTCGCACGGCATCCATGCCGAACCCGTCACGTTCGGGCTCAAGCTCGCCTACGCCTATGCCGAATTCAGCCGCGCCCGCGAGCGCCTGATCGCCGCCCGCAAGGAAGTCGCGACCTGCGCCATCTCCGGCGCCGTCGGCACCTTCGCGCAGATCGACCCGCGCGTCGAAGAGCACGTCGCGAAAGCGATGGGGCTGGTGCCGGAGCCGATCTCGACCCAGGTGATCCCGCGCGACCGCCACGCGATGTATTTTGCGACGCTCGGCGTGATCGCCTCTTCGGTCGAGCGTCTTGCCACCGAGATCCGCCATCTGCAGCGCACCGAGGTGCTGGAAGCCGAGGAATTCTTCTCCGAGGGCCAGAAGGGTTCGTCGGCGATGCCGCACAAGCGCAACCCGGTGCTGTCGGAAAACCTCACCGGCCTCGCCCGCATGGTGCGTGCCTACGCGATGCCGGCGATGGAAAACGTCGTGCTCTGGCACGAGCGCGACATTTCGCACTCCTCGGCCGAACGTATGATCGGGCCTGACGCCACCGTGACGCTGGACTTCGCGCTGATGCGGCTCGCGGGCCTGATCGAGAAGCTGCTGATTTATCCCGCCAACATGCAGAAGAACCTGGATCGCCTGGGAGGCCTCGTGCATTCGCAGCGAATCTTGATTGCGCTGACGCAAAAGGGCGCCAGCCGCGAGGACGCCTACAAGTTCGTGCAACGCAACGCGATGCCGGTGTGGCGTGGCGAAGGCGACTTCATGACGCTGCTGAAGCAGGACCCCGACGTCAAGAAGCACCTGACGGATGCCGAGATCGAGGAACAGTTCGACCTCGGCTATCACTTCAAGCACGTCGACACGATCTTCAAGCGGGTGTTCGGCGCGAGCTGATAACCTTGCCGGGTCGCGCGCGGGTATTCTCAGGCCCGCGCGGGTGACGCTTTCGCAGGCGCACCGTAGAGCCGCATCAGCACGAAGGTAATCAGCAGGATCGCGAGATAGACCGCAAGCTGCATCGCGGTAGGCTGGTCGGTATAGCCGATCAGCGTGTGCAGCGCCTTGCCGGGAATGCTTGAATCGGAAAGCAGCCAGCCCGAGTCCCAGACAACATTGTCCAGCGCGGTCAGCCAATTGGCTTTTTCAAGAAACGCCGCCGCCTGCGCCGCCATCCCGGCGGCCAGCAGCGCGATCAGGATCGTGGTGGTCGTGAACAGGGCTCGCGTCGGAATCTTCACCAGGCCGAAATAGGTCAGCATGCAGACGAGCGCGCCCAGAACCAGCCCGATCAGGCCGCCGAGCCCTATGCTGAAGCCGCTGTCGCTGCCGCCGGCCAGCACACCGTAGAGAAACAGCACCACCTCGCTGCCCTCGCGCAGCACGGCGACACCGACCACGATCGCGAGTGCGAGCAGCGATTTCGATCCCTCGACCACCGCCTGCCCGGCCGAGCGCAGTTCGCCGGCAAGTTCGGCGCCATGGCGGGCCATCCAGACATTGTGCCAGGTCAGCATCACGACGGCGACGACAAGGATCGCGGCGTTGAACAATTCCTGCCCCATGCCGGCGAACAGGTTCGACAAGGCCCCGGCAAAAGCCGCGACCACGCAAGCCGCGAGGACACCGGCGAGCACGCCGCCGGCGATCCACTGGTTGCGATGCGGCACCGCACGCGTCACCGCCAGCACGATGCCGACGATCAGGCCGGCCTCGAAGACTTCACGGAAAACGATGATCAATGCGGCAATCACGATGGCTTCTTACTTTACGACCAGCGCGCCGCGCGCGACCTTCTCGTTATACTCGTCGAAGAACTCGTAGCGGCCGGGCTTCTGCGCACGGACGTTGATGGTGGCGTCGCTGGAGCCAGCCACCACCTTCTCGACCTTCAGGGTCTTGCTCTCGAATTCCATCGCCTTGGCATCGAGGTTCTTCAGCTTGATCACGATCGCCGTGTTGGCGGGCGCGCTGATCTCGGCCGGATCGAATTTCTTGTCCTTGTAGCTCAGTTGAATCTCGGTCGCGGCCTGCGCGTTGACCGCGGCGGTGGCGGCAACCGAAATGAGGGCTACGGCGGCAAACATGGCGGCGTTCGAAAGCGTTCGCGAGAGGGACATGCCGGTTCTTTCAGATGATGGCTGCAGATGATGGCTAACGGTATCGCCAGATGGCATACGCTGCCGAAAGCTGGGCCGTGAAGTGGCAAAAAGCCGCTTTAAATTGGAGAAGTTCTAAACCGCCGAATCTTCTTTGACGCGTTTTCTTGACGCAACCCGTATCCACTTCGCTTGAAAACGCTTTAGCCCGGCGAACCGTCGATCATGCGCGATGTCACGCGATCGCGTTTGCCGAAATGGTGCCAGAGCGCCGCGGCGACATGAAGCACGATCAGCGCCAGCAGAATATAGGCGAACAGGATGTGACGGTCCTCGTAGGCGGCCGCAGCGGCCTTGTCGGGCGAAGTGAATTGCGGAACGTGAAACAGCCCGAAGAAATCCGAATAGTTCGGCGTCCGCGCGCCGGAATGTGCCCAGCCCAGCACCGCCACTACCATGGTGACGCCGTAGAGCGACCAATGGCTGACGCTGGCAGCGATGCGCTGCCAGCGCGGGGTGTCCGAGGGCAAGGCCGGTACCGGGTTCAAGAGCCGCCAGATCAGGCGGAGCACCATCAACAGCAGCACGAGATAGCCGATGTCGGCATGGATGGAGCGGTAGAAGAAGCGGTCTGCCCTGCCCGGAATGTGATTCATCCACCAGCCGTAGGCGAGCATGCCGATAATGGCGAGGCCGAGGCCCCAGTGAAACCCGCGCGACAGGCTGCCCCAGTTCAATGACGTATTGCGCAGCATTTCCGATGGCTCTCCAGACGTTCACTTCCCGCACCATGCCCACGGTTTCATCCGTATCTGCAATGACTTGCCCTGATAGCTTTCCATTCCCGTCAAAGCGATTTGAATCCTTCCAAACTGCGGCGCGGGCCGGCCGGCCCACCGCGGACAGGCCGAAAGAGCTCAAAAACAACTGGCAAAAACAACTGGAAGGTAACCGCGGATCGGCTAAATACGCCGTGTGACAGTTCCCCCGACGATCCTCGTCTTCGATTCCGGCCTCGGCGGCCTCACGGTGTTGCGTGAGATCGTCCGCGCCCGGCCCGACGCCCATTATATCTATGTCGCCGATGACGCGTTCTTTCCCTACGGCCATCACAGCGAGGAGCAGATCGTCGCCCGCGTCGTGCCGCTGATCGGCGAATTGATCGCACGCCACGCGCCGGACCTGGTGGTGATTGCCTGCAATACGGCCTCCACGCTGGTCATGTCGCACCTGCGCAACGCCTACCGGGTGCCGTTCGTCGGCACTGTGCCCGCGATCAAGCCGGCCTGCGCCAGTTCCAGGACCAAGCGGGTGTCGGTGCTCGGCACCAAGGGAACCGTCAAGCGCGAATACACCAAGCGGCTGATCGAGGACTTTTCGCAGGGTTGCGAGGTGACGCTGGTGGGCTCGGCGGAGCTGGCCTCGCTCGCCGAATCCGCGCTCAGCGGCGACGACGTAAGCGACGCGGATATCGCGGCCGAACTCGCGCCCTGTTTCGTCGAAAGCGATGCCGCCCGCACCGACACCGTGGTGCTGGCCTGCACCCACTATCCGCTGCTGCTGGACCGGCTGATAAAACTCGCGCCGTGGCCGGTCGACTGGATCGATCCCGCGCCTGCGATCGCCCGCCGCGTCTCCGACCTGCTTGGCCCGCCCGGCGGTCCGTCCGACGAGGCCGGCGCCGAAATGATTTTCACGTCCGGCCGGCCGCACACGCTGAGTAAGGCGCTGATGCCGTTCTTCGGCGGCCGCGTCCCGGCATAACTCCACAGGCCGGACAGCCTTGTCCCTGTGATAGGCTGGCATGACGAAGCCATGTCATCCGATCCGGGAGCATCCCCTTGACCTCCGCAAAGCCCGCGCCGCTCAACCGTCTCAAGCAATTGTGGCGGGAGGGACGCCCGACCTTCGGCGCGATCGCGACCATCCCCTCGATCCAGACCGTGCAGATCATGGCCCGTTCCGGCATCGACTGGGTCATCGTCGATCTCGAGCACGGCCCGATCGATCTCGGCACCGCGCATGCGATGATCACGGCGACCTCAGGCACGCCCTGCGTGCCGATGGTGCGGATCGCCGCCAACGAGCCTTGGCTGGCGAAAGCACCGATGGACCTCGGCGCGCTCGGAATCAATTTTCCCATGGTCTGCAACCGCGCCGATGCCGAAAAGGCGGTGCGTAGCGTGCGCTATCCGCCGAACGGCGACCGGCAGTGGGGTCCGTTTCACGCCCCGTTCCGCTGGGGCGTGTCGATGGCCGATTATATGGCAACTGCCGACGACGACATGATCTGCATGATCACCATCGAGCATATCGAGGCGGTCAACCGCATCGACGAGATCATGGCGACACCGGGCATCGACCTTGCGGTGATCGGCCCCGGCGATCTGGCCACCTCCATCAACAAGCGCGGCCTGCCCGACGATCCCGAGGTGCAGGCGCTGATGGCGCGCGCCGAGGCCGGCATCCTCAAAAGCGGCGTGCCGATCGCGGGCGTCGCGCGCAGCGCCGAACAGGCCAACCGGATGATCGATCGCGGCTATGTCGCGCTGGCACTGGGTTTCGACTGGTCGCTGTTCCAGCGCGGCATCGCGGCGAGTTTTGAGGGGATCGAGCGCTAGAAAATCGCTCCCAGGCGACGCGGCCCTGTCCGCGCGCTTTCCGCGCGGCGCCGGCGCTGCTAGACTTTCTCTTCCACAGCGTTTTCGAGCGATTTGGACATCGGTTCGCGTCAAGAAAATGCGTCAAAACGAAAGAGTAGAGCCCGGTTCTGATTAATCAGAACCGATGAGGTTCAAAGGGAGAAATCACATGATCAAAAAAGTTCTGCTCGGACTGACCATCGCGACAATCGCAGGCGTCGCCATCGCCCAGCAACCCGGCATCAAGCGCACCCCGCTGCAAAAGCTCGACTTCCCGGCCGGCTACAACACCATCACGGCCATCGCGGAAGTCCCGGCCGGCGGCGCCGCCGGCCGCCACACCCATCCCGGCATGGAAACCGGCTATGTGCTTGAGGGCGAGCTCGAGCTCGTGCTCGACGGCAAGGAGCCGATGAAGATCAAGGCCGGCGAATCCTACCAGATCCCGGAAGGCGCGGTTCACGACGCCAAGGCCGGCGACAAGCCCTTCAAAGTGCTGGGGGTTTACGTCGTCAAGGCCGGCGAGCCGCTGGCGAAGCCGGCGCCGTAAACCGAACGTACTGGCGTCGAACCGGCTGGTTCGTGCTAGATCAGGGGTGGGCGGGCTGCTAATGGCGGCCCGCCAGCCCCGGATTGGCCTGTGGCGGAAACCAGAGCGGAGCGATGCGCGGAACGGTTCGAAAAATCACAACTCCGCGCCGCGTCGTCATCGATCTCATGCGCGCCTCCAGGGGCGTTCCGTTTGTGGCCGTGCGCCGGACGCTGCACGTCCCGCGGCTGGCGGTCGCCCGAAGCGCGCTGAGCAAAAGGCCGGCCTGGGCAGTGATCTTCGCCAAGGGTTTTGCCGTACTGGCCCGGGAAGAGCCGCGCCTGCGCACGGTGTTTCTGAAATGGCCGTGGGCGCGCTTTTACGAACTGCCGCAGACGGTCGCGCATGTCGTGGTGGCGCCGACGGCGTCGCCTGAGGGCGTGATGCTGTTTCCGATCAAGGCGCCGGACCTCGTGCCGCTGATGGAGGCCGATGCCTCGCTGCGCAAGGCCAAGTCAGAGCCGATCCTGTCGACGCCGTTTTTCCGCAAGACGCTCGCGGTCACCCGGCTGCCGTTGCCGCTGCGGCAACTGGCCTGGGCGATCGGTCTCAATATCGGCCGGCAACGCGGCAATTTTTTCGGCACGCTGCTGATCACGTCGGTCGCGGCTTTCGGCGGCGGCGAAGTCGAGGCGCTGGGTCCCGGCCCCTTTATTCTCAGCTATGACAGGGTTGGCGACGACGGCGCCATCGATGTCATGGTTCGCTGGGATCATCGCATCACCGATGCCGCCGATATCGGCATGGCGCTTTCACGTCTTGAGCATATCTTGAATAACCTGGTCGCGGACGAATTGCTCGCACTGGCTCCGGAACAACAGGAGCCGGCGTTGAACGAGCGAATTGGCTCGCGGCTGGTTGGCAGGATTCCCCGATAGTTCACCACAACGCCCAGATGGATCGTCGCCGGACATTCGCCGGCAGCATCGAGGGGCGGACTGCAGGCCAATGAAGATTCTACGCGGGCGTACAGCTTTTGTCACAGGTGCTGCTTCCGGCATTGGCCGGGCGATCGCCGTGGCGCTCGCGCGCGAGGGCGTCGACCTCGTTATCACCGATATCGATGCGGTCGGCCTCGCACAGGCCGAGCAGGAAATCAGGCAACAGGGCGTCAAGGTGACGAGCACCGTTTGCGACCTGATGCAGCCCGACGACATCACCAAAATGCTCGACGGTCAATTTTCGACCGGTCCGCTGCATATCCTGGTCAATTGCGCCGGGATCGCCCTCTATGGCCAGCAACGCAATGTGGCCGATACCGACTGGCGCCGGCTGATGGCGATCAACCTGTTGGCGCCGATCCAGATCACCACCCACCTGATCAACAAATTGGCGCGCGCCGAGGAAGCGCATATCGTCAACATGTCGAGCATCTTCGGCCTGGTGCCGGTGCGCCAGCTCGCAACCTATCAGGCCAGCAAATACGGACTGGTCGGTTTCACGCTCGCGATACGCAACGACTATCACCGCAAGAATTTCGGTGTCAGCGTGATCTGTCCAGGCCTGGTGAAGACACCGATGGTCGAACCGGACGGCCCGTCACGGATCTATTCCAAACTGCCCAAAATCCCGGCCTCGCTCTACACCACGCCGGAACGGGTCGCCGAAGCCACCGTCGATGCCATCAAGCGCGACCGGGGGCTGGTGCTGGTGACCATGCTGGCGCACGTGCTGTGGCGCCTCAACCGTTTTTTCCCCGGCCTGGTCGACCTGCTGAACCGCGAGGGCTGGCGGTCGCGCGGCCCGATCATCCCGCCCGGCGAGACGTAGCGGTTTCGAAGCTCGAGCCTTTTCGGTTCCGATGGAATCGGAGCTCCAGGTTCATTCTACTTTGCATGGGGTTGTTTTCGCGATTTGCGTTTGGGCCTCTGCGCCACCCGTCATGCTACCGACCGCGCTGCAGACGGGCCATGATGGCCAGCACCAATCCGCGGGGCGCGAACCGGGTCGCGACGACGGCGGCCCTGGTGCCGATGCCGGGGACGCAGAGCGTGCGTCCGGCTTTCATCGCCTCCCACCCGCTGCGGGCGACTTCGTCCACGGGGAGCTTTCGCAACAGCTTGAAGAGGCGCACCTGCCGGGCGCCGGCGCGCTCAAGGAACGGCGTCCGCAGCGGTCCGGGGCACAGGCAGGTCACGGTGACGCCGGTCCCCCCCGCCTCCTGCATCAGCGCTTGCGACAACGACACCAGATAGGCCTTGCTGGCGAAGTACACGGCCATCTGCGGTCCCGGGGCAAAACCGGCCACCGATCCGACGTTGAGGATGCGGCCCGCCTTGCGCTCGATCATGTCGGGCAGGAATCGCAGCATCAGGTCGGTCGCGGCGCGGATATTGACCTGGATAATCCCGAGCTGGCGACTGCGGTCGAGTTCCACGGCATCGCCGAACAGGCCGAAACCGGCGTTGTTGACGAGGGTGTGACAGTAAAGTCCACACCCGTTCAGCTCGCGGGCGATGGTGTCGCCCGCATCCGAAGCAGAAAGGTCGACCCCGATCGCCACGGTCAATTGCCTCTGAGGATCGATTTCGGCCGCGAGCCGCTCCAATTCGACGATATTGCGGGCAATCAGGACCGTTTTGGACCCCTCAGCGACGGCCAGCCGGGCGAATTCCGACCCCAGCCCGGAAGAGGCTCCGGTAACGACCACTGCAGGCTGCATGCTGGGAAATCCGTCCTTTTGCGCCTAAAAGTGCTTTGAAGAGGCTCAGGGCAGTCACTCATAGCGGCCCGGGGATAGATTTGACAGCGCGGTCGAATGTCCCTAGAAACCGCCTGCTCGCGGGCCGTTTTCGGCCCGCGTTGCGTTTCGCGACCCGTGGTCCTCCCCGAGCTTTCGAGGCGGACCTGTCGGCCCCGGGATCTCCCCGGTGCACAGGAGGGCGCGTCTCCTCAAAACTCAAACTCAATCGAGGACGCGATGACTAAGCGCAGTGAGGCGAAGTACAAGATCGATCGCCGTATGGGCCAGAATATCTGGGGCCGCCCGAAGAGCCCCGTCAACCGCCGTGAATACGGCCCCGGCCAGCACGGCCAGCGCCGCAAGGGCAAGCTCTCCGACTTCGGCGTCCAGCTCCGCGCCAAGCAGAAGCTCAAGGGCTACTACGCCAACATTTCCGAGCGCCAGTTCCACGGCATCTACGTCGAAGCCGGCCGGATGAAGGGCGACACCGGTGAAAACCTGATCGGCCTTCTCGAGCGCCGTCTCGACACCGTGGTCTATCGCGCCAAGTTCGTCGCAACCATGTTCGCCGCGCGCCAGTTCATCAACCACGGCCACGTCAAGGTGAACGGCCGCCGCGTCAACATCTCCAGCTACAAGCTGAAGCCCGGCGATCTCGTCGAGATCAAGGAATCATCCAAGCAGCTCACGCACGTGCTGGAAGCAAGCCAGCTCGGCGAGCGTGACGTGCCCGACTTCATCGAAGCCGATCACTCCAAGATGACGGCGACGTTCACCCGTATCCCCGCGCTGTCGGACGTGCCGTTCGCGGTGCAGATGGAGCCGCATCTGATCGTCGAATTCTATTCGCGCTAAGCGATACGGCGCTTTCGAGACGTCAAAGGCCCCGGTTTTCCGGGGCCTTTTTGTTTGATCAAACCGCCATTGCCTTCTTTGCAGCCTGAGCAAGAAACCCCGAGCGCGTGAACCCTTCACGCTCGGCATAGCGATCGATTTGGTCGAGCACGTCGGCCGGCATTGTTACGTTGATACGAACGCTCTTTACGTCGGCGGCAGGTGCCGCGATCAGCACGGCAACGCCATCCCGGTTCTGCACGTCCTTCATGATCTCTTCCAGCGAGCTAGGCTCCGGCGCGGCTTCGCCGTCCGCCGCCAACCCTTCCAGATGCAAGGCCAAAGCTTCCGCGCCCATGTCGCGGGCTTCATCCAGAGTCTTTCCGGCGCTGATGACACCGTGAAGATCCGGAAACGAAACGCCGTAGTCGCTATCGGCCTCTTTATGAATCAGGGCGATGTACTGTCGCATTTTCTATTCGTCCTCTGCTGTGGCAGGGCGAGCCCATCAGCTCGTTTCCTCTTTCGCTATTTCAGCTTCAGGCTGGCTTGCTTCTCGATGCTCTTGAACGTGCCTTTTGGGACATCTCTTCTCGGATGGGGGACCGTTACCCGTCCTGGCTTGGTCGGATGCTTGAACTGGACATGGCTTCCCTTTTGGGCGACCTGAACCCCGCCATCAGCTTTCAAGGCAGAGATGATATCCCTTGAATCCATGCGTACTTATACACACTATACATCAGCATATCAAGTGTATAAATACACACTACTACGCCGCAAACCCATACCCGCAAAACGGCAAGCGAGACCTCCCATGCACTACACCCCTGCCCCGCGCGATCCCGAGGCCGCCCCCGTCCGCATCAACCTGCTGTCGGATACGCAGACGCGTCCGACGCCTGCGATGCGCGAAGCGATGGCGCGGGCCGATGTCGGCGACGAGCAGATCGGCGACGACCCGACAGTGAACCTGTTGTGCGACCGTGTCGCCGACCTGCTCGGCAAGGAAGCCGCCGTGTTCATGCCATCGGGCACCATGTGCAACGTTGCGGCAACGCTGGCCTGGTGCCGGCCGGGCGATGAAATCCTGGCCCATGTCAGCGCCCATATCATCGCCCGCGAAGGCGGCGCCCATGCGGCGCTTGGCGGATTCCAGATCACGCCGCTGACCGGCGACGACGGGCAGTTTTCGCCCGAGACCTTTCGCGCCGCGCTTCATCCCCGCTCGCGCTACCAGCCGCCGCAGACCGTGGTCAGCGTCGAACAGACCGCCAATATCGGCGGCGGCACGATCTGGAAAAAGGCCGCCCTCGATGAAGTCGTGCAGATTGCCAAGGCGAACGGAATGGCCACTCATATGGACGGCGCGCGGCTGTTGAATGCCTGCGTCGCGACCGGCATCCCCGCGCGCGACATGGCCTCAGGCTGGGATTCCGCCTGGATCGATTTTTCCAAGGGTCTTGGTGCGCCGGTCGGCGGCGCCATCGCCGGCTCCCGCGAATTCATCGACGATGTCTGGCGCTGGAAGCAGCGTTTGGGCGGCTCGATGCGACAGGCCGGCATCTGTGCCGCGGCCTGTGTCTACGCGCTCGACCATCACGTCGACCGCCTCGCCGACGACCATGCCAATGCGCGGGCGCTGGCGCGCGGGCTGTCGCAGATCAACGGCGTCGAGGTGCAGCAGCCCGAAACCAACCTGGTGTTCTTTAAGCCGGATGGCGCCGGCGTCAGCGGCGACAAGATGGTCACGGCGTTGCGCCAACGCGGCGTGCTGCTGGCTGTCATGGACGGCCGCATCCGGGCCTGCACCCATCTCGACGTCACCGCCGAGATGATCGAGGAGACGGTCGGATTGGTACGCGATATCGTGCGCGGAGCGTAGCTGCCTTTGATCTGAGCAGCGAGGCATACAGATTGCAGCGAAATCCTGTTATTCAGCTTTGGTTCGCCGTTGAAAAGTCGCCGGGAGGTTACGATGCCCAAAGGCTCCGACTTGTTGGTTGCCGCTCTTGAGAATGAGGGCGTGGATCGCATCTTCGGTGTTCCCGGCGAGGAAAATCTCGACGTCGTCGAAAGCCTCCGGAAATCGTCGATCCAGCTGATCGTGACCCGGCATGAACAGGCTGCGGCTTTCATGGCGGCGACCTATGGCCGGCTGACGGGAAAGCCCGGCGTCTGTATCACCACGCTCGGTCCTGGCGCGCTCAATCTCGCGACGGGCGCGGCCTACGCGCTACTCGGCGCGATGCCGATGGTGATGCTGACCGGCCAGAAAGGCATCATGAGCAGCCGTCAGGCGAAATTCCAGATCGTCGACGTGGTCGGCACGTTCAAGCCGCTGACCAAACTTTCGCTGCAGATCGTCAGTACCTCTACGATTCCGACCCTCGTGCGCGACGCCTTCCGGATTGCCACCCAGGAACGGCCTGGCCCCGTATTGCTGGAACTGCCCGAGGATATCGCCGGAGAAGAAACCGAATCCGTTGCGATGGTCGCGCAGCATCCGATTGAAATTCCGGTCGCCCATCGCGCCTCGCTCGATCGTGCGGCCGAGATGATCCTCAATGCCAGGCGGCCGTTGATCATGCTGGGCGCGGCGGCCTCCCGACCGCGAAGCACGACCGGAATTGCCGGATTCGTTCGACGCACCCAAATTCCGTTCTTCACGACCCAGATGGGAAAAGGCACCGCGCCCGGCGGCACTAAATTGTATATGGGCACGGCGGCGCTGAGCGAACGCGACTATGTCCACGAAGCGATCGATCGCGCCGACCTGATCATCGCCATCGGCCACGATACGATCGAGAAGCCCCCCTTCATCATGGGCCCGGGCGGGCCACAGGTCATTCACGTCAATTACACGCCTGCCAATGTCGAGCAGGTCTATTTTCCGCAATGCGAAGTGGTCGGAGATGTCGGCCCGAGCCTCGAACTGCTGGCCGACCGGATCGAGGGCCGCCTGCACTACGCCGGCGCGCTGTTGAATCTGCGTGACGGCATCCTGTCCAAAATAGCCGACCGCGCCACGGAAGCCCGATGGCCGCCGACGCCGCAACGCATCGTCCATGACGTGCGGCAGGTCATGCCCGAGGACGGCATCGTCGCGCTTGATAACGGCATGTACAAGATCTGGTTCGCACGCAATTACCGGACGCTGGTCGCGAACACGCTGCTGCTCGACAATGCGCTCGCAACCATGGGAGCCGGGTTACCGTCGGCGATGATGGCGGCCATGCTCTATCCGGAACGCCGGGTGCTTGCGGTGTGCGGCGACGGCGGGTTCATGATGAACTCGCAGGAAATGGAAACCGCAGTCCGACTCAAGTTAAATCTGGTGGTGCTGGTTCTGGAGGATTCCGCCTACGGCATGATCCGCTGGAAGCAGGCGGTCGATCATTTTCCCGATTTCGGCCTTACCTTCGGAAATCCGGAGTTCGTCAGCTACGCCGAGAGTTACGGCGCCAAGGGAACGAGGATCGAAAGCACGGAAGCGATCGTCCCGACGCTCGAGCGCGCGTTTGCCGCAGGCGGGGTGCACCTGGTCGTCGTACCGATCGATTACAGCGAAAACATCCGCGTTCTGGTCGATGAACTCCGCGAGAAATTGAAGCCCGCGAATTAGTTCTCCAGCGCCTCATAGACCAGTTGCTTCAGCGTCCGCTGGACGCGCTGGCGTTCGGTCGGCGTCTGCTCCAGCAGCACGAACATCATCTCCTGCTTGCGGTCGATGACCATGTAGCAGCCGCTGGCGCCGTCCCATTTCAACTCGCCGAGCGATCCGGGCGGCGGCGGCTTGGCGTTGCCGGCATCGGTTCGCACGGCGAGTCCGAGGCCCATGCCAAAGCCGTCGCCGGGAAAGTAAAAATAATCCCGTTCGACGCCGGAGCCCTTGCCCGCATAGTCCGTCGCCATCATCTCGAAAGTCTTCGGATTGAGATAGGTCTTGCCCTCGAAGCTGCCGCCATTGAGCAGCATCTGCGCAAAGCGCGAAAAGTCCGCCATGGTCGAAACCATGCCGCCGCTGGCGGATTGCCACTTCTGAAGAACTTCGGTCCGGTACTGGCGGCCGACGCGAAAATCGCTGTCATTCGCCAACGGCTGGGCGAGCCGCGCAAGTCGCTCGGGTTCGGTGACGAAGAATCCGGTGTCGACCATACCGAGCGGATCGAGCAGCTTTTCCTTCTCGATCTCGAGCAGTGATTTTCCGGACACGATTTCCATGATCCGCGCCAGGATGTCGGTGGAATGGCCGTATTGCCACAGCGTCCCCGGCTGATTGTGCAGCGGCAGCCTGGCGATCCGTTCGGCGAACTCGGCGAGGTCGAAATCGCCGGCGTAGATGTTGGCGTCCTTGTAGGCCTTGCGCACCATACTGTCGCCATAGAAGCCATAGGTGATGCCGGACGTGTGACGCATCAGGTCGAGCACCGTCATCGGCTTGGTCTGCGGCACCAGCTCGAGCGTCTTGGTGCCGTCCTCGGCCTTCTTCTCGATGCCGACCTTGGTGTCGGCGAACGAGGGAATGTACTTCGAGACGGGATCGTCGAGCTTGATCTTGCCGTCCTGGATCAGCTCCATTGCGACCACCGAGGTGATCGCCTTGGTCAGCGAAGACAGGCGGAAGATGGTCTTGTCCGTGATCGGCGCCTTGGACACCGCGTCCTGCACACCGAAGATCTCGTGATAGACCGGCTTGCCGCGCTGCTGGATCAGGACGTTGGCGCCGGAGATCTTGCCGGTCGCGACCTCGTTCCTGAAAAACTCCGTGACTTTCGCCAGCTTGTCCGGATTGAAATGCGCGCCCGGTGGGATATCGAACGTGCCCTCGGCGCGGACCGCAGGCACAACCGCGAGCATCAGCGCGCCAGCGGACAGCGCACGCAACGTGTGACGACAATTCATTAGACCCCCTCCCAGGAAATCGTGGGGAGTGTAGCTGCGGTGTCAGTCCGCACAAGGGCTGCCGACATCAGCCAAGGCCGCTTCATGCAGCCGGCCGCTGTCGCTGGAAAAGCAGCAGAACACCACTCGGGTCACATCAGGGGTCGTCGTCAGCGTATTGGCAACGGTCTGGACCGCGATATGCGCGGCCCGGTCGGCGGGAAAGCGATAGACGCCGGTGGAGATCGCGGGGAAAGCCACTGAAGCAAGCGCGTTGTCCCGACAGAGCTGCAACGCGCGGCGATAGCAGGAAACGAGCAGTTCATCCTCACCCGCATCGCCGCCATGCCAGACCGGCCCGACAGCGTGGATCACGTGCCCCGCCGCTAACCGATATCCTTTGGTGATCCTGGCATCGCCGGTCGCACAGCCATCAAGCGTGCGGCATTCCGCAAGCAGTTCCAGGCCGGCAGCACGATGGATCGCGCCATCGACACCGCCGCCGCCAAGCAGCGATGAATTCGCCGCGTTGACGATGGCGTCAACGCGCAGTGTCGTGATGTCGGCAACAATGACTTCCAGCCGCGCCCTGCCGATCCGGCGCGCCGTGCCGCCCAGGCTCAGGCCACCGCGTTGACGGTGACGCCCTTATCGGCGAACAGCGCCTGCAACTCACCGGCCTGGAACATCTCGCGGATGATGTCGCAGCCACCGACGAATTCGCCCTTGACGTAGAGCTGAGGAATCGTCGGCCAGTTCGAATAGGTCTTGATGCCGTCGCGCAGGTCGGCGGATTCGAGAACGTTGAGGCCCTTGTAGCCGACGCCGACGTGATCGAGGATCTGGACCACCTGGCCGGAGAAACCGCACTGCGGAAACTGCGGCGTTCCCTTCATGAACAGGACGACGTCGTTCGACTTCACTTCATTGTCGATGAATTGTTCGATGCTCATCATCATTTCCTTTTGGGGCACAGCCCCTGCGGCTGAGCCTGACGGACCGGCATGTTCCGTTTAACCCGGTTACTGGCCATATATGTAGCCCAAACCGTTGTGCATCCAAAGTAAAATGCCGGGGAGCAGGCATGCATGGGCCGGCCCGTTCGGGTGCTCTCGGGGTCCCTGACGGCATCAATATCATAGGGCCGGGAGGCTTTTTTCCCGGAAAGGAACCCCTATCTAGGACGGACTGTCCGCCAGGAACCAGTTCGCCAGACAAGCGTTCTCTCCCTCGACCGGAGACACAAGTGACGAAATCAGTATCCGCCGCGGCCTTGTTGGCCACACCAGCCCCGTCATTGTTCTCCGATTCCGGCACATCAGCGCAGAATCTGGTCGAGGCCTATCTGGCGGTCCGGGATGAGACCGAGCGCCGGGCCGTTCCCTTGAGCCCCGAAGACCAGCTGATCCAGTCGATGCCGGACGCCAGCCCGGCGAAATGGCACCGCGCCCATACCACCTGGTTCTTCGAGCAATTCCTGCTCGGCGAGCACAGCCCGGGCTACCGGCCGTTTCATCCCGACTACGCGTTTCTGTTCAATTCCTATTACGTCAGCGCCGGTCCCCGTCACGCCCGCCACCAGCGCGGCCACCTGACCCGCCCGAGCGCCGACGAAGTCACCGCCTATCGCCGGCATGTCGATGCCGCGGTGGTGAAGTTCTTCCAGACCGCCGACGAGGCGACGCTGACGAAGCTGGTCCCCCTGGTCGAAGTCGGCCTCAACCACGAACAGCAGCATCAGGAATTGATGCTGACCGACATCCTGCACGCCTTTGCGCAGAACCCGATCCCGCCGGCCTATGATCCGGCGTGGCATTTTCCGGCATCGCAGCGGACGGCCGAGGAATGGGCCACGCTCAACGAGGGCATCCACACCGTCGGACACATCGACGACAGCTTCCATTTCGACAACGAAAAGCCCGCCCACCGGGCGCTGGTCGGCCCGGTGAGGATTGCCCGCAACCTCGTCACCAACGCCGAATGGCTCGCCTTCATGAAAGACGGCGGCTATGGCACGGCGACGCTGTGGCTGATGGACGGCTTTGCTGCGGTCAACAACGAGGGTTGGCAGGCGCCCGGCCACTGGCGCCAGATCGACGGCGAGTGGCGGATCATGACGCTCGGCGGCCTGCAGCCGTTCGACCCTGCCGCCCCGGTCAGCCATGTCAGCTATTACGAGGCGGATGCGTTTGCGCGCTGGGCGGGCAAGCATCTGCCGACCGAAATGGAATGGGAAGTCGCCGCCCGCACCGGCCAGCTCAATGACGCCTTCGGCGTCGTCTGGCAGTGGACCCGAAGCTCCTACTCGCCCTACCCCGGCTACCGCGCCATTGAAGGCGCGCTCGGGGAATATAACGGCAAGTTCATGGTCAACCAGTTGGTGCTGCGCGGCTCCTCGCTCGTAACACCGGCCGGTCACAGCCGTATTACCTATCGTAACTTCTTTTATCCGCACCACCGATGGCAATTCACGGGATTACGCCTCGCTGACTACATCTGACATTTCCGCCGATCAAAGCGCGCCGGAAAGCGCGTTCAGGAGAGTATCATGAATGTGCATGCCCCCGCTTTGGCCCAAGTGCCCCCCTTACAAGTGCACCCGTTCGACGAAGCGACCTCGGCCTTCGCCGGCGACGTGATCGGAGACCTGTCGCAACACCCCAAAAAGCTGTCGCCGAAATATTTCTACGACGCCGCGGGGTCCGAGCTGTTCGAGCAGATCACGGTATTGCCGGAATATTATCCGACCCGCACCGAGCTCGGCATTCTGCGCAGCCGCGGCGACGCGATCGCCGCACTGATTCCGAAGGGCGCCGCATTGGTGGAATTCGGCGCCGGCGCCACCACCAAGGTCCGGCTGCTACTCGAGCGCTGCGAGTTCGGCGCCTATGTGCCGGTCGACATTTCCGGCGATTTCCTCAAGGGCCAGGCCGATGCATTGCGCAAGGACTTTCCCGATCTCGCGGTTCATCCGGTCGCCGCCGACTTTACCGCGCCGTTCGCGCTGCCGGCCGAGATCGCCGGGATGCCGAAGGTCGGCTTTTTCCCGGGATCGACGCTCGGCAATTTCGAACCGCACGAGGCCAGCGCCTTCCTGCGGAGCGCGCGCGACATTCTGGGCGAAGGCGCGCAGATGATTATCGGCGTCGATCTCGAAAAGAACGAACGCGTGCTGTACGACGCCTACAACGATGCCGCCGGGGTCACCGCGCGTTTCAATCTAAATGTGCTGGTTCGCATCAACCGCGAACTCGGCGGCAACTTCGATATCTCCTCCTTCATGCACCGCTCGATCTACAACCGCGAACGCCATCGCATCGAAATGCACCTGATTGCCAAGAAGCCGCAGTCGGTGCGGATCCTGGGACGGAATTTTTCGTTCCGGCCCGGCGAAAGCATCCACACCGAGTCGAGCTACAAATACAGCCTCGAGCGCTTCACGGCACTCGCGCGCGGATCGGGCTGGTCGGTGCGCGACTCCTGGACCGACAGCGAACAGATGTTTTCGGTTCACGCGCTGGTGGCCGAAGGCTGAGGCCGGACGGTCATCTAAAGGGCATCACGAGACCCGCCGCCTCAAGTCCCGGCTCCGGACTTGTGGCGAGCCAGTCGCGACCTGCGCGCCGGCACGATGCGAGGTGCCGGAGATATCCAGTAGTCGGACAATCGCTCGGCATCCAGCAGCCAGGCGTGAATGATCCGCCACTTGTCGTGCCCGCGGGACTGGAAGTCCAATAGCGGCGACCCCGTATCCTGAAGCTCGTGAAAGAATTTCAGGGAATCTTTTCCGGTGGGGCCGCCGGGATCGAACTCCCGCGTCGAAATCCAGCCGTCCCATTGCTGAAGGATCAGAACTCTTGCTTCGCTTTGTTTCATAGGCGCGTATTCCCAGCCACGAGATCCGTGGGGACTGAGGGTGGTCACGCTGGTCAAAGTGAAAGAAAGCGAGGTATCTGCGCCGCCGCGCGCGTCAACACCTTGCAACCCGAATGTGGCAGAGAATGGTTAATGTTTATTGACCATGACGATTATGTCGGCAAATCGCTGCATCCGCGCTGCGGTTTTTCCCCCGAAACGTCCAAATTTTAACTCGGACTCAGCCGAACCTGTTCCCGAGGCTTGGCGGGGGTGAGTTTGTGCCAGGGGGTATCAGTCATGGGTAAGGTGTATTTGGTGTCCGGCGATGCCGGAAAACGGCCCGTCCACGACGAGGACGATGGTTGGGATGGCGAGATCGACACCGGGACGGAGTCCCTGCTCGAGGAAAATGCCAGGCTGCGGGCGCTCGTCGTCCAGCTTTCGCAGCTCGTCCTCAAAAACGTGGTCGAGCAGAAATAGCTATTCCGCGGCCGGGGATCGCAGCGAAATCGATTCCCACACCGCGACCACGATCATGATCGCCGATGTGACGATCGACAGCATCAGCGGCGACAGGTCGTGTGCGAACCAAGCCAGCACGCACAGCGCGATGATGCCGACGCCGTGGGAGAGCTGAAGAAAGCCGCGAAAGCTGTGCTTGAACAGGATCGTTCCGAACAGAAACAATAGCGGACCACCGATCGAGCTCAGCACCGTACGGAGATCGGAATGGCCGGCCGGGTGCTTGAGCACGAGTTCGTCCGCTACCGCGGATACAATGATGCCGGCCACGATCGGCATGTGCAGATAGGTGTAGGCAAGTCGCGCCAGCCTGCCCGGCTCGCTGGATTTCGAAATCTCTTCGGAGCCGGCTTCGGCGCCCTTGTGAAAGTAGATCCACCACATCGCCAGCGTGCCGACGAAGGCCGAGGCGAACGCCACGAGGTTTTCGCTGGTCCAGGTCAGCTCGGCAAAGGTAGCGCCCGTGACGACGATGGATTCGCCGAGCGCGATGATGATGAAGCCCGCGCAGCGTTCGGCGATGTGGCCGCCCTCGACGATCCAGTCCGCAATCGCGGACGCGCCATAGCGGGGGATCCAGAACCGCACCACCGGCGAAATATACTCGATCGCGAGCGCGATCGCCCAAAGCACCAAGCGCGATTGGCCCTCGATCAATCCGCCCGCGATCCAGAAAACCGCCGATACCGTCAGCCAGGACGTGATGCGGACCGCGTTCATGCGTGCCGGCCAACGCGCTGCTGGCGTCGACACCCACAGAAACACCGTCTTGCCGACCTGCATCGAGGCATAAGCGATGGCAAACCACAATCCGCGCCCGTCAAACGCGGATGGAATCGAGGTCGACAGCACCAGTCCGCCGAGCGTCAGCGCAAACAGCAGCAGCCGGACCGGAGTTTTTTCCGGATCGAGCCAGTTAGTGATCCAGGACGTGTAGACCCAGACCCACCACACCGCGAGAAACAGCATGGTGACGTGCAGCGCGCCGAGCAGCGTGAAGTCGGCCAGCAGCGTGTGCGAAATCTGCGTGACGGCGTAGACAAAGACGAGATCGAAGAACAGCTCGGCATAGGTGACGCGGCTATGCTGGTTCGGCACGATCGGGCGAAACATCGCGCCGCGTGGGTTATCCGCCATCGGTGCGCCTGCTCCCGCTCGCTGCTTCGACCTAGCCGCCAGGCACCCCGGTCTGCAGCGCCAACGCATGCAGCACGCCGCCCATCTGTCCCTTGAGGGACTGGTAGACGATCTGGTGCTGCTGCACGCGCGACTTGCCGCGGAACGATTCCGAAATCACGGTCGCGGCGTAATGGTCGCCGTCGCCTGCGAGATCGCGGATCGTCACCTCGGCATCGGGTATGGCTGCCTTGATCATCGATTCGATATCGTGGGCGTCCATCGGCATCCAGAATGTCTCCGTCAGATGTTTCGAATCAGGGTCTGCTCGCGCGACCGTGAAGACCAAACCTAGCGCGTACGCCCTTCTAGGTCACGCTTTCCGGCACTATATTCCAGGACCGGTTGTCTTGAACACGCGGTATCAGGTCACGTCCGATCAAGACGAAATGACCGAAAAAGAGGCTCAGAACCATGAAACTTCCCGGTCCCGACCATCCGATCACGATTACGGCAAACCCGAAGCGCATCCGCGTCTCCGCCGGCGGGGTGGTGGTCGCCGATACCACCCACGCCCTGACCCTGAAGGAGGCCAGCTACCCGGCCGTGCAGTATGTGCCACGTGCGGATGCCAATATGGCGTTGCTGGCCCGTACCGAGCGGACCACGCATTGCCCTTACAAGGGGGATGCGAGCTATTTCAGCATCCATGCCAACGGCAAGAGCATCGAGAATTCGATCTGGACCTATGAGACGCCCTTCCCGGCCATGACCGAGATCACCGGCTACCTGGCGTTCTACCCGGACAAGGTGACGATCGAGGAAGTGGCGTAGGATTGCATTGACCTGACCGATCCCGGCGGGCTTGGCTCGACGGGTACCTTGAGGGTATGAATAACGGGCTTCACCTAATCTGTGCGGGGGCACTCATGACGACCGTTGCATCCGTTGGATCGGCCGAGATTCAAGCCGCGCCGAAAGCCAAGGTGCGCAACTTCTCGATCGATCGCGCCCGCACCTTCCTGACACTGGTGGTGCTGCTTCACCACGCAGTCATCCCCTACACCTATTTCGGCCACACCGATCCGAAGTCGTGGATCGGCTTCGACATGATCGTTCTCGCCACCGACAGTTTCTTCATGGCGATGTTCTTTTTCCTGTCCGGGCTGTTCGTCTGGCCGAGCATCGCCCGGAAGGGGCCGCTGAACCATTTGACGGACCGGCTGTTTCGGCTGGGCCTGCCGTTCGTGATTTGCGCGTTCACGGTCATTCCGATCGCCTACTACGCCATCTCGCTGCGGCAGCATCCCGAGATCGGCTTTGCCGATTTCTGGTGGAAAACGATCACCGTCGGCCCCTGGCCGAGCGGACCGATCTGGTTCCTCTGGGTCCTGTTCGGCTTCGACCTCGTGGCATGCCTGCTGTTTCGGCTGTCACCCACCATGCTCGAGCCGATCAACCGCCTGTCGCAGAACGGTCACGAGCGGCCCGGGGAATTCTTCGTTGTGATGTTTGCTGTCACCGCTGCGTTCTACGTTCCCGGGCGAATTCACTTTGGCGCCGGCAGCTGGTTCGAGTTCGGGCCGTTCTCGGTGCAGCATGGCCGCGTGCTGCTCTATGCGAGCTATTTCTTTTTCGGCGCCGGAATCGGCGTCATGCAGATGGATCGCGGGCTGTTGGCGGCAGATGGCAAGCTGGCCCAGCATACCTGGCGCTGGGTGTTCCTTGCGATCGTTCCATATTGCCTGATGTGGGTACTGATCTACGTCAAACGCGAAATACTGGGCAATCCGGTGCGGCTGCCGGAATGGTACGAATCCGATTATGGTTTCTGTTTCGCCCTCTTCAGCATAGCGATCCTGTTTGTGATCCTGGCCTACTTCCTGAGATTCAAGCAATCCGGCTGGAGCATGCTCGATCCCATGCAGGGCGACGCCTACGGCATGTTCCTTGTGCACTATCCGATCGTGCTTTGGCTGCAATACTGGCTGTTCGATTTCGACCTGCCCGCGATCGTGAAGGCGCTCATCGCATTCGCAGGTACGGTCGCGCTGAGCTGGGCGCTGACGGCTGCGCTGCGGCAAATTCCCGGCGCGAAGCGGGTGCTGTAGTCGTCATTGCTTCGTGGCCCGGATTGAGCGAAGCGAAATCCGGAATTCGCGGCGATAGCGTTTCCCGGATTTCGCTGCGCTCCATCCGGGCTACGGGTTACGAAGCCTTGCCGTTCATGTAGGCCGGCAGCCAGTGCTCGAACGCTGATTTGAGCGAGGCCACCGTAACAGGCGTTTCGCCGGCGACCGCGACCTCATCGCCGCCCGTGGTGCCAATGCGCACGCAGGGCACAGTGGCACCCTTCATCTTCGCCAGCACCAATCCGGCATCCGCGGCCGGCACCGTCACGATGTAGCGCGCCTGATCCTCGCCGAACCAGTACGCATGCGGCACGATCGAAGCCGGCGCCGCCAACAACTGCGCGCCGATGCCGCCGGCCATCGCCATCTCCGTCAGCGCGATCAATAGTCCGCCATCGGAAATGTCATGCACGGCAGTCGCAGTGCCGGACCGGATCATGCCGCGCACGACGTCGCCATTGCGCTTTTCAGCGGCGAGATCGACCGGAGGCGGCGCGCCCTCTTCGCGGCCGCAGATGTCACGCAGGTAGACCGACTGTCCAAGCCATCCCTGGGTTTCGCCGATCAGCAGGATCGCCTGATCCGCCGCCTTGAAGGCCAGCGTGGCTGATTTGGTGAAATCGTCGAGCAGACCGACGCCGCCGATCGAGGGCGTCGGCAGGATGCCGCGGCCATTGGTCTCGTTGTAGAGCGAGACGTTGCCGGACACGACCGGGAAGTCGAGCGTGCGGCAGGCTTCCGAGATGCCCTTCAGGCAGCCGACGAACTGGCCCATGATTTCCGGCCGTTCCGGATTGCCGAAATTGAGATTGTCGGTGACCGCGAGCGGCCGGCCGCCGACGGCGGTGATGTTGCGCCAGGCCTCTGCCACCGCCTGCATGCCGCCCTGATACGGATCGGCTTCGCAATAGCGTGGCGTCACATCGACGGTCAGCGCAAGGCCCTTCGGTCCGTCCTCGACGCGCACCACAGCGGCATCGCCGCCGGGACGCTGCACGGTATTGCCGAGAATGACGTGGTCGTACTGTTCCCAGACCCAGCGCCGCGAGCACAGCTCCGGCGTGGCAATCAGCGTTTCCAGCGCGGGCATAATTCCGACGGGCGGCTTGACGTCCTGCGCGCGCACCACAGGCAACAACGCCGACGCCACATGCGGGCGATCATAGAGCGGCGCCTCGTCGCCGAGTTCCTTGATCGGCAAATCGGCCATGACGTCGCCGCCATGCTTGACCACGAAACGCTTGCTCGGCGTGGTGTAGCCGACGACCGCAAAATCCAGGCCCCATTTCTTGAAGATGGCCTCGGCTTCCTTTTCTTTTTCGGGCTTGAGCACCATGAGCATGCGCTCCTGGCTTTCCGAGAGCATCATCTCGTAGGCGCTCATGCCGGTCTCGCGCGTCGGCACCGCGTCGAGATTGAGGTCGACGCCGAGATCGCCCTTGGCGCCCATCTCGACCGCCGAGCAGGTCAGGCCCGCCGCGCCCATGTCCTGGATCGCGATCACGCAATCGGCTTCCATGATCTCGAGGCAGGCTTCCAGCAGCAGCTTTTCCGCGAAGGGATCGCCGACCTGCACGGTCGGGCGCTTCTCGGCGGAATCGTCGTCGAATTCGGCCGACGCCATCGAGGCACCGTGAATGCCGTCGCGGCCGGTCTTCGAGCCGAGATAGACGATCGGCATGTTCACGCCGGAGGCCGCCGCGTAGAATATCTTGTCGGTATCCGCGAGGCCGACGGCCATCGCATTGACCAGGATGTTGCCGTCATAGCGGGTGTGAAAACGCACCTGCCCGCCCACCGTCGGCACGCCGAACGAATTGCCGTAGCCGCCGACACCGGCCACCACGCCCGACACCAGATGCCGCGTCTTCGGATGTTCCGGCGCACCAAAGGAGAGTGCGTTGAGGCACGCGATCGGACGCGCGCCCATCGTGAACACGTCGCGCAAAATACCGCCGACGCCGGTGGTCGCGCCCTGATAGGGCTCGATGTAGCTCGGATGGTTGTGGCTCTCCATCTTGAACACGACCGCCTGCCCGTCGCCGATGTCGATGACGCCCGCGTTCTCGCCCGGCCCCTGGATCACCCACGGCGCCTTGGTGGGCAGCCCCTTCAAGTGGATACGCGAGGATTTGTACGAGCAGTGCTCGTTCCACATCGCCGAGAAGATCCCCAGTTCGGTGAAAGTCGGCACCCGTCCGATCAGTTTCAGGATGCGCTCATACTCGTCCGGCTTCAGACCATGGCTGGCGACGAGTTCGGGGGTGATCTGGGGTTCGTTCATGGGACCTTATTAGGTAGATCGACGGGAGCCGAAAAGGCCTTTTATGGCGCATTTCCGCCCTGTCCAGAGCTTTGCGGGGGGAGCCTGGCGGGAACGGTGTTTGCACATCGCGCCCGGATCGGATTTAAGGGCTGAAACACCCATTTGAAGGGCCATTTTTAGTGAACGAAGTCCCCAAAAACGCATTCCACCACCGCCCGGATTTGCACGTCGCAACCGAGGGCGAATTCAAGGGCTGGCGCACCTGGACCCGTGACAATTTTGAGACCCATAACGGCCCGTTCTGGCACCGGGTCGACGAGAGCGGCAAGGTGCAATGCGCGTTCCGGGTCGAGCAAAAGCACCTCAACGGCTCGCGGCGCAATATCCATGGCGGCGCCTTCATGTCGTTTGCTGATTATTGCCTGTTTGCGATCGCCTCTCCCGTGCTTGAGGGACCGGGCGTGACGGTGTCGTTCGCCTGCGAATTCCTCGATGCCGCCCAACAAGGCGAACTTGATCGAATGCGACGGCGAAATTACCCGCGCCGGCGGCTCGCTGATCTTTCTGCGCGGGACGCTGAAATCCGGCGAACGGGCGCTGTTCACGTTTTCAGCCACCATCAAGCGGATAAAGCGGAAGCCGCAGACGGGCGCACCGGCCGTTGCCACCTAGCGCTCCTCAGGTCCGGCGCGGCTGGCGCGACTATGCGTTGCTGCTCGCGCTCGCGTGCTGCTGGAGTTCGACCTATCCGCTGGCCAAGATCGGCCTCGGCTCGATCCCGCCGATCACCTTCATCTCGGCGCGGTCACTGATCGCCGCATCCTTCCTGCTTGTGATCCTCTATGCACGCGGCCTTCGGATCCCGACCGACACCAAAGCCTGGAAGCTGTTCGCGTTCCAGCAGACCATCAACTCGACGATTCCGTTTCTGATGATCACCTGGGCGCAGCAATATGTGCCGGCCGCGCCCACCGTGGTGCTGGCCTCGACCACGCCGATCTTTGCCTTCCTGATCACCTGGGGCATCACCCGGCACGAGCCGGCGACGCTGCTCAAGCTGGCCGGCGCTATCCTGGGCCTGACCGGCACCGCCGTGATCATCGGCCTCGACGCGCTCGGCGGGCTGTCGAGCAATCTGTTTCCCGAAATGGTGATCCTGCTCGCGACCATCTCGTTTGCCTGCGCCACGATCTTCGGATTGCGGCTGTCCGACTACGATCCGATGGTGGTCGCGGCGGGCTCGCTGCTGTTCGGCGGCACGCTGTTGCTGCCGGTCGCACTTGTCGTCGAGCAGCCCTGGACCCTGCACCCGACGCGCGAGGCGATCATCGCCATCGTCACCATCGGGATCTTCTCGAGCGCGCTGGGGCTGATGCTGTTCTACATGTGCCTCGCCCGGCTCGGCACCCTGACCACCAACGCGCAAGGCTACCTGCGGATTCCGATCGGCGTCGGACTATCGGTGGTGCTGCTCGGCGAGGCCGTACCGGCCAATCTGGTGCTGGGGCTTGTCCTGGTCATGGTCGGTGTCGCCGCGATGACGATTCCGACCGATAAGTATCGGCTTTGGTTCAATCGGTTCGTCAGCAGAACGTGACCGAGCCGTAGCCGGCGCGCAGGAACGGACGCCGATCTGTGCCGTTGGGGATTACCTGCTGAAAAAGGGAGTAATCCATGAGATTTGTGACATTCGGGCTGGCCACGGCGCTGGCGCTTACGAGCACCTTCGCGCTGGCGCAATCGACAAGCGGAGGCACCAGTTCCACCGGGACCGGCACCACGAGCCCCGGCACCGCGGCGAGCCCATCCGCGGGCGCGACAACCGGCAGTACGGTTGGCAGCAGCGGCATGAGCAATCAGGCCGGCAGCGCAGCCGCCGCGCAGAACAGCGGGTTGAACCCGTCGGGGAACAGCTTGATCAACACCTCGCCGAGCGGATCGACGATCGCACCGACGCCTGGCTCCGGCGCAGGACGATAAGCAGGCACAAAAAGGAAGCCCCGTCGGCGCGGGGCTTCCGTTCCAGCAGCAGTCGTAAGCACCGACGCTACTTCTTCTCTTCCAGCAGCTTCCTATATTTCTCGACGTCGCGCGTCACCAGTTGCCCCAGCACCTCGGGCGCATGCTCGTTGGCGTCGGGCGCGACGGTAGAGAGATCCTGGAAACGCTTCTTGACAGGTTCGCTCTCGACGGCCGTGCGTGCCGCCGCGTTCAGTTTCTCGATGATCGCCGGCGGCGTTCCCTTTGGCGCGAACAGGCCATTCCAGCCCTGCGCCTCGAATTCGGGAAGGCCGGCTTCCGCCGAGGTCGGCAAGTCAGGCAAGGTCGCGAGCCGCACCGTCGAGCCGACGACGAGGCCCCGTACCAGTCTGTCGTCGATCGCCTGCGACACCGAGGCGGCGGCATCGCAGACGCCGTCGATCTGGCCGCCGATCGCATCCGTCAGCGCGGGCGCAGCGCCGCGGTAGCCGACCAGCGTGACGTCGATGCCGGCGGCCTGCACGAAGCTCTTGCATATCAGGAAGTTCGAAGAGCCGATGCCGGCATGGCCAAGGTTGATCTTGCCGGGATTGCTTTTGGCGTATGCGATGAATTCCTGCAGGTTTTTGGCCGGGAAATCCTTGCGCAGCGCGACGATGCCGAAGGTCTTGGCCACGACAGCAACCGGCGCAAACGAATCCGGCGTGAACGGCAGCTTCGGATAGATCGTGTAGGTCGCCGCACTGGTGCCGGCGTTGCCGATCGCGATCGTGTAACCGTCGGCTTCGGCGCGCGCGGCACGTGCCAGCGCGGTCGAGCCGCCGGCGCCCGCAACATTCTCGATCACGATCGGCTGGCCCAGGGCCTTGCCCATCTCCTCGGCGACCGCGCGCGCGATCACGTCGGAGGTGCCGCCCGCCGCGAACGGCACGATCATGCTGATCGGATGTTTTGGATAATTCTGCGCATGGGCCGCAGTGGCAACGAAAGAGAGCGCGGCTGTTGCGAGCAGCCGCAGGAGCTTGGACGTCACGCGGCCTTCTCCAGGTGCGCCACAAGGCCGGCAAACAGGCCGCGGCCGTCGGTGCAGCCCATGATGTCTTCGACGTGGTTTTCCGGATGCGGCATCATGCCGAGCACATTGCCGCGCTCGTTGACGATGCCGGCGATCGAATGCGCGGCCCCATTGATGTTGGAGCTCTCGCCGACCTCGCCGTCGGCGGAGCAGTAGCGATAGAGCACCCGCCCCTCGCCCTCGAGCCGCTTCACGGTGTCTTCGTCGGCCTCGTAGTTGCCTTCGCCATGGGCGACCGGCACCCGGATGACCTGGCCGGCATTGTAACCGCGCGTGAATGGCGTATCGGAGCGTTCGACCCGCAGGTGCACGTCCTGGCAGATGAACTTCAGCCGCGCGTTGCGCATCAGCACCCCGGGCAGTAGACCCGCCTCGCAGAGGATCTGAAAGCCGTTGCAGACCCCGAGCACCAGCCCGCCCCCTGCTGCAAACGCCCGCACCGCGTCCATCACGGGCGCGCGCGCGGCAATGGCGCCGCAGCGCAGATAATCGCCGTAGGAAAATCCGCCGGGCACCACCACGAGGTCGGTCCCCCCAGGCAGCGCGGTCTCGGCGTGCCAGACCATCGCGGCCTCATGGCCGGATGCGAGTTTCAAAGCGCGCGCCATGTCGCGCTCGCGGTTGATTCCAGGAAAGACGAGAACAGCAGATTTCATCAGCGGTGCAGCCTAGAGAAGTTCGACCCGGTAATTCTCGATCACGGTATTCGCCAACAACTTGTCGGCGGCGGCTTTCAGGGCCGCCTCCGCCTTGGCCTTGTCGGAGCCGGAGAGTTCGATGTCGAACACCTTGCCCTGACGCACGCTGGCGACGCCATCGACGCCGAGCGATTTCAGCGCGCCTTCGATGGCCTTGCCCTGCGGATCGAGAATGCCGGACTTCAGGGTGACAGTAACGCGTGCTTTCACGATCGCAGCCTCAGCTCTTAACCAGCACCGGGC
Source organism: uncultured Alphaproteobacteria bacterium (assembly GCA_963764705.1). GTDB lineage: Bacteria > Pseudomonadota > Alphaproteobacteria > Rhizobiales > Xanthobacteraceae > Bradyrhizobium. The sequence goes on along the minus strand of CAVXTR010000002.1, from coordinate 389,968 downwards.
CGGTACCGGCCGGACGCTCGTTCTCCATCAGGATGCCCAGACGCTTGGCGACCTCGGTATAGGCCTCCAGCACGCCACCGAGATCCCGGCGGAAACGGTCCTTGTCGAGCTTCTCGTTCGACTTGATGTCCCACAGCCGGCAGGAGTCTGGCGAGATTTCGTCGGCGACGATGATCCGCATCATGTCGTTCTCGAACAGGCGACCGCATTCCATCTTGAAGTCGACCAGACGGATGCCGATGCCCAAGAACAATCCGGTGAGGAAGTCGTTGACGCGGATGGCGAGCGCCATGATGTCGTCGATTTCCTGCGGCGTGGCCCAGCCGAACGCGGTGATGTGCTCTTCCGAGACCATCGGGTCGTTGAGCTGGTCGTTCTTGTAGTAGAACTCGATGATCGAGCGCGGCAACTGCGTGCCTTCCTCGATGCCGAGGCGCTGCGACAGCGACCCCGCAGCCACGTTCCGCACCACCACCTCCAGCGGCACGATCTCGACCTCGCGAATCAGTTGTTCGCGCATGTTGAGACGGCGGATGAAATGGGTCGGCACCCCGATGTCGTTGAGGTGCTGAAACAGGTACTCCGAAATCCGGTTATTGAGGACGCCCTTGCCCTCGATAATCTGGTGTTTCTTGGCATTGAACGCGGTCGCATCGTCCTTGAAGTGCTGGATCAGGGTTCCTGGCTCCGGACCTTCATACAGGACCTTGGCCTTGCCTTCATAAATGCGGCGTCGACGGCTCATAGGGATGTACCGTGTTTTGTTGAAATCCATGAATCTGGTGTGCTCCGGATGACAAGGGTTACGACCACGACGGAGCTGCCGTGAAGGCCGGGAGCTCGATTACAAGCACCGGAAACAGAACAAGAACCTGACCTGGGGGCAACCTACCCGATTGCCCTATCCAGCACAATCGATCAGGCCCGGTTGGGCCCAACTTATAACGGTTGCCCTGCGGCTTAACGGCTCGTTGTTTTGCCGATTTGCCACCTCTATCTAGGTGTGCAAGCGGGCCACCGCAACGCAGGCCGCGTTTACCATATGCCGGGATTGGAACCCAAAAAATGAGCAGTTTTGACAAGCGCGAGGAGGGTTTTGAGAAGAAGTTCGCCCTCGACGAGGAGCAGAAATTCAAGGCCGTAGCGCGCCGCAACAAGCTGCTCGGGCAGCTGATCGCTGAAAAACTCGGTCTGTCGGGCGATGCCGCCGCCGCCTACGCCAAGGATGTGGTTGCCGCGGTGTTCGAGGGTGACGGCGACGTGCTCCACAAGGTGCTCGGCGACATCAAGGCCAAGGGCGTTGACCTCACCGAGCAGGATCTGCGTAACAGGATGGATGCCCTGATGGCCGAGGCGGTCGCGCAGGTGAAGGCGGGGACGTAACAAAGCGAATAGGGAGTGACGAGTAGCGAATAGAGAAACTCCATTTGGCACTCGCCATTCACCCCTCTTATTCTTCCTTGAACCCGTACTCCGGCACGTTGCCGCTGGCACCGTAATACTTGTACGGCAGAAATTTTCCCGACATCGATATCTTGACCCGGTCGCCCTTGGGATTGGCAACACGCTCCATCACCATGTCGAAATCGATCGCCGACATGATGCCGTCGCCGAATTCCTCCTCGATCAGCGCCTTCCAGGCCGGCCCGTTGACCATCACCATCTCGTAGAAACGATAAATCAGCGGGTCGGTCGGTGGCATCGGCGTGCCGGTGCCGCGCATTGGCACCTCGTTCAGCATCGCGGTCTCGGACTTCGACAGCCCGAACAACTCAGCGGCGTTGGCAGCCTGCGGTTTTGTCAGTTTCATCTGGCCGAGAACGGCGCCGACGATCAGCACTTCGGAATAGCCGCCAATCTTCGTGCAGATGTGCTTCCAGCTCCAGCCCTTCTCGCGCTTGATGTCGAGCAGCTTTTCGGTGAGGTCTTCGCGTTTCATGTGTCGTCTCCCTTGGTAATCTAGCGCGCAATCGTCTGCGCAGAATTGGTTTCGACCGCGCGCGGTGGCGAAACGATCGTCGGTTCACCGAGACCCGGCCGCACCGTCGGCACATTGCGCGGATCGTGGTTAGTCACGGTGGCGGTAAACGTCTTGCTTCGGCTGACCAGGAAGTCGACGATATGATTTCGCAGCGCGTAGTAATAGGGGTGACGATGCAGGTCGATGCGGCCGCGATCCTTGGGCAGCGGATTTTCCACGATCTCGGCCAGCACCGCGCCGGGGCCGTTGGTCATCAGGAAAATCTTGTCGGCAAGATAGATCGCCTCGTCCACGTCATGGGTGATCATGAAGGCCGTCTGGCCGGTCTCCAGACAGATGCGGCGGACCTCGTCCTGCAGCGTGCCGCGGGTAAGCGCGTCGAGCGCCGAGAACGGTTCGTCCATCAGCATGATTTTCGGCGTGATCGAGAGCGCACGCGCGATCCCGACCCGCTGCTTCATGCCGCCGGACAGTTCCGACGGGCGCTTGTGCTCGGATCCGGTCAGGCCGACGAGATCGATGAAGGTCTGCGCATGCGCCTTCACCTTGGCGCGGTCCCAGTTGCGCCACTTTGAAGTAACGGCATAAGCGACGTTGCCGAGCACCGTGCGCCACGGCAACAGCGCGTGGCTCTGGAAGATGACGGCGCGGTCCAGACTGGTGCCCTCGATAGCCTGACCGTCGACAATGACCGTGCCCTCGCTCGGCTGGTCGAGGCCGGCCAGGATGTTCAGCACCGTGGTCTTGCCGCAGCCGGAATGGCCGATCACGCAGCCGAATTCGCCGCGCCTCATCGACAGCCACAGATTCTGGAAGATCGTGGTCGTCGCGCCGTCCACGCCGGGGTAACGCCGCGCGATGCCTTCGATGGAAATGAACTTCTCGGTCATATCAGCTCATTCCGGAAACGTGACCATGCGCGTGAACCGCGCCAGCACCTGGTCGAGCAGCATGCCGACGACCCCGATCAGCAGGATGGCAATGATGACATTGGTGATCGAGAGGTTGTTCCACTCGTTCCAGACGAAGTAGCCGATGCCGGTGCCGCCGACCAGCATTTCGGCGGCGACGATCACCAGCCAGGCGATGCCGATCGAAATCCGCATGCCGGTGAGGATGGTCGGCGCCGCGGCCGGCAGGATCACGGTGAAGGCGCGCCTGACGGTGCCGACCTCTAGCGTGCGCGCAACGTTGATCCATTCCTTGCGGACTGCTGCGACGCCAAAGGCGGTGTTGAGCAGCATCGGCCAGACCGAGCAAATAAAGATTACGAAAATCGCCGAGATCGAGGAATCCTTGATGGTGTAGAGCGCGAGCGGCATCCAGGCCAGCGGCGAGATCGGCTTCAGCACCTGGATGAACGGATCCAGCGCCTTGTTGATCAGGGGCGACATGCCGATCAGGAAGCCGAGTGGGATCGCGACGAGCACGGCCAGGAGATAGCCGAGGCCGACACGGGCGATGGAATAGCCGAGCTGGATGCCGAGGCCCTTATCGTTCGGGCCGTTGTCGTAGAACGGACGCTTGAGGTGCTCCCACAATTTGGCGCCGACATCGAGCGGGCCCGGCATCGCCGACTTGCCTTGCGTGGCCGTCAGCCCCATCAGCTTGGCGTATTCCGGCGTCATGGTGGCGACGGCAGAGGTCGAGCGGGTGGCGAGATGCCAGATGCCGAGGAACGCCGCCAGCAGCGCGATCGAAACCACTGCCGCGCGGAAGCGAAGAGAGAAGGTCATCTCCTTCTCCCCGCTTGCGGGGAGAAGGTCGGGATGAGGGGCTGTCTCCGCAAACTGCGCTCGCGAACAGTTCCCGTCACCCGGATCGCGCGTTGACGCGCGCCATCCGACCTTTCCCCGCACGCGGGGACAGGCCAAGAAACGGTCATCGCCCTCACGACGCCTTCCTGATCTTGAAGCTGGCGAGATATTCGTCAGGCTTGGTCGGGTCGAACGTCTTGCCCATCACCGAGAACGATTTGTACGACGTCGACGGCGGCGTCAGCCCCATCTCAGCCATCACCTTGTGCGTGTCGGTGGCGAGATAGACCTGCTCGGCCACCTGCTTGTAGTCGACATCGCCCTTGATCTGGCCCCAGCGCTTCATCTGGGTCAGCATCCAGACCGCGAACGACTGCCAGGGGAATGGATCGAAATCGACGCGCTTGGCGTCGGTTTTGACGCCGCCCAGTCCATCCGCATACGTCCCGGTCAGCACCTGCTCCAGCACCGTCACCGGGGCGTTGATGTAGTTCGCCGGCGCGATCGCCTCGGCGATCTGCTTGCGGTTCTCGGCCTTCGAGGCATAGGCGGTGGCATCGACGATCGCCCGTGTTAGCGCCGCAAAACTGTTCGGCGATCCCGTGATGAATTCCCTGCTGGCGGCAAAGCTGCAGCAGGGATGGCCGTCCCAGATTTCCTTGGACAGGATGTGCATGAATCCGACACCGTCGTAGATCGCGCGCTGACATATGTTGTCGGGCGCGAGGAAGCCGTCGATGTTGTCGGCGCGCAGGTTGGCGACCATTTCCGGCGGCGGCACCGAACGGAGTTGCACGTCGGTGTCGGGGTCGATGCCGTGCTCGGCGAGGTAATAGCGCAGCAGGTAATTGTGCATGGAGTAGTCGAACGGGATGGCGAACTTCATGCCCTTCCAGTCCTTCGGATCGCGCTTGTCCTTGTGCTTCATGGCGAGCGTGATGCCCTGCCCGTTGATGTTCTCGATCGCCGGTACGCAGAACGGGATCGCCTGCGCGCCGAGCCCCAGCGAAATCGCGATCGGCATCGGCGCCAGCATGTGCGAGGCGTCGTATTCCTTGTTGATGGTCTTGTCGCGGATCACGGCCCAGCCGGCGGTTTTCACGACTTCGACATTAAGGCCCTGCTTGGCATAGAAGCCGAGCGGCGACGCCATGATGATCGGGGTCGCGCAGGTGATCGGAATGAATCCGACCTTGAGATCCTTTTTCTCGGGCACGCCGGCGTCGGCGAACGCCTCGGTCGCGGTCTTGATCGGAAAGAACTGCGAGATCGCCGCCAGCGCAGTCGAGGCGCCGACCGATTTCAGGAACGCGCGCCGCGCGGCATCCTTGGGAAACATCGCACGCACCACCGCCGAGGCCACCACGCCCTCGTAGCGTTTTTCCTCGCTCTCGCTCGGGACCGGCTCGCAGCGCAGCGCCTGCGTCGCATGCTCATGTTCGGCCACGGAGCGGTGCTGGCCGCAGACGCAGCCGGCGCGCGAAAGTTCACGGTCGGAGTCGAACGGATTATCGAAGGTGGACATGCTGCGCCCCTTTGTCACACCGGCGCGGCGGAAGTCCCTTTCCGCAGCTCACCGGTCATTAATTCACGGCCCGGCCTTTGCCGGCCGGGCTGTGGGAAACATGCAGGTTTTATGCCGCCTTGCCTGTTATCCGGGCATCGGTCGGCAGGCCCTCCTCGATCGGCAGCGACGGATCGCGCGACCATTCGTTCCAGGAGCCGAAATACATCCGGACGTCCTTTACCCCGGCGTTCTTCAGCGCGAGGAACGTGTTGGAGGCGCGCGCGCCCTTGAAGCAGTAGAGATAGACCGTCGTGTTCGGCGTGATGCCGACGGTGGCGCATTCCGCCAAGATCTCGTTCTTGGACTTGAAGCGCGGACCTTCCGCCGTCGGCTTCATCATGCGGTACCATTCCAGCCAGACCGCGCCGGGGATGCGGCCCTTGCGCGGGCAGAAATCCTTGCCGTAGGGCGAGGAGCTTTCGCCGATCCATTCGTCGATGTCGCGCACATCGAGCAGCGCGATGCCGGGTTTGCCGACCGCCGCCAGCATGGTCTTGGCATCGATCAGGATGTCGGCGGCTTCGGGCACGATCGTGAACGACGCCTTCACCGGCGACGGCACGTCCTTGGTGACGGGAAGGCCCGCTGCCGCCCAGGCGTCGTAGCCGCCATGCAGCACCTTGATCTTGGGATAGCCGAGCATGGTGAGGAGGTAGTAGCCGCGGCAGGATTGGCCGAAGCCGGAGTTCATCGACTGTTCGTAGATGACGGCGGTTTCCTTGCCGGACAGTCCGGCGCCGCCGAATGCGTCGGCAAATTTCGTTTTCAGTTCCGCTATGCCTTCCGGCGTCGAGGTCGCAAGGAAAGTGAAGATTTCGTGGACGTTGACGGCGTTGGGCAGATGCCCCGCGGCGTAGGCATCGGGATTGCGGGTGTCGATGACGACACTCGGTTCTTTCTTCAAGAATTCGGCGAGTTCACCGGCAGAAATCAGCACGTCCGTCATGGCAGGCCTCTCCTGTTTTGTGGTTGCTAGGTGGGGTGGTTCCGAAATCCTCTAGTGTTCGTCGCCTGCCAGCATCTTGCGAAGCTGCTTGGTGGCGGGGGTGACGACGGCGACGAAATAGGCTTCGCGCAGCCGGCGCTGGGCGCGATGGCTCTTCAGGTAACCGCGCGCGCCGCAATGGAGCATCGCCGCATGTGCGGCCGCGACGCTGGCATCGCCGGCGCGCAAGCGAAGCGCCACCACGCGGCGCCAGTAGCTGTCGTCGGAATTGTAGGGATCGCGCGCCAGCGCCATCGTCTCCTTTTCGAACTCGGCATGGAGTTCGCGAAACTGGACCGGCTGTTGCGGCAGATAGCGGTTGACGTGACCGAGTTGCCCGTCAACTTCGTCCATGATCTGGATGCAATCCTTGATCAAACCGAGCGCCATGCCGGCCTGCAGCAGAATAAAACCGGCGCGGATTTTCTTGACGAACGGCCCGGCAGGCTCGGCCAGGATCAATTCATCCGGCACGAAGACGTCGCGGAACTGGACCCCGTAGGTGCCGGTCCCGTCCATCGCGAGAAACGGCTTGCACGGTTGCAGCGTGATCGCGGGGTCTGAACAATCGGCGAGGAACATCACGATGCCGCCGCCATCCTCGCGCTCGAAGATGGTGCCGAAATAATGGTTGAGGCCGAGGTTCGAGACCCATGGCAGCGCACCCTTGACAATGTAACCGCCCTCGACCTTGCGGCCCTTCAGTTTGAGCTTCTCGATGCCGAAGAAGCTCTTCATAGGGTTCGACAGGCCAGTACCGCCGAGAATTTGCCCCGTGCCGAACTTGTCGGCGAATTTGGCGACCAGCTTTGGATTGTCGGAATTCGACGCGTACCAGACCAGCGTATTCTGGCACCAGGCCATGAACGCGGTGGCGCCGCAGACCTCTCCGAGGGCTGCGATCGACTGAATGGCGCAGCGCAGATCGGCGGCGCCATTCACGGGTTGATGGCTGCCCCAGGCCCCGACGTCGCCAAGCCGCCGCAGCAACTCGTCGGGATAGACCGTGCCTTCATCGATCGCCACAGCCAGAGGTGCGAGGTTCTTGCGCGCGATCACGGCGACCTGGTCGGCAATCGATGCCGATGGCAGGACGTCATCAAGCGCAAGCCTGGATACCGCTAGTGAACCCATGAGATCCTCCGCACCCCGTTGACGTGCTGTTACGGCTTAAGCGCTGACTTCGAGGTTGACCGGGCGCGTAAAGGTGTTGGCCACCGGCGACCACTTCTTGACGTGGTCCACCAGCGCATCGATCTCGGCTTTCGGAACGCCCTCGCATTCCATGTCGACCTTGACCCGCACGTCGGTGAAGCCGACCGGCTTCTCGCTGATGTCGCCGGTGCCCCACACCGCGGTGATGTTGAGGTCACCCTCGAGTTCAAGTTCGAGCTTGTTGACGATCCAGCCGCGGTGGACGGCGTTGGCGTGGAGGCCGACCGCAAGGCAGGACCCGAGGGCGGCGAGCGAGGCTTCCGACGGATTGGGCGCGGTGTCGTCGCCCAAAAGTCCGGGCGGTTCGTCGACGATATAGGGCGCGAGGTTGCGGATGTAGTTGGCGTGGCGGAACTTGCCTTCCGCCACCGTCTTGCACTTCAAGGTCTTGATGACCTTCGGATTGGCCTTGCCGTTGGCAATCAGCTGTTCCAGCCCGTTCTTGTCGATCGGAGCCAGGCAGCCTGTGAGTACTGTTTTTTGAGCGACCGGGGTCATCATTTCTCTCCCTAGGGGTAGGATACCGAACGGTCTGTTTCCTGCACGAAGCGTGCCAGACAACCTCCCCGCCAAAAAGCGAATTTCTCTCGCCGCTTAGCAATCCCTGCCTGGAAATCGATCAGCCCCGCGCTGCCCAAGCGCAATGCAGTTGCCGCATGGCCGCGATTAATTTGCGCGCAAAGATGCAGCTTGATGATTGCGCCGCTGTTCGATTAACTGACGCCGATGGCCAAATCAGTTCCGAAGAAGAAAACGTTCGCGGCGGCGCATGGCGCAGGCGATGAGGAATCTGCGCGAGCACGCCTGCTCAACGCGGCGACGCGGCTGTTCTGCCGATATGGAATCAACGCCACCGGCATCGATGCCATCATCAATGAAGCCGGCACCGCGAAGACCACGCTCTACAAATTGTTCGGATCGAAAACCAATCTCGTGCATGCCGTGCTCGAAAGCGAAGGCAAGCAATGGCGCGAATGGTTCATTGCCTCGATCGAAACCGGCGGCGGCGACGCGCAGGCGAAGCTGACGCGGATTTTTCCGGCGCTCAAGCAATGGTTCGCGGAAGAGCGCTTCTACGGCTGCCCCTTCATCAACGCCGTCGGCGAGCATGACAAGGATGCCAAGCAGTTCCGCGCCATCGCGCTGAAGCACAAGAAGGTCGTGCTGTCGCATATCGAAAAACTCGCCGGTGAAATGGGCGCCGGCGAACCGGAAATGCTCGCGCATCAACTGGCCTTGTTGATCGACGGCGCCATCGTCGCTGCCATGGTGACCCGTGATCCCGGCGTCGCCGACACCGCCGGCCTCGCCGCCGGCAATCTGCTCGGGCCCTCCAAAGCCAGGAAGCCGAAGCGCGCGAGCAGCGCGGCCGTCCAGCTCGTCGCGGTCTGACGATCGGCGGTCTGACCATCGTCCGACATTGCGAGCAAGGCATTGCGAGCCAGAAGGCCTGGGCGGGCCCTGCCCGCCACCACACCCGGTTACTACCCCCAGCTTAGAAACTGCCGGTTAAGTAACAGGCCCGGAAGCGCCACCCCCGGGCGTAGCTCGGTAGTTCTACGGGGCGCCAACTTAAGAGATCATGGGTTGGAAAGCGCGACTATGGAACCTGGATTTATTTAATTGGTTCCAGGGCGGCGCAATGTTTGGCCAGGTAATTCTCAAGATCCGGGATTTCATGTCGGTTTCGCGGGACAACCCGGAACTGCTCAAGGCGCAGTACCGGGCATTTTCGCGCCAGCTGCCGTTGATGTATTTCATCCTGCTCACCAACACCTGGGCGCTGGCGGTTTCCCACTACGCCGACGCACCGGTCTGGCTGACAGTCTCCATCCCGGCGCTGTTTACCGTTCTGTGCGGGATCCGGGTGGCAGGCTGGTGGCGGTCGCGATCTGTGGTCCCGACCACCGAGATCGCCTATCGGGCGCTGACCCGAACCAACCGCCTGACCAGCATCCTCACCATCGCCTTCAGCGCCTGGGCGCTCGGCCTCTGCCCTTACGGCGACCAGCTCGCCCGCGCCCATGTCGCGTTCTACATGGCGATCACGGTGATCGCCTGCATCTTCAGCTTGATGCATCTGCGCCCGGCGGCCTTCACCGTCGCGATCAGCGCCAATATCGTCTTCATCGCCTTCTTCGGCTCGTCCGGCCACCTGACGTTCATGGCGATGGCGGCCAACGCCCTGCTCGTCACCATCGCCATGATGTTCATCCTGCAGGCCAACTACCGGGATTTCGCCCAGATGGTCGACGGCCGGACCAGCCTGAAAGCCCTGAGCAACGAAAACTTTCGGCTGGCAAACCTCGACAGCCTCACCGGCCTGCCCAACCGGCGCCAGTTCTTTGCCCGGCTGGATGAAGAATTCCTCGCGGCCCAGACCCAGGGCTACCGACTGGCGGTCGGCGTTATCGATCTGGACGGATTCAAGCCGGTCAACGACATCTACGGCCACGCCGTCGGCGACAAATTGCTGATCGCCGTCGGCGAAAGACTGATGGCGGCGTGCGGCGAGGCGCATGTCGCGCGTCTTGGCGGTGACGAGTTCGCGCTGATCTTCAAGGAAGTCAGCGATTCGGAGGTGCTGAAGCGGGGGGAAAAGATCTGCACGGCCCTGCGCAAGACCTTCGACCTGACGGAAGCGAGCGTGCAGATCTCGGGATCGGTCGGTTTCACCGTATTCCCCGAACTGGCTTCCAACGCGACCGATCTATACGAACAGGCCGACTACGCGCTCTACCACAGCAAGCGGACCAGCCGCGGCAACGCCATCTTGTTCTCGATCGAACATGAGGCCGAAATCCATCGCAACGGCAAGATCGAACGGGCGTTGCGCGCGGCCGATCTCGACAAGGAGCTTTCGGTCGTGTTCCAGCCGGTGGTCGATGCCCGAACCGACAGGACCATGGGCTTCGAAGCCCTTGCGCGCTGGAACAGCCCGACGCTTGGCATTGTCCCGCCTGACCAGTTCATTCCGGTCGCGGAAAGGGCCGGCATCGTCACCCGGCTGATGCGGGTCTTGCTGGAAAAGGCGCTGACCGTGGTCACAGACTGGCCCGACGATATCCGGCTGTCGTTCAATGTCTCCAACCACGACATCAATTCGCCCGAGGGCGTGATCCGGATCATCGGGATCATCCTCAAGAGCGGCGTCGATCCCCGGCGTATCGACTTTGAAATCACCGAAACCGCGATCATGCGCGATTTCGAGCAGGCTCAATCGGCGATAACGACCTTGAAGACGTTCGGCTGCGGCGTCTCGCTCGATGATTTCGGGACCGGCTATTCGAGCCTGAGCCAGCTTCATGCCTTGCCCCTCACCAAGATCAAGATCGATCGCAGTTTCGTAGCCCAGCTGCACGAACGGCCGGCGAGCTACAAGATCGTCAAATCGCTGATCGCGCTCAGCCGCGACATGGGGCTTGGTTGCGTGATCGAGGGTGTCGAGACCGAGGACGAACTGAAGGCGCTGCTGCGCCTCGGGGGCTTCGAGATCCAGGGATATTACTATTCGCCGCCGCTGCCGGCGTCCGAACTGGCGGCGTTCCTGGACGCTCCGGTAGTGCGCGCGAAATCCGCATAGGGCAGGCAAAACGTACGCAGACGAGCTGCGCTCGCGCAGCTGGTCCGCGATAGCGACTTCGAACTTATTTCCCGAGGTGCTTGTCGAAGAACGCTGCGATTTCCTCGAACGCTTCCTTGCTCTCGGGTGCGGTGTCGTCGCGGATGTAGTGAGCGTGCGACATGCCTTCGTAGACCTGCAGCACCGCTTCCACGCCGGCCTGCCGCAATTTGCGATGAACGCGAACGGTGTTGCTCAGTAGAAGATCACGCGTCCCCGTGGTCAGGATGGTCGGCGGAAAGCCCTTCATGTCGCCATAGACCGGCGAGAGCAGCGGGTCCTTCATGTCGTGACCGTTGGCGTAAACTTTGGCGCCCGCATCGCAGAAGCCGTCCGGCGACACCAGGACATTGTCGAGCATCGCATTGGTGTAGAAGCTGTCGCCGACTTTCGTGACGTCGGACATCGGGGTGCCCGGTGCGATCGCCGCCGGGAGCGGCAGGCCGAGTTGCTTGGCCTTCAAGACCATTTCCAGGGCCAGCGCACCGCCCGCCGAGGTGCCAAAGATCGCCATGTTCTTCGCATCTGTGGTTTTCAGCGCGGCCTTCCACACCGTGATGCCGTCGTCGAGGGCGGCGGGGAATACCGCTTCGGGCGGCATGCGGTAATCGACCGAGATCACCTTGATGTGCCCGAATCCGGCCATGAAGATCGCCTCGGGCAGTCCTGCTTCGCGCGGATTGAGCACGTAGCAGCCACCGTGCATGTGGATGAGCTGGCGGTTGCGATTCTGCGGCGCGATGGTTTCCGGCGTGACGATGTAGGCCCGGACCCCGTCGATGACCGTCGGCTCGATCTTGACCTTCAGCCGCTCCAGCATGCCGGGCACGTTCTTGATGGTTGGCAGCGCACCAGCCTCCGATACCGGCTTCCACTCCTCTCCGGTCTTGGGCTGGATATCCCAGTTCGAGCGCAGCGGCGCGCCGATGATCTTCTGCAGTTGCGGACTGACCGTCGAAGGTACTTGGATGGTTTTAGCGGGGACTTCGAGCGGGGTGGTCTGAGCGTTGGCGCTCGCGCCGGACAACAAGAAAAGGCCGGCCGCGACGGCGCAGCCAACTACATAAGGCGACTTCTTCATGGGTCGTCTCTCCCGGTTCTGATTTTTCTTCGTTAGGCAGATAGCAGGCTGCGCCTACTTCAGCGCGGCCTCGACCTTGGCGATACCCGCGTTGGCGCAAACCTCATCCTTTTCGCCGCCCGGTGCGCCGGATACGCCGACCGCACCGATCACTTCAGTCCCTGCCCTGATCGGCACGCCGCCGCCGACACCGACCACATTTGGAATCTGCCGAATGAAGGCGTTGGCCGGATCTTCCATCAGCTTCATGGTTTGTAGCGACGTCTGGTTGCGGGTGCGGGCCGTGTAGGCCTTCATCCGCGCGAATTCCATCGTGTGCGGGCCGGTGCCGTCGCCGCGGACCGAACCCGCGACATTGCCGCCCTTGTCGACGATGACGACGGAGACCTTGTAACCATCTTTGGTGCACTGATCGATTGCGCCCTGCATGACGGCCATCACCATGGCCATGGAAACGTTTTTCTCGACCTGCGGGGCCTGGGCCAACGCAGGGCCGGCGACGGCGGCGGACGCAAAGACAGCAAGACTGACAAGACGCATGGTTTAGCCTCCCGAGGTTTTATGATTGTGCGTCTTGCTTGAACCCTCGCTGGCGCGAATTAGTCCCGCGCGGGCGAGGGAAATTCCCTCCCCAAAATTGCTGCGGAAGCGAAGGTGGTACTGCCGTCGCTTTATCGCTGTTCCAGAACGCTGGCTTCGAGGCGGCCCAGCTCGATCTCGATATCGCGCTCGACATCGGCGACCGCCATCTCGACCACCCGATAGTCGCGCGCCTCCAGCCAGGTCCTGCGGCCGGCGCGGTCGGCGACGATGGCGGCCGACTCGCCGGCATTGACCAGTTCGATCGCGATCCGGTGCACAAAGGAGACGAAATCGGGAATGTGGCGGCCGACCGGGGTCTGACGCTTGAACTGCCCGGCAAAGCGGCGGTCGCGGGTCAGCGCCTGCCACAGGATCCGCTCGGCGTCGGTCGGGTTACGCCGCAACAGCCTTGCCAGCCCGCGCACGGTGCTGTTGTCGCCAGGGGCTGCCGCGCCCTGCCCGTGCTCAGCCAACAAGGCCCGAAGCCGGGTTGCCTGTTCGCCGTCGAGCACGCCGCCCTTGGCCGGACCCTTGCGGCCTTCGGCGATCGCCATGATCACCCCGTGCAGGGTGTGCATGTCCTGCTTGGTCGGGTCCATCCGGGTAAAAATGTTACGCAGGTTGACCAGCATGGTCTCGCGCTTTTCCGCCGGGCGCAGGAATTCGACCTTGTCGAGTTCCCGGACCATGTTGTCGAAGAAGGCCTGCATCTGGTGTTGCGACGCCCGCTCGGAATGTTCGGGCATCGCGAACGGCAGGGCCCCGCCGGTCGATCGCTTGAACCACTCATAGCCGATCAGGAGCACCGCCTGCGCCAGGTTGAGCGAGGCGAAGCCGGGATTGACCGGAAAGGTGATGATCCGGTTGGCGAGCGCCACCTCCTCGTTCTGGAGCCCGTAGCGCTCGCGGCCGAAGAGTATGCCGACCCCGCCGCCGCCAGCGGCATGCGCCACGATCTCACCGGCCGCTTCCGCCGGTGCGACCACCGGCTTGGCCTGGTCGTGGGCGCGGGCCGTGGTGGCGAACAACAGCGAGAGATCGGCGACCGCCTGCTCGACGGTGTCGAACAATTCGGCGCTCTCCAGAATTTGGTCGGCGCCGGACGCCGCGCGCTGGGCGGCGATGTTGGGCCAGCCGTCGCGCGGATTGACTATTCTCAAGCGCGACAGCGCGAAGTTGCCCATCGCGCGCGCGGCCATGCCGATATTCTCACCGAGCTGCGGCTCGACAAGGATCACAACAGGTCCGGTTAAGTCCAACCCAGACTTGGTTTTATCGGTGCCCGAACCGGACATTCTCAACTTCACTTTCTGAATCGAGGTCCAAAGATTTTGAATCAACGCGCGAAGCGACGGATTTCAAAACCTCAGGATTGGCCGCTTTCGCAAAGACGGCGCGAATTCTCAAGGCCAATGACAGGGTTAGTAGCGTTTCCAGAGGTTCGGTCAACGCGTCAATGACGCTTGGCTTTAACGCCGTTTGTGAGCGCTCTGCTTTCGGTTAGGCTAACAATCACAATCAAAGCGAAGCTGCAAATGACCCGAAAGCCGGTCAACGGCGCAGGGCAAGTGGCAAGGCAAGTGGGGGGGGAAACGTCCATGCGCGGTAGATGGTCGTTGGCGATACTGGGCGTGATCCTGATCCTGGCCGGCGGCGTGCTGGCTTATCTGACCCAGACTTCCGGCGGCATCAAAATCCAGGACGTGCGTTTCAAGGGCGCCAAGGGCAACACCATGAGCGCCCCGCTCTACTTCCCCGTGAATGCCACGGCGCAGACCCCGGCGCCCGGCATTCTCGCGGTCCACGGCTACGTCAATTCGCGCGAAACCGAGGGCGGCTTTGCCATCGAATTCGCCCGCCGCGGCTATGTGGTACTGGCGCTCGACCAGACCGGCCACGGCTATAGCGACCCGCCCGCCTTCGCCAACGGGTTTGGCGGCCCGGACGGGCTGGCGCATCTGCGCGGCCTCGAGTTCGTCGACAAGAGCAATATCGGACTGGAAGGTCACTCGATGGGTGGCTGGACCGTGCTCGCCGCCGCCACCGCGATGTCCAACGACTACAAGACGAATGCTCGCCAGTTCAAATCCAGTTCGATTTGATAAAAATACCAGATAAATCAAAGGTATATTTCGTAGGGGCGCGGACCGCTACATTGAAATCCTCCTTGGGGGCGCGCTGGTGGTCCATTGTCGCGGTTCGACTGGTTTCGTTGGACCATCAAACGGTTCGCGCGGGCCCGCCCCGAATGATCTCGGACAGTTCACGGTCGGACAGCACTTCCACCGGGACATCGCCGCTCTGAACGATCCGACGACAGCACTAAACATCAGAGGCTGGGCTTGTCGGGGGCTTGTTCGGCTCTTGCCGCGTCTCAAACGCGAACTGAGTGCCTGATTTGTCGCAGCATCGCCATCGCGCCGTCCGTATACTTGCCTTGGCAGCAATACTGATCGACCTGCGATGCACCCAGCAACAGCAAGACCGCAATCACGAAGCCCTTGAGCATAGTGGGCATCCTATATGAAAGAGACTGCCAACCGGGGCGGTCCGGGTTTTAATCCTTTCGGCATTCGCTATCGCTCGTCGCGACCTGTCTGCAATGGGGTTAGACTGACAGCAATTCGTAGCAAATCGTTAAACGCCACCATCGGCAAACGGCTTCTGTCGGTTCCCAGAGCCAATCGGCCTGTCCATCAATCAGCGGTCGGCAACCGTCGGATAGAAAATTCGATGTGACCGTCGGAGAGCTGCCGCCAATTTTCGATAATGGTCGCATAACCACCGACCGGACTTTCGTCGATGAATTGGCGGGCCTTAGACCGAGCCTCTTGCAGAGGTAGTCTGAAATTTTCATGTGGCAAGCGATCATCGTTGCGTTTGCTTTGGTCGCGAAGGTCGCGCGACCTATCCGCGATACTGTGCGGTCGTCTCATCTCGTCAATCTCAATGTTCGGGGGACAGTCGAGTGGTTGGAGGTTACCGCTTCAGATTGACGGAGCAATTCTAATTATTTGGGGAATTGTAAAATTTAATGCTCCGGCTCCGGCTCTCGGTGAGACTTCCGTTCCCCTATGCGACCACGATCTTCGCGTCCGTTGTGCCCGGCACATCACCGCAATCTAAAGCGGCTTGCTTGTCGCGCGCCGCCCGGCGCATCCTCTGTTGCATGGGCGCCAAGTCACGCGAAACCATCTACGGCGCGTCGGTTCGGGCGGCGGCAGAACGGGCCGCTGAGGCGCGCAAGGAAGCCGACCGGCTCGCCGTCGAGGCGTGGAACAAGCGCATGCTCGGCTTCCAAGGACCGGCGCAGCCATCGCCCGCGCTGGGTGACGCGATCAACGCGGGCTATCGCTATCTCTAAGTCAGCGGGCTATCGCTATCTCTAAGTCAAATGCCTTGGCTGCAACACGCATCAGACCGTTGCCCTCGATATCGAGCGGCGACCGAAGGCGACGCCGGTCCATGAACTGGAGCGCTACATGCGGTGCCGCCAGTGCTCCGAAGTCCGGGGCTATCGCCGCGGGACGCGTTCCGTTTCGTTTAGTTTGCGGCCCAGCAGTCTAGAACAAGGAAGGCCGCCTCGTGAGCGGCCTTCTTTGTTAGGAGACAACGGAAGCCACAATATGGACGATCGCACATTAAAGAAAATGGCTCTGGATGAATTGTGGACGCTGCGTGAGCGGTTGTTCGATGCAGGAAAAAGCATTCAGGATTTTCAAATCAGCCAAACGACACCACCTTCGTCATAATCGTGACAGTACACCAAGAGCCACAGCATCACCGACGACCCGCGACGACTACACTTTCGGTCCTGGGCAGTCCCGAAGGTGCCCTGAAGTGCCGAAAATGCCCGTGCCGAGACGTAGGCACCTTCGCATGCATTGGGCATCTTCGATGGCCTTGTGACAAGCTGGAGAATTTCGGCGCTGACGGGCAGGCTATTGCGGCAGTCGGCGGTCCCGGGCGGTGGGCCGCCGGGAGTGCTGCGGGGAGCGCGGGAACATGACCCAATAACCAGTAACAGTACCTGCGCGATTGAAATCCCGGCTCATCGCCGCCGGGGACCCACCCGTCGTAACCAATCCGGCCCGCCCAGCCACGCTCGAGCAAGTGAGCAAACCCCGCTGCGATTTCGCAGCGGCGCTGGAGGCAGGGCACGTTAGGGCGTGATGCCCTAATTGAACCTGAGCGACTTCACTGCGCGCTTCGATATTTCGGCTGGGTCTTTGAGGCCGGTTTCTCCGATCTCTAAGACCTTCCTTGCGATCATCAGGGTCCGTGGATCGTTGCGATCCACCACATCAAGAGCGCGCAGGGTCAATTCGTAAGCCGCGATCAGGTGGCCGGTCTCCCCTAACGGGGCATTTCTTAGCAAGCGATAAATAGTCATCGTTCGCCCCGGAAACGTCATCCTCGTCCTCACCGGTGTGGGCTGTCTCAATCCGCACCAATTCGGGTGGGCAACGCCGAAATTCTAAATCCTCACTATCCCGTAACACTGGCGACGCTCCGACTCGGTCGTCTTGGGGACATTGATCTATCGCAAGCCTTCGAGCGATCAGTCCGCAAGCTTGGAGGGCGCTGCTTGAACACAACAGCCGGACCATCCTCTTGCCGTGAGAGGTCGGAGGGATTGGCCGGGTTAGGGAGGTGTAGAATGATTAGGTTGATTGCTGTTGCAGGCTTTGCCTTATCGGTTGCGGTATCGGCGCAAGCGATGACACCATCGCCGATTGTTCAGCCAGAAAGCATGATCACGGAGATCGCTGCCGCCTGCGGCGTAGGTAGGACGCGAGTTAACGGCGTATGCGTGGCACGAACCACCGTTCGCCAGACCCGGCGAGCCGTGCGCAGATGTGCGACGGGAATGACTTGCTAGCTGGTCGTGCTGAAAAGTTGGAAGCGGCGGCGCTGCGCTTGACTGTGCATCCGAACGCCAGTGCGCCGCGCCCACAAACTTAGGCGGAACGGCTTTTTGGACCGACGAACCGTCCACGCCTCGTTGGCCGTTGCCGTCGCGCTACGCCGCCAAAGAGAGGCATGGATGCGCGACCCGAACACCGTTGCGGTGATTGTCAACGCCTTAAGGCAGGTTCATGGCGACGACCCTGCGCGGGTCATGTTGAACGACGGCTTATCGCTGGCCGCCCTGGTCGACGCCCTGTTGCGCTCATCGATGAAGAACCGCGAGGCGGTCAAACTGATCACACGCGCGCTTAGCTCCGGCGATTTCATCGTCACGCCGGACTTTGGTTCTCCCTCGCACCTGAAATATTATTATGATCCTCCCAAATCGCTGCATGTCGTTGACATAGCCGTCGTGACGCTGGATCACGGTACCATTGCCAGCACGGACATCTGCTTGCGATTGATACCCGGCGACAATTGATCAAGCCAGAGACCGCGCCGGGCTTGCGCCGTGACCGAGTGCGACTGCGACCTCGTTTCGGAGCGGCACGCGCTGGCGGCACGCTGTGGACCTTCTAATGGCCTCAACGCCGTGTCGCCCCTCACCTGTTGTGGTGATGGTGAGCGTTATAATGACGCCAATGTCATGACGCCCTGATGCCATCTGCTATCCATCGCCCGTCCGGGCCGTGATGCTCGCTACCCGTGCGCGGGTGACGTTGACGGGGTGAGGGTCGCCACACAGCTACTTCGCCCAGCCGAATAGACAAGAAAAAGCCGGTCGAATTTAATTCCTAACTAGTGATGCACCTCATGGCGCGCACCGCTTGTTGGGCGAAACTCCTGTCGATTTTATCATCCGCCGGATTAGCAGGGGTAACGGAGAAGAGGTCACTCCGTCGAGCGGCCAAAACTTCCAGTTGCACGGACAAGATCGCGCGAGCCAACCTGATCTCGTCCAATTCTAGCAGATGTCGATCTTCGGTCATTGGGGCCCCCTTGCGGCCCTTCGACGTTCACGGCGACAGTGTCGTTTCACTGATTTGTAATTCCTGAATACTCATTCCGGCATCGAGCAACGCTGTTACCCAATGTGGTCGCCTGCCTCGTCCAGACCATCTTTGTGCGGCTTAGCGGGATTACGAAACTTCGGCAAAACCGGCGGGTATCGACGGCGTGGCTTCTCTTCTCGGTGTGCGACATCTGCACCGAATCGGCGCAGCCGATCCTCCAGCTCACGTTTTTGGGTTTCTAACCCCGATGCGAGAATAGATGCCGCGCTTTTATGCAACTCCCACAATTCATCGAGCGGCATTTCAGCCAATGTGTGGCGATCCATGATACGGTTTCCATTGCCCATAACAAGGAAGGCCACCCATGAGGTGGCCTTCCCTAGTCTTACTGAGTCAGAAAGTCGCATTTTGGAAGCTTTGGGTCGTTGATAAATTTGGGAGATTCGTTTTTCGGCATGAGGAGCTGAGATGGATCACTCAATAGCGTCTGGCAGTGCATCGCGATTTGAAGCATATGTCGAGGGACTTGTGAGCGTGATCGGCCATGCGGACCGTGCCCGGCCGTTGCGGGATTACTGCGTTGGCTTGATGATGCCATGCGAAC
Source organism: uncultured Alphaproteobacteria bacterium (assembly GCA_963764705.1). GTDB lineage: Bacteria > Pseudomonadota > Alphaproteobacteria > Rhizobiales > Xanthobacteraceae > Bradyrhizobium. Next base: position 370,650 of record CAVXTR010000002.1, on the reverse strand, counting down.
GCAAGAGCGTAGAGCCTATGGCTGCGGTGACCGCACCTGAGCGGACGGCAGCGCAGCATCAATCACTACTGCATTTTGTCGGCGAAGGGCGCTGGTCGGACGAAAAGGTCTTGGCCAAGGTGTGCGAGATGGTCCTGCCGGAGATCGTGCGCCATGGGCAGATCGAGGCCTGGATTATCGATGACACGGGTTTCCCCAAACAGGGCCGGCATTCGGTAGGGGTGGCGCGGCAGTATTGTGGTCAACTCGGCAAGCAGGACAATTGTCAGGTCGCGGTGTCGCTATCGATTGCCAATCGCCACGCCAGCCTGCCGGTGGCGTATCGCCTGTATTTGCCGGAACAGTGGGCGGCGGACGATGAACGCCGGCGCAAGACAGGCGTGCCCGAGGATACCTCTTTCAGGACCAAGCCCGAGATCGCGCTCGAGCAGATCCGTGCGGCCAGTGCAGCTGGCCTGCCGCTCGGTGTGGTGCTGATGGACGCCGGATATGGCTGCAACACGGACCTGCGCAGCAGCATCAGCGCACTGGGGTTGACCTATGTGGCCGGCATCTTGCCGAATACCACGGTATGGGCGCCGGGCATGGCGCCGTTGCATCCCAAAACCTGGTCGGGCCGCGGACGGCCGCCGAAGTTGATACGGCGTGATCGCAATCATCGGCCGACCTCAGTCAAGGAGCTGGCTTTGAGCTTGCCGGCCAAAGCCTGGCGCAAGATCGCGTGGCGCGAAGGCTCGGCCGAACAGTTGTCCTCGCGTTTTGCCCGGTTGCGTATCCGTGTTGCCCATCGCGATTACAATCTAACCAAGAGCCGCCCGGAAGAATGGCTGTTGATCGAGTGGCCGAAAGGTGAGGCCGAGCCGACAAAATATTGGTTCTCGACACTTCCGCAAAATATTACCTTCGGCAACCTGGTAGATCTCACCAAGCTACGCTGGCGCATCGAGCGCGATTATCAGGAGCTGAAGCAGGAGGTCGGCCTCGGGCATTTCGAAGGGCGAGGATGGCGTGGCTTCCACCATCACGCCACACTCTGCATCGCGGCCTACGGATTCCTGATCTCCGAAAGGGAGACGATTCCCCCCTCAGCACCTCGTTCCACCGCGATGTTCCAGGCGCCTGCCATTCCCGAAGGTCACAGACCCAGAGGTTCTACCGCTGCGGCCCGAGCGGCACATTCCAAACTCCATTGCGACCATGCGCCGACGGCTCGTTCTCGCCCTCGTCAACAACTTGCCGCGATGTCCGTGCTGCACCGCTCCGATCAAAAACCTGGCGAAGTACAAAAATTTATGACGCAGTAAGACTAGCAGGCTGTTGAAGAACTCAGTCGCGTTCGCAAACGAAGCCTGAATCGTCGCCATTGTGTATGTAGAAGTGGCCGACGAGCCTGCCCGCAGTGCCTATCATAACCCATCCGCGACCGCAGGCGGGGTCATTGTCGTCGTGTCCTTCCCATGAGAACTCCGCGCTGGCAGAACCGTCTCGCGCGCCGTAGCGGACGTCGAGAAAGCCCTTCAGCGCACCGAAGGCAATTTCACCGTCGGACTTACCCTCGAAGGTGAGATGCGCCTCTTCGACAAGATCGAGGAAGTCGCTGTCCCAGTTGTCCATTTCAACGATGCGCCAGCAGCCGGCAAAGGCCTTGGCGAAGCCGGGAACCTTGGCCATCAGCCAGCCTCCACTATCAGCTTGGGCAGCCGCACCAGATTGTAGGCGGCGGCAGCGAAGATAAATGCCCATGCAACGCGATCACGGCCGCGGAAGCTAGTCTTCTCTTGCCCTGCGATCGTCTTGATCCAGCCGAATGCCTCCTCGATGCGCTTGCGGATGCGCTGGCTGACGGCATAGCCGCCGTGCCGGGTCGTTCGCCCGTTGATCGCAGAGCTGCGGCCGCTGGTGTTTTGCGCAACGTGCGGCGTCGCGTTCATCGAGCGCAGTTCGTTGACGAAGTCTTCTGCATCGTAGGCCTTGTCGGCGCCAAGTGTGATCGCTGTCGGTCGGTCGGCACGAGGCTCAATCATGTGCAGCGCAGCCACCCGTTCGGCATGCCCGCCAGCCAACGTCAGGCAGGCATCGACCAGCAGGCCGTGGCGGTTCGACCTGCAGGTTCCGCGAAACGTGCGCGCTCGGCGCGGTTTAGCCGCGCTACCGGCGTAATTTGAACAGCCGGGCCAGGTCCTCTATCCTCCAGCCATTATGCAGCGGCCCCTCGCTCCGGCATCATCGAACCGTGCCTGCCGTCGAGATGGCGCAGCCACCGACCGGCCCGCTCTGGGTCCGCGAAATCAAGCTTGATGGCTATCGGTGATGCGCCGAGATGGCTTGTCTGTTAGCTGCTTAACGCGCAACGGCCACAATGGCGCAATCGCTCCTGATCGACGGCGAGCAGTGATCGCCCGCGACGACGGCGCACCGCACTTTCATGCGCTGCGGACACAACGCCGGGGCCCGGAGGCAGTGGCTGTTCGTGTTCGATCTGATCGAGCAGGACGGCGACAGCCCGCGCGACCTGACGCTAATCGAGCGCAAGCGGCGGCTTGCCAAACCAGTGCATTCCCTTTGACTTAGATCATTGCGTCGTCGCTTCTAACGAGAAACTTCCTAATTCACCGGATTGCCTTTTTGAGGAGTGAAGTCATGCGTTTGATCCAGCAGGCTGTCGTAGCCATGCTCTGCGTTATAGCAAGTTTCGCGACATGCTCCGCTCAGGAGTTGCGCGAAAGTTAGAAGGCACTCCTAAGTGAAAGAGATCACTTCAATTCGGAAGGCCAAAGACTGACATCGGCGGCGGCCATAATCAGACAGGATCGCGCTAATGTTCATCGCTTCGATATTAAAGATGCGGAAGATCAAGACGATATTTTTTTCGCCGACATGAATAATCGTGCGGCCGGAGAGATTAATTGAACGAGGTACATCGGACCCGGCAGCGATACGTCGGATCGTCAATGGGACGGTTCTCGTTGCGTTGACATTTACCAAGGTCCGCGCGGTCCCTTCGTGAATGTAACCGTTATCGATTAACAGTCGTAGGCGCGGAGAAGTTTCTGGATGCGCCCCTATCGCAGCGGGATATAACTGGTACCAGTACCGACCGATTTCAATCCCGACCTACCGCCCCCGGAGAGCCCCACCCCTCGTACCATCCCTGCCTGATCCGGCCAACCTCACCCCCGCTGCGATTTCGCAGCGGCGCTGGAGGCAGGGCATGTTTGGTATGATGGCCTGAGCCAATCACTTCGATCTGCAACAGGTCGCAGCCTGAAGGCCAAGCGGCGGCGCTGACGCAGAAGGCCATCCAGATGGCGCGGGCGAGCGATCTGGTGACATTCCCATTGTCGCCGATCACGAGCGCAGCCGCTGACCTCCCGGCAGCCGTCATGTAAGCGGTCGCGACCGGCAAGCATCCGTTTTCATGACTAATCGTGGCCTGCGGCTTCCTGCCTCTTGCCTTCCTCTGAACTCTCAGTGAGGCTACTGACCGCCGGACTGGGGGAGCAATGAAGCAACATCAGCCGCGAGAGGCCACCCCGCTCTGGGTGTGGCTGGCGCTTGCTCTCATCTTCTGTGCGACAGCGACTTATGCGACCGGCTACTTTATATTCGATGAGTTGCTTGCGCTCTGGAAATGAGGCGAGAAATACTCAGCGCCGGGCTTGATGTACAAGCCCTCATCGCCGCCTGCGACGACCTGCCGGATGACGACCGTGATGTCGCCGCCGGCCTCACCAGCGTGGGACTGTGGGGCGCGGCCCCAGCCGCGATCCAGCAGGACGGCGATGGCCTGCAAGCGTGCGTCGCTGGCGCATCGGCCTGCCGCATGATGGCGGCAAGAGAGCGCACGGCCTCGTTTGTATATCGTCGGAAGTCAAAGCCAGCGTTGATGGCCGTCTGAGCCACAATAGTCAGGATCGAATTGAGAAGCCGCCTTCGGGCGGCTTTTCTTTGCGCAAGCGAAGCGCGGTTACAATGAGGTCGAGCGGACCTTCGGGGCGTTAGGCTCTCGCCAAGCTGGCGTTGGAAGGAATATCCTCACCGCCGCCCGCTCCGGGGAAATCCTCGCCATGCGCTGCCTGATTTACTCCGTAGAGTTGCGCCACCAACTCGGCTTGTGCAACTTTCTCTCGCAGAGAAATTACTTCGGACATTCTCTGCAAGAGTTTTTCGCGCGAAACGTGGCGTCTACCCGACGTGCCGGTTTTCTGTGGTTTTGCATGATCCTCCATGCGTAGGTCTCCCGTGCAGGAAAAAGCTGGATAGCAACTTCAAGCGTCCGCGATGCTATCAAAAGTGCGACGCCGATGAACTCCAACTCCGACTATTCGGCCATATGAGAGTTATTAATTTGCATCAATAGGACATCGATATTGTCCTTTTGAACTGCCGTGTAATTTAACGCAGTTAACGCTCCATTAACCATGTTCAAGACACTGTCCGCCCGTCCTTTCTGGACACAGTGTGCGTGAGGGAGGAGCCGTTGTCGCTTCGTCCCGGTGACAGTTTCTACACTTCCCAAGCGGTGGAGTAGGACCCATGTCTAAGAAACTCAAGGTGCAGCCTGAAGCAAACGTGCTTGCCGCATTCGCGTCGACGATTGTCGGTGCCTTTGCCGTAGGCTTGCCGATGGCGGTAGCGATTATCTGGGTTTGCTCCTGATTTCCTCGCCGAGCCGGAGGGCAAGGCACTTGTTTGATTGGTGGCAATCGAGAAAGCCGATAACGGAAAAATCCGCCGACAAAGCGCGCCTTGGCGGGTTCTTCGGACCACACATTATCCTCGATGAACTGTGCAGCCGCGTTCCTCGATACCTCGATGAGATCGATCACGGCAAACTGATCTATCCGGCTTGCAAGCGCGCACTTTCGGATTTGGACGGCGACGCTCGCTCTGTTTGGGATCACACCCGACTAGAAGCGATGCAATATGTGACGATGGTACCAAGGCCGGAGTTTGGGTTGCTGACCAGTGCAGACCGCCAAATAGAAATGATGAACGCTTACCTGTTTCAGCGCCCTCACGACGAGACCGTGATCGATTTCACCGGAACCGCGACGACCGATTTTTCGATTGCCATTTTGGCTGGCCTCAATTGGCTAACGCATTGCGCCAAATTGGCTGGCGTTCACCCAAGTAAACAGTCAGGCACTATTCGTAATTTTAGACGGATTGTCACGCTTGCCCACAGTTGGTGGCTAACTGAGGGCGCTAACGAACGTTCCAGTCAACTGTTGGCGAATGGAGAGCAGCCGCCACTAATGTTCTATTTGATATGGTCCGACTACACGCGGCTCGCAAAACACGTCGCTGCGGCTTCGGTCTTTGGATCGTCAATCAACCGTGCAGCAAAACTGGTTGCGTTGCCTGCCGATCTTATTCCGCGTTTTGAGGCTGCGCAGGATCCCCTCGAACTGGATGCCGACACAGCGCAGTCGCGCTAGCATTTTGCGCGCGAAATGCTTCCCACAACAATTCATTTTGTCGCAACCATTAGGCAGGCCGCAGGGGTTCCCACCATCAGGAGCGATATCGCAACTAAGGAGTGCGCCAAAGAAAATACGCGGCGACTTCAACACGGGCGAGCCGTGAGGCCCAAAATCCTAAATTATTGGCGCGCTATTATAAGACTTGGATGGGGTAGATCGTGGTCGTCCAGTCCGATCGGGTCGAACGCGAACAGCACCGCTTCGTGATCCCGGCGTTTGCTCCGGTGCGCATTCATCCGCTGCATTCAGCAGATGGCGTACCAATCGTCAGGAAACGGAATAAAGGGCCACCCCCACCAGTTGTCGTTAGCTGCTTTCGGGACTGGCGCATGTAGGGATGCCGGGTGGGCTATAATGACGTTTCGTAGCGCAGGCTCAAGCGCCGCTATCTCGGGCAACTGGTTGAACTCGGGTCGCATGGGCGTCACCGTTACGGTTGATCCACCCCCAAAAATTCCGGTTGTCCAGCCAAGCGCCGGACGCCCTGATCATCAGACTATCGCAGGCGCGATCCCAAGACTATTGACCTTGGAGCCAATGTCTCAAAAGGGCAACCGACACTCGTTGAACCGGTGCGGGTACCCTGACCCGCCGGGCGCGCGGCGAAACCGAAAAGGGATCGCGGGAATGTGAGGCAATCACTGGTACCAGCACCTACCCGACATCAAATCCCGACCTACTGCCCTCCGGTCTCCCCACCCCTCGATACGATTTCGTGAGGCTGCGGCTGACACCAGCCGCAAATCCAATCTTGTGACCCTCCCACTTGCGACAACCAAACGTCGGTCAGCATGTGGCTGAGTTGCGTTTCATCGACACCGAGAAGGTCAGCGAGCCGACGCTGCGATGCCCAACAACCAGCCCCGTTTTTGTAGCGATGATGTGAAGCGCTCTCCAATGCCGTGCGCCCAAGCGCAGATCGCGCCCCGCCCGAGCAGGCAATGGCGCAAACCGTTTGTTTTTGTCGGCGCTCATGACGCTGCCCGTCCCAGCACGCGCTGGTGTTCGCCCGGTACGAGGAATTCTCCACCCTGATGTGGGGCGTCGAGAAAGCACGCGACGTCACTCAGAGCCCAAAGCTGTGGGGCATGTTCGGTACCTCCGGGCCGGTTGAGCCGGGCAAGGTCTATGGCGACGTCGCCCAGGGCACGGCCCGGGTGCTCTACACGCCGGCGATTACCCATCCGGCCGAGCACATCTCCCATGAGGCCATCCGCTACAGCCTCGACTGGTTCGCCAGGACCTTGCAGGGCGGCACTCCCCGCGAGGCCGGCGACCAGAACTGGTTCCAAGGAGATCGGTACCCTGATCGCGCTGCTCGGCTTCGTCGCGCTGCTGATCGGGGCCTTCGACGCACTGCTGGAAGAACTCGATGTATTCGAATCGGCTGCGGCTGCCGGTGATCGAGGACGGCACCATGCCGGCGCATACGGCCGCCAGCGGCCACCGCTGGACGGTCGCCTGATCCTGTCGGCCTTGATCCCGGCGCTGACCTATTACCCGGCGTTCGCGCTGGCCGGCACCTTCGTCAAACCCTCGGCCTTTCTGCCCCAAGGCATCACCAACCAGATCCTGGTCTGGGCGGTTATCAACGGCCTGATCACGCTGGCGCTGATGCCGTTCGCGCCCAAGCGCGGCAGCCGCTCCGGCCTTGTCAGCCAGTCCGTCGTGATTGCGGTCGCAACGGTTGCCATCGGCTATGCCGCGCTGTGGCTCGCCGATCTCGCCTTCAAGATCGACTTCGGGTTCTGGATCGTGGCGCTGAAATTGATGAGCGCCAAGCAGTTTCTGATCTTCCTGATCTACCCGGTGCCGTTCACGGCGTTCTTCGTGGTGGCGCTGCACGTGATCACCGGAATTTCTCGACCATGGCGGCTTCGCGCGGCAGACTTTACCTGACCAATATCCTGGCGCTGACGCTGGGCTTCGTGGTGCTCGTGGGCCTGCAATACGGCACGCTTTGGTTGACGGGAACGCTGTTCAATCCGCTCCCCGACCCAGGCTTCGTTCCGCTCTCCACCATCGTGGCGATCCAGTTCGTCCCACTGCTGGCGATCTGCGCCGTGATCGCGACCTTCACCTGGCGGCGGACCGGCTCCAGCCTGCCTGGCGCGCTGATCTGCGGCCTGTTCGTCACCTGGTACGTGGTGGCCGGGACTGCCACCCAAGCCGCTTTCTAAGACTACGGCGTTCTAATGTGCAGGATGGGCTGAAAGTGCATAACGGCTTGGCTTCCGCAGCCCCGTTTGCGGTGCTATAGCCCGACTATCATTATCCACCGACGCCCGAAACGCGCGTTTTTCCAGAAAAAGGCCCCCTCCGTCATGGCAAAAATCAAGGTGACCAACCCCGTCGTCGAACTCGATGGCGACGAGATGACCCGGATCATCTGGCAGTACATCAAGGACAAGCTGATCAACCCCTTCCTTGACGTCAACCTGATGTATTTCGACCTCGGGATGGAATACCGCGACAAGACCAATGACCAGGTCACCATCGACGCTGCCAACGCGATCAAGAAGGTCGGCGTTGGCGTCAAGTGCGCCACCATCACCCCGGACGAGGCCCGGGTGAAGGAATTCGGCCTGAAGGAAATGTGGAAGTCGCCGAACGGCACCATCCGCAACATCCTCGGCGGCGTGATCTTCCGCGAACCCATCATCTGCAAGAACGTGCCGCGTCTGGTCCCCGGCTGGACCAAGCCGATCATCATCGGCCGCCATGCCTATGGCGACCAGTACCGCGCCACCGACATCAAGTTTCCGGGCAAGGGCACGCTGTCGATGAAGTTCGTCGGCGAAGACGGCACCGTGATCGAGCGCGAAGTGTTCAAGACGCCCGGCTCCGGCGTCGCCATGAGTATGTACAATCTGGACAACTCGATCCGCGATTTCGCACGGGCCTCGCTGACCTACGGCCTCAACCGCGGCTATCCGGTCTATCTGTCGACCAAGAACACCATCATGAAAGTTTATGACGGCCGCTTCAAGGACATCTTCGAGGAAATCTACGAGAAGGACTTCAAGAAGGATTTCGAAGCCAAGCGTCTCACCTACGAACATCGCCTGATCGACGACATGGTGGCCTCGGCGCTGAAATGGTCCGGCGGCTATGTCTGGGCCTGCAAGAACTACGACGGCGACGTGCAGTCCGACACCGTGGCGCAGGGCTACGGCTCGCTCGGCCTGATGACCTCGGTGCTGCTGACGCCGGACGGCAAGACCGTCGAAGCTGAAGCCGCCCACGGCACCGTGACCCGCCACTACCGCGAGCACCAGAAGGGCAAGGAGACCTCGACCAACTCGATCGCGTCGATCTTCGCCTGGACGCAGGGCCTGTCGCATCGCGCCAAGCTCGACAACAACGAGGAACTGGCGAAGTTCGCCAAGACCCTGGAGAAGGTCTGCGTCGATACCGTCGAAGCCGGCTACATGACCAAGGATCTCGCGCTTTTGGTCGGCGCCGACCAGCGCTGGCTGTCCACCACCGGCTTCCTCGACAAGGTCGCGGAAAACCTGACCAAGGCGATGGCATAAACGACCGGTGACCGGGTTATGCTTCCTGGGGATTTTTTCGGGCTGAAACTCAGGAAAGTGTGACCATGTCACTGTTCAAGCCCACCGCGTTCGCAATTCTCCTGCTGTCAGGCTCGCTCGCGAGCGCCTCCGCCGAAACACCTCTTCCCGACGCCATCGCGGCGCCGGGAGAGACGACGGTGATCACCCTGCATGCCGAAGGCGCGCAGGTCTACGACTGCAAGGCCGACGCCAGCGGCAAGCTGGGTTGGGCCTTCCGCGAACCGATCGCGACCATGATGCTCGACAGCAAGACCGTCGGGCGGCACTACGCCGGACCCAACTGGGAACACAGCGACGGCAGCGCCGTCGTCGGCAAGGCCGCCGGCAATGCGCCGGGCGCGACGCCGAATGATATTCCGTGGCTGAAGCTTGCGGTCGTTTCCCAGCGCGGCAGCGGCGTTCTCTCCGGCGTCACGACCGTGCAACGGATCAACACCCAGGGCGGCAAGCTCGATGGCGCTTGCGACAAGGCGGGCGCCACACGCAGCGCGCCCTACTCCGCGGATTACGTCTTTTTGCGCAAGGGCTGAACGTCGAGCAAAGGCTGCTGATGCTGTTCATGGTGATCGAGCGCTTCAAGAATCAGGACCCGGTCCCAGTCTACCGGCGGGTGCGCGATCCCGGCATCAAGTTTCCCGACGGCCTGACCTATGTCGGGAGCTGGATCGAACCCATTTTTCCGCTGCTTCCAGCTCATGGAATGCGACGACCTGCGACTATTGCAGGAGTGGGTGCTGACCAACAACCGCTATCTCGGCATGACCTTCGAGATCGTGCCTGTGGTGCCCCGAGCAAGGAAACGCCGGAAGTCGTTGCGCCGTTCCTTGACGACGAATAGCGACACCGGGTTTCGCTGGTCCCGCCCGGCGTTGGTCGGCATCATCGCGGTGTCGGCTAATAGCTGATGTCGCGAGGCCGCAACCCCTTCGACTTGAGCCAGCGATAGGCGTTGCCGGTATGACGTTCGGTAAAAATCGAAAATACAAAGGCCACCGCATAGGTGATGACGAGACCGCAGGTAAAAATCAGGAGCCTGGCCGCATCGATCTGTCCACGCGCTTCAACGACGCCCAGCCAGGTCAATACCGCCAGGTAGAACGCCAGTACCGGGTGATGCGTGACATAGAGTGAAAAGGAAAACGAAGCGATGCTTCCGTGCACCGCTGACCGATTGGGCCAAAACCGGTACTCGTTGCAGAGTATGAGCGCGACCCCAACCGCCATGACGAAACGTACGTAAAACGCGACTTCAAGATGCGGCGGTGGAAGAAAGATCGAAAAAAATATCACGGCAGCACCAAGCGCGCTTGCCGATAGCGGAACCAGCCGCCGTTCAAAAGCCACCGCGGCCATGGCGCCCATGATCCAGATCGGGAAAAAGAAACAGAAGTCCGGAAAGACCAGAGTAAGCGCAACCACGAAAGCCAGCCACGCCGTGCCATGCAATACCGTCAGGCGACGGGGCATCGACATCAGCAGCAATGGAAACGAGACGTAGTAAAACCACTCATATCCAAGTGACCATAGTGGTCCGTTGCTGCCGAAGGGCTTGCAGAACTGGTCCTGCAGATTGGCCAGGTTGCAAAGAAGCGTGGACGCATTCCAGTTGGCCGCGACGTCGGCAAAATTGATCGACCACGCGGACGAGTAAAGATGCGGGTTAAGCCGTGAGCCGATCAGATCGCAAACCGCGGTCAACGCCAATGCAGGAACGAGCACCACATAGATTCGGGCCGTGCGTTTGCAAAGATAATCAGCGAGCGGAATGGCGTCGCGCTGTGCCACAAGCCGGCCGCCGATCAGGTAGCCGCTTAACACAAAAAAAACCACGACGGCCTGATTGCCCAATGAGGTGGCCAGATAGAAAATCTGTGTTCCGATGCCGGCTTCGTTGGAGAGCGACGGGATGGAATCGACGAAGAAGAAATGCCTGATGTGGCAGATGGTGACTAGGCCGGCGCTGAACCACCGCAAAAAATCAAGCGTCGCGTCAGATCTGACCCTGGGCGTGGCGTCCTGGCGCATTTCTTGAGGTCGGATCCATCTGAAATACCACCCTACATAGAGGCAACTTCAAGAATTAAGTGTAAACAGCGGCATCTGGGCTCCCAGGTTGCGAAGGTGCGTGCGGGAAGTCTTCGCGCCGTTCCTGGATCAGAAATAGCGGCGAGCTATCAGCCGGGCTCTAACGAGCCGGTGTGCGAACCAGACGATCGACGATCCCGGAGCCCTCGTCGACGAGTTGTTGACCGCTCATCCAGATATCGCGGCCCGCGATGTTCTCACGCATCCTCGCGGTCCAGCCTGCGCTGACACCGCGGATGCCGATGTCACTACGGAAAAAGTCGTCCGTGGCACGCGCCTCGATCGACTTGACGAATTCCGAGTACAGGACCTTCTCGGTGTCGCTGAACTCCGGTCGCTTCGTGTTGTCCTTCTTGTTGTCCTTGGCGCCAAAGCCCACGCTGACCTGGTGAAACATGAAGTAGGCTTCGGGATCGGCCATGCGCTCGCGGCCGGCGAGAAAGATCGGAACGCACATCGAGGCGCAGACGCCGGCCTTCTGGACAAACGTATCGATCGCGCGACCTGGCGCACGGATCGCGGCGACGACCTTGCGGCCGTGTTCGATCGAGCCGCCGGGAGAGTTGAGAATCAGGATGAGCCGACGCCGATCGGACTTGTAACGATCGAACGCCGCGGCAATATTCTCGCCCATCGGCTCCTGAACCGGCCCGCTCCAGCCGAGCACGATCCGGTCCGCCTACTGCGCCGCTGGCCCTTACATTGATCGCGTTCGTCCGTCTTAACCCCGATGCGCTAGTCCCGCTCCGCCTGTTCGATCTCGGCGGCGGCGATATCGCCCTTCAGCGCCTGGGCGGTATCCGCCAACCGCGCTTCGGCGGTTTCCTTCAGATGGGCGGCGAGCGCCGGCACGCGGTCGATCAGCGCGTGAAAATCCTGGGCGTCGAGCGCCAGCAGCTTGGTCTTGCGGGTTGCCGTCACCGTGCCGCTGCGTTTGGTACGGTGCAGCAGCGCGATTTCGCCGAAATAGGTCCCATCGGACAACCGGACGCGCTGACCCGGCAAATTGATTTCGACCTCGCCCGCGGTGATGAAATACATCGAGGAGGCGACGTCGCCGCGTCGCACCAGCACCTCACCGGATTCAAGGGTCCTCGCCCGCAGCAGCCGCATGATGTCGGCGATCTCGGAGGCGCCGAGATGCGAGAACAGCGGCACCCGAGCCAGCATGCCCCAGGTGACGACGAAATCGCGCCGCCGCACTTCCTCGGCAAATGCGGTCGAAATGATCGCGACCGGCAGCGCGATCATCGCAAAGCCTACGACGATCGTGAATACCGAGACGATCTTGCCGAGCGGCGTCACCGGCACCACGTCGCCATAGCCGACGGTGCCGAGCGTCACGATCGCCCACCACATCGCCTGCGGAATGGTGCCGAATTTATCCGGCTGCTCCGTGTGCTCGATCGCAAACAGCAGCGACGCGAACAGCAGCACCGCGCCGGTCAGGATCACGATGCAGCCGAACAGCGTGCGCCGCTCGGCATGCAGCACGGCCAATAGCGAGCGCAGCGCCGGCGAATAGCGCACCAGCTTGAGAAACGGCAGCATGCCGAACAGCACCAGTGCATGGCGGTCGCGCATGAACAGCGCGACCATCGACGGCAGGAACGCCAGCAGATCGATGATGCCGAGCGCGCTCAGCGCATATTCCAGCCGCGCGCGTGTCGGCGTCATGTCACGCAAGGAATGCCCGACCACGCTCCAGATCCGCGCCAGATATTCCAGCGCAAACACCAGCACCGCCGCGGCCTCGACGGTGGTAAACAGGCGATGCAGTTTGGCGTCGTATTCCGGCACCGAGGCCAGGATCGCCGCCAGCACGTCGATGACGATGATGGAGACGATCAGCCGGACGAAGCGCGAGCCGACCGAATGCGGCAGATGGTCGTGTTCGAGCAGTTCGTAGAGCCGGTCCCGCAAGTCCGGGTCGCCGATCGCGCGTTTGCCCGGAACGGTTGCCACCTATGCTTCTCCGATCAGGCGCCGGCCATCGCCTGCTCGATGGCCGAAAGCGCCGCATCGGCCTTGGCACCATCGGGCCCGCCGGCCTGCGCCATGTCGGCCCGTCCGCCACCACCCTTGCCGCCGAGCGCTTCCGAACCCTTGCGCACCAGCTCAACCGCGCTGAAGCGCGAGGTCAAATCGGCAGTGACGCCGACGACGATGCCGGCCTTGCCGTCCTCGGTGACGCCGACGATGGCGACCACGCCGGAGCCGATCTGCTTCTTGCCCTCGTCGACCAGGCTCTTGAGATCCTTGGTCTCGACGCCTTCGACCGCGCGCGCCAGAAGCTTGACATTACCGACTTCGCGAACGCCGCTGGCTGCAGCAGCGCCGCTGGCTGCACCGCCGCCGCCCATTGCGAGCTTCTTGCGCGCTTCGGAGAGGTCGCGCTCGAGCTTCTTGCGCTCTTCCATCAGCGACGCGATGCGCGCCGGCATGTCGTCGACGGTGGTGCGGAGTTCGGAGGCGGCGGTCTTGGCAATCGTCATGGTGTCATTGGCGTGCTTGCGCGCGTGACGGCCGGTCAGCGCCTCGATACGGCGCACGCCCGACGACACCGCGCTTTCGCCGGTCACCGAAATGAGGCCGATATCGCCGGTACGCCGCACATGGGTGCCGCCGCACAATTCGACCGACCAGCCGAGCGCGTTCTGGCCGTGCTCGCGGGCGCTCTTGCCCATCGACACCACGCGGACCTCGTCGCCGTATTTTTCGCCGAACAGAGCGCGTGCGCCGGCCTCGCGGGCGTCGTCGACCGCCATCAGCCGCGTCGTCACCTCGTCGTTCTCGAGCACCACCTCGTTGGCGATGTCCTCGACGCGGGCAAGTTCTTCCGCGGTGATCGGCTTCGGATGCACGAAGTCGAAGCGCAGGCGATCCGGTGCCACCAGCGAACCGCGCTGGGCGATGTGATCGCCGAGCACCTGGCGCAGCGCCTCATGCAGCAGATGCGTCGCCGAGTGATGCGCGCGGATCGACGAACGGCGCGCATGATCGACATCGAGCTGCAACGCCGTGCCTACCTTCAAAGTACCCTGCTCCACCGTACCGACATGCACGAAGAGATCGCCGACCTTCTTCTGGGTCTCGGTGACGCGGAACTTGACGCCCTCGCCAGTCATCAGGCCGGTGTCGCCGACCTGGCCGCCGGACTCCGCGTAGAACGGCGTCTGGTTCAACACGATCGCGCCACTCTCGCCGGTCTTGAGGCTGTCGGCGTCCTTGCCGTCCTTGACCAGCGCTGTCACGACACCTTCAGCGGTCTCGGTGTCGTAGCCGAGGAATTCGGTGGCGCCGAGTTTCTCGCGCAGCGGAAACCAGACGTTCTCGCTGGCGGTGTCGCCCGAGCCGGACCAGGACGCACGCGCCTTGGCGCGCTGGCGGTCCATCGCGTCGGTGAACGAGGCCTGGTCGACGCTGATGCCGCGCGACTTCAGCGCATCCTGCGTAAGATCCAGCGGGAAACCATAGGTGTCGTACAGCGTAAACGCGGTATCGCCGTCGAACATGTCGCCTTTCTTCAGCCCGGCACTCTTCTCGTCGAGGATCGAAAGCCCGCGCTCCAGCGTCTTGCGGAAACGCGCCTCTTCCAGCCGCAGCGTTTCCTCGATCAAATTTTCCGCGCGCACCAGTTCCGGATAGGCCTGGCCCATCTCGCGCACCAGCGCCCAGACCAAGCGATGCATCAAGGGGTCGCGCGCGCCCAGCAGCTGCGCATGGCGCATCGCGCGGCGCATGATCCGGCGCAACACATAGCCGCGGCCCTCGTTCGACGGCAACACGCCGTCGGAGATAAGGAAGGCCGAGGAGCGCAGATGGTCGGCAATGACCCGGAACGACGCCGCGGTCTTTTCCTCTGGCGCGTGCCCGAGGGCGGAAGCGGTGGCTTCGATCAGGTGACGGAACAGATCGGTCTCGAAGACGCTGTCGACGCCTTGGAGGATGGAGGCCATGCGCTCGAGCCCGAGGCCGGTGTCGATCGAGGGGCGCGGCAGCGGCTGGCGCTCCTCCTTCGTCACCTGCTCGAATTGCATGAAGACGAGGTTCCAGAATTCGAGGAAGCGATCGCCGTCCTCTTCCGGGCTGCCGGGAGGACCGCCCCAGATGTGCTCGCCACGGTCGATGAAAATCTCCGAACAGGGCCCGCAGGGTCCGGTATCGCCCATCGCCCAGAAATTGTCCGAGGTCGGGATCCGGATGATGCGATCGTCGGAAAAGCCCGCAATCTTCTTCCAGAGGTCGAACGCCTCGTCGTCGGTGTGATAGACGGTGACGAGCAGCTTGTCCTTGTTGAGCCCGAATTCCTTGGTGACCAGCTTCCAGGCGAGCTCGATCGCTCGCTCCTTGAAGTAATCGCCGAAGGAGAAATTGCCGAGCATCTCGAAGAAGGTCAGATGCCGCGCGGTATAGCCGACATTGTCGAGATCGTTGTGCTTGCCGCCGGCGCGCACGCATTTCTGCGACGTCGTAGCGCGCTGGTAGCCGCGCTTCTCGACGCCGGTGAAGACGTTCTTGAACTGCACCATGCCGGCATTGGTGAACATCAAGGTCGGGTCGTTGCGCGGAACCAGCGGCGACGACGGCACGATCTCGTGGCCGTTCTCGGCAAAGTAATCCAGGAATTTTGACCTGATATCGTTAACGCCGCTCATGTTCATCCAATCGGAAAAATGGCCCGGATCAGGCTCCAAACCGCCCGTTCCGGCGCATGATCCGCCAAAGTGCGATGCGGTTTGGCGAGAAGATCATGCGCTAATCCAAGATTTAGAGCGCGGCCGGACGCAAAACCGGGTGCCACTTTTGCTGGCCGCGCTCCTCGAAATGCTTTTAGACAAGGCTATCAGCGCTGTCCAGAAACTGTGCAAGCGGATCATAGGCTTGCCGCAGCACACAAGAGTGGTTGATTAAGGCCGCAGCGCGTTGACAGACTTGGCGGCGTCGTGTTTTCCTCCCATCGTTGACTACGTCACGTCGGGAGAGATCGGCTTAAGCGCCGGCGCCGAAGGAGCAACCGCCCCGGAAACTCTCAGGCAAACGGACCGCGTGACTGACTAGCATCTGGAAAGAGACGCCGATGGGCCTTTGGCCCGGGAGGCGTCCGCCGACGGGATAATACTCTCAGGCACAGCGACAGATGGGGCTTTCTTTCGGGTTTGGGGACTGGTCCCCAAAACCCCTTGAGGGCCTCTGGATGCTTGCGCGCGACGAATTTCCCTTGAAACGCACCCCCTTGCACGCGCTCCATGTAGCGCGTGGCGGCAAGCTGGTTCCCTTCGCGGGCTATGAAATGCCCGTGCAATTCCCGGCCGGTGTGCTCAGGGAACACCTGCATACCCGCTCCCATGCCGGCCTGTTCGATGTCTCGCATATGGGCCAGATCGCGCTGCGACCGAAGTCCGGCAAGGTTTTGGACGCCGCGCTGGCGCTGGAACGGCTGGTGCCGCAGGACATCGTGGCGGTTGCGCCGGGACGGCAGCGCTACGCGCAGTTCACCAACACCGAGGGCGGGATTCTCGACGACCTGATGGTGGCGAATTTCGGTGACCATCTTTTTCTAGTGGTCAACGCCGCCTGCAAGACCGAGGACGAGGCGCATCTGCGCGCGCATCTGTCGGACGTTTGCGTGATTGATTCGCTTGGCGACCGTGCGCTGGTCGCGCTGCAGGGGCCGAAGGCCGAATCGGCGCTGGCGAAACTTTGTGCAGACGTGAGCGCGATGCGCTTCATGGATACCGGCCCGCGCGCCGTGGCCGGCGTCGAGGCGTTCGTCTCGCGCTCCGGCTATACCGGCGAGGACGGGTTCGAGATTTCGGTGCCGGCCGACCGCGCCGAGGCGCTGGTGACGGCGCTGCTGGAGAAACCCGACGTCCTGCCGATCGGCCTCGGCGCGCGCGACAGCCTGAGACTCGAGGCCGGCCTCTGTCTCTATGGCCATGACATCGATACCACGACGACGCCGGTCGACGGCGCGCTGGAATGGTCGGTGCAGAAGAGCCGCCGGACTGGCGGCGCCCGCGCCGGCGGATTTCCAGGTGCCGAAAAGATTCTCGCAGAGTTCACGAGCGGCGCACCGCGCCGCCGGGTCGGGCTGCTGCCGGAAGGCCGTGCCCCTGTGCGCGAAGGTGCAAACCTGTTTGTGGACGCGGCCGCCACCGAGGCCATCGGCAGGGTCACATCCGGCGGTTTCGGGCCGAGCCTTAATGCGCCGGTGGCGATGGGCTATCTGCCGACGTCGCTTGCCGGCAACGGCACGCAGGTATTTGCCGAAGTGCGCGGGCAGCGCCTGCCGCTGAAGGTGGCGCCGATGCCGTTCGTTCCCAACACTTATAAACGTTGAATTCGCAAACGCTGACTTGCAAACGCTGAGCAAAAGGAAATTTTCATGACGACGCTGTTCACCTCCGACCACGAATGGCTCCGCATTGAGGGCGATGTCGCCACCATCGGGGTCACCGACTACGCGCAGTCGCAGCTCGGTGACGTCGTGTTCGTCGAACTGCCCAAGGTCGGCCGCACCCTGAAAAAGGCGGAAGCCGCCGCCGTGGTCGAATCCGTCAAGGCCGCCTCCGACGTCTACGCGCCGATCTCGGGCGAAGTGCTCGAGGTCAACGAGGCGCTGGCTGCCGAGCCCGCTTTGGTCAATTCCGATGCCGGCGGCAAGGCCTGGTTCTTCAAGCTGAAGATTACGGACAAAAGCGAACTCGGCGGCCTGATGGACGAAGCCGCCTACGCCAAGCACACGGCCTGAGGAAAATCCTATGAACGCGCCGCTCAAGACCACCCATGAAGCCGCTACCGATTTCGTGCGCCGTCACATCGGCCCCTCGCCGCGCGACGTCGCGGCGATGCTGGAAACGGTCGGCGCGAAATCGCTCGGCGAGTTGATGGGCCAGACGCTGCCGTCGTCGATCCGGCAGAAGGCGCCGCTCGATCTCGGCCGCGCCTTGAGCGAGACCGAGGCGCTGACGCATATGCGCGAGCTCGCCGCGCAAAACAAGGTGTTCACCTCGCTGATCGGCCAAGGCTATTCCGGCACGATCCTGCCCGCGGTGATCCAGCGCAACATTTTGGAGAACCCGGCTTGGTACACGGCTTACACGCCGTATCAGCCCGAAATCAGCCAGGGCCGGCTGGAGGCGCTGTTCAATTTCCAGACCATGATCTGCGACCTTACCGGCCTCGACGTCGCCAATGCCTCGCTGCTCGATGAAGCCACCGCCGCCGCCGAAGCCATGGCGCTGGCCGAGCGCGCGTCGCAGGTGAAGGCGAAATCGTTCTTTGTCGATGCGGAGGTCCATCCGCAGACGCTGGCGGTGCTGCGCACCCGCGCCGAGCCGCTGGGCTGGAACCTCGTCGTCGGCTGCCCCCTCACCGATCTCGACAAGGCCGAGGTGTTCGGCGCGCTGCTGCAATATCCGGGCACATCCGGCGCGGTGCGCGACCTGCGGCCGGCCATCGCCGTGCTGCGCGCCCGGGGCGCGCTTGCCGTCGTCGCCGCCGACCTGCTGGCGCTGACGCTGCTGGCGTCGCCCGGCGAACTCGGCGCCGACATCGCGATCGGATCGGCGCAGCGCTTTGGCGTGCCGATGGGATATGGCGGCCCGCATGCGGCCTACATGGCGGTGCGCGACGCGCTGAAGCGTTCGCTGCCCGGCCGGATCGTCGGTCTCTCCGTGGATTCGCGCGGCGCACCGGCCTACCGCCTGGCGCTGCAAACCCGCGAGCAGCATATCCGCCGCGAAAAGGCCACCTCCAACATCTGCACCGCGCAGGTGCTGCTGGCGGTGATCGCCTCGATGTACGCGGTCTATCACGGCCCGGAGGGGCTGACCGCATATCGCGCGCACGGTGCACCGGCGCGCCGCCGTGCTGGCGGCGGGGCTCGCCAAGCTCGGCTTTGCGCTGAAGGCACCAAGCTTTTTCGATACGGTCACCGTGACCACCGGCGCGAAGCGCGACGAGATCTTGACGCGGGCGCTGGCCGAAAACATCAATCTGCGGATCGGCGAAGGTACGCTGGGTATCGCCGTCGACGAGACCACCACGCCTGAAGTGATCGAAGCGGTCTGGCGCGCGTTCGGCGGCAAGCTTTCCTACCCGGACATCGAAGTGAGTGCGCGCGAGGTGTTGCCCGGCGAGTTGAAGCGCGGCAGCGCGTTCCTGACCCATCCGGTGTTTCACGCGCATCGCTCCGAGACCGAGCTGCTGCGCTACATGCGCAAGCTCAGCGATCGCGATCTCGCGCTCGACCGCGCGATGATCCCGCTCGGCTCCTGCACCATGAAGCTGAACGCGACCTCGGAAATGATCCCGCTGACCTGGCCGGAGTTCGGCAACCTGCATCCGTTCGCGCCATCGGAACAGGCGAAAGGCTATCACGCGCTGTTTGCGCGGCTGGAGCAGTGGCTGTGCGACATCACCGGCTATGACGCGATCTCGCTGCAGCCGAATTCGGGCGCGCAGGGCGAATATGCCGGCTTGCTGGCGATCCGCGGCTATCACGCCGCGCGCGGCGAGCCGCATCGGAAAGTGTGCCTGATCCCCTCCTCCGCGCACGGCACCAATCCGGCCTCCGCCAGCATGGTCGGCATGGACGTGGTGGTGGTGGCGTGTGACATCAGAGGCGACGTCGACGTCGACGACCTTCGCGCCAAGGCGGCGGCGCATGCGAAAGACCTTGCCGCGGTCATGATCACCTATCCGTCGACGCATGGCGTGTTCGAGGAGCACATCAGCGAGATCTGCGACATCGTTCACGGCCATGGCGGACAGGTCTATCTCGACGGCGCCAACATGAACGCGCAGGTCGGGCTGTCGCGGCCCGGCGACTACGGCGCCGATGTCAGCCATCTCAACCTGCACAAGACATTCTGCATTCCGCATGGCGGCGGCGGCCCCGGCATGGGACCGATCGGCGTCAAGAGCGCACCTCAAGCCGTTCCTGTCGGGACATCCCGCGACCGACGGCGCCGTGCCGCACCCGGTCGGCCCGGTATCGGCGGCGCCATTCGGTTCGGCCTCGATCCTGACCATCTCCTACATCTACATCCTGATGATGGGCGGCGAAGGCCTGACGCGCGCCACCGAGCTTGCGATCCTCAACGCCAACTACATCGCCACCAAACTCGATCCGCATTTCCCGGTGCTCTACAAGAATGCCAAAGGCCGGGTGGCGCATGAATGCATCGTCGATCCGCGCCCGCTGAAGACGATCCAGCGGCGTCACCGTCGACGACATCGCCAAACGGCTGATCGACTACGGCTTCCACGCCCCGACCATGAGCTTTCCGGTGCCGGGCACGCTGATGATCGAGCCGACCGAATCGGAATCGAAGGCGGAGATCGATCGCTTCTGTGACGCCATGATCGCGATCCGCAACGAGATCATCAGAGATCGAAAAGGGCCGCTGGAAGGTCGAGGCCTCGCCGCTGCGCCACGCCCCGCACACCGTGCACGATATCGCGGACGATGGCTGGTCGCGCGCCTATAGCCGCATCGAGGGCTGTTTTCCGGCCGGCACCTCGCGGACGGACAAGTACTGGTGCCCGGTCGGGCGCGTCGACAACGTCTATGGCGACCGCAACCTGGTGTGCTCATGCCCGCCGATCGCGGACTACGCGCAGGCGGCGGAGTGACGCGATAGGGTTCAGACAAAAAAAGCGAAAACAACCCCATGCAAAGTAGAAAGGGGCCGGGTCGCAGTGTGCGTGCTGCAAACAAAAACGGGCGCTGAAGACGTCGGCAACTCAATGTCCTCAGGCACCCGTTATGTCGAAACCCAGGTTACGCGAGACCCAAGTCCCGGAAAATCCTACTCCTCGGCCTCCGGATCCTCGCCGTCGGCGTCGCGCTCGGGCGAGCCGGCCAGGATCTGTTCGGCGATCAGGCCGGAATTCTGGCGGATCGCCATTTCGATCTTGGCGGTCATGTCAGGGTTGGCCTTGAGGAAGGCTTTTGAGTTTTCGCGGCCCTGGCCCAGCCGCTGGCTGTCATAGGAGAACCAGGCGCCTGACTTCTCGACGATGCCGGCCTTGACGCCGAGGTCGAGGATTTCGCCCATCTTGGAGACGCCCTCGCCGTACATGATGTCGAATTCGACCTGCTTGAACGGCGGCGCCAGCTTGTTCTTCACCACCTTGACGCGGGTCTGGTTGCCGACCACTTCGTCGCGCTCCTTGATCGCGCCGATGCGGCGGATGTCGAGGCGGACGGAGGCGTAAAACTTCAGCGCATTGCCGCCGGTGGTGGTTTCCGGCGAGCCGTACATCACACCAATCTTCATGCGGATCTGGTTGATGAAGATCACCATGGTGTGGGATTTGTTGATCGAGGCGGTGAGCTTGCGCAGCGCCTGGCTCATCAGCCGCGCCTGCAGGCCGGGCAGCGCGTCGCCCATTTCGCCTTCGAGTTCGGCCTTCGGCACCAGGGCTGCAACGGAGTCGATCACCAGCACGTCGACCGCGCCGGAACGCACCAGCGTGTCGCAGATTTCCAGCGCCTGCTCGCCGGTGTCAGGCTGCGAGATCAGCAGTTCGTCGATGTTGACGCCGAGCTTGCGCGCATAGACCGGATCGAGCGCGTGTTCGGCGTCGATGAAGGCGCAGATGCCGCCCTTCTTCTGGGCTTCCGCCACCGTGTGCAGCGCCAGCGTAGTCTTGCCCGAGGATTCCGGCCCGTAGATCTCGACCACCCGTCCCTTCGGCAGCCCGCCGACGCCGAGCGCGATGTCGAGCCCGAGCGAGCCCGACGAAATCGTCTCGATATCCATCGAACGGTCGTTCTTGCCCAGCTTCATCACCGAGCCCTTGCCGAACTGGCGCTCGATCTGAGAGAGCGCGGCGGACAGGGCCTTGGTCTTATCCATGGAGGATCCTTCGACGATACGCAGGGCAGTGGCGGACATAGGTCGTGCTCCTTATGACGGGGATTCGCTAGCGGGACAAACGGGGTTAAGAAAGTTTCGGATTCGGCTGTGCTGGAACTCTCGTACCACGTTTGTTCTCTGTTCGCAATATGTTCTTTTGGAAGCGCGCCCCCCCTGGTGGCCTGGTTTGAAAACCCGCAGTGGCCTGTTCTGGTTTTGGTCGACCTGGATTTTTTGATCCAGATCAAAGGGCAGCACCTCACTTGGAGGTTGTCTTTGGCTTATGAAACACCACGCCCTGTACTTTCGGCTGTCGCTGCTCTGGCTGGCGATACTGATTGTGGGCCTTGCCTGCCTTACTTTCATATGAGGCAGTAGAATCCCGGTGTCGCAATCGCATGGCTTATAGGTGATCTCAGTCCTAACTCGATCACCGGTGTTCGCTTATCCTGCCTTCATGGCGCGGGATCGTTTATTTGCAGTGATAGTGGTGGCTTTGGGCGCGCTCTCAGTAGCGTTGGTTTCGACTGCTCTGTTCTGGCATTGAGGCCGCCTCCGTTGGCGGCCACTTCCGTTTGGTCTCGATTTCAGGGTTCAAGCCGCGCGGTTCATGACCCGGATTGTCTTCCAAGCCTCCTTGCCATCGAGATCGCGACCGCAACCAGTGGAATGAACAGCGCAATCGGGCCGGGCATCGGCGGCCAAAAGTACAGCCGGTTGCATGCAACGGAACCCGTTCTCATCCGGAGAACTACCTAGACCCGCCCGCCTATTGGCGTAAGGAAGTCTTGATGGATCACACCTAACGATGACGATCATCATTCATGGCTGGGTGATGATCCCAATCGATGGAATCGCCGCTCTTCTCAGGGGCGGCTTTTCTGTTTTCGGCCTGCGTGGCTGGCTTTGCGAGTGCTGGCTTGGCGCGTGCTGGCTTGGCGCGTGCCGGCCTGGCGATCTGCCGGCGCGTGCCGGCCTGGCGATCTGCCTGAGGCCTGCCTACCCAGCCATGACCGCCACCGCGATGACCACGAGCCAGCTGACGATCACGAGCGCGGCGACGGCGCCAGCGGTGATCCTGGCCTTCTCCTTGAGCGTATCATCGCGCGTTGCATGGGCCCCCGACCGGCGACCGCCTTGATAGCAGAATTCCACCGATCGTGGGTGCAGCCCATGGTGAACGCTTCCCTTACGATTTGAAGCACTGTCGGGGTTCCGCATGAAGCCTCCGTCAATGGAAACCGCGTATGACCCGGCCCATGGAGCACGATTTTGCCGATGCCGCCGAGGAAACCCTGCTGCAGAACATGCAGTGGCGTTACGCCTATCTGGCCGCATGGCTGCTGCGGTTCAACCGGGCGCCGGAGCCGGCCCGCCTGCCGGAGCCAGTGCGGCTGTTGGTTCCGCCCAGAATGCCGCTCCCGCCGCGCCAGCCGCAGCCGCCGCGGCCGGAGTAGCCAGCCCCCGTTCGGTGGCGCCAGCCACTTCCGGGTCGCATTTCCAACATTGCCTAAATGTTAGACGACAATTCTCGATTCCCGTGGTTGTATATCCCCTACAACAATACCCATGGGAGAGGACGCATGAGGACGGTCGCGATCATCCTGTCACTCGCATTGTCAGGCGTTGCGTTGTCATCCGATGTCACCCCGGCGTCGGCGAGCAAAATGAACGGCAAGTGCTGCCAGACTTCCGACGGCGGCCGTTCCGCGCGGTATCTCCGGGTGATGGCCCGCCGCGCCATCCCACACACGTGCAGCGCCTATGCCGCATCCTGCATCCGCGATTCCGTCGACATGACGGACGGGGTCCGGATGTGCATGGCCGCCAAGGCGCAATGCCTGCAGACCGGCGTTCATGTCGGCCCCTATAGCGGCAGGCACTTTGCCGGCATGGCCCGGATGTAGCGACCGGCCGGATCCGGCATTCATTTCGACGCGTAGTCCCGTCACAAACCGGTGTCTGCCGCCGGATCAATTCCGAGGGCATGCTTGGCCGGAAAACGCTCCAGCCTGCTCGTCGCCGCATTGAACCTTTTGAATTCCTCCCAGACATATTCGTGCCTGGGACATTGCATCACTCGGGGAATAGGCCTGCGCCGCCAAGCGATGATATTCCGCTTGCGCGGCGCAACGCTTTTTGCAGCACGTTTCCGAAGCCCGCGCGCGTTGCGAATTTGCGGCCGCGCCCTGCGGCAGCATGACTGTTCAGGCAAGGCGCCCTGCTGTACAAGTCCGCAGCTTCTTCCAGAACTCGGAAAGGAGCTTTTTCGTGAACGAACTGCATTGCTGGCTTTTGGACCAGCATCCCGGTCTTCGGACCTTCAAAATCCTGCAACTCAGACTGGCCCGGTTTGCCGCCGATCATCCCGAACAACGGGCGATGTGCCGGCTGTTGCGCGGGGTCATCAGCAGCTATGTCGAGCAGTTCGACGAAGCGCCGCTGCCGACGGCTGTCGCCGACCGCGCCTACCGGCGGCTGCTGCGAACGCTTGCGGAATTCGACACTCCGGCAGACCCGGCGCGGCAGCTTGGGGAACTGAACCGGCTGGCGGAACTCGATCTGGTCCACCAGCGCAGCCGGAGATCCCCGAAACCGGATTCCTGGAACTGGATTCCTGGATCTGGATTGTTGGCGCGGCTTGGCACCCGGACAACGACTGACGTCCTGCCCGAAGCGGGCGCGTTTGGCCGATGAGTTCCCCTGCTACGGCACCCGCGCCGCTTCACTGGGTTCCGGCCGTTTATTCCCTTGGGCGGGCATCACTAATTATTTACAACCTTAAGTGACATTCTCGGATTGAATGCCGGCGACGTCGGTCCGGGCCTTTTTGCATGATCCACAGAGATGTCGAATACACTGTAACGGCGGCCGCTCCGGGAATCTGGACGTGGCAGTTCAGGATCGGCGATAAGGTCGTGACCGGCAAGACCGAGACCAAGCTTCAACAGCTTGCCGCGCGGCGGGTCCAGTTGCGGATCGACCGGGAACTGAAAAAACACGCGGCGGAATGACCTGCGAATTTCCAAACTGCGCCCTGAGTGCCGGTGGCTCCTCACCATGACAATTCGACTTCACTGCCGCACGGCGGGCTTGGGCTCGGAACAATGTCGGTCGCGCGCAGTCACCGCCTGCGGAAACTAGTCCGCGCTGGCGAGCCGTCGCATCGTGAACTCAATGTCGCCATCGGGAAGTTCGCGCCAGCTTTCGACCGAGCTCATATAGGCTGCCTTCGGATAGCGGCTGAGGAAGTCGCGCGCCCTGCTCCGCGCCTTGTCGCGCGGCAGCGTGAAGGTCTCGCGCAGATAGCCATCGTCGGGTTTGCGGTCCGGCTGGCGCCGGCCGGCCATTCGACTTGCAAGATCTCGCGGACGAAAGCCCAATGTCGTAACTCCGAACCACAGGACGACAGGCTCAATATAGGAAGGGGGCGAACGAATTCCATCCGCCACCGCCGTCACTGGCTGCGCTGCGCGCTACTTCCGGTCTGGGTCTCGATCTTGGCCTTGGCTTTGGGCTTGGCGGGCGGAGACGCCGCCGCCTTCGGAGCTTCATTGCTCCGCACCGTGCCCCACGGATCGGACGAGGCCTTGGCATCGGGAATTTTCCGCAAGGAATCCCGGTAGGCCCTTTCCTTGATCGCCTCCGCTTCCTTCTCCTCGGGGGTCTTGGACGACAGCTCCGGGATCAGGTTGATGTTCGGTGTCTGCGCGTAGGCCGGCACCATCAACAGCACCATCACCGCGCCCGCGCTCAGCATTCTCATGAAACTCTCCTTATGCGACGCTCGCTTTCGCGTTTTCGCGCCAATATACCACCCCCCTGACCGCGCCGCCAAGCATGCGGCCCTGTATTCCTTTCCACCAAATGCCCCCTACAATGCCCCGCAAACAGGATCGGGGCGAGGAACGGACGTTATGCAGCAGCAAGCCGCGGAATTTGGCATCGGGGAAGCAAGGCGCGTGCTTGGCGAGGTATTTGCGCCGTGGGTGCTCGACCTCGACCTTTCGATCGAGGGTTTCGATTTCACCCCGCCGGCGGCAGGGACAGCCGACTGGCAGCCGGGCGCCATCCTGCGCATGCCGTTCTCGGAACGATTGTGCCGCAACGGCGGCGTGGTCTGCGGCCAGGCGCTGATGGCGTTTGCCGACACCGCGATGGTGATCGCCAACCTTGCCGCCAACCGCGGCTATCGTCCGATGACGACGGTCGACCAGACCACGCATTTCATGCGCGCGGTGACCGGCGATGTCCTGGCCGACGCCCGCGTGGTACGCCTCGGGCGCACCATGAGCTTCGGCCGCGTCACACTGTTGGGCGCCACCGATAACAAGCCGGTGGCGATGGTTTCCAGCGCTTTTGCGATGCTGAACGCCTGATCTTACTTGCCGAGAATTGCTTCCGCGGCATTGACGATGCTGATCGTCGGATTCTTCCCGCAATAGGCCCCGAACTTCTTGGCGTTTTCGACGAACACGTCGGTGTCGATGATCGCCTCGTCGGAATCGCCCTTGTACCAGCCATCCATCCAGGTCAGCACCATCTTGATGCCGTCGTCGCCGCTCTCGACGAACTGCTTGCAGGTCATGGTCGAGAGGTCGAGCACCACGGCATTCGCCGGCACGGATGACAGCATCAAGGCGGCGGCAAACAGGATCAAAACGGTCGTCTTCATGATGATCTCCCCCTGGCGCATCTGGGAAGGCATGCGATGCGGAAGGCTTCTGAACCGGAAGGCTTGCACACCATGCCGGAGAACCGCGCCGGCAGGTTCCCCGGAGCTTGTGGTAAACGAAATCCGAACGCTCGCGCAAGCGTGGTGAGGTTTGAATTTAATTGTCCGTAATTCCGCCGCGGTATCAACCGTCATCACAATGCTACGGGTGTGTGACGATGATCGAGCGGCGGACGGCACAACGGCACCGGGTGCTCAAACAGGGCACGCTGGCGTTCAGCGGCGGCGGCGGTACCGACTGCATGGTCCGCAGCCTATCGTCGAGCGGCGCGCGGATCGAGATCGCCAGTCCGGTCGGACTGCCGGAATCGTTTACGCTGGTGATCGCGGCCGATGCGTTCAAGCGTCGTGGCCATGCGGTCTGGAGCGCTGACCGGCGTATCGGCGTCGCGTTCGACTAGAGGTCAGTATCCGCCTCGGCCGCGACCGCCATAGTTGCCGCCGCCATAGCCGCCACCGCCAATGCCGATACCGATACCAATGCCGACCGGCGGGCCTGCCGGCTCGTACACCTCGCGCGGTGGCGGACGGCGATAGACCACGACGTCATCGTCGGGTTCGCGATAGCGCGGCGGGGGCTTGCGATCGACACGCTTCGGCGGATCCGGATCGACGCGCTTGATTGGCGTATCGACTTTCTTCAACTGCGGCGTCGACGGCTGAATGGTGCAGGGACAGGTCAGCGCGACATTCTGCGGGGCCGCGCCAGCGCCAACGACGACCGGCGCGATCTCGGGACGGTTGCGCAACCGCTCTTCCAGCTTGCGTGCCGTCGCGGTGAGATCGCTGTCGGGGAATTTGGCGAGGAAGCCGCGATAGGAGGCCGCAGTGTTGATGATGATGGCATTGTTCCACGCCACCATGCGAACGTGACGATTGAGCCAGTCGCGCGCCAGCACGCCGAGCGGCGTCTGCGGGTAGAGGCCGGCGAACGCCTCGTAGGCTTCATCGGTGCCGTCGGCCACGATGAGCTCGTTGGCGGCCTCGACCGGCTTGCCCTTGAGGTCGCGCGTCCATTCCGAGACGGTCTTCTTGGTCGCCGCCAGCTTCGGACCGGCGACGGCAGGACCGGAAAACCGGAAATCGTCGGTCAGCGAAGAACTGTCCCACGGCGTCTGCCGGCCATCGGTCGACTTGTTGACGGCGAGCCGAACCCGCTTGAAGGTTTCCTCGATCGGAATGCCCGGCTCCTTGCCGGCGCTGAGCAGCGCGGTCGTATACGGGCTGTTGGCGCCTGAGCCGTCTTCGGCGACCGCGCCCGGCGAGGTCGAAAACGACAGGAACGTTCCGGGCGCGCCGATCTTGGCGTCGACGATGGCAAGGCCGCCGCCGGAGGTCTTGTTGAGGTCGGGGAACGGATTGTTGCGGCAGGCATCGAGCATCAGGATGCGCATCTTGCTCGGCACTGATGTCAGCGTGTTGAGGATGTCGTTGAGGCGCACCGCCTGCAGCGGAATGTCGGCTTCCCGTTTCGGATCGACGTCGACGGGGACCAGGTAATTCTCGCCGTCGATCTGCAAGCCATGGCCGGCATAAAATACCAGTGCGACGGTATCGGCGCCCTTGGCCGCCACCTTTCCGGCAAACGCACTGACCTGCTCGCGCAACTGGCCCTGCGAAAGATCCGATGCGGTCGAGACCTCGAACCCGGAATCGGTCAGCAGTTGCGTCACCGCCTTGGCGTCATTGGCCGGATTGGGCAAAGCGGGGACCGAGCGATAGGCGGATTGGCCGATCACCAGCGCGACGCGATTTTCCGCGAAGGCGGAACCGGCCGTCAGGATCATCGAGGCCGATATCGTCAACTTGAGAAGTGCGTGACGGAACATGAGACAACCTCCCGGCAAATGCTGGCTTGAGGTTGGTCATGGCGCGGATACGATTGGTTCAAGCAAGCGGCGCCATGTGAGCGCGGCTTCGGCTCGATTCAACGGCGAATTTGTCGCAGCCTCAGCCGGATGTGTCCGGCCTCACACTTCGATTTCACTTCACTATTCACTTCTCGATTCACTTGGGCTTCTCACTTGGGCTTCTTGGCGGTATCGGTCGGACGCGCGACGCCCCAGGGATCGTATTTTTCCTTGGGCTCGGGAATTCGCTCCAGCGCAGCCTTGTAGGCCTTCTCGTCCACCGGCGCCCGTTGCTCCGTCTTCTTCTTGCCGTCTTCGCCTGCCGGCCGTCGCGCCTGGGCGTTCGCCGCCGTCGTCAACAACGCCAGCATGACTGCCGCAATCGTGAAGGTCCTCATCGCGCTACTCTCCGGCATCCTGATGTCCCGCAAATCCACCGCGCCGCGGGATTGATAGCCATCCCGGGCTCGGCATTGTGATGCAGGATAGCCTGTTCTGCGAAGCCCTGTCCGGTTAAAAAACGTTCCGATGCGGCGGCAGATGGTTCACATAGCGCTGATGACCGGCGGGGCATTGTGGCTGGCGGGCTGCGGCCTGGCCGACATCCGCTCGCCGGTGCCTGAATTCATGCGCGCCAAGGCGGCCGACCCTGCCCCGCTCGAAGCGCCGCCGGACGTCAAACGGATGCTGGCCGAAAAGCTGGATTCGGTTTTCACGGCGGCCTCGCGACCGGCGCAGGTGCGCGTCTCCGAACCGCGCCACAATCTTCGCGGGCCCGGCTGGACCGCATGCGTCAGGGCCGAATTGACCTCGGTGATCGGCAAGTCGCTGGGGACGCAGACCTACCGGATCACAATTGCCGACGGCGTGATTTCGGATCGCCGGCAGGTCGAGGCGGAGGACACCTGCACCACCGAGAACTACGAGCCGATCTAGCCCGCTTCCAAAAGCATCCTAAAGGCAACGGGTCGTGGTCCGGACCGGACAGAGTTTCAGTGCGCTCGTCAGCGTGAACAGCACCCGCGCGGTGCGACTGGAATTGTCGGGTGCTCGATAGCTGAGCGGCGCGGCGACACCGATGTCGGCCTGCAGTCCGTCCCACAGGAAGAACCGAACGCCGGCGCCCGCGGAGGTCAGCGCCAACCCTTCGCCGATGGTGAAGCCGTCGTTCCAGGCCGCACCGCTGTCGACAAAACCGTAGAGCTGATAGCCGCTGAGATATTGCCAGTTCGTCCGCTGATCGAAGCGCAGTTCGATCGAGCCGGCGATGCCGTTGTCGCCGCTGATTTCGGCGCTGCCGTAGCCGCGCCCGAACGCGACACCGCCGAGATAGAATTGCTGCGAGGTGAACAGCGGTCCGGACGCCCACTGACCGGCCGAGGCGATCTTCACCGACCACGCATCGGAAAGTTGCTGGTAGCGCGTAAACCAGAAATTCAGCGCGGAGAATTTGCCGGACGCGTCGTCGCGCGACAGGAAATCGTCGCCGCGGTGCGAGGCGCCGAGGATATCGAGGCCCTGGCGGTAGTTCAGCGTCAGGTAATTGTTGCCGCCGAAATTGTCCTGCAGACGGTAATCCGAGGTCAGGCTCAGGGTGCGGATGTGATCGGCGTAGATCGGGCCGAACACGTCGTTCTCGGTGACGTTGCTGAATCCGAACCCGGCGGTAAGCGTCAGTGACGATCGCTGCGATTGCAGCGGCACGACGCTGCCGTGAACCTCGAACGATTCGGTCTTGGTATTGTCGTTGATGAGGTGGCGGATGTCGCCGGGCCAGACCTCGCTGTAGAAGCCCGACGCGCCGACGCGTGCGCCGTCGGTGCCGACCGGCACCTCATAGGACAGCCGGCCGAACGCGAGTTGCCGCGGATCGGCGGGCGTGGTCGAGAGATTCAGCACCAGTGAATCGCCGGGCGCGAGATAGGAATTGAAAGCCGCGGTCGCATAGCTTTGCCATGGACCGACCGACGAGGAGCCGAGATTGTCGACGCCGAACGAGGTGAACAGGTGCCAGGTCTTCAGATGGACGACCACGCGAAAGCGGCCGCTGGCGGTGCCGATCTCTTCCAGACCGGTGTCGTCGATGTGCACGCCGGGCCGGCCATTGATCAGGAGCAACTGGCGTTCGAGGGTTGCAAGCTGCGAGGGCCGCTCGGCCATCACGGCAGCGAGCATCGGACGAACGCCGAACTGTTCGGCGTCCTCGCCCTTCAGCGCCACTTCCACGATGCCGCCTTCGATGACCTGGAGGCGGAGCCGGCCGGCCGCGACGTTCTGAGGCGGAATGATTGCCCGGCTGAGGTGAAAGCCGGCCGCGCGATAGATGTCGCTGACCGCGGCGGCCATCGCGGTCAAGTCGGCTTCCGACACGTTTTTCCCGAGGTAGGGTTGATAGGCCGTTGCCAGCCGGTCGTCCGGGATCGCCGTCGCGCCGACGATGGAAACGCGGCGCAGGAGAAATATCGGCTTGGTACCGGCTCGCCCCTCCGGCCGGGCAAACTGCGCCGTCGGTATCCGGGGCCGAGCGGCCGGCGCCTGATCGGATTGCTGCCGTTCGAAGCGCTTTTCGGTCTGTATCGGGTCATAGCCGGGCTGGCTCGCCTGCTGCGCCGTGGCCGGCAGGCAGGTTAAAGCGCCCAAAAGGCCCAGGCTCAGCACAATCAGGCGATGCCCTGCCAGATGTGCGGGCGCACCCGTCCGTAGTTGTACGGACGCCACCCTCCGAACCCTGTTGGAGCCGTTAGCCATCTGATTTTTAATAGAATTTTATGGTTAGTGAATGGTTAACACGGTGGCCCGGAAGAGCGGGTTCCAAACACTCAATCTTGAGATATTTCCGGTAGTTCAGAGGTCAGAGCGACAACCGGAGAGTCCCCATGCGTGCGCATCAGCAGGTCTCAGCGTTTCTTGCGGCAGCGATCACGCTGGCGATGGCGTCCAGCGCCTTCGCCGCCGATGACGGCGCCTGGACAGTGAGCAAATCCTCGGGCGAGGTCTGGCTGGCGAACTCCGGCGCCCAGCCAGCGTCGCTGACGCAGGAAGCGCAGTTGAAGGCGGGTGACACGGTTCGGACCGGCAGCAACGGGCGCGTGCTGCTCAGGCGCGGCGAAGAAACCATGCTGATTTCGCCGAACTCGGTAGTCGGCTTGCCCCAGCAGAAGACGGAAGGTCTCGCGACGACGATTCTGCAGCAGGCCGGTTCGATCCTGCTCGAGGTCGAGAAGCGCAACGTCAAGCATTTCGAGGTCGAAACCCCTTACCTCGCCGCCGTGGTGAAGGGGACGCAGTTTCGCGTCACCGTCAATGCCGGCGCGACCAGGGTCGATGTGATCCGCGGCCAGGTCGAGGTCGCCGATTTCAGAACGGGCCAGATCGCACAGGTGATGCCGGGCCAGCATGCAACGACCTTCACGCAGGGCAAACCGGGACTCTCGCTGAGCGGAGCCGGTACCTTCAGCCCGATCGAGCATGGCAAGCCGCGCACGCCTTCCATCGAACGCGTTCCGGTGCCGCGCGCCGGCCTCACGGCGCCCCGCAACGCCTCCAACGGCATGGGCGTCCCCTCTCATCAGGCGGGCACGCATTCGGCAAAGTCGGGCGTCACCCGCATCTCGTCTTCGATCGGCGAAGTCCGGCTTAACGTCCACCGGGTCACCCACGGCCTCGCCCGCGGCACCTCAACGACTAACGGCCGCACGCGAAGCGCCGCCAACACAAACACGATCTGGGGCTCATCCGGCTCCACCGCCAATTCGGCGGTTGCCAGCGCCAGTCAGAACAGCAGCAGCGGCGTCGCCAA
This sequence comes from uncultured Alphaproteobacteria bacterium, assembly GCA_963764705.1. Lineage (GTDB taxonomy): Bacteria > Pseudomonadota > Alphaproteobacteria > Rhizobiales > Xanthobacteraceae > Bradyrhizobium. The sequence goes on along the minus strand of CAVXTR010000002.1, from coordinate 338,246 downwards.
TCCCGCAGCTGCCGCCGCTGCAAGCGGCAGCACCCCCCTTACTTCAGATGTCGTCGCAACGGTGGCCGCTGTAACCGGCATCGGCGGTGGTAACGGCAATGGAAACGGGAACGGCAACGGAAACGGCGCCAACGGGAACGGAAACGGGAACGCAACGGCAACGGCAACAACGGCAACCATTTCGGATGGTGGAAACACCACTAGGCGCATGGACCGCCGGGGCGGGTTTGCAAGCTGGCATCGATGACAACGAAGATCAAAACATCAGAACGATGACGACGTGAAACAGTATCGGCCGCATCTCTTTGCAATCGTCGCACTGGCGATCGTGCTGTTGTCCGGCTGGCACGGCGCGCTGCGCCATGGCCTGGCCGATCTGCGGTTCGGCTGGCAGACCCGGCACGCCAGCGGTGACATCGTCGTGATCGCGATCGACGCTCCGTCGATCGACAAGATCGGCGTCTGGCCCTGGCCACGCCGGCTCCACGCCGAATTGATCCGGCAGCTTCAGAAGGCGGAAGTCCAGGACATCGCGCTCGATGTCGACTTCTCGACGCCGTCGGACCCGGCGTCGGACCGCGACTTTGCCGCCGCCCTGGAAGCAACCGGCGGATCGGTGATTCTGCCGGCCTTCCAGCAGCCCGGCACCGACAGGACGGCCGTTCACGTCAATCGGCCGCTACGGCAGTTCGCCGATCACTCCTGGCCGGCGATCGTCAATGTCGAGGCCGGACCGGACGGTCTTGTCCGCCGCTATCCATTGGGCGAGAAACTGGACGGCGCATTCGTGCCGTCGATGGCCGCGGTGCTGGCCGGACAATATGCCGAGAAACGCGCGCCGTTCCTGATCGATTTCAGCATCCGTACTTCCGGCATCCCGAAAGTCTCCTACACCGACGTGCTGCACGGCGACCCGGCGACCCTGCAAAAACTGAAGGGCAAGAAGGTCATTATCGGCGGCACCGCGCTCGAACTCGGTGACCGCTTCAGCGTTCCGAACGGCGTGATCGTTTCCGGACCAGTGTTGCAGACGCTCGCCGCCGAATCTCTGCTGCAGCACCGCGCGCTGCAATGGACTTCCGGCACCGTCACGCTGGCCGGGCTCGGGCTGCTCGCTCTGGTCATGCTGCTGACATGGCGCCGCCTCTCCGCCGGCCTGCGCGTCGGCCTGCTCATTGGCACGGTGTTCGCCGTCGAAGCTTTTGCATTCCTGCTGCAGATGGTTTTTCCGCTCGTTCTCGACACGTCGCTGCTCGATATCGCGATCGTCGTCTACATCGCCGCCATCGCGCTCGACGAAATCGACATCAGAGACTTGCTCGGCCGGGTCGCCGAGAGCCGTTTCCAGCGGGTGGCGATGTCGCTCGGCGACGGCCTGATCTGCACCGACGCCAATTACCTGATATCGGTCTGGAATCCCGGCGCGACCGCGATCTTCGGCTACGAGCCGGAAGAGATGATCGGCCGGCCGTTCGACACGATCTGCGCCCGCGATGAAGGCGTTGCCGGCTCCTCGTTCTCGATCCGGAACGCCGCCGAGCTTGCCGCCGGCACCGTGATCGAGTTCAACGGCCGCCGCAACAACGGCGACGTTTTTCCAGTCGAGGCCAGTTTCTCCGGCTGGCAGGGTACCGACGGATTTCAGTTCGGCGCGATCCTGCGTGACATCTCCGTGCGCAAGCGCGAAGCCGAGCGAATTCGATATCTGGCGGAATATGATTCACTCACGGGCCTGATCAACCGCAACACGCTTCACGCCAGACTGGCCGCGATGATTGCAAAGGCCGAGACAGACGGCGGCGAAGTCGCGCTGCTGGTGCTCGGCCTCGACGGCTTTCAGCAGATCAACGACATGCTCGGCCACTCCGCCGGCGACCTCGTGCTGCGTGCGGTGTCGGAACGGCTGACCGCCAGCATTCCAGGCCCTCGCACGGTTGCGCGGCTGAGCGGTGATGAATTTGCCGTCGCGCTTTCGCTGGACGATCTCGGCGAGAGCGTCGGCGGTTTTGCCGAACGGATCGGCGCTGTCTTCGACACTCCGCTGCTCGCCGGCACGCGACAGCACCGCATCAAGGTCAGTATCGGCGCGGCCGTTTTCCCCGGTGCCGGACAGACGGCGGACGAACTGCTGAGCAACAGCCATCTGGCGCTGAGCCGGGCCAAGGCGACCAGGCGTGGCGGATATCTGCTGTTCGAGGACTCCATCCGGCGCGAGCTGGAAACCCGCCTGACGCTGGAAGCCGAACTGGCGCTGGCCGCGGAGCGCAACGAATTCGAACTATTCTATCAGCCGCAACTGCATCTGGCCGACGGCAGCCTGATCGGGGCCGAGGCCCTGATCCGCTGGCGTCATCCGGTGCGCGGTCTGGTATCGCCGGCGGAATTCATGCCGGTCGTCAATACCTCGCCGATTTCCGACCGGATCGCCGAGTGGGTCCTGCACACCGCCTGCGCCAAGGCGGCAGAATGGGAACGCACCGGGCACAAGCTTCGCATCGGCGTCAACCTCTCACCTTCGCAGTTCCGGCCCGGTGACCTTGCGACTTCGGTGGCGTACGCCCTGACGCGCAGCGGCCTCAGCCCCACCAGCCTCGAGCTCGAAGTCACCGAAGACATCCTGCTCCACGACGAACAGGGCGCGCTGGATACGTTCCTGAAAATTCAGGAGCTCGGCGTTCGCATCGTGTTCGACGATTTCGGCACCGGCTTTGCCAGCCTGAGCTATCTGAAGAAATTCCCGCTCGACGGGCTCAAGATCGACCGCTCCTTCGTGCTGGGATTGCTGGCCAATCCCGACGACGCAGCGATCGTCAGCTCGACCATCGGACTGAGCAAGCAACTGGGCCTGTCGGTCATCGCCGAAGGCATCGAGAGCCGGGCCACGGCCGATTACCTCATCAGCATGGGCTGCGAGGAAGGCCAAGGCTATTTCTTCGGGCGGCCGATGCCGGCAAGCGATTTCGAGGCCCGGTTCCTCGTCGCCCCGGCGGTTGCCATCGTGGCCTGACGGCAGGCAGGGCGGCTGGGTTAGGCTGAACGCTCCGTTAACGCGATCGCTCAAATCCGGGCTTCGCACCTTCGGCATTCTCCATTTTTCTCCGTTAGCGTGAGCCGCGAACGTGATCGAAGCCAGCGGCGCCGTGGGGCGTCGTCAGCGCATGAATCGCGAACGGGGTATCGGGGAAGTGGTCGAGATTGCTGAATCTGCAGTGGTCCGTCGTGCATCGATCAAGGATGCCACCCGTGCGCATGCGCCGGCGGCAGACATCGGCCGCGCGCTGATGCCGCTTGACGACATATCCGCGCTGCCGTGGCGAGCGCTGTCCGACCGCGCAAGCGAACCCAATGGATATTTCCTGCCGGACTGGGAGCTGGCGGTGAACGCTTCCGCCCGCGGTCGCGACGGCGCCGCGGCCCTTTGCGCGTGGGGCGATGGCTCCGGATTGATCGGTCTGCTGCCCGTGATTTCGCTGTGGCGCGCCTATAAAATCCCGTTGCCCGCGCTGGTCAGCGCCGACCCCTATGGCACGCTCTCGACGCCAACGCTCGATCGCGATCTGGCGGAAAACGCCGCAGCCGGCTTGATGCAGCAGGCGCGGCGATCGGGGGCCCGTGCGCTGATCCTGCGCGACGTTTCCCTCGATGGCGCGGCCATGAACGCCTTCATCACTGTCCTGGGGCGCGACGGCATGCAGCCGCGGATTCTGCAATCGCATGCCCGCGCCTGCCTCGATGCCACCGGCGATGCCGACGAGTTGCTGCACAAGGCGCTCGGCGCCAAGAAATTGAAGGAGCTGCGCCGCCAGCGCAACCGGCTCGCCGAGCACGGCGCCGTCCAGTTCGACGTCGCGCGCGCGCCAGGAGACGTCGCAGCGGCGATCGAGATCTTCCTGGAACTGGAAGCCAGCGGCTGGAAGGGCAAGCGCGGCACGGCGCTCGGACAGGACGCCGGCGATGCGGCCTTCATCCGCCGTGCCACCTCGGCGCTTGCGGAGACCGGGAGTTGCGAGATCGTGACACTGCGGGCGGGCGACATGCCGGTGGCTTCCGCGATCGTGCTGCGCCACCTCGACCGCGCCTTCTACTTCAAGCTCGGTGTCGACGAGCGCTTTGCGAGATTTTCGCCGGGCGTGCAGTTGACGCTGGACCTGACGCGGCATCTCTGCGCCGACCCGGCTATTCGCATGGTCGATTCCACCGCAAACCCCGGTCACCCGATGATCGACCCGATCTGGCGCGGGCGCCTTGCGATCGGCGACGTGCTGATCCCGCTGCGGCGTCGCGATCCCGTCGTAGCTTTGATCCATGCCGCACTCGGCTTGCGCAAGGGACTTCGCGGGCCGGCGCGCCGCCTCATGCTTCTCGTCAGGAAGCGTCAGGAGAAATCCTCATGAACATCAGCACCGCCGTCGCACCCGTCATTACCGCCGATCACGATGCATTGCGACGACGACTTTCCACACCAGCCGTTCGCGATCCGTCACCGGCTGGCCGGCCATCCGCTGCTGATGCTGCCGCGCATCGCGCAGCTTGCCGCCGAACTGCCGCGCGACCTGATCGAATATAACTCCGGCCAGGTCGCGATCAGCCAGGACCCGGACGCGATTCCCTCCGTCGATCTCGATCCGGTCGAAGTGGTCAAGAGCATCGAAACCGCCGGCGCCTGGATGGTACTCAAGCGGGTCGAGAATTCGCCGCAATACCGGGCGCTGCTGCAGGACACGCTGCTGTCGGTCGCCCGCGCGCGCGGCTTCAACAGCCTGCTCGACGCCGGTTTCGAGCAGGTCGAAGGCTTTCTGTTCGTCTCCTCGCCGAACTCGACCACGCCGTTTCATCTCGACAGCGAAGACAATTTCTTCGTGCATATCCACGGCGAAAAATTCTTCACGACCTTCGATAATACCGACCGTTCGATCGTTTCCGACGACGAGATCGAGCGCTCGATGACCAAGCACCGCAACCTGAAGTACGACGACAGCTTTGCGCCGAAGGGTAAGGAGTTTCACCTGTTCGCGGGCGACGGTTGCTACGTGCCGTATCAGTGGCCGCACTGGGTCCGCACCGCGGACTCATTCTCGATCTCGATGGCGATCACCTGGAAAACGCGCGAGGTGCGGCGGCTGAACGACCTGCACTTCTTCAATTCGATGCTGCGCGGCATCGGGCTGCCGCAACAGCCGCCGGGCCGCCAGCCGATGCGCGACACGCTCAAGCTCGCCTTCTATCGCACGGTGACGACCGCGATCCGTCCCCTGCGCGCCTCGATGACGATGCGCCGCACACTGCGCCGCATCGCGCTCGGAAAACGGGCGAACTATTATTTGAAGGGGACGTGACCGCCGGGCGTCACGCCCGCCTCACTGCAACGGTGAGTGCGGCGCCGGCAGCATGATGGTCGAGTGCATCTCTTCCAGCAGGGGTGTTCCGACCTTGAGGAATTCCTGCCAGGCCGGATCCTTCATCGCGGCACCACGCGCTTCGGCGCGGGCATTCAGGCTCGGATAGGCCCAGATGTGACAGACTTCGTTCGGCTGGCCCGCCTCGGTCTGCCAGAGCCCGACGATCTTGGAATATTTCTCGCGCACCGGCAGCACGCCCGTAAATGCCTCGATCCACTGCCTGACAGGGCCGACGGCCCTGGCGCGATAATTGCGGAACTCGTAGATGTTGCCCGATGAGGCCGGCGCCACCGGCGCCTTGATGGCGTTGAGCAGGCGGACGTCCTGGTGCACCACGATCGGGCGGATCAGCGGAATATACTCGCCGTTCCAGCGCGGGTTCTTGGCAAGTTCGCCGCGCAGCCGCGCGCGCTCGTCGAAGCTTTCGTAGCTCCACATGTGCATGACCTGATTGAGCGGCCCGATTTCGGTGGACCAGTACCCCTCCAGCTTGCCGTAATTATTGCCACGGACATCGCGCGACACGGTAGAGGCCGCCTTGACGATATCGCCGAGCGTGCCGGGCTTCACGGTGTAGGTTCGCAGTTCATAGAGCATGATGCCTCCCGAAATTTTCTGTTGTTGGTTGTTGTTGGCAATATAACCCGGCCGCACTCAACCCTGCCCCGTCAAACGGAGCAAGCCAAAAACGGAACCGTTTTTCCTATTCCGCCGCCTGCGCGTTGATTTCGCCGGACACCTGACGGATGGCGCGGGCGAGTTGGTCGGCCGGCTGGGCGCCGGACACCGCGTATTTCTGAGCGAACACGAAGGTCGGCACGCCGGAGATGCCCTTCTCGGCCGCTTCCTGCGCCTGCCCCGAGATCAGGGCGACATCCTCGTCGGTGGCGAGCCGCTTGCGGACGTCGTCGGCATCGAGGCCGACATCGGCCGCGGCCTGCACCAGCACATTGACGTCGGTGAGGTCGCCGCCATCGCGAAAGTACAATTCCATCAGCCGCTGCTTCATCTCGGCGGATTTGCCCTGCGCGTCCGCCCAGTGGATCAGGCGGTGGCAGTCGATGGTGTTGGGCTGGCGCTTGACCAGCTCGGGCCGGTAGGTCAGGCCTTCCTCGCTCGCCGCGGTCACCACGCGGCCGGCAATGCCCTTGTAGGCCTCGACCGAGCCGAACTTGGCGGTGAGATATTCATCGCGGCTGATGCCCTCGCGCGGGACCCAGTTGTTGAGAAAGAACGGCCGCCAGCGCACCTCCACCGGAACATCCGGCACCAGCGCCAGCGCGTTCTCGATCCGGCGCTTGCCGATATAGCACCACGGGCAGACCACGTCGGAGACGATGTCGATCTTCAGCGGTTTCAGGGTGCTCATCGGCATCTCCTCGGCGGTTTCCCTTGGGGCATCAAAATGCTGCCCGGAAAATAAGCCGAAACGACCGCCATACAAGCCGTTATTTGAGCAAGGCGCTATTCAGGATTCGCTGCCATCTCCCGCATCCGCCGGGCGGTCAGTTCGTCGGCGGGAAAGAAGGTTTCCAGCGCCAGTTCGGACAGCGTGATATCGACCGGGGTGCCGAAAATCATGGTGGTGGAGATGAAACTCAGCACGTCACTACCGTGCCGCAGCTTGAACGGGATCGCGACATTGTCCGACGACAATGGTCCCGAGCGCGCCGGCATCGGGTAGGCCTTCAACTCCTGATACAGTTTCAGCAGTTCGGGATCGGCGGTGGCCTCGCACTGGCGGTGCAGCCGCTCCAGCAAATGGCTGGACCATTCGGCCAGATTGACGGTACGCGGCGCCAGCGCTTCCGGGTGGAAGGCAAGCCTCAGGATGTTGAGGGGCTGACCGAGCAGATGCGGCGCGACGCCCTCAAGCAGCGGCGCCACCATCCGGTTGGCGGTGACGAGATTCCAGTGCCGGTCATAGGCCAGCGCCGGATTGGGCTCATGCGCCCTCAACACCAGGTCGATCGCGGCCCGCGCCGATTTCAACGCGGGATCGTCGAGCGAACGCTGCGGAAACGCCGGCGCAAAGCCTGCAGCCACCAGCAGCACATTGCGGTCGCGCAAGGGAACCTCCAGCCGTTCGGCCAGCTTCAGCACCATTTCGCGTGAAGGCGCGGCGCGGCCGGTTTCGACAAAGCTCAGGTGACGCGCGGATATCTCGGCGTCGCCAGCCAGATCGAGCTGGCTGAGATGACGGCGCTGCCGCCATTCGCGCAGGTGATCGCCGATATGGACTGGCTGGGATCGTTCGGCTCGCGCCGTGGAAGCATGTGCGTTCATGGTGAAAACCTACCATGCGGATTTCTCGGCTTCCATTACGTCCGAGGTAATCGAATTGGGTCGCCGGGCGGGTCATCCTCGGCATCACAGGAGATGACCCATGCTGATGCTTTCCGTTATCCGCCCCGTCGCCGCCATGATCACGCGACTGGCCACCCTGGTGCTGGCGCGGTCACTACAATTGCCTGAACCCGTGGTGCACGACACCGGCATATTCGTGTTCGCGCAGGTGCAGACCTTCGAGAACCGGATCGGCAAGGCGCTCTGCCCGGTCCGCCTGCTGCGTCAGTTCCGCGCGCTGTTCCAGTTCTGAAACCACCCCAAGCAACCCAAGGAGAAGACCATCATGATCCACCCGTCCACGTTCCTGAGCCGCGCTTTGCTTGCCGATGCCATCTTCAGCGGCGTCTCCGCCGCGGGGCTCACGCTCGGCGCCGGCCTGCTGGCGCCGTTCCTCGGCCTGCCGGAAGCGCTGCTGCGCGAGACCGGGCTCTTTCTGATTGCCTATACCGCGCTGGTCGGCTGGCTCGGCACGCGATCATCGGTGCCGAAGGTATTGGTGCTGGTCGTCATCGCGGGCAATGCGGCGTGGACGCTTGCCAGCATCGCACTGCTGTTCTCGGGTGCGGTAACGCCGAACCTGCCCGGTGAGATCGTCGTCGTGGCGCAGGCTATCGCGACCGGGGTGTTTGCGGAATTGCAATATGTCGGACTGCGCAGGAGTGAGGGCGTGGTGGTGGCTTAGTTGTCATCGTCATTCCGGGGCAATGCGAAGCATCGAACCCGGAATGACGACTGAGTTGCTTCGAGGAGCGCGTCAGCTCAACATCAGCGCCGCGATCATCCCCGCAAAGGTCAACACCAATCCGATCACCAGCATCGGCACCAGGCTGCTGCCGGAATAGGGACTGGCCGCTTCCTTCGGCGTCACGTCATGAGTCCGGTACGTCATCGCGCTACTCCCATCTCGTTACGCCGAAACCGTTCGCCAGTTCCGAGCAGGACGCCCTGCCCGTTGGCGATGCCGAGTTCGAGGCTGGTCGCGATCCGCCGCGCCCGTTCGACGAAATGCGCTTCCGCCTCGGGCGGACAGATCTCGCGGGCGGTCATCTCGAACAGGTCGAGCCAGCGGTCGAAATGCGCCGCATCGACCGGCAACGGCAGGTGCTTGACCATCGGCGTGCCGTGATAACGGCCCGACATCAGCGCGACCGACGACCAGAACGCGCACATCTGTTGCAGATGTGGCTCCCAGTCGCGGATGCGGGCGTCGAAGACAGGCCCCAGCATCGGGTCGGTGCGAACCTTGTCATAGAACGCGCGCACCAGGCGCTCGATCATGGCCTCGGTGATTCCCGTCCGTTCGGATAATTCGGCTGTGATCCGTTCCCGCCGCTCTGCGCCCGTCACGATCATTTCCTCACGCTTGGCTTAAATAGGTATTTGAAATACCTATTTAGACCGCTATAGAGGATTTGCAAGCGAAACCTGGCGGGGATCCCATGCGTTTGACATCGTTTACGGATTTTGCGCTGCGGGCCTTGATGCGGCTGGCGGGGGAACCGACGCGGTCGTTCGCCACCCATGAAATCGCGGCCGAGTTCGGCATTTCCCGCAATCATCTGGCCAAGGTGGTGCGCGACCTCGCCGACGGCGGCTTCATCTCGACCCAGCGCGGCGCCGGCGGCGGGTTCACGCTGGCGCGCCCTGCCCGGTCGATCACGCTCGGCGAGGTCGTGCGCGCGCTGGAAGGGCCGCATGCGCTGGTCGAATGTTTTCGCGACGATGGCGGCGCCTGCGTGCTGACGCCGCGCTGCCGCCTGAAGGCAAAGCTCGCCGCCGCGCGCGAAGCTTTCATGCGCGAACTCGATTCTACTACGCTGGAGGAATGCGCCTATCCCGCAAGGCCCCGACGGAGCCCGATGCCCGCATGATGAGACCGATCGAATTCGAAAATGGCGAGGTTCAGATCGACGCGTCGATCGTCGCGGCCGGGCTCGGCGTCACGCTGCCCCTGCTTCAGGAAGGCATGCGCGCGGGCCGGATCACGAGTCTTGCCGAGCGCGGCGTCGATGCGGACCTCGGCCGGCATCGCCTGACCTTCTTCTCTGAACATCGGCGCTTTCGCGTCGTGGTCGACGCCTCAGGCGCGATCATCCAGCGCTCGGCGCTCGACTTCGGCGAAGCATCGCTGCCTCGATCGGTGCACAAGCCTGGCGGATAATACCGCCGCGCGTTCAGGCCTGAAGCGCCGGCGCGGGTTCAGGCGCAGCCATAACAACTGGCGTGGCCGCGCCAACCCGTCTCTTCGTGGTTGCCGGTCGCTTGGCGGCCACCCGGACCCGGCTGTTGCCGTTCGCCTTGCCGACCTTGGAATGGCCGTTCAGCTCGCGCTTTTGCTTGAGCTTTTCTCTGGCCTTCTTCGCCTTCGCTGCCTGCTTCTCGGCCTCTCTCAACGCCTTGCGCTCGGCTTTCGCCTTGAGCCGGAGTTTTTCGGCCCGCGCTTCCGCCCGCTGTTTCTTGCGCTTCTTTTCGCACGCCGCGCATTTGCAGCCGATCGGCTTCAGGTAGGCCTTGAAATAGTCGGTGCCGTAGTCGTAGTTGATCTCTTCGCCCGGCTCGATGTTCTTGATGGCGCGGATGATCACCTTGCGCTTGCGCGGCTTGACGTCGGATTCGGCGTTCGGCTTGCAGGCATGGTTGATGTAGCGGGCGACGTTCTTGCGTACCGAACCGTCGATCGTCCAGCGGTTATTGAGCTCGAACAGATACTTGTTCTCGATCGCGTCGTCTTTTTTGTTCTTCGAATCCAGCAGCGGGCCAAAATAGCGGATGATTTTGGCGCCCTTCTTGATCGGCTTGGTGGCGAAGAGCCCCAATCCGGTCTTGGAGCGGCCGACGCGATAGGGTTTGTTCTGGGGGATGGCAGGCATGGGATTGACGACTACACGCTCGGGAAACGGGGAATGGCGAAGCCGCCCTTCTAGGACGATTCCCCGGCGCTGTCAGGTATTTCGCGCCCTTCCCGTGAACCTTCCCCAGATTGCACACGTCTGAAGTCGTGAGGTTCCCAACGGAAAAGTAGAGCCAAGAGTAGCCGGATGAAACGTGTCCCCTGTTTGCAGATCGCCGGAATGGCCATCGCGGCGCTGTTCGGCACCGCCATGGACCCGATTTCACCGGCGAGCGCCCAAACATTCAGCAGTAGCTACACCTCAACTGCACCGAAGGATTGCCGCGTCACCAGCGCCGGCACCGAGGTCGACGACAGCACCATCCGGACCTGCCCCGGCAAAACCGGTCTCGTGGTCCTGATCAGCGAGGACGATCTGCGCGAGACCGTTTCCGTCGGCCGCAACCGCGCCGCGGCGAGGAAGGAGCCTGCCGCGCAGGTCTGGTTCGGCCCATTCAATTCGACCGAGCACACGGTCGAGTGGCGGGCGGTGAACGGCAAGCCGTTCGCGATCATCCAGCGCTGGCACATCGCCGACAACGCCGACGAGGACAAGGCAGGCCGGCCGATCGCCAAACCGATGCTGGCGGTGACGCGGCTGCCGCCCGGGCAAGTTTGCCATGTCGCCTATGTCGATGCGCAGGCCAATCCCAAGGCGAACGAACTCGCCCGCAAGGCGGCCGACGAATTCGCCCGCGACTTCAAATGCGGCGAGGACGAGGTGAAAGTGATCGGCAAAACCGGCAAGGCCGTGGGACTGGCGAAGCGCTAGTTGGCCGCGGTCACGTAAAAGCGTCACGTCCCCTGCGGACGGGCGACGGTCGAACGCATCATCGCATCCAGCAACTGCTCCGGCGTGGTGCCTTCGGGCAGCCGGTGCAGGATGTCCCCCAGTCGCCCGTCGAGCAGCAGCATGGTGAAGCCATGCACCAGCGACCAGGCGCGTGCGATCGCCGCAGCCTGGTCGAGTGACAATGCCTCCAGCGCCTCGCCGGCGAGACGCTCGTTGCGGCCGGCGCCGACCGAATTCGCCAACCCCTGGAATGACGCCGTGGCAGCCTCGTGCAGCGACGGCCGCGTCATGTCGAGCCGCTCGTTGCGGAACATCAGGCCGTACATGCCGGGATGCGCCTGCGCATAGGCGACATAGGCCTTGCCGGTCGCCAGCCCCTTCATCAACGGATGGGTTTCGCTGCCGCGGGCGGCGACCATCGCCGCATTGAACATCCGGAAACCGATGGCAGCGAGTTCGCTCAGCAACCCGGTGAGATCACCGAAATGATGGGTCGGCGCGGCATGCGAGACGCCGGCCTCGCGCGCCACGGCGCGCAGCGTCAATCCCGCCAGCCCGTCGCGCTCGAGCACCCGCTCGGCCGCCTGCAACAACGCTTCGTGCAGATCGCCATGATGATAGGGGGTATCGCCCGCCGACCGACGCCGGCTGGCCGGCCGAGCGGCCTTGGCCGCGGCCTTCGCCGGTCGGCGCACCCTCGCCGCCGGACGGCTCGCTTTGTTTTCTTTAGATAATCTTGCCATGCAAATCCTTATATGACGCCATTTTTACACTGTAAAGATTTTGCTTGACGGTGTGAGGCATCATCGTTACCGATATCTTGACGATGTAAAGATATGATCGGAGGAAACGTGAGATGCTCGACCAGGTCACGACCAACGCGGCCCGCACCAACCTTGCGCCGATTCCGATGGAGTGCGACGCGCCTTTTTTGAAAGTCACCGGCGAATTGCCGCGCGAACTCAACGGCACGCTTTATCGCAATGGCCCCAACCCGCAATTCGATGCGCCGGGCGCGCACTGGTTCGTCGGCGACGGCATGTTGCACGCCTTCCATCTCGAAAACGGCCGCGCCGGCTATCGCAACCGCTGGGTCCGCACCCCCAAATGGCAGGCCGAGCACGACGCCGGCCGCGCGCTGTTCGGCGGCTTCGGCCGCAAGCTGCCGGATGCGCCCGCCGACATCACCCAGGACGGCGGCGTCGCCAACACCAACATCATCTTCCACGCCGGCCGCCTGCTGGCGCTGGAAGAAGGCCACCTGCCGACCGAGATCGAGCCGGGCACGCTGAACCGCCTCGGCTATTGCGATTACAACGGCGCCATCAAGGGCCCCTTCACCGCGCATCCCAAGATCGATCCGGTCACCGGCGAGATGGCGTTCTTCGGCTATAACGCCGCGGGGCCGTTGACCCCTGCCCTCTCCTTTGGGACCGTCAATGCATCCGGCGTGGTGACGCGGTTCGATCGGTTCGAAGCGCCCTATGCCAGCATGGTGCACGACTTCATCGTCACCGAAAATCATCTGCTGTTTCCGATCCTGCCCATTACCGGCAGCATGGACCGCGCGATGCGCGGCAGGCCGCCTTACGCCTGGGAGCCGGAGAAAGGCGCTTATGTCGGCGTCATGAAGCGCAACGGCTCCGCCAGCGACCTGGTCTGGTTCCGCGCCGAGAGCTGCTACGTCTTCCACATCATGAATGCTTGGGAAGAAGGCAACCGCATCGTTGCCGACGTCATGCAATTCGAGGAAGCGCCGCTGTTCACCCACCCTGACGGATCGAAGACGGATCCGGCGAAGTCGCGCGCGCGGTATTGCCGCTGGACCTTCGACCTCGCGGGGAATACCGACCGCTTCACGCAGACCTATCTCGACGACGACCTGACCGGTGAATTCCCGCGCATCGACGATCGCCGCGCCGGCCTGAAGAGCCGCCACGGCTGGTACGCCTGTGCCAATCCGGATCTGCCGATGTTCGGCGCACTCTCCGGCATCGTGCATGTCGACGGCAACGGCAAGCGGCTCGGCAACTATCTGCTGCCGGCCGGCGACACCATTTCCGAACCGGTGTTTGTCGAACGCGGGCCTGACGCCGCCGAGGGCGACGGCTGGCTGCTGTCGGCGGTCTGGCGCGCCCAGGAAAACCGCAGCGACCTTGCGGTGTTCAATGCGAAAGACGTCGAAGCCGGTCCAGTGGCGCTGGTGCATCTCGGCCACCGCGTGCCCGACGGCTTTCACGGCAACTGGGTCGGCGCGGAGTAATTCTCCGTCATTTCCGGATTCGATGCCGCGCATCCCCCGGAATGACGAACGGAGAGAGTGCGGTACAATTCATCCAGGGGAGACATGCAATGCACCTGCCCTCCATCACCGCGATCTATCTCGCCATCCTGGCGCTGTTCTTCACTTGCCTCGCGATTCAGGTCGCGCGGTTGCGCCAGAGGGACCGGGCCGCTTTCGGCGACAATGGCAGCCGGGAGTTGCGCAGCGCGATCCGCGTACATGCCAATTTCATCGAGTATGTCCCGATCATCACGCTGATGGTTGCCATGCTCGAAATGTCCGGCCTGCCCGCGATTCGGGTCCATGTGCTGATGGGCGCGCTGGTGGTTTCGCGGCTGCTGCATCCGCTCGGCATGTACGCAGCATCCAACACGCTACAGTTTCGCATTGGCCGTGTCGGCGGCATCACGGTCACCTTCGTATTGCTGATCGCCTGCGCGGTGATGATCCTGTGGCGGGCCTGGAACGGCGTCTGGAGCTAACGCTCGCCGTGCGACAAGACGCTGTAATATCTCGACTTTACGGCTCCTCCGATTTAATTTTGACGGTGTAAAGATTATCCTTGACGATTTGGCCCTACGACCCTAGGGTATCTTTACGGTGTAAAGATTGCTCGAAAGGCTGCGCATGACGATCTTCCTCATCCTCGCGCCCTACGGCGCCTTCGCCATATTGATGCTGGTGACCTCGGCAGCCGTCAGCCTGTTTGTGGCGGCGGCGATCTGCCTCGCCGTGATCGCGTTCGACATCGTGCGCGGACGTTCGATCAAGATCCTCGGTGCAGGCACCGTGGTCGTATTCACAACGGTTGGCAGCTACACCCTGCTGATCGATCCCGCCCTCGGCAATTCGGCCGTCAAGTTCGCGGTCGATGCCGGCATTTTTCTGGTCTCGCTGCTGTCGATCGTGATCCGCTTCCCGTTCACACTGCAATACGCCCGCGAAGCGGTCGACGCCGAGACGGCAAAGCTGCCCGGCTTCCTGCGCGCCAACTACATCATCACCTGGGCCTGGACCGGTGCGGCGCTGTTGATGATGGTCGGCAACATCGCACTGATCTACGTGCCGGGCCTACCGCTGTGGTCCAGCCTGCTGGTTGCATTTGCCGCCCGCAACAGTGCAGTCTATTTCACCAAATGGTATCCGGAATATCGCAGGGTGAAGTACGGAACGCCGCCGGCCGGCGCCCTGCCCGGCACCAACTGAGGACCACTGCGTTCCGCCGCACCATTCAACAGCGCCACGCCATTCAGCAGAGAGCAGGACGATGAAGGACGTATTCGCCAGACTGGGCGCCGATTTTTTCTCCACCATCCTGTTCCTCGCGATCTATCTCGCGACCGACAACGTCTTGCTGGCGACCGGCGTCGCCATCGCGGGCGCCGTAGCCCAAGTGATCTATTCACGCGTCAAGGGCAAACCGCTCGGCTACATGACCTATGCCAGCCTGGCGCTGGTGATCGTGCTCGGCAGCGCCACGCTCCTGACCCACGATCCGCGCTTCGTGCTGGCGAAACCCGCGATCGGCCATTTTGCAATCGGCGCCATCATGCTCAAGCGCGGCTGGCTGCTGCGCTACCTGCCGGCGATCGTGACGGACAACATCCCGGAATACGTCACCGTGGCCGGCTACGCCTGGGCCGCGCTGATGTTCGTGCTCGGCGCCGGCACCATCGGCGTCGCGATGACCGGGGACATGAAGCTGTGGACGTTCTATGTCACGGTCGTGCTGGTCGGGGCCAAGGTCGCCGCCTTTGCGATTCAGTATGTCGCGTTTCGCCTTTTGATCGGCAGCCGGCTTCGTGCCGCCGCCCGCGCCTGAATTCGCAAAAAGCAAGACCATCAACAGACCATTGGGCTTGGGCGGCGAGATAGGTTATACCGCCGCGAACGTATCGATCCCGAAACCATTCCGGTTGCTGGGACATGTCGGGGAGACTGCGATGGCCGTGGACGGAAACTGGAATATCACCATGAGCACGCCGATGGGCGAGCGCAAGGCGACGCTGGCGGTGAAGAGCGCCGGTGGCACGCTGACCGGCACCCAGGGCGCCGACGGCAATTCCGGCGAAATTTTTGACGGCACCGTTGCCGGCGACGACGTCTCCTGGAAGATCTCCATCACCAACCCGATGCCGCTGACGCTCTCCTTCTCTGGCAAGGTTGCCGGCGACAACATGTCCGGCGAAATGGGCATCGGCCCGATGGGCAGTTTTCCGTTCACGGGAACGCGGGCGTAAGCGATTGATGAGGAAGCCATCGCGCGTCCTCCACATTCCAAAAGGCCGCTGGCACGCACTGCCGGCGGCCGTTTTTCTGATCGCCACGATCGGCGCGGCGAACGCCCAGAGTGCAGCCGAGCCAGATCCCGCATGGCGCACGAGCGCCTGGCGCTGGTGCCGCCGGGTTACGTCTCAGGCCAGGCCTACCGCACCGATGAACCCGCGCTGACGGGCTATCTCGCGGTTCATCCCGCGAACGCCAACGGTCCAAAATCGCCCTTCAGTACATTCGCGTCGCGCCAGACCCTCGTCGTGCGTCTGGCCAAAGACGACGGCGGACTGCGCGCGGTGGCGGCCGAACTGAACCCGCGCAACAACGCCGATCCAGACGACAACGGCGATGACTTCGCCAAGATGCCCGCCGAACTGGCGCAGAAGCGCGCGGCACTGCCGCCCGGCACCGAACCATGTGATCTCGGCGCCTGGTCGGAAGATCCCGATCCCAACGGCCTCAACGTCCGCGCCGAGCCTTCGGCGAAAGCCCACATCCTTGGCACGCTTCCGCCGCCCTACCGGCTGAAAATGGGCGGCAGCGAGAACACGCCCGACGGCGGCTGGCTGACCGAATTCCGCATCGTCGGCTTCAAGGACGGCTGGTTCCTGATCGAGGGCGCGACGCCGCCCGGACTGAAATATGAGGACGAGAAAAGATACCCGCGCAACGCGCCAAAACCCTACGCCGGACGCGGCTGGGTCGCCGCCAGCAAGGTCGGCGCGAGCTATGCCAATGGCGGCACCCGCATGGGCGGGCTGTTTCAGGCGCCCTTTACAGACGCGAAGTGGTCACCGGCGCAGCGCAAGCCCGGCGACCCGCCGACGGCGGTCCGAAGCGCATTTTCGCCTCCAGCGGCTATTGGGGCCTGGTCGAAAGCGAAAACGGCGTGCGCGGCTGGTGGCGCAGCCTCTGCTCCAACCAGGTGACGAATTGCAGTTGAGGGATTGAGACATTTTGCCTCCCTCGAAAAGCTCTCGCGCGGCTCCCGGCCCCTTGCCTTGATCGCAATTTCCGGTTGCACTAAGGACAACAGCAGCGGAGGCAGCCATGTTGTCGATAAGCATCGGACAGGTTTCACATCTTCGATCCGCGGCCATCCTCCTTGCTGCCGGATTGCTTTCGGCCGGCGTATCGGCCGGCCATGCGGAGCCGCCGAAAATCGCGCCGGAGGCAATTCAATGGAAGTCATCCGCTATCTTTGAAAAGGACGACAAGGACGACGATTTCAAGGATCAACCGCGCATGAACCTGAGCGGGGCGGCCTGCGTCCCGACCACGCCAAAGTTCACGTCATGCCTGATTGCGAACGACGAGAAGCGATACGCGCAGTTCTTCTCGATCGAGGGAAGCACGCTGGTGCCGCGGAAACTCATCCGGTTTTCCGACGCCGACAAAGACCCGGACGCAGAAGGGGTCGCCTACGAGAACGGGGTTTTCTATATCACCGGCTCGCATGGCCGCAGCCGGAAGACCGACAAGGAGAACAAGGAGAGCTACGCCGTGTTCAGGTTCTCCGTGGACCCGGCAAGCGGAATTCCCGGATTCGACCCCAACGACAAGAAGGTCATCGGCGTCGAGTCGACATCGCGCCTGCGCGATGTCATCCGCGATGACGACAACACCGCGGCGTTCTTCAATAAGAAGCTGGCCGAGGGAGGCGTGAACATCGAGGGGATCGCGGTGAAGAACGGCCGCATGCACTTCGGATTGCGGGCGCCGTCGAACAAAAATCACGCCGTTGTGCTCAGCGTCGAGGCCAGCGCCCTCTTTACCGAAACGGACGAGCTCAAGCCCATGTCGACCGCGCTCGAACTCGGAAAGGATACCGGCATCCGGGATCTTGCCGCCGTGAGCGACGGCATATTGATTCTGGCCGGGCCGACCCGCGAAGAAGCCGTGCCCTACACGGTGTGGTTCTGGGATGGCGCCGGCAAAACGGCCAAACCGCTGGCGACACTCGATCTCGGCAATGTGCCGCCTGGCAAAGCCGAAATTCTGCTTCCACTCGAGGAAGACAGTTCCAGCATCCGCGTGCTCGTGATGTTCGATGGCGTCGAAAACGGCGGCGCCATTTCATTCAAGTTACAGCGGTAGGCCGCGAAGGGCGCGCGCCAAGAGCGCCCTCACCCCAGGTTCAATTCCTTGAAGAAGTCGTTGCCCTTGTCATCGATGATGATGAAGGCCGGAAAGTCCTCGACCTCGATGCGCCAGATCGCTTCCATGCCGAGTTCAGGATATTCCACCACCTCGACCTTCTTGATGCAATGTTCGGCGAGGTTTGCCGCCGCACCCCCGATCGAGCCGAGATAGAAGCCGCCGTGCTTCTTGCAGGCCTCGCGCACCGCGACCGCGCGGTTGCCCTTGGCCACCATCACCATCGAGCCGCCCGCCGCCTGGAACTGGTCGACAAAGGAATCCATCCGTCCCGCCGTGGTCGGACCGAACGCGCCGGAGGCGTAACCGTCGGGCGTCTTGGCGGGACCGGCGTAATAGACCGGGTGATTCTTGAAGTAGTCCGGCAGCGGCTCGCCCTTCTCCAGCCGCTCGCGCAATTTGGCATGCGCGGAATCGCGCGCCACGATCATGGTGCCCGACATCGACACCCGGGTCTTGATCGGATGCTTTGCCAGCGTCGCCAGAATATCCTTCATCGGCTGGTTGAGATCGATCTTGACCACCTCGCCGCCGAGCGACTGCTCGACCGCCGGCAGATACTGCGCCGGGTTGTGCTCAAGCTCCTCGAGGTAGACGCCGTCCTTTGTGATCTTGCCGAGCACCTGGCGGTCCGCCGAGCAGGATACGCCAAGCCCGATCGGCAGCGATGCGCCATGGCGCGGCATCCGGATCACGCGGACGTCGTGGCAGAAGTATTTTCCGCCGAACTGCGCGCCGACGCCGAGCGACTGCGTCATCTTGAGGATCTCCTGCTCCATCTCCAAGTCGCGGAAGGCGTTACCGTCAGCCGAACCGTGGGTCGGCAGCGCATCGAGATAGCGTGCCGAGGCGAGCTTTACGGTCTTCATGCAGAGTTCGGCCGAGGTGCCGCCGATCACGATTGCCAGATGATACGGCGGGCACGCCGCGGTGCCCAAGGTCAGCACCTTTTCCTTCAGGAACGCCAGCAGGCGATCCCTGGTCAGCACCGAGGGCGTCGCCTGGAACAGAAAGCTCTTGTTGGCGGAACCGCCGCCCTTGGCCATGAACATGAACTTGTAGGCGTCATCGCCCTCGGCATAGATCTCGCACTGCGCCGGCATGTTGTTGGCGGTATTCTTTTCCTCATACATCGTCAGCGGCGCCACCTGCGAGTAGCGCAGGTTACGGCGCAGATAAGCGTCGCGCGCGCCTTCGGACAGCGCCGCCTCGTCGTCGCCGTCGCTGATGACGTTGCAGCCCTTCTTGCCCATGATGATCGCGGTGCCGGTGTCCTGGCACATCGGCAACACCCCGCCGGCCGCGATGTTGGCATTCTTCAGGAAGTCGAAGGCGACGAACTTGTCGTTGTCCGAGGCTTCCTTGTCGTCGAGGATATTGCGCAGCTGCTTCAGATGGCCCGGCCGCAGGTAATGGTTGATGTCGCCGAAGGCGGCCTCCGACAGTGCCCGCAGCGCCTCGCGCGACACCACCAGCATGTCCTTGCCGAGCACCTTCTCGACCCGCACGCCGTCGGTCGTGACCTTCTTGTAGGGCGTGGTGTCTGCCCCCAGCGGAAACAGCGGCGTGTGCTTGTAGGGCGGAACGGGCTTCGGGTCGGGAAAGGCGGTGGGGGCGTTCATGGGCGGGCTCGCAGGTTCAGGTGCCGCAAGCGTCCGCAGACGCTGTTTCGGCGATTGAACCGTTCTAAGCATTTTCCGCGCAAAAGGTAAGGTGCCGGGACGCACCGCCGGCGGTGATCCAATTCACAATCCTTACGGCATAGTTGCGATATAAGTCACCCTTGGGTTGCTAATGTTCCAACTCACCCAGGGAGGCAATCATGAAGACAGGACACTTCGTTTCGCTTGTCGCGGCACTGGCGTTGATGATCTCGATCCCCTCAGGCGCCGGCGCCGTCGGCCTCGGCAAGCAGTGCGGCGGCTTCCCGGGCATCCAGTGCGATGCCGGGCTTTTCTGTCAGAAAAACCCCGGACAGTGCTCGATCATCGACATGTCCGGGACCTGCGCCAGGGTCCCGAAATTCTGTACACGGATTTTCCGTCCGGTGTGCGGCTGCGACGGCAAGACCTACGGCAACGATTGCGAGCGCCAGGCTGCGATGGTCTCCAAATCCCACGATGGCAAGTGCACCTACTAGGCACCACGACAAGACCGCCGCGTGCACCATCTCCGGCGCAGCGGCCCTGCCCGCACCATGGTGCTGCGCGTTGATCCAGCCGATCGCCGATTGAACCGTTCGGGCCCCTTTTCAGACAAAGGGAGAGCCCGAACGTTTCCATCAACCGATTGCAATCCGAATGAATTCCGCCGCCACCTTGACCGCCGCCGCGGCTGAACCGCCGCGCACCCATCGCCTGCTCGGCATCTACATTCTGCTCATCATCATTGCCGTGATCGAAACGTTCGACGGACTGTCCGGTGCGCCGATCCTGTTCAGCGACATGTCGGAGATTCCCGGTCCCGGCGTCGGCGGCGCGATCGTCAAGGCATATATCGCCAGCCATCCGGTCCTGGCGCTGGCGGCGCTGGCGCTGGCCGCCATCGGCCATGTGCGTTACGCGATCACAGCGCTCGGCGCGCTCGTGATGATGACCTGGCTGAATTACATGCCGTCGGTGGTGCTGCACGGGCTCGACTTCGGCGGCATCGCCGGCTTCGAGACCGTGGCGCAAATCATCGCGTTCCCGCTGATGGGCGCCTGCGCCATCGCGCTGGCCGCCCGCAACCAGCGGCTCGGGGTTGCCGCGGCGCTGGTCAGCATTCCGACGCTATTCGGCTTATTCGGCATCCTCGCGTTTGCGATCGGCGTCGCCCTCCACGGATTCTGATAATCACGTCAAGATCGAGTTGACTTCCGCCCGCGCCCCTTGCAGGAAAACCGCGCGCGGGTTTCAATAGAGCAAAGGGGCATTGAGAATGGCTTTGAGACCAGGATTTCGCCGGCCGGCCTTGCTCGCGGCCACATTGGTTACGTTCGCCGCCATGTCCGCCTCACCGGCGCGGGCCGACCGCTGCGAGGATACCGCCAAGCAGTTGGCGGGGGCGATCGACGGCCTCAAGGTCGGCATTTCAGCCGCCAACTACATCTATCTGTCACATCCGGCGGCCAAGGAGCTGTCGCTCGGCTGCCGCGGCCAGAATTTCTCCATTGAGCTCTATGCCAAGACCGACCGCAAGCCGAAGCCGGAGTTCTTCAATCTCGTCGCCGGTGCCGCCGCCATCATCTTCACGGTACCGAAGGACGACACCGCGACCGGCACCTCGCGCTGCATCAAGCGGATGGGCATTCTGCGCGGCGACAAGGTTTCGATGCGCTTTCGCCGGCTCAACATGGAATGCTCGCGGACAAAGACCGAGGCATCCATTGTGGTCACCCGCGGCAAGGACGAGTAATGCCCGGGGCCGGCCCGCGGCGATCCCGACAATTTTAGTGAACGCGCGAGTCTCCGGTTCACTATTGGGCGGGATTGGCGGAGATGGCGCCGGATTGAACGGCAGGATTCACCAATCGTTGGTTTGAAACCGCCCACTGTCGGAAACAACGAAAAGGATGTTTCCGATGAGTGTCTCCGCAGTCGCCGCACCGGTGGCGATCAATCCGCCGACGACCAGCGCACCGCCCAAGGCGCCCGAAAAAGCCCCCGACGTGCAGAACGGCGCCGCCGCCGACGGCACGCGCACGCCGCAGCCGACCCTGGTAGCCGCCCTGCCGCCCGGACAGGGCACGCGGATCGACCAGCTGGCGTAAGCCGCAAGGGGCTTTGCCCCTCGTCCGGTCAACTCTCGCCGCAAGTTTGCCGAAAAGCCGCGCGACCATGCGCGTTTTCGCGAGAGAACTCATGCCTGACAGCAAGACCTATACCGGCGGCTGCCATTGCGGCCAGGTCCGCTTCGAATGCACCACCGACATGGCCATGGTGACGGCGTGCAACTGCTCGATCTGCACCAAGAAAGGCCTGCACTTCACCTTTCTGGCGCCGCAGCGTTTTCAGCTCCGCGCCGGCGGGGACAATCTGCGCGAATACCTGTTCAACAAGCACGCCATCCATCACCAGCTCTGCCTCGACTGCGGCGTCGACGTCTTCGCGCGCGGCAAAAAGCCTGACGGGACCGATGTGGTGGCGCTGAACGTCGCCTGCATCGACGGCATCGAGCTTTCGAAGCTGACGATGACGCCGATCGACGGCAGGAGCAGGTGACTTATGCACACTGCCCGGCCATGACGGAGACTGTGAACGAACGCGACGGCACTCACCCATCCAGCGCCTTGTACTGCCGGAAAATTCCATCCTCGTTGAACGCGATGCGCCGATCGCTCGCCAGATAGGCCTTGATGTTCGGCCGCGCCGCGACGCGGTCGCGTAAACCGACCAGCCCGGGGACTTCCTTTTCAAAAGCCTTCATCCGCCTGGGAAACGCGTATCGCAGCCCCTCCACGATCTGGAACAGCGACAGATCGACATAAGTGAGCCGGCGGCCGGTGACCCAGGCACCCCCACTCGCCTGCAGAAGCTGTTCGAAATAGCCGAGATATTTCGGCACCCGTGACTTCCAGAACTCATCCGAGCGCTTCTTCGCCGGTGATTTCTGCTCCTCGTAATAGAGCGAGGGGCCGAGCGGGTGATGGGTGTCGTGAATCTCCAGCACCAGGTCCGTAATCGTGAGCTGCAATTGATGCACCCACGATTGGCCGGCCTCCGCCTTCGGCGCCAGCCCGTGCCGCGCGCCGAGATAGAGCAGGATGTTGGCGGTCTGCCCGATCACGCGCTTGCCGGCCTGCAGGAACGGCGGCGCAAACGGCGGTGTGCCTGAGTCTTTCCCCTGCCCCGTCTCCATCAGCTGCATCATCGCGGCCATGCCGTTACCGCTGCGCGCCACGTCGCTATAGGAAGCGCCCGCCTCCTCCAGCGCGAGGCGAACATATTCGCCACGGCCCTGAATGGTCGGCCAGTAATAGAGCTGATAATGCATCGGCGACATCTCCCAAGGCTATTGGCTGTTGAAAGGCTGCTGGACGAGCCTAGCAAATCACCCGGCCGCACGCACGCCGCGCAAATCGGGGCACCTCTGTTTGCGACGCCCGCTTGAGATCTCCACAGGCCTCAATCTGTCCGAACATGCGCGCGCAGGCTACGCTCTGCACTCTCGGGCATCTAATCTCTCAACACGACAGGAGAACGGGATGGCGGATGACAAGAAGAAGCGCGGCGGCAACGATCGCGCGCTGATTGCATTGAGTGAATCCTACGAGGTGGCCTACTGGTCAAGGAAGTTCAAGATCACGCCGGCCAAGCTGAAGGCAGCGGTCGGCAAGGTCGGTCATTCCGCGAAGAAAGTGGAGGGATATCTCGCGCTGGAGAAGCACAAGGCCGCCGACCGGGCCCTGATCGCGCTGAGCCAACCCTATGAAGTCCGCTACTGGTCGAAGAAATTCAAGGTCACGCCGGCGAAGTTGAAGGCCGCGGTGGGCGCCGTCGGGCACTCGTCGAAAAAGGTCGGCGAATATCTCGCCGGCAAGAAGGCACCCAAGAAGGCGGTGAAGAAGCCCGCGAAGAAAACCGTCAAAAAGCGCGCAAAGAAAAAGGCCGCCTGAGAGGCGGCCTTTCTCGGCAGGCTTCAGCGTCACTCGCTTTCGGCACGGCGTCGACCAGGGCGACGGCTTGAGCGATGGCGGCTGTGCTGCCTAATCAATATCCGCAGGTGCTGCAGCGCGGCGCGACCGGCACGTAATAGCTGCGGGCCGGCGCCACCATTTCGACGCGCTCCTGGGTCGCATATTCCGGCGCGGTCCGCTCGTAGGCGACGCCTTCGGGCGCCACCATCACGGTCTGTGGCACCATCACGGTGCGGTACTGCGCGGGCGTGCGATGGGCAATGACACGGCCGGGAGAGACCTTCACGGTCTCTTGCACGGTTTGATACTGCGCCGGCGCGAGCTGCATCTGATACTGCGGCCCACAACAGGGCTGCGGTGGCGCGTAGCACGAATGGCAGCCGGCGGAAGCGGCGGTCGGGAGGGCGACAACGGTGAGCGCGGTGGCGAAGACGGCGGCAATAACGCGAGACATCACGAATATCCGTTGGCTTGAGAAAATTCTTGCGAGATTGCGCGCAACCTCGTCTCGCCAAATGGTCTAGCCGAGCAGCCCCTGACGTCAACCAGAGATGGAAATTTACCTTGATGAAGATCGCTAACGATTGATAAACGGCTAGCGGGCCGACCTACCCACCGCCGTCATTGCCCGCGAAGCGACGCAATCCATCTCACGCAAAGAAAGAATGGATTGCTTCCGCCTTCGCTCTTTGAGCTCCGGCGGACAAGTCGTCGCTGGCGCTCCTCGCAGTGACGCCTTCCGTCAATTCGCGGCGAAGCAGTACATCAGCCCGTCGCCGCCGGTGCTCTTCAGGTCGGCCTGCGAGCAGCCGCCGTCCGGCCCGCGCGAGGGGTGCGACGAATTCCAGGATTTCGAGGCATCGTCATCGCGCAGGCCAATGCGGTCGGCGTGGCCGAGCATCGCCGATCCCTGTGTCGAACTCGTCCAGTTCTTGCAGGTGCGATCCTCACCGGCGGCAAACGCCGTCCCGTCGGGCTGCGATCCCGTCAGCACGTCGTGGCGGTTCGGGGTGTCGCCGCGGCCGTTGATGACTTCGCCCTTCTCGCTGAGCGCGGTCTGCTTGGTCAGGCCATTGCTGCCGTGCAGTTCGGCGACGTCCTTGGCGACCACGGCGCCCTTGGCGTTCTGCCACGGCCCCTTGCCGATGCGGTCGCGTGCATTGACCGCAGGCGTGCCGGAGGCCTCCTGGGTCGAGAGATAGGCCCGCCAGGTTTTAGCGCCCGCGCCCGCCGCCTGCGCCAGCGTCTGGCACCAGTTATCGGCACCGGCGAGGCCGCCGAGATTGGCGCCGTTGCCGACGCCGTTGCTGGTGACAAAGAAGCTGGTGTCGGCCGATTGCGCCCGCGCCGGCTGCACGGCGACCAGCGCGATCGCCGCAAGGGCTGCGGCCGGCGCCATGATCGAGGCAAAATTCTTCATCTGGTTGCTCCCGGTTGTTTTTGGTTCGTGGTCCTTCAACACGCTACCGCACGTATTATTCCGGCACTGCGTCGGCGACATGAATCAGGCGCCAAATCCGAAAGGAACATGCGTCAAAAGAAAAAGGCGCCGCGGAACCAGCCGCAGCGCCCTTGTCGCATTCCTCAGGCCGACCGTCAGTTGGTCTGCTGGATCGCCGAGAGTTCCCAGTTGCCGCCGCGGCGCCGCGCGAAGGTCCAGACTTCGGTGGCTTCGATCGGCGTATCGCTGCCGGAGACCAGGCGGCCGGTGGTGCGCTCCAGCGTCTTGTCGACCAGCGAGAAGCGCAACGCGACGCTGGCATAGTCGGTTTCGCCTTCGCGCCAGGCTTCCGCGAGATCGCCCTGCAGCAGCTTAACGTTGGTCACCTTGTTGACGTCGTTCTGGGCCTTGTTCTGTTCGAGGTCCTTGGTGAAGTAGGACACCATCTCGGGCGTCGCCAGCGTGTTCAGCTTGGCGATGTCCTCGTCCGACCATGCGCCCTGGATCTCGCCGAGCAGCCGCTCGAACGCCTCATAGTCGGCCGGCAGGATCTCCAGCGGCGCGCTGCCAGATCCAAGGCCGAAGCCCATTCCGGAGCGGAAGCTGCTCTGCTGCGTCGCGGCACCCGCGTCGGGTCCGCCGGCAAAGGCGGCCGCCGGGGTGTGGCGGCGCTGCCACCACGACATCGCCAGCCGCACCACGATGATGATCAGGCCGATCTGCAGGATCAGGCCGAAGATCGACGACAGGCCGCCGAGGCCCGAGAACATTCCGCCGCCGAACAGCATGCCGAGCAGGCCGGCGCCGAGGAAGCCCGCGGCAAGGCCGCCAAGCATGCCCATGCCCGGCCGGTTGAAGAATCCGCCCTTGGCAGCGCCTGCCGCGGCCGGTGCGCCCATGCCGGGGCTGCCCGGCTGGGTAAACGTGCGGTTCATGGGGGCCGCAGTGCCCGGCGCCGTGGTCGTGCTCGGCGGGGCCGAAAAGGTCCGCGTTCCCCGGGAACCTGAGCTGCCGCCGCCGCCAATGCGGGCGTCGGCCGACGAGATCGCGACCACCAGCGGAACCGCCAGCGACAGGACAACGGCGATGGCCCGAACAATTCCGCGCGCATGCGTGAAATTCATGTCTGTTTCCTCAATCCCCGGCATGGGGAACCGCCCCTAAGATGGGCAGGACTGCCTAAAAGTGAAGCCACTATCGGTGAAAGCGGCTGCGGCCCTCAGTCGCGGGGATGTGACGTTTTGGCCGAAAACCGGTGCCACGCTGTGGCACGGATCAGACCGGAGCGATACCCGTCAGACGACGGATCGCTCGGATTCAGCGCCAGCGGGTGAATTGGGGTCGGACAGCGAGAGAATGCTCAGCGCCATCTGGCCGATCGGCGAAGCGTCGGCGCTTTCGTCCGCGGCCAAAGCCAGTTGCAGCGTATGCGCCCCGAGTTCGCACATCGCCTGGGTGGCGATGTCGCCTCGGCGGACGCTTTCTTTGGCCAGAAATTCGAATTGTGCGCGAGCCTGACGCAATGTCTCTTTCGACACGATGGCGCTGGCCTGGTCGGCCGGCAAATTCCGCTCAGCGGCTGGTACGGGCAAATGGCCTTGTTTGTCGCCGGCCCGGCCCGGCTCGAAACGATCGGCGGCCTGTGGTTCGGGCTCGACGCGCAACTGACTTATTCGCTCAAAGCTCGAGCGAAGCTCCGCGCGCCTGGCCTCGAGCGTTTCGATCTGCTGTCTGAGCGATGCGGATTCGCGACCAGACTCGGCCCGAAGCGCCGCAAGGGCATCCTCGCGCGACTTGAGCCGGGACTGCAGTTCCTGACGCTCGCGGTCAAAGCCGGAGCGAAGTTCGACGATTTCCTGTTCGCGCCGTTTCAGCTCGGCCGAAAGCTCGACACGTTCCCGCTCATGAACACGGCGCTGCTGTTCGATTTCCTTGGCACTGACATCCGCGGCCGCCATCAGCACCAGACGTTCCTGATCGAATGAGGTGCGAAGCTCGGCGACGGCGCCTTCGTGCGCCTGCGATTGCGTTGCCGACTGATCCTGCTCGCGCTGCAACGCGCCGATCACGTCGAGCAGTTCCGCTTCCCGCGCTTCCAGCGCCGCTTTCAACGTATCGCGTTCCGCCAGAATCAGACCGGCGACACTGACATGGCCTTCGACATCGCCCTTGAGACGTTCGCACTCCGCCTCGAGCTGGTCGGTGTGTTGGGTCAGGGTGCCGTACCTGTCACGCAAGAGCTGGTGCTCGTCGGAGGCGGCGGAAGAACGCGCGGACAGGTCCTCCAGCAGCTCAGCCGCGCGCAGCAAGAAATTCGCGTTGTGCCCGTTGGACATCAAATCGGCGAATCGGCGCAGAAAATGCGCGGCTTCCGCGGCGCTGGGCGCCTCGGCGGCAACGGCAGGATGGTTCATCAAGCTTGCCTTCTCGTAATCCGTCGCCGGACGGGCCCGGCACGCTTAAAAACTTGCGCACAATAACTTCGCTCAGAACGGCAAATGTATGATCGCGTAAATGGCCGGGTTCAAGAGCAGGAACAGCCCGCGTTCCTGCTGTCTAACAACAAACTGTGAGCCGCGCCGGGCTGGTTTTGGAAAGCCGGGATTGAGATACCGTTGTTTTCGTGTGCCAGGCCCGAAATGACAAGTCCGGCCTCACGCAAATCCGGCCTCACGATGTCATGGTTTCCTTGACCTTCTCGACCAGAGCCGAAAGCGCAAACGGCTTTGGCAGGAAGGCGAACTGCTCGTTCTCCGGCAGGCTCTTGTCGAAGGCCTCTTCGGCATAGCCGGAGACGAAGATGATCTTGAGGTTGGGATTGCGCTTGCGCATTTCGCGAAGCAGCGTCGGGCCGTCCATTTCCGGCATCACGACGTCTGAGACGACGAGATCGACCGCGCCGTCCTTTTCCTCCAGCGCTTCCATCGCCTCAATGCCGTTGGAGGCCTCGATCACGCTGTAGCCGCGCGAACGAAGTCCGCGCGCGTTGAGCGAGCGCAGGCCGTCCTCGTCTTCGACCAGCAGGATGGTACCCTGCCCGGTCAGATCGGCCCGCGGCTTCGGCGGCTCGGCAGCCTTGGCCGCACCGTTCACTGCCTGCGGTTCCGGTTGAACCTCCAGTTCGGGACGATGCCGCGGCAGGAAGATGTGGAATGAAGTGCCCTTGCCGGCTTCGGAATCGACATAGACGAAGCCGCCGGTCTGCTTGACGATGCCATACACCGTCGAGAGCCCGAGCCCGGTGCCCTTGCCGACTTCCTTGGTCGAGAAGAACGGCTCGAAAATCTTGTCGACGATATCGGCGGGAATGCCGGTGCCGGTATCGGTGATGTTGATGCGCACATAGTCCGCCGCCGGCATGCCCTTGTAGGACATCTGCGTGGCTTCATCGGTGGTGACGTTGGCGGTCTTCACCGTCAGCTTGCCGCCCTCGGGCATCGCGTCGCGGGCATTGACGGCAAGATTGACGATCACCTGTTCGAACTGGGAGACGTCGACCTTGACCGGCCAGAGGTCGCGGCCGTGCACGAGGTCGAGCTTGACCTTCTCGCCGATCAGTCGCCGCAGCAGCATGGTGAGATCGGACAGCGCGTCGCCGAGATCGAGCACCTGCGGCCGCAGGGTCTGGCGGCGCGAGAACGCCAGCAGTTGCCGCACCAGCGTCGCCGCGCGGGTCGCGTTCTGCTTGATCTGCATGATGTCCTGGAACGACGGATCGGTCGGCTTGTGCGCGTTCAGCAGGAAGTCGTTCGCCATCATGATGGCGGACAGCACGTTGTTGAAGTCGTGCGCGATACCGCCGGCGAGCTGGCCGACCATGTCCATCTTCTGCGACTGGTTGATCTGGTTTTCCAGCGCGCGCCGCTCGGTGGTCTCCAGCAGATAGACGATCGCAGCCTCGGTCTCGCGTTCGCTTTCGTCGACGGAGGTAACGAAGAACTGCCCCCAGCGCTCCTTGGCGCCGTCGAGCATGGCCTCCACCGGAGCGATGTCACCCTGGCCTTCGGCCGCCAGGTTGATCGCCGAAATCAGCATGCCGCGGTCGCGTGCGTTGACGGTGCGGAAGATCGACTTGTTTGCCGCCCCGTCAGGGCTGAGGCTTTGCGCCAGCTTGGCGAAGCGGGCATTGGCGCGCACCACGGCACCGGC
This sequence comes from uncultured Alphaproteobacteria bacterium, assembly GCA_963764705.1. GTDB lineage: Bacteria > Pseudomonadota > Alphaproteobacteria > Rhizobiales > Xanthobacteraceae > Bradyrhizobium. The sequence continues at coordinate 308,893 of CAVXTR010000002.1, read as the reverse complement.
GCGATCCACCGTCGCGATCGCCATCGGCGTATGGTCGAAGAAGCGCATGAAGCGGACTTCGGCGGCGCGTTCGGGGTCGGAATACTCGTCACGGGCGCGGCTGATTACCAGCGTGCGCGAGGCGCCGGGCACGCCGTCGGCGCCGAAGGCGAGCTTGTGATAGAGCCGCACCGGCACGGTCTTGCCGCCGCGCATCCGCAGATCGATGTCGAATACTTCGGTTTTGACCTCACCCGGCACCGCCACGATCGAGGTCAAAAGCGAAGCGCCGTCGCCCGACACGATATCGGTGAGCTTCAGCCCGCCCGAGCCGATTTCGGCCAGATCGTGATCGAGCCAGTTCGCCAGCGTGGCGTTGACGTATATGACGTCGCCCGCCGGATTGACCGAGAAGAAGCCGCACGGCGCGTGATCGAGATATTCGATCGCGTGCTGCAGTTCCTTGAACACGTCTTCCTGGCGCTCGCGGTCGCGGGTGATGTCGGCGATCGACCACACCGCGTATTTGGCCGCGCGCTTGCTCGCACCGAGCGTGCGAACCCGCATTCGCAGCCAGCGGCCCTGCGCACCGTCGGTCCCGGCGATCCGGACTTCTTCCTGTTGCCGCTTGCCCTCGCGGGCGGCCTTGAGCAGGCGGAACACCGCTTCCGAAACGTCGGGATTGCCGATGAAGACGCGCTCGATCGGCCGCACGTCCTGCGCCGAGGCAGCCCCGGTCAGCGCCAGATACGCCGCATTGGAATAGACGACCTGGCCGCGCGGGTCGGTCACCGCAAGTCCGTCATAGGCGTGATCGGCGATCCGCCCCATCACCGGATCGTCGGCGGTGCGGTCGGTGAAACGGATCAGGCCGGCGGCGAAGGCGAACAGGTTGAACAGGCCGACCATCGCCAGCAGCGCCAGCACGCCGAGGATATAAGGCTGCGCCTGGGCGCGGCCGATCGTCATCAGCGCCACCGCGACCGCGACGATACCGGCGGCCACCAGCAGCACCAGCACGATGCTGCCGCTTCGCCGCGCCGGCTCGTGGGCCGCGAAAGGCTCGGGTGACGGATCGCTGTCGGTATCGGCACTCATGTCAGAAGACGCAGCCCGTCGGCTTGAAGGTTACGCGCGTCTGAGGCTGGCCGGACGCGGACAAACCCGCATCCGCCCGGCGCGCCCCTCCTGAGTGCCTGAATCGCCCCGGCCAGCGCAAGTCCATGAGGCGGCTAATTCGCAGGTTCAGGGCGATTTCCGGTGTTCCGTTCACGTCCGGCGGCCGGAAAGCCCGTTCTTCAGGCCCATGACGTAGCCGATGACCTCGGCAACAGCCGCGTAGTGCTCGACCGGGATTTCGTCGTCGAGCTCCACCGTGGCATAGAGCGCGCGCGCCAGCGGCACGTTCTCCACGATCGGAATGTCGTGCGCCTTGGCAACCTCCCGGATCTTGAACGCGATGTTGTCGACACCCTTGGCGACGCAGATCGGCGCCGCCATGCCGCGATCATAGGACAGTGCGATCGAATAGTGGGTCGGGTTGGTGATGATCACGCTGGCCTTGGGAACCGCGGCCATCATCCGCCTCTTGGCCTTTTGCATCCGCAACTGCCGGATCCGGCCCTTGATGTGGGGATCGCCTTCGGACTGCTTGTATTCGTCCTTGACCTCCTGCAGCGACATCTTCTGCCGCTCGTACCACTGCCGGTACTGGAAGAAGTAGTCCGCGATCGCGACCGCGGCCAGCATCGCCACCACGGCGCCCATCACTTGCAGCGTCAGACTTGTGGTGACGTTGAGGATGATATCCGGGTCGAACCGCAGGAACGACTCCAGGCGAAGACGCTCCGGCCACAGCACCGCCATCATGACGGCGCCGAGCGCGATCAGCTTGAAGATGCCCTTGGCGAAATTCGCCGCCGCCTGCTTGCCGAAGACACGCTTCAGGCCGGCGCCGGGCGACACCTTGCTGAACTTCGGCGTGAGCGATTCGGCCGACCACACCAGCCGGTGCTGGATCATGTTGCCGGCGATCGCGGCCAGCATCAACATCAGGAACGGCACACCGACGGCGCCGAGCATGGCACGCCCGAGCGTATTGCCGAGCGCGAGCAGCGCCGCACCGTCGGCATGCATCTGGCCGGCATTGGCGATCAGGTTGCGCAGCGGCGCCAGGATGCCGCCGCCCATGGAACCTGAGAAATTCGACAGCACCAGCGTGCCGCCCGCGATCACGAACCAGGTATTGACCTCCTGGCTTTTGGCAACGTCCCCGCGCGCATGCGCGTCGTCGAGGCGTTTTTGCGTAGGGTCTTCTGTCTTGTCGTCGCTGTCGTCGGCCATCGCGGCGCTCTAGCTTTTGTTGGAGTGCTATTTCAGCGGCGTCAGTTCGTGCATGACGCCGGTGAAGTAATCCAGATAGGTCCCCATCATCGCGGAAATGACGAGAGCGAAGATCAGGAAGCCGACCATGATCGAGAGCGGCACGCCGACGAAATAGACCTGCATCTGCGGCATCAGCCGCGCCAGCACGCCAAGGCCGATATTGAAGACGAGGCCGAACACCAGAAACGGCGCCGACAGCTGCATGCCGATCTTGAAGGCGGCGGCGAACGCGCGGGTGGCGAGCGCTGCAACATCGCCGCTCGGCATCAGTTCGCCCGGCGAGAATATCCTGTAGCTCTCGTTCAGCGCGGCGATGACCAGGTGGTGGCTGTCGGTGGCAAACAGCAGCGTCATGCCGAGAATGGTAAGGAAGTTGCCGATCAGGAGCCCCTGCTGCCCCTGGGTCGGATCAACCGCCGTAACGAAGCCGAGGCCGAGTTGCTGGGCGATCACCGAGCCCGCGACCGCCAGCGCCGACAGCGTCACCCGTGCGGTGGCGCCGAGCACGATGCCGATGACGATTTCGTGCAGCATCAGCACCCCGAGCGCGCTCATCGACGTCATGTCGACATGGTAGGCGGCGCGGTGCAGCGGCAGGATGATCAGGGTCAGCAACAGCGCGATCGAGAGCTTGACCCGGACCGGGATGTTGCTCTCGCCAAACCCCGGCAGCAGCATCACCATCGCGCCCACGCGGGCGAACACCAGCATGAAGGTCGCGGCAAGGGCCGGCAGCAATGATACATCGATGCGCATGACCTAGCCACTTTGCATCAACCGCCTATGATTCGCGACGATATCCGCATCATGTGACCGTGCAGCGAATCCGCCATGAACGGCAGCGCCAGCAATAATGTGACGAAGATCGCCAGAATCTTCGGCACGAAGATCAGCGTCTGCTCCTGAATCTGCGTCAGCGCCTGGAACAGCGACACCACGACGCCGACCAGAAGGCCGACCACCATCAGCGGCGACGACACCACGACAATGGTCCAGATCGCATCGCGCGCCACGTCGAGGGTTTCAGCACCGGTCATGACTTGGTTTCCATTCTGCTCAGCTTACTCAACGGTCGTGATTCCGGGGCGCGCCCCTTGGCGCGAGCCCGGAATGACAATCAAATCGGCATCTTCATGATGTCTTCGTAGGACTGGATCACGCGGTCACGTACCGAGACCAGCGTCGAGACCGCGACGTCGGTTTCCGCCACGGCCGTCACCACATCCATGACGTTGGACTTGCCCGACGTCATCGCCATGGTCTGGGCATCCGACTTCTTGCCGGACTCCAGCACACTGCCGACGGCGTCCTTGAGCAGCGCGCTGAAGGACGGCCCACTGCCGCCACTGGTCGGGCCTGCTTTCTCGGCGCCGCCGGATTCCATCATGCGCGCGAGCGCGGAGTAGGCATTTGCAGCAACTGTCGGTGAAGCCATTTTCTATGGTTCCTGTTTCAGGCCTTGAGGATATCGAGCGTGCGTTGAATCATGCGGCGCGTGGCGCTGATGATGTTGAGGTTGGCTTCGTAGGACCGCTGCGCCTCGCGCATGTCGGTCATTTCGACCAGCGGATTGACGTTGGGATATTTGACGTTGCCCTGGCCGTCGGCGGCCGGATTGCTCGGCTCGTATTTGACGCGGAACGCCGACTGGTCCGGACGGATCTTGCCGAGCGTCACCACCTTGGCGTCCAGCGTACGGTCGAGCGCCGAGGAGAACGTCGGCACCTTGCGACGATAGGGATTGCCGCCGGCGGTCGCCGCCGTCGAATCCGCGTTCGCGATATTTTCCGAGATCACCCGCATCCGTCCCGCCTGCGCGCGCAGGCCGGAGGTTGCGATGGTCATCGAGCGGGCGAAGTCACTTGCATCATCTGCCATGGTCCGGCTCCTTTAAGCGTCGCGCGTCAGCGCTTTCCGATGGCGGTTTTGAGCATGCCGAGGCTGCGGGTGTAGAGCGAGGTCGCGGCCGCGTAGTCCATCTGGTTGGCGGAGACCTTCAGCATCTGGTCTTCGAGATTGACGGCGTTGCCGGCGGGCTTGGTCAGGAAGCCGCTTCTGCCGCCGTCGCCCTTGAAGGTCTGTCCGCCGCCGGTGGCGCCGATATGGGTGGCGCTGGTGCGGATCATCGGCAACGATCCGAATCCTCCGCCGACGGCGGATCCGCCCTTGTCGAATTTCGGCTCGACGAGGTCGCTCGGCTTGAAGTTCGGGGTGTTGGCGTTGGAAATGTTCTCGGCGAGCACCCGCTGGCGCTCCTGATGCCACTGCATCTTGGTGCGCAGCGCCGACAGGATCGGAAGATCATTGATGGCCATGGCTGATGGCGCTCCGTTAACCTCTGGCCAAGACCTCTGGCCCGTCCGAGGTAGGCAGAATTTGCCCGGTCTATGGTTAACGGTTGGTTAAAATCGCCGATTTCCGACAGGGACAACGGTCGATGCCCGCTGCCGGCGGCAAAATAAGCGTATTTTTGCCACGAAAGCTGCGTTAACCAGCAAAGGCCAACGCCGCCCGGGACAATCAGAAGTCGTTTTGGATCAAGCGATTCTTGGTCTATTAATTAACGACGGCAGCGTTCGCGGTCGGGAATTTGCGGAACAAGGCTGATCTCGGGCGTGATTCGCCGGGGTGGATCGCTTCAGAGCACGACGCCGACAAGCGAACAATTTCCAGGCGCCACGCTCGCAATGTGAGAATGGCGCATGGCTGGGGACCAAGGTATGCAGACGTTGACATTCCTCTTCGCATTCATCGCCGTTCTGGCGCTGATTGGCGTGGCCGCATGGCTGGTTCGCCGCTTCGCCACCAACCGGCTCGGCGCCAACCCGAATCGCGGGCGGATGCCGCGGCTGGCCGTGATCGACGCCGCCGCCGTCGATGGCCGCCGTCGTCTCGTGCTGGTGCGCCGGGACAATGTTGAACATCTGCTGATGATCGGCGGCCCGAGCGACATCGTGGTCGAACCCAATATCGTTCGCGCCATGCCGGGCCGTGAGCAGATGGCGCCCCGCCCGTCGGTCGCTGGCGAACCGCCGCCCCGGATCGCGCCGCTGCCCGACGCGAACTGGAGCGACGATGCGGCAAGAATCGATTCAAGATCTGCCGATGCCTTCGAGCAACACGCCGAGCCGCAAATGCCGGAGCCGCCGCCGCGCCCCACGCGGCCCTCCTTCGCCCGCCCGGCGCCGCCGCCGATGCCAGAGCGCTTGCCGGTGCAGGAACGCCGCGGCGATCCGATGGCGGGCTTTGCGCCCGAGCCGACGGGCATGCGCCCCGAACCGCGGCCGGAGCCGGCGCCGCCGCGCCTGCCCCGCACCGAACCGATGATGCCGCGCCCGCAGCGCGCGAGCGAGCCGCCGAAGGCGCCGCCGCCGCCGGTTCGCGCGCCCGAGCGCGAACGCGCGGTTGTCCCGCCACCGCCGCCGCCCACACCTGCCCCGGCGCCCGCGCAATCGGCCGCCGACCAGAATCTCGCCGAAATGGCGCAGCGGCTCGAAGCCGCCTTGCGCCGGCCGGCCGATCCGGTGGCTCCGCCGGTGGCGCCCGAACCGCCTCCGGTCCGGCCCGCGCCCGTCGAGGCGCCTGCCCCCGCTCCGCAGAAGAGCGGCTTCGAGAATCTCGAGGACGAAATGGCGTCACTGCTGGGCCGTCCAAAGTCCCCTTCGTGAGATCGGCGACTTTCCCGCGTAGAGTATTTTTATTTCTTGTCAGCCTGATAGCCGCCGGATCGCTCGCCGCTCCGGCGATGGCGCAGGATATCAGCATCAATCTCGGCCAGGGCGGCGGCGGCGTCACCGAGCGCGCGATCCAGTTGATTGCGCTGTTGACGGTGCTCTCGATCGCGCCGTCGATCCTGATCATGATGACGTCGTTCACGCGCATCGTCGTCGTGTTGTCGCTGCTGAGAACAGCACTCGGCACCGCGACCGCGCCGCCGAACTCGGTGATCATCGCGCTGGCGATGTTCCTCACGGCCTTCGTGATGGGACCGGTGCTGCAGAAATCCTATGACGACGGCATCAAGCCTTTGGTCGCCAACCAGATCGGCGTCGAGGAAGCGCTGCAGAAGGCCTCGGTGCCGCTGCGCGGCTTCATGCAGAAGAACGTCCGTGAGAAGGACCTGAAACTGTTCATGGACCTCTCCGGAGAGCCGCCGCCGGCAACGCCGGAAGACATGTCGCTGCGCATCCTCGTCCCCGCCTTCATGATCTCCGAACTGAAGCGCGCCTTCGAGATCGGCTTCCTCTTGTTCCTGCCCTTCCTGATCATCGACCTCGTGGTCGCCTCGGTACTGATGTCGATGGGCATGATGATGCTGCCGCCGGTCGTGGTGTCGCTGCCGTTCAAACTGATCTTCTTCGTTCTGGTCGACGGCTGGTCGCTGGTGGCGGGCAGCCTGGTGCAGAGCTACGGCGGCGGCGGATAGAGGTCGGCATGCTGGCGTCGCAACGCGATCTGTTCGATGTGCCGCGCGACGTCTGCTACCTCAACTCGGCCTCCTACAGCCCATTGCCGCTGCGAACTCTGGAAGCCGGCCGCGCCGCGGTCGGCCGCAAGGGCAGACCCTGGACGCTCGACCCTGATTTTACGCGACGCCAGCACGAGCGCGCCCGCACCGCCGCCGCCCGCCTGATCAACGCCGATCCCGCAGATATCGCCTTGATCCCCTCGATCAGCTACGGCGTCGCGACCGCCGCCAAGGGACTGACCATCGCCCGCGACAGCCGCGTCATCGTGCTGGAAAACGATCATTCCTCGCCGGTGCTGGAATGGCATCATCGGGCCGAGGCGCAGGGTCTAATCGTCGAGACCGTGCGCCAACCCGATGATGGCGACTGGACCACGGCCGTCCTCGCGGCCATCGAACGGTCCGGCGCGCCGCCAGTCGCCCTGGCGTCGATCTCGTCGGTGCACTGGTCGGACGGCGGACTGATCGACCTCGACCAGGTCGCCGCGGCATTACGTCGGCACAGTGCCCTCTTCCTGATCGACGCGACGCAGAGCGTCGGCGTGCTCGGGATGGACGTAAAAAGCCTTGATCCGGATTTCGTGCTGTTCCCGACCTACAAATGGCTGATCGGCCCCTACGGCCGCGCCTTTCTCTACGTCGCCAAACGCCATCAGGACGGCATTCCGCTCGAGCAGACCGCCGCCGCCCGCCGCAACGTGCGCGCCGAGAACGAGGTTTATTTCAGCGACCTCCGTTACGTCGGCGATGCCCGGCGTTTCGACATGGGCGAGCGCGATCATTTCATCTCGCTGGAGATGGCCGCGATCGGAATCGAGATGATCGCCGAATGGGGCGCAGCCGCCATTGGGCAGCGCCTTGCGATGCTGACCGACGGGATCGAGGCGCACGTGCGCAGCCTCAGCGTCACATTCCTGGAGCGCCGCGTGCGGGCACCGCACATCCTGTGTCTTGGGTTTAGGCATGCAATGCCGAAAGGGCTGGTCGAGGGACTTGCCGCGGACGGCGTCCATGTCGCGGCGCGCCTTGGCCGCCTGCGCGTCTCACCGCACGTCTTCAACGACGAGGCCGACATTGAGCGTTTTGTCGCCGCCTTGACCCGGCGGCTCCGATAGCCTCTGGCGAAGCTAAAGCGCCGGTGGCTCTGCATCCATTGAGATGGTGCTTGGGATCGCCGGACTTCACGGCGCCGTGAACCTGCTTCGTCGGGCACCCGCCAAGGAAACGATAAAGACCCGCGACGAAGCCATTTCCGCCGGTCGGCGAAGGCGTCCGGAAATCATCGCAAGTCAAATTGGAGGGCCAGATGAGCGATGGAGTCCGAACATGCTGGCCGAAAAATTCTTCCTGATGCTCGAAGCGATCAAGCGCAGCAACTATCCGGACGGGAGCCCGAGGGTGATCAGCACCTCCCCTCATGTCCCAGTCAAGTTGCGAACGAACGCCGCGAAGTAGCTTCGGCCTCGCCGCCACCTCAATCTTTGGCGGCGGCCGTCACCGGGGCGACTTCAACCGCGTTCGGCGCCGGTCAAGCCTGTGCTGCCTACCAAAAGATCGCATTTCCGGCAGGAACCAATCCCGTTGCCACAACTTATCGCAAATACCTCAACGCCGGGAGTGTGCGATGAAACTTGCGAAAACCATGATCGCCGGTACGGCGGCCCTCACCATCCTCGGTTCGACGGCGTTTGCGCAGCAACCGCTGACGGGAACAGTGACCAGGATCGATCGCGTCAACGGCACTGTCGCAATTCAGCAAACCGAAAGCGGCACGGTCGGAGCAGGTAGCGGCGGCGCGTCGGAAGAATACAAGGTGCAGAGCGGGACGTCGCTGGATGCCGTGCACGCCGGCGACCGCGTCAGCTTTTCAGCAACGGGCACCGGCGGCACCAAGACCATCACCAAGCTTGAGCGGCAGTGAGGTAACGTCGGCCGAGGTCCCGATCACCGCATAATCCGATCGTCACGTAAGGTGACTGAAAACGAGCGAGGACCGGAGTGCCTGGGTGTCCGGCAAGCCCTATCGGATCAAAGGGTTAACTGACCTAACCATTTGAAATCATTCAATACTGCATAACCGACGATTGCCGACGATTGCGCTATATAGTACGGTGCTTGGACCCAAATTGGACCCAAAAACCGGACCCGGACACATGGCGCAAAAGCGGCTCTCGGCTCTTTCGATCCCTAAACTCGGCCCTGGCGACTGGCACGATACGATCATTCCCGGCCTGATCCTGCGCGTCGGCGCCAAGCGCCAGACCTGGACCCTTCGCTATGCCACCGGCGGCCGGAAGCTGCGGGCGACGTTGGGCCACTTTCCCGTCATGGGTTTAGCCGAGGCGCGCGAGGCCGCCCGCAAGGCGTCGGAACGGGTCGACAGCGGCGTGATGCCGGCAGCGCCTGCAGCACACCCACGCTCGCCTGACGCGCTCACGCTCGGCAGCCTGCTCGACCGCTATGAGGTGATGCGCATCAGGGATGGCCAGAAGATCAAGGCACTGCCCAAGGCGATGCGCCAGTTGCGACTGCACCTGAAACCGTGGCTGGGCTTGCCGGCCGAGCAGTTCTCGAAAGCCGACTTGCGCACGATGCGCGACAAGCTGATCGACGCCGGCACCGCCACCGCGGCAAACCGCACGCTCGCCACGTTGGGGCCGGCACTGCGCTGGGCAAGCGAGGAAGATTTAATCCCGCACAACATCGTGCCGGCGATCCGGCGCCCCGCCGAGCAGAAGCGCGAGCGCGTACTGACCAAGCCGGAAACCAAAGCGATCTGGAAAGCCTGCGGCGAGCTCGGCCCGCACGAAGTGGCAATAGCCTACGGCCGCATGGTGCGCTTCCTGCTGTTGACGGCACAACGGCGCGACGAGACAGCGTCGTTGAAATTCGGCGATATTCTCGACGGCACATGGCGTCAGGTCGAGAACAAGGCGAGCCGACCGCACAGCATCCCCCTGCCCTCGCTGGCGATCGACCTGGTCGGACAAGGCGATGCGCGCGACTACGTTTTTGGTGGCCGCCTCGGCAAGATCGGCGGGTTTTCCAAGTTGAAGCGACTACTCGACAAGGCGAGCGGCGTCAGCGACTGGCGGCTGCACGACCTGCGCAGAACGGCGGCAACCGGAATGCAAGACGCCGGTGTCCGCGACGATATTGTCAGCGCGATTTTAAACCACAGTTTGCAAGGCGTAACGGCTGTCTATTTGCGATCCGACGAACTCGAAGCGCAGAAGCGCGACGCGCTGGCGACCTGGGCGGTTGCCCTGGCAAAGATCGTGCGGCCGGTGTCCCTGGTGGCGTCGTAATGCGAGTGGGTGGACTGAAATATTTTGTGATGAAAAAAAGGTCTTAAGGGCGGAATTCACACCCCGTTTTCAATCAACGACTTAGCTTGTCTAAAAAAAAACGACATAGTGCGCGCGAACAACATGAAAAACATTTGAGGCATTTAACAAATTTTCGTCTTGTAGACAGCCGCACCTTTCTGGCTAACTTGCCGTGTCACCGATCATTGCGTCGGGTGACACAAACAAGCCGGTGTCACCCATCATTTTCGAGGTGACATCATGCGGGCTCGACGAAACAATCCTGGAAGCCGGCGTCTATTCGTTCCGCGATCTGCAATCTCTCGGGTTCGTCAAAGATCGCACCGACCTTCACCACAAGCAGGCCGGTGGCGCGGTCGATGGCGCTGGCGCTTGAGCCTGCGAACTTCCAGGTGCTTTGCGCCGAATGCCACAACGTTGTCGAACCGCGCACGGGTTCGTGTCGGATCAAGTCAGGCTGCAACGAGGCAGGCCAGCCAGCCGACCCGCGGCATCCGTGGAACAAAACTAACCTATAGGTTGCATACAAACGGTGGCACACCCTGTTTCCCATGGGTAAGGTTCACACCGGTGTGTGTCCTTTGTCGCATCCATTTTTATCCGGATAAAACCCGATGGCACCGCCGGCGACCGCACCTGATCCGGCGCCAACCCGACGCGACCTTGCCCTAATCGGGACGTCCGCTTTCGAGGGCCAAGCGGAAGTTGGATTTCGGGGCTGCCAGGGCAGCTTTTGACCCGGAAGTGGGACCGCCGTAAACGACTGGTGGTCCCTTTCGGCGGGGCTAGGGCCGGCGCCTTGCTGATGTTCGCGGGCGACCGAGCTTGGGAAGCTCTGGCTTCGGCTTCGGGTGCTTTCGCGGGATTGCTATCAGTTGAATGTCCATCCCCTCCAGCAGCTTTAGGACACGCCCGATATCGGGCTCGATCTGGCCGCCAAATGTCTTGTATAGCCGGTCCCTTCGAAGACCGGTTGCGCGCGCGAGGGCAGATACGTTTTGGGCCCGAAGGACGACTGCCAAGGCTTCGAGGAGGGCAGGAACATCGTCCTTAGCCAAGGCTGCGGTCAGAAAACGGGCAATTTCGGCCGGATTGTCCCTAAACGGGCTGGTTTCGCTCAGTTCTGTCATGCTGGCACATCTGGCGTTTGAGGCTGGCTGTGTCTTTACAGTTACAGCATTTCTGTCGAATCCGCGTATTTTGTCGACATCGAATTTGAATTCACCGGGGTGTTGGATATGAAAAAGATTGCGCTCGCTTTGACCGCTCTGGCGGCTTTCACCGGAACGGCCTCGGCTGCAGATCTTGCTGCTCGGCCCTACGCCAAGGCTCCCGTGGTTGCTGCTCCAGTCGCCAACTGGACGGGCTTCTGGATTTCGGGCGGCTTCGGTTATGGTATGGCCCAGTACCAGCACTCTGAGAATAACATTGCCGCACCATTTGCTGCCCTCGGCACCTCTTCGGATGCAGGTGGTAAGGGTTGGCTGGGTAAAGTCGGTTTGGGCTACGACTATCAGTTCATGGGCAACTTCGTGGTCGGCGCGTTTGCCGATGCGGATTGGTCAAACATTAGCGGCCAGTACAACGTCAACACCTTCGCAGCTCCGACAGCCCTTATTACTGCTACGCAGCTGACCGGCTCGTTCAAGAACGACTGGTCCTGGTCCGTCGGTGGTCGAATTGGTTACGTCGCCCTTCCGGGCCTCCTGACGTACTTCAATGGCGGCTACACTCAGGGGAACTTCAAGACGCCCCACAACTTCGTAGATACGTCAGGCGCCGCTGCTTTGGCGACCGGCGTTTCGCTCAGCAGCACCCAGAGCGGTTACTTTCTCGGTGGCGGCACCGAATACGCTGTGACCCAGTTTCCTGGCCTGTTCTGGAAGAACGAAGTTCGCTTCTCGGATTTCGGCAACAAGACCAGCTCGCTCGTTTGCGGAGCGGCTGTCGGTTGCGCTATCGGAGCGGTGGCCAGTCAGACAACCCACATCTACGAGCAGAAGGCCACCACCGAGCTGGTCTACCGCTTCAACTGGGGTGGCCCGGTCGTCGCCAAGTACTGAGCTTAGCTAAACTGTGTTACCGAAAGGCCCCGGCATCGTCCGGGGCCTTTTTGCGTCAGTAGTAAAAAATTGCCGTCGCTCTGGCCGTACGTAGTATCATTGAGCAACGTGTGGGCGTTGTTAGGCACAAAGCCGACATGGCCGCCGTCGTTGCCGATGTCCGCTTCCAGGCGCAAGGCGGACTTGCGCTTCACAAACCTTCCTTGCATCCGCGCGCCGGCGGCGTATTCTCAACCCGTTCTGCAACGCGGCCGACTGATCCCCGGCGCTGCGCGTTCCGAACAAAGGGCAAGCCCAATACGTGCGCGGCAATTGTGCCGAACGGAAAGGGCTGCCAAAATGGACGACGATCTTATCACCGTTGCAAAAGATAGCCGCCGCATCAGCAAAGACGTGCGCTCGGCGATTTCCAACCTCGATTACAAAATTTCCCGACTGCTTTCCGACGACGACGACCCACGCGACGGCTCGTTGATCGCGCGGATTGCGGCTTGCCGGGTGCTGTCGATCACGGAAAAGCGCCGGCCGGAAGCGGTCGCCGCGCAACACTGGCCGCACGACACCGAACTGCGCGCCGCGGTCGCACCGGCGATGACCTCGGTTTCCGGCTGGTCGGCCGAATTGCTCGCCGTCGCAATTGCCGACGTCACCGGCTCGCTGCTCGGGCCGTCGGTGTTCGCGCGATTGCGCGCGTTGAGCGCGGTTTCCTACGACATGGTCGACGGTGCGACGGTCAGGACACCGACGCATGTGTCGGTCGCATCCGGCGGGTTTTTCGGCGAGGGCGCGCCGATCAACGTCGGCTCGTTGCTGATCGGCGCGGTGAACCTGCAAACCAAGAAAGCCGCCAGCATCTGCGCGGTTTCGCGCGAGGTGCTGAAAGGCTCGGCCGCCAATGTCCAAACCAGTTTGCAGCAATTGCTGTCGGAAGATTTGTCGCTGGCCGTCGATCAGATTTTGCTCGATGCCATCGCGGCCGATGCGATCCGGCCCGCGGGTCTGCGCGCAGGTGTCGCCGGCCTGACGCCGGCCGCTGCCGGAACGCCGACCGAAAAAGCCGTGGCCGATATTGGCGCACTGGTCGGCGCGATCCAGCCGGCATCAAAGCCGGTGTTGATCGTCGCCGGCCGCCAGGCCGTGTCCGTCGCTGCCTACCTGCCGGGACTGGCTGTCATCACCGCGCCGCTGTTGGCGGCCGGCACGTTGATCTGTGTCGACGCCAATTCGTTCGCCAACATTGTCGGGCCTATCGACGTTTCGGCCTCGGGCGAGGCGGTGCTGCACATGGACACCGCGGCGGCGCCGATCAGCGCCACCGGCAGCCCGAACACGATCAGCGCGCCGACGTCGAGCATGTTCCAGGTCGCGGCGACGTCATTGCGCGCCGTTCTGGATATCAACTGGGCCATGCGGCGCAGCGGCGCGGTGTCGTGGATGACCGGCGCAGGCTGGTAGGCGTGGTGCGTGATGACCGCGGCGCGGCAACTGCATCTGTTTCATGGGAGACGCCAGCGCGGCACCGTGCCGCCGGCAGCCAGCGAATATCAATTGCAATGCGCCGTGGTCGACACCGTGCGGCGCTGGATCATGCCGGGTTGGATATTCACGCACATAGCGAGCGGCGAAAAGCGCGATCAGGTGACGGCGGCGCGGTTGAAACGCATGGGCGTCGTCGGCGGCTTTCCCGATCTGGTGTTTTTCGGCCCGCAAGGTCAGGTGTGCTTTGTCGACCTCAAAGCTCGCCGCGGCCGGTTGAGCGAGCCGCAGGCCGACGTCGCGTCGCACCTGGTCGCGGCCGGCCACGGCTATCTGTGCTCGAGCGACTATCGCGACGTGGTCGAAACGCTGAAAGCATGGGGCGTGCTGAGGTCCGGAATTCATGTGCAGTGAAACGGTCCCCGGGGCGGCGTTCCGGGGACCGTTAGGGTCTACCGGACGGAGGGACAAAACCGGCAGACGAAGCCGCCTTAAACACAGCCTCCGATTTGAAACTTGTTATTGGGCGCCAAAGATTTGGGATTTGCTACTTACCCACAGGCGCGGCCGTCAGCCGTCATCGCGAATATTCATCGCCCGGTAAGCCGCCGCCAGCCGACCGGGCGGCGTGCCGGCTTTCATCGCTTCCCACGCTGTCTTGAACGCGGCCTTGGCGGTGTCGAGGTCTTTGGCCGACCCATCGACACCCCGCCGGGCAAGTGCAACTGGACGTTCCAAAGCCAGATGCCAGGATTGCGTTCGCTCGCGAACCGGATGCGGCCGATCCGCTGGTCGGCTTCCAGCACGGAATAGTCGCGGACACCGATTGGTCGAAGTTTCAACATGGCCGCCCCGTCAATCCGCCAGCAACCGGTCAAGCTCGGCCTGGTCGCGCGCGCTGCCGCGGCCGGCCGGCGTTCCCTGGCGCCGGAAGCTGCGGTCGAAGCGGCGCTTCAAGGCGAGGCCCAATTCCTCGGCGCTATCACACGCCTGCGCCAACCGAACCAGCGACCGCAACGTCGGCCCGCGGTGGCTATAGCGGCGGCGTTCGGTGGCGTCGTCGATGGGTTTCGGGTCCATGTAGTATTTCCCGCCGTCGAGTAATTGCGGCACCAGCGGCACCGACACCTCGACGCACATCACGCCGGCGGCGCCCGGACGGCATCGACACGCTGGTGAACATGGCGCGCATGGTGTGGCAGGCTGATCCGGTTCGCGGGATCGGTCAACCGGATCGTACTTGGACCCAAAAATGGACCCAAATCTGCATTTTCACGATTTTTGGTGATTAAAAATCGAGTATTAAAAACGAAAAATGTGACTGCACCGCAATGGTTTCTTTTGTTTATGATTGGCGCGAACGAAAGCGAGGCCCGGAATGCCTAAGAGTCCGGGCCTCGTAACCGGAACTGCCCCACCCGGAACCGGGAGCCGCTCGGTACGATTGGCAATCTAGCGGCGATTATGTTTCCGGCTTTGATCTGCCGCAAATCGCGAACCCCGTTCTATCCCGGGGTCTCTCCCTGGCGCGACGGCGGCCCCTCAAGCGACGCCCGCAGCTCCGCCAGGGCGTCGTCGTAATAGTCGTGCAGCTTCTGCGATCGCTGCCGCTGTGCCAGCAGCCTTCCGGCGCGCGTCGCGGGTTCGTCGTGGTCGGCATTGAATTTTTCGGCGGGTGAAGGACGGGACGCCGCGGCCTTCTTCGTTCCTTTGGCAACACTCAACGCAGCACGCCCCGTTTTGTCACGACCGTCGATAGAAACCATGTTCGCACGCCCCACTCATTTCGGACCCGGCCCAGATTTAAATCCTGACGGCCGTTTCCTCCGGTAGCGCGCTGGCGAGGGACTGTTTGCCGCACAGTGTGGTGGCCGGATGCCCGGCTCGGGCCGATTTGGTGGCAAAAGATGGCGGGCGCGATGGCGCAATCCGAGCGGCGGCGCGGCGGGTCTACGTAGTCCTACGGACCGTTTTTCCATCATTAGGATACAATCCGTCATCATCATGGGGCATGTTTCGTTGTCAGCATCAGTGATTGCGCATCATGCCTGGACTGCTCACAGAGATTGGCCTGTCGCCGCGTTGCGAAAGCTGCGGACGCCCCACGTCCCGACTGGGCAAGCTGCCCCGGATCGGATTGCGTCCTCTCGTCCACGTCTACAAGTGCGAGCCCTGCAACCAGATCATGTCGATCGAACCCGATCAGCGGGAAAGCCTGGTTTCGCTGTCTCCGAAGTAGCGCGCCTGTTGCCGGGGGCATCGCAGCGACTTGACGGCCACAATCGGTCAAAATCTCAGCTCCGCCCGCAAGATCCCGCTCAAGATCCCGCCCCCGGGTGTTGCCGAAGTGGCCGTCGATTTACCCACGCCGCCAGAGGCCGGCTTTGATCCCGGTGAAGCCGGATGTAAAGCTTGTCCCCGAAATGGGGGCAAACGGGTGCGGGAAATGTCCGACGGCTTTATCGACGAACTGCGCAAGGCGTTCGACCATGGCTCGGTGCTGTCAGGCGCCGAGATCGACGCGCGTTATTATCACGACATCTCAGGCAATCCGGTGCCGAAGCCGCGGGGGGTGGTGCGCCCGAGGACGACCGAGGACGTCTCCACGCTGTTGCGGCTCTGTCATCGCGAAAAAGTACCGGTCACGACGCAGGGCGGCATGACCGGGCTGGTGCGCGCCGCGCTGCCAAATCCGGACGAGATCGTGCTGTCGATGGAGCGCATGAATGCGATCGAGGAGGTCGACACTGCGACCGGCGTCGCGATCGCGCAGGCCGGTGCGCCGCTGCAGAAGATCCAGGAGCGGGTCGAGCAGGACGGCTTCATGTTCCCGCTCGACCTCGGCTCACGCGGCAGCTGCACCATCGGCGGCAACATCTCGACCAATGCCGGAGGCAACCGCGTCATCCGCTACGGCATGACGCGCGACCTCGTCCTCGGCCTCGAAGTCGTCACCGCCGACGGCACCGTGCTCAGGGGCTTGCGCAAATACATCAAGAACAACACCGGCATCGACCTCAAGCAGCTCTACGTCGGCAGCGAAGGCATCCTCGGCGTGGTGACGCGGGCGGCCATTCGGATATTTCCGGCGCCGGCAGAGCGGCAGGTCGCGCTGTGCGCCCTGCCCTCCTTCGGACAGGTGATGTCGTTGCTGAAACTGGCGCGAACAAGTCTCGGCGGCGAACTGACCGCCTTCGAGGTGATGTGGAATGCCTATTACCGCCACACCGTCGAACGCGTGAAGGGCGTGGCCGGGCCGCTGCCGACGCACCATCCGTTTTACGTGCTGCTCGAGGCCTCCGGCGGCGATGCCGAACGCATCCGGGCAGACCTCGAGAAGCTGCTGGAAACCGCGATGGAGGACGGACTCCTGCTCGACGCCACGCTCTCGACCTCGAACGCGTCGGCAGCGGCGATCTGGCGCATCCGCGATTCCAGCGTCGAGCTCGGCCGCACCTTTCCTTTCGCGGCGCGGATGGGATTCGACGTCAGTCTCGCCATCGACCGGATGGAGGAGTATGCCGATACGCTCGAGGCGCGGGTCAAGGCGATCGATCCGCAAGCCTTCACCATCGTGATGGGCCATGCCGGCGACGGCAATCTGCATCCGAGCGTCTATCACGAGCATACGCCCGACAAGCACGATGAATTTGAAAAGCTGGTCTACGACCTCACCGGCGAATTCGACGGCTCGATCTCGGCTGAACATGGCATCGGCATGCTGAAGAAGCCGTATCTGAAGATGAGCCGCACGGCGGAGGAAATAGAAACCATGCGCACGCTGAAACGCGCGCTCGACCCCAACAACATTCTGAACCCCGGACGCATTTTCACGGTATGAGACCACACGGATTTGGATTCCAGGCTTGAGAGTTGCCGGAACTGCTCAATAAGCGCCAAACACGGCCCTCGGGTGGTCTCCCCTCGCTGGTTCACTTGTGGCAGGATGATACGGTAGCGTGTTACGGGTGTGAGTTATGGACAGCGTCGAACCGGTGAATGACTTTTTGGCCGGCGGCGGCGAGATGGGCGCGTTGACGAGGGCCTTCGACTGGTCGAAGACCTCGCTCGGCCCGCCGCAGACCTGGCCGCAAAGCCTTCGCGTCACGGTGCGCCTGGTCCTCAATTCGGGCCACCCGATGTTCATCTGGTGGGGACCGGAACTCATCCAGTTCTATAACGACGCCTACCGCGCGACGATGGGACCGGAACGGCACCCGGGCGCGCTGGGTGCCCGCGGCCGCGAGTGCTGGGCTGAGATCTGGGACATCATTGGCCCCCAGATCGAGCTCGTCATGGCCGGCAAGGGATCGACCTGGAATGTCGACGCCCTGGTGCCGGTCACCCGTCACGGCCGCCGCGAGGACGTGTGGTGGACCTATAGTTACGGGCCGATCGATCTCGACGGCAAGGTCGGCGGCGTGCTCGTCGTCTGCAACGACGTCACCTCGGAGCATCGCGCCAGGGAAGAGCTCAACCTCGTCAACCACGAACTGCAGCACCGCGTCAAAAACACGCTGGCCGTTCTCAGCGCGGTCGCGTCCCAGACCTTTCGCGACGCGTCGGCCAGGCCCGCACTGGAAATCTATCAGGGCAGGCTTGCGGCCTTCGGACGGGCGCACGATCTTTTAACGGCCTCCAACTGGGTTGAAGCGCCGCTTCACGACGTGGTGCAGACCGCGCTGGCGCCGTACCGCACCGGCGAAGGCCGCTTCGCGGTTTCGGGACCTCCGACCATCGTCAGGTCGCGGCAAGGTCTTTCGCTGTCGCTGGCGATCCATGAACTCGCGACCAATGCGATGAAATACGGTGCGTTGAGCGGGCCCACGGGGCACATCTTGATCACATGGGGCAATTCCGACGTCGATGGCGAACCGCATTTCGCTTTCACGTGGCAGGAGGTTGGCGGCCCCGCCGTATCGGCCCCATCCAGCACTGGATTTGGATCGCGGCTGATCACCCGGGTGCTGAAGGATGACTTCAACGGGACCGTTGAACTCTCTTATCCGCCGGCGGGACTGCTCTGCCGCCTGACGACGCCGGTCAGGAATCTCGAAACCGAGCCGAAATGAGGACTGACGGTGCGACGTGGCGGTGTGGCCCACTCACCCCAGATCATATTGCTTGCTGAGATGGTCTCCGACCTGGACCAGCATCGCAACGCATTCGGGATAGCCGGGCTTTGCTACCGTGGCGGCATCGGCGCTGGCGCGGAATTCCCAGCCGTCACCGTCGCGGATCACGGAGATCACGAGGCCGTCGGGACAGTCGGCGTGAACCTTCAGTTCGGCCCGCGCCATCGCGATCAGTTCCGCTTCGGTCTTGACTGGCTTGCTCATGCCGGTGTTCCCCAACCCCGCATCTGAATGTTGTGAAGCCCGAGCTTGCCGGTTTGGCCGGCATCTGTCGAGAGCCATGACGCCAACAGGCTCGCTTCGACCGCGGCGGCTATTTGCGGATGTGCTTGGTGAAAATCCGCACGGCATAGCCTTTAAAGCGGGGAGCTTCGTCAAAGATATCGGACGCGACGCTTTCGATGACATCGCGCAGCGCCAGGAACTGTGCCTGCCTGGCGCTGCTCTCGGTGCCCTTGACACCGGCCAGTTCGTCCATCGCGGCATCGCTGATCTGGCACTCGACCGTCGCGCCGTTGTTCTCGCTCAACATCGTGAACTTGAACGCCAGCCGCTCCTCGTCGTGTCCCACTATTCTGTCCCGGATCAGCGGCATCGATCGACCAACTCTCATACGCTCGGAAATACAATGGCGTCCGCATCGCCATATTACAGGGCGTATTGGCCTGTTAAAGTACAAACTCGCCACGGGTGGAGCTTTGCATGGATGATCGAACCGCGCGATTGGCGCTGCAGCGCCATTGGGATGCTTCGGATGCGGGCGATTTCGAAGCCGAGCACGATATCTACCGCGAGGATGCCGTGCTCGCCTATCCGCAATCGGGCGAACGGATCCGCGGCCGGAAAAACATCCGGGAGAGCCGGTTCGTCCAGCCGAACAAGAAACAGTTTGCGGTCCGGAGAATTGTCGGCAGCGGCGATTTGTGGGTCACCGAATTCGTGCTGAGTTATGACGGCAAGCCGTCCTACGCGGTCAGCATCATGGAATTCCGCGACGGACTGGTGATCAACGAAACCCAGTATTTCGCCGATCGGTTCGACCCCTCGCCTTCGCGCGCGCATCTTGTCGAGCGAGTGGACGAAGTCACCTGATTTCGGATACCGGGCACATCCTGACCGCCGCCGCAATGCTCTCCTTCGCGCGACGAGGCCGGCGCAAAATGCGCCGGCCCCGTCGCCGAAAGATAGAGAGAGTTACCACCAACGTGTCGGATGGCGATGATCGCGGACTTCGGGTTGATTTCGATGGTCGCGGACGATGGGTTGTTCCCGATGGTCTCTCACGATCGGTGGGTCCCGATGGTCCCTCACCACGGTTTCGGCGCTTGCCGGCGTAACGACGTTTGCCAGAGCGACCATGGCAAGAAAGGCGAAGATGTAGTTGTGCATGATGCGTATCCCGCTTGCTGGTGGATCACTATGAACCACCGGAGATTACGCTAAATCGAAGTGGCACAAGGGTATGTGTCAACGCTCACAGA
The DNA here is from genome assembly GCA_963764705.1 of uncultured Alphaproteobacteria bacterium. Lineage (GTDB taxonomy): Bacteria > Pseudomonadota > Alphaproteobacteria > Rhizobiales > Xanthobacteraceae > Bradyrhizobium. The sequence continues at coordinate 288,577 of CAVXTR010000002.1, read as the reverse complement.
GTGAGGCTTGCGGCATCGACGCGTTGCGCAACAATCAGCCGCGCGCAGACGCGTCGCGATCGCGGCCAACGAATTCGGAAAGCGCGCGCCGCGTCCTACCAACGAAAGCCCCGCTGCACCGGTTGCGGCTGATAGGGTTGATAGTACGGCTGGCCGCCGCCACCCCGCCGCGCATTGCCGGGTTGCGGCTCCGGACTGCGCGGCCGGAAAAACGAGCCGAAGCCGTCGTTCCAGAAGCTGTCGCCGTCGGCGACGAGAACATCGGCCGTCGGCTTGCGCGTGATGAAGCCGCCCTGGGGCTGGTTGCTCAGCACGGCGACGAACTCGGTGCGATAGTTGGTCTCGCTGCTCAGCGGCTCGTCCGAGATCACGATCGAGGATCGCGGCAACGCGGTCGGCGCAATGCGATCGAGGATCTCCTGCGGCATGGTGATGCGATCGAGCGCGTCCTTGGCATCGTCGCCGTGATCGATGGTGACGACACTCCAGCGCAGCCCGGTATCGTTCTTCGCCATCGCGGTGAAGATGTGGGTACCGATCGGCTTCCCGGGATCCCGGATCGTAACCGGCACCTCGATGGTGGTATCGAACACCTCGCCGCCGCCATCCGGCGCCGGCTTGTGGGTGTTGCGCCGCACGTAAAGTTTTTGCGTCGAGCGGCTGATATAGATCGATACCGGTTCCATCGCCAGCTTGGCGTCGAGCGCCGCCCTCGCAGTCTCGGTCCTCTTCGCCTGGGTCGCCTTGACCGCGTCCTTGGTCGCAGCAACGGCGTCGAGCTTCGATTTCGCGTCGGCCTTCGCAGTGTCGAACTGGGTTGCGAGATCCGTGGCCTTGGCGGCGGCCTTCTCCTTCTGCTCCTCGGCCTTTGCCTTGGCCTGATCCGTCTTGGCGCCCCCAAGCACCTTCTCGGCATAGGCGAGTTCGGCATCGGCGCGTTTCTTGAGCCCTTCCAGCTTGCGCAACGAGGCGGTCAGCGTGGCGGTCTCGCGCGTGACGGTCGCGGCAGCTTTCTTGGCCTCGTCGGCCGCCTTGGCAGCCTCGGCCGCCTCGCGGGGTAGCCCCTCGGCCTTGGCCGGCGCCGCTGCGATAACGTCGGGCTTAGGCACGAACAGCGAGGGATGCGAGAACTCGATCGGCTCGGCGTCCTCGGGCGAGATGATCACCCGCATCCCGATACGGGTCTTGTTGAACAGCTTTTCGGCAAACCCAAACGGCATCCGCACGCAGCCGTGCGATGCAGCATAGCCGGGCAGCGGCCCGCCATGCAGCGCGACCCCGTTCCAGGTGATGCGCTGCATGTTCGGCATCCAGGCATCGTCATAGAGGCTCGAATGGTGGTCCTTGTCCTTTTCGATCAGGGCAAAGACGCCGGCCGGCGTCTCGCGGCCCGTGGTGCCGGTCGAGACCGGCGCGCGCAGGATCCAGCCGTCGGCGTCGTAGAACGTGACGTGCTGGGTCTTGATCGAAACGATCGCCATGATCGGCTCCCCGGCCTCCCGCGGCGCCACCGTCTCGGTGATCTGCGCGGGACGCGCCGGCTTCGCCGTGGCGTCGGCGGTCAGCGCCGTCAATGCGGCCATCGCCGCGAGCGTGATAACGGCGGGAGAACCCCAACGCCGCATCGCGACGGCGGATTGCGTTGTCGTCACTCGAACTTCCATGCCAAATCCCGATTGAAATGCCTGACCGCGCTCGCAAATCCCTCATATACGACCGCCCGCTCAGGAGGAAGAGCGGCCTGCGGCTGAAACCGTCGCAAACCAGATTACCGCAAGGAACCAGCGCTTTTGAGGGCAAAGCCGGAGGATCGGCCGCCCGGTCGGAACTTACCGGTCGAGGCCGCGCGTTAGCTCGAAGCCTCTACCCGCCTCGTATCGACGATCGCGGGCAACGAGCCGGGTGGGCCGGTTCGGTCTTCGCCGGCAATCAGGATAACGGCTCGTCATTGACGTGAAGCCGCTGCTCGGCGAGCAGTTCGACCATCCGGTGCTGCCTGAAGAATTTCCTGGTCGGTCGAGCAGGAAACCCCGCCCAGCGCTCCCCGGCTGGAATATTCCGCGTCACCCCGCTCGCACCCGCGATTTGCGCACCGTCTCCAATCGTCAGGTGCGGCGCGATGCCGCTTTGCCCTCCGACCGCGACAAAGTTTCCGAGCGTAGTTGAACCTGCAATCCCGGCCTGCGCCGCGATGACGCAATTTCGGCCGATGACGACGTTGTGCGCAATCTGAACCAGATTGTCGATCTTGGAGCCCTGTCCGATCACCGTGTTGCGTATCGAGCCGCGATCGATGGTGGTGTTGGCACCGATCTCGACCAGGTCGTGAACGACGACAGCCCCGATTTGCGCAACCTTCAAATGGCCTTCACGGCTGAGCGAAAAGCCGAAGCCATCCTGCCCGATCGCGACGCCAGGGTGAATGATGACGTGATCGCCGACCGAAGCGTGCGTGATCACGCAACCGGCGCCGATCGAACACGAACGCCCGATGACCACACCCGGGCCGATCACCGCGTTCGGACCGATACAGGTGAACTCGCCGATGTGTGCATCAGGCCCAATCGTGGCGCCGGGATCAATTGTGACGCCATCACCGAGGATCGCCGTCTCATGGACCGTCGCTCTTTCAGAAACGCCCGTCATTCCAAAGGTCGACCTTGGACTGGCGGCGCTGGGATAAAGCAGCGCCAGAACCAGACAATAGATCCGGTATGGATCCGGCGTGACGAATTGAAAGGTACCGACCGGAACGAACTCGCTGAACCGTGGCGACACGAGGCACGCCCGCGCCTTGGTGTTCTTGAGGTCATCGAGATATTTGCGATTGTCCATATAGCAGAGGTCGACAGCGGAAGCTGATTCGAGCGGAGCCACCGCCGAGATCGTGAAGTCGACAGTCGGACAGGTCAGGCCGGCAATCAGCGCAATTTCGTGGCCTGCCAGCGCCCGATGGGGAACGAAGAATGGCAAAGCCGGTGCTGGCATCGTACTCGTTACCTTGAAGGTGAGGGTTGGTAAGCGGCGCCAAGCTGACTTTCGGACCGGGTGCGTTCAGCCTAGCAAATCGCCGGACCAGATAGTGCTTTATCTTGCGAGGCAGAGACGGCCGAAACGGTCCGAATCTTGATTTCGGCCATGTTTTGCTTGCGTCACAAATGCTTCACGACATTCACCGATGGGCTCGATTGTGACGTTATGTCGTCTGCTAAAGGCGCGACCCGGCCGGGCCGTCAGACAACACCCTACCGCAAAGCCTCGACCCGCCTCGTGCCGATGATGGTCGGCAAGGAACCAGTATGGGCCGGCTCGGCCTTCGCCTCCCCCGGTATCGTCGCGCGCGCGGTGGCGTCGGGGAAACGGGTCTTCATTTCGCGGATGAAGCCGTCGAGGGTGTCGACGCTGGCGGCCATCTTGGCGATCAGCGCGAATTCGGTGCTGTTGGAGGCGGCCGGCTTGCTGGCCATGTCGAACGCCAGCTTGTCGGCATCGCCGTTCATCAGCGGCGCGTATTTCTCGCGGAAGCGCGCCAGCCCGATCGCATCCTCGGCCAGCGCATAGCCGACCACGGCGCGGACCACGTCGGCCTTCTCGGCCGCGTTCAGCGGTTTGAAGTCGCGCCAGCGGTCGCCGTAATACAGCTCGATCTGTTCGGAGGCCTCGCGCCACTGCCGCGACGCCCAGTAGATGTCGGAACGCAGCCGGATCGCCTCGCGGCCGGTGATGTTGGAGATGATGTCGAGCGCGAGGTCATGCCGGCCGACGTCGCTCTGCGCGCGCGCTTCCAGCAGCAGCCGCTGCTGGCGCAGTTCGCCCGAGAGGTCGGCGATCCGCGTCGAGCGCAGCGCGCCAATGGCGCGGTCCGGCTTGCGGTTGGTCAGGTAGACCATGGCAAGCCGCGCCGCCACCTGTGCCCGCGCGGCCCCCTCGAGCCGCTTGTCGACCTGGTATTGCAGGAGCTCGGCCGCCTGGTCGAGCAGGTCGACCGTGACCAGCCGCTCGGCAAGGCGCCGGATCATTTCGTCGCCGCGACGGCCGATCGGCGTCAGTTCGCGGTATTCGTAGAACATGCCGAGCGCGTCGACCGGCTTCATGTCTTCGCCCTTCGGGCTGAGATAAAGCTGGGCAAACAGCGCCGACGCGGCGTCCTGCGCCTGCCGCGACAGTTCCGAATTGGGTTGCAGCCGTGTTGCGGTCTTCACCGCGGCGAAGGAATCCGAGTAGCGGGCGGTATCGGCGTAGATCTGCGCCATCCGCTGCAGCGTCTTGACCTCGATGACGTCGCCGCGCCAGATCGCCGACAGCGTCTCCAGTTCGCGCAATGCTTCGGCCTGGCCCATTTCGCCGCGCTTCTGGCGCAACAGCACCCAGAGTTGCCGCCCCTCCGCCGCCGCCTGTCGGTCGCTGGTTGCGGCTGCGAACTTGTAGGCGTCGAGCGCGTCCTTGTCGTAGCCGAGCGCCTCGGCGAGCCGCCCGCGCAGCACCGCGATCTGGGGCTTCATCTCCGGAGGTACGCCGATCACGTCGAGCTCGCTGCGGCGGCGCGAGGCGCCGGCGTAATCCTTGACCTCGAGCGACGCCCGCATCGCGTCCGCGGTAACGATGCGCTGCAGATCCAGCGGCAGCGACGCGATCGCGAATTCCGCGTTCTTGAACTTTTCGCGGGCATCCGCCCATTTTTCCTGGCGCGCGAAGGCAAAACCCTTCCACAAATGGGAATCGTAGCCATTGCCGATCGCGGAATTGGCGAGGTCCTTCAGCGCGCGATCGGGATGTCCGATCAGGATACTGGCCACCGCATGCACCATCATCACGGCAGCCTCTTCGCTGCCCTGCTTGGTTTCGGAATAGATCAGGTTGGTCACCCCGCGCGCTTCCTGATACATCGCGCGCGCCATGTAGAAATTGGCGAGATCGAGCCGGGCCTGCGTCTTCTGTTCGGGCTCCGCGTTGGCCGCCGCCTTGATCAGCGCATCGAGCCGCGGCAGAAAGATTTCGTCCTGGTTCTTGCGCCACTCGGCGGCATCGAACAGCGGCCGTACCGCCGCGGTGGCGCGTTCGGCCGCGACGTCGGCCGATGACAGCGTCAGTCCACCCGGCCGTCCCAGCATCACCTTGTCAGAACCGACTTCGGCGGAGACGTCGTCGGAATTCGGATGCACCACCACGCCGTGAACGGATTCCAGCAGCGACAATTCAACGAAATCCTGCCGCTTGATGAAGCCGCGGACCGGCGGCGGCGCGGTGACCACCAGCAGCGTATCGCCGGCGTCGGGATCGACGAACTTGTGCAACTGGCCGGGATTGGCCAGGGGCACGCTGACATTGGCGAGCGCCGGATCGGTGATGTTCCGCAGCACCATCAGCGGCAGCGGCGGCGCCTGCACCCGGTCGGCGAAGGTCAGCGTCCAGTCTTTGCCGCCACCGCGGGGATCGCTTTCCAGCGAGGGCATTTGCGGCCGGTTGAGGCGAATGCGGATCGCCTGGCCCTTCTCCAGCGGCAACAGGCTGACGTCGCCGATAATGGCGCCGCCCTTGGCGCGGATCGCGTTAACGTCGATCGATCCGGCCTTGTCGAAGACCAGCCACACGGTGTCGGCGCGGCGAAACATCGCCGCCGGCGTCGGCGAGGTAAAGGCGAACGTCACGCGCAGGCCGTCGCTGTCGCGCTGCGCCTCGACGTTGCCGGCTTTTTCCTTGACGGCCTGCGGCGCCGCTTGCGCTGCCTTCTTCGGAGCCTCCACCGTTGCAGGCTCGGCCTTTAAAGCTTCAGGCTTTGGAGATTCGGGTTTCGGAGCTTCGCTCTTTGCGGGCTCAGCCATGCGAGCCGGTGCTTCGCTCGCCGCTACCGGCTTGGCTGCTTCGGCCGCAACGGCATGCATCGCCTCGGAAGGCTTGGTCGCGGCAGCGGCTTCCGCTGGGGGCGCGATCTTCTCGGGCACCGCCACCATCTTTTCCGGCGCGGCTGCGGCGTGTTCGGCCGCGGGCACGGCTTGTTCGGGCGCCGGCGCTGTCGCTTCCGCCGCCGGCTGGTCGGGTTTGATTTCGATGTTGGCCTGTTCGGCAATCGCTTCCGACGTCACCGGGGCGAGCGGCGCGGGTTCTTGCGGCGCTACCGCCTCCCTGGCGGGCTGCGCGCGCGGCAGTTGCGCCACCGGCTTGGCCGCGCCGCGCTTGCCGGCCGGCGCGGGCGCGGCAGCCGGGGCATGGTCGGCAGCGGCCGGCGGCGCATGCGCGTCGGCCACGACAGGCTTTTCCGCCTGCTGGAACGCGACGTCGACGACGTAGTTCTTTTCCTCGCGGAACGAGTGAACGTCGACGTCACCGATCAGCACGATATCGACTGCGGAGGAATCGACATCGCTGCGCTGGGCGATCGAGGAAACGTTCGGCGGCGCCGCCACCTTGGCGTCGGCCAGGTCGAAGTTCAGCACGTTGTTGAACTGCAGCGTCAGCTTCTGGTCGTTAAGAACCGACGACACGTTGACGCCTTCGGGCATCTCGAACATGAAACGGACGAAGGTCGGTTGCACCGAGGCGCGGACCCGGACCGGCGGTTTCTTCTTGGCGGCATTGACCGCTATCTGCGCCCGCAGCGCCCGTTCGGCGACGCGCGCCCGCTCGGACAGTTCGCGAATGACTTCGGCCGGCAGCGACGGCGGCGGACCGGTCCAGCTGTCGGGCAGGAAGTCGACGAAGATCCGCTCGCCCGCCGTCATGCTGTTGACGGTCGCCCGCCGCGCCAGCGACAGCCGGATCGCGGTGCCGTCGGGATCGCGCCGCGCCGAGCCGATATAGTCGGGCACGGATTCGGCGAGCTTGTCGACGGCAATGTCCACCGGGCGCTTGAAGCGGATCACGATGATCGTGCCGGCGGTGGTGACGTCGGAATCGACGTCCTCCTTCAGCTTCAGCGTCAGCCGGGCATAACCGCCGGCGGAAGAGAACGTGGCCTCGCCCTTGACCGGATCCTCGGCCCAGCCCGGGTGCGGAAACGCCAGTCCGGCGGCGAGCGAAGCCAGGACAAGGCAGCGCCGGGCGATCCGCGCCAATGCGCGGCCCTGCGACCCTCTTCCAGCGGCAGCCCTTCGCCACATCCAGGAACTCTTTCGACCTCAATCAACAGCTTGCGGCGAAGCGCCCTCGCCTGCTCGTTTGAATCTTGAATTGGCTGGCTTAAGGTTTTGTTAAATATGCCGTTTCAATTTGGCTTTTGCTGCATCATCTTGCCCTCGATCTTCGGCAGTTCGGCGGTCGAGGCCGACTTGTCGGAGCCGGCGCGGCGGGCCAGTTCCACCGTCAGCCGCTCGGCGGCTTCCGGCTGCATCAGGCCCATGATGTCGGACATTTTTCGCGGCGCGATCTGCGAGGCGATTTCATAGAGCACGCTCATTTCCAGCCGGTCGAACACCTTGGCGGCGTCCTTGGGCTTCATGCCCTCGTACATCGTGATGATGCCCTTGAAGCGGGCGGAATCCTGTTCCGCCTTCTGCCCCGAGGTGCTGGAGATCCGCGCTTCCGTCGCCTTCACTTCCTCGGAGCGGCCGTCGATGCGCTTTTCGGCGGCCTTCAGCAGGCTTTCGCGAATTTCGATCTCGCGGGCGCGCTGCTCCAGTTCCTGGCGGCGGGTCTGCAGCCGCTCGAGAATGGCGCGCTCCGACGGCGACACCGTCTGCGGATTCTGGTCGGGGAACACCACGGTGCCGTCGGGCTTGGCCGGTTCGGTGCCGGGGGCTGCCGCTTTCGGCGCCTCTTCCTTTTTCTCTTCTTTGGGCGCTGCGCCGTGGGAAGAGCCGGTAACGATGTCATCGTCGGCGACGACCTTCTTTCCGCCCGGAAAACCCAGATTTTCCTGCGCCCAGGACTGTGCGGCCGGCTTGCCCGGCCGGTAGTCGAACACGTATCCGCCATCGAGCACGAGCCCGGCGATCTTCAGCACGGCCAGGCCGAAGATCGCAACCAGGACGACGGGAAGGACTCTGATGTCGCGGAACGATCTCATGCAGCGAGGCCGTTGGTCCTTCGGCGTTCGGAGAACGCCTGGGCGGCTGCGGCAACCGCCTTGGCGGACGAAACATTCGGCGCCACCGGCGCCGGCGCCGCCTCATGCACCGATGGCCGCGCCGCGGTCGCGATCTTGGAGAGCCGGCGGATAATGCCGTCGCCCTCGGCGAGCTGGCTCTTCAGATGCGCCGACATCTGCGTCGCCGCGGTGAGCTGGCTGCCGAGATGCTCGTTGACGTCGCGCACGGTGTGCTTGAGGCCGCCGATCGCGCGCTCGGCGATCTCGGTCGCGGTGATCAATTCGCCGATCGTGGCTTTCAGCGAATGCTCGTCGGCCTTCAGCCGCTTCAGGCGGTTGTTGAGCAGCATGCAGTAGCCGATGGTGAGCATCAACAACACCGCCACCAGACTCTCGATCGCTATTCCGAGGGAATGATTCATTGTGCCTCCATCAACTTGGTTTGCTCGTCGGCCTTCTCGAACATCGCGAAGGTGGTATTGGGCTTGCGCAGCTGTTTGGTGACGCGGATGGCGACGCGGTCGCCGACCCGGCCCATCCGCCCCTCGGTCAACAGCACGTTGCCGCAACGGACCTGAACCTGCGCGTCGGCGCGCATCTCCAGCGGCAGGGTGTCGCCGACTTTCAGTTTCATCAACTGCTTGAGCGGAATTTCGGCTTCATAGAGCACGGCGTCGACCGAGATCTCGGCCTGCGCCACTTCGGTGGCAAAGTGGCCTTCCCAGATCGGATCGCGGCCGAACTTTTCGCCCATGAACATCTGGAGCAGAACCGGGCGGATCGGCTCGATGGTGGCGTAAGGCAGCAGCAATTCGATGTTGCCGCCGCGGTCTTCCATGTCGATGCGCAGCCGCACCAGGATCGCGGCGTTGGCGGGCCTGGAGATGGCGGCGAAGCGCGGATTGGTTTCCAGCCGGTCGATCGAGAACGACACCGGCGACAGCGGCCGGAACGCCTGTTCGGCGTCGGCCAGCACGACCTCGACCAGCCGCTTGACCAGGTTGGTTTCGATGGTGGTGTAGGGCCGGCCTTCGATCCGCAGCGAGGTCTGGCCGCGGCGGCCGCCGAGCAGCACGTCGATGATCGAATAGATCAGGCTGGAATCCACGGTGGCGAGGCCGAAGTTTTCCCACTCCTCGGCCTTGAACACGCAGAGCACCGCGGGCAGCGGGATTGAATTCATGTAGTCGCCGAACCGCACCGAGGTGATGCGGTCGAGCGAGACTTCGACGTTGTCGGAGGTGAAATTGCGCAAGCTCGTGGTCATCAGCCGCACCAGGCGGTCGAACACGATTTCGAGCATCGGCAGACGCTCGTAGGAAACCATCGCGGAGTCGATGATGGCGCGAATGCCGGAATTGTCGTCGAGATTGACGTCGCCGACGGTGAAACCGAGCAGGTTGTCGATTTCCTCCTGCGAAAGTACCCGCTCGCCGGAGTTCTTGTTGCCGAACTCGCGGCCGCCGTCCTCGACCATGGCTGCCCATTGCAGGGCCATGCTTTCGGAGAGTTCGTTGGCGGCGGCCTCTTCCGCTGCCGCGGTGGGATCCTCGGAGTCGAGCGAGGCTTCCCATTGCGCGGCAATGGCGTCCTGGTCCATCTGGTCTTGGTTGCCGGCCATGGCGCTAGACCTGTTCCATCACTGGACCACGATTTCCTTGAACAGCACGGCCGAGACCACCTGCGGCGCCACCGCATTGTTGACCCGCTTGGTCAGCTCTTCCTTTAGCCGAAACAGGCCGGCCGAACCGTTGATGTCGGAGGGGCGCAGCTCGCGCAGGTAGGTCTGGAACAGGTCGGTGACCCGCGGCAGATTCGGCTTGATCGCCTCGACCTGCTTCTCTTCCTTGACCTCGAGCACGACCTTAACGCGGAGATATTGCACCCGCTCGCCGGGGGCCCCGACCAGGTTGACCATCAGGTCGGGCACTTCGACGAACGAAGGCGGCTTCGGCGGCGGCGCTTCGGCATGCACCTCCTCGCCATGGCCGCGCATGAAGAAGAACCAGCCGGCGCCGCTACCGAGGATGGCAAGGAAGCCGACCGCGGCGATGATCAGTTTCAGCTTGCCCTTTTTGGCCGGTACGCCGTCGGCGCCGTCAGCGCCTTCCGCGGTTTCGTTTTCAGCCATTGCCCCGCCCGATCCATCTGGATGCGGACACGGTTGCCACCGACCTGGGTCTTTGAAGTCCCCACAACGCGAAACAAAAGCCGCCAGCGCACACGCGCCCCCTATAGGTGCAACGCTACGGTAATAATGGTTAACGGAACCTTTCCCGGCGCAGCCCAGCTAGGAAAAAACTGCCGGGCAAACATGGTCAACAAGACCTTTCTGCCGCCTGCCGCGCGGCCCGCAAAATGCCTAACCCCTTCAAAAACAATTTGATTCCGACTTGGCACGGCTTTCGCTGAGTATCTAGCGAACCGGCCGGCTTGGGAGAGCTGAAAGGTTTACGGGATCCGGACAGCGGCTTGGGAGAGCAGGCTCAAGGATCGATCAAAAGGGGAGACCACCGATGGAGAATACGCTTCTCGTCGGACTATCACGGCAGATGACGCTGGAACGGCAAATGGATGTCGTCGCCAACAACGTCGCCAACATCAACACCAACGGCTTCAAGGCCGACCGCTCGCTGTTCGAGGAATTCCTCAACTCGCCGGCGCATGAAGATAATTTCACCCGCGCCGACCGCCGGGTCTCGTTCGTGCAGGACCGCGGCACCTTTCACGACTTTGCCTCCGGCAGTACCGAGCAGACCAAGAACCCGCTCGACGTCGCGATCGACGGCGGCGGCTTCCTCGCGGTGCAGACCCCGGCCGGCGAGCGCTACACCAAGGACGGCGGCCTGCAGATCAACAATCTCGGCCAGCTCGTCACCGCCGGCGGCAACCCGGTGCTCGGCAGCTCCGGCCCGATCGTGTTCCAGCCGACCGACCACGACATCTCGATCGCCTCCGACGGCAACATCACCGTGGTCGAGGGCACCGGCCGCATCGATTCGGTTCGCGGCAAGCTGCGGGTGGTCTCGTTCGCCGACGCCCAGAAGCTGATCAAGGACGGCAGCAATTTGTTTTCGGCCGGCCCCACCGCCGCCCAGCCGGACCTGACTTCAAAGGTGCGCCAGGGTTTCGTCGAGAAGTCGAACGTCAATTCGGTCCACGAGATGAGCCGCATGATCGAAATCACGCGCACCTATACCCAGATCTCGGCGCTGCTGCAGCAGCAGAGCGACCTGCACAAATCCGCAATCGAGAAACTCGCCGACGTTCCGGCATAACCGTAAGGCATTGATCGATGCGCGCTCTATATACAGCAGCGACCGGCATGGCGGCACAGGAACTCAACGTTCAGGTGATCTCCAACAACATCGCCAACATGCGCACCACCGGCTACAAGAAGCAGCGCGCCGCGTTCCAGGACCTGATCTATGACCACGTCCGCCGGGTCGGCGCCCAGGCTTCCGACCAGGGCACCATCCTGCCGGTCGGCGTCGACATCGGCGGCGGCGTCAAGACCGCCGGCACGCCACGCCTGATGAGCCAGGGCACGCTGTCGCAGACCGGAAACGACCTCGACATCGCGATCCGCGGCGAAGGTTTCTTCAAGATCCAGATGCCGGACGGCACCTACACCTATACCCGCGACGGTTCGTTCCAGATGGATGCGCAGGGCCGCGTCGTCACGTTGCAGGGCAACCCGGTGCAGCCGACGATCACGATCCCGCAAAACGCCTCCGGCCTTTCCATCAACGCCCAGGGCCAGCTCTCGGTGACCCTGCCCGGCTCGACCACGCCGACCACGGTCGGCCAGATCGGCCTGACGCGCTTCATCAACAAGGCCGGCCTCAACCCGATCGGCGACAACCTGTTCACGGACACGCCGGCTTCCGGCACGCCGCAGGACGGCATCGCCGCCACCGACGGTTACGGCGACATGCAGCAGTCCAACCTCGAACAGGCCAACGTCGAAGTGGTGACGGAAATCTCGGACCTGATCGCCGCCCAGCGCGCCTACGAGATGAACGCCAAGGTGGTCAGTGCCGCCGACCAGATGCTGCAGTCCACCTCCAACATGTTCCGCTGAGGCCTGGCCATGATCGCCCGCACGCTTCTCATCGCCTCCGCCCTGCTCTTAGCCTCCGCCCCGATCGCCTCGGCGCAGAGCCCGCTGGAACGCGCCGACGTCATTGCCGCCCCCAGGCTGCGCGCCACCGTCACCGTCACCAGCGACATCGTCCGGGTCGGCGACCTCGTAGACAATGCCGGCCAGGCCGCGCAGATCGCGATCTACCGCGCGCCCGACCTCGGCACGACAGGCACGCTGCAGGTCACCCAGGTGATCAACGCGCTGCGCACGCATCAGGTGATCGGCGTCGACATCCGCGATCTCAGGGAAATTTCGGTAACACGGCTGGCGCGTTCGATCGACGGCAAGGACATCGAGGCCCAGGTCGGCCGGGCGCTGGAGCGCAAGAACGGCCTCGGCGACGCCGCCAATCTCTCGCTCACCTTCGACCGCGATCCAGGCGACGTCAGGCTCGATGCCGCCTTCACCGGCGCCATGCAGCCCACTTTAGTTCGCTACGACAACCGCAACGGCCGCTTCGACGTCACCTTCGAGATTGCCAATGACAGCGGCCTCACCGCGAGCAAGCTGCGTTTCTCCGGCACCGCCGTCGAGACCGTCGAGGCCGCGGTGCTGACGCGCAGTCTCGAGCGCAACGAGGTCTTGAAATCCTCCGACGTCGTGGTCGAGCGCCGCCCCAAGGCCGAGGTCGGCGCTGACCCCGCCACCCGCGACCGCGCGGTCGGCATGCAGGCCCGCCGCCAGCTCCGTGCCGGCCAGGCGGTCAAGGTCGCCGATCTCGCCAAGCCGGATCTGGTGCAGCGCGACCAGAACGTCACGCTGATCTACGAATTGCCCGGGCTCTACCTCACCGTTCGCGGCAAGGCGCTCGAGGGCGGCACCGAGGGCGATGTCGTCAACGTCATGAACCTGCAATCGAAGCGCACGGTGTCCGGCGTCGTCACCGGCCGCGGCCAGGTTTCGATCTCAGTCGCAACGCCGCGGCCCGCGCCGGGCCCGGTCAGTGATGCCACCTCTTCGAACGACACCACGCCCTCCGCCACCGTCGCCCTTGCCAACGTCAGTGCAGTCGCTGCCAAAACCGAGTAATGTAAATGTCAGTCTCCCGTATCAACCGTCTCGTTCTTTCCGGCGCGCTCCTCTCGCTGGCATCAGTTGCAAGCGGTTGCTCCTCGATCGACCGTCTCTCCCAGATCGGCGAAAAGCCGAAGCTGACGGAGATCGAGAACCCGACCACGCAGCCCGGCTACAAGCCGGTGCAGATGCCGATGCCGAAACCCGAACAGGCGTCGTACAATGCGAACTCGCTGTGGCGGAACGGTTCACGGGCCTTCTTCAAGGACCAGCGCGCCGCCCGGATCGGCGATCTCTTGACGGTCACCGTCAATATCACCGACAAGGCCAACCTCTCCAACGAGACCCAGCGCAGCCGCTCCAACAAGGAAGATTTCGGGTATCACCGACTTCATCGGCGCCCAGACGCTGGGCGCGCAGGCCAAGAAGGTGCTGCCGGGCCGGATCCTGACCGCGGACTCCACCGCTTCCAGCGACGGCAAGGGCTCGGTCAATCGCCAGGAAGCGCTGCAGACCAACGTCGCCGCCGTGGTGACGCAGGTGCTGCCGAACGGCAACCTCGTGGTCGAAGGCAAGCAGGAGATCCGCGTCAACTTCGAAATCCGCGAACTGATCGTCGCCGGCATCGTCCGCCCGGAAGACATCCAGAGCGACAACACCATCGACTCCTCGAAAATCGCCCAGGCCCGCATCGCCTATGGCGGCCGTGGCCAGATCACCGACATCCAGCAGCCCCGCTATGGCCAGCAGGTCATGGACGTGCTGCTGCCGTTCTAAGTTTTATTCAGAGCTCCCACACCTCGTTGCGAACCTAGGCGCGACGAAGTGTTCCAACACGGCCTTCGTCAGCTCCCCTGACGAGGGCCGTGGTCGTTTGCAAGTGATCCTCGCGAAAGCAGGTTTGCAATTCGTCAAGGTCATTGCGAGCGAAGCCAAGCAATCCGTTCTTCCTTGACGCTGCGAGATCGTTTGCCGCGTCGCTTCGCTCCTCGCAATGACGGAGTCTAAACGCCTACTTCCGCTCCGACGACCACGGGAAATTCACGAAATTCTCCCGGCTGTCGAAGCAGATATTGCCGTACATCTTGAGGTACGACGCGCGGAGCACCGGGTCCTTGTAAACCGAGACGGGATCGGCGACATCGGCCTCGTACCGCGCGATGTTCTGCAGCGTGAGAGCCCGGGGAAGGATGTCCATCGCCTGCGGAATGCTTTTGCCCTCGAGCCAGTCGGCCGCGTGCTGGCCCATCGCGTAGGCGAAGATCGGGGATGCCAAACTGACGCTCGCTTTGTAGGGGCCGCCGGTTTTGATTTCGGCGACGGCTGCGGGTTCGCCGTCGATGCCGCCCAAAAACTGGTCCGGCCGCGCCTTGCCGGTTTCGCGAAGCGCGGCGAGCGCCCCGAGCACCACGGTGTCTGCGCCGAGCACCACGTCGATGTCGGGTTCAGCCAGCAGGATGGTGCGCATGGTCGCCGCACCGCCGGCCTCGTCGACCGTCAGCGGCGAGATATCGGCGACGATAGTGACGCCTGGCATATCCTTCAGCGAATCGCGTATCGCGGCGAAGCGTGGCGCCAGAAACTGCAACTGATCATGCGTCAGCAGCACCACCTTCGCCTTGCCCTTGAGGCGGGTCTTGATATAGCCCGCCGCCTCGTCGCCAAGGACCTCTCCGGTGAGATATTGCGGCGCGTTCAACAGCGAGGTCGCCGGCGGCGGCACCACCGCGCCGACATAAGCGCCGGACCAGATCGCCTGCTTGATAGCGGGGGTGATGCTTTGCGAGTCGACAGGAGAAATCACCAGCGCGCCGCCGTTCGAGCTCACGAACTTTCGCACCTGCTCCATCATCACGGCGGGATCGTTGTTGGCCTGATCGATCTGGTAGGTCAGGCCGCGGTCTTTGGCTGCGAGCTCGAGGCCCCGGGCGACGCCTTGCATGAACTTGCGGCCGTTGTCCTGAGCAAAAGTGAGCGTCTTGCGCAGACCGGTCGGTGGCGAGCAGGCCGGCGCGTCCGGATTGAACGGCGGGAACACCACTGGTCTCGTGATGCCCGGCGGTCCCTCCTGTGCCATTCCGTTGGGGGCCATGCCCATCGACAACGCGACAACAACCGCGACAAGGCCTAGGCTTCGGCTCAATCGGTCTTTCCTCACCGTATAACTCATCCGATTTCGACCGGCGACGAGAAGGCCAGACGGGCGCTGGTACCGGGATGGCGCGCAATATATTCCACTTCGGCGCCGATCGTTCGCGCCATCGCGCTGACGATGCGGGTCCCAAGTCCCGATCCCTTGGGTGCGCCCTCCGCGCCGCGGCCGACGCCATCGTCTTCGACCACGAGTTCGGCGCGCCCCTCGGGAAGGCGCTTCAGGTGGACACGCACTTCGCCGGCCCGATCCGGGTAGGCGTATTTGAAGGCATTTGTGACCCACTCGGTCACGATCACGCCGAGGTTGACACTCAAATCCGGTTTCAATTTCAGCGGCTCCAGATCGTATCGCAGCGAGGCGCCGTGGCCCTCGTTGCGCATGGACGTTTCGACATTACCGAGAAGTCCGGAAAGATATTGGTCGAGATCCACGAACCGTGCGTCACCCGAACTGTACAACGACTTGTGCACCGCCGATATCGCGTCGATCCGTCCCTGCGTCTCGTTCAGAGCGTCCTTTGCAACCTGATCCTTGATCCCGTTGGACTGCAGACGGACCAGCGCGGCCACCATCGAGAGGCTGTTCGCGACGCGGTGATTCACCTCGGCCAGCAGCACCTCGGCCTTGTCGCGGGCGGCGATCAGGTCCGCGGTTCGGCTCCTGACGCGCTGTTCCAGAGAGGCGTTCAATATCTGGACTTCATCGCGGGTTTGGGCGATCTCGCGGGCATAGCGAAAGATCGTGACGGTGACACCACCGACGACAAGGATGATGATCAATCCGCCGATGATCGTAACCCACCGGAGCCAGGTCGCGTTGCGGCGTTGCTCCGCCATCCCGGCCGCCAGCCGTTCATCGGATGTCCGGATGATGCTCGACAGGAATACGTTGGCCTCGTCCATCAACGCCTTGCCGCGGTTGCTGCGAAACAAGCCCAGCGCTTCTGCATCGTGCAGATCGCTTTTCAGGACGATCGTTCGGTCCATTTCATCGAATTTTTCCGCGATCACGTCGGTCAATCGCTTGACCATGGCGCTGGCCTGCGTGGAAGAAGTCAGCGAGGCTTTCAGGCGTTCGAATTGGGTCTGGGCTTGAACCCTGGCATTGCCATAGGGCGCCAGATAAATTTCATTTCCACCGACCAAGAAGCCGCGCTGGCTCGAACTCGGCGTTCTGCATCGCGCTGCGTAGTTCAACGGCCGAAATTCGAGTCTCGCGCACCTGGGAGGCCTCGTCGACATAGCGCTGCGCGTTTTCACCGAGCCAGATCGTCGTGCCTACGATCGCAAGCAGCGCCAGAAACCCGACCAGCAGCAGGATGATGGTCGAGTTGACGACAAAACGGCTGGAAATCGGCATTGGTACTGAAACTTCACCCGGGCACCGGCCCGCCAGCGTGCAACGTATCAGAAACCCATGGCTTGCCACATATTACCTTCTCCAGCCGGAGCCACTTATTCATGGGCGGGAAAAGCACGACCACCAAAAGACCGGGCCGGATTGGGGTTCCACTCCGGGAACCGGCCAACAGGAATAATTACCTTGCCCGATATCAAGCCTCTACCGTCTGCCGGGAAAACACCGGCTGCGAAACCACGCGGCCGCCGAGCCTGATCATGGGCTGTTCGATCAGCCAATAGGTCACCGACGACAGCGCAACCGTGATCGAAACCGCAATCGCGTAGAAGATCGCGTAATCGAGCACGGCATTGCCGCTGACGCGGGGCACCGCGAAGTAGTACAGCACGGCGAAATGAATGAAATAGGCACTGTAGCTGACCTTGCCGATCCAGATGATGACAGGGTTGACCAGCGGCGACGATTTCCAGGACATCAGCGAGCAAATAAACAGCGCGAACACCAGGCCATAAGTGGTTTGCGGGCCGAGCGGCAGTGCATATTTGACGCCTTCCAAAAAGGGTACGACGACCATCAATATAACTGAAGCCAGGCACAGCAACGGGCCGAAGGCCGGCGCAGGCAACGGCCGTTCCGCCTGCCACTTGAACAGCATGATGCCGAACAGAAAACACTGCAGTTGCCTTGGAAACCAGTAGAAAAAATAGAAACGGGATACCTCGGGCGCGGCGGCGACAGCCGTCACGGTATCGGCGGGCCGCGGCTCGTAATGCGCGAGCAGCGCCGACAACACGACCAGCGCCAGCGCGTTGGTGTATTGATAGCTCTCGAGCACGTTGCGGATGATGCCTTGGTCGGACTGATCGATCCCGGCCGCGAGCAGCGTGTCGGCGGAAAAAGAAGGCCAGTCCGGCAGCGCAATGGTGCGCCGTACGGCCTCGGCATGCAGCGGCGCCGCGCCGAGGTACAACGGCCGTACCGTCGACCACGTCCATTCCAGTGCGCCCGGCATGGTCGCGAGATTCCGCCAGATCAGGTTGACGACGCTGGTGCCGAGCACCTTGCGAATATCGGCGTAGATCTCGGCGATCTCGCCCTTGGCGTCGGCTTCAAGGGCCGACGCAACGCTCTCTGCCATCACATTCACTCAATTCGGGAAATCGGCTGCGACGGTGCCCAGTCCGTCCAGTTCCATCACCACGCTGTCGCCGGCGTTGAGCCACAGCGTCTTGACCAAACTCCCCGTCAGCACGATCTGGCCCCCGTGCAATCCCTTGCCTTCGGCGGCGAGATGATTGGCGAGCCAGGCCAGCGCGTTGTGGGGATGGCCGAGCACGTCGGCGCCGGTGCCGCGGCCCATCTCGTTGCCGTTGACGATGGCGCGGCCGGTCACCTTGAGCAGATCGGGCGCGTCAAAACGCGAAACCGGGTCGCCGAGCACGCAGCCGGCGGCGAAGAAATCGTCCGCCACCAAGGTCGGCGCGCCCAACGTTTCCCATTTGACGTAGCGGTCGTCGACGATCTCGATCGCGGGGTGATAGGCCTCGATCGCCTCCCCCACCCACTCCGCCGTGAACGGCGCTTCGCCCGGCGAGAGACTGCGCGCCAGCCGGACCGCGATCTCGCATTCGACGCCGACGCGGACGTAATCGCCGAAGCGCAACGCAGCGCCGGTCTCGTGCACGCCGTTGGCGAACACACCGCCGCCGCAGGGATGGGGGATGTCGAGATATTGCTGCATCACCGGACTGGTGCAGCCGATCTTGTAGCCGACCAGGGGGCCGACCTGCGGCAGCAGCAGATCGTGCAGCGCGCGCTGGACCTGGTAGCCTTCGGCCTCGTCCTCGGGCACGACGTCAGGGGCAAGTGTGGCCAGCGGCGCGCGGCCGCGGCGGGCAGTGGCGATGGTTTGAGCGGCCGCGAGAATCCTGTCCATCGGCGGCAGCCTTCTCGTTTGGAGACAACGAGCCTGACCGCAGGCAGCGATCAAGCTCCGGGCGCGACCCTATTCGTCGCGATAGACCTTCTCGCGCTTCTCGTGCCGTTCCTGCGCTTCCACCGACAGCGTTGCGATCGGGCGGGCTTCGAGCCGCTTCAGCGAGATCGGCTCGCCGGTCTCCTCGCAATAGCCGTAAGTGTTGTCCTCGATGCGCTGCAGCGCGGCGTCGATCTTGGAGATCAACTTGCGCTGGCGGTCGCGGGCGCGCAGTTCGATGGCGCGGTCGGTTTCGGAAGAGGCGCGATCAGCCAGATCGGGATGATTGACGTTCTCTTCCTGGAGGGTTTGCAGGGTGATCTTCGATTCCCTCAGGATCTCGTCCTTCCACGCCAGAAGCTTCGCGCGAAAATAATCGCGCTGGCGGTCGTTCATGAAAGGCTCTTTTTCGGTAGGTCGATAGTTCTTCAACTTTTCCAAGGCCAGCCCATCTTCACGTGCAAGGCGGGGCGGAAAATTGTCCGTCCGCGCGCGCCTTATATAGCGGCGGGTTGTGACAGACAATATGGACCCTCGCGCCGGAGCACTCTCCCCCAAGGCCTTGCACAGGCAAACCTATCGCCCGGCCCGCCCGTTTAATAGCCAACCGTGAAACGCTGCCGGATATGGGCTGGGCGTTCGATCTCGTCGGCGAGTGCAACTGCGAAGTCCTCGAAGGAAATCCAGCTTTTCCCGTCTTCCGCGGTCAAAAGCCGGTCGGTTCCGAGCCGGAACTGGCCAGTCCGCTCGCCGGCTGTGAACAGGGCCGAAGGCGACAGAAAGGTCCAGTTCAGTTCCTTTTCGGCCCGCAGCAGGTCGAGGAAGGCAGCCCCCTTCTCGGCTTCGGCCTTGTATGCCACCGGAAAACCTGCCGTCATGACCAGCCGGACCCCGGGCGCCACTTCGAGACTGCCGGCGCCGCCGACCACGAGGTAGCGGCCGACCTTCGAAATCACTCGCGGCCCCGATCAGCCGGAGCGGATCGCTGGCCATGAAATGGACCGAGCTGATCGCGGCGTCATGGCCGGCGATCAGGCGGGCGAGTCCGGCCTGGTCGAGCACGTCGCCTTTGGTCGCCGTAACGTTGGCCTGGGCTGTAATCTTCTCCGGGTTCCGGGCGATCGCGGTGACGGCATGGCCGCGGCGGGCGAGTTCGGCAGTGATGCGCGAGCCGGCGTTGCCGGATGCGCCGATGACGGCGATTTTCATGGCGGTCTCCATTGGCGGGGCGGATGTGGTATCCAATGGTGACTAGATAGCGAAAAGAATGTAGGTGTTAAGAGAGCACTTTGGGGTCACCTGATTACGCCGGAGTAACCGCCGTGAATGCCGCCAACAACAAGACCGCCAACGCCTATTCCGCGGATTGCCCGACGCGCCAGATTCTGGATCGCGTCGGCGACAAATGGGCCGTGCTCATCCTGCTTCTCGTGCGCGATGAACCGATGCGTTTCAATGCGTTACGCCGCACCATTGAAGGCATCTCGCAGAAGATGCTCTCACAAGTGTTGAAGTCGCTGGAACGCGACGGACTGATCAAGCGCCGCGCCATCGCCACCGTGCCGGTGACGGTGGAATATTCGATCACGCCGCTCGGGACGACGCTCGCCGGCGCCGTCGATCCGCTGCGCGACTGGGCCGAAAGCAATCTGAAGGAGGTGTTGAATGCACAGCGCCGCTACGACGCCCAGCGCAAGCTGATCGCGGCGTGAGGCGGAAGTAGGCTCAGAACTGCCCGGCGTCTAAAATTGACCAGCCTTGGCCAGTTCGACTTCGACGCGCAGTTCGATCTCGGACAGCACCGAGTCCAGACCGGGATCTCCGGAGGAGGATTTCAGGTTGGCGGCGGCGTCACGAAGGCGGTTGACGGTCGAAGCATCGAGATTGCCGGAGAGCAATCCCAGCTTGAGGTCGTCGAGCACGTCGAGCGCGCCCCTGCCCCGCGCCACCGAACGCTTGCGGCGCTCGGTCGGGTCCTCGACGCCCTGCATCGCCAGCAGCGCGTCGATATTGCCGGCGGCCTTGGGCGCTGAAGCCGAGCGCGTCTCCTCGGGCGTGCTCGGCGCTTCCGGCAGCGAAAAGCCGGTCGAGCTGGTCCGCCGCGTTTGGCTCGCGGGCGCCCCAAGCGTGGTGCCGTTCGGTCCGTAGATGCGCATCCTGGTGATCTCGCCCCGATAGAATAGAGGCCAGCATCGCCGTTTTATGGTTAACGGCGCGTAAACGACCCGGCAAAATCTGCCGCCGGCGGCAGTTTCGCCATCGCCGTGACGCCATGCCCGCACAAGGCTTTTCGAATACATCCTGCGATATCAATCGATTGTGCCCACCCCACGGTGTGGCACGGGGCTCGCATAGTGAACGGCGGACCACCGCCATGGGAGTGGCGTTGCTGTCCGGATTGAGACTTCGAGGGGAGCACAGGATGCCCGGCATCCGTTCGGCAAGAGTAATTGGCATGGGCTGCGCCGCGCTGCTCGCGCTGGCGCTGTCGAGCCTGTCCGCGGGCGCGACCTCGCGGATCAAGGACCTCGCCAATATCGAAGGCGTGCGGCAGAACCAGTTGATCGGCTACGGACTTGTCGTCGGCCTCAACGGCACCGGCGACACGCTGAACAACATCCCCTTCACCAAGCAGTCGCTGCAGGCGATGCTGGAGCGGATGGGCGTCAACATCCGCGGCGCCACCATCCGCACTGGCAACGTCGCCGCGGTGATGGTCACCGGCAACCTGCCGGCCTTCGGCACCCAGGGCACCCGGATGGACGTCACCGTCTCCGCGCTCGGCGACGCCAAGAACCTGACCGGCGGCACGCTGCTGGTCACCCCCCTGCTCGGCGCCGACGGCAACGTCTACGCGGTGGCGCAAGGTTCGCTCGCGATCTCCGGATTCGCGGCCGAAGGTGCTGCCGCCAGCATCACCCGCGGCGTGCCGACCGTCGGCCGCATCGCCAATGGCGCCATCATCGAGCGTGAAATCGAATTCGCGCTCAATCGCCTGCCCAACGTGCGGCTGGCGCTGCGCAACGCCGACTTCACCACCGCCAAGCGCATTGCCGCCGCCGTCAACGACTTCCTCGGCGTCAAGACCGCCGAGCCGATCGATCCCTCCACCGTGCAGTTGTCGATCCCCCCCGAGTTCAAGGGCAACGTCGTCGCTTTCCTCACCGAGATCGAGCAGTTGCAGGTCGAACCGGATCTGGCGGCCAAGATCGTCATCGACGAACGCTCCGGCATCATCGTGATGGGCCGCGACGTCCGCGTCGCCACCGTAGCGGTGGCGCAGGGCAACCTCACCGTGACGATTTCGGAAAGCCCGCAGGTCAGTCAGCCCAATCCGCTGGCGCGCGGCCGGACCGTGGTGACACCGCGCACCGGCATCAACGTCACCGAGGACGGCAAGAAATTCGCGGTCGTGAAGGACGGTGTCTCGCTGCAGCAACTGGTCGACGGCCTCAACGGCCTCGGTATCGGCCCGCGCGACCTGATCGGCATCCTGCAGGCGATCAAGGCCGCCGGCGCGATCCAGGCCGACATCGAGGTGATGTGATGCAGTCGAGCCTGATCAACAGCACCAGTGGTAGCATGCCGACCAAGGCCGTCATGCCGCTGTTCAAGGGCCGCCCGGATCCGGCCTTCGCCGATGCACTGGCAAAAGTCTCGCCGCAGGCGCAGGCCAAGGCGAAAGCCACGGCGACCGACTTCGAAGCGATGTTCCTGAATTCGATGTTTTCGCAGATGACCACCGGCGTCAAAGGCGACGGTCCGTTCGGCGATACGCCCGGTACCGGCGTCTGGCGCTCGATGCTGACGGATCAATATTCGAAATCCTTCGCCAAGGCCGGCGGCGTCGGCGTTTCCGATCAGGTGTATCGCACGCTGATCATGCAGCAAGTCAATCGCACCGCCTAGTCGAGGGAATCCGACATGAACCAGCGTCCTCAGGCCAGGCCGGCGCAAGCCGCAGCGATTTCCACACCCATCGAGGCACGCAAGCTTGCCGAGAACCTGATGGACGTGATGAGCGGATTGCTCGGCGTCATCGAGCGCGAAACCGAACTGGTTCGCGCCGGCAAGCTGCAGGAAGCCATGCAGCTCGAAACGCAGAAAAACGAACAGTCGCGCCGCTATACGCTCGCGGTCGAAAACCTGAAGAACTCGCAGCAATACATTTCGCAGGTATCGCCGGATTTGCTGGCCGCGCTGCGCCGCCATCACGACACCTTCCGCGCGATGCTGCAGGTCAATCTCACCGTGCTGGCGACCGCGCATGCGGTATCCGAAGGCATCGTGCGCGGCGTCAACGCCGAGGTCCAGCGCCGCAACATGCCGAACACCTATACGGCCTCCGGAGCGCGCACGACACCCGGAACGCGCAACCTCACGCCGCTCTCGGTCAGCCGTTCGCTCTGAATGTAGCGGACGCGCCCGCGCCGCGCACGCGCCGCGAATACCTCAAATTTTCGCTAAATCAGCGCATCCGCGTCAGATCGGAATTTATCTCGTTCCCTAACACCGCGTTGAGAGGTGACGGGATATATTGCGGATGACGAGGGGTTGGGATTTGACTCGCAGCAAGCCAGGAGGCTGCAATGAGTACAGATTTCAACATCAAACCGGTGGGGGCACCGGTTGCGACGCCGATCGCTCAGCCACTGAGCGACGCGGCGCAAAACGCCGTTGCGACCGTGCTGCCGGTGAGCCAAACCGTCGCAGCGCCCGACGCCAGCGCGCGCACGGGCCATGAAGCCGATGCCGTCCAGGTATCGCTTTCAAGCGCTGCTTCGAACGCTGCGGCTGCGGCCGCCGCAAGTGCTTCGGTATCGAACCAGGTGGTGATCGATCGCGACGCCGCCGCCGTCGTCTATCAGGTCGTCGACAACCGGACGAGCCAGGTGGTGAAGCAGTTCCCCGAGGAAGCGGTGCTGCGCCGCCGCGCCTATTTCCACACGCTCGACCTGACCAGGAACGCGCCGACGCGCCTTCGTGCCACCGACCGCCGCGCCTGAGCCGGATCAGCTCCGACTGAATATAATGGATCGTGCTGTATGGCCGGCTGCGCAGGCAGACGCGCCGAAACATCCCGTCAGGACTGGTGCGTCGCGTAAGCCTGGTCGAGGAAGGTCTGCCCGCTGGCGGGATCGTTGACGACGTTCTTGATCAACGCCGTCTTCTTCCCCGTCAGCGTGAACTTGGTGTCGCCGACCCGGAACGACATATCCTTGATCAGCACGTCCTGATATTTGCTGGTGCCGTCGCTCTGATAGTGCACCTTGGCGCGGAACCCCGTGACGTCCGAGATCGTGATCTTGAACGTCTTGTTGTTGGCGTATTTTCCGGTCCAGTTGCCCGAATAGAGCGCCGGATCGACCGCCACATACGGAGTCTTCGACGGCACGGTCAGCCCCACCGTCTTGTAGTTCGCCGCGATGGTGGCCAGAATATCGGCCATGGCTGTTGCTCCGCTCAGCGCCTCGAAGGCGTCAGCCGCGGCCCGACAGGCCCGCCGCCAGGTTGCAGTTGATATCGATCAGCGATTTCAGTTTTTCCGGATCCGGATTGATCTGCATTTCGACGGTCTGCTTCATCACGAACACGCCGATATTGGCGATCTTCTGACGAACCTCGACCGGCTGCGGATTCTCGTCGGCCTGCGCCGCGCTCACGAAAATCGACCACAGGCGCCGGTTGAACAGCAACGCCGTGTCCAGAGCCTTGGTCGGACCAGCCCAGTTCGACTGGACGTCCTGGAGCTGTCGTGCGGCCTTCAGCAGCGCCTGCGCTTCGATTTCACGGGGAGTCGACGTCGTGTGCGACGTGCGCGCGTAGGCTTGGGCTGCGTTGGACATTCACTAACCTCGATAGGACGGTCCGCGGACCATGGACGTTAAGGCTGCTCAAATTTCATACAGATCGTGCCTTTAAATATGGTTATCAGCGGTTACCAATTGTGTCAGCAGCCCGGCAACAATCCATATTTCCATCACCATGCCCGCCATCGGTTCTCGTGATGTTAAGAACCGGAGCGAAAACTTTTCGTTTGACGTCATTTCTCCTCGCGGCCGACTTCCGCCGCGCAAAGACGAAAAAGCGGCGGGGTGTTCCTCGCCGCTGATTTCGTTGACGTCGTAGCCGAACTCAGCGGAGCAGCTGCAGCACGCTCTGCTGCGACTGGTTGGCCAGCGCCAGCGCGGACACCGCGATCGACTGGCGGGTCGACAGCGCCTGGCTGTTGGCCGCTTCCTCGTTGGTATCGGCCAGCGTCAGTTGCGACGAGCCGGTCTGCAGCACGTTGATCAGGTTCTTGGAGAAGTCCTGGCGGATCTGCACGATCGACAGGTTCGAACCCAGGGCCGAGGCCTGGTTGCGCAGCAGGGTCGAGGCGCTCGCGAGGTTTGCGATCGTCTTGCTGGTCTGCGCGTTGTCGATGAAGTCGGAGCCGTTGACGAGGTTCGCCAGGCCGAGACCCGCGGCATTGAACGTCACGCCGGTGATGTTGAGGACCGACTTTCCGGTTTCGTTGAACGTCAGCTTGAGCTGGTCGCCACCGAGCAGGTTGATGCCGTTGAACGACGCGTCCTGCGACGTGGTGGTGATCTGCGACAGGATGTCGTTGTACTGGACCACCAGGTTGCTGCGGACAGTCTGCGACGAAAGGTCGACAACCGGCGCCGCGGCGGTGGAGAAGCTGATCGCGCTGGTGAGCGTGCCACCGAGCACACCACCTGACGCCACCGAACCCAGCGTCGTCGAAGCGTAGTCGTTGCTTGTCGTGATCGTCAGCTTGCCGGTGGAGTCCACCGTGGCGTTGAGATTATTGGCCAGCAAAGCGGCATTGAGCTGGTCGAGGGTCTTGACCGTACCGCCGGTGCCGTCTCCGAAGGTGACGTTGACCGGCGTACCGCCATTGAAGGAGGTGAAGGTCAAGGTCTTGCCTGAAAGACTGCCGGGAGCTGCGGAACGGCCCGCGGTGAAGCTGGTCGCAGTGCCGGTGTTGCCGTTGAGACCGAGCGAGGAGAGCGCGTTGCCGGTGCCGATGATGGAGAGATCCGCCACCGAACCGGTGGAGATCTGCAACGCACCGCTGGCGAGGATCGTGGACTTGGAGATGCCCGGCGCCGTGATCAGGGTTGCGGCGCCGAGAGAGCTCGTAGCCGACTGCACGCCGGTGGCGAGGTCGATGGCATTGAGCACGTCGGCGATGGTACCGGTCTGCAGATAAACCGTCGAGTTGCCGGCGCCGTCAGTGACGACGTTGCCGCTGACGCCCGAACCGACGGGAACGTTGCCCGACGCCGGCGTGCCCGCGTTCTTGAAGGTGATCGAGTGGCCATTGACGGTCAGCGACGAGCCGTCGGTGATCAACGCGCCGAGGCTGGCCCCGCTTGAGGTGCGCGTGGCGTTGACAGTCGTACTGCCGGCTCCGGTCGCCGTGGTAAGACCCAAGGCCTTGAGCGCATCAGCCTTGCCGACGACCGTGAGATCGGAACCCGTCGAGGTTTCCAGCGTGATTTTGCCGGTGGCGATCGACGAAGGGGTCTGACCGGGGTTGTTGGCGTTGATGACGGCCGCACCAGCGCCGTTAAGAACGGCGCCCCTGACGCCGCTCGCGACGTCGATCGCGGTGAGGACGTCGCCGACGGTTGCGGTCGAGCTGGTTGCGCTGGCACCGAGATAGACGATCGAGTTGCCATTGCCGTCGGTGGCGATGTTGCCGCTGACGCCGTAACCGTTGGGCGCCCCACCGGCGACAGGCGCCGCTCCGGACTTGAAGGTGACGGTGTGATTGTTGACGTTGAGCACCGTACCGTCAGTGAAAGCAGTCGTCACGCCCGTGCTCAGGCCGGCGGCCGCGTCATAGATCTTGGTCGCCGGAGAGATATTGGCTGCCGAAGTGTCGACGGCGGTGTTGCCGACCACGGATCCGATCAAGCCACCGAGCGTCGAGCCCGGGGTTGCCGCCGTGGTGCCACCGGCGTTGCCGGAGTAAAGCACGTTGGAGGCCGCCGTCGCGCTGGTATAGGTCGTGGTACCGCGCAGGTCGGTCGCAACGGCGCCGGGGATCGTCGCCGACACGTTCGACTTGGTGGAGTAGCCGACGCTGGTCTGCAAGGCCTGATTCGCGATCGACTTCGCGGTATCGACCAGCTTCTGCAGCGAGGTGATGCCGGTATTGGCGGCCTGCAGCACCTGCACACCGTTGCCGATACCGTCCAGCAGGTTGTTGATGTCACCAGCGCGTGCATCGAGCGACTGCGCAGTGAAGAAGTTCGTGGGATTATCCAGAGCCGTGTTGACCTTCTTGCCTGTCGACAAGCGGTTCTCGGTGGTCGCTAGCAGATCAGCCGTCGACTGCAGCGAAAGGAGGTTCTGGCGAACCGATGCCGAGAGAACAATACCAGACATTTTTCATACCTTTCTGGCGTGAAATTGATTAGTCGCGGCCCAATCCTTTTTGATCGAGCGACGGCACACTCTGCGGCTAACATTCTAAATAAAAAATAAATCCGGCCGAATAAGGCGGCCCTCAGGGAGAATGAATTTGATCTTAATGGGCCTGGAAGGACACACCCCCGTATTCTTACGGAGAAATGCAAGCAACCCGCGCCACACAAGCATTAATCATCGGTTTACGATTGGTTAACCATGATCGGAAAGGATGCGAATCTGCCGGCAGAGACCGACAATCAGCTTCCAACGGAGAACAGGCATGGCCTTGAAAGTCGAGCTCAAGCCGCATGAGCGAATCATTATCGGCGCCTGCGTGGTCACCAACACCGATCAGCGCGCCAGGCTCCTGATCGACGGCGACCGGATTCCGATTCTGCGCGAAAAGGACATCCAGACGCCGGAGACCGCCGATACGCCGGCCAAGCTGGTCTATCTCGCCGTGCAGCTGATGTACCTGGCGCCGGACCCGATGGGCCACCACCCGACCTATTTCAGCCTGGTGCGCGACATCCTGACCACGATGCCGAGCGCCTGGCCCTTCATCGAGGGCATCAACAACTTCATCCTGAACGGCGATCTCTATCATGCGCTCAAGGAGGCCAAGAAGCTGATCGTCCACGAAGGGAAACTGCTCGAAAACGCCAGAGAGCTGAAGGAAGCCGATCGCAGAACGGCCTGACCGCGCAATTCAGTTCGAGGGAACGAAAAAGGCCTCCGCAAGGAGGCCTTTTTGCTTTGTTGTTGGTTGCGATGAAACCGAACGGATGGCCCTGCCCTTGAGCTCAGGCAGCGTTCGCCGCCCTTGCCGCGCCTGCCGTCGACACCGCGAACTGCGTCGAGACGTCGCCATGAAACACCGACGGGCCGACGTGATCCAGCCTGCTCTCCAGATCGGCCCAGATCTCGCCGCCAATATCAGTCCAGCGTTTGCAGAAGGCAAAATCCTCGCTGAGATAGGTCCCGGTCGCCGGGTCGACCATGCACTCGAACAGGGCGAATCGATTGGGGCTTCCGTCGAGTTCGTCATGCGAATGCTCGCGAAAGAACTGCAGCGACGCATAGGCGGGATGCAGGCACATCGCCTCGAGCACGTGACGCCGGATCATCATGAATCCAGTACCGGCGTAGCGAACGCGGGTAAAGCCGTTGACCGCGACCACGTGGTCGGGGTCTGCGATATCCAGCACATAATCCAGCGCGGCGGAGGGAGACAGCGGCTGGCCGGACTTCAGCCTTCGCCTGGCCTTGTCCCAGTTGACCCGCTTAATCGGGTAGAGGCCGGCCACCACATCCGCTTCTGTTTCAAGCAGGCGGAAGACATGATCGGGCGCAAAGCCGATATCGGCATCCACGAACAGAAGATGGGTTGCCGAGGGATCATCCAGGAAAAGCGTCACGAGATTGGCCCGCGCGCGCGTGATCAGCGCGTCGCCCTCGCGCATCAGAACCGTCAGGTCGATATCGGGCCTGGCACGAACCGCCCGCTGCAAATGGAAAATCGACGCGGCGTAGACGGTCGAAAGCTGCCCTGCAAAACAGGGGGTCGCGATCTTGAGATGAATGCGTTTGTTCATGGATAGCTCCGCAGGGTCCGGAAGCACGCTGCACTCGTAACCAGAACGTAAATGAACGTGGTTAACGAAAACCTAACGGCTGAGGCTGGGGCTGGTGTGGACCTTGCCGCGCCCTGCCCCGACCTGCCCTAGAGGTACTTCACCAGGCTTAGCTGCGAGAGCATCGACGTGGTCTGGTACGACGCCTGCAGGCTGGTCTGAAGCGCCAGCAACTGGCTCGCCACCTGGTCCGGGGAAATCGTCTCGGTCTGGTCGACCACGGCCTGCAACATACCCTGCGCCTGCTTTTGCCGGGCCGTCGCGTCCTTCATCGTGGCCTGCGCCATCGCCATATCGGTCTGGATGTCCTGGATGCTTTGCGTTCCCGACACCGGCGTAAGAGCGTTGGTTACCCGCTGGCTCAGCGCGAAAATCTGCCCGGGACCGTTCGTTGACGTCGTCGAGGTCGTCACCGCGGAGAACACCGCCAGCGACTGAAGCTGCGACCGGATCGCGGTCTCGTTGGCTTGGGCTCCGTATTCAACCTTCACCGACGCATCGATCCGCGCGGTCGCGGTCGCGCGCGCCGTTGCGATCGGTCCGGGATTGCCGGTGTACCACTTGATGGTATTGGCCGTGCCGTTGACGAGCGAGGTCGCGGAGCCCAGCGGTGAACCGCCGACCCGCAGCGGCGGCGTGGCTGCGGTTGCGGTCGTGCTAAAGCCGAGGGCCGCGAAAGCGGTCGTGTTCAAACTCGAGACCGACAGGCTCGCGGCGTCGTCGGTATGCAGCGAGATCACGCCGCCGCTGACGGTCGACGGCGTCGAGGTGCCCGTGATCGAATCGATTTTTTTGAGCAGCGTCTGCACGCTATCGGTGACGTTGAGCTGGTTGCCGGTCGCGCCGGAGGCGACGAAGGTGATCGGCGTGCCGTTGACGGTGATGGTATCGCCGAGCCCAAAACTCGTCGCCAGCGAGTCCGTGCCCAGGGCGCCCGACAGCAGCGTCGCGCCGGTGATCGGCGCCGGTGTCGCGGCCTGATTGTTGACGACGGTGCCGGTTGCCGTTCCCGCCGAATTGAAGAAGTCGTTGCCGGCTTGCATCGCCGATGCCGCCACCAGCGCGGTATTGGCCAGCGTGCCGATCGCCGTATTCAGCGCCGCTTTGAGACTGGCGGCCGTCGCCGTCGGGGTGGCGCCGATGGCAAAGCTGCCGGTAGGCAGCGGCGTCGCGCTCGAGGCCGTCAGCTGAATCGATTCCGACGAGCCGTCGGGCAGATTGAACTGGAAGCTGACCTTGTCGCCGTCGTTCGGGTTGGTGACACCGAGGTCAATCGAAACCGCCGTGGGCGATCCCGACGGACCGGTCACCGTCGCGCCGGTCAGCGACGACGACACCGCGCCGAGCTTCAAGCCGAATGGCGAGCCGGCAACATCCTCCGCCACCTGCACCGACGTTGCGACCGGCGACGTAATGACGAGACGGCCAAGACCGCTGGTGCCGACATCGGCCTGCTTGCGCTCGGCGATCACCTGCTTCAGGCCGGCCTGCGTCGTGGTCCCGTTCATGATGTCGTCCATCGAAGCCACCGCCGGGGTGGTGACGGCGGTGCCGGAGAACAGATAGCGGTCGCCGGCCTGTGTATTGAGAATGCCCAGCATCGAGGCGAGCTGCGACGTCGCGGTTTGCTGCGCGATGCTCTGTCCGGAGGTGTTCAACGTCTGCGAGGAGCTGTTCGCGCTGTTCTGGATCGTCCTGCCGATATCGTTCAACGCCTGCAGCACGGTGTTGGCGACACCGATATTGGAGTTGATGATGCTCATGGTATCGCTGAACGCCGAGATGTTCGACAGCTGCGACCGCGCGGCAATGGCGAAGCCTTCGTTGACGCCCATGCCGGCATAGGTGGTCGCCTTGTTTCCGGTCGTGAGCTGGGACTGCAGAACCGACATCTGGTTCTTCAGCGTCTGAACCGACTGGTTCAGGATCATGGCGCCGGGGCTGGTGAGCGGATTGATTGCCATATCGCTTGCCTTACACCTGAGCCTGCAGCAGGGCGTTCATCATGGTCTGCACCACCGACATCACATGGGCGTTGGCCGCATAGGAATTCTGCAGCGCAATCAAGTTCGCCATCTCGCTGTCGATGTTGACGCCCGATGTGGCCTGCATCTTCTGTTTCAGCGTGTTGACGACGACATCCTGGCCCTGCTGCAGCTGGGTCGCGGTGGTCGCGGCGTTGCTCTGCTGGCTGAGGAACTGCTGCATGTAGTTGCTCAGCGTTCCCTTGTAGGGCGTCGCCGGCGAACCAAGTCCGGTTGCGGACGAATAGCTGAACTGCCCGCTGGTCAGCTGGTTGTAGAGGAAATCGGAGCGCGTGGTGTCGCCGGCGGCGGTCAGCGGCGAGGTATTGTAGACCGTGAGCTTCGACGGATCGGTGAGAATCGCCGCGTTCACCGTGATGCGCCCCGCCAGTCCCGTGAACTGCGATCCGGTCGCGGTAATCGCGCCGGTGTAGACCGCCGTCCCGTCCGTGAACAGCGGCAGTTGCGGCTTTCCGTTCGCGATCGACGTCGCCGTCGTGGTGACCGAGGCCGCGTTGACCGTCGCCGCCGCCGTGCCACTGTCGACGACACGCAGCGTCGATCCCGGGGGGTTGGAAAATTGAAGGCTGGCGCCGCCGAGGGCTGCGTTCAATTGCGTGACGATCGACGCCATTCCGCCCGAGAAATTGACGCCGATCCGCTGCGGATTGGCGCCGGCGGCGTTTGTCAGCGGAAGCTGCGACGGAACGTCGACGCGAACGATCGAGATCTGATGCTGGGTGCCGGTGGCCGCATCGGTATAGGTGAGATTGACGGTATTGCCCGGCAACACGTTCGACAGGTCGACATCGAAGCCGGCCTTTGGCAGCAGCGATGCCGGCGCCGCGGTGCCTGATGTGGTGGTGTCCGACAGTGCGCCGGCCATCGACGCCGCGAGCTGGTCGACCTGGGCCTGCGCCTGGACCAGCGTCTTGTCACGCAGCGTGATATCGGCCGCGATCTGCCCGGAGTTGATCGAGTTGCTTGCGATCATGTCAATCGAGGCGCCGTTCGCCAGCTTGCACGAGATCGTGCCTGCCGAGGATTGGGCGGGATTGGCATTCCACTGCGAATTCGCGTTCAGCGTGCCCTGCGAATTGAAACTCAGCGTCGAGGCCTGCAGGCCGACCAGTTCGACGCCATTGGTGGTATAGATCGTGGCCTGGTTGCTGCCGTTGGTCGAGACGCGAATATCCATCAGCTGCGACAACTGGTCGATCGCGCTGTCGCGCTGATCCATCAGGTTGGCGGCGGCGGGATCGTTCGGGCTCATGGCCTGGAGCTGGGTATTGAGCTGCGCGATCTGGTTCATCGCCGTATTGGCCTGCCCGACCGAGATGTTGAGGTCCTGCTCGGCATTGGTGCGCAGCGTCTGGATTCCCGCCGTCGTGGCGTTGAGCTGCTGGGCCAGCGACTGCGCGGCCTGGGCTGCCGAGATCTGCGTCGATGCGCTTCCCGAGGTCGTCGACAGCGATTGCAGCGCGGTGGTGAAATTCGCAAACGCGCTTTCGAGCGAGCCGGCGGCGCCGGGCGTTCCGTAGACGGTTTGCAACTGGCCGAGCACGCTTGCCATCTGGTCGGCATAGGCGCCGCCGGAGGTCTCTGAACGCAGTTGCGATTGCACGAACTGGTCGAGCGTGCGGTTGATGCCGGTGACCTTGACGCTGGCGCCGGTGTCACCGGTCCCAACCGCGACCTGGTTGACGGTCCGGGAGATGTAACCGGGCGTCTGCGCGTTGCCGACATTCGACGATACGATCGAAAGCGCGGCCTGGTTGGCGCGCAGCGCCGTCATTGCCGTGGCGAGAGAGGAACTCAGACTCATGTTTACCGCCTCAGGTCAGGCGAAACGCGCCATTGCCCGTTGCCAGAACCGATCAACGAAGAACGTTCAGGAGATCCTGAACCATGGTGTTGGCCGTGGTGATCACCTTGGTGTTCGCCGAATAGGCCTGCTGGGTCACGATCAGCTTGGTGAATTCGTCCGCGATGTCGGTGTTCGAACCTTCGAGCGACGAGCCGCTGATGGTTCCGGTCGCGCCCGCGATCGCCACACCCGACTGGTTGGTGACGGCATAGGCGCCGCCATCCAGCGCCTTGAGGTAGTTGGTGCCGTTGAAGTGCGACATCGAGACCGCGGCGAGATCGAGGTTCTGGCCGTTGGAGAAGGTGCCGACCACGAGGCCGTTGTTATTGACCGCGATCGACTGCAACTGGCCCGCGGCGTAGCCGTTCTGCGAGATCTGGTTGATGGTCGCGGTGCCGCCGGTGGAGGCATATTGCGTGAGGCCGCCGGAGCCGAAATTCAGCGAGAGCGTTCCAACCGACTGGTTGCCAACCATGACGTTATTGAGGTTGATGGTCGAACCCGACGGGCTGGTCAGCGATCCGTTGGGGCCGAACACGAAGTTGGTGCCGGCATTAACCCAGGCGGCGTTGGTTCCCGTCGCATTCGGATCGGTCTGGTAAAATAAATTCCAGGTATCGGTATGCGGGCTGCCGAGTGCGGAGCTGTCGCTCTTGGCCCAGCGCAGCTGAAGGTTGACCGGCGTGCCCGTTGAGTCATAGGCCGTCACTGCGCCGCCGCTGATGGATTCTTTGGTGAAGATCGCGTTGTCGTTACCGATGACGACACCGAGGCCCGGCGTGCCGCCGCCTGCCATGGCCTGCGTCACGGTGTTGCCGAAGCCCAATCCGGCCAAGGGCGTGCTGGCCGAAATGGTCTGGATGTCGAGGTTGTTGTTCGGCGGATTATTCGTGCCGGTGTGCAGGCTGATGGCGCCGTTGCTGCTGATGGTCGAGGCCTTGGGCCCGCCGGCGGTGCCAGTGATGGTATCGATCGCTGTGAGAAGACTCCCAACGGTGGCGGTGGGGTCGGCCAGACCGATGCTGAGGGTACCGGCAGTTGCCGAGCCCGATGTGGTCGCAGCGTTTGTGAACGTAATGGTCTTGCCGTTGACTTTGATGGTGTCGCCCGGCGTGAGCGGCGTTTGCAAATAGCCCGTGCCGGTGCCGCCGCCGAAGTCTTGTCGCCGCCGTGATGGCCGCCCCAGGCGAACCACCGTCGCTCATCGCACTTCCCGTAATCGACGCGTCGGTCAAAGGCACCGCCGGCGTACCGATCACAAGCGGGTTATGGCCGGTGGTGAAGTCGGTCGGATTGAGGCCGCCCGCGGCAACCAGCGTGCCGGTGGAGGCGCCGGAAGAACCCGCGGTCGACGGCGTGGTCGGAAGGTTGGCCGCATATTGAATCGCGGTCGTGGCCTGTGCCGGGATGAAATTGTTCGCGAATTGCAAAACGGTTGGCACGTTGCCGATCGGGTTGCCGGTCTTCGGATCGACCGTCACGCCCATCAGGTAGTAGCCGGCGCCGTTGACCAGATTGCCGCTCGCATTGAGCTGGAAGTCGCCGCGCCGCGTGTAATCGGTGGTGCCGTCGAACACCGGCGAGTTGTCGGTGATGCCGATCGGCTTCTGCACGTTGAAGAAACCCTGGCCGTTGATGGCCATGTTGGTCGCGACCGTGGTCGAGGTCACCGTACCCTGCGTCGTGATCGTCGCCTGCGCGAAGGCGGTGACGCCGCCCGCCACCTGCCGTTCCGGCGTCGACGACTGCGGGATCAGATCCTCGAAACTGGTGCCGATGCCCTTGTAACCGATGGTCGAGGCATTCGCGATGTTGCCGGAGATGTTCTGGAGCGCAAAGGACTGCGCCTGCAAGCCGCCGACGGAAGTGTTCAGTGCGTCAAAAATACCCATGACATCGTCTCCAAAATCGATCCGGGCGGCCAGCAGATCCGCAACACAAGGGCCGCAATCGCAGGAGAGATTTCGCAAGGGCTATGCCAAACCAATAAATCCTTTCAATTCAGATGCTTAAATAAAAAGCCCCGGTCCAGGGACCGGGGCACAATTGCCGGGCGGGGCAACAATTGCCGGGCGAAAACCGTTGGGCATGCTTGAACGGGGTTCAACCATGCCCGCCGCCTATCGTTATGTTTTGCGCATGATCTTTGCCGGAAAACCGGAACCAGTTTTCCGGATCATGCGCTAGGAGGCCGACGGCGTCGCCGGGTGAAACACCAGCGCGAAGCCGTCCATGCAGTAGCGCAGACCGGTCGGTTTCGGGCCGTCGTCGAAGACATGGCCGAGATGGCCGCCGCAGCGCCGGCAGTGGATTTCGGTGCGCAGCATCCCGAAGGTCCGGTCCTCGGTCTTGCCGACGGCGTTCTCGAGCGGCTGGTAGAAGCTCGGCCAGCCGGTGCCGCTTTCGAACTTGGTCTCCGAGGAGAACAGCGGCAGGTCGCAACCGGCGCAGGCGAAGATGCCCTTGCGGTGCTCTTTCAGCAGCGGACTGGAGCCCGGCCGCTCGGTGCCTTCCTTGCGCAGGATTTCGTATTGCTGCGGCGTCAGCTGCGCGCGCCACTCGGCGTCGGTCTTTTCGATCTCGAATTTCTCGGCGGCCTGCGCCGGCGTGGCGCGCAGCCAGCGGAAAGCGAACAGGCCAAACAGGCTGGCTGCGGATGCGAGCAGGATACGGCGGTCGATCATGGGGTTCTCCGGGCGAAAGCGGTGGGAACGGTTCGACAACAAATACGGCCCGTGGGCGACGAAGTTACACCGATCCGTCCCGAATCTTCTCACTTTCCTGCGAGGCAAGTTCCACCGGCGGGGCGTCCTGCATCGCCACCGGCGCCGGGGGCGCGGGGCGCACCGGTCGCGCAGCGCCGGGCGGAAGCGGGTTGCCGGGCGGTGGACGGCGGCGCGGTGGCGAAGGCGGAGACGGCGGCCGGTTGGCAGCCGCCTGCCGGTTGGACTCTGCCAGCCGGGCCTCGCGGACCCGCTCCCGCGCCCGCGCGCCTTCCCGATAGCGGGCCAAGGCGCCGGCGGCAGCAGAATGACCCCGCCCCCACAGGCCGATCAGATGGCCGGCGACCCGTCCGGTCGTCCCTCCGGCCCAGACCAGTTCGAACGGCGAAAACAACCGCCAGCGCTCGTCGCCCCACAAGATGCTGCGGGCGATCAACTGCCCCGCCATCGCCGAGGTGTTGAGCCCCTGGCGGCCGAAACCCGAAACGACCCACAGCCCTTTTCGTAACTGGCCGATCTGCGGCATGCCGTGCACGGTCAGCCCGACCGCGCCGCCAAACAC
Source organism: uncultured Alphaproteobacteria bacterium (assembly GCA_963764705.1). Lineage (GTDB taxonomy): Bacteria > Pseudomonadota > Alphaproteobacteria > Rhizobiales > Xanthobacteraceae > Bradyrhizobium. The sequence goes on along the minus strand of CAVXTR010000002.1, from coordinate 252,667 downwards.
CTTTGCGATTTCGACCTTGCCGAGCTTCGGATAGACCGTGGCGATGCGGCGCTGGATGGCCGCGCCGAAACGCCGCGGCCGCGCGTCCCAGGTGGTTTCCGGGCTCGCCCACATCAGCCGGTCGCCGCCAACGATCCGGAAATGATCGACGCCGTCGCTATCGCTGACCGAGCCGCGGAACCGGATCAGCTCGCCGAGGCCTTCGCCGAGCGGCTCGGTCACCGCGGCATAGCGCCAGACCGGCAGCAGCGTCTCCGACAACCGCCGCAGCGGCGCGCCGAGATGGATGTTGCCGGCCAGCACGATGTGGGAAGCGCGTAAGCGCGCCGACGGCGTCACGATGCGCTTTCGAATGCCCGACGGATCGATGCTGACCACCGGCGTGTCCTCGAAGATGCGCGCACCGGCACGCCTCGCCTGCTCGGCGAGGCCGTGGATATATTTGCGGCCGTCGATCTGAAACGCCTTGGGGTAATAGATACCGTGGAAATAGCGCCCGGTCCCGAGCTGGTCGCGGACGCGATCGACCTGCCAGCCCTCGACTTCGGTCTCGAAATCCTCGCTCAGCATCTGCAGCCGGCCGATCAGGGTTTCGCCGGCATCGACGTTGGAGACTTCCAGCGCCCCCTCGGTGAGCGCGATGCCCGGCATCGCTTCCTCGGTCGCGGCGTTGCGAACATATTCGGCACCCTCCTTCGACAGCGCCCACAACTCGCGGGCGTCCTCGAGGCCGACGCGCTCGATCAGTTCGCCGATCGGCAGGCTATAGCCGGGCATCACGGTGCCGAGCTGATAGCCGGACGCATTCCAGCCGACATGCCGGCCTTCCAGCACGGCGACGCTGGCGCCGAGGCGCGCGGCCTCCAGGGCCACCGTCAGCCCGGCCAGGCCGGCGCCGACAATGCAGATATCGACGTCCAGGTCGAAGGTCAGGCGCGAACGAATGGGCGCGTCCGCGTCGGGGCCGTCGGCCGCACTTGTGAAAGTCTCTGCCATGTCGTTTTCTACGGACCGCTGCGGCGCTTGTCACCTTGTCCTAAGCATGAGCCTGTAGATTAATTCTGGCCAAAACGAATCGAGAATGCGCCGATGCGCCGTTTGATGCTGCTGCGTCACGCCAAGACCGAACACAACGCGCCTTCGGGCCAGGACCAGGACCGCCGGCTTGACGACCGCGGCCGGCTGGATGCCGCCGCCATCGGCAGCTGGATCGGCCGGCATCCCCCCGTTCCCGAGGCGGTGCTGGTCTCGACCGCGGTGCGTGCGCACCAGACCTGGGAAATTGCCGGGCAAGCCATCAGGGACGCGACCCGGGGACCGGCGGGCCCGCCCCGGGTCGAATTTGTGGCCGACCTCTACGGCGCCGAACCGGCGCAGCTTTTGCAGATCATTCGCCTCGCCGAGGTCACCGCCCCCGAACGCCTGCTGGTGATCGGGCACAATCCCGGCATGCATGAGCTCGCGCTCGCCCTCACCGGCAGCGGCGATGCGGCGGCGAAAAAGGCGATCGAGGACAACCTGCCGACCGGGGGCCTTGCGATCCTCGACTTTGACATCGACGACTGGGGCGACGTGGCGTTCCGCCGCGGCAAGCTCGTGGGTTTCACCAGCCCGAAATTGCTCAAGCTGACATCGGACGACTGAAGCGGGCGGATGCCGATCGTGTTACGCTCGCAGCGGACAGGAGGCGCGGATGTTCAAATCCATTCTGGTGCCGCTCGATCTGGCCGACACCGATCTGGCCAAGCCCGCCATTGCGACCGCGGCGACCTTGTCGCAAACTTGGAGCGGCGTGGTGCGGCTGCTCAACGTGATGCCGATGACGCCGGTGATGCTGGCGGAATACGTGCCGGTCGATTTCGACAGCCAGCAACGCGAGACCTCGGAAGAAGCGCTCGCGATCGTGGCCCGCGAATCCGGCATCGAGGCCTCACGCATTTCCTGCGTGGTAAGACAGGGCGGTATCTATCACGAAATCCTCGAGGAAGCGGCGGCGGTCAAGGCCGACCTGATCGTGATGACCTCGCACCGGCCGGCGATGCGAACCTATTTTCTCGGCTCCAATGCCGGTCATGTCGTGCGCTACGCCAAATGCTCGGTGCTGGTGGTGCGACACTGACGCACGATGCGCCAAACACAAAATCGCGAAAACAACCCCATGCAAAGTAGGATGCAAGCGAAAAAAGTCCGACCTGATCTCATCATGCTTCAGGTCACATGGCTGACGCGCTTTCTTCCCACAAGCCGGTATCCTCTTGGATTGAAAACACTTTTTGCGACGGAGATGACAGGTGAAGAAGTTGTGGCGAAAGTGGAGTTACGAACTCCCGCTCGCGCTCGGTGATGCGCTGTGGGACGTGCTAGTGGTGCGGTTCGCGGCCTTTCTCGACCGCCTCACCCTCCGCAAGGTCATCGAATCCGTCGCCATCGCGCTGCTGGTGATCGCGTTCGCCCAGACCCTGCCGATCGACCTGGCGTTCCTGTTTGCTGGCGACATGCTGATGTATCTGGAATTCATCATCGCGATCCGGCTTGCCACCGCGTGGCTGCATCTCCGGCAGGTGCTGAGTTTTGCGATGCGTACCGCCCGGCTCGCGATCCGCGCCATCCATGCCGCCGTTCGTCTGCCGGTCCTGACGCTGAACCGGCTGCGCGAACGGCGCACCGCCCGGCTTCCAGCAAAACCCCGTCGGCATTCCGACAACGCCGACGACGACCGGGGTTTTGGAATCACGTGGGGCGCGCTGGCGCCCGCGTAACGGCCGGAGCGCAGAGCAAGCCCGGCGGCAACATCAGAAGGCCGAGCCGCCGATGGTGGCGATGGCGGCCAGACTCGAATTCGAGATTTTTCGCTACTGCATCAAGCTCATACAACGCATATCCGAGCGCGAATGCGAAGCCGATCATCAAGCTGATCAAGCAGCGCTCGATGATGGTGTACTGGTCCGTCGAACCGTCATGCATCGCCTTTGATACCATCCTTGAAGCCCGGAAGGTTGGAGCTCGAAAGCCTGGGACCCGAAAGCTCGATCCCCTGAAAATTGTCGATCAGTTCGCGGTGCCGGCGGATCACCCGCGCGGCTTCGGCGCTTCGCGACTCGTGCAGGGCCGCCAGCACCCTCGCCCAGATTCGAGCGTATAGCGCCGGCTTCGGCTGACTTTCGACCGACCGGAGATCTTGCTGGCAGGTTGCCATGATCCCGCCTCCCTTGCTGCGCTGCATGCGGTGCTCCTTGCCGATCGGCCAAAAGGTTGAGTAGTGAGCAAAGCGTTGCGCCACCGTGCCATGATGCGGCCGGCGCCGCGTCGTCCGATCGCAGGACGTCGCGTGCATTATTTTCCGACGCGCGATCAGCCCGTCCGCAGTTGCCGCCGATGCAGGATCAGCGCGAGCAGCGGCGTCAGTGCCAGCACGATTCCAAGCCCGATCGCCGGATCGCTGGCGAGGACCGCAGCCAGCGATGCGCCGCATGCGGCCCCCGCCATCTGTGAGAAGCCAAACAGGGCCGCTGCAACGCCGGCCTTGTCGCCGAATGGCGATAGCGCCGCGGCGCTCGACAGCGGGCTCGCGATGCCCACCCCGAACAGGAAGATCGACACGGACAAGAGAAACGGCGGCAGCGAGTCCTTTGCCAACAACACCGTCACCAGCAGCGCGGCGCCTCCGGCCACCGTCAAGCCCAAGCCCAGCGATATCGCACGATGAGAGCCGAACCGCGCCGATAATCCCGGCGCCATCATGCCGGCGCCAAACACCAGGAAAACAACGCCGGCAAACAGCAGGCCGAGCGTGGTCGGCGCTAAACCAAACCCTTCGAGCAGAACCCGCGGCGCACTCGAGAAAACAGCGAACAGACCGGCCATTAACAGGCCGGCGGTTCTGGCAGGCGCGACGAACCGCGCATCCCGCAGCAGGCCGAGATAGCAGCCGGCAATCCTGAGCGGATTGAGGGAACCGGCGGCGCCGTCCCTGGTTTCGCCAACAAACGCCACATAGGCTACCGCCGTGCCGAGCGCGAAGACCGCGACGAAGATGAATTCCGAGCGCCAGCCGAAGAGATGATCGAGTGCACTGCCCAGCAATGGCGAGAAGCCCGGGGCGGCCGCGGTTGCCATCGTGATCGACGCCATCACCCTTGCAAGCGCCTGGCCATCGAACAGATCCCGGGCAACAGCGCGTGAAAGCACCGAAGCTGCACAGGCGCCGCACGCCTGCATCGATCGGCCGATCAGCAGGCTCAACAGATCGCTTGCCGCAGCGCAGCAGATCGTTCCAGCCACGAAAATGCAGAGCCCGATCAGGATCGGCATTCGCCGCCCGAACCGGTCCGACACCGGGCCGGCAATCAATTGTCCGACGGCGAAAATGGCCAGAAAGATCGTGATGGTCGAGGTGACCGCCGCGCTGGAGACGCGCAAATCGGCCGCGATGACCGGCAGCGAGGGCAGGAAGATATTGGTTGCCAGGATTCCCGTCGCAGCAAGCGCACAAATTACCGTTTTGCCGGCTGTCAGTCTTCGTTGCCCAGGCTCCGACGCGGACACTGTGCCGCGAACGAATTCAATGGTCATGCGGTCCGCCTCCCATTTTGTTTTCCAGATGCAGTGGGCACCGAATGCCGGATCGCCCGCGCTGCCACGGCTCTGCCGGCCGAGACGCAGACCATCCTGAACAATTGCTTTTGGGGTGTCGTCCCGCGAATGCGGGAGGAAGGCACGGATAGTTGACGTTGGCTGCTGCCGAGGAGAGCGGCGATCGCGGTCCCGGCTAGTCGGCGAGCGGCGTCGTATAGCACGCGACGAGCTTGACCAGGTCGGCCTGCCGCGCGGTGCCCGTCTTCTCGAACAGGCGGCTGACATGCGTCCTGACCGTGGTGTCGGCCACACCGAACGCCTCGGCGACTTCCGGAATGCCGCCAACCTCGACGATCGCCAGCAAGACCCGCAGCTCGGTCGGCGTCAGCTTGAACGCGCTGCCGATGGCTTCGGGAGCAGAGGCAACCGCAAGAGCCGCCTTGCGAACGAACAAGGCCGCCGTGGCGGTGTAGACAACGCCGGCGCGCCGGCGCGCGCCTGACGTCAGGGGCAACGCATGGGCCACGTAGCGCTCGCCATCCTTTCCGGTCAGCGGCACCGCGATCCCCTTGATGCCGAGCGCGGCGTCGCCCTGCCCCGCGGCGGCAAAGATATCGCGCAAAGTCCGATCAACCTGTGCATCACGCGCGGCCAGCCGCCCGGCCGCTGCAGTCAGAATATCGCCCGCGTCCAGAATGGCATTGCCTGCCGCATTGGCGTGAATGAGACGTCCACCGGCATCGACGAGGAACATGCCCGCGCCGAGCCCATCGAACGTGTCAACGAATGTCGCGACTTCGGCGGCCTTGAACTCGAACATCCTGCCGATCACGACGGCACGCCTGATGTGCGGCGCGATCAACCTCATTTGCTGGCGCGCACGATCGTCCACGACGCCATTTCGCTCGTGGCGAAAGACCCCGAATATGGCCGTACTGACCGTGGTCCTCTCAACGACCGTGCTCAAGAAATCGACAAAACCCTGCGGCTGAGCCCATTGAACGTATAAATCGCTCTGGGCGAGTTCTGCGAACGGCATCAATTCGGTGGTCGCAACCGGCTGTTCAAGGTCGCCGAGAAAATGCCCCTCCGCGGAGGGATAAATTTGCCGAAAGAGCTCGACCCGCAAATGCACGTCAAATCCGAACCGGTGGGGCATCGTGGCGTGCTGGACACCGACGTCTTTGCAGAAGAGCCCGCCTCCGGCGCCGCCGACGAATTGGACGGTCCTTTCGATGGCGTCCTCCCAACGAGAGGGATCGATGGCAGCATCGTAGATGACGCCGATCAGATCGCTCAGTTGTTGTCGATCATGGAGATTGCCTGGCGTGGACAATGCAGAGACCGATCGCAGATGTGACATCGTCGTCATTCCAAAATGTTCCTCTGGCAAGCCATAGCAGTATACTACTTTAAGTTCTTCCGATGATGTGGGCGCCATGGCCGCTCAAATTATATTGACCAACCCGGCGCATCTGTCCGGAATAACAGCGCCATCCTCCAATTGGAGGATGACCGGCCGTCGCCAACCTTCTCGTTTCCAGGGCGGTTCGAGAGTTCTTGACGGTCGCGCTCGCCGCACGCCAGTTTTGCGACGGTCGGGACCTCGGCAGATCGATGTATCTCAAGGCTGGTTCGTGCCCAGGTCCCAACCGAAAAATGCCACGCAGAGCGAGGCCAGCAGGCCCAAACAGCAAATGATGGCGATCGATATTGGTGAGAGAAGGTCGGATTTCGATTGCGGAGACGCCCGTTCGCCTGGCTGGGCTACCAGATGGGTCAGAGCCGCGAGGCCGGTAAGCAAGACGACCACTGACAGCAGCATACTTGGCCAGGGTGAAGCTCCGCCAACACCTGTCGATTTCGCTATCGTTACGGCGCCGGCAAGTCCGATGGCGTAGAGGAAGCCAGCGAGCGCCAGCACACAAGCCGCGATGCCGTAGATGAGAACCACCAGACGCTTCATCGAAATTCCTCCTCTGCCGTTACAACAATATCGCGGTAAATCTCACAGGCCGTGTCGGTCGAAGGCCGCATCGACTTGTCAGAATGCGACGCGCACGCCGCCTCTGCCGTGCCGGCGCCGCTGTGGTCGGACATCGCGACGCCTTCGACTGCGCCGAACAGCGCGACAATTTTGCTTGCGTGATAGTCGAAGCCGGCGCTGAACACCGCGCCCGTGCAGGTGACGGTCATATTGCTGACCGGCGCTGGCGGGTCGCATGCCGCCTGCGCCTGCCCGCTCGCCGCGAGCGGCGCGATCAGCAGCGCCAACATGCTCGTGGATCGAAACAGGGAATAGCGCGCGCCCAAGCCCTTCATGGCCATCTCCAACAGATTTCGGAATTGCAAGCATTCAAATACCGAGCGCGCCCGAAATCCGCGTCCTGCAAAGCTGGGAGACGGCAGCTCGCTCGAATTCTATTGTGATAGGTGCGGTATTTCAGCCACGTTGCGTGACCGTGCCGGCGGCGGCACGCCGGACTGCGCCATCATCACTGTGGTTTCGGAACCGGCTTCTTGGTCGCGGGTACGGGCGCTGTCACCGGCTGCTGGGCCGCCTCCGCCTGCGGCAGCGCTTCCGGGGTCGCGATCGAGATACCGTCGAGGCACCACCGGCCATTGACCACCTCGAAGACAAGATCGAAGTTGATCTGCAGCGGCCGGGTCGGAAACAATCCGGTGAGCCGCAGCAACTTGTTGGCATCAAGCGCAGGCGACGCAGTGAGTTGCGTTGCTGTGAGCGCGACCGCGAACAGATCGAAATTGCGCCAGCGCAAATCGGTGAAGTTGGCCGCGACGTCGGCCGCCGTGTTGCTGATACCGGGCGCGCACGAAATTGGCGTCCTACGAACCTAGGAGACGCCCCACCTGCTTCCGTTCTATTTCGACGGGTGAGATATTTTGGTCACGCAGCATCGGCGTGAAGGCGCGGACTCAGAACAAGCCGGGCAGCAGCATCGCGACGCGCTGGCGGTACTGCCGGTAGCGGTCGCCGAAAAAGGCCAGGAGATCGCGCTCCTCCAGCCAGATGCCGGCGCAGATATAGGCGGTCATGACAGTGGCGAACAGCAGATGTCCCGCCGTCATCGAAGGTGTCGCCCAGAAGGCGAGCATGAATCCGAGATAGAGCGGATGGCGGACGAAGCGATACAGTCCGGGCGTCCTGAACGGGATTGCCGACGTGACGCGGCCGGCGAAGTTCAGCACCGCTTGCTTTCGCTCGAGCAGTTTGAAATGGCCGCTCAGGAACGTGCCGAGCACCAGCAGCCAGCCGAGCGCCGACAGCGACCGGATCGCCGCCATCGCCCGCGGGTCTGCCGCCTGCCAGACTATTTCAGGCAATGGCTGCCATGCCGCGAACAGCAGGATCAACGTCAGGCTGGCGCACAACACATAGGTCGCCCGCTCGAGCAGCGGCGGAACGTAACCCGCCAGCACCCGCTTCAAGCCGCGCCTCGCCATGCCGCTGTGCTGGGCCAAGAACAGGCCGAGCAGTTGCAGGTCGATGCAAAGCGCGACCGACGGCGGCCACACCGTGCCGGTGTCGATATTCCTGGGCACGACGACGCCGCTGACGAAACCGACGGCATAAAGCAACGTGGCGAGAAAGATCGCATAGACGACGACGCCGTAGCCGATGCCGAGAAGCCTTCGAAGACTTCCCGGCGCCAGCCAACGTGTGCCTGACGACCGGTGGTCGACGGTGATGGTCACGTTATTTTCCCGTCAGGTTTGGACTTAAGGGCGCCGACGCGCAGCGCTCTCACCTACCTGACGTAGCCGAATGTCGGATCGACGACGCCGTGGACGGCCGCCTCGATCTGGCTCCGTGCAACGCCGATATCGCGCAGCGCGCGATCGTCCATTTGCCGCAGCGTTTTGATGGCTTCCCGGCGCGCCCAATAGACCACGACGCCGTTCGCCAGGTTGCCGAGCAGACGGGCAATGCCGATCGGCGAACGCAGGGATGCAGGCAGGCCTGCGGCCGAGGAAATCATGGTCATGGGTCTTCTCCGTTGCTTCTGCGCGGCAAGGCGCTGCCGCCGGCGCAAACGCTGCGAACAGCAATTGCACCTGTTGTGATGTCTGATTGCTCGCACCCCTCGGAGCGATTGTTCTCACCAACTCGGTGCAATCATGGACTTGATAGCGTTTAAATGATCCGATACGATTCTCGGTGCAAGTAAAACATTGCTCTCGGTGCAATAATGTCAAAGTTCGAATATCTGAAGCTTGCCGATACCGTCGCCGTGGAGATCGCCAGCGGCGCGCTCAAGCCCGGCGACCGGCTGCCGCCGCAGCGCAGTTTCGCCTATCAGCGCAAGATCGCGGTATCGACCGCGAGCCGGGTCTACACCGAGCTGCTGCGCCGGGGGCTCGTCGTCGGCGAAGTCGGACGCGGCACCTTCGTGTCCGGTGAAACCCGCCGCGGCGTGGCCTCGCTGACCGAACCGCGCGGCCAGCGTATCGACCTCGAAGTCAACTATCCGCTGCTGCCGAACCAGTCGGCGATGATCGCACGATCGATGGAAGGGCTGGAGCGGCCCGAAGCGCTCGATATCGCGCTCCGGCAAACCAGCATCGTCGGCACGCAGGCGGCGCGAACCATTTCAGCCGAATTTCTGTCCCGCGGGGACTGGTCCCCGGGCGCCGACCAATTCGTCTTCACCGCCAACGGCCGGCAATGCATCGCAGCGGCGCTGGCCGCGGTGGTGCCGAGCGGCGGCCGTTGCGGCGTCGAGGCGCTGACCTATCCCTTCATCAAGGACATTGCCGCCCGCCTCGGCGTCACGCTGGTGCCGCTGGCCATGGACGAGGACGGCGTTCGTCCGGACGCAATTCAGAAGGCCCATCGCGAGGCGCATCTGTCGGCGCTGTACATCCAGCCGACGATACAAAATCCGCTGGGCATGACGATGCCGCCGGCGCGCCGCGCCGACCTGGTGCGGGTCGTCGAGAAACTCGGCCTGCCCATCATCGAAGACACCGTCTACAGCTTTCTCGGCGACGAAGCGCCGCTGGCGGCGCTGGCGCCCGACACCTGCATCGTGCTCGACAGCCTGTCGAAGAAGGTGGCGCCGGGACTGGCGGTCGGCTTCATCGTGTCGCCGCCGCGCCTGCGCGAACGCATCATGGCCTCGGTGCGCTCGGGCGGATGGACCGCTTCGGGTTTTGCATTGACGGCTGGAACACGGATGATGGGCGACGGCACGGTGTCCGAACTGGTCCGGCTGAAGCGGATCGATGCGGCACGGCGCCAGCAGATGGCGGCAAAGCATCTTGCCGGCTTCGAGGTCCAGGCCAATATCCAGTCCTATCATCTCTGGCTGACGCTGCCGCCGCACTGGCGTTCGCAGACTTTCGTGGCCGCCGCGGCCCGCCGCGACATTGCGCTGACGCCCTCGACCACTTTCGCCGTCACGCCCGGACATGCTCCCAATGCTGTCAGGCTCGCGCTTGGCGCCCCCTCCACCGAACAGCTCGATACCGGCCTGCGTACGCTCGCGGGTCTGCTCACCGAGCGGGAAGATTTCGATACGACGGAATAAGCCTATCGATTATCCGTTCGTTCCACCGGCCACTCCGCGATAAAGCCCCTCGCCTTGTAGGGTGCGATCTTGTCCCATTCGGCGAGCATCCGGCGGCTGAATTCGGCATCGGTGTGCCAAAGCCCTCGCGGCGTGGCAAAACTATCGACCATGACCAGCATCTTCTCGACCTCCGGCCAATGGCGGTGCAGCGTCATCGGATAGCGGCGCGCGGTCCAGGTGTTACCGAGACAGATCACGCTGCCGATATTTTTCAATCCCAGAGCGGCGTCGATGATCGGCAGCGAGAAGATGACGTTCTCGCCGGTGTTCATGGCGCGGTCTTCGCGCAGGACGATGTCCGCCGGGATGCCGCGCGCGATCATCGCCTCCGTGATGATCTCGCATTCCGAACGTTTCGACCCCGGCGTGATCCCGCCGCTGACGACGGCCCAGCGAAAATACCCCTCGCGCCAGAGCCGCAAGGCCTCCGCGACGCGCTCGTCGACATCCTGACGGGTGCCGAACACGAACAGCAGGTCGGCCGGCCGCAGCGGAGTTCGCCACCAGATGCTGCGCATTGATCGCGGCAATTTCGTCTTCGGTTGGCAGTCGCTCGCTTTTGTCGTTCATGACGCTGATCTGGTATCGGGAAAACGCGCCACCACGATGCCGTGCGCCGCGTCTGCAGCGAAGTCACGTTTCATTGCGCTTGATTGCGAAGCTTCAGGGCAGCAGCGCGTCGGGAAGCGTGTCGAACGAATAGTTGCGCGGCCGGTTGCGTTTGACGAAGCCGCCGATCTGCCAGGTGAACAGGACGGCGAAGCCGACCAGAAACAGCGCGGCGGTGAATTCGAAGGTTGCCAGCGCGCGAACCAGAAGTCCGATCATTGCGATCGCAAGCAGCGCCAGCATTACCAACGCGGCGGCATAGGTCGTCGGCCCAATGCCGCCGATCAGCGCGGCGTTGCTGCCGGCCTGCTGCATCCTCCGGTGCAGTTCGATCATGAAGGCGCGATAGCTATGGTCCTGCGGGGCCATCAGCGACGCCGTCTGCCAGGTGGTGGAAAGGATGGCGATGCGACCGCCGCCGGCCTTTTCGATATCGGCGCGAAAGCGGCGCGCCTGCATCGACACCGGCTTGTAGGACAAACGGATGGACGCGATATCGCCATAGGGCCAGACGCCCGACCGGCTGCCGACCCGCCATGACAAGCCGGCGTCGGTCAGTTCGAACTCATGCGCCGATCCGATCAACGAGGCCTTGTAGGCGTAGCGGGTTCCGGGCGCGCTCTCGCCTGCTGCGGTCCGGTTCGGAAGTGAGGTTGGCAATCAAAAATCCCTGTACCAATGACGCGCGGCCCGCTTGCGTGGCGAGCCGGCTTTACCTTACAAGCGGGCCATGGCCGAGACGACCTATTTTCCGCGCCGCCTGATCCTGGCCGGCGCCATGATATCCGGCGTGTTGCTGGCGCTGGCCGTGCACATGCTGGGCGCGCGCTTTGGCCTCGACCTTGGCGGCCTGTGGCGATCGGATACCCATGAATTCATGCCGGCGGGAGCGGCTATCGCGTGGTGGCTGATCGCGACCGTCGGCTTCTCCGGCGGCTATTTCACCGCCAATCTGATGCACAGCGCGGCGGAGGGGCAGATTCCGCAGCGGATGCGGCAATTCCTGATCGCGGTCGGCGTGCTGATCCTGGCCGGCGCCGGACAGGCCGCGTCCGCGCCCAGTCCGATCCCGACCATTTCGGGCGTGCTTGCCGGCCTGGCGGCCTTGTGCCTCGGCGCCGTGATGGCGTTCTGCGGCGCGCATTTCGCGCTGCGCAGAGCCTGAGCCGCCCCGAAAAACCTTGCCTCTAGGCGACGATGCGCTGGCGCGGTTTCGACAGCATGTCTTCCACGTCGGCGGCGGGACGCGGCTTGCTGAACAGATAGCCTTGGGCCTGGGTGCAACCCTCGCGGCGCAGCAGATCGAACTGCTCATCGGTTTCGACGCCTTCCGCCGTGGTGACGATGCCGAGGCTCTTGCCGAGGCCGGTTACCGCGCGGACGATCGCCATCGAATCCTCGCGCGTGGCGAGCTCGGTGACAAAGGAACGGTCGATCTTGATCTTGTCGAACGGGAAACTGCGCAGATAGCTCAGCGAGGAGTAACCGGTTCCAAAATCATCCAGCGAAATCCGGACGCCAAAGCCACGAAGCTCGTGCAGGACCGCAAGCGTCGTCTCGCTGTTTTGCAGCAGCACCGACTCGGTGATCTCCAGTTCCAGACGTTGCGCCGGGAGACCGGACGCCTCCAGCGCCGCCCTGACCTGCGACACCAGATTGGGATTCTTGAACTGCACCGGCGAAAGATTGACGGCGATGTCGACATCCTGCGACCAGCCGGCAGCATCCGTGCAGGCCTGCCGGAGGACCCAGTCGCCGAGCGCAACGATCAATCCGGTTTCCTCCGCCAGCGGAATGAAGTTGACCGGCGGGATCATGCCGCGCAGCGGATGCTTCCAGCGGACCAGGGCTTCGAAGGCAACGACCTTGTCCCTGGCGATGTCGCGGATCGGCTGGTAGTGGACCTCGAATTCACTGCGCTGCAATGCCGCGCGCAGATCGAGCTCCAGCAGACGCCGGGCCTGCGCACGGGCATCCATCCCGGTCTCGAAGAAGCGGTATGTCCCGCGTCCGTCGGCTTTGGCGCGGTAGAGTGCGAGATCGGCCTTCTTCAGCAGTTCATCGGGATTCTTGCCGTCTTCAGGCGCCAGTGAAATGCCGATGCTGACGCCGATGACGAGTTGATGCCCGGCGATCGTGTAGGGCTCGGAAATCCGTTCGACGATGTGGCTCGCGAGCAAGGCTATGGCGGAAGGATCGCAATCCTTGCAGAATTGAACGATCGCGAACTCGTCGCCGCCGAGCCGGGCAACCGTGTCGTTGTCGGTCACGCACTCGCCAAGCCGGCGGCCGACCTCCATCAGCAGCGCATCGCCGATCGGGTGCCCGAGCGAGTCGTTGATCTCCTTGAAATGATCGAGATCGAGGCACAGCACGGCGAGCAGGTCGCTACGCCTGACCAGCCTCAGGGCCTGATCGAGCTGCTCGCGGAACAGCGTCCGGTTCGGCAGGTTGGTCAGCGCGTCATGGCGCGCCATGTGGGAAATCTGTTGCTGGGCCAGTTGCCATTCGGTGATGTCTTCGAAGGTCGCGACCCAGCCGCCGCCCCGCATCGGCTGATCGACAATGCGGATCGAGCGCCCGTTCTGAATGATCGTCCTGGTCGCGGTGTTGCCGGCGTGCGCCTCCGCGATCAGGCCCGTCACCAGTTCCTCGGGATCGCCGTCCCAGCGGCCGGCTGATCTCAGGTCGTTGAGAACGTCGATGAGCAGGCGGCCCTTGAGCGGCAGTCCGGTCCGCTCCATCATCTCGGCGTAGCGCTCGTTGAACAGCACGATGCGGCCCTGCGCATCGAACATGCACAGTCCCTGCGACATGTTTTCGAGCGCCGTATCGAGGACAACCTTCTGTCGATGCAGTTCGCCCTTGGAGCGGCGGTCGATCACCGAAACCACCAGCGACATGCAGAGAATGATCGCGGCGGCCGCGGCCGTCAGGAACGACATCGCCTGCGGAGGAATAGTCAGTCCGCCGTCGCCGACGAGGCTGGGATCGGGGATCAGCGTGATCGCCCCCATCCCGGTGAAATGATGCGAGACGATCGCGACCGTGAGCAGCACGGTGGCCGCCGCCATGCGGCCGGTACTCTCGCGCTGGCTGGCGACAAGCAACGCCAGTGCCGCGAATGCGCTTCCGAACAGGATTGAAGTCAGAACGATGCCGGGCGACCAGACAATGAGGGCCGGAATCTCAAGCGCCATCATGCCGGTGTAATGCATGGCGGCGACACCGGCGCCGACAACCGCGCCGCCGATGGCGACGCCCCATTTGTGCAATTCGGATAGCGCGATCCAGAGGCCGGCAGCCGTCACGCCAATCGCAAAGACCAGCGACAGCAGGGTAATGGCAACATTGTATCCCATGGTCATGCCGGGATCGTAGGCCAGCATCGCGATGAAATGCGTAGCCCAGATCCCGCAGCCGCTGACGACGGCGTCGAGCGCAATCCAGGTCACGCGGGAGCGGCCCGAGGAAGCTTTCGCCCGATGAAACAGGCTGATGGCGACAGCGCTCGCGAGCAGGCAAATGGCGCCGCCCAGCGCGACCAGCCGCCAGTCATGTTCCGTCGTCAGGCAATTCAGGACTTGATACATTTCGGACCCCTAATGGTCCGACACAACCGGTTATTCGTTTACCCGCGGTAAGCCGTCGAAACTTCGCTGCGCCGATGGTGAACAAAGGCTCAAAAGCGTTGGGAACCCTGACTTTTCTGGCAATTCGGGCCATGCCGGCGGTATCGAACCACCGAACTCTCCACGCGACTTTTTGCCTCAACGAACCCGTCCGATCCGGCAACCGCCGGCAGGTTGCCGGGAAAAACGCCGGACGGGCTCAACTGGCGCGTCCGAAAAGGACAACGAAAGCACCACCGGAGCGCCGGCAATTGCGACTCAAACCGGTTAACGCGGCGGCATATGTAGGGCGTGTGACAACGGCGGCAACACAGACAAAAGGCTGAATTGTCAAGGGACTGCACAACGTCCTGATTTTAGCTTATGTGTTTTCCCGAACGGTGCATCTGGCCGTCGTCTGTCGCCCTTTGCGACAGGTTTTTTGCCGCCCCGCCGGGAGGATGAATGCATCGGCTGCTGACCACGCTGAAGCGTGGCTTCAAGGAGAAGATCGGCTGGAAACGGCTAGGGATCGCTGCGAGTCTCCTCATCATCATCTTGGCGGTTACCCATCTGGTCCGGACGCTGAAGGGCGTCGACAGCGGGGTCATCCTGACCGCGCTGGCGGACATTGCGCCGCACCGGATCGCGATGGCCGCGCTGTGCGTGGTCGGCGCGTTCTGCACGCTGACCTTCTATGATTTCTTCGCCTTGCGGACCATCGGCAAGACCCACGTGCCCTACCGGATCGCCGCGATGTCGAGCTTCACCAGCTACACCATCGGCCACAATATCGGCGCCACCGTCTTTACCGGCGGCGCGATCCGGTTCCGGATCTATTCCGATTACGGCCTGACCGCGATCGATGTCGCCAAGATCTGCTTTCTCTCCGGCCTGACGTTCTGGCTCGGCAACCTGTTCGTGCTCGGCTTCGGCATGGCATGGCACCCCTGGGCGGCGTCGGCGATGGACCTGCTGCCACCGTCGATGAACCGGCTGATCGCAATCGGCTGCCTCGCCGGCATCGGGGCCTATTTCGTCTGGCTGCTGACCGGTAAGGAGCGCCGCGAACTCGGCCAGAACGGCTGGAAGGTGATATTGCCCTCCGCCCGGCTGACGCTGCTGCAGGTCCTGATTGGCGTCGTCGATCTCGGCTTCTGCGCGCTGGCGATGTACCTCTTGATGCCGACCGATCCCTACATCGATTTCGTTTCGCTGGCGGTGGTGTTCATCCTGGCGACGCTGCTCGGCTTTGCCAGCCACGCGCCCGGCAGCCTTGGCGTGTTCGATGCCGCGATGCTGGTGGCGCTGCCGCAGTTCAGCAAGGAACAGATGGTCGCCACCCTGGTGGTGTTCAGAATCCTGTATTTCCTGATCCCGTTCGGCATCTCGATCTCGATCATGGGAACGCGCGAGCTCTGGCTCAACGTGGTCCAGCCCTGGCAGGAACGCCGAAGGCTGAGCGAGGCCTGCACCGCCAAGGCGCGGGTGCGACAACCCGTCAACAGCCGGCAGCCGTAAGCCGGTCACAGCGTCGTTATCCGCACGATTGCGGTTGATCTGACCGGTTCTCTTATTTCTGCCTTACCGCTAACGTCAAAGGCGCCATGGCCGGAACTCTCGCACGCTCAATGATGTCGATCGCGCTGCTCGCCAGCGTGCCGGCCGGGATATCAGTGATATCCGGGATATCCGCCTCGTCAGCGGAAGCGCAGGTCGCGGCCGGCGACGGCGCCTTGCAGATCTCGTGGGAAGTGCGCAACCGCTTCCGGCTGTTCCGCGAGGAACGCGATTTCCTGCTGCACACCGACAGCGGACGCGGCCGCACGGTGCTCGCCGCCGAACAGGCGCTGGAGCTGCAGAGCGACGGCCGCGGCTGGGCGCGCAACACCGTGAACCGGCTTTGTATCGATCTCGCCGGCCGCGTCAGCGAGCCTTGCAGCCGCGACAACGTCAAGGAAAGCTATCTGACCCCGGTCGACCATCCGGTGGTGGTGCGGCTGACCGGGCCGGTCCCGGTCGGCGCCACCTGCGCCTGGTCGTTCGACGACGGCGACGCGCCGCAGGTGTCGACGTTCGACTGCGCCGAGCCGGTCAATCTGCGGGTCCGCTATGGCCGCAGCACGGTGGCGACCGTCGACGTCTCCGCCGGAGCCGACGGCAGCCAGCGCGTCTCCACCGAGATCACGGTGCGCGACATCTTCATCGCCGGCCTCGGCGACAGCGTCGCGTCCGGCGAGGGAAATCCGGACCGCCCGGTGGCCCTGGCCGACGAAGGCTTTTGCTTCCGCTCCTATCTCGGATCGGCGGCGGCGCAATATTATCGCCCGAGCCGCGCCGGTTACAAAGGCGGACGGGCCTGCGAAGCCCCGGACCTGCTGCCGGTGTGGCAGAAGCAGAGCGCGCTCTGGTTCAACCCCGCCTGCCACCGCTCGCTCTACAGCTATCAGACCCGCACCGCGCTGGCGCTCGCCGTGCAATATCCGCACATCGCGGTGACCTATCTGCCGCTGGCCTGCACCGGCGCCACCATCGCCGACGGACTGTTCGGATCGCAGCGCGCCCGCGACTGTCCGCCGTCGAAAGCCGCGACCTGCGGTGGCACCGTCAACAGTCAGCTGGGCGAGCTGCGCGATGCCCTGACTGCCGCGAAACGCCGCCAGCCCGACCGCAAGCTCGACCTGGTGCTGCTGTCGGTCGGCGCCAATGACATCTATTTCGCAGGGCTGGTCGCCGACGTCATCGTCGACACCGCGACCGAGCGCGCGCTGTTCCGGCGCAGCGGCGTGATGGCTACCGTCGAGGATGCCCGCGGCGCGCTGATACGCGACCTGCCGCAGGGGTTTGCCAAGCTGCGCGAGGCGCTGAAGCCGCTGGTCGGCGACATGGCGCGGGTGGTCTACACTTCCTACGCCAATCCGACGCTGTCGGAAGCCGCGACGCCCTGCCCCGGCGGACGCGCCGGCTTCGATATTCATCCCTCCTTCAACGCCCAGCCGCAGCGGCTGGCCGCGGTGTCGAACTTCGTCGAAGGCGAATTCCTGCCGCAACTGAAAGGGTTAGCGCTGTGCCAGTCCGGCATCCTGTGCCGCAATCCAGGCGCCGACCGCATGACCTTTGTCGACAGCCATCAGGCTGCGTTCGCCAGCCACGGTTTTTGCGCGCGCGCCGAGAGCGATCCCGAGTTCGACCGGCAATGCTTCTCGGCAAGCGGCGACAGCTTCGATCCCGATATCGTCACCGCTGCCAGCCAGCCGATGCGGTGCGGCCGCAGCGCCGGCGAATACCGCGCCTACCTGCCGCGCGCGCGCTGGATCCGCGACGCCAACGACAGCTATTTCGCCGCGATGACCTATCCGCAGGGCCTGCCGGCCTCGATGCAGCCCAACGATATTCATGACGCGACCTGGGGCGTGTTGTCGGCGGTCTATGGCGGCGCCGTGCATCCGAGCGCCGAAGGCCACGCCGCGATGGCCGATGCGGCGGTGCCGGCCGCAGCCAGCGTGCTGCAACTCGATGCCGCGGCGCCTGAAGTGATCTCGCAGCCGGTGCCGCCGGTCGCGCCGCCCGCGCGTTAGGCCGCCTCCCGACAAAAACATCGAAAACAACCCCATCCAAAGTAGCCTGGCGGCCGCCGGGCCGGGCAAAAATTCCTTATCCACAATCGAAGTTGCAGCGGCTCGCACGTGGCGAATGATGCCCGCGCGGTGCCGAACCGCGCGCGCCTCTGCGTTGCGCGCGCCGAGGTAGCGAGCCGGGCGACGTGCTGGAATCGCAGCGCGCCGGCCACGTCAGCGCGATCGTCGCCAGGCCATCGGCGAATTTTTTTCGTCTTTGTGAGTTTTCTTACATTTGCCCGCGCTCGAAACTCCTACGCTTGACGTCAGGCCTGCGCATTACGCCGGCCCGGAGCGCCACTCGGCGGAGCGAATTCCCGGCGGGTAGACGATCCGAATTGTGATTGTTCAGTGTGGGTGGCGGACGCGTATCGCGTGCAATTGACGGCTGTGGTCCGCCAGGCCGGCATGGGGACTGGCAATGGCCTCATTTCTCCTTCGCATTACGGAACACGAAAAACAGTACAAGGTCAGCTGGACGATCGTTGACGGCGACGAAACCTTGGGCCCGCCTGCCTATTCGGTCGACGCCGGACTGTTGCAGCAGTCCGCTACCAACGTACGCCTGCAATTGCAGGTCATCGCCGATGCGAGAAAACCGTTCGAAAAACCGGAATTCGCAACCCTGCTGAAGCAACTGGCCCAACTTGGCCGGACCCTGTTCAAGCAACTGATGAACCCCGCCAACGATCAGCCGGAGGTGCTGCAGCGATTCCGCGAGGCTGCCACGGCCCCCAATCAGACCCGGCACGATTTCAAGATCATCCTCGAAACGGCCGAGATTTTCGTGCCTTGGGGATTCGTCTTTTCAGGCGAGCTCGGCGATGTGCCGACGCAAGATAAACTGCAAATGTCACTCGCCGACATGAAAGGTTTCTGGCTTTCGCATTTCAATGTCAGCGTCACCTATGGCGGCACTTCCCAGTTGCCGCGACAGCGCAAGACCAGCATTCGCAAACTGTTTGCGTTGCATGAGGTCATGTTCACCGAGGCCAAGGCGCTGCTCAAGGCCGAGGACGAAGACTGCCTCGATCGCCTCGAACAGTTGCTCGACGAAAACATGGCGCCGGCGTCGGACTGGGACACCTTTCGCAAGGCATGGTCGGAAGTCGGGAGCGACCACAACTCCGTGCTGTATCTCTACGGTCATTCCGACGGCCAGCGCATCGAATTGCGCGAGCGCAAAGGTGCTGGAATTGATCCGACATTCGATCTGAGCGCCGCCGACCTGATCGAATTCAAGAAGGATCACCCCGGGGAGTCCGCGGCCATTTTCCTGTTCAACGGATGCCGGACTGCGGCCCCCGGCTCAGGGTCGGGAGACATTCCGATTTCGGCCAATTTCCTCAAGGCAAGCCGGGAGCGGGGTTATTTCGGATTCATCGGAACCGAAGCGGAAGTCACCAACGTCTTTGCCTGTCGCTACGGGACCGAATTCCTGTGGCGGCTGCATCAGGAAGGCAGATCGGTTGGCGAGACGTTTGACGAGCTGCTGCAATCCGGCAAGCTGTTCCCGCAGAATCTGCTTTACGCCTGTTATGCCGACCGCCGGTTCCGTTTCGCTTCAACTCCGGGCAGCGAGAAGCGGCCGTGAGCGAGCAGCAGCAAACCATCGTCAGCGAAGGCGCCGAAGGCCCGCGGAATCGTCCGGGATGGCCGCGCGATCCCTACAAGGGCTTGAACTATTTTTCCGCAGCCGACGCTCCCCTGTTCGGACAGCGTGAAAACGAAACCGACGAGATGCTGGCGTTGCTGTGCAGCTTCGACACCCGGGTGATTCTGCTTCACGGCGGGACCGGCACCGGCAAATCGTCATTCCTCCGTGCGGGTGTGTGCCCGCGCCTGCAGCGGATGCCGGCCGAAGATGGCCGCGAGTTCTTTTTTCTTCCAGGCACGCTGTGCGGTGAATCGAGCGATCCGTTGCTGATCCGCGCCACCGACGATCCGGTAGCGCGGATCCATGAAGCCTTGCTCCAGGCGGCCCAGAACGGATCCAGCAAGCTCTCCGAGCCGGTGCGGCAGGCGCTTCGCGAGTCGCTTGGCGAAAACATACCGCGCGACCGGCTCAAGGCGGTTCCGGTAATCCTTGCCGCGCTGCGGGTGTTGACGGCGCCGCCGCAGCGGGGAACGTTCGTCCTTCTGGTCGATCAGGCCGAAGAAGTCCTCACGCTTCCTGCAACAGCCGATGCGGAAAATCGCCGGCTGGCCTTCTTCAATCTGATCGAGCAGGTCTGCTTCCGCCTCCGCGCAATGGACCTTCGGGTCATCGTCGCGCTGCGTACCGAATATTATGGCCGGTTTTGCTCGTTCTTCCGGGTCAGGCCGACCACGACGCTGACGCCCAAGACCGAGGTCGGCGCCGGGATGTTCGATTACCTGCTTCGTCCGCTCGGCGCCGCGGATATCGCGGCCGCCATCCGTCAGCCGACGTCGGATGCGCCGCGCGATGACGGCCTGCCCGCGCCGCGCTCGGTCTACGGATTTTCCTATCAAGGAAACTTGCCGGAAACCATTGCGGCCGATCTGCTCGATCAATCCGGCGAAGCCAGCACGCTGCCGGCGATGCAGATCGTGTGCAAGCAATTATACGAACGCGTTGTCGTAAGGGGCCGGCGGGCGGCCATCTCCGAGGACGACTACAGGCGGTTCGGACGCGCACAGGGCGCGATCGAGGCATTCATGGTGCGGGCGCTTCGCGACGCTGCGAACGCCGCCAATCTGCCGCCGCTCAGCGATACTGATATCGATTCATGGACTCTCGTGCTGTCGCAGGTGGTGGGCCGGGCCGAAGGCGGCACGGTCCAGACCCTGATCGCCAGCGAGCGGGATCTGCTGGCCGAGGCCGAAAAGCGCGGAATTACCCAAGACAGCGCCAGCGCCATGCTGCAGCAAATGGCTGCCCCGGAGCAGCGGCTGCTACGTATTGCCGGCGGCGAAGCCGGCACCTCGGCCTACAGCCTCGGGCATGACAGTCTCGGACCGTCGGTGCTGCGGCGCGGCGCCCAGGCCGCCGTCCGCGCCGAGGAGGTAAAGAAGCAGGCTGACGCGCTGGTTGCCGAACGCGCTGCCGCGGATCAGGTTCTTGCCAAACAACGCGAAGAACAGGCGATCCGCAACGAGCGCAACCGAATGTCGCTGGCGGCGGCTGCAATTGTTTCCTTACTGCTTCTTGGTTTCGCCTTGGCTGCGTTGCTCGCGAGTCTGGTGCAGCCGTTGCGGCAAAAGTCGGATGCTCTGGCCGCCTATGCCGCGCAGGACGCTCAATCCGCCGATTTTCGTCTCAAGCTTCTGTTGGCTGCCTCTGCGTTGCATATCCGTGAAACACCCCTTGGCCGTTGGTTCGTAAGCCCCGATGCACCGAGAAAGGCGCTGCGCGATATCCTTTTGCGCTCACCCGTCTTTGGCGGAACGTTCGATGCGGCGGCGTGGGATACCGGCGGCAAACGTGTCGTCAGCCTGCAAGGCAACAACGTCGTGGTACGAGATCTCGCGAGCGGTAAGGAAAACCAGTCCACGCTGCCAAGCGAAGACGCCGGAATTCCTACCTCGGTTGGCCTGATGCAGCTCGGCGAGGTCAGCAACGCGGTAGCGGCCTTCGTCATTCCGACCGCGCAGCCGCTTGCCGGTCTGGAAGGTTCAGGCTTGGTCCCCAGTCCGTTCAAAACGCCGGACGAACTCGACACCAGCAAAGGAATTTTCATTTCACGCGCGGATATCTTTGCGAACCATTTCCGCGTGATCTTCATGAACTTTATCGCCTCCGCCATCAATAAAATGTGGGTGGTTCCGCTCTCGGGAAAAATAGACGCGCCCTTCAAGGTCGATTACCCCGCAGACAAACTGCGTGAGCTCGATTGGAAGCCGGTGGCGCGATACGCGCTTCGGCAACCGGTGTTGGCCGAAGACTGCGACGCTTACGCCTTTCTGGGACGGAACGAACCGGGCAAAGGCGCGGACAAGGGGCCGGTCAGCGATTTCAAGCTTTGGATCGGCCGATTTGCGCAAGACGAGGCCCAGTTTGTACCGATCAAGGGTGATTTGAGCGTCGGCTCCGTCGCAGTGGCACGAGACTGCCATTCGGTTGTCGTCAGAGACGACAGTTCCAAGCTGCACATCGTCCCGGTCGATCTCAACGTCGATCTGAAAAAGGACTTCAAGCCTTCCGATCCGATTTCGGTGACGCTGGAGTTCATACCGGAGTCGATGCGGAAGATCCTGGTTCCTACCTTCGCCCAAACCCAGCCGATGCTCGCGGCGGCTCCCATCAAGGGCGGCGCGGGCTGGCGTGTTGCCTGGCCCACCACGGTCGGGTTGACCCTGGTTGACGTCGAGCGAAGCCACGATCAGTTCGCAGCCACGCTGTTGAATAACGTTCAAATGCTGACCGGCATCGATGCCAACTCCGCATTGGGTTCGCTGGGTCTCAGTCCGGATGGATCGTTCGCGTTCATATCGACCCAGCAGAACTTTACCGCCCAGGTCCAGCTGCGCGCGTTCGACCTCGATCTCGATCGGCGACGCGAAACGCTAAATTCCCTCACGGCTGACGACAAGCTGATCGAGGAAGCATGCCGGATCGCAAAACTCCAGACCGGCTTTAATTTCCTGACCCTGACCGAACTGGAGATCTGGCTGGGGTCCGGAAATGCACCGCAACCCTGTACAGGCAAAGAATAATGTCCGAACTGTTTTCACGAATTTCGGCGTTCGTCCAGGATCTCGCGGCCGGTCCGCTGCAGCAGCCGAAGTCGGTGACGGTTCCGCCGGCGAATTGCCTGCCGCCGGGATCGAGCGGCATCGATGTCGTCAGGGACAAATGTTACCTGACGCTCACCGTCAACGAGCTGTTCCTGTCGGAAGCCCGCAAATGGTGGACCCAATATCAGCCTATGGTCGTGTTCGCGACCAGCTTCATCCAAGGCGACACCACCATCACCGTGCCCGCGGTGGTGGGTCCCAGTCTGCTCGAGCAACCCGGCCAGAAGCTGCCCCAGGGCCTGCTCCTCAACAACATCGAAGTCGCCGGCCCAATCCCCTATCGCGGCGGCAACCTGACGGTCAGCGTGTTGCTGTATCGGGTGCAGCACACCAACCATGCCAAGGACCTGCTCAAGGTGGTCGAAGGCGTGTCCAAGGCCATCGGGCCTGCCGCCGACCTCGGCATGCTCACCAAGATCGGCGGCACCCTGATGGATGGCGTTGGTAGCCTGCTGGCGCTCGGTGACACCGAAGCCATCATGGGACAGCGCTTCACGATGTCGCCGGTCGGCCCGGGCGGAATAAGAACGTTCTACTCGGCGCTGATCGCCGGCGGAACAAAGGCCTCTCCGGACGGCCTCTCGGTCGACTACGGAAAATTGCGGTCGGGCGTCGGAAAGGATGCCAGCGCATTCACCGCCGATGATTACGTTCTCTTCAGCCTCTCGGCGTCACCGCGGCGGACCGACCAAAGCACCTTGCCGTTTTACCCTTTGTTCAAGCGCGCCAAGCAGGATGCGTTTCGAGGCGGCGACGACAACTGGAAGACCGCGAAAGCGACGTTCTCGGAAGTGTGGCAACAAATGATCGCCAGCCCGGATTTGATCCCGGAGCAGGCCGAGGAGCTGTTCGAGACCTGGAAAAGCGAGTTGCTGGCCGAAAAGGCGCGCGGCGAAAAGCTCAATGTGCTCTCGCTCGGTGAGAAGTCGGCGCCCGCGGCGGATGAGCGGATCCAGAAGGCGGCCTCGGTGCTCGACATGTAAGCCGGCTCCGCGGTGCGGTGCCGGGCGCTTATTGCAAACTACGGTTGTACACGCTATGTTTTGGAAGAGGTGATGAGATGCGGGATTTCAAGGCAGCCGTTCCACTCTCGTTTGCGCTGGCCCTCTCCGCCGCGGCGCCGAATGCGGTGACGGCAGCTGCCACGGATCCTGCGGAGTGGCTGCGGCCCGGCAGCCTGCAAAATCTGGTGGAATCCGCCAAATCGGTGAGCGGCGACAGCGCCAGCGCTGTCCGCGACAACAGCGGCATCAGACGCCGGATAGCTCAGGCCTGCTGGTCCGGATACTGGCGACGGTGCTGAGAGTGTGGCGTCCGCGGCTCATCGTTCTGCAGCCGACGCCATATTGCAACATCAATTGCGCTTACTGCTATCTGGGCCATCGCGACGATCGACGCCTGATGGCACCCGCCGTCATCGACGCGATCAGGGACAGGCTTTTTGCGCGGATGGCGCCGGACGCCTCGCCAAGGATCGTATGGCATGCAGGCGAGCCGACGGTCGCGCCGATCGCCTGGTACGAATCCGCCTACCGGAAACTGCGGCCGGTCACCCCGCCCGAGGCGACCTTCGCCGTTCAAACCAACGGTATCGCGATATCCGCGGCCTGGATCGCGTTCTGGCGGCGCAGCAACACCAGCGTTGGAATATCGATCGACGGGCCACAGCGCTTTCATGATGCGCGACGACGGACCCGCGCCGGAACCGATACCTGGCGGCTGGTGATGGAGAGCCTGCGCCATCTTCAGGCCGACGGGATCCACCCCAACGTGATTACCGTCCTGCACCGACAATCGCTCTCGGCCGCCGACGAGTTTTACCGTTTCTACCGCGACAACGACATCCGTCACGTCAGCTTCTCGATCGATGAGACCAATGGCGCAAACACCGCCAGTTCGTTTGATGCGGCCGGCGACCAGGCCGCCATGACCACCTTCCTGCAGCGAATCCTTAACCTGGCGTTCGCCGAAAACTATCTTCTTCACATCCGCGAGATTGAACGCGTCGCCGGGGTGCTGACCGGCCAGACCGCCTGCCACAATGAGCAGGTCGAGCCCTGGGACGTTGTCGCCGTCGCGGCCAATGGCGACGTCACGAGTTTCTCGCCGGATTTTATGGAAATTCGATCGCCCGAACATGACAATTTCTGTTTCGGCAATATTCTGGACCAGGACTTCGATCAGCTGGCCGGCAGCGCGAGTTTTAGACGAACCGCCGAAGAGATCCGCGTCGGCGTCGAATTGTGCCGGACAGGTTGTAGCTATTTCAGCATTTGCGGCGGCGGCTCACCGAGCAATAAAATGTCTGAAAACCGGTCACTGAAATCGAGCGAGACGTCATTTTGCAAATTGTCAATTCAAGCCCCTGCCGACGCCCTGGTCGAATTCCTGAAGCGACAGCGCGCCGCAACGGCGATGATTGTCTGATCGCGCAGCGGCCGGGCCTCGTAAGCCATGCGCGTCACACCAACAAGCCGCTGCCTCGGTCGTCCTGATCGATCGGAACGGATCTAGCGCGCAGGCACCGGCGCCACGTTCTTCTTCACCGCGACCGGCGCTTTCGCACCCGGCGGCGGCTTCATCGCCGTGGCCTGCGCCGGCAGATATTTCGCAATCACCGTCGGATCGAGCTGGGCCAGCGACGTATCCGGCAACCGGTCCCAGACTTCATCCTTGCCGAACAGCGAGATCCCCATATAGCCGCGCATCGTCAAGGTCTGGCCATCGGCGCTGACGGTCATCTTGGCCTTGTAGATCTTGCCATCGCGCGGATCGAGCACGTTGCCGTTCTCGTATTTCAATCCGTCGCGCTTCATGTCGCGGATAAAGGAGAGCCCGAGCCACGGCGCATCTTTTCGATCGTCGGTGCATTTCGAGCAGACCGGATTGGGCGGATCGCCGGGCTCCAGAAACAGCTTGGCCAATGCGCCTTCAAAGATGCCGTCGTGATCGACCACCAGAAACCATCCGACCGGCTTGCCCTTCTCGACCTTTTGCCACAACCCGGCAGCCGATGGCTCCTGCGCGGCTGCTGCGGAGACAAAGGCGAACGCCATCACCAGCGGCAGGAGCAGTCGAGTTCCGAATCGCGCATTTCGCATGATGGCCACCTGAATAATTCACCAAAGAATGGCCGCAGACTAAGGCCATTTCGCGGACGGTTCCAGTGCCGCCGCGGCCGATCGCCGAACCGCGGCAAGCACCCCGGTCATAATTCGGTTGGAATCAGTTGACCCCGAGTTTCTTCTGCAGGCTCGACGACGAGGTCGTGTACTGGAACACCAGCCGCTTGTCCGGATAGACGTAGCGGTGCGCTTTCTGCGACATCAGCGCGCCCTCGTGGAAGCCGGAGAGAATGAGCTTCAATTTGCCGGGATAGGTGTTGATATCGCCGATCGCGAAGATGCCGGGAATGTTGGTCTCAAACGACGCGGTCTCGACCGGCACCAGATTGTTCTCCAGTGCGACGCCCCAGTTGGCGACAGGACCAAGCTTCATGGTCAGTCCGAAGAACGGCAGCATCGTATCGCAGTCGATTTTGGAGACCGCGTTGGCGTTGTCCTTCATCACGGCGCCGGAAAGCTTGCCGCCGTCGCCTTCGAGCGAGGTGACCTGACCGATTTTCAGATCCATTTTTCCGGAGGCCACCAGCGCGCGCATCTGATCGACGCTGTGGGGTGCTGCGCGGAAATCGTCGCGCCGGTGCAGCAGCGTCACGCGTTTGGCAATCGGATGCAGATTGAGCGTCCAGTCGAGCGCGGAATCGCCGCCGCCGACGATCAGGACATTCTTGTCGCGGAACTGCTCCATCTTGCGCACGGCGTAGAACACCGAGGTGCCTTCGTAGGCCTCGATGCCCGGCACCGGCGGGCGCTTCGGCTGGAACGAGCCGCCGCCGGCGGAGATCACCACCACCTTGCACTCAAACACCTGGCCGGCATCGGTGGTGACGCGGAAGAGCGGATCGCCGATCTTCTCGATCGTCTCCACCATCTCGTTGAGATGGAAGGTCGGGCCGAACGGCTTGATCTGTTCCATCAGCGCTTCGGTCAGGCCGTGGCCGGTGACCATGGGAATGCCGGGAATGTCGTAGATCGGCTTTTCCGGATAGAGCTCGGCGCACTGGCCGCCGATCTTGTCGAGGATGTCGACCAGATGCGCCTTCATGTCCAACAGGCCAAGCTCGAACACGGCGAACAGGCCGCACGGGCCCGCGCCAATAATCAGCACATCGGTTTTGATCGCTTCGCTCATATCAGCTTCTTTTCGGTTGAACCGGTCGGGAAGGTTGCGCCTGTCTAGCCAACACGGCGCCATCAGGAAAGCCATAATATGGCGTCCAAGGCACCGGCAAGCCCTTGCCGGCACTCGACAACTAGGCTGTAACGGCACGAAACATTCGGAGAAGGCCCGTGAATGCCCCGGTGAACGCCCCACTGCGCCCCGACGCGACCCCGCGCCTGGAGGATTTTCCCTATCGGTTGTCGGACAATGTGCGCTTTGCCGACCTCGACCCCAACCAGCACGTCAACAACGCGGTCTATGCGAGCTACTTCGAGACCGGCCGCGTCACGCTGATGAAGGACCGCAGCTACGGGTTGATGCCCGACGGCGTCACCTGGATCATGGTCCGGCTCGACATGCACTTTCGCGCCGAACTGCGCTGGCCCGGCACCATCGACATGGGTCTCGGCGTCGTCAAGTTCGGCCGCACCTCCGTGACCTTCGATCAGGTGGTGTTCTCCGAAGGCAAATGCGTCGCCTCGGCGCGATCGGTGTCGGTGCTGCTCGACGAGGTGACGCGCAAGCCGACGGCACTGACGCCGGAGATTTTGAAAAGTTTTCAGCCCTGGATCAGGCAGGGCGTGAACCCGCACGGAGAAAACCCGACATGATGCGTGCGGTGCGGCTGGCGATCGGGGTCCTCTGCCTGATCGTCTGCGCCGCGCTGCAGCCTGCCGCCGCCGACGGGTTTTACCGCGAGGATTTGCGGATTCCCCTTGCCGCCGCCGGTCCGCGCGGGCTTGAGGCGCTGCTGTTGCGGCCCTCGGGCACGCAGCGTTATCCACTGGCGCTGATCAGCCATGGCGCACCTCGCGACGCGGCCGACCGCGCCACGATGTCGCCCTACGGCTCCTACCGCCAGGCGCTGGAATTCGCGCGGCGCGGTTTTGCAGCTTTGGTCGTGATGCGACGCGGCTACGGCACGTCCGGGGGCGACTATGCCGAGAACAGCGGCCGATGCGGCCGGCGCGACTATTCAGTTGCGGCAAACGCCTCGGCGCGCGATCTGCGCGCGGCGATCGAGGCGATGAAGGGCCGCGCCGACATCTCGACCGGCGGGATGATCGCGGTCGGCGTCTCCGCTGGCGGCTTTGCCACGATCGCGCTGACCGCCGATCCACCGCCGGGACTGGCCGCCGCCATCAGCTTTGCCGGCGGCCGCGGCTCGCGCGGCGATAACGACGTCTGCGACCAGGGTGCGCTGGTGCGCGAATTTGCTACGTTGGGCCGGACCTCACGAATTCCGATGCTGTGGATCTATGCTCAGAACGACAAGTTCTTCTGGCCCGACCTGGCGCATCGGATGTACGCGGCATTCAACGGCGCCGGAGGACGCGCCCGATTCATCGATGCCCCGGCAAACGGCGATGACGGCCATTTTCTGTTTTCTCGTGGCGTCTCGCTGTGGATTCCGATGGTCGATGCCTTCCTGCGCGAGCAGAATCTCGGCACCCGCAATATCCTGGCCGTGTCGAGCGCAGCGCTGGCGCCGCCTCCGCAACTCAGCGCGAAGGGACGCGCGGAATTTTCCGATTTTCTCGCCGCCAGCCCGCACAAGGCGTTCGCAGTGTCGCCGAAGGGCGCCTTCGCCTATCGCGGCGGAAGGCGCACGGCGGACGAGGCCCAGGACGCAGCCCTCGCCGCATGCATTAAATATGCACCGGATTGCACCCTCTATGCGACCGACGACGGACTTGCCGGCGGTGCGCGATGAAAAGTGGATATGATTAGGCCTGACGTTCCGGCGTCGACACCACGAGGCCGTCGAGTTCGTCGCTGACCTTGATCTGGCACGACAGCCGCGAATTCGGCCGCACGTCGAAGCCGAAATCCAGCATGTCCTCTTCCATCGGCGTCGGCGCGCCGACCTTTTCGCGCCAGGCTTCGTCGACATAGACATGGCAGGTCGCGCAGGCGCAGGCGCCGCCGCATTCGGCTTCGATGCCCGGAATGGCGTTGCGGATCGCGGCTTCCATCACGGTCGCGCCGTTTTCGACTTCGATGGTTCGTTTTTCGCCGGAATGGTCGACAAAGTGAATTTTGGCCATGATCGCTCGTGCTACCGGAATTCGTAAAGGAGGTCCCGGCAGTCCCTATAACGGGTCGATCCGCACAGCGCCAGCGCCTGGGGCGAAAACCTGACAGGGCATTTTTTGGGGGTTTTGGCCGCGTCCCGCTCAGGAACGGCGCAGGACCGCCTCGATCGCCGTCCGTGCCAGCGCGACCGCGTCGGCAAGCTCGGAAAGGCCACGGGAAGGATCGGCGCCGCTTGCCATCACGGTCTCCAGCCGGGCGGCCGCATCGGCGACGGCGAACGCGCCGATGGCGCGGGCAGAGCCCTTTAACGTGTGCGTCAGCGCGGGTGCATCCATCGGCATGGTCGCCAGCGTGCCGACGAGGCTGGCCGACTGGGCCGCGAACATCGCCAGCACTTCCTGCTCGAGGCCAGCATCGCCGAGCGTCATGCGCTTGAGATGGTCGAAGTCGATCGGACCGTCATCGGGGGCGAGCGGCGGCGATGGCATCCATTCTATCCGTTCGAGATGAAGTGGCATGGCCTACCCGAATTCTCCCGCCGCACCGATACCGTGGGGTGGTTTTGGCAAGCCAATCATGGAACTGGTTAACGGAACGTTGCGCGAATTTGCCCCAACTTCGCCTTGTTTTTGACCGTGAGTCGCCCCAATTAGCCGGCGCCCACGGAAATTTGTGTATCCGTAAGGCCTTAACGAACAAAGCTGTTAACGATGATTAAGAATGTCTTAACCGCGGCCATTTCATTCGCATCGCTCACCTCATAGGATGTTTGCGGATGTAGCGAACAAGCAGCTCAGGGTTTTTGTACCGGGCACGCTTGCGCGTCTCGGCGGGTTATGACGCCGGCTTCGATCTTGCGGGGACGTTAGCAAGAACGGCCGGATGCGTAAAAGTATAGAGGGCTCGGACTGAACATGGCGAACAATCCCAAGAAGGTCAAAGATCCCACCGAAGTCGCGCTTTCCGCCATTCAGGAAGCGTTGAACATCAGCGATACGACCGTCGACAGCAGCCGAAATTCGATCAACAACGAAATGGCGCCGCCGACCATTTCCTCCGCCGCACCGTCTTACTCCGAAACAACCTACGACGGCCGTGACACGCGTGCGACCGACCGGGGTGTGTTCGACCAGATCGAGGAGCCGCGCGCACCGCGCCGCCCCGCCAACGACGATCGCGAAACCATCGGACAGATCCTGCAGGCGATCCAAAAGGGCCGCCCTGCCCGCAGCGTCTATACACTTGCCACCGCCTTCGGCGTCGTCTGGCTGGTCGGCTGCGCGCTTCTGACCGTCAGCTTCCTGCCCTCGCTGCAGGCCGCGATCGGCCAGAGCGGCGGCGTGCTGGTGCTCGGCGGCCTCGCCGCCTTGTTCTTCGCGCCGGTGCTGCTGTTCTATTTCCTCGCCAGCCTCGCCTGGCGCGGCCAGGAAATGCGGATGATCGCCCAATCGATGGCGCAGGTCGCGATCCGCTTCTCCGAGCCGGAAAATGCCGCCGCCGATTCCATGGTGACGGTCGGTCAGGCGATCCGCCGCGAGGTCGCGGCGATGGGCGACGGCGTGGAACGCGCGATCGCGCGCGCCGGCGAACTGGAAACGCTGGTCGCCAACGAAGTTTCGGCGCTCGAGCGCGCCTATTCCGACAACGAAGTGCGCATCCGCGCGCTATTGCAGGACATCGCCCATCAGCGCGACAACCTGGTCGGCCAGGCCGAGCAGGTTCGCAGCGCGATTTCCGGCGTGCAGATCGACCTGCGTCACGATATCGCGCTGATCTCCGACGCGATTGCGTCCCGCGTCGACGAAGTAGCGAAAAGCATCACCGGCGCACTTGAAGAGCGCGGCCAGCACATCACTTCTGCCCTCAGTCATGCCGGCGACAACATGATCCTGGCGCTCGGCGAGCGCGGCGGCGACCTGCTCGACCGCCTCGAGGAAGCCAGCGCCGAGACCACGCGCGCCGTGCTCGACGCCTCCGAACGCCTGACCACCAGCCTCAACTTCAAGACCGGCCACGTCCATGACGAATTCGTCGATCTGGCTGATCGCGTCCACGAGATGCTGAACGAACGCATTGACCGCATCACCGGCGAGTTCGAGCAGCGCTCCTCGACCATCGTCGATGGCATCTCGGATCGCACCGAACAGGTCCACGACTCCCTGAAGAATTCCTCCGATTCGCTGCTGCTCGAACTCGAGCTGCGCTCGGGCGATCTCGTCAGCAAGATCGACGACGCCGGCAACCGGCTCGCGACCCAGATCCTCTCCTCCGGCGACAAGGCCAGCGACGCGCTCGATGTCACCGTCAACACCCTGGTCGCCAAGGTGATCAGCCAGACCGAGACCGCGCACGACAGTCTCTCGCTGCAGATGAACGCCTTCGACGAACTGGTGAAGAATCAGGGCGGCGAGCTGGCCGAAAAATTCGCCCGCGACAGCGGCACACTCGGCGCGCTGATCACCCGCCACATCTCCGAGTTCGACCGCACCGTCAAAACCTTCGGCGGCGAGATCGTCGAGCGCATGGGCGCGCGCACCCAGGAGATCGGCGACAGCCTGAAGAACTATGTCGACACCTTCGACACCCGCCTCTCCTCGAACGGCGGCGAGATCACCGCTTCGCTGGATCAGCGCCTGCTGCAGTTCGAAACCACGCTCGGCAACCGCGTCACCAACCTCGACTCTTCGCTCGACAGCAAGATCAAGTCGTTCGACGAGACCATCGACGGCCGCCTGAAGGCGCTGGAAGTGACCTTCGACAGCCGCGCCAAGTCCGTCACCGAAACCATCGACGGCCGCCTCGGCACGCTCTCGACCTCGCTGACCGAAGGCGCCGCGCAGGCAATCCAGTCGATCGACTCCCGGCTTGGCCTACTCACCTCGACGCTGACCGACGGCACCGCGCAGGCGCTGGCGGCGGTCGATCATCGCATCTCTAACGTCATCGAAACCGTCGACGGCCGCAGCGCCCACCTCACCGACACCATCTCGGCCCGGTTCCAGGAAATCCACCAGGGCATCGAGACCCGGGTCGGCGCCATCGCCGGCGACATCGACACCCGCGTGGCGCAGTTCGAAGACCTGCTCGGCTCGCGCGTCGAAGCCGTGGCCGGCCGCATCGAAAGCAGCGGCCGCCAGGCCAGCGACGACCTGATGGCGCGCGCGGAATTGCTCTCCTCCGGCATCAAGTCGCATGTCGAGGACGCCGAACGCTCGCTCACCAACCTCGTGGTCAACACTTCGGAGACCATCCAGACCGGCGCCCGCGCCGCGCAGCAGGCGCTGCTGACGGTTTCCTCCGATGTCGGCGCCCAGCTGAAGCTGACCTCGTCCGAGGTCGAGACCGCCCTCACCGCCGTCGGCACCGATGCCGCGAACTCGATCCTGACCAGCGCCCGCGACGCCCAGACCACGCTGGTCTCGGCCTCCTCGGACGCCGCCAGCCAGATCAAGTCGCTCGCCGCCGACGTCGAGCGTACCCTCTCGGCCGCCGGCAGCGCGACCGCAGCCTCGGTTCTCTCCGGCGCCCGCGAAGCCCAGACCACGCTGGTCACGGCGTCCTCGGACGCCGCCAGCCAGATCAAGTCGCTCGCCGCCGACGTCGAGCGTACCCTCTCGGCCGCCGGCAGCGCGACCGCAGCCTCGGTTCTCTCCGGCGCCCGCGAAGCCCAGACCACGCTGGTCACGGCGTCCTCGGATGCCGCCAGCCAGGTCAAGTCGCTCGCCGCCGATGTCGAGCGCTCGCTTTCGGTCGCCGGCACCGCCACCGCCGAAGCCGTCACCGCCGGTGCGCGCCAGGCGCAATCGACGCTGGTCGCGGCCTCCACCGAGGCGGCCAACCAGGTCAAGTCGCTCGCCGCCGATGTCGAGCGCTCGCTCTCGATCGCCGGCACCGCCACCGCCGAATCGATCACGGCCGGCGCGCGCGACGCCCAGAATGCGCTGATGACGGCCTCGACAGTCGCCGCCGATCAGGTCAAGGCGCTGGCCGCCGACATGCAGCGTTCGCTGTCGGCTGCCGGAACCGCCACCGCCGAGTCAATCACGTCGGGGGCGCGCGAGGCGCAAAATACCCTCGTCACCGCCTCGGCCGATGCGACGAGCCAGGTCAGGTCGCTGGCGGCCGACATGCAGCGCACGCTCTCGATGGCCGGCAACGGTACCGCCGAGGCGATCACCGCCGGCGCCCGCGAGGCCCAGAACACGCTGATCACCGCGTCCGCGGAAGCCGCCAATCACGTTAAGTCACTGGCGATCGACGTCGAACGCACCCTGAGCGCGGCCGGCGCCGACACCGCCGCCTCGATCCTCGGCAGCGCGCGCGAAGCGCAGAGTTCGCTGACCGCGACCTCCGCCGACGCCGCGACCCAGATCAAGGCGATCGCCGGCGACATCGAGCGTTCGCTGAGCAACGTCACCGCCACCACCACCGACAACATCCAGACCACCGCGCAGAACGCCCAGAGCGCGCTGATTGCGGCATCGAACGAAGTCTCCTCGAAGGTCAAGTCGACCTCGGCCGACATCGAGCGCTCGGTGCTCGCCGCCAGCAGCAATTTCGGCTCAACGATGACCGGCAAGACCGACGAAATCGTCACCTACGTTCAGCAGCAGACCGACCGTCTGGCGCAGATCGTCGACAGCCGCCGCGGTTCGCTGGTCGAGGCGCTCGCCGCCAAGACCACGCAGCTCACGACCGACATCGACCGCGTCACCGCCGACGCCCTGAAGTCGATCGAGACCCGCGGCCAGGCGTTCTCGCAGTCGATGACGACCCATGGCTCGGACGTCGCACGCACCATCACCTCGGCCGGCGATCTCGCCACCGGTGCGGTAGCCAAGTCGCTCAAGGACCTCGAGCAGTCGTCGCGTTCGGCGATCGACCAGTCGCGCCAGGTTTCGATCGCGGCCGTCACCGAAATGCAGGAAACCAGCAAGATCCTGCGCACCGACACCGTGGCGCTGTTCGAGCGGCTGCGCGAAGGCAACATCCTGCTGCAGGAAGTGCTGACCGGCGCCCACGACAACCTCAACTCGCTGGAGCGCGCGCTGGTGACCCGCGTGGCCGACTTCGTGTCCGCCATGAACGACGTCACCTCGCGCAACGGCGTCGCCACCCAGACGCTGGAAGACCAGTTGACGGTGTTCAACACCAAGACCTCGAAGGCGCTGGAAGACCTCGGCCACCTGTCGAGCGAGTTCGACAATCACGGCAAGGCGCTGGTCGAAGCCGCGGCGGTGGTCGAACAGGCCAACCGTTCCACCACCACCTCGGTTGCCGACCGCAAGTCGCAGCTTGAATCGCTGGTCACCACCATCGACCTGCGTACCACCGACCTCGATCAGCGGCTGTCGCGCTTCACCAGCCTGCTCGACGAATCGCTGGCCGCAGCCGAGGAACGCGCCCGCGACATCGCCCGCGTCGTCGCCGAGACCGCAGGCGCCGGATCGGCTGCGATCAGCCGCCAGTTCGAAGCGGTGCGCGCTGCCGCCGAAAACGAGCGGCACCAGACCCTCGATGCCATGAGCGAGCTGTACCAGCAGAGCACCGCGGAAACCGACGCGATGTTCAAGCAGTCGACCGAGAAGTTCGGCACCATGGTGCAGGCGATGAAGCAGATGGCCTCCGAGATGCACAACGAACTCGAAGCCACCCGCAACGAACTGCGCCGCGGCGTGCTCGAAATGCCGCAGGAGGCCGCCGACAACACCGCGCAGATGCGCAAGGTGATCGTCGACCAGATCGAGGCGCTCGCCGAGCTCAACCGCATCGTCGCCCATCACGGCCGCGGCCTCGACGTCGTCAGCCAGAACCGTCCCACGGTGCAGCGTCAGGAAGAGCCCGTGATGGCGGTCGCCGGCGGTCGCAACGACGCCCGCATGCGCGATACCGGCCGGGATACCGGCAGCGCATCGACCCTGCCGCCGCCGGATCTCGGAACGCCCTCGCGCCGCACCGAAGCGCCGCCGGTCTCGCCCGCGAGCCAGGACGGCGGACGTGACGGCTGGCTGTCCGACCTGCTCAACCGCACCGACGCCGGCGCCGCCAGCGGCCAGCCCGCCCGCCCGCGCGCGCAAGGCGGCCAAGGCCCTGCCAATCCGCTGGAATCGCTGTCGCTCGACATCGGCCGGCTGATGGACCGCAACCTCGCCTCCGAGATGTGGGACCGCTACCAGCGCGGCGAGAGCAAGGCTTTCACCAAGCGGCTCTACACGCCCGCCGGCCAGAAGGCGTTCGACGAAGTCGCGCGAAAATATCGCGCCGACCGCGGCTTCAAGCAGACGGTCGACCGCTATATCGCCGAGTTCGAGCGGTTGCTCGACGAGGTCGCCCGCGAAGAACGCGGACCGCAGGCGCTGCGCGGTCACCTCACCTCGGAGACGGGCCTGGTCTACACCCTGCTCGCGCATGCGGCGGGCCGGCTGGGATAAGACCAGCAAACCATTCGATGAATCAAGAAAACGGAGTCCTCGCGGCCTCCGTTTTGTTTTTGGGCCATGAACGGCATGCGACTTGAGCGAACCTGATTTTCAGGCTATATATCTGGATATAACCGGATGAGAGCTGCCAATGGGCGATTCTGCGCAGAAGCGAGCGCTCCGAAACTATCGAACGCGGCTGCTCAAACGCGGCATGGCGCGATTCGAAGTCCTCGGCCTCGACGCCGACCGCGACTTGATCCGGTCGCTGGCAAAACGGCTTGCCGAAGATGACCCCGATGCTGCGCAGATACGCGCGACGATCGGCCGGACGATCGGCGGCGAACCGCCGCGAAAGGGAGGCATACTCGCTGCGCTGCGCGGTTCGCCTCTGGTCGGGGCCGACCTCGATCTGACTCGTTCGCGTGAATCCGGACGCAAGGTCGACGTGTGACCCTCTATCTTCTCGACACGAACATCATCAGTAACGCCACGAAACCGGCCGCTTCCCCGACCCTGCTCACGTGGATGGCGGAACAGGTTGACGACGACCTGTTCATCTCCGCGCTGACCGTTGCGGAAATCCGTCGCGGGCTGCTGGAAAAGCCGGCTGGAAAAAAACGCGCACTTCTGGAGACCTGGTTCACCGGTCAGTCAGGACCGCAGGCCCTCTTCGCAGGCCGCGTCCTCCCTTTCGACGAAAAGGCAGCGCTGATCTGGGGGCGACTGATGGCCGAAGACACGGCTAAGGGGCGGCCACGAAGCGGACTCGACATGATCATCGCTGCGATAGCGGAGGCCAATGGTTGCGTCATTGTGACTGACAATGAGAAGGATTTTTCCGGGCTGAAATTTTTCAACCCGCTTCGGGCACCTTAGGGTCGATTTTTTCAGCCAAAACCCGGCGTTCGACGTTTGCGCGTGCCAAAACCAGTTCCTATCTGTTCAATCCGAGAGCCAACACGAGCGCGCCACGCGAGACCGGACTGGCCATGCCGACCGAGAGCGATACGAGTGTAAGCCGGCGCGATCTGCTGGCGCTGGTGGGATCGGTTGCCGGCAGCGCCGCGATGTACCAGGCCATGACCAGCCTCGGCTTCGCGTCGGAGAGCAATTACAAGGGCCCGATCAAGCTTTCTGGCGATACCAAAGGCGCTTCCGTGCTGGTGCTCGGCGCCGGGCTGGCCGGCATGACCGCGGCGCTGGAGTTGCGCGCGGCCGGCTACAAGGTCCAGGTGCTGGAGTTCAACAGCCGCCCCGGCGGCCGCAACTGGACGCTGCGCGGCGGCGATTCGTTCACCGAACTCGGCGGCGCGACGCAGAGCTGCGACTTCGAGGACGGGCTCTATTTCAATCCCGGCCCGTGGCGGATTCCGTATCATCACCGCGCGCTGCTCGATTACTGCAAGCGGCTCGGTGTCGCGCTCGAACCGTTCATCCAGCTCAACCACAACGCCCTGCTCCACGCCTCGACGGCCTTCGACGGCAAACCGCAGCGCATTCGCGATATCAAGACCGATTTTCAGGGCCATGTTTCGGAACTGCTCGCCAAGGTCACCCAACAAGGTAAGCTCGACGAAGCAGTCTCGGCGGAAGACAAAGAGATGCTGCTGCAGGCGTTGCGCTCCTGGGGCGCGCTCGACAAGAACTATGCCTACCAGGCCAACCTGATCTCGGCCGACTATCGCGGCTACGCCAAGGATCCCGGCGGCGGCCTCGGCGCGGCGCCGGTTGCCGGTGAGGTGATCGACCTCAAGGATATCCTGAAATCCCGGCTCTGGGTTTACCTGCGCAATTTCGCGCTGCATCAATTCCAGACCACGATGTTTCAGCCGGTGGGCGGCATGGACATGATCGGGAAAGCCTTCGCGCGCGAAGTCGGCGATCTCATCCAGTACGATGCCAAGGTCACGCGTATCAAGCAGAACGACGGCGGCGTCACCGTCAGCTATGTGAATTCGAAAACACCGGCGACGCCGCGGATCGCAACGGCCGACTGGTGCGTCTGCACGATTCCGTTGTCGATCCTGAGCCAGATCGAGATCGACGTCGGCCCGCGCATGAAGGCGGCGATCGATGCGGTGCCGTATGCGTCCTCGGTCAAGATCGGCCTGCAGTTCAAGCGCCGATTCTGGGAAGAGGACGAGACCATCTACGGCGGCATCAGCTACACCGATTTGCCGATCCGGCAGATTTCCTACCCGAGCAGCGGCTTCAACCGCAGCGGCCGCGGCGTGCTGCTCGGCGCCTATGCCTTCGAGGGCGCCAATGCCTACGAATTCACCTCGATGGCGCCGGCCGACCGGGTCGCGCGCGCGGTCGAATTCGGCGCCCGCCTTCATCCCCAATACAAGGCCGAGTTCGAAAACGGGGTCGCGGTGGCGTGGCACCGCGTCCCCTTCACGCTCGGCTGTGCGGGAAACTGGAGCGAGACGGCACGGGCCGAACACTACGACAACCTGTGCCAGATCGACGGCCGGATCGTGCTGGCGGGCGAGCACGCGTCCTACATTCCGGCCTGGCAGGAAGGCGCGATATTGTCGTCGCTCGATGCCATCACCCGGCTGCATGAACGCGTCGTCAGGAAGTAATGCGATGCCCTCCCGTATGATCGAACCAGCGAGATCGGCCCTGCCCCTGGCGGCTGTTGCGATAGCAGGCATGGTCTTGATGTTGTCAGCACCTTCCGTGCAAGCCGACGAACAAACGCGTTCGCAACCCCTCACGTCGCTGAGTACCGGATTCCGGTTCACGGAGCGCAGCGGAGCGGAACTGTTCGCCAGTGTCTGCCAGGGTTGCCACATGCCCGACGGCAGCGGTGCCGTCGGCGCAGGCCAATACCCATCGCTGCAGAAAGACAGCAATCTCGAGACCGGCGGCTATCCGGTTTACGTCGTCGTCCGCGGCCAGAAGGCCATGCCGCCGGTCGGCGCGATGATGAGCGACGACCAGGTCGCCGCCGTCGTCAATTACCTGCGCACGCATTTCGGCAACCAGTATCAGGACGCCGTCACCGTCGAGGACGTCAAGCGCGTCAGGCCTTGAGATCACCGATCACATGGGGAGAGAAAAATGAAATACGGAATGCTGGCGCTGGCGGCCTTGTTGTTCGGTGCAAATGCCGTCCACGCCGAAGTCGTGCGATACCCGATTCCCAACTCGACCTTTCCGATCGCGCAGGCGGTAAAAGTCTCCGGCGACGCCGTCACTCTCTATGTCAGCGGCCAGGTTCCACCCGTCATCAACAAGGACGTCGAAGCCAGCAGCCCGCAGGCCTATGGCGACACCAGGACCCAGACCGTCAGCGTGCTCAACCGGATCAAGCAGATCCTCGAGGGGCAAGGGTTCGGCATGGCGGACGTCATCAAGATGCAGGTGTTTCTGGTCCACGACGCCCGCGCCCCGATGGACTTCAAGGCGTTCATGGAAGGCTACACCCAGTTCTTCGGCGGCGCGCAGCCCAACCTGCCGGTCCGTTCCGTGTTCGGCGTCGCCGCACTCGCCAATCCCGGCTTTCTGGTCGAGATTGAAGTCGTCGCGGCCAAGGACGGGAAATAGAGGATGATACCGATGCGCCTGTTGCCTCGCCTCGCAGCGGCCATACTGCTGTCGACGGCTTTCATACTATCAGGGCCGGCCACGGCCGAAGGCCTCAACCCGAACCAGCAACGGGCGTTTGACGTCTACAAGGAGCTGATCGAGATCGACACGGTGACCGCGACCGGCGACACCGCGAAGGCGGCCGAAGCGATGGGCGCGCGCTTGCGCGCCGGCGGCTTTGCGGACGCCGATGTCCACGTGTTCTCGCCCGCGCCGCGCAAGGGCAATCTGGTGGCGCGCCTGAAAGGCAGCGGTGCGCGCAAGCCGATTCTGCTGGTTGCGCATATCGATGTCGTCCCGGCGCCGCGCGCGGACTGGGCGACCGATCCGTTCAAGCTGGTCGAACAGGATGGTTATTTCTACGCGCGCGGCAGCGGCGACGACAAATACATGGCGGCGTCCTTCATCGCCAATCTCATTCGCTACAAGCAGGAAAGCTACAAACCCGACCGCGATATCATCGTGGCGCTGGAGACCGACGAGGAAATTCTCGACAAGGACGCGCTCGGCATTCAGTGGCTTCTGAAAAACCACCGCGACCTGATCGATGCCGAATTCGCCCTCAACGAGGGCGGCGCGGTCGGCCTCAAGGACGGCAAGCCGCTGCGCAATTCGCTGCAGACCAGCGAAAAGGTTTCGGTGACCTACGCGCTGAGCGTCAAGAACAAGGGCGGCCACAGCGCCGCCCCGGTCAAGGACAACGCGATCTATCGGCTGGCGGCGGGACTGACCCGGTTGTCGGCCTTCAGTTTTCCGGTGAACCTCAACGAGACCACGCGCGCCTATTTCGAACGCACCGCGCAGATGGAAGGCGGCCAGCTGGCCGAGGATCTGCGCGCCGTGCTGGCAGGCCAGACCGACCCGGCTTCGCCACCGGTGACGCGGCTGTCTGACAATACCGGCTACAACGGGCAATTGCGCACCACCTGCATCACCACGATGCTGCAGGCCGGCACCGCCTTCAACGCGCTGCCGCAGCTTGCGACCGCCACCGTCAATTGTCGGGTGATGCCTGGTGAGGCCATCGACGGCATCAAGGCAACGCTGGAACGGGTACTGGCGGACGAGCAGATCGTGGTGACGCAGACCGATACGCCCACCCTGAGCGCGCCGTCAGCGCTCAGCGAAGAAATCGTCGGGCCGATCACAAAGCTGACCGCCGAATTCTTTCCCGGCGCAGTCGTTCTGCCGATCATGAGCGCCGGCGCCACCGACGGCAGCTACCTGCGCAACGCCGGGATACCGACCTATGGACATTCCGGCATGGCCGGCGACATCCATGAATCGCGCATCCACGGCCGCGACGAGCGGGTGCTGGTGAAGTCGTTCTTCAAAGGCAATGAATATCTGTATCGGCTGGTGAAGGAGCTGGCGGGGGGAAAGTGAGACGATTGCGATTCGCCGAGGGGCAAAACCGTCATTGCGAGCCAACGGGTCGGCGCGAAGCGCCCGCCCGATGACAGGCTCCGCGAAGCAATCCATCTAGCCGCGTAAAGGAAGAATGGATTGCTTCGTCGCTGCGCTTCTCGCAATGTCGCTGAACTACGGGGCTTGCCCCCTACCGGATGCGCCCGGCACGATCGAACGATGCGTTTCGAAATTCTCGGTGAAATTTCCGACATCGAAACTTTCGCCACCGGCTCCGGCATTCGGGAGATCGCGCGGCTGCGACGGATTTATGGACGTGGCCGCTGGCGCAAACGCAAGGGCTTTGCCCGCGTGAGCTACATTGGTACGAGGCCGCTGGGATCGGGCGCAAAGAATTCAAGATCAAACATCTGGTTTGAACCATGACAAAGACACAAGCAAAGCAACTGGTGGTCTGCATCGACAACGACGGCTATGCCGCGTCTCTTGAAAAGCGCAAAATCTACCTCGCACTGCGCGACGCCGGTGCCGAAAAGCTCAGCATGCTGCGGATTGTCGACGAATCCGGCGAGGATTACCTCTACCCGAAGGTCTTTCCGCTCGATTGCGCTGCCGCTGGCGGTAAGAAGAGCCGTGCTAGCGGCGTAAGCCCGTATCGGCGATAAACTACCGGATCGCAGCTGATCACGCAGAACGGCCGGGAGATCTGCGCCCAAGTGCCCTACTGCCGCTTCTGCCCGGTCGGCGCTGCCGCCGCCGGCTTCGGCGGTGCCGCAGGCGCCCTGGGCGGTGGTGCTTGTGCTTCCGCAGCGGCCGGGGCGCTGTTGCCGCCGCCGCCGAAGATCACCCGGCTCGGGTTGCGGTCGAAATTGGTCACGGCGCGGCTGATGTCGGCCAGGGTGCGGCGGCCGTCGGCCATCAGCGCGCCGGAGCGCTTGTCGAAATCGTCGGCCAGTTCGCGGATCGACTTCACCATCAGGTTCAGTTCGCCGCCGCCCGCGCCGCCCGCGATGGTGTTGAGCCCGAGCATGAGACTATCCGCCTTGCCCATCACGCCGTCGACCCTGAGCATGACGTTGTCGATCTTCTCGGAATTGCGCGCCAGCGCCGAGGTGAAGGTCTCGAGATTCTTCAGCGAGCTCTTCACCGATTCCTGGTTGTCGGCGACGATGCGGTTGACGTTCTGCAGCGTCGAGCGGATCGCCTCGGTGACGTCCTGCAACGCGCTGGGATCGGCAGTCAGCACCGGCACGCCGTCCTCGTCGAGCGGCACCGAGGGAGCGGCTTCCTCGCCGCCCTTCAGCGAGATCGCGGCGACGCCGGTCAGGCCCTGGAATTCGAGCCCGACCAGGGTGTCCTTCCGAATTGGGGCGTTATTCTCGACCATCGCCAGTGCGACCACCCGACGCGGGTTGTCCAGCTTGACCGAGATGACCTCCCCTATCCTGATACCGTTGAAATTGACGCTGCCGCCGTTGCGCAGGCCGGAAGCCGGACCCTCGAACACGATCCGGATCGGGCTGCGCGCCTTGGTGGTGTGCAGGCTCTGGAACCAGAGCACGAAGCCGAACACCGCCGCGATCACCGCCAAAGTGAACGATCCGATCAGGACGTAGTTCGCGCGCGTTTCCATACTTGCTCCGGTTAGCCCATCACCGCGCGGGCGCGCTTGCCATGGAAATATTGCCGCAGCCAGGGGTGCTGCGAGGCCTGCATATCGGCGATCGATCCTGCAGCAATGATCTTACCGTTCCCTAAAACGGCGATACGGTCGCAAGCCGTATAAAGGCTGTCGAGGTCATGGGTTACCATGAAAACGGTCAGGCCCAAAGTACGCTGCAGGGTGCGCACCAGCTCGTCGAAGTCGCCGGCGCCGATCGGATCGAGGCCGGAGGTCGGCTCGTCCAGGAACACCAGTTCCGGATCGAGCGCGAGCGCACGCGCCAGCGCCACGCGCTTGATCATGCCGCCGGACAACTCGGAGGGAAAACGGTCGGCGACCTCGGGCTTGAGGCCGACCATGCCGAGCTTGGCCACCATGATCTCGTCGAGCAACCGCTGCGAGACCTTGAGATATTCGCGCACCGGAAACTGGATGTTCTGCCGCACCGTGAGCGAGGAAAACAGCGCGCCCTGCTGGAACAGGATGCCCCAGCGGCGCTCGACGCTGCGGCGTTCCGCGGCGCTGGCCGCGTCGAGGTCGACGCCGAACACCTCGATGCGGCCGGCGATTTTCGGCACCAGGCCGATGATGGTGCGCGTGAGGACCGACTTGCCGGCGCCGGACGGGCCGACAAAGCCCAAAATCTCGCCGCGCTTGACGTCAAGGTTGAGCCCGTCGAGCACCCGCGTGGTGCCGAACTGCACGGTGATGTCGC
Source organism: uncultured Alphaproteobacteria bacterium (assembly GCA_963764705.1). GTDB lineage: Bacteria > Pseudomonadota > Alphaproteobacteria > Rhizobiales > Xanthobacteraceae > Bradyrhizobium. The sequence goes on along the minus strand of CAVXTR010000002.1, from coordinate 209,817 downwards.
GAACCCGGATGATGGCGTCGGAGGTTTGTCCCACCATCGTCACATCCCGATCGCTGCGAAGAAGATCGCGAACACGCCATCCATCACGATGACGAAGAAGATACCCTTCACCACCGAGGACGTGGTGTGCTGGCCGAGCAATTCAGCGCTGCCCTGCACCGCCAGCCCCTCGACGCAGGCGACGATGCCGATCACCGCCGCCATGACCGGCGCCTTGATGATGCCGACGATAAAATGGTCGATCGAGATGGCGTCGCGCAGCCGCAGCAGAAACGCTTCCGGATCGACGCCGCCATAGAGCCACGCGACGAGACCGCCGCCGTAGAGCGCGGCCATCGCGCCGAGGAACGCCAGGATCGGCAGCGCCAGGATCAGCGCCAGCATCCGCGGCAGGATCAAGACCTCGATCGGATCGAACCCCATGGTGCGCAGCGCGTCGATCTCCTCGCGCATCTTCATCGAGCCGAGCTCGGCGGTGTAGGCGCTGCCCGAACGGCCCGCCACCATGATAGCCACCAGCAGCACGCCGATCTCGCGCAGCACCAGCACGCCCAGCATGTCGACCACGAAAATGTCGGCGCCGAATTTGCGGAAATGGAAGATGCCTTGCTGGGAGATGATGCAGCCGATCAAAAACGTGATCAGCACCACGATCGGCACCGCGCGCCAGCACACCTGTTCGAGGTGATGCACGGTGGAGGTCAGGCGAAACCCGCGGGGGTGAATCAGGACGTGGCCGACCGCTGCCAGCACCGCGCCGAGCATGTCGATCAACCCAACCAGGGTGCCGCCGACGCCGGCGACGCTGCGGCCGACCTGCTCCAGCATGCCGGTGATCGTCACAGCATTGCTCTCGATGACGGGCTCGGCCTTCACCCGCCGCACTTCGTCGACCAGGCTGGAATAGTTGGCCGAAAGGCCGGCGATCCGGGCCTCGATGCCGCCCTGGCTCAGGCTGCGGCGCAGCCGTTCGATCAGCCAGGCGCCGAAGGTGTCGAGCTTCGACACCTGGGAAACGTCGATGAAGATGTTGGGCCGGCTGCCGCCGAGTCTTTCGGCGTCGGTCACTAATCGTTCGAGAATCGGCGCAAAACGAGCGATCCACGCGCCCGCCGCGCACAAGGCAAGCCCGTTGCCCTGGGCGATCCGCTCCAGAGTCGGTTCACCGCTCACGATGCCCGCCCCCGGCCGGTTCGCTATCGATATCGATGGTATGGTCCGGCACGCCGCACTGCCTTGTGGAGCTTGTAGAATCTATAGCTAACCAGCCATAGTTGGTTGCGGCGGGCAAGCTTACGGTTCAGAAATTGCCAGATTTTAAAATGACTTCCACCTCATCCCGAAAGCTTGATGCCAGGATCGAACGCTGGCCGATCGCGGGTTCCTTCACGATCAGCCGGGGCGCCAAGACCGAGGCGGTCACGGTGGTGGCGGAAGTCAGCCACGGCGGACGGTCTGGACGCGGCGAATGCGTGCCCTACCCGCGTTACGGGGAGACCCCGGAAGCGACGCTGGCCGCCCTTATGGCGATGCAGGAACCGCTCTCCAAGGGACTGGACCGAACGGCGCTTCAGGCCGCCATGCCCCCAGGTGCCGCCCGCAACGCGCTGGACTGCGCCTTATTGGACCTCGAGGCCAAAGCCGCCGGCCAGAGGGCCTGGGCCCTGCTCGGCCGGCCGGTACCCCACCCCTGCACCACCGCTTTCACGATCTCGCTGGGGACCCCGGAGGCGATGGCGACGGCGACCGCCAGGGCCGCACACCGGCCGCTGCTCAAGATCAAGCTCGGCGGCGACGGCGATGGCGCGCGGATCGCGGCGGTGCGCAAGGCCGCGCCCGAATCCGAACTGATCGTCGATGCGAACGAAGCATGGACATCGGACAATCTCGAACAGAACCTGGCCGCCTGTGCCTCGGTCGGCGTAACGCTGGTCGAGCAGCCGCTGCCGGCCGGCAATGACGAGGCGCTGGCGCGGATCAGGCGGCCGATCGCGGTTTGCGCCGATGAAAGCGTGCACGACCGCGCTTCGCTCGCCGGCCTTCGCGGTCGTTATGATGCGGTCAACATCAAGCTCGACAAGACCGGTGGATTGACCGAAGCGCTTGTCATGGCCGACGCCGCGCAGGCGCTCGGATTTGAAATCATGATCGGCTGCATGGTCGCGACCTCGCTGGCGATGGCGCCGGCGATGCTGCTGGTACCGCAGGCGCGCTTCGTCGATCTCGACGGGCCGCTGTTGCTGGCGGGCGATCGCAATGGCGGGCTGCGTTACGACGGCAGCCTGGTCTATCCGCCGGAAGCCGCACTTTGGGGATGATGCGCCAGTCGTTTTCTGGCCAGCCACATCACGGTGGCGGCAACCAGCGCCATCGCCGCCATCAGGTAATAGACGTCGGCGCCATAGCGCGCGTAGATCAAGCCCGACAGGATCGACGCCACCATGCTGGCGATGCCGCCGCAGGCGGCGAGATAACCCTGCCCGCGTGCCATCACCGGGATCGGCACGTGACGGACCAATAGCCCCATGGTGCCGACCTGGGTGATGCCGTAGGTCAACCCGTGCGCGAGTTGCACCACACCGAGCACCGCGAGCGAAGGCTCCTGTGCCGTGATCAGCCAGCGCGCGACCGCGCTGAGCGCGCCGATCACCACCAGCGTTGACGGTTGCAGCGTGAAGCGCGGCGACAGCGCGAACACCACGATCTCGGCGAGCACGCCCAGCACCCACAGCCCGGCAATGGTCAGCCCGCCCAGCCCCAGTCCCTGCCAGGTGATGGACGCAAAGGCGTAATAGGCGGCGTGGCTGCCCTGGGTCAGCGCCGAGGCAACGATGATGGCGAGGAAGCCGGTATCGCGCAGCAGTGAAGTCGCGCCGCCAACGGAAGCCGGCGCCGGTTTGGGCCGTTCCAGCGGCTGCAACCCGAGGCTGGCGACGGCGCCGAGGGCGGCCACCGATGCGATCACCCAGATCAGGTGCCTTGCCGCGACGATGTCGACCAGCAGCCCGCAGACAAGCGCGCCGACCACGAAGGCCGCCGAGCCCCACAGCCGCATCGGCCCGTAGTTGAGGCCGAACCGCGCCACGCCGCGCAGCGCATAGGCGTCCGTCAGCGGCAGCATCGGCGTCCACAGCGCGCAGGTGGCGGCATAGGCCAACAGCACCATCAGCGGCAGGTACTGGGTGCCGATCACGGCAAAGCCGAGCGCGGTCGCAAACGCCGTCACGGTCAGCGCCCAGCGCAGCGGGTAGCGCCGGTCGGCCGCACCCGTGACGAACGGCAGCACCGTGAACCGGGTCAGCGAGGGCACCGCGGAAATGATCCCGATCCACGACGGATCGATGCCGACCGCCTTCAGCCAGACCGTGAAAAACGGCAGGTGGGTCCCCATCGTTCCGAACGTCGCGCCATAGAACAAAGCGAGCCGGGTCGCGAATCGCTTCGACGCAACGTGAGATGCGATGGGGATTTGTGATTTGCTCGGCATCAATTCAATTGCGATTCGGTCGATATCGTGGTGTTCGTTATCGTAACGCGCGATGATTTGCGCGAAGAGTTTAGCATGGCCGACGAAGCATTTGCCCTTTCGCCGATCTCAGCACGCGCCGCGTTGCCGGGCGAGGAGGATTATGCCGCGATCAGCGAAGCCTTCATGGAGACTTCGCGCGGCCGCTGGTTCCTGACCGAATACGCCAAGCGCAACCGCAATGCCGACACCCGCATGGTGCTCGACGCGGTGGCGCGGATCGAGCAGAGCCTCGTTGCCCAGAAGGAAGAAACCCTCAGCGCGCAACGGGAAAGCCTCGCTGCGCAGCAGGAAAGGCTTGCCGCCGAACAGGAAAGCCTTGTCTCCCAAAAAGAAAGCCTTGCCTCCCAAAAAGAAAGCCTTGCCTCCCAAAAAGAAAGCCTTGCCGCCCAAAAAGAAAGCCTCGCCGCGCAGCAGCACGCCGCGGCCGCCGAAGCGGCAAATCGGGCCGCTGCGGCCGCGACTGCGGCGGCCGAAGCCGCCAACAGCAAACTGGCCGAGGCGCTCGCCGCCATCCGCGACGCCGTCGAGGCCGCGCAGGCCTGCGCCACCGAAGCGATCGACGGGCTCGCGCTGGAACAGACACAGACCGCGGTCCGCAAGGGCTCGCGGGTGCTGCGCGAGATCGCCTGGCGGTTGCGGGAAATCGGCAATGACGGCCGAATCTGCGACCTGATCAATTCGCAGGTCGCAGTGATCGAACAGGCCGCCGAGCCGATCGGCTCCGACACGGCGAAGGCCGCGCTGGGGGCAGCCTTTGCCGCGATCGAGGGCCGGCTTGCGGAATTCGGCGACGGCAGCCCCGCGCCGGCTGCGGAAGCCGTCCCGGCGCCTGCTACAGAGGCCGTCGCAGCGGCGCCGGAAATGCCGGCTGCCGCGATGGCTGAGGCCGCCGAGGCGGCTGCCATGCAGGAAGCACCTGAAGCCGCCGCAGTCGCCTTGGCTGAGCATGCCGAGGCCGCGCTCGCGGAGGCGGAAGCCGCGCTTGAGCTGGCGGAAATCGCCGATATCGAAGCGATCGACGCCGAAGTCACCGAAGAAGCCGACGCCCACGACGAGGCGATCCTCGACATCATCGCGATGGAGATGGGCGCGCCGGATCCGATCGACGACGACGAGATCGTGGCAGCGGTCGCCGAACAGGCGCATGTCACCGAACTCCCGCCCAACAATGTGGTGACGCAGGCGCCCGAGCCGGTCGCCGCCGCGATGGCGCAGCCAGTCGCGATGCAGGTCGCGATAGCGCCGCAGCCCGTCCTCGAAGCCGCTGCTGCGGCGACTTCGTCCGCGCCGGCGATGGAGATTTCGCTCGGCTCGTCGATCCTGGCCAGCGGCATGCTGAACAAGCCGGCCAAGGCGGCCAACGATCCGATGGCGCCGATCCGGCGCATGAGCCAGGTCGAGAAGATCGCGTTCTTCTCCTGATACAAGCGCGGCGACCGGGCCCTCTCCAACGCCGACCGCCCTTCCCTGATTTTGTTGCAACTGCGAGAGCTTCGCTTTCCGGTTGATTCAGCCATCGCCCGATATCAAGCTCGCGGGATTGTCTGCGTCCGGGGGAATCGCCGTGAAAACCAGGGTCATCGTCAATCCGATGGCGAACAAGGGCAACTGCGGCAAACGCTGGCCGCAGTTTCGCGCCGAACTCGAGAATCATCTCGGTCCGCTCGATGCCGACGACATCGTCATGACGCGCGCGCCCAACCACGGGACGGTGCTGGCGCGGGAAGCGGTCGCAGCCGGCTGCCGTCGCCTGATCTCGGTCGGCGGCGACGGCACGTTCAGCGAGATTCTCAACGGCGTGATCTGCGACGACCGGCCGATCGCCCCCGAACTGGTGCTGGCGCAACTGCCCGGTGGGACCTCGAACGAACTCTGCCGTTCGTTCGGCCAGGTCTCGCCCACCGAGGCCTGCAGGGCCGTCGCTTCGGGGACAACGCGAGAGATCGACGTGTTCCGCGCCGAGGCCCGGGGCTATGCCGGCGAGCAGGTGACGCGCTACGGCTTCCTGCTCGCGATCGTCGGCGCCGCCGCCACCATTTCGTGGCGGGCGCAACGGGTGCCGCTGCTGAAGCGGCTAGGCCCGGTCAGCTACGTCCTGATGACCGCGTTTACCTCGCTGACCTACACACCGCGCGCCTACCGGATCAGGATCGACGACGAAGCCGAACAGAGCCTGCCGATGTGGGCGCTGTTGCTGTGCAGTTTCGACGGCGCCGGCGAAGGCCTGATGCTGGCGCCCGGGGCTGACCCCGGCGACAACAAGCTCGATCTCATCATGGTCGGCGACATGGGGCGATGGGAGAGCCTGACCAAGATCGTTCCCCATCTCGGCGACGGCAGCTATATCGCCCACCCCAAGGTGACACGGCGCCATGCGACACGGATCACGATCGACAGCGATCAAATGGTCCGGGCCGATGTCGACGGCGAAAGCATCGGCCAACTGCCGATGTCGGTCGCGCTGCTGCCATTGCGCGTCAGGGTCGCGGCCAACCGTGCGCCCCCGCAAGCCGGACGGTGACCCCGATCACGTACGGCGCGGCCGCCCCGGCCTAGCGTGTCCTCCGGAAATCTCGCGTCGAGATTGGAAGGAACACGTCATGTCCCGTTTCAAATCGCTGTTGTTATGCGCCGGCCTGCTCGGCACCCTGCTCGGCTTCGCCACCACTGGCTCGGCCTTCGCCGAAGCGCTCAACACCGAGGTCGGCGATGCCGCTTTGGCGTCCTCGTCGATCGGCGAGCCGCGGGTCGCGCTGGTGATCGGCAATGCGAATTACCAGAGCGCGCCAAAGCTCGCCAATCCCGACAACGACGCGCGATCGATGGCGCAACTGCTGACCTCGGCCGGCTTCGATGTCACCGAGGCGACCGATCTCACGCGCAATGACATGCTCAAGGCCGTGCAGGATTTTTCCGCCAAGGTCGCCGCGCGCGGCCCGAAGACGGTTGCGATGGTCTATTATGCCGGCCACGGCGTGCAGCTCGCGGGCGAGAATTACCTGCTCCCGGTCGATGCGAAAATCGCAACGCCTGAAGATCTCGATGGCAATTCGCTTCGCCTGGTCGATCTGATGGGCACGCTGGAAACCATTCCGAGCCGGATGCGCATCGTCGTGCTCGATGCCTGCCGCAATAATCCGTTTCCCGGCGTCAACGACAAGAGCCGCGGCCTGGCGATCGTCGACGCGCCGAACGGCTCGATCGTCGGCTATTCGACCGCGCCCGGCATGGAAGCCCAGGACGGCGACAACAATCACAGCCCATACACCTCGGCCTTCCTGCGCCGTGCGCGCGAACCCAATCTGCCGATCGAACAGTTGTTCAAGCGGGTGCGCCTCGACGTCAACGACGCCACCGAAGGCCGTCAGACGCCGTGGGAAAGCTCGTCGCTGACCAGCGAATTCTATTTCTTCGGCGATACCGCGGTGGCGGCGGCGCGCAACCCCGATCGCAGCCCGATCATCCAGACTGCGTCGAACCTGCCGTCGCGTTCGGTGCGTCAGGCCTATGACTACGTGCTGTCGGAAGCCTCGCCGGAATATTATGAGGAGTTCATTCGGCTCTATCCGCGCGATCCGCTCTGCGACCGCATTCGCCACCTGCTCGGAAACTTCCTTGAGGCGACGGCGTGGCACAAGGCGGTGCTGGCGAATTCGCCGGTGGTCTACAAGGCCTTCCACGACAGCTACGCCAATAGCCCCTATGCGCAGTCGGCGCTGAGGCTGCAGGCGCAGCCGAGGAACATGCCGCTGATGCAGTTCACGCGGCTGATCAGGCCGGGGTTCAACAGCGATCGTCCCGGCCTTTCGAAGGATGGTCCCGGCATGCAGGATCATGGACCGATGCAAGGTGGTCCGTCGAAGATCGTGACGTTGCCCGGCAAGGGAGCTAACGCCGGGACCAATGCGGGAACGGCCACGGGCACCACCAATAACAACAATGGCACGGGCAAGATCTCGAATCAGCCCACCAAGAACGCCGATCCGATACGCGTGAAGAACAACAAGCCTGACGGCGTCACCGCGCCACGCCGGCTCTCCGGGAACGGTAACGGCAATTCCAGCCAGCGCTTTGGGGCGTCGCAATCCCGCAACTCATTCAATTCAATAGGCGGCCACGGCGGCTTCAAGCACTGATCGCGCCATTGAGAATTCGGGGCAGAGCGGCCGATGCTCTGCCCCGTTTTCGTTTCGGCGAAACGCGCTATTTGATCTCGACCAGCCCGACCTGATTGGTCAGGCTGTCGGCGATCACAGGATTTCCGTCGGCCGTGACATCCATGTTGCGGACGATGTCGCCGCCGCCGGGGATGGCCCAGCTCTGGAATTTTTCCGAGGCAGGGTCGAACCGCACAATCGTGTTCGGTTTCGCTCCGGATTCCGAATACCACAGCGCGCCCTTGGTGAAGACGATGCCATAGGGTTCCGACTTCGCGCCGCTCGGCGATGGCCACTCCTTCACCTCGCCAGTGGCCAGATCGAGCCGGCCAAGCTGGCCGCCGGCGAAATCGACATACCAGACCATGCCGTCGGCCCCGATCGCGAGACGCCGTGGTCGCGCCGCCGCGCGCGGCAGCGTGTATTCCGTGATCGCCATGGTTTTGGGATCGACGGTGGCGACCTTGTTGGTGCCGAACTCGACGACGACGGGCACGCCCTCGGCGTTGATCTTGAGCCCGTAGGGCCGCGCCTTCGCCGTCGGCGGGGTCACGAGCTTGATCGCGCCGGTGGCCGGATCGAGCCGTCCGATCATGTTGGACTGCTGCACGGTGAACCAGAGGATTCCGCTCTGGTCGAAATTGAGCGTGTGCGGGTCCCTGGCGTTGGCGTCGGGCAGCGGATACTCGGTCACGACGCCTGTGGACGGATCGAGCTTGCCGATCAGGGCCGCGCTGTTGCCGGTGAACCAGATGTTGCCGGACCTGTCTTCCGCCAGGCCGTGCGGCCCGGTCAGCGCCGACTTCATGGTGTATTCGCGGATCGCACCGGTCCGGGGATCGAGCCGGCCGAGCTTGTTGGCGAGTTGCCCGGTCCACCAGATCGAACCGTCGCGCGCCGCCAGTGGATCGTGCGGCCGCGACCCCAGCGTCGGAACATCCCACATCCGGATATCCGCCTTGACCGGACCATCGATCAGCACAGCCTGCGGACGCGGCCGTTCGGGAAAGTTCTTGATCAGGTAGTCAGTCATGGCGCCCCATTCTTCCGGGGGCACCGGCGCGTGCGCGTTCTGCATCATATGCGCGACGGTGAGCCAGCCTTCGGCGGTGTAGCCGACACGAACGCGGTTGATGTCATGGCAGCCGTCGCAGGTCGCGACGAACCTTGCCTTGCTCGGCCCTTCCGGCCATTCCTTCGCAGTATACTGCGCGCGGGCGGCGGGCGCTCCGAGCGCGATCATGAACGACAAAGCCGTCAGCGCAGCGATACGCATGCCATCCTCCCCTGAAGCCCGGTTCGATCCGGGCAAAACTTCGTTGTAAACAGCCTCGCTGCGGTTATCGCATCCGTCAAGCTTCTCCCGTTCAATCGTAATTGAACGGCGATCGCTCCGGCATGCTGCGGCGGCTCAGGGGGAAGTTTTGCGGCGGCCGCGCGGCGCTTACGCCACCAGCTTGGCGAACAGGTCAGCGTCGACATTGCCGCCGGAGAGAACGATGACGACGTTCTTGCCCTTGACGTCGATCCGGCCGGCCAGCAAGGCGGCAAGGCCCACCGCGCCGCCGGGCTCGACCACCAGCTTCAACTCGCGATAGGCGTAGGCCACCGCCGCGCCGACTTCCTCGTCGGACGCCGTCACCGCATTGGCCAACAGCTTGCTGTTGATCGAAAAGGTGAGTTCACCCGGCATCGATGCCATCAGCGCGTCGCAGATGGTGCGGCCGGCGGCATGATGGGCCTCGCGATGGCCCGCACGCAGCGACAGCCCGTGGTCGTCATAGTCCTTGGGCTCGGCAACGATCACCTGGGCCTGCGGAAACTTCGCCTTTACGGCGGTCGCAACACCCGCGATCAAACCGCCGCCGGAGGCCGGCGCCACCACGATATCGGGCACGAGGCCCAGCGCTGCCATGTCCTCGGCGATTTCGCGGCCCGCGGTGCCCTGCCCCGCGATCACGAACGGATCATCATAGGGACGCACCAGCGTCGCGCCACGCTTGGCGGCGATGCCGTCGGCAATGGCTTCGCGGTCTTCCTTGTCGCGATCATACAGCACGACCTCGGCGCCATAACCCTTGGTGCGCTCGCGCTTGGTAAGCGGCGAATCCTTGGGCATCACGATGGTCGCCTGCATGTTCAAAATCTGCGCCGCCGCCGCCACGCCCTGGGCATGGTTGCCGGACGAGAACGCGACCACACCGCCAGAGCGCTTGTCCTGCGGGATTGACGCTAGCTTGTTGAAGGCGCCGCGGAACTTGAACGATCCGGTCCGCTGCAGCATTTCCGGCTTCAGGAACACCTTGGTCCCGACGCGTTCGTTGAGAACGGGGAACGACAGCAAGGGGGTCCGCACCGCGTACGGCGCAACCACGCGCGCTGCCGCATCGATATCCGCAGCGCCGACCGCTGCAATGGGAGCTGTTTCGGTCATACCCGCTTGTATCGCGCCGGCGGACCGCGGGGAAGCCACTTTCAGGTAATGTCAGGCGGCGAAATGCGGGTCTTCCGCCACAAATTCGACCGCTTCGCCTTCCGGCTCGGTTGAGCCGATATTTTGGGCATGCTCGACAAAGACCCGTGCCGAGGCCAGCCAGGTGTGGGCGGTGGCGAATTCGACGCAGATATCGCGAGGGATTTGCAATGCCTCGAGGCACGCCTTGCGCAGATCGTCGCAGAGGACGCCGATCGGCGCCGATCCGATCACGTCGCGGGGACCGTTGACCGGGAACGCCGCCACCGGAAGGCCGCTGGCGAGCGCCTCGAGCAGCACCAGGCCAAAGGTGTCGGTCTTGCTCGGGAACACGAAGATATCGGCCGCGGCATAGATTTCCGCCAGTTCCTCGCCGTGCCGCGCGCCGAGAAACACTGCATCCGGATATCTGCGTTCCAGCGCCACGCGCGCCGGCCCATCGCCGACGACGAGCTTGGTGCCGGGCAGGTCGAGGTCGAGGAAGGCTTCCAGATTTTTTTCCACCGCGACGCGGCCGACGCACAGGAACACCGGCGTCGGCAGACAGAGATCGACGTCGCGCGGATGGAACAGCGCGGTGTCGACGCCGCGCGACCACAGCACCACGTTGCGAAAGCCGTGCATGCGCAATTCCGCCGCCAGCGCCGGCGTCGCCGCCATCACCGCCTGGCTTGGCCGGTGAAACCAGCGCAGCGCGCGCCAGACCCAGGCTTCCGGGATCGGCGAACGTGCGGAGACATATTCCGGAAAACGGGTGTGAAAACTCGTGGTGAACGGCAGGCCACGCTTGCGGCAATAGCGCCGCACCAAGAGCCCGATCGGACCTTCGGTCGCGATATGGATGCTGTCGGGTTTGGCCGCGTCGATCAGTTCGGCGATCTTCCAGGGTGTCGGCAACGCGAGCCGCAAATCCGGATAGCTCGGCATCGCAAAGGTGCGAAACGATTGCGGCGTCAGAAAGCTGACATCGACGCCAAAACCCTTGGCCGCTTCCGCCATCATGGCCAACGTCCGAACCACCCCGTTGACCTGGGGATGCCACGCATCGGTCGCGACCAGGATATGCGTCATGCGGCGCGCGCCGCGACGCGGGGAACCGGCGTCGCCCGGCGCACCGGATCGGTCCAGGTGATGATTTCGAAGTGGCCATCCTCGTGTTCGGCGAGCGCGGTACAGCTCTCGACCCAGTCGCCGCAATTCATGTAGCGGATACCGTGCTCGTCGCGGATGGTGGCGTAGTGGATGTGGCCACAGATCACGCCGTCGCAGCCGTGACGGCGTGCCTCGCCGGCCAGCGTCTTTTCGAACGCGCCGATATAGTTGACGGCGTTCTTGACCTTCAGCTTGGCCCATTGCGACAGCGACCAATAGGGTACGCCGAACATGCGCCGGAAGAAGTTGACCAGCCGGTTCATCTGAATGGCGAAATCATAGGCCTTGTCACCGAGGTGGGCGAGCCAGCGTGCGTTTTGCACCACGAGGTCGAAGATATCGCCGTGGATCACCAGATAGCGCTTGCCGTCGACGCCCTCGTGGATGATGTTTTCCACCACGTCGATGCCGCCGAAATGGGTGCCGTAGTAATTGTTGCGCAGAAACTCGTCGTGATTGCCGGGCACGTAGATGACCTTGGCGCCCTTGCGCGCCTTGCGCAGCATCTTCTGCACGAAGTCGTTGTGCGATTGCGGCCAGTACCAGCCGGACTTCAACGCCCAGCCGTCAACGATGTCGCCGACGAGATAAATGGTATCGGCGTCATGCGTCCTGAGAAAGTCCACCAAGCGGTCGGCTTGCGAACCGCGGGCTCCGAGGTGAACGTCGGAGATGAACAAAGTGCGAAAGCGCCGCTCGGGGCTTTCTTCACTCAAGGAGTCACTACCCATGCGCCATGCACCTATCGGATTCCTGTGACAGAGCGATGACGATTCCTAAGCGTTAACGGCATCACGAGAATCAGTCTTGCGCCCCCGCAATCGCGAATATCAGCACGATGCGACAATGAGGCGACATGCCGCGGGCAGAGCCAATTTTGCTCGACCATTGCAGAGCCGTCGCGTTGACAGCCCATGGCTACTGCCGGTTCTTGCTACGTGCGTTTCTTGCCAGCCTTCTTCGCTTTTGCTTTCTTGGGCTTGGGCTTGGGCTTCCTGGCTACGGCTGCACCGGATTTACGCACCGGGCCGGTTCCTCGCGTCGATTTCGGTATCGGACCCCGGCTGTCCATCACCGGCAACATCGATTTTTCTTCGACAAGCTCCAAACCGTCCGACGCCGTAATGCTCATGACATAAGCGACTTCGTCGGCCGTATAGGCGGGATCCCAATGGACGTTTACCGGAACATGACAATGTCCGTAGTGGCCACCCTTGGTCGTCCAATTATGTTGATCCCGGTTATGATGTTGGGGGTCTTTTCCGTTGACCGGCGGCCTGGGAAAGCCGTTGGGCCATTCCATCGGAACACCATGGGTGCTCTCGATCCAGCGGCACAGCCGGCCTACATTTTTCAAGCTCGCCCTGTTCTTGGGTTTTCCAGCGAAACCAACCAGCTCGAACTGGATCGCTGAATGCTTGTTGGTCTCGACCGTTCCAGGCGGATGCGCCAGGGCTGTTGCCGCGACCTCGGTATCGAGATGCTGATAGATAAATTGGTCGTCAACGGTGAAATGCGGAATGTCATGGCTTTGATGGTAGGTGCCGAAGGCACCTGCCGCCGTCGACCCCTCGGTGGTGTGATGGACGATCTTGAACGGACCTGCGACGTAGTGGCCCGCGTTCCACGGAAGCGGCATCCATCGCGCAAACGGACATCTGGCCATTTTTTCGTTTCCTCTGCGTTTGTTTGGAACAGGCTGCGTTAGGCGATAACACGGGCCTGCACGATAATATTGTCGAGTTTCCTGATGTCCTTTTCGGTGAAGCGTTGCAGAAATGCCGTCGCTGCAACCGTGAGGTCAGCGACCGCCGTCTTGGCCGGCCCAGTGTTGGCGGGTCCGATGTCGACCAGCGGCAATCGCACCATCCGGCCGGTGTCGGGGAAGAACACCTCGACGATCGCCCGCGCACCCTTGTCGCTTAACTTCAGAACGCCGTTCTTCTCGGTGAGAAGGCCGAGGTCCAGCATGCGCGCTTTCTTCAGCGAGATGCCGAACACGCTGCTGTCTGTCTGCACGGTGCCGAAAACCGGACCGCCGGTGCCTTCGTCCTCGGTATCGCCCTTGCCGAAGAACGTGGCCTTGCCTTCGAAGACGCCGCTGCCAGTGAGGGCCTGACCGGCCTCGACGAGCTCGGCGTTCGGAAGCGAGCGCCTGCCCCAGCAATAGTCGGCTTGCTCCACCACCGTCTTCTCCGCGTTCGTGGTGCGAACTTGCCGCACCGCCCTTGCGGCACCGAGCGACCTTCCGTCCCGAAACGCCGTTATCGTCTCGACGGCATCGATCACTGTGACTCCAGAAGCGGGCTCACGGATCGAGCCTTGCAGGCCGGTGGTGGTCGAACCTCCCTTCCCGTCCTTGGTTTTGGATCGTCCGGCGGGAGTACGGAAGTCGTTCGGCGCAGCCATAACCTCCATGGCCATGCTCGGTGCGGCGTTCCTTTGGGTGCGCACCGCGTTCAGGGTCTGGTCCAGCGCATTGCCCCAGGCTGCGAGATCGAACCGCTGCGGATCGTCGTGGTCGCCGACATGCAGATCCAGCACGCAATGAAACGCCGGGACCATCCAGTTGCCGCGCCGGACACTCGCAATAACGTATTGCAGCGCGAGTCTCGTATACTGCTCAGGCGTGAAGCCCGGATCCGGTGAATCCGGATCGGTGCTTCCCGGACCCTTGCGGGGCTGGACAAGCTCGTGATGCAGGAATAGTCCGCGAAAGCGCGTGTGGGGCGGCTTCAGCTCGAACTGGGTGGCCCGGAACGGCGTCAGATAGCTGTTATCCGTCAGCGTCTGTCCGAGGCGGGTGATGTAGATATGGGTCTTGCCGCGCTTGAGCGATGAAAGACTGTTCCCGGACCAGGCAGCGGTGTTGATGAACGCCGGATCGAATGTTTCGTTCGCCTTGAGCTTGGAACTGGTGTCGTGAATCATAAAGTATCGCGCCAAGGGCGCTGACGGATTATCGGAGTCGGCATGGCAGACCCGGTCGGTGACCGAACCGCCCACGGTGCTCTCGGCGATGCCCTGCTTCTGCAAGTGCGCTCGAAGCTGCGACTTGGTGACGCCGAGGGTGAGCGGATCGGAAAGCAAGGTTGTCAGAATTTGCGGCAACGTGGCCGGCGTGTCGTCGACATTGCCGACGCGTTTGACAAAGCGCAGCAGGCATTGCGCCTGTTGAACTGGGGTCCCGGAGAAACCCATCTGGTTGGTGTCGAAGGGGCAAGGCGTGTTCATCAGGAGCTCCGAAATTGATTGAAATCAAAGGCGGGCCGCAGAAAAACGAAGAAATTAATCGTCTGGTCTAGAAATTATCCGCCTGTTCGTAATGCAAGGGCCTCTGCAACCCGCCGCAGGGTATTGCAACCTTGGGCCGTTCGCAAGATTGCATGCAATTGCACGCCACCATCAAGCCGTGCGACGGACGGAATCGAGGTCCCGCAGCCTCAATAGAATTTCTGAAAATGATGGATCGGGCCGTGGCCATGGCCGACGCTGAAACGGTCCGCCGCTGCGATGCCGGCACTGACGAAGGCCTTGGCGTTGCGGACGGCGGTTTCCATCGTCTCACCCCTGGCAAGGCCAGCCGCGATCGCCGATGACAGCGAGCAGCCGGTGCCGTGGGTGTTCCTGGTCGCGATACGCGGCGCCGCGAGTGCGATAATGCCCTTCGCATCGATCAGGTAGTCGATGCTCTCGGCGCCACGGCCGTGGCCGCCCTTGATCAGCACCGCCGTGCAACCCATCGCCAGCAGTCGCCTGCCCTGATCCTCGACCGCGGCTTCGTTCGTCGCCATCGGCTCATCCAGCAACGCCGCCGCCTCCGGCAGGTTTGGCGTGATCACCGCGGCGCGCGGAATGAGTTTTGTGCGCAACGCCTCGACCGCATCGGCGGCAAGCAGCCGATCACCCGAGGTTGCGACCATCACGGGATCGAGCACGACATGTTTCGGCGACCAGCGCTTCAGCCCGGCGACGATGGCGTCGATCACGGCCGGCTGCGCCACCATGCCGATCTTCACGGCGCCGACCGCGAGATCGGAAAACACCGCGTCGATCTGCGCGGTGACGAATTCCGCGGGCACCTGATGGATGCCGCTGACCCCTTGCGTATTCTGCGCCGTCAGCGCCGTAATCACGGAGGCGCCATAGACCCCGAGCGCGGCAAATGTCTTGAGGTCGGCCTGGATCCCGGCGCCGCCGGAAGAATCCGAACCGGCAATGGTCAGCGCGATCGGCGTCGTCATTTCGAGGCTCGCGCCAATGGTGTGTTCGGGGCCATAAGTTGTCCTAGCGCGATGGGCTATTGGCGGCAAGTTGGCTTGCCACGAGCATTGGTTTTTGGCTAGAGCCCGGTTCTGATTGCATCAGACCCGGTCTCTAGTCTTTTGTTTTGACGCGTTTTCTTGACGCGAACCGGTGTCCACTTCGCTCGAAAACGCTATAGTGCGGCCAATAAATTTGGAGACGACAGCGATGGTTCCCTTCTTCGTCCAGTTCAAATGCAAGCTCGGCCAGTCCTACGCCGTCGCCAATGCGCTCGCGGAAGCCGAGATCGCCTCGGAGATCTATTCCACTGCCGGCGACTACGATCTGCTGGTCAAGTTCTACGTCGACAATGCCACCGACATCGGCCATTTCGTCAACGAAAAGGTGCAGGTGATTCCCGGCATCCAGGACACCCACACCATCATCACCTTCAAGGCCTTCGGCCCCGGTTAGGGTTTCAGCCCGCCTGCCCGCTGCTTCCGTCAAAAATCGCGCCGGGCGCATTGAACGCCGCGGCCATGGGGATTCCTGATGTCCGAGACCACCGTTACGTTCAGCCGGCTCAAGGCGTTCATTCAGGAGGCGCTGACGAAAGTGGGTTTGCCGGACCAGGATGCGGCCACCTGCGCCACCCTGATGGCGGAAGCGGACCTGCAGGGCTCCGACGGCCATGGCGTCACCCGGCTGCCGCAATATGTCCGGCGCATCAAGGCCGGCGGCTTCAACGTCCGCCCCAATATCCGCGTCGTGCACGACCATCTCTCTACCGCCGTGCTGAACGGCGACAACGGCATGGGTCATCTGGTGATGAAGCGCGCGGCCGAAATGGCGATCGAAAAGGCGCGCACGACCGGCATCGCCTGGGTCAACTCGCAGTTCTCCAACCACGCCGGTCCCGCCTCGCTCTATGCGTCGATGCCGCTTGCGCATGACATGATCGGGCTCTACTTCGCGGTCGGCAACGCCAACCATCTGCCACCCTGGGGCGGCCTCGACATGCTGCTGTCGACCAACCCGATCGCCGCGGCTATTCCGGCCGGTGACGAGAAGCCGATCGTGCTCGACATGGCCACCACGGTTGCCGCCTATGGAAAAGTGAAGACCAAGGCGTTGCGCGGCGAGACCATGCCGGAGGGCTGGATGATCGACCGCGCGGGCAAACCCTTGACCGATCCGAAACGCGCCGACGAAGGCATGCTGCTGCCGCTCGGCGGCATGGAGGCCGGCTACAAGGGCTACGGCCTTGCCATGGTCATCGGCCTGCTCGCCGGCACGCTCGGCGGGGCTGCGATGGGCAAGGACGTCATCGACTTCAACCATGACGACGACAGCGTCACCAATACCGGCCAGGCGATCGCCGCCATCAATGTCGCCGCCTTCGGCGACGTCGCCGTTTTCAAGAAAAGTGTCGACACGCTGGTGCGCGATATCAGGAACAGCGAGCGGATGCCGGGCGTGGACCGCATCCTGGTGCCGGGCGAACGCAGCTTCGAGACCCGCACGACGCGGACGCGCGACGGAATTCCGCTCGCCGCGGCCCTGATGCGCGGACTGGATGGCGTCGCCGACGATCTCGGGATCGCAAGGCTGGCCTAGCTGGACCACCCGGTGAAATTAACCATATTGGCGGTCTCCCGGGCTCGCATCTGCGAAATATGGCATGATTTTGCCGTATCAGGATCATCCTACCGCCTTGATAATTTTGGCAGCTAGGGGAGTCGTCGATCGGGAAATCCGTGTGCGGGATTTTCCGAGGGGGAATTGGTTGCGAGTACCACCATGGGGACGCTGTACGATTTGCTCGGAGCACTTCCGGGCGACGATGCCGAGGGGCTGCGGGCTGCGTTTCGCAGGGCCGCGAAGGCCACCCATCCCGATATGAACCCCGAAGATCCGGAAGCGCCGCGGCGATTCCGGGAGCTGATGCGCGCCTACGACATCCTGACGGATGCCGACCAGCGCTCGACCTATGACGAGCTGCTTTTGATTGCGCTGCAGCCGCCGCCCGGCACCGAGAAGTCGACGCGCGTCTACGAGCGTGTGCGCAAATATGCCTCCAACACGATGGCGGCAACCATCATCTCGGGCGTGCTGGTCGCAAGCTACACGCTGTTCGGACATTTTTCGAACCCGCCCGGCGCCGCCGAATTCTTGCCAAACAACATATCTCACCGGTCGGAACAAATCGCCTTGGCCTCGTCCGACGCCGGCGTCGAACCGGCGCGACGCGCTCCAGCAACGGATGCGGAGGCCGCCAATGCGATGATGGTCACGGCCGCGCTTGGTCAAGGCAGCGCGCCGACGAGCCGCAACGTCGAGGCCGTTCATCGTTTCACGCTGGACAATCTGTGGACCCGGCGCGATCCGATCCTGTCGGTTGCGTACCTCGACCGCGACATCATCCTGTACCGGGCACCCAAGTTCGATCGCACGTTCGACAGCATGGCGCAGGCCAAGCGTATGGCAGATATCGGCCGGCCGAAGATTTCCGCGCCAGCGACGCGCAAGGCGTCGACCGTGAGGATCCCGGAAGTCAGGATGCCGGAAGACAGGCTTCAGCCTCAGGACATCAGGCCCCCGGAAATCAGGATCCGGACGCCGATGATCGCGGCCCTCACGCCGTAACGCGGGCGTTGCGCGCCGCGGCAGGCGAACGTTATTCACCCGCTGTATTTTTCGCCCCTACTTCTCGGCGCTCTTGGCCTTCTTCGGCCTCGGTGGTCCTTCGACCGCCGGCAGCGACTTGATGTATTCCGCCATGTCAGCGCGATCGGCCGGCGACAATTGCGAGGTGTTGCGGATCACGCGCGCCATCGATCCGCCGGCGGTGTCGCCGTCGGGCGTCTGTCCGGTCTCCAGGAAGTAGTCGAGGTCTTTGACGCTCCAGTCGGCCAGCCCCTTCTGCGTGATGTTGGGCACCCAGCCCTCACCATCCGGATTGGGGCCGCCGGCGAAGCGCTGGGCGGCGACGATGCCGCCGAGGAAGTTGCGCGGGCTGTGGCACTCGGCGCAATGGCCGAGACTGTTGACCAGATAGGCGCCGCGATTCCACGACGGTGAATGCGCGGCATCCGGCGCGAACAGCTTGCCATCAGTGAACAGGAACTTCCAGACCCCGACATTACGACGGATGTTGAACGGCAACGGCACGTCGTGATCGCGCACCTTGCCGGCAACCGGCGCCAGCGTTTTCAGATAGGCGAACAAATCCCTGACGTCTTCGATTTTCGCATGCTGGTAGGACGCGTAGGGAAACGCCGGGAAATAATGCGCGCCCTCGGGCGAGGTCCCCTTCAGCACCGCGGTGACGAAATCAGCTTCGGTCCAGCGGCCGATGCCGTCTCTCGGATCGGGCGAGATGTTGGGCACGTAAAAGGTCCCGAACGGCGAAGCGATCGCAAGCCCGCCGCCGAGCCTGAGGCGATCGGGCTGGCTCGGCACCGCGTGGCAGGAGGAACATCCACCGGCATTGAACGTTGTGAGCCCGTTGGCAAGATCAGGCGTCCGTGGTGGAAGTGCGCTCGGCGCGACGACGGCTGGACTGGTCAGCCACCAGAAAAATCCGAGGCCGGCTATACCGGCCAGCACCGCAGCAAGGAGAATTCGTCGCAGCATTCACCAACCCGTCATCAGGCGTCCCGACAGCTAGTATGAACGCAGTCTGCGTCATAAGCTTCCATCAAATCTTCGGCGTTCAAGGCCATTTCGGGAATAAATCTGTAAAGGCGTTGTTTTGAGGCTGACACCGACGTTTGTCGTCAACAGGGAGAATACCATGTCGAACAAGACCATGATTGCCACGCTGGCGCTGGGAGCCGCGATTGCCTTTTCGGGTACCGCCTTTGCCGACAAGATGAAGGCTGTGCTGGACGGCAAGTCCGAAGTGCCTGCGAATGCCAGCGCCGGGACCGGCACCGCCGACCTCGACTACGATCCGGCCAGCAAGAAGCTGAGCTGGAAGCTGACCTATTCCGGCCTGTCGGGTGCTGCCACCGCGGCGCATTTCCATGGCCCCGCCGAAGCCGGCAAGAACGCCGGCGTCGCGGTCGCGATCCCGAACGCCACCTCGAGCCCGGCCGAGGGCAGCGCCACGCTGACCGACGCGCAGGCCGCCGACCTGATGGCCGGCAAGTACTATGTCAACATTCACACCGCGGCCAATCCGGGCGGCGAAATCCGCGGCCAGGTCACGAAGTAAATCAGGTCACGAAGTAAATTCGGCCGGTTGATTTCGTCGGCGGACGGCGGAAAAATACCGAAGACAAAAAAAGAGGGCGGATGCGCAAGCGTCCGCCCTCTCGATTTAAGCGAGATGAAATCAGCTGTTCTTCACGCGGAAGGTTTCGTGGCAACCGCCGCAGGACTTTCCGATACCGGGAAATGCGGCCTTCAGCGTATCGAGGTCCTTGACCGACGCCTTGGCATCGCTGATGGCCTTGGCGAAGGTGGCAATCGCGGCCGTGAAGCCAGCCTTGTCTTCCCAGATCTTCGGCGAGGAGCTGTAGTCGCCCTCGGCCTTCAGACCCTTGACGCTATCCGGGAACATGGTCGGAAGCTTCTTGGCGGTATCGTCGAGCGTCTTGAGCGCTTCATCGACGGTCGCCTGGTCGTAGGGCTTCTCGCCCTTGAACATCGGACCCAGCATGCCGCCAAGGGCCTTGCCGTTGGACTTCATAATGGCCTGGTCCTGCTTGACGATATCCTGCTGCGCGATGCCTGCGCCAACGCTGAGCAGCAACGTCGCTGCGACCACCAATACCCGCTTCATTCGCCAGATCCCCTTCGGTTTACACGTAAGTACGCGCCAGCCGCGAACCCCGTCTGTCTTCTGCCAACACCGCACGCCGGGCTTCATTCCCGGCCTGCGGCAAAATGTCGATCAGAGATTATGGCGCTTCTGGGCCTCGCGGATCGCGATCCAGACCCGCTCGGCGGTCGCCGGCATGTCGATGTGGTCGATCTTGTACTCGCGCCACAGGCCCTCGATGATCGCGTTGACGATCGCCGGACAGGAGCCGATCGCCCCCGCCTCGCCCGCGCCCTTGACGCCGAGCGGGTTGGTCGTGCACGGCACGTTGTGGGTTTCGAAATGGAATGACGGACCGTCGGCCGCGCGCGGCAACGCGTAGTCCATGAAGGTGCCGGTGACGAGCTGGCCGTCGGCCGCACTGTAGACCGCCTGCTCCATCAAGGCCTGGCCGATCCCCTGCATCGCGCCGCCATGGACCTGGCCGGCGAGCAACAGCGGATTGAGGGTGACGCCGAAATCATCGACGATGACGTAGTTGACGATCTTGATGATGCCGGTGGCCGGATCGATCTCGACCTCGGCCAAGTGCGTCCCGTTCGGATAGGTGCCGTCGGCCTGCGCGAAGGTCGCGCTGGCGTTCAGCTTCGACGGATCGGTGCCAGGGCGCTTGGCGAGATCGGCAAAGCTGATCGAACGGTCGGTACCGGCAATCCGCACCACGCCGTTGCCGATCTCGAGGTCGGCGGCGCTGGTTTCCAGTGCGTCGGCCGCGATTTCCTTCAGCTTGTTGCCGAGCTCGCGGGTGGCGCGTTCGACGCTGACGCCGCCGGTCGGGATCGACGCCGAGCCGCCGGTGCCGAGGCCGGTGGCGATGCGGTCGGTGTCGCCCTGCAGCACGTGGACGCGCTCGGGCGGCAATCCGAACTGCTCGGCGATCAGCTGCGCATAGGCGGTCTGGTGGCCCTGCCCGCTCGACTGGGTGCCGATCAGGATGGTGACGTCGCCATTGGGATCGAGCGCGACATTGGCGGTCTCCTCGCCCATGGTGCCGCAGACCTCGACATAGCTTGCGAGCCCGATGCCGCGCACCAGGCCCGCTTTCTTCGCGGCCTTGGCGCGCTTTGGAAATTCCTTCCAGGAGGCTACTTCCATCGCGCGCTTCAGATGCGCGGTGAAGTCGCCGGAATCGTAGACCTTGCCGGTCGCGGTCTTGTACGGCATCGCCTTCGGCGAGATGAAATTCTTGCGCCGGATCGCATCCGGCGTCATTCCGAGTTTTCGCGCCGCCGCGTCAACCAGACGCTCGATCACGTAGGCGGCTTCGGGACGTCCGGCGCCGCGATAGGCGTCGACCGGCACCGTGTTGGTAAAGACGGTGCGGACGCGGCAATGGAAGGCCTGGATATCATACAGTCCGGGCAGCATGCCGGCGCCGCCGTGCGGGATGTAGGGACCGAAGGTCGAGAGATAGGCGCCCATGTCGCCCATCAGGTCGACGTCCATGGCCAGAAACTTGCCGTCCTCGGCCAGCGCCATCTTCGCGGTGGTGACGTTGTCGCGCCCCTGTGCGTCGCCCATGAAGTGATCGGCCCGGTCGGCGGTCCACTTGATGGTCTTGCGCAGTTTCTTCGCCGCCACGGCGATCAGCGCGTATTCGCGATAGGGGAAAAGCTTGGTGCCGAAACCACCGCCGACGTCGGGGCAGATCACCCGCATCTTTTCCAGCGGCATTTTCAAAACCATCCCGCCGATGATTTCGCGCAGCCGGTGGCTGCCCTGGCTGCCGATGGTCAGCGTCAGGTGATCGCGCTTGGCGTCGTATTCGGCGACCGCGGCGCGCGTTTCCATGAAATTGGTGACGATGCGCGGATTGACGATCGAGACTTCGGCGACCGCATGCGCCTTGGCAAAGGCGGCATCGGTCGCCTTCTTGTCGCCGATCGGCACGTCGAACAATACGTTGCCGGCATGATTGGGCCAGACCTGCGGCGCGTCCTTCTTGATGGCATTGAGGAGCCCTGCCACGGCCGGCAGCGGCGTCCACTTGACCTCGATCGCCTCGATCGCGTCGCGGGCCTGGTCGATCGTATCGGCAACCACGAAGGCGATGGCATCGCCGACATGGCGGACTTCATCCCTGGCGAGGATCGGATAGGGCGGACCCGTGAACGGGTCGGTTTCCAGGTTGAACAGGCACGGCAGGTCGCCGAGATCCCTGACGTCGTCGGCGATCAGCACCGCGCCGACGCCCGGCATGCCGCGGGCCTTGGCGACGTTGATGGTGAATTTCGCATGCGCATGCGGCGAACGCAGCATCAGCGCATGCATCGCGGCTGGCGGCGCGTGGTCGTCGGTGTAGCGGCCCTTGCCGCGAATCAGCGCGTCGTCTTCCTTGCGAAGCACGCTTTGACCGACGCCGAATTTGATGGGAGCAGCCATCGTATCTCCAATTGCCGTTAGAGCGCCTTTGAGCGAAGCGGACACCGGTTCGCGTGAAGAAAGCGCGTCAAAACAAAAAGCTAGAACCATTCCATATTGCAGCGGTTCGCTTACCAGCGCAAACGGCTTTCGGCGGGTGAATTTGCAGCCGCAGTGCGGCAGCACCGATTGTCCCGCCGAGCTTTTCCCGATGCCGCCACAAAAAAAGCCCTGGACGATGCCGGGGCTCTAATTTTGCGGGAGGAAGATCAGGCCGGGATCAATACTTCGCGACCACCGGGCCGCCGAAGGTGTAGTTTAGGCCGACACGCAGGATGTGGTCGCGGAAATGCGAATCCACATTGGCGCCGATCGTGGAGAGCGGTGCGAGCGTAAAGGTGCTGGAGCGATAGCTCTGCATATCCATGCCCGTCTTATTTTTTCTTTTATTTATAAAGACTTACCGATGATTCTGACGGTCGCGCAACAGCGAGAATATCCAGCCGCGGCCGAACAGCAGCAGGATCAAAAACCCGTACACAAACGCGCCTACCGCGATCAGCAGCAGCAACGCGGTCTCGTCGCGGAACGCATGCATCTGCGCGAAGTAGACACTGGCGAATCGGGCGGTGCCCCATAACGCGGCCGAAACCAGCACGCCTGCCACGGCAAATTTGAGCAGCGATTTGAGAAAGGCCCGATCCAAATCGAGATAGCCCGCCCGCACCGCAAAGAACAGCACCAGCAAGAGGTTAATCCAGGCGCCGACGGCGGTGGCGAGTGCCAGGCCGATCTGGGCCAGCGATCCCATCAGGGCGACCTTGAGCAGCACGTTCACGGTCAGTCCGGTGAGCGAAGCCTTCACCGGCGTGGCGGTATCCTTGCGCGCATAGAACGCCGAGACCGCGCTGCGAATCGTCACGAACGGAATCAGACCGATCGAATAGGCCGCAAGCGTCGCGCCGGCGGCGGCGGCATCGGCGCTGGTGAACGCGCCGCGGGTAAACACGGCACGCATGATCAGGTCGGGCACGGTTAGGAAGGCGGCGACGAACGGCACGGTCGCCAGCAGCGTGAATTCGAACGCCCGGCGCTGCGACGCCGCGGCACCGGCGTCGTCGCCTGCGGTGATCCGGCGCGACATTTCCGGCAGCAGCACGGTGCCGACCGCAATTCCGATCACGCCGATCGGCAATTGATAGAGCCGTTCGGCGTAATAGAGCGCCGACAGCGCGCCCGCGGCCAGGAAGGTCGCAATGATGGTATCGGCGAACACCGCGACCTGTGTTCCCATCGACCCCAGGGTGGCCGGACCGATGGCACGGAAGAACGCGCGGACGTCGTCGTCGAGCTTGAGCGCTGCAAAGCGCGGCAGGCCGCCATGGCGGGCAAGATCGCCGGCCAGCAGGAAATATTGCAGGAAGCCGGAGACCAGGACGCCCCAGGCCGCGGCATGACCGGCGGTCGGAAACAACGCTGCCAGCGCCAGTGCCGCCATCATCGAGATATTGAGGAAGATCGAGGCGGCCGCGGCGCTGGCGAAGCGGTGCATGACGTTGAGCATGCCGCCATAGAGCGTCACCATCGTGATCAGCAGCAGATAGGGAAAGGTGATGCGTGACAGCTCAATCGCCAGCCGGCGCTGCTCGGGGTCCGCGCTGAAGCCGGGCGCCAGAAGGCTCAGCGCCTGCGGCATGAACAGCCACGCCACGGCGAGCAAAACCACTTGCGACAGAAACAGCAGCGTGAAGATGCGGTTGGCGAACAATCGCGCCGAGGTCTCACCGCCGTTGCCGTGGACATGGGCATAGGCCGGGATAAAGGCGGTGTTGAAGGCGCCTTCGGCGAAGATCGCGCGAAAACTGTTCGGCAGGCGAAACGCGACGAAGAAGGCGTCGGCGACCGGCCCGGCGCCGAGGATCGCGGCCAGCATGATCGAGTTCGCAAAGCCGGTGAGCCGCGAGAGGAGCGTATAGCCGCCAACGGTGAAAATGCGTCCGAGCATGTTCCGCTTCTAACGCATATTCACAAAACGGCGAAATCAGGTCGCCGCCATCCAGCCATGCCCCGGTCGCCGCTTTTCGCCGATTATGCCTGAAGTGCGTCGCGCACCGCCTTGATGACCCGTTCCTGCGTGGGTTCGTCGAGATAGGCATGCATCGGCAGGCTGATGACGTCGGCCGACAGGCTCTCGCACGTCGGCAGGCCACCGTCCGCGACCGGGAAGTTCCGGTAGGCGGTCTGCTGGTGCAGCGACCTGGTATAATAGATCGCGGTCGGGACCCCCTGCGCCTTCAGCGCGGCGGCGAAGCCGTCGCGATCGACGCCCTTGGGCAGGCGGATGGTATATTGCGCCCACACCGAGGTGCAGCCGGCGGCCAACTTCGGCACCGTCACGAGGTTTCCGAGGCCGCGGGCGTAGCGCTCGGCGACCACGTTGCGCGCGGCGATCTCGTCGTCGAAGATCTTCAGCTTCTCGATCAATATCGCCGCCTGCATGGTATCGAGCCGTGCCGTAAGGCCGAGGCGGACATTGTCGTATTTGTCGGAACCCTGGCCGTGGACGCGAATGCTGCGCAGCGTTTCGGCGAGCCCGTCGTCGTCGGTGAAGATCGCACCGCCGTCGCCGAAGCAGCCGAGCGGTTTTGCGGGAAAGAAGCTGGTCGCGGTCGCAAGGCCCAGGGTGCCGAGCTTGCGGCCCTTGTAGCTGGCGCCGAAACCCTGCGCTGCGTCATCGAGCACGAACAAGCCTTCGGCCGCGGCGATCGCGCCGATGGCGTCGTGGTCGGCGCTCTGCCCGAACAGGTCGACCGGGATAACCGCCCGCGGCTTCAGGCCGCGCGCCTTCGCGGTGGCGATCCCGCGCGCCAGCGAGGCCGGATCGATATTGAACGTGGCCGCGTCGACATCGACAAACACCGGCGTCGCGCCGGTCAGCGCCACCGCTTCACCGGTCGCGCAAAACGTAAACGACGGGCAGAACACGGCGTCGCCGGGGCCCACATTCTTCGCCATCAGCACCATCAACAGCGCATCGGTGCCGCTGGCGCAGCTCACGACGTGTTTGGCGCCGGAGAATTCCGCCAACGCCGCTTCCAGTGCCGTCACTTCCGGCCCGTTGATGAACTGGCAATGGGTAAGCACGCGGGCAACGGCGTCGTCGATGGACTTGCCGAGCCGGCGGCGCTGCGCGACGATGTCGATGAAGGGAACGGGTTCCGGACGCATGTGCTGGTTCATGGTGCCCTGCCTGGATCGAGTAAGGAGTAATCAGCCGACGACGCGGCGCGGTCCCTTGCGCGCGGCCGCCGGCTTGGAGGGTGTCTCGAGGCACTGGATCGCGATCGCGAGACTGGCGACGCCTTCGTCGCCGGAAACCGCCGGCACGTCGCCGCTGCGCACGGCATGAAGGAACGCCAGCAGTTCGGCACGCAGCGGTTCGTCATGGCCGACCGGCAGATGGCGCATCGAATAGCTGCCGTCGGGCTTGAAGCCGAAGCACTCCGTCACCTGGCGCGTCAAGAGATCGCCCATCACATATTTGCCGCGGGTGGCGACCGTGACGCTGCGCGCCTTGAACGGCGTCAGCCAGTTGGTATTGATGTGCGCGAGCACGCCCGACGCCGTTCGGAACTGCAACAGCGCGATATCCTCACGCTCGGCGACCGCGCTGGACAGTTGCGGCTGCACCTCGACGATGTCGGACTCGGTGAACCAGCGGATCAGGTCGATGTCGTGCACGGCGAGATCGATCACGACCCCGACATTCGACATCCGCGGCGGAAACGGTCCGACGCGGGTGATGCCGATGGAGAGAATGTCCTCTCCCGAGATCGCCTGCTTGATCGCGACCACCGCCGGGTTGAAACGCTCGACATGACCGACCATCAGCGTCACGCCGGCACGGCGCGCCGCCGCGACGATGTCCTCGCCCTCCTCGACCGTGGAAGCGACCGGCTTCTCGACCAGGATGTGGATGTTGCGCGTGATGCAGGCGAGCGAAACTTCGTGATGCAGATGGGTCGGCGCCGCGATCGTCACGGCGTCGACGCCCTGCTCGAACAGCTCTTCGAGGCTCGCAAACGCCCGGCAGCCGACCATCTCGACGGCGCGCGCGCGGTGTTCCGGCAGCGGATCGACGATACCGACCAGCGTCACATCGGGCAGACCTGCCAGCACGCGGGCATGGTTGCTGCCCATCACACCCGCGCCGACCACGCCCACGCGCAATTCGCGCCGCGCGTCAGTCTTCGCGCCAGATGCGGCCTCTTTGGAATTCATGTCGTCGACCCCAGATATTTCGCCCAAGTGAACTCGCCCAAGTGAACGCCCCGGCGGTTCTCTAGCACGCCCGCCACAGATGTGGCGAATGCCATCACCCGTTTCCGGACACGTTTTGATTCAAAGAGTTACATCGCCCGAAGCGGACTTATAGCACCTTTGCGCGCAGCGGACACCGGTTGGCGCGAAGCCCGCAAAACTACCCGGCCGTTCAGGCGCGCTGATAGTCGTCCTCGATGCGGATGATGTCGTCCTCGCCGAAATAGCTGCCGGTCTGGACCTCGATCAGCTCGAGCTGGATCTTGCCGGGGTTCTCCAGCCGATGCACCGCGCCGATCGGGATATAGATCGATTCGTTTTCGTGCACGGTCTTGACCAGTTCGTTGACGGTGACCTGCGCGGTTCCACGCACCACGATCCAGTGCTCGGAGCGATGGTGGTGCTTTTGCAGCGACAGCCGGCCGCCGGGCTTGACGATGATGCGCTTGACCTGATGGCGGTCGCCATTGTCGACCGACTGATAGGATCCCCAGGGCCGGTGAACCCGGATATGATCCTCGGTCACCTGCGGCGCCACGGCCTTCAGTTTAGCCACCAGACGCTTCAACCCGTTGGCGTCCTTTTGCCGCGACACCAGCACCGCGTCCCGGGTCGCGACCACGACGAGATCGTCGACGCCTTCGAGCGCGACCAGCGCAGCGTCGGTCACCACGTTGCAGTTGCGCGAATCCTCGAACACCGCGGCGCCGCGCGCGGCGTTGCCCTCGGCATCCTTGTCGGACAATTCCCATACCGCATGCCAGGAGCCGACGTCGGACCAGCCGCACGCGACCGGCACCACGGCGGCGCGCGCGGTCTTTTCCATCACGGCATAGTCGATCGAGATCGACTTCGCCAAACCGAACGCGCGCTCGTCGAGCTTGACGAAACCAAGGTCGCTGCCCGCCTTCGCAACCGCATCGGTCACCGCATCGACGCTCGCAGCATCGACCTTGCGATACTCGTCCGACAGCACCGAAGCGCGGAACATGAAGTTGCCGCTGTTCCAGAAATAGCCGGCCTTGATATAGCCGGCGGCGGTCGCGGGATCCGGCTTCTCGACGAACTTCGCCACGCTGCGAACCTTGCCGGAAATGACGTCACCAGGATTGATGTAGCCATATTCGGTCGCGGCACGCTCGGGCTGCACGCCGAAGGTCACGATGTGGCCGGCTTCTGCGGCGGTCAGCCCCTCGCGGCATGCGGCGAGGAAGGCCGGCGTGTCGCGAACCACGTGGTCGGCGGCAAGCGCCAGCACGATCGCATCCTTGTCACGCGCCTGCGCGAAGGCGGCACCGGCGGCGATCGCGGGGCCGGAGTCGCGACGCATCGGCTCGAGCAGCACATCGGCCTCAAGGCCGATCTCGGCGAGTTGCTCCAGCACCATGAAACGATAGGCATTGTTGGTGATGACGACCGGACGCTCGAACAACGCGGTATCGGAAACACGCAGGATGGTGTCCTGGAAGGTCGAACGCGCACCGAACAACGGCAGGAACTGCTTGGGATGGACTTCGCGCGAGGCCGGCCACAACCGCGTTCCGGCACCACCGCACATGATGAGGGGAATAATTCGTCGGTTCATCGGCGCCTCAAATCCTGTAGTGATCGCGATACCAGGCTACGAAGTTGCGAAGCCCGTCCTCGATCGACGTCTGCGGTCGGAAGCCGGTGTCACGCATCAATTCGGTGACATCGGCGAAGGTTTCGGCGACGTCGCCGGGCTGCATCGGCAACATCTCCCTGACCGCCGTACGGCCCAGTTCCCGTTCCAGAACGGCTACCACATGGATTACCTCTTCCGGATGATTATTGCCAACATTGTAAACCCGCGCCGGTGCACCGGCGGCCTGACCGCCGTCACGCGGGGCCTGATCGATCAGCCGCGAGACGACCCGGGTGACATCGTCGACATAGGTGAAATCCCGCCGCATCTTGCCATGGTTAAAGAGCTTGATCGGGGTGCCGGCGAGGATTGCCTTGGTAAACAGAAAATAAGCCATGTCGGGCCGTCCCCACGGCCCGTAGATGGTAAAGAACCGCAGGCCCGTCACCGGCAGCCGGTAGAGGTGGCTGTAGGAATGCGCGATCAGTTCGTTGGCCTTCTTGGTCGCGGCATACAGGCTGATCGGGTGATCGGTCTTGTCGTCGACCGAGAACGGCTGCTTGGTGTTGGCGCCGTAGACCGACGACGAGGACGCATAGACCAGGTGGCCGCAGCCATGATGCCGGCAGCCTTCCAGAACGTTGACGAACCCCTCGAGGTTGGCCGAGACATAGGCATGCGGATGGTCGATCGAATAACGTACCCCGGCCTGCGCCGCCAGGTGCACCACCCGCTCGAACTTATGGCTGGCAAACAGCCGCGCAATCGCTGGGCGATCGGCCAGGTCGATCCGCTCGAACGAAAACCGTGGTTCGCCCAGCAGCAGGTCGAGCCGGGCCTTTTTCAGCGCCGGGTCGTAATATTCGTTAAGATTGTCCAGTCCGACCACGCTGCGGCCTTCGGCCAGCAGCCGGCGGGCGACGTGGAAGCCGATGAAACCTGCGGCCCCGGTGACCAATATTGTCTGATCCGACATCATATCTCTAAATCACCGGCCGGTTCGGCCCCGCCGCCCATTCCGGGCCTCTTTACCCGCCGCGTCGAGGGTCCTGCAATACCCACTCGCACCGCTATTGCCGGATTGTCCTTAAAAACATACCAAGAGGCCGAGGATCGGCGTCATGCTGCCAAAGGGCAGCGACCACGAAGTTTACAAATGACCTCCGGCGTCAATTAGAATGGCCAGCTCCCCAGCACTCCTATCTTTAGCAGCCGCGATACTCGCGGCGCTATTGTCGTCACTCCTCACGTGGGCGATCCGACCGGTAATGCTGCGGCATGTTCTGGCAAAGCCCAATCTGCGCTCCTCTCATCGTGTCCCAACGCCTCAGGGCGCCGGCATCGCGGTGATTGCAGCAACGCTTGTCGCCGCCGGCGCAATCATGGTTCTCGCCGGCGTTTCACCCCTGAAAATCCCCGCTGTCGTATTTGGAACAACGCTGTTCATCGCGGCGGTGGGCTTTGTCGATGATCTTCAATCGATTCCGGTTCTGCCGAGGCTGTTGCTGCAGGCGGTGGCCGTCGGCGTAATCGTCTTTACCGTACCCGACGAATTCAGGATCTTTTACGCCGCCCCGCTTTGGATCGAACGCGGCTTCGTGCTGCTGGCTGGGCTCTGGTTCGTCAATCTCGTAAACTTCATGGACGGGCTCGATCTGATGACAGCCGCCGAGGCCGTGCCTGTCAGCGCCGTCATCGTTCTGCTCGGCTGGCTCGGCGAAGTGCCAGCATCGACAACGATCATTGCCGCTGCTCTGTGCGGGGCGTTGCTTGGTTTCGCGCCGTTCAATCGACCAGCGGCAAAAATCTTCCTCGGCGACGTCGGCAGCCTGCCGATAGGCCTTTTGCTTGGATGGGGCCTGTTGCAGCTAGCTTGGCATCAGCAATTCGCCGCGGCATTGCTACTACCCCTGTATTATCTGACAGATGCCACCGTGACGCTCGCCCGCCGGGTGATTAATGGCGAGCCGTTCTGGACGGCACATCGCACGCATTATTATCAGCAGGCCACCGATAACGGATTTACGGTCTGGCGCGTCGTCGCCGAGGTTTTTGCGCTCAACATCCTACTGGCGGTGCTGGCGATCGGAACGACCTTGATTTAATCTACTGTTATTGTGATTCTGCTCGTCGCGACAGGTGCAACTGCTGTTACGTTGACGATGTATCGGTTCTCGCACCCGCGATAAGACTTTTGAGACCTGCTGGCGCCGATCAACCAGCCGCCGAACCTGTCCCCCCATCGACCACTGCCGAGGCGAATTCGGGTACAGCATCCTTCAGAACCGCCCGTACAGTGGCACGGTCGTTATCGGCGATCGCTTCTTCGAGCTCCGCCAGCCATTGCCGCAACGTCCGAATTGGCTGTTCGTTTGGTTTGGCAGCCATAATGCCCTCGATGCCAATCTCAACAGTAGGCTCTTCACTGGCGAACAGTATCTCGTTCAGCCGCTCGCCCGGCCGCATCCCGCTGAATACCACTTCGATATCGAGGCCTGGCTCAAGCCCAGACAGACGAATTATTCGCTCGGCCAAGTCCACGATCTTGACGGGCTGTCCCATGTTGAGAACGTAGACCGAGACATCAGATCGCGCCAGCGTCAGAGCGTGCGTAGCCGCGGTCAGCACCAAGTCGCAAGCTTCGCGAATGGTCATGAAATACCTGACCATGTCTGGATGGGTGACCGTGACCGGACCGCCGGCTTCAATCTGTGCTTTGAATTTCGGAACCACCGAACCGTTGGATGCCAGCACATTGCCGAACCGCACCGAAATCAGGCGCATTTGCGGCTTGCCGTTCGATTGCGTCACCAGATCATGATCGAGCGCCTGGCAATACATTTCGGCGAGGCGCTTGGTCAGACCCAGCATCGACACAGGCTCGATGGCCTTGTCGGTCGAGATCATCACCATCGCTTCGGCGCCTGCGGCAAGCGCCGCATCGGCGACGTTGACCGATCCGAATATGTTGGTCTTGACACCCTCGCTCCAGTCGCGCTCGAGGATTGGCACGTGCTTCAGCGCGGCCGCATGGAACACTATATCCGGTTTGAACTCGCTCATCAGATGCATGACGCGTTCGCGATCTCGGATATCGGCAATGCGGCCTTCGACGATGACGCTGGTTGCGCGCGTGACCAGCGATTCGGTTACCGCGTAGAGCGCTGGCTCTGAATTCTCGATCACCAGCAGCCGCGCAGCGCCAAAAGTCGCGACACGATCACAGATTTCGGAACCGATCGACCCACCGCCGCCAGTCACGATAACCGCCTTGCCTTTTACCAGCGCTTCGAGCCGGCCGTAGTCGATCTTTTCGCTAGGCCGCAACAGCAGATCTTCGACAGCGACGTTGGTCAGCCGTGGCGCATCACTGCCCTCGAGTGCCGGCAGCCGATTGACGATGAGGCCAAGTCGCTTCGCTCGCATCAGAATTGCTTCCGGATGCGCGTCTGGTTCGAATGCCGATGGCGTCATCACCGCGCGCTTGATCGGCCTTTCTCGCCCAGCAAAATCACGGACCACGCTCTCGATGTCGTCCACGCCGCCGAGTACCGGAATGTTCCGGATCGACTGACCGCGATCTGAAGCGGACGGCGACAACACACCGACCGGCCAGATCAACTTGATAGCCCCACTCTCGATGCCACGCAGCACCATCTCTGCATCGGCGGCACGGCCGATCAGCAGGGTCGGCGAAGACTCCACGGCACGGGCATGCTGGCGGGTACGCGAATAACGGAAGTAGCGATAAGCAAAACGCAAAGCGCTCAACGCAAATACCTGGATGAACCAGTACAGAACGATGGTTACGCGGCCAAGAAAGACGTAGCCACCGTGAACGCTCGGAGTAACAAAGATAAAGACGTAATCTATCACCACTAGTGCGACGGTCAGAATCGAAGCAGCCCGCAGGATATTAAAGGCATCGGGCAGCGAGATGAACCGCCACTTCGTGGTCGTGAGATTGAAGATGTAGCAAACTACAATGCTAAAGACGATGAAATAGGGCAGAAACTTCAACAACAGCGGCAGGCGAACAAAGAAGCCCTCGCCGCCCTCGAAACGAAGATAAGAACTAACGAGTAAGGCAAACGCCGTCGCGAGCGCATCATGCGTGGCGATCAGAATATTTCGCAAGCTTAATTGGGAAAACCGCAACATCATTTAACTAACCAGATGCAATTAGCGCGAGGAGTTGCAAAGAGTCTTTCGCCTGCTGATAGCTCATCTGCCAAAGCCATGCCCGCGATCATAGCTTGGCTAAACCGGCCGATTGAGCAGCATCGCCCGATCTTGCGCGCAGTACCATTCCGCTGGCGACCCCGACCCCAAGCACGTACATCCACCCCTCATGAAAATCGAAAAGATGCGAGTTAAACAGTGAAGTTAAGATGTTTTGCAGCACAACCATCAAGCCAATCCAAACTATCAACCCTTCGCCGCGAAATATCACCAGATGCACTAACCACACCGCATAGAGGATAGCGATTCCGACGGCGCCCCACTGCACCGCGACGTTCAGGGTCTGATTGTGCGGATTACCGATCACCTGCCCCGATGCAACAGCTTCGGTCCCCACGATAGCCTGCTCGAACAGCTTTCGCGTCGAACCCGTGCCATGACCAATAACCGGCGCTTCAACAAAAAAACGCAACGACTTTCGCCAAAATTCGAGGCGGAGCCCAATCGAGGTCGCAGCGTTTCGTTCCTTATAGAGCTGATAGTCACTGAAAAATGTATCGGTAGTACGACGCAACTGGGGCGAAGCGACCCAAGCGAGGCCGCCGAGCACGATCATCGCGACTACAATCATTGCGCTGGTTCGGCGGCGCAAATGAAGCAGCGCAAAGATCGCGAGCATGAGCGGCAAGGTCACCATCGCCGTGCGCGAAACGATCACGAAAGCCATATTTAGAATGAAGCCAACTCCCACCGTAATCAACAGCAGCGCCAGTCCTATCTTTTTTTCGCGCAGGAGCGTAACGATGGGATATGCGAGCACGACCGAGCAAAGCGCGAATTCCTGACTCTGATCGATATAATTCTTGACGAAGATACCGCGTTCGACGCCATCACGCTTGATCGAGAGACTCGGGTCCAGCATCACCAGCCAAGACACGACACTCAGAAGCCCGCACGAAATCAGAAAAGCGGTGAACACCCACATGCCGCGCGCCGAGCGCTCGAAATGATAGACCAGCAACGGCAGCACCAGGAATTTGGCGAGTGGGCCGATCGCGTAGCTGCGCGCGCCCCACGGCGCATCCGACCACAAGGTTCCGACGACGGCGAGCGCGAATAGCGCGATCGGCAGCGCGCTGACCGGCCGTCGCAGCGAGGCGATGAATGCCCGCCATTCGATCGTCGGCGCCATCGTTAGCACGAAGACCGCGCCGAAGATGCCAACCAGCGAGGTCGACCAGGGCAGCGACAACGCCAGCAACACCGCGACGATATCACTCGTCTTCGACCACACAGCCGGATCGCGCCACGCGGCCAGACGCAAAGACATAGTTGCCGTAAGGTTCATGCTTTGCCTTCACGCGCACGGTCGACCAGCAAGGTCGTGCTGTGACCCGCCAGGATATCGACCAGCAGCACTTCACCGCCGCAGGCCTCGACAACCTGGTGGCCGACGACCTGTTCGCGGGTATAGTCGCCGCCCTTGACCAGCACGCTCGGTCGCACCTTCGTGATCAGTTCAATCGGAGTGTCCTGGTCGAATATCGCGACGAGATCAACCGCCTCCAGAGCCGCCAGCACTTCGGCGCGGGCGCGCTCATCCTGTACCGGCCGCCCCTCGCCCTTCAGCCGCTTCACGGAAGCATCGCTGTTGAGGCCGACGATCAGGCGGTCGCAAGCGCCTCGCGCCGCCGTCAGCACCTTGACATGACCCGGGTGCAGAATGTCGAAACAGCCGTTGGTGAAGCCGATACGCAGGCCCTGCCGGCGCCAGTCCGAAAGGCGCGTCTCGACATCGCCACCGGCGGCGACGATCTTCTCCTCGGCGGCCAGCGAGGCATGCGGCAGGATTTTTCGCCGCAGTTCCGCCGGCGTAACGGTCGCAGTGCCCTTCTTGCCGACCGCGACGGCGGCGGCGGCATTCGCCATCCGCAGCGCGGTCTCCCAGTCGGCGTTGGCCGCGAGTGTCAGCGCCAGCACGGCCGCGACGGTGTCGCCGGCGCCGGAGACGTCGCGCACCTTGACCGGGAGCGCCGGCACGTGGATCGACGCTCCGCCGTGCACTACCAGCGTCATGCCGTGTTCGCTCTGCGTCACCAGCATGGCCTCGCAGTCGGCGAGATACATCGCGTCCTGGGCGGCGTCGGCAATGCTCTTGTCGGTGTCGGCGCGGCTGCGGGTGGCTTCCGCGAACTCCTTGCGGTTCGGCGTCAGGATCGTCGCGCCGCGATAGATCGCAAAATTGGCGCTCTTGGGATCGACGATCACCCGCTTGCCGAGTTTTTTGGCAGCGTCAATGGTGTTGCGGATCACGCGCGCGGTCAGCAAGCCCTTGGCATAGTCCGATAGCAGCACGATATCAGCGCGGGCGATCGGCGGCAGGATAACGTCGATCAGCTTCTGCTCGATGTCGGCGCTCGCCGGCTGCGCCAGTTCCCAGTCGGCGCGCAGCATGTGGCTTGAAAAATGCTCGGAGACGAAACGCACCTTGCGCGTCGTCGGGCGCGAGGAATCCGCAACCAGCACGACCTCGATGCGGCTTTCCTTCGAAAGCTCCACTTTCAGTTTTGCACCCGCATCGTCCTCGCCGACCAGGCCGACGAAAATGCAGCGCCCGCCGAGCGAGGCGATATTGCGCGCGACATTGCCGGCGCCGCCGATATTAGTCTCGCTGCGCCGGACCGCGATCACAGGCGCCGGCGCTTCCGGCGAAATCCGCGACACCTCGCCATAGACGAATTCGTCGAGCATGAGGTCGCCGATGCAGAGCACGGTCTGATGGGTAATCGCCTGGCTGAGGGCTTCGAAATCGAACATCTGATTACCTGTGGCCGTCAGCGAAAGCGATCGGTGCGGTCGAGAAAGCCCTTCACGTAAGCATCGACCGCGTCTTCGAGGGGCGTGAAGCCGCCATTATAACCCGCATGCTGCAGACGATCGACCTCGCTCTGGGTGAAGTATTGATAACTGCCGCGGATCGTCTGCGGCATATCGATGTACTGGATGTTCGGATTGGCGCCAAGCGTTGCATAGGCCGACAGCATCAGGTCGCGAAAACTGCGCGCTTTGCCGGTGCCGACATTGAACAGTCCGCTCACCGAGGGCGTCGCGAGCAGCCACATCATGACGCGCACTACGTCGTCGACATAGATGAAATCCCGACGCTGGTCGCCGTCGGCAATGCCTTCACGATGCGACTTGAACAGCTGCACCGGGCGGCCGGCCTTGACGTCGTCGAAGCGCCGCGCCAGCACGCTCATCATCGTGCCCTTGTGATATTCGTTGGGCCCGAACACGTTGAAGAATTTCAGCCCGGCCCATTGCGGCGGCAGTTTTTCGCCGCGGGCGGTGCGCTCGGCGACCGCCATGTCGAACAGGTGCTTGCTCCAGCCGTAGAAATTCATCGGCCGCAACTTCTTCAGCGCGGCCATCGACGGATCGTCGCCAAAACCCTGTTCGCCGTCGCCATAGGTCGCCGCCGAGGAAGCGTAGATCAGCGGCACAGCGTTGGCCGTGCACCAGTCCAAAAGCCGCAGCGACAACCGGAAATTGGTTTCGATGACGATATCGCCGTCGATCGCCGTGGTCTCGGAGATGGCGCCGAGATGGATCACGGCGTCGAGCCGGCGGCCCTTCAGCCAGTCCATCAATTCGGCCGGCGGCACGAAATCGGCGAGCCGGCGCTTGGCCAGATTGCGCCATTTGCCGTCGCGACCGAGCACGTCGCACACCACCACGTCCCGGCCGGCGTCGTTCAACGCGGCCACGACGTTCGATCCGATAAAACCGGCACCCCCGGTCACCAGTAACATGCTGTCCCCTACGGCGATAAAGCGCGCCAGCTTTGCCCCACTCCTGCCCGGTAGGCAACTTGAGCCACCGGCCGTGGTGGAGAGGCCAGGGATCACTTTACCTGCGAATGCAGAGCGGTTACCGACGGGGCCGGAATCAGCCAAGCCAGCAAGCCTTTTAAATTATGAATTCAAATTCATCAATTGGGATCGAAATCGAGGATGCCGTCGACACCCGGCCCATCCTGATCATCCCCTATATGTGGATCGGCGACTTTGTCCGCGGCCATACGGTGGTCCGTGTCCTGAAGCAGCGCTGGCCCAACCGCCCGGTCGACCTGCTGGTGACCTCGCTCTGCGCGCCGCTGGTCGACTACATGCCCGGCGTGCGCTCGAGCATCGTCTGGGACCTGCCGCGCGGCCGGCTGGCGGTGGCCAAGCAGACCGGTCTGGCGACCGAATTGCGCGCCAAAAACTATGGAACCGCGCTGGTGCTGCCCCGGACCTGGAAGGCCGCGATCGCGCCGGCGCTGGCCCGGATCCCGGAACGGGTGGGATTCTTCGGCGAGGCCCGGTTCGGGCTGATCAACCGAATGCGCTGGGACGAGAAGTCGAAGCGCCTGCCCCGCTTTATCGACAAGAACGCCGCGCTGGCGCTGCCGGCCGGAGCCAAACTGCCGCCGGAATGGCCGGCGCCGCAGCTTCGGGTGCTGCCCGGGGAAGCCGCCCGCTGGCGGCAGGCCAACGGGCTCGGCACCAGGCCGGCGGTGGCGCTCGGACCCGGCTCCGTCGGCGAGTCCAAACGCTGGACCTATTATCCGGAGGTCGCGCGGCTGTTGGCCGAGCGCGGCCTCGATGTCTGGGTGGTCGGCGGCCCCGCCGAAAAGGCGCTGGCGCAGGAAATCGTCGCCGTCGGCGGCAGCAGGGTTCGCGACCTCACCGGCACCGACCTGCGCAATGGGGTGCTGGCGATGGCCGCCGCCGGCGTCGCGATTTCGAACGACTTCGGCCTGATGCATATCGCAGCCGCGATCGGCACGCCGACGATGGGCATTTTCGGCCCGACCAGCCCTTATCTGTGGGCGCCGCTGAACGGACTGGCGGCAACCGTGGTGACCACGACGAAGCTTTCCTGCCAACCCTGCCAGCGCACGGTTTGCACCATGAACGACCATCGCTGCATGCGCGATATCGCGGCCACCGAAGTCGTCGACATCGCCCAGCGCGTGTTGCAGGAAGCGGCCAACGCATGAGTGAACAAACCATCCACAGGCCGGCGGCCTTTCTCGATCGCGACGGCGTCGTCAACCACGACGACGGCTACATGGGCACCAGCGAGCGAATTCGCTGGATGCCGAACGCAGCGAAAGCGATCCGCCGGCTCAACGACGCCGGCTATTACGTGTTCTTCTTCACCAACCAGTCCGGCGTCGCGCGCGGTTACTTTACCGAAGCCGAACTCAACACACTGCACGCCTGGATGCGCGCCGAACTCGCCGCGCAAGGCGCCATCATCGACGATATCAGGTATTGCCCGCATCATCCCGCCGGAACGGTTGCGGGCTATCTGGAAGATCATCACTGGCGCAAGCCCTCGCCCGGCATGATCCACGACCTGATGGCGCACTGGCCGGTGCGTCATGCCGGCAGTTTTGTGATCGGCGATCGCGATAGCGATATCGGCGCAGCGCAAGCCGCGGGATTGCCAGGATTTCTGTTCGCCGGCGGCGATCTTGATGCGTTCGTGGCCGAGGTGATGGCCAGGACGAGAATTTGATCAAGGATGACTGCGCCAGGACCGGCTGAGAAAATCACCTGATTGCTGGTCAGTCATTGCCTCCAGGGCAATATCGCCATGGCGATGCATGCCGCTGACAAGACACCCGTCAGACTGACGTATACCCACGGCAACGTGAGGCACCATAGGCGCGCGGCGAGGAATGCATTGGACCGCGGGTAGTGAAATAGAAGGATCGAGGAACAGCCGGCGAAACAGAGAGCGCTGCGGTCAATTTTTGCCGCTATCGTCACCGTCGCCGTGCCATCGTCACTTATATAGTGCTCGGCCATCTTTTCGGAGCATCGCGATAAGCAGTTGCCGCCACTCGGAGACTCCGATGCACCTGCTGATTCTTTTCGTCCAGCAGGCAATCACCGACTGGACACTCCCTTCGGCTTTGTTGCAACCTCCAGATATCCTTTGGCACCAATACACAGTGAGACGGACCGGTGTCCGACAACTCCAAAATTGGCGAGGAGGTCATAATTAGGATTTTTCTTGAACGACACCTGCACCGCGAATCGACTAATTTGGGATCAAAAGATGAAAGATCACGAATCGAGGGACATAGGTCACGGGCTCGGCGCCTCCATTGAACGGTGAGACCGGAACATTCATGAATTTGTCTACTTCCGGTTCTGACGACGCGTCGGCGTGGGGTCGCTGGCTCACGGTCTGCTTCAGCACGATTGCCATCGGCGCTGCATTAGTGTTCACCCTTGTCATTGCCGTCGACCCGTATGATAGCGGCCGCTTCGGTTTCCTCGGCATCGAGGGTGTTGATGATTGGACGGCAGCTACAGCGAACGCAAGCCGGGCGCGCGACGTCCACTTTAACTCGGCGGTGATCAGTAATTCGACGGGACAACGTCTCGTTCCGGCTGAATTGTCTCGGGCGAGCGGTAAGCACTTTGTTCAGCTTGCCTCGCCAGGTGCCGACCCCCGCGGGCAGCTCGCCATCTTGGATTTCTTTATACGACACCATCAGCAGATCGGCGCGTTAGTGATCGTGACCGATGCACCTTGGTGCACCCACGAGCTGGCGCCGTTATCAAAAAACGCATTTCCCTTCTGGATCTATGGCGAGAGCACCCTCGAATATGCGGGCCATCTATTCTCATGGGGGGCGATTGACCATGCATTTCAGAGGATCATGATCGGTCTGGGAAGGCGCCAGCGTTACAATCCGGACGGTTCGTTTAACTACGAGGATTATTTCCCTGCCGACATGCATCCGCCCGTGGCGACGGACCAAAAGCCTGCCCCGTCATTCGCGGGGAAGATTAGCGACGTCTTTCCCGTCAAAACATTACTCGAACGTGAGATCAAAAAGTTGCCGGTCGATGTGCCAGTGGTTGTGGTCGTTCCTCCGACCTTTTATACGGCCATTCCCCAACCCGGCAGCGTCGAGGCGGCCGAACTGGAAGCCTGCAAAGCGGCATTTAGGTCTGTTGAAGCTAGCCGTCCGCGTGGCAGTTTCATCGACTACCGCATCGAAAATGTCCTGACCCGCGATCCCGCTAACTTTGTAGATCTAATACACTATCGGGCAACAATTGCTCGTAAGATGGCGGAAGGAATAGGCGCAAGTATTCAGTTCGGAAATTCCGCGAAAATCGACTTTTAGTCACGGCAGCCAAACATCATATTCAGCAGCGTGGTCGGAGCGCGCAGCACGGATTTTTTCAGATGATCGAGGTGGGCAAAGTTTTCGACTTTGAAGTACGTGTCGAGGTTCGGACTGCCATGCACATTTGCTCCGTCCTCGAAAATCGGGAGCGTCGCCCGGATGCTACCTTCACGTCGTCCAACCGTGATGAGCTCTCTGGTTCAATTCCTTTAACCCGAAGAAAAAGTATTGCTTCTTGATGAAGTTAGGACTGAAAGTCTGATCGGTATGCGTGTCCGTCGAGCATAGGCGACCATTGTGAAGTTCGGTCGTTCCTCGCGAGTTCAATATGTCCGACCATTGCGGTTCTCAGGTCCCTTTCCTGATTGGTCGTGCGCGCGCACCCAATCTCGTCAACTATATTGTCATAGAGTTCCTGCGCTATAACTTTCGTCTTGCTCATGCTGACAAGCCGTCTTGGTTTCCGGCCTCGTAGACTAAAATTGCCAATCCGATCATCGTTAGTCGCCCGACGGCGCGCATTTTCACGCGAACAACGTCACTGAAACCTGAAATAAATTACGATACTTGTTTGATTGCCGAAAGCACCCCGGACTACACCCACGTCGATCGAAACGCTACAGCGTCCGGTAAACCGCCGCGATCGCCTTCGCCTCCGCATCGAGACTGAACTTTTCCAGCACCGTCGCCCGCGCCCGCTCGCCCATCGTAGCCGCCGCAGCCGGATCGCGCATCAGCGGCTCCAGTGCCGCGACCAGCGCGTCGGCGTCGCCGGGCGGCGTCAGCACGCCGGTGACGCCGTCCTCGACCACGAATTCAGCCGCGCCCGCGCGCGCCGCGACCAGCGCCGCGCCCGACGACATCGCCTCGATCAGCGTCAGGCCAAAGCCCTCGTTGCGCGAGTTAAAGGCGTAGATCGTCAGCCGCTGGTACCAGCGCTGCACCTCCTCGATTTCGAGTTCGCCGGTCATGACGATGCGCGACTGCAAGCCGGCGGCCTCGATCTGCTTTTTCAGGCCGTCCGCAAAACCCTTTTGCTCCGGCACGATGGCGCCGACGATGACGGCGGTGAAATCGGGATAGCGCGGCAGCAGCCGGCACATCGCCGCGACGAAAACATCGGTGCCCTTTTGTGCACGCACGCGGCCGAAGCAGCCGATCGCGTAACGGCCGGGTAGTCCGCTTTGCGCAAACGCCGCCGCACGATCGGCCGGCGGCGCATACACGTCCGTATCGACGCCGTGCATCACCACGGTGGCTTCGCGCTTCAGATACGACTTCGAAAAATCCGAGGTCGCGATCACCGCGTCCATCTGTCGGATCAGCCAGCGCGTCAGCGCCTTGTGATGGCGCTGCGCCGCCGAAGTGAACACCAGTTTCAGCGGCCAGCCGAGCCCGCGCAACAGCAAGCCCGGCGATCATCTCGTCGTTGCGCCGCGCATGCCAGATCAAGGGCGTGGCGCGGCGCCAGAGCTTATGCAAATCCGCAAAACCCATCCGCGCGATGCCGTCGGGCGCATGGGAACCCAGCCAGGCCGCGCGATAGATCCGGGCGAGCTTTGGCGCCACCATGCGGTTGGTTGCGGTAACGCCCGAATAACGCCTGTGCAGATTAGGCACGATCAGTTGCAGATCACTGGCCAAATTGTTCTCGATCGGCACGTCGGACTCCGTTGGACGCGAGTTCCTATACGCAACATTAAGCATAGTGGCCAGTTCACCGGCGCCGAAAGATACTCTTCACCGCCCCCCGGCTAACATCCCACGTAAATAAACGGGAGAAGTTAGCCCATGACCGTGCTTGTCACCGGGGGCGCTGGCTATATCGGCAGTCATATGGTTCACGCGCTGGCGGATGCCGGCGAAAGCGTCGTCGTGATCGACAACCTGTCCACCGGCTTTTCCAACTTCCTGCCCGAGGGCGTGCCGCTGTTCATCGGCGATGCCGCCGACGAAAACCTGGTCGAGGGCGTGATCGCCCAGCACGGCGTCGAGAGCATCATTCATTTCGCCGGCTCCGTGGTGGTACCGGATTCGATGCGCGATCCGCTCGGCTATTACCGCAACAACACCATGACGACGCGCAGCCTGCTCAATGCCGCGGTCAAGGGCGGCGTCAAGCGCTTCATCTTTTCGTCGACCGCCGCCGTCTACGGCAACCCGGACCAGGTGCCGGTGCCCGAGCACGCCGCGACGCGGCCGATGTCGCCTTACGGCTCGTCCAAGCTGATGACCGAAATCATGCTGCATGACGTCGCCGCCGCGCATGGCATGGACTATGTCGTGCTGCGCTATTTCAACGTCGCCGGCGCCGACCCGTTAGGGCCGCACCGGCCTTGCCACCACGGGTGCGACCCATCTGCTCAAGATCGCGGTCGAGGCCGCCACCGGCCAGCGCGCCAAGATCGACGTGTTCGGAACCGATTATCCGACGCCCGACGGCAGCTGCATCCGCGATTTCATCCATGTCAGCGACCTCGCCCAGGCCCATCGCGCGGCGCTGTCCTATCTGCGCGGCGGCGGCAGTTCGGCGACGCTGAACTGCGGCTACGGCCGCGGCTATTCGGTGCTGGAAACCATCGAGGCGGTGCGCCGCGTCGCCGATGCGCAATTTCGCGGTCCAGTATGCGCCGCGCCGGCCCGGCGACATCATGACCATGGTGGCCGATACCAGCCGCATCCGCTCCGCGCTGGACTGGACGCCGCAGTATGACGACCTCGAAACCATCGCCGCCCACGCGCTGGCCTGGGAACAGAAGCTGCTCCGCGACCGCGGCGAAGAGATGCGGCACGCGGAATCGGCGTGAAATCAAGCCCTTATTTGGCTTGAAAAACAGCGCGATAGCAGGCAAGGAGTCACCGCAGCAGCCCTGACATACGGGTATACTGAGCCCGTCGTGTCGATGGATCGCGGATGACCGAACTTCCAAAAAAGCCCACGAGAAAAGTCACGGACGACCCCTACGGCGCGGCGATCCTGGTTCGCCGCCTGGTGATGGAACAGGGCATCGCCTATTGGCGGCGCTATCTGCTGGCCTTTGCGCTGATGGGAGTCGCGGCCGCCGCGACCGCCGCTGCCACCTATGTGCTCGGCCAGGTCATCAACCAGGCCTATGTCGACAAGAACGTCACCGGCATCGCCATTCTCTCCGGCGTCACCGTGCTGCTGCTGTTCATCAAGGGTATCGCGACCTACGGCCAGACCGTGATTCTGTCGAAGATCAGCAACGCCATCCTCGCCAACAACCAGCGGCGGCTGTTTGCCAAGCTGATGAGCGAAAGCATCGCCTTCTTCTCCGACCGGCATTCGTCCGAATTCCTGACCCGGCTGACCTCGGGCGCCAAGTCCATCACCGACGTGCTGAACCTCCTGATCAACGCGATCGGGCGCGACCTGCTGACCTTGATCGCCCTGGTCAGCGTGATGGTGGCGCAAGATCCGTGGTTGTCGCTGATCGGCCTCTTGGTGGTGCCACCGGCGATGCTGTTCCTGCGCAAGATGATCAAGCGCATCAAGGGCCTTGCCTACAGCCAGTTCACCGGTACCGCCGACATTCTGG
This sequence comes from uncultured Alphaproteobacteria bacterium, assembly GCA_963764705.1. Taxonomy (GTDB): domain Bacteria; phylum Pseudomonadota; class Alphaproteobacteria; order Rhizobiales; family Xanthobacteraceae; genus Bradyrhizobium. The sequence continues at coordinate 166,203 of CAVXTR010000002.1, read as the reverse complement.
AGACCATGCAGGAATCGCTGCAAGGCATCCGCACCGTCAAGGCGTTCACGCTGGAAGAGGCGATGCAGCAACGCATCGACGCGGATATCACCGCCGTCGAGCGCAACTCCAACAAGATGGCGCGGGTCTCCAACCGCGCCAACCCGCTGATGGAAACGCTGGGCGGCTTCGCCGTCGCCGGCTGTCTCCTGTATGGCGGCTACAGCGTGGTGGCGCTCGGCGCCACGCCCGGACAGTTCTTTTCGTTCATGACCGCCTTCCTGCTGGCGACCGAGCCCGCCAAGCGGCTGGCGCGGCTCAACATCGACCTCAACAGCCAGCTGGTCGGCGCGCGGATGCTGCTGGAAGTCGTCGACAGTCCGGCCAGCGAACCTGCCGACGACGACAAGCCGGCGCTGAAACTGTCCGACGCGCGGATCGAGCTGCGCGACGTCAGCTTTGCCTATCGCGCCGGCGAGCCGGTGCTGAACCACATGAACTTCATCGCCGAGCCCGGCAAGGTGACCGCGCTGGTCGGCCCCTCCGGCGGCGGCAAGTCGACGGTGCTGGCGCTGCTGCTGCGCTTCCACGAGGTGACGCAGGGCGACATCCTGATCGACGGCCAGTCGATCGCGCACAGTGTCGCGAAAATCGCTGCGCCGGCAGACCGCCTATGTCGGCCAGGACGTCTACCTGTTCCGCGACACCATCGGCGCCAACATCGCCTTCGGCAAGGACAACGCCACCCAGGATGAAATCGTCGCCGCCGCCAAGGCCGCCTGCGCCCACGACTTCATCATGGGTTTTCCGCTCGGCTACGACACCCCGGTCGGCGAGCACGGCGCGCAACTCTCCGGCGGCCAGCGCCAGCGCATCGCGGTGGCGCGCGCGCTGATCAAGAACGCGCCGGTGATCCTGCTCGATGAAGCCACCGCCGCGCTGGATTCGGAATCCGAAAAGGCCGTGCAGGAGGCGATCGAGCATCTCTGCCAGAACCGCACCACCATCGTCATCGCCCACCGCCTGCACACCATCATGCACGCCGACGCCATCCTGGTGGTCGAGGGCGGCGAGATCGTCGAACGCGGCCGGCATGACGACCTGCTGCGCCGCGGCGGCCGCTATGCTTCCTTCTTCCGCCTGCAGCACCTCGATGCCGGCCCGTCGACACTGGCGCCGGTCACCGCAACCGCCTAAACTCTTTTTCTCCTCAAGAACGAGACCGCTCCATGAACGCTGCCTCCTACGTCATCCCGCTCCCGCCGCAGGCTTCGCTCCCCGTCGTCGGTGAAGCCAAATCCTATCCGGTTCGCCGCATCTGGTGCGTCGGGCGCAACTATCTCGAGCACATCCGCGAGATGGGCAATGACGAGCGCGCGCCGCCGTTCTTCTTCGCCAAGCATGCCGACATGCTGGTGCCCGACGGCGCCACGATCCCCTATCCGCCGCTGACCAAGGACCTGCACCACGAGGTCGAGCTGATCGTCGCGATGAAGAGCGGCGGCCTGCGACATTCCCGCCGACAAGGCGCTGGAGCACGTCTACGGCTATGCCGTCGGCATCGACCTCACCCGCCGCGACCTGCAGATCGCCTCGCGCAAGAAGGAGCGGCCGTGGGAAGTCGGCAAGTCCTTTGACTATTCCGCGCCCTGCTCCGCGATCCAGCCGGCCTCCAAGATCGGCCATCCCTCGAAGGGCAAGATCTGGCTCACGGTCAACGGCACCGAAACCCAGAAGGGCGATCTCACCGAACTGATCTGGAACGTGCCCGAGATCATCTGGCAGCTCTCGCAGCAGGTGGCGCTGGCCGCCGGCGACATCATCATGACGGGAACGCCGGCCGGCGTCTCCGCGCTCAATCCCGGCGACAAGATCGAATGCGGCGTCGACGGCGTCGGCACGCTGAAGGTCGCGATCGGCAAGCCGGAATAACCCGGCCGCCCGCCGTCATCAAACAAAAAGCCCCGGACCTGGTCCGGGGCTTTTTTCATGGGCTGGTATCGCTCCGTCACATCGCGGCGGCGTCGACGATGGCCTGGGCAAAGGCCTGCGGCGCCTCTTGCGGCAGGTTGTGACCGATGCCGCCGGTGAGATCGCGGTGCGCATATTTGCCGGAGAACTTTGCCGGCATAGGCGCTCGGCGGCGGGTGCGGCGCGCCGTTGGCATCGCCTTCCATGGTGATGGTCGGCACGGCGATGACGGGCGCTGCGGCCAGCCGTTTTTCCAGATCGAGATATTTCGCCTCGCCTTCGGCAAGCCCCTGCCGCCAGCGGTAATTGTGGATCGTGATCGCGACATGATCGGGGTTTTCGAGCGACGCCGCGCTGCGGCCGAAGGTGGCGTCGTCGAACTTCCACTTCGGCGAAGCGAGCTGCCAGATCAGCTTGGCGAAATCGTTCGGTGTTCTTCTCGTAGCCGGCGCGGCCGCGCTCGGTCGCGAAATAGAACTGATACCACCATTGCAGCTCGGCCTTCGGCGGCAGCGGCATCTTGCCGGCCTCCTGGCTGCCGATCAGATAGCCGCTGACCGAGACCATCGCCTTGCAGCGTTCCGGCCACACCGCGGCGATGATGTTGGCGGTGCGCGCGCCCCAGTCGTAGCCGCCGATCACGGCCTTCTCGATTTTCAGCGCGTCCATCAGCGCGATGATATCGACGGCAAGCGCCGCCGGCTCGCCGTTGCGGATCGCCTCGCCGGCAAGAAAGCGCGTGGTGCCGTAGCCGCGCAGATGCGGGACGATCACCCGGTAGCCCGCCTGCGCCAGCAGCGGCGCGACATCGGCATAGCTGTGAATGTCGTAGGGCCAGCCGTGCAGCAGCAGGACCGACCGGACCGCTCGGCGGGGCCGGCCTCGGCATAGCCGACGTTGAGCACGCCGGCATCGATCTGCTTGATCGACGCAAACGACGTGTTGGTCCCCGGCTTGATCGCGGGCACGCTCTGGCCGGTTTGCGCATTGGCCGAACCGGTCAGGATCAGCTGCGCAGCGGCAACGGTCGCTGCGGCGTGCCCAGAAAACGGCGACGATCGAGCTTGAGATGTTCCGACATGTGTCTCATCCCCTGAAAAATCAAAAGTCGCCGTGCGGCGTCGCGGTCGGCCACCGGTAACGAGGGATTTAAGGGCAATCGAGGCGGATGCGAAGACCCGTCAGGCGGCGAACACTGTTTCGTGTAGCGAACGAATGGCGGCTCACGCCGTTTTGTCGGTGATCAGCCCGGTGCGCTTGTCGTTACTGTCCTCGGCGTGCTTCTTGATCATGTCGCGGATCTTTTCATCGATCTTCTGCTGCGCGGCGGGATCCATCGCCTTGAACTGATCCTCGGTGATCCCGAGTTGGGAGAGCATCTGCGCATGCAGGCGCTCCGCCGGCGTCATCTTCGCCCATTCGAGAAACTTCTGCTCGGCGGTTTTGGTCTCGGCCGGCTTGGCCGTCAGCGCTGATTTCGTCGGGCTGGCGGTCGGCGCGGCGCCCGCGCCAATGCCGGGAAACGAAATGGACATCTTGAGCTCCGGTAGTCGAACGTACGTTCGTCCAGCAAGCCTCGTGCCATGCAGCAACATTTTGAAACATCAGCGTTATCGGAAATCGATCGCGCTTCGCGACCCGGTAAAAATTGCCGAAACCGGTTTTGCCGGAGAAAATCTGCCGGCCCGGAAGCGAATATACGGCGATGACCAACACAAGACCTCGCAGCCACAGATCCGGCCGATCGGTCCTGCGGCGGTGAATAACGTCGATTTTCCGACCAAAAACCGGTTCGAACAATTCGATTCAATTCCCGCGGCCGCCATGCACGTCAATGGAGGACATCAAACCTAGCTTCCCGCGAGGTCCAAGCAAAGCGTGGACCGCCACATGCCGCCATCGGCCCGGCGGCATCCCCTCGCATGCAGGTATCGAGTGACAACAACGTCCTGGAAAAGCGGAACGTGTCGTCAGGCTTTTATCGGGCGGCGAGCGCACTTCGCGTGATCGGCAGCGACAGCGTCGGATCGGTGATCTGCCGCCCGCTCGGCGGCGGCAGCGATCTGGACATCTATGTGCCGCCCTCGCTGCTGGTGGCCGCCGAACCGCAACCGCGAACATTCCACCGAATTCGCCGCGGAGAACGCATGACGGACCGTATCAAGATTATCTGTTCCCATTGCCGCAAGAGCTTCAGCGAGCGCGCACAGCGCCTGAAGCCGGGTTATCAGACCCAGTGCACGCATTGCATGAAATTGATTACGTTCGACAGCAGTTCCGAAGACCCGAACGTCCGGCGTCCGCTGCGCGATGCACGAGAGATCCGGTTCAAGGCCGAAGAGGCGCTGGTACTGGCACGGATGGCGGCACAGGCGCCGAAGCGCGACCAGGTATTTTGAGAAAAGCGGCAAAATCTGGAAATCGGAATCTGAAACCACAATTCAGGATCGAAATGTGGTCAGCATTCATGGTGTGCGATAGATTGGTCTCCTCGGCCGGAGACGGACATGCGCTTTATATTGATGGCGTTGCTGCTGATCGCGTGTTGCGACGCTCGCGCGCAAGACCGGGGTTTGGTTGCTGGACTGGCAGCGGCCCGGGAACTGGCTCCCTTGCAAGCCTGCCTGAACCAGGCCATCAGCGACGCAAGGCCTCAGTCCAACGAAGTAGCGATGACAATCGCACAGACTTCCTGTGCCGATGCGGCTTCCGCCGTTCGGTTGAAGATCGCCGAAGTGCACAAGCGCTTCTATGACCCGCCTCCGCCTGGGTACGGCGACCCCGAGAAAGCCCTTATGGCGCGATCACGATGGCGCGCATGAAGGTATTGGGATTTCGCGGGGGAGCTGAAACGTTTCGAGGGGGCAACAACGGCGGTCGCCTCGATGAGGCGCTGCGCCTGAGGGAGCGGTACCTACGCGCGGGAGATCAGGTTGCTTTGCGGTCGTACACTCACTGACCGGATTTGAATACACAGCCAGCGTCACAGCGCGCCGTCATATAACTGTCATAAAACTCGCACGGAGAAATCACCGGCCACACAAATTTGAGTCGCGACTGACAGGCATTTCATGACAGAATTGCTACAACGAAATGTCAGTCAGAATAATAATTTGGAGCAGCAATGAATTTGGTGTTGCAGGCGCGATCGAACCCCCTGGCCTGGTGGTGGAGTTTCCTGACGCTGGTGAGCGGCGCGAATATCGCGGCCTGGTTCCTGCTCTATCGCGAATTCCACAACAGCCCGCTGGCCGGATCGGGCGGCGCCTCAGAGCAGCAGTCGATGCTCGTGCTCTGCGCCGCCTATGTGTTCGGCTGCGCGTTCCGCTCGGTGCTGCCGCGCGCCGACGTGCAGCGGATCTGCCTGTTCAACACCTGGCTGTCGAGCGTGATGATCGGCCGCAGCGTCGCGACCATCGCCGAGGTCTGCTTCGCGGCGCAGTGGGTCATCATCATGGGCAAGTTGGGCACGATGACCGGCGCGGACACCACAGTAAACGCCGCAGTGCTGATCCTACCGCTGATCGTCGTCGCCGAATGCTTCTCGTGGTACGCGGTGCTGACCAGGAACTTCCTGTTCAACGCCGTCGAGAATTCGCTGTGGGCGGTTGCCTTCTTCATCATCGCGGTCGGGCTCTGCCGGCTGCTTCCGGAATTCAACGGCCCGGTTCGTGTGGCGCTGGTTATTTCGATCGTCGGGATTGCCGGTTATCTGGCTTTTCTCGTCGCCATCGACGTTCCGATGTACCTGAACCGGTGGCGCGCGGATTTGGCCGAAGGCAGCAAGCTGCTCGGCGTGATCGAAGGTCTTCGCGACGTGTCTACGCGCTGGGTGGTGACGCACGACATCGAGCACTGGAAAGACGAGATCGCCTGGATGTCGCTCTATTTCAGTCTGGCGGTCTGGGCCAGCCTCGCGCTGTGCGTGGTCTACACTCTCGACGGCCACCTGCCGCAATATCGCACGGATGCGGCGGCCGTGAGCTGGTCGCCGCAGGCGGGCGTGCAGAGCCCGGGCATCCGCACGCCGTAACCGGCACGGACTGATCCGACCCTCGGGGGATCGCTAGAAGGTGTCACAATCTCCGGAACGCGCCCCGCTGTCATCACCCGCGCATACGGGTGATCCGGTATTCCAGAGACGTCAGTGATTGAACCGATAGGTCGCGGCAACAAGCAGGGCGATGACAGCGAGGATGACTTGGCTGTTTGAAATTCGAATGAAAACGCCGAGCCCGCGGAACTCAGCTCCGTAGCGCCTGCAGGCCCTTGAAGGTCAGGCGCTTGGGATCCCTGACCCCGGCCAGATAGAGCCCGCGGATGAACGTGACGACCGCCTCGCGATCGCAATCGGTCAACGCAACAATGGCATCAACGGCAATACGCTGGGCGTCCATGGGCTTCCTCGTTCTGACAGCAGCCTCAAGCCACCCAGCGTGGAGCACACCGGTTAATCCGGCGTTAACTGTCCGCCGACAATCGCTGATTCGGACAGGACAACGTATACGCGAAACAACGCATACGGCGATTGGACGCAGACGAGTTAGCTTCGTCCGACCGGCGCCGAGAAACCGAAGACACGGCGTGCCTCAAAAACAGTCGGACTGCCGGGGAATTCAGCATGCGTGCCGCGAACCGTCTCGCTCATGATATTCGGGTGACGCACCGATTTGCGGGCGTCGCGTTGCGCTGCTTTCGCCACCGACATCGCGGCCAGCGTGACCATGGCAACGACCACGGCCAGTGATTTGAAATTGAACATCGATCTCTCCATTGGGTTCAGGGGAATGCAGCCAATCTGCGCTGTCCTCTGCCCCCGACAATGGAGCGTGTCGTCCGCCATGATAAATATCGATGGCGCGTGATGACGATAGCGTGCGGCTATGCCATTACGAAGTACTGCATCACCCCGTCGTCGACCTTGCCGTAGCGCAAAGTGACGATATCGAGCGCGTAGTTCTGGTACAGCCGCCACGGCCGCTTCGAGCCTTGCTTGGGCATTTTCGCGATCGAGCGCTGCACATAGCCGGACGAGAAATCCAGCGACGGCAGCTCCGAGATCGAGGGATCGAGATTGTGCGGCATGCACTGCCTGTGGCCGTGCCGGTCCATGTAGTTGATCAGGCGGCAGACATATTCGCAGGTCAGGTCGCATTTCAGCGTCCAGGACGCGTTGGTGTAGCCGAACGCCGAGGCCATGTTCGGCACATCCGAATACATCATGCCCTTGTAGTTCAGCGTCTTCGAAAAATCGACGACGCGGCCGTCGACGCTGACCTCGAGCCCGCCGAGCACCTGCAGGTTCAATCCGGTCGCCGTCACGATGATGTCGGCTTCGAGTTCGCTGCCGTCCTTCAGCTTGATGCCGCCCTTGGTGAAGGTGTCGATCTCGTTGGTGACGACGGAGGCCTGCTTGTCGCGGATCGCCTTGAACAGGTCGCCGTCGGGCACCAGGCACAGCCGCTGGTCCCAGGGATTGTAGCGCGGCGTGAAATGCGTCGCGATGTCGTAGTCCGGGCCGAGCGCCATTTTGACGCCGCCGAGAATGAGTTGCTTGACCCGCTCCGGCTTGCGCCGGGAGAGCTGGAAGAAATACATGCCGAACAGCACGTTGCGCCAGCGGATCAGGTGATAGGCGAGTTTGGCGGACAGATTGCGCCGCAGCTTGTTGGCCAGCGCATCCTCAGCCGGCCGCGCCACCACATAGGTCGGCGAGCGCTGCAGCATGGTGACGTGCGCGGCGGTCTTGGCCATCTCCGGCACCAGCGTCACCGCGGTCGCGCCAGAGCCGATCACCACCACGCGCTTGCCCGCTGTAGTCGAGATCTTCGGGCCATTTCTGCGGATGCACGATGCGGCCGGCGAAGTCGGCTGTGCCCGGAAACTCCGGCGTGTAGCCTTCCTCGTATTTGTAATAGCCCGAGCACATGAACAGGAAATTGCAGGTGACGCGCACGATCTCGGTGGCGCCCTCGCCCGTCGTGCGCTCGGCTTCCACGGTCCAGCGCGCCTCCGGCGACGACCACGACGCGCGCTTGACGCGATGGTTGAAGCGGATCTTCTGGTCGATGCCGTTCTCGACCGCGGTCTGGCGGACGTAGTTCAGGATGTTCGGCCCGTCGGCGATCGCCTTCGGCTCGGTCCACGGCTTGAACGAATAGCCGAGCGTGAACATGTCCGAGTCGGAGCGGATGCCGGGATAGCGAAACAGGTCCCAGGTGCCGCCGATGCAGTCGCGGCCCTCGAGGATGGCGTAGCTCTTGCCCGGGCATTTCTGCTGCAGGTGATAGCCCGCGCCGATGCCGGAAAGCCCGGCGCCGACGATCAGGACGTCGAAGTGTTCGGTGGCTGTGATCGGTTCCATCCGCTGATTAGCCCCAAGGGGACGAGAAATCAACCGGAGATCGACCGGCCAAACATCCAACCGCATGAAAATTCCGCAAGTGGGCCCGTTGCAAATCGAGAACCGGTTCACCGATACGTGAGGCGAAATACTTCAGAGATGTTGGATTTCTCACAATTCAACTATTGGTTGGATCCATATCCTGTGGTCGCCAGTGCGTCATCCACCGACCAGGAGGAGAAAGCCCGTGCCAACCATCCAGGATCTGAAAATCGAGCTCCAACGCACTCAAGCGCGATGGCGACCAACCACGCGATTGCTGGATTCTCAGGAACTTCCAACCTTCAGGACCGGCGGCCTGAAGGACAAGCTGCTGAAGGCCGAGCAGGCGCATCCGATCAATTTCCAAAATCTGTTCGCGCGCATCGACAACCCCTTCATCCTCGAGCGCAGGGTCAGCCGGAAACTCGTTCCGCAGAATTTCCTCGCCGGAAAGTTACACCTCGGATCCACGCCCCATCTCGAAGCTGGCGCCGGGGCGGCGCCGAGCGGCGGCGGCGGAATGCCGACAACCATCGATTGGCGGAACCGATGGGGTTGGCCCTGGATCACCACCATCCGCGATCAGAACGGCTGCGAATCCTGCTGGTGCTTCGCAGCGGTTGCGCTGGTCGAAGCCATGGTTCGGATCGAGCATTGCGTTTGGCCGAGCATCAGCGAAGGCGATGTTCACAAGGGTATGGGGCACCATTGCTGCGATTGCGGTGGCTCCGGAGATGCGCTGGACTGGATCAAGGATCACGCGGCAGCGGACCCCGGCTGCTTCCCCTGGGCGCATACGTCGTCGTCCTGTACCGGCTGCGGCGGCACCGGCGGCGGACCGTATGACGGCATCGCCTACACGCCGACGGCCGACCGATCCGGGCGGTCGGTCCGCATACCCGCTTATACGTCTATCGGCTCAATCGCGGATCAGAAGACCTGGATCGACACAGTCGGACCCATCGTGACCTGGTTCGAGGTGTGGGACGATTTCCAGGCCTATGGTTCGGGTGTGTATCACAAGCAGACGACGTTCAACGGCCACCCCAACAAGGTTGCCGGCGGACATTTCATGCTGGTGATCGGCTACGACGACACGCAGAACTGCTGGATCGTCAAGAACTCCTGGCCGAACTGGGGGCAGAGTGGATTTGGACGCATCGGATATGGCGAGACCGGCATCGACACCTATGCCAAGCTCGGCTTGCAGGGCACCAATCCGGATCCCTGGACGCGGCGCCGGATGCACAACGGCGCAATGATCGAAAGCGGCAACGGCGCACAACACCGCAATTTCGAAATGCTGACCACGGCCCCGGGCGGCCAGATGCGGCATTGGTGGCGCGACAATTCGGTCGCCGGGTTTCCCTGGCACGCGGGAATTGTACAGGGCAACGATGTCGCGGTTTGCCCAACGCTGACTGGCACCACCTTCAACCGGAACTTCGAATCCGTTCACCTGACCACCAACAGGCGCCTGCATCACTGGTGGTTCCAGCAACCCGGCGGACCTTGGCACGACGGCGGCGTTTTCGGCCCCAACGACGCCACCGGCGTACCCGGCTTTATTCAGGGAAACTACGGAGCTCCCGGCAACTTTGAGGTTGTCGTGTCGACCGCCGACGGCAAACTGAGCCATTGGTGGCGGGACGGCGCAGGCTGGCACGACGGCGGTCGCTTCGGCGCCAATGTGGCCCATAGCGGCGCGTCGCTGGTGCAAAGCCACTACGGCACCATGGGCAATTTCGAATTGGTCTGTGCCTTACGGTCGGGCGAAATGCAGCACTTCTGGCGCGACAACGATCACGGCAATGTCTGGCATCCCGGCGTCACGTTTGGCAGCGGAATCGGCAGCCCTCCGTGCATGATCGAAGGCAGCTATGGTGCAGCAAATGAAAAAGCCGTCGGAAATTTCGAACTTTGCGTCGCGGCCGGCGGACAGGTACAGCATTGGTGGCGCGCCAACGCCGGTGACGGGCTGTGGCGCAAGAGTGCAACATTCGGCCACGACGTTCGTGCGGTCGCGGCCCTGGTCGAAGGCAGCTTTGGCTTCAATCTTGAAGTCGTGGTGCTGCGCAATGATAATAAGCTGCAGCACTATTGGCGCGACGGCAACGGCTGGCACGATGGAGTTGTCATTGGAAGCGCATGAGGTCAGCTTGCGTCCCGGCGAAACCTATCGCCTGGATATCGGAGGACTGGGCAGCGCCGGCTACAGCTGGAGCTACGAGGTCCGCGGCCGCTCCGACGTCGTCACAGTCTCGCTGGATGCGGGGGCTCCGCCGCCGCGTCCGGCCTCCGGGGCGCCGCCGAGCTCGTTCAGCGTTTCCTACGCGCTCGCTGTGGTCGCCTTACGCGATGGCAGCACGACGGTTCATCTCTCGCTGCAGCGGGCCGGCGAAAAGGACAAGCCGCCGTTGCGGGAGATCGACGTCCACATTGTCGTCGCGCGCGATCGCTGAACGCCGATCGACAAACAAATGAGGCCGCCCTCACGGACGGCTTCATTCAATCACATGATGCACCGAGCCTGAGCCGCCGCGGCAGCTGCCGCTCAATACCGGTAATGATCCGCCTTGAACGGGCCTTCCTGCTTGACGCCGATATAGTCGGCCTGGTCCTTGCGCAGCTCGGTCAGCTTGACGCCGATCTTGGCGAGATGCAGCCGGGCCACCTTCTCGTCCAGCGACTTCGGCAGCACGTAGACTTCCTTCTTGTACTTGCCGTCCTTGTTGTTGGCCCAGAGTTCGATCTGCGCCAGCGTCTGGTTGGTGAACGACGCCGACATCACGAAGGACGGATGGCCCATGGCATTGCCGAGGTTCACCAGGCGGCCTTCCGACAGCAGGATGATGCGGTGCTTGTCGGGGAATTCGATCTCGTCGACCTGCGGCTTGATGTTGTTCCACTTCAGGTTCGCAGACCCGCGATCTGGATCTCGTTGTCGAAGTGGCCGATGTTGCAGACGATGGCGCGATCCTTCATCGCGCGCATGTGCTCGATGGTGATGATGTCCTTGTTGCCGGTCGCGGTGACGAAGATGTCGGCGCGGGGCGCGGCGTCTTCCATGGTCACGACTTCATAGCCTTCCATCGCCGCCTGCAGCGCGCAGATCGGATCGACTTCGGAGACCATGACGCGGCAGCCGGCCTGGCGCAGCGAGGCGGCCGAACCCTTGCCGACGTCGCCGAAGCCCGCGACCATCGCCACCTTGCCCGACATCATGACGTCGGTGCCGCGGCGGATGCCGTCGACCAGCGATTCACGGCAGCCATAGAGGTTGTCGAACTTCGACTTGGTGACGCTGTCGTTGACGTTGATCGCCGGCCACAGCAGCGTGCCGGCCTTCTGCATGTCATAGAGACGATGCACGCCCGTGGTGGTCTCTTCGGAAACGCCCTTGATGCTCTTGGCGATCTCGGCGAAGTAGCCCTTCGGCTTTTCCTTGAGCTGCTTCTTGAGCAGCGCGAAGAAGACTTCCTCTTCTTCCGAACCCGGCTTGTCCAGGAACTTGGTGTCGCCGTTCTCGGCGCGCAGGCCGAGATGGACGTACATGGTGGCGTCGCCGCCGTCGTCGAGGATCATGTTCGGGTGACCGCCGCCGTGCCAGTCGAACAGCTTGGCGGTGTAGTCCCAGTATTCGGCGAGCGTCTCGCCCTTGACGGCAAACACCGGAATGCCGGCGGCCGCGATCGCCGCCGCCGCATGGTCCTGCGTCGAATAGATGTTGCAGGAGACCCAGCGGATGTCGGCGCCGAGGGCGGCCAGCGTCTCGATCAGCACGCCGGTCTGGATCGTCATGTGCAGCGAGCCGGCGATACGCGCGCCCTTCAAGCGGCTGCTTGGGGCCGTATTCCTCGCGCGTCGCCATCAGGCCCGGCATCTCGGTCTCGGCCAGCGAGAGTTCCTTGCGGCCGAACTCGGCGAGCGAGATGTCCTTGACGATGTAGTCGGTGAAGGCGGGCTTCTTGGCGGCGGCGGTCATGTGGTTGATCCCTTAAAAAGCATATTCCGAAAAGCACTGGTGCTTTCCGGAATACGCAGGACGATTACGGAGAAAATCAGAACGCGCTCTTCAGCGCGGCGGCCAGATCGGTTTTTTCCCAGGAGAAGCCGCCGTCCTTTTCCGGCGCGCGGCCGAAATGACCGTACGACGCGGTGCGGCGATAGATCGGACGGTTGAGCTTCAGCGTGCGGCGGATGTTGGTCGGCGTCAGGCGGAACAGTTCCGGCAGCACCTTCTCGAGCTTCTTCTCGTCGACCTTGCCGGTGCCGTGGGTGTCGACCAGCAGCGACATCGGATCGGCGACGCCGATCGCGTAGGCGACCTGGATGGTGCAGCGATCGGCGAGGCCGGCCGCGACCACGTTCTTGGCGAGATAGCGCGCGGCGTAAGCGGCCGAACGGTCGACCTTGGTCGGATCCTTGCCGGAGAACGCGCCGCCGCCATGCGGCGCGTAGCCGCCGTAGGTGTCGACGATGATCTTGCGGCCGGTGAGGCCGCAATCGCCGTCGGGACCGCCGACCACGAAGTTGCCGGTCGGGTTGACCAGGAAGTCCGAGGACTTCTGCGGCATCCAGCCCTTCGGCAGCGCCGACTCGACTTCATGGGCGATCATGTCCTTGATCAGGCCGGGCGAGTACTTCTTGCCGTTGCGGCTCTTCTCGTTGTGCTGGGTCGAGACCACGACCTTGGTGCAGCCGACCGGCTTGCCGTCGACATACTTCACCGTGACCTGGCTCTTGGCGTCGGGCTGCAGGTCGAACATCTGGCCGCTGCGGCGCTTCTCCGACAGCACCTTCAGGATCCGGTGCGCGAAGAAAATCGGCGCCGGCATGTAGGAGCCCTTTTCGTAGACTTCGCTCTCGGTGCAGGCGTAGCCGAACATCATGCCCTGGTCGCCGGCGCCCTCTTCTTCGCCGCTCTTCTTTTTCTTGGCGTCGACGCCCATCGCGATGTCGGGCGACTGGCCGTGCAGCAGCACCTCGACGTCGGCGCCGTGATAGGAGAAGCCGTTCTGGTCGTAGCCGATGTCCTTGACGACATCGCGCGCGATCTCGGTGATCAGTTCGCGATCGACCACCGACTTGCCGTGGATGTCGCGGAACAACTGGCCGCGGCCCTCGCCGGCGATCACGATCTTGTTGGTGGTGCACAGCGTCTCGCAGCCGAGACGGGTGTTGACCGGCGCTGTCGTCGGCGATGCCGAGCTTGACGTCCTTCTCGAGGAAGGCATCGAGGATCGCGTCGGAGATTTGATCCGAAACCTTGTCCGGATGGCCCTCGGAAACCGACTCGCTGGTGAACAGATAGGACGCGCGCATCAACAACCCCTTGTTGCCGCCTGATGTCGGCGGCTCTCTGTGTGATCTATCCTGGAATGTCAGTCGCGACGGCGCGAAATGACGTAGGATTCGTCGTAAAACCAAAGCCCATTATGCTTGCGCAGAACCTCTCTGGTGGCATCGAGGGTCCGGCCGTTTTCAGTCATTTCCGTCAACCGGTCGTCTTCGATCTGGGCGACATACACCGCCGCATTCCACGCTGCAAAGGCCGTCGAGGTTCCGATCGAGCCGGTCACCTCGTTGGGCAGCGCTTCCATATCATAACGGAAGATGGAACGGTTATCGGCATAGGCATTAAAGTTAAGGTCGCGCCCGGCCGATCCCAGCTCGTATTTCACGGCGCGCAATAGCTCATGACGGCTCACCGCGAAAGGATTTTCTCCGGGCCAGACCGCCTGGATGATTTCGAGGCCCGGATCCTGCCCGTGGGAGTGAATTCCGATCAAACGGCCGCCGGCCCGCAGCGCCCGGGCCAGCGGGGCGATAATCCGCTTGGCGCGGAAATTCACAGAGGATTTGGCCCGGTAGGGCTGGGATGCGATCACGAGGTCGAAATTGGCCTCGGTCCGGCCGGCCCGGGGGATGATCGAATCGAGCAGGAACCGGTGGTCCTCCCGGTACAGCACCAGCGCCACCGGCCGCTCATAGATCGGCATGCCCGATCTGGGGCTGATATTGGCCCGCCAGTTCTGCTCCAGAAACGGGCCCAATTCGGCGATCTGGGTCTCGAATTCGCCCGACGAGGCCCCCTGCAGCGCGACCTCGTGCCAGATCATGCCGGCGGCCGCCGCCGGCGAAGCCGGCGTCAGCCAGGGCGCCTCGGCGTAGTACATGTTGGTCAGCACGAACACGGTCGCCGGGTGCTCGAACAGCCGGTCCGGCGACCTTGTCGAGCGTCAGCCGGACGTCCTCGAGGCTCAGCTCCTTGCCGGCGATGTAGAACGGCATATGGGGAAAGCGGCCGTGCATCGAGCGCATCACCCGCGCCAGCACCGTGCCGTCGCCGACGCCGGCGTCGAATACCCGCAGCGCCGGCGGCCGCGGATGCAGGCTGGACAGCTCCAGCGCCACCCGCTCGGCGATCACCCGCTTCTCGCTGCAGGTGTGGACGAACAGCAGGTATTTCTGCCGGTTCTCGAAGAAGCGGAAATTGCCGCGGGGGTCGCGCTTCTCGGGCGGCACCTGCAGGCCGCGCGGCGGCGGCAGCCCGCCGGGCGTGGAGGCCGCGATATAGGCCTGGATGCGGTCCAGCGTGTCGATGGTGATGCGCTTGCCCTCGCGCAGCCGATGCACCAGCTTGCCGTCGTTGACGGCCCGGCGGCCGAACGTCGTCTCCGCCATGTCGGCCTGGCGGCAGAATTCGGAAATCTGGCTGAGGATCTGGTCGTTCTTCATCGGGCGGGAATTCGAGAACCGGCTTGGGACGCGCGGGTGGGCAGCGGCGGATCGCGCGGCGTGTCCTACCACCATCTGCCCAACGGGGGAAATGCGACCTTGAACCGCCAGCCCGCCGACCCGCAACAAAGGCTTGGACACCCTTGCCGTCATCGCGAGCGAAGCGAAGCACCTGATGCGCCGTTCGATTCTTGCCCTCACCATGCTCCTGTCCGCGCTGTGGACCGTCCCCTCCTTCGCCCAGTCGCGCTCGCAGCTTGGGCCGCTCTGCACCACCGACACCACCCCGGCCGACCAGCAGATCGACGCCTGCAACAAGATCATCGCGCTGAAGGTGTTTTCCGGCGGGCAGCTCGCGAACGTCTATTTCTGGCGCGCGGTCGGCTGGAACAAGAAGGGCAACTACACCCAGGTGATCGCCGACACCACCGAGGCGCTGCGGCTGAAGCCCGATCAGGCGCTCTATAATCTGCGCGGCTCGGCCTATTTCGACAAAGGCGAGTACGACATCGCGATTGCGGACTTCAACGACGCGCTGCGCAGCGGTCCGCCGAGCGGCATCATCTTCCACAACCGCGGCAACGCCTATCGCGGCAAGGGCGACTACGCCAAGGCGATCGCCGACTACGATTCTGCCAACCGGCTCAGCCCGAACGCCTATTCCCTGCCAGAACCGCGGCGCTGTCGAAGCAGGCGCTCGGCGATCTCGACGGCGCGCTCGCCGACATCAACGAGGCGATCCGGCTCGATCCGTCCCTGCCCTCCGGCCTGATCGACCGCGCCGTGGTCTGGCGCGCCAAGGGCGATCTCGACCGCGCCATTGCCGACGGCACCGAGGCGATCCGGCTCGCCAAGGCCAAGGCCCCCGTCAACATCATGACGCCGCCCGGCAGCGTGCTGATCTCGGCCTACACCCAGCGCGCGCTCGCCTATGAGGCCAAGGGCGATTTCGACAACGCGAAAAAGGATTACGCCGCGGTGCTCGAGGGCCGCGCGTCGGATGCCGGCAGCAAGGCCAACCAGGCGACCGCGAAAGTCCGGCTGTCGCTGCTGTCGGACGCACCGGCCGCGCCCCCGCCGCGGAACGCGGTCACAGGTCCCGCGCCGTTCGGCGCCGCGCCGAAACGGGCGGAATCGCCGGCGCCGGTGCAAAGCGTGGCAACGGCCGGCGCGTGGCGCTCGTGATCGGCAACGGCGCCTATGCGCATGTCAAGGCGCTGCCCAACCCCTCCAACGATGCGCGCTCGATCGCCAAGAGCCTGCGCGACATCGGCTTCACGGTGACCGAAGGCATCGACCTCGACCGCGCGGCGATGCAGAGCATGACCCGCGAATTCCTGCGCGAAGCGGCGCGGGCGCAGATCGCGGTGGTCTACTACGCCGGCCACGGCGTGCAGGTCGACGGCCGCAACTATCTGGTGCCGGTCGACATCCAGTTTCAGGCCGGCACCGACGTGACCGCAGCGATGATGGACATGGATACGATCATGGCCGGCCTCGACGACCAGGTCCGCACCAACATCCTGATCCTCGACGCCTGCCGCAACAATCCGATGGCGCCGAAGGTTGCGTCTGCGGGCACGAACCGCGGCATCGAAGGCGGCATCGAAGCAGGCTCCGGCCTCGCCGCACCGACCTCGCTCGGCGCCGGCTCGACGCTGGGCGCGGGCACGCTGATCGCGTTTGCGACCGCGCCCGGACAGGTCGCGCTCGACGGCGAAGGCGCCAACAGCCCGTTCTCGGCGGCGCTGTCGCGCCACATCGGCACGCCCGGGCTCGAGGTGCAGCAGATGCTGACCCGCGTGCGCGCCGAAGTCGTCGCCGCGACGAAATCGAAACAGGTGCCGTGGTCGAACTCGTCGCTGCTCGGCGAGGTCTATCTGGTGGAGAAGTGACGGGGAGGTTTACTTCCCCCACACCTCGTTGGCCACCTCGACCGCGAGCCGCAGCTTGGCCCACTGCTCTTCCTCGGACAGGATGTTGCCTTCCTCGGTCGAGGCGAAGCCGCATTGCGGCGACACCGCGAGCTGGTCGAGCGGCGCGAACTTGGCCGCCTCTTCCAGCCGCCGCTTGATGTCGTCCTTCTTCTCGAGCTCGCCGAACTTCGAGGTGATGACGCCGACCACCACGACCTTGTTGCCCTTCGGCAGATAGCGCAGCGGCTCGAAGCCGCCGGCGCGGTCGGAATCATATTCGAGGAAGTAGCCGTCGTAATTGGTGCCGGCCAGCATGGTCTCCGCCACCGGCTCGTAGCCGCCGGACGAAATCCAGGTCGAGCGGAAATTGCCGCGGCAGACATGGGTGGTGACCACCATGTCGGCCGGCCGCTCGGCGAGCGCGTAGTTGATGACGCGCGCGTAGATCTCCTGCAGGCCGTCGGGATTGTCGCCGCGCTCGCGCGCCTTCTGCAACTCGTCCTGCGAGCAGAGATAGGCCCACACCGTGTCGTCGAACTGCAGATAGCGGCAGCCGGCGTCGTAGAACGCCTTCACCGCCTTGCGGTAGGTCTTGCCGAGATCCTTGAAGAACGCTTCGAGATCGGGATAGACCTCCTTCGAGATCGCCTTGCGGCCGCCGCGGAAATGCAGCACGGCCGGCGACGGGATCGTCATCTTCGCCGTGACATGCGCGGTGTCGCACTGCTTCTTCAGGAAGCGGAAGTGATCCAGCATCGGATGGTTGTCGGGGAAGTCGAGCTTGCCGATGACGCGGATGGCGTCATGCCGGGTCTGCACGCCGGCGAACTGGATGCCCTGGTCGGGATGGTACAGCTCGCAGCCGGTCAGATCCTTGAGGAAATCGAAATGCCACCAGGAGCGGCGGAATTCGCCGTCGGTCGCGAGCTTGAGGCCGATCGAGGCCTGCTTGTGCACGACCTTCTCGATCTCCATGTCCTCGGCCTTGCGCAGATCGTCGGCCGTGATCTCGCCCTTCTCCAGTTTGGCGCGCGCTTCCTTGATGCGCTGCGGCCGCAACAGGCTGCCGACTTCGTCGGCGCGGAACGGGGCTTTGGTTCTCTGCATGGTCTTAACTCCCGAGAATTTAATGTGCTGCGGCGCCGGAGACGCCGAGATAGCGTTCGAGCACCGCGGGATCGGCCTTCAGCGCGCGGCTTGCCGCATCATGAACGATCGCGCCGCGCTCCAATATCACAACCCGGTCGGCCAGCCCCAGAATCTTTTGGGCATTCTGCTCGACAATGATCGAGCAGATGCCGCCGGCCCGGGTAATGGTGCCGAGCGCCCGCAGCAGTTCCTCGACGATGATCGGCGCCAGCCCCTCGGTCGGCTCGTCCAGCAGCAGCACCTTCGGATTGAGCGTCAGCGCGCGGCCGATCGCCAGCATCTGCTGCTCGCCGCCGGAGAGCTGGTTGCCGAAATTGCCGCGGCGTTCCTTCAGCCGCGGAAACATCTCGTAAACCTTGTCGACCGTCCAGGGTCCGGGCTGGGCCACCGCCGTCATGTTCTCTTCCACCGTCAGCGAGCGGAAGATATTGCGCTCCTGCGGCACCCAGCCGATCCCGGCCCGCGCCCGCTGGTCCGGCCGCATCGCCGTGATGTCCAGCCCGCCGAGCGCGACCGTGCCGCCGAAGCGGCGGGTGATGCCGACGATCGAATTGATCAGCGTGGTCTTGCCGGTGCCGTTGCGCCCCAGCAGCGCCAGCACCTGGCCTTCGCCCAGCGTCAGCGACATCCCCGGCAGCACCACCGCCTCGCCGTAGCCGGCGCGCAGGCTGTTGATGGCCAGAAGATCAGGCATCGGCGGCCTCGCCGAGATAGACCGCCTTGACCTGGGGATCGCGCGCCACCTCGTCCGGCGGGCCTTCCACCAGCATGGCGCCGTTGACCAGCACCGAAATGCGGTCGGCGAACGAGAACACCAGATCCATGTCGTGCTCGATCAAGAGCACCGTGACGTCGCGCGGCAGCGCGGCGACCGCCGCCAGGATATCGTGGCGCTCGCTCTCGGGCACGCCGGCGGCGGGCTCGTCGAGCAGCAGCACGCGCGGTTTGGTCGCAATCGCGACCGCGATCTCGAGCAGGCGCTGCTTGCCGTAGGGCAGCGTCGCGGTGAGTTCGTTCATGACGTCGAGCAGATGAAAGCGCGACAGCGTCTCCGCGATCTCCTGATTGACGTCGCTGCGCGTCCCCATCCGCCGCCACCAGTCGCCGCCGCGGCCGAGCCGTTCGGAGACCGCAAGGCCGACGGTCTCGAGCGGCGTCAGATCGGCATAGAGCTGGTTGATCTGGAAGGTGCGCGACAGGCCGCGCAGCACCCGCGTGTGCACCGGCAGATCGGTGATGTCGTTGCCTTCGAGCAGGATGCGCCCGGCATTCGGCTTCAGCACGCCGGTCAAGCAGGTTGATCACGGTGGTCTTGCCGGCGCCGTTCGGCCCGATCAGGGCATGGCGGGCGCCCTGCTCGACCCGAAGCGACAGGTCGCGCGTGACCCGCAGGCCGCCGAAGGATTTTTCCAGTCCCCTGGTTTCCAGCGCAATCGTCATGACGCATCGCTTTCGGGAACGGCAATGACGGCCTTGCGCCCGGCGAACTGCCGGATCACGAGATTGGGCAGCCACAACGCCCAGCGATGGATGCGCTCGCGGCCGACCAGCACGATCACGACCAACACGAGCCCGATCCAGAACTGCCAGTATTGCGGCGTGATGGTCGAGAACAATTCCTGCAGCATCTTGAACACGACCGCGCCGATCAGCCCGCCATAGAGATAGCCGGTGCCGCCGATCACCAGCACCAGCATCAGGTCGGCCGAGCGCTCGAACGAAAACACGTCGAGCGAGGCCAGCGCCGTGGTCTGGGTGAACAGCGCGCCGGCGATGCCGGCATAGAACGCCGCCACCGTATAGATCGCGATCAGGCGGCGGTTGACGGGCACGCCGATGGCGGAAGCCCGCAGCGGATTATTCCTGATCGCGCGCAGCGACAGGCCGAACGGCGAGTGCACGATCCGGCGCGCCAGCAGGAACATCAGGAACAGCACGATCAGCGAGTAGAAGAAGCCGGTCTTGCCGAACATGTCGAAGGCAAACAGGCCGAGGATCGGCGCCATCTCGATGCCCTGCAGGCCGTCGGTGCCGCCGGTGATGTTGGAAAAGCGCTCCGCCAGCGCTTCCAGCAACAGCGCGATGCCGAGCGTCACCATCAGCCGGGTCAGGTCGACGCCGCGGATCACCAGAAAACTGGTGAAGAAGCCGAGCACCATGGCGACCAGTCCGGCGACGACCAGCGCGATCACCGGCTCGGTGATGATGCCATGCAGCGCCAGCAGCCCGGCCGAATAGGCGCCGACGCCGAAGAAGGCGGCGTGGCCGAGCGAGACGATGCCGGCATAGCCGAGGATCAGGTCGAGCGAGAGCGTGAACAGCGCCAGCCGCACGATGTCGGTCATGATCAGATAGCGCGACGGAAACAGGAACGCGCAGGCCAGCGCCAGAACCCAGAACACGATCTCGCCGGGACGCCAGCGGGCGCCGGCCATGGCATGGGATGAGACGTCGGGAAGCGCGGTCATCGCAGGGCTCACCGCGCGGCGGTGCGGCCGAACAGGCCGTTCGGACGCCAGATCAGGATCACGATCATCATGGTGTAGATCACGAACGGTCCCATCTTCGGCACGTAATATTTGCCGGCGACGTCGCCGATGCCGAGCAGCAGCGAGGCGAGAAACGGCCCGGTGATGCTGGAGGAGCCGCCGACGGTGACCACGATCAGGAAGTAGATCATGAACTTCAGCGGAAAATACGGATCGAGCCCGAGGATCTCGGCGCTGAGCGCGCCGCCGAGACCGGCAAGGCCGCAACCGAAGGCAAAGGTGAACGCAAACACCTGCGGCACGTTGATGCCGAGGCCACTTGCCGCGCGCGGATCGTCGACCGCCGCGCGCAGACGGCTGCCGAAGCGCGTGCGCGCCAGGATCAGTTGCAGCGCCAGCGTGAGCAGGCCGCAGATCACGACGATCATCAGCCGGTAGCGGCCGATGCCGACGCCGAAGAAATCGAACTGGCCTTCGAGCGCCGCCGGCAACTTGATGAAGATCCGCGACGATCCCATGATGTAGTCGACCGCCGCCACCGACATGAAGACGAGGCCGATCGAGAACAGCACCTGGTCGAGATGGCTGCGGGTGTAGAGGTGACGGTACAGCGCGCGTTCCAGCACCACGCCGATCAGGGCGCTGGCGACAAAGGCCAGCGGCAACGCTGCAAAGAACGGCCAGCCGGTTTGTTGACCAGAACGGCGCAGACATAGCCGCCGGTCATCGCGAACGCGCCATGGGCAAGGTTGACGAAATTCATCAGCCCGAGCGTCACCGCAAGCCCGCAGGCGAGCACGAACAGCAGCATGCCGTAGGCAACACCGTCGAACAGGATGGTGAACAGCGTGGTCATGGAAAAGGCTTGGCCCGCATGATGATACGAAAACTATAAATCGTCATTGCCGGGCAGAAGCGCGAAGCACGTCTTCGCACTAGATGTCCCGGCCATCGACGTCTTCGCCGCGCTTCGAAGAAAGACGTGGATGCCCGGGGCAAGCCCGGGCATGACGTGGAGAGAGCGGAGCACAACATTGGCCTCCCCACGCTTTGAAGCGTCACTTCTTCGTCTTGCCGGAGTCCTTGACCGCCTCGAAGGTCGCGAATTCGACGTTGTAGAGTTCGCCGTCGACCTTCTCGACCTTGCGGATGTAGATGTTCTGGACGATGTCGCGGGTTTCCGGATCGATCGAGATCGGGCCGCGCGGGCTTTCCCACTTCATGCCCTTCATCGCCTCGATCAGCGCATCGCCGTCGGTCTTGCCGCCGGTCTTCTTCAGCGCCTCGTAGATCAGGCGAATGCCGTCATAGCCGCTCACCGCCATGAAGCCCGGGCGCGAGCCGAACGCCTTCTTGTAGGCGGCGACGAATTCCTTGTTGGCGGCCGACGGATGCGCCGCCGAATAGAGATGCGCGGTGACGGTGCCGAGCGCGGCATCGCCCATGCCGTTGAGCAGATCGTCGTCCATGACGTCGCCGGGGCCGATCACCTTGATGCCCGATTTGTCGAGCCCGCGTTCGGCATATTGCTTCATGAAGTTGCCGCCCTGCCCCGCCGGCACGAACACGAACACCGCGTCGGGCTTGGAGTCCTTCATGCGCTGCAGGAACGGCGCGAAGTCCGGATTGGCCAGCGGCACCTTGACCTCTTCGACGACCTCGCCGCCGCCGGCGGTAAAGTTCTGCTTGAAGAAGGTCAGCGCGTCATTGCCCGGCGCATAGTCCGACGTCAGCGTTGCGACCTTCTTGATGCCGTTCTTGGCGGCCCAGTCGCCGATGATGGTCGAGGACTGCGCCAGCGTGAAGCTGGTGCGCACGATATAGGGCGAGCGCTCGGTGATGATCGAGGTGCCCGCCGCCATCACGATCTCGGGAACCTTGGCCTGCGTCGCCAGCGGCGCCGCGGCGAGCGCGGCCGGCGTCACGCCGAAGCCCGCGATGAAACTGACCTTGTCGTTGACGATCAGTTCCTGCGCCAGGCGCTTGGTGTTGTCGGGAACCGCGGCGTCGTCCTTCAGGATGATTTCGATCTTCTTGCCGGCGACGGTGTCGCCGTTCTGCTGCATGTAGAGCTTGACCGCATTGTCGATCTGCTTGCCGGTCGATGCCTGGCCGCCGGTCATCGGCAGGATCAGGCCGATCTTGACGGCGTCCTCGGCTTGCGCCGGCGCGAGAGCCAGCACGCCGGCGACGGCGCCTGCGGCGAGCAACATTTGACTGCGAATGGACATGAAAATTGTTCCTCCCCTGATCGGTCTTGTGCCTCGAACCGAGTCCCCGGCCCTTGCCTCACCATAGCCCAGATTTTTCGGCCGTGTAGCGAGGCGACATGGCGTCTTCCGGCGGCGCGTTGTCAATCGGACGAAGGGCGTGCCTTCGGTGCCAGACAAGCCTATCTGCCGATAACGACGACACACCAAGTTCAGGTAAAATGATACTACTAAGGCCACCACCTGCTCAACCGGCCGCTTTCAGATAAGCGCCGGAGTATTTGTACGATCGTACAAATAAAATGGTCCTGTCAACACAAACGCCAGCCTGGGCCGGCGTCCGGGGCCCTGGTCCACCATCCCTAAAGGTCAAGGTTGTAGCTTGCCGCCGATGCCGATCAGAACCCGCCATATCGCCGCACTCATCGCCGCCGTCCTGACGGGCTGCAGCTTGAGCGGTTGCGGAACCATCAACGCCAACCTCGCGGCCGGCGTCAGCGACGCCATTCCGGCATGGGCCGGCGGCATGCCCGCCGACGCGCCGCCGCGCCCGGGCACCGCGAAGTACGACGAGTACATGAAGGAGCGCGAGAAGCAGCGCCTGATGCCGGCCGCGGAACGGAGCGGAGAAGCCAAACCAGCGCCTTCCGCGCAGGATGCCATTCACTAACTCCGGCGGCGCGAGGAACCCGGTTCCTCGCAGGTAAGCCGGAAGGTCAGATCGTCCCCATAAAATCGCCGCTGGCATTGCGCTGTCGCGCGTGGCAGTACCACAGCGTCGCCAGGCGGCATTCCTTCAACATCTGGAAGTAAGAATCGCACGGCACGGCACTCGCCGGGCGAACTGGACTTTTCGATGCGCTGGTTTCTCGGCACGATTGCCGCCCTCATCATCGCGATTGCGATCTATCTCGGACTGGCGGCCTCATCTCTCGCCACGCTGGCAGCGGCGGCGCGCGCCGGCGACATCGCAAAGGTGCTTGAGAAGACCGACGCCAAGGCGGTCACCCGGTCGCTGGCCAACCAGATCGTCAACGCCTATCTCGACCGGATCGGCGCCACCCGCCAGGTCGGCGCGATGGAAAAGATGCTGATCAATACCTATGGCGCGACCATCGCGGACGCGATGGCGGCCAAGATGCTGACCGCCGAAAACCTCACGCAGATCCTGAAGAACGGCAAGGTAGATGCCGCGCAGGGACTGCCGTCGTTTGCCGGCTTGCCGGCCTTGGGCGATTTGCAGACCGGAAACTGGCTATCGCTGCTCGGCCGCGTCAATTTCATCCAGCCGGTGCTGCTCGGTATCCGCGTCAGCGACAAATCCGATCCTGAAAGTTACGCCGCGATCAACCTGCACTTCGCCGGCAGCGAATGGAAGCTTTCCGGTATCGAACTGCCAAAACCGATCGTTCGCACGCTCGCCGCCAGCTTGCCGGTCAAGTAGATTTGGTCCACAACCGCCGCGGTTTTGCGTGAGCGGGCAAGGGGCAAGGTGGACGCGCAGTCAGCCACACAGCATGGAAGAAGTCTGGTCATCGGCGGCACCGGGCTGGTCGGCAGCTATCTGCTCGACCACCTGGCGCGCCGCGGCGAGCGCCCGTTCGCGCTGTCGCGATCGCCGCAGACGCGAGCGGATGCCGACTGGTTCACTGGCGACATGGAGAAGCCGGACACGCTGAAGTTTCCGGATTTCGCGACACTCTATTGCACGGCGGATGCCATCCTGCTCGCACCGGTGCTCGGCCGTCTGTTCAATCCGTCGCTGAAGCGCGTGGTGGTCTTCAGCTCCACCAGCGTGATCACCAAACTCGACAGCGAAGTCGCCGCCGAACGCGAACTGCTGCGAACGCTGGCGGACGCCGAACAGAAAATCGTCGCGAGCCTGCACGCAGGCCGACATCGACTGGACGATCCTGCGCCCGACCTTGATCTACGGCGCGGGCCGCGACGTCAACATCACGCCGTTGTCGCGCCTGATCCGCCGCTTCGGCTTCATGCCGCTGGTCGGCGGCGCGAACGGCTTGCGGCAGCCCGTGCACGCCGAAGACCTCGCGATCGCAGCGATCGCGGCCGCCGCAAGCCCGGCCGCCGCCAACAAGTTCTATTCGCTGCCGGGCGGCGAGACGCTGACCTACCGGGAAATGATCGGACGCATCTTTGACGGGCTGCGGCTTGCCGCGCCGCACGTTCCGGTGCCCGGCTTTGCTCTGGCGCGCCGGCTTTGCGCTGGCAAACCCGCTGTTTCCGGACTCCAACGTGGCGATGGGCATCCGCATGACGAAGGACCTGACCTTCGACGCCACGCCTGCGATTGAAGATTTTGGCTGGAAGCCGCGGGATTTTCATCCCGAGTTCGATTGATTTCGACGGGTCTTCTTCGCCCGAAAACGCGATCTCAATCCATGAACACCACGGTCTTGCGGCCGTTGAGGATGCACGCGATCCTCGAGATGATGGCGCATGGCGCGGGCCAGCACGCGGCGTTCGATGTCGCGGCCCTTGCGCGAGAGATCTTCCGGCGTGTCGCGATGGCTGATGCGCTCGACGTCCTGGTCGATGATCGGGCCCTCGTCGAGATCGCGGGTGACGTAATGCGCGGTGGCGCCGATCAGCTTGACGCCGCGCTCATGCGCCTGGTGGTAGGGACGCGCGCCCTTGAAGCCCGGCAGGAACGAGTGGTGGATGTTGATGCAGCGGCCGGACAGGCTTGCCGACATCTCGTCCGACAGGATCTGCATGTAGCGCGCCAGCACCACGAGATCGGTGCCGCTGTCCTGCACCAGTTTCAAGACCGCCTGCTCCTGCTCGCGCTTGGTCTCCTTGGTCACCGGCAGATAGTGGAACGGAATCTCGCCGAAATCGAGCGTGCCATAGACCTCGCGCGGATGGTTGGAAACGATGGCGGTCGGAATCATCTGAAGTTCGCCGGTGCGCCAGCGATAGAGAATATCGACCAGGCAATGATCGGATTTGGAGACCAGCAGCATCACCCGGCGGCGGTTGGCGCGGTCGCGCATCTGCCAGTCCATGCCGAAGCGGTCGGCGATCGCGGTAAAGCCGGTCTGCAACGCCTTCAATTCGACCGCGAGATCGGCGGCGGCAAACACCACCCGCATGAAGAACTTGTTGGTCTCGACGTCGTCGAACTGCTGGGCGTCGAGAATGTTCTGGCCGTTATGGGCGAGAAAGGTCGACACCGCGGAAACGATGCCGGGACGATCCGGACAGGACAGGGTCAGGACGAATTGATGATCGGGCATGGCGACTTGATTACAATTCAGGCAGAGGGGTGAAACTTGCGAATTTGCGCCCTGCTCTATCACCACCGACGCGCTTGCGCCAATCCCGAAACCGGAGTCAGGATGAACAAAGCGCGGTCGATCTGCGTTGGAGCACATCATGGCTGACAGACTGAACGGCTACCGCATCCTGATCCTCGAAACGCGCGAGGAAGCGCAGTTTTCGCGCCTGCTCACCGAACAGGGCGCCGACGTGCTGCAATGCCCGATGTTCACCATCCACGACGCGCCCGACCCGGCGCCGATCGAGGCCTGGATCAGGCGGTTCATCGAAAAGCCCTGCGACGACATGGTGCTGATGACCGGCGAAGGCCTGCGCCGGCTGATGAAGGTGGTCCGGCGCATCGGTGCCGAGCAGCCGTTCATCGCCGCACTCGGAGGCGCGCGAAAATTCACGCGCGGCCCCAAGCCCGGCAAGGCGCTGCGCGAGATCGGGCTGGAGCCGCAGATGACGACGGAGAAGCCGACCTCCGAAGGCGTCGCCGAGATGCTGGCGCGCCTCGACCTGCGCGGCCACCGGGTCGGCCTGCAGCTCTATCCCGACAAGGATCACGGCGTGCTGATCGGCGCGATCAAGGCGCAAGGCGCCCGAGGTCGATACCGTGCTGCCTTATGTCTACGACGCGCAGGCCGCCGACGCCAACATCGTCACCGCCATCGACGAAATGGCGGCCGGCCGCATCGATGCGATCGCGCTGACCAATCTCGGTCAGGTCCGCCGCCTGGTCGAAGTCGCCCGCGCGCGCGGCTGCGAGGCGCAAGTTGCGCGACGGGCTGGCGCGAACGCCGATCGCTTCGGTCGGACCGGCGGTCTCCGACGAACTCGAAGGCGCATGGGCTTGCGCACCGACATCTATCCGGCCGACGACGCCTTCTTCATGCGGCCGCTGATCTCGGCGATGGCGACGGCGCTGGCGAAAAATCCGCCGCGGGCTGCACGCACACTAATCCACCTTGGCGCCCGCGAACTTGACCACCTTGCCCCATTTGTCGGTTTCGTCCGCCAGCAGCTTTCCGAAATCCGGCGGCTGAGCCCGGCAGCAGAAAGGCGCCGAGCTCGGCGAACCGCGTCTTGGCCTTGGGATCGGCGAGGATCTCGTTGACCGCCTTGTTGAGGCGCTCGATGATTTCGGGCGGCGTGTCCTTCGGCGCGGCGACGCCGTACCAGGCGCTCGCCTCGTAGCCGGGCAGGAAATCGGCGACGACGGGCAGATCCGGCAGCACTTCCGAACGAGTCGTGCTGGTGACCGCCAGACCGCGCAGCTTGCCGGATTTGACGTGCTCGGCGCAGGTCGGAATGTTGTCGAACATCACCTGCACCTGGCCGGCCAGCAGATCGGTGAGCGCCGGCGCGCCGCCACGATATGGCACATGGACCATGTTGATCCCGGTCAGCATCTTGAACAGTTCGCCCGACATGTGGATGGTCGAGCCGTTGCCGGACGACGCCATGTTGAGCTTGCCGGGATTGGCCTTGGCATAGGCGATCAGTTCGGGGATCGACTTGATCGGCAGCGACGGGTTGCACCACCACGACGTTGGGAAAGCGAATGATGCCCGCGACCGGCTCGATGTCGCGCAGGAAGTCGAAATTGAGCTTGTCGTAGAGCGTCGCGTTGATGGCGTTGGCCGGCGCGACCAGCAGCAGCGTGTAGCCGTCCGGCGCCGCGCGCACCACCGCCTCGGTCGCGATATTGGTGCCGCCGCCCGGCCGGTTCTCGATCACGAACGACTGGCCGAGCCGTTCCGACAGCCACTGCCCCATCAGCCGCGCGGTGAGGTCCGCCGAGCCGCCCGGCGTATAACCGATCACGAGGCGAACCGGCCGCGCCGGATAGGCTTGCGCGCTGGCGATCCCCGGAGGTGGCAGGGAGCGCGGCCGCCCCGGCGGCCAGTCTGCAAGAATTGACGACGCTGAAGTTTCATGACGCCCTCCGCAATCTGCTAGCCGCAGTCCCGGGTGCGCTGCCACCTAGCGGCCCGTCGCGGATTTCCTATCGGCTCACAGCGGCAAGATGCGTCGCTTCGCGTCTCGACGCCAACGCGTGACTTCGGCTCGCGCCTGCCTGTCCGCGGAGTGATAGCGAGATTATAGCGTGCGGGCGCGCGACGAGTTCCAGCCGCCCAGCGTGAAAGACGCTGCAGGTCGGCGCGCGCCTTGGCCGCGAGCGGATCGTCTCCGTGACGCGCGATGAACAGTTCGAGCGCCTCCGCCGTGCCCTGCCGGCGCGCCAGCTGATACTCCTCGGCAACGGCGATCGTAGGATCGCGGGCGGGCGGGACCGTGCTGGCGCGCCTTGCCTTTCCCGGTCCCGTCGGCGGCGGCAATCTTGGCCATAGCCGGTTTTCCTTCCCGTGGGACACTTGATCCGCCCCGAACAGAAGTACGATGCCGGCGAGCCGGTCGGCGCAAGCAGTTTCGCGCCGAGTTCCACTTTCCTTCCGCGTTTCGGTTCCGCCATTCTCGACGGTTCCGGTTCTTGTGGTCACTAATCGCTGACCCGCAAAAGTCCGGATTTGCCGTTTAACAAATCGTTACCGGCACTGAAAGCGTGATCGTCGCCAAGTTAAGCCAAACGTATTGGTCTCGACGCTAGAATAGGTGTTCGGCCCGAATCGGCCGACGGCAAGGTGTCTCGGAGACTCCCTTGGCTACCGCCGTATCCGTTAGCGAGAACCAACAACGCGGAGATCGACGGCCTGCTGGCGCGGCACCAAATGGTCCGGCACGATCACCTACAGCTTTCCGGATTCGCCGAGCGACTATTCGGCGAATTATTCGGCGACGGCGAACCGACGACGTCGGGCTTTTCCGCGGCGCCGTCTCAGATGCAGCAGGCCATCAACTATGCCATCGGCGCTGATCTCAGAGCTACACCAACGCCACCATCCAGTTCGCCGGAACCGACGGCGCCGACATCATGGTGGCGCAGTCGCCGGCCGCCAATCCGACATCCTACGCCTATTATCCGGCCAACGTGCCCGGCCGGCGGCGACGTCTGGTTCGGAACCGCATACAACTATTCGCTGGCGGCGCTCGGCAACTACTACTTCACGACCGCGCTGCACGAACTCGGTCACGCCTTCGGCCTCAAGCACAGCCAGGAGACCGGCGGCGTCGCCAATGTCGCGGTGCCGGCCGCGCATGACGATTTCGAATACACCGTCATGAGCTATCGCAGCTATGTCGGCGGTCCGCTCACGGGCTACACCAACGAGGCCTACGGCTATCCGCAGACCTACATGGCGAACGACATCCTCGCCCTGCAGACGCTGTATGGCGCGAACTACTACGACCCACAGCGAAAACACCGTCTACTCCTGGAGCCCGACGACCGGGCAGGAATTCATCAACGGCGTCGCGCAACTGGCGCCGGGCGGCGGCGTCGGCGGTTCGGCCAATCGCATCTTCGAGACGGTCTGGGACGGCAACGGCATCGATACCTACGACCTGTCGAACTACACGACGGGGGTGACGATCAATCTCAATCCCGGCGCGTCGTCGATCACGTCGACCGACGCAACTCGCCTATCTCGGCAACGGCCATTACGCGCAGGGCAATATCTACAACGCCTATTTGTTCAACAACGACGCGCGATCCTACATCGACAACGCCATCGGCGGCTCGGGCAACGACACCATCGATCGGAAACGCGATCGCCAACACGCTGAACGGCGGCGCCGGCAACGACACGCTGACCGGCGGCGGCGGCAACGACACGATCATCGGCGGCGCGGGCACCGACACCGCGGTCTTCTCCGGCAACCAGGCCAATTACCTGATCGCCTACAATTCCAGTACGCAGACGTTTACGGTGGCCGATCAGCGCGCCGGCTCGCCCGACGGCACCGACACGATCACCGGCGTTGAGAATTTCCAGTTTGCCGACGGCGCTGTTGCGAGCGCGTCTGTCACCGGGCCCGTCAATCACGCGCCGGTGCTGACGGTATCGTCAGCGAATGTGTCGGCGAGCGCAGGGCAGTCGTTGCAGCTCTCCAGCCTGTTCAGCGCGACCGATGCCGACAATGATGCGCTGACCTACTATTTCGTCGACAACACGACACCAACAGCGGCCACTTCGTGGTCAATGGAGTCGTCGTGGCAGCCGGCGACGTCTTCTCGTGTCACCGCAGCGCAACTCGCCCAAACCGTCTTCGTGGCCGGACGCCGCGGCAGTTCCGACGATCTGAACGTGCATGACCACGACGGCAACGCCGTTCTCCGCCGACTACGCGACTTCCACGTCAACGTCGCCCCCCCAATCACGCGCCGGTGCTGACGGTGCCGTCAGCGAATGTGTCGGCGAGTGCAGGCCAGTCGATTGCAGCTCTCCAGCCTGTTCAGCGCGACCGATGCCGACAATGATGCGCTGACCTACTATTTCGTCGACAACGCTACGACAAACAGCGGCCACTTCGAGGTCAATGGAACGTCGTGAAGGCGGCCGGCGCCGTCTTCTCGTTGACCGCGGCGCAACTCGCCCAAACCGTCTTCGTGGCCGGACGCCGCGGCAGTTCCGACCATCTGAACGTGCATCGCCAGCGATGGCAACGCCGTTTCACGCCGGCAGCGACTTCCACGTCAACGTCGCGCCAAATCACGCGCCGGTGCTGACGGTGCCGTCAGCGAATGTGTCGGCGAGCGCAGGCCAGTCGCTGCAGCTCTCCAGCCTGTTCAGCGCGACCGATGCCGACAATGATGCGCTGACCTACTACCTCGTCGACAACACGCCCTCGGCCAACAGCGGCCACTTCGTGGTCAACGGGGTCGCCGTGACGGCGCAAACCCCGACGGCCGTCACCGCCGCGCAACTGGCGCAGACCACCTTCGTCGCGGGAGCCGCAGGCACTTCCGACGATCTCCTCGTGATCGCCTACGACGGCAAGGAGTTCTCGAACGGCGGCAACTACAGCGAATTTCACATTTTGGTGTGAGAGTAGAAAACGCGCGGCTATTTGGTGGCCGGCAAGCAAAACGGCGGGGCGGGGGTTACGGACATTTCTCGTTGAAGGCCGCACGCGTCGATCGTGCACCGGCATCGATCTCCTCACGCAACAGTTTCTCGTGTTCGGCGATCGAATTGATCTTCAGCCCGCCCGATGCCAGCACGGCCGCGACCTGACGAGCGCCTTCCGCGTCGTAGTGGAAGCCGTCGCGATAGTGATCAAGGTCATGCGTGATGTATGTGAGGCCCGTCATGTCCTGCATTTCGACATTCGCCTCCTTCAAAAACATGTCGATCAGCGCACGCTGGGTCCTGAGCGATCCGTTGACCGCTTCCTGCCAGAACATGTTCAGATACACCGGGGAAAACAGGAATACGAAGCGGACATTACCGTGTGACCGGACGATCGGCAGCACCATATCTCGATACCGGACGACTTCCGCCGCCTCATCGCCGGGACCGAGGTCCTCGGCTGCCGCCCGCGTCAGGCGATCGATATCGTCGAGCTTCACGGCCTGTTGCATCCGGCACGCCTCGGCGTGCGGATCGATCTTCAGCGGACCGAAGGTCTTCCATTGGCCGATGTCGGTAATCCATCCGGCGTTGCTGTCATTGGAGTGAATGACGGTGACGTAAGATTCCCAGAGTATACTGGTATTGAGCAGGTAACAGAACGGCGGAAGGAAAGCGTATCGTCCGCCATACATGCATTTCGGGAAATCCGGATATCGAAACTCCTCCAGTACCGCCTGTCTGCCGATCGACCAATAGACGGTCTTGATGGGCTTCGTTTCGAGCGCCAGTCCGACAACGTTGGCGTCTTCGCGGATCGTCGATCCCCAAAAGGAAAGGTTCATCACCTTGGGTTTGACCGCGAATTCCTTGCGATCGAACATCCAGGCCTGCAGGTTGGCCATCACCGAATTGCCGACGACGATCGTATCGAAATCATAGTTGCGAATGACCCCGGGGTGCTGAAACCGCTGCATGAGGTTCGAGAACCGCGCGGGATCCGAAACCCTGAAGTACTGGAACGGGTCGATCAGATAATTCGCAACCGCCACGAACACGATCGGCAGCAGCTGCCAGAATTGCGAATATCTCTAGCGCGCGTTGCTGCGGGCGGGATGAAGATGTATCGCGGGTGTCTGCCATGGTCAGAACTGAAAATAGAGGAATGGGCTGACGCGGCCGAGGAAAAGGATGGCGACGCCGAGCAGCAGACCGTAGGCGGCCACCCAGCCAAAGGCCAGTTGCTGGCTGCCTTGATCCGGCCTCTGCAGCGCCCCCCTTATGGCATTGGTGATCGCCAGCGAGTTCGGCGCGAAGAATGCAATAAGCGCGGCAACCGATATCATCGGCACCGAAATCCAGGGGCTGACGGCGGCAAGCGTAGGGTCCTGCGCCCAGGTCCATTGCCGGAGATATGCCGACCTGCGACGGCGAAAACATGCAGTTCACCATGCGAAGCGCGGTCGGAAAATCCGCCGCCCGAAAGAACACCCAGCCGACCATCACGGCCCCGAACGTCAGCAAGCGCCCGAGCCAGCGTCCGGTCGGGATCCCGACCAGATTGCGCCAGGCGTGGTTGATCAGCAGATAGAGGCCATGCAGCGCCCCCCAGGCAATAAAATTCCATCCGGCGCCGTGCCAGAGACCTCCGAGCAGCATCGTCAGGAACAGGTTGAAGTATCGGCGCAACGTTCCGCGGCGATTTCCACCAAGCGCAATGTACAGATAGTCGCGCAGGAAGGTCGACAATGAGATGTGCCAGGTGCGCCAGAAATCGATGATGCTGCCGGCCTTGTAAGGCGACAGGAAATTGATCGGAATGTTGACGCCGAACAGCAGCGACAGGCCGACCGCCATGTCCGAGTAGCCCGAAAAATCGAAATAGAGCTGGAACGTATAAGCCGTCGTGGTGACCCAGCAGGCAACCATCGAAATCGGCGACGCATGGGCCGCGTCGAACAGCGGCGACGCGATGGCCCCGAGGGGATCGGCGATCAGCAGCTTCTTTGCCAGCCCGATCGAAAAGAAGGTCAGTCCGATGATCCAGTTCATCGATCGCACGCAGGCGATCGCGGGATCCGCGAGCTGCGTCATGACCGGCTTGTGGTGAATGATCGGCCCGGCCACCAGATGAGGAAAATAGGTGACGAACAGCGCATACTGCAACGGGTTCTGATCGGAAGTCTCCCGCCGGTACACATCGACCAGATAGGCGATCTGCGTGAAGGTGAAAAAGGAGATGCCGAGCGGCAACTCGATCGCGGGCCTGACTGACGTTGATGCCGGGGATGAGGTTGACGACATCGGCCGCGAAGCCGGCATACCTGAAGATACCGAGCCACAGCAGGTTGGCCGCAACGCCCACAATCAGGAACGCTTTCGACTTCGAACCCTTCGATCTTGCGATCTGCCAGCCGAAGCAGAAGTTGGCCGCTACCGAGACAAGCAGAACCCAGCTCGTTCTCGGTTCCCAGCAAACATAGAACAGCAGCGACGCCGCGGTGAGCCAGAGCAAGGCGCCGGTGTGACATCGCCCCGTGAGCACCGCGAATCCCAGCACGGTGACGGGCATGAACAGGAAGATGAACTCGTAGGAATTGAAGAGCATGGAGCGTTCATATCCTGGCCGAGGCCACACCACAAAATACCGGCGGCCTCCACCAAAGCGCGGCGCCGCGTCCAGCCGGTCATTTCGATTTCGGCCAGGAAACGCCTGATAGGCGAGCTTGATGCCGTCCTCGAGCGACGTTGTGCGCGCCAGCCGAGTTTGGCCAGCCGGCTGACGTCGAGCAATTTGCGCGGCGTGCCGTCGGGCCGCGAGGTGTCGAAACTGATCTCGCCGGCGTAGCCGACGGTGGCCGCGACCACGCGCGCGAATTCGGCGATCGTGATGTCCTCGCCGGTGCCGATATTGACCAGCTCGTCGCTGGAATAGATCTTCATCAGGTGGATGCAGGCGTCGGCGAGATCGTCGACATAGAGGAATTCGCGCCGCGGCGTGCCGGTGCCCCAGACCACGACATTGCCGGCGCCGGACACCTTCGCTTCATGGAACCGGCGGATCAGCGCGGCGACGACGTGGCTGTATTCGGGATGATAATTGTCGCCGCGGCCGTAGAGATTGGTCGGCATCACGCTGATGAAGTCGGAGCCATACTGGCTGCGATAGGCCTCGACCATCTTGATCCCGGCGATCTTGGCGATCGCATAGGGCTCGTTGGTCGGCTCCAGCGGCCCGGTCAGCAGCGAATCCTCGCGCAGCGGCTGCGGCGCCAGCTTCGGATAGATGCAGGACGAGCCGAGGAACATCAGCTTCTCGGCGCCGTTGACATGCGCGGCGTGGATCACATTCGCTCGCGATCGCCAGATTGTCGTAGAGGAACTCGGCGCGCAGCGTGTTGTTGGCGACGATGCCGCCGACCTTGGCGGCCGCCAGAAACACCACCTGCGGCCGCTTGTCGGCGAACCATCTGTTGACCGCGGCCTGATCGCGCAGATCGACCTCGCTCCGCGTCGCCGTCAGCAGTTCGACATTTTCCCGCGCCAGCCGGCGCACCAGCGCCGAGCCGACCATGCCGCGATGCCCGGCGACGAAGACCGTCTTGCCTTTCAGCTCAAACGGAATTCTTGCCATTGGCGACCTCCCGCCCGGCGATCGCAAGATCGCCGGCCACCATCTCCTTGACCAGCTCGGCGAACGTCGTCTTCGGCTTCCAGCCGAGCTTTTGCCTGCGCCTTGCTGGCATCGCCGATCAGCAGATCGACTTCGGTCGGACGGAAATAGATCGGATCGATCCGAACGATGGTCTTGCCGGATTTCGCTGTCGACGCCGGTTTCGTCGACGCCCTTGCCGCGCCATTCGATGCCGCGGCCGACTTCGGCAAACGCCAGTTCGACGAATTCGCGCACCGAGCGGGTCTCGCCGGTCGCCAGCACGAAATCGTCGGGCGCATCCGCCTGCAAGATCTTGTGCATGCCCTCGACATAATCCCGCGCATGGCCCCAGTCGCGCTTGGCCTCGAGATTGCCGAGATAGAGCGTATCCTCGAGACCGGTCTCGATGCGGGCGACGCTGCGCGTGATCTTGCGCGTCACGAAGGTCTCGCCGCGGATCGGGCTCTCATGATTGAACAGGATGCCGTTGCGAGGCGAACATGCCGTAGGCCTCGCGGTAGTTCACCGTGATCCAGTAGCCGTAAAGCTTGGCGACGCCATAGGGCGAGCGCGGATAGAACGGCGTGGTTTCCTTCTGCGGCACTTCCTGGACCAGGCCGTACAGTTCCGAGGTCGACGCCTGGTAGAACCGCGTCTCCTTTTCCATGCCGAGAATCCGGATCGCTTCCAGCAGCCGCAGCACGCCGATGCGCGTCGGCATTGGCGGTGTATTCCGGGCTTTCGAAGC
Organism: uncultured Alphaproteobacteria bacterium; assembly: GCA_963764705.1. GTDB lineage: Bacteria > Pseudomonadota > Alphaproteobacteria > Rhizobiales > Xanthobacteraceae > Bradyrhizobium. Next base: position 130,702 of record CAVXTR010000002.1, on the reverse strand, counting down.
TGACGCCGACATGGCTCTGGGCGGCGAGGTTGTAGATCTCGGTCGGCCTGATCTGCTGCATCAGCCGGATCAGGTTGGTCGAGTCGGTCATGTCGCCGTAATGCAGCAGGAACGGCACGTTGCCGGCGTGCGGATCCTCGTAGAGATGATCGACGCGCGCGGTGTTGAACGAGGACGACCGCCGCTTGATGCCGTGCACGGTGTAGCCGAGGCCGAGCAGATATTCGGCGAGATAGGCGCCGTCCTGGCCGGTGACGCCGGTGATCAGCGCAACGCGCCGTTTTGAATCCTGAGCCGCCATATCTTCTCCAAACGCGAGGCCGCGCCGGCTCCTCGAGGAGCCCGGTCGCTGCCGCCATTCGCCCAGCCAAACCGGAGCGTGCCAAGGAGGACAGCGCGCCGCGGCGCAGGCCATAGCATCCGACCCGCGCGAAGTCTATTGCAAAGCTCGTTTGAAATCAGATGCTTAGGCCAATTCGCCCGAGCGTCTCAGCCGGGCTCGACCAGCCTCCATGTTACTCGCCGTAGTGGCGCAACCGTTCGAGGTCGATGATGGTCACGCCGCCATATTCGAGCCGCAGCAGGCCCTGCTTCTCCAGCCGCTTCAGGCACTGGTTGGCATTCTGCCGGGAGATGCCGGAGAGCGCCCCGATCTCCTCCTGCGTGATCTCGAGATGGCGCGTCAGGTCCGGATAGAGAATCGGATTGAACAGCGAGGCGATCGAGCGCGCCAGCCGCGCGGTCGCATCCAGCGTGCGGCCATATTCGAGCAGCCCGATGAACTGGCCGAGACGCTCGTTGAGCTGCCCGACCAGGAAGCGGTTGAAGCCGACGCTGTTCTCGAACAGCCAGAAGAAGGTGCTGCGGTCCATCATCGCCAGCCGCGTATCGCGCAACGCCACCACGTCGTAGCGCCGCGGCTCGTTCTTGAGCACGGTGCCCTCGCCGAACCAGGCGCCCGCGGTGAGACCGGCAAAGCTCGCGGCCTTGCCGCCGCGGGACACGATGCCCATCCGCGCCAGACCGGTGACGACGCCGGTCCAGTATTCGAACTGGTCGCCGCGCATGAAGATGAATTCGTTGGCGCGATAGGATTTCTCGACGATGCCGGCGCGCGCGATCTCGATCTCGCGCTCGTTCAGTTCGCGCGACCAGGCCGCGATGCGCTTCAGGTAATCCGGAGCAATCATGATTTCATCGACCGTCGCCTGCGACCTCTGCCCTCAGATTGCGCCGCAACAATCGCTGCAGCCGCCAGCCGCAGCGAAAGCGGACATTCGACCGCGAAATTTGCTGACCAATTGTCAGGCACAAGACATTTCAAACGTATCGCTTTCCCCTATTGAGGACCACCTCGTGCGGTCACGGCTGATGCCCAACGGAAAGGCACGGGGAACGGCCGGAATCGCGGGTGCGGCGTTACCGCGCACGCACGGCCGGGCCGGCATCAATAGTCGGATGGCCTACGCGGTGGCCGCCGATGTAGGATCGCACTCGCGAGTGCAAACATAGATAAAGAGCGCGCCAAGCGCCGTATCTGGAGGAATGAGTTGGCTTACGCTTTGGAAGTGCGCGGGGTGTCACTGCGCTTTGGTGGCGTCCGTGCGCTGACCGAAGTCAGCTTCGGCGTCAACGATGGCGAACTGTTCTCGATCATCGGCCCGAACGGCGCCGGCAAGACCTCGATCGTCAATTGCATCTCGGGCCGCTACAAGCCGACCGAAGGCCAGCTGTTCTATCGCGGCCAGGACATCACCGCCCTCAATCCGAACGCGCGGCCCTCGCTCGGCATCGGCCGCACCTTCCAGAACCTGGCGCTGTTCCACCATATGAGCGTGCTCGACAACATCATGGTCGGGCGGCACCACCTGCTGAAGAACAATTTCATCACGGGCTCGCTGTACTGGCTGACCGGCGCGCGGCGCGAGGAACTCGAGCATCGCCGCAAGGTCGAGGAGATCATCGACTTCCTCGACCTGCAGTCGGTGCGCAAGGCCACCGCCGGCACCCTGCCCTACGGCCTGCGCAAGCGCGTCGAACTGGCCCGCGCGATGGCGCTGGAGCCGCAGCTGATCCTGCTCGACGAGCCGATGGCCGGCATGAACTTCGAGGAAAAGGAGGACATGGCGCGCTACATCGTCGATCTCAACGAAGAGTTCGGCATGACCGTGATGATGATCGAGCACGACATGGGCGTGGTGATGGATATCTCCCACCGCGTCATGGTGCTGGATTTCGGCCGCAAGATCGCCGAGGGCGATCCGGCCGCCGTGCTCGCCGATCCCCATGTCAAGCGCGCCTATCTCGGCGAAGAGGACGAGGTTCTGGTCGATCCCGACGACAAGCCCGCCGCCGCCCCGGAGTGCGCGGCATGATGGATTATGCCGGCCGCGTCGCCCAAGCCGACACCTATCCGAAACTGCTGCGTCTCAACGCCAAGGAGCACGGCGGCGAGATCGCGCTGCGCGAAAAGGATCTCGGGCTGTGGCGCGTCTTCACCTGGAACGACTATCAGACCCGCGTGCATGATTTCGCGCTCGGCATGGTCGAACTCGGCCTCGGCCGCGGCGACGTCATCGGCATCATCGGCGACAACCGGCCGGACTGGGTGGCGGCCGAAATCGCAACCCATGCGATCGGCGCCATGAGCCTCGGGCTCTATCGCGACGTGCTCGACGAGGAAGCCGCCTATCTCCTGAGCTACGGCGAAGCCAAACTGGTGTTCGCCGAAGACGAAGAGCAGGTCGACAAGCTGCTGGCGCTGGCCGATCGCGTGCCCAACCTCAAGCACATCGTCTATTCCGATCCGCGCGGCATGCGGAAATATGACGACCCGCGGCTGATGGAAGCCGAGAAGCTGGCGGCGATGGGCCGCGAGCGCGCGGCGCGCGAGCCCGGCCTCTACGACCGCCTGGTCGACCAGACCAAGGGCGAGGACGTCGCCATCCTCTGCACCACGTCAGGCACCACGGCGAATCCAAAGCTCGCGATGCTCGCGGCCGGACGCGTGCTGAAACATTGCGCGACGTATCTCGTCGTTCGATCCGAAGGGGCCGGACGACGAATACGTCTCGGTGCTGCCGCTGCCCTGGATCATGGAACAGGTCTACGTGCTCGGCAAAGGGCTGCTCTGCCGGATGAAGGTCAACTTCGTCGAAGAGCCCGACACCATGATGAACGATTTCCGCGAGATCGCGCCGACCTTCGTGCTGTTCGCGCCGCGGGTCTGGGAATCGATCGCCGCCGATGTGCGCGCCGGCGTGATGGATTCCTCGCCGCTCAAACAGAGGCTTTACGGCCTCGGCATGAAGACGGGCCTTGCGGCGCTCGCCGAGGGCAAGCACTCGGTCCTGGCCGACAAGGTGCTGTTCCGCGCGCTGCGCGACCGCCTCGGCTTCTCGCGGCTGCGCTCGGCCGCGACCGGCGGCGCCGCGCTCGGGCCGGATACGTTCAAGTTCTTCCAGGCCATGGGCGTGCCGCTGCGCACGCTCTACGGCCAGACCGAACTGCTCGGCGCCTACACGCTGCACCCGGCCGGCAAGGTCGATCCGGACACGACCGGCGTGCCGATGGCCGACGATATCGAGATCCGCATCGACAACCCCGACATCGCACGGCGTCGGCGAGATCGTCGTGCGCCATCCCAACATGTATCTCGGCTATTACAAGAATACGGAAGCCTCGGCCGCCGACATGAAGGACGGCTGGATGCATTCCGGCGACGCCGGCTATTTCAACGACAACAAGCAGCTCGTGGTGATCGACCGCATCAAGGATCTCGCCGAGACCTCGCGCGGCGAGCGCTTCTCGCCGCAATATCTGGAAAACAAGCTCAAGTTCTCGCCCTACATCGCCGAGACCGTCGTGCTCGGCGCTGGCCGCGACGCGCTGGCGGCGATGATCTGCATCCGCTACTCGATCATCTCGAAATGGGCGGAGAAGAGCCGCATCTCGTTTACCACCTACACCGACCTCGCCTCGCGGCCCGAAGTCTATGACCTCGTCCGCAAGGAAGTCGAAACCGTCAATGCCACGCTGCCGCCGGCGCAGCGCATCTCGCGCTTCCTGCTGCTCTACAAGGAACTCGACGCCGACGACGGCGAACTGACCCGCACCCGCAAAGTCCGCCGCAGCGTCATCAACGAAAAATACGCCGACATCATCGACGGCATCTACGGCGGCAAGCGCGACATCCCGGTCGACACCGTGATCCGCTTCCAGGACGGCACCACGCAGCGCATCCGCACCACGCTGCGGGTGGTCGACCTCGCGCGTGATATGCCGGTCGCGGAGGCCGCGGAATGAACATCCAGTTCCTGATCCAGCTTCTGGTCAACGGCCTCGTGGTCGGCACGCTCTATGGCGTCGTCGCGATGTCGTTTGTGCTGATCTACAAGGCGACGCAGGTCGTGAATTTCGCGCAGGGCGAATTGCTCTTGATCGGCGCCTGGGTGTGCTGGGCGCTGCTCGCCAAATACCAGGTGCCGTTCTGGATCGGCATGCCGATGACACTGGTGTTCATGTTCGTGTTCGGCATCGCGATCCAGATCCTGATCCTGCGGCCGATGATCGGCGAGCCGATCATTTCCGTGATCATGGTGACGATCGGCCTCTCGACCGTATTCCAGGCCGCGTTGAAATGGATCTTTGGCGTCAACCCGCAGCCGTTCCCGCGCGTGTTCCAAAGCCAGGCCGTCCATTTTCTCGGCCTGCAGATCCAGACCGTCTATGTCATGAGCCTCGTGGTGTCGGTGGCCATGATGATCGGCATGGCCTGGTTCTTCCGCGCTTCCAAATACGGCCTCGCGATGCGCGCCACCGCCTTCAACCAGCAGGTGGCGCAGTCGCTGGGCATCTCGGTGAAGAACGTGTTCGCGATGGCGTGGGCGATCTCGGCCATGGTGTCGGCGGTCGCGGGCGTCGTGGTCGCCGTCGTCAACGGCGTATCCTCCGGCCTCTCCGCCTACGGCATCAAGGTGTTTCCGGCGGCGATCCTCGGCGGGCTCGACTCGATCGGTGGCGCCGTGGTTGGCGGCATCATCATCGGGCTATTGGAAAACATCGCGCAGTATGTCGACAGCGAATATCTGCACTGGGGCAATCTGTACGAAATCGCGCCGTTCTACGTGCTGATCATCATCCTGATGATCAAGCCCTATGGGCTGTTCGGCACCAAAGACATCGAGCGGGTATAATTCATGGCCGGTCCCTCCCTGATTCCCTCCGGCGACTTCCGCACCACCTATGCGGCGGACACCACGATCTTTCCGACCACAACCAGCCGCAACTTTGCGATAGCCGGCGTCATCCTGGTCTGCTTCGCGCCGCAGCTATTCACTAACTACTGGCTCAGCATATCGATTCAGATCGGCATCTTTGCGATCGCGGCGCTCGGCCTCAACATTCTCGTCGGGTTCACCGGCCAGATCTCGATCGGTCACGCCGCCTTCTTCCTGTTCGGCGCCTTCACCTCGGCCTACATCTCCAACACCCTGCCAATCCCGGTGTTCTTCGCCATTCCGCTCGCCGGTGTCATCACCGCGCTGGTCGGGCTGGTCTTCGGCCTGCCGGCGGCGCGACTGAAGGGGCTCTATCTCGTCATCGCGACGCTCGCCGCGCAATATATCCTGCTGGATTTCTTCTCGCGCGCCGACTGGTTCTCCGGCGGCTCGGTGCCGGCCAGCGCCAAATCCGTTCTCGATCTTCGGCTATAAGTTCCGCGGCGATAAGCAATATTTCTACGTCGTGCTGGCCTATCTCGTGGTCAGCTACCTGCTGGTGACCAACCTGATGCGCACCCGCGACGGCCGCGCGCTGGTCGCGATCCGCGACCATTATCTGTCCGCCGAGATCATGGGCATCAACCTCACCAAGTACCGCACGCTGTCGTTCGGGCTCGCCGCGTTCTTTGCCGGTATCGCGGGCGCGCTCTACGCGCACTATCAACTGGTCGTCTCCAACGAGGGTTTCGGCATCGAGCGCTCGATCCTGTTCCTGGCGATGGTCATCATCGGCGGCACCGGATCGGTCATGGGCACGCTGATGGGCACCGCCTTCGTGGTGCTGCTGCCGGAATCGATGGAGTGGCTCAGCGCCGGCCTGAAGGGCAGCGCAATCGACAAGGCGTTGTCGCTCAACAACAACATCACCTTCCTGCGCGAGATCACGATCGGACTGATCATCATCGGATTTCTGATGTTCGAGCCCGACGGGCTCGCGCATCGCTGGCGGCAGATCAAGACCTACTGGAAGCTCTACCCGTTTTCGCATTGAGGCTGAAAGCGGACCGATTACAACGAAGTCAACAAAAGACCGGAGGAAAATGCCTATGACGATAAAATCCCTTTTGAGCACGGTTTCACTGGCGCTGCTGATCGGCGGCGCAGCCACGGCCGCACAGGCGCAGATTGCGATCGGCCATCTTCAGGATCTGTCGGGCGGCACGGCCGACGTCGGAACCCCCTACGGCCAGGGCGTCGCGGATACCTTCGCCTGGGTCAACAAGAACGGCGGCGTCGGCGGCAAGCAGCTCTCTGTCGACAGCAACGACTACGGCTACCAGGTGCCGCGCGCGATCGCGCTCTACAAGAAGTGGTCGGCGCCCGACGCCAAGGTCGCAGCCATCATGGGCTGGGGCACCGCCGATACCGAAGCGCTCACCGGCTTCCTCGCCCAGGACAAGATCCCGGATATCTCCGGCTCCTACGCCGCGGCGCTGACCGATCCGGAAGGCACCAGCGGCAAGGCCAAACCCGCGCCGTATAATTTCTTCTATGGCCCGAGCTATTCGGATGCGATGCGCGCGATGCTGACCTGGGCGGCCGAGGACTGGAAGGCCAAGGGCAAGCCGGGCAAGCCGAAATTCGTCCACATGGGCGCCAACCATCCCTATCCGAACGCGCCGAAGGCGGCCGGCGAGGCGCTCGCCACCGAACTCGGCTTCGAAGTGCTGCCGCCGCTGGTGTTCGCGCTTTCGCCGGGCGACTACAGCGCGCAATGCCTGAGCCTGAAGAGCGCCGGCGCCAACTACGCTTATTTGGGCAATACCGCCGGCTCCAACATCTCGGTGCTGAAGGCGTGCAAGACCGCTGGCGTCGACGTGCAGTTCATGGGCAACGTCTGGGGCATGGACGAAAACGCCGCCAAAACCGCGGGCGACGCCGCCGACGGCGTCATCTTCCCGCTGCGCACGGCGGTAGCGTGGGGCGGCAACGCGCCGGGCATGAAGACGGTGATGGAAATCTCCAAAATGTCGGACCCCACGGGCAAGGTCTATCGTCCCGTGCATTACATCGCGGCCGTCTGCAGCGCGCTGTATCTGAAGGAAGCGCTCGACTGGGCCGCCAAGAACGGCGGCGCCACCGGCGAGAACGTCGCCAAGGGTTTCTATCAGAAGAAGGATTGGGTGCCGGCCGGCATGGAGGGCGTCTGCAATCCCTCGACCTGGACCGAGAAGGATCACCGCCCGACGACGAAGGTCGATCTCTACCGCTCGAAGATCTCGGGCGCGACCGATGGCGACATCAACGACGTCATGGCCAAGGGCACGATCAAGCTCGACAAGGTCAAGACCGTCGAACTGCCGCGCAAGCCGGAATGGTTTGGCTGGTGACTTATCGAGGCGTCATGGCCGGGCTAAAGCGCGAGGCGCGTCTTCGCGAAAACATGTCCCGGCCATCCACGTCTTAGTCAGCGCGACAACAAGAAAGACTGGATGCCCGGCACAAGGCCGGGCATGACGAGCCAACGAATGAACGCCAACACATGATTGAAACCGTCGACACAGCTCGCCCCGCCGCAAGCGCCGCCACCGCCCCCGCGCCGCTGCTCAGCGTGCGCAACATCGAGGTCGTCTACGACGACGTCATCCTGGTGCTGCGCGGGCTCAGCCTCGACGTGCCCAAGGGCGCGATCGTGGCGCTGCTGGGCGCCAACGGCGCCGGCAAGTCGACGACGCTGAAGGCGATCTCGGGTCTGCTCAAGACCGAAGACGGTGAAGTCACCCGCGGCGAGATCCTGTTCGACGGCGAACGCATCAACGGCATCGATCCCGACAAGATCGTCCGCCGCGGCATCTTCCAGGTGATGGAAGGCCGCCGCATCATCTCAGACATGACGTCGCTGGAGAATCTGCGGCTCGGCGCCTTCACCCGCAGCGACAACGAGGTCGGCGACGACATCGACATGGTCTTCAAATATTTCCCGCGCCTGAAGGAACGCACCGGCTTGGCCGGCTATCTCTCCGGCGGCGAACAGCAGATGCTGGCGATCGGCCGCGCGCTGATGGCGCGCCCGAAGATGATTTTGATGGACGAGCCGTCGATGGGGCTGTCGCCGCTGCTGGTCAAGGAAGTGTTCGCGATCATCAAGGAGATCAACCGCGACCTCGGCGTCACCATCCTGCTGGTGGAGCAGAATGCGCGCGCCGCGCTTTCGGTCGCGAGCCACGGCTACATCATGGAACAGGGCAAGGTGGTGCTCGACGGCTCGGCCGACGAATTGCGCGACAACGAGGACGTCAAGGAATTCTACCTCGGCGGCGCCGGCGACCAGCGCAAGAGCTTTAAAAACCTGAAAAGCTTCAAGCGGCGGAAGCGGTGGCTGTGAGCGTCGCGCCTACTCAGCCGATCACCTGCTCCGCTTCGGTCACCGCGCTGAGCACATGATAGAACGAGGACGCAGGGATCGTGGCGACCAGCGAGACGCCGTCGCGGTCGAATTGATCGTACCAGCCGCCCGCCACGGGATGGCTGAGGTAATGCCGCTCCAGGCGCGCCAGCGCCGTGCGCGCTTCGTCGGCCGCGCCGGCCTCACCCGCCTCGGCCTGCGCGATCCACGCTTTCGCGATCTCGGTCTGCGGCCACAGCCGCCTCGTGTGTCGCCTGACGTTGCCCGCGGTGTCGCCCTCGTCGACCAGGCAGCCCGTCGCCTCGTCGCGATAACGCAGCGCCGACGCCAGCAGCTCGCCGCGAAAGCGTCCGGTCGGACAGCCGGTGATGCGTTCAAATCCTTTCAGCAGCCAGGCCCACTCCGCCTGATGTCCGGGCTCGATGCTGACAGGCTCGATCCGCGACCAGTCCTCTTCAAAATACTCGCCGAGCAGTTGCTTCTGCTTGTCGTAGAGGTTGGCGAGAAACAGCGCGAAGAAATCGCCGGCGCGATTCTGGAACACCGGTTCATGCGTCGCGTCGAACACCGCGATCATCGCCTCGAACAGATGCATGTGCGGATTTTGCCGCCGCGGCATCGAGGGCGGCAGGCCCTCGAGAAAGCCGCCGTGCGGCGAGCGCAGTTGCGTGTCCAGAAAATGACAGAGCGCGTCGATCTCGGCGCGGACCTGCGCATCGCGATCGAGCGAATAAACAGTGGCCAGCGCCAGCAGCACGAAGGCGTGGTCGTAGGTGTCGCGCAGCGGCTTGAGCACCGCGCCCTCAGGCGTCAAGACATGGACGAAGCCAGGCTTGCCGTCGGGCGCCTTGGCTTTGCTGAGGAGGTAATCGAGCCCTTTCAGCGCGATCTCGCGGCCGTCGGGTACCAGCCCATCTGGGCCGCCTTGGCGAAGCAATAGATCTGCCGGGCCTGCACCAGAATCCGCCGCGGCGCCTCGAGCGTCGGCACGGCCATCCTGGTCGAGCCGGTCGACGAAGCCGCCGGTCGCACGATCCCAGCCTTCGCCGGACCACAGCGGCAACGCGTGGTCGATCATGCGACGCTTCAGCCTTGCGACGACGTCGGCGGTATCCTGCGCCACGGCGGTTTGTGCTTCAGCCATTGCGTTCTCCGAGGCGCCTTCAACAGAGGCAACTCCAACACCAGTAGAAGCCGTCTGATAGCACGTCAAAGGCGGCATGCAATCGGCCCTAACTTGACGGATCAGCCATGACCGAGCACTACGACGCCCTTGAAACCCGCGAGCCGGCCAAACGCGAGGCGGAGCTGTTCTGCAAAGCTCCCGGACGTGCTGCGCAAGGCGATGGCCGCGCCGGCCTATGCGGAGCGCCTGAAGGGCACAGACCCCGCTTCCGTGACCGACCGGGCCGCGCTGGCGCGGCTACCGGTGCTGCGCAAGTCGGAACTCCCGGCCCTGCACAAGGCCGCTCCGCCCTTCGGCGGCTTCGTGGCGGGGCCGCTGGGGTCGTTCGGACGGCTATTTACCTCGCCCGGGCCCGATCTTCGAGCCCGAGCCCGCCCATGCCGATCCCTGGCGCGGCGCGCGGGCGCTGTATGCGGCCGGTTTTCGGCCCGGCGACGTGGTGCTCAACACCTTCAGCTATCACCTGACCCCCGGCGGCTTCATTTTCGACGCCTCGGCGCGGGCGCTGGGCTGCGCGGTGATCCCGGCCGGCCCCGGCAATACGGAAGCGCAGTTCGAGCTGATCGAGGCCTATCGCCCGGTCGGCTACAGCGGCACGCCGGACTTTCTGAAAATCCTGCTCGATGCCGCCGCAAGCTCCCGCCGCGACGTCTCCTCGATCAAGCGCGCGCTGGTCTCGGGTGCGGCATTTCCGAAATCGCTGCAGGACGAGGTCAAGGCGCGCGGCGTCGATGCCTATCAGGCGTTCGGCACCGCCGACCTCGGCATGATCGCGTTCGAGACGCCGGCGCGCGACGGCATGACCGTCAACGAGGACCTGATCATGGAGATCGTGCGGCCCGGCACCGGCGATCCCGTCGCACCAGGCGACGTCGGCGAGATCGTCGTCACTTCGCTGGATCCGCAGCATCCCTGGATCAGCCTCGCGCTCGGCGATCTCACCGCGGCGTTGCCCGGCGCGAGCCCGTGCGGACGCACCAACATGCGCATCAAGGGCTGGATGGGCCGCGCCGATCAGACCACCAAGGTCAAGGGCATGTTCGTGCGGCCGGAACAGATCGCCGAGATCGGCAAGCGCCATCCCGAACTCGGACGGCTGCGCCTCGTCGTCACGCGATCGGGCGAAGCCGATCTGATGACGCTGAAAGCGGAAGCGGCAACTCCGGGCGAAGCTGCTTCAGAACGAACTATCAGCGACGCTGCGCGCAGTGACAAAGCTCGGCGGCAATGTCGAACTGGTCGCCGCTGCCTCGCTGCCGAACGACGGCAAGGTGATTTCCGACGAGCGGTAGGCGCCCAAAACCAAAATCGCGAAAACAACCCCATGCACCGTAGAGCAGCTTGCGAAGATCGGTGTTTTAATACCGCCAAATCGGAGCAACCATGGAACGCCCGTCATGACGGTGAATGCACACCGATCTTAGGCCGCTGCCGCCTGCTGCGGCCGTTCGATCCAGTAGTCGTACCACGCCACCAGATTGTAGATGGTCCAGATCTGCTGGCTGAGATTGGCGCGATCGCCGCGCAGATCGGCAAACAGGTTGGTGATGTAGGACGGGTTGAAGTAGCCGCGCTTCATCAGGCCCGATGACATGATCTGCTTTTCGACGCGGCGGCCGAACGAGCCCTTCAGCCAGGACGACATACCAGAACGCCGCCGTAAATCTGCCTATGCGTCTAAAGACTATGTAACTTCGCTTACTGAGCCTTTACGTGGTGAGTTTGGTCATCAGGCGATAGGCGTGACGCTCCTCTACCCAAGTCCCGTACCGTCGGAATTTCAAGCTCGGACAGATTTTAATAAAGACTCCGGTACCGCGATCCTGAACGCGTCTGCCACCGACGTGGCGCTTGCAGGCTATCGCGGTTTGATGGCTAATAAGCCCGTTGTGCTGTCGGGGGCTCGGCATCAAACTGGTACCCATTTACTCCGGCCATTTCCACGAGCCTTCATCTTGGCAGCGGTACGTCGATTTCAGATCAGCAAGCGTTGACAATGAGAAGTCATCATCGAGTTCCTAACGGTGCGAGATCATCACAATCCAGCGAAAACTCTGGTGATGCAGTATCGCATTGAGCGAGCAGTCCGACGTACGGGCAAGATGGGGCTATTGCTGTTGATCCTGGGCACGATCGTCTCGATCCTGTCTATTTTTGGAAAAAAGTATCTGTGAACTAGTTGCGCCAGCCGGAACAATCTGTTCGGTTAGCCGTCGATGCTGGACTTGGGCGACGCTGTGTCTTAACGCCGGCCTATTTTATTGCCCATGTTGCCTTCACCTTGAAGTCGCTACCGTAAATGCACAGCACGCCGGCACAGACAGCGATGAACCGTCATGCATCCATGACATCTCTCTTGTTTTACGGCGTAAACCAGCGCGACTTCGCTATCCTACCTGAAGACAATCGGAAAAAGCTGCATCAATCTTGCCTGAAGGTACTTGTCGATCACGGGCATTAAGAAAAGCAGCACAACATTTGCAACTACACTCTATTGAAGTGGGATGGCGGGTGTTGTGAAGGCGCCATTTACGGAGTTACGCGATATGATTGTTCCCAAACGAGAAGATTTGGCCGCCGTTGGATTGATTTATGCCCTTGCTATTACCCCAGATGCTTGACGCTCCGACCTGAACAAGAGCGTGGGCGCCCGCCGCATTAACACCCGTAGCGCTCAGACTGGAAAGACTGTGGTCGACAAACAAACCGATGTTGCCGGATGAAGGACCCGAAACCGCGGAGAAGGCGGTGGAGGTGTTCCCGCTCGAAACGCTGTCACGCACCGCCACGAACACCGAGCCGCTGGTAGGCCCCGACCCGGTGTCCGCCGTGATTCCCGTGACGTTGTTCATTGCCGTGGTGCGCACGATCGTCGCGTTGGCGCTGCCTGATCCCGTCGGGCGGATAGTGATGGCGCCTCCGCTGCTGCCTGATCCATTGTGGGTGAGAACTGTATCGGCGACGTAAAGCACACTGGCGGCGGTTGGTTGGAAGAAAATGCCGAAGCCAGACGATCCGGTCTCGAAGAGCTTCACGGATCAAACATTTTTCCACATGCAGCGCCGCCCCCGTGTTGAAAACAATGCCGTTACGTGCAGGCACCGCCACCATACCAATGAGATCCAAGCCACGCAGCACGACCGACATCGCTCCCGCCCGCGCTGACGATGATCCCGTTGGTTCCGGCCACGGCTAGGCCTGCTTCCGTACTGCCGCAGTCAATCGTGATCGCCTTCGTGATGGTGACAGCGCCGAAACCGCCGGGATCAATACAGTTAATTTCTCCGCCTGCAACGGTCTTAGAAATCGCTCCGGCGAAGGTTTTGCAAGGTGCTGTTCGGCTGCATGGTTGGCGTCATCGCCAACGCCGGACACCCACGTCCGCGTCGCTTGTGCCTGCGCGGCGGTGGCGGCGAAAGCGAGGACAGTTAGCACGTATATGAACGCTCTCAGCCAAGAAGTGAGCCTCATATCTCGACCTCCACATTATGGCGAGCCTGATCGATCCATCGCCGCATTCAGCTTAAACAACTTTAATACAACAAACAACCACAACGTGTAGTACCGCTTATCTAATGCCCGCTCGGTAGTCACCCTGCGATGTTCAAAAATACGTTTCTAAAAACAGTGTAAGAGCCACCAGCGTCCATATTTCCCGCTGCCAATTTACTCTTCCGGAAAGATGTTCGCCCCAGTACTTGTCTACGAAGGCCGGAAAGACGAGGTGCCCATATTTCGACTTAAGGATATTTAGGTTTTTTTCGACGAATGATTTCAACTCGTTCCGAAGCCATCCGTCGAGCGGGATGCCGAACCCTTGTTTGGGGCGGCTAATAAATTCCTCTGGGAGGTAACGCGCCAAAAGCTTTCGCAACACATACTTACTCGACGGCCCACGGACCGTAAGTTTGGGAGGAAGTGACCATGCAAATCGCGCAACGTGCCGGTCGAGGAACGGTGCGCGAGTCTCCAGACTGACGCCCATTGAAGCCCTGTCCACCTTGCACAAGATATCACCGGGCAGAAATCCGTAAAGATCCGCTGCCATGAGTTGATGTTCTGCGGACAGGTTTTGTAGATCTTCGAGGACGATCTCCTGCCTCTGTTGCTGCCGCCTGATCATTGGCATGCCTTCGGCCGCGTCGATGATCCCGCCATTCAAAAGAAGGCCAGGATCGGAATATTCCGATTCCTTTATCAGATGACCCAATTTGATAATCGATCGTTTTCCGGTGCAGTATCCAGTCTTAGTGACAAGGGCACCCGCGCGACATCGTACAGATCTGGGAATGCGGGATATATTCTTTACCACGCGCTTCCCCCATCGATAGTGATTGTAACCTCCAAACATCTCCCATCGCCACCATCTCCCAACAGAGCGACCGTCACGTGTTTTCTAGCCATCTTACAAACCAGGTACGTCGGAAGGACCGAGGTATCACCGATTGGTTCGTCGAAAATTACCGCAACAGACTGTACGACCTCAAGAACGTCAGACTTACGGACGATGTGTTGATGATGATCCGTCCCGAGATTTGCTGCGATAGCACTAGCTGCCGCCAACTCATCATATTGCTGATCGTCGAAGCCCATTGAAAAGGTTAGAAGCGGACGGTCAAGCCGTCGCCGAATGACTGAACTTATGAGTGACGAATCGATTCCAGCAGAAAGGAACGACCCCAATCCCTACATCAGATACAAGCTGCGCCTCAATAGCATCGCTCAACAACACTTCCAACTCATCCAGCACACGCTCAAGGGGCTCATCTCGCTTCGGCTGTTCAAACAGTTCTGTCTTTGGATCCCAGTAACAACGGCTGACAAGTCCCGGCGAGCCCAAAGCCGAAAACCTAACGTAGTGCCCGGGAAGCACCTTCTTGATATGCCGCAACAACGTCGGTCGACTCGCCGGGGACAAACCCGTACCGCAAGTATTCACCGACGGCCTCCTCGTTGATCGCCGCGCGAAATCCGGGAAACTTGGAAACGCTATTGAGCTCCGACGAGAAAGCTAAACTTGCGCCATTATTGAGATAGTACATTGGCTTCTCGCCGAACCGGTCGCGGGCCAGGTAAATTGCCTTTTCGATTTGTCCCAGAGAGCAAGCGCGAACATTCCGGTCGTCATCTTCAGTGTTTCCTCGAGACCAAATTCGGCAATTGCCTCGATGAGTACTTCGGTATCAGAATGTCCTTTCCAATTGACTGTTCCCCTAGCAGCTTCAACACTCATGCGTATTGCTGGAAAATTATAGATTTCGCCGTTAAACGAAATGACGTACCGGCCGCAAATCGACATCATCGGTTGAGCACCAGCACTCGTTATGTCGATGATTGCAGAACAGGGCGATGCGCGAGCGCGATCCCATTCTCGCTGTCAAGATAATAGCCTTCTCCGTCAGGTCCGCAATTCTTGATCGCCAGCGACATCTGTCGGATGGCACAATCTGCAGCACTTTCCTGCAGCAGGCGATCGACGAAACCAGCTACTCCGCACATGAAGTCATTCCAATGAACCGACGAGGTCAAACCACTGCTGAATAAGAACAGGCGAAGGCGCCGTGCGAGTTCTGGAAAGTTCAATTCCTCCCGAAGAAAGGATCATGTCAGCAAGATCTTTCATCCATAGCGCCGACATCGCCCATGCGTGATTTGCCTTCAGGGAAGCGCGGTTCTTGCTAATCGCCAGGCGCTGATATGCCCTGCTCGCGCGTCGCTTGGCAAGGCTCTGCTTTTCATAGCGATATCCGAGAACAACATCCGGAATATTAGCATAGACACTGTGGGGCATTGCCCGAAGCAGCATTTCGAAGTCCTGTGCACGGATGTATTGTTCGTCATATTTGTAGCGCGTGAACCAATCGGCTTTCCCCATCCAAGAAGGGTGGAGGAGCGGAAACGAACTACCTGGCGTCCGCGTAATCTGTTCGTGGTCAAGAGGCACGTTCAGAACTCCGGCCAGATCCCAGTCGCTACAAAACATGAGCGCTTGCCCACCGACCAAGTCGACCTTGGGGTACTGCTCCAGGTAACGAAGCTGCTGATCGAAGCGGCGCGGGAAGCAGACATCATCCGCATCCATCCGCGCGATAAATTTACCTTTGGATTGGGAAAGAGCCATATTGAGACTGGCCGCCAAGCCCAGGCTTTGCGGATTTTGAAACAGCCGGATGCGCGCGTCGGCAAATGCTCTTACGATATTGACGGTCTCGTCGATCGAGCCGTCATCGATGAGAACCAACTCCCAGTCCGCGAACGTTTGCCGGCGGATCGACCGAACAGCATGTTCAATCGTCGCTTGCCCATTCCGAACCGCCATGCAAACGGAAAGCAGTGTCAACAGGCCACTCCGGATCGCCTGTATGAGATCAAATGTGAGCCGAGCTTAGAGATCGGTCGGCACAGCCGGAACTCGGCGGTCAAACGCGACGCTACATTTTCCAATTTCCGGGGTCCCCTTCGTGCCCCTTCCAATTCTTCAAACGATACCAGCGCAGAAATTTGATAGGCCCCCGCACCAGCGCTCCAAGCAGGCCTCCTCCCAAGGCGCGTTTATCTGGCGAACAACCTGGGCAGAACCTGCAGTTTATTGAAGTCGACAGGAAGCCCAAACCACACAAGACTTGGCGGCGCATTGCCGTGAAACACTAGCGTTCCATCAAAAAGCTGAAAAACTTGTAGTGGCTCTGGATAGTACTTGAGGGCACCAATCGAATTATCTTTGATACCGAAAAGATCGAAGTACTTTTGGTCTACATAGAGCGCATTTTCAGCGTTGACGCATATGAGTTCATACCCCTTTTCTTTCGCCAACTTCGTCATAGAGCGCAGAGACGTACCGTGCTTTCTAGACGGGTCTTCCTCTTGCACGAACTCGATGTTGTCGGGGATCGTTGGATTGAATTCGATAATGACAACCTTGGGGCGGTGCTCAACAAGTGAACGCCAAATATAGTAGTCCATGCCGTCCACATCTATCGAAAGCAGATCAAGATCAATCGGCGAGCCCGCGCGCTGTCAGCAATCTATCTAGAGTATTTTCACCCGAGATGTTGACGAACTCGTTAATCAACACCGCCCTCTTGAATGCTTCATAAGTTTTCTTCAGGTCAAGGAACTTCTTCTTATTGGCTTCGATAAATACCCCGCTCCAGCTTTTGTTTACAACCAAGTTAAATGTGTTGCTGCAATGCATTCCATCCCGGCGCCGAATTCACAGCACCAATGGTTTTGAACTTCACTCGGGATAATCTTAAAAATACCTTCGATTATCCCGTCTTCGCCAAACTGCGATTTGACGTCGCTTCTCAGTCGATTGAGAAACTGATTGTCAGTGAACTCTCGTTGCTGAGCAACTGTCATGCTTATCCGATTCCTATCGCATCTTGGTCAAGTTGAACCTAAGCCATGTCTCAACTCGCTCTTCACCCGTAACATCGATTTTCAAAACCTTCTGCGGTCGGCGTCGGCACCTACGTAGGGACCATTCTTGATCTCTAGAACTTGGGTTCCTTCTTCCAAAATCTCGTACCCGTGACCTCCACGAAGAAGAATTAGAATGTCGCCGACGCTCCCCACAAACTCGCCAATTTTTTCATCTTGCAAGTTATAAACGTCGGCTCGGACACGACCACGGCGGATGTACAGCACCTCCTGAGTTCACAGAACCTCGCGCGTCACAGGATTATGCGCGTGAGCTTTCAATTCCTTCCCGGCGCCATAGCCCCAAGTCCCAGCCTGGATGTAGTCACCATCGGGTGAGAAAAAACTGAGCCCATCTTTCCAGGCGTCTTCCGAAGGAACGTGGCGAGCTAAAACGACGTCACCTTGACAGATTTCTTTAATGGCCATGATTTTGGACTTCCTGTCGAACGTTTTGCAAATACCATGAGATAGTCTCGGCGACGCCAACATCAAAGGAAATAGCTGGTCGCCAACCGAACAATGCCTCGCCTTTGCTTCCATCAACGGTCTTGTAGGGCGCACCATCTGGCTTAGTGGGATCAAGACGTACTTCGCCCTCATAACCCACTTTGTTCTTAATCAACAAAGCCATGTCCAGATAGAAATACCCTCTGCCGATCCCTATATTGATTGGGTCAATTGTACGGGGCACGTGCATCGCACGCACCATGGCCTGGGCTCCGTCATCGACATGCATCCATTCTCGCACCGGAGTTCCGCTACCCCATACATTCACAAACGGAGCGTTGCGCCTTTTGGCTTCGACAAATTTCATAACAAGCGCACCAAGCGCGTGCGACCGCTCCTCTTCGAAATGATCTTCGGGACCGTACATATTGGACAAGATGATGTTGATGATGTCCATATCGTACTGCATGGCGTACGACCATGAGCCAATCCAGAAAGCCTTGCGCACGAAACCGTAGACCATAACGGTTTCGTGCAACGGGCAGCATCCCAAAATTCGCTCTCTTTAAAAAGTTTGGCTTGGGCCGGATATGCGCAATTGGAAATAGGATTTACCAATCGCTTGACGCCACTCAAATGTGCGGCCGAAAGAAGATTTTGCATAATTGAAAGGTTGTTCTGAAACAATTCGACGGGATGCTTGAGTCCAAATTGGATACCTCCCACAAACGCTGCGCAGTTCAAGACGTATGTCGGCCGTACCTTCTCAAACAAGTCAACAGTCGCCGAACTGTCCCGAAAATCTGTTCCAAGACTGAGCGACGCGCGGGTTAAGGCAAGTCCCTTGCGTTCGAGTAAGTGGCAGACCCGCTTACCCAGGAAACCTGTCGCGCCGGTTACCAAGATCATGTCAAGTCTCCGCCGTAATCATCAAAACTAAGGTCATACCGGATCATGATCCGCACGAGTTCTTCCAGGGATGTTCTTGGTTTCCACCCCAACTCGTTTTCCGCTTTTCTTGCATTTCCTAAAAGATGCTCGACTTCTGCCGGACGATGATACTTCGGATCAATTGCAACCAACACATCACCGGTCGCGCGGTTAATCCCGACTTCGTCGAGCCCTGTTCCCTTCCATGCGATATCAATGTCGACCTCGCGGAATGCGAGGTCGACAAATTCTCGCACGCTGAACGACTTACCTGTCGCGATCACGTAATCCTTCGGACTTCTCCTGCTGCAGCATCAGCCACATTGCCTCAACGTAGTCTTTCGCGTAGCCCCAGTCGCGCCTTACATTGACGTTGCCGAGGCGAAGCTGGTTTTGCTTTCCTTTCGAAATGGCAGCCACTGCCTTGGTAATTTTCTTGGTAACGAAGGTCTCTCCTCGTCTAGGTGATTCATGATTAAATAGGATGCCGTTACACGCAAACATGTTGTAAGCTTCCCGATAATTTACCGTCACCCAATATGCGTAGAGCTTAGCAGCTCCGTATGGCGACTTTGGGTAGAACGGCGTTTGTTCGTCTTGCGGTGCAGTCCCCGGAAGGCCCCCGTACAACTCGGAAGTTGAGGCTTGATAAAATCGCGCACTGATATTCATGTCTTTGATAGCGCCGAGAAGCCGTATCGTTCCGACAGCGTCGACTTCCGCGGTATATTCTGGCACCTCAAACGATACAGCAACGTGCGATTGCGCACCCAGATTATATATCTCATCAGGCTTGATGCGGGAGAGTAGAGAGTGCAGATTGCTCGAGTTTGCTAGATCTCCATGGTAGGTATGAAACCTAGGATGTGCCATTAGGTGATCGATGCGTCTGGTAGTAAAAACCGAAGAGCGGCGCAAAATGGCATGAACTTCGTATCCCTTGGCGAGCAAGAAATCCGCCAAATAGGATCCGTCCTGCCCCGTCACCCCTGTCAAAAAAGCCGTTTTCATCAGTGCAACATTCCATGCCGTGCGCGATCCCGGACCGGGAGGCTATTAGCAAGGCAATTTTGGTGCCGCAAGAGAGGGCATGTCTGATCGGTCAAAAGCGCTGACCAAAAGGCCGCATGCCGCTAGCTATGCGTCCGTGGCTCTGCAATTGAAGGAAGAAGCGTTATCCTGGAGCAGAAATTGACAACGACCAGCGAAAGAAGGGGAATCCAAAAATAGGATAACGACAAAAAATGGCTATAGACCGAAATCGTCGCACAACTAAATAACAATAGAATGTAAACTCGCAGGTGATGTTCCGACCTCAAAGACACTTCGAAAGCATACCTTGAAGCAAGGCTGAAAACCAGCCCTCCCATCGCGACACCAATTGCCCCAAAGCTGAGATACCAGTAGGAAAAAAACCCGCTTGGAGAAGTTGGCTCAAACAGTAGCTGAGAGATTTCTCCTAATAGCGCCTTACCCCCGAATCTCGCAGGCAATAATTCGGTGAGAAGGAAAGAGTAATCACCCGTCCCCGCTATGCCAATTTTCGACGTAATAGAGACTATGTTGTAAACGGGCCAAGAGTAATAGAGCAGCAGCTCAGCTGGCCCGCTAAATCGCCCCTCGTGCGCGAGCCTAATATAATTAATTGCCGTGAAACCTCCAGCAAACACAAATAGCGAGATCGCTGTGTAGATACGCATCCGCCAGACCTTACCCTTGTCGGGCTTGTGGCCGTATCTCTCGGTTCTGCTGAGAAAGTTTCGTACGATAAAGAAAAACAAAAAAATCAAGAACGATTGTCGGTTTCCTTGCCATCCGCACGCAACGAGCGCAACCAGAATCGCAAAGGCGAAGATAAGCTTCGACGAAAAAGAAGTTCTCGGGTATGCTGACCTGCTAGCGATATATAAACATAGGACAACAAGCGCCGCCAAATTGGCCATCATAACCCCTGGCGTCAACCTTCTCAGGTTGTCCAAGTGATCGTTGATTGATTCCCTCCCTAAAGCCATTTGAAGAAATGGGATTTCCCCTAGCAACGCCCACGTCAAAACAAGAGCGGTTACGACCAAACAGCTTATTTGCAAAAGCGTTCGGCTTAAATTCTTGTCGGCGCACATCGTCGATGTCTTTTGTTTTCGGCTCAAATCGAGCCACGGAATAACAAAAGAAATGAGACCAACCGAATAAACTACTGCGGCCGTCGTGGTTGAGCCTACAAAGCCCGCGTGAATAACATTGCCTCTCTGCACCAGCGCATCAAAAAACACCGCAATCGAGCTGGCCCCCGCAAGGCTGAGGGCCGTCAATGAAGGCGGGTTGAATACTGTACCGAATCGTCGCCAAAAAGAGACGCCGATCAAGGACGCAAGAACTATAAATAGCACCAGTTGATACATGCATGCGCCCGGGTTAAGCACCGCTATCGCAATTAGCTAATCTAATTAGCATAAACGATTCGGGTTGGCCTGCGCGTGTAATTGTGGCATTAATGTATCCATCGATTAGGCGCACCGAAGATCTACCGTGTCCTCGGGCCGGCCATCGTGACTTACCCCCTGCGGGCGACAGCGAGAAGGCGTTCATATTCTTGAACCAAGCCCTTCGCAACCACCCTGCTGTCAAACAGCGCTCTGACGCGAATTTGAGCGCTAGCACCCATCTGCTGTCGAAGTTGATCGTCATCGAGGAGGGTTTTCAAGCCGCGGTAGAGATCAAGGACATCGCGCGGCTTCACCAAAAGCCCCGTTTCTCGATCTACTATTGCGTCAAGAACACCGTATATGTTGGTTCCAACAGATGGAACACTCATAGAGCCGGCCTCGATTATGACGGACCCAAAGCCCTCTCGATAGCTCGGCAAGCACAACAAGTAAGACGCGGCCATGTAACGTTCCGGAACCGGAGTACTTCCTACAAAAACAATTCGTTGGGCGGCTTGCTCACTAGCGTTCAAACGGAAGATTTCTTCACTTCCATCCTCGACTGGCCCAACCATCAGCAGCCACACATCGTCCAGTTCGTTGCACAAGCGACTGAAAGCTGAGTAAAGTTCGTACAATCCCTTGTCAGCGTTCAAACGCCCAACGAACAAGATAATTCGCGCATTTGCCGGAATGCCAAGTTCCACGCGCGTTGCCTGAAGCATATCCGCTGAGAAGGTATCCAAATCGAACTTACCCAAATCAACACCAGCAAGGGATCCGCTTCCAAGCACTGAAAGACAAGATGATGAGGCGATTCCTTGATCCACCAGAAACGCTTTTTGACTAGGGCTATCAGCGTAGCAGTGCGTATTTAAACGAGCGACGATCCAATCGCACAGTTTCAAGAGCTCACGACCAAGCCCAACTTTGGTCGCCCACGGTTGCCCCGTAAATGTGTGGACGCGGATAGGTACGCGCGTCAACCATCCAGCGATCGCACAAAGCAGCCCAGCCTTTGGCGTGGTAGAGTGGATAATGTCAAACCTTCGCTGCCAAAAGATACGGCAGAGTCGGCACAACGAAATAACATCAGCGATAGGATCAACCTTGCGAGCAATCGGAATTTGTATCAGAGATTCTATCTCGCCATAGACATCTGGCGACACTGTTTCAACCGCACTGCAGATCAGTGAAACGCGGGCTCCAGAATTGATCGTTGCCCGGATCTGCTCCTTTACCTGAAGTAGCGAGTAAGATACAGCCGCAACGCGAGCAATATTCGCGACGATTAGCGTCATTGATAATCCTCGCTAGTCTCAGTATCGATCCGCAAGGCCTCCATCAATCCCTCCTGGATTGAAAGCCGCGGCCTCCAACCTAAAACGTTCATAGCTTTGGTGCTGTCAACAAGCAGCGTGGTACTGAGGCGTCGGATTCGCTCACTGGAACCGAAAACTCCCGCAACTTGCTGCACGAGAGTTGGAGACAATGAAATTAATCTCGAAGGCTTTCCTAGTATTACCGCCATCGTTCGGCACAACTCAGCTACAGTGAAGGCTTCCGAGTCCCCGACTAAAAACAGGTGGTTAGCAGCCCGAGGGTGATCCAGGGCAGCACAGGTAACATCGACCATATTACTCAATCCGAGAAGTGTTCGGCGATTGTTGAAAGCACCAAGAGGAAGGGGCACGCCAGACAAAATGGCACGCCTCAAAGTACGAAAATTTCCACCAGCGCCGCGGCCATAGATCATAGTCGGACGAAGGATAACAATTTCCATGCCCGTTTGACGCCCAATCTCAACAAGCCCCTGCTCGGCCGCCCACTTAGAGGCTGCATAGGGGTCTTCGGGTTTTGGCAATCGCTCTTCCGTAAACGGATGCTGCGACGACGTCCCGTTGACGCCAATCGTGCTGACAAAGACAAATCGCTTTACACCAGAACTCAGCGGCTTGACCGGCAAACCTCAACGTCCCGTCAGTGTTGATGCGGCGAAACGCTGACGATTGATCTTGCGAATTTGACACATGGACGTGCGCGGCAGCGTGAATGACCCGATCGATTTTATTTAAGCATGGTCGCCACTCAGCATCGTCGTCAAGCTGGGGGGTCTTTATAAGATCCCGACCATCTCCATTGCGAGAGCCTCCGAAGACACATCGTCCCCGCTGCCGGAGCGCATCAACAAGGGCTCCCCCTACGAAACCGCTTGCCCCAGTTATGAGAACAGCAGACGACGAATTGTCAGACAATCGATAGTTCATCCTCATAACTTCCAAGCCGTGCTGATCAGGCTAACTACCGATCCCGCTTCGACCTTCAACTCCGCCCTAAGTTCCTTGGATCCAGGTCTTCACGAATTGCTGAATTCGCGCCCGGCAATACACAAGGAGCAGGGATATTAGCATAAGTACTTGCATTACAAAGACCGAAATTGCCACTCCCGTGATTTGCAAGTGCCTCGCCAAATATGGCGTTAGACAGACCAAGGACACTATGCCGATAACATATGAAGGCAACACGTAACGCGCCATGCCTTTCGCGTAGAGGTCGATCTCAACGGTATTAAAGAGCAAATAGACCAATGCTGATCCGATCATTACTCGCAATGGGTCAACCGCATTTGCTGCGAGATCAGCACTAACATACCAAGTCAACAGCGGTTCGGAAAAGACAAAGAGCGGCCCGTAGTAGGCAAGTGCGACCGTAAACAGAAATACGAAGTACAATCGGTATATCGGGCCGGGACCGAGATTTGTCGCATGCCTACGCATGAGCGGGGTGTAAATGGCGCCAGTGAAGGCATAAAGAACGAAAAATACTTTCGTCGAAAAATCGTTCGCGATGCTGTAATAGGAATATTTTTCTGAACTGAATGCAGAGCTCACGTACCATTTGTCATAAACCAGAGTTGCCAAACCGACACCGGCGATGCACCACATCCACGCGGACGATCTTAGAATACTGACGATAGCAGAGATTGACCAACGTGGGCGCAGCCTTGGGAGGCCGACCAATCTGGAGCAATTCCACAAATCAATCGCCATCTTTGCGAACGAAGAAATCGCCATCATGATCACAACCACAACAAGAGGCTCCGCAGAATGAGCCGCGAGCACGATGCCGAAAACCCGTCCAACGTCTGCCGTCATGCGGCTCATGTTAACGAGCATAACCTTGTTTCTCGCCAGGAGGACGCTGGCAAACAGCGCTCCGGCAACCTGCAAAAAGATAACAAGGGACATCCCTCTCGTGATGCCGCTAAACTCTTTGCTCCCCCAAATCGACATGCTTATGTAAGGGGCGAAAAGAAAAATAGAGAATGCAACCGCTCCACCCAGGATCGCGTATATCGGAAAGGCATATCCAACGATCGATTCCGGATCATCGCTACCCATCGATAGCGCACCCACATAGCGCAGAGTGACAGTGTAGGTAATCCCATTATCGAATAGGGAGGAGTAACCGAGGATCATCAATAGAAATGCGACGACGCCGTAAGTCTCGTGACCTTGATGGGCGAGGAAATAGGGTATGGCGGCGAAATAGGATGCGAACGCCACCAGCCGAAGAATGATCGAGCTTACAAAATTCACAGCATGTTCGCGTCGGGTCGCGATCTTTTCAACGACAAATCCGACGCGAGATCGCAAATGAGCGAGCTGGTTCCTCAATCTCCTACAGCCGCTTTTCCGCAAGAACAAAATAACCAACCACCATTGTTGCTTTAGACTGCGAGGTTGGCCTGCGAGAAGCTAAATAGTAGTAGATAAGCGCGGGGAGAAGCATCGCGATGCGCGGTATTGCCGAAAGCCCCCGCGCCGTGCGCATTGTACGAAATATCTCAACCGCCAAACATCGATTGTAGTCTCCTTGCGGAACAATCTCGAGCAACCGGAAGTCTGACTGCGCAAGGAAATGCTCGTACCAACGATCGGAAAAGCCAGTGTAAAAAAAGAAAGGATCCATATGCCTCAGCGAAGCGAATGGAGCAGTCAAGATTAGCCGGCCACCGGGCTTTAAAAGACGCGAAAATTCTTTCAACGTCTCGTTTGGATAAGGGATGTGCTCAAACACCTCCGTGCAAAGGATCGCATCGAAGCTCGCGTCGCCCACAGGGACAGACCAAATGTTTCCCTCATAATCTACCTTGCCGTATGTGTAATCCTGTTTTAGACCGGCATATCCCTCCTGCACGTCCCGCGTAACGCCACCAAAATCCTGAGCCTTATAGTGAAGATGCGCGCAACTCGGCCGATATTTCTGGCTTCCCGCCCCGGCATCGAGCAGAACGCTGCCAGCAGACAGCGCTTTAAGCTTTTCTATGACCCAGTCATCGCGCTCATGCTGAGCATCAAAATAGCGCCTAAGCCTCTTTTCAATTCCCAACACCGCAATGTTCAAAGCGCCAACCTCCAAAGCAAGTACGCCGTACTGTCAACCTCAATGCTAGTCCATGGCGCAAGACCAAGCGACGAACTATGACGACGCCCACTAAATCATCCGCCGCAAAAGTCAATCACCGCTTCGCAAACGTAGTCGATCTCGGCGTCCGTAAGCTGAGTAGCTGACGGCAGCCAGAGCCCGTTTTTTCCGACGTTTTCAGACACCGGATAGCTTCCGGCCAGACGGTAAGCTTCTTGTTTTGTGATTGGTGGATACATCACACGGGTTCCGATGCCCCTGCGCTTTAAAGCAGCTTGGAGACCGTCCCTGTCCTCAACCAAAACGTCAATAAACCACGGTGTGGTGCAACTAAGGTCTTGTTCAAAAAACGTCAGTGGTGCCTTTCCAATCAAATTGTTTCGGTAGCGAGCGAGCATCCTTTTTTTCATGACTACGCGAGCCGACAACTTCTTCATCTGCTCAATGCCGATGCAAGCTTGCAATTCTGTAAACTTAAAATTGTATCCGATCGAACTATGTATGTCGTTGCCCCCTCCCGATCGCCCAAAGTCCTTCAGTTTTCGCAATTTCATGCAGATCGTATCATCGTTGGTTACAAGGCAGCCGCCTTGTCCAGTAGAAATGATTTTTGGAGCGGAGAAGGAAAAGCTCCCAACAGCACCAACTGTACCAATGTGTCGACCATCTGGATAAAATGAACCGAGCGACTGCGCTGAGTCTCTCAATGATGGCCACACCGCGCTCGGCCGCCAGCGCTTCAAACGCTTTGATGCCGGCTTTTGGATATCGCCCATTAGCGGAGACTAACATGATAGCCTTGGTCTTCGTGGTAAAAGCCTTGGCGACCCGACGCAATGTCCAGGCAAAGCGTCTCTGGCTCGACGTCTACGAACACTGGAATCGCCCCAACATCAACAACTGAGTTGGGCGACGCAATCATCGTATAATTCGGGATGATAACCTCATCCCCAGCCTTAATTCCCAAGGCCATTGCCGCTAACGTCAAGCTGATAGTACCGTTGTTCACGACAACGCAGTGTTTCGCACCCGTATAATCGGCAATCATCCGTTCGAAGCGTTCGGTTCGCTTAAACTCAGTAATGAACCCGCCTTCGTCCATATACTCGCAAATCGCAGTTTTTTCTTCTTCACCGAACCAAGGCTGCATCTGCAATATAAAAGCGTCAGACATCGTGGGTTCGCTCGATTTGCGCTCTGGATCTCCGATCCAAGGAAAGCGACGATCAGATTTTGAAGCTCGGACCGCCTTGTTAGACAGCGTTTTCAACGGACTCGAGTCAATAGATCCGAAGAAGACACTAACCTTTTCGGCTGTTACCGCAAGTCATCCAGCTCTGCTCCTTTACTCTACGCACGTCGCCCTTCCGACGTAGTTGGAAATGAGAGGCAGATGAACGAGGAATGAAATCTCACCCGATTTCATTCGGTCTCGGCTCAGAGAGAACGGACAAAGCCATATCAAAACTCCAATTAGACGCAAAGAGGTTTCAGGGTCGCGAGAGACCTAGGAGTACCAACTGTTCCTTCAGTATCTCTCGGTGGCACGACCGACGTGGCGGGAGTTGGCTTCGCCTCGGAACGAAATACATCAAGATTGGCATTGCGTTGTTTCTCGGCGATGGCCCGTTGCTTTAAGCGTAGGCACTGCGGCCTTATCGAGATGAGGGGGGCAATAAAAAAACTCGCGAGATCATAGCCGAATTCTTTGCGCGACGGCCGAGAGCCGAACATCCGGAAGCGGTCCTCACGCGCGCCAAATGGGTCGGCCTGGGTCAGCCCTCAGCCGTCTGCCGTCGTTGGAAGGCGACGACGTACCGCGGATGACCAATGTCGCCGTCGAGGACCTGCTGCCGCGTCCCAGCGGAAGATCGATTTCGCCCCCTCGAGCACTGGTGAAGGGCAACGCGGATATTTGTCAGCCTTGGGGACAACTCGAGCGGCTGCGAGATTTGCGGGCGCGTCGCGACCTTCCGCGCGGCGCAACTGGAGAATTCGGAGCCGGCGCTCAAGCGGTGACCGAGGCCCTGGCCGCATGCGCCGGAGGGTCGGTCATCGAGAGCCGGATTGCCGATATCCGTGATCGCGGGCGCGTTAAGCAGTTGATGAGCGAGTTCAAGCCAGACATCGTGTTCCATGCCGCCGCACTGAAGCACGTGTCGATTTTTGGAGCGCGCCTAGCAAGGCGCAAATGGCTCGCGCTCATCAAGCGATTGCGAGAAGCGATCGCGACACCATCCGCGCGAGGCTCAAAATTTGGTCCCGACGCCTCTGCCGGCCAAATTCGGCACTGACGTGGCGCGACTGCTACGACGAACTACGATAAGCATGACCGCCACAAGCGTGCGATCATGAAGAATTTCTCTCGATAGGGGTTGGATTGTAATCGAAAGGCCGCTATTCAAGCCGTCTTCGAGCGGATATGCTACTAAATTGCTGAGATACGGCGGAGGCTCCGCTGCTCGCGGTTGGGGGCCCGTTTGAGATTGGACATTTTGATCTTGCAGTATCTGACAAATAAAGTTGAGCCACTGGACTTGGCCGTCGTTGTGCTCTCATGCGATCGCTATTCGGATCTTTGGAAGCCTTGCTTAAACTTGTTGCTCTCAGCGTGGGCCTCGGTCCCTCATCCGACTTATCTCTGCGCAAATACACGAGAGTACTCAGATCTGTCGGTCACGACTCTACTTTCGGGTGATGACCCCGACTGGTCTACGAGCATCTCCCGCAGCTTGTCTCAGATTAAACACGAATACGTATTGCTGCTATTTGATGACACTTTTTTTTGCGAACCTGTCGACCCTCAGCGACTTCAGAAATTCTAAAAGCCTTCATTAGCGAGGTGAAACCGAGCTATTTGCGGTTCCGGCCGTCTCCATTGCCAGATGAGCCATACTGCGGTCCATTTGGACGCATTGACGAAGCCACTCTTTATCGCACGTCGACCCTAGCCTTTTGGCACCGTGAAACTTTGCTGTCGCTTATGCGTCCCGGAGAAAACGCGTGGCAGTTTGAATATAACAGTCCAGCCCGCGCGATCAAACTCCCACTCTTCTTCGGCGTGTATGAAAAATTCTTCTCATACATTCATGGCGTCGAGAAAGGGCTCTGGATTCCTCCCGCTCTAGCAGATCTTCAGAAAATCACCTCGGACATCGATCTTGTTCGTCGCCCTGTCATGACTAACGAAGCCTATCGCAGCTATAAATTGGCGATGTTAAGGGAGAAGATTTTTGACCGAGTTCCCTCCAAGATACGCCCTCTCTTAATTGCGGCTAAGCGAACAATTCTCGGATCGCGTAATCCATAATTCTTCGCGGAGGCAGCAGAATGTCTAAACTTTGCATAGTTGTAGGAAACATAGATCACAAGCTATTTTCGCCTGCCCTTATCTCCTGCAAGCGAGCATTTGATGATGTTGTTCCAATTGATCATAAGGAAGCACTTCGCGAGTTGGCTAAGTATCAACACCAAAACGTCGATTTATTGGTTAGCATTTTTAACGAACATATAATCGACCGATCAATGCTCAACCATCCTAACGTCAATTTTCATCCCGCCACCCCAGCCTATCCAGGTCGCGGCGGAGCGAGCCGCGCCCTTTTTGATTGCGCGAAAACATATGGAGCTACCGCTCACCTGATGCGGAAAAGGGTGGACAGCGGCGACATATTGCGCGTTTCGGAGTTTCCAATTTGTCCGGATGATACCTGCGAGTATGTATTTGATCGAGCCGAGCGAGAATGCCTGAGTTTGCTCGAGCAAATTGTTGACTACTTTCGCGCCAATGAGAGCCTACCCTCGGCGACCCATTGCAACTGGTCGGGTGCGAATATGACGCGGTCACAATTTGATCGCTGGCTTGTTCTCTCGCCAGAGAATAAAGCGGAATTCGATAGGAAAATAAAGGCGGCAAAACACAGTAAGTATCCCGGTCCATATGTCGAACTCAATGGACATCGCTTCGCATACGTCGGCGAAAGCAAGTCTTAGTAATGCCTCTCCCTCACCGCTACGACGTGTATTCTGAGCTTGGAGCCATAAGCGTAGAACATTTCATGCATTGAATTAGTCGCATCGCCAATGTAATAACACTAGTGGTAGACTATGCCGCATTCCGGCTTTAATTTCGGATTAGGCAAAACCAAAATCGGTGCACAACGACGCGACGATCCGACCTTTCGATCAGGTGATTGTAGGTATTCCGCGCACCTCCCGCAGAACGGTACTACAGGGTTATTTGGCTTGCAGTCTCCTGACGATATCGATTTGATGGATTTGGCGATCACTGCAGCTGAATCATGGAAACTGTTGCTAATTGGTCCAGCTGTTGCGGCAATGATTGTTTTCGGAGTTTCAAGATTTCTGCCACAGCAGTATGAGTTGACGTTATTGATTCCGTTATCCGTGAACGCCAATCAAGCGTTGGCTACGGCTGGGGGGGTGGGCGCCGTTTTAGGGTTTAGAGCTAGCGGCGACGAAGGTATAGATATTCAGGCCGAGCCGGGCGCATTCAGGATTTCAGCTCGCAATGCCTTAACGGGCAATGTGACTGTTTCCGCTCACAGCTCAGACTCCAGCCGCACTCAAAAGCTTCTCTCGATTTTTTCCGCTAGATTGATCGCACTGATAACCGCACAGAAAGAAGCTGCTGGGAATGAAATACAAATAAGACTGAAGGCCTATTCTCGACAAAACGAACTGCTCGAAAGAATAATATTTTCTTCAGTCGGTGAAACTGCGCCAGGAAAGCTGGAAAGAGCAATGACGACGGCTGCTCTTCCGCTAACCAACCAAATTCGCGACAACCAAATTGCGATAGGTGAATTGGAGAGAGAGTTGACCGAGGTGAGAAGCCCGGTGACGTCGAGTGTGGCCCCGCAGGGGTTACCAATAAGCCGCGACATCACCTTCTCCGTGCTAGCCACCCTTTCGTTGTCAACCATCGCATTGTTGATTTTCGTTTTTGCGCGTGAAGCGGCAAGAAAGGCGAGCGCATCCCCCGAATTTTCGCCAAAAATGGTGCGGTTGAAAAGGGCTTTCGGGCTAATTTCCCGACAGCAGTCACGTAGCGTTGCAAACCGGACCTAGCAAGCTCTTCCTCTAGCCTTGTTGCTAGCGGTGAACCGGATCGATAATTGAGACTCTGCATTGGTGTGTGCCGCGGTCGTCACCGCGTAAACTCTTAAGCTAAAGAACTTCGCGGCCTCTGTTAATGCTAGGAATTTCAATGAAGCGGTAAGACCAAGTTGAGACGATAAACGTAATAACGGCAGAGCCGATGAATAGTGCAAAGTTAGACTTGATTGCGCTCATGTCAGAGAGCCACGCGAATGTCACGACGGTCAGAGCAAGAAGGACTGAGGTGTGGAACAGGTAAAAGCTGTAAGAGATTTCGCCCAGCTGTCGGATTGGCGTTCGCTCCAAAACGTTAAACGTTTGCGGATGTTCGGCGATGGCCGCCACAATCGAAGCGGTCAAAATACTATAGAGAAGGATATTTAGGTCCCTAGCAGTGGACGAAAGAGATATGATGCAGACCAATACAAGTGCAGTCGTCACAGCTAGCCTTGGGTGTGTTATCTTAATTGGTGTGGCAGCGAGATAACTACCGAAGAAGAAAGCCGGCATATAGCTGGCGTCTGATCCCACCTTCATTCCCACTAGCCAAATAGCTACCCCAAAGCAAATACGGCCAACCGGCGAATATTGACGATTGATCAAGCAAAATACAGGAATTAGCATGGAGCCAATGAGTTCAATACTCATGGTCCACGTCACTCCGAGAACAGATGACTGCGCTAAAATCAAATTGCCAACTAAATGTACCAGAGACCGGTCTGAAAAAATCCCGAGATACCATGCGCTAAACAATTCGGGATCTGGAATTGCCGTAAGCGATTTAAGCAGGGCGAATGCGACCAAGATAGCGCACCACATCGCAGGAAGAATTCGAAACAGCCGTCGAATCATGTACCGGAAGTAAAATCTCTCATCGAGCGATGCCGACCGGATCGATCGGCTCAAAACGTAACCGCTCAATACGAAGAATAGCACAACCGCGGCCTGCGCATCTAAAATGCCCTCTACAATTCTAATTGCGAGGGCTCCCGCTGATTGCTCCTTCAGCGGCGCCGCCCAAATCATGTAATTGCCGTCGATCTTGTACACCGCCATGGAATGGGAGAAGGCAACGGATAGCGCGGCCAACCCGCGCAGACCGTCGAGACCGTGCAATCTACCGGAACGTTGAGTTTCGAACGGTTGCATTCAGTGCGATTTATCTGATGCTTGAATTTTTGTCATGGCCCGATGGTTGAGAAGATCTAAGCGTTCTAACACCACGATCGCACCATATCTGCAGACGCAGCCGGCGTCTTCCAACAAGTTAGCAAGCCAGGTCCAAACACACCGATAACATGAAAAATAGAGCGCTTTTGATGCAGCGTACGGGCGAACAACCTTTTAAATCTAACTTAACACCGCTTGGTATCAATCCTACATTTGGTTCGCAAACAGCGAGGCCAGCCAAGCGCTTCTGCACCTGCGAGGTTACTACTCCTCGAAATATTAGACGATGTGGAAATCAGCCAAATGCTGTTGCAAAGCTGCCGTCGTGGTGTTTTTCAACGTTACTACGTCTTGGACCTCAGCGACAATGACGACATTCCCGTGGCCGTCGTCCATCATATGAGAAACGACGGAAGCTACGCTCCCAAACAGGGTGTGGTCGAACCCGAGGGTGTCCTCGCCTGGCGTAAAATTGACGATGGTAGTTTTGCCGAAGTTCGGCTTGAAAATAAATGAGTCGCTGCCAGCCGTACCTACCATCAGATTGACGTCGGGGTCTGTAAAAGCCTGGGTGCTTTTAAGCTGTGCTTCGTTGATCGAAGCCATGGCAACGCCGATCGTCCCATCGCCATTCAGATCCTGATGGAAGCTGAGCTCAAGCGATTTTGTGGTCGCGCTCGTCCCGGTCACGATATTGCTCATCGCTGAAACGTAGTTGCCGTTGCCGTCGGTATTCCAGAAAAAATATTGGTCAGCACCTGTCAATTTCCAGGCAATTTCGTAACCACTTCCGGCTTGCTCTGCGCCTATAGGGGTCCAGCCGCCCGGAGTTGCTACGTAGTCGATGCTGCCGGACTTCAGCGATGGGCCGGACCCATTCGTGTCATCGAGGTAGAAGCTGCTCCCGACCTTCACCAATGTAGTTGATCCAAATGCCTCAATGACGGAGGCCGCCACTGGCGTAAATCCTGTTGTCCCGTCGCCGTTTAAGTCTTGATGGAAGCTGATTTCGAGCGCCTCCAACGTGGCGCTACTCCCAGATACAACGCCGCTCATAGCGGACACATAGTTGCCGGTGCCGTCCGTGTTCCAGAAGAAATATTGATCAGTCCCGGCAAGCTTCCAGGCAACTTCGTATCCTGAGCTCGTTTGTTCTGCACCGATTGGAGCCCAGCCACCGGGTGTCGCGACATAGTCCGCTCCGCCGTATTTCAACGACGGGCCTGACCCATGGCCGTCAGCCAAGAAGAAGTTATTGCCTGCCTTCAAAAGCGTGGTTGATCCATACGCTTCAACGACCGTAGTTACTAGCGGTGGAAGTCCAATGATTTCGTCGCCATTCAGATCTTGGTGGAACCCTGTTTCGAGTGATTCCACCGACGAGCTGGACCCGTTCAAAATGCTGCCTACGGCAGAAATGTAATTTCCATTTGTGTCTACATTCCAAAAAAAATATTGATCGGCATTCGTTAGCTTCCAGGCCACTTCGTATCCCGAGCTCGTTTGTTCTGCGCCAATTGGTACCCATCCACCGGGTGTCGCGACATAGTCCGCTGCGCCGTATTTCAGCGAGGGGCCTGATCCATTGCCGTCAGTTAGGAAGAAGGTGTTGCCTGCCTTTAGAAGCGTGGTTGATCCATACGCTTCAATAACCGAGGAAACTACCGGGACAAGTCCAATGATTTCGTCGCCATTCAGATCTTGACGGAAGCTTGTTTCGATGGATTGCACTGACGAGCTGGATCCGCTCAAAATGCTACCCATGGCAGAAACGTAATTTCCGCTTGCGTCAACATTCCAGAAAAAATATTGATCGGCGTTAGTTAGTTTCCAGGCAACTTCGTATCCCGAGCTCGTTTGTTCTGCCCCGATTGGTGCCCAGCCACCGGGTGTCGCAACATAGTCCGCTCCGCCATATTTTAACGACGGCCCGCTTCCTCCGGGATCTTTCAGATAGAACTGACTGCCTACCTGCTTTAAGACGGTAGTACCAAAGGCCTCGATCACAGTAACGGTTAGCACAACGCCGATCACGTCGTTGTATGTGAGCGCAACGTTGCCGGTCAGGTCGATCGCGAAATCGGCGACCCGGTCGCCGTTGGTGTCGCCCTGCAGCGTGGTGACGCCGAGCGGCGCTGTTGTAGAAATAATTGAGCTCGCCGGCGGCGCCATCGAAGGCCGCGGTGCCGATGAAGTGGAACATGATCGTACGCCGGCCGTGCCGCTGATCGCGTCGATGCCGCTGAGATCGATCTGGTCGACGCCGGTGACGAAATCGGTGATCCGGTCGTGCTGGCCGCTCGCGGCCGAGCTGTCGCCGGACAGCGAACACGAACGTGTCGGCGCCGCCGCCGCCGGTCATCGTATCGACGCCGGTGCCGCCGATCAGCCTGTCGTTGCCGGCGCCGCCGATCAGCGTGTCGTTGCCGGCGCCGCCCGACAGCGTGCAGCCGGTATCGTTCGCGATCAGCGTGTCGTTGCCGCTGCCGCCGATCGCATTCTCGATGGTCGCGTTGAGCGCGATCCCGATATTGTTGACGAGGCCGCCGACCGAGGAGAACGCGCCCGGCATGCAGATCGATGGTCTGCGCCGCGGAATAGCCGGAGCAATCGAGCGTGTCGTTGCCGCCGCTGTCGTAGATCGTCAGCGCCGGCGCCGGGCTGTAGGCGCTGAAATTGAACACCGCGCCGGCGTTGCTGTTGAAGCCGTAGACGGTGTCGCCGGTCCGGGTCGTCGTCGCCGCGCCGTACATCGTGCCGACGGCGTAGATGTCGGCCATCTGCGGCGTGACCACGTAGCGGTACGTACTCCCGGAGTAATTGTTCTCCGAGAAGTACGACATGATCGAATATTGCCAGGTGTCGTCGGCATAGAGCGCATTGGTGGAATACGACGCGCTGCCGTTATACGGCCCCTGATGGCCGAGACCGAGCGCATGCCCGATTTCGTGGATGTAGGTCTGGTAGCCGTAGCTGTCGATGCCGGTCTTGCCGTCCAGCGCGCCGCCGTCATTGGTGATCCAGTCGGCGCTGATATCGACGGTCGCCGACGCCATCGCGCCGTTGCTGTACCAGCTCGCATTGGTGACGGCCTGCATGGTGCCGGTGTCGCTGAACGTGATGTTCGCGGCGCCCGTGGTCTGCACGAAGGTGACGTTGGCGACCTCGTGCCAGGCCTGCAGCGCCGACTGCGCCAGGAACTGCTCCGCCGTGTTCAGCCCGTTGATGTTGTAGGTGATGGTGTTGGAAGCCCAGTGATGGGCGATGCGTGTTGTTGTATTGCCAGAAGCCGTTGACGAGGTAGTCGGCAAGCGTGCGCGATCGCTCGCGACCGGCTTCGCCGAGCCCGCGCTGGTGCTGCGCCGGTGGTGGTGTCGGCCAGCGCGAACGGCTCGCCGTCGTCGAAGATGAGTCCATCGTTCGCCGCGGCGGGCGCAGGCATGGCCGCGCCAATCCCGTCGTCGAACGACGGCAGGTCCCGGCATCATCGGAAAGCGAAGTGCTCTTCTTCATCTGGTCGGCCGCGGTTGGAATCACACATCCACGGGCAAGCCTAGAGTTGCCGCATTAAGGCTTGTTTACCAGCGATATTTGCATTGCAGCGCGAAAGGGAACGACGGCTCCGTCTCCGGTTCCAAAGTCCGTAGTTTTTCGGGGCCGGTTCGGCGCCACGCCGCAGCAACCCAGGATCGAGCCGTCGCGCCGCGTAGCGCGACAAAGCGGCCGCTCGCTGGCTGACAGGCCGCCCGGCCGCGAACCGGCAGTTGGAATTCCCCGCCAAATTGTCTAAGTCAGATGACGGCTGCCCTTTCCCCGCGAAATCCCAAAAAAGAAGGTTTCTCAATGCCTTTCCCCCGCGCCTCGCAGGCCCTTACCCGCTTCACCGTGCTCGATCTCACCCGTGTCCGCTCCGGGCCCACCTGCGTGCGGCAGCTGGCGGA
Source organism: uncultured Alphaproteobacteria bacterium (assembly GCA_963764705.1). Lineage (GTDB taxonomy): Bacteria > Pseudomonadota > Alphaproteobacteria > Rhizobiales > Xanthobacteraceae > Bradyrhizobium. Next base: position 95,003 of record CAVXTR010000002.1, on the reverse strand, counting down.
CTGGGGCGCCAATGTCATCAAGATCGACGCGCTGCTGGAAGACGCGGCCGGCGAGCAGCCGGGCGGCCCGCGCCAGGGCTCGGATTTCCAGAATTTGCACCGCAACAAACGGGCGATGACGCTGAACCTGAAGGACCCCAAGGGCCTCGAAGTGTTCAAGCGCCTGGCCGAACAGGCCGACGTCGTGGTCGAGAACTTCCGCCCCGACGTCAAGGCCAAGCTCGGGATCGACTATGAGAGCCTGCGCCAGATCAACCCCAGGATCGTCTATGGCAGCATCTCCGGCTTCGGCCAGGACGGCCCCTATCACAAGCGGCCGGGCTTCGATCAGATCGCCCAGGGCATGGGCGGGCTGATGTCGATCACCGGCGCGCCGGGCGAAGGCCCGATGCGGGTCGGCATCCCCGTCGCCGACCTCACTGCCGGGCTGTTCTGCGCCATCGGCATCCTCACCGCGCTGCTGGAGCGCGACGTTTCCGGCCAGGGCCAGTGGGTGCAGACCTCGCTGTTGCAGGCGCAGATCTTCATGCTGGATTTCCAGGCCTCGCGCTGGCTGATGGAAAAGGACGTCGCCAAGCAGGCCGGCAACAACCATCCGACCTGATCCCGACCGGCGTGTTCAAGACCTCCGACGGCTACATCAACATCGCCACCACGGGCGGCCGGATCTGGGAACGCTGCGCGCAGGCGATCGGCGCGCCCGAACTCGTCACCAACCCCGACTACGCCACCGCGCCGGCGCGCTCGAAGAACCGCGACGCGCTCAATGCCGTGATCGACAAGCTCACGCAGAAGAAATCCACCGAAACCTGGGTCAACGAACTCAACGCCGCCGGCGTGCCCTGCGGCCCGATCTATTCGATCGACCAGATGTTCGACGACGCCCAGGTCAAGCATCTCGGCATCGCGCAGCACGTGCCCAACGACGAGAACCGCCAGATCCAGCTGGTCGGCCAGCCGGTGACGCTGTCGCGCACGCCGAGCAGCGATGGCCGCGCGTCCGCCGGAATTCGGCGAGCAGACCGAGGAAGTGCTGGCCGAGTTCGGTTTCGGCAAGGACGAAATCGCGGAGCTGCGCCAGCGCAAGGTGGTGTGATCTTGCGTTCGGCGACGGTGACGGTGGTGGGTGCCGCCGGGCCCCAAGAGCGGCGTGCCCGGATTCTGGGCCGATACGAGACGCCGGCTCGCGCTTTATAGCCCTTCAACTGGTCGGAGAAGTCGGAGGTCTGCGTCCAGCACACTTGTGATCGATGATGCTTGCGATCGAATGGCCCTGCGCTCGACAGCCCGCCGGCAATGCGCCCCGTGTTCTTCGGTACTACTGGCGTTTCCACGACAGGGACGCCACTCAATCCCATTCGGCTGCTTAGACAACAGCCACGCGCCTCAGTCGGCTCCTGCGAGGCAAGAATGTGTCCGTGCGAGCCAAGCGAAATCCACTGACATTTGGCGCCAACGTATCAAAAAGCGCGCAACTTGACGCCACAGGTTGGCATCATGGTTCCATGATCCCGAACGGCGTTCTGCGTAGGACAAACTGTCGACCAACACGGCGCGACCCACTTGCCGGCTACTCGGTCCAGCCAGTGCGTTCGACGAGCGATGAGTGATCGAGGATTGAACGTGTACCGCGCTCGTGTCCAATCGGCGGATGCCATCAATGACGTGTTACATTTAATCGGACTGCTGTGCGTGCTGGCGGAAGAGAAGTTCGCCGAACTAAGGTCTTGTCACGTTCGCCATCATTCGCCGATATTTTTAGTTTCCGTTCGTCTCTACCTATTTCACTTCGTCCAAAGCCACACGATTTTGGGGACCAAATTGAGAACTCAGATGGCTAGCAAGCTCATCCCCGCGCAAAGTGGAAATCCAAAGCCGGTCAAGTACCGGTGGCAGCTTCTATTTGATCTTCGCGGAGATCGGTGCCCACAAATGGGTTTTGCGCTTCACCCGGTTGTGGCTGGGCAAAAGAAAGGACTGAGCAGCGCCGCAAGCGCCCCCTCAGCGATTCGCGAAAAGGCCGCCAATGCGCGCGTAAAATTGCTCGAGGGCTGAACCCGCGGTTGATGAGCGGAACGGGACGGCGGCGGAACCCTCCGGTGAAGTCCTTGGGATCCGCTTGCCGAAAATCGACTTCTGGCAAGAAAATTTGGATCCTGCCGGCAGCGCGGATGAAGGCGGGCAGTGAACACCGCGTGCCCTTGTCTGCAAGGGCGGTCGCAGAGAGAAAAGCTCACGATTGACGAGGTCATCTTTGCCGTCGCGCAAACTATCCAATAATGGCAGCAAAGGAAATGTCGCACCAAAAAATCGGACGCACCCCCCGCTCAAGGATTTCGCCCCAGCAATGGCGGCTCGATTAGATCAACGGGACAAAAGCTTCATGTTCGCAGTTGTCGTTTATGACCGATATTCGAGACATGGATATTGGCCCATTGTCCGAAAGCACGTACGCGAGCGACCCTTTGGTTTCCCCGCCCTTGAAAAAAACCGAATAAGTTTGGCGCTGGCCCTCAATCGAACTGGCACCCCGAATGCATGTGATGTAGGGACCAGGGGCTAAAGGATAAGCCACTCGTACCGGCGCAATTTCCACCAAACCCACAAGCTTTCTCACCTCGGCGGCCCTTTTGGCTGCGGCCACAACAATCATTGGATCGGGAGGGCTCGTTGGCGGAACGTAAGTGGCAGGCAATTCCGTGAAGCCGGTCCAGGAGCAGCCGCCCAAGTAACATAGTAGCACGCCGCAAAGGCACAGCATTGCTCCGCGATAGCAGTCGATTTTCAGTTTTTGAGCCGTCCTCACAGACAACTTCTGGACCTTTCGTTGGTATTCTTAGCGAACATTGCACGTCCCGGCACAACGAGATAGTGAATATCGATCAGGGGACCGAATAGCAATCACACTTATTTGTCGATTGATAAGGAACATTTGATAACGGAAAATCGGTACTAGGCCTGAGCGTAGGCCCTTTGTGCGTGCCGTCGTTATACGAGTGGTCGCAATCTGTGCGACTTGATAAGGTCAAGAGCGGCTAGTTCGTCGTTGGCGGATGGGCGCGCATCAAACCATCGCCCAATGTGACGACGGAGACGACGTTGCGCATGAAAATCGTGGCGATGCGCTGCAGAAGCGCCGTAAGCTGATGGAAGCTTAAGCGAGATACTGCGAGCCAAAAAAAGCCGGGAACGTGCTTCAAATTGGAAAGCGCGTATGCCCCTACCGTCGCCAGCACATTACGCCTTCGCCGGCCGCAGCATGCGCGTCACGCCACCGAACGCCTTGTCGATGACAGGCCAGAACAGCAGCACGATCGCCAGCGTCGTGATCGAGCCGACCAGGCCGTTCGACCAGAACACCTTCATGTCGCCGCCGGAGCCGATCATCGACAGCCGGAACGCGTCCTCGGCGCGGTTGCCGAGCACCAGCGCCAGCGTGAATGGCGCCAGCGGAATGCCGATCTTCTTGAAGACGTAACCGACGACGCCGAAGCCCAGCATCAGCCAGATGTCGAACATCGCGTTCTGGATCGCGTAGGCGCCGATCGCGCAGGACACCACGATCATGGGCGCGACGGCGGCGAACGGCACCCGCAGGATCGAAGCAAAGATCGGCACCGTCGTCAGCACCAGCACGAGGCCGACGACATTGCCGAGATACATCGAGGCGATCAGGCCCCAGACGAAGTCCTTGTGCTCGACGAACAGCAGCGGGCCCGGATTGAGGCCCCACACCATCAGGCCGCCGAGCAAAATCGCCGCGGTGCCGGAGCCGGGAATGCCGAGCGCCAGCATCGGCAGCAGCGCCGCGGTGCCGGACGCATGCGCCGCGGTTTCCGGCGCGAACACGCCCTCGATGCGGCCCTTGCCAAAGCTGTCGGGATCCTTGGAAAAACGCTTGGCGAGGTTGTAGCCCATGAAGGAGGCCGCGATGGCGCCGCCCGGCGTGATGCCGAGCCAGCAGCCGATGAACGACGAGCGCAGCAGCGTCACCCAGTATTTCGGCAGATCCTTCCAGACCGCCAGCACCACGCGCAGGCTGATGCCGGCGGCGTGGCCGCGCAGCGCCAGGCGCTCCTCCATCGTCAGCAGGATTTCGCTGATGCCGAACAGGCCGATGACCGCGACCAGGAAGTTGACGCCGCGCAGCAGCTCCGACGAACCGAAGGTCATGCGCAACTGGCCGGACACCGTGTCCATGCCGATGCCGGCGAGCAGCAGGCCGAGCGACATCGAGATGACCGTCTTGTGCTTGGCCTCGCGGCCGAGGCCGACAAAGGAGCAGAAGGTGAGCAGATACACCGCGAAAAATTCCGGCGGCCCAAATTTCAACGCGAACGAAGAGATCATCGGCGCCAGGAACGTGATCAGCAGCACCGCGACCAGCGAACCGATGAAGGACGAGGTGAAGGCCGCCGTCAGCGCTTCGGCCGCCCTGCCCTGCTGCGCCATCGGATAGCCGTCGAAGGTAGTCGCGACCGACCAGGCCTCACCGGGAATGTTGAACAGGATCGAGGTGATGGCGCCGCCGAACAGCGCGCCCCAATAGATGCAGGACAGCATCACGATCGCCGAGGTCGGATCCATGGTGAAGGTCAGCGGCAGCAGGATCGCGACGCCGTTCGGCCCGCCGAGGCCCGGCAGCACGCCGACGAAAATGCCGAGCACCAGCCCGACCATCATCAGCAGGATCGTCTTCCATGTCAGCAGCACGGCAAAGCCGTGCATGAGGAGACCGAAGGCTTCCATGATACGGGTCCTGTCGATCTATTAGTGGCCGAAGGCCGCTTCGAGCGGTCCCTTCGGCATGATGACGTCAAAGGCGATGTCGAAGGTCACGAACATCACCGCGGTGAAGATGAAGGCGGTCAGCAGCGACTTCCACAGCGCGATCTTGCCGACCATCCGCATGAAGCCCGCGATCAGGAGAAAGCTCGCGACATAGAGCCCGAGAAATTGCGTGGCCAGGCAGAACAGAAACGTCGGCACGAACACGGCCATGACCCGGCGAAGCTGCGCCCGGGTCACGAAAACCTCCGAAGCTTGCTTGCGCGACAGCAAAGCGGTCGACGAGGCCATAGAGGCTGGCGCCGCCGAGGATCACGGAGAGATAGAACGGAAAATAGCCGGGCTGCGGACCGGTCGAATCCCAGGCCGCACCGCTGCGCCAGTTGTCCCATCCGAGCGTCACGGCGAGCGCGAGCAGCAGCAGCGACACCGCGATTTCGACGACGTGGGTCGAGGTTACGGGCGGAGAATCGGCCTCCGGCGCGGTCGGATCGTCGACGACAATTTCGATATCGGTATTGGACATGGATGCTTCCGGTAGCGGCGGTCCGAGAGGGGATACGACGCTGGTATACCAGACGTCAATAACCCGTGGAGCGGTCCGGAAAAGCGCTCGCAAGTGCAGCACGCGCGGGCTTGAGCACGCCACGCTCGGTGATCAATCCGCTGACCAGCCGGGCCGGCGTGACGTCGAAGGCGTAATTGGCGACCGGCGAGCCGTCCGGGACCACCCGCACCGTTTCGATGCGTCCGTCGGCGGTGCGGCCGGTCATGGTCGCGACCTCGTCCGCGGCGCGCTGCTCGATCGGGATCTGCCTTATTCCATCCTCAATACTAAAGTCGATGGTCGGCGACGGCAGCGCAACATAGAACGGAACGCCATTGTCGTATGCTGCGAGCGCCTTCAGATAGGTTCCGATCTTGTTGCAGACGTCGCCATTGGCCGTGACCCGGTCGGTGCCGACGATGGCAAGATCGACCATCCGGTGCTGCATCAGATGGCCGCCGGTGTTGTCGGCGATCACGGTGTGCGGCACGCCATGGTGGCCGAGTTCCCACGCGGTCAGCGAGGCGCCCTGATTGCGTGGCCGGGTCTCGTCGACCCAGACGTGAACCTTGAGGCCGCGATCGTGCGCTTGATAGATCGGCGACGTCGCGGTGCCCCAATCGACCGTCGCCAGCCAGCCGGCGTTGCAATGGGTCAGGATGTTGACCGTTTCGCCCGGCGCCTTGGTTGCAGCGATCGCTTCGATCAGCGCCAGACCATGCCGGCCGATCTCGCTGGTTGATCGCAACATCCTCCTCGGCGATTTCAGCGGCACGGGCGTAGGCGATTTGCGCGCGCTCGGAAGGCGGCGCCGGCTTGATCGCGCGAACCATTTCGTCCAGCGCCCATTTCAGATTGATCGCCGTCGGCCGCGTCGCGATCAGCAACTGATAGGCGCGATCGATGCCGGCGTCGGAACGATCGTCCCGCATCGCCAGCGCCATGCCGTAAGCGGCGGTCGCCCCGATCAGCGGCGCGCCACGCACCAGCATGGTGCGGATCGCATCCGCGGCCGCCTCGGCGGTCTCGAGGCGCGCAATGACGAATTCATGCGGCAGCCGCCGCTGATCGATCGCGCCGACCGACCAGCCGTCCGGCTCAAGCCAGATGCTGCGGAAATGGCGGCCATCGACCTTCACGACCGCAACACCCGCCCGGCCACCGCGTCGAGCTTCTTGAGCAATTGCGGATCGCGCGCTTCCGGCGCCGTGATCAAGGCGGTATCGAGCGCGCGGTCCGAGCCGATCGGACACGGCTCGTGCTGGCGCGGAAAATCGCGGGCGAGACGCGCGACCAGGCCCTTGGCCCTTTCGGCATTCGAACTCAACACGCGAATGATATCCTGGACCGTGACGGCGTCATGATCGGGATGCCAGCAATCGAAATCGGTGACCATCGCCACGCTGGCGTAACAGATCTCGGCCTCGCGGGCGAGCTTGGCCTCGGGCATGTTGGTCATGCCGATCACCGAATAGCCCTGCGCCTTGTAGGTCAGGCTCTCGGCGAGCGAGGAGAATTGCGGGCCCTCCATGCAGACATAGGTGCCGCCCTGAACTGCCGCGATGCCTTCGGCCTTGGCGGCGGCCGCCAGATGCACGTGCAACCGCGGCGACACCGGATGGGCCATCGAGACATGGGCGACGCAGCCTCTGCCGAAGAACGAGCTCTCGCGCTTGTGGGTGCGGTCGACGAACTGATCGACCAGCACGAAGGTGCCGGGTGGCAGATCCTCCTTGAACGAGCCGCAGGCCGAGAGCGAAATCAGGTCGGTGACCCCTGCCCGCTTCAGCACGTCGATATTGGCGCGATAGTTGATGTCGGAGGGCGACAGCACATGTCCCTTGCCGTGCCGCGGCAGAAACACGATCGGAAGCCCGGCGATCACGCCGCGCGTCAGCGGCGCCGACGGCTCGCCCCAGGGGCTCTCGATCGCCTCGTCGCGGACGTTCTCCAATCCCGGCAGGTCGTAGATGCCGGATCCGCCGATGATGCCAAGAACAGCATTGCGTAACGGCACTGGCCATGGGTACTCCCGATCAACTTGTCACAGAGATGTTCGACTATACTGCGGCGCAATAATCAAGCATTCTCCGCAGGATACAAGGGATCTTGAAATGCCGACCACAAGCGACAGGGACAAGCGCCAATCCATCATCGATGCCTGCCGCAGCATGAATGCGCTCGGCATCAATCAGGGCACCTCGGGCAATATCAGCCTGCGCCATGAAGACGGCCTTTTGATCACGCCGACCAGCGTGCCCTATGAGGCGATGCAGCCCGAGCAGATCGTGTTCATGGGGATGGACGGCTCGCACGATCCGGCCCAGCGTCCCTCCAGCGAGTGGCGGTTTCACCTCGATATCCTCAAGGCCCGGCCCGAGGTCAACGCCGTGGTTCACGCGCACCCGACCTATTCGACGATTCTCGCGATCATGAATCTGGAGATCCCGCCGATCCATTACATGATCGCCTGCGCCGGCGGCGACAGCATCCGCGTCGCGCCTTACGCGACGTTCGGCACGCAGGAGCTTTCGGAACACGCCGTGCGCGCGCTCGAGGGCCGGCTGGCCTGTCTGCTCGAACATCACGGCATGATCGCGGTCGGCGCTTCGCTGTCGCGGGCGATGTGGCTCGCGGTCGAGGTCGAGGCGCTGGCGCGGCAATATCACGGCTGCCTGCAGATCGGCACGCCGCGACTGTTGCCGAAGGAGGAGATCGAGAACGTTCTCGGCAGGATCGCAGGCTACGGTCCCGCCGGGAAGTGACGCGGCCGGAAGTCGGCCGCGTCAGCGGATGGCGTTACTTCGCCACGAAACCCGCTTCGTTCATCAGGGAGGTGTTGAGCTTGTCGTCCTCCTCGAGGAACTGCAGCATGTCCTTGCCGGTCAGGAAGATCGGCTTCAGCGCCTGCTTTTCCATGTAGTCCTTGTACTCGGCCGTCTGCGTCACCTTCTGGAACAGATCGACATAGAACGCCGTTTGCTCCGCTGTCACCTTGCCGGGCAGGAACATCGCGCGCAGCATCAGATACTGCACGTCGAGCCCTTCCTCCTTGCAGGTCGGGATGTCGTTCCACGACTGCGTCTCGGTGACCTTGGTCTTGTAGGCGATGCGCTCCTTGTCGAACACGCAGAGCGCGCGGACCTGGCCGGCGCGCCAGACCTCGAGATTTTCGGATGGATTGTTGACGTTGGATTCGGTGTGGTTGCCGACCAGTTGCGTCGCCGCCTCGCCGCCGGACTTGTACGGCAGGTAGGAGAATTTCGCGCCGGTCTTCTGCTCCATGAACACGGTCAGCACGTGATCCTCGCGCTTGGAGCCGGTGCCGCCCATCTTGAACGGCGAACTGGCCGCCTTGGCGGCCGCGATGAAGTCCTTCACGCTCTTCGGGCCCTCGGCATTGTCCCACAGCACGAACTGGTCGAGCGCGATCACCGACACCGGCGTCAGTTCGCGCCAGTTGAAGGGAATTTTCGCCGACAGCGGCAGCATGTAGATCAGCGAGTACGCGATCAGCACCTTGTTGGCGTCGCCGTCGCTGGACTTCATGTACATCAGCGCCTCGGCGCCGGACGCACCGCCCTTCAGCGACACCACCATCGGCTGCTTCATCAGATTGTTCTTCTGGATCGCCGCCTGCATCATCCGCGCCATCTGGTCGGAGGCGCCGCCGGCGCCTGCCGCGACGACGATTTCGACCGGCTTGGTCGGTTCCCAGGCGGCGAATGCCGGCGTACTGGCGATCATCGCCGCCATGGCGGCCGCGACTTTCAGTATCTGTCCCACGCGTTTCTTCCCTATGTCATTGTTCTGTTTAATAAAAATCGAATTACCCGCTGCCCATTGTGGGGGGTAAACGGATCGAGTTCAAGCCGCAGCGCCGCCGCACGGCCTATGACTTTCGCATCAGGCTGCAAGAGCAGTCTGAAAACTGCGCGCTCGCGCCGGAGCCGCGCAAATAGTCAAATGTTCGTCGCCAGCCCGCTCCCATGAAAAGGATTGTTAGGACTGATCACGTCACCGGCCTGCAGTGAGGCGACGGGGATCGCGCCGAAATCCTCGCGGCAGGGTCGGCGGATGCAGCCGAACCTATTTGCCCTTCCAGTTCGGCGTGCGCTTGTTGAGGAAGGCATCCATGCCCTCGCGGAAATCCTCGCTCATATAGGCGCGCAGGATCAGGTCCCGGCCCTCCTCGCGCGAGAGCGTGCGCCGGAGACGCAGCACCGCTTCCTTGGCGGTTTCCATCGTGATCGGCGCATGACCGGCGACGAGCTTGGCGGTTTCATCGGCGCGGCGTTGCAGCGTCGGAACGTCGGGCACCACTTCGTTGAGCAGACCGAGCGACAGCGCCTCGGGCGCCTCGATCAGCCGCGCCGTAAAAATCAGGTCCTTGGTCCGTGCCGGTCCGACCAGTGCCACGACCCGGCTGATGTTGGACATCGACAGGCAATTGCCGAGCGTGCGCGCGATCGGAAAGCCGATCCGCGTCGCCGCGGTGCCGATCCTGATATCGCAACAGGCGGCAATCCCCGCGCCGCCGCCGGTGCAGGCGCCGGCAATCGCCGCGATCACCGGCACCCGGACTCGTTCCAACGTGCCCAGCACGCGATCGATCCGCTCCTCATATTCGAGCGCGTCTTCCGCGGTCTTGAACGCGCGGAACTGCGAGATATCGGTGCCGGAAGCGAATGCCTTGTCACCCGTGCCGGTCAGGATCATCACCTTGATCGAGCGGTCGTCGTTGATGGCTGTGCAGATTTCCGCCATGCGTTCGTACATGGCGAAGGTCAGCGCGTTGCGCGCCTGCGGACGGTTGAACGTCAGCCGGGCAATACCGTCCTCGACGGAATAGAGAAGGTCCTCGGTCGCAGCTACCGGAGCGTTCATCGCAATTCTTTCTGTTCTTGTTGTTGGATCGAGACCGGCTCAGGCGACGGCGGACTTCGGCATCGACACGATGTCGCGTCCTTTCAGAACCTCCATCGCCGCCAGCACGCCACCGCCGCGATGCGGCACCTTGGCGAGATCGAGACCCATCTCGACGCCCGACAGCGTCCCCATCAGCATCAGGTCGTTGAAGTGACCGATATGACCGATCCGGAACACCTTGCCCTTGATCTTGTTCAGACCGGTACCGAGCGACATGTCGAAGTTTTCCAGCACCACCTTGCGGAACGCGTCGGCGTCATGTCCGTCAGGCATCACCACGCCGGTCAGCGCGGGCGAGTGGGCGCCCTGCTCCTGACACTGGGTTTCCAGGCCCCACACCTTGGCGGCGGCGCGCGTCGCGGCGCTATGGCGCTTGTGACGGGCGAAGACGTTCTCCAGCCCCTCTTCCTCGAGCATCTTGACCGCTTCGCGCAGACCGAACAGCAGATTGGTCGCCGGCGTATAGGGCCAGGTGCCGGCCTTGTTGATCGCGATGACTTCCTGCCAGTCCCAATAGGAGCGCATCGCAGGATTGGCCTTCGCCACCGCGATCGCCTTTTCCGAAACGGCGTTGAAGCCGAGACCCGGCGGCAGCATCAGGCCCTTCTGCGAACCGGCCACCGAGACGTCGATGCCCCAGGCGTCGTGTTCATATTCCAGCGAGCCGAGACCGGAGATGGTGTCGACCATCAGCAGCGCCGGGTGCTTGACGCGGTCCATGATCTTGCGGACGTCGAGCGGATGGGTGACGCAGCCGGTCGAGGTCTCGTTGTGGACGATCATGACCGCCTTGATCTTGTGCTGCTTGTCGGCCACGAGATGCGCTTCGAGCTGCTCGAGATCGGCGCCATGGCGCCAGTCGCCGGGCAGGAAATCGACGTCGAGCTTGAATTTGTCGGCAATGCCGCGCCACAGCACGGCGAACTGCCCGGTCTCGGCCATCAGCACCTTGTCGCCCGGCTGCAGCGTGTTGACGATGGCCGCCTCCCAGGCGCCGGTGCCGGACGACGGATAGATGATGACCGGCTGCTTGGTGCGGAACACCCGCTGCATCGAGGCCAGGACGGCGTGGCCGATCTCGGCGAACTCGGCACCCCGGTGGTCCATGGTCGGCATGTCCATGGCCCGCAGCACCCGGTCCGGCACGTTGGTCGGTCCTGGAATCTGCAGAAAATGCCTTCCACTATGCACGGTCATGGGTGTCCTTCCCGGTCTTCCTTGGTTTCGCGAGCCGCTCGAATATCACTATTTGACGGGCTTGTCCCCCGCCCGGCGAAGGCCATCAATGCATAAGAAGCGGGGCTCGGCTTGCCAAGCCGGACCCCGGCAGGCAAGAGACGGGGGGCACTCGACGGGATCAAGGCAATGGCGGCGCTGGAAGCCGAAAAACCGCGAAATTCGGCTGAAAACAGCGGCCTTGCCATGCGCCTCGCCCGGGAGATCACCGGCGACGTTTTCTTCGACGCCTTCAACCGCGGCCGCTACGCGACCGACGCCTCCTTCTACCAGATCCTGCCCGCCGGCGTGGTGGTTCCCCGGACCATGGACGAGGCGCTGCGGGCGCTCGCGATCGCGCGGGACGAGGACCGGATCGTCACCCCCCGCGGCGGCGGCACTTCGCAATGCGGCCAGACGGTCAATGAAGGCATCGTCGTCGATTTTTCCAAGCACCTGAACCACATCCTCTCGCTCGATGTCGAAAACCGGACCTGCGTCGTCGAACCCGGCATCGTGCTCGACGACCTCAACCGCCAGCTCAGGAAGCACGGGCTGTGGTTTCCGGTCGACGTCTCCACCGCCTCGCGCGCCACCATCGGCGGCATGGCCGGCAATAATTCCTGCGGCGGACGCTCGCTGCGTTACGGCACCATGCGCGACAACACGCTGTCGATGGACGCGGCGCTGGCCGACGGCGCGCTGTTGCATTTCGGCGAGGTGCCACGCGATCTGGCGCAGGTGAACTCGTCCGACAGCGGGCTCGCACTGTTCCGCGACATGCTCGATCTCGGTCGAGCGCGAGGCAACCGAAATATCGGAGCAGTTTCCAAAGGTGCAGCGCCGCGTCGGCGGCTACAATCTCGATGCGCTGCTGCCGCGCAACGCGCCGAACAACCTGGCGCATCTGCTGGTCGGCTCCGAAGGCACGCTGGCCTTCACCACGCAGGTCGAACTCAAGCTGTGGCCCGTGATCCGCAACAAGGTGCTGGGCGTCTGCCATTTCGGCAGCTTCTACGAGGCGATGGACGCAGCGCAGCATCTGGTCAAGCTGCGCCCGATTGCCGTCGAGCTGGTCGACCGCACCATGATCGCGCTCGGCCGCGACATTGCGATGTTCCAGCCGATCATCAGCACCGCCGTGCGCGGCGATCCCGATGCGGTGCTGATCGTGGAATTCGCCGAGGAAGACCAGGCCGAAAACCTGCAACGCCTGAAGCAGCTCGGCGAGCTGATGGGCGATCTCGGTTTCGGATGGGACAACCCGCAGCGCAAATGGGGCGGCGTGGTCGAAATCACCGAGCCGGCGCTGCAGGCCGGCATCGCCGATTTCCGTGCCGCGGGCCTCAACGTCATGATGTCGATGAAGCAGGAGGGCAAGCCGGTCTCCTTTGTCGAGGATTGCGCGGTGCCGCTGCCGCATCTGGCCGACTACACCGAACGGCTCAACGCCATCTTCGTCAAGCACGGCACCCGCGGCACCATGTATGCGCACGCCTCCGAAGGCTGCCTGCACGTGCGCCCGGTGCTCAACCTGAAGCTCGAAAAAGACGTCAAGGCGATGCGCGCCATCGCCGAAGAAACCTTTGAGATGGTGCGCGAGTACAAGGGCTCGCATTCCGGCGAGCACGGCGACGGCCTGGTGCGCTCCGAATTCCACGAGACGATGTTCGGTTCCCGCATCGTCGCCGACTTCCGCGAGGTCAAGCACCGCTTCGATCCGGACAACCTGCTCAATCCCGGCAAGATCGTCGATCCACCCAAAATGGACGATCGTTCGCTGTTTCGTTATCCGCCGGACTATCGCGTCACGGAGTTCAAGACCGCGCTCGACTGGTCGGCCTATCCCGGCGCTGGCGGCGGCTTCCAGGGCGCGGTCGAGATGTGCAACAACAACGGCGCCTGCCGGAAGCTCGAAGGCGGCGTGATGTGTCCGTCCTACCGCGCCACCCGCAACGAAAAGGATGTCACGCGCGGCCGCGCCAATACGCTGCGGCTCGCGATGTCGGGCCAGCTCGGTCCAGATGCACTGGCTTCCGACGAGATGATGGACACGCTCAAACTCTGCGTGTCCTGCAAGGCCTGCCGTCACGAATGCCCGACCGGCGTCGACATGGCCAAGATGAAGGTCGAAGTATTGGCCGCACGCGCGGCGAAACACGGGCTTTCGCTGCGCGACCGGCTGGTCGGCTATCTCCCACGTTACGCCGGCCTCGCATCCCGCTTCGCCCCGCTCGCCAACGTTCGCAACAGCAGCCCGTTGCTGCGCAGGCTGTTCGAAAAATTCGCAGGGATCAGCGCGCAACGCGCGCTGCCCGCGTTCCGGCGCGACGTGTTCAAGCCCGATGCCGAGACCTTCGGCCCGGCAGACGGCCGCGAGGTCGTGCTGTTCGCCGATACGTTTAATCGCGCCTACGAACGGGAAAATCTCGACGCCGCGCTGCGCGTGCTGATCGAAGGCGGTTATCGCGTCCACCTTCCCAAGGCTGCCGATCGCGGCCGGCCGCTCTGCTGCGGGCGCACCTTCCTCTCAGCCGGGCTGGTCGACAGGCGCGCAACGAACTGGACCGGCTGGTCGCGACCTACGCACCGTTCGCCGCGCGCGGCGTGCCGATCGTGGGGCTGGAGCCGAGCTGCCTGCTGACGCTCCGCGACGAGCTGCTCTCGCTGCGTTCCGACAACGACGCCAAGAGCGTCAGCGCGCATGCGCTGTTGTTCGAGGAGTTTCTGGTGCGCGAGGCCGAAGCCGGCCGCCTCAAGCTGCCGCTTGGCGCGATCCACGCGAAAGCACTGGTGCACGGTCACTGCCACCAAAAATCATTCGGCGCCTTCAAGCCGGTCGAGAAGATTTTGCGCCTCATTCCCGAGCCTGAATGTCGAGATCATCGAGTCCAGTTGCTGCGGCATGGCCGGCGCCTTCGGCTATGGCGCCGATACCTATCAGGCTTCGATCGATATGGCCGAACTCTCGCTGCTGCCGACGGTGCGCCGCGCCGACCCAGCCGCCCTGATCGTCGCCGATGGCACCTCGTGCCGGCATCAGATCAAGGATGGCACGAACCGTGCGGCACTTCACGTCGCACAAGTGCTGGCGATGAGCCTCGACAGCGCCAAAACCAATTCAGACCCCTCACCGATCGCAAAGGAACAGATCCATGGCTGAACTCACCCTCGATGTTGCCCGCAAGAATTCTCGATGCTGCGCTTGCCAAAGGCGTCGAGAAGAAATTCAAGCCACTGGTCATCACCATTCTCGACGCCCGCGGCTGCGTCAAAGCCACCGCGGCGCAAGACGGCACCAGTCTGATGCGGGCCGAAATCGCCCACGGCAAGGCCTATGGCGCACTCGCGATGGGCATGGGATCGCGGGCGTTGTTCCAGCGCGCGCAGGAGCAGGCCTATTTCATCGACGCCGTGAACACGATGGCGCAGGGCCGCCTGATACCGGTGCCCGGCGGCGTGCTGATCATGGGCGATAGCGGCCTGCTCGGCGCGGTCGGCGTCAGCGGCGACACCTCTGACAATGACGAGATCTGCGCACTCGCCGGCATCGAAGCGTCGGGTTGAAGGCGAACGCGGGGTGATGGTCATTCACCTCACCAACTGGTCTTGGCTGACGCCGCGCGCGTTGATGGTAAGGCGCCGTGATCGAGCGGCATCGCCACCACGGGGCGTGCCGGATCTTGATCGCGGCGGCGATTTCCCCCCGCGCTGATCTCTGATCAACCATCATGCAAGTTCGCTGGCCCGGCTACGCCATGCGCGAAGTCGTGCCTACTCGCACTTCGTCTCGTCTACCAAGCAGCCGAAAAACGCGGCACACGCTCACTGAACCCAGGCCGCATTGGGCGTTGTGTAGCCTCCGCAGAAGCTGGCTAGACCTCGATCAGAAGAAATCCGCGCGGGCTCGGGCAATCTCATCTCGCCGCGAACAGGTCGACGAAGGCACCGATTAGAAAACGAACCGGTCACATTGATGAAGCGAGTGTCCCAGGCAAGGCACGCTCCAAACAACTTGCCCGATCCGATGCCGAACCAATATCGCGCCACTGATCCGACTACGCCGCCAACCATTATGACGAGAACTAGTTGAGGAGTACACACATACTCGTTACTCGCGTTCGCATACTCAGCAACCCAAAATTGTCTCAATTTTCTGCAGGATCTAGCTGAGGAAAAATCAAGATATCGCAGCATGAACCATCTCAGTCACTCTGATTCTCCACGGGGAACCCAACGACTAAACGTCGATTCCAGGCAACTTCGTCACTTGATCGCAGCGGCCGACTACGGAAGCTTTCGACGGGCGGCCCAAGCGTTGTCTATAGAACAATCGACGCTCAGTCGTTCCGTCCGGTTGCTTGAACATTTGTTCGGCGCCGTCATTTTCGAGAGGTCAAGTGGCGGCGTCCAGGCAACGTCATCCGGCCGTCATATTCTGCGTATGGCGCGTTCGATACTCGAGCAAATGGATGCCCTCGCTGCGACGACAAGGGCAAACGGGCGAGGCGAAACGGGCCGCCTTGTCGTCGGGTTTTGTACTTCACTTATAGCTGGTAATCTGCGCGCAACACTGCTTGATTTTAAGAAGCAGTTTCCGCAAGTTGAACTTGGGACGGTCGAGCGATCGAGAACTCGGCTCGCCACTGCGCTCCGCAATGGTGTCATCGACCTGCATATTATGACGGGCGAACCACCAGCCATCGACAGCAAAATACATGCCGCTCTGGAGTGAGCGAATTCTGGTCGCTCTGCCGAGTAATGATGCCTTAGCTGTGCGCGACGTGGTCTACTGGACAGATCTCCGGGATCAGATTGTTTTACTCAGTCAATATGATCCCGGACGCGAGATCGAGGATCTCTTGAACGCAAAGCTCATCTCGCCTGGGGACCGGCCACGAATAGAACGCCATGACGTCAGTCGCGGTGCTATAAAGAGCCTGATCAGTATGGGACTTGGCATCAGCCTCGTGCTGGAATCCGATATTGGCGTCAACTTTCCAGGTCTGCTTTATCGAGAATTGCGTGACGGGATGGGGCCAAGCCGAATCGGTTTTTCGGCGGCCTGGCGAGCGGACGACGAGAGCCCCGCCCTAAAAAACTTCCTCAAACTGCTGGCCGAGCGCTATCCTCTCACGCCCGCCGTGTAAGGGACGTTTCTTGGTCTTGCAAAGGCGTGATCCGTTGCAATCCTGACAGCATCGGACGGGTCATTTTGCCCAGATCGTCAACCAGAAGTCCGATTTCCTGAGCGAGGATTTTCCGCATTTTGCTGTCACTACGCGCTGTCTCATTTCGTGACGTTCTGAAGCGGCAACTCACCGGTGTGCGGCAACCGACCGTTGTCCGATGCCGGAAGCTGGTCACCCACATGGAATAGTTGCGGAATTGAAAGGCGCGATCAGCAGGACGGATTCAGCTATCCTGCTCGGTCTAGTCTTCGGTGTTCAGGGATCGGAAACACGAGAAAATGCTTTGTCCCGCCGGCGGGGTGTGTCCCGGCTCGAACTGCTTTCGCCGGCCTTTTGATCGCCATCCAGACGATTACCCGACCACCTTCGGAAAGCAGCCGGCGTTTCAGCTCCGCCATCGGAGCAACCCTCGTTGCTGAGGGAGACATGTCGAGCGATCGGATAAGCCGCTTGCTCAAGCAGATCGCGACGCACAAGCGCAGAGAATTCGACCGTCAGCTTCACCTGTCTTGTCGTCCCGATGGCGCTAAACTTCGAGCTTTGGCCGAATGTTCGCATTCCCTCATCCCTTGATATGGTTCGAGCACGAGATCGCGATTGACGATCACCCGCACCGGGAAGCCCGGCCGGATCGTCAGCGTCGGTTGAATATTGAGATTGCGCTGAACGACTTTCTGTCCGGTCTGATTCAAGACTATCGCTGGATCCTCGGCGAAGCGCCTGGATGATATCGCTATTGTTGCCAGTTCCAGTGGTGGCGCCGAGCTCGCTTCCGACGCCAAGCAACGTGGACAGCAGCGCGGCCTTGAATAAAGCAGCCCCAGTGATTATCGACCTCATCCTCCAGGCCGGCATAGCCTGCAGTATCGGCACCAGGCTGACGTTCTAGCACGATCGAGCGACCGTTCGGCATGATCAGGCGGGTCCAAACCAGCAGCACACGTGACTGACCGAACGAAACTTGGCTATCGTAAACGCCCGTCAGTCTCGTTCCTTGCGGAACGAGGAGGAAACGCCCCGTTGGGCTGTCAAAAACGTTCTCGGTTACCTGAGCCGTGATCTGTCCTGGCAGGTCCGATCGAATACCTGACATGAGAGATGCTGAGATAATATTGCCTGCTTGCACCACATAAGATGACGCTGGCGCGGCGACACGATCCGGGCTTGTGGTGCGGCGATCGACTGACGCGTTGACGAAAGCGAGTTTGCGATCCTGGCCGTTCTGAGTGAAGGTTTCGTCTGGTGCTGGCTGCGTCGGCTGGCTTGTCGGGTTCGGCACTGCCGTCGCGGCACCTGCCGAAGCAGCTTGCGCAATCGAGGATGCCACCTCCCGAATACTGGTCGAAGCAAACAGCCGGCTCAAACGTGCTGCTTCGGCTTCCTGGCCGAGGCGTTGCTGCTCGGAAGCGATTGCGGTTATCTCTGCCGAAGGCGCGTTTTGCGCGCTTAGGATTGCGCGCCCGAGATCGCCGGGCAGAGCTGGTCCGAGCAGCGGCACCCGGCGGGGTATGCCGGCATAGTCGCGTGGTAGCCCGGTCAGACCGTCGGCAACGTTGTGATGGTCCGTCGTGTAGAGCTCGGACGGCGTAGAAGTGCGGGAGTGATTGTTCTGCAACGCCCAAAATATCGCACCAAAGATGGCAACCGATCCGATTGCCGCACCGCCGGCCAGTACCTTTCGGGACAGCCTTGTGACGCGGGGGCGCTCAGCGCGCAGACGCATCGATGCCGACCGGTTCTGCTTCATTGTCACCATCAGACCGAAGGCTGGTTTGCCCGTTGATGCTCACCGCCCCCTCCCGTCAGTACGGCTGATACGGACGGTTTGCTGATGCTCGCCGCCCATGCGCAGCTCAGCCGCGGCGAACAGACGGTCGACGATGTAGTAATTCTGACGCACCCGATAATTGACGAGTTGGCCATCGCCTTCGGGACCGATCACGAACAGCGGCGGCGCTTCTCCTTGCGCGATTCCAGCGGGCATCTCGATATAGACTTTGGAGCCGTCATCGAACGCAGAGACTGGTCGCCAAGGCGGGTTATCGCCCTCGATCGCATAGCGGAAACGCAACCGCGAGATATCCACACCGGTCACGATCGGCGTCGCAGCCTCCGCGCTCGCATTCTGGCGACGCAGCGCAATCAGTTGATCCTCCGGATACTGCCAGGATACCGAGGCCATGTAGGTCTTTTCCGCGGAGCGAAGTTCCAGGAGATAGGTCCGGCGGTCGGTGTTGATCACGAGGTTGGAAACAAGATCAGGCCGTGTGGGCTTGACCAGGATATGGATACGCTTGGTGGTTCCCGTCCCGCTTTCGGTATCACCGATGATCCAGCGCACGGTATCCCCTGCGGCGACCGGGCCAGAGCCGACGAGTTGCTCGCCTTCCTGCAAGGCGACATCGGTCACCTGCCCCGGCGCGGCATAGACCTGATAGAGGGCACCTTGCGAGAATGGGTAGACCTGCACGGCATTGATGTAGCCGTTGCGGGTCGGCTGCACGCGAGCTGCCGCGTTGGCTGTCTCAACGCGCTGGCGGGGATCACCAGGCTCTGGCTTCGACTTAGCCCCACGTAGTGGCTTGAGCTGGCCGGGGAGCGGCAGCAGTCTCGGCATTTCGACGACTTCGACCGGCTTTGGCGGATCGGCAAGCTGGACCGCAGGTTGCGCCTCGTCGTCATAGGAAATCTGTGGCGGCGGCTTTGAGTGGAATGGTGCAGCCGGCAAGCATTGAGGCCGAAAGGAGCAGGACTGACAATGCGGCTTTGCGCGATGGCTTCATTGTCCCAACTCCTTCGACCAGTTGATGGCGTTGACGTAGACCCCAAGTGGATTTTTCCGGAGACGATCGGCGTCGCGGGGAGCGTCGATCACGACCGTGAGAATTGCGGTCCAGCGCTCGGTCGCGCTCAGGCTTCCGTTCTCGTAAATGCGCTGGATCCAGGCAACGCGGAACGAGGTCGGCGACGCCCGGATAACGCTGGAGACTTCGACGGAGATTTGCAGCTTGCCCAGATTGGCAAAGGGATCGTTGGTGCGCGCGAAGTCATTGAGTGCCGCCGCACCGCGGTCCGTCGTGAAGTCGTAGGCGCGCAGCCAGTTTTGGCGCAGCACGATGCCGTCGGCCGGCAATCCCCTAACATCCTCGATGAAACGCGCCAGGTGAAAGGCAATCTGCGGGTCGGTCGGCCGATAGCTAAAGTCCGCTGGCGCCACGGCCTGGGCCTGGCCGAGGCGATCGACCTGCACCACCCATGGCGTCACAGTGCCGCGGATGGATTGCCAAATGAGCGCGGAAGCAAGCCCGCCGGATAACAGCAGACAACCGAACGCCATCAACCGCCAATTACTGGCCTGAACACGGGCGGAGCCGATGCGTTCATCCCAAACCTGCGCTGCTTTTTGATAAGGCGTCTCGGGTGCCGGCGTACGCCCATAGCGCACGGAAGATCTCTTGAACATCAGCGCTCCCCCTGGGAGAGATCGACGGAAGCGCCACCTCCGCCGGGATCACCGGAGCGGACGGCATGGGTGGCTGCGGAAACCCCGTGGCTCACGGTTTGCGAGCCCTTCATGCGCGCTGCCCAGGACGGCGGACTTCCTGTGGGAGGCGCGTGATCGGAAGCTGCTGCAGATCCTGCCTCGCCGACGTTGGATGTCGCCGCGCCACGCAGCGGACTTGCAGACCCCCCAGTTTGCGCAACGCTGGCCATCCCGCCCGAACGATAGGCAGCGGAGGCAGCCGCGGCGACTGAGGCACCGCCACGGGCCGCGCCCACGAGAGCACCGCCAGCAGCCCCCGCCCCCATACCGGCACCGGCCGCTCCGGCTGCGACGATGCCGCCCGCGGCGAGACCCGTCCCGACGGCAGCACCAGCGCCGAGTTGCGGACCTCCGGAAACAATGCCATTGGCAATCCCGGGACCGAAGATGCCGAGCCCCAGCAGGGACAGCGCCGCCAGTACCATGGACATGGCATCTTCAATGGTCGGCTGATTGCCGCCAAAACCTGCAGTAAATTGCGTGAACAAGGTCGACCCGATACCGACGATGACGGCGAGTACCAGCACCTTGACGCCCGAGGAGATGACGTTGCCGAGCACGCGCTCGGCGGCAAACGCCGTCTTGCCAAACAGGCCGAAGGGGATCAGCACGAAGCCCGCGAGCGTCGTCAGCTTGAACTCGATCAGCGTCACGAAGAGCTGGATCGCCAGAATGAAGAAGGCGAGCAACACCACGATCCAGGCGAACAGCAGTACTGTGATCTGAACGAAGTTCTCGAAGAAGCTGATGTAGCCCATCAGCCCGGAGATCGAATCCAGGATCGGGCGCCCGGCATCGATTCCGACTTGCGCCACCCGACCGGGGCTCAGGAAATCGGCGGCGGACAAGCTGGAACCGGACGCCTTGAGCCCGAGGCCAGAAAAACTCTCGAAGATGATGCGGGCGAGATTGTTCCAGTTACCAATCAGGTAAGCGAACACACCAACGAACAACGTTTTCTTGGCGAGCCGCGCAATGATGTCCTCGTCAGCCGCCCAGCTCCAGAATATGGCTGCAAGGGTGATATCGATGGCGGCGAGCGTCGTGGCGAGGAATGCTACTTCACCGCTGAGCAGACCGAAGCCTGAATCGATATAGCGGGTAAAAACCTCGAGGAAGCGGTCGATGACCCCTGTGCCGCCCATCAGCGCGCCCTCCCTTGTTCGATTCCGTCCAGAGAGCCTCTCACTTGATTCTTTGCGGGCTCAGCGGCCGCTTCGGGGGCCGGTGCGACCGGGGGCGGTGGCGATTTCGTCGACAGGAAGAAGTGCTGACGGTTCTCGGCCCATAGGCGACGACAGGCTTCGAGTGCCGCGGCATCATCAGGCGTGATCGTTCGACAGCGCGCGAGTTCACTTACAAGGGCGTCCGCTTCGCCCCGCTCCAAAGGCGTGAGGACAGCCGCATCTTCGCCGCGCCGGCTCTGGATCAGGGCTACCGCTGCGGCGAGCGCGACCAAGACGACGGCCGCGATCCGCAGAAGTTGTTGGGGGGTGAGTGAGGCGTTCATCAGTGGAACATCTGAATTGATGTCGGCTGGTAACCGACACCTGGCGTCAAGAAGCGCCGAAGCTGCTCCTTGCCCTGGTCCTGTGCTGACACACGTTGGGCCGCTTCCAGACTCTGAGCCCGGCCCTGCGCTGCGACAGTCGCGGTCAAATCTGCGAGTTGCTGGGCCTGCAGTGCGACGAGCTGATTGCCGGCCTGGGCTGCCTGTAGCGCGCCGGTGGCCGACTGGCTCGACGTCACCAACGCCGACGTCTGGCTACGGTTGGTGTCGAGATTGCCAACGACGCCGGCCTGTACGCGCAGCGCATCCTGCAATGCTGCGACCGAGGTCTGCCACCGGGACTGCGCATTCGAGATCAGCGTCTGGCTGGATGCCCCGGAGGAAACCGGCGCGTAGGTAGTCAAGAACGCGTGATCAATTTGCTGCACATCGTAGGCAATACGCTGCGCCTGATTCAGAAGCTGCTGGGTACGCTGGATCGACGATTGCAACTGCTGCAGCGACGAATATGGCAAGTTCGCGAGATTTTTGGCCTGATTGATCAGCATCTGCGCCTGGTTCTGCAGCGACGTGATCTGGTTGTTGATCTGCTGTAGCGCGCGGGCAGCGGTCAGGACGTTCTGTGCATAATTGTTAGGATCGAACACGACGACCTGCGCCAATGACGGCTGCGGCGTGGTGAAGCTGACGGAGATGGTGACGACACTCACCGCCGCGAGACGACGGATAGCCTTCATGGTTTTTCTCCCTCGGTGGGAAGATCGGGGATGATGTCGGCGGCCCAGGTAAGGCCCCGGTGCTTCAGCCAGGCGGCTAAAAAACCCTCGCGGCCGTGCTCGGCGAGAATCTCGGCAATCGCTGCCTGGTCCGACTTTGATGATGCCGCGGTAAAGGCGAGCGCGACGTCGCCGAGGCCGAGCTCGAACAGCCGGTTGCCCCGCCGCGACTGACAGTAATAGTCGCGTTTTGGGATCGCGCGGGCGAGGATCTCGATCTGGCGGTCGTTGAGACCAAAGCGACGGTAAATTGCCGTGATCTGTGGCTCAATCGCCCGTTCATTCGGTAGAAACAACCGTGTCGGGCAGCTCTCGATGATGGCGGGAGCGATCGCCGAGCCATCGATGTCGGATAGCGACTGGGTGGCAAAGATCACCGACGCATTCTTCTTGCGCAGCGTCTTCAGCCATTCCCGTAATTGGCCGGCAAAACCCTGATCGTCGAGCGCGAGCCAGCCTTCATCGATGATCAGCAATGTCGGCCGGCCGTCGAGCTGGCCTTCGATGCGATGAAAGAGATAGGCCAGTACCGCGGGCGCGGCGGAGGTGCCGATCAGGCCCTCGGTTTCAAAGATCTGGACTTCGGCCGCTCCCAACCGCTCGGCCTCGGCATCGAGCAGGCGGCCATAGGGACCGCCGAGGCAATAGGGTTGCAGCGCGCGCTTCAGTATCTGCGATTGCAATAGCACGGACAGACCGGTGAGCGTCCGCTCGGCTACCGGTGCTGACGCAAGCGAGGTCAAAGCCGACCAGAGATGATCCTTTGCCTCCGGCGTGATGACGATCGTTTCGCGTGCCAGGATGTGAGCGACCCATTCCGCCGCCCAGGCGCGCTCCGCGGCATCATCGATTCCGGCCAGTGGTTGGAGTGCAACCGGCTCGGTCGCATCGTCGGACAGTGCGCCACCAAGATCATGCCACTCGCCGCCCATGGCGAGCGCAGCCGCGCGGATCGAGCCGCCGAAATCGAAGGCAAACACCTGATTGCGGGGATAACGGCGGAACTGGAGCGCCATCAGCGCCAGCAGCACGGACTTGCCGGCGCCAGTCGGACCCACCACCAGGGTATGGCCGACATCGCCCACATGAAGCGAAAAGCGAAACGGCGTCGCCCCTTCCGTTCGCGCGAACAACAATGCTGGCGCGCCCAGATGCTCGTCCCGCGTGGGGCCTGCCCAGACCGCCGACAACGGGATCATATGCGCGATATTGAGCGTGGAGACGGGCGGCTGCCGGACGTTGGCGTAGACGTGGCCGGGCAGCGACCCGAGCCAGGCCTCCACCGCATTGACGCTCTCGACCATGCAGGTGAAGTCGCGCCCCTGAACGACCTTTTCGACCAACCGCAGTTTCTCGTCGGCGACACTGATATCTTCGTCCCAGACGATCACAGTGGCGGTGACGAACGCCTGCCCGATGGCATCGGATCCGAGTTCCTGCAGCGCCGCGTCGGCGTCAATGGCCTTGTTGTGGGCGTCGGTGTCGAGCAGGGTCGAGGCTTCGTTGGTCATCACCTCCTTCAGAACAGCGGCGATCGATTTGCGCTTGGCAAACCATTGCCGCCGGATTTTGGTCAACAACCTCGTGGCATCTGGTCTTGTCGAGCATGATCGCGCGCGTCGACCAGCGGTAGGCAAATGCAAGCCGGTTGAGTTCGTCCAGAATCCCGGGCGTCGTAGCTGTCGGAAACCCGACTACCGTCAGCGTCCGTAGATGCGATTGTCCGAGCATCGGCTCGAGTCCACCGATCAGAGGCTCATCCGCCAGCACGGCGTCGAGATACATCGGAATTTCGGGACTCGGACGCGCTGGCGCCTGGTCGAGACAGTCGAATGCAGATAGGTCAGCGTTTCCTCGTCATCGAGCCACGCGATCTCGGGCATAAAGCCCTCGATCAGCCCAAGCACGCGCTCGGTACGGTCGACGAATCCACGCTGGACTTCGCGCGCGTTCGCATCCTCGTTCCGGTCGCGTCCCTCATAGAGGAATTGCTCGGCCCTTCCTGTCTCTTCCGGCGGAGGCAGATAGAGAAAGGTCAGGAAATAGCCGGACTCGTAGTGTGCGCCCTCCTGCTCGAATTGAGCGCGCCGCTCGACATCAACCAGGGCTGACGCCACGTCGGGGAAATGGCCTTCCGGATATCTACTCGCCGGACGCCGCTGCGCTTCGACAAAGACCGCCCAACCCGAGCCCAGCCGCCGCAACGCGTTGTTTAGGCGGCCGGCGACGGCGACGAGTTCGGCAGGCACCGCGGAATCCAGGTCTGGCCCCCGAAATTTTGCGGTGCGCTGGAACGAACCATCCTTGTTGAGGACGACGCCCTCATCGACCAAGGCGGCCCAGGGCAGGAAGTCCGCAAGTTGTGTGGTGGAGCGGCTATATTCAGCGAGGTTCATCATGGACTTAGACTCCCAAATAACCGGCGATACGGAGATGCCGACGCACGACATCGACGAATTGCGGGTCCCGCTTGGCGGCCCAAACCGCGGCGGCCTGGCCAAGAATCCCGAGCAAGAGACCGGCGAGCCAGAGTCGCAGACCAAGGCCGAGCGCCGCCGCCAGCGTGCCGTTGAGGATCGCGACCGCGCGCGGCGCGCCGCCCAACAAAATCGGCTCGGTCAGGGCGCGATGCACCGGCACGGAGAAGCCCGCGATGGGATCCAACTTCATCCATCACACCAGCACCCCGCCGCCGAACGAGAAGAACGAGAGGAAGAAGGAGCTGGCCGCGAACGCGATCGACAGGCCGAACACGATCTGGATCAGTCTGCGGAAGCCACCGGAGGTGTCGCCAAACGCAAGAGTAAGACCCGTGACGATGATGATGATGACCGCGAGGATTTTCGCGACGGGACCTTCGACCGATTGCAGGATCTGATTGAGCGGCTGCTCCCAGGGCATGTTCGAACCGGCGGCGCTAGCTGGACTGGAGGCTAACGCCTGAACGCTGGTGGTAACGATCAACACGAGGCGACGATGGATGTGAAAACGTAATTGGGTCATGGCCGATCTCCTACGACGTGAAGGACGTAGTCGCCGTCGGAACCAAGCCCCTCGACACAAGCAAGCTCCGCGAGCCGTCGATCGGAGCCGCGGCCAGCCAGGACGGCAATGAACTGGATGGTCTCGGCGATCAGCGCACGCGGCACCGTGACGACGGCTTCCTGGATCAGTTGCTCCATCCGGCGTAGCGCACCGAGCGCGGAACCGGCATGGATGGTGCCGACGCCCCCGGGATGGCCTGTGCCCCACGCCTTCAGGAGATCGAGTGCTTCGGCACCTCTGACTTCACCGATGGGAATACGGTCCGGCCGCAACCGCAGCGAGGAGCGAACGAGATCAGAGAGCGAGGCAACGCCGTCCTTGGTACGAAGTGCGACGAGATTAGGTGCCTTGCACTGGAGCTCACGGGTATCCTCGATGAGCACGACACGATCGGCGGTTTTGGCCACTTCAGCCAACAGCGCATTGGTGAGCGTGGTCTTTCCGGTGGAGGTGCCACCGGCAACAAGGATATTGCGACGATCCGCGACGGCCGAACGCAGCATCTGCGGCCTGATGTGTATTCATGATGCCGGCGGCGACATAGTCGTCGAGGGTGAAGACGGCGACCGCAGGCTTTCGGATGGCGAATGCTGGCGCCGCCACTACCGGCGGCAGCAGCCCCTCGAAGCGTTCGCCGGTCTCGGGTAACTCGGCCGATACGCGCGGCGAGCCCGGATGCACCTCGGCGCCGACGTGGTGCGCGACAAGCCGTACAATGCGTTCGCCATCCCCGGGCGATAAACGCTCTCCGGTATCGACGAGCCCACCAGCCAGCCGATCAATCCAGAGCCGGCCGTCGGGGTTGAGCATCACCTCGACGATGGAAGCGTCTTCAAGCCAAAGCGCGATGGCCGGACCCAGCGCGGTGCGCAGCATGCGCGCGCCGCGCGAGGTCGCCTCCTGATTGAGATGATGGATTGCCACTTCCGTCCTCCGCTCGACGACGGCCAATTAGACGCCGTGATGTCGGGAGTGATTAGAAAAGGCAGGACCTGCATCCGCGCAACAAGATCCGATCAGGCGTAGCACTCTGGCGTGGAACGACCCGCCAACGGCGAAGCCGTTCACGACGAGCCGTCGATAGGATCCGGCGTCCCGCTCTTGGGAAGCACGTCTTGAGAAATTTCCTGGGCCAGGCTTTGTCCTTTCGCCAGCCGCCGGCCGAGTGCCTCGACAAAACCTTCATAGCGTTCCCGCCCCTTTGCCTGAGCGGCGGGCTGCGCCGTATCGGGCAGAGGCGGTGTCACCGTGAGCCAGAAACGCACGAACAGCGCCAATGCTTCGTTCGAGATGGTGACATGGCGTTCCAGCCGCTCGACCTGCCGGGTCAATCGATCGAGGCGGCGGCCGAGGGCTGCTTCCATCCGCTCGGAATTGTCCGGGGACAGGTAGGACGACAGTGCGGTTTCGACGACCAGCGCCTGCGGCACGCGTTTGCGGTTAGCATAGTCAGCCAGTTGCCCCGCCAGATCCGGTGGCAGGCGAAAGGTGTGCTTGGTCCGCATCGGCTACTCCGAGAGTTCCAGGCCGTCACCGGGATCCATCGCGGCCTGGCGCGCGAGACTACGAGCTTGTTGGCGCAACGCGCGGGCGCGCGCGGCATCATCATCCGAATCTTCCTCGACGAAAGTGAACTCCGGCGTCGCCTTTGCTTGCACCGGTGCGATCTCTTCGTATTGGGGAAGCTCCGGCTCGCGACGAATGCCGCCATTCGCAGGATCATTGATGTGCGCCCCGTCTGACGAACCGATTTCCCGGCCGGGGTTAAGATCCGGCGCTGGCAATCGGCTCCAGTCGTCCGATGCTGCAGCTCCGGATCCTTTGCCGACAGCTGGCGGCGGCAACACTCGCTCCGTCAACCTTGGGTCTTCATAATAGCGGGCCTTCCTGGCTCGGATCGGTGGGACACCTGAAACGAGAACCAGTTCATCTCCCGGCGGCAACTGCATGACTTCGCCCGGCGTGAGCAGCGCTCGCGCCGTTTCCTGACGCGAGACCATGAGATGACCGAGCCAGGGGCTGAGCCGGTGGCCGGCATAATTCTTCATCGCCCGCATCTCGGTCGCGGTCCCCAACGCATCCGACACGCGCTTGGCGGTACGCTCGTCGTTGGTCGCAAAGGACACGCGCACATGGCAATTGTCGAGGATAGAGTTGTTGGCTCCATAAGCCTTCTCGATCTGATTTAGCGACTGGGCAATCAGGAAGCTCTTGAGGCCATAACCAGCCATGAACGCCAGCGCCGACTCGAAGAAATCGAGCCGGCCGAGCGCGGGAAATTCGTCGAGCATCAGCAGCAGCCGGTGACGCCGGCCTTTTAAGTGCAGATCCTCCGTCAACCGGCGGCCGATCTGGTTGAGGATCAGCCGCACCAGCGGCTTGGTGCGGCTGATGTCGGATGGCGGCACGACCAGATAGAGTGTCGCGGGCCGGTTGCCCTCTACGAGATCGCGAATACGCCAGTCGCAGTGATGAGTGACTTTCGCAACCACGGGATCGCGATAGAGCCCCAGAAACGACATCGCCGTGGAAAGCACACCGGACCGTTCATTCTCGCTCTTATTGAGCAATTCTCGCGCTGCGGAGGCGATGACCGGGTGCGGCCCGGCTTCGCCGAGGTGCGGCGTCGTCATCATCGCCCGTAGCGTCACCTCGATCGGGCGTTTTGGATCGGACAGAAAGCCGGCTACACCGGCAAGCGTCTTGTCCAGTTCGGCATAGAGGACGTGAAGAATGGCGCCGACGAGCAAGGCGTGGCTGGTCTTCTCCCAGTGATTACGGCGTTCCAGCGATCCTTCGGGATCGACCAGCACATCAGCGACATTCTGGACATCGCGCACCTCCCATTCGCCGCGGCGAACTTCCAGCAGCGGATTGTAGGCCGCCGACTTTGCATTGGTCGGATCGAACAGCAAAACGCGGCCGTGCAGGGCCCGGAAACCCGAGGTCAGGTTCCAGTTCTCGCCTTTGATATCGTGGACGATGCAGCTACCCGGCCAGGTCAAGAGCGTCGGTACTACCAGGCCAACGCCCTTGCCCGACCGGGTCGGCGCGAAACACAGCACGTGTTCCGGTCCGTCATGGCGTAGAAAATCGCGATCGAGTTGGCCGAGAATGACACCGTCTGGCGCGGTCAGGCCGGCGCCACGAATCTCCCGACGTGTCGCCCAGCGCGCCGAGCCATAGGTCGCGGCGATCTTGGCCTCGCGCGCCCGCCATACCGACATGCCCACGGCAGCCGCGATCGACAGGAAACCGCCTGACGCCGCAATATAGGCACCCTCGACGAATACATGCGGCGCATAGGCGTCGTAGGCATACCACCACCAGAAGAACGATGGTGGCAGATAGATGGGAACGCCAGTGGAAATTTCGAACCAGGGCTGGCCCAATTGCGGCTGGTAGCCAAGCTTCCAGGCGACCCACTGCGTCGCAGCCCATGTCGTGACGAGCACGATGGCAAAGACAACGAAGATCTGACCCCACATTATTCGTGTCGCGGACATGGCTACACAAGTTCAAATCTCGCAAGACACGCTCGACAAGCGCGGTATCGTACGGAGCGGGCCCACGGCGGCTGCCGGCCAGGTTTCGGATGGGCGTGGTTGACCGAGCCATCGCTGACGTGGAGCTGGCTGATCGCGCTGGCCAGGCTGCCGAATGCTGCTGACGTGCCTATCGCCGATCGGCTCCTGAAGCCGGATCTCGGCCTGCATGCCGACCTTGACCAGGGGATAGGCCTCGATAGGCAGGAAAATCTCGACGAGCAGTGGGCGTATTTCAGCGATCACCAGGAGCGTCGCCGACGGATCAGCAAATTCGTCTTCATGCAGTTCGACCCTGGTAACGACACCGTCGACGGAACTGTGCACGCTCGTGGGTTCGATCGTCGCCTCAAACGCTGGAGCGCCGTCATGTCTTGCTATGGATGACGAGTTGTCCGGCTGGATCTGTGCTTCGATCCACGCCTCCACCGTCTTTAGCGGCCGAACTGCAGTGCCGGCGGTTCCGGCGCGTCGATTTTTCCTTCGACGAATAGGTTTGGAAAAAGGCGTTCGCGGTACTCCAGGGGGAAAGCAACACGAACCGGCCCCTTCGGGGTGCTCGATTTCAAGAATCCCTGCTCGGTCAGTTTCGATACTACCGTGCGCGCCGTGCGCTCGGGCATCCTCAGCACGTGCGCGGCATCTCCGCGTTCCATTTGTCCGAATTTAAAGATCGACACGACTAGGTCGATCGCACGGGTTTCGAGCTTGAGGTCGGCAAGAAGGTCCTTGTAGCGCTCCTGGATTTTGTCGAGTTGAAATACGGCCTTGCTGAACCTTATCTGGTCCAACATGACGCTCAGAAACCACTCCGAAAACTCGATGAGGGCTGCTTCGGAGAGGTTTCCGCGACCATCGCGATCCCCGCGTCTGGGACTGTCCGCGCTGTCCATATAGCGCTTGTATTCGCCACGGTCCCTAAGGCCTCGAGCCAGTCCCCTCGATATGGACCAAAGGCCCGCACCGCCGATCCCAGCGCGCAAGCCCATGGCGTGCGACATCAGCCGGCTGACCCGCCCGTTGCCGTCGACGAAGGGATGAATGTAATTCAGGCGATGATGCGCTGTTGCGATGGCGATGATCCCAAGGCTTGCCTTTCCTTCTGCTGCTGTGAAGCGCTTTTCGAAGTAGTCCATGAACGTTTGGACCACGCTTGAAGAGGGAGGCACGTGCCGGCCGACGGCTAGATCCTCTTCTGGCGACGACCTGAATTTGCCCGGGACAATAGAAATCTCGCTTCCGTCCTGCCGCTTCGTCACCCGGAACTCTGGAGGCATCTCGTCGTAGAACGACTTGTGAACCCACGATATGAACGTCGTTGTGACCGGTATGGGCAGCTTGTTCGTGATATGTGCGACGTCGATCGCGCGCTGCACCTCGACGTGCGCCTTCGCCTCAAGCGCAAGGGGTCTTTTTTCGGGCTCGATCTGGACGCCGGTCAATGCCTTTTCGATGTCCAAGGGGCGCGTGTTGTGTCCTTCAATGAGGTTTGAGTAGTAGCTGTTCATCATTCGGACGAGGTCCGCGAGCTCGGCAAGGCTGTCCTGGTTTAATCCGTTTCCGACGGTGGCGGACTCGCGTTGGACCTCGACAGCGAGATCGGCTAGGACACGTGGGACGTCGTCCTCGAAAAGGGAGGGTTCGATTCTCGCCGGTGTTTCAAGCGTTTTTTGCCGATCTTCAATTCCCATATAATAAGTAATATCAGGATTTTATGAGATTTTCGCCATAAATCCTGCCGAAGTTCCTTGCCGATCTTGGGTCGGTTCCAAGTCGGCTGGAAACCTGCATTCCTGCCGATGGCGCAAGCGAAATAACCAATATTTTACAGCTTCTTATATGCATTTATGGCGAGTATTTGCCCATCTGCATTGCCGGTCTTTGAGGGGCTCTGGATAGCTACTGGGACGCTAGACAACCCGATGGTGTCCTAGGCATAAATGCCTACACCCGGCTGCGAGGTCGCCGGATGCGACCGAAGCTTGCCGACACATGAATGCGACTATCACCAAGGTCACCATGATCATGATCAGCACCTGTCGATGACATGATGGAGCCCACGCGATCACGATAGGCGGCGCATCCAGGCATGCCGCCGATGATGATGGTCGTGAGCGCTCGCTCCCGTCGGCGCCGACGACCGGCATCGACAGCGGAACCTCGGCCAGCAACGCTGCCGCCAGAAGCGCCGACGGCAACGACATCGGCGGGGTTGCGCCTTTGGCGCAGCCGTGTCTCTCGCACTCTACGTCGCATTCTGGCTCGAACTCTCCAATGCGCACGAGGCCAGCACTTCCGTGGCGATCATCTGTCAGCCACGTCTCGGCGCGGCGCAAAGCCTTGCTCCGCGACCAGCACCGTCGTTGGAGCGGTGGCGATCGTAGTCCTGACCGCATCCTTCCCGCAAAACCGCATCGGTTTTCTCATGGGTCTTGCCGCGTTTATTCCATGGCCATCATTCAGCGAATTGGCGACAGTCGCCAGCGGCCGCTTTGCGCCAGAAGCGGCCGTCAAACCTCAGGTATTGACGGCCTTTTCCAGCGCCGCTGCCAAGTCCTTCGAAGTATAGGGCTTGGACAAGTGGCCGAACTCAATCGATTTGTCGGCCGGCAATTCAGCGTATCCCGTCGCCAGGACGATAGGCAGCCGTGGATGGCTCGCTTCAATTCGTTGCGCAAGTTCAAATCCGTTCATTCCCGGCATGCATAATCGGTCACCACGCCTCGGAAAAAAGTCGCCGCAGGCCCGATGCCGACGGAACACCTTGGAACTGTCTGCATTTTCCTTGACAGGAGGACCACATGCCAAAATTTCATTTTGAAATTGTAGACGGAATTACAATTGAGGACCCAGTGGGGATGGATTGCAAATCCGACGCGCAGGCTATCGAGGTTGCAAACAATATTGCTCGCCAAATCGAAATCGACGTGAAGAACAGCGGCGCACGCAAGATCATTATACGTGACGAAGATGGCTCAGAAGTTCACAGAGTGCCTGTGAAAAGCTGAACAACGGGCCGTTACACCGCGCTGCCGTTCGCAAATTCCGGGGGATGCTACTTAGCTCGCTCATTCCTCGTTCCTGGCTGGGAACGAATTCCGTTGCTTCCACTTGAATCCCGGTTCTGTGACGCGGAGTTGATTAAATGCGTAATTCAAATTGGACGCCGTCAATCGTACCGGGCTGCGGTGATTTTAACGTCTACCTCGTTGCCGAAAATCTTGGCCGCCTCGGGCAAGTCTGGCGAGACGACTGCGAGGCCACCGACCTAGAAACAGTCATCCAAGACTTCCTGACCGGTCAGTACCGCGATCCGATCCGTGTCGTTGCCTTCAACACCGCCGAAGGTTGGTCGCAGGACGTGTCCGAGGATGTTGCACAGGAATTGCGCCGCCGCTGCGATCTGCAACTGCGCGACGTGCCATCCC
Source organism: uncultured Alphaproteobacteria bacterium (assembly GCA_963764705.1). GTDB lineage: Bacteria > Pseudomonadota > Alphaproteobacteria > Rhizobiales > Xanthobacteraceae > Bradyrhizobium. The sequence goes on along the minus strand of CAVXTR010000002.1, from coordinate 62,484 downwards.
TTATCCAAGATTTCGTCGAACGCCATGAGGGGCATCGTGACCGGCGTCAGCTATCGCGGCGTCTGGTCTGACCGTGGCATTCCAGCGTAAGAAGTCTGCCGCGATTGGCACCAAGGCGCCCTTCCCCGGCTTTATCGAACCTGCGTTGGCTACTTCTATCGAGAAGGTGCCGAGCGGCGACCGTTGGATTCATGAGATCAAGTTCGATGGCTATCGTGTGCAACTGCACATCGCCAACCAAGACATCAAGATTTACACACGCAACGGCTACGACTGGACGAACCGCTTTAAGAAGGTTGCCAACGAAGCCTTTCTGATCAGCGCCTCGTCAGCGGTCATCGATGGCGAAATTGTCGTGCCGGCGGCGGATGGCAGCACTGACTTCTCCATGTTGCAGAATGAATTGAAAGGCAAGTCCAGCAAGATTGTTGTGGTGGCGTTCGATCTGCTGTATCTCGATGGCTACGATTTCCGAAAGTTGCCCTTGGTCGAGCGCAAGTCGCAATTGCGAAAGCTGATCGCCAAGACCAACATCCAATTCAGCGAGAGTTTCGAGACCGACGGCCAGGAGATGTATCGCCACGCCTGCAAGGTTGGTCTGGAAGGCGTCGTGTCCAAGGTTGCCGATAGCCGTTACGCATCTGGCCGTAGTAACGACTGGGTGAAGAAGACTTGCGCCCAACGCGAGACGCTGACCATCGCGGGGTTCGCTATCGATGGCACCAAATGGGATGGCATGTATCTCGGCCGCGGCAAAGGCAAAGACCTGATCTATGCCGGCAAAGTTGACCACGGCTTTGACAAGACATCCACAGCCGAGCTGCGCCGGAGGCTGACGCCGCTGATCCGCAAGACCCAACCGTACAGCGAGCGGATTGCGCACAAAGCGTTTTGGGTTGAACCCAAGCTGATGGCGGAGATCGAGTATCGCGCCAAATCAGCCGCGGGCAAGGTGCGGCATCCGTTCTATAAGGGGCTGCGGGAAGACCTGTAACGCCGACGCGAAACGGCCTCGACCTCAGAGAAGATGCCGGGGCCGTCGCCAGAATGCTTGATCGCGGCCTTGACCAGCTCTTTGAGCCGTTCCTTCCGGTAAAGCTGGGGTTGCTCCTAACATCCTCCCCGTTGTGCCAGACAAGATCGAATGCATAAAACACCATGCGATCCTGACGGCCTGAGGCTAGGTCAGCCTGGAGTTCGGAGAAATTCGTTCGCTGCCATTGCATCGCATGGAGCGGAACTTCTAGCGCGTCAGACGATTGTTTGGCGATGGAGCGGTCTTTTGCGAGAACGGTTTTGGAGCGCGCGGCGATGGGAGCCGCTATTCTAATTCTAGTTTATCTGGTTAGCGGAGTGGTCCACCGTTGAACCTAGGTGGGCAAAAGAAGCAATTTGGGTAAACACTCAACTTCCCGAAGTTGGGGGGCCGGATGCCCCGGCCCTATTTTCGTTTTTACCGTCTTCGTCTGGCCTGCGCCGCAATCCGCTGGCGGTTGCGCTTCCAAATCGATCGGCGCCGCCGCTTTATCAAGTGCCCCGCTTGGCTCTGATCTACGAAGATCTTCTCGCGTCAATGCGCAAGTTCGGAAGGCGTATCGGTGCGACGCGCCTTAGAAGCGAGGGGTTTGCTGCGAACGTCAGCAATGGCTTTGGTCACCTCGGACCCGAACAAAAAAATCTGCGCGGAATAGTATGTCCAGAGCAGGATAACAATTAAGGCGCCCGCCGCGCCATTACCCGAATTCGTCGCTGTCGTTCCGAGGTACCAACCGATCAACCCCTTACCCGCCGTAAACAAAATTGCCGTCAGAAATGCTCCCGGTACCGACATCCCTCCATCCGATGGGCGTATCGGGCAGAACTTTATAGATGGCTGCAAACAGGGCCGTGAACAGGACAACCGAAATCAGCGTGTTGACGCCGGACAGGATAAAAGGGGTTAACGTGTTTTTGCTGCCAAGATAGTCAGCAAGTCCGGAAAGGCCGGTGCTGACCGCAAGGGAAACCATCAACAGAAAGCCGAGGGCGCCGACGAGGCCCAGACTCGTAGCGCGGCTGCGGATCAGCGAGAAAAACGGCTCGTCCGGCGCTTTCGCCTTCCAGGTCTTGTTCAACGCGGACTGCATTTCCCCGAACACGCCTGAAGCCGTGACCAGCAGCATCACGACTCCGAAGATCGTTGCTGAAGTACCGGTTTTCGGATCGCTCGACTTGGCGAGCATCGATTTGACCAAGTCTCCACTTTCCTGCCCGAGAACGCCGCTCATTTCCCGGATCAGGCTGTCCCGTACCAAGTCGCTCCCGAAAGCAATGCCGGCAACCGCCACAACGATCAGAAGGACAGGCGTCAGCGACGTAACAGCGTAAAAGGAAATTGCCGCGCCTCTCGTTAGGGCTTCACTGGCGATGAAGCCGCGAACGGCAGACTTAAGAATATTCCACACCTCAGACATGGCCTTGCCTTCGCATACACGGCCAACGACGGGTTGACGCGACAGTTCCAAAACGAGCTGAAGCCGCGCGGTGCTCAGCGCGACGCTGATACTCACTGCCTGACCGTGGCCAGATCAGCTGTCGATATCTGGATGGGACGGCGAACCCGATAAAGAAGGCCCGCTTTTCTGATCAGAGGTAAAATGGCATTTGGCGCAGGTAAATTGCATCGTCGGCCGAGACGCCCAAGACGGCTTCACGATGTTTGCCGCCATCGGCCACGCTTGGCATTTTGGGCATGCGATCAATACAGCATCGGCGGCGAGGTTGAGGTTTTTCATTCGATCAACCTCGCCCGTTAACTGCTCACGCGATTTCGCGTCGATAGGCACCTCCGGAGCCATGGGCGCCCATCCAGTGCGGCATCGGCGCACCATCACGGTGGCGGCCACCGATGCCGGCGGCGGCCCATGCGATGACAGCGCCCAACAACAGAGCCGTGGCGACGGAGAACGCGAGGATCACCGAACTCCGGCGGGATTTCGCGATCGCGGACTGAGAGCTTGCAATCACGCCATCGACACGTTTTTCGGCATCCGGTCCGGCAAGACCGGTGGTCGCCGCAACGAGTTGAGCAAGGTAGGTTCGATCCTCACTGCTCATCCCCGAGTGGCTCGACGAGGTCAGGAGAATCCTTCCGGCTTCCGCCCGTTCCTGCGAAAGGTCCACGTTCGCGGGGCGACGCGATGGCCTGAACAGGCGGTCGATTTCATAGCTTAGCAGCGGTTCCGCAGCGCTGGTTCGTGCTGAGGACACGTTGTTGCCGGATCGCGTCAGGGTCGCACTTCCCAGCAACGCCGCCAGCGCCACGCCAAGAACCACGGCGAGCGCCCAGGCAGCGAGCCCGTGCAAACCGTCGCGATGTTCGATTTCGGTGCTGTCCGAAGCCGCCAGACCGAAGCTGGTCCGCCCCGCAAGATAGCCTCCTACTCCGAAACTCAGTGCGGCCTGAATAATGAGATAGAGGCCCGACAGAATCCAGAGTGCAGCGGACGCGTCCCGCCAGGTCGGCGCGGTCGACGAAATGCCGAGCCCGATCGTCGCACCAAAGGCCAGCAGAATCGACGAAAGCGCGGTTGCTACCAGCGCGCCGAGGATCACCGGCGTCCAATGCAGATATCTCGGGAGGACTCCCATGGGAGTCGCGGGTTCAATCGGTTTCACCATGTCACCGCAACCCGAAGAACGACAACACGGCCAGGATCACGACAACCAGTCCCACCAGATAAATAATACCGTTCATTTTTCTCTCCTCGCTTTAGTTATCGACCGAACTTCCCAGTTCACCGCACGCTTTCCGACACGCTCTTTCCCGCCGCATCGACCACCCGGCCGACCTTGCCTGAAAGGTCGCTCATCGCCGCTTTGGCGCCATCCATCGTGAGCCCTTCCTTGCGCGCTTCCTCCGCAACTGTTTCGACGACGTCGGTCGCAAGCGAAGCTGGCCTTCTCGATCTGGTCGCCTGCGATTTCGGCAGCCTTGCTTTTGAGTGTTTCGCTGGTTTCGCCAAGGTAGGAATTTTCGATGTCCGTGGCCGGCAAGGCGGCTGCAATGCCGGCACCGATGGCCAATCCGATGGCGCCGAGGGCCAGGGGCTGGGCCTTGAACAGGTCTGTCAGGTTGTCTCGCACGTTGCCAAAGACATCGGCAGAGTCGGGCAGAGACTTTGCATATTCCGAGGCCATGCGGGTCGCGGTTTCGATACCGTCGCTGCCTGTCTCACGGACCGCGTCTGCAGCGGATGCGAGGCGGTCCTGTGCGGCGTTCATCGTGTTCTTTGCCGCATCCGGAAGGCGATCCAGGCCTGTCCTTTGAAGGAAATCGCCCCGAGCTACCGCGGATTTGCCGCCGGCGAACAACCATACCAGTCCCATTCCGATGAGGGCCGCGGAGATCGGATTGCGGCGCGCTGCATCCCCCAGATCCTTGATAAAGTCCGAGCCTTTTTCGGTCACATCGGTCATCGAACCATCTCCCTCGCTGCCGCCTTGTCACGCTCGATTTCTTCAATCGTCGCCGTCGGCTTCATCGCATCGCCGGACAGGCGGTTGATCCCGACCGCAATAAGCCCGAGGGATACGATGGCGGCGCCTCCACCAGCGATCAGATATGCGAGCGGGTCCGAAATGCCGGCATGCATAAGCGCCGCCGCAGCAGCAAACAACAGCATGACGAGTGCGGGAATCATGATCACCGCCCCCGCGCCCATCATCGCGGCCGCTTTTCCCGCCTGTCCGGCTTTTTCGGACAGTTCGGCACGAGCCAGTGCAAACTCGTTTCCGATCAACTTTGCAAGCTGAGCGAACGCGTCGCTGAACAGTTCCGGGATCGAGCGATCAGTTCGCGAAGTCATCGCGGTACCCTCGGTTGTCTTCGGATGAGCGGCCGCCCGTTGGCTTGCTTGCGGAATCCGAGCCCTCATCGCCTGATGAGCTCTTGAGGAAACGAACGGCTCCAAAACCCGCCAGGACCGCCAATCCGAGGAAGGCCGTCGGTTGACGGCGCGCAAAGTTTTGCGCGTTCCGAACCACGTCATTCAGATTGCCGTTGCGAATGTGATCGGAAACGCCCTCGATCTGGGAAGCGGCCTTCCGGATGTAGGTGCCGGCGAGGGGAAGGTCCGTATCGAACTCCCGTGCCGCGCGCCGCATTGTATTCGCCAGACTGCCGACGTATTCGGCGCCGGACGATTTTCGATCGTTGACCGCGTCCTTCAACTTGTCGGTGGCCTGAGAGGCGACATCCTTGGCGGCATCGATCAGATCGGACGCCTGGCCCTTGATGGCGTCGGTCGAGGTTTCAGCAATGTCCTTTGCCTTGTCGGTAAGGTCGCGGCCGGCCGACATTGCCTGCTCGCCCAGACTTTTGGTCGATGCTGCCGCCTCGTCGAATTTCGCTCTTGCCGAGCCTTGGCCGGAAGACGCCGTACCTTGATGTGCAGTGCCAATAGGATCAGCCATGTTGGTTTCCTCCGCCGGTGTTTGTTTGGGATGACTTGTCCGGATCGAACGCGGTCGTGACCGCGCTTTCAGCCACGCGCCTGACGCGTTGCCCAAGATCGCGGGCCGATTGGTCGAGTTGGTCTGGTGTCAGGCCTTCCGCACCGGCCTGCCGCGCCACGTTCTCAAGGATTTCGCCTGCTACGCCCTTTGCAGCGTCGAAGCCTTTGGAAGCGGCTTCATTCGCCCGCCTTTTGGCCGCCGCGGCCGCCTCGCCAACGAGATCCTCCTCCAGTTCACTCTTGGGAAGCGCACTGGCGATCAGCCCCCCGATCAGCAAGCCGACGCCCGCGACCAAAAGGGGATTGGCCTGGATCGTGTCCAACAACGTCTTGCCGGCGCGATTTGAATAATCCGATGCCTTGTCCCGTACATCCCGGGCGGCTTCCAATCCCCTATCCGCGGCGGACGAGGCGGCGCTTTTCGCGGCAGCGGCTGCGTCGCCGGCGATATTACGCGACGAATCCATCGCGGAACTGGCGAGGTCTGATACGCCGTCTTTCAGACCGGTCACACGCGTGTTGATCGCGTCCCCGGCAGAGGCGGCCGAGTCCTTTAACCGGTCTGCCAAACTCACCTCTGCGGTCGATGACGTTGCGGTGCGGCGAACCTGGTCCGTTCCGGCGGACAGCGCTCCCCCGACTCGCTCGGCGGCATCAGCAACCGCATCCTTTGCTGCACTGACCGTCACTCCGACTTGCGCCGACACATCCTGGCTGCGCCGGCTGACTTCGTCCGACAGGTCGGACGCCATATCCGAGGCTTTTTGTGTGATCGATTGTCCGCTCTTGGAGCCGGCGAAGAACAGCCCTGCCCCCACCATCAACACGGGCAACGGAATAGACCTTGCGAACCTGAGCAGTGGATAGGCGAGGCTTGCGCCGACGGCTACCGCCTGCATCGGATTGCGGCGCGCAGCAGCCGTTATGTCTTCCAACATGCTTTCGCCTTTGGAGCGGACATAGTTCGAGACTTCCGCCTTGATGTGCTCGGGACTGATGCGCTGCCGAATCTCGCTGGCGGTGTCCGTGACGCTCGCCTTGAGCTGATCGACCGTATGGGTCAGACCGGCGCGCGTCTGCTCGGTTTCACGTTGGAGCTCCCGGAGCGATCGATCGGCTGTCTGTTGCATGACCTTCATTCCTCGCGCTATGCCAAGTCTGAACTCTCGGACATTGCCTATTGTTCCCGACGCGTTTTGACACTGGCGCTTTTGGCTACTGCGGCGATAACGGACGCGAGCGAGCGCGGCGCATCCTCATCACGCGGCTGCTCTTCCTCGGCTTCGAACTGATTTCCCAGCCGGCAAACGATGATCGTGGCCGAAGGTACCCGCCGGGCGAACTTTCGGACCGTATACGACAGCCTCGCTCCCGATACTTCCTCGAGAAAGCAGACGCAGATCGTGTCCGCGTTGCCGGCATCAATTTCGGCTTCGGCGCCGGACACGCGGGCGTTGAACCCGTCGCGCTTGAGCGCATCCGCGACAATTAGCGCGGCACAATCGTCGAGCCGACCCAGGCCGGGTATGCAGAAAACCGGCTTGCCCAGCTTGCGGGCGTCAATGTTGACGATCTTGGCCTTCCTGCCAGGAGCTTCGCCAATCGCCTTCGCCTCACCGGTCTCGTGCGAGGCAATGTCCTCGATGATCTCAGAAACCGTCTCGTGGATATTTTCGAGCCGGACGTCGTCCAGCCGGCCCTGCGCGGCGTCGGCCTCGGCCAATCTCAAGGCGCCAAGCAGGATCTCTTCGTAGTAAGCCAGAGCGGTGCCGTCCTTCAGGAACGACCGGGCCTGTTCGATCGCGTCAAGCGGATCGCCCGTCAGCATCCGCTGATATGCGGTCTGCTGAGGTGTCAGCGCCGGCTGGTCTCCCAGCATCACGTCGATGAACTGTAGACGTTCGACGTGCCTGGCAAAGACGACCAGGCAAAGCGTCAGCGGCGTCGACAGTAGCAGGCCCAAAGGCCCCCACAGCCAAGTCCAGAATGACGCGGCGACGACCACCGCGACCGGAGACAGACCGGCGCTTCGCCCGCAAACCAATGGCTCGACGACATGTCCGGTCAGCGGTTCTACCACCGCAAACAAGGTCACCGTCCAAAACGTCATGGTCCAATCGCTTCCGACCGCAGCGGCCAACGCGATAGGCAAACCGGCAGCCAGGATGGCGCCGATGTAAGGGACAAATCGAAGAACCATCGCCAGCAGCCCCCAAAGAGGCGCGCTCGGAACTCCGATGACGGCCAAGCCAACGCCGATGACTACGCCGAAAGTCGCATTCAAGACGAGTTGGGTCAGAAACAGCTTTCCCAGCCGCTGCGCTGCATCGTCGAGGGCGGCCGTGGTCCGCTCCAAGATCCTCGCTGCCAAGCAATCGGATGAATCGGTCGCGCAGATCCTCTCTTTGAAAGAGGAAAAAGATCAGGAAGATCACCACGATCCCCGTGGTGGTGAAGGGACCAACGAGCGGTCGCAATATGGCGATCAGCGCCTCAGATGCTGCCGGATCCGGCTGATGGACTTCGACCGGGATCGGCGCTTTTGCCGGACCGTCCGGCAGCGAGGGTGCGGCCGTCTGAGCGTCGTCCTGTCCGGGCGATTTCAATTCCCTGTCCAGGTTCTTCAACAGGCTGGATGCGTTCTTGAGCACGCCAACGCTACCCACCCTGTCCCGCAGATGATGGATCTTCTCGCCCAATGTGGATTGATAGCGTGGCAGGTCGCTCGCAAGCTGGTTGACCTCGATCATGACCATCGCCGCAAGGCTGAACGCGATGGCCATTGCCAGGCTGACTGCGCCGAGCACCGCGATCGACCGCGGCAGTTTCACGCGTTGCAGTGCCCTGACCAGTGGCGACAGCACAAAGCTCAGAAGGACGGCGAGCGCGATCGGGACCAGAATTTCACGCGTGAAATACAGGGCGGCGACGACAACGGCGCCGATCAACAAGTTTGAAAATGCCAAGCCAGTCGGGACCAACACCTCAATCTACCAATGCGCGAGCTAACGCGGCACGGGAGAGCGCCGCGTTGGCAACTAATGAATCTCCCGGTGGAATGGTTCCTTTCGTACAGGATGAGACTGTCGCGGGCGAGCCTCGCCTCGCACCGCTTAGGTGCACTGCGGAATCGATCGGGAAGAAGTGGCAATGAAGCACGTGCCTATCACTGCCCTCGCCACCTCAGACGGAACCAAAACGCACCCATTGCGGTTTCATCGGCGCATCATGAAACTGGAGGAAGGACTCATGATTTCCAAATATTTGGCATCTGCTCTTGTGATAACCGCCCTTGGCACCGGCGTCGCGAGCGCCCAAACCGCAACCCGAACCGACGCGACGGCTCCTGCCGCCGCACACCGGGAAGGCGAATGGCGCGCTTCAAAGCTCGTTGGCGTTGACGTCTATAACGAAGGCAATGAGAAGATCGGCGACATCAGCGAAATCATCCTCGATAAATCGGGCAAGGTCGCAAACGTCATCATCGGCGTCGGCGGCTTCCTGGGAATGGGCGAGCATTATGTGGCCGTCGCATACGACAAGCTGAAATGGGTGAACGAACCGGTGCGGTCGGCGAGCGCTGCCTCGGACCGGCCTGCCGCCGCTCCGGCGACGAGTGTGGACAGCAACGCTCGTACGGCGTCCGACGGCAGCGTACGGACTACGACCACTGGCACGGCCTCCAGCTCGGCCCGCAACACCAACTGGTATCCCGATCACGTGGTCTACAATGCCACCAAGGATCAGCTCAAGGCGATGCCGGAATTCAAGTATTGAATGGAGCGGCCCGACCCAGGCGGTCGGGCCATTTCATTTGACCGACTGAATGACAGCATTGATTGAGGTGGGCCCTGAAGTTACGTGCAAAACGATCTGTGCAGCACGGAGCGTAAGCATTTGGTTGATCAGCATCATGCGAAAGACCAGGCGCAAAAGGAAATGGACGACTGGTACGGCCGCCTGACCTGGTAAGCACTCTAATAAAAAGCCCCGCCTCAGCGGGGCTTTTCACTTGTACGACGATCACGCAATGGAATGCGGCGCCACGAACGCGAAGTCCCCAAAGTTGGCAGGCTGACGAGCTTACCGGGTTCTGAAGGCAACGCAATGAGAACTCGTCCTTGCCAGGCAAGGATCGAGATCGCATTTATTTTTTGCTAAACGGCTACCTGCTAACGCAGGCAGCCGTTTTACGTCAGTCGATTTCCTGCACTACCGTGCGGATGCCTCGATTCACCAGCAGAACGCGGTTGGGAAAGTTCCAACGTCCGATGAGAAAATGGCCCCAGCGCGGATACGCAACGCTGCACCGAGGCCGCCAACTCAGTGGGGTCTTCCCCCGACTGGCCGCGGGGGCTGGGAGCCGGGGGCACCCAAGTCGAAACGTTCCACCAGCGCGCGCATTACCCCCAATGGCAACCCATTTCACAGGGCGAGCCTCGCGACGACGATCGCCTGTAACTCACTTCCTCTCGGTGTCACTTGCCTTCTTTTCGCGGAGTTTGCTGAAACGTCCGTGAATTGCACCTGCAGATCGTCTGAGAGCCGCAGCGATAGACACGCCGGATCGCCCAGCCGCCTTCATTTCTAGAAGCCGACGATCATCCTCTTCGGTCCAAACCCGGTTTTGATTCCGCGCCATTCAACTCACCAAGCTAGGTCACGTTAATGACGTTACTTCGCTTCTTGTTCCCATGGGCACACGTGCTGCGGGTGTGAAGCATATGTGTAGGTAGCACTGTTTTGGTAGGCGGGAGTTCAGTCTGCGACCGGTATGTCCAGCACATCTGGCGTACGGCGAATTAGCGCCCGTATACCCGCCCAGCCAAAGAAACAGTCCCAGCGCCAAGGGTAAGCCCTTGAACTTCAGTTTCGGCCGATCGGCGCCGTTGAGCGACCCCGGCACAATTGCTCCGGCGTACAAGCGGTCATTGATGTTTTGATTAAAGGCCGTTCCGAGTTGGACGAGCAGTTAAAGCATTGAGCAAGTTCGGACGCTCTACCGGCTCGTGAGGTGGCCTAGCCGCTTTATCCGCATTGAGGTTACTTCGGCATCCTTCCAAGATGCCGAAGTGTGACTAGTCTCGTCACCCCGATCGAGTTGGCTATTGCAAGGGGTCTTCCAAAGGAACCGGCAGCCGTTAAATCGCCGCTCGGCCAACTCCACGCCACCGCCTGCTTAGCAGTTGCCGCGCTCACGTTCATGCGAGAACAGGGACATGGCCTCGATGGCGCGCCGCAATCACACGCATACTTTCCTGACCATGGTCGATCGGGGTGGCCGTCGCAGACCAATCGTGTCTTGTAGAACTCTGGCAACTAAATCGAAGAATTGCGACGTTTAACCCCGCAATGGGCGCGGGAATTTTGCTTCAAACCAGCAGCCACGGATACTAAATGAGTTTTTCGCAGTCGAAAGACGCGCGGCTTCTGCTGTTTTTAGGAGGGGGTCCGGCAACAGGTTGAGCTTGACCGCCTGTCCGGCAGCCGGTTTCGGTTCGCCGGAGATGGCGTGAAGAAATACGCCGAGCAACTTCGCGAGGAAATGGATCGTCGGCGCTTGCATTACAATCGCATTGAATGGGAAGCGGGCTTGCGATCGGCGCCGGTTCGATAATTTCAGCCGGAAGCGTCGTTGTGAGGGAGGTGCCCGATGGCGCTTTTGTGGCGGGGGAATCCGGCGCGGGTCGGCACATCTGGCCTCTCCAACACGATAGCGATGCATAGGTACGGGATCTCTGAAAAACGAGTATCTGGTGCCATCAAGTGTGTCGGGAATTCGCAACGCCGATCACTTGTCGCCAAAACTCCTCGTTGACCAGCCTATCGGCGTTACTGCGGTCTCACTGTCACTAGCTTCCCTTTACCTCACATCAAGGAGCAGGATCCCACCTTGGGGTATGGGGGGCTTATTGGCGGGACCGTGCTAGGCCAGCATGTTTGTGTGGGGCTGGCCCATCAATTCAAGCGAGGTTCAGCCCGCTAGTTCCTCAAAATATCGTCGTCGGGTATAATCCATTCCGCCGGCCCATTTAGGAACTTTCTTGCTTTTCCCGAATTTTTATTTCGTTTTCGTGTTGGCAGTAATTGGTGGGCAGACGCTGGACCGATCAAGATATCGAGAAACTTAAGCAGTTGGCCCGAAATGAACCGACGCCGACGATCGCCGAGAAGTTGCCGATCGGTGGGAAGCGTCGTCTTCAAGGCCCACACACTCAAATTATCACTGGGGCCTCGAAACCGAGACGGCCAAGGCGCCGGCGACCGGGGCCCGGCGGGCTTCGATTGTGGAGGGAATGAAAATTGTTGGTAATTGGCTATTCGTGTCCAACATCGGTTGGCTTCGGAATGAAACGGTTGCGAGGGCTGTGCTGACGATTTGCGCGAGGTGGCGCAAGCGAAGCTGTAGGCAGCAAGAACCGATTGCGTCGTTCATGAACATTAAATTCAGCAGCAACTAGGCAACGACTGCAAACTGAATGAAACCTTCTCGTTTGCAGCCGGTTGGAGGATCGGGAAAAACTGGAAAGGTGCAGAGATGAAGAAAACTGTATTGGCGCTGGTGGCGGCAACCACCATTGGTTTGACTTCCCTGGCAGTCCCATCCCAAGCGGAAGCGCATTGGCGCGGCGGTGGCTGGCGCGGCGGCGGCTGGGGTCCGGGTCTCGCTGGTGGATTAATCGGCGCAGCCGTGATCGGCGGTCTGGCTTCTAATGCCTACGGCTACGGGCCTGGATACGGCTATGGCGGCTATCCGGGCTACGGCTACTACGACGGTGGCTATGCGCCGGCGTATTATGGCGGCTACTATGCCCCGGCCTACTACGGTCCTCGATACCGTCGCGTTATTCGACCGGCATACGCATACAATACGGTGGTCCGCGATACCGTCGCGTCTATCGTCACCATTGGTGATGCTTGAGCGCAAATATCCTCCGAGCATCGAGAAGGTCGCAACGTCGGTTGCGGCCTTTTTTCGTGCCAGAACTTCGCAGTCTTTCGCGAGGAACTATATTTTCGGAAGGGATTTATTGTGAGTTACCGGCCGCCTTTTCCCGAAGGCGTCTGATGAAATGACGGCCCCGGTTTCCCCCCGTGCCGGGGCCGTTTTTCAACGTTCACGGGTCGTCGCGCAGCCCCTTTCCAGATCTGCCACCTTGCCTTCGGCAGACTTGGCCCGATATTTGATCTCCGCCATCAACTCCGGCTCTACCCATACAGCTTTGTAAGCGATCCGTTTGCTGAGGGCTGGGCCAGCCTGTGAAATTGCAATGTCCGGGTTTTTGATCTCAACAGCAGATGCGGCGTCTGGAATTATAGCGTTTTGCAGGTTGTAATGAAATCCGCGGGGAAACGGGACTTTTTCCATTGCTGTCCTCGCCGGCTGACGAAGTCGCAGATGCGATAATCTCGAACTTCGCGGTAAGGCATTGCCGAGGCACTAACCGATTAGGTTCGATTCGAGAGCGCTGGCTAAGATGGCAATCAGAGCGCGGATGACGACGTTCTCAACCTTCTCGCCGCTGGCGATGTAACGGCCGGAACAGGAATCGTATTTTTTAACCGATGCTGGATCTATCACAGCCCGGCACTTGCAAGCCGGTTGGACTCCCGCCCGTTCAGAATGAGCCGAGCAATAGACTGCGCTGATATTTACTCGTTTGATAACAACGTCGCTGCCCAAAAGGCTAAGCCTGAGGGTTTGCGGCGCCAGCGACCGTAAATAACCGCTTGAAAGAACTGTTGCCTATTTTTCCTGACCCGGAACATAAGCCTACATCCGTGCGTTCGTTAACGAAATCGGAGACCAGGTCATGCAATCGAGCACACGCAATTTCTTCGCTGGGGTGGCAACAACGTTTGTAATCCTCGGCGCCGGGTTTGGCGGTGGGCTTTTGATGGCCAACTCAGCCCTGAAAGAACCCGCTGGCTATCAGAAGCCCCGAGTGGAACAGGCTTCGCAAGTCCGGGTCATTCTGCCGACCACCGCGGAAGCGGCTGAAGCCCCTACTCCGCCTGCGCAACATTTTTCGGCCGTGGAACCGCTGCCTTCCGCGCCGCCCGAGGAAGTTAAGGCAGCGCCGCCTGAAAAAAAGGTAGAGAACGTTGACACTAAAAAAGCCGAGATGGAAATTCGTGAACGCCGTAAGCGGTACGCTGAACGGAAAGCCCGGCGCGAGGCTGCGCGAGCTCGGCAGCAGGCAGCGCCCCGAGGGCAACAAGAGCCGCGCATCCTGGCATTAGGCAGCGATGAGCCACGCCAGACCACAGGCTTCGGGTTCTTTGGTAATAACTAAATTCGCAGTGCGCGTGATCGCGATTTTCTGGTGCGGAATGTGTTGCGTGCGGAGCGTCAGAGCTTCACCGCGGTTGCCGTCGTTTGCGATGTGCGGCCGGGTCGCTTCGATACTTTAGGCATAAGCAGCCTGTGGAGCTTAGACGCAGGAACAGCTTGGCGAATAGATGCCCTGCATCTCGCTACAGCCTAATCCTCTGAGGATTTCGCGCTGCAGTTCCGTTTCGACGCCTTCTGCGGTCGTGGACATGCGGCGTGCCGATGCCATATCGAGCCTGTCGCCTATTTCCTAGCGAGCGTCGGCGCGATGCTTTTTTCGCCCGTGCTCATTGCGCTTGGCATGAACCGCCTCTCTTGGGGGCGCACTTAAGCCCAAAGTCACACTTGACCAACTAGAGCGCGACAAAGCGGCGGCAAAAGGAGATGGTGAGATGAATAGCATTTCAGAAAAGGGCTCCGAGTTTATCCAAGACCTCAGTGGTGCCGCTCGTTTGCAGGCAGCCGCCCCGTGGAACGGGTTGGCGACTTCTTCGAAGCGCTGGCTTCGATCGCATTCCCGATGGGGCCGGCAATAACTCGCGCTCCGCGTGCACTCCAATCTTACTGACCTTCAAGTCTCAACCTTGGGCGCTGGGTGCAATAGGTGTGGCCATCGGGGCCGGCATTGCAGCCGGCCTTGGCTCGTACTGAAATTGAGACTGACTACCTCGGCAAAGCCAGTGAAACGGTTACAAACAAAAATTGCAGAATTTGCAGTGGATCAAGCCGACCGCGCTACAACCGTTGCTGAAAAAGTTGTCGACGCCGTGAAAGAAGAAGCAGTCAGGCAGGGCCTCACTCTTGAGGGGGCCAAAGCTGCGGCTGGAGATATCTCGACAAGAGTGAGCCGGGTTGTCGCCGCGTCAGCGAAAAGCATCTCCGATCGCGCGCCTCATGGGAATTCTTAGACCAGTGCATGGAAATTCCTAGCGGACGCTTATCCAAACCAAAGGCTAAGCGTCCGATCCCCGAACATAACGAAATATCGAATCAGAATGGCGAGTACAGCCACGGTCAGCAAGCACGCAGATACTTTCTTCAACGTATGCCACCTCGGTCGGTGACATCTTGAGCACAGAACTTGGCCGGGCTTCATCGCCGCACCGCACTCCGTGCAACTCGTCGTCACGGTTTCGATCATTAGCTTGTAGCCTGAGTGAATTCAGTGTTGTGACGCCGGAAGCGTATCTGGCGATCCGGCATGCAATCCGATCTCCAGCCCAGCATCGGCAAGCGCTGTGATAATGCATTTCGCAATTTGTTTAGCGTGCTCCGGTGCAATTTGGTTTTCCGAAGTTTCTCCACTGCACTCGCAAATCGCAGCTGCAATTATCGAATTCACCTGGTGACGGTCATCCATTATTTCCCTCCTCCATGGTTCAAATCCAATCGGTCGTGGGTACATCGGTTTTTATCGACCGGGCCGTAGCACCACCTTGATGACGCCGTCCTCCTTGTCTCGGAACTTCTTGTACATTGCTGGCGCGTCCTCAAGACTAGCCGGGTGCGTAACGACGAAACTCGGATCAATATCTCCAGCCTCAATCCGTTTCATGAGTGGTTTCGTATAGGCCTGCACGTGAGTCTGACCCGTCTTGATGGTGAGGCCTTTGTTCATAGCGGCACCCAGGGGAATCTTATCACCCGTTCCGACGTAAACGCCCGGGATAGAGACCGTGCCCGCTTTGCGACAGCACATGATCGCCTGTCGAAGAACGTGAACGCGGTCAGTGGCCAAGAACGCCGACGCTTTGACCTTATCGATCACAGCATCGGCCGATCCATGTCCAGACGCCTCGCAGCCGACCGCGTCGATGCAGCTATCAGGGCCGCGTTTGTTGGTTAGCTTCATCAATTCGTCATAGACATCGGTTTTAGAAAAATCGATCGTCTCGGCGCCGCCAGCTTCCGCCATGGCCAACCTCTCAGCGACTTCGTCGATCGCAATCACGCGGCCCGCCCCCAGTAAAAGAGCGGAGCGGATAGCAAACTGGCCGACCGGCCCACAGCCCCAGATCGCGACGGTGTTTCCTGGTTCGATCTGGGCATTTACAGCGGCCATATAACCCGTAGGGAAAATATCGGAAAGGAAGAGGGCCTGCTCGTCCGTAACATGGTCTGGCACCTTGATCGGACCGATGTCAGCCATCGGAACGCGAAGATACTCGGCCTGGCCTCCGGCATAGCCGCCAAGCATGTGGCTGAAGCCGAATAAGCCGGCTGGGGACTGTCCCATCGCCTTCGCCGCCATTTCCGAATTCGGATTTGTGCGGTCGCAGCACGAGAATAGCCCCTTTTGACAAAACCAGCACTGTCCGCAGCTTATCGTGAAGGGCACCACTACACGGTCCCCAATCCTCAGGTTCGTCACCTCCGATCCAAGTTCGACCACCTCGCCCATGTTTTCGTGGCCAAGAATGTCGCCACTCTCCATGGTCGGCTGGTAGCCATCGAATAGGTGAAGGTCGGAGCCACAGATGGCACACGCGGTGATTTTGATTACCGCATCGCGGGGATGCTCAATTTTAGGGTCCGGAACCGTGTCGACCCTAACGTCGCCTTTCCCGTGCCAGCAAAGTGCGCGCATGTATGTCTCCTGTTAGATTGAGGGACGACATGCACGGCAATCGTTCATGACGCAAAACCGCAACAGATCGGGGCAAGATATGTTCCCAATCTGTCGGCATGCGTGCTTCCAACAGCCTCGAGCCGAATACCAAGACGCTGTGCATCGGAAGGCGGAAAAGCCAGATATTGGTTGGCTCGGCTATCGCTGCGGATTTGCGAGAAAAAATCGCAACATTTCCTTCGTTGCGTCTGGCCCTTGCGGATCAGTGTACGAGCCAGCCGCGCTTCCTCCTGACCATGCGTGTCCGGCACCGTGTATACTCCAATGCTCCAAGAACTTCACGTCCGCCCTTGGCGTAGATCGTGCGGGTATAACGATGCCCGCCAGGTATCTGCCCCCGCTGCACCGTTTTTTGCGTCTTGCCTTCTGCAAGCGCCTGTTCGAGAGCCTGAGCGCCGTTGTCTGGATGCACGGTGCTGTCTCGATCGCCGTGGAAAATAATGGACGGGACCGTCGTGGCCATGCGGAGCCACTCGTCGGCCAGTGGCGCCGCCCTTACGCATCGCGGCGAACGCCGAGGGCATGTCGGTGGCGGCGCCGTAAGCAAGGCCAGAATGTATCCCTACCGCCGCATAAATATCGCTGTAGGTAGCACCCATGATGGCCGCAGCGGCGCCGCCCGCCGAAAGACCGGCGACATAGACCCGCTTTGGATCAACTGAATATTCCTGCATGACCTG
Organism: uncultured Alphaproteobacteria bacterium; assembly: GCA_963764705.1. GTDB lineage: Bacteria > Pseudomonadota > Alphaproteobacteria > Rhizobiales > Xanthobacteraceae > Bradyrhizobium. The sequence goes on along the minus strand of CAVXTR010000002.1, from coordinate 45,345 downwards.
GCGCGTGATGCCCGCGATCAGCGAGGGTTCGCCTTCGTCACGGCGCTGATCGGCGGCGCGAAACCAATTCCAGCATTTGGATGGGTTGGCGTCGCTGCGCTGCGCCGGATAGACCACGAAGTAGCTCTGATCTTCTGCGATGAAGTTCATGCGGGTGCCGGCGGCGAAATCGTCCGGCGACTGGGTACAGCCGTGAAGCATGACCACGAGCGGAAGTGGTTTCCCGCAATAGCCGCTGGGGACGAAGAGCTTGTAAGTTCGGGCTCCCGCAGGGTTGCTGTAGGTGCCCTCGACAAATTTCGTCCCCGCCGGTGCGATGTCCTTTGCCGCGGCAGGCGAGTACTTCGCGCCCCGCAAACCGAGCCAAGTGCCATCCTTTGCGCGATCGAACAACGGCCGTTGCGAACGCGGCCTCTCGGTCGGCCGTTGCGCAGCAGGCGCGCGGTTAATCTCGCTGACGTCGTTGGCCTCTAGGTCAATGGTGAGTGGCGCGCGGCTCGCAAGACGGTTGCGGTTTTGAGCTTGGGATGCCGCTTTAGGCGCAGCTTGCCCACGAAGCATCTGCTGCAGCAGCGCCGTGGCTTCGGTCAGTTGCCCCGCTCTGGTCAACCGGGTGGCTTCGCGCAGGGTTTCTTGGTTCAACATTGTTATTCACCTCATTCTATCGGCAAGAGCGGCCTTGACTGCGGGAGCGGCATGGAGGGCACCCAGGACGGAAACCGAGGCAATGGTGGCGCGCGCCAGATCGGCCGTGACATCTTGAGCGATGCTGGCAAGCCCGAGGACGTTGATGTGCAGCATCTCTCCAGCCTGTCGTGCCTTTTCGAGATCGGCGCGGGTGTAGTTTCGCAAACCGAGGTCCAAGCCTTTCCGGGCCGTCGATGGCTTGACCACATCGGCATGGCGTTCGAGCTGGTTGCGGATCGCTGTTCGAATAAAATCGGTGCGATTTGAATAAAAACCGTCCTGCACCATCAGGTCGACGTACCCCAAATCGACGTAACCGAGATTGATGGTGATTTTCTCGGTTTCAGCGACCCTTGGCCGGTCCTGAAGATTAAGGGGCATTTTTCCATCCATTCATCATCTACATGGATGGTAGATGGATGTTTTCGAGAGAAACGCAAGGCGCGCCGTGGCGCTCAAAGGCGAATATTGCGAACGGGATGGGTTATTAGGGCAGCAAGCCCAAGCTTTCGCAGCCTCCCCGGAACTATCGGTGGCCAGCCGAAGTTCAACTGGACATCCCGATGTCGTGCGAACGCGTAGGGCAACTATCCCGCCAGAGCCCGCGCCGGAATCAGCGATGGAAACCCCAGATCAGATCAAGATGACACAGCCGCGAGGCACGATCTTGATCAATATGGGCGTCGCCGCACTCATTATAGCTGGGTTGTACTTCGGCCGAGAAATCTTTGTCCCCGTCGCCTTGGCCGTTCTTCTAAGCTTCGTGCTTGCCCCGTTTGTCCGCCGATTGCAGGCGTTGAGACTGCCGCGCGTAGCCGCGGTGCTATTGGTCGTGATCTTTGGGTTCGCGATCATTTTTAGCCTCGGCGGCTTAATGGTGACACAGGCCAGCCGACTTGCAGAAGCGCTGCCAGGCTATGAGCAGACGCTTCGAAACAAGATCGAAAGCCTGCGCGGGATAACAGGGGGCGGCACAGGCACGCTGGAGCGCGCATCAAAGGTTTTAAAGGATCTCAAAACAGAGCTTCAGAACACAGATTCTGGAAGCCCGCCAAGTACCCCTGTTCTGCAGCCGTCCGCCGACACCAGACCGATTCCTGTTGAGGTCAGGCAACCTGATCCGGGCGCTCTGAACACTTTAGTTGCCATAATTGCTCCGTTGATCTCGCCGCTCACAACGACTGGCATAGTTGTCGTCTTCGTAATCTTCATATTGCTGCAGCGTCAGGATCTTCGGAACCGTTTCGTGCGTTTGGCAGGCTCGAACGACATTCAGCGAACAACGGCGGCGCTGGATGAAGCCGGAGACAGACTGAGCCGGCTCTTTCTGACGCAAATCGGGTTCAACGCCGCCTTCGGAATGGCAATTGGCCTTGGCCTACAGCTTATCGGCGTGCCCTCTGCCCCACTGTGGGGTCTCGTTGCCATGATTTTGCGGTTTGTGCCCTATATCGGCGCATTCATCTCCGCGATTTTTCCGCTCATCCTCGCTGCCGCGGTGGGATCGGGTTGGGAAATGCTGCTGCTAACCGCAGTCCTGTTCGTCGTCCTGGAGCTGCTGGCTGGGCAGGTTTTAGAACCGATAATCTTCGGCCATAGCTCCGGCCTTTCGCCGGTTGCTATCATCGTAGCTGCCTCCTTCTGGACCTGGCTGTGGGGTCCGGTCGGGTTGGTGCTGGCGACGCCGCTTACGATCTGTCTGGTAGTCGGCGGACGTCATGTCGACCGATTACAGTTTCTCGACATCATGCTGGGCGATCAACCGGCGTTGACACCCGTACAGCTCGTCTATCAGAGACTGTTGGCGGGGGATCCAATCGAGGCCGCGGAACAGGCCCGTGAGTATCTCAAGGCCGCGCCCCTTGAGAGCTACTATGACTTAATTTTGACCGGAGGCCTGCGTCTGGCTGCAGCCGACAATCGGCGCGGTCATCTCGATGCCGAACGGCTAGACCGGATAACGGTTACGGTCGGCGAATTGGTCGATGACTTGGACGGACACGAAGATATAAAGGCTATTGAAGCTCCGTCTCCCAATGAAGCATCCCCCATTGCGACGCTCGCGGCCAGCGAGTCAGACGACCAAACGGCAAAGATTTCTCAAGCCTGGCAGGCTTCAAGGTCAATCCTTTGCATCCCGGGATTTAGCAAGCTCGATGAATCGGTCGCGATTGTTCTCGCACAGGTACTTCGGCGCAGAGGCTACGGTGCTTCGGCTGAGCAATCCGACGCTATGTCGGTGTCCAAGTTTTTCTCACTTGATCTAGACAAAACAGAGCTCATCTGCATTTGCTACGCTGATCGCCCTTCGAATGCCAAACTTCACTATGCAGTTCGTCGGCTAACCAAGAAAACAAAATCGGCATACATCATCGCCCTCTTTATCGATCCCGTGGCCGAAGAAGTTAGCGAAAAGGTTCCGGGTTTATCAGCCTTAGCAACTACCTTTGCGGCAGCTTCAGACGCGATTGAAAAACACGCCAAGGAAGCCTCTAACGTTTCCGACGCTGTGGCGCGACAAGCGTACGCTGCTAGTAACGCGAAGCGGCAATAAGAAAATCATTGCAACGAAGGGATTCTTAGTCGTTCCGTCACAGACCGCTTCGCGTCAGCAGCAGAGAAGGCCATGAACGGCAGTTTTGCGCCAGAAGTGGCGCTCTAAATGCCTTGCAGATACGCTCCCCCAAACTGACCATGAACCGCGTATCAGCCCCTCAACTAGAGATCGACCCTTAACGTAAAAAAATGGCCCTAATCAACTTTTCTGTGGCCACGCAATTTACGTTGGCTGTGGAACGAAAGGTACCTCTCCGGGATTCGTCTCGGAAAGGTTTTTGCCGATGATCAAAAATCCAAGGCTCCGAACACCGCGGGGCTGGGCGATTTCCGTACTTCAGGAAGCCGGCGCTATACGCGAGTGCGAAGAGCATGGCTGGATGCGGGATCGCACAGATCCGCACGCCCGCGAACACGCCATCGTCATCGCTCGAACCGAGCCTCCGCCGAACCTGTCTCCAGAGGACGCCGTGACGGTGGTCCAAGACATCCTGGATTCCATCGGGGACACATGTCCCGAGTGCCCACCCTATTAAAGAATAGCCAAGATGGCGACGATTTCCGAGAAACATACGTCCGCACCAATCGTGCGGTTCAATGTCGAGCCGGAAAAGCAGCGCGCGCTGATCACGGCCATTGCGGCAGAGATCGAGCGCTCGTTCGTCATCGGCCGGGCTCGGTCTCGTCGACGCTTCACGCCAGCCACGATGGTCAACGCGTCATCAACTATGCACAATGGAAGGGTGAAGGCTCGTTCAAGAGCTTCACGCGGGATGCCGAGAACGCAGAGTCAAGAAGGCCATTCGAGCCATCAATTCATCGTTGAAACTTCAACCAGTGTCACGTCGTGCGCAGTGACGATGGCCTGAAACAAGCATACATTTTAAAGACCCTTATTCGCGCGCGCGTCGCAGGGCTGCCTTCAGTCGTTTTTGCTCCTCGTCCCAATCGGACTTCCTCGGCTTTCGCTTTCCGCTCAACGGCTTCGAGTTCGGCTCGCAGCACATCGGCACGTCGCGCGTGCTCCTCCTCCGCCTTATCCAAAGCGGCCTGCGCCTTATCGAGGGCCTGCTGCCTTCGCTCGCGGTATTTTTTCTTGGCCGCCTCTTGCTTGGCTTGTTCGCGTTCGCGACGCTTCCGCTCCCGTTCGTAAGCAGCGGCGGCCTTATGTTCCGATGCCTTGTCGACAGGAGGGGCAGTAACTTTCTTGGCCGCCTTGGGGGCCGCTTTCGTTGCCCTGCGGCGTCCGTTTCCCAGTTCGGTGGGCAGATCGGCATTCTCGCGGAAGGGGCCGTTGGATCCGACAGGGCGCTTGAGAACGACGCCGGGTTTGGCCGTTGTCGCCGCGATGACGTCTGGATCATCGCTCTCCTTTGCCGCACCCTGATGGAAGAGATTACTATCGGCGCCCCACGCCTCCAGCGCTGCCTTCATGGACGGAGCGGCGATCGCCTGGTCGAAGAAGCCGAGCGAAGTCTGGTAAGTCTTTAGTTTTCGCGCCATTTACGTCTACTTTGCGAGGAGCGAATCCCCAAAGCAAGCCAGTATGGCTGCCGGTCCTGGATAGACTTCGACGCATCCGGCCTGCCGCAGGGAGATTTCCGTGAAGCCACCGCACAACACGCCCACGGTTGCGACCTTAGCTTTGCCGGCTGCTTCAGCATCGTATGGCGTGTCGCCGATCGCGATGGCATCGACGCTTGCGATCTTGAGCTTCTTGAGGACAACTTCAAAGATGTCCGGTGCCGGCTTTGATTCCTCGACATCGTCCGAAGAAGTCTTCAAGTCGATAAGGTCGGCGATGCGAGCAATATCGAGGTATTTTTCCAGTTCATCCTTTTTAGCGGAAGAAGCGATCGCGATCCGGATGTCGTTGTCCTTGACGCGCCGCAGCAGATCGGGGACCGCTGAGAACGGACGGACCAGCGGCAGATATTTGGTCTTAAAGCGATTGCCGCGCCATTCCTCCAGTTCCCTGCCGTGGTCCCGTTGCTCCTCGGCTGAAAGGAAAACGGGAATGAGCTTATCGCCACCCTTGCCGATCTGGCCTCTCACCTGCTCGAATGTAACGTCGTGACCGAACTTTATCATCGCTTCGAACCAGGCGAAGGCGTGGAGATCGACCGAATTGAGAAGTGTCCCGTCGACATCGAAGATCGCGGCTTTCGGCATTCAAATTCCTCCGGAGCGGGACCGCCCAATTTTTGCGTACCAGTCGGCGTATGCCGTGTTCTTCGCCAGGTGCCGGTTGAGATCCGGCGAGCCATCTCCCCACCAAACCGGTCCCCGTTCGCCCAACGCTCGCTTAACCTCGTCAACGACGCGATGAGCGTGCGCCTCGGCGTCTTGGTCACCTGTTGATTTGGCGCTCCTCACCGCCCGACGCGCGTCCATCAATTCATGCACAAGAGCCACCCTTCGCTCAGGATCAATATCCGGATTGCTCATCCGCCAAAGCTTACCCCGAACGACAAAATAGCGTCCGTCCGGCGTTAAAGGATGTTTCAGGCCTGCCATTTGATCGCCGCGTCATCCTTTCGGATTCTCTGCGGTTCAACCGTCGGCCCGCACCCGTGTTCCCAGGAAACGACATCGGATGGAGGACGTTGTTGCTCGCATTGGAGGCGGGATGAAGTGCTTCCTCGCCAACTGGATTTTGGGCAAGATTTAGTGATGCCGGACATTGCACCATGGTTAGGCGGCGGCGCCGCATTCTTAGCGTCCTACGTTCCCCAATGCACAAAGCTTGGCCCCCAAAATCTACCGGCGACTCCTCGCTAGGAACGCTGGGCGCTAACGCTAGGCTTGTCCCTTTGGATAGCCTACGGCATCCTTCGCGGGGACTAGGTGATAATCTCCGCCACCGCCGTAGGCAGCTTCGCTGGCCGCTGTTGTTTCGGCGTGCAAGATTTGCGATCGCAAATGATGCTTCACCGGTCAGGCTGACTTCCGTTGCTGCTTGCCTGTTGGCTTCTTTGCCACAGCATCTTTCGCCTGCTTCTTCCCAGCGATCGGCATCAGCATCTCCTTCTGGCCGGCCGTCGCTTTTTTTGACTTCTTGGCTGACTTTTTCGAAGGCTCTTGCCGGACCCCACCACCGCCGCCGATGCTCTTACGCAACGCGTCCATCAGATCGACTACATTCTCGCCGCGGGGACGTTCCTTGGCGGCGATAGGCTTGCCGGCGCGCTTCTGGTTGATGAGATCGATGAGGGCTGTCTCGTATTGATCCTCGAACTTTTCCGGCTCGAAGTGGCCCGCCTTCTGGTTCACGATGTGCCTAGCAAGGTCGAGCATGTCCTTGGTGACCTTCACGTCCTGGATGTCGTCGAAATATTCGGCCGGATCGCGGACTTCGTACGGATAGCGCAACAACGTTCCCATCAGGCCCTTGTCGAACGGTTCGAGCGCAATGATGTGCTCGCGGTTTGTCAGTACTACACGACCGATCGCGATCTTGTTCATTTCGCGGATGGTCTCGCGGATCACGGCGAAGGCGTCGTGGCCAACCTTGCCATCCGGAGTGAGATAGTAGGGACGGATTGAGTAGCGCGGATCGATCTCGCTGCGGTCAACGAATTCGTCGATCTCGATCGTTCGCGTCGATTCCAGCGCCACGTTCTCAAGTTCGTCCTTCGTAACCTCGATGAAGGTGTCGGTATCGACCTTGTAGCCCTTCACGATATCCTCGTTGGCGACTTCCTCGCCAGTATCGGCGTCAACCTTGGCGTACTTGATACGGTGCCCAGTCTTCCGGTTGAGTTGGTTGAACGAGACCTTCTCGGATTCCGACGTAGCCGGATACAGCGCGACGGGACAGTTGACGAGCGAAAGGCGGAGGAAGCCTTTCCAGTTCGCGCGGGGGGCCATGGCGGGGAAACTCCGGTTACTGATCCGGATTCAAGACGAACGGCCTACCTTGGTTCCGACAGCGCTGAGACCGTCACGGGATGATTTTTTCGAAATGGGGCTGCCGGCGGACTCGACTCAAACGTTCTTGATATGTTCTATTGTTGGAATGACCGACCGACCCGCAAGTTGGCGCATGCCGACCCTGAAGCAGATGGAAAAGCTGGCCGCCCTTGTCGGCAGGGAGCCGCGTACGACGCGGACTCCCGGCCCGGCGGATTCGATGCCCCCGGAATACTGGGAATCCGTCCTGAACGATCCGTTCGCCGACGCAATGCTGGGCAACCCCTCCCGTCCACCCGTACTCCGCGGCTATCCGAAATTTCCGAACATATCCTGAGGGTATCCTGCTCGCGCTGCGGTCGGACCGTAGAGATTTAGAGGCTCGATGCCGTCCGCTTGGCCGGCCCGCATGCGGTTTGGAAGGACGTCGGACAGCGCCTGCTGGACAACACCTGCCAGCAGCGCACCGGCCGCCACGAAGAGGACGGGTGTTGGCCATCGTTCGAGTAGCCGCCGGCGTGCGGCCGGCACACTATTGAATCTGGGATGTCTGAATGGCGCCGAAATACCACCCCACGCCCCTCTCTGGAGGCGAGCGAAAGGCTCTGAACAAGGAGCTCAGCAAGGCGCGGGCAATGACCAGCATCCTCGCGGGACAGTCGACCGAGGTCCGGGCTAAGGCGGAGACGCTGCTGCGTCAGGCCGATCGGCTGCTTTGTGAGAGTTGGAACGAACGGATGTGGGCAGACGGTGAGCCAATCGATCCGTCACCGACAATAGACCAAGCCGTCAACGGCGGCTTCCCTTGGCTGGAAATTCGGTGCTCGCGCTGCAACGCGCCGAGCGATGTCGACCTGGCCGGCATGAAGCACCCGCCGACCACCTTCGTGCATGATCTCGCCAGCCGGCTACGATGCCGCAAATGCGCCAAGGCGGGGCGGCGACCATCCGCGACTCTGCTACAATTGGCATGGCAGCCGCGCCATCCCCAAGCGGAGGTCTAGGTTGCGATCACAGCAGGAATCATCGAGCGTCGTTTATCCCAACCACGAACGGGCCCCAAAGGTGCAAACCGCAACCGCCTACCTCGAAATCCTGAATGCCGAGCAGCGACGTGCTGTCGAGCACGGGACGGAAGGAGGATTGACCGCGCCGCCGCTGCTGGTGATCGCGGGAGCGGGCTCCGGAAAGACCAACACCCTCGCCCATCGGGTTGCCCATCTGATCGTTCAGGGCGCCGACCCGCGGCGGATCCTGCTGATGACGTTCTCCCGTCGCGCTGCGTCCGAAATGACCAAGCGCGTCGAACGGATCGCCCGCAAAGTGATGGGCGACAACGCCGGCATCATGACGGATGGACTGACCTGGGCCGGCACCTATCACGGCATCGGCGCCCGGCTGCTGCGCGAGTACGCCGAACAGATCGGCTTGGACCCCGCATTCACGATTTACGACCGCGAAGACTTCGCAGACCTCATGAACTTGATCAGGCATGAGAAGGGTTTCTCAAAGACCGAAAGCCGCTTTCCCACCAAAGGAACATGTCTCTCGATCTACTCGCGCTGCGTCAACGCCGAGATGCCGATCGAACAAGTTATCGGCACGTCGTATCCATGGTGTGCCGGGTGGGCGGCGGAGCTGCAGGAACTGTTCGCGGCCTACGTCGAAGCCAAGCAGAAGCAGAACGTTCTCGATTACGACGACCTCCTGCTCTATTGGGCGCAGATGGTCAGCGACGCAACCTTGGCCGATGACATCGGCGGCCGCTTCGATCATGTCCTGGTCGACGAGTATCAGGACACCAACCGCCTGCAATCCTCGATCCTGCTGGCGCTCAAGCCCGGCGGCCGCGGCCTGACGGTCGTCGGCGACGACGCCCAATCGATCTACTCGTTCCGTGCGGCCACCGTTCGTAACATCCTCGATTTTCCCGGTCAGTTCTCGCCTCCGGCCCACATCATCACGCTCGATCGCAACTATCGGTCGACGCAAACGGTTCTGGCCGCAGCCAACGGCGTGATCGGTCTCGCGAAGGAGCGCTTTACCAAGAACCTCTGGACCGAGCGCACCTCTGCAGCCAAGCCGCAACTTGTTTCGGTCCGCGACGAGGCCGACCAGGCCCGCTTCATTGTCGAGCGCATCCTGGAGAACCGCGAGTCAGGCACGCTCCTCAAGGAGCAGGCCGTCCTCTTCCGGACGTCCAGTCACAGCGGTCCGCTCGAAATCGAACTGACGCGCCGGAACATCCCGTTCGTGAAGTTCGGCGGACTGAAGTTTCTCGACGCCGCCCACATCAAGGACATGCTGGCGTTGCTCCGGTTTGTGGAAAATCCGCGAGACCGTGTTGCGGGGTTCCGCCTGCTGCATCTGCTGCCCGGCATTGGGTCCGCAACCGCGCAGCGTGTGCTCGACCGCATGGCCGAGGCTGCCGATCCGATCGCGGCGCTCGCGGGCACACCGACGCCACCGCGCGCCGGCGATGACTGGAAGGGCTTCGTCGAGACGTTGGGCAATCTCCGGTATTCGGAATGGCCGGCCGATTTGGAGCGGGCTCGTCTCTGGTATGAACCACATCTCGATCGAATCCATGAAGACGCCGAGATTCGGCGGGCTGACTTGCTCCAGCTCGAGCAGATCGCTTCCGGATATCCTTCGCGCGAGCGCTTCCTGACCGAGCTCACGCTGGATCCACCTGACGCGACCAGCGACCAGGCCGGCGTGCCGCTGCTTGACGAGGACTATTTGATCCTGTCGACGATTCACTCCGCCAAAGGTCAGGAGTGGAAATCGGTTTATCTGCTCAACGTCGTCGACGGCTGCATGCCTTCCGATCTCGGTACTGGTACCTCGGCCGAGATCGAGGAGGAACGTCGGCTGCTCTATGTCGCCATGACCCGCGCAAAGGACGACCTTCATCTTGTCGTGCCGCAGCGTTTCTTCGTCCACGGCCAGCACGCGCAGGGCGATCGGCATCTCTATGCCTCGAGGACGCGCTTCATTCCCGAAAAGCTGCTGGGTCTGTTCGAGCGGACAGTTTGGCCTGTCCTGCCGGCCGGTACCGCAGCGCGGACCGCCGGCCGGGGGCCAAAGGTAGATATCGGCGCCCGGATGCGTGGAATGTGGCGATAGACGGAAAAGGCTGAGCGACGACCGTGTGCAATCTCTACTCTATCACCACCAACCAGGCCGCCATCAGCGCGCTGTTCCGTGTGGTCAACCGCTACGTTGGCAACCTCGCACCGATGCCCGGAGTTTTTCCGGACTACAGGGCGCCGATCGTGCGCAGCGGAGCCGAGGGCCGTGAACTCGCCACGGCACGATGGGGGATGCCATCGTCGTCTAAGGCACTGATGGATGCCACCAAGAAACGGGCCGCAAAGCTGCAGGCGAAAGGCAAGAGCGTCGATTTCAAGGAATTGCTTCGGATGGAGCCAGACGGCGGGGCCACCAACATCCGAAACGTGAAGAGCAAACACTGGACGAGATGGCTGGGAGCGGAGAATCGCTGCGTGGTGCCGTTCAACTCCTTCAGCGAGTTCAACAAGGCCGAAGGTGGCGACATCTGGTTCGCACTCGACGAGACCCGGGCCCTCGCCTGCTTCGCCGGCATCTGGACCAACTGGACGTCCGTTCGGAAGGTCAAGGAAGGCGAGACTACCAACGACCTCTACTCGTTCCTCACGACAGAGCCGAACGTCGAGGTCGGAGCCATCCACCCGAAGGCAATGCCGGTGATCCTGACGACGCCGGACGAGGTGGATACTTGGCTGATGGCACCACCCGATGAAGCCTTGAAGTTACAGCGGCCGCTACCCGATGGGTCGCTTCGGATCGTCGCCCGCGGCGTCAAGGAAGATCCGGCCGGGCCGACAACGTGACCGACGAGGACCACGGCCAGCAAGGTCCCTCGCCCCGCGAGCGCAAGATCATCCACGTCGACATGGATGCCTTCTATGCGTCTGTCGAACAGCGGGACAATCCGGAACTGCGCGGCAAGCCAGTAGCCGTGGGCGGGTCCCGCGAGCGCGGCGTCGTTGCGGCGGCGAGCTACGAAGCCCGCAAGTTCGGCGTACGGTCGGCGATGCCGTCGGTGACAGCCAAGCGGCAATGCCCGGACCTCATCTTTGTGAAGCCCCGCTTGGAGGTCTACAAGGCGGTCTCGCAGCAGATTCGCGAGATCTTTGCCGAACACACTCCGATCATCGAACCGCTGTCGCTGGACGAAGCCTACCTCGACGTGACCGAAAATCTGCAGAACATTCCACTTGCGCGAGACATAGCGTTGGCCATCCGCGCCAAGATCAAGGAGTTGACCAACCTCAACGCATCCGCCGGCATCTCTTACAACAAGTTTCTCGCAAAGCTGGCCTCCGACTCTTCGCAAGCCGAATGGCCAGTACGTCATTACGCCTGAGATGGGGCCGACGTTCGTCGAGGCGCTGTCGGTCGGCAAATTCCACGGCATCGGGCCAGCGACAAGCGCGAAGATGAATTCCCTCGGGCTTTACACTGGTCTTGACATGCGCAACCAATCACTCGAATTCATGGAGGCTAGTTTCGGCAAGTCCGGCGCGTATTATTACTGGATTTCGAGAGGCGTCGACAACCGAGAGGTCCGCGCGAACCGAATACGGAAGTCGGTCGGTGCCGAGAATACATTCTCCAGCGACCTTACCGAGTTCGAGCCCATGGTCGCCGAACTGCAGTTGCTGATCGACAAGGTCTGGCGGTATTGCGAAGGCAAGGGCACGCGAGGACGGACCGTGACATTGAAGGTGAAATTCAACGACTTCGAGATTATTACCCGGAGCAGATCCGTCCACACCATGGTGTCGAGCCGCGACGACCTAGGTCGACTGTCGGTTGCGCTCCTGCAGAACGAGATGCCCGTTCCCAAGCCGGTGCGCCTCTTGGGGGTCTCGCTCTCCTCGCTGCAGGGCGAGGATCAGGAAGAGCCGCAACTCGGCCTGCCGATCTGACTTCCATGAAAACGACTTACATCCTCACGGCGGAAATGAGCGACGAGAGTTTCGCTTGGCTCGACGAACCGCCTCGATCGTGTCAGTGACAGGCAGCATCTGCAGGAAGAACACGCATGACGAATTCCGAGGATAAACCGCCTCCCGCAGTCGGGCCTATTGGATCAAGGAAGAAGATTATCCAGCATTGATCGAACTTTTCGACGATGGCGACAGGATGCCACCAAGCTGGAAAGAATGGCTGGGGATGGCCGAGGAAATGGAGCAGGGACTCAAGGCTTATGGCCACGTCGTGCTGCGTGTCTACATCGACCCTGCGTCATTCCCGGACTGGTGCGCTGCCCATGGCATAAGCCCGGGCAGTTCCGGCCGCAAAAAGTTCGTCGCGGCGGCGGTAACCGCGAGATATGGCCGACAGTCCTGACCAGCACCGCCTTGGCGGGACGCTGGCCCATCGTCGGCGCAGCCTCGAACAGCACGTTCGGCGGTCCTTCCCTTGGGCTTCCAATCGTTCAAACCGTCGGCGGGCTTCAGCATGCTCAATTAACTGCAAAAGTCGTCGGCAGAAAGCATCACGATCACAGCAGCGTCCAATCCATCGCCTCGTCGACAGCGTCAGCAGATTTTAGTTCTTTGCTTGGTCGAGCGCGCTGCCGTCCGTACCACGCGAGATTGAGTGCGCGGCGAAAGTCGAATAGCCTGTCGGCTACATGCGAACGGCCGCTTTGCCAATAGCGGACATCCGTTGGCTGGCGCTGTCTGCAAAGATGAATAGGCGGCTCTGCTGGCCACGCAAAATCGATAGGTACGCGGCAAAACCAACTGGCGTCAGCGTAACCGTTCAAAGGACCAACGCGTGCGAATGTCTCTGCCCCCTTGCAGGCGGTTACTTGAGCTATGCCGTCTTAAGCCGGCCGCGCGATCACACGACATTTGAAGAGCCGAAATGCCTTACGCAGGCCGGCGTCATCGAGCGCGTCGCCTAAAGGACCGCTCAGGAAGACAGACTTGAACAGCATCTTTTCGAGCCAGACCTCTGCGCCCACAAGCGCAGCATCAGAAACGGCGACGTCATCGTCCTGAAGTTTCCAAGGCATGCTCCACCATAGGCCCGCGACGTCAGGCGGCCTCATGTTCCGGGAAAGATCCGCGAAAAATGAGGTCTTGGCATTACCGAATGTCCAACAGAAGTAGTTCCCAGGCACACGCGTCACGCCGTCGTTCTGGTAGACGCCCTCACTCACCGGATATAATGCGCCACCTCCAAGATCGAATTTGCGCATGACGTCTGCGGCACGCTCGGAGACGATCCATTGGCTCCATGCCCAAAACAGATCGGGCATCTTCTTGAATGTCGGCGCAGACCCGTCGCCCCAAATTTTCTTCGGGCACAGTTCAGGTGGCACTGAAAGCCCTTTATCGTTCAGTTGCTGTCCCTCCACGTCGTTCTTGTTGTCTTGCGACTCAATGTCGGTGTGGACCCGCTGAATCAAGCCCGCTTCCTGCCGCGCTCCACTGATCCAAACATGGCTGCTCATTTTCGGTGGTCCCCGAACTTCAGTCACAACGCACTCCATTATGCCGAGACCATCAGCCAATCACAGCACTTCACCAAGCGCTGATGTCAGTTAATGGGATGGTCCGGCCGTGCTCCTGCCCCGCCAGCAAGCGAAGCTGGCAAGGGGCGCAAAGACAAGGAGCACGCCATGTCTCAGACACCCAATACCGCGATTGCAGTGATCGGCATCGATATCGGCAAGAACTCGTTCCACGTCGTGGGCCACGATGCGCGCGGCGCCATCGCACTGCGGCAAAAGTGGTCGCGTGGCCAGGTCGAAGCGCGGCTCGCCAATGTACCGCCTTGCCTGATCGGCATGGAAGCCTGCGTCGGCGCCCATCACCTGAGCCGCAAACTCGCATCGCTGGGTCATGATGCCAGGTTGATGCCGGCCAATATGTCCGCCCCTATAGCAAGGGACAGAAGAACGACTTCAATGATGCCGAAGCGATTGCCGAAGCCGTGCAGCGTCCGACGATGAAGTTCGTGGCGACCAAGACCGCGGAGCAACTGGATCTGCAGGCGCTACATCGGGTGCGCGAGCGGCTGGTGTCGCAACGCACCGGCATCATCAACCAGATTCGCGCCTTCATGCTGGAACGCGGGATCGCCGTGCGCCAGGGTATCGGCTTCCTGCGCACGGAACTGCCCATCATCCTTGCGACGCGCACCGATGCCCTGTCGCCCCGCATGTTGCGTGTCATCGAGGAGTTGGCAGGCGACTGGCGCCGGCTGGATCAGCGCATCGATGGCCTATCCGGCGAGATCGAAGCACTGGCCCGTCAAGATCAGGCATGTTCACGCCTGATGACGGTGCCCGGCATCGGGCCGATCATTTCGAGCGCCATGGTGGCCGCGATCGGCACTGGAGACGTATTCTCCAAAGGCCGCGACTTCGGCGCCTGCCTCGGACTGGTGCCCAAGCAGATCTCGACGGGAGACCGCACCATCCTCGGTAAAATCTCCAGGCGCGGCAATCGCTACCTGCGCGTTCTGTTCGTGCAGGCGGCATGGATTGTGCTGGTCAAGATAAAGAACTGGGAACGTTACGGGCTCAAATCCTGGATCGAAGCCGCCAAGAGGCGGTTGCACCACAACGTGCTCGCGATCGCGCTCGCCAACAAACTTGCCCGCATCGCCTGGGCGGTGCTGGCTAAGGGACGCGCCTTCGAGCTGACGAGGACCGACGATGCAAGCGTCCGACCCGCTTGATCCTCGCGCCGTGCTCGGCGCGGTCAAGGCACAGCCTGGCAACGCCGGAGCCAGCCGCAAGCCAGGCGCAACGGCTGGCCTTGACCTCCCCTGCGCGCGACGCGATCGACGCTCTGTGGGCCGGGACGAAGGAACGGCCCCTTGGCTCGAACAAAGGAACTACGGATATGAGGAGCAACAAATGACGTAACCTATCAACAGTTTCCAGCCGAGGTCTGCGAGAGGATGAGACGAGATGGAGGTTCGGTCTTCCGAGCGCGTGCGAACACTGGTGACCCAGATGGCCCGTTGAGGCCGGTCCGTTAATGAGATCGCACGCGCGCTGATATCCATGATGGTCCGGAGCAAGACCGCTCCAAATTGAGACCGAATACATTGATGCAAGACCGCTTACCGCCAGTTCGGCAAAATCCACTTGCAACGCACGGCCGGACCATACATTGGGTCAAACTGAGACCCGAGCCCGCCAGCGTGACATGTCCGGTCTGCCGCCGGCAGCGGACATGTGCATGACCGGCCGCTTTGCGCCGATTTTGTTGCAAAAGTCGAAAATTGAACAACGCCGAAAATCTCGCAAAAGCCGGAGAAAATATAGCTCGCTTCGTCGCTGCAATACTCCGTAGCGCTCATACGACGCTCCGTAGTCGCTTTTGTGTGAAACGATGTGGTCCCTCATATCGCCGCGTGTGAAACGCGTCAGCGGGCCTGGAAATTTTTGGGCGTCATCCCAAAAAGACTTTTTCAACAAAATCCGCCAGGAACGGCCGTTCCATAATCGCTCATTCGGCGAAATATGGATCGGAGCTCCTCTGCAGAGATCAGGTCCACATTTGGATTCAAATCAGGCATCAAATGGCGATTGTGCTCGTTAGCCTGTATTCCTGACCGCTTCAGCTAGCATGGCGTAAAGCTGGCTCTTGCTGAATTCTTTCTGCTGCCGCACGATCGGCTTTCGCCACACCACCCTATCTACCGAGCGGGTACAGGCCGCCAACTGCGTTAGCTTTCCTTTAGGCACCGACACGATCTTGGGGTTGGCTGTTGGCGGCTTGTGACCGCGCTTCAGGCCCATGCGCAGCAGCTTGGCACATACGGCATTGCGGCTCTGCCCTAGCCTGTTTGCGATCTCCCCAGCACTCTGGCCGTCTGCCCAGAGTTTGTGGAGCAGTGCTACTTTTTTCGCATCCCAACCCATGGAAAATATTTATACGCCGATTGCTATCTGCAGGCTAGTCGGACGCGTCTGCGTCGCTCACTGGACGATTTCGCCGTCAACGCGACAGTCGTTGAGGTTTGTCACGGCCTGTCCGCTGTGATGCGCATACGGACTTAAGTCGGCCATCTCGCCGTTTCCGAATTGTGCCAGGAACAGCCATTCGTGTCCGCTCATCACGCGTCATCGCGCAGCGCATCGGCACTGAGCGCCCCGACTACATTGGCAAAGGCCATTACATATCTGCGAACGAAGAACGTCGCGAAATCCACCGCGCGCCTATCGCGAGCCCCGGTAAGCTCATCACTTGAGATGATTGCGGAGAAGTCGAAGCTACGACCGGTCGCTCCATAACGTGGCGGCGCAGGTTAACAGGCTGATATATTGGCGAATTGGGATATCCTCTCAGATCAAATGTGGCCTAAAGTCCTCGAACAGGCACGCGCATCCAACCGAGATCCCAATGACCCTTGTAAAAACCTCGAAAATCGCGGGTTCCGCGTCAAAGGCCCGACGTCCGACCCAGGCTGCCCGGCCCGGAGGCGCGTTAGAGCCGCGGGCGTCGCGGAACCGCAAGTCCGGCCACGCTCCAGGTAAGGACAAGGTATCAGAAAGGGTGGCTGCGGCCACGGAGGAGCTTGCCAGCGGACTGGCGCAGGCGTCCGCCGCAGCTGAGGAACTCCGGCGCTCCATGGAGCAAATCGCGGCGGGCGCCGACGAGGCTGCAGGCGCGTCGCAAGAGCAATTAACGGCTATCAAGCAAGTTACGACCAATCTGACTACCGCTCGCGGAGAGGCTGACAATTCGCGTCGCAGGACCGAAACCACACAGGTTCTGCTCACTGAGACAGCGGGCCAGATCGGCGCTTCGGTCCAATCCATCGAACGTAATGCCGAGCGACAAATTGCCTCCGGAACCATTATCAGCGAACTCGAGCGCCGTGCGCAGGATGTGGGCGAGATTACCGGTGCTGTTAGCCGCATTTCGGATCAAACTAACCTGCTTGCGCTCAACGCAGCGATCGAGGCTGCCCGCGCGGGCGACCACGGGCGCGGTTTTGCTGTGGTTGCGGAAGAAGTCAGGGCTCTCGCCGACGTTTCTGACAAAAGCGCGATTCAGGTTCAGGAGCTCGCCGAGGAGATACAGACTAAGGTCAGGGAGGCGGCGGCAACGGTCCAAGCGGCCGCCGCCGTAGCTGTTGAGCACGCCAGAACCGGGCGATCTGTGATCGAAACGCTAAGCGGCTTGCGGGACGGCATGATTGAACTCGCCGGCGGTAGTCAAGACACGCTCACGGCAGCCATAGAAGCGGAGCGCGCGATTCAGGAGGCACAAAAGGGCGCAGAACTGGTGGCGGGTGCCGCAGAGGAGCAAGCCTCGGCGGCAAGCGAGGCCCAATCAGCAGTTCGCCAACAGGCTGAAGCGCTGGATCAGGGTCAAGCAGCGGCTCAATCCCTCGCGTCCCTTTCGGAGAACCTTCGCGCCGGCACTGCCGACAGCTCTGCGGCGGAGCAGATTGCCAGCACGGCCGAAGAATTATCCGCAACTATCCAGGAGCTTTCCAGCGCCGCCAGTCAGATTTCGACAGCAGTGGAACAAATCAATCGCGGATCGCAACAGCAGGCTGCTGCTGCGCAACAAACGTCGGCTGCCCTGGCCCAAATCGAGAGGAGCGCCAAAGTCGCACAAGACAAGGGCCTCCTGGCGAACGACCGCGTCTCGGTAATGCGAAAATCGCTCGCCGATGGTCGCAAGTCCGTCGAAAGCCTAATTGAGGGTGTCAACGGCACTCTGCAAAAAACCCGCGGGAGCCTCGAAACAATCGTGTCTTTAGAGGGTATCGGCCGCAAGATCGAAAAGATCGTTGATTCAATTACCTTGGTGAACATTCAAACCAACATGCTGGCGGTGAGCGGCGCCGTCGAAGCCGCGCGCGCCGGCGAAACCGGTCGAGGATTCGCGCTGGTATCAAACGATATCCGCTCCCTAGCCCGCGAAGCGTCCGAGAGCGTCGAGAATATCAAGGGGACGGTCCGTGGCATTCTCGATCAGATTGCGCTGTTGCGTCGCGACCTCGAGCAAATCATCGCTGCTGGGGAGATCGAGGTTCAAAATAACCGGTCCGTAATGCGGACGCTGGAAGACATGACAGACGAGTTCGTTGGGTTGGAAAATGCCAACAAGGCTATTCAGCAAGGTGCTGATGCGATCCTTGGCGCCGCGGGAGAAACTGCTGCCGCAGCCCGCCAGATAGCCGCAGCCGCGGAGCAAGCAAGCGCTGCTTCCCGCCAGGCTGCGACGGCATCAGCCCAGCAGGCCCAAGGTGCTGATGACCTCGCTGCCGCCGTGGAAGAAATCGCGTCCTTATCCGACGAATTGAAGAAACAGAATGGTTGACCCCACCAAAACGAGCGGTCGCGACGACGAGCGCTTTTTGACGTTTAAGAGCGAAGGGCGGTTTTACGCCCTGCCCGCCGCGTCAGTCTCGGAAGTTACCCGGATGCCGGTGCTCGCGCGCGTCCCTCAAGCCCCGCGCAGCCTCATAGGACTTGCCAACCTGCGGGGCACGGTTTTGCCGGTAGCCAGCGTTCGAGGACTGCTGGGACGCGAAGATGTGACCGCAACTCACGCCTCCCGCCTTATCGTGCTGGAGGGCGCATCGCCCGTTGCATTGGCAGTGGACGAAGTCGCAAGCTTGGTGCGTGTCTCGAACGAAAAAGTTAAGACTGCGGAAGCCGACATTGCATCCGAAGCCGGTGAATGCCTGCGAGGCGTATTCGAAAGCGGCTCACACGTCACCAAGATTCTGGATGTTCCGGAGTTACTGCGTCGGGGGTTCACACAAACCGCACCAAAGCGGCAATCGCTCGCCATCACGACGAGCGGGGTAGCCGTGCAGGAAGATGCGACCGAAATAGTCCGTCCGCGTTTGGTAACATTTGAGGTCGCTGGCCAGGAATATGCCCTCCCGCTCGAGGCCGTGCGTGAAATCGTCACCGCGCCAGAGAGCCTTACTGTTGTCCCCGGCAGTGACGACGCGGTGCGCGGCGTCATGCCGTACCGGGATGGATTACTCCCGTTGTTATCTTTGCGCCGCCTCTTGGGTTTGCCATCTGCGTTGCTGTCGAGAGAAAAAGTGCTGATCGTCCCTTTGGGGGATGTCTTGATCGGATTCGTCGCCGATCGAACCCGCACAGTCCTTTCGGTCGATCCCAGTTGCGTCGAGCCGGCCCCGCCCGTCCTCGCCGCACGTGCCGGCGGGGAAACGCAGATCAAGGAAATCTACCGAGCCGGAAACGGCAGGCTCATTTCGATCTTGGCGCCGGAGCGCATGTTCCGCGAAGATGTCATGCAGAAACTCTTGCAGGGCGACGCATCCATGAAGGCAAAAGCAGACGATAGTGGTGTCGCGTCTGACGCGAGCGAACTCCGGTTTCTTGTCTTCCGGCTCAACGACAGCGAGTTTGCGCTCCCGATCTCGGCGGTCGAAGAAGTCGCACGAGTGCCCGATCAGATCACGCGCCTTCCGAAAACACCGAAATTTCTCGAGGGCGTTGTCAATCTTCGGGGCGAAGTCCTTCCGGTGATAGATCAACGCCGCCGCTTTGAAATGACGGCAACGACGGCAGGAGCGAACATGCGACTAGTGGTGGTTCGCACCGATCAACATCGAGCGGGGCTGATCGTGGACGCGGTTTCCGAGGTCCTGCGTTGCTCACCGGACAAGATCAAGCCTTCACCGGATCTGACAGGAGACGCGCTTGGTGTCGTACACTCGGTCATCAATCTTGAAGCGTCGGGAAGGATGCTGCTGCTGCTGGACGCAGCCGAGTTGCTGACCCGGACGGAACGCGGTCTGTTGGACTCATTCACCAAAGAGACGCGCAGTAAAGAGAGCCGGCAGCCCAAGCCGTGATCAAATTACTCGTAGTTGACGACTCCGCACTCGTTCGGAAGCTGATCGGGCAGGCGTTTTCGAGAGAGACGGATTTTGAGGTCCGGTTTGCCCGGAATGGACGTGAAGCGCTCGCAGCAATTGGGATGGCGCGGCCAGATGTCATCACCCTCGACGTTCACATGCCAGAAATGGACGGGCTCGCTTGCCTCGACAGAATCATGATCGAAACCCCCTGCCCCGTGGTTATGGTTTCCTCGATGACGGCGGCCGGCGCTGACGCCACGCTGGAGGCTCTGCGGCTCGGTGCTGTTGATTTTGTCGCAAAGCCGACAGGGGCGGTTTCTCTTCAGTTCGACGACCTTGCCCGCTCACTCGTCGAGAAGGTTCGGGCTGCCGCAAGCGCCCGGCTAAAAACCAGCCTGCGACTGCGAGAGCGAGTCCGGTTTCGGATTGGCGAAAGCACGCAAGCCCCACAGCGTACGGTGCTCAGGAAAGCCAAGACGGTCTCAAGAGGTGACGGCATGGTGCTGGTGGGGACGTCGACCGGAGGTCCGCCGGCACTGGAAGCACTACTAACGGGCTTACCGGCGTCGTTTCCGTGGCCGATCGTCGTTGCCCAGCACATGCCGGCCACCTTCACAGGGCCTCTGGCGCGTCGCCTCGATGGTATAAGCCGGCTGCACGTTCAGGAGGTTCGAGGTCCGATCGCGGTTCAACCTGGAAACGTCTATATCGGCCGAGGGGACGCCGACGTCATCGTCTCGCGGCGGGGAGCCGGTCTCGTCGCCATGGCCGCGCCCTCAGATGCCGACTACCCATGGCACCCCAGCACCGATCGATTGGTACGCAGCGCACTGAACCATATGGCTCCGAGCCAGTTGATCGGCATACTCATGACGGGCATGGGGAACGACGGGGCGGAAGCCATGGCGCTGCTTCATTCCGGGGGCGGCAGGACCATTGCAGAGGCAGAGGAAACGGCCATCGTCTGGGGTATGCCTGGAGAGCTGGTCAAGGCAAACGGCGCGAATTTTGTTGTGCCCCTCAACAAGATTGCAGCCCAGTTGAAGAAATTGGTGAGTTGATGCCACTCGTCCGGAAACCAGCAACGCCTGCCGAACCTCTGTCGCCGGACAGTCGAAATATGGCCGAAATATTAGCGGCAGGTTCGGATGAAGAACGTTGGACCGCTGCGCGCAATGCCGCCACCCGTCCCGATGCGCTTCCGGCACTAACCGAAGCGCTTTCGAAGGAACGAGTCCCGCGAGTCCGCGAGGCCATCTTCACAGCTCTCGCCAAGATAAGCTCATTTGAAAGTGCCGCAGTAGCCGTGCCCTATCTGCGTTCGGACGACGCGGCACAGCGCACGGCTGCGCTTGATGCGTTGCGTGCCATGCCGATCGCTGCTGCTCAACATCTTCCTGGGCTGCTGGATGACGCTGACACAGATGTTCGTCTGCTCGCGTGCGAAATTGCGCGCGCACTTCCCGCCAATGATGCAAGTCATATGCTCAGTCAACTCATCGAGCACGAAGTGCATACCAATGTGTGTGCCGCCGCTATCGAAGTCTTGGCCGAAACCGGGGACACCACGAGTTTGCCAGCGCTAAAGCGGTGCGCGGCTCGCTTCCCGAATGACCCGTTCTTGACGTTTGCTGTTAAGATGGCTTGCGCTCGCATCGAGTCGCGTTAACCGATGGCTGACGCGCTGCCACCGATAACGGAAGACGAATTACGGAGGCTCGCCGATTTCCTGTACCGGCGCACCGGTATGGTTTTTACCGAGACGAAGCGCTACTATGTTGAGCGTCGTGTTTCGGAACGAATAATTGCCACCTCAAGCCAATCCTTTGCGGGCTATTTCGCTTATCTGCGCAGCGAAGTACGCGACGAGGTCGAACATCTCATCAACACCTTCACTGTTAACGAGACATACTTTTATCGCGAAGACCATCAACTCGCCTGCCTGAGTTCGGATCTTCTGAAGGAGCGCGTCACTGCGAAAAGGCCCGGTGACACAATCCGGATCTGGTCAGTCCCCTGCTCGACCGGGGAAGAACCATATTCTATTGCTATTTGGTTGCTGGAAAACTGGAAGGAAGTTGACGCCTACGACATCGAGATCGTCGGCTCCGATATCGATACGCGCGTTTTGGAAGCCGCAGCACAGGGCATCTTCGGAAAACGGGCTCTCATGAAATTGACGCCCGAGTTGATAGACCGTTACTTTCACGGGCTCGATGACGAGCGGTGGCAAATCCTGGATGATCTCCGTCAATCCGTCCGCTTTTCCCGTGTGAATCTAATTGAAGCGAGGGAAACTACGCCGCAAGGCAGGTTCGACGTGATCTTCTGCAGGAACGTTCTAATCTACTTCGACGATGAGTCCCGGCGCATCGCGGCTGAAAACCTATACGACAACCTGTTGCCTGGTGGCTTCATCTGCTTGGGACACACCGAATCTATGAGCCGCATTTCCCCTTTGTTCGAGGTCTGCCGATACTCGGGGGCGATCGTTTACCGAAGGCCAAAGGAGTTGCGCGCGTGAGTGACATCTCCAGGAAACGAGTTCTCGTTATTGACGATGCCGCGCTCATCCGTAGCTATTACCGCGCAGCACTAGAAGCGCACGACTTCGTCGTCGACGAAGCGCTGAACGGCCTGGAGGGTCTGGAAAAACTGCTCTTACAGCCATTCGATTTGGCGATCGTCGACATCAACATGCCGCGGATGGACGGGATCACGTTCCTTTATGCATTACGATCGAAAGAGCTTCCAGTATCCGGCGTTCCAGTTTTGGTCACCAGCACGGAAGCCGGGCCACAGGATATGGCGGCCGCTCAACGCGCCGGAGCTAACTATTACCTTGTCAAACCGATCAAGCAGGAAACGCTGGCGGAATATGCAGCCCTCTTCTGCGGGGTGCTGCGATGAACGAGTTCGTCGAACAGTTTCTCCTCGAATCAAGGGAGCTTGTCGCCCAGGCGACCGACGATTTGATGGCGCTGGGCGAAAAACCTGGCGATAGGGAAAGACTCGATGGCGCATTCAGGGCCTTTCACACCCTGAAGGGAGCGGCCGGGATCGTTGAGTTCGCTGCCATGGCAAGAGCACTTCATGCCGCCGAGGACATTCTGGCGAAGCTTCGATCGTCAGCTGTGCCCATCGCGCCGATCATTCTGGACGAATGTCTGACTTGCCTCGACCTCACCTCGCGGTGGCTTGATCACATGCAAGCAAGCGGCGATACGCCTCCCGCCGCGGACGTCGAGGCCGACGAAATGATCGCCCGGCTGGCGGGATTGATGGACGCCGACGAGGACGAGAACGGCGCTGTGCTTATGACGAATAGCGATTGGCTGGAAAGGCTTCGCGTCGCCGCGGGCGGTAGTTTTTCCAATGCACTTACCGCCATCCGCTACGTTCCAGACTCGGATTCGTTCTTTCAGGGAGACGACCCTCTCCTGCTGATAGCATCCCTGCCGCAACTCTTGACCGTTGACTTGGCGGTGACAAGCGAAGCTGTCTCTCTTGAGACGATGAACACGTTTGATTGCGAGTTGGAAATCCTAGCATTAACGGCAGCATCAGCGGCAGAGGTTCGAACCGCGTTCCTTTCGGTCGCTCACCGGACAGAAATTCTCGAATTAGCCAACTCTCCAAATCCTGCAGCGACCGAAGACGATATGCCGCTGTTGACATCTTTGCTCAAAGCCCAGGTAGCCCTGTTGCGCGAAACACGCATCGAGGGTTTTTCGGGCCGTCTCTCGTCCGCGGCACGAACTGCTGCCAGCGCATTGGTTCACCTTGGCAGAGGTAAAGAGGCTGCCGAAGTCGAGATGTCCGTCAGGACCGCTCTAACTCAACACAATGCCGACCCGTTGATTGTCGCGATCCAGCGAGCCGTTCCCGAGACGAAGTCGAACGAGCAGCCAATCACACTCCCCCTCCAAATCGTGGTGCCACGGGCGTTGCGGGTCGATATGGATCGGATCGATGCTCTTGTGAAGCTGACGGGCGAACTGATCGTGGTCAAGAATGCGCTCGGGCACGCTGCCAGGCAAATGCGGGACGGTGACGATCCTGGAGCGGTTGCATCGAGTTTGCGTGATCAACATGTCTTGTTCGATCGATTAGTCACGGAACTCCAAGGGGCAGTTCTTCGTATCCGGGTTTTGCCGCTGCGCACGGTCTTTCGCCGCTTTCCAAGACTGGTGCGCGAAATAGCTGGAAGCGTCGGCAAGACCGTTAGGCTGATCACCGAAGGCGAAGATACGGAAGCCGATGCCACCATCGTCGATGCTCTATTTGAGCCGTTACTACATGTGCTGCGTAATGCAGTGGACCACGGTATCGAGGCTCCGGAACGCCGCGCGTCGACCGGTAAGCCGACCATGGGGACACTTATTCTGCGCGGTCGTCGCGACGCCGAAAACGTCCGCATCGAGATAGAAGACGATGGGAGCGGAATTGATGTTGGTCGGGTGCGCACAGTCGCGGGCGCGCGCGGCGTCGCCTCTGAAGAAGCTTTGGCTGCCATGTCGGACAGCGAGGTAATCGACCTGATCTTTGCGGCCGGCTTTTCTACCGCTGCAGCGGTGACCGGCCTGTCCGGCCGTGGAGTTGGGATGGATTCAGTCCGAACGGCCGTGGAACGGCTGGGTGGGACAGTTACACTGCAGAGCGAGCCTGGAATTGGAACTACCGTCCGGTTGAGCCTGCCCTTCAGCTTGATGATGACCCGGGTGATGACCGTGGAGGTAGCTGGCCAAGCATTTGGGCTTCCACTCGACAACGTCCTGGAAACAACAATGGTCCGTCGAGAGGTGATTGTGCCGATCGGATCCGGGCGAGCGTTTGCCCTGCGTGATCGGACAATCCCGTTGCTTGATCTGGCCGACACGCTAGGCCTCGCCCGCGACACGGCTGAGGAACCTTCGGCCAAAGTCGTCATTGTTTCGACAGCCGGGCAGATCGGCGGAATTGAAGTCGACCGGTTGGGTGAGCGCCTTGACGTGATGTTAAAGCCCATGGAAGGCCTCCTGGGCGGCATGCAGGCGTGCGCAGGGACCACGCTGCTAGGCGATGGGCGCGTTCTGATAGTGCTCGGACGAGCAGGAGATGTTCAGATGACTGTGGTCTTGCACGACGCCGATCCATTCGGCTGATCGGTGGCGTGTCCTGCGGAGGACGGAGAGACGCTGCTGCAGCAACTGTCGGCCAATCCGACGGCCCAGATCGTTGACTGGCGAGGTTGCGAGAGCCGCCCATGCCGCCGTGATCCAGGTTCTTCTCGATGTCGGGGAGACCACTCCAGGGACCCCCTGCGGGCGAGTTCCTTAGGAGCGTTTATCGGCCTGCCCTTGCGCGCCGAAACGGGCCAAGTTTGACCTTTCCCCTCGCGCTAAAGATGCGAAAACGTTGAGGGATTTGGTTCCAATCCCTACTGGGACCACCGCCGGAGAATTCTATGCCCTACAAGCTCCCGATAGTCGACGACAGTAAACTGGCCCGTATGTCCGCGGCCAAGGCTCTGAGCTGCCCTCTACCCCGACTGGACGCCGGATGGAGGCGCCAACGCAGACGAGGCGCTATCGCTTACCACGCAGACGTCGTTCGACGTCGCCCTCCTGGATTTCAACATGCCGGGCGCGACGGCCTCGAGCTGGCTGCGGAATTGCTGGCGTTGCACCCGTCGACGCCGCTAGCAGTCGTATCGGCAAACCATCAGGAAGAAATCGTCCGGCCGGCAACGACATCGGGGCGGTTTTTCTCACCAAAGCCTCTGACCGAACAGGCGTTGGGTGCATTCCTCCAGGACGCGGTACGCCGACTCGAACGGAGAAGGCATGACTGCGGCGCCGACCGAACTGCTCACCGAACTGCAACTCGACGCTCTCACCGAGCTCCGCGCCAGGAATATTGGTGTGAGCCGCGCGGCTACGAGTCTGCGGGAGATGGTCGGTTCGCAGGTGTACCTGTCGGTGCCGAACGTTTGCTCTGTAGACCCGAGCCAAACGCGATTGCCATTTCTGGCCGAACGAGAGATAGCGAACCTGGTAGCGGTCCATCAGGTCTTCGAAGGTGACATAACCGGTCGGGCGCTCCTCATCTTTCCGGAAACCAAGAGTTTGGAGCTGGTGCGGGCAATCACTGGCGGGCGACCTGCCCCTCGAGGACATCATCGAGCTGGAACAGGAGGCACTGGCAGAGACCGGCAATATCCTTCTCGAACAGTTGCCTCGCGACGATCGCGAACATGCTCCAACGCAAGCCTCAAAATGTCGCTGCCGGAAGTGCTGCGCGGCAATGCAGCAACTTTCTTCAGCCTGGCGCCCCCGCCGGAGCTGGCGACGTGGTAATGTTTTGTACATTAACTTCGCTGTCCGAGAGCGAGACATCAGCGGCTACATCGCCATGATCATGGATCTTCCCTCGCTCGAGCGCTCACGCACCTGCTGAAGCGGGATCTCATCCAACGATCGACTCGGAGAACCGATACCATCCCTCCATGATCCAGCTTGAGATCGAGCAACTCGTCGCCGCCTTCGACGCTCTGGATTCTGGCGTCGTCGTGCTGGATGCGCGGACCGGCGAGTCGTCCCATGCTGGAAACTACTGGTTTGCATCCGCGACCGATATTTCTTCCGAACACGCGGTCGGTAAGACATTGGACGAGCTATTCCCGGCCCGCCCCCTCACCCGACTGACCACCTCGATCGCGGAGGCGCTCACTTCGCTGGGTTCGTCTGCCCTTCTAACCAACATGCGCCCGAAGACATCTGCTTCCGCCGCGAACGAGAGCGGGCTTACCCCTAATTACAACGTATCGGTACGGCCCTTCGGAGAGCGCCCCTACTCGCACTGCCTCCTCCAGATTTCCGATGTCACCGGCGCGGCGCATTGTGATCCGCATCCTGCGGGAGCGTCAAGAACGCGCGGTACGACGCGGTTGTCGAAAGCGTGCTTCCCAGACGCCATTCTTACTCTGGACGCCGATGGCTTGGTGCAATTCGCCAATTCCGCATCGGCGACGCGAAACAAGCTTTGAGCGAGCCGAGCTGGTGGGACGATCACTGGAGCACTTGTTTGAGGATCCCCGGCGATGGCAGGAGCTGTGGGAGAAGATCCTGTCAGGTGAGGCAACACTGCGGGCAGTTGAACTGGTTGCTAGACGCAAGGATGGCTCAACGCTTTTTCCTAGGACGTTCCCCATCCCTCGATGGTCGAAGCGACGGGCGGTACTTTGTCACGGCAATACTGCGGGACATCACCGAACGACACGACGCGGACGAAGCGCTTCGCGAATTGAACGCCAATCTTGAACAGCGGGTCGCGGAAGGAGCACAAGAGCGCGATCGCATCTGGCAAGTCAGCCGGGACATGCTGGGTGTCGCGGCAGCAGACGGGACTTGGATCAGCGTCAATCCCGCTTGGACAAATGTACTTGGATGGCCATTGGAGTAAGATTTGAGGGAAGACTTCTGGGTGGCTGGAGCATCCTGATGACCGACGCAAGATGCGCGACGCCGTCGCTTCCCTTGCACTGCCGGAACAAAGCGCCGAATTCGAAAGTAGCTTTCGCAAGCGCACAGGCGAATACCGCATTCTATCCTGGACAGCCGTGAATGTTGACGGTTTGCTCTATTGCGTAGGTCGCGACATTACAGAGCAGCGCCGCCAGCAGGAAGCGTTGGATAAAACCGAGGATGCCCTGCGACAGGCTCAGAAAATGGAAGCCGTGGGACAGCTTACCGGTGGGCTGGCGCACTATTTTCAACAGATCTATTGACCGGCATTTCAGGTTCGCTTGAACTTCTTCAAATCCGGATTTCGCAAGGTCGCTATAAGGACGTTGAACGCTATATTTCGACCGCAAAGGGTGCAACAAACCGGGCGGCGGCGCTAACGCATCGGTTGTTGGCCTTTTCCCGACGTCAGACGCTGGATCCTAAGCGACCGACGTGAACCGGCTCGTTACCAGTATGACGGACCTCATTAACAATACGTTGGGTCCGGAAATCGATGTGAACTTCGACTAGAGCCCCGGATCTCTGGACAACGCTTGTCGATCCTAATCAATTGGAAAATGCGCTTCTGAATTTGTGCATAAACGCCCGCGACGCGATGCCGGACGGCGGTAAATTGGCGATCGAAACCAGCAACCGGGCACTCGATAGCGTTGAGGCGTTCTCTTCTGAGATGCGGCCCGGCGACTATGTTTGCTTGAGCGTAACCGATACTGGAACCGGCATGAGCGATGAAGTCGTCCAGCGGGCCTTTGATCCGTTTTATAGACAACCAAGCCGCTCGGGCAAGGAACAGGCCTCGGCCTGTCGATGATATATGGATTTGCCAAGCAGTCTGGCGGACAGGTCCGAATTTCGTCCATTCTCGACGCAGGTACCACCATCCTCCTTCCTTGCCCCGTCACTCGGAGCAGGAGCAGGCTGCTGAAGTCTGCGAATCTATCATCGACCCCACGCGCCGGCGCCGGCGAGACTGTGTTGATCGTAGACGACGAACCTTCGGTGCGCATGCTCGTGACCGAGGTTCTGGCCGAGCTTGGCTACACAGCAATTGAAGCGGCGGATGGAGCCAGTGCTCTCCAAGTTCTCCGTTCGGACACCCGGATCGATCTCCTGGTCACCGACGTCGGACTTCCCGGGGGAATGAACGGGCGACAACTGGCGGATTTCGGAAGGACCGCGCGGCCGGCTCTCAAGATTTTGTTCATTACAGGATATGCTGAAACAGCAGCCATGGGCGCGGACGGGCTCGACAAGGGGATGGCGATCCTGACCAAACCATTCGCGATGGATGGATTAGCGGCGCGCATAAAGGAGCTGCTGTTGCGCTGAGTGGTAGCTACCCGAATGTCGCCTTTGGCGGCGGGTTCAACTGATCGCTGCAACACATTCTGCGAACTTCTCAGCCGGCGTCTGATAGAGCAAGGTCTTTCTCGGCCTTTCATTGAGCTGCCTTGCGATGGCGCTGAGCTTGGCCTGGCTGTGCAAGGACAGATCAGTGCCACGCGGAAGATACTGGCGCAGCAATCTGTTGGTGTTTTCGTTTGAGCCGCGCTGCCAGGGAGACCGAGGGTCACAAAAGTAGACCTCGACCTCGGTGGCCAATGTCAGGCGCTGATGGTCGGCAAGCTCTTTGCCTCTGTCCCAGGTCAGCGACCGGTAGAGCTCGCCAGGCAATCGCAGCGATTGCTTGATCAGTGCCGAGACGACGCTTTCGGTATCCTTGTTCGCAACCTTGACCAGCATCACGTAGCGCGAATGGCGCTCGACAAGCGTTGCAACATAGCTATTCCCCGACCCACCGATCAGGTCGCCCTCCCAATGGCCGGGGACCGCACGATCTTCAACCGACGGCGGTCGTTCGCTGATGGATACGGCGTTCTTGATCTGGCCGAGCCCGTTCCGTTTCATGCTGGCGTGCCTGGATCGGCGGACCGTGCGCCTCGCCCTCAGGTGCTCAAGAAGCTCCTTTTTCAGCACGCCGCGCGCCTGAATGAACAGGCTGCGATAGATCGTCTCGTGTGACACCTGCTTTCGAGGCTCCCCCGGATATGTGCGCTTGAGCCAGCCGGCAATTTGCTCCGGTGACCATTGCCGCCGCAGCCAGGTCGATACTGTCCGCCTCAGGAACGGACGGCAAGCCAGCTTGCAAAGCTTGGGACGCCGCGCCCGATCCCAGGCGGCCTGATCGGACCGGGCAGCCCGATAGCGGTCCGACCCGCCATTGCGATGGACTTCACGACTGATAGTTGACGCAGATCGTCCCAAGTGGAGCGCAATCGACCGCAACGAGCGGCGCATGCTGAGCCATCGAGAAATCTCCTCTCGTTCAGAAAGACTGAGCGTCCGCTTGGAACGGCGTCGATCTGGAGGACGAATTCCGCCCGTTGGCGAGATCACCGAGAAGACAGAAGAGGACTCCCGGTCAAACCGGCGCCCGATCGCACTCATCGGCTCCCCAGCCTGCCAGCGATCCCAGATCTCAGACCGCTGAGCTGCCGAGTAATAGATGCGACGTCGCTGTTTCATATCCACACTCCATCCTTGAAAAGATTAGAGTGTTGCGCTGACCAGTTGAACCCGCCGCCAACAGCTGCCCTTGGCGCCTCCACTATCGCCATAGCAGAATCGACTGAGAAATCGCGGCACCTGACAAATGAGCTCACGAAGAGCGGGCAGTGCCGCCTGCCGGCTGTCCACCGCCGTCTATTCTTGACATATCATAACTTTTACGATAGTAACAATTATGACAATCAATAAAGCGATTTCCTTGGCTGATCGGTCGCCCCGCGTTGTGTCGGAAGGGCCACCTCAACCTTATCGTCGCGTTCCCGCTTACCTTATCCGCCGGCTGCAGATGATTTCCACCGCCATCATTTCGGAAGAGTTCGAAGGTGAGGATATGCCGGTGTCGCAGTGGGCGATTTTGACCATGCTCGAGAACCATCCCGACATCGACCAGAGCCGTCTTGCCGAAGTCGTCTGCATCGACAGGACGAATACGGGCCGTTTGGTCGATCAGCTCGAAGCGAAGGGCCTTGTTGAACGACGACCCGACGATTCAGATAGGCGGGTTTGGATACTTCGCTGCACCCCGGTTGGTCTCAAGATTCGCAAACGCCTGCGTGCGCGGGCGCTCGCAACGCAAGAGAGGCTGCTGTCGTGCCTTGAACCGAAGCATCGCGAGCTCTTCATCGATCTGATGTCGCTCGTGGTTACCGCGAACGAAAAATACGTTCGTCCAGGAGCCGGTCGCCGAAAGCCAAAATCACGTTAAGCGACGAAGGAGGATGCCATGGCCATTTACACCCGCGCCGCTGCTATCGTCGGCCTCCTCCTGACTGCCAGCTTTTGCTGGGGTTCTGACGTCGCTGCCGCCGACTGGCCGCATCGAACCGTCCGTTTGATTGTGCCAGTGCCAGCGGGAAGCGCAGCGGATTTTAGCGCTCGGCTGTTTGCGGAGCGCCTTGCCCAACGTTGGGCGCAAGCGGTCATCGTAGAAAATCGCCCGGGGGCAGACGGTGTGATCGGGGTCTCGGCCTTTCTGGGCACCGACGACGATCATACCCTGCTTTATGCCATCTCGGCCGTGTATACAGTTCTTCCGATTGTGCACGAGAAGCTGCCCTTTGATCCGGTTCGCGACCTAGTCCCGATCGCCCCCACCTCGGACGTCGTCCTCGCAATAGCGGTCACCGATAAGAGTTCGATCCACTCGCTCGGTGGTTTGGTTCAAACGGCTCGCGCTCAACCGGGCAAGTTAAACTGGGCCAGTTCGCCTGGCCTTCCGCCCTTTGTTGTAGGAGGGTTCTTCAAGAACTCGAAGTTGGATCTCACCGTTGTTTCTTATCGCGATCTTGCCCCTGTTCTCCAAGACATTGGCGAAGGCCGTATTGATATCCTGATTCACGCGCTGGGTGTGATGATGCCCATAGTGCAGTCAGGCAGAGCGCGGCTCCTTGCCGTTGCGAGCGGTGTTCGCGTGCCGCTCACTCCTGACGTGCCGACCGTCGCCGAAGCCGGATTCCCTGACCTTCAGATGGATGGCGTGGTAGGATTTTTTGGCAAACGCGGAATGCCCGACGCGATGCGCGACCGGATCGCATATGATGTCCGCGCGATCGCAAACGATGTCAGCATTCGTGAAAAACTGGCCGCGGTCGGACAGGCAGCTCGTCCGGGCACAGCGGCCGAATTCGGCTCTTTGTTACATGAATACCGTCGACGCCTTGCTGATCTCGCGAAGACGATTGATTTCAAAGCAATCCAGTGATCGAGAACAACCGACAGACCAACCGGACAATGTTCACGGAGAGCGTCAAGTGACACCCGACCCTCGGCTTAATCTGCTGGCCCTGATCAACGGTTTTCAGATCACCCAGGCCATCCACGTCGCATCGACCCTGCGGGTCGCTGACCATCTTAGTGACGGGGCTCGTTCGGCCGACGAACTCGCGGTGCTGACAAAAAGCCACCCTGATTCGCTGTACAGGCTGTTGCGCGCGCTCGGTGCGGTGGGTGTTTTCCGGGAAGACGAGAACCGAAAGTTTGAGCTTACCCGCATGGGTGATTGTTTGCGTACGGATTCGGCGACGCCGCTCGGCGCGTGGGCGGAAGTCGTCGGAAGTCCCTATTTTTGGCAAGCTTGGGGCCATCTGTTGCACAGTGTCCAGACCGGCGAGAACGCATTTCAAAATCTGAATAACGAGGACGTGTGGCAATTCCGGGCCACGCAACCCGAACACGGCGCAACGTTCGACCGAGCGATGACCCAACTCTCACGCGGAAGCGCCGAAGCTGCGCTCCGCGCTTATGATTTTTCCCCGTTTCGTCACGTCGTGGACGTGGGCGGCGGGCAAGGCTTGATGTTGGCCGCGATCCTGCGCGCTAACCCCCACATGCGCGGCAC
Source organism: uncultured Alphaproteobacteria bacterium (assembly GCA_963764705.1). Lineage (GTDB taxonomy): Bacteria > Pseudomonadota > Alphaproteobacteria > Rhizobiales > Xanthobacteraceae > Bradyrhizobium. Next base: position 12,891 of record CAVXTR010000002.1, on the reverse strand, counting down.
GCTGTTCGATCAGTCGGACGTTGTGGCGGGGACAAAGGCTTTATTGGTGGATCGCGGCCTAATCGACCGGTGCAATATCGTGGCCGGCAATTTTTTCGAAACGGTACCGGAAGGCGGGGATGCTTACCTAATGCGCGTGGTAATTCACGATTGGGAAGACGACGAAGCCGTTACTATACTGAAAGTCTGCCGGCGCGCGATGCCGGAAACAGCAAAATTGCTTCTCATCGAACGGCTCGTCGCAGGGCCGAATGAAATGCCGGCAGCCAAGTTCAGCGATCTGAATATGCTGGTCTCGCCAGGCGGGCGAGAACGAACGCGGGAGGAATTTTCAGACCTCTTTGCCAAGTCCGGCTTCGAATTGACGCTCGTTTCTCCGGCGGGCATCCACAATGTGATTGAGGCTCGACCGCGCTAAGCCGATCCGGACGTTGCTCCAGATTGAAAGCGCGCTCGCGACATCGCCATGTTCAAACAGGCGATCGGCGGCAAGCTTCGTAGATGCTAACTTGGCGCATGAACGGCCGCTTTGCGCCAGAAGCTGCCAGTCGCAATTCAACGATGACAATGTCGCCTGTTCCCTCAGAAGCGGACGTCGCCCGCTGGATTAGCCATGTCCGAAAAGTGCCAACAAGAGACCTGGCCCTCGCGGTTTTTCCGCTGAGAGCCGCATGCCTCAAAACTGCGCCCTTACGGCTTACGTTGGCTCACGATGACAGTATCGCCGATTTCGAAGGACATCAGGTCCTCACCAACCTGCAACGGACCGTCATAGGTTTCGCGCGTTCCCGCCACGATGTCATCAACGGTCGCGCGAGGAACCTTGTCGCTGGCGAGAAAGACTAGATGCGAATAGACGGCCAGCTTCGGCTTGGCCAACGAAAACACCTGTCCAGCTTCGCGCGGACTAGTATGGTGGTCGACGACGCGCTTGATGTAGGGATTTGACAGCAGTTCAGGTCGTACGATACAGACCTCGTGAATTAGCAGGTCGACGCCGGTGCCATATTTTATGACGTTTTGGTCATAGCGAGTGTCGCCCGAAATCACCACCGCGTGACCTTTGTATTCGATACGATAGCCCACGGCGGGCTTGATGGCCGCCCCGTGATCGACCGTGAAGGCAATCACTTTGACGCCATCCCTGTCATAGACGACGCCGTCCTTCTCGAACTCTTCCACGACCGTTGCGATGCCCTCGGGCGGCAGCTTTTCGTCCTCCAGCCGGATTTTGATGTCGAGAGCGTAAGCACTTTCTAGGTTGGCCATCAGCGACTTGGCACCGACCGGGCCAATCAACCGGAATGGCTCCTTCCGGCTATTCCCCAGCCACCCCGTGAGCCATAGGTCGGGGATCCCCAACGTGTGGTCCGAATGATAGTGGGTAAGGAAGAGCGCATCGATCTTGCTCATGATCCCGACCATCGACAAGTTGATTTGTCGCAGCCGGATAGTAGCGCCACGCCCAGCGTCAAAAAGCAGTTTCTTATTTCCCGCTTCTACGAGCGTGCTTGGACCGAACCGATCCAGATCGGGGATCGGCGTGCCGGTGCCGAGTAACGTGACCTTGAAATCGCTGTCCGCTTTGACCTGCGTACTGACCGTCGCGCCAAGAAGGAGGGCCAACAATCCGACGAATGAGGCTAACGTCTTAGACATGATCGCAACCTTCCGTTGGTGGCTAAACCAACAACCTCATCTTTAATTGTGGGGCAGTCAATGTCCGTTCCGGGTCCAGCCTGTGTGAAAACGGCCCTTAATGATACGATTCCTCGGTGATTTGCCGGGAGGATTCGATGACGCGCTTTGCCGTTGGGGATGATCGCAGTCAAAGCACGTTGTTTCCCGAACGGTTGGACGACTATTTGGCCGAGGATAATCCGGTCCGGGCGGTCGATGTCTTTGTCGATGAGCTTGACCTGGCGGGGCTGGGCTTCTGCGGTGTTGAACCGGAGGCAACTGGAAGGCCAGCCTATCATCCTGCGACGTTGTTGAAGATTTACGTCTACGGATACCTCAATCGGGTGCAATCGAGCCGGCGCCTGGAGCGAGAGTGCCAGCGCAACATCGAACTGGTTTGGCTGACCGGGCGCCTGATGCCGGACTTCAAGACCATAGCCGACTTCCGCAAGGACAATGGCGAGGCCATCCGCCGGGTCTGCCGCGAGTTCGTGGTGCTGTGCCGCCGTCTTGAACTGTTCAGCGAAGCCAGCGTCGCGATCGACGGCAGCAAGTTCAAGGCCGTCAACACGCGGGATCGGAACTTCACCCAGGCCAAGATGCAGCGCCGTCTGGCGCAGATCGACGAGAGCATTGCCCGCTACCTCTCGCAGCTCGACAGCGCCGACCGTCAGGGGGAAGCCGTGCCAGAAGCCAAGATCACCCGGCTCAACGAGAAGATTGCACGCTGCGCCAGGAGATTACAAGCGCCTGAACGGCCTGAACACTCAGATGATGCAGACCGAGGACAAGCAGATATCCCTGACCGATCCCGATGCGCGTTCGATGGCCACCAGCGGCCGAGGCAGCGGGATGGTCGGGTACAATGTACAAAGTGCCGTCGACACCAAGCACCATCTCATTGTTACCCATGAGGTCACCAATGTTGGTTCTGACCGGAGCCAGCTATCCCGCATGACTGAGCAGGCACGCGCCGCGATTGGCTCTGAGACCATCGAGGCTGTAGCCGATCGCGGGTACTATAGCGGCGAGGAAATTGTGGCCTGCGAGCAAGCTGGCATCACAGTTTATCTTCCGAAGCCGATGACCTCGGGTCTTCTTGCCAAAGGCCGCTTCGGCAAGCAGGACTTCGTCTATGTCGCCGCAGACGACGTTTATCTTTGTCCCGCTGGTGAGCAGCTAACCTATCACTACACCAACGAAGAAGATGGCAAGACACTTCGTCGCTACTGGACCAATGCGTGCCAGGCCTGCTCTCTGAAGAGCAAGTGCACGACAGGCAAGGAGCGGCGGATCTCACGATGGGAGCACGAAGCCGTCCTTGAGGCTGTGCAAGCCCGGCTCGATCGGAGCCCGGCTAAGATGCGAGAGCGCCGCCAAACTGTGGAGCATCCCTTCGGCACGATAAAGTCCTGGATGGGAGCAACGCACTTCCAGATGAAAACGCTCAAGAACGTCGGCACCGAAATGGCGCTACACGTCCTGGCCTACAACATGAAACGGGTAATCAGCATTCTGGGCGTTGGTGGTTTGATGGAGGCGATCCGCGCCTAAGCTCGGCGTCATCGCAGGCCGGTTGCGCCTGCAAACCTCAACATCCGTGTTTTTACACAGGCTGGGTCGTTAGCGTCGGTTTAGCGCGCCGCCGGTCGCTTCTGATCCACCCCGGATAACGGACATCGCGAGATCGGCCCGGCTGGGCCGTTTCGTGCCAACACGCGACATTGCCTTGCAAAAATCAACTCGCACATCAGGTGAGCTAGGGTTTTGTTCCTTTCACCGCTTCCGCCACGGCCGCATACGATCTGTAGCCGTCTGAGTCACCATCGAGATAGGCGCGCTGCAAGTGATGCTTCAGAGTCGCTTGTTCGTCAGGCTTAAGCATGCTGACGTATTCAGCGTAGGGTCCTTGTCCGCCCATGTATGGCCGCCAGTAATCGTCAAAATTTTCAAATTCCATACGAATAATAAGCGTTACCTCCTTCACGTCTTTCAACCCAGCGTCACGCCAGGCACGGCCCAGATCGCCCGGACGGCCTAGCGGGCGCGTAAATGCACGGGCTCTCAGTTCATGCGCTCGCGTGTCCAAAACTGCTGCAGTGTCCACAAACATGCGGCTCATTACCATCCCACCTCGAGCATCCCAGAGGGTCGCGGCAACCGTCGAACCAGACCGCGCCACGCGTGCCATTTCCAAAACAGCTTTCTTCGCATCCGGGATAAAAAACAGAACCAGCATCGAAAGCACGCGGTCGAAGCTGCTGTCGGCGTAAGGCAATGCGGTAGCATCACCAACTTCAAAGGTTATTTGCGGACTGTGATTTAGACTTTTGGCATTTTCGACATACGCTTCGGAAAAGTCGATACCTTTGATCGATTTCACTCTCGCCCGCTGTGCGATGGAAAATGCCAGATTTCCGGTGCCGCAGCCGACATCAAGAACCTCTTCATCGTCGCCCGTGCCGGTAAAATCTAGAAACGGCTCAGCTAACCGTCGGCTCCAACGGCCCATCTGGATTTCGTACTCGTTGCCGTCCGACGCCGCAAAGGTTGATGAAACGTTCATTCCATATCTCCTCGGCACGTTTCGCATGATAGGTCACGCGGGATCGTGACTGCAGAGTGGCGAATCCACCCCTCGAAATCGTCAGTGTTTAATATCGGTCGCGAGAAATGATCTTACCTCTTCAAGGAAGCGAGCAAATGCCGGCTCACTTGGTAGGATCACGTGGTTTGGGCTTTCAAGCGGAACGAAGCGGGCCCCCTGGATCCCGGCCGCCATGCGGCGGCCTGATTCAAAGGGTATACGTGCATCGTGCCGAGCGTGCATCACAAGCGTCGGGACGCGAACTTGAGGGAGCAGCGACGTCACGTCAACGTCGCCATTCGCGAGAAGATTGCGAGCGGCATCTGCAGGCGAACTCGAAATCCGTTGAAATTCATTGAACCAGTCCGCTTGCTCCTTGCTGGCACCCGGAATGAATTGGGACGTGAACATCTGGCGGAATGCTGGATTTTCCTGGCCCCACCCCATTCTCACTAGGGTCACCATCGCTTCTCCGGCTTCCTTTTCCGCCTGCGTCCTAGCGCGTTTTTTCCAGCCGACAGAATAGCCTCCGAGAAGAATCAAATGGGAGACGCGTTCGGGATGCCGAACCGCGTATGCGATTGAGACGGCGCAGCCTTGTGATAAGCCATGCAGTGCGAAGCGATCGAGACCCGCTGCATCGACCACCGTTTCGAGGTCGCCGACGTAATCTTCAAAGCAGACGTCCGGGATCTCGCGATCTGACAATCCGTGACCGCGGGCATCATAGCGAACGAAAGTATTATTCCGTGATAATCCCTGAAAAACCGGCCGCCAGATCGCACTGTCGAAATCGTGCTCGATATGCGTCATCCAATGGCCAGTTTTAACTAGCGGAAACCCCCTGCCTATTCGCGCGTAAGCCAGTTGCACCCCGTCTTTGGCCTGGCAGAAGTGAATTTCCTGCTCATATGCATCGCGACCGGCGACCGAGCCGCCTTCATCAGATGCCGAGGCAACGGATTCCGGAAGGGCCTCTATATCACTTGCCGCGAGCCCGAACACTCCTACCGCACGCGCGATATTTTTCACGGCCTGCTCACCAAGATCAGCAAAAGCGATCGACAGCTTGTCCCGAACCTGCTCGTTCGCCGCCCTTGAGATACAAACTCCACCGGGCTCACAGAGGGTTTCTAACCGCGCGGCAATATTGACGCCGTCTCCGAAGATATCGTCACCGTCAATGATGATATCGCCGACATTGATGCCGATCCGAAAGATGATTCGCTTGTCCGCTGGAACACTCACATTTCGCCGGACCATGCTGCGCTGAATGTGTACCGCGCAACTTACGGCATCGACCACGCTCGCAAACTCCACCAGCATTCCGTCGCCAGTGGTCTTGACAATGCGGCCACGGTGTTCCGCAATACCTGAATCGACCAACTCGCGACGGTGCGATTTGAGGGACGTTATTGTCCCGATTTCATCCGTGCCCATCAGTCGGCTGTAACCCACCACGTCGGCGGCTAAAATTGCCGCAAGCCTGCGCTGCATGGCTTGATCCTGTCATCTGTCAATACCTGTAGTCTGCCCGCGATTAGTTGGCGCTACAAGCCCGACGCAATATTCGGTAAAGCTTTGCACTCCGCCCGGCATCCCGTCATGGGCGCTGCGGATCGCCACCATCCTCGGGCCGGATTGTGACGGTCAAAGGTTATCCAACCGACTGGCTGACTTCAGCTTTGGGTCAACAAGCTGCCCTGCCGGCCTCGAACTCTGGCCTCCGGTAATACCCCCAACACCTGACATTCCCGGTCGGCCTCTGAACACCCTCTACCGGAGCGCAATTGAAAGCCTTGTGGGCCAGCGGCCAGTCGGCGGCGCAGATCGCCGTCGAGATCAACACCAGCAGATCGGCAGTCTGCGCCAAGCTGCAACGTCTCGGCCTCAAACGTGGTCATCGACCGCCGACAGCAAAGCCCGTGATCATCTCGGTGCCGCAGAACCCGGCGTCACGATCGACATCGATCAATCAATCAGCGCAGCGACCATTGCAGCGCGTCGAGTATAGCAAGCTCGAACTTCGCGAGATGCTGGCGGAGGCGGTGCGGAATACGGGTTGAATATTCCTTCCACAGGCAGCTATCCTTTCTCCCCCGCTAAAGCGGTCATCGTTTCGATGGCCTGCTGCCAATCATCGTTATTGCCGGCGCCCTTCGTTTCGAGGTTTTGGATTAGCGTTCGGTACGCATCGAGTGCGCGTTCGGAGCCTGCGTTCCCTCCGCCGGTAAGTTCTACTCCGGCCATCAAGTCGCGGAGGCTATTCGCAGCCTCGGCTGGTCCGAGAGCGCGCGCACCGTTTAGGGCATGCACAGCCTTGTTAGCAAAATCTCCGACCGCTGTTTTCAAAGCATGCCCTCACCGTTGTTTGATCAGTTCTAATTCCCGTTGGGGTACGAAGTTCCCGTTCACAAGTCCCAACCCCAAGGCCAGGCAATGTTGGCGGATACGTGCAGAATGCGACGTCCAACGAGGAGACGCCGGGTCTCTTGCCGTTGTCCTAACCAGACGGTGCGAATGTCTTCTGTGGATGGCTCCCGCGTTGCAAGGGCAAAATTGACGCAGTGGCGTTGGTCGGGTGCAGTCTTCTGTCCGGCCTGTTGATGCAGTCGGTTGAGACTGCTGGCCCTGATGGAGTCCGCGAACATGGTCCCATTCTCAGTTTCAGGCTATGACGCCTTAGACATCGGTCGGGTTATCCCTGTTCCCGGTCTGACCGGTTTGCCATCACATCGCATAGCGCTCGCAACCTCGTGAAGCTGATCTCCTCTTCAGCTAAATCCTGTATCGTTCATGCTGCCAGTGCCGGCTGGTGGCCGGTACGATAGGTTTCTCCACGTGCCATGATCGCCCAGACGACCCGCGCGGTCTTGTTCGCCATCGCGACGGTGGCTACCCGTGTGGGCTTTCGCGCCAGCAGATCCGCCAGTCGTGGATCGATCTTATCGGGATTGTATTTTGCACGGCGCACAAGTGACGTCATGCCAACAATGAGCAGCTTGCGCAGGTATTTGTCGCCCATTTTGCTGATATGACCAAGCCGCTCTTTGCCACCGCTCGACTTCTGAAGTGGCGTCAGTCCCAACCAGGCGGCGAACTGCCGCCCCGAACGGAAATGATGCGGATCGGTGACCGATGCGGCAAGTGCCGTCGCGCCGACCGGCCCGATGCCGGGGATAGCCATAAGACGACGTGCAACCTCGTTGCCACGTAAACAAACGGCCAGATCGCGATCAATCTCGCGGAGCCGGACGTGGATGTCGAGCGCCTGCTGTGACAGTGTAGCGACGATCTTGGCAGCTTCCATCGGCACCTCAGGCGCTTTGCCATCGACGATCTGCCGAGCCATCAGTAACGCCCGCTCCAGCCCCTTAGGGATGTCGACGCCAAATTCGGCCAGTAGACCGCGGATCATGTTGATCAGCTGCGTGCGTTGCTTGACCAGCAGATCGCGCGTCCGGTGTATCGATAGCGCAGCTTGCTGCTCTGGCGACTTGACCGGCACGAACCGCATCGTAGGCCGTGTCACTGCCTCGCAAACCGCTTCCGCATCGGCAGCATCGGTCTTTCCGCGCTTCACATACGGTTTGACGTAAGCCGGCGGCATCAGCCGCACCTCATGGCCGAGCTTGATCAGCTCGCGCGCCCAGTGATGCGAAGTGCCGCAAGCCTCGATGCCGACCAGGCAAGAAGGCAGTTTGGCAAAAAATGGCAGCATCTGCGACCGCCGAAGCGACTTGCGGACCACAACCTGGCCGGTCGCATCAATGCCGTGGACCTGAAAAACGTTCTTGGCCAAGTCGAGGCCGATCGTGGTAATCTGCATAGCGGATGGCTCCCATTTTGCTCGTGAACGCCTGATGGCCTTCACACTTTGGCACCCAGATGCCGTGAGCGGGAGCCATCCACCTCATCTCAGTTGGGTCAAACGCTGCACCTGACGGCCCCGAAATGCCACTTCCGGTCTACCCCGACACCGGACATCACCGACCAAGCCTGGCATCTCGCTTTCGTGCCAGTTTCGGACTCATGCACCGCACAAAAACCGGTCAATGTTCGATCACCGCGTCGGCGCGGGTGCGCGTAGGCTCATTCGGGCAAGCCCGCTTTCCGAAGCCCCTCGATCAACAGCTTCGCGTTTGATTGCCCGCCCCGCGCGATGAACGCTGATATTGTAAAGGCGGGATCGAACTCAAGCAGACGCGCCACCGCCTCACGGGCCTCAGCCTCGCGCCCGAGATGGGCGAAAGCGGACGCGAGACAGCAGTAAGCTGGCGAAAAGGAGGATTTCTGGCGTTGGGCTTTCTTGCCTGCGACGATGGCCTCGTCAAAGCGACGAAGCTCGATCAAGGCTATGCCCATCCCGACAAACGACCGATGTAGCAGCGGGTCTATCGGGCTCATGCGAATGGCACGTTCAAAGCTCCGGACCGCTTCCTCCGGCAGTCCAGCATTTCTATAGACCCAGCCTCTGCCGTACCATGCGTCAAATGAATTGGGGTTGAGCGCGACCGCCCGGTCAGCCATTTCGATCGCACTTTCAATATCGCCGACCATGAACGCCGAGATTACAGCAGCCGCTGCTAACGTGTCTGGATCACTATCGTCGAGGCTCAATGCCAAGCGAGAAAGCCGAACGGCTTCCCTGCGGTCGAATTGGGGATCGTCAGCATAGCCGAAAAGGACGTTTTGCATGTGACCGACACCTGCCAGAACCGCTGCAGGGCGGAACAGAGGGTCCAGCTCCAAAGCGCAATGAGCCAGCTTGATCTTCTCGGCCAATTCTTCGGGGGTCGCGAGGTAATGCTGCAAGGCGCGGAGATAATAATCATACGCAGTGAGGTTCTCCGGTCGCCGCCGCGTGGACAATGCGATTTCTGTTTGAATAATCTTTGGCTGAATGGCCGAGACGACGGCGACCGTCACTTCGTCCTGGAGAGCAAAAACGTCCGTCAGGTCGCGCTCGAACCTGTCCGCCCAGATGTGCGCCCCTGTAATCGCATCGATCAATTGTCCTGCGATGCGAACTTTCCCCGCTGCCTTGCGCACAGACCCCTCAAGGATATAGCGCACGCCCAGCTCGTGCCCGACCTGCTTCACGTTCACCGCCTTGCCCTTGTAGGTAAAGCTGGAATTGCGGGCGATCACGAACAACCATTTGAACCGCGAAAGCGCGGTGGTGATCTCCTCAACCATTCCGTCCGCGAAGTATTCCTGTTCGGGATCGCCGCTCATGTTCTCGAACGGCAGCACGGCGATGGACGGCTTGTCTGGGAGTGGCGGGGCCGCGCTTAGTCTCTCGGTCAGCGCGCTAGACGCTCCAGCACGGACAGCGTAAGCGCGGACCGGCTTGGCGATGTTCTTGAGCTGCTGCTCGCCGCGATCCTCGAAGCCAACGTCCAGCTTGCCTTCGACTTCGCTATAGACCTTTTCGGAAATCAGGATGCCGCCCGGATCGGCGATCCCCTCCAGCCGGACAGCAATGTTGATCCCGTCGCCGTACAGGTCGCCGTCCTGCCCAACGATCACGTCACCGAGGTTGAGCCCGATGCGTAGCTTGAACGGACCGCTACCCTCGGCGAGATGATCCTGCATCTCGGTCGCGCATCTCACGGCGGCCAAGGGACTTGCGAACTCGGCGAGCGCGCCATCACCCGTTGTCTTGATCAGTCGGCCGTCGTGTCGGGAGAGGCTCGGCGCGATCAAGTCCCGCTTGAGCCGCTCGAACTCGGCGTAGGTGGCTTCCTCCGCGCGTTGCATCATCGCAGAGTAGCCGACCACATCGGCGGCCAAGATTGCCGCCAACCGCCGTTGAACACGCTCTTCGGGCAAGGCCGCTCCCCATGTTCAAGATCAATTCGATAGCATCAGATCACACCAATGGGTTGCTCCGCTAGGTGCTTTCTCGGGTCGAAAAGCGGTCACGGGCCCGCACCACACGGGCCGACAAAGTAATCCCTCGGGGTGCGCAGTAATCTAGGTGCCTATGTCCGAATTGGGTCAAAGAACGAACCCGCTCACGCGGGAGGTGCTGGCGGCGCGGTCGGGGGGTACGTCTTCGGCGGTAACTATTTGAACGAGCACAGGTGACGTGCGGTCGCTCCGTCTTGAGGATCGAGGGGTTCACAAACTCCAACCTCAAGACAGGAGCTCCCAATGAGCGAGAAGCCCATCAACCCGCTGCGCCGGCGCATGATCGAAGACATGACGGTGCGCAACTTCGTCGAGAAGACGCGCAATGACTATATCCGACGCGTCAGGACTTTCACAGCCTTTCTCGGCCGCGCGCCAGATACGGCCACGCCTGAAGATCTTCGCCTTTTCCAGCTACACCAGACACAGACCGGCGCCCGGGCACCAAGCATCAATGGCTCGGTTGTGGCGTTGCGTTTCTTCTTCACCGTAACGCTCGACCGCCCCGAGCTGGCAAGGTACCTCACCTTCGTGCGGGAGCCGCGCAGGATCCCGGTAATCTTGAGCCTGGAGGAGATCGCACGGCTGCTGGAGGCGGCCCCCGGGCCGAAGTACAAGGCCGCGCTGAGCGCCGCTTATGGCGCTGGACTGCGGGTTTCCGAAGTCGTGGCGCTGAAGGTGTCGGACATCGATTCCGAGCGGATGCTGCTGCGCATCGAGCAGGGCAAGGGGCGCAAGGATCGTTTTGCAATGCTTTCCCCGCTGCTATTGGAGCTACTGCGCGATTGGTATCGTATCGCCCGGCCCACGGTCTGGCTGTTTCCGGGCCGTGATCCGCTGCTGCCGCTGACGACGCGGCAATTCAATCGCGTCGTTCATGTCGCGGCCGATCGGGCGGGGATCAAAAAGCGAGTGTCGCCTCATACATTGCGACACAGCTTTGCCACCCACCTGCTCGAAGAGAAGACCGATGTCCGTTTGATTCAGGTTTTACTCGGGCATGCCAGGGTGGACACCACCGCGCTTTACGCACAGGTGGCCACCAACGTGATCCGCGCGGTCATGAGCCCGTTGGATCGGCTCACGCCGATGACACCGGAGGACAAGCCGCCGGCATAAGCCACGGCGATCATGGCTCGCCCCGCCCTTCAGATCGCGGATATCTTTCGCGACTACGGGCCCGCCTGGCGTAAAGCTAATGCAGGTCACGTCAGCCTTGGCCAGTTGAAGGTGATGTCGGCGATCGAGAGCTGCCGCACGGTGGCTCTCGGCGGCCATGTCATGCGCTGCGAGGACTGTGCTCACACGCAGATCGCCTATAACAGCTGCCGTAATAGACATTGCCCCAAGTGCCAGGGCTCGCAGGCGCTGGCATGGATGAAGCAGCGCAAGTCAGAACTGCTGGACGTCCCTTACTTTCACGTCGTGTTCACGCTGCCGGCGCGGATTGCCGCAATCGCCTACCAGAACAAGGCCGTCGTCTACAATCTACTGTTCAAAGCTTCCTCACAGACAATGCGCACGATTGCAGACGATCCCAAGCACCTCGGCGCCAAGATCGGCTTCACCTCGGTGCTCCACACCTGGGGCTCCGCGATGACCCATCATCCACACGTCCACATGATCGTGCCGGGTGGTGGGATATCGCTCGACGGCACCCGCTGGGTCGGCTGCCGCCCAAACTATCTCTTGCCGGTAAAGGTCCTGTCCCGACTGTTCCGCCGCTTGATGCTTCAGATGCTGCTCGCCGCACACGAGACCGGCCGCTTGCAGTTCTTCGCCGACCACGCCCAACTCGCTTGCAAAGCCGCGTTCAAGGCCTATCTCGCGCCGCTGCATCGGACCAAGTGGTTCGTCTATAGCAAAAGGCCATTCGCCGGACCCGAGCAGGTACTCGCCTATCTGTCCCGCTACACCCACCGGGTCGCGATCTCCAGCAGCCGCCTTATCGCCGCCAACGCGACCGGCGTCACGTTCAGCTACAAAGACTATCGGATCGAGGGACCCGGCCGCTACAAGAGCATGACGCTTAACCCGGGCGAGTTCATCCGCCGATTTCTCATCCACGTCTTGCCGAACGGTTTCCACCGCATCAGGCACTGCGGGCTGTTGGCGAGTGGGACCAAGGCCGAGACCATCGCGCGAGCGCGTGAACTGATCGATGCGGTACGCCCTGCGCAAAAAGCGCAGAAGCAGCAGGCTCCCGATAGCGCCACGGCAAACGACCAGACCACCCATCCGTGCCCGTGTTGCGGCGGGCGCATGAACATCATCGAGACCTTCAACCGCGGTTCGACACCTCAATACAGACCGCCGCCGCCAACCGTGATCAGGATCGATACGTCATGATCACATGGCCAACCTCACAGATTGAAAATCCCGTTCTTGATCGCCGGCCCTCAATCCGTAACGGCGGTGCTTGCGCAAATATGCTTTTACGAAGTCACACTCGCCATCGATCTTGCTGGCTTATCCCAAATTTACCTACCTGCGACCGACCCATCATGCGCCGCTACGTCGTCAGACAGCACACTCATCAGTGTCGGTTGCCAGCACGCGCTTCCGTCGTACACAAAAATCCATAGCGCAGCGCTCGCCGCGCCACCGCCTGACATTTCCCGCGGGTTTCCTTCCTTGGCGGCTTCGGACGCCGGCCCTCGGTCCAAGCCGCAGCGCCGCGATCGGCCGGCATCCGAAACCCTCAACAA
>CAVXTR010000001.1:0-506352 GCA_963764705.1 uncultured Alphaproteobacteria bacterium | reverse complement strand
CGGACACGAACCCGGTCGTGATCGAAACCCTCGCCGAGGCCAGCGTCGTGTTGTCGGGATCGGTAACCGTCAGGCCGCTGTCGATCACCGCCGCCGTGTTGGCGCCGAGGCCAGCCGCTTCCGCCCAGGCCGTCGTCCCGTTCGTGTCCGTCACCGTCGGCAGCGTCTCCCCCGCCGTGATGCTGACCGCCTTGGTGCCGGCGTTGCTGTCGAGCTGACCGTCATTGGCCACGAAGCTGATGGTGCGGCTGGTCCCGGTCGGATTGTGCGAGGTGTTGTTGTAGGTCACCGCGTCCAGCGCCGCCTGCCACTGCAACAGCGTCGACGTCGATCCCGCTGACGTCAGGCTGAGAACGCCCGTGGCGTTGTTGTAAACCGCCGCGATGTTGCCGTAGAGCGCCGGGTTGGCCGTGAAGCCCAGCACGTCCTCGCCGGACACGAACCCGGTCGTGATCGAAACCCTCGCCGAGGCCAGCGTCGTGTTGTCGGGATCGGTAACCGTGAGGCCGCTGTCGATCACCACCGCCGTGTTGGCGCCGAGGCCAGCCGCTTCCGCCCAGGCCGTCGTCCCGTTCGTGTCCGTCACCGTCGGCAGCGTATCCCCCGCCGTGATGCTGACCGCCTTGGTGCCGGCGTTGCTGTCGAGCTGACCGTCATTGGCCACGAAGCTGATGGTGCGGCTGGTCCCGGTCGGATTGTGCGAGGTGTTGTTGTAGGTCACCGCGTCCAGCGCCGCCTGCCACTGCAACAGCGTCGACGTCGATCCCGCTGACGTCAGGCTGAGAACGCCCGTGGCGTTGTTGTAAACCGCCGCGATGTTGCCGTAGAGCGCCGGGTTGGCCGTGAAGCCCAGCACGTCCTCGCCGGACACGAACCCGGTCGTGATCGAAACCCTCGCCGAGGCCAGCGTCGTGTTGTCGGGATCGGTAACCGTGAGGCCGCTGTCGATCACCACCGCCGTGTTGGCGCCGAGGCCAGCCGCTTCCGCCCAGGCCGTCGTCCCGTTCGTGTCCGTCACCGTCGGCAGCGTATCCCCCGCCGTGATGCTGACCGCCTTGGTGCCGGCGTTGCTGTCGAGCTGACCGTCATTGGCCACGAAGCTGATGGTGCGGCTGGTCCCGGTCGGATTGTGCGAGGTGTTGTTGTAGGTCACCGCGTCCAGCGCCGCCTGCCACTGCAACAGCGTCGACGTCGATCCCGCTGACGTCAGGCTGAGAACGCCCGTGGCGTTGTTGTAAACCGCCGCGATGTTGCCGTAGAGCGCCGGGTTGGCCGTGAAGCCCAGCACGTCCTCGCCGGACACGAACCCGGTCGTGATCGAAACCCTCGCCGAGGCCAGCGTCGTGTTGTCGGGATCGGTAACCGTGAGGCCGCTGTCGATCACCACCGCCGTGTTGGCGCCGAGGCCAGCCGCTTCCGCCCAGGCCGTCGTCCCGTTCGTGTCCGTCACCGTCGGCAGCGTATCCCCCGCCGTGATGCTGACCGTCTTGGTGCCGGCGTTGCTGTCGAGCTGACCGTCATTGGCCACGAAGCTGATGGTGCGGCTGGTCCCGGTCGGATTGTGCGAGGTGTTGTTGTAGGTCACCGCGTCCAGCGCCGCCTGCCACTGCAATAGCGTCGACGTCGATCCCGCTGACGTCAGGCTGAGAACGCCCGTGGCGTTGTTGTAAACCGCCGCGATGTTGCCGTAGAGCGCCGGGTTGGCCGTGAAGCCCAGCACGTCCTCGCCGGACACGAACCCGGTCGTGATCGAGACCCTCGCCGAGGCCAGCGTCGTGTTGTCGGGATCGGTAACCGTGAGGCCGCTGTCGATCACCACCGCCGTGTTGGCGCCGAGGCCAGCCGCTTCCGCCCAGGCCGTCGTCCCGTTCGTGTCCGTCACCGTCGGCAGCGTATCCCCCGCCGTGATGCTGACCGCCTTGGTGCCGGCGTTGCTGTCGAGCTGACCGTCATTGGCCACGAAGCTGATGGTGCGGCTGGTCCCGGTCGGATTGTGCGAGGTGTTGTTGTAGGTCACCGCGTCCAGCGCCGCCTGCCACTGCAATAGCGTCGACGTCGATCCCGCTGACGTCAGGCTGAGAACGCCCGTGGCGTTGTTGTAAACCGCCGCGATGTTGCCGTAGAGCGCCGGGTTGGCCGTGAAGCCCAGCACGTCCTCGCCGGACACGAACCCGGTCGTGATCGAAACCCTCGCCGAGGCCAGCGTCGTGTTGTCGGGATCGGTAACCGTGAGGCCGCTGTCGATCACCGCCGCCGTGTTGGCGCCGAGGCCAGCCGCTTCCGCCCAGGCCGTCGTCCCGTTCGTGTCCGTCACCGTCGGCAGCGTATCCCCCGCCGTGATGCTGACCGCCTTGGTGCCGGCGTTGCTGTCGAGCTGACCGTCATTGGCCACGAAGCTGATGGTGCGGCTGGTCCCGGTCGGATTGTGCGAGGTGTTGTTGTAGGTCACCGCGTCCAGCGCCGCCTGCCACTGCAATAGCGTCGACGTCGATCCCGCTGACGTCAGGCTGAGAACGCCCGTGGCGTTGTTGTAAACCGCCGCGATGTTGCCGTAGAGCGCCGGGTTGGCCGTGAAGCCCAGCACGTCCTCGCCGGACACGAACCCGGTCGTGATCGAAACCCTCGCCGAGGCCAGCGTCGTGTTGTCGGGATCGGTAACCGTGAGGCCGCTGTCGATCACCGCCGCCGTGTTGGCGCCGAGGCCAGCCGCTTCCGCCCAGGCCGTCGTCCCGTTCGTGTCCGTCACCGTCGGCAGCGTATCCCCCGCCGTGATGCTGACCGCCTTGGTGCCGGCGTTGCTGTCGAGCTGACCGTCATTGGCCACGAAGCTGATGGTGCGGCTGGTCCCGGTCGGATTGTGCGAGGTGTTGTTGTAGGTCACCGCGTCCAGCGCCGCCTGCCACTGCAATAGCGTCGACGTCGATCCCGCTGACGTCAGGCTGAGAACGCCCGTGGCGTTGTTGTAAACCGCCGCGATGTTGCCGTAGAGCGCCGGGTTGGCCGTGAAGCCCAGCACGTCCTCGCCGGACACGAACCCGGTCGTGATCGAGACCCTCGCCGAGGCCAGCGTCGTGTTGTCGGGATCGGTAACCGTGAGGCCGCTGTCGATCACCGCCGCCGTGTTGGCGCCGAGGCCAGCCGCTTCCGCCCAGGCCGTCGTCCCGTTCGTGTCCGTCACCGTCGGCAGCGTATCCCCCGCCGTGATGCTGACCGCCTTGGTGCCGGCGTTGCTGTCGAGCTGACCGTCATTGGCCACGAAGCTGATGGTGCGGCTGGTCCCGGTCGGATTGTGCGAGGTGTTGTTGTAGGTCACCGCGTCCAGCGCCGCCTGCCACTGCAATAGCGTCGACGTCGATCCCGCTGACGTCAGGCTGAGAACGCCCGTGGCGTTGTTGTAAACCGCCGCGATGTTGCCGTAGAGCGCCGGGTTGGCCGTGAAGCCCAGCACGTCCTCGCCGGACACGAACCCGGTCGTGATCGAAACCCTCGCCGAGGCCAGCGTCGTGTTGTCGGGATCGGTAACCGTGAGGCCGCTGTCGATCACCACCGCCGTGTTGGCGCCGAGGCCAGCCGCTTCCGCCCAGGCCGTCGTCCCGTTCGTGTCCGTCACCGTCGGCAGCGTATCCCCCGCCGTGATGCTGACCGTCTTGGTGCCGGCGTTGCTGTCGAGCTGACCGTCATTGGCCACGAAGCTGATGGTGCGGCTGGTCCCGGTCGGATTGTGCGAGGTGTTGTTGTAGGTCACCGCGTCCAGCGCCGCCTGCCACTGCAATAGCGTCGACGTCGATCCCGCTGACGTCAGGCTGAGAACGCCCGTGGCGTTGTTGTAAACCGCCGCGATGTTGCCGTAGAGCGCCGGGTTGGCCGTGAAGCCCAGCACGTCCTCGCCGGACACGAACCCGGTCGTGATCGAAACCCTCGCCGAGGCCAGCGTCGTGTTGTCGGGATCGGTAACCGTGAGGCCGCTGTCGATCACCGCCGCCGTGTTGGCGCCGAGGCCAGCCGCTTCCGCCCAGGCCGTCGTCCCGTTCGTGTCCGTCACCGTCGGCAGCGTATCCCCCGCCGTGATGCTGACCGCCTTGGTGCCGGCGTTGCTGTCGAGCTGACCGTCATTGGCCACGAAGCTGATGGTGCGGCTGGTCCCGGTCGGATTGTGCGAGGTGTTGTTGTAGGTCACCGCGTCCAGCGCCGCCTGCCACTGCAATAGCGTCGACGTCGATCCCGCTGACGTCAGGCTGAGAACGCCCGTGGCGTTGTTGTAAACCGCCGCGATGTTGCCGTAGAGCGCCGGGTTGGCCGTGAAGCCCAGCACGTCCTCGCCGGACACGAACCCGGTCGTGATCGAGACCCTCGCCGAGGCCAGCGTCGTGTTGTCGGGATCGGTAACCGTGAGGCCGCTGTCGATCACCACCGCCGTGTTGGCGCCGAGGCCAGCCGCTTCCGCCCAGGCCGTCGTCCCGTTCGTGTCCGTCACCGTCGGCGCATCGTTGGTGCCGGTGATGGTGATGACGACATCCTTGGTCACCGTCGAAGCACCGTCGAACAGCGAAATCGTGAAGGTCTCGACCTTGGTCTGGCCCTGCGCCAGGTGGTCGACGGCATCGTCGGCCATGCTGTAGTGCCAGGTGATCACCCCGCCGGTGCCGGTGGTGTGCGAATCATCGGTGGTCACCGACGCCGCCAGCGTGCCGAGCGCGCCGGCGGACGCAGTCACGCCGGTCACGTTGTGGGTGTCGTTGAAGTCGACGTCGCTGAACGCCAGCGTGCCGATGGAGTTCAGGTTGTTGGCGGGGTCGGCGGCAACGTCTTCGGTCACCGCGCCGGTATCGTGATTGCCGGCGCCGACCGTAATCACCGGTGGGTTGTTGACCTGGACCGTCTGAATCGTCGTCGCGTTGGCGGGGTTGCCGGCCTCGTCGATCGCCGTCGCGTTGAACTGATTGTAGACGCCCGACGCCAGTGTCGTTGTTAGTGTCCAAGTGTGATGAACATTGTCGACGGTCGCCGTGCCAAGTAGCTGACTGCCATTGAACACCTGTACCTGCGACACTGTCACATTGTCCGACACCGTCCCCGACAGCGTCACCTGGCCGTTGTCGGTGATGTGGTCGCCCTGCACCCCGGTGTCGGTAAACGAAACCGTGTCAAAAGTGACCGCTGGCGGGGTGGTGCCGAGGGTGAAGCTAAGAGCGCTCACATCCGAAGAATTGCCGGCCGCGTCCGTCTGGCGAACCAGAACGGTGTTGAGGCCCTCAACGGGAGTGAACGACGTCGTCCAGGTCGTACCACCGTTGGTCGAGTACTCAACCGTTGCGCCGCTCTCGATCCCGGCGAGAGACAGCGCACCGACGTTCGTGATGTGGTCGCTGTTCGAGCTGCCGCTGTCGGTCGTCAGCGCCGCGCCAGGCGGTGCCGGCGGTGTCTCGTCAACTGTCACGTTCTGCGAGGCCCGCGCCGTTCCGGTGCCGAGCGCGTTTGAGACGTCCGCTATCACCGTGTAATTGCCGTCGCTCAGCGCTCGGGCATTCGTCGGACTGACATTTACCGACCACCCATTATTGGCCACCGTCGTGGTAAATGTTTCTACCGTCACGCCCGAGCTGTTGACGATCATAACCGTCACGGTCTGCCCGTTCTCCACTCCATCCGTGGTGCCGTTGATGGCAAACCCAAGACTGGCCCCGCTGGCATTGAGCGTATGGGCGGTATCGACCGAATTGTTGCCGATCACCGGCGTGACGACCGCAAGTGTCAGAACCGGCGGTTTCGAAGGCCCCTGAGCTTCGAGTAGGATCGTAGGTGAAAAGGACGCCGACTGTATCGTTGCGCTCTGCAAATTTTGCGGTGGCGCTGGTTGGTCGAAATTGATTGGTTGGAGCCCCTGCGGCGAAAGCAATAATGAAGGTGATGTACTTGATCCACCTGGACCTGTGCTGGTTGGCCCTGCGACAGTCCCCAGCGCGTAGGCGGCGAGCGCTTCCTGCTGGAACCTCTGTAACTCCGACATTTGCGTGGCACTATTCGTAACCACGCTGACGGACCCAGTCCCGCTAATGACGACTGTTTGTGAAGGATCATCCAGGGTGAAGTGTCGCCCGTCCTTCATGAAGAGTTCGACTGTGCCGTTTAGCTGCAGGTCTTTGGGGTTTATCTTGTCGTCATCCAAGGAATCCAACAGTGGGCGCTGCGAGGAAAATTCCGCGGCTTCGACCTCTTTCATAAGGGAGAAGATTAGTGCGGTGAGCCACACCATGCCGATCCCGCCGGTACGCGCGCGGCCCCGAATGCTTCCAACAGGCGTGTCGATCCGAAGGCAACCGGTCTTGGCCAGCTGGCCGACGATGAAAGCGAAGGTCCCTCGGGTGACACCGAACAGGGCCGAATGCGAGGTCCCGTTGCCGTCGCAAACGAATTCGTCCAACACCATGCATGCGCCACCGGATAGCTTGAAGTCGGTGCCATCGATGAAGCGAAGTCCAACCCGGCCGTCGGCTGCGGTCTCGATGACGTCGCCCTGGCAAACAGGGACGCCAACCTCAGCCTGAATGGCAATGCCGCACGCACGCGTCAGGGTGCCGGAACCGATCGCCGTCTGAACATGGCCGATGACCTTGGCGGCATCCGGCGTGCCTCTTGCCTGGGTGTACTCAACATGGCCTGTCGATGCGCTGACAATATTGCCGGTGGGATGGGCACCATTCGGAGTCGAAAGCGCAGTTCGCTTCTCGCTTCTGAAGTAATCTTGCAGGACCAGCTCTTGGTCGTCCCGGGAAACAATCAGGTCGACGCCGGATCGCCTAAAATCTCCGCTCAAAAGCGAATTCGGGCTGGAGACGATAATCGCATCCGAAGGAGCGTGTGGAGAAGCATCGATGTTGACATGCCCATGGGAATGCTCACCCAAGCCATCACCGGGCAGCATGGCGTCAACGGGCAGCTTGACATCAAATTTGCCGGGATAATTCAAAGGCCCCCGCAGCGTTAATATTTCTATAATTTCAGAGTATCAGCCTGCATATCATGGGGAACTGATTAGCGAAACCACCTCTTGCTTGTGAGGTCGCGGTCAGCTCCATTCAGGCAATTATCCGTCCCGCCAACGATTAGTATTTATAAGTATTCATATCATATTGTTAATTTAAAGATCGATTAGTAAAAAGTGGCGAAGCAACCTAATCTATAAACTAAACAAATATACTTTATAAATCTTTCTTCCTGCTCCTTCTTACGCGCCAGTACGGTGAAAACTATGAACCTTGGTGCCCAGGGCAACTAATCCGGGTGAATTAGCTATAACCCGTGGAAATGGCGCCTACCCTGCGACAGCCGGTCCCAAAATGGCGATCTGTCGCATTTTCGGCAAAATGGTGAGACGTATTTCAGCCTGTTTTGCACTTTTCGGCCAAGGGCAAGGCCGCCGTTAAAAAGAATAAAAGCCCTCCCCCCCATCATCGCCGGCGAAACGATCCGGTCACGAGCATGGCTAACGAGCCTCGTCGATGCCCGGACAGGGGCGTCAGATGGCAATTTTCAGTTACTCGCGCGCGTTGGGCGTCGCCGTGATGGCTTGGGGCATGGTCTCATTTGGGCCTGCGTCAGACCTAGTCGCTGGGACGCTACTTTCCCCCGGTTCTGCGGATCTGGTCAGGAAATCCGCCGAGCCATTCGGTGTATTTGCATTCCGACTGTCCGGCGGCGGACTTCGGGAGAAATGGCTAGGTGTCCAGCGCAAGCTCGACGACGAGCGGGTCCAACTGGCGCTATGCGAGGTGGATCGCGAGCGCTGCGCATCGCCGGCGGCGCTTCGGTTTCTCGCCATCGTGGATAATGCGAAAGCCCGCGAGGGACGCGCACGTCTCGGCGAGATCAACCGCGCCATCAATCTTGCAATCCACCCAATGAGCGATCTCTCCCAATATGGCGAGATTGACGTGTGGAGTTCACCGCTTCTCACCTTCACAACCGGTAGCGGTGACTGCGAAGATTACGCGATCGCGAAGTTCGTAGCCCTGCGCCGGGCCGGGATAGCCCCCGAAGATCTGCGGATCGTGATCATGCGCGACACCATCGGCGGCGAGGATCACGCCGTTGCTGCGGTGCGGCTGGACGGTCATTGGCTCACACTCGATAACCGACGCATGGCGATGGTCGAGGACGCGTATGTCCGAAATTACCGGCCGCTGTATGTCATCGATCAATACGGCGTCATGCAATATGTCGACGCACCTGTGCTCGCGGCCTGGCTGTGAGCCGCCCGCAGCGCTCAAATTGGCTGCCGAGCCCGGCTGTTTTCCTCTTCTAGATAGTTAAAACTATGCTATGTTGTTTATCTGTATACTATTTAGGCTTTGTCAGCAGGAGGCTTGGCCCCACGAATTAGATACCTTCTCAAGGAGGAGGATCATGTACAAGCATATGATAGCCGTATTGGCGACAACTTTCATCTTAGCCGCAGCTGGTTTTTTACCCGATCCAGTTCAAGCGCAAAGCGGTGCTGTCCAACCTGCCGTTCAGGACGTCGCATTAAACCCTATTGGAAAAGTTGTAGCCGCCACCGGTTCGGTCACAATTGAACATGTGAATGCGGTGGTCGTTCAGGCGACACTAGCCAGTCAAGCCGCCGAGACGAAAATTGGTGATCTCGTCTACCAGGGAGATGTGGTTCGGACCGGAGCCGATGGCCGGGTCAGCATCAACTTTACTGATGGCACCTCATTCAATCTGACGAACAACGCTAATATGACTTTGAACGAGTTTGTTTACGACCCGAACGGGAAGTCCAACTCGACCTTGTTCAATCTAAGCAAAGGAACGTTCACTTTTGTTGCTGGCATGACCGCGAAGACTGGCGACATGAAGATTGAGAACTCCCGCCGCAACCATGGGGATTCGAGGCACCACGCCACACGTCGAAATTTCGGATGTAGGGACAGTCAAATTTTCGACCCTTATTGAAGAGGGAAAGAGTAAGGTTACGAAGGGGGCGCCCTGGGTTCGAACCGAACAAAAACCCGATCACAAGCCCAATTTGAACATCTGTCGCGGATGCTAGGGCTGCCGCTTAGGCGGAAGTAATTCTCGGTGCCAAGCCGCCATATCCGGGTAAGTGCGTCTGCTTGCTGAAGCGGTTGCGTGTGCCCAATTCAAAAAGCCGGGAAGCTTGATATGGAATCTATCGCAAGGGGGGGCACCATCAACGGCGTGGCGCCTATCCTCATTTTGTTATTGTTCGGGTCACCGGCGGCGGCGGAGGATTTGAAGCCTAAGAATAGCATTCTCGAGAACCTCGCGCTGTGCAACGGCTTCGATCGCACCTCTCCTGAACTTCAGATCAATGGTTGTACGGCGATCATCGATTTGGGCGAACACACGCCGGCTGCGGCTATCGCTTACAATAACCGTGGCGACGCTTATGCCGAAAAGGGGGACTACGACCGCGCCGTTCAGGATTTCGATCAATCGATCAGGCTTAATCCAACTAACGCCAAGCCTTTCAACAACAGCGGCGTATCTTACTTGAAGAGGGGCGAATACGACCTCGCGATCAAAAATCTTGATGAGGCGATCAGGCTCAATCCCAACTACGTCAAGGCCTTCGTCAACCGTGCCGAAACGTACCAGAAAAAGAACGATTACGATCGCGCGGCCCACGACTATGACGAGGCGCTTCGTCTTGAGCCCAATTCGAAAGCCGCAAGGAGTGGACGCTGTTGGACCCGCGCCATCCTTGGTGAGTTGCAGGCGGCGCTGGAGGACTGCAATAAGGCGCTTCGGTTGGAGTCTACCGATGCCGCGACGTATAACTCGCGTGGATTGACCTACATGAAGATGGGTCAATTCGACACGGCTATCGACGATTATAATTCTGCGCTGCGACTTGAGCCGAAGCTGGCGAGCGCGCTCTATGGTCGCGGGCTTGCCAAGTTGAAGAAGGGCGATAAAGTCGGCAGTGATGCCGATATCTCAGCGGCAAAGGAAATCCGGGCGAAGATTGAAGCCGATTTCACGCGATATCGAGTGCAGTAGACGCAACTCAACGCAGAGCTGCGGATTGCAGTCGCGTCCGGCTCAGGCTGAGGGTGCACTTCGTTGGAGGTTTCGGAATTCGTTCACCGCTCTGCCAAACGGCCGGAGACGAGATTCTGACCACCGATGAGCAGCGCGACGTCTGGATGCACGCGCGGTAGGACCAGGCAAAGGCGTTGCAGCGGCCGTTGCCGGACGACGCGCTGGAGACCGTGACGCGCGGCGCGAAGGCCGTGGATTATCGAACGCTTGAGACGGAAGGCATCCATAGCTTCACTCAAGATCGTCCCTCAGAAATCGTTGCACTAAACGATTGGCATCTGCAAACGCCGGCTGGGTCGAGATCGGGCGAAAGGCGAAAGGCAAGTAATGCCCAATTCATTAGGTTTGATTTTCACGATCGAGGTCGACGGCAGGCCGACCGTTTCGTTTGAGGCGCGCAATCTGCGCGAAGCGTCTGGACTCTGCCAAGAGGAATGGTTTCGATCCGACCTGAACGCCCTGTCATCAAATGGCGAGCCCGTCTGCAAGCTCGGGGCAAAACTGAAGGCGCGCATTGCCAATGAGACCGAGAGGGCAAAATATCGAGACGGAGCACAAGAGGTGGAAGCGTCCGACGATATCGTGATGGTCTACCTGGCCGAGCTCGACCTGCCCTCAGCAGCAACCAAGTAAGGCGCCATGTCGGACAACGAAGATCCCCTCGCCCAGTTCGGACTAGACGCCATCGATCTGAGATGGACGATGAAGGACATCGCCGGCAAACGACCTTGGTTGATCAATAAGGAACATTTGGCAAAACTAATTGATTTGGGTCTCGTCGAGATGCGTGAGGATACGCCGTACCTGACCATTGCCGGGCAGAATACAGTATGGACGGAAGGAATGACGGCGAGCGTTAAGGAAGGCTCGTCGTTGGCGGCGTCGCCCTCTGGTTCTCGCTCCATGTGATTGTCGGTCTCGTCCAAGAACCGGAGAAGCCGGTCAATCTCGTCTCTGGCCTCCTTGCGGAGTCGCCCTATGGCTTGGAAGATTTCCTCGGGCGTTACAGGCGTCTTGAGGTACACCGCACCAGCGGAGTCCGCTGTGCGTTCTAGAGGGGTGTCTGAAGACGTGTTTGTGGGTGGCGTGCTATGCACGCTGTCAGCCTGGGTCATGGGATTCTCAGTCCTTCGTGGCTCGGGTTAGAGCCGGGGCGGAAGCTCGCAACTTCCCCTCGGCTTGATTTTATGGTACGACCATTATTATGAAGAAGTCAATAAAGGTGGCACCAAAACAAAGAAGTCGCGGTCGGCCTCCGACGGGCGGACGAGATCCGCACGTCACCATTCGGATGCCGGAATCGCTTATTGCCGAAGCAGACGCTTGGGCGGTCGCGAACGACACCGGCCGCTCCGATGCTATCCGCCGCCTGGTAGAGCTCGGGTTTACCGTCAAGGCGCCAACGCAACCGGTCAGCAAGTCCACCCGGAGGTTGCGCGCTCAAGAGCTCGCCACCAAGGTAATCGACAAGATGCTAAATCCCGCTGCACCGCCCGAAGTACGGGCCCAGCGCAGACGACGCCTCACCAAAGGACCGACCGAGTTTCGTGAGGCTCGCGTTGATCAGCCGAAGGCAAAAGGAAAATAGAAATTTGACACAGTAGGAGTTCGATTATGAGTTTTGAAAAACTCTCTGATGAGAGCGTGATGCGTTATTATGAGAGCATCCGCCAGCAGGCCGATGCCGACCGAGCGCACAAGCATCATTTTACTGCCAGCCCAACTGTTCGCCAGCGCGCGGAGCAATTGCGTGATGAAATCATCAGGCGAAAGCTCCAGCACTCCCCGATCAATTGGCCCTCGGATCGATGAGTGAATGCCGGCCTCCGAAGCCATCCGCCGGCTTGTCGAGCTCGGGCTTGAAGGGCCAAAACCTGTTGAACAATGCGGCAGGCGATCGACCGCATGACGCTCGCCCACTCCCGACTTTCCCTTGGAGATTTAAAAATGAAGCCCTTACTGCTAACCGCATTGATTTTTGCCGGCTTCCAAGGCGCCGTCGCTCAAACTTCCGAATGCGCAACGGTGCCGAAGGCTAGCGATCGACTGGCTTGCTATGATCGAGCAATGCCGCCGACCGCTGGAAAAAAAACCGCTGCGTCCAGCACTTCCGCATCACCGAAACAAGCTGCTTCTGATACTCCGGGCCAGGCACCGCTTGCAGATTTGCTGGCCGCCGAAAACTCAAGGTTGGATTCGAAGATAAAGAACATTTGCCGCGGGTGTTGAGACCAACGACACGGTCCAGAACGGGCGGAAGGTGAACGGGAGGGAAGATGCCTCGTAACGGAAAACCTTGGACACCAGAAGCAGACGATGCATTACGAAAAGCAGTAATCGCAGGTGCCTCGCCTTCTGTATTGTCGGACGCGCTTGGCCGCTCTGAACCTTCAATAAGGTCGCGCGCCTATATCCTCCGGTTAAGCCTCAAACCAAGATCGCAGACTATACGATTGCATGCGTTACCCCATTCGATATTAGCAGGAGAGACAGGGTTGAGCGCCAAGGGAAAATAATGCCACCGCGCCCTAAACACATTCCGCATAACGCCGAGCGCACCGCGCTGCAGAAGATGAGCCCCACGCGAGGGCTGACTATCGAAAGGCTGCAACCGGCTGGAAAACGGACCGTCGCCAGCATGGTTGCGAAAGGCTGGATCGAAAAACAACCAGACGGTCGTACCTATTGCATCTCACCGGCAGGCGATGCGGCGTTGAAGGCCGTTATTCCCGTTAAGAGGGCTACGCACTAAAAATCCATCCCTTTTCGGGGCGCTTTTACGTGATTGCCCTTGCTCCGTACCGCTGCCCGGGGTTGAATATCTCGGGGAGGATTGATCAATGAGCAATCCAAAAATTGCAATAGTCTCCTATTGTTTAGCCCTCGGCTTCATTCTCGCAGTCGCGTTCTACTCTCCTTCGAAACCGATGGTTGCGGCCAGTGACCAGCCCTGACGCCCGTGGTGGATATGAAATGATCGGCCGTTTGCTCGAGCTCGGGCATGTGAAGAAGTGAATTGCTGGAAATGGCCCAGCAAACTAGAGATTCAGATTGGGATTATTGGGTTACTGGTGCTCATCATCTGGATCATGCTGCAACACCCCGCACGGTGGGACTGAAGGTAAAGAAATGAGCGGCATCCGGAAAAGCACTGATGCCGGACTCACGAACGCCGAGCGCAAAAGCTTGCGCGAGACTGAAGCGCGGGACGCAATGTTGGACCACAACGACGCCGAGAATACCTTTCATGAAAACCGAGAACGCTTGCGCGCGGCGCGGTTGGCACGCGAGGCTGTGGCTGGCCCAATGCTATATCCAGCCATAGGCCTTTCGGATGAGACGCCTATCGCGAATGTCCGCTTTTCAACAAGGATCGCGAACGCGCTCAATGGCGCGGGCGTGAAGACAATCGGCGAAATCCGTGGGGCGTCCGACGCAACTCTATTAAGCCTGCAGGATCTCGGAAAAGGATCCTTGTCCTTCTTGCGGAAAACGTTGGGCCTGCCGTCGACTGAAGGCGTGCAACCGGGCGAGGCGAAACCGCCGGAGCGTCAAGCTGAGCTGAAGGCGAAGGGGAATTGAGAATGAAGGCGTTTGGATTAATCGGGCTTATTACGATGGCTCTAGCGACCAGCGCGCTAGCTCAAGGCACGCCGCCGAAGGTCGTTGGCAAACCTATTGTGCAGGCAAAGCCGAAAGCACCAATGGGATGTAAACTGGTAGGGGCAGCCAAGGGCATCAAGATTTGGGCCGGCGAATGCACGGACGCCGCGGAAATGCGAGGTTAGGCGCCGGCAGCCGAAGTCGCGCCAGTAGCACCGACCGGGGAAAAGCAATAAGCAAAAATCGGGCGAAGGCGACGAGATGAACCGGCTAAAGAAAATGGAGGAGTGCGGTGCTGGCCAAAGTCCGTCTCGTGTGGCCTACGTATTGAAGCCTGAATCGCTCCCGCCTGCCCTAGATGGCAAGAACTGGCGCGAAGTCGAACTCCTTCAACGCGGCGGACGATGTGCTGAACGATCCCAGTCTCAAGGAGGTGTTCAAAGAGGCGATCGCAAAGGGATGCGCCGTCGTGTCTAGGAATACGCGATCGGCTGAAGGCGAAAGCTAAGGAATGGCAAGAAAACCCAAAGGCGCTCTAGGTGGTGTGGACACTTATCGCATCCATAAAATGATGGCAGCGAGAGTGACGACGGCGCGGTAATTTCGGGCGGTCTTTTCGAAGCGGGTTGCGACACGGCGGAATTGTTTCAGCTTTGAGAAGCAGCATTCCACGAGGTGGCGCTGGGCGTAGAGATGCTTGTCGAGCGGATATTTGAGCGCGCGTGACGGGTTGTTGGGGATGACGGCAAGCGCGCCCTTGGCGGCGATGGCTTGGCGTAAATGATCGGCGTCATAGGCCGTATCGGCCATGATCACCTCGGCAGGTAATCCCTCGATCAAGGCGGCGGCTTGCGGTGCATCGCCCTTCTGGCCTGCCGTAAGGGTGAACCGCACGGGGCATCCCAATCCGCGCACGGCCATATGTATCTTGGTGCTCAGACCGCCGCGCGAGCGGCCGATCGCCTGATCTTCAGACCCCCTTTTTTCGCCCCGGCGGCGTGCTGATGCGCCCGGACGATGGTGGAATCGACGATCAGGTATTCGAAGTCAGGATCATCGGACATCGCCTCGAAGATCCTATCGGCTGAAGCGCCGGAACACGCTGTTCCAATCCCCGAACGCCTCTGGAAGATCACGCCAGGGAGAGCCTGTACGCACAATCCACAGTACACCTTCCACGAACATCCGATTGTCGCGGCCGGTTGAACCCTTTTGATCGGGTCGACCGATAATAAGCGGAGCCATCCGCTCCCACGCCGCGTCGCTCAAAACCAAACGGTCCTTCACACCCAAGATTGCCTCCCCAAAAGCAGTCTTGAATCTGATTTGCTCCTAAAAGGGAATCCTTAAAGTCCACACCACCTAGCGCTACTTTGGCAGATTTATCGCTCAATAGGATTTCCGAATCAGGTTTTCAATGATTCATAGGTGGTCGGCTTTTGGAGGGCCGGCCATGGTAGACAGACCGTCGAACTGGAAAGAAGAGCTTGCGCGTTGGCTTGAGCCGTTTCTGGATTGTCTGGGTCACAACCTATTCTGATTTCGGCGAGCCGCGTGACCGTCAATGCCGTAGGCGAGACCGTGGGTTTGGCTATTTTGACCTCGGAAAAACAAACGAAATCAATGTGGTTGACAGGACACCCCTTCCGCCAGTCAAGAACAGAACTGCGAACGCCGCCTGTCGCCGAGTTTGCGCTGGAAATGGCGGCGAGCGTTCCAAATCGCTCTCGGATCCCATGATTCGGCCGCGACGCGTTCTCCTTCAAGACTCTGAGGACGTGCCTGGCGTTCTCTTGGATTGGTATTCGTCGAACGGCGCCATGATCTGGCGCGTCATGATCAAAGCCATGAGGTCCACGCCTACAGAGGCCTCAACACCGCCGTCGATATCAATTGGTCGGAGTGCTCATGGCGCCGATCGTTACGAACATCGTTGGCCCGCCCTGCCAGCATAAGTTGAACCCGTACAGATTGCGACTGGGAAAATAAGCAACTTCTTAACTCTGGCTTCCTAGTGTCCGGCGATATCATCACTGGATGCTGCCATGACCGTGCATTTCGAGGCCGGACCCTCCTTGGCCCATCGGCGGCCGGATTTACTGGCGCAGGCACTGCCGTGGTTTTCAATCCTGATACTGTTCGCCGCGGCCGTCGCGCTTCGGCATATCCTGCCGGCGAACACCGACGTAAGCTGGTTGCTCACTGTCGGCGAACGGGTTCTTGACGGTCAGCGCTTGTATGTCGATGTGATTGAGACCAATCCGCCGATGGCGGTGCTGACATACATCCCAGGCATCGCATTTGCGCGCGCGACAGGCCTACCGGTAGAATTCGTCACCGATAGCCTGATATTCGTCGGCATTTTCATTTCGCTCGCGGTCGCTGCGCGCATCCTCAAGAACTCATCCGTCGTTGAGGGGATTCAAAGCTGGCAGCTGGTCTCTCTCGTATTTGGCTTGCTCGCCATCCTGCCGATTCAGGCGTTCGGCCAACGCGAACATATCGCTATCGTCGAGCTTTTGCCGTTACTTGCTGTCTTTTCCATGCGCATGAAGGGCGAGACGCCGTTGGTATGGATGGCTGTCGTCGCAGGCTGTGGTGCCGGCCTGGCCGTATCGTTCAAGCCCCACTTTGTGATCGGGATACTCTGCGCGGCGGCCTGCCTTGCGGTCTATTCGCGGTCGTGGAAGGCTTTCTTCGCGCCGGAAAATCTGATCGCCGCGGCTGCAGCGGTGCTCTACGCCATCAGCGTGATCGCGTTCTTTCCAGAATTTTTTACTGTAATTGGGCCATTGGTTCGAGACGTCTACATCCCTGTCGGACTCTCCTGGCAGGCGATGCTGGAAAAGCCGGCATTGCCGATCTGGGGAGCCAGCATCATTACGACAATGGTCCTGAAGCGTCGTGGCAAGATCGATGCGGCCAGCCTTCTGTTGCTCGCGACGTCGTTCGGCTTTGCGGCTGTATTCCTGCTGCAGCGCAAGGGTTGGCCTTATCAAGCCTATCCGATGATCGCGACGGCGCTGATTGCCCTGGCCTTTGCGATCGCATCGAACGCGCCGGCCAACGAACGCATCTGGCGGACGGGCGCGATTGCTCTTTTCGCGTTTCTGTTGGCCAGATCGATGTTGTGGTTCGATTCCGCGTTTGACGCGCGGCCATTGCAGGCGGCGGTCGCGCGGCTCGGACCAAATCCAAAAATCCTGGCCATCACCGCTGAACCAGGGATCGGGCATCCCCTGGTTCGCGCGCTGGGCGGCATCTGGATTTTACGGCAGCAGGGACTTTGGGTCGACGCCTATCTCGGGTATATGCGTCAACACGGCACGACTGGCCCGCAGGCCAATCCGGTGCTGGATGCCTATGCCAACCGTGAACGAACAATGCTGATCGAAGACTTAACTCGGATCGCACCAAGCGTAATTCTGGTGGATAATCTGACCGGCAACTGGGGTGCGTGGCTCAGGTCACATCCCGACGTTTCCGATCTGTTGAGGGGGTATCAACTGGTCGAGACGGTCGACGGCGTCGATATTTTTGGCAAAGTGCGTTGAGGGGGATGGCGCGGTGCTTCTCGCAACTGCAACTGCCGCAGGCCGCGACGTTTCAGAACCGCGGATTTTCAATTCGAGGGTTCGGCGTAGGCAGGTTACTGAAGCGGCTTCGCTCCAGTTCGTGAGCCTTCTCATAAGCCTTGGCCTTGGCCATGCCCTCTGCCGTATTTTGTAGGGGCGATTCTATTTGTTGAATTTGTCCGGCTGCCGGGGTCTCGGCGTGCTTGGTCTCGCAGCCTGCCAGCACCAGCAACAACATGGTAAAAAGTGAAATTCTGAACATCGTCGCTCGTCGTATCTTCTCTATGCGTCCCTCCACGCTGCACCATGCACATTGTCGCGCGGCAAGACTTCCAGAGAGCAGCGATTTATCCTTGAGATCTGCTTGAGAAGGAACAGTAGATTCCGGTCGTCGCGCCGGAGCGAAAGCCTTCATCAGCCGTCAAATGCCACCCGCCAGCCGAGGCGGCTTTGTGTAAAGCAAGCATGGATTGCTTCGCTTGCGCTCGCAATGACGCGGAGGGAGCGTGCCCTCCTACCGCGCCCCCTCGAAACCGCCAAGAAAGGCTGTGAGGTTGCCGCCGAGCACATCCGAGAGGTAGCCGCCCTCCTGAACGATGACGGTCGGCAGGCCGATTCGCGCGATGGCGGCGCCGATCCGATTGAAGCCATCCGTCGTGATCGACATCCCCTTGAGCGGATCATGTTCGGAGGCATCGAGACCGAGCGCCACGACCAGCGCGCCCGGCGCAAAGGCGTCGATGGTTTTCTTCGCCACCGCCAGCGCCTGCAGATAGGCGTCGTCGCCGGTGCCCATCGGCAGCGGGATGTTGAGATTGGCGCCGCGACCGGCCCCCTCGCCGCGCTCGTGGGCGTAGCCCCACGCGAACGGATAGAAATGCGCGGGCTCGGCATGGATGGAGACGGTCAGCACGTCCGGCCTCGCATAGAAAATGCCTTGCGTGCCGTTGCCGTGGTGCACGTCGACATCGAGGATCGCAACGCGCTCATGCCCGAGCCGCAGATGCGCTGCCGCAATCGCGGTGTTGTTGAGGAAACAGAAGCCGCCGGCCATGTCGGCATAGGCGTGATGGCCGGGCGGGCGGCACAGCGCATAGCTGGCGTCCTCGCCGTCCATCACGAGCTGCGTCGCCGTGACCGCGACATCGGTCGCCGCACAGGCGCCGGCCCAGGTGCCCGGGCCGATCGGACAGGCGGTGTCGGCGGTGTGCCAGCCGAGCTTGCCGATGATGCCGGTCGGATAGGTTGCGGCCTGACGCACCGGATGGATATTGGCGATCATCTCCGGTCCAGCGTCGCCTAGCGCCGACCATTCGTCCCAGGCATCGGCGAGGAAGCGGAGATAATCAGGACTGTGCACCCGCGCGCGCGGCCCCTGACCGAACGCGGTCGACTCGATGATCTCGTGCGATCCGGCCGCAAGTCCCTTCAACAGCCGGTCCGCCCGCTCCGGCTGTTCGGTGGTGCGCCTGACCACGCCGCGCACCAGGAAGAACTGCGGATCATGGCTGCGATGCCGTTCGGTGTAGACCGCTTTCACGTCGATATCCCCTTGAGCGCGACAGAGCAGCCCGGAGTAGATCAACCTTCGCGGTCCCGCAATCCGAACCGAAATGCGCGGCCGGCGTGTGCAATTTTTGGGCTTCAGGTGTCGCCCATTTCATCGCCCGCCGGAGATCGCCCGGCGGAAGCCGCTCCCGCGCCTTCCGGCAGTGGCGGCATTGTTTTTGCAAGTCATATCAGAGCTGAAGCCGCGCAATAATGTGCTGTTACGCGCCTCGAATTGGAAAGAAAATCATGTTGAAGCGAGTGTTGGTCGGTCTGGTTCTGATCTACGGCGCACCTGCCGTTGCCCTGGCGGAGGAGCCGAAAATGGGCGGGGTCATCAATGCCGTGATCCAGCCCGAGCCGCCGGGCCTGATGCTGGCGCTGGTTCAGAACGGCCCTACCCAGATGGTGTCGGGCAATATCTTCGAAGGCCTGCTGCGCTACAGCCCGAAGCTGGAGCCATTGCCCGGCCTCGCCGAAAGCTGGACCGTCAGCGAGGATGCCAAGACCTACACCTTCAGGCTCAAGCCGGGCGTGCTGTGGCATGACGGCAAGCCGTTCACGTCGGCCGACGTCCTGTTTTCGATCGACATGCTGAAACAGACCCATCCGCGCGCGCGCAACAACATGGTGCAGGTCGAAAAGCTCGAAGCACCCGACGATCTCACCGTCGTGTTCACGCTGAAGCAGCCATTCGGACCGTTCCTCGGCATCTTCGAAGTCGGCTCGATGCCGATGATCCCGAAGCATCTCTATGAAGGCACCGATTTCAAGACCAATGCCAACAACAATGCGCCAATCGGCACCGGCCCGTTCATGTTCAAGGAATGGCAGAAGGGCTCGTTCATCCACCTCGTGAAGAATCCGAACTATCACGTCAAGGGCATGCCCTATATCGACGGCATCTACTGGCAGATCATTCCCGATGCCGCCGCCCGTTCCGTGGCGTACGAGACCGGCAAGGTCGACGTGCTGCCCGGCGGCTCGGTGGAGAATTTCGACGTTCCGCGGCTGACCAAACTGAAAGACACCTGCGTCACCGGCGCCGGCTGGGAGTTCTTCAGCCCGCTGGCCTGGATGTGGCTCAACAACCGCGCGGGGCCAACCGCCAACAAGAAGATCCGTCAGGCGATCATGTACGCAGTCGACCGCGATTTCGCCAAGGACGTGATCTGGAACGGGCTCGGCAAGGTCGCGACCGGCCCGTCGGCGTCCACCATCAAGTTCTACACCGACGACGTGCCGAAATACCCGTTCGATCCCGCCAAGGCCAAGGCGCTGCTGAAGGAAGCCGGCTACAACGGCGAGAAGGTGCGTTTGATGCCCCTGCCCTACGGCGAAACCTGGCAGCGCTGGGGCGAGGCCGTGAAGCAGAATCTGATCGACGTCGGGTTCAACATCGAGACCATCGCCACCGACGTACCCGGTTCGAACCAGAAGATCGGCGACTGGGACTACGACATCTCGTTCACCTACCTCTATCAGTACGGCGACCCGGCGCTCGGCGTCGGCCGCAACTACATCTCCAGCCAGATCGTCAAGGGCCAGCAGTTCAACAATGTCGAGGGTTATTCCAACCCGGAGATCGACAAACTGTTCGCAGACGGCGCCACGGCAACGCCCGACTCCAAGCGCATGGAACTCTATACCAAGGCGCAGAAGATCCTGGTCGAGGACGTCCCGGTGGCATGGATGCTCGAACTGCAGTTTCCGACGATCAGCCGCTGCAAGGTCAAGAACCTGATCACGACCGCGATCGGTGTCAACGACGGCTTCCGCGAATCCTGGGTCGACAAGTGATGCCTTCAGCAAGCGCGCTGACGCCAAAGCGATGAGTCTCTAATGCTGTCGTTTGTTGCGCAGAGGATCGTCAAGGGCGTGATCGTCCTGCTCGCGATCATCGTGCTGAACTTCTTCCTGATCCGGCTCGCGCCCGGCGACCCCGCCATGGTGATGGCGGGTGAAGCCGGCGCCAGCGACCAGATGTTCGTGGCCCAGCTCCGGGAGAAATTCGGGCTCGACCGCCCGCTGCCTGAGCAACTGTTCCGCTACGTCAAGGGCATCGCCACCCTCGATCTCGGATTCTCGTTTCGCCAGCAGATGCCGGTCGCCAAGCTGATCATGGACCGGCTGCCGGCTACGCTGCTGCTGACCGTGACGGCGTTTGCGATCTCGCTGTTGTTCGGCATCCTGTTTGGCGTGTTGGCTGCGCGTTTCGCCGGAACCTGGGCTGACACCGCCATCACGATACTGGCGCTGGTATTCTACGCCACGCCATTGTTCTGGATCGCGCTGATGGCGATCCTGTTATTTTCGGTGACGATGGATTGGCTGCCGAGTTTTGGCTACGAGACCATCGGCGCCGGCTACACCGGGTTTGCCCACGTGCTCGACGTCGGCGCGCATCTGATCATGCCGGCGGCGACCATCGGCCTGTTTTTCATGGCGACCTATACCCGCATGACCCGCGCCTCGATGCTGGAAGTGAACCGGCTCGATTTCGTCAAGACCGCCCGTGCCAAGGGCCTCCGCAACAGTGTCATCCAGCGCCGCCACGTGCTGCGTAACGCGCTGCTGCCGGTGGTGACGCTGGCCGGTGTTCATTCCGGCACCCTGATCGGCGGCGCGGTGCTGACCGAGACCGTGTTCGCCTGGCCAGGGATCGGACGGCTGATGTACGAGGCGCTGTTGCAGCGTGACTATAACCTCCTGCTCGGCGTCTTCGTCGTCTGCTCGGCGATGGTGCTGATCTTCAATCTGATCACCGATCTGGTCTACCGCCTGGTCGATCCGCGCATCGAATTCGCCACATGAAGCAGTTCTGGAAAACCATGCTGCGCAATCCCGGCGGGATGATCGGTCTGGTCATCCTCGTGATCGCGATCCTGATCGCGGTGTTCGGTCCGTGGCTGTTTCCGAATTCGCCGTGGCGCATGGTGCAGCGGCCGTTCCTGCCGCCCTTCACTTTGGCCAAGGTGCCGCTCGGCACCGACGCGCTCGGGCGCGACGTGTTTGCCGGCATCATCTACGGCGCGCGCGTCTCGCTGCTGGTCGGGCTGGTGTCGACGCTGGTGGCACTCGCCGTCGGCGTTCCCCTCGGCGCCATCGCCGGCTATTTCGGCGGCCGCATTGACGACGCCTTGATGCGGTTCACCGAGTTCTTCCAGACCATCCCGAGCTTTGCGCTCGCGATCGTGCTGGTGGCGATCCTGCAACCGTCGATCTATTCGATCGTGGCGTCCATCGCCATTGTCAGCTGGCCACCGGTGGCGCGGCTGGTGCGTGGCGAGGTGCTGTCGCTGCGCACCCGCGAATACGTCCAGGCCGCTATCGTCACCGGCCAGACCCATTCGTGGATCATCTGGCGCGAAATCCTGCCCAATGCGCTGTCGCCGGTCATCGTGCTGGCGTCGCTGATGGTGGCGACCGCGATCCTGCTGGAATCCTCGCTGTCGTTTTTGGGACTCGGCGATCCCAACCTGATCTCCTGGGGCTACATGGTCGGCGCCGGGCGCACCGTGGTGCGTCAGGCGTGGTGGATCACGGTATTTCCCGGTTTCGCCATTCTGCTCTCGGTGCTCGGCCTCAACCTCATCGGTGAAGGCCTCAACGACGCGCTCAATCCGCGTCTCGCCAAGGGCGGACGCTGAGATGGTGCATAACCCGTCGGTCTCGATCACGAACCTCAAAATCGCGTTGCCGCCGGGTAGCGAACGCCCCTACGCCGTCGACGGTGTCAGCTTCAACCTTAACCCCGGCGAAATCGTCTGCGTGGTCGGCGAGTCCGGTTCCGGAAAATCGATGTGCGCCCACGCGCTGATGGGCCTGTTGCCGGACAGCGTGACCACGGAGACCGGCGAGATCGCCTTTGAAGGCCGCAACCTGATCGCTTGCAATGAGGAAGACTGGCACGACATCCGGGGCCGCCGCATCGCCATGGTTTTTCAGGAGCCGATGACGGCGCTCAATCCCTTGATGCGGATCGGCGACCAGATGATGGAAATGTTCGAGGCCCACGGCCTGCTGACGCCCCGCGAACGCCGCGAGAGGGCGCTGAACCTGGCCCGCGAGGTCGGCCTGCCCGATCCTGAACGGATGGTACGCGCCTATCCGCATCAATTGTCAGGCGGCCAGCGCCAGCGAGCGATGATCGCGATGGCGTTGGCATTGGAGCCGGCCGTGCTGGTGGCGGATGAACCCACTACCGCGCTCGACGTCACCACCCAGGCACAGATCCTCAAACTGATCCGCGACCTGCAGCGCCGCCGCAACATGGCGGTCATGTTCATCACCCATGATTTCGGCGTCGTCGCCGACATTGCCGACCGTGTCGTAGTGCTGCGCCATGGCCAGGTCGTCGAGCAAGGCGGGGCGAGCGAAGTTCTCGGCCGTCCGCAACATGCCTACACCAAGGCCTTGCTCGCGGCAGTGCCGTCGATGCATCCGCCGGTTCGCGCGCCCCTTGGCGATCGGGCCAAGGCCGTCGAGGTCATCGGACTCGACAAGACCTATGTCACATCAGGCGGCTGGTTCCAGCCGGACCGCAAGGTGCAGGCCGCCAACGCCGTCAGTTTCGACATTCTCAAGGGCGAGACGCTCGGTCTGGTCGGCGAGTCCGGATCGGGCAAATCCTCGGTGGCGCGGCTGGTGATGCGGCTGATCGAGGCTGATCGCGGCACCGTGCGGCTTGGCGATGTCGACCTGATGCGGCTCGGCTCCAGGCCATTGCGCCAGCAGCGGCATCGTATCCAGATGATTTTCCAGGATCCGTTCGCCTCGCTCAATCCCCGCCGCAAGGTCGGCGCCATCATCAGCGACGGGCCGATCGCCCATGGGATCGCGCCGGACGCCGCGCGGCAACGCACCCGCGAGCTGCTTGCGCTGGTCGGTCTCGACCCCGGCGCGATGGAACGCTACCCGCATGAATTCTCCGGCGGCCAGCGCCAGCGCATCGGCATCGCGCGCGCGCTGGCGCTCGATCCCGAAATCATCGTCGCGGATGAAGCGGTTTCCGCGCTCGACGTTTCCGTGCAGGCCCAGGTGCTGGCGCTGCTCGAAGACCTCAAGGCGCGACTTCAGCTCTCGATGCTGTTCATCACCCACGACCTGCGTGTCGCCGCCCAGATCTGCGACCGCATTGCGGTCATGCAGCGCGGCGTCATCGTCGAGCTGAAGCCGACGGCGGCGCTGTTCGCCAATCCCGAACACCCCTACACGCGCGAATTGCTCGCGGCCGTGCCGGGACAGGGGGCGCCGTCGCAGGCCGCTTAAAGCGCTCAGAACCCCGCGGCATTGCCGTCCTTGCGGCAGTCCGATCCCGCTATCAGCGAACCGGTCGCCTTGTCGCGCCAGATGATCTGTCCGCTGCCGAGTGGAATGATCGGGCGGCCGATAGTGTGCCCGCGCTGCACCAACTCGGCTTCGACATCGGCCGGAATGGTCTGTTCGAGGTCGAGCACGTCATCGTGGCCAAAGCTTCGGGGTGCGTCGAGCGACTGCTGGACGTCGAGCCCGCCGTCGATGATCCCGGTCAGCAGTTCGACGTGGCCCATCGCCTGATAGTGCCCGCCCATCACGCCGAACGGCGCCACCGCCTCGCCGTCGCGCATCAGCATGCCCGGAATGATCGTGTTCATCGGCCGCTTGCCGGGCGCAACGCAGTTGGGGTGGCCCTGCTCGAAATTGAAGGAGAAGCCGCGGTTGTTGAGCATGACGCCGCTCTCCGGCGCCAGGATGCCGCTGCCAAAGGCCTCGAACAGCGAATTGATCAGCGACAGCGAATTGCCGTCACTATCGACCACGCAGAGATAGATCGTGTCCTTGTGCGGCCTTGCCGTCAGCAGCACCGGCGATTGCGCGCGAGCGGGATCGATACGATCGCGCGCGCGAGCCGCCCATTCGTTCGACAGCAGGTATTCGACTGGAACCTCCACCTGTCCAGGGTCGCCGAACAGCGCGTTGCGATGCAGATAGACCTGCTTGCTCGCCTCGGCAAAGAGATGGATACGATCAACATCGGCCATCGCACCGATATCGTAGCCGGACAGCACGTTCAGCATCATCAGGACGGCAAGGCCCTGCCCGTTCGGCGGACATTCGAACACCTGATAACCGCGATAGTCGGTCGAAACCGGCGTGACATAGTCCGGCCGCGCGCGGGCAAAATCCTCAAGCGTGTGAAGCCCGCCGAGCGAGCGGAGTTTGGCGACGATGTCGGCTGCCACCGCGCCCTCATAGAAGCCGGCCGCGCCCTTGTCCGCGACCAGCCGCAGCGTCGCCGCCAGACGGGGAAAGCGCATCCGTGCACCGGCGACGGGAGCCTTGCCGTCGACGAGATAGGCGCGCGCCGAATCCGGATCTGCCGCCACGATATGCGCGTTGCGGTTCCAGTCCCAGGCGACGCGGGACTGCACGAGATAGCCCTCTTCCGCCAGCCTGATGGCGGGCTGCAGCGCGTCACCGAGGCTTCGCGTACCATAATCCTTGACGAGTTGCGCCCAGGCGCCGATCGCGCCGGGTACCATCACCGCATGCGGCGAGTGCTGGGTGATCGCGACCTTGTTCTCCCGATACCAGGAAACGTCCGCCGCGGCCGGGGAGCGGCCGGATCCATTGAGCGCGATCGGGGTGGCGCGTCCCTTCGGCGCATACAGTGCAAAACAGTCGCCGCCGATGCCGGTCATCATCGGGTCGACCACGCATTGCACGGCGACCGCGGCAACGCCGGCATCGACCGCATTGCCGCCCGAGCGGAGCACTTCCAGCGCCACCAGCGTCGACATCGGATGGGAGGTCGCCGCAGCCGCGTGCGCGGCATAAACCGGCGAACGGCCGGGCAGGAAAAAATTGCGCAAGGTGAAAACTCCTCGATGCCTGAAGGGCTCGTATCAGCGATTGCCCCGGGCATCCAGTTCGCGGACCGCCTTGAAGCCGTGGGATGCCGCTTCCAGCGCCGCATCGATATCGGCGGCCTGATGCGCCGACGACAGGAACATGTTGTGCTGCGGATGAAAGAATGCGCCGTGACGCAACGCCGTCGCGCAGAACGCCCGCCCCTTGCGCACTTCGACGTCACCCTCGAACAGCATCAGCGGCATTTGCGGCGGGCCGCTCTGGCGGATCGCAATTCCCTCGCGCTCAGCCAGGCCTGCGAGCCCTTCCCGAAGCTTCAGCCCCATCGCGCGGATATGTCCGGGCACGTCGGTTTCCCGCGCGATCCGCAGCGTCGCCCGCGCCGCCGCCATCGCCACCGTGCCGCACCAGAACGATCCCGTGACGAACACTTTCGTCGCGGCGTCGCGAAACCGGTCGTTGCCGGTCACGGCCGCGAGCGCATAGCCGTTTGCAATTGCCTTGCTCCAGGCGGTCAAATCCGGGCGCACGCCGAGCGACTCCCAACTTCCTTTGACGTCGAGCCGCAATCCGGTCCGCACCTCGTCGAGGATCAGTGCCGCGTCGGCGGCATCGCAAGCCGCACGCGCGGCGGCAGCAAATTCCCTGGTCGGCAGTTCGAGATCGCGTCCCATGTCGTGCCGAAAACCCGTGATCAGGATCGCGGCGAGGTCCTTGCCGGCTTCATCGACGGCAGCGTTCAGGTTGGCGACGTCGTTATATTCAAAATGCAGCAGATGCGCGCGATCCTCGCTCGTTACACCGGCGACGCTCGGCGAGCACCACGGCAGCGCGCCGTGGTAGCTGCCTTTCGCAACCAGCACCTTGCGCCGCCCGGTGCCGGCGCGGGCCATCGTCACGCAGCTCGTGGTGGCATCGCTGCCATTCCTCTGGAACATGGCCCAGTCGGCATGCGGCACCATGGCGACGAAATCCTCGGCGAGATCGACCATGACCTCGCCCGGGCCGTTGAAGCAATCGCCGAGTGCTGCCTGCGCATCCGCCGCCGCCTGAATCTCGGGATGGCGGTGACCGAGCAACACCGGTCCCCAACTGCACATGAAGTCGATATATTCGCGGCCGTTGACGTCGCGGATGCGGCAGCCTTCGGCGGAGGCGAAGAATTGCGGATAGCCTTCCGGCAGCCGCGCCGCATTCAGGTGACCCCACATGCCGCCGGGAACGACCCGCAGCGCGCGTGCCCGCAAAAGTGCATCCGCTGTCTGCGTTTCGTTCAGCGCCGCCGCATGTTTGGTCATGGCATCCTCAGTTGTTGCTCTTGTTGTTTTTTGCACGCACAGATGACACCGGCGGTCTTGTTGACGGGGGCAGAGGCTCCATACTA
Organism: uncultured Alphaproteobacteria bacterium; assembly: GCA_963764705.1. GTDB lineage: Bacteria > Pseudomonadota > Alphaproteobacteria > Rhizobiales > Xanthobacteraceae > Bradyrhizobium. The sequence goes on along the minus strand of CAVXTR010000001.1, from coordinate 479,322 downwards.
CCATAAACCATCGCACGCGAATGACGGCAAGATACAAGACACCACAAGAGTCTGTTTCGGCGCGCAACGAAGAACAAGATCATTGGAGGCGAGCCGATGCTGCCGCGAATTTCCGGATTCCTCCTGCTGCTGTCGTTTGCCGCAACGGCATGTTTTACTGGCGCGCAGGCGCAAACCAAGGGCGGCACGCTGGTCTATTCCACCGTGGCGGGCCCCGCGTCGCTCGATCCGTATATGGCCGGCAGCCTGATCGAACTCGAAGTCGTCCACGAGATCTTCGAGACGCTGGTGGCGATGGATGAAAACTACAATTCGCGCCCGATGCTGGCGTCCAGGGTCGACACCAGCAACGAGGCCAAGACCTTCACCTTCACGCTGCGCAAAGGCGTCAAGTTCAGCAACGGTCAGGAGATGACGTCGGCCGACGTGCAGGCGTCGTTCGAGCGTTTTGCAAAAATATCGACCAACGCGCCGCTACTGGCCGACGTCGAGAAGTACGAAGCGCCGGACCCGTATACGTTCGTCGTCCATCTCAGGAACACCAACGCGGTTTTCGTCGATCTGCTCAAGAGTTCGACCTATCCGTTGGCGATCCTTCCCGCCAGCCAGAAGGACAAGCCGGCACGTGAAGCGGAGATCATCGGGACCGGCCCGTTCAAACTGGGCGAATGGCAGAAGGACAGCCACCTGATCCTGCTGCGCAACGACGGTTACACCCCAGACGAGACCGCGGACAAATCCGATGGCTTTGCCGGCAAGAAGACCGTGTATCTCGATTCCGTTCGTTACAATTTCATTCCGGAAGCCAACGCACGGCTCGCCTCGCTGCAGACCAAAAAATCCGACGTGATCGGTGACTTGACGCTCGATCTGGCAAAACGCCTCGATGGCAGCCCGGAGCTGTCGACGCTGAAAACCTTCCCCTATTGCCAGCAATATTTCGTGGTTCATTCCAGTAATGGCCTGACGGTCAATCCGCTGATCCGGCAGGCGATCCGCGAGGTCGTCAATGTCGACGACATCCTGGCCGCAACCGGCATCCTGTCGCAACGGAACCCGTCGTTGCTCTACCCGGCAAGCCCCTATTACGCCGGCGACATGGCCGCGACCTACTATGATCGCAAGAATCCGGCGAAGGCCAAGGAACTGCTGAAGCAGGCCGGCTACAACGGCGAAAAACTGGTGCTGCAGACCAACTCCAACTATCCGTATATGCGCGATTCCATCCTGGTGCTGGCCGAACAGCTCAAGGAAGCCGGTTTCAATGCCGACGTCCAGGTCATCGACTGGATGAGCAATTCCAACAACCTGCAACGCGGCACCGGCAACTGGAACGTATCGACCACCAGCTTCTGCTCACCGCCTCTGCTCGGCCCGCAGCAATGGAAGAGCACGGTCTACACCTTCCCGCACATCGACAAGGACCCCACGATCGATGCGGCCTTTGACAGCCTGTTCAAGTCGGTCGACCAGCAGGCCCGCAAGACCGCGTGGTTCACCATCGAGAAGCAGTTCCTCGATCAGGCCTATATGATCAAGGTCGCCGACACCGGCTCGCTGCGTGGCTACAACAACACCAGGGTCGGCGGATTGCGGCCCTACTTCTTCATCTTCGGCTCTGGAATACCTGGCTGAAGATAGGCGACGATCATCGTGAGTTCCTGACATGTTGCGCGGCGTGATCTGTCGGCTGCTGCAGGCCATTCCCGTGGTCGTGATCTTCGCGGTGCTGGTGTTCATGCTGCTGCAACTGCTGCCCGGCGATCCCGCGGTTGCGATCGCCGGCAGCGAGGCGACGCCCGAGGCGGTCGATCGCATTCGTCAGCAGCTCGGTCTCGACCGGCCGCTGCTCGAACAACTGCTGAGCTGGTTCAATCGCCTCGCGCATGGTGATTTCGGAAGTCCCTGATCCTGAACCAGAGCGTCGTCAGTGCCGTGATCGAGCGGCTGCCGGTGACGCTGTCGCTGTCATTCCTGTCGCTCGTCATCACCCTTCCGACCGGGATCAGCCTCGGCGTGCTGGCTGCGTATTGGCGCAACACCTGGCTCGATTCGTTCGTCATGGTGACGGCGCTGCTCGGGGTCTCGATGCCGAGCTTCTGGCTTGGAATCCTCTCGGTGATCCTGTTCAGCGTCACGCTGGGATGGCTGCCACCGGCCGGATATAGCCCGATTTCGCTGGGGCTATGGCCATGGTTCAGCTGCGCTGATCCAGCCGGCGATCGTGCTGGCGCTGTTCCAGATCGGCTTTCTGGCGCGCATCACCCGCTCCGCGATGCTCGACGTGCTCGACCAGGATTTCATCCGCACCGCGCGTGCCAAGGGCGTCGACGAGTGGCACACCATCACCAAGCACGCCTTCCGCAATACCCTGATCCCGGTCGTCACCGTCACCGGCATCATCATCAGCCTCCTGATCGGCGGCTCGGTCGTGGTCGAACAGGTATTTGCGCTGCCGGGCATCGGCCGGCTGATCGTGCAGGGCATCCTCGCCCGCGACTATCCTCTGGTGCAGGGCACGATGCTGATCTTCGGATTCTCCTTCGTCCTGATCAATATCCTCGTCGACATCGTCTACATGCTGGTCGACCCGCGGGTGCGCTTTGGCTGAGCTACATCGACACAACCACGCTGTCGGACGTGGACCTGAACCCGCGGCAGCGCTACCGGCTGCTGCGCAAACTTGCTGCGCATCGTTCATTCCGGATCGGCTTCATCGTCATCGCCGTCGATGGTGCTGGCCGCGCTGCTGGCGCCCGTGATCGCGCAATACGATCCCGTCGCCATGCGTATTCGCTTCCGGTTCCGTCCGCCGCAGGCGGTGTTCCCGTTCGGCACCGACCAGTTCGGGCGCGACGTGTTTTCCCCGCGTCGTCTACGGTGGAAGGCTCTCGCTGTCGATCGGTCTCGCCACCGCGCTGATCTCGGGCGTATGCGGCACCTTTCTCGGCGTGCTGTCGGCGCAATACCGCAAGTTTGATACGCTGCTGATGCGGGTGATGGACGCGCTGATGGCGGTGCCCGCGATCCTGCTCGCGATCGGACTGACGGCAGCGTTGGGGCCGCACAGGTCCAGCATCATCATCGCGCTGTCGGTCGCCTATATCCCCCGCACCGCCCGCATCGTCCGCGGCTCGGCGCTGGTGACGCGCGAGCTCGAATTCATCGAGGCCGCCCGGGTCGCCGGTGCTTCGGGCCTGCGGATCATGCTGAAGCACCTGTTGCCGAACGCCTCGGCCCTTGCTGGTGCAGTCCACGTTCATGTTCGCCTACGCCATCCTCGCGGAAGCCGCGCTGAGTTTCCTCGGGGTCGGCCCCTCGCCGCCGACGCCGAGCTGGGGCAACATCATTTCCGAAGGACGCGACCATTCGGTGGAGGCCTGGTGGATGATGCTGTTCCCGGGGATCGCGATCAGCCTGGCGACGCTTGGCATGAACCTGCTCGGCGACGGCCTGCGTGATGTGCTCGATCCCCGGCTCAAGATCGAGACGAATGAGTGACAGGCTCTGCTCGAGCGTCGAGAACCTTACCGTCCAGTTCCGCGGTGATTCCGGCTGGATCACCGCGGTCGATGACGTCAGCCTCAACCTGCCCGAGGCGAACGCTCGGCATCGTCGGCGAATCCGGCAGCGGCAAGAGCGTGACGGCGCTGTCGATCCTCGCCTGCATAGCCGGCCGAGACCACGCGCGATTCGACGGCCGTATCGTCTATGACGGCAAGGATATGCTGGCGCTGACGCCGCCCAGCTGCGCCGCGGTGCGTGGCCGCGAGATCGCGATGATCTTCCAGGATCCGATGTCTCGCTCAACCCGGTACTGACCATCGCAGACCAGATCAGGAGACGTTGCGCCTGCATCAGGGGCTGTCGATGCGCGCGCCGCATCGCCGCCAGCGCGCCATCGAACTGCTCGAGATTGGTGCGAATATCCCGACGCGCGCGGCGGGTCGATGACTATCCGCATCGGCTTTCCGGCGGCATGCGGCAACGTGTAATGATCGCGATTGCGATTGCGTGCCGCCCAAGCCTCCTGATCGCCGACGAGCCGACGACCGCGCTCGACGTCACGATCCAGGCCCAGATCCTCGAGCTGCTGCGCGACCTGCAGTCGAGCCTCGGCATGTCGGTGATCCTGATCTCCCACGACATCGGCGTGATCGCCGAGTTCGCGCAACGTGTTGTCGTGATGTATGCCGGGCGCATCGTCGAGACCGCGCCGGTCAGGACGCTGTTCCGCAAGCCGTTCCACCCCTACACCGAGGGCCTGCTCGGCGGCGATCCCGAGACTTGATGCCGACGTGACGAGGTTGCCGACCATCCGCGGCAGCATTCCGGACCCGTCGGCGTCGATCCAGGGTGCCGGTATAGTCCGCGTTGTCTCGTCGCCGTCCACATGCCGGAGTGAGACACCGGCGTTTGCTGCCGCGCTGGGCCTTACGGCTATGCCGCGCGCTGCCCGCCAAGCGTTGCCGCGGTATGAGCACCGCTATCCGCGTCTCCCGTTCCCATCGTCGCCGTTCGCGATCTCGTCAAGATATTCAGCGTGAAGAACGACAGCGCGGCGCGCTTTGCGCTCCATGCCGTCGACCAGGTCGGCTTCGAGATGTTCAAGCCAGGAGAGACGCTGGGACTGGTCGGCGAGTCCGGATCGGGGAAAGTCGACCATCGGCCGGCATGCTGGTCGGGCTGATCCCGCCGACCAAGGGCGAGATCGATCTGTTCGGCGGAGATCCATCGCCGGCAAGACAGGGCGCCGCCATTTTCGTCGGTGCGTCACCGGCTGCAATTCGTGTTTCAGGATCCGCAGGTTCGCTTAATCCGCGCATGCGCGTCGACGACTGCATTGCCGAGCCGCTCGATATTGCGGGCGGGCTGTCGCGCAAGCAACGCACGGATCGTGTGCTCGAGCTGCTGGAGATCGTAGGACTTCCGCGCTCCAGCGCTGACCGCTATCCGCACGAATTTTCCGGCGGCCAGCGGCAGCGCATCGGCATCGCCCGTGCGCTCGCGTTGCGGCCGGAATTCATCGTCTGCGACGAACCGGTGTCGGCGCTCGACGTCTCGATGCAGGCCCAGATCGTCAACCTGCTGCTGGATCTTCAGGAGCGGCTCGGGCTGAGCTACCTGTTCATCGCCCACGACCTTGCCGTGGTGCGGAGTATCGCCCCGCGGGTCGCGGTGATGTATGCCGGCAGCATCGTCGAGCAGGGTCCGAAACGCGAGATCTATCGCGCGCCCAAACATCCTTACACCCAGGCGCTGCTGGACGCGGTGCCGCGCCCGGACCCCGAACGCCAGCGCAAGCCGACGCTGAAAGGTGAGATTCCGAGCATCCTCAATCCGCTGCCGGGCTGCGCCTTTGCGGTGCGCTGTCCGCTGGCAATCGATCGCTGTCGCTCGGAACGGCCGATGCCGCGCGAAATCGCGCCAGGACATCTCGTCGCCTGCCATCTGGCATAGCGCTTTCGGACCCAGAGTGCCTATCATGACCAGCAACGCCAACAAGAAGCCAGCCAGAAGACTTAAGACTGAAAGACTTGGGAGCCTCCAGTGACCGCAACTTCCGCCAGGATCGATCCAGCCGACCATCTCCCCGACTACAACGCCGCCGCTGGGATCAAGGGGCTGTCCGAAAACGTCGACATCTGGCGCGACGAATGGGGCATTCCACATATTCGCGGCAAGACCTTTCAGGATGCCTTTGCGGGGCTCGGCTTCGCCCAGGCGCAGGACCGGCTCTGGCAAATGGAGGCGCTGCTGCGGCGTGGTACGGGCCGCTATGCCGAATGGCTTGGCGCGCGCGCCGTAGCGGGCGACATTCTCGCGCGGCAGATGAATGCCGCGGCGGCCTCGCAACGGGATTTCGCGCTGCTCGGCAATGAAACCCAGGCGATGCTCGATGCCTATGCGCGCGGCGTCAACGCGTTCATCGCACTCGGCCAATGGCCGATCGAATACAAGATCCTCAACTGCGAACCGGCGCGTTGGGAACCCTGGCATTCGATCGCCGTGATGCGGCAGATCGGCTTCCTGATGGGGTCGGTATGGTGGAAGCTGTGGCGCGCCGCCGCCTTGCCGATCGTCGGCGCCGACAACGTCGCCAAACTGCGGTTCGACGATGGCGGCAGCGACCTGCTGTGCGTGCCGCCCGGCGTCGAGGGGAAGCGGCTCGCCGCTGTTCTGGCCGATCTCAAGCCCGGCATATCGTCGCTATTGGCCACCGCGCAGGACCAGATCGGCGCGGAGCTGACGGGCGGCAGCAACAACTGGGCGATCTCAGCCGACCGCACCTCGACGGGACGGCCGATCGTCGCCGGCGATCCGCACCGGGTGCTGGAAATGCCGAACATGTACGCGCAGGCCCATCTCGCCTGTGAAGAGTTCGACGTCATCGGCCTGACCGTCCCCGGCGTGCCAGGGTTTCCGCATTTCGGACATACCGCCGATGTCGCCTGGAGCGTTACCCACGCCTTCGTCGATATCCACGATCTCTACGTCGAAAAATTTGACGCCGGCGCCCGCCATGCCCGCTTCAAGGGAGCGATGGAGCCGACCATCCGGCGCGCGGAGACGATCAAGGTGCGTGACGGCGATGATGTTGCCGTTGACGTCATCGAGACCCGTCATGGCCCGGTGATCGCCGGCGACCCGCTGAATGGAACCGCCCTCGCCCTGAAATCGGTCCAGTTCGCTGTTCCGGATAAATCGTTCAACTGCCTGCTGCCGATGCTGCGGGCGCGATCGATCGAGCAATTGTTCGAAGCGACGCGCGGCTTCGGCTTGATGGACCACAATGTTGTTGCCGGCGATACCAGCGGCAAGATCGGTCATCGCGTCCGGGCGCTGGTACCGGCGCGGCCGCGTGCCAACGGCTGGCTTCCGGTGCCTGGCTGGACCGGCGAACACGAATGGAACGGGATGGTGCCATTCGCTGACATGCCGGCCAGTATCGCGCCAGCGAGGGGCATGATCGTGACCGCCAATAACCGCGTCGTTGAGCCCGATCGCGAGCCGTATCTGTCGACCGACCCGATGCCGCCGCACCGTACCCGCCGCATCTGGCAACGGCTGGAAGCGCTGGACCGGCCTTCGCCCGAACAAATGTCCGCCATTCACCGCGACCTCGTCAGCATTCCCGCCATCGAGATCCGCGAACGGCTTCGATCGATCGAGACGCCTGCCGCGGCGAATGAATTGCGCGAGCAGATCCTCGGCTGGAACGGCGAAATGCGTGCGGATTCCGTGGCCGCCGCGGCCTATGTGGCGGTTCGCCTTGAACTAACGAAGCTCGCAATCAAGTGCGCCGGCCTCGACAAGACCGCCGACAGCGATTTTACCAAAGTTGCTCCCGGCATCTTCCCGGAAGTCCAGTTCTGGTGGACCTTGCCTCAACTGCTGCGCAGCAACGATGAGACGCTGCTGAAGGGCGCAACCTGGGACCAGTTGCTGCGCGAGGCTGTCGTCACCGTGGCCGCGACCCAGCCGAAGGCCGATTGGGGAACCCTGCACACACCGAAACTGAAGCATGCGCTATCGGTCGCGTTCCCGGACTACGCCGACGTGCTCGACAAGGACTGCGCCACGATCTCGGGCGACAATGACTGCGTGTTCATGGCCGGCTATTCCATGAAGTTCGGCTGGCAGGCGACCTCGTCGGCGCTTTCCCGCTACGTCTTCGATGTCGGCGCCTGGAACAACTGCCAGTGGATCGTGTTTCACGGCGCCTCGGGTCATCCGGCCAGCCCGTTCTACCGGAACCAGAATATTACATGGGCCCAGGGCGAGATGGTGCCAATGCTGTACGACTGGGCCATCATCAAGGGCTCGGCGCGTACGCATCAGCCGATCGGAAAACTCCCCTAGTACACGGGTGTCCGCGACCCGGAGAGCTGCGCTGTCGGCGCACGGCTCTCCGCCAGTCTTATCGGGCCTACGCCAGAAGGAAGTTGCTGCTGTGCAGGCTTCCCGTAAGGTTCGTGAGGTTGACGACCATATCGGTTGCGTCGATCGACCCCAGCGACGCCAGCGCCCACGCTCAGATTGGCAATGGGCTGATCCGCTCCGGGCGGGTCGTCGAGGGGCTCGAACACGTCCGCTACGCGATGCGGCTGAGCCCGCGCGATCCCATCATGCCGGTCTGGCTTGAATTCGCCGGCAATGCGGAACTCGAGCTCGGCAATTACCGCGAGGCGATCACGATGTTCGACCGCTCGATCGCGATCAACTCCCGCTATCCGCGCAGTTGGGCTGGCCTTGTCGCAGCCTACGCGCGGGCCAATGAACCCGGCGAGGCCCGGCGCCTTGGACTGAAGCTCAAGACGTTCGCGCCGAGTTTTGAAAACGAGGACCTGGCCAGACATTTCGGACGCAGCGAGAACTCCAAGCTGCATGAGGGCCTGTTGCTGGCTTTCAGCTCGCCGGAGCGGTAGCCGCAGCCGGTTGCGGCTTTTGCCTTCGGGCGTTGAAAACGCTAAGCTATCCCGGCGGGGAATGATGGAAGCATCCCTTTCCCGGATCTTGCCCGGAGCCGCCCGTTGACCGTTCACCGCCGTGTCGCCGTTGTCGTGTTTCTCGCCCTTGCCGCCCCGATCTCCGCTGATGCGGTAATGGCGCAAAGTGCGATTGCCGCCGCCGTGGCCAAGCCGGTTTCGCTGCCCGATATCGTGATCGGATCGCCGAAAGCACCGATCACCATCACCGAATATGCCTCGATGAGCTGCTCGCATTGCGCGGCTTTCGGCGAGAACGTCTTTCCGATGCTGCGGTCGAAATATATCGATACCGGCAAGGTGCGCTTCGTGTTTCGCGAGTTCCCGCTCGATATCAAGGCGGCGACGGCCTCGATACTGGCGCGTTGCATCGGCAAGGGCGATTCCGAGAAATCCCTCGGCGCGATCGAAACCCTGTTCAAGCTGCAGGAGCGCCTGGTGGCACAAACCAAGGAGACGCTACTCTTTGTCGGCAAGCTGAACGGGATGAGCGAACAGGAGGTCGAGGCTTGCGCGTCGGATCAGGCACAGCTCGACAAGCTTTCCGCCGACCAGCAATACGCGGTGCGGGAGTTGAAGGTGATCTCGACGCCGACCTTCTTCCTCAACGGCGTGAAGCTGGAGGGTTCGATGCCGTTCGAGGACCTCGAAGAGCGGATCAAGCCGCTGCTCCGAAAATAACACGCGCCGGCCAACGTTCTTTCCCCTTGTTCGGCGCGGCGCCGTCGTCGATGATGACGCCAACAAAGAGAGATTGGGGAGAGCGTCATGACCGCCGTTTCGCGCGTATTGCTCGCAGCCGTATGGCTGTTCTCAGGTGTCGCGGCGGCATCGGCGGAAGGTTATCCCACCAAGCCGGTGCGTATCGTGGTCGGGTTTACCGCCGGCGGACCGACCGATGCGATCGCCCGTATCGTGGCCCAGAAGCTTTCCGACAGCCTGGGCCAACAGTTCGTCGTCGAGAACATCGGTGGCGCCGGCGGCAATACTGCGTCCGGCCAGGTCGCGCGCGCAACGCCGGACGGCTACACGATCATGGCGATCTCTACCGGATTCATCGTCAATCCGAGCCTCTACGCCAAGGTTCCGTACGACGCGATCAAGGATTTCGCGCCGGTGACGCTGGTCGCCGTATCTCCGAACGTCGTGGTGGTGAACCCGTCGGTTCCGGCCAAGACGTTGCCGGAACTGGTGCAGCTCATTCGCGACAATCCCGGCAAGTACAGCTATGCGGGTCCCGGTGTCGGCTCAACGCCGCACCTCGGCGGCGAGCTGTTCAGGTTGGCGTTCAAGCTCGACCTCGTGCACGTACCGTTCGCCGGTGCGGGTCCGGCTGTCCAGGCAACGGTCGGCGGCCACACGCCGATCGCATTCACGGCGCTGCCGCCGTCGCTTCCAGCGGTGCAGGCCGGGCAATTGCGCGCGCTGGGTATTGCGGCAAGCGAGCGCGCCGCGGGGATGCCCGACGTGCCGACCTTTGCCGAACAGGGCATCAAGGATCAGGACGCCGACACGTTGACCGGCATCGTCGCGCCGGCGGGGACGCCAAAGGAGATCGTCGACCTGCTCTATCGCGAGATCGCCAAGGCCGTTGCTCAAGCGGATGTGAAAGAACGCCTCACCGCGCTCGGCTTCAAGCCGGTCGCCAATACGCCGGACGAGTTTGGCGTGCGCATCAAGCTCGAGATGGAAAAATGGGGCAAGGTGGTGCGTGACGCCGGGCTGCGGATCGAGTGAGCCAGCGCAAGGCCCGAAGCGCCGCCGGGGCGCTGTTTTCGTAGATCACTATTTCTCGCCGATGAAGCTCAGACCGATCCGGTTTTTCTGGATCCAGGCGACCTGACACTCATGAACGATCGAGGAATCCTTGGCCATGACGAGGCGAAAGCGCTGCGGCACGAAGGCGGGGTTCTCAACATCGATCGCAGCGCCCTCGAGCGAAATATTTCGCACGACGCAGCGCATCACCGAGCCGCCGGACGAAACAAAGGCCGGCTCGTCGATGTCGGTTCGCGGATGCTTCCGCTTCTCTTCCATCCCATTTCGTCCCGGATGAGGAAGTGTGCACTGCAGCGGTGGCCACAAGCGTTGTGACGGGCGCGGCAGCCGAACGGTTGCACCCGATTCAAACCGCCAGCGCAATTGTTTTGTGCGGGGGTGGCACGACAACCCCATCGTCCAGACGCAGATGTGCTCCGCGCGGCCGCGGGCTTGCCGTTCGCGCCGATAGCGCGATAGCCTCAGCACACATGAGCGGTGCGCTGGCGCGACGCCCGCTCGGATAAAAATGAACAGGCGCCACGGGGAAACGCCATGTTCGAGATACTCGACCGCCGGACGAGTCTGACCGGCAACCAGATCAAGATCCTCGCCGCCGCCATCATCGGCGACGCACTCGAATTCTTCGACTACTTCCTGATCGGCTTTGTGCTCGCCTTCCTGATCGGCCCCTGGAAGCTGACCTTCGGGCAATCGGCCACCGTGCTGATGAGTTCCGGCATCGGCGCCATCCTCGGTGCCTATGTCTGGGGCTGGCTCGCCGACCGCGTCGGCCGCCGCGTGGTGTTCATCGGTACCGTGTTGAATTTCTCGATCGCGACCGGGCTGCTTTATTTCACGCCGGAAAACGGCTGGATCTACCTCGCCATCCTGCGCTTCTTCGTCGGAACCGGCGTCGGCGGGCTGTATTGCGTCGACCTGCCGCTGGTGCAGGAGTTCATGCCCTCCTCCAAGCGCGGCTGGGTCGGCGGCCTCGTGACCTGCGTGATCCCGCTTGGTGTCGGCCTCGGCGCCGTGATGGGCGCCCTGATCGGCAGCAACGAATGGCGATTGCTGTTTGCGATCGGTGTGTTGCCGGCGTTTCTTGTCCTGCTGGTTCGGATCTGGGTTCCGGAATCGCCGCGCTGGCTCTGCCGCCAGGGCCGCTATGAGGAAGCGCGCAAGTCGCTGGCCTGGGCCCTGCAGATGGAGCCGTCGGCGTTGCCGATGCCGACCGCGGCCGATGCCGGTCCGATCATCAAGTCGAGCTGGTTCGACCTGTTCAAATACCCGCGCAGCCTGCTGGTGTCCTGGCTCGGCAATGCCGGCGCCCAGACCGGCGTCTACGGCATCACGCTCTGGGCGCCGTCGCTGTTCGTGCTGCTGTTGAAGGTATCGCCGCAGGAAGCCGCCAAGATGATGATCCTGCTCAGCGTCTCCGGCTTCATCGGCCGCCTTTCCTTCTCGTATTTCTCGGAACTGCTGGGACGGCGCACCGCGGGCGGACTGTTGGGCCTCGGCGCCGGCATCCTGACCATCGTGGCCGGATACAATTACGACACGACGTTGTTCGGCCTGTCGGCGTTCTGGCTGATCCTGGCTGCGGCCTTCTTCTTCGCAGATGGCGGCTTTGCCATCGTCGGGCCCTATGCGGCCGAAGTCTGGCCGTCCCATCTGCGGACCACCGGGATGGGGTCGGCCTACGGCTTTGGCGGCATCGGCAAAATCATCGGTCCGGTCGGACTTGCCCTGATCGTCGGCTCCAACAACTATCTGAAGCCCGACGTGCCGCTGACCCAGATCCCGACCGCCTTTGTTTATCTCGGCTGCTGGTTCCTGATGGCCGGGATCGTGTATTATTTCATCGGCTTCGAGACCAGGGGCAAGTCGATCGAACAGATCGACAGGGAACTGGCCGACGGGCTTGATCTTTCGACCGCACGCGTTCGTCAGGCTTAGGCTTGGATATCAAGTTTTGGATACAATGATTGCAACCAGTACCGATCTTGCGGGCGATCTTGCGGTGATCGCCCGTGCCGAGGCTGTGCGCCCTCACGTCGCGGCAGCCTCCAACGACATCGAGGCGACGCGCCGGCTGCCGCCGGCGCTGCTCGACAGGCTGCACGAGGCGCAGCTATTCCGGCTGTTGTTGCCGCGTTCCTCCCGCGGGATCGAAACCGATCCCGTCACCTTCTTCCATGTCATCGAAACCATCGCCAAGGCCGACGCCTCCACCGCCTGGTGCATGAGCCAGGCCGGCGGCTGTGCGATGTCGGCGGCCTATCTCGATCTGCCGGTGGCACAGGCGATCTTCGGCGATCCGCGGGCGGTGCTGGCCTGGGGACCCGGCCCCAAGGTACGCGCCGTCGAATGCGAGGGCGGTTACCGCGTCACCGGCGTCTGGTCGTTTGCCTCGGGCGGGCGGCACGCGACCTGGCTCGGCGCGCACTGTCCGATCTACGCGGCGGACGGTTCGCCGAAATTCGAAGCCAACGGCGCCCCGCTCGAGCGCACCCTGCTGGTGCGCACCGAGGACGTCGAATGGACCGACATCTGGAACACCGTCGGCCTGCGCGGCACCGCCAGCGACCAGTTCGCTTTGAAAGACTACTTCGTCCGCGCCGACCACTCGATGACCCGCGAGTTCGACCGCGAATGCCGCGAAGAGGGCCCGCTCTACCGTATGGGCGCCGGCACCTGTTACCAGGTCGGCTTTGCCGGCGTCGCCTGCGGCATCGCCCGCACCGCCCTCGACACCTTCGTCGAAACGATACGCAACAAGGTGCCCCGCGGCGCCAAGGGCCTGCTGCGGGACAACGCGGTGGTGCAGTGCAATCTCGCCCAAGCGGAGGTCAATCTCCGGGCCGCGCGCGGTTACGTGCTGCAGTCGATGGCCGATATCTGGAAGGATCTTGCCGCGGGCGCGACCATCACCATAGCGCAGCGCATCAATATGCGCATGGCCGCTACCCATGCCATTCACAAGGCGCGTGAGGCCGTCGACTTCGCCTACAACGCGGCCGGGGCCACCGCGATCTTCGAAGACCACCCGCTGGAGCGCCGGTTCCGCGACATGCACACCGTGACCCAGCAGCTTCAGGGCCAGATCAGGCATTTTGAAACCGTCGGCGCCTGGATGATGGGCGCCGATGCCGACCTCACCTTCGTTTGAACCCATCAGTTTCTTAAGGAGAACACCATGGGACTTGGCGGCCTACAGCACTACACCATCGAACCTTCCGACCTCGAACGCACCAAGGATTTCTACTGCGACGTGCTTGGCCTCGAGAACGGCGACCGTCCGCCGCTCGACTTTCCCGGCTACTGGCTCTATTCGGGCGGCGCCGCCACCGTGCATCTGATGGGCACGCGCAAGCCGCGCGAGGGCATCGTGGTGCGTGGCACCGAGAAGAAATACGAGGACACCGGACGGCTCGATCACATCGCTTTTGCGGCCACCGACGTCGACGGCGTGCGCAAGCGCCTGCAATCGAAGGGGATCAAATTCCGCGAAAGCATCGTGCCACGCACTGGCGATACCCAGTTCTTCTCTACGACCCCGACGGTGTCGGCGTGGAACTGAATTTCCCCAAATCGTGACCTTTTGGCGCCGTAGTGCTGCCGCGCGTTCGACATCAATTCGGCCGGCCCCGCGCCGGCCGAATTCGTTTCCGCAATGTTGTCGGGCCGGTACGGCAAGTGATGTCGTTATGCAACAGCGGTTCATGAACGGCCGGGTTCCCGACAACGCCGCAAGTCAGCCATCAGTAAGGCGCGAGTTGGTCAGGGTTTCCACATCATTGCATGTCGATTGGGGGAGCCGCGCCGCTGCGGCAGGATAGCCGGGTGCCGCGCCTTTAACCTACCCCAGGGCATGCGCGCCCGGCTATTCGCCCGGCGCGGGCGTCTCACGGCAAGGTCTGGAGCCTTATCGATTCCGATTGCACCGGAACCGGGCTCTACTCTTTTGTTTGACGCGTTTCTTCACGCGAACCGGTACCCACTTCGCTCGAAAACGCTCTAATCGAGCCCGCGTTCGTGGCTCAGATTGACCATTTCCTGAATGAACGTCACCTTCTGCTTGTCATCCAGGGCCGTAAACAGCGGCTCGGCGGCATCGGCGACGTTGCGCTGATCGACGGCGCGGTCGTTGAGGAACTGGGCTTCGTTGCGCATCTGCTCGATGATGTCGTCGGGAGGATCGCGCTTGGCGCGCGCGATACGCAGATTAAGCCGATCGGCGCCGTTATGGCCGAGATAGTGCATTGCACTGTTGAAGCCGGCCCAGTGCTTCTCCTGCTCGGGCGTCAGGTTCAATTCCTTCTTGATCCGTTCGATATTGGCGTCGCTGTTGGAGACGATCTGTTCGGCTGTCAGCGTCGGTGCGCCGTTCTGGGTAAGCACGGCCGCCTGCTTCGCCCCTTTGGCGCCCTTGGCTGCCTTTGCGGTTTTCGCATTATCGCCCTGCTTGGCATCCTTCGCGGCAGGTTGTGCCGCGGGCTGCTGGCTCTGCCCGTTCTTGGCGCCGCCGGTCAGAACGCCGGTGACACCGGTCACCACGCCAACCACGCCGCCGATCGCGCCGCCGAGCACGCCACCGACGGGACCGGCCGCCTTGTTGCCCTCGCGCGCGCCCTTCTCGACCCCCTGAACCACCTGGGCATCCACCGTTGCGGATACGCCGATCGCCAGCATGGCGACCAATCCGAATGCGACACCTAACCGCGACCACGGGCGTGCGGGCTGTGTAGGGCTGGTCATTATTTGGGCTCCATGGTCGCTTGAGATCTGGCGTGGGCTGGGTTTGACGGCTGCGGGAATCCTGCGATGCCCAAACTAACGTTTTCGCCCCGAGTTCGTCCACCGTCGCGCCGTACTGTCCACGACAGGGAAATACCTTCCGCGCGAAGGAGTTACGGCGGCGGCATATTGACTGTGGCACAATCGCACACCCTTCCCGCCGGGTCGGAACAGAAAGTGTGCGGCGCAATACAGCCGATCAGATTATTGACGATCCGGTATGCACGGAACGACCGATCATACCCCGCGCATTCGCACACAACGTTAGTTCAATGACCGCGAGCAACGTGATCTCTCGACGGATGCAAACAATTCTGTTCTGATCCGATTACAAAATCTCCGCTGCCGCGCCGTTTTCATCCAGCGCGGCAACAGACGGAGAATAAAAAAGGAAGCAAAATCCGGTTCAGCAAAAGGGGAAACACCATGTCACGCAAGAAGCTTTCTCGCCGACAATTTGTTGCTGCTACTGCGCTGTCCTCCGCCGCATTGATCACCGCACCCTATATTCGCGGCGCCCACGCCGCCGGCAAGCTTTCCATCGGTTTCTGGGATCATTGGGTGCCCGGCGCCAACAAGGCCTCGACCGATCTGGTCAACGAGTGGGCGGAAAAAGCCAAAGTCGAAGTGACGATCGACTACATCCCGAGCCAGGGTAACAAGAACCTGCTGACGATCGCCGCCGAAGCGCAGGCGAAGTCCGGTCACGATATCTTCGCGATGCCGACCTGGTGGGCCCACGCCAATTCGGAGCAAATCGAAGACGTCTCCGACATCATGGGACCAATCATCGCCGAGAACGGCCAGGTGAATGGCACCGCCAAATACCTAGGTACGCTCGGCAACAAGTGGCTCGGCGTTCCTGCCTGCGTCGGCAGCCAGATCAAGGGGCCCTGCTCGCGCATCGACCTGATGAAGAAGCACGCCGGGATCGACGTGCAGGAAATGTATCCGGCGGGCTCGGCGCCGAAAGCCGACAACTGGACGCTGGAGACGTTCCTGAAGGCGGCCGAGGCCTGCCAGAAAGGTGGCGTCCCGTTCGGTATCGGTCTCGGCGAGACTTCCGACAATGTCGACACCGCCGGCGCGATCTTCCTTTCGTTCGGCGCGCAGCTCGTCGATGCCAAGGGTAATCTCACGGTCAAGACCGACCCGGTGCGGCAAGCACTCGAATTCTACAAGAAGCTCATCAGCTTCCTGCCGCCGGACGTGGCGGCGTGGGACGACGCCTCCAACAACAAGTGGCTGGTTTCCGGGCGGGGCGCGATGATCATGAATCCGCCGAGCGCCTGGGCGGTGGCCAAGCGCGACGCGCCACAAGTGGCCGAACAATGCTGGACCCATGGCTTCCCGGCCGGTCCGAAAGGTCGTTTCGCACCCTATCTGCCCTACTTCTGGACCATCTGGAACTTCTCCAAGAACAAGGAAGCCGCCAAGAATCTGCTGGTGGCGTTGTCGAAGCCCGCGGCCATTGAAAAGATGGTCACGGCGAGCGGCGGCTACGACCTGCCCGCCTACGAGAAGCTGACGACGTTGAAGGTCTGGCAGGAAGAAGGGCCGCCGAAGGGCACGCTCTATCACTACCCCGAACCCGTTCAACCATCAGACGCTGTCGATCGCGGCCTCACCGGCGCCGCCGAAGATCGCACAGCAGATCTACGCCCAGGCCACACTGACCAAGATGTGCCTGCGCTACCACCAGGGCGAAGCGATGGAAAAGACGCTCGCCTGGGCGGAAGGCGAGTGCGAAGGTTTTATGCGTAGCTGACCCGGGAGATCGCGTACAGCGGCCCGCCGATGGTGGGCCGCTGCCGCGTCTCCCCCGTTCGATCCACGCCATCGGGAGCCGGGGTTCAGACCGCCGATTCCAGACAACTTCGCTGCACCACAAGAGCTCGCTTCAAGAGCCGCAATCTCCGACCTTTGGGACGAATCTCGCGAGGAAGAAGCATTATGGTCGATGTCGCATTTCAGCCGAGCAGCGTCAGCGCAACGCAGCCCGCGCGCAAGCGTTCGAGCTTGCAAAAGGCGCTCAAACGCAAATCGACCGCTGCGTTCCTGATGACACTGCCACTGATCATCCTCATCGCCCTTCTGGTGCTATATCCGGCATTCTATTCGTTGCATCTGGCGACCCTGAACAAGTCGATGCAGCGATTTGTCGGTCTCGGCAATTTCGAGTTCCTGTTCAAACGCGAGACCTTCTGGCTGGTCGTCAAGCAGTCCTGCATTTTCGCGGTCTCGGCCGTGATCTTCAAGGCGCTGATCGGCTTCATCGTCGCCCACTTCGTTCACAACATTCCGGCCAAGGGCCAGCGCAAATGGCGCGGCATGCTGCTGGTGCCGTGGGTGATTCCGCCGGCGATGAGCACGCTGGCGTGGCTGTGGCTGTTCGATCCCTCCTACAGCGCTTTCAATTATACGCTGTCGTTCTTCGGCATCGGCCCGATCCCGTGGACCGGCGACGCCGACTGGGCGCGCTTCTCGGTCATTCTGGTCAACGTCTGGTACGGTGCGCCGTTCTTCATGATCATGTACCTTGCGGCGCTAAAGTCGGTGCCGGACCAGCTTTACGAAGCCGCGGCCATCGACGGCGCCAACTGGTGGCAGCGGATCTGGTACATCACGCTGCCGATGATGCGCAACATCATCGCCATCACCACGCTGTTCTCGCTGATCGTGACCTTCGCCAATTTCGACATTGTGCGAATCCTCACGGCCGGCGGCCCGCTCGATCACACCCACATCTTCGCGACCTGGGCCTTCAGGATCGGCATCGAAGGCAGCGACATTCCGCTCGGTGCCAGCGTCTCTCTGTTCATGGTGCCAATTCTGGCGGTCGCAGCGATCTTCATCCTGCGTGATGTCAACAAACGCGGGAATGAAGCCTGATGAGCACCGTCACGATCGACAAGGCCGCGCCGACCCGCAACGTCAAGTACGGCAGCATGAGCCGCGACCGGACCTGGGCGCTGCGGTGGTCATATTTCTTCCTGACCCTGTTCGCGGCATTTTCCCTGCTGCCGCCCATCTACATGCTGATCACCTCGCTGAAAGGCAGCGCCGAGATCTCGGCGGCGACCAATCCCTGGTGGGTTTTCCATCCCACCCTGGAAAACTACGTTGGACTTCTGACATCGAACCAGTTTCTGCGCTTCTTCCTGAACTCCGCGATGGTCTCGATCTTCGTGGTCACCATCACCATGCTGATCTCCGTGCCGGCGGCCTTTGCGCTGGCGCGGATGCGGTTCTGGGGTTCGACGACGCTCGCGACCGGCGTGTTCCTGACCTATCTGATCCCGGACAGCCTGCTGTTCATTCCCTTGTTCAAGGTGTTTGCGCAGTTCGGCGAATGGACCGGAATCCAGCTCATCAACCGCTGGTATGTGCTGCTGTTCATTTATCCGACGCTGACGGTGCCGTTCTGCACCTGGATCATGATCGGCTATTTCGCCTCGATTCCGAAGGAGCTTGACGAGGCTGCCATCATTGACGGCGCGTCCTGGTTCCAGACCTTGACGCGGATTTTCATTCCCGTCGCATTGCCCGGCCTGATCGCCGCGACCATCTTCGCCTTCACCGTCTCCTGGGCCCAGTTCCTCTATCCCTTGGTGTTCACGACCTCGACCGACCAGCTGGTGCTGCCGGTCGGCATCATCACCACCCTGATCAAGGGCGATGTCTTCAACTGGGGTCAGATCATGACCGGCGCCCTGCTCGGCGCGGCGCCGCCGCTGATCATCTATGCCTTCCTGATGGACTATTACATTGCCGGCCTGACCGCCGGCGCGACAAAGGGTTGAACACATGGCTGACGTGACGTTGCGTAAGGTTATCAAGCGCTATGACGACGTCGAGGCGGTGCGCGGCATCGATCTCGACATCGCCGACCATGAGTTTGTCGTGCTGGTGGGACCGTCGGGCTGCGGCAAGTCGACGACGCTGCGGATGATCGCAGGGCTGGAGGACATTTCCGGCGGCGACATCATGATCGGAGGCGACGTCGTCAACGACGTTCCGCCGAAGGACCGCGACATCGCGATGGTGTTCCAGAACTACGCGCTCTATCCGCACATGACGGTGGCGGAGAACATGTCGTTCGGACTGCGGCTGAAGCGCTATCCGAAGGCCGAGATCAAGAGCCGGATCGACGAAGCCGCACGCATGCTCGATATCGTCGAACTGGTCGATCGCAAGCCGAAGCAGTTGTCGGGCGGCCAGCGCCAGCGCGTCGCCATGGGCCGCGCCATCGTGCGTAACCCGAAAGTATTTCTGTTCGACGAGCCGCTGTCCAACCTCGACGCCAAGCTGCGGGTGCAGATGCGGATCGAGATCAAGAAGGTCCACCAGAAGGTGCGGACCACGACCGTCTACGTCACCCATGATCAGGTCGAAGCGATGACGCTGGCCGACCGCGTGGTGGTGATGAACCACGGCCGTATCGAGCAGATCGGAACCCCGAACGAGCTCTATCACAAGCCGGCGACGAAGTTCGTCGCGAGCTTCATCGGCTCGCCGGCGATGAACTTCATCCCGTGCCGGATCGAGGAGACCGGCGGCAAGGTCAGTCTCCGCATCACCGACCGGATTGCCTTTCCGCTGCCGCCGGCAAAGGCCGCCCGTTACCAGGGCGTCGCGCGCACCGACAAGCTGCTGCTCGGAATCCGGCCCGAGCACATTACCGAAGCCAAGGCCCATCCGGAGCCGGGCGTTGAGGCCTTCGACGCCGTGCTCGATGTCACCGAGCCGATGGGGATGGAGACCCTGATCTATTTCACGCTGGAGGGCGCACAGGTCTGCGGCCGGGTCAATCCCAATGCCGGCGCGCAGGATGGCGCCCCGCTCCGATTGGCAGTGGACCTCAACAATATGCACCTGCTAAACGAGGTGACCGGCGTCGTCCTTTGACGACGTAAAAAACAGCGACCAAGGGCAGGAAATGGCTACCAACAAGAAGAAAATCTTCGTCACGGAATCGATGTCGAACCAGGGCCGCGCCCTGCTCAACGCGCGGGACGACATCGAACTCGTCGAATTTCCCAACATGATCTCCGCCGGGGATTTCGAAGCCAAGCTGAAGGAACACGCGCCGGTCCATGGTGTCGCGCTCGGCGGCACGCGCTTCGGCGAGACCGAACTCGATGCGTCCAGGGACATGCTGGTGGTGACGCGGATCGGCGTCGGCTTTGACGCCGTCGACGTCCCGGCGCTGAGCCGCCGCAAGGTGCCGCTGATGGTGGCGGGCACCGCGAATTCCCCCTCCGTCGCCGAACAGGCGATGTTCATGATGCTGACGCTGGCCAAGCGCGCCGTGGAAATGCATGAGATTGTCCGCGACAACAAATGGCCGAGCCGGCTCGGCAAGCTGCCCTACGATCTGTTCGGCAAGACCGTCCTGATCATCGGCTTCGGCCGTATCGGCACCCGTACCGCCAAGCGTTGCCTGGCAATGGAAATGAACGTGCTGATCTTCGACCCCTACAAGCCTGCCGCCGACATCAAGGCCGCCGGCTGCGAGCCGGTCACCGATCTCGACGCGGCGTTGCCGCGCGCCGATTTCGTCAGCATCCATTGCCCGAAGAATCCCGAGACCGTCGGCATGTTCAATGCCGCGCGGTTGAAGCGGATGAAGCCGACCGCCTACCTGATCAATACCGCGCGCGGCGGCATTGTCGATGAAGCCGCACTGCACGACGCGCTGTTGTCCGGCAGGCTTGCCGGCGCGGGTCTCGACGTGTTCGAGCAGGAACCGCCGCCGGCCGGCCACGCGCTGTTCAAGCTTCCGAACGTCATCATGGCGCCGCACGTGGCCGGTGTGACGCGGGAAGCGGTGGACCGCATGAGCGAGCAGACGGCGCGTAATATTCTGAGCGTGCTGGACGGCGAGCCATTGCGGCAGAACGTGATCAATCAGGACGTCCTCGGCTGATCCGTCGAGACCAGATGCCGCTCTAGAATGTTTCTCTAAAAAAGTTCCTTGGCCCGGCCGATCCCTTGATCGGCCCGGTCAGCGAGGTCTGTGCATGTCTTTCAAGGAATACGGCAGCTACGATGCCGTCGGCATGGCCGAACTGGTACGCAAAAAGCAGGTCTCTCCGCGCGAACTGCTCGATGAGGCGGTGGCCCGCACAGCCAAGGTGAATCCGCAAATCAATGCTGTCGTCGTCAAGCATTACGGCTATGCCGAGCGCCAGATCGAGCGTGGCCTCCCCGATGGCCCGTTCACCGGCGTGCCGTTTCTCCTGAAGGACCTCGATCTTCTGCAAGGCACGCGCACGACGTCGGGCGCGACGATCCTGAAGGATTTTGTCGCCGATCATAACAGCACGCTGACACAGCGATTCCTCGATACCGGCGTCGCGATTTTCGGCAAGAGCTCCAGTCCCGAATTCGGCCTGATGCCGACCACGGAATCGCGGCTTCACGGACCGACCCGCAATCCCTGGAATCTGGCGCACTCTTCCGGCGGTTCCTCCGGTGGTGCTGCCGCCGCGGTTGCCGCGCGCATTCTCCCCGTCGCGCATGCCAGCGATGGCGGCGGTTCGATCCGGATCCCTGCCTCGGCGTCCGGCGTGTTCGGATTGAAGCCGACGCGGGCGCGCAATCCGCTCGGTCCCGATCGCGGCGAAGGTTGGGGCGGATTTTCATGTGGCCATGTCGTCAGCATCAGCGTGCGCGACAGCGCGGTGATGATGGACGCGATCCATGGGCCCGAGCCGTCGAGCCCCTATGTCGCGCCGCCGCCGGTCCGGCCGTTTGCACAGGAAATCGGCCGCGATCCTGGCCAGCTTCGCATCGCCTTCACCGACCGGTCGCCCTATGGCGACGCCATCGATCCCGAAATCGCCGTGGCGGTGCGTGACGTTGCCGGCCTGCTTGCAGGCCTCGGCCATCATGTCGAGGAACGTGCGCCCGAACTCGCGGCTGATCCGGCCGCCGTGATGGCGACCATCGTCGGCGGCAATACCGCGCTGACGGTACGGTTGATCGAGCAGCGCGTCGGTCGCGAGATGACAGACCAGGATCTCGAAGTATTGACGCTGGCAAGTTCTCACAACGCGCGAAACACCAGCGCGACCGACTATGTCGCGGCCCAGCTCGCGGCCTTCCAGATTTCGCGCGGGCTCGCCACCTTTTTCGAGAGCTGCGACATCTTCCTGTGTCCGACACTGTGCGCGCCGCCATTGCGCATCGGTGAGCTCAACACGATGTCGGGCGACCTGTCGCATATTGCGCCGATCCTGCGCCGCTACATGCCGGCAACCGCGATGTTCAACATGTCGGGCCAGCCGGCGATGTCGGTGCCGCTGGCATGGAACAAGGCCGGATTGCCGCTCGGCATGATGTTTTCGGCCAAACTCGGCGACGAGGGGGCGTTATTCCGCCTCGCGGGCCAGCTTGAGCAGGTAAAACCCTGGAGGAACCTGATACCGCCAATCTCCGCTTAACTGTCTGGGCCGAAAACGCTTTTCACGGACAAAACTCAGCCTTATTCGGAGGTGAGGACAATAATCCGGGCGGCAACGGGAGCACCGATTCCGCAGACGGAGTTTCACCCGGAGGCTGAATTGTGAGCCAAGGCGACCCGACCGACAATGCGCTGGCCGCCATCGCCAGCATTCTCGATCAGCCGGACGTCCACCGTGAGCCGGCGCGACCGGCCGTTGTGGAAAGACCAGCTGCTACTCCGCCGCCACTACCTCCATCTACCGAACCCACTAAGCCTGTCGAAGCCCAAACTCCTGTCGAAGCTCCTGCGCCGGTTCCGTCCGCGGCGCCGATCGAGGCCCATCCTCCCGTCGAAGCCCAACGTCCTGTCGAAATTCATGCGCCTATCGAAGCTCATGGCTACTCCAGGGTCGGACCCGGCCCGATGGCTGCGATCCGATTCAGGTGGACCGTGCGTCTCGACAACGGCGAATACTATGTCGATGAGACCATCGGCGAGAATTCGGCCCCCGTCGTCAGCGGCCCGATGAGCCGGGATGCCGCGGTCCAGATGGTTCATGACCGCGAAACCGACGCCCGCCGCCGCTTCGATCAGTTGAAGAGCGAGATGACTGGGCGCGGCTCCGCCGCCAACGCGACCCGCAAGGACGGCAGCGGAACCTGATCGTTCGGGTTTCGAACTATTGCGGCGGCCCCAGAAAATCCTTCTTGGCAAGATCGACACCGGCGTGACGCAGGATGTCGTACGCCGTCGTGATGTGAAAGAAGAACTGCGGAACACTGAACGTCAGCAACAACGATTGTCCGGTAAATGTTCGCGTCGCGCCGTTCTTGAAGGTAAACACCACTTCGCGATCGCCTGCTGCATCGATCTCCGCGCGCGGCAGGCCCTGCACGAAATCGATCGCTGCCGATATCCGCGACTTCAGTTCGGGAATGTCCGGATCCGCGTCCCCGAAGACGTGAGGCGCCCGGCCGGCCAGCAACGTCCCGGCGACAACCGCATGACGATTGGCCTCACCGACCTGCTGCTTCAGGCTGTACATGTTGGGATAGAGCCGCATGTTCAGCAGCACGGCCGGATCGATCTTGCGCGCCGTGGCGTGGGCCGAAGCGTGGCTGAGAAGCGCGGACAGGTTGTGCAGATACGGCACGAAGACGCCGACGGAGGCGTCGTAAAGCGAGATGGTCACGATTTGGTCTCTCCGGCTGGCACGGCGCGGACATCTGGTCTAAATCCGGCGCGACGGCACCAAGGGTGCGATAAAATTCGCTGGGGGAGAAGACGCGATGTTTCGAATGTTGGCTAGCCTCGTTTTGGCTGTTCTGTGGACCGTATCCGCGGCAGCCCAGCAGCCCGCGGCCTCCTCCCGCCTCGACGACATCCTCAAGCGCGGCACGTTGCGCGTCGGCACGACCGGCGATTATCTGCCGTTCACCTATCTCGACAAGACGACCTCGAAATTCCGCGGCTTCGACGTCGACATGGCGGAAGCGCTCGGCAAGGCGCTCGGCGTCAAGGTCGAGTTCGTCCAGACCGCGTGGCCGCAACTGATGAAGGATTTCGAGGCCGACAATTTCGACGTCGCGATGGGCGGGATCTCGATCACGCTCGACCGGCAGAAGAAGGGCATGTTCTCCACGCCGATCATGCGCGAAGGCAAGACCCCGATCGCCCGCTGCGCCGACAAGGGCAAATACGAGACCCTTGCCGATATCGACAGAGCGGGCACGCGCGTCATCGTCAATCCCGGCGGCACCAACGAGCGCTTTGCCAAGGCCAACATCAAGAGCGCCGAGATCAAGACCTGGAACGACAACGTCACGATCTTCGACGAAATCGCCAAGGGCAATGCCGACCTGATGATGACGGACTCGTCCGAGACCCGTTACCAGCAGAAGCAGCATGCTGGCGTGCTGTGCGCAGTGCATCCGGACAAGCCGTTCGACTTCGCCGAGAAGGCCTACTGGCTGCAGCGCGATCCCGCGCTGAAGGCCTTTGTCGATCAGTGGCTGCATATCGCCACCGAGGACGGCAGCTACCGGAAAATCTACGCCGCCTGGTTCGATTGAGCGGGCGGTAAAAAACGCTGGTTTTCGCGGGAAATTGACCGTCGGACGGCCGCAAATTAGACTGGTGAAACCATCTTTGAACCAAAGCCGCTAGTACACGACTTATGATTTGAAAGTGATCTGGATCACGTTAGGTGAAGCTGCCGCTGCGTAGCTTCGGGAACTGGGATTCCCCCGTTCAGGAGGTCGTTATGAAGAAGCTTCTGGCTATTGCTGTCCTGTTGCTGGCGAGCACCGCGGCGCAGGCCCAGTATTCCTTCGAATATGGCGGCCGGACAATTCGCGTCGATCCCGATCGCGGCACAGTCTCGATACCCGGTGTCTACGACAATACCGGAAAGAAGGCCAAGCGTTCGGGCAAGGAGGACGCCGACCGTTCCCACAAGCAGACGCCGCAGCAGGCCAAGACCGATCCGCAGGCCACACCCGACACGGCTCCGGCCACAGCGCCCGCGCCGTCGGACCAGGCCGCCGCACCAGCAGCAGCCCCCATTCCCGCAGCCCCCGCGCCAGTTGCTCCGGCCGCTGAACCCGCGACCACAACGGCCGCCGCTACCCCCGCAGATACCGCCGTGACGCCACCGCCGCCACCCGCCCCGCCGGTGCAGCAGGAAGCGGCTCCCGTCGCCAAGACCGCGCCGGTACCCGCCGTTGCCGCGGCTCCGCCGGCAGCGGCAGCCCCCGCCCCAGCCCCGTCGGCGGTCGCCGTCGCGAACTCGCCGCTTGGCCTGTGGCTGACGGAAGAGAAGGAAGGCAAGGTCCGGATCGAACAGTGCGGCGCCAATCTCTGCGGCTATTCGGTCGACAAGAAATCGAACCAGAACGGCGAGCAGGTTCTGATCAACATGAAACCCGGCAAGGACTCCAAATGGAGCGGCCGGATTCTCGATCCGAACACCGGCAGCACCTATGATTCCACGATCGCGCTGAAAGGCTCCGACAGCCTGCGCGTTCAGGGATGCGCCTTCGGCGGCGTGTTCTGCGGCGGACAAAACTGGACCCGCGTGAACTGACAATCCGAACAGGGAGCGCCCAACAACGGCCCCGCTACAGCAGCGGGGCCTTTCGTTTGAGGCGTGCCGGCTTGCCGTCGGATCGCGACGCGGTGGTGCTCACTCCCCTCATACGATCGGCGTGACAGCCGTCACAGCCGTAGCCCCACCGTCGTGAGAGCCTGATCGTGTCCAAACCAATGGGGGCACGTCATGAGACTGTTTCGCAAATCCGTTATCGCCGCTTCCCTGCTCGCCGCACTCGCCAACGTCAGGTCAGCCGGGGCTGCGACGTTCGACGGCGACTGGAACGTGCAGATCGCCTCGTCGAATGCCGCGTGCACCAGCGGCGCGTCGGTCTCGATCGGGATTAACAACGGCCAGGTCGCTTCGACCAACGCGGCGGTGACGGCGTCCGGCCGCGTCGCCGAGGCCGGTGCCATTCAGGTCACGATTTCCAGCGGCATGAAACGCGCCGTCGGTTCGGGTCGTCTCACCGGGACGTCAGGATCCGGCACATGGCGCGCGGCGCTGTGCTCCGGCACCTGGACCGCGCAGCGGAATTAAACCGACCCAACCCTGTTCACATCGCCGCCAGCAGCAGCACAACCGACAACACGGCGACACGCTCCAGATCGCAATGCTGAATCCATTGCCAGGGAATACAGCCCGCAGCTTGGCGAACCGTGCTGTCGTTGCGTAGGCCGCCACCAGCAGCGGCAACAGCAGCGGACCGATAACTGCCCATTTGATGTGGCGTGAGCACATGTCGATGGCGACAAAGGTAGTCGCGCCGGCGAGCGGCACCAGCAAGGCGCTGGCCACGACGATCCCGCGCGGGATTTCCCCCATGATGGCGGCGGCAGCCACCAGCAATGCCAGCACGATCCAGAGCGCGACCGTGAAGAAGAAGCTCGCCAGCGCCTGGCCCATCGCCGCGTCACCACCGCCGGCCGAAAAAGAAACGGTGCTCAACATCGCAATGTAGAGCACCGCCGCGAGCGCCATGAGAACGATGGTGCCAATCGGCACCGGACGGCCTGGTCTCGCCTCCTCAGCCATCAATGGCCTTCCCGACGCCGGGTTTTGAACCCGGCGTTCGCTCGAAATCAGCAGGGCCGGATGGCCGGCCGCCGCTAGCCGACCTTGGTCGAATATTCTTCGTCCGTGACCTTTTCCATCCAGGTCGCGGTGTTGCCGTCGAGCGCTTCCTGCATCGCGAGGTGGGTCATGCCGTTGGTCGGCGAACCACCGTGCCAGTGCTTTTCACCCGGCGGAATCCAGACCACGTCGCCGGGGCGGATTTCCCGGATCGGTCCGCCCTTGGTCTGGATCCGGCCGAGCCCCGCGATCACGTACAGCGTCTGGCCAAGCGGATGCGTGTGCCAGGCGGTGCGGGCGCCGGGCTGGAACGAGACAGAGTTCACGACCAGCCGTGCCGGGGCTGAGGTGGCGATGATCGGGTCCTGCAGCACCGTGCCGGTGAAATATTCCGGCGGTGCGTTGCGCGTCGGCCGGGAACCAGCGGGATGGAAATCCATGGGGTATCTCTCCTTGTTGATCTTGCTTCTTGGTTGTTATTTCTTGCTGGCGGCGTAGCGCGCCTTGGTCTCCGCATTCATCGGATAGAGGCCCGGGAGTGCCGCGCCGTTATTCACTTCGTTGACGATCCAGGCTTCCATTCGTTCCTGTTCCGGCCCCTCGGCCAGCACGTGGTCGAGCAACGCCTGCGGGATCAGCACCGCGCCGTCCTGGTCCGCGACCACAATATCGTTCGGAAATACCGCGACCCCGCCGCAGCCGATCGGTTCGCCCCAACCGACGAAGGTGAGCCCGGCCACCGAGGGCGGCGCCGCAAAACCATCGCACCAGACCGGGAGGTTGGTGCCGAGCACACCCTCGACGTCGCGGACCACGCCATCAGTGATCAGCGCCGCCACCCCGCGCTTGACCATGCGGGCGCAGAGGATATCACCGAAAATCCCGGCATCGGTGATGCCCATGGCGTCGGTGACGCAGATGCAGCCCGCCGGCATTGCTTCAATCGCGGTGCGGGTCGAAATCGGCGACGACCAGGATTCCGGCGTGGCGAGATCTTCACGCGACGGCACGAAGCGCAGCGTAAAGGCCGGTCCCACCAGCCGCGGCAGCCCCGGACGCAGCGGCTTGGCGCCGCGCATCCAGACGTTTCGCAGGCCCTTCTTCAGCAGAACGGTGGTGATGGTGCCGGTGGACACGCGCGACAGGGTTGCGACGGCTTCGGGGGAAAGGGACATCGGGAATGCAGGCTCCGGGAGGGGTGGACAAAAGGTAGCGCATCTTGCGGGGTGCGGGCATCGCGTCAAGGGCTGGCGGGAAAAGCCGCGATCACAACATCTTATCGGCGGTATGCAGATTAATTTATTGAACTTGCAGGCTGATTTGGTGCGAAGCGAATTCCACTCGCCCGCGAAACGCGCTACAGTTTGAGGCTAGCCCACTAGCCGCAAGGCAGACAGTACCGAGGCCATGGCCGCGCCGCTTTCCCCACCCCGCCTTTTGCCGAGTGGCGACAGTGCCATCACGGTGGAATTCAGCCGCACCATCGACGATGTCGCCAACCGGCGGGTGCTGGCGCTCGACCGTGTGCTGGCCGCCGAGCCGATATCGGGCGTGACCGAGGCCGTGCCGACCTACCGGTCGCTGCTGGTGCACTACGATCCCGTGCAGATCGATTTCGACAAACTCGGCGACCATCTTCTGGCGCTGGCGCAGCGACCCGTCCCGGACACCACCAAAGCAAGGCGCTGGCGCATTCCCGTGGTCTATGGCGGCGAGCACGGCATCGACCTTGAGGACGTCGCCAAGACGCTCAACACGACGCCGGACGACATCGTGGCGCGGCACACCGCCGGCGACTACCGCGTCGCCATGATCGGTTTTACGCCCGGCTGGTCCTATCTCAGCGGGCTCGCGGATTTCCTGCATCTGCCGCGGCGGCAGAACCCGCGTCTGCTGACGCCGGCCGGCACGATCTCGATCGGCGGCGTGCAAACCGGCGTGCAGTGCCTCGCCGGCCCGAGCGGCTGGCACCTGCTGGGACAGACGGCGGTCCGCACCTACCAGCTTCACCGCGATCCGACGTTCCTGCTGGAGCCCGGCGACCAGATCACGTTCGCCCATGTCGATGCCAAGACCTTCGCGGAACAGGACCGGGCCGCGGCGGCCGGCGAATTCGTCGCCGAGTTGATCGCGTCATGAGCAAACTCGTCATCGCCTCCATAGGTCCGGCAAGCTCGGTACAGGACAGCGGGCGTCCCGGCGCCCAGCGCTACGGCCTGGTGCCATCAGGCGCCATGGATCGCCTGGCGCTGGCGGCCGCCAATACGCTGGTCGGAAACGAGCTGTTTGCGGCCGCCGTCGAGATCGGCCCGTTCGGCGCCACCTTCACCGCACGCGGCGGCGCGGTTCGCGTGGCGTTGGCGGGCGCCTCGCGCAAGGCCGACATCGCCGGGCGTCCCGTTGCGTTTGACGGCTCCGCAACCCTTGCCGATGGCGAAACCTTGACACTCGGTTTTGCCCGTGGCGGCTCGTTCAGCTACCTCGCGATTGAGGGCGGCATCCAGGGCGAGCCGATGTTCGGCAGCCTCGCCGTCAACGCGCGCGCCGGGCTCGGCAGCCCCTATCCGCGGCCGTTGCAGGCGGGCGACGAATTGCAGACCCAGGCCGCCAGCGGCACGCCTGAACAGAGGATCGAATTGCCGGCCACGCCGGGCGATGCACCGATCCGCGTGGTCTGGGGCCCGCAGGACGACGAATTCGCCGACGAGACCAAAAAGCAGTTTGTCGACAGCGCGTGGAAGATATCGGCCACGAGCGACCGCATGGGCTACCGCCTCGAGGGTCCCGTGCTGAAGCATCTGCACGGCCACAACATCGTTTCCGACGGCACCGTGAACGGCAGCCTGCAGGTGCCCGGCAACGGCCAGCCGATCGTGCTGATGCCGGACCGCGGCACCAGCGGCGGCTACCCCAAGATCGCGACGGTGATTTCCGCCGACTTCGGGCGGTTCGCACAAACCCCCGCGGGGCACGCGTTCCGGTTCAAGGCGGTCAGTATGGCTGAGGCGCAGGCCGAAGCGCGCAAGTTTGCAGACCTGCTGCGCTCCCTGCCCGACCGGCTGCGCACCCTCGAAAGCGTTGATCTCAACCTCGATGCCTTGCACGATGCCAATGTCGCCGGCCACGCCGTCAGCGCGGTCGATGCCGGGACCTGGCAGGCCGACATCACGGGGCCGGACTGAGCAAGATCCACACACCAGAAGCGGACGATCATCATGGCAACCATCGACCTCAATTGCGATCTCGGCGAAAGTTTTGGCCCGTGGGAAATGGGCAACGATGCCGCGATGATCGAGCTGGCGACGTCGGTCAATGTCGCCTGCGGCTTTCATGCTGGCGACGCCGACATCATGCGCCACACGGTCGAACTGGCGAAGGCGCGTGGTGTCAGCGTCGGCGCCCATCCCGGCTACCGCGACCTGCACGGGTTCGGCCGCCGGCCGATGCCGGGCCTGACGTCGTCGGAAATTGAAAACCTGATCGCCTACCAGATCGGCGCGCTACAGGCGATCGCCACCGCGGCCGGCCACAAGGTCACCCATGTCAAGGCGCATGGCGCGATTTCCAACGTCGCCTGCGAGGACGACATGACGGCGAGGGCGATCGCCAGCGCCATCAAGGCGGTCGATCCCAACCTGATCTTCGTGGTGCTGGCCAATTCAAAGCTGGTGACGGCCGGCGAAGCCGCCAATCTGCCGATGGTGCACGAAGTGTTCGCCGACCGCGCCTATGAGGACAACGGCTCGCTGGTGTCGCGCAAGAAGCCGGGCGCGGTATTGCATGACGCCAGGGAAATCGCCGACCGCGTGGTGCGGATGGTGCAGGACGGCGCGGTGGTTTCGGTCACCGGCAAGGTGATCAAGATGCGCACCGATACCGTCTGCATCCACGGCGACACGCCGGGCGCGGTCGATATTGCGCGCGGGGTGCGTCAGGCATTGAAGGTTGCAGGGATTGCGGTAGCGCCGTTCAAGGTGAGCTAGCGGCCGACCCGCAACATCCCCCCTTCCAACGCGCCTTCGATGCTGTAAGCTCCCCTCCGTACTGGCCGGTTGGCCGCCTCCCGGGCGGGCTTGACCTCAAACAAAAAAGCCAGCTTTGGAGGAAATCCGTATGTCCGCTCCCATGAGCC
Organism: uncultured Alphaproteobacteria bacterium; assembly: GCA_963764705.1. Classification (GTDB taxonomy): domain Bacteria; phylum Pseudomonadota; class Alphaproteobacteria; order Rhizobiales; family Xanthobacteraceae; genus Bradyrhizobium. The sequence goes on along the minus strand of CAVXTR010000001.1, from coordinate 448,528 downwards.
GCATGCCGCTCAATCGCCGTACCCTGCTGCGTGCCGGCGCCGGCATGGCCGGCATTCTCGCCACCGGCCGGGCGCCGGCCTTCGCCCAGACCGCGCCCAAGAAACTCGTATTCGCCCACATTAACGCGGTGCCGGAATCGGCCGCGATCGCGTTCGACTGGATGGCGAAGGAATTGACCGCACAGTCCAAGGGCGCGCTGGAGATGCAGTTCTTCGGCAAGACCCTGATCCCGCAGGAGCTGGAGATCATGAACGCGGTGAAATCCGGCAGCATCGCGATGGGCAGCCCCGCGGGCGCCGCCGCCACCGTATTTCCGGAAATGGGCGCGTTGCTGGTGCCCTATCTGGTGAAGGACTACGCTTCGGCCTATGCCATGCTGAACGGCCAGATCGGCGGCAAGATCTCCAAGCAGATCGAGGACAATTACAAGCTCAAGGTGCTCTGCTATTTCGACTACGGCTTCAGGCATTTCTGGACCTCCAAGAAGCCGATCGTCGAGCCGAAGGACTTGCGCGGCATGAAGATCCGCGTGCAGCAGGCCAAGATTTTCGGCGACACCATCAACGGGCTCGGCGGCAGCGCGATTCCGATGGCCTATGGCGAGGTCGTCACCGCCGCCAAGCAGGGCGTGATCGACGGCGGCGATCTGCCCGTCGTCAACATGAAGGCATTGAAGATTTACGAGGTCTCGAAATTCGCGTCGCTGACGTACCATAATTACGGCCCGACCAACGCGGTGATGAATCTCGATATCTGGAACGGGTTGACGCCCGACCAGCAGAAGCTGGTGATGGATCTTTCGCGCGCCGCACAGGAGAAAATCCGTGAGGCAACCGAGTCCGTCGACAATTTTGCCAAGGCAAAGTCCGAGCTGGAGCCGCTCGGCATGACCGTGGTGGAGGCCAAGGTCGACGAATTCCGTAAAGTTGCGCAGCAGAAGATCTGGCCGGCCTACAAAGGCCAGTACGGCGCGTTGTGGGACGAGATCGAAGCCTTCAAGGCTTGAGCCAACAGAGGGGCCGAAGCCCATCTTCGCCCCTCGCCCGGTCCATCGTTCGGAATCCCGTCGCATGCTGCGTATTCTCCAGGCCGTCCCGAAATTTACGGTTACGGCGCTCATCATCCTTGCCATCGTCAACCTCCTGGTCGGCGTGTTCCTGCGCTATTTCGTCGGCGCCATCACCGACTGGCTTGACGTCGATCCGGTCTCGTTTACGTGGGTTGAGGAGGTTGGCGAGCTGTCGCTGGCCTGGCTGACGCTGATTGGGGCCGCCATCGGCATCCAGTCGCGCTCGCATTTTACCCTGAGCGTGTTCGTGCACCGGCTGCCGGAAGCCGCGCAACTCTGGATCCATCGCTTCAACCACGCGCTCATCACCGGCGTGGGACTGCTCGCGGCCTGGTACGGCCTGAAACTGTGCCTGCTCAATCGTACGCTGGTCACGCCTGGCCTCGAAATCAATCTGGCCTGGCTCTACGCCTCCTCCGTGGTCGGCGGCATGCTGATCGCCATCTACGGTTTTGCGATGATGATCTCCCCCCGGCCCGCGGACGAGCCGCAGCACTGACTGGAATTTTCTGATGCTGCTTGCGACCGTCGCCCTCGTTTTCGCCGTCCTGATCCTGCTCTCGATGCCCATCGTGTTCGCACTCGGCGTCGCCGGCATCGCGGGGCTCTGGTTCGGGGGCTACCCGATGCAGCAATTGTCCTCGGCGCTGGTGTCGGGCTCGCAGAGCTGGGTGCTGCTGGCGATCCCAGCCTTCGTGTTCGCCGGCAACCTGATGGAACGTTGCGGCATGAGCCACGCGCTGGTGGAACTGGCACGCGCGCTGATCGGCTGGGTCAAGGGCGGGCTCGGCATGTCCGTGATTGTTGTGGCCTACTTCTTCTCCGACATCTGCGGATCGAAGATGGCGGAAGTCTCGGCACTCGGCTCCGCGCTGATGCCGCCGCTGACAAAGGCCGGCTACGACCGCCGCGATTCAGCCTCGCTGATCGCCGCCGGCACCGCGATGGGCATGCTGGTGCCGCCGGCGATCTTCATGATCGTGATCGCGCAAGTCACCAATACTTCCGCGGTGGCGCTGTTCGTTGCCGGCTTCGTTCCGGCGCTGGTCATCATGCTGTGCCTGATGGCCGTGGTTTACGTCCGCGCGCGGCAGAACGACTGGCCGGTTGATGCCAGGCCGAGCCTCAAGCGGATCGGCAACGCCGCGCTGCATGCCGCCGTGCCGATGGTGGTGCCGTTCGTGATCCTCGCCGGTTTTATCCTGGGCATCATCACCGCGACCGAGGCTGGCGCCGTCGTCGCGGGCTACGCGTTTCTCGCGGCAAAACTCTATTACCGCAACGTGTCATGGCGCGAGATGGGCAAGATCGCCTATGACAGCGCGATCCTCACCGCGGCCGTGGTGTTCCTGCTCGCGGTTGCCTCGGTCTATCAATACCTGATGGGCGTCAGCGGCGTTCCGCAATTGCTGGGGCAGATGCTCGGGCCGTTGAAGGCGCATCCGTGGCTGTTCCTGATCGGTACCGCCCTGATGAGCTGCCTGTTCGGCATGATCCTGGAGGGCCTGCCCGCCGCCGTCGTGCTGATCCCCGTGGTATTTCCGATTGCGGAGGCGATGGGCATCGACCCCATTCACTTCAACATCGTGCAGACCGCCGCCGTCGGCATCGGCCTGTTTCTGCCGCCGATGGGGGTCGGACTGTTGATGGCGCTACGATTTGCAAATTTGAGCGTCGGCCAGCATTTTCGCACCTACGTGCCCTACATGCTGGCGCTGTTTGCCGGGCTGCTGCTGATCATCTGCATTCCCGAGATCAGCCTGACCTTGCCGCGGCTGGCGGGATTGATCCGGTAGCCTTCAGAACGGGTGCACCGACAGTGTGCCGAACACAACGGCCGCAATGAGCGCAAACGCGCTGTAAAGCGCCGCGGTATGAAACCCGGCTCCGGTGGTCCGCCGGGACAGCGCGCGCGCATAAAGGTGAAGGCGGGCTTCCGCCGATATTTCGCGCATGGTCGATCTCCAACGCTGCATGGGATACATATGGAATATCGTTTGCGCCGGGATTCAAGCCGGTCGGAAAAATAGCGATGCGGCCCCTTCACCGGAGCAGGTTTCCAGTCGAAAATTCTCCTGCCCGGATTCGGGTGAGAATTTTATTCGGGCCGATTTGATCCAGTCGGAACCCGAATATCAGGAGGCGCCGGGGGCCGAGCACAAAATCGCGAAAACAACCCCATGCAAAGTAGGACGAAGCACGAAAAAGGTCTGGGGTCCTGACCCAATCTGATCTCGTCGGCGCTTAATACACGTCCTGCTGGAACCGGCCCTTCTTCTTGAGGTCAGCGACGAAAGCAATCGCCTCGTCGGTCGAACGCGCGCCGAACTGGGCGACGATATCGACCATCGCCCGCTCGACGTCCTTTGCCATGCGCTGGGCGTCGCCGCAGATATAGACATGCGCGCCCTCGGCGAGCCACGTCCACATTTCGCGACCGACCTCGCGCATACGGTCCTGCACGTAGAACTTCTTGTCGCCGTCGCGCGACCACGCCAGTGACAGCCGGGTCAAAAGCCCCGAGGTCTTCATGGCGTTGAGCTCGTCGGAATAGAAGAAGTCGCAATCGCTGCGCTGATGCCCGAAGAACAACCAGTTCTTGCCGGGCGCGCCGGTGGCGCGGCGGTCGTGCAGGAAGGCGCGGAACGGCGCGATGCCGGTACCCGGGCCGACCATGATGATCGGCGTCCTGGCATCCTCGGGCAGCGCAAAGCCGTGCGCCTTCTGGACGTAGACCTTGAGTTCGTCGCCCGGATTGATCCGTTCGGACAGGAATGTCGACGCCAGTCCGAGGCGCCGCCGCTTGTTGATCACATAGCGCACGCAGTCCACCGTCAGCGACAGCTTTCCCGGCGTCGCGTTGTGCGACGACGAGATCGAATAGAGCCGTGGCTGCAACGGCTCCAGCGCCTCGATGAAGGCCTCCGGATGCGGACGGACCCGGGAGAATTTCTGCAACACCGCCATGACATCGAGCGTAGCCGCATCGCCATCGGGATCTTCGCCCAGCGCCAGCGCGCGGGCTTTCTCGCGCAGCGCGCCGCCGGTGAGGTAGGAGATCAGCTCGAACAGCGAATCCGGCGCCGGCGACAGCGAGACGTCGTCGAGCAGCACCTCGCGCAGCGTCTTGCCCCTGACCTCGGTGGTGTGCGAGGCGCCGAGCAGCGCGATGATCTGGTCCACCAGTCCGAGATCGTTGCGGGCGAAGAGGCCGAAGGAATCGCCGACGACGTAATCGAGGCCGCAGCCGGACAGGTCGAACTCGATGTGCCAGGTTTCCTTTTCAGATCCCTTGCCGTTCAAGAGCCGTCGCGACAGGAATTTTGCCGGCGCCGGGTTGTCGCGGGAGCGGCCGAGTTCGGCGACGACGGCGGGCACGGCCGCCGCGGGCTCGCTGGAGGCTGCCGACGACGGCGCGGCAGGAACCTTGTCGATTTCCTCGTACAGCGATTTCAGCATCCGCGCGGTTTCCTTGCCGCCGGGGACGCAGAGATTGAGCCGCGCTTCGCTCTTGGTCGCGATCGCTTCGGAGTAGTTGTGGCAGTCGTAGCCGCACTGGCCGCAATCCTGCTGCGCCATCGCCGCCATGAAACGCCGCCGCAAGGGACGGCCTTCGGCGAGTTTCATGCGATCCGCCATCGACATGGTCTGGTCATGCCACGGCGCTTCGCCGTCGTCGCCATCGCCGCCCATGACGGCGGCGCCCTGCTCCGCCGACAACGGCGTTGGCGCGTCGGACAACAGGCCGGCAAAGAAGCCGTTCAGCCACGAGCGCTGCGCCTCGGAGAACGGGGCGCTGCCCGGAATGATCTCGATCTTCGGCGGGGGCGTGATCTGGTTCATGCGGACACCTCTGCATCGGCAAGCTTGCGCAGCGTCTCGCCATCGTGGCGGCGCGCAAATGACAGGAAGGTTTCGTCGGGCGAGGAGCGATGCGCGAGATAGGCTTTCAGCAGCCGCTCGACGGCCTGCGGCGTATCCTCGGCCTTGAGGTCGTGGAACACCTCCTGCCCGACATCCGCATCAGGACCGAAGCCGCCGCCCGCGAACAGATGATAACCCTCGACAGTGTCCTCCTCGCCGACCGGCACGCGTGCCCCGATCAGCCCGATATCGCTGATGTAATGCTGCGCGCAGGAATGGTGGCAGCCGGTGAGATGGATGTTGAGCGGCGTCTCTATGTTGACGCGCGGCTCGCACCAGTCGCCGATCTCGGCGGCATGCAGCTTGGTATTCGACGCTGCGAACTTGCAGCCGGCATTGCCGGTGCAGGCGATCAGCCCGGCGCGGATCTGCGAGGCTTCCACCGCAAGCCCGATCGCCTTGATCGCGGCAATCGCCAGTTCGACGTTTTGGTCGCACACGCCCGGAATCAGCAGATTCTGCCAGACCGTCAGGCGAATATCGCCGTCACCGAGATCCTGCGCGATCTTCGCAAGACCGCGCATCTGTTCGCAGGTCACCTTGCCGAGCGGCAGCGAGACGCCGATCCAGTTCAGGCCTTGCTGCTTCTGCTTGTGAACGCCGATATGGGCCATGCGGTCGAACGCCGGGCGCGGCAGCAATGCTTCCGCCGGCACGCGCGTGAAAGGTTGGCCGAGCCGTTCCTCGACGACGCCGAGGAACTTGTCGTGTCCCATCGCGTCGAGGACGTATTTCAGCCGCGCCTTGAGCCGGTTGGTGCGGTCGCCGAGATCGATGAAGGCGCGAACGATGGCGTCCGATACCCTGGTCGCGTCCGCGGGCTTGACGATGACGTCGCCGTATTTGGCGAAATCCCGGTGGCCGGTGATGCCGCCGAGGCCAAGGCGAAACCAGACGCCGGGCTCGACGCCGAAACCGTCCTTCACCTCGACGGCCGAAAACGCGATGTCGTTGGTGTCTTCCAGCACCGCGATCTTGCCGGCGCCGTCAAAGGCGACGTTGAACTTGCGCGGCAACCCGGTCAGCGAACGGTCGTTGAGGATGTGATAATGCCACTCGCGGGCATATTCGCGGGTGTCGAGGATTTCCTGCGGATCGATCCCCGCCGTCGGCGTGCCCGTGACGTTGCGGATGTTGTCGGCGCCGGAGCCGCGCGAGCACAGGCCGAGGTCCTGAATGCCCTCGATCAGCGCCACCGAGTTGTTGAAGGGAATTTCGCGCACCTGCAAATTCGCCCTCGTGGTGACGTGGCAGAACGGTCCGCATAGTTTCTCGGCAAGGTCGGCCATCCCCGCGAACTGCCAGTGCTTCAGGATGCCGTTCGGAATGCGCAGCCGGCACATGTAGGAAATCCTGCGCTGGCGCGACGTAGAACAGGCCGAAATAGCGCCAGCGGAAATTATCGGCAGGCGACGGCGGCGCGTTGTCGAGCGCCTGCTGCCGGAGCCGCGGATAGGCATCGAACGGATGTTCCTCGCGTTTGAATTTTTCCTGGTCGGCGAGTTTCTTGCCCGCGGCCGTGACCTTGTCCTGCGCCTTGATGTGCGCGGCTTCCGGCCCGATCGGTTCGGCATTGGCTTTGCCGGCGCCGCCGCCAAGGCCGCGTCCGACCCGGCTGATCTGCAGGCCCGTGGTAAAGCCCTCGAGGTAGCGCTTCTGCTCGTCGGTAAAGTCGACTGTCAGGGTCTCGATTTTCATGGTGCGCGACGAAGCTCCTGCGGCCACGATAGGTGGCGAGAACAAAGTTGGAGAGCGACCGCCCTCAAACCGGCTCAGCCGTGGGGCCGAGTGAGTTCTGGGAAACGGCCCGACCAGCTTCGTTGCTGCGGAAATCCATCTTGGACGTAGGCCAGCAGGCATCTGCGACGGCTGGCTGCACTGCAACATACAAGTTGCGTGCCACATCGGGCCGTTTGGAATATCGAATTATTTCAATGTGTTAGGAAACCAAGCTTGAAACTCTGAAGCGAGCTTCATTGGGCTATCAAAGCATCATGCCTAAAAAATAGCCGGATGCGCCGGGCGCCTAACTAGCCAAACCCGCCCGGCATGAGTGCCAATTGCTATTTTGGAAACGCCGCGATCGCCTCTTTCAGCCATTTCACGAAATGCTCTGTCTTACGGCGGCCAGGCCGCTCTACCTTTACGACATACCGATAGTCGCTGTGCAGAAACCCATAAGGCGCTATCAATCGACCGGATTCTACGTCTCCCGCAACCAGATGCCATGGTGCTATTGCGGCACCGAGACCACTCAGCGCAGCCTCGATGGTGAGGTGATAGTGGTCAAAAGTTCTGGTTGTGAGCGCTATGGTCTCCTCACCCTGCCCCTTGAGACGCGACCACTCGTGCCAGACGCCAGGGCGCGTTCGCGTTTCCAGTCGAGGCAACTTGACGGCATCAGCTCGAAGGCAATTAGGATCTGCTTCCGCAACTGACGGTGCAACGATCAACCCCAACTGCTCCTGAAACAACAGCGAACAGTTGTCAGGGATCAGATCGTTTGGCAACAGAACCGATATCTGAACATCAATCTGGGTGCGTGGGGGCCGATCATCTGTTGCGAGACGGACATCATAATGCGGATATTTGGCAGCAAAGTCATGAAGGCGTGGAATAAGCCACCGCATGGCGAAAGTGCTTAAGCATGCCACGTCGAGAATGCTGTCATCACCCTTCGCAATAATGCGAAGCGCATCCTCTATTTGATCGAACGCAGAAGTTAGCGCGAATCCGAACACGCGGCCTTCCGCCGTGAGTTTCGGGCGATTTCGAGCGCCGTCGAAAAGCTGCGTGCCGATCAATGCTTCAAGATGGCTGACATGGCGACTGATCGCGCCATGCGTTACGGCGAGTTCCTCGGCGGCAGCGGTAAGCTGGCCATGGCGCGCAGCAGCTTCAAAGGCGCGTAGCGCCGCGATAGGTAGGTTCTTGCGATTTTTCATGTGATCAAAAGTCACAATGAACCGGCCAATATGTCAATATGTTCAGTGTTTTGTTTATGATAATTGGCATCAATACAAATTATCAAGGTCGAACCATGCCATTTGTTAGAACCGCCTTGCCCCACGGAACTGATCCGGCTCGCAAGCAGAATATTGTGCAAGGAATCCATGACGCACTGGTCGAAGGCATCGGGATGCCTAAGGACGAACTGTTCAACCTCGTGACCGAGTATCGGGATGGAGAGTTCTTTTTTGACCGAAGCTTCAACGGCATCTCTCGTTCCGATGAACTGATCGTCGTGGAGATCACTATGCGCAGAGGAAGAAGCGATGCAATGAAACGCTCGCTGTATGCCGCGATCACCCGGAACTTGGAGACGAATTCAGCAGTGTCTCCCAAGGACGTTTTTATTTTCATGCACGAGAATGATTATTCGGACTGGAGCGTTGGAAACGGCGTCTTCGCGATGGCCATAGCCCAGCAGCGCGGCACAGACGGCTGAGTGCTATCCATATCGCCTGATCGGCAGAAATCGGCGGAATTCTCTTGCGACCAAATGGCTGGCTGCCAGCATTGATGAAGCCCCGCTCGGAGCCCCGACGCGCTCAACTCTGTGAGAAATGCGGGCTAACAAGATTTCACCCGAGGTCAGACCCCTCAGGGTTTCCAATGGCCGATCTTGAACGCCGCCAGATGCCCGGCGATGTCGGCCGGATCGAAGGCGGGACCGGCAAAGGCTCCGATCCCCTCGGACCCGGCAGGTGCCTTCCCGGGGCGTCCCAGCGCGGCGTCGTAGAGGTCCGGCCGGAACACCCCCATGGCGATCTGGAGCGCGTCGGGCCGCATCCGGGCCTGCCCCCACCGCACCATCTGGGTATAGAGCCAGGCGGCCTGCACGGGATCCGGGCGCGCCGCGCCTTCACGTCCGACCAGCAGATAGCGGCTGCTCTCGCGCCTGGTGCCGTCGGGTGAAATCTTCAGCCGGCCATCGAGGGTGCGCTGGATCACTTCGGCGTCGACGCCGATCCGCTCCGGCTGCGCCAGGATGGCCGCCGCCTCGGCGCGGTTTTCCGGCTGCTCGATGAATTCGGCGGCGCGCTGAGCCGCCCGGATCAGGGCCGCCAGCACATCCGGGTTTTTCTCCGACCAGCTCTGCCGGACCGCGAGAACTTTCTCGGCGGCGCGCACCAGGATATCCGAGACGAAATGCAGGATGTGGCCGACGCCGAGATCGACCGCCACCGAATTCCAGGGCGCGCCGACGCAGAACGCGTCGACATGGCCGTTGGCCAGGCTGTCCACCATGTAGGGCGGCGGCAGCACGACGAGGCGAACGTCCTCGTCGGGGTCGACCCCGCCCGCGGCCATCCAGAACCGCAGCTGGTAGTTATGGGTGGAGAACGGAAACGTCATGCCGAAGGTCAGCGGTTCCGCACCGCTGGCGCGGCGTTTGGCGACGACACGGGACAGCGCCAACGCGGTCGCCATCGGATCCTTGGCGTCGCCGTCGAGCTCCGCCATGATCGCCGCATGCAACGCCGGCGATACCGTAATCGCGTTGCCGTTCAGCCCGAGATTGAACGGCGCCACGATCGGCACCTTGACGTGCCCGAGCCCGAGGCTGGACGCGATCGCCACCGGCGCCAGCAGATGGGCGGCGTCGAAGCGGCCGATATTGAGCTTGTCGCGGACATTGGACCACGACACCTCGCGCACCAGCGTGACGTCGAGCCCTTCGGCCGCGGCAAAGCCCTTGTCGACGGCGACGATCAAGGCGGAGGCGTCGACCAGCGGAATGAAGCCGATATGCAACGGTGTGGTCATTTCAGCAACTCCGACGCGGTCAGGATCGACTGCGCGATCTCGCCGATTTTCTTCTTCTCGCGCATCGCCGTGGAGCGCATCAGCACATAGGCCTCGTCCTCGGTGAGGCCCTTCACCTTCATCAGGATTCCCTTGGCGCGGTCGATCACCTTGCGCTCCTCCAGCGCGGATTTGGTACGGTCGAGTTCGTCCTGCAGCTTCGAAAAGGCATTGAAGCGGGAAATGCAGAGGTCGAGGATCGGCTTGATGCGCTCTTTCTTGAGACCATCGACGATATAGGCGGAGACGCCGGCATCGACGGACGCCTGGATCGAGGCCGCGTCGCTCTGGTCGACGAACATGGCGATCGGCCGCCGTACCGCGCGGCTGACCTGGAACATTTGTTCCAGCACGTCGCGACTGGGGTTTTCGAGGTCGATCAGGATGACATCGGGGTCGAGCGCGTAGATTCGCGCCAAAAGGCTCTGCATCTCACTGATATGGACGACGCCGGTAAAGCCCGCTTCCCGCAACCCCTCTTCCAGGATGGCTGCACGGATCGGGCTTTCGTCGACTATGACGATTTTCGGTGACAACTCAGCGCTCATCGATCAACTCTTAACCCGGCAGGCCCACCCATAGCACGTCATGGGGCCGCGCAAAGCCTTGTAATTATGGGCAATTGGGACTAGCTCGTGCTGATCAATCAGGCAGATGTGACATGCAACAGGCCGCCGCGCCGAAAGTCAGCTTTGTATCGTTGGGATGCCCCAAGGCGTTGGTGGATTCCGAGCGCATCATCACGCGGCTGCGCGCCGAGGGCTATGAACTGGCACGCAAGCACGACGGCGCCGACATCGTCATCGTCAACACCTGCGGCTTCCTCGACAGCGCCAAGCAGGAATCGCTCGGCGCGATCGGCCAGGCGATGGCCGAGAACGGCAAGGTCATCGTCACCGGCTGCATGGGCGCCGAACCCGAGCAGATCGAGGCCGCCTATCCCGGCGTGCTCTCGATCACGGGTCCGCAGCAATATGAGAGCGTGCTGGAAGCCGTGCATCGCGCCTTGCCGCCGGTGCATAACCCGCATCTCGATCTGGTGCCGCCGCAGGGCATCAAGCTGACGCCCAGGCACTACGCCTATCTGAAGATTTCCGAGGGCTGCAACAACCGTTGCAGCTTCTGCATCATTCCAAAGCTGCGCGGCGACCTGGTGTCGCGCCCGGCCAATGACGTGCTGCGCGAGGCGGAAAAACTGGTCGCCGCCGGCGTCAAGGAATTGCTGGTCATTTCGCAGGACACCTCGGCCTACGGCGTCGATATCAAGTATGCCGAAAGTCCGTGGAAGGACCGCCAGGTCCGCGCCAAATTCTTCGACCTCGCCAAGGAGCTCGGCGAACTCGGTGCCTGGGTGCGGCTGCAATATGTCTACCCCTACCCGCATGTCGACGAGGTCATCGGCCTGATGACCGAGGGCAAGGTTTTGCCCTACCTCGATATTCCGTTCCAGCATGCGAGCCCGGAAGTGCTCAAGGCGATGAAACGTCCGGCCGCGCAGGAAAAGACGCTGGCGCGGATCAAGAAGTGGCGCGAGGAGTGTCCCGACCTGACGCTGCGCTCGACCTTCATCGTCGGCTTTCCCGGCGAGACCGATTCCGATTTTGCCTATCTGCTCGACTGGCTGGAAGAGGCCGAGATCGATCGTCTCGGCTGCTTCAAGTATGAGCCTGTCGCCGGCGCGCCGTCGAATGCGATTGGGAACGTCGTGCCTGACGAGATCAAGCAGGAACGCTGGAACGCGCTGATGGCGCGGCAGCAGAAAATCTCCGCGCGCCGCCTCAAGCGCAAGGTCGGCACGCGGCAGCAGGTGATCATCGACGAGGTCGGCCCGACGGTGTCAAAGGGCCGCTCGAAGGCCGACGCGCCGCAGATCGACGGCGCGGTCTATCTGTCGAGCCGCCGTCCGCTCAAGGTCGGTGAAATCGTCACCGCGAAGATCGAGCGCGCGGACCAGTACGACCTGCACGGCAGCGTCGCGGGGTTCTGAGGGCGGTCGCGCCGAATGTCGGATCACCTGAAAGAAATTCCGCCGGCCGCCGTGCTGCTCGGTCGCGAAATTATTTCGGTCGATCCACAATCCGGCGAGGTGACGCTTCGCTTTACCGCGCGACAGGAATTCGCCAACCGCCACGGCACCGTGCAGGGCGGCATGCTGGCGGCGATGCTCGATTCTGCCACCGGCAACGCCGTGATGGCCCGACTGCCACCGCATTTGACCGCGGTCACAACCCGGCTCGATACGCAGTTTCTGAAGCCTGCCGCGCTGGGTCCGATAACCGCGACGGCGCGCCTGATTCATCAGGACGAACGCTCGGCTGAGGTCCAGGCTGAACTCACCGACAGCGAAGGCCGGGTCGTTGCAACCGCCCGGGCCGAACTGCGCGTGCGCCCGCGCAAACCTTCCTGATCGCCAAAGCCTTTCTGATCGCGAAGCCGGATGGCGCGCGATGATGGCACGCCCTTGACACGGCCGGCCGTTCGGCTGTATGGCCCTCGCCCATGAACCTCAACCGGACCAACCGCCGCGCATCTTTCCGTCGTCGCTCCAGCGACGATGATGGCGCGCGCCGTGTCCGACGAGACAGCTGATTAACTAGATCAGCCACTTTTCGAGAAGGCCGCACCCGCAAAGTGCGGCCTTCTTGCGTTCAGGCCCCCCACCCAACAGGAGATCGACATGACCAACGCTACCCATCCGTACGACGCCTTGATGAACATCACCGCGCGGCCGCCGACGGTCTTCGTCAGGGGCGACGGCGCCTATCTGTGGGACGACAGCGGCAAGCGCTATCTCGACTTCATGCAGGGCTGGGCGGTCAATTGCCTCGGCCATTCGCCGACCATCGTCGCCGACGCACTCGCGGCGCAGGCGAAGATGCTGCTGACGCCGAGCCCCGCTTTCTTCAACGGGCCGAGCCTGAAGCTTGCCAATGCCTTGGTCGCCAACAGTTGCTTCGACCAGGTGTTCTTTGCCAATTCCGGCGCCGAAGCCAATGAAGGCGCGATCAAGCTCGCGCGCAAGTTCGGCACGCTCTACAAGGGCGGCGCGCATGAAATCGTCACTTTCGTCGGCGGCTTCCACGGCCGCACGCTCGCGACCATGTCGGCATCGGGCAAGAAGGCGTTCGAGCCGCTGTTCGAGCCCAAGGTCACGGGCTTTCCCAAGGCGCAGCTCAACGATATCGCGTCCGTCAAGCGGCTGATCTCGATCAAGACGGTGGCTGTGATGCTGGAGCCGATCCAGGGCGAGGCCGGGGTCTGGCCGGCGACCGATCAATTCCTGCGGGAGTTGCGGGCGCTGACCCAGGAACGCGGGCTGCTTCTGATCGTCGACGAGATCCAGACCGGCATGGGCCGGACCGGCAAACTATTCCATCACGAACACGCCGGCATCGAGCCCGACATCATGACGCTCGGCAAAGGCATCGGCGGCGGCGTGCCGCTGGCGGCATTGCTGGCGACCGACTATGCGTCCTGTTTCGAGCATGGCGACCAGGGTGGCACCTTCAACGGCAATCCGCTGATGTGCGCGGCCGGGCTCGCGGTTCTCGAACACGTTGCCATGCCGACGTTCCTGAAATCGACTGTCGATGCCGGGTTGCTGCTGGAAAGCGAGCTGCAAAAGCTCTCGGCGCGGCATGGCCTCGGCGAGGTGCGCGGCCGCGGCCTGTTGCTGGCGCTCGACCTCAAGCTGCCGATCGGCGCCTCGATCGTAGCGCAGGCGTTCGAACAAGGTGTGCTGTTGAACTCACCGCAGCCGGACGCGCTGCGCTTCATGCCGGCGCTCAACGTCTCCAAGGAGGAGATTGCGGACATGATCGAATGCCTGGATGGGATACTGACCAAGGCGGGTGCTGCGCGAATGGTGGCGTAGCTCTCTCAACGCGTCGTCCCGGATCAAGGCCGGGACGACACCGTTTTCCAGTGGCGCTACGTTACGGCCGCAAAATCGCGGCGCCCGTCGTCGCCCTGCCCTCGAGATCGATATGCGCCTTGGCGGCGTCCTTCAGCGCATAGGCGTGGTTGATCGGCACGTGCAGCTTGCCGTTGATGACGGCGGCGAACAGCGTATCGGCGCCTTCGAGCAGTTCCTTGCGGGTGCCGACATAGTCGTTGAGTTTCGGCCGCGTCGCGAACAGCGAGCCGTGGTTGTTGAGTTCGGCGAGCGCAAACGGCGGCACCGGGCCCTGAGGCATTGCCGAAACTCACGAACAGGCCGCGCGGCTTCAGGCAGGACAGCGACCCCGGAAACGTGGTCTTGCCGACGCCGTCATAGACGACGTCGCAGAGCTCGTTGCGACTGATCTGCTTGACCCGGTCGACGAAATTTTCCTCGTTGTAGAGGATGACGTGGTCGCAACCATTGGCGAGCGCGAGATCGGCCTTGGCCTTGGAGCCGACGGTGCCGATGACATGTGCGCCCATCGCGCGCGCCCATTGGCAGGCCAGCAATCCGATGCCGCCGGCTGCCGCATGGATCAGCACGCGATGGCCGGGCTCGACCTTGAATGTCTTGTGCAGCAGGTACCAGACCGTCAGCCCCTTGAGCATCAGGACGGCGCCCTGCTCGTAGGTGATGTGGTCGGGCAGTTTTACGAGTTTGTCGGCCGGGATCACCCGCTCGGAGGCATAGCCGCCGAGATTGAAGTAGTAAGCGACGCGATCGCCGGGATGGAAATTGGTGACGCCCGGTCCGACGGCCACGACCTCGCCGGCGGCTTCGTTGCCGGCAATGAACGGCAGGCTAGGTGCCTTGTAGAGCCCGGTGCGGAAATAGACGTCGATGAAATTGAGGCCGACGGCATGCTGGCGGATGCGAACCTCGCCTGGTCCGGGCGCCGCGACCTCGACGTCTTCATACACCAGGGCTTCCGGACCCCCTACCTTGTGCACGCGCACGGCCTTGGTCATGACGATGGCTCCCTCGGTATGTCGTTGCGACCAAGCGATAGCCATCAGGGCGGTGTTGTCAACTCGGTGGCATCAGGAACTAAATCCTGAGGATCACCGCGACCGGGCCTCCGCCCGGCGGCCCCTGATGCTCGGCTCCCCCCGACACAAAAACCGCCGGACATCCGGTGATCCCGGCGATCACCCCGCCGACGGCGGCGCGGGCGTGGCGGGTCGCCGAAATATCGGTGTCGTCGAGCATGATGTGACGCCAGCCGCGCAGCATGCCGTCCGGCGAAGGATCGGCCTTTGCGAGCACATTGACGATGCGGGACGCATCGGCGATGCGGGATGCATCAGCCGATTTGACGATTTCGGGCAACCCTCCGATATGCTGCATTGCCTGCAGCACCGCGGCACCGTCGATGGCGTCCTGCATCACCGCATGCGATATGACACTGTCGCCCGAGGCTTCTGCCGAATTTCCGAGCACAATGACGATATTGTTCTGCAATTCGATTCCCGCGGACGCCGAGGCGACGCCTGACGACAGCGACCAGTCCAGCAACACGGCTTCATCCGCAATTGGCGCCGTGATTTCACCGAGCGCCACGGCCACGCCAAGCGCGGAGGCTCCCCGGGAATAGGCCATCGATTTGTAGGCGCTTTCCGTCACCGGCTCGTGACCGGCACGGCGCGCCGCGCGAACCCGCTCAGCCGTCAAAAGCGGACATTTCACCTGCACCCAATGCACGTCACCGGCGCCGGATATGCCGGCGCTGCGCATCGCGACCTCGACCGCGCCGGCGGTCGCTTCGATCTGCGCCGCGCGGCCGATCTCGTGCGGCAAAAAGTCCCTGGTTGCGGCGATGCCGATGGCAAGGCGCTTGTGAGCGTTGCCTTTGTCGACCGGGATCGTGCCGTCCACAGGTACCCGCGCGAACACGGTGGCGTGCGGACTGAGGACCCCCTCGGTGCCGCCGGATACCACGACGGCGATGCGATGCTCCACTTCTTCGGGCGTGACGCCGAGATACTTCGCCAGCGTCTGCGCGATCGTGGCGCAGGTATACTCGCGCGTAAAATCGTTGACGCCACCATTGCCTTCCGTCTTCACCAGGATCGCCACGATGTGCCGGGCATCGAGGATGCCGCCGTCGATCAGGTCGATGAGGCCGGTCAGATCGGCTGGTCCCGCCATCGAAATGCGGAACGTATCGGTACGATAGGACATCATTCGTCTCACTCAGGTTCAAGCTTGATCCAGAACACGATGCGCTTTTCGAAGAATTCGAGCGCATAGAACATCGAAATTCCGATCAGTGCGGCGGCGCCGATGGCTTGAAACACCGCGGGCGTTTCGAGATGGGCGGAGGAAATCACGATGAGATAGCCGAGCCCGTGCTCGGCGCCGACGAACTCCCCGACGATGGCGCCGACGATGGCGAGCGAGGAAGATATCTTCAATGCCGAGAAGAAATACGGCAGGCAGTACGGCACCCGCAGCTTGCGGAAGACCTGCGACTGATCGGCCCGCATGGTGCGAAACAGATCCTGGTAATCGCTCTCCGGCGCTTTCAGGCCCTTGACGGTATTTACCAGCACCGGAAAGAACGAGATCAAGCGTCGCGGCGGCCACCTTCGACCACCAGCCCGTACCGAGCCACAGCACCAGCAGTGGTGCGATCGCCACGATCGGCGTGGTCTTCAAGGTGATCGCGATCGGAAACAACCCCTGCTCGATCGTCCTGAACCGGACGAACAACACGGCGCCGATGAACGCCAGCGTAGAGGCGATGACGAACCCGCAAAGCGCTTCACCGGCCGTGTAGCCGATCTCCGTCAGCAGCGACCTGTCGAGGGTGCGGATAATCACGAGTGGCGACGGCAGCAGATATTCGGGAATGCCGGCGGCGACAACAAGCGCCTGCCACGCGATCACCAGGCCGAGGAAGAAGCCGAGAGGTACCAGCAGGGCCCGGTTCATGCCGGCCTCGCGGCGGTTCTGACACGACCGAGGATGCGTGCGAACTCGGCGTCAGCCGGGTCGCGCGGATGCGGCAATCGTACCGTGACCACGTCCAGCAGCCGTGCCGGCCGTGCGCTCAGCACCATGATGCGGTCGGACATCGCGACCGCTTCCGGAATCGAATGGGTGACCATGATGACGGCCTTCAGCCGGGTGCTGCCGGAGTGCCAGATCGACAGCAACTGATCGTTGAGGGTCTCGCGGGTGAATTCATCCAGCGCGCCGAAGGGTTCGTCCAGCAACAGGACATCGGGATCCGACATCAGCGTGCGGGCAAGGGCCGCGCGTTGCTGCATCCCGCCGGATAGCTGGTGTGGATAGGCGTCGGCAAACTCCGAGAGGCCAACCATCGCCAGAAGATTGAGCGCCTGATCGTGCTCGAACCGGCCGATCGTGCCGGCACTGCGCATCGCGATCTCTGCCGGCAATACCACGTTCTCCAGCGTGGTACGCCACGGCAACAGCAGCGGCTTCTGAAACATCAGGCCGACCTGCATGGCGGCGGCCGCGCCTGCCGTCTGTCCTTCGATCGTCAGCGCGCCGTCTGCGACCGGCACCAGCCCCGCAATGGCGCGCAGCAGGCTGGATTTGCCGCACCCGCTTGGACCCAGCAGGGAGACGAATTCGCCGCGTGCCACCGAAAACGAGACCGGCCCGGCGGCCTCGACGTCGCCGAACCGGATTCGGACGTTGTCGGCGACAACCAGCCCGCCGCCGTCATCGGCCAGGCGGCGGTCAACCGGCAAATCCTTCGTGTGCATGTTCACTCAGGCAGCTCTTGGTTGGTGAAGGCCTTGCTGACATCGACCTTCTCCTTCTGGAAGCCGGCGTCGACCAGCATGGTCTGAATGGCTTCCCAGTCCGCCGCCTTGGAGGCGCCGATCGGGCCCGATCCCGCCTTGATAAGCGGAATGCTGGCTTTCATCATCGCCAGTTCGTGCGCGTATTCGAGCTTGTTGCCGAACTTGACCGTCGTGCGCGCCGCGTCCTGTGGATCGGCGACCGCGTCGGTCCAGCCGTGAACGGTGGCGGCGACGAATTTCTTGACCAGCTCCGGCTGTTCCTTGAGCATGCGCTCGGTCGTGAACAACGTATCGGCATACATGCGCACGCCGTAGTCGGACGGTTTTATGACCGAGACATCAAACCCCTTTTCCTCGGCCGCGATCACCTCATTGATGACGTAGCCGGGCCAGATGTCGACCTGCCCGGTGAGCAGCGGCGACAGATCGAATTTGACCGGCATCTCGTGCAGCGAGGCCTTGTCGACGCCGGCGCTTTTCAGGACCGAGCGATAGATCAGTTCCTCGCTGCCGCCGATCTTGAGCCCGACATTGCGGCCGCTGAACTCGGTAGCCTTGGTGATCCCGGACTTCTTCAGCGCGAACAGAACGAAAGGATTCTCGCGGTAGATCACGGCGATCGCCACCACCGGCACGCCCTTGCTGCGCGCAATCAGGATCTGGTCGGCGCCGGTGACGCCGAATTGCTCGCTGCCGCCGGCGACCATCTGGATCGCCGGAAAATCCGAGCCGCCCGGCTGGATCGAGACGTCGAGCCCGGCAGCGGCGTAATAGCCCTTGTCCTTGGCGACGTAGTAGCCGCCGAACTGGGCCTGGTTGAGCCATTTCAACCGCAGCGTCACGGCATCAGTGGCCTTGCCCGGCAAGGTGGCCGGAAGCAACAGTCCAATCGACAGCAAAACCTTGATGATCAACCGCATGACGTGATCTCCCCGTTCACTGGAGAGCGAGCCATAGGTCAAATGCGAACCGGGCAGATAGCGCAATAAAAAGCGCGTGGCGATGCCGAAATCAGAGCGCGGCGGTCTCCTGCAGCAACTCCCGCAGTTTCTCGCAGAAGGCGGCGGCGCCCGGCGGCAGCACGCGGCCCCGGCGGGTCGCCAGCATCAGGCTGGCCTTCGACAGTTCGGGATCGGCCAGCGGCTTTGCCACCAGGTCGCCGCTCTGTTCGGCGGCCGGGCCAACGCGAAACTGAAAGCAGATGGCGTTGCTGTTACGGACATATTGCTTCATCACCTCGACCATATTGGTGGTGAGAACAGGCGCGAACTGCAGCGAACTTTTTGCCAGCGTGGTCTCGATCAGCGAACGTCCGGCCAGCGCGCTATCGGCCAGTACGATCGGGTAGTCCTGGCAGTCGCGCAGCTGCAAACGCGGATGCGCGGCAAGCGGATGCGCCGGATGCATCAGGGCACAGAAGCATTTCGGCGCCGAAGCGAGGACGACGACGTCAGGATGATCGGGCCGTTCATGGGTGAGGATCATGTCGACGCGGTCGTCCAGCAGGTCCGACAGCATCGTGCGCGGGGTGCCGACCGCGACCATGAAGCGGACGCCGGGATGCTCGCGCTGAAAGGCCGCGACCGCGCCCGGCACCATGTCGACGGCGGCGGACTCGGCGGCGCCCACACCGACATGTCCGCCCATCAGGCCCTGCAATTCCCTGATCTGATCGCCGAACCGGTTGAGATCGCTCAGTGTTCGCCGCACATGCGCAGCGAAGGCCTCGCCGGCCGCGGTCAGGCGCACGCCGCTTTGCAGGCGGTCGAACAGGATGGTGCCGAGCTCCTCTTCCAGATCGAGGAGGCGGCGATTGAGGGCTGATGACGCGATCCGCAGCGCCTTCGCCGCGCTCCGGATCGAGCCGTGGCGGATGATGGCGTCGAAATAGACGTAGAGCCGCGGCGGACGAACACGGCTCACGGGCGCGGCTGAACGCGCTTCAACCGGTCTTTTCGCACGCGGAACCGCCAAAAGCGTCGGATCACGGGACATGTTTTCGATCCCTGATGAATGGCCACGCAGGCATTTCAAGCAAGAATTGGGCCGCCACCGGTCGGTGGCGTCGCCGCATGCCTTCCGAACAACTGGCGCTAGTTCTTGCGGTTACGCTTGGCCAGCACGTTGAACATTTCGACGGCCGCCGAGAACGTGATGGCAAAATAGATGTAGCCGCGCGGGATGTGGAATTGGAACCCGTCAGCCACCAGTGCCACGCCGATCAGCACCAGGAACGCCAGCGCCAGCATTTTGGTGGTCGGATGTTCCGCCACGAACCGCGCCACCGGGCCTGAGGAGACGTACATGATGACGCAGGCGATCACGACGGCCGCGATCATGATTTCGATATCCTGCGCCATGCCGATCGCGGTGATGATCGAGTCGAGCGAGAACACCATGTCGATGATGATGATCTGCACGATCACCATGAAGAACGCACCTGCCTTCGGCGCCGCGTCGGGCTCGCCGTCGCGCGCCTCGACTTCGGCATGAATTTCATGGGTCGCTTTCGCGATCAGGAACAGCCCGCCGCCGATCAGGATGATATCGCGCCACGAAAGCGCGACGCTTTTCACCGTCAGCACCGGCTCCGTCAGGCCGATCAGCCAGACCAAAAGACTGAGCAGGATGATGCGGAACACCAGCGCCAGCAGCAATCCGATCTGGCGCGCCCGCTTGGCCTGCGCGGGCGGAATGCGCGATACGATCACCGACAGGAAGATGACATTGTCGATGCCGAGCACGATCTCCAGCGCCGTCAAGGTCAGCAACGCCGCCCATGCTTCCGCGCTGGTCAACAATTCCATCATGCCCGAAACGCCTTGATCCGCCTGATGACCGCATCGCTGCCGACGATGTAAGCGGCGATGACGCAAAGCCCGGTGGTGATGGCGATGCCGACGTTGAAGTCGCAAGCCAGCGTGTAGATTGCAAGTGCTGCCCACGCGGCCAACAGCCACAGCGTCAACCAGCGCAGCCGCATGACGCGGACCGGATGCAGCGTGTGAAACGGCGCGAATGTCAGTACGATCAGGATCGCGATGCCGAGCGTGGACAGCGCCGGCGACAGGTGCAGCAGGAACAGGTAGAACGCTGCCGCGTTCCACAGCGCCGGAAAGCCGCGAAAATGGTTGTCTGACGCCTTCATGCGCTTGTCGGCGAAATACAGCGCGCCGGATACCACGATACCGATGCCGAGCAGCGGCGCCGCCAGCGGCAGCAACAGCCCGCTCGCGGTGATCGCATAGGCCGGAACGAAGACGTAGGTCACGAAATCGACCACGAGGTCGAGCACCTCGCCGGACCAGTCCGGCTGCAGCCGGACGACATCCAGCTTTCGCGCGACCGGTCCGTCGATGGCGTCGATAATCAGCGCCACGCCGAGCCAGCCGAACATGCTGGCCCAGTGCTCGCGCACGGCTTCCAGCATCGCGATCAACGCAAGGCCGGCCCCCATCGCGGTGAACAGGTGCACGCCGAATGCGGCAAGCCGCATCCGGGCCGATGCCGGGGCAGAAACGGGCTGGGTTGTCTGGTCCATCGTCCGGCAATTGCTATCAGGAATCGCCATGATTTGCATATCCGCGCTTGCGGCGTTCCGCCGCGCAAATCGGTGGAGACAATTCGACCGGTTAACTGCTTGAAAATGCGTTCGGGAACGTCAATTGTCCTGTCATGAACAATACATCGCCCATTTATGACACCGTTGTGATCGGCGGCGGCCCGGCGGGTTTGACGGCGGCGATTGCGCTGGCCGAGACCGGCGCAAGGACCGCCCTGATTGCCCGCCGCGCGCCCTATGCCGACAACCGGACCACGGCGCTGTTGGGGGCTTCCACCGACCTGCTCGAACGCCTCGATGTCTGGCGGCGCTGCCGCGACAAGGCCGCTGCCCTGGTGACCATGCGCCTGGTCGACGACACCGGTCGGCTGATCCGCGCGCCGGAGGTGAGGTTTTCGTCGGACGAAATCGGGCTCGAACAGTTCGGCTACAACATCGACAACCGCTCGCTGATGGTTGCACTCGAGGAACGCGCCGCCGAGCTGTCCAACCTGACCCGATTTGATGACGAGGCTGCCAGCATCGATCCGCAGGACGCCGACGTGCAGATCCAAACCGGCCAGGGGCAGTTGCTGTCCGCCCGGCTGGTGATCGGCGCGGACGGACGGCAGTCGCCGTCCCGCGCCGCCGCCGGGATCGATGTCAGCCGCCGCGACCTCGCCCAGTCGGCGCTGACCTTCAACATCAGCCATTCCCGTCCGCACCAGAACATCTCGACCGAGTTCCATACACCGCAGGGACCGTGCGTGTTCGTGCCCCTGCCCGGCAACCGCTGCAGCGTGGTGTGGGTGCAGTCCACCAGGGAAGCCGAACGGCTGAAGGCGTTCGACGACGACGAATTGGCCGACGCCGCGGAGAAGCAATCGCATTCGATTTTCGGCTGGGTCGAGGTCGAAGCCGGGCGCCATGTTTTCCCGCTGACGATCGAGAGCCCGAGCCAGTTCGCCAGCCATCGCGTCGCGCTGGTCGGCGAATCCGCCCATGTGCTGCCGCCGATCGGCGCGCAAGGCCTCAACATGGGGTTGCGCGACGCCGCCGACATTGCCGATATCGCAGCCAATGCGATGTTGCTCGGCGAAGACCCCGGCTCGCCGCAGGTGCTGGCGCGCTACCAGTCCGCCAGGCGCGCCGATGTCACCAGCCGCCAGGTTGCGATCGATGTCGCTAACCGCTCATTGCTCAGCGACTTCATCGCCATGCAGTCGCTGCGGGCGGCCGGCATGCATCTGCTCGGCTCATTCGGCCCGCTGCGGCGGCTCGCGATGCGCGAGGGCCTCGCGCCTTCCTGGAAGCGCGTGAGCTAGCTGCGTTTAGATCGCGTTACGGAAACGTCAGCCGTCCGCTCTGGATGAACCACATCACGCTGGTCAGCGTCACCACCGACGCGAAGGTTCCGATCAGGACGGCGACCGACGCCGGTTCGATCCAGGTGTTGTTTTGACGGGCGATCACGAACACGTTCAGCGCCGGCGGAAGCGACGCCATCAAAACCGCGGTTGCTGCCCATGGCTGCGCGAACGGCCCGAACAGCAGCATCAGCCCGAACACCAGCAGCGGATGGATCAGGAGCTTGATCACGATCACCCCGGGCACTTCCCAAGGCACGCGATCGAACGGGCGCAGCGCCACCGTGACGCCGAGCACGAACAGCGCGGTCGGTGCCGCGGCGTTTTGCAAAAACAAAAGCGTCTTGTCGATAGCGACCGGCAATTGCAGGTGCAGCGCCGCAGCTAGCGCGCCCGCGGCCGCCGACATGATCAGCGGGTTGAGCGCGATCTGCCGCGCGGCCACGCCAACGGCGTGCAGCAGCGAGGGGTGATCGCGATCGGTCAGGGCAATCAGCAGCGGCACAATCGAAAACAGGAAGATGCTGTCGCAGCAGAAGATCAGCGCAGTCGGCGCCGCCGCCTTGGTGCCGAGCACCGCCAGCGCCAGCCCAGGGCCCATGTAGCCGATATTGCCATAGGCGCCGGCAAGCCCCGCCATGGTCGCCTTGCGCAGCGAAAGCTCGCCGGCAAAGCGGCCGGTCACCATGGCGAGCACGAAGGCCGTCACGGTGCCGAGCGTGGTCGCGATCAGGAATGGCGGGTTGTTCAGCTCCGAAAACGGCGTCTTCGACATGATGCCGAACAGCAAGGCCGGTAGCGAGACATAGAGCAGAAAGAAATTCATCCAGGCGAGGCCCGCTTCCGGCAGTCCTTTGCCCTTGCCACAGGCGAATCCGATGAAGATCAGCCCGAAATAGGGGATTGCCAGGTTGAGGATATCGGCCATCTCGGAAACGTCTTTTCGTCAGTGATTACCGGGCCATGGCGCCGGAGATGGCCACCATGCATGAGGGTTAATTCGTGCTTTTGCCCCTAGCATCGGCCACAATCATGGTCTATTCGACGAAGCATGATCAAAGCGCGCACCGCCAAGTTTCAGATCGGGCAGATTGTCCGCCACCGGGTGTTCTCGTTCCGGGGCGTGATTTTCGACATCGATCCGGAATTCAACAATACCGAGGAGTGGTGGTTGTCGATCCCCGAGGAAGTCCGGCCTCACAAGGATCAGCCTTTCTATCATCTGCTGGCGGAGAATTCGGAGTCTGAATACGTCGCCTATGTCTCCGAACAGAATCTGTTGCCCGACGATTCCGGTGAGCCGATCCGGCATTCGCAGGTCGCCGAAATTTTCATCAAGGACAAATCCGGCGGCTACCGTCCGCGCAATCCGTCGTTGAATTAGAGCCTTATCGGTTCTGATTGAATCAGAAAGCGTTGGCCGAAAACGAAAAGGCGCCCGATCGGGCGCCTTTTGTTTGTCTGATGGCGTGTCTTACTTCGCGGCCGGGTTGGCGGCGGGGGCAGCGCCAGACTGCTCAAGCTTCTTGCGCTGCTCTTCAGCTCGCTTCTGCAGTTCTTCCTGCAGCTTCTTCTGGTTTTCCTCGAACACCTTCGGATCGGTCGGCGGACCGTCATAGGCCTTGGCGAATTCACCGACCAGCGGCAACGGCAGCGTCAGCGGTGCACCGTTGGAATTGATGGCCTGAACCACGAGGTTCTGTCCCTTCTTCAGGCTGGCGATCAATTCGGGGGTGGCTTCGTAGTCGGACATGCAGCCGTTCTGGAAGCAGATGACATAGGGGCTCTGCTGCGGCGCATTGGCGTCAACGATGATACGGGTCCCGTGCACGAGCTGCATGCCGAGCGGCAGCGTCACACGAAGAATCTTCTTCGGTTCGCCTTCGGGCTCGATGATGACAGCGGCGATCACCGGCTGGCCGGACTCGATGCGGCCGTCCTTGCCGGTGAAGCAGACCTGCTTGGCGCCGGCGTCCTGGCCCTTGAGACAGAACTTGGTCCAGGGCGCATAAATCAGCTGGACCTGCTGTTCCTGCGGCTGGCCTCCTGCGGGAGGTGCGCCAGCGGCGGCGGGCGGGGTCTGGCCGGCCGGGGCCTGGGCAGCAGCGGGCGCCTTCGGGGCGGCCTTCGGGGCAGCCTTCGGAGCGGCTTTGGGAGCAGCGGCGGGCGCGCCAGGCGCGGGCGCCGGCGTCTGGGCCTGGGCACCGGAGGCGATCAGCGCCGCGGACAACGCGGTTGCCGCCAGCAGAGCGGAAACCCGCCCCGATGCGGCCAAGTTACGGAAATTCATTGCGGAAAACCCTTTCTGAACCGGAGCGCCCGAAACCGCTACAGACGCCGACACTAGCCGCTTGGGGCGGCTGTCTCCTGACCAATTGAGGCGGATACGTGACAGGCGCTGCCGCCGTGTTCAATTGCACGCCTTCAATACAGCGACAGACGAAAAGATCAATGCCGACAGGCATCTTTGATGCAGTTAGCTGCCGGATGCCAAGCCCTATGGTCAAGGCCTATGGTAAAGCTCGGCGGTGTGCATTTTCGAATCAAATCCATGCGTCGCAATGACCGTTTCCGGACGTGTCCGCCTTGGTATTTTGGCGTCGGTCGTGCTGGCTCTGATGCCGGTCGCCGCCCTCAGCGAGGCGCAGGCCGCCGAGGCCTTTGGGATCGCCATGCATGGCGCCCCTGCTCTGCCGGCCGGCTTCACGCACATGCCCTACGCCAATCCCGATGCGCCCAAGGGCGGCCGGCTGGTCTGGGGCCTGCCCGGCACCTTCGACAGCCTGAACCCGCTGATCGTCCGCGGCCTCGCGGTCCAGCAGGTCCGCGGCTACGTGATCGAGAGCCTGATGTCGCGCGGCAATGACGAGGCCTTCACGCTCTACGGCCTGCTGGCCAGGAGCGTCGAGACCGACGATGTGCGAAGCTATGTCAGCTTCCATCTCGATCCCCGCGCGCGGTTCTCGGACGGCAAGCCGGTCACATCGGACGACGTGTTGTTTTCGTGGGCGCTGTTGCGCGACAAGGGCCGCCCCAACCACCGCCAGTATTATTCCAAGGTGACGAAAGCCGAAGCGCCGGATCCCCTCACCGTACGGTTCGACCTCTCCGGCGCCAACGACCGCGAGTTGCCGCTGATCCTCGGCCTGATGCCGGTGCTGCCGCGCCACGCTGTCGACCCCGAGAAGTTCGAGGAAACCTCGATGGCGGCGCCGATCGGCTCCGGCCCCTATCGCGTCAGCGCGGTGAAGCCGGGCTCATCGGTGACGCTGACCCGCAATCCCGATTACTGGGGCCGCGACCTACCGGTAAATCGTGGCCTGTGGAATTTCGACGAGCTCAGGCTCGACTTCTACCGCGAGGCCAATGGCCAGTTCGAAGCATTCAAGCGCGGGTTGTATGACTTCCGCGTCGAAAACGAGCCGCTGCGCTGGCACGACGGCTATGATTTCCCGGCGGCCCGAACCGGCGAGTTGATCCGCGACACCATCAAGACCGGGATGCCGCAGCCCTCGGAATTTCTGGTGTTCAACACCCGCCGCCCGGTGTTTTCCGACATCAGGGTACGGCAGGCGCTGACGCTGCTGTTCGACTTCGAATGGATCAACCGCAATTACTTCTTCGGGCTCTACGCGCGTTCGGGCAGTTTCTTCGCGGGCTCGGAATTGTCCGCCTATGGCCGCGGTCCCGACGACCGCGAGCGTGAGCTTCTCAAGCCCTACGCAGCCCACATCCAGCCGGATATTCTCGACGGCAGTTATCGGCTGCCGGTCACCGACGGTTCCGGCCGCGATCGCGTAACCCTGCGCAGCGCGCTGAAGCTGCTGTCGGACGCCGGCTACGATCTCGACGGCACCGTATTGCGACAGCGCTCGACCAAAGCGCCCCTCACCTTCGAAATCCTGGTGACCACGCGCGATCAGGAGCGGATCGCGCTGGCCTACACGCGCGACCTCAAGCGCGCCGGCATAGAGGCCGGCGTGCGCGCCGTCGATCCCGTGCAGTTCGACCAGCGCCGGCTCGGTTACGAGTTCGACATGCTGCAAAACCGCTGGGACCAGTCGCTGTCCCCTGGCAACGAGCAGTCCTTCTATTGGGGCAGCCAGGCCGCCGATATTCCGGGCACGAGGAACTACATGGGCGCCAGGGACCTGGCCATCGACGCCCTGATTGCAGCCCTGCTGGAGGCGCACGAGCGGCCGGCCTTTGTCTCTGCGGTACGAGCGCTGGACCGGACCTTGATGTCCGGCTTCTACGCTATCCCGCTGTTTAACGCCGGCGAGCAATGGATTGCGCGATGGAATCGGATAGAACGGCCTGAGAAGACTGCGTTGACCGGCTACCTGCCGGAGACGTGGTGGCACAAGCCCGACCTGCCGAAGTAATGCCAACCCGGATAACTTGACCGAAGTGACACCTTGACCCAGCCCACCGCCTCGCCAACGCTCGATACGCTGTTCAAACGCATCCTGTCGCGACGGCCGGATGCGCTGGCGTTGATCGATCCCGCCGACAAGCGGCGCATTACCGGCGAGGCGCCGAAGCTGCTGACCTTTGCGCAGGCCGACCGCATGATCTCGTCGCTGGCGGCGCATTTCATCGAATCCGGATTGCCGGCGAACTCCGTGATCGCGGTGCAACTGCCGAACACGGTCGAATTCGCCCTGACCGTACTCGCCGCCTATCGCGCCGGCCTCGTGGTCGCGGTGCTGCCGCTGCTGTGGCGGCAGGCCGAGCTGACGATGGCGCTCAATCGCACCGCCGCGCGTGCCATCGTCACGACGAGCAAGGTCGACGGCATCGTCTACTCGGACCTCGCCATGAACGCCGCGGCCGAGGCATTCTCGATCCGGCATGTCTGCGGCTTCGGCGCCGATTTGCCCGAGGGCATGGCTTCGCTCGACCAAGCGATATCAAGGGAATCCGCGACGACGCGCAGGGTCATCGAGGACGGCCGCAAGGCGGCGCTGATCACCTTCGACGTCGCCGCGGACGGCTTCCGTCCGGTGCCGCGGGCCCATCTCAGCCTGATCGCCGGCGGGCTTGCGATATCGCTCGAAAGCGACGTGCCACAGGGCGCAACCGTGCTGTCGGCGTTCGCGCCGATGTCGTTTGCCGGCCTCGCCTCTTCGCTGGTGGTATGGCTGCTGTCGGGCGGAACGCTGGTGCTGCACCACCCGTTTGACGAAGACGTGCTGGAGCAGGACATCAACGACCATTCCTGCGATACGCTGATCGCGCCGGCGCAACTGGCGTTGCGACTGGACGAACTCGGTCTTGCCGAGCGCATGCCGAGCCTGCGCAACGTCATCGGCCTCTGGCGCGCACCGGAACAGGTTGCGTCCAGCACCAACTGGTCTTCGCAACAGGTTTCCCTGACCGACGTCTACCTGTTCGGCGAAGCCGGACTGTTCGGCGCGCGCCGGACCGCCGAGGACGGCTCGCCGGCCCGGATCAAGCCCGGCCCGCACGGCGCGCCGCGCGAATTGCCGGGCACCTCGATCGCCGGGGAGATCCTGCTGACGCCGCGAGGGACGCTGGGATTGCGCGGCCCGATGGTATCGATCGCCGCCTACGCCCCGCCGCCACCGCCGAGCGATTCCATGATCGCAGCGCCACCGCGCGATTTCGTCGATACCGAATATGCCGCACGGCTCGACCGCGCGACCGGTTCGATCAATATCACCGCGCCGCCGTCCGGCATCATGGCCGTGGGCGGCTACCGCTTCCTCGCCCAGGACCTGCAGGAATGGGCCCGGCGGCTGGGCCAGGGGGCGCTGCTGACGGCGCTGCCCGACCGCCTGAGCGGCCATCGGCTCGCCGGCCGCGCCCACGACAATGCCAGGGCCCGCGACGCGCTCTCGGAACTCGGCCTTAACCCGTTGATGGTCGAAGCCTTTCGCGATCGCAGCAGTGCGAGCTGAGCGCGGCCGAGGCGACGCTTGCGTTGACGCACCATTAAGCCCGGCCAATTAAGATTAAGCGGTCCACACGCGCTTGATCCGAGTTGCAGATGTCCCAGCAAGGCCCGATCCTCGTCGTCTCGACTGCACGACCGCCGTCCTTTGCCGCCGGGCTCGCCACCGCCGGACTGTTTCCGGTGATCGAGGCCGAATGGGCGGATGCGGTGCGCGCGGTCGACCAGGTGCAGCCGGCCGCGGTCGTGGCCGCCTCGTCTGAAATCGACCCGGCTGGACTGGCCGCACTCGCCGCGCGCACGGCGGCAAGCCGCCCCTATCTGCCGCTGATTGCAGTGGATCCGCGGATTCCGGTTCCCGAGAACACGATTCCGTTTTTTCAGACCCAGCAAAACATCGAGGGCCGTCCGGATCGATTGATCGCGCGGCTGGGCGCCGCGCTTCGCATTCGATCCCTGCATGCGACCGTGATGCGCCGGCAAACGCCGGCAGCGTTGATCGCATCGTCGGATATCGACATGATCAGGGACGCGACCGTGCTGCTGATCGGCCGCGGCGGCGCCTATTCGACGCTATCGGTCACGCTCGGCGAGCGGGCCGGCGTTGTTGGTGCGCTCTCGATCGAGGCCGCGGCCAACCATCTCAACGTCCGGGAGATCGACGGCATCGTGCTCTGCGAGGGTTTCAGCCTGCGCGTCATCGACGCCTTCCTCACCGTGCTGGCCGAGGATGCGCGCTTCCGTCGTCTGCCGGTCGTGGTGACGGCGGCCGATCTGGCGCCGGCCTACGACCTGCCGAACCTCGAGATCATGTCCGCCGATCCCGCGCAGGTGGCGGCAACCGTGTTGCCGCTGATCCGCCAGCACGCCTTCGAAGCCCATTTGAGCCGGACCTTGAAGGCGATCGACGCCGACGGCCTGATCGACGCCCTGACCGGCCTGCTGACATCCGCCGCGTTCGCGCGCGATTTCGCCAGCGCCGTCTATCACACCCAGCAACGCGGCGGCGGATTGTCGGTGGCACGCTTTGCCTTCGATCCCGCGAACCCGCGCGCGCATATCGACGGCGCGCGCATCATTGGCCGGCTGATGCGGCAGATGGACTTTGGTGCTGTTCAGGACGACGGATCGGTCGTCGTTGCCTTTGCCGAGACCGACCTCAAGGTGGCGCATGCGATTGCGCGGCGCTTGTCGAGTGTCATGCGCCACACCAGCCACGGCGCACGCGACACCCGATCGGAACCGGTCGTGACGGTCGCGACCTTGTTGCCGAAGGATTCCGCGAAGTCGCTGCTGTCGCGGCTCGACCAGGAAGCACAACGCGCCGCATCGTAAATGTTCCGCGATATCTGAAGGAACAAGCATGCATGTCCTGCATTGTAGAGCATCATCTACACTGGAGGACGACATGAAGAAGATTGCACTGATCGCCGCGTCGCTGGCCCTGCTGGCAAGTCCGGTTCTCGCCGAGGAAGCCAAGACCGTCGGCACCGCGCCGGCCGAAGCGAAGTTTTCGACCGTCGCGGGCAACGAGATGTTCTCGTCGAAACTCAAGGGCCTCAACGTCTACAATCAGAAGGACGAGTCGGTTGGCGAGATCACTGACATCGCCATCAAGAACAACGCGGTCGACGCGCTGATCCTCTCGGTCGGCGGCTTCCTCGGCATGGGCGAGCACTATGTCGCGGTGTCGCCGTCCTCGGTCAGCGTGAAGCATGACGCCAAGAACGACAAGTGGCTGGCGTCGATGAACACGACCAAGGAAGCGCTCAAGGCCGCGCCGGAATTCAAGTATCCGAAGTAAGACTGGCTAACTTCGCCACGTGAGAACGGCCGTCGGCGGCAACGCCGGCGGCTGTTTGCGTCTTAAGTCATTGCGAGCTTCGTAGGGTGGGCAAAGGCGCTCTTCGCGCCGTGCCCACCGTCTTCGCGAATGGTGGGCACGCTTCGCTTTGCCCACCCTAAGAACGCTATGCCGCCTTCTTGTTCTCCGCGAGATTGGCGAGCTGTCGTAAAATCTCGGTCGTGCCCATCAGGCGCTCTTCCGGGGTCTTCCACACCTGCAGGAACACCACCTTCATGTCCGGCCGTACTTTCGCGGCCTGGCCGTGCTGGCGAATGAAAAACACCAGTCGATCCGGCTGGGCGAACTTGTTGTCGCGGAAGGTGATGACCGCGCCCTTCGGTCCGGCATCGACCTTCTCGACGTTGGCGCGGCGGCAATAGGCCTTGATCGCGGCGACTTTGAACAGGTAGCGCACCTCGTCGGGCAACACGCCAAAACGATCGCGCATTTCTGCAGCGAAGTTGTCGATCTCGTCGTCGGTTTCGAGATCGGCAAGGCGCCGATACAGCGACAACCGCACCGCGAGGTCGGCGACATAGTCCTCGGGGATCAGCACCGGCATGCCGATGGTGATCTGCGGCGACCAGCGGTCGGCGGCGGGCTCCGACACGCCGGCCTTGAGGTTGAGGATCGCCTCCTCCAGCATCGACTGATAAAGCTCGAAGCCGACCTCCTTGATGTGGCCGGACTGTTCCTCGCCCAACAAATTGCCGGCGCCGCGGATATCAAGGTCGTGCGAAGCGAGCTGGAAGCCCGCGCCGAGCGTCTCCAGCGACTGCAACACCTTCAGCCGCCGTTCCGCCTGCGCTGTGATCTTCTGCTGCGCCGGCAGTGTGAACAGCGCATAGGCCCGCAGCTTCGAACGTCCGACGCGGCCGCGCAACTGATAGAGCTGCGCCAGTCCGAACATATCGGCGCGGTGCACGATCAGCGTATTGGCGGTCGGGATATCGAGGCCGGACTCGATGATCGTGGTCGAGAGCAGGATGTCGTATTTGCCGTCGTAGAACGCGGACATGATGTCCTCGATCACGGTCGGCGGCATCTGGCCGTGGGCGACCGCGACCTTCATTTCCGGCACGTTCTTGTCGAGGAAATCCTTGACGCTGGCGAGATCCTCGATCCGCGGCACCACGTAGAACGCCTGGCCGCCGCGATAGCGTTCGCGCAGCAAGGCTTCACGGATCATCAGGGGATCGTGCGGCGCCACGAAGGTACGCACCGCGAGACGATCGACCGGCGGCGAAGCGATGATCGAGAGATCGCGGACGCCGGTCAGCGCCAGTTGGAGCGTGCGCGGGATCGGGGTTGCACTCAGCGTCAGCACGTGCACCTGCGCCCGAAGCTGTTTGAGGCGTTCCTTGTGGCTGACGCCAAAGTGCTGTTCCTCGTCGACGATCAGCAGGCCGAGATCCCTGAACTTGATCGCCTTGCCGAGCAGCGCGTGGGTGCCGACCACGATATCGACGCCGCCGTCGGTCAGGCCCTTCTTGACCAGCGTCATTTCCTTTGGCGGGATCAGGCGCGAAGCTTGCGCGACATTGACCGGAAAACCGCGGAAGCGTTCGGCAAAGTTCTTGCTGTGCTGGCGCGCCAGCAGCGTCGTCGGCACCACCACGGCGACCTGCTTGCCGTCCAACGCCACGGCAAATGCCGCGCGCAACGCCACCTCGGTCTTGCCGAAGCCGACGTCGCCGCAGATCAGCCGGTCCATCGGCCGTCCGCTTTCGAGGTCCTTCAGCGTTGCGGTGATGGCACCGAGCTGGTCCTCGGTCTCCTCATAGGGGAAGCGCGCGCAGAATTCGTCATAGACATGCGGCTGCACCGGCATTTTCGGCGCTTCGTGCAGGTGCCGCTCGGCCGCGATCTTGATCAATTCGCCGGCGATCTCGCGGATGCGGTTCTTCAGCTTGGCCTTGCGCGCCTGCCAGCCGCCGCCGCCCAGCCGGTCGAGCTCGACATTGGCGTGGTCGGAGCCGTAGCGCGACAAGAGCTCGATGTTCTCGACCGGCAGAAACAGCTTTGTCTCGGCGGCATAATGCAGTTCGAGACAGTCATGCGGCGCGCCGCCGACCTCGATGGTCTGCAAGCCCACGAAGCGGCCGATGCCGTGCTCGACGTGAACCACGAGATCGCCGGTCGAAAGGCTGGTGACCTCGGAGATGAAGTTGTCGAGCTTGCGGCTGGATTTGCGCGGCCGCACCAGGCGGTCGCCCAGAATATCCTGCTCGCTGATGACGGCGACGTCGTCGGTCTCAAAGCCGCTTTCCATGCCGACCACGGCCAGCATCGCCTCGTTGCGCGGGGTGGCCTGCACCGTGCGCCAGGTGTTGACGCTGGTGAGGTTGAGCAGCTTGTGGTCGCGCAGCATGCTACCCATGCGGTCGCGCGAACCTTCACTCCACAGCGCGACCACCACCTTCTTGCGCTGCGCCTGCAACGCCAGCACATGCGCCACCACGGCTTCGAACACGTTGACCGTGGTATCGGCACGCTCCGGCGCAAAACTGCGGCCTTGGCGCGCGCCGGCGTCGAAGACGTCCGCGCCATCCTCGGGCACCGCGAACGGCGTCAGCCGCGCCAGCGCGCTTTCGCCAAGCCGTTCCGCCCATTCCGCGTCGGTCAGATAAAGCCGGTCCGGCGGCAGCGGCTTGTAGATCGCGCCGCCGCCGGGAATATCCATCGCCTCGCGCCGCGCCTCGTAATAGTCCGCGATCTGCTTGAAGCGCTCGCGCGCGGCATCCTCGGCCTGCGGCTCGATCGCGATCGTGGCGCCGTCGAGATAGTCGAACAGCGTATCCATCCGCTCCTGGAACAGCGGCAGCCAATGCTCCATGCCGGGATGACGGCGGCCTTCGCTGACGGCTTCGTAAAGCAGATCGTCGCGTTGCGGCGCGCCGAAGGTCGCGACGTAGCCCATGCGGAAGCGGCGGATGGTTTCGCTGACGAGCTGGAATTCCGAGATCGGCACCAGGTCGAGCGCGCGCATGTCGAGCAGCGTGCGCTGGGTTTCGGCATCGAAGGTGCGAATCGATTCGAGGCTGTCGCCGAAGAAGTCGAACCGCACCGGCTGTTCGAGCCCGGCCGGGAACAGATCGAGGATGCCGCCGCGGACGGCATATTCGCCGGGTTCGCGCACGGTGGAGGAGCGATTGTAGCCATTGTGCTCGAGCCAGGCGACGATGGAATCCATCGGCACCACGTGGCCGGGCGCGACCGACAGCGCCTGCGCCGCGACCACTTCGCGCGCCGGCACCCGCTGGACGACGGCGTTGACCGTCGTCAGCACGATCAGCGGCTTGTCACTGCCCTTCAGGCGCGACAACCGCGCCAGCGTGGTCAGGCGCTGCGCCAGGACGCCGCCATGCGGTGAGACCCGGTCATAGGGCTGGCAGTCCCAGGCCGGGAACTGCATGACAGGCAGATCGGGTGCGAAGAATTCCAGCGCGCGGGCCAGTTGCTGCATGCGTGGGCCGTCGCGGCAGACCACGGCAAGACTCACCGCGGACGGCTTCGGCTTGGCGGCCACTGCGCGCGCCAGGTCGGCGACGACGAGCCCCTCCGCGCCCTCGGCGACATTGGCGAAGGTCAGTGCGCGGCCGGGGGCGAGCAGCGTGGCGGGCGATCTGGTCGGAGCCTTCATGCGTCGTGATCCACGGCGCGACGCGCCCTGATGCGGTCATACAGCGCGCTGGCGTATTCCGGCGCCAGCGGCTTGTCGCCGGTCAGCGCGGCATAGAGGTCAGGATCGGGCACCTCGATCAGGTGCTCCAGCGTTGTCAGTTCCTCGTCACTCAGGTTGGCGATTTCGGCATCGGCGAAGCGGCCGAGAATCAGGTCCATCTCGCGGGTGCCGCGATGCCAGCAGCGAAACAGCAGCCGCTTGCGGCGGTCATCGAGGCCGCTGCTTGATCGTGTCGATCCCGTCATGTTCCAATCCAATCCGAACGCCAAAAGCCCGGACGTGCCGGGCGGGGTTGATATAGCGAGTACGACCGCCAATGTCAGCCCTTCCTATTCGGTGAATTATCATCGGCATCGTCATGGCCGGGCTTGACCCGGCGATCCATCCTCTTGAAGAGGGATGCATGCGCCCCAACCTGCTCAATCCCTTGTTTGCGCCGGTCACGACCCTCCCCGGCGTCGGGCCGAAGCAGGACAAGCTGCTGCGCTATCTG
The DNA here is from genome assembly GCA_963764705.1 of uncultured Alphaproteobacteria bacterium. Lineage (GTDB taxonomy): Bacteria > Pseudomonadota > Alphaproteobacteria > Rhizobiales > Xanthobacteraceae > Bradyrhizobium. The sequence continues at coordinate 414,154 of CAVXTR010000001.1, read as the reverse complement.
CTCAGCCGCAGCGAGACCCCGCGGCTGGTCGATCTGCTGCTGCATCTGCCGGCGAGCGTGATCGATCGCCGCGCGCGGCCGAAGATTCGCGACGCCGTGCAGGGCACCGTGGTGACATTGGAGGTCACCGTCGATCGCCACCGCCCGCCGCCGCCGCGCAACGCCCGCGCGCCGTTCCTGGTCTATGCCAGCGACGATACCGGCGACGTGGTGCTGACGTTTTTCCGGGCCAAGCCCGGCTATGTCGAAAAACTGCTGCCGGTCGGCGAGAAGCGTTACGTCTCGGGCACGCTGCAGATGTATGACGGCATTCCGCAGATCGTGCATCCCGACCGCGTCATCGACGAAGCCGGTTTTTCCAAGCTCACCGGGATCGATCCGGTCTATCCGCTGACGGAAGGCCTTGCGCTCGGCTCGCTGCGGCGGGCGATCGCGCAGGCACTGACAAAACTGCCGGAATTGCCGGAGTGGATCAGCCCCGAGGTGTTGCGCCGCTGCCAATTTCCGCCGGTTCGGGAGGCCCTAAACCGGGTGCATGTCCCGGTCGAACTGACGGACATCCTGCCCGACGGCCCGTTCTGGTCGCGGCTGGCGTTCGACGAACTGCTGGCCGGCCAACTGGCGCTGGCGCTGGTCCGCGCGCAGTTGCGCCGTCCGGCGGGCGACCGCCACGCCGGCGACGGGCATCTGCGCAGCAGGATCATCGACGCGCTGCCCTACGCATTGACGGGATCGCAGCGCGAGGCGGTCGCCGCCATCACCGAGGATCTGCGCCAGCCGGTACGCATGCTGCGGCTGCTGCAGGGTGATGTCGGCTCCGGCAAGACAGTGGTGGCGCTACTCGCGGCCGCGGCCGTCACCGAGGCCGGCAAGCAGGCCGCGCTGATGGCGCCGACCGAAATTCTGGCGCGGCAGCACATCAAGACCATCACGCCGCTCGCCGAGCGCGCCGGCATGCGGGTAGCGATCCTGACCGGCCGTGAAAAGGGCAAGGAGCGGCGCGAGATTCTTGAGCGGCTAGAGGCCGGCGAGATCGATTTTCTGGTCGGGACCCATGCGCTGATCCAGGACGACGTGGTGTTCAAGGCGTTGGCGCTGGCCGTGGTCGACGAGCAGCACCGCTTTGGCGTCCGCGAGCGGCTCGCGCTCACCAACAAAGGCGATGCTGTGGACGTGCTGGTGCTGAGCGCAACGCCGATCCCGCGCACGCTGGTGCTGACGTACTTTGGCGACATGGACGTCTCGGAATTACGCGAAAAGCCGGCGGGCCGCCAGCCGATCGATACCCGCACGGTTCCGAACAGCCGGCTCGAGGAAGTCGTCGACGGCGTCGGCCGCGCGCTCAAGGCCGGCAAGCTGGTCTACTGGATCTGCCCGCTGGTCGAGGAATCCGAGGCCGAGGGCACCGAACATCTCACCAACGCCACCGAGCGCTTCGAGCGCCTGCAGGAACGCTTCGGCGAGCGTGTCGGCCTCGTGCACGGCCAGATGAAGGGCACCGAGAAGGACCGCGTGATGGCGCAGTTCGCCGCACATGAGATCGGCCTGCTGGTCGCAACCACCGTGGTCGAGGTCGGCGTCGATGTGCCGGCCGCCTCGATCATGGTGATCGAAAACGCCGAACGTTTCGGGCTGGCGCAACTGCATCAGCTCCGCGGCCGGATCGGGCGTGGCTCCGAGGCCTCCACCTGCCTCTTGCTCTACAAGGAGCCGCTTGGCGAGATGTCGACGGCACGGCTGAAGGTGATCCGCGAGACATCAGACGGTTTCCGGATCGCCGAGGAGGACCTGAAGCTGCGCGGCGAAGGCGACGTGCTCGGCATCCGCCAGAGCGGCCTGCCCGGCTACCGCATCGCGCGTTCCGAGGTCCACGGCCAGCTCATCACGCAGGCGCGCGACGAGGCGCAGCGGATTCTGAAGGACGATCCGAAGCTGAAGGGCGAGCGCGGCGAGGCGCTGCGGTGTCTGCTTTATCTCTACGAGCGCGATGAGGCCGTGCCGCTGATCGGGGCCGGGTAGCCTTCGCTCTTGCGGCTACGCCGACTTGAGCCGGCCGCTTTCGGCAGACGCAATCAACGACTCGACAGCTTTCTTGACGGCCTGTGCATCGTCGAGATCTACCGTGGCCTGCACCAGCTCCTGACGTGCCTGGTCCCGCTCGGCAAACGTGCCGCCGTCCACCGCTTGCGTTGAGAGCAACGAAACATGTTCCCGAGCCTTCACGAGATAGGCCTCCATTTCATCAAGGACGCGCGGACCGTCGTCGGCCATTCGCTTGATGCGGGATAATTGCTCTTCGGTCTGTTCGGCTCGCTCCTCCGTGAGCGCATCGGGAGGCATGAAAGCAGCCAGTTTTTCGAACTCACCGGCTTCGCATTGAAAGGCGATCGTCGAAAAATCGGAGAATACAATCACTGCGGAGATGACGTCTTCCGTCTCATTGCCAGCGAAACGATAATCCAGAATCGCTCCGCCCAATGCGGCGTGACGGCCGCTGAAAATGGCGGCGCCAAGTCCAGTCAACGCAGAACGCGCGACCGTCTTGCCGACGCGTATCTTCGTCTCGGCCGTTACCGCCGTAACGCAGCGTACCTGGCTCTTCACGTCATACAGCACAGCGGACGGGAGACGTCCGTTCGCGACCCTCGGGAAAAGGCCGATCAGCGGACTCTTCAAATAGGCCGATACGTCCTGGGAGCCGATGACCAGAGGACCCGCGCTGGGCTCGAAGGCGAACAGTTCGCCCTGTATCACCGGTATGCTCCAGCCCGAGCGCAGGTCGCGCTCGGAAACGGCAACGCCGGCGTCCGGCCCGGAGCCGCGATTGCCGTCGAGCACCCGCATGCTGTCCAGCGCTGACATTGCATCGCCCGTGATCGCCCAAATCAGCATCGCGAGCCAGACCAGTCCGGTAAATCCGAAAAACAGGTTTATTCCGAGAATGACCCACGCATAGAGATGCCTGCGCTTGAATGCGATGATCGACGGAAAGAGATAGATTGCCAGCGCGATCGGAAGCAGCGCAGCGATACCATACGGCAGCAGCAGCAGCGTTGGCACCACCAATGCCGCCGCCGCCCAAACCCATCCGCTGACCGCGACGCCTGAAGCCGGCTGATTTGCACGATCAACCATCTCCGTGTCAGTTGTCTTCACCGGAACAGGTGGCGGGCTCGGCAGTTCGTCGGCCCGATCATCGGCCCTGCCGGCGGCTGGTGCGACATCGGGTTTTTCTTCCGGCGTCAGCGTGACAAGATCAATCGCGGGCGGCGAAGGTGCCGGTATCCCGGTTTCGGGATCGGCTGAAGCTGCGGTCGATGACGGAATGAACGCGGTTATTCCCGTCTCGGGTTTTCGCCTGGCCTTCACGGCGAGGAAGATGACCGCTCCGATCAAGACCAGGATGGTGGCGATCAGGATGGCAACGAGCCCGTCGAACACCGATTTCTCCGTCGAAGCCGATACCGGTTGCACCGGCGCCGGCACGATGACGCGCACCTCCGGTTTTCCCGCTGGCTCCGCTGGCCTGGCAGAAGCGCTACCAGAATTGGCTTTCTCCGTGGCAGGCCGCGAAATCTGGCTGTTGGCCGGCGGCGAACCGGCCTTGTTGTCAACGCCCTGGACAATGATGGACGGATCAGGCGGCCTGCGAGCCGTCATTGCAGGCGTGTCGGGCGGCGCGGCAGGCTGGACCTGCTGCGGTGGTGCTTGAGGTCTTGCGCTTTCCGGCAAGGCCACGGACGGGACAGACGTTGGGCCCGGCACCGTCGACGCCGGGGGAACCGGGTTTACCGCAACATCCGGTGCGGTTGCCGGCGGGGTCTGGATCTGGCTGGCCGGCTGGTTTTGCGCAGCCAGTTCTGCCTGCGGCGGAACGCCAAGTCTGGAGGCGTCAATCGCCAGGAAGCGAAGCGTCCCGCGGCCATTGTCTCCCCAACTCGCGGCCCAGACGAAGCCCGCGCCACCGCCGAGGCGGTAGATCGGCAACCCCATCTTTGCCGAGCGCTGGAAGTTGCCGATGTAGTCGATCAGAAGCCCTGCCCTCACGTCGTTGCCAGCGGCAAGCTGAGCGACCAACACCGGCTCGAGCGGCGTCAACGACACCGCCCCCCAATAGGCGATCAACCCGTTCGGGCCAATTCTTCCGGCGGGAATCGGAACGGTTCTCGCGGGCCCGAATTTGACGGCGAGCCGATTGATGTCGTCGCTGGCCTCGTTTCCGGCAAAAAAAGCAGGCTCGAGGTAGCGGTTGATGTAGAGGGCCGTGCCGTCCGGCGCGTGCAGGATCGTATTCGATGAGGCGTAGGCGCCGCGTGGTGAAATCTCCGATTTCCGCCGCTGACACCAGGTGAAGGCGGCAAACTGCTCGCTCGGCGTACAGGTGTATTCCCGGTAGGCCGGGCTTTCGAACGCGACACGTTTGCCGAGTTGAAGGCCGTCGACGGTATAGGCGACCCCGGGCCGGACCACGCCGGGATCCGTTGCCGCGACCGGCTCGCGCCGACTGTCAAATCCACCCCGGCAGGCATTGCGAATTCTCGGCCATGCGCGGATCCGCGGGGCCGATGCCTTGGGCGATTACGGAGTTGATCGATCGTGCGCTCTCGTTCAGCCGTTGATCGACACAGGAAAGCTCCGCGCTGGAGATCCTTTCCCACTCCGCCTGGGTGGCGGCCCGCACCCCGAACTGAATGAGCCGGCCAACGCCGTTCAGCACGTCATCGGCGCTCTGCGCGGCCGCTGTACCCACCGAGAACACACTCAGCACACAGCCGACCACCAGTGTCGCAAAAATCCTCATGACGCCCCGAGCCTCCCCGGCGTCAACTCTACCGTGACTGCGCGGCCACAGGCAAATCGTGCCCCTATTCTACCTTCGCAGGGGCCAGCGAGCCTGAATTCGCCACCCGCGCCGCGTTCGCCATCCCGGCCAGGGCGGCGATCTTCTTCTGCGAATCGGAGCCGGGCTGCACCACGCCGGCCGACATGATCAGCGTCGCAGCGTCTTCCGCGCTCATGTCGACTTCGATGATCTTGCTTCGCGGCACGTAGAAGAAGAATCCCGTGGTCGGGTTCGGCGCGCAGGGCAGGAACACCGATACCTGTTCCTCGTTGCCGGGGAGCTTGTTGGCGATTTCGACGCTGGGCGGCTGCGAGATCAGCACGATCGACCACATCCCGGGCGAGGGAAACTCGACCAGGCCGACGCGGCGGAAGCTCGAGCCCTGCCCCGAGAACAGCGTCTCGAACACCTGCTTCAGGCCGCGATAGATCGCCCGCACCACCGGCATCCGACCCAGCAGCCGTTCGCCGAGATCGACCAGGGTGCGCCCGATCAGGTTGGCGGTGAGGAAGCCCAACAGCGTCAGTGCGATCACGGCGACGATCAGCCCGGAGCCCGGCAGCCCGAACGGCAGGTAGGTTTCCGGTCGGTAGGCCGTCGGCACGAACGGGCGGACCAGGTTGTCGACCCAGTTCACGAACCACCAGGTCAGGTAGAAGGTGATCGCGATCGGTCCGGCGACGATCAGTCCAGTCAGAAAATAGTTGCGGAACCGGGCCATCAGGCCGCGTGGGTGATCGGGTGGGAGCTCTTCCGGGGCGGAGGTCGGGGGCAGTTCTTCGCGGTTCATTGCGGTTCCAGGTGGTCTACCAAGCGGTCACACGGCCGTTAACGCCACAGGGGGAGCGGACGCCCCCGTGTCAGCTAAGTCATCCTAGCAGGTTTTTGAAGGGCCGGCGTGACAGCCAATCGGCTTTACGCTTATTCGACCGTTACCGATTTCGCGAGGTTTCGCGGCTGGTCGACGTCGGTGCCCATGATCACGGCGGTATGATAGGCCAACAGTTGCACCGGGATGGCGTAGACCATCGGCGTAAATGTCGCGGCCATATCGGGCAGAATGATCGTGACCAGGGACTCGATGGTGGCTTCCGCCGCCCCCTTGGCATCGGTCATCAGGATGATGTTGCCGCCGCGGGCGGCGACTTCCTGCATGTTGGAGACTGTCTTTTCGAACACCCGGTCGAACGGCGCGATCACCACCACCGGCATGTTCTCGTCGATCAGCGCGATCGGCCCGTGCTTGAGTTCGCCTGCCGCATAGCCCTCGGCGTGGATGTAGGAGATTTCCTTCAGCTTCAGCGCGCCTTCCAGCGCCAGCGGATAGCTGGTGCCGCGGCCGAGATAGAGCACGTCCTTGGATTTCGACAATTCGCGCGCGAGCTTTTCGATCTGCGGCTCGATCGTCAGCGCCGCCGCCATCAGCCGCGGAATTTCGATCAGGCCATGGACCAGCTTGGTCTCGTCTTCCTCCGACAGTTCACCCCTCGCCTTGCCTGCGGCAACCGCCAGCGAGGCCAGCACCATCAACTGGCAGGTGAAGGCCTTGGTCGAGGCGACGCCGATTTCGGGCCCCGCCAAGGTCTGCAGCATGGTCTCGCTTTCGCGCGCGATCGTCGAGGTCGGCACGTTGACCACCGCCAGCGTGTGGACACCCTTGGTCTTGGCGTAACGCAATGCCGCCAGCGTATCGGCGGTCTCGCCGGACTGCGAAATGAAGATCGCGAGATCGCCCTTGCGCAGCGGCGCTTCGCGATAGCGGAATTCGGATGCGACATCGACCTCGACCGGCACGCGGCCGAGCCGCTCGAACCAGTATTTGGCGACATAGCCGGCATAGCTCGCGGTGCCGCAGGCGACGATCGAGATGCGCTGGATGTCCTTGAAGTCGAACGGCAGCTTCGGCAGCATCACGCGCTCGCTCGCCATATCCACGTAACGCGCCAGGGTGTGGCCGACCACTTCCGGCTGCTCGTGGATTTCCTTGGCCATGAAGTGGCGATAGTTGGCCTTGTCGACCAGGAACGACGACGCGCCGGATTTCAGCACCTCGCGATTGGCCACCGCATTATGCTCGTCATAGATCACGCTGACTTCCCGCGACAGCACCACCCAGTCGCCGTCCTCGAGATAGCTGATGGTGTCGGTGAACGGCGCCAGCGCGATCGCGTCCGAGCCCAGATACATCTCGCCGTCGCCATGGCCGACCGCGAGCGGCGAGCCCTTGCGGGCGCCGATCATCAGATCGTTGTGGCCCCTGAACACGAAGGCCAGCGCGAACGCGCCGCGCAGTTGCGGCAAGGATTTCTTCACCGCCTCCTGCGGCGTGTCGCCCTTCAGCAGATAGGAATTGACGAGATGGGCGACGACCTCGGTGTCGGTCTCGCTGGAGAATTTGGCGCCCTGCTTCTCGAGCATGATCCGCAGGTCGCGAAAATTCTCGATGATGCCGTTGTGGACGACGGCGACGTTTTCGGTCGCGTGCGGATGCGCATTGCTTTCGGTCGGCTTGCCGTGGGTGGCCCAGCGGGTGTGGCCGATGCCGGTGTGGCCGGCCAGCGGTTCGGCGATCAGCCGCTTTTCCAGGTTCTTGAGTTTGCCCTCGGCGCGACGGCGCTCGAGGTGATCGCCTTCCAGCGTGGCGACCCCGGCGGAATCGTATCCGCGATATTCCAGGCGTTTGAGCGAATCCACCAACAGCTCCGCGACCGGGCTGCGTCCGAGAATGCCGACAATGCCGCACATGCGGTTGAATATCCCCAAATCGTCGAAAATTTGCCAAATCAGCGCCGGCTTCTCTTAACGAAAAACGCCAGCGTCCAGATACTCAATAATTATTGCGGATTGAGACAGCGTTAAACGGAAAGCTTAACGGGAGGCCCAATCCAGGATTGACCCGTCAAAATAGCCTCCACTGTCGTCGCCCGGCTTGACCGGGCGATCCAGTACGCCGCGGCCTATCATTTCACTCGCCACGGCCTCTGAAATACTGGATCGCCCGGTCAAGCCGGGCGATGACAACTGAATACGTGTTTGCGATCTCGCGGCACGATCTGCCCGAGCTTTGCTCTAGCCTTGCCCTCCAGAAATCAGAGGGCGCGGGGAAGACCGGGTGCGCGCTGCACCCGCGGTCTCGCAGGCGTGTTGCAAAAGGATATGCTGCCCACGAGCATACAGGTTCAGCGGAGAACACCCGGCCTTCCCTGCGCAATGGCTTTACGGCTTATACGAGATCGTCCTGGTGACCCTGCTTTTTGTGACACCATCCCCGTGCGAGGCTTTCGCCTCGTCACGAGTTGACGCCTGCATCGGGGCGTCGGACCCAAACGATTTCACCGTACGCAACGGATGCGCTCGTCTTTCGCACCATCGCGTCCACCGCTCCCTGCCCCGCGTTTGCGACGACGGCCGACGCCCCTCTGGTGGGACAGGATGGCGGGAGTCCTAGGATTGATTTGCCCGACGAGGCCAGCGATTTATTTTCGATTCACGCGCTTGACACGACTTCTGAAAATCCGAATTGATTTGCCCGTCGGGCTACTTTGTCGCAGTCCAACGATATGATTTGCACTTGCATCGAAAGCCAAAGCAGCGAACCCGATATCACCAAGCGTAGCGCACCACGCCCTTCCCCGCGTACGAACGCGTCACGCTGGAGAATTCGCCTTCGAAGGTAGCCGCAGTCGACCAGCCGTTCAGCCACTTCATCTCGCCCGACGCCGTGGCGAGCGCGGAGTCGCCGGCCTGCCGGGCGCCGTTGACGACGAAGCTGGCGCCGGGCAGCGCCTGGAAGGTGGCGCCGACGGCGCGGTCGGGATTGAAGTCATGCCCCCAAGCGGCGCGGCCGCGCAGCGTCAGAATGGCGTCAGCAATCGCGATGGACGTGTCGGAACGCAGGCCGAGTTCGCTGCGGGTCGCGGTCACCGTCTTGCCGTTGTAGGCCAACGCAAAAGTGTTGGCACCGGAGGCGACGCTTTCGGCGTAGAACGGCAGTTGGAACGCGGTGGCCTGCGCAGCGGCGTAAGGCGTCAAACCGAACCCGCCTAATGCCATGCGGTTGCCGCCTTCAATACGCCCCGACCAGGCGTTGGCGTTGAACTGCGCCCGCAGACGATCGATACCGGCGATGGTGACGGTGCGATCGGTGGTGATGTCCTGCCACCCATACGCCAGCGCCGCGGTGATGTAAGCCGATCCGGCCGTGTGGCGTATGAACGCGCCGGCCTGGAACAGGTCGGAGCGGCCGGCACCGCCATTGGCGACCGCGAAGTTGGTGCCGCCTCCGGCCAGCGCAAAGCCTGCAATGGTCTGCGGCGTCAACCAGTAGTCCGCACCCACGGCGGTTCCGAAGATGCTGCTGGTATCCCTGTTCGATCCGGCAAGCGCGTTGCCGTCGGTCTTTTGCGATCCGCCGAAACCGGCGGCCCAGACATTCCAGCGCTCTGTGAAAGCCGTGGCTGATGTCGCCTTGGCAAACATCGCATCGGCGTCGTGCTGATCGGCATAGGCTGTCGGTCCGGCGGGCGCTTCGCCGCGGCCGGCGGTGAACGGATCGGTCATCACGCCCATGAACTGCGTCATGGCGTTGAACGTGGTCTGCTGCGATCCCGTGGCGGTCTCGCCCGAGGCTTGCGTCAGGGTTGTCGCGGTCAATCCGCCGAATGCCAGCGGGATGCTGCCGTTGCGGTTGAAGTAGCTCACGACCGCGCCGCCGACCCCCTGCTGGTTGACACCTAGGCTGCCGCCGGCCGGTGGGATGAACGACAGCACCAGATCGAGATAGGCATGCGTGGCGTCGTAGCTCAGACTGGTCTTGAAACCCGACGGCAGGTTGGTGTTGACCAGCGAACCGAAGCTGCTGCCGCCGAACCCGCCGGAGGCGTTGAGGATGGTGTACTGCTTGGCGACGTAGGTCCCGGAAGAAAACAGCGCCAGCACCGACGCGCTGGCCAGACTCGCCGTGCCGGTCACATTGGCGAACGAAGCAGTCTGCGGGTTGAGCCCGACCAGATAGAACGCGCCCGACTGGAATGCGAGGCTGCCGTTGACGGTCGCCGACGTGCCCGGGGTACCGTTTCCCGGCGCAAAGGCGGCGCCGCTTGCAACGTTCAAGGCTCCGGTCGAGCCGATCCCGAACAGTGTGCCGCCCGAAACGGTGGTGATGCCGGAGATCGTGCCGCCGTTGTTGAATGTGCCGGCCGTATTGGTGAGGCCGCCGCTGAGGGTACCGGCATTGATGCCGGTACCGCTATTGGTGACAAGGCCGGTAACGGTCGCAGCCGCGGCGTTGGTGAAGTTGCCGGAGGTAGCGATCGTGCCGTTCCAGGTCAGGTTGTTGACAACGGTGCCCGCGTTCGACGCCACGTTTCCGGTCCAGAGGCTGTTGTTGACGATGGACCCGGTATTGCCGGCGACGTTGGCCACATAAGTGCCGTTGTTGGTGACCGTGCCAGCATTGTTCAGATCGTCATGCACGGTGCCGCCTGCAGCGACGGTGATCGTACCCGTCGCATTATTGGTGACGGAGCCGAACGTCGCCGAACCGCCGCCGTCGACAACCACATTCGCCGAGTTCGTCAGCGATACGCTCTGGGTGATTGAACCGCCGTTACCAACCTCGAGCGTACCGTCAATCACGGTGGTTGCGCCGCTGTAAGTGTTGACGCCCTTGAATGCCAGCGTTCCGCCCGTCCCGTTCATGGTGACGCCGCCGGCGCCGGAGAATGCGCCTGACAGTGTTGTTGTACCGGTGGAGATTACCGTCAGCAGGCCGAAAAGCGCACCGCCATTGGTGATGGTCAGATTATTGCTGCCGCCGATGGTCGCACCGCCCGCGCCGACATTGGTGCTGCTGTTGCCAAGCGTGGCCGTCCCCGACGACGACCTCATTGTACCGCCGTTCAAATTGAGAATGCCTGTACCGAGGGCGTTGACGGCATTGCCGACGATCAGCGTTCCCGCAGTGAGCGTTGTCACACCGACATAGGTATTGGCGCCGAAGAGACCCAGCGTCCCGCCTGAGGAGTTCATGGTGACACCGCCGACACCGGCGAAGGCGCCGTTCAGGGATGTGGTCGCGGTCGAGGTCACTGTCAGCACGCCGGAAAACACGCCGCCGTTAGTGATGGTCAGATTATTGCTGCCGCCGATGGTCGCGCCGCCCGCGCCGATATTGGTGCTGCTGTTGCCAAGCGTGGCCGTCCCCGACGACGACGACGTCAGCGTGCCGCCGTTCAAATTGAGAATGCCTGTACCGAAAGCGTTGACAACGCTGCCGGCCGTCAACGTACCCCCGTTGAGGTTGGTCACGCCCGAATAACTGTTGTTGCCTGTCGCGGTGGTGGTGCCGGAATTGACGGTGACGCTCGCCGTACCACCCAGGCCATCGATGGTACCGCCGGTCGAAGTCACCGCGCCGGTAAGGCTGCCGTTGGTCAGTTTGCCGCCGGCCAGAGTCACGGCGTTGATGGTTTGCCCGAAGCCGCCGAGGTCGAGCGTGGCACTGGCATTTACGGTCGTCGAACTTGCACTGAACGCATTGGCCGCACCGCCCAACAACGTCGCGCTGTGGGTGGCGTCACCGACGACGGTCGTACCCGAATAGGTATTGGTGCCGGACAGGGTCGTGGTGCCGGAATTGGCCGTGACGCTCGCGGTGCCACCCAGGCCATTGATGGCGCCGCCGGTCGAAGTTACGGCGCCCGTAAGGCTGCCGTTGGTCAGCTTGCCGCCGGCCAGCGTCACGGCGTTGATGGTTTGCCCGACGCCGCCGAGGTCGAGCGTGCCGCTGGCATTTACGGTCGTCGCCGAAGTTGCACTGAAAGCGCCGGCCCTACCGCCTGCGAGCGTCACGCTATGGACGCCATCGCCGACGCTGGTCGCACCCGAATAGGTATTGGCTCCGGCCGTGGCGGGCGTCAGAGTCGAAGGTGCCGCCGCCGACGCTGTCGGCGACCGAGAGGCTGCCGGCGCCGGTACCGTCCACGATCGCGCCGGTCCAGGTCAGATTGTTGCCGCTGGTGTCGATCGTGCCACCGGCGGCATTGATGGCCACGCCGTTTGCCACCGAGAAACCGCCGCCGGCCTGCAGCGTGCCACCGTTGAATGTGAGCGTGCCGGTTCCGATCGCGGACGAGACGATGGCGCCACCTGCGGTGACGCTGCTGACGCCGACGCGCAACGTTCCCGCTGTAAGCGTCGTGCCGCCACTGTAAGTATTCGCGCCGCTGAGAATGACCGTGCCGCCACCTGTCATGTTGATCGCGGCACCGGCGCCGGCGCCGGCGGTGAAGCTCTGGCCGGTCCGCAGGCTCGCTGCGCTATCATCGGCAATGGTGCCGGTGAAGGCCAGATTTTTGCCCACGCCCGGCGAGAAGGTCGTGGCAGCACCGCTCTGCAGGAACAGATCCGAGCCCGCCGCACCGCCATTGGTACCGCCGCCAACGCCCCCCCCCCGCCGTCACCTGACTTCCGAGGAACAAGCCGTCCCCAACGATCAATTGCGCGCCGGTATCGCCGCGCACGTAGACCGCCCCACCGAGGCCAGCGCCACCGCCACCGCCGCCATTGGCAACGCCGCTACCACCGCCGATGCCGCCTACAGCGCCGCCACCGCCACCGCCGAAACCGCCGGTGCCGCTATTTGTCGCATCGCCACCTCCGCCACCGCCGTAGCCGCCCTGCCCGCCATTGCCGCCGCCACCGCCGAGGGCGCCCCCACCTCCACCGAAGCTGCCGGTAATGACGCCGCTGGCACCGGAGGAGGTGCCGCCACCGCCGCCCCCTCCGATTCCTCCGGCGCCGCCATTGCCGTTACCACCGGCTGCAGTGCCAAAGCCGCCACCTCCGCCGCCGCCGCCGGAGAAAGTGGAGACAGCATTGCCGCCTAGTCCGCCGAGAGCGCCGCTACCATTGTCGCCCGGACCACCGCTGTTGCCACCGTTGCCGCCATTACCGGAGAATTCCGCCGCCGCCGCCGGCGCTGAACTCGCCACCGTTGCCACCGTTGCCGCGCAGGCCACCACCGCCGCCGCCGCCAAGATTGCTCCCGGCGCCGACGGTGCCGCCAGCACCGCCGGCCGCGCCGTTGTTAAGAAAGTTCACGTTGACGATGGTGGTCGTCCCGGCGTTGACGAAGATAGCTGCGCCTGCGCCGAGACCGCCGCCTCCGCCGGTCGAACCGGTGCCGCCTTGGCCTCCTTGGGCAAAGGCATTGGCGATACTCACGTCCTTGATGGTGACCGCGCCGCCTGCAACAAAGAATACGCTGGAAGCATTGTTGCCGTTGATTATCAGATTTGGCGACGATGAACCGTCAACGGTGAGATTGCCGAGGATCGGTGGCAACGAACTGGTCAGGATGATCGTCTGATTGGAGCCAAGCGCAAATACGATGGCGTTGGTGCTATTCCCATTAGCGTTAGCGGTTTGGATCGCGGCACGCAGCGATCCAACCCCGGAGTCGGCGATGCTAGTGACCGTGAGTTGTGCCGCCCGGACGCGGCTGCTGAACGCCCCGATCGCTGCCGCCAGAACCAGGCCGGTCAACATAACCCTTCGCAGTATGCCGACACGACCAGGACGCACGGCATTCCCCGAATTACAGCAGACGCCGACGGTGCCTGACTCCAGGCGACCTTGGACAATTTGGCGGGGCAAGTCCCCGTGCATTTTTCCGAGCGCTGAAGCCAACTGACACAATTATCGGCGGTGCGCCGATTCAGCCACACTGAAGACGCAAGAATGTTCTCGCCTTTGCAACCGCTCGTTCTGCCGATGTCCGGGCACCCGATATACGTGCTTGCTGGATCGGCAAACGAAAGCTTACCGACGCACCAAGATAACGAGCCTGCCGTCTGTTTCGTCCCGCAGCGCGTCGCATCACGATCACGTGGCGTAGCGCCCCGTGCCGTTGCCGCCATAGGAACGCGTGACGTTGGAGCATTCGCCCTCGAAGATGGCGACGGCTGGCAATTTTTTGGGACGTTTGTCGAATTCCGGCCTGCCCGTTCGTCTATGTCGTGAAGGCAAGACAACCTGCCCTCCGCAGACCGTGACAGGAGAAATCATGACGCAGTATCTGGTGGCTATTCACCATCCCGACGGTTACGACCCGTCTAAAGAGGACGAAGCGATGTCGCGCGATATCGACGTGCTCAACGACGAGATGAAGGCTGCCGGCGTCAGGATTTTCGTCGGCGGACTGGGCCCGGCGAGCCGCGCGACGTCGATACGGGCGAAGCCCGACGGCAGGTTTCTCATCACCGACGGGCCGTACCTCGAAACCAAGGAGCACGTCGGCGGCTTTTGGGTGCTTGAAGCCGCCGACCTCGACGAAGCGCTGGCGTGGGGGCGCAAGGCTGCCGTCGCCTGTCGGGCGCCGGTCGAGGTGCGCCAGTTTCATTGACAGCAATTCGCATCAGCCGCCTGATAAGGCGGTCAGCGGCCGTCGCGCCGCCGCCAACGCTGAACGGCCTTGTTGAGCGCCGTATCGGCGGCATCCAGAAGGCTCGCGCCGAGACTTCAGCCAATCGAGGTCCGACTTCACCTTGGCGCTTTCATCGCCAAGCATCCGGGTCGCCTCGGCAAGTTGCGGTCCGCCAACGCCCCTGCTGCCGGACACCATATGCTCGGCGCTGATGGTCTCCCTGAACGCGGCTTCGTTCAGCGGAAAGTCGTGCCTGGTTTCTTCCTTGTAAATGCGCGCGGCTTCCGCGTGGGGAATTTCGTTCAGTTGGATCCGCTTTGAGCGGCCATAGCTGGTCAACGCCGACGCGTAGTGATGGCCGACCCGGAACGGGACGTCCGCTGTCCTCAGCAGCGCGTCCGCGATCTCGCTGGCCGTCGAATAGCCGGCGTTGATTTCGGCCAGCGCGCGGTCTCGGTCGACCTCAAGACCATCCAGCACCTGCTGGAACAGGCCGTAGACCTGCAGCGGCCTTTCGCTGGGGACCGGATCGTAGCTGCGGGAATCGAACATTCCGGTACGGTTGTTGTGGGCGAGGAGCAGTACGGTTTGCATCTCGCCCACCAGAATACTGCTCTGGGTCCGAAGCTGTTCAAGGGCGGCCGGATTCCGCTTCTGCGGCATCAGGCTGCTGACGCCGGTCAGCTTTCCCTCCGACAGCATCAACCACGGCGACGGCGCGCCGTACTGGGCATGAATGTCCTGCGCGAACTGTCCGAGCTGGATGGCGGAGATCTGCAAGGCGCTGGCGACTTCAAGGCCGCTGTCGACCGACGAGAGGTGATTGGCGTCATAGGAATTCTCAACGAGGCCGTCGAAACCCAACAGCTCCGCGAGCCGCCTTCGGTCGATCGGGAAGCTCGACGTCCCCAAAGCCGCCGCGCCCAGCGGGCTTTTGTTGATCCGGCGATACGCTTCCTGCAGACGCTCGCTGTCGCGCGCCAGCGCAGACGCCCAGGCGAGCAGATAATGCGCGAATGTCGTCGGTTGGGCCTGGACGCCGTGGGTGTAGGCCGGAATGATGGTCTGCGTGTGCTGCCCGGCGAGTGCGAGAAGTTTTTCCCGCGAGACGACAACGGCTTCAAATCCCCTCAGAAGCGTATCCCGCAACGACATGCGCGCGATGGTCGCGCCGATGTCTTGCCGGCTTCTGCCGATGTGAAGCCGCGAGGCGTCCGGTCCCGCCATCGCGATCAGTTTCGGTTCGAAATCGAGATAGTCGGCGGAGCGCTGCACGCCCGATGCCTGCTCTCCGGCGATCACCCGCATGATCCCGTCGGCGATCCCGGCCGCCATTGGATGCGGCACAAGTCCGCCCTCAGCCAGCATGACGATCGAGGCCTTGTTGATCCGGTCGAAGAATTCGACCGAACGCCCGCCTCCCCGCGAGCCCCGATTGAGATCGCCGGATGTCATCCGATGGTCCGGGCGAGCACATCGAGCCAATTGCTCGAGCCCAGCTTCTTCAACAGCGGTTCGGCGTATCCGCTTTGCCTGAGAGCGTCGACCAGCACCGGCAACCCCGCCGCCGAGCCGATTTTCTCCGGCACCACCGCGCCGTCGAAATCCGATCCGAACCCGACATGATCCTCGCCGACCTTCTCGATCAAATAATCGAGTTGACGCACCATCAACTCGATTCCGGTATCCGCCTTCATGCCACCGTCGGAACGCAGAAAGCAGGTGGCGAAGTTGAGACCGACCATTCCGCCGGTGTCGCGGATGGCGGCCAACTGCCGGTCGGTCAGGTTTCTGGGCGACGGACACAAGGCATGCGCGTTGGAATGCGTCGCGACCAGCGGCGCTTTCGAGAGCCGGGCGACGTCCCAAAATCCTTTTTCGGTGATATGCGAGAGATCGACCAGGATCTTCATTTCGTTGCAGGCGCTGACGAGCTTCTCGCCAGTCGTCGTCAGGCCGTCGCCGAGATCGGGTTCGGCGGGAAAATGAAAGGGAACGCCGTGGCCAAAGATGTTGTTGCGGCTCCAGACCGGCCCCAGCGAGCGCAAACCCGCCGCGTACAGCAGTTCCAGAAAATTCAGATCGCCGTCGACGGCTTCGGCGCCTTCGAGGTGAAGAACCACCGCCAAGGTCCCGCGCGAGATCGCCGACGTGAGCTCCGCGGCCGTCCTGCAGATCGCCACGGCTCCCCTGGACGCGCGCACGATCCGCAGCAGGATCGCCAGCTCGCCCGAAACCGATTTTCGCGCCTCGTCCATGCTCAGCGGAGGCGGAAGCGGCAATGCGTATTTCCCGCCCGTCATTTGCTGACCCAGCGACGAAGACTTGCCGACCGAGGGCGAATACATCGCGAAGAAACCGCCGACAAAAGAGCCGGCCCTGGCCTTTTTCAGGTCGATATGACCGGCGTCCTCTCCGAGAAGAAAATCGGACACCACATCGCTGGAAGCCGACTTGTAAAGACGCAGCAGGACGTCGTTGTGGCCGTCAAAGATGGGGATACTGGTTGTCATCGGTTCTCGGAGATTGCCAACAGACATTGCAAATCGCGATCAATCTTGGTCATGGCTGACCTTATTGCAAGCGCAAATCGGATACGGCCTGCGCGGACACAGGCCGAGATGAACGTTGCCGGCGAAGCTTCGTCGCAACCTGCTCGCGAGTGCTTATCGCGCCGCGCTGCCCTGATTTATGTCGTCGCACGCCTGGCGCATGATGTGATTTATGTCGCCGGCGACAGGCCGATCAGCCGCAGTTCCAGACCGGCCCGATCGGCGTCTGGGTCCAGCACGGCCCAAACGTGCCGCCGTTGTAGCGGCCGCCGTAGAAACCGGGCCGGCCGAAATAGTGCCAGTTGTCGTCATAGCCGTAATACTGAGGCACCGGATCGATATACCAATGGCGGCGGTCGCGGCTCGCCAGTCGCCGCATCGCGTTTTTCTGGGCGTACAGAGGCAGGGTGTTGTTCAGCGGCTGCTGATAGCCCGGCAGAAAGCCGTAGCCGTGCCAGCGCGGCGCCGACCGCTTGTGAGGCGGCGCAGCCGATGCGGCGACGGAGACCAGCGAAACAACAATGGCGATCGACAAACAGACAAGACGTGACATAACAGGACAGGACATGGGCGCACCATAGACAGTCGGCTGTCGGGAGACCATTCAAATCTAGGTCATGCCATCCGGCTCGTGGAAACTTCAACGTCAGTGCACGTTCGCCGCCGCATGCACCGGCCAGAGATCGGCGCGCCAATGCAGCGCGATCGCAGCCATCGCGATCAGGCCTGAGGCTGCGTAAAGCGTGCCGGTCGCGGAATAGCCGACGAGATCGATCAGGCTGCCGGCCGCGAGCAGGCCGAGCGGCAGGCCATAGATCACCATCATGCGGACCCCCATCACGCGGCCGCGCAGATGGGCGCTGGCCGTGCGCATCAGGATCACGGCGGCCGAAATCATCGACATGCTCTGCGCGATGCCGGCAAACAAAAGGCAGGCCATCGCCACCGGAACCGCGCTGATCTCGACGAACACCAGCAACATCGCGTACCAGGCCAGCGTCGCGCCGATCAGAAGCCTTGCGATGCGGACGCGGTGGGCCACGCTGAGCGTGATTGATCCGATCAGCGAGCCCACCGCGAAACTCGCCGACAGATAGCCGAGACCGGTCTGGTCGGTGTGAAAGATCTCGCGGGCGCTGTAGGGCAGCAAGCCGTTGGTGAAGGGAAACGCGGTGAGATTGGCCAGGAACGCGACGCAGAGCGCGGCGCGCATGCCCGGCCCGCTCCAGGCGTGCACGATGCCCTCCTTCAGGTCCCGCAGCAGCGTCGAGGCAAACGTCAAATCCGCCGGATCGACGGCACCGGAAGATTTGTCCGGACGGGTCAGGCACAGCATCAGCACGGTGGCCGTGAGATAGAGACAGACGATCGCGACGTAGACGAAGCCGATGCCGAGCAGGGCGAACAGTCCGGCGCCGGTCAACGCGCCGACGATGCGCGCGCTGTCCTGCGTCGTCCGCGCGAGGCTGATCGCGCCGACCAGTTGTTTTGGCGGCATGATGTCCGCCAGCAGCGCGCCGCGCACGCCGAGATCGGAAGGCCGGATCAGGCCCATGATCGCGACGACGATCATGACGTTGAGGGGCGACAGATGGTGCGTCAGCGCCAGCGTCATGATGGTCGCGGAAAGCGCGGTATAGGCCAGCCGCATCACCACCAGGAGATCGCGATGCCCGAGGCGGTCGCCGATCATGCCGAACACCGGCGCGATCAGCGTTCCGACATATTGCAGCGACGCGAACACGGTCAGCAGCAGCACCGAACCGGTCTCGACCATGATGTACCAGCCGAGCACAAGCGTCTCGACCTCGAACGCCCAGGAGGTGAGCAGATCGGACGGCCATTGAAAGCGATAGTTGCGGATGTGGAATGGCGCGAGCACGGAAGCCCGCGCGGGTCCGCTCAAGACGCGATGACGTGTTTCACGTCGTTCCCTGCCCTTTTTTGGTCTTTTTGGGAAAGATTCCCTGTTTTGGCCAGCGTAGCCGTCGGGGTGACCGTGTCAACCGGAACCGGCGGTCGCGCCGCTGTCCGATTGATGGGTTGATGTCCGGAAAATCACGGCAATACTGGCATCAGTTCACACGTCGTCGCCGTCATATAACGGTCGAGCGGCGAGATGGGGCACCTGCCTAAAGAGGCAGCAGCGCAGTGCCATTGTCACGATTTCTCGGCGCTGAAGGCCGCTGAAAATCGGCGTTTTTCCGACCCTCGCTCTGGCATACAAGTTGCCTGTATGCATCGATGCAACAAGTTCCTGTCCAGCTCAGCGTCCGAAACGTCCGAAAATCCTTCGCCGGAAAATCCGGAGAGGTCGGTGTTCTCGACGACCTCTCCTTCACCATCAATGAGCGCGACTTCGTCAGCATCATTGGGCCCAGCGGATGCGGCAAGACCACGATTTTCAACATCATCGCCGGCCTGATCGAGCCTGATTCCGGCACCTTGCTCTATCGCGGCGAGGAGATCGAAAGCCTGCGCGGTCGCGTCGGCTACATGATGCAAAAGGACCTGCTGTTTCCATGGCGCACGGTGCTTGGCAACGTTCTGCTCGGGCTCGAGACGCGGGGCGTCGACCGGATCGAGGCCGAAGGCAAGGCGCGCGAATACCTCAAGGGATTTGGCCTTTCCGGCTTCGAGAACGCCTACCCGAAGACTTCTATCCGGCGGCATGCGCCAGCGCGTCGCCCTGATCCGCACCCTGATCATGGACCCGGACATCCTGCTGCTCGACGAACCGTTTTCCGCGCTCGACTACCAGACGCGTCTTTATCTCGAAGGGGTCCTGAAGGACGCCGTCGAGACTTACAACAAGACCGTTATACTGGTGACGCACGACATCGATGAGGCCGTCGCACTCTCCAAGCGCGTCGTCGTTCTGAGCGGCCGACCTGCCCGCGTCAAGGTCGTCCACGATATCGATATCAGCGCGTCCTCTCCGATCGCTGCCCGCAGCGACAGCCGCTTCTCCGGCTATTTTCACTCGCTGTGCGCCGAGCTCGATATTCAGACGGAGAAAACGGCGTGACCATCACGATGCCCGAGACAACCGCGCTGCGGAAGCCGAAGCTGCGCAGGCGGCGGCGCGCCACGTTCGACACCACCCTCGGCCGCGCCGTGCTGCAGGTCGCCGCCGTGGTGGTGTTCTTTGTGCTTTGGGAGATCGGCGTTCGCATCGGATGGATATCGGCCTTCCTGGTCGGGTCACCGGCCGGCGTCTTTGCCGGCGGCTACAAGATGCTGCTCACGGGAGAACTGCTTTCGGACACCTGGTACACCCTGTTCGAGGCCATCCTGGGTTTTATCATCGGAACGATTTTCGGATCGCTTCTCGGGCTGGCACTTTGGTACTCGGTGTTCGTCGCCAGACTGGTCGAACCGTTCATCGTCGCGATCAACAGCGTGCCGAAGATCGCGCTGGCGCCGATCGTCGTGCTCTGGTTCGGCACCGGGCTGGTATCGAAGGTCGCCTTGTCGGTATCGCTGACCGCCATCGTGGCGCTGATCGCCGCCTATCAGGCCGCCAAGGATGCCGACACCGACCTGCAATCCCTGCTGATATCGATGGGCGCGGACAAGCATCAGGTGTTCTTCAAGGCGGTGGTGCCCTCGACGCTGCCGTCGATCATCGCGACCTTTCGCATCAATATCGGATTTGGACTGGTCGGCGCCGTGGTCGGCGAATTCATCTCTTCGCAGCGCGGGCTCGGCCACCTGATCTACACCGCCTCCAGCCTCTACGACCTCAACACGGTTTGGGTCGGGCTGTTCACGCTGATGATCATGGGGTTCATCCTCTATTACGTCATCGACATCGTCGAGCGCGTCAGTTTGCCCTGGAAGCAGTCGAACACAACGCATCAGGTTCAGGTTTGATTTCAATGTCGAATGGATGGAGTTGTTCAATGTCGTTGTTCCCGCGTATCGCCCGCGCCGCCGCGCTGACCGGAATTCTGCTGGCGAGCCCCGCCCTCGCCGACGGCAAGAAAGTGGTGCTGTCGCAGGCGTTCCAGTCGATGCTGTACCTGCCGCTCTATGTCGCCATCGATGAGGGGTTCTTCACGCAGCAGGGCCTCGATCTCACCAAGGAAACCGCGGGCGCACCGACCGTGGCACTGTCCGCGGTAATCTCCGGAAGCGCGCAGTTCTCGATCCATGGACCGGAATGGACGGCGATCGCGGCCTCGAAGGGCGCGCCGGTCAACATCATCGCCAATGTCGTCAACGGCGCCGCGGTATGGATCGCGACCGCGCCCGATTTCAAGTTCGACAGTATCAAGGACGTCAAGGGCCAGAAGGTGGTCACCGGCCTGATGCCGACCACCAGCACGTCGCTGTTCATCAAGCTGCTGAAAGAAAACGGCATGGACGCCAAGACCGATGTCGACATGATCCAGGTCGCGATCGGCTCCGAACCCGGCCCGTTCGTGGCCAAGCAGGCCAACATCGCTGTGATGTATGAACCCGGCCTCGACCAGGCCGTCGCCAAGGGAATGAAAGTCGTGCTCGGATTTCCGAAATCCTACGGTCCGTATGCGTTTTCCGCGGTGACGGCGCGCAATGATGTCGATCCCGATACGGCGCAGCGCGTCGTCAACGGGATGGAAATGGCGATGCGCTTCATGGCCAAGAACGAGGCCAAGACCGTGGAAATCGCCAAGAAGGAATTTCCGACGCTCGATGCCGCCGTGGTGGAAGCCGCCGTCAAGCGCATGCTCGCCGACGGCGTCTATCCGCCAAGCGTCGACATCACCGCCGATGCGCTGAAGGTTTCGATGGATACGCAGATCGCGCTCGGCAATCTGGCCGCTCAGCCGGACTACGGGGCGTTCGTGGTGAAGAAATACATCGAGCCCGCGGTGGCGATGAAGTAGGGTCGAGGACGAAAGCCTGGATCGAACGGGATGACTGATTTGGCTTCTCCGCGCGCGGGCGTGCTCGAGTTACTGCGCCTGTTCGCCGGCGATGGCGCCGCGGCTGATCGATACGCCGCGGCTCGTCTGGAAAGAACAAAGGTGTTCGAGCCGTCACTCAAGGCGTTCGAGTACCTTCCAACTGACGTGACGCGGCGGCCCGGGCCGCTGTCGGGCATTCCCGTCGCCATCAAGGACATCATCGCCACCTCTGACATGCCGACCTCCAACGGCTCGCCGATCTACCGGGATCATGTTCCCGCGGCGGACGCCTGGGTGGTCGACCGGCTGCGGCACCTTGGCGCTACGATCTTCGGCAAGACCGTCTCGACGGAATTTGCCTGGCGCCATCCGGGACCAACCGTCAATCCGTGGAATCCTGCGCATACGCCCGGCGGATCGTCATCGGGTTCGGCCGCCGCGGTCGCGGCGGGTTTCGTTCCGCTGGCGCTGGGCACGCAAACGCTCGGCTCAGTGATACGTCCGGCCGCCTTCAATGGTGTGGTCGGGTTGAAGCCGAGTTTCGGCGCCATTCCGCGCCTCGGCGTGCATCATTTGAGCCCGTCGCTCGATCATGTGGGCTTTTTCGCCCGAAGGGTGGATGATGTCGCGTACGCGCTCTCCTTGCTCCGCGGCAGCAGCGACAGCGACCTGCACGGCCGTCCGCTGCCGGCCTTTGAAGTTTCTCCGAAACAGGGATTGCC
This sequence comes from uncultured Alphaproteobacteria bacterium, assembly GCA_963764705.1. Classification (GTDB taxonomy): domain Bacteria; phylum Pseudomonadota; class Alphaproteobacteria; order Rhizobiales; family Xanthobacteraceae; genus Bradyrhizobium. The sequence goes on along the minus strand of CAVXTR010000001.1, from coordinate 391,715 downwards.
GGCGAAGGAAAAGCCGCGTCTTGCGATCGTGCGCTTTTCGAAATGGTCGCGGGCAGAACCCGAACAGCAGGGGGTGTTTGACGCCGCGAGCGCAACCCTGCGAAACGCCGGCGCCATCCTCGAAGAGCTGGAGCTTCCCGAACTCGATCAAACCAACTGGGACACGATCCAGATCATTCTATCGAGCGAAGCCGCGCTGATTTTCGGCGACCTCGTCGAAAAATTTCCCGACCGGACCAGTGACCACCTGAAATCCCTGGTGCAGTCCGGCAAGGCCCACACGGCCCACGATTACCTGGCGGCCAAAGCGCGGCAGAAGGCGCTGCTCGCCTGTTTCACCGACCAGTTGGCAGGTTTCGACGCGGTGCTGACGCTGCCGGCCTTTGGCGAAGCGCCCGCGGGCCTGGCCTATACCGGCGACGCCGAATACTGCGCGCCGTGGACGCTGCTGGGCGTGCCTGCAATTTCACTTCCTGCCGGTTTCGGCAAGAACGGCCTGCCGCTTGGTCTCCAGATCGTGGGTGGCTATCGTCAGGACGATTCGATGCTGCGCGTCGCAAAATGGATCGAAAGCGCGTTGCGGTTCGATCCCGGCCATCCCGGCATCGGATAGCAGCATTTAAGACGGCGAAACGCCAGCGAAGCGCGCGCTACCCCTCCTTCGGCTTCTTTCGCGTCTTCAGTTCGCGGTACCGCACGGCCCCGTTCTCGCGGATGCTTTGCGGGCTGCGCTCGACCGCCATCGCATCGTCGGGCACGTCGCGGGTGATCACCGAGCCGGAGCCGATATAGGCGCCCTTGCCGATCTTCACGGGCGCGACCAGCGAGGTGTTGGTGCCGATGAAGGCGCCCTCGCCGATGGTCGTCTTGTGCTTGCCGAAACCGTCATAGTTACAGGTGATGGTACCGGCGCCGAGATTGGCCTTGGCACCGACATGGGCGTCGCCGACATAGGACAGGTGATTGACCTTGGCGCCGGCCTCGATGGTCGCGGCCTTGGTCTCGACGAAGTTGCCGAGCTTGGAGCCATCGCCGAGCGAGGTACCGGGCCGCATCCGCGCATAGGGCCCGATCTGCACGTTCTTGCCGATCGAGGTCTCTACCATGTGGCTGAAAGAGTGGATCACCGTGCCGTCGCCGATGCTGACGCCGGGCCCGATGACCACGAACGGCTCGATGGTGACGTCGCTGCCGAACTTGGTGTCGGCGGAGAGAAACACCGTCTCCGGCGCGATCAGCGTCACGCCGGCCTCGAGGGCTGCCTGGCGCAGCCGCGTTTGCATCACCGCTTCCGCTTCGGCGAGTTGCGCCTTGTTGTTGATGCCGCGCACTTCATCCTCGCTGGTTTCGATCACGACGGCCTCCATTCCCATTTGCCTGACGATGGCGACCGCATCGACCAGGTAGTATTCGCTCTTGCTGTTGGCGTTGCCGATCTTGTCGATGATCTCGAGCGCACGGCGGCCATTGAACGCCATCACGCCGGCGTTGCACAGCGTCACCTTGCGTTCTTCCGGGCTGGCGTCGGCGTGCTCGCGGATCGCGACCAGATGATCGCCCTCGAGCAGCAGGCGGCCATAGCCGGTGGGGTCCGCGGCACGGAAGCCGAGCACGGCGAGCGCTGCGCCCTGCGCCAGCGGCGCGCGCAGCCGCGCAAACGTCTCGGCCGAGATCAGCGGCGTATCACCGAATGCGACCAGCAGGTCGTCGGCGCCGCGCGCGATCGCCTCGCGTGCCGCCAGCACCGCATGCGCGGTGCCGAGCCGCTCGGCCTGAATGAACGTCGCCGCATCCGGGCGCACCCGCCTGACCTCGTCGGCAACCGCATTGTGGTTCGGCCCGACCACGACCGCGAGCGCCGCGCCCGCGCCATGCGGGGCCGCATCCAGCACATGGGCCAGCAGCGACTGCGAGGCCACGGGGTGCAGCACCTTGGGCAGCGAGGAGCGCATCCGCGTGCCCTCACCGGCCGCAAGCACTACCGTCAGGCTGGATCGAGCCGTCATTCTGTTCCTCAAGCAACACGTCGCGCCGGGCCGTCTTTAATTGTTTTCGGTGGGAGATCAAACCGATTCGCCATGCCGTAAACGACCGGATTCAGGAACACGGCGGATTTCCTGTTAATGTTTGCTGTGTGATTCGGCAGGCCTGAGGGAGGGCCAGGAACGTTTTGGCCAAGAATTCAGACCATCTCTCCAGCGGCTTCGACACCGACAACACCGGCGGCGTGCTCAGCGGTTTGCTAGCCGACGAAGACGAACTCGACCATCGCGCGCTTTGGCGGATCGGTAGCTGGGGCGTCGGCGCAGTCGGCGCCGTGGTTGTAGCGGTCATGGCCAACCAGTCGTCGCTCGGGTTGAAGCACGAGCAGATGGCGGCCGCCGACCTCTCCCGGCAGGCGCAGCAGATCCAGATGGCTGCCCGCGAAACCCAGAACGAGACGCGGCGGCTCGCGAGCGCGATCGACACCCTCAACGGCGACCGCGACCGGCTGTATACCCGCGTCACCAGCCTGGAACAGGGGCTGGACTCCGTTACCGGCGCGTTCATCCGGCAGGTTTCACCGGCCGGCGCGCCGCCGGGCCCGACCACCCTGACCACCGAGCCGCAAACCTCGCCGAATTCCGGCCCCGCCCCCGTCGTCGCGCCTGTTGTGACCGCCCCGGCCCCCGACAAGCCGGTGGCCAAGACAACCGCGCCAGAGCCCGGGCCGGCCCTCTCGTCGGTCGCAAAAGACCTCCCCAAGACCGAGCCGGTCAAATCGGACGCAGCCAGGGAATTTGCAAAGGCGGCTGCCAAAATCGAAGCGGCGAAGATCGAAGCTGCCAAAATCGAGACGGCAAAATCCGACCTCGCCAAGATCGAACCGACCAAGGCCGAGCCCGCCAAGAGCCGAGACCAGCAAGGCCGATTTGGCCAAGGCAGACCAAGCCAAGGGAGACCAGGCCAAGAGCGATCTTCCAAAGATCGATGTGCTCAAGGTCGACGTGGCCAACACGGATCCTGCAAAACCCGATGCCGCGAAGTCTCCCGGCACACCGTCAGCCACGCCGCTGGTGGCGGCGAAATCGTTCATGGCCCCGCCCGATCCCGCCGCCGCCAGGCTGATCGAACCCGGCAAGCCGGCCAGTGCCGTCGTCGCAAGCCCGATCCCGGAAGTGGTGGCCACGGCACCGGCGGTGAGCGACGAGGAAGCCGACGAAGCCACCGCGCCGAAGGTCGCATTGTACCGGACCGAGTTCGGGGTCGATCTCGGCAGCGCCAATTCGGTCAGCGGCCTGCGCGCGCTATGGCGCGGCCTGTTGAAGTCGCGGTCGAATGCGCCGCTGTTGCCGCTGCGCCCGGTCATCATGATCAAGGAAGCCACCAACGGGCTCGGCATGCAGCTTCATCTGGTGGCCGGCCCACTCAACGACGCCGGCGCCGCCGCCAAGATCTGCGCGGTGCTGACCGAGAACAACCGGAGCTGCGAGACCACGATCTTCGACGGCCAGCGGCTCACGTTGAAGGCCGACGATGTTCCGCAGCCGGCACCGGCCAAGCCTGCCTCCCGCAGCAAGCACGGAACCTCGAAGCGCGCGGCTACCGTCGAAGAGGCGCCGCCGAAAAAACCCGAGACGACGTCATCGATCTCGACGTCGCTCTCCTCGATGTTCAGCCGCAAGAAAGACCAATAACGTCTTTTATTACAATAAATTGCGCCCGACATCTCACCCGTTTTGACGCCTTCGCCGCGAGCGGACGCTTGTCCCCCGCGCCATTCCCGAGCATATTCGTCCGATGAAAAAAATTCCGTTCCGGCTGACGCCCTATCAGGTGCAATTTCTGCTGGTGGTCGGCTTCGTCACCGTCGGCTACGCGCTTTATCTGCGCTATCTCGCGGTCGAATTCTCCACGCAGGCGCTGGCCTGCGACGCCGGCCTGCAGAGCATGCTGTGCAAGGCGCGCGCCCTCGCGACCGTGCTGTTCAAGAATTCGGTGTTCGGAATCGTAGCGCTGGTGATTGCCGTACTTCACCTGATGCGGCCGTCGATCGTGCTGCTGACGGGCGGGCTGATCGCCGCCGGCCTCGGCATCGTGCTCTACAATGTCGCGCTGTCCGGCATCGCGATCGGGCTGCTCATTCTGGGATTTGCACGGCCCGCGCCCGCCACAGCGTGAACGCCAGCACAAGATAGATCGCGCAGGTCCACAGCGACTGCCAGTTCTGGCCACCTTCATTGATGCCGGTAAAGAGCGCGGCCACGACCAGCACACCGGCAAAGGCGGCCTCGGCAATCGGGCGCACGCCCTGTTTCGGCCGGTTGACCAGCATCAACGCAGCGAAGGGCACCACCGCCATGGTCAGCGCGGCGAACGGAAAATCCTTGTAGCGGGGATCGAAGATGAAGCCGAGCGCGGTCCCGGCCGCGATCACCGTGGTGACGATCAGAACCAGTCCCAGCAGTACGTTCAGCGCCGATCCGGTGCGGCCGGCCCGCGGCCCCAACAGCTCGAGGAAGGTCGGCAGCGGCTGCCCGGACATCGCGGCGTTGGCGACCAGCAGCGGCGAGGCACAGCCTGCGGCGAGCAGCGCGGCCCATTGCAGCCAGCCGCCGGTCCCATAGCTCTCATAGAGCAACTTGTCGGCGGCGATCCCGAGCAGCATGCCTGACGTCGTCGCCGAGGTCCCGACCGCGATCCACGAGCTCAGCCGCGGCTGCCACGGCCGCCGGCGTAACGTCAGCCATCCCGACAGGAACACGCAGACGCTCAGCGCCATGCCGCATCCCATCTGCCATTTCCACTGCGGGTAATTGCTGATCGGCTCGCCGGGCGGATATTTCAAGACGCGTTTGACCGCATCGAACAGGCCCCAATAGCCACCGACGGTGCCTTCGAGCTGCCGCTTCCACGGCTGGTCGTAGGCCTCGATCAGGTTGACGCGAAAGCCTTCGCGCTTGGCGAGATCGAGAATTTCGGAGACCACGCGCGCCTGGTTGGTGCGCGACGGCAAAGCCCCCTCGCGCATTCGCCCCGAGCTCGGCCAGCCGGTCTCGCCGATCAGGATTTCCTTGCCCGGAAACGCCACCGCCATCCGCCTGCGGATATCGTCGACATGGCCGGCTGCGAATTTCGCCCGCACCGGCATGTCCTCCCAATAGGGAAGGATGTGAATGGTGACGAAGTCGACGGCCTCGTAGATCTCGCGGTTGCGCAGCCAGAATTCCCAGACGTCGGCATAGGTGACCGGCACCTTCACCTGCGCCTTGACCGAGCGGATGTTGGCGGCGAGATCGGCGGTCGTCATCTCGCCGCGCAGCAGCACCTCATTGCCGACCACCAGCCCGGTGATGACGTCGGGATATTCCCTGGTCAGGGCGACCGCGGTCAAAATCTGGGCGAGGTTCTTGGTCCGGTTGCTGCCGAGCCAGATGCCCTGCAGTACCTTCAGGCCGACCTTGGCGGCCTGCGCCGGAACCTGATCGAGCCCGTTCTCGATCGAGTAGGTCCGCACGCAGTCGGTGATTTTGGCGAGTTGCGCCAGGTCCTGCGCGATCTGTTCCGGCTCGATCAGCGTGGTCGGCACCAGCGGCGTTTGCAGGTCGCGAAACGGGGCGTAGGAGACGCACTGCAATTTGGCATTGGGATCGATCGGCGCGCGCGCAAGCGTAATCGGCGTGGCGACCCACCACCACAGGGCCGCGATCATTGCGAGCGAAGACAGGAGAAGCGCCAGCGGCGTACGAAGAGAAATCGGTTCCATCCTCCGGGCGGGGCCTGTCGATTAGCGGTTCACCGGCGATCTGCCAAGATGCACGATAGCCGGAATGGCGGCCATCCCCTGCGGCGATTTTACCACGACGCGATAAAGTTGTGACTTTGCTGGACAAAATCCGAAATAACCGGCATGGGAATCTGCAGGCGTCTCCGCCGCATTGGGGACCCATTTCGACGGCAACAAGCCAGCCGTCACACGGAAAAATCGGGGAATGCATGCGTCGTCGGGTGCTTGGTCCAGGAAAGTCGGTTTTGCGCCACCTCGCCGCTGCAGGCCTTGCTATTTTGATAGGAACGAGCGGCGCACTCGCCCAGAGCGGCCAGCCCGCCCAGGATCAGGGCAAGCCTCCGGCCGCCAATGCCGCCGACGCCACCAAGGACAACCAGCGCAAGACCGACGAATTCGTCGAGGCGCAGACAGCCATCAACGGCCCGGCCGGCAATCCCGAATGCGTCTGGCTCGGCCGCCGCGTCGTCAGCCTGATGTGGCGGGATGACCTCGATACCGCCTTCCGCCACCTCGACCTCTACGACCGCTTCGGCTGCCCCGGCGGCCACGTCCAGGCCGCGTTCCGCTGCCTGACCCGCTTCGGCGGCCAGATCGATCCCAAGGTGGCCGAGACCCTCTCCAGCCGGATCCATGCCTGCTGGATCAATCCGGGCGCCCAGCCCCAGGCCGCCGTCGCGGCAAGCCCGGCGCCCGCAGCCACTGCCGGCAACGCGGCTCCGGCGCCTGCGGCAACGCCTGCTCCGGCCCCCGCCGCCACGCCCGCGGCACCGGCCAAATGACCGGCCGGGCACGGCCGCGGAACGTTACGGAAATTTCAGCGTTTTGAATTGACTACGCCCTTAAAACGCCATGCCGTCATACCAGTTGTGAATTCGCGCGGCAGGATTATCCTTACTATCGCCGCCGTGTCGGTCGAACCTTGGGGACGGGTTCGCTTTCCCCCTCGCAGGCCCCGTATGGTTTAGCCGCCGATGCGCGCCGTCGTTGCCGTCCTGTTGTGTGTGACCGCAGCCCACGCTGCGCTGTGGGGCCTGTTCCAGGAAAAGCAGGCGGCTCCCGACTTCAAGGGCATCCTGCCGAGCGTCTCCTACACCCCGTTCGAGCCCGGCCACGTCGTCGATCCCACGGTCGACCCCGCGCGAATTCGCGCCGATCTGAAACGTCTCTCCACCGTGACGCGGGCGATCCGCTCTTACTCCTCGACCGAGGGCAACGAATTGGTACCGCCGATCGCGGCCGAGTTCGGCCTCAAGGTCATGGTCGGCGCCTGGATCAGGAAAGACGACGACTACAACGCGGCCCAGATCGAATCCGCGATCGCGCTCGCCAAGCGCAACAGCAACGTCAACGGCATCGTGGTCGGCAACGAAGTGATCTTCCGCGGCGAGCAAAAGGTCGAGGACCTGATCGAACTGATCAAGCGGGTCAAGAAATCGGTCAACGTTCCCGTCACCACCGGCGAAATCTGGAACAGCTGGCGCGACAATCCTGAACTGGCTTCGTCGGTCGATTTCATCGCCGCCCACATCCTGCCCTACTGGGAGAACTTCACGGACAAGCAGGCGGTGGACCAGGCAGTTTATCTCTACGGCCTGTTGCGCGAGAAATTTCCGGGCAAGCGGATCGTGATCGCCGAATTCGGCTGGCCCAGCGCCGGCTACAACCTGCGGAACGCCGAACCCGGCCCGTTCGAACAGGCGTCGGTGCTACGCAATTTCGTCGCCCGCGCCGAAGCGATGGGCATGGAATACAACATCGTCGAAGCGATGGACCGGCCCTGGAAATCGTTCGAAGGCGGCGTCGGTCCGTATTGGGGCGTCCTCGACAACGACGGCGAAGCGAAGTTTTCGTGGACCGGCCCGATCGTCAACGAGAACTACTGGAAGCTCGCCGCCATCGCGCTTCTGGTCGGCATCCTGATGTCGCTGCCGATCCTGCGGCTGGAACAACCGACCGCGATGCAGGCCTTTGTACTGTCGGCGGCGGCCAACGGCGTCGGCGCCTGGGCCGCCACTGTCTTCGCGTTCTGGTCCGGGCACTACTTCGTGTTCGGGTCAGCGTTCGCGCTGACATTGGGCCTGATCCTGCTGGTGCCGCTGGTCCTGATCGCGATGGCCCGGATCGACGAGATCGCGGCCGTTGCCTTCGGTGTCGGCCCGCGCCGGCTGATCACCAAGACTGCGTCTCTGGCGCCGGCGACGATGGGCGAAGGTGTCACCTTCCCGAAAGTGTCGATCCACATCCCGGCCTATTTCGAGCCGGTCGAGATGCTGAAGCAGACGCTCGATGCGGTCTCAAAGCTCGATTATCCGAATTTCGAATGCGTCTGCATCATCAACAACACGCCCGATCCGGCGTTCTGGCAGCCGATCCAGGATCACTGCCGCGCGCTCGGCGAACGCTTCGTGTTCATCAACGCCGAGAAGGTCAAGGGTTTCAAGGCCGGCGCGCTGCGCATCGCGATGGAGCGCACGGCAGTTGATGCCGAGATCATCGGTATCATCGACGCCGATTATGTGGTGCATCCGGACTGGCTCAAGGACCTGGTCCCTGTCTTTGCCGACCCGCGCGTCGGCCTGGTGCAGGCGCCGCAGGAGCATCGCGACGGCGACCTGTCGCTGATGCACTACATCATGAACGGCGAATATGCCGGCTTCTTCGACATCGGCATGGTCCAGCGCAACGAGTTCAACGCCATCATCGTGCATGGCACGATGTGCCTGATCCGCCGCGCAGCCATGGATATGGCCGGCGGCTGGTCGAGCGACACTATCTGCGAAGATACCGATCTCGGCCTGACCATCCAGCAGCAGGGTTGGCTGACACACTACACCAACGTCCGCTATGGCGAGGGCTTGCTGCCCGACACCTACGAGGCATTCAAGAAGCAGCGCCACCGCTGGGCCTATGGCGGCTTCCAGATCGTCAAGAAGCACTGGCGGCGCTTCCTGCCCGGCGCCAGCCGGTTGTCGCCGGATCAACGCCGCGAGTTCTCGCTGGGCTGGCTCAACTGGCTTGGGGCCGAAAGCCTCGGCGTGGTGGTGGCGATCCTCAATCTGATCTGGGTGCCGATCGTGGCGTTCGCCGACATCTCGATCCCCGACCGGATTTTGACACTGCCGATCATCGCCTCCTTCGTCGTTTCACTGACGCATTTCATCGCGCTGTATCGCCTGCGGGTGAACATCAAGGCCGGACAGATGCTGGGCGCCATGATCGCGGCGATGAGCGTGCAATGGACGGTGTCGCGCGCGGTGGCGCAGGGCCTGATCACCGAACACCTCGCCTTTGCCCGCACCTCCAAAGGCGGCCTGTCGCGGATGTCGATCGAATTCCAGGCGTTCTGGGAAGCCGTGATCGGCGTGCTGCTTTTGGTCGGAGCCACCGTGCTGGTGGTCATGAACGGCTACAAGCAAATTCGCGAAATCTACATTTTTGCCGGCGTGCTCGTGCTGCAAAGCCTGCCGTTCCTGGCCGCGGTCGCGATCGCGCTGCTGGAAAACTCCCGCACCAACTCGTTCAAGTTCTGGCGCGACGGCGCGGTGCGCACGGCGGAACTGATCGGCATCCGTCCGGTCCGCCTGCCGACGGTGACCGCCCCCTCGCAGCCGGTGGCGTCTGAGATTCGCCGGGAAGTGAACTGACGGTGGACGGATTGCCCCGGAGCGCTTCAAGAGGCCCGGCTAACCTTTTACGGCACAAAGGGAATTTGGGGCACCGGACCGGCACATTTGCTGTGCCTGCGCTATTGACCCAAGGGGGTCCGCCCCCTACACAGCGCGGCGAGTGAGCGCGTAGCTCAGGTGGTAGAGCACGTGACTTTTAATCATGGGGTCGAGGGTTCGAGTCCCTCCGCGCTCACCATCATTGAAACCTCCTATTGAAAACGTTCAACTATTTGCTCAGATTGGCCAACCGGCTTTCAAGGTTGGCCACTTTTTCGTTCCGCGTTTGGTTATTCATCTTCCAAGTTGTGCGATGCCGTCGCGTGCCGACCTTCTTGGCGGTCATTTCATCGACGTAGATCTGGATTTCGCGCAGGTCCTTGTGGCCCGAGAATCGCCGCGATTTGCGGCGCGGTGTAGCCCGCCTGCGCGAGCCGGATCAGACATAGCTTGCGCAGGCCGTGGCTGGTGCAGTCCGCAGTCCGGCTTCGTCGCACCACTCGCGCATCTTGTTGCCGAACCCGTTCGCAGTGAACGGCTTGCCAAACGACGTTACCAAGATAGGTGTCGGTGCCGGTCACCGGCGTCGCAGCTATCATCGCCTTGGTGTCCGAATCAGCTTGACCGTGATCCGTTTGCCGCCGGTGCGTCTGGTCTTTCTGCGGTTGGAAATTGGTCAAGATCGCCGTTCTCGATGAAGCGCGGCCCGATCCGCACCGCGTCGGATTTTCGAACGCCGAGATTCAGATAGAGCGCGAGCGCCAGCCGCGCCATCGAGCCGACCGGATGGCACGCCTCATACTTCGCGACATGATCCTCCGTCCAGGTGTGAACCCGCCGGTGTTTTTCATTTTCTGGCGGGTAACGCCCTCGCTCGGGTCGTGATCGATCAGGCCGGCCGCCTTGCAGAATTTCAGGAAGTGCCGCAACGCGCGCAGGATGTTGCGCTGAACTGCCGGCGATTGCAGGCTCGATATATAGGCTTGCATGTGGCGCCGCTCTAACTTGCGCAGTCGCTTGTCTCCATGCTCGGTGCGAAACCGCTCGAGCAGCGAGCGCTGGCTCGATTGCGTGCCCTCGCCCAACTCGCTCTTGAATGCTGCGCTCTGATAGTAAGCGACCACAGCCGCGTTCAGGGTGCCGGCGATGGTACGCGACGCGCCGATTACAAACGTACCCGGTGCTTGGCAGGGAGCAAGCGCGCGCTCGTAGACCTCCATGAATGCGGGCGACCACGGCAGCCCCGGCAACGGCACCTTGCTGCGACCCTTGCGCCGGAAATAGAACCTTGACCGGCCGTGGCGGTCGATGAAGGCGTGTACGTAGCGCGGCAGTTTCACAGGTCGTCGTCCCATTCGTTTGGTTCCTGCTCAGCTTTCTGGTCGTTCCGGTCGTTCGCGCGCATTTCGGTTCGGATCGTCCCATCCGGCGACGTGGTGGTCACGATGACCGGCACAAAGTTACATTTGCGAGACTCCTTCACAAAGTCTCGGACCGAGATTTTGCCTGGGCGGTTTTCGTGGCATGGCGGTTTCTCCCGCTTTACGCAACAAAAAGCATTTCCCGCATCTTATGCTCGCCGTGCACACCAGAACCATTCAAACACGCTAAAATCCTCCGTCATCCACATATCGATATTTAAGTCATTGAATTTGCTTCCATCTTCAATCGACTCAAGATCGCGGTTTTTGACATTCTGCTGGTGTAGATAATCATTTTCACCACCTATAATTGCCATCTGGTCGAAAGAATTGCGAACAATCGATACCGGCGCGGGCGCTTTAGTTCGCCGCCAACGTGTCAGGACACCATAGGCTTGGAGTTAGCGTCGTTGCGGTCCACTCGTCGCCAGCAACCTCTTGGCTTTTTCCACGTTTATTACCCAAACGCCTCAGCGTCATGGTGGGCGGCGTTCTTGCCATCCTCTCTGGTGATTTGCAGTCGCGATCTTTGCGATCATGACAGCGTCGCCGATCGCGTCGACAGGGCGTTCGCGACTTTAGAGCGCCCTGTGCGCTAATACGGGCGGCGACCGCCCTCCAGCTTGGTTGGCAACCGCGCAATCCCGAGTGGAGGCGGTAGACGGGCAACCGCCTACCTCGAAACCCTCAATCCCGAACAGCGACGTGCGGTCGATCACGGGGCGGCAGAGGGATTGGCGGCGGCGCCGCTACTGGTGATCGCCGGCCGGCTCGGAAAGACCAACACCCTCGCGCATCGGGTCGCACATTTGATCGTTCACGGGGCTGATCCGCGCCGGATCCTGATGATGACGTTTTAACGGCGTCCGCATCCGAGATGACCAGCCGCGTCGAGCGCATCGACGCTTGGGAAGTTTGGCTGCTTATCGGTCGGCACCGCGGTACGTATCTAATCCAAGCCGGACATTGGCGCTCGCATGCGAAGTGGCTATTGCCGGACCGATGCTATTAGCGGCGCTCCGACTGCGGCACAGGCACTTGTTGCATTTTTGTCCTCTGATTTTGAGGGGACCGGAACCGCCAAAATCCGGTTTTACGTCCATTTTTACGTCCATAGTGGGATGATGGAAATCGCTAGCCGTTTTGATCGGATAACCCCCAGCACCAGGCCGCCTGATGTGTCGGTGCCCTATGTCGCCGCCCTGATCGCTCGTCGAGCGGCTCGACAGGTTGTTGACGCAGGGCTGAGTACTTTGACTTGGATCAATATTGCCTGCGGTCTAAGTGCATTAGGTGCTGTGCCGACATCGAGGAAGTTCCGATGCGCATTTTGGCGGCTTTGACGATTTTGACGATGACGATGAGTATGGCCGGGCAAGCCCGGGCTCAGCCATATGGCCCGGGTTTTTACGACCACTGGGCTTATCAGAACGTACCGAATAGCTACTGCCTGCAAGGAAGCGACTATGGCTATCCCGGCAATTGCCAATATTCCAGCTACGCCCAATGCATTGCCACCGCGCGCGGTACGCTCTCCTATTGCGGGGTCAATCCCCACTACGCGTTCGCCCGCCAGCGGCGCGGCGGCTATCAACCCGGATATTGAGCGGCAGTCGCGCCGAACGGCTCGACAGGGTTGCCGGACAACCGTGACGGATCACCCGCAAAAGACACGTTCGGCGAGATGGCAAGGTGCTCGTTCGCGATTACTTCCGCGCCGCGAACTGTTCGCCGTGTTGGCTCAATTCGAACACCCGACTCAGGCGCATTTGCTGGAGTGAAACCGGCGTCTCACCGGGTGGCGGATTGATCCCTGACCCACCTTCGCGAGCGGAGTTTCAAAGGCCCGGACCAGCCCCCAAGCCCTCCGGGTCTTTGTGCTGTCTGGAGGTCTCCAGCGCATCCGAGATCAAGCACGATTTGCCGGGATCACCGCTGCAGCCATCACGTCGAGATCAACGCTGACGGCTGGCCCGACGATGTGCGGATCTCCGACATCGAGTTGAAGTTCGTCTGTCAGGTGTGCGGCAAGCGTGGCGCTGATGTGCGGCCTAAGTTTGGGCAGGCGCGGATGGGTGCAAGATAAGGCCCTGTGAATAGTCGGGAGAAACGTCCCAATCCTCGTACCGCTACCCTGCATTGTGCCATCGTGAAGGCTGCCGATTCACAATGAAGGTAGGGGCTCTGGATGATTTCAGACGATGAGATGTTCCGCAATGTCGCCGCCAATAGCATGGCGCAGGGGTTTATTGTGGAGTTTTTGCTCGCCAACTACCTTAGGGAATTGCTGCCCGGTGACCGACTACAAATCATTGAGGCGCTCACCAAACAGGGCAAGAAAACGGACCAGTTTGCCGGGTTGATTAAGGATGACGATAAGGCCGCCGAGAAGTTTGCGGACGTGGTCGTAAAAATGCATCAAGCCCTTGACGACTTCCTCTATCGCGCCGTGAGGCGAGTAGTCGCGCTTTAGGTCGATCACGCTTCCCGTGATCTCGGTCGGATCACCGTCGAGGCGGCGCGGGTGACGTGAAGGCGCTTCACACGATCATCTCGCCACCATCTCCGCCAGCGCACATGATCGCGACGATGGCGACGAACGTCACCACTTGGTGGTGCCGCTGCGATAGCGGGGCGCGTGGAGATGCTGGCGCTGGAGCCGGGCTGTGACGCGGCCGATCACGCCAACGCCGACGACTTCGAATTTTTCCAGCTCGCTGGCGACCGCTTTCAAAAACTCACCGCGCAGATCCGGCTGAAGCGGCGGCGGTCGTCAGGATCTCCAACTCGTCGTCGCGGAGGCTGATCATGGACGCGCCTCGGCCCGCGCCAGCGCCTTGGCCTGCTCCAGCGCTTCGGCACGCGTCAGCTGTTCCGGTCGCACGCGCCGCCCCGGCACATCATCGAAGTAAAAATATTTGGACAAGCGCCCGTCGGCGAACCGCACCTCGAACGAGCCACAGCCGGGCACGGCTTCGTGTTTGATCAGACGGATCCGGCCGGTCATCGGGTAAACGTAGCGCCTCAGCATTGAATTTGCATCGGGTGAGCCGCCACGTCGAGACCGGCGCGGACGGCTGGACTAAGTGCTACCGCTGTTGCTGATCGATTTGATCGGCGCGGAAGTGCTGGCCAGCCAGAGGGTTTTCAATTCCTCGCCAAGGTCACGGCTAGCGCGTCATCCCCGCGCTAGCCACGAATTCACAGAACTGGCTGGTCACGCACGGACATAATGCGGGCTAGTCTGGTTCTGTTAGGCACGCATCGATAGCGACACACCAAGCTTTGCTGCCATTACACTCGTAGCGCCCGAAGTTCTCTTTAGTGACTTCGATATTTTCGTGACACCCGCTTTAGCTTTCGCCATCGTCTTGAGTTGTCGCACGTCGTCCTTGCTCCATTTGCGACGGACGATCTTTTTCTTAGTTCTAGCCATTGTAACTCCTTTTTTGTGGAGCGGCTTCTTACACAATATTTGGCGAACACAACAGCGACTAAGAAACATTCACGCACCTGCCCCATGTGGCTTGCCCATTGGCGACCTCGAACAAATAATTGGCCTGCTTTAACAAGCCCAATCACCTGATTTGCTGTATCCGCGCCCTTCCGGCGCGTCGAAGTACACAATGTGTGCTGCGGCATTGCATCGGTTGCATTTGTGCATTCAGCACACACAAAACAGCTTTTAGGATCTTGAACTTTGACAGACTGCAACACGTCCCACAGGACGCTGACCGAATTAAAAATTGCAAGAGCTTACGTCAAACTCTGCTCCACTTCCGATCCGGGAGCATCGGTTTCGCTCGCCTCGATTGGCAGCCATGAGATCCGCATGCTGGGAGGTTCGGCAATCGATATCGATAGCGCGCCGCTGTTTTGGCTTGAACTGTTCGATCACGGCGCGAAAACATCTCTCGACAGCTTCTGTTGCCGCCGACTCAAAGACGCTGCGCCTGTGGTCAGCGATTTCTTCGCCCAGATGGATGATTTGAACAACGCCGGTGAGACTTGAGAATGAAGAATTACCGAACCCATCTGGAAACCCTGCGCCAGCAGGCGGCGGAGTTTGCGTTGATCGGCGCTCTGGCAACCGTCCCGCAAAAGCGAGAGCTATTCGCGAAGCATGCAGAACACTTAAACGCGCTGGCGGCTGAGGTTGAGCGCGCCATGGCCGCAGCGGATAGCGAAGCGACGGCACGTTTAGGACGATTGACGCCTAGCCAGCCCTTGTCCCACTCCGCGCGCGCCTGCTCGCGGGTGAGGATCTCAATCCTTAGCCGTCGGCTCGGCAGATCATCCCAGTAGAAATACCGAGACGGCCTGCCGTCGGCGAAGCGCACCTCGAAGCTGCCGCAGCCGGGCACGGCTTCGTGTTTGATGATGCGAATCATTTTTGGGCCTTAAGCCGCTGCCGCAAACAGTTCGCCAAGTTGACTCAATACGCACACCCGACTCAAGCCAGCTGCTGACGTGAAACTGGCTCCGGTAGCGATATCGCTCAAAGCGGATCCTCGACGACCATCAGTGACGTGCCTCTGGTACCAAAACACAAATCATTGACGTGCAGTAACAAGCGCCAGACGCAATGCTCGGGTAGTTACTAACCCTGCCGGGTAATTGGGATGGCCCGGTTCTGCCGATTGCACGGTTGGTCCCTCGCTATCGGCAGGCAAGTGAACGGCCTCTTGCCCCCGCAAGAGGCCGCATTTGCTTGTTGACCCTGACCAATGTCTCAACATCTCCGCAGGACACTAATTGGCAGCCAATCACAAGATGGAACTCGGTGTTGGCGCTATAAGAGACACATGCGGTAGCGATCTTGCTGCCGCTGCCCTTCATGGGGCGTTTCCTCCCTAGACTTGGGGCTGCTTATCATTCAAGCGGCCCCCCTTTTAGCGAAGCGCAACGCCAGAGAAGACAAGTGAAAAACTACCGAAGCCATCTCGAAACCCTGCGCAAGCAAGCCGCAGAGTCTGCGTTGATCAGCGCGCTGACAACCGTTCCGCAAAAGCGAGAGTTGTTCGCAAAGCTCGCAGCACACCTAAATACGCTGGCGGATGAGGTGGAGCGCGGAATGGCGGCAGCGGGGAAAACTTCGAACTCACTCGGAGAAGAAGCAGCGCGGAGCGCTTGCGCTTAATTAAACTGCTCCATCACCCTGCTGAACGCCTGATGAGCCCGGTCTAGGCCCGGGCTGTTAGAAGCAAAAAACTGGCGCACTATCACAAGCCCCGTCCGAGCTGGCTTGCTATGCCATCTGGCCAAAAGCCGGAGCACGGCCAGCGATTGCGTTGTAATGGGAGGAAGCTAAGTTGACTTCACTGGACACCTTCGATCCTCTGGCCTCAGTTGTTGACTGGCTTGATGCCTGCCGCTCCGGAGACCTTGAGGCACTGCTCGACCTGTACGACGAGCAAGCGACATTGGATTGTTTCTGCGAGAACGTCACTCTGACCGGTCGCAAGTCCATCGCGGCTTACTGGAGACCGAAACTCGAAGGCAAGCTAGGTTTAGCCTTCGGCCTCGACGAACTGGCCATGATCGGTGACGCGGTGCAGGTCGACTACCGAAGCTACGAAGGCAACCCGCTCCGAATTTTCTTCCACTTCAGTCCCTCGGGCAGGATACTGCACACAAGCTGCAGGGAGCAGGGATGTTGGGAAGGCTAGTCCTACCCGAACGTATCCATCACCCGGCTAAACGCCGGATGCTTCCGGTTCTTCACCTTGATCCAGCCATCGAACCGGCCGGAGCGATACGGCCGATGGCGATGCTTGGAGACCAGCCCCTCCAGACCCATGTGGCACACGGCGGCGAACAGGTCCGGGCCGATCTCGCCCTGCTCGAACGGTGCCAGGTGGATGCCGTCGACCCGCCGCGCCAGCAGCCGGGCCAGATTGGTCTTGCGCATACGTCAGCGGCAACCGCCGCAGATCCTCACCGTCGCTGACCAGGCAGTCGAAGGCGTAGAGCTGCACTTCGGCATCGTGCTTGCGGCTGTGCAGCCCGTTGAAATCGGAGCGGCCGTCGACGCCGAGCAACACCGCCTCGCCGTCGATCACGAAGGATCGAATTCCGGTTGCGCAGCGCGGCCTCGATGATCAGCGGATAGCGATCGCTCCAGTCATGGCCGTTGCGGGTGAACAGCCGCACGCGCTTGTCCGTCGCGCTGGACGATCAGGCGATAGCCGTCGTGCTTGATTTCGTGGATCCAGTCCGGGCGGTCGGGAACCTTGGCGGCCTTGGTCGGAATGCAGGGTTCGAACGGAGATTTGAGCATGGTGATTTGAAGCTACGCCATAGGTGTCAGGCACGATCGAGGGGACCGTGCGATTGTACGTACCACGTTACAAGCTAATGACGGCTGGCCCGGGCGCAAGGTTCGCGACGCAACGATGTCGCGCACGACCTTAATGTGGAAACCGCGGCATTATCATTCCGGAGTTTGCGATCCGCGCGAGGAAAGCCACGCCTGCATATGCGAAGCCTCTTCCAGATATCGAGCTTCGCGAATGAGTTTGTCGCGCCGAGCGCCGGGTGAAATACCCTCGGCTTCCTTGCGCAGACGCACCGCCTCCTTTGTCAAACGTTGATCTAGCGGGTCGGACTGCTTGAAACGGCGTCGCTGCATCGCGTTGCTCCATTCCTGCGAGAGGGCGGGAGCGCGACTGGCGTTCTCATCACCGATGGAAGCCGAAGGCCGGGCGGTGATGAGCTTACAATGCGCCACTGGCGCCGTTAGTTCAGTGCACTTGTGCACACAAGAAGATCGCTGATTGGGCTTGGGCGGGGGACGCGAAGCACGCTGCCTGCCGCTTATGCGGATGCTCGCTCTTCCGGCGTCCGCGATGTGCTGATCTATTGCCGCGATCTGTGCAGCACGGCGCGCTACGGTGACATTGAAAATGATGAGGGTTAGGCGGCGAAGCTTTTCTCGATCCGCCCCTCGAAACTCGTGCAAAGCAACCCCGTATCTTCTGGGACAATCGTTTTTCGAAACCATCGGCACTGGAGATGGCTGTCCTTCCCCGTGCGAGTTTGAGCCAAAAATATGCAATTGCTGCAAGTGCCTGTATCATGTCGGCGCTGCGTGCCATCCAGCCCAACCACAACGCGATGAAGCGCGTCGCGCAGCCGGGATTGATCGTCAAGCTCAAGTGACGCAATCTGATCTCGAAGAGCATTTATCGGATCGCGCGCGAGAACTTTCTTACCTTGAGGCGTAACACCCAGCGTAATCGAGCGCTTGTCCCCGCCAGAGGGTCTGCGGTCCACTAATTCTTTTTTTGAAGCACGGCGGAAATCTGGGATGCGGTGCTGCGGGTCGTGCCGAGAAAACTGGCGAGAGCAGATGGCGTACTCGAAAATCTGTTTGCGTGTGCCAGAAAGCGCAAGGCCGCCCATTCGCGGTTGGTTAAACCCAACCGACTATCTTCAAAAAGCCAAGTGCCGGTCAATTGCACCAGCAGTCGCACTATCTCGCTTGCCGTTCTCATGAAAATTCCTGCCGGACGGTTGCTCGTGAAGCCCTGTTCAACAGGTCCACAGCCCCCGTACGCAGTGAAAAGTGACGTCACTATCGGACTAAGTTGAATCCGGTATGCTCAAGCAGCGTGAGGTCGAATCAGGGGCCCGATCTCGATACCCCCGGCGTCCCATGGAGGAAACCCCGTAAGAACACGCGCCACCATCACGTTGAGGTGTGTCGCGTCGAAGCCGTCGGCGCGAAGTACCTCTCTCCGGGGACTCATGAGCGGCCGCCGAGCGGAAGGTGTTAGGCTTTACAGCCGGTCTCAATCAATTGATCCAGCACCCGACTGAACGCGGCTGACCAACAAGATCAGTTTCTCTCCACCACGTCGACCCATTTGGCGGCGGCGGCGAAGGCTGTTTTCCATGCAGGGCCTGCCGCTGAAACGAGAAGACCCTCGGCCAATTGTTCGAACGCCTCTATGGCCTCAAAGTGAAGAGCAGCAATTTCTCGACGCTCTTCCGGGTGAGGCAGATCTCGCGCTAACCCTCGGACCAATCGAGCAGCCGTTTCGCGATCAGCCGGTTGGGCCACCCTGAGAACGGCCAGTGCATAGCGCGCTTTTATTTCGCTGTCCCTGTTGGATCTCATGGCTCATTTCTTCGCCCTCAGCGGCGGCAATAAGACACTGCGGATGCATCGGCCATCATCACGCGCCGTCACGTCATCGCCTTATCACCTTAGCGCAAGCGCTAGGGCCAACCAGCGCGCTTGTTTCCCCGGCTACGTCGCCATCACCTGCACCGCGCGGCGGTGCACCAATCAATCTTCCAACCGCGCTCGAACGAACGCCTTGCTTTGGCCGCACCTATTGCATCACGCCGGCAGGCGATGCGGGGCTGAGGGCAATTACTCATGTGAAGTGGTAAGCCGCAGCGGCGGCGCTGTACCTGCATTTCGGACAAGTAAACCGCAGTTTCAGTTGGAGGGTCCAAGGTGGCTTCACGGAGTTAACCGCCATAGGCCCGGCCTTGCATGTGGGGCTCGGTATAAGGAGTGCGTGGGCATCAGGCGGCGCGAGGTTTGCAATCGACCATCGCTCGCCTGCCACTGCTTATGCGCTTCCACGCCGGTATACGCCGAGCTCGCGCGTCCGCATCCAGTAGGGCAGCGGAGCGCCGTCGCGATGCCTACCCCCGACCTCCGCAGCTGCCCAAGCTATTACCGCCCCCAGAAGTAGGGCGGCTGCCACCGAGAACGCAAGAATTACAGAACTCCGGCGGGATTTTGCTATCGCCGACTGGGAGCTCGCGATCACTGTGTCCACGCGTCGCTCAGCTTCTGGTCCGGCCAGACCCGTGTTGGCCGCCACAAGTTGCGCGAGATAGGCCCGATCCTCGGTGCTCATGCCGGAGTGGCTGGAAGATGTAAGCAGGATCCGGCCAGCTTCCGCACGTTCTTGGGATAGATCGACATTCGCGGCGGCACGACGCGCCGGCCTAAACAACCGGTCGAGTTCATAACTTAACACGGGCTCGGCCGCACTGGTCCGCGAGGAGACTGCGGTGTTATTCGAGCGCGAGAACGTTGCACTTCCGAGCAACGCCGCAAGCGTTACACCCAGCACGACAGAAATTGCCCAGGCAGCGAGCCCATGCAGACCGTCCCGATGCTCGATTTCTGAAGCATCCGTTGCGACCAGACCGACACTCGTACGCCCGGCAATGTAGCCTCCGACACCAAAGCTCAGCGCCGCCTGGATGATAAGATAAAGTCCTGACAGCAGCCACAGGGCCGCGGAAGCGTCACGCCAGGTCGGCGCCGTCGACGAAATCCCCAGACCTACTGTCGCACCGAATGCGATCAGAATCGACGACAATGCGGTTGCCGCCAAGGCACCCAGAATTGCAGGCGTCCAAGTTATATACCGCGCGGTTGCTCCAACAGAAGCGGCTGTGGATTCCATCTGCATCATCATTTTACCGAAGTCCAAAAAACGACAGTACGGCCAAGATAACGACGACCAATCCGACCAAATAGATTAATCCGTTCATGTTCGTCTCCCTTTGTTTACCTGATGAATTGCAGTTCTAACCTACGCGGTCCGCCAAGCTCTTTCCTGCCGCGTCGACTACCCGACCGAGCTTGCCTGAAAGGCCGTCCATGGCCGCCTTGGCGTCATCCATCGTAAGGCCTTCGTTGCGTGCACCGTCCGCTGCCGCTTCGACAACATCCGATGCAATCGTGGTAGCCTTCTCGATCTGCTCGCCGGCGATCTCGGCCGCCCTGCTCTTCAGGCTCTCGCTGGTTTCGCCGAGATAGGACTTTTCAATCTCCGTGTGAGGCAAGGCTGCAGCCATGCCTGCACCAATGGCTAATCCGATGGCGCCCAATGCCAAGGGCTGCGCTTTGAAAAGATCGGTCAGGTTGCCCCGCACATTATCGAGGAGATTGAGCGAATCCGGTAGCGACTTCGCGTAGTCCGAACCCATCCGAGTTGCGGTTTCGATACCGGCGCTGCCGGCCTCACGAGCTGCGTCAACTGCAGCATTAGTCACGGAGGCGATACCTTCGCGCGCGGTCTGGAAAGTTCCCTTTGCGGCATCGGGAAGACGATCCATGCCGGTTCGTTCAATCAGGGCACCCGGCCCGACTCCGGCTCTTTCGCCGGCGAACAGCCAGATAATTCCCATCCCAATCAAGGCCGCTGAGACTGGATTTCGTCGCGCCGCATCGCCAAGATCGTTGATGAAATCCGAGCCCTTCTCAGCCATATTGGTCATCGAACCATCTCCCTTGCTGCCGCCTTGTCACGTTCTATTGCATCGATTGTCGCAGTGGGCTTTAACGCATCACCCGACAAACGGTTAATGCCAACTAGTATGAGGAGGACCGAGAGGAGCGCGGCGCCGCCGCCGACGATGAGATACGCAACGGGATCAGACAGACCGGCGTGCATCAGCGCCGACGCAGCTGCAGTCAACAACATCACCAGCGCGGGGATCATGATCACAGCACCGGCGCCCATCAATGCCGCCGCCCGTCCAGTTTGACCGGCCTTTTCAGCGAGTTCCGCACGCGCAAGAGCGAACTCATTGCCGATCAGCTTCGCAAGCTGACCGACTGCGTCGCTGAACAGCTCCGGGATCGAGCGCTCACTTCGAAAAGCCATTGGAGTTACCCCTGGTTTTCTGCCGCCGCGGAATGGCCGGTTTTTCTGGTAGTGTCCGAAGACGAGCCTGTTTCCTCGGAAGAACTCTTCAGAAACCGAACGGCGCCAAACCCAGCAAGGACTGCCAATCCCAGGAAGGCGGTGGGTTGGCTCCGCGCAAAGGACTGCGTTTTCCGTACCAGATCACTCAGATTGCCGTTGCGAATTTGGTCGGAAACGCCCTCGACTTGGGTGGCAGCTTTCCGAATGTACGTGCCAGCAATCGGGAGATCGGTATCGAACTCCCGCGCCGCACGCCGTATGGTGTTTGCCAGGGTGCCGACGTAGTCGGCGCCGGACGCTTTCCCATTATTCACAGCGCCTTTGAGCTTATCCGTCGCCTGGGAGGCGACGTCTTTGGCTGCGTCGACAAGATCGGAAGCCTGATTTTTGATTTTATCTGTTGAGTTTTCAGCGAGATCTTTCGCCTTGTCCGTAATATCCTTGCCCGCAGCCATTGCCTGTTCGCTAAGGCTTTTGGTTGATGCTGCCGCCTCGTCAAACTTCGCCCGCGGGGCGCCTTGCCCAAACGGGGTCGCACCTTGGTGCGTGGTTCCAATTTGATCAGCCATGCTAGTTTCCTCCGCCGGTGTGAGATTGGGGTGCCTTTTCGGGGTCGAACGCGGTCGTAACCGCACTTTCAGCCACGCGCCTTACGCGTTGGCCGATCTCCCGGGCTGTTTCATCAAGCTTGTCCGGCGTGAGGCCTTCCGCACCTGCCTGGCGTGCTACGTTTTCGAGAATTTCGCCGGCGAAACCCTTCGCGGCGTCGAAGCCTTTGGACGCAGCTTCGCTCGCCCGCCTTTTAGCAGCCGCGGCCGCCTCACCAACGAGATCTTCTTCTAACTCGCTTTTGGGCAATGCACTCGCAATGAGACCGCCCACAAGCAAACCGACGCCAGCGATCAGAAGCGGGTTTTCCTGAATGGTGCTCAAAACGGTCTTGCCGGCGCGATTCGAAAGGCCCGAAGCCTTGTCCCGGACATCCCTGGCCGCATCGAAGCCAACCTCAGTCGCGGACGAAGCGGCGTTTCGAGTGGCAATTGCTGCCCCCGACAAGATATCAAGCGAGGAGTTTGCTGCATGAGCAGCAAAGGCGGTGGCTTCCTCCATAACTCCGACGACGCGGGTGGTGATCGCGTCGTTGAGCGTGGTCGCGGAGTTCTTTAAGCGGTCCCCCAAACTCGTGTCCGCCGCCATCGGAGTGGAAGTTCGGCGAACCTGGTCCACCCCACTGGAAAGCGCCTCGCCGGCTCTCTCAGCGACGCCAGAGACGGCGCCCTTTAGAGAATTGGCCGTTTCCCCGGCCTGAGCCGAGAGGTCATGGGCCCGCCGGCTGAGGTCTTCCGATAGGTCAGATGCCATATCGGATGCCTTTTGGGTGATTGATTGACCGCTCTTCGAGCCAGCAAAGAAAAGCCCCGCTCCCACCATCAGAATCGGCACGGGGATCGACCTTGCGAATCTAAGCAGGGGATATGCGAGGCTGGCGCCCACGGCTACCGCCTGCATCGGGTTTCGACGCGCAGCGGATGTGATGTCCTCCAACATCGTCTCACCTCTGGAGCGAACGTAATCCGAGACCTCCGCCTTGATATTTTCAGGACTGATACGCTTCCTGATTTCATTGGCCGTGTCGGTGACGCTGCTCTTAAGCTGCTCGACCGTATGGGTCAGACCGGCTCGCGTCTGCTCGGTTTCGCGTTGTAGCTCCCGAAGCGATCGATCGGTGGTCGGCTGCATGGCATAATTCCTTGCGTTGTTCGCAAGTTGAACCGCCGACATTGCCTATTGTTCCTGAGACGCTGTGGTTCGTCCATCGATCGCCAGCGCTTGCTCGGGGGATTGGTAGCGCACCTGCGGACCCAGCGGCATCTTCGCGTGGGGACCGGTCGGCTTCAGAAACGGAGAACCCCAAATATAAAAGGAGGACAACTGTAATTGCGGCCGAAAGTACGAGCAAACCAACGCACCCCAGGCGGTTTGAGAGAACATCTTATTCCGCTGGGCCTTTACTGGTCAGCTGGCTCCCAGAACTAGCGTCCCGGCCGCAACACGACTTTGATCACACCATCCTTCTTGTCCCGAAACTTCTTGTACATTTCCGGTGCGTCTTCCAGGCTC
The DNA here is from genome assembly GCA_963764705.1 of uncultured Alphaproteobacteria bacterium. Lineage (GTDB taxonomy): Bacteria > Pseudomonadota > Alphaproteobacteria > Rhizobiales > Xanthobacteraceae > Bradyrhizobium. The sequence continues at coordinate 368,053 of CAVXTR010000001.1, read as the reverse complement.
GCAGGATGCGTCACAACGAAGCTAGGGTCGATATCGCCGGCCTGTATGAGCCTCATCAGCGGCTTTGTGTAGGCCTGGACGTGGGTTTGGCCTGTCTTGATGGTGAGCCCCTTATTCATGGCTGCGCCTAGAGGTATGTTGTCGCCCATGCCTACGTAAACGCCGGGTATCGAGACCGTGCCCGCCTTGCGGCAGCACATAATCGCTTCGCGGAGAACGTGAACCCGATCCGTCGCCAAAAAGGCTGCTGTCTTCACCTTATCGAGCACCGCGTCGGTCGCGCCGTGACCCGACGCCTCACATCCCACGGCATCGATGCAGCTGTCCGGACCGCGCTTGTTGGTCCGCCTCATGAGTTCGTCATAGACGTCCGCTTCCGAGAAATCGATAATCTCGGCACCACCGGCTTCCGCCATGGCCAGCCGCTCGGGGACTTCGTCGATCGCGATGACGCGGCCGGCTCCCAGCAGCAGAGCGGAGCGAATCGCGAACTGCCCTACGGGACCGCAGCCCCAGATCGCCACAGTATCACCTGGCTCAATCTGCGCGTTCACGGCGGCCATATATCCGGTTGGGAAGATATCTGACAGGAACAGCGCCTGCTCGTCAGTTACGTTGTCCGGTACCTTGATCGGGCCCACATCGGCCATTGGAACCCGGAGATACTCGGCCTGCCCGCCGGCGTATCCGCCAAGCATATGGCTGAAGCCGAACAGCCCAGCAGGCGACTGACCCATCGCTTTAGCGGCTATCTCAGCATTCGGGTTAGTCCGGTCGCAGCACGAAAACAGGCCCTTCTGGCAGAACCAGCATTGACCGCAGCTGATGGTGAAAGGAACGACGACGCGATCGCCGATCTTTAGATTTTTGACTTCGGACCCAAGTTCAGTCACCTCGCCCATATTCTCATGGCCGAGGATGTCCCCGCGTTCCATTGTCGGCTGATAGCCGTCAAGAAGATGGAGGTCGGAGCCGCAAATTGCGCAGGCGGTAATCTTGATCACAGCGTCTCGCGGATGCTGGATTTTGGGATCGGGTACCGTATCGACGCGAACGTCGCCTTTGCCGTGCCAACACAATGCGCGCATGATCGTTCTCCTTTGGGAGCGGCATGCACAACGATTGGTCCATGTCGTCTGAGCGCAACAGGCTCACGATCTATACGTTCCAAATGCCGAGTATTTGGTCGGAGCGTTCGACAGCGCATCTGGTCAAGGAAGCAGATTAATCGACGGCGACCCCGTTGTTGCTCGGCGTCAACCGCTCTGACATTGCGGCTCTCTCCCTAGCTTTCAGAACCCCCAAGCGACCCTCTATGGCTGAAGATGATCGCCGAAGCGCGAGTCCGATCAATAGAGCCGACTTCCCCGCTGATCTCAACTGGAGCAGCCGCCGGTCATCCTCCTCGGTCCATTTCGTGTTGCTTCTGCGCGCCATATTGAGTCCCGTTGTACGAAAGCGATATCAGCCGTGCACTCCTCCACCCAGTCACTGACCTCAACATCGACACTTATCCATGAGTTCCCAGGTTGCGAATTACCCGGCGCAACCTTCTTTTATCGCGTCAGCGTGCAGACTGGACGTGCTGGGGTGTCTGAGCATCTTTCGCAGGTTGGGCTCTATCCGATCGCGCGTCGGCTATGGCTTTGGTAACTTCCGACCCAAAAAGAAATATCTGCGATGAGTAATAAGTCCAAAGTAAAATTACGATCAACGCGCCTGCCGCGCCGTTACCTGAACTGGTTGCTGTCGTTCCCAGATACCAGCCGATCAAGCCTTTCCCAATAGTGAACATCACCGCCGTCAAAAGCGCACCTGTGCGGACATCCCGCCAAGCAATTGGCGTATCCGGCAGGACCTTGTAAATGGCGGCGAACAGCGCAGTAAAGAGCGCAGTGGATACAATCGCGTTTACAGCGGACAGGATGAGGGGCGCTAACACGTTTTTGCTGCCCATATACTCTGCCAGTGCCGATAGGCCTGTGCTTGCGGCAAGTGAGACCATCAACAAAAAGCCCAGTGCGCCCACCAGACCGAGACTCGTCGCCCGGCTTCGGATCAACGAGAAGAACGGCTCGTCGGGTGCTTTGATCTTCCAGGTCGCGTTCAGCGCCGACTGCATCTCCCCGAACACTCCTGAGGCGGTGACGAGCAGCATGATAACGCCGAAGATCGTCGCCAAAGTGCCAGCTTTCGGATCGCTTGACTTGGCGAGCATTGATTTGATCAGCTCGCCACTTTCTTGACCAAGCAGGCCGCCGGTTTCGCGGACAAGGCCATCCCGCACCGAGTCTTGTCCAAAGGCCATACCGGCAACTGCGACTACGATTAAAAGTATCGGCGTAAGCGACGTGACGGCGTAAAAGGACATTGCTGCGCCGCGGCTTAGGGCATTGTTGGCAATAAAGCCCTGGACGGCGGATTTAAGGATATTCCACGCCTCTAACATTGAGCAGCTCGATCCTGTGCGGCAGGTCTTTAACCGATATGAGACACCACCGTTCCATGATCAACGAAAGACGTCCCGGTAACGGGCTCGACCCTAAGGAACTGGATTGGACGCGCGACATTGTCGATCCAAAGGAGCTCCCATGGGCTTAGCAATCTATGAAATCGTCCGTGCTACCGGCGAATAGCGCGTTCGACACGACGGACAAGCCAAAAACGTCTATCAGACCAAGGAGTCGGCTCTTGAGTCAGCTGTAGCCGCGGCTTCTCTGGCACTTCGACAAGGGCATGAGGCTCGCATTTCTGCCCCGGCATCCGAAACAACGACGGGTGCAGCCAACTCTGGCTAGACGAAGCGACGAGAGTTCTTTTCGCTGAGCCGCTGAGCCAGTTGGAAACTCTCGACACCTAGTTCCCGCGGCGAGTTCTATCCGTCGACGCGTTGCTCACAGCGGTAATAACGCCCTCCAGCGACCGCGGCGCCTCGTCCTCGTTTTCGTGCTTGTCCTGCTCGTTTTTAGGCGTATTCCCCAGCCTGCAAATAATTACATTTGCTGCAGCGCACTTCCGGGAAAGCTTCCGGACCGTGAAAGCTGCCCTTGCATCCGATACCTCACCCAGAAAACAGACGCAGACGGTTTCTGCATTGCCTGCCTCAATTTCGCTGTCGGCCCCGGATACCCGCGCATGATATCCTTCGCGTTTAAGTGTGTCCGCGAGGATCATCCCTGCGCAATCGTCGAGCCGTCCCAGACCGGGTACGCAGAAGATCGGCTTGCCGAGCTTTCGAGCGTCGATATTAACGATCTTTCCATGCTCGATTGTACCTTCGCAAGCCGCTTGCTTTCCATTGGTTTCGCGCGAGGCGATATCCTCCAGGATTTCGGAAATGGTCTCGTGGATATTCTCGAGCCGAGCATCGTCGAGCCGACCTAACGCAGCATCTCCCTCAGCCAGTCGCAGCGCTCCCAACAGAATTTCCCCGTAATACTCCTCGATCGTACCTTCCTTCAGGAAAGCTCTCGCCTGTTCAATAGCCTCTATAGGGTCCCCGGTCAGCATGCGCTGATATGCGCTCTGTTGGGGCGTTAACGCCGGTTGGTCACCCAGCATAACGTCGATGAACTTGAGGGTCTCGACGTGCCTGGCGAATACGACGAGGCACAGCGTAATCGGTGTCGAAAGCAATAAGCCCAAGGGTCCCCACAGCCAGGTCCAGAACGATGCCGCAATGACGACGGCGACTGGAGACAGGCCTGCGCTTTTCCCGCACACCAATGGCTCGACGACGTTTCCAGTCATCAGTTCAACTACCGCGAACAAGGCGACCGTCCATAGCGTCATGGTCCAGTCGCTTCCGACCGCGGCAGCGAGCGCGATTGGCAGGCCGGCGGCAAGGATCGCGCCGATATAGGGTACGAACCGAAGGATCATCGCCAGCAGCCCCCAGAGCGGCGAACTGGGGACGCCAATGACGGCTAGACCGAGTCCAATGACCACCCCGAACGTTGCATTTAAAATGAGCTGCGTCAGGAAGAGCTTACTCAGCCGCTGCGCCGCGTCATCGAGCGCAGCTGTCGTGCGCTCCAGATCCTCACTCCCGAGCAATCGGATGAATCGATCCCGCAAATCTTCTCTCTGAAACAGGAAAAAAATGAGAAAGATCAAGACGATCCCTGTCGTGGTAAAGGGAACCGCCAGCGGTCGCACCATTGCAACCAAGGCCTCGGACGCGCCGGGATCGGGCTGATGGACTTCGACCGGAATCGGCGCTTTTGCTGCCCCCCCCGTCAACGTGGTCGGCGTCTTCTGGCCCTCACCAGCTGCGGGCGATTTCAGCTCCTGATCCAGGTTCTTCAACACGCTGGACGCGTTCTTCAACACACCAACGCTGCCAACCTGATCCCGGAGTTTGTGGATTTTTTCCCCCAGTGTCGATTGATAACGGGGAAGATCATTCGCGAGTTGGTTGACCTCTATCATCACCATCGTCGTGAGGCTGAGGGCAATTGCCATCGCAACGCCAACGGCGCCGAGCACCGCGATCGATCGCGGCAGACGCAGGCGCTGAAGCGCTCTCACCAGGGGCGACAGCACAAAACTCAAAAGTACAGCAAGCGCGATCGGGACTAGGATTTCCCTCGTGAAAAACAGGGCGGCGACGACGACTGCGCCGACTACAAAATTTGAAACTGCGAGACCTGCTGGAACAATCACCCCGGCTTACCTATGCGCCAGCCACCCTCCATTGAGGTGCCGCTGTATCGCCTTAATGGGAGCCCGAAGGAAAAGTTCCCGCCAGAATCCGGTTGGGAAGCGGAGCCCTCGCAAACAGCTGCACTGCGATATCATCGGGAAGAGCCGGCAAGCGCACTGTTAAATCTCTTCTCACAGGCTCAATCAACGGAGAGTGGAACCAAAGCGGTGCGGTGCAGTTTCATCGCCGCATCATGAAATTGGAGGAGCCCCACAATGATTTCCAAATATCTCGCATCTGCTCTTGTGATAACCGCCCTGGGCGTAAATGTTGCGGCCGCCCAAACCGCAACCACCCGCACCGAAGCGTCAACTGCTTCCGCGGCACAACGCGAAGGCGAGTGGCGCGCTTCAAAACTCGTCGGCGTCGATGTCTACAACGAAGCCAACGAGAAAATCGGCGACATCAGCGAAATCATGCTCGATAAGTCGGGTAAGGTCGCCAACGTAATCATCGGTGTCGGCGGCTTCCTTGGAATGGGTGAGCACTATGTGGCCGTTGCGTACGACAAGTTAAAATTCGTCAACGTGCCTGTGCGCTCGGCAAACGCAGCCACAGACCGGCCTGCCACCGCTCCCGCAACCACCGTGGATAGCAACGCGCGCACGGCGTCCGATGGAAACACGCGAACCACAACTGGCTCGACAGCTAGTTCGACGCGCAACACCAATTGGTATCCCGATCACGTGGTCTACAATGCCACCAAGGATCAGCTTAAGGCCATGCCAGAGTTCAAGTACTAATGAAACGGGCCCGGTCCATAGCGGCCGGGCCTTTTCTGGCTTGTCGGTTTAGTTTTTGCGAAACGAGGGAGACCGCGGGAGGACTAAGCCATAATCTATGATGCAAAAACCCTGCTCACTCCAAGCCGGATTTTTTTCAATCGGCAGCAAAAGCCGCTGCACCGCACCGTTAGCCGCAACACCGCATTCACGGAAGGAGATACTCGTCTTAAGGAATGGTTAGAGGTTTGAAAAACGAGGACACCTCGACCCCCCCAAAAAGCGGGGCCGACGCTGCCAACATAGCGCGGTGTTACCAGTCGGCCCGCCGCCGCCAGTGCTCAGGCGCGACCGGGTGCGCGATGATCGTATCGACGTCGCCGCCGGATAGCCCTGCCTCGCCGATCGTGCCGGGTTATTGCATCAACGGGGTAAATTGAGAGCCTGCGCCGAGAATCGTCCAAATTAGCACTCCATGTCGCGTACGAAAGCCGCCCAGATCGACGAAAGTATTCCCCTACTTGACTGCCTTCTCCAACGCCGATGCCAAATCCAGTGACGTGTAAGGCTTGGAGAGGTGTCCGAATTCGATCGATCGATCGGCCGGCAGCTCGGCGTAACCGGTCGCCAGGACGATCGGTAGCTTTGGATTTCGTTCCTTAATTCGATGAGCGAGTTCGAACCCGTTCATTCCCGGCATGGCGTAATCGGTAACCACCACGTCAAAAAGCGAATCGGACTCCAATAGCTTTAGCGCCTGGAGGCCAGATCGAGCCTCCGTCACGCTGTGACCAAGGTCCAGCAACATGTCTGCTGCTCCCATACTCACGAGGATATCGTCATCGACGAGCAATACGCGCAGACTTCGCGCCTCTTTCCAGTGCGCCATCGGGGTCTCCGCGTCGAGTGTCTGGGCGCTCCCTTTTGCGCGCGGCAGCCAGATCGTGACCGTGGTTCCCTCGCCAGGCTGACTCCTGATCCGCAATGCCCCACCGGATTGCGCCGTGAACCCCTGCACCATTGAGAGACCGAGGCCAGTGCCCTTGCCGATGCCTTTCGTGGTGAAGAATGGTTCTTGTGCGCGCGCAAGTGTCGCTTCGCTCATGCCCTCCCCGGTGTCGGTCACTGAAACGCACACGAAAGGATCGCGCGGCAGGCCAATTCTTTTGCCGTTCTCCTCGTTGTGACAGGCAATCGTCAGCGTCCCGCCCTCGGGCATCGCATCCCTTGCATTGACTGCAAGGTTTATCAGAGCCAATTCGAGCTGGTTGGCGTCAACTTCAACCGCGCACACGTCCGGCGAGATCTCGACATGAATGATGATATTCGGACCAACGGAGTGCCGCAAGAAGTCCAGCATCTCGGGGATCAGCCTCTGCAGAGCGACAAACTCGACCTTCAATTCCTGCCGTCGCGCAAATGCCAGCAAACGCGTGGTCAACGTGGCACCGCGCTCCGCCCCCTGAACAGCTCGATCCAGCAGTCTGGATATCCGCGGATCGTCCGGCACCGTCTTCTTGAGCAGACTTAGACTGCCTAGAATGACGGCCAGCAAGTTGTTAAAGTCGTGTGCCACACCACCGGTCAACTGACCAATGCTCTCCATCTTTTGCGACTCGTGAAGCTGCCGCAGGGCGATCTCCCGCTCGCGCGTGCGTTCCTCGACCCGGCTTTCCAGCTCTTCGTTGCTTCTTTGCAGGGCATCTCGCACATCCCGCAAGGCGGCATCGGCGGCAACTCGTTCGGTGACGTCCCGCCAAATTGTAGTCACGAAATCGCGCTGCTCGGCCCGCCAGCGGCCCAGGGAGATCTCAAAGTGGCCGGATTTTCCGTTTTTGTGGCGGCCGACGACTGAAATCGCAGTATCGCACTTCTGATCGGCGGAGCTCTCCGCCAGAGCATGCAACAGGGGATTGTCGGGCTCAAGCAGGATGTCGAGCGTCTGTCCTAGCAACTCGGAATGTCCATACCCCAAGACATGGTCTACCGAGCCGTTGACCCAATGTATGTGACGATTATTGTCTACGGTGATGATGGCGTCTGGAGCGGAATCGACGATTGCGTGATAGCGCGCGTTCTGGCGTTCTCGCAACAGACGCTCCCGTGTCACGGCCACCGTAACGTCGGTGATCTGCAAAAGACAATAAATCGCCTGTACAGACGAAACGGGCCGCACGACGATGTTGTGAAGCAGCGGTTCACCGCCTTCGCCTTGCAATGGAAGCAGGGCATTCAACGTGTGGGTCAGAATACTGGAGCTGCCCACCTGAAATGCATCTTCGATGACACCAGGCATACGGGTGCTGCGCGCATCGGGAAAGATTTCGAAGAACGGCTTACCCAAAACTTGCTGTGACGTGCGTCGCGAAACGCGAGCCATCCATTCGTTCCAGGCGACTACATGCCCATTGATGTCAATCACAACAAGACCGATGTCTACCGTGTCAAACACCGGACCAAAAACCGTATCGGATACGCTATCCAACATGACTTGACGTTTGCTTTTCAATGCCACTGATGAAGTCGTTCACAATCATCTTTAGCGCTGCGATGGACGGCAAATCCATAAGCAAGGCGATAAAACCATGAACATCACGGTTCTTGATATTGAAGTCTATATAAAGAAACAGAACAAATTGCCCACCAGATTCCGGCCCTTCCATCTCAAACAAAGTTGCTCCGTCGCCTCGAATGACGGATGGCAGCGACATCCGCATAGTCCGATGCAGAACGTTGGCGATCGTGGCCAGACAGCCATTCAGGATAATATTACCTGTTTCAGCGAGGGCTTCTTGTTCCAGATCAATGATGTCCTCCAGTGAATGGTCATCACCGACGATCGAACGGACCAGCTCAAGACTTTGTGCTTCGGGAAAGATTAGAAGTGCCCGGCCGGCAAATGGACCTTCAAAAGACTGCTGTACCGCGACCAGCTTCTTCGCGTTATTACGTTCGACCAGTTTGGACGCTGCCTCGCGTGTCACGATCTCAACGGCTGGCACAGACAACAAGACCTGTTCACCGACCATTTGCCGGAGATTGCTCGCGGCACGGCTGACTCCCATGTTCGCGATTTCGGCGAGCGCATCCTGTTCAATCTCGGTGAGCGCGCTTGCATCCTCGATCATGGCGTAAGTTTCTTCAGGCGAAGCGTGGCCCCTGACAGGAACGCCGCAAGGGCCTCGTCCGTCAGTGGCTTCGAGATAAACCCGGCATTGAGTTCCCGGGCGCGGCCGATAATCTCATTCTGAACATTGGCCGAGACAACCGCAACGGGCATGCCTGGATGGGTTTTGCGGATACTCGCAACCAACTCCAGGCCATCGATTCCGGGCATGTTGAAATCGATCAGCGCAATGTCGACGGTGCCCCCTGATACGGCCGCCAGCGCCTCGTCGGCATTGGCGGTCTCAACTAGGGTCCAATCGGGTCGGACACGTCGGAGGGCGCTTGCCATCACCATGCGCGCAAGCTTGCTGTCGTCGACGATCAGGACTTTGTGCTGCATCATACTTTCCCGCCGCTACGCCGATCCACAATTGCGGTGATCGGTTGGAACACATCCGGCTGTAGCTCTAAACTCTTGTCGAGACGGGGTAAATGGTTGGCTAGGCGACTTGTTCCATTGTGGACTCGCTACGCATTAGTCGCCTTTCGTGGCAGTTCCGGCGCAAGCCACTGCTCTGCCCAAGTATCGCTGCAGGGCCCGATCGGGCCGATTCCTGAGGCAAATATGACCTGAACCACAGCCGTGTGTAGGTGGCTGCACGTCGTCCAATCGATGGTAGGCGTCGGGGTTGCCTGTAGGAGTTGCAAAAGGGGCTCGGCATCCTCAACAGCGCAGGCCCCCTCGAGGATTACGGTACCTTTGTCGCTAAGACTTACGGTCATGGCAGAATCTCCTTTACGTCCAGAACCAACAGGACCTGTCCATTGCCCATCAAGGTGGTCCCGGCATAGCCGCGCGCCCCCGCCAGCAACCCCTGCATCGGCTTGAGAACCACATCGAGGCGATCGCGGATCGCGTCGATTTCCAAAGCGGCAACCCTCCCGGCAGTTTCCGTGACGACCAGCAGTCGAGCCGCCGCGGCATCCTGCTTCTGTTTAGGCAGCTTCATCAGTTCAGCAAGCGAAACGATCGGCACTACGCGATCGTGCAGAACGAAACCTTCGTTGTTTTTGATGGTGTTCACCCGGTCGGGCGTAACACGTAGCGTTTCGGACACCGCGTCCATGGCAAAGCCGAACAACTGTCCGCCTGCCTCCACCACCATGATCCGGGACATCGCAATGGTCATCGGCAGATCGAGCCGAACCGTGGTGCCGACCCCGACCTTGCTCTCCAGCGAAACCCTGCCCCCGATCTGATTGATCGCGGTGCGGACCACATGCATTCCGATGCCGCGACCGGAGATGTCCGATACCGCCGATGCGGTCGAAAATCCGGCAGAGAAGACCAGATCGACAACCGCCTCGTCGGTTAGTGCGGTCAGCTCTTCGGCCGGAAACAACCGCCGTTCGGAGGCCTTGCGCCGCACCACTGAAGGATCGATGCCGCGGCCGTCGTCCATGATTTCCAGCAGCAGACGGTCTCCGATCCGGGACGCTGCAATCGAGATCGTCGCGGCATCGGATTTTCCAGCCGCCCGTCGTTGCTCGGGTTCCTCGATGCCATGGTCAAGGGCGTTGCGCACAAGGTGCACCATGGGTTCGAACAGACGGTCCATAATGGTCTTGTCGATTTCCGTGGTCTCGCCGCGGGTGGCCAGCGCGACATCCTTGTAGAGTTGCCGGGCGAGATCGCGGATCAGACGCGGAAAAGCCCTGAAAAGCTCGGCCATCGGCACCATCCGCAACTGTAGAACCGTACCGTGCAATTCGGTCACCAGACGGTCAATCGCGTCACAGTCGCGCTGGATCGAGCTAGCGATCTCGCTGCCGACATGGGCCTGTTCAATTTGCCTGGCCGAATATGCCAGGGCGTTTCGCGCCACCACGAGTTCGCCCGCCAAATTGACGAGATTCTCGATCTTCGCCTCGCGGACCCGGAGCACGCGATCGACGGATCTTTCGGAAGTGCCGGCTGTCGTGGCGTTTGATCGGTCGGGTTCGCCGGCGGCCACCGCTGAGGGGGGCGAGGGCGGGGGTGTACCGACAAGGGCAGCGAGTGCCTTTTCGAGTGCGGACAGCAGGGGTCCCACCTGGCGCTGAGACAGCGCCAGCGCGCCGGCGCGTCCGACGGCCTCGGCCAAATTCGGTTGCTGCCCGTATCGCAAGGCGTTTTCCGCCACCCGTGCCGCGGCGCCGACGCAGCCGGCCAAATCTTCCGTTCTATCCGGCACGCGCAGCAATTCACATTGCGTCTCGATGACTTTCTCGATCAGGGACTGGTCGCGGAGATTCCCACGTTGCTCCGCGTCCGCCAGCGCTGTTGGCGGAATGCTGATGATCTGGACCTGATCCGGTACCAGCCGGAATATCCCGGCGATTTCCTCATGTTCGGCAGACGAAATGGCCCGCAGGCGCAGATTGCACGCGTAGGGATCCATCTCCGCAATGGGCAAGAACGGCTCCCGCGGCTCGATGCGAAACGCCAGCAGGCCTGGAATCTGCCGCATCAAATGCAGCGGGTCGTCCCCATTGTAGAAACAGCCCGGGATCGGCTCATAGCAAATGGCTGTGGCCACGGATGGCCGCTTCCGCAGGCTCGACGCCAACGCGTCCCCCTCCGCCGCTATCAGGCGCGAAATCCATTCCGGCAAGGAAGCTGTACTCCCGTCCGTCTTGGAACGCGGTGCTGGCAGTCCTCGTTGTTGCAGTCCACTGCCCGACAGAAGCGACCGCAACCGTTCAATCATTGCGCGGCCATCCTCGCCGGCCCGAGCGGGCAAAGCGCCGACTTCTTCGAAGTCGTCGACCCAGCGCGACACCTGATCGAGGCAGGCCAGTGCGACGTCGATGATCTCGGCGTCAACTGCAAGCGTGCCGCGCCGGATGGCGGCGAGCAGATCCTCGGCGGCATGGAGCATGACGCTCATGGCAGGCGCTTCGACCACGCCGGCCGAGCCCTTGAGGGTATGAAAAGCACGAAACACGCTGTCGACCCGCTCCGGCCCCCCCCCTCCGCGCTCCAATGCAATGAGATCGCCCGTGGCATGACGGATTAGTTCGCGAGCCTCGGTGACGAACTGTTCTTGCAGGGCATTCACAGGACCACTCCGGTGAGAACGCAAACATGCCGGACCAGTTCGGCTTCGGCCACCGGCTTGACGAGATAGAAGTTGGCGCCGGCCGCTCTGGCCTCGGCCACATCCTGGCTTTCGGATTCGGTGGAAATCATCAGCGCCGGCAGCGTCGCTACGTCGGCCGCACCGGATCGAAGTGACCGCAAAAAGGTATAGCCGTCCATTCGCGGCATGTTAACGTCGACGATCACGAGACCAAACGGTTCCGACAGCACCTTTTCCATCGCCTCGATGCCATTGATCGCCTGCTGGACCTCGAAGCCCGCCTTCTCAAGCGCGGACCGGTAATAAAGTCGCACCAATGACGAATCGTCCACCACCAGTACGCGCGTCCTCGGCGGCACACTGACGTCACCCATGATCTGCCTCCGGCCTTTGATAAACGATCGCGTCGGGAAACCGGGATACACGAAACAGCGGCGAGATCCGGCTCATGCTTTCCGAATGACCGAGACAAATGTAGCCGCCCGGCCGCAGGCAGTCATAGAGATTTTCCGCGGCCTGGCGCCTTGACGCATCATCGAAATATATCAAGACGTTGCGGCAAAAAATAAGATCGAAATCGCGATACTGCGCCATATCCCGGAAATTGATTAGATTGGTGCGCGTGAATTCGATCGAATTCCTGAGGCCCTCGTCGATCTGATGGCACCCGTCCAGCGGTTTGAAATACCGGTTTATCAAGTCGCGCGACAACCGCATCAACGCGCGGTCACCATAAATGCCTTCGGCGGCCGCTTTGAGCGCGCGCGTGTCGATATCCGACCCGACGATCTCGATGTTGTAGCTATCGACCTCGGGCCAGTTTTCCATCAACCAGAGTGCGATGGAGTAGGGCTCCTCCCCGGTCGAACACGGGACGGACCAGATCCGCACGGTGTCGCCCGGCTGCTTGCGGCCGACGATGGCGCCGAGGAGGCTTGTGGTCATGCAACGAAGCTGGTGATCCTCGCGATAAAAATAGGTCTCATTGACGGTAAAAGAATTAATCAAATTCTCGATCTCGTGATCGGCGTCGGCCCTCAACAGCGAAAAATAGCTCTGGAACGATGTTGATCCCGTTGCAGCGATACGCTCCTCCAGACGGCGATCAATGAAATATCGTTTGTCCTCGGTGAATAGCATGCCGGTGCGACGGTAAAGAAATTCGCAGAAGCGCTGGGCTTCCTCGGGAGTGATATGGACAGATCGCGATGCTCCGGCCTTTGCATCGTCCATTCTGTTAGCCTTCCGCGCCCGATATTTGGGCGATCGCAACCGAGATCGCAAACGGAAGAAAAGGCGTCGCCGCAAACCGCACCGCACATTTTTCCAGTGAGGGAAGCGCTTCCGGCGTTCCCACCTCTGTCAATACGTCTATTGCCGCGGCGCAGACGTTGGGGTGTTGCTCGCGCTCGATCAGGTCGCATAGCAGGCGGGTGGCCTCGGAGGCATTCATGCCGCGCGCCAGTTCGGTCGCGAGCAGACGCACATCGGAATCGCTATCGTTAAGCAGCCGACCCATGAATGGGTGTGTTGCGTCGGGCAACGCCTGCAGGGATTCGATCGCGGCGGCACGCAGCCCCGCATCCTGCGCGCGCAGATAGGGCAATATCGCCTCGACGCTCGCCGCATTGCCGACGCGCATCAGCGCCGTCATGATCGCCTCGCGCACCCGTGGCACGTGCTCGCGGCCCAGGGCCACGGCGAGAACCGGGACAGCGTCGACGTCGCCGCTGAGCGCGCGGGCCGCCGTCCAGCGACTTTCGGCGTCAGGGCTGTCGAGCGCAGCCCTGTCCGGCACCAAACCACCCTCGCCCGTCGGGCTTTTGCCGCCTTTAACCAGGGGCATGGGCATTCACCATATCAATGATCGTCGCGGCGATGTCCTCGAGCGGCCGCACCTTGTCCGCGCCGCCGTTCTTGACCAATTCCCCGGGCATACCCCAAACGATCGCGCTGGACTCCGCCTCGGCAATGGTGCGGCCCCCGGCGAGGTGCAACTGCTTCATCGCCTCGGCGCCGTCATTGCCCATTCCAGTCATCATCACGCCGATCAATCGAGAGGCATCGAGGTGGTCAAGCGCGCTGGCGACCATCCGTTCCACACTCGGATGCCACAAATAGCTGGCTTTCGCCGGCACCGGCATCGCGATGACACCGGCCGCCCGTGACGCCACCATCACGTCGGCATCGCCCTTGCCTATATAGATGATCCCGCGCCTCAACGGCATCGGCTGATCGACCTCGACGACATCGAGCTGGCATTCCCTGTCCAGTCGCCTTGCAAAGGCGCCGGTGAAACTCGCCGGCAGATGCTGGGCTACCAGCACCGGCCACGGAAAATCGGGCGGCAGTTGCGGCAAAACAATATCAAGCGCAGCCGGGCCGCCAGTCGAGGTGCCGATCAGCACCAGCCCCGGCAGCCGACCCTTCCCGGCCTTGATCACGCCGGTGCCCACTTTTACGGCCATCGCCGGGTGCGCACGGACCGGGCGAGTTCGAGATTCCAGACCTGCGCCGCGGATCTGATGGCGAACGCGCTCGGCCAACCGCAGTGTCCGCCGGATGCGGGCGCCGGCAGCGGCCCTCACCTTTTCCACCAGCAACGGCCGCAGCCGATCAATCTCCAGCGAAACCGCCCCACCCGGCTTGGCGACAAAATCGACGGCGCCGAGTTCGATCGCCTCCAGGGTGGCGTCGGCGCCTTTTTCGGTCAACGAGGATATCATCACCACGGGCCGTGGCGCCTCGATCATGATCCGGCTCAGGCAGGTCAGCCCGTCCATGCCAGGCATCTGAACGTCGAGCGTCACGACCTGGGGATCGAACGCACTAATCAGTTCGAGCGCTTCGGTGCCATTGCGGGCGAGGCGGATGTCAAAGTCGCCCTCGTCGAGAAAGATGCCTTCCAACAGCTTTCGCATTAGGGCCGAGTCGTCGACGATCAAAAGCCTGATCACGAAGCAGTCGCGGCTGCGTCGAGCGTGGAATGACTCAACCTGGCGAGCAAGTCGGCCTCGACCTGATCAAGCAGCTGTGCTGGATCGACCAACAGGATCAAACGGCCATTGGCTTCGAGATTGATGACCCGGGAGATCAACCGCATCTGTTCCGGCGAGAGTTCGGGCACTGAGCAAATGGCATCGGTGGTTACTTTCAGGATTTCGGAGACGCTGTCGACGAGGAAGCCTGCGACCACCCCGCCGATCGCCAGCATGAGAATGCGCCGGGAGCCCGCCTGTTCCGTGTCCCCCAAATCAAATCGACGCCGCAGGTCGACGATCGGCACGACACTGCCGCGCAGGTTCATCACCCCGTCTATGAACGCGGGCGCTTTCGGCAGCCGGGTAAGGTGTTCGGGAGGTCGCACGACTTCGCCGACGGCGGCGACAGGAATGCCGTAATCCTGCTGGCCCAACCGAAAAATGATGAATTGTTCGTCTGCCACGGCATTCACTTCAGCTTGGATGCCGGATTCGCCGGCCGCCTGATCCTCAATGATACGCCGAACGAGATCGGAGCGGAATAGCCGGTCCGGCGACAGTAACGCGACCAGTCGCCGACCATCATCGAGCCGGCAGATGGAGACAATCTCCGCGTCGCCTTCACCGCGGGTCAGCAAGGCCGGCGCTGGGTCGACGGTATCGGGATCGAGGCGGAGTATCTCCCGGGTTGCGTCGACCGCCAAGCCGATTGCGCCTTCGCCGATCGACATGACGATGACCCTGCCATGCTGCTCTTTCGGATCATCGGCCGGCAATCCCAGCAATACGCGTAGCGACACCAGCGGCAGGAGCCGGTCGCGCAGCGTCACCACGCCCAGCACCGCCGCTTCCGGGCGAGGCAGCGCAGCGACATGATCGGGCAAGGGAATGATTTCCCGCACACGGTCGAGCGGCAAGGCGTATTCTTGCTGACCGAGATGGAAGCTCAACAGTGACAAGCGAGGCCGGGCCGCGGATCCGGCCGACGGGCTGATCGCGCGTGGCGCGACTGCTGCGCCGAACGTCGCGACAGTGCCGAGCCGCACTAATTGCCCGCTCAGGAGACGCGACGGACTGAGTAGCTTTATCGGGCTTTCGCCCTCGCCGCCCTTGACGATACCGTCCAGCATCGCCGAATCGATTGTGCCCGCACCGGAATCGCCTTTCTCAATTCGATCCGCGGCAACTACCCTTAGTCGGTCGACGCCGTCGACAACGAAACCGACCGGAGCATTGCCGCGCAGAACGATCACACGCGTCAACTCGTTCGCTTCCATGTCCGACAGTCGCAGCAGCAGCCGCAGGCTGACGACCGGCAGGACGATACCGCGCAGATTGGCCAGTCCAAGCAGGCTTGGCGGCACCAGCGGCATGCGGACCATCGCCGGAAGACGGATGATTTCGGCGATGAGAGAAAGCCTTAACCCGAAGGATTCCCCGGAGAGTCGAAAAATCAGCAGCTCTTCGGAGTTCAAATCGGCACCTGGCGCGACCGGCGCGTCGGCGGCCGATGCAACATTGCCCTTTTGGCGCGTCTGTTGGCGTCGGCTAACCATTGCGACGCTGAATGGTTTCGGCGAGCGAGGCGATCTCTTCGATCGCGGCCGCCAGGTCTTCCGTCCCCCTCGCCTGCTGCTTGGCAGCCGCCGCGGCGTGGGCTGATGCGCTGGCCGCCTCCTCGGCGACCGATGCGACCTGGCGGGCGCTCTGGGCGACATCCTTCATTGAAGCCAAGATGAATTCCGCGCTGGAGCCGATTTGACTATTACCGTCGGCGATCTGAGCGACGTCCTTTTGCACGACATCAAAGTTTGCCAGCACCCCATCAGTCTTCTGATTTTCCGCCTCCGCGCCGTCAATCACGCGTTCAAGTTCGCGACGCACGGCGGAGATCTGGCTCTGGATCGCGCGAACCGTTTCCTTGATGCGCCCGGCGTTCTGCCCGGAGTCCCGCGCAAGGCTGCGTATATCCTTCGATACAACGGCAAATCCCTTGCCGAATTCACCCGCACGCGCCGCTTCGACCGAGCCATTCACTGCCAACATGTTGGTCTGTATCGACACCATGCTGATTCCATCAACGATCTTGTCGATATTGACGCTGATGTCTTCCAGACCGTTGATCAGCTCCAGGCTTTGGCGCGTGGTGTCAATCGACCGCATCACCCCCTGCGACAGGTCGGTGATCTGCGCCCGGCATTCGCCGAGCATGGCGTCCATCCGCTGGGTACGCTCGAGCGACGCAGTAGCGCTCTCGCGGAACGATTGGGCGGTCCTTTCGACCTGGTTCATCGCCGCGCTCGCCTCCTGCGTGGCGGCAGCCTGCTGCTGCGCGCCGCGGCTGATCTGATCGACCGCAGTCATGATCTGCGCGGCCGACCCCGACATTTCCTGGACGGCAGTAGAGAGCTGTTCGGCCGCCGAGGCGAGCTGATCGGCGCTAGCGTCGCTGGTCGTAACCAGATTGAGGTCTGTGGCGAGGACGGAGAGGGATCGGGATGCGGCCTGGCTTTCGTCCAGCACGCTCGCCTGCTGCTCCACGCTGCGGAGTGCTTCGGCCGCTGCGGCAGCCTGTTCCTCAGCCGCGGAGGAAATGATCTCGGCGCCCTTCTGCGCTTCCCGTGCGGCCGATTCGGCCTCCAGCGTCGCCACAGCTATCGACTGGCTCCCTTCCGCTAGGGCGCCGACCTCCTTGCGAAGTTCGCCGAGGGCCAGAATGACCGTCTGAACTCTTTTGCGCCTCGGTCGTGGCCGTATCGGCCGCCGTTTTGATGATGGCTGCCATCGAACTGACCTGATTTTCGATTTGCGCGGCAAGGCCTTGCACGTCCCGCGCGCTTTTTTCGGATGTCTCGGCCAACGCCCGAACTTCGTCGGCGACTACTGCAAAGCCGCGGCCGTGGTCACTGGCGCGCGCGGCCTCGATCGCCGCATTGAGCGCCAGCAGATTGGTCTGGTCGGAAATGTGGCTGACGGTCTTGGTGACGTCTCCGATGCTGGCTGCCTGTCCGCTCAGTTGCGCCATGATGCCAACGGTCCCGGCCTGGCGGTCGCCGTTGTGCTTGATGTTACCGGCCCATGTTGCGATCTGGCTAGACGTCTCGACCAACAGGTTTTCGAGTGCGTCGGTTCGTCGACGTGCACCGTCGGCCCGATCGCGCGCCTGCACCAGCGTCGCTGCCGTATTAGTGGCAACCGCGAGGGTTTCCTGGGCGGCGCTCGCGGCCTCCTCTGCTCCGCTGGCAATCTGTTCCATCGAACGGCGCAATTCCTCGGCCGCGGAAGCCGCCTCTGTGATCCCGGCCGAGAGCTCTTCCGTTGCTGCCGCAATCCGCTCCTCAATTTTTTGTTGCTGACGTCCCGAAATAACCGGCGACGCCGGCTGGCGACGGCGGCTAGCTACCGGTGATGGATTGGAAACTGGCTGCGGTTGCGACCGGCGCTGGCTTACCCTTCCCGCCCCCAAATCAGACGTCTTCATCAGAGATTTTGGACCGCTGGCCGCGAGTACTTTGGAAGTCAGCGCGCCCGCCACGTTTTGGGCGGCAAGCGCCTTGGATGGCGGCGTCGTGTTCTCTACCCCCATCAGTCCCCCGGCTTTTGACCGCGGCCGTTCGGTGGTGCCAGGTTTTTTCCGCATTGAAATTCCGTGTTCTTGAAATTTGACGGTAGCTTTGGCGCGACCGAGCCAGTATTCACCATTAAACTACGCGGTCCCAAGTAACTGATACAAGGCGAAACAACGGTTCCCCTTTGGGCCGGCGTGTATCAAAATGGGAGTGGCAGCAAAGAAAGTCCCGCCTTGAAAACAAATGTCGGCAGGCGAACATAGTTACTCCGCCGCTGCCGACGCAGAGATGGACTAGGTTTCATGACATCTGATCCGTTTGTCCCCCTAAGCGACCTTGAGCGGGATGCCTTGGCCGAACTATCGAATATTGCGATGGCGAAAGCGGCGAACAGCCTGCGCCAGATGATTCAGAACGAAGTTCTCCTTGCCGTTCCGTCAGTCGATATCCTCACTGGCGCAGCGGCGACACAGCTAGTCGCAAAGCCCGACAACCCCCAATTAGTTGCGGTCCGGCAGGATTTCGCCGGCGCGTTTTCCGGCCGAGCGTTGCTCATCTTTCCGGAACGTAACAGCCTTGAATTGGTGCGAGCGGTAGTCGGCCGACAGCTCCCGCTCGAGGAGATCGTTGATTTGGAAGATGAAGCGTTGGCCGAGACCGGAAACATCATCCTCAATAGCTGGGTCGCGACGATCGCGAACCTGCTAAAGAGCGGGCTCAAAATGTCGCTGCCCATGGTCGTCCGCGGCGACAGCAGCCACATGTTCGAGGGCGCGAGTTCGGGCCTCGTCTTGTTCCTCCACATCAAGTTTGAAATTCGTCAAAAGGAAATCGGCGGGTATGTCGCCCTACTCATGGACATTCCGTCCTTAGAGGAATTGCGATCCCTAATCGCCGGCTTTGTGAAGTCAATTACGTAGTAGAACGATCGGTCCTAATGGCGACCACCGTGGCGAACTCGGTGGCGCGGCAGGGGAGCCATGGCCATTGTGGATCCGAACATTCCCATCGGACGCATGACGTCCCCTGTCGGTTGAACGACTGGCGGCATGGCTGCCGCAGCGACGACGCGTTGACGGCCTCGGCTCGCGACGATCGTTCCACCGGACCCCATTTGCACGACCTTAGCGGTCACGTTGCGATGGGTGCAGCGGCAGCCGAGCGCGCCCGCAGCCGCTGGCGATAGATCCAGAAACGCACCGGTGAACGGACCGCGATCAGTTACCGTCACCTGGATCGACCGACCGCCGCTCTGGACCGACAGCACCGTCCCGAAAGGCAGCGTCCGGTGTGCGGCAGTCATTGCACCGCAGTTGAATCTCGCCCCGGAAGCCGTGCGGCTTCCGCACAGGTGATCGCTGCCACCGTAGTAAGTGGCGGTTCCAGAGAGACGGTGTGCCTCCGCAACGGTTGAAAGCGAGAGAAGAACGATGCCAGTAGCGACAATTATTTTCATGCTGGATACTCGGGGTTGGACGGCGCAACTGCCGCCCGGTCCAATCGAAAATTCGACGAACGAACCGTGTGAAAAAACACGTCGAAATGGTCGACGATCCCCGAGCCGTAGCTGTGTTGATCGCCAAACGCGTCGGAAATTGGGCGGGATGGAACTTGACGCTAGACAGGCAGGCAGCTGGCCGGGCTTACTTTTGTCGCTCGGAAGTCCGCCTCGCGAAGATGCTGGCTAAATTGATTTAAACCTTATCGCTCGCCGATCGCTTCCCGCTGAAGGGATCGTCTCAGGCGGGTGTGCGTCTTCTGTGCAGTATTATTCGCGCGATCGTCGCCGCGCAGGATGCCTGCGCCAACAGGAAGGGGTACGCCTACCCCGTAAACCCTGGCCCCGAAAGACAATCCCATCCGATTTGCGGTCGGGCGCGGAGATCGCGTGCTGCCTCGAGCTTGGCGACTAGCGACGCCTTCTCGAACTGCGCGATGGCATCGCCTGAATGGTCAATGGAAACGCCGGAGTTCGTGGCGATTGGCGGGAAGTACCTGCGTAGGTATTTAGGTTAGCGGAACTGTACATCGCTGAGCGCCGGAACAGGCTTGCCATTTCCTGGAAGCCGTCAAGAGCGATTGGCGTCCCATTTTAGCGGCGGTGCTTTTTTGGCTCTTGTGAAGCCGCCGACGCCCGGGCATTGGAATCGAGGGCCGAACCGCGAGATGCCGCGTTGCACGGCGGTCACCCGCCAGGGCCAGCCGTGTCGGGCTGCGCGAATGCAAGCTCCAAGTCGAACTATGCCACCTTCAGCAATGGGTAAAAGCCAAAAAACTGCGAGCGATTATTATTTTCGAGGGGCGCGACACCGCCGGTAAGGGCGGCACAATTAAAGCCATCACTGAGAAAGTCTCTCCGCGAGTGTTTCGGGTCGTAGCGCTGCCCGCTCCTTCGGACCGAGAGAAAGCTCAGATGTTTTTCCAGCGCTACATGCGATATTTCCCGGCCAACGGAGAAGTCGTGATCTTCGACCGCAGCTGGCACAACCGTGCCGGGGTCGAGTATGTCATGGGGTTCTGTAGCCCTGAAGAACACAAACGCTTTCTAAGCAACTGTCCGAAGATCGAGCAGTATATTGTCGATGCAGGCATCATCCTGATCAAGGTCTGGCTTGAAGTCGGCAAGGAGGAACAGGCGAGACGATTTGCTGCCCGGATCGACGATCCACTCCGGCAGTGGAAGCTGAGCCCGATGGACGTCCTGTCGTACAATCGTTGGTACGACTACTCCAGAGCGCGCGACATGATGTTCAAAAGCACAAATTCAAAACATGCGCCGTGGTGCGTCATCCGTTCGGACGACAAACGCCGCGCGCGGCTCAATTGCATTTCGCACGTACTGAAGGCTATACCCTACAAGCGCCTTTCGCCCGAGAAGGTCGTACTACCAAAGTGGTCGAAGAAGGGGCAATACAATGACGCCGCCACCCTGCGCCGTGTACCGTTTGCTGAAGAGCGATATTAAACTACGCGTCTATGAGCCCCCTCGGGGCCTGGTGCAATGAGTTTAGATCACTGCTTGGTTCACCGTTCTGATCATCCCCAAGCAGCACATAGGGTTCTTCCTCCTTAGGGGTGGTCGTGGGACAGTCCGCGCAGCTATTCTTTGTCGTCATTTTTTTAGTTGGCGTCGCCATTGTTCTTTTAGCGACCGAATTTGGATGGCAACTGGGCATACGGACCAAGGGGCATGGTGCGAGCGGCAACATTTCCGCGCTGGAGCAATCGCTTTTGGGACTGCTGGCTTTGATTATTGGGCTCACTTTTTTGATGGCACTCACGCGTTTCGAAGCGCGGCGCGAAGCGGTTCTTAGTGAAGCGAACGCGATTGGTACGACGGCTTTGCGCGCACGTCTCCTGCCAGCACCTCATCGGAAGGAATCACTGAAGCTCCTTCGGGAATATGCCCAGATACGGATCATACCGCCGGGCATGTCTTTTGCTGAACTAACGACAATTGTTGATCGTTCGAACCATATTCAAGGAGCGCTGCTCTCCCATTATCGTTCGGCATCGCCCCGCTGAGCATCGGCGGAATTGGCTGCCGGGAATATTCGATCGTAAATCGCGCGGGCCTCTCGAATCAAACGGGCCCGCTCGATCTCCGATTTCGGGACAAATCGTATAACTTCACCCATGTCTGGCTCCAAAGCTGAAATTGGGATGATCCGCCGATGATTACATCGGCAAACATCATGCCAAACAGATTGGGGCTCTATGCCGATTTCCATCCCCTGACGGTGATAACGCTGGATAAAAGAGCCGTGACTGTCGCGTGAACAAGCGCGGGGGCCTCGTCGGACTGGCACCAGCTCACGCCGCCGGCACTTCCGCTCCCTTCGCCATCGCCTCCAAATCCATCCAGTTCACGCCCCAGAGATGGCCATCGAGATCCTCGAAGCTGCGGCCGTACATGAAGTCGTATTCGTCCACGGGTGACGGATCGATCACGCCGCCGGCGCCTCCGGCCTTGCCGACGACATCGTCGACTTCGGCGCGGCTGTCGGCCGAAATGCAAAGCAAGACCTGGCTGGTGGTTTTGGCGTCGGCAATCGTCTTGGTGGTGAACTGCCGATACTTGTCGTGCGTCATTAGCATCGCGTGGATGGTATCGGAAAATACCATGCACGATGCCGTCTCGTCGCAGAACTGCTCTTTCTTGACGGCACCGATCGCCTGATAGAAGGCGGTGGCGCGCGCGACGTCGCGGACAGGAAGGTTGATGAAGATCAGCTTGGCCATTGTTACGTCCTTTGATGGTCTCACGTCCCAAGGACGAACGAACCACAACAATCCCGACACGCTTTTTTGAGAATTTTTGGGCTTTGGAATTTCTTAACGCGATCAGGCCATGCCCGCCTGGCGCAGCGTGATCCGCGTCAACTCGGAGGGACAGCCGAGCCGCAGCGCGAAGCCGGGCCACAGGGCGGTGCCGTTGTTGACGTAAAGCGTCATCCCGTCGACGTCGTAACGACCCGAGACGTAGCCGGCGTTGGCGCGTGCGGCCAGCCGGTCGATGCCCACAATCAGCCCGCCATGCGTATGCCCGGACAGTTGCAGCGCCACCCCGAGTTTCGCGGCCCCCCGCGCCTCCATCGGCTGGTGATCGAGCAGGATGACGGGAGCACCTGCGGGCGCGCCTTCGAGCACCGCGGCAAGGTCGCGAACCGTATGCCCCCTGCGGCGCGACGCCCGGTCGGTAATCCCAGCGAAAACCAGGCTGCCCCCGTCGCGATCGAGAACCACGTGCCTGTTCTCGAGCGAGAGCAGTCCCAACGCGGCGAAGTGCGCCATCCAGCTATCGTAGCCGAATATGTATTCGTGATTGCCTGAGATCACGTGCACGCCATCAGTCGCCCGCAAGTCCCGCAGCGGCTCGATGTCTGCGCGCCGGGCATCGATCGTGCCGTCGATCAGGTCTCCCGTGATTGCGATCAGGTCGACGCCGAGCGCGTTCGATCGCTCGACGACGGCGCGCGCCCATGACGCGGGAAACAGCCAGCTGATGTGAAGGTCGGTCAATTGCAGAATGGTGTAGCCGTCGAACTGTCGCGGAAGTCCGCGGATGCCGACTTCGATATCCCTGAGCGGCGGAATCCGCATCGCCTGCTGGACGCCGATCGCGGCAGCGACCGCCGCCAGGACAGCCATTCCGTATCTGACATCATCGGGCGCGCTGACGAAGCCGCCATGGATCAACGCTGCGAACAGCAGTCCGCTATCGAGCAGCAGTTGCAGCAGCAGCAGCAGCAGAACGATGGCGCCGAACGCCCAGTTGAAGAGAACAACCACGGAACGTGGAAACTCCGGCGAGAATTCCGAACCGAACGAGAGCCTGCTCCAGCGGTGAAACTGCAACGCGACGAGCACGAGCACCGCCGCCACGATCTTGACCGCGAGCGGCAGCGTGAGCGGCCAGATGAAGCGGACCGAGATTAGCAGCCAGGTCAGGCCGAATATGAGTTGGGGAATCGGTTCTCTCCAGGTCGCGACAAGTCTAGCAACCCGAATACCGCCGGTCCGGACTTCTCGAGCTCCCTGAGATAGGCCAGGCCGTACTCCGCCAGCTCACGGGAGTTGGCCCTGCCCGCCGAGGACAAGGTGCTGAGATAGCGTCGGATCTTCAGGCTGGACTCGTGGTCGAGGTCCCGGCCGTAGGCTCTAACAATGGCGGTCAAAACGTCAGTCATCGGCGGTTTTGGGCGTGCCTGTGAAGTGTGCAGCGCACCATTTCCCAGGGCCCCCGTCAACTGGACTTAGTGGTTAGGGTTGATTGTCCCCCGCTTCACGCGCCGTTCAGGATGCGGGCGTCCACGCGATGGCGTCGTCCTTCGTGCGGGTTCCACGTAGTTGGCTCCGCGGGACCAAGGCGATGCGGACCGCGCCTCAAAATCGGCAGATCGAATCCCTCTTTTCGGATATTGAGCCGCATGAGCGTAGCGAAAGACCGCCATTGCTGAAAAGGTGTATCTGACATGTCGAAGCGACGATGGATATTGCTGCTGGTCGTGATCGTCATTGTCGGCTCGGTCGCTGCGGGAACCCGGTTCTACCTGAGCAAATGCCACGGCATGGACGCGTGCGCCGCCGCCGACGCGGAAAGCCACGAGCGAGACAAGCCCAGCGAACCTCAGTAGCCCTTATGAGGGTCGCGGTTCAGGAAAGCCGAATAAAATGCATTTCACGAACAAACTTCTGCTGGGGCTATTCCTCGGTCTTTGCGCTCCGGCCTTCGCACAAACATCCGCCGATCCGGCGGCATTGATTTCCGATTTCAGGGTTCAGCACCAGGAAGGCCGCGTCAAATCCGATGCCACACTGAAGCGGATTGCGCAGGACCAGGCCAACGCCATGGCCGCCAAGGGCGTGATGGACCATGACGTGCTCGGTCCTTTCGGCTCGCGCGTGGCGCCGGCCAACGCCGGACGGGCTGCCGAGAATATCGCGTATGGTTATGACAGTTTCCCGAAGACACTCGATCAGTGGATCAACTCCTCGGGGCACCGGAAGAACCTGTTGATGCATGAGGGGACACGGATCGGCGTCGCCAGCGCCAAAAGCAGCGCCAATGGCCGCACCTACTGGGCGATGGTGATCGCCGGCGGCTACGAGAAGCCGAAGGTAGCGGGCGCAAAACCCGCGCCGGACAAGGGATCGCCGAAGACTGCGAAGCATCAGGCCTGCCGGCTAAAAATCCTGAGCATCTGTCTATAAGTCCGCAGCAAGCACCGCGAGGAGGAACTCCGTGACGTCCGTTTCATTCGCCCGATGGTTCTTCGCATCCGGCCTCGCCGCTTTGCTTTCGCTCGCGCCCGCCTCCGCCGCCGATATCCGCGTCATGATCTCCGCGGGATTCCACGGCGCCTATGCCGAGCTTGCTCCGGCGTTCGAACGCGCCAGCGGGCACCATCTGGTGACGACGCGCGGGCCGTCGATGGGGGACTCGCCGGAATCGATACCGTCGCGGCTTTCGCGCGGCGAAGCGGCTGATGTCGCGATCCTCGACGGCGGCGCCGCCGATGAACTCGGCAAGCGCGGACTGGTGCGCGCAGACAGCAAGGTCGAACTGGCGCGCTCGCTGATCGGGATGGTGGTGCACGAAGGCAGCGCCAGGCCGGACATCAGCAGCGTGGCAGTGTTCAGGCAAACGCTGCTGGCCGCAAAGTCGATCGCCTATTCCGACAGCGGCAGCGGCACTTACCTCTCGACAAAACTGTTCGCGCAGCTTGGCGTCGCCGACGAGATCGCGAGCAAGAGCCGCAAGGTGCGCGGACCGCCGTCCGGCGAACCAGTGGCCGCTGTCGTGGCGCGCGGCGAAGCCGAGATCGGCTTTCAGCAGGTCGCCGAACTGATCCATACGCCCGGCATCACCTTCGTCGGCGCGCTGCCGGCCGAGGTGCAGCCGATCTTTTCCTTTGCGGGCGTGCTCACCCAAACGGTTCAACAGCCGGAGGCGGCCAGCGCCCTGCTCCGCTTCCTCGCGTCATCCGAAGCAACGGCGATGATCGCAAAGGCCGGGCTGATGCCGATATCGGGGCGATAGTCCCCGGGGCGATAGATCCCGGAGACCATGGCGCGCCCATCGGGAACTATCCAGTATAAGCGAACACAGGGAGAACAAGGTTCCCTGGAATAGCGGGGTCAAACAAAGCGCGCTCACTGCAGGCTATTGCACTGGACCGCCGCGACCCGTTAGCTTCGCGCCACGATGCTTCGGCCACGTACTCTCCGGCCCAATTGGAGATGGTGATCTGATCATGAACCCGCGGTGGGCAACCATAGCCGTGTTGTGCCGAGAGGCCGCTGTGCCGGCGTTGGTTCTGACGTGGATCGCCGCGTCGGGTTTTGCGGTCGTCGACCGCACCCGCGCCGCGCCGATCGCCGACCGCCTCGCGCCATCGCTTGCCGCGGACGCGAGGTTCGCCGACAAGCCATCGCCCGAACCACAGCCGATGACGCTCGCTGCTGTCGGCCCGTCCGTCACGCTCGATCTGCCACCTCCTTCGGACCTGTCGCTCGTCAGCAAGCCAGCGGCGACGGAAGTGACCGCCGACACCGTCAATACCGAGACAACGGCAGTGCCCCCTTCGCGTGAGCCGGATCCGATCGTCACGGCCGCGCTAACGGACCCATCGGAAATGCTGCAGCCGGAAACACCGCCGCAACCGCCGGCCGAGCCGGGCATCGCGAGCCGCGAGCCGGGCATCGCGAGCCGCGAACCCGGCGATATCAACCAGAACAGTCAGGGCAGCAAAGGCATCGGTTCCGTCGAAATTCTCGATGAGTGTTTTGTCTTCGAGGCCTGCGTCAATCGCTACCTGTTCGCGCTGTACCAGCGGGCGCCAAAGGAAGACACCGTCAAGGTCGAAGAAAAGAGAAATGTGACCGTCAAGCGCAAAGGCAAACTGCTGACGGTGACGCGGTCCTTTACGACACGCGTCGATCAGGACTTTGGCTGGAAGGACCCCAAGGCCGCTGAACGGGCCGGCATGTCGATGACGGACTACGTGATCGGCGGCATGGATCGGGATTTCAAACTGAAACTGTTTCGCATGCTGTACGCGGCCGAGCAGCAGGGCCTGTCGCCGGGCATCACAAGCGCCTTCCGCGATGACTATCGGCAATCGATTGCATCCGGCCTCAAGGCAGCCAGCGATCGCTCCTATCACGGCGGCAGCCTGCGCGGCGGCTATGGCCACGGGATGGCGGCGGATATCGTCAGCGTCACCGGCGCCACGCGCGCACAGCGACTGACATCCACCCAGGCATTCTGGAAATGGGTGGATGCGAACGGCACCGCGTTTGGAGTCGGCCGGCCCTATCTCGATCACGATCCGCCGCATGTCGGCCCGATCGACGGCAAGGAATATGCCGCCAAGCGTCCCGGCGCGAACGCCCGGCAGGAAGCGTCCGTGAAGCGGACAAACCGGGTCGCGACGCGGATGGCGCGCGCCCACTGAGCCCGCGGGACGATCGCCCGCGAATCTGCGCATAAGACCCCTCAAGGCCACATCCATTTCAGCGACGTGCGGATGACCGCCGGCGACACGACCGGCTTCGCCGTTAACTTCACTATCAGGTGATCCGATGTTGATCGCCGGTGAGCGATTCGAAACTGGTTTGCAGTGCGGCGCGTAACTATTTCGCAAAAGCGAAGAACCGCAGGAAGCAAACGTGACGACCGATAACATCGAACCATCCCCCGCCTTGCTGCCTGTGGCGATCACGGCTGTCATTGCGGCGATCGGCATTGCCGGCATGGCGTATCTGTTCGTGGCAGCGGACCGGCCCATCGAGGCCGGTGTCGGAATGCAATCCACAAGCGCCGCCTTCCGGGCCGGCGCGACCATCACACCGACCCAGCCGACATCGGGTTCGATGCGTCCGCCCGATCGATCACGGTCGCCGACGAGGCGCGTGAGGGTCTCTGAGCCACAACGCCGGCGCGCTCGCTGTTCGATCAGCCGCGCTGGCCGGCCTTTCAAAATTTTGCGCCGCCTCGCAGTCCCACAGTGACGAACGACCGTTTGGACCTATAATACTGGTCAGGGGTTGTTTCCGAAGCTGAGCCGACACGATGCGGGGTCCTCATGCCGAAAAAGGGAATTACCGGCCACGACGAATGGGTCGTCACGGAAGCGTTGGCGACGGCGCTGATTGCGCTTGAGCAGCTTGAACCGACCCAGCAATCCGGCCAGCAATTGGACGACATCCGAAAGATGCTCGCCGCCAAATGTCAGCCCGGAACCTTCAACCTGCATCTGGCCCAGGCCAAGTGCCGCCTGTTTCCGCACGCGGACCGCGACACCGTCTATCGCGAATACGGATTTGAGGACCGGGAAGTTTGAAGCGCCGCTTGCAGTGCCGGCGGCGTTTCCAAAGAACAGCCGAGCGCGGGTTGCCCTGGGGTAGGTTGAAGGCGCCGCACTCGGCTGTCCGACCGCGCGGCGGAGCGGTCACCTCAATCAAAACACCAGAGACTTAAAGAAGCGTCTTTATTCCAGGCGCGAAGTCGTTGCAATTCCATTGGAACCTGCAAATAATTTGATCTCAGCAACCACTGCAAATCCCCGTAAACGTACTGGTTTTGGTGCGCCCACGACGACGATTTGCCGGCGTCTCCGGCTTGACGCTTTGGGCAGAGAACCGGGAACCGTCGCTTGCGTAGGATGGCGTCACGACGCGTGACCGCGACGGCGTTGGCGGCGAGGAATTGACCGAGCCATAGGACGTCGGCGGCGCCGGCGCGTTGGTACCGAGCGGCGGCATTCTTGCCGCATTGCCGATGCCGCTGGGGTCGGACAGGACGCTGGGATTGGCGGGACTGAACGGAATGCCCGAGATCGCCGAATTGCCGGCACCGGCCGATCCCGCCGGCGGCGTCAGCTGCGCGAAAGCTTCGGCGGGCATGATCGCGCCGGCAAGCGCGAGAACAAGAACGAGCGCTGCAGGGCGGGACATCCGGGACTCCAAGGTGGCTGCGCAAGCAACAAACATGTAGGGCGCGCGTTCCCACATTGAAGTGCGGTCTCCGTCTTTTACCGGAGTAGGCGTTTTCGCGGGAATCAGACCTAACTACCGTACGACCACGCTTTGGGATTTTGGCCGAATAAATCAGCCCGAGATCTACGATCGCGATATCCGTGCCTTGCAGGAATGGCTGCGCGGCGCCTGGCGCCAGCTCGGCGATCCCTCGCTGACGACGTTTGCGCGCCGCGAATTGCGCAACCAGATGAAGCAGTGCAGCGAAGACCTGAAGGCGTATCTGCAAAAAATGGAAGCGCAGCCGCCGCCGGTCCGTGATTCCAACCGGTCCTTTGCCAGACCCGAGTTGCGGATTCTGGCCTGACGCCGCTGACCTGAAGCGGAAACGATCAGGCGCTGGTCCGAAGCCGCAATTTGCCGGCATTGCCGGACTTATGGTCGAAGCGCGCGGTACGGAACCAGGAAACCGGCGATGACGAAAACAGGCATCTGTCTGGCCGCTCTCGGCATGATCCTTGGCATGATCCTCGGCTCGGCCGCGCTGGCCGAAGGTCCCGCCCCCGCCTTCACGGTGATCTCGCCGATCTTCAGCCAACTCGTCACCTTCTCGATGCCGTCGAGCTTCGTGGTGATCGACGAGAACACCAACGGGCCGAGCTACATCCGCGAGGCGGTGCTCAAGGGCGAGAGCGCTGACCGATGGACCCAGATGATCACAGTGACCGGTGCCAAGGGTCTTGTCGCCAATCCAAAAGTGTCGCCGGAGACTTTTGCGGCATCGATCGCCGGTGGCTTCAGGTCCGCCTGCCCTGAGACCTTTACCGTCAAGGCCGTCGGTCCAACCAGGTTTGGCGACCAGGAGGCCTTTGTGGCGGTCGCAAGCTGCGGCAGCGTGGAATCGAGCGCCGACAAACACGGCGAAACCGCGGTCGTCGTCGCCGTCAAGGCGCAGCGCCGATTACTACACGCTGCAATGGGCCGAACGCGCGCCCGGTTCGGGCAAGGCCGCCATCGACGAGGCCAAATGGCTGGCGCGGCTGCGCCAGTTGCAGCCGATCCGCCTCTGTCGGATCGTGCCGGGCGAACGTGCGCCCTACCCGAGCTGCGTTGGCAAGGGCTAGCCGCGGCGCCAGCCGAGGCTAGCCCACCCCTGACGGTCCGGCAGCCCGTCCTGTTGATAACCCCTCCGCCCCCGGCCTGGCGGCGAGACAGCCCTCCGTGGTGTGCTATCGGCATAGCGGCCTGAACCGATTTCCACTGGAAATCGCTCGAACGACGGACAGAAAACAGATGCGGATTACCCTTGTCGGTTCCCGCCATTTCGGCGTGACGACTTTCAATATGCTGCGCCAACACGGGGTCGATATCGTGCGCGTCGTCGTTCATGACGGCGAAGACCGGCTCGTCGCCGCGGCCAAAGCCGTCGGTATCGAGGTGGTGGTGCAGGCCGACCCGAAATTCGTGGCCGCCGCCGAGATCGCCGCCGACACCGATTTGATCGTCACGGCGCACAGCCACGCCCGGGTCACCAGGGAGGCGCTGGCCGCCGCCACGCTCGGCGGCATCGGCTATCACCCCTCGCTGCTGCCACGGCACCGCGGCATCGCCGCGGTCGAGTGGACCATCCGGGAGGGCGACCCGATCGCCGGCGGCACCGTCTATCACCTCGCCGACCGCATGGACGCCGGCGCCATCGCCGCCCAGGAGTGGGTGTTCGTCAAAAAGGGCGAGACCGCGCGGGAGCTCTGGGAGCGGGCGCTGGCGCCGCTCGGCTACAAGCTGCTCGGCGACGTCATCGACTACGCCAAGGCCCATAAAAGCCTGCCGGCCAAGCCACAGGACGAACAATTTGCGACCAGGGCGCCGGCGCTGTCGGATGCCAAGCACTGATTCCCATCGGAAGGCTCGATTCGGGCTCGAATTCAGCCCCGAACGGGGTTAATTTCCGTGTTCCCCAGCGGAACCGAATTCACCTTGATGTGTTTGAATCCACAGGAACATTCTTTGGTGCTGCGCCGCACCAAAGTTTGAACACATTGTGCCCGGATAAGGCCCGTCATCACACACATTTCAAGGGATTTGATCCATGCGCGCCAATCGCATTCGCGACCTGTTTTTTGCTTCATTCCTCGCCTCCGCAGCCACCCTTGCGGCAGCCCCCGTTTCCGCCCAGCAGCCCTATGACGGCCTTTGGCAGGTGACCGTGGTCACCAAGAGCGGCAGCTGCGACGCGCAGACCACCTCGACCGTCAACGTCAGCGACGGCAAGATTTCGGGCGGCCCGGTCTCCGGCACCGTCGGTAGCGGGGGACTTGTGCGAGTCTCGATCAATGGTGCATATGCGAACGGTCAACTCAGTGGCAATTCCGGATCGGGGAAGTGGAATGGTGCATCGTCTGGCGTCCCGTGCAGCGGTCGGTGGGAAGCATCCCGTCAGTAACAAAGGCCGGTCAACCGGACTGGTTGTCCAAACGCGACGGCTGACATTCGCAGCCGTCGCTTTTTTTATGGCGTCGGCCTCGGCCAGCTACGCCCAGTCGGGTCCATTCGCGGGTCTCGCCGGCAATTGGTCGGGCGGCGGCACCGTCACCCTCGACGACGGTTCGCGCGAGCGGATCCGGTGCCGGGCCTCCTATCAGGTCGCGGGCCCCAAGATGAACATGAGCCTCACCTGCGCCAGCGACGCCTACAAGTTCAACCTCGCGGCCAATGTCGTCGATGAGGGCGGCGCGGTATCGGGGAGCTGGAGCGAGGCCAGCCGCAACGTCAGCGGCGTTCTCCAGGGCCGCGGCGGCGGCGGCAATTTCCAGGTCGTCGCCTCGACCGCCGGCTTCAACGCCAATATCTCGCTGCGCACCGCCGGCAACAAGCAGACGGTGACGATGCGGGCCGACAGCCAGTTCAGGGGCGCGGATATTTCGCTGTCGAAGTAGGACGAGCCGATCTTCATTCGCTGACGAAATCGCCCGCATCTGCGGGCGATTTCAGTTTGGACGGACGGCGACCGCTAACGGGTCTTCGACTTAACTGCTCCCGGGCTTTAGCTGGTTTTGGGCTTTTCCAGCTTCGCAGCGGTTTCCTTGATGGTCTTGGCGACCAGCAGCGCCTGTTCCTTGTTGAAGGCAAAATCCTGCACACCGTTTTGCGTAGTCAGCGACAGCACCAAGATGTCGGGCTGCTGTTCCGGCCAGCCGGTGGCAAAGGCGGTCACGAAGTTTGCGGTGGTCGATCGATTGGTCATGGGCCGTGATTTCCTTCTGTCTCTTGTCCTGTGCGTCTATTCCGATGCGAAGCGCTCGAGGTCGGGCTACGCTTTTGGAACGTAAGCGGTGACTTCAATTTCGACCTTGGCCCTGACATCGACGAGCCCGTCGATATAGAGCAGCGTCGAGGGCGGAAAATTCCGTCCCAGCGTTTCCTTCCAGGCCGCACCGATGCCGGCACCCGCGGCTTCATATTCGCTGCGGCTGGTCAGATACCAGGTCAGGCGAACGATATGCTCGGGGCCGGCGCCGGCCTCGGCGAGCAGCTTCATGATCCGCTTCAGCGCGCTGCCGACCTGGGCGCCCATGTCGGGGGCATAGTCGCCCTTCTCGTCGCCGCCGGTCTGGCCGGCCAGCACGATCCACTTGCCGGGACCGTCGACCTCGACGCCGTGGGAAAAGCCGCGCGGTTTCGACCATTCGGCCGGTTGCAGGATACGCATCAAGTCCTCCCGATGAATGTTGCTGTCAGTCCGGGATGGTCCAAAGGACCAGATCCGGAATGACGAGCGAGATTGGCCGATCCCTTAGCACCGAACCGGCCGGTACTCCCACAGCGAAATTGGGCCCCTCGCATCGCTGCGTCAGCAGATTTGCGCGTTGCAAATCGGGGCGGGCTCGCCGATACCCGCCTGCCCTTCCCGATCAGGTCCCCGTTCCCGTCCATGACCAAAACACCTTCCAAACCGATGGCCGCGATGTGGATGGCCTGCTGGCTGTCGCTGATGCTGATCCTGACGGTTGCCGGCCGCGAAGGCATGCGGGAACTGAACGTGTTTCAGCTCATGGAGGTGCGCTCGACACTGGGGCTCCTGATGCTGACGCCGCTGATCCTGGCGCAAGGCGGGTTTGGCGTGGTGAAAACCGCGCGGTTTGCCCAGCACGCCGCGCGCAACCTCATTCATTACGGCGCGCAGCTCGGCTGGTTTTTCGCGCTGACGCTGATTCCGATCGGCCAGGTGGTGGCGATCGAATTCACCATGCCGATCTGGACCGCGATCCTGGCCGCGACGTTTCTCGGCGAGCGGATGACGGCGTGGAAGATCGCCGCGATCGTGCTCGGGGTGGTCGGCGTCGTCGTCATCGTCCGCCCCGCGATGGGCGTGGTCAATCCCGGTCAGTTGATCGCGCTCGGCGCTGCCGTCGGCTTCGGGATTTCCATGGCCATGCTCAAATCCCTCACCCGCACCGAAAGCGCGCTGGCGGTGATCTTCTGGATGCTGGTGGTTCAATCGGTCGCAGGCCTTTTTCCGGCGCTGTATGTCTGGACCTGGCCGCCGACCCAGACCTGGGGCTACGTCGCCGTGGTCGCGGTATGCGGAACGTTCTCCCACTACTTCCTGGCCCGCGCGATGCAGTATGCCGACGCCACCGTCGTCGTGCCGATGGATTTCCTGCGGGTTCCCCTGACCGCTGCCGCGGGCTGGCTGATCTTTGCCGAACGGCTCGACATGTTCACGGTGCTCGGCGCCGCCCTGATCCTGACCGGCAATCTCTTGAACCTGAAGCCGGCGGCGCCGCTTCCGGCGCGGGCCGGGACCTGATTGCGTCGTTCCGGCGGCTGGCTGTGATCTGGATCACGCCTAAAGCCAGGGCCTTGAGATAATTTGCCCGCAAGATAATCTGCATGCGCACCGACGATTTGACGGTAACCGACTGTTTCCCGGGGTTTGCGCGGTTGACGCTTTTTTTCTCGCGCGAAGTGCGTTTTTTTCGGGTAATCTGCGGCCAGCGTTACCGCCAAAATCTTTTCGATTCTGCCAGGGGATTTCAGATGCGATATCCGACCCTCATTTTTTCCCTGATCTGCGTGATCCTTTCCGCCGGCGCCGCCCAGGCCGAGCGCCGCGTCGCCTTCGTGGTCGGCAACGGCACCTACAAGAACGTCGCCCAGCTTCCCAATCCGCCGATCGACGCCAAGGCGATGGCCGGCGTGCTGCGCAATGTTGGTTTCGAAGTGGTCGAAGGCACCAACCTCACCCGCGACAAGATGACTGAAAAGCTGCTCGACTTCGGCAAGAAGGCGCAAGGCGCCGATGTCGCGCTGTTCTTCTATGCCGGTCACGGCATCGCCATCGGCGGCACCAATTACCTGCTGCCGGTTGACGCCGACATCAAATCGGAAATGGACGTCAAGCTCGGCGCCGCCATCAACATCGACCTTACGCTCGACCAGACCATGAGCGACGCCAAGGTCAAGCTGGTGTTCCTCGACGCCTGCCGCGACAATCCGTTCGCCGCCAAGATCAAGTCGAACTCGGCCACCCGCAGCGTCGCGGTCGGATCCGGTCTTGCCGAAATGAAATCCGGCGAAGGCACGCTGATCGCGTTCGCGACCGGACCGGGCCAGACCGCGCTCGACGGTCAGGAAGGCACCAACAGCCCGTTCACCCGCGCCCTGATCGCCAACATCGCGACCCCCGGGCGTCGAGATCCAGCAGGCCATGACCAAGGTCCGCGCCCAGGTCAACGAAGAAACCAACAAGGGCCAGTTGCCCTGGGGTCACACCAACCTGATCGGCTCGGTCTATCTGAACGGAGCACCAGCGCCCGCCACGGCCGGCGCTCCGGCGGCAGCTCCGGCGGCGGTTGCTTCCGCAGCGGGATCCGACGTCGAAGTGGAGTTCTGGCGCTCGATCAAGGACTCCAACAAGCCGGAAGAGCTCAACGCCTATATCAGCAGCTATCCCAACGGCCAGTTCAAGCCGCTGGCGCTGTCCCGCCTTGCCGCGCTGGAGAACGGCCCGAGCACCGCCACCCGCAACCTGACCACCGGTGTCGATCCCGCGACCTTCAACGAGCCGTCCAACCAGACCACCGAGGACCAGATCGGCCTCGACAAGGGCCAGCGCCGCGACGTGCAGCGCCGCCTCAACGGACTCGGCTTCGACACCAAGGTAACCGGCACCTTCGACCAGTCCACCCGCGCCGTGATCACGCGCTGGCAGGCCGCCCGCGGCTATCCGTCGTCGGGCTTCCTCAACAAGCTACAGCACAAGGCCATGCTGTCGGAAATTGTCGCAGCCACTTCATCGGCAAGCTCCAGCGATGACAGCGATCGCCCTGCCCGCCGTCGTGCGAGCAGCGGTGGTGGTGGTGGTGGTGGTGGCGGCGGTCATCATGGCGGCGGTCCCGATCCTGCCGGAGCCGGACGCTTCATCGGCGGCGTAATGGGTGGAATACTGCGCTAACCCGGCACCAAGCGACCAACAAAAGCCCGGGATCGTCTCCCGGGCTTTTTTCATTCCGGATTGGATAGTCGTCCGTGAACAAGCCTCTAAGGGACTGAGCGGGGTTCTGTTTTTCGGCGGCGGAGGCATTTGAGATTGCAGGGAATGGGAGCTTGAGACCCCCAAACCTTGCAATTTGATTTGTGGATTCCCTTTCGCTGCGGATCATGATTCTGTGGTGCATCGGAGGGGACGATGCGACCGAAGAAGCACAGGACGACTGGATCGAACGATCTGTTCCGGGCGCGGCTGGACCAGATCATCAACCTGAAGCACGAGCTGGTTCTGCTTGCGGGCAAGATCGATTGGGACTGGATCGACGGCGAGATCGCGCCGCTCTACAGCGAGAACGGCCGGCCGGGGATCGAGACCCGCTTCATGATCGGGCTATTATTGCTCAAGCACATTTATGGGCTTTCCGATGAAGGGGTGTGCGAGCGCTGGGTCCACGACCCGTATTTCCAGTTCTTCACCGGTGAAGAGTTTTTCCAGCACGCCTTCCCGCACGAGCGCTCGGACCTGAGCCATTGGCGCAAGCGGCTCGGCGACAAGCTGGAGCTGCTACTGGCCGAGAGCCTGCGGGTGGCGCACGGGGCCGGCGCGTTACGCGGCCAAGACCTCAAGCGGGTCACGGTCGACACCACGGTGCAGCCGAAGGCCATCACCTTTCCGACCGATGCCAAGCTGCTGCACGCGTCCATCAAGGGGCTCAACCGCCTGGCGAGAAAGCACGGCGTCAGGCTGCGGCAATCCTATTCTCGCGTGGCCAAGACCGCCGCGATGATGGCGGGCCGCTACGCCCATGCCAAACAGTTCAAGCGGCATCAACGGCAGTTGCGCATCCTGCGCTCCCGGCTGGGCCGCATCATCCGCGACATCCGCCGCAAGCTCGAGGGCCAGCCAGCACTGGAGCAGGCATTCGCCCTCCCGCTTGGCCGGGCCACGCAGATCCGCTCGCAACAGCAGCGCCAGCGCGGCTGGAAGCTTTATTCTTTCCATGCCCCCGAGGTGGAGTGCATCGGCAAGGGCAAAGCCGCTGCGCCTTACGAGTTCGGCGTGAAGGCCTCCATCGTCACCAACAACCGCCGGGCTCCCGGTGGCCTGTTCGTGCTGCACGCCAGGGCGCTGCCCGATAACCCCTACGACGGCCACACCTTGCGGGACGTCATTGATCGCACCGAGACACTCACCGGCTGTCCGATCGAGCGGGCCTATGTCGACAAGGGGTACCGCGGCCACGACGCGCAAAATCCCCGTCGTGTCTTCATCTCCGGCCAGAAACGCGGCGTCTTCGGTGTCATCAAGCGCGAGCTGCGCCGCCGCTCCGCCATCGAGCCCATCATCGGACACCTGAAGGCCGAAGGTCACCTCGGCCGCTGCTACCTCAAAGGCCGCGCCGGCGATGCCGCCAACGTCGTCCTCTCAGCCGTGGGCCACAACTTCCGCCGCATCCTCGCCTGGCTCAGAGAATTCTTGTGCCTGTTCCGGCTCACACTATGGCGCGCGCTCGTCTGGCCAGCCCCGCTCAATCGGGCTTCTTAACGGACGACTGGATAGTCTCAAACAATCCGCGTTGCCTTCGATCAGCTCGACGAATTTATCGACGCCGGAGGTCAGCCGGCACATCTCAACTTCCTTGCCCGACGGCACGCCCTTGGCGCAGGTGATCTGCGGCTTGTTTTCGTATTTAGTCGTCGAGAACCGGCACGTCACGATGCAGGATGCGTCGCTGGCGAGCGAATTCGTGATCAGGATGCTGGCGAGTTCCTCGCCCGGCAGGATCTTGCAGGTGAACGGCACGGTATCCGCCGCTGCCGGATCGGCAACGCCGCCGGCAAACGCCAGTGCAAGGCCGATCAAACCGAACCATCGAAAACGCTGCCATTGAGGACGCATGCGAGCGCGGTTACTTCCCCGCAGCCTTGCGCAGCGCGTCGTTGATGCGGTCCTGCCAGCCCGGACCGTCGCCTTGAAAATATTCCAGCACATCCTGATCGATGCGCAGCGAGACCAGCTCCTTGACGCCGGG
Organism: uncultured Alphaproteobacteria bacterium; assembly: GCA_963764705.1. GTDB lineage: Bacteria > Pseudomonadota > Alphaproteobacteria > Rhizobiales > Xanthobacteraceae > Bradyrhizobium. The sequence goes on along the minus strand of CAVXTR010000001.1, from coordinate 330,839 downwards.
AAGCGCGGTCGGCTTCGGCGGCGCTTCCACCACCTTGGTCGTGGTGCGCTTGAATGCCGCCTCGGCCTCGCTCCGCGCGTCGTTCAGGGTTCTCGGCCGTCTCGGCTGCTCCGCCATCACTAGATTCCTTCAAACAAGACGGTGGAAAGGTAGCGCTCGGAGAATGACGGCACGATGGCGAGGATGGTCTTGCCCGCGTTTTCCGGCCGCTTGCCGATTGCAAGCGCCGCCGCGATCGCAGCACCTGAGGAAATGCCTCCGGGAATGCCTTCGCTCCGCGCCAGCGCGCGCGAGGTCTCGATCGCGGTGGTGCTGTTGATCTTGACGATCTCGTCGATGACCGAGCGATCCAGAATGTCAGGCACGAAGCCGGCGCCGATGCCCTGGATCTTGTGCGGGGTGTGCTGGCCGCCCGACAGCACCGGACTTTCCTCCGGCTCCACCGCGACCACCCGCAAGCTTGGCTTGCGCGGCTTCAGCACCTGGCCGACGCCCGTGATGGTGCCGCCGGTGCCGACGCCGGCGACAAAGAAATCGATGTTGCCGCCGGTGTCATTCCAGATTTCCTCGGCGGTGGTGCGGCGGTGCACTTCGGGATTGGCGAGATTCTTGAACTGCTGCGGCATCACCGCGTTCGGCGTCGTCCGCACCAGTTCTTCCGCGGTAGCAATCGAGCCCTTCATGCCCTGCGCTGCCGGCGTCAGCACGATCTCGGCGCCGAGAAAGGCCAGCATCTTGCGTCGCTCGATCGACATCGACTCCGGCATCACCAGTTTTAGGCGGTAGCCGCGCGAGGCCGCGACGAACGCCAGCGCAATGCCGGTATTTCCTGAAGTCGGTTCGATCAGCACGGTGTCGGCGTTGATCACGCCAGCCTTTTCCATCGCGATCACCATCGCGGCGCCGATGCGGTCCTTCACGCTGGCAGCCGGATTGAAATATTCGAGCTTGGCAAGAATGGTAGCGCTGACACCGTGCGCCTGCGGCAATTTGCGCAACCGTACGATCGGCGTGTCGCCGACGGCATCGACGATGGAGTCGAACACCCGCCCCCGGCCGGGACGGTGCACTGCACCCGAAGCTGACGACGTGTCCATCACGAGACTCCCTGTGGCGAGATTTGCCCGAAATTGGCTGCTGTTCCGTACTTAGGAGGTGGCCCCACCCCGGCGCAAGCATGAAACATCGGCATCAAACATTCGCTGCATTGCAAAACAAAATGAGAGCCGAATTACGTAAAAGCAACGCATTTGTGTTGCGACAACGTCAAACAAATTAGTCTATAGTCGCAGTGTGAGTTGAGCTCGAGGTTCAGATCGCAAGGAGGTCACGATGCCAGCAGTTGCTGAAATCCTGTCGACCGTCGCGTCTAGGCCAGATCCGCGTGGGTGCGATTTACCGACCTGCCCTGTGTGTGCCGACTCCATGGTGGCCGCGGAAGCTTCCGCCTACCTCCAGGACAACATCATCAGTTATCTCTGGACCTGCGACACCTGCGGTTACGGTTTTGTGACCAAACATTCGGTCAAGAGGTTCGCCTGTAACTGAGGTCATAGCGTTTTCAAGCGAAGTGGGAACCGGTTCGCGTTTAAGAAAACGCGTCAAACAAAAATCACCTCGGATCGATATCACCGCGCGCCCAACCGGCGCGCGTTTGTTTTTTGAATTCCTCAAACGTACCGGCAGCGATCGCATCGCGCATGCCCTGCATCAGATGCTGATAGTAGGCGATGTTGATCTCAGACAGCAGCATCGCGCCGAGCGTCTCGCCCGATCTGACCAGATGATGCAGATAGGCGCGCGAGATGTCGCGCGCCGACGGCCAGATGCTTTCCTCGTCGAGCGGGCGCGGATCGTCGGCGTGGCGCGCGTTGCGCAGGTTGATCTGGCCGAACCGCGTGAACGCCATCCCGTGGCGGCCGTTCCGGGTCGGCATCACGCAGTCGAACATGTCGATGCCGCGCGCCACCGCTTCCAGCAGATCTTCCGGCGTGCCGACGCCCATCAGATAGCGCGGGCGATCCGCCGGCAGCGCGGGCGCCGTCTCTTCGATCATAGCCAGCATCACCGCCTGCGGCTCGCCGACCGCCAGCCCGCCGATCGCGTAGCCGTGAAAGCCGATCTCGACCAGGCCCCGCGCGCTGGCATGGCGCAGCTCCGGCACGTCGCCGCCCTGCACGATACCGAACAGCATGTAGCCGTCGGGCGCGCTCTCGAAGGCGCGCTTGCTGCGCACGGCCCAGCGCAACGACAATTGCATGGCGCGTTCGATGTCGGCGCGCTCGGCCGGCAGCCGCACGCATTCGTCCATCTGCATCGCGATGTCGGAGCCCAAGAGCCGCTGCACCTCGATCGAGCGCTCCGGCGACAGCTCGACCTTGGCGCCGTCGATATGCGAGCGGAACGTCACCGCCTGCTCGGTCACCTTGCGCAGCTCCGACAGCGACATCACCTGGAAGCCGCCGGAGTTGGTCAGCATCGGCCCGTTCCAGCCGGTGAACCTTTGCAGGCCGCCGAGGGCTGCGATCCGTTCGGCGCCGGGCCGCAGCATCAAATGATAGGTATTGCCGAGCACGATATCGGCACCGGCATCGCGAACCTCGCGCCAGTGCATGCCCTTCATCGCCCCTGCGGTGCCGACCGGCATGAAGGCGGGTGTCCGGATCGCGCCATGCGGCGTGGTCAGTTTTCCGGTGCGGGCCGCACCGTCGGTACCGAGCAGCTCAAAATGGTTGGGAACGTTCATGGGCAGCTTATGGCGTGACAGGGCCGCCCTGTTCAACCGTGTTCAACCCGATTTTCCGCCCAAAACCCGTTGACGGCGGCGCGGACCTGCCGCATAAGTCCGCACCATGACGTTCTCGACCAAAAGCACCCTGAAAACCAAAGCGCCCTCTGGGGCCTTCGGAGGCGTGCGCGCGTAGTCGAACGATCGCATTAACTGAACCGAAGCGCCCCGCCTGAAAAGGACCGGGGCTTTTTTATTGCCTCATCACCCTCACGGAGACCCAAGTGACCCACGATCCCGTAGTTGCCATTGCCGGCGTGACCGGCGCGGTCGGAGCCGAATTCATCGCCACCATGGACCGGCGCGGCTTTCGTGTCGGCAAGCTCAAGGCGCTGGCAAGCGCCCGCTCGGCCGGCAAGACCGTCGACTTTCGCGGCGAGGAAATCGTGATCGAGGAGCTCACCGAACACTCTTTTGAGGGCGTCGACATCGCGCTGTTCTCGGCCGGCGGCGGCACTTCGAGGAGGTTCTCGCCTGCGGCGGTGAGGGCTGGCGCGGTCGTGATCGATAACTCCTCGGCGTTCCGGATGGACCCGAACGTTCCGCTTGTGATCCCCGAGATCAACGGCAACCGGATCAGGGAGCACAAGGGCATCATCGCCGTTCCGAACTGCTCGGCGATCACGGCGCTGGTACCGCTATGGCCGATTCACAGCAAGAACCGGATCAAGCGCGTCATCATCTCGACCTATCAGGCCGCCAGCGGCGCCGGCGCTGCCGCGATGGAAGAGCTGTTGGAATCGACCCGGGCGAATCTCAACGGGCAGGTGTATGCGCAAAAGGTGATGCCGCATCCCTACGCCTTCAACCTGTTCAGTCACAATACCGCCATCGATCCCGAAACCGGCTACAACGACGAGGAAACCAAGGTCATCAAGGAGACCCGCAAGATCTTCGAAGACGAGCGGTTCGCCGTCGGCGTCACCTGCGTCCGCGTCCCGGTGCTGCGCGCGCATTGCGAGGCGATCACCTTCGAATGCGAACGGCCGATCACCGAGGACGAGGTGCGATCGATTTTGGCGCGTGCTCCCGGCGTCAGGGTCGTCGACGATCGTGCCGCGAACTACTTCCCGATGCCGGTCGATGCCTCAGGCCAGGACGACGTCCTGGTCGGACGAATCCGCAAGGATCTCAGCGATCCCACCGGCCATTCGATCGCGATGTTCGTCTCGGCGGACCAGTTGCTGAAGGGCGCGGCGCTGAACGCGATCCAGATCGCGGAGTTGCTGCCGCAGCGCGCGATGGCGTGAGGCAGAAGATCGCCGAACTCGTAGGGTGGGCAAAGGCGCCCTAGCGCCGTGCCCACCATGGCTCTGCATCGCTACTGCAAATGATGGGCACGCATCGCTTTGCCCACCCTACGGTTCTGCGTATCTCAAGTGCAGGTCGGCCCCACTTCCTCGGGACCGACCTCGCGGCGAATGCTAGGCCGCGATCTTGATCAAGCCCAACTGCTCCAGAGCAGTGACGCCATCGTCGAGGCCGATCTCCTCGACGATCCTGCCATCCTTCAGCTTGAGGACCGTCGTGCCCGTGAACCGCATCGTACGACCGGTGTTCGCCGTCAGCGACCCGGCCAGGAAGTCGGAGAATGCGGGGCCCGTGTGGGTTCCGCCTCCCGCCCAGCGGCCGACCACGTAGTCACCCTCCGCGATGAGGTCAGCGGTGCCCCAGAAATTGAGATCCGGGAAAGCTTCGCGAAATCCGTCATGAAGGCCTTGATGTCGTCTCGACCGCGGCGCGGTTCATGCAATGAATATTGCAAGAGCATGTCCGGCGAGGCGAGTTCGTCGACGACGGCAAGATTGCATGTCTTGCCCCAAAACTCCGTGAACCAGCGGCCTACGACGGCTTTATTGTCATCTACTGTCGGCATCTTTTGATCTCCTGAGTTTCCTGTGACGCGTCTTGTCGCGTGATCAGGCAGGGATCACCTTCCAATAGCTACGCAATAACAACCACCCGATTTCCGAGCGCGCGAAATGAATCCAGATCTGCGCGCGCCGTTCCGATCGCGGACGTCTGAGCCAACCTCGCCGGACTAACTGCGAAACAGCAGGCACGCATCGCCATACGAATAGAACCGGTACCCGTCCGCGATCGCATGCGCATAGGCCGCTTTCATCGTCTCGAGCCCGGAAAACGCCGACGCCAGCATGAACAGCGTCGACCGCGGCAGGTGGAAGTTGGTGAGCAAAATATCCACCGCAAGAAAGCGATAGCCGGGGGTGATGAATATCGAGGTCTCCCGAGAAAACGGCTGGATGGTGCCGTCCTCGGCGGCCGCGCTCTCCAATAGCCGCAGCGAGGTGGTGCCGACCGCGACGATGCGGCCGCCGTTGGCGCGGGCCGCGTTCAGTGCCGCGGCGGTCTCGGGTGAAATCGAGCCCCACTCGGCGTGCATCCTGTGTTCGGAGGTCTCGTCGACCTTCACGGGAAGAAACGTCCCTGCGCCGACATGCAGGGTCAGCCGGTGCAGGCCGACGCCTCGCTCGCGCAACGCGGCCTCCAGCGCCGGGGTGAAATGCAGCCCCGCCGTGGGCGCGGCGACCGCGCCCTCGTTGGCTGCGAACATGGTCTGGTAGTCGGCCGTGTCCTGATCGTCCGGCTTGCGCTTCGAGGCGATGTAGGGCGGCAGCGGCGGCGTGCCGATATCCTCGATGGCCTGATCCAGCGTCGGCCCGTGAAACGAGAACGACAGCGTGATCTCGCCCTCTTCGCCCTTGGCCGCGACGGTCGCGTCGAGGTGACCGAGCAGGCAGACCTTGCCCTCATTGCCGAAGCGGACCACGTCGCCGGGGCTGAGTTTTTTCGCAGGCCTCACCAGTGCCTGCCAACGCGAACCGTCGAGCCGCTTGATCAGCGTCGCCTCGATCTTCGGCTCGGTGTCACGGCCGATGCGACGGCCTTTCAGTTGCGCCGAAATCACCTTGGTGTCGTTGACCACCAACTGGTCGCCCGGCTGCAACCATTGGGGCAGGTCGGCGATACTGCGGTCCTCGAGCAAACCGCCTGGTTGCACCACCAGCATGCGCGCGGAATCGCGCGGGCTGGCGGGCCGCAGCGCGATGTTCGAGGCAGGCAGTTCGAAGTCGAAGAGATCAGTGCGCATGAGTGTCCGCGATCATTATAGCTTCTCGCCGGCGAATTTGCGTTTGACGATCGGCAGCAGCCGATCGCGTAGCCAGGCGATCTCGGGATCGCCCCTGCGGCCGTGATTCCAGAGCATGACATGCGGTAGCGCCGCAATCGGAAAAGGTACTTTTCGGCTGTCGAGATCGTAGGCTCCGCCCAGACCTGCCTTCGTGATCGACGGCAGTGTGGCCAGGAGATCGGAGGTCGCCAGGATAGGCGCAATGGCGGAGAAGTGCGGCACCCATCCGGCGACCTTGCGCTCCAGCCCTGCCGCAGACGCGGCAACATGGACCGGGCTGGTCAGGATGTCGCTGACACGAACGGCAAGATGCGGCCACCGCGTCCAGGCTTCAGCGCTCCACCGCGAAAATGCCGGATGTCCCTTGCGGGCAAAACAGCGCCATTCCAGCGTTCCCACCGCCTCTCCGGTGATACCCTCGGGCAACCGGGCTTGCGCCGGGGTAATGGCGATATCGATCTGTCCCTCGGCGAGATCCAGCAGCGACGGATCCCGCGGCGCGACCCATTCGACCGCCACGCCGGGCGCTTCGGACCTCAGCCGGGTCAAGAAACTCGTGAACATTGTCTGCATGAAATCGGACGCCGCCACCCTGAAGACGCGCCGCGAACTCGCAGGCTCGAAAATCTGCCGCGGCGACAGCACGCGCTGCATCCCGCGCAGCAGCGGCCGCGCCTGTTCCAGCAGATCGAGCGCGAACGTCGTGGGCTGCATCCGCACGCCCGCCTTCATCAGCAGGGGATCGTTGAGCTGTTGGCGCAAACGCGACAGTGAGTGGCTGACGGCGGATTGCGTCCGCCCGAGCCGCTCCGCCGCGCGTGTGACATTGCGCTCCGCCATCAGCACTTCGAACACGACCAGCAAGTTGAGGTCGAATCGACGTAAATCGATTTCATTCATGATGCCGTACAATTACTCATTGGAGTAATGATCTGGGAGGTCATACCACCGGCACGTCGGACGTCAAATCACCGGGAGTTGTCATGAAGAGCATTCTCACCGCATCCGCCGCTTTCACTGCTTTGGTGCTCGCCGGCTCCACCGCGTCGGCTGAAATGTCCGCGGAAGCGGCCCGCGCCACGCTGGTCCCCTTTTACAAGGCCCTGAACGCGGAATTCGCCAAGGACGCGCCGGAACTGATCCGGCAATCGACCGCGCCGGACTGGCAGACCTGCCGCGGCAACGAGACCTGCAACTCGCGCGACGAGGTCATGGCCGGAATAGCCCAGCGGCTCAAAGCCATCCCGGATTTGAAATGGGAAATCAGGGAAATCCTGATCGCGGGAAATCACGTCACGGTACGCGGCGAAGCCACCGGCACGCCGTCGGGGGAATTGATGGGCACGCCGACCAATGGAAAATCGTTCAAGCTGATGTCGATCGATGTGCATACACTGGAAGGCGGCAAGATCGCCCGCACCTACCATGTCGAGGATTGGCAGGGTGCCTTCCGCCAGCTTTCGGCGGCGAAGTGAGGCTCCGGTGCGAGACGTCATTCCGGGCGCATCGAGGATGCCGACCCGGAATGACGGCGTCAGCTTACGCCGCGTCGGCAGCCATGCGCGCCTTGACGATCTTGTCGGGATCCTTGACCGGCTCGCCGCGCTTGATCTTGTCGACGTTTTCCATGCCCGAGGTGACCTTGCCCCACACCGTATACTGGTTGTTGAGGAAGGAGGCGTCGTCGAAGCAGATGAAGAACTGGCTGTCGCCGGAATCCGGGCTCGCCGCGCGCGCCATCGAGGTGGTGCCGCGGACATGCGGTTCCTTGTTGAATTCGGCCTTCAGCTTCTTGCCGGAGCCGCCGGTGCCGGTGCCCTGCGGGCAGCCGGTCTGGGCCATGAAACCCTCGATCACTCGATGGAACACGATGCCGTCGTAAAATCCCTCACGCACCAGCTCCTTGATGCGGGCGACATGGCCCGGCGCCAGGTCGGGGCGCATTTCGATGGTGACGGGTCCCTGGGTGGTCTCGAGGATCAAAGTATTTTCTGTATCAGCCATGCTCTTTTCTCATCAGTTTTGGGTGGACGTTTACGGGTTCTGAAAGGGATTGCGAGCGGCCGGCCTGCAACGGCGCCGCCCAGTCCCTCGGTAAATGGCAACGGCGTGCAGCGTTGCAATGTCTCCATGATGGCGATCCGGTAGGCCAGACGGTCGGCGTCGCTGGCCTGTTCCGATTTATAGGTAATGCGCGGATGGCCGAGAATGCTCCCTTCGCGGTTGAAGCTGACGACGACCGTGATGTCGGTCGGGTTCGCGACCGAGAGCGGCGGCGGCTTCCAGCAGGAATGCAGTCGGACGACGATATCCCTGAGGCTGTCGAGTGCCGGCGGCTCGGCACGCACCTCGCCGCATAATCCAGACCACACCAGCACCGCGGCAAACCAGGAACGTGGCTTGCTGCGGCGCGTTGCCATGGCCTCACTTGATGTCGGACGCGACTTGCACCTTGACCATCTTGTCGGGGTCGGTGACCGCCCCGCTCGGCGAACCCTCCGGCGCCTTCTTCAGCTTGTCGACCACGTCCATGCCGGAGACGACCTCGCCGACCACGGTGTACTGATTGTTCAGGCTGGAGCCGGTATCGAACATGATGAAGAACTGTGAATTGGCGGAGTCCGGACTGCCGGCACGCGCCATGCCGACGATGCCGCGGGTGAACGGCACCTTGGAAAACTCGGCCTTCAGGTTCGGATATTTCGAACCGCCGGTGCCGTTGAAATTCTTGCCGTCGCCGGTCTGCGCCATGAAGCCGCCGATCACGCGGTGGAACGGCACGTTGTTGTAGTAGCCTTCGCGCGCAAGCAGCTTGATGCGTTCGGCGTGCTCCGGGGCGACATCGGTCCGCAGCTTGATCACGATGCGGCCCTTGGTGGTGTCGATCACGATCGCATTCGCCTTGTCGAGATTGGCGGGCAGCGGCTGGGCGATGGCGGGAGCCGCGCAGATCAGCGCGGCGAGTACAGCGAGAATTCGGATCATGAAAACTCCGGTCAGGTCAAAACAGGAAAACGATTGTCGTCGCGTGGACGCGTCAGCCGGCGAATTTGGTCTTCAGGCTGGCTGCGACCGATGGCGGGACGAACGCGGATACATCGCCGCCCATGGCGGCGATTTGACGTACCAGTGTGGCGGTGATCGGGCGGACCTTGACCGAAGCCGGGAGGAACACGGTGTGCACCTCCGGCGCCATGGTCTCGTTCATGCCCGAGATCTGCATCTCGTAGTCGAGGTCGGTGCCGTCGCGCAGGCCCCGGATCATGATGGTCGCACCGGCCTTCTGGGCCGCCGTGACAGTCAGATTGTCATAGGTGGTCGCGTCGAAGGCGCATCCGGCCTTGGCGGCGATCGGGGCGAACACCGCCCGGACCATGTCCAGGCGCTCTTCGGTCGAAAACAGCGGCTTTTTGCCGGGATGGACGCCGATGGCGACGATCAGGCGGTCGCACAGGCTGACCGCGTTCTGGACCACGTCCAGATGGCCGTTGGTGACGGGGTCAAAAGACCCGGGATAAAGCGCGATACGGGGCATAGGCCCCCTCTACCCCGCCTCGGGCGGCCGGGCAAGCCGGACCCGGTTCCCTTGCGGGCTTCCTGCCCTGGTTCCTGTGCCGGTTCCTGCCCTGGTTCCTTCGCTGGTTCCTTGGCGGCCCGGCTTTTTATTTGAAATCGGCCAGTGAACCAGTTTCGGGGTCAAAGCGTCTGCTTGGCAACCGGCCAATGTTTCGTCGGCCACTGGACGACGAAACAAAACTCGGGCGGGACGAAACCATTTCCGGGGCTGGTGAAGACAACCGGAAACTTGCGCTGGCTAGAAGTTCCACCAACGAAACGACGGGCCGCGAAGGCCCATGACAGGGGACCGTCATGATCAAGGCAATTTCCGCAATCGCCGCCGCTGCGTTCATCGCCACCGCCCTCACCGTGCTGCCGGGCTTTGCCCCCACCGTCGAGGCCAGCGTGCCGCAGGCCCTCGCCAAGGCCGACCGGCTGGATATCCACGTGGTTGGCAACTGCTCGCAGCAGGCCTGGCCGAATTTCGAGGCCTCCTGCCTGCGTGCCTCCGGCACCAAGTCGATCGTGCGTGAAGCGCGCCTGGTTACCGCCGATCGCAACCCCTAAGCGGGACACCAATATCTGCTTCTTCCAGATTGCTCTGGATCAAGGCCCTCAAGATGCCCCTTGAGGGCCTTTTCGACTCCGCAGTACGCAAAGTTTGGGCGAAGGCTTCCTCGAGCGGGTAATCCTCATGGCAATTTGCGACGCCTCGTCGCACACTGGCCGTGATCGCGGTCCCCGGACGACCGGGCGGGCGCGACGCCAACGGGGGCGCGCCAGTGACCAGTACGCCAGTTGCAACCGCCGGCCATGCCAGTTCCCTCCCCACCGCGGCCACCGTCGGCGCCCTCGGCGTCGTCTATGGCGACATCGGCACCAGCCCGCTTTACGCCCTGAAGGAAGCCGCCAAGGCCGCCACCCATGGCGAGCCGCTGACGCACGCCGCCATCCTCGGCGTGGTGTCGCTGATCCTGTGGTCGCTGATCCTGATCATCTCGATCAAATACGCGCTGTTGATCCTGCGCGCCGACAACCGCGGCGAAGGCGGCATCGTCGCGCTGCTGGCGCTGCTTTCGGCGCGCAATGCGCAGCCAGGAACGTGGCGTGCGCATCTTCTCGTGGTCGGCCTGATCGGCGCTGCCTTGCTGTACGGCGACGGCGCGATCACGCCGGCGATTTCGGTGCTGAGCGCCATCGAAGGCCTGAAGGTGGATGCACCCTCGCTGGCGCCCGGGGTGGTGCCGATCACGGTGGCGATCCTGATCGTGCTGTTCGTCATGCAGAAGCAAGGCACCAAGGTGATCGGCCAGATCTTCGGCCCGGTCATGGTCGGCTGGTTCGCCGTGCTCGCGGCGCTCGGCATTCACGGCATCGTCAAGGCGCCGTTCGTGCTGGAAGCCATCAGCCCGCTCTATGCCTTCGATTTCCTGATCCACCAGAATTTCCATGTCTCCTTCGCCATTCTCGGCGCCGCGTTTCTGGCCGTGACCGGCGGCGAGGCGATGTATGCCGACATGGGCCATTTCGGTCGCTTCCCGATCCGGCTGGCCTGGTTCGCCGTGGCGCTGCCGGCGCTGGTGCTGAATTATTTCGGCCAGGCGGCGCTGTTGATCACCGATCGGACCGCGATCGAAAATCCGTTCTTCCAGCTCGCGCCCGACTGGCTGCACTACCCGCTGGTGGCCTTCGCAGCGCTCGCCACCGTGATCGCGTCGCAAGCCATCATATCGGGCGTGTTCTCGCTGACCCAGCAGGCGATCCAGCTCGGCTTCCTGCCGCGGATGCAGATCCGCCACACCACCAGCGACGCGATCGGACAGATCTACGTGCCGCTGGTGAACTGGCTCCTGGCCGCGGCCACGCTGACCGCCGTGCTGACGTTCGGAACCTCGGATGCGCTGGCCGGCGCCTATGGCATCGCGGTGTCATTGCTGATGGCGATCACGACGCTGTTGGCCGCCCTGGTCGCGATCCAGTGGGGCTACCCGCCGGTCATCGTGATCGCGGTCAACGGCTTCTTCCTCGTCATCGACTGCATCTTCTTCGCCGCCAATTCGGTCAAGCTGTTCGAAGGCGGCTGGTTTCCGCTGCTGCTCGCAGCCATCGTCGCGTTCCTGATGCTGACCTGGCGCAGCGGCGTCAAACTGGTCGAGGCCGCGCGCGGCAAATTGCGCCAGCCTGAAGAGGACCTGATCGAGACCGCTGTCAACAAGTGCCATGCCCGGCTGCCGGGCACCGCCGTGTACCTGGCATCCTCGCCCAGGGGCGTGCCGCTGGCGCTGACGCAATTCGTCAAGCACAACCACGTGCTGCACCAGCGTGTGGTGCTGGTGACGGTGCTGATCGAGGAATCGCCGCGCCTCCCGGACGATGAGCGCACCGAGGTGTTCGACATCATCCCCGGCATCACCCGCGTCATCCTGCATTACGGCTTCATGCAATATCCGACGATCTATGACGGGCTGATCCTCGCCTGCAGCCAAGGCAAGCTGCCGGACATCGACCTTGCCGACATCACCTACTATATCGGCCGCGAGACCATCATCCCGCGCGAGGACATTCCGGGCATGTGGGTGTGGCGGGAATCGCTGTTCGCGTTCCTGCAACGCAACGCCGAACGCTCGGCGGCGTTCTTCGGCGTGCCGACCCGGCAGGTGGTGGAGTTCGGCACCGAGATCGAGATCTAGAACTCACTTCGTTTCCAGATACGCCGCCAGCATCCGGCGCGCATCGGCCCGGCGCTTGGCGCGCCAGTCCGGCTTCGACAGATCACTGGCGAACATGCTCGACAGCGTATGCACGTTGGTCAGGTGAAACTGGCTCAGTGCCGCGATCATCACGTAAAGCCGCAGCGGATCGACGTGGGCGGCAAGCCTTCCCTCCGCCACGCCGCGTGCGATCAGCCGTTCGGTCATCGCCAGAACCGGCGACGACATCTCGTGAATGCGCCGCGACTTCTTCATGTAACGCGCCTTGGTCCCGTTCTCCGCCCGCAGCAGGCTGACGAGATGACCGTCGCGTTCGAAATGGCCGTTCATGAAATCGAACAGCTTCAGCAGGCCTTCGACGGGATCGAGATGTTCGACGTCGAGGACGAGTTCTTCGGCGCGCAGTTCCGCCAGCGCGCTCTCCAGTGCTGCGATATAGAGCGCCGACTTGCTGCCGAACTGCTCGTAGATCATCCGCGGGTTGCTTCCGGACTTCTTCACGATCCGGCTGATGCGCGCGCCGGCCAGGCCGTGGGTGGCGAACTCCACCGTCGCCGCCCGCAATATCTGCGCACGATTCTGTTCGGCGGTGCGGCGCGGCCGGCGGCGCGACACCGGCCTTGCTTCCGGATCGGTTTCCGCTTCAGGTTCCCGGTAGACCATCAAGGCTTGCCTTTGCTCAATTGCTCCGCCCAACCGGATGTCCTCTCCAGCAGCGCGCGATCATGACCCGCAGACGCCACAACAGACAAGCCGACTGGACACCCATCCACATTGCCAACGGGCACGCTGATCTGCGGCAGCCCTGCGTGGCCCGCGATCGACGTAATGGTCAGCGCCCGCTGGTAGAAATCGCCGAATTCCGATGACGGTGCATCCTTGCGAAGGGCCACCCGTGGCGTCGTCGGCACCACCAGGCCGATGCCGTCGCCGAGCATCGCGCGAACACCGGCCGCCAGCGATGCGCGGACCGGAGTCCAGCGGGCGATTTCGGCCGGCGTGATCGAAGCGCATTCAGCGAAGCGCGAGGCGATCGCGTCGCCGAACTTCGGTCGCGCCGAACTGATCCAGGGCCCGAGCGTTTGCCATATGCCTGCGCATTGCACCACCCGGTAGCACTCCAGCCACTGGTCCGGGGCGACATCGAACAGCGTGATCTCGTCGAAAATATCCAGCGCCTCGCAGCGCGACAACAGCAGCGCGCGCACATCCGGATCGGCCAGCGCGAAGGCGTCGCGCACCAGCCGGAATTTTCGGATCGGCGCCACGTCGGCCTTCGGCAGCAGCGCATCGCCGGCGAGGCTCAGCGTCGTCAGATTGCGCGCGAACCAGCCGACCGTGTCGTACGACGGCGAGAACGGAATGACGCCGTCGACCGACACGGCGCCATGCGTCGGCCTGAAGCCGAACATGCCGAGAAAGCTGGCCGGTACACGCACCGAGCCGCCGGTATCGGTGCCGAGGGCGAAATCGACCAGTCCGGCGGCGACCGCAACGCCCGACCCGCTCGAGGACCCCCCGGGAATTCGATCCGGACAGGCAGGATTAACCGGCGTTCCGTAATGCGCATTCACGCCTTCGAGGCCGAATGCCAGTTCGTCGGTACCTGTCTTGCCGTCCAGCGTAGCCCCCGCGGCCAGCAGCGCGGCCACGGCGGGCGCTGACGTCGCCGCCGGCTCGTGTGACTTCAGCCAGTCCGGATTGCCGCCGCCGGTACGCGTCCCCGCGACGTCGATCAGATCCTTCACTGCGAAGGTCAGCCCACTCATCGGTCCCGCTGATGTCGGCGCCACACGCAGTCGCGGTCCCGGCACGAACGCACCAAAGTCGGCAGCAGCCGTGGCGTTCATCTCACGATCCCGCACGCTCGCCGAGCGAGGCGATCACGGCCTTGGAATCGGTGACAAAGCCAAAGCACTTCTTGACGTTCCAGACCGTTGCCTCGGTGCAGAAATCCGGCGAGGTTGTGGCGCAGCAATCCTCGACCATGATGCAGCCGTAACCGAGGAAGTTCGCATCGGTCAGCGAATGCAGCACGCACTGATCGGTATTGACGCCGGTGAAGAGGATCGATCGCACCCCGAGATTCCGCAAAATGCTGTCGAGCGGCGTGTCCCAGAAGCCGCTGATGCGATACTTGTCGACCTTGATGTCATCAGGCTCCTGTTTCAGCTCATCGACCACGGCGGCGGCCCAGGAATCCTTCTCCAGTACGCGCGCGCCGCTGCCGGGCAAGGGATCACCGAGGCCGACGCCGGTTCCGGCCGGCTTGTACAGGTGGATCTGGTTCGGCGGCATGTTGGCCAGATCAGGACGATTGCCCCAGTTGACCCAGATCACCGGCACGCCGGCTTTGCGCAGCGCCGGCAGCATGCGCTGCAGCGGCTCGATCGGCTTGCGATCCGGGCGATAATCCGCGCCGAGATAATCGACCCAGCCGCCGGGTGCGCAGAAGTCGTTCTGCATGTCGATCACGATCACGGCCGTGCGCTGCAAATCGACGGTCACGTTCTGCGGGGCGCAGGCGATGGTGACGGGAACCGGCGCCGGCGCCGGCATCGCCATGTTGACCTCGCCTTCGGTCGCCCACCAGGCGAACTGCCGTCCCAAACCGAGTTGGCCGCCGTGCGGCGCGTCGGCCTTCTTTTCTGTCGGCTTCATACTTGCCTCCGTCGATATCGCTGCCGAGTTGGGGGCAGCGAAGCATTTCCACGAATGATTGCAGAAGCGATTGCAAATTCGCTGCCAACGGGAAATGCGAACAAATTCAACAACGATCCAGTTGCGCGCAGGCGCGTTGCCCATGAATCCGACAACTGTCTACGCAGCTTGGATAAAAAGTAAGCATTTGTTTGTTACGGGCGGGCCTGACGGGATCAAATTTACGTAAGTTCAAGGACTTACATATTTGGCACGTCGCTTGCTGCTGGCTTCACCGAGACGATTTCCTACTCCCAAACCAGAAGCGCGAGGTCTTTCATGCCGACACGTCGTTTGATCCTGCAGGGTGCGCTGCTCACCACTGCTTTTGCATTCTCCGCAACGCTCGCCCCGGTCGCCCACGCCGCCGACGCCCTCAACGTCGGCATCCTGATTCCTGGTTCGAAATCCGACAAAGGCTGGATGGAGTCGTCCTATGACGGCCTGACGGCCGCGCAGAAGAAGTACGGCGACAAGATCAAGGTGCAGATGATCGAGAACATCAACTACGCCGACATGGACCAGGCGCTGACCAATCTCGCCAGCAAGAACGAACTCGTGATCGGCGTCGGCGGCCAGACCCAGGCCTCGGTCTACAAGATCGCCAAGCGCTTTCCGAAGGTGCATTTCTCGATCGTCGGCGGCAACGAGGGCGAGTCTGCGCCGAACGTCGCCGGCTACGACGTCAAGCAGGCGGAGATCGCCTATGTCGCCGGCGCCGCGGCGGCGATGCTGTCGAAGAACGGCGCGGTCAGCTATGTCGGCGGCCTCGAAATCCCCTCGATCGTCAACGCCGGCAAGGAATTCGGCAACGGCGCCAAGTCGATCAACGCCAGCATCAAGTATTTCGAGAACTTCACCGGCGATTTCGACGACGTCGCCAAGTCCAAGGAAGCGACGCTGGCCGCGATCGCGCAGGGCGCCGATGTCCACTACCACATCCTCAACCTCGGCCTGCGCGGCATGGAACAGGCGGCGAAGGAAAAGGGCACCCACATCATCGGCAGCTACACCGACCGTTGCGGCACCGATCCGCTCTATGTCGCCTACTCCATCACCGGCACCGGCTATCAGGTGCAGTATGCGATCGACGAAGCCGTGAAGGGCACCTGGAAGGCCGGCTACAAGGAGTTCGGCCTCAAGATGGGGCCTGAAGCCTCCGGCATGGTGATCTGCGGCGGCACCGCCGAACAGAAGGCCAAGCTCGACGCGATCATGAAGGACATCCTGTCCGGCAAGATCACCGTGCTGAAGGGCTAAACGCCGCCATGGACAGCACGTCCGATCCCGCGGCGACATCCGCCGAACCGCTGTTGTCGTTACAGGCGATTACAAAGCGGTTCGGCAGCTTTACCGCGTTGTCGGACGTGTCGCTCGACATCCGGCCCGGCGAAATTCACTGCATCCTCGGTGAAAACGGCGCCGGCAAATCCACTTTGTGCAACCTGATTTTCGGGGTTCACCGCCCCGATGGCGGCGTCATGCGCTATCGCGGCGCCGCGTTCCAACCTTCCGGCCCCGCGGACGCCCTCACCCACGGCATCGCCATGGTGCACCAGCATTTCAGCCTGGTGTCCGACATGACAGTCGTCGACAACGTGCTGCTCGGCCGCGAGCGCGGCGTGCTCAAACGGAAAGAGTGCGCCGAGCAACTGGAGAAACTCGCGGTCGAATACGGCCTGCCGCTCGATCCCTATGCCAAGATCGAGGACCTTTCGGTCGGCGAACGGCAGCGCGTCGAGATCGTCAAATGCCTGATCCGGAGCCCGTCGCTGTTCCTGCTGGACGAGCCGACCGCGGTGCTGCTGCCGGATGAAATCGCAGCCCTGCTCGACGTCTGCCGCCGCGTCGCCTCGAGCGGACGGGCCGTCGTGCTGGTCACGCACAAGCTCGCCGAAATCAAGAAGATCGCCGACCGCGTCACGGTGCTGCGCGGCGGTCGTACCGTCGCTACATCCTCGACACCCGCCGCCGACATCGACGCACTGGTGCGGGCGATGATCCAGGGCAATGTCGATGCCGCTCGACAGTTCGGCGGCGTCGATGATCGGCCTCAAGCCGGAAAAGCCGTTTCGGGAGAAAATTGCCGCCGGGACCCGGTCCGAGGCGCTGCAGATCGATGGCCTGACCGTGCGGGATTACCAAGGCGTGACGCGGCTCGACAATTTCACCCTGACGGTCGACCGCGGCGAGATCGTCGGCGTCGCCGGCGTCGAGGGCAACGGCCAGAGCGAATTGACCGCCGTACTGGCCGGCATGATGACGCCGGCCGAAGGCCACGTCTATCTCGGCGACCTCGAACTCACCAACAGCTCGCCGAAGCAGATCACGGCGGCCGGGATCGGCATCGTGCCGGAGGACCGCCACGCCGTCGGCTGCATCACCGGGATGAGCCTTGCGGAAAACATCTATCTCAACCGGCTCGACGAATTCACACGTTACGGATTTCTCCGGCGCGGCGAACTCGAGAAAGACGCTGCCGCGATGATGGCGCGTTTCGACGTCCGCGCGCGCGGCCCCGGCGTGCTGTTCTCCAGCCTGTCCGGCGGCAACCAGCAGAAGGCGGTGCTGGCGCGCGAGATCACGCTGCCGAACCTGACCTGCCTGATCGCGGCGCAACCGACGCGCGGCCTCGACGTCGGCGCGGTGGCCGCGGTCTACGGCCACATTCGCGCCGCCTGCGAACGCGGCATCGCGATCCTGCTGGTGTCGTCCGAACTCGACGAACTCCTGAACGTCGCCGACCGTATCGTCGTGCTCTATCGCGGCCGTATCATGGGCTCCTGCGCCGCAGACCCGGCGCAACGCGAGACGATCGGCGCCATGATGGCGGGGCAAGCCCAATGACAGCGATGCAACAGCCCGGCCCCTCCGCCGCGCGCCGCTTCGCGATCCGGCCGACCTTGCTGGTGCCGATCGCAGCCGTCGCATTTGCGGCACTGGTCGGACTTGGCTTGATTGCATCGATCGGCGTCTCGGTGCCCAGCGCGATTGCCGCCTTCGTCGACGGCACCATCGGCTCGCCCTATGCCATCGCCGCGTCGATCAACCGCAGCGTCGCCTTTGCCCTGGTCGGGTTCGGCTTCGTGCTCGCCAACCGCGCCAATCTCACCAATGTCGGCGGCGAAGGCCAGATCGCCGTCGGCGGCATCGCGGCGACCGCCGTGGCGCTCTACGGGCATGTCAGTGGCCTTCCGCTTGGGCTCGCCTTCATTCTGCCGATGCTGGCAGCGGTGGCGGCTGGTGCTGCCTGGGGCACGATTGCCGCCGTGATGCGGGTCAAGGCCGGCACCAACGAGGTCATCAGCACCTTGTTGCTGTCCTTTATCGGCGTCTGGCTGCTGTACTGGTGCGTACAGTCGCCGCTGTTGCTGCGAAAGCCGATGACGAGTTCGGCGACGCTGCCGGAATCGCTTGAGATTGCCGACGAGACCAAGCTGCCGCTGTTGACCGGCGACTATTCCTTCCCGCTTCATATCGGTCTGCCGCTGACGATCGTGATCGCCATCGTCGTCGCCGTACTGCTGTCGAAGACCGAACTCGGCTTGCGTCTGCGCGCGGTGGGGCTGAACCCGGTCGCGGCCAATCGCGCCGGCATGTCCTACGCCCGCACCGTGATCTTCGCGCTCGCTTCAGCGGGTGCGCTTGGCGGCCTGGCGGGCGCGCTGATGCTGCTCGGCGAGCAGTACACCCTGAAGGACGGCTTTTCGTCCGGCTATGGATTTGACGGCCTCGTCGCCGGACTGCTGGCGCGCGGCTCCGTGACCGGCGTGGCGGCGGCAGCCCTTCTGTTCGGTTTCATGCGATCCGGCGGCATCAACATGGAAATGGTCGCCGCCGTGCCCACGGCCCTCGTCGTGGTGATCCAGGGCCTGATCGTGATCACGCTCGCGGGCGCTACGCTGTTCATCGAGAAATGGGAGCGCAAATGACCTGGGAGCTCTTCGCGGTATTCCTCGGCTCCTCGATCCGGCTGGCCACGCCGCTGCTGCTGGCCGGGATCGGCGAGATGGTTTCGGAACGGGCCGGTGTTCTCAACATGAGCATCGAGGGCATGATGCTGACCTCAGCCTTTGCCTCCGCCGTCGGCTCGTGGGCAACCGGCGATCCCCTGCTCGGCCTTCTGATCGGCATCATCGCGGTGCAGCCGGTGGCGCTGCTGCAAGCCGTCCTCAGCAACACGCTTACGCGCCAACCAGATCGTCTCCGGCATCGGCATCAACATCCTGGTTCTGGGCGCGACGACGCTGGCCTATCGCGAGATCTTCGGCGCCCGGTCGCGCGCTGAAATCCCCGGGCTTGCCAAGATCAAGCCACCGCTGCTCGGCGATATTCCGGTGATCGGCCCTGCCGTGTTCGAGCAGGTCTGGCTGCTCTATTTCGGTCTCGCCCTGATCGTGCTCACCGCATTGGTGCTGCGCTACACCTCGATCGGGATTGCGATCCACGCCGCCGGCGCCGAGCCAAAGGCGGTCGACAAATCAGGCCTTTCCGTCACCCGTATCCGCTATGGCTGCGTGCTGTTCGCGGGCTTCATGGCGTCGCTGTCCGGTGCGTTCCTCTCGATCGGCGACATCCACACCTTTACCGAAGGCATGACCCGCGGCGCCGGCTACCTCGCCATCGCTTCCGTGATTTTCGGCAAATGGCGGATCGGCGGAACGATGCTGGCGTGCCTGCTATTCGGTGCCGCCACTGCGCTGCAGTTTCAGCTACCCGCGCTCGGTATCGCCATTCCCAACGCGCTCCTGATCATGCTGCCCTATCTGCTGGCGCTATTGGCCGTCGGCGGCCTGGTCGGCCGCCAGATGGCGCCGGCAACGCTTGGCGAGCCGTATCGTCGATAGTCCAACTAGGCGGCGCTCAGGCGATATCCGTCACAATCAGACGCCGGTCGCTGCATTGACCCAGTGGCCATGCGTGAACAGCCACATGAACAACACGCCGGCGAACCCGAAGGCGGCGGCGAAAATCAGCGGCATTGACGCGCCGTCCCGATTGGCAGGCTCGAGCACGGCGACGTCGGGATGCGCCGGATTATAGTAGACCGTCACATTCTGGCCGGCGGCATAACGGCCGACAATCTTCTCGGCATATTTCGGCGAACCGGAGCCCATGAGCGCCCCCAGTTTCCATGTATCTGTCGCGTAGTCGTTATCGCCGGCACGGTAGGCGAAACGGATGTCGGGGCGATAGGTCGTGTCTTCGCGTTCGCGGCCATCGTCATCGCGGCGCCGTTCTGTCTCCTCGATGATCTTGGAGCTGACAATCTGGCCTTGCGTGGCCGGCCATGAGGCGCTCGCCTTGAAGTCGCGCTGCTGGATGAAATAGACCACGACGGCGCCGACGGCGACCAGGAGGGCTGCCGAAGGAAGAAAGAGTGCCGCCATCGGAAGCCCGTTCGGCATCATGATCATCTTGCCCGCGATGGCATGCGCGGTGAGGATGCCCGCTATCCCGGCAAATACCACCAGGAACACGATGGTCGTCGGCTTGGTGTCACTGCCCTTCTGGTCGAGCGCGGAGCGTGCCGGATCAGCCGGGTCGTAATAGACGTCGACGTCGCGGCCTTCCGGGTATTTCTTGATCAGCGCCTTTGCAATCAGGCCAACAGCGCGTGACTTGCCCCCGATCCGAAAACCGTCGCCTTCGTAATCCTTGCCGCCGACGCGATAGTGATAGCGCATCATGGCGCCCGCTTCCGCGGGATCAAGACCCGACGGATGGGTGGGCGATACGCCAAGTCTGGATATCGTGATCTTGCCCCGCGCGACCGACCAACGGCGGCGCGCAGAACCATCCCCGACGGATTTCCACAGCGCATAGACCTGATTGATGGCGATGAACCAGCAGAAAGCGGCGGCGACGATGGTCCATATCAAGGCTGTCGTGGAAAGCATGAGGTGTTCCAATGATTGCTGCTGCAAAACGTCCCGCTCTTGGTCGTCTCGGCAGCGCTATTGGTTCACGGAACAGATCAGGCCCTCGGATGGGTCGGCAAACGGGAGCGGCGAATAGCGAATAGAGAAGTACGTCCCCTACTCGCTATTCGCCATTCGCTTAACCGTTGCCGTTCTCGCCATTCTCGCCGTCGTCGCCGATATGCTCGACCGACACCACGTGCTCGTCCTCGGCGGTGTCGAACACGATGACGCCCTGGGTCGAACGGCCGGCGATCCGGATGCCCTCGACCGGGCAGCGGATCAACTGGCCTTTGTCCGTCACCAGCATGATCTGGTCAGAGTCCTCGACCGGGAACGAGGCCACCAGCTTGCCGTTACGGTTGTTGACCGACATCGCGACGATGCCTTTGCCGCCGCGTCCGGTGGTGCGGTATTCGTAGGACGAGGTGCGCTTGCCGTAGCCGTTGACGGACACGGTGAGCACGACCTGCTCCTCCGCCCCCATCGCCGCATAGCGCTCCTGCGGCAGCTGGATCGCGCCCGACGTCGTCTCTTCGCCTTCGGCATCCACGGGTTCGTCCGCCGAGGCCTCGCCGGCCACCGCACGGCGCATCTTCAAATAGGCGCTCCGCTCGTCCGAACTCGCCTCGACATGGCGCAGGATCGACAGCGAAATCAAGGTGTCGTTCTCGGCGAGCGCGATGCCGCGCACGCCCATCGAGGTGCGGCCGGTAAAGACGCGCACGTCGGGTACCGGGAAGCGGATGCACTGGCCGCCGGCGGCGGTCAGCAGCACGTCGTCACGCTCGGTGCAGATCTGGACGTCGACGATCGCCTCGCCCTCCCCGAGCTTCATGGCGATGATGCCGGAACGGCGGACATCGACGAAGTCGGACAGCTTGTTGCGGCGGACCGTGCCGCCGGTCGTCGCGAACATCACGTCGAGGTTCGCCCAGGAGGATTCATCCTCCGGCAGCGGCATGATGGTGGTGATGCGCTCGCCCTGCTCCAGCGGCAGGATGTTGATCAGTGCCTTGCCGCGGGCGTTCGGCGGCGCCACCGGCAGCCGCCAGACCTTTTCCTTGTAGACCTGGCCGCGTGAGGAGAAGAACAGCACCGGCGTGTGGGTCGAGGCCACGAACAGCCTGGAGACAAAATCCTCGTCGCGGGTCTGCATGCCCGCGCGGCCCTTGCCGCCGCGGCGCTGCGCCCGGTAGGCCGACAGCGGCACGCGCTTGACGTAGCCGGCATGCGAGACCGTCACCACCATGTCTTCGCGCTGGATCAGGTCTTCGTCCTCGACCTCGCCTTCCTGCTCCATGATCACGGTCCTGCGCGGGGTCGCGAAGGAAGCCTTGACCTCGGCGAGCTCGGTCTTGACGATGGCCTGAATCCGCGCGCGCGAACGCAGGATGTCGAGGTAGTCGGCAATCTGGACCGCGAGCTTGTCGAGTTCCTCGGAGATTTCCTCGCGGCCGAGCGCCGTCAGCCGCTGCAGCCGCAGGTCGAGAATGGCCTTGGCCTGCTCGAACGAAAGCCGCGTGGTGCCGTCCTCGTTGATGCGATGCCGGGGATCGTCGATCAGCGTGATCATCGCCTCGACATCGCGCGCCGGCCAATCACGCGACATCAGGGTATCACGCGCGGTGCTCGGATCCGGCGAGGTCCGGATCACCCGGATCATCTCGTCGATATTGGCAACGGCAATCGCAAGGCCGACCAGGATATGGGCGCGGTCGCGATCCTTGTTGAGAAGGTGTTTGGTGCGGCGGGTAATGACCTGTTCGCGGAACGCGACGAACAGCGTCAGGAAGTCCTTCAGGTTCATCGTCTGCGGGCGACCGGAGTCAAGCGCCAGCATGTTGGCCGGGAAATTCGACTGCAGCGGCGTGAAGCGATAAAGCTGGTTCAGCACGACCTCGGGCACCGCGTCGCGCTTCAGTTCGACGACGACGCGGAAACCGTCGCGGTCGGATTCGTCGCGCAGGTCGGAAATGCCCTCGATCTTCTTTTCCTTCACCAGTTCGGCGATGCGCTCGACCATGGTGGCCTTGTTCACCTGGTAGGGAATTTCGGTGACAATGATGGCTTCCCGATCCTTGCGGATGGTGTCGATCGTCACCTTGCCGCGCATCACGATCGAGCCGCGGCCGAGGTGATAGGCCGAGCGGATGCCCTGGCGGCCGAGGATGATGCCGCCGGTCGGGAAATCCGGCCCTGGAATGATCTCGATGAGTTCGTCGATGGTCAGCGCCGGATTGTCGATCAGCGCCACGCAGGCGTCGATGACTTCGCCGAGATTGTGCGGCGGGATGTTGGTCGCCATGCCGACCGCGATGCCGCCGGCGCCGTTGACCAGCAGGTTCGGGAACTTGGCCGGCAGAACCGCCGGTTCCTTCTCGGAGCTGTCGTAGTTCGGAACGAAATCGACGGTATCCTTGTCGATATCGCCGAGCACTTCCATCGCCACCTTGGTCAGGCGCGCTTCGGTGTATCGGTAGGCGGCCGGCGGATCGCCGTCGACCGAGCCGAAGTTGCCCTGGCCGTCGATCAGCGGCACGCGCATGGAGAAATCCTGCGCCATCCGGACCATTGCGTCGTAAATCGACTGGTCGCCGTGCGGATGATATTTACCGATCACGTCGCCGACGACGCGCGCCGATTTGACGTATTTCTTGTCGGGCGTGTGACCCTGTTCGTACATCGAATAGAGAATGCGCCGATGCACGGGCTTCAGCCCGTCGCGCGCATCCGGCAGCGCCCGCGACACGATTACGCTCATGGCGTAATCGAGGTAGGACTTCTTCATCTCGTCGAGGATGGAAACGGGACGAATATCGGAAGGCGCCGGCGGCTCGCCGGGCTTGTTATCTTCAGGGTCAGACAATGGGGAATCCGGTCAGTTTTATCTGAGAATCATATAGCGCATCGGGGCTGCTTTCACCACCCCGCAGCGCTCCGGCGACGCTGTTTTTCTCTTCGTTTTTTCATGGACTTACGGGGTTCGGCGCCGGCTTTTTCAGGCCAATTATGACGCCCCCATCCGGGAGCCGAAAATACCGCCTCCGCAGGCACTTTCCGGCGCATTCCGGGGCGAACAACACTACGCAAAAAAGAACGGGCGCACAGCGATGCGCGCCCGTTCGAAACTGGTGAATTGGGGTGCGCCCGTCAGAACGGAATATCGTCGTCCATGTCGCTGTTGCCGCGCCCGCCGGCACCGGCGCCGGCCGCAACCGGGCGGCGCGGCGCCGAGCTGACCCGCTCGCCGCCAAAATCGCCGCCGGAATCATCCCCGCCGAAGCTGCCGCCACCGCCGCCGCTGCGGCCGTCCAGCATCGTCAGGGTCGAGTTGAAGCCCTGCAGCACGACTTCGGTCGAGTACTTCTCGACGCCGCTCTGGTCGGTCCATTTGCGGGTCTGCAGCGCGCCTTCGATGTAAACCTTGGCGCCCTTCTTCAGGTACTGCTCGACGATCTTGCACAGCGGTTCGCTGAAGATCACGACGCGGTGCCACTCGGTCTTTTCCTTGCGCTCACCGGTACCCTTGTCGCGCCAGGTCTCCGACGTCGCGATGCTCAGATTGGCGATCGGCCGCCCGTCCTGTGTCCGCCGGATTTCCGGATCCTTGCCGAGATTTCCGACCAGGATCACCTTGTTCACGCTTCCCGCCATCGCCGCTCTCCACTCGAATTCACTGGTAAAACCATCGGGGCTGCCGCCACGCGACGCACCCTTGCCCGCACGCGGACGTCTGAAACGACCCTATACGCCTGCCGGCGCCGCAGACTTAGCGATCCCTCGGCAACCCTACGGTTATCCACATATAGCATGTCCGACGCCCCTGTTCCAGTTTTGTTCCACGAAATCAGAAGGCCCTCGCGCCGGCCTTTTGCCTGTTGGGGACACCCGGGTCTGCGGCTGCGACATTGTGTCAATCTGTGGCAAGGATGCAACAGCCTCTGGCTGCTCGCTGTGGTAGTCGGGAACCAAAGTTCCACAAGATCGTCCACAAAATCGACCTGGGGGGTACGCCGTGAGAAAAGTTCTGCTTGCTGCCATCGGCATCGGCGCGCTGGCCCTGACGCCGCCGGCCTCAGCCGCGGATCTGGCCGCCCGTCCCTACACCAAGGCGCCCGCGATGATCGCCGCGGTCTATGACTGGAGCGGCTTCTACATCGGTCTCAACGGCGGCGGCGGCTCGAGCCACAAGTGCTGGGACCTCGTCACCAACATCTTCGGCGCAGCAGTTGTCCCTCCGGCGCCGGAAGGTTGCCATAATGCGACCGGCGCCGTTGCCGGCGGCCAGTTCGGATATCGCTGGCAGACCGGCGCCTGGGTGTTCGGCGTGGAAGCGCAGGGCGACTGGGCCGATCTGCGCGGCTCCAACAGTCCGAACCTGCTCGGGAACGCCGTCGGCGGCGACCGCACCAAGATCGACGCGCTCGGCATCTTCACCGGCCAGATCGGCTACGCCTGGAACAACGTGCTGTTCTACGTGAAGGGCGGCGCAATGGGCGCGCGCGACAAATACGAGGGCTTCATCGTCGCCACCGGCTTCGTCGGTGACACCGCCAGCGAAACGCGCTGGGGCGGAGCCGTCGGCGCAGGCCTCGACTTCGGCGTCACGCCCAACATCGTGCTCGGCATCGATTACGTGCACGGCTTCATGGGTTCACGCGACATAACTTTCGTGTCGCCCGCCGGCGCCTTCTCGCGAACCGATCGCATCCACCAGGACGTCGACCTCGTCACCGCCCGTGTCAGCTACAAGTTCGGCGGCCCGGTCATCGCCAAGTACTGAGCTTCGCGTCCCGTAGAAAACGAGCTCCAGGAGGAGTCCGCAATGAAGGTGTTTCTGGTGACGGCTGCCGCCCTCGCCGTATCGGCACTGACGCTCCGGCTTCCGCGGCTGATCTCGCCGCCCGTCCCTACACCAAGGCGCCCGCGCCGATGGTTGCCGCGATCTACGACTGGAGCGGCTTCTATATCGGTCTCAATGGCGGCGGCGGATCGAGCCACAACTGCTGGGACCTGACCACCGACAACGGCGTCGCCCTGACGCCTGCCCCGCGCGAAGGCTGCCACGACGCGACCGGCGGTCTCGCCGGCGGTCAGATCGGTTACCGCTGGCAGTCGGCCAGCTGGGTGTTCGGTGTCGAAGCCCAGGGCGACTGGGCCGACCTGAAGGGATCGAGCGCGAGCGCCACCGCGATCATTCCGTTCAACAACCAGACCAAGATCGATGCCATCGGCCTCTTCACCGGCCAGGTCGGCTACGCCTGGAGCAACATCCTGCTCTACGTGAAGGGCGGCGCTGCCGTCACCCACAACAGATACAGCAACGTCTTCACCGTGAACAACGCCTTCGGCGCGGCCGGTACCGAGTTCAATTCCGCCAGCGACACCCGTTGGGGCGGCACCGTCGGCGCCGGCGTCGAAGTCGGCTTTGCGCCGAACTGGTCGGTCGCCGTCGAATACGACCACCTGTTCATGGGCAATCCCAACATTACGTTCCCGGCCACCGCCATCGCGGTCTCGCGCGCCGACAACATTCGCCAGGACGTCGACATCGCGACGGTCCGCGTCAACTACCGCTGGGGCGGCCCGGTGATTGCGAAGTACTGAGTTTTGCGACTTCCCTCGAGCACAACCAAAGGCCGGCCTCGCGCCGGCCTTTTTGTTGGTTGGCGGAACTTGGTTGACCGGGAACTGCTGACCGCTGCTGCCAAACATAGATGAGGCCAAACAATCCGTTGATGAGTTGCCGCCAGCACTGGAAATCCCTCCCCGTTCTTCCTACGTTCCAGCTTTCGCTCATCGGCGCCCCGGTCCTTCCGGCGATGCGCCCAACGTCGTGCGTCTCACGCGCGTGGAAATGCCGCTATGGATGAAATCTTGAGGGCGAAGCGCCAACAGAACGCCGGCTCGGCGTACGCGCGCGATCACGATCCGCGGCGCGCGCGAGCACAATCTCAAGAACGTCGACGTCGAGATTCCCCGCGACAAGCTCGCGGTGTTCACCGGCCTGTCCGGCTCCGGCAAATCCTCGCTCGCGTTCGACACCATCTATGCCGAGGGCCAGCGCCGCTACGTCGAGTCGCTGTCGGCCTATGCCCGCCAGTTCCTCGAGATGATGCAGAAGCCCGACGTCGACCAGATCGACGGCCTGTCGCCGGCGATCTCGATCGAGCAGAAGACCACGTCGAAGAACCCGCGCTCCACCGTCGGCACCGTCACCGAGATCTACGACTACATGCGGCTGCTGTGGGCCCGCGTCGGCGTGCCCTACTCGCCCGCCACGGGCCTTCCGATCGAAAGCCAGCTGGTCTCGCAGATGGTCGACCGCGTGCTGGCGCTGCCGGAAGGCACGCGGCTCTATCTGCTGGCGCCGGTCGCGCGCGGCCGCAAGGGCGAATACAAGAAGGAGCTCGCCGAATACCTCAAGAAGGGTTTTCAGCGCGTCAAGATCGACGGCACCTTCTATGAGCTGGCCGAGGCGCCGGTGCTCGACAAGAAATTCCCGCACGACATCGACGTCGTCGTCGACCGCATCGTGGTGCGCCCCGATATCGGCCAGCGCCTCGCCGAAAGTTTCGAGACCGCGCTGAAGCTCGCCGAAGGCCTCGCCGTGATCGAATACGCCGACGCGCCGGCGGGTGCGGCGGAAGAGAAGAAGTCCGACAAGAAGACCGCCAAGATCCACGACAAGAGCGGGCCGGAACGGATTCTGTTCTCGGAAAAATTCGCCTGCCCGGTGTCCGGCTTCACCATTCCGGAAATCGAGCCCAGACTCTTCTCCTTCAACAATCCCTATGGCGCCTGCCCGGCCTGCGGCGGCCTCGGCGTCGAGCAGCATATCGACGAGGACCTCGTCATTCCCGACAAGGAAATGACCCTGCGCAAGGGCGCGATCGCGCCGTGGGCCAAATCGTCCTCGCCCTATTACATCCAGACCCTGACCGCGCTCGGCAAATTCTACAAGTTCACGCTCGACACCAAGTGGAAGGACCTGCCGAAGAAGACGCAGGCAGCCCTGCTGCACGGCTCCGGCGACGACGAGATCAAGTTCTCCTACGAGGACGGGGTGCGCTCCTACGACACCAAGAAGCCGTTCGAGGGCGTCGTCACCAATCTCGAGCGCCGCTTTCGCGAGACCGAGAGCGAGTGGGCGCGCGAGGAACTGGCAAAGTATTTCTCCGACGTTCCCTGCGCCGGCTGCAACGGCTATCGCCTCAAGCCCGAGGCCTTGTGCGTCAAGATCGGCGGCAAGCACATCGGCGAAATCTCGGAGATGTCGGTCAAGCGCGCCGGCGAATGGTTCGCGGATGTGCCGGCGGCGCTGACCGCGCAGCAGAACGAAATCGCGGTAAGGGTGCTGAAGGAGATCCGCGAGCGGCTGTCGTTCCTGCTCGACGTCGGCCTCAACTACCTGACCCTGGCGCGCGCCTCCGGCACCTTGTCCGGCGGCGAAAGCCAGCGCATCCGGCTGGCCTCGCAGATCGGCTCGGGACTAACCGGCGTGCTCTACGTGCTGGACGAGCCGTCGATCGGCCTGCACCAGCGCGACAATGCGCGGCTGCTGGAAACGCTGAAGCGGCTGCGCGACCTCGGCAATACCGTGATCGTGGTCGAGCATGACGAGGACGCCATCCGCCTCGCCGATTTCGTGCTCGACATCGGCCCCGGCGCCGGCATGCATGGCGGCCATATCGTGGCGCAGGGCACGCCGGCCGAGATCATGGCCAATCCGAAGTCGCTGACCGGAAAATACCTCACCGGCGAATTGTCGGTGCCGATCCCCGAGCGCAAGCCGCCGAACCATCGCCGCACCATCAAGGTGATCAACGCCCGCGGCAACAATCTGAAAAACGTCTCGGCGGAAATTCCGCTGGGGCTGTTCACCGCCGTCACCGGCGTCTCCGGCGGCGGCAAGTCGACGCTGCTGATCGACACGCTCTACAAGGCGATCGCGCGCAAACTCAACAACGCCAGCGAGGGCGCCGCGCCCCACGACCGCATCGAGGGGCTGGAGCATATCGACAAGATCATCGAGATCGACCAGTCGCCGATCGGCCGCACCCCGCGCTCGAACCCCGCGACCTATACCGGCGCCTTCACGCCGATCCGCGAATGGTTCGCCGGCCTGCCCGAAGCCAAGGCGCGCGGCTACGAGGCCGGGCGGTTCTCGTTCAACGTCAAGGGCGGCCGCTGCGAGGCCTGCCAGGGCGACGGCGTCATCAAGATCGAGATGCACTTTCTGCCCGACGTCTACGTCACCTGCGACGCCTGCAAGGGCAAGCGCTACAACCGCGAGACGCTCGAGGTCCTGTTCAAGGGCAAGAGCATCGCCGACGTGCTCGACATGACCGTCGAGGAAGCCGCCGAGTTCTTCAAGGCGGTGCCGCGCGTCCGCGAGACCTTCAAGACGCTGCACCGCGTCGGCCTCGACTACATCCATGTCGGCCAGCAGGCCACGACGCTCTCGGGCGGCGAAGCCCAGCGCGTCAAGCTGGCCAAGGAATTGTCAAAGCGCGCCACCGGCCGCACGCTCTACATCCTCGACGAGCCGACCACGGGGCTGCACTTCCACGATGTCGCGAAACTATTGGAAGTGCTGCACGAGCTGGTGTCGCAGGGCAACACCGTCGTCGTGATCGAGCACAACCTCGAAGTCATCAAGACCGCCGACTGGGTGATCGACCTCGGCCCCGAAGGCGGCGACGGCGGCGGCGAGATCGTCGCCTGGGGCCCGCCGGAAGACATCGTCAAGGCGCCGCGCAGCTACACCGGAAAGTTTCTGGGACCGGTGCTGGCGAGAGCGGATGCGCCAAGGAAGAAGCGGAGCAGCGGGGCGAGCGAGGCGGCGGAGTGATCTTGGCCTGCCGGCGACCGCATTCACAGGTCGCCGCTCGGCAAGGTAACCTCGAAGATCGCCCCGTAAGGTTTGTTTGCTGATGCTACAAGGCTTCCGCCATGAGAACTCGATGATCATCTGACAAATCGTAAGCCCTACTCCGGTCCCGGCGGACTTCGTAGTAAAGAACGGTTCGAAGATCCGGTCCTTGTCCTCACCTCCTAGTCCCGTGGCCGAAGTTCTTCCACGGTAACGACAACGTCGGAGGATCCCTGGACAACACGGGTGCGCACCTGCAAGTTGCGGGCACGATCGGTCACGGGGCTCATGGCTTCGATCGCGTTCGAAATCAAATTCAGAAATACCTGCTGCAATTGGCCTCGATCGCCCAGCAATTGGGGGGCGCCGTTGCGTAGATCGGTTTCGGCCAATATTCCATAGGTGCGCAGATCGAGATCGACCATTTTGAGTGTATCACGAACCAGCTCGTTTATATCCAGCAGAATTTTCCCGTGAGCTCCCTTCTGGAACATCGACCGGATGCCCTTGATCACGGCGCTCGCACGGTGACTGTCGTCGACCACGCAACGTAACGCGTCACGGGCCACGTCAAGGTTGGACGTCGCCCCAGTCAAACAAAACAAAGCCGTTTCGCCATTGAGGACGATTGATGCCAGAGGTTGCCTGATCTCGTGCGCGATCGAGGCGGCCATGGCGTCCATGGCGATCTGCCGTGCATCGCGTTCGTTGCGCTGCCTCAGGATTGATCGTGCGAGGTTTGCATACAGTACGAGCGTCTCGGAAAGCAGCATGAGCAAGACGACAAATGTGGCGGCGATACCGAAACTGCGGCCGGCATACCAGCCAAGCTCGTATCGAGCGCCGACGAAAAGGGTGGCGGTCGCGGTTTCAAGCAACCACGCGCAGCACACGACCATCAGCCATAGATCAAGCACAGAGCGCCGCCTGATCCACAACAGCACCAGCGCGCCGCCGGCCAGCACCATGATCAAACCACTAAGGGAAGAAGCGAGAGTCTGGTTCAGGTGAATGCCGTCAGGCTGGACTATTTCCGGCAGAAACCGTTCTCCCGTGATCGTAATCCAGGTCAGCCCGCACGCGGCCGCGGTAGCGGCAGCTACACTCAGGCTGACGGCTGCGACCGGAGAGCGCCGAGGCTCGCCTGGTTTGCTATCCGAATCGTTCAGGAGAACCGCGACAATCAGAATGAGTGGTGACCCTATGTGCCAGGAAGTATAGAGCCATGCCGTGGTCTGTAAGCCGGGGCCGAGAAGGCCGGTGGGCGCGAACAGACCTGGAAACGTAAGCGCCCACGGAATGACCATCAACGACGTAAACAAATACCCGCTGGCAAGTACCAGCAGCATTCTCCGGCGCGCGATGCTGTACTGGGAAAACAGCAAAAGAGCGGTAATGAGATCATTAATGAGGGTTGTGATGGCATGAATGGGAATGAAGGCGTCAACGCGCGGGAGCGGAACATTCACATATCTCAGCGTGACGACGAACAAGACCAGCATGGTCGCGACGATGCCGCCTGCCAATCTGATCTGCAGCCGGGAGGGCGGCAGAGTTGCCAGCAGTAGCTGCCGTTGATCGAGCGCCTCGTGCACCACGGCCGAAAGCCCCCCGCGTGACCAAGCCATATGTAGATGTAGCATGACAGGACGCCATGGTGAAACAAGGGCCTGGCGCGGCCCGCTCTCACAGGAAGCCCTGGTGCCGTGCGCTGAGACTTCCATTAAGAAGGTGGGCGGGTATCGCCACCGATGAGACCAGGGCCTCAGTTCGACAGCCGCGGCAGCCGCACCTTGGGAAAGCCAAAAGCCCGGTCTCGTCACCCAGGTGGACGCTTCCGCGATTTTGCCTTGACGACCTTGGCACCGGCGGCCTGCGTCAGTCCGCTCGGCATCTGCCGCAAGACATCTCCCGACAGCGGTATGCCGAGGTCTCCATAGAGCGTGCGGTTGAATTGGACGGCCTGACCGGCATCGAAGCCGGCACGACCGCCTTCCTCGGCCATCGTCTGGTACACGGCGAGCTGACCTGGACCACGTTCCGAATTTCCCTCGCATACCCCGATCGCGATGGTGAAGCCACGCCGCCAGGCGTCTGTAATGGTGTACTTCATCCCGCGCTTCGTCCACACGCTGTTGAGGGAGTCGAAGAAGTCGATCACGATGCTGAACGTGGTTCCCTTGAGGATGTCGGAGACGAGCTTGTTTCTGTATTTGATCCCCGAAGCGATAAGCCGCTTTCCCTTGGCCTCGTAGCTGTCATTCACCGGCTTGTTCTTCTCGGGAATGGTACCGAACGTTCCAATGAACTGCGTGGATGCCCGCAGCGAAGCGCCGCCGGTGACACCGAGCTGGACCCAGCCTCTTCCGTCGGAGCTCAGTCGGTCGAGCGCCATCTGGTATCCGAACTCTGCCGCGTACTGGTTGAACATGGCGTCCACCTTCGCCTGGGCGGCGCGCATGGCAACGGCGCCCTGGCCCTTAGCGGCATTGAGAACACCCGCCGCGTTTTCCCTGACGCGATCGACCACCACCTGCTCGGCCTCGTTGAGCACCATCTCCGGGATGTTCTCGCCGTTGATGACACGACGGGCGAGATCCATTCCCCGCTGCGCCTCCGGCGGCAGGGTGTTGTGAACAGTCCGGTACACGACATCGGTAACGTTCTGCCCGCTCGCAATTCCGAAGACGACGTCGTCGGCGACCTTGAGGACGTCTCTGACGGACTTGTCGAGAGGAAGCGCATCGATGGCAATTCGATCGATGCGTTCCCCCTTGCCGATGGCGACAGCCGCCTTGAAGGCCATGCCCGAGGCCGGCTGTTCCGGGAGCGCGCCGCCGATCCCGTCGAGCAGGGACTGATCGATGGGCTCGCCCTCGGCAAGCGAGACCGTCGTGTTGATGATGAAGCTCAAGGCGGTTCCGTAGATCGGGATGTACGATGCGATCATCGCAATACCGCGCGCGGCGATCGGCAGTGCCTCAAGAATGTCGGACCAAGTCGCTTCGAGCGGGGTTTCGCATTTTCGGCACCACAGCAGCTCCCAATTCCCCGAGTCGCCCCAACGCACTTTTCTTTCGCCGGGCAGACGCACCCAGCGCGGAGGATTGGGCAGGCCGGGGACCGGCGTGGGCGACGGAATCCAGTAAACTCCCTGCCAGCGCATCCATTCTTCGGGGCTGATGAAGTCGGGCTTGTATCCGCTATGCGGTCCTTCAACCCAGACGTAACCCTTCATCTGGTTACGTCCGGTAATGTTGTCGGACTCCCCCGTTGCGTCCTGCACCTGAAGCGGGTCATCTCTCTTGTAGGCGGTACGGTTTCCGTCCCCTGGATCCTTGTCGTCATGGATCAAATAGGTCTGCCAGACCGGCGCGCGATCGCGGCAACATCGCTGCTCGCGATGCACGCCCGGCCGGTTCACAAACCGCTTGTCGAATGCACCGGGATCGTTGTTGTCGATGATGTAGGTGTTGCGCGGGTCTTCGAACAGCCGCCTGGGAGTGCTCACGTGATGATGCCTCCTGTTGCCTCAAGGGTCCAACTGAGAATTACAGAGCAAGACGCCAGGATGTTGCGACGCCGATGCCATTCAGTCGACCAGGGAAAACGCACTTACAAACGGGTTTTGTCCGAGAATACAGTTGCGTCCGCATCGTCGATGCGGAGTCACGGCTCCTGCAGCGGGAAGTCTACGAAAATGACGAGACGAATGGTGGGACGTTAGTCCGCGACGTTTCCTAGAAGTCGGTCTTACCAAACACGCGCGGATTGAATAAAGCTCGACGCGTTCCTTGTGGTGCCGGCATCCTCGGCAGGAACCTTGTTTGAATTAAGTCGCCTCCACATTCCGGCCTCTTACCGGGTGGCTCTACCCGCCCGCCACGGCATCACTCTTCAATCGCCGCCTGCGCGAAGCCTTCCAGGTCCTCACAAAACTCCCGCATGACCTTGTAGTGGTCGGTCTCCCGAACCGTGACTTGCTCCAGCCCGTACTTCGATAGCCGCAGCAGTCGCGCCTGGGGATACGCCATGAGCATCGACGAATGGGTGGCCATGATGACTTGGCAGACGCGGGACTCGTCCATGCGCCGGAGCAGTTTTAGAAACTCGGTCTGCCGTGACGGCGATAGCGCCGATTCCTGCTCGTCGAAGATAAAAATGCCTGTCGCTGGCAACGCTCCTGGAAGAACCGAAGGAAGCCTTCACCGTGGGAATGCGAGAGGAAGTCCGGTGTGGCCTGCCAGTCCCGACGCCAGGGATGAACTCGCTCTGCACCTTGTCCAGGTATCGTGCGACGGAGAAAAAGCTCTCGGCCCGGAAGAACCAGCCATTGCTGACCTTGGGCAACCACCCCGCGCAAAGCGCCGACGACAATTTGCCGCCCATGACCTCGATGGCGTCGGAATGATCGACAGGCTTGTAGCCCCCGGCCCCGCCCGCCTCGTCAAATCCGGAGAGCGTCGCGATGCCCTCCAGCAACGTCGATTTAGCCATGCCATTTTCACCGACGATGATCGTGACGGCGCGGTCGAAACTCAGTTCGAACTCGTCGAGCAGGAACGGTAGGCAAAACGGATAGACTGCGGAATCCTTGACCCGGTCTGCGTCAAGCCAAACCCGCCGCAGATTCGGCGCCGGCAGCTTGATCGGCTTATTACGTCGTGAGGCCATGTCCGCTCCGTCCCGCGATCACTCCGCGATCGCGCCTTCCACAAACCCCGCGGGATCGGCGCAGAACTCGCGCAACACCCTGTAATGATCGGTCTGCTCGACGGTCACCGGCTCAAGGCCGTATTTCGACAGCCGCAGCAGCCGCGCCTGCGGATACGCCATCAGCATCGGCGAATGCGTGGCCATGATGATTTGGCAGTTGCCTGACATATCCATCCGCCGCATCAGTTTCAGAAATTCCATCTGGCGCGCGGGCGACAGTGCCGATTCAGGTTCGTCAAAAATGAAGATACCCTGGCGCTGACAGCGTTCCTCGAAGAAGCGCATAAAGCCCTCGCCGTGCGAATAGGAGAGGAAATCCGCCGAGGGGCTGCCAAACTCGTCGAGATACCTGGCGACTGAGAAGAAACTCTCAGCCCGGAAGAACCAGCCGTAGGTGATCTTCGGCAGCCAGCTCGCGCCCATGGCCGAGGAGAGTTCGCCGCCCATCACCTCCCTGGCGTTCGAATGATCGACCGGCTGGTAGTCCTTGCCGCCTCCCGCCTCGTCAAAGCCGGCAAGTACGGCGATGCCCTCCAGCAAGGTCGATTTCCCGGTCCCGTTCTCGCCGACAATAATCGTGATAGCCCGTTCGAATTCCAGTTCGAAGCCGTCGACCAGAAACGGCAGGCAAAACGGATAGGCGGCGGGGTCGGCGACATCGGCCGGATTGAGCCAGACCCGCCGCAGATATGGCGCCGGCAGGTTGATCGGGCGGTTGCGTCGTGAGGCCATGGGAAAATTCCCGTTACAACCATGGAATGTATCCGGTCCGAGATGAATAGAGCAAGCCATATAGGCTGTTCTGCCCGACGGGCAAATCACGCCAGATATGGGTCAATCCGTCGGCGCGAAAAGATTCCCGTTGCAGCGTCGGGCAAATCACGCGTTTAATCTTGCCGTCTACCGCGACAAGAGGGGCGATCGCCATCGTCACGACCGTGCGGTGGGATGCGATGGGCGCAAGGCTGCGACTGACGAGCGTAGCTTATGCGCACGGTGAAATCGTGAGGGTCCGACGCCCCGGTGCTGGCGTCAAGTTCGCGGGAGCGAAAGCTTCCAAGGATGATGGTGGCAAGAAAGCCGGTCACCAGGACGACCACCTATAAGCCGTAAAGCCATTGCGTGGGGGAGGCCGGAGTGTTCTCCGCTGAACCTGTATGCTCGTGGGCACATTTGTTTTGACGCACAGGCCTGCGAGACCGCGGGTGCAGCGCGCACCCGGTCTTCCCCGCGCCCTCCATTCTCCGGAGGGCAAACGAAATGCAGAACTTCGGGCAGATCATGCCGCGAGAACGCGGAGTCGCGTCTATCGACCGTCACCCTGAGGAGCGCGCTCTGCGCGCGTCTCGACGAACGACGCCCCCCGGCGGTACAGCATCCTTCGAGGCTCGCCCAGCGGTTCAGGTGCACCGCAAGGCTCGCACCTCAGGATGACGGAGAGCACGCTTGCTTCGCGCAAACGAAAAAGACTGGTCCCACGAGATCGGTACCGCTACGAACGTGCCTCGTCCAGCACCTCGAGCGCCAGCTCCATGGTCATCAGCACGGGATTGTCACCGCGCATCAGACGGCCCTCGGCGATTCCACCGAGATAATCCACCAGCGCAACATCGAGCGTCGCCTCCAGCTTGCCATCGGCATTCGCGGCAACGGTGCCGGAGCGGACCGCAAGCTCGGTCGCGAACGGCACCACCTTGCGGCCATCGGTAAAATGCGCGCCGATGGTGCTGCCGACGCCGCCGTGAATACGGGCGTGGAAAATGCCGTGCTGTCGGCAGAAGGTTTCCAGCGCCGCCGCAAAATCCTGGTTCGGCCGCAGCCGCAGCGCAAAGGCGCGGCTTGACGCATGGAGACCGGCGCGCGCTTCGCTGGGCAAAGCGACCGGCCCGAACAATTTGAAATTGGTCTCGGGATCAGGCTCGGCCGTAAACATCGCGCCGTCGATCCCGAACGCATCGACCGCAAAGGGTTCGGCGACAACACTCTCCTCGGGCAGGATGTGGCCGCCATGCAAACGGCCGTCGGTCTCGGTCCATAGCCCGTGGCAGTGGAAGAAAGGCGCGCCGTCGCGCTGGCCGAGCGTCATCGCCGCAAATTTCAACCGCGTGATGCCCTGGGGACGAAAGGTGTCGCTGTAGAAAGCCGCATTGGCGCCGGTCTTCGATAGCGCCGGCATCACGTAGGCGAAGGGGCTGAGCGCGCCGGCTTGCATGCTCAATACGCCGCCAGCAAATCCGGCTTCCGCAAAGCCGCGGCGCGCGGCTTCCAGCAGCGGCAGGCCGGTTTCGAACGTGAACGAAAACGCGCGGCCCCGCGCCTCGACCCACTGGATGCGCTCGGCGACGGGCGCACCGGGTTGGGTGATGCTGCGCATCAGGTGCCCGTCGATTTGGCGATGACGTCGAGCAGCCCGCGCGCCTCGAGTTCGTCCTTGACCAGCCGCTTCGGAATCTTGCCGTAGCCGGACTTCGGCAGCGCGTCCCAGAAGAAGAAACGCTTCGGCATCTTGTAGCGCGACACCTTCGGCAGCAGGAACGCGGCCAGCTCCGCCTCGCTGACGGCAGCGGCGCCCTCGCGGGCGACGCAGACGGCGACGCCGACCTCGCCCCAGAACGGGTCGGGCACGCCGAGCACCGCGACCTCGCCGATCGCGGGATGAGTCAAAATCTTCTCCTCGACCTCGCGCGGATAGATGTTGGAGCCGCCGGAGATGTACATGTCCGAGGCGCGGCCGGTGATATAGACAAACCCCTCCGAGTCCATATGGCCGAGATCGCCGGTGCGGAACCAGCCGTCGCGAAACGCCTTGGCGTTGGCCTCGGGGTTGTCGTAATAGCCGGCGAATACCGCGGGTCCGATCACGCAGATCTCGCCGGTCTCGAACGGTTTCAACTCGCTGCCGTCGTCGCCCTGGATCGAGACCTGCATGCCGGTGCGCTCGAAGCCGCAGGTGCCGATGCGCGCAAGCGGCCCGTCCTCGGGATCGTGCAGGTTGGGCGGCAGCACCGTGATGTTGCCGGTGACCTCGCCAAGGCCGAAATACTGCACCAGCACCGAGCCGAGCTTGTTGAGCGCGGCCTTCTGGTCCTCGCGGTACATCGGCGCACCAGCATAGATGATGAAGCGCAGCGAGGAGTGATCGAACTTGTCGACCGCGGGATGCTCGACCATCATTTTCAAAATGGTCGGAACCGTAAAGATATTGCTGACGCGATGGATCTCGATCAGGCGAAACGCTTCGGCGATGTCGAATTTTTCCGACGGCAGCAGAATGGTCGGCACGCCGCGCGCGGCCTGCACCAGTTGATGGACGCCGGCGCCATGCGACAGCGGCGCCACCACCAGCGAGGCGTCCTGCTCCGTGGTATCAGGCATCAGGTCAGCGAGATGGTTGGTGACGACAAAGGCCATCTGGCCGTGGGTCAGCACCGCGGCCTTGGAACGGCCTGTGGTACCCGAGGTGAAGAAGAACCAGCAGGGGTCGTCGTAGTCGACGGCAGCGTTCTCGACCCTGGTGCCGGCGTTGGCGGCGATTGCTTCGGTCACCGAGGTCTCGCCAAAAGAGCCCTCGCCGATCCGCCAGATGAATTCCAGCGCGGGATTGGCGGCTGCCTTGGCGTGATCGGGGAAATCGCCGTGGCACAGGAACGCCTTCGCGCCCGAGGCCGTCGCGAGATAGGCGACCTCGTCCGGCATCAGGCGGAAATTGGTGGGAACCCAGACCGCGCCGAGCCGAAAGGCCGCGAACATCGACCAGAACATCTCGTCGCCATTCTTGGAATGCACCAGGATGCGGTCGCCCTTGACGATGCCGCGCGCGGCGAGCGCGGCCGCCAGCGCCGAGACCGCGGCATCGATCTCGCGCCAGGTCCAGGACCGCTCGCCCCAGATGAAGCCGATGCGATCGCCATGGCGCCGGGCGTTCTGGGTCACCAGATGCGCGAGGTTCATCACCCGGCGCGACATCCGCGCCAGTCCCCCGCGCGGGGCGGCTGTTGCTGCGCTGCTCACCGCCGTCCCACCCAGACGCCGGCCGCCAGCAGCACCAGGCCGGCGACACCTGCGACAATGCCGTGCTTGGCGTGGATCCGGGTCGCCCCCGCCTCATGCCCGGGCAGGAACCCCGGCAACTGGTCGGCCGGCATCACGAAATAGACGGCGGCGACAATGAGCAGGATGATACCAAACACGGCCAGCACAAGCTTCATGAGGTTTCCTCTTCAACGCGAATGGGGGCTGCTGGTCGCCCCCGGGATCGTCAAGGGCGGCAGGCTCTTGGCCATGGTTTATCGCCATCGCACAGGCTTCGGCAAGGGCTGCCGGCTGCTGCGCTATTCGGGCATTTTGAATGAGAACGGCGCAATGGCTCGCAAGGGCTTATAGACTGCGATGCGCGGCTGGATCATGGTGATTCTGCAAAATGCTTCGCCGGGAGAACGTCATGTCCAATGAAAAAGGTCCCAACATCAAGAAGAAGCAGAAGTGCAAGAATTGCGAGGGAAAGGGCCTCGTCAAGAAGGGCGATAACGTCGTCAAGTGCCAGCGCTGCAAGGGCACCGGCGTGCGCTGAACGCACACTGATCTGATGTGAGGACTGCCATGAGTACCCGTCGAGCGTTGATCCTGTCAGGTTCGGCCGGCCTGCTGGCTACAGCTTTATCGCATGGGGGATTTGCCGCACCGCCCTCGCCGGCCGACCCGATCGGCATCGTCACCGCGATCTACACCCGCGCCGCCAAGGGCAAGGGCGACGGCGGCGGCGCGTTCATCATAGAGAACAAGGCCGCCAAGACAAAATACCTGTCGAAGTCGCTGGTGGCGCTCTGGGCCAAGGCGGACGCACACACACCGAAGGGCGATGTCGGACCGGTGGATTTCGATCCCGTCACCAACTCGCAGGAACCGGACGTCAAGTCGTTCCAGGTCGCGCCGGAAAAGCAGGAGGCCGACAAGGCCACCCTCGCCGTCACCATCGACGGCCGCAACGCGCCGGCGCGCAAGCCCGCCGACCGGACCATCCGCTACCAGTTCGTGCGCGACGGCGCCGAGTGGAAGATCGACGACATCAGGGGCGCCGGCGACGGCGCACCGTGGTCGATCCGCGACATGCTCACGGACTCCCTGAAGAACTGACGCAGGTGGCAGCATGAACGACGTCGTCGACAACAAGGCCGAAGATCGTTTCGAACTCGCGGTCGAAGGCCACGTCGCCGCTGCCTATTACCGGCGCACCGATGGCAACATCACCTTCGTTCACACCGAAGTGCCGCCCGAACTCGGCGGCAAGGGTATCGGCTCGAAGCTGGTCAAGGGTGCGCTCGACCTGGCGCGGGCCGAGGGACTGAAGGTGATGGTCGAGTGCCCGTTCGTCAAAGGCTGGATCGACAAGCACGCAGATTACGCCGACCTGCTGCGGGCCTGAGGCATCAACCTATTGTGCCGCGCCGAGTTGTTGCAGGCCATCGCGCGCGGTGCGCAGGTCCGGATTGACCTCGAGCGCCTTGC
Organism: uncultured Alphaproteobacteria bacterium; assembly: GCA_963764705.1. GTDB lineage: Bacteria > Pseudomonadota > Alphaproteobacteria > Rhizobiales > Xanthobacteraceae > Bradyrhizobium. Next base: position 290,908 of record CAVXTR010000001.1, on the reverse strand, counting down.
GAAAATCCGCGATCGCGCCCGGCTTGTCACCGAGCCGCTTCCTGGCCTGGCCGCGGTTGCTCCACGAATAAGCGTCGCCCGGGTCGTATTGCAGCGCCTTGTCGTAATCGGCGACACCGCCCTTGTTGTCGCCCTGGAACAGCCGGATCATGCCGCGGTTGCGCCAGCCGCGCGCGTCGGTCGGCGCGATTTTCGCCGCTTCGCCGTAGTCGGCGGCGGCACGGTCGAGCTGTTCGGTGTCGCGATAAACATTGCCGCGGTTGATGAAAGCGAGCACGTCGGGCTTGAGCTTGATCTGCATGGTGTAGTCGGCGAGCGCGCGGGCCATGTCGCGCTTGCGGTAATAGACAAAGCCGCGATTGCCATAGGCGATGGCCAGCGACGGATCGTATTTGATGGCGGCGCTGAAATCCGCCAGCGCGGAATCGAGATCGCCCTTGTTGAACCAGGCGTCGCCGCGATTGTTGTAGGCCAGCGCGAATCCGGGATCGATGCGGATCGCCTCATCGTAGTCGGCCATCGCGTCATCAAAATCGCGCTTGAAGGCGTGGACACGTCCGCGGTTGTTGTAGGCGCAGGCATAGGCTGGATCGAGCCGGATCGCCTCGTTGAGGTCGGACAACGCGGAATCGAAATCGCGCTTCTCGGTCAGACCGTGCCCGCGGTTGCAATGGGCGGCGGCAAGGCTTTTGCCGCTCTCGGCCCTGCCGTCGATCACGGCGCTGCAGGCCGTCACCCGGTCACTGGGGGCCGTGGCCGGGCCGGTGCAGGCTTGCCAGTTCGGGTCGCCTTCGGCGGACGCCACAGGCGGTTGTGCGATCATCACGGCTGTACCCAGCAGCGTCGCGGTCAGGCAGGTCAAGCGGCGCATTTATCTAAACCCCGGCATGCGAATTCCGCCTTTGGTCGCCGGTTTGCATCGCCCGGTTCAGATGCCTAAATGAACAGCGTGAATCGTTTATTCTATCCGGGAAACCGCCCATGGCCGCCGTCCGCGACAACAAGACTCAAAATCGCTTCGAACTCGACGTCGAGGGCGCGGTGGCGTTCGCGAATTACCGCCTGACGCCGACAGCCGTCATCATCACCCATACCGAGACACCGCGTTCGCTGCGCGGCCAGGGTATCGCGTCCGAACTTATCAAAGGTGCGCTGGAGCTGATCCGTGCGGACGGGCGGAAGGTCGTGGCGGGTTGCTCGTTCGTCGTGGATTACCTTGCAAAACACCCCGAGGCCGCGGATTTGACGGCGTAGCCGCATCCAGTTCCTCCGGGTCGCAGTCCTCGTCCGGTTCGGTGTCCGAGAGATCCCTGACCGATATTCCGAGTGCCGCAGAGAGCTCGTTGGCGAGATCTGTCGCCTCCCTGAGCGTGTCGAAGAACGCGACCATGGTCGACTCATGGTCCATCTTGCGAAGCATGTTGACGTTGAAGAGGTCGTGACCGGGACCGGTCGTGTTCTCCCGCTGGCAATCTTCCCAGGTGATCGTGATCAACGAAACATGCGAAAGGTCAAAACTCCTGGGGATGCTGAACAGCCGGAAATCGTAGAACTTCGTCACCCTGCCCTTCGCCTTGTCGATCACCAGCGAATTCCGGATCAAAAATCCCATCAGCCCGGGCACGCCGACGAGCAGGCCGAGGACGAGACAAACGATTTGGCCGGCCAGCAACTCGCTCTCCTTCACCCCGCCGATCACATCGCCGATCGACAGAAATAAGCTGCGGAAAAGATAGCCGGCCCCGAACAGCAACGGCAGCATCAACAGTCGCGAAAGCCACGGAATAGGTTGACGGACTGTAAGAAGATCGCCGGAACGTTCGATATAGGTTGCCAAGATGAGATCCTCGGGGATGTCGATTTCACGTGAGCCGCGCGAACGATGCCTCGTCTCAGACATCGATCGCCGCCGCGCATGGTCCCGTTGGTCGCCGATCGCGGCTCGCAGGTTCACGAGCCGCGAAACACCCTCACACGATCCGGATCGACATATCGGGCAGACCTTCCAGCTTGCACAACAGCACATCGCCCTTGACCACCGGGCCGACATTTTCCGGGGTGCCGGAATAGATGATGTCGCCGGCCTTCAGCTCAAAGGCTTCCGACAATTTGGCGATCTGCTCGGCAACGCTCCAGATCATGTTCTGCAGGTCGGAGCTCTGCTTCACCGTGCCGTTGATCGCAAGCGAGATCGCACCCTTGGCGAAATGGCCGGTTTTCGACGCCGGGTGGATCGGCCCGATCACGGCGGCATGGTCAAAGCTCTTGCCGATCTCCCACGGCTTCTTTTCCGCCGCCATGCCGTTCTGCAGGTCGCGCCGCGTCATATCGAGGCCGAGCGCGTAGCCGTAGACGTGTTCGAGCGCTTTTTCTGCGGGGATATTGGCGCCGCCCGATTTCAGTGCCGCCACCAGCTCGACTTCATGGTGATAGTTCTTGGTCAGCGACGGATAGGTGTGGTCGGCGACGGTGCCCACCGCCACGTTCTGAATCGCATCGGTCGGCTTCTGGAAGAAGAACGGCGGCTCGCGGGTCGGGTCGGAGCCGCGCTCGATCGCGTGCGCGGCGTAATTGCGTCCGATGCAGTAGATGCGGCGGACCTGAAAGACCTCGGCCTCGCCGACGATTGGAACCGTCGTCGCCGGTACCGCGAATATCGGCTTCGGACCGGCCTGCGCTTCGGCCGGGCTGCCTTGCACGGCGCTGCCCGCCAGCGCCAGCGCGCCTGTTGCCAGAATGGTCCTGCGATCGATGTTAACCGGTCCTTGGGTCATACGCGTTTTCCTTGTTGAGCGTGTTCTTGCCGGTGCCGTCTCTACAGCCTTTTGCGGCTGAAGTGGATACCAGCCGTGCGATATTGCATTGCACTGAACCGGCTTACTGGCGTCTACGACCAACAGCCATCAGCACCGCCGAGGTGCCCTCACCGACCCAAAGGAAAATATCATGTTGATCGCCTCACTCATTGCCCTGTTCCGGCGGTATTCCCGCTACCGATCCCAGCTCGAGAGCATCAGTCAGCTCGACGAACGAACCCTGCGCGACATCGGCCTCAGCCGTGGTGAGCTCGTCACCGCGGCGTGGAGGTATACCGCGCGCCAGCAATATCCGTGACCGTCGACGGCGCACGCGAACAAAAAAAGGCCCGCGTCACCGCGGGCCTTTGGATTCGTACAGCGAGCGATGCGTCAGTGCTTGATTTCCGGCGGGAGCTTGCCGCCGTTCGCCGCCAGCTTGGTCATCACCTGCTTGTGCAGCCAGATGTTCATGCTGGCCGAGTCGTTGCTGTCGCCGGTGTAGCCGAGCTCCTTGGCGAGCTCCTTGCGCGCCGCAAAACTTGAGTCGATGTCGAGCGCCTTCATCAGATCGACGATCGAGGTCCGCCACTCCAGCTTCTCGCCCTTGGCAGCCACCGCCTTGTCGAGGATCGGTGCAACGTCGACGGTTGCCGCCGGGGCGGCTCCGGGGTCAGCGGACGCAGATCCACCGGCCGGCGCAGCCCCGCCGCTCGCGGGCGCAGCATCTGCCTTGGTGCCGAAGATCGCGCTCATGATTTTTCCGAAAATACTCATCGTTCGCTCCCAGTAAACTTGTCGATGGGGTGAGGTCTTTAGGGCTCTTTTCGACCGGCAGCACCGGGCCGGTATCGCTGAAGAGTTTACCGGGACCAGCGCGCCTTGCCAATGCAACATTCACCGAAGCGTGAGTGCATCTGCCCCGCTTTGGGAGTACGCTGCGCATTCAGTTCGCGACATGGCCAGTTTCACACTCCTGTCTGCGCGTCTGGCCTGATCGTGTTCATTTTTGGATACGGCACGTTTGCGCCCAAGCAAAGCGCGAAATGCGTCCGCCAAACGGAGACGACGACCATGGCCACTCCATATCAAGGCGCTCCAATTCAAGGCAGTGTCACATCTTTGACGCAGAGCGGACAAGATGCCGCGGCTGCGCCAGTGATCCGAACCATCGGCTTCTCCGACCTGCAGCGGGCGCTGCAACTCGGCTGGGAAGACTTCAAGGCTGTTCCGAGCCACGCCATCATCCTCTGCGTGGTCTATCCCGTGCTCGGATTGGTGCTGGCGCGCACGGTGCTCGGCTACTCCGTGCTGCCGCTGCTGTTTCCGCTCGCGGCCGGATTTGCGCTGCTCGGCCCGTTCGCAGCCCTCGGTCTCTACGAGTTGAGCCGCCGCCGCGAGAACGGTGAGCGAGCCCCCTCGGCGCTGGCCGCGCTCGATGTGCTGCGTTCGCCCTCCTTCGGCGCCATGCTCGGACTTGGCGTTCTGCTGCTGGCGCTGTTCGTGACCTGGGTGGCGACCGCGCAGGCGATCTATATCGCCGCCTTCGGCTATGAAGGTGCGACCGGTATTTCCGATTTCGCCACGCGCGTGCTGACCACCTCGCAAGGCTGGTGGCTGATCGTCGTCGGTTGCGGCGTCGGGTTCCTGTTCGCCCTCGTGGCACTTTGCATCAGCGTCGTGTCATTTCCGCTGATGCTCGATCGGCATGCCAGCGCCGGCGAGGCGATGGTCACGTCACTGCGCGCGGTCGCACGCAATCCGGTGCCGATGGCAGCCTGGGGATTGATCGTCGCCGTGTTGCTGGTGGCCGGAACGCTGCCGTTCTTCCTTGGCCTCGCCATCGTGATTCCGCTGCTCGGGCACGCCACCTGGCATCTCTACCGGGAAACCATCGAACCCGAACTGAACCCGCAGCCGCTGCCCCCGCGGCAACCGCGCGAGCGCCGTCCCGCCGCCGATTTCCCGGCCAACCTGTTTCCGTGGCGGCGCAAGGACAGCTAGCCACGCGGCAGCTTTTGCGACCCAAACCGCCGGCCGATGAATGACCGGCGGTTTGGCGTGCCCGGCACCGCAATCGCGCCCGTACTCCCCTGCCCATCAATTGAGCGGCGCGAATGCCAGTGCATGCGTAGCGGCCATGCGGGTGCAAAGGCCATGTTTTGGCCGCGGTTGCCCCAAACATTCGGTATGGTTTCGAGACTGATGTCGACGTTGAGTCGGCTTTGGAGCGAACGACTGCATGACCTCTGGATTTTGGACTTCTCGCCGTTGCCCGCGCGCGATTGCGCTCGTTGCATTTATCCTGACATCGGCCGCCCCTGCGCTTGCTGCCCCCTGCGGCACCGGCACATTCGAGGCGTGGCTGGACGACTTCCGGAAGGAGGCCGTGTCGAAAGGGATTTCGGCCGCGGCAGTCCAGGCCGGCCTGGCCGGCATCGCACTCGACAAGAGCGTGCTGACCCGCGACCAGTCGCAGAAGGTGTTCAGCCAGACCTTTGAAGAATTTTCCGGCCGCATGGTCCCGCCCCGGATGTCCCGCGGCTCCAACATGCTCAAGCAATACGGCTCGGTGCTGTCGCGGATCGAGCAGACCTACGGCGTGCCCGGCGAAGTGATCGTGGCGATCTGGGGCCTTGAGACCGATTTCGGCGTCAACATCGGCAAATTCCCGACCCTACGCTCGCTGGCGACGCTGGCCTATGACTGCCGCCGCTCCGACATGTTCAAGGCCGAACTGATGGACGCGCTGCGCATCATCGAGAAGGGGGACATCGCTCCGCAGGAAATGCGCGGCGCGTGGGCCGGCGAGATCGGCCAGACCCAGTTCATGCCGTCGTCCTACATCAAATTCGCGGTTGATTTCGACGGCAATGGCCGCCGCGATCTCTTGCGCAGCGTGCCTGACGTGCTGGCCTCGACCGCGAACTATCTCGCCAGCTATGGCTGGCAGAAGGGCAAGGATTGGCAGCCCGGCAGCCCTAATTTTGCAGTGCTCCAGCAATGGAACAAGAGCGAGGTTTACGCAAAGACCGTGGCCTACTTCGCCACCCAGCTTGCGAAAGCGCCCTGAGCAAGCGCCCACGTAACATTCCAGGCAAATATTTCAGGTAAAAATTCAAAGGGCCGGTCGCACGCGGCCGGCCCTTTGCGTGAGACTGCGAATTTACTTCGCCATGCCCGCGTGCATCGCCTTGCTGAGATGCATGCCGCAGGCACCCATCTTGCCGTTGAGCATGGAATCCTGCGCCAATGCGATTTCCTTCTGGGCCATGATCTTGCCTTCACCGTCGGCCATGTTCTCGATCATGGATTCGGTTTTGGTAAGGTTCGGGCCGCTGCAGCCGGCCGTGACGTGTGCGGCGTTGGCAGGGACGACAGCGTAAGCGATAGCAGCCATTGCGGCTGCCGCGAGCACCTTGTTGAGCATGTTACTACCCTTTTGTTTTTGGTCAGCGCCGGCATCATTGCCGGAATCTGCAAGACCAACGATTGCCGATTACACAAAATTTTCAGAATGAAATTCGCGCGATGCAGATGTGATGAGCGCGACGCGCAAGGCCTCATGCGAAACATCGTTTTTTCATTACGGCCACGTAATTCATTACAGCCGCGTAATGACGCGGCGCGAAGCGACCCGGGCGTCTGATCGCGATGCGACGTCGCAGCACGCACGAGCGAACCCGGGCGATACGGCGACAGCGCCATACGCGGTCGTCACTTCGATCATCACGTCGGCATCAGGCCATCGAGGATACGAATGCTCGCGCGCAAAGTTTGCCGACGCGATCCAGCGTGCGCCCGGATCAGACACATCTTGTGGATGCGAGACGACGGTCTTCACCGACGGCAGTCCGGCCTCTTCGCCAGGTCGAGACCGAATTCACCCGCCCCGGGGCGGGCCGACACGCCACCGCCGAAATTGACCGAGACCAAATCACCGGGCCATAACGAATGATTATATGTTCACTTTATTGACCGCGACCGCATGCGAATCACGCATAAGAAAATTCCAAGAATCAGGTCTCAATGGGACATTTTGCGTCGTCTCTGGCCTTCGATCCTTGATCCGTTGTTCCCCGATCACCGTTTATTGAGCCACGAGAGGTCGGCTCATTTCTACGTGATACTGCTATACAGCAGGCATATTTGCTTGAATCTGTGACTTTGATCGCCATCTTGGCGGACAGATCAGGCAGCCATGCCGAAAGGTTAAGCGCATCTTACAGATGCCATGCGTTTTGGGGTTAGCTGCACCGCAACATCGGAACTTCTGCATTGCGGTATGCCGAGCTATATTCATTTCAACGATGAGGCTTCCTCCAAGGGCTGAATCGAAACTACAAGGAGACTACCATGCTTCTCTCGCTCATCCGTATGATCCAGGCGTTCCGGGACTATCAGCGCAATGTCAGCGAACTGTCCCAGCTTAGCGACCGCGAACTGGCCGATATCGGCCTTGATCGCTCGGACATTCCGCGCGTTGCAGCCGGCACCTATAACGGCTGAATCGGCTGATTGCCCCCCGGCCGACTAGTCTGACGAACGGATAACGCCCGCCTTGCTGCGGGCGTTGTCGTATCGAACGGCCGCCGTGCCTGAAAACGCCGGCAAGGCGTCGCTCGCAGGTGCGCTGGCCGCGAAAACGCGCTAACCCTGCGCCCATGATTTCCAGCACTCCCCAGACTGATACCGTCCATGTCGTCGGCGGCGGCCTCGCCGGTTCGGAAGCCGCCTGGCAGATCGCCAATGCCGGCATTCGCGTGATCCTGCACGAGATGCGCCCCGCGCGAATGACCGAGGCGCATCGTACCGAGGACCTGGCCGAACTGGTCTGTTCCAACTCGTTCCGCTCCGACGACGCCGCCAACAACGCCGTGGGCCTGCTGCACGCCGAAATGCGGCGGCTGGGCTCGCTGATCATGCGCTCCGCTGATGCCAATCAGGTGCCCGCCGGCGGCGCGCTGGCGGTCGACCGCGACGGCTTTTCAGCCGCCGTCACCAGGGCACTGCACGACCATCCCCTGATCGAGATCGACCGCGCCGAGATCGCCGGTCTGCCGCCCGCCGAATGGGGCAACGTCATCGTCGCGACCGGGCCCCTCACCTCGGCGCCGCTGGCGCAGGCCATTCGCGAACTTACCGACGAGAACGCGCTGGCGTTCTTCGACGCCATCGCCCCGATCGTGCACAAGGATTCCATCGACATGTCGGTGGCGTGGTTTCAGTCGCGCTACGACAAGGTCGGCCCCGGCGGCACCGGCGCCGACTACATCAACTGCCCGATGACCAAGGAACAGTATGATGGCTTCGTCGCGGCATTGCTCGACGGCGAGAAGGTCGACTTCAAGGACTGGGAGACCAACACGCCGTATTTCGACGGCTGCCTGCCGGTCGAGGTGATGGCCGAGCGCGGACCCGAGACGCTGCGGCACGGGCCGATGAAGCCGGTCGGGCTGACCAACCCGCACAATCCGACGGTGAAGGCTTACGCCATCGTACAACTGCGGCAGGACAACAAGCTCGGCACGCTCTACAACATCGTCGGTTTCCAGACCAAGCTGAAGCACGGTGCCCAGCAGCGCGTGTTCCGCACCATTCCCGGGCTCGAAGGCGCCGAATTCGCCCGGCTCGGCGGCCTCCATCGCAACACCTTCCTGAACTCACCAAAGCTGCTGGACGGCCAGTTGCGGCTGCGGGCCCAACCGCGGCTGCGCTTTGCCGGCCAGATGACCGGCTGCGAGGGCTATGTCGAATCCGCCAGCATCGGCTTGATTGCCGGCCTCTATGCCGCCGCCGATGCCCGCGCGCAGTCACTCAGCCCCCCGCCGGTGACGACGGCGCTGGGATCTTTGCTCGGCCACATCACCGGCGGCCATATCGAGACCGTCGAGCCCGGCGAGAAACTCGAGCCCGGCACCCGCTCGTTCCAGCCGATGAACATCAATTTCGGCCTGTTCCCGCCGCTGGCGGCGGCACCGACCAAGAAGCCGGACGGATCGCGGCTGCGCGGCAACGAGAAGACGGTCGCCAAGAAGCAGGCCATGAGCGCGCGCGCGCTCGCCGATCTCGACCGCTGGATCGCCGATCATCTGCGTGTAGCGGCAGCGGCGTAGCATCATGGCCTTGCGAGGAGATGACGCCGCGGTTCTGTCGGCGCGCTGGACCGAAGGCGTGCTGCTGAAGCGCGACGTGTTTTCGACCGTCGAGCGCGGCCGATTCCGCGACGAGGCCGGTGAAGTCGATGCGGTGCTGCGCCGGCTCGACCAGGTGCCGCTGTGGTCCTATCCGCTGGCCCGCCACCTGTTTGCCCGCGAGCGCCGCGCTTTGGCGCTGGCGCGGGAACTCGATGTCGGCCCGAAATTGTTATGGGCGGGCCGGCAGGCGCTGGTGCGCGGCTTCATCGACGGCGTCGCACTTCATCTGGCCAAACCGCATGGCGACCTCGGCTATTTCCGCTCCGCCAAGCTCGCGCTGCGCAAACTGCACCGCGCCGGCATCTGCCACAACGACCTCGCCAAGGAGCAGAACTGGCTGCGCGGCAGCGACGGCAAAGCCTATCTCACCGACTTCCAGTTGGCCGCCTGTTTCAAGACCCGCAGCCGGCTGTTCCGGGTCATGGCCTATGAAGACCTGCGGCATCTGTTGAAGCACAAGCGCAGCTACGCAGCCCAGGCGCTGACCCCGATGGAGCGCAAGATACTGGCGCGGAAGTCCGTAGTCGCCAGTGTCTGGCTCATGACCGGCAAGAAGGTCTATCAGGCCATCACCCGCGGGCTGTTCAACTTCACCGACCGCGAAGGTGGCGGAAGACGGCTGGTCAACGACGCGCCGGTCTTGATCGATCTGATCCGAAAGAACCCCGACGTGCGCGATACCGCGATCGTTGCCTTCGCCGACCGCCGGGTCGGTGTCGGCCTGTATGCGTTTGTCGAGGCCGAGAATGTCGCCTTCGAGAATGTAGCCTTGGAAAAGCAACTGCGCAGCGAACTTGCGTCCGCCAAGGGCGTCAAGCCGCCGGAGCACATCCAGGTGGTGCATGCGCTGCCGCGCGACAGTTCTGGCAAACCGCGCACCGAGATCCTGCAACTGGTGGCGATGAACCAGGTCGACCTGATCGAGCCGATGATGACCAGCGACGCCGACCGGGCGTTTTTGAAGGATATTCTGGAGCAGCGCAAGAATCTGCGCGACCGGTTCAATTTCGAGTCGGCGGACATGGATCGACCAGCGAATTGACAATGACTGTCATCACCCGCGAAGGCGGGTGATCGAGTATCCGAAGACGCTAGCGGTTATCGAGAAGCCGCAACGTACCGGATACCTCGCTTTCGCGGGGTATGACGACCGCTCAGCTGGTTCCCGTTTACGAAAACTCCGCCGACCGCGATGCCCGCCACAGCGTCCACAATGTCCGCAGCCGCGACGTCGGTTGCGGCACGAAGGGGTCGGTGTCCGCGCGCGACAACCGCTTCAGGTCACGACGAACCAGCGCGAGCGGAAGGAATACCGGCCGGACCTCTCGCGGCACGCCGGCAAGCAGGTCGAATGCCGTGATGAGATGCGCCTGCGCATCGCCGGTCAGTTGATCGATCGCGGCCCGCGTGCTCGCCGTCTGCTTGCCGGCATAGATTTCCTCCATGCCGCTGCCGTGGCTTTCCAGCAATTGCAGCGGCACGAACAGTTGCCGCCTGGCGGCATCGAGCGGCAACGCTGTGATCACCTGCACGATGCCCTGGGCGATGCCGGCATGGCGCGCGAGGTGGTCGATCGCTTCCGACGGCCGTGCCACGGTCTGCGCGGCCAGCGAGAACAGCGCCGACGAGGTTTCGGAAACGTAGCCTTCGAGGGCCGCCATCGACGGCATCGGGTCGTTGTAGAGATCGAACTGGTGCTCGTCGATCAGGCGCGACAGCCGCTCGATCGGAAGGCGAAAATCGCGGATCGCGAGCAATAATTCGGACGCGACCGGATTGCCCTCGATGCCGCCATGGCCGGCGCCCTCCAGCATGTCGGTCCACCATTGCAGCCGCATCTCGCCCGGCAACGGCTGGCTTACCTGCTCGCGCACCCGCGAAATCTCGGCGTTGAAGGCGTAGACCGCGAGCAGCGCCCGCCGCGGGATCGCCGGCACGAACAGCGTCGCCGCATAGCGCGCAAAATCGTGGCTGCGCACGAGATCGGCGCAAAACCCGGCGGCGTCGATCGGAGCCGTGGTCGTAGTCATGACACCACGCTCATGGCACCGCGATCAGGGCCGCCGCGACCCGCCGGCGCTCGCCCAGCATGATGTTGAAGGTGCGGATCGCAGGACCGGTCTGCATCGGGTCCAGCACCACGCGCACGGCGCGCAGCGCCTCGCGCAAGCCGCGTGGCGGCAGCCAGACATCGGTGCCGGTGCCGACGATCAGGGTATCGATGGCGTTGGCGGCCTTGAAGACGCGGCCCAGCGTGTATTCGTCGATCTCGGAAGGCTTGGTCACCGGCCAGGCCCAGATGCCATCAGGCAGGCACAGCAGCGAGCCACGATGCGACATGGTGTCGAAGGCGAATCCGCCCTTGCCATAGGCCTCGATCGGCGCCGGCCTCGGAAGATGCGGAACGTCCGAGGGCTCACTCATGACGGTTTACTTCTTCGACGACGTGTCCGGCCCGTCGCGGTTGGTGCCGACGCCGAGATAGATCAGGATCGGCGCCGCGATGAAGATCGAGGTATAGGTGCCGACCAGCACCACGCCGAACATCATCACCGCGGTGAAGCTGTGAATGGCATGACCGCCGAACAGCAACAGCGCCAGCAGCGCCAGCGTCACCGTGACGTGGGTGATGATCGAACGCGACAATGTCGAATTGATGGATTCGTTCAGCAGTTGCGGCATCGGCATTTTCTTGTAGCGCCGCAGCATTTCCCGGATACGGTCGTAGATCACGACGGTGTCGTTGAGGGAGTAGCCGAGAATGGTCAGCAGCGCTGCGATACTAGTGAGGTCGAAATCGACCTGAGAGATCGACATGAAGCCGATCGTCAGCACGATGTCGTGGACGTTGGCGATCATGGCGCCGAGCGCGAACTGCCATTCGAACCGGAACCAGAGATAAAGCAGGATCGCGAAGATCGCGAGCATCAGGCCGAGCATGCCGTAGGCCAGCAATTCGCCGGAAACGCGCGGTCCCACCACCTCGACGCGGCGGTATTCGACGGCGTCGCCGAGTGCGCCGCGGACCTTCTGAACGGCCGCCTGCTGCGCGGCGTCGCCGCCGGGCTGTTCGGCGACCCGGATCAGGACGTCGGCCGGACCGCCGAACTGCTGGAGCTGAACGTCGCCGAGCCCGAGATTGCCGAGCGTCGCGCGCATCGAGGCAATGTCGGCCGGGCCGGACTTGGACTGGACTTCCATGAGCGTGCCGCCCTTGAAGTCGATGCCGAAGTTCAGCCCGTGGGTAAAGAACAGCGTGATCGCCAGGATCGACAGCAGCGCCGAGATAGGAAAGCTGATGCGACGAAAGCGCGTGAAGTCGAAATGCGTGTCGTCCGGAACGATGCGCAGCGACGGCAGCCAGCCAAAGCAACTGACGACCGTCAGCGCGGCAATCAGCACGCCGAGAGCGATGAGAACGAAATGAGTCACGAACAGGTCCCTAGATCAGATCGGCACGGTCTTCGGCCGCTTCCAGCGCACCCAGCCGGCGACGATCAGGCTGGTCAGCGTGAAGGCGGTGAAAACCGTGGTGATGATGCCGATGCCGAGCGTCACGGCGAAACCGCGCACCGGACCGGTACCGATGTAAAACAGCACCGCGGCGGCGATGAAGGTGGTGATGTTGGAATCGAGAATCGTCGACAACGCCCGCTTGAAGCCGGCATCGATCGCCGAAATCGCGGTACGCCCGCCGCGCAATTCCTCGCGGATACGTTCATAGATCAGCACGTTGGAGTCCACCGCGATGCCGACGGTCAGCACGATGCCGGCGATGCCGGGCAGCGTCAGCGTGGCGTTGAGCAGCGACAGCACGCCGAAGATCATCGCGACGTTGATGGCGACCGCGATGTTGGCGAACACGCCGAACAGCCGATAGGTCAGCAGCATGAACACGATCACCATGATCGAGCCGACATAGGCCGCGAGTTCGCCCTTTTCGATCGAATCCTGGCCGAGGCCGGGACCGACCGTGCGTTCTTCGATGATGGTCAGTGGCGCCGGCAGCGCGCCGGCGCGCAGCAGGATCGACAGATCGTTGGCGGCCTGCACGGTGAAGCTTCCGGAGATCTGGCCCGAGCCGCCGGTGATGGGCTCGCGGATCACAGGCGCGGAAATCACCTCATTGTCGAGCACGATGGCAAAGGGCTGGCCGACGTTTTCCGTCGTCGCCTGCGCGAATTTGCGCGAGCCTGAGGTGTTGAAACGGAAGCTGACGATCGGCTCGTTCGAGCGCTGGTCGAAGCCCGGCTGGGCGTCGGTCAGGTCGCCGCCGGAGACCAGCACCTGCTTCTTGATGACGTAGGGGATCTTCGGCGCGGTCGAACTCATCAGCACTTCGGAGTCCGAGGGCACCCTGCCCTGTTGCGCCTGGTCCGCCGGCACCGTGAGATCGACCATGCGGAAGTCGAGTTTCGCGGTCTTGCCGAGCAGTTCCTTCAACCGGGTCGGGTCCTGCAGGCCCGGCACCTGCACCAGGATGCGGTCGGTGCCCTGACGCTGGATCAGCGGCTCGACGGTGCCGAGTTCGTTGACACGGCGTTCGACGATCTGGATCGACTGTTCGACCGATTGGCGAATGCGTTCGGTGATCGCGGCCTGCGGCACGGTCAGGCGGATCAATCCGCCTCCGGCATCGGAAACCTCGAGGCTGCGCTGGCCGCTGGAGCCGACCAGACCGCCGAGCGGTTGCGACAACTCGCGCAGTTTGGTCAGCGCGGTCGGCAGATCGGTGTCCTTGACGCGGACTTCGACCGCGTCGGTCTTGGCGGCGAGGCCGGTATAGCCGATCTTGGCGTCGCGCAGCGTGCGGCGAACGTCGTCGCGAACCTGCTCGAGCTTGTCCTTCTTGACCGAATTGGAATCGACTTCGAGCAGGATGTGCGAGCCGCCCTGCAGATCGAGGCCGAGCACGAGATGGCGCTGTGCCCAGACCGGCCAGGTCTTGACCTTGGCCTCGGGGAAGAAGTTCGGAACGGCGCACAGGCAGACCACAAGCGCCGTCAGAACGATCGCCAGCGCCTTCCACCGCGTAAAATACAACATCGAGTTGACCCGTCAGATCCAAGAAAACACGCCGAGAAAATACGCCGCGTGAGCGGCGCGAAACACTCAGCTCGCGGACGTCTCGTCCTTGGCGGTCTCAGTCTTTTCCTTGGCCGGCTCGCCCTTCGCGCGAACGCCCGAAATCATCTGCCGCATCTGCCGCACCCGGACGCCGTCCGAAATCTCGAACTCGATCTGGTCGTCGTCGACCACCTTGGTGACCTTGCCGACCAGGCCGCCCGAGGTCACGACAGTGTCGCCGCGGCGGATGTTCTTCACCAGCTCGGCATGATCCTTCACCTTCTTCTGCTGCGGGCGCAAAATCAGGAAGTACATGATCACGAAGATCAGCGCGAACGGCAGCAACGACATCAACATGCTGTTGGCATCGCCACCGGCTGCAGCCTGGGCGTACGCAGGGGTAATCAGCATTCGAACAATCCTCGTGGAGAGCGGGAAAGAACCGGCCTTGCCAGGACGTCAAGATTTGGCATCAGGGCCTTGGCAACGCACCGGTCCGGGTAAATTCGCGCGGACTATAGCGGCGGCGGCCCCAATTGCAACGTGGCCGGGCCCCTCATTTAGGGTGCTTGCGAGACCCGCCAAGGCCCGTTAAGGCTGCGCCGTCAGGAACCCCGAGAATGCCGAAAAAAGCCAAGAAAACAACGCCCCGAGCCGCCTCCAGGGCCGCCCTGCGGAAGCCCGCGAAAACCGCGACAAAAGGTCCGGCAAGGCCCTCCGGCGGCGCCACCGCCGAGCGGATCGCAAACGCGCTGGAAGCCATCGCCAGCCACCTCTCCGCGGCCTCTCCGGGAGCCTCCCGGCCTGAGTCGTTCGCCGCCGCGGACGCCTTTGTCTGGCACCCGGACGGACGGCTGGCGCCGGTACCCCGCGTCAGCCGCGTCGACCTCGGCCTGCTCAAGGGGATCGACCGGATGCGCGACATCCTGATCGAGAACACCGAACGCTTTGCCGACGGCCTGCCCGCCAACAATGCGCTGCTGTGGGGCGCGCGGGGCATGGGCAAATCGTCGCTGGTCAAGGCCGCCCATGCCAACATCAACATCGACCGCAAGCCGGCCGACAAGCTCAAGCTGATCGAGATTCACCGCGAGGACATCGAGAGCCTGCCCGGCCTGATGGACCAGCTGCGCAATTCCTCGTTCCGCTTCATCGTGTTCTGCGACGACCTCTCCTTCGACGGCAACGACGCCTCGTACAAGTCGCTGAAGGCGGTGCTGGAGGGCGGCATCGAAGGCCGGCCCGACAATGTCATCCTCTACGCCACCTCGAACCGCCGCCATCTGCTGGCGCGAGACATGATCGAGAACGAACGCTCGACCGCGATCAACCCGGGCGAAGCGGTCGAGGAGAAAGTGTCGCTGTCCGATCGTTTTGGCCTGTGGCTCGGCTTCCACCGCTGCAGCCAGGATGAGTATCTCGCGATGGTGCGCGGCTATTGCGCCCATTTCGGCATCAAGATGGACGACGAACAGCTCGAGCGCGAGGCGCTGGAATGGTCGACCACCCGCGGCTCCCGCTCGGGCCGTGTCGCCTGGCAGTTCACGCAGGAGCTGGCGGGACGGCTGGGTGTGCGGCTGGCGGGGAAATAGGCGCGCGTAGCCCACAAGCTCCGCTCGTCATCCCCCGCGAAGGCGGGGGACCCAGTACGCCGCAGCTTCGCGGCCGAATCTCAATGGCTCTGGAATACTGGATCGCCCGCTCCGGTGCGCAACTGCGCACAAGGCGGGCGACGACAGTTGTGCGCTTTGATTTGGCGGTGACGCTACAGCGTCACGCTCCGTTCAGGAATTGAAGCGGGTCAACCGGTGAAGATCCTTTGCGGATCTCGAAGTGGAGTTGCGGCGACCCCACCTCACCCGATTGACCCGATTTGGCAATGATCTGACCGCGCTTGATCGGGTCGCCGCGCTTCACCATCAGTTCACTCGCATGGGCATATGCGGTGACGTAACCGTTGGAGTGCCGAACCAGAACCAGATTGCCGTATCCCTTCAGCTCGTTGCCCGAATAGGCCACGACGCCGTCTTCCGCCGCCTTCACTGGCGTGCCTTCCGGCACCGCCAGATTGATCCCGTCATTGGACTTGCCGTTGGTCTTGGCGCCGTAGCTGGTGATCACCTTGCCGCGCACCGGCCAGCGGAAGGTCGGCAGCGCGCCGGTGGCTTCGCTCGGCTTGACCGCGGCCGCTTCGACGACCGGTTTTTCTTCGACGGCGACATTCGTGGTGGCCTGCGCCAGACGCGCGCTTTGCGGCTGCACGACGGCCGCCATCTTGGTCGCGGGAGCTGCAACGGTCGCAACCGGCTGAACCGGCGCGGCTGCGACGACCGGCTGCATCACCGGCGCAACCGGCGCAGCAGCGGCGGATTTCGCACCGGGGACCGTCAGCTTCATGCCGAGGCTGAGTCTGGCCGAGGTATCGAGGTTGTTGGCGCGGGCAAGCTCCGCCACCGGAACATGGTTGCGGCGGGCAATGCTCATCAGGGTATCGCCGCGATTGACGATATGAACGTTCGACGGCGCGGCGGCCGCGGCAACGGGCTTGCTGGCGGGCGGCGCGAGGACGGGTGCCGACGCGGGTGCCGCCACGGCTGCGGTCTGGCGCGGAATGATCAGTTGCTGACCCGGCGAGAGCGCGCGCGGGCCCTTGTAGCCATTGGCCTGCAGGATCGCCGCGCTCGAAACGTTGTAGCGCCTGGCGATAATGTCGAGCGTGTCGCTGGTCCCGACGATGATCGTGGTGCCGTGCGGCGCGGACGGATGGGCGGCGGCGACCGAACGCTGCGCCACGGTGCCGGTGGTTTCCAGTTGCGGGTGCGCCGGTGGGGCGTAGGACGACAGCCCGCGCCCTCCTCCCGACACGCCGCCTGAGGCCGCCGGATAAGAGTGCGGCGTTGCGACCGCGGGCGGCGGCAACGCTTGCGACTGGTACTGCTGCTGATACTGGGTTTGCGGCCGCGAATATTGCGGCAGCTCACGGCGTTCGACAGCGGGCGTCGGCACCGAACCGGTGGCCTGGGGCTCAGAGGCAAAGGGATTGGAATAATTCTGGGAAAGCCGCGTCGACATATCGGCGCTGCAGCCGGCAAAGCCAACCGACATCAGCGCCAGTACCGCCATTTGCGGTACGCGACGCGAGCGAAGTAACTCGGCGACACGGGACATGGTTACTCACAGGTACGCAACAAAATACTCTTTTGAGTAAACACGTCCCGAGTAAACAAGCGCTTAACCCTCGAATCAGGGCTCGATAAGGTATTGGCGGGAACCGGCAATCCGGAACGCTACAGCTCGCGTGCAATTCCCGGCAGCGCCGGTACGAACCGTACTTCTACCAACTCCTTGCGGTCGAAACCGCTGTCGGTCCTGGTGACACGAACCAGCGTCTGGGTCCCCTGATGCGACCCGACCGGCGCGATCAGGATGCCGCCGGGCTCGAGCCGCGCCAGCAGATTGTCTGGAATTTTCTCCATCGCCGCGGTCACGATGACGCGGTCGAAATCGCCGGCCCCGGGCGGAATGTCAAAGCCGTCACCGAACGCCACCTCGATGTTGTGATAGCCGAGCTTTTCCAGCCGGGCGCGCGCACTGTCAGCCAGCGTCCGGTAGCGCTCGATGCTGAAAACATGGTCGCACAGCCGCGACAGCACCGCGGCCTGGTAGCCGGAGCCGGTGCCGATCTCGAGCACCTTGTGGCGCTTTTGCAGTTGCAACTGTTCGGTCATATAGGCGACCACGAAGGGCTGGCTGATGGTCTGCCCGCAGGCGATGCCGAGCGCGCTGTCCCGGTAGGCATGGCCGCGATCGGCCACCGCGACGAACACCTCCCGCGGTACCTCCTCCATGGCGCGCAGCACGGTTTGATCGCTGATCCCCCGCCGCCGCAGGTTAAGCTGAAACATCATCTTTTCGGGCGGTTCTTGCGACATTGCGGTCTCGTGGCGGAGCCAGACCCGCCAATCCTATGCTTCGGCCACACCGAGATGTACTAACGGCGACGGATTTAAGAAGAATTTCCTGAAAGAATCCGGTTCCCGACCCGGGAACCCTAACCCTACCCGGGCGTTGAAGCACCGGAAAATCGCTTGACTGCAACCTTCCGGCAGATTGAGGGCGACATTGCACCGGGGGGTGTTTTTTGCGAACCTTGGTGCTCGGAAGGGCAAGGATTCCATCATGATGGCGACACGGCCTGTGGGCTGTTCTGTTTTTCTCGTCGAGGACGAAGTCATGATCCGGATGATGGTCGCCGACATGCTCGAAGAGCTTGGCTACACCATTGCAGCCGAATCCGGCGAAATCAGCGAGGCGCTCAAGCTCGTGCAATCGACAGATTTCGACCTCGCCATTCTCGACGTCAACGTCAACGGCAAGGTGATCACGCCGGTGGCCGAACTGATCAAGGCGAAAGGCCGCCCGTTCATTTTCGCGACCGGCTACGGTTCATCAGGCCTGCCCGAAGAATATCGCGACCGCCCCGCGTTGCAGAAGCCGTTCCAGCTGGAAACGCTGGCCCAGGTGATCGACAGCACGCTGAAGAGCGCGGCGGTGTAGCCCCTACCCTGTCATCATCCGCGAAGGCGGATGATCCAGTATTCGAGAGACCATCGATTGAGCCGCAACGCCACGACGTACTGGATACCCGCCGGAGCCTGTCATCGGGCTCGCCGAAGGCGAGACCCGTCGGCGGGTATGACGTTTTGGCCTACTTCAACGTCGTCGTCAGCGCGTCCGAGAATGCCTCGTCAGTGCGATCGAGCCGCAGCGGCGTGACTGAAACGTACCGCGCCGCCAGCGCTGCGAGGTCGGTGCCTTCGGCGGGCACTTCCAATGCCGCGGCGCGTTCAAAGCCGAGCCAGAAATACGGGTTGCCGCGGCCGTCATGGCGCTTGTCGACCTTGAGGAAACCGACATTGCGCTTGCCCTGCCGCGTGACACGGACGCCCTTGACCAGGTCCGGCGTGCAGGCCGGAAAGTTGACGTTGATCACGGTGTTCTTCGGCACGCCGGCGGCGATCACCTTGCGCAGGATATCGGGACCGAACTTCAGCGCGGTGTCCCACAGCGGCGCGTGGCGGGTCTCGATGGAAAATTCCTGGCTCAGCGCGAACGACGGAAATCCGAGAATGGTGCCTTCGAGCGCGCCGGCGATGGTGCCGGAATAGACCACGTCCTCGGCGACGTTGCGCCCCTTGTTGACGCCGGACATCACGAGGTCGGGACCCTTCTCGCCAAGGATATGGCGCGCGCCCATGATCACGCAATCGGTCGGCGTGCCGCGCACGGCGAAGTGGCGCGGGCCGACCTCGCGCAGGCGCAGCGGATCGTTCAGCGACAGCGAATGCGAAACGCCGGACTGGTCGAGCTCGGGCGCCACGATCCAGACGTCGTCGGACAGCGCGCGCGCAATCTCTTCGACCACCTTGAGGCCGGGAGCATGGATGCCGTCGTCATTTGTGCAGAGAATTCGCATCCGCCAAAAAGCCTTCTGTTTCGAGCCAATACCGGTATTGCCGCAAGACGCCGTTCCATTCGCGTCTTATCCGGCTATCGCCGTCGAGGCAAACCGGGCGGTTTGCTCATGTTGGCCGCTTCGCCACCACGCGCCAGGGGCGAACGAACTTCGCATGGCATTCGTAGCGCATCTGAAACAGCGATGGCGGAGATATTGCCGGTTCGGCCGGCGTGCGGGCCGCAATCGCGGACGCGTCGATCCTGGTCGTCTCGCGCGGCGGCTCAACGGCAGCGGGCTTTTCCAGCGTCGGCGTCGGCTTCGGCTGTTCGCGCGCTACGACCGGCGGACGCGATGAGGCTGCAACCGCGACAACCGCCGGGGGCGCCGCGGGCGGCGGTTCGGCAGGACGGCGCCTGAAGACCGTCACCGTTACCGGCTCTGGAGGATCGAACTTGAAGACCTTCGGCTTCTGTTCGGTGGGCTTCACTGCTGGCGGAGGCGGCGTAGCCGGTTCAATTACCGGTGCGGGCGCAGCCTGCGCGGGCGGCTTAGCCGGCGTAGCGGCCATCGGCGTCGCGACAGGCGTGCGTGTTGCAATCGCCGGCGCTTTCAATTCCGGCGCCGCACGCACCGGTTCGACAAACGCAGGCTTCGTGGGTGCCGGCACCGGCTTTGCCGTTTCGAGCCTGGCCAATTCCGGCTTCGGCTCGCCTGGCTTCACGACGGGCGGAGGCGGCGCAGCTTGCCGAGCTGGCACCACGACAGCCGGCGGTACGGCGGCTGCGCGCGGCGGTTCGACGGGATCGGGCTTTTTGAGAACCGGCGCTACTGGTTTTGGCGTTTCGAGCCCGACCGGTTCCGGCTTCGGCTCGATCGGCTTCGCGCCCGGCGGAAGCGTTGCAGCCGGTGCGGGGGTTATCTGCCGTGGCGGTGCCACCGCAGCCGGTGCCTGCGGATATCGCGCCCGCGCGAGCGCGAGGCCCTTGTCGAAGTCGGCTTTATTCAGCCATTCCTTGGCATGCACGCTTTCGATCAGCGCGTCTTCCCACAATCGGTCGACTTCGATATCGAAAAAGCCCTGCAGCTTCTGGTCGATCAACTGCATGCCGTGGCCGGTGACAGCCCATTGCCTTCCGATCCAGTGGATGTCGCGATGCAGCGGCATTTCTTACATCTGCTATTTGTCGCGCTCGATGACCTTGAGGCCGCCCATATAGGGTTGCAGCACGGCGGGCACCGCGATCGAACCGTCTTCCTGCTGATAGGTTTCCATCACGGCAATCAGCGCGCGGCCGACCGCAGTGCCGGAGCCGTTCAGCGTATGCACGAAGCGCGGCTTGCCGTCCGGCCCGCGCGAACGCGCATCCATGCGCCGCGCCTGAAAGTCGCCGCACACCGAACAGCTCGAGATTTCGCGATAGGCGCCGCCCTCGCCCTGCCCCGGCATCCACACTTCGATGTCGTAGGTCTTCTGCGCCGAAAAACCCATGTCGCCGGAACACAGCGTCATCACGCGGTAATGCAGGTCGAGCTTTTTCAACACCTCTTCGGCGCAGGACAGCATGCGCTCATGCTCGTCGATGCTGGTCTCCGGCGTTGCGATCGAGACCAGTTCGACTTTTGTAAACTGGTGCTGCCGGATCATGCCGCGGGTATCGCGACCGGCGGCACCGGCTTCGGCGCGGAAACATGGCGTCAGCGCGGTGAGCCGCATCGGCAGTTCTTTTTCGTCGACGATGGATTCGCGGACGAGATTGGTCAGCGACACCTCGGCGGTGGGGATGAGACCAAGGCGCTCGGTCTGCAACCGCCCGTCGGGAGCGGCGAGCAGATCGCCCTTGATGGCCCAGAACTGATCGTCCTCGAATTTCGGCAACTGTCCGGTGCCGAACATCACCTCGTTCTTCACCAGCAGCGGCGGATTGATTTCGGTGTAGCCGTGCTCGTTAATGTGGAGATCGAGCATGAACTGGCCGATCGCGCGCTCCAGCCGCGCCAGGCCTTTTTTCAGCACCACGAAGCGCGCGCCACTCAGTTTGGCGGCAGCTTCAAAGTCCATGTAGCCGAGCGCGCCGCCGAGATCGTCGTGCGGCTTGGTCGTGAAGCTGTAGTTGCGGATCTTGCCGTAGACATGGCGCTGCACGTTGCCATGCTCGTCGAGCCCCTCGGGGACGCCATCAAGCGGCAGGTTCGGGATCGCGGCCAGTTCCTTGGCGAGTTGGTCGTCGGCCGTCTTCGCCGTCAGCTCGAGCTCCGGCATCGTGGTCTTGAGCTCGGCAACTTCAGCCATCAACGTGTCGGCGCGCGCGTTATCCTTGGCCTTCTTGGCTTCGCCGATTTCCTTCGAGGCCGCGTTGCGCCGCGCCTGCGCCTGCTCGGAAGCCAGGATGGCCGCACGGCGCCGTTCGTCGATCGCAAGCAGCGAGGCCGACAACGGCGAAAGCCCGCGACGCGCCAGTCCGGCGTCGAATGCAGCGGGGTTGTCGCGGATCGATTTGATGTCGTGCATGGCCAGTCCTGAGGCGAAAATTCCAACGAGTTGTCATGCCCGCGAAGGCGGGCATCCAGTAACCCGAATGGGCAGGATTTGGAACACTGAAGGTCACACCGGCACCGGCCGGCGGCTGATATTCCGCAAGGCTGTGGCGTACCGGATACCCCGCTTTCCCGGGGTATGACGGCAAATCAGTTCGCTGGAAGGGCTGCTATTCCGCCGGGTTGGCTTCCGGAGGCGGCGTCGTGGCGGCCTGGGCGGCGGCCTTCTTTTCCACCATGCCGACGGCGATGATCGAGCCTTCGTACAGCAGCAGCAGCGGCAGCGCGAGCGAGGCCTGGCTGAGGACATCCGGCGGCGTCAGCACAGCGGCAATGATGAAGGCGACGACGATGAAATAGCGGCGCTTTTCCTTGAGCTGCTTCGAGGTGATGATGCCGATCCGGCCGAGCAGCGTCAGGATCACCGGAAGCTGGAACGCGATGCCGAAGGCGAAGATCAGCGACATCGTCAGCGACAGGAACTCACCGACCTTGGGCAGCAACTGGATCTGTGCGGTCTCCGGTCCGCCCGTCTGCTGCATGCCGAGCGAGAACCGCACCAACATCGGCAGCACGATGAAATAGACCAGCATCGAACCCAGTACGAAGAAGAACGGGGTTGCGACCAGATACGGCAGGAATGCGCCGCGCTCATGCTTGTAGAGGCCGGGGGCGACGAACATGTAGATCTGCCCGGCGACGATCGGAAACGAGATGAAGGCGGCACCGAACATCGCCAGCTTCAGCTGGGTCAGGAAATATTCGAGCAGCGCCGTATAGATGAATTTGGAATTCTCAGGGCCGGCGACCCAGACGAACGGCCACACCAGCACATTGTAGATCTGCTTGGCAAAGAAGAAGCAGAAGATGAAGGCGATACCGAATGCCAACAGCGCCTTGATCAGCCGCGAGCGCAGCTCGATCAGATGATCCATCAAGGGGGCCTTGCTGGCCTCGATGTCTTCGGCGCTCATGACGCTTTGGCGTCCTTCAGGACCTCGGGCGCCGGCGTGATGTCCAGCGGCGCGGCCGCAACTTCGCGGGTGATCGCGAGCGGCTCGGCGGCGGCCGAATGGGTCTCGGCCTCGACGAAGGTTTCCGGGGTCGGCGCGGCGGGCGTGGTGGGCTCGACGGGGTCGCCGATGGCGGAGGCGATCTGCGCATCCACCGGCTCGGCGGCTCACAGCGGGTTTGTCGATATCGCCGATCTGCAAGGCGTCACCGACGTCCTTTTGCAGCGAGGTCATGATGTTGTTGGTGGTGAAGCCGGTCGCGGCTTCCTTGATGTCGTCAAAGCCCTTCTTGAGGTCGGCCATCTCGGCTTCGCGCATCGCTTCCTGGAACTGGCCCTGGAATTCGGACGCCATCTTGCGCGCCTTGCCCATCCATTGCCCGACCATGCGCAGCACGCCCGGCAGCTCTTTCGGGCCGATGGCAATCAGCGCGACAACCGCGATGACGACCAGTTCACTCCACCCGATGTCGAACATGAATTCTTCCGCTCGCGCGATACGTCCGCGCCCCAAATGCTTCTAGCAAGATTTGGGGCGGTTCGCGCCTTTCTCAACCGGCCTGTTTCAGCCGATCCGTTTTTCAGCCGATCTTGGGTTCAGACAGCCTTGCTGCCGACATCCGTACGCGCCGCGGTCGGTGCTGCGGAATGATCGATGGTCTTGGCGGGTTCGGGCTTTTCCGCAGTCTTGTCGTCGTCCTGCATGCCCTTCTTGAAGGCCTTGATGCCCTGCGCGACGTCGCCCATCAGGTCCGAAATCTTGCCGCGGCCGAACAACAGCAGGACCACTGCGATCACGACGATCCAGTGCCAAATGCTAAGCGAACCCATCCTGCAACCCTCCAAAAGAGACGGCCGGAAACCGACCAAGCTTTGGCGAAAGGTAGGCCCGGGAGGTGTCAAAAACAAGGACTTAGGCCGCGGCAAATCGGTGCCGCGACTACGTAATATTGCTATTGTTAATCCCCAATCCGGGAATAACCGACAGCGAGGCGGAACTAGCTTTCGCCGCCGCTGTCAGGGGGCGTTTCAGGCTCGGCGGCAGGCGCCAGCAGCAGGTCGAGCGTATCGCCGGCCTCCAGCGGATCCTCATCCTCGCGCAGCGCCACGTCGTCGGACGGCGTCGGAACGCTGAAGCCGGAAGGCAGCCGCGAATCCAGCAAACCAGTGCCCTTCAGCTCTTCCAGACCCGGCAGATCGCCCAGTTGCTCCAGGCTGAACTGGGTCAGGAACTGCTCCGTCGTGCCGAAGGTCAGCGGACGGCCCGGCGTCTTGCGTCGGCCGCGCGGACGGATCCAGCTCGTCTCCAGCAACACATCGAGGGTTCCCTTGGACGTGATCACGCCGCGGATTTCCTCGATCTCGGCGCGCGTCACCGGCTGGTGATAGGCGATGATCGCGAGCACCTCGATGGCCGCGCGCGACAGGCGGCGGGTCTCGGTGCTCTCCCGCGTCATCAGCCACGACAGATCGCCGGCGGTGCGGAACGTCCATTTGTTGGCCACGCGAACCAGGTTGACGCCGCGCGTGGCGTATTCCGCCTGCAGTTGCGCCAGCGCTTCCTTGATGTCGACGCCATCAGGCATCCGCTTCGCCAACGCCGCCTGATCGATCGGCTCGGCGGAGGCAAACAGCAGTGCTTCGAGCAGCCGCAATTCCTCGGGCCGCGCAACGGCCTCGGTTTCCGTGTTGGGGTCGACGGGATGCTCCTCGGCATCTTCCATGCGTTTTTCCGCCAGGCTTGCCATGGCTAGCTCTCCTTCCACTTACTCGACCACGAGATCCGGAGCGGACATCGCTCCGGAAGCCAGCGGCGGACGCTTACGAAAATAGATCGGCGCGAACGCCTCTTTCTGGTTTATTTCCATCTCGCCTTCGCGCACCAGTTCAAGCGCTGCGGCAAAGCTCGAGGCGAACACGGTCGCTTTTTGCGAGGGATCGACGACGTAATTGAGCAGGTATTCGTCGAGGCAACTCCACTCCTCGGCGATGCCGATCAGCCGCTCCAGCGACGCGCGCGCTTCCGCCAGCGACCACACCGTGCGCTTCTGCAGATGAACGGTCGCCAGCACGCGCTGCTGGCGCTGCGTGGCATAGGCCGAAAGCAGATCGTACAGCGTCGCGGTGAATTTGGGATGGCGGATTTCGGCGATCGATTCCGGATTGCCGCGCGGGAAAATATCGCGCTGGAACTGCGGCCGGTTCATCAGCCGGTTGGCGGCCTCGCGGATCGCTTCCAGCCGGCGCAGCCGGTTGGCGAGCGCGGTTGCCATCTCCTCGGCGCTCGGTCCGTCCGGCGTCGCCGGTTCGGGCAGCAGCAGCCGCGATTTCAGGAACGCGAGCCAGGCCGCCATCACCAGATAATCGGCCGCGAGTTCAAGGCGAATTTTTCGCGCCGCCTCGATGAAGACCAGATACTGGTCGGCCAGCGCCAGGATCGAAATCTTGGAGAGATCGACCTTCTGCTGCCGCGCCAGCGTCAACAGCAGGTCGAGCGGGCCCTCATAGCCCTCGACGTCGACGACCAGCGACGGCTCGCCGTCGGTGACCTCGGCGGGCCGTCCGGTTTCAAACGATAGAATTTCCGCGGTCATGCCGTCCCTACCCGATTGATCAACGCGTCCAGTTCAGCCCGTGCCGCCGGCCGGTCGAGCGGCTGCGGCTGATGTCGCGAGGCCAGCGCCCGCTTCGGCGCGCGCAAGCGCCTCACCCGTCAGTTCCGGCGTCTCGCGCGCCACGTCGCGCATCTCGTCGAGCTTGCCGTTGCAATGCAAAACCATGTCGCAGCCGGCGTTGACGATGGCGCGGGTCCGCTCGGCGATCGTTCCCGCCAACGCATTCATGGACACGTCATCACTCATCAACAAACCTTGGAACCCGATCACGCCGCGAATCACCTGATTGATGATTGTCGCAGAAGTCGTCGCCGGTTGGGCGGGGTCTAGCGCGCTAAACACAACATGTGCGGTCATGGCCATCGGCAGGTCCGCCAGCGGTTGAAATGCGGCGAAATCGGTCCGATTCAGCTCATCCCGGGACGTATCGACCGTCGGCAGCCGGAAATGGCTGTCGGCGGTGGCCCTTCCATGGCCGGGAATGTGCTTGAGAACCGGCAGAACGCCGCCCTGCACCAGCCCCTCGGTCACCGCGCGGGCGATCGCCGCGACCTTGCCGGGCTCGGTTCCATAGGCCCGGTTGCCGATGACGGCGTCGGCGCCTTCCACCGGCACGTCCGCCAGCGGCAGGCAATCGACGGTGATGCCGAGATCGATCAGGTCGGCCGCGATCAGCCGGGAGCTCAGGCGCGCCGCCGGCAAGCCCAGTTCCGGCTCGATGTCGTAGAGCGCGCCGAAGACGCGCGCCGGGCGGATAGACCGGCCAGTGCGGCGGCCCCAGCCGCGCCACCCGGCCGCCTTCCTGGTCGATCAGGACCGGCGCATCGGCAACGCCGACGGCTTCCCGCAATTCCCTAACAAGTGAAGAGACTTGAGCCGGAGTATCGATATTGCGCTTGAACAGGATGAAGCCCCATGGACGCTCGGCACGGATGAACGCGCGCTCGGCAGCGCTCAGTTCCAGTCCCGATACGCCCGTGATGAATGCGCGGCTGCTCATGGGGGCCGATTAGGCCCCTCAGCGCTCCCGGGTCAAGGAAACGGCCGTTAATTCCTTTGGACGACGCACTGTCCGCCGGCGGTTTTCAGATTGCCGCAGAACTGGGAGGCCTCGTCCGGCGAGCCGAACGGCCCGACCATGGCGCGGTAATAAACGCCCTTGTCGCCGAGATCCGCCCGCTTGATCACCGGCGAGCGGGAGCCCAGCTGCGGCCGAGAACTTGCCCTGCAGCGCCCGGTAGGAGGCGTGCGGCGTCGGCCTCGTTCTTCTGCGAGGAGACCTGAACCAGGTAGCCACCGCTGGCCGGCGCCGCTGGCTGCGTCGGATTGGTGGCGGCCATCCGGGTCGTGGGCTGCCGGGGCCGGTGCGGCCCGGCCTGCGGTGACAGCGACAGCGGCGCATTGGCGCTGGCGGTGGCGGACTGCGCGTTGCGCGGAGCGACGCGATTGCCGCGCGGCGCGGCGCGCCGGTTTGGCCGCGGGCGGAGCCACGTTCGCCGGAACGCCGCCGTTGTCGCGCATCGCCCTTGACGGCGAGCGTCTTGATCTTGCGCGGCTCGTTGTTCGGCATCGTGCCGTTCGCGGCGGCCGGCGGCGGCGGCGCGGCCGGGGAAACGCTTGCGACCGGCGGCGGGCTGCCGTTCTGGTTCAGCGGCGGAAACACCACGCGCGGCGCGCCGGACCTGGAATTGACGTCGACCGGCGTCTCTTCGCGCGACACCAGCTTCTCGCCGCCATCGCCGGGCAGCATGCGGTCAGGCGTCTTGCCGGAGGCGCCATCGGCCGGCGCCGGCACGATCTTGGTCGGGCTGTTGTCGGCCTTGATGATCGGCGGCTCGCCGCTGCGGGGCGAACCGACATAGGTGCGATAGGCGAAGGCCGCCCCCGTCCCGACCACGGCCAGCGCCAGCACGGCGGCAACCGTCACCAGACCGCTGGAGCGCCGCTTCGGCTCGGGTTCTTCCTCATAGTCGCTCTGATAGGCGTAGGGATCGTCCGGATAGGCCGGGTCGCGCTGATATTCCTGCTGGCCGGATTCGAGCTGGCCGTACAGCGCATCGTCATAGCGCGACGGATCGGCCGGCTGCGCCTCGTCGGCGTATTGCGGCTCGTCGGCGTATTGCTGTTCTTCCTGATAGTCCTGCTGATAGTGTTGCGCAGGTGCGGCCGGCTGCTGGGCCGCGTAGCGATGCAAGGGATGCACCGGCGCCGGCTGGTATTCCTCCGGCTCTTCCTCGACGTAGTCCTGCGGCGTAATCCTGCTGCGGCGGCTGGCGGCGCTTCCTGCCGGGCACGCTGCATCCACGGCGGCGGCATCGGCGCGGCGCTCGTCGTCCTCGTCGTCTTGAATGTAGGACTGCGGCCGCGGATTGGCGCGCGACTGCAACGGATGCGGCGGCGGCTTGGCGGCGCTCGCCGAACGGATCGGTCTGCCCGATCAGCCTTGCCAGTTCGGCCAGCGGATCGCCTTCCTCGGCTCCCGCCGTGGGAATCGCCGCCCCGATCATGGTCGGGGTTGGGAAAAGGTCGGTCCGGATATCGATCAGCCATCGTGGTGGTGCATCCCCTTCGGGACAGCGCCAACCCGCCATGTCAGCGAAACCTGACAATCGAATTGGCCCCTGCCAGATCCCCCACAAATCCCCATTCGTGAGGGCCTTCGCCCCTGCCTACCGCATCTCGGTCGGGGCATGGACGCCGAGAACGGCTAAGCCCGATGCCAGAACCGAGACGACGCCCTGAACCATTGCCAGCCGCGCCTTCGTGATCTCTGCATCATTAGTGATAATGAAGCGTAAATAGGGCAAATCCCGGCCCCTGGTCCAAAGCGCGTGAAATTCGCTGGCCAAATCATACAGATAAAAAGCGATTCGGTGAGGCTCGTGTGCCACCGCCGCCGCCTCGATCATCCGGGGATAGAGCGCCAGCAGCTTGAGCAGAGCTGAGTTCCGCCGGGTCGGTCAGCCGCTCCACGGCGGCGTCGCCGAGATAGGCCGCCCGGGCGGCGTCGTCCTCCGGCAGGTCCGGAACCATCTCGCGGGCGTTCTTGAAGATCGAATGGCCGCGGGCATGGCCGTACTGGACGTAGAACACCGCGTTGTCCTTGGACTGCTCGATCACCTTGGCGAGGTCGAAATCCAGCACCGCGTCGTTCTTGCGGAACAGCATCATGAACCGGACCGCGTCCGAGCCGACCTCGTCGACCACTTCGCGCAAGGTGACGAAATCGCCGGACCGTTTTGACATCTTCACCGGCTCGCCGTCGCGCAGCAGCCGGACCAGTTGCACGACCTTGACGTCCAGCGAGGCCTTGCCGGCGCTGACGCCCTTCACGGCCGCCTGCATCCGCTTGATGTAGCCGCCGTGATCGGCGCCGAACACGTCGATCATGTCGAGGAAGCCGCGATCGATCTTGTTCTTGTGATAGGCGATGTCGGAGGCGAAATAAGTATAGCCGCCGTCCGACTTGATCAGCGGACGATCGACGTCGTCGCCGTAGGCGGTCGCGCGGAACAGCGTCTGCTCGCGATCCTCGTAGTCCTCGACCGGCTTGCCCTTCGGCGGCGGCAGACGGCCCTCGATAGATATCGCCCTTGGAACGCAGGAAATCGATGGTCTCGGCGACCTTGTTGTTGCCGGTCTCGATCAGCGAGCGCTCCGAGAAGAACACGTCATGCTTGATGTTGAGCGCGGCGAGATCGCCCTTGATCATCGTCCATCATCATGGCGATGGCCTTGGTGCGGACGATCGGCAGCCAGGCGTTTTCCGGCATCGCCTTGAGCTTGTCGCCATACTCGGCAGCAAGCGCCTGCCCGACCGGCACCAGATAGTCGCCGGGATAAAGCCCTTCCGGAATGTCGCCGATGTCCTCGCCGAGCGCTTCGCGGTAGCGCAGGAACGCCGAGCGCGCGAGCACGTCGACCTGGGCGCCGGCGTCGTTGATGTAATATTCGCGCGTGACGTCATAGCCCGCGAACTGCAGCAGGCTGCACAGCGCATCGCCGAACACCGCGCCGCGGCAATGGCCGACATGCATCGGTCCGGTCGGGTTGGCCGAGACGTATTCGACATTGACCTTTTCGGCCTTGCCGATCGCGCTGTTGCCGTAGGAAGCGCCCTCGCGCAGCACCGTGCGCAGCGCATCGGCCCAGACCTGCGGCTTCAGGGTCAGATTGATGAAGCCGGGTCCGGCGACATCGACCGAAGCGATCAGGTCGTCGGCGCGCAGCTTTTCGGCGAACTTGTCGGCGAGATCGCGCGGCTTGGCCTTGGCCTCCTTGGCCAGCACCATCGCGGCGTTGGTGGCCATGTCGCCATGGCTGGCATCGCGCGGCGGCTCGACCACGACGCGGGAGAAATCGATGCCGGCGGGCCACTGGCCCTCGGTCGCCAGCGCGGCGCAGATCGCGTGCACGCGCGCCAGCACATCGGCAAAAAGGTGTTGTGAAGCAGGTTTGGCCATGGCCGCCGCCTAACGCAAATCCGGGGTCGAGTCAAAAAGCCTTTGGTGCTCCATCAGGGCGAAACGGTCGGTCATTCCGGCGATGAAATTGCCGATCCGGCGCGCCCGTTCGCCCTCGCTCTCGCGCTCCGATCCCTCGACCCATTCGGCCGGCAGGTCGCCGGGCGAGGCCTGGTAGCGCGCGAACAGGTCGAACAGGATCCCTTCCGCTTCGCCCATCACCCGCATCACCCGCGCATGGCGGTACATCCGCTGCTTCAGGAATGCCTTGATCGCGGCCTCCTCCTCCGCCACGGAAACGGGAAACGCGACCATCGGCTGGTGGTGGTGGCGAACGTCGTGGGCGGATTGCGGCTTCGCCGCCTCCAGGCGTTTTTGGGTCTCCGCGACCACGGCCCCGATCAGGTAGGAAATCAGCTCGCGCACCAGTTCGGCGCCGCGCCTGACGTCGTCGAGATCAGGGTAATGCGCGCCGATCTCGGCGATGATCGCCGCCGTCAGCGGCATCACCTTGAGATCGTCGACGCCGAACAGGCCGGCGCGCAAGCCGTCGTCGATGTCGTGGGCGTCATAGGCGATGTCGTCGGCAAAGGCCGCGACCTGCGCCTCCAGCGAAGCAAAACTCCACAGTTCCAGATCGAAGGTCCGGTTGAAATCGGCAATGCCGACCGGAATTCCGCTTTCGCGGTAGCGCCCGGCCGCGGCTCCGCTCCGCTCGGTCAGCGGGCCGTTGTGCTTGACGATGCCCTCGAGCGCTTCCCAGGTCAGGTTGAACCCGTCGAACTCGGGATAGCGGTGCTCCAGCGAGGTCAGCACCCGCAGCGTCTGCGCGTTGTGGTCGAAGCCGCCATGGGCCTGCAGGCATTTGTCGAGCGCCCGCTCGCCGGCATGGCCGAACGGGGGATGGCCGAGGTCGTGGGCCAGCGCCAGCGTCTCCGTCAGGTCCTCGTCGAGGCCGAGCTGCCGGGCCAGGGCGCGGGCGATCTGCGCCACTTCCAGCGAATGGGTCAGCCGGGTGCGGTAATGATCGCCCTCGTGGAACACGAAAACCTGGGTCTTGTGCTTGAGGCGGCGAAAGGCGGTGGAATGGATCACCCGGTCGCAATCCCGCCGGAACGGGCTGCGGGTCTTGCTCGGGGGCTCCGAAAACAGCCGGCCACGGCTGGAATCGGGGTCGCAGGCATAAAGCGCGCGAGGGGCAGCCATTCCGACCGACACGTTTTTTTAGTCCTTATCCATTTGATTCCACGTGATTGTGCACTTAACTATGTCAGGTGCGGGATACCAAATGAATTGGGTATGACGCGCCTTTCGAGGATTTGCCGGAGAGCTGCCATGACCACTGCCATCACCGTCAGCGAACGGGCTGCCCGCCGCATCGGGCAAATCCTCAAGACCGAAGGCGACGGCGCCATGCTGCGCATTTCCGTCGAGGGCGGCGGCTGTTCCGGCTTCCAGTACAAGTTCGACGTCGATCACGCCAAGGCCGAGGACGATCTCGTGATCGCCCGCGAGGACGCCGTGGTGCTGGTCGATCCGGCCTCGGTGCCGTTCCTGGCGGGATCGGAAGTCGATTTCGTCGACGACCTGATCGGCGCCTCGTTCCGCGTCGTCAATCCCAACGCCACCGCCTCCTGCGGCTGCGGCACCAGCTTTTCGATCTGAACCGATCAGCCGACGGGCTGGACTGCATCCGCCGCGGAAACGCTTCGTTGTGTCGGCGCTTTTGCCGGTTCCAGCGTCGTCGCCGGTTCGACTGACTGGTTTGCTTGCTCGGGTCCGGGACCCAACGCCCGCAGCATCGCATCCACCAGTGTCTGCTTGCGCAGCGGCTTGGCGAGGAAGTCGGACATCCCCGCCTCGCGGCACAGTTTGGCGTCTTCGGGGAAGGCGTTGGCCGTCAGCGCGATGATCGGCAGCGAACGGCGGCCGCCGGCGCGGATCGCCCGCGTCGCGGCGTGGCCGTCCAGGATCGGGCATTTGCACGTCCATCAAGCACCAGATCGTAGTCGGTTTCCGACGCCGCCTGCACCGCCTGCGCGCCGTCGGTCACGACAGTTGTTTCGGCGTCGAACTCCCGCAGCATCTTGCTGACGACCAGACGGTTGGTCGCATCGTCTTCCGCGATCAGGATCCGCAGCGGGCGGCCTGAGCGCGGCGATGCGCGCCTTGAGATCGTCGGCGCCAACCCGATCCTTCGACTGTTCGGAGACGAACGTATCGCTCCAGGGCAATGTCAGTGAAAACCGGAATGTCGAGCCCTGCTCCGGCTCCGAACTGACGCCGATCTTGCCGCCCATCTGCTCGATGATGCGCCTGCTGATCGCGAGCCCCAACCCGGTGCCGCCAAAGCGGCGATTGATCGAGGCATCGGCCTGCTCGTAGTCGGTAAACAGGCGGCCGACGCGATCGGACGCGATGCCGATGCCGGTGTCGGAGACGGTCCATTCCACCCGGGCCAGCATGTCGCCACGCGAATGACAGATGGCTGCGATCGTCACCGCGCCGTGTTCGGTGAATTTCACCGCGTTGGAAGCGAGATTGAGCAGCACCTGACGGATTCGCGCAACGTCGCCGCGCAACGAGGCCGGAAGCGCCGGGTCAAGTTCGACCACAACCCTCAGCCCCTTGTCCTCGGCACTGGTCCGGATCACCGAGGCAACCGCCTCGATCAGCGTGCTCGGCGAAAAATCGGCGACCTCGAACTGGAAGCGTCCCGCCTCCAGTTTCGAAAGGTCCAGAATGTCATTGAGGACCCGCAGCAGATTGTCGCCGGAGTCCCTGATCGTGGCGACCGCCTGATGCTGTTCCGGATCGAGCTCGGTCTCCAGCAGCATGCCCGCCAGTCCCAGCACGCCGTTCATGGGCGTTCGGATTTCGTGGCTCATGACCGCGAGGAAATCGGACTTCGCGCGGCTCTCCGCCTCCGCCCGCTCGGCGCGCCAGCGTTCCGTGACGTCGCGGCCGAAGCCGCGATAGCCGAGGAACTGGCCGTCGCTGTCTCCCCTCGGATTTGCCGTCAGCGACCACAGCCGCGTATGCCCTCCGGTGACGACCCGCACGTTGAC
This sequence comes from uncultured Alphaproteobacteria bacterium, assembly GCA_963764705.1. Taxonomy (GTDB): domain Bacteria; phylum Pseudomonadota; class Alphaproteobacteria; order Rhizobiales; family Xanthobacteraceae; genus Bradyrhizobium. The sequence goes on along the minus strand of CAVXTR010000001.1, from coordinate 257,698 downwards.
CTCGTGCAGCGGCGCGCGCCGCGCCATCAGAGCTGCGATGTTGGAAGCCGTGATCGCGTCGTCGGGACAAAGCATCTCCAGCAACTCGGCGAAATCTGCGCCCTTCAGCAACGGCAACGGCATCTGCGCCACTTCGGCGAACCGGTCCGGCACCTCGATCAGCCTGCCCCGTGCATCGGTCTGCCACAGCCAGTCGCTGGCGTTTTCCTGGAATTCCTTGAGCAGCAGCGAGATGATCTCGGTCTGGCGCTCGAGCTGCAATTGTGCCCGCAGGTTGTTCTGGAACAGATTGCCATGCGAGACGATGTTGCGGACCATGAAGGCGGTGAAGCAGCATCAGGAACACGGCGGTGAAGATATGGATCTTGTCGCCGCACAGCAACAGCGCTCCGGCGGAAGCCAACGTCATCGTCCACGTGTAGACCAGCCCCGCCCGCGGCACCGTCGACAGCGTGAATGCGCCGCCGGACGATCATTCCCGTCATCAGGCAGGCAATGATCATCTGATCCGCCGGACCCGATTTGGACAGCAACGCCAGCGGCAATGCGCCCCAGATGGCGGCGAGGAAAAACGCCTGCAACGTCGTCCGGTGAATGGCGTGCAAGGAGGCCCCTTGCGGCCGGTCGCGGCGCGAGCGCGTCCACGCCCTCGCCGCCATCAGGGCAACCGACGGCGATCAGGAGCGCCCACAGGCCGAGAAAGACGATTTGAACCGGTGTTCCAGAACAGCGCGAGCACGATCGCGACGTTGATCAGGTTGACGGTCATGGTGACCGGCACGAGCTGCGTCACCGCGTCGATCTGGCTGGGCGCGGATCCGGCTCATTTCGCGGTCGGTAATTTCGCCGACCCCGATGCGGTCAATGGCGGAGAATCCGCCGATCCAGCCCAGCGGCCGTTGCGCACGACCATAGGTGCCATCAGTTCACCGGGTGATTTCATGCTGTGCCAACCTTTTGCGCGATATCGGCAAATAGGCCCTGCACCGCTTCGACGGCGTTAACTGCCCGCGCCGCGACAGACTACAGCGTTAATATTCCGTTGCCGAGCTCACTCGGCCGCCACCGCATGCGGCCGCTCGCCCTCGCCGGTCTCCTCGTGCTGCGGTTCGAGCCGGCGCTTCAGCAGGCGATCGATGCGGTCGAGATAGATGTAGATCACCGGCGTGATGAACAGCGTCAGCAGTTGCGAGACGCAGAGGCCGCCGACCACCGCGACGCCGAGCGGCTGGCGCAGCTCGGCGCCGGCGCCGGCGCCGATCGCGATCGGCAGCGTGCCGAAGATCGCCGCAAACGTCGTCATCATGATCGGACGGAACCGCAGCAGCGCCGCCTCGCGGATCGCGTGCTCGGCGCTGAGGCCGACGCGACGGCGCTCCAGCGCGAAGTCGACCATCATGATGGCGTTCTTCTTGACGATGCCGACCAGCATCACGATGCCGATCATCGCGATGACGGACAGCTCCATCCCGAACAGCATCAAGGTCAGGATCGCGCCGATGCCGGCCGACGGCAGGCCGGAGATGATCGTGATCGGATGGATGAAGCTTTCGTAGAGAATGCCGAGAATGACGAAGGCAGCGAAGATCGCGGCCAGGATCAGCACGCCCTGCCCGCTCTTGGAATCCTCGAAGACCTGCGCCGTGCCGGAGAAGCCGGAGAAGATCGTCGGCGGCAGGTTCGATGAACGCTCGAGCTCGCGGATGCTGTCGGTGGCGTAGCCGAGCGAATAGCCCGGCGCCAGGTTGAACGAGATCGTCACCGCCGGCTGCTGGCCCTGGTGATTGATCTGCAGCGGACCGACCGAGGGCACCAGTCTGGCCACCGCCGCAGAGCGGAATGGTCACGTTGTTCGACGTCTTCATGTAGAGCTTGGAGAGATCCGACGGATCGACGCGGAACTGCGGCTGCACTTCCAGAATGATCTGGTAGTCGTTGGTCGGCATGTAGATGGTGCCGACCTGGCGCGCGCCATAGGCGTTGTAGAGCTGGTTGCGGACCTGATCGACGGTGATGCCGTAGACCGCGGCCTTTTCGCGGTCGATATCGACCGTCATCTGCGGGTTCTTGATGTAGAGGTCGGTGGTGACGTCGAGCAGACCCGGCACCTTCTCGATCTTGTCGCGCATCTCCGGCGCCAGACGATAAAGCGACTCGGTATCGCCGCTCTGCAGCACGTACTGGTACTGGCTCTTCGAAATCCGGCCGCCGATATTGAGGTTCTGGATGCTCTGGAAGAACGCCTGCATGCCCGGAATCTGTCGTGCCTTGCCGCGCAGACGCCCGATCACGACGGCCGCCTTGTCGCGCTCCTTCTGCGGCTTCAGCGCGATGAACAGCCGGCCGTAATTCGCCGTGGCGTTGGGGCCGCCCGAACCGACGGTGCGAGTTGATGTAGTCGATCGCGGGATCGGATTTCAGCACCTCGACCAGCGCCTGCTGCCGCACCTTCATCGCCTCGAACGAGGTATCGGTGGCGGCTTCGGTGACGCCGATCAGGAAGCCGGTGTCTTCCTGCGGGAAGAAGCCCTTCGGCACGATCATGTAGAGGTAGACCGTGCCGCCCAGCGTCGCCAGCGTGACGATCAGCATCAGCGCCTTGTGCGCCAGCACCCGGTCGAGCGCCCATTCGTAGCCGCGCAGCCAGGCATCGAACATCGCCTCGAACACGCGCAGCACGACATTCGGCTTCTTGGTCGGGTCATGCGCCCGCAGCACGCGCGCGCACAGCATCGGCGTCAGCGTCAGCGACACGAAGCCGGAGACGATGATCGCCACCGAGACCGTCACCGCGAATTCGCGGAACACGCGGCCGACGATGCCGCCCATCAGCAGCACCGGAATGAACACGGCGATCAGCGAGAAGGTGATCGAGATGATCGTGAAGCCGATCTCGCGCGCGCCCTTCAGCGCCGCCTCGAACGGCCGCATGCCGTGCTCGATGTGGCGGACGATGTTTTCCAGCATGACGATGGCGTCGTCGACCACGAAGCCGACCGACAGCGTCAGCGCCAGCAGCGTCATGTTGTTGATGGAATAGTCCAGGAAGTACATCACCGCGCAGGTGCCGAACAGCGAGATCGGAACCGCCAGCGCCGGAATGAAGGTCGCGGACGCCGAGCGCAGGAACAGGAAGATCACCAGGATGACGAGCCCGACCGCGATCAGCAGCGTTTCCTCGACGTCGGCGACCGCCTGACGGATCGAGATCGAACGGTCCATCATCACGTTGATCGAGACCGACGGCGGAATCTGCGCGCGCAGCGCCGGCAGCTTGGCCCGCACGGAATCGACCACCGCCACGGTATTGGCGTCCGGCTGCTTCTGGATCGCGAGCACGATCGCGCGCTCGTCGTTCAGCCAGGTCGCGATCTTGTCGTTCTCGACGCTGTCGTAGATCCTGGCGACTTCGTCGAGCTTGACCGGCGAACCGTTGCGCCACGCCACCACGACCTGGCGATAGTCGACCGCCTTGTCCATCTGGCCGGAGGCCTGCAGCGCGACGTCCTGCTTCGGCCCGTTCAGCGTGCCGACCGGCGTCGACGAATTGGCGCGCGACACCGCGGTGCGGATGTCGTCGAGCGACAGCCCGCGCGCCGCGGCGGCTTCGGGATCGGCCTGGACGCGGATGGCGAATTTCTGCGCGCCGTAAATCAGGACCTGCGCGACGCCCGGAATCTGCGACAGCGCCTGCCCGATGGTGATGTCGCCATATTCGTTGACCGCCGACAGCGGCAGCGTCGCCGAACCGAGCGAGACGAACAGCACCGGGAAGTCGGCCGGGTTCACCTTGCGGAAGCTCGGCGGGATCGTCATTTCGATCGGCAGCCGGCGTTGCGCGATCGTCAGCGCGGTCTGCACGTCCAGCGCCGCCGCATCGATGTTGCGGTTGAGGTCGAACTGGATGGTGATGACGCTGGTGCCCTGCGACGAACTCGACGACATCGACGAGATGCCGGCAATGGTCGAGAGCTGGCGCTCGATGATGCCGGCGACCGAGGCCGCCATGGTATCCGCGCTCGCGCCCGGCAAGGTCGCGGTGACGGCGATGGTCGGAAAATCGACCCGCGGCAGCGCCGACACCGGCAGCAGGCGGAAGCCGAACACGCCGAAAGCGATGATCGACGCCGTGATCAGCGTCGTCATGACCGGGCGGCGGATACAGAGTTCGGAGAGCGTCATCGGTTAGGCCCCTGCCTTCTTGGCCCGCGGTTCGACCCGCGTTCCGTCCGACAGCAGCAATTGTCCGTCGACCACGACGCTCTCGTCGCCGGTCAGCCCCTCGGAAATCACCGAGAATGCCCTGCGAGGTCCGGTCGACCTTGACCGGCTGCACCTTGGCGACGCCGTCCTTGACGACGAACACGTAATTGCCGTTCTGGCTGCGCTGCACGGCGACCGTCGGCACCACGACGGCGTCTTCATTGCGGATCACGAGCTTGGTCGCGACCAGGGTCCCCGGCCACAACGTCTCGTTCTCGTTGTTCATGATGCCGCGCACGGTGACCATGCCGGTGGTGGCGTCCACGGTGTTTTCGACCATCGCGACCTTGCCGTTCTCGGAACGCTGGTGGCCCGGGATCGTCGCGGTCACCCCGGAATCGCCCTTCGGCCATCGCCTCGCGCAGGTCGACCAGCACGCGCTGCGGAACGGCGAAGGTCACATAGACCGGCGCCATCTGGTTGATCACCGCGAGCGGCGCGGTATCGGCCGGGCGCACGAAATTGCCGACCTTGACGTTGGCGGCGCTGATCCGGCCCGCGAACGGCGCGCGGATCAGGGTGTAGCTCTTCTGGACCTTCAGATTGTCCAGCGCCGCCTGATCGGCCTTGATGGTGGCGGACAGGGTATCGGACTGGGTCTTGGCGTTGTCGACATTGACCTGCGTGGTCGCGCCCTTGCCGACCAGGTCGGTGAAGCGGCGGAGATCGCGCTGGGCGCCTTCGAGCTGCGCCTGATCCTTGGCGAGCGTGCCTTCGGCCTGTTCGATCTGGGCGTCGATCTGGCGGCTGTCGAGCGTGAACAGCAGATCGTCTTCGGCGACCTTGGCGCCGTCCTCGAAATGCACCGACACGATGGTGGTCTCGACCCGCGATTTCAGCGCCACGCTGGAGATCGGCGTCACGGTGCCGATCGCGTCGACGTCGACGGGGACGGATTTGCGCTCGGCCTTGGCCAGTTCGACCGAGACCATGCGCGGGCGTTGCGGCGCCTGCGCGCTGGCGCCACCGCCCATCCATGACGAGCGGGTTGCATAAGCGGCGGTGGCCGCGCAATGCCGACGACACCAACCAGAAGGATCAAGCTACGTTTTTTCATAATTTTTTCACGTCCGCCGCCCCGCAAAGGACGGGACGACGGTTTCCGGCCCCTTGACGGCGACTTTTGCGCCTTATTTCTAGACGGTTACCACAGGCTTGCGGCGCATGGTATGCCAGCAAAGCGAAAATGTGTGGTTACGATCCGGGTCAAATTTATGCGTATTGCTACGTGGAACGTCAATTCGGTCCGGCAGCGGCTCGACCATCTCCTGACCTGGCTCAGGGAGTGCTCGCCCGACATCGTCTGCCTGCAGGAGATCAAATGCGTCGACGACGCCTTTCCCCGGCTGGAGATCGAGGCGCTCGGCTACAACGTCGTCACCCACGGCCAGAAGACGTTCAACGGCGTCGCCCTGCTCTCGAAGCTGCCGTTCGAGGAGACCAAATCGGGGCTGGCCGGCGACGACGAGGACGCCCATGCCCGCTTCCTCGAAGGCGTGGTGACGCTGAAACACGGCGTGGTGCGGATCGCCTGCCTCTATCTGCCCAACGGCAACCCCGTCGACACCGAGAAATTTCCCTACAAACTCAAATGGATGTCGCGACTTCTTGAGTACTCTCGCGAGCGACTTAAAGCGGAGGAACCGCTGATCCTCGCCGGCGACTTCAACGTCATTCCGGCGGCAAGCGACGTCTACAACCCCGCCGCCTGGGCCAATGACGCGCTGTTCCGCCCCGAGACCCGCGAAGCCTTCCAGTCCCTGCTCGGCCTCGGCCTGACCGATGCGCTCCGCGCCGTCACCGATGCGCCGGGCCAGTACACCTTCTGGGACTACCAGGCCGGCGCCTGGCAGAAGAACTGGGGCATCCGGATCGACCACCTGCTGCTGTCGCCGCAGGCCAGCGACCGGCTGACCAATGTCGGCATCGACAGCTATGTGCGGGCCTGGGAGAAGCCGTCGGACCACGTGCCGGTGTGGGCGGATTTCGATCTCGACGCGGCGTGAGCCAAACAGGCTCACCCCGGAGAATCAGTCCTTACGGCCCTGCACCCAGTGCTCGAGCATCTGCAGCGCCATGGCGCGGTCGTCGTCGGACGCCTTGGTGATCGCCCGGTTGTAGCTTTCCTTGATCCAGGCTTCGTCCGGCGTGGCGCTGTCGCGCGCCAGGGTCAGCCACATCAGCCCGCGCGCGCGCTGCGGCGGCAGCCGGTCGCCGTTGAACAGCATCTGGCCGAGCAACGCCTGCGCCTGATGCTGGCCCTTCTGGGCGGCCAGACCGAGCCAGCGCGCGCCATAGCGGAAATCATCCCGCGAGGCGTCGGGGGTCTTCAGGTAGAGCCGCGCCAGATCGTATTGCGCGTCGGCATTGCCGAAATAGGACGCGGCATAGGAGAACATTTCCCGCGCCCGCTCGGTGTCGACCTTGATCTTCGAATTCGGGATGCCGTTGAGATAGTAGCGCCCCAGCGCCACGAAGGCGTTGGCGACGATCGCCGCCTGCGGCGCCGACGGGCTGTCCTCGGCATGCGCGTTGGCGATACGGCTGAAATATTCGAACGCGCGGACATCGTCCTGGGCGACGCCGTCGCCGTCGGCATACATCCGCCCGAGTTTCCACTGCGCGACGGGATGACCGCCCTCAGCGGCGTATTGCAGTGAATTCAGCGATGGCGCGGCAACAGCCGTCGCCGCGGCAGCGGGCGCCGCGACCTTCTTCAGGGCCTGGGCATTGAGGGCTGCGGCCGCCGGCTGCGACACCAGCGGGATTGTCGCGTCCTGATTGGCGGGGGCGCCATCGAACGCAAATCCGGGGGCGGCCACCGGCGTGGCCCCCAGCATCAACGCAAGAATGATACGCCTAGATGTCCGCATAACACTGTTTCTCGTGCGCACCGCCTGGATGGGTGACAGCCCCATCTACCGCTGGCCCAACCTGCTGGGCATATTTCCACAGCGCACCCGACGTGTGGTTAGTCGCGCGGGGCTGCCATTTGGTCTTACGTTCAGCGAGTTCTTTCTCGCTCAATTTTACGTTAAGGGTGCCGACATCGGCATCGATCTCGATGATGTCACCATCCTGCAACAGTGCGATCGGTCCGCCCACGGCCGCTTCCGGCCCGACATGGCCGATGCAGAACCCGCGGGTGGCGCCGGAGAACCGGCCGTCGGTAATGAGGGCCACCTTGCCGCCCATGCCCTGCCCGGTCAGCGCCGCCGTCGTCGACAGCATCTCCCGCATTCCGGGACCGCCGCGCGGCCCCTCGTAGCGGATCACGAGGACTTCGCCCTCTTTGTAGGTCTTCTTCTGCACCGACTCGAAGGCGTCTTCTTCGCGATCGAAGCAGCGGGCAGGACCGGTAAATTTGAGCTTCGACATGCCGGCGACCTTCACGATCGCGCCTTCTGGCGCCAGATTACCCTTGAGGCCGACCACACCGCCCGTGACGGTGATCGGCTTGTCCGCGGACCGCACCACATCCTGGTGCGGGTTCCACTTCACGCTCTTGAGGTTTTCGGCGATCGTTCGGCCCGTGACGGTAATGCAATCCCCGTGCAGGTGGCCATTATCGAGCAGCGTTTTCATCAGAAGCGGTATGCCACCAACTTCAAACATGTCTTTGGCAACATAACGGCCACCGGGCTTCAAATCCGCGACATATGGAGTCTTTTTGAAGATTTCGGCGACGTCAAATAAGTCAAATTTGATTCCACATTCGTGAGCAATGGCCGGCAAGTGCAGCGCAGCATTGGTCGATCCGCCGGACGCGGCCACGACGGCAGCGGCGTTCTCCAGTGAGCGGCGCGTAACGATGTCGCGCGGGCGAATGTTGAGGGCGATCAGCTCCATCACCTTCTCGCCGGCGGCGGTGCAAAAGGCGTCGCGGATCTCGTAGGGCGCCGGCGCGCCGGCCGAATAAGGCAGCGCGAGGCCGATCGCCTCGGATACCGTCGCCATCGTATTGGCGGTGAATTGTGCGCCGCACGCGCCGGCCGAGGGGCATGCCACCCGCTCGATTTCGTCGAGGTCGGCATCCGACATTTCGCCAACCGAATGCTTGCCGACGGCCTCGAACATGTCCTGCACTGTGACCTGTTGGCCACGGAAGTTGCCGGGCAGGATCGAGCCGCCATAGATGAAGACCGAGGGCACATTGAGCCGAACCATCGCCATCATCATGCCCGGCAGCGACTTGTCGCAGCCGGCGAGGCCAACGAGGGCGTCATAGGCATGGCCGCGGACGGTCAGTTCGACCGAATCGGCGATGCATTCGCGCGACGGCAGCGACGAGCGCATGCCGTCATGGCCCATGGCGATGCCGTCGGTGACGGTGATGGTGCAGAATTCCCGCGGGGTGCCACCGGCCGACGCGACGCCCTTTTTGACGGCCTGGGCCTGGCGCATCAGCGAAATGTTGCAGGGAGCGGCCTCGTTCCAGCACGACGCCACGCCGACAAAGGGCTGGTGAATCTGCTGGGTGGTCAGGCCCATCGCGTACAGGTACGACCGATGCGGCGCGCGCTCCGGCCCCTCCGTCACGTGACGGCTCGGCAACCTGCTCTTGATGTTGGTCTTGACGTCCATGGCGACCACTTTTTCCCAGTCATCATGATTTCATGGAGGGGTGTGGCCAAAAAGCGGCGCAAGCACGTTCTACCCGTGAGAACGCTTAAATGTCCCCAGACTGTTGCGACCGCGCAACAATCGTTGCGCACAGGCAACCATTGAGGGCGCTACCTAAGCTGTCTCCAAGGAATCCGGATCGACCGGAAGTTGTTCAATCGCATTGAGACCCGGCCGTCGCCGCCACCGAATCTCCGACTTGTCGACCGCCAGCCGCAGGTGGGGCCAGCGCCGAAACAGCGATTTCAGCGCGCATTTCGCTTCGAGCCGCGCGAGCTGATGGCCGAGGCAGAAATGAACGCCGGTGCCGAAGGCAATATGGCGGTTCGGTCGGCGTTGCAGGTCGAGCCGCTCCGGATCGGCATTGGCTTGTGGATCCATGTTGGCGGCGGCCAGCATCGCCATCACCTTGTCGCCCTTGCGCAATGTGACACCGTCGAGGTCGGTATCGCACCTGACGTAACGCGGCTTGGCGAATTGCACCGGCGTGATGAACCGCAGAAACTCCTCCACCGCGAGATCAAGACGGCTCCAGTCAGCCTCAAGCCAGTCGCGGAGTTCCCGGTTCTTCAGGAGTTCGTGGACCGATCCGCTGATCAGGTGGGTCGTGGTCTCGTGCCCGGCAAACAGCAGCAGGAAAATCATCGCCACCATTTCGTCGCGGCTGATCAGCGCGCCCTCCTGCTCGACGCGTACGATTTCGGCGATCAGCCCCTCGCCGCCGGATCGTCTGACGGCCGCGAGATGTCGTTCCATGTAGCGCCGCATCGCCAGTATGTTGGGGATCGCGGCGAGAAATCCCACCATGCCGGTGAAGCGGGTGAAACCGCTGGCCCAGCCGATGAATTTTGGCCGGTCCTCCGCGGGCAACCCGAGCAGTTCGGAGATCACCGCCAGCGGCAGTTTTCGCGCATAACGATCGACCAGATCGCTCGGGCTTCCCTCGGCGAACAGCTCGTCGGCGAGCGCATCACCGATCGCCTGGATGTGCGGCTCCATCCCGAGCAAGGCACGGCGCCGAAACGCCTCGTCGACGATGTCGCGCAATCGCTTGTGGCCGGGATCGTCCATCGACAGCATGCTGTTGGCGAGGGTGCGGATCACCCTCGGCATCCACCACCGCAATCCGGCAACCGTGCCGTCGTCCTTGCGGATCGTGAACGTTTCGGTGTCCTTCAACACCCGGTCCGCCAGCGCCTGCGTCGTTGTGGCCCAGACCTGTCCGATGACCGGAAAATGCACCCGCACCACCGGCCCTTGCGCGCGCAGCCGATCGAGCGCGGCGGCGGGATTGCGAAAGTACTCCTGGCTGGCGAAATCGGCTTGAAAGCTCATGCGCGGTTCCCTGGCGAGGGTCGTTCGGATCTGGCCATCGAGGTGTGGAGCAATTGCGGCGCATGCAAGTGGCGATAGTCGCCGCCGTCATGGCGAGCGGCGTTCTTGCCGCGTCATTGCGAGCGTAGCGAAGCATTCATATCGCCGCACAAAGAAAGAATAGATTGCCGCGTCGCTTCGTTCCCTTGCACAAACGCTTCGCGTTTGTTGCAGGCAACGACGATGCTAGGTCGCCGCGCCTTATAAACCGCGCAACCTAACGCCAGCGCTGGGCGAATCTTGCGACTCCACCGTACGCTAGTGGCTACGGCAGCCCTCACCGTCGCGCGACAATCATGCCCAGCAGAAATGCCGCCAACAACGCGCCGAGCGGCGCTTCGCGCGTCGCGTTCGCAAGAATATCCAGCGGCATGCCCGGCTTGCGCGATTCCTTGATCGCGTTGCCGATGCCCTTCGCTGCTGTTCTGGCGGTCTCCGCCGCCCGGGCGCCGACAGACGCCTCAACATCATCAGGCGCATAAGGCGGTATCGTGTGTTCGTCAGCCATGTCGTTCATCCCGGTTTCCTCAACTGGGCCAATGGCGACGAAACCAAATTGTTCCCCGATCAGGAACGCTGGCGCCATATTGCGGTTTGGATGCGCGGCGATCCCGGCGTCCCGCCCTATTGTTACAAAAAACGAGAATACTTGACTGATCTGCCTCGCTATTTGACGAGACGGCACTATATGTGCGGGTATCACCGCCCGCCCCCGGCTGTTATCGGTGACTGAGAGCATTGCGCTCCCGCCTCGATCAGAAAGGCGGTCAGATGCCAAATTCCCTCGAATTCGATCCTGGCGACCCAACCCGGCAACCGATTTTATCGGGATTTCGCCATGGCAAATAACACCGTCATCCGGGATGCCTATGGCGCGCCGGCCATATTCGTTGGATCGAAAACCGGCAGCGACGACGCGCCCTTTGTTTTTATCCGGGTGGGTGATGAGGAGCGTCGCATGCGATGGACGGAATGGGATGCGCTCCCGCCGTGGACCGGCCCTCGTCCGGCCTGGGCAAAGAAGAAACAAGATCCGTCACTCTGACCGCCTTTCGCGACAGGAAACCGATGCGACAGCCGCAAACCATGGCGTTTGAACCTTTCCGGCATTCGGCATGAGTAGCGCCGGGCATGATCCATTGAAGCTGACCTTGTCAGCATTGCTGTTTCAGAACGGATTGCCGGATCTTCCGGCGTTATTGATCGAGCCGCATCGCAACCACGCCGGGGTCTGGCGCATCAAATTCAACTACGAAACCGTCGAGCCGCTCTCGATGTCTGCCGACCAGGCGTCAGCGATGATTCCGCTGCTCCATGAATTGGGTGAGGCCGAATTGGCCGACGAGATCGACAGCGCCGTGAAAAGTGCGACGCGTTACGCGTCGATGTGAAGAAGCTTCGTCCAACCACACAGGTGCCAAAATGAACAAGACGCTCGTCGTTTTGATGCTTTGTGCCTTTGCACAAGGGGCCGATGCCAAAGAGCCGCTCTGCCGCGACATTGCAGCGTCCAGTGCGCGGCTGGCTTGTTACGATCTGGCCTCACCTCCCAAGCCGGAACAGCACACGGTCAAGGAGAGCGACGCATCGCGACCTCCCTACAACGATCCCTTTATCGCGGAAGACGCCAAAACGACGGCCAAGCTGAAGACCATCTGCCGTGGCTGCTAGACCGCTAAATGGAGGCCTCCAACTCACGTGACAATCGAATTAGCCGGCATTGCGATCAAACAAAAGCCGTGGGGGAGCACCGATCTGCTTCCGTGGAACGACACGCCGACAAACGGCAAGCCGGTCGGAGAATTGTGGTTTCAACGCACCGACGTCACAGCGCCGGACCCGGCATTGCTGCTCAAGCTGCTGTTCACGACGGAGCCGCTCTCGATCCAGGTTCATCCCGACGACGCCTTCGCGCAGTCGATCGGGCTGGCCAACGGCAAGACCGAGGCGTGGTACATTCTTTCCGCCGGAGCGGACGCCCAGGTCGCCGTCGGTCTGAAGCACATGCTGTCCTCGTCTCAATTGCGATCAGCCATCGCGGACGGGTCGATCGTCGACATGGTGCAGTGGCATCCCGCGCGCGCGGGGGACGTTGTTTTTGTGCCGGCCGGCATCATTCACGCGATCGGCGCCGGTATCGTTCTTGCGGAAATTCAACAGCAAAGCGACGCGACCTTTCGGCTTTTTGACTATGGCCGGCAGCGGGAGTTGCATATCGACAACGCCGTTGCGGTAGCCATAGCAGGCCCCGCCCGGCGCCAACCATTACCGATGCAACTCGATGAAGCGAGAAAGGCCGTTGTGGTCGATGCGCATTTTGTCCTGGAGCAGGTCGAATTTCTTCCCGGCTCGTTCTGGACGATCGAAGTTCAGAAAGAAGCCTGGCTGCTCGCCATTGGCGGTTCCGCCCGGATCGGATCGGTTGAGGTCAGGCCTGGTGAAGCCATCTTTGCGGAAAGCGATCGTGCCGACATCGAGGTCGGCGACCGCGGCCTGAAAGCGTTGCTGGCCTATGTCGGCCCCGATGTGAATCCGGGGGCACTCAAACAGCGACGCGACAACGCCGGACATCATTCGTCTCTGGCGCCGTCGATCGCCGCCGTATCGGAACATTTCCTGCCCAAAACCCCCGAGGCGCAAACGTGACGGCTTCAAATCGTATCGCCTTCATCGGCAACTCGCTGCCGCGCCGCTGCGGTATCGCGACATTCACGACCGATCTGCAGAACGCCGTGGCGGCCTCGCGCGGTGATCTGGAAACGGTCATCGTGGCCATGACCGATCATGGCCAGATCTACGATTATCCATCCACCGTCGAATTCCAGATCAACGACAACAGTCCCGAGGATTATATTCGCGCCGCGGAGTTCCTGAACAGCGGCCGGTTCGATGCCGTTTCGCTGCAGCACGAGTTCGGCATCTTCGGCGGTGAAGCCGGCGGTCTGGTCCTGACGCTGCTGTCGCGCCTCACCATACCCATCGTGACGACGCTCCACACGGTTCTGTCCGAACCCACGAAGGCGCAGCGCGATGTTCTCGTCCGCATCATCGAGCTGTCGTCACGCGTGGTGGTCATGGCGTCCAAGGGCGTCGAGCTGCTGCGGGCCGTCTATCATGTGCCGGACGAAAAGATCGAGATCATTCCGCACGGAATTCCTGAATTTTCATTTGTCGAACCTGATGCTGCAAAGGCCAAGCTCGGTTTCAGCGACAAGGCAGTCATTTTGACGTTCGGACTGCTTTCGCCCAACAAGGGTATCGAGGTCATGATCGACGCCATGCCGTCGATCCTGAAGACGCGGCCTGATGCGGTCTATGTGGTCCTTGGCGCGACCCATCCCAATCTGGTGCGGGACCAGGGTGAAGCCTATCGCGCCAGCCTGGTCGCGCATGCGCGCGCGGCCGGTGTCGAAGACCACGTCGTGTTCCTGAACCAGTTTGTCGACCAGAAGACGCTGCTCGAATTCATTTCCATGAGCGACGTATACGTCACGCCGTATCTCAATGAGGCCCAGATGACCTCGGGTACGCTGGCCTACAGCTTCGGGCTCGGGAAAGCCGTGGTTTCGACCCCCTACTGGCATGCGCGTGAACTGCTGGCCGACGGCCGCGGCATATTGGTGCCGTTCGGCGACGCCGCGGCCCTTGGTGTCGAGATCTCAAAACTGCTGACCAACGATGTTCTGCGGCAGGCCATGCGCAAGCGGGCCTATTCAAGCAGCCGCTCGATGACGTGGGAACGGACCGCCGAGCGCTATATGGCGGTGTTCGAGGCCGCCGGGCGGAGACATCGGCTGAAGACGATTGCGGGTTCTGACACCAGCACGCTGCTGCGCGACAGAAGCGCCCTGCCGGAAATGCGCATCGATCATTTCCTGGCGATGTGCGACGACACCGGCCTGCTCCAGCATGCCGTGCACAGCGTGCCGGATCGCGCGCATGGCTACTGCGTCGACGACAATGCCCGCGCGCTTCTGCTGGCATGCGCGCTCAACAATCCCGGCGAGCAACGGTTGTCGGAAGTATTGACGGCCCGATTTGCCGCTTTCGTCCAGCATGCCTGGAATCCCGAGACAAGGCGGTTTCGGAACTTCATGGGCTTCAATCGCTGCTGGCTGGAGGATTCCGGATCGGAAGACAGCCACGGACGGACCCTGTGGGCCCTGGGTGTCTGCGCCCTCACCGATGCGAACTTGTCTCGCCGGACGTGGGCCGCTTCGCTGTTTGCAGAGGCGATGACGACCGCGGACCAGCTTCGCTCGCCGCGTGCGTGGGCCTTTGTCTTGCTGGGACTTGATGCCTACTGTTCGGCCGTCACGGACGATGCCCGCGCCGCCACCTTGCGCCTTCTCCTGGCGGACCGCTTGATCGCGGTGTTCAACGCGGTCGAAACCGGGGACTGGGTCTGGTTCGAAGAAGGCCTTGCCTACGACAATGCGCGCCTGCCGCAGGCACTGATCCTGGCCGGCATGGCCACCAGGAATCCGAACTATCTGCAGACCGGATTGAAATCTCTGCGCTGGCTTGTGAAACAGCAGACATCCGCGGCCGGCCAATTCCGCCCGGTCGGCACCGAAGGCTTCGGGGAGACGCGGCGGCGGCCACGGGCGTTCGATCAGCAGCCGCTGGAAGCGACGGCCACCATTGCGGCATGTCTCGCGGCGTGGCAAGCGGATCATGACATTGCGTGGAAAGCCGAAGCGGCACGCGTGTTCGCCTGGTTCCTTGGCAGCAACGACCTCTCGGTCTCCCTCGTCGATCTGGAGACCGGCAGTTGTCGCGACGGCCTGCATCCCGATCGTGCCAACGAGAACCGGGGCGGAGAATCGGTGGTGTCGTATCTTCTCGGCCTTTCCGAAATTCGACAGGTGGCCCGTCTCGGCGAAAGCCGCGCCAAGCCGACGCCGTTGGTCGCCTGATCGCCGCCGCGTATCTTTATCCCCTGAACCAACCGAGGACACCTTGTCGCAATTACCGTTCCTGAACCGTCAGGCGCTCTATCTGCGGCCTGACCCCACCAGGGTTATCGTTCGTCCGTTCAAGCCGACAACGGAACCGCGCGACCTCAATCCAACGGACAAGACCCGCGCCAATCATATTGTCGAACGGGTACTCTCGCTGGATGCGGCGACCGCCGCCGCGCAGCTCACGGACGTGCTGGAGAATTTTCTGGGACGCCATCGCAACCTGCTGCGGGCGTTCGAGTTGCGCGCCGAGGAGATGGAAGCGGCGCTTGCCGATCACGCCGCGTTCACCGAGGTGCAACGGCAGTTGGTCGGGGCCTACTTTCTCAACGAGTATTCGTTTGAAGCCTCGGCCTTGTTCAATCCGAGCATCGTCGCCCATCCGGATCAGTCGGGTATGCCTGACGGCAGTCTTCGTTTCGTCCTGAGCCTGCGCGCCGTCGGCGAAGGGCACATATCCTCGCTGACATTTCGGTCCGGGTCGATCGCCTTGAACGGGACCGTGACGGTCGATCCCACGGCCCGGCTTGCCTCAAGCCCCGATATCGTCAAACTCCCATCGGGCCCAGGCGGAGATGTCGTCGAGGTAACCTTCAGCAGCACTGAAGAAATAAGCGAACGGGTCATCTTTCCCGTCACTGAGTCGCAGTTGAACGGAATCGAAGACGCCCGGTTCGTCCAGTTCGATGACGATGGACGGAGCATCTACTACGCGACCTATACGGCCTACAGCGGAAGGGCGATTCGGTCGGAGCTGATCGAGACAACCGACTTCTTGTCGTTCCGGCTGTCGGCGTTGAAAGGTAATGCGGCCCGGAACAAGGGCATGGCGCTATTTCCCAGGAAGATCGACGGCAAGTACGCGATGATCGCCCGTCAGGACAACGAAAACCTCTATCTGATCTACTCGGACGATCTCCATACCTGGGATGGCGGCCATCCGATCCTGAAGCCTGAATTCCCCTGGGAATTCGTCCAGATCGGCAACTGCGGATCGCCGATCGAGCTGGACGAAGGATGGCTGCTGTTGACGCATGGCGTCGGCCCGGTACGAAAATATTCGATCGGCGCCGCGTTGCTCGACAAAAAGGATCCGTCGAAGGTCATCGGCCGCTTGCGCGAGCCGTTGCTGCGACCCGATCCTTCCGAACGCGAAGGATACGTTCCGAACGTCGTTTACACCTGCGGGGCGATGCGGCACGGCGATAACATCATCTTTCCCTATGCCGTCTCGGATACATTTTCCAATTTTGCCACGATCGACATTCGAGCCTTGATGAAGGCCATGAAATCCTGACGGCGGATTGATGCCCTGCCGTGTGAGGCCGATCGCTACTTATGCTGTTCATCGTTGCGGAACAGAATTTCAATGGTGGCGAATATCAGCAGGAAGGCGAAGAAAGCCAAAACAACGATGAAGTGCGGAATATGGCTGGACTCGGGCTCGCTTGCGAGAGCCGGCAACGTGATCGAGGACTCGGATTCGGCGCGGAGCTGCGGCACGACCGGCACGATATCGATCCATCGTTCCAGCCAGCTTGCGCCAACCGCAGCCGCGCTCGCGATTTGTGCGCCGGCAACCTGGACAGGACCGTCATCGGTCAACATTTCCGATCTGGCCTGACGCCAGTCGGAATGCGGGCGTCGGCGCTGAACCTGCCGATCGACATTGCTCTGGTTTTTGCGGACCAGACGATGCCGGCCCGGCGACGCGTCCCAACAATGATCCGGACCATGCCAGTAGAGATGCAGCGAGGCGAAGTGCTTGCGCGCTTCGCTCTTGCTCATGCAGGAACTCGAAGCCTGCGCTGACGCCGTCAACGCAAGCACCGACGCAACCGTTAACGCAACGCGCATGGAGTCGCTCCGTCTTGCACAAAAACCCAGACAGACGCCGCCGCGACCTCGAATCAATTCGCTAAAGTCTAAAAATTAATAGGCATCTAATTGTGGCGGGAACCAAAGGACAACATTGATGTCCCATTGGCGCTATCGGCTCAGGCCGCAATGTTATCCAAGTTTCCGGCCAACCTTCGCAACAGTTCTGCCGTTTTGATTCGGCTGGTCATTGCGAACTGCGGGGATTGTCATGGCATTTTTCAAGCGCGAACTGGGGCCGGTCGAGCGCTTCGAAAGTGCGTTGAAAGAAAAGCTGGCGGCGCGGCAAAAACTGGGCGGCAAGTCGAGCCTTGCAGAAAAGGAACTCGCAGAAAAACGCGCGGCCGCCGAACGGCTGGCGGTGACTGGCGCCGCCAACGCCCGCCTCGATCGGGCCGAAGCCAGCATGCGCGCCGCCGAGGAAAGTGCCAGGACCTTGCGTGCCGCGCTGGCGGAACTTGACGAGCAGGTCGCGTCCGCCGAGCGCGCCTTGGCTGAAGCCAAGGCGCAGCACGACCGCAACGTCAGCGCTGACGCGATCGAAGCGATGGCCGCGGCCATCGAACACGCGGCCCCCGGATTTCAGGCCGGTGCCGCCACGCTGATCGAGGCGGTGACCGCCAGTCCGGCGTCGATGCCGGAAGCAACGAGGTTCTCGACCAGCGTGGATGCGGTGCGCCGCGAGATTGCCTCGGCGGTCGACCTGATCTGCTGGGAGTTGCGATCGGCCGCGGTGCGCGAACGCGCCGGCAACGCCAACGTCGCCGGCCCGACGCCATCTGACTCGGAGCAATCGCCCTCGGCCGGGATCGAGCGGCAGATGATCTACACCCTGCATCCGCTTAGCTGGCGCGAGGGCAGCGAGACGCGCAGGGTGCCGGCCTTTGCCATGGTCGGACTGCCAAAGGCGCTGCTGCCGGCAGCGCTGCGGCATCACCATGTCGACTATCTCAATGCAAGGCGCGTGCAGACCCTGATACATCTTCACGGCAGCGAAGCGCATGGCGATCCCGCTGCAGATGATCCGGAGCTGGTCGATCTCGACGCGCTGGTCGCCGAGGAAGTTCAGGCCGCGCAAGCCGACGTCGCCTAGATCCAGGACTGCCTCAGCGCCGGCGCGGCGATGCAACCTTGCTCTGCTGCGCGCGTAAACCTTCGGCGGACTGGCGAACGACTTCGGATATCTGGGATAACTGCTGGGCCAGCGGGCTGGTCTTGCGCCAGATCATGCCGATGGTCCGTGACGGCTTTGGTTTCCCAAAGCGCGCGATCGATACCGGCGCCGAGCGCGTCTCGACCGCGACGGCCATTTCCGGGATCAGCGTGACGCCGATGCCGGCGCCGACCATCTGCACCAGCGTCGACAGCGAACTGCCGTCCAGCAATTCGCGCGGCAGCGCCGAATGCCGGTTGCAGAACGACAGCGCCTGATCGCGAAAACAATGCCCCTCCTCCAGCAGCAGCAGCCGCATCCTGGCCAGGGCTTCGCCATTGGGCACCGGCTTGCCCTCGTCCTCGCCGGGCCGCACCAGCACGAAGTCCTCGGCGAACAACGCCACTTCCGCAAACGACGGTTCCGACACCGGCAGTGCCACGATCGCGGTATCGAGCCGGCCTTCGGACAATTCCTGAATCAGCTTCGGCGTCACGGTCTCGCGGACGTGAATCTCGAGATCGGCATATTCGCGCGTGAGGTTGCCGATGATGGTCGGCAGCAGATAAGGCGCGATGGTCGGGATCACGCCGATCCGCAACCGTCCCGCGAGCCGGTCGCCCGAGGCCCGCGCCAGGTCTTTCAGCTCATCGACCGAACGCAGGATGTTGCGAACGCGCAAGCCGAACTCCTCGCCAAAACTGGTCAGCCGGATCTGCCGGGCGCCGCGTTCGAACAGCGCGGCGCCAAGTTCCTGCTCCATTTCCTTGATCTGCATCGACAGCGCCGGCTGCGAAATCGCGCAGGCGTCCGCTGCGCGTCCGAAATGGCCATGTCGCGCCAGCGACTCGAAATAGCGAAGCTGTTTCAGCGTCAGATTGTTCATAATGCTGCCTTATCACGTCTATCAGTAAATCACACTTAAACTGATGGAGCGGCTGTGCTAGAACCATTCCAACGTGATGGACGCGCAGCCGATGTCACCCCGACGTCACGGGCACCGTCCACACACAGGTTCAATCAAACCAGCCACGAACGGAGCGAAACATGGACGGAAATGATGGCGAGAACGCCGGCAAGTGCCCGGTGATGCATGGTGCCAGCAACAGAAACACCAATCGGGAATGGTGGCCGAACCAGCTCAACCTCAGCGTTCTCCACCAGCATTCCAGCCTGTCCAACCCGATGGGCGAAGCGTTTGACTACGCCAGGGAATTCAAGAAGCTCGATATCGAGGCGCTGCGGAAGGACCTGCACGCGCTGATGACGGACTCGCAGGAGTGGTGGCCGGCCGATTTCGGCCATTACGGGCCGCTGTTCATCCGCATGGCCTGGCACAGCGCCGGCACCTACCGGATCGGCGATGGCCGCGGCGGCGCTGGTGCCGGACAGCAGCGTTTTGCGCCGCTCAACAGCTGGCCTGACAACGTCAACCTCGACAAGGCGCGCCGGCTGCTGTGGCCGATCAAGCAGAAGTACGGCAACAAGATTTCCTGGGCCGACCTGATGATCCTGACCGGCAACGTCGCGCTGGAGTCGATGGGCTTCAAGACCTTCGGTTTTGCGGGTGGCCGCGCCGACGTCTGGGAACCCGAGGAAGACATCTACTGGGGTCCGGAAGGCAAGTGGCTGGCCGACGAGCGCTACAGCGGCGACCGCGAGCTTGAAGGCTCGCTCGGCGCCGTGCAGATGGGCCTGATCTACGTCAATCCGGAAGGCCCGAACGGCAAGCCCGATCCGCTCGCCGCCGCCCGCGACATCCGCGAGACCTTTGCGCGGATGGCGATGAACGACGAGGAAACCGTCGCGCTGATCGCCGGCGGTCATACCTTCGGCAAGACCCACGGCGCTGGCGATGCGAGCCTGGTTGGTCCGGAGCCGGAAGGCGGCAGCATCGAGCAGCAGGGCTTTGGCTGGGCCAGTTCCTATGGCAAGGGCCTCGGCGCCGACACCATCTCCAGCGGCATCGAGGTGACCTGGACCACGACGCCGACCAAGTGGAGCAACAACTTCTTCGACAACCTGTTCGGCTTTGAATGGGAACTGACCAAGAGCCCCGCCGGCGCCCATCAGTGGACGCCGAAGAACAATGGGGGCGCCGGTTCAGTGCCGGACGCGCATGACAAATCGAAGCGTCACTCCCCGTCGATGCTGACGACCGACCTGTCGCTGCGGTTCGACCCGGCCTACGCCAAGATCTCAAAACGCTTCCACGAGCATCCGGATCAGTTCGCGGACGCGTTCGCCCGCGCCTGGTACAAGCTGACCCACCGCGACATGGGCCCGACCGTGCGTTACCTCGGCCCGCTGGTGCCGAAGGAAGAGCTGCTGTGGCAGGACCCGATCCCGGCGATCAACCATGAACTGGTCAGCGAAGCCGATATCGCGGCGCTGAAGGCCAAGATCCTCGCCTCCGGCCTCTCGGTGTCCGAACTGGTCTCGACCGCCTGGGCCTCGGCCTCGACGTTCCGCGGCTCCGACAAGCGCGGTGGCGCCAACGGCGCCCGCGTGCGGCTGGCGCCGCAGAAGGACTGGGAGGTCAACCAGCCGGCCCAGCTCGCCAAGGTGCTGGCCAAGCTCGAAGCGATCCAGAAGGAGTTCAATTCGGCGCAGAAGGGCGACAAGAAAGTCTCGCTCGCCGACCTGATCGTTCTCGGCGGCGTTGCGGCGATCGAGAAAGCCGCCAAGGACGGCGGCGTTGACGTGAAGGCCCCGTTCACGCCGGGCCGCATGGACGCCTCGCAGGAGAAGACCGACGCGCACTCGTTCGCGCCGCTGGAGCCCTCCGCCGATGGTTTCCGCAACTACAGCCGCGGCAAGCAGCGCCTGTCCCCGGAAGAGCAACTGGTGGACCGCGCGCAACTGCTGACGCTGACGGCGCCCGAGATGACCGCCCTCGTCGGCGGCATGCGGGTGCTCGGCGCCGGCGACCCCAAGCTCGGCGTCTTCACCTCGAAGCCGGGCACGCTTTCCAACGACTTCTTCGTCAACCTGCTCGACATGGCCACGGTGTGGAAGCCGGTCTCGGAAGCCAAGGACGTGTTCGAGGGCCGCGATCGCAAGACCGGCGCCGTGAAGTGGACCGGCACCCGTGCCGATCTCATCTTCGGCTCGCATTCGCAGCTCCGCGCGTTTGCGGAAGTCTATGCCTGCAGCGACTCGAAAGAGGCGTTCGTGCGCGACTTCGTCAAGGCCTGGACCAAGGTGATGAACGCGGATCGCTTCGACATCGCCTGACCCGGCGCTCGTTCAAGCGAACGGTAACAACAAACCAGGGCGGCGTTTCAAGGCAACTTGAGACGCCGCCCTGATGCATTTCATGATCGGCCGAGATCGCCGCACACCGGATGGAACCGGGCCGGCAAGGATGCGCTAAGGATCCGCTAGGGGTCGCTAAGGCCGGCTTAAGCATTTTCCTGTTACGAACTTCGTTTGGAAATCGATCCACCCGGAGGTTCCAGTGCGTGGGCGGCAATTGCATCTGAGCGAGGTCGTCAGCGCGCTCAGTTTCGCGCTCGACCTGACCGACGGTCAGCCGGCCGGTCACAGCGTACGATGCTGCTGGATCGGAATGCATATCGGCCGGGAAATCGGCCTTGGCGCCGCCGACCTGCACGATCTCTATTACACGCTGTTCCTGAAAGACCTTGGCTGCAGCAGCAACGCGGCGCGCATCTGCCAGTTGTTTCTGACCAGCGATCACGCGTTCAAGCGCAACGCCAAGCTGGTCGACAGCAGCCTGCCCCAGATCCTCACCTTCATCGCGAAAAACACCGCCGTCAAATCTGGCCTGGCGGAAAAGCTGCGCACCATCCTGAATGTGGCCATCCAGGGCAGCCGCATCGGCCACGAAATCGTCGAGACGCGCTGCGAGCGCGGCGCCGAGATTGCCCGCCGCATGCGCTTCTCCGAGGCCGTGGCGCGCGGCATTCTCGACCTCGACGAACACTGGAACGGCGGCGGTCAGCCGCTTGGCCGAAAAGGCGCGGAGATTTCGCTGTTCGCGCGGATTGCGCTGCTGGCGCAGGTGGCCGATGTCTTCAACATCACTTCGGGCAACGCCTCCGCGTTGCAGGAAATCCGGAGACGGTCCGGACTGTGGTTCGATCCCGATCTCGTCGCGGCGTTCGAGCGCGTGGCGGCGACGCCGGCGTTCTGGCTCGGGCTTGCGGACGAGCGGCTGGAAGCCATGGTTCTCGCGCTGGAGCCGGCGGCTTCGGTTCGGGAAGTCGATGACGACCTGCTAGACGATATCGCCGACGGCTTCGCCCAGGTGATCGACGCCAAGAGCGCGCATACCAGCGGTCACAGCAAGCGGGTCGCGCTGGTCTCTGATCTGATCGCGACCGAGCTCGGCATGGAAGCGCGCCGCAAGCGGTGGCTGGTGCGCGCGGCCCTGCTGCACGATATCGGCAAGCTCGGCGTCTCGAATGAGGTGCTCGACAAACCCGCCAAGCTCGACCCGGACGAATGGGCGGCGATGAAATCCCATACGACGCTGGGAGCGATGATCCTGTCGCGCGTGGAGGCGTTTCGCGGCCTGGCGGCGATCGCGCGGGATCATCACGAGAAGCTCGACGGCAGCGGCTATCCGAACGGCCTTCGGGCCGACGACATCGACCTCGAAACCCGCATCGTCACGGTTTCCGACATTTTCGACGCGCTGACCGCCGAGCGGCCGTATCGCGCGGCGATGCCGATCGACCAGGCCCTGTCGATCATGGCCAAGGATGTCGGCAAGGCGCTCGATCCGGCTTGCTTCGATGCGCTGTTGCGTTCGCTGCAACATCTCAAGACCGCCGTCGCCTGACGAAGCGACGGCGCACGCGCCTGCGGGCAACGCCCGGCGCTGGTGTTTACGGAAATTCGATCGCGATCTTGCCGAAATGGCCGCCCCGCTCCATCAACCGGAGCGCCTCGGGCACGTCAGTGAAATCGAAGGTCCTGTCGATCACGGGCCGCAGGCCGCTGCGCCCGATGGCGGCAGCCATGTCCTCGAACATCCTGCGGCTGCCGACCGAAAGACCAATGACGTGCAGGTTCTTGCTGAAGATGCTGGGAATGGCGATCTCCTGCGCGAACCCTGACAACACCCCGATCACCAGAATGCGGCCGCCGACCTTGGCAGCTTCGATCGACTGCCGGAACGTGTCCTTGCCGCCGACCTCGACGACATGGTCGACGCCGCCGCCGGCCCAGTCGGCCGCCGCCTTGCCCCAATCGGGAACCGTGCGGTAGTTGATGGTGTGGTCCGCGCCGAGCGTTTTGGCGCGTTCGAGCTTCTCGTCGCTCGACGACGTCACGATCACGGTGGCGCCCGCGAGTTTCGCGAACTGCAAGGCGAAGATCGATACGCCGCCGGTGCCCTGCACCAGCACGGTTTGACCCGGACGCAGATGCCCCTCGTCGAACAGCGCGCGCCAGGCGGTGAGCCCGGCGCACGGCAGTGCCGCGGCTTCCACGAGACTGAGATGGCCGGGAATGCGGGTGACGCCTTCGGCATCGAGCACCATCATCTCCTGCAGCACGCCCGGACGGGTGCCGCCCAGCGCCAGACGGCGGTTGGCGGCCGACGGCCTGCCGTCGAACCACGACTGGAAGAACATCGGGCAAACCCGGTCGCCCACGGCGACGCGGCTTACGCCGTCGCCGACCGTCATCACTTCACCGGCGCCGTCGGAGAACGGAACGAGCGGCAGCTTATAGGCGCCTCCCCGTCCCTGCACCGTCAGCAGATCGCGGTAATTGAGCGTAGCGGCACGGATCCGGACCGCGACCTCGCCGGGACCCGGTGCCGGCGCCGGCCGTTCCACCAGATCCATGCCGTCGATGGTCCATTCGCGCGCGACTTCCCAGACCTTCATTGTCGTCAACCTGCTTACCCGACCTTCATGAGCGCGCTTCTGATCGCCATGAAGATCCCGCCGATATCCTTTCGGATCGAATCCAGCCTGGAGAAATGTTCGAACACCTGCGCCACGCGCTCGTCGATTTCTCGCTTGCTGCCGGAAAGCTCCTCGACGCGCAGCCCGAGCGCTGCGTCGCCATTCGACTCGATTTCGCCGAGGGTCCTGAGCACGACCTCGCGGATGGCATGCACCTCGACGATCACAGCCTCGATCCCGAAGCCCGGCATCTGCAGCGGCAGCAGGACCTCATGTGCCTTCGCCAGTTCCTGCTTGAACCGGTTCAGCGTCGTCAGCGAGGACTCCAGCGTGCTGAGCCGCAACCGGGCCTGCAGCACAAATTCGGTCAGCGCGTTCTGGCGATCGATCAGGCTCTTGCCGCTGGAATCGGTTTCCACCTCGGCAATCGAACGTTCCAGATGCGCCTGGCGCTCCCTGAGCTCGCCGAAATCCATGCCGATCGTTTCGAGAATATGGAAGCAATCATCGAGCCGCGCGACCTTCTGCTCGATCTCCATCTTGCTTTTGGAAAGCGCTTCGACGTGCGCGCTGATGCTTTCCCCGTCCCTGGAATCGAATTCCTCGATCCGCTTGCCGAGGCGCTCATAGGCCGGACGCAGTTCATCGATCACGGCGTAGATGCCCGTCCCCTGCGCCTGCAGCGGCACCAGTTCGGCGTTGCTCTTGTCGAGCTCGTCCTTGAAGCGGTTCAAGGTCACCAGCAACTCCTGCAGCACGGCGAGCCGCTTCTGGATCGCCAGCACCTCCCCGCCGATCTCCTGCAACCGGTCGGCCAGATTGTGCTTGTTGTCGTCGACTTCGAGTTTCGCCAGCGACCGTTCGAGCTGGCGCTGGCGATCCTTGATCTCGGCGAAGATCGGCTCGGTGACCCGTCGCTGTTCGGCGACCTCGCCGACCGTCTCCCGCAGCACCTGTTGCCGGCGCCGGATATCGTCGAGCTGCTCCTGGACATCGGTGGCGACGTCCTGGCTCTGCTGCAACGCAACCTTCTGCTCCGTCTCCGTCAGCCTTTGCCGCAGCGATGCGATGGCTTCCCGCGGATCGCTGTCGCCGAGGTGCTGGACCACCCCGTCAAAGTGATTTTGCAATCCATGCGCGACGACCATGTCGTCTCTCGCAACTTTGAGGCGAGTACGAAGCAACTTCAGATTGTCTTCCTGATGCGACATCCGGCGCGACAGAAAGATGCTGACGCCCATCAGCGCCAGCGCCATTACGGCAACGAGACCAGCCGCCAGACGTTGCCCCGGCGGCAATTCGAGGAAATGGGTCCAGATCCGGCCGACGTCGTACCCGAACGCCTGTTGCGCAACGATGGCTATGGCAGCCAGGAAGACCGCCCACGCAAACACAAACAGCAGCCACATCGCGAATTCCTCACCCCGGCGAGAAAAATCACGTCATTGCTATGTGAGAGCTGGTTCCAGATCAAGCGCGGGACGACCAGATGCCCGCCATCGACGCCCGAGGTCAGTTTGAATTGTCATAAAACCCCGCCGTCCCGGGCGATGCGGGCGGCGGCTGCCGCCCCGCCCTAGTCCACCTTGACATTGGCGTCCTTGATCATCGGCCACCATTTCGCGATTTCGGCCTTTTGCCAGGCGCCGAGCGCTGCCGGCGTGAGCTCGTTCTTCGGCGGCATCTGCAAGCCGAGGTTTTCAAGCTGCTTGCGCACCTGGGGATCGTTGAGCGCATCCACGGTGGCGGCATTCAGTTTGGCGACGATCTCCTTCGGCGTGTCCTTGGGCACCCAGAATCCGGACCAAAGCGTCATGTGAAACCCGGGCAGGCCCGCCTCGTCCACGGTCGGGATGTCGGCGGCGGATTCGACGCGCTTGTCGTCGGTGATGGCATAGGCGCGGATATTGCCCCCGCGCACCTGCCCGATCGAATTCGAGGTCTGGTCGATGATCAGGTCGATCTGGCCGGAGACGAGATCGTTCATCGCCGGTCCCGAACCACGATACGGCACGTATTGCAGCTTGATACCGGTGATATTTTCAAAATAGAGCCCGGCGATATGCGTTCCGGAGCCGGCACCCGCGGTGCCCGCAATCGGCGGTTTGGGCTGCGCCTTCAGCCAGGCCAGAAACTCCTTGAGCGATTTCGCCGGCACCGCGTTCTTGCTGACGATGATCATGGGATTGCTCGGCAGCAACGCGACCGGCTCGAGATCGGTGACAAGATCGTAGCCGAGCTTGTAGATCGCGCCGTTGGCGACGTGCGTGCCGAGATGGCCGAACGAGATGGTGTAACCGTCCGGTGGCGAATGCACCGCGCGGCCGACGCCGATCGAGCCGCCCGCCCCCGTCACGTTCTCGACCAGCAGCACTTCGCCGAGCGTGGTCTTCATTCGCTCCGCGAGAATACGCGCCATCGCATCCGACGGCCCGCCGGCGGCGAACGGCACGATGATGGTGATGGGATGCGAGGGATAAGTTTCGGCTACGGCGGTGCCGCCGAACGTCAACACCGCGAGAACAGCCAGAATGATCTTTCGCATCGCCTACTCCATCACATCATGCCGCATGACGGTCAGAGGTTGGCGTAGTCGATCGGCTTGTGGCGATCGAGCGTGCGCGTGACCGGCGGCAGGGGATACTTAAGCCCTGTCGCGCAATTGAACAGCATCACGCGGTCATTTTTCGTCACGCGGCCGTCGGCGAGGCTTTCCTTGTAGGCGGCATAGGTCGCAGCGCCCTCCGGGCACAGCAGCAAGCCTTCCTCGCGCGCGACTTCGTTGAGCGCAGCAGAAATCTTCTCATCTGACACCGCTATGGCGAAACCCTTGCTCTCGCGGACCGCGCGCAGGATCAGAAAATCTCCGACCGCCTGCGGCACGCGAATGCCCGACGCGATCGTGTGCGCGTCTTCCCAGCGCGGCGCGTGCTCGGTGCCTGCTTCAAAAGCGCGCACCATCGGCGCGCAGCCGGCCGCCTGCACCGCAACCATGCGCGGGCGCTTGCTGCCGATGAAGCCGATAGCCTCGAGTTCGGCGAACGCCTTCCACATCCCGATCAGGCCGGTGCCGCCGCCGGTCGGATAGAAGATCACGTCGGGCACTTCCCAGCCGAGCTGTTCGGCGAGTTCCAGCCCCATCGTCTTCTTGCCTTCGATCCGGTACGGCTCCTTCAGGGTCGAGGTATCGAACCAGCCGGCCTTGGCCTTGCCCTCGCCGACGATCTTGCCGCAATCGTCGATCAGACCGTTGACGCGATAGACCGTGGCGCCCTGCAATTCGATCTCGCTGACATTCACTTCCGGCGTATCGGCCGGACAGAAGATCGTGGTCCTGATGCCGCACGATGTCGCGTAAGCCGCAAGCGCCGCACCGGCATTGCCATTGGTCGGCATCGCCATGTGCTTGATGCCGAGCGCCTTGCCCATCGACACCGCCATGACAAGGCCGCGCGCCTTGAAAGATCCGGTCGGCAGCCGGCCTTCATCCTTGACGATGATCTCGCCGCCGCCGAGTTTCTTGCCGAGCTTGGGCAGCCGGATCAGCGGCGTCATCACTTCGCCGAGGCTGACGATATCGGAAACTTTCCGCACCGGCAGCATCTCGCGGTAGCGCCACATGTCGGCGGGGCGCTGGCTCAGCGCGTCCTTGGTCAGCGCCTTCTTGACGCCGGCAAGGTCGTAGCGCACCAGCAGCGGCTTGTTGGCTTTGGAGAGATTATGGATCTGGTCGGCGGGATAATGATCGCCTTCCATCGCGCATTCGAGATGGGTCACGAACGTCGGACGTTCGATGGTCAGGTTGTCGTTGTCTTTCACGGGTGAGCTTTCTTGTCTTTGTGAATTCTTTGTCAGATCCGTCACCCTGAGGAGCAGGCGGAGCCTGCGTCTCGAAGGGCGACGAGCCCGGCTGCGCGATCCGGGCCGTGCATCCTTCGAGGCTCGCTACGCGAGCGCCTCAGGATGACGGAACCGACCTTACATATTCAACACACGCCCATAGGCATCCAGCACCGCTTCCTTCATCATCTCCGACAGCGTCGGATGCGGGAAGATGGTGTGCATCAGCTCTTCCTCGGTGGTCTCCAGATTCATCGCGACCACATAGCCCTGGATCAGTTCGGTGACCTCGGCGCCGACCATATGCGCGCCGAGCAATTGGCCGGTCTTCTTGTCGAAGATCACCTTGACCATGCCCTGGTCCTCGCCGAGCGCGATCGCCTTGCCGTTGCCGACAAACGGAAAACGCCCGACCCGGATCTCGCGGCCGGATTCTTTTGCCTTGGCCTCGGTCAATCCCACGGACGCAACCTGCGGGTTGCAGTAGGTGCATCCCGGAATCATCAGCTTATCCATCGGATGCGGATGGCCGCCCGCGATCGCCTCGACGCAGATCACGCCCTCATGCTCGGCCTTGTGCGCCAGCATCGGCGGGCCGGCGACGTCGCCGATGGCGTAGAGGCCGGGCACGTTGGTCTTGCAATAGCCGTCGATCACGATGCAGCCGCGGTCGGTCTTGACGCCGAGCTTTTCCAGCCCGAGATTCTCGATGTTGCCGACGACGCCGACCGCCGAAATCACCCGGTCGACCTCGATCGTCTGCGGCTTGCCCTTGCCGTCGTCGAGCGTCGCGATCACGCTGTCGCTCTTCTTCTCGAGCTTTGTCACCTTGGTGTTGGTGAGGATCTTGATGCCCTGCTTTTCGAACGCCTTCTGGGCGAATTTCGAAATCTCGGCATCTTCGACCGGCAGCACCTGCGGCAGCACTTCGACCACCGTCACCTCGGCGCCCATGGTGCGGTAGAACGAGGCGAATTCGATGCCGATGGCGCCGGATCCGACCACCAGCAGCGACTTCGG
This sequence comes from uncultured Alphaproteobacteria bacterium, assembly GCA_963764705.1. GTDB lineage: Bacteria > Pseudomonadota > Alphaproteobacteria > Rhizobiales > Xanthobacteraceae > Bradyrhizobium. The sequence goes on along the minus strand of CAVXTR010000001.1, from coordinate 228,698 downwards.
CATCCTGTCCGGCACCATCGCCTCGAAATAGGTCCAGACCAGTTTCTTGTCGGGCTCCAGCCCCGGCAGCACGCGCGGCCGTGCGCCGGTGGCGACGATGATGTGCTTGGCCTGATAGCTGCCCTCGCCGAGCGCGTCCTTGGGCGCAGCGACCGCGGATTTCTTCACGGTCAGCTTGCCCGGCGCATCCAGCGTGGCCTCGCCCCAGATCACCGTGACCTTGTTCTTCTTGAAGAGATAGCCGACGCCGTCATTGAGCCGCTTCACCACGCCGCGCGAGCGCTGCACCACCGCTTGCAGGTCGAACGAGATTTTTTCGGCCGATAGTCCGAAATCCTTGGCGTGCTGCATCAAATGATAGACTTCCGCCGAGCGCAGCAGCGCCTTGGTCGGAATGCAACCCCAGTTGTTGCAGATGCCGCCGAAATAGGCCTTTTCGACCACCGCGGTCTTGAGGCCGAGCTGGGCGGCGCGGATCGCGGTGACGTAGCCGCCGGGGCCGGCGCCGATGATGATGACGTCGAAGGATGTGTCGGCCATTACCTATACTCCCGCCAGATTGCGACCAGGAAGCCGGTCCAGCCCAGCGCGATCACGCCTGCCGTTCCCATCATGATCCAGAATTGTCTCGTCGATGCCAGGTCGCGCAGCCAGACGAAGATGGCGGCAACCACCAGAATGATAGCGAGAACGTACGGACCGTAGATCACGTACATGGACGTTACCCATCACACCATCATCATGACGGGATTTTCGATCAGCCGCCTGAACGCGCCGATCAGTTCGGCTCCAAGCGCGCCGTCGATGGCACGGTGATCGCAAGACATCGTCACGCTCATGATATGCGCGGCCTCGACCTTGCCGTTGCGCACCACCGCGCGCTCCTCGCTGGCGCCGACCGCGAGGATGGTCGACTGCGGCGGGTTGATCACGGCGGTGAAGTGGCTGATGCCGAACATGCCGAGATTGGAAACCGACGACGTGCCGCCCTGGTATTCCTGCGGCTTGAGCTTTCGCGTACGGGCGCGCGCCGCGAGGTCCTTCATCTCGTTCGAGATGGTCGACAGCGACTTGGTCTCGGCATTGCGAATGATCGGCGTGATCAGACCGCCCGGCATCGCGACCGCGACGCCGACGTCGGAATGCTTGTGCTTGAGCATACCGGCTTCGGTCCAGCTCACATTGCAGTTTGGTACCTGCTGGAGCGCGACGGCGAGCGCCTTGATGACGAAATCGTTGACCGAGAGCTTGTAGAGCGGCTTCTTTTCCTTGTCCTTTGGCGCGGCAGCATTGATCTGTTCGCGTGCGTCGAGCAGCCGGCCGATATCGCAGTCGATGGTGAGATAGAACGTCGGAATCGATTGCGTGGCCGCCGTCAGCCGCTGCGCGATCGTCCGGCGCATGCCGTCATGCGGCACGGTTTCGTAGGACCCCGGCTCGAACAGTGAGAGGATCTGCTGGTCGCTCATGGCAGGCGCAACTGTGGGCGAGCCACCCGCGGCCAGTGCTGCCGCCGGCGCCTTCAGGCCCTTGCCCGACTTGGCGTCCGCGACGTCGCGGGCGACAATGCGACCATGCGGGCCGGAGCCGTTGATGCGGCCGATCTCGATGCCGGCTTCCTTGGCGAGACGCCGCGCCAGCGGCGACGAGAATATGCGGGCGTGGCCATTTGCTTGCGGTGCGGCTTGCGCGGCCGGCGCGGGAGCCGGTGCCGGCGCGGCGGCAGGCTTCGGCGCTGGTGCAGCGGCAGCAGGCGCCACCGCCGGTTGCGCGGCAGGTGCGGCGGCCGCCTTCGGCGCGGGGGCAGCCCCCGCCGCCTTCACGTCCTCGCCGTCGCCGGCCAGGACCGCGATGATATCGTTGACCGGCACATCTTGCGTACCTTCGGGCACCAGGATCTTGGCGATCGTGCCCTCGTCGACCGCCTCGACTTCCATCGTTGCCTTGTCGGTCTCGATCTCGGCAATGACGTCGCCGGACTTGACCTTGTCGCCCTCTTTCTTGAGCCACTTGGCAAGGTTGCCCTTTTCCATCGTGGGCGACAGCGCGGGCATCAAAATGTTGATCGGCATTGTCAGTGACCCTGTTGCGACCGTGGCGTGGTGGAGCCCACATCCGTCGGCCGATTGATTTCGGCTTCGAACATTTCAACGATGCGCCCCAGCGCCTCGTCCTCAGTGTATTCAGCCTCGCGCGCATAGGCGCGCGCGGCATGGCGGGCGATATCGACCAGCAGCATGCCCCACATGTCCGGCTCCTCGAACGCGCGCGTAAACGCGATCGAGAGCCCGCCGTCGACCACGAACGCACGCAGCACCTCGGTGGCGTCCTCGCGACCGATGACGTCGGGCGGCAGTGGCTGTTCGTTGGGACCAGCCATGGGCTTACCGATAGGAAACGGCTTTGGCAGCCGCGACCACCTCGGCCACCGTCGGCAATGCCAGTTTTTCGAGGTTCGCCGCATACGGCATCGGCACGTCCTTGCCCGATACCCGCGCCACCGGCGCGTCGAGATAATCGAAGGCGTGTTCCATGATGCGGGCCGCGATCTCGGCGCCGACGCCGCTCTGCTGCCAGCCCTCCTCCACCGTGACCGCGCGGCCGGTCTTCTTCACTGAAGCTATGATGGTCTCGGTATCCATCGGGCGCAGCGTGCGCAGGTCGATCACCTCGGCCTCGATGCCTTCCTTGGCCAGTTCGTCGGCGGCCTTCAGCGCATAGGACATGCCGTTCGACCACGAAATCAGCGTGACATGACCGCCAGTGCGCACGATCCGCGCCTTGCCGATCGGGATCACGTAATCGTCGAGCTTCGGCACCTCGCCGGTGTGCCCGTACAGCATTTCGTTTTCGAGGAAGATGACGGGATTGGGATCGCGGATCGCGGCCTTCAGAAGCCCCTTGTAGTCGGCCGCCGAATACGGCGCGACCACCTTGAGGCCGGGCACCTGCGAATACCAGGCCGAGTAGTCTTGACTGTGCTGGGCAGCGACGCGGGATGCCGCACCGTTCGGACCGCGGAACACCATCTGGCAGGTCATCTGGCCGCCGGACATGTATAGCGTCTTGGCGGCGGAATTGATGATCTGGTCGATCGCCTGCATGGCGAAGTTGAAGGTCATGAACTCGACGATCGGCTTCAGCCCGGCCATCGCCGCACCCACGCCGATGCCGGCAAAGCCATGCTCGGTGATCGGCGTATCGATCACGCGCTTGTCCCCGAATTCCTGCAACAAACCCTGGGTGACCTTGTAGGCGCCCTGATACTCCGCGACCTCTTCGCCCATGATGAACACATCAGGGTCGCGCCGCATTTCCTCGGCCATGGCGTCGCGCAGCGCTTCGCGGATGGTCATCGAGACCATCTCGGTGCCGGCGGGCACTTCCGGATCGGGCTCGGCGACAGCAGCGGCCGGTGCCTTGGCGGCGGGCTGGGGCGCTTCCGCTTTGGCAGCGGCCGGGGCCGCGGGCTCGGCTGCCTTTTCCTGCTTCGGGGGTGCGGCGGCCGGTGCCTTGCCGAGATCGGCGGCGGTTTCGCCATCCGCCAGAATGGTCGCGATCGGCGTGTTGACGGCGACGTCGTTGGTACCTTCCGGGATCAATATCTTGCCGAGCGTCCCCTCGTCGGTCGCCTCGACTTCCATCGTCGCCTTGTCGGTCTCGATCTCGGCGATGACATCGCCCGACTTGATGGTCTCGCCTTCCTTTTTCAGCCACTTGGCAAGGTTGCCCTTTTCCATTGTGGGCGACAGCGCAGGCATCAATACTTGAATGGGCATATCGGCTCCCGAAATCACTCTTAGTTTTGTTCTGCGCTCATCTTGTTGCCACGTATTCGGATCGCAAAAACGGTCTCTGCTTTTGCGAAATACGTGGCGTCGGAATTTATCGGTAAATATCCGTCCACAATTCGGACGCCTCGGGCTCGGGATCGTGCTGCGCGAAATCGGCGGCATCGTTGACGATCTCGCGAACCTCGGCGTCAATCGCTTTCAATTCCTGCTCGGTGACCTTGGACGCCAGCAGGCGATTGCGCACCTGCTCGATCGGATCCTGATCGTTGCGGACCTTCTCGACTTCCTCGCGGGTGCGGTACTTGGCCGGATCCGACATCGAGTGGCCGCGGTAGCGGTAGGTCTGCATCTCCAGGATGAACGGTCCCTTGCCGGCGCGGCACCAGGCGACGGCCTCATCGCCCGCGGCCTTGACGGCGCGAACGTCCATGCCGTCGACCTGCTGGCCGGGGATGTTGAAGGAGATGCCGCGCTTGGAGAAATCGGTCTGGGCCGAGGAGCGCGTCACCGAGGTGCCCATGGCATAGCGGTTGTTCTCGATGATGTAGATCACCGGGAGCTTCCACAGCTCCGCCATGTTGAAGCTCTCATAGACCTGGCCCTGGTTCGAGGCGCCGTCGCCGAAATAGGCCAGACTGACGAAGTCGTTGCCGCGGTAGCGGTTGGCGAAGGCGAGACCGGTGCCGAGCGAAACCTGGGCGCCGACGATGCCGTGGCCGCCGTAAAAATTCTTCTCCTTGCTGAACATGTGCATGGAGCCGCCCTTGCCCTTGGAATAGCCGCCGCGGCGCCCGGTCAGTTCGGCCATCACGCCCCGGGATTCCATTCCACAGGCCAGCATGTGGCCGTGGTCGCGGTATCCGGTTATGACCTGATCGCCCTTTTTCAGGGCCATCTGCATGCCGACGACGATGGCTTCCTGGCCGATATAGAGGTGGCAGAAGCCGCCGATTGCACCCATGCCGTAAAGCTGGCCGGCCTTTTCCTCAAAGCGCCGGATCAGCAGCATGTCCCGGAGCGCGGCCAGTTCCTGCGCCTTGGTGAATTCCGGAGGGGACCCCTTTGCGTTCTCCTGCCCTGCTTCCTTCTCAGCGCTTTTCTTGGGTGCGGCCATGGGCAATTCCGGATGAGAGAGACGATCAGCCCTCTCTATCCCAACTCAAACCGCCGTGAAAGGATTGCGTGCGACCGCGAAAATATTGCTATGCCGCACTGCAACGCGACACGACATTTTCGAAATTGATTTTGCAGTTTTTTGAAATTTGCGGACTGGTGCGCGGATCGCGGCGGTCAGCGCGCATTCAACTTCAGATCAACGCGCCGTGATGGTCCGGACCAGGTCGCGCGGGCTGGCGTAGTCGAGCTGAAAGCGTGCGCGCTCGTCCAGCATGTCGGGGTCGACCCGGTCCGACCGAAGCAGCGAAACCCGCTGCTCGCCCTGCGCTCGCTCCCGCTTCAGCCGCGCCAGTTCCGAGGTCAGCGCGACGATCTCCTGATCGAGTTCCTGCCGCGCGTTGAGGCCGTATTTGCCGGTATAGGCATTGACCCCGAAATAGCCGACCATCAGCGCCGCCATCGTGTAGAGGGCGAGCCCGGTCAGCAGCGCTTTCAGTCGGGTACGGGAGACCATGGCAGCAAGATGCGACGGTCTGGTTAAGGGAATGCTAAGAGCGTCGTTGCGACCAAAAAACAGGCACCCGTATCCGTACCGTCATTGCGAGCCAACGGGTCGCGCGAATGCGCGCCCGATGACAGGCTCCGCGAAGCAGTCCATCTCCCAGCGCAAAGAAAGAATGGATTGCTTCGTCGCTGTGGCTCCTCGCAATGACGGGGAAAGAGCGCCGCCCGCCTTACCGGTTCTGCTTCTCGACGAACGCCGCGAAGGCGTCGATGTACTGCTGCAGCACCTTCTGCAGCGGTTCCTTGGTGAGATTGCCCTTGTCGTCGAAGGCGTCGCCGACCGCGTTCAGGTAGATTTCGGGCTGCCCCATGATCGGGCCGGAAATGCCCGGCAAAATGTTCTGCAGCGTCTTGGCCGCGCTGACGCCGCCCAGCGGTCCCGGAGAGTTGCTGACGATGCCGACCGGCTTGCCAAGGAACGAGCTCTTGCCGTAGGGGCGCGAGCCGACGTCGATGGCATTCTTCAGCACGCCGGGGATCGCGCGGTTATATTCGGGGGTCACGAACAGCACGCCGTCCGACTTCTGCAGCTTTTCCCGGAACGCCAGCCAGTCAGCCGGAGGTGCTGCTTCCAGGTCCTGGTTGAAGAAGGAAATTCCGCCCAGCGTCGTGACATCGAGCTTCAGCGACGCCGGCGCCAGCTTGGCCAGCGCATTGGCAATCCTAAGCGAAAAGCTCTCTTTGCGGAGACTGCCGACGATCGTGACGATGGTGTGGGTGGCCATTGGATTTTCCCTCTTGAAGCTGAAGCGCCTGCCGCGCACTTAGCCAGATCGGTAAAAAGATGCAAGTGCATGAACCGAGCAATTCCGGAAACGTTGCGTTCGCGCAATGATGACCCAGGCAGGCAGGCCGCCCTTCGGCGGCCTGTTCCGTCACTGACGCAAACCGGCGTTCAGATCACCGGATTCCAGGCCACCGGCACCAGGCGGTATTTGGCGCCGTCCTTCTCGACATGGCCGATCGAGGGGAAGGTGAAATGGAAGCCCACCACCAACGCCTTCTCGGCCGCGGCCATGTCGTAGAACTTGTGGCGGGTGGTCTGGGCCATCGCGGGGTCGATGTCATAGGCGACGTGCCAGTCCGGGTTGCGCAGGAAGAACTCCGGAATGTTGGTGACGTCGGACTGGATCAGGACCTTTGAGCCACCCGAGGCGATCGCGAAGGCGCTATGGCCGGGGGTGTGGCCGGGCGCCTCGATCGCGGTGATGCCGGGCGCCACTTCCTTGCCCCAGTCGTATTTCGTCACCTTGGATTCGATGCCCGCAAAGGTCTTCTTCACGTTGGCAAAGTAGTTCTTCATCATCTCGCTGGACTGCGCCTTGGCCGCGTTCTCGTCGCTGGTCCAGAACGCCCAGTCCACCGAAGGCACCATGATCTCGGCATTCGGAAACGCCATCGAGCCGTCGAGCGCACGGATGCCGTTGGTGTGGTCGGGATGCAGATGCGACAACAGCACGACGTCGATGCTCTTGGGATCGACGCCGGCGGCGGCGAGGTTTTGCAGGGTGCGGCCGACCGCGCCCTTGCTCGGTTCGAAATTGGCGACACCGTTGCCGCTGTCGATCAGCACCAGCTTGCTGCCGGTGTTGATCAGTTGCGGGTTGAACGGCACCGTCACCATGCCCTTCGGCATGTAGGCAGCTTCGGCGGCGGCAAGGGCTTCTTCCTTCGGCACGTTCTTGACGAACGTATCCGGCAGCGGGAACGACCGCGCGCCGTCATTGATCGAGGTGCACTCGTAGCTACCTACCTTGTAGCGATAGAAGCCCGGCGCCTGCGCGCCCGCGGGCGGCACGGCCGCTTGCGCCTTCGATGTCTGGAATGATGACAGTGCTGCGGCTGTGCCCACGGCAGCAGCCCCGCCAAGAAGCTGGCGGCGGTCCAAATCAATCATGGCGAATTCTCCCCTTTTCCCTGCGGTTTTCCCGCATTCAGCGCGGCAAATGTTCTCCCGTTGCCGGGAGAACGCAAGCCCCGAAGTCGGAGGGGGAGCCGGAAGCCTCAGCCCTTGTTCGGGTTGATCAGGAATTTCTCGCCGGTGGCGCGCTTGTTGTAGACGGCGATGTTGGACATCTGCAGCACCTCCGGCAGCGACACCACCTGGGTGTAATGGCTGGCAAAGGTGGTCTTCAATTCCGAGACCACGCGCTGGCGCAGCCGGCCGATGTCGGCGGGGCCGATCTTTTGCAGGAACGGCGTCAACAGCCAGCCGCCGACCGCCCAGGTCAGGCCAAACGCGCGGCTGAGTTCGGTCGGACCGGTATTGAGGCTGCCGTAGATATAGACCTGCTTGAACACGTTGGAGCCGTAGCGGCTGTATTCCTTCGCGGTTTTGTTGGCCGCGATTTCCATCGCCGTCAGGATCTGGCCGGCGAGCTTGCCGCCGCCGATGGCGTCGAACGCGATCGTCGCACCGGTCTCGACCAGTGCCGCGGTCAGGTCGTCCATGAAGGTCGGTGACGTGGAATCGACGACGTATTTGGCGCCGATCTTGTGCAGGATGTCGGCCTGCTCCTTGCTGCGCACGATGTTGACGAGGCCGATGCCGTCCGCGATGCAGATCTTGTTGAGCATCTGCCCGAGGTTGGAAGCGGCGGCCGTATGCACCAGTGCCTTGTGGTTCTCGCGCCGCATGGTTTCGGTCATGCCGAGCGCGGTCAGCGGATTGACGAACCACGATGCGCCGTCGGCAGCCGTGGTGCCTGACGGCAGCGGCATGACGTCGCGCGCCTTGACGGTGCGATACTGCGTGTACATCGCGCCGCCGATGACGGAGACCAGCTTGCCCATCAGCGCCTTGGCGGCATCCGACGAACCGGTTTTGATGACCGTGCCGGCGCCCTCGTTGCCGACCGGCAGCGATTGATCGAGCCGCGCGCCCATCATCTTGACCGCCGCGTCCGGCATTTTCGCGGTGATGACGGGGGACTCCTTGCTACCGGAAACGGCCGCGGTCGACATGTCGGCCGGGCCGATCAAAAGCCCGAGGTCGGACGGATTGATCGGCGTCGCCTCGACGCGCACCACGACTTCATCCTCGGCCGGCTCCGGCGTCGGGATGTTCACCAGCGACAGTTCGAGTTCGCCGCTCTTCTTGAGCAGCGAACGCAGTTGCAGCCCGCTTCTTGCCGTCACTCATCGCAAATCCTCCCGTTTGTGTTTTGTTATATCTGGATGCGCAGTCGCGTCACGCCAATGCCTTGAACACTGCCTTGCCGGCATATTTCGCCTGCGCGCCGAGCTGTTGTTCGATGCGCAGCAACTGGTTGTACTTGGCGGTGCGGTCGGAGCGCGCCAGCGAGCCGGTTTTGATCTGGCCGCAATTGGTGGCGACCGCGAGGTCGGCGATGGTGGAATCCTCGGTCTCGCCGGAGCGATGCGACATCACGGCGGTGTAGCCGGCCTTGTAGGCCATCTCGACCGCGGACAGCGTTTCCGTCAGCGTGCCGATCTGGTTGACCTTGATCAGGATCGAGTTGGCGCGGCCGTTCTTGATGCCGTCGGCCAGCCGGGTGACGTTGGTGACGAACAGGTCGTCGCCGACCAGCTGGCACTTGTTGCCGACGAGATCGGTCAATTCCTTCCAGCCGTCCATGTCGTCTTCCGACATGCCGTCCTCGATCGAGATGATCGGGTAGCGCGCGACCAGATCGGCGAGATACTTCGCCTGCTCGGAGCGCGAGCGGGTCTTGTTCTCGCCGCCATAGACGTAGGCGCCGTCCTTGAAGAACTCGGTGGCGGCGCAATCGAGCCCGAGCATGACGTCCTTGCCCGCGGTGTAGCCGGCCTTGCCGATCGCGCTGACCACGAATTCGAGCGCGGCGTCGGCCGACGGCAGGTTCGGCGCAAAGCCGCCCTCGTCGCCGACATTGGTGTTGTGGCCGGCCTTCTTCAGTTCGCCCTTCAGCGTGTGGAAGATTTCCGCGCCGCAGCGCAGCGCTTCGGCGAAGGTCGCAGCCCCGACCGGCAGGATCATGAATTCCTGAAAATCGATCGGGTTGTCGGCATGCATGCCGCCGTTGATGATGTTCATCATCGGCACCGGCAGGGTCCGGGCCGAGGTGCCGCCGACATAACGGTAGAGCGGCATGTCGAAGGACTCGGCGGCCGCCTTGGCGCAGGCCAGCGAGACGCCGAGAATGGCGTTGGCCCCCAACCGGCTCTTGTTCGGCGTGCCGTCGAGGTCGATCATGATCTGGTCGATCTGGACTTGTTCCTCGACCGCCTGGTCGCTAAGCGCTTCGAAGATTTCGCCGTTCACGGCGTCGACCGCCTTCTGGACGCCCTTGCCGAGGTAGCGCTTCTTGTCGCCGTCCCGCAGCTCCACCGCCTCATGGGCGCCGGTCGAGGCGCCCGAGGGCACCGCGGCGCGGCCGATCGAGCCGTCTTCCAGCACCACATCGACCTCGACCGTGGGATTGCCCCGGCTATCGAGAATTTCGCGGCCGATGATGTCGACGATGGCGGTCATGGGAGCCTCTTGGAAATGGCGGGTAAAGACGTTTGGCGCTGCTTCTACAGCAAGGTTGCGATGCGGAAAAGGCCGCCCTCGCCCGTGACGCTGGCGGCCAGATTGTCTAATAACGCGGCAGCGCATGATCCGCCAAAGTGTACGCGTTTTGGCGTTAAGATCATGCGCTATTTATAGATTTTGGAGCGCGACCGGACGCAAAACCGGGCTTCCACTTTTGCAGGTCGTGCTCAATGGAGATTCCTGATGTCGAAAATGCCCCGTAAAGCCCCGAAGTCTTCAGGCCTGCAACTCGGCCGCGCCGTGGAATGGCCGGATAGCCCCGAAAAGGCGAAACTCGACCGCGTTCCCAATCCGCAAGCAGACACCAATTACGTGGTGCGGTTTACCGCGCCGGAATTCACCTCGCTCTGCCCGGTGACGGGGCAGCCGGATTTCGCGCATCTGATGATCGATTACGTGCCGGGCCGCTGGCTCTTGGAATCCAAATCGCTGAAACTTTATGTCGCGAGTTTTCGTAACCATGGCGCATTTCACGAGGACTGCACCGTGATGATCGGCAAGCGGATCGCCGCCGAGATCGGGCCGAAATTCCTGCGCATCGGCGGCTACTGGTATCCGCGCGGCGGGATTCCGATTGACGTGTTCTGGCAGACCGGCAAGCTGCCCAAGGGCATGTGGATGCCCGACCAGGGCGTCGCGCCCTATCGCGGGCGGGGCTAGCGGTTCCCTCTGCACATGCCCTTAACGAAGAAATTTATTACCCCGGAGGTTCCCATGGCGGCCTTGAAAACTCGGATGAATCCGCTTATTCTGGTTGCATGACACGTTCGCTGACATATCTGCGTGCAATGCTGATAGCGGTAGCCGCCGTTGCCCTAACGGCCAGCCTCGCCTGCGCTGGCCCTATCTGACATAGGCTCGCGCTTCCAGTCGCAGGCGCTGCCTGCCCAATTGCGAATGGTCGACAATATCCGGTTCAGCTTCAGTTCAATCAGGGCCGTGCGGCTCTGATGTTCCTTCCGCGGCAACATCGTCTTGGTCTCAGCCTTATGCATTTCTGATGCGATATAAGCGGCCGAATTGGTTGTCGCCGCATTGAGGTAATATTGCGAAGAATTGCAGGCGAGCGCTGACGCCTTCCCGTCGTTCTGACCGAGCAAAATGGACGAGATCGCCAGCGATATGGCAACATCGACCTGATATACTGGCTCGAACGTCATGAATGGCAGCATTTCCCGGCTTTGCTTGTCGACCTCCGCCGGCGGTAGGCCGTCTAGCACCAGGATCGGCGCCTGCGAGCGGACGGCAAGGTTCGCGATCAGGCGGCTGTAGGTCCGGAGCCAATCCTCGCGCGCGGCCTGAGACAAGGCTTCCCCCGCCAGGACGCGCTGGTTGAACAGCGCAAGCTTCTCGCCCAGCAGAATGGAAAGATTCCAATTCATCGCTTCGAAGAACTTTTTCGGGCTTCGTGCCGGCAACGTTTTGTCACCCTTCGCAAGTTTGTCATCATAGACAGCGACAAGCTTGGATGTTTTTGCAATCAGCGCGTCAACGCAACGAATAGCGTAATCGAGATTACTGAGGATCGCGTCTGCGGGCCAATTCTCGAAGCTCTTGAGCTGAGCGTCAGCCGTCTGAAAGAAAATATTGACGATCGCCGGCGTCATCATGTCGTCGGTCTTTGGAAACCCCTCGGTCATCTTGGTCAGAAATTCGGCCTTTTCCTTCTGCCCGTTTAAGATGACGATCAGATCACCGGTCGCAGCGATCAGATACGGCTCGAACAGCGCGAGTGTCTGGTAACTCGGCTCTCTCTTGTTGGCGGTATCCAATTTGCTGCGGCCCCTCTCGAAGTTGAGCTTAATGGTGTTTGCCGCCTCTTCCCTCATCTCGAAGGCCGTCGGCCCGTGTGCCGGACAACTTGGAATAATTGACGTCACGTAGTTCGTTAAATCGTTCGTGAACCTGTCTATGTTGTTCACGAAGTCTTTCACTGTTTGGTCGTCATTCAACCTCGACGGATCCGATCGCGCCAGCGCCAGAAAATTCGCCCATCGTGCGCCGTATTTGATCAAACTTTGATCGAAGGACGCGACCCTGACGGGATGATTCTCTTCGAGACAAATAAGCGAGTCGATAATCGGCCCGACGAACTTGTCGAACAGAGCCTTGGTGATCTCTGTTCGCTCTTGGCTTACCCCGCTATCGAAGAGTTGATCGCCGAAATAGGCGCGATCGGACCCCTCGTTGACGTAACTATTGCTGAAATTGCCGCCCCCGTATTGTTCGAGCGTAAATCCCCAGAGCAGATCCTTGTATTTCAGATCCGCGACGCTGGTGGCCGTCGAATGATCGGCGAAGGTCGCCTTGAACCCGCCGTACTCGAACGAGCGAAGGTAAGTCAGCAGGTCCGGCTTGATGGCGAACACCGCGGCCACGATGATCAGGATGCCAAGCGTGCCCTGAAGGACCCAGGCGGTGCTCTCCCCGCTTCCGATCGCGGCATCGAACGATTGTTTTGCCATCGCCGCGATCTGGGTCCGGAACAGTTGCGCGACGACGCCGCAGGCTGCCCCCCAGAGCAGATACTGAAAGCGGACGCCCAGGAACGGCGACCGTACCCACAGCATCAAATCCCCCAGGCTGGCCCGATCGCTGGCGATGGCGAACCAGATCAGGATCGCCGACGCGATCACGAGGGCGATCAACTTCAAGACGCCGACGCCCCTGCTCCCGGTCGGCGCCACCTCTTCTGGCGCAGTTGCCGGCGCCGCCGGCCCACCCGCCGGTATCGAACGCGCGACGTACTCTACCCACTCGGCGGCCGTCTTCGTCGTCGCCAAAGGGCGCTCCGTCACCGGGGCTGGATCAATCCTGCTGCTCCGTTGCCGGCCGACAACGAAAAACAGACCCGAGAGAATGAAGCCAGTCGCAAACCACCCGATAACATACATGCAGCAGCCCCCGCCCGTCGGGAATGCTACCCTAGATCGCAAAGCGATCAAGCGCGTTGAACCGGACGACCGGTCCCACCGACCCACTTGGCATGCATGACGCCATATTCCCGATTTTAAGACGTTTCGCCCCGGTCCTGCTGATCGCGACCGTGACCGCGGCTTCCGCCGCGCCGCCGGCCGCCGAGGATCGCTACATCGCCACGCGCGATGCCGCGATCGAGAAATTGTCGGCGATCTACGACGCCGGAAAGTTCGACGATGCCGCCAGGAAGGACGAGGAAGCCGCGACCGCCGACCTGACGGCGCAGATGGCCGCGATCCTGGGCGAGTCCGCACGCGAAGGCTTTGGCCCGACAAAGCTCAATCTCGGAAGCTTCTACAAGGGCGACGAGGATTTCGGCACGCTCGACGGCCTGCGTTTCGACGCGCTGCTCGGCAAGAACGGCCAGAAGGCCGGGGCCGACGGCACCGACGGCAAGTATGTCGAGCCCAAAGCGCACATCGTCGTCACAACGCAGACGCTGTTCGAGCGCTGGCTGCGTGCCCACAAGGATTGGTGGGGCGACAAGGTCAAGAATGTGCCCCAGCAGATGGCCAAGGCCCTCAGCGACGAAAGCTTCTACACCCAGGCGATCTCCAACGGCTCGGCGGTCGTCAAGTTCAGTGCCCTGCCGATCGCCAGGCCCGCCGGCGCCGCGTTCGCCTTTGCGATGCTGGCGGGGCGGACCCAATCCGAAATACCGGACGCCGCGGATGAAGTGATCGTGGCCGCCATCGCCAACGGCAAGGTCTATGTTGCCGAGGGGTCGATTGCGCCAACGGTGAAGATTGCCGCCTGCATCGCCCAAAAGAAGGCCGAGCCGATGGACGAAAATGTCCGCGAAACGAGCGAAGCGGCCTACGCGCGCTGCTTTGCCCAGCGCGCGCCGCAACAGCCGTCATTCGCGCAAGCCACCAAACAGGCCCAGGCGCTGCTGGCGGCGGCGCTTGGAAAATCAGCGCAAGAACGTCATCGCCCGTAACGGCCTTCGCCGATGAGCCGCTGCGCGGCGCGAGCGTTCGCGCTCCTCAGGATGACGTAATCAATACGCGCTGAGCAGGTCGACCTTGGCATTGGCGAGGATCAACCGCCGCGCCAGCAGCGTCGAAAGATTGCGCATGATCTTCATGGCGATCTGCGGATGGAGTTGGCGGTAATCAGCAAAGCGGTCGAGCGGCAACTCCAGGCATTTCACCGGCGTATCGGCCCAGACATCGGCGCTGCGCTGCTGCTCGATGATCGCCATCTCGCCGAACTCCATGCCGGGCCCGAGCGAAGCCAGCCGTACCCCGCTCGGCAGTTTCACGCTCACCATGCCGCTCTGCAGGAAGAACAACGAGTTGGCGGGCTCGCCGGCGCTGATGATGCGCTGGCCGGCCTCGTAGCGGCGGGTGGTCGATAGCTCCGCCAGAGCGGCGATCTCATCCGGGGCCAGATCGGCCAGCAGCGCCTGTTCACCGAGATGGCTGGTTTCCTTCGAGGACGTGAAGCCGCCATAACGGTAGATGACCTGGTCCTCGGCCCACTCGATGGCTTCATCCAGCAGCGCAAAGCGCCGCAGCCGGCGCGGCTCGGCTGATCGCGCGGAGATCGCCTTCCACACCGCCGAGGTCGGCTCCATGCCGGTCAGGATCGCGGTGACGCCGCAGTTGCCGAGAAGGGTGAGGTTCTCAGCCAGCAATTGCGCCCCGGCGGCCGTCATGTCGGGCACCCGGCGAAAATCCAGGATCAGCAGCGGCGCGTTCGGCGGCTCGCTCGCCAGCCGGCGCGTCACATAGTCGATCGCCGCGAAATTCAGCGCGCCGACCAGCTCGATCACCCTGATATCGCTGTGGCGCTCGTCGAGGATCTGCTGCTCGTGCGGCTGGCGGCTGCGGCGCGACGAGATGCCGTAGATGTCGTAGTCGGCGATGATGCAGGTGCGGACATCGGCACTGCGATTGAGCATGTGCAGGTCGAAACGCGACGACAGCGCCTCGCAGATTTTCAAGCCGCGCACGCTGTTGCCGTGGCTGTCGAGGTTGGGCGAGAAGGTGCCGAGCCCCATCTGCGACGGCAGCGCCGCGACGATGCCGCCGCCGACGCCGCTCTTGGCGGGGATGCCGACGCGGTAGATCCACTCGCCGGCGTAATCATACATGCCCGAGCTGGTCATCACCGACAGCGTGCGGGCGACGATGTGCGGCGTGATCACCTGCACGCCGGTCACCGGATTGATGCCGCGATTGGCCAGCGTCGCCGCCATCACGGCGAGATCGCGCGCCGTGACGAGGATGGCGCATTGCCGGAAATAGGTATCGAGCACCGCATCGACGTCGTCCCGCACCACCAGGTAATTGCGCAGCAGCCAGGCGATGGCGCGATTGCGGTTGCCGGTCAGCGCCTCGGAGGCGTGCACGGCATCGTCGACGCCAAGTTCGCGGCCGGCGAACTGGCTGAGCTTTTCGCGGATGCGCTCGAACGCAAACTTGCCATAGGCCTGATGGATCAGGCCGGAACAGGCGATCGCGCCGGCATTGACCATCGGATTGAACGGCCGGTTGTCGTTGGTGAGCCGGATCGAATTGAACGCCTCCCCGCTCGGCTCGACGCCGATCGCCGCCGACACCCGCTCCTCGCCGACGGCTTCCAGCGCTTGCGCGAACACGAAAGCCTTGGACACCGACTGGATGGTGAACTCCACCATGCTGTCGCCGACCTCGTAGACGTGACCGTCGATGGTGACGAGGGCGACGCCGAAATGCGCTGGGTTGGCCCGCTGCAATTCGGGAATGTAGTCGGCAACCGCGCCGGAATCGTCGGATTTGAATTCCTCGTAGCAACCGGCCAAGAATTGCTGAAGCGGAGACTCGTTGCCATAGCCGGCGTTTCTGGCGTCGATGTTGCCCCTGGCGGGGCGGGTAACCTGCGCATCCACGTTTTCAATCCCTAAATGTCTGAAAACAAAGCAATACTTGTGCCATGGGCGGTATTCGCATCCTGCCCCGCGCTGCCGTGCGTCATCCTGACGCTAGCCCGTCATTTTCCGACCAAAAGCAATCAATCCACGTCATGGTTGCGCGCCGGGGAAATCAGCGCTGCGACGACGCAGCGCGTAGCCCGTGGGCAATTCAATGCAAAAGGAAGCGACGCCGCTGTGGGTGTGGCTGTCGGTCGCGCTGCTGGCGCTCGGCGGCGTCGGCTACGCCATGTCAGTCTATTTCGTCGAATACATGATGACGATGTTCTAGCGGCCGGCCGGCGCGCCGCGACCGGCCGCCGCAAGCAGGCTAGCCCTGTCCGCTCAGTCCTGCGGTTCGACCTTGACGATGGAAGCACCGTCATTGCTGCCGACCCAGAACGACACCGGCGTCGTCGAATTATCGACGAAGACCCGGCGGATGTTGGTCGAGCGCGGCAGCAAATAATCGACCATCTCGCCGGTTTTGGTGTTCAGCCGCGTCACCTGATCCGTGATCATCGAGCCGGTCCAGGCGTCGCCGTTTTTGTCGAGCACGACGTCATAGGGCGCCGCCCAGCGCGTATTGAGTTTCCACTCCTTGAACGCACCGGTCTTGGTGTCGAACATCCCGATCCGGTCGCCGCGATATTCGCCGAACCAGAGCCGGTCCTGCGCGTCCATGTTGCCGCGCCGGGGCGCTGAGCGCGGCGTCGGCGTCTGGAACAGCGCGACCTCGCCGGTCTTGGCATCGATGCGGCCGATCTGCCCCTGACGAAAATCGGTGAAGAAGGCGTTGTTGTTCGAATCCGGAATCACGTCGTAGATGTTGTGCGGTTCACCCTTGCGCGCGTCCTTGAACGGCTGCCAGGTTTCGATCTTGCCGGTGGCGAGGTCGAGGCGGTGCACGCCGGCAAAGCCGTTGTTCTGGGTCCACACCTTGCCGTCGACATGCGAGCTTTGCGGGCTCACCATGTTGATCTGCGCCGCGGCGATATTCTGCTCGGCCGGCAGCGTCCAGAACTGGAATTTCTCGGTCTTCGGATCGAATTTGACGATGCTCGCCTGATACATGTTGCCGAGCCACAGGTTGCCTGTGCTGTCGGCGCGCAGGCCGAGACTGCCGGTCGGCGCGTCCTGCCGGTGTTTCGGATAGGGAAATTCCGTGACCTTGCCGGTTTTGGGATCGAGCCGGCCGAGGTTCTGCTCGCCGAAACTCGAGAACCAGACGATGCCGTCCTTGTCCACCATCGTATCGTGCGGCGCGACTTCCTCGCGCGGCAGATCGTATTCGGAATAGATCACCCGCGTGGCGCGGCCACCGGGCCGCGCGAAGGTCTTGAGCGGATAGTTCCATTTCTCTGATTTGCTGAGATTGATCGTGCCGAGATACTCGGCCACGTTGCGGTAAATCTCGATCCGGTCTTCGCCCTGCTCTTCCATCAGCCGTTCCGCCGGGCGCAGTTGCGGATGGATCGGCAGGCTCTGCTGCACATAGCTCTGCATCCGCGGCAGAATCTGGGTGAGAAAACCGTCCGTGTCGTATTTCGAGCGCATGATGCGTTCGACCCGGTGGCAGCCGACGCAGTTGAGCAACTGTCCCTTCTGCTGATCGGTGCCGGGAATGCTGTGCATCCATTCGCCGTTCGACAATTGCGCGGCGAGGTCTTTGGTCTTGCCGAGCTTGATATCCTGTACGGCGGTTTTCTGATCTGCGATCTGCACCGTTGGCGGCGGATCGAGCTCATAACCGACCGCGCGTACGGTCAAACTGTACTGACCGGGTGCAAGCCGGTCCGCCGGAAAGCTGAAACGGCCGTCGGCGCCGCTCACGACGGTCACGGTGATGGTCGAGCCGCCCCTGGCGGCGCTGACCAGCACGCCTTCCATCGCAGCTTCGCCGGCCGAACCGACAATACCCGTGAGTGCCGCGGCTGACGTTTGCGCCCAGGCAGCGCCTGGAACCGCGAAGGCAAGGGCCAAGCTCGCAACAGCGAGAAGCGGATGACGCATGGTCTCCTCCCGGGCAGTTTTTTATGTTGCCGTCAGCATAGGCCCAGCCGCTCGCGCGCGGCAAGTCAAACGCATGGGAACAACCATACGGGTAGAGGTCAGCGGGCTGGCTCGACGTCCGGCCGTGCCGCCGCATCCGCTGGCCGCGTCTGGCGCAACAGCCGCGCGCAGACAAAGCCGAGCGTGATGATGACGGCCGCGGCGATCAGCAAGGTCGGGACCTTGCCGGCGTGCAGGATGCCGAAGCCGTAGGCGATCGGCCCGATGGTCTGGCCCATGAAGAAGAAGAACGAATGCAGCGACAGCGCGGTCGCGCGTGCTTCCGCCGACAATTCACTGGCGAACACCTGCAGGCAACCGTGGATCATGTAGAAACCCCAGCCCATGAAGATCAGGCTCAGGGTTTGCAGCTTCCATCCCGGCCCGGTCGCGACCGCGATCAGTTGCAGTCCGACCAGCGCGGCGCCGGTGATCATCATGCCCTTGACGCCGATCCGCGGCAGAAATCGAGAAACCGTCAGCGTATAGAACAGACCGCCGACGGCAAAGCCGGCGATCACGACGCCTGCGATCGAAAGCGAGGTTTCGCCGAGATCGAACAGGAACGACGCGATGTAGGGAAACAGGCCGAGCACGCAACAGCCTTCGACGAACACCGCGACGTAGCAGAACGCGTTGGGGTTGGCGAAGATGGTGCGATAGCCGTGCCGCAGCGCCGCCAGGCTGGTTTTGGGAGCCCGGGTCAGCGCGGCGCCGCGAAAGCCCATCAGCACCGCGACCGACGCCACAATGACCAGCACGCCGAGCACGGCCAGCACCCCGCGCCAGCCCATGAAATCGCCGATCAGGCCGGAGACCGACGCACCGAGCAGGTTTCCGGTCATGGAGCCCATCAGGGTACGGCCGATCGCGATCTGGCGCTTTTCCGGACCGACGAGATCGCTGGTCAGACTGAGCGCCACCGGAAACACGCCGCCGGAGCCGATGCCGGCCAGAATCCGCGACGCGAACAGCAGCCAGAACGACGTCGCCATCGCGCCGAGAATATTGGCAACGCCCAGCAGCACCAGGCACACCACCATCAGCCGCGCCTTGCCGAACAGGTCGGCGGCGGCGCCGAGCACCGGCTGGATGATCGCGAAGGTGAAGGCGAACACCGAAGCAAAACCTGCGGCGGTGGTAATGCTGATCCCGAAATCGTCAGCGACATGCGGCAGGACCGGATCGAGCGCGCGCGCCGACAGGCTGGCCGCAAACGTCGCAAGCGTAATGATATTGAGCGCCGGCGGCAGACGACTAGCAGCGGTCACGACGGTATCCGCGTCATCAACGCGCCAAACCCGTGCTCAGCCCCTTGGCGAGTGCGTCGAATCCCATCAGGGTTTTGACCAGCGCTTCGAAATCGCGCAGCACCACCATGTTGGGGCCGTCGCACGGCGCGTTATCAGGATCGGGATGGGTTTCGATGAAGACACCGGCGACGCCGACCGCGACCGCGGCACGCGCCAGCACCGGGACGAATTCGCGTTCGCCGCCGGAGGAGGCGCCCTTCCCGCCCGGCTGCTGCACCGAATGGGTGGCGTCGAAAATAACCGGCGCTCCAGTGGTCCGCGCCATGATCGGCAGCGACCGCATGTCGGACACCAGCGTGTTGTAGCCGAAGGACGCGCCGCGCTCGGTGACCAGCACGTTCGGATTGCCGCCGTCGGTGATCTTGGTGACGACGTTGGCCATGTCCCACGGCGCCAGAAACTGGCCCTTCTTGACGTTGACGACCTTGCCGGTCGCCGCCGCCGCCAGCAGCAGATCGGTCTGCCGGCACAGATAGGCCGGGATCTGCAGGACATCGACGGCCTGCGCCACCTCGGCACATTGCTGAGGCTCATGCACGTCAGTCAGCACTGGCAATCCGAGCGAGGAGCGGATCTCGGCAAAGATCGGCAGCGCCTGCGCGAGCCCGATGCCGCGCGCGGCCGAGACGCTGGTGCGGTTGGCCTTGTCGAACGAGGTCTTGTAGACGAGCCCGATATTCAGCCGTGTCGCGATCTCCTTCAGCGCGCCCGCCACTTCCAGCGCATGGGCGCGGCTTTCGAGCTGGCACGGTCCGGCAATGATCGAAATCGGCAGGTCGTTGCCGAATTTGACCGGGCCAACCGTGACGACCGAAGCTGCTTTGAGATTCGCGTTCAAAGGATTTTCCTTGTTTCGGCGCGGACCATGCCGGTCCGCGCTACCAGGATCAACCCCCGTAAGGACCCCGAATATCAGGGTTGCATAGGCTGTTATTTTACCGACGAGAACGGCGTCGGCACCAGCAACTGGCTGACGATGTTGTCGATGATCTGGCCGTCTTCCTCGCTCTTGGCGCGGCCGGCGATCCAGTCCGGATCAGCCTGGAAGGCGGTCCATTTCTTCTCGCGGTCGGCGAGCGAATCCCAGGCCACGAAATAGGTCAGCTCCTGATTGGATGTGCCGATCAGCGTGGTGAAGAATCCGGCCTGCTTGATGCCGTGCTTCTCCCACAGCTTCAGCGTCAGCGTATCGAAACGCTTCATCAGCGCCGGCAGGCGGCCCGGCAGACAACGATAGACGCGCATTTCCATGATCATTGGTGGTCCTCCCTTATTGTTTTGGCCCGCAGCTTATAGCGGGTGAGGCAGAGGCTGTCTCGATAGACAATCACATGGCACCCGTGTCCGAAGCTTGACCAATCGGCAACTAAATTGTATATACAATTATGGTTGAATTCGATCCGGCAAAGGAAGCGATCAATCTATCGAAGCACGGTGTGTCGCTCGCGCGCTGGGTCGACCTCGAAATTCAAGCGATCCTCTCCGATGATCGTTTCGACTACGGCGAGCCGCGATATCGGGCTTATGGCCTGATCGACGGAGCGGCGCATTGCCTGGTTTTTACCATTCGCGCCGGTCAGTACCGTCCGATCAGCCTCCGCCGCGCCCACGCAAAAGAAATGAGGCGTCATGTCCCGAAAAGCTAAGAACCCTGTTTTCGACGACGATAATCCGGAATGGACCAAAGCTGATTTTGCGAGGGCCACGAAGTTTCCGAAAGGCATTCGGCTGAAGGATTTAAAGCCGAGCGACCTCGCGCGCGTTGTTGCGAAGCGCGGGCCTCAGAAGGTGCCAACCAAAATTCCGGTATCAATCCGTCTCAGTCCGGAAGTCGTGAAGCATTTCAAGGCCAAGGGCCCCGGTTGGCAGTCGCGGATCGACGACGCGCTTCGCAAGATCGCCAAGAAGGCCGGCTGATCGCTAGACTACACCAGCCGGCTCTGCACCACCGCGGCCTGAACGAACGACGCGAACAGCGGATGCGGCTCGAACGGACGCGATTTCAGTTCGGGGTGGAATTGCACGCCGATGAACCAGGGATGGTCCTCGTATTCGACGATCTCCGGCAGCACGCCGTCCGGCGACAGGCCCGAGAAGCGCAGGCCGTGCTGTTCGAGCCGGTCCTTGTAGGCGGTGTTGACCTCGTAGCGGTGACGGTGGCGCTCCGAAATCTCGGTGGCGCCGCCATAGACCTGCGACACCCGGCTGCCGCGGTTCAGCGCCGCCGGATAGGCGCCAAGCCGCATGGTGCCGCCGAGGTCGCCAGCGTTGGTGCGTTTCTCAAGCTCGTTGCCGCGCAGCCATTCCGTCATCAGGCCGACCAGCGGCTCTTTGGTCGGGCCGAACTCGGTGGAGTTGGCGTCCTCGATGCCGACCAGGTTGCGCGCGGCTTCGATCACAGCCATCTGCATGCCGAAGCAGATGCCGAAATACGGCACGTCGACGCTCCCGCGCGAACTGCGCCGCGCGGATCTTGCCCTCGGCGCCGCGGTGGCCGAAGCCGCCGGGCACCAGGATGCCGTTGACGTGTTCGAGGAACGGCGCCGGATCCTCGTGCTCGAACACTTCGCTTTCGATCCAGTCGAGATTGACCTTCACCTTGTTGGCGATGCCGCCATGCGACAGCGCCTCGATCAGCGACTTGTAAGCGTCCTTCATGCCGGTGTACTTGCCGACGATGGCAATCGTCACCGCACCCTCGGGGTTGCGCACGCGTTCGTTGATGACGTTCCAGCTCTGCAGCGCCGGCGGAATTTTCGGCGTGATGCCGAACGCGGCCAAGACTTCGTCGTCGAGACCGGCAGCATGATAGGCTGCGGGCACGGCGTAGATGTTGTCGACGTCCCTCGCCTCGATCACCGCACTTTCGCGCACGTTGCAGAACAGGCCGAGCTTGCGCCGCTCTTCCTTCGGAATTTCGCGGTCGGTGCGGCACAGCAGGATATCCGGCTGGATGCCGATCGATCGCAGTTCCTTGACCGAATGCTGGGTCGGCTTGGTTTTCAGTTCGCCGGCGCTCGGAATGAACGGCAGCAGCGTCAAATGAATGTAGACGGCGTGCTCGCGCGGCAGTTCGTTCTTGAGCTGGCGGATCGCCTCGAAGAACGGCAGGCCCTCGATGTCGCCGACGGTGCCGCCGATCTCGACCAGCACGAAATCAAACTCGTCGTTGCCGGAGAGGACGAATTCCTTGATCGCATTGGTGACGTGCGGCACGACCTGAATCGTCGCGCCGAGATAATCGCCGCGGCGTTCCTTGGTGATGATGTCCTGGTAGATGCGCCCGGTGGTGATGTTGTCGGCCTTGGTGGCCGGACGTCCGGTGAAGCGCTCGTAATGGCCGAGATCGAGATCGGTCTCGGCGCCGTCGTCGGTCACGAACACTTCGCCGTGCTGATACGGCGACATCGTTCCGGGATCGAGGTTGAGATAGGGGTCGAGCTTTCGGAGACGGACCTTGTACCCGCGGGACTGCAGCAGGGCACCGAGTGCCGCTGAAGCCAGACCCTTTCCGAGCGAAGAAACCACGCCGCCGGTGATGAATATGTACCGCGCCATGGGACCCAACCTTTAAGGCCACTGCCCCGATTCGCAAAACGAATCGCTTCCTGCGGCAAACATTCTGCTGGGCTGTGGGTGACGTGAAAACTAAAGCGATATCAGAGTATTGATGGGAAGTTCTGATGCAGGACGCCAGACGCCGTCCTGCATAGCGCCCCTGCTTTATTGCGAACGCGGCGCCTGCGGGCCCGTCGGTGCCGGCTGCTGGCCCTGCTGTTCGTCGACCTTCTTGAGCGTGTCGAGAACGCCGCCGCTGGTCGGCGGGGCGATCGGCGAAGCGCCGCCGGCCGGCTGCGACTGCGTCGCCGGCGTGCCGAGTATCGAGCTCGGCTTGCGATCGGCGCCCGCGATCCAGGCCAGCGCCAGGCTGGTCAGAAAGAACAGGCCTGCCAGGATCCCGGTCGTGCGCGTCAAGAGATTGGCGGTGCCGCGGCTCGACATGAAGCCGGCGCCGCCACCCATGCCGAGGCCGCCGCCTTCGGACTTCTGCAGCAGCACCGCGCCGATCAGCACGGAGACGATCATGAGGTGAACGACGATAATGACGGTCTGCATCTCTAACCTTCCGTCACAAGCCGAGAGCGCCGGGCTTCGGCTGCATCATGGGCTTGCGGGTTTTCCTGAAGTTGCGCGGTGTTACACGATCGGGTGGTGCATTGTCACCCCCAACTGCAGCTGCGGAGATAATTGTCGCAGCCCTTGGAGACAAGGAATTCGGCCCATCTTGCGGGGTGAATTCCGGGCTTGAGATCGCATCAATTTCTCCTATAATAGACAAATGGATACTATTATAGACGATCTCAGCAGCCGCCTGGCGCACCGCCTCAGGCTCGAGCGTGACAGCCGCGGCTGGTCGCTGGCTGACCTCGCCGAGCGCTCAGGGGTCTCCAAGGCCACCATCAGCAAGATCGAGCGCGCCGAGGTCAGCCCGACCGCGGTGGTGCTGGTACGGCTGGCCAGCGCCTTCGACCTGACGCTGGCCGGCCTGATGCTGCGCGCCGAGGGCCAGGGCGAACGGCTGTCGCGCGCCGCCGATCAGCCGCTGTGGCGCGATCCCGAGACCGGCTATCTGCGCCGGCAGGTGTTCAGCCGACCCGACAATCCGATCGAAATCGTCAGGGTCGAAATGCCCGCCACGACAGCACGTCACGCTGCCGGCCTCGTCCTACGCCCATATCCGCCAAATCCTGTGGGTGCAGTCGGGCGCGCTTGTCATCACCGAAGCCGGCGAGCGTTACGAGCTTGGCCCCGGCGACTGCCTTGGATTTGGTTCGCCGGCGGAAACCACCTTTGCCAACGAGACGACATCGCCTTGCGTCTATGTCGTGGCGCTGGCCCGGAGCTGAAGATGATGCCGCCGATCAGGATCGCGCCGCTGCAAGCCTCGCTAGATACGCTCGCGGCATTGAGTGAAATGCTGGTGGAGACCGTCGCGCATGGCGGCTCGGTCAGCTTCATGCACCCGCTGCCGCCGGAAAAGGCAGAGGCGTTCTGGCGCGACTCGTTGGGCGCCGCAGCCCGCGGCGAACGGATCGTGCTCGGCGCTTTCGATGGCAATCAATTGATCGGCACCGTTACGCTGCTGCTCGACCTGCCGCCGAACCAGCCGCATCGCGCCGAGATCGCGAAGATGATGACGCGCCTCAGTCATCGCCATCGCGGCATCGCCACGGCGTTGCTGCGCGCGGCCGAACGCATCGCGATCGAGCGCGGACGCTGGCTCCTGGTGCTCGATACTGCCGAGGATGAAGGCGCAGCCGGACTCTACGAGCGGCTTGGATTCAAGCTGACCGGCGTCATTCCCGATTATGCGCTGAAGCCGCATGGCGGCCTCACCGGCACGTTGATCTATTGGAAGAGGTTACAAGATACCGTTATCGCCTGAACTGGCAGCGTAATTCTACTTTGATGGGGTTGTTTTCGCAATTTTGCTTTAGCAGCCCGCCGCGATCGCCAGGAAGTCCGTAGCCTTCAGGCTGGCGCCGCCGACGAGCGCGCCGTTGACGTTGGCGACCGCCATCAGCTCCGCGGCATTCGAGGGTTTGACCGAGCCGCCGTAGAGGATCCGGATCTTGCTGCCCTCGGCCTTGAATCGGTCGGTGAGGACGCCCCGGATAAACCGGTGAACCTGCTCGACATCCGCGGTCGTCGGCGTCAGTCCAGTACCGATCGCCCAGACCGGCTCATAAGCCACCACCAGATTGGCCGAGGTCGCATTGTCCGGCAACGAACCCTTGAGTTGACCGCCGCAGATATCCAGCGTCTGCCCGGCATCGCGCTGCTTCTGGGTCTCACCGATGCAAACGATGGCGACCAGCCCGGCGCGCCAGGCGGCCTCCGCCTTCTGCCGAACCAGCGCATCGGTTTCGCCGTGATCGGCGCGGCGTTCGGAATGGCCCACGATGATGGCCGCGGCACCGGCATCGCCGAGCATTTCCGCCGAGAGATCGCCGGTATGGGCCCCGGAGGCCTTGGGATGGCAATCCTGGGCGCCGACGCTGAGTTTGGAGCCCTTGGCCTTGGCCGCGAAGCCCGCGACCAGCGTCGCCGGCGGGCAGACCAGCAGATCGGCCTTGGCGGCGACGGCGGCGGCGCCTGCGATCATGGCGTCGAATTCGGCCATGGCCGATTTCAGGCCGTTCATTTTCCAGTTGCCCGCGATCAGCGGCCGGATGGCGTCGGTCATGTCAAAATTCTCGCAAAGTCAGCGTTAGAGATGCGCTAGCAGAGGCTTGCGGCCAGTTCCAGATGCGGGCAAGAGCCCTCCGCTATCAATTCCCGGCCGTTAACCGCTTCAATTGGCCCGCGCCGCTGAGGTTGCGACCGGGCCACCGCCACTTTATGATGCTTTATCAACTCGGTGACGCCCTTTTCGGTATCCGTCCACGGATCTGGCCAAGGCGACCCGGTTCCCTCCTAATCAGACAAGTTGGACCCAATGTCAGCGGTTGTAATGATCGCAACGGCTTAAGTCGAAAGTGAGGGAATATCAGCGCTTTGAAGCGCAACGGTTATTTTGGGCGCTTCCCGCACCCACTCTAATGATCTAACGGTCAGAGCCGTTGTCGGGCAGACCAATTCAGGGCCAGCAATTCATTAACTGCGCGCAACGACCCAGAGCCCGAAGGCCGATATAAGGTGTTACGGCCTATTCCGAGCGCCTTCACGATCTTAGACGAGTTGCGAACCTTCGCGGCGATCTACTGAAGGCCGCCCCGCCCTCGCCGTCCATCCAACGCCCACCTCGAAATAACGCACCACGCGCCCGCGCTGCGAAGCCGTGGCGCCGTCCAAGGCCGATTGAGGGCTTACCGTGCGGGGATCACCTTGCCCGCCATGGTCCAAACATGACGGGGTGACGTATGCCGGCGCTCGACCACGCGACGATCGCTCAACCATTACCAGCGCGAGCGGGTCTGGCGCTCATGGGAACGCGCCCCGGCATCGCCGCCGAGCTGAACGCGCGCAGGATACCGACGCCGAGGGGCGGTGTCTGCCACGCGGGGAAACCGTAATCCGGGTTCAACGCCGGCTGAAGGCTGAAGGATTGATCGCGATGACACATCCGCGCGACGCCAAGGGCGGCTTTGTCCAGGCACACCTCCGCTCACCGTTTCACCTCTGCAACCAAGCGCCGTGGCCCTTTGCATGGACCAAAAGGGCGGACGCGACGGGACCCAAAACGGACGTTGAACCCTTCCGCAATAAGCAGCTAGCCGTTCTTTGGCGTGCTGAACCACAATGGTATTGTGCAACCGTGGGTTTTTCGACGCCAACCTTGACACTAAACTGGTTCCAGTCTAATTTTTGCTACCTTGATGGCCTGTCGGTCGTCAATTAGACGACGTGTTGATCAGGTGTCTCCAGATGGCATCAGATATCTTTGCAAAGATCGGGGACATCAAAGGGGAATCCCTCGACGACAAGCACAAAGACGAGATCGAGGTGCTGTCGTTCTCCTGGGGTGTCGCAAATACTCCGAACGTTGGTGCTGGCGGCGCCGGCGCCGGCAGGGCGACCTTCCATGATCTTTCTTTCACTCACACGATCGACAAGGCGTCGCCGAGCCTGTTGCAAGCTTGCGCGACGGGTACACACCTGAAGGAAGCCACCATCACGCACCGCAAGGCGGGAAAAGGCCAGCAGGAGTACCTCATCATCAAGATGAACGACATCATCATTACCGGCGTCTCGCTCGGCGACAGCAGCGGCACGGCGGGATCGGAGAACGTGGCTCTCGCCTTTGCCAAGATCGACTTGGAGTACAGGCCGCAAAATCCCAATGGGACCCTCGATCCGGGGATTCATTTCAAGTTCGATATCAAGGCCAACAAAAACGGCTAGGACCGCATTCGACCGGAGACGGGCGGAGGATTGCCCGGGCAGCTCATGGAGCCGTCAGAACCATCGACACGTGAGTTGTCGCTCGAAGAGGCGGTTTCGGTCGCGATCCTTTTGCAGAAAAACCAGCAACTCGTTGCAGCCCGCGAGGTGTATCGTCGCGTGCTCGAAATAGCACCCGATCATCCTCGGGCACTGCACTACGCCGGCTTGCTCGCGCACCAGCAGGGGCGAAACGAGGAAGCCCTGGCGCTCATCGAGCGAAGCGTCGCGCTCGTGCCAGATCAAGCGGACTGGTACAGCAACCTCGGCATCGTGTTTCAATCGGACCAGAGGCTTGACGCCGCAATCGCCTCGTATCGGCGTGCGATAGAATTCGATCCGAGCCACGCAAACGCCCACAATAATCTGGGAGTGCTGTTGCGAGCGACCGGACAGCCGATCGAAGCGGAAGCCGCGTATCGCGCAGCTATCCGACTGGATCCCGAACACATTGACGCATACACCAACCTTGGCATTCTGCTCAACGGGCTGAAGCGGACCAAGGAAGCCTCGGCGTGCTACTGCAAGGCGATCACGCTCCGACCGAAGCACCCCGAAGCGCGTAAGCTGCTTGCACTGGCGCACTGCACGCTGGGTGAGGTCGATGAGGCGACGAAGGTCCTCAAGGAATGGCTCAAAGACGAGCCGGGGAATCCCATTGCGCAACACATGTTGGCGGCCTGCTCCGGTCGAGATGTACCTGAACGCGCGTCAAATGGCTTCATCGAGACAACCTTCGACAGTTTCGCGGCGAGCTTCGAAGCGAAGCTCGCGACGCTATCGTATCGCGCGCCGGCGCTCGTCGCAGCAATGCTGGAGGATCACGGGATTGAACCGTTGCGCCGCCTCGACGTGCTGGATGCAGGGTGTGGAACGGGACTCTGCGGCGCGCTCATCGCGCCCTTTGCGCGCCGATTGGTCGGTGTGGACTTGTCCGAAGGCATGCTGGCGCACGCGAAGGAAAAGAACGTTTACCACACACTGATGAAGGCCGAGTTGACTGCGTACCTGCGCGACAATAGCGAAACCTTCGACTTGATTGTGTCGGCGGACACGCTCGTGTATTTCGGCGACCTGAAGGGCGTCCTTGTCGGCGTTCGCAGGAGCGCTGCGTCCGAAGGGGCTCTTGGTGTTTACGCTCGAGCACGCGGCCGCAGGCACCGCCGATGCCGGTTTCCGTCTGGAGCTGCACGGCCGTTACAGTCATAGTCGCGGCCTACGTCGAGCAGTTGCTTGCGATATCGGGTCTGCAGTCGAAGATCATCCAAGCCGAATTGCGCATGGAGGCAGGTGCGCCAGTGCAGGGGTTGGTGGTTTGTGCGACGAAGTCGGTTTGATTGCGCGCATCAGCAATTTTAGGACGACTGGCCTCATGTCTCTTTTCGAGGTGCGGACATGCTACTGCGCGGGGTAACTTCCGTTTTGAACCCAAACTCGGAGCTGCCTGGCTGAGGACTCGGATGCGGCGCGAGCGCGCCACATTGCGGCCCATCCCGAGGATCGGGACGCTACCATCGTGGTGTTTTCCTTCCTACTGAATTTTAATGAGAAATTGACCGATGAGGGCCAGGATTGTGGCCCGCCGGCTGGGCCGACGTAAACCAACGAGTGACGATTGAATTTTCGATCTATCCAAGCCATTAGCTACGGCAGTAATACCTGCCCACGCAGGCACACGGGCTGGAGTGCCTCGTCTGCGCGCTGCTCTTGCTGCCCGCCCAAGCCTTAGCCAGTGCTGCCCCTTCTGCTTATGAATCATTTCGCCAAGACGACACACAGCGCGCCGAAGTAATTAATGAGCATCGGCCAGCATGGTTCATTTCTTCACCTTCAACGCTCCCGTAGCAAGATATGATTGAGCAGCATCCAGCACGAGCGATTTGGATGATTTGGGCGTTTTCACATTTTCCACCGGCACTGCATTCTGGATTGTCGCTGCTGGCGGCGCCTGATCAAGGGTCTGCTGCTGCTTAGGCGTGCTGAGCACCCAGGTTGGGCCCATTTTCTGGGCCAATACAATTAACGACCCGGTCAATCCAAAAACGACAAGGGGCAAGAGCATAGATCGTCTTGGCTTCGATCGTCTCGGCTTCGAGTTCAAAACCGAAAATGACTTGCGCGAAGGTTGGTCATCACCGGGATGAATAGACGAATAATTTGACTGTTCATCCGAGGAATTCATTTCGGTTTCACGCGCAATCCGATTGGGTTTTTCATGAGAATGGGCTGGAGGCTCTGGGCCAATTGGGCGGCGGCCCCGGATACCCAGCACAGGCCATGAGATTCCGGTGCCACGGTCAGCGACAGTTGTACCGAAGTGCAATGTCCCTAAGTACATGGGCGACTATGATGACGTACCCGCAAAAGATCACCTTCGGCGAGATGCGCGCGAACGGCAGGCGAAGACGGGGATCGGCTCCACCGCCTTGTCCGCGCCGGCCTTCTCAGCTACCCGTCGTCGTAGGCCTTTTGACCTAAGTCGACGACGCTTTAGCTGCCGAGAGGTGCTACGTTCCGCGACCCTTGTTAGGACCGCGAACAAGGGCGATAGGGGCACGCACCACAATGAAGGATTATCAAGCCAGCTTGGAAAAGCTCCGCAAAGACGCGGCTGAAGCCGCCCTGATCCGGGACCTCGCAACCGACCGCGAAGCGGGAGATGTTCGACCGGCTGGCTCCGCATCTAAACCAGCTTGCCAATGAGCTTGAGAAGGCGATGACTTAAACGCCTCGTGGCGCTGCCTGATAACCACCCCCGCAAGATCACCTTCGGCGAAATGCGTACTCCGGCATTCGCGCATCCTTCTAGCCCCTTCTCCCGCTCATCCCTTGCCAGCGCCTTGGCCTGCTCCAGCGCTTCGGCACGCGTCAGCTGTTTCGGTCGCACGCGCCGCCCGGCACATCATCGAAGTAAAAATATTTGGACAAGTGCCCGTCAGCGAACCGCACCTCGAACGAGCCACAGCCGGGCACGGCTTCGTGTTTGATCAGGCGGATGCGGTCGGTCATCAAGTAAACGTAGCGCCTCAGCATTGAATTTGCATCGGGTGAGCCGCCACGTCGAGACCAACGCCGACGGCTGGGCCGATGACGTCAGGCTGTCCGACATCGAGCCAAACTTCACCTGCCCACGCTGCGGCGAGCGCGGCGCGGATGTCAGACCGAAGTTTGAGCAGGCGCGCATCGGGACGGGCTGATGGTCGCGGGAATATCGTCGAGGCGGCGCGCGAGCGGATGGATGAGGCCCGACAGAAAGCAGCTAGAAAAACCCGGAGCTAAGGTCGAGGCCGTAAGTCATCATGAGCAGCGAAACCCACAGACCGGCTCCGACAAACATTGCAAGCTGCTTCAGAACTGAACCTAGACGCAGCGCGCGCCAAAAACCTCTCGCGAGTGCAGCCATTGCGACCCCGTGATTTTGACCCAAAGAATCAACTCTGTTCGGCAGGGGTACTTTAGTCCGTGCGCGAAAGCGCAAGGCTCTTTAATTGTGTCGTGACTTCGTCTGCTAAGCGATGCCCCTTTTGCGCAGCACGCTGGCGCAAATATTCATGGGTGTCGTGACACCGGCCCCGCCACTACAGAGCCGAAAGCGGGATGAGGACCGCAGCCGCACTGAGAACAATGGTGGCGATCCGGGCTACCTGCGAGGCGAAGGCGCTTCGGTCAAGTGGCATACGTCATTATTGATGCCAGTCGCGCGGGCCGCTTGATCTGGATCACGCGTGCCACCGGTTACCGTTAGCAACGTGTTCCATGTGGAAAAGAGGCAATCACATAAGTCGCGGCGCGAATCTGAGGCACGATACGTGGCGCTGGGGGCCTCCATACCGAGGCCGCAATGTCCCGTTGGACCGACGAGGAGCTTCGCGAACTCACCACCTTGTGGCCTACGCACTCGGTGTCGCAACTTGTCAAACGGTTGCACCGCCCGCGCTGGGCGATACGCAGCAAGGCAATGCGGCTGCGGCTGGATGGAATGCGGCCACACAATCCGTCCGAGGATGTCGAGGCAAACAACCTAACCAAGCGGCGGCCACTTAGGCCATCCGGCCGCCGTCGGAACGCTAACCAAACTGATCCATTATGCGGCGAAACGCCGGATGCTGCCGGTTCTTCACCTTGACCCAGCGAGCAAACCGCCCGCCGCGGTACGGGCTCTCGCGATGCTTCGACACCAACCCCTCCAGCGCCATCAGGCAGGCGTGCCGGAACAGGTCCGGCCCGATTTCTCCCTGTTCAAAGTCCGACAGAAAGATGCCGACGACACGCCGCGCCAGCAGCCGGGCCAGATTGGTCTTGCGCATCGTTAGCGGCAGCTTGCGGAGATCCTCAGCCTCGCTGACCAACATGTCGAAGGCGTAGAACTGCACCTCGTCGTCATGCTTGCGCGAATGCAGCCCGTCGAAATCGGAGACGCCGTCGACGCCGAGCAGCACCGCCTCGTCGTCGATCACGAACGAGCTGTTGGGATCAGCGGATAGCGCCCCGACCAATCATGGCCGTTGCGGGTGAACAGCCGCACCCGCTTGCCCTCGCGCTGCACGATCAGGCGGTAACCGTCATGCTTGATTTCGTGGATCCACTCCGGCCGGTCGGGAACCTTGGTGCCGCGGCTGGGGATGCAGGGTTCAAACGGGGATCTATGCATGGGGCATAAGATAGGAGGCGATGGACGGGGTGGCTAGGGTCCAAGCGCGAGGTCCGCTTTGCCCACATCAACGGAAGCACGACACAGTAGCGAGATACACACACAATCAGGCAGAGGCGCCCACTTCATCCAAGGCTGCCTTTGGGCGCCTCTGACCAATTGCCTTATTTGGGTAGCGGCTTGTCGTAGAGTGGCTTGCCCTTATCGACGATGTGGACCGTTAGAAGTTTCACTGCCTTATCGCCGACGACTTTGAAAGCACCATGAGGAACATCCCGGACGTTCACTGCTGCAACGCCGATTGACATGGGTACTTGCTTGCCGTCTGGAAGTTCAATTGTGCCGCCTTCCAAGACGTAAAACGACTCCTCGCCATGATGTATGTGAAGCGCTGAGGTTTCTCCGGGCTTGATTTCGGAGATGCTGGTGACGACCTCCATATTCGTACCGGTCAAATCCGCTCGCTTCAATTCCTTCCGAAATGGCGAGTCTTGGGCGTTTGCTGTAAACGTGAAAAGTGAAGCAAATAAAATTCCGATTAAGAACCTCATCAGTATCCTCCAAACCTAACGACGAGTGCAAAGCGGCAGACGCCGAATTAAGCCTGTAAAGTGACGGACATATCAAGGTCTGTGTTTTTGCAGCGTGAAGCGATGACGGGTCGAAACCGGAAGTGGCCTTGCCCGCACGGCACGTCCGTAGTGCGCTCAAGAGCGGACGTCGCCGATGGCCCATTCTATCGCTGATGTCTATTCGGCGGGCTCACCGCACCCGGCTGGCGGCCTCAACGAAGTCCTGCAACTCCGCTGGCACCTCGTCGTATTCGACAAGGCGACGGCGCAGTTCGTCGGCGATGTCCTTGGTGACGTCGCGGCTCCAGCCTTCGGCGGTATTGAAGGCGACGATGCGCACCGGGTTGCCGTACTGGCCGCTAACGAGATCGCGGATCAGCACCTCGCGAGTGGTGCACACTTCGTCGGTCTCGCGCCATCCGCGGCCAAGCCGTCCACCGAAGTCGTCGAGCACGAGATAAGTGTCCTGACTGGCTTCAGCGCTTCAGTCGAGGGGAACTGGCTGGCTACCCGTGACGCAACTTACTGTTACGGCCTTGAAGCTAATGGCGGTCACCACGCGCGGCAAGATGGATCCGGGCAAAGCCAGAATCCTAACTGCTTGATGATGCTCAAATTCTTGTTTATCTGGATACGCAACCATTGCGTACAAACCATTGATTTAACCGGCTTTATTGACATTTTCCCGGTGCGGGCTTTTCATACCCCGCACAGGGCCCGTTCAACGAGCCTCACAGATTTGCAGACATCCCGGCGCCAGCCTTCCCAAAGGGCGGCACGGGATTAGACATCGTGGACCTCTTTTGAACGGGACGGTCCACGGTGTCGCTCGTGTGCGGTAGCAGATGGAAAAATTCGACTTAAACGGCGTCTGTGTATCGGCTGCCTTGAGGAACGGCTCACTACGTGCACCGGCCGCATACGCACCACCATCGGACCCATCACTACGGCCAGAAGCGGCGCAGCCTGAACTAAGCGCGGGCCAATATGACTTCCGGGATTGAAAGGAAAACGGAGCAGCAAAATGAAATACTACTACGTCGACAACGTCGAGACAGCACTATTACCCCACACTCAAGGAAGCCAAACAGGTCGCGCGCAAGGCGGCGGAAGATCTGGGCTGTGATATCGAGGTTGTGCCTGTCGAGGTATCGACCCGGAAAGCCGAGCTGCTGATCCGGCTGAACGGGCTGTATGTCGGCGGTGAGTTTTTCAAGGACGCTGTCTACATCGCCAGAGGCAGCCGGGAGGAGTGAACGGGAGGACCGCGGCGGGCCAGCCAGCGGGTAATCGAAGCCCGTGACAAGAGAGTTCCTGCGGGGGTTTTGTCTTCGATTTAGACTCCCGTTGTCATGATCACGGGTCTATCCTGCAAGAATTGCTCTCGAAGTTCTGGTTACAAGTAGATCGGGAGGATCTCATGAATGAAGTAACGCGGTGCACGAAATGCGGAAAACAAAAGGTCCCGGTTTTCACCTTGTCCGGTAGCACTGAGCTACAATGCATATGCTGCGATGACCCCGCGGTGAAATTGACTCAAAGTCCGTCGACAGCCCCTGATGAACCAGTCGTGGTAAAAGTGAGCAGAGCGCGTTAGACCCGCGTGCTGACCAAACCATGACGGCTGTCAATATCATCCTCGTCGAGAATGCTGCGCCTTGGCCGCAGCGGCCGAAGATAGATTTAATTCACTAGCGCCAGCGCCACCAGCACGGCGACCAGCGTGATAAACAGCACGGTCTGGTATTCGTTCATGCGCCACAT
The DNA here is from genome assembly GCA_963764705.1 of uncultured Alphaproteobacteria bacterium. Lineage (GTDB taxonomy): Bacteria > Pseudomonadota > Alphaproteobacteria > Rhizobiales > Xanthobacteraceae > Bradyrhizobium. The sequence goes on along the minus strand of CAVXTR010000001.1, from coordinate 194,516 downwards.
GACGCGGCCTTGTAAGTTCAATGTACCTCGAGACTCGGCGCTGCCGCGACCGGCAAGCCCACTGTCGTCAGCGACGTGGCCACGTCGTTGTCCTGCGGCACGATCAGGCACCAGCAGCTGATCGCGCTCCATCGGCCTTGGGCTCGGCGACCGGCCACCGGAAGCAAATCACGACGCGGTAAGGATTAGTGAAGACGCCAGCCTTCTTTCGCTCGACGTCCTGGTGAACGACCGAGATCCGGATTGAGGTGACGCGGTTAAGATTGCATCCATCAAGTCTGTGGATCTCAAGGGCAGCGCGTCAATCGCACCCGACGGCAAGCATATACTATACGATCCCGGTAGCGCATTTCAGTTTCTGGGCGCCGGCCAGACTGCAACCGAGACTATCCAATACACCATCGCCGATCGGTTCGGAAAAACGTCAACCTCTACAGTGACCGTCACTGTCGTCGGCGCAAACGATGCGGCTATTTTGTCGTCCGCCACCAGCAATCTGACCGAAGGCAATTCAGCTGCCGATATCAGCACCATCGGCAAGCTGGCAATATCGGATGTTTGCAATAGCCGCAGTGGGTGCTGTCATTGCTGCGTGGCCTGTTGTCAAAGAGTGGATCCACGTTCGCATAGGCGAGCGCCCTGTCGGCCATCACGGGCCCGCTCTCGTCCGCAATCTCGTCCAGCATACTGGTGACGTGTGAGCGCCTGACATCATAGATGCCGATGTTGCCAATTTCCGGTTTTACCAGCCGTTCAAAGGCGTCCTTGTACTGATCGGCGCTGCGAAGCTTTTTCTCTTTGCTGGCGCCAGGTCGTCTTGCCTATATGAAGCGTTGCTATCCGCGTGTCAGAACCGCAATTCTTGAGGCGGTCAGTGAACGCCAAGCTTCGGTGGTTCTTGGCCTTGCCCTGAAGAACAGAAACCTGCTGAAGCAAACGATCCTCGATGAAAATATAGCCTGTGACTTCTCGCCCAGGGGCTGGGCAGTTGCTTAGGTATTTCATCGCGGTGTTTGTGTCGGCACTGATCGGCGGCCGGCGGTTACAGGATCACTCCGGCCTCACGCGAACGAATTTTCCTTTTCCGCCGGACGTGATCGGGTGGGCGCGGATTGCTGTCGGGGGAAAATCGCTGACCTAACCCGGCCTCGATGATGACGCTGCCTGCTGCGGCAGATCGCCAACGAGACGCCAGCTTCACGCGATTGATAGCCACCTGAGTCGGGTGTTTTAATTGAGGCGCGGATCCGGTATCTGGCTAGCGTAAGTGTTAGGTTGGGTGCGAGGGGCAGTACGAGTACAGTGTGCTGGCCTACACCCAACCCGGACTGGAACCGAAGCAGTCGACTTATACTGGAGGTTCGCATGAAATTTTTGACAGCGATTGTCGTAACAATGTTCTTTACGTCAGCCGCAGTGAACGCTGACGATCGCGCAGCTTGTCGCGCTGGATGTAATGGTAGCGGAGCTTGCCTTCGGGCGTGCGATCTGACAACCTGCCGACAAGCATGCGGCGGTAACGGAACATGCCTTCAGGCGTGCCAGCCTTCTGATTGCCGCCTAGGATGCAATGGTTCGGGAGCGTGCCTTCAGGATTGTGGTGCACGCGACCGAGGACTCATAAATAGATAGCGATTAGAATTGCGCCGGTATGGCGCGGGTGTTTCGTCAGAACTCGTCGTCGTAATTGTTCGTTGAGAGTTTGACCGTGTCCGGCGTGTCGATCGGCGCCATTGGCACGTCATTGCGATTTTTAATCATGGGGACGGCGGGAGCCACTTCAGCTCCCTTTGCGCAGGCGATCGCGGCGCGCAGTTCATTTTAGAAATCCTCGAGGATCTCGGCCGCGTTGCAGAGGCGCAAAGCGGGGGCCTCTTGAACGCATAGATTAGGCTGATTGACGCTTCCACGGCACTTCCCGAAAAACCCTCTGCACAACCGACGTGCCAATGCCGAGTTGCTTGCCGATTCTGAGGATGCCAAACCCCTTGTCTCTAAGCGCCATGATTTCAGCTTCGATAGCTGGACTAACTCGGGTGCTGACGGGGAACACGCAGTTGCCGATAGCCGACACCGCATTCCAAGCGCATCCGTTGGTCAATCGACTGAACCTTGCTTAGGCCCGTAGTCCTACGGGATGCGCGCCGACCTGTGGCCACAAAAGCCAGTGAAACCTCGACTATTCCGGTGACGGAATGCGTAACACCGTTGACTTATTATTAAACTATCGTAAAATCCATTGAATATATTTATAAAATCCTCCAGTTGGGTCAGACAATATGAAGTTAAAAACGATCATCGCAGCGACTGCTTTTCTGGTCGCAGCCACGGCTTCTCAGGCCAGCTATGCTGGCGTGGTACTTAACGACAATTTTGATGGTTCAACGCCTGATCAACTAAACTGGAAGGGTGATCTTCTTTTCACTTCCACCTCGCCTCCCGGCGCCAACAGCTCCGTCGATCTCATCGGCGCAGGCGGCGCCTTCGATTTCTTTTTTGGGCAAGGACACGGTAGCTACGTTGATCTCGACGGGTCAAGCGGCAACGGCAATAATCCGGCAGGTCAGCTTACCTCGACCGGGACGTTCGGGCCCGGCCTGTATACGCTTACGTTTGATTTGGCGGGCAATCGCAGAGGCGCCACTGACCAGACGACCGTCGTAACTCTTGGATCGACTGCAGTGGCCTCGATCACGGACGCGTCTGGCGTCGGATTTACAAGCTACTCCTTCACATTTACGACGACTGGTGGCCAGTTGGTGTTCACCGAGTTGGGACCTTCTGATCAGCAGGGCAATATTCTCGATAACGTGGTCCTGACGGCTGTGCCCGAGCCCTCGACCTGGGCGATGATGGTTCTCGGTTTCGCAGGCGTCGGCTTCATGGCCTATCGCCGGAAACAGAACGGCCCAGCGTTTCGGATGGTTTGATCGTTCCGGTATCTGACATTGGGGCCGCCTCCGGGCGGCCTTTTTGTTTATTGGGAGCAAAACCGGCGGAAAACTATTCCGCAGCTGTCTCAATTCTAAAATCGTCGATGCTTTTGCCCGACCTAAGTTGGTCGGCAACCCAGCGGGGCTGCTTGCCGCGCCCGGCCCACGTTTCCGACGGGTTATCCGGGTTACGAAATTTTGGAAAAACAGGCGGGTATTGCCGACGCTCCGAAGTGGCAATGCGCCTTTCAACATCCGGTTTGGCCGCAAGCTGATTTAAACGCGCTTCAAGCACATCTTTCTCTGCGGCCAACCGTACCGACAGGGCTTGGCCGATCTCTACGTGCAGATCCCAAAGATCATCGATAGTCATCTGTTCAAATGTGTTTAACTTCATGCCGGTCCCTAATCATGATTCGACATATGCGGGTATGATGGTTCCATCTCAAGAGATGTCAAAGCCCTAATTGTTCAGCATTTCAATATGTCGCGCTGCAAAAACTATGGTGAAATTCAACGGCCTACAGGGTGACGTCACGCGCATAACAAACTGATGGCGCTGCGTTCGGCCTCCTGAGAGCCACGGTATCATTCCAGCGCGCCGCACGAGCGAGCTTGTGCAATGAACACACCGCCCCTGCGCCGTCCAACAGCATCGAGGGCGTTACCGAGATCAAGTTGCGTTTTTGTCCCTTCGTACGGCGCTGTTTTGGCGTTTCTTCTTTGAGTGCTTCGTGAAAGGCGGCGACAAATTCTTCTAACTTGCCGTTCTCATCCTCTCGCAGCCCGAGCGCAAAAAGCGCCTCGCCGAGATCCGTCACCATTGCGGGCACATTGAGCGACCTCGGTCGCTTAGCCCTGAATTGCTGTCTTGGTGTCGAGCGCGATCATCGCGGGGCTTATCGCCTGGTCTGTTCCCGAGGCTTTCGTAGATTTCGAGATCGCCCGCTGAAGCGTGCTAACCAAATCCTCCGCAGCCTCTTCCATCGTGTCTTTTTTTCCCAGATGCTTAATCATCGCGACTAGTGTGTTAATCAAGACGACCCGGGTCATCGGCGGAGAAACCTGTCTTTCGACCAAGAGCGCACGGATGTCTCGCGTAAGTGCGACGCATTGGGCTTCGTGGGCCTTCGTCATCTCTCTGCGCACTTCACTATCTCCCGCCAATGAAAAGATGGGATTTCATACGCGCCCGATTCGTCAGCCAAGCTGGTGGCGAGTCGGTGGCAAAAAGCCGTCGCTGTGACGATCTTCGTGACGGCTACCTGCCCTAGGGGTTAACGGATCGTTACTGGCTGAGTTTCTGATGCGTACCCCCGACCGCTGCCATGGTGGCTTCTTTCTATTGCACTCCAAGCCCTAGCGGCTTGCCGCTGGTATCCAGCCTGCGCCTCAATGGTGCGTGCGTGAACAGAAAATCACCCTCGGCGAAATGCGGTCGTCCGGTCCTACCCGGCTCCTGGTCTATTGCGGTCACTACAAATGCGCTCATTCGGCTGTGATTGACTCTGCACCCTGGCCTGATCATGTTCGCCTGTCGGACCTTGAGCCCAAGTTTACCTGCCAGGCTTGTGGCTGGGCGCAGACATTCGGCCGAATCTTCCAGGCGGCGAAGATGGACTAACTACCGATGAAATACGCCACCGACCGACCCTATGCAGATCCGGAGAAGGCCGCGCGCAGGCTCATGGAGATCGCCAACACGATCGAGGCCATACAGGCCGGCCGGATTCCACGTCAAAAAGATCAACCTTCCTTTCCTGCGAGAAGGTGCCCTGCCAGCCGAGTATGGCGCCGGGTTGAAGTATGCGATCTACGAGGGCTGGTTCCGGAAGCACGAGTCTGGAACCTATGTGAAGTTCACCCAGCCGGGGCCGACTTGTTCGCCTAACGCCAGGGCATCTTTCGATTGTGCATCGCAGCGGAACCGCAGGCAAGTAACGATCAGATGGAGTAACCAACTTGCCCATGCTGTTGGACTTCCTAACCGTCTTTTTTATTGTCGCAGGCTGCGCATTGCTCTGGCTAAACCTGCGGCCCAGTCGGCCCCGCATCGTTACGAAAACTGAAGACGCGCATCGATCAGCGCCTACCCGGCACATTCCGGATGATGCTGAAATCCGCGCCTTGCTTGCGGCGACTAAACCCCAAGTATCAGATTCCCAGGAAGCCAAAGAAGACAATGCGGATGCAAAGCGCGTTGCGGAGGGCATTGCAAACGTGAAAAAACTGTCGGACTGAACACACGCCTCATCATAGTAACGGGAGCGTTCGGTTTTACCAACGCGACAGATGCGTGCGGAGCAGCCGCTATGGGCACCGATTGCAGTAATTATTTCTATAGGGACGGCATCCATCCGACAGCAGCTGGGCACATGACCATCGCAGAGGCATTTGCAGCGCCCGTCCCGAGCCCTCCACGTGGGCCATGATGATCGTCGGCTTCATCACGTTTCGCCGTCGCAACCAGAACATTGCGCCTCGCGCAGCTTGATCATCAAACCGATCAGATGTGAGAGCCCGCTGGCGGTCTCTTTGTGCTTCCACGAATCCCTAGGTTGAATGCGGTGCAACAAGACATCGTGGTGGTGTTTGTAGTTGCGCTTCGAAAGCTCCGACCGGACAATTCTGGTGCGGAGGACCGAATCATGAGGTCAAAAGGCCCTGCTTTTGTTTGCGCCATCCTGGCACTGGCGTTTTCGGCCGTCGTGTACGTCGCAACGCCACCTGATGTCCTTAAGCAAGCAACAGCCTTTCTCGGTTTCTGACAATGGCACGCAACTGCGACCGCCTTGCTGGCGGTAAGCTTAAAATTCACTTGTCCTTGAACCGGAGGGCATGAGCGCTACTTGATAGCGCATGAGGGGCCGCCTCTTCCAACTGCTCTATTTTGCTGCCATCGCCGTCGCCACATTCGGCTGGATCTGGCTTTTGGTCAAAGTCGCAATGTGGCTTTTTGCTACCTAAAGGACCGACCGCCTATCCTTGTCGCGTGTCGACATGCTGATCGCCAAGCATCCCCACCGGAACCGCCGGATGCTGCCGCCGAAGCCGGTAATACGGCGCGGAAAATGGAGCGACACAACATGACCTCGTCGCCCCTAATCGCGCGGTGAGCTTTTAAAGTGCGGTTACGCCCTGGTCCTCCAACCCGAGCGCGTTGCCTCACTGGTCGCGCCTGAGGCACGAGGCAGCCCTACAAGCCAAGATACGCGAGCACCAAGCAAGAGTAAGAGCCGCGGGGCTTTTACTTTGAAGGGAAGCCTTTCCAGAATTTTCCTTCTCGAGCCTGCTTTTCATAGGCCGACCATTTCCCGTCCTCTTTCAAGCGTGCAATGTAATTCTCGATATTTTTGACTTCTTGTTGAAAAGTAGGGTCGGAACGCCACCGCGAAACGGACGACCTATTTACTCCCAGCTCAAGAGCAATTGCTTGCGAATTAAGTTGTGGTGCTTGCGCTAGGATCCACGTTGCTGCTGACCGTGCTGAATATTGCTTGCTTTGGCCTTTTTTTTGGCGATCAACGTCCAATAGTTTTTCAAGCAACTTCATAAGGAATGGTCCGGGCTGAGACCGCCCGAATGACAGAATATCGTATGCGATCCAAGCGACTGTCGCTCTTGGCAGGCACCGACCATTTCGAGCGGGAGCATTTTCCAGATTCCTGCTCAGATCGAGGTGCTCTGACAAGATGTAGGCGAGCACCTCACCCGCCGTTTGCGGCAACCCCTTGGTCAATTCTGCCGGGGCCTCAGTCCCATATGCTGTAGATGCTAGGGTTGGAACCACCGAGACTGCATCACATTCGTCCACGTAGTCGGACGACAATATCCAGGAAACGGGCGAAGTCCTGCATTCCGTTTTCAAGGGCACCGATAATTTCGATTGGGGCCAAGTGGTGGTCGCTGCACTCTGAATACATCGATCTAACCACTTCCATGCCTTCTGCTGCCTCTGATCGACCAAGATAGAGGACCTCCGCGGACCTGGACTGTGGATCACCTGACGAACTTTTTTCACAACCATCTCCGCCTCCCCGCGCGTGCACAGGATTTTGTTCGCGCACGGCTCCAATCCGGAGCAAACGTCAGCTTGCCAGAACATGCAAGGGACGCTTCGAATTTGAAGGAAGATCACAAGGGCCGGGGGGGTGAGCGCCTGATCGGCTCGTCCGAGCTTCGCAAAATGATACCGTTCTCTGACGCTCACTTCTGGCGGCTAGAGCAAGCGGGTAAGTTCTCCCGTCGTGTCAAAATTGGCCAGCGCAGGGTCGGTTGGGACCTGGACGAGGCCGTTCAATGGGTAGAGACGCGCAAGGCGCAACGAGTCCCATGATGAAACACACCGACGCGGTCAAATATCCTTGGATGAAATTCTATCCGGCGGATTGGCGCGCGGACACTGCCCTCCGCATGTGCTCGCTCGCCGCGCGCGGCCTGTGGATGGAAATGTTGTCGATCATGCACGAGGCCACGCCCCGCGGCTCGTTGCTGATCAACGGCAAAAACATCGGTTCGAAGCAACTCGCCAATTTGTGCGGCGCAACTCTTCGCGAGACGGCCGCGCTTCTTACCGAACTTGAAACGGCAGGCGTTTTCAGTCGCGCCGATGACGGAACGATCTTCTCTCGTCGAATGAAACGAGATGTCGAAAAAGCAGAGCGGGATAAGGCCAACGGTAAGACTGGCGGTAACCCCAACCTTAACGCCGGCGTTACCCCCCGGATAAAGCCCAGAAGCCAGAGGCCAAAGGTCAGAAACCAGAAGCAAGACTCCAAAAAGAGAGAAGGGAAAGAACGCGCACAAGTGCGCTGGCGGCTCCTTGGACCGAAGCCGATCGCGAGCGGTTTTGGGAAGCATATCCAAACAAGGTCGGCAAAGGCGCAGGCGATGAACGCCTTCGACAAAAACCGACCATTTTGCAATCCCGCAATGGCTCAACCAGGAGCGTTGGCTCGATCAGCCAGCGACAAACGAGCATGGCCCAAGACCTTACAGCACACCGCGTAAACCTCCTGGCGCTGATTTCCTCGCCGGAATGTCTGGCTTGGCGGCGGATATCGCTGGGGACGATCAAGCACAAGGGCTTGCCGACACGGACATACCTTTCGGGACAACGAACATTGACGGATGAGGAGCGTTTTTGCATTCGCCAGAAAATCGCGGAGTTGCGTGCTGTCTGTGAAGCCGACGACGGAACCGAAAATCGTATGGCCCGTCTCGGATTAATTGCAAACCTCTTGCTGGCGTTTCCAATTACGAACGGGACATCTGAGGCCGGCCGTGCACGAGCGGAGGCTTATCTTTCGGCGCTCGACGACATTCCGCCCTGGGTCATCGCGGAAGTGATCAAGCGCTGGCATCGCGGCGAATGCGGCCATGGCTACAACTACCGCTGGGCTCCGGCGCCGGCGGAATTGCGCGAGCTTTCGACGGAGCGCTTGCGTCCCGCCAAAGAAACGATCGGGCATTTTGAAGCTGTGCTCGCTGCGTTGTCCCTTGAACGGGCAATGGACTCTGCGCCGATCGATCCCGTGGTCGAATTGGAAAGCGGTCAGGTGGTGCAGATGCGGATGCGCCGCATGTGAAAAAACCAGTCGCCACCCAGCCTCCCACCTAGGGGACCCCAAAAATGTCGAGGACAACCCTATGAGCCAAGACCAGTCCAACCATCTGGCCCGGATAAATGACACACCACGCTGCGGAGCCCGCACCCGCTCTGGTACGACTTGCCGGCGCCAGGCCATGCCCAACGGGAAATGCCGCATCCACGGCGGGCTCCTTGGGAGAAACATCTTGAGCGAAACCAATCTGCCGGCGACCTCACGCGCCCGCCGCCGGTCCCCGCCGGTCAGGATCAGGATCAAAGGCATTCAGAGCAACATTGCGTCGTTCGGCTCGCCGAGCGCGAGCGAAGTTGTTTGGCGGAGCAGCTCAAGGCGGCGCTGGGCACAGCGTCGGACGCCTTCGTTGACATGCCCGGCGCCGGCCCGTCTGAAACAGCGATCAACGGCGCGCTTGCGCACATCGCGTCGTTTAGAGCGACGAACGAAATGGAAGCCGCCTTGGCGGTACAAAGCGCCTGCACGCACATGGTCATCATGGTGATGTTCGCCAGGATCAGTGGTGGTTCAGCCGCCTCTCATCGCCTGCCGGTTTGGGGTCTACCGCCGCCAAGTTGATGCGAGCTTCTTGCATGCAGGTCGAGACCTTACGGCGCCTGCGAGGCGGCTGTGAGCAGAAAATCATCGTCAAGCATGTCACCGTCAACGAAGGCGGCCAAGCGATCGTCGGGGCAATCAATTCGCAAGGCCATGAGGTCGAGCGATAAGATGAGCCGTACCCCTGCCCGCTTCACCCAAGCTGACGTTGCGCGGTCAATCCGCGCCGCCAAGCAGGCTGGCGCCGGCGCGGTGGAATTGCTGCCGGACGGGACCATCAGAATTTGCCTGGGGGGATCGCAAAAGGCCGCCCAGGCGGTTGAACCGGATCCGGAGGTTGTGCTTTGATTCCAGGCATGCCCCGCCCTCGCCCGTCGCACCTCCACCGGGAGACCAACCGCCACGGCAACGTGGTTTGGTACGTCCGCGAGGGTAAAGGGGCCAGGATCAGGATTAAGCACGCCTACGGCACGCCAGAATTTGAGAAAGCCTATCAGGCTGCCCTGCTTGCAAAGCCGCCATTCGGCCCCGGCAAGGGCGCGCGTGGCACGTTGGGCTGGCTCTTCCAGCTGTACCGGCAAACCACCGCCTGGACTGATCTCGCACCGTCGACCCGCTACAAGCGCGAGAAGATCATGATGAAGGTGCTGGCGACTGCCGAGCACCAGCCGGTATCGGCAATCAATGAAGCAGCCGTCACTGCCGGGCGCGAGCGCCGAGCGGCAACGCCTGCTTCCGCCCAGGCCTTCATCGACACCCTGCACGGGCTGTTCAAGTGGGCGGTCAGCATGAAACTGGCTGCCAGTGACCCGACGCGGAACGTCAAGATCAAGACCAAGTCGAAGCGCAAGGGCGGCTACCCGCCGTGGACCGACGAAGACATGGCGAAGTTCGAGGCGCGCTGGCCGCGCGGCACCCGCCAGCGGGTTATCTTCGACATCCTCGCCTATACGGGCTTGCGTATAGGCGACGTCGCGACGCTCGGCCGCCAGCACCTGAAACAGCGCACCATCGTGCTCGGTGGGCAGCCGGTCCGCAGGACGGTAATCTCGATCGACAGCGAGAAGACCGGCATGCGGGTCGAGCTGCCACTGTTGCCGCAGCTGGAGGCAACGCTGGAGGCCGGCCCCACCGGGGACCTGGCCTTCATCGTGACCCGGCACGGCACCCCATGGACCAAGGGCGCTCTGGGGACCGAATTTGTAGCGGCGGCGCGAGCTGCGGGCGTGGTCGGGAAATCGGCCCATGGCATGCGCAAGGCCGCGGCGACCCGGGCGGCTGAGAACGGGGCGACCGAGCGCGAGCTCGAGGCCATCTTTGGCTGGTCAGGGGGGCGGATGGCGACCCTGTACACCAAAAGCGCGAACCGGGGCAGGCTTGCAGCGGGGGCTATCGGCAAGCTAGACCGTGCCGGGACTGAAAATAGAACATCTATTCCCGCACCTACGGCTGAGGTGCGGGCGGGAAACCGAAAAATCTAATAAAATCAGCCTCTTAATTTTTAGATAGAAGACGGACCCATGCTTCGAGGAATACGCAAGGCCTCATCAAATTGGCTCGGCAAGGCGGTCATGAGCGTCGTCATGGGCGTTTTGATCGTCAGTTTCGGAGTCTGGGGCATCGCCGATATCTTCAAGGGCTTTGGACAGTCGTCGCTGGCCAAGATCGGCAGCACCGAGATTTCGATCGAGCAGTTCCGCCAGATCTATACCGACAAGCTGCAGCAGCTCGGCCGCAGTTTCGGCCGGCCGCTGACCATGGACCAGGCCCGCGCCTTCGGGCTTGACCGCCAGGTGCTGCAGCAGACCATCGCCGAGGCAGCCCTCGACGAGGAAGCCCGGCGCATGGGGCTCGGCCAGTCCGAAGCCGAGACCATGCGGATGATCTACTCCGATTCCAACTTCAAGGGATTGAACGGCCAGTTCGATCCGGCCCGGTTCCAGGGTGCGATCCGGCAGTTCGGTTACACCGAGCAGCGTTATCTCGCCGAGCAGCGCCGCGTCGGCCTGCGGCGCCAGATCGCCGGCACCATTTCGGCCGGCCTCGAGCCGCCGAAGCTGATGGTGGACGCGCTGACCCGCTTCCAGAACGAGCAGCGCTCGATCGACTATCTCAAGCTCGACGCGGCGCAGGCGGGCACCATCGATCCGCCCTCGCCCGAGGCGCTGGCCGCCTATTTCGAGGACCACAAGACCCAGTTCCGCGCGCCCGAATACCGCAAGCTCGCCTTTGTCGTGATCAATCCCGAAGAGATCGGCAAATGGACCGACGTCTCCGACGAGGACGCCAAGAAAGTCTTCGAGCAGCGCCGCGACAAGATCGGTACGCCGGAAAAACGTGAAGTGTCGCAGATGGTGTTTCCCAACGAGGAGGAAGCGCTCACCGCGCGCAGCCGCATCACCGGCGGGCTGTCGTTCGACGACCTCGCCAAGGAACGCAATCTCAACCTGACCGACGTCGACCTCGGCCTGATCACGAAATCGGCGATCATCGATCCCGCGATCGCGGACGCTGCGTTTTCGCTGCCCTCGGGCGAGATCAGCCAGCCGGTGAAGGGCCAGTTCGGCGTGGCGCTGGTCAAGATCGGCAAGATCGAAGCCGGCGTGACCCCGACCTATGAGAGCGTGGCCGGCCAGGTGAAGAAGGAACTCGCGACCGAGCGCGCCCGCGTCAAGGTCACCGAAATCCAGAACAAGATGGAAGACGAGCGCAGCGGCGGCTCCAACGTGGTGGAAGCCTCCCAGAAGCTCGGCTTGACCGCCGTGACCATCGACGCCGTCGACCGCTCCGGCCGGCTCCCGTCGGGCCAGCCCGTCGGCAACATCCCGCAGGGCCTCGACGTGGTCTCGCAGGCCTTCAACAGCGACGTCGGCGTCGACAACGATCCGATCCAGTTCCGCGGCGGCTTCGTCTGGTACGACGTGCTCGGCATCACGCCGTCGCGCGAGCGCCCGCTCGACGAGGTCAAGGACCAGGTCGAGGCGAAATGGCGCGAGGACCAGATCTCGGTCAAGCTGCGCGCCAAGGCAACCGAGATGGTGCAGAAGCTCGAGCAAGGCGGCACACTTGCCGCGGAAGCGTCGGCTATCGGATCTAAGATCGATACCGCGACCGGCTTCCGCCGCGACGCCTCGCTGGCCGGGGTGCCCTCTTCCGTCATTACCGCCGCGTTCCGCACGCCCAAGGATGGCGTCGGCCAGACCCCGGACGCCGGCGGCAGCGCCTGGATCGTGTTCCGCGTCACCGATGTCACCGTGCCCCAGGTTGAGGCCAATTCGGACGAGATGAAGAAGCTGAAGGAGACGCTGCAGCGCGGACTGACCGACGAACAGACGGCGCAATACATCACCAAGATCGAATCCGAGATCGGCACCACGATCAATCAGGCCGCCTTCGCGCAGGTGACGGGCGCTAACAACTGATCCCGAAAGCACGCGATGGACGACCTCAAATCTATCATCGGAAAAGTCGCGACCGGCGCGACGTTGTCGCGTGACGAGGCGGCATCCGCCTTTGACAGCATGATGTCCGGCGAGGCGACTCCCTCGCAGATGGGCGGCCTCTTGATGGCACTGCGGGTACGCGGCGAAACCGTCGACGAGATCACCGGTGCGGTATCGGCGATGCGCAGCAAGATGCTGCGGGTCAAGGCGCCTGCCAACGCGGTCGACGTGGTCGGCACCGGCGGCGACGGCTCCGGTTCGGTCAACGTTTCGACCTGCGCTTCCTTTATCGTCGCGGGCGCCGGCGTGCCGGTCGCCAAGCACGGCAACCGCGCGCTGTCGTCGCGTTCGGGCGCCGCCGACGTGCTGGCCTCGCTCGGCGTCAAGATCGACCTCACACCCGATCAGGTCGGACGCTGCGTGCAGGAAGCCGGCATCGGCTTCATGTTCGCGCCGTCGCATCATCCCGCTATGAAGAACGTCGGCCCGACCCGGGTCGAACTCGCCACCCGCACCATCTTCAATTTGCTCGGGCCGCTGTCCAATCCGGCCGGCGTCAAGCGGCAGATGGTCGGCGTGTTCTCAAGGCACTGGGTACAGCCGCTGGCGCAGGTGCTGAAGAACCTCGGCTCCGAATCCGTCTGGGTGGTGCACGGCTCCGACGGGCTCGACGAAATCACCCTCACCGGACCCAGTTTCGTCGCCAGCCTCGAGAACGGCGAGATCCGCACCTTCGAGGTAACGCCGGAAGATGCGGGCCTCACCCGTGTCGGCGGCGAGGCGCTGAAGGGCGGCGACGCCGATGCCAACGCGGTGGCGCTGCAAAGCGTGCTCAACGGGAAGCCGAGCGCCTATCGCGATGTCGCGCTGCTGAACGCCGCCGCCGCGCTGATCGTCGCCGGCCGCGCCACGGATTTGAAGGACGGCGTCGCGCAAGGCACCAAATCGCTCGACAGCGGTGCGGCAGCCGCACGGCTCAAACATCTGATCGCGGTTTCCAACGGCTGACCGCGGGAGCGCCTGACATGTCCGACATCCTGACCAAGATCGAGACCTACAAGCGCGAAGAAATCGCCGCCGCCAAGCGCGCGCATCCGCTGGCCGAGGTCGAGGCGCGCGCCAAAACTGCATCGCCGCCGCGCGGCTTCGTCCGCGCCATCCGCGAAAAACTCGCCCGCGGCGACTATGCGCTGATCGCGGAAGTGAAGAAGGCCTCACCCTCCAAGGGACTTATCCGCGCCGATTTCGATCCCCCCGCGCTTGCGAAGGCGTATGAGGCCGGCGGCGCGGCGTGCCTGTCGGTGCTCACGGACACGCCCTCGTTCCAGGGCCATCTCGATTTCATGGTCGCGGCACGCGCGGCGACCAGTCTGCCGGTGCTGCGCAAGGACTTTGTGTTCGACACCTATCAGGTGGTCGAAGCCCGAGCCCACGGCGCCGACTGCATCCTGATCATCATGGCAGCCCTCGACGATGCCGCGGCCAAGGACATCGAAGACGCGACGATTGCGCTCGGCATGGATGTGCTGATCGAAATCCACGATCGCGCGGAGCTCGATCGCGCGCTCAAACTTCGCTCGCCGATGATCGGCGTCAACAACCGCAACCTGCGCACCTTCGAGACGACGCTGGCGACCAGCGAGGCGCTGGCGCCGCTGATCCCGAAAGATCGTCTGATGGTCGGCGAGAGCGGCATCTTTGCGCCGGCCGATCTGGCCCGGCTCGAGCGCGTGGGCATGTCGACCTTCCTGGTCGGCGAGAGCCTGATGCGGCAGGCGGACGTTGCTGCCGCCACCCGCACGCTGCTGGCGCGCACAGAGACGCCGCGCGCGACCGGGACCCGCTAGAAGATGGCGCGGAAAGCTTCCAAAGGTAAACCCGCCCTCACCCATATCGATGCCGCCGGCGAAGCGCGGATGGTCGACGTATCGGACAAGCCGGCGACCGAACGCGTCGCGGTCGCCGAGGGCCGCGTCGTCATGAGCAAGGCGACGCTCGAACTAATCGTGTCCGGCAACGCCAGGAAGGGCGACGTGCTGGGCACCGCCCGCATAGCCGGCATCATGGCAGCCAAGCGCACCGCGGACCTGATCCCGCTGTGCCACCCGCTGGCGCTGTCGAAAGTCACGCTCGACGTCGCGACCGACAAGAAACTGCCCGGCTGCATCGTCCGCGCCACCGTCAAGGTGACCGGGCCGACCGGCGTCGAGATGGAGGCGCTGACGGCGGTGTCGGTGGCATGTCTCACGATCTACGACATGATCAAGGCGGTCGAGCGCGGCGTTCGTATCGAGGGCATTCATCTGGTCGAGAAAAAGGGCGGCAAGTCCGGCCATTATCGCACCGCGGATTGAGCGCAGCGATTGGGTCGTCCGGTCACGCGCGTGTGAGCGCGATCGTCGGGAATGCGCGCCAGCCGTTCGGGGTTGTCTCTTTCAGGCCTTCTCAAGGCGCAATTCGCAAGGAGCAATCCGAATGTTGATGTTCAAGCTTTCGGGCGCAGCGACAGCGTTGGTGCTGATCGCGATACCTGCGATGGCGCAGGAGGTGATCTACGAACCCGGCTACTGCGCATTCTACTATCCAAACGCCAACTGCCAGAACAACGGCCCCGGCAATCCCCATACCCTCGGCTATGCGCCACGCGTCAGCCAGGCCGTTCCCCTACCGGCCGGCGGCCAGACCACAGGCGTCATCAAGAAGCGAACGCACAGGTCGGCCACGCATACGCAGTGACGACGGCCTCGGCCTCCACAGGCGGTGCTCTGCAAAGTTTTGCACTTCATCGACGGACAGGCAATCGCCGGCCGCCGAAGCTCTGACGGCCGCACGTTCTGCAGTTGCTGCGAAACCCGGCCGCCACCAGACTAACGTTTCATTAACCAGACTTGCTAACGTCGGCTCCATCTCGCCGCGTTACCAATGGTGCGGGCCGGAAGCTGAGCGAATTCAGCGTCCGGAGTTCCTTCCTTCAGCGACCCCGTCCCATGGATTCGACCGGCACCCATTCCTTCAAGATTGCCTCCGCCTCCCGTGGCAGCCCGATCCGCTGGCTGATCCTCGGCGGCATCCTGCTGATATCGGCGATCGCGATCGGCGCCACCCTGATGGCCAGCAATTTCCGTGAACGCGCGCTGCGCAACAGCGAGCGCGAGCTGGAGAACACCGTGCTGTTGCTGGCGCGTCATTTCGACCAGCAACTCAGGGATTTCGAGGTCGTGCAGCGCGACCTGATCACCTTCATGAGGTCCAGCGGCATAGCCACGGCGGAAAATTACCAGCGTCGGATGTCCTCCCAGGAAATCCATCTGATGCTGAAGTCGAAGATCGACGCCTTGTCCTATGTCGGCGGCGTCAACGTGATCGACGCGGACGGGCGGCTGATCAACGCCTCGGCTACCTGGCCGGTGCCGCCGGTCAACGTCGCCGACCGGGCCTATTTCAAGACCTTCAAGTCCAGCCCGCAATCGCCGGCGATGCTGATCGAGCCGGTCTACAGCCGTATCACCGGCGTCTGGACCACGGTGATCGCCCGCAAGGTCACCGGGCCGAACGGCGAATTCCTCGGCGTCATCGGCCGCGGCATCGAGCCGGCCAACTTCGAGAAGTTCTTTGCCAGCGTCGCGCTCGGGACCGGTGCTGCGATCTCGATGCATCACCGCGACGGCACCCTGCTCGCGCGCTATCCCCATGTCGACGACATGATCGGCAAGAACTTCAAGACCGGCGCCGCCAGTCAGCTCGCGGTCTTCGAGCTGCCCCACACCACCTCGCGCCTTACCAGCCCGATCGACCGCGAGGACCGGTTAATCTCTTCGCGCGCGCTGACGAATTTTCCGATCGTGATCGTCGCGGCGACGACGTCGACGGCTGCGCTGGCGGACTGGCGCGTGCAGATCGCGCTTCTCATCGCGGTGGCCGGCCTGTCGGTGCTGGCGATATCGGCGCTTTTGTTCGTGGTGGTGCGCAAGCTCTCGCAGCAACACCGTGCGTCGCAGCAGCGGCTGAGGCTGGAAAAGCTTCGCCTCGACACCGCCGTCAACAACATGACCCAGGGGTTGCTGCTGTTCAACTCAACCCAGCATCTCGTGATCTGCAACCAGCGCTATATCGAGATGTACGGCCTGTCCGCCGACGTCATCAAGCCCGGTTGCAGTTTCCATGACGTCATCGCCCACCGCAAGCAGACCGGTTCCTTCGACAGCGACGTCGACCGCTATGTCACCCTGGTGCTGCGCGACGTCGGGCAACGAAATGTGATGGTGATCGCCACGCCCGACGGCCGCTCGATCCAGGTCGTCAACGAGCCGACCGCGGACGGCGGCTGGGTGGCGACCCACGAAGACATTACCGAACGCCGCCGCGCCGAGGCGCGGATCACCCACCTCGCCCACTACGATGCGCTGACCGATCTGCCGAACCGCGCGCTGTTCCACGAGCAGCTCAAGCGCGAGCTGCCTCACGCCACGCCCGGCCAGCAGCTTGCGGTGCTTTATATCGACATCGACGAGTTCAAGAGCATCAACGACTCGCTCGGGCACATGATCGGCGATGAACTCCTGAAATCGGTCGCAGTCAGCCTCGGGGCCTGCGTGCGCGAAACCGATTTCGTGGCCAGGCTCGGCGGCGACGAGTTCGCCATCGTCCAGACCGGGGTCACGGATGCAGTCGAAGTCACCGCCCTCGTCCACCGCATTTTCGAGGCGATCCGCACGCCCTATGAATGCCTCGGGCATCAGGTGACCACCGACGCCAGCATCGGCATAGCGCTGGCGCCGCGGGACGGTTCCGATCTCGACCAGATCCTGAAGAACGCCGATCTGGCGATGTATGCGGCCAAGGCCGCAGGCCGCCGCACCTATCGGTTCTTCAAGCCGGAAATGGACGCCGAGGTCCGCGCGCGCCGTGTCCTGGAAACGGATCTGCGGCAGGCGATCGTCGGCGGCGGCGGCTTCGAGGTGTATTACCAGCCTTGTCTGAGCCTGCAGGACGACAGCATTACTGGCTGCGAGGCGCTGCTGCGCTGGCGCCATCCAGAGCGCGGCATGATTTCGCCCGCCGACTTCATTCCGATCGCCGAGGAAACCGGCCTGATCAACCAGCTCGGCGAATGGGTGCTGACCACGGCCTGCAAGGAAGCCGCGACCTGGCCCGACAATATCAAGCTCGCAGTCAACGTCTCGCCGGTCCAGTTCAAGAGCGGCACGCTGGCGCTGAAAGTCATCGCCGCGCTCGCGGTATCCGGCCTTGCCGCCAGCCGGCTGGAGCTTGAAATCACCGAAGCCGTGCTGATCCGCGACGACGACGCGGCGCTCGCGGTGCTGCACCAGCTTCGCGACATCGGGGTCAGGATCGCGCTCGACGATTTCGGCACCGGCTATTCCTCGCTGAGCTACCTGCAGCGTTTCCCGTTCGACAAGATCAAGATCGACCGCTGCTTCATCACCGACCTCGCGTCGCCGGAGGGCTCGTCCTCGATCGTGCAGGCGGTGGTCAACATCGCCGCCGACCGCCACATGACGACGACGGCGGAAGGCGTCGAGACCGAGCAACAGCGCGAAGCGCTGCGCGCGCTCGGCTGTTCGGAAATGCAGGGCTATTTGTTCAGCGCGCCGAAACCCGCAGCCGACATCAGGCCGCTGCTGTCGGCGCACCGGAAAGGCGCGAAGCCGGCGCCTGCGGGCCGCAAGCGCAAGCCGGCCGTGCGCACCGCTTGAGTTACGGTCTCAACGTAGAATGATCTCCGGCGGAAATGGACGACCAGGCCGGCCCGCGCAGATGTTGTCCCGGGTTTTGACCGCCTCGTCGTGATATTTTTCGAAGTCATCCATCGAACGCGTCGAAATCTCGCACAGCTTTGGCGTATTGGAGGATGGCGTCCCAGGCATTCGAGAGACGACCGTAAACCTCGCAGCGTTGCGAAGTCGGAGCAATTCCGCCTCTCGTCTGTTTTGATGTCTCCGCGGCCTGGCTGCGCAGTCGCATGGTGGGCTCAATTGGTCGGCGCAACACTCTAATCTTTTAGCAAAGATGGAGTGTGGACATGAAACAGCGACGTCGCATTTATTACTCGGCCGCTCAGCGGTCCGAGATCTGGGATCGCTGGCAGGCCGGCGAGCCGATGAGTTCGATCGGCCGCCGGTTTGACCGGGAGTCCTCTTCTGTCTTCTCTGTGATCTCGCCAACCGGTGGCATCCGCCCTCCGGATCGGTGCCGAGCCAAGCAGGCGCTCAGCCTTTCTGAACGAGAGGAGATATCTCGATGGCTCAGCATGCGCTGCTCGTTGAGGTCGATCGCGCGCCACTTGGGACGATCTCCGTCAACCATCAGCCGTGAAGTCCAGCGCAATGGCGGGGCGGATCGCTATCGGGCCGCCGGGTCCGATCAGGCCGCCTGGGATCGGGCGCGGCGTCCAAAGCTTTGCAAGCTGGCTTGCCGGCCGTTCCTGAGGCGTACAGTATCGGCCTTGCTGAGCCGGCAATGGTCCCCCGAGCAGATTGCGGGCTGGCTAAAACGTACATATCCGGTGGAGCCTCAAAAGCAGGTGTCACACGAGACGATCTATCGCAGCTTGTTCATTCAGGCGCGCGGCGTGCTGAAAAAGGAGCTTCTTGAGCACCTGAGGGCGAGGCGCACGGTCCGCCGATCCCGGCACGCCAGCATGAAGCGGAACGGGCTCGGCCAGATCAAAAACGCCGTATCCATCAGTGAACGACCGCCGTCGGTCGAAGATCGTGCGGTCCCCGGCCATTGGGAAGGCGATCTGATCGGTGGGTCGAGAAATAGCTATATTGCAACGCTTGTCGAACGCCATTCGCGCTACGTGATGCTGGTCAAGGTTGCTAACAAGGACACCGAAAGTGTCGTCTCGGCACTGATCAAGCAATCGGAGCGATTGCCCGGCGAGCTTTACCGGTCGCTGACCTGGGACAGAGGCAAAGAGCTTGCCGACCATCAGCGCCTGACATTGGCCACCGAGGTTGATGTCTATTTTTGTGACCCTCGGTCTCCCTGGCAGCGCGGCTCAAACGAAAAACACCAACAGATTGCTGCGCCAGTACCTTCCGCGCGGCACTGATCTGTCCTTGCACAGCCAGGCCAAGCTCAGCGCCATCGCAAGGCAGCTAAACGAAAGGCCGAGAAAGACCTTGCTCTATCAGACGCCAGCTGAGAAGTTTGCTGAATGTGTTGCAGCGATCGGTTGAACTCGCCATCAATTCCGGACAACTGCGCCTGCGCGCGGGCAAGACTGCCAAACCCGACGAGCGCTATCATGGCAATGACTGGCACGTAGGTCCTCATCATAGGGTTTCCTCCCACCAATGGCCGTCAGCGGGCGAGCGCAATACCTGAAATCATAGCGACGGCGAATCATGCTTGCGCCAACCTGCCGTACAGACTGTTCTCGGCCCTAGTTCGGTACCGGCCGCTTCGCCGCCGTCGGCGCGTTGGCGTTCACCGTGACGCCGCGGAGCTGGTTGAAAGCGGCGATCAGCGCCTTGTCGTCCTTTTCGGACGGCGGAACGTAGGACTGCGAGCCGGTCTGCTCGGTGCCGTCGGCGGCGGCGAGATGTCCGCGCATCGACGCCTCGCCCTTCAACTCGGCGCGCGTCTTCAGTTCGTCCGGCACATCCTGAATCACCTCAACGTCGGGCATGACACCCTGGGCCTGGATCGAGCGGCCGGACGGCGTGTAGTAGCGCGCCGTCGTCAGCGCCAGCGCGCCGTTGTTGGTCCCGAGCGGAATGATGGTCTGCACCGAACCCTTGCCGAACGAGCGGGTGCCGATCAGCGTGGCGCGCTTGTGGTCGTGCAGGGCGCCGGCCACGATTTCGGAAGCCGAAGCCGATCCACCGTTGATCAGCACCACCAGCGGCTTGCCCTTGGTGATGTCGCCGCCGCGCGCGGTGAAGCGCTGGGTTTCTTCCGGCAAGCGGCCGCGGGTCGAGACCACCTCGCCCCGGTTCATGAAGGTAGAGGATACCGAGACCGCCTGGTCGAGCAATCCGCCCGGATTGTTGCGGAGGTCGACGACGTAGCCCGCAAGCTTGTCCTGCGGGATCTCCTTGGAGATCGCCGCGATCGCCTTGCGCAGGCCGTCGGTGGTCTGCTCGTTGAAGCTGGTGATCCTGATATAGCCGATATCGCCGCCATCGGTGTGGTAACGCACCGGCCTCACCCGAATCACCTCACGCACCAGCGCGATGTCGATCGGCGCGTCGACGCCCTTGCGAACGATCTTCAGTTTGATCTTGCTGTCGGCCGGCCCCTTCATCTTGACCACGGCCTGGTCGAGTGTCAGCCCCTGAATGGCGTCGTCGTCGATCTGGGTGATCACGTCGCCCGACATGATCCCGGCCCTGGAAGCCGGCGTATCGTCGATCGGCGTCACCACCTTGACCAAGCCGTCTTCCATCGTCACCTCGATGCCGAGGCCGCCGAACTCGCCGTGGGTGGTCTCCTGCATGTCGCTCCAGCCCTTCGCATTCATGTACCGCGAATGCGGATCGAGCGCGGAGATCATGCCGTTGATGGCGCCTTCCATCAGCTTGCTGTCATCAGGCTTCTCGACATAGTCGGTGCGGATCCGCTCGAACACGTCGCCGAACAGATTGAGCTTCGAATAAGTGTTCGAATTGGACTCGACCGCAGCCTTCGCCGCCGCCACCAGACGCGTGCCTTGCGGCCCGGCAACGAGAAGGGTCAGACAAATTCCCGTGGCTGTGCCCAGCAGAAAGGTAATGTTCTTGCGCATTACGAGCGATCCTTCGATATCGACAGCCTTGATTCCCCTGAATTCGGCGTCCTGATCCGGCGGGCCCGACCACACAACGTCATTTTGGTCGGAACAAGGCCGTGACCTTACCGGGGCATTACGGTGGCGAGAGTTCGTCAGCCCCGCGCAAGGCGCCGGAACGCGCTTTTCGCTCCTGATCTGCCATGAGAGTGGAAGCATAACGCTCAAGCCGTTGAAAAGACGGGCTTCACTTCCACTTCAACCGATGGTTCAGCACGCTTTTTCAGGATTCCTTGCCGGCTTCCTGGAGGCCGTTCTGCCAGGTCGAAGGCTGGGTTCCGAAACCGCGCTTGGCCCGGGTCCCCAGCCAATAGCCGAATTGCGGCGGAACGTTACGGAACGGCCCGTCGACGCCGAGCTTGAGCGCCGCATCCATCGGCCAGTTCGGGTTGTTGAGGATTTCCCGCCCCACCGCGATCAGATCGGCTTGCTTGTCCCTCAATATCTGCTCGGCCTGGTCGCCATGGATGATGAGGCCGACCGCCATGGTCATGATATCGGCCTCGCGCTTCACATATTCCGATAACGGCACCTGATAGCTGTATTTGATTTCCTTGCCGAGGATCGGCGCCATTTCGGTGATACCACCCGACGAACAATCGATGACGTCGACGCCTTTGGCCTTGAGCGTCTTTGCCAGCCGCGCGCTCTGTTCCGGTCCCCAGCCGGCATTGTCCTCGACCGAGAGGCGCACGAACAACGGCTTGTGATCGGGCCAGTGGGTGCGCACCGCTTCGGTGATCTCGGTAATGAAGCGCGTCCGGTTGGCTTCGGAGCCGCCATATTCGTCGGTGCGCTGGTTGGCGCGTTCCGACAGGAACTGATGCACGAGATAGCCGTGCGCACCGTGCAGCTCCAGCACGTCGAAGCCGGCCTCGTGGGCACGGCGGGCGGCTTGGCCCCAGGCCTGCACCAGGTCCTTGACCTCGTGACGTTCCAGCGCCTTCGGCACCGGCCATCGCTCGCTGTGGGCGATCGCGCTCGGCGCCACCGGCGACCAGGCCTCCCAATCCTCGATATCGGGGGAGCGCTGCAACGGCCGGTCGCCTTCCCAAGGCCGGCTCGCGCGCGCCTTGCGGCCGGAATGGCCGAGCTGGATGCCGGCTGTGGAATTTTGCTGCTTGATGAATTTGACCAGGCGGCTGAGCGGCTCGACGAAGGCGTCATCCCAGATGCCGAGATCGCCGACCGTGCCGCAGCCGCGCCGCTCGACCTTGGTCGACTCCACCACCACCAGCCCGGCGCCGCCGGCGGCGAACTTGCCGGCGTTCATCAGGTGCCAGTCGGTCGGAAAGCCCTTCACAGCCGAATACTGATGCATCGGCGGCACCACGATGCGATTGCGCAACTCGACGCCGCGGATCGTCATCGGCGAAAACAGCAGCATGTCAGGCATTTTTTCTTGTTTCCCTTGTTCCGGACATCCTGATTCCGGCGATGCCGGGTGGTGTCTTCTATTGCTTGGCGGTGCCGCCGGTCTTGCTGTCAGCGGATTTGGCGTCGGTTTTGGCCTTCGGTTTTGCCGGTGAGGCCTTCGCCGCCTTGGGCGGCGCATCGTCGCTGCGCACGGTTCCCCAGGGGTCCGTGTTCTTCTGTGCCGGTATGTTGCCGAGCGAGCGCTGATAGGCCTTTTCGGCCTCCTTTTCGGCCGCGATCTGGGACGGCGTTTTCTCCTTGTCGGGGTCGCCGTATTTCTGGATGTTTTGAGTTTGCGCCTCGGCCGGCGCGATCATGCCGCCCGCCAGCAACGCGATCACCGCGAAGGGGCCCAGAGTTCGGCTGCGGACGCGGCTCAGGATGTTCATGCGGTCACTCCTCACAAGATTTCCCAACGCTTAGCACAGCTCGCGCACCGGCTTAAGCGCCAAAAGAACCGCCACGCATTATCGATTTGGCGTGCGCCGTTGCTCAAGCCAGCCCGGTTTTGTAAACCACTGTCATGACCTCCACCCTCGCCCCCCACTCCGCCGACGTGCTGCTGTTCGACATCGGCCGGGTCGTACTCGACATCGATTTCGACAAGGTGATGGCGAGCTGGGCCGGTCACGCCGGCTGCGCACCGGCCGACCTTGCCGGCCGTTTCGTCGTCGATGACAGCTTCAAGCACCATGAGGTCGGCAAGATCGACGACGCTGCGTTCTTCGCCAACCTGCGCGCCTCGCTTGGCATCGGCATCACCGACGACCAGTTTCTCGACGGCTGGAACGCGATCTTCGCCGGCGAAATGCCCGGCATCGCGCCGCTGCTGGCGCGCGCCGCCGAAAGCATGCCGCTTTATGCCTTCTCCAATACCAATCCGGCCCATGTCGCGCATTTCTCACACGCCTATGCCGATGTGCTCGGCCATTTCCGCAAGATATTCCTGTCCTCGACCATCGGCTTGAGAAAACCTGACGCCGAGGCCTATGATCATGTGGTAAAGGCGATCGGGGTGCCGGCATCGCGAATCCTGTTCTTCGACGACGTCGCCGCCAACATCGAGGGCGCGCGGGCGCGCGGCCTGGCTGCTGTCCACGTGACATCGACGGATGACGTGGCAAAGGCACTCACCGCACTTGGAATTTGACAGCACGATCCGGAAAAGTAGAGACCGGTTTTCCGAAAGATCGTGCTCAATTATGGAGTGAATTATCCGTGGCCTTGATGCCGGTTGCCGACGCGCTTGCCGCGATCCTTGCGGGCGCGGATCCGTTGCCCGAGGAAATGACGTCGCTCGACACCGCGTATCATCGCGTGCTGGCACACGATGTCGCCGCGCGGCGTACGCAGCCGCCGCAGGCGATGTCGGCGATGGATGGCTATGCGGTGCGCGCGACTGACGCCGCCGATCTCACCGCACGGCTGAAGGTGATCGGCGAGGTCGCCGCCGGCCGGCCGTTCGAGCGCAGGGTTGGCGCCGGCGAAGCGGTCAGGATTTTCACCGGCGGCGTGATCCCCGACGGCGCCGACGCCGTCATCATCCAGGAAGACACGATTCGGGAAGATTCGGCAGTCGATGGCGATCACATCACCATCACCGAGGCCGCCAAAACCGGCCGTCACATCCGCCCCGCCGGGGTGGATTTTCGCGAAGGCGACGTGCTGCTCGCAGGCGGCAGCCGCCTCTCCGACCGCGACCTTTCGCTCGCCGCCGGCATGAACTATCCCGAGCTCGCGGTCCGCCGCCGGCCAAAAGTCGCGGTGCTCTCCACCGGCGATGAGCTTGTCATGCCGGGCCAGATCCCCGGCCCCGGCCAGATCGTCTATTCCAATGGCTATGCCCTGCGTGCGCTGGCGCGGGCGGAGGGTGCCGAAACCGTCGACCTCGGCATTGCCGCCGACACGGTCGCTGCGACCACCGAAGGCATCCGCCGCGCCCGCGATGTCGGCGCCGATATCCTGATCACCACCGGCGGCGCCTCGGTCGGCGACCACGACCTCGTCAAGGCGTCGCTGGAAGCCGAGGGTGTCGCCATGGCGTTCTGGCGGATCGCGATGCGGCCGGGCAAGCCGATGATGCACGGCAGGCTCGGCGGCATGCGGGTGATCGGCCTGCCCGGCAATCCGGTATCCTCCTATGTCTGCGCCTACCTGTTTCTGGTGCCGTTGATTCGGGCACTCTCGGGCCGCAAGGAGGTCCGCCACACGCGTGAGACTGCCCTGCTCGGCGGCGATCTCGGCGCCAACGACCAGCGCGAGGATTATTTGCGCGCGCGGCTCGAGGAGCGCGCCGACGGCACGCTGATTGCAACTCCGGTCACGCATCAGGACTCCTCGCTGCTTGGGAATCTCGCTGCGGCACGGGCACTTGTGATACGTCCGCCGTTTGCGCCGGCAGCATCGAAAGGCTCGCCTTGCGAGCTGCTGCGGCTGCCGGAGTGAGGCGCCCGGCGCGACGGCTGCTGCCAAAACCCCGGCTTCGTTCACTGGAAATTAAGTGGTTGCGGAACACATATCGAACATATAGTGTCCGTTCATGATTTGTTTCGAGAGTTAGTGTCACAAGAGGGAGTTTTGAGGCTCCCACCTCTCGCAACCGAACGACGCCGCCAACCGGGGGAATGCTCGCGATGCTTACGCGCAAACAGTACGAACTTCTGCGTTTCATCAATGAACGGCTGAAGGAGGCCGGCGTGCCGCCCTCCTTCGACGAGATGAAGGATGCGCTCGACCTGCGCTCGAAATCCGGGATCCACCGCCTGATTACCGCGCTGGAAGAGCGCGGCTTCATCCGCCGCCTGCCCAACCGTGCCCGCGCCATCGAGGTCATCAAGCTGCCCGAGATCACCAGCGCCGGTAACGGCAACGGCCGCCGCGGCTTCACGCCCAGTGTCATCGAAGGCACGCTGGGCAAGGTCCGCACCGCCAGCGCCGCTGCCGAGGACGACGGTAACCGTCCGGTCGCCGTCCCCGTGATGGGCCGGATCGCCGCTGGCACGCCGATCGAGGCGTTGCAGACCCGCAGCCACACCATCAGCGTGCCACCTGACATGCTCGGTTCCGGCGAACATTACGCGCTCGAAGTGCGCGGCGATTCCATGGTGGAGGCCGGCATTCTCGATGGCGACATGGCACTGATCCAGCGCAACGAGACCGCCGACACCGGCGACATCGTGGTGGCGCTGATCGACGAGGAGGAAGCCACCCTCAAACGCTTCCGCCGCCGCGGCGCCTCGATCGCGCTGGAGCCCGCCAACGCCTCCTACGAGGTCCGCATCCTGCCGCCGAACCGGGTCCGGATTCAGGGCAAGCTGATCGGGCTGTACCGCAAGTATTGATTGGAGCTCGTCATTGGGGGTGGCGCAGAGCGCCGCCCCCCGGAGTGACAGATCAACCCCGACAAAGCCCTAGCTCGTTAAAGCCCTGGCCTTCAAAGCCCGGGCCTTCGGCCGGGGCTTTTTATTGCGGCCGCTCTGGAACCAAGTTGCGTTAGCGTATTTGTGATGGATGCGCCGGCACTGGAGCCGCAGAATTGCCCCGAACGGCGGCGAAACTCCACGCCAACGTCCACTCTGATAGAGGCCTGTGCCTCCCGGAGACACGGGTCAGCTATCTCGAACGAGGGAGCCATCCGATGTGTGACTATAGCTTGCAAGCCGTTGCGTCGCGCCCCGCCAAGGTCGGAGAGACGCTGATCACCACCACCTTCCCGGGCACGTCGACCCGCGGCTTTGCCTCCGAAAGCGAACTCGCGGTGGCGGTCTGCATGCTGCCCGGAACTGAAGTCGCGTTCGCCCGGGACGTCAAATACGACAACCGCTGGATCTGGACGCGCACGCTCTCGTGGCGGGTCGGCAAGTTCAACCACATCGCGCCCGAGGTCCCCGATCGTCACCACGACGCGATCGAATTTCCCGATGGAAGCCATGTGCTGGTGACGCAGCTTTGCGAAGACCAGCGCGTCACCGTCCTGCAATTGCCGGTGCTTCAGGCCACCACCGGGCGCGCGCCTGCGGTGAGCGACCCTACGTCGGCGGCATCACCTTCGGCGACGTCGATCTTTACCGGCTGATTTTTCGTGACAAGGCTCCGCCGGCGACCGTCGGCGGAGCCCGGTACTGGGGCAGAACCATGGTCAACAAGGTCACCTGGCAAAGAGCCGGGCACGTCACCGAGCCCGGCCGCTACATGTTCAGGTTCGGCTGGCTCACGGTGAGCGCAGACGATCTCGCGATCTGGCAGCAGTTTCCCGAGGCGGCATTCACGCTGGTCAACCTGCCCACCGAACCGGATGCGCCGGAGGAATTTCATCTCGGCGCCTTCGAACTTCCGGCCAGCCCCGAACTCGACGAGCATTAGTCGTTGTCTTGACATGTCTTGACGCGTTTTCTTGACGTGAACCGGTATCCACTTCGCTCGAAAGCGCTATGGCGCGCTATTCCTCCGCCTGCACGTCCGCTTCCGCCGGCGTGGCATCGACCGCGCGCGGAGAAAGCACACGCGGCGCAAGCACGGCAGCATTCGGCTCGCCGTCGCTTCCCCAAGAAGACCCCGCTTCCCCCAAGGGCGGGGTTTTCGCTTTTTTCCGGTCGACGAAACCATTTTCG
The DNA here is from genome assembly GCA_963764705.1 of uncultured Alphaproteobacteria bacterium. Lineage (GTDB taxonomy): Bacteria > Pseudomonadota > Alphaproteobacteria > Rhizobiales > Xanthobacteraceae > Bradyrhizobium. The sequence goes on along the minus strand of CAVXTR010000001.1, from coordinate 167,156 downwards.
ACCGCCTGCGCAGTCGTCCGGAAACAAACCGCTGCTCTGATCGACTTAATCAATAAAGGGGATGCGATCATGTTGCCGCTCATTCTCAACGCGATTTATCACCAGTTCCTTCTGGCCGCCCTTCCCGGCATTTCAAGCCAAGGAACAAAGCTATGACCGAGATCGTCACCGCGGTGGGGGCCTTTTTTAGCATCAGCATTTTTCTGGCGCATGCTTACGACGTGTATAGGACGCACTGATGGACCGCTCAGCTTTACCGAGTATCGCCGGCACCACCGCCTGGCTGGCGGGATTGATCGAAGCAAACGAAATGGTGGCCGCGTCCGCAGAGTTATGTGATCCTGCCGCCGTGAAGGCGTTCAGTCATCACTTGGAGATGCGCGCTGATGTCCGATTGCTGTTGGATGTCGTGCGGACTAGCAGCAGCTGACGAGGCCCGCTCGGACCGCGCTATTTTCAAAAGCGGCGTTGAGCAAAAGGGAACTACCGGGTAGCGGGAGAAGCCGAAACGACCCCAGCCCGTCCTGGGGGCAGGAATTAGCTGGGGCCGTCCGCTGCGGCGTGTCGGGGGCAGGCCCGACACAGTTCCCAAACTCCAACACCCGCCAAAGGTTCCCATCCAAAGAAAAACCCGACGGGGCCAGCCGGCGAGTTTCCAGTCAATCGAGCTCGCGGTTTGCTGTACAAGGTTCCGCGTTTCCAAAAGCTAGCCAGCACGGGTTAACAAATTGCGCGTGCCGAGCGCGGGGACCGAGGCTCCACGCCCTTTGGAAAGAAAGCCTCCAATTGTGAGCTAGTTCACATTTGCACGGCGTGGCCCCTGCTAGCTTAGCGTTGCTGGGGATTTCAGGGGCCCAGTAATAGGCGCCGCCGGGACACGATTTTTCGAGCCCGACGGCGTAGTTTTTTGAGCTCTAGAGTTCGTTTTGCCCGACCCAGCCAACCGGCGACGGTAAGCCAGCCCCGCCCGGTGCCGGTTGCGCTTCCTGATCGAACGGCGGCAGCGCTTCATGGTGCTGCGTCCCGCCGTTTCTCCCCGTGGTAAGCGGCGTAATAGTTTGCTCTGAACGCGTCGAGCATTTCAGAGACGTGGGCAACAGCAAACACCAACTCGCGGTCAGTAGTGTTTGCGCTTAGCGCTATCTGAGCGGCAATCTACGCCATCGTTGTGCAATCACAAATCTCGGGCTCGAGATCGCGGAATGCTTCGGCATGGAGCCGGTCGCCATCGTCATTGATCTCGCGACCGGATGGTGCTCCGGGGAATTTGACAACGTCGCTCATGCCCGCCCCCCAACCAGGGCGCGCGCAGCCGTCGCCATGTTGGCAATGAGCAAGCCCGCCTCCTCCTGTTGCCAGATTTCGTCCGCGTAAAGAATCATCGCGAGCAAGCCGGCCATGGTCGTCGGCACCGTCTCCGCAAAGTCGTCGATCGCGGTCCATAGTACAGCGCAGGGCTCGTCCGTGATTTCGTCCGTGTCGCCCACAATGGCGTCGTGATCTTCCTGCTGCCGCCGCAGTCTCTCCCGAAAGTGTGCATTTTCGTCGGGATAGATTTCAGCCGGTACAAGCTGGTCAATATCAATCCAGCTCGTGACATCCACGAACTCCTTAAACCGGCCCGGCTGTACCATGTTCAACACCGGGAGACTGCGCGGCCCTACCTCCGCGTCGGCGATCGTTGTCAGCCTCTCAACCTCAGCAAATGCGGCGGCGGCAGCGGCTTTGGCTTTCCGGTGCACCTCGATCGCCGCAAAGATGGGGTCCGGTTCGGCTGACGCAGCCGCCCGCATCGCGGCGGGCAAGACGGCCGGGAGCATGGCAATCCCGGCAAGTGCTGTCCGGCGGGATAGGCCCTTGATGCCCTTTAGCGGGTCACCGGCGGCCCTTCCTCGATCCGGCGCTCGGTGGCGGTTTGGGCAGAAAGCGAATCCACGGACTCCGCTCGGGCCTCCAGCGCGGGATTGGCCTCCTGTATCGAAGACGTGTTTGTGGGTGGCGTGCTAAGCACGCTGTCAGCCTGAATCATTCGATTGATCCTCATCTGGTTCGGGTTAGAGCCGGGGCGGAAGTTGACGCTTCCCTCCGGCTCGCCTTTTGTGTACACAAATATCTATGGCCAAGCAAGACAAAACTGTACACAAAAAGAGGACCGGGCGACCGCCGGGAATTAAGTTCGGTGAGACCATTCCGGCGCGGCTCGGACCGGAAACGGTTGCGGCAATCGATGCATGGGCCGCAGCGCAGGAGGTCTCGCGGTCAGAAGCAATCCGCCGGATTTTAGATCTGGGGCTGAAGGCGAAGGGGAAGTCGTGACCGGCGCCGACGAAGACCTTAAGCTAATCCGTCATATCGTTGCCGGCGGCGGGCGCAAATACACTGCGGGAAATATTGATCGCAGCAGATACGATAGATTGGTCGACTTGGGATGGTTGATTCCGTTCAAGACCAACATCAGCGACGTTGAATATCAAGTAACGGGCGAAGGCCGAGCCGCGGCGGCTTTAAATTGAATACTGGTCGAGATTGGGCTGAAGGCAAAAGGAAAGTAGCGTTTTGAATAAGTAGGAGTTCGATTATGAGTTTGGAACAATTGAGTGACGAGAGCGTAGAGCGCTATTACGAAAGTATTCGCAAACAGGCCAATGCCGATCGTGCGCCCGAGCCATCCTGAATTCAGGACCGGCAGCGGCAGGCGATCGATAGCACGACGATCGCCCACTGCCGACTTTCCTTTGGAGATTTAAAAGTGAAGCCATTACTGCTAATCGCATTGATTTTCGCCGGATGCCAAGGCGCCGCCGCTCAAACTTCCGAATGCTCAACGGTGCTGAAGGCTCGCGATCGGTTGGCTTGTTATGATCGGGGCACGCCACCATCAGCCGCGAAGCCAGCGCCGTCCAAACAGAGGGCCGCGGCGTCCAACGCTTCTCCAGATCAAGGAAAGATCGTCGACGCGCTCGCCGTCGAAAACGCAAAGCTAGACGCCAAGCTGAAAAAGATTTGCCGCGGGTGCTGAGCAACCGTAGAAGGCTGAAGGCGAAGGGGTGCCAGCTCACCCCGCGAGAACAGTGATTGCATCTTGTGGCCGCTCCGAAGCCATCCGGCCGGTCGAGATCGGGCTGAGGGCGAAGGGCAAACGAACACCCGCACCCCGTTGGTCAACCGGTCTGCGTGTCGCAGCTGCCCGACCCCCAAACCAGCCCGGCGCCCGGCGCGCCGCGGCCCACGCCAAGTAATTAGTCAGGATTACTGACAGTTCCCTTGACACCCCGGCGTTGAATCAGCCACGCGTCAATAAATCAAATTTGGGGCGTACAGATGAAATTCAGCACTATTGCCTGTTTGGGTCTTTTGGCTTTGGGAGCCGAAAGCACAAGCGCAAACGCTATCACGGTCGATGGAACTTTGGATGCGTCGTATGGCGCCGCGACCGCAACGGTGACCAATCCCGGGTATGTACCTTACTCGATTTACCTCAAGTCGGAGAACGGCGGCGTCTATGGATTCTGTGCAGGCATCCAGCCCGTTGCCTCCGCAGTATTTCGCCAACCTCTATTTCGATCAAAATCAACCTAACGGTGCAGGGACCTCTGTGGGCTTCGAGATAACCAACTCGCGAGCGTTCACTCCCGGCTTCGCTGGTTACGCAGCACTCGGTAGCGGCTTTGAATTTGCAATCAGCGCCGATCATTCTGCGATCGAATTCGTGATTCCCAATATCTATTTTACGGCCCCGATCGCAGGTCTCACCATCTATCCTGGTATTACGTACCCGACCGTTGGCGACAATATCACGCTCGGCATCTCACAAAGCTTCGGATACAACTTCGTGGAAGAGCCGCTTGGCACTGTTGCCTTGACCGCGGCCGTCCCAGCCGTCCACCTGGGCAATGATGATCCTCGGTTTCTTCGGCGTCGGCTTTGTCGCTTACCGCCGTCGCAATCAGGTCACTGCACTTCACGCCGCCTGATCACCAGCCCGATCAGAGAAAGAGAGGCCGCCTTCGGGCGGTCTTTTTGTTTGGCGAATGCGTAGGACAGCCCACAGCGACGACGCACTTGAACGCTCTTGACCAACAGGAAGCGTCGGACGTTGGCTACGCCTCAAACCCTAGCGGCTGGTCACCTATCGGAATCGGCGCGATCCATGCCGGGATGACAAAGGCAGAGAACCGAGCCGCAGCGAAGGCCTACCAGCGGGAAAAACTGCAGAAGTGGCGGGAAGAAGCCCACGCCGCTGCCGTCGCGGTCGGCCTCGAACACTTGGCCGCCTTGCGGAAATACCTGATCTTCGAAAGGAAGGCTGGCGTTTCGGCCGATAGCCTGATCAAAGCGCTCGACGACTATGCCGAAAAACTAACCGGCGACCGGCGCGCGCTACACGCACAGCACCAGAGCATCGGAGGATCTCGTTGAAACTTATGAATGAACGCCCCTACGCTGGCCCGGAGGCCGCCTTTGCGGGGTCGTGCCACGCAAAAAAGCCCCGGAATGATCCGGGGCTTTTGATCTGCGATTAAGCAAAATCAGTAGCGCGCGACGACCGGGCCACCGAAGGTGTAGTTGACGCGGACCGTGCCGACATCAATGTCCTGGCGAATGCGGTCAACAGCCGAAATGACACCAGTCGGCAAAACTGCGGTTACGTTTCGCGTCCCCATGAACAGATGGTCGTATTCAAACGCAACCGACCACTGCGGTGCGAAACCGATTTCGATACCGGTTCCGACCGTGCCGCCCCAACGGGTTACTGTCGCGCCGTCCACCAGCGGGTTTGCAACGGTGAAGGTATCATACCGGCTGTTGGTAACGGCGGCGCCGCCCTTGGCGTACCAGAGCACGTTGTTCCAAGTGTATCCAATCTGGCCCGTCAACAGGCCGAAGGAGCGGGTCTTCGTCCGGTCCGTCAGCGTGGCGACAGCGAAAGGACCACCCGCAAGCAAATTCAGGTTGCTTCCCTTGAAGTCAGCCCAGTTGCCTTGCGCTTCCAGGCCGAACACCCAGTTGGTGGCCTGCCAGCGGTAGCCAACCTGGCCGCCCACGGTTCCGCCGGAGGCGTCGTGACAGCCTTCGGCAAGGTTGGGATTGACCGCTACGACGCCCAATGCCGCAAGATCCCAGCAGTTCCGATTCGAACCCCAACCACCGTTGGCGCCAACGTAAAAGCCGCGCCAGTTGTAGACGGGCGAAACAGGGATTGGGGGCGCCTTGGTGTAGGGGCGAGCCGCGAGATCGGCTGCGGCTGCAGGCGCCGCGAGAGCAACGAGCGCAACGGTGCCCAGCAAAAACTTCTTCATTTCCAAATCCCCCCAAAAAACCGATTGCTGAGGAATAGGCGCAAGTGGAAACGAATACTGTTACCCCACGGCAACAACATCGGGAAATGTCGGCAGAATGCCCAAGATCGTGAAATCAATCGCATCGATTTTGCATCATTCCAGCGACGCCTCACCGACCAGTCTATTGAGTTTGATGCCACGAGAGCAGTTAGAATTGCCACCCCAGGTCGCCAAGGCGTTCGTGAAAGACATGCGGGCCTACTTCAAGGCCAACGACCAGAACAAGCGGGACGAGATCGCGGCGCGGCAGCGGTCCGCGCTCAGTGAATTCCAGGGGCCTCACGACAAGAAGCTTCGGCTCACCGACGTGATCAAGATGTTTCACGAGATGAGAGACAGCGCTTAGCCACGTCGTGTTTCCGCCGAGTGCCCCGAGGTTTTAGCCTGATCAAAACTACAGAAAGACCGCCTTCGGGCGGTCTTTTTGTTGGCGGTTGAGGCCATCGGGATGTCGACCCTGCTCCTAAAACGCTTGCTGGGTTCCTACGCCTGACGTCGTACAGACGGTCGCTGGTCTTGAGGTGTAGGCTTCCTCCGTTTCATCCAGTAGGAGCGTATAGAGATGAAGCAGGTGCCGTTGTTTAAAAGGAAAACCCAGCTTTCTGATGATGCTCCATTGCGCCGACGATTTATTGAACTGCAGGAACTGCGGCGGCGAGTGCAATTAGCGGAAACCGCAAGAAAGGCGAGCCGCACCGGGGCTCCACGCCAGTTCCAGAATTAACCCGCAGGCCGGACACTCAGCTTAACGAGAGAGTTTAGTAGCGGGCCAGGTAAAATTATCCAACGATCTCGCCACCGGACAATTGTCCCCTGTCCGGGCCCACACCAGCGAAGCCGTCAGCCGATCATACTCCGCCTGACGACTTTGTTTAACTCCGGCTCAAAAATGTTAACGCAGCGATCAAACGACGCGTCTCAATTTCAGATCGTCTGCCAAATGTGCGACGGCCTGGGAACTGTCTTCGACTGCCGCGAATAGCGCAAACCGAGCCCGCCGGCGGCCGGCGGCTCCGCGGTCTTGATTGCGCCCATCGCGAAACCGGAAGCACCGATACCGAAAAAGAACATGTCGCGGCTGAAATCGTAGCTGCCCGGACGTAACGGCGCGAGCGGCGGCATCAGCCGTGCCTTCAATTCGACGAAGCTACCGACCGCCGGCGCCGTCCCCTTCTTCACCGACAGACGCACGCGCTCCAGCCTGGTCGATCCGCGCTGGCTTTCCATGCTGACCACCCGCAGCACAAAGCGGTCGGTGCGCTCGCGAATGTCGCGGGTTTCGACAAAGCCCGACAGCGTCACCGAAAACATCGGCCGCGCCAGCACACCGTGCGCGATCCGCGCGGTTTTCCAGGTCGCCACCGCGAAGCCCGCCGCGACGGCGGCGATCATCACCGCTGCGGCAAAGAGCTTTTGCCGTCGCAACAAAAACGCCAATGCGCCCAGTGCCACCGCTACGGCAGCGGCAACCCACAGCACCGGTTCATGATCGGCGGCGAAATAAAACGCGATGCCGGTGCCGAACGCGACCGGCACCCACGGCAGCAGCCGCCCGGCGTCGGCCTCGGCGCGCACCCATTGGCGCAGCATCTCGATGAACGGCGGCCAGGCACTGAGCACGGACGGCGCAAAGCCACCGGCCGGCGCCGCCGAACGCGGCGGCCACGTCCCGGCATAGCCTCGCCTTCCGCCCGGCGTACTGCCCTGCTCCGCCATCCCACTACCCGTGATGCCCTGCGGCCCACAAGGCTACCGGAAGCTGTCATCAGGGCGATAGCAGAACGGATGCAGAAACCTGAAGAAATGCACATCGCCCGACGGTACAATCACTCGACTGCGGATTCGGCGCCAACCGGGATTAACGACAGACATGAAACTTGCTGCCTGCTTTTCATTCGCCGTGATGATGATCACTTCGGTGCCCGCGCACGCTGCGGACGAACAATGCCGATTCATCGAGGCGAAGCAGGAACGCGACGCATGCTATCAGCGCCAGGAAGCCGCACGGGCGGCCCGGCAAAAGGTGCGCGACGCCCGTGAGGTCGAGCAATCAAAGCCGATCGAGCCGATGTCGGGGGATGATGAACAGATGGCCCGCGCTATCAGAGGCATCTGCCGGGGCTGCTAGATCAGCGCGCCTCTCGACGAGACGTGATGACTGACGATCTTCCAGTCGCCATCTTCGCGTACGATGACCCAGGTGATCTTGACCGAAAGGTTGGTGGCGCCCTCGTCGATCACGAAGTTGGCGATCCCAGCCACGTTGATCACATCGTCTCCGGCCGGCACCACGACCACGTCGGTGAACTGCACTTGCCGCGAACGCCATTTCTGCAAACCGTTGAAATACGACGCGACGCCGTCCTGCCCCCGATAGAGCGTCGGCTTCGAGCCGAAGAACAGCGCGTTCTTCGAATAAAGCGACGCCTGTGCGTCAGCGTCGAACTTGCTGAAGTTCGCCGCCCACTTCGCCATGATGCCGGAGACGATGTCGTCGGTTGCGCTCATCGGATGATCCCATCGAAAAGGCTTCAGCTCTTCTTCAGCTTTTTGCGACTTCCTTGGCAAAGGTGTCGCGCAGGCCGATGGTGCGGTTGAACACCGGCTTGCCCGGCGCGGAGTCCTTGTCGCGCACGAAATAGCCCTGCCGTTCGAACTGGATCACCTCGTTCGAATTGTCTGATGCGACCGCCGGCTCGACCCGCGCATCCGGCAAAATTTCCAGCGACTGCGGATTGAGGTCGGCGGCGAAATTCGAAGCACTCGGGCTCGGATTGGCGAACAACTGGTTGTAGCCGCGGATCTCCGCCGGCACCGACTGCGCCGCCGACAGCCAGTGCATGGTGGCCTTGACCTTGCGTCCGTCGGGCGCGTTGCCGCCCTTGGTCAGGGGATCGTAGGTGCAGCGCAGTTCGACCACCTCGCCGGCGGCGTTCTTGATCGCTTCCCGGCACTTGATGAAATAGGCGTAGCGCAGCCGCACCTCGCTGCCCGGCGAGAGCCGGAAGAACTTCTTCGGCGGGTTCTCCATGAAGTCGTCCTGCTCGATGTAGAGCTCGCGACCGAACGAGATCTTGCGGCTGCCGGAAGCCGGATCGTCGGGATGATTGACCGCGTCGAGTTCCTCGGTCTGCCCTTCCGGATAATTCTCGATCACGACCTTGAGCGGCCGCAGCACGGCCATCCGCCGCTGCGAGGTCTTGTTGAGTTCTTCCCTGATGCAAAACTCGAGCATGCCGACATCGACCACACTGTTGGCCTTCGCCACGCCGATGCGCTTGACGAATTCGCGCACCGCCGCCGGCGGCACGCCGCGCCGCTTCAGGCCCGCGATCGTCGGCATCCGCGGATCGTCCCAGCCGGAGACGTGGCCGTCGCGCACGAGCTGGGTCAGCACGCGCTTCGACAGCAGCGTGTAGGTCAGATTCAGCCGGGCGAATTCGTACTGCCGCGGTTTCGACGGCACCGGCAGCTTGTCGAGCAGCCATTCATAGAGCGGCCGATGGTCCTCGAATTCCAGCGTGCAGATCGAATGGGTGATGCCTTCGATGGCGTCCGACTGGCCGTGGGCGTAGTCGTAGCTCGGATAGATCGACCACTTGGTGCCGGTGCGCGGATGCTCGGCATGCAGGATGCGATAGAGCACGGGGTCGCGCAGGTTGATATTGCCGGACGCCATGTCGATTTTGGCGCGCAGTACACGCGCACCGTTCGGGAATTCGCCTGATTTCATGCGGCGAAACAGGTCGATATTTTCGTCGACGGAGCGCTCGCGGAACGGGCTGTTCTTGCCCGGCTCCGTCAGCGTGCCGCGGGCCACACGGATCTCTTCCTGCGACTGGTCATCGACATAGGCGTGGCCGGCCGTGATCAGGCCCTCGGCCCATCCGTACAGTCGGTCGAAATAGTCCGAGGCGTAGAACAGGTCGGTTCCCCAGTCGTAGCCGAGCCAGTGCACGTCGGCCTGGATGGAATCGATATATTCCTGCTCTTCCTTGGTCGGGTTGGTGTCGTCGAAGCGCAGATGGCAGCGGCCGGCGAATTCCTGCGCGATGCCGAAATTGAGCGCGATCGACTTGGCGTGGCCGATATGCAAATAGCCGTTCGGCTCCGGCGGGAACCGGGTCACGATCCGGCTATGCTTTTTGGAGTCGAGGTCGGCCTGGACGATGTCGCGGATGAAATCGCGCCCCGCCTCTGCCGCAACCGGTTCTGTGGTCATTATCTGTTCCTGGTCGGATTCAAGCCGACCTTCTGCCAAATTCGCCCCCATGAGCCAAGCCCGCTTTGCCCATGGGGACACTTTAGTTATGCACCGGGCCTGCTATACACCACCGCTTCTCATGCATATGGCCCGCCCCGATAATGACTGATTCCGTCGTCACCCGCTTCGCCCCCTCGCCCACCGGTTTCCTCCACATCGGAGGCGCCCGTACCGCGCTGTTCAACTGGCTCTACGCCAGGAAAACGGGCGGCAAGATGCTGCTGCGGATCGAGGACACCGATCGCGAGCGGTCGACCGAGCCCGCCATTGCCGCCATTCTCGACGGCTTGAAGTGGCTCGAGCTCGATTGGGACGGCGACGTTGTTTATCAGTTCACCCGCGCCGCAAGGCATCGCGAAGTGGCCGAGCAACTGCTCGCCAGCGGCAAGGCCTATCACTGCTACGCGACTTCTGAGGAACTGACCGCGATGCGCGAGAAGGCCCGCGCCGAGGGCCGCACCCGGCTCTATGACGGCCTGTGGCGCGACCGCGACCCGTCCGAAGCGCCTGCCGGCATGAAGCCCACCATTCGCCTCAAGGCGCCGCAGACCGGCGAGACCGTGATCGAGGACCAGGTGCAGGGCCGCGTGGTCTGGCAGAACGAGAACCTCGACGACCTCGTACTCCTGCGCGGCGACGGCAACCCGACCTACATGCTGGCGGTCGTCGTCGACGACCATGACATGGGCGTCACCCATGTGATCCGCGGCGACGATCATTTGATCAACGCCGCGCGCCAGAAGCAGATTTACGATGCCATGGACTGGTCCATTCCGAACATGTCCCATATCCCGCTGATCCATGGCGCCGACGGCGCAAAGCTGTCGAAACGCCACGGCGCGCTGGGCGTCGAGGCCTACCGCGCCATGGGCTACCTGCCGGCGGCGCTGCGCAATTACCTGGTCCGGCTCGGCTGGGCCCATGGCGACCAGGAGATCTTCTCGACCCAGGAGATGATCGATGCCTTCGACCTGCCGGCGATCGGACGCTCCGCGGCGCGGTTCGATTTCGCCAAACTGGAAAACCTCAACGGCCACTATATCCGCCACGCCGACGACGCTGCGCTGGTGACCCAGTTCGAGAGGCTGCTGGACTACATCCCCGACGGCGCCGAGCTGAAGGCCAAGCTCAATGACACCACGCGCGCGCAGTTGCTGCGGGCGATGCCGAGCCTGAAAGAGCGCGCCAAGACGCTGCTGGAGCTGATCGCCGGCTCCTACTTCATCTTTGCCGACCGCCCGCTCGAGATCGAACCGAAGGCCCTGGCTTTGCTGACGCCGGAGACCCGCGCCCTGATCGGCCAGCTCCGCGCCGCGCTCGAGACGGTCACCGACTGGAGCTCGGAGACTACCGAATCCGCCATGCGGAATTTCGCCGAGCAAAACAATCTCAAACTGGGCGCGGTAGCCCAGCCGCTCCGGGTAGCGCTGACCGGGCGCACGACCTCACCGGGTATTTTCGACGTTCTGGCCGTGCTGGGGCGGGACCAGTGTCTCGCCCGGCTCGGCGATCAGGCCACCGAATAAGCCCCTACCTTGTGGGGTCTGCGTCCATCTTGCAGTGCACTGGGCAATAAGCTACCCATTTGAAGCCGCCTTCTAGACAGTCCGGCCTGCCTTGTTACCTGCCCTCAGAACGGCGCCAAGTCAGCCCGGTTTTCGCAACGATTTCATCGGGGACTTCACGATGGACGCAAAATCCAGCAACAAGACTGCAACGCTAACGGTAGGTAACAAGACCTACGATTTTCCGATCCTCAGCGGCACGGTGGGGCCAGATGTCATCGACATCGCCAAGCTCTACGGCGCGGCCGGGATGTTCACCTACGACCCCGGATTCACCTCCACCGGCAGCTGCCAGTCGAAGATCACCTATATCGACGGTGACGCCGGCATCCTGGAATACCGCGGCTATCCGATCGAGCAGCTCGCCGAGCACGGCGACTTCCTCGAGACCTGTTACCTGCTGCTTTACGGGGAGCTTCCGACCCCGGCGCAGAAGAAGGACTTCGACCAGCGCGTGATCCACCACACCATGGTTCACGAGCAGATGGCCCGCTTCTTCCAGGGTTTCCGCCGCGACGCCCATCCGATGGCGGTCATGGTGGCTTCGGTCGGCGCACTGGCCGCGTTCTATCACGACTCCACCGACATCAACGATCCGCAGCAGCGCATGATCGCGTCGATGCGGATGATCGCCAAGATCCCGACCCTGGCCGCGATGGCCTTCAAATACACCATCGGCCAGCCCTTCGTGTATCCGAAGAACTCGCTCTCGCTTTGCCGAGAACTTCCTCAACATGTGCTTCGCGGTGCCCTGCGAGGACTACAAGATCAATCCGGTGCTGGCTGACGCGCTCGACAAGATCTTCATCCTGCACGCCGACCACGAACAGAACGCCTCGACCTCGACGGTGCGTATCGCCGGCTCTTCGGGCGCCAACCCGTTCGCCTGCATCGCCGCCGGCATCGCCTGCCTGTGGGGCCCGGCGCATGGCGGCGCCAACGAAGCTGCACTCGCGATGCTCGCCGACATCGGCTCGGTCGACAAGATTCCGGAATTCATCGCCAAGGTGAAGGACAAGAACAGCGAAGTCCGCCTGATGGGATTCGGTCATCGCGTCTACAAGAACTACGATCCGCGCGCCAAGATCATGCAGAAGATGTGTCACGCCGTGCTGGCCGAAACCGGCCACGGCGACGATCCGATGCTGAAGGTGGCGCTGGAACTGGAAAAGATCGCGCTGAGCGATCCCTACTTCATCGACCGCAAGCTCTACCCGAACGTCGACTTCTATTCGGGCATCACGCTGAAGGCGATGGGCTTCCCGACCTCGATGTTCACCGTGCTGTTCGCGGTCGCCCGCACCGTCGGCTGGATCAGCCAGTGGAGCGAGATGATCGAGGATCCGCAGCAGAAGATCGGCCGACCGCGCCAGCTCTATACCGGCGTCGCCCGTCGCGATTACGTCGATATCGCCAAGCGGAAGTAACCGCCGTCGCATTTACGAAACCTGGAAAGCCGGATGCAGCAGCATTCGGCTTTCTGCTTTGTAGCGCTGGACAAAACCGGCGATATCGGGAGGCACCATGCTCACTGGAAGCTGCCTTTGCGGAAACGTGACCTACGAAGTGGACGCCGAGCCCGGGACGATCGTCCATTGCCACTGTCAAACCTGCCGCAAGACACATGGCTCGGCGTTCTCGACCGTCACCACCGTCCCGCGCGAACGGTTCCGCTGGACCAAAGGTGAGAACCTGCTCCGGAGTTTTGAATCTTCGCCCGGCAAGCAGCGATATTTCTGTTCGAACTGCGGATCGCACATCATGGCCGAACGTGGCGGCACCGGCAAAGTGCTGCTGCGGATGGGATGTCTCGACACGCCGATCACCGACAAGCCGAAGCTGCACATCTGGCGCTCGGACGGCGCGTCCTGGTTCGATCCCAAGGACCAGTTGCCCGAGTGGCCGGAAGGCACGAAGCCAACCTAGCCGCGCTAGTCCGCGCGCCGTGATTTGCGCATGGTCGCGAGCACGACGTCGGCCGCCCGCACGCTGGGCGGCGCGTTGCCGGTCGACATGATTCCATCGATCTTGCCGAAGGCCGCGAGTTGCTTGCGCCGCAGGTCGGACTCGCCGAGCAATTCGCGCAGCGCGTCGGATAGTTTTTCCGGCGTGCAGTCCTCCTGCAGGAATTCGGGCACGACATTCTCGCCGATCACGAGATTGGCCAGTATCACCGAATTCACCTTGATCGCTCGCCGCAGGATCCAGGCCTCCGCCGAGCCGGTCCGGTAGGCCGTCACCATCGGCACCCCCGCCAGCGCCAATTCGAGCGTCACGGTGCCGGACTTCGCCAGCGCCGCATGTGCGATCCGGAACGCCGCCCGCTTCTCGGCCTCGCCGATCACGACGCGCGGCTGCAGCGGCCAGGTTTTCAACCCCTCGGCGACCGCCTCCTGCAGATGCGGCATGGTCGGCAGCACCGGTTCGAACGCGGTGCCCTGCCCGGCCAACCGTCCCAGCGCCTCGCCGAAGACAGCCATATGGTGGCGAATTTCGCTGCGGCGGCTTCCCGGCAGCACCAGCAGCACCGGCGGCGGCGCATCCCGCCGCCCGGCCTCCTCGGGCCCCGGCCGCAGCGCGCCCAGTTGCTCGGTCAGGGGGTGGCCGACATAGCTGCAAGGCGGTCCGTGCAGCCTGCGATAGGCCTCCGGCTCGAACGGCAGCAGCGCCAGTACATGATCGACATAGGTCCGCATCGCCCGCGCCCGGCCCGGCCGCCACGCCCAGACCGAGGGCGAGACGTAATCGACGATCGGAATCCTGGCGTCGCGGGCGCGGACGCGTTTGGCCACGCGATGGGTAAAGTCCGGACTGTCGATGATGACGAGAATGTCCGGACCGGATTCGGTCACGGCGTCGGCGGTCTGGCGGATCAGCCGCAGGATCTTCGGCAACTGCCTGACGACGGCGGCGAGTCCGATGATCGAAAGCTCTTCGATCGGAAACAGCGAGTCGAGACCTTCGCGCGCCATCGCACGACCGCCGACGCCCTCGAACCGCACCGCACCGCCGAGGCGCTGGCGCAGGATCTTCATCAGGCTGGCGCCGAGGCGGTCGCCGGATTCCTCCGTCGCGATCAGAAATACCGTCCGCTCGGCGGCCTCGCGTCCAGGCATCACGCGGGCAGACCCTGAATGAAAAGACCGGCCTTGTCGGCGGCCTCGATCATCGCCTGCGAGTCCGCCGCAATGGTATGGCCGGCGATGACGGCGATACCCGCCAGACCGGCCGCGGCGACGCCTTCAATGGTTTTCGCACCTACCGTCGGCAGGTCGTAGCGTAGGTCCTGGCTGCTCTTGGGCGCCTTCACCAGCACGCCACGGCCGGCCTTGGCGCGAATGCGGCCTTCACCGCGCAAGCGCCCCACGCGCACCAGCAAGCCATCCGTACCCTCGATGTCCTCAACCGCCACCACGTGGCCGTCGATCACGACGACCGCCTGGCCGATGTCGAAGGGGCCGAGCGCGCGGAGCACTTCTCGCCCCCTCGCAATATCGGCGGTGGCGGCCGGATCAGGCATGGCGCGGGCAATGCGCCCTTCCGGCATCAGCATGTCGGGGGCAACATCCCCGATCCCGACCATGCGAAAGCCGTCCTGTTCGAACAGGCGGCCGATCCCCGACAGCAGATGATCGTCGCCGCCACGAAACGCGGTCATGATATGGCCGATCCGTCGGACCGTGCCCCAGTCCAGCCTGATCTCCGACAACGCCGGCCGCTGCAGGGAGCCGATGAAGATCAGGTCGCGGCAGCCTTCGCTGCGGAACAGTTTTACGGCGCGGCCGAGCTGTCCGACCGAAATCCAGTGATGACGAAAACGCGCGACGCCGGAGGGATCGCAGGCGCCGCGCAGGGCGAACAGGACGGGCGCGATGTTGCGCTTCTGAAGTGAATCCGCGACCGCGAACGGCATCGCGCCGCCACCCGCGATGACGCCGACCGGCGAGGAAATTTCAGAGGCCGCTGTCGTCATGGCTGCGGCGATCCCGTCATCAGTGCCTGCTGCCGTCGTCGGCCGGAAGACACAGCGCGCGGTGCTTGCCGTGGTCGATGAAGGCGAGGATTTCCGAGATCGCGGGATCCTCCGCGGCCAGCGGCTGCACCGAGCTCAACCGCTCGGCAAAGATGCCTGGGCCGTGAAACAGCTTTTGATAGAACGACCGTACCCTGGCGAGCCGTTCCCTGGTGAACTTGCGGCGCTTCATGCCGATGATGTTGAGTCCTTCGAGGCTCGCATACTGGCCGTTGACGAGACCGAACGGAATGACGTCGCCGCGCACGCCGCAGACGCCGCCGACCATCACCTGCGGTCCGATCCGCGTGAACTGATGCACCGCGGACAGCCCGCCGATGAAGACGAAATCGCCGATCTCGCAGTGACCGCCCGAGCGTCGCCGAGGTCGCGAAGATCACATCATTGCCAACCTGGCAATCGTGCCCGACATGGCTGCAGTTCATGAAGTAGCCGCGCTCGCCGACCCGCGTCACGCCGCCGCCGGCCACCGTGCCGGCATTCATGGTGACGGATTCGCGCAAGGTGCAACCAGCACCGATCTCGAGCCGGGTCAGTTCGCCGCGATAGCTCAGGCTTTGCGGCGGGGTGCCGAGCGAGACGAACGGATAGATCGTGCAGCCATCGCCAATCGTGGTCTGCGCCGTGATGTGAACATGCGCGATCAGCTTGCAGTTCGCGCCGATGACGACGTTGGGCCCGACAATGCAATAAGGGCCGATCGAGGTGCCCTCACCGATCACAGCGCCATCTTCGATCCGCGCGGTGGGGTCGATCGTCGTCATCAAACGGGTCCAGTGCCTGCTGATATCGCCTGGGCGATATTATGTCGGGTTTTCCGGTGGTTACCGCGACATGTCGGCGCTGTCCAGTGACGTATGGTTACGCCGTGTTGCGGCGAAGACGGCCATAAGAATCGCCGCCAGGCGAACCGCGGCAACCAAATGTTAAGCGGGGATCGGGGCGTAAAAACACACCCCCTGTTCGTTCTTTGAGAACAAAATCAGATTTGACCGGCGTAGCATCGGAGGACGCAGCATCATGATCCGGACAGCAACCAGCTTCATCCTGCTTCTGCTAACCGCGCCGGTTGGCACGGAGACGCTCGACCTGAGGGATAGCGGGACGGTCGATCTCGGCACGTTTGAATGCCGCGACATCAATCGCAGCACTGTCGTCCAGCGGGTCTGCTACGATCCGGCGCAGCGCGCCATGATCGTCGGCGTCAAAGGCAACTACATCAAATATTGCGAACTTCCAGCCGCGACATTCGAGGCCTTCATGACGGCACCGTCGATGGGCCAGTTCTTCCATCGGAACATCCGGGAATCGGGGCCGGGTGGCCGCTATGCCTGCCAGGCGCAAGGCCGCGGCCAGCGACCCCACGCCTGATCGCGGGTGGCGCCCTACCCGCCAGCCTGCGCGATCCACTCCCCGGCCTGTACCCGCGTCACCAGGACCGCGGCGCCTGAAACGGCCGGTTTGAAAACCAGCGCTTCGCCTTCCCGGACATCACCGAAGTCTTTTCCGAACGCGTCGGCAATATTCGTCTTGTGGGTGATGACGAACGTGTTCAGCCCGGCCTTCGGGCCGGTGTCGACGAGATCGCGCAGAAACCGCCCGAGCTTTGCATTCCTGCCCTCGGGATTGGCCATGGCCGACACACTGCCCGCGCCGCTATCCGTCAGTTCGTCGACCGGGGAAACGTCCTTGCCCGCCAGCAGCCGACCGGTTTCAACGGCCCGATTTAACCTGCTGGTGTAGACTTCCCCGATCGGCACGCCTAATCGCTTGATCGCCGCCCCGAGCTGACGGGCCACTTCGCGACCCGCTTCGCTTAGCTGTCGCTGAGCGGCCATGTCGTCGAACTTGAAGGGATAGATATCCTTCTGGCTGTCATCGGTCGCGACATGTCTGATGACGATGACATGGCCGCCAGCTCTTAGCGACGATACCAGGCCGCCCAAATCCGCAGCTCGCCCCTGCGGCGACAGCAGAAGAATGACCAGACACGCAAGGATGAATGGAAGCCTGTTCACGGCACTCTCCATTTAAAAGCGTCGTCTCCGGCATTTTGAAGCGCATCTTTGGTGGCGCAGCTTCGAGACCGGCGCGCGATTTCGCGGGCGGATCGCCTTCGGATCCCCTTGGCCGACGCCACGCGAGCGCCGGCAACCGCTGCACCAACCATGCGCGGGATCGGCGCGCGGCGCTTCACGCCCGGCTTGATTTATTCTTGCCGTTTTGTTGATTTTGCAGCGCGCAGACGGCGGATCGATCAGTCGGTCAGCATCGCGCCGACATCGGCCTCGGCGACCACGGTGCCGTCCACCTTGGCGTCGCCGTGAAACCACCACATCGCCTTGCGGCGGCCGATCGAGCGCATGTGGTACTCGATGGTGTCGCCCGGCATCACCGGCTTGCGGAATTTGCACTTGTCGATGGTGAGGAAATAAACCGCGCGCGGCTTCTCGGTGCCCTCAACCGACTTGATGCCGATCACGCCCGCGGTCTGCGCCATGGCTTCGATCATCATCACGCCGGGATAGACCGGGCGGTCCGGGAAATGCCCGAGAAACGGCGGCTCGTTGAAGGTGACGTTCTTGATGCCGATGCCGCTGTAGTCGGTCCGGATGTTCTTGACCCGGTCGATCAGCAGCATCGGATAGCGGTGCGGGAGCGTCTTGAGGATCTCGTTGATGTCCACGAGCTCAAACCTGACCGGTGCCTCCTCCATCACTCCCTGCCCTCGCCTTTCGGATCCGTCGTGCCGCCCTGCGTCAGACGTTCCACTGCAATAATCTCCCTAAACCATTGTTTGGTCGGCTTGGCAAAAAACCCGCCCCAGCGGCCGTTGGGTGGAATGTCGTCCTTGACGCCGCTCATCGCGGTGACCTGGGCGCCATCGCCGATCTTGAGGTGGTTGTTGATGCCGACCTTGGCGCCGAGCGCGACATTGTCGCCGATTGTCAGGCTGCCCGCGAGTCCGATCTGGGCCGCGAGCAGGCAGTGCCGGCCGATGGTGACATTGTGGCCGATCTGGACCTGGTTGTCGATTTTGGTGCCCTCGCCGATCACGGTGTCGCGCAGGCTGCCGCGGTCGATGCAGGTGCCGGCGCCGACCTCGACATGGTTCTGGATCAGCACCCGGCCGGTCTGCGGCACCTTGAGGTGCCCTTCGGGGCCGAAGAAGATGAAGCCGTAGCCGTCCTGGCCGATATTGCAGCCGGGATGGATCAGGACGTTGTTGCCGATCAGCGCGAACTGGATCGCGGTGCGGGCGCCGACGTTGCAGTCCCGGCCGATCCGGACATCGGCGCCGATCACGGCACCGGCGCCGATCACCGTGCCGGCGCCGATTTCGACCCGCGGCCCGATCACGGCCAGCGGATCGACGATGACGCCGTCTTCCAGATGGGCCGAGGCGTCGATAACGGCTGATGGTGCGATGCCGTCATTGTCGAACCAGGTTTGCGGGCGGAGCGCATCGGCATGCCATTCGCGCGCGAGGTTGACGAAAGCCCGGAACGGCTGTCCGGCCCGCAGCACCGCGACATGGGCCGGGACCTGCTTTTCGAATCGCGGGCTTACCAGGCAGGCGCCGGCTTTCGTCGCGGCGAGCTGGTCGGCGTATTTGAGGTTGTCGAAAAACGCTAGGTGCATGGGGCCCGCTTCATCGAGCGAAGCCAGTTCCCTGATCGTCCGGTCGCCCTGCGCGGGGTCAACCAATACCGCCTTCGTCAACACGGCGATCTCGGCCAGCGTCGACGAAGGGGGTTGCTTGAAGAATTTCGGCTGCGCCATTCCACCCGTCGCGGTCCGGCCGGTAATCGGATTTAGAACGATGTTCCGCCGCCAAACTTGAATTGCTGCACGCGGTCAAACTGCCCCTTGGTGAGCGGGACTGCATAATCGAACCGCAGCGGACCGAACGGCGAAGCCCAGATCAGGCCGACACCGACCGAGGTCCGGACCACGTTGCCGTTGTCGTACGACAGTCCGGTACATGTGCCGGGCGTAACCGTCGGCGTCGTCGTCGGCTTGATGCAGTTGGAATTCGCCGTGGTGGTGAGTTCACCCGTCTGCGCCCACGTCGTCGGTCCCTTGTAGTCGAAGAGTCCGCCCGCATCGGCATAGACCGAGCCCTTGAGCCCGACTTCCTTCGGCAGGAACCAGAACGGCATCTGCAACTCGAACGACGCGCCCCAATACTTGGTGCCGCCGAGCGCGTCACCCGTTCCGAAGGGATTGATGTCGCGCGGACCGATACCGTTTGGCGCAAAGCCGCGGACCAGGTTCGGGCCCATCTGGAAGTGATCGAGCATGCGCAGTTCGGTGCTGCCGAACTGATTGAGCATGCCGCCCTGGAGATGGACCAGGCCAACGATGTCGGCGACCAGCGGGGTGTAATACTTCGCGTCGATCGCGGACTTGATGTACTTCACGTCGCCGCCAAGGCCGGCGAAATCCTGCTTCCAGTCGATCAACAGACCGTCGGTCGGGTTCTTGTTGTTGTCGAGCGTGTTGTAGTTCAGCGAGTAACCGACCGACGAGGTCAGGGTCCTGCCGCTCTGCAGTTCCTTGCGGACCGGCAGTGAAGCTTCACCGTCGCTGTAGCACCACATGCCGCTGCCCGAGGTGTCCGTGGCGAATTGAGTGACACCGTTTGTCCCCGTGGCTGATGCCGTGCCCCCGTTGGGAACTCCGTTCAGATTCGCAAATGCCGGCGACGGGTTGAAGGCGAGCAATCCGTTGTTCGGGTTGTTGTTACAGTTCGCCAAAGCGCTCGGCAGCTGGATTTCCTGCTGATAGATCGAATAGCGCAGCTGCAAGGCGAGATCTTCGCGCAGGGTGAAGCCGAGCCGCGGGCTGAAACCCAGCGTCTTGGTGCCGTAGGAGATGTAGCTGTTGGCAAGCTGCTGGCGCTGGAACAGGTCGAGGCCGAGCGCCACGCGATAGTCAAGCAGATAGGGCTCGACCAGCGACAGCGAATAGCCGCGCGAATACTGGCCGTAGGTCACCGACGCCTTCGCGTACAGACCGCGGCCGAGGAAGTTGCGCTCGGAAATGCTGACTTCGGCCAGCGCGCCGTCTGTCGTCGAATAACCGCCCGAAACCGAGAAGTCGCCGGTCGATTTTTCTTCCAGATCGACGATCAGGATCACGCGATCGGTCGACGAGCCGGGCTCGGTCACGATCTTGACGCTCTTGAAGAAGTCGAGATTCTTCAGCCGGCGCTCGGCGCGATCGACCAGCGCGCGGTTGTAGGCGTCACCTTCGGAAAGATCGAACTCGCGGCGGATCACGTAATCGCGGGTACGGGTGTTGCCGCGGACATTGATGCGCTCGATATAGGTGCGCGGGCCCTCATCGATGGCGAACACGATCGAGACGGTGTGCTGCTCGAAATTGCGGTCACCGCGCGGACGCACGATCGCGAAAGCATAGCCGCGGCGCGACGCTTCGATCTGCATTTCCTCGACGGATTTCTCCAGCGCTTCGGCGTTGTAGAGCGAGCCTACGCTCGACACGGCTGAAACTGCGCATCGATGCCGCATCGAGCGTTCCGATGCTGGTCTGGAAATCGACGGACGCGACCCGGTACTGCTGGCCTTCCTCGATCTTGAACGTGACGAGGAAGCCTTTTCGCTCCGGATCGTATTCGGTCAGCGCGGCCACCACCTGTACGTCGGCAAAACCGTGCTTGAGATAGAAGCGGCGAATCAGGTCGCGGTCGGCTTCGACACGGTCCGGATCGTAGACGTCGTTACCGCCGAGGAAGCTCAGCAGGTTCGATTCGTGCGTCTTGATGATGTCCTTGAGGCGATAGGCCGAATAGGCGACGTTGCCGACGAATTCGATCGACTTGACGCCGGTCTTGCCACCTTCGGTGACGGTGAAGATCAGATCGACGCGGTTGTTCGGCTGCTCGATGATTTCCGGGGTGACGCGCACGTCATAGCGGCCGGAACGTCGGTAGATTTCGGCGATGCGCTGGGCATCGGACTGAACCATCGGGCGAGAAAACGTGCCGCGCGGCTTGGACTGGATTTCAGCCGAAAGCTGCTCGTCCTTGACCTTCTTGTTGCCCTCGAAGGCGATGCGCCCGATCACGGCATTTTCGACCACGACCACGACCACCCGGCCGCCCGCCTGGTTGATCCTGACGTCCTGGAACAGGCCGGTCTCGATCAGCGCCTTGAGACCGTCGTCGATCTCGGCCTGGGTCAGCCGGCCACCGGGGCCCGGCTTGAAATAGGAGCGAATGGTCTCGACCTCGACGCGCCGGTTACCCTCGACCGCAATCGAGGCCACGTTCTGCGCCGCAGCCGGCGCAGCCACAAGCACAGCAGCCAGCGTGGCGGCTGCCGGCGCGGCGAACATGATCAGGGCGGCCAACAAGCCCCCCCGCACTCGCATTCCAAATATCATGCGCAACGCGCCCTTATCATCCCGATGCCGGCCCGCACCCCTACGAACCGGCAGATTCCCATTTGTTGCACTGCTTGTAGCCAATTTCGCCGGGGCGGCAAACACGGCATCGCGGTGCGATTCCATTTTCATTCCAAGACGTTGCCATTGGGCAACGTCACAAAAAAGCCGCTTCACGATGCCGCCAGGTGCAGAATGTCGTTGTAGGTCGCAAACACCATCAACATCAGCACCAACCCCAGTCCGATTCGGAAGCCCACTTCCTGGGCCCGTTCCGACAGCGGACGTCCCCGAACGGCCTCCACCGCGTAGAACAAAAGGTGGCCGCCATCGAGCAGCGGCACCGGAAACAGGTTCAACAGGCCAATCGAGATCGACAGCACCGCGGCGAGGTGAATCAGGGCGGTCAGGCCGATGGTGGCGACCTGCCCCGAGATCTGCGCAATCCGCAGCGGACCGCCGACCTGGTCGGCGGCTTCGCGGCCGGTGAAGACGCCGCCGATATAGGCCAGCGTACGGTCGACCACGAACCAGGTCTCCTTGACGCCGAGCCAGAGCGCGGTCGCGGGATCGACCCGCTCGGTCACGATATCGCCCGCCGAGGTCGCGCGGGTAATGCCGAGCACGCCGAGCCGATGCGCGTTTCCGAACGAATCCTTCACTTCCCGAAGTTCCGGCGTGCCCTGCAATTGCAGCGTCGAATCGCCGCGCTTGATGGTGAAGTTCAGCTTGTCGCCGGCATGAATGCCGACGATGCGCTGCATGTCGGAGAAGCTGCCGATGGTTTTGCCGTCGATCACCGTCACGACGTCGCCGACCTGGAAGCCCGCTTTCGCAGCCGCGCTGTCGGCTTCGACCTTGTCGACGCGCGCGGTCGTGCTCGGCTTGCCGAAGAACGTGAACAGGCAGGTGAAGATCACGATCGCCAGGATGAAATTCGCGATCGGTCCGGCGGCGACGATCGCTGCGCGCGGACCGACCTTCTTGTGATGGAATCTGCCCGCCCGCTCCTCTTCGGTCATGCCGGCAAGCGTCTCGGCCGAGGCCGGCGTCGAGGCTTCCGATTCGTCGCCGAAGAACTTCACATAGCCGCCGAGCGGGATCGCGGAGATCTTCCAGCGGGTGCCGTGGCGGTCGTTGAACCCGGCGAGTTCCGGCCCGAAACCGAGCGAGAACGTTAACACCTTCACGCCGGCCCAGCGGGCGACCAGGAAGTGGCCAAGCTCATGGAAGAAAACGACGATGGTCAGGACGAACAGGAAGGGAATGATGTAACCGATGAGCCCATGGCCCAACGTATTGAAACTATGTAGAAAAAACTCAGTCATTCGATTCCCCTCGACGCGAGCCGAAAGCCCCGTCCTTAACCCTCTAGGATGCCTTTAAGGCAATTTGAGGCAATAGGGAGGCAGCTTTATTTCTCGCGTTATGGTCAACGGAAATCGCGTCATCGGCCGAGGTCAAAGGCGCCAGATTTCCGGAGCGAATCCAGTCGTTCATGGTGGCCTCGACCAGCCGCGCGATCGCCCCGAATTTGATCTGGCCGGCGATGAAGGCCGCCACCGCCACCTCGTTGGCGGCATTGAACACCGTGGTCGCGCCGCCACCGGCGCGGAGCGCGTCATAGGCCAGCCGCAGCCCCGGGAACCGGACGAAATCCGGTTCCTCGAACGTCAGCTGACCGATCTTGGCGAGATCCAACCGCGCTGACGGACCGACGATTCGATCCGGCCAGCCAAGGCAATGCGCGATCGGAATCCGCATGTCGGGCGCGCCGAGCTGGGCCATCACCGAGCGATCCGAGAATTCGACCATGCCGTGGATGATCGACTGCGGATGCACGAGAACGTCGATCTCGTCGGCGCTGAGGGAAAACAGATAGGAAGCCTCGATGACTTCGAGGCCCTTGTTCATCATCGAGGCCGAATCGATCGTGATCTTCTGGCCCATGCTCCAGTTCGGATGTTTCAGCGCCTGCGCCAGCGTCGCCTGCTCGATGTCGCTGGACGCCCAAGTGCGGAACGGCCCGCCGGACGCAGTGATGATCACGCGCACCAGTTCCTCGCGATTGCCGGAGGCGAGCGCCTGAAACAATGCATTGTGCTCGGAATCCGCAGGCAGAATGCAGGCCCCTGCTTTCGCCGCGCGCTGCATGAAGAAATCGCCGGCGCAAACCAGACATTCCTTGTTGGCGAGCGCGACGCTGGCACCGCGATCGACGGCGGCGAGCGCCGGCTTCAGTCCGGCCGCGCCGCTGACGGCCGCCATCACCCAGTCGGCCGGACGCGCGGCGGCCTCGATGATCGCACTTTCGCCGGCGCCGCATTCGGTGCGGGTGCCGGCGAGCGCATCCTTCAACTCGCCGAGCCGCGCGGGATCGGCCACCGCAGCAAACCGCGCGCCGAATTCTTTCGCCAGTTTTGCAAGCGCCGCCACGTTGGAATTCGCCGTCAGCGCCTCGACCTGATAGCGGTCGCGCGCGCCGCGCAGCAAATCCATGGTGCTGTCGCCGATCGAACCGGTGGCGCCCAGCACGGTGACGGTGCGTGCGCCCGACAGCGCGGCCTTGTTATTACGCAATGGAACAGCGCTCATCATTTCACCAAATCATAAGACCGCGGCCGACGCCATCGGCGCCTCCGCGCAGGAACCCGAAAAGTACCGCCAGAACGACGGCCGCGACATATCCATCGAGCCGATCCATCAGCCCGCCATGGCCGGGAATGATGTGACTGGAGTCCTTTACGCCAAAATGCCGCTTCACGGCGGATTCCAAGAGATCGCCGAGTTGCGAAGCGACCGAGAGAACGCCGGCCGAGAGCAGGAGATAACCGGTCTTGCCGAGGTCCAGCGCCCCGAATCCCCATGCCACGGCGAGGCTGGCGACAAAACCACCGACCGCCCCGGCCCAGGTCTTTTTCGGGCTGACCCGCGGCCAGAGTTTCGGGCCGCCGATGCCGCGGCCGACGAAATAACCGCCGCTATCGGTCACCCAGACGATGAAAAGCACGAACATCAGCGCGGCAAAGCCCTTGGCGGGATCGAGGCGCAGCATCACCGAGGCGATCTCCGCGGCCGCCGCATAGAAGAACCCCGCCGCGGCCCAGCCCTGCCGCGCCGGCGCGGTCCATACGACCGAGACCAGGCCGAGCGCGAGCACAATCAATGCCGCATCGATCCGTCCGAGAGCAAAGCATATCCCTCCGATCGCCAGCGCAACGCCGCCCCTGATGGCTAGGGCCACCGCATCCGCGAGGCCCACCACCGACAGCCATTCCACGAACAGCCCGATCGCGGCTGCCGTCACCAGGGCGGTCCAGGGCCAGCCGCCGGTATAGGCGATGGCGATGGCAAGCGGGATCGCCACGGCGGCGACGAGAATGCGCATCAGGAGATTGCGTGAAGCGGATTCGGGCGCGGTCTCCGCTGCCGCAGGCGCGGCTTCGTCCTCGGTCACGAGCCGGTTTTCGCGGCCAGACCGCCGAAACGGCGTTCCCGTCTGGCGTATTCGGCAATCGCACTTTCAAGCGCGGCCTTGTCGAAATCCGGCCAGTGGATCGGCACGAATACGAGTTCGCTGTAGGCAGCCTGCCACATCAGGAAATTCGACAGCCGCTGCTCGCCGCTGGTGCGGATGATCAGATCGGGATCGGGAATGTCGGGCGCATCGAGATATTGCCCGACTGCGTCGGCGTCGATCGACGCCGGATCGCGCCTGCCCTCGGCCACCTCGCGCGCCAGCCGTTGCGCGGCCTTGGCGATCTCCTGGCGCGAGCCGTAATTGAACGCGACCACGAGGTTGAGCTTGGTGTTGGCCTTGGTCAGTTCTTCGGCTTCGTTGAGCAGCGCGCAGATATCCGGGTCCAGCCCTTCCCGCTCGCCGATCACGCGGACGCGAACGCCGTCACGGTGCAGCGTCGCCAGATCGTTGCGGATGAAACGGCGAAGCAAGCCGAACAGGTCGCCGATTTCGGTCGCCGGACGCGACCAGTTCTCCGAACTGAACGAAAAAATCGTGAGATACAGCACGCCGAGCTCGTGGGCGGCGCGAACCACGCGGCGCAACGCCTCGACGCCGCGGCGATGGCCTTCCGCGCGCGGCAAGCCGCGCGCCGCCGCCCAGCGCCCGTTGCCATCCATGATGATCGCCACATGCAACGGAACGGTTCGATCCGATCCTTCGGTTGCTGGGGCCGCGGCGTTAGACATCATTCAAATTCCAGGACCAGTCCCAAATCTCGATCGCGCGATTACCTTGATCTCTCGATTTCAAAGCCTCGACTTCAAGGTCTCGATCTGCCGTCTCGGCCGCGAACCGCTAGACGGTGAGAATTTCCTTTTCCTTGGCGGCAAGCAACTGATCGATTTCGGCGATCATGCCGTCGGTCGCCTTCTGCACGTCGTTGGCGAGGCGCTCCTGGTCGTCTTCGGAGATCTCGTGATTCTTTTCGAGCTTCTTGACGGTGTCGAGCCCGTCACGGCGGACATGACGGACGGCGACCTTGGCCGCCTCGGCATATTTGTGCGCGACCTTTACCAGCTCCTTGCGGCGTTCCTCGTTCAGTTCCGGAATCCGCAGGCGCAGCACCTGTCCTTCGGTGGCCGGGCTGAGGCCGAGATTGGAATCGACGATCGCCTTTTCCACGGCCTTGACCATCGACTTGTCCCAGACCTGCACCGAGAGCAGCCGCGGCTCCGGCACGCTGACCGTGGCAAGCTGGTTCAGCGGCATGTGCGAGCCATAGGCTTCCACCTGCACCGGCTCCAGCATGGACGCCGCCGCGCGGCCGGTGCGCAGCCCGCCGAGTTCGTGCTTGAGCGACTGGGTGGCGCCTTGCATGCGGCGCTTCACTTCGTTGATGTCAAAACCTGGCGTGGGCATAACGCTCTCCCCTCCTTAGAAACCAACCGCCGGCATCACCGGGCCCGCGGGTCGAAGCAGCACCGGCAAATCACCGGCCTGTAGTCAGCCGGCGACGACCGTGCCGTGGCCGGCGCCGCGCAGGATCGCGCCGATCGAACCCGGCTCGGCGATCGAGAACACGATGATAGGCAGCGACGTCTCGCGGGCAAGCGCGAATGCGGTTGCATCCATCACCTTGTAGCCACCTTCGATCGCCTGCGAATGCGTCAGGCGGTCGAAACGCTTGGCGGATCGGTCTTTTTTGGGATCGGCGCTGTAGACGCCATCGACATTGGTGGCTTTCAGCACCGCCTCGGCGCCGATTTCGGCCGCCCGCAGCACCGCCGTGGTGTCGGTGGTGAAGAACGGATTGCCGGTTCCGCCGCCGAGCAGCACGATTCGCCCCTCGGCGAGGTATTTGTGCGCTGCACTGCGGGTGAACAGCTCCGAAACCTCCGGCATCACGAACGCCGACAGGGTCCGCGCCGGCGTCCCCTTGCGCTCGATCGCGGCTTCCAGCGCCAGGCAGTTCATCATGGTGGCGAGCATGCCCATGGTGTCGCCGGTGGGCCGGGACACGCCGCGGGCGGAGACCTCGACGCCGCGAAAGATGTTGCCGCCGCCGATCACGACGGCGACCTCGACGCCAAGCTTCTGGGCCGCGATCAGTTCGTCGGCGACGCGGTCGATGGTGGGCTGGTCGATGCCGAAGGACTGGCTGCCGGCGAGAAATTCGCCCGAAAGCTTGATCACGACGCGACGATAGACCGGCTCAGCCATTGCTGCTCGCTTCCTTGTCCCGCGCCAAAGACTTCCGGCGCTCCGGCGCCGGAAGGCGGTTCTGACAGCGGTTACTTCTTGCCGCTGGCCGCCGCGACTTCGGCTGCGAAATCGGATTCCTGCTTTTCGATTCCCTCGCCGAGAGCATAGCGCACAAAACCGGTAATCTTCACAGGTCCGCCGACCTTGCCTTCGGCTTCCTTGACCGCCTGGGCAACCGACTTGCCGGTGTCGTGGATGAAGGCCTGCTCGAGCAGGCAGACTTCCTTGTAATAGGTCTTCAGACCGGACTCGACGATCTTCTCGATCACGTTCTCCGGCTTGCCCTGCTGGCGATACTTGTCGGCCAGCACGTCCTTTTCGCGCTTCACGGTCACGGGATCGAGCCCGGCCGGATCCAGCGCCTGCGGATTGGTGGCGGCGACATGCATCGCCAACTGGCGGCCGAGCGCCGCGAGCTCATCGGTCTTGCCGGTGGACTCCAGCGCGACCAGCACGCCCATCTTGCCGGCGCCGTCGATGACCGCGCCGTGGACGTAGCTCGACACCACGCCCTTGCTGACTTCGAGCAGGGCCGCACGGCGCAGCGACATGTTCTCGCCGATGGTAGCGATCGCGTCCGCAATCGCGGTCTCGACGTTGACGTCGCCGACCTTCGCCGCCTTGATCTTCTCGACGTCGTCGCCGGTCTTGAGCGCGACCTGGGCGACCATCTTGACCAGGCCCTGGAACTGCTCGTTGCGGGCCACGAAGTCGGTCTCGGAGTTGACTTCGACCACGACACCCTTGGTGCCCGAGGTCACGACGCCGATCAGGCCTTCAGCCGCGACGCGGCCGGCCTTCTTGGCAGCCTTCGACAGACCCTTCTTGCGAAGCCAATCCTGCGCCGCGGTCATGTCGCCGTCGGTTTCGGTCAGCGCCGCCTTGCAGTCCATCATGCCTGCGCCGGTCGACTCGCGCAGTTCCTTGACCATGCCAGCAGAGATCGTTGCCATCGTTGGATGTCCTTCTTGCCTGTTAGCCGCGGGCGCGGCGCATGCCTTGCGCCGTGCCGCTATCAGCTACCGGGATGCCGTATCGGGAAAATGAACCGGTGGCCGACAAAGCCGGCCACCCGGTATTGGCGTTATTCCGCTTCCGCGGTCAGCGTCTTGGCCTGGGCGACCCAGCCATCGGCGCGGCTCGGAAGTCCGACCTCTTCACCGATCTTGTGCGCGGTGTCGTGATCGAGTTCGGCGAGCTGCCAGTAGTGGAAGATGCCGAGGTCGTTGAACTTCTTCTCGATCGCACCCGACACGCCGGTGAGCTTCTTGAGGTTGTCGGCGGTGCCGCGCGGGCCGGCCAGACCCTGGAAGCCGGTCGGCGCCGGGGCGGCCACGACTTCTTCCTGGACCGGCTTGGCGAAGGCACCGGTGTCGATCCCGGATTCGCCCTGGGCGCGCGAAATGCCGTCGATGGCGGCGCGGGCCACCAGGTCGCAATACAGCGAGATGGCGCGGCCGGCGTCGTCATTGCCCGGCACCACGAAGGTGATGCCCTTGGGATCGGAATTGGTATCGACGATCGCGGCAACGGGAATGTTGAGCCGCTGCGCTTCCTGGATCGCGATGTCTTCCTTGTTGGTGTCGATCACGAAGATCATGTCGGGAAGCCCGCCCATGTCCTTGATGCCGCCGAGCGAACGATCGAGCTTGTCGCGCTCGCGCTGCAGCGTCAGCCGCTCCTTCTTGGTGTAGGCGCTGGCATCGCCCGAGGAGAGCACTTCGTCGAGGTGACGCAGGCGCTTGATCGAGCCCGAAATCGTCTTCCAGTTGGTCAGCGTGCCGCCGAGCCAGCGCGAATTGACGAAGTACTGCGCCGAACGCTTCGCAGCCTCGGCAACGCCGTCCTGCGCCTGGCGCTTGGTGCCGACGAACAGGATACGGCCGCCCTTGGCGACGGTGTCCGAAACCGCCGTCAGCGCGCGATGCAGCATCGGCACGGTCTGGGCGAGATCGATGATGTGGATGTTGTTGCGGGCGCCGAAAATGTACTCTGCCATTTTCGGATTCCAGCGGTGCGATTGGTGGCCAAAGTGAACGCCGGCTTCAAGCAGCTGGCGCATAGAAAAATCGGGTACCGACATCGTTTCAATTCTCCGGTTGGTTCCTCCGGAAGCGTGTGAGCAAACGAGCCTTATGGCCCGGTTGCCACCGGACGGCCTTTGAGAGCCATGCTTCCGTGTGAGATGGCGCGGTATATAGCCGGATTCCGTGGAGAAGCAAGGAAATACGGCCGGTTTTCTGAGGGGTCCCGGTTGTTTGGTGAGGGACGGTCAATGCAGGTCAACGGCACCGCTGGAGGCCCTTGGGCTGCGATTGACGAGCTAACGGTCTCGCCCCAACAAAATATCGAAAACAACCCCATGCAAAGTAGCCGGAATGATTATGAGCTTTCTACATCAGAGTATCGGGATTACGCTCCAACTACATGAATCTAAAGAACTTAAAAGCCTCTGATAACATGGCCAATGGTACTGCGGTACTGGACCACCTCACCGTCGCGGCGCTGACGCTCGAACAGGGCGTGGAGCACGTCCGGCGCAGTCTGGGTGTGGTGGTGCCGCCAGGCGGTACGCACCCGCTGATGGGAACGCACAACTGCCTGATGCGGCTCGGCGAGGCGGTCTTCCTCGAAATCATTGCCCCGGATCCAGCCGCCACGCCGCAACGAACGCGCTGGTTCTCGCTCGATGATTCCCACATGCGCGCGCGACTCGCGTTAGCGCCGCAACTCATCGGTTGGGTCGTTAGGGTCGCCGACCTCAACAAGGCGCTTCAGGGCCTCGACGGGACGGTGGGCGAAGCCGTGCCGCTGACGCGCGGGCAACTCTCGTGGTTGATCTCGGTGCCGCGCGATGGATCGATGCCGTTCGACGGCGCCTTTCCAACGCTGATCGAATGGCCTGATGGCCCGCATCCCGCCTCGGGAATGGCCGATCTGGGCTGCCGGCTCGAACACCTCGCCATCGCGCATCCGGATAGCGCCGATCTGACCGGGAGGCTCGCCCCGCTCTTCCGCGACGATCGCGTCTCCATCGGCACCGACCACCGTCCGGCTTCGGGCGAGCATCAAGACGCCGGATGGTCTGCGCGAACTCACATGAGCGCGTTCAGCCTCCGCTGTTGTCCTCATCGAAAATGCGCAACGCCAGCAGCGAATGACGACAAACGCACGCCCCTCCACCGCGGCGAGACCGATGAGATCGGAAACCGCGGTTCAGGTCTTCGCGCCGTTGATAGTGGCTCATGGCCATTCGTCCTCTGTCTGTGATGACCGATAGAGGACGCGGGACCGGAAAAGGATTCGCCGGCTTTGCGATTAATTTGCCGTCAGCCTATGCTGACATAAAGTGGCAGCATGTCGTGCTATCTTCGCCACGTTCTTGTCAGGGCGATCCAATGTCGCGCGCGCAGCGTCTACTCGATCTCATTCAGCTTCTTCGCGGCTATCGCCGTCCGGTCAGCGGCGCCGTGCTGGCCGAAGCCCTCGGGATTTCGCTGCGAACGCTCTACCGGGACATCGAAACGCTGAACGCGCAGGGCGCCCATATCGATGGCGAGCCCGGCCTCGGCTACGTGCTGCGCCCCGGCTTCATGCTGCCGCCCCTAATGTTTTCGGAACAGGAAATCGAGGCAATCGTGCTGGGCTCGCGATGGGTTGCCGACCGGGCCGACAGGGAACTGGGCGCCGCCGCGCGCAGCGCGCTGGCCAAGATCGCCGCCGTGCTGCCAGCGGACCTCCGAACGAACCTCGACACATCGAGCCTGCTGATCGGACCCGGCCAAACAACGTCCACCGGCGACGCCGAACTGCCGGTCATTCGCGCGGCGATCCGTACCGAACGTAAATTGCGCATCGGCTATCTCGACGGCAGCGGGCGTACATCCAAACGCACCATCTGGCCCTTCGCGCTGGGTTTTTTTGACCGGGTACGCGTGGTCGTGGCGTGGTGCGAGCTGCGCGAGGGCTTTCGGCATTTCAGGACCGACCGCATCAACAGGCTGCAGGTGGTCGACAAGCGTTATCCGCGCCGCCGTCAGGTCCTCCTCAAGGACTGGCGGGCCAGCGAAGGAATCCCGGAACGATAGCGTCTTTCACTACTGACATTTTTTGGCAGTAGCGCAGCCTAGGTTGAACCCATGCCGGACGCGTCCAGCAGTCCCGGCAGCGACGTTCAACCAGGGATCCGCAACATGCCGAATTTCAGTTTCGTCCTGCTCTATGTCGAGAATCCGCAGGCCAGCGCCCGCTTCTATGCCGACCTGCTCGGCCATCCCATCATCGAGACCTCCCCCGGCTTTGCGATGCTGCCGTTGACCGACGGGGTGATGCTCGGTCTGTGGTCGCGCCACAGCGTCGAGCCCGCCGCGATCGCGCAGGCCGGAGCCGGCGAAGTCGCCTTCACGGTCGAGGATGCCGCAGCGGTCAAAACCACATGCGATGCCTGGAAGCAGCGCGGGCTGCATATCATTCAGAATCCCGTGCGACTGGATTTCGGCACCACCTTCGTCGCGGTTGATCCGGACGGCCATCGGCTGCGCGTGTTTGCTCCGGAGGCCAAATGAGCCGGAACTGGGTTGCAGTGGCTTCGGCCGAACATGTCCGGATCGGCCGAAGCCAGGGATTCATGCAGGTCTGTCACGGCAAGGCTGCGCCGCTCCGCCGTATCCAGCCCGGAGACGGTGTCGTCTACTACTCGCCGACCAACGCCTACGGCGGCAAGGACGGGCTGCAGTCGTTTACGGCGATTGGAGTCGTGAACGACGGCGTTCCCTATCAAGCGGACCGGGGCGGCGGCTTCTCGCCGTTCCGCCGCGACGTCAATTGGAGCGCCGCCGAGGAGACCTCGATCAAGCCGCTGGTCGGCAGGCTTCAGTTCACGACGGCGAAACCCAACTGGGGTTTTCAGTTGCGCTTCGGACTGTTCGAAATTTCCGAACACGACATGGAGATGATTGGCGCCGCCATGGGTGCGACGCCGTCGCGCGCCACGGCCGGCGCTTTCGCAGCTACACCGTCTGCACGTCGACCACGCCCGACACCGCCTTGATCGCGCCGGCGATCTGCGGCGAGACCTTGAAGCGGCCGGGCAGTTTCATCTCCACCTCGGTTTCGAGGTCGAGCATGATCACCAGCGAAACGTCGCCGTCGGCCCCGCCCGCGAGTGCGGGCGCCGGCTTCGCCTGCGGCATCCGCGACGCACCGGCCGGCGGTGTCGCTTCCGGCATGTTCAGCCGCCGGGCGATGGAATCCAGCGGCTTGGTGTCGCGGACGAAAATCCGCAGGCCCTTCTGGGTTTTGGCCGCGGCATCATCGAGCGGCTCGGCGTGCAGCACCCTCGCCCGCACGTCCTCGCCCTGCAGTTCGGCGCCGAGCTGCAGCAGCACGGCAGCACCTGGTTCGAGCACGTCGCGGTATTGTGCGAGGCCTTCGGAAAACAGCACCGCCTCGAAATGGCCGGTGGGGTCCGAGAGGCCCATGATTCCCATCTTGTTGCCGGTCTTGGTGCGCCGCTCCATGCGCGACACCACGGTGGCCGCGACCTTGCCCGCGGTGGCGCCGGTCTTGACCGCGCGCGAAAACTCCGCCCAGGACTGCACCCGCAGCCGCTTCAGCACGGTGGCGTAATCATCCAGCGGGTGGCCGGACAGGAAGAAGCCGACGGCATCATATTCGCGGCGCAGCTTTTCCGCGGGCAGCCATGGCTCGACCTGCGGCAGCATGATGGTCGGCGCATCGGACGCGCCGCCGAACATGTCGTTCTGGCCGATCGTCACGGCCTCATGGCTGCGCTGGCAGGCCGCGAGGATCGATTCCGCGCCGGCAAACACCCGCGCGCGGTTGGCATCCAGCGTGTCGAAGGCACCGGCCGCAGCCAGACTTTCGATCACGCGCTTGTTGATCGCGCGCGGATTGGCCCGCGCGGCGAAATCGGCCAGCGAGGTGAAGGCGCCTTCCTTCCGCGTCGCGACGATGAGTTCGACCGCCGCCGGACCGACACCCTTCAGCGCCGCCAGGGCGTAATAGATCGTATTGTCGCCGACCTCGAAGGTCGCGCCCGAGCGGT
Organism: uncultured Alphaproteobacteria bacterium; assembly: GCA_963764705.1. Classification (GTDB taxonomy): domain Bacteria; phylum Pseudomonadota; class Alphaproteobacteria; order Rhizobiales; family Xanthobacteraceae; genus Bradyrhizobium. The sequence continues at coordinate 133,749 of CAVXTR010000001.1, read as the reverse complement.
TGATGTTGGGCGACTCGACCTTGATGCCGAGCCGCTGCGCCTCGGCGCGAAATTCCGAGAGCTTGTCGGTGTTGTTGAGTTCGAGCGTCATCGACGCCGCCAGGAACTCGACCGGGTAATGCGCCTTCATGTAGGCGGTGTGATAGGACACCAGCGCGTAAGCCGCGGCGTGGCTCTTGTTGAAGCCGTAGTCGGCGAACTTCGCCAGCAGTTCGAAGATGGTGTCGGCCTGCCCCTTGGGCACGCCGTTCTTCACCGCACCGGCAATGAAGATCGCGCGCTGCTTTTCCATCTCGGCGCGGATCTTCTTGCCCATCGCGCGCCGCAACAGGTCGGCATCGCCGAGCGAATAGCCCGCCATCACCTGGGCGATCTGCATCACCTGTTCCTGGTAGATGATGACGCCGAAGGTCTCTTTGAGGATCGGCTCGAGCATCGGATGCAGATATTCCGGCTCCTCGTCGCCGTGCTTGCGCGCGCAATAGGTCGGAATGTTCGCCATCGGGCCGGGGCGATAGAGTGCCACCAGCGCGATGATGTCCTCGAAACGGTCGGGCCGCATGTCGACCAGCGCCCGCCGCATGCCCTGGCTTTCCACCTGGAACACGCCGACCACGTCACCCTTGGCCAGCATCTGGTAACTCGCGGCATCGGTGATCGGCAGCGTCGCCAGATCGACGTGGATATTGCGCTGCCTGAGCAGCTTGACCGCGACATCGAGCACGGTCAGCGTCTTCAGGCCGAGGAAGTCGAATTTGACGAGGCCGGCCGGCTCGACCCATTTCATGTTGAACTGGGTCACCGGCATATCGGATTTAGGATCGCGGTAGAGCGGCACCAGCTCGCTCAACGGACGATCGCCGATCACGATGCCGGCAGCGTGGGTCGAGGCGTGCCGGGTCAGGCCTTCGAGGCGCTGGGCGATGTCGAACGCGCGCGCCACCACCATGTCCTCGTCGCGGAACGCCTGCAGCTTCGGTTCGCTGGCAATCGCCGCCGCCAGCGTGACGGGGGCCGCGGGATTTTGCGGGACCAGTTTTGTCAGCTTGTCGACCTGCCCGTAGGGCATCTGCAGCACGCGGCCGACGTCACGCAGCACGCCGCGGGCCTGCAGCGTCCCGAAGGTGATGATCTGGGCCACCTGGTCGCGGCCGTAGCGTTCCTGCACGTAGGTGATGACTTCGCCGCGCCGGTCCTGGCAGAAGTCGATGTCGAAGTCCGGCATCGAGACGCGTTCCGGGTTGAGGAAGCGCTCGAACAGCAGGCCGAACTGGATCGGATCGAGGTCGGTGATGGTCAGCGCATAGGCGACCAGCGATCCCGCGCCGGAGCCGCGGCCCGGGCCGACGGGAATGTCATGGGCCTTGGCCCATTTGATGAAGTCGGCGACGATCAGGAAGTAGCCCGCATAGTTCATGCGGTTGATGACGTCGATCTCGAACGCCAGCCGTGCATTGTAATCTTCCTCCGTCGTGCCCTGCGACAGGCCGTGGACCGCCAATCGCCGTGCGAGCCCCTCCTCCGCCTGACGCTTCAGTTCGGCGGCCTCCTCGGTCACCGCATCGGATCCGGTAGTCGCGCCGACGGTGAAGCGCGGCAAAATCGGCTTGCGCGTCATCGGCCGGAACGAGCAGCGTTCGGCGATCTCGACAGTGGAAGCCAAGGCCTCCGGAATATCGGCGAACAGCACCGCCATCTCGGCCCGGGTCTTGAAGCGGTGGTCGGGCGTGAGCTGCTCGCGGTCGGTTTCGGCGATCAGTTTGCCGCCGGCAATGCACAGCAGCGCATCGTGGGCCTCGTAGTCGTCATTGCTGGCGAAGTACGGCTCGTTGGACGCGACCAGCGGCAGGCCCTTGGCATAGGCCAGATCAATCAGGCCGCTTTCGACCCGGCGCTCCTTGTCGATGCCGTGGCGCTGCAGTTCGACATAGAGGCGATCGCCGAACAATCTCGCCAGCGAATCGCAACGCGACGCGGCGAGCGCGGCATGGTCGGCAAGCAGTGCCAGCGAGATCGGGCCGTCGGGGCCGCCGGTCAGTGCGATCAGGTCTTCCGCATCGCCCTCGAGCCATTCGAGCTTGATATGCGGCGCCTGATGGATCGGTGTTTCCAGGAACGCCCGCGAGTTCAACCGCATCAGGCTGCGGTAGCCGCGCTCGCGCGCCGCCAGCAGCACGATTCGCGACGGCGCCGCCGAAAGCACGTTGCGTGCGTTGGGGTCCTGGTCGCCGAAATCGATCGCGAGCTCGCAGCCGACGATCGGCTGGATACCGTAGCCCGCCATCTTGTCGGAGAATTCCAGCGCCCCGAACATGTTGTCGGTATCGGTCAGCGCCAGCGCCGGCTGGTGGTCTGCCTTGGCCAGTTCGCCGAGCTTGGCGATCTTGATCGAGCCCTTCAGCAGCGAATAGGCAGAATGAGCATGGAGATGAACGAATCCGGCATTGGGCATGGCGACTTAACGGCTCTGGCATCGTGGCTGGGCGCGATCGTCAGGCCATCCGGGGAAGCTCAGGCTTCCCCAAAACGCCGACTCGCGTGGCCACAATGGTGATGCCTTGGCCTTGCGGAGTCCACGCGGAACGAGCCTGGCATACGCGCCATCCGGCTTATCCCCAGCGGGCACAGCAGGGGCCGCATTTGGCCCCGTCCGCCCGCAGGCCTCAGAGCTGCGGGATCACCTGGGCCCACACCGCGATCATCCCGATAAACAGCGAGATCGATGCCAAAGCCGCGGCTTCTTCCACAAACATCCTCAACATGGTCCCGACTCCCATACAGAACATATGAGGAACATTGTTCCTTTTTTGTTCCAGGAGTTAAGGCTCGGTTGTGGGTCGTTTTGAAGGAATGCCCCGAAAGAATTCGCTTGGTTAATATGGATTGCTTAGCCGGTAGCAGCCACGGCTCGGCCAGCAAAATCCACACGGTCAAGCTCGCCAACGGCCGGCCTCTAAACCACGTGGACGCCTGCTGGACGGCGCCTGCGGTGGGTCATTTGCCATTCCCATGGGATTTCGCGACCGTTAGGGCGTACGTGCCCGCGAAGATCATGATGGCCGAAACGACCGTCAAAGCGACGAATTTTTCCATCTCCGGAATCTGCCCCCTGAAGGGTTAGTTTTCTGTCCTGGAAGTCCGAACAATTAAACTGACCCACTACCCAAAGCGGGGCGGCGGTGAAAAGCAGTCTCGAACCGAATCTATTGGTTAGGGCGCGACGAGATGGAGAACAAAAGCCGCTGCGACGCAGGTCGCAATGGCGATGATTCCGCCCGTGCGCCTGTCCGGAATAACGCCAAGCGTGAGCACCATCAGCCCGCCGAGAAGGGCGATTTTGAACGCGATCGTTGCCATTGGCGCGGTCCTTCCTTGCGGAGCACTCACGATATGCGCCCTCGCGGGCCGGTTTTCCAGCCCACGGGGCGCAGCGCGGCCCGGATTCAGGCCATCAGCCGCCTATTTGGCGTAACCCTGCGATCTCAGCCAGCCGATCTTGCGGTCGCCCGCCAGCCACTCGTCGACCTCGGTCTTGGTGGTGAATCCGGTGACGTAGCGAACGTCCGTTCCCGGACAATGGGCCTCGATTTGCCATTCGCCTTCGGTGATTCGCTTCGGGGAGAAAGTGACGCGGGGAGATTTTTTCATGCCGGTTATATGGCCCTGAACCCGGTCAATTCCTAGGCGTATCACGACCAAATTGCCCCCTGACCAACGAAAAAGCCCCGGGCAATGCCCGGGGCTTTCCGTCTTGAGCGCTCGTTAAAGCGCGCGAGATCAGTACTTCGCGATCACCGGGCCGCCGAACTTGTAGTTCACGCGAGCGGTGATGAGATCGACGTCCTGACGGACGCGATCGCTGCCGAACGCGAGGCCAGCCGGGGTGGTGAAGTTGTAGGTCTTGTCCTGCATGAACAGGTGGTCGTATTCGAGACCAACCGACCAGTTCGGAGCGAAGCCGTATTCGACGCCAACGCCGATGGTGCCGCCCCAGCGGGTGTCGTCGCCAGTGGTTCCGGCGAGAGCACCGGCAACCGTGTTGATGCGGTAGCGGTTCGAGGTCACAGCGGCGCCGCCCTTGACGTAGAGCAGTGCGTTGTTCACGGCGTAACCGACCTGACCGGTGAACAGGCCGAACGCGTCGGTCTTGGTGTTGTTCACGAGGCCCGGGAACAGCGTGCTGGTGTTGCTGCCGTTGAAGTCAGCCCAGTTGCCCTGCGCTTCAACGCCGAACACGAAGGTGCCGGCCTGCCAGCGGTAGCCGACCTGGCCACCAATCGTGCCGCCGTCCGAATCGTGGGAACCTTCGGAACCGATCAGGCCCACGGTCGAATCCCAACGATTGCGAGCCGAACCCCAACCGCCGTTGGCGCCGATGTAGAAACCGCTCCAGTCGTACACAGCAGCGATCATCGCGGGCGCCTTGGTGTAAGGACGCGCAGCGAGATCCGCAGCGACTGCCGGCGCGACCGCGCCGAGCGCAATCAGGCTGGCGGTAACAAGCAAAATCTTCTTCATTCTTTTATCCCGTTTTCAGTGAGTACAGCCCCCAAGGCCGTGCGCAGCCTCATAGCATTCTCAGTTCGAATTGCTGTCACCTCACAGCAACAGCCCACACGAAACGACGTTGACGAAAACGTGAGTTCGTATTGCGCTACAGGCACTTTTAGAAACATTGTGTCGCGAGTCAGCCGTAATATTTTCACATTCTGGTTTCGCAGCGGCATTGCGGGTGAGAATGTGTTGACGAGATGGCGAACACACCGCTTTGATGCAATGGAACCGAGAAAATCGCTCGTGACCGCGAGGGGACCCGAAATGAATAAAGCGATTGTGATCTTGCTGGCGGCATGCGGACTGTCTGCGCTCATCACGAATCCTGCCATGGCCTTCGGCACCCGCTATCCGTTCTGCCTTCAGAGCGACGAGTGGCCGGGTCTCAGCAACTGCACCTTCACAAGCTACGAGCAGTGCCAGGCAAGCGCGTCGGCTCGCGCTGCGAGTTGCATGGCCAATCCCTATTTCGCCGGCGAGAGGGAGCGGTCCCCGGCGGCTGCCTACCGGCCCCTGCCCGGCCGCCCGCTGGAGCCGGCGCCGGGCTATCCCCGCTACTGAGCGTCCGTCCCAGGCATCTCTCCCCGAACCGGCCCGTCCCTTGTCGCGTGCGCTCCAACAGCGCGGGAACGTGATTTGACGCCGCTCCGGGCGAACTGTCTGGTGGGCTGCTGAAGGTTCCGGAACTGAGGAGGGATGCATGCGCAAGACGTTGATGGCGCTCACGGCAGCCTATGCCGTTTTGGTTGCGGTGCCGGCCATGGCAGGCGGTCTCCCCTCGGGCGCGCAGCCCTACTGCATCAAGGGCTGCGACTACGGCGGCGGTATCGGCGATTGCAGCTTTGCCTCCCTCGCGCAGTGCCAGGCGACCGCCTCCGGGCGCGTTGCGACCTGCACCAGCAACCCCTATTTCGACGCCCGGGCGGAAGTACCGGCCGATCAGGGCCGGATGTCGCGAAGGCGGTTCTAGTGCGCGTTCTGGCCGCTCTGGCCGTGGGAGCGATCTGGTTCGCGGCACCCGCACAGGCCCAGACCTACGGTTCGACCTTTCCGGTCTGCCTCCATGTCTATGGCCCGGTCAGCTACTATGACTGCGGCTTCACCACGCTGCCTCAATGCAACATGTCGGCCTCGGGTCGATCCGCGCAATGCGTGATCAATCCCTATTTTGCCAACGCCTCTGAAGACCGGCCGATACGCCGACGTCACCGCGGCGTCTACTGAGACGCGACGGTTACTCCAGCTCGACGACCTTGCCCTCGACCAGCGACACCCGGCGGTCCATCCGGCCGGCGAGCTCCATGTTGTGGGTGGCGATCAGCATCGCGACCCCGGTCGCCTTCACCAGTTGCATCAGCGCGTTGAAGACGTGCTCGGCCGTGTTCGGATCGAGGTTGCCGGTCGGCTCGTCGGCCAGCAGCGCCCGCGGCGCGTTGGCAACCGCGCGCGCGATCGCCACCCGCTGCTGCTCGCCGCCGGACAATTCGGACGGCCGGTGCGTGATGCGCTCGCCAAGCCCGAGATAGGACAGAATTTCGGTCGAGCGCTTGATGGTTTCGGCGCGCTTGAGGCCGCGGATCATCTGCGGCAGCATGACGTTCTCGAGCGCGGTGAATTCGGGCAGCAGCCGGTGCGACTGATAGACGAAACCGATATCGGTGCGCCGGATATGGGTGCGATCGATGTCGGACAGTTGCGAGGTCGGCGTTCCCGCGACATAGACCTCGCCGTCATCGGGGCTTTCGAGCAGACCGGTGATATGCAGCAGCGTCGATTTACCGGACCCCGACGGCCCCACCAGCGCCACCGACTGCCCCGCCCACAGCGCCAGCTTGGCGCCGTCAAGAATTGTCAGCGCCGCCTCGCCCTGTGTGTACTGGCGCTTTATCTCGTGGAGATAGATAACCGGTACATCTTCCGCCGCTTCGGCCATCACGTCCTCACTCGTACCGGAGCGCATCGACGGGATCGAGGCGCGCGGCGCGCCAGGACGGATAGAGCGTCGCCAGGAACGACAGCGTCAGCGCCATGATCACGACCGCCGCCGTCTCGCCGAAATCGACCTCGGCCGGCAATTTCGACAGGAAGTAGAGTTCCGGCGAGAACAGCTCGGTATTGGTCATCCAGGACAGGAACTGCCGGATCGATTCGATATTCAGGCAGATCAGCATGCCGACGAAGAAGCCGGTGAGCGTGCCGACCACGCCGATCGCGGCGCCCGTGATCAGGAAGATCCGCATGATCGAGCCCTGCGAGGCGCCCATCGTGCGCAGGATGGCGATGTCCTGGCCCTTGTCCTTCACCAGCATGATCAGGCCGGAGACGATATTGAGCGCCGCCACCAGCACGATCATGGTCAGGATCAAAAACATCACGTTGCGCTCGACCTGCAGCGCGTTGAAGAAGGTCGAGTTGCGTTGCCGCCAGTCGACCAGGAAGACCGGCCTTCCCGCCGCCTCGGTCACGGTCTTGCGGAAGGTGTCGATCCGGTCCGGATTGGTCGTGAACACCTCGATCGCGGTGACGTCGTCCTTGCGGTTGAAATAGGCCTGCGACTCCGGCAGCGGCATGAACACGAAGCCCGCGTCATATTCCGACATGCCGATCTCGAACACGGCAGTGACCTTGTAGGGCTTGATCCGCGGCGTGATTCCCATCGGCGTCACCGCGCCGCGCGGCGCCACCAGCGTGATGCTGTCGCCGGCATGCACCGACAACTGATCGGCGAGCCTGCGCCCGATGGCGACGCCCTGCCCCTCGTCGAACCCTTCCAGGGTGCCCTGTTTGATGTTCTTGGCGATCGAGGTCAGGTTGTTGAGATCCTCGGCACGCATGCCGCGGACCAGCACGCCGGAGGCGTTGAAGAACGAGGATGCCAGCGCCTGGCCGTCGACGACGGGCGCCGCCAGCCGGATGCCGTCGACCTGGCTGATGCGCTCGGCGACGTCCTTCCAGTCCGTCAGCGGCGATTCCAGCGGTTGCACCAGCAGGTGCCCGTTGAGGCCGAGGATCTTGTCCAGGAGTTCCTTGCGAAAACCGTTCATCACGGCCATCACGATGATCAGCGTGGCAACGCCGAGCATGATGCCGAGGAAGGAAAAGCCGGCAATGACGGAGATGAAGCCTTCCTTGCGGCGTGCGCGCAAATACCGTCCGGACAGCAGCCATTCGAATGGCGCAAAGGGCGGGGTTCGGGCTGTCTCGTTCATGGTCTCATCCATCTCTCGATAGTCCCATGATTCGGGGCCAAATGTGGCCGGACTGGCCAACATTGCAGCGACTCCGTGGATAAATTTATCCGGTGGCCCGCTTTAGCCGGATATCCGCGCCACCACGTCGGCCGGGCTGAGGTTTTCGCGCGATCCGTCGCTGCGCCGCTTCAGTTCGAGCTTGCCCTCGGCAAGGCCCTTGGGGCCGACCAGAATCTGCCAGGGGATACCGATCAGGTCGGCGGCGGCGAATTTCGCGCCGGCCCGCTGGTCGGTGTCGTCGTAGAGCACATCGACGCCCCTAGCCTCGAGCTCGCGATAAAGCTTTTCGCAGGCAGCGTCCGTATCCTCGGAGCCCTGCTTCAGGTTCAGGATCACGGCGGTGAACGGCGCCACGGCCTCCGGCCATTTGATGCCGGCATCGTCGTGGCAGGCCTCGATGATGGCGCCGACCAGCCGCGAGACGCCGACCCCATAGGAGCCACCATGAATCGGCACATCGACGCCGTCGGGGCCCGCGACAACAGCCTTCATGGCGTCGGAATATTTGGTGCCGAAATAGAAGATCTGGCCGACCTCGATGCCCCTTGTATGCACCTTCTTGTCGGCCGCGACTTCCTGCTCGAAGCGCGCGGCGTCGTGGACGTCCTCGGTGGCGGCATAGACCGAGGTCCACTGCTTGATGATCCCGGTGAGATCGCCGTCGTAATCGACGTCGTCGCCGGGAATCGGCAGGTTGAGCACGTCGCTGTCGCAATAGACGCCGGACTCGCCGGTCTCGGCGAGCACGATGAATTCGTGACTGAGGTCGCCGCCGATCGGGCCGGTCTCGGCGCGCATCGGGATCGCCTTCAATCCCATCCGCGCGAAGGTGCGCAAATAAGCGACGAACATCCGGTTATAGGAACGGCGTGCGGCGGCCTCGTCGATGTCGAACGAATAGGCATCCTTCATCAAAAATTCGCGGCCGCGCATCACGCCGAATCGCGGACGCTGCTCGTCGCGGAACTTCCACTGGATGTGGTAGAGATTGAGCGGCAGGCTGCGGTACGACTTGACATAGGCGCGAAAGATCTCGGTGATCATTTCCTCGTTGGTCGGTCCATACAGCAGTTCGCGCTTGTGGCGGTCGGTGATGCGCAGCATCTCCGGACCGTAGGCGTCGTAACGGCCGCTCTCGCGCCAGAGATCGGCAAGCTGCAGCGTCGGCATCAGCAATTCCAGCGCACCGGCACGGTTCTGTTCCTCGCGCACGATCTGCTCGATCTTCTTCAGCACCCGGAAACCCAGCGGCAGCCAGGCATAGATGCCGGCCGCTTCCTGCCGCATCATGCCCGCGCGCAGCATCAGGCGATGCGAGACGATCTCCGCCTCTTTCGGGTTCTCTTTCAGGATCGGCAGGAAAAAACGCGACAATCGCATGGACAAACTCTGGGAATCAGTTGGGGACAGGAGCGAGGTGCAGTGAAACCGGATCGGGTGCGAAAAGACAAGGCCGGTGGTCGGGAAAAGGCCGCAGGAAATGCGGATTTCCGGCGGTTTTGAGCGATGAATTGCGGTGATGCCGCAGGCGTGTTCGACCCCGGCTCAGACCAGCTTCAGCGGGCTGTCATCCACCACGCGCAATTCGATCCGGCCGATCAGATCCGAGCGCAGCGCTTCCGCCGCGCCGATGGCGTCGGTGGTCTGGCGCAGCGTGCTGACATTCGATCCGAGCGACACGATGCCGCCCAGGATCGCGGCAATCGAGCCGAGGAAAGCCTCGATCGACCCGAACAGCCCGAATAGCATCAACAGCAGCAAGACGGCGCCGGCGGCGATTGCCGCTTGTGAGCCCAGAATGATCTTGCGGCATCGCTCGGCGGCCTCGGCCAGATCCTCGAGCCGCGCCTCGATCAGCGCAATATCGTCGCCGGGCTCGTCTTCAGCGGACATCGAAATCATCCTCCAGCGTGACCTTCTCAAAATCCGTGACCAGCGCGTCGATCTGCATATGCCAGCGGCCGGGCTGCGGCAGCGGCACGCCGCGGACGTGCCAATAGCCGTCCGGCCCCAGCTTCGCCGCGCGTTCGATCGGCTCGATGCCGCGTTCCGGCAGGCTCACCGTCAGCGTCGCTTCCTTGGCTGGCAGCAGGCTGCCGTCCCCGGTCATCAGTTGCAGCACGAAATCGTCGGACCCCACTTTGCCGGGCGAAATCAGCACCTGGAACATCGCGGTCTCGGTGTGGATATGAATCGCAAGCGGGGTGGCGGCGGAATCGGCCAGCGCGCGCGGCGGCGTCGTGAAACGCCAGCCGGCGACGGCGATAAAGATGCAGAGGACCAGCAGGAACTCCAGCAATACCGATCCGCCGAAGGTCCGCGTGTTCTTGACACGCAGCACGATATCCGGCGTCAGATACAATCGGTTCAGCGCTGCCAGTCCGAGCAACGCCGTCACCAGCACCAGCTTGATCAGCAGGATGATGCCGTACCAGGTGTCGATCAGCGCGCGAAAGCTCTCGAGCTGGATGATCGCGAGCACGATGCCGGTCAGCACCAATAGTCCCACCAACGGCACCGCCACATTCGAGAACTGCCGGATCGCCCGCGGCAGGCCGTCATGCCGTCGTCGTGCCATCGTGATCAGCGGCGCCAGCGCACCGACCCAGTACGCGACCGCGATGCCGTGAACGAACACCAGGGTCGGCGTCAGCCATTGCGGTGGCGCGGTCGCGGCGTGGCCACTCGTCGCCAGCGAAAACCCGACGCCGATCATGGCCAGCGATGTCAGCACCCAGGCGATCGTCATGGTCGGGCTTTGCCATGCAAACCGCGCGACGGCCATCGCAGCGATCGCGATCAGCATCGACGGTCCAAGACTGGTGCCGAGCGCGCCCTTCCATGGCGCCAGCGTCAGCAACGCACCCGAGCGGAAGGTTGAGCAGATCGAGCCCCTGCAAAGCGAGCGAAAATGCCGCGCTGACAAGGCCGATCTTCGAGCGAGCCTATGATCACTTTTCCGCCGTAAGGCCCCCACCCGATCCAGGCAGCGAAGAACACGCCACCGACGCCGACGAACAGTCCGAGATAGACCCCGATCCGCGCCAGCCAGATCAGGCCGGCCGATGACGATCGAGATCGAGTCGACGCCGGCCGGCGCGGCGGACCCGGTCACGGCACCGATCGAGAACACCAGCGATCCCGCCACCGGGTGACCGTCCTGCGACACCACGCGATAGCTCAACACCTGGGTGCCGCGCGGCAACGCATCGGGCAAGGCGATCTCGACCGACTCGTCGACGGCGCGCATGGTGACGTCATGCGCCTTGCCGTCGGCATCGATCAGGCTGGCCACAGCAGGCGCCACGCTCTCGTTGAAGCGCAGTTGGATCGCCTTCGGCGCCTCTGCCAGCACGCTGCCGTCGGCCGGCTCCGCGGAAACCAGCGAGGCATGCGCCCATGCGCCGGTCGCAAAGCAGAGCGCCGATCAGCAGCGCCGCGAGGCCGGCGATCAGGCGCGACATCGGCGCTTTACGACTTCGGCATCAGCTTGACGCCGGGCGCCGGCGTCTTGCTGCCATGTCCGTGCGTCTTCGCCTTCCTTGGGAATATCGATCCAGCGGCTGACGCCCTGCTCGCATTCCTGCACCACCGGAAAATACAGCGTGGTGTTCGGCTTCAGTGCCGTCGGTGAGAAACGTCGAGACCACGAACTCGTCGTATTGGTGATCCGGCAGCTTGCCGCCGCTCCAGACCACTTCCTTGACGCCCTCGGACAGCTTGCTGCCGTGAAAGTCGTACTCGCCGGCATATTTGCCGCTGATGGCCTCGACGGTCCAGCCGGCCTTCGGCATCGGTTTCGCGGCGATCACGCCTTCCGGAATCTGCACGCGGATCTTTGTCGTCGCCGATCCCGCGCAACCATGCGGCACCGCGAACACCGCCTTGTAGGACGACCCGACCGTCGCCTGTTTCGGCTCCAGCAGGACATGCGCAGAGGCCGGCGACGCCACCAGCGCCGCGAAGATGACCAGAGTGGCCTGTTCTCATCTCGTCCTCACTTCTTCATGTCCATGTGGGCCGGAATGATCCATGCCGCCGGGCGCCTGGGCGCCGACGCCCTGCACGTCCAGCGACAGCGTCACCTTGCCCGCCTTCTCGAATACGAGCGTCACCGGCACCTTGTCGCCCTGCTTCAGCGGGCCCTTGAGGTCGAACATCATCAGATGATAGCCGCCCGGCGCCAGTTTCACGGTCTTGCCCGGCTCGATCGCCAGTCCCTTGTCGAGCGGACGCATGGTCATGACGCCGTTGTTCATTGCCATCTCGTGGACCTCGACCTTGCCGGCGATGTCGCCGCTGCCGCCGATCAGCCGGTCCGGCGCTGCTCCCCTTGTTTTCGATGGTGAGATAACCGCCGGCGATCTTGGCGCCGTTCGGCGTGGCGCGGCTCCAGGCCTGGCGTGATGACGAGATCGCCGGCCTTGATGTCTTCGGCGCGGGCAGCGGCGGCGAACAGGCCGGCCGCGAGTGCCGCAAGAGTGAAGGTACGTGAGAACAGGGTCATCGATTTTTCCTTAGGCTTCTTGTTGTTCGCGCTCACTGGCGAATTCAGAACGTGTATTTCCCGGCGAGAACGAACGTCCTCCCCGGGAACGGATGGAACAGCATGTACTGCTCGTTGAAGAGATTATCGACTCCCGAAATCGAACGAGAAATTCTTCGTCGCATTGTAGTGGACCTTCATGTCGACCACGAAGAAATTGTCGAACGCACCGAAGACATGGGAAACCCTGTCGGTGTTGTCGAGCGTCGAATATTGCTTGCCGCTATAGCGCGCCGCCACCGTGTAGGCCCAGCTTTCATTCGGCCGGTAGGTCACCCCGAACTTGGCCCGCCAGTCCGGAACGAACGGAACCCGCTTGCCGACGACCGTCGTCGGCTGGTTCGTCAAGGGATCGGTGCCGGCCCAGCCCGGGTCGGACAGGATCTTCGAATCCACATAGGTCACGCTGCCGAACAGCAGCAGGCCCTTGATCCCGACATTGTCCTTTTCGGCCGACAGTTCGACGCCCTGCATGCGGATGGCATCGACGTTGCTGATCGTTGTCGTCGTTGTCTGCTGACCGTTCGCGGCGGTCACGGTATTGGTTTGAGAGATGATCGCGTTGTTCGTGTTCTCCTTGAACAGCGTCAGCCTGACGCGACCGTCATTCCATTTGCGCTCGATGTTCAACTCTCCCGTGAAGTCCTGCTCCGGCGCCAGAAACGGATTCGCCAGAATGATATTGGTGCCGACTGCGACGTTTTGATAAAGCTCGGTGACGGTCGGATAGCGATAGGCCTCGCCGAAGCTCGCCGTGATATTCCATTCCTTGTTCGGATCGAACGAGAGCGAGGCCTTTGGCGAGAAGTTCGTGGAGTTCAATCCGGGCTGAATGGTGGGCACGGTTGACGTAATGACGCCGGAACCATTTGCGATCGTGTTGACGTTGAAGCCATCCAGCGCCCGCCACGTCTCCAGCCGTCCGCCCACCGTCAGTTTCAGATTGGGGACGATCTTCCACGCGTCCTGCAACCAAAGGGCGCCTGTACGTGTTTCGCCAACACCGGTCGAATAAAGCTGCCCGGTGCCCGTCGATGGCGTCGCGTACCAGATCGAGGACGCATAGACCGGATTTTCCAGTCGGTAACGATCGCCGTGAACGCCGAAGCTGACTTCGTGCGGACCGTCGACGCCGAACGGCCGCCAGATGCCCTTGGCATCGGTATTCTGCCAGTTGGTGCCGTCGTTGCGCGTGACCTTGCCGTTCAGGGAGTAACCGAACCCGGGTGCGGCGACCACAGTGAACGGATTGAGCAGCGTGTCCTGCAGATAATTATAGGTCGACGCCGACAGGTCGAAATCGAACACGCCCTTGGTGTCACTTTTGAGCGAGACCGCATTGCTGAGATGGGTCTGGTCCCAGGTGTACCTGTTGCTGGCAAAGCCCGCGATTCCGGCAAAGGTCGGCGCACCCGTCGCCGTTGATCGCAGATAAGTCTGCGGATCCGATGTCTGATGATTATTCCAGATCCCCAGCGAATACGTCGCCTGCACCAGCGGCGAGACATCGTAGACCAGACGCAGGTTGGCTGAGGTCTGCTGGGAGTGCGCCAGCGCGCCGGTGCCAACCACATTTGCGGGAACGCCCTGCTTGTTCAACGCCGGGAACGTTCCGGTGGTCCCGGCCGGAATCGTACCGTTGGTCGTATAGGTCAACGGTTGCTGGTAGCTGTCCTGATAGTTGACGCTCACGAGCCACGACAACGGTCCGTTGCGGTCGCCGGCGGCGGCGCTGGTCTGGCTCGACACATAGGTGTCCTTGGTGCCGTATTGATTCCACGGCATCACGGAAACCGTTTCCTTGGCGACCGCGAACGGCTTGTCCGGCATTTTCGAAGTAATCAGCAGCACGCCGCCGATCGAGTTGCCGGGATAGGCCGCGGCAAAAGGCCCGTTGAGGAAATCGACGCGGCCGATCGCTTCCGGCGAGATCAGATTCCACTTCGGCGAGGCGCCGGAGTTGTTGTTGCCGATCAGTGCCGAGATCAGCAGATCGTCGTAGTAGATCAACGTCCGCGCGCTGGAATTCAGGCCCCAGCTTCGCGTCGCCAATACCGCCTGGTTGTCGCCGTCGTTGCGCTTTCGCACGAACAGGCTCGGCAGGTATTTGACGGCATCCTCCGCGTCCTTGAGATTGATGGTCTCATCGATCTGTTTGGCCGTAACGCTGTAGGATTGTTGCGGGAGCTGGAACCGCGCCACCGCGGGCGGCGTCCCCAGCGACGCATTGGCGCCGGCGCCATCGACGACCACGACCGGCAACTGCCGGTCCGGTGCCGCGGCGACTGGCGCGGAACGTCTTGCCACACGGGCCACGGGCTTGGCGGTCGCGCGCCGGGTCTGTGGCTTCGGCGCGTCGACGGTGACGGGCGGCAAAACACTGGCTTCACCGCCCTGCGCATTCGCAACGTCGGATGACGCCAGCAGCGCCGCCTGAATTGCAATCGCGCTCACACCGGCAAGGGCATGATAACGAAACATGGAGTGATCCTGACGCCGGCATCGAAGGCCGGCCAACTCTCAATGGCATTGCCGGCGCGAGAAACCGCACCGGCCGCGAGGTCGTCAGGAAATGGACGGGGGTGCGCGGGCCTGCGCATGGGAGCCGGCGCGCGAAGCGAATCGGTCGGGCGTGAACGCGGTCCACACCACGGACTCGGCCTGACGCTCGAAGCTGACGGCTGCCGCTATTTGCGGCACATCGACCGGCGCACCGGTCTGCAGCACGCTGCAAACCGAACAGCACCCGTCATGGGCGCGGTGGCCGGTCTGGTCGGTTTGGCCGTTCGAGGAGGCGCCATTGCCGTGGCAGATCACGGCGGCGGCGAGCGGATCGGAGGCGGCAATGCTGGCCGCCCAGCAGGCGCCGATCGGTGCGAAAATCTGCACCACCAGCGCCAACAGGACGATTGGCAGAAAATTTCTCAGCCGCTTGCGCATCGCTAACCCATCCGGAATGGACCTAATCACCCTCGGAGTCCGAAGTCGAGATCAGGTTCCCGGGTTTTTTCTTCCCATCGGCGCGGATTAAGCCGCCGCCCCCCGGTGTCGTCGGAGCCATGACCGCAAGGGCCTACTGAGGTACCATCTTTTTCGCAGTACTGGCGACGTTCTGCAACCGATAGTGGTTAGTTTTCAATCGTTTCGCAGATTGCTGGAATTTTGAACAAACGTTGCTGAAAATGGTGACAAGACGAACAAGATGGTCTAACAGTGCGGGCTCAGGCTGGCCGAGAGGCTCAAGTCTGGTGGTCCAAGTCTCGGGAGGAGCCCTGACGCGCACAAGCAGCGTCGCCTCGATAATCAAGATCAAATCCAAATTTTCGGGGAAATTAAGGGTCGACACAATTTTTGAGCAGGGCTAGCGCCCTGCTCTTTTTTTTCGGTTCGCGAAAAGAAAACGCGTCAAGGCAATCAAGAACGAATCCAAATTCGAAATGCTCTGAAGAAGCATCATGACTGCATCCAATCCGATCGAACGCAGTTTCGAGATCGCCGCCGAGCGCTGCGAAGATCTAACGCCGCTGGTCTATCGCCGCCTGCACAGCGAATATCCGGAAACCGAGAAGATGTTCCGGACCGAAGGCAGCGAGCCGGTCAAAGGTTCGATGCTGGCGCTGACGATCGAGGCGATCCTGGATTTCGTTGGCGGCCGCACCGGTCATTTCCGCCTGATCGAATGCGAGATTTCCTCGCACGACGCCTACGGCACGCCGCGCGACCTCTTCATCGCCTTCTTCGGCATCATCGCGCGAACGCTGCGCGAGATTCTGGGCGATGACTGGTCGGGCGAGATCGATACGGCGTGGCGCGACCTGATCGGCGAAATTGAAGCGCTGGTCGCGCAGACCGCGCCTGCGTGACGATCAGCCTCTGAGACGGGGCCTTGTGGGCCAGCTCTTTGCGGTGACCGCAGCTGCGGCGGAAGCCGGCGCCATCGCAGCGGCCGAACGAGTGGATTCGGGCGCGCCAGTGGTCTGGGCAATCGCAACGGCCGCCAGCACCACCGTCGCAAGCATCAAAACTCCGGCGACAAACGCGGCGGGAATGAGTTTCATCGTCGTGATCCCAGGTATCGAGGAGCGATACCGTCTTAGGGACTTCGTCCTGAATGCGTCGTGAACGGAATGCAGACGGCTAGACGCGCTGCGCGAGCCAGATGGTGTGGCGTCCACAATCCGGATCCTCCACGACATACGAGACGACCCGAAATCCATTTTCATCGAGCAGTAAACGATACTCCGCCGGGTCGAGGCTCGCGTGATACAGCGGCTCGCCCTCAAAATCTCCAATCGCCACGCCATGCGCGGGTCCGCTGGTGAACATCAGCGGCGTGCCCACGGCTGTGTGCTGTCGGAACACCGGAAACATTCGGCGCTGATCGTCCGGACACAAATGGAAGAAACTGTCCCACGCAAGCACGCCGCTGAACGTCCGTCCAAGTGCGAGCGTCCGCATGTCGGCGACAATCCATTCGTGCGCAAGAAAGCGATCGCGACAGAGATCGATCATGGTGGCGGACGAGTCGACCCCGGTGACGGCATGCCCGACTTCGATCAGATAGCGAGCGATCGGCACAGCAGAGCCACATCCGATATCCAGAATGGGCTCCTGGGTCGACACCAACGCGCGAAACCGGTCGAGCCAGGGTTTCTCCATCAAACTGCCGGCGTGTTCTCGATTCCGGACCCAATCGAGCGCCTTGCGCTGGTAGAGATCGACGATCGCTTCGGCTTCCGACGACATCGCGAGCCCTCAGGATCGGGCTTTCACGGATTTTGTCCGTCCGTTCGCCTTGCCGCGCTGATCGGAAACTTTCCGAACAGCCTTTCGGGCACTCTGGCCCTCCGGCCACGCGTGCATCGCCAGGCGGCCGATCTCCGCCAGCCTTTCGCGCGACGCGCCGTCCCGAGCCTGTACCGCGAGGCCGCGGGCGACCGTGCTGTAATAGGCGGCCAGTGCGCCGATATCGGTATCCCTGGGCACGTCGCCGTCGGCCACGCCCTGCTCGATCCGAGCCGCCATCGCGCCTTCGGAAAACGCGCGGTGTTCGGCCATCAGTTCGCGGATGTTCTTCATCGCCGGCGGCGTGTGGGTGCCGGCCAGCGAGATCATGCAGCCGAGCGGATGATCGCCGCGGGTAAACTCTTCGGCCGTGGTGGCGAACAGGCGCGCAAACGCCGTTCTGGTGTCGGTGGTCGCCTCATTGAGAATGCCGAAGAACCAGCGGCCCGCCGAATCCAGATAGGACCGCGTCGCCTCGCAATAGAGATCTTCCTTGCTGCCGAAGGAGTTGTAAAAACTCGATGCGCTGATCCCCATCGCCGCGATCAGGTCGTCGAACGACGTGCCCTCATAGCCGCGCTCCCAGAAAAGCTTCATCGCTTCTCCGAGTGCGTGATCGCGATCGAAGATCGCGGGCCGTCCGCGCGGGCGTTTGCTGCCCTGCACAATTATTTTTGGTGTCATCGCTCCACTACTCCTTGAACGACGCCTCCCCGATTTTATATGCGCCATATTGGAGCAGACCCTCCAAATATCAACCCCTTTTCCGGGTTGAGACAAAAAACGACTGCAAAAACGACTGAATAACAAAGGTTTAGGGGCACTCGAATGGACCAGATCACTGATCCCAGCAGTATTGAGCGCGAGCCGGCCGGCGTACCGGCAGCGCGCAAGAGCTTGCGGATAAAGGCGGCCGTGGCCGTCATCGCAGCCGGGACTGTCATTGTCGCCGCCTATCTCGGCCTCTCGGAACACCGGGAAGCGAAGGCCGCCGCGCCGCCGGCCACAGCGCCGATCGTGACCGTCAGCAAGCCGCTGCAGCAGGATGTCGATACGCGGATGGGATCGCTCGGCCAGTTTTCCGCGATCGACCGCGTCGAACTGCGGGCCCAGGTCGGCGGCACTCTGACCGAGATCCACTTCAAGGACGGCCAGATGGTGCGCAAGGGCGACCTGCTGTTCGTGATCGACCCACGCCCGTATGAAATCAAGCTGGCGCAAGCCAACGCGGCGCTGCAGACCGCACAGGCACGCATTGCGCTCGCCAACAACCAGCTCTCGCGCGCGACCTCGCTTCGCCGCAGCGAATTCGCGACGCAGGAAACCGTCGACCAGCGCACGTCCGACCAGGATTCGTCGCAGGCCGCGGTCGAGGACGCCAAGGCGCGCGTGCGCGACGCCCAGCTCGATCTGGAATATTGCCGCGTCACCGCGCCGTTCGCGGGACGGATCGGGGCGCGACAGGTCTCGATCGGCGGCCTGGTGGCCGGAAGCCGGGCAGCCGTCAGTCCGACCACGCTGCTGGCGACGCTGGTGTCGCTCGACCCGCTCTATCTCGACTTCGACATGAGCGAGTCCGATTACCTGATCTTCGCGCGCGAACGCGCCCGCCTCCCCGGCCCACTCGCCAACAAGGTGTCGATCGGGCTCAGCGACGAGAACGCCTTTGCGCGCGAGGGAATGCTCGATTTCGTCGACAACGCGCTCGATCGCTCCAGCGGCACCATCCACGCCCGCGCCACCGTGCCCAACCACGACCTGTTTCTGGCGCCGGGCCAGTTCGCGCGGCTTCGCGTCAGCGTTGCCCCGCCGGCGCCGGTGCTGCTGCTGCCGGACGCCGCGGTCATGCTCGATCAGTCGCAGCATCTGGTCATGACGGTTACCGCTGACGACACCGTGGCGCCCAAGATCGTCGAGACCGGCGATCTGCGCGGCGGGTTGCGCGTGGTGCGCTCCGGGCTCAATGCCGGCGACCGCGTCGTGATCGACGGGCTGGTGCGCGCGGTGCCCGGCTCGAAAGTGGCGCCGCAGGACGGCGCCATCCATTACGACGCGGCCATCGACGGCCGCGGTTACAGGAGTCTCCTCGTGCGCCTCACCCACACATTCATTGACCGGCCGATCTTCGCCACCGTGCTCAGCGTGTTCGTGACCCTGATCGGGCTCGGCGCGCTGGCGATCCTCCCCGTCGCCCAATATCCGGAAATCGTGCCGCCGACCGTTCAGGTCACGACTGCCTATCCCGGCGCCTCCGCCGAGACGGTGTCGCGGACGGTGGCGACGCCGCTCGAGCAGCAGATCAACGGCGTCGAGAACATGCTCTACATGAGCAGCCAGTCCACCGGAGACGGCAAGCTCACGGTCACCGTGACATTCCAGATCGGCACCGACCTGAACGTCGCGCAGATGCTGACGCAGAACCGCGTCCAGGACGCGATTCCGCGGCTGCCGGAAGACGTCCAGCGCCTCGGCGTCCAGGTCCGGAAATCGACGCCGAACATCCTGCTGGCGGTGCATCTGTATTCGCCGGACAGTTCGCGCGACACGCTGTATCTGTCGAACTACGCCACGCTGCACGTCAAGGACGTGCTGGCGCGGTTGCCGGGCGTCGGCGACGTCACGTTCCAGGGCGCCCGCGAATATGCGATGCGGATCTGGCTCGACCCCGACAAGGTAGCGGCCCATAACCTCAACGCCAGCGAAGTGCTGGCGGCCTTGCGGGCGCAGAACGTGCAGGTTTCGGCCGGCGTGCTCAACCAGCCGCCGATCGCCTCGAAGCAGGCCTATCAGCTCAACGTGCAGACGCTCGGCCGGCTGTCGACGCCGGAACAGTTCGAGGCCATCGTGCTCAAGTCCGACCCGCAAGGACGCGTCACGCGCCTGCGCGACGTCGGCCGCGTCGAGGTCGGCGCCGCCGACTACGGCTCGACCGCCTACATGGACCGCGGGCCCGGCATTCCGCTGCTGATCTTCGCCCAGCCCGGCGCCAACTCGCTGGCGGTAGAAAAAGCGGTGCTGTCGAGCATGGAGCCGCTGGCGAAGAAATTTCCGCCCGGCGTCGCCTACAAGGTGATCTACGATCCCACCATCTTCGTCGGCAAATCCGTCGACGAGGTCATCACCACGATCTTTGTCGCGATCCTGCTGGTGGTCGGCCGTCGTGTTCCTGTTCCTGCAGAGCTGGCGCGCCGCGATCATTCCCGTCATCGCGATCCCGGTATCGCTGGTCGGCACCTTCACGGTGCTGTGGGCGGTCGGAATTTCCCTGAACAACCTGTCGCTGTTCGGACTGGTGCTGGCGGTCGGCATCGTGGTCGACGACGCCATCGTCGTCGTCGAAAACGTCGAGCGCAACCTCGAGCGCGGCATGACGCCGGCCAAGGCGGCGCATACGACCATGGACGAGGTCGGCGGCGCCCTGATCTCGATCGCGCTGACGCTGTGCGCGGTGTTCGTGCCGTCGGCATTCCTGTCCGGGATTACCGGGTTGTTCTTCCGCCAGTTCGCGGTGACGATCGCAGCCTCCACCCTGATCTCCTGCTTCGTATCGCTGACGCTCAGCCCTGCCCTCTGCGCGGTGCTGTTCAAGGCGCACGAACTCGGTCACAAGCCGCAGTCGTCGCCCATCGTCCGTCTGGTGCGGGCGGGATTTGAGCGCTTCAATTTCGGCTTCGAATGGCTGTCGAACGGCTATGGCCGTATGACCCGCCGCTTCGTGCAGTTCACCGGCCTGGTACTGGTGGCCTATGCGGTGCTGATCGGCGTTACTGGAATCCAGTTTGCGCGCACGCCGACCGGCTTCATTCCGGAACAGGATCAGGGCTATCTGATCTCGGTGGTGCAGCTACCGCCGGGCGCAACGCTGGAGCGGACCGAAGCTGTCGTGAAGAAGGCGGTCGAGATCATCATGACGACACAGGGTGTCGAGCATGTCGCGCCCTTCGCCGGGCTCGACGCCACCACCTTCACCGTCGCCTCCAATTCGGGAACGATCTTTTCCGGATTGCCGTCGCTCTACAGCCACCACATCGACGGCGTCACCGCCGCGACCGTGCTCGCCGACCTGCGCAAGCGGCTTTCGGTGATCCAGGACGCCTATGTGCTGACGATCCCGCCGCCGCCGGTCCAGGGCCTCGGCAGCGCCGGCGGCTTCAAGATGATGCTGCAGGATCGCGCCGGTCTCGGCTCCGATGCGCTGGCGAAGGCGGCACAAGCGCTGGTCGGCGCCGCCAACAAGGATCCGAGTTTTGCCGGCGTGTTCACGCTGTTCGGTACCCGATCGCCGTCGGTCTATGCCGACATCGACCGGGAAAAGGCCGAGAAGGTCGGGCTGACGCCGACCGACGTGTTCTCGACGTTGCAGGTCTATCTCGGCTCGCAATATGTCAACGACTTCAACTATCTCGGCCGCACTTATCAGGTGATTGCGCAGGCCGACGGCAGCTACCGCCGCGACCCGCAGGATATCGCCCGGCTGAAGGCGCGAAACACCTCGGGCGAGATGGTACCGATCGGCACCGTGGCCCGGCTCAAATACGAGAACGCGCCGTACCGGGTGCCGCGGTTCAACCTGTTCCCCGCCGCCGAAATCATGGGCGTCGCGGCGCCGGGCGTCGCAACCGGCACCGCGCTGCACCGGATGGAAGAACTCGCGCAGCAGGTGCTGCCGCCCGGCATCGGTTTTGAATGGACCGAACTGGCCTACCAGCAGCAACAGCCGGGCACGTCATCCCTGCTGGTGTTCGGCGCCGCCGCCTTGTTCGTGTTCCTGGTGCTGGCGGCGCAATATGAAAGCTGGAAGCTGCCGCTCGCGGTGGTGATGATCGTGCCGATGTGCCTGCTGGCTTCGGTGACCGGGCTATTGGCGCGGGGCATGTCGATCGACGTGCTGGCGCAGATCGGCTTCGTGGTGCTGGTGGGGCTGGCGGCCAAGAACGCCATCCTGATCGTGGAATTCGCCAAGCAGGCCGAGGACCATGGCGCCACTCCGGAGGAAGCCGCCGTCAGCGCGGCGCGCACCCGGTTGCGGCCGATCCTGATGACGTCGCTGGCGTTCATTCTCGGCGTCGCGCCCCTGGTGGTGGCCACCGGCGCCGGTTCCGAGATGCGGCAGTCGCTCGGCACCGCCGTATTCTCGGGCATGCTCGGCGTCACCGGCTTCGGCCTGCTGTTCACGCCGGCATTCTACACCGTCGTGCGCAAGCTGCATCGTAAGCCGAGTCCGGCGGTGACCGAAGCGGTTCATGTGACATAAGGCGATCCCGGTTCCGGTTGAATCGGAACCGGAGTCTTAGAACTGCTCCCGCTCCAGGAAGTTCGAACCGATATCGGCCTTCTTCCTGATCGGGTCGTAGTCGCAATAGACGCTGTCGGCGACCAGCGTGTAGCTCGCGATCACCGTGTACTTGTCGGGCCGGATCGAGTTCAGGCCGACGACCGACAGCTGCTTGCCGCCGTTCCACTTGAACGGCGTCGTGCTCGGCGCCCTCTCGCAGGCCGCCACCGCGTCGGCAAACACCTCGCCCTCGACAAAGGCCTTCAGGGTGCGGAC
This sequence comes from uncultured Alphaproteobacteria bacterium, assembly GCA_963764705.1. GTDB lineage: Bacteria > Pseudomonadota > Alphaproteobacteria > Rhizobiales > Xanthobacteraceae > Bradyrhizobium. The sequence continues at coordinate 111,062 of CAVXTR010000001.1, read as the reverse complement.
CTGCCCCAGCGTCTTCCAGTTCATGTAGAACGAACCGGCAAGACCGGCGGCCAGCAACACCACCAGGGCGGCCATCATTCTCTGAAACGTCATTCCTGTTCTCCCAGGCCACGGAAATCGAGCGGGCCGGCGGCAAAGTTCCCCCGGCCAAATCCGCCGGTATGACTAACTGATCTTGCGGACTTTGTCCGAACCGGATTTGCTGCCGGTACGCTTGCGGAATCGCAGGCGATCAGGGGTCGGACGGCATGGCGAGCACCCGCGCTGAAGCCAGTCTCCCTGAGTGCCAAGGGCATATCGGGCCGATGACCGACGATCACGAAACCATCGCATTGCGTCCGGCTGTCGTTGACGGCGTCAGCCAGGATGACAATTACGAGGTGATCTGGCGCGGTCTTCCGATTGGACGGATGTTGAAGCAGCCCGACAGTGGGCACTGGTGGTGGGGCTGCAATGTCTACGGCCAGCCGGCGACCCCGGGGGACCGCGGACCCGCCATCAATTTCAAGGATTGCCAGGTCCGGTTCAAGCTTGCCTGGGCCAAGATCCGGCCGACGCTCACCGAAGAAGCGATCGCGGTCGCGACGCGGCATGCCCAATCGCTGCAGCCGGAACCGGCCGCGACCGCGGGACAACCCGCCCAGGCCCCGCTTCAGGTGCTGGAAAACAACCGCGCGGCGCTGCGCCACCGGGTGCTGAAGTCAGGCGCGATCGAATTCAACGGCGGCGTCATCGATTGCCTGATCCGGAATATCTCGGACACCGGCGCGGCGCTGGAGGTCGCGAGCCCGCTCGGCATCCCCGAGACCTTCAAGCTGGTGATCGCGGGTGACCATGCCATCTACCGCTGCAAGGTCGCTTGGCGCACCGACAAACGGATCGGCGTCGCGTTCGTGTAGGCGCCGCCGGCCCGGAGGCGACGCTTGCCGATCCGGCAGACGTCAGAACGATATCTTGAGGCCGCCATTGCCGTAGAAATCGTTGCCGCCCTGGCGCGCGAAAGTCTGCGAGACGTTGGCGGTGAGCGCGACGGTGTTCGACACCGGCGCCACCACACCGGCCGTGACGCGGCCGTAGACATGCTGTGACGTCGAATTCGGCACCGCCCAGTTGTTGACGATCAGCGGCGCGGAGGTCGCTCCGAACTGGATGATGCGGCCGTTGCCGATGAAGTCGTCGTCCATCGTCAGGTTGACATAGGGACTGATGATGCGGCCGTTGACCAGGAACGGAAATCGGAACTGGGCGCCGACGCTGCCGATCAACGCCTCCGCCGTCTGCTGGCCGACGGCGAGCGTCAGCACGGGGTCGCCGGCTTCGGTGTAGGCGTTGACCTTGGCCCGCGCATAGATCAGCCCGCCGATCGGACCGACCTGATTGTTGCCGACATCGAAGAGATAGCCGACCTTGCCCGCGACGACGAAGCTGGTGCCGTCGGGGTTCGAGGTAATGGTGTCGACCACGCCGGGCCGGCTGTTGCGATAGTTGAGCCAGCCATAGGTGGCGAGGCCCTGCGCGAAGAAATGTGCGTTGGTCCAGGCGCCATAGCCGCCGATCTGGAACGCGTTGGCCTCGGTGGTGCCGCCATTGTCGTAGAACCGTGCCTTGGGATTGGAATAGTCGAAAGCGGCGCCGACAAAGGCGTTGTTGTTGATGCGGTACTCGGTACCGATGGTGCCGCCGACGCTGTCGAGCGTAAAGCCGCTGGACGCGACCGTGGCCTGACGCTCGCTGTAGGCGCCGTTGCCCAGCATGTAGAACGACCACGGATTGACCGGCAGCGGGATCGGCGCCTTGGTATAGGGCACCTTGGTGTAGGCGGCGTAGGAATTCATCGCCGACGCCATCATCGAGGTCTCGCGGAAATTATCCAGCTTGCCGAACAGCGTGGAAGCAAATCCCATCGCCGACGAAATTCCGATGTCACCCTGCGCCGGCAGCGTCAGCGGCGCATTGAGCCGGTTGACGATGTACTCGCCGAGAATAGTGAAGCCGAGCGAAGTCAGGTGAACGCCGTCGAAATAGAACAGATATTGGCTCTGCAGCGCCGGGTTTCCGATGCAGCTCAGCGGACAAGCGCCGACATTGGCCACGCCATAACGCGACGGGTTCGCCTTGATCAGGGTACCCAGCAAGCCGACGTCGACCAGTTCGACCCGGACGCCGTTGCGTGCGATGGCGGCAAGCGCGGGCTGCATCTGCGCATTGTAAGTCTGGCTATAGGCGGTACCGATCGACGCCGCCGGATTGCCGGTGGCCTCCGGCAGTTGGCCGACATCACCGGTCGTGAAGACGAGATTGCGCGCGCCTGCGGCGACCAGCGCATTAATGCCGGCCAGCGCCTGATTGGTGCTCGTCGTGGCAGCCGCGGGTACGCCCGCGAGCGTGCCGCCGGTCTGGTAGTATTGACGGGCATCATTGCCGCCGATGCTGATTTCCACGAGATCGGATGCTGCGATCCTCTTGCCGGAGGCGACGAAGCCCTGCCACTCCTGCGTGAAGCCGGGAATGCCGGGACCGACCGTATTGTCGGTTCCGGTCTTGGCGCCGCCGATGGCAAAATTGGCCTACGGAATTCCCAGCAACGCCGACGTGGTGTCGACGAAATTGGTGCCGCCACTGAACCGCCCCGTCGGGTACTGGACCGGGTTCGGCACGCCCAAAATCCTGAACAGATTGCCGGTGTCGGCGTAGCTGTCGCCAAAGGCCTGGATTGTCGTGAACACGGTCTGCGCCGCGGCCTGGTTACCAAACGGGAAAACCACCGTGCCGGCAGAGACCAACGCGCAAATGATCGCGGATTTTGTCCCGGTCTTCATGTCCCCATCCCCTACTCAATACTGTTGAGGCAAGTACCGGGGTATGGTTTCACGGCCCGCTTGAGGCGACAAGCAGCGTCAGAACAACCAGAAAGGGATTTCGGTCGGGCTGTGTTATTACAACCAAAGTTTGCATTACAAACATTCGCTCGCAATTGCGAACAACGTGAGACTGACGGGAACTAACGTCCTTCGATCGCCCGACGCGGCCGGGCGACCGGCGACGACTTGATCTGCGCGGACGATGAAGACCGCGCCAGCGAGTAATGCCTCGGCGTCGGCGGGCTTCCCGCGCAATGCTCCTGATTGGCGTCGCAGGCCATCAGGCAATTGGTTTCTTCCATCCCGGATGGGTCCAGCGCGGACGCCGGACCAGGCCATGCGAAAAGCAGCAATGTCAGGCCCAGGCGACGCAGCATGAAGTGCATGTGCCCTCGCGATAATGCTCTAGAACGGCATCCCCATCATCTTCGACAGCCGCTCGACGTTCAGATAGCCCTGATAATAGGCCCACATCGCGATCGCAAAAATCACGGCCGAGAGCACCGTGGTCCAGATCAGCTTGCGTCCCATCCGCGCCATGATCGGCGCACCGGGATCGGTGCCGGGCGCGCCCTCTCCGTCCTCGTGCTGGCTGCGGACGCCGAACGGCAGCGTCACGAACAGCACGACCCACCACAACACGAAGTAGATCGCAAACGCAGTGGAGATGCTGTAGGCCATGATGTTTCAGGCCTGTTCTATTTCGACGAGCGCGCCGGAAAAATCCTTCGGATGAAAGAACAGCACTGGCTTGCCGTGGGCGCCGATCTTCGGCACGCCGTCGCCGAGCACCCGGGCGCCTTCCTTGATCATGCGGTCGCGCGCCGCGATGATGTCGGGCACGTCGTAGCAGATGTGGTGAATGCCGCCGTCGGCGTTGCGCTCGACGAATTTGGCGATCGGCGAAGCGTCGCCGAGCGGCTGGATGAACTCGATTTTGGTGTTGGGCAGCGTCACGAACACGGTGATGACGCCGTGCTCCGGCAGCGGCACCGCGCCGGATATCTCGGCGCCGAACGCGCCGCCATAGATCTTCGCGGCTTTCTCCGCGTCCTTGACGGCAATCGCGACGTGATTGAGCCGGCCCAGCATGATACTCTCTCCGCTTAACTGTTTTATCCGACCGTCAGCACATGCACGAGGCAGATCGGCTTCTTGCCCCAGTGCTCGTTGATGACGGACCGCACCGCGCGGCGCACCGACTCAGCCATCGCATCGGGATCGCGCCGCCGCGCCCGCGGCAGGCTTTCGACCGTCGAAACCACGGCGTCGAACACGATCTCGTCGATGACCTCGCCGGCCGCATTCTTCTCGGGGATGCCGACGAGATCAACCTCGGGATCGTCGGACAGTTCGCCTTTTTCGGTGACCGCGATGGCAATAAAGGCGCAGCCGGCAAAACCCATCCGCCGCCGCTCGACCACGGCGCGCGACTTGGAATCCTCCAGGATATTGCCGTCCTTGTAGAGGCGGCCCGAGGGTATTTGTTCGATGATGCCGGGATCGCCGGGCCCGAGCTTGACCAAGTCGCCGTTGCGGCAGACCAGCACCTTTGGGACGCCGGCGGCGCGCGCCAGCTTGGCATGCTCGTGCAGATGCAGCGGCTCGCCATGAACCGGGATCAGTATCTGCGGACGTACCCACGAGATCATGTCGCGCAGTTCGTCGCGGCGCGGATGGCCTGAGACATGGACAAGGTCAGTACGGTCCGTGATGACCTCGATGCCCTGCGTGACCAGGCCGTTGATGATAGCGCCGACGGCCTTCTCGTTGCCGGGTATGGTGCGCGAGGAAAAGATCACCGTGTCGCCCTTGTTCAGGGTCACCTGCGGGTGGTCGTCATTGGCGATCCGCGCCAGCGCCGCACGCGCCTCGCCCTGGCTGCCGGTGCACAGCGCCAGCACCTTGTCCGGCGGGAAATGGCCGTAAAGATCAGCCCCGCGAAAACTCTGCACGCCGTCAAGATGGCCGGTCTCGCGCGCCACCTGCACCACGCGCTCCATGGCGCGACCGACCACGACCACTTCGCGATCGGCGGCCTTGGCGGCGTCGGCGACCGCCTTGAGGCGGGCGACGTTGGAGGCAAAGGTGGTGACGGCCACCCGCCCCTTGGCGGCTTTCACCAGCTTGGTAATGGTGGCGGCGACCTCGGTTTCCGAAGGCGAGCGCCCTTCCCGCACCGCATTGGTGGAATCGCCGATCAGCGCCAGCACGCCGGCATCGCCGAGCTCGCGTAGCCGCCGCTCGTCGGTCGGCTGGCCGATGATCGGCGTCGGGTCGATCTTCCAGTCGCCGGTATGCAGCACGGTCCCGACGGAGGTGTGGATCGCCAGCGCATGCGATTCCGGAATCGAGTGCGCGACGGGGATGAACTCGACGTTGAACGGTCCGAGATCGATCCGGCCGCCCGACGGCACCACCGTGACCGGGATTTTCGGCGCGTTGCGTTCGGCGGCGCACTTGGCCTCGAACAGCGCCGCGCTGAATTTGGTGGCGTAGATCGGGCATTGCAGCTTCGGCCAGAGGTCGATGATGGCCCCGAAATGGTCCTCATGGGCGTGCGTCAGCACCAGGCCCACCAGGTTCTTGCGCTCCTTTTCGAGAAAGCGGATGTCGGGCATGATCAGGTCAATGCCCGGCAGATGCTCCTCATCGCCAAAGGACACGCCGAGATCGACCGCCAGCCAGGCCCGCTGGTGGCGGTTGCCGAGGCCGTAGATCGACAGGTTCATGCCGATCTCGCCGACGCCGCCAAGCGGCGCAAAGGTCAGTTCATCCGGTCGCGCCATCAGGCCGCTCCCACGGAAGCAGCGTTGCCAAAATAAACCTCGCCCGCGGTGACCGGCATGCGCTCGCCCGCCGCCGTGCGGACGATCAGGCAGCCGGTCTCATCGATGGTATCGAATGTGCCCTCGACCGTCACGTTGCCGGTATTGATGGCAACCCGCTCGCCGAGGCCCGCCGCCCGTTCCAGCCACAGTTTCCGGATTTCGGCAAAGCCGCGGCCCTTGTCCCAGATGCCAGAGAATTCGACCCAGGCATCCGACTGCGCCACGAACAGCTCTTCCGCGCTGATCTGGACGCCAAGGACGGATAGCGACACAGCGGGTGTCGGCGTGCCCTCGGGAGCTGCCACGATATTGGTCCCGATCCCGGCCACAACGGCGAGGCCATCGTCGACCGCCTCGGCCTCCACCAGCAGGCCGCAAAGCTTCTGCTGGCGCACCAGAACGTCGTTCGGCCATTTCAGGAGATAATTCAATTGATCCGATCCGGCCAAACGCAGGTTGGCCTCTATGCTGATACGTTGCAGCGCGGTTGCATGCGCCAAACCGAAGGCAAAGCCCATCGTCGCCGCAACGGCGGGGGTAATATCCATTACTTCGAGCACGCTGCTGGCAAGGTTGCCGCGCGGCGCGACCCAGGCGCGCTGCCGGCGTCCCCGTCCCGCCGTCTGTTCCGTGGTGACGAACCACGCCGGACCGCGCTCGCCCTTGCGGGCGCTCGCCATCGCTTCGGCGTTGGTCGAACCGGCCGTGTCGAAAGCAAAGAGGCGGTAGCCCGCCGATGTGGCCCGGGACCCGAGCGCGAACGGCATTAAAAGAGTGACTTTGCCGCCGCCGTGGCGACGCTGACCAGCGGCCCCGGAAGCACGGCAAAGAAGATGTTGAACAGGCCGGCGACCGCCAGCACGACGCGCAACTCGGTGCGCATCGGGTCGAGCGCCGGCAGCGGCTCCTCGAAATACATCACCTTGACGATGGTGAGATAGTAGTAGCAGCCGACCACGCTGGAGAGCACGCCGACGACAGCGAGCGTAAACAGGTTGGCGTGGATCGCGGCAACGAACACGTACCATTTGGCGAAGAAGCCGGCGAGCGGCGGAATGCCGGCCAGCGAGAACAGCAGCATCGCAAACAGGAATGCCAGCAGCGGATTGGTGCGCGAGAGGCCGGCGAAATCGCTGATCTGCTCGACCGGCTGGCCGTTGCGCTTCATGGTGATGATGACCGCGAACGAACCCAGCGTCATCGCGACATAGATCGCGATGTAGACCAGCACGCCCTGCGCGCCCTCGACGGTGCCGGAAGCGAGACCAACCAGCGCAAATCCCATGTGGCCGATCGACGAATAGGCCATCAGGCGCTTGATGTTGGTCTGGCCGATCGCCGCGAACGAGCCCAGCACCATCGAGGCGATCGCCACGAACACGACGATCTGCTGCCATTGCGAGACGATGCCGGGGAACGCGGTCAACGCCACGCGGGTGAATACCGCCATCGCGGCCACCTTCGGCGCCGAGGCAAAGAACGCCGTGACCGGCGTCGGCGCGCCCTCATAGACGTCGGGGGTCCACATGTGGAACGGCACGGCGGAAACCTTGAAGCAGAGGCCCGCCAGCAGGAACACGATGCCGAAGACGATACCGACGCTGCCCGTGGTCGCAGCCGCCGCGATCCCGGCGAAGCTGACGGTGCCGGTGAAGCCGTAGATCAGCGAGGCGCCGTAGAGCAGCATGCCCGAGGACAGCGCGCCCAGCACGAAATACTTCAGGCCGGCTTCGGTCGACTTGGCGTTGTCGCGGTTGCTGGCGGCGACGACATAGAGCGCAAGGCTCATCAGTTCGAGGCCGAGATAGAGCATGATCAGGTCGCCGGCCGAGATCAGCACCATCATGCCGAGCGTCGAGAGCAGCACCAGGATTGCAAATTCGAAAATCCGCCGCGACGGATCGGACAGGAACTCCGTCGCCAGGATCAGGGTCGCACCCGAGCCGATCAGGGCCAGAATCTTCAGGAAGCGGGCAAAGTCGTCGACGATGAAGCTGCCGCCGAAGGTGGTGAGCTTGCCGGCCGGCAGCATCAGTTCCAGCGCGCCGGTCAGGACCAGCAGGCAGATCGCAAGGCCGGTGACGAGTCTGGTCGTCCCCTGCCCGCGATAGGCACCCACCATCAGCAGCACCATCGCGCCGAACGCCAGCACGAGTTCCGGCAGCACCGGCTGCAACTGATATCCTGCACTCGAAAAGCTCATGGCGCCGTTATCCTTGACGCGTTTTCTTGATGCGAACCGGGTCCCACTTCGCTTGAAAACGCTATGCTAATTGATCAGCGCGGCTGCCTTCACGGCAGTCACGGCAGTATTGTAATTGTTGACGAGCTGCTGAACCGAGGCCGCCGACATGTCGAGCACCGGCTTCGGATAGACGCCGAACAGGATGGTGAGGAACACCAGCGGGAACAGCAAAAGGCCCTCACGGAAAGTCAGGTCCTTGATACTGGCCAGCGACGGCTTCACCAGCGCGCCGAACACCACCTTGCGGTAGAGCCAGAGCGCATAGGCCGCCGACAGGATCACGCCGAGCGTCGCGAAGGTCGCGGTCGGGATCGAGACCTTGAAGGTGCCGATCAGGGTCATGAACTCGCCGACGAAACCGGAGGTGCCGGGCAGTCCGACATTGGCCATGGTGAAGACCATGAACACCAGCGCGTAGAGCGGCATCCGGTTGACCAGGCCGCCATAGGCCGCGATCTCGCGGGTATGCAGGCGGTCGTAGACGATGCCGACGCACAGGAACAGCGCGCCCGAAACGATGCCGTGCGAGACCATCTGGAACACGCCGCCGGCGACACCCTGGGTGGTGCCGGCGAAGATTCCCATGGTGACGAAGCCCATATGGGCGACCGATGAGTAGGCGATCAGCTTCTTGATGTCTTCCTGCATCAGCGCCACCAGCGAGGTGTAGATGATGGCAATCGCCGACAGCGAGAACACCAGCGGCGCGAAGTCATGCGACGCCAGCGGGAACATCGGCAGCGAGAAGCGCAGGAAGCCGTAGCCACCCATCTTCAGCAGGATCGCGGCCAGCACCACCGAACCCGCGGTCGGCGCCTCGACGTGCGCATCCGGCAACCAGGTATGCACCGGCCACATCGGCATCTTCACTGCAAAGGAAGCAAAGAACGCCAGCCACGCCCAGGTCTGCAGGCTCCGCGGTACGGCGGTGTGCATCAGGGTCGGGATGTCGGTCGTTCCGGCATTCCAGTACAGCGCCATGATGGCGAGCAGCATCAGGACCGAGCCGAGCAGCGTGTAGAGGAAGAACTTGAAGGAGGCGTAGACCCGGCGCGGGCCGCCCCAGACGCCGATGATCAGGAACATCGGGATCAGGCCGCCCTCGAAGAACAGGTAGAACAGCATGAGGTCGAGCGCCGAGAAGGTGCCGATCATCAGCGTTTCCAGCAGCAGGAACGCCATCATGTATTCGCGCACCCGCGTCGTGATCGATTTCCAGCTCGCAAGAATGCAGAACGGCATCAAGGCGGTGGTCAGGATCACGAACGGCAGCGAAATGCCGTCGACACCCATGTGATAGGTGATGCCGCTGGCGAGCCAGTTCGCCTTCTCGACGAACTGAAAGTCCGGCTGCGCCGCGTCGTAGCGCCAGACCAGGATCAGCGACACCGCGAAGGTAACCACCGTGGTCCACAGCGCGATCCAGCGCGAATTGCGCCGCGCCGCTTCATCGTCGCCGCGGCTGATATAGATCACCAGCGTGCCGAGCAGCGGCAGGAAGGTGACGACCGAGAGAATGGGCCAGGTTGTCATTACTGGCCTCCCAAGCCGAACATGAACCAGGTGATCAATCCGGCGACCCCGATCAGCATCGCGAAAGCGTAGTGATAGAGGTAGCCGGTCTGGATTTTCACGACATTGCGGGTGACATCGAGCACCCGCGCCGAGACGCCGTCCGGGCCGAAGCCGTCGATGACGAAGCCGTCGCCCTTCTTCCAGAGCGTGTAACCGATCCACTTCGCCGGACGGACGAAGATGAGGTCATAGAGCTCGTCGAAATACCATTTGTTGAGCAGGAACTGGTAGAGCATCGGCTGCTGATGAGCGAGCTCGTCCGGCAGATACGGCCGGCTGACGTAGAAGATGTAGGAAATCACGGCGCCAAGCACCATCATCACGAACGGCGCTGCCGCCACCCACTCCGGAATATGATGCATTTCCTCGATGATATGCGGATGCATCTTTAGCGATTCCCGGAAGAACTCCTCCACGCCGTGCCCCGCGAACAATTCCTTGAACGGATATCCGGCCAGAATCGATCCGGCCGCAAGAACGCCGATCGGAATCAGCATCCATAGCGGCGCCTCGTGGGCCGCCTCGTAATGTTCCTGGTCGTGCGGTTCGCCGAAGAAGGTCTTGAAGATCAGCCGCCAGGAGTAGAACGACGTCAGACCTGCCGCCGCCACTGTCAGCGTGAACGCGTAGGTAGAAAACGGGTTGTGCGCCACATAGGCGGATTCGATGATCGCATCCTTGGAGAAATACCCCGCGAACATCGGGAAGCCGGTCAACGCCAGCGTGCCGATGCACATCACCGCGAAAGTATAGGGAATCTTGCGCCACAGCCCGCCCATGTTGCGGATGTCCTGCTCGTGGTGCATCGCGTAGATCACCGAGCCGGAGCCCAAAAACAGCAACGCCTTGAAGAAGGCGTGCGTGAACAGATGGAACATGCCGACCGAATAGGCCCCTGCTCCCATTGCCACGAACATGTAGCCGAGCTGCGAACAGGTCGAGTAGGCGACGATGCGCTTGATGTCGTTCTGCACCAGGCCGACGGTCGCGGCAAAGAACGCCGTGGTGGCGCCGAAGAACATCACCACGGCCTGCGCGTTCGGCGCCAGCTCGAACAGCGGCGACAGCCGTGCCACCATGAAGACGCCGGCGGTGACCATGGTCGCGGCGTGGATCAGCGCCGAGACCGGCGTCGGGCCTTCCATCGCGTCCGGCAGCCAGGTGTGCAGCAGGAACTGGGCGGACTTGCCCATCGCACCCATGAACAGCAACAGGCAGGTCAGGGTCAGCGCATCGGCGTGCCAGCCGAAGAAGTCGATGGTCTTGCCCGATAGCCCCTGGGCGCCGGCAAAAATGGTCTCGAAATCGGTCGAGCCGATCAACGCGAAGATCGCGAAGATGCCGAGCGCGAAGCCGAAGTCGCCGACCCGGTTGACCACGAACGCCTTGATCGCCGCCGCATTCGCCGACGGCTTCTGGTACCAGAAGCCGATCAAGAGATAGCTCGCCAGACCGACGCCCTCCCAGCCGAAGAACATCTGGACCAGGTTGTCCGAGGTCACCAGCATCAGCATCGCGAAGGTGAACAGGCTGAGATAGCCGAAGAAACGCGGCCGGTTCGGATCCTCGTCCATGTAGCCGATGGAATAGAGGTGAACCAGCGAGGACACGGTGTTGACCACGACCAGCATCACGGCGGTCAGGGTATCGACGCGCAGCGCCCAGGAAATCTGCAGGTCGCCGGAATTGATCCAGGGAAACAGCGCGATCCGCGCGTCCTGATGCATGAAGCCGACATTGACCAGCGTCACCCAGGACAACGCGGCCGAGATCATCAGCAGGCAGGTCGTGATCAGCTCCGCGGCGCGCGAACCCTGCGCCGGCGGCTCCGAGACATGGTGGTCGTCGTGGCCGTGGTCGTCATGCGCATGATCGTCATGGGCGGCAGCAGCGTGTGCGTCAGCCCCATGACCATGTCCGTCGTCGTGATGCTCGACCTCATCGCCGCTCGGGTTGCGCGCATGCGCCCCGAATATGGCGATCAGGCCGGCCAGGATGGCGCCCAGCAGCGGCAGAAAAACGATTGCCTGAACCATAGCTGCGTTAGCCCTTCATCAAATTGACGTCTTCAACCGCGATCGAGCCACGGTTGCGGAAATAGACCACCAGCACGGCAAGACCGATCGCCGCTTCCGCGGCAGCCACCGTCAGCACCAGAAGCGCGAACACCTGGCCGACGATGTCGCCGAGGAAGGTCGAGAACGCCACCAGGTTGATGTTGACGGAGAGCAGGATCAGCTCGATCGACATCAGGATGACGATGATGTTCTTGCGGTTGAGGAAGATGCCGAGGATGCCAAGCGTGAACAGGATGGCGCCGACCGCGAGATAGTGTCCAAGACCGATCGTCATTGCACCCACTCCGCCGCGTCCGCGTCCTGCAGCCCCTGCCCCGACGCCACGTTGGTGCGCAGCGCCATCGCCAGCTCCGGCGTCCGCGCGTTCTGCACGTTGATGTCCTGGCGCTTGACGTTGGCCTTGTGGCGCAGCGTCAGCACGATGGCGCCGATCATCGCGACCAGCAGAACCATGCCCGAAAGCTGGAAGTAGTGGATGTACCTGGTATACAGCACCAGACCGAGCGCCTCGGTGTTGCTGACATTGGTGGGGATCGCCGCCGTAATGCTCTTGGTGACGGACGGATTGATCACCCAGCCGCCGACCACCAGCAAAAGCTCGAACACGAAGATGCCGCCGATCACGAGTCCGATCGGCAGGTACTGCATGAAGCCTTCGCGCAGTTCGACGAAGTCGACGTCGAGCATCATGATCACGAACAGGAACAGCACCGCGACCGCGCCGACATAGACCACGATCAGCATCATGCCGAGGAATTCGGCGCCCATCAGGATGAACAGGCCGGACGCATTGACGAAGGCCAGGATCAGGTACAGCACGGAGTGCACGGGATTGCGCGAGACAATCACCATCGCCGCCGACGCCACGCAGGTGCCGGCAAACAGATAGAAGAACAGCGCGGAAACGAATCATGCCCTCACCTCACCGGTACGGCGAGTCGAGTTCGATTGATTTCGCAATCTCGCGCTCCCATCGGTCGCCATTGGCGAGCAGTTTCGCCTTGTCATAATAGAGTTCCTCGCGGGTCTCGGTCGCGAATTCGAAATTCGGTCCCTCGACGATGGCATCGACCGGACAGGCCTCCTGGCACAGGCCGCAATAGATGCATTTCACCATGTCGATGTCGTAACGCACGGTGCGGCGGGTGCCGTCATTGCGGCGCGGGCCGGCCTCGATCGTGATCGCCTGCGCCGGGCAGATCGCCTCGCACAGCTTGCAGGCGATGCAACGTTCCTCGCCGTTCGGATAGCGGCGCAGCGCATGCTCGCCGCGGAAGCGCGGCGAGATCGGCCCCTTCTCGAACGGATAGTTCAGCGTCGGCTTCGGCTTGAAGAAATAGCGCATGGCGAGAAAGAACGCCGATACGAATTCCGAGAGCAGAAGCGAGCGGGCGGTTGCGTTGATGTTGACACTCATAGCGACCTCACTTCGGCGCGATGCCGGCGAATTGCAGCACACCGGCCACAATCACCACCATCGCCAGCGACAGCGGCAGGAACACCTTCCAGCCGAGCCGCATCAGTTGATCGTAGCGGTAGCGCGGCACGATCGCCTTCGCCATCGCGAACATGAAGAACATGAAGAAGACTTTCAGCGCGAACCAGATCACGCCGGGGATCCAGTTGAACGGCGGCAGGTCCACCGGCGGCAACCAGCCACCGAGGAACAGGATCGTCGCCATCGCGCACATCGTGGTGATCGCGACGTACTCGCCGAGCATGAACAGCAGATACGGCGTCGAGCCGTATTCGACCATGAAGCCCGCGACCAGTTCCGACTCCGCTTCGACCAGATCGAACGGCGGGCGGTTGGTTTCGGCCAGCGCCGAGACGTAGAACACCACGAACATCGGGAACAGCGGCCAGACGTACCAGTTCAGGATGGTGAGCTGCGGCAGCCCGATCAGGCCGCCGAAGCCGCGGGTATTCTGGGCTTCGACCACGGCCGAGAGATTGAGCGAGCCGGCGCAGAGCAAGAACCGTGATGATGACAAAGCCGATCGAGACTTCGTAGGACACCATCTGCGCCGCCGAGCGAAGCGCCGCCAGGAACGGATACTTCGAGTTCGACGACCAGCCGGCCATGATGATGCCGTAGATCGACAGCGACGAGATCGCGAAAATATAGAGCACGCCGACATTGATGTCGGAGATCACCCAGCCGAGATTCATCGGGATCACGGCCCAGGCGGCCAGCGCCAGCACGCAGGAGACCAGCGGCGCCAGCAGGAACACGCCCTTGTTGGAGCCGGACGGGATGATCGGCTCCTTCAGCACGAACTTGAGCAAGTCGGCGAAGGATTGCAGCAGACCGCAGGGGCCGACCACGTTGGGACCACGGCGGATCTGCACCGCCGCCCAGATCTTGCGGTCGGCGAGCAGGATGTAGGCGATCGCGATCAGGAGCACGACCAGCAGCAACACGCTCTCCGCGATCATGATGATCAGCGGCCAGAGGAAGCCGGTCCAGAACGCGCTTGCGAAGAATTCAGCCATCAGGTCACGCTCACTCCGCTGCCGTCAGCATTTTCCCGGACGCCAGCCGGGAACATTCCGCCATCACTGCGGACGCCCGCGCGATCGGGTTGGTCAGGTAAAAATCCTCGACCGAGGTCTTGAACGGGGTCTTGTCGACGCTGCCGCCCTTGGCTGCGAGCGACTTGACGTCGCTCGGGCTTGCCGGCCTCGATCTGGTCGAGCCTCATCAGGTGCGGCACCGCCTTGAAGATCGCCTGCCGCAGCGCCTGCAAGCTGTCATAGGGCAGCTTCTTGCCCAGCACATCGGACAGCGCACGGATCACCGCCCAGTCCTCGCGCGCCTCGCCCGGCGGGAAGGCCGCGCGGTTGGCGATCTGCGCCCTGCCCTCGGTGTTGACGTAGATACCGGACTTTTCGGTATAGGCCGCGCCCGGCAGGATGACGTCGGCGCGATGCGCGCCGCGGTCGCCATGGGTGCCGATATAGACCACGAAGGTGCCGTCCGGCACCTTGACCTCGTCGGCGCCGAGCAAAAACAGTACGTCGAGCGTGCCGAAGGTGGTCATCTGCGCCAGACTGAGGCCGCCACCGCCGGCGGCAAAGCCGATATCGAGCGCACCGGCGCGCGACGCCGTATCCTGCAGCACGCCAAAACCGTTCCAGCCGTCCTTGAGCGCGCCGAAGTCGGACGCGATCTTGGCAGCCAGCGACAGCACCGCCGCACCGTCATGGCGCGCCAGCGCACCGGCGCCGACCAGCACGATCGGGTGCTTGGCGCCCTTCAGCACGTCGGCGAAGGCATTCTTCCCGGCGGCGAGTTCGCTGAGCGAATCCGTGCCAGCGCCGAGATAGTCGTAGTCGTAGGTCAGGTCGGCCTTGACGCCGATCACGCCGATCTTGAGCTGGCCCGAACGCCAGCGCTTGCGGATCCGCGCGTTGAGAACGGCGGCTTCCTTGCGCGGGTTGGAACCGATGATCAGCAGCGCGTCGGCCTGCTCGATGCCGACAATGGTCGGATTGAAGATGTAGGACCCGCGGCCGAGCTTGGCATCAAAAGCGTCGCCACCCTGCACCGCCAGATTGGACGAGCCGCATTTCGCCAGCAGCTCCTTCAGCGCGAACATCTCTTCGACGGCGGCGACGTCGCCGGCGACAGCGCCGATGCGCTTGCCGTCGATCCGGCCGGCCTTGGCGGCGATCGCCGCAAAAGCTTCCGACCACGATGCAGCCCGGAGCTGGCCGTTCTCACGGATATAGGGCCGGTCGAGCCGCTGGGTGCGCAGGCCGTCGACGACGTGGCGGGTCTTGTCGGAAATCCATTCCTCGTTCACGGCCTCGTTGATGCGCGGCAGGATCCGCATCACCTCGCGACCGCGGGTATCGACGCGAATGGCCGAACCGACACCGTCCATGACGTCGACCGACTGGGTCTTGCCGAGCTCCCACGGGCGCGCGGCGAACGCATAGGGTTTCGAGGTCAGCGCGCCGACCGGGCAGATGTCGACGAGGTTACCTTGAAGCTCTGATGTCAGCGCCGATTCCAGGTAGGTCGTAATTTCCATGTCCTCGCCACGGCCGGTCGCGCCCATTTCCGGCGCGCCGCAGACTTCGGCGGAGAAGCGGACGCAACGCGTGCACTGGATGCAGCGGTTCATCGAGGTCTTGACCAGCGCGCCGAGATACTTGTCCTCGACCGCGCGCTTGTTTTCGGCAAAGCGCGAGGTGTCGACGCCGTAGCCCATCGCCTGGTCCTGCAGGTCGCACTCGCCGCCCTGGTCGCAGATCGGGCAATCCAGCGGATGGTTGATCAGCAGGAATTCCATCACGCCTTCGCGCGCCTTCTTCACCATCGGCGAACGCGTCGAGATTTCCGGCGGCTCGCCTTTGGGACCCGGACGGCAGTCGCGCACGCCCCAGGCGCAGCTTGCGACCGGCTTCGGGCCGCCCTTCACCTCAACGAGGCACATCCGGCAATTGCCGGCGATCGACAGCCGCTCGTGGTAGCAGAAGCGCGGAATTTCGGCGCCTGCGGCCTCGCACGCCTGCAACAGCGTGTATTCCGGGGGCACATCGATCTCTTTGCCATCGACGATGAGTTTGGTCATTGCGATCTCAGGTCTTTCCCAGCTTGCAGTCTGGCGGTGTAACGCTGGCGGTCTTCAGGGACGCCTTGACCCATTGCTGGGTCTCGGTGCCGTAGGTGGCGAGATAGTCCGGCCGCGTCGCGTTCTTCTCACAGAGGAACGGCAGATGCGGCTTCAAATCGTAATCGCAGGAGGCCTGCCATTCGCGCTTGTCGGCGAAGGCGTTGATCGTCTCCTCGCAGGCGTAGAGGAAGTACG
Organism: uncultured Alphaproteobacteria bacterium; assembly: GCA_963764705.1. Taxonomy (GTDB): domain Bacteria; phylum Pseudomonadota; class Alphaproteobacteria; order Rhizobiales; family Xanthobacteraceae; genus Bradyrhizobium. Next base: position 94,652 of record CAVXTR010000001.1, on the reverse strand, counting down.
AGACGAAGCTCTCATACTGCGTGCGCTGGTCGAGGCTGCCGGCCTTGATGGCGTCGTAGTCGGGATACGAAAACTTCGGGTTCTTGAACGCGAGATCGGTGTAGCCAAGAAACGCCGCCCGCGCGCTGGCGGCGCGGTTGTTGGCGCGGATCTCGTTGATCTGGAACAGGATCGCAACAAAGCCGAGCAGAGCTACGCCCGCCTGCGCCATCTGCGCCAGCGTTCCGTATTTCTGCCACCAGAAGCTCGGTTGCGACATCGACATTACTCCGCCGCGACCATGTTGACGGGGTCGCGTACGCCGATGTCGTCGATGTCGGCCTTGTGCGAATACTGGTCGATCCGCTCTTCGATCTCGTGACGGAAATGCGCGATCAGGCCCTGGATCGGCCACGCCGCGGCATCGCCGAGCGCGCAGATGGTGTGGCCTTCGACCTGCTTGGTCACTTCCAGGAGCATGTCGATCTCGCGCTTATGGGCGCGGCCGTCGGCCATCCGGGTCAGCACCCGCCACATCCAGCCGGTGCCTTCGCGGCACGGCGTGCACTGGCCGCAGCTCTCGTGCTTGTAGAAATAGGAGATGCGCGCGATCGCCCGGATCAGGTCGGTCGACTTGTCCATCACGATCACGGCGGCGGTGCCGAGGCCGGAGCGCAGCTTGCCGAGGCTGTCGAAATCCATCGGCGTGTCGATGATCAGTTCGGCCGGCACCATGCGCACCGACGAGCCGCCGGGGATCACCGCCTTCAGGTTGTCCCAGCCGCCGCGAATGCCGCCGCAATGACGCTCGATCAGCTCGCGGAACGTCAGCCCCATCGCCTCTTCGACGTTGCAGGGCCGCTCGACGTGGCCGGAAATGCAAAACAGTTTTGTGCCGACATTGTTGGGACGGCCGATCGCGGCGAACCATGCCGCGCCGCGCCGCAGGATGTCGGGCGCGACCGCGATGGATTCGACGTTGTTGACGGTGGTCGGGCAACCATAAAGGCCGACGTTGGCCGGGAATGGCGGCTTCAGACGCGGCTGGCCCTTCTTGCCCTCGAGACTTTCCAGCAGCGCGGTCTCTTCGCCGCAGATATAGGCGCCGGCCCCGTGCGCGACATAGATGTCGAACGGCCAGCCGTTGATGTTGTCCTTGCCGACCAGCTTGGCGTCATAGGCCTGGTCGATCGCGGCCTGCAGGTGCTCGCGCTCGCGGATGAATTCGCCGCGCACATAGATGTAGCAGGCATGCGCTCCCATCGCGAAGCTCGCGAGCAGACAGCCCTCGACGAGGAGATGCGGATCGTGCCGCATGATCTCGCGGTCCTTGCAGGTGCCGGGCTCGGACTCGTCGGCATTGACCACGAGATAGCTCGGGCGACCGTCGGTGGATTCCTTGGGCATGAACGACCATTTCAGTCCGGTCGGAAAGCCCGCCCCGCCGCGCCCGCGCAGCCCGGAGGCCTTCATCTCGTTGATGATCCAGTCGCGGCCCTTGTCGATGATCGACTTGGTGCCGTCCCACGCGCCGCGGCGGCGCGCGCCCTCGAGGCCCCAGTCGTGGAGGCCGTAGAGGTTCTTGAAGATGCGATCCTTGTCGTCGAGCATGAGAACTTCCTGGGATCAACGATTGGATTGTGAGTAAGCGAGGCCCGCGGCGCACCCGCCGAAGGTCAGCGCCCACAGCAAGCTGGATTCGAGCGTCGCGCTGAGCCCGTAGCGCTGCAGCAGAAAAATGAACGTGGCCGCCACCACCGCGTGCAGGCCGATATAGCGCCAGTTCTTCATCGCGCTGCCCTTCCGGTGCCAGTTTTCTTGCCCGCTCGCGGGCCTTGTAGCGTCCCGCGTCATGTGGATTCCTTCAGCGTGGTCGGTCCGCCCACCGGCGCCGAGAACTGACGGTCGATCTGCGGGCCCGGCTTCGGCGGATTACCCGACGCAAAACCGTCCAGCACCTTGCCAAAGTTTTCCTTGGTCAGATCTTCGTAGGTATCCTTCCAGATCAGCACCATCGGCGCATTCACGCAGGCGCCGAGGCACTCGACCTCTTCCCAGCTGAAGTTGCCGTCCTTCGACAGATGGAAGGGATCGTGGTGGATACGGCTCTGGCACACTTCGATGATATCGCCGGCGCCGCGCAGGCGGCACGGCGTGGTGCCGCAGACCTGCACATGGGCCTTCTTGCCGACCGGCTGCAGCTGAAACATCGTGTAGAAGGTCGCCACTTCCAGCACGCGAATGTAGGCCATGTCGAGCAGCTCGGCGACGGCGCGGATCGCAGCTTCCGACACCCAGCCCTCATGCTGCTCCTGCACGCGCCACATGATCGCGATCACAGCCGACGCCTGGCGTCCGGGCGGGTATTTCTCGATCTGCGCTTTCGCCCAGGCAAGGTTCTCGTCCGTGAACGAGAAACTCGCGGGCTGCAATTCCTTTGGTGCGAGGCGGCGGACGGACATCGTTCAGTCTCTCATTGCGCGCGATGCTACGGCTTTCGCATTGAGCGCATTGATCCGGTCGAGCCAGAATGCGCTTGCGGTGCCGAACACGTTGTAGCCGACGTGGGTTGAAACCTTGATCCGGTCGAGGATCGCAAGATCGGTCACGGTTTCGAGGCGATTGCTGCGCGGATCGTAGACGATCAGCGTCAGCGGGGTTTGTTCGAGGATGTAGCGCGAAACCGTATGCCGGGGATCGTTGCCGTGCTCTTCGCACAGCAGGACGCTGTCGCCCTGCATCAGCCGCGTGCCGCCCTTCATGGCTTCGATCTCGACACCCTCGACGTCGAGCTTGATCAGAAATTTGCCGTTCGCAGCGACCTTGCCGTCATCCAGCAGGTTGTCGAGCGCAAGCACCGGCACTTCCTCGCCGCTGCCCTGGTCGCCGGCGATGCTGAACGCCTCGTGCTTGGTGCCGGACAGCCGCGCGGTGCCGCGCGCAGCCCCGATCGCGCATTTCATCGTCTCAAAACGATTGCCGTTGATTTTGGCGTTGTTGGCAAGCTTGGGAAAATTCTGGCCAGACGGTTCGATCGCGATCGCCTTGTGCGACCCGAATGGCTTGCTCGAGACCAGCACCGACCAGTAGCCGTAATTGGCGCCGCAATCGAGCAGCGTGTAATCGATGTCGGCGGAATCGGCGAACAGCAGTTCGAGTTCGTCCTCATAGCTGAAGGTGCGGTTGAGCAGCTTGCTCCAGTAGCCGTCGCCATAGGGAAACTCGAACACGGCGTCGGGGTTGAGCCGGACCTGGATGCCGCGCTCGGTGAGCGCCTTGCGCAGCAGGTTGGCGGCCATGTTGTAGCCGCGATGCGAGAAATTCGACCCCACCTTCGAGCCCAGCGTCAGCGCCACCGCGGCCAAACGCTCCCATGCGTTCGCGCCTTCGAGCACGCCCGAAGCCCGGTCAAACTGGATGGGCGCCTGCGCCATCACCGATCGACCTCTCCAAACACGATGTCGAGCGAGCCGAGGATGGCCGAAACGTCGGCCAGCAGATGGCCCTTGCAGATGAAATCCATCGCCTGCAGATGGGCAAAGCCCGGCGCGCGGATCTTGCACTTGTAGGGTTTGTTGGTGCCGTCGGCGACCAGATAGACGCCGAACTCGCCCTTGGGCGCCTCGACCGCAACATAGACTTCGCCGGCCGGCACGTGAACGCCTTCGGTGTAAAGCTTGAAGTGATGGATCAGCGCTTCCATCGACCGCTTCATGTCGCCGCGGCGCGGCGGCGCGATCTTGTTGTCCTCGACGACGACAGGCCCCTGCCCTTCGGGCGCGCGGAGTTTTGCAATGCACTGCTTCATGATGCGCACCGACTGGCGCATCTCTTCCATGCGGATGCAGTAACGGTCGTAGCAATCGCCGTTCTTGCCGATCGGAATGTCGAAATCCATTTCGGCGTAGCATTCGTAGGGCTGCGACTTGCGCAAGTCCCAGGCCGCACCGGAGCCGCGGACCATCACGCCGGAAAAGCCCCACTCCCAGGCCTGCTTCAGACTGACCACGCCGATATCGACGTTGCGCTGCTTGAAGATGCGGTTGCCGGTCAGCAGCGTTTCCAGATCTGCCACGACCTGCAGGAACGGATCGCACCAGGCGTCGATATCGTCGACCAGTTTTGGCGGCAGGTCCTGATGCACGCCGCCGAGGCGGAAATAGGCCGCATGCATGCGGGAGCCCGAGGCGCGCTCATAGAACACCATCAGCTTTTCGCGCTCTTCAAAACCCCACAGCGGCGGGGTCAGCGCGCCAACGTCCATCGCCTGCGTGGTGACGTTGAGCAAGTGAGACAGAATGCGGCCGATCTCGCAGTACAGCACGCGGATCAGTTGCCCACGGCGCGGCACCGTGATGCCGAGCAGCTTTTCCGCCGCGAGGCAGAAGGCGTGCTCCTGATTCATCGGCGCGACGTAATCGAGCCGGTCGAAATAAGGGATCGCCTGCAGATAGGTCTTCTGCTCGATCAGCTTTTCAGTGCCGCGATGAAGCAGGCCGATATGCGGATCGACGCGAGCGACGACTTCACCGTCGAGCTCCAGCACCAGACGCAGCACACCGTGCGCGGCCGGATGCTGCGGTCCGAAATTGATCGTGAAGTTTCGAAGATTTTGTTCGTTCATGGTCAGGCCTTCGGCTCAGCCTTCTCGTCGCCCGGCAGCGGATAGTCCGCGCCTTCCCATGGCGAGAGGAAATCGAATTTGCGGAATTCCTGGTTGAGCCGCACCGGCTCGTAGATCACCCGCTTCTCCTGGTCGTCGTAGCGAACCTCGACGAAGCCGGTGAGCGGAAAATCCTTGCGCAGCGGATGGCCGTCGAAACCGTAATCGGTCAAGAGCCGCCGCATGTCGGGATGGCCGGTGAAGATCACGCCGTAGAGGTCGTAGCACTCGCGCTCGAACCAGTCGGCGCCGGGAAACACGTCGATGATCGACGGCACCTGCGTGCTCTCGTCGGCTTCGGCGCGGACACGAATGCGCGCGTTCAGCGTCGGCGACAGCAGATGATAGACCACGTCGAAACGCTTCTCGCGGCCGGGATAGTCGACGGCCGTCACGTCGGTGAAGTTGACGAAGCGGCAGTTCGGATCGTCGCGCAGGAATTTTACGACGTCGACGATCTTGGTCGGCATCCACCGTGATGGTGAGCTGGTTGAACGCGACCGAATGGCCGCTGGCGGCACCCGGAAGCGCGCTAACAATCGTCTGCCCCAAGGCGTCGAGCTTGCCGTCGTCCATTAGCTTAAAACCTTAGCGTTCGATGGTCCCGATGCGCCGGATCTTCTTCTGCAGCAGCAGCACGCCGTAGAGCAGCGCTTCCGCCGTCGGCGGGCAGCCGGGCACGTAGATGTCGATCGGCACGATGCGGTCGCAGCCGCGCACGACCGAGTAGGAATAGTGATAGTAGCCGCCGCCATTGGCGCACGACCCCATCGAGATCACGTAGCGCGGCTCGGGCATCTGGTCGTAGACCTTGCGCAGCGCCGGGGCCATCTTGTTGGTCAGCGTGCCCGCCACGATCATGACGTCGGACTGCCGCGGCGAAGCGCGCGGCGCGAAACCAAAGCGCTCGACGTCGTAGCGGGGCATCGAGACCTGCATCATCTCGACCGCGCAACAGGCCAGGCCAAACGTCATCCACATCAGCGATCCCGTGCGCGCCCAGGTGACGAGATCGTCGGCGGCGGCAACGAAGAAGCCCTTGTCCGAGAGTTCGTGGTTGACCTCGAGGAAGTACGGATCATTGGCGCCGACCGGCTTGCCGGTGGCGGGATCGAGAATGCCCTTCGGCGCCGGCGCGATCGCCGGCGAAGACGCTTGGGTTACTGTCGGGCTCAATCCCATTCGAGCGCGCCTTTCTTCCATTCATAGGCAAAGCCGACCGTCAGCACGGCCAGGAACACCATCATCGACCAGAAGCCGGTGGCGCCGAGTTTTCCGAATGCCACCGCCCACGGGAACAGGAACGCCACTTCGAGGTCGAAGATGATGAAAAGGATCGCGACCAGATAGAAGCGGACGTCGAATTTCATGCGGGCGTCGTCAAAAGCGTTGAATCCGCATTCATAGGCGGACAGCTTTTCCGGATCCGGCTGCTGGAACGCGACCAGGAACGGGGCAATCAGCAGCACCAGACCGATCAGGCCCGCCACCCCGATAAACACCACAAGCGGAAGGTAATTTTGCAGGATGCCGTTCATCGGCGGTGCCTTTTCCTGCGGTTTCGAGGGCCGCAGATTCGCAGATTGGAATTGTTCTTGAGGCTTAGCGCAGCGCAACAGAGGGCGCAAGACAAGCTATCTTGACGCTTCCATGCGCCGATCAGGCGTCGGGATAACTCCAAAAAGTGGCGTGTTCCCGCGGCCACCAACCCGCGCGGGGTGCCACAATTCGATGCCCGAAATCGGGCGCGACTTCAGCTCAAATCTTTCTCGGCGGCGAGCATCTGGGCGGCCGTTTCCGTCAGGCGATCGATCTGCCCGAGCAGCACCTCCAGATCCTCCTTGCTGAGCGCTTCCAGCAGCCGCCGGTTGCGCTCCTGCGCGCCGGCCACGATGACATCATGGGCGGCCAGCCCTGCCTTGGTCAGGCAAACCAGCGTCTCCCGGTTGTCCCTGGGGTTATCGGCCTTGGCGACCAGCTTGCGCGCGACCAGTTCGGCCAACGCCCGGCTGATCTGGCCCTTGTCCATGCCGACGGCTTCGGCCAGCCGGGCCACGCTCATCGGCGGATGCCGCCCCAGCGAGGCCACCAGGCCGAACTCCACCGAGGACAACCCGGCCAGCCGCTTGTAGCGCAGGATCGCGCCGCGCTTGAGCAGGTTGGCCAGCACCATCAGCCGCGACGACGTCATCGCGGTGATCGGCGCCAGTTCGGCATCGTTGGCTACCGCGGGCACGGCCGCAGTCTGCTTCTTCGGTTTTTGGCTCATCACAAAACCTCTGCCAACAAAGCGCACCGATGCCAAGGATAAGCCAATCACGAGATCGTTGACATTGTCATCGATCTAGATTTCACTTCGGTCAAGACGGCAGACGACCGCGGCGCCAAAGCCGCGGCGGGAGGAAACGGCATGAACATTTCCCAGCGGGATCGCGATCTCGGGACCGGCTACGCCATGAAGCCGCCCTCGACCCGGACCGAGCTGACGTCGGTCGGCCGGGGCACGCCGATGGGCGAACTGCTCCGGCGCTACTGGCATCCGGTCGGTCTGGTCGGCGACGCCACCGATATCCCCAGAAAAGTGCGCGTGCTGGCTGAGGATCTGGTGCTGTTTCGCGACAAGCACGCCCGGGTCGGCCTGCTGCACGCCCGCTGCTGCCATCGCGGCACCACGCTCTATTACGGCAAGGTCGAGGAAGACGGTATCCGCTGCTGCTACCACGGCTGGAAGTTCGATACCGAGGGCCATTGCCTCGAACAGCCCTGCGAGCCCGAGGGCGGCCTGTTCAGGGACAAGGTGCGCCAGCCCTGGTATCCGGTGCAGGAGCGCTACGGCCTGATCTTCGCCTATCTCGGACCGGCCGATAAGAAGCCGGTGCTGCCGGCTTACGAATGCCTTGAAGATATGGACGACGGCGAGTTCGTCGAGGCGGATGACAGCTCGATCGGCGGCGGCGGTCCGGCCATCATTCCCTGCAACTGGCTGCAGCATTTTGAAAACGTCGTCGACCCCTACCACGTACCGGTGCTGCACGGCTCGTTCTCGGGGCCGCAGTTCACCAACATGATGGCCTCGATGCCGGAGGTGAAATTCGAGACCTCAGCCCGCGGCGTCACCGTGCGTTCGATCCGCAAGCAGGACGACGGCAAGATTTTCTACCGGGTGACGGAAGCCGCCCTCCCGACGCTGCGCGTGGTGCCCAATCCGCGCGTGGCACAATTCGCCCGCGTCGAATCGATCGGCTGGACGCTGCCGATCGACGATACGACCTTCCGCATCTACGTCGCCGGCCGGGTCAAGAATTCGGGCGACATCGGGCGGATGCGCTCAAAGCTCAACGGCAAGTTCTGGTGGGACTTGACCGAACAGGAGCACCAGCAATTCCCCGGCGATTACGAGGCCCAGGTCGGCCAGGGGCCGGTGACGCTGCATTCGGAAGAGCACTTTGGCCAGAGCGACCGCGGCATCCTGATGATCCGGCGCATGCTGAGCGAGCAGCTCGAAGCGATGGCGGCGGGGCGCGATCCGGTCGGGGTATCCTTCGATCCGAAGGCCGCGCCGGTTCAATTCGAGGCGGGAAATTTCATTCGCGAGGCGTGACGCGGTAAATTCGGCGGAGCATGATCCGGAAAAGTGGGTACCGGTTTTCCGAAAAGATCATGCTCAGACCAAAAAACAGAGCGGTACGACGCTTCGAAGAAGCGCCGTACCGCTCTGGAAAACCCGAGGGGGAAACCATGGTCGATTTCGCGCCGCAGGTGGCCGCAGACGTGAATGCCGCCGCCAAACCCTCGATGCGGCGGTATTACGTGCTGGGCGTCCTCACCATCGTCTACGCGCTGAACTTTCTCGACCGCACCATCTTCAACGTCCTGATCGAGCCGATCAAAAAGGAATTTGCGCTCAGCGACACCATGATGGGCCTGCTCGCAGGCTTCGGCTTCGTGCTGTTCTATTCGCTTGTCGGGATTCCCATTGCGCGCGTCGCCGACCGGGTCAACCGCCGCAACATCGTCGCGGCGGCGTTCGCGTTCTGGAGCGCGATGACGTTTCTCTGCGGCATGGCCACCAGCGTGACCAGCCTGGCGCTGGCGCGCATTGGCGTCGGCATCGGCGAATCCGCCTCTAGTCCGGCCTCGCAGTCGCTGATCGCCGATCTCTTCGCCAAGAACGAGCGGCCCCGCGCGCTCGGCATTTTTGCCATCGGCACCTATCTCGGCATCTTCCTCGGCTATTTCATCGGCGGCTACGTCAACCAACACTACGGCTGGCGGATGGCGTTCTTCACCGCCGGCCTGCCCGGCATCGCGCTGGCCGCGGTGTTGTGGCTGACGATCTCGGAGCCGAAACGCGGCGCGATGGCCGAGACGTTCACGCCCGAGCCGATCGGACCGACGCTTCGTTTCCTCGGCTCGCAACAGAGCTTTGTCATCGTGCTGATCGGCTTTTGCCTGACCACCTATACCAACTACGCCACCGCGGCCTGGATCCCGCCGTTCCTGGCGCGGGTGCATCATTTGTCCAGCGCCGAGATCGGCACCTATGCCGGCACCTTCAAGGGCCTCGCCGGCATGGCCGGCACGCTGGTCGGCGGCCTCGTGGTGGCGCGGATCAGCCGCCGCGACGATCGCTGGAAATTATGGGCGCCGGCGATCACGTCGTTTCTCGCCGGTCCGGTGTTTGCCGTCTGCATGCTGACGCAGGATTTTGCGACCATGGTGGCGGCGCTGTCGCTGACCTCGTTCCTGGTCGGCTTTCACTTGGGTCCGATCTTTGCGATCGCGCAGACCGTGGCCCGGCCCAGCATGCGGGCGCTGGCGTCCGCGATCATCGCCCTCACCGCGACCTGCTTCGGCCAGGGCGTCGGCCCGCTTGCCGTCGGCATGATCAACGACGCGCTGAAGAACGACTACGGCGCCAACGCCGTGCGCTATTCGCTGCTGTCGGCTGCGGTCACGACCTCGGTCGGCGCGCTGCTGTTTATCCTGGCGGCGCGGACGATCCGCGGAGATATCAAGCGGGCGAGTTGAAGCGGTGCGCTTTCCGGACGTGCTTCAGCCGAGCTTGCCGACGTGCCCTTCGAGCAGGCTCCAGCATTTGGCGCCGAGCTTCTCTCTCCAGACGGCATACACCGACGCCATGCGGGCGCGGAACGGCTCCTGGTCGACGTCGTTGAACACCATGCCGCGCTCGGTCAGCGTCTTGCGCAGGCCGCCGTTGAATGCGCCCTGGTCTTCGCGCTGCAGGCGCACGTACTTGGTGGCGTTGCGCCCGATCACGGCCTGGATATCGGCCGGCAGCTTCTGCCATAGCGCGAGGTTGGCCATCAGGTTGAAGCCCGACCACATGTGGTTGGTCATCGCCATGTGCTTCTGCACTTCGTACAGCCTGAACACCTCGGTGACGGCCAGAGGATTTTCCTGCGCGTCGACCTTGCCGTCCTTGATCCCGGCATAGATGCGGTCGACGTTGATGGTCACGGGCTCGGCGCCGAGCGCCCTGAACGTGTCGGTGAACATCTGGCCGGCGGGCAAGCGAATACGGATGCCCTCAAAATCCTTTGGGGCGAGGATCGGCCGGCTGGTGGTCGACGTCTGGCGCATGCCGTTGTCGAAAGCCATCACCGGGAAACCGTGCAAACCCTTTGCCGCCATTTCCTCGCGCAAGTAAGCGCCGAGCGCCCCATCCGCGGCGGCGTGGGCGTCGCTGGCCGTCTTGAACGCGAACGGCACCTGCTGCACTTCGGCTACCGGCACCGCCTGGCCGAGAATGCCGCCCATCAGCGTGAAGAAATCGAGTTCGCCTGAGATCACCATCTTGAGCGCCGCCGGGTCCGAACCCTGAATGCCGGCGTTCTCCGCGAATACTTCGGTGTCGACCCGGCCGTTGGTTTCCGTCTTCACCGCCGCCCACATCTCGACCAGTCGCTTGTGCAGCGGGCTCGACAGCGCCTGATTGTGGAATTGGCGAAACTTGAAGTCCGCAGCAAGACCAGCGCGGCTGAAGATAACGAGTGAGCCCAGCGCCGCGGCTCCTCCTACAACCGCGCGGCGGCTCAATATGGTCGGCATGGTGTTTTCTCCCTTGCGGCTTTGCGAGCACCCGCCCCTCAGGTCAGCTTGCCCGTGTACTTCTCCAGCTGCGCCCACGCCTCTGCGCCATAGGTCTTCTGCCACTGGGTGTAGAAGCCGGCCTTCACCAGCGCCGCCCTGAACTGGACGGGATCCGGCGTGTTGAAGGTCATGCCTTTGGATGTCAGCTCAGCCTGCAGCGAGCGGTCCATCTCCAGCAGGTCGGCGCGCTCCTTGACCGCGGCCGCATCGAAATTGCTGGCGACGATTTCCTGCAGGTCGGCGGGCAACGCCGCCAGCGCGCGGCGGTTGCCGACGATCCAATAGCCGCTCCAGCAATGGTTCGACAGCGCGCAGTATTTCTGCACCTCGTAGAGCTTGCCGGTCGAGACCTGCGCCAGCGGGTTCTCCTGCCCCTCGACGATATGGGTCTGCAGCGCCGAATAGAGTTCGTTGTAGCTGATGCTCGACGGCAGCGCGCCGAGGCCGGAGAACAGCGATGTCAGCAGCGCCGTGACCGGCACGCGGATCTTGAAGCCCTTGAGATCGTCGACGCTGTTGAGCTGCCGGCTCGACGACGAGGTGATCTGGCGAAAACCGTTGTCCCAGACCTTCTTCATCGGAACGATGCCGGCCTTGCCGATAGCCTCGCGGACGACGTCGCCGACGCCGCCATCCATCGCCGCCCAGACCTGGTCGTAGGACTGGAAGGCAAAGCCGATGCTGGGCAGGCCCGACATCGGCACCAGGATCGACAGCGTCAGGCTCGGCACCGCGAGCAAATCGATGCCGCCGGAGCGGACCTGCGACAGCATCTCGGGGTCGCCGCCGAGCTGGCTGTTGGCGAAGACCGTGACGTTGAGGCGGCCGGACGACTGCGCGCCGATCGCCTTGGCGGCCTCGGTCAGCCTGATCGTCAAGGGATGGGTTTCCGGCGTATTGACGCCGAGTTTGAAGTCGAACTCGGCGGCGGCTTTGGCTGGCTTGCCGAGGATGCTCGTGGCCCAAGTGGCGGACGCCGCTCCCAAAAGACCCCTACGGGTCAGGTCAGTTGTTTTCATTATTGTTTTTCACTCCCGAGCGCTTTTGCCAGCGCTTGGGTCACAGTTTCGATCGAAGCCGGCCACGGCGCAAGCCGGAGCGCGACGAAACCCAACAAAGTCAGCCACGAAACCATATTGGGGAACCCACGAAACCATCCTGAAACAGCCGGGGCGTAATTCTGTACGGGTCAGAGGGCGGAAAACACGCCCGGGAGGCTACCATGAACCACTCCATTCACTCTGCGGACCGGAGCACCCACCTGAAGATCGTGGTTGTGGCGCTCGTCGCTGGCATCGCGGTCGCGGTTTTCGGTATCTCGGCCCGTACCGGTTCGGATTTCACCCAGACCGCCCATGTCGTGAAGGCGGGCAAGCCGGTGGTTGTCACCAGCTCGGACCTGTCGACGGTCCGCTAAACGATAATCATTTGATCGGAATAAAAACGGCCGCCCAGTGGGCGGCCTTTTTGTTGGCGCGGGGTCTTGAAGACCAGTGCTAAGCCATTGATCCCGGGGATCGAAAATGGCGCGAGAGACGGGACTCGAACCCGCGGCCTCCGCCGTGACAGGGCGGCGCTCTAACCAACTGAGCTACTCCCGCGGATGCCGTAATCAACCCGTGATCCGCGCAGGACCGAGGGCATAAAGGCCTGCCCCCCGTTAGTCAAGGACGTTGCGAATCCCCCTGCCAAATGGGCGTTTCTGCGACGCCGATACCGAAAATGGCTTGTTTTCAGGCATATCAGCGTAGGCAGCCGCCACCCGAATCGTTTAAGGCCTGATACGTCGGAGTTTCTTGAAGTCTTCTTCATTCCGCTTGAATCGGAACCGAGGCTTCGGGTCTCTACCTGACGCGTTTTTCCGGCGAGGCAATCCACCCCCGGATCAAGCCCAAGGGCTCAAATCCGAGGCTTAAGTCCAAGGACCTGCCGTGCCCGAAAACGCCCGAGCCAGCAACCACGAGGAGGGCCAGATATGGCGAAGAAAGCAGCGTCTCCAGCCACCATCACGCTGAAGCATCTGGCGGCGGCGATCGCCGAGGAACAGGAACTGTCGAAGAAGCAGGCTGAGTCGATCCTGACCGACATGGTCACCATGATCACGAAACACCTGAAGAAGGGCGAGCGCATCCGCATCGTCGGCCTCGGCATCCTCCAGGTCCGCAAGCGCGCCGCCCGCATGGGCCGCAATCCCGCCACCGGCGAAGCGATCCAGATCAAGGCCAGCAAGAAGGTCGCCTTCCGCGCCGCCAAGGAATTGAAGGAAGCCGTCTGACACGACGAGCCTTCTGATCTGATGCAAAGCGCCATTTCGGAGCCCCCGGAGTGGCGCTTTTCTGTTATAGAGCCCTCCCGTTCAACGCTTGCCCGGTCGTTCATGCCCGCATCTCCCCTAGCCTTTACCCACACCGTGACCGAACGCTTCCTGCGCTATGTCGTGATCGACACCCAGTCCGATCCGGAATCGCCGACCTGCCCTTCGACCGAAAAGCAGAAGAACCTCGGCCGCCTGCTCGCGTCGGAATTGCAGGCAATGGGACTTAGCGACGCCCATCTCGACGAGCACGGCTACGTCTACGCGACCATTCCGGCCAACGCCGACAAGAAGGTGCCTTCGATCTGCTTCTGCTCGCATATGGACACCTCGCCGGATTGTTCCGGTGCGAACGTCAAGCCGCAGATCGTGAAAAACTACCGCGGCGGCGACATCGTGCTGCCGGCCGACCGCACCCAGGTGATTCGATCAGCCGATCATCCCGCACTCGCCGACCAGATCGGCCACGACATCATCACGACCGACGGCACCACGCTGCTCGGCGCCGACAACAAGGCCGGCCTCGCCGAAATCATGGATGCGGCGCAGTTCCTGATTGCAAATCCGCAAGTGAAGCACGGCGCCATCAAGATCCTGTTCACGCCGGACGAAGAGATCGGCCGTGGCGTCGACAAGGTCGACCTGAAAAAACTCGGCGCCGACTTCGCCTATACGATGGACGGCGAGACCGCGGGAAATATCGAGGACGAAACCTTTTCGGCCGACGGCGCCACCATCACCATCGAAGGCGTCTCGACCCATCCCGGCTTTGCCAAAGGCAAGATGGAGCACGCGATCAAGATCGCAGCCGCCATCGTCGACCGGCTTGCCGAAAAACACCTGCTCGCCCGAGACCACCGAAGGCAAGGAAGGCTTTCTGCATCCGACCGGCATTTCCGGCGCGCTTGAAAAAGCGACCATCGGCTTCATCGTGCGCGATTTCAACGACGCGGGGCTGAAGGAAAAAGAGGCGCTGCTGGAAGGCATCGTCAAGGATGTGATGAAGGCCTATCCGCGCTCGACCTGGAAGATGGAGGTCAAGCCGCAATATCGCAACATGAAGCAGGTGATCGATGCTCACCCCGAAACCGTCGACTACGCCATCGAGGCGATCCGCCGCGCCGGCTTGAAACCGGTGCGCAGTTCGATCCGCGGCGGCACCGACGGCTCGCGTCTGTCAGCCATGGGCCTGCCCTGCCCCAACATCTTTGCCGGCGAACACGCTTTCCATTCCCGGCTGGAATGGGTCAGCCGCCAGGACATGGAAAAGGCCGCCGAGACCATCGTGCATCTGGCGATGATCTGGGAAGAGAAGGCGTAGCAGCGCCCTCTCCGCGTCATTGCGAGGAGCGAAGCGACGAAGCAATCCATACTTCAGAGCGCGCCGATAGATGGATTGCTTCGCTTCGCTCGCAATAACGATGGTGGCGTACCCGACACAAAATCGCGAAAACAACCCCATGCAAAGCAGGATTAGCTGGCCCGGGCGGTCACGATCCAGATCGATGCCGGCAGCGGGACCGTGTCGCCCTTGGCGTAAGTTGCGAGCGCCTCACGCACCGAATTGGTCGCGGCGGCGCGCGTCTCCGGCGGATGACCCTCGAGCGCGCGGCTGGCGGGACCGATTTCGAACGCGCCCTGCACCGCCGCTTCGAGGCCGCGGCCGAGCGCGACATCGAGCGTGAGATTGCACGGCTCCATCGCAATGCCGGTAAAGCCCGCCGCGCTCAGCACGCGATTGACGCGCGCCTCCGAAGCGAACGCGAAGGGACCCGGATCTTCCGGCCCCTGCGGCGGCAGCTTTGGCACGTGCTTGTAGACCGCCTGCAGCGGCGCCATGAAGAACGGATTTTCCCTGGGCTCGCGCCAGCAGGCGAACGCCAGCCGTCCCGACGGCCGCAACGCCTTGCGCAGGTTGGCGAACGACAGCGCCGGATCGGCAAAGAACATCACGCCGAACCGCGAGGCCAACAGATCGAAACTTTGCGGATCGAACGGATAGACGGTGGCATCGGCCAGCGCGAAATCGACCGGCAAGTCTTTCGGCGCGGTCTGCCGCGCCCGCTCCAGCATCGGGCCCGACACGTCGATGCCGAACACGTGGCCTGACGGCGCAACCTTTTGCCCGAACAGGATCGTGGTGGCGCCGCTGCCGCAACCGACATCGATGACGCGCTCGCCGGCTTTGGGCTTGGCGCGATCGATCAGCAGGTCGGCAATGGGTCGCAGCAGAATATCCTGCGCCGCCTGCCGATCGGCCCAGCGCTGGCCGCCCGGGCCATTCCAGTAGGCGATCTGGTCGGCATTTTGATCGTGACCCTGCGGCGTATCCATCTGCGTACTCCCGGTAAAATCTGCGTTGTGCTGGGGCTTATGCGACGAGCCCGGAAAACACCTTGTCGAGGCCGTCCCGCCATCGGTACGGAACGCCAAACCACTCCTTGAAGGCATTCACTTCGTAACCGCCGCGGCTGACCTGTGCATCCCGTGGCCAGTATCCGAAGACGTCGCGGCTATAGCCAACCAAAACTGCGTCAACAGGGCAAAGTTCTCGCAAGCCCAGCAGCGGCTCGGCACTGACGGCGACGAAGCGTTCGCCCAGCGCATCGAGATGCTGGATCTCCACGGCACGTTTGTGGTCCGCGCCGGCCATCAACCGATCGAGCGGCATCGACGATATCCTGCCCGCAGTTGGCGCGTTGTCAGGAACCGGCTGTGCCGAACCGACCGCCTGCATCACGCGATCTGAAATCATCGCGCTCCAATCGCGCCAGCCATCCATCGACATATCGTGAAAGCGCGGACCTTGCGCCATCTGGCGCAGCAGCGGCAGGATGCCGTCCGGCGGCGCCGCGCTGACGGGCCTTATGTCGCCGGCAAAACCCTGCAGGAAAATTACCGCCGTATCCTGGCCAAACCGTTGCCGAAGCGCCTTGCGCACCTGACCGGGATAATCCGCGCTGATCTTCAGCCCGTCGGGAAATCCGGTCGGATGACAGGCGTAGTGCCAGACGATCGCGGTCGTCTCGCCTTCAAGAATCCACGCCGTGATCGATGGATCGACCGGACCATCGGTATTGGGCGCCATGATGGATTTTTCGAACCGAAAACCGTGGCTGGTCAATTGCGGAAGGCTTCGCGGCAGCCGTCGATTGACGCCGGTATTCGCCGTCGCATGGCCCTTGCGCAGCGTCGCTTGCTGAGGCTTTGCCCCCAATGCGCGCGAGACCGCCGCAACCAGAATATCCCGCACCTTTGCAAAATGATCGTCGCACCGCGCGCCGAGCAGCGGTTTTGTGTTTTCCAGAGCCGGTGCGGAGTGGGTGTGGCTGGCAACGATCAATACGGAATGCCCGTCGACGCCAAAGCCGGCACACGTCTTCAACAGGATATCGCTGAGCTCGCGGCCGACGAACAACGCATCGATGGAAATGAATACCGCCTTGCACGCGCCAGCGTTAAAGACGGCCAGGACGTTTGCCTCCAACGGGTCGTGGACGAAGTCCGCGATGCGTGCGCGCCCCGCCTGCCCGGCGAGCGGCACCGGATGATCCGGATCGAGCGACGCAACACTATGGGCGTATTCCATCATTCTTCTTGTGATCAGATGTGCCGGGCCGGCACAAGCCTGGAACCATTATAGCTGATGTCCCGGTTTCCGGGACTTCAGAGCGGGCCCTGGCTTTGGCTTGCGCCTGGCTGTCGGTTGCGGTGGAATGGGAAACTGGTACCCCGGCCGGGGAATCGGGGACTCATGGCTCAACGATGCGAACACTCGTAAAGCGGTTAGCCCAGCATGTGCTGGGAACGGACGATGTTCGCGGCTTTGTCCGAAAACGAAAACTGTGGCTGTCGAAGAGAATATATCGCCGGCCTGTTACGATTGCCGAGCTGCGCCAGCAGTTGAACGACTTGGGCGTCACCCGGGGGCGAACACTTTATGTTCACTCGTCGTGGAACGAATTCTACAACGTGCCGCTCAAACCCAGCGAAATGATCGGCCTATTGCTTGATCTTCTGGGGCCCGAGGGGACGCTGGTGATGCCGGCCTTTCCGATCAGGCAGGACCCCGACAAGGTTTTTCTCGTCGACAAGGCGCCCGTTTATACCGGACTGCTTTGCGAGTTTTTCCGCCGTCGGCCGGACGTGAGCCGAAGCATCCACCTCAGCTCGTCAGTCTGCGCGATTGCACCAAACGCGGATTTCCTCGTTCGAGATCATCATCGCACCGAAATGCCTTGGGGCAAGGACAGCCCTTTTTTGCGACTTGCCGAGCTTGATGCGCGTATTCTTGGACTGGGTGCAGGGTTTGAGTACATGACTCCCCTGCACGCCGCAGAATGTATTCTCTACGACGAGGTTCCGTTCTTCCGAAAAGATATTTGACGGCACCATCAAATATCGCTGGCAGCGAACCAGTGGCGAGAGCGGCGAGCACGAGTTTCGGCGGCGGATCGGCGATATCAGACCGTTGCGATTGCGCCCCTATTTCGGAACCGACATCTGCATCGATGCGAAACTGTCAAACCTGAAAATAATTGCCGCGAATGCCAAGCCCTTTATCGAACGCGCCGTAGAGCTCGGTCGTAAGGGCATTACGATTTACGTTGATCCCGTTCCGAAGCCGGAGCTTTTCGTCCGTCGGGATGGCTGAGGGAAGCGAAGTTGGTCCGGGTGTTATTCAGCGAGGGATGAGACATGGAGCGAACCGCAAACTGTCCGCCTTCGTTGCTTCGCAACTTCGGCAAGACAGCCTTCGCGCAACGCACTCTGGCTGGCTTGCCCAGCCGAAGCGCACAGCGCGAAGGCTGGTAGGCGGCGACGGATTCGAACCGCCGACCCTCTCGGTGTAAACGAGATGCTCTAACCAGCTGAGCTAGCCGCCCTTGTGCCGCCTGTTTAGCCCTGCCCCGCCCTTCGGCGCAAGCCGGGCTACAATAACAAAAAAGCGGCGCCCCCCGAGAGGACGCCGCTTTCGTCACATTTGCTTCGTTCAGTGGGCCGTCAGGCCGCCTGCCGCCTCATCGGTAGCGTCGGTCTTCACCGGCACCTTGGTGTCCTCTTCCCAGACGATCGGCACCGGGGCGCGGACCAGCGCCTTGTTGACGACTTCGTCGAGGCGGGCGACCGGGATGATCTCCATGCCACCCTTGATCGCATCGGAAATCTCCGTGAGATCCTTGGCGTTGTCCTCGGGGATGAAGACCGTTTTGATGCCGCCGCGCGCGGCCGCCAACAGCTTCTCCTTTAGGCCGCCGATCGGCAGAACGCGCCCTCTCAAGGTGATCTCGCCGGTCATGGCGACATCGTGCCGGACCGGAATCCCGGTCATGACCGAGATAATGGCGGTTGCCATCGCAACACCGGCCGACGGACCGTCCTTCGGGGTCGCCCCCTCGGGCACGTGGACGTGGATGTCGCGGCGGTCGAACAGCGGCGGCTCGATGCCGTAGTTGATCGACCGCGAGCGGACAAACGATGCCGCCGCCGAGATCGACTCCTTCATCACGTCGCGCAGGTTGCCCGTGACCGTCATCCTGCCCTTGCCGGGCATCATGACGCCTTCGATGGTCAGCAGTTCGCCGCCAACGTCGGTCCAGGCCAGGCCCGTCACGATACCGACCTGAGGCTCGCTCTCGATCTCGCCGTAGCGGTACTTCGGCACGCCCAAAAACTCTTCCAGAGTTTTTTCGGTGACCTTGACCGACTTCTTCTTGGAGATCATCAGCTCCTTCACCGCCTTGCGGGCGAGTGTCGACAGCTCACGCTCCAGGTTACGCACGCCGGCTTCCCGGGTGTAACGGCGGATCATCAGCAACAGCGCATCGTCGTCGATCGACCATTCCTTGGAATCGAGGCCATGCTTGGCGATGGCGTTCGGGATCAGGTGCTTGCGCGCGATCTCGACCTTCTCGTTCTCGGTATAGCCGGCGATCCGGATGATCTCCATGCGGTCCATCAGCGGGCCCGGAATATTGAGCGTATTCGCGGTCGTGATGAACATGACGTTCGACAGATCGTAGTCGACCTCCAGATAGTGGTCGGCGAACGTGCCGTTCTGCTCGGGGTCCAACACCTCAAGCAAAGCCGACGACGGATCGCCGCGGAAATCGGCGCCCATCTTGTCGATCTCGTCCAGCAGGAACAGCGGGTTCGAGGTCTTGGCCTTGCGCATCGACTGGATGATCTTGCCGGGCATCGAGCCGATATACGTACGACGATGACCGCGGATCTCGGCCTCGTCGCGCACGCCGCCGAGCGACACGCGCACGAACTCACGTCCGGTCGCCTTCGCGATCGACTTGCCGAGCGAGGTCTTGCCGACGCCGGGAGGCCCGACCAGGCACAGGATCGGTCCCGTCAGCTTGTTGGCGCGAGTCTGCACCGCGAGATACTCGACGATGCGGTCCTTGACCTTCTCAAGCCCGTAGTGGTCGTTGTCCAGCACGGCCTGCGCCGCCTCGAGGTCCTTCTTGACCTTGGACTTCTTGTTCCACGGTATAGACAGCAGCCAGTCGAGATAGTTGCGCACGACGGTCGCTTCCGCGGACATCGGCGACATCTGGCGCAGCTTCTTCAACTCGTGCTGCGCCTTGTCCCGCGCTTCCTTGGAAAGCTTGGTCTTGGCAATCTTCTCTTCCAGATCGGCCAGCTCATCGCGACCTTCGTCGTCGCCGAGCTCCTTCTGGATCGCCTTCATCTGCTCGTTCAGGTAATATTCGCGCTGGGTCTTCTCCATCTGGCGCTTGACGCGCGAGCGGATGCGCTTCTCGACCTGCAGCACCGAGATCTCGCTCTCCATCAGGCCCAGCACCTTCTCCAGGCGCTGCGTGACGGACAACGTTTCCAGGATGCCCTGGCGATCGGCGATCTTGACGGCGAGATGCTGGGCGACCTGATCGCTCAGCTTGGCGAAATCAGTGATCGCCTGAACCACGCCGACGACTTCGGCGGAGATCTTCTTGTTCAGCTTCACATAGCTTTCGAAGTCGGACACGACCGAACGCGACAGCGCTTCGGCCTCGACCGAACTGGCGTCGACGTCGGCGAGTGCAACCGCGGTCGCTTCATAATATTCGCTGCGGTCGGAGTACTTCTCCACGCGTGCGCGCTCGAGGCCTTCGACCAGCACCTTGACGGTGCCGTCGGGCAATTTGAGCAGCTGCAGGACGCTGGCGAGCGTGCCGACTTCGTAGATCGAATCCGGGCTTGGATCGTCATCGGAAGCGTTCTTCTGGGTCGCCAGCAAAATCAGCGCGTCGTTCTTCATCACCTCTTCGAGCGCGCGGATCGACTTCTCGCGGCCGACGAACAGGGGCACGATCATGTGCGGAAATACGACGATGTCGCGGAGCGGCAACACCGGATAGGAGTGGCTTTCGCCGTGAACGATGGTTGGCCGAACTTTCGGGGTGGTCATGGCCTGTTCCTTTTGTTGTGCCCCCTTGCACGCAGTCCGCTTCACCAGCGCAACCACCACAAGGTGCCTTGTAGTTCCGGATCGTTTGGCCGCCTTTGCCGCCTGCTTCCCGGATCGTTTCGGTGTCGAATTTAAAGCACGATTCACGCCACCGACAGCATTAGGTGGCTATCGGGTACGGGGGTGTCAAGTCACGGAAAAATGCCCGTCAAACGGGACTAAATGCGCGAAATACCTACGCCACACCGGCCGCCGGAACGTCCGGCAGCCGCGTTATCTGGGGTAGCTTCAGCGCCTAAACGCAAGCGCGACTTACGCGCTGGCGCTGCTCTCGACCGCACGGTCGGAACGGTCCGCGTAGATGTAGAGCGGACGGGCGGTTCCCTCGACCACTTCGCGCGAGATCACCACTTCCTCGACGCCTTCCAGACCCGGAAGATCGAACATGGTCTCGAGCAGGATGCTTTCGAGGATCGAACGCAGTCCGCGCGCGCCGGTCTTGCGTTCGATCGCCCTGCGGGCAACCGCGCCAAGCGCCTCGTCGGCGAAGGTGAGTTCGATGTTCTCCATCTCGAACAGCCGCTGGTACTGCTTGACCAGCGCGTTCTTCGGATCGGTCAGGATCTTCTTCAGCGAAGCTTCGTCCAGATCTTCCAGCGTCGCGACCACCGGCAGGCGGCCGACGAATTCCGGGATCAGGCCGTACTTCAACAGATCTTCCGGCTCGACGTGGCGGAAGATTTCGCCGGTACGGCGGTCTTCCGGCGCCAGAACCTGGGCCGCGAAACCGATCGAGGTCGAACGTCCGCGCGCGGAGATGATCTTCTCCAGGCCCGAGAAGGCGCCGCCGCAGATGAAGAGAATGTTCGTGGTGTCGACCTGCAGGAACTCCTGCTGCGGATGCTTGCGGCCGCCCTGCGGAGGCACGGAGGCAACGGTGCCTTCCATGATCTTCAGCAGCGCCTGCTGCACGCCCTCGCCCGACACGTCGCGGGTGATCGACGGATTGTCCGACTTGCGGCTGATCTTGTCGATTTCGTCGATATAGACGATGCCGCGCTGCGCGCGCTCGACATTGTAGTCGGCCGACTGCAACAGCTTCAGGATGATGTTCTCGACGTCCTCGCCGACGTAGCCGGCTTCGGTCAGCGTCGTCGCATCCGCCATCGTGAACGGCACGTCGAGAATGCGCGCCAGCGTCTGCGCCAGCAGCGTCTTGCCCGAACCGGTCGGACCGATCAGCAGGATGTTCGACTTCGCCAGTTCGACGTCGTTGTGCTTGGTCTGGTGATTGAGCCGCTTGTAGTGATTGTGGACGGCGACCGACAGCACCTTCTTGGCGTGGCTCTGCCCGATCACGTAGTCGTCCAGGACCTTGCAGATTTCCTTCGGCGTCGGAATGCCGTCGCGCGACTTCACCAGCGAGGACTTGTTCTCCTCACGGATGATGTCCATGCAGAGTTCAACGCACTCGTCGCAGATGAAAACGGTGGGGCCCGCGATAAGCTTGCGGACTTCGTGCTGGCTCTTGCCACAGAACGAGCAATACAGCGTGTTCTTGGAGTCGCTCGTGCCGACCTTACTCATTCTTATCTCCGTCCGCCGTTCGATCCCGTTGCTTGATCGACCCATTCCGGCACGTACACCGGACCTTAAGGTAGATAGAGCAAATTCCGTACCAGAAAAGACCCTACTCATTACATGCCGCAAGAATCACGGCTTACTCGAATCTCCCGCGATCTTATCTGATCCCTTACAGCCAACCATGCTGACACCCGACTATCAAGAATTCGCTAACCGCGTGCGGATCGGACACCGTGACAATACCGTGATTTTCGGCCTTCGTACGGGCAGAAGTCGACAAAAACGTCCGAGCGTTGCGCTATTGCCACGCCGCCAAACCAGCACGAAAGCGGAACTTTCTGCCTATGCCCGGGCATAGGCAGGCCGCGACAGGCCAAATTTGCCTGATGAGGCCGCGTTGACGCCAACGCGGCCGCCAATCTCTCCGCAACCTTACGGGGTTTTGGTCATCGCCGCTTCTTCGGGGCGCTTTTCGATCACCTTGTCGACGATGCCGAAGTCGCGGGCCATGTCGGCGGTGAGGAACTTGTCGCGTTCCAGCGCATCCTCGATCGCCTTGTAGGTCTGGCCGGTATGCTTGACGTAGATTTCGTTGAGCCGCTTCTTGAGATTCAGGATCTCCTGCGCGTGCAGCATGATGTCGGTGGCCTGGCCCTGGAAGCCGCCGGAGGGCTGATGCACCATGATGCGCGAATTCGGCAGCGAGAAGCGCATGTCCTTGTGACCTGCGGCCAGCAGCAGCGAACCCATCGAAGCCGCCTGCCCCGTGCACAGTGTCGACACCGGCGGGCGGATGAACTGCATGGTGTCGTAGATCGCGAGCCCCGACGTCACCACGCCGCCGGGCGAGTTGATGTACATCGAGATTTCCTTCTTCGGATTCTCGGCTTCGAGGAACAGCAGCTGCGCAACCGTCAGCGTCGCCATGCCGTCTTCCACCGGACCGGTCAGGAAGATGATGCGCTCTTTCAGCAGGCGCGAGAAAATGTCGTAGGCGCGTTCGCCGCGGTTGGTCTGCTCGACGACCATCGGCACAAGGTTCATGTAGGTTTCAACGGGATCGCGCATTAGTCACCCTTGGGGTTTGGCGGGGACGAACATCCATCGGCAGGAAGCCAGCATATGACTGGCGGAGTTTGCCGGGCGCGGACGAACGTCCCGTGATGCAGGACTTCAAGCTCAAGACACTTCGAATTCAGAACTCTCAGATATGAGCCAATTTCCCGGCGACAAGACCGGGCAATTGCGAGCTGAATTAGACGAGTTCAAGCTGATTCGCAGGCGGTCGCATAGCGACGGAGACCGCCGCCATGCCGCTTTCGCGGTTCATCATTAATGTGAACCTGACCAAACGAGCCCGATCGAATTGATCAGGCGGCACTCTTCTCGGCGTCCTCGTCCTTGAACAGGTCTTCGCGCGAAACCTTCTTTTCGGTCACGTTGGCGAGTTCGAGGATGAAATCGACCACCTTGTCTTCATAAATCGGCGCACGAAGCTGGGCCAGCGCATTGGCATTGCTGCGATAGTAGTCCCAGACTTCCTTCTCGCGGCCGGGCATCGAGCGCGCCCGCTCGATCACCGCGCGGCTGACTTCGTCGTCGGTCACGGTGATCTTGTTCTTCTCGCCGATCTCCGACAGCACCAGGCCGAGCCGGACCCGGCGGTCGGCGATCTTGTGGTACTCTTCCTTGGCGGCTTCCTCGGTGGTGTTCTCGTCGGCAAAGGTCTTGCTCGAGGATTCCATCTCGGCCTTGATCGAGTTCCACATCAGGTTGAACTCTTCTTCGATCAGCGACGGCGGCGCCTCGAACTTGTGGCTCTCGTCGAGCCGGTCGAGCAGCGCGCGCTTGACGCGCTGGCGGGTCGCGCCGGCGAATTCGGCGACCAGGCGCTCGCGCGCGGCTTCCTTCAGCTTGTCGAGCGATTCGAGGCCGAGCGTCTTGGCGAACTCGTCGTTGATCTCGGTCTCGCCGGGCGCTTCGATCAGGGTTGCCGTGGTTTCGAACTCGGCGGGCTGGCCGGCGAGCTTTTCGCTGGCGTAATTCTTCGGGAACGACACCTTCAGGGTACGCGTCTCGCCGACGCCCATGCCGATGAGCTGCTCCTCGAAGCCCGGAATGAACTGGCCGGCGCCGATCACGACCGGGATGCCCTCGCCGGTGCCGCCGTCGAACGGCACGCCGTCGATCGAGCCCTTGAAGCTGATGGTGACGCGATCGTTATTCTCGGCCTTGGCGCCGTCGGCCTTGGCGGCATAGGGACGGTTCTGTTCGGCGATGCGCTTGATGGCTTCGTCGACCTCGGCGTCGGTCACTTCAACCACCGGCTTTTCGACGGAGAAGGTCTTGAAATCGGCGAGCGCGATCGTCGGCACCACTTCGATCGCGACCGTGTAGGTCAGATCGGTCTTGCCGGCGAGCAGTTCCTCGACCTCTTTCTGCTCGGTCGGCATCGTGATCTTCGGCTCGGTCGCGAGCTTGAAGCCGCGATCGGTGAAGATCTGGGTGTTGGTATCGCGGATGGTCTGGTCGATGGTCTCGGCCATGACCGAGCGGCCATAGACCTTCTTCAGATGGCTCACCGGCACCTTGCCGGGACGGAAGCCGTTGAGCTTCACCTTGTCCTTGAGGTCGACCAGCTTGGCGTCCGCCTTGGCATCGAGATCCGATGCGGGAACGCTGATCTTGAACTCGTGCTTCAATCCCTCGGCGAGGGTTTCGGTGACCTGCATGGTGTCAATCTTCTTCCGCTTGCGCCGGGCCAGATGGCCCTGACAGTGTTCAATCTGTTCGACGCGCAGGCTTTTGGCCTGCGCCGGTGGTTCGGCTGACCCATCTCCTCGAACCGAGGAAACAGACCTTCCCGTATTCGTCATGCAAACGCTGATGAGCGCTTGGTGCGGGCGGAGGGAACTCGAACCCCCACAACTTTCGTCACTGGAACCTAAATCCAGCGCGTCTACCAATTCCGCCACGCCCGCTAATAGCATCATGTCCGGCCGCGATGCCGCGGGCGGCGGGCTTATAACATGAGCCCACCGGTTCGCAGCAAAAAAATGGCGGCTTTTGACACCTCCCGGACAAGGCGTCACAGCTGGACAGACACTCCGGAAAATGGTCCGCATCGGTCCGATGGCAAGCCCCAAATCACTGCTGGATCGACGCGAATTGATGGCCGGGCTGGGCGCGGCCGCCCTCACCCCGCTGTGGCCCACTGCGGGCTTGGCCCAGGGGCGTCCAGCGCTGGCGCTGCAGGCCAGGCCGGACAGTCTCCCGCTGCGCGCAGGCGCGCCCGCAACGCCGATCTGGTCCCTGCAGGGACCTGAACTCCGGTTCAAGCGCGGCGACACCGTCGATATCGCCTTCGGGAACGAACTGCCGGTGCCTGCCGTGCTCGACTGGCGGGGGCTCGACGGCACCCCTGCGGCCGAACCGCTCGCGGTCCGCGCGCCGCTCGCGGCCGGTGCCAAGGAGACCCTGCAACTGCCGCTGCGTCACGCCGGTACGTTCCTGTGTGATTCCGGGCTGCTCGGTGACGGTCAGTCTCATCCGCTGCGCAGCAAACCTGTGGTCGTGCTCGAAAGCGAACAAGTTCCCGTCGGCCGCGACGAAGTGTGCTTTATCGAGGAATGGCGGCTGCGGCCGGACGGCACGGCGATCCCGCCGGGGACCGATTCCAAGGATACCAAGCCGCTTTATACCCTTAACGGCCAGACTTCATTCGAACTCACAGTTCCCGGCAATCAACGGCTGCGGCTCCGCTTCATCAACGGCTCCCAACGCACTATTCTGGCGGTCAAATTGGAAAGCCACGAAGTCCGCGTCATGGCCATCGACGGCCAGCCCGCCGAGCCGTTCGCGGCCCGCAACGGCGCGCTGGTGCTGCCACCTGGCGGGCGCGTAGACGCATTCGTGGACACGGCTACCAGCGCGTCGATCCTGCTCCATGACGGCAAGGAGGCCCATTCCGTCGGCAAACTCACCATCTCGGGTTATCTGGAACGGCGGGCTCCCCTGATGCCGGCCCCGGCGCTACCCTCCAACGGCCTTCCGGCCGAACTCGACCTCAAGGGCGCCATCCGGGTCGATCTGTCGCTGGGGGGCCCGCCAACCGAATGGGGCCTGCCCGGCAGCTTCTCAAAGGGCTCCCCGCCCGCCTTCCGGGCCAAGACAGGCCGCACCGTGGTGCTGGCGCTGACCAACCGCGCGGCCATCGCCAGCATATTCCACCTCCACGGCCATCATTTCCGGCTGCTGGACCGGCTGGACGATGGCTGGAAGCCGTTCTGGCTGGATACCCTGGCCATCGAGCCCGGCCAGACCCAGCGGGTCGCGTTTGCCGCCGAATATGCCGGGCGCTGGCTGATCGAATCCGTCGCCACCGACTGGGCCGCGCCGCGGCTGGTACGGTGGTACAGCGTCGAGTGAGAACGCCGGAAGCGGTCGCAAACAATCTGACTTAGTAGTCGATCCCGAACGCGTCGTAGAGCCGCCGGAACACCGCGGGCAGCACCTCCGTGAGATCCTCCGCGATCAGGCCGGGGCCCGCCTCCCGCGCGCCCTCGCCGTGCATCCACACGCCGATGCAGGCGGCCTCGTAGGCCGGCACGCCTTGCGCCAAAAACCCTGCGATGATGCCGGCCAGCACGTCGCCGGCGCCGGCGGTCGCAAGCCAGGGCGGCGCGTTCGACGCGATGCTGGCGCGGCCATCCGGCGAAGCCACGACCGTATCCGGCCCTTTCAACAGCACCACAGCGCCGCAGCGTTCAGCGGCGGCCCGCACACGTTCGAGTTTTGAGCGGCCAGGATGCTTGTTGCTGCTGTCGCTGAACAGCCGCGGAAACTCACCCTCATGCGGCGTCAGCACCACCTGCGGATCGGAGCTCACCTTGATCGATTCAAACAGGCGCTCCGGCGCTTCGGCAAAACTCGTCAGCGCGTCGGCATCAAGCACCAGGCTTCGTTTTGCCGTCAAAGCCGTGTGGACGAGATCGCGCGTCCGCGCAGTGACGCCGGCGCCCGGCCCGATCACGACCGCATTGAGACGCTTGTCGTTCAGCATGTCAGCGAATTCGACCACGGTATCGACCGCGCGCACCATCACCGCGGTCAGCGCCGCGGCATTCACGGCCAGCGCATCGCGCGGCGACGCCACCGTCACCAGTCCGGCGCCAGCCCGCAATGCGCCGCGTGCCGCCAGCCGCGCCGCGCCTGTTGATGTCAGGTCGCCGGACACCACGACCGCATGGCCGCGCGCATATTTGTGGCCGTCGATGTCAGGCACCGCGAAGGATTGCTGCCAGGTCTGCGGCACGTTCTCCGAGGTCTGCGGCCGGATTTCCTCGAGCACCGCAGCGTCGATTCCGATATCGGCGACGCGCACGCGACCGCAATGCATCCGTCCCGGCATCAGCAAATGCGCCGGCTTGCGGCGGAAGAAGGTCACGGTCTCGACGGCGTTGATCGCCGCCCCCATCACCGCGCCCGAGGTGCCGTTGATCCCGCTCGGCAGGTCGACGGCGAGCACCGGCGCGCCGTTGGCGTTGACGGCCTCGATCATCTCGAGCGGTTCGCCCTTCACGGGACGATTGAGGCCGGCGCCGAACAGCGCATCGATGATCAGCGCCGGTCTGCCGATCGCGTGCGGGTTGAACGGCAGCACTGGATATTTCCAGCCGCGCGCGGCCAGCGCCGCATCGCCCGAGAGGCTGTCGCGCTCGCACAACAAAATGACCGAGACGTCACGGCCGCGCGCCGCGAGTTCGGCTGCCGCCACAAAACCGTCGCCGCCATTGTTGCCGCGGCCCGCGACCACCACGATCGGCCCCTCGGTGACGAGATCCATCGCGGCTTCGGCCACCGCCTGCCCCGCGCTCATCATCAGCGCGAAGCCGGGCGTACCGGCGGCGATTGTCAGCCGGTCGGCGCGCTCCATCTCAGCGGTGGTCAGAACGTCCATGCCGAAATCCTCAACCCGATCGCCTTTTCCGGAGGCAGATATCCGTCGCGTAAGCGGCCCGTTTTCTGTCGATTGCATACGAATTGATCGGTTTGCCTATTTGGTGGGCTTCGCTATCATGCACCCTTCGGCCCGACCTCTTCCATTTGCCTCTTAAAAGTCTGATAACGTTCCAAAATCAGGTGCATTAACAACTTGGCATAGACCCTGCTTTTGAGGAAGTCGGCGACGGGGCCGGCTCGGAATTGTCTGACTTGACGACAATTGTGAAGTCTTTCCGGTCCTTTGCCGAAAAACGTTGGATCGACCAGACGGCGCCTCGCGCGACATCGAAACTACCTGCACTCTGCAATTATGAAATGCCCGGGAGGCGCTCAGTGAAGAAAATTGAAGCCATCATCAAGCCATTCAAGCTCGACGAGGTTAAAGAGGCGCTTCAGGAAGTCGAACTCCAGGGCATCACCGTCACCGAAGCCAAGGGTTTTGGCCGCCAGAAGGGACACGCTGAACTGTATCGCGGTGCGGAATACATCGTCGACTTCCTGCCCAAGGTGAAAATCGAGATCGTGATTTCGGACGAACTGGTCGAGAAGGCCATCGACGCGATCCGCCGCGCCGCCCAGACCGGGCGCATCGGCGACGGCAAAATCTTCGTCTCCAACATCGAGGAAGCGATCCGGATCAGAACCGGAGAATCCGGGCTGGACGCTATCTAAGCCGGGTGCTATCCCGCATTTTGCGACTAAAAAACAAGAAAAGGCTGCCTCGGCGGCCTGATTTCGTTTGTGAAGCCCGGGCGTTTCGAAACTTGCGTGTTTCGAAATCTGGCGTTTCACTTGCGCAGTCTGATTGTCGCTGAATTCTGGAAACCGCATCCTAGAGGGGTATTCATGAAGACCGCCAAAGACGTTCTGAAATCGATCAAGGACAACGACGTAAAATACGTCGATCTGCGCTTCACCGATCCGCGCGGCAAGTGGCAGCACGTGACTTTCGACATCGGCATGATCGACGAAGAAATCTTTGCCGAGGGTACGATGTTCGACGGCTCCTCGATTGCCGGCTGGAAGGCGATCAACGAATCCGACATGTGCCTGATGCCCGACCCGGTCACCGCGACGATCGATCCGTTCTTCGCCGAAACCACCATGGTCATCACCTGCGACGTGCTCGAGCCGACCACCGGCGAGCCCTACAACCGCGACCCGCGCGGCATGGCCAAGAAGGCCGAGGCGATGGTCAAGTCGATGGGCGTCGGCGACACCGTGTTCTTCGGACCCGAAGCCGAGTTCTTCGTATTCGACGACGTGCGCTTCTCCTCGACTCCTTACAACACCGGTTTCAAGCTCGACTCCTCGGAACTGCCGACCAATTCGGACACCGAATATGAAGGCGGCAACCTTGGTCACCGCATCCGCACGAAGGGCGGCTACTTCCCGGTGCCGCCGCAGGACTCGGTGCAGGACATGCGCTCCGAAATGCTCGGCGCCATGGCCAAGATGGGCGTCAAGGTCGAGAAGCATCACCACGAAGTCGCTTCCGCCCAGCACGAGCTCGGCATGAAGTTCGACACCCTGACCCTGATGGCCGACCAGATGCAGATTTACAAATATTGCATCCATCAGGTCGCGCACATCTACGGCAAGACCGCCACCTTCATGCCGAAGCCGATCTATGGCGACAACGGCTCGGGCATGCACTGCCACCAGTCGATCTGGAAGGGCGGCAAGCCGGTATTCGCCGGCAACAAGTACGCCGACCTCTCGGAGACCTGCCTCCACTACATCGGCGGTATCATCAAGCACGCCAAGGCGATCAACGCCTTCACCAACCCGTCGACCAACTCCTACAAGCGCCTGGTCCCCGGTTACGAAGCGCCCGTACTGCTCGCCTACTCCGCGCGCAACCGTTCGGCCTCCTGCCGCATCCCCTATACGGCGAACCCGAAGGCCAAGCGCGTCGAAGTCCGCTTCCCCGACCCGATGGCCAATCCGTATCTCGCCTTCGCCGCGATGCTGATGGCCGGCCTCGACGGCATCAAGAACAAGATCGATCCAGGTCCGGCGATGGACAAGGACCTCTACGATCTGCCGAAGGAAGAACTGAAGCAGATCCCGACGGTATGCGGCAGCCTGCGCGAGGCACTGGAAAACCTCGACAAGAACCGCGGCTTCCTCAAGAACGGCGGCGTGTTCGACGACGACTTCATCGACGCTTACATCGAGCTGAAGATGACCGAAGTCGAGCGCTACGACATGACCCCGCACCCGATCGAATTCGACATGTACTATTCGCTGTAACGGCGAAGCGCGTCACTGCACCAAAGGCGCCCCTCGCGGGGCGCCTTTTTCGTTGCGAGGGAATGATGCTCGCGTCCAAATCTACCAGGTGGTTCGATCAATCCGAAAATCGTGCCGCCACGTCGCGTTGGACGCGGCCTCAAAGCTCAGGCGGGCGCCAGGCGCAGCGGATCGGGAGTGACGAGATGCCGCTGACCATGATGGAACAGGTGCGTTGCGGAGGTGCTGCGAGTTCAACCGACTCCAGCCGCGGCAGCAAGGCCTTGAGCAGCGCGCGCATTTCAATCCGTGCCAGATGGGCCCCGATGCAGTGGTGCCGACCGAGCCCAAAGGCAAGATGGGGATTCGGGCGGCGGTCGATCCGGAACTGGTCCGCGTTCGCGAAAACAGTCTCGTCACGATTGGCGGAATTGAAAAACAGCGCCACCGCCTCCCCGGCCCGGATCGTTCGGCCGCCGAGTTCGACGTCCTCCGTCGCGGTGCGGACGATGTGGCGGCCCGGCGTCGTCCAGCGCAGCATTTCCTCGATTGCGGTATCGATCAGGGACGGATCGGCGCGCAACCTGGCCAGTTGGTCCGGGTGTTCGATCAGCGCGTGCATGCCGCCGCTCAGGCAGAAGGCGATCGTGTCGTGGCCGCCGGTGGCGATCATCGCATAGTAGGAGAACCGCTCGTAGTCAGGCATTGCCTCGCCTTGCACCTCGGCCGTGGCGATGACGCTGCTCAGGTCGTGCCGCGGACAGGCGCGGCGGTCGGCGGCGACGGGATCGAAGTAGGCCTGGAAACCGAGACCGGCGCGGCAGATCGCCGTGGTCGGGTGATCGGCCAGACGGCGCACGGGATCTTCCGGTCCGACCAGCCCCCAGGACAGTTTCAGGACCAGATCGTCGTCGGCCTCCGGCAGGCCGAGCAGGCGCATGATGCCGCGGATCGAAAACGGAACTGCAATTTCCCTGGTGAAATCGAAGGGGTCGCTGCGGCCGGCGATGCCGCCGACGACCTGGTCCGCCCAGGTTTCCAGCCAGGGCTCCATTGCGGCGAGCGCGGGCGGCGTGAGCGACGGCTGTGCGACGGCGCGGTAGGCGCCATGGTCGGGATCGTCCATCTGCAGCAGACCACGGATGACGTAAGGCTTGCCGAGCATCCGCTCCAGGCGCTCCTCGGTCATTCTGCTGGTGAGGAAAGTTCGCGGAGCGGCGGTGAAGGGAGCGCCTCGGCGCTCGACCGCCGCGATATCGCCGTGGCGGCTGAGGAGCCAGAACGGACGCATGCCCGGGGTGTCGACCCACAACACCGGCGCCTCGGCGCGCAGCAGCTTGAACGCGGCCTGAAGTCCGGCGTCGTCGGCGTGGCCGTCAGGAGAGATGACGAAGCGGGCGGCCTCGCTCAACTCGGCGTCGGTGGCCGCGACGGGCGGCAACCGCTCATCAAGCGCGGGGAGCGAACTCGCTTGCCTCGGAGTCCGATGGCCACTGCGGGACGCATAATCATTCGCTCCGCCGTTTTTCAGGACTTTCGATTTCGCAAAGCGGCGCGCCAGGAGCAATGAAAGGCGAAGTGATCGTGATCGATCCGTCTGATTCGCCCGTCACCTTGACCGGTGTCCGCTTGTGATGGCGTGTGGACTATGTTTGTGTGTTTTCGTTTTTCACGTTGTGCGTCAGGCCATCGTAACGAGCCTGTGCAATTTTCCGCATATTTGAGTGTACCGCAACCAGCCGCGCACGTTGACGAATGTCTTGATGACCTTGTCCGCCCGGTACGGAGAAGACGATGGTGTCGCCCGAGTTGACCGTGGCGTTGACGTTGGCCGTTAGTGTCACGCTAGTGGCGGTGAAGTCTGACACAGTCTGGCCGCCAGTGATGGCCCCCCGTAGTCGAGAGAAGTCAGAAACCGTTGTATCATTCGCCATCCAGTCGGGGACGTTGCTGAATGTCAAAATCGCACTGGACGTGGCGGTCGCCGATGTCGTGACTATGTTGCCGCCGTTGCCGGTGGACCTGGTCAATTTACCCAAGTGCATCGAGGTAACGTGACCACCCTCCGCAGAGCGTCATTCCCGCGGCGTCAAAGGCCCTGCTGTTCCTCGAGTCGGTGACTCCGCGGGACAGTCATTCGCTACCGCCTTTTGTTCAGTCGTTGCGAACGTCAAATCGCACCGTCGGCGTGTCACGTCGCCGCTTTGTGAGTTACCTTGCCGCCGGGCCGAGTGACCTGCGTGTATATCCCTGCGCGCCTCGCAGCCTCCTGGCGGCCTCCTCCGATCCCCAGTCCGGCCGTCATGCCGCTCTAGGCGCTCCAAAGGTCGCCCTGGTGCCTGTGCGTCGCAGCACGTCTGAAAGTAAGCCAGAGCAGCGGCCTTCGCGGCCTGGTACGTTGCTGGTTTGCCGGATTCTGCGCTGGAACAAATCGTTCAGCGCTGTCGATGACCATCGTCGCCGCTACACCAAGCTGCAGCGCCAAACGGCAAGAGCTTACCAAAGTAAAACCGCGCACCCATCGGTGTCCGCCTCGTGCGGCTGATGGATGATCGTCCGCATTCCCTCGTTCGCTCTCAGGGCAGTGTCACGCGACTTGGGCGATGTCGTAGATATTTTGCGGACCTTGCTCCAGATTGGCGAGAGTACCGTCCCCAGTGGTTCCAGGTACGTAGCGCCACATTCGTGACCGACCTCGAGTCCTGCGAAGTCATAAGCGCTCGATAAGGTCCTGCCAGTTGTCCTGAGCCGGCCGGAACCGTTCCGAACTTGTTGTACGCCTTCGCGTATCTGATAGCTGCCGCAGCTGGGGATGTCCGGAACACCTGGTTCAGCTGTGTCACGATGTCCTCGCCTGCGCATGGCGCCTTCACCGTCTTTCGCATCGAAAGACACCCATCGTCTCGCCCCCACGTTGCCCTATTATGACGTTTCCCGTACAACTAGCACATCATGAGCGTGTCCGGGACGCAAGGCTTTTTTCCTCGCTTACCTGAGCTCGCATAAGCGAAGCATCACGGGCTCATAGGCCTTCGCGCCCGTCTCATCGATCAGGGCATTGGCACGGTTCAGCAAGCCATGTGCCTCCTCGCGCGTCTTGAGAGCCACGCTGCATCAGACACGCCGACGCCGCGACAAGGCTCGCGTGGCACTCGGCCAGGCGATCTGCCTTCCGCCGCGCCACGCCAATCGCCTCCGCGGCAACCTCACCGGCGCGCCCCGGATCGCCCGCGCGCATGAGATTGTCGGCCTGGAATGCCAGTATTCTGGCCTCGAGCTCCAGCCCTGCCTTGCCGCGGCGGGATGCGTCCAATGCCTGCTGGAAGAAGCCGTCGGCCTCCGTGAAGTCTCCTGCTGTCGAGGCTGCCAGACCCTGGCAGTAACTCGCGACCACCAACCAGTACGGGATCGCCGCCTGGGTGGCGAAGCGGCCAACCTGATTGGCGTGTCGCGTCGCCGCGAGCGTGTCGTTGCGAAACCAGGCGAGTTCAACGGCGTAATCATGCGGGATGCCTTGATGAAGCGGCTCGGCATCGGCCGGATCAGCCTGGAACAGCCTGGCAAGCCGCTCATCCGCGTCGGAAAACCGCCCCAGCATGACCAACGACCTGACCTGAAGGCATTTCATCCAATGGGGGACATTGAAGCCAACCATTTGGCCGACAGTCAGGCCAAGCACGACGCCCGCATTGCCTCGACGCTCGTGGTCGATCAGATCCAGCGCCGCGCTATTCGCCGACGGGCATCGCCGACGAAACCCGCGAGCATGCTGGCCTGGCAAAGCAACCCGTTCAGCAGCAGTACCTCCTCCGGGTTTGACTCCGCGTCCAGCACGGCCAGCGCCTCGCGAACCAGGCGAATATATTCGTCCGCCGAGCCGCTTGCCGCGATGATCCGCCCATAGCCTGCAATCAGCATCGCTTCGTGACGCCGGTTGCCGGCTTCGCGAGCGTAGCCCAACGCCTCCTCGACATAGATCTTGGCTTCTTCGACCGGCATGCCCTCGCGCCAGCCAAAGGTCAGCAACTGTCCGCCAGCCAAAGCCCGCAACTCGTCGTTTTCTTTTGACCGAGGCTGATCCCGCATCATTGTGCGGATCTTTTTCCAATCCGCCAACGCCCGTCCCGAGTTTGTGCGCCCGACCCAGCGCGCCGAACGCTGCAAATGCATCGCCGCGGCAACCATGTTTCCCGCGGCCTCGTAGTGATACGCCAGCAACCCGGCAAACTCGTCTCGGCGCCCCCAGTCCTGCCCCTCGATCGCCTGCGCCACAGAGGCATGCAGGCCGGTACGCGTGGACCGCAGTTGCATCGCGTAGGCCACCTCCCGAATCAAGGGATGGCGGAACGCGAAGCTTTCTCCCATCGCCGTGTCCCGCGGCTGGATCAGTTCAGCCGCGCGAAGCCGCTCCAGCCGCGGCCGAGCGGCCGCGTCGGACAGGCCGGTGACCGCCCGAACCACCTCGAGCGAAAATTCCTTTCCGATGATCGCAGCGGTCTGCAGCAAGGTCTTTTCGGATTCGCGCAGAAGATCGATACGCGCGCCGATCACCGCCTCGACGGTCGTCGGCAGGGTAGGATTTTGCCACCCCGACGGCGCCAGCCGATAGTGGCCCCACTCTCCCAACAATACGCCGTTTTGCGCCAGCGAGAGGATCAGTTCTTCCGCGAAGAACGGATTGCCGTCGGATCGTTCCGCGACATGTGCCACCACCTGGTCCAGTCCGGGGTCGCCCCCGATCAGATCGCCGATGACCTGACCAACCTCGACCAGGCCAAGCTCCGGCAGCGCCAGTTCACGATACCAGGCGGGCCGCGAGGGCGGCGACCAATCCGGCCGGAAGGTCAGCACCATCAAGACGCTGGTGCCTTCCACCGCCGCCATCCAGGTCTCCAGAAACTCCTGGCTGGCTTCATCCAGCCAGTGCAGATCTTCAATGATGAACACCGAGGTCTGAAGCCCGGCCGCCTTCACGATCCGGCCGATGCAATCACGCAACCTCATACGTCGCGTCGCCGGATCGATGGGCCGGGGCGCCGGCTCCGCCGCCGCGCATCCCAAAAAATCCGCCAGAACTGCAAAATTCTCGGCGACCGGTAGCGCCAGCGTTGCAAGGGTCAGCTCAATCCGCGTGCGCGCCGAGTGCGCGTCCATGTCAGGCTCGATCCGGAAAAAGGCGCGGAATACTTCCAGCACCGGCAACAGCGGCGTCGCCCGGCTGTGAACCTGTGCGCGCGCTTCCAGGACGTTGATCTGGCGTTCGCGGCACCACTCGCCGAACTCGAAACAAAGTCGGCTTTTGCCAACGCCGGGCAGCCCCGACACGCCAATGACCCGCGGCGCGCCGGGCGCGGTGTCCAGCAGCGCAGTTTGCAACGTTTCCAGTTCCACCGCCCGCCCGCGCATAGGCATCAGCGACGCGCCACGAAAATGCTCGCTATTCACGGCCGGCTTCAGGCCGATCAGGCGAAAGACCTCCACCGGATCAGGAATACCCTTCAAGGTGTGGTGGCCAAGCGGCTCGGTGTCACAATAAGCGCCGAGCAGGGTCTGGCAATCGCGGCTCAGGCAAATCTCGCCGGGCGGGGCCACCTGCTCGATCCGGCTGGCCAGATGCACCGTGACACCCGTCGCATCCTGCTCGATCGCCGAGCCGGTATAGAGCTTGCCCGACACCACCTCCCCCGAGTGCAGGCCGATCCGGATGATGGGTGCGTCGGGCAGCGCGGCGACGGCGGCACGCATGGCGAGCGCGGCATGGCAGGCCAGCACCGCATGCGCCTCCCGCGCATCCGGTACCCCGAACGCGGCCTTGAGTTCGTCACCTAATGTGCGAAGCACCGTGCCGTCGAAACGGTGCACCGCGCGCACCATGACCATCATGATCGGATGCAGGAAATTCGCCGCCCCTTCGGCATCCAGACCGGCGATACGCTCGGTCGAACCGGCGACGTCCACGAACAGAATGGTCGCCTGCTTGCGCTCGCTGGGAACGTCCGCCGCGCGCGCGTCAAGTTTTCGCGACACACCGCACCAGGCGCAGAAGCGGGCCGATTTCAGAAATTCCCGCCCGCAATGCGCGCACGCCGAGGCGAAGGAGCAGCCGCAGGCCACGCAGAAGCGGCTCGCACCCTCATTCTCGTAAGCGCACGCTTGGCATCGCATTGTGAATCCGCCGGCTGTTGGACCACTTAGACTGGTTATTATAGCGCGGATAATGACGGAAAGAGCGGCCCTAGGACCAGTTCAATCAAATTGAAGCATTCTCGC
This sequence comes from uncultured Alphaproteobacteria bacterium, assembly GCA_963764705.1. Classification (GTDB taxonomy): domain Bacteria; phylum Pseudomonadota; class Alphaproteobacteria; order Rhizobiales; family Xanthobacteraceae; genus Bradyrhizobium. The sequence goes on along the minus strand of CAVXTR010000001.1, from coordinate 58,070 downwards.
AAGCGAAACTTTTCCGACGTGAAGACGGATTCGCCGCCTTCAAAATTTATTAAAGGTTGTGGCGTGGACATCTGCCCGCGAAGCGGGAGCAAATCCCTGCGTCTGCCGTCCGCATCGTTACGGTCCTTATTGGCGGCGTGGCCGCAATGTGCGCATCGGCGCCGTCGATGAGCAATGCTATATGGAGAAGGTGGAGCGCGGCGTTCTCTCGAAGACGACAATGACGTCCGACCTGGTGCGGAGCCGCCTGAGCTGTGGCCCCTACTCCAGGGCTGCGGCCAGTCTTGCAGGAAAGCCTGAAACCGCGAATATTCACGACAGTTGAGGGAGCATCCGCGCGACCCGGTTGAGGACGATGAATCGTGGCCAACAAAACCAAAAAGGTTCTCATCGCGGGCGGAGGCATCGGCGGCATCACCGCGTTGCTGGCGCTCCGCCGGCGCGGCATCGCCGCCGAGCTGTTCGAGCAGGCCACCGCCTTCGGTCAGGTGGGCGCCGGGCTTCAGGTCAGCGGCAATGCAACGCGGATTCTGCGGGCGCTTGGCCTCGGTGACGCACTGGCACGCGTCGCATATTATCCGCAAGGACGCGACTATCGCGCCTGGGACAACGGTGATCGTCTCTATTACACGCCGCTCGGCGAGCGGGCCGAAGCACGTTTTGGCGCGCCGTATTACACCGCGCACCGGGCCGACTTGCTCGATGTCCTGCTTGGCGGACTTGAAGCCGGAAGTTTCCATTTGGGAGCGCGTATCGAGCGCTTCGATCAGGATGACGACGGCGTCACCATCAGGCTGGCGGATGGAAGCACCGCAACCGGTGACGTCCTTATCGGCGCCGACGGAATTCACTCCGTGGTGCGCGGACAAATGTTCGGCGCGGAACTGCCCCGGTACACCGGCAACGTCGCCTGGCGCGGGTTGGTGCCGGCCGAGCGTGTCGCGCACCTCGATGTCGCCAAGGTCGCCGGCGTATGGATGGGACCGAACCGCAGCATCGTCCAGTACTACATCGCAGCAGGAAAGACCTTCAACTGGATCGGCATCAGCCGATCGGAACAGCCGGCACGGGAGTCCTGGCTGGCTGAGGGGCGCATCGAGGATGCGCTGGCCGAATATGCCGGCTGGCACGACACCGTTCGCACCATCATCGCGGCGACGCCGCGCGTGCTCCGCCAGGCGCTATATGATCGCGAGCCGCTGCCGGATTGGCGGATCGGCCGGGTGGTCCTGCTGGGCGACGCGGCCCATCCGATGATGCCGTTTTACGCGCAGGGCGCAGCGCAGAGCATCGAGGACGCCTACGTTCTGGCCGGCTGTCTCGCCGCTTCGCCGGACACGCCGGTCGCGGCCCTCCAACGTTACGTGAAACTCCGCCAGCCGCGCACCGCCTGGATGCAGGGGCTCGCCCGCCGCGAGGAGCAACTCTACCAGACCAACGATGCCGCCGAGATCGCGACGCGCAATGCGCGTATGCGTGCGAACCGAATTCCGGAATCGGCAACCTTTCCCCCGGAGCAGGAGCGGCTCTACGGTTACGACGCCGAGGCGATCTTGCGGGAATAGGTGAAATAGCGATGCGCTCAAATGTTGTGGTCGTTGCCACACGGCAAGTAAACGACGTCCGGCGGTCGGAAGCTGTATTTCGCGCCGGCCGGAGGTCATTTTTGTCGCGCTGCGCGGCTGCCATCCTGGCGGTCTCAATGCCGGCTTATGCTGCCGCGAACTCGGACTACCCCGACCGGCCGGTTCTGGTCTATGTGCCGTTTGCCGCTGGCAGCGCGAGCGACGTCATCACGCGAATCCTGCTTGGCCGGATGGCAACATCGCTGGGCCAGAACTTCGTGGTCGAAAACCGCCCCGGGGCTGGAGGCAACACCGGTACCGCAGCGGCCGCACGCGCGGCGCCGGACGGTTATACGCTGGTGATGAGTACCTCCGGGCCGCTGGCTGCAAACAAGGCTCTGTTCAGGGAACTCGGTTACGATCCGCAAAAGGACTTTGCGCCCATCTGCCTGTTCGCCACCCTTCCCAATATCGTCGTCATCAACGCGAAACTTCCGCCCAAAACGCTGCTCGACCTGATCGATTATGCGAAGGAACACCCCAGGCAGCTCAATTATGGCTCGGTTGGCGTCGGCTCCTCGCAACATCTGGCCGGCGCCTATTTCGAACAACTCACCGGAACGCAACTGGTCCACGTCCCCTACAGGAATATTGCGAGCTATACGCCGGATTTCATCTCCGGGCAGGTGCCAGTCGGATTTCAACTGCTGCCGAACGTTGTTGGCCTGATAAGGAACGGTGATGCGCGTGCGCTTGCGGTGGCCGGCAACAAACGTATGACGGCATTGCCGGACGTGCCGACGGCGGCCGAGGCCGGCCTGCAAGGCTACGAGAGTTCGGCATGGCTTGCGTTGCTCGCACCCGCCAACACGGACAAGGCTCTCGTCGACAAGTTGTACGCCGCTGCACAGGATGCCATGAAAGATCCGAAGTTGCGTGCGCTCTTCGCCGAGCAAGGCGCTGAACCAACCGACCTCGATCCCGAAGACCTCAGAAAATTCATGGCGTCGGAGATTTCAAAATGGTCCGAGGTCATCGGAAAAATGGGAATTGCTCCGATGTAATCACCAGTGTCAAACGGTTTGCAATGTCTGTTACTGGCAGATTTTGTTGCAAAAGTCGAAAATTGAACAACGCCGAAAATCTCGCTGAGGTCGAGATCTACCTGGCTTCGTCGCTGCAATACTCCGTAGCGTTCATACGACGCTCCGTCGTCGCTTCTGTGTGATCCGATGTGGTCCCTCATATCGCCGCGTGTCGAAACGCGTCAGCGGGCCTGGAACTTTTTGGGCGTCATCCCAAAAGACTTTCTCAACAAAATCGGCACAAAGCGGATGCGGACGAATGCACGGCATTGCCGACAGGGAGTAACGAGATGATACTCAATCCGGATCACGTTACGATCGCGGTGGCCGACGTCGGCGCGGCGATCAAGTTCTTTGCTCTCCTTGGCTTCAGAAACCGGCACGTTGCGACGATCGACGGTGGCGTTCCCGCCCGGTATATGGGCATGCCGGCCATGAAAGCGCAGCACATCACCCTCGCGCTGGAGGGAGCTGCCCCTCATTTCGAAATCCAGCTGCTCAAATTCGACCCGACCCCGGGGACCGATCCGGGTGCGCACCCGACGAATCTGCGGCAACGGGGCTTCAATCACCTCGCATTCCGCGTCGACGACATTGAGGCGACCGCCGCGCACCTCGTGGCCAACGGCGTAACCATGCTGAGCGACGAGATGGATTACATCAGCCGAAAGCTGCGGCTCTTCGAGGGTCCCGAGGGCATCACCCTCGAGTTGGTGGAGCGGGACGACTGAGGCGCTTCTGTTTAATGCCCTCCACGAGCGACCCGCCGTTACGCGAGCAGCTTACCCCTTCGGCGGATTTTCCCCCAGGAATCGCTCGACGTCCGGCAACACGGAATACGGCGTCGGGATGGGATCGCCGACGTGGTCGATCGCTCGATCGAGGCTGAGGCGCACCATGCGCGCCAGTTCGGCCTTGCGATACGGCTTGGTGAGCAGCAGCACGCCCTCCCTGAGCTGTCCGTCCGAACTGAGGGCGCCAAGGGTGTTGCCGGAGGTGAAGAGCACCCGGAGCGGCCGCCGCAATTCGCTGACTTTTTCCGCGAGCTGCCGGCCATTCATGCCGCCGGGCATGACAATGTCGGTGAACAGAAGATCGAATGGCGTTCCGGCATCAACGAGATCAAGCGCCTCAGTCGCATTCGACGCCGATATCACGACGTAACCGAGGCTTTTGAGCCGCGCCATCACGAGGTCGCGCACGAAGTGGTCGTCCTCGACGCACAGGATAGTCTCGGTTCCGCCGCGCGGCTCTTCGTCATTGACAGGAAGTACTTGCGACGGACCGCTGTCAGCCTTCGGCAGATAGATCCGGAAGGTGGCGCCCTTGCCCTCCTCGCTGAACATCAGGATGTTGCCGCCGGACTGCTTTGCAAATCCAAACACCATGCTCAGTCCGAGCCCGGAGCCGGTGCCGAACTGCTTGGTCGAGAAGAACGGTTCGAAAATCCGGTCGCGGATCGCAACCGGAATGCCGGTGCCGGTATCGGCCACCTCGATGACGACGTAATTGCCCTGAGTGAGCCCGCTTGCCGCTGCCTCATGGGCGTCGAGGCTGACATTGTTGGTCCGCAACACCAGCCTGCCGCCATCAGGCATGGCGTCGCGCGCATTGATCGCGAGATTGACCAGCGCCGAACTCAACTGGCTGCGATCGACCAGCGCCGGCCATCCCTGGTCGCCGAATGCCGTCTTGATCTCGACCTGCCGTCCGAGCGTCGGCAACAGCAGTTGCACGACCTCCTCGACCAGCGCGTTGACGTCGGTCTCGATCGGCCGCAACGGCTGTTTGCGGGCGAACGCCAGCAGGTTGGCGATCAACTGGGACGCGCGGTCAGCCGCGTCGTCGATCATCTTGGCGATCGCCGCAAGAGGCGGATTATCCTTGACGCCGTCGGCCAGGATCTCGATCGTGCCTGTTATCACCGTCAGCATGTTGTTGAAGTCATGGGCGATGCCGCCGGTCAGTTGTCCGACCGATTCCATCTTCTGCGCCTGGAACAACTGCTCTTCCGCCGCGCGCTTGGCGGTGATGTCCCTGACAAACGCGTTGATGATGAACCGCTCGCCGCGGCGCAACGCGGTCAGCGACACCTCGGCGAAGAATTCGCGGCCGTCCTTGTGCAGCAGCGGCGTTTCGTAGCGCCCGCCCCGCGTATCGCCGTTGGCCCCGCTCAGGAACCGGCCGACCCATTGCCGGTGCAGCGCGCGCTGCGACGGCGGGAACACCAGCTCGTCGACGCTGATCCCGATCGCCTCGGCGCGCGTCCATCCCATCAACGCCTCGGCGTGCGGACTCCAGTCGAGGATGACGCAGGATTCATCGGTCTGGACGAAAGCGTCGAGCGCGCTGTCGACGATGGATTGCGCCATCTGCTCGCTGTCGATCAGGGCCTGGTACGCGCGCCTTTGCCCGGTCACATTGCGAACGACGCCGACTGCCCCGCACAGGTGACCCGCCGCGTCACGCAATGGACGCGCCGTCACCGCGATACTCTCCCGGACACCGGTCGCCTTGGCCTCGGCGATATACTCCACGTCATCGACGTCTTCGCCGTGCAGTGCGCGCGCCAGCGGCGATTCCTCAGGCAGCGCGCGCGTCACGCCGTCGGGCAGAAAATACCTGAACGGGTTGGATCGAACGATGATCGAAAGATCGACCCCGAGCAGTCGCTTGGCGGCGGCGTTGGCGATCACGATCGTTCCGTTGGCATCGACCACCAGAACGGGGTCGCTGATGCTTTGCACGGCATGTTCGAGCAGCGCCTGTCGTCTCAGCGGTTTGGAAAAGGATTGCGCGAGCACCGTTGCCAGCGTGATCGCCAGCAGCAACGCGACCACCGCGCCGGCCAGCACGGCATAGCCGATAGCCACGGCCTGCGCCGCCGCTGCCTCAGGGAGGAAGTACCAGGTGAATGCGCCCACCAGACAGCACGCCACCACGACCAGCAAAACCATCGCAAGCGCGAGACGGCTTGATAGCGTCATTGCCCGTACCGGTCTCAAAATAGCGGATAGACAAGCACCCGAACTGGCGCCGAGTATGATCAAGTATTGGCCGCGGAAACCGTTGCCGCAGCTTGCTTAACCGACTTCAGCAGCATGGGTCCACCATTACCATCCCGTAGAATTACGGAACACGCTCGCCCAAAGATCAATCCAGGGCCAACGGAACGGGCAACCTCAAGATACCCCTAGACGCCGAAGATTTTGGTGTAGCGCGCCTTGATCTCTTCGCCCTGCGCCTGCACCGCGGCGGGGTCGGACTTCAGCAGCTTCAAATTCGCCAGCGGGACGTGCTCGCCCTTCTCCTTTACTTGCGCGTGGAACGAGCGGTGCGCAAAGACGTCAACCAGCATCTGCTGGGTCTCAGCGCTGAAGAAGAAGTTCTGGAACAGTTTTGCCGCGTTCGGATTGGGCGCGCCGCGGAAGATGCCGGAGGGCACGATGATCAGCGGCGATCCCTCCGTCGGATAGACCACCTCGACCGGTTTGCCCTGATCCTTCAGCAGCACCAGATTGTAGTCATTGCCGTCGGCCATCACGGCGCGCTCGCCGAGCAGGATCTTCTTCGGCGGATCGGCCGCCGACTGCACCTGCATGACTTTCTGCTGCGCGAGCTTCTCCAGATAGGGCCAGCCGAGATCGCGCGTCAGCACGAAGGTCGCAGTCATGATGGCGCCGCTGTAACCGGGATGGGCCTTGACGATCTTGCCCTGCCACTTGGGATCGAGCAGGTCGGCATAGCTCTTCGGCGCGTCTTCCCGCTTCACCAGATTGGTGTTGTAGCCGATCGCCTCCATCCACGCGCAGGACGTCGCGTAGGTGCCGTCGGGATCGACCTGGTCGGCTGGAAAATATTTCGCGACGTCTTCCGGGATATGAGGCGCGAGCCAGTCGTTCTTCTTCCATTCGAGATAGTGCGCAGGATCGGTCGAGTTGGCGACGTCGACGGCGTTGATGCCGCTGCCCTGCTCCTGCGCGATGCGCTGAAAGATCCGCTCCGCGCCGGAACGCTCGACGCGCACGGCAATTCCTGGATATTTTGCCTCAAAAGTTCGCGCCAGACGTTCGGCGGTACTGAGTTCGAGCGCGCTGTAGAACGATACCTTGCCCTCTTTTTTCGCGGCCTCGATCAACGCCGGGCGTGACGGCGGTCGGTGCCGGCGCGGCCGCGCTGAGCGGTTCGGCAAATACCGCACCCGCCGCCGATGCCGCCGACAGCTTGAGCATATCGCGTCTCGACCAATGACGGCCCCGCATCGCATCCTCCCGTTTCGACGCGACCGGCTTGATACCGGCCGCTTGTCAGCTCGTCCGCCGGTGCGCCTTCAGCGCGTCGCCGAACGCCTCGAACAGCGCGCGGTTGATCGGATTGCGCTGCGGGTCGTACTCGGCATGCCACTGCACGCCGAGCGCAAAGCCCACTGCATCAGCAATCCGGATCGCTTCGATGGTGCCGTCTTCGGCGACGCCCTCGATCACGACGCGCTTGCCGGGATCGAGGATGCCTTGCCCGTGCAGCGAATTCACCCGAATGACTTCGCAGCCAAGGAGCGTGGCAAAGGCGCCGCCGGGCGTCAGGGTGACGTCATGCCGGTCGGCAAACACCACTGCCTGATCGGGATGGATTTCGCCGTTCTCGAGCCGGGGCATGCGGTGGTTCATACGTCCGGGGATTTCACGAATTTCCGGATGCAGCGAGCCGCCGAACGCGACGTTCATTTCCTGCAGGCCGCGGCAGATGCCGAAAATCGGCACGCCGCGGGCGACGCAGGCTTCCGCCAGCGCCAGTGCCACATCGTCGCGGTGTTCGTCGTAGGGTTCGTGCCGCTCGTGCGGCTCGGTCTTGAAGCGGGTCGGGTGAACATTGGCGCGGGCGCCGGTCAAGACGATGCCGTCGACCGCATCGAGCAAGGCGCCGACATCGGTAATCTCGGGCGATCCCGCAAACATCAGCGGCAGCGCGCCCGACACGTCGGCGACCGCGCGCAGGTTGCGCTCTCCGACCATCTGCGTCGCGAAACGATTTTCGACGCGATGGGCGTTCCCGATCACACCGACCACGGGCCGTCTCATCGCAAAAATTCCGCTGTCATCGTCCTGTGCAAGGATCTTCTGGGTTGGGCCACGATTCCAGTCGATCATGCCTGCGAGATCGTGCCGGATCAACATGATATGACCTTCAGAGGCGCTTCACAGCTCCGCGAGAATGTCAGGCCTGCGCCGCCCGCCCGGCTACTTCCGCGTGAAGGCCTCTTTGGCGTCAATCCCCTCGACACCGGGCAAGCCGGCCGCCCGGAGCGCCGTGGCAGCCGGATTGTCCGATCCATTCAGCCACGGCAGTTTTGCCAGAATACCGCGCGTGACCGGCTCACCGAGTGCGCCGCCGAAGTCGAGCGGCCAGAATCCGTTCGGCACCACCTCAAGGGTGATCTCCCCGAGGCGGTAGCCCTTTCCGAGCACCGCCTCCGCATCGTCGGGCGAAACCGCCCGTGCGGTGGCCGGACTGGCCGGATCGGCGAAGCTCACGAGCACCGGAATCAGCGCGCCCTTGACGGGAACGGTGCCGCTCAGCCGGCTCATCTCGTTGAACGAGACGCGCTTGCCGCTCGCCGCGTTATAGGCGCGGAGCGCGACGTAGTTGGTGCCGTCGAGATCGAGCTTGTTGTTGTCGATATGCGCCAGCAGCGCGACGAGGTTTTTGCCGCTACCGAGATCGACGTAGACGGCGTCGCCCACGGTGCGGGTATGGCCGCCACGGCTGTAGCCGCGGTCGGGATGGACAGCCAGCACGTGGGAGGCCGATTTGCGCCCCGCGGGGGTTTCGACTTCGACCGTCAGGCGATATTTATGGCCAGGCCGGTTGATCCTGATCTGATCGCCGATGAAGAGCGCCGCCAACAATACAACCGGCCCGACCCATTTGAAATTCATCTCGCCCTCGCCGGCCCGCCATACCAGATTGATTCGCTTGGCACGCCGGAGGCGGCAGCGTCAAACCCCGCGCGCTCAGCCGCTTGATCCCGGCCGCGTTTTAGCCAAAGACTGTGAAGCGAATATTCTGCGAGAAGGAATCAACGTGACAGGACAGGCTGACGATCGGCTTCAGGCCCGCAACGATCTGGCGTGGGCGATATCGGTCGGCGGCATCGGCGTCGTGCTGTTTGCCGCGCTGCTGCTGTTCACCTGGACTTTCGCCGCCACCCTGTTCCTGATTTTCGCCGGAATGCTGCTTGGCGTCGCGCTGACCGCCATGACCCACCTGCTCGGGCGTGTCGTCAGACTGGCGCATTCGCTGCGGCTTGCGATCGTCTGCCTCGTTCTCGCCGGGATGCTGTCGGGCATCGTGTTCCTCGGCGGCGCCACCATCGCGCAACAGGCCACGGTGCTCAGCAACACCATCAAGTCGCAACTGGTGACCGTCAAAGCGTTCCTCGAAAAGAACGGCATCGACACCAGCTATCTCGACTTCGGCAACACGAGTGCCGTGCCCGCGACGGACTCGACGACAACGACGCCAGCCCCGCCGCCAACCCACAATCTGCCGAGCGCCGGCGCACTCGCGTCCTCCGGCGGCGCCATCGTCAGCCAGACACTGAAAGTACTGCTCGGCACCGTCAGCGCGGTCGGCAACTTCTTTATCGTGCTGTTCCTAGGATTGGCTTTTGCGGCCCAGCCCGGCGTCTATCGCGCCGGATTATTGTTCATGGCGCCCGCCAGACATCGCGCGCGCGCCACCATCATCATCGACCGCATCGGCGATACCCTGGAGCGCTGGCTGATCGCGCAGATCGTCACCATGGCCGCGGTGTTCTTCGTGACCTGGATTGGGCTGGCCGTGATCGGCATCCAGAGCTCGTTCATCCTGGGTATCCAGGCCGGCCTGCTCGCGTTCATTCCGACCGTCGGCGCGATTATCGCCGGGCTGATCGTGGTGCTGGCGAGCCTCGCCTCGGGATGGGTCGCAGCGCTCTCTGCCTTCATCCTGTTCCTCGGCGTGCACGCGATGGAAAGCTACGTGCTGACGCCGATCATCCAGCGGCAGGCGCTGGATATTCCGCCTGCCACGCTGTTTGCGTTCCAGATCCTGCTCGGCGTCGTCTTCGGCATCTGGGGCCTCGCGCTGGCGCTGCCCCTGATGGCGATCGCAAAAGTCATGATCGACCACTTCAAGGCAGAAGGCATTTCGGCCGAGGTCACGACGGCCTGATCGGCCTCGGCCTTCTCGGCGCCATCAGGTCGCGAGCACGGTCTCGGTGTGCTCGACCTCGGGAGGTGCTGCAAAATACTGCCCGACCAGACCGCGCCATGCCGTAAAATCTTCCGAGCCGCGGAAATCGACGGTGTGGTTTTCCAGCGTCTCCCACTTCGCCATCAGCCGGTAGCGCGAAGGTTTTTCGATCGACTTGTGCAGTTCAAACCCCTTGCCGCCCTTGGCGCGCAGGAACAGCGGGCGGGCTTTGGCGACGGCCGCCTCAAAATCCTTCTCGGTGCCGGGTTTGACGTCGATCTGTGCGATTTCGGTGATCATGTGGATTGCGCCCTGTTTTGAGAATGGGCGTGTCTAACCCGGCCGGCCTAAAAGAAAAAGGCGCCCTGCGGCGCCCCCGGCATCAACAGATCACGACAACTTAGCGAAACAGCAGCACCGTGCCGACGACCATCATCGCAAAGCCCGCGAACATGATGGCGGGCCAGCGCGTTCTGCGCTGATGATAGTGGCCCTCCGCGCGGCGCTGCGTGATCAGCGCCGTCTCGAATTCTTCCGAGGTCGAAAACATGCAGGCAAAACCGCCGCGAGCCGTGACGGCCGCCGCTTCGAGCGACATCAGGGCAGCCTGCGGATTTCGTCTGCGTATCGAGTCCATGGCAGATAATATGGACGGAATGGTAAACGCGGAGTTACCGCGGTTCCATCAGGTGGCTGCAGGCACCGGTTTTGCCGGCACGGGCTGCGCCAGCGCCGAATTCCCGGCGGTCTTGCGCCGCCAGTTTTCCAGCGACAACGGCACTTCCGCGGCCACCTCGACCTTGTTACGGCCGGTGCGCTTGGCCTGATAGAGCGCGGTGTCGGCCGACGCCAACAGCACTTCAAGCTCGGTGCCCGCCGGTCCGCCGGCGACGCCGATGCTGACGGTGGTATCGACCGGTCCGCTCTCGATCACGATTCCGGAAGCCGCGAACGCCGCGCGCACGCGCTCGGCTGCGATCACCGCCTCCTCCAGCGAGCAGGGCAACAATGCCGCGAACTCCTCGCCGCCGATTCGTCCCGACAGGTCGCTGATCCGAAGCGTGTTGACCACGACGGTAGCGAACAGGATCAAAACCTCGTCGCCCGCCGGATGCCCGAAACGGTCATTGATCGACTTGAAATGATCGATATCGAAGATCAGCACGGCAACGGGGCGGCCGGCGTTGGCTTCGCGTTCGATCACGCGTGACGTCGCTTCGACGAATCCACGCCGGTTCAACAGGCGGGTCAGCGGATCCATCGAAGCCGCGGTCTTGTGCAGCGTCACCGCACGCTCGGAGACCAGCATGAAGATGATGAAGACGGTGCCGACCGCATAGAGCACGAGCTCAATCGCAAAACCGGTGACCCAGATGTTGCCGGACAGCTTCGCGTTATACGGCCGCATCAGGTGGCCGAGCAGAATCGGCAGCATCAGCACGAAACCATGCAGCATCGGCACCATGACCGCCGCCCATCGCTTCTGCAGCGGCCTGCGGCGCTCGGTCCACAATTCGCCCGCGGTCAGCGCCGCATAGAAAGCGACGATGCCGGCGCCGATGGTGATGCGGATGGCGAGCGCCCCGGGCGGAAATGCCAGGGCAACGGGGATCCAGACGATTGCGCCGACAACCATTCCCGGAAGGTTGGGCTTGCGGCCATGGAACAGGCGCGAGGCATTCCAGACCATGCCGCAGGCGATAAAGCCGACGCAATTCAGCGCCAGCGAAAGCGTCACACTGAACGTATCGCCGGCCATCGTCCATATGCCGACCGACGCAGCCCCGAGCAGATAGGCGGCGCCCCACCATTCCAGCGCCGGAATGTTCTCCTGCTTGCCGAAGATGAGCAACATACCACCCAGCATTGCCGCGATCATCGTGGCAACGAGGTAGAGCGTGGAGGTATCGAGCGACATGGGCTCTCCGGACGCTTGTGATGCATTTATCTGGCGCGCGTAAAAAGGTTTTGCGCCATCGTCACGCACACCCTAGCGAGTGCCGGGTTCGAATCCGGTTTGCATGGGTGACCAAGTTTTCAGGAAAACCTGCGGTAATTGATAAGTAAATAGAAAGCACAAAGGGCGCCGAGGGCGCCCTTTGTCTTCGTTCGGTGAATGCAGCATTTGCTGCAAATTTTAGCGAAGCAATTAGCGCTTCGAGAACTGGAACGACTTGCGCGCCTTGGCGCGGCCGTACTTCTTGCGCTCCACGGTGCGGCTATCGCGGGTCAGGAAGCCGCCCTTCTTCAAAACGCCGCGCAGATCGGGCTCAAAGCAGGTCAATGCCTTGGAGATGCCGTGACGCACGGCACCCGCCTGGCCCGACAGGCCGCCGCCTGCGACCGTGCAGACGACGTCGTACTGGCCGGCACGGGCCGCTGCGACCAGCGGCTGCTGAATCAGCATCCGCAGCACCGGACGGGCGAAATAGACCTCGACGTCGCGGGTATTGACGGTGACCTTGCCGGCGCCGGGCTTGATCCAGACGCGGGCAACCGCGTCCTTGCGCTTGCCGGTGGCGTAGGCGCGGCCGTACTTGTCGACCTTCTTGATGTACTTCGGCGCATCGGGCGCTGCGACCTTCAGCGAACCGAGCTGATCGAGGGACTGCATGGTATCGGACATCTTATGCGGCCCTCATGTTCTTGCGATTTATCGAAGCGATATCAACCGTCGCGGGCTGCTGGGCTTCATGCGGATGTTCGGCGCCGGGATAAACGCGCAGATTGCCCATCTGCACGCGGCCGAGCGGACCGCGCGGTATCATGCGCTCGATGGCCTTTTCGACCACGCGCTCCGGGAAACGACCCTCGAGGATCGACTTCGCGCTGCGTTCCTTGATGCCACCGATGAAGCCGGTGTGCTTGTAGTACATCTTGTTTTCGCGCTTGCGACCGGTGAGCACGACATGCGCCGCGTTGATGATGACGACATGGTCGCCGCAATCGACGTGGGGGGTGTAGGTCGGGAGGTGTTTGCCGCGCAGGCGCATCGCGACAAGCGTGGCGAGACGACCGACGACCAGACCCTTGGCGTCGATCAGCACCCACTTCTTCGTCACCTCGGCCGGCTTCGCCGAAAAGGTTTTCATGTGAGGGAATCCGTAAAAATGGAAATCGGCGCCAAGCGCGCCGAACTGCGCGGATTTCTAGAGAACCGGACGTTGCGCGTCAATGCCAAAACGTGTAAATTAAACCAGCAAAAACAGTAACTTATAAATAAGGTTCTATGTTACCGTATAAAAGCCTATTTGTTTGGAATGGAATAGGTCGCCGTCACGTGCGCGATCGGGTCGGGCGATGTCCCCGACAGCAGATTGACTTCGCCGACCGCGAGCCGCTTGCCGAGCTTCAACAGCTTCGCGGCGGCCAGCACGTCCTGGCCGGGCTGCCCCTTGCGCAGGAAATTGATGTTGAGATTGGTCGTCACGGCGAGGCCGACCGGGCCGATCGCCGACAGCAGCACCACATACATCGCGAAATCGGCCATCGCCATCAGCGTCGGCCCGGATACCGTGCCGCCCGGCCGCAACATGTGGTCGTTGTAGCGCCGGCGCAGCAGGCAGGTCTCGCCGTCAGCGCTTTCGATGGTGATATCGCCGTCGCTAAAAGCCTGGGGGAATTCCTGCCGCAGGAACTGCTCCAGTTCAGCCACGCTCATTTTCGCTGCCGCCATGCCGTTCCCTGCCCTCGCTTCGGAGAGCCTGTTACATTAGGTTGTCACAAAAGCCCAAGTGAAAACCGTTGGAAATCACGAGATGTCCGCTCAGACCGCCCGTGCGCCGGCGCCGCAATCGCCCATCCTGTTGCGCGAAAAAGTCGGCAGCATCGCCGTGCTCACCCTCAACCGGCCCGCGGCGCGCAACAGCCTGTCGGAAGGCCTGATTGCCGCACTCCACGGCGCGCTGAAGGAAATTCACGACGACAAAAGCGTTCGTGCGGTCGTCATCGCCGCCAATGGGCCGGCGTTTTCCGCCGGCCACGACATGAAGGAACTGACCGCACGCCGTAGCGATGCCGACCGCGGCCGCGCCTACTTTGCCGAGATCATGAATGCCTGCAGCGCGATGATGCAGGCGGTCGTGCAACTGCCGAAACCGGTGGTCGCCGCCGTGCAGGGCATCGCCACCGCCGCGGGTTGCCAGTTGGTCGCAAGCTGCGATCTGGCAGTTGCCTCGGAAGCAGCCGGCTTCGCCACACCCGGCGTCGACATCGGCCTGTTCTGTTCGACACCCATGGTGGCGCTGTCGCGCAACGTCCCGCGCAAGCAGGCGATGGAGATGCTGTTGACCGGCGAGCCCGTTTCGGCCGCAACCGCAAAGGACATCGGCCTCATCAACCGCGTGGTTGCCGCCGGCGCCGAACGCGATGCCGCGATCGCGCTGGCGCAGCAGGTCGCACTGAAATCCGCCTACACGGTAAAACTCGGCAAGGAGGCGTTTTATCGCCAGGCCGAAATGAGCCTTGCCGACGCCTATCGCTTTGCGGCAGAGGTGATGACCGAAAACATGATGGCGCGCGACGCCGAGGAAGGCATCGGCGCCTTCATCGAGAAACGCGAGCCGAAGTGGCAGGATAAATAGTTCTCGTCATTGCGAGCGAAGCGAAGCAATCCAGACTGCTTATGCGGATAGATGGATTGCTTCGTCGCTTCGCTCCTCGCAATGACGGATGAAAGAGCACAGATGAACCACGACACTTACGACGACAACTACATCCGCGGCATCCTCAACGGCGTGAAGTCGATCGCGATGGTCGGCGCGTCGCCGGTCAATGTGCGGCCGAGCTACTTTGCTTTCAAATATCTGGCGCAGCGCGGCTACGACATGATCCCCGTCAATCCCGGCCATGTCGGCAAGAGCCTGATGGACAAGCCGTTCGTCGCTTCACTGGCCGATATCGACCGCCCCATCGACATGATCGACATTTTTCGCAACTCCAGCCACATCATGCCGGTGGTCGAGGAAGCCCTGAAATTGCCCACGCTGCCGAAGGTGATCTGGATGCAGCTCGGCGCACGCGACGATGCGGCGGCGGCCAAGGCCGAAGCCGCCGGGATCAAGGTGGTGATGAACCGCTGCCCGAAGATCGAGTACGGCCGGCTGTCATCGGAGATTTCGTGGATGGGCGTCAATTCGCGAACGCTGAGTTCAAAGCGCGCGCCGATACCGACGCAGGGCATGCGGCTGTCGCTGAACCGGACGAGCGTCGGTGGCGGCCAGACCGCGGCCGCCGATCGCGCCGCCAAGAACAAGAGCGATCTGACGTGACGCCAATGCGAAGCAATTATTTCCAGAACGCGGCATAACGAAGCGCGTCCGTTCCAATTCGCGATATCTGCTCCCCTCGCCTTGACGGCGGACCCGGCTAGCATCAGCATGCCGCGCGTTTTCGAACAGACCCCAAAACAGGACGTAAAAAATGACCGACCGTCTCCCGGGATTTGCGACCCTTGCCGTGCATGCCGGCGCGCAGCCCGATCCCACCACCGGCGCGCGGGTGACGCCGATCTACCAGACCACGTCGTTCGTGTTCAACGATGCCGACCACGCCGCCTCGCTGTTCGGGCTGCAGGCGTTCGGCAACATCTATACGCGTATCGGCAATCCCACGACCGCCGTGCTGGAAGAGCGCGTCGCCGCGCTGGAAGGCGGCACCGCAGCGGTCGCGGTCGCCTCCGGCCACGCCGCGCAGGTCGTGGCGCTTCAACAATTGCTCATGCCGGGCGACGAATTCATCGCTGCGCGAAAACTCTATGGCGGCTCGATCAACCAGTTCACCCATGCGTTCAAGAGCTTTGGCTGGAACGTGGCTTGGGCCGATCCGGATGATGTCTCGAGCTTCGAGCGCGCGGTGACGCCGCACACCAAGGCGATCTTCATCGAATCGATCGCCAATCCCGCCGGCAGCATCACCGATATCGAGGCCATCGCCGAAGTCGCCCGCAAGGCCGGCGTGCCGCTGATCGTCGACAACACGCTGGCGACGCCCTACCTGATCCGCCCGATCGATCACGGCGCCGATATCGTCCTGCATTCGCTGACCAAGTTTCTCGGCGGCCATGGCAACTCGATCGGCGGCATCATTGTCGATGCCGGCACTTTTGATTGGTCCAAGGACAACAAATATCCGATGCTGAACGAGCCGCGCCCGGAATATCACGGCATCAAGATCCAGGAGACGTTTGGCAACTTTGCCTTCGCGATCGCCTGCCGCGTGCTCGGTCTGCGCGACCTCGGTCCGGCGATCTCGCCGTTCAATTCATTCATGATCCTGACCGGCATCGAGACGCTGCCGCTGCGGATGCAGAAGCATTGCGAGAATGCCAAGGCGGTCGCGGAGTTTCTCTCCACCCATCCCGCGGTGGCTTCGGTGAATTACTCGGGCCTGGCGGGCAACCCCTACAACAACCTCGCGCGCAAATACGCGCCGAAGGGCGCCGGCGCGGTGTTCACCTTCAGCCTGAAGGGCGGCTATGACGCCGGCGTCAGCCTGGTGTCGAACCTGAAACTGTTCTCGCATCTCGCCAATGTCGGCGACACCCGCTCGCTGGTGATCCACCCGGCTTCCACCACCCACAGCCAGCTCGACGACGCCGCCAAGGTGAAATCGGGCGCCGCCCCCGACGTGGTGCGGCTGTCGATCGGCATCGAGGACAAGGAAGATCTGATCGCGGATCTGGAGCAGGCGCTGACGGCGTAACGGCGGCAAGATCGTCATTGCGAGGAGCGAACCGACGAAGCCATCCAGTCCTTGTTCAACACGAGGTCTGGATTGCTTCGCTTCGCTCCGACAGACGACGTGAGCCAACCTCACCGCTTCGTCGGCGAGAATCCATACCGCTCGGGATTCGCCAGCACCGCGTCCGTGGTCTCCTCTGCCTGCTTTGCGGTCAGTTCGGCAGCCATCAGAATCTCGATCATCCTGGCCCGGTCGCCCCTCGCCGTGGCCTCGTCCCAAACAGCCATTTGCCCTGAAATCACAAGCCTCTCGTTAACGGTCATTCCGGCATAGAGTGCCATAAAATAGCTCCGGATGATTCGGGAGAAGGACGATGCTGCGCTGGACAATGCCACTTCTCGTCGCGGTTTTCGCGGTCGGAACCGCCTCCGCCGACGAGCCCGCAGCCACCAAGCCGGCCGAGCAACCTGTCGTCGCCAAGCCCGCCGAGCCCCTAGCCCGCTGCCAAACAAGCTGACAGCCCCAGCGCCATCAAGCGGGCCAACGGTCCCGTCGCTGCCAAGCGCGCCACGGCGCGGGCAACCCGCCAACTGCCGCCGGGGCTTCCGCACGCGCGCTACAATTACCGGACCACGGTGGCTCCCGCGGCGACCGCCGCTGCGCCGCAGCCTCAATACGTGCGGCGCGGACGCCAACTGGTGGTGGTCGAGGAAGAGGATCCCGACGTGCTGTTCACGCCGACCGGCGTGGTGCCCTATGCGCCGCGCGTCTTCGGCACACCAGTGCTGCCGGGATCATCGACGCTGCCCGGTTATTACGGTACGGGACATTCCTACAGCTATGACGGCGCCTATTACGGTGGCCCGCAATACGGCCCCTATTGGGCGCGCCTGCCTTATGCCTGCGGCGTCTTCGGATATTGCTAGTCGCGTAACCGCCAATAACGGAGACCGATGTGGCCGCGGCACCGCGCAAGACAAAAGGATCGGGGACCGCCAATACGGTCACCGCCGATCTCGTCGCCGTGCTCGTCGCCGTGACCGACAGCGAGCCGAAGATCATGACCATTGCGCACGCCGACGCGCTGCCGAGCGGACCATTCGAATTCACCCACCGCTCACTGCAAACGGGTCTGCGGGCGTGGGTTGAGGCGCAGACCGGCCATCCGCTCGGCTATGTCGAACAGCTCTATACGTTTGCCGATCGCGGGCGGAATGGCGACGCCAAGTCGCCGCATACGATCTCGATCAGCTATCTCGGCCTCACCCGCGAGGATCAGGTTGGCGCCGGCTATGAGGCGCACTGGTCCGGCTGGTACGACTATTTCCCGTGGGAAGATCACCGCGCGGGCGCGCCCGCCTTGATCGCCAAAATGCTGACGCCGCGGCTGCGCGCCTGGGCGAAATCCGCAGTCTCCGCCCCGCAGCAGCGCGAGCGCTGGCAGCGCGCCGCCATCACCTTCGGCCTCGACGACCGCGAATGGAACGAAGAACTGGTGCTGCAGCGTTATGAGCTGCTCTATGAAGCCGCGCTGATCCCGGAAGCCGTGCGCAACGGCGGCGGTGCAGCCACCATCGTTCCCGGCCGTGCGATGACCGGCGATCACCGCCGCATTCTCGCCACCGGGATTGCGCGGCTGCGCGCCAAGATCAAATACCGTCCGGTCGTGTTCGAGCTGATGCCGGCGGAATTCACCCTGCTGCAATTGCAACGCAGTGTTGAAGCGCTCGCAGGCCGGCTGGTCCACAAGCAGAATTTTCGCCGCCTGATCGAGCAGCAGCAACTCGTTGAGGAAACTGGCGCAATCGCCACTGAGACGATGGGGCGGCCGGCAAAACTGTTCCGGTTCCGCCACGCCGTGCTGGTCGAACGGGCGGTCGTCGGTACGAAACTTCCACTTTCGCGCACTTGACTTCGATTATGCTCAGGCTAAGTATAAGCCATGATATGCTCATGGAGAGTATAAATGGCCGATTTTCACGCTGCCGCCCTCGCCCGCACCGCTCAGCTCTACGACCGGGTCAAACGGGTCATTCCGCCGCCCGAATGGGCCACCTTCGCTGATGATGTCGACGCCATCCTCGAACTGAAGCGAAAGCACAACGCCGTCATCCTGGCGCACAATTACCAGACGCCGGAGATCTTCCACGGCGTCGCGGATATCGTCGGCGACAGCCTGCTGCTCGCGCGGGAAGCCACCAAGGTCGACGCCGACGTCATCGTGCTCGCCGGCGTGCACTTCATGGCCGAGACCGCCAAACTGCTGAACCCGCAAAAGACCGTGCTGATTCCGGATCTTGCGGCCGGATGTTCACTCGCGGATTCAATCACCGCGCAGGACGTGCGGCTGATGCGCCAGCGTTACCCCGGCGTGCCCATCGTCACCTATGTCAACACTTCGGCCGCGGTGAAGGCGGAGTCCGACATCTGCTGCACCTCGGGCAACGCGCTGAGGATCGTGGAGTCACTCGGCGTCAACAGCGTGATCATGCTGCCGGACGAATATCTGGCGCAGAACATCGCCGCCCAAACCAGCGTGAAGATCATCGCGTGGAAGGGCCATTGCGAGGTGCACGAGCGCTTCACGCCTGACGATATCAGGCAGATCCGCGAAAACCATCCCGGCGTCACGGTGCTCGCCCATCCGGAATGCCCGCCCGAAGTGGTGGCGGAGGCCGACTTCTCCGGCTCGACGGCGGCGATGTCGGATTTCGTCAGCGACAAGCGCCCGCCTCGCGTCGTGCTGCTGACGGAGTGCTCGATGAGCGACAACGTCGCGGTCGCGCACCCCGATATCGAGTTCATCCGGCCCTGCAATCTCTGCCCGCACATGAAGCGGATTACGCTGAAAAACATCCGGCATGCACTGGAGACCGGTCAGCATCAGGTGACGATCGATCCCGCGATCGAAGCGCCCGCGCGGCGCGCCGTTGAAAGGATGCTGGGGCTATGAGCACGGATATTTCGGCCCTGAGTAACCGTCCTGTCATCATCGGCGGCGGCGCCGCCGGATTGATGACCGCGCTGCAGCTCGCGCCCGAACCGGTGTTGCTGCTGTCGAAAGCCCCGCTTGGTGCGGAAGCCTCCAGCCTATGGGCCCAAGGCGGACTTGCCGCGGCGATGGGCGATGACGACGCGCCTGCGCTCCATCTGGCTGACACCATCGCGGCCGGCGCCGGGCTTTGCGACGAGGCTGTCGCGAACCGGATCGTCAGCGCAGCGCCTGCGGCTGTCGAACATCTGGCGCGGCTCGGCGTCGCCTTCGACCGCCGGCCCGACGGCGGCTGGCGGCTCGGCCTGGAAGCCGCGCATGGCCGCAACCGGATTGTGCACGCCACCGGCGACGGCACCGGCCGCGAGATCATGCGCGCGCTGATCGCAAGTGTGCGCCGCTGTCCGTCGATCACGTTGCTGGAGGGTGTCGAGGCGCGAAGCCTGATCGTCGAGGACAACGCCATCAAGGGCGTACTCGCCGTCAACGCGAATGGACCGCTGGTGATCGATACCGGCCGCGTCGTGATCGCGACCGGGGGCATCGGCGGGCTGTTTCTGGACAGCACCAATCCGGCCGGCTGTTTCGGTCAGGGTATTGCGCTCGCGGCACGCGCGGGCGCGCAACTTTCCGATCTCGAATTCGTCCAGTTCCATCCAACCGCCTTCGACGGGCCGTCGCGTCCGATGCCGCTGGTGACCGAAGCCGTGCGCGGCGATGGCGCCACCCTGATCGACGAAACCGGATTGCGCTTCATGGCCGACCAGCCCGGTGCCGAGTTGGCGCCGCGCGACATCGTGGCGCGTGCGGTCTGGCACCGCCGCGCCGAGGGACATCGCGTCTTCCTCGACGCGCGGACACATCCGGGCGCGGAGTTCGCAAAGCGCTATCCCGTGATCTCGGCGTTCTGCAAAATGGCCGGGATCGATCCCGCCACCGATCCGATTCCGGTGCGGCCGGCGGTTCACTATCACATGGGCGGAATAGCCGTGGATATCGAGGGCCGCAGCACGGTGGATGGCCTCTGGGCCTGCGGCGAAGTCAGCCGCACCGGACTGCATGGCGCCAACCGGCTCGCCAGCAACTCCTTGATGGAAGCGATCGTGTGCGCATCGTGGGTTGCGGAAAGCGTCAAGGCTGCGGCCCGCGGTCCGCTGAAAGCGCGCACGACCAACATTGCGTCGCCTGCATCCGATCCTTCAGTGGTGCGGCCGATCCTGTCGCAAGGCCTTGGCGTGCTGCGCGACCGGCATGGCATCAAACGCGCGATCCGCAGCCTCTATCCGCTCGCCAGCGGCAGCAGCGCGGCCGCCGATCCCGCATTGGTCGGATTGATGATCGCGGTCGCGGCTTGCAGGCGCGAGGAAAGCCGTGGCGGCCACTACCGCACCGATTTTCCGGACACCCTGCCCGCGGCCCTGCCCTCATCGCTCACGCTTTCGGACGCGCTCGCGGCGGCCCGCGACATCATTGAAGCCACATCTCTGTCTGTTGGGAGTACCCGGTCATGACGCTTACGCCTCTTCTGCCCCTGATGTACGAGCCACTGGTGCGAACCGCGCTGCTGGAAGATCTCGGCCGCGCCGGCGACATCACCGCGGACGCGATCGTGCCTGCCGACAGGCAGGCCTCGCTGGTGCTGCGCGCGCGGCAGCCCGGAATCGTGGCCGGGCTCGACATCGCTTGTTCTGCGTATCAGCTCGTTTCGCGCGCCATCACACTCACCGCCGAGCGGCCTGACGGCAGCGCCGTTGTGCCGGGAGATGTCATCGCAGAAATCGAGGGGCCGGCGCGCGGCCTTTTGACCGGCGAGCGGACAGCGCTCAACTTTCTCTGTCATCTGAGCGGCGTCGCCACCGCGACCGCCTCGCTGGTATCATCCGCGCAAGGCACCAAGGCGCGTATCGTCTGCACCCGCAAGACCACGCCGGGACTGCGCGCGCTGGAGAAATACGCGGTCCGTGCCGGTGGCGGCAGCAATCACCGCTTCGGGCTCGACGACGCCATGCTGATCAAGGACAACCACATCGCGCTGGCCGGCGGCATCCGCCCCGCGATCGAGCGCGCCAAAGCCCATGCCGGCCACCTCGTCAAGATCGAGGTCGAGGTCGATACGCTGGCGCAGCTTGAGCAGGCCCTTGCGATCGGCATCGACGCCGTCCTGCTCGACAACATGACGACGGACGAACTGCGGCGGGCGGTGGCCATGACCGGCGGCCGCGCGATCACGGAAGCCTCCGGCCGCATCACGGCAGCGACTGTCAAGGCGATCGCCGAAACCGGCGTCGACCTGATTTCCGCGGGCTGGCTGACGCACAGTTCTGCAGCGCTCGATATCGGGCTGGATTATCTGGAAGTCAGTTCAACTGACTCGCGCCACGCCGCAGCCTAGAATCCTGCTTGCCCGACCGGTGCAACCAGTTTCGGCTGGCTCCGCTCAACGCGGCGCGCGGCGAGCCGTTCGGCCTGGAACACCGCCAGCGTCAGCACGACGATCGCAACCGCCTGATGCGTCAAGGCGAGATCGATCGGCACCTGACGCAGCAACGTCAGGATGCCGAGCGTCGCCTGCAGCGTGATCGCCGCCACCAGCCACCAGGCGCCGCCGATCACGACAGCACCGGCGCGCGACCTGACGGTATCGATGGCATGCAGCAGCGCCAGCGCCAGCAGCGCATAGGCGGTCATGCGATGCTCGAACTGCACCGTCAGCGTATTGTCGAACAGGTTGCGCCACCACGGTTCCTCGAACCACAGCCTTGCTGCGGACGGAATAAAGCTGCCGTCGATATCGGGCCAGGTGTTGTACACCCTGCCGGCACGCAGGCCTGCAACCAGCGCCCCGAAATAAAGCTGCACGAAGGTCAGCGCCAGCAGCGCCATGGCGGTAAATTTCAGCCGCGACGATACGACAAGCGATGGCTGGTCGCTCAACCGCCGCAGCGTCCAGACGATCGCAGCAAAGATCAGCAGCGCCAGCACCAGATGCGTCGCCAGCCGATATTGGGACACCTCGACCCGCTGCGACAGCCCCGAGGCCACCATCCACCAGCCAACCGCGCCCTGCAGCGCGCCAAGACCAAAGATCAGCCATAGCCGCCGTTTCAATTCGCCGCCCAAAACGCCACGCCAGAGGAAGAACAGGAACGGCAGCAGATAGACCGCGCCAATGACGCGCCCGAGCAGCCGGTGGCTCCACTCCCACCAGAAGATGGTCTTGAATTCGGACAGGCTCATGCCGGCGTTGAGTTCGCGATATTGCGGGATTGCCTTGTAGCCGTCGAACGCCTGCGTCCATTGCGCGTCGTTCAGCGGCGGCAACGCGCCGGTGACCGGTTTCCACTCCACGATCGACAGGCCGGATTCCGTCAGCCGCGTGGCGCCGCCGACCAGCACCATGATCGCGATCAGGGCGGCGACCGAAATCAGCCACCATTTGACGGCGCCGACTTGCGGCGCCTGCTGTGCGGATTGACCTGCCATAAACCCGTCTGCAACCCTGCTTGATTGAATTGACGCGCCCCTTATAGTCCGCCCCTTCCCGCGCGCAAGCCGCGCCAACGGCAACGAGTTTCACATATCCGCCATGAACTTACGCAGATGACGATACGCACGCGCAAACTGTTCGGAACCATCGCCCTGCTGGTGCTCGTGGTGGTGTGGTCGCTGCTCGGCATGACGGTGGCGCAGACGCCGTGGCTGGCCAATTCGGGCCTGCTGCAGGCGATCTTCTACGTCGTGGCCGGCCTTGGATGGGTGCTGCCGGCGATGCCGATCGTCAGCTGGATGTCGCGGCCGGATCGCCAAACCTGAGCTATCCCGCTAGGCCAGGTTATCCCGCGTCGGCCGCACCGGCGGAAAGGTTATTCCGGACAGGATAACGCGCATCATGCGCAGCGAACGCTGTCGTCCGTCCCAGGCGATACGCGGCAGCGCGTAAAGATTGGTATATCCCTTCGGCTCGACCACGCCCGAAATTGACGATACCGCGCTGGCAAAACCGGCCTCCTGCACCATCTCCAGATGCTGCCGACGCCAGGATTCGCGGTCGCCGAAGGGATAGGCGAAATGTTTGATGTCGCGATGAAAGGCGGTCTCCGCGACCGCCTTGCCCATCGCAATTTCTCGCCTGGCGTCGGGCTCCCTGAGGTTCGACAGCACGGGGCCATTCACCGTCGCACTGCCGAACGTCACCAGCGGATCGACCGCGAGCCTTGAAAGATCGTCCCAGTCCATCGACGCGCTGCGCGACAATGCCGCGAGGTCGACCGAATAGCGCTTGCAGAGGTCGTTGATGGCGAACGAAAGATCGGCCGGCGGCAGCATGCGCATCCAGTTGACGAGATATTCGAAGGCTTCGTACTTCTCCTCCGTCTGCCCGATGTTGAAGCGCCGTTCCTTGCGATCGATCACCATGCTGATGCGGCCTTCGCGCGCGATCATCTGTTCCAGCGCGAGCCACCACCTTTCGCCAAGCCCGTCGGGAAACGCGGTCGGCAGGTAGACGGTGAAGGGAACGCCGTGTTTCGCCAGCACCGGATACGCCGCGGTGATGACGTCCTTGTAGCCGCCGTCGAAGGTCAGGCCGACAAACGGTCTCGGCTTCGGCAGCGTCACCGCGCGCCGGCACACCTCGTCCATCGTGACGACATCGAATTTCCAGCGCTTCAGCGCCCGGATGGTCCGATCGAGAAACTGCGGCGTGATTTCGCTGTCTTGAAGCGGCTGAAACGACCGGGACTGGCGCGGGCGCACGCGCTCGAACCGCAGGATGACGCCGGCGCCGCCGGTCTGCCGCTGCTTCAGCCGGGCGTAGCCGCTGAAATAAGCGAGCTCCATCCGGGCCCGCTGCAAGATCCCGATATCAGACGCCAACGTCCGCCCCCAAACACGGCCACGCGGGCTCCGCCGCGGATGCACTGTTATTACTCTTTGTTGACATTTCCCTGCGAAGGTCGGCCAAAGCCGCAAATTGTAAACAATTTCATATAACACGGGTTCCGCGATGACCATGGCTGCCGCGATTGAAGACGGTACGGCGGATACGGGCACGTGGTCGAAGCCGGGCCGCATCGCCAGCATCGATATCGTTCACGACCTCGGCTCTGTCGAAGCCGTCTGGCGTGGCCTGGAAAACACGCAAACCTCCTTCACACCGTTTCAGCGCTTCGATTTCGTTGCCGCCTGGCAGCGCCAGGTCGGCGAGCGCGAAGGCCTGGTTCCCTTTATCGTGATCGCCTACGACGCGGAGCATCGCCCGCTGATGCTGCTGCCGTTGGCGCTGCGACATGCCTATGGTGCGCGCTGCGCCGGTTTCATGGGCGGCAAGCATTCGACCTTCAACATGGCGCTGTGGGATCGTGATTTCGCCGCAAGCGCGACACAAGCCGACCTCGAAGGTTTGATCTCGGCGATATCGCAGCGATCCGAAGCCGACGTGTTCGCGCTGCATCAGCAACCGCTGCGCTGGCGCGACCTGCCCAATCCGCTTGCCTTGTTGCCACATCAGCCCTCGGCCAATGACTGCCCGTTGCTGAAGATGGAGCCAGGTGCGGCACCCGCAACGCTGGTCAGCAATTCGTTCCGGCGGCGCCTGAAGGGCAAGGAGCGCAAGCTGCAATTGCCCGGCTATCGCTATCATGTCGCCTCAACGGAAGCCGACATCACCCGCCTGCTCGACTGGTTCTTCCGGATCAAGCCGCTGCGGATGGCCGAGCAGAAGCTGCCCAACGTCTTTGCCGATCCCGGTATCGAGGACTTCGTTCGTCTCGCCTGCACCACACCGCTCGCCAACGGCATGCATGCCATCGATATCCACGCGCTCGAATGCGACGAGGAAGTGATCGCGATCTTTGCCGGTGTCGCCGACGGTCATCGCTTTTCGATGATGTTCAATACCTACACGATGTCGGCGAACTCGAAATACAGCCCCGGCCTGATCCTGATGCGTGACATCATCGACCACCACGCCGCGCAGGATTATCGCGCCTTCGATCTCGGCATCGGATCCGACGACTACAAGCGGCTGTTCTGCAAGGACGACGAGCCGATCTTCGACAGCTTTATTGCATTGAGCCAGCGCGGCAAGCTCGCCGCCAGCGTCATGTCGGGCCTCAACCGCACCAAGCGTCTGGTCAAGCACAATCCGGCGCTGTTCGAGATGGCGCAAAAGCTGCGCAACGCGTTCAGCTAGAGCTCTCCAAGGGACCACTCTCATGGTGAGGAGGCGCGCATGCGCCGTCTCCGGATGATGCTTCGCATCACCGGGAGAACCATGTAGCCACGCAGGTGCCATTCATCCTTCGGGACGCCGCTCCGCGGCTCCTCAGGATGAGGTTTCTGGTGCCCTTACGCCGCCACCACATGCTGGGTTTCGGCAGCGTCCGACGGATGCCACGGCTTGCTCAACATCGCGACCTCGGCGAAGCCGACTTCGCTGAGCTGTTCGCACATCAGCGAACGAGCCTCGCCCGCCATCGAGACTTCCGGCACCACCACCGCGCGTGCCTGCGACGTCAGCAGCTCCGCCGGCAGGTCTGAGGCGCCGCCTGCATCGAGCAACACATGATCGTAAACCCGCAGCAGCGCGTCGATCGCCAGCGCCAGCCGCGGCGACTTCAGTTGCGCGCGGTCGAAGCCCGGGCGTCCCGCGCTGACGAGATGGACGCGCGACAGCCGGTCCTTGGTGATGATCTGCGCAAACGACGCCGCGCCCTGCATCAATTCCGCAAGCCCAGGCGCGGCCGGATCGGCCGATGCCGCCGGGATCGTCGGCAGCGCCCCAGACAGATCGACGACGGCGACTTTCGCCTGCCGCGCCATCAGCCGTCCCAGCATCAGCGCGGTCAGCGTGATGCTTTCGCCCGATGCCGTGCCGAGGACCGTTACCTTGCGCGCCGCTCCGGCTGCGCCGATGAGGTCGTCGGCCAATCGTTCGATTTCACTCGGTCCCGTCGCGACATCCATCTGGGGAGCATTTACACGAGGCGGCTCGCTTAACACCGGCTCGAGAATTTGCTCGAGAACTTCGACGGCCTCGACAGTCTCCGTCGGAAGCTCGGGAGCCAGCGACGGCGCCCGTACCGCAGCCGGCCACACCGCAAGAGCGGAAACCCGCGGCGCGGTCATGCGCAGCAACTCGCCAGTCGCGATCGAGCCGCTGGTGAGCAGCAGGGTCGCCAGCGTCGCGATCAGCACGATCGGGAGCTTCTTCGGATAGGCCGGGGTGTTGGAAACCGTGGCGCGGGAAATGATGCGGCCGTCAGTCGGCGCCGCCTCGATGTTCTCGCGGGTGGTCGCCTCGCGATACTTGGCGAGATAGGATTCGAGCAGATCGCGCTGCGCCTTGGCTTCGCGCTCGAGCGCGCGCAACTGCACATCCTGGCCATTGTTCGAGGAAGCCTGCTTCTTCATCTGATCGAGGCTGGCAGTCAGACCTTCCACCCGGCCGTTGGCGATGCGGGAGTCATTTTCCAGCGAGCGGGAGACCTTGCCCGCCTCATCGCGCAACTGCCGGTCGAGATCGGCGAGTTGCGCCTTCAATTCCTTGATACGCGGATGCAGATCGAGCAGCGTCGATGACTGTTCGGCGAGTTGCGCCCGCAACGTCACCCGCTGTTCGGACAGGCGACGGATCAGTTCCGAGTTCAGCACCTCGGAAGCCTCGATCGGCTTGCCGCTCTGGAGCATTTCCTTGATCAGGCGCGCCTTGGACTCGGCGTCCGACTTCAGCGCGCGGGCGTTGTTCAACTGCGTGTTGATCTCGCCCATCTGCTGGTTAGACAGCGTGGTGTTGTTAGTGCCGACGAACAGGCTCGACTTCGAGCGAAAATCCTCGACCCGCGATTCGGACTCGGCGACCTTCTTGCGAAGACTATCGATTTCACCCGACAGCCACTGGCCGGCGGACTTGGCCTGTTCCTGCCGCGCATTCTGCTGCAGCACCAGATAGCCTTCGGCGATCGAATTGGCGACGCGCGCCGCCAGCTCTGGATCGTGCGACTGGAATTCGACGACGATGACACGAGACTTGTCGACCGCGTAGGCCGTGAAGCGCTCATAATAGGAATCGAGCACGCGCTCTTCCGGCGTCAGCGAGAACGGATCGCGGCCGATACCGAACAACGGCAGTATCGACTTCAGCGGCGAAATGCCCTGCAGCACCGGATCAAATTCCGGCAGCCCGGCCAGCTTGTTCTTGCGGATGATCTCGCGGGCCAGATCGCGCGACTGCAGCAACTGCACCTGGCTGGTCACGGCTTCGGCGTCGAGCGCAGTGCGCTCCTCGTTGCGTTCGCCGTTCGGCCGCAGGAAGACGTTCTCGCGTCCGTCGACCAGGATGCGGGCTTCCGACTTGTACCGGGGGGTGATCATGTTGACGGCGGTGATCGACAACGCGGCCGCCATCAGCGTCGGCAGGATGATCCAGCTCCGTTTGCGCTTCAGCGTCTGACCGAGCGCATGCAGGTCGAGATCGCCGGCTTCGGACGATGCGGCGGGGCTGGAGACATCAGGTGCGGACTTCGGGATTGCCCGCTCCACTACCGCCTGGTCCTTGCCTGCACGCCAGAACGCTAAACGCATCGCACACTCCCGCGGACGCAACTGCTTTACTTGAACGGGCCGATTACACTCCATTAAGGTTGCTGCGGGGTTAATTCGCCCGATTTACGGGTCGAAAGGGCTGGTCGCGCCCGCGCGATCATGTTTTGTTAACCATGGCCGCCCTTAATCGGGCAGATACTTTTTGCAGGATTCTCGTGATGCGAGGCGCGCTCGCCCCAGTCCCATGCCCGATTGCCGCGCCCGCGCTGACGGGCCGCATGGAACGCTGGCTCTGATCATGCCTGTCGTCGAAGATCAGCCGCTTCGTATCCTGCACGCAACGCGCGCTCCGGTAGGCGGGATCTTTCGCCACATCCTCGATCTGGCCAACGGCCAGGCCGAGCGCGGCCATCACGTCGGCATCATCGCCGACAGCCTCACCGGCGGCGAGCGCGCTGAACAGGCCTTCGCCGAGATCGCCCCTCGCCTCAAGCTTGGCGTTCACCGCGTGCCCATTCGCCGCGAGCCGCTGCCGACAGACCTGCTGGTATGGGCGCGTTTCCGGCGCCTGATCGGACAATTGAAGCCGGATGTGCTGCATGGCCATGGCGCCAAGGCCGGCGCCTTCCTCCGCCTCAACAACGCCTCGAACGAAACCATCAAGGTCTATACGCCGCATGGCGGCTCGCTGCATTTTCCGCTGTCGACGGTGAAGGGAAAGCTCTACGCCCGTGTCGAACGCGCGCTGATGGACAAGACCGACCTGTTCCTGTTCGAGAGCGCATTCGCGCGCGACACCTATCAGCGCACGATCGGCACGCCCAAGGGGCTGGTGCGCTGCGTGTTCAACGGCGTCACCGCCAATGAGTTCGATCCGATCGTCAAGGCCGAGGATGCCACCGACGTGGTCTATGTCGGCGAGTTCCGGCACATCAAGGGCGCCGACCTGCTGATCGATGCGGTGATGCGGCTGCGCGCCGACAGCCGGCCGGTGACGCTGACGCTTGCCGGCGACGGCGAGGAAACGGCAAACCTGAAAGCTCAGATCGAACGGCTCGGCCTCGGCGAGGCCGTGCGGTTCATCGGTCACGTCAAGGCGCGCTACGGCTTCTCCAAGGGCTCGCTGCTGGTGGTTCCCTCGCGCGGCGATTCCATGCCCTATGTCGTGATCGAGGCGGCTGCGGCCGGTATCCCGATGGTCGCCGCCAATGTCGGCGGCATCCCCGAGATCTTCGGTCCTGATCATACCGACGCATTGTTCGCACCGAGCCTTGCTTCCGCGATGGCGGACGCCATCGAAAGCGCGCTCGATGACCCCGATGCGGCGCAGGAGCGCGCCAAATCGCTGCGCGAACGGATCTTCGTGCACTTCTCGCAGAAGGCGATGGTCGAAGGCGTTCTGGCCGGCTACCGCGACGCGTTTGCCAATCGTTAACCGTTCTTTACCAACGTAACTGTTTCTTCCGATTTGTCCCGTATGCCCGTCTGTGGGGAATTCCGCAGCGGCAGGCGCGTTCCTATCTGCCTGCGCAAGAACGGACGTGGACAAGTGGAACCGATTGACGCTCGCTCGATGTTGAATGCCGCGGCAACGGCTGCGATGGACGGCACCGCCGACCGGCCGCCGGTCGAACGGCGCCGAAGGCTCACTACGGCAGCGCTTGCCGTCGCCAATCAAAAAGTCGGCCGGGCCTATTCACCGATCGTGATCGCGGGCGCGGTCCGCGTCATTGATTTCATCATGTTGAGCCTGATCGGCATCACGCTCTATTTCGGTTATGTCGTCCGCCTCGGCGGCTTTCACTGGGAATATGCCGCCGCGATCGTCGGCATGACGGTCACCGCCGTAATCTGCTTCCAGGCCGCCGACATCTACGAAGTCGAAGTGTTCCGCGGCCAGCTCCGCCAGATGACCCGGATGATTTCATCCTGGGCGTTCGTGTTCCTGCTGTTCATCGGCGCTTCGTTCCTCGTCAAGCTTGGCAGCGAGATTTCGCGGCTCTGGCTGACGTCGTTTTTCTTCGTCGGCCTCGCCGCACTGGTGATCGAGCGCGTGGTCCTGCGCTCGCTGGTGCGCAACTGGGCCCGCCAGGGCCGGCTCGACCGCCGCACCATCGTGGTCGGCGCGGACGAGACCGGTGAGAAGCTGGTCGAGGCGCTGAAAGTTCAGGAAGACTCCGACATCCACATGCTCGGCGTGTTCGACGACCGCAACGACGACCGCGCGATGGATACCTGCGGCGGCAGCCCAAAACTCGGCAAGGTCGATGACATCGTCGAATTCGCCCGCCGCACCCGCGTCGATCTCGTGCTGTTCGCGCTGCCGATCTCGGCGGAGACGCGCATTCTGGAGATGTTGAAGAAGCTGTGGGTGCTGCCGGTCGATATCCGCCTGTCAGCCCATACCAACAAGCTGCGCTTCCGTCCCCGCTCCTATTCCTATCTCGGCGAGGTGCCGACGCTCGACGTGTTCGAGGCGCCGATCACCGACTGGGACCTGGTAATGAAGTGGCTGTTCGACCATGTCGTCGGCTTCCTGATCCTGCTCGCGGCACTGCCGATCATGGGACTGGTCGCGCTCGCAATCAAGCTCGACAGCCCCGGTCCGGTGCTGTTCCGCCAAAAACGCTTCGGCTTCAACAACGAGCGCATCGACGTCTTCAAGTTCCGCTCGCTGTATCACCATCACACCGACCCGACCGCCTCCAAGGTCGTGACCAAGAACGACACCCGCGTCACCCGCGTCGGACGCTTCATCCGCAAGTCCAGCCTCGACGAATTGCCGCAGCTCTTCAACGTGGTGTTCAAGAGCAACCTCTCGCTGGTCGGCCCGCGCCCGCACGCCGTGCAGGGCAAGTTGCAGAGCCGGCTGTTCGACGAAGCCGTCGACGGCTACTTCGCGCGCCACCGCGTCAAGCCCGGGATCACCGGCTGGGCGCAGATCAACGGCTGGCGCGGCGAAGTCGACACCGACGAGAAGATCCAGAAACGCGTCGAGTTCGATCTCTATTACATCGAGAACTGGTCGGTGCTGTTCGATCTGTTCATTTTGCTCAAGACGCCTTTGGCGCTGATGACCAAGAACGAGAACGCGTACTGATTTGAGACGTCATTGCGAGCCTCTTGTAGCGTATGAGTTGCGTCTGTTTGTGAGTGTGTGATGGCGTATGCGGCGACAGCCGGGGTCTCCCTACCATCGACGACGGCTGCGCCCGGCGTGCTTGCGCTTCAGCGCGCGCTGGTGTGGCTGGTCGGTGCGTCCGGCGCCATCGTCTTCATCGAGCCGAGCCCCTATGAGCTCTCGACACTCGCGGCGTCGCTGATCTTCTTTGCCACGGGATTGCGGATGCGGCTGGTGTTCGTGCCGCTGCTGCTAGCGCTATTTCTGCTCAATGTCGGCTACACCATCGGCGCCATTCCATTCCTCGACAAGAGCGAGGTCGCAAACTGGATCGCGACTTCCTGGTACATGGCTGTGACCTCGATCTTTTTCGCGATGGTGATCTCGGAAGATACCGCAGCCCGGCTCGACATGCTCAGGCGTGGCCTGGTCGCAGGCGCGATGATCGCGGCGCTGGCCGCCCTCGGCGGCTATTTCAACCTGATTCCAGGCGGCCATGACCTGCTGACGCTCTATGAGCGCGCGCGCGGCACCTTCAAGGATCCGAACGTGCTCGGCGCGTTTCTGATCCTGCCGGCGCTGTTCGCGCTGCAAAGCATCGTCTCGGATAAACTCGGAAAATCGTTCCGCAACACCATCACCTTCGGCATCATGTCACTGGCGATATTACTGGCGTTTTCGCGCGCGGCGTGGGGCGGACTGATCCTCACCTCTGGCTTCATGCTGGCGCTGATGGTGGTGACCAGCCGCTCGCACGCCCAACGCTCGCGCATCATCGTGATGGCGCTGGTCGCCGTGATCCTGGCGGCCGCGCTGGTCGCGGTGCTGCTGTCGTTCAACTCGATCGCTGACATGTTCAAGCAGCGCGCCAGCTTCGACCAGAGCTATGACGAGGGCCGCTTCGGCCGCTTCGGCCGGCATATCCTCGGCGCCGACATGGCGCTCGATCTGCCGTTCGGCATCGGGCCGCTGCAGTTCCACAATTACTTTCCCGAAGACACCCACAATTCCTATCTCAACGCCTTCATGTCGGGCGGCTGGATCTCCGGCATCTGCTATCCGGCGCTGGTGTTCGTCACGGCGCTGACCGGGTTCCGCTACGTCTTCGTGCCGGTGCCGTGGCAGCGGACGTATCTGGCGATCTTCTCGGCCTATCTCGGCACCGTCGGCGAAAGCTTCATCATCGACACCGACCATTGGCGGCATTTCTGGATGATGCTGGGTGCGATGTGGGGCATGTACGTCGCCGCCGAACGCTGGAAGGCCGCCAATGCCGCGTCCACGGCGCCCGTGAGGGCTGCCTAGCTCCGCTTGACCTTTGCCTTGGCTTTACTGGGCGCGTCAACCGTCGCCTTCAATTCCTCGATCACCGCCAGCATGGTCGTATAGCCCTGCGACATGAAGCGCAGCAGCAGTTTTAGCTCGGCGTCGCTATAGCCCTCCCAATCCCGTAGCACAGCCCGCTGCAACGGTTCGTAGAACCGCCCGATCCTCGCGATGCTCTCGGGCACGATCGCGATGAAGACCTTGCGGCGGTCGTCCGCGTCGCGCTCGCGGCGCACCAGGCCGGCTTTCTCCATCCGATCCACCACGCCGGTGATCGCGCCTGTCGTCAGCCCGGTCAGTTCGGCGAGCCGGCCTGCCGTCACGCGCCCCTCGATATTGAGAAAATCGAGGCATTCGAGATCGGAACTCGACAAGCCGACCTTGCTGGCAACGGCCTGTCCGAAAATCACGCCCAGCGCGGAGGATTTCCTCACCGCGTGTTCCAGGTCCTGCATCAGCGCAGCCCGCGCTTTCGGCCTTGACAATGCCCGCCTCATATCTTAGTTCGAATATATCTTAGTCACTAAGATAATTAGCGACTGTACGTTCCTATCACTTCACGGATGCATGGAGCAAGGCAATGAGCAGACCTCCCAAAGCCCTGGTCATCGGCGGCGGCATCGCTGGCCCGGTAACGGCGATCTTCCTGAAGCAAGCCGGCATCGATGCCGAAGTATTTGAGGCCTGGCCCTACTCCACCGGCATCGGCGGCGGCCTGCAGATCGCGCCGAACGGCATGCATGTGCTGGCCGAGATCGGCCTCGCCGAAGAGATGATCCGCTGCGGATCGGTCGCGGAGTCCTTCGATTTCCATTCGCAATCAGGCACCCGGCTCGGTTCCATCAACCACAATATGAAGCAGCGTTTCGGCCAACCGGCGGTGAACATGTGCCGCGCCACGCTGAACGAAGCGCTGATCAGCAAGGCCTGGTGCGAGAACGTCGAGTTGCGGTTCGAGAAGCGGCTGGTCGCGATCGAGGACCGCGCCGACAAGCCTGTCGTCGCGCACTTCGCCGATGGCTCCAGCGCGGAAGGCGATTTCGTGATCGGCGCCGACGGCGTGCATTCGGCCGTGCGCGGCCACGTGATCCCGGATGGCCCAAAACCGTTCGACACCGGCTTGATCGGCTTCGGCGGCTTTGTCGCGCGATCGGTGATCGCGGACGCGCCGATCGGCCAGCGCGTGGCGACGACGTTCGGCCAAAGCGGATTCTTCGGTTACGGCGTTTGCAGCCCCGATGCTGATGACGCCGTGATGTGGTGGAGCACCCAGCCGTCGCACGGCATCGACGCCGCGACCTATCGCGGCATGAGCCAGGAGGCGATCCGGCGGCATCTGCTCGATTTTCACGCCGGCTGGCACGACCCGATACCGCGGATTCTGCAAGCGGCCGAGAATATTTCGGTCACCGCGACGCTCGATGTCGCGACCTTGCCGACCTGGTCGCGCAAGCGCACGCTCCTGATCGGCGATGCCGCGCACGCCACCAGTCCGCATGCCGGCCAGGGCGCCTCGCTCGCGCTGGAAGACGCCATGCGGCTCGGCCGGCTGATGCAGGACCGGCAGGAATTGTCGCTGACGTTCCAGAATTTCGAGATCGACCGCCGGCCGCGCGCGGAACGTGTCGTGGCGCTCGCCCGCCGCAACGGCAACAGCAAGCGCGAGTTCAGCGCCACTGGCGCCTGGATCCGCGACCGCATGATGAAGGTGCTGCTTCCGCTCGGCGAGCGCAGCATGAACTGGATGTACGCCTATGATCCCCGCGCGGCAGCGTAGCCATCACGCCGTGCGGCAACCTGGGCCAACACTGTCATGCCCCGCTTCAGGCGGGGCATCCAGTACGCCCGCGGCGTCTCGGCTCAAGCATTCACGTCTCTGGAATACTGGATCGCCCGGCCAAGCCGGACGACGACAGCCAACGACGCCGCGAGGTCGAATTTACTTCTCGATCTCAAACGTGAGCCCGGCACGATCGGTCAGGCGTTTGATCAGCTTGTGTCCCATCGCAGCGCCGGGCGTCCAGATGCCGCCCGGAAGGTCCGGCGTGTCGCGCAACAGGCAGATCGCGCATTCCGAGATCATCTTGGAGGTCGAGCCATAGCCGGGATCACGGTCGCCTTTGATCGCCGCCCGCACCTGACGCCCGTCAGGCGCGCTCGCGACATACAGCAGATCATATCCGCCGTTCTCCCGCTCCTCTTTCGATGGCCCTTCACCCGGCTTCGGCGCCGCCGGACCGGTCTTCCCGGCATTTACGGCCATCACCAGCCTGGCATTGGCCTCCCCTTTTTCGCCGGGACCGGTCAGGACCATTTCGTCGTAGACGAATTCCTTCCCGTACGGAAAGCCCATCAGCATGTTGGATCGGTGCACGTTGCGGGTGTTGATGAGCGCCATCATGAAGGGCGCCGCCCATGATTGCAGATCCTCCTCCAGGAAAGGCTTGCTACCGGCGGGCTGTTTCGGGCCTTCGAATCCCGGGGTCAACGCAAACGGGCTCTTCAGCAAAGCAACGAGGCTGAGATCCTTGGCGACCGCGTCAAAGGTCGCCTTGGCGCTCGCCGCGGTGCCGCCGGACAGCGTGCCGCGCATGTCGCGAACGCGTCCCCTGACGCGCAAGGCTGGTGCGCCGAACACGCGCTTCGCTTCCTCCTGCACGAAGAGCGCCCCGAGCTCGAACGGCACCGAGTTCGAAGCCGCACGAGAATACGATGCGCGCGCCGCTGGCTTTGGCCGCGGCTTCATGCCTGTCGATCATCTGCCGCATCCACAGCGGCTCGCCGCAAAGATCGAAGTAATCGACTCCGGCTTCGACGCAGGCCGCCAGCACATCATTGCCGTAAAACTGATACGGACCGACGGTTGTGATCACGGCTTTGGCTTGCGTAATCATCGCCTTCAGCGAAGCCGGATCGCTCGCATCTGCCACGATCAGCGGCGTATCCGCCGGCGCGCCGATCGCATCGCGGACAACAGCGAGCTTGTCCTTGCTGCGCCCGGCCATCGCCCATTTCAGGCTGGCGTCGCCCTTGTATCGCGCGGCCAGATATTCGGCGACGAGCTGGCCGGTAAAGCCGGTGGCGCCATAGACGACGATGTCGAATTTCGACGAAGGCATATCTAAATTCCTCTGATACGTTTCTCGTCATTGCGAGGAGCAAAGCGACGAAGCAATCCAGTCTTTTTTCGTGAAACGCTGGATTGCTTCGCTACGCTCGCAATGACGGATCATATTACTTCTTCGCGTAGGACACGCCCATCCCGGCGCGCACGTCGGCCTGGATACCATAGGGCGCGATCGGATAGCGCAGACCGTTCTTGGCAAGCTGCTTCATGCCGACAATGGCTTTGTTGAGATGCGCCGGCGACAGCGCCATCAGCATCTCCTCGTCGGGCACGCCGCCATAGCGGCGTTCGGCAAAGCAGGGCAGCGACAGACTGGGCTCACCGGTCTTCAGCGCCCTGCCCCATGAATCGGCGCACGCGGTTTCGCCGACCACGCCCCATTCGAACTTCTTGTAGCCGGTATATTGCAGGCCGTTGATCAGGATGATCATCTGGCCGGGCGTCGCGTAGACCAAACAGATATCCGGCGGATTGAGCCGGCCGCTGGTGAGCGGGCTCACCGCCATCGCCTGATACTGGCCGTAAGGCACGACATCGAGCGCTTCCTGACGCTTGCGCGCGTCTTCGGCGGTGCCGTGCCAGACGCCGACGTAATTTTCACCAGCCAGCCATTTTTCATCCTGCGGCGCCAGCCCAATCACGGCGCGGCACTGCGCGCCGACCAGATCCTCGCCGGTGATGCCGACGGTCCAGCCGAGCCGCGAGGCCATGCTGACGATCTGGTCAGTGGTGTGAACCGCCGAAGGACGCCGGATTTTCGGGATCGCCGTCATCTCTTCAACAGTCGCAAACATCTTGATGCCGATCACGGTCGTCCTCAGCCGCAGCAGGCTGTTCAGGTCGGCGACCATGGCGGCCAAATCCAGCGCTTCCGGCGGCGTTTGCTGTTGCATGGCGTAACTCCCAAATCGGCGCTGAACGCGCCTGTCGTGGTCTGACAATTTCTTTTAGTTCGGGACCGGCCCGGGAAGCAAATCGTCGATCTTGCCGGTGGCACGGTACGCGATCAGACCCATCCATTCGCGGATTCCAGCGTCTGTTCGCCACAATCCTTCGAGCGCCAGGTTCGAAAACGTGAACAGGCCATTCCGCCCGCCGACCCGCCAGTCGACCGGATAGGCCTCCACCGGAAAGCCCGCCTTTCGGAACAGGCCTATCGATCGCGGCATGTGGAACGCCGATGTCACCAATAGCCATCGCTCGCCGGGCTTGGGCGCGACCAGCGCTTTCGAGAACTCGGCATTTTCCAGCGTGTTGCGCGAACGCCGTTCCATGATCAACCGCGACTTGGCGATGCCGAGACCTTCGAACACTTCACCGGCAAAATCCGCTTCCCTGGCATCGTTCGCAACCAGATTCGGGCTGCCGCCGGAAAAGATCACGCGCGCATTCGGATAGCGGTGTGCCAGGATAGCGGCGACGATGATGCGGTCAGGCGCGTTGCGCACCACCGGCGTGCCATGCGCGGCGGACAGATCAGCTTCGATCGAGGCGCCGAGCACGACGATGCCATCAGGCGCCCCGCGCACCGGATCCCACGGCGGAAAACGCGATTCCAGCGGATAGAGCAGCATGTTTCCGAGCGGCGACAGCCCGCAAGTCACCAGCGCAAAGATCGACGCGATCACCAGCTTGCGGCCAAGCGACACAAAGCGCGTCACCAGCAGAACCGCCCCGATGAAGCTGAGGCCAATCAGGAAATTCGTCGGCAGCAGCAGGAAGCCGATCGTCTTGGAGAGCACAAAAAACAAGGGAAGCCTCTGACAATGTCTGGTACAGGGTCATACGACGTCATCGCAGCAACCTAAAGCCTTCTCATGACCCATCATCATCTGCATTCCAGTCCCGAAACCTGTCACTGGGGCTTTTTCGAAGC
This sequence comes from uncultured Alphaproteobacteria bacterium, assembly GCA_963764705.1. Lineage (GTDB taxonomy): Bacteria > Pseudomonadota > Alphaproteobacteria > Rhizobiales > Xanthobacteraceae > Bradyrhizobium. The sequence continues at coordinate 20,520 of CAVXTR010000001.1, read as the reverse complement.
CAAACTGAAGCCGGTCATGACCATTGCCAGCGGCGATGAGGTCACCGTGGATACCGTGAGCGGCGGCCCCGACGTGGTGCCGGACCGCAGCAAGTTTCATGTCCCGCCGGAGCTCGCCGATATTCACGCCCGGAGCGAGCGGATGGTGCCGGGCCATATCCTGACCGGCCCGATCGCGGTCGAAGGTGCCGCGCCCGGCGACGTGCTGGAAGTCGACGTTCTCGACGTCCAGCTCCGGCAGGATTGGGGCTACAATCTGATCCGTCCGCTCGCCGGCACCCTGCCCGACGATTTTCACGAGACGCGGCTTTTGAACATTCCGCTCGACCGGGAAAAAATGGTTGGCAGGATGCCATGGGGGCTCGATCTGCCGCTGGCGCCGTTCTTCGGCGTGATGGGCGTATCGCCGCCGCCGGCCTGGGGCCGCATCACTTCGCTGATCCCGCGCGCGATGGGCGGCAACCTCGACAACAAGGAACTCGGTGCCGGAGCCAAATTGTATCTGCCGGTGTTCGTGCCGGGCGCACTGTTTTCCTGCGGCGACGGCCATGGCGTGCAGGGCGATGGCGAAGTCTGCGTCACCGCGATCGAGACCGCGCTGCAAGGACGCTTCCGGCTGACGCTGCGCAAGGACCTACGGCTGGATTATCCCCGCGCCGAGACAGCGACGCATTACCTGACGATGGCGATGGATCCCGATCTCGACCAATGCGTGGTGCGCGCGCTGCGCGACATGATCGTGTTGTTGGGCGAAAAGCGTAACCTGTCGCGCGAAGACGCCTACACGCTCTGCAGCCTCGCCGCCGATCTGCGGGTGACGCAGACGGTGAACGGCTCCAAGGGTATTCACTGCATGATCGCAAAGAGCGTCGTGCACGGGTAAAGTGCGGCCCTTGTACTGCGCGTCCGCACTCTTGTGCTGCCCGACCGGCGATCGATACAATAGCCTTCGATACAATAGCCTGCCCAACGAACAAAAATATCGGGGAAGAGACATGCTGAAGGACAGGCTTTCGCCGGCCGACGAGGCGGCGCGCGAACAGGAAATGCGGGAGCAGCTTGCGGCCTGCCCGCGCATTCTCGATCTCGTCGCGCGCGGCCCGCTGGCCGATCCCGGAGCGGACGCCGTGGTCTATCTACGCAGCCCGCTCGATCCCGCCCCGGTCGTCGTCTCCAACGACCACCTGATGGGCTGCATCAAGGCGGCCGAAAACTTCTTCCGCGCGCAGGGAGTCGGCAAGGATGATGCGGTGGCGGTCCTGCTGCCGATCTGCCCGGCGGCGATCGCCGCGATCTGGGGCGCGGCTGCCTGCGGCATCGCCGAGCCGCTCAACCTGCTGTTCACGCGCGAAGCGATCATCGCCCAGCTCAACGCCGTGAAGGCAAAACTGTTGCTGGCGCCGCCGCCTGGCATGCCGGGCGGGCTTTATGAGAAGATCGAAGGCCTGCAAAGGGACGTCCCCTCGCTCAAGCGCATCGTGATCGCCCCGCTCGACGGCAGCATCGCGTTTGACGGCGAAATCCTGAAGCCTGATCCTACCTGGCGCGACGATTACGGCAAATCGCGCGACACATCGGAGGCTGATCGTGTGGCCGTGATGCTGCCGACCGGCGGCACGACAGGTCATCCCAAGGTCGCGCGCCTCACCAACCGTGCAATGGTCGCCTCCTCCGTCTCGTCGCGCATGGCGCTGGACTACCGGAAGGGTGACCGCGGCATGATCTCGCTGCCGCTGTTCCATGTCGGCGGTCTCTTTGTCGGCGTCGGCGCCTGCCTGTCGGCCGGCACCACCATCGTCATTCCCGGACCCGCCGGTGCGCGCGATCCGGCGCTGATCACGAATTTCTGGCACATCATTGAAAAGTATCGCCTGACCCATGCCGGCAACGTGCCGACCACGCTGGGCGCGCTGGCCGACATCCCCGTCGGCGACTGCGACATTTCCAGTTTGCGCGTGACGCCGACCGGCGCCTCGATCTGCCCGCCTGAAATCGAGCGGCGCTATCTCGCGACCTGGGGCGGGCCCTGCGTGCAACAGGTCTACGGCATGACCGAGCTATCGGGTGCGATCACGCACGACTTTGCCGGCCTGAAACCGCGGCCGGAAAGCGTCGGCACAAAAAACCCGCTGGTCGAGCTCGCGATCCTCGCCGACGGCAAGTTGCACACCGGCCCATGGCCCTCGCCAGTCGGCGAATTGCTGACGAGGGGACCGCAGGTATTTCCGGGCTATGTCGACAGGAAGCAGACCGACGACGCATTTTATGATGGCTGGCTGCGTACCGGCGATATCTGCCGCATCGATGCTGATGGTTTTGTCTACATCATGGGCCGCGCCAAGGACGTCATCATCCGCGGCGGCCACAATATCGATCCGCGTGCGATCGAGGACGCGGCGCTCGGATTCCCGGGCGTGGCGCTGGCCGCCGCCGTGGGACGCCCCGATGCCTATGCCGGCGAGGTGCCGATGCTGTTCGTCTCGGTGCAGCCCGGCGTCAACGTCGATCCGCAGGCGCTGTCCGCCTTCGTGCTGGAGAAAATTCTCGAGCCACCGGCGCGGCCGCGCGCAGTATCCGTGATTGCGGAAATGCCGGTGACGCCGATCGGAAAAATCTTCAAGCCGAAATTGCGCGAGATCGCCGCCGGCGAGGCCGCGCGCGAACTGCTGGCGGCGGAAGGCCTGAAGGACGTGAGCGTTGAGGCGATCACCGATCCCTCGCGCGGTCTGTTCCTGCGCATCAAGGCGCCGCCGGGCAAGGCCGTCACCGCACAGCGCCTGCTGCAGAAATTTCCGGTCAAGATCGAGCTTGAGGCATAGCGTTTCCAAGCGAAGTGGAATCCGGTTCGCGTGAAGGAAACGCGTCAAAAATAGAGCGTCACAGCGCCGATTGCAGTGCGAGCCTGGCATGAAACGATACGCTGGTCTTTCCGACCAGCGCGGTTCCCTCGACTTCCGCGCCGTCACCGGCATAGGTGCCGGTAAAACCACAGGTGACCTCGCGCCCGCCGAACAGCGGCAGCACGCCGACCGACTTGGTGTGCTCGTTGGTGGTCAGTTCGCCGCGCCATTTGCCGCGATCGGCGTTGTAGGTGCCGGTGTAATAGAAATGCGAGTCGCCGCCGGCGATGTTGCCGTCGATCAGCATCAGGACACCCGAGGCGTGGCCACGCGCACCGTCCCTCATTTCGATCTGAATTGAGTAGAGACCGTTCGTTATCGTCATCGCGCCCGTCATCCGTCCCGGCACATCATCGTCATTGCGAACGGCGCGAAGCAATCGAGAAAATGGGCCAAGGCTGCATCGTTTCGCCGCGTGCCGTTCGCGCCGGATGCGGGCGCGCTGAGCCATGTACGCGCCGGCGTTAATTGGCCTCATTCAACCGCCGTTGAATTTCCTTTGTTTTCCCAAAGGGATAAGTGGCACGATCGCACGCGGCTTGACTCCAACCCCCTTCACTTAATAGAGTTCTAAATAGATACTTTTCAGTACAGCGTTTAAAAGTTAGCGTTCCTCATGGCTACAGAAAAAGCCGAAACCGACCGCGTTCCCGTCACGTTGGCGCTCTCGACCATCACCTACCTCGAAAAACTGGTCAGACAGGGCACCCACGGTACCAGCGTTCCCGGCGTTGCGAAGACTTCTGATCGAGGAAGGCATCCGGCTCGCCATCAAGGACGGGCTGCTTGCGATCCGCGACAATGGCAGAACGCCTTGACGGATGAGAATGCGGCGGCTCAACGATTGGAACCGCCAACATGTTTGCACTTGGACCTACCTGGACCACCGAACGCGTCGAACTCCTGAAGAACCATTTTGAAGCCGGCCTTTCCTGCCGCGAGATCGCGGTCAATATCGGCGTCAGCCGCAACGCCGTGATCGGCAAACTTTCCCGCCTCGGTCTGACGCGCGGCGAGTTCAATGCCGAACCGCGCGCGCCCAGGAAAGAGCGCGCCGCCAAATCCACGCCCCGGCTGCAGTTTCAAATGCTGCGATCGGTCTATGAGAACGGCGAACCTGTTCTCAGCGCGCCTGTCGTCAGCGAGCATCGCTGTTCGCTGTTCGAACTCAGCGAGCAGCGATGCCGCTGGCCGATCAGCACGCCCGGCGCCGAGGACTTTTGCTTTTGCGGCAACACCCCGCTCGAAGGTGCGCCCTATTGCGCAGGGCATACCCGCCTGGCCTACCGCGCCGGCTCGCGCCAGCGCGTCGCGCGTGGATAATTCAGCCCAACCGCCAGCCGACCTCTTCCGCGAAGCTTTGGTAGAACTCCGGCGTATAAGCCTTTTCCGGCGTCTGCCGCACGCGCTCATCGAGCTTGTGCGCGTCGTCGCCGACCAGGATTTGCCATTGCCCGGCCTTGACGCCGTCGAGGATGATTTTCGCCGCTGCCGCCGCTGACGTCGGCGCCTCGTCGCGGAAGCTGCGGGCCCGGTCGAGCGCGATCTTCTGGATGTCATCGTCGGACATCGCAGCGGTATCGATACCCATGCCCTTCAGGCGCTGTCGCGCCGACAGTATCTCGTTCGGGCTCAACTCCTCGGAATCCGATCCGCTCTGCACCTTGCGCGAATTGGACACGATCGAGGTGCCGATATGCCCGGGCATCACGACCGAGCATTTGAGGTGCGGCGCATTGAGCTTGAGGTCGTTCATCAGAGATTTGGTAAATCCCTTCACCGCGAATTTGGCGGAGGCATAGGCGGTGTGCGCGACACCCGGGCCGACAGAAGCCCAGAAGCCGTTGATGCTCGAGGTGTTGATGATGTGGCCTTCATCGGCTTTCAGCATCAGCGGCAGGAAGGTGCGGACGCCGAGATAGACGCCGCCCCAGCAGATATTGAAGGTGCGCTCCCACTGCTCCCGCGTATTTGTGAACATGCTGCCGCCGCCACCAATGCCGGCATTGTTGAACAGCAGATGGATCTTGTCGGTTGCCTGCTGCTCGAGCAGTTCGTCGCGAAAGCGCTGAAGATGGGCCTCGATCGAGACGTCGGCGACATGGGCGGTAACGCGCAGGCCCTGCGGCAGCTTCTCGGCTTCGCACAGCCGCTTGGTCTCGGCCATCGCTTCCATGGAAAGGTCGCACATCGCGACATTGCAGCCCTCAGCGACGAGCTGGCGCGCCAGTTCGCGGCCCATGCCTGTGCCGCCTCCGGTGATTACGGCGAATTTTCCGGCAAAGTCCTTCATGGGAAGCGTTGACCTCGGTTTTCAGTTTCTGGATTGGGGCCCTCACGCGCGGGCCCGTGCGAAGCGGGACAGTAACAGGTGGGAGTGGCCGGTAAAGCCGCCGGATCAGGTGTGCCGCGATCATATCGGGGGCGTTTCGCACGACGGAATTACTCTGCCGCCTCAATGCGACGGCCGCCCACCGACGTCACCTGGCGGCGACGTTCTTGTCGCGCACCGACGCGCGCCGAAAGTGTCGCCGGTTACCAGCCGTACGAGCCGAGCGCGAGCGGTCTTGACGGAGCCTTGGCGGTTCGTGCGGTGTCGGTGCTCAGGCAACGCCACGCCGCTTCAATTTCAGCGTCGGTCGCGCCCTTGCTTCGCGCCCACTGCTCTGCCATCGGTGCACTGTACTTTGCCACGTAATGGCGGACCACCGCGCAGGAAACCCGACGCAGGACGCCTGACTGATCGCCGGCGAAGGCGGAAGACGACACGCCAAGGCACAGAGCCAACAACACGAACACAACAATCGAACGCAACCCCATTTGGCGATCCCCCTCGCTGCACCGGCGATTTGTACGGTAACGTCGAGGGCGTCGGTGTATCCAGTGCCGATGCCTGGAACTCACACCAATCTGGCATCAGCGTGCTTTTTGCGCATCAGCATGCTTCGAGACGCGACGGTCACCTTCCGCAATCTCGAATGACGATCATTCGCGCATGCGTTACTCCGCGGCCTCGACGCGCTGGCCGCTCAGCGCACCCAATCCCTCCAGCGCCATCTCGATGACGGCCTGCTGCGCGGGTGATGCTTCCGGCATCGGCGCGCGAGAGAAGGTTTTCGGCAAGCCCTGCAACGACTGCGCATAGCGCGTACAGGCCGGCAGGTTGTCGGAGACGATGGCATTGCACAGCGTCAGCCGTTTCTGGTGCAGTCCCAGCGCGCGAACGTGGTTGCCGGCCTTGACCACGTCCCAGAGTTCGACCGAAGCATGCGGTGCCCTGCCATGGCTGCCCGCGCCGATCAGCCAATCCACTTGAGGTGCAACCTGCTTGAAAACGCCGCGGGGCGGCGGCGACGTCGTGACGTCATCGCGACCGGAACTTCACAACCCGGCCGCGCGTTGAACCTTGGGTCGCGCGCGGCGACCCATTGATGGGACGCACGATACAGGAGGCCGTCATGGCCCTATGGCGCGATACCATGGTCGACAGACCGGAAACCGATGCTGGCGCTTACCTTGTAGGCTGGACCATCAGCGGAGCGGCGGTGCTCGGCACCGTGCTTGCTGTCTGGGCTCTCGGCTTCTAGCCGACCCCAAAACGCTATCGATCATTGGAAAAATGGTCGGAGCGAGAGGATTTGAGCCTCCGCCCCTGGTCTTCGAGACTGGTGCGCAGCTCACTGTGGACGGCTCGATCGAGGAGCATATCGGCGACGAGACTGATCACAAGCTTGAACCTGTCCGGTTTTTCAACCGGGATATCACCCCCCGGGGTACCGGCGGCTACCAGTCATCCTCGTAAATCCAATCCCTTCGGATTTGGGGGCGCGCTCTCGAATGCGGTGACTGACGCGTGCGCTCGGGCTTGCGCAAGGCCGGAGGCGGTTGCGTCGAGGGCGGCAATGTCTTGGGCGGGCTCTGCTCGGAAACCTTCGCGAGCGCGCGTTTGATCTCCTCCTGGCTTGCCTTGAGTTCCTCAATAACTTTGGAATTATCGCGAGCTATTTGTTGCTGGTTCGCCCTGAGCTGTTCGATGTTCCGCTGCACATCCGCGAGATCGCGCGCCATCGTTTGCAGCAGTTGTGCCTGATCGGGAAGCGCTGCAGTCGCTGTCGGCGCAGCGTCCTGCGGTGCAGCCTGGGCCACGACCGCTGTTTGAGGGGCGGCCTCCGCCGCGGTCGCTTGAACGGTGGATAGAGCAGGCTGCGCGGAAACGGGCGGATTTTCCAGCGGCAATGATGGAGTCGAAGAACTTTGCGACGCCCCACGGTCGACGGCCGGCCTTGCCCCATCGCCATAGGATGACTGCAAAACCAGGGCAGCGACAACGATACACGCCGCCAGCGGCAAGCCGACGAGAGCCCGAAACGCCGGCTTTCCAGACGGCAATCGCGGACCAGATCCGGCCGGACGTGTGCGCGAGGAATCGCGCTCGATTTTCGCAACCTGCTCGCTCAAACGCACGAGCTGTTCATCCACGCCCGCGATGTGTTCGTAGGCGCGCGCTAGATGCTCATCGGCGCGCACGCCCTTGGAATTGCGCGTTCCAACTGCTTTCGGAGTGGGCGTGGAGTTCATTGGCGTCTCCCTCTGCGTCCAATGTCATCCGAAATGCCGGTTCGACTTCCATCTGCTCAACAGCCACATGATGTTAGCGCCCAGAAATCCGGGGTCAATGCCGGCGGCACGCCAGGCGGCGCAGCAGCTCTTCCCTTCGGTTCCATCATACTTGGCTGCGTGCTCATGCTTCTGCTGCGGATCCGTCGCAATGGTGAAATGGATGAAGCCGCAATCGACACCAGCGCGTGCTGGCCTGAGGTGGATCGAGTCCGATCCGCTCGCGCGTCAGTGCCGCGATTTCTGCTTTTGCACAAAATAAGGATTAGCCAAACATTGAGCCGGGCGACCCTGTGCCAGGAGCTTGCAAACAGCCATCGACGTGTAACTACAATTGATACCGCTGAATGGGCCGTAGGTTTGCATACAAACCGGGTAACGCGGGTCGTAGGTTTGTCCCCGTACAGGCTCAGCAATCCACATCGTTGCAGCCGTCACGACGAAACAAACCATTACTCGCGCATTCACTGGCACACCAGCACCGGAGTTTTTGTGTGCGTCGGCACCTTGTTTGTCACACCGCCGATTAAAAGCATGAAAAATCCACTGGCCGCATTTTCCTAAATGTGAATGCCGATCTGCGCAAGAACGGGACGGGCCATGCGTACAATGGCAATCGCATAGCGACCGCTGTTGAAATTGGCATCAACAATCCACAAGATGACGGCGGCAATAGCCATAGCAGCAATGTTTTTCATAAATTGGTAACGCTTGGGAACCAGGGATGGTTTCAGGCTCGCCGCCCCTTAATGGGGCAGATCGCACGAAAAGCTGCCCCTGAGGGGACAGCCGCGGCAAAAAATTGGACGAGGCCCAGAGCCGACCCTGGCCTCGCTGCCGAACCGGCCTGAGGGGGTTTGATGGGCGAAGCCCGATACTAATTTTACCGTGGGTCGGGCGCGATGTTGATCTATCGCAAGGAACACCTGCCGGACATGAACCGACTCCAAACGGCGCAGTTGAACGTGACACGTCCGGTTAGAGTGGACGTTCAAGAAGGTAGGCGAGCAAGTCGTGAGCGATCCAAATTTGATTGAGCTGGCCATGCGGATGACCCAGGACGAAACACCGAATGCGTCCGAGGGTTTTGACGATCAAGCTGCCGATGTCGCGCAGGAGAGGTTTGATCCAGTGGTAACGTCGGCCCCTCCCCCGGCGCCGCCAGACATCCCCAGTCTGTTGCAGGTGAATCCGCGCAGGGAAATCAAAACAGCCGAACAGCTAGCTGCGATGATCCTTGCTGACCTGAGCGAGACCAATGGCTGCCCGAAGGTTGGGGTCAACGTAACAGTCTACGGATCAAACCCCTGGAATTCATGGCTGTCATTTGGCAGCAAAGCCGGACCGGTCCATAACAAGGCTGAGCTGCAGGCTTTTTGCGACATCATCACCGAGCGGTTGAAGCGGCTTTACGACATTTCAGTCTGAAGCACGCTACGGTTTCCTGAGCCTCACGGTTGCCTTGGTCCACGGCTTGCAGGTTACTTTCAAAGGCCGCCGCGCGCGATGCCGCCTTCAGCGTCGCGATCCCGGCCATCATCCGCCATGCAGGATCTCCTTCGGCCGCTTGTGTCAGGATAGTCGCGGCCGTGGTGACGACCTCATGATCGTGTTCGGCTTCCCGCCTCTAGTCCACGCCGACACGGGCTTGCCGATTAGCACGGCGAACGAAGCTCGTTGGTTTGAACCCATCACGAACCCACGCGAAAAGGCGACGTTCGTTTGAGCCCAAAAGGGCTCGAAATTCATATTAATTATCAATCGTTTAAATGGTCGGAGCGAGAGGATTTGAACCTCCGACCCCTAGTCTCCCAGACTAGTGCGCTAACCGGGCTGCGCCACGCTCCGATGCCGTTCCATTAGCTGCGATCAGGGCCCGGCGCAAGGCGCGCGAACCATCCGTTTCAGGTCCTGCGGACGGCCAGTTCCGCCCGCCCCTCAGCCGTCCTTCAGCGCTGTGTCCAGCAATTGCCGGCAGGCGACCAGGTCCTCGAGCACGCGTTCGAGACGCTCGCGGTCGGCACCATCAGCCGGCCCTGCGGGGCCCCTCTCCTTGGGGAAAGGCGTCACGATGCCGTCCTCGTCGGTGTCGACGAAGCGATAGTCGATGCCCTTCTCGGGCTCGTAATCGTCGTCATCGACATCGAGGCCGATGGCGTCGATCTCCTCGCCCTCCTCGGGCTCCTGCAAGCTGAGACCGATCGCTTCCTCGACAGCGCCGAATGATACCGCCGAGGTCTGGTCGGCGAGGCCCTGCACCGATTTGATGCCGTGCTCTTTCAGGATTCGCTGCACGCCGCGAATGGTGTAGCCCTCGCCGTAAAGCAGGCGGCGGATACCCTTGAGCAGATCGACATCGTCGGGCCGGTAATAGCGGCGGCCGCCGCTTCGCTTCATCGGCTTGATCTGGGCGAACCGCGTCTCCCAAAACCGCAGCACGTGCTGGGGAATGTCGAGCTCGTCAGCGACCTCGCTGATGGTACGGAACGCATCCGGCGCCTTGTCCAAATGCTCGCTCCTCTCAGCTCATCCTGTGAACGGTGAAGTTCTAATCGTCCTTGCCGTCGCCATTGGTGACCGCATGACCGTTGATCCGCTGCTTCAGAATCGCCGATGGCTTGAACACCATCACACGACGCGGCGAGATCGGCACTTCAGTACCGGTCTTCGGGTTACGTCCGATACGCTGACCCTTCTTGCGCACCATGAAGGAACCGAATGATGACAGCTTCACCGTCTCGCCCTTTTCGAGGCAATCGGTGATCTCTTTCAAAACGAGTTCGACAAACGCAGACAATTCGGTCCGCGACAAGCCCACCTTCTGGTAGACCGCCTCGCACAGATCGACGCGCGTAACTGTTTTTCCTGTCCCGGTGGTCATCGCCTGCCCCGCACTCTCGGCGAACAATTTATTCTCTGAAATTATGAGGTTAGCACGCAATGGTCAACAGTGACCATCATGCACAAGCGCGTTTTCAAGCGAAGTGTGGCGCGGTTCGCGTGAAGAAAACGCGCCTTATTTTAAGGTTTAGGGCGAATTCGGACGCAAAACCGACCTCCACTTTTGCTGAATTCGCCCCTGAAGCAACGCAACAAATTTGACCGGTATTTTACTCAGCGCCTACCAGCGCACGAGCGCGGAACCCCAGGTGAAGCCGCCACCCATGGCTTCGAACAGCACCAGATCGCCCTTCTTGACGCGTCCATCCCTGACCGCGATCGTTAGCGCCAGCGGAATTGAGGCCGCCGAGGTGTTGCCGTGCAGGTCGACCGTCAGCACCACTTTCTGCGGCGCAATATGAAGCTTGTGCGCTGAAGCATCGATGATTCGCTTGTTGGCCTGATGCGGCACGAACCAGTCGATATCGTCGGCGGTGGCGCCGGTGGCATTGAAAGCGTCCACGATCACGTCGGTAATCATGCCGACCGCGTGCTTGAACACCTCGCGGCCTTCCATCCGGAGATGGCCGACGGTCTGGGTCGAGGACGGACCGCCGTCGACAAACAACTTCGCCTTGTGCCGGCCGTCGGAGCGCAGATGCGTGGTCAATATGCCACGGTCGGTGGATTCGCCCGGCTGTTCCTGGGCCTCGAGCACCACAGCGCCGGCGCCGTCGCCGAACAGCACGCAGGTGCCGCGGTCGTTCCAGTCGAGGATGCGCGAGAAGGTCTCGGCGCCGATCACCAGCGCGCGCTTGTGGGCGCCGCAGCGCAGGAAATTGTCGGCGGTGGCGAGCGCAAAGACGAAGCCGGAGCACACCGCCTGCAGGTCGAAGGCGACGCCATGATTGATGCCGAGCGCGTTCTGCACCGCGACCGCGGTGGCCGGAAAGGTGTTGTCCGGCGTCGAGGTCGCCAGCACGATCAGGTCGATCGCCTGCGCATCGATGCCGGCATGCTCGAGCGCCGCGCGCGCCGCATTGATCGCCAGATGCGAGGTGAACTCGCCGTCGGCGGCGATGTGGCGCTGCCGGATGCCGGTGCGCTGCACGATCCACTCGTCGGACGTATCGAGCCGGGCCGCCAGTTCGGCATTGGTCAGTACCTTCTGCGGCAGATACGAGCCGCAGCCCAGCACGACCGAACGTTTCGCAGTCACGAGACAGCCTCCTGCGCGGTCTGCGCTTGAGCCAGCGCACTGCCGTCGCGATTGAGCATCTGATTGATCTTGGCGAGGAGATCGCAGCGCACCATCTCATAGCCAACATCGACCGCGTAGGCAAAGCCTTCGGCGCTGGTTCCGCCATGGCTTTTGACCACCACGCCCTTGAGGCCGAGCAGCACGCCGCCATTGGACTTGTTGGGGTCGAGCTTGTCGCGCAGCGCCTTGAAGGCGTTGCGGGCGAACAGATAGCCGATCCGGGACAGCCAGCTCGCCGCCATGGCGCTGCGCAGGAAATCCGCCATCTGGCGCGCGGTTCCCTCGGCGGCCTTCAGCGCGATGTTGCCGCTAAAGCCTTCCGATCACGATCACGTCGGCGGCGCCCCTGCCGATCCCGTCGCCCTCGACGAAGCCGATATAGTCGAGCTCCGGCAGGTTCATCGCGCGCAGCTGTTCGGAGGCCTCGCGAATCTCCTCGCCGCCCTTCACTTCCTCGACCCCGATATTGAGCAGGCCGACGGTCGGACGCTTGCGGTCGAACAGCACGCTCGCCATCGCGCTGCCCATCACCGCCAGCGACACCAGATGATGCGCATCGCCGCCGATGCTGGCGCCGAGATCGAGCACGACGGAATCGCCGCGCGTCGTCGGCCAGACGCCGGCAATGGCCGGGCGATCGATCCCGGGCATCGTGTGCAAATGAAAGCGCGCCATCGCCATCAGCGCGCCGGTATTGCCGGCGGAAACCGCGACGTCGGCCTCGCCCTTCTTCACGGCGTCGATCGCCAGCCACATCGACGAATTCTTGCGGCCGCGGCGCAGCGCCTGGCTCGGCTTGTCGTGCATGCTGACGGTGACGTCGGTGTGGACCACGCGCGAGGCAGCTTTCAGCGCCGGATATTTCGCAAGCTGCGCCTCGATCAGCGCGCTGTCGCCATACAGCAGAAATTCGGTGTCGGGATGCCGGTTCAATGAGATCGCGGCGCCGGGAATGACGACCGATGCGCCGACATCGCCACCCATGGCGTCAAGCGCGATTCGAACCTTTTGAGGCATGAACGTCCCGGAAACCTGATCTCTTGCGGCCCTGGTCGAGCCCGGCCGCGCGCTGGAAAAGGCACCGCCGCTAGCGGTGCTCGGCGAAGCGCATCGCAGCGTCCCCGCCGGGCCGCGACAATAGCGTGTCCCCGTCCCGACACAACCTCTTGACCACGGTCTTTTGGCAACGTGGAACCGGCGCGGACCGGAATCGGAATTATGAAGTAATTTCAAGTAAATTCAATATCTTATAGCGATATTTCTCGTGCGAGCAATGTAGCCACCTCAACCGGAATACGCACCTGACTGTCCACTTTAGCGGCCGCTCACTTGCCTTTGGGCTTCTTCTTGCCCGGCTTTTTCGGCGCGACCTTCAACGCCTTCAGCGCGGCAAACGGGTGATCCTCGGGATCGGCGGCTTCAACCAGCGGTTCGAAAACCGCGTCCGGCTTTGCGCGGATATGGATCGACCGCGAGATACAGCGCGTCGGTGGCGAGCCTGCCGAGATCGATGATGCCGTTCTCGATCGGCTCCGGCGGATCCGGCGTGTCGCCGTCGCTCTGCTCGGCCTCGTCGACCAGCGCGGCCATTTCCGGGATCTGCTCCGGCGGCGCGAAGATCAGATCGATCGGCTCGTCGATCTCGCTCTCCATCGGCTCCAGCGTCACCACGCAGGTCTGTCCGATCCGCGCCCGCACGTGGCCCGCGACATGAAAGCGGCCGCCGCTCTTCGGCGTCACGTCGAACGAGGCCTGCGCCGAGAGAACCTCGCGCAAGTCGCCGACATCGGCGATCGCATGGCGTATGGCCTCGTCGGCCTCGAGGTCGCGATGCAGCCCGGTGTCCGGTATCTGCGCCACCGCGACGGGGACGCGCCACGGATCTGGCTTCAACTGGTCCGGCTTCTCTGTCATGCTCTTGCTCATGGCCGTCCGCCTACTTGCTCCGGCGAGGGAAACTTCGCCGTACCGCTCAACAGCGTCGCATCGTCGAGGCCGTCCAGCGCGGCCATCGCCGCCTCGGCATAGGCGGCGAGCCGGCGCGCCTTTTCGATGTTCTCGCCGTTGAGGACATTCTTGCACAGCGCCTGCGCCAGCGCCTCGCGGCCCTCGGTCAGCGCCAGATCATAGGCCGCGGTGCGGCCATAAAAGGCCTCGCCGAAGGCCTGCATGCGCTTCGGCACCTTGAGGTCGCTGACGCCCATTTCGCGCAGATTATCGTCCATATCGTTGCAAAAATGGTCGAACAGCGCCTGCGACAGCGCCTTGCCCGCCTCGCACCGACTTCAGCCGCCGCAAGACCAGCCACAAATGCATCAGAAGCAGGTCAAAACGGCCGTTAACCGTGTCCGGCACCCCCAAGTCCCGATAAAACAACGGTTCTCGCGCTTGCGTCACGATCATGCCATAGATGGCTTCAATGGTGCCGCGCGGGGCGAGCCGGGGTTTCCTGAAGTGATTGAACGGCCAAAGCATTGTGGGTTCCGCAAGCGAGCCCCCAAGGTTTCCTTGTTGGGGGCCCGCGCATGTTGCAATCCTGCGTGCTGCCCGGTACGTCAACGCCTCGCGCGATGCAAGGGGACGGGCAAGTTCCGGAAATGACCGAGACGAGCCACTAAAGCCCATGCGCGCCCTCGCCGCGCCGCCTGACCGCGCGCTGGCGCGGTTTTCGCGCCGTTGCGGCCGTCGCGCTGATCTGCGCGGCGCTCGGCGCCTGCACCGGCGAGCAGTTCCAGAAGGGCTATATCCTGCCGCCCGGCGCGCTCGAGCAGATCCCGATCGGCGCCAGCCAGGATCAGGTGCTGATCGTGATGGGCACGCCCTCCACCGTCGCCACCCTGAACGGCGAGGTGTTCTATTACATCTCGCAGCGCTCCGAGCGCAAAGTCGCCTTCATGAACCAGCAGGTCGTCGACCAGCGGGTGATCGCGATCTATTTCGACAAGAACCGCCAGGTGCAGCGGCTCGCCAATTACGGGCTGCAGGACGGCAAGATCTTCGACTTCATCAGCCGCACCACGCCGACCTCCGGCCAGGAGCTCAGCTACCTGACGCCGCTGTTCAAGCTGCTCAGCTTCAACTAGGCACGCAGCCATCGCCGTGGCGCCGACCTGCGCCAAGTCGCCCGCTTGCCCTGTGGCCGGCGCGCTGCCTACGCTCGCCTGCAAAACAACGATCCAGCAGGGAGTGAACTTGTGACCAGCCGAATTTTTTCCCGCCGCCGCGTCCTGACCGGAGCCGCCGCGCTCTCCACCGCGGCGATCCTGCCGCGCGCGAGCCTCGGCGCCGACTGGCGGCCGACCGAAACCGTCCGCATCATCGTGCCGGCCGCGGCCGGCGGCACCACCGACGTGATGGGACGCTTGCTGGCGGCGCATCTGCAGACGCGCCTGGGGCCAGTCCGCGGTGGTGGAAAACCGCTCCGGCGGCGGCGGCACCATCGGCACCGTCGAGGTCGTCCGCCAGAAGGGCGACGGCCACACCATCCTGGTCGGCAATCCCGGCCCCAACGCCATCGCCTACAGCATCTTCCGCAACCTGACCTACAAGGCGGACCAGTTGCAGCCGGTCTCCAACCTGATCCGGACGCCGAACATCGTCTCGGCGCATCCCTCGACCGGCATCAAGTCGATCGCCGAGCTGATCGCCTACATCAAGGCCAATCCGGACAAGCTGAACTACGCCTCGTCGGGCGTCGGACAGAGCCCTCACCTCACCGGCGCCTGGTTCCTGCAGCTCACCGGGCTTGAAGATGGTGCACGTGCCGTTCCGCGGCGCCGGTCCGGCGCTGCAGGCCGCGCTCGCCGGCGACATCCAGATCCTGTTCGACAATCTGTTTCCGTCGCTGCCGCAGACCCAGGAAGGCAAGCTCAACGCGCTCGCGGTGACCACGCCCGAGCGCAGCGCGTCGCGCCGAACATTCCGACCATGCGCGAGAGCGCGCCGGAACTGGCGAAATTCGACGTCTCGTCCTGGTTCGGCGTCTTCCTGCCGAAGGCCGCGCCCGCCCCGATCGTCGATGCCCTCAACAAGGAAATCAAGACGATGCTGGAGCGCGAGGACATCAAGAAGACCATCGCCACGATGGGCGCGCGCACCGACTAGGGCACGCCGCAGCAATTCTCCGATTTCGTGCAGCGCGGAGACGGTGAAATTCGCCGACATCATCAAGCACGAAGGCCTGCAGATGGACGTGAACTGAATCGGCCGTCACGAGGCGCACCTTGTTGATCTTCTTGCACCTTGGCGTCGGTGGTTTCGATTGCCAGACGCCGGATCCAGGATCGCCTTCGACAGCAATTCGCGCCTGCTTCTGCATCCTGCGAGTTGGCGGCGCGGAGCGCTAGTTGCGGGCGGACGACAGCGACATCGATCGATCTCCGTATTGTCGGTCTGATTCTCACGCTATCGTTGGCGGAACCGGTTCGGCAAGCGAGCTGCGGCATCGCCGGCGACGCTCAGCGGAGACGGGGAATTGCCGTCATCGAGAAGGAAGGTACCGAGGTGGTGAACGGTTGGCTGCATGCGGCGCCGGGGATTGATCCAGTTGAAGAAGAGCAGCACCGCCGCGGCCAGCCCGACCGCCAACATCGTCCGCGGCTGGTAGAGACCGCCTGCGTTTGCCGACAGCCGGTTTGCGGTCTGCCGCAGCTTGGACAGACGTCACGCCCATCAGCATTTCGCTGCCGCACTGATTGCATCTGGTCATCTCAAACTTCATGGTGACCACCTCGCGTCGAGCGCGCTCGACAAAAAACCCGCGGCTTGCACCGCGGGTTTGTCGCAGATTCACGTGTTTTGGGTTCAGTGCGCCAGGATCGCCAGCAGCAGCAGCGCCACGATGTTGGTGATCTTGATCATCGGGTTGACGGCGGGACCCGCCGTATCCTTGTAGGGATCGCCGACGGTGTCGCCGGTCACCGCCGCCTTGTGCGCGTCGGAACCCTTGCCGCCGTAATGGCCGTCCTCGATGTACTTCTTGGCGTTGTCCCAGGCGCCGCCGCCCGAGGTCATCGAGATCGCGACGAACAGACCGGTCACGATCACGCCGAGCAGCATGGCGCCGACGGCGGAGAACGCCGCCGACTTGCCGGCCGCACCGCCGCCCGCGATCGCGAAGATCACGAAGTAGACGAAGATCGGCGACAGCACCGGCAGCAGCGACGGAATGATCATTTCCTTGATCGCCGCCTTGGTCAGAAGATCGACCGCCTTGCCGTAATCCGGCTTGTCGGTGCCCTGCATGATGCCCGGCTTTTCGCGGAACTGACGCCGCACTTCCTCGACGATCGCGCCGGCCGCACGGCCGACCGCGGTCATGCCCATCGCGCCGAACAGATACGGCAGCAGGCCGCCGAACAGCAGGCCGACCACGACGTAGGGATTGTTGAGCGAGAAGTCGGGCAGCACGCCCTGGAAGTACGGATACTTCGCGGCGTTGGCGATGAAGAATTTGAGGTCTTCATTGTAGGCCGCAAACAGCACCAGCGCGCCGAGACCGGCCGAGCCGATCGCGTAGCCCTTGGTGACCGCCTTGGTGGTGTTGCCGACCGCGTCGAGCGCGTCCGTCGACTTGCGGACTTCCTTCGGCAGACCCGCCATTTCGGCAATGCCGCCGGCGTTGTCGGTGACCGGGCCGAAGGCGTCGAGCGCCACGATCATGCCGGCCAGCGCCAGCATGGTGGTGGTCGCAATCGCGATGCCGAACAGGCCGGCAAGGCTGTAGGTGACGAGGATGCCGGCGATGATGACGATCGCCGGACCGGCGGTCGATTCCATCGAGATCGCCAGACCCTGGATCACGTTGGTGCCGTGACCGGTGACCGAGGACGCCGCGATCGACTTCACCGGGCGATAATCCGTGCCGGTGTAGTATTCGGTGATCACGATGATCAGCCCGGTGACGACGAGGCCGACGACGCCGCATTCGAACAGCGCCATGCCGGTATACTTCACGCCGGCCAGCGGACCGAAGCCGATCAGCCAGTAGATGACGACGGCGACGCCGCCGAGCGACAGGATGCCGGTCGCGATCAGGCCCTTGTACAGCGCGCCCATGATGGACTGGCTGGCGCCGAGCTTGACGAAGAAGGTGCCGATGATCGAGGTGATGATGCAGACGCCGCCGATCGCGAGCGGCAGCGTCATCATGTTCACCAGCAGCGGCGAGGTCGCAAAGAAGATCGCGGCCAGCACCATGGTGGCGACCGCGGTCACCGCATAGGTCTCGAACAGGTCGGCGGCCATGCCGGCGCAGTCGCCGACATTGTCGCCGACGTTGTCGGCGATGGTGGCCGGGTTGCGCGGATCGTCCTCGGGAATGCCGGCCTCGACCTTGCCGACGAGATCGCCGCCGACGTCAGCGCCCTTGGTGAAGATGCCGCCGCCGAGACGGGCGAAGATCGAGATCAGCGAAGCGCCGAAGCCGAGCGCGACCATCGCGTCGACCACCGTGCGGCTGTTGGCCGCGAGGCCCAGGAACTGCGTCAGATAGGCGAAGTAGATGGTGACGCCGAGCAGCGCCAGACCGGCCACCAGCATGCCGGTGATCGCACCGGCCTTGAAGGCGAGTTCAAGTCCGCCGGCCAGCGAGGTGGTCGCGGCCTGCGCGGTGCGCACGTTGGCGCGAACCGAGACGTTCATGCCGATGAAGCCGGCCGCGCCCGACAGCACCGCGCCGATCAGGAAGCCGATCGCGACCAGCATGCCGAGGAAGTAGGCCAGCAGCGCGAAGATCACGACGCCGACGATGCCGATCGTCATGTACTGGCGCTTCAGATAAGCCTGCGCGCCTTCGGCCACCGCGGCCGCGATCTCCTGCATGCGCGGATTGCCGGCGTCCGCCTTCATAACGGAAGCCGTCGCCCAGATGGCGTAAACGATCGAAAGCGCTCCGCAGAGCACAATCACCCATAATGCTGTCATTGAATTTGCCTCAGATGCTGGTGTAGCCCCACGCCTTCCCCGCGAGCGCGGCAGGCGCATAAAAAGGAGGCCTTCCCTGCCCAAAAGGGTGGCCTCAAATCGGCGGGACCATGCCAAAATCGTCTCCCCGGCGCAACGCCGGGAGGGCAAAAAACGTCGATTTTTGAAAGGAATCACCGGCAAAAACCCGCCGAATTGCCGCCTCGGTCGAGGCTGGGCGCTTCCGTTGCTGCAAAACGCAAAAACCCGCCCAACCCCTTCGGGACCGGCGGGCTCGCGATCCATTTCAGTACATCCGTGAAACGACCGTTTCGACGTCTTCGAGGCCTTAGGCCAGCGACAGGTTCTCTGCGCTTACCTTGCCCCGCATCTTGTCGGTCTTGAGTTCGAACTCGACCTTCTGACCTTCAGCCAGACCGGTCAGACCGGCGCGCTCAACGGCGGAGATGTGAACGAACACATCCTTGCTGCCGTCGGTCGGCTGAATGAAACCAAAACCCTTTTGACCGTTGAACCACTTCACTGTTCCCGTAGCCATTTTATCTTCTCCAAAGCACGTAGGCTTTCATTCCGCGCGGCGATCGCACGGATTCAAATCCAATCTCGACGATGTCTCTGGAAGATGCCCTAACAGGCGCGTTCAAAAAGGCACGGCGGTAATCGAATGAGGCCACAACTATAGATTTTCGCCGAAATAGCAATGGCTGGCGGGAAATAAAGGCCACGCGGTAACGCGGCTGCCCTCAAAAATGGCTGTAAGAGCGCCGTTTCAGCGCGATTTCCCTGCCCTGGCCGTCGAGGAACTTCGGCGCCGAACTTCCCGCGACCACCATGCCGATGGAACTCAACGCCACGCCGGCACGCTGCGCGGCGGCTGCGAACGCTTCGACGCGGTCGTCGGCGACCGTGCACAGGATCTCATAATCGTCGCCGCCGGCGATCAACGTTTCGATTCCGACAATGCCGCGCGACACCAGATCGCGTGCCGCATCCGACAGCGGAACGGACTCCAGATCGATCACCGCCGACACGCCGGACACGCCGCAGAGTTTGGTGAGATCGCCGGCGAGACCGTCCGACACATCCATCGCCGCGCTGGCATAGTCGCGAACGACTACTGCAAGCGCCGTGCGCGGCTGCGGCACGCGATAGCGCCCGATCAGCAGGTCGCGCGCGGCCGCATCGCTGACCGCGGCGTGGACCTTGCCGCCCTTGAGCACGGCAAGCCCGAGCGCGGCGTCGCCGATCGTGCCCGTCACCATCACGCGGTCGCCGGGCTTGGCGCCGCTGCGATGAACCATTTTGCCCGGCGGCACGCGTCCGAACGCCGTGATCGAGATCATCAGCGGCCCCGGCGTGGAAACGGTATCGCCGCCGAGCAGCGGACAGCCGAATTGCCTGGCGTCCTCGCCAAGTGCGGCCGCGAACGGCTTGAGCCAGGCTTCATCCGCGTCGCGAAGCGCCAGCGTCAGCACGAAGCCGGCGGGCACCGCGCCCTTGGCCGCGAGATCGCGAAAGATTCACCCGCAGCGCCTTGCGCGCGATCGTGTCGGGCGGATCGTCGGCCAGGAAATGCACGCCTTCGACGATGGCGTCCGTCGTCACCACGATGTCGCCGCCGTCGGCCTTATGGCCGCGGCGTCGTCGTCGAGCTGGAAGGCGCCCGGGTCGGTCGCGATCGGCCGAAAGTAGCGCGCGATCAGCGAGTCCTCGCCGGGCGCGGGTTTTGCGCTAGCCACGCGCGAACTCGTCGGCGCGAAACTGCCGCGCGATCTGGTCGAGCACGGCGTTGACCATGCCGGTCTCATCGGGTTCGACAAAGGCGTGCGCGACGTCGACATATTCCGATACGACCACGCGGCCGGGCACGTCCTTGCGGTGCTCCAGCTCGTAACTTCCTGCCCGCAGCACCGCGCGCAAGATCGCGTCGATCCGCTT